>NZ_JAQQFM010000001.1:0-673650 GCF_046025995.1 Herbaspirillum lusitanum
CGGCGGCGGGCCGAATTACTCGAATATGTGACCGGCTGGCGGCAGGATTGAAACTGCAATTGAAAATGAAAACGGCGCTTCTTTGAAGCGCCGTTTTTTATGGCTCGGCATTCGTATCAGAGCCGCACATCAGAGCACCAGAGCCATTTCAGGCCCAGCCTTTACCTTGTGCTATGCCTGTTTTGCGCAGCGCTTTTCAACATCGGATGCCATCGTGCGCAGCAGATTGTTGAAGGCGTAATTCAGCGTGGTCATGAACTCATAGTCTGCGCCCCACATATTGATCTTGTTCCCGGAAGCGCGGTAAGTCTTGCTCTCCACGCTGCCGTCCGGCTTCAGATAGTCAACTTTCACGACCACGGTACCGAACAGCTTGACGCCGATCTGCCAGGTGTAGGCCCGCGTGATCTGCGGCAAGAGTGTCAGGCCGGGTCGGCCATCGGCGACCTTGATGGTTTCGACCTTGAAACCGAACTGACTCAGGTTCTGCAAGGCATCCGCCGACCATGCGGCCGCGTCGCCACTCAGCAGAGCTGCCCCGAAGTTGGCGCCCAGGGTTTCCTTGTTGGGACGGGCGTCGACGACCGGCAACATGCGAATCGCACATGCATTCTTGAGCGGCGCAAATGGAATGTCGTTGGCGACGGCATCATATTTCATGCTGAGCGGCTGATCGCCGGCAGGCGCTGCCGGCGCCGTTTGCGCCTGCACCTGAAAGCCGGCGGCTGCGGCGAGAACCAGCATGATCATGCGGATTGATGTTTTATTCATTTTATTGTTCTCCATTGGTGATCAAGGCAATACTGAAAACAGTTCACCTGCGTCATTGCGCAGGACGATGCGATCACCATGTTTTTCAACCAGGCTGCCCTTGACGCTGTTGCGGTCGCCGGAGCTGATCTCGCCGAAGTTATATTTGGCCGTCACTTTTTCCGCGTTGGCCGGGACCGGCGCATTATTTTTCATGTCGATCGTCAGCATCGCCAGCGTCTCGTGCACGCCTTCGCGCAGCTTCTCCAGAAACGGCTTGCCGCCCCCTTCCGACCAGGATTTGGCGGATTGCTCGCCGCCGGTACCGACGATCGAAGACTGATACGTAAAGGTATTCTTGTAGACAGGGTCCAGAGCCCCTTTCATCAGCAAGCGGGCCCGCGTTGAAACGGTCAGCGTACGCAAATCCGGCGACAGGAAATAAATGGTCGCCATCAGCATTTCTCCTTCATTGTCGTTCAGGGTCGGCGCCAGCGCCTGCTCCTGCCGGTAGCTCATGCCGCGCGGCGTGGTGACGATGGTCTTGATCTTGAGCGGATAACGCTCACGCAATTCGGTGCTCAGCTCGGACCAGTAAATGCTGCGGAAATCATAGTCGTCGATGGACTCATAAAATGACTCCATTGCGGTTTGCAGTTTTTCCTGCCGCGACGCCGTGACCGATGCATCGATCAGGGCCGGGATCAGCCCTCCTCCCATGCCGGCAGAGATATTCGATGGATCGGCTCTGGCGATTACTTCATCCTGAACCACCATGCTGCGAACATTGACGACCTGAATTTTCTTGGCATTTTCTTCGCTGAGCGGAATGTGAGCAGGCGCGGCGCACCCCACCAGCCCGATGGCAATGGCTGCCATGGCGCAGATATTTTTTAACATTGGATTCCCCGTTTTTGAATTTTAATTGCGCGGATATCTTAACCATTTTTTACAGGCAAGATAAGCCGTCGCAACGGGTCTTCAGCAAAAATTCCTGGAGGAAGTTTGATGTTCCGAAGGCGCAAGCAGGACGCAGGCTGTTGATTTCCATTAGTATGGGCATCCACTCCAAGCCCCCTATAGAGGACACCATGATTCGGAGACTCACCTCCAGACTGATTTCGCCGCTCCTGTTTGCCGCCATGACCATATCTACTGCCGCGCTGGCGCAAAGCGCCGATTACCCCAACCGCAAGGAAGCCGACTGGATCGCTCCGAAATTCACTTTTCATACCGGTGAATCCATTGATAATCTGCGCCTGCATTACGCCACCGTAGGCGATCCTTCGCAGCCGGCGGTGCTGCTGTTGCATGGCACTTATGGCAGCGGCGCGGCGTTTCTGGGCAAGGATTTCGGCGGTCTGATGTTCGGCCCGGGCCAGCCGCTGGATGCGAGCAAGCATTACGTCATCATGCCGGATGCAATCGGCGTGGCGAAGTCGTCCAAGCCGTCCGACGGCCTGCGCATGCGTTTCCCGCAATACAACTATGCGGACATGGTGCTGGCGCAATACCGGCTGGTGACCGAAGGCCTGGGCGTGAAACACCTGAAGCTGGTGATGGGTAATTCCATGGGCGGCATGCAGACCTGGCTGTGGGGCGAGACTTATCCCGACATGATGGATGCGCTGGTGCCGATGGCTTCGCAGCCGGTTGAAATGGCAAGCCGCAACTGGATGATGCGCCGCATGCTGGTGGAATCGATCAAGCAGGATCCGGCCTGGAACAACGGCAACTATACGACTCAGCCGCCTTCGCTGCGTCTGGCCAACACCATGTTCGGCATCGCCACCAGCGGCGGCACGCTGGCGTATCAGAACCAGGCGCCGACCCGCGCGCTGGCCGACAAGATCGTCGATGAACGACTGAATGCGCCGGTGACGGCTGACGCCAATGACTTCATTTATCAGTGGAGTTCATCGGGCGACTACAACGCCATGCCGAATCTGTCGCGCATCAAGGCGCCGCTGCTGGCAATCAATTCTGCTGACGATGAACGCAATCCGCCAGAAACCGGCACCCTGGTCGAGGCATTGAAACAACTGACACGCGCCCGGCTTCTGCTGATTCCTGCCAGCACTGAAACACGCGGCCACAGCACCACGGCCTCGGCGAAGTTTTATGCGCCGCAGGTGGGCGAGTTTCTGAAGCAAGTGACGCCGCGCTGAACCCCGCTCAGGCGACAGCACTGCCTATCTGCATCAATGCTGCATCAATGAAAAAGCCGGGCATGTGCAATTGCGCATGCCCGGCTTTTCTGCTTGCGGTGCTCCGCTCATTACCGTGGCCGAGGCCTTGAATCAGCCCGGCAGCGTCCACTCGCCGCTCAGAATCTTTTCCAGCCAGAACACGCCGATCACTGTTTTGACATCGGTGATTTCGCCCTTGCGCACCTGTTCCTGCAGTTCCGTCAGCGGCACCTTATAGATGTCGAGGAATTCGCCTTCATCCAATTTGCGCTCGCCTTCTTTCAAACCGCGCGCGAGATACAGATCGAGATGTTCGTCGGCATAGGCGATGGCGTTGTGGATGGTGCAGACGAATTGCCATTCGGTGGCGGTGTAGCCGGTTTCTTCCTTCAGCTCGCGCTTGGCGCATTCCAGCGGATCTTCATTCGGATCCAGCTTGCCGGCCGGGAATTCGATGAACACCCTATGCAGCGGATAGCGGAACTGGCGCTCCATCAGCACTGTGCCGTCATCGAACATCGGCAGCACGGCCACCGCGCCGGGATGTTTGATGTACTCGCGCACCGCTTCCTTGCCGTCGGGCAGCGTAACGACGTCGCGTTGCACTTTCAGAAAACTGCCGTCGTAGACTTGCTGGGTATCTTTCAGGGTTTCTCTCAGATGGGCATCCATGGGCGGCTATCTCGATAGGTTAATGATACGAAGCGTTTGAAAGAAATCGTGCGGCATACGCGCAGCAGGAATCCAGCTTGAGGCGCCTGGAGTCCGGGCTGGCGAAGAGGCAATCAGATAACAATGAAATGATGCGGCTCAGGCTTGCAGTATCAGGGAGACCGGCGACCACAATGTCTGCAAGCAAACATCAGGCCTGCATTCAGCCAGCAATCAGCCGTGGCGCTTGCGCAGATAGCGCAGCACATAGCCGGGATACGCCAGCACCAGAAACAGACAAGCTGTGATGGCGTAAAACTGCCAGCCTTGCGGGAAGGCATTGCCGATACTGGTTTCGAGAAAATATGCGATCAGGCCGACCAGGAAATACAGCACCAGCAGTTCGAGCAGGCGTATCCAGATCGGCTTGATGTATTTGTCCGCTTTGTTGAGCGGTACCAGCGCGAACAACTGCTGGTTGAAGAAAGGCAAGTTGGCCGCGATCACGGCCAACAGGATGACAACCCAGCTAAACAGGGAAACGTTCAAGCCGTCCCTCGGTTCAGGAAATGACTTTGCTGAGGAAGGTCGCCAGCGTGGTCACCAGCGCATTGGTGCTGGCATCCATCAGATGGCCTGGCCACATGCCCAGCGCCAGTGCAGAGATACCGTTCAGGCTCAGCACGATGCGCATGTCCAGCGGCGCTTCGATCTTGCTGGTGTCGGTCGGCTCATCGAAGTACATGACCTTGACCACGCGCAGATAGTAGAAGGCGCCGATCAGGGAGAACATCACGGCCAGCACGGTCAGCCAGATCTGGCCGGTGCCCAGCACCGCTTGCAGCACCGACAGCTTGGCGTAGAAACCGACCATCGGAGGAATGCCGGCCAGCGAGAACATCAGCACCATCATCACGGCGGCAAACCACGGGCTGCGCTTGCTCAGGCCCTTGAAGTCGTCCAGATTGTCGGCTTCGAAACCCTGACGCGACAGCAGAATGATGATGCCGAAAGTACCCAGCGTAGTAATGACGTAAGTGATCGCATAGAACAGCGAGGAGCTGTAGGCGTTCACGGCCGAAAACAGATTGCCGTCGACCACGCCCGACATCATGCCCAGGAGCATGAAGCCCATGTGCGAAATGGTCGAGTAAGCCAGCATGCGCTTGATATTGGTTTGCGCAATCGCGGTGACGTTACCGATGATGATCGACAAGACTGCCAGCACCATCAGCATCTGTTGCCAGTCCACTGCCAGCGGCAGCATGCCTTCGACCAGCAGACGGAAGGTGATGGCAAATGCCGCCAGCTTCGGTGCGCCGCCCAGCAGCAAGGTGACGGGAGTCGGTGCGCCCTGATAGACGTCCGGCACCCACATGTGGAAGGGAACGGCGCCCAGCTTGAAGGCCAGACCGGCCACGATGAACACGATGCCGAACACCAGCACGGTGCGGTCAACGGTGCCCGAGACGATGGCGCGGAAGACTTCGTTCAGCTCCAGCGAACCGCCGGTGGCGCCGTACAGCATGGAGATACCGTACAACAGGAAACCGGAAGCCAGCGCGCCCAGGATGAAGTACTTCATCGCAGCTTCAGTAGCGCTGACGTTGTCGCGGCGCAGAGCAACCAGCGCGTACAGCGACAGCGACATCAGTTCCAGACCGAGGTAGATGCTCAGGAAGCTGTTACCCGAGATCATCACCATCTGACCCAGCAGCGCGAACAGTGCCAGCACGTAGTATTCGCCGCCCAGATGACCGCTGACGATGCCGCGGTCGCTGTTGTACTTGCGGCCGTAGACCAGCGTCATGCCGACTGCCAGATAGGAGAACAGCTTGAGCAGATTCGCCAGCGGATCGGAGACGAACATGTTGTTGAAGGTGTAGACCGTGGCGCCGCTGTGGTAATCGTTGAGCGTCAACAGCGCCAGAACGACCAGCGTCAGCAGAGACAGCACATAGGTGACGAAGCGTTTGGCATCCGGCAAGAACATATCGATCAGCAGAATTGCGGAGGCCGCAATCAGCAGAAATATTTCCGGATAAACAGGGATCAGATTCATGTTGTTCATTTAGTTACCGCTTATATTCGTCAGCTTGTTTCGTCTGCGTAGGTAGTCTGTTTTCAGTCCGCTTGCCAGTTCGAGCAAGCGTTTCGAACCACTCTGAAACGCCGCCGTCTTGTCGCATTCCTGCTTGTCATCCTGGTCATGCCTGCTGCACTTGCCGAAGCTCACTGCGCCTGCTGCTGTTGCGCATTGCCTGAAACGACTTGACCGCGTTCACTACAACGGGCGGCGCGCCGGGCGCCCCGCCCTTCATGCTTGCATCAGTTGATCTTGGAGATCGCGACATGCTTGAGCAGGTCGGCCACCGAAGTCTGCATCGTGTCGGTCACCACCGCCGGGTACAGGCCCATCACCAGAACGGCGATCGCCAGCAGACCGAGGATGAAGAATTCACGACCGTTGACGTCGGTCAGCTCTTCCACGTGATGGTTGGTCACGGCGCCGAAGATCACGCGTTTGGCCAGCCACAGCGAGTAAGCCGCACCCAGAATCAGCGCCGTTGCCGCCAGCAGACCGATCCAGAAGTTGAACTTGACCGCGCCCAGGATCACCATGAATTCGCCGACGAAACCGGAAGTGGCCGGCAGGCCGCAGTTGGCCAGCGAGAACAGAATGAAGAAGGCTGCGAAACGCGGCATCTTGTTGACGACGCCGCCGTACTGCGAAATTTCACGGGTATGCATGCGGTCGTACAGCACGCCGATCGACATGAACATCGCGCCGGACACGAAGCCGTGCGAAATCATCTGAGCAATCGCGCCCTGCACTGCCATGTCGTTGAACATGAAGAAGCCCAGTGTGACGAAGCCCATGTGTGCAATCGACGAATACGCCACCAGCTTTTTCATATCCTGCTGCACCAGCGCAACCAGACCGATATAGATCACGGCGACCAGCGACAGCGTGATCATGAAGCCCGACAGCGCATGGCTGGCGTCAGGTGCGATCGGCAGGGAGAAACGCAGGAAACCGTATGCGCCCAGCTTCAGCATGATGGCCGCCAGCACGATGGAGCCGCCGGTCGGCGCCTGCACGTGAGCGTCGGGCAACCAGGTGTGCACCGGCCACATCGGCACCTTGACCGCAAAGGCCATCAGGAAGGCGAAGAACAGCAGCTTCTGCTCCAGCATCGACAGCGGCACCTGGTGCCAGGTCGGAATATCGAAGCTGCCGCCCGACACAAAGTACAGGTAGATCAGCGCCACCAGCATCAGCAGCGAGCCGAGCAAGGTGTACAGGAAGAACTTGAAGGCCGCGTAGACGCGGTTGTCGCCGCCCCACACACCGACGATGATGAACATCGGGATCAGTGTGGCTTCGAAGAAGACATAGAACAGCATGCCGTCCAGCGCGGTAAAGACGCCGATCATCAGGCCCGACAGAATCAGGAAGGCGCCCATGTACTGGCCGACGCGCTTCTCGATCACTTGCCAGCCGGCCAGCACCACGATGACGGTGATGAAGGCGGTCAGCGGCACGAACCACAGCGAAATACCGTCCAGGCCGAGGAAGTAGCTGATACTGAAACGGTCGATCCAGGGCGTCTTTTCGACGAACTGGAAGCCGTGCGCGGCCGAGTCGAAATGCGTCAGCAGCGGGATCGTGATGATCAGGCTGACGATCGAACCCAGCAGCGCGAGCCACCGAGCGACGCCGGGATTTTCATCGCGGCCGATTGCCAGAACGAGGATGCCGAAGACGATCGGTACCCAGATCGCAAGGCTCAGAATAGGAAAAGTTGACTGCATCATGGTTGTTATTTACTTAACTCCGCCAACTTATTTGGCAAACGGAAACGGCAGGAACCAAACCAGGAAACCCAGCACCCCGATGATCATCACGAATGCATAGTGATAGATGTAACCGGATTGCCAGAGGCGCGTAAATTTCGAGAACCAGCCGACCACTTTGGCGCTGCCGTTGACGATCAGACCATCGATGATGCCGCGGTCGCCGATTGCCCACAGGCCGCCGCCCAACATGCGCGCGCCACCGGCGAACACGACTTCGTTGAACTTGTCCATGTAGTACTTGTTGTCCAGGATGGTGTAGATGATGCTGAACTTTTCCTTGAACCAGGCCGGCACGCGCGGATTGATCATGTAGCAGTAGTAAGCCACGGCTACACCGGCAATCGCCAGCCACAGCGGCAGAGTCGAGAAGGCATGGATCACCATGGCAACCGGGCCATGGTATTCATGGGCCAGTTCTTCCATGCCCTTGTGGTTTTCACCGAAGAACAGGACGCCCTTGAAGAAGTCGCCGTACAGCATCGGCGAGATGGCGAAGAAACCGACGATAACCGAAGGGATAGCCAGCAGAATCAGCGGCAATGTGACCACCAGCGGCGATTCGTGCGGCTTCTGACCCGGGGCCAGACCGTGATGGGCGTGATCGTCGTGTGCATGGTCATCATGTGCGGCATGATCGTCGTGACCGTGCGCATCATGGCCATGGGCATCGTGCGCTGCGTGGGCAGCAGCAGGCGCATGATGGTCGTCATGGCCATGCGCATCAGCCTTGCCGAAACGCTCTTCGCCATGGAACACCATGAAGTACATGCGGAAGGAATAGAACGCAGTCACGAAGACGCTGGCCAGCACGGCGAAGTAGGCAAAACCGGAGCCTGCCAGATGCGACTCGGCAGCGGCTTCGATGATGCTGTCCTTCGAATAGAAACCGGAGAAGAACGGGGTACCGATCAGCGCCAGCGAACCCAGCAGCGAGGTGATCCAGGTAATCGGCATGTACTTGCGCAGGCCGCCCATGTTGCGCATGTCCTGATCATGGTGCATGCCGATGATGACCGAGCCGGCGCCAAGGAACAGCAGCGCCTTAAAGAACGCGTGCGTCATCAGGTGGAACACCGCAACCGAGTAGGCCGAAGCGCCCAGTGCGACGGTCATGTAGCCGAGCTGCGACAGGGTCGAGTACGCGACCACGCGCTTGATGTCGGTTTGCATGGTGCCGAGGAAACCCATGAACAGCGCGGTAATCGCACCGATCACCAGAATCACCGACAAGGCGGTGTCCGACAGTTCGAACAGCGGCGACATGCGCGACACCATGAAGATACCGGCGGTCACCATGGTCGCTGCGTGAATCAGCGCGGAAATGGGGGTCGGACCTTCCATCGAGTCAGGCAGCCAGACGTGCAGCGGAAACTGAGCCGACTTACCCATGGCGCCCACGAACAGGCAGATACACGCCACGGTCAGCAACATCCAGTCGGTGCCCGGCAGCGTCAGCGTCGCCAGTTCGGCGCGCTTGGCGAACACTTCGGTGTAGTTCATCGAACCGGCATAAGCCAGCAGCAGACCGATACCCAGAATGAAGCCGAAGTCGCCGACGCGGTTGACCAGGAAGGCCTTCATGTTGGCCTTGATCGCAGTCGGACGGGTGTACCAGAAACCGATCAGCAGGTAGGAAACCAGACCCACCGCTTCCCAGCCGAAGAACAGCTGCAGGAAGTTGTTGCTCATGACCAGCATCAGCATCGAGAACGTGAACAGCGAGATGTACGAGAAGAAGCGGTTGTAGCCGTCATCATCCTTCATGTAGCCGATGGTGTAGATGTGCACCATGAGCGAGACGAAGGTCACCACGCACATCATCATCGCGGTCAGGCTGTCGATCATGAAACCGACTTCCAGCTTCAGGCCGGCGACGGTCATCCAGGTGTACAGCGTACCGTTGTAGCTGGCGCCGTCGAGCACTGCGAGCAGTGTCTGAACCGAGATGATGAGGGCGATCAGCACGCCCAGGATGGTCGCTGTGTGCGAGACCTTGCGGCCGACGACATTGCCGAAGAACCGGGTGCCGAGCAGGCCCGCAATTGCGGAACCGGCCAAGGGCGCCAGTGGTACGGCCAGAAGAAGATGTGGGTTAAGTTGCCCCGCCATGATGAACCTTATCGCTAGTGGCGACCCCGAGTTTTGCTTCGGGGCCTCCCATCTTTAAATGAAATTTAAATCGGAACCTGCATTAACCCTTGAGGCTATCCAGATCTTCTACGTTGATGGTGTCCAGATTGCGGAACAGCACCACCAGAATCGCCAGACCGATGGCGGATTCAGCCGCCGCCACGGTCAGGATGAAGAAAACGAAAATCTGGCCGCCCGCGTCACCGAGGTAATGCGAGAAAGCAATGAAATTCATGTTCACCGCCAGCAGCATCAGTTCGATCGCCATCAGCAGCACGATGATGTTCTTGCGATTGAGGAAAATACCGACGATCGAGATCGCGAACAGAATCGCGCCGAGGATCAGATAATGCGAGAGCGTAATTGCCATGATTCTTCTCCGCCCTTTTTAAGATTGTGGACCGGCTGCCGGCGCATCGCCCGCCGTGCCGTTGCCGTTGCCATTGTCGTTGGCGCGTGGTTCAGCCTTCATCTTGACCAGGCGCACGCGGTCGGTAGACTTGACCTTGACCGCATCGGCCGGATCGAAGTACTTGCTGTCCTTGCGCTTGCGCAGAGTCAGCGCGACGGCGGCGATGATCGCCACCAGCAGAATCACTGCGGCGATTTCGAAGGCATACACGTATTCGGTATAGATCAGTTTGCCCAGCGGCTTGGTCTGACCGATGGTGTCAGAAGCTGCGGGGATCTGTGCGTCCGAGCTCCAGAAGCTGCGCAGCAGGACCGCCGCCATTTCCAGGACGATGACCACGCCGATGGTGGCCGCCAAGGGGAAGTAGCCCCAGAAACCTTCACGCATCTTGTCGAGGTTGATGTCGAGCATCATGACCACGAACAGGAACAGCACCATGACCGCGCCGACATATACCAGCACCAGCACGATGGACAGGAATTCCGCTTTGAGCAGCATCCAGATGCCGGCCGCCGAGAAGAACGACAACACCAGGAACAGGGCCGCATGCACAGGGTTGCGAGCAGTAATGACGCGGACTGCGGCGAGCACAAGGATCACCGAGAACACGTAGAACAAGACAGTTTTAAATTCCATAATCAACCAAAAGTTGGTTCAATCAGCACCGGAGCAAGCCGCCAGCGGCGCTCCATCGCACTCCTCAACCACAAATCCATACGAGACGGACTCGCACCCAGCGCATTGCTGCGCGCCTGCCTGAAGACGTGACCGCAATCAGACAGGCATTGCCAGATCAGCGATAAGCCGCATCTGCGGTACGGGCTGCCGCGATTTCGTTTTCGTAGCGGTCGCCCACAGCCAGCAGCATTTCCTTGGTGTAGTACAGGTCGCCCCGCTTTTCACCGTGGTATTCCAGAATGTGTGTTTCGACGATCGAGTCAACCGGGCAGGATTCTTCGCAGAAGCCGCAGAAGATGCACTTGGTCAGGTCGATGTCATAACGGGTGGTGCGGCGCGAACCGTCGTCGCGCTGTTCCGATTCGATGGTGATGGCCATCGCCGGGCAGACTGCTTCGCACAGTTTGCAGGCGATGCAGCGCTCTTCGCCGTTGGGATAGCGGCGCAACGCATGCAGACCGCGGAAACGCGGCGACTGCGGCGTCTTCTCTTCCGGAAACTGCACCGTGATCTTGCGCGCGAACAGATAGCGTCCTGTCAGGGCCAGGCCCTTGAACAGTTCCCGGAGCATCAGGCTGCCGAAAAAATCCTTAATAGCTTCCATGTTTTGCCTCAGCCTTAAACTTTATTTCCAGATATTCCACGGCGACTGGATCCATATCGCCACCACCACCAGCCAGACCAGGGTCAGCGGGATGAACACTTTCCAGCCCAGACGCATGATCTGGTCATAACGGTAGCGCGGGAACGATGCACGCACCCAGACGAATACCGACACCACGAAGAAGGTCTTCAGGCCGAGCCAGATCCAGCCTGGGATGAAGTCCAGAATCTGCAGCGGCGATGCCCAGCCGCCCAGGAACAGCAGCGTGGTCAGCATCGAAATCAAAATCATGTTGGCGTATTCGGCCAGGAAGAACATCGCGAACGACATGCCCGAGTATTCGATCATGTGGCCGGCCACGATTTCCGATTCGCCTTCCACCACGTCGAACGGGTGGCGGTTGGTTTCCGCAATACCCGAGACCAGATAGATCACGAAGATAGGCAGCAGCGGCAGCCAGTTCCAGGACAGCAGGCCGACGCCGTGATCGGCGAAGAAACCCTTGCTCTGCGTCATGACGATGTCGGTCATGTTCAGACTGCCGCTGACCATCAGCACCACCACCAGGCAGAAGCCCATGGAGATTTCGTAGGACACCATCTGCGCCGACGCACGCATCGCGCCGAGGAAGGCGTACTTGGAGTTGGATGCCCAGCCGGCGATGATCACGCCGTAGACTTCCATCGAAGTGATCGCCATGATGTACAGCAGACCGGCGTTGACGTTAGCCAATACTGTTTCAGGACCGAAGGGCACCACCGCCCAGGCGGCCAGCGCCGGCATGATGACCATGATCGGCGCGATGAAGAACAGCACCTTGTTGGCGCGCGCCGGTGTGGTGACTTCCTTGAAGATCAGCTTGACGGCATCGGCGATAGGCTGCAGCAGACCGGCAGGACCGACGCGGTTCGGGCCCAGACGCACGTGCATCCAGCCGATCAGCTTGCGTTCCCAGTAGGTCAGGTAGGCGACGCACAAGAGCAGCGGCACCATCACCACCAGAATCTTGATCAGCGACCACACGAACGTGAACACGTAAGGCCAAGCCGCGCCCAGATAGCCTGGACCAACGGCATTGATGTTGGCTAGCACCTGATCCATTACGCTTTCTCCACAACGATTGCACCGAACATGCTGCCCAGCACTGCGGTCGAGGCGTGTGCAGCAGCGACACGCACTACGTTTTCCGGCAGTTTCTTATCGATGGCTGCGGTCAGCGATGCGCTGCCCTGCCCTTGTTTTACATTCACCCGGTCGCCGGCGGCGATGCCCAGCTTTTCAGCCAGCGCGGCCGACAGCCATGCCTTGGGCGCCTGGCCGTCGACAGTCTGCAGCAGCGGCGGCGAACGACGGGCGATCGCATCGGCAAAGTAGATAGGCACATCGGCCACGCGCTCCAGCGCGCCATCGGCGGCCGACGCGGCAGCTTGCAGCGGCAGCGCAGCGACGTTGTTCAGACGTGCAGCCAGATTGGTCTCCTTGCCCAGCAATTCATCGCGAATCGCTTCGGATGTTTCGTAGTCGAAGTTTTCCAGCCCCAGCAGATTGCCCAGTACGCGCAGCACCTTCCAGCCCGGACGCGCATCGCCCAGCGGCTTGACGGTGCCGTTGAAGCTTTGTGCACGGCCTTCGGCGTTGACGAAAGTACCCGAGGTTTCGGTGAACGGTGCGATCGGCAGCAGCACGTCGGCGTATTCGGCGCCGTGCTTGTAAGCGGACATGACGACGACCATTTCAGCCTTGTCCAGCGCAGTGCGTGCGGCTTGCGGGTCGAAGCTGTCCAGTTCCGGTTCAGCGTTCAGCAGCAGGTAAGCCTTGCGCGGCTGAGCAAATGCCTGTGCTGCGTTGAAACCCTTGCCGGCAGCGGGAACGGCGTTGGCGACATAACCGCCGACGGTGTTGCCGGCTTCGGTCAGGTAGCCCAGCTTGGCGCCGGTCTGTTCTGCAATCCATTGTGCCGCTGCGTGCAGTTGGGCCGCTTGCGGATGTTGCACCGCTGCGTTGCCCAGGAACACGCCTTTGGCATTGCCCGACAGCAGGCTTGCCGCCGTTTGCTTGGCTTCGGCCGAGGCTTGCACGGCTTCGAAACCGGCCGGTACGGCAACGCCCTTGGCTTCCGCCACGGCAGCGATGATTTCGCTCAGCGCGGCCAGCCATGCCGACGGCGCCTTGATGATCTTGTTGGCGATCGGCATCAGCAGATCGTCGTCGGTCGCATGCAGAACGCTGATCTTGGCGCCGCTCTTGACCGACTGACGCAGACGCGCCGTCAGCAGCGGATGATCCTTGCGCAGGAACGAACCGATGACGAACACGCGATTCAGTTCCGAGAATTCGACGATGGACATGCCCAGCCATGGCGTGACCTTGCCGTCCAGTGCGAAGTCCGACTGACGCAGACGGAAATCGACGTTGTCGGTGCCCAGGCCGCGTGCGACCTTCTGCAGCAGGCTCAGCTCTTCCACGGTCGAATAGGCGGTGCCAAGTGCTGCGATGGCGTCAGCGCCGTGTTCGTGACGGATGTTGCGCAGACCGTGGGCAACGTATTCCAGCGCAGTCTGCCAGTCCACTTCCTGCCACTTGCCGTCTTGCTTGAGCATCGGCTTGGTCAGACGCTCTTCGCTGTCCAGCGCTTCATAGGAGAAGCGATCCTTGTCCGAGATCCAGCATTCATTGACTTCTTCGTTTTCCAGCGGCAACACGCGCATCACTTTGCCGCCCTTGACCTGAACGATCAGGTTGGCGCCGATGCTGTCGTGCGGGCTCACCGACTTGCGACGCGACAGTTCCCAGGTACGGGCGCTGTAGCGGAACGGCTTGGATGTCAGTGCGCCGACCGGGCACAGATCGATCATGTTGCCGGACAGTTCGGAGTCGACGGTCTTGCCGACGAAGGTAGTAATTTCGGAATGCTCACCGCGGCCCAGCATGCCCAGTTCCATCACGCCGGCCACTTCCTGGCCGAAACGCACGCAACGTGTGCAATGGATGCAGCGATTCATTTCCTTCATGGAGATCAGCGGGCCGACGTCCTTCGGAATCACGACGCGCTTTTCTTCTTCGTAGCGCGAAGCCGAACCGCCGTAACCTACCGCCAGATCCTGCAACTGACACTCACCGCCCTGATCGCAGATCGGGCAATCCAGCGGGTGATTGATCAGCAGGAATTCCATCACGCCCTTTTGCGCCTTGACCGCCTTGTCGCTGGCGGTGCGCACGATCATTCCGGCGGTGACCGGAGTCGCGCAGGCAGGCAGCGGCTTCGGCGCCTTTTCGACGTCGACCAGGCACATGCGGCAGTTGGCCGCAATGGAGAGTTTCTTGTGATAGCAAAAGTGAGGGATGTAAGTGCCGAGCTTGTTGGCAGCGTCCATGACCATGCTGCCCTCTTGCACTTCTACCTTCTTGCCGTCTATTTCGATTTCAACCATGGCTATTTGCCCAAGCTAAGTATTCTTTTTACCTTAACGACTTCCGGCTGCGCCGCGCATGGCGGCAATGGCCGGAAGCCCTGTACCCTGCTTAAATGTAAGCTGGCACCAAGCAGTGCTTGTGCTCGATGTGGTACTCAAACTCTTCGCGGAAATTCTTGATGAAGGCGCGAACCGGCATCGCCGCCGCATCGCCCAGCGCGCAGATGGTGCGACCCTGAATGTTGTCGGCCACCGAGTTGAGCACGTCCAGATCTTCCAGCTTGCCGTGACCGCTTTCGATACGCTCGACCATGCGATACATCCAGCCTGTGCCTTCGCGGCAAGGGGTGCACTGACCGCAGGATTCTTCAAAGTAGAAGTAGGACAGGCGCAGCAGCGACTTCACCATGCAGCGGGTTTCATCCATCACGATCACCGCGCCCGAACCCAGCATCGAACCGGCCTTGGCAATGGCGTCGTAGTCCATGCTGGTTTCCATCATCACGTCGCCGCGAATCACCGGCGCCGACGATCCGCCTGGGATCACAGCCTTGATCTTCTTGCCGCCGCGCATGCCGCCTGCCAGTTCCAGCAAGGTGGAGAACGGTGTGCCCAGCGGAATTTCGTAGTTGCCCGGACGCTCGACGTCGCCCGAGATCGAGAAGATCTTGGTGCCGCCGTTGTTCGGCTTGCCCATCTCGGCGTACGCTTGCGCGCCCACCTTGAAGATGAATGGCACAGCCGCGAAGGTCTCGGTGTTGTTGATCGTGGTCGGCTTGCCGTACAGGCCGAAGCTTGCAGGGAAAGGCGGCTTGAAGCGCGGCTGGCCCTTCTTGCCTTCGAGCGACTCCAGCAGCGCAGTTTCTTCGCCGCAGATGTAGGCGCCATAACCATGGTGGCCGTGCAACTGGAAGCTGAAATTGGTGCCGAGGATGTTGTCGCCCAGGAATCCGGCAGCGCGCGCCTCTTCCAGCGCTTCTTCGAAGATCAGATACGCATCGAAGATTTCGCCGTGGATATAGTTGTAGCCGACCGTGATGCCCATTGCGTAGCCGCCGATGATCATGCCTTCGATCAGCGCGTGCGGGTTGTAGCGAATGATGTCGCGGTCCTTGAATGTGCCCGGCTCGCCTTCATCGGTATTGCAGACGAGGTATTTCTGGCCCGGGAACTGGCGCGGCATGAAGCTCCACTTCAGGCCGGTCGGGAAACCCGCACCGCCGCGGCCGCGCAGGCCGGACGCCTTGAGCTCGGCGATGACCTGCTCGGGCGGCATGTTTTCGTTGATGATGCGCTTGAGCGACTCGTAGCCGCCGCGCTTGACGTAATCGTCAAGATGCCAGTTCTTGCCGTCCAGGTC
Organism: Herbaspirillum lusitanum; assembly: GCF_046025995.1. GTDB lineage: Bacteria > Pseudomonadota > Gammaproteobacteria > Burkholderiales > Burkholderiaceae_D > Herbaspirillum > Herbaspirillum lusitanum_A. The sequence goes on from NZ_JAQQFM010000001.1 coordinate 16,049, forward strand.
GGCCAGGATCAGCGGTTTGATGTGGCGATCGTGCAGGCAAGTCATTTCTTCAGTTCCTCCAGCAGCGCGTCGATCTTGTCGTTCGACATCCAGCTGCACATGCGGTGATTATTGACCAGCATGACAGGCGCATCGCCGCAAGCGCCCATGCATTCGCCTTCCATCACGGTGAACTGGCCATCCGCGGTCGTTTCTTTGTAACCCACACCCAGCTTGTGCTTGAGGTGATGGGCAGCGCGCTCGCCACCCGACAGCAAGCACGGCAGATTGGTACAGACCGTGATCTTGTGCTTGCCCACCGGGCTGGTATTGAACATGTTGTAGAAGGTCGCGACTTCCTGCACCGCCACTGCCGGCATGCCGATATAGTCGGCAATCTCCTGCTGCAGCTCGCCCGGGAGCCAGCCGTGTTCCACCTGAGCGATGCGCAGCGCAGACATGACTGCGGACTGACGCTGATCCGCAGGATACTTCGCGAGTTCGCGATCGATTTTCTTAAGAGCTTCTTGACTTAACAGCATATCGTTGGCCATCCATGCGCATCACTCTGCGCGGTTTTATTGGATATTCCCCAAACCTGACAGGCCCTTCTGGAGCCCGCCTTCAGTCGACATCAGCGGTCGATTTCCCCGAACACGATGTCTTGCGTACCGATGATGGTCACGGCGTCGGCAATCATGTGACCTGTGGCCATTTCATTCAGGCTCTGCAGGTGCGCATAACCCGGCGCGCGGATCTTCATGCGGTACGGCTTGTTGGCGCCATCGGACACCAGATAGATGCCGAACTCGCCCTTCGGATGCTCAACCGCTGCATACGTTTCACCCGGCGGCACGTGGAAGCCTTCGGTGAACAGTTTGAAGTGGTGAATCAGATCTTCCATGTTGGACTTCATGTCCACGCGTGGCGGCGGTGCGATCTTGTGATTATCGATGATCACCGGGCCCTGGTTGTTGCGCAGCCATTCGACGCATTGCTTGATGATGCGGTTGGACTGGCGCATTTCAGCGACGCGCACCAGATAGCGATCATAGCAATCACCGTTGGTGCCGACAGGAATGTCGAAATCCATCAGATCGTAGACTTCATACGGCTGCTTCTTGCGCAGATCCCAGGCAATGCCCGAACCGCGCAGCATCGGGCCGGTGAAGCCCATTGCCAGTGCACGTTCCGGCGAGACCACGCCGACACCGACCAGACGCTGTTTCCAGATCCGGTTGTCGGTCAGCAGGGTTTCGTATTCATCGACGTAGGTCGGAAAACGATTGGTGAAGTCTTCGATGAAGTCCAGCATCGAGCCCTGACGATTTTCGTTCAGAGCGCGGATGGCCTTGTCGTTGCGCACGATCGATGCCTTGTACTGCGGCATGGTGTCGGGCAGATCGCGATAGACGCCACCCGGACGGTAGTAGGCAGCGTGCATGCGCGCGCCGGATACCGCCTCGTAGCAATCCATCAGATCTTCGCGTTCGCGGAAGGCATACAGCAGCACGCCCATCGCGCCGACGTCCAGCGCGTGAGCGCCGATCCACATCAGGTGATTCAGCAGACGGGTGATCTCATCGAACATCACGCGAATATATTGCGCACGCAGCGGCACTTCGATGCCGAGCATTTTTTCGATGGCCATCACATAGGCGTGCTCATTACACATCATCGACACATAGTCGAGTCTATCCATGTAAGGCACGGACTGCAGGTAAGTCTTTTGCTCCGCCAGCTTTTCGGTCGCGCGATGCAGCAGACCGATGTGCGGGTCGGCACGCTGAATGACTTCACCGTCCAGCTCAAGCACCAGACGCAACACACCGTGTGCGGCCGGGTGCTGAGGACCGAAGTTCAGCGTGTAGTTTTTAATCTCAGCCATTATTTGATCCCGTAGTTATCTTCACGAATCACGCGCGGAGTAATCTCGCGCGGCTCAATCGTTACGGGTTGATAGATGACGCGCTTCTGCTCGGCGTCGTAACGCATTTCGACGTAACCCGACACCGGGAAGTCCTTGCGGAACGGGTGACCGATGAAACCGTAGTCGGTCAGGATGCGACGCAAGTCGTTGTGACCTTCAAACAGGATGCCGTAGAAGTCGAATGCTTCGCGCTCGTACCAGTTTGCGGCGCTCCAGATGTTCATGAGCGAAGCGACGATAGGCAGTTCGTCATCCGGCGCAAACACGCGCACGCGAACACGCCAGTTATGCGTGATCGACAGCAGATGCGAGACAACGGCGAAACGCGCGCCATCCCAGGCACCGTCGCCGTAAGTCGAATAGTCGACGCCGCACAGATCGATCAGCTCTTCAAAACGGGTATCGGCATGGTCGCGCAGCACGCGCATGGCGGACAGATAGTCAGCGGCCTTGACCACCACAGTGACCTCACCCAGCGCCACCGTCAGATTCTGAAGATACCCTCCAAGCGCGTTGCGCAGGGCTGCTTCGAGAGTTTCCAATTTTGTTGTCATACTGCCCTCTTAGCGCGCAATGGTATTGGTGCGCTTGATCTTGTTTTGCAGCTGGATCACACCGTACAGCAGCGCTTCAGCTGTCGGCGGACATCCCGGCACATACACGTCGACCGGAACGATACGATCGCAACCGCGCACCACCGAATAGGAATAGTGATAGTAGCCGCCACCATTGGCACAGGAGCCCATGGAGATGACCCAGCGCGGTTCGGCCATCTGGTCGTACACCTTGCGCAGCGCCGGCGCCATCTTGTTGCACAGCGTGCCGGCCACGATCATCAGATCGGACTGACGCGGCGACGGACGGAACACCGCACCGAAGCGATCCAGGTCGTAGCGCGAAGCGCCGACGTGCATCATTTCAACCGCGCAGCAGGCCAGACCGAAGGTCATGGGCCACAGGGATCCGGTACGGGTCCAGTTGATTACTTTATCCAGCGAGGTGGTGACGAACCCCTCATTCAATACGCCTTCAATAGACATGGCTCACTCCCAATCCAGGGCACCCTTTTTCCAGATGTACCAAAATCCGACCGCAAATTCAGCGATGAAAACCATCATCGTGATGAAACCAGGCCATCCGAGTTCGCGCATGGATACGCCCCACGGAAAGAAGAACGCGGTTTCCAGGTCGAACAGAATAAAAAGAATCGCAATCAGGTAATAGCGCACATCGAACTTCATGCGCGCGTCTTCGAATGCTTCGAAACCGCACTCGTAAGGAGACGTCTTTTGCGCATCCGGCTTATGCGGACCGAGCAGACGACCTAAGAGTTGAGGAGCAACGCCGACACCGATGCCGACGAGGATAAACAGAAGGACGGGAAAATAATTTTCGAGGTTCACGATTGGTCGCAGATTTGTTGATTTAATCGGTGGGAATGATTCTCAATATCAATCAGAAACTTCCTCGACAAAAAGCCAGCTCAGGCACTCAGACCTTTGCTGGCTTTCATTTTTCATTCATGGTGCCGACGACGAGACTCGAACTCGTACAGCTTTCGCCACTACCCCCTCAAGATAGCGTGTCTACCAATTTCACCACGTCGGCTTGAGACTGCAATTGTACCTTGGTTTGTTACTCTTGTTCAATGCACAATCCGCTGAATACTAACAATCTTCTAGTGCTTTTCTCGATTATCTCAGAATCGGTAAAAGACTATTTTGGAATCTGATTCGATGAGTCGCCCGGCTTGGCAACTTCAGCAGGTGCTGCCGGTGCAGCAGGAGCCGACGATGGCACCGATGCAGCAGCAGGCGCCTGCACGTTCTCCATCACGCCGCCGGTTTGCGACACATGATGATTGCCGATGAAGGCCAGACCCAGGGTCGACACGAAGAACACGGCAGCAGCAACCGCTGTCGACTTCGACAGGAAGTTCGACGAACCGGTCGCACCGAACAGGCTGCCGGAAGCGCCCGAACCGAAGGCTGCACCCATGTCTGCGCCTTTACCGTGCTGCAACAGAACCAGACCAATAATAGTCAGCGCCGCCAGCACCTGAACTACAACAACCGCCAAAAACAAAGTATTCATTTCCACATTCCAGTTTAGATATTTCGCTCGACCACTACACCACTACTTCACTTGCATCTCTTACATCCATTGCTTCACATCGCAGGCAACTCAGGCTGCCTGGATGATCGCCAGAAAATCGGCCGGCTTGAGCGCCGCACCGCCAATCAGGCCGCCGTCGATATCCGGCATGCCCAGCAATTCTTTGGCATTGTCCGGCTTCATGCTGCCGCCGTACAAAATACAGACCTTGGCCGCAGCCTCGGCACTCTTGGCCGCCAGCTTGGCGCGCAGCATTGCGTGCACGTCCTGCGCCATTTCCGGCGTCGCGGTCTTGCCGGTGCCGATGGCCCAGACCGGCTCGTAAGCCACCACGATCTTCGCCACATCTTCGGCGTTCAATGCTGCCAGCACGACATCCAGCTGACCACCAACAACTGCATTGGTCTGCGCCGCTTCGCGCTCAGCCAGCGATTCGCCGACACACACAATCGGGATCAGACCGGCCTGCAGCGCAACCCGCGTCTTCAGGGCGACGGAATCATCCGATTCGCCATGATAGGCGCGACGCTCGGAGTGACCGATGATGACATAACGACAAGCAAATTCATTCAGCATGGCGGCCGACACTTCACCTGTGTAGGCGCCCGATGCGAACGCAGAGATATCCTGCGCGCCCAGACCGATTGCAGAACCGGCCACCTCACCCTGAACCTGCGCCAGATAAGGCGCCGGCACGCACACCGCGACGTCGCAGACATCAGCCGGCAGACCCGCCTTGATTCCGGCGATCAATGCCGAATTGGCAGCCAGGCTGCCATTCATCTTCCAGTTACCTGCTACAAGTTTGCGGCGCATAGGATTTAAGCGGTCTCTAATAATTTGGATAACCTCACATTGTAGCCGCTCGGGCCAAACGCGGTCAAACCAGAGTCCCGCACAGTCTGTGCAAGCCACGATGCGGCCGGATCAATTCAGCCGCCCCGTCCCATTGCCATAAAGCATCAGGCAGCCAGCCCGCGCATCTCCGCGCCCATTTGCGATAGCGATACTTGTCGTATCGCAACTGAAGATTCAGCTCCCCAGACAGGCAACAGTCTCAGATCTCCAGCATGATCTTGCCGGTGTGCGAGCTCGACTCCATCATGGCGTGCGCCTGCGCCGCCTGCGCCAGCGGAAAAGTCTGGTGGATCACCGGCCGCACCTTGCCGGCCTCCAGCAAGGGCCAGACGCGCTGCTGCAATTGCGCCGCGATCGCCGCCTTGAAGGCCACCGGACGCGGGCGCAGCGTGGAGCCGGTAATCGTCAGCCGGCGCCGCATCACCTGTCCCATGTCGAGCTGGCCCTTGCTACCGCCGAGTTGCGCAATGAACACCAGCCGGCCGTCGTCGGCCAGCGACTTGATTTCGCGCGGCAGATAATCGCCGCCCACCATGTCCAGAATCACGTTGACGCCCTGACCGCCGGTCGCCTCCTTGATCACCGCTTCGAAATCCTCAGTACGGTAATTGATCGCGCGATCCGCGCCCAGATCTTCACAGCTGCGGCATTTCTCGTCGCTGCCGGCCGTGGCAAATACCTTGTGGCCGAGCGCATGCGCAATCTGGATCGCCGTCACGCCGATGCCCGATGAGCCGCCCTGCACCAGCAAACTCTCGCCTTCCGACAAGGCGCCGCGATCGAACACATTGCTCCACACCGTGAAGTAATTCTCGGGCAGCGCTGCCGCCTGCAGCAGACTCAGGCCCTTCGGCACCGGCAGGCATTGCGCCAGCGGCGCCGCACAGTATTCGGCATAGCCGCCGCCCTGCACCAGCGCACAGACAAGATCGCCCTTCTTGAAAATACTGCCGCTCAGCTCGCCGTCGACGATCTCGCCCGCCACTTCCAGCCCAGGCAAATCGGAAGCACCCGGCGGCACCGGATAATTGCCCATGCGCTGGAACACATCAGGACGATTGACGCCAGCTGCATGCACCTTGATCAGGATTTCACCGGCCTTCAGTTGCGGCACAGGCCGCTCGCACGACACCAGCACCTCGGGTCCGCCGTATTGGGAAATTTCGATAGCACGCATGAGTTCTCCATCCGAAAAAGTGAATGGCCGCGTTTGCCGGCACGACGTCATCGAAAACGTCTGCAGCACAACCGGCCATGATAGAAGAAGCCGCGCAGCGATCAGACCGCAGCGGCGTCAAGTGGTATGGGGAGAATGTTACATCGAAGTGGCGGAACGAGCTGCCTGCTCATACAAACCGGACAGCAAGCGCAGGAAGCGCGCCAGCTCTTCCAGCTCAAAACTCTCGGTGCCGTCGCCGGTCAGGCCGGACACCAGCACCTGTTCGCGGATTTCGTAATAGCGCTTGCAGATGGCCTGCCCCGCTTCATTGGTCGAATACAGCACTTCCTTGCCGCGCCGCTCGGTATTGACCAGGCCCAGCGAATGCAATTTCTTCAGCGAATAATTGACGATGTGGGTGTCTTCGATATTCAGAATGAAAGCGATGTCCGCCAGCTTCTTTTCGCGCGCGCGATGATTGATATGGTGCAGCACCAGCACGTCGGTGGCGGTCATGTCCTTCATGCCGGCGGCCGAGATACAACGCACCATCCAGCGGTTGAAGGCATTGCTGGCGATGATCAGGCCGAATTCGAATTCGCTCAGTTCGGCACTGCGACCGGATGCCAGATGCAGCGAAGAAACGATGGGCACCTTGGGCGATGCAGGCATGTTGGGCTGGGCAAAAGTTGCCTTGGGGCGACTTTTCTCATTGGGCATGTTCAAACTCCAGACGGCGGATTATTCAGTGAAATCGTCAGCGCAAATGCGTTATGCGCAAGCAATGCGCTATTAGACCCGATTTCATCGCATTTCGCGAGCTAGCGGCATACGCAAATGCCATCTCGCCTGCGGCTCATGCATTGCGCGCCCGCCTCATTTCAGGCAACGCGCCCGAATCCCCGCGCCGTCATTCTGCTGCCACCAGGAATCCGTTTGCGCATTGCCGGCCTGGCGCAAGCCGCGCGTCACGCTTTCGGCCGGCGCCAGGTTCAGCCGCATGCCATGTTCGCGCATGCGCGCGTAATTGACCTCAATGCGATCCTTCACCGTCTTCCAGCCGTTGGCGTCGATGCGCGCTGCAGCCTGACTCAGAATGCCTTGCTGCTGAGGGCTCAAGGCCTTCCAGGCATCATTGTTGATGAGGGTGTAGCTGAGCGGAATCGCGTAGTTGACCGCCGTGAAATTGGGCAGATGCTCCCACAGCTTGTTGCCGGCGCCGCCGTCACCGGAAGACAAGACCGCATTCAGATCGCCCGAAGCCAGTCTCGGACCGACCGCCGAAAACGGCAGGTTCACACTGAAGGCGCCCAGGCGCGCAAAGGAGCCGCGACTGTTATCGTCGTAGGTGCGAATCCGCAGCGCCCTGAGGCTGGCCAGATCGGTGACCGGCTGCGCCGACCAGATGCCCGACGGCGGCCAGGGCGTGACATATAGCAGATGCAGGTTCAGGCTCGCCAGATGCTGCTCCAGCTCGGGCCGCGCGCATTTGAAGAGCGCCTCGGCCTGGGCGAAGTCCTTGACCACGAAGGGCAGCGAAGACAATAAAAAGAAGGGATCGCTGGTGCCCAGTATGCCGGCAAACAAGGTGCCCATCTCGACGCGACGCTCGCTCACCGCCGCCACCTGATCCTTGCCCTTGAAGGTATTGGCGGATTCCTGCAAGGTCGTGACGGCGAGGCTGCCGGCCGACAGGCTGCGCACCTCTTCGGCGAATTTAAGATCGGCTGCGGCCGTCACCGACGTTGCCGGATATTCATTGATCAGTCGCAGTGCCGGCGTGGCAGAAGTCTGTGCCTGCGCCATGCCGGCCTGCAGCAATGCCAGCGGTACGGCGCTCAGCAGCGCCAGTCTGGCGATGCGCGCTGGAATGGTGAATCGCGCTACTCCGCGCTGAAGTTGAAAGACGCGGGATGTTAACGAACGTAATGAAAATTGATGCATGGCCTGCTCCCTGAAAGTATGCCCTGCTGATTTGAAATGACGACTCTGAATTGAATACTTGCCTGACTTCCGATCGCAGCTTGCGCACTGTTTTAGCGAAGCCTGGCGGCGTCTCCTCCGAATTTTTCCGATCGCCGACTCAGCCGCGCAACCAGCGCGCAGCAGTGCGACTACCCAAGCGTCGCGGCGTAGCCTCGCGCAGCAGCGGCGGCTGAACTTCCGTTGACGGCGGCATCACATCCATGCTGCCGGCGCCGCTCGCCAAGCCGGCCTCAACCTTGAAGATCGACACCGCACGCCCCAGCGCCAGCGATTGATCCTGCATGCTCTGCGCGGCGGCAGCGGCTTGCTCCACCAAGGCCGAATTCTGCTGCGTCATTTCATCGATCTGGCCGATGGCGCGATTCACCTGCTGGATGCCGGCACTCTGCTCGTCGCTGGCGGCAGTGATCTCGACCATGATATCGGCCACATGCTTGACGCTGGTGACAATGTTTTCCATGGTCTTGCCGGCATCGTCAACCAGCGCGCTGCCGGCGTCCACCTTCTTCACCGAGTTCTGGATCAGGCTGGTGATTTCCTTGGCGGCCGAGGCGCTGCGTTGCGCCAGGGCCCGCACTTCAGAGGCTACCACCGCAAAGCCGCGGCCCTGCTCACCGGCGCGCGCTGCTTCGACTGCGGCATTCAAGGCCAGGATATTGGTCTGGAACGCAATGCCGTCGATCACGCTGATGATCTCCACGATCTGGCGCGAACTGTTCTTGATTTCCTTCATGGTATCGACCACCTGCGACACCACCGCGCCGCCCTGCATCGCCACCTGCGATGCGCTCACCACCAGCTTGTTGGCTTCGCGCGCATTCTCGGCATTCTGGTTGACCGCGCCGGTCAGCTCCACCATTGAGCTGGTGGTTTCTTCCAGCGCGCTGGCCTGCGATTCGGTGCGCGCCGACAGATCGGCATTGCCGTGGGCAATTTCGCGTGCGGCTACCGATATTTCATCGGAGCCGTTGCGCACCTGCGTCACCGCGTGCACCAGGCCGTCGCGCATGTTTTGCAGCGCCTGCAGCAGCTTGCCGGTTTCATCGGTGGCGCCGGTTTCCACGCGCACCGTCAGATCGCCGTCAGCCACGCGCTCGGCGATACCGATGGCGGCGTTGAGCGGCCGCGTGATGCTGCGCATCACCGAATAGCCGACGATCATCGCCAGCAAGGTGGCGATGGCCGCCATGCCTATCATCAGCGCGCTGGCGCCGTGCGACAGTTGCTCGGCCTCATGTCCGCCTTGCTCCATCTGCTGCGCCAGGAAGGCGATCAGATTGTCGAGCGCCTTGAAGTAGGCAGCCTGGTAGGGAGCGATCTCAGGCAGGATCAGATCGCGTGCCTGCTCGACCTGGCCGTCCTTGACCGCCGCCAGAAAATTCTTCAGCACCGGCGCGTACTTTTCGCGTGCTGCATTCACTTCCGCCAGCAATTTCCGGCCCTGCTCGGAATGCGTATCGCGTGCAAACTGCTTGAGCGTGTCGTCGATGGTCTTGCCGGCGCGATCGATGGCTTCCATTTCGCCCTTGATCTCATCGACCGTGCTCATGAACAGCAGATTGCGCATGCTGCGCGCGGTTTCGTCCAGCGCGCTCTTGACCGAATTGGCCATTACCGTGCGGGGATAATATTCGTTGGCAATGCTGCGGATATTGCCGTTGATCTGATTCAGCCGCACCACGCCGATGATCGTCAACGCAATCATCAACAGGATGACCACCCCGAATCCAACGCCGAGACGTTGCCCGATTTTCAGCCCAGTCAATTTCTTCATTTCCCTACCCCTTCGATGCTCAAGATACAAAGACAATCGCGGCGGTCTCAGCTGATGCACCTGGCCGGCGGTTCCCCTCAAGATCAGAACCTCCGGCAATCAGGCCTGCGAGGCGCAGAAGCGACGGAGAGCGGTTTTCCAGGGCCCGCTCCCCGTCACGCCCTCAGGTATCGCCTCGCAGATTGGTCCTAGAACGTATGGCGGATGCCAAGGTTCCAGGCGCTGCTCCCGCTACCTGATTCAATCGAACTGCCGACGGTGTAACCGGCATTGTTTTTGTTGTTGATATGCGCGTACATGGCGTACAGATCGGTACGCTTGGACAAGGCATAGCGATAGCCGACGGCAAACTGATCCGCATCCTGGTTGAACGAGGTCTTGTCATCCTTGCGGATGTAAGACGCCAGGAAGGTATGCACACCGCCGAACGGCACCGTCACGCCGATCAGCATGTCGGCGCTGTCGGTCGACGCTACCGGAGCAATCGCCGTGCCATACGGATTGCCCGCAGTGCGCAGCGGCGAACTGTTGACGCCCTTGTTGATGCCATAGGCGGCATGCAGCTTGACCGGACCGAAGTCATAGGTCGCGCCGAGCAAGGTGCTGCGACCGGTGCTGGTCGAGGTGGTCACGGTATCGTTGTTGCGACCGTGATAACCGAGACGCACATTGAGCGGACCATTCGAATAGCCCAGCGCTGCGCCGAGCTGGCTGCTGGCCTTGGTGCTGCCTGCAACTTCACCGAAACCGTAAGCCAGTTCGCCGGTGAAGCCGGCGAGCTTGGGCGAGGTGTACTTCACGGTGTTGTCCATGCGGCTGGCGCCGTTGCCGGTATTGGGCATCAGGTTGGCGGCATCGCCGGCGTAGCCGGTGCCGAAGGGATCCACCATCGACAAGGTAAGATATTGCGGCGTGTATTGACGGCCGGCGGTGATGGAACCATAGCCGCCGTTCAGGCCGACATAGCTCTGACGGCCGAACAGCAGACCGCCTTGTCCCAGTGCGCCGGTGTCGTTCTGGAAGCCGGTTTCCAGCAGAAACACGGCCGACATGCCGCCGCCCAGATCTTCCGTCCCCTTGAAACCGATGCGCGAACCGCCGCTGATACCGCTGGTGAGCTTGGTGACGCTGCCGGCCGAACCGCCGTTTTCAAACACGATGCCGGTATCGATCAGACCGTAAATGGTCACCGACGATTGCGCCAGGGCCGGAAGCCCTTGCATACCGGCTGCGGCCAGAAGCGCCGCAACCAAGGTTTTGTGTTTCATTGTGATTCCCCGTTAGATAGATGTAGAAACTGCGGTAGAAACTGCAGCAAAAACTGCTGCAGAAACCGCAGTAAAAACTGCGTACCGTCCAGGCTCGCGGGCGCCCCTCCCCCGACCGATACGCGCCTGCTCTTTATCGCCGCCTCAACAATTGGCCTTTTGCCTCGGCGCCGACAAAGAGAATTTGCTGGTTCATGGAGCCGCCCTCCCGGTCCTGCACAACGGCGTCGTGCTCCATGCGGTGTTCAATACAGTGCGTCATCTGCGAAAACGCAGACCGGCTTCATGCCCGGATTGGCTCTGCGCCCACCTCGGCGCGCTCATTCGCCGTCGTGCCGAAACGGCCCGGACAGAATTCACGCAGAAAGGAAAACACGCGGTTGCGATCGGCCAGACCGGAAAAGGCCGAGTCCAGCAAATGCGGCGACAGCCAGGGATACGGCAGCACCTCCTGCAGCGTCGGCAGCAGATTGCCGGTGGCGTCTTCGATGACATCCATGCGGTCGATGCGAATATGCATTTCAGTCGCACGCCAGTTCTTTTCCTCGGAGCGATTCAAGGACCAGTCGTAATGTCCGCGCCCGATGCGCAGCGCAGAGCTCTGGATGTCGCGCATCAGCACCAGCCACGGCAAGCCGCTGATGCTTGCCCCCTGATCGGGCGGATGGCCGCAGACGTAATAGGTGCGGCATTCGGTAAAACGGGTGGCGAAGTCGGTCACCAGCGTCTGCGCAATCCCTTGCGCGCCGACCACCAGCGGCGGAAAACTCACGGCGTCGCCGGCCACCGAAATGCTCAGCACCGCATTCGGTTCATAGATGTCATCGATCAGTGAAGGACAGCATTTGTCTTTTGCATAGACGTACGCCTCCAACAGGGATTTATGCGTCAACATAAAATCATCCTCGGGTCATGACGAGTCAGGCTCGTCGCGGGAAATCTGAACTGGCGGCCTCAGGCCGACTGAAGCCATCCCCTGCTTCGCAGACGGTCTGCGCAGACCGCTGCAAAGCAGATTCAGTGAGTGGAGTTAAGACATGGAACGGCTCATGGCGGGAACTGGTCGGTGACGAACATCGCGCCGGCCACCGCCTGATGCAAGCCGGCCGCCGTCGATATGGTCGGCGTGGCAAACAGCGGAATCATCAAGGACGGTGTGGCTGGCGCGAACGACGCTGCGGCTGGCATACCGGAATGAGCGCGTGAACTCATGTCAAAGACCTCCCAGATAGGCTTTCTTGATATCTTCGTTGTTCAGTAATTCATCGCCGCTGCCCTGCATCACGATACGCCCGGTCTGGATCACGTAGCCATAATCGGCAATCGCCAGCGCCTTGTGCAGGTTCTGTTCCACCAGCAAGATCGATACGCCTTTGGAATTGACCAGTTGAATCGTGTCCAGCACCTTGGTCACGAACTTGGGCGCGATGCCCCACGAAGGCTCATCCAGCAACAGCAGGCGCGGCTTGGCCATCAGACCGCGGGCGATGGCCAGCATCTGCTGCTCGCCGCCGCTCATGGTGCCGGCCAGCTGGCTGCGGCGCTCCTTGATGATGGGGAACAGCGCATACATCTCATCGATGGAGGCCGCGACTTCTTCCTTGCTGCTGCGCGTGTAGGCGCCCAGCTCCAGATTGCGCTGCACGCTCAGACGCGCAAAGATGCGGCGCCCTTCCGGCACCAGCGACAGGCCCAGGCCGACGCGGTCGAAGGCCGGCACCTTGCCGATGTCCTTCTGGTCGAACATGATCTTGCCTTCATCCGGCTTGTTGAGGCCGGCGATGGCGCGCAGCGTGGTCGACTTGCCGTTGCCGTTGCCGCCCACCAGCGCCACGATGCTGCCGGTCTTGACTTCGATATCGACCTTGGAAAGCGCCAGCACACCGTCGTAGCTGGCGCGTAGATTTGTCACCTGCAACATCATTCATCTCCCAGATAAGCGGCGATCACATGCGGATCGTTGGATACATCCTGCGGCGAACCGTCGGCGATTTTCTTGCCGTAGTCCAGCACCACGATCTGATTGGCAATCGGCATGATGCCTTCCAGCACGTGCTCGACGATCAGGCAGGAGGTGCCCTGGTCGCGAATCTTCAGCACCACGTCCACGGTCTCGCGCACTTCGGTCGGGTTGAGCCCGGCCATCACTTCATCCATCAGCAGCAGCTTGGGCTTGACCGCCAATGCGCGCGCCACCGCGAGACGGCGCTGTTCGCTGATGGTCATGCTGCCGGCCGGCTTGTCGCTGAAGCGGCCGAGGTTGACGAAGTCCAGCAACTCCTGCGCAGTGCGGCGCGCCGCCGGCACGCTGTGCTCGTTCAGAAAGGCGCCGACCATCACGTTTTCCAGCGCAGTCATGCTGGTAAAGGTGCGCGCCACCTGAAAGGTGCGGCCGATGCCGACGCGCGCGCACTGCTCCGGCGTCATGCCGGAAATCTTCATATCCTCCAGCCAGATGTCGCCGGTGGTCGGCGGCGAGTAGCCGGCGATACAGTTGAACATGGTGGTCTTGCCGGCGCCGTTGGGGCCGATCAGGCCAACGATTTCACCGGCCTGCACCGTGAAGGAAATATCCTGGTTGGCGGTCAGCCCGCCGAATTTCTTGTAGACGTTTTCAACCCGTAGCAGACTCATTTGCCGGCCTCCTTATCAGCGTGGTTCGCTTGCGCCTTGATCGCTTCACGACGGGCAAACATGCTCTTGATGTAACCCAGAATACCGTTCGGGTAGTACACCGCAATGACAATGATCAGCGCTGCATAGATGATCAGATCGGTACCGCGACCGGTACCACCGAAGAAGGTGCGGGTGCCTTCTTCAATCGCGGTCAGCAGACCGGCGCCGACCAGCGGGCCGAACAAGGTGCCGATGCCGCCCAGAATCGAGACCAGCGCCATCTTGATCGAAATGCCGGTGCCCAGTACCGAGGTCGGATCGATGTACAACTCTTTCTGCGCATACAGACTGCCGCCCATGGCCGTGAAGAAACTGCTCACGGCAAACGCGATCTGCTTGTACTTGCTGAGGCTCACGCCCAGACTGCGCGCTGCGTCCGGCTCATCCTTGATGGCGCGGAAGTAGTAGCCCAGATAGCTGCGCTCGATGATGAAGTTGGCCAGCAGCGTCAGCAGCAGCAAACCCAGCGCGATGTAGTAATAAGGCTCCTTGCCGGCGAAGATCATCTTGCTCCAGCCCTCTTCGGCCATCGGAATCGTCAGGCCGACAGCGGCGCCGGCGAAGTCCCAGTTGGTGAAGATGATCTGGATGATCTCGGCCACGGCGATGGTGGCCATCGCAAAATAGTGGCCCTTGAGACGGAAGCAGGACCAGCCGATCACCAGGCTGACCAGCGAGGCGATCACGCCGCCGACCAGCATCGCGATCCACGGATTGACGTGGTAGATCGAAAACAGAATGGCCGAGGTGTAAGCGCCGATACCGTAAAAGGCGACGTGGCCCAGCGATACCTGACCGGCGTAGCCGCCCACGATATTCCACGACACGCCGATCTGCGCCGCCATCAGAATCAGAATCGCCAGATTCAGATGGGTAGGACCGGTAACGTACAGCGGCAAGGCCAGCGCCAGCAGCAGCAATGCCAGCAGCAGTAATTGAACCTTGTTGAAACCCTTGGCGCCTGCGGGGCCGCTAAGCGGCAGGCTGGATGAATTCTTGAGCATGTCTATCCTCTTCTTGATTGCGGCCGGATCAGGCCTTGCCCATCAGACCTTGCGGACGGAACATCAGTACCGCCAGGAACAGCGCCAGCACGATGAGCATCTTGTATTGCGGCCCCAGAAAGAAACCGCCCATCACCTCGATCACGCCGACCAGCACGCCGGCAATCAGGGCGCCGACCACGCTGCCGAAGCCGCCCAGATTGACCACCACGAAAGCGATCAGGATGAAGTTGGCGCCGACTTCAGGGAAGATCGGGAAGAAGGTCGAGAGCAAGGCGCCCGCCACACCGGCGCAGGCGGCACCGACGCCCCAGGCCAGCGCAAACATCTTCTGCGAGTCGATGCCCATGAGCTGCGCCGCTTCCTTGTCGGCGGCGGTCGCCTCCAGCGCAGCGCCGAGACGGGTCTTCGTGAGGAACAGATAGATCACGGTGGTGACGACGATGGCGCCGATGCCGGCGGTCAGTTGCGGCATGCCGATCTGGATGCCGGCAAGCGACACCTGGCCGCTGACCATCGAGTTTTCGACAGTGCGGAAATCGGCTTTCCAGAAGAACTGCGCAATGCCGCGAAACAGAATCATCAGGCCGAAAGTGGTGAAGATCTGCGACACCATCGGCGCATTGGTGATCTTGCGGATCACCAGTTTGTAAAGCAGTGCACCCAGCGCGAACAGGAACAGCGCCGTCAGCGGCAAGGTGAAAATTGGATCAAGCGCATACAGCGCGAACAGCCAGAAGCTCGAGTACATCCCGAACATCAGAAATTCGCCGTGCGAAAAATTGACGATGTCCATGACACCGAAGATCAGGGTCAGGCCGATTGCTACGAGCGCATAAATCAGTCCGATCAACAAGCCGGACGCCAGGGTCTGCACCAGAATATCCCAAGACATATGTATTCCCTCTAACGAACTATTCACGCACCGCCAACCAGCCGCCTGCGATGAAAATTGCTCAGTGAGAAAGCGTGCCGCCCGCTGCTGCTCTGCTCCGCCGGCAATGACCGGCGGTGCAGACCATGAACTTCGATGCGGACGGCAAGCTTCCTGCCGCCTAAATAACTACCGCTGCCGACGCCTTACTTGCGTTGATCCCACTTCGGCATCGGCCACACGATGTCGCGTGTCGCCATATCGAACGGCCATACGGTGTAGTACTTGCCATTGATGATTTGCAGCAGAATGCCCGAGCCGTATTCGTTCTGGCCCTGTGCATCGAACTTGATGCCTTTCCACGGCATGATCAGCTTGTTGCCCGGGATGTTGGTCTCGGCCAGCGCCTTGCGGATGGCTTCAGGATCGGTCGACGCAGCGCGGTTGATCGCATCGGCCAGCGTCATCAGACCGGTGAAGGTGCGTGACGAGTTGCCGGTGAAGTTGATCTTGTAGCGGCTGTTGAACAGATCGTTGACTTGCTTGATCAGCGGATTCTTGGCGGCCAGATCGAGTGACCAGACGTCGCGCGTGATGATGTAGTCGGCGTCTTTACCCAGGGTCTTGACGAACTCGGTATCGATGAAGCCGGCGTCGTTGGCCAGAATCATGTCAGGCGTGAAGCCCAGTTCCTTGTAGGTCTTCATCGACAGGATGGCGTCGCCCAGATATGAGGACTGCAGCACCACCTGCGGTGCGGCGGCCTTGAGCAACTGCACTTCGGAAGTCAGCTGGGTGCTCTTGGCCGGATAGACGATGGTCTTCACCAGATCGTAGCCACGGTCCTTGGACAGCTTGGTTTCCAGCTTGGTGGTCTCGTTTCCCCACAGGGTGTTTTCGTTGAAGGCGCCCAGCTTGCTGATCTTGATGCCCTTCTTGGCTTCCAGCTCCTTGAAGAACTCATAGAAGTTGGTCACAAACAGATCGTCGTGCGCGGTGGTGCGGAAGAACCACTTGAAGCCGCGTTGCGTCAGCGAGGCCGAGGACGATTCCGGGTTCAGATAAGGCACCTTGTAGCGCTCGGCCACCTGGCTGGTGGTCGCGGTCACGTTGCTGAAATAGGCGCCCACCACGGCGACGACTTTTTCCTGGGTAATCAGGCGTTCGGCTTCGGTCGCGCCGACTTGCGGATTGCCTTGCGAGTCGGCAAACACCAGTTTGATCTTGGCGCCCTTCAGATTCGGCAGACCGCCACCGGCCGAGAACGGCAGATTGGGAATGCCCTTGGCGCCGTTATTGATGATATCGGCCGCCAGCTCAAGCGCGTCCTTCATTTCAGCGCCGGTCGATGCGGCGGCGCCGCTCAATGGATAGATGACACCGATCTTGATTTCCTGCTGCTGCGCATAGGCAGAGATACAGAAAGACAGGGCCAGGCCGACCTGGGCAGCGCGTTTGAAAACGTGACCTAACATGATGAGACGCTCCTTTTGTAATGACACAAGATAAATTCCCCCACTGCATACTGCATACCGCGGCAAGCGGGAGCAAGCCAAAGCTGCCGACTACCCTGCAAGCCTTGCTGTCGTCAGATTTTGCGGGCCTCCCCAACCCGACCAAAACGCAGCTTGCAACAATCCCTCCCTGGAAGTTTTCCACGAAAACCGTCCTGGGCGAATACGCAATACATATTTCCGCATCATCGTTGTTATCCGGACTGCGATCCGGCATTTTCAAACCTGGCAAATTGCCGCACTGCCACTAAGCTGCTCATGACCAAGCGGCTCATGACCAAGCTGCTTATTCATAGCCGGCTCTCCGCTCCGGCCTCAACAACGATGTTGCGAACTATCGACTTACATGCAAAGGATTTGAAAAGATACAAACTGGATGTCCGTCCAGGCTACGCATGCATGCGCGCCCGGACCGGCATCCGAAAATGGTGATGGAGCACGTTGCCGCAACGCTTCATCTCACTTAATTAATTCGAATTCCATTTCCATCTCCTTTATTTTTTTCTTGAATCCTAAACTTTTCATCGATAATATGTCAATAAATTATTAACGTTTAAAAAAACAAATGATCGCCAAATCATCGATGTTTTACTAAGCAAATCGCGTGCCTGAATTTTCGCCAGTTCATCAAATAAGTAAGAAACGCGTAACAGCAAGGCTTTGCGGGGGATTCAGCAGGACACTTTGAATTTCCCCAACTCAGAATTTGGTTTATGTCGCACGTTACATGTGCAAAACGTCGATAATTTATAAATGAAATGCACCTTAATAAGCTCTTATCAGGAAAGGCAATGCATCATGGATCAGCAACAGACCGAGCACGGTGATCAACGCTGGCAATTCTGGATCGATCGGGGAGGCACTTTTACCGACATCGTGGCACGCAAGCCGGACGGTAGCCTGCTTACCCATAAGCTGCTCTCGGAAAATCCCGAACAATATAAGGATGCGGCGGTTGCTGGCATCAAGCGCTTGCTGGGCCTGAAGCCGGAAGAGAAGATTTCGCCGGCGCAGGTTGAGGCGGTCAAGATGGGCACCACCGTCGCCACCAACGCCCTGCTGGAACGCAAGGGCGATCCGACTGTGCTGCTGATTACCCGCGGTTTCCGCGATGCCCTCCGCATCGCTTATCAGAATCGTCCGCGCCTGTTCGATCGCAATATCGTGCTGCCCGAACTGCTGTTTGAAAAAGTGATCGAGGTGGACGAACGCCTCGGCGCCCACGGCGACGTGGTGCAAGAGCTGGACGCCAGCTCGGCGCGCGAGCAACTGAGCGCGCTCTATAAGGAAGGCTATCGCTCGGCGGCAATTGTGCTGATGCACGGCTACCGTTTTACCGCGCATGAAGAAAAGCTGGCCGAGATTGCGGCTGAGATCGGCTATACGCAAATCTCGGTGTCGCATGAAGTCAGCCCGATGATGAAGCTGGTGTCGCGCGGCGACACCACGGTGGTCGATGCCTATTTGTCGCCCATCCTGCGCCGCTATGTGGATCAGGTCGCGAGCGAGATGGATGGCGTGCGTCTGCTATTCATGCAAAGCAATGGCGGCCTGACCGACGCGCATCGCTTCCAGGGCAAGGATTCGATCCTGTCCGGCCCGGCCGGCGGCATCGTCGGCATGGTGCGCACCGCGGAAACCGCCGGCTTCGACAAGATCATCGGCTTCGACATGGGCGGCACTTCGACCGACGTCTCGCACTACGCCGGCGAATTCGAGCGCGAGTTTGAAACCCAGGTGGCCGGCGTGCGCATGCGCGCACCGATGATGAGCATCCATACCGTGGCTGCGGGCGGCGGCTCCATCCTGCATTTCGACGGCACGCGTTATCGCGTCGGCCCCGACAGCGCCGGCGCCAATCCCGGTCCGACCAGCTATCGGCGCGGCGGCCAGTTGGCCGTCACCGACTGTAACGTCATGCTGGGCAAGATTCAGCCGGCCTACTTCCCGAAGGTGTTCGGCCCTGCCGCTGATGAAGCGCTGGACCGCGATGCCGTGGTGCAGAAATTCACCGAGCTGGCTGAGCGCATCTTCACGGAAACCGGCAACCGCCGCACACCGGAAGAAGTAGCGGAAGGCTTCATCGAAATCGCGGTCGGCAACATGGCCAATGCGATCAAGTTCATCTCGGTGCAACGCGGCCATGATGTCACCGATTACACCCTGACCACCTTCGGCGGCGCCGGCGGCCAGCACGCTTGCCTGGTGGCGGATGCGCTGGGCATGACACGCGTGTTTGCCCATCCGTTCGCGGGCGTGCTGTCGGCCTACGGCATGGGTCTGGCGGATCAGACCGCGATGCGCGAACAGGCCATGGAACTGCCGCTCACGGCCGGCTCCATCCAGCCGCTGGAACAGCAATTGCAGGCGCTGGCTACACTGGCGTCGGAAGATCTGCTGTCGCAAGGCGTGAGCGCGACGCAGATCGACGTACTGCGCCGCGTCCACCTGCGCTACGACGGCACCGACTCGGTGATCGTGGTGTCCTTCGCCAGTCTGGACGACATGGTGGCGCAGTTCGAGAGCGCCTACAAGAAACGCTACTCCTTCCTGATGCCGGAAAAAATGATGGTGATTGAAGCCATCTCGGTGGAAGCCATCGGCGTCTCCAGCGACCGCGAAGAAAAGGTCGAACAATTGCCGCCGCGCGACGGCGCATTGCACGCCACCGAAACCGTGAAGCTGTTTTCGGGCGGCCAATGGCACGATACTGCGCTATATCGCCGCGAAGACATGCGTCCCGGCGACGTGGTGCACGGCCCGGCCATCATCGCCGAAAAGAATGCCACCAACATCGTCGAACCGGGCTGGCTGGCGGAAGTCACCACGCTCAACCATCTGGTGCTGCAGCGCTATCAGGCGCGCGTGCAACGCAAGGCGATCGGCACCACCGCCGATCCGGTGATGCTGGAAGTGTTCAACAATCTGTTCATGAGCATCGCCGAGCAGATGGGCCTGCGTCTGCAGAACACCGCCTTCTCAGTCAACATCAAGGAGCGGCTGGACTTCTCTTGCGCGCTGTTCGATGCGCAGGGCAATCTGATCGCCAACGCGCCGCACATTCCGGTGCACCTCGGCTCCATGGGCGAAAGCATCCGCACCATCATCCGCGAGAACACCGGCAAGATGCAGCCGGGCGATGTCTTCATGCTCAACGATCCGTATCACGGCGGCACCCATTTGCCGGACATCACCGTGATCACGCCGGCCTTCGACAAGCACGGCAAGGACATTCTGTTCTACGTCGGCTCGCGCGGCCACCATGCCGACATCGGCGGCATCACGCCGGGCTCGATGCCGGCCGACAGCACGGTGGTGGAAGAAGAAGGCATTCTGATCAACAACTTCCAGCTGGTCAGCGCCGGTCGTTTCCTGGAACAGGAAACCATCGCCCTGCTCGGTTCCGGCCCCTACCCTGCGCGCAATATTCCGCAGAATCTGGCCGACCTGCAGGCGCAGATCGCCGCCAATCAGAAGGGGGTGGATGAGTTGCTGAAGATGGTCGATCACTTCAGCCTGGAAGTGGTGCAAGCCTACATGGCGTACGTGCAGGACAACGCTGAAGAAGCAGTGCGCCGCGTAATCACGCTGGTCAAGGACAGCACCTATGAATACCCGCTCGACAACGGCGCGGTGATCAAGGTGGCGATCCGCGTGAACCATGCCGAACGCACCGCCGACATCGACTTCACCGGCACTTCGCCGCAGCTGAACAACAACTTCAACGCCCCCAGCGCGATTTGCATGGCGGCGGTGCTGTATGTGTTCCGCACGCTGGTGGACGATGAGATTCCGCTGAACGCCGGCTGCCTCAAGCCGCTGAACGTGATCATTCCGGAAGGCTCGATGCTCAATCCGCATTACCCGGCGGCGGTGGTGTCGGGCAATGTGGAGACCTCAAGCTGCATCACCAACGCCTTGTATGGCGCGCTCGGCGTGATGGCATCGGCGCCCGGCACGATGAACAACTTCACCTTCGGCAACGGCGAGCATCAGTACTACGAGACCATCTCCGGCGGCTCCGGCGCCGGCAACGGTTTCAACGGCACCGATGTGGTCCAGACGCACATGACCAACTCGCGCCTGACCGATCCGGAAATTCTGGAGTGGCGTTATCCGGTACGGCTGGAAAGCTATGAAATCAATCCGGGTTCGGGCGGCAAGGGTGAATGGCATGGCGGCAACGGCGGCATCCGCAAGATCCGCTTCCTGGAGCCGATGACGGCGTCGATTCTTTCCAATAACCGCATCGTCCCGCCTTTCGGCGCGGCCGGCGGCGGCAGCGGAAAGTGCGGCCGCAATCTGGTGATCCGCAACGATGGCACGCAACAGGAGCTCAGCTTTGTCGCCAGCACCGAAATGCAGGCCGGTGAAATCTTCGTGATCGAAACGCCGGGCGGCGGTGGTTATGGCACCCCGAAGTAAGTCGTGAGGCAAACGGCCGACTCGGACGATTGACCGAGCCGGCCGTCAACCGTGAAAGGAATCGGCGCCTGTCGGCGCCGCACAGCAACACTCCCTGGAAGTAGTGTCCTTGCGGCATTATCATCGTCTGCGGACGGCGATAATGCCGCTTTTTTATTCACATAGGATGGCCTCATGAACCGCAAGCCTCAAGCATCAGCCGCTGGCGGCGCCGGCAAATTGCTCCCTGCATTGACGCAAACCGCACTGCTGACCGGCTTTGAGCCTTTCGGCAATGAGCGCATCAATCCATCGTGGGAAGCCGTGCAGCGTCTGCAAGACTGGCGCTGCGGCCACACGCAGGTGCAGACGCTGAAGCTGAGTTGCGTGTTCGGCATGGCGGTCGATGAAATCGTCCGCGCCGTCAGCCAGCATCGGCCTGCGCTGATCATTTGTGTGGGTCAGGCAGGCGGCAGCAGCGGCATTCAACTCGAACGCGTCGCGATCAATATCGACGATGCCGATATCCCCGACAACGCCGGCCATCAACCGCGCGATAGCATCATCCGCAGCGACGGCCCGGCAGCCTATTTTTCGACTCTGCCGCTGCGCCGCATTGAGCAAGCGCTGCGCGAAGAAGACATTCCGGCCGCCATCTCCAACAGCGCCGGCACCTTCGTCTGCAATCATCTGTTCTACGGACTGATGCATCATCTCGATCTGCACGGCGAACCGGATCGCGTGCGCGCCGGCTTCATCCACCTGCCTTATTTGCCGCAGCAGGTCGCGCATGCCGGGACTGGGAATGCTCCGCCTAGCATCGCGCTTGAGACCATGATCCGTGGGCTGCGCGCAGCAATCCGGGCCTGCACGGAATGGGCTCCCATTTAAACTTTGACAAAAAAAGAGGCCGCATATGCGGCCTCTTTCATCTGGTGACGCCGGCCTGCTGCGGCCAGCATCGGGCCCACTGGCAAATCAGTCGCGCGCCGCCTCAACCGGCTTGCGCTCGCCATTGGCATCGACCGGATGATCCGGCACCAGCGTCGAGATCACGCGTGCGCTGCGTTTGAAAGTCATGTACGCCCAGGCCCAGTCGCTCATCACCAGCATCCGGTTGCGGAATCCGATCAGGAAGTAGACGTGCACAAACAGCCAGAACAGCCAGGCCGCATACCCCGAAAACTTGAACTTGCCGACCATCGCAATCGCTGCCTTGCGGCCGATGGTCGCGAGCGAACCGTAGTCGCGATACTGGAAGCTTTCCAGCGCCGTGCCGGCGATGCGATGCAGGATATTGCGACCGGCCACGCGGCCCATCTGCTTGGCGGCCGGCGACACGCCCGGCACCGGTTTGCCATCGGAGATGGCAGCCGCCAGATCGCCGATCACGAACACTTCAGGATGGCCGGCAATCGTCAGCTCGGGGCTGACCTGCACCCGCCCGGCGCGATCCAGCGGTACGCCCAGCGCCTTGCCCAGCGGCGAAGCGGCGACGCCGGCCGACCAGATCACAGTGCGCGACGCCAGCCGCTGTTCGCCGGCGGCGTCGGTGTAGCGCACGCATTCGGCATCGATATCGGTCACGCGGCTGCTGGTGCGCACGTCCACGCCCAGCTTTTGCAATTGCAGCCTGGCCTTTTCGGAGAGGTCGGCGGGATAAGCGCCCAGCACGCGTTCGGAGCCTTCCAGCAGCACCACGCGCGCGGCATGCGGATCGATCTTGCGGAACTCGCCGCTCAGCGTGTGGCGTGCGATTTCGATCAGGGTGCCGGCCATTTCAACGCCGGTGGCGCCGGCGCCGATCACGGTGAAGGTCAGCCATTCGGCGCGCTTGGCGGGATCGGTCTCGCGCTCGGCATATTCGAAGGCCATCAGGATGCGGCGACGGATGTCGAAGGCGTCTTCCAGCGTTTTCAGGCCGGGCGCCAGCGGCGCCCATTCGTCGTGGCCGAAATAACTGTGGGTGGAGCCGGCGGCAACCACCAGATAGTCGTAGTCGATGCGGGTGCCGTCTTCCAGCGTAACGGCCTTGCCGTTGACGTCGATGTCGGTGACGGCGGCCATCAGGCTGGTCAGATTGCGCTGATCGGCGAGGATGCTGCGGATCGGAGCGCTGATCGCCGGCGCCGATAAACCGGCAGTCGCCACCTGATACAGCAGGGGCTGGAACAGGTGGTGATTGCTGCGATCGATCAGCGTGATGCGGACGTCCGCCCGAGCCAGTTCTCTGGCGGCGGCGAGCCCGCCAAAACCACATCCGATGATGACGACGTGATGCATTGCATTCCTTTCGAGAGTGGATTTTCTTGTTCGCTCCCGCGCCGGTGTGCGTTGCCGCAATACCGTTGATCTCCGAAGCTGATGTCCAACTTCTGATCCCGCGACGGGTTATGTCCCCTTCTTCTCTTCAGGCAGCTTGCCATGGACCGTGCTTGTATTTTTCAGCGCCTTGCCGGCATTGCATTCATTGCTTGCAAGACCCTTGCAGACAAACTGCCAGACCTTGATCCATATCAAACCAGACAGGATTGTACGTAATTGGTTCGAAACCGTCTTGTGCCGCTCAAAAATCGCGAAGCCGCGAGCAAAGATGGCAACAAACTATCTGCTAAATTCCAAAAGAAAAATCCCCCGGAACCAGAGATTCCGGGGGACTTTTCAACGCAGATCAGGCCGATCGCTTCAGCCTGCCGCCGCACTCGCCGCATCAATGATTCCGATGATGCGGCCAGGCGCGACAGGCCTCGCTCGGTTCAGCTTATTGCGATACTTCTTGCGAAGCAGGTGCATCAGACCCTTCCTGAGCTGCCTTCATCGACAGTTTCAGGCGGCCGCGGTCGTCGGTTTCCAGAACCTTGACGCGAACTTGCTGGCCTTCCTTCAGGTAATCGGCAACGGCGTTGACGCGCTCGTTGGCGATCTGGCTGATGTGCAGCAGACCATCCTTGCCCGGCAGAACCTGAACGATGGCGCCGAAGTCCAGCAGCTTCAGCACGGTGCCTTCGTAGACCTTGCCCACTTCAACCGAAGCAGTCAGTTCTTCAATGCGGCGCTTGGCTTCCTGACCTGCGGAGGCATCGACGGAAGCGATGGTGACCACGCCTTCGTCGCTGATGTCGATCTGGGTGCCGGTTTCTTCGGTCAGCGCGCGAATCACTGCGCCGCCCTTGCCGATCACGTCACGGATCTTTTCAGGATTGATCTTGATAGTGATCAGACGCGGTGCGAAATCGGACAGCTCGGTACGACCGGCCGGCACGGCTTCCTGCATCTTCTCCAGGATGTGCTGACGGCCTTCCTTGGCCTGTTCCAGCGCGACCTGCATGATTTCCTTGGTGATGCCCTGAATCTTGATGTCCATCTGCAGCGCGGTGATACCGTTGGAGGTACCCGCCACCTTGAAGTCCATGTCGCCCAGGTGATCTTCGTCGCCCAGGATGTCGGTCAGGACAGCGAACTTGCTGCCGTCCTTGATCAGACCCATGGCGATACCTGCCACGTGCGCTTGCATCGGCACGCCGGCATCCATCAGCGCCAGGCAGCCGCCGCAGACCGAAGCCATCGACGAGGAACCGTTGGATTCAGTGATTTCCGACACCAGACGCACCGAGTAGCTGAACTCGTCAGCTGCCGGCAGCGCGGCGATCAGTGCGCGCTTGGCCAGACGGCCGTGACCGATTTCACGACGCTTCGGCGTACCGACGCGGCCGGTTTCGCCGGTCGCGAACGGAGGCATGTTGTAGTGCAGCATGAAGCGGTCGGTGTACTCACCCATCAGCGCATCGATCTTTTGTTCGTCGCGTGCAGTGCCCAGAGTGGCAACCACCAGCGCCTGCGTTTCACCGCGGGTGAACAGTGCTGAACCGTGGGTGCGTGGCAGCACGCCGGTACGGATCGAGATCGGACGCACGGTGCGTGTATCGCGGCCGTCGATGCGTGGCTCGCCGTCCAGGATCTGCGAACGCACGATCTTGGCTTCCAGGTCGAACAGAATGCCGCCGACTTCCGACGAATCCGCAGCAGCGCCGCCGTTGGCAGCGTCAGCCACCAGCGCTTCGTTGACTTGCGAAGTCACGGTCTTGAGCTTTTCGGTACGCGCTTGCTTGTCCTTGGTCTGATAGGCTTCGCGCAGCTTGCCTTCGGCCAGCTCGGTCACGCGTGCGATCAGCGCTTCGTTCTTTGGCGCCGGCGCCCATTGCACTTCAGGCTTGCCGCCGTCGCGCACCAGTTCGTGGATGGCGTCGATGACGGCCTTCGATTGCTCGTGACCGAACACCACCGCGCCCAGCATCACTTCTTCCGACAATTGTTTCGCTTCCGACTCGACCATCAGCACGGCGGTTTCAGTACCGGCCACCACCAGATCCAGTTGCGAGGTCTTCAGTTGCGATGCTGTCGGGTTCAGTACGTACTGACCGTCGATGTAACCGACGCGCGCAGCGCCGACCGGGCCGCTGAACGGAATGCCTGCGATCGACAGTGCTGCCGAAGCGCCGATCATCGCCGGGATGTCAGGATCGATTTCAGGGTTGACCGACAGCACGTGAATGATGACCTGAACTTCGTTCAGATAACCTTCCGGAAACAGCGGGCGGATCGGACGATCGATCAGACGCGAAGTCAGTGTTTCCTTTTCCGAAGGCTTGCCTTCGCGCTTGAAGAAACCGCCTGGGATGCGGCCTGCAGCGTAAGTCTTTTCAATGTAATCAACCGTCAGCGGGAAGAAGTCCTGACCTGGCTTGGCATCCTTGCGGGCCACGACAGTTGCCAGAATGACGGTGTCTTCCACCGACACCACGACGGCGCCGGATGCCTGGCGAGCGATTTCGCCGGTTTCCAGAGTGACTTGATGCTGGCCGTACTGGAAGGTTTTGGTAACTTTATTGAACACGGTATTTCCTTTCTTTATTGAAGCCCCGGCTGTGCGTCGCGGGTACTTCTTTTTACCGACAGATTTTCAGGCGCTGTCGTTCACCTCACCACAGCCGCCGCCACATGGACGCCGGCTTACGAATAGTGTGAATGTCGCTGCTATTGCTTGTATTGCGGGTAATGCTGGTATTGCTGGTATTGCTGATGTTTCTGCAGTGCGTGTCTGCGTATCTGCTTATTTGCGAATCCGCCGACGCCATGCCCGGCAAGGAAAACAGCATCCGTTCAGGCCCGGCTATCGGGCTGCGCCGACCGCAAGCTCATGAATACGGAATCGCAAAAAACAAAATGCCCGCGTCAGTGATGACGCAGGCATTCTGGCTATGAACCCTCGACCTGATGATTTGGACGTGGGATCAAAATTACTTACGCAGACCGAGTTTTTCGATCAGTGCGCGGTAACGGTCGGCATCCTTGCCCTTGAGGTAGGACAGCAGGCTTTTACGACGGTTAACCATCTTGATCAGACCACGACGCGAGTGGTGATCCTTGCTGTGTGCTTTGAAGTGACCGTTCAGGTCGTTGATGCGTGCTGTCAGCAGAGCGACTTGCACTTCAGGAGAACCTGTATCGTTTGTACCGCGTGCATTATCAGTGATAATGGCAGCTTTGCCTTCTTTATTGATCGACATACTAATTACCTTTCACAAGCGGTGTGCGGAGTCAGTTTCAACCCTTGCATACCGTGACTAAAAAAATGAATCCGGCCTAAATGGCCAGACGCGGAAGTATATAGCAAAAAATCAGGCGATTCAAATACTTAGGCAGAGCCTGTAGGTAAAGACGCAAAAGCGCCCCAAGGAGCACGATGCCGAACCGGCAAGTTTCCCGCTGGATACGATCAGAGCGGCCCGCACGGGCCGCTCGCAGAGACACCTGCATGCCAACATGGCAGACATCGGCGACAATACGCAATTACGCAAATTACGCAATGAACGGCGGGCAGCCTTAACGCCGCAGATGCCCTACAAAAATATCAGGACGACAAGACATGAAACTACACTTTTCATCACCCCGGTCACGCCTCTCCCTGTGCTCGTTCAAACCGCGCGCCGCCATGGTGGCTGTGTTGCTGAGCGCGGCGGCACTGAGCGGCTGCGCTTCGATGTTCGCGCCGCCGCCGGCGGCCGGCGATTCCGAAGCACAGGTGCTGGCCCGCCTCGGCCCGCCGACCAATGTTTATCCGGACGGCAACACCAGGCTGTTCGAATATGCACCCGGCGCCTTCGGCCAATACAGCTACATGGCGCGCATCGGCCCCGACCAGCGCCTGATTTCCTACGAGCAAGTCTGGACCCTGCAAAGATTCCAGGCCATCAAGGTGAATCAGGACACCAAGGCCGATGTTCTGAAACAAGTCGGCCGCCCGACTGAAGTCACGCGTTATGCGCGTATTCCCTTCGAAGCCTGGAATTACGGCTTCAAGGAAAGCGGCGTGTGGAATTCGGAAATGACGGTCTACTTCGACGATCAGGGCGTGGTGCGCAAAGTTGAAAACGGGCCCGATCCGCGCTTTGACGATTCGCGCTTCCGATTCTGAATCTGGATTTGCTCCGCTTGAAAAGCCGGAGCGCATAAAAAAATGCCGCAGAAGTCTGCGGCATTTTTCATTGTCAGCCAATGCTTAGAGCCGGATCAGACGATGGTCGCCAGCCCCAGTGTCAGCAGCAAGGCCACCACCGAGATCACGGTTTCGCACACGGTCCAGGTCTTGAAGGTTTGCGGCACGGTCATGTTGAAGTATTCCTTGACCAGCCAGAAACCGCCGTCGTTGACGTGCGACAGGATCAGCGAGCCGGCGCCGGTGGCCAGCACCATCAGCTCCGGACGCACGCCGCCGACGGTCGACACGATAGGCGCAACGATGCCGCAGGCGGTGGTCATCGCCACCGTCGCAGAACCGGTCGCCACGCGAATCAGCGCCGCCACGAACCAGCCCAGCAGCAAGGGCGACAGATGCGCGCTGGTGGCGATTTCGACGATCGCCTTGGACACGCCGCTTTCCATCAGGATGCGGCCGAAGCCGGCGCCGGCGCCCACCACCAGCGTAATGCTGGCAATCGGCCCCAGACATTCATTGGTGAACTTGAGGATCTGGTCGCGATTGAAGCCGCGCTTTTTGCCGAAGGTGTAGAAACTCACCAGCGTCGCAATCAGCAGCGCAATCACGGAGTTGCCGATCAGACGCAGGAAGTCGTTGGCAAAGGTCTTGGGCGTAAAGAACAGATCGGCCCAGCTGCCCAGCAACATCAGCACCACCGGCAGCAGAATCGTGAACAGCGTGATGCCGAAGCCAGGCAGCTCGCGCTGGTCCTTGCCGGCATCGACGAACTGACCGATCAGCGGATTATCCGGATTGGGAATCACCACTTTGGCCATCAGCTTGCCCATCAGCGGGCCGGCGATGATCGCGGTCGGAATGCCGACGGCGAGCGCATACATGATGGTGCGACCGATGTCGGCGTTATATGCCGTTACCGCCAGCAAGGCCGCAGGGTGCGGCGGAATCAGGCCGTGTACCACCGACAGACCGGCCACCATCGGAATCCCGACCAGCACCATCGAGGTGCCGGTGCGCTTGGCAACGTTGAAGGCAATCGGAATCAGCAGCACGAAACCGACTTCGAAGAACACCGGCAGACCGACGATGAAGGCCACCGTCATCATGGCCCAGTGCACGTTCTTTTCGCCGAAGGCCTTGATCATGGTGGTGGCGATGCGTTCCGCTCCACCCGACTCGGCCATCATCTTGCCCAGCATGGTGCCCAGGCCGACCACCAGCGCGATGTGCCCCAGCGTGTTGCCGACGCCGGTTTCAAAGGCCTTGACGATATTGCCCATCGGCATGCCGACCGAGAGCCCCAGCACCAGCGACACCACGATCAGAACGATAAAGGGATTCAGTTTGAATTTTGCGATCAGCACGATCAGTGCGATCACGGCTACCAATGCATAGATCAGCAGCGCACTACCTTGTACAGCCTCCATGAGTATCTCCTCTCCAGAAGGTGAAACATCGGGCTTGCGCTGCTATGGCGCAAACCCGATCGATAAACGGTTCAGACGGATATCTGAATCAGCGCTTGAAAGCCACGCAGTCGACTTCAACCTTGCAGTCCACCACCATGCTCGACACCACGCAGGCGCGCGCCGGCGGATTGGCGCCAAAGTACTCCTTGAAGACCTTGTTGAAGGACTGGAAGTCGCGTGCGTCGTCCAGCCAGACGCCGCAACGCACCACATGTTCAGGGCCGTAGCCGGCTTCCTTGAGGATGGCGATCACGTTCTGGATCGCCTTGTGCGACTGGGCCACGATGCCGCCGTCGATCACTTCGCCGTTTTCCATCGCCACCTGGCCCGACACATACAGCCAGCCGTCGGCTGCCACTGCGCGGGCGAATGGCAGATGCTGACCGCCGGTACCGGTGCCGCCGTCGACACCAAATCGTTGAATGCTCATTAATGCTCCTTTACCAAAACAAAATTTGAATGCCCCGCCAACGGCAGGGCCTCCGCTCCTTCGCATGCCATATCGCCCCACCCTGCACCTGCACTTGCACTTGCATGGCCGATGTATCCCGGCTTGCCAGCCGAATGAGCAGCTTAACTGCGTGGCCGACTGGCGGTGACCGCGTACTGCGATATGACTGAATCAGTTCATATTGTTAATGCTCACCGCTTGAATTCATTTGAGCCGAATCCGGGCGCGCTGAAATCAGGCCGCCTTCGGCTCTGACTTTGGTCGCGCCAGGAAACGCCCGGCGCGTTCGCCGGTGGCCTGCTTGAGCTCACCGCCGCGATACGCCAGCACGCCGTTGACCCAGACCTGCTCGATGCCATGCGCGGGCTGCATGGGATCGGTGAAGCTGGCGGCGTCACGCACCGTGGCCGCATCGAACAGCACCAGATCGGCCCAGTAGCCGGCGCGCACAAAACCGCGCTGATGCAGGCCGAAACGCTCGGCCGACAAACCGGTCATCTTGCGCACGGCGACCGCCATTGAAAACAGCTTTTGTTCTCGGCTGTAATACCCCAGTACACGCGGGAAAGCGCCCCACAGGCGCGGATGCGGCAAAGGATCGTTGGGCAGGCCGTCCGAACCGACCACGCTGGCCGGGTGACTCAGGATGCGATTCACATCATCGTCCGACATGCAGTGATACACCGCGCCGGCCGGCATCAGACGGCGCGCAGCTTCATGCAGATCGACCTGCCACTCGCCGGCGATGGCCGCCAGCATCTTGCCGCCCTGCTCCGGATGCGGCTCGGACCAGGTGACCTGAATGTCGTAGGTATCGGTGACTTGCTTGAGATCGAGGGTGGATGAACTGGCGGTATAGGGATAGCAATCGCAACCGACATGCTGATGCTGGCTCGCCAGTTCCAGCGCCTTCAGCACCTCGGCGCTGCGGCCCCAGTTTTCGACGCCGGCGCACTTGAGGTGGGAAATCACCACCGGCACGCGCGCATGCTTGCCGATGCGGAAGGCCTCATCCATCGCGTCCAGAATATCGGCGAATTCACTACGCAGATGGGTCGCATACATGCCGCCGAATTCGGCTAGCGGCTCGGACAGCGCCAGCACCTCTGCGGTCGGCGCATTGATCGCGTTGCCATAGGCCAGACCGGTGGAAAGGCCCAGCGCGCCATGCTCCAGCGACTCGCGCAACTGGGCGCGCATGCCGTCGATTTCTTCGGTGCTGGCGGCGCGATCCAGGCGATCCATGTGATTGTTGCGCAGCGCGGTGTGGCCGACCAGCGCCGCCACATTGATGGCCGGCCTGGCGGCATTCACGGCCTCGACATAGCTGGCGAAGGTGGGGTAGCTGAACGCCTCGGTCTTGCCCAGCAGGTTCATGGGATCGGGCGGCTCGCCCCTGAGGCTGACCGGCGCGGCGCTGATGCCGCAGTTGCCGACCACCACCGTGGTCACGCCCTGCGACAGCTTGGGAAACATGTCCGGCGTACGGATCACATTGGTGTCGTCATGCGTGTGCACGTCGATGAAGCCGGGGCTCAGCACCTTGCCGCTAGCGTCCACGACGTGGCCGGCCTGCCATGCTGCCAGATCGCCGACGGCGGCAATCCGGCCGCCGCGCACGGCGACATCGGCGGGTACCGGATCAGCGCCGGAACCGTCAATCACAAAGGCATTGCGGAACAGGATGTCGCACTGCGTCGATGCGGAAGCCGCCGCCGAAGCTGTATCGGCAGACGCGGCAGTGCGGGTTTCGGAATGGCTCATATCAATCTCCCAGCGGCTGGCGATCATTGCCGCCGCGATGCGTATCCAGTGTGTATTTGAGACGGCGCAGACGCTCCTGGCTGCGATCCTTCGTCAGCAGCGCCAGCTCCAGTACCAGCATGTCGAGAATCATCATCATGGCGTAGCGCGAGGACGATGGCTTGAAAATCAGGTCGGTTTCCAGGGTCTTGATCGGCAGCAGCACGTCCACCATGCCCGCCAGTTTGGAGCCCAGCGCGGTGATGGCCACGATGCTGACCCCATATTCGCGCGCGATCTCGCAACTGGCGAGCAGCTCAGGCACATTGCCGGTGGTGGAAAACACCAGCAGCACGTCGTTCTTGTCCAGCGTCGCCGCCACCATCTTTTGCAGCAAGGCGTCGTGATAAGTCGCCACCGGGCGCCCCAGGCGCACCAGCCGATAACGCGCCTCGTCCGCCATCATGGTGGAGCCGCCGCCCATGCCGAAGGAATAAATCATGCGGGCATCGCGCAGCAACTGGCCGGCGCGCAGCAGCGCGTCCGGATTGAGCAAGGCGCGGTTCAGCTCCAGCACCGCATGAATATCGTTGTAGACCACATCGGCCAGCTCGGGCGGCTGGGTGGCCGTCTGGTCGCCGCCGTCGAAGAAGCGCTGTCCCACCGCCACCGCCTGCGCCAGCATGAACTTGAACTGGCGCACATCGCGGCAACCCATGGCCTTGGCGAAACGCGTGACGCTGGCGACGCTGACGTCGGCCTTGCCAGCCAGATCGCCGATGCTGGCGCTGGCGGCGAAGGACAGATCGCTCAGAATGGCTTCCGCCACCTTTTGTTCGGCCAGCCGCAACTGACCGCTGCGCTCGGTGATGCGGGAAATGATATCGAATGCCTGCGCCATCGCCTGTCCTGAAAACTGAAGAAACCGAAGCAGCCGAAACCGGCCCGGTGTTAATTTGCTTGCGCATCGCCCGCGGTTTGAGGTGCAATCGAGGCTATGCCAGTTGCACCTGCACGGAAACTGCGGAGATGGCTGCCATGCCGCCCATGATGTGAATGCCGTCCCACCTGTTTTGCCGGCTGGTGCCGATTTTGCTTATGTCTGCGCATGACTTTCTGCCGCGCGGCAAGCGCTTCATTCCAGATAAAGCGACGGCCAGAACCACCCATCCGGCGGCATATCTGAACCAAGTCGCCTTCAGTTGACTATGCGCACGCCACAGCAGTTTCACGGCGCTCAAAAAAGACCGAAACCAACTCCGCAGAACAACACCATGTTATTTACTAACACGTTTTACGCATAGTAAATTCAAGGGTATTATTACGTCAATCCAAATTTTAAGGGCCAATTAAAAATGAATGATACAAATTACCAAATCACTTATCAGGCTGGCATCATCGATGCCCTGAACAAAGGTCTGGGCGATTTGCCGCAGCCGCTGGCGCCGGATCAGGCCGGCCAGGTGAAATGGAATTTGCTGAAGGAAGAATTGAGCCTGCCGGCCGCCGTGCTGTATGAAGAGAAGCTGGCGCACAACCTCGACTGGATGCAAAAGTTCGTCGGTGAATACGGCGTGAAACTGGCGCCGCACGGCAAGACCACCATGGCGCCCAAGCTGTTTGCGCGCCAACTGGCGACCGGCGCCTGGGGCATCACGCTGGCGACCGCGCATCAGACGCTGGCCGGCTATGCGCATGGCGTGCGCCGCGTGATCATGGCCAATCAACTGGTCGGCAAGCAGAATATGGCGATCATTTCGCAATTGCTGCAAGACCCCGATTTTGAGTTCTTCTGCCTGGTGGACTCGGCCGATCTGGTCGATCAGCTCGGCCGTTTCTACGCCGCGCGCAAGCAAACCCTGAATGTGCTGCTGGAATTGGGCCCCGCCGGCGGCCGCACCGGCGTGCGCAATGAACAACAACAGGCGGCCGTGCTGGAGGCCATCAAGCGCTGGCCCGACAGCATCGCGCTGGCCGGCGTAGAAGTCTATGAAGGCGTGCTGAAGGAAGAAGCCGATATCCGCGCCTTCCTGCAACGCGCCGTGCAATGTATCAAGGATTTGGCGCAACAAGGTCAATTGAGCAAGCGTCTGGCGCACGGCCCGGCGGTACTGACCGGCGCCGGCTCGGCCTGGTACGACGTGGTGGCGGAAGAGTTCGCGCAGGCCGACATCGGACAACCGCTGGACGTGGTGCTGCGCCCGGGCTGCTATCTGACGCATGACGTCGGCATCTACCGTGCCGCGCAGGCGCAGATTCAGGTGCGCAATCCGGTGGCGCATCAGATGCGCAGCCAGTTGCAGCCGGCGCTGCAATTGTGGGCCTACGTGCAATCGATTCCGGAAGCCGACAAGGCCATCGTGGCACTCGGCAAGCGCGATGCCGCCTTCGATGCCGGCCTGCCGCTGCCGGTCTTGCGCTTCCGTCCGGAACAGGATCAGACCCCGCTCGCCAGCCCGGCGCACTGGGAAATCACCGGCATGATGGATCAGCACGCCTACCTGAAGATTCAGGCCGGCGACGACATCCGCGTCGGCGACATGATCGCCTTCGACATCTCCCACCCTTGCCTGACCTTCGACAAATGGCGTCACCTGCCGGTGCTGGACAATAGCTTCAACGTGATTGATGTGGTGCAGACCTACTTCTGAGGCCTGGTTTGATGCAGGCTTTTAATTGATGACCCGGCGCCCGCGCGGCAATAAGGCCGCGCGGCGCCGCTTTCTTTTCCGCAGCCCCGGGCTGCGCAAGGCAACAAAGGCAGCAGACTCATGAACAGCAAGATCCTCGCTTACGGCGAAGCCATGGTGGAGTTCAACCAGAGCATAGCCAACCACCGCCACTATCTTGAAGGCTTCGGCGGCGACACCTCCAACTTCTGTATCGCCGCCGCGCGTCAGGGTGCTCAGACCGGGTACGTCAGCGCCGTCGGCGACGATCATTTCGGGCGCAGCCTGCTCGATCTGTGGCGCAGCGAAGGCGTCGATATCACACATACCGGCGTGATCGAAAACACGGCCACCGGCATCTACTTCGTCACCCATGACGCGCAAGGCCATCACTTTCATTACCGCCGCGCCGGCTCCGCCGCGAGCCTCTACACGCCACAGCAGTTGCCGCGCGAGGCCATCGCACAGGCCAAGGTATTGCACTTGTCGGGCATCAGTCTGGCGATCAGCGAAAGTGCCTGCGACAGCGGCCTGGAAGCCATGCGCCAGGCCCGCGCCAACGACACCTGGACCTCGCTCGACACCAATCTGCGTCTGCGGTTGTGGCCGCTGGAGCGCGCCCGCGAAAAGATGATCGAAGCCTTCAGGCTGACCGACATCTGCCTGCCGAGCTGGGAGGACGTCAACCTGTTGACCGGACTGGAAGATCGCGACGCCATCGTCGATCAATTGCTGTCGTACGGAATTCGTCTGGTGGCCTTCAAGCTGGGCCACGAAGGCTGCTATGTAGCGACGCCGCAGGAGCGCCGCATGGTGGCGCCCTACCCGGTCGAGGCGCTGGATGCGACCGGCGCCGGCGATTGCTTCGGCGGCGCTTTTATCGCGCAATTGGTGGAGGGCAAGAATCCCTTCGAGGCGGCGCGCTACGCCAATGTGGCGGCGGCGCTGTCAACCACCGGTTACGGCGCGGTCGAACCGATCCCCTCGCGTGCGCAGGTGCTGGCGGCCTTGCACGCGGCCGAACAAGCCGCTTAAGAGGGTAGCCGGCGCGCCACAAACAGCAGCCCGGCCACCGACTGGCGAATCTCCTCGCGCAGAATCTGCTCACTGTGATGCAACAACTGCAGGCCGTTGCTGCGCAGATGATGCGTCACGTAGTCCAGCCCGTGCCGATAGCGGCCGCTGGCGTGCAGACAATAGCCGCCGGGCGCCTGATCGGTCGCCGTCACCACTTCGATGGTGAAGATGAAATAGCCATCGTCGCGCAGCGACTTGGCGACCTTGCCGAACACCGGGCCGAGGTCGCCGAAATAAATCATGGTATCGGCCGCCGTTACCAGATCGCATGAACCCGGATTGCGGCTCAGATAGTCGCCGATCTCGGCTTTTTCCAACTGCGTGTAGTGGCCGCCGCTGCGCGCCTTGCCCAGCATCTTGCCGGCCAGGTC
This sequence comes from Herbaspirillum lusitanum, assembly GCF_046025995.1. Lineage (GTDB taxonomy): Bacteria > Pseudomonadota > Gammaproteobacteria > Burkholderiales > Burkholderiaceae_D > Herbaspirillum > Herbaspirillum lusitanum_A. The sequence continues at coordinate 51,866 of NZ_JAQQFM010000001.1, forward strand.
GACGCCGACGATGTGCTTCGAGAATGGCGCCAGAAAAGGACCGCACAGGCCGGTGCCGCATCCGATGTCGATCACCTCGAACTGGTGCGCCGGCGCGCCGACCAGCTCCAGCCCCAGACCGATCAGCTGCGGGCCGCGATAGGCCAGGCTGTTGAGCAGATTGGCGTCGAAGGTTTCGGCGTAGCGATCGAAGTGGAATTCAATATAGCTGTCGGAGGCGCGTTCCGGCACGTCGCTCTGCGAGCAAGCCGCCATCAGGTGGGCGGCGATGGGATGACCCGGCTCTTCTTGCAACCAGGCGCGATAGATCTCTGCCGCTTCAGCCAGACGCCCCAGAAAATAAAAGGAAATGCCCAGCATTTCCTTGGACTTGCCCTCCAGCGGCGGCACCACAAAGGCCCGGCATTGATAGTGCGAAGCTTCCATCTTGTTGCCGTCGGCCTGATAGATGCTGCCCAGATGCGTGAGCGCCGGCACGAACTCCGGCGCCAGCTCGACTGCGCGCTTGAAGGCGGCAATCGCCTCTTGCTTTTCCGCCAGTTGCAGGTGCACCGCGCCCAGGTTATTCCAGATGCTGTGATCGTCCGGCGTGATCGCCAGCGCATCGGCATAGGATTGTGCGGCATCCTCAAAACGCTGCAAGGCGAACAACACATTACCCAGATCGTTGTGCCAGCCGGCGTTGTCCGATTCCAGCGCGGTGGACAGCACCAGTTTTTCCAGCGCTTCGTCGTGCTCGCCGATCTGATGCAGATAGATGCCGAGATAGTGCAGCGCGACCGGCTCGATCGGGTCCCGATCCAGCACGTCGCGATAGATTTGCGCCGCCTGCTCCAGTTGGCCGGCCAGGTGGGCGTCAATGCCGCGCTGCAGCGTCGCCTGCAGGACGGCTTGGTTTTCAGTTGTCGATTGCATTGAGTGCAGCGATTGCATAAAAGAGGTCTCCGATCCGAGGACGTCAGGTCCAAAGCCGTACTGCCGGGCGCCAGAAGCGCTGCCAGTGTACATTCTTTACAATTTCTTTACATATGGAACTGAAATTTAGTCGTCGGACGATGGACAATTCTTTCAAGTTTTTTAATAAATTTTCTTATAGGCGGGGTAATTGAGGCTAAGGATCAGAAAAGCCTGGCCAATCAAGCTCAATCAGCACGCGCCAGAAAGGGATCCTTTTACCAGGCTCAGACGCGAAAACGCCGCCCGGAATATCGCACTCCGGGCGGCGTCTTTTATTGCGCGGTCTGATGCTGCATCGGGCGCTCAGGCAAGGCAACATTGACTACAACTCAGCTGCCTTGCGCGCTTGCACAAGGCAGGCCGGCTATCTTGAACTCACTCCATCATCCCCTTGCAGATACGCCCCAGTTGCCGCAAGCCCTGATCCAGTTCACGCGTGAAGGGATGACCGCAGCACATGCGCAGGAAATGTTCATAACGATCGGAATTGGAGAAAATCGCTCCCGGCGAAATGCCTATGCCCTCGGCCAGTGCAGCCTCGAACACCTGCTGCGATGACAACTCGCCCGGCAACTCGACCCACAGGCCGACACCGCCATTGGGCACGTTCAGACGTGTGCCTTCGGGGAAATAGGCGGCAATCGATTCCGCCATCTGTTCGCGCTGTTCCCTGAGAATTTCGCGCAGACGGCGCAAATGACGGTCGTAGCCGGTACCGGCCATGAAATCGGCAGCGGTGACCTGGGTCCACTCCTCATTGGCGCGGGTATGCGCAAACTTGAGCATCTTGATGCGTTCATGCCAGCGCCCGCCATTCACCCAGCCGAGCCGCATGCCGGGCGCCAGCACCTTGTTGAGCGACACGCAATAAATGACGTTGCCGTCGGTATCGCGACTCTTGAGCGAAGATGGCGTCACGCTGCCATCCGCCAGTTCGGTATAGGCATCGTCCTCGATCAGCGGCAGGCGTGCCTGCCGGCATAGTTTGACCAGCGCGTCCTTGTGCGCCTCGGGCATGATGCAACCGAGGGGATTCTGCAGGTTGGGCACCACCACCACCGCCTTGATGTTGCCGTAAGTCTGGATCGCCAGTTCCAGCGCCTCGACCGAAATGCCGGTGTGCGGGCTGGTCGGAATTTCCAGCGCGCGCATGCCGAGATTTTCCAGGGTCTGCAACAGGCCGAAATAGGTGGGCGACTCCACCGCAATGGTGTCGCCCGGCTGCGCCACGGCGCGCAAGACCAGATTGAGGGCCTCGATGCAGCCGTGTGTAACGACCACTTCGTCGGCGCTGATGCGAATGCCGGCATTGAGCGCACGGCGCGCCACCACCTGCCGGAATCCCATATTGCCGTTGTGCGGCATGGCACTGGTCAATAAGTCCGGGCGTTCGCGCAAGGCGCGGATCGCGGCCTGCTTCAAGGCGTCCACCGCATACAGCTCGGGCGCGCAGGTCATGCCGCTGAGGTCGAGCTGCGGCATGCTGCTTTGCCGGCGCGCAATGAAATTGGAGACCTTCTCGTGAATCCCGACATAGTGCGCCGGGTCGATGGCCAGCAAGCTGCGCGGCTCCTGCACCGGCAGGATGGAAGAGCGGCGCGGTTGCCGCACGAAATAACCGGAGCGCGGGCGCGCCTCCAGCCAGCCGGCTTCTTCCAGGTGGCGCAAGGTCTGCAAGGCGGTAGACAGACTGACCTGATGCCTTCGCATCAGCTCCCGTACCGAGGGCATGCGGTCGCCGGTGCGCAAGGTGCCTGCCTGAATCGCCTCCAGATAATGCTCGGCCATGCGCTTGTAGAGCGGACCAGGCCCAGGCGCCGAGGCCAATGCCGACGCACCGGACGGCAGCTCGCGCAATAATTCTGGCTCGGCCGTCTCAGCCATGGGAGAACGGGAAAAAGGCGCCGATGGCGCCGCAGGGGTCGCAAGCAGGGTCCGGGTCGTGTCCATGAGACATCATGTTCTTTCGATGAAAACCGCAACAGATACAGAGCAATCGAAAAAGGACAATAACAGATTCAAAAAACTACGACTGTTTCGCGTCAGATCGGATTTTCCTGTGCCTGTTGCGGCTCCCTGCTCCTCCCTAGACTGGCTGCATATTCACCACCGAGGAAACGCAATGGCCAAGACCCGCGCATCGCAGTTCGCCGCCCTGCCCGCTCAGATCGCCCAGCTTGAGCAACTCAATGAGCAACTTAATACAACGGCGCCGGCAAGCGCATCAGCATTGCCGCAAGCACCCGTCGCGACACACCTGAAACTGCGCGCCGGCGAGACGCTGCAGATCTGGCTGGCGCGCGACAGCGCACTGCTGTGCCAGTCGCGTCGCGTGCGGATTCAGGAAAGCCCGCAGTGGCTTGCGCAACACATGCTGCGTGCCGAGACCGTGCTTAACGACGGTCAGGGGCACCTGATCGCGCGCAGCGGCTGGGTCAGCCTGCATGCCGATGCAGATGCCGAAGTGATCTGCCATGCGGCGCCTGCGCTGTCGCTGCTGGAGCGGCTGCGCAGCATGTTGCCGGGCGACTGGAGCCGGCTGGCCGGCAAACGCTGATCCGGTCTGGCTTGCGTCAGAACAGGCGATGCGCCAGAGATAGGCGCTCGCCATCATCGCGCCCAGATTATCTGCGGCAGAAGCAGACTCCCGGCCGCTTTCGCCGGCGCCGGGATGAGCGAGAGAAAGATGAGCGAACGTGCATTTTTCCCGCTGATCAAGAGAAAAAGCCAGTCAAACACATCAAAACAGATTCAAATTTTTTCTCCCCGCCAGGCCAAAGACATTACACTTGGGCATCACATTTTTGAACCAGTGCTATGTCGAAAGAAAGCCTCGCGGGCGCCGCAACTCCCTCCGAATCATCGCAACAACTCACCGCCGCCGAGCAAGAAACGTTTGAACTGGCGCCCATTTCACTGTGGCTGGAAGACTTCAGCGGCGTGAAACGCCAGTTCGATACATGGCGCCAGGCCGGCATCGCCGATTTGCGCGCATTTCTGCAAGAAGATGCCTCACGCGTACATATGTGCTCGCAGCAGATCGGCGTCCTGAAGGTCAACCAGCGCACGCTGGAACTCTACGAGGCGCAGGATTTTGCGCACCTGACCGAAAATCTGGGCAAGGTATTCCGCGACGACATGCTGGCCACGCACATCGATGAGCTGGTGCAACTGTGGGACGGCCAGACCGTCTTCAAAAGCCATACCGTGAATTACACGCTGAGCGGCAAGCGTCTCGACGTGCAGCTCAATGCGCGCATCCTGCCGGGCAGCGAAGCGAGCTGGGACCGCATCCTGCTGGCGATTGAAAATGTGACCGAGCGCGAAAGCGCGCGCAAGAAACTCTCCAAGAGCGAGAACTATGCGCGCGGACTGTTCGAGTACTCGCCGATTTCGTTATGGGTGGAAGATTTCAGCGCGGTCAAGCGCCTGTTTGACGATGTACGGCGGGTCGGCATCACCGACTTCAGGACGTTTACCGACGTCCATCCGGAATTCGTGGAGCGCTGCATGCAGGAAATCCGCGTGGTGGACGTCAATCTGCAAACCCTGACCATGTTCGGCGCGACCGACAAGAACATGCTGCTGTCGCGTCTGGGCGATGTGTTCCGCGACGACATGCGGCCGCATTTCAACGAACAACTGATCGAGCTGTGGCAAGGCAATCTGTTTCACCAGCGCGAAGTGGTCAACTACTCGCTGACCGGCGATCAGTTGCATGTGCATCTGCAGTTTTCGGTGTTCCCCGGCTACGAAGATAACTGGGGTCTGGTGCTGGTAGCGCTGACCGATATCACGGCGCGCAAGAAAGCCGAAGCGTATCTGGAATTCCTCGGCAAGCACGATGAACTGACCAAGCTGCACAATCGCGCCTTCATGGTGGAAGAGTTGAACCGGCTGGAACGCAAGGGGCCGTTCCCGGTGAGCGTGATCATGGCCGACCTCAACGGTCTGAAAGAAGTCAACGACGATCTCGGCCACGCCGCCGGCGATGCGCTGCTGCGCCGTGTCGGCGAAGTGCTGGGCAAGGCAGTGGATCGGCCTTCCAGCGTGTCGCGCATAGGCGGCGACGAGTTCGCGATTCTGATGCCGTCCACCGATGAACGCGGTGCGCTGCTGGTGATGGAAAACGTACGCAAGATGATCGACATCAACAATCAGTATTACTCCAGCCAGCCGCTCAGCCTGTCGATGGGCGCGGCTACCAGCGAAGCCGGCGAGCGCCTGGAAACTACCGTTCAACGCGCCGACGCCGGCATGTACGATGCCAAGCGCGAGTATTACGCCAACATCCCCGGCAATGAACGCCGCCAGGCGCCGGCCTGATCCCAAGAGCGTATCCAGACAAAGCATGAGTGATGAGATGGGTTCCGCCCCGTTCGAACGGGCGTTCCGGCTGGAAACCGCCGCTGAAACGCTGATCGGCGAGATTCTGGCACCCAGTCCCGACGCTGAAATCTCTACCCTGCTGCTGCACGGCGCAGGCCAGAGTTCGCGGCAGCGCCAACGCGCCTTGCGCAACACTTTGGCGCAACAAGGCTGCGGTAGTGCAGGCTTTGACTTTTCAGGTCACGGCGAGAGCAGCGCCCGCACGCCAAACTCCCTGAAGAAAAGATGGGACGAGGCCAGGCAAGCGCTGAGCTTGCTGCGGCCTTCGCAACGCACGGTGGTTGGCACCAGCATGAGCGGCGAGATCGCGATGCGCCTGGCTTGCGATCCTGCCCTGCAGATCAGCCATCTGGTCACTATCGTCGGCGCGGTCTATGACCATGCTGCCTTCGAACTTCCTTTCGGCCCGCATTTTTCTGCCGCCTTGCGCCGGCCTGAAAGCTGGCATAACGCAGCGACCTTGGACATGATCGCAGGCTATCGCGGCGGCATCACGCTGATACGCGCAGCAAATGACGCGGTGATCCCAGCCGAGATTGCGAACCTGATCGCACAGCGCGCCCTTGCGGCACGCTTCTGCCGCATCATGGACTTGCCCGATACCGATCATCGCGTCAGCGAAAAGACACAAAGCGATAGCGCATTACGGCTGCTCATCGCGCGCGCCATCATGGCTGAGGCCTGACGGCCTCGGTGGCGCAGCCCCCACTCTCACTCCGCCTGCACTGCCAATTCAAGCCGCCGATCAAATGGTGGTGGTTGTATTGAGCAGATTATTGATGACCGCCGTGCTCAGCAGATTATCGGAGAGCGTGGACGTGACGTCCGGGTTCTGATTGTAGAAATCCGCCACTGCCAGGGACACGACCGGGTTGTAATTCAACAGGTCGGTGCTGTTCAGCCCCGCGTTGAGATTGGCATTGAGCGTGCTGTTGTTCAGACTGGCGGTCAGGCTGGTCAACAGACCTGCGTTAAGGCTTTGACGCGCCAGCTCTGCGCTCAGGCTCAGATTGTCGCTATTGCTGGTGTCGTTGGCTGCATTCAGTGTATTGAGCGCGTTGCTGAGCAGCCCGGCGGCGTTATAGGTCTGCAGTTGCACCGGGTTATTGCCCAGGTTGACGACGACTGAGGCATTGGACGCAAGCGCCACCGCCGTCTGCACTTGCGCACTCTGGCTGACCGCCGAAGCCGGATTGGTCGCCGTGCTCGCGATCACCACTGCCGTGCTGGACGTCGTGCTGCTGTTGTTGAGCGTAGTCTGGTTGATCGGGTTGGTATAGGCCACTACCAGGGGATTAAGGCCTGTGATTGCGCTGATTGCCATTGTCGTACCATCCGCATGAAGTCGCCGGACGAGTCACCATCGACTCTGTCTGCGCTGCATCTGGAACTGCTATGCGAACACGCATCCCGGCGGGGGTTTGCAATAAGGTTTGTCAATAAACCGGCCGTCGCGCTGCCCCGCTTGCTTTGATGCAATGTTCTCCGCCTCGATGTTGTCCGGTGGTCAACAGCGAACGCAGCGACGATATTAAAGTGACCGGCGGCCAGCGCCCGTGTTCCTCCTGCTGAGCTTGGTATGTGGGATTTATCGCATCTGGGATAGACAGAATGCAAACGGATGTTGTGGATTCTTGCATCAGAATTTCCTGCCTGCAATTTGAATGCGGCGGATGATCCGCACCTGCGGGCTTGCCCAAAAAAACAAAAATGCCCGCTTGAATCGGGCATTAGTTGCATCAGGCACAACAACTGATCTGCGGCTGCCTGCTAGGCGGTAGTTGAAATCAGATTGCCGACAATACCGCGCGCGACCACATCGCCGACGATGGCTGAGGTCAGATCGGGATTGGATTTGAGCAGAGTGCTCAGATCGGAAGAAATGCCGCTGCTGAGGCTGCTGAAGCTGCCGGAGCCGTCATAGATGCCGCTGACGCCGGGCTCGCTGGTGATGCCCGACAAGATGCCCTGATACAGATTTTGGGTGGCCTGATCGGCAGTGAGGTCGTCTGAGGTGTCCGCGCTGCTGCCGGCATTGACGAATTCGTTGAACAAGCCGGCGGCAGTGTAGGTTTGCAGCTTGATGCCGGAGTTGGCGCCGAGGCTGACGATTACCGAAGCATCCGAAGCCAGCGATACCGCAGACTGCAGCGCCGCAGTGTTGTTCGATGCCGTCACCGCGCTGCTGCCGGTGCTGCCGCTGGAATTTGTACTGGCAGCAGACGACAAACCCGTGCCCAGGCTGGCGGTATTGGTATAGGCCGCCAGCGAATTCAGATTTGCGCTTGAGATATCGATTGCCATGTTGCTGCCGACTGCTTTCAGGATTGGTATGCCGAGGCCTGCTTCCGTTTGCGAACAACTATAGCAAAAAGCCGGCAGTATTTCAGACGTCTCTATTTTGCCCTGGGACGCCCTCGCGGCTTACGGTAATAAGCAGTGCGAACTCCCCTTTAACCTGAGCGATGCGTCTCATGCGGAGCGACCGCCCATAAAAAATGCCCGGCTGAACTTTTCGTCCAGCCGGGCATTTCATTTACAACAAGCAACATGTCTTCAATGCTTGCCGCCCTCGTCTTCGGGCTCGGTCTGCACGATGCTGACCGGCTGCCCCTTGACCCGGCGCCACAGATAAACGCCGTAGCCGGACAAACCATAGACGCAAAACAGACCGAACAAGACCTTGGACGGATCGCTGGAAATCAGTACCAGCAGCACCACCACCAGCAAGGCAGCGATGAAGGGCACTGGCTTGCGGAAGTTGACGTCCTTGAAACTGTAGAACGGTACATTGGTCACCATGGTGATACCTGCGTACAGCGTGATCACCCATGAAGCCCAGCTCAGATCGGTGCCGGCAAAGCGCAGGTCGTCCATCAGCCAGACGAAGCCGGCGACCAGCGCCGCTGCCGCCGGGCTGGGCAAACCCTGGAAATAACGTTTGTCGACGACTGCGATGTTGGTGTTGAAGCGTGCCAGGCGCAGGGCGCCGCCGGCGCAATACACGAAAGCGGCCAGCCAGCCCAGCTTGCCCATGCCGCGCAGGGACCACTCGTAGACCACCAATGCCGGCGCCGCGCCGAAAGACACCATGTCCGACAGGCTGTCGTATTGCGCACCGAATTCGCTCTGGGTATTGGTCATGCGCGCTACGCGGCCATCCAGACTATCCAGCACCATGGCGACGAAGATCGCGATGGAGGCGTAGTCGAACTTGAGATTCATCGCCATCACGATGGCGTAAAAACCGCAGAACAGCGCTGCAGTGGTAAAAGCATTCGGCAACAGATAGATTCCGCGAGAACGGCGGCGCACTACCGGTTCGCCGTCGCTATCCAGTTGCGCGGAATAGGTCTTGGGTCCGCGCAGGGACTTGGGAAACGGGATGCCGGATTTGGCTTTGCGACGTCGGAAAGTTGCCATGTATGCTTTATTTTTTGATAGTGCTTGGGGTTGTCAGAGTTTTGCTTCTGCGGCCTGAGCTTGCCGGTCGCGAATCAACACTTGAAACAGGTGAAAACCAGGCTGTCAGCTGTGCGCCGGGCATCGCTGCCACGGCGCCGCTTCAAGGTCTGATCAGAGTTCGGCCAGAATGGTTTCAGTCGCCGACACTTTTTCACCGACGCTGACCTTGGGCACAGCCGTCAGCGGCAGATAAACGTCCACCCGCGAACCGAAGCGGATGAAGCCATAACGCTGACCGCGCGCCAGCGCATCGCCCGGTTTGACGTAGCACAGAATACGGCGCGCAATCAGACCGGCGACCTGCACGCAAGTCACGCTGTGGCCACTGGCGGTGGTGATCGCCAGCGCATTGCGTTCGTTTTCGAGCGAAGCCTTGTCGAGGTCGGCGTTGACGAACTTGCCGGGGAAATATTGCACGGTCTCGATACGGCCATCAACGGGAGAACGGTTCGAGTGGACATTGAACACGTTCATGAAGACGCTGATCTTGAGCGCTTCACGGTCGGTGTAAGGATCGTGGGCGCGCGCCACCACGACGATACGGCCATCGGCCGGCGACAGCACGGCATTGGCCTGCTGCGGAATGGTGCGTGGAGGATCGCGGAAAAACTGCAGCACGAACAGCGCAATGATCCAGAACGGAATCGACCAGGCGCCGCCGATCATGGTGATCACTACTGCGACGACGATGGCAATCGTCAGGAATGGCCAGCCTTCACGGGCAATGATGGGGTGAGGATAGTGGTTGTTATTCAATGTTGCTCCGGAGGGCTGAAATATTCAAAAAGTAAAAGCGTGCTTATTCTAGACGAGCGACGCCCAAATGTAACCTGCGGGATTGCCGTTTAACAAACATCAAGAACCGCGCAAGCACGCACACCATCACGGTTTATTGCGGGTTACCCGCATTTGAGGCGCACTGCAGCAAACTGAAAACCGCCGCCGCACGGGTCGGATTTCATACGAGAGAAAGAAAATGTCGCTGCCCGCACGCGCTGAAAGCAGGCTTTGCATGACGCAACTGCAAATCGGAGAAGCCGGGCAAGATTATTTTTGTGCGGTCTGCAAATTGGCGCTACTGCGTTCTATTTTAACGGCTCAGACGATTGGCCTGGCAGATGGGAGGGAATTTGGAGAATATGCCGGCCGATAGCCGGCCGTTTTTGCGATGATCCGCTATTTCGTTTTCAATGCCTGCTCTCAGCCTTGAGCCATTCCTTTTGGTCGAGGCAAGGTATAGGAAAACCTGTGGAGAACAAAAACGGGCGTATTGCCGAGACTTTCCTCGCAATACGCCCGCCTTCGCAAACTGATTCGGCTAAGCCGGAATCATCCAGGCATGCAGCTGAATCAATTCAAATCCATTACTTGAATCTGATCTTGCCGACCATACGCATGGTCACGGTCGATTCCCCCGGCTCAAAACTCGGCTCCGACACAACTTGTTCGCTAGGCGCGTAGTCCGCCATCGCGTTCATCCTTGCCGCTTTCGGCGCGGCACCGACTTGTTCGGAAACATAGTTGCCCGAACCTTCAAAATCGACGGTCGTTACCACGGCCTCTGAAGGCGAACGATGCATCGCACGTGCGATAAAGCCAATACGCTCGTCGAGATTCTTGTAGGTCAGCTCAATCAGAGAAGCATCCAGCTTCTTGCTGGTAGCCGGACTCAATCCAAAGTGCAGACCGTTCAGCCCGAGCGTGCTCTGTACCGAGGCGATGGTCTTGGGCAGGGTCGCCAGATTGCCGGTGATCATTTCCACGTACTGCCCGACCCGCCAGCCGACGATCTGCCGCGCCTTCGGATTACGCGACGGCGTCGCCGGCTCGTTGGCATAGACCGCATAGGTGTAATAACCATAGCTCTTGAGCACGGCCTGAGGATCCTGCCTCTTGAGGATTTCCATACCCTGCTTCATCTTCTGGTTGACGCGCGAGGCTGCGACGGCCTTGTCCTTGTCCTGTTCTTCGACTTGCAAAGTGGCGTGGGCCTCGTCATTCGGCACGCTCATTTCGCCGGTGGCCGGCACTACCACTTCAGCGCCATTGGTGAGTGCCGATTGCGCATGGACGGCGGCGGAGGCGGAAACAAGCACGGAGGCGAGCATCAGATTGCGTGACATGGACATAAAAAAACTCCCGAAAATATTGACCGCGATTTGAAGCGGTCTGTATTGAAATAAAGAGCGGCGGCGGCAACCACAGTAAGCTTCGCCATGTTTGCGCAGCACCGCACTCTTGCGAGATGATCCATCGCCTTCGCCGCTCCCCGGAGCCCCACGCGCTATAAGCGATTTTCATCATGCGGCGATTGGACGTAGGTGCCACTGCTAAGTTCGGCATGAATTTGCTGCAAGTTGAAACGAGTATTTCCAGATGTAAGGGGGCGGCGTGGAATATTGAAAATGACGAGAGATATCTGAAATCATTTTTTGATTTGGTTCACGCATTGTTGGGTTGGCTGCTTGCGACGTCCTAAGCGCAGATACACGCGAGACCGTGCATTGAGCGCCGCTCATTGTGAGTAAGAGCGATCCGGTGTTAAAGCGTGACAAGATCAATCATCATTTAACACCGAGTGCCTTCGGTTCAGCGCCACGCACTAAATCAGGCGGCACGGATGACATAGACCGCCTTCCGTAGAAGTGCCTCTTTGCACCATACATAAATTCACCTCCAAACGAAAACAGGGCGATGCATCTGCATCGCCCTGCTCTCTGTTCAATCTGCGTTGACTCGCTTGCGCTCATCAATTGCGGAGTGAATTGTCGATTAGTTCTTCGACTGATCGACCAGCTTATTGGCTTTGATCCAAGGCATCATGGCGCGCAGCTTCTCACCCACGACTTCGATCTGGTGCTCAGCATTGATGCGACGACGCGACAGCAGGGTCGGCGCGCCGGCCTTGCTTTCCAGGATGAAGCTCTTGGCGTATTCGCCGGTCTGGATGTCCGCCAGCACCTTCTTCATGACTTGCTTGCTCTCTTCGTTGATGATGCGCGGGCCGGTGACGTATTCGCCGTATTCCGCGTTGTTCGAGATCGAGTAATTCATGTTGGCGATGCCGCCTTCGTAGATCAGGTCAACGATCAGTTTCAGTTCGTGCAGGCATTCGAAGTAGGCCATTTCAGGCGCGTAGCCTGCTTCGACCAGAGTTTCGAAACCAGCCTTGATCAGTTCCACGGTGCCGCCGCACAGCACGGCTTGTTCGCCGAACAGGTCGGTTTCGGTTTCTTCGCGGAAGTTGGTTTCGATGATGCCGGCGCGGCCGCCGCCGTTGGCGGTGGCGTACGACAGGGCGACGTCACGAGCGGTGCCGGACTTGTCCTGATGCACGGCGATCAGGTGCGGCACGCCGCCGCCCTGGGTGTAGGTCGAACGCACGGTGTGGCCGGGAGCCTTAGGCGCGATCATGATGATGTCCAGATCGGCGCGCGGCACGACCTGGCCGTAGTGGATGTTGAAGCCGTGCGCGAACGCAACGGTCGCGCCTTGCTTGGCGAACGGCGCGACGTTTTCTGCATAGACCTGGCCGATGTTTTCGTCCGGCAGCAGAATCATGATGACGTCGGCTTCTTTGACCGCGTCGTTGACTTCAGCCACGTTCAAGCCGGCGTTCTTGGCCTTGTTCCACGATGCGCCGTCCTTGCGCAGACCGACGGTCACCTTGCAGCCCGAGTCCTTCAGGTTTTGCGCGTGCGCGTGGCCTTGCGAACCGTAACCGATGATGGTCACGTTCTTGTTCTTGATCAGGGACAGGTCGGCGTCTTTGTCGTAAAAAACTTTCATGATTTTTCCTTGGCTAAATTTGAAGATATTGCGTATTTAAGTATTCGAATAAAGGCTGAGGTACGGTGAATCAGATCTTCAGGATCCGTTCACCGCGGCCAATGCCGGACCCGCCGGTACGAACCGTTTCAAGAATCGCGGTGCGGTCTATCGAGTCGATGAACGCATCCAGCTTGCTCTTGTTTCCGGTCAGTTCGATGGTGTAGGTCTTTTCCGTGACGTCGATGATGCGACCGCGGAAGATGTCCGCAGTACGCTTCATTTCTTCACGTTCCTTGCCTACCGCACGTACCTTGATCAGCATCAGCTCGCGCTCGATATGCGCGCCTTCAGTCAGATCGACAACCTTCACCACCTCGATCAGGCGGTTCAGGTGTTTGGTGATCTGTTCGATCACATCATCCGAGCCGCTGGTCACAATGGTCATGCGTGACAGGGTCGAGTCTTCGGTCGGGGCAACGGTCAGGGTTTCGATGTTGTAGCCGCGCGCGGAGAACAGTCCCACGACACGCGACAAGGCGCCGGCTTCGTTTTCCAGCAGTACAGAAACTATATGGCGCATGATTACAGATCCTCCGAACCGAGCAGCATTTCAGTCAAGCCCTTGCCCGCCTTGACCATCGGCCAGACGTTTTCGGTTTGATCGGTAATGAAGTTCATGAACACCAGACGGTCCTTCATCGCGAAGGCTTCTTTCAGCGCGCCGTCGACGTCGCCCGGCTTTTCGATCTTCATGCCGACGTGGCCATAGGACTCGGCCAGCTTGGTGAAATCAGGCAGAGAATCCATGTAGGACTCGGAGTAACGCGAACCGTAATCGATCTGCTGCCACTGGCGAACCATGCCGAGGAAACGGTTGTTGAGCAGAATGATCTTCGGCGTGAGGTGATATTGCTTGCAGGTCGCCAGCTCCTGGATGCACATCTGGATCGAGGCTTCGCCGGTGATGCAGGCGACGGTCGCATCCGGATTGGCCTTCTGCACGCCCATGGCGTACGGCAGGCCGACCCCCATGGTGCCCAGACCGCCGGAATTGATCCAGCGGCGCGGCTTGTCGAAACCATAATATTGCGCGGCCCACATCTGGTGCTGACCGACGTCGGACGTAATGAATGCATCGCCCTTGGTGACTTCCCAGACGTTCTGGATCACCGCCTGCGGCTTGATGAATTCATCCGACTTGGCGAACTTGAGGCAATCGCGCTCGCGCCACTTGTTGATCTGCTGCCACCAGTTGGCCAGCGCCGCCGAATTCGGCTTGGTCTCGGCGCTGTCGAGCTGCGACAGCAACTCCTGCAGCACATCCTTGACGTTACCGACGATGGGAATATCGACCTTCACGCGCTTCGAGATCGACGACGGGTCGATGTCGATGTGAATAATCTTGCGCGCATTGGAGGCGAAGTGCTTGGGATTGCCGATCACACGGTCGTCGAAGCGCGCACCGATGGCAATCAGCACGTCGGAGTGCTGCATCGCCATGTTGGCTTCGTAAGTACCGTGCATGCCCGGCATGCCGACGAACTTGTCGCTCGACGAGCGATAGGCGCCCAGCCCCATCAGCGTATTGGTGCAGGGGAACCCGAGACGATCAACCAGCTTGTTGAGCTCCGGCGCCGCATTCGCGAGAATGATGCCGCCGCCGGTATAGATCATCGGGCGCTCTGCTGCCAGCAGTAGTTGCAGCGCCTTGCGGATCTGACCCGAGTGGCCCTTGTCGACCGGCTTGTAGGAACGCATTTCCACCGCCTTCGGATAATCGAAAGCGCAGGTATGCATGGTGATGTCCTTCGGAATATCGACCAGCACCGGACCTGGACGGCCGGTGGTAGCGATAAAGAAGGCCTTCTTCATGGTGGCAGCAAGATCCTTGACGTCCTTGACGAGGAAATTGTGCTTCACGCAGGGACGTGTGATACCGACGGTATCGCACTCCTGGAAGGCATCCTGGCCGATGGCAGTCGACGGCACCTGGCCCGAGATGATCACCATAGGAATCGAGTCCATATAGGCGGTCGCCAGGCCGGTCACTGCATTGGTAACGCCCGGCCCGGACGTAACGATGCAGACGCCGACTTTTTCCGAGCTGCGCGAATACGCATCGGCTGCATGCACGGCAGCCTGCTCGTGTCGTACCAGAATGTGTTGGAATTTGTCTTGTTTGAAGATCGCGTCGTAGATATACAGCACTGCGCCGCCGGGATAGCCGAACACGTGTTCGACGCCTTCTTCAGCCAGGCAACGGACGAGTATCTCCGCGCCGGTAATCGGTTCTGAACTCATACTGCTTCCTTTCAAGGTCCATTGGAAATTGATCGGATGTTCTCTCCTGGCGAAATCCTCGCAGGTCAACTTAACGCTGGCGTCCCTTTTTTGTGCGGTCACGCCATTTCTGCGCCTCAACCGTAGTGAGGTTTGAAATGCCGCTCAACGCGACTCGTTCAGCCTTTGTACAGATGTACCCTTACGGACTTCTCGCGCTTGTGGCGCGGGTTAGAACAAACAAGCTTTATTAAAAGCGCGGTCTTTTGAAACGGCGACAACGTTATGGGAAGCACCGATAAAGAACATTGGACGCCCCATGTTTGTGAGGCGGACTGCTACGGTAATGTCTCGCTTCATTTTGGTCAAGCGAATTCCTTGGAAATCGCCGTGGCAACTCGCGTTTTGGGAGAAACAACACCACAGACAAGGGCTTTTTTGCTAGGATTCGCTCTGTTTTTTCGCAAAACCGTAATATTTCTGAAATTTTTGATATCGAATTGCGGTCACCTTTGCGCTCCTTAATTTCTGGCCCTCTTTCAACCGGGGCCGTACTGCATGGCAACTGACAAAGAATTATCCGATTTCCTCGAGAATGTCGAACGCCGCGCCTTCAAACAGGCGGTCTATGCGGTGCGCAAGGACGAAGCCGCGCTGGATATTGTTCAGGATGCGATGATCAAGCTCGCCGAGAAATACGGCGACAAGCCGGCCGATGAGCTGCCGATGCTGTTTCAGCGCATTCTGCAAAATACCATCCACGATTTCTTCCGCCGCGAAAAGGTCCGCAACACCTGGGTCAGCCTGTTTTCCAGCATGGGCGGGCGCGACAGCGAATCGCAGGACGACTTCGACCTGCTGGAAAGCTTCGAGGCCGAGGAAGGCACCGAAGCCGCTGAATCCAGTGCCGACAAGGTCGAGCGGGACCAGACCCTGGCCCAGATTGACGCCGAAGTACAAAAACTTCCGACGCGTCAACGGGAAGCCTTTCTGATGCGTTACTGGCAGGACATGGACGTGGCTGAAACCGCGGCAGCGATGGGCTGCTCGGAAGGCAGCGTCAAAACGCATTGCTCCCGTGCAACTCACGCACTGGCTCAAGCTCTCCGAGCCAAAGGAATCACACTATGAATAATAAAGAACTACAGTTTGCCTACAAGGTAAGGCACGCGCTTGATGCAAGCCTGGATGCCTTGCCTGACGACACCACCCAACGCCTGGCAGCAGCTCGCCGCGTGGCCTTGGCGCGCAAGAAAAAAGGCGCGACGGTGAAAGTTCAGCAATATTCGCTGGCCAATGCCATCGGCGGCGGCAATCTGTCGCAGCCGCAAACGCCTTCATGGCTGAGCCGCCTTGGCGTCGCTGTGCCGCTGCTGGCCGGCGTATTGCTGTTCGCCAGCTTGTATCAGCATGAACACAGCCAGCGCGTCAACGAACTGGCCGATATCGATGCCGCCGTGCTGTCCGATGAACTGCCTTTGTCCGCCTATCTGGATCACGGCTTCAATGCCTTTCTTGCTGAGCGAGGCGAATAAGCAATGACCGAGCGCGTTTCCCGGATCCCAGCGTCAACACCAAGCACTGCATCGCGCAAACCTGCAGGCGCGCGCGGCGCTGCAGCGGTTCTGATGCTGATTGGCGGCTTGTCCTGCGCCTGGGCTCTGGCACAGAGCGCTCCGACCGTGACATCTGCTCCGGCGACGCCATCGGCGGCGCCTGCAACACCGGCGTCATCGACACCAGCGCCCGCAAAGAGCACGGCATTGCCACCGGTCAAGCCTGCACCCAAAGTCGTGAAAAAGGGTGAGTTCAAGCCCTGGGGCAGCCTGCCGGCAGCACAGCAGCAAGCCCTCGACCCGCTGGTTGGCGAGTGGTCGAAAATGAGTGACCTGCAAAAAGAGAAATGGCTGGCGATCAGCAAGAAGTACGCGAAGATGAACCCGGAAGAACAGCAGCGTCTGCATGACCGCATGCGCGACTGGGTCAAGCTCACCCCTGCTCAACGCCGAGCCGCGCGCGAAAGCTTCACCCGCGCCAAACAGCTCGACGCCGAGAAGAAAAACGAACAATGGAATAAGTACCAGCAACTCTCGGAAGAGCAAAAAAAGAAGTTGGCGCAAGCCAAATTGCCAAAACGAGTTGCCAAGCTGCCGACCGCGCCAAGCAAAGCAGCCCCTGCGATCCAGTTGCCTCCCGAGGCGCTGGAACAGTCTCTGGCACCCGGCGGCATTGCTCCCCCGGTCAACAGCGGCGTGATCACACCAGCAGCAGCGGTGCAGGTCGAAAGCAAGTAAGTAGAGCTGCACTTTCCGCAAACAAAAGGCTCCGGCTGCATCTGCACCGGAGCCTTTTGTCTTTCTGGTGCCGATACCGGAGCGGCGTGCCTGTGTCACTCAGATATCCAGCCAAGCGAGCACACTCGCATCCTGCCGCACTGCCACGGCCGACGCGCGCACATGGAGAGCAAGCACAAGGCCAGCCTGCCTCGACCGCACCTCAATCAAACCATTCAATAACGCAAGCTGACCCGCCCGATATAGGCAAGCTCCGGCGATTGCATTACCATCACGTGCGGCATGCACCGGCGGCAACTTAGCCGCAGATCACAAAGCCGCCCGCGCATGCCACGACCAGAGATCGATCAACAGATCCCGATGACAATCAAAATCCCGACCGAGCGAGACACCACTTTGGAATTGCCAGCCACGCCCTCCCTGCGCCGCCGCCTCAGCAGCATGCTCTACGAATCGATGCTCTTGTTCGGCGTCCTGTTCATTTCGGGCTGGCTGTTTTCCACCTTGCTGCAGCAACGCCACGCCCTGTATCTGCGCCATGCACTGGAAGCCTGGCTGTTTCTGGTGCTGGCGGCTTACTTCGTCTGGTTCTGGACGCATGGCGGGCAGACGCTGGCCATGAAAACCTGGCGCTTTCGCGTCATCAGCAAGGATGGCAGCGCCGTGCCCTACTGGCGCGCCGCCTTGCGCTTCCTGCTGGCCTGGTTGTGGCTGATTCCCGGTCTGGCGCTGGCCTCGCTGGCCGGCAGCCAGCACTGGGCGCTGGTGGCTTTGCCGACGGCAAATCTCATTCTGTGGGCACTGACCATTCTCCTCGATCCACAGCGTCAGTTCCTGCACGACCGGCTGGCCGGCACACGCCTGGTCAATGCAGCCATTCCGCCGGTGAAAGTCAAAGCCAAAACCGTTCAGGGCCAAGCCCGGAAGTGAACCGCCTCAAGCAAAAATGCTCAGTGAGCTCGGCTCTGCCTCAAACACATGTACAGCGCCAGATGCATTCCTGGCGCCTCAGGCGCCGCGCGCCATTCGAGATCGGATGTAACAATCCTCTGCTATGCTCGGGCCGAGCCAGGGACACCCAGCCCTAAGACCAACCCGATCAAAGCCATTGCCTGCATGATTTCACGCATCGCCAGAACCCTGCTGCTGACTCAGTGCGGCATCGCCCTTCTGTTTTACCTCCTGCTGACCCGTCTCACGCCTTTGCCCGCTCCGCTATGCTTCTTGGCCTGCGTGCTGCTGGTGCTGTTGCTGCGCGCCATGATCACGGTCAACAGCTTCGCCCTGACCTGGCCCTATCGCGGCCGCAGCTCCAATCCTTCGACGCTGACCTGGCCCGCCATCGGGCGCCTGTTCGCCGGAGAATTCGCCGCAACCATGGTGTGCTCCTCCTGGGGCATGCCCTTCAAGCGCTTCGACCAGCGCGTGTATGAAGATTCGACCGCGCTGCCGGTGCTGCTGGTGCACGGCTACGGCTGCAACAGCGGCTATTGGCACTGGATGAGCCGCGCGCTGCAGGAGGCCCACATCACCCACTATGCGCTGGATATGGAACCGGTGTTCGGCAGCATCGACGGCTATGCACCGCTGATTCACGAAGCGCTGCAGCGCGTGATCGCAGAAACCGGGCAAGACAAGATCGTGCTGCTGGCGCACAGCATGGGCGGTCTGGCGGCGCGCGCTTATCTGCGCGACCACGGCACGGAACACGTGGCGCGCGTCATCACGCTGGGTTCGCCGCATCACGGCACCGCCGTCGCCAACTTCGGCGTGGGCATCAATTGCGGTGAGATGAACTGGCTGGGCCGCGCCGAAGAAGGCACCAGCAGCGAATGGCTGCAAGCGCTGGCGGCCACCGAAGATGCGCAAAAGCTGTCCTGCCTCGTGTCGATCTACTCGCTGCACGACAACATCATCACGCCGCAAATCTCGGCAAAACTGGAGGGCGCGAACAATATCGCTCTCGACGGCATCGGCCACGTGGCACTGGCGCTCGATCCAGGCGTTCAACACATGGTCATCGAAGAAATTCACAAAGCCCAGCACGACGTCTTGCAGGCGACCTCCAAGCTGCTGCGCAAACAGCGCGGCTGAGCGACCCGGGTTCATCCGCGACTACACACGCCTCACAATGAGAAAAGCCTCCGCAAGGGAGGCTTTTCTACAAGCAAAACATTTCAGTCAAAGAAAACTAAGGCGACCTTACTTCTTTGCAGAGTCCTGAATCTTTTGGCCGGCCTCTTCCACTTTTTCGCCGGTCTTTTGCGACAAGTCCTTGGCGCCTTCCTTGGCCTTTTCCATCGCGACCTGCGCGTCAGCCTTCGCCTTGTCGGCCGCTTCGCTCAGTTGAGAGCCTGCATCCTTGACCGCGCTGTCGATCTTTTTACCCATGGCTTCGGCCGGGCCCTCTTCCTTTTTCTGGCATGCGGCCAGCAAGGCTGCACCTGCACCGACAGCGACGGCGGCAACGATCAGTTTTGAAAATTTCATTTGTTCACCCTTTCAAGAAAATCAGGAGACTCGCAACAGCGCAATTGCTCAGCATCTCAAGCGCCGGCTCGTCTCAAAAACGCCATTCCGGCCGCGCAAAAAGTTAGCACATTCGCATTACGAAGCCACATGTGCAACAACATCAATTCAACAAAATCAATAATTCGACAGTCGTCGACTCCGTTCTACTGCAATCGGAAACACTTTCCAACAAATATATTGATCCAGCACCGAATTTTGCTGCGCGCGCAAGCTGATCTGCGCCCTGCACCTGCACTTAAGCGCCGCCGACGACGTCGACAAACAAAGCCAGCTCCGCCTCGCTAAAACCAGCTGCACGGCGCGCCGGGAGGTTGAAGGGGCCGCGCATCACCGGCGCCTTGTGCTGTTGCGCCAGCTCGGCAAAGGTGGCAATGGGATCGAGCGCACGCTGCTCGCATAGCCAGCCGAACCAGCGATTGCCGATGGCGACGTGGCCGATCTCATCGCGCATGATGATGTCGAGAATCTCGGCCGCAGCCTGATCGCCGGCCTGCGCCAGCTTGGCGCGCACCGGCGGTGCAGCATCCAGCCCACGCGCTTCCATCGTGCGTGGCACCAGTGCGATGCGCGCCAGGACGTCGCCCTGCGTCTTTTCAGCCATGTCCCACAAACTGTTATGCGCAGGGAAATCGCCATAGTCGAACCCCATCGTCTGCAGATGCGCGGCCAGCAGCGAGAAGTGATAAGCCTCTTCCGCCGCCACCTGCAGCCAGTCTTCATAGTAGGCACGCGGCATGTCGGGAAAACGCCAGATCGCGTCCAAGGCCAGATTGATGGCATTGAATTCGATGTGTGCCAGCGCGTGAATCAGAATCGCCCGGCCTTCCGGCGTACGCATCGAGCGCGGCTTGACTTGCCGTGGCGACACCAGTTCAGGATGCTGGGGCCGTCCGGGCAAAGCCAGGTTCGCGGGTGCGCTTAGCCCAGCCTGCACGTCCAGCGCAAGCTGGCCGGCGCCCCAAGCTGCATACAGCGCAGCTACGCCTGCGCATTTGGCCTGCGGCATTGTTGCCAGCAGCCAATGCAAGGCTCGGCCGCGTAGCTCAGGCAATGTTGGCCATTCTGCAGATGAATCATTTTCAAGAGAGTGCAATTGGTGTTCCAGCAGTGAATCCCGCCAAGCAGCGGTAAAATACGCGGTTGATAGCGCGCGCCCCATCCCCATATCGGTAAGGCTGCGCTCCCGCTCATCGAGGAGACAATTTTATTATGGCCATCTACCAATTAGACAAAGACACCCCTGAAATCCACGACACTGCATTCGTCGCCGAATCGTCGACCGTGGTTGGCAAGGTCAAGATGGAAGCGCATACCAGCGTCTGGTTCAACGTCACCATTCGTGGCGACAACGAGCTGGTCACCATAGGCGAAAACAGCAATGTACAGGAAGGCGCCGTGCTGCATACCGACGTCGGCTATCCCATGGATATCGGCAAGAATGTCACCATTGGCCATCAGGCCATGCTGCATGGCTGCACCATCGGCGATGGTGCGCTGATCGGGATTCAGGCGGTGGTGCTCAATGGCGCAAAGATCGGCAAGAACTGCCTGGTCGGCGCCGGCGCGCTGGTCACCGAGGGTAAAGAATTCCCGGATAACTCGCTGATCATCGGCACCCCTGCCAAAGCGGTGCGCACGCTCAGCGAAGAACAGATCGCAGGCATGCACGCCGGCACTGCCAGCTATGTCGAACGCGCGCAATTGTTCAAAACCAGCCTCAAGCGCATTGCATGAGGCTGACTGAAGGCGACGTAATTACGTAAAGAAAGAGGCAAGGTGAAGGCCTTGCCTGGAAGGAAAGAATGAAAGACACGCTGCAAAAATTCATCGTCGACAACGCACCGGTGCGCGGCGAACTGGTTGAAATCTCCGACACCTGGCAACAAGTGCTGGCGCGCCGCGAGTATCCGGCGCCGGTCAAGACGCTGCTCGGGCAGATGCTGGCGGCGGCAGCGCTGCTGTCGGCCAACCTCAAGTTCAACGGCGTGATCGTGATGCAGATTCATGGCGACGGCCCGGTCAAGCTGCTGGTGGTGGAATGCGATTCCGCGCTGCAACTGCGCGCCACCGCCAAGATCGGAGAAGATCAGATCGTGGCCGACGACGCCGGTCTGAACGAACTGGTCAACGCCCGCGGCCAGGGGCGCTTTGTGATCACGCTCGACCCCAAGGACAAGCTGCCCGGGCAACAAGCCTATCAGGGCATTGTGCCGCTGGACGGCGATGATGTTGCGACCGTGATCGAGAACTACATGCTGCGTTCGGAACAGCTCGACACCAAGCTCTGGCTGGCGGCCGACGGCAAGGTCTCGCGCGGCATGCTGCTGCAAAAACTGCCGTCGACAGGCGGTACTGAAGCCCTGAAGGCGCCGACCGCACAGGCCGAAGGCGACGATCTGGAAACCTGGAACCGCTTCGTGATGCTGGGCAATACCCTGCGTCAGGAAGAACTGCTGAGCACCGATATCAGCACCTTGATTCATCGCCTGTTCTGGGAAGAAACCATACGCGTGTTCGAACCGGCGCATCCGCAATTCCACTGCGCCTGCTCGCGTGAAAAGGTTGGCAGCATGCTCAAGATGCTGGGCAAGGAAGAAGTTGAAGACGCGCTGACGCAGATGGACAAGATGTCCGTCGATTGCGATTTCTGCGGCCAGCATTACGAGTTCGACGCCATCGATTGCGCGCAGTTGTTCGCCAGCGATGTCGTGGCCGATACCGAAGCACTGGCGCAAATCCGGCATTGATCTTTGCAGCCGTCAGCCTTAAGTAAGGACTGCAGCAAAGCCGGTCAACGCAAAACCGCAAGTATGAAAAAGGGAATCCCATGGATTCCCTTTTTTACGCTCAGCACCAAAAGCAACGGCTCAGGCACCGCAAAAAATACATCGCGCAATTTATTCCGTCTGCGGCGCCAGCAAGGCCAGTTGCCCGGCGTCCAGATAACACCATTCGCCTTCTTCCAACTCCAGACTGGCTAGCTGCAGGCCACCGATGGCGACGCGGCGCAAGGCGCTGCAGTGATTGCCGGCGGCCGCCAGCATGCGCTTGACCTGGTGGTACTTGCCCTGCTCCAGCACGATCTCCAGCAGATGCGTATCCAGCTTGCGGCAGGTGGAAGCCGCCAGCGGCGCAGGCTCATCGTGCAACTGCACACCGCCCAGCAATTGCGCGATCAACTCATCGGTGACGGCATCGTGCGTGGTCGCCGCATACACCTTCGGCACGTGGCGCTTGGGTGACGATTGCGCGTGAATGAAGGCGCCGTCGTCCGACATCAGCAGCAGGCCGGTGGTGTCGTGGTCGAGCCGGCCGACCGGCTGCACGTCGCGCCAGCTGAACTGTTCCGGCAGGATCGTCAGCACGCCGGGATGATGGCTGGGCTTGCGCGAACATTCAAAATTGGCCGGCTTGTTGAGCGCGATGTAGAGATGCTCCCGGTATTCCCAGTCTTCATCGAACAGATGCAAGACCAGACCGGCGGTGTCGGGAATCAGTTTGTAATCGGTGACGATCTCACCATTGACGGCGACTTCGCCGTCTTCAATCAACGAACGGCAATACTTGCGCGAGCCGAAGCCCTGCGATTGCAAAATACGGTCCAGACTCAGTTTGCTCATGCTGCCTGCTTATTCCTTGGGATGATGAATGATGGGTGCTGCAGCGTCCTTATGTTCGCCCGTGCCGGCCTGACGCAGGCCCTGCTTAGGCTCCAGAATCTGACGCGCCACGCCGCGCAGGATATTGACCTCTTCGGTCTCCAGCTGCGCGCGTGAAAACAGACGCTTGAGGCGCGGCATCAGCTTCTTCGGGTTATCCGGATTGAGAAACTCGATCGCCACCAGCGCCTGCTCCAGGTGCGCGAACATGCCTTCGATCTCGGCCACGCTGGCCGCCTGGCCCTGGAACCCGACCTCTTCCGGCGCCCGCGCATCGCCGCTGGTATGCCGCATCTGACCAGTGTGCTCAAGCGCCGTCATGCGGCATTCATACGCCAGCACTTGCACCGCCTGCGACAGATTGAGCGAAGAATAATCGGGATTGGCTGGAATATTGATCAAGGCCTGACATTTCTGCACCACCTCGTTGGGCAGGCCGAAGCGCTCGTTGCCGAAAATCAGCGCGGCGTTCAGGCCATCGTCCCGCGCGATCTGCGCGGCCAGTTGGCGCGGCGTCACCACCGGCGGCGAAAACTCGCGCAAGCGGGCGCTGACGGCGGCGGCAAAGTTGCAGTCCTGCAATGCTTCTTCGACGCTGCCGACGATGCGTGCATTTTGCAACACATCGAGTGCGCCGCTGGCAAAAGCGATCGCCTCGTCGGCGTGCACCGCATCCGGAAAGCGCGGATTGACCAGCACCAGCTCGGAAAAGCCCATGGTTTTGATGGCGCGCGCAGCCGAGCCGATGTTGCCCGGACTGCTGGTATTGACCATGACGAAGCGCAGCCGTTTGAAAACTGAATTGTCGATTGTTTGTGTGTTCATTTAAAATAGCGGGATTCGCGCCTCCCGACAGTGGCAGCCATGCGTCCCGAAAAATCCGGAAACGCCTCGCAAACCATTGTCCAGTCTGCAAGATGGGAAACCCGGCAGACTCGGCGCATCGCTCATTAATTTCATTGTCGTGATTGTTTCGCTCTCATCCGCAGCGATGGTCTGGCCTCGGCCAACTTCATTGCTGCGCACCAGCGTCGTCAGAAATCGTCCTCTCCCTTGCAAGATTGGAAAGATTTCGGCGGCGGCGATGGCAGGAACAAGATACGTCATTAACGCAATTTTAACGGAACCCTCGGAATGCTCATTCCTCCCATGCTCAATACGGCGATCAAAGCTGCTCGCCGCGCCGCCACCGTCATCAACCGCGCGTCCTTCGACGTGTCGCTGCTGAAGGTCACCAAGAAGCAGCATAACGACTTCGTCACAGAAGTCGACAAGGCAGCGGAGGACGCGATCATCGAAGTCCTGAAGACCGCTTACCCGGATCACGCGATCCTGGCGGAAGAGTCCGGCGCTTCCGATAATTTGCATGATGAAAATGAAAATGTCTGGATCATCGATCCACTCGACGGCACCACCAACTTCATCCACGGCTTCCCGCAATATTGCGTCTCGATCGCGCTGCAACAGCGCGGCATCATCACGCAAGCCGTAGTCTACGATCCTACCCGCAATGACTTGTTCACCGCCTCCAAGGGCGCCGGCGCTTATCTGAACGAAAAGCGCATTCGCGTGGGCAAGCGCGACAAGATCGCCGATGCCCTGATCGGCACCGGCTTCCCCTTCCGCGACATGGAAGGCCTGAACGAATACATGAAGATGTTCAAGATCATGACCGAGAACTGCGCCGGTCTGCGCCGTCCGGGCGCGGCTGCGCTGGATCTGGCCTACGTCGCCGCCGGTCGTCTCGACGGCTTCTTCGAAAAAGGCCTGAAGCCCTGGGACATCGCCGCCGGCTCGCTGCTGGTGACGGAAGCTGGCGGCCTGGTCGGCACCTTCAAGGGCGATTCCGACTACCTCTACAAGGGCGATGTGCTGGCCGGCAGCCCGAAAATCTTCTCGCAACAGGTTAACCTGCTGTCGGAATTTGCATAAACTGTCTGTCCGCGCAGCCCGCCGGCGCAATTGATTTGCGCCGGCGGGCTGTGAAAAAGTAGCAAACCGACAAGGCGACATCAGATCAGACAATGCCATCGGTCCTGACCAGGAGACACCATGTCCAGCACTACGCCCGACGCCGGCTCCGCTTCAGCTTCAGATGCTGTCCCCACCTCCGCAACGGTTCCCGCCAGTCTCACCGCGCCCGGCTATCACAGCGTCACTCCCTATCTGATCGTCAACGGCGCCAGCGCCGCCATCGACTTCTATCGCCAGGCTTTCGGCGCAGAAGAAGTGATGCGCCTGCCCGGGCCGCACGGCAAACTGTGGCATGCGGAAATACAGATCGGCAACGCCCGCGTCATGCTGGCCGACGAGTATCCCGAAATGGGCTTCACCAGTCCGCAGACTCTGGGCGGCTCGGGCGTCAGTCTGCTGGTGTATGTCGACAAGGTCGATCAGATCTTCGCGCAGGCGCTGGCCGCCGGCGCCATGCAATTGCGCGCGGTGCAGGACCAGTTCTACGGCGACCGCTCCGGCATGCTGCGCGATCCTTTCGGTCATGTGTGGTCGATCGCCACACATCTGGAAGATCTCAGCACCGAAGAGATCTGCCGCCGCTCGCAGAACTTTCTCAAACGCTGCGGCTGAGCTGCAGTCCGTTCACCAGCTCATCGCTCATTCTGGAATTCATCCATGCCTTTTGCCAACCGCGCCGGACGCCGCATTCACTATCAGGTCGAGGGTGAAGGGCCGCCGCTGCTGCTGCATCACGGCTTTACCAGCAGCCTGGAAGCCTGGCGCTTCTTCGGCTTCGCGCCGGCGCTGCGCGCACGCTACAAAGTGATCATGCTGGATGCGCTGGGTCACGGCCTGAGCGACAAGCCGCACGATACCGGCGCCTACGCACAGGAGCAGCGCTGCCGCGACGTCACGGCCGTGCTGGACGAGCTGGGCATAGAACGCGCCCATTTCTTCGGCTATTCGATGGGCGGCTGGGTCGGCTACGGCATGGTGCGTCACGCGCCGCAGCGTCTGGCCAGCCTGATTCTGGGTGCCGCCCATCCTTACGCCGACCTCAGCTGGGACGGCTTCAAGGAGATCGACGGCAGCGATCCTGAAGCCTTTCTGGCCGCCTTCGAAACCCTGCTCAACGAAGCCATCACGCCTCAAGTGAAGATGCTGATCCGCGCCAACGACCTGGTGGCCCTGGCAGCTGCCGCCAAACAGCCACGCCCCTCGCAGGAAGACTTGCTGCCGCAGATGCAGATGCCCTGCCTGCTGTTTTGCGGCGACGCCGACGCCCGGCATGCGGCCGTGCAGCGCTGCGCCGAACTGCTGGCGCAGGGAGAGTTCGTGAGCCTGCCCGGCGTGACGCATTTCGGCGGACTGATGCAAAGCGTACTGGTGCTGCCGCCGGTGCTGGATTTTCTGGGACGGCAAGCGGCGCTTTGAGGTAAGACGAAGCACTGCGTCGGCAGCGCAATCGAGCGCATGAACAGCAAGAAAACCACACCGTTTCCGCGGCCCAAATATTTATCTGCGGTGCAGCATGCAACTGCTATACTGCACGCCGTGCGGCACATCTCCAGTCAAGTCCGCACTCTTCCGAGTTTCACTCAAACCCGTTTGCCTGCGACTGGCGCCTTTCAATAGGCGACAGGCCGATACAATTCTCCAAAATCTACATGTCATTTTCTGCGCTCGGCTTGTCCGACGAAATCGTTCGTGCTGTTACCGAACAAGGCTATACCACACCTACTCCGATTCAGACTCAGGCCGTTCCGGCAGTGCTCTCCGGCGGCGATCTGCTGGCCGGCGCCCAGACCGGCACCGGCAAGACCGCAGGTTTCACCCTGCCGCTGCTGCAACGCCTGTCGTCGGTCCCGCGCAACAAGATCAACAACCATGTACCGATCCGCGCGCTGATCCTGACACCGACGCGCGAACTCGCTGCCCAGGTTGAAGAAAGCGTGCGCCTGTACGGCAAATATCTGCAACTGACTTCCGCGTGCATCTTCGGCGGTGTCGGCATCAACCCGCAAATCACATTGCTCAAGCGCGGCGTCGATATCCTGGTGGCGACCCCGGGCCGTCTGCTCGACCACATGCAGCAAAACACCGTCGATCTGCGCAACGTTCAGATCCTGGTGCTGGACGAAGCCGACCGCATGCTCGACATGGGCTTCATCCGCGACATCCGCAAGGTGCTGGCTGCGCTGCCAAAGCAGCGCCAGAACCTGCTGTTCTCGGCGACCTTCTCGGACGAAATCAAGAAGCTGGCCGATGGCCTGCTGAATTCGCCGGCGCTGATCGAAGTGACGCGCCGCAACTCCACCGTTGAAGTGATCTCGCAAAAGCTGCACCCGGTTGATCGCGACAAGAAGCATCCTATGCTGGCGCATCTGATCAAGACGCACTCGTGGTCGCAAGTGCTGGTCTTCACCCGCACCAAGCACGGCGCCAACAAGCTGGTCGAGCAACTGGAACGCGACGGCATCAGCTCGATGGCGATCCACGGCAACAAGAGCCAGTCGGCGCGCACCAAGGCGCTGGCCGAGTTCAAGGACGGCAAGCTGACTGCGCTGATCGCCACCGACATCGCCGCGCGCGGTATCGATATCGACCAGTTGCCGCACGTGGTCAACTACGATCTGCCTAACGTGCCTGAAGATTATGTTCACCGCATCGGCCGTACCGGCCGCGCCGGCGCCACCGGCGAAGCCGTGTCGCTGGTCTGCGTCGACGAGCGCGACATGCTGCATGACATCGAACGCTTCATCAAGCGCGAAATCCCGGTGGAAGTGATCCCCGGTTTCGAACCGGATCCGACTGCCAAACCGCAACCTATCCAGCTGCGCAGCGGCGGCGGTGGCGGCGGACGCAACCAGAATCAGGGCAATCGCCAGCGTAACGCTGCGCCACGCAGCGCCGGTAACGGTGGCGGTGGTGGCAATGGCGGCGGTCAGCGTAGCGGCAACGGTCAACACCCACGTGCAGCCAAGCCGAACGCGCCACAGCAAGCCGGCGCGAATGCCGGTGGCCCTAAGCCACGTCCACAGAACGGCCAGGCGCCGCGTCCGGTGCAAAATGCCGGTCCGAATGCAGGCCCGTCCGGTCAGGCTCAGGGCCAAGGCCAGCGCCGCAATGCGGCTGCCGGCAAGCCATCGGCACTGACGCATGGCAATCGCTCGTCGCAATCGGCACCGCGCGGTAACGGCGGCGGCAATGGCGGCGGCGGCCAATATCAGGGCAATCGGGGCAAGTAAGCCATGCGCGCCGACATCGTCAAAGCCGATCTCGACAATCCGCTGCACGCAGCGGCATTGCTGGAAACCTTGAATGCCTACGCCACCGACATCACCGGCGGCGGCGAAGCATTGTCGCCCTTTGTGCGCGAGAATCTGGCGCGCGAACTGCAACGCCGGCCTAGCGTGCACGTGTTCTTGGCCTTCGTTGAAGGTCAGCCGGCCGGCCTCGCCAATTGCATCGAAGGCTTTTCCAGCTTCGCCTGCAAACCGCTGCTCAATATCCACGATCTGGCGGTGATCCCGCAATATCGCGGACTCGGCATCGGCAAGCAATTGCTGGCGCGGGTCGAACAGGCGGCGCGTGAACTCGGCTGCTGCAAGCTCACGCTGGAAGTCCTGGAAGGCAATACGGTGGCGCGCTCGCTGTATCAGCGCTGCGGTTTCATGGCGTATGAACTGAAACCGGAAACCGGCAAGGCGATGTTCATGCATCGCGCGCTGGATGAGCAAGCCTGACGCTTGCCCTCTCTCGGCTCAGACCTGAGAGAAGAAGCTGAAAAAACGCCCGCATCTGCGGGCGTTTTTCTTTTGAGCGCAACGAGACTGCGACACGACCTATCTCGCCGATCAAACTAACTGCGATAGTCCGGCAAGTCGCCTTCTATCATGCGCAAGGCAGCTTCCCACGCCAGATTGATGATGCCGCTGGCGCCGTCGCCGTCAAACTGAGCGGCCGTGCGCAAACACACAGCCTCCGACGGCAGATTCAGCTTCGCACCGCCGGCCTGCGCCGCCACCTGCGCCTGACAGGCGCGCTCCAGAAAATAGATTTCATGGAAGGCGTCCGCCACGCTGCTGCCGGCGGCCAGCAGGCCATGATTGCGCAGGATCATGGCCTTGTTGCTGCCGAGCGCAGCGACCAGGCGTTCACGCTCATCCAGATCGAGCGCGATGCCTTCATAGTCGTGATAGCTGAGCTTGCCGTAAAACTTCAGCGCATGCTGACTGATCGGCAGCAAGCCCTGCTCCTGCGCCGCCACCGCAATGCCGGCCGTGGTGTGCGTATGCATCACCACATGCAGGTCGGGCCGCGCCTGGTGCACTGCCGAGTGAATCGTGAAGCCGGCCTTGTTGACACGCTGCGCCGGCGGTGCGCCGATGCCGGTATGCAGGGCTTGCCCGGCGTAATCGACCTTGACCAGATCGGAGGCGCGCATTTCATGAAACAGCACGCCGTAACGATTGATCAGGAACTGATCTTCATGCTCCGGCAAGCGCGCCGAAATATGCGTATCGATCATGTCGGTCATGCGGAAATGCGCGGCCAGCCGATACAGCGCCGCCAGTTCGCAACGGGTCTGCCATTCGCTGCTGTCGGCGCCGCTCAGGCCCAGCGCGCGGGCAGCGCTGTCTGCTTGCTCAGCCTGTGCGGCGGCTTGCGCCGTAGCTAGCCTGGTCATGATGCTTATTTACCCTGATTGAGTGCAGCAGGCATGGTGCTTTCCTGCAGCTTGTACTTGGCCAGCAACTTGTCGTAGACACCGTTGCGTTGCAGGTTCTTGAGTGCATTCAGGACCGCATCACGCAGCGCCGGTTCGTTCTTGGAGACCGGGATGCCGGTTTCCTGTGCGAACAGCGGCTGACCCAGCAGCACGTAAGTATTGGCTTCCATGGTCTGGAAGTAAGGCAGGGTTTCGCTGCCCTGCACCGCCACGTCGATACGGCCGGTCTTCAGTTGCGTGCGTGCATCCACCGAACCTTCAGTGCCGATTACGGTGATCGCAGGCTTGCCCTTGGCTTCGCAATTGTCCTTGCTCCAGCCGGCAATCTGGGTCGGCCAGTTGGTGTTGCGACTGGCGCCGACCTTGGTGCCGCATACATCGGCAATCGTCTTGATCCTGGCGGCATTGGCCTGCAGTGTGAAGAACTGCGGACCGGTCTTCATGTAGTCGATGAAATCAACTACCTTCTGACGTTCGGCAGTATCGCTGATGGCGACCATGGCGATATCGGCGCGGCCGGTGGTCAGCGAACTGAAGACCTGCGCAAATGCGGTTTCCTGATACTCGACCTTCAGGCCCAGCTCCTTGGCGATGGCCGCACCGAGTTCGATGTCCAGGCCCATCAGCTCGCCGGTGGCGGGATCCTTGTAGGCGATCGGCGGATAGTTGGCCTGCGAGGCGATCACCAGCTTGCCGGCCTTCTTGATGCGTTCCGGCAGATCGGCGGCGCCGGCGCTGAGGGTAGTGGCAGCGAAGGCAATCGCGCTGAGACAGAACAAGGTTTTTTTCATCAATTTCACGAGATTCCCCTTCAGGTTAAAAACGACCACATCATATGGACTGAGCCCGGAGCACTACAAAAAAACTCAATCAGAAAACTACGCCAGAATCGCCGCGATGAATTCACGGGTGCGCGGGTGCTGCGGCGTCGACAGCACCTCGGCCGGCGTGCCGGCTTCGATGATCTGGCCCTGATCCATGAACACCACGCGGTTCGACACTTCACGCGCAAAACCCAGTTCGTGCGTCACCACGATCATGGTCATGCCGGACTGCGCCAGATTCTTCATCACCGCCAGCACTTCGCCGACCAGCTCCGGATCGAGCGCCGAGGTCGGCTCATCGAACAGCATGAGTTTGGGCTTCATCGCCAGCGCACGCGCAATCGCCACGCGCTGCTGCTGGCCGCCCGACAATTCCGAGGGATAGGCATTCGCCTTGCCGGCCAGGCCGACACGCTCCAGCAAGGCCTCAGCTTCGACGCGCACTTCGGCGCGCTTGCGCTTCTGTACCACTACCGGGCCTTCCATGATGTTTTGCAGCGCGGTCATGTGACCGAACAGATTGAAGCGCTGAAACACCATGCCGCTGGCCAGACGCTGGCGTGCGATATCGGCGTCGCTCAGCTCGCGCAGCTCATCGCCCTTGCGCCGGTAACCGAGCAGATCGCCGCCCAGCCAGATGGCGCCGCCGTCCGTTTTTTCCAGTTGATTGATGCAGCGCAGGAAGGTGCTCTTGCCGGAACCGGAAGGCCCGACGATACAGGTCACCTCGCCCGCCGCCACTTGCAGGCTCACGCCCTTGAGCGCGTGAAAGCCGCCGTAATATTTGTGCACCTCGTGCGCCACCACCATTTGCGATGCATTCATGCGCCTGCTCCTTGCTTGCTGACGGCCGGACGCTGCCGGACCACGCGGCGCTGCTCACGTGCAAACACCTTCTCCAGGAAATACTGACCGATGGAGAACACCGTCACCACCGCCAGATACCAGACCGTTGCCACGATCAGCAATTCGATCACGCGGGCATTGGCGAAGTAGATGGTCTGAGCGTTGTGCAGGATTTCCGAAAACTGGATCACGCTGGCCACCGAGGTCAGCTTGATCATGCTGATCACTTCATTGCCGACCGGCGGAATGATCACGCGCATCGCCTGCGGCAGGATGATGCGGCGCAAGGCGGTCAGACGCGTCATGCCGATCGCCTTGGCGGCTTCGGTCTGGCCGTTGTCGACCGACAGGATGCCGCTGCGCACCACCTCGGCGGTGTACGCGCCCTGACCGATGCCCAGACCCAGCAAGCTGGCGATGAAAGGCGTGATGAGATCCACCGTGCGCGCTTCGAACACGCCCGGAATGCCCATCATCGGAAACACCAGCGCCAGGTTGAACCACAGCAGCATCTGCAACAGCAGCGGCGTGCCGCGGAAGAACCAGATGTAGAAACCGGCGACCCCGCGCAGCATAGGATTGGGCGACATCACCATCACCGCAAAGATCACGCCCAGCACGATGCCCATGGTCATCGCGTAGATGGTCATCAGAATGGTGTTGAGCAGGCCGTGCATGATGACCTTGGCGGTCATGAACTGCGCCACCACTTTCCACTCGATCTGGCCGTGCGCAAAGGCATTCACGATGAAGGCCAGAATCAGCAAGATCAGCGCTGCCGACAGCCAGCGGCCGTAAAACCGGCGCGGCACGATTTTCAGATGATCGACCGCAAACGGCGATGTTGCTGAAGAAGGCTGACTCATGCTGGCTCTCCTGTGGCAGGTCCTGCACCGGCGTTACTCCAGTTACGCTGCGCAGCAACCGTGGCGCGCAGGCGCTCGAGCTGGGCTGCGACTTGCTGCGGCGCCGTGCCGCCGTAGCCGCTGCGCGCGGCGACCGCTGCTTCCGGCGTCAGCACGCTGCGCACTTCCGGCAGCAATTCGGGACTGATCGAAGCCATGTCGGCATCACTCAGTTCGTGCAGCTCAAGGCCCTGATCTTCGCACATGCGCACCATGGCGCCGGTGATTTCGTGCGCGGTAACGAAGGGCACGCCGCGCCGCGACAGCCAGTCCGCCACTTCGGTCGCCAGCGTGAAACCTTGCGTGGCGTGGCGCCGCATGGCCTCAACGTCGACGCGCATGGTGCGCAGCATGCCGGCCATCGCCGGCAGCACCTTGTGCAAGACATCCACCGCTTCGAAGGCGGCGAACTTGTCTTCCGCCAGATCCCGATTGTAGGAAAACGGCAATCCCTTGAGCGCCACCAGCATGGTGGTCAGCATGCCGATCAGACGGGCCGCGCGGCCACGCGTCAGTTCGGCGATATCGGGGTTCTTCTTCTGCGGCATGATCGAGCTGCCGGTGGAAAAGGAGTCGTCCAGATCGACCCAGCGGAACTGGCGCGAGGCCCACAAGGTGATCTCTTCCGACAGGCGCGACAGATGCACGCCCAGCATGGCCGCGACGAACAGGAATTCGGCCACGTGGTCGCGGCTGCCGACGGCATCGATGGAGTTTTCGCAAGGCGCGTCATACCCCAGATCGACAGCCGACAGTTCCGGCTGCAAGGCAATCGCCGAACCGGCCATGGCGGCAGCCCCCAGCGGCGAACCGGCGCTGCGGCGGCGCCAGTCCATCAGACGCGAGATGTCGCGGCTGAAGGTCTGCGCATGCGCCAGCAACTGATGAGCAAAGACGATCGGTTGCGCCGCCTGCAAATGCGTGAAACCCGGCGCCAGCGTATTCAGATGCTGGCCGGCTTGCAGCATCAGCGCGTCCTGCACATCCAGCAACAGGCCGGCAATGCTGCGGCTTTCGTCGCGCAGATACAGCTTGAGATTGTTGGCGGCCTGATCGTTGCGCGAGCGGCCGGCGCGCAGCTTGGCGCCGGTCGTGCCCAGCTCGGCCATCAGCACACGCTCCATGAAGGTGTGCACATCTTCATCGCCCGGCGATGGCTCAATTTCACCGCGCGCGAAGGCCTGATCGATCTCGGCCAGCTTGCTGACGATGGCCTCGCATTCCTCCGCGTTGAGTACGCCGGCGCGCAGCAGCTCGCGCGCGTGCGCCTGCGACGACAAGGCGTCGTAGTGCGTCAGCCGGAAATGCTCCATGCCGCCGCGCGAAAGGTTCATCAAAGCCTCATCGGGCGCCGAACGAAAACGCGCCCCCCACAGCCGGGTTTCACTCATGCTTGCCATCCTTCTCTGTCATTTCCGATGCGCCGCATGCCGTCGCTGCGGCGTTCATCGTTGTTCTTGTTCATGCCGATCTACAGCGTTTGCTTCGCCGCACCATCCCCCCTGCGCTCTGACTCAGGCACGATACTTCACGCCCGGGAAAATGCACAACATCTCGTAAGCCAGATTGGCCGCCACCAGCGCCGTAGTACCGGACTGATCATAAGGCGGCGAGACTTCCACGATGTCGGAAGAAGCAATATCCAGGCCCTTGCAGCCACGGATGATTTCCATGCCCTGCTGCACTGTCAGGCCACCGATTTCAGGGGTGCCGGTGCCGGGCGCGAAGGCCGGATCGAGACCGTCGATATCGAAGGTCAGATACACCGGACCGTCGCCCATCTGGGCCCGTACTTCCGCCATCAGCGGCGCCAGCGACTTGTTCCAGCACTCTTCGGCCTGCACCACGCGAAAACCCTGGGCCCGGCACCAGTCGAAATCATCTGCGTGATAGCCGGTGCCGCGCAGACCGATCTGCACCACCCGCTGCGGATCAAGCAGGCCTTCTTCGAAGGCGCGGCGGAACGGCGTGCCGTGCGCAATCTTTTCACCGTTCATGGTGTCGTTGACGTCAGCGTGCGCATCAACGTGAATCAGGCCGACCGGGCCGCGCGTCTTGAACAGCGAGCGCAGGATGGGCAGCGTCATGGTGTGGTCGCCGCCCATGCTGATGGTCTTGCAGCCGGTGGCGAAAATGCGGTCGTAGCCTTCTTCGATCATGCGCACCGAATCCAGCAAGCTATACGGATTGAGCGCGACGTCGCCGATGTCGGCCACCTTGAGCGAATCGAAGGGCGCGGCGCGCGTGGCCATGTTGTAAGGACGCAGAAGCACCGATTCGGTGCGAATCTGACGCGGCCCGAAACGCGTGCCGGAACGATTGGATGTGCCCAGATCCAGCGGCACGCCGACGAATCCGACATCCAGACCGGCCGGATCTTCGACGTAGGGCAAACGCATCATGGTCGCGATCCCACCAAAACGGGGCATCTGATTGCCACCCAGTGGCTGATATAGTGCATGTTCCATCGATATCCATCCTTGTATGGCAGCTCTGTTTTACCCATTGTAGCGACGGAATATTTATAAAAATATATTCTTCTGACGACGTTTACATCGATCTGGATCGATGTATAAAATCAGACTGATTCCAGCAACGCCCTCTTCTCTCTATTGACCATGCTCAACAACGTCTACGATCTCGACCTGCGACTGATACGGGTTTTTCTGGCGGTGGCCGATTCGCATGGCGTTTCCGCCGCACAAGCCAAACTCAATGTCGGCCAGTCCACCATCAGCGCGCAATTGACGGCGCTGGAAACGCGGCTCGGCTTTCGCCTGTGCGAACGCGGACGCGCCGGATTCAGCCTGACCGCCAAGGGTGAAAAGTTCGCCGACTCGGCGCGGCGCATGATGGAAGCGCTGTCGGAGTTCGGCATGGAAGCGCGCAATCTGGACAAGAAACTGGTCGGTACGCTCAGCATCGGCCTGATCGGCCACACGCCGGCGCATCACAACACCCGCCTGTCGGAAGTGATCCGGCGCTTTCGCCAGCGCGATGAAGCGGTGCGCATCGAGTTGCTGGTGCGCACGCCCAGCGAGCTGGAGGAAATGCTGCTCAACGGCAGCATCCAGATCGCCATCGGCTATTTCTGGCGCCGCGTGACGGCCTTGCAATACACGCAACTGATGCTGGAACGGCAACTGGCATATTGCGCGCCGCCGCATCCGCTGTTCGCTCAGGAAGGCGAAATCGAGCCGGAACAGGCCGCCGGCCATACCTGGGCCTGGCGCGACTATCCGGTGCCGCCGGGGCATGTACCGATCCACCGGCGCAACATCATGGCGGTGACCGGCAATATGGAGGCGATGTCGATTCTGATTCTGTCCGGCCAGCATCTGGGCTATCTGCCGGAAGAAATGGGCCGCCAATATGTGGCGCGCGGCGAGATGCGCGCGCTCAATCGGTCCAAGCTGTCGTATGAAGTCGGCATCAGCGTGGTCACCAATCGCAACA
This sequence comes from Herbaspirillum lusitanum, assembly GCF_046025995.1. Lineage (GTDB taxonomy): Bacteria > Pseudomonadota > Gammaproteobacteria > Burkholderiales > Burkholderiaceae_D > Herbaspirillum > Herbaspirillum lusitanum_A. The sequence goes on from NZ_JAQQFM010000001.1 coordinate 87,932, forward strand.
CGGCGGACTCGCCCATCGTCGCCTCGTTTCTGGAAGACCTGAAATCGCTGCAACTCTGAACGAGATCCGGCACATGCAGCATGAAGGCGAGGCCGTAAAAAAAGCCCGCATCCTGAAGATGCGGGCTTTTTTCTTGTTACGGAGTCAACTCAGCGGCCGGCTGCCAGCGCCACCGGCTTGGCGCGCAACTGGAGCAGGAAGGACAGCACGCTGGCGATCAGCAGATTGCAGGCCAGCGCGATCAGGCCGATGTAGATCGGATAGCTCTGCCCGCCGATGCTCAGCGCGTAGATCGGCTTGAGACCTTGCATGAACACCAGCGAAGTGCCCAGCACGATGCCGACCAGCCAGCCGATGAACAGCGCCGGCAGTTTCATGCGGCGGGTGTACAGCGTGACGACGATGGCCGGCAAGGTTTGCAGAATCCAGACGCCGCCCAGCAATTGCAGGTCGATGGCGAACTTGGTCGGCAGCACCACGATAAAAATCAGTGCGCCGAACTTCACCACCAGCGAGATCAGCTTGGCATTCTGGCTTTCCTGCTTGGGCGTGATATTCGGATTGACCAGCGGCTTCCACAGATTGCGCGTGAACAGATTGGCGGCGCCGATCGACATGATCGCAGCCGGCACCAGCGCACTGATGGCAATCGCAGCGGCGGCGAAGCCGATGAACCAAGACGGGAACAATTGCGCAAACAGGGCCGGCACCACTTCGGTGTTGTTGCTGACCTTGACGCCGGCGGCAATCGCCATGTAACCCATCAGCGCGATCAGACCCAGCAGCAGCGAATAGGCCGGCAACAGAATCGCATTCTTCTTGATGGTCTTTTCACTGGACGAACTCAGGATCGCCGTCATGGTATGCGGATACATGAAGGCCGCCAGCGCCGAACCCAGCGCCAGCGAAGCGTAGGCGAAGATCTGCGTCGGTTGCAGCGTCAGGCCGGTGGCGCCGCCCTTCTGCGCAAACACGCTGCCGGCGGCGTCGAATACCGAAGCGTAACCACCCAGCTTGCTCGGGATCATGCATACCGCCACGATCACCACGATGTAAATCATGATGTCCTTGACGAAGGCGATCATGGCCGGCGCGCGGATGCCGCTGGCGTAGGTATAGAAGGCCAGAATCAGGAAAGCGACGGTCAGCGGAATCTCGCCCGACACGCCCATGCTCTTGATCACCACCTGCATGCCGATCAGTTGCAAGGCGATGTAAGGCATGGTGGCCACGATGCCGGTGACGGCGATAGCGGCGGCGAACCACTTGCCGCCGTATTCACCCTGCACGTAGTCGGCGGCGGTGATGTGATTGCCGCGGTGGCAGGCCTTCCACAAACGCGGCATGACCATGAACACAAAGGGATACACGATGATGGTGTACGGCAAGGCGAAGAAGCCATAGGCGCCGACGGCGTAGACCAGCGCCGGCACCGCGATCACGGTATAGGCGGTATAGAAGTCGCCGCCCACCAGAAACCAGGTGATCAGCGTGCCGAACTGGCGCCCGCCCAGACCCCATTCATGCAGTTCGTTAAGGTCACCCGACTTCCAGCGCGAGGCCAGAAAGCCGATCACGGTGACCAGTGCAAAAAAAGCCAGGAACACCGCCAGCGCGGTGACGTTCAGCGTGGTCGGCATTATTCGTTCCCCTTGTAGACGATCCAGATGATCAGCGAGGTCAGCGGCACCCAGGCCAGTTGATACCAGTAGAAAAAGGGGAAGCCCATGAGCGAGGGGCCGGTGCCGTTATAGAACGGCACCCATAGCAGCGCGATGAAAGGCAGCAACAGCAAAACGTACAGATAGGGCCGCTTGGCTGCGGCCTCCTCGCCTGACTTGGGGTCGTGGTGCTGGGACATGCAATCTCCTGATTGTTGATGTAATTGGGACTTGATGAAACAGATGCGACGATGCAAATTCGGTGGTGCAGATGCTATGGAACGAGGCTAGCCATCAAGATCAGCCCGAGCGACAAACCCGCAGGCAGCCGCAGCGGCGCGCGACAATGCAGCGCAATGTGCGGGCGTGCGGCCGGCGGCGCTATGCCTGCCCGGATCGTGAAAACGGATATCGATGATCTTGGCTATGCGCTTGCTCATGGTCTCCTCTCGGCGCTTTAACGACCGCAGCGGCGTATCGCGCGGGCGCATGTCAGCGCAGGATGTTTCAATCCGGAAACTGCTGCAAGGCAGATGGCAGGCCTGTCTCCGGGCTGTCGGCATGTATTTGAAATTATTTTTATGCCATTTCTAATGTGGCGTAGTATTCGGATTTCCGCGGCGAGCCACAAGCGGGCAACCACGCAGACGACCTACGTAGGAACACGTAGGTGCACTTGGGAACACGCAGATAGCCGCAAGCGCGACCTGAAAAATCGGCAGCACATCCGCCGCCAATCCGAATGAGACCGGCACAGACGCAGACCAGATCAGCGCGCCACGCACAAGAATGAAACTGAGACACAAACTGATTTTCTTCGCTGCCACGCCGCTGTTGCTGGCGCTGTGCCTGATCGCGCTGGTGGTGCGTTATCAGAGCGTGAGCCTCGGCCAGCAGCAGCGCGCCACCATCGAGACGGCCTATCTGAGCAGCAAGGACGCAGAACTGCGCCACTACGTCGATATCGCCACGCATGCCGTGATGCATCTGTATGAATCCGGCAAGAACGATGAAGCCACGCGCAACGCCGCCATGCGCATCCTCACGCAAATGGATTACGGCGACGACGGCTACTTCTTCGTCTACGATTACGACGCCAATACCCTGGTGCATCCGCGTCAGCCGGAACTGGTCGGACGAAATATGTGGAACTGGGAAAACGTCGACGGCACGCACACCATCCGCAAGCTGATCGCACGGGCGCAGAACGGCGGCGGCTTCGAACGCTATCTGTGGCAGAAGCCCTCCAGCAACACCGTCGCGCCCAAGCTGGCGTACGTGGTGGCGCTGCCGAAATGGGGCTGGATCATCGGCACCGGCCTGTATCTGGACGATGTCGATGCAGCGCTGGCACAGATCGATAATCAGGTCTCGGGCCACATCCGCGAAACCATGCTGCTGATCGCCGTGATCGCGATTCTGAGCGTGCTGGTGATCGCCTGTTTCGGGCTCGTGCTCAATGTCAGCGAACATCGTGTGGCCGACGCCAAGCTCAAGCAATTGGCGCAGCGCGTGGTGCACACCCAGGAAGAAGAACGCGCGCGGCTGTCGCGCGATCTGCATGACGGCGTCAGCCAGCGTCTGGTGTCGATCCGGCTGCAGACCGAGGCGGCGCTGATCAGGCTGGAGGGTTCGCCTGAGCAGGCGCAGCGGGCGCACGCCGCGTTCGAAAAGACGCTGGGGCAGATGAATGATTTACTGGGCGAGATCCGGCATATCTCACACGATCTGCGGCCGGCGATTCTGGACGATCTGGGCCTGAGCAGCGCCCTGCAACATCTGTGCGAAGAATGGGCGGCGCATTGCGGCCTGCATATCGAATTCCACGCCGAAGGCCGCGCCGATGCCCTCTCCGATGTTGCCAATACCGTGCTGTTTCGCGTCGCGCAGGAGGCGCTCAACAACGTGCGCCGCCATGCCCAGGCGGGTATGGTCGAGATGCAGCTAAGCAGCGACAAGCGCCAGACTACGCTCAGCATTCGCGACGACGGCAAGGGCTTCGACACCGGCCGCATCGCCAACCACCCGCGGCGCGGCATCGGCCTGCGTAACATGGCCGAGCGACTGGAAGCGGTCGGCGGCGAATTCCTGATTTCATCTTCCGCGCTCGGCACGCTGGTGCAGGCCCGCATCCCACTGGACGCATCCCGAGTGCCTCATTCAGAAGGCTAAGACCATGACTGAACCCAACCCGACTGCGCTCACCCATATCATGCTGGTGGACGATCATCCGCTGGTGCGCGACGGCCTGCGCGCACGCCTGGAAAGCGTCGCCAATCTGTGCGTAGTGGCGGAAGCCGGCGGCGCCGAAGAGGCGCTGGAAAAAGCCGCGCAGCACGAGATCGATCTGGTGCTGATGGACATCAATATGCGCGGCGTCAACGGCATCGAGTTGACGATGAAATTTCAGGCGATGTTCCCCGATATCGCAGTGCTGATCCTGAGCATGCACGACAAGGCCGAATACGTGATGCAATCGATACGCGCCGGCGCGCGCGGCTATGTGCTCAAGGATGCGCCGGGCCAGGATATTCTGCGCGCCATCGACACCGTGCTGTCGGGCGGCATCTATTACAGCGCCGCGCTGGCCAAGTCGATTGCGCAACCGCGTCCGCAGGAAGAAGCCCTGACCCTGCGCGAGCAGCAGGTGCTGCAGCACATAGGCCAGGGCGCCTCCAACCGCAAGATCGCCGAGGCGCTGGCGCTGAGCGTGCGCACGGTGGAAACGCACTGCCTCAACATCAAGCGCAAGCTCAATATCGAAGGCCGCAGCGAGCTGATCAAGTTTGCGATTGCGGCGGAACGCGGCGCGCCGTAAATTGCGAAACGCAGCTGAAATGCAGAAACGCCCGGCGATGCCGGGCGTTTCCTTTACAGCCTGAGTCTGTTGAAACTACAGTTTGTCAGGCCGCCAGCGCCATGCCGCGCGAACGTCCCGAGCTCAGATAACTGGCAATCGAATCCTGCGTGACTTCGCCCAGATAGGCGCCGTCCGCATCGATCACCGGCATCCAGCTGGTGCTGTGCTTGTACATCTTCGACAGCACCACGCGCAGATTTTCATCGGGCGCGGCATTGATGGTGAACGGCCGCACCTTGTCGCTGGCAGCGCCGCCGGACAAGCCGCGAATTTCGCGCCGGGTGACATAACCGACGGCGCGATTGTCGGCATCGGTGATGGTCAGATATCGCGTGTCCTGATCGTCCATCAGCGTCAGCGCCTGATCCAGCGAAACGTCCGGACGCGCCGTGGTCGGCGTGGTGGCGGCGTCGCCGGCACGCACCAGCAACAGGCGCTTGAGGGTGTGATCCTGGCCGACGAAGGCGCCGACAAACTCATCCTTGGGACGCGCCAGCAAGGCATCCGGGTGATCGAACTGCACCAGCTTGCCGGCACGGAAAATCGCCACCTGATCGCCCAGCTTGATGGCTTCGTCGATGTCGTGGCTGACCATGATCACGGTCTTCTTCAGCTGCCGCTGCATCTGGAAGAATTCATTCTGGATGGATTCGCGATTGATAGGATCGACCGCGCCGAAGGGTTCATCCATCAGCAGCACCGGCGCATCCGCCGCCAGTGCGCGGATCACGCCGATACGCTGCTGCTGGCCGCCCGACAGTTCGCGCGGATAGCGCTTCAGGAATTTCTTGGGATCCATCGCCACCATGGCCATCAGCTCCATCACGCGCTCGCGGCAGCGCTTCTTGTCCCAGCCCAGCAGCCGCGGCACGATGGTGATGTTCTCCTCGATGCTCATGTTGGGGAACAGGCCAATCTGCTGAATCACATAGCCGATGTGGCGACGCAGGCTGACTTCATCGATGGACGAAGTATCTTCGCCATTGAGCAGGACACGGCCGGAAGTCGGCGCGATCAGGCGGTTGATCATCTTCAGCGTGGTGCTCTTGCCGCAGCCGGACGGGCCGAGAAAAACGCAGATTTCGCCTTCCGCCACTTTCAGGCTGACCGTGTCGACGGCCTTGACTTGCGCGCCGTCTTTCTGGGTATAGGTCTTGCTGAGTTGGTCGAGTTCTATCATTTTTGCAGTCCTTTCGGTGTCAGAATTCGCTGCAGTCTTTGCAGCAGCAGATCGGCGATGATCGCCAGCAGGCTGATCAATACCGCGCCGATCACCAGTTTTTGCATGTTGCTCTGGCTGATCGCTTGCAGGATCAGCACGCCCAGTCCGCCGGCGCCGATGATCGCGGCAATCGCCATCACGCCGATGTTCATCACCACCGCAGTGCGCACGCCGCCCAGAATCACCGGCACCGCCAAGGGCAGATCGACCATGCGCAGACGCTGCCAGAAGGTCATGCCAATGCCGATGCCGGCTTCCTTGATGCCGGCTTCGATGTTGTCGAGCGCGAGGAAGGTGTTGCGCAGAATCGGCAGCAGCGAATACAGGAATACGGCGGTGATCGCCGGCAGCGGGCCTATGCCCTGCCCGAACTTGGAAAACACCGGAATCATCAGACCGAACAGCGCGATCGAAGGCAGCGTCAGCACAATGGTGGCCAGCGCCATCAGCGGTGTCGCCAGCCAGCGCACACGCACCATCAGAATGCCGAGCGGCACGCCAAACAGGATCGCCAGGCCGACCGCGATGCCGACCAGCTTCATGTGCTGGATCGCCAGATTGAGAATGTTGTGCCAGTCGCTTTGCAGATAGTCAAACAGATTCATCAGAGGCTCCTCACAGCAGGCCGGCTTGTTTCAGGAAATCGGCGGCGACCTTGCTCACCGGCTCCTGATCGATGTCCACGCGCTTGTTCAGCTCGGTCATCTTTTCGGTATCGATCTGGGCCGCCAGCGCGTTCAGTTGCTCGGCCAGTTGCGGGTTCTTGTCCAGCACATCCTGGCGCACCACCGGCGTTGCCTTGTAGGCGGCGAAATAGCTCTTGTCATCCTCCAGCAGTTTCAGATCGAAACCCTTGATGCGGCCGTCGGAGGAATAGGTCAGGCCGGCAAACAGCTGATCGTTGCGCAGCGCGGTATAGACCAGACCGGGATCCATCTGTTTGACTTCACTACGCTGCAATGAAAATCCGTAGAGATCCTGCATCGGGCCGAGACCGTCCGGGCGCGAGGCGAATTCGTAGTCGACGCCGACCAGGTGGCGCTTCTTCTTGTCTTCCTGTTCGTCCTGATTGATCTTGTCGGCCAGATCCTGCAGCGTGTTGATGCCCAGTTCATCGGCAGTCTTGCGCGGCATGGCAAAGGCGTAGGTGTTGTTGAGCGCCGATTCGTTGAGCCAGGTCAGGCCCTTTTGCGCGTCGAGTTCCTTGACGCGCTGATAGGTCTGTTCAGGATCGAGCTTTTCTTCCACGTGGTTGTAGACGATCAGCGAGGTGCCGGTGTAATCCCAGACGATGTCGAGCTGGCCGCTCTCTTGCGCCGAGCGCATCAGCGTGGTGCCGAGACCGTTTTTCAGCTCGACTTCATAACCCTTGGCGCGCAGATATTGCGCAGTCATGTTGGACAGCAGCAGCTGTTCGGTGAAGTTTTTGCCGCCCACTACCAGATTTGCGGCCTGCGTGGCCGAGGCCGCGAACATGGTCGCGGCGAGCGCCAGTGCACAGGCGAGGTAAGAACTTTTCATGCAGATTCCTCCGTATTGTTGTGATCGCTGCAGCCGGCCCCTGAAAAAATCACGCCGGCGTTGACGTCGAGGATGAAGCGAGAGCCGGCCTGTGCGGCCGACCTTGTTGCGCAATCAGGTGCGCAAACCGCGGCGCGACAGATAGATCGAACTCAGCAGCGTGACCAGCGCATCCAGCAGCAAGGCGGTGGCAGCGGCGCCCAGCAATAACTGCCCCTGATTGTTCAGATAGATGCCGGGGAAGATCAGGCCGCCCAGGCTTTCGCCGCCAATCAGCATCGACAGCGGCGCAGTACCGACATTGATCGCCAGCGCAGTACGCACACCGCCGACGATGATCGGCAAGGCATTCGGCAATTCGACGCGGAACAGAATCTGGTAAGGCTTCATGCCTATGCCCTTGGCCGCTTCGCGCAGCGAGGCCGGCACGTTACGCAGACCTTCGAAGGTATTGCGCACGATGGGCAGCAGCGAAGCCAGCCACAGCGCGAGAATGGTCGGCCAGTTGCCGATGCCGAAAAAGGCCAGCGCCAGCGCCAGCACCGCAATCGATGGGATCGTGTTGCCGATGTTGAAGATCTGGATGAAGGACTCGGCGCGGCGCGCCATGCCCGGCCGGCTCAGCAGCACGCCGGCAGGAATGCCGAGCAGCAGCGCCAGCGCCATCGATGCGGCAACCAGCTGCAGATGGCGAATCGTGTAATAAACCAGGTCACCGCGATATTGGCGAATGACATCGAGGCCGATCCAGTGGATCAGTCCGGCAATGGCCAGCGCGAATGCGGCTGTGCCAATGATGACGTTGCGGGTGCGCGTCATGAAATACCCCCTTAATGGCCGACACGAAGCAAATCGTGGCAACGGGTTTTTAACTATTTATGATGGTTCGCTGCCCTCTGAGGGCGAATCATTTGGATACGAACCGAAGGCCGCCGTAGCGACATGGAAATCGAAAGTGACTTTCGAAGATGGTGCATACCGGACGAGCTGGCCGATCGTGGATCGCGTGGCTGCCGGAAAATTTGATAACCCGTAATTGAAGCGACGCCGGGGCGTCGAAAACTACAGGTTGGAATTGCCAGTCTTGTTGAAGAAGTTATCTCATTGAGAGAAGCGATAGTATAAAACAATCTCCTTATGATGTCCAGCTATGTAGAAATGACTTGTCATAATATCCAAGTCTTAAGAAGCCAAGTTCGGCGGAATTCTAGGGCTCATGCGCGATCGCGGCGAATCGCCCTTACTGTGCATGCGCTTGTCCGAGCTCGCTGAAATTTACTGTTCGACAAGTTGCCGGCAAGCTCTGCCGTAGCCGCCAAGGCCTTTGGGACTGCTCATCCGTCAATTAATTCCCGTCGCTTCACTCGATTGCTGATCTTCACGTAAAAAAGCCCGCAACGTCATCCGTTGCAGGCTATTTCGATCTGCCTTGATTGTGTGGCTAGCCGGAGCGGGATTTCAAGCCCGACGCAGCCGCCTGCGCATCACTTCATCGCGCCGAACACCTTGCCGATGATGGCGCTGCCGGCGCCGACAGGGTCGCGGCGGATGCTCTTTTCCTCTTCGCCGATCATGAAGAAGAGGCCGTCCAGCGCGCGCTGGGTGACATAGGTTTCGACGGTGGCCTGATCGCCGGACACCAGACCGGTCTTGGCGACCTGCCCCATGGTGGCGTTGTATTTGGCGGACAGGCCGTTGCGATCGGTGACGCCCTTGACGATGGGCAGGAATTTGCTGCTGAGCTGCGAAGAAGTTTTCTGGCGGAAGAAATCGGTGACCGAGGTCTCGCCGCCGCTCAGGATGTTCTTGGCGTCGCTCACCGACATCGACTTCACGGCATCCAGCAGCAGCGGTTTGGCCATCGGCACGGCCGACTCGGCGGCGCGGTTCATCGATACGACCAGCTCATCGACCTTCTGGCCCTGGCCGGTCATGCGCAGCAGCGGCATGGCCTGCTCCAGCGCACCAGGCAACTTGATCTTGACCTGATCGTTGGCGAGAAAGCCGTCCTGCTTGCCTAGTTTGGACACGGCGACCGATGCGCCCTTCTCCAGCGCGGCCTTGAGACCGCTGGTGGCGTCCTGATTGCTGATGTCGGACAGCGAAAATGCATAGCTGCGCGAGCTGATGCTCAGCAGGCTGGCGCCGAACATGGCGGTGCCGGAAGCGGCGATCAGGGTTTTCAAAGTCAGGCGGCGCAAACGGAAGCTCATTGCTACTCCAGAAATCGGATGGGAAAGCACGCATGATAGCGCGCCGGACGATGCGCTTCCTGATTTGCCCTGAGCGCGGGACAAATCTCCGACGGCATGCAGCTTGGATCAAGAAAATTCCGGAAGCAGGAATGAAAAAACGCCGCAAGCGGCGTCTTTTCATTCACTGCAATCCATGTGCGCTTAGCCTGCGTGGCCGCGCGTCAGTTCCAGGCCGGCGTTGCGCGGCAGCTTGCCGCTGACCGGCACCGAGGCGATGGAGAACAGACCGATCACCACGAAGGCCGGCCAGAAATCGGCCTCGACGATAGTGGCATGGCCCTGAATATAGTTTGAGGCCTGCAGCACCAGACCAGCGATAGTCACGCCCATGCCCAGCGACAATTGCTGGATCACGCTGGCCAGACTGGTGACGCGGCCGGCATCGCGGCTGTCGATGTCAGCATAGGCGATGGAGTTGAGGCAGGTGAATTGCAGCGCTGGGAACACACCGCCCATCAGCACGATGGCGGCGATCAGCAGATACGGCGTATGCGCGCTGAAGATGCCGTAAGCCGCCAGCGCGAAACCGGCAAACACCGCATTGACCATCAGCGTGGTGCGGAAGCCGTAACGGCGCAGCACCGAGGTGGCGATCAGCCGCATGAACAGCGAACCGAAGGCGGAGGCGCAGGTAATCGTGCCGGCTTCGAAAGCAGTCATGCCCAGCCCCTCCTGCAAGGCCAGCGGCAGCAGGAAAGGCACGGCGCCCAGACCGATGCGGAACAGCGAACCGCCCATCACGCTGGCATGCAAGGTGGGAATCTTCAGCAGCCGGAAATCCAGCAGCGGATGAGGCACGCGCGCCGCATGCCGCCAGTACATCGCCAGCGCAATGGCGCCGATCACGCACATCAGAATCGGCACCGACTGCGGCACCAGATGGCCGCCGAACAACGACAGGCCGAGCATGATCAAGGCAGCGCCGACCGAAGTCAGGATGAAGCCCTTGACGTCCAGCGGCGCGGCATCCGGCTCGACGAAATTCTCGATGAAGCGGCCGGCCAGATACAGGCCGAGCATGCAGAAGGGAATATTGATCAGGAAAATCCAGCGCCAGTGGAAATAGGTGGTGATGAAACCGCCCAGCGGCGGCCCGACTACGGGGCCGACCAGCGCCGGCAGGGTCAGATAGCTGACCGCTTTCACCAGCTCTGCTTTGGTTACCGAACGCGCGATGATCACGCGCCCCACCGGCACCATCATGGCGCCGCCTATGCCCTGCAGAAAACGCGCGGCGACGAAGGTGAACAGCGAATTGGACAAGGCGCACAGAATCGAGCCGCCCATGAACACCAGCATCGCCGAACGAAAGATGGTGCGTGCGCCCAGCTTGTCGGCCATCCAGCCGGACACCGGAATGAACACGCCGAGCGCGGCAACATAGGCGGTCAGCGCCAGTTTGAGCGTAATCGGATCCTGGTTGAGGTCGCGCGCGAGAGCGGGCAAGGCGGTGGCGAGTACGGTGGCGTCCATGTTTTCCATGAACAAGGCACAACCGACTATAAGCGGGACTAACAGTGAGGGAGGCACGATGCAGCGCTTGGAAGTGGAGCATGCTGCTCCGAAGGCATCAAAGTTTACACCACTTGCCCGTTTCCTGCCCGCCGCGGCCCGCCCGCTTCCCATTCATTGGGAATCTGGCGCAACTGCGAGCGCATCATGTTGCGGATGCGATACGTAGTTGCTCTTGTTGCAAGCAGTGCGCATCGAGCGCACACCGCTCGTTTCTTCAGTCGAAAAAGCGGCTCGGCACGATGCCGAAATGCCGGCGGAACATCGCCGTGAATGCACTCTGGCTGTTGTAGCCGTGGGCCAGCGCGACGTCGATCACCTTGTCGCCGCGCGCCAGCTGCTCCAGCGCCAGCAGCAGCCGCGCCTGCTGGCGCCAGTGGCCGAATCGCATGCCGGTCTGACGCAGAAACATGCGATGGAAGGTGCGCGTGGCAATGCCGAGCTGGGCGGCATGCATGCCCACCGTGGTCGGCTCATCGGGTTGCGCCATCAGCGTCGAACAGATCGCACGCAGGCCGGCATCGGCCGGCAACGGCAGATACAGCGGCAGCACCGGCACCGAACGCAGCTCATGCACCAGCAGCCGCAGCAAATGCCAGTCGCGCGAATCAGCTTCCAGCTCAGGGCCGATGCCGACTGCCGCAACGATCAGCTCGCGCAGCAGAGGATGTATCTCCAGCACGCAGCTCTGCTGCGGCAGGCCGGGCCAGCCCGGGGACGCTCCGACCGGCCCGGCATTGACGAATACCGTCCGCATCTTGACGTCGCCGCGCATGCGCACCTGATGATCGACTTCCGGCTGCAGCCAGACGCCGCGCGTCGGCGGCACCACCCAGCGGCCGTCGGCGGTTTCCACCGTCAGCACGCCTTCGATCGCATACAGCAATTGCGCGTAAGCATGGCGATGCGCCTCGATCACATGCCCGTGCGGATAGTCGATGGCCAGCGCCGCAGCGGGCGCGTTGGCGTCGATCAGATGGTGATAGTTGCGGGTATCCATGTCGCGGATCAGTGCGCCTCGTGCAGTGTGTTTTTCCTTGAGATAGGACTGGAAGATACGACTGGATCAGCGACTCAATCGCGTTCCTGATCCAGCAGGCTCAGCCGCATCACGATGCCGCCCGCTGCCAGCAAGGCGCCCGGCGCCAGCACAGCGTTGGCGCCAACGCGGCTGCCGTCGCCCAGCACGGCGCCGAACTTGTTGCAGCCGGTACGCACCAGTTCCTTGCCGATGCGCACGATGATCTCCTTGTCGGCGCGTTCGTTACGGTAATTCGCCACCACGCTGCCGGCCTCCAGATTGACGTCGCGTCCGATCAGCGAGTCGCCCACGAAGTTGAAGTGAGCCAGCTTGGAGCCGGCCAGCATGAAGCTGGATTTGAGTTCCGCGCCCTGGCCGATGATGCAATCGCCTTCCAGCCAGATACCGCCGCGCAGCAGCGAACCGGCGCCGACAAAACAACCGGGGCCGATGATGGCCGGTCCCTTGACGATGGCGCCCGCTTCCACCTCGCTGCTGCGGTGCACCGCCACATCGCCGCGGATCAGGTAGTCGGCCTCCGGCAGACTGGCCTGCAGCGCGCGCACGTGCTCAATCGCGTTGGTCGTCAGCTCCCAGGGCAAGGCGTCGGCCAGCGAGGGCAGCAAGCTCGGGAAGGCCGCGATGTAATCGGAAATTTTCAAGATGGCAGTCATGCCGGGTCTCCTCTCAGAGTTGTCGTTTTTGAATATCTGAATGGCCGTTGCGGGGCTGGCCGAACAGACCACCGTTTGAGGTGAGCGCCGGGATCGGAATCCGCGGGCCTGGACTCACTGCGCCATGGCAAGTGAATCGGCAACTTGCAGCCGGCGCGGCGCACAGCGCCGACAAGCGCCATTCAGCGATAGCGCAGGCACTCTGTCACTTTTGCAACAGAACGAGGCATCTTAGCACGAGAAGGACTGGCGACAATCCGGCAAGATCGTCTCTGCTCGCCTTGCATCGCGTCCGCCCGGGCCGCTCGAGAAGCGCGGCCTGCGCCAGCGACCGGCGCATTCATCGCCCCCTATCCACTTCTTTATCGGGATTTCGCATGCCGTTCAGCTCTTACCTTTACCCCTTCCTCGCCATCGTGCTGTGGGCCGGGAACGTGATTGTTTCCAAACTCGCCGCTTCGGCCATCGCGCCGACCGCGATCACCTTTTACCGCCTGATTCTGGTGCTGATACTGATGAGCCCCTTCATGCTGCGTCCGCTGTGGCGCAATCGCGCGCAGATTCGCCGCCACTGGTGGCAACTGGCCCTGTCCGGGCTGCTGGCGATGGCCCTGTTTCAAAGTCTGTCGTATCGCGCCGCCGAAAGCACCACCGCCACCAACATGGCGATCGTGACCGCGCTGATCCCGTTGCTGACGGCGCTGCTGAGCGTGATCGTGCTGGGCGAGGCGGTAACCCTGGGCATGGCCGGCGGCGGTCTGCTGTCCTTTGCCGGATTGCTGTATCTGGTGGGACGCGGCGATCCCGGCGCCATCCTGCGCGAGGGCGTGCACATGGGCGATCTGCTGATGCTGCTGGCGGCCGCTTCGTATGCGCTGTACGGCGTGTTGCTGCGTCACTGGAAGCTCAGCATTCCGGTATGGCAGGCGGTCTACATGCAAGCCATCGCAGCGCTGGTGTTCATGCTGCCGCAGTTCCTGCTGCTGCCGGCCGGGAGCGCCGCGCTGGATGCGCGCACCTTGCCGCTGATCGGCTATTCCGGCATCGGCTCCTCTATCCTGTTGTCCTTCCTGTGGATAGAAGGCGTCAAGAAACTGGGCCCGACCCGCTGCAGCATTTTCATCAATCTGTTGCCGGTGCTGACGGCGGTGTTCGCCATCCTGTGGCTGCATGAAAGCATGCAGGCCTACCATCTGATCGGCGGCGGCGTGGCGCTGGCCGGCGTGCTGCTGACGCAGATGGTGCAACGGCCGCTGTTCGGGTCGCGCGCGGGCGCGGTCTGAGGGCAGGTTCTGCGTCAGGCGAAGGCCGACGCTAGAATAGCTGCCTGAACCTTCCCCGCTATGCTCATCCACGATGCTGCGCAAATCGTCTGAACCCGCCATGCAAGTCGCCTGTCCGTCGCCGCAAAGCAGCGAGGACAGGCGCGGCAGTGTCGAACGCAATGCCGCCGCCGGCGACTGGATCAGCCGCTCCCCGCAGCAAGGCAGCGTGGAACGCATCGAAGCCTTCTTTCACGGCCACGGTTACGCGCCGCACCGCCACGATACCTACGCCATCGGCCGCACGCTGGCCGGCGTGCAGTCATTCTCGTACCGGCGCAATGTGCGGCACAGCCTGCCCGGCTACACCATCGTGCTGCATCCGGACGAGCTGCATGACGGCCGCGCCAGCACCGATGAAGGCATCCGCTATCGCATGGTCTACATCCAGCCGGCGCTGCTGCAGCAGGCGCTGGGCGGCAGCGCCCTGCCCTTCGTGGCCGATGGCTTGTCGACCGATCCACGCCTGTTCGCCGCCAGCCAGACGCTGCTGCGCGGCATGCAGCATCCGCTCGCACCGCTGGAGCAGGACGATGCCCTGCTCGATCTGGCGCTGGCCCTGCAAGCGGTCGGCGGCACGCGCAGCCGTCCCGGAAAAAGCGGCGATTTCCGTGCCGCGCAACTGGCCCGCGAATATCTGCACGACCAGTTGGAACACAGCATCAGTCTGGATCGACTGGCGGCAGTTGCCGGCCGCGATCGCTGGGCGCTGACGCGCGACTTCCGCAGCTATTTCGGCACCAGCCCCTACCGTTACCTGACCATGCGCCGCCTCGATCTGGCGCGACGCCTGATGCTGCAAGGGCAGCCGCTGGCCGAGGTCGCGGCGAATGCCGGCTTTGCCGACCAGAGCCACATGACGCGCCAGTTTGGCCAGGCCTTCGGTCTGCCGCCGGCGCGCTGGCTGCGGATACAGCGCACGGCCGCGCGCTGAAGCGAATGCCTGATCGACAGCGCGGCAGGCCACGCTCAGTCCCGACCTGCACGCGATGGAAAACTGCACAATCGTTCAAGACTGCGGCGCGATCCGAGGGCTAAGCTGGCCGCCCGTGTATCGATCAGGAAACGCCCATGAATCATTCAACCCATTCCGATAATGCCGCCGCGCAAACCGCAGCGGAAAACCCCGCACCGATCCGCACGCGCATCGCGCTGGTGATCCGCGACGACCTGCCGGTCTGGAAGAAACTCAATGTCACCGCTTTTCTGTCCAGCGGCATCGCAGCCTGCGACGAACCGCTAGTCGGCGACAAGTATGTCGACGCCGACGGCCGCAATTATTTCCCGATGTTCGCGCAGCCCGTGGTGGTCTACGGCGCCAGCGCCGAGGACATGCGCCGCGTGTTCGGCCGTGCGCTGGAACGCGATCTGAAGATGGCCCTCTTTGCCGACGAGCTGTTCGCCACCGGCAACGATCTCGACAACCGCGCGGCGATTGCCGCCATCCGCACCGATGCGCTCAATCTGGCCGGCTTCGGCGTAACCGGCGGCGCTTCGCAGATCGACAAGGCATTGAAAGGATTGAAATTGCATCCCTGAAATCTGAGCGCGCAGATCCGGCGGCGCCCTTTCCTGAGGGCGCCGGCGAGGCCGGACTCCGGCATTTGCGCTTCAAGGAACAGGAACCAAGCCGGGCATTTCGGCTCAATGCAAGGTCGCGCCGCTCAATCAAGAACGGCGCGACCTTTTTCAACTCGCGGAGCTCCGATGACAAACAACAATGACACGCATAGCAAGACCCTCGGCTACCTGCTCTGGATTTTCGGCTTTACCGGCTCGCATCGTTTCTACTATGGCAAGCCGGTCACCGGCACCATCTGGTTTTTCACGCTGGGCCTGTTCGGCATAGGCTGGATCATCGATCTGTTTCTGATCCCCTCCATGGATCGCCAGGCGGATCAGCGCTTCGTCGGCGGCGAAGCAAATTATTCCGTGGCTTGGCTGCTGTTGACCTTCCTCGGCATTTTCGGCCTGCATCGCATGTATCTCGGCAAATGGCTGAGCGGCATTCTGTATCTGTGCACCGGCGGCATTTTCCTGCTGGGCGTGCTTTACGATTTCTGGACTTTGAATTCGCAGATTTCGGAACGCAACCACGGCACGCGCGGCAGCAATTGAGAGGCTGTTGCACCACAGATGAACCGACGATAAAACACGGATAAAGAAGATAAAAAAAGCCCGCCCTCTTTCGAAGGCGGGCTTCCCCACTGCCATTACATCTACTGCTTGCTGCTCCCCCGACTACCTCTTTCTCGTCACGCTATTGAGTCAAGCTTTAACATTCTGATTTCAACTCAAAGCGCCACATCGATGCAGACATTCTGAACGGTTCGAAACGGCTCCGAAATCAGAAAAATCTCAAAATTGTTTGATGAAAAATCGATGAGGCCGAGTATTCCCCACTTCGCCGATCAGCAGTAGATTTAGAAAGATTTATGAGGAAAATATCGAAATTATTCGATATTGATCTGGCCCGTCCTGATTTGCGCCAAGGCCTGTATCAGTCTCCGCGAATCCGCAGATACGTGGCAAAACGCGGGATGCCGCCGGCGTGCCTGCCGCGATAGCGATACGTCACGATGCTGCCGATTTCCGGCGGATTGCGGCGCAAGGCATCGCTGAGGCCGCTACCCAGTTTGAAGCGCACGCCCTCAAGCGTTTCCACCAGCAGCGCGCCCAGCATGCCCTGATATTTCCCCTTGCCCGGCAAATGCGCCACCACCCGCGCTTCCGCGTCGTCCTGCGGCTTGAACTTGAGCAAATCGTCGTTGCGCTCGGCGCGATACAAGGAGCCGCCGCGATGCAGCATCAGGCCTTCACCGCCCTGTTTTTCAAGCGCGTCCAGCATGCGTGCCAGTGCTGCATGATCCGCCACCCGGTGCTGCGGCACGACCTTCATCCACGGCTGCTTCAGGGCCGCCGCCAGTTCGATCAAGAGCAGCTGGCGGCGATCAAACACTTCTTCACTGCCGGGCAGATCAAACAGCATGAATGAAATCTGACGCCAGGCGGCATCGTCGGGCTTGTCGCGCCGCACTGCCGATACGGCGAATTCGAAACGGCCGCGGCCGGCCCATAATTCGCCGTCCAGAGGCTGCGACGGCCAGCCGCGCGTGAACCATTCGGGCGCATGAATCTCTTCGCCGCCGCGGGTCAGCAAGCGATGCCCGTTCCAATAGCCGCGCACGCCATCGTATTTTTCGCTGACCCAGTAATCCGACAGAGGAATACCCTTGCGATAAGGGTTGGCCAGCATCAGAGGCGGCCGGCTTGCGGAAAAGACCGGCGACGCGCGCATCAGCGCGAGCGATGCCAGGGACCAGGAAAGTGCTGAAAGCGGCAGACGCTTCAATGTCTGCCGGCGCGCGGCGGAAACCGGCAAGTTGACCGAGCTTGGGAAAGAGGCTGCATCAGGCTTGTGGGCCGGCGTCCGGCCCGGAGCCTTGCGCGGCAAAGGGGAAGCCGGACGCGGGCTTGGTGGCACGTCCTGATGACATCTCAAACCTGGGCAGACAGCGCGCAAGCCAGTCCGTGAAAGGATGAAACAAGCACATGAAAAATCAGACGCCCGGCAGCGCATGCAGGAAAGCATGCGCCACATCAGCGCTACCGGAAGAAGAAAGAGCCTGGGCAGAACAGCCCTGAAGCGGCGAAGGACAAACATGCTTTTCCATTTCTTCCCGCCCTGAAAGAATGGGCATCAGCATGCCGATGCCCGGGTTAGTGTTCGCCCGGCTTTTCTTTTTTGGCCGGTGCGTCCGATTTATCCTGCTTGAATCGTGTCACCAGCAGTTGATTGATTTTATTGCCCTCGATATCGACCGCCTCGAATTTGAAATCCGAAAACAGGACAAAATCGGTTTTCTTCGGAATCTTGCGCAGCATGTACATGATGAAGCCGGCCAGCGTTTCATAGCCGACCGGGTTGGGATACTCCTCGATGTCGAGTTCATTCATTACTTCGCCCAGCGGCGTGAGGCCGTCCATCAGCCATGAATTTTCATCGCGCCGCACGATCTGCTGCTCCTCATCCGGCATGCTCAGCAGATTGCCCATCAGCACACCGGTGACGTCGGTAATGCTGATGATGCCGACCACCAGCGCATATTCATTGACCACGATCGCCAGGTCTTCATCCATGGCCTTCATGCGCTCCAGCACTTCCCACAGATTCAGGCTGTCCGGAATCGACAGCGGGCTGTGCACCAGCCCCTTGTCATTGAGTGAAAAACGCTCGCCCTTGAGCAGGCGCTTGAGCACGTCCTTGCTGTCGATATAGCCAAGCACGGCGTCGATGTGGCCGTCGCATACCAGGAAGCGCGAATGGGGATGATCGATGATCTTCTGGCGTATGGTTTCTTCGCTGTCGTTCATCAGAAAGTAGACGATGCTTTCGCGCGGCGTCATGGCGGACGGTACGTAGCGGGTTTCCAGCTCGAACACGTTTTCGATCAGATGATGCTCCTGATGCAGCAGCACCCCGGCTTGGGCGCCGGCATCCATCATGGCGTGGATTTCACTGGGTGTGATCACTTCAGTCCGCACCTGCGGCAAGCCCAGCAGCGTGAAAAAGGCCTTGGACAAGCCGTTGAAAAACCAGACCAGCGGCCGGAACAGATTCTCCAGCACCAGCATGGGCTTGACCAGAAACACGGCGGCACGCTCGGGCGCCGCCATCGCCAGACGCTTGGGCATGAGGTCGGCGAACAGAATGAACACCGACGTCACGATCAGGAAGGAGCCGGCGAAACTGATGTTCTCCAGCCAGGCGCCCTGATAGAAGTTTTCCAGCACGCCACGAATATGCGGCGTCAGTGCCGGCTCGCCGACCACACCGCCCAGAATCGCTACCGCATTCAGGCCAATCTGCACCACCGTGAAGAAGTTGCCGGGCTGCGCCTGCAGCGCCAGCACGCGATCGGCATTCTGCTCCCCTTCCTTGGACATCATCTCCAGACGGATCTTGCGCGCGGCGGCAATCGAGATTTCGGCGCAGGAGAGAAAGGCGCTGATGACGATCAGCAGAAGGATTAATAACAGGCTGACAAAAATGCTCATTTTTTTCTTATCTCTTTGATTTGATTCCTTATTCTCTCGCGCAACGAGGGTAAAACGCAAATCAGCCTGGGCGGGCAAGCGTTTTCCAGACGAACATGCCGTGGCGGCTATCCCTTCCCCGATAAGGCTTGGCGCCGGATTTACTTGCGTAAAAGGATGGTATCCCTGGAATGCGATTGCGCCTCACATCGAGGTACAGGGGCGAAATCGAGGACAGGCTGCAGGCGCAGGAAGCCCGGTTTGAAAAATGCATCCGAGGAAAAACAACAGCCAGGCGACAATGCCGCTGCAGTCGCCTCCCTCAATAGACATCGCGCCGATACAAACCCTGCTCCGCCATTGCGATCAGCCGGTCTTCGCCGAGGATGTCTTCCAGTGCGGCATTGACGCCGGTCGCCATGCCCTGCAGGCTGCCGCAAACGTAGACGGCGGCACCTTGTGCGACCCAGGTCTGCAGTTCTTCGGCGGCTTCGCGCAGGCGATCCTGCACATAGATGCGCTGCGGCTGATCGCGCGAGAACGCCAGATCGACGCGTTGCAAAATCCCCTTGGCATGCCAGGCCTCGATTTCTTCCTGGTGGAAGAAATCGCCGGCGCGGGTGCGTTCGCCGAACAGCAGCCAGTTGCGATGCCGGCCGGCCAGAGCACGCGCCTTGATGTGGGCGCGCAGGCCGGCCAGGCCGGTGCCGTTGCCGATCAGGATCAGCGGGCGGGCATCGGGCGGCGTGTGAAAACCGCTGTTGGCGCGCACGCGCAAGGCAATTTCTCCACCCAGGTGCGCGTATTCGGTCAGCCAGCCTGAGCCCAGCCCGAGGCGGCCGTCGGCTTGCGTCATCTGGCGTACCAGCAATTCCAGCGCCCCGTCCTGCGGCAGCGAAGCGATCGAATATTCGCGATGCGGCAATTGGTGTAGCTGTTGCAAAAGCTGCTGCGGCGGCAAGCCTTGCAAGACAGCCTGCTCGCCGGCCGAGTGCGGCAAGCAGCGGCTGGCGAGCGCCTGCGCCAGCGTGCAATGCTGCGGATCCGGGCGGTCGGCGGCCGGGCCGGCTAAATCGCCATCGACGACCGGCTGCGCTCCATCCAAATGCATTTTCTGCAGCCATTCTTCAACCACGGTCGGCGCATGGCGTGGGCCGATTTCGGCGATGTCGCCGGCCTGCCAGGCCGCCGTGTCTATCGCCCCCGAAACCGCACGCAAACCGAGATGAAATGCCGCACCGCCGGCACTGCCGGGGTTGAGCAGACGGCGCTCGTTCAGTATCCATTTTTCGTAATGCGGCGCGCTCCAGTCGGCCAGCGCGCGATTGCCGCTGAGTACGCCCAGCTGATGCTGCCAGTGGCGCAAGGCGCCTTCATCGGCATTATCGACTTCCACGATATCGAACAAGGGCTGCGCATGTTGCTGGCGCAGCCAATGATCCAGCGCGTGGCCGAAAGAGCAGTAATGCGCATAGCTGCGGTCGCCCAGCGCCAGCAGACCATAACTCAATGAATTCAGTGCGCCGGGGGATGAGCCGGCAGAATCGGAAGCCCTCATGCGCCGCGCGAATCCGGCGGCGCTGTCCGGCGCATCGCCTTCGCCGGTGGTGCTGACGATGAACAGCGCCCGCGAGCCGGGCGCCAAGGCGCCCAGGTCTTCATGCTTCAATCTCCCCAGCGGGACGACGCGCACCGCCATGCCGCCGGCCCGTAAGCTGTCGGCGCTGCGCAGTGCCAGCTGTTCGGCAAAACCGGTCTGGCTGGCGAAGGCCAGCAAGGTGACTGCATCGCCCTCACGTGCCTCACGCGCCTCGCTTGCCGAGCGGCCTTCAGGGGCGGCAGGCGCAATATTCCAGGCCAGCTCCATTTCACGCTGGCGGCGCTTGTGCGTAAGCGCGGTGGTCAGGCAAAACACCAGGTAGAACAAAACGATCAGCGCCGCGATGATCCAGCGGCCGTTGCGGCTATCGAGCAGCGGCGAATGCAGCAGGCTCCAGGTGGCAAGTACGGCCGCAAACACTGCAACCGGCGTGCGCCAGGACGACAAGCGGGATACGGCGCATGGGGAGAGCGGCGTTTTTTTCTTCATCTGTGGCTTCGTCTATTGCTCGGTCTTTCACTTCATCTCTCGGAGACCATGCCGGCGCCGATCGCCGGCAGGTCAGCACTTAATCCAGCATCGCCGCAAAGGCCGGCGTCATGCTTTCGATGAAGCGTCCCTTGCTGTCCTCGGGATTGCAAATGAACAAGGCGGCGATATTGCGTTCGCGCGCGAAGGCCATGCCCGCCGGTTCGCCCAGTACCGTGAGCACCGTCGCCAGCGCATCGGCCACCATGCATTGCGGATGCAACACCGTCACCGAGGCAACATCGTTTTGCACCGGTCGTCCGCTGCGCGGGTCGATGGTGTGGGCGTAGCGGCCGCCATTGATATCGAAATGCCTGCGATAGTCGCCGGAGCTGGCAATCGACAAACCATGCAAGGCGGCCACGATCGCTGATTCATGCTGATCGCCAGGCGGTCTTTCCAGCGCCACCCACCAGGGTTGCCGGTCGGCCTTGGTGCCGAAACCGCGCAGCTCGCCGCCGATTTCCACCAGATAGCCGGGGCAGCCCAGATCGTGCAAACAGCTTGCAACCAGATCCACCGCATAACCCTTGGCGATGCCGGAAAAGTCCAGATAGGCCCCCCCCGGTTGCTGCACGCGCCGCTGCGCACGGTCGAATGCGATGCGTTGCCAGCCGCAGCGGGCGCCTTGCAGCTCCAGTTCGGCAGCATCCGGCACCTGGCCGAAAGCGGCGCTGCGATCACCATCAGGGCCGAAGCCCCACAAGTTCACCAGCGGGCCGACGCTGGGGTCGTAGGCGCCGTCGCTGTCGAAGGCCATGCTCAGCGCACAGTCCAGCACATCGAAAAACGCGGGAGGCAAGGCATGCCAGCTGCCGGCCTGCGCCCGGTTGTAGCGCGTCAGCAGAGAGTCTTCGGCCCAGGTGCTCATCTGCGCGATCACCAGCTCGAGTTGTGCCTCGATAGCGGCCTGTAACTGAGCGCGCGTCAGATGCGGCGCGCGCATGACATTGACGCGCCAGCTGGTGCCCATGGTGGCGCCGGACAACATCTCGGCTTGCACGCCGGCCGGGAGCATCGGCGGCTGGCTCAGATCGGCGGGAATCAACACACGGTTCATAAGGACATGGAAGTAATTGCTTGCAAAAAATGGCCGCTGGCAGCGCACGCAAAAACGAAAACGGCATCCGCTGCCGGATGCCTGTGTTCTTGCGCAGCGCGCGATCCGGCCCTAACCCGGATCGCGCCTGATGCAACTGCTGACGACGTCGGATCATCAACGTCTTACTGCGGCAGCACTTCCAGTGTTGCCACATAGCTGGAACGACGTTCCCCGGCTTGTGGAATGCTGGTTTTCTGATCGGTCACAGTCGCTTCTATCCAATACATGCCCGGCGACGCCCACTTGACGCTGAACTTGCCGTCGGCATCAGTATTGACCTTGGTATCGAGCAGCTTGTCGCGATAGCGGATGCCGCCCGGCACCACTTCGACTTCAACATTGGCGGCAGGCTTGCCATCCAGCAGCAGACGGAAGCTGGCGCTGTCGCCCACGAACAGGTCGTTGGGGTGGGTGATCGGCTGCAGCTCCAGACCGGCGCCCTTGATTTCCAGCGCGGTCTTGCTCGGCTTGCCTGCAGTGACAAAGGTCTCGATGCGGCCTTGCGACTGCGTCACTTTCAGATCCTGCGCGTCGGCCGGCACTTCCTTGGCGAAGGACTCGGCATTGCCGCGCCAGCGTTTTTGCTGGCCGTTGATCTTGTAGCTGGCGAACAGAGCATTGTTGACCAGCGCCAGCTTGTAGGTGCCGGCTTGCTCCAGATGGACGTCGAAGGTGCTGCGATATTTGCCGGTGGCGGCATTCGCAGCCTGCACGAATTTGCCGTCCGGACCGGTCACGACCAGGCCATCCAGCCTCAACGGGAAATGTTCGAAGAAGAACAGGTCGTTGGACACCGCCGCATCCACCGTCACCCATGGATCGTTGCCCGACAGCACGGTGGCCGAGGGCAGCATCCAGGTGCGGTGCGCATTGGCCGACAACGGCAGGCAGATGCTCAGCGCCAGAACGACGCCCTTGAAGGAAAATTTCATATCGACTCCCGACTTGTTGAAGTTTTATAGTGATGTGGCTGCCGGTCGCGATGTCTCGTGACACCCGTCGACAGGCGAGCCGGAAACTCAGGGTTTCAGATCCAGCGACACCGCGCCGAGCTCGCTCTGACCTTGCGCCTTGGCGTTCTGCGCCGATTTCGGCGGCCATTGGAACGGCAGTTTGACCAGCTCGCGGCCGCCCACCTCGCGCGCAGCCTCAACCATCAGCACGTATTCGCCGGGCGCCAGATCGGCCAGTGCCCCCTTGCCCGAACCGAAATTGAGTTGCTGCTCGCCCGGCGCGCGCGTCGCGCCGCTGACGCCGTCCAGCGGCATCTGCAGATCACGGCCGGCACGACGCCACCATTGACGCATGTCCTTGAGCCACTTCTCGCCTTCCTTGTCCTTCTTCTTGAGGTCGTACCAGACCGCGAGGTTGGCCGCCACACTCTGATCGGCGCGCTCGATCCAGGCCGCCAGATAAGGACGGTGATATTCGGCCACGGTCAGACGCGGCACTTCGATCTTCAGATTCATTTCGGCGGCGTGCGCCGGAACAGCTGCCGCAAACAGTGCGGACATAGCCAGCGCCATTACCGTCGGGCGCAACGATGGGAAGGTGAGTGCTTTCCTTTGCGTCATGAAACAGACCTCGTGAAATAGATGTTGTGAATAGGACTTTTACTTGAATGAATCGGGTAAGACGAATGAATACGACCAATAAATACGACGAATAAGTACGGCGAATAAGTACGGCGAATAGATCAGATGCTTCTGTTTTATCGATGCCGGCACGCCTGCTGCAGGTTGCATGACGGCCTGAGTGCTACTTCGTCTTCAACATGCCGCTGCATGCCAGTGATGAACATCAGTGAATGAACAGAATCGCCAGTAGCAGCGGAACCACCAGGCCGAACATGACAATCGGCCAGGTCGCAGGACGATTGCCGGCATGCAGTTGCAGCAGAAACAACCCGGTGATGCAAAACACCAGACATGCGACAGCAAAAATATCGATGAACCAGCTCCAGGCGTTGCCGGTATTGCGGCCCTTGTGCAGATCGTTGAAGTAGGAGACCCAGCCGCGATCGGTTTTCTCGTACTCGGCCTGGCCATCGCTCAGATCGAACTTGAGCCAGGCATCGCCGCCTGGCCTTGGCAGCGCAACGTAGACTTCGTCTTGCGACCATTCGGCCACCTGCTCGCCGACGCTGGCGGTGAGTTGTGCCGCAGCCCAGTTGCGCAAGGCTGGCGGCAGACTCTGGTCGCGCTTGTCGTGCTTGTCATTTTTGCCGGCCGATGCCTCCTGCCCGGCACGCTGCCTGAGCTGATCCAGCAACACCGGCGGCAAGTTGGCGCGATGAGTGCTGACCTGAGGCTTGGCTTCGATCTGCGCGGAATGATTCAGCGTCAGGCCGGTGGCGGCAAACAGCAGCATGGCAATGAGACAGATGGCGGAACTGATCCAGTGCCATTGATGCAAATGCTTGAGCCAGAACGACCGGCGTTTCTGGTCTGGCATCTTGCTGGCGATGGCGGCATCCCTCATGATCTGCAGGCAACGGCATGAAAACCATGCCGCTCAAATAATAATAATTCTCAATTATAACTTTATTGAGGCGGTGCTTTGTTTCGTATTGCATCTGCATTTACACATGGACATAGAAAGAAACATTGGGAAACAAAGCACGCTTTTTGGGATGGCAGGCATGCCACGCTCTTCTCAGGGCATCGTTCAGCAGCAGCCGAAGTCGGTCGCCTGGCCATTCTCTCGAAGTGCCGAAACATCCGCACTTGCCTAGCTGAATGCCGAACCGCCTGGCTTGCATCAACGCCCTGCAGTTCATCAGAAACGGGTATTCACACTCATCCACAGACGACGGCCATCACCCACGGTGTTGAAGGTCTGCTCATCCAGACGCTTGTCGCCGAGGTTGTAGATCGCAGCATTGAGCGTAGTCGACTTGCTGAGCACATACGAGGTGCCGATGTCGAGCAAGGTATAGCCTTGATACTCCTGGACATTGTTGGCGATCTTCTTGCCTGCGGTTCCGACTCGCAAACCCGCGTTGATTTCCTTGCCGTGATAGTTGAGCGCCGCCCACAGCGTCCACGCATCCGATTGCGCCCAGTCGGCACGGATGTTGAACATGTTTCTGGGGGTGCGCGCAAGCGGATAGCCGTTATAGCTGCCGCCCTTCTGTCTGGAATCGGTAAAGGTGTAATTTGATTTCAGCAACAGCCGGCTGTCGGCCTGCCAGCGCGTATTCAGCTCGACGCCGCGAATGACGGCATTGTCGATGTTGTAGCTGTACCAGAGCCGGTAATTGCGATCCTGCGACCAGCGCGCAATCGAACCATTGGCGTTGTACACCAGCGCATTGCTGACCTTGTCCTTGAATTCGGTGTAGAACAGCGTGACTCCACCCGACAGGCCGGCCTTGTTGTCCCACAGGGCCCCCAGTTCATAACTGGTGCTGGTTTCCGGTTTGATATTGGGATCGCCGAGGATGACGCCGCAGGTACCGCTGGGCGAATAGCTGCAACCGGCGCCGCCGGTGCGATAGGCATAGCCAGGCGAGACTGCACGGATTTCCGGCGCCCGGAAGCCGCGCGAAACGCCGCCCTTGAGCGTCAGATTGTCGTTCGCATGCCAGACCGAATAGAGGCGCGGGCTCCAGTGTTTGCCGTAGATCTGGTGATGGTCCAGACGCAGACCGCCGGTCAGCGACCAGGCCTCGCTCAGCTTCCATTCATCCTCCACGAACAAGGCCTTTTGCGTCACGCTGAAGAGCTCGTTGCGCCCGGTGCGCAGCCCCGGATTCTGATCGCTCAGCTTGCCCTCGCTCCATTGCAGCCCCGCCACCAGCCAATGCGCTCCCAGCGGCATGCTCAGCTTGGCATCCAGCACCGTGTTCTCGATCTTGGGCGCGCGCGGATTCTGGATGAAGCGTTCACTTCCGAACGGGGTTTCCAGATAGTTCTTGCGCTGTCCCTTTTCGAATGACAAGGAGACATCGGAGGTCGCCCAGCCCCAGCGCCCTGTGTGCGACAACGAAAAATGATCGCGCAGATTCTCGTTGTAGGTGTCCTGATCAGTCGGCCCCAGCGTGTGTGAAGAGGCATTGTCACGCCGCGCATTGCTGGTGCCCAGCTCCATCAGAATGTCGTGATCCTTGTTCGGCGTGAGCGACAGGCGCGTGGTGAAATCGGTGTCGAGTGCCTTGTCGTTACCGTCGAGAATGCGGTCCTCCTGACGCTTGTACACCTTGCCCCACATCTGCAATCCGAGTACCTCGGATTTGATCGGCCCGTTGAGATAGAACTGTCCCTGATAGCTGTCGCCGGAATCGCGATGCTGTTGAATGATGCTATCGACGGTGAGAGATCCGCCCCAGTTGGCCGCGACCTTTTTCGTGATGATGTTGATCACCCCGCCCATCGCATCCGAACCATAGAGCGACGACATCGGGCCGCGCACGACCTCGATACGTTCTATCGCATCCAGCGGCGGGATGAAACTCTGCTCGAAACCCGAGTTGCCATTCGGCCGTGCCTCGCGTGTGCTCTGACGTTTGCCGTCGACCAGGATCAGGGTATAGCTGCCGGGCAAACCGCGAATGAAAATATCCTGGGCGCCGGCCACCCCGGTAATCGCCACGCCTTCGGTGCTGCCGAGCGCATCGGTGAGATCGCGAAAGGCTTTCTTGCTCAGCTCTTCCCGCGTGATGACGCTGATGCTGGCCGGCGCATCCA
This sequence comes from Herbaspirillum lusitanum, assembly GCF_046025995.1. GTDB lineage: Bacteria > Pseudomonadota > Gammaproteobacteria > Burkholderiales > Burkholderiaceae_D > Herbaspirillum > Herbaspirillum lusitanum_A. The sequence continues at coordinate 114,935 of NZ_JAQQFM010000001.1, forward strand.
CGATCTGCTGTTCAAAACCGGCAGCGGTAACGACCACTTCTTTCAAACCTTGATTTGCGTCGGCTTTCTCAGCCTGTGCAGCATGAGAGAAAGCACCGAGCGCCAACGCAAGAGCTATCGCAAAGTGCAGTCGGCGCGGCGAAAACATGCTTGAAAAATCGCTCTTCGCATTGGCAATGCGCTGCTGGTTTTTGCACGAGATTTTTTGTGTGGGCTTTTGCCTATGTTCTGGCTTATGTTCCTGGCCATCTTCTTGCGGCGTTGGTCTTGCATTCTTTTGCTTCGGCTTGTGCATCGCTACTACCCCGTGATGTGAATGCCGCTCTGCTGTTCTTTTCGGCTCGTCAAAATGGAGCGCGCAAGACTCCCCCTTTAAGCCGATCACGAGATGGCCCACGAAGTCTTTTTGAAAGCGGGTTTTGTTAAAAAGGAAAAGTGCAGATGAGAATTATATGCATCTAGACTTTGCAAAAGTTTGTCAAAGTGTGGCAAGCGAACTGGGTCGACATCGGCGATCAGACGGACAAAAATCCGCTTGCGACAATCAGCCGAATACACCTCCGGCCAGGTTCAGGTCATCCGCTTTCAGCCATGCCCCCTGCCATTCTCCCGAAAGAAAACAAGCCGCAATGCCTGTCCACAAACATATTCTGCTGATTGAAAGACACTCCGCCATTCGAGACGTGATTGCCGACTATATGAAGCGCCAGAACCTGCAAGTCAGCGTCGCCGCGGATGCCGCCGATGCGCAAGGCCAGATGCAAGAACGGCATTTCGATCTGGTCGTGCTGGATCTGTTGACGCCGCAAGAAGACGGCCTTGCTTTGTGCCGTCGTATCGTGGAGGAATACCGCTCGCCGGTGATCTTGCTGACCGCCATGAACGGTTCGGCCGGCAAGGTCGCCGCGCTGGACAGCGGCGCCGACGACTGCATCGTCAAACCCGTCGATCCCTGCGAACTGGCGGCACGCATACGCTCGGTGCTGCGCCGCTGGCATCGCGCACCGGCACCGCCGCCAGAGCATGCAGACACGGAGCGCCTGCGCCCCACGCGGCAGGCGCGCAACTATGCGTTCGATGAATGGACCTTCGATCTGACCAAGCGCGAACTGCGTGGCCGTCATGGCCGGCCGGTGATGCTCAGCAGCGTGGAATATCGTCTGCTGCGCGTGCTGGCAGAACATCCGCGCACAGTACTGAGCCGCGACCGTTTGCTCGATCTGACGGCCGGCAGCGATGCACAATCCTTTGATCGCAGCATCGATAGCCAAGTCAGCCGCCTGCGCAAGAAACTGGAACCCGATCCGCGCCGCCCCAGCCTGCTCAAGACCATCTGGGGCGATGGCTATCTGTTTGCGGCTGATGTCCGCATTGAAGGCGGCGCCGGCATGACGCCGATGTGACGACAATCAACGCAGCGATCTCTGCTCTGGCATACACTGCTCTGGCATAAAAAAATCGCCGCAGACGGCGCCACGGCGATTCGGGTAAGTTGAACTCAAAAATTAGAATGAAGAACCCACGATACGGCCGCGTCAGGCAGCTCGCAGCCTCAGCGCAGCAAATCGTAAGGACCGCCGCGCTCCAGCGCGCGCACATACGCCGGCCGCGCATGGATGGCTTCCAGATATTTGAGCAGATTCGGGTAACGGCCATCCAGTCCGCCGCGTGAGCGCAAGCCCTCTACCGGAAAGCTCATCTGGATATCGGCGGCACTGAATTCATTGCCGGCGAACCAGTTGCTGCGACCGAGTTCGCTTTCCAGATATTGCAAATGGCGGCTCAGTTGCGGACCGATGAATTTCTGCCGGAAGCCGCCGGCGATCAGATTCGCAATCGGCCGGATCAGGGCCGGCACCGCCTTCGGCAAACGAGCGAAAATCAGTTGCAATAACAGCAAGGGCATGGCCGAGCCTTCGGCATAGTGCAGCCAGTAGCGATAACGCAGGCGCTCTGGAGTGCCGGCGGCAGGCTGCAGACGGCCGGCGCCGTAGCGCTCGACCAGGTATTCGACGATGGCGCCGGATTCGGCCACGGTAATGTCGCCGTCGGTAATCACCGGCGACTTGCCCAGCGGATGCACCAGCATCAGCTCCTTGGGCGCCAGCATGGTCTTGGGATCGCGCTGGTAGAACTTGATCTCGTATTCCAGGCCCAATTCTTCCAATAGCCACAGCACGCGCTGCGAGCGCGAATTATTCAGGTGATGCACGGTGATCATGGACTCCTGCCTTTCTGTAAAATGCGACCGACAACTCTAACAGCAAACACCCAGATGGCAGAAATTCCCCTCTACAAGCAATTCGCCGAGCAACTGGCCGCCTCGATCAGCGCCGGCGTGCTGCAACCGGGCGAAAAGATCGCATCGGTGCGTCTGGCCAGCCAGCAGCACAAGCTCAGCGTGACCACGGTGGTGCGCGCTTACGAATTACTGGAGAGTCGCGGCGTCATCGAAAGCCATCCGCAGTCCGGCTATTTCGTGCGCAAGCAGGCCCTGGCCGACCAGGCGCCGGCCGCGCGGGTCGCATCAGCGCCGGCGTATATCGACAATCCGGCCTATCAGCAATCGACCGAAGTCGACGTCAGCCGTCTGGTGCTGGCCACGCTCAAGACCATCCAGCAGGACGGCACCGTGCCGCTGGGCTCGCCGTATCCGAATCCGGCCTTGTTCCCGTCGCAAAGAATTACGCAATACACCGCGCGCATCACGCGCAACGCCAGCCAGTCCAGCGTATTCGACGATCTGCCGCCGGGCCACCCCGACCTGCTGCGCCAGATCGCGCGGCGCTATCTGGAAAATGGCCTCAAGGTCGATCCGGCCGATATCGTGGTCACCGTGGGCGCCACCGAAGCCATCAACCTGTGCCTGCAGGCAGTCGCCAGACCGGGCGACACCGTGGCGGTTGAAACGCCGACCTTCTACGCCATGCTGCACGCGATTGAGCGGCTGGGCATGCGCGCGCTGGAGATTCCTACCGATCCGCAATTCGGCATCGATGTCGATGCGCTGGAACATGCCATCAAGACGCAAAAAGTGTCGGCCTGCATGGTCATGCCCAACTTCCAGAATCCGCTCGGCTTTCAGATGCCGGATACGGCCAAACAAAGATTGGTGCAACTGGCGCGCGAGCATGACATGCCGCTGATCGAAAACGGCGTCTACGGTGAGCTGCATTATGGCAATGCACATCCGACCTCCCTCAAGACTTATGATCGGCCCGGCGAACAGGGGCTGGTGCTGCATTGTTCTTCATTCTCCAAGAGTCTGACTTCGGCCTACCGCATCGGCTGGGCCATGCCGGGACGCTATCGGGCGCAGGTGGAAAAGCTGAAGTTTCTGAACACGCTGGCGACGCCGACCGTGCCGCAGCGGGCGATTGCCGAATACCTGACCCAGGGCGGCTACGAACGCCATCTGCGCCGGGTGCGGCGCATCTTTACCCAACAACGCGACCTGATGCGCCACTTCGTGCTGCGCTTTTTCCCGGAAGGCACGCAGGTGTCGGAACCCCAAGGCGGTTATGTGCTGTGGGTGGAGTTGCCGGCCGGCGTGGATGCGATGGAGTTGTACCGCCGTTGTCTGGCGCTGGGCATCACGATTGCGCCTGGCCGCATTTTTGCCGCCACCAATCGCTATAGCCATTTCATCCGCCTCAACTACAGTTATACGTGGTCGAAGGAAATTGAGCAGGCGTTGAAACTGGTGGGGAAACTGGTGCAGGAGTTGATGGACTCAGCGTAAGCATGCTGAGCCTCTGTGCAAAAAAAGCGCCTTGTCGAAGGCGCTCATCAAGAAGAACTGCAGACGCTAGCTGAACGACAGCCGAAAAACCTCAGACCACCAGCACCGCGCTGCCCGTCCCGTCCTCATTCAGTTCGACCCGCACCACGCCGGCCTCTTCCAGCGCGGACAGAAAACGACGCAGCGTGCTCATGCGCAATTGCGTGCGTTTGCTCAGGCGCGCCAGCGACAGCGGCGCCTGGCTGCGTTCGAACTCGGCCTGCAGCTCTCCCAGAATCAGCAAGACTTCCGGCGGCAGATCGCCGGGCGCTCCGGGTGCTTCTTCTGCGGGAACCGAATCCGAAGCCTGCTCCGACATGATCAGGCCGCCGCCTTCTGCACCTGCGAACGATGCAGCAGCACCGGGATCGATTTCGAGGTCGGCGTGCGCGCCTTGTCGGCGAAGCTTTCCAGCGGCACCAGCGGATTGGTTTCCGGATAGTAGCTGCCGAGGCAACCGCGCGGGATGTCGTACTCGACCAGCAGGAAGCCGTCGGCGCGACGCTCTATGCCGTCGTCCCAGACGCTGACCAGATCGACCCATTCGCCGTTTTTCAGACCCAGCAAGGCCAGATCCAGCGGATTGATGAACACCACGCGACGCTGGCCGAACACGCCGCGATAGCGGTCGTCCATGCCGTAGATGGTGGTGTTGTACTGATCGTGCGAACGGGTCGTCATCAAGGTCATCAGCTTCTTGCCGTACTGGCGGCGCGCACGATGGATAGGCGTATCCAGCGGGATCGCATGCACGATGAAGTTGGCCTTTGCGGTATCGGTCTTCCAGACGCGCTCACGCGAAGCAACGCCGAGGTGAAAGCCGCCCGGATTGGTGATGCGCTGGTTGTAATCCTTGAAGGCGTCGTAGACCTTTTCGATGGCGTCGCGGATGCGCGAATAGTCTTCGGCGTACCACAGCCAGTCTATCTTCTTGCCGTTGCTGCGATGCTTCATGGTGGCTTCGGCGATGTGCGCGACGATGGCGGTTTCCGACATGCATTGCGGCGACGCCGGCTTGTTGATGCCGTAGGAGACGTGCACCATGCTCATTGAATCTTCCACCGTCACACCTTGCGGACCGGCCTTCTGCACATCGATCTCGGTACGGCCCAGCGTCGGCAGGATCAGCGCGTCCTTGCCGTGCACCAGATGGCTGCGGTTGAGCTTGGTGGTGATGTGTACGGTCAGATTGCAGGAGCGCATGGCGTCGAAAGTACGCGGCGTATCCGGCGTGGCCATGGCGAAGTTGCCGCCGAGGCCGATGAAGACCTTGGTGCGGCCTTCCAGCATGGCCATCACCGAACCGACGGTGTCGTTGCCGTGATGACGCGGCGCCTTGAATTCGAAGACTTGCTCCAGACGGTCGAGGAAAGCTGCCGTCGGTTTTTCATCGATGCCGACGGTGCGGTCGCCCTGCACGTTGGAGTGGCCGCGCACCGGGCACAGACCGGCGCCGGGACGGCCGATATTCCCGCGCAACATCATCATGTTGGACAGCAGCTGTATCGTGCCGACGGCGTGCTTGTGCTGCGTCAGGCCCATGCCCCAGGTGGCGATCACGGCCTTGCCATTGACGTAGACCTGGGTCAGCTTTTCGATGTCGTCACGCGACACGCCCGACTCGCCGATGATGTTGTCCCAGTTTTCGGCACGCGAATCGGCGGCAAATTCTTCAAAGCCGGCCGTGTGTTCAGCGATGAATTGTGTATCCAGAATGCGTTCCGTGCCCTTGGCCTGCGCCTCGTCGTCCAGCTCGATGGTGCGCTTGATGACGCCCTTGATCAGCGCCAGATCGCCGCCCAGTTTCGGATGGATGAACATGGAGCTGATGGTGGTGCTGCCCATGGTCAGCATCTCCATCTTGCTTTGCGGATCGGCGAAGCGCTCCAGGCCGCGTTCCTTGAGCGGATTGATGGCGACGATGGTGGCGCCTCGCTTGGAGGCGTGACGCAGCTCGCCCATCATGCGCGGGTGATTGGTGGCGGGGTTTTGTCCGAACAGCAGCAAGGTGTCGCACAGGTCGAAGTCGTCCAGCAGCACCGTGCCCTTACCGACGCCGACCGTGCCCGGCAGGCCGACGCTGGTCGGCTCGTGACACATGTTGGAACAGTCGGGGAAATTGTTGGTGCCGTACTGGCGCACGAACAGCTGGAACAGGAAGGCGGCCTCATTGCTGGCACGACCGGAGACATAGAAGTCGGCCATGTCCGGATCGGGCAACGCGTTCAGATGGCGGCCGATCAGATCGAAGGCCTGCGGCCAGGCGATCGGCACGTACTTGTCGCTGACGGCGTCGTAGACCATGGGCTCGGTCAGGCGGCCATGATCTTCCAGCTCGTAATCCGATTGCTGCATCAGCTCGGTCACGGTGTGGCGTGCGAAGAAGTCGTTGGTCACGCGCTTCTTGGTGGCTTCGGCGGCGACCGCCTTGACGCCGTTTTCGCAGAATTCGAAGGTGGAGGTGTGTTCGCGGTCGGGCCAGGCGCAACCGGGGCAATCGAAACCGTCGGGCTGGTTCTGCGACAACAGCGTGCGCAAACCCTTGCCGTCGGCCACGTGCTCCTTGACCAGATTGAGCGCGACGTACTTCAGCGCGCCCCAACCGCCGGCCGGTTGGGTGTAGGTCTCGATCTTCGGTTTGCCCATTTTTTCTCCGCCAACACAATGATTTATATCAAACGGAGTCTACGGCAAGAGTGCTGCACCGATACGCACAGTCGGCGCCGGAAACACAGAGTACAGCACGGCAATCGCAGTACAGTGGCGCGTTAGCGACGATTGGACTGCGATTGCTGTCGCAATGCTGACGAAAATAGAACCGCAGTGAATTGACTTAGGGCAATACGTCCAGCAGCACATCTTCGCGCACGCAGGCACGCCAGCGCCCCGGCGCCACTTCACGCAACTCGGGCACGGCCCCGGCGCAGATTTCCTGCGCATACGGGCAGCGTGTGCGGAACACGCAGCCCGACGGCGGATTGGCCGGGCTCGGCAGATCACCCTGCAAGGGAAGACGATGCCTGGCTTGCTCGCGCGCATCGGACTCCGGCTTGGGCGAGGCCGCCAGCAAGGCTTGCGAATACGGATGCAGCGGCCGCTCGAACAGGGCTGCCGCCGGCGCGATTTCCATCACCTTGCCCAGATACAGCACCACCACGCGGTCGCAGATGTATTCGACCACGTCCAGATCGTGCGAGATGAACAACATCGCCAGATTGAAACGCTGACGCAAATCCTGCAGCAGATTGATCACCTGCGCCTGAATCGACACGTCCAGCGCCGACACCGGCTCGTCGGCCACGATGAAGCGCGGCTCCACCGCCAGGGCGCGGGCAATGCCGATGCGCTGGCGCTGGCCGCCGGAAAACTCATGCGGATAGCGCGCGCCGTGCTCAACCCGCAGACCGACCAGCTGCAGCAGCTCGGCAATGCGCGCAGCGCGCGCGGCACCGCGATGCAGGCCGTGGGTATCAAGCGCCTCGCCGATGATGTCGCGCACGCGCTGGCGCGGATTCAGACTGGCATAGGGGTCCTGGAAGATGATCTGCATCTCGCGCCGCAGTGCGCGCATGCGCGCGGCCGGCAAGTTCGAAATGTCTTCGCCCTGATAGCGGATCTCGCCGCCGCTGCTTTCCATCAGGCGCAGCAAGGTGCGGCCAACCGTGCTCTTGCCCGAGCCGGATTCGCCGACCAGACCGAGCACCTCGCCCGGTGCAATCGCGAAACTGACGTCATCGACGGCGCGCACCGGCGCATCTTTTTTCTTGCCGCTGAAATACTTCTTCAGATGGCGCACCTCGACCAAGGGCGTGGCGCTCTCCATATTGGTGGTGTTGACGGTAGTACTCATGCCGACTTCCTCAAAATGCAACGGACATTGTGGCCGTCCTCACCCAGCGTGAGCGCAGGCATGGCCTGACGGCAGGCCTCGCTCGCTTCGCCGCAACGCGGCTCGAATGCACAGCCCGGCGGCGGCGCCAGCGGGCTGGCCACCTGACCGGGAATCGCAGCCAGCCGCGGACGCTGGCCGGCGACCGCGTGATTCTTGCTGCGCCCCGGCAGGCAATTGAGCAAGCCGGCGGTATAAGGATGCTGCGGCTTGTCAAAGATCTGCGGCACGCTGCCCTGCTCCACCATGCGGCCGGCGTACATCACGGCGACGCGGTCGGCGATCTCCGCCACCACGCCGAGGTTGTGAGTGATGAACAAGATGCCGGTGCCGGTTTCGCGCTGCAGCTTTTGCAGCAGCGCCAGAATCTGCGCCTGTATCGTCACGTCCAGCGCGGTGGTCGGCTCGTCGGCGATCAGCAGCGAGGGATTGCAGGACAAGGCCAGCGCAATCATCACGCGCTGACGCATGCCGCCCGACAACTGATGCGGATATTCGTAGAGACGACGCGCGGCGGCCGGAATTTCCACCAGCTCCAGCATGCGCTGAGCGTGGATCATGGCGTCCTTGTGGCTCTTGCCCAGATGCAGGCGCACGCTTTCTGCGATCTGATCGCCCAGCGTGAAGACCGGGTTCAGGCTGGTCATGGGCTCCTGAAACACCATCGCGATTTCATTGCCGCGCAGTTGACGCAGACTGCGTTGCGGCAGGCGCGTCAGATCGACCACTTCTCCATCGCGGCGCCTGAAGCGGATGCTGCCGCCGACCACGCGGCCGGCGTCGGCCGGAATCAGGCCCATGATCGACAGACTGGTCACCGACTTGCCGGAACCGGACTCGCCGACCACCGCCAACGTCTCGCCGGCGTTGACAGTGAAGCTGACGCCGTCAACCGATTTGACCGTGCCCTGCTCGGTGAAAAAATGCGTCTGCAGTTTGTCGACTTCCAGCAGCGGCGTCCCTTTTTGGACTAAGTTTTCTTGCATGATCTGTACTCTCTTCGCTGAAGAATTCAAAGGCTCTTGCGCAGGCGCGGATCGAGCATGTCGCGCAGACCGTCGCCCACCATCTGCAGCGACAGCGCCGACAGCACGATGGCGATACCGGGGAACACCACCAGCCAGATCGCCTGCTCGGCATAGGCCTGTCCGGACGAAATCATGGTGCCCCAGGTCGGCAGCTCGGGCGGCACACCGACGCCGAGGAAGGACAAGCCGGCCTCGGCCAGAATCGCGTAAGCAAAGATGAAGGTGCCCTGCACCAGAATCGGCGACAGGATATTGCCCAGCACGTGGAAAAACACGATGCGCAAGGTCGACACGCCCAGCGCCCGTGCGGCTTCCACGAACAGCAGCTCGCGCACCACCAGCGTCGAGGCGCGCACGATGCGCGCCACGCGCGGCGTGTAGACGATGGCCAGCGCCAGCACCACATTGATCAGCGAGGAGCCGAGAATCGCCACCAGCGCAATCGCCAGCAGGATGTCGGGGAAGGACATCATGGCGTCCACCACGCGCATGATGGGTGCATCCATGCGCTTGAAGAAACCGGCGCACAGACCCATCAGCACGCCGGCCACCAGCGCCACCACCACGACCAGCGCACCGATGGTCAGCGAATAGCGGCCGCCGGTCAGCACGCGGGTGAAGATATCGCGGCCGAATTCGTCGGTGCCGAACCAGTGCGCCGCCGACGGTGGCTGCAGGCGCGCCATGATGTCCAGCGCGGAAGGATCGTACGGCGAAGTCAGCGGCACGATCACAGCCAGCACGGCCAACAGCACCAGGCTGACGACGCCGAACATGACCAGCTTGCGCCGCATGAATTTGGAAAGAAAAGCAAACATGGAAAATCCCGGGATTCTGTTCAAGAGGCGTTCAATAGCGCACGCGCGGATCGATCAGCGTGTACAGCAGATCGATGGCGAGATTGATCAGCACGTAGATCACGGCAATCGCCAGCAAGGCGCCCTGGATCACCGGATAGTCGCGCCGCTGCACCGCCGACACCACCAGATTGCCGACACCGGGCAAACCGAACACGGTCTCGGTGACCACGGCGCCGCCTATCATCAGCGCTGCCGTCAGACCGATCACGGTAACCACCGGAATCAGCGCATTGCGCAAGGCGTGACGCAGAATCACGCGGCGTTCGTTGAGGCCTTTGGCGCGCGCAGTGCGCACGTAATCGTCGGACAGCACGTCAAGCATGGAGGCGCGCGTGAAGCGGATGATCAGCGCCGAATTCAATACCCCCAGCACCACCGCCGGCAGCAGCAGATGATGCAGCCGGTCCAGCAGCGGCGCGCCCGGATCACCGTAACCGGCCACCGGAAACCAGCCCATCTTGACTGCGAAGATCTGCATCAGAATCAGGCCGAACCAGAAGCTGGGAATACTCGCGCCCAGCATCGCAATGCCGGTGAACACCTGATCCACCACACGCCCGCGCCAGACGGCGGAGACGATGCCGCAAGGAATGCCGATCAGGCAGGCCAGCGCCACCGCAAAAATGGTCAGAAAGAAGGTCGGCTCGGCGCGCGAGGCCAGCGCCTCGGTGACCGGCATCTGCAGAAAGATGGATTGGCCGAGATTGCCCTGGGCCAGCTCCTTGAGCCAGAAACCGAATTGCACCAGCAGCGGCTGGTCGAGGCCGTATTGCGCGCGCAGTTTGGCGATGTCGGCCACGGTGGCCTGATCGCCCAGCATGATGGCGGCCGGGTCGCCCGGCGCCAGACGCGTGATGAAGAACACCAGCACGGCGACGATCAGCATGACGATCACCATGCCGGTGAAGCGCCCTGAAAGATAACGGAGCATAGACGTGGAATCAGTGAGGGGATGAAGAATGGAACCACTGCGGCGACCTCATCGGGGATGAAGCCGGCCGCAATGAGATCGCCGGCATGCAAACTGAAATGCCGGACGCTGGCTCAACCGACATGCTTAGGCGCGACGCATGGAAAACATCCTTCGGATTTCCGGTACGCCGCGCCGGCGCTTCAGTCGGCCAGCCTGGTGTTCCAGAAGTAAGGCCATGGCATCGGCGTGTAGCCCTGCAGCTTGGCCGACTTCGCCGTCAGGCTGTTGAAGCTGCCCAGGCGGATGTACGGCACTTCGTCGTACACCACGCTCTGCACCTTGCCCCACAGCGCACCGCGATGCGAGGGATCCATTTCGTGCGAGAACACGGTGACCGCAACATCCTTGCCCGCGCTCTTCCAGCCGCCCGGCGCGCCGTCGCTCAGTTGCGGCGGCGACAGCGTCGGCTCCGGCAGGAAGGCCGAGTGCGTCATGTAGATATCCCACAGCGCAGTGTCGTTGCGGCGCTGAATCAACGTGGCCCAGTCGACCACCTGCATGTCGACCTTGAAGCCGGCCAGCTTCAGTTCTTCGCCCATCACCAGCGCCATGCGGTAGTGGAACTCGTACTGTTTGCTGGTCAGGATCTTGATCGGCTCGCCCTTGTAGCCGGCCTTGGTCGCCAGGTCGCGCGCCTTGCTCGGATTGGCCTGGTTATAGGCAGCCGTGCCTTCGGTGGAATAGAAGGTCGAGCCCTTGGGGAAGTGATTGCCTTCCACCGAGAAGAACTTCGGATCGCCGAAACCGGCGGTCATGATTTCCTTCATGTTGAGCGCGGCCTGAATCGCCTGACGCACGCCCTGCTTCTGCAACGGTCCCTGCACCGTGTTCAGCACCACATACGGAAAGCCGAACGGCGCCGTGATCACCGGCACCACATTCGGCTTGCCGGCCAGACGCGGCGAGGCTTCCGCCGGCAGCAGATCGGCGAACTGATACTGGCCGGACAGCGATCCTTCGACGCGGGTATTCGGATTCGGCACCGGAATGAAGCGCAGCTCGGACAACAGGGCTTCGCGCTTGCCGGCATAGCCGCTGGCCGCTTCCTTGCGCGCGCTGTAGGCGTCGAAACGGGTCAGCAGCACGTACTGATCGGGCTTGCGCTCCTTGAACTCATAAGGGCCGGTGCCGATGAAATCCTTGAGCGGATTATTGGCGGCCGATTCCTTGGGCATGATCGCGGCGAAACCGGATGGCAGCGCCAGATGCGCCAGCAGCGGCGCGTAGGCGTTCTGCATGTTCAGCACCACGGTATAAGGCCCCTTGGCCTCCATGCCCTTGATCTCTTTGGAGACGGCCTTGCCGCGCGGCGCGATCTCCATCCAGCGCTTGAGCGAAGCCAGCACGTCGTCCGCCTTCATCTCCTTGCCGTTGTGGAATTTGACCCCCTTGCGCAACTCAATGGTGACGGTCTTGCCGTCGGCGCTGACTTTGGGCAGGCTCTCGGCCAGCATAGGCTGGATGTTCCACTTGGCGTCGAAGGTGTACAGCGGTTCGTAGACGTGCTGCATGATGGTCGCCACCAGATCGGTGGTCGATGCCATCGGGTCGAGCGTCTGCGGCTCGGCCACCATCGCCAGATTGGCGACGCCGCCTGCGGCTGCCTGCGCCAGCGGCGACAGGCCGAGCGACGCCAGCATCGCCGCGCCGGCCGATAGGCGGAACAGCAAACGCCTGCCCTTGTTAAACGACGGTAAAAAAGATCGCACTGTCATCTTCCCTCTCCTGAACATGTCTGCTGGGTTAAAAATTCTGGCCTTGCCGAATGTCTGCCCTCGTCTCAATCAGTCCTGCGGCGCCGATGCAATCGGGTGCAGTCTTCAGTGCGTGCGGGCAGCGTCGTGTTACTTGTTCTCTGCTTTTTAAATTTTTTGTTAGTTTATATCACGTCATTTCAATCATCAAAGCGAAATTTGATGACAACCACCTCAAAGCCCCTCTCTAGACTAGCCTCAACAGAATTAAGCAAAATGTTATTTTGTAACACCAATTGCTGCACTGCCCCAAAAACAGGCGAACATCACCAAATCGGGGCGACTTCGCGAAGCATCGGAACACAGACAGCAATGTCTGGCTGCAATCAGTGTGGAGGTGCAATCGCGACCGGCCGCATCGTGAAAGAAAGCCTGAAGAAAGGAAACGCCATGTCACGCGATGGTGCGATGAGCATCGCGACCAGGAAACACGGAATGGGATGAAAGGTGGAAGTGAGCCTTGAAACGGGATGGGGATGGCGATACAACAGTTGCAAAGAAATCTGCTGAAAACTGAAAAAAGAAAGACGGTACGCAAAGCGGAGGGCGCCGCTTCAGTTTCCACCGGCGCCGCAATCAGATTGCGGCAAGCCTGCCTCTGCATTGATCCTGGGCGAGGCTGCCCCGGCCGGATCACTCTGATCACTCATCCAGCGGCAGCGCCAGCGTTTCCTTGATTTCTTCCATCACCACATAACTTTTGGACTGCGCCGCGCCCGGCAGTTGCAGCAGGATGTCGCCCAGCAGCTTGCGGTACTCGGCCATGCCGCGAATGCGCGCCTTGATCAGATAGTCGAAGTCGCCCGAGACCAGGTGGCATTCCTGCACTTCCGGGATACGCAGCACCTCGCGCCGGAACTGTTCGAACATGTTGCCGGATTTGTGGGTAAGCGAGATCTCGACGAACACCAGCAAGGTCGCACCCAGCGACTCCGGATTGACGCGCGCGTAATAGCCGGTGATGACGCCGTCGCGCTCCATGCGCTTGACGCGTTCTATGCAGGGCGTGATCGACAGGCCTACCTGCTCGCCCAGATCCTTCATCGAAATACGGCCATCTTTTTGCAACGCAGCAAGAATGCGGCGATCGAGTTTATCGAGCGTGCGGATGGATTGTTGCTGGACGCGCATGGGATCTCGCTTATTTCATATTTTCGATATTTTTTTCTAAATATCGATATAAATATACGAACAAAGACTGCTTATTGCTCAATATCATAGCGGAATATCCTGCTTGCGCGAAAACATAAAGATTGCCTGCTGGCGGGTTCAGATCTGACTCACATCAGCGACTCATTATTTTGCTCAGCGGGGGAATGTCATGCGGGTTCTTATTCTCGGAAGCGGCGTCATCGGCGTCACCAGCGCCTGGTATCTGGCCAAGGCCGGCCACGATGTCACGGTACTGGATCGCCAGCCCGGCCCGGCGCTGGAAACCAGTTTCGGCAATGCCGGCCAGATTTCTCCGGGCTATGCCTCGCCGTGGGCCGCGCCCGGCATTCCGCTCAAAGCGCTCAAATGGATGTTCCAGGAACATGCGCCGCTGGCGATCCGCCCGGACGGCACGCTGCGCCAGTTGCAGTGGATGTGGCAGATGCTGCGCAACTGCAATTCCGCCAGCTACGCCGTCAACAAGGAGCGCATGGTACGCCTGGCTGAATACAGCCGCGATTGCTTCAAGGAGCTGCGCGCCGATACCGGCATCGGCTATGAAGGCCGCCAGCAAGGCACGCTGCAACTGTTCCGTACGCAAGAGCAACTGGACGGCGCCGAAAAAGACATCGCCGTGCTGCGCCAGACCGGCGTGCCCTTCGAATTGCTGAACAGCGAACAACTGAGCCGTGCCGAACCGGCCCTGGCCAAGGTGCGCGACAAACTGGCCGGCGGTCTGCGCCTGCCCAATGACGAAACCGGCGACTGCCAGTTGTTCACCACGCGGCTGGCGGCGATGGCTGAAGCCGCCGGCGTCAAATTCCGTTACGGCGTGGCGATCGATGGTCTGGCCATGGCCGGCGGCGCAATCAGCGGCGTGGTCTCCGGCAAGGATTTGCTGCAGGCCGACAATTACGTAGTGGCACTGGGTTCGTATTCGCCGCAGTTGCTGGGCACGATTCCGGGCCTGCCTTCGATCCCGGTTTATCCGCTCAAGGGTTATTCAATCACCGTGCCCATCGTCAATGCTGACGCAGCGCCGGTCTCCACCATCCTCGACGAAACCTACAAGATCGCCGTGACCCGTTTTGACGACCGCATCCGCGTCGGCGGCATGGCCGAGATCGTCGGCTACAACAAGAATCTCAATCCCAAGCGCCGCGCCACACTGGAACTGGTGGTCAACGATCTGTTCCCGGGCGCCGGCGACACCCGCCAGGCCAGCTTCTGGACAGGGCTGCGTCCGATGACGCCGGACGGCACGCCTATCGTCGGCGCCACGCCGGTATCGAATCTTTACATCAATACCGGCCACGGCACGCTGGGCTGGACCATGTCCTGCGGTTCGGGCAAGTTGCTGTCGGATCTGATTTCCGGCAAGCGCCCCGCCATCGCTTCCGACGATCTGTCCGTCGCACGTTATATGCATCAGGGCGCGCCCATGCCGGCCATGGCTTGATGCTCTGCGATGCTCAGCGCGGCCAGGTGCCGCAGCGCTGAAAATGTGAAGGTGTATTCCCCGTAGCAAGCAGTAGTGGCTTTAATGGCAAATGAGCAACAAGTGAGTAAGTAAGTAGAGTTAGTTTGGCCGGGACATCCAGGGTGTCCCGGCCATTTTTTTCATTATCAAAATGATTATTCGGTTATGCTCGCACAGCGGTGATCCTTATCCGCATTGAGTTTCCGCAGATGAGCCTTGCAGTTACGTAGGCGCATTCCTACAAGAGTTACGCTACGCCGCCGACTGCCCTTACGACAGCTTTTGACAATAATGAATTGTCGCTTGCCGGATCGTTCAGGACTCTTCTCTCCGCGCTTCGCACGCGTATTTACCGCCGTTTTTTCGGCGGCCTCGCCAGCCAATTGTTGACCCGATCCGCACCTGCCCTCCCCCCTGATCGGGCCAGTCCGTGCAGCCCCATTTTTTATTTCAATGCATTCCGCTTTTTCAGCAATGTTTCCGGATACATAACAGCTTCCCGCATCGAACGCTGCATGGAAGCCCACAAGGGAGCCCGAACAACATGGACGGTTCACACCACTCCGCAGCTGTGCAAGCCCTGGATTTACAGCACGACGAAGCCAAAGCCATCGCGCGTCAGAACGGTTTGCGCTACATCACCGACGAAATGCCCGGCATCAGCCGCGTACGCCACGGCAAGGGATTTTCCTATCACGACGAAAAAGGCGGCCTGATTCAGGATCGCGAAGAGATCACGCGCCTGCAGGCGCTGGCCATTCCGCCGGCATGGGAAGAAGTCTGGATCAGCCCGCACGCCAACGGCCACATTCTCGCCACCGGCCGCGACGCCCGACAGCGCAAGCAGTACCGCTATCACCCGCACTGGCGCATGGTGCGCGACGACGCCAAATACGAACGCATGATCAGCTTCGCCCAGGCACTGCCGGCGATCCGTCGCGCGGTCGACGAAGACCTGCACAAGCCGGGCCTGAAACGCGAAAAGGTCATCGCCTCGGTGGTCTATCTCTTGCAAAGCACGCTGATGCGGGTCGGCAATGATGAATATGCACGCGCCAATAAATCCTTCGGCCTGACCACGCTGCGCAACCGGCACGTACGCATCGACGGCAGCGACGTCATGTTCCGGTTTCGCGGCAAGAGCGGCGTGCAGCACGAGATCAAACTGCACGATCCCTATGTGGTGCGCATCATCCGCAAGATGCGCGACCTGCCCGGCCAGGAGCTGTTCCAGTACCTCGATGACGAGGGCGAAACGCACACCATCGATTCCGGCGACGTCAACGCATATCTGCGCGATGTGAGCGGAGAAGATTTCACCGCCAAGGATTTCCGCACCTGGGCCGGCACCGTGCTGGCGACACTGGCGCTGCAGGCGTTCGAACAATTCGATTCGGAAGCGCAGGCCAAGAAAAACGTGGTGCGTGCAATTGAAAGCGTGGCCAAGAAACTCGGCAATACGCCGTCGATCTGCCGCAAATGCTATGTGCACCCGGCCGTGGTGGAAAGTTACATGGAAGGCATCATCACGCAATTCCTGAAGGAGCAGGTCGAGACCAAGCTGGTCGAAGAACTGCACTCGCTGACAGCGGAAGAAGCGGCGGTGCTGGCGCTGTTGCAGCAGCGCCTGAGCGAAGCCGAAGAAGACATGCGCGACGGCGACCACCATAAACCCAAAGCGGAACAGCACAAAAATAAATCCGGCGGCAATGGCAAAGCACGCGGCTCGCGACCGGCGGTGACGCACAGAACTGCGCATGCCTGAGGATGCGCCCTGCACTGCATGACGTCATCCGGACTTAAGCCCCTCCGCCAATGAAAAAGCCCGCCATGCAGATGGCGGGCTTTTTTACGAAAGTGGCGGGCCGAGCTTGATCAGGCAGCAGCCGGCTCTCTGATCTTCTCCATCCTGGGCAGAAAGGCGGCCAGCAAACCGATCAGAGGCAGGAAGGCACAGACCTGATACACGAAATTGATATCGGTCATGTCCGCCAGCTTGCCCAGCAAGGCCGCACCGATACCGCCCATGCCGAAGGCAAAACCGAAGAACAGGCCGGAGACGGTACCGATCTTGCCCGGCATCAGCTCCTGCGCGAACACCAGAATCGCCGAGAATGCCGACGCCAGAATCAGGCCGATGATCACGGTCAGGATGCCGGTCCAGAACAGACTGGCATACGGCAGCAGCAAGGTGAACGGCGCCACGCCCAGAATCGAGACCCAGATCACCAGCTTGCGGCCGAGACGGTCGCCGATCGGGCCGCCGGCCACGGTGCCGACCGCCACCGCGAACAGGAAGGCGAACAGATGGATCTGCGCATCCTGCACCGACAGATTGAATTTGCTGATCAGGTAGAAGGTGTAGTAGCTGGACAGGCTGGCCATGTAAAAGTACTTGGAGAAGATCAGCAGCAGCAGGATGCACACTGCCTGCGTGACCTTGCTGCGCGGCAGCGGCACGTAGGCATGGCCCTTCTTCTTGCCCTTGGCTTTGGCGCCGGTCTGCTGGCGTTGATACCAGTGGCCGATCTGGCGCAGCACGACGATGGCGATCAGCGCCGCAATCGAAAACCAGGCGATGCTGTGCTGACCGCCGGGGATGATGATCCAGGCCGCCAGCAATGGTCCCATCGCGCTGCCGGCATTGCCGCCCACCTGAAACAGCGATTGCGCCAGACCATGACGCCCGCCGGAGGCCATGCGCGCGACACGCGAAGCTTCCGGGTGAAACACCGAGGACCCGGTGCCGACCAGAGCGGCGGCCACCAGCAGCACGCCGAAATTGGGCGCGACCGACAACAGCAACAGTCCGCACAGGGTCGAGCCCATGCCGATGGCCAGCGAATACGGTTTGGGATGCTTGTCGGTGTACAGGCCGACCAGCGGCTGCAGCAGCGATGCGGTGACCTGGAAGGTCAGCGTGATCAGGCCGATCTGGGCAAAGCTGAGATGAAAATTCCCCTTCAGCAGCGGATAGATCGCCAGCAGCAGCGATTGAATCATGTCATTCAGAAAGTGCGAAAAACTGATCGCGCCGAGTACGCGAAATCCGGTTTTTTCTGTGGTCTGAGGTAAAGCTGCCGAGCCGTCTGCCGCATTTCCGGAAGGAATATTCGGTGCGCTGTCCGGCACGTCCTTGAGTGCTGTCTCCATTTTTATCGCCTGATTTTTTTAACTGCAAGTGGATGAATCCGAGGCCAGCCCTGGTCTCTTCTGCAGCCGATATGGATTGATGTCTTTATCTTCGGCGGCATCCGCTGAATGGGCGGAATTGGCTGAATGGTGGGAGTTTGCGGAATCTGCGAACTCGGAGAATCGCCATGCCGGGCCGGCTACACAAGTTTCGGATTTTATTCCTTCTTGCCGGGCTTGTCTTTTTGCACCCGCGCAGCGAAGAAAAAGTTCAGCGTGCCCGCCGAAAAGTCAGATTAAAACGGCAGCGTCCGCTCAGCGGGTGCTCGCCGTCGGCCAGCGTATCGACGCCATGAAAACGCAAGCGCGCCGGCCCGCCCCACACCACCACGTCGCCGCTTTCCAGACGCATGCGCAAAGGCCGGCCGGCGCGTTGCATGCCGCCGAACAGGAAGGTCGCAGGCAGCCCCAGCGAGACCGAGACAATGGGCTGGCGCATGTCCTGCTCATCCTTGTCCTGATGCAGCGCCATGCGGGCGCCGGCTTCGTAGCGATTGATCAGGCAGGCATCCGGCATGAAGCCGGCAAAACCGGCCGCAGCGGCGGCGCGCACGGCCAATGCTCTGAACACTTCAGGCATCGCCGGCCAGGCCTGGCCGGAGACCGGATCGCTGCCCTGATAGCGATAGCCGCTGCGATCGGTGACCCAGCCCAGCTCACCGCAATTGCTCATCGCCACCGACATGCGATAGCCGCCCGGTGTCTGCATGTGGCGCAGCGGCGCTTGCTGCAAGACGCCATGGATAGCCTGCATCAGCGCACCGGCTTCGGCCTCGTCAATGAAGGCCTGCAACAGACTCACCCCCTCCTCGATGGCGATGGCGGACGGCGTGCGTGGCAATGTGGCGAACAGATCCTGGGTCATAAGTGGTGAAGCAAAACGTAGAGGTGCGTGCTGCTTACTTTTGCGGCGGATTTTCGATGAAGCCGGCCACCTGATCCAGCGTCGGCGCCAGATGGCGGAACGGCCGCGACAGGCTGACCACCAGCGAGGCATGCGAGGTATTGTCGAAATACACTTCCTGCACCGGCACCTGATGCTGGCGCAGGAGATTGGCCAGGCCGCCGGTGTTGCGCGGTGCTTCCACCAGCTTGTCCTTGTGCGAGGCGATCAGCAATGCCGGCAAGCCGCCATTGCCGGCGTCGCTGACATGATTGACGGGCTGCGAATCCGGCGGCGAATCGGGAAACCAGAACACCGGTTTGACGTCCGGATTTTCAATCGGCAGAAAATCATAAGGGCCGGCCAGGCCGATCCAGCCGCGCAGTTGCTGCGGCGCCGCGCCGGCCTCCTTCAGCCAGCGCGGATCGAGCGCCACCATCGCCGCGTTATAGGCGCCGGCGCTGTGCCCCATCACAAACACGCGCGACAGATCGCCGCCATATTCCTTGATGTGCTGCAGCGTCCAGGCGACCGCCTGTGCACTGTCTTTCACAAACTCGGGATAACGCACTTCCGGGTAGACGCGGTAATCGGGCAGCACGGCAATGAAGCCGCGCGAGCTGAGCGCATCGCCGACGAAGGCGTAATCCTTGCGGCTGCCACTGTTCCAGCTGCCGCCGTAAAAGAACACCACCACCGGCTTGCCGGCTTTATTTGTCTGAGCGGCCGCGCTGTCTGCCTGCGGCACATAGATGTCGAGTTGCTGACGCGGGTTGGCGCCATAGGCGATGCCGGCTGTTTTGTTATAGCCGGAGTCGGGTGTGACAGCATTGAGCGCGCTCAGCGGCGAGCAGGCGATCAGCCCCCCAAGCACCAGCACCAACAGTCCGAATGCCATCAACAGCTTGCCAAATATGCTCATGCGCTTATCCGTTTCGATCAACAAGGCTTCATTGTATGCCTGCAATCAAACGGATTCCGGCGCGCCTCTCAAGCTTTCCTGCCTGCAATTTTTTCGGAGCCGGCAATCGCATGCGACTCACCCACGGTGTTGGCCTGCTGCTCGCGCAGCAGCAAGGCATGCTTGCGTTCCACGCCCCAGCGATAGCCGGACAAGGAACCATCGGTGCGCACGATGCGATGACAGGGAATCAGCAGTGCAATGCTATTGGAAGCGCAGGCGCCGGCCACCGCGCGCACTGCCGCCGGCTGGCCGATGCGTGCCGCCAGTTGTGCATAGCTCAGGGTGACGCCGGGCGGAATATCGCGCAGCGCCTGCCACACGCGCTGCTGAAACGCGGTGCCGCGCACGTCCAGCGGCAGATCGAGGCCGCGCTCCGGCATCTCGACGAAGGCGGTGACCTGCGCCACCAGCCGGTCAAACCCGGGCTCGGCGCCCAGCAATTCGGCGCGTGGAAACTGATCCTGCAAATCGCGCACCAGTTGCCCGGCATCATCGCCTAATGTGATGGCGCACACGCCCTTGTCGGTCGCGGCCACCAGCAAGGCGCCCAGCCAGCATTGCGCCACCGCGAAACGGATTTTTTCACCGCTGCCGCCGGCGCGATACGCCGAGGGCTTCATGCCGAAGTTGGCGGCCGAGGCGGCGTAGAAACGTCCGCTGGAATTGAAACCGGCGTCGTACATGGCGGCGGTCACGCTGGCGCTGGCCGGCAATTCGCGCCGCGCGCGCTCGGCGCGCTGCTGGTCGGCATAAGCCTTGGGGGTGACGCCGGTGTGCGCCTTGAAGATGCGATGAAAATGAAAACGGCTCATGCCGGCCGCCTGCGCCAGCGTCTCCAGATCGGGCGGCGCATCGGCGGCCGCGTTTTCGATCAGGCGACAGGCCGCAGCGATGGCGGTGGCCTGCCGTTCCTGCAGGCTGGGCTGATCCGGCTTGCAGCGCAGGCAGGGACGAAAACCGGCGCGCTCGGCATCGGCGCAGGTCGCGTGAAAAGCCACGTTCTTGCGCAGGGCCGGCCGCGCCGTGCATGAAGGACGGCAGTACACGCCGGTGGTGCGCACCGAATAATAAAAATGGCCGTCGGCCTGACGATCACGGTTCTGCAGCGCAGCCCAGCGCGCGGCGTCGTCGGCATATCCGGTTTGCGGAAGCTCTGCGGCAGAGGCAGACGCCGCTGCGGGCAGAGTGGCCTTGTCAAGGCTATCCACTTTATCGCGCTTATCGGCTTTGTTTGCTTTGCTCATGCTGGCTTCCATCTTGACGCTCCCTGAACGATTTGACAGAGCCAGTCTACAAATTGCCCGGGGCCGGCGCACTCCGCCGCTTGCTTTCGAATTCGGAGAGCGGAAGCGCTACTGAGAAAAGCGGATGCGCTGACGCGACTTGGCCGGCTGGGTCACGTGCTCCAGCGGCAGTTCGTGCGAATGCTTGATTTTCTTGAGCGTGATATTGGATTTGACGTTGGTCACGCCCGGCAAGCGCAGCAGATCATTCATCATGAATTCGGAGAATGCGGCGAGGTCGGGCGCCACGATGCGCAGGATATAATCGGCCTCCCCCGTGACGGAGAAACATTCCAGCACTTCCGGCATCGCCTCGACGGCGCGTTCGAACTGGTCGCCGCGGGTTTCGCCCTGGCGATCCAGGGTCACGCTGGTGAAGGCGATCACGCCGAGGCCGACCACCGCGGGATCCAGCACGGCGGTATAGCGTTCGATCACATGGGCCTCTTCCAGGCGCTGCACGCGGCGGCTGATCTGCGAGGTGGACAAATGGACCTTCTGGCCCAGCGCGCTGTTGGTGATGTGGCCGTCACGCTGCAATTCGGTCAGCAAGGCCAGATCGTAGCGATCCACATTGATCATGCTCATTTTTGTCTCCAGATTTTATAATTAAGATTAATTTGTGCATATTAAACGCGTTTTCATACAAATAACAATCACAAATTGCAGTTCCAACGCAATACACTGAGCCCATGCAGGAAATCAGTGGCGAATAAAAGTGAATAAGAAAGAGAGACGCGGCGCATCCTTGCCGCATGAGCTCTCCGGCCATTTCCTGAACGACAACATCCAAGCGCCATCAGCATCCAATCCACCCTTCAGGAGACCAGCATGGGCCAGGCCACCGCTTCCATCAGCACATTCACCGCCAATTCCGCCGCCGACAGCAAACGCAATCCCGGCGATCTGTTCGACAATCCCATGGGCACCGACGGTTTCGAGTTTGTCGAATACGCCGCGCTGGACCCGGCGCCGATTTCCACCATTCTGGAACTGATGGGTTTCGAGGCCGTGGCGCGCCACCGCTCCAAGAAGGTCACGCTGTATCGTCAGGGCAAGATCAACTTCATCATCAACGCCGAGCCGGACAGCAATGCCGCCGCCTTCGCCCAGGTGCACGGGGCTTCGGCCAATGCCATGGCGTTTCGCGTCAAGGACGCCGGTTTCGTCTACAAGCGCGCGCTGGAACTGGGCGCCGAGGGCGTGGCGCCCAAGCTGGGGCCGATGGAGCTGAACATCCCGGCCATCCGCGGCATCGGCGGTTCGCTGCTGTATCTGGTGGATCGCTACGACGAGCGCGGCTCGATCTATGACATCGATTTCGCATTCTTCCCCAACGTGCCGCGCAATCCGCCCGGCGTCGGCCTGACCTATATCGATCACCTCACCCACAACGTGATGCGCGGCGCGATGGATAAATGGTCATCGTTTTACGAACGCCTGTTCAATTTCCGCGAGATCAAATACTTCGACATCGAAGGCAAGGTTACCGGCCTCAAGTCGCGCGCCATGACCAGCCCTTGCGGCAAGATCCGCATTCCTATCAATGAAAGCGCCGACGACAAGTCGCAGATTGAGGAATTCATCAAGCAATACAACGGCGAAGGCATACAGCACATCGCGCTGGGTACCGACAATATCTATCAGACCGTGCGTGCGCTGCGCGAGCGCGGTGTGCCGCTGCAGGACACCATCAACACCTATTACGATCTGGTGAACCGCCGCATTCCTGAGCATGGCGAAGATCTGGAAGCGCTGCGCGAACTGAAGATTCTGATCGACGGCGCGCCGACCGACGGCCAGGGCCTGCTCTTACAAATCTTTACACAGAATGTGATCGGCCCGATCTTCTACGAAATCATCCAGCGCAAGGGAAATGACGGCTTCGGCGAAGGCAATTTCAAGGCCTTGTTCGAGTCCATCGAACTCGATCAGATGCGGCGCGGGGTGCTTTAAATCCTTTCGGATCAAGGCTTTCGGCCTGGTCTGCAAGACCGGAAGTGCAAATAAAAGCGGCGTACGCCTTTCAGGGCGGCGCCGCTTTTTTTACGTCTGCGCATTATTTTTTTACGATTCAAGGAATCCGGAACGCTGCCGATAAAGAACTCACAAGACACAACAAGGCGCTTGCGCAAGGAGTTGAAGATGACTGTTAGCACCGAAATTGCAGAGATCGATCTGGCGTCAGCCAACGTGGCAAGCGATGTGGATTCTTCCGAACTGATTGCGCAGCTCAGCAGCCGCATCATGATCCTGCAGCAGCAGGCGCAGTCGCTGTACCAGTTCCCGGCCAACAAGGACGGCAAGCAGCAGCGCAGCATCCTGCAACAGCAGATTCGCGCGCTGTATCAGCAAATCTTCATGCTGGAAAAAGAGAACGCGCAGAAGCTCCACAAGCAGGACAATTACCTGAGCGTGGCGCTGTCGGTGGCGACCCATGCAGCCCATCTGCGCAACCGTAATTTTTTCGGCGATGCACATTGATGGCGGTGAATGTCAATTGCCGGCCTGATGCTGACCAAAGCCTGACACGACTTCAACCGCATTGAAAACAGCGGCACAGCAGCGCGCAGCGTCCATGAAAAAAGCGATCCTCAGGATCGCTTTTTTTTTCGCTGTCTTCTTTTGCACAAAGTCTTCTGCAAGTATTTATTTCGGATGATAGCGAATGCGCGAGAGACTGACGATGCAGGCCATGCCGGCCAGCACGATCGCGCACCACAACACCACGGTATACGGTGCTGCAGCCAGATCCAGCACCAGCGCCACCACCGAGGCGCCGACGGTCTGACCCACCAGCCGTCCGGTGCCCAGCATGCCGCTGGCGGCACCGGTGCGCGAACGCGGCGCGGCGCTGATCATGGTGCGGTTATTGGGCGACTGGAACAGGCCGAAACCGATGCCGCACACCGCCAGTTGCAGCGCCATGGTGATATCGGCGGTGCTCTTGTCTACTGTGAGCAAGGCCAGCAAACCCAGCGTCATGATGCCCAGCCCGATACCGCCGAGCAGACCGGCCGACACCCTATCCGACAACTTGCCCGCAAACACTGCCGTCAGCGCCACTGCAATCGGCCAGGCCGTCAGCACCAGACCGGAATGCGCCGCGCTCATGCCCAGGTGATTCTGCAGCATGAAGGGCAGCATCACGAAGGTCGCGGTCTGCGCCGCGAACGAACAGAAGGAAGTGCCGATCGACAGCGCAAACAGCGGAATGCGCAGCAGATCCAGCGGCAGCATAGGCGCACTTTTCGATTGCAGGCGCAGCAGCGCTGTCAGCGCCACCGCCGTCAACACGCCGCACATCAGCGCGATGTCCCAGCCTTGCATGTGGCCCACCGCATCCACCGTGTACAGCAACAGGCCGACGAACAGCATGCACAAGGCGGCGCTCATCTTGTCGTATTTGCGCTCTGACAGCGTGTTGTAAGGCAGCGCGTTGTAGCCGATCGCCAGCGAAATGATCCCCAGCGGAATATTGATCAGAAACAGCCAGTGCCAGGAGGCGAAATGCAGAATCACGCCGGCGATGGTCGGCCCCAGCGCGGTCGCGGTACCTGCGACCAGCGCGTTGTAGCCGATGGCGCGCCCCAGCAGCCGGCTCGGATAAATGAAGCGGATCAGCGCCGTATTGACGCTCAGAATGCCGGCCGCGCCTATGCCCTGCAGCACGCGCGCCAGACTCAGCTGCAGCATGGTGTCGCTGAGCGCGCAGGCCAGCGACGCCACCGTAAACATCACCAGCCCGATCAGATAAATGCGACGGTAGCCGATCACCTCACCCAGCGACGCCAGCGGCAGCAGGCAAACCGCCATCGCGATCTGATAACTGTTGATGATCCAGATCGCTTCCGAACCGGTGGCATGCATGTCGACCGCGATACTCGGCAGCGCCAGATTGGCAATCGAGCCATCCATCACCGCAATGGCTACCGCCAGCACTACCGTGATGATGGCCGGAATACGTTTGTCTTTGGGAAGTCCGTCGGCGTCGGCGACGCCCTCTTTGATCGATGCTTGCACTGGTCTGCTTTCTACTTGCTCGCGGCAGCGTTGCCGCACATGGAGATGACGTGGGGCAATATGCTATCACTCGGCGCCGATTTGCATCTGCGCATCCATCCGGTACACCCTGGCGGCGGTGCCGCTGAACAGCGCCCGCCGCTCGTCTGCGGAATACGCCGCCGACAGACGCTTGAACGCATTCCACAGACTGACATAGCTGAACATGCCCTTGTCCACCGGGAAATTGCTTTCGAACATGCAGCGTTGCGGGCCGAACATGTCCAGACAGCGCTCGACATACGGTTGCCAGGCTTGCGCCAGTTGCACGGACGAAGGAGGCGCGTCCTGCAGATGGAAATCCCAGCCGCCGACCGGCATGCCCAGACCGCCGATTTTCAGCGTCACATTCGGCAAGGCCGCTAGCTGCACCATCGATGCCTGCCACAGCCGCATGACCTGCTGGCGCTGTCCGACATAAGGCCCTGCGCCCAGCGGACCGCCGGCGTGGTTCAGGATGATGCTGAGATCGGGATTGGCCTGCGCCAGCGCCAGCACGTCGTCCAGTTGCGTGTGATAAGCCCAGACGTCGAGCGACAGTCCGGCCTTCTGCAATTGCGCCGCGCCGACGCGAAAGCGCGGGTCGGACAACATGCCCGGCGGCGGCTGAATCGGATTGGAACGGATGCGCGCGTCGGCATGCCATGCCGTCGAATTGCGGATACCGCGCAGACGATCGCCGCCGGCCTGCTGCAGCTTCTCCAGTACCGGCGCCACCTGCTGGCCCAGCATCAGATCGGCGCAGCCGACCATCACGGCGCAGGCGCGCGCCTCACCGTACAGGCCTGAGGCCGATTGCGCGGCGACGCCATTGATAAACTCGACTTCGCCCACCGGTTTGAACGCCTCCGGGCCGTCCTTGCGATACATGGAGCGGCATTGCACGAAGATGGTGGCGATCACATTGTGGCCGGCATGCATGTCCGCCATCAGTTCATCGAACAGATAGCGGCCGGTGGGCCGGTCCCACAGATGATGATGCGCGTCGATGATGGGCAACTGCGGCTCCAGCACCTCTTCGCGCTGCAGCGCCAGCCATTCCTCACGCACGTGAAGATGCGGCGAATGGCCGGTCGCCGCGGCGTTGGAATCAGCCATGCGCGGGACGAACCGCTGTCACGATCTGGCAATTGAGCTTTTGCAGCGAGGCATCGACCCAGCTGCGGTCGCTGCGGCCGGCAACGATATTGGCCATCTGCTCGGCTTCGGCGTCGTTCTTTTTCTTGGCTGCGGCGTACACAGTCTGCAGATCGTCGAAGGGCACGCACAACAGACCGTCGCTGTCGCCCACGATCAGATCGCCCGGCGCAATCACCATGCCGTCAATGGCGATAGGCACATTGATCTCGCCCGGGCCATCCTTATAAGGGCCGCGATGCGTCACGCCGGCCGCAAACACCGGGAAGGTGCCGGACTGAATGGCGTCCAGATCGCGCACCGCGCCATTGATCACGATACCGCCCAGACCGCGCTGGATGGCATGCGCCACCATCAGCTCGCCGATGATGGCATTGTTCATGTCGCCGCCCGCATCGACCACCACGATATCGCCCGGCTCGGCCAGATCCAGCGCCTTGTGCACCATCAGGTTGTCGCCCGGACGCGACTTCACGGTGATCGCCGCGCCGGCCAGCTTGCCGCCGATGTGCAGCGGACGCAGACGCGGACCGGCTGCGGTCATGCGCGACATCGAGTCGCTGATATTGGCCACCGGAATGGCGGCAAAAAGTTTTACGTCTTCAGCGCTGACCTTGCGCTGACGCTCCAGAATTCTGAATCCTGCTGTCATGTTGCTGCTCCGTCGGTTGGTTCATGTGCGGACGAAAACGGCTGCGCCGTTTCGTCCATTGCGCTTGCTGCTGTTTAGCGCAGCGTCGAGCAGAAACGCTGCACGCGGGTGCAGGCTTCACGCAGTTCTTCGGTCGCCGCGGCATACGACAAACGGAAGTTGGGGCCCTGGCCGAAGGCGCTGCCATGCACCAGCGCCACGCCTTCAGCCTGCAGCAATGCCGACACGAAATCTTCATCGGTCTGAATCACTGCACCGCCTTCGGTGCGCTTGCCGATCAGGTTCTGGCAAGACGGGAACACGTAGAACGCGCCTTCCGGCACCGGGCAATCCAGGCCTTCGGCATCGTTGAGCATGCCGACCACCAGATCACGACGCTCCTGGAACACCTTGCGGCTCATGTCCAGATAATCCTGCGGGCCGGTCAGGGCTTCCACTGCCGCCCATTGCGACACCGAGCTGGCGCCTGAGGTGGTCTGGCCCTGCACCTTTTCCATGGCCTTGATCAGTTGCAGCGGGCCGGCGGCATAGCCGATGCGCCAGCCGGTCATGGCATAGGCCTTGGAGACGCCGTTCATGGTCAGCGTGCGCTCATACAGCTCGGGGGCAATCTGTGCCGGCGTGGTGAACTTGAAGTCGCCGTAGGTCAGGTGCTCGTAGATATCGTCGCTCAGAATCCAGACGTGCGGATGACGCACCAGCACGGCAGCCAGCGATTGCAGTTCTTCGCGGGTGTAAGCCGCGCCGGTCGGATTGCATGGCGAATTGAACATCAGCCATTTGGTGCGCGGCGTGATCGCAGCTTCCAGCTCGGCGGCAGTCAGCTTGTAATTGTTGGCGCGCGACGTATTGGCATACACCACGCTGCCGCCGCACAGGGCGACCAGCTCTGGATAGGAGACCCAGTAAGGCGCCGGCACGATCACTTCGTCGCCGGGATTGACGGTGGCCATCAGCGCGTTGGCGATGACTTGCTTGCCGCCGTTGGAGACGATGGTCTGGGCCACGGTGTAGTCGAGCTGGTTCTCGCGCTTGAACTTGCCGACCACGGCTTCGCGCAGTTCGGTGATGCCGGCAACTGCGGTGTACTTGGTCTCGCCGCGGGTGATGGCCTCGAAAGCGGCGCGCTTGATGTTGTCGGGCGTGTCGAAGTCGGGCTGACCGGAGCTGAGTGCGATGACGTTGCGGCCGGCGGCCTTGAGTTCACGCGCCTTCTGGCTGACAGCGATGGTGGCGGATGGTTTGATGCGGGCGAGCGAATCTGAAAGGAAGGCCATGAAATGATCTCGTGAGATGTCGTTATGTGTGAATGATGCTGTGCACGCCGGCCGGCTTTTGCTTACAGGCTGCCGCTCTTGTTCGTGATGACGCGCGCTTGCTTGAAAAATTAGCGAATGAAAATGTCTGATGAATCCTCGATCGTTGAATCAGGCGTGACGAATATCGGCTACGAATTTCTGCGCACGCGGATGCTGCGGCCGCTCGAAGAAATCCTGAGGCGTGGCGCGTTCCAGCACTTCGCCGTCGGCCATGAAGATCAGACGGTCGGCCACTTCGCGGGCAAAGCCCATTTCGTGCGTGACGCAGATCATGGTCATGCCTTCGCTGGCGAGCTGCTTCATGACTTGCAGGACTTCGCCCACCATTTCCGGATCGAGCGCGCTGGTCGGTTCATCGAACAGCATCACCGGCGGCTTCATCGCCAGCGCACGGGCAATCGCCACGCGCTGCTGCTGGCCGCCCGACAGTTGACCGGGATAGGCCTCGGCCTTGTTGGCCAGACCGACCTTGTCGAGCAACACCATGGCGGCATCGCGCGCCTGCTTGTCGTTGAGCTTGAGCACCCGCATGGTGGCCAGCATCACGTTACGCACCACGCTCATGTGCGGGAACAGATTGAAGGACTGGAATACGAAACCGATGCGGCTGCGCAGCTGGTTGATATCGACGCCATTGCCGTAGATATCCTTGCCATCGACATAGATCTGGCCGTCGTTGATCGGCTCCAGACGATTGATGGTGCGGATCAGCGTCGACTTGCCCGAGCCCGACGGCCCGCACACGATCACCACTTCGCCGCGCTTGATTTCTTCATTGATGTTGCGCAGGGCGTGATACTCGCCGTACCACTTGTTCACATTATTGAATCGGATCATCACACGGTCCTAAATTGACGTTTGTTCTTGATTCTGCCTTCCACCAGCCCGACCAGCGAGCTGAGGCTGTAGCAGATGGCGAAGTAGATCAGCGCGAGCAGGAAATAAACCTGGAACGGCTTGGTCAGCAACTGGGAATTGACCTGATAGGCGGCATAGGTCAGTTCGTTGACGCTGATGATGTAAGCCAGCGACGTATTCTTGATCAGCGAAATCAGCTGATTCAGGATGCTGGGGATCATGTTGAACAGCGCCTGCGGCAGCACCACTTCGCGCAACGTGCGGAAGTAGCCCATGCCGAGCGAACGCGATGCTTCGACCTGCCCGCTTGGAATTGCCTGGATGCCGGCCTTGATGACTTCGCCGAGGAAGGCGGTTTCATAGGCCACCAGTGCACAGATCACGGTGGTAGTGCCGGAGATGGTCTTGCCTATCATCAGCGGCACGATGAAGTAGGCCCAGAAAATCAGCATCAGCACCGGCAGCCCGCGCAGGGTATGCACGATGGCGGCGGCCGGCAGCGCGATCCAGCGGATGGTGCTGGTGCGGGCGATGCCGAACAGCACTGCCAGCGGGAAAGAACAGATCAGACCGCTGACCGCCAGAATCAGGGTCAACGACAAGCCGCCCAGCGGACCGTGCGGAAATTCGCCGATCAGCAGTTGCACGCCATAGGTTTTGAGAATGTTGAGAATGTCCAGCATGTCAGCGCCCCTTCACTTGCAGATGCCTGCCGTTGTAATACGCGCCGAGCGCCATGATTCCCCACGACATCAGCAAATAGAAGGCCGAGGCCAGCGCAAAGGTTTCGAAGGTGCGATAGGTTTCGTTTTCGATCTGGCGGCTGGCGTAGGTCATTTCCGCCACGCCGATGGCCATCGCCAGACTGGTGGACTTGAACAGACTCAGCGACTGATTGATCAGCGGCGGCACCGAGATGCGGATGGCCTGCGGCAGCAGCACGTCGCGCATGGATTGCGCATAGCTCAGGCCGAGTGCGCGCGCCGCTTCCATCTGGGTGGCGGCCACCGAGCGCAGACCGCTACGCAGGTCTTCCGACATGTAGGCCGCCGAGTTGAGCGAGAGCGCGATCAGCGCGAAGATGAATTCGCCGTTGTGGTCGTTGATGAAGCCGGTAATCGACGATGGCAACAGTTCCGGCACGCCGAAGTACCAGACGAAAATCTGCACCAGGCCGGGTACATTGCGGTGGTAATTGACATAGGCGGCGATGATGAATTCGAGCGGGCGCAGTTCCAGCGCGCGCAGGGCCACCAGCATGATCGCCAGCACGAAGGCCGCGATCCAGGCCGCCGCGAACAGCGAGATCGTGGTCAGGGCGCCGTTGATCAGCCAGCTCAGGTATTGTCCGTGCAGGACAACGCCGAAATCCAGATTGAGCATGTAAGTCGCTTTCGCACAGGTAAAAGATGAAGATGAAGAGGAAGACGGAGGCGGCCAAGCGGCCCTGCCCTGCCCTGCTCGCCGTGGCGCTGCGTGTTCCGCATATTCCGCGTTACAGCCGGCCTGGCGCCGGACCGGCGCAGCCTCTACGCATTCAGCACGACAGAATCAGAATGACTTGCGGCAGCGATTCAGCACCTAGAGCCGGATTGAATCGCTGCGCTTCAAAACAAAACTTCAGACTGCGCAGATCAGGACTGGAAGGCCGAGATCGGTGTCAGCTTCTTTTCACGCACGATGTTGAACTTGGTCTTGGGGCCGAACCACTTGGTCCACAGCGCGTCGATCTCGCCGGATTTTTCCAGCTTGTCCAGCGCGTCGTTGACGGCCTTCAGCAGTGCCGGCTCATCCTTCTTCACGCCCAGCGCAGTCGGCTCCCAGGCCAGGCTGCCGTCCAGGAACTTGTACTTGCCGCCCGATTCATTGACGAAACGTACGCCCGACGGTTGCGACAGCGCCAGGCCCTGCACCTTGTTCTGCGCCAGCGCCAGGAAGGCCGCCGGGGTGTCCTGGAAGGTCAGGATGGTGGCTTTCGGGAACGCGCGGCGAGCATACAGCTCAGGCGTCGAACCCTTGTTGGCGCTGATGCGCTTTTCGGCCAGATCGTCGGTCTTGGTGAAGCCGCCGTCGCTGTGCGCGATCAGCTTGATCGGGGTCTGATAGTGCGCCGAGGTGAATTCGATCTGCTGTGCGCGCTCTTTGGTATAACCCAGCGCTGCGGAAACCAGATCGACGCGACCCAGTGTCAGCTCGGGAATACGCGCTTCCACCGACACGCCCTTGTGTTCCAGCTTGACGCCCAGCTGCTTGGCGACAGCGCCGCACATGTCGACGTCGAAACCGACCACCTGACGCGTTTCAGGATCGGAAAAACCCAGGGGTTCACTGCTGGTCAACGTGGCACAGATCAGGGTGCCGCGCGCCTTGATGTCGGCCAGACGGTCGGCATGCGCCGACGAGCAAACTGCGAAGGAAAGAACGGCCGCAGCCAGTCCCAGATGCTTCTTCATGTTGAACCCCAAAGTCATTTTTCATCCTTTCGTTTGTGAACCATCGAATACTGCATGAAATAAATCATAATGTCATTATGATTTTTAAACAAGGATAATTTCCCTTTTATTTTCATGCACTTACAACACGTTTCAATGCGGTGCAAAATCACCAGCAAGGTGCACCGCTTGCGACTTGAAGGTGCAAAACGGGCGCATCCGGCCGGACTTTTGGTGCGCCGCACCGGCGTCTAAAAAATGGTACGCTCGGCTCATTCCGAAATTCGACATCGATTTATGAAAAAAGAGAAAGCATCTACTAACAAGACGGAGAAAGAAGCCGCACCGGATCGCATCGTGCTCGGCGCCGAACGCAGCCTGGCGATTCTGAGTGCCTTCATCGATGCCCCCGACCCGCTGGGCCTGACTGAACTGGAAGACCGGACCGGCCTGTTCAAGAGTGTAATCTGCCGTTACATGCTGTCGTTCGTGAAGCACGGCTATGTGGTGCAGAGACAGGATAGTTCGTATCAGCTGGGGCCGCGCGCTTTCCAGCTGGGCAAGGCCTTCGAGGAAAAATTCAGCTACGCCGACTTCATCCTGCCCTCGCTCGACAATCTGATGAAGGCAACCGGCGAGAGCGCCTGCTTCTATATCAGGCAGCAAGACATGCGCCTGTGCCTGTATGCGGTGGAATCCGGCCAGTCAGTGAAGGCGACGGTCAAGACCGGCTCCTTGTTTGCCATCGACAAAACATCCAGTTCGCAAGTGCTGCGTTTCTTTTCGGTGCCGGGCAACAATGCGAAATCGGACGGCCGCTATGTCTGCATTTCGACCGGCATCAACAATCTGCTGTCGTCGTCGATGGCGGCGCCGGTATTCGGCGCCGGCAATGCCTTCGTCGGCTCATTGACCATCTTCGGCTTGTCGCAGCGCTTCGATCCGTCCAACAGCGATCTGATCCGCGCCACGCTGCTGACGGCGGCGCAGGATTTATCGGCACGGCTGGGCGCACAAGGCGTCTATGTCAATCCGAACAGTCAGATCTTCGACGAACTCGC
This sequence comes from Herbaspirillum lusitanum, assembly GCF_046025995.1. Lineage (GTDB taxonomy): Bacteria > Pseudomonadota > Gammaproteobacteria > Burkholderiales > Burkholderiaceae_D > Herbaspirillum > Herbaspirillum lusitanum_A. The sequence continues at coordinate 147,695 of NZ_JAQQFM010000001.1, forward strand.
CCTGCATCCCGACCGCGAACCAACGCCGGTCAATGCCTGAAACAAGACGGCGCTCCAGCCTTGCTGCGAGCGCCGTTTTTCATTGAGGGCATCAGCGCTGCGCGACATCGCCATGTCGTCCGTACCTCGCACATCCATCGATCTCAATATCGAATAACTTTCGATATTCATCGCTGATTTCGAGTCAGCCCTCAGTTATCTCCACGCGCATTCGATATCCCATCTACCACCGCAAGAACGGAGATGGAGATGCGAACCAGAAGCACGCTATTGACCTCGGGCGGCGGGTTGCGCCCGCCCAGCAGAGAAGAAATCCGCAAGCAGACCAGGGAAGCGAATCAGCCGGAAAACATCAAGAAGCGGATTGCTGCCTTGCGCAACGAGCTGGTCAAGGTGAGCCGTGCGAAAATCCCGAAAGCCACGGCAGACACCATGCGCAAGCAGATCAACCGGCAGATCGCCGAGCTGCAGAAACAGCTGGATCTGGAACTGAAAAAGGCGGCGCAAAAGAAGACCGATGCCGCCGGCGGCGCCAAGACTGACGGCAACGAAAAGGATAAGGACAAGAACGGAAAAGACGGCAAGGAAAAATCGGAGACCCGCTACACGCCCTCGCCGCCGCAAAATCAGAATTCAGGCATGTACAACCCGCAAGGCAAGATCAAGAGATCATGAAGCGGCAAGCCGTACCGAAACAGGACAGCCGATTTGAATGAGGCGGCAAAGCGCTGGATGGCTGGCTCAGGCATGCGGGCAAGCACAAGACCGCTGGCGCGGAGATAGGCGCGACATGGAAACAGTCGAAGGCGAAGCAAAAATACCGCATCGCCGTCAGCCGCTTCCATCAGATGCAGTGTCGGCTCAGGCACTCAGCCTTGCGCCTAAGCATGCCCCAGATAAGCCTTGCGCACATCGGCATTGGCCAGCAGATTGGCGCCGGTGTCGGCCAGCACCACATTGCCGTTCTCCAGCACGTAGCCGCGGTCGGCCACGCCCAGCGCCTTGTTGGCGTTTTGTTCGACCAGGAATACGGTCACGCCGTTGTCGCGGATGGTGCGAATGATCTCGAAGATCTGCGCGATCACCAGCGGCGCCAGACCGAGCGTGGGCTCGTCCAGCAACAGCAGGCGCGGCTTGCTCATCAGAGCGCGGCCGATGGCCAGCATCTGCTGCTCGCCGCCGGACATGGTGCCGGCGCGCTGGTGCGCTCTTTCCTTGAGGCGCGGGAACAGACCGAAGACATGCTCGACGCCCTTCTCGATCTCTTCATTGCTGGCGAAGAAGGCGCCCATCTTGAGATTTTCCAGCACGGTCAGACTGGGAAATACGCGCCGCCCTTCCGGCGAAATCGCCATGCCCATGCGCATGATTTCATGCGTGGCGCTCTGCGTGATGTCCTTGCCCTCAAACAAGATGCGGCCGCTGGAGGCGCGCGGCTTGCCGCACAAGGTCATCAGCAGTGTCGTCTTGCCGGCGCCGTTGGCGCCGATCAGGGTGACGATCTCGCCCTTTTCCACGTTCAAGGACACGCCGTGCAGCGCCTCGATGGCGCCGTAGTGGGTATGTACCTGTTCAAACTGCAGCATCATTCTTCTCCCAGGTAAGCCTTGATCACGCGCTCATCGCTGCGCACTTGTTCCGGTGTGCCGGTGACGATGGGCTTGCCGTGCTCCATCACCAGAATGCGGTCGGAAATGCCCATGATCAGGCTCATGTCGTGTTCGATCAGCAGCACCGCCACGCCATGCTCCCGGCGCAGACGATCGATCAGTTGCTGCAGTTCCTGCTTCTCTTGCGGATTGAGGCCGGCGGCCGGCTCATCCAGCAGCAACAGGCGCGGCCTGGTGATCATGCAGCGCGCGATTTCGACGCGCCGCTGCATGCCGTAAGACAAGGTGCCGGCTTCGCGATTGGCATAGGCGGTCAGGCCCAGTCGCTCCAGCCATTCGGCGGCGCGTTGCAGCGCCTCCTTTTCGGAACGGCGATAGGAAGGCAGCTTCAACAGGCCGGACAGCAGATTGGTGTTGACCTGGCGATGCTGCGCCACCAGCAGGTTTTCCAGCACCGTCAGCGACTTGAACAGGCGGATGTTCTGGAAAGTGCGCACCAGCCCCTGCAAAGCCACTTCATGACTGGGCTTGCGCGCAATCGACACATCCTGCAGACGAATCTGGCCGGAGCTCGGCTGATAGAAACCGCTGATGCAATTGAACACCGTGGTCTTGCCGGCGCCGTTGGGACCGATGATGGCGAACACTTCTTTCTCGTGCACGGTCAGCGATACGCCGTCCACCGCCAGCAGACCGCCGAAGCGCATCGACAGATCGGCGACGTCCAGCAAGCGCGGCGAAGAGGATTGATTGTTTTGGCTCATTGCGGCAACTCCACATGCGGACGGCTGGCCGGCAGCAGGCCTTGCGGCCGCCACATCATCATCAGCACCATCACCAGACCGAAAATCAGCATCCGGTATTCTGCAAAACTGCGCGCCACTTCCGGCAGCACGGTCAACAGGATTGCCGCCAGAATCACGCCCAGCTGCGAACCCATGCCGCCCAGCACCACGATGGCGAGAATCAGCGCCGACTCGATGAAGGTAAAGGATTCCGGCGTCACCAGCCCCTGGCGTGCGGCGAAGAAGGCGCCGGCCAGACCGGCGAAGGCGGCGCCCAGCGTGAAGGCCGAGAGCTTGATGCGGGTCGGGTTGATGCCCAGCGAACGGCAGGCGATTTCATCGTCGCGCAAGGCTTCCCAGGCGCGCCCCATGGGCATGCGCAGCAGGCGGCTGGTGACGAAGTAGGTGAACAGCACCATCAGCAGCGCCAGGAAATACAGGAAGATCACCATGTGCGCGCCCTGATATGTCAGGCCCAGCATTTCATGGAAGGTGGTGCCGCCTTCGACGCTGGCGCTGCGCGCCATTTCGATGCCGAACACGGTCGGCTTGGGGATGCCCGACACGCCGTCCGGGCCGCCGGTCAGACCGGTCATGTTGTTGAGCAGCAGGCGGATGATTTCACCGAAGCCCAGCGTCACGATGGCCAGATAATCGCCGCGCAGACGCAGCACCGGGAAGCCCAGCAGGAAGCCGAACAGCGCCGAAGCGCCGGCCGCCAGCGGCAGGCATTCCCAGAAGCTGAAACCGAAATATTGATTCAGCAGCGCGTAGGTGTAGCCGCCCACGGCATAAAAACCGACATAGCCGAGATCGAGCAGACCGGCGAAGCCGACCACGATATTCAGGCCCAGACCCAGCACCACGTAGATCAGCGCCAGCGTCATCACGTCGACATAGCCGCGCGAGCCGAAGAAGGGCCAGACCAGCGCCACCACCAGCAACAGCAGCAGACCGGCGCGTTGCTGGCGCGGCTGCATGCGCGGCATGGCGGGCAACTTAATGCCGGCTTTGGTGCGCAACAATGCAGGCTTGATCAGCTGGAACACGAACACCGCCAGCATCGCCAGCAGCACCGGCGTCCAGTGCGCCTGCAGCACCACGCGATAGCCTTCCAGCTTGAGCTGCAGGCCCAGCATGGGAATGGTCAGAATGGCGGTTACCAGCGCCGCCGCCACGGCGTTTTTCAGATTCAGAGGCATATGCATCCTTGTATTCTCTCGGTGCGTTTTTGCTTGGCGTCTTGCCGTGGCTCAGACTTTTTCAATGTCGGGCTTGCCCAACAGACCGGTCGGACGGAACAGCAGAATCAGCACCAGCAGCCCGAACGACACCACATCCTTGTATTCGGCCGGCAGATAACCGGCGGCGAAGGTTTCGGCCAGTCCCAGCAGCACGCCGCCCAGCATGGCGCCTGGAATGCTGCCGATGCCGCCCAGCACCGCAGCCGTGAAGGCCTTGATGCCGGCGATGAAGCCGATGTAAGGATTGAGCTTGCCGATGGTCAGCGCGATCAGCACGCCGCCGACCGCCGCCAGCATCGCGCCCAGCACAAAGGTGAAAGAGATCACGCGATTGGTGTCGATGCCGAGCAGATTGGCCATGCCCATGTCCTCGGCGCAGGCGCGGCAGGCACGACCCATGCGCGAGCGCGCGATGAACAGCGTCAGCGCCGCCATCAGCACCAGCGTGACGCCGACGATGATCATGCGCGAATACGGAATGGTGACCGTGAAGTCGCTGCCCATCTGGAACTCGAAGGCGCCGGAGATCAGCACCGGCACCGACATGTCGCGCGAGCCCTGACCGAGCTGCACATAGTTCTGCAGGAAGATCGACATGCCGATGGCCGAGATCAGCGGCACCAGACGCGGCCCGCCGCGCAAGGGCCGGTAAGCCACGCGCTCCACGGTCCAGCCGTACAGGCCGGTGACCAGCACGGAGACGATCAGCGCGCCGCCCAGCAGCAGCGGCAGCGGATAACCGCTCTGCACGCCGATGGCGGTGAGCGTCACCAGGCCGACGTAAGACGCAATCATGTAGATCTCGCCGTGGGCGAAATTGATCATGCCGATGATGCCGTAGACCATGGTGTAGCCGATGGCGATCAGCGCATAGATCGCGCCCAGTGACAGCCCGTTGACGAGCTGCTGGGTCAGTTGCGGGAGCAATTCATTCATAGCATTGAGAGAAGTGCAAATGCCCCATCCGGACTGCAATGGGGCATTTGGTGGGAGGCCTGAGAGCGTTTCCTCGGGGACTTCGGTTCAGGCAATCGCACGCAAGGCGCGGATTACTTGGCTTCGGTCTTGGAGGCGTCTTTGTGCCAGGTGTAGACCACGAACTTGAAGGATTTCAGATCGCCCTTCTTGTCGTATTCAACGGTGCCGATCGGGGTCTTGAAGCTGTTGGCATGGATATACGCCGCGACCTTGGTCGGATCGGTCGACTTGGCGCCGGCGATGGCGTCAGCGATGATCTTCACGCCCGAATAGGCAGGCATCTGGAACGGCCCGTTAGGATCGCGCTTTTGCGCAGCGAAAGCCTTGACCAGCGCGGCATTGGCAGGATCGGCGGCAAAGTCGGCCGGCAATGTCACCAGCATGCCTTCGGAGGCCGGGCCGGCAATCGCGGTGATGTCCTTGTTACCGACGCCTTCAGGGCCCATGAACACGGCCTTGACGCCTTGCTCACGCGCCTGGCGCATAATCAGACCCATTTCCGGGTGATAGCCGCCGAAGTAGACGAAGTCCACGCCTTGCGATTTGAGCTTGGTGATGACCGCCGAGTAATCGCTGTCGCCGGCATTGATGCCTTCAAACACGGCGACCGGAATCTTGGCCGCGTCCAGCGCGTTCTTGACCGAAGTCGCCACGCCCTGACCGTAGGATTGCTTGTCGTGCAGCACGGCAGCCTTCTTCGGCTTCAGCTTTTCGATCACATAACGGGCCGCGGCAGGACCTTGCTGGTCGTCGCGGCCGATGGTACGGAAAATGAATTTGTGCGGTTTGGCTTCGGTCAGCTGCGGCGCAGTGGCGGATGGCGTAATCATCACCACGCCTTCGTTTTCATAGATGTCGGAGGCCGGAATGGTCGAACCCGAGCACACATGGCCGATCACATATTTGATGCCGTCGCTGACGATCTTGTTGGCCACGGCCACTGCTTGCTTCGGTTCGCAGGCGTCGTCCATCAACACCACTTCGAACTTGTTGCCGTTGGCGCCGCCGGCAGCATTGATCTGCTCGACTGCGGTCAGCGCGCCGGCCTTCACCATGTCGCCATATTGGGCGACGGCGCCGGTCATCGGGCCGGCAATGGCGATCTTCACGGTTTCAGCCTGGGCTGCGCCCATGGTGCCGGCAAAAGCGGCGACTGCAAAAGCGATCTTGGTCAGACGGTTGAGGGAATTCATCGACGGTTCTCCATTAGCTGTTCATCACAAAGAGCGATGCGCAATAGCGCGCAATCGCACGTTGGGCCTCGTTTCTTCTTGCCTTTCGAGCCATGGGGGCAGAGTGTAACATCATCGAAATATTCAGCATTAAAATTTTGGAAGAACAAGCATTTCTTTCGTTTTTTCACTTTCCCCCCGGATGATTTGCATATTTTATTCATGCAGACCGTTCTTTTTTTGTTTTATAACAAAATTGCCGAATCCCGTTTATTGCTGCTGCGCAGCGGCGCGCCACTTGCGCGCTGAGCTTGTGAGTGGCGTGCCCTTCAGCAAAAGCGCCGCCGCTTCTTGCTGAAAGGGCGGCGCTTTTTCCGAGTAGCTTCCGGTGTATTGCCTGGATCGGCCTGACTGTCTCTATCTGCCTGCGCCTGCCCTGCGTCCGTCAGCCGGCAAATCAGCGATCAGAACTGCTCCCAGTCCTCCTGCGCATTGGCCGAATGGGCAGACCCGGAAGAGGCAGGCAGACCTGCAGGCTTGCGCCTGGCTCCGGCTTCGATGCGCGACGACGCCGGCGTCACATCCTTTTCCTTCAAAGGCGGAGTCTTTGCATGTGCCGGTACGGCAATGTGCAGCGGTGCTGCGGTTGCGCCTGCAAGAGCAGCATCGATCTTGAATACGCTGACCACCTGCGACAGATTGCCGGCCTGATCCTGCAGCGATTGCGCCGCAGCGGCCGCCTGCTCCACCAGCGCCGCATTCTGCTGCGTGACCTGATCCATCTGCGCGATGGCCTGATTCACCTGCTCGATGCCCGAGCTCTGCTCCTGACTGGCGGCGGTAATCTCAGCCACGATGTCGCTCACGCGGCGCACGCTGTCGACCACTTCGCTCATGGTCATGCCGGCCTGCTCCACCAGCTTGCTGCCGGATTCGACCTTGTCCACCGAATCGCCGATCAGGCCCTTGATTTCCTTGGCCGCTGCTGCCGAACGCTGCGCCAGATTGCGCACCTCGGACGCTACTACTGCGAAACCGCGCCCCTGTTCACCGGCGCGCGCCGCTTCGACCGCCGCATTCAACGCCAGGATATTGGTCTGGAAGGCGATGCCGTCGATCACCGCGATGATGTCGACGATCTTGCGCGATGAAGCATTGATGGCGCCCATGGTCGCCACCACCTGCTCCACCACTGCACCGCCCTTGCCCGCCATCGCCGAGGCCGATTGCGCCAGTTGATTGGCCTGCAAGGCGTTGTCGGCGTTTTGCCGCACGGTGGAAGTCAGTTGCTCGACCGAGGCTGCGCTCTCTTCCAGCGCGCCAGCCTGCTGCTCGGTGCGCAATGACAGGTCCATGTTGCCGCTGGCAATTTCGCGCGAGGCAACATTGATGGCTTCGGTGCCGGCGCGCACCTTGCCGACGATAGACATCAAGGCATCGTTCATGCCCTGCAGCGCATGCATCAGCTGACCGGTTTCATCGCGCGAGTGCGCATCGATGCGCGCCGTCAGATCGCCCTCGGCCACCTGGGTCGCCAACTGCACCGCACGCGTCAGCGGCCGCGCCACAATGCGCGACAGCCATGCCGCCAGCAGCAGACCGATGACCACCGCACCGGCCAGTAAGGCCACGATGATCGCAAACGAGCGCTGGAAGCTGGCGCGCGCCCTGGAGGTGGCATCGATGGCGCCCTGCTGGGCAATCTGCCCGACCCGGTCCAGTTGAACGCTCATGGCCTCAAACAGCCGCGTCGATTCGCCGCGAATCAGATCGCGCGCCTCTTCCTTGCGGCTCTCGCGCGACAGGCCGATGGCCTTGCGGCTTTCGTCCATGTAGCCGGCAAAATTCTTGACCATCTGCGAATACAGGGCCTGTTCTTCGGCACTCAGATTGCGCTGCGAATATTCCTCGCCCGATTTCTTGAAAGTCTGCATTTCCTTGCCGGTGCGCGCTTCATAGTCGGCCGAATCGAACACGTTGTCGGACAGAATGCTCTGCAGCTCGGCGACGCGGATGCGGTTCAGGGTGTTCTTCATTTCCAGCGCAATGCGCACGCCCGGCAGCGACTCGCCGGCGATGAACGCCGCACTGTCCTTCACCATCACCAGTTGCTGCAGAGAAAACAGCCCCAGCACCGCAGTCATTGCCAGCACCGCGATGAACGAGACAAACAGCTTCTTGGCGATCTTCAAGTCATAGAACCACTGCATGATTTCCTACCCCTGTATTTGTTTGCTGATTTGGTTGACGGTTTATTTGCCAGGCATGCAGAGTCCGCAGCCATCCGATAAGCACGGGCGGCTGCGGCACAGCACCGAAGGCCGGCGCAAACCCTGCTGCCGGTCTACAATGCGGGCCGCAGCCGGTGCACGCAACGATGTGCATGAATACCCTGCCGTTTGCATCCTCATCCCCTGCGATGGTTTGCCTGTCCGATTGAATTTGCACTTGATTGCCGGGTTCGGCGTGCGTTTTTATTTTATTTGAAATATTCCATTTTGGAATATTCCGAAGCAATATAGCACAATTGAAAATGCAGATCCCGACGGTCGAAACACGGCTGCTTTATCATTGAACATTGCCGTAGAACTCAGAATTCTTGCTGCCGCCCAACCATGACCGAATACGACATCCTCAGACAGCAATTACAAAAGGCGCGCGCCGACGCCGGCCTGACGCAGTCGCAACTGGCACAGCTGCTGGACAAGACGCAGTCCTATGTCTCCAAGATAGAAAGCGGCGAACGCCAGATCGACATCATCGAGTTCATGCGCTGGTGTGAGTGCTGCGGCGCGAACGCGGTGACGGTGCTGCGCAAGGTCTTGCCGCCGGCGGCAAAGAAGTGACTGCGGAGAAATGAACAGCGCACGCCCCTGAGAGGCGAGCAAAGTGCATGCTGGCGCTTGCTGTTATTCTTTCGGGCCGGCATCGCGACAAGAGTGTGGTTGCCGGACTTTCCCGATTCATTTCTTCGCTCAATTCATGTTCAGTCTGCTTTCACCATTCCTTAAATCAATTCGCCCGGTGCGCACAACTGCCCGCACCGGCATGCTGCTGGTCGCAGCCGGCATCGCGGTCGCGCTGCACATGCCTGCCGCGCACGCAGCCGAACTCCGGCAATATCAATACAAGCAAGCCTTCATCAGCGCCTGCAAGATCGATCTGCGCAGCGACACGGTACGCATGTACTGGAAAGATGAAGGCGGCAAGACGCTCGGCACCTTCGCCCGCCTGGACGAATGGCTGCGCACGCAGAAACAGGAAATCGTCTGTGCCACCAATGCCGGCATCTACGACAAGCAGTATCAGCCGCTCGGACTGTATGTGGAAAACGGTGCAGTGCTGCGCAAGCTCAATACGCGCCAGAACGCCTATGGCAATTTTTACCTGCAGCCCAATGGCGTATTCGTGCTCGGCGACAAGCAGGCCTTCATCGTGGAGACCAGCGACTACGCGGCCGACGCCGACTACTGGCTGACGCACGCGCACTACGCTACGCAATCGGGGCCGATCATGGTCAGCGGCGGCAAGATCAATCCGCGCTTCGATCCGGACTCGGCCAATGCCGTGGTGCGCAATGCCGCCTGCATCGACGACGAGCGCAAAGTCATACTGGCGATCGCAAGAACCGCCATCAGCTTCTATGATTTCGCACTGTTCCTGAAGGATGAACTCAAGTGCAGGGATGCACTTTATCTGGATGGAAATGTGTCGCGCATGGTGCCGACACTGGAGGCCAACATCGGCCCGCCCTTCGGCGCCATGATCGCAGTCACCAGACCGCTGCGTTGACGATGTGCTGCATGAAGCCTGAATCGCTGTGAGCGACAGGCTTCATGTAGTCTGAATAAAAAAAGCCCGCAGCCATCTACACCGCGGGCAAGTTCCCTATCAAGAGGGAGGTTGAAGGAACAGTTCAACCACTTGTACGATTCAGCCCTCTTGAGAAAGTTCGGATTTTTTCGATTCCCGCCTCCGGCTAGTCCGGCGCATTGGCACACGCGCATAAAAAAACGCCGCAATGGTAGTCATTGCGGCGTGCTGCAGTGCTGTTCCCACTGCCTGATGTTGCTTGGCGAATCCGTCGTCTTCAGCACGAGGCTGACGGATGAACGTATCTGAAAATGGACAACTGCGCTTGTCTCTTGAGGATACGTTCAACGGTAAAGCGTTCGGACTCGCAGACTTCTGGTCTCGGCCTTAAGGCTTCTTGTCGTTAGGACCGCCGCCGCTCGCAGGCGGAGTCGTGGTGGTGTCATTGTTGGCCGGCGGTGTGGCTGGCGCGGCTGTGCTACCCGAATCGGCCGGTGCGGCTGCCGGTGGGGTAGAAGGCGCCGGAGTTGGCGCTGCCATCGACGGCGATGCCGGCGAACTGGTTTCAGGGGCGGCGGCCGGCGGCGTTGCCGGAGCTTCGTCGCGCTTGTTGCAACCTGCCAGAACTGCGACCAGCACGGCCGCTGCTAACACTGTGTGGCGTACCATCATATTGTGCCTCCTAAGAGTTGTTAATCACGAGTGCCTACTGAAATTTAGATATTTCAGAGCCAGATTGTTCCCTTTTAAGCCGCCCATGCCTGTCAGAAAATATCCCGACTTCATGTAAGGATTGCAGACCGAAAATCTCTTATCGGCAGTTCAAAATGGCTTTATCATCGCTCCCCATGCGCCCCTCCCTTCTTTTTTCAAAAACCCGATCCGCGCTGCAATCGGCTCTGCTGGCGGCCTTGCTGGCGACACTGCTGCCCCATCCTGCAGCGCGTGCCGAGATCATTCCCTTATCAAAGCTGCAATGCGAAAAGATGCGCATTGCACATGTGCTGAGCAAGGACAATCCGGTGCCCTGTTCACGTCTGGCGACAGTGCGTTTCGATTACATGGATTTCAACGGGGCGGCCCGCAGCGGCGGCTCGCTAGTCGTGCTCGATGCCGTCGCGCCGCAAGTCGAAGCGCTGTTCGGCGAATTGCTGCTGCGCTCGACGCCGATTCAGCAGGCGCTGCCGCTGGAAGATTTCAATGGCGACGATGAAAAATCGATGGCCGCCAATAACACCTCTGCCTTCAACGGCCGCCCGATGACCGGCGGCGGCAGCTGGTCCAAACATGCCTACGGCGTCGCCATCGATATCAATCCACTGCAGAATCCCTACGTCAGCAAATCGAAAAGCGGAGTGACGCAGGTGTTGCCGGCGGCCAGCTCGCCGCGCTATCTGCAACGTGCAGCTTCCGCATCACAGCCCGGCATGGCGGAAGATGTGGTCGGCGCTTTCTATGACCACGGCTTTCTGATCTGGGGCGGCAACTGGAAACAGCCGATCGACTATCAGCACTTTGAAATCGGCAGCCGCGACTTCATCCGCACGCTGGTGAAACTGCCGCCGCAACAAGCCACGCGCGAATTCGAGCGCTACGTCGCGGGGTATCGCAGCTGCATGCAGCAAGCGCAGCATGCAAACACCGCCACGGACAACGATGAAGAAAAGGACGATGCGCCGGAAAACGCAGCGCTGCGCGAATCCTGCGCGGCGCGCAGCCGCAAGTGATTGAAAATAAAAGCAAGGCGGTTCCGCAACGAGACCAAGACCTGACCAAGAATGTCGCGGAAGCCGCATCGAAAACGCGACACAGACACTCGTAAAGAGCTGTAAGTTTGGGTTAAAAAGCACGGGATCGCCATCCTGCACTCCTATACTGGCCCGGCAACATTTCATTCTGGGCATGTGCCCGGTGCTCACCGTTATTTGAGGACGAATATCATGGCGATCAACTCCATCCATTCCGGCACTTCCACGGCAGCCGCCAGCGCGCCGCCTGCTCAGGCGGCCAAGAAGCCGGCCAAGCCATTTCCTTCCGTCAGCGAACTCATGACGGCCGGCAACAATGCACCGACTCAGGCCGGCAATACCAGCACGACCTCGACGTCGACCAGCGCGCCCAATCCGACCAGCAAGGCTTGATACCAAAGTCTGACTCAGGTCTGATCTGATCGCCAGGGCAGACTGCGCAAGCAGCCTTGCCCGCAATCAAAATTACCCGGGGGCGCAAGCCTGCCCGGGTATTTTTTCGCCTGCGTCTTTGCTTCGTCCCCTCCCACCCGGCCTTATACTGCTGCTTCCCCAAAACCAAACAGATAAAGGAGCAACACATGACGGCCGGGCTCGTGATCAGGGACGTAAAACAAGAAGACCTGCCGCAATGGCAAGTGCTGTGGGATGGCTATAACAGTTTCTATGGCCGCGCCGGCACGACTGCATTGCCGGCTGAAATCACCGCCGAAACCTGGCGCCGTTTCTTCGACGCGCAGGAACCGGTGCACGCGCTGGTGGCGGAAAGCGAAGGCAAGCTGATCGGCCTGGCCCACTTCCTGTATCACCGCAGCACCACCCAGATCGGCATGAACTGCTACATGCAGGATCTGTTCACCTCGGAGCAGGCCAGAGGCAAAGGCGTAGGCCGCGCCCTGATCCAAGAAGTCTACCGGCGCGCCGCAGCGACCGGTTCGCCGCGCGTCTATTGGCAGACGCATGAGACCAATCACACCGCGATGAAACTCTATGATGCAGTCGCCGATAAATCGGGCTTCCTGGTGTATCGCAAGCTGTTGTGAATGGATGAAGCAGAATGCTCAAGGGCGCCGCAGAAGTTTTCTACGGCGCCCTTGAGCGTTTGAAGCTTGATAGGAATCTTACTGTGCGCTCGCCTCGTTGAGTGCCGCCACGATATCCGCACGCTTCAGGTCCGGCGCGAACTGCAGGATGAAGTCGTAGGTGTAGGTGCGCAGATAAGCGCCGCGCCGCACCGCCAGCCGCGCAATATTCGGCGCAAACAGATGCGAGACGTTGACCGGCTGCAGGCTGTCATGCTTGTTGCCCGGCCCCACTGCCATCGAGGCGACAATGCCTACACCCAGTCCCAGCGCGACGTATTGCTGAATCACGTCCGAATCCATGGCCGTCAGCACGATGTCCTTTTCAATCCCGGCCTTGCGGAAGGCTTCGTCGATATGCCCGCGACCGGTGAAGCCGACGTCATAGGTAATCAGCGGATAGGCGGCCAGATCCTTCAGCGACACTTCGCCCAGCGCCAGCAGCGGATGGCCCTGCGGCACCACCACCACGTGGCTCCATGTATAGCAGGGGAAAGACACCAGCTCCTTGAACTGGCTCAGGCCTTCGGTCGCAATGCCGATATCGGCCTTGCCCGACATGACCCATTCGGCGATGTGTTCAGGCGCGCTCTGTTGCAGCGCGATACGCACCTGCGGGAAGGCGGCGCGAAAGGCCTGCACCACGTTCGGCAGCACGTAGCGCGCCTGGGTGTGGGTGGTGGCGATGCTGAGTGTGCCGCTCTGCTCGCCGGCATATTCGCGGCTGGCCTGGCGCAGGTTTTCGGACTCCAGCAACAGGCGCTCGATGATGCCAAGGATGCCCTTGCCCGGCTCGGTCAGGCCGATCAGGCGCTTGCCGTTGCGTTCAAAAATTTCGACGCCGAGTTCTTCTTCCAGTTCGCGAATCTGGCGGCTCACGCCCGGTTGCGAGGTGAACAGCACGTTCGCCACCTCGGTCAGATTGAAGCCGCAGCGCGCCGCTTCGCGGATGGAACGCAATTGTTGGAAATTCATTGTGCGGCGCCTCCTGCTGCGCCCTTGCTGCCGTGATCGGGAAACACATGCAGGCGCTTGGGACGCACCACCAGGGTCTCGCCGCTCTTGAGATTAAGTTGTTCGAAACGGTCGCTGGAAATCACGGCTTCGATCAACTCGGCGTTGTCGTCGCGCTCCAGTTCCAGTTGCGCCAGCGGGCCGATGGCATGCGAGCGGCGCAGTTGCACCACGATGCCGGTGGCGCCGGGCGAATAGCGATCGACTTCGATGTCATGCGGACGCACATAGCCGACGCCGGCGGCATCGCGCGTCTGCGCATGATCTGGCGCGTCGAAGCGCGCGCCGCCGGTGTCCAGCACGCCTTCATGCAAGCGGCCGTGGAACAGATTCACATTGCCGAGGAAACCGTAGACGAATGGCGAAGCCGGATGATTGTAGACATCGCCGGGGGCGCCGATCTGTTCCACATTGCCCTTGTTCATCAATACCACCTGATCGGCCACTTCCAGCGCTTCTTCCTGATCGTGGGTGACGAAGATACTGGTGACGTGCAACTCATCGTGCAGGCGCCGCAACCAGCGGCGCAGTTCCTTGCGCACCTTGGCGTCAAGCGCGCCGAAAGGCTCATCCAGCAGCAACACGCGCGGCTCCACCGCCAGTGCGCGCGCCAGGGCGATGCGTTGACGCTGGCCGCCCGACAGCTGCGGCGGGTAGCGATCGGCCAGCCAGTCCAGTTGCACCAGCTCCAGCAGGCTTTTCACCTTTTCGCGGATCTGCGCTTCCGAGGGACGCTGGCTGCGCGGTTTGACACGCAGACCGAAGGCGATGTTTTCGAACACCGTCATGTGCTTGAACAGCGCGTAATGCTGAAACACAAAGCCGACCTGCCGCTCGCGCACATTGCGCGCCGAGGCGTCGTCGCCATCCAGCAGCACCTGGCCGGAGTCAGGCGATTCCAGACCGGCAATGATGCGCAGCAGCGTGGTCTTGCCGCAGCCGGACGGGCCCAGTAAGGCGGTCAGTTCGCCGGCCGGAAAATTCGCCGACACATTATTGAGCGCGACGAATTCGCCGAAACGTTTGTTGATGTGCTTGACTTCGATACTCATGGCTACTCCTGCCTTTTAACCGTGTTACGCGTGTGACGCGTGTTCCGCGTTTTTGTGTTCCGTATTGCTCTTCAGTGCGTCTGATCCAGCAGCGCGGCCGCCTGCTGCGTATGCAGGCGCCACTCGACGAAGCTCTTGATCGCCAGCGTCACCAGCGCCAGGAAAGCCAGCAGAGAGGCCACCGCGAAGGCGCCGACCACATTGAATTCGTTGTAAAGAATCTCGACCTGCAGTGGAATCGTATTGGTCTCGCCGCGGATGTGGCCGGACACCACCGATACCGCGCCGAACTCGCCCATGGCGCGTGCATTGCACAGGATCACGCCATACAGCAGCCCCCATTTGATATTCGGCAAGGTCACATGCCAGAAGGTCCGCCAGCCGGAAGCGCCGAGCACCAGCGCCGCCTCTTCTTCTTCGCTGCCCTGCGACTGCATCAGCGGAATCAGCTCACGCGCCACAAAGGGAAAGGTCACGAAGATGGTCGCCAGCACGATGCCCGGCACCGCAAACAGAATCTTGATGTCATGCTCGCGCAGCCACGGGCCGAAATAGCCTTGCATGCCGAACAGCAGCACATAGATCAGACCGGAAATCACCGGCGACACCGAAAACGGCAGATCGATCAGGGTCAGCAACAGATTCTTGCCGCGAAACTCGAACTTGGCGATGCACCAGGCGGCCGCCACACCGAACACCAGATTCAGCGGCACCGCGATCAGCGCGGTCATCAGGGTCAATTTGATGGCCGACCAGGCATCGGGCTCGATGATCGAGGCCACATACACATCCCAGCCCTTTTTCATGGCTTCGTAAAACACCGACACCAGCGGCACGAACAGGAACAGCGTCAGGAAGATGAAGGCGATGCCGATCAGCAGCGCACGCACCCACAGCGGCTCCAGCGTGACATTGGGCTCGAAGGCAGGTTCGCCACGCGGCGTGGCGGCATTGATGGCAATGGAGGAAGCGGCAGCGCTCATATCGTATCGGGCTCTTGAATTCTGGAATGGAAACGCTTTACGCCCGACCGCGTTTGCGAGTCCAGGCTTGCAGCAGATTGATGGTCAGCAGCAGAATGAAGGAGACCACCAGCATCACCACCGCAATCGCGGTGGCGCCGGCGTAGTCGTATTGCTCCAGCTTGGTGATGATGAATAGCGGCGTGATTTCCGAGACCATGGGCATGTTGCCGGCAATGAACACCACCGAACCGTATTCGCCGGTGGCGCGGGCGAAGGACAGCGCGAAGCCGGTCAGCAAGGCCGGCAATACGGTGGGGAAAATCACCCGGATGAAGGTTTGCAGACGACTGGCGCCGAGGCTGGCGGCCGCTTCTTCCAGCTCGCGCTCGGCGTCTTCCAGCACCGGCTGCACGGTGCGCACCACGAACGGCAGGCCGATGAAAGTCAGCGCCACCAGCACGCCCAGCGGCGTGAACGCCACCTTGATGCCCAGCGGTTCCAGCCAGCGGCCGAGCCAGCCGTTCGGCGCATACAGAGTCGTCAGCGCGATGCCGGCGACGGCAGTCGGCAAGGCGAACGGCAGATCGACCAGCGCGTCCACCAGACGTTTGCCCGGAAACTTGTAGCGCACCAGCACCCAGGCCACGATGCCGCCGAAGATCACATTGAGCAAGGCGGCCAGCAATGAGGCCCCGAACGTCAGTTGATACGAGGCCACCACGCGCGGCGAAGTCACCGCTGCGACAAAGCCGTCCCAGGTCAGCGTGAAGGTTTTCAAAAACACGGCCGACAGCGGAATCAGGACGATCAGCGCCAGATAGAACAGCGTGAATCCCAGCGACAGATGAAAGCCCGGCAGCACGCGTTTGGAGCCGCGTCCGGAAACCACCGGCGCGGCATTCAGAGCGGTATTGGCAATGCTGGAAGTGGGCGAAACGGGGGAAGCAGACATGTCGTCGTTCTCTTTTTATTACAAATGCGACTATAGGAAGGCAATATTCGCATCGCTTGGTTATAAAGAGAACTAAATTTTTTGCATGCCTTTAGTCGTTTTTCGTATAAGCGCGATTGCAAAAAAAGGACGCAGCACATGAGAAAATCGATTAAAAACAAGCACCTGGCCAAAATCATGCGTTCGATAAGTATCGACACCGCACGCTGAAAGCCTGCAGACATCGGCAAGCGTCAGCGCCGCACCCCATCCAGCGGATAGCCGGCCTCTAATGGCAAACCGGCAAGCAGCTGTTGCAGCAGGCTCTGCCCCGCTGCCCAATCACCCAGACCGGATTCGGCATTGATATGGCCGAGCGCACCGGCGTCGAGAAAATCGGCGCCCCACACCGCGGCCCAATGTGCGGCGCGCGGCGCCGTCATCCAGGGATCGTTGCTGCTGCCGACCACCAGCGCCGGAAACGGCAAGGCCCGCTCTACCAGCGATGCAACCTGAAATTTGTCGGGGTCGGCCGGCGCCACCAGCAAGGCGGCGGCGATTTTGTTTTGCGCGCCGTCGGCATGGCCGCGCGCGGTGCAATGCACCGTGGTCAGGCAGCCAAAGCTATGCGCCACGATCACCACCGGCCGCTCGGATTGCTGCAGGCGCTCATCCAGCCGCTGCGACCAGCGCGGCAGATCCGGCTGATCCCAATGCTCCTGCTCAACCCGCTCGAATGCCGGATAAAGCCGCTGCCAGCGCGATTGCCAATGCCCGGGACCGCTGCCGTGCAGACCCGGCACCACGAGTATCCGGAAATCCGAAAGTCGCGGCGCCTGATGCTGACTGCGGGGCGAAGCCGGCCGGGAATTCATGTGCGCTCGTCCTTATATAGATGGAACAGTGAAAAGAGGGCTGGCGCGCCCGAAACTCAGCGCTGCGGGCTTGCCGCAGATGGATGATGGGCCCGCCGCTTGTGCACGCTCAGGCCGCCTGCTCCGTCGCATGAGTCGATAGCGGCAAACCCGCAGCCGGGGTATCCCACAAATATCCTTGTGCGTAGATCGGCTGTGCCAGTGCCGCACCGAAGGCATTCAACTGCGCGAACACGGCCGGATTTTCCACGCGCTTGAAGCTGATCTGCACGCCCTTTTCGGCGGCGCGCAACAGCAGCAGGCCGGCGCTGTCGGGATCGCCCAGCTCGCGCGCATCGACCTTGATCAGATCGGGCTTGACCTTGTCCAGCAAGCTCAGCGCCTCGCGCGGATCGGCCGCGCTGATGCCCAGCCTGAAGCCGTTGCGGCGGTAATTGTCCAGCACGTAATTGAGCAGCCAGCTCTGGTTTTGCGTCACCACCGGCAACTGCAGCAGGATGCGTTCGTGCGGCAGTTCCAGCAGATTGAGAATGCGGCGGAAGGCAATGCCGTGATTGCTGTTGACCGCCGCCAGCAAACGCGCATGCACGCTCAGATGCAGGTCGGCATAAGCCGCCTGCGGCTGGCGATAGAAATTGATGGCGTGCAGCATGCGGCACAGGCGATCCAGCTCGACCGATTCGTCGTCGCTGGCGGCCTGGTCCAGCAGCTTCCACAGATGCAAGCCACTGTCGAATTCGGAATAGCTGCGGGCGAAGGCTTCATAGGCGACGATCTGGCCGCCGCTTGCGCCGGTTGTTGCCTCACTGCTGCCATGCGCGCGCACCGGCTGAAAAGCCGAAGTCAGCGCGGTGTTGAAATAACGGCCGACCGCGCGCCCCTGTTCGTCGAGCCAGACTCTTGATTGCTCCCTGACCGAATCGTTCAGGCGCGCCAGATAGGCATCGAGTGCTTGAGATTTCATCCGGTGAGTTCCAGTGAGCTTGCAATGTTCTTGAAAGCGCGCGACCCGGTCAGGCGGCCGCGCCGGTGTGAATCAAAGCTTGGCGATCGAGACTTCGGTCGCCTTGACCAGCGCCACGACTTCGCTGCCGATGACCAGGCCGAGGTCTTTGACCGAACGCGTGGTGATCACCGAGGTGACGATGCCGGCCGGCGTTTCGACATCGACTTCCGAGACCACGGAACCTTCGATGATGGCTTTGACTTTGCCGCGGAATTGATTACGGACGTTGATGGCTTGAATGGTCATGCTTTGCTCCTTGGGTGATTGCATTAAAAATGGCTTCGGTGGAAGCCGGGTATTTACTGAATATTTTCCGGGTGACTAGCAACCCGAAAATCTGAAACCTGAAATCTGAAAGGGCCTTGCGATAAAACCTGCTCCGATTAAATCGCCCACTGCACCTGCCGCACCGAGCGTTGCAGCGAGAAATCGCCCAACTCGGCATCCGGCGCGCTGCCTGGATTTTTCAGCACGCGCGCCAGAATGTATTCCTCCAGCTGCGCAAACAAGGCCTGACCGCGTGAACGCGGTCGCGGCAGTGCTATGCGCTGATCCAGAGCGATATGGCCGTCCTCGATCAACAGCACGCGATCAGCCAACGCAATCGCCTCCTGCACGTCGTGCGTGACCAGCAGCGCCGTGAAGCCGCGCTCCTGCCACAGGTCTTCAATCAATTGCTGCATCTCGATGCGGGTCAGCGCATCCAGCGCGCCCAGCGGCTCGTCCAGCAACAGCAATTGCGGGTCATGCACCAGGGCGCGCGCTAGCGCCACGCGTTGCCGCTGGCCGCCGGACAGGACCGCCGGCCATTCGCCGGCGCGTTGCTCCAGCCCGACCTGACGCAGCGATTGCAGGGCCGAGGGTGCAGCCTGTTTCGGCAGACCCAGCGCCACGTTGTCCAGCACCCGCTTCCACGGCAGCAGGCGCGAGTCCTGGAACATGATGCGGATTTCCGGATCCTGGATTTCGTTTGCCGCCTGCGTCGCTTGCGTCGTTGCGGCAAATACGATGTCGCCGCTGCTGGCTTGTTCCAGCTGCGCCACCAGGCGCAACAAGGTGCTCTTGCCGCAGCCGCTGCGGCCGACGATGGCGACGAACTCGCCGGGTTCGATCTGCAGATCCACTTGGTGCAGCACCTCGCGTCCGGCGTAAGACTTCGACAGGGATTGCACGCGGATCGCAATACCGCGACTGCCGGTATCGGATTGCTGCGCCGTCTGCTTCACTTCGCGATTCTCTTCGACATGGTTGCGCATCGTTATTCCTCGGTTCATTGCCTGCGGTGATTACTGATAACCCGGATGCCAGCGCAGCCAGTAGCGTTCCAGCGCACGCGCCAGCGAATCGGCGGCCTTGCCCAGCAGCGCGTACAGCAGGATGCCGACCAGCACCACGTCGGTCTGCAGGAATTCGCGCGCATTCATCGTCATGTAACCGATGCCGGATTGCGCCGAGATGGTTTCGGCCACGATCAGCAGCACCCACACCAGACCCAGCGCGAAACGCAGCCCCACCAGAATCGATGGCAAGGCGCCCGGCAGGATCACATCGCGATACAGCGGCCAGCCGTTCAGGCCGTAACTTTTGGCCATTTCGATCAGACCCTTGTCGACCGAACGAATGCCGTGAAAGGTATTCAGATACACCGGGAAGAACACGCCCACCGAAACCAGAAACAGCTTGGCGGTTTCGTCGATACCGAACCACAAAATCACCAGCGGGATCAGCGCCAGCGCAGGAATATTGCGCACCATCTGCAAGGTGGTATCGAGCAGCAGTTCAGCCTGACGCAGGCTGCCGCTGAGCAAACCCAGCACCAGCCCGAGACCGGCGCCAACGGCAAAGCCGGAAGCTGCACGGCCGCCGCTGACGGCCAGATGACGCCACAACTCGCCCGAGGCAGACAGGTTCCAGGTGGCCTTCAAAACCGCGAACGGCTCCGGCAGGATGCGGCTGGACAACCAGCCGGCCTGGGCCGCGATTTCCCACCACGCCACCAGCGCCAGCGGCAACAGCCAGCCGACCCAGGCATGGCCGGAAGTCAGGCTCTTGATCGTGCCCTTCTTGCTGGCACGTACGCTGCGCGCTGAACTCCCTGTCGCTGCGCTGCCGCTGCCATTGGCGCTCAGCGCGTCGTTGCCGCCGGCGGTGCTGCTTGCTGTGCTCATGTTGATCCTCGCTTCAGGTTACAGATGTCCGGTTCAGCTTTCGGCCACGCGCAAGTCGTGCTTGGCGTCTGCTTTCGGCTTCGCCTTGGCTTTCGCTTTGCATTTGACTTCTGCCGACTTGGCTTCGCTGCCCTTGGGCACCAAGGTGTTGCCGACGATCTCGCCGAACGGGCCGGTCAGATTGAAACCGGGCAAGGTCGCCTTTTGCGGACGCGGCAGCAGCGGGAACACATGCTCGGCAAAACGGTAAGACTCTTCCAGATGCGGATAGCCGGACAGGATGAAGGTATCGATGCCGAGATCGGCATATTCCTTCATGCGCGCGGCCACGGTTTCACCGTCGCCGACCAGCGCGGTGCCGGCGCCGCCGCGCACCAGACCGACGCCGGCCCACAGATTGGGGCTGACTTCCAGCTTGTCGCGGCGGCCGCCGTGCAGTGCCGCCATGCGGCGCTGCCCTTCCGAATCCATGCGCGCGAAATTGGCCTGGGCCTTGGCGATGGTTTCATCGTCGAGACGGCTGATCAGTTCATCGGCGGCGCGCCATGCCGCTTCATTGGTTTCGCGCACGATCACGTGCAGACGAATGCCGAAACGCAGCGTGCGTCCGGCCTTGGCTGCGCGCTCGCGCACGCGCTTGATCTTTTCGGCCACGGCGGCCGGTGGTTCGCCCCAGGTCAGATAGACGTCCATCTGCTCGGCCGCCAGATCGATGGCTTCATCCGACGAGCCGCCGAAATACAGCGGCGGATACGGCGCCTGGATCGGCGGATACAGGGCCTTGGCGCCCTTGACGCGCAGATGCTTGCCGTCGAAATCGGTCTCGCCGCCGGTGTGGGTCTTGCTCAATACTTCACGCCAGATCTTGATGAATTCGTCGGAGATTTCGTAGCGTTCCTTGTGTGTGCCGAAGATGCCGTCGCTCTCTTGCTCGACCGGATCACCGCCGGTGACGACGTTGATCAGCAGCCGTCCGCCGGACAGGCGGTCGAAGGTCGCCGCCATGCGCGCGGACAAGGTCGGCGCAGTCAGGCCGGGGCGCACCGCCACCAGAAACTTCAGCTGGCGGGTGGCGTCGATCAGGCTCGATGCGGTGACCCAGGCATCCTCACAGGAGCGCCCGGTCGGCAGCAATACGCCGTCGTAGCCGAGCGTGTCGGCCGCGACCGCGACTTGCTTCAGATAGTCATGACTGACCAGCCGGGCACCCTCGGCGGTACCCAGATAACGGCTGTCGCCGTGGGTAGGAACAAACCAGAAAACGTTCATATTCAGCTCCATTCGATCAATCCGGGCGCGGCGAAAATGCATCGTGTGCCGCGGCCCTGCGTTGTATTCGCTACAGTTTGCGTATGTTTTGCGATGTGCCTGCGGGTGCGACGTTGCCGTCAGCGCCTGCAAGCACATCGGCTTTGCTTACTTCAATACGGCAGTGCTGACGTCCAGCTTTTTCGGAATCAGTTTCAATTCAAAGAAGGCGTCGGCGATCTTCTGTTGCTCGGCCAGCACTTGCGCATCGACCGGTTTGAAAATGTGTTCGTAGCGCTTGAGACCGATCTCGATGACGTCCGTATCCAGACCCTGAATCGGGGCCAGCTCGGCGGCGGCCTGCTTGATATTGCTGCGGATCCACTGGCCTTCCTTGCTGACTTCTTCCAGCAGCGCTTTGATCACTTCCGGATTCTTGGATGCGAAAGGACGCGCACTCAGGAAAAACTGGTGATGACTGACAGCCCCCACGCCGCTGGCCAGCCGGCGTGCGCCGATCTGCTTTTCGGCAGCCGCCTGGAACGGATCCCAGATGGCCCAGGCATCGACCGCGCCCTTTTCAAATGCAGCGCGCGCATCGGCCGGCGCCAGATACACCGGCTGGATATCGCTGTAGTTCAGGCCGGCTTTTTTCAATAGAGCCACCACCAGCCAATGCACGTCGGAGCCTTTGTTGAAGGCGATTTTCTTGCCCTTGAGTTCGGCCACGCTCTTGATCGCGGAGTTCTTTTGCACCAGCAGGCCCTCGGCGTCAGGCGTCGGAATTTCATAGGCGGTGTAGACAAAATCGGCACCGGCCGCCTGCGCGAATACCGGTGGCGCCTCGCCGACGTAGCCGAAGTCGACCGAGCCGACATTGAGCGCTTCCAGCAATTGCGGACCGGCCGCAAATTCAGCCCACTTCACTTCCACGCCTTGCGCCTGCAGTCGTTTTTCCAGCGCGCCGTGTGCCTTCAGCAGCACCAGCGTGCTGGCGGCTTTCTGATAGCCGATGCGCAAGACCTTGCTTTGCGCGTGCGCCGGATTCGGCATGCCAATAGCGACCGCCAGAGTCAGCGCGGAGAGGGCGGAAAGCGTCGCCAGGCTGCGGCGCCGACCATGCTGAATGGCCGGCGTCGCCTGAATCGCCTGGCTGTGTTTTTTCTTGTTGTCCTTGCTCAAATCATTCTCCTGTGTGCGTGAATGGCAGTCCTTTTCCGAAGCGCGGCGTACAAGCCGCCCTGCCGCTCCATCGGAGGGCATGCATATCGTTTATCGGGCTGGCCTGGCTGCTCTAAAAAATGGCGTCGTGTTCGGATGTCAGACGCTACATTGCACCTGCGAAAACGGCACATCGCTGAAGGCGTGAGGATCAAGTCCTTTGAGCGCCAGCAGACTCGCCGACAGTTGCTCCACGCCTTCCTGCACGCGAGCGATGATGGGTTCGTCCAGCGTCAGACCGTTTTCTTCGCTCCACAGCACCTGCGCTTCAGTGGCATAAATACTTGGTAAAACGTGGCGCGGCCCCAGCGAAGACAGCACCGGACGCAAGGCGTAATCCAGCGCCAGCATGTGCGATTGACTACCGCCGGTGGCCAGCGGCAGCACCAGTTTGTTGGTCAGACCGAACTGCGGCAACAGATCGAGAAAGGCTTTCAGCACGCCGCTGTAGGCAGCCTTGTAGACAGGGGTGGCAACTACCACCGCCGAAGCGGCTTCGACCTGCGCCAGGGCGGCCTTGATCTCGGGATCGTTCCAGTCGGCGCGCAAAATCGCCTGTCCAGGCAGATCGCGAACATCGAGCCGGGTATAGCGATGGCCCAGAGCGGCCAGCTTGTCGCCGACATGATGCAGCAGGCGGGTGGAACGCGATGGCGCCGAGGGGCTGCCGGCCAACAACAGGATAGTCATCTGATTTCTGCTTCGGTGTGATCGTTGTTCTGTTTCAAGGAAGGCGGCGCGCTAATCTGAGTGAGAGGACTGCGGGCGCCGCCGGTGATTCTTTTTTTGCGTTTGCTGCGTTTGCTGCGTTTGAATACCTGCGTGCCGCCACAGTACTTTTCAGCCGCGCTCGATCACTGGATTGAGCGCGGCTGCCGCATGAAGCTCCCTGCAATTACTTGCGCGTCGGCACGTACAGCTGATCGAAGGTACCGCCGTCGGAGAAGTGATCCTTCTGCGCCTTCTGCCAGCCGCCGAAAGTGTTGTCGACGGTGATCAGGTTCAGCTTCGGATATTGCGAGGCATACTTGGCAGCGATCTTTTCGTTGATCGGGCGGTAGTAGTTCTTGGCGATGATTTCCTGGCCGGCATCCGAATAGAGATACTTCAGATATTCCTCCGCCACCTTGCGCGTGCCGCGGCGGTCGGCCACCTTGTCGACCAGCGCTACTGGCGGCTCGGTCAGGATAGAGATCGACGGCGCAACGATATCGAACTTGTCCGGCCCCCATTCCTTGAGCGAGATCAGGGCTTCGTTTTCCCACGCCAGCAGGACGTCGCCGATGCCGCGCTCAACGAAAGTGATGGTGGCGCCGCGCGCGCCGGAATCCAGCACCGGCACGTTCTTGAACAGTTTGCCGATATAGTCGCGCGCAGCGGCATCATTGCCGCCCTTCTTCAGCGCGTAGGCCCATGCCGCCAGATAATTCCAGCGGGCGCCGCCCGAGGTTTTCGGATTCGGCGTGATGACAGACACGCCCGGCTTGATCAGGTCGTCCCAATCCTTGATGTGTTTTGGATTGCCCTTGCGCACCAGGAACACGATAGTCGAGGTGTACGGCGAGCTGTTGTGCGGCAGGCGCTTTTGCCAGTCGGCCGGCAGCAGCTTGGCCTTCTCGGAAATTTCGTCAATGTCGTAGGCCAGCGCCAGGGTCACCACATCGGCGTCGATGCCGTCGATGACCGAGCGGCCCTGTTTGCCGGAGCCGCCATGCGATGCCTTGATGGTCAGGTTGTCGCCGGTCTTTTCCTTCCAGTACTTGGCGAAGGCCTTGTTGTAGTCTGCGTAAAGTTCGCGCGTCGGGTCGTAAGAGACGTTCAGCAGCGAGAGGTCGGCGGCGTGCGCGACGCTTGCAGCTTGTGACAGCACCAGCGCGGCAACTACCGTTTTGACGAAGTGTTTCAGCATTTTTTCTCTTCCCGTTTTGTGTCGGTTCTTATGGAGAGCACAGGTTAATTAGCAGGCAGCAAAAAAAGAACGAATACTTTCTTCTCTAGTTATGCGAAAAACAGATATGCAAGAACAGCGCGGCCGAATATAGAGCGCGGCTTTTAGATCAATAAACTATTTAGGAATGGCTGGCGGTGATATAGCGGGGGGCTAGCCAGAGGACACATATTCCAGCTCTGCCCAAGCGTGGTCGTCGTTCTCACATCGCCTCGTTTTTTGATTTTTTTCACAATGTGGTATAACCTGATTCCCTACCGCAACGCACCAACGCGCCCTTCGGCGCGTCACCGCACACGAAACGGCACATGAAAAAAGAAGCTGCAGGCGAGACAGAGAGCATTTCCATCCAGGTGATCGAGCGCATGGTGTCGCTGCTCGACGCCTTGGCGGCCTATCCCGATCCGGTCAGCCTGAAAGAGCTCTCTGCCGTTACCAGGCTGCATCCGTCCACTGCTCACCGCATTCTCAACGATCTGGTGGTGAAGCGCTTCGTCGACCGCGTCGAACCGGGTACCTACAGACTTGGCATGCGATTGCTGGAATTGGGCAATGTCGTCAAAAGCCGCCTCAGCGTGCGCGAAGCCGCGCTCGACTTCATGCGCGCCCTGCATCGCAAGACACATCAGACCATCAACCTTTCAGTGCGTCAGAGCGATGAAATCGTGTATATCGATCGATCGTTTTCCGAGCGTTCCGGCATGCAGGTGGTGCGTGCCATCGGCGGTCGCGCACCTCTGCATCTGACCTCGACCGGCAAGCTGTTTCTGTCGATCGACGACCCCAAGGCAGTGCGCGCGTATGCGATGCGGACCGGCCTGGCTGGTCACAACAAGAATTCGATTACCGATCTGACCAAGCTGGAGCGTGAGCTGAGCATGGTGCGCACGCTGGGTTATGCGCGCGACAACGAAGAGCTGGAACTGGGCGTGCGCTGCATGGCAGCCGGGATTCGCGACGATAGTGGCAAACTGGTCGCAGGCTTGTCGATCTCGGCGCCGGCCGATCGCCTGCAGGAAGAATGGGTGGAGGATCTGGTCTCGACCGCACATCAGATTTCGACTGCGCTGGGCTTCGACGACCGGCAGGCTTGAAGTGCTTGTTGAAGGACGCCGTGCTGAACTGCTGGCAGTTTGATTCACAGGCTCAAACGTAAAAAAAGCGAACCGTCGGTTCGCTTTTTTTATTGCCCGGATCGTTCAGACTCCGGCGAAGACATCAAACTCAGCCTTGATCAGCACGCACCATCTTGACGCGGGTCAGATTCTGCTGGCCGTCTTCGGTGAGCCACTTGCGCATGCGGGTTGCATCGCCGACGTGCGACAGGCGGCCCTTGGAGTCCAGGAACACCATCACGATAGGACGACCGTCAATGCGCGTCATCATGACCAGGCAGTGGCCGGCTTCGTTGATGAAGCCGGTCTTTTGCAGACCGATGTCCCAGTCCTTGCTCGATGTCAGACGGTTGGAGCTGTTGTACTGCAGCGCGTGGCCGCTGGGCTCGACCTGATATTTGGAGTCGGTCGAATACTGGCGAATGATGGGATATTGATAAGCCGCCACCACCAGCTTGGCCAGATCGCGCGCACTGGCAACGTTCTGGCTCGACAGGCCGGTCGAATCGACGTAGTGGGTATCCATCATTCCCAGCGAACGCGCCTTGGCGTTCATGGCTGCGACAAAGGAAGACAAGCCGCCCGGATAGTTGCGACCGAGCGCCGAAGCTGCGCGGTTTTCCGAACTCATCAGCGCGATGTGCAGCATGTCGTCACGCGACAATTGGGCGCCGACGCGCAGGCGTGAACTGCTGTGCTTTTCGCGGTCGACGTCATCGTCGGTCACGGTCAGCACTTCTTCCATGTTCATGCGCGCTTCCACCACCACCAGCGAGGTCATCAGCTTGGTGACGGAGGCAATCGGCAGCGCTACGGTGGAGTTCTTTTCAAACAGTACCTGCGAATTGGCCTGGTCGATCACCAGCGCCACATTCGATTTCAATGCCAGAGGATCTTGCGTCAGGTTCAGACCAGCCAGATCACCGGCGGTCATGACCGGCGGCACCACAGGCATGGACGGCGCAGCCGAGACGCGCTGATAGGCAACGCGGCGCTTGCCTTTGACAACGGTGACTTTGCGAACCAGCTTTTCGCGATTATCGAGCGAGGCTTTGGTGACGCGGCTGTGCGTGACAGGACGTTTGGCAACTACGGCCTTTTTGACCGGAGCTTTTTTCGAAGAAGTTTTCTTAGTATTTGTAGAAGCTGTTTGAGCTTGTACGGGAGAAATACCGGAAACAGTGAAAAGTAGCGTAGTAAAAATAGCTAGCGCTGATTTAAGCATCGGTGGACCTCCCCCCAATTTATTACAAGCAATACGTTCAAGAAACTGTTGGCAGTGTAGCAAAATGCGGAAAATTCGCAAGAGAATTAGGTAGTTAGCGTAATTATTTAAACGACTTTCTACTTAATTTCTTCGCCTGATTCCCCAGATACTCAGGCAAATTTATTTTTAGATAACAGTTTTTTTGCGATTTACAGCCGGCCCACACTCCAACAACAAAATTTAAGCCCACAGGATGATACCAGTCTAAAGCGGGCACCATGCGCTGCATTGCCTTAACAGAGGCAAATACCGGCGCCAGATAATCGCATTGGGATGGGATTCGAGGATGAGGAAAGCGTGCTCATCGAACTGACCGTGCTTGCAATACAAGTGGCGCTGAGGCCGAACACAGAAAATATTCGACAGAGCTGAGCGAATTAACGACGCAAGCGGCGACGCCGTTGACGGCGGATACAAATGTTCGCAGCCGATAGCTCCTCCCCCGCTTTTTGCTTATATAGAGAGAATGAGCGCGAAGAGCGTCAGCTTCAGCCCAAGGGAAGAAGATGCGGGATAGCGGAGATTCACGGCTGTTGCAGCGATCTCCGCCCATCCCTCAGTCACTTTTCATGTCGCACGATGTCGTTTCAGCCCTTGCGCGCATCCAGCATGGCGACATCAATCGAGAAGGAATACTGATCGTCCAGCTCGAAATACGTCTTCACCTCGCCCGGCGCGCTGTTCCACAGTGCCTTGATGGCCGTGATGTTGTCGGCCGGCGTACGCATGCGCGCCACCCAGGAAGTGAATTCCAGACGCAGCTTCCAGGTCTTGTCGGACGCGAGACGGAAGCCGGCCTCAGCCAGCAGCTTGCGCCAGGAGCTGAGGCTGATGTTGCGCACGTGGGAGGTATCGCGCAGCAGCTCAATGGCCTGCACATAGGTGTCGGCCAGCACATCGGCCGGCGCCGCCGTATCAATCACGATGAAACGGCCGCCCGCTTTGAGCACGCGGAATACTTCGCGCAAGGCCTGCGGCAGGTTGCGCCAGTGGTGCACGCTGTAACGGGTACAGATCAGGTCGAAGCTGGCATCGGGAAAGTCCAGCTTATCGGCGCTGCCCTGGCGCACCACCAGATTATCCAGCCCGCGTTCGGCGGCTGCGGTGCTGACCACGCCCAGCATTTCCGGCGACAGATCGTAAGCCACCACTTTCTTCGCGTGCGGCGCCACTGCGAAACTGGCGTGCCCGCCGCCGCAGCCCAGATCCAGCACCTGCGCCTGATCGATCTGCGCGGCGATCTGCGCCAACTCCTGCAGATCCGCGCCCTGGGCGTGAACTGCACTGGTGAGATAAGAAGCGGCGGTAGTGCCGAATTGCTGGGAAACGACCTGGCTGTGGCTGCGCATTATGGACTCCGAGGGTTGTTTATTTCATGTGGGAAGCCCAGTTTAATTAATTTTTATCCTGTTACAAGTTATCTATTTATACTATTACCAAAGCCAATACCTTGACACTGGCAAGGACGCCGGCAACATCCAGCAAGCCGGCTCAAGACAGCTTGCAGCAAGGCCTGCATCCCCCCCACCCGACAACACCATCCATGGACAACGAGCTCATCCGCCGCAAGGCGCTAGGCGATTTCATCAAGTCGCAACGTGAACAGACCGCCCCTTCGCAAGCCGGCCTCGGTCATCTTTCGCATGGCGGCCGGCGCCGTACGCCCGGTCTGCGCCGGGAGGAAATCGCGCAGCTGTGCGGCATCAGCGTGACCTGGTACACCTGGATAGAACAAGGCCGCAGCGATTCGGTGTCGCCGCAATCGCTGGCGCGCATCGCCGAAGCCCTGCATCTGCCGCGCGCTAAACGCGCCTATCTGTTCGAACTGGCCGGCAAGAAAGATCCGGTATCGCCCGAACATGACGACGAGACGGTGGCGCCGGAAATCATGGATGTGGTGCGCAACATCCGCGCGCCGGCATATCTGCTGGATCGTTACTGGAATGCCATCGCCTGGAACAGCGCTGCGCGCAAGCTGTTCAGCGGCTGGCTGAATGTGAAGAACGGCAATCTCAATCTGCTGCACTTCATGTTCCTCAGTGAAGCGTCGCCAGGCCTGATCGACAACTGGGAACAGCGCGCGCGACGGCTGGTGGCGGAGTTTCGCGCCGATTGCGGGCAAATGCTGGACGATCCGCAGATCGCCAGCATGGTGGAGGAACTGTCAGCCGGCAATGCCCTGTTCAAACATGCCTGGAGTTTGCAGGACGTGGTGGAACGCGAAGGCGGCGAGCGCCGCTTTCGTCATCCGGTACAGGGAGAGCTGCTATTTCAGCAAGTGAATTTCCGTGTCGCCAATCGCCCGGATCTGAAACTGATCACGCTGATGCCGGGCGCGATTGCGGCGGAGGATGAGACGAACTGAAAGCCGTTGATCACGACACTGACGAAAACTGGCGCCGATCAGGCGCAGTCCAAGGTCAAATCAGCGTCGCACTACAAACGCCACGCCGATCACCGAAATCAGCATGCCCAGCATGCCGATCATGCTGAAAGCCTCGCCGAACATCAGCCAGGCCATGACGGCGGTAGTCGGCGGCGTCAGATACAGCAGGCTGGTGACGCGCGTGGCGGCGCTCTGCCGGATCAGCGCAAACAGCAAAAAGATGGCGCCGATCGATAATGCGAACACCGACCACAGCATGGCGGCGATGAAGTGGGGAGTCCATTCAACCTGGCTCAGTCGCCAGTCCAGCCCTTCGAAGCAGATTGCCAGCGGCAGCAAGACCACTGCCGAGGCAGCAAATTGCACCATGGTGCCGGTGCGCAAATCGAAGTGTGCGCAATAGCGCTTCTGATACAGGGTACCAACCGTGATCGACAACAGCGCGAATACGCACAGGCCGATACTGAGCGGCGACAGGCCGATCAGCGAAATCTTGTTGGCCACCACCAGGCCGACGCCGCACAAACCCAGTCCCAGCCCCAGCCATTGACGCTTCTGCACCGATTCGCCGAGGAAAGGAGCCGCAAATGCCGTCAGAATCGGTTGCATGCCGACGATCAGCGCCGACAAACCTGCCGGCATGCCCATCTTGATCGCACTCCAGACACCCGCCAGATAACCGGCCTGCAGCAGAATGCCGGCCACTGCCACATGACGGATGCGGCCGCGCGGCCAGGGTGCACGGAATATCAGCACCAGCGGCAGCAAGACCAGCAGCACGCCGACGAAACGCAGAAACAGAAAGGTCATCGGCGGCGCGAATGGCAGGCCGAATTTGGCCACCACGAAGCCGGTGCTCCAGATCAGCACGAAGGCGAACGGCACCAGGCTCAGTAATAATTGTTTGTGCCGGCTGTCGCCGGCGGTCATGCGCATCATGGTTTTTCCAGAATCGGTCTCAGGCCTATATCAGAGACGGTAAAAATACCGTCGCCATCATCGTCGCGCGCAGTCTGCATGT
This sequence comes from Herbaspirillum lusitanum, assembly GCF_046025995.1. Classification (GTDB taxonomy): domain Bacteria; phylum Pseudomonadota; class Gammaproteobacteria; order Burkholderiales; family Burkholderiaceae_D; genus Herbaspirillum; species Herbaspirillum lusitanum_A. The sequence continues at coordinate 178,344 of NZ_JAQQFM010000001.1, forward strand.
GCAAGCGCTGGCATGAGCTTGCGATCAATTGCCTGCCTGATCGGCGCGGCATGCCAAAGATCAGCCATGTCTGCTTGCCGCAATACGATGAATCGCCTGACTGGCCAGTTTTATAGTTTGTAGGTGAACGGCGACGGTTTCTTCTATGTTCTTGCCGTAACCGCCCGCCATCGTAACCGCTACCGGGATTTTCTGCTGCTGCGCAAACGCGAACACCGCCTCATCGCGTGCGGCCAGCCCGGCCAATGTCAGCTTCATGCGTCCCAGACGATCGCCCTCATGCGGATCGGCGCCGGCCAGATAGATCAGCAACTGCGGCTGAAAAGCCTGCAGCATCTGCTGCAAGGCGGCCTGCAGCGCATCCATATACTCGGCGTCGCCGACGCCATCCGGCAGCGGCACGTCCAGATCGCTCTGCTCTTTTTCAAAGGGATAGTTGTTGCTGCCATGCAGCGACAAGGTGAAGACCGAATCATCCCTGGCCAGAATCGAGGCCGTGCCATTGCCCTGATGTACATCCAGATCGATCACCGCCACCCGCGTCACGCGACGCTCGGCCTGCATCAGGCGCGCGGCGATCGCGGCGTCATTGAATACGCAAAAGCCGGCGCCGTGGTCGGCATAAGCGTGATGCGTGCCGCCGGCCAGATTGATGGCCACGCCCTGCTCCAGCGCGGCGCGGCAGGCCGCAATGGTGGCGCCGGCTGAACGGCGCGAGCGTTCCACCATTTCTGCAGACCAGGGAAAGCCGATGGCCTTCTGCTCGGCCGGATCCAGATTGCCGGCGCTGACGCGGGCGATGTAATCGGGATGATGGGCCAATGCCAGCACCCCATCGGTGGCGGCCACGGCTTCGTGAAATTCAATATCCGGTACGGCCAGCGCGGCGCCCTCGCGGATCATCCGATACTTTTGCATCGGAAAGCGATGGCCGGGCGGCAGCGGCAGGACAAAATGGTCGCTGTAAAAAGCTTTCAAAAACGGCTCTCTGAATAGTCGGCAAGGGCTGGGCGGACGGCCGATTGAAGTGTCATCGGACGCCGGCGTCATCGCAATGGCCGGCGCATTCAGACTCGCAAAGCAGCTACGCAAAGACGGCGCCGGACATCCGCCCCAACAAAGGCAGCCATGCTAGCAGCACCGGCCGCGAACGTCGCGCATCGTTGCTTGAAATTTTTTACGGCCATGCCGCGCCCATCCTCAGGGCGATCAGGAGCTCGCTTGTACGATGACTTATGCCGAGAACGATCCGCCACAAAGCCGCTGCGGCTTGTGGATTGCAGCACTCGCAAAGCGGCCTTGCGCCAGGTCAATTTCATGGGGATAAATCATTGACATTGATTGTTTTTAAATTAGAATCGATTGTGCAACGCATCAAATTCAAATAAGAAATTTCATCGGAGATCACTTCTTTCGCTTCAGATCACGCCGTAAGCAATCGTCACTCATCCATTAACAACCTTACCCTTAGAGGACTTTTAATATGACGACGTATAACGAACAATTCTCTGCTGTCACCAAAGCAGGTTTCGACGCCCAACTGGCGATGTACACCCAGTTCGCGAGCAAGGCCTTCGAAGGCATGGAGAAGCTGGTCGAGCTGAATCTGAAAGCGGTCAAATCTTCGCTGGAAGAAAGTCAGGGGACGGCGCAAAAACTGTTTGCGGCCAAAGACCCGCAGGAATTTTTCACGCTGAGCAGCGCCCAGGCGCAACCGGCCGTCGAGAAGTCGATCGCCTACGGCCGTCATCTGAGCGGCATCATCTCCGGCACCCAGGCCGAGCTGACCAAGACTGCCGAATCCCAGATCGCCGAAGGCAATCGCAAAGTGATCGCGATGATTGACGAGGCGGCAAAGAATGCGCCGCCGGGTTCAGAAAACGCCATTTCTATGCTGAAGTCGACCTTCAGCAATCTCAATGCCAGTTACGAGCAGTTCAGCAAGAGCGCCAAGCAGGCGGCTGAAGTGATCGAAGCCAATGTGAGCAACGCGGTCGATCAGGTCACACAGGTGACGGCCAAGGCGACGCGCGCCACCAAGAAGTAATTCCGGAAGAGCGGAATGCCAAAGCCGGGTCGGACTGATGTCCGACCCGGCTTTTTTATTGGACCGGCGCCTGAACTGCAAGGCCGACCGGGGTTACAGCTGCAACTTTACCGCCAGGCCGATCGCCCGGACAGCAATCACGAGGGGAGATGAAACTCCGCCTTCAGCGCATTCAGTCCATTCTGCATTTTCACAAAAGCCTGTTCCACCTGATCGGGGTCGCCCTTGACGCCGAGGTCGATATGCCGGCGTGTCTTGTCGTCGCCCACATGCGGCAGGCTGAATACCTTGACCAGCGGGAATTCGGCTTCGATCGCTTCCATCATCGGCGTCAGCGTCGATTCGGCTGCTTCAAACACCAGCACCGATTTTTCCGACCAGGCCTGACGATGGAACAGATGCGCATACTTGGTTTCCAGCACCCACTCGAACATCGGCCAGGCCATCACCGGAAAGCCCGGCGCAAAGTAGTGAGCACCTTCGCCGCTGGTGTTTTGGATCGAGAAGCCGGGGATCTTGTTATAGGGATTCGGGATGATGGACGCGCCCTGCGGGAACTCGCCCATCTTCAGGCGATGCAGATTTTCCGGCGCATTGAAGTCAGGCGTGATGCCGGCTTCGCGCGCGGTGTCGCCGATCCGCTCCTGGATTTTTTCCTTGGCCTCGGGATGCAACTGCAAGGGCACGCCCAGCGCTGCAGCCGCGCATTGCCGGGTGTGGTCGTCGGGCGTGGCGCCGATGCCGCCGGTGCAGAACACGATGTCGCTGCCCGACAAGGTGCGTTTCAGTGTGGCCGTGATGCGTTCGCGCTCGTCGCCCACGTATTCTGCCCAGGACAGTTGCAGACCACGCTGGGTCAGCAGTTCGAGCACTTTGGGGAAGTGTTTGTCGACGCGCCTTCCGGAAAGAATTTCGTCGCCGATGATAATCAGTCCAATTGCCATGAGTCTGTTCCGCCTGGTTTCTGGGTTGGTCAAACTCCGGGGATTATGCCCGATTCACTCCATGCCGGCACGGAGCCGCCATTTTCAGGGGACCGATTGCCCGGTAAGCGCCGTCACATGCGGAGCAATCAATGCGGCTCGACATCGATGATGTCGGCATCGCCTCTGTTGCGGCTGAATGGCGAGGCCGGCCTGGCGTCGGTCACGACATCCTCAGTCGCAGGAGTTTGCACGCGGTGCCGCTTGAGGGCTTCGAGGCAATAGTATTCAAACCACAGGCCGGTGAAGACGAACACCAGCACGTACAGCCAGATCGCGCCGGCTGCCAGCAGCGGAAAGAAAATCACCGATAGCGCACCGCCCAGCCACAGCAGCGTCGGCGCTGCACCCATGGCGCCGGCGGCAGTGCCGATCACCAGCAAGGGCCAGCGATGCTGTTTGAGCAGAATGCGGCGCTCATCGACGCTGGCGTAGTCGGCCAGGGTGTCGTAGGCCATCACGCGATAGGTCAGCCAGCCCCACAGCAAAGGATGAACGATGAAGGCCAGCGGCGGAATCAGCGACACCGGCAAGGTGATGATCCAGGCCACCACGAACAGGGCGAAACACCAGAGCGAGGTCCACAGGCTGCCCAGCCAGTTGCCGCCTTCTTTCTTTTGCAGCGTCGGGTAATGACGGCCTCCGATGTGGCGCGCCACCGCCGGAATCGTGAACAGGCCGACGAATATCAGCGCCGTCAGAATCATCAGCGGCAGCAAGGTCCACATGGCGATCAGCGGCACGATCACAGTTTTCAGCGCCCCCATCCCGAACCAGTTGAGTACCGTCCCGGCCACGCCGAAAATATTGTTATCAAGGAAATAGCTTTGCAGCCAGTCGATCATGGGCTGCAGCCCCAGCCACAGCGCCACGCCCCAGATCAGCACCGAACACACGAATGGCAGAATGGTCAGCAGCAGCATCCTGATGTGCAGCTGCGACATCAGGGCGCGGCCGAAAGAAGCCAGCAACATGCCCATCAGCGAACCGGCCTTTTGGAAAACTCAACCAACCGCTTCAGGCCCAGCCATTGCTGCGCCCAGAAACCGCGGCCGTAGTCGCGGCCCTTGCCGGCCGGCGGCGGCAGCTGGTCGCGCACGCCGGTCATGGCGAAGCCCTTGCCGAAATGCGCAGTGCGGAAGATCACATCCCAGATCGGAAACAGCACCGCGAAATTATGCCCGCCAAGCGAGTTGCGGCCACGGCTTTCATGGCCGATGCCGATCGCGTGATGCAGCCGGTGGAAGCGCGGCGACACCAGCAGCAGATCGCCGATGCGGCCGAAATGGATACGCACATTGGCGTGCTGCAGGCTTTGCAGAATGCGCGACAAGGACACCAGCAGAATGTATTGCGACGGCTCGACACCGATCAACACCGCCACCAGGCCGATGAAGACGCCGTGCACCAGATCGTCCAGCACGTGGTTGCGATCATCGCTCCACAGATTCATGTTTTCCTGACTGTGATGGAGACTGTGCAGCGCCCACATCCAGCGCACGTTGTGCTGTGCCCAGTGATACGCGTATTCGCACAGATCGAGCACCACCAGATAAAGCAGAAAGCTGACCAGCGCCAGATCCGTCACGCCGGGCCAGATACCGTCCAGATTGAACGTTCCCCAGCCTTCCAGATGGAGCATTTCGGAAACATAGGACAGGGCCGGATCGAGTATGAAAAACGCCAGCAGCGGGATGACGCCGAGCCGCTGCAGCAGGGTGTAGATGAAGTCGTTCCAGCGCGCGCGCTTGTCGGTAATGGCATGCACCGGAATCATGGACTCCAGCGGCCGCAGCACGATGAACAGCAGTACCAGTTCGCATACGCCGACCAGAAACCATTCGGTTCCGGTAAACGCTTCTTCGACGAATTCGCCGAGGCCGACGTAAAACACCAGCGGCTGTACGATGGTTTCGAAGAGCCAGCCCTGGGCGCTTGCGAACAGATCGGAAATGGTTTGAATCATGTGAATACTCTTATCGTTCTTGCCCCGTGCTCAAGCTGCCGGCCCCACCGGCATGTTGACGATTTCCGGCTCCCGGCCGGCCTGCATGCAGTTGCCTAAGGCTGCCTGCCGGATAGATCATATGCGCCGCTTCGACTGGCACCCACTGCGAATGTTCCTGAGTTTATCCTGATGCCGCTGCCGGCATTCGCTTCAGGGCTCAGCCGTTTGCCCGAACACCGTACTGTAGGCCGGATGCTCGCGCAAGGTGGCGAAGCAGAAACCTTTTTTCTCCAGTCCGCTGATCAATGGCTCTAGCACGGCCGGCGCCCAGGGATCCTTGCGCGACCAGATGCCCATGTGCGCCAGGAAGATGTCGCCGTCTTTCAAGCCGTTCAGCGCCTTGCGCAGCAGCAGCTCGTTAGGCCATTTATCGCTCGGCAGTTCGTCGCCGGAGAATCCGGCCGGCGCCCACGGTACATGCGCGTAGCCGCACGCCTGCCCGGCCTTCAGCAGATTCGGCGTCAGCTTGCCGCCGGGCGCACGCCACAGCGGGTCGAGATGCTTGCCGGTCAATTCCTTGAAACGCTGGGCCACGCGCTGCATCTCGCTGCAATATTGCGCCGGCGTCCAGTCCAGTTTCTTGCCGGCGTTGGCGCCGAATTGCGGTTTGACTTCGATGTTCCCGGCGGGCAAATCGCGCACCGCGTAGACGTGGTCGAAGGTGTGTGTGCCGAAAGCATGCCCTTCAGCGGCCAGCTTTTTCCAGAACGGCGCCCAGGCCGGATCAAGCGAATAATCGCCGTTCACCGTCTTTTCATTGGCCAGGAAAAAAGTCGCCTTGATGTGGTGGCGCTGGAGTGTCTGCTCGATCAGTTCGGCCTGCGACTGGCTGCCGGTGTCGAAGGTCAGATAGATCCTGCCCTTGCATTGCCCGGCATCGGTCTGCGCAGCTTGCGCGCTTTCACCAAAAGCTTGCGCCGCGATGCCGGCGGCGCACAGAGTCACGATCAGAGAAAGGCGCTGCAGGGGTATTTTAAGCATCATGCATGTCGGTGAAGCAATGAATCGATAAATCGGGCCGATGAATCACGCCGATGATTCACGCCGATGAATCAGGCGTCAGGAGCACGATTATAGAAGTAGATGCCGTGCGGCGAACGTCCCACCGGAATCACCTTGGTCACCGACTTGCTGGCGATGTCGATCACCGCCACTTTCTTGATCCAGCGCAGCGTGACCCACAAGGTCTTGCCGTCTTCGGTCACTTCCATACAGTCCGGGCCGCCCGGTACCTTGATGGTGCCGACGTTTTCCAGGGTCTGCATGTCGACCACGCTGATGGTGTTGGCGACGCGGTTGGACACATACACGAAGCGCTTGTCGCCCAGCGCGCGGAAATTGTGGGCGCCGACACCGGTGCGGATCTGCTTGACCAGTTTTTGCGTGCGCCAGTCGATCACCTGCACATAATCGCTGCCCATGATGCCCACCAGCAGATATTTATTGTCCGGCGTCATCATGATGCCGGCCGGCAATTTACCCACAGGCAGCGTCCATTTGACTTGCTGGGTGGCGAGGTCGATGGCGCTGATCTCGTCGCTGCCCTGCTGGGTAATGAAAGCGGTGGTGCTGCCGGCGTCGAAAGCGATATGGCTCGGCGTCTTGGCCAGCGGCACGCGCTTGCTCAGTGTCAGATCGTTGCCGTTATAGGTATAGATGTCGACGCGGTCCAGGCGCAGGCCGGTCGACACGAACCATTTCTGGTCAGGCGAAAAACCGATTTGGTAAGGATCGACGATATTGCGGATCTGGCGTTGCACCTGGCCGGTTTTCGGATCCAGAAACAGCAGTTGATTGCCGGTAGCGCTGGCGACGATCAGGGACTTGTTGTCCGGGGTCGCCATCAGGTGATGCGGCTCCTTGCCGACCGAAAAGGTATTGATCGGCTGATGCGTGGTCTGATCCAGCAACGAGATGGTGGCATCGCCCGAATTCAGCACCACCACCACATTGGCCTGAGCCGGAGCGGAAACAGAAGCAATTGCCGACGCCGCCAACACGGACACGGAAAAAAATTGAGCGAATCGACGCATCATGACGAACTTTACCTAAAAAACTGCAATCTCATCGTGCATGACGCACGCCCTGCCCTCCTTAACGCGTGGGCGGGCATTCCGGCTGACAGAAGCTGCGCCGATCTGTAAATTTGGTTTACACTGCCATCCATTCCGGCCAAGACCCGGTACCAGAGCGGATGTCGAGACCAAGAAGAAGCCATCAAGCCCAGACAAAAACGGTTGTCGGCACCGTCGCGATGCGAATGCAAGCGCCGCCCGCCTTGTGTTCCTTGCATGTTTGACGGCAGGCCCGCACGCCAGGGGCTTTTTGGTCCGACTGCTCGACACCATTAATTAGCATCTCTCTATCCCTCAAACCAGAAAGCAGAAAGGCAAAAAATGTCCACAGTTACAACAGCTTCCGGGCTGCAATACGAAGAAGTACAAGTTGGTTCGGGCGATGAAGCAAAAGCCGGCAGCCACGTCAGCGTGCATTACACAGGCTGGCTGCAGAACGCCGACGGTAGCGCCGGCAGCAAGTTTGATTCGAGCAAGGACCGCAACGACCCGTTCGCCTTCCCGCTGGGCGCCGGCCATGTGATCAAGGGCTGGGACGAAGGTGTGCAAGGCATGAAGATCGGCGGCGTACGCAAGCTGACCATCCCGGCCGAACTCGGCTATGGCGCGCGCGGTGCCGGCGGCGTGATTCCGCCGAACGCTACCCTGATTTTCGAAGTTGAATTGCTGGCAGTCTGATCCAACTGAAGGAGAGAGTTACCCATGAGCAATCTGAAAGAACAGTTCGAAGCCGCAGTGGCGGAGTCCAAGACCCTGCCGGAACGTCCCGACAACATGACCCTGCTGAAAATGTACGGTCTGTACAAGCAAGGCAGCAACGGCGACGTACAAGGCGAACGTCCTGGCATGACTGATTTCGTGGCCCGCGCCAAGTGGGATGCATGGGCAGCCGTGAAAGGTACTGCGCAGGAACAGGCACAGCAGCAGTACATCGATATGTTCAAGGACCTCAAGGGCTGATTCTGATTCGCAGCACTCCCTTCAGGAACCGGCAGCAAATAAAAAACCCGCATCAGCGGGTTTTTTATTGTTTATGCAGATGTTCATAGCGCCTGCAACACAAAGGCCTGCGCAAGTATTCAGCCCTTGCGCGCCACATCCGGATTCAGCAGGTTCGGCGGCGTCTGCCCGGCCAATGCCGCGATCAGGTTGTCGGCCGCGCAATTGGCCATGGCCAGCCGGGTCGGCGTCGACGCGCTGGCGATGTGCGGCGTCAGCACTACGTTCGACAGTTTCAGGAATTCGGGATTGAAGGCCGGCTCGTTCTCGAATACATCCAGCCCGGCCGCTGCGATGCCGCCGGTGCGCAAGGTCTGGATCAGCGCTGCATCATCGACGATACCGCCGCGCGCGATGTTGGTCAGCGTGGCCGTCGGCTTCATCAAGGCCAGCTCGGCCGCCGCAATGGTGTGATGCGATTCCTTGGAGTAAGGCAGCACCAGCACGACGTGATCGGCCTGGCGCAGCAGTTCTTCCTTGCCGACATACTTTGCGTTGTTGGCGCGGGCTTCCAGCTCGGGCTTCAATTGCGAGCGATTGTGATAGATCACGTTCATGTCAAAGCCCATGGAGCGGCGGGCAATCGCCTGACCGATACGCCCCATGCCGATGATGCCCAGCGTGGCGCCATGGACATCGGGGCCGGTAAAGCTGTCGTAGCTCCATTTTTTCCAGTGACCGGCACGCAGCCAGTGTTCGGATTCGGTGATGCGACGCGCGGTCGCCATCATCAGCGCCCAGGCGAAATCGGCGGTGGTTTCATTGAGCACCTCAGGTGTGTTGGTCGCCATCACCCCGGCCGCAGTTGCTGCGGCAACATCGATGTTGTTATAACCGACCGCCATGTTGCACACCGCCTTCAGTTGCGGATTGGCGGCAAACAACGCGGCATTCACAGGCTCGCTCGGCGTAGTGAACAGTCCATCCTTGCCTTGCGCCTTCTGGCGCAGTTCGTCGGCACCGTAGATACGGTCTTCCTGATTCGATTCGACGTCAAAGTGCTGCGCCAGGCGCTCCAGCACTTCCGGAAAAATTGCACGCGCTACGAAAATCTTGGCTTTCATTTTTGTCTCTAGTTTTTGATCAGATGAAAAGGAAGGTCATGATGACAAACAACGGCATCAGGATGCCAAACGACCAGACCATGTAACCGAAGAAGGATGGCATCTTGATGCCGCGATCTTCGGCGATGGCCTTGACCATCATGTTCGGCGCATTGCCGATGTAGCTGTTGGCACCCATGAACACGGCGCCGGCCGAGATCGCCGCCAGCGTGCTGGCCATTGAGGTCATCAGCGTGTGCGCGTCGCCCGAGGCGGTGTTGAAGAACACCAGATAGGTCGGTGCGTTATCGAGGAAGGACGACAACAGACCGGTTACCCAGAAATACATGATGTCGTTGGGCTGACCGTCAGGCCCGGTCACCGCGCGCACCACGGCGCCGAAGGGCCCCGACTCGCCGGCGCGCAGCATGGCGATGACCGGAATGATGGTGATGAAAATACCGGCAAACAGTTTTGCCACTTCCGCAATCGGCAACCAGTTGAAATCATTGCCGGTACGTGCACTTTTCGGCGTCAGCCACAATGAAGCCAGAATTACCCCGACCAATAACACATCGCGCAACAGATTCTGCAACTCAACCGGCGTACCCATCACCGAAAACTCGATGCCCGGACGCCAGAAGCCGCTCATCAGCACCAGTGCGATGACGACGCCCAGCAATACGAAATTGAATTTGCCGTCGAAGCTGATTCCCGAATCCGGCGTCGGATCCTTTTGCGCAGCGAATTCCTCTTCCTTGTTAAGGTAGAAGTGGCGATCAACCACATAGAACAGCGCCAGCAGCGAAATACAGATGAACAAGGTATCCGGCAGGATGTGGGTAGTCGTCCAGAAGAAATCCACGCCTTTCAGGAAGCCGAGGAACAGCGGCGGATCACCCAGCGGCGTCAGCGAGCCGCCGGCATTCGACACCAGAAAAATAAAGAACACGACCAGATGCACCTGATGCTTGCGATTGTCATTGGCGCGAATCAGCGGCCGGATCAGCAACATCGACGCGCCGGTGGTTCCCATCAAGCTGGCCAGCAAAGTGCCCAGCGCCAGCAAGCCGGTATTGAGCGCCGGTGTACCGTGCAGGTTGCCACGAACGCAAATGCCCCCGGCCACTACGAACAAGGCGGTCAGCAAGGCGATGAAGGGAATGTATTCCGCCAGCAGGGCATGCACCGCGCCGGCGGCAGCGGCGTGGCCGCCATATGTAACAGCAAACGGCAGCAGAAAGGCCAGCGACCAGGCCGCTGCGATCTTGCCGAAATGCTGATGCCAGAAATGCTCAAACAGCAAAGGGCCGAGTGCGATCGACAGCAGAATGCCGACGAAAGGCACGCTCCACAAAGCCGACAGCTGAGCACCGTCAAGATCAGCAGCGAAGGAAAGTGCAGGAAAGGCAAGACCGGCGAAGCCCAGACAGGCGGCCGCGATCACAAAGATTTTTTTTGACAATTTCTATCCCGGTGACGGAAGAGTTGGCGAAGCGAAAGCGAGCGCACACTATAGCAGCTAGGTCGGATGCTTCGACAGAAACGGGGCTGCCTTAAAAATATTTCAACTGTTATCGCAGTGCGTTCAAGACATCTGCAAGAGAATCGGCGCCGGGCACCAGCAAGGGAATCACCAGGCCGAACAGCACCACGAATACCGCGAGGCACAACAACGGTTTTATCGTATGTTGCACAGCCGTTTCCAGCCAGTGCCGGCCGACTTTGTGGCGCATACGACGATATAGTCCGGCAGCCAGCAGACCGTCGAATAGCAACTCGGCAAACAGTGCAGGAGCGGAATACAGAAGCGAGAACGAGACTAAGAACACGCTAAAAAAAAGCGCTCCCAGCACCAACACTACAATCAGCGGAACGGCCGCCTCGTCGGTGCCGGAAAATGAAGACAAAACATCGCCTGTGCCTTTGAAATCCGACACTCCGGACAATCCGCCATCGGTAGTCGCGCCGGCGTCAGGCATGACGCTACCGCCCCCTCCGGAATCAAAGTAGGCACTCGCGCCTCCGCCGTCAAAGGTACCGCCCTGTCCTGCCATCTGATGACTGCCGCCGATGCCGCCGAAGTTGTCCGATTCATGCGCGCCTGAAGAACGTACCCCTGGAAAAATGTCCGGAAAATCACTGGCATACCGAAACAAGCGTCGACTCGTCTTGAGCCAGATCCACAGCATTGCGACGAATGCCAGATATGCCAGCAGCAAGGCGCACAGATAACGCGCCCAAATGATGTCGAATCCGGCACGCAACATCAGGGCAGAAGCAATGAAGCCCACACCGCCGGTGACGGCAATCAGCAGCAACATGAAAAGACGCGGAAAGCCCCCGCGCTCCATTTTGCTGCGCAAGCGCTGCACATGCATCTGGCGGAACAGCATTGGTTTTTTCACGGCGGACATCCCTGAAACGAGGCCTTGCCGGCATCATCCCGTACAGGAACAAACAGGCTCATGAGCAAGTTCAGCCCTTGATTTCAAACACCTGCCGCAAATACGCCAGGTAGGCTTCGTCGTCGCACATGTTCTTGGATGGCGTGTCGGACAGCTTGGCGACCGGCTGGCCGTTACAGCGCACCATTTTCATCACCACCTGCAGCGGCGTGTAGCCGAGGTCATTGGTCAGGTTGGTGCCGACGCCGAAGGCCACGCGGGCGCGATCCTTGAAGCGCATGTAGAGCGCGGCGACCTTGTCGAAATCCAGACCATCCGAAAACACCAGCACCTTGCCGGCCGGGTCGACACGGTTGTCGCGATAGTGCTGGATCAGGCGCTCGCCCCATTCAAACGGGTCGCCCGAATCGTGGCGGGCACCGTCGAACAGCTTGCAGAAGAACATGTCGTAGTCGCGCAGGAAGGCGTCCATGCCGTAGACGTCGGACAAGGTGATGCCGAGGTCGCCGCGGTATTCGCGCGCCCACATTTCGAAGGCGAAGGTCTGGGAATCGCGCAGACGCGGGCCGAGCGCCTGGCAGGCCTGCAGATATTCGTGCGCCATGGTGCCCAGCGGGGTCAGATCGTGCTGCATCGCGAACATCACGTTCGAGGTGCCCGCGAAATGGGTGCCCATGGTGTCTTTCATCGCCAAGATCACTTCGGCGTGCCAGCTGCGCGAAAAGCGGCGGCGGGTGCCGTAATCGGCGATGTTGCAGCCGCCCAGCGCCGGGTCGTCGGCGATCAGCGCAATCTTCTCGCGCAGCCGCGTACGCCCTTCTTCGTAATCGGGAGCGCGCTGGGTGGCGCGGAAATAGACTTCATTGACGATCGCCAGCACCGGCACTTCGAACATGATGGTGTGCAGCCATGGACCTTTGACGCTGATGTCGATCTCGCCCTGATGCGTGGGCGAAGGCGTGACGCTGATGTATTTTTCGTTGAGGTGGAACAGCTCAAGGAAATCGACGAAGTCGCTCTTGATGAAGCGCAGACTGCGCAGGTATTCCAGCTCGGCTTCCTGAAAACGCAGCCGGCACAGCGCAGCGATCTCGGCCCGGATCTCATCGACATAAGGCGTCAGGTCGATGTTCTCGTTGCGGCACTTGAAGCGATATTCGACCTGCGCTCCGGGGAAATGATGCAAGACCACCTGCATCATCGTGAATTTGTACAGATCGGTGTCGAGTAGGGATGTGATGATCATGAAAATCGGGCGCCGACGGGACCCCTGGTATCCGGTGAATTTCAGTATTCGACGCCCTGCTGCGCATGTCGCATCGCCCACTCAGGGAGCCGCTGTCGAATACCGCGCGAAGGGCCTATATTACCCCGGATCGGATTTGCTCTGCGGCACTTGAAGCGCGCCGCGCGCGGAGGGAATTGCGCGGGTGTCTTTCAGGCCGGATGCCATGCGGAGATGCCGGCCCGCGCAGCAGGCCGGGCCTCAGCTTGACTTACTTCATCGCCGAAGCCGGACGCCGTCCTCGAACGTAAACCGCGTTGGGCATGTAGCGCGCGCCGTCCAGAAATTGCCAGTTGCTCATCACGGCATGGCCGTCTTTTTCTGACACCGTGCCGATGAAGGCGCCCATGGATGCCTGCTGATCGAGGCTGCGGAAGGCGATGCGGCCCAGCGGTGTATCCATGGTCATGCCGCGCATGGCGACGATCAGGGCTTCGCTGTCGGTCGATCCGGCCTTTTTCAGACCGGCGGCAATCGCCATCATGCTGGTGTATCCGAAGATGGCCGACAGGCGCGGCTGTTCGTTGTAGCGTTTCTGATAGGCGCCGACGAAGCGCTGATGCTCGGCGGTCGCAAGCTGATCGGCCGGGTAGCCGATGGCGATCCAGTTGCGGATCAGATCACCGTGTCCGGCGGCACCCAGTGCATCGGCCGACGCCATGGAGAATACGCGGACAGTGCCGAACAGTTGCTGGCGACTTCCTTCATTGACGAATTGCTGCAGATCAGCGCCGAACGTGGCATTGAAGATGGCATCCGGCCGGCTTTGCTTGAGCAGGCGCACCGCATCCTCAGCCTTCAGCTTGCCCAGCGCCGGCCATTGTTCGGCCACGAACTCAACGTCGGGGCGGGCCTGTTTGAGCAGCAGCTTGAAGCTCGATACCGCGCTCTGGCCATATTCATAATTGGGCGCGATGATGGCCCAGCGCCGGCCCGGCAGCTTGGCCGCCTGCTCGGCCAGCATCGCCGCCTGCATATAGGTCGAAGGCCGCACGCGGAAGGTGTAGCGGTTGCCGCGATCCAGCGTGATGGCGTCCGACAGCGCGTCGCCCACGACAAACACCGTTTTTTGCGAGGCCGCCAGCCTGGATACCGCCAAGGCGACATTGGACAGCATGGAGCCGGTCAGCACATCCACTTTTTCTTTCTGAATCAGCTCGCGCGCGTTGCGCACTGCGTCGTCGGGGCTGCCGTCATCGGCCCGCACCACCAGTTCCAGCGGGCGGCCGTCAATGCCGCCGGCGCCGTTCAGCTCGGCCAGCGCCAGCGCCACACCGTTGCGATAAGCCTGCCCGGCGAGCGCCTGACCGTTCTGACTGTCGATTTCACCGATGCGGATGCTATTGACGGGGGCGCCTTCGGGATTGCTGCCGCCGTTGCCCGCAGCACTGGCAACGCCGGAGGTCAGCATCAACGGAAGCGCCAGACCGGCCAGGGACAGCAAAAGAGGTTTGCAGCAGGATTTCAGGATAACTCGTACCACGTTCACGCTTTGCAGTCCTTTAATCTTTTAAGAGAGGCCGCAGCAGGGGCCGCACCTTTATTGCACCAATATCCATATTTACTTATACGCAATCTGTATAAGCCTCATTTGTGAGAAAAGTTGAATTACCTTAAAATACAAGGCTTTGCAGCCGGTTGCACGGCAACTTCCCGGGAAGGGGAGAATTTGCTTTGCAACTGTCCGGCATGATGCGCGAAGACGGTGCACAAGCAAGTGATGCTTGGTCCGCGCTCCCCGCTCAAGTCCGGCATGCGGATCGGATCCGGCGCTGATGCGCTGATCCGGCCTTTTCCCGATTGCAGCACCTCGGAAAAGCTTGTCTGTCAGGCTGCAAGCAAATTTTAACCGTGCCATATTGCCATCAATTGCGGCGCAGTTAGCCATCGGTTTTAAGAAAATTTACAGATAGGACAGTTATGACCCACGTTGTCACCGATTCCTGCATCCGTTGCCGCTATACGGATTGCGTGGATGTTTGCCCGGTTGATTGCTTCCGCGAAGGCCCGAATTTCCTCGCGATTGACCCGGACGAATGCATCGACTGCGCGGTGTGCGTTGCGGAATGCCCGGTCAACGCCATTTACGCCGAAGAAGACGTACCCGGCGACCAACAGGAATTTATCGACCTGAACGCGCAACTGGCGCGTAACTGGCCGTCGATCACCAAGACCAAACCGCCGCTGGCTGAAGCGGAAGAATGGAAAGACGCCAAGAACAAGCTGGAGTTTCTCCAGCGCTGATGGTTTCGGGCCGCGTGCGCCAGGCATGGACTGACCGCTGATTCAGCGCAGTCCTCCCAGCGAGTCGCGCAGCCCAGGTCGGTTTTATTCAAAACGAAATCGACATCTGCCGGATGCTGCCGGCGCAGTCTGTAGCCCGGGCTTGCGCCGGACGCATCCGGCAAAACTTTTCACTGTCGCTGACTGCCTGCCTCCGAATTTGCCGGACTTTGCGCCGGATCGCCGGACGGGCTGATACCGCAGCATGACCAATCTCTACAGCAAACCGGCTCCGGCCTCTAGCCAATTGAGTGTGAAAGCCCCCTCAACTGAAACAGGAATTTGAAGAAATCTATGGAAAACAACGTCAAGATTGCTGCCGCTCAGGGAACGATCGAAACCGATGCAGTGATCATCGGCGCCGGCCCGGTCGGTCTTTTTCAGGTGTTCGAACTCGGTTTGCTGGAAATCAAGGCGCACGTCATCGATTCCCTGCCGGTAGTCGGCGGCCAGTGCGTGGAACTGTATCCGGACAAGCCGATTTACGACATTCCGGCCGTGCCCGTGTGCACCGGTCAGGAACTGACCGACAATCTGCTCAAGCAGATCGAACCGTTTGAACCGACCTTCCATCTGGGCCAGGAAGTCACCGTCGTGCAAAAGCGCGAAGACGGCCGTTTCGATCTGGAAACCTCGACCGGCACCAGGTTCATCACCAAGACCATCTTCATCGCAGCCGGCGTCGGCTCGTTCCAGCCGCGCATGCTGAAGTTCGACGGCATTGATCGCTTCGAAGGTACGCAAGTGTTCTACCGCGTCAAGGAACCTGCCCTCTTCGAAGGCAAGAACATCGTCATCTGCGGCGGCGGCGACTCGGCGCTGGACTGGGCGCTCAATTTCGTCGGCAAGGCCGAATCGGTGGTGCTGCTGCACCGTCGCGAAGAATTCCGTGCAGCGCCGGCTTCCGTGGCCAAGATGAAAGATCTGTGCGAACAGTATGAAATGCAATTCCTGGTCGGCCAGGTGACCGGCATGGAAACCAAGGACGACAAGCTCAGCGAAATCAAGGTGACCGGCCCCGACGGCGTGACCCGCCGCCTGCCGCTGGACATGTTGCTGGTGTTCTTCGGCCTGTCGCCGAAGCTGGGCCCGATCGCCGAATGGGGTCTGGACATCGAGCGCAAGCAGCTCAAGGTTGTCGACACTGAAAAGTTCGAGACCAACGTTCCCGGCATCTTCGCCGTGGGCGACATCAACACATATCCGGGCAAGAAGAAGCTGATTCTGTCAGGCTTCCACGAAGCCGCGCTGGCCGCTTTCGGCGCTGCGCCTTACATCTTCCCGGAAAAGAAGATTCACATGCAGTACACCACCACCTCGCCCAAGCTGCACAAGATCCTCGGTGTGGAAACGCCGGTGTTCGACTGATCAGCTCAGCAATCTGTCCAGCGCCCGCATCATGGCCGCGCACGTCAGCAAAACAAAGAAAGCCCCTGCTTGCAGGGGCTTTTTTCATGGCCGCCCGGTTTGTGCAATTCGGTTTTATGCCATCGCAGCATGCGAGCCCCGCATTGGGCAGCGCTCACCAAAATGGCGAAAAATTGCTCCAGCGCATGAATTAAAGTTGGGACCTGCCGCGGACGTTAACCTCTTTGCAAGGTCTTGATTGACAAGAACTCCACCCGAATTTTGCCTAAATATCGGAAGCATGCGGACATTCAAAACTTTCATCTGCCCTGCACCACTTTGGTCAGACCAGCGGACAGGGGCGCGGGCCTGACATGCTACAATATTGCGCCGCAACAAACAGTTTTCATACGGGCAGTGTCTGTCATCGCGACCGGCTCTCCGCGCGTTTGTTGTCCACTGGCTGCCGCGTCACAAGCGTGGCGGCGGCAACATTCTTCGATTGATTGCCAGCCAGCAATTTGCGTAAAGGTTAGCTATGCTTTATGAACTGCATGAATTTAATCGCGCGTTTCTGAACCCGATGATGCAATGGGCGGAAACCTCGGCCAAACTCTTTTCGGATCCGGTTTCACCTCTCGCTCACACGCCTTTTTCCCAGCGTCTCGCCGCCGGTTACGAACTTCTGTACCGCCTCGGCAAGGATTACGAAAAACCTGAATTCCAGATCGCTGAAGTCGAAGTTGACGGCAAGAAAGTCGGCATCGTCGAAGAGATCATCGAAACCAAACCCTTCTGCCGGCTGATCCATTTCAAGAAAGATCTGAGCGCGCGTCAGTTTTCGGCGCTCAAGCAGCCCACCGTGCTGCTGGTGGCGCCGCTGTCCGGACACCACTCCACGCTGCTGCGTGAAACCGTACGCGCCCTGCTGCAACAGCATGACGTCTTCATCACCGACTGGACCGACGCACGCATGGTGCCGCTGGATCAAGGCGCCTTCCATCTGCATGACTACGTCTATTACGTGCAGGACTTCATCCGCACGCTGGGCTCCGATGTCCACGTGATTTCGGTCTGTCAGCCGACGGTGCCGGTGCTGGCAGCCATTGCGCTGATGGCCAGCGCCAACGATCCCAAGCTGCCGAAGTCGATGACAATGATGGGCGGCCCCATCGATGCGCGCAAATCACCGACTGCAGTCAACGATCTGGCGACTGAAAAGCCGTATTCATGGTTCGAAAACACCGTAATCTATCCGGTGCCGGCCAACTATCCCGGTTTCGGCCGCAAGGTCTATCCGGGCTTTCTGCAGCACGCCGGTTTCGTCGCCATGAACCCGCGCCGCCATGCTCAGAGCCATTGGGATTTCTACATGCACCTGCGCGACGGCGACGACGAGTCGGCCGAAGAGCACCGCAAGTTCTACGATGAATACAACGCCGTGCTGGACATGCCGGCCGAGTTTTATCTGGAAACCATCAAGATCGTGTTTCAGGATTACGATCTGGCGCGCGGCTCCTGGGAAATCGAGGGCAAGCCGGTACGTCCGCAAGACATCAAGTCGGTCGCCCTGCTGACCATCGAAGGCGAACTAGACGATATCTCCGGTTCCGGTCAGACCCAGGCGGCGCAAGAGTTGTGCAGCGGCATTGCCAAGGGCAAGAAGCAGCACTTCACGGCGCCCAAATGCGGTCACTACGGCATTTTCTCCGGCCGTCGCTGGCGCGAAGTGGTTTGTCCCAAAATCACTGAGTTCATCAAGGCCAGCGCCTGAAGGTGCTTGGAATAAGCTGAGTCTGTGAAGTCCGGCTCCGGCTTCCCGATCAGATGATCGGATGCCTGGAGCCGGAGGTCAGCGTTGCAATTCCCCTCCTGATTCCGCCTTCGCGGATCTGCGCCTCGGCGTTACGCGCCGGCTACGCTTCTCCTCATTCTTCCCCGCCGTATTCAGCCAGTCCGCATGGATGGATGAGCATGCCTGCTGCGCTGTCGATGTTCTTGCCAGGCCTGCGCCATACGCCCGATCAGCAGCATCGACGCAATGGCCGACAGATCGGCCAGCAAGCCGGCCCAGCGCGCCGGATCGCCATGGGTGGCGAGATACAAGAGGATGTCGGCCAGCAGCGAAATCATGGTGCCGGCCACAAAGCACACCAGCCCGTGCTTGCCGACGATCACCACCAGCGGAAGCTTTTCCGCCAGTCGGGCAATCCAGCCGCGCCGCACCATCATCGCGGCCAGCCACACCATGGTCATGAAGCTGCCGATGCGCAAAGATGAAAGATTTTGCTTGAAGGCCGGCGACACCGGCTGATACTCGAAGTACAGACGCACACAGACAAACGCCAGCGCCGAACATATCGCCCAGCGGGTAAGCCGGCGCCGGCGTAACACAGCGTCCGCATCCTCACCATGGTAAGCGCTGAAGGAATGTATCCGGCACACCGTGCCCAGCACGAAAATCACCTGCCAGGCGAAGGGATTGAAGGTCCAGCCGTTATTGGGATATACCGTCGGCAGAAACTTGCCGAGATACGGTGCGACTGACCACACCAGCACGCTCAAGAGCACCGTCAGGCGCGGCCGCCGCCGCACGCCGGGCACGATCAGCGGCGCGGCCAGCGCGAACAGCATGTACATCGGCAGGATGCTGGACAGATAAGGCTGGCGCGCCAGCTTGATCATCTCGCCGGCAATCAGCAGCGGCTCATCAATGAAGGTGCTGATGTCGGTGTATTCAATCGTCGGCGTATGCAGCTTGAGCGCGCTGAACAGCAAGCCCAGCCCCAGCATCAGCGCCACCGTCAGCAGAAAGGCACGGTACAGCTCCCAGCCGCGCTGCAAAAAACGCCAGCGCGCGGCGCTGTTGCCGCGCCGCGCCGCGATCCCGGTGTAAGCCGCGGCAGTGGCGTAACCGGCCAGGAAGACAAAGACTTCGGCGGCATCGAATATGGCGAAACGCTGCAGCGTGAACTGGCCCAGCATGCTGCCGGAAATATGATCGACCACGATCATCAGCAGCACCACGCCGCGAAAGAAATCAACTTCGAGGGAACGACCGGCCGCGTTGGACATGGCAATCTTTCAGAAAAGGCAATACCTGCCGCACATGCCGGCGCGTGCTGAAGCATTGTTATCTGAAGTTGTTATTTGTGGGATGGAAGACGGTGCAAGACCAGACGTCCATCGAATGCCGTGCAGCGATTGGCATGAGCGGCGTACAAGCGAAATCCGAAGAGACATTGCATTTTCGCCATCGGCATCGCATGAAAACCAGATGAAAAATGGATGCCTTCAGCGCGGCAAAGTTCAAAGAAATACGAGCATGCGGCTTAGCCTGGGCGACGGTCGTGCGGCGTCCACATTGCGCCAGCATGACTTGCCGGGCATTTCCCCGGATAATAGCGATTTACGCATCCAGATTGCCTGCAAACCTCATCCCCGTGTCGCCAACCGCCAATCACACTCTCGCCGATCAGATAGAAGATCTGCTGCCGCAAACCCAATGCACGAAATGCGGTTTCACGGGCTGCCGGCCATACGCCGAGGCCATCGCCGGCGGCGCAGCCTCCTACAATCAATGTCCGCCGGGCGGCATGCAGGGCGTGCAAAGGCTGGCGCACCTGCTTGGCCGCCCCGTCATCGCGCTCAACCCTGACCACGGCATAGAACGGCCGCGCACGCGCGCGCTGATCGATGAACAGGCTTGCATCGGCTGTACGCTGTGCATCCAGGCCTGTCCGGTCGATGCCATCGTCGGCGCGGCCAAGCAGATGCATACCGTCCTGGCAGACGCCTGCACCGGCTGCGATCTGTGTGTAGCGCCCTGCCCGGTCGATTGCATCAGCATGGTGGAGGTCACGCCCGGGCTTAGCGGTTGGGATGCGTGGTCGCAGCAACAGGCCGATGCGGCGCGTCGCCAGCATGATTTCCGCAGCGCCCGTCTGCAGCGCGAGAAGGCCGAGAACGACGCGCGCCTGGCGGCCAAGGCAGCCGCCAAGCTAAAGGAAGTCGAGGCGCTGGCGGCGCAATCGCCGCAGCTGCAAGCTGAGCAGGATCGCAAGAAAGCCATCATTCAAGCCGCCATCGAACGCGCGCGCCTGAAGAAATTGCAAAACGATCAAGACGAACAAGGCAAGCAACAAGAACAGCGCAGGCGCAAGGAAGTAAGGGTCGCGCCGCCGCTTGCAGAACCTGAACAGCCGCAGTCCGCCACAGGAAAATCATCACCAGCATGAACGCAGAAAAACGCCGCGAAATCTTCGAACGCCTGCGCAAGGCCAATCCGACCCCGACCACCGAGCTGGAATACCGTACGCCCTTCGAGCTGCTGATCGCGGTATTGCTGTCGGCGCAGGCCACCGACGTCTCGGTCAACAAGGCCACGCGCAAGCTGTATCCGGTGGCCAATACGCCGGCCAAGATTTATGCGCTGGGCGTGGATGGTCTGATTCCGTATATCCAGACCATCGGCCTGTTTCGCACCAAGGCCAAGAATACGATCGAGACTTGCCGCATGCTGCTGGAGCTGCATGACGGCGAAGTGCCTGAAACGCGCGAAGAGCTGGAAGCGCTGCCGGGCGTAGGCCGCAAGACCGCCAACGTTGTGCTGAACACCGCCTTCGGCCATCCGACCATTGCGGTCGACACGCATATCTTCCGCGTCTCCAATCGCACCGGCCTGGCGCCGGGCAAGGATGTGGATGAGGTCGAACGCAAGCTGATGAAATTCGTGGCGCCGGATTTCCGGCAGGATGCCCATCACTGGCTGATCCTGCACGGCCGCTACACCTGCATCGCGCGCAAGCCGCAATGCTGGAATTGCGTGATCGCAGATCTGTGTGAATTCAAGCAGAAGACGCCTCTGCCCAGCAAAGGCGTTTGACGGCACGACAGACGCCGCGCCACTCCGCTCATTGCGCTAGCGGCTGTCCGAGCCGATCAGCTTGACCGGTACCCATTGCTGGTTCTTCACTTCATAGATGCTGAAACGCGGATCGCGCAAATCGCCATCGGCGTTGAAACTGATCATGCCGCTGACGCCGCTGAAGCGGATCTTGTGCAACTCCTGTGCGACCACGGGCGCCTCCACCGAATTGGCCTGACGCATCGCTGCGATCAGCACCTGCGCGGCATCATAGGCAAATGTGGCGTACAGATCGATATTGGTATCGAACTTCTGGTTGTAGCGCTGGCGGAAGCCTTTCCAGCCCGGCATCTGTTCCAGCGGCAAGCCCGGCTCCAGCACCACGGTGCCATTCGCATCGGGGCCGGCGGACATCAGGAACGGCAAGCCGACGCTGCCGCTGGCGACGATCAGACGGGCCTCGATCTTCAAGCGTCTGAGCGCCTTTGCCATCAGCGCTGCCTGCCAGTCGAGGCCGCCGAAAAACACCGCATCAGGATTTTTCTTTTTGATATCCAGCAAGGCCTGATTGAAATCCGAGGTCTTGTCGCTCACCGAGTAAGTGCCGATCACTTCCGCCCCCGCCTGTTGCGCAGTCTTGCCGAACTGCTCGGCGAAACCGCGACCGAAAGGCGTACGATCATCGATCAGCGCAATTTTCTGCGCCTTCAATTCGCGCACGGCATAGTCTGCGGCAAAGGCGCCGGCGCCGTCGTTATTGCCTATCGTGCGAAACACCGCAGGAAAGGCTTGACCGGTGAAGGCCGTGCTCATGGTCGCCCCGGAAATCTGAATCACGCCGGCCTTGTTGTAGACCGGCGCCGCTGCCAGACTGGCCGCACTGTTCCAGTGGCCGATCACGCCCACCACACCCATTCTGGAGAGATAACCGGCCACATATTCAGCAGTGCGCGGATCGGCATGATCGTCCTGCATCACCAGCTTGAGGACGTAGGCTTTTCCCTTGATGCGGAAACCGCGCTGGTTTGCTTCATCGACAGCGAGCTGCGCCGCGTTCAGCATGCTCTTGCCGACACCGGCGGCAGAGCCCGACAACGGGCCGGCAAAGCCGATCAGCACGGCAGGCGCTTCGTCATCGGAGGCCGGCTCGACAGCCTGAGCGGCAACTTCGGTCTTTTTGGATTTGACTGCCGGCGCCGCAAATGGCTTTGCGGCAAAGATGAAACTCAGCAGCGCTGCCAGGCATAAAACAAGGGCGCTGGCACGAAGTCTTGCTATGGACATTCACTTCCCTCCCCTCTTTATATTTTTGCAACCGGGCCGGCCGCTTGCGCCGACGGCCCCTGTTGATAGCAGCAATCTTACTGCACCATACCATTTCCGTTTGGGAATTCAGATGACCGTTGCATGACTTGCGATGGCGACTGAATGATGTGTGAAAAACGAGACGGCATCAGTGTGAAGCCAGCGCATGCAATCGGTGCCTGAAGCAAGGCCTGCCCAGGTTGAGGCGCAAATTGAGATGCCGTTTGACGGCGCTGACATCAGGATCTGAGACCAAACAAAACCGGCCGCGTCCATCTGTGAAGAGGAGGCGGCCGGCTTGTATGGCATGCGAGCGGAAATTTATTCGACGCGCGTGCTGATGTGCAAATCAAGCTCGCGCTGTGCGACTTCCAGCGACTTCAGCGCAGATTGCCAGGGCTCATAATCAGTCATCGTCAGCCAGGTGTCGCCTGGATTTTGTTTCCATTGCGCCAGCTTCAGGTTCAGCAACTCATATTCGCAGAGTTGCATTTGCAGCAATGCCTCAATGCGCTTTTTATAAGCATTGGTCAGTTCCAGCCACAAGTCTTGTGTTTCCAAATCAGCCTCCATAAGATCGCGCCATCCTATCATGAAAGATCCGGTTTTCATTGCTCAGGGACACGCCTGAAATCCCCCCGGAAACACTAGGCACACCGTCATCCGCAGCCGCCGGCGCGACACAGGAAATGGCAAGTTTCGGTAAAATAGAGCTCTTGTTCTGGACCAATTTTGGAAGACTCCAAAAAGTCCGCACCCGCAAAGGCATTCCGGTTCACCTATGTTCAATCCCTCGCAGCACGATGTCCGCCGTTTCTTTTGCGAAGCCTATCGCAAGCACAAGGGCAATGAAATTCTCACTCCGCTCGAGGCGATCGCGCGCGACTGGATCATGGAACATCCCGAATACCACGAGGCCTTGCGCGATGTTGAGGAGGCGCTGGCAGCCGATTACTCGGTCGAGCGCGGCCAGACCAATCCCTTTCTGCACTTGTCCATGCATCTGTCGATCACCGAACAAATCTCCATCGACCAGCCACCGGGCATACGCGGCGCCTTCCAATTGCTGGCGCAAAGGCGCGGCTCGGAGCACGAAGCACATCACGAAATCATGGAATGCCTGGGCGAGATGATCTGGAATGCCCAGCGCAGCGGCATGCCGCCGGATGCCACGGTCTATATCGACAGCGTGCGGCGCCGGGCTCAGCATTGATTCTGCGCCTGCAATAGCAAAGTCCCGGAAGCAAGCGGAACGAAAAAAGCCACGCTCAGCGTGGCTTTTCATTTTCAGCTCGAGCAAGCAAGCCTATCCGTTCAGACCGCCTACTTGCGCACCACCAGCGTCCCCGGCAGGCTGTGCAGATAGGCGGCGATATTATTGATATCGCTGTCGCTCAGCGGCTTCACTTCAGGCGCCATGAGCGCATTGTTGCGGCCGTTGGCGGCGTTGCCGCCGCGACGATAGGCCGTCAGCGCATGCTTGATGTAATCCTCATGCTGGCCGGCCAGTTTGGGATAGGCGGCCTCGGTCGGCGAATTGAAATCGGCGCCATGGCAGCGCGCACAATTGTATTTGCCTACCAGTTGCTTGCCGATCGTAGCGTCGCCGCCGGCCAGCGCAGTGGTCGAAAAGGTGAAGGCGAACGCGGTGGTAGCAACAGCCGCAGCCCATGTCAGCATCTTGTTCATATCGTGCTTCCCTTTATTTTTGCTTGGCGTAGTAGGCGGCCAGATCAGCGATGTCCTGATCGGACAGGCTGGCGGCGATTCCACGCATGGTCGGGTGATTGCGGTCGCCCTTCTGATAGGCGCGCAAGGCATTCTCTATGTATTTTTCCGACTGGCCGCCCAGCATGGGGACCTGATAAACCTCGGGGAAAGAAGCTTTGTAGCCGGGGATGCCGTGGCATCCGATGCACATCGACACCTTGTTTTCAGCGGCCTTGGCGTTGCCGACAATCTCTGCAGCCGAGGCAGAGCCGAAGCCGGCCACGCCTGCAAAGGCGAGAAGCACGAATAGTTTTTTCATGGTCGCAGGTTAAGTAATTGGACTTAAACGAAAATCGAATGCTAATTTTTTAACTAGTTTCGGCAGGTTTGGCTTGTTCTGCTATGGCTCAACCACTTCGGTTTAAGCGTCTCCGTCCACTCCCCCTGCGTACGCAAAAAACGATTGATTCTAACTTAACTCCCGGCCCCTCTCCAAGCGCCAGCAACACGCCCAACAACAGCTCCGGAGTGCGATTGCGGCTGCTGCAGCGCAACCTGATCAGACCGATTCAAGATCAAAAACTGGAAAATTCGCCGGTAACAGGCATGAACCGGGAGAAGGCGCCGCCATCGCGATGCAACATCGCCACAGCCCGGACAACCGTCTGCGCAATGAATTGTGATGAGGGATATAAGTGGCGCGCTATGAGAGCGACCTGATGCGATACGCTCGCAGCGGCCAAAATTCACGATGCCGCAGAAGAGTATTGGCAAGGCGGCAATATCAGGAAAACGCTGCCGCCTTGCCGTCAGGAGTCATCAGGAACAATCAGCGATCAACTGTCTTCGTATTCGTGCTGCCGTTCGCCGCCGGCCTTGCTCGGCTTCTGATGTTTGTCCGGCCGGCCTTGGGTGCCGGAGGATGAGGGCCGCCGCGAACCTGCGCTGCGATGATGTTCCTGAACGTCTTCGTCGTCATCCACATCATCGACGCTGTCGGGATCAGGCATGCCGGCGACGCGTGTGCTGCCGGCCGCCACCGGCTTGCCGGCCTTCTTGCGTTCAGGAAAAAAGAACGCCGCCGGCGCCGTACTGAAACGGCGCAGCACCGCGCGAAACACGATGCGCCGCACCCGCGCCGGCACATCGCGCGCGCGTAAGGCCAGCGTCAAGGCGCAGGTAAAGGCGATGCTGACGTTCAACACGCCGGTCATCAGAATACCGCCCGTCGCCAGCCAGAATTCCGGCGTGCTCAGCGCCGGCCAGCCGAGGCTGAAAGCGGCCGCTGCCGCCGTACCGCTGGCCAGCGTCACGTGGCGCACATCCAGCGGCAGCCCGAAAAACACCGCCAGCACCGGCGTCATGCCGAGCAACACGCCAAGACTGACGTTGCCGACGATCAGCGAGACATTGCGCTCCAGCCATGCGGCCCAGCGTTCTGCGCGCAGCGGGCCCAGCACATGCACCAGGCGGCGCTGATGCGCCACCGATTCGCGGATGCGGCGCAGCGCAAACCAGTTGTCGGCGAGGCCGGCGGCCAGACTGGAGAGCCACAGCAGTACGCCGGTCAGCGCTGCATAGAAAGGCGTGGGTCCGATCAGCGAGAGCGATTTGAGCGCGGCATGCGCCTTCTCCGGCGTCATCATTTGCGCGCCGAAGGCATACCAGCCCAGCGCCGCCAGCGCCAGCATGGTCGGCACCACCGCCATCACGTTGCCGAAGATGGCGGCGGCCTGCGAGCGCAGCAGCATGGCCGCTTCGCCCAGCAGGCTGCGCAAGCCTTCCACAGTATTGAGTTCGCCCATCTTGGAGGCCAGCGCCGGCGCCGTCACGGCCGGCTGCTTGGTGGCGAGCACACCGCCGACGGCGGCAATCAAGAGAAAGCTGATGGCGAAATTGAGCGAAGCCAGCATGCCTTCAAAAAAGTGCGCCATGCCCAGCCGCGCCAGCGCCACCTTGGCCAGCACCGTGCCGGCGGTGATCACGCCGCCGTACATCGCAGCCTTCAGCATGGCCCGATAGCTGGCGCCGTCGCGCGCGATGTAGTGCTCACCGTGATCGGCGTTGCGCTCCACCATCTTGCGCGCCAGCAACGCAAAACTGCGACGCACCAGACCGCGCACCGAGGAGCGGTTGTGATGCGCCGAAATCAGATCAGTCAGCAGCAATTGCACGCGCCCGGCACCGGTCTCTGCGGCAATGCCCGGCAAGGCTGCGCGCAGATCGAGCAGACGCGCAATGCGCTTGAGTTGCGCGCGCATGCGCTCCAGCCGGTACACCAGACTCACCGACACGCCGTACTCGTCGAGGTGTTCATAGATGCGATCGGTCTGAGCGCGGCACACGGCTACCAGCATGCGCACGCTGCGCACTGCGCCTTCGTTGTGCGGAGGGCCTTGCAGATAAGCTTCCATCTCGCGCCGCAAGGACATGAAGGGCGTCGCGCGCAAGGGCATCTTGGGCTCCAGCCGCTGACGGAATGCCGGGCTGATGCCATCGGCCACCACGGTGGTGGTCAGATAGGTAATCGCTTCTTCGATCTGCTGCCAGTACATGTGCGAGATACCGTCGTCGGCAGCCAGTTTCCACAGACGGCCGAGCACCTCGTTATCCAGTTCCAGCAGCCATTCGGCGTCGTCGGCACGCGGAAACATCGCGGTAAACAGGCTGGACAGATCGGTGGGCGACAGATGGCGCGGCAGAATCATGCGCGCGATGCGCTCCGACAGTTCGGCAAAGAAGGCCGGTTCATGCGGCAAGCCGGTAGCGGAAAACAGCTCGTGCCCGCTCGATTCGCGCAAGGTCTTCTGCAGTGCAATCTGCACCGTGCGGCGTACATCGCGATGCAGATCCAGCCAGCTCAGCATGAACTCCAGCCGCTGCCGCTTGACCTGGTTCCAGGCCTCCTTGTCGAGCAGCGAAACCTTGGGCTGATGGCGCACCCATTCGGCCAGATCGATCATCCAGTTGGCGCGTTCATACCAGCTCAGATCCGGGCTGACCCGGCGCAGCAGCTTTTCCAGCTGCGGCGCGTAATCGTTATGGTCGGCGTAACGCGCCTGCGCACCATTGCGCAACCGGCGCCACATGACCATCATCTTCAAAAACAGAAATTTCATGGTGTCTTGTTACATGGATGTCGGGAGAAATCGCGCCACAGCTGTCAAGCGCAGCCGCTTAGCGTGCGCGCCATCTTGCGCGGGGTTTTACTCCTGACAGGAGAAATCGGAACTGCATGTTGTGACCATCATCCGCGCACGGCAAACGCGTCTGCAAAGCGCTCGCCTCTTCCGGGAGTCCGGCGCGATCAGCGAACTTGGATAGCGGAAATCACAATCGGTTGCGCTTGCTGAAAAATTCAGTCTGACAGCTGCGGACATTGCGATCGGGGAGGGAATATTGCACCTGTTCAACAAGCTGCTTCTGCAATCTGTCTTGCATGTCTGTCTCCTGCTTATTATGAAACCCCCATATACGGCTGAAGACACAAAATTCAATGCCGCAGACGTTAAAAACGCGCCCGACCTGCAAAATCCGCCGACACTGAGCCGCCATGACTTTTCCCTTATACTCGAACAAATTTTCGTGCGAATGACAAGGCGACAATTTGTCGCGGATTTACACATGCCGAATTCAAGCGAATACAGAAACAAGCGCTGAGCAGCGCCCGCCAGACGCCCCACATTCCAGAGACCCGCCACCAAGGATTGCACCATGCCCGATCAACACGCTCGCGAGCAGGCTCGCTTTACCGGCTCCGAAAACTACGTCGCCACCGACGATCTGAAACTGGCGGTGAACGCCGCCCTCACCTTGCAACGGCCCTTGCTGATCAAGGGCGAGCCCGGCACCGGCAAGACCATGCTGGCCGAAGAAGTGGCGGCTGCTCTGAACCGGCCGCTGCTGCAATGGCACATCAAATCGACCACCAAGGCGCAACAGGGCCTGTATGAATACGATGCCGTATCGCGTCTGCGCGATTCGCAACTCGGTGAAGAACGCGTCAAGGACATTCACAACTACATCGTCAAGGGCGTGCTGTGGCAAGCCTTTACCGCCGATGAGCCGGTGGTGTTGCTGATCGACGAAATCGACAAGGCCGACATCGAATTTCCTAACGATCTGCTGCGCGAAATCGATCGCATGGAATTCTACGTCTACGAAACGCGCGAAATGGTGCGCGCCAAGCATAGGCCGCTGGTGGTGATCACTTCCAACAATGAGAAGGAATTGCCGGACGCATTTCTGCGCCGTTGCTTTTTCCACTACATCAAGTTCCCCGACAAGGACACGATGCAGCAGATCGTCGACGTCCACTTCCCGCACCTGAAACGCGATCTGCTGGCGCAGGCGCTGCAAACGTTCTACGAAGTGCGCGACGTGCCGGGCCTGAAGAAGAAGCCATCCACGTCGGAACTGATCGACTGGCTCAAACTGCTGATGGCGGAAGATATTCCACCCGAGGCGCTGCGCAGCCAGGACAGCAAGGCCGTAGTGCCGCCGCTGCACGGCGCGCTGCTCAAGAACGAGCAGGACGTGCATCTGTTCGAGCGCCTGGTGTTCATGTCCAAATCGCATCGCTGAATCAATGCACTGATCTCGCCTGACGACCGCAGTGCCGACCACGGAGAACTTCCATGCAGTTTCTGACGCCGATTACGCTCAAGGGGCAGTTCGCCAATCTGGAACCGCTATCGCTGGACCATCACGATGCGCTGATCGCGGCGGTGTCGGACGGCAAACTGTGGAAGCTGTGGTACACCGCTGTGCCCAAGCCGGAGAACATGCGCGCCGAAATCGAGCGGCGCCTGCATCTGCAAAGCCAGGGCAGCATGTTGCCCTTCGTGGTGCGGCGGCACGACACCGGCGCGCTGTGCGGCATGACGACTTACATGAATGCCGATCCGCTGCATAAACGGCTGGAGATCGGTTCCACCTGGTACGCCGCCAGCGCCCAGCGCAGCGGCATCAATACCGAATGCAAGCTGATGCTGCTGAGCCATGCCTTCGAGACCCTGCATTGCATCGCGGTCGAGTTCCGCACGCACTGGATGAACCAGCCATCGCGCATCGCCATCGCTCGCCTCGGCGCCAAGCAGGACGGCATCCTGCGCAATCACCAGCGCATGCCGGACGGCTCGCTGCGCGACACCGTGGTGTTTTCCATCATCGAATCCGAATGGCCTTCGGTGCGCCGCCATCTGCAATACAAGCTGGGGCGCTGAGCCCCACCACAAGCACAAACACTATGCTGATCGATTTTTTCTTCACCCTGAAAGACGCCGGCGTGCCGGTCTCGATCAAGGAATTCCTGATGCTGCTGGAAGCCATGCAGAAGCAGGTCATCTCGCCCTCGCTCGATGAATTCTATTATCTGGCGCGCATCACGCTGGTCAAGGATGAGGCCCATTTCGACAAGTTCGACAAGGCCTTCGGCGCCTACTTCAAGGGCATAGAAACCCTGTTCGAAAAGAATCCGGAGATCCCGCTGGACTGGCTGGTCAAGCGCATGCAGCGCGAGCTGACGCCGGAGCAGAAAGCCGCGCTCGAAAAATTCGGCTACGACAAGCTGATGGACCGGCTCAGGCAGTTGCTGGAGGAACAGAAGGAGCGCCACGAAGGCGGCAGCAAATGGATAGGCACCGGCGGCGTCTCGCCCTTCGGCCACGGCGGCACTAACCCGGAAGGAATACGCATAGGCGGCGAGAGCAAAAATCGCAGTGCCGTGAAGGTCTGGGATGCGCGCGAATACAAGGACTACGACGGCGAGCGCGAACTCGGCACCCGCAACATCAAGGTCGCGCTGCGCCGTCTGCGCAAATTCGCACGCGAGGGCCACGAAGAAGAACTGGCGCTGGACGACACCATCCGCGCCACTGCCAGCAATGCCGGCTATCTCGACATCCGCATGCAGCCGGAGCGCAAGAACAATATCAAGGTGCTGATGCTGTTCGACGTCGGCGGCTCGATGGACGATCACGTCGCGCGCACCGAAGAACTGTTCTCGGCCTCACGCACCGAATTCAAGAACATGGAGTTCTTCTACTTCCACAACTGCGTCTACGACTATCTGTGGAAAAACAACCGCCGCCGCCACGCCGAACGCTTCCCGACCTGGGACGTGCTGCGCAAATACACGCCCGACACTAAACTGATCATCGTCGGCGACGCCACCATGAGCCCCTACGAAATCGCCCAGGCGGGCGGCTCGGTCGAATACAACAACGAAGAAGCCGGCGCCGTCTGGCTACAGCGATTCACCAGCACTTTTCCGCGCCACATCTGGCTCAATCCCGAACCGGAAGGCCTGTGGCAATACCGTCAATCGATTGCACTGATCCGCCAATTGATGAGCGAGCGCATGTTTCCGCTGACCATTGACGGACTGGAACGGGCGATGCGCCTGCTCAGCAAATAAACCATTGCCGCTTGCAGGTCGAATGAAAATCGGGAGGCGGCATCCGCTGAAACCAAGACGTAATGAGTTGACCAATAGCAATCCCGAAGACGAGTCCACGGTGCGGCGCAACCACATTGACGCCCAAACAATTCAAATCATCAAACCGCCACCGGCGTGTACCCCGCCTCCTCAATCGCCTCGGCAAACCGCTGAGCGGCAACCGTACTCTCGATCGCCACGCGCTTCTCGGCAATCTGAATATCCACCCTGGCATGGGCGTCGACTTCCTTGACCGCTTTGGTGATCACTCCTGCGCAATGGCCGCAGGTCATGTCGTTGACGTTGAATACAGGCATGCTGAACTCCTTCAAAGTGAATACAACAAAAATGAAACGATAAATTCGTGATGAAAGAAGCTTAAAGCTTCCCTCCATGGCAAGGTCAAGCCCTTGATTCCACTCGCCATGAGACAATCATGGCTTGACCTTACCATGATGGGAAGGATCATGATGTGGGCATGACCACTTAAGGAACACACTCGCCATGAGCACTGCGACCTCTTCCTCCCCACTGAATTCAGCCGCATCCGGGCTACGCGAATGGCAATTCGACATCGAAGGCATGAGCTGCGCCTCCTGCGTCGGCCGTGTCGAAAAAGCCTTGAAGAAAGTACCGGGTGTGAGCACGGTGAGCGTCAATCTGGCGACCGAGCACGCCACCACGCTTGCCGCCGCCGAGGTATTGCCGGCGCAACTGGTGGCCGCCGTCGAAAAGGCCGGCTACAGCGTCAAGCCGCATCATGCCGAACTCGACATAACCGGCATGAGCTGCGCCTCCTGCGTCGGCCGCGTCGAAAAAGCCCTGAAAAAAGTGCCGGGCGTGAGCGCGGTGAGCGTCAATCTGGCGACTGAACGAGCCAGCATTTCCCTGCTCGGCGACATTCCCACGCCAACCCTGATCGCCGCCGTCGCCCGCGCCGGCTATGAAGCCAGCGTGCATCAGGAGCCGGGCAGCGGCGCCACGACTGCGCCGGCCAGGGTCCTGCCGGTCTGGTGGCCGGTGGCGCTGGCGGCATTGCTGAGTCTGCCGCTGATCGCGCCCATGCTGCTGATGCCCTTCGGCATCGAATGGCAATTGCCGGCGCTGTGGCAATGGCTGCTGGCGACACCGGTGCAATTCTGGCTGGGACGGCGCTTTTATCGCGCCGGCTGGAGCGCACTGAAGGCCCGCACCGGCAACATGGATCTGCTGGTGGCGCTGGGCACCAGCGCGGCCTACGGACTCTCGCTGTATCAATGGTGGATGCATGGCGATGGCGGTGGCCGGCACGCTGCGCATCTGTATTTTGAAAGCGCGGCGGTGGTGATCACGTTGGTGCTGCTGGGCAAATGGCTGGAGAGCCGCGCCAAACGCCAGACCACTGCCGCCATTGCCGCACTCAATGCACTGCGGCCGGATCAGGCGCGGGTGCGGCGCGATGGTGTTGAACGCATGCTGCCGCTGGCCGAGGTGAAGATCGGCGATCTGGTGCTGCTGCGCGCCGGCGAACGGGTGCCGGTGGACGGCCTGGTGCGCGAAGGAAGTAGTCATCTGGATGAATCGCTGCTGACCGGCGAAAGTCTGCCGCTGGAAAAACAGCCCGGCGACAAGGTGGCTGCCGGCGCCATCAATGCCGACGGTGTGCTGCTGATCGAGACCACCGCCATCGGCGCCGAGACCATGCTGGCGCAGATCGTGCGCATGGTGGAACAGGCGCAGGCCGCGAAAGCGCCGATCCAGCGGCTGGTGGATCAGGTCAGCGCGGTGTTCGTGCCGGTGGTGCTGCTGATTGCGCTGGCGACGCTGCTGGGCTGGGGCTTGGCCAACGGCGACTGGCAGCAAGCCGTGCTCAATGCAGTGGCGGTGCTGGTGATCGCCTGCCCTTGCGCCCTGGGTCTGGCGACGCCGACTGCGATCATGGCCGGCACCGGCGTGGCGGCGCGGCACGGCATCCTGATCAAGGATGCCGAAGCGCTGGAGATCGCGCACAAGATCAATCTGGCGGCCTTTGACAAGACTGGCACGCTGACCGCAGGCAAACCCAGACTGAGCGCGCTGCACACACCGGCAGACGACGCTGCGACACGGAATGAAGTGCTGACGCTGGCGGCTGCATTGCAAGCCAACAGTGAACATCCTCTGGCGCATGCCGTATTGGCGGCGGCAGAACAAACCGAGGGCCTGAAGGCACTGCACGCCGATAACGCGCGCAGCATGCCGGGTCGCGGCATTGAGGGCAGCATCGCCGGCGTCGAACACTACCTCGGCAGCGGCCGCTGGATGAAAGAGCTGCAAGCGCGCTCGCCGCAACTCGAAGCGCTGGCGCAGCAGCTGGAGCAGCAAGGCAACACCCTGTCCTGGCTGGCGCGCGCCGAAACGGCACCGGACGGCAGCCGGCAAGCTATGCAATTGCTCGGCCTGCTGGCCTTCGGCGACAGCATCAAGCCCGGCGCGGCCGAAGCGATGCGCGCACTGCGCGCACTGAACATCGGCACGGTGATGCTGACCGGCGATAATCAGGGCAGCGCCCGGCAGGTAGCGCTGCAACTGGGCATCGATGATTTTCGCGCAAATATTCTGCCGGCCGACAAAGCCGCCGCCATCGAAGCGCTGCGCGTCGGCAAAGCGGGAACACACGCATCTGGCAAGCCGCGCGTGATCGCAATGGTCGGCGACGGTATCAACGATGCGCCGGCACTGGCCGCAGCCGATGTCGGCATCGCCATGTCGACCGGCACCGATGTCGCCATGCAGGCCGCCGGCATTACCTTGATGCACGGCGATCCGGCGCTGGTGGCCGACGCCATCGACATCTCGCGACGCACTTACAGCAAGATCAGACAGAATCTGTTCTGGGCCTTTATCTATAACCTGATCGGCATTCCGCTGGCGGTTTCCGGCCTGCTCAATCCCATGCTGGCGGGCGCGGCGATGGCGTTTTCCAGCGTCAGCGTGGTCAGCAATGCGCTGCTGCTGAGGCGCTGGAAGGCGGCCGGCAGCAAACACCATCAGCCGCAGGCCCAAGGTAGCGAAAGGAAGACATCATGAGCATGAACATAGGCGATGCAGCGGCGGCCTCCGGCGTGTCGGCCAAGATGATCCGGCACTACGAGGAAAGCGGGCTGACGCCCAGGGTGGCGCGCACCGATGCCGGTTATCGCCTCTATACCGAGAAGGATGTGCACCTCTTGCGCTTCATCAGACAGGCGCGCCAGCTCGGCTTTTCAATGAAGCAGATCGCCGATCTGATCGGTCTGTGGCTGGATCAGTCGCGCCCCAGTCGCAAGGTGAAGCAACTGGCAGACACCCACATCCGCGAACTCGATGAACGCATCCGCGAGCTGCAGGCAATGAAATCGACGCTGGAAAAACTGGCGCACGATTGCCACGGCGACAACCGGCCGGATTGCCCGATTCTCGATGCGCTGGGCGCACAGGATGGCGCTGCTTCAGCATGCTGCGACATGCATGCAAACGCGTGAACATGGGCGATCACGCGCTTCCGGTGAAGGCCACAATTCAACTCCAACTCCTGAGCTGAGCCGAGACATGAGAGATCAAACAATCCGCTGGGGCATCATCGGCTGCGGCGCCGTCACGGAAAAGAAGAGCGGCCCGGCGTATCAAAAAACACCGGGCTTCGAACTCGCGGCGGTCATGCGACGCGATGCGGTCAAGGCAGCCGACTATGCAGCAAGGCATGGCGTGCCGCGCCATTTCAGCGATGCCGATGCCCTGATCGGCGATGCCGGCATCGACGCCGTCTACATCGCCACGCCGCCCGATACGCATCGGCACTACGCACTGAAAGTTGCAGCGGCCGGCAAGCCTTGCTGCATCGAAAAACCGATGGCGCCCGGCTACGCCGATTGCATGGCGATCTGCGAAGCTTTCGAACAGCGCGGCCTGCCCTTGTTCGTTGCGTACTACCGGCGTTCGCTGCCGCGTTTCGCGCACGTCAGGCAATGGCTGCAGCAAGGCCGCATCGGTACCCCGCGTCATGTGCACTGGCAGCTGAACCGCACCCCCTCGCCGCTCGATCTCAGCGGCAGTTATCAATGGCGCACCGATGCCGCCATTGCGGCGGGCGGCTATTTCGACGATCTGGCCAGCCATGGCCTGGATCTGTTTACACATTTCTTCGGCGAGGTGGTGGAAGCCGCCGGCAGTTCGCTCAATCAGCAAGGCCTGTATTCGGCGCACGATGCAGTGACCGCCAGCTGGCTGTATCGCAGCGGCGTGACCGGCAGCGGCAACTGGAATTTCGGCAGCTTCGAACGCGCCGACCGGGTGGAGATCGTCGGCAGCCGGGGCAAGATCGCATTTTCAGTATTCGAAGAACGGCCGCTGCTCCTGACGACGGCAGCCGGCGTGGAGGAAGTGCAGATAGACCATCCGGAGAACATCCAGCTTTATCACGTTGGCAACATGCGCGAGCATCTGGCTGGCGGTGTGCAACATCCTTCGTCAGGGAGAACGGCAGCGCACACCAGTTGGATGCTGGACAGGATTCTGGGAAAAATAGCCGGCTGAGCTGCGACAGAAGGCCTGCCACAATGCGCATCGGGGCTGCCCGTTCAGTTCAGCGCGTTTTTAAACCGGACCGTATCGAAGCCAGCCTGCAAGCTTCAGCGCTCTTGCCGGCCCTTCGATACGCTGCCGTGCAGCTACTCAGGGCGAACGGAATTGAAACTCAACAGAACAAACAAAACGCCGTTCAGTGCTTAACGGAACGGCAATGCGAATCGGGGATTTTTTTGCAGCATACTTGAGTTATTTTCACTCACCGCCAGTAATCTTCAACTCTCGTTCTCCCCCGCCCGGCTAACATCGTCTGGCTATGCCATAGTGCAAGATCACGATCTTGGATCACCCGCTTCAGCCTCGCCCCGAAATCCGTCGTTAATGAACAGGAACAGGAGAACGTGCGCCATGCCTCAGTCCAATCACCTCAGTTATATCGATACCGACAAGCTGCGCATCGCTTACGAAGAAAGCGGCCCGGCCGATGCGCCGACGGTGCTGCTGGTGCATGGCTGGCCGGACGACGTGCGCACCTGGGATCATTTTCTGCAGCCTCTGCGCAACGCCGGCTACCGCGTGATCCGCCCCTATCTGCGCGGCTACGGTCCGACCCGCTTTCTGGATGATGACACTCCGCGCAGCGGCCAGCTGAGCGCGCTCGGGACCGACCTGCTGGCCTTTGCCGATGCACTCGGCTTGCAACGCTATTCCATCATCGGACATGACTGGGGCGCACGCGCTGCGTATATCGCGGCCTCGCAGGCGCCCGAAAAAATCGCCTGCTGCGTGACCATCTCTGTGGGCTGGGGCACCAATACGCCGGATCAGAAACTGTCATTGCAACAGTCGCGCAATTATTGGTATCACTGGTTTTTCGCCACCCCGCGCGGCGAAGATGAATTGCGCAGCGACCGGCGCGGCTTTGCGCGTTTCATGTGGCAGACCTGGTCGCCCTCATGGCGCTTCAGCGACAGCGAATTCAACAACACGGCGGCGTCTTTCGACAATCCGGACTGGGTTGATATCTGCCTGCACTCCTACCGTCATCGCTGGGGCTTTGCGGCGGCTGATCCGACTTACGATGCGCTCGATCGCCAGTTGTCGGAAACGCCGCGCATCATGGTGCCGACGCTGCTGCTGCACGGCACCGAAGACGGCGCCAATCATCCGGTCACTTCAGAGAACAAGGAAAGTCTGTTCGGCGCCGGCTACAAGCGCGTGCTGGTGGAAGGCGCCGGCCATTTCCCGCAACGCGAGCAGCCGGACTTCGTGATTGAAGTCGCCATGGACTGGCTGGGCCGGCATCACGCGAGAAGCTGATCCGGAGCGCTCCCGGGGTATCTGAACCTACCCGGCCACGCCGGACGACCTCTGGGATAGTGTCAGTGACAACCGCCGCCGTGGCTGCCCAGATTGACCGGCTTGTTGTCATCCGGCAAATTCGCCAGGCCTTGCAGGATGCCGCAATCACGCGCCGGCTGATCCGCGTCGCATTGCGCGCGCAGCGCCTGCAATTGCGTCTGCAAGCTCGTCAACTGTGCGATGCGCTGAGCCACGTGCCCCATGTGCTTGTCCAGCAGCGCATTCACCTCACCGCAATTCTGCTCGGGCGCATCGCGCAGGCGCAGCAGCTCGCGCACCTCATCCAGCGTCATGTCCAGCGAACGGCAATGCCGGATAAATTGCAGGCGCTCCACATGCACATCGCCATACAGGCGGTAATTGCCTTGCGAGCGATTCGGTGCGGGCAAGAGATCTTCCCGCTCGTAATAGCGAATAGTTTCCACCGGGCAATCCGCGCGCGAGGCCAGTTCGCCAATTTTCAAGCTATCCATGCTTTCTCCTTGCCGCTTTGACAAAACTTCATATTGCGGCTTGACCTTGTAGTCACTTCAGGGTTTTTAATATACCTCAGACAGCGGATATCCGCATCGCAAGGAGAGAGCCTTATGTCAGATCGCCATCAGCACGACCATGCGCATAGCCACGCGCATGCGCACGATCACGAACATCAACATGCCGGACACAGCCATGCAGCCGAAGCGCCTGCTCACGACGCCTGCTGCAGCGGCCATGAGCATGCGCATGAGGCGCTGCAGTCCGCCATCGCCATGCCTACATCGCGCAAGCAGGCCAGACTGAGCGGCGCCAGCGAAGAAGCGGTGTTCTTCATCCAGAAGATGGATTGCCCGACCGAAGAGAAACTGATCCGCGAACGGCTGACCAACATGAACGGCATCGGCGCGCTGGAATTCAATCTGATCCAGCGCGAGCTGACCGTGCAGCATCAGTTGCCGTCGATCGCCCCCATCGTCGCCACGCTCAAGGCACTGGACATGCTGCCAGCAGTCAAGTCCGACTCGCTCGACAGCAGCGCCGGCGGCGCAGACGGCGCTGCGGCGCAAGCGGTAGCCTACCGCATTCCCACCCGCAAATGGGTGCTGCTGGGTCTGGCCGGCGTTGCCGCGCTGGGCTCGGAAGTGATCGCCTGGAGCAGCGGCGACGAGCGCTCGCTGGCGGTGATCGCGCTGTCCTTGCTGGCGATTGCGCTGGGCGGTCTCGGCACCTTGAAAAAGGGCTGGATCGCGCTGCGTAATTTTTCGCTCAACATGAATTTCCTGATGTCGCTGGCCGTGATCGGGGCCGCCGTGATCGGCCAGTGGCCGGAAGCGGCGGTGGTGATCGTGCTGTTCACGCTGGCGGAAATGATAGAAGCCTTGTCGCTCGACAAGGCCCGCAATGCGATTGCCGGCCTGATGGCGATGTCGCCCGACGTCGCCACGGTGCGTGACCCAAGCGGCAGCAGCGGCAGCAACGGCAGCGGCTGGAGCAGCATGCCGGCTGCCAAGGTGCCGCTGGACGCCGAAGTGCGCGTGGCGCCGGGCGAGCGCGTGCCGCTTGACGGCGTCATCCTGAACGGCAGCACCAGCATCAATCAGGCGCCGATCACCGGTGAAAGCATTCCGGTCAGCAAACAGGCCGGGGATCAGGTCTTTGCCGGCACCATCAACGAACAGGGCGCCTTCGAATTCCGTGTGACGGCGGTGCAAGGCGATTCCACGCTGGCGCGCATCGTCAAAAGCGTGCAGCAGGCGCAAGGCCAGCGCGCGCCGACCCAGCGCTTCGTCGATCAGTTCGCGCGCTATTACATTCCGGCGGTGGTGCTGATCGCGCTGCTGGTGGCCGCCCTGCCGCCGCTGCTGGCCGGCGCGCCGTTCTACCCATGGCTGTACAAGGCGCTGGTGCTGCTGGTGATCGCCTGCCCTTGCGCGCTGGTGATCTCGACGCCGGTGACCATCGTCAGCGGTCTGGCGGCCGCGGCGCGGCACGGCATTCTGATCAAGGGTGGCGTCTATCTGGAACAGGGTCGCAAGCTCAAGGCGCTGGCGCTCGACAAGACCGGCACGCTGACTTTCGGCAAACCGGTCGTGACCGATCTGATCGTGCTGGATGAAGGCCGGCACGACAGCGCCGGACAAGCTTTGCTGATGGCGCAGGCGGCTGCGCTGGCGACCCGCTCCGACCATCCGGTGTCGCGCGCGATTGCGCAGCACTGGCAAACACAGCAAACACAGCAGACGCAGCAGCCCGCTGCAATTCAAGTACCGAAAGCGCTGGAAGCCGAAGACTTCGAAGCCCTGAGCGGACGCGGCGTCAAGGCCCGCATCGCCGCTCAGGACTTTTATCTGGGCAATCACCGGCTGGTACATGAACTCGGCATGTGCAGCCCGCAGCTGGAAGCGCGGCTGCAAGTGCTCGAGAAACAGGGCAAGACCACCACCCTGCTGTGTCGCGATCAACGCGTCGAACTGTTGATCGCGGTGGCCGACACGGTGCGTCCGTCCAGCAAGGAAGCGGTCGCCGATCTGCGTGCGCTGGGCGTGCATGTCGTGATGCTGACCGGCGACAACCCGCACACCGCGCAAGCCATCGCCGCCGAAGTCGCCATCGAGGATGCGCGCGGCGATCAGTTGCCGGAAAACAAACTGGATGCAGTCAAAACCCTCAACCGACAACATGGCGACGTCGGCATGGTGGGTGACGGCATCAACGACGCGCCGGCGCTGGCGCAGGCCCAGATCGGTTTCGCCATGGGCGCGGCCGGCACCGACACCGCACTGGAAACCGCCGACGTCGCACTGATGGATGACGACCTGCGCAAGATCCCGGACTTCATCCGCCTGAGCCGCAAGACGCATGCGGTACTGACGCAAAACATCGGCATCGCCCTCGGCATCAAGGCGGTGTTCATGGTGCTGGCATTGGCCGGCATGAGCTCGCTGTGGATGGCGGTATTCGCCGACATGGGCGCCAGCCTGCTGGTGGTGTTCAACGGTTTGCGCCTGGTGCGCGCGCTGCCGGCGAAATGAGTCCGGGCTCAATCCGCAACCCGTTTGCAGGGCGGCACGCCCGCCCTTTTTTCTCCCCCGGATTTCGGATGCTATACTCGCCGCCATGATTCTGCGTGCAAAATTCCTGCTGATTTGGCTACTGGCTCTCGCGCTCCCGGTGCAGGGATTCGCTGCGGCCTTGCAATCGGCCTGCGCGCAGCAAGCGGCGATGACGCATGAAGTTTCAGCGCAAGCGTCCATGGCTGCCATGGATCATTCCATGCACGGCATGCATGAAGTGAACGCAATGCATGAGATGCATCACGCGGATGCTGCTGCCGACGCCGGCAGCAAGTCCGCGAGCGCATCTTCATCGCATCAGACTTCGCACGATGCCTCCCATTCTTCCTGCAGCTCCTGCGCCGTCTGTTCGGTTGGCGCAGTCTTGCCGCTGGCCGACAACATCATGCCCTCGCCCGACTTCCCTGCCGGTGAATACCTGACGCTGCCGGCGCAGGGCTTCGTCGGCTATACCCCGGAAAATCCGGAACGCCCGCCCTCTCTCCTCGGCTGATCCTGCCGCAAGGCCATCGGCCTGAACGCGCCGCCGTCCGCTCTCCAGACTGAAACAACAAGCTTGTCGCTGCATGCACTGCACGACCAGGCGTCTGTATCTACTCATCTGAGAGCTACCCGGCGCGCTCATGGCCTGACTACCCGCCGCTGATCTGATTCCACGCCGCCGACTTCGGGCGATAGCATCAGAGCAGCGCGCCGGGCCAGCCCGTTTGCCCGAGGACCACTCATGAATCATGCACTTCCCGCCGCGCGGCCCATGCGCGGCAAACCACGAGCGCTTGCCGGCCGGCATGTCGCACCCTCCACGCGCGCCGCATGCGCCATCGTCTGCGCCACGACGCTGCTGCTGGCAGGCTGCGCCTCTTTCAGCGCCGATGGCGGCTTCGATGCCGTCAACCAGACGGCGCAACAACGCATCAACAAGGAAGCGCGCTGGATACGCTCGGACGCCGATGCCGACAGCGCGGCGCAACGCGTGCGCGAACTGCTGCAACAGGATAAAAACACCAAGGAAGCCGGCCTCGGCGCCGACGATGCGGTACAGATTGCGCTGCTCAACAATCCGACGCTGCAAGCGTCCTATGCCGCGCTCGGCATTGCCGAAGCCGATCTGGTGCAGGCCGGACGTCTGCCGAATCCGGGCTTTTCGTTTTCGCGCACACATGCCGGCGGCGACATCAAGATCGATCGCAGCCTGTCGCTGGCGATCATGAATCTGCTGACCATGCCGGCCGCCTCCGCCATCGAGCAGCGACGTTTTCGCCAGACCCGGTTGCAACTGACGGATCAGATGCTGCGCACCGCCGCGCAGACGCGCGAGGCCTGGTATCGCGCCGTCGCCGCCGAGCAAAGCCTGCACTATCTGCAGCAAGTCAATCAGGCCGCCGAAGCCGCACACGAGCTGGCCGCGCAGATGGCGCAACGCGGCAACTTCAGCAAGCTCGACGCCAGCCGCGAGCAGCTGTTCTACGCCGAAAGCTCGGCCCAGCTGGCGCGCGCCCGCAAGCAGGCCGGGCTGGAGCGGGAAGCCTTGCTGCGCGCACTCGGCCCTCTGCCGGGCGAGGTATCGGGCAATCAGCAGCCTCCCCTCAGACTGCAACAGCAATTGCCGGCGCTGCCGCCACAGTCGGCGCAGTTCACCTCAGAAAACGAGGCTGAACAACTGGCGCTGGATCAGCGGCTGGATGTGCAGGCGGCCAGACTGGAAGTAAGCGGCTTGCAGGACTCGCTCGGGCTGACCCGATCGACGCGCCTGATCAATGTGCTCGACCTCGGCTATCTGCGCAATTCGGAAAGCGGCAAGGCGCCCGAGATCGGCTATCAAGTCAGTCTGGAAATTCCGCTGTTCGACTGGGGCCAGGCGCGCGTGGCCAAGGCCGAGGCGATCTACATGCAGAGTGCGCAAAAACTTGCGGCCGCGGCGCACGAGGCCCGTTCGCAAGTGCGCAGCGCCTATCTGAGCCAGCGCAGCGCCTATCAGGTGGCGCGCAGCTATCAGCAGCAGATCGTACCGCTGCGCAAGCGCATGTCGGAAGAGAACCTGCTGCGCTACAACGGCATGCTGATCAGCGTCTTCGATCTGCTGGCCGACGCGCGCGAGCAGGCGTCCACCGTCAGCGCCGCCATCGAAGCCGCGCGCGATTTCTGGATTGCCGACAGC
Organism: Herbaspirillum lusitanum; assembly: GCF_046025995.1. GTDB lineage: Bacteria > Pseudomonadota > Gammaproteobacteria > Burkholderiales > Burkholderiaceae_D > Herbaspirillum > Herbaspirillum lusitanum_A. The sequence goes on from NZ_JAQQFM010000001.1 coordinate 220,237, forward strand.
GAGTTGCAGATGGCGATGGGCGGCATCGCGCCTGTGAGGCCGGTAAGCCCTGCAAGCACAGCAGACGCGACTATCAATCCCGCGCAGCCGCAAGCTTCGCCTCATTCGACTCACGGCGCCCATCAACACGTCCGGCAAAACCCACAAGGAACACAACCATGACTCAGGACACCAGCATGAAGCGCCGCGCCTTTCTGCGCTGCTCGGCCTTGGCGGTCGGCAGCGCCGCCGTCAGCCAGGTCGCGCTGGCGGCGTTGCCCGATGCCGCGCATCAGGCCAGCCCGCACACCCAGCCGCCGCTGACACCGGGCAGCGGTCGCCCCTATCAGCCGGTGGTCACGCTCAACGGCTGGACGCTGCCCTGGCGCATGAAGAACGGCGTCAAGGAATTCCATCTGGTGGCCGAGCCGGTGGTGCGAGAAATCGCGCCCGGCATGAAGGCCAATCTGTGGGGCTACAACGGCCAGAGTCCGGGCCCGACCATCGAGGTGGTGGAAGGCGACCGGGTGCGCATCTTCGTCACCAATCGCTTGCCGGAACACACCTCGGTGCACTGGCACGGCCAGCGCTTGCCGAACGGCATGGACGGCATCAGCGGCCTGACCCAGCCCGGCATCCCGCCCGGCAAGACCTTTGTCTACGAATTCACCGCGCGCCGCGCCGGTACCTTCATGTATCACCCGCACGCCGACGAAATGGTGCAGATGGCGATGGGCATGATGGGCTTCTGGGTCACCCATCCGAAGAACCCGGACTTCATGCGCGTGGACCGCGATTTCGTGTTTCTGCTCAACGCCTACGACATCGAGCCGGGCGCCGCCACACCCAAGGTCAACACCATGCTCGACTTCAATCTGTGGACCTGGAACAGCCGCGCCTTCCCCGGCATCGATCCGCTGGTGGTGCGGCAGAACGACCGTGTGCGCATCCGGGTCGGCAACCTGACCATGACCAATCATCCGATTCATCTGCACGGCCATGAATTCACCGTGACCGGCACCGACGGCGGCTGGACGCCGCCGGCCTCGCGCTGGCCGGAAGTCACCACTGATATTGCGGTCGGCCAGATGCGGGCGATTGAGTTCGACGCCACCGAAGAAGGCGACTGGTCCTTGCATTGCCACAAGTCGCACCATGCGATGAACGCCATGGGCCACAGCGTGCCGACCATGATAGGCGTCGATCAGGCCGACGTGGCCGACAAGATCGGCAAGCTGATTCCCGACTACATGGTGATGGGCGACAAGGGCGGCGCCATGGGTGACATGGAAATGCCGCTGCCCGACAACACACTGCCGATGACGGCCGGACGCGGCCCCTACGGGCCGATAGAAATGGGCGGCATGTTCAGCGTGGTCAAGGTGCGCCGCAATCTGGCGCGCAACGACTATCGTGACCCCGGCTGGTACAAGGCGCCGACCGGCAGCGTGGCCTGGGAATGGAAAGGCGATGCTGCGGAAAGCGGCAAGGCTGACGTGGCGCAAGGCAAGCCGCAATTGCATCGCGCGCCCGATACACAGCAGATTCCCGCCGACCAGAGCGCGCCGGTCAAAGTGATGCGGCGCGGCGGGCATGAACATCACTGAAGCAAGTCCAGGCAATCCGAACTGAATAATCTGAATCGAACACTTACACAAGGACATGAGCATGAACAAACGCATCACCCTCGCCATCGCCATCTCCGCCGCACTTTGCGGCGCACTCTCCACTGCAAGCGCCGCCGGCATGGCGGAGATGCACAAGGGGCACGAGATGCCAGGGCATCAGATGGACGGCATGAAGATGGAACACGCCGGCAAGGCAGACGACAGCAGCATCGGCCAGGCCGGCGATGCGGCAAAGGTCAGCCGCACTTTCCGCATCGTGATGGGCGACGATATGCGTTTCACGCCGTCGACCATCAAGGTCAGACAAGGCGAAACCGTGCGTTTTGACATCATCAATCAAGGCAAGCTCAAACACGAAATGGTGCTGGGCACCCCGCAGGAATTGAAGGCGCACTACGCCGCCATGCTGAAATATCCTGACATGGAACACGCTGACGACAATCAGCTCACGCTGGCCGGCGGCAAGCAGGGTGAACTGATCTGGCAATTCAGCCGCGACGGCGTCATCGACTTCGCCTGCCTGCAGCCGGGCCACTATGATGCCGGCATGAAAGGCAGCGTCAGCGTGACGGCAGCGCCTGCTCATCGTCACTGATCCGATCGGCTCAAAAGGAAAGGAAAACACATGCACAAGAGAACATTTCTGCGCGGCGCCGGCGCGATGCTGCTGACGCTGAGCGCGGCCGATGTATTGATCCGCCCTGCGCTTGCGCAAAACAAGGCAGCCATCAAGAAGGGCCCGCGCGTGGAAGTCTTCAAGGATGCCAATTGCGGTTGTTGCAGCGGCTGGGTCGCGCATCTGCAAGCCAGCGGCTTCGAGGTCAGCAGCAGCAATGTCGATGACACCGGCGTCTACCGCCGCCGCTTCGGCATCGCCGATGCGCTCGGTTCCTGCCATACCGCGCGCGTTGGCGGCTACACCCTGGAAGGCCATGTGCCGGCCGCCGACATCCAGCGCCTGCTGCGCGAAAAACCGCAAGCGGTCGGCCTCGCCGTGCCGGGCATGCCCTTTGGCTCGCCCGGCATGGAAGACGCGCAACGGCCCGGCGCACGCGCAGCCTTCGAGGTCTTGCTGGTCAGGCGCGATGCGCCGCCGCAGGTGTATCAGCGTTATGCGGCGATGAAGGGATGAAGGGATGAAGGAACAAAACAGCCACGCAGGATATTCGTGGCTGTGCAGCGCCATGAAAAAAGCCACCGGGAATTCCGGTGGCTTTTTTTACGGCAAAGACGAAACAAGAGGCCTGATCAGCTCGCGCGTCGTTTCTGGCGAATGAATTCGATCACGCCCGGCAAGATCGACAGCACCACAATCGCCACAATCAGGAGACTCAGATTCTGTTTCACGATAGGCAGGTTGCCGAAGAAATAACCCGCATAGCCAAACGCCGCCACCCACACCACGCCGCCAATCACGTTATAGGTCAGGAACTTGGGATAGGTCATGGCGCCGACGCCCGCCACGAAAGGCGCGAAGGTGCGCACGATGGGTGCGAAGCGCGCAATGATGATGGCCTTGCCGCCATGCTTTTCGAAAAAGGCGTGGGTCTTGTCCAGATATTCCTTCTTGAAGATGCGCGAATTCGGCTTGTCGAACACCTTGATGCCGACCATCTTGCCGATCTGATAATTGACGCTGTCGCCCAGAATCGCCGCCACGATCAGCGTCAGCACCATCAGGTGAATATCGAAGGCGCCGGTGGCCGCAATCGCGCCGGTCACGAACAGCAGCGAATCGCCCGGCAGAATCGGCGTCACCACCAGACCGGTCTCGCAAAAGATGATCAGGAACAGAATCAGAAACAACCACGGTCCGTAAGCCGCCGCCAGTTCGGCCAGATGCCGGTCGATATGAATGATGAAATCGACCATAAACAAGAGAATATCCATGAGCCCCGCCACGCATTAAAACGGGCATTGTATCAATATGGATGGAGCTCCCCGGTAAATTTGCTGCGACGCGGCAGCCATGCTTTTATGTCGCCCGCAGTTTGGCTGGAAGCAGATATTTCGGATGAACGTTGACAGGCATGCATAGCGTCATTGCGCGACCTACATTTCCCAACCCAAACTTACCGATCTTTACGGAAAATCCACGCAAGTTACGCGGCCAAGATCCGATACCTGATTCAAGCGGTGACGAAATCAGGAGAACGAAATGAGCCAGGTCCAATTTGATTGTGTGGTGTATAGCGGATTCTGCCTGCTCGGTTTCGTGATCGCGACCATAAGTCTTCTTCCCTTCTCGATTCTATGGAGCTGATCATGCGACGCAAACTACTGAAATTTCTGGACAAGAATCTGGATGCACTGCCGAAGCTGGCCTTGCTGTTTGCCTTGACGCTGGTGGTGTGCGTGTTTTCCGGGGCGCTGCGTGAGGTGCTGCAACGCGCGGACATGGATATTCTGGCAGGCGCGGTGGCGCTGTTGCCGCTGACTGCAGCCTTGCTGGCGCTGAGCCTGGGCATGCGCGGCAATGCGGCGCGGCAGAAGGTGCGTCGTCAGCAAGACCGCCGCAAGCAGGCCTTGCTGCAAGCAACTTTCGATGTTGAAAACCGGGATGCATGAGGCGATGCGGCCTCGCACGAGGCGCAATTCTGAAAATTATCAGAACGCTCGGCTGCGGCGGGATATTTTCATCCACACCGACGGCGAATGATCCGGTGCAGCGCGCGCTGCACCGGCATTCAGACGATTCCGGGCAACTCAATCCGGCAGACCGTCGCCCGCCAGTATCATCTGCGCGGCACTGAGCAGATCGCCGCTCAATCCTTCCCTCGCCTTGTCGGCCGAGCCTTCCTGCAGGCCCTTGAGCAGCACGCCGTGATGAAACAGCGCCGGCGCCTCCGACAATCGCCGCGAACCGGCACGCAGATCGAGGTTGATCACCGGCCCCACCTGCAGCCACAGACCTTCGATCAGCGCCACCAGCGTCGCCATGCCCGAGCCGTGGTAGGCAGCGAAATGCAACTCCTTGTTGAGCCGGATGATGATGTCCACGTTGGGCTTCTTGCGATGCATCTCCACGCACAGACTGTCATGCAGATCGGAGACATCCTTGAGGCCATCGGCGCTGATGGCCGACGCCGCATGCTCCACCGCCAGCCCTTCCAGCGCCAGCCGGATTTTCAGCAGCTCGCGGAATTTGTCCTTGGTCATCAGCGGCACGCGCATGGCGCGATTGGGCAGGATTTCCAGCGCGCCTTCTGCGGCCAGCTGACGCACCGCTTCGCGCACCGGCATCGGACTGGTGCCGAGCGCGTCGGACAAGCCCTTGAGCGTGAGCTTTTGTCCGGGCCGCACCTGGCCGGCCTGGATCAGTTCGCACAGATCTTCATAGACGCGCTCCGACAAGGTCGCATGCTTGATCTTGCGCATGTTGGAAAGGTCGGCGAGTAAGGTTTGATCCATGGGCGTGGTGGCGGAAAATTGTCGCGGATTATAGCAGCGGGAAAAGCGCAAAGCGCCGGCAAACTCAGTTGCAGACGACGCTGCTGCCGATGCAGGCACGTTATTGCCGCCCGGACATCATGCGCGACGGCGGCGCTTTACCGCTCACCGGCGCAGGCTAAGAGCCGATGTCGGGCAAAACGCTCATTCCCCCTCAGCTTCTTTACCCTGCTTTATTGCAGAAGCAGGTTGACACGTCCAAATTCTATCGAATACATTTGATCACATGTCAAATAAATGACATGCACGCACAAAAAATGGATTGCCGCAGAGGAATGATGTTTTATTCCAACGCCGGCGACCGCAGAACGGAGACATCTTCACCGCAGCACAGAGCCCGCGACCAGTCGCAGCGCTCTGCGTTGCCGCCTGTTCCGCTACGCTCGCCAGGCGATCCATCTTTTGCCGCAAGCCGATTCAGCTGCAGCATCACATCAACAGCAACGAGTACCAACAGCAGCACCCGCTTCCAAAACTACAGACCGCACACCAATAAGCGGTTTTCCAGAAATCGAGACACCCGGCTTGCGCCGGACCATTAGGAGGTTTGCACCATGGAGCAAGACAAGAGCAGCAAGGTTCTGTCCCCTACCCGCCGCACTATCCTGAAAGCCGGCGCCGCTGCAGCCGGCGCATCGGCGCTGGGCTTCCCCGCCATCGTCACGGCGCAGTCGGACAAGATCATCATCGGTCACCTGACGCCGCGCACCGGCTTCCTCGGCCCGCTGGGCGAATACGCGGTGATGAGCATCACGCTGGCCGTGGAAGAACAGAACAAGGCCGGCGGTCTGCTGGGACGTCAGCTGACCCTGATTTCGGAAGACTCGGTCAATCCGCCTACCGCGTCCTCCAAGGCCCAGCGTCTGCTGGAGCGCGACGGCGCGGCGGTGCTGATCGGCGAGATCTCCTCGGCTTCGGCGCTGGGCATTGCGCAGGTCGCGCAACGCAACAAGAAGCTGTTCATGAATACCGGCTGCAACTCCGATGAGCTGCGCGGCAAGAGCTGCAACAAATACATGTTCCACATCGAGGCTGCCAACTCGACGTATGTGAAAGCCTGCGGCCGCTCGCTGGTGCAGAACAATCTGATCAAGGGCAAGAAGCTGTATGCGCTGTCGGCCGATTACGCCTTCGGCCACGACCTGCTGCGCGCGGCCAAGGCCTTCGTCACGGCCAGCGGCGGCACCATCGCCAATGATGAACTGGTGCCGACCGACGCCACCGATTTCAGCCCTTACCTGCTGAAGATTCGTCAGGCCAAACCGGACCTGGTGATTTCCAATCTGGCCGGCAATCAGATCACCAACTTCATCAAGCAATACGCGGAATTCGGCCTGCCTTATCCGATTGCCGGGTTCGGTTTCGACACCGCCGTGGCCTGGGGCGCCGGCGCCGACAACTTCGCCGGCACCTGGCCGACCACCTGGCATCACGACGTCAATGCCCCGTCGGCCAAGGCCTTCGTCGCCGCCTTCATCAAGAAATTCGGCAAGCCGCCGGAGAACCAGGCATGGGGCGAATACGTCGCCTTCCGCTCTATCGTGCAGGCGGTCACCGAAACCAAGTCGCTGGATACCGCCAAGCTGATCGACTACTTCGAAAAGGGCGCCGAAGTCGACGTGCTGAAAACCCGCAAGGGCGTCTACCGCGCCTGGGATCATCAGTTGCTGCAAGAGATGTACACCGTCACGCCCAAGCCGAAAGCGCAGATCAAGGACAAGTGGGATTTCATGCTGCTCGGCCCTTCGGTGCCGGGCGCCAATGAGTCGCTGGAAGTGCTGGCGCCGACCATGCAAGAGAACGCCTGCACCTTTTAGGAATAGCGGCAAAAGCTACTGCGCGCGCCAATCTTGGCTCTGCGATGCTCGCCGTACTTTCGTACGGCTGCGCTTCTCGAACCGACCTTGGCGCGCTCGCTACGCTTTCCCCACTATTCCTGCTCGCGTTTATTGAGCTCTCTCCTTCCGCACTTCGGAGCAGCAATGCAAATCGTTTTTCTGTTGGAACAAATTCTCAACGGCCTGCTGGTCGGCGGTTACTACCTGCTGATTGCGCTCGGGCTGTCGCTGATTTTCAGTCTGGGCGGCGTGGTCAATCTGGCGCATGGCGCCTTCTATGCCATCGGCGCCTACCTCGCGGTGGAAATCACCAAATATCTCGGCTTCGGCGGCGCGCTGATCGCCACGCCTTTGATCGTGGCGGTGCTCGGCATTCTGTTCGAGCGCTTTCTGCTGCGCAAATTCTATTCCGCCGATCCGATTCTCAGCCTCTTGCTGACCTTCGGTCTGGCCATGGTGGCGGAGCAGGTGATCCGCATCATCTGGGGCGCCTCGCCGCTGCCGGCCTCGATTCCCACGGCCTTCAAGGGCCAGATCATGGTCGGCGATTTCATGTATTCCAAATACCGCCTGCTGATGCTGGTGGCGGTGATCGTCGCGCTCACGCTGATCTGGCTGCTGCTCAACAAGACCTCGTTCGGCCGTGTGGTGCGCGCCGGCGTACAGAAACCCGACATGGTGGCGGTGCTCGGCATCAAGCTGCAACCCTACATGACCGCCATCGTGATGCTGGGCGTCGGTCTGGCGGCCCTGGCCGGGGTGTTGTTCGCGCCGATCTCGGGCGTGCATCCGGCCATGGGTGCAGAAATCATGACCGCCGCCTTCGTGGTGGTGGTGATCGGCGGCCTCGGCAGTTTCTGGGGCGTGGTGCTGGCGGCGCTGCTGGTGGGCGTGGTCCGCGGCATCACCATCCAGTTCTACGCGCCGGCCGGCGAGGCATCGATGTATCTGCTGATGCTGCTGGTGCTGATCTTCCGTCCGCGTGGCCTGCTGGGCGAACGCATCGAACGTTTTGAATGAGAGCGGCCATGTACAACAAATATCAATCCCTATGGATCGGCGCGCTGGCGCTGATCATCGTTCCCATCCTGCTGCAGTTGCTGGGCCTGACCACCAGCTCCTCGACCGATGTCGTGATCTATGCGATAGCCGCGATGGGCCTCAACCTGCTGGTCGGCTACACCGGCCTGACTTCCTTCGGCCATGGCGCCTGGTTCGGCGTCGGCGCTTACGCGGCAGCCTTGTCGCAGAAGCACTGGTTTCCCGGTCAGATCGTGGCGCCGATGCTGTTCACGATTGTCTTCATTGCTGCGACGGCGGCGGTGGTCGGTTTCCTGATCCTGCGTCGGCGCGGCGTGTATTTTTCGCTGCTGACGCTGGCCTTGTCGGCGCTGACCTTCGCCATCGCCTTCCGCTGGACCGAGTTCACCGGCGGCGAATCGGGACTCGGCAATGTGGTGCGTCCGGTAGTGGCCGGCATCGATCTGGATCAGGCGATTCCCTTCCTCATCTTTGTCAGCGTGATCGCCCTGATCGTGCTCTTCGTCCTGCAACGCGTGATCCGTTCGCCCTTCGGCCACACCATCGTGGCAATACGCGAGAACGAACAACGCGCGCGTTTTCAGGGTTACAGCACCATCGTCTACAAGCTGATCATGTTCATCGTGTCGGCCAGCGTCACCGGTCTGGCCGGCGCGCTGCTGGCCTTCCATCACCGCTTTGCCTCGGCCGAGCCGACCTCGGTGGCCTTCTCCGGCGAGCTGCTGGCGATGGTGGTGATCGGCGGCATGCGCAGTTTTCTCGGCCCCGCGCTGGGCGCACTGTTCTACATCCTGTTCCGCGAATGCCTGTCGATCTGGACCGAAAACTGGCTGCTCTGGTTCGGTCTGGCCTTCGTCGGCTTCATCCTGTTTTCACCGACCGGGCTGGTCGGCATCTGGCAAAAGATCAAGCAGCGCCTGCGGCCGCCGGCCGAAGTCGGCGCCGCCATGAGCCAGCGCCAGATCGTCGATGGCCTGCCGCTGCCGACCTTTCTGCAGCCGCCTGCGCAACAAGGTCTGGTGCTGGAGGTGAAGGATGTCGATATCCGCTTCGGCGGCATCCAGGCGGTGAAGAATGCGCAGCTGAATCTGCACGCCGGCGAGATCCACGCGCTGATCGGTCCCAACGGCGCCGGCAAGACCACCACCTTCAATCTGATCTCCGGCATGTTCGTGCCGAATCAGGGCACGGTGAAACTGAACGGCGAAGAGATCCAGGGCATGACGCCCGGTGAAATCTGCCAGCGCGGACTGGCGCGCTCGTTCCAGATCACCAATCTGTTCAAGGGCCTGTCGATTTACGAAAACCTGCGGCTGTCGCTGCAGGCGCGCCATGCCTCGCGCTTCAACATGTGGCGCGACATCGACAGCTATCCCGAGATTCATGCCGAGACCGATGAACTGATGCGCTTCCTCGGTCTTAAAGGCATCGATGACATCGAAGGCGGCTCGCTCTCCTACGGCGGACAGCGGCTGGTCGATCTGGGTATCGCACTGGGCTCGAAACCGCACGTGCTGCTGATGGATGAACCGCTGGCCGGGCTCGCCGCCGCCGAGCGCGAACGCGTGTCGCGTCTGGTCAAGATCATTGCCAGTAATATTCCGGTGCTGATCGTCGAACACGACATCGACCGCGTGCTGGGCTTCTCCCAAAAAGTCACGGTGATGAATCAGGGCAGCGTGCTGATGGCCGGTACGCCTGATGAAGCACGCGCCGATCAGCGCGTGCAGGAAATCTACACCGGCAGCGGCACGCCGCCGGTCACCGGCCGCATCGCCGGCGATGCGCAAGAGCGCGGCCAGTTGCTGGCCTTCGACAAGGTCAATGCCTTCTACGGCAAGAGCCACATCCTCAACGATGCCACGCTGGAAGTGCGCGAAGGCGAGATCGTGGCGCTGCTGGGTCGCAACGGCGCCGGCAAATCGACCTTGCTCAAGGCACTGACCGGTCTGCTGAAACCGGCTTCCGGCTCCATCCGCTACAACGGTCAGGACATCGCCGGCATGTCCGCCCCCGACATCGCCCGCCTCGGCATCGGCTATGTGCCGCAAGGACGCGGCCTGTTCGCCGGCATGACGGTGGCCGAAAATCTGTCGCTGGGCCGGCTGGCGCGCAAGACGGACAACAGTAACGGGGTGGCCTGGAGCGAAGAGAAGATCCTGCATTACTTCCCGCGTCTGAAAGAGCGCCTGCACACGCACGCCGACTTTCTCTCGGGCGGCGAACAGCAGATGGTGGCGGTGGCGCGTGCGCTGTCGGGCAACGTCAAGCTGCTGTTGCTGGACGAACCTTTCGAAGGTCTGGCCCCGGCGGTGGTGCAGGAACTGTTCACGGTGTTCGATCAGCTGCGCAAGGAAGTCTCCATCGTCATCGTCGAACACAATCTCGATCTGGTGCTGGCGCTGGCCGACCGCGTGTTCGCGCTGGAGCGCGGCGCCGTCTTCCACACCGGCCCGGCGACGCCGCTGCTGACCGATCTGACTTATCGCAAACAGATTCTGTGGCTGTGAATGCTGACTGCGACGATGCATGATCGCGCTCGGTTTCAGCTCATTTTTACTCACTCATTTTTGACTCATGCAACAAGGACTCTTCATGGATATCAGCCTCAAGGATAAAAAAGTAGTCGTCACCGCCGGTGCTCAAGGCATCGGTCTGGCCATCACCACGGCCTTCATCGAAGCCGGCGCGCAGGTGCACATCTGCGACGTCAGCGACGATTTTCTGAACAGCGCGCGCGCACAATTTGCCAACGCGCCGGTCAGCTACAGCAAGACCGATGTCGCCAACGAAGCGCAGGTCGACGCCATGTTCGCCGAGCTGCAGCAACGCTGGGGCACGCTCGACGTGCTGGTCAACAATGCCGGCATCGCCGGCCCCACCGCCAGGGTGGAAGAAACCGAACTGGCGGCATGGGACCAGACCATCGCGGTCAATCTGACCGGCCCGTTCCTGTGCACGCGGCGCGCCACACCGCTGATCAAGAAGGCCGGCGGCGGCTCCATCGTCAATATTTCATCGGCTGCCGGACGCCTCGGCTTTCCCTTGCGCACGCCCTACTCCGCCTCCAAATTCGGCGTGATCGGTCTGACCGAAAGCTGGGCCATGGAACTCGGCCCTTCCAACATCCGCGTCAACGCCATCCTGCCCGGCATCGTCGCCGGCGAACGTCAGGAACGCGTGATCGCCGCCAAGGCAGCCTCCTACAACATCGGCCATGAAGAGATGCGCGAGCGTCTGCTGTCCAAGGTCTCGATGCGCAAGATGGTCACGGCGCAAGACATCGCCAATCAGATCATCTACATCTGCTCACCGGCCGGTTCTGCCATCAGCGGGCAAAGTCTGTCGGTCTGTGGCAATGTGGAGCACCTGGGCTGAAGGATCAGAATCGAATAACAAGGACTGAATAGCCATGGCTGCCGACGTCACTGCGCGTGACGCGGCAGTTGATATCAGAGGAGACAACATGAGTGAAAAAATTGCAGTCGTCGGCGCCGGCCTCATCGGCCGCGCCTGGGCCATCGTATTCGCCCGCGCCGGTTTTGACGTCGCCATTTACGACGCCGTGCCGCAGGCGCTGGATGCCTGCCAGCAGCTGCTGCGCGAAAACCTCAGCGACCTGGCGCAGCACGGCCTGATCGACGAAGCGCCCGATGTGGTGGCGGCGCGCATCAAGCCTGCAGCATCTCTGGCCGATGCCTTGCAGGGCGCGGTGCTGGTACAGGAAAACGTCAAGGAAACGGTAGAAGTGAAGCGCCAGATTTTCGCCGAGATGGACAAGCTGGCGGCGCCGGACACCATCCTCACCAGCTCCACCTCCTGGATTCCGACCTCGGAGTTTTCCGAACACCTGCCCGGCCGCGACCGCATTCTGGTGGCGCACCCGGTCAACCCGCCTTATCTGGTGCCGCTGGTAGAACTGGCGCCGGCGCCATGGACTTCGAAAAAAGCCGTCGCCCGCGCACACGACATCTACACCCGCGCCGGCCAGTCGCCGGTGCTGCTGAAAAAGGAAATTACCGGCTTCCTGCTCAACCGCATTCAAGGCGCGGTGCTCAACGAAGCGCTGAACCTCTACGAAAACGGCTACGCCTCCTCCGAAGACCTGGACAAGGTACTGAAAGACGGACTGGGCCTGCGCTGGTCCTTCATGGGCCCGTTCGAAACCATAGACCTCAACGCTCCCGACGGCATCATCGACTACGCTCAACGCTACGGCCACACCTACCGCGACGTCGCCAAGACCCAACTGCCGAACGAATGGAATGAAACCACGCTCAAGCAGATCGAAAGCGAACGCCGCCAGGAACTCAAAACCGACCAACTCGGCGAACGCTCGCGCTGGCGCGACAACCGCCTGATGGGACTGGTGGCGCACAAGCGCAAGCAAGCGAAGTAATCAGTTAGCAACAACACCAGTCCAGAAGAGGATGACCGGTGTGCAAAGAACACGAAGCCGCAGGCGAGCCCAATCCCGAGGCCGAAGGCGAGGCGATTAAAAGAACTCCCCGTGGGGACGCAGCCGGTGATGTGGTGCAGAAAATGGATCAGAAGTGAAACTTGTCTGAGCGCAGCGAGTTTGTTTCACTTCCCATTTTTTGCGCCACAGCAGCGGGAACCCCGCAGGGGCAAGTCTTCGGGGTCGCCTTTCTTTGCTTACTTTCTTTGGCGAAGCAAAGAAAGTGAGCGGCTGCCGGGCCGCCCCCGGCAACGGCGGTAGTCCGAAGAAAACACAGCATCCGTATCAGCAACGGCACTGACAACCGACACGCAACAAAAGACAACAACCAACACCCACAGGAGAACCAAATGAGCAAACCCAAAAAAGTCATCATCACCTGCGCCGTCACCGGCGCCATCCACACCCCCTCGATGTCGCCCTACCTGCCGGTGACGCCGGACGAAATCCGTGACGCCGCACTGGGCGCGGCCGAAGCCGGCGCCGCCATCGTCCACCTGCACGCGCGCGATCCGCAAAACGGCAAACCGACGCAAGACCCCAACGAATTCCGCAAATTCCTGCCGCAGATCAAGGCCAAATCCAACGTCGTCATCAACCTGACCACCGGCGGCGCGCCCACCATGGGCGTAGAAGAACGCCTGCAACCGGCGCTGCAGCTGAAACCGGAAGTCGCCTCGCTCAACATGGGTTCGATGAACTTCGGCCTGTATGAAATGCTGGGCCGTTTCAAGGACTTCAAATACGACTGGGAGAAACCTTACCTGGCCGAATCCGACGACCGCATCTTCCGCAACACCTTCAAGGACATCGCCTACATCCTCGAATCCTGCAGCGCCAATCAGACCCGCTTTGAAATCGAGTGCTACGACATCGGCCACCTCTACACCGCGGCGCACTTCATCGACCGCGGCCTGATCAAGCCGCCGTTCCTGATTCAGTCGGTGTTCGGTCTGCGCGGCGGCATCGGCAACGATGTGGAAGACGTGATGCACATGAAGCGCACCGCCGACCGCCTGTTCGGCGAAGACTATTACTGGTCGGTGCTGGGCGCCGGCCGTGGTCAGATTCCGATCGCCACCATCTCGGCGGCAATCGGCGGCCACACCCGCGTCGGTCTGGAAGATTCGCTGTGGGACGGCCCGGGCCAACTGGCCAAGAGCAATGCCGACCAGGTCAAACGCATCCGCACCGTGATCGAAGCGCTGTCGCTGGAAGTGGCGACGCCGGACGACGCGCGCGAAATGCTCAAGCTCAAGGGAGGAGACAAGGTCGGATTCTGATCATCGTCTTTATCAGCTGTGATGACGCCGCCGCCCGACCGGGTGGCGGCGTTTTAATGTGCGGCCGGAATTCCCGAAACGGCGACCACGGGTATGGCAATCAGACAGAAGCGCCATACCCGAGAAAAATCAATCGCTGTCTGAGGTCAGGATTTCGCTCCAGATGCAGCCGCATCCTGGGCGATTCGCTCTGCGCGGCAGACCGGACGCCGCCGGCTGGGCGCTGCGACGGCGCCTTGAAAATATATATGGAGCAAAGAGCTTAGAGCTTCCGGCCCTGGAAATCGCCATGCCGATGGAATCCCATCGGTGTCCTGGTGGCAACGGAGATTTATTACGGAAAGGAAATATTTGATGTCGACTGAACGACTTGGTCAGGAAGAGACCATTGCTCAGTAGATGACGGCATATCAGCATCTAAGCGATAATGGCGCTCCTGTATCAGCCAGCTTTTATTCAATATGCGCGACATTATCAATGGTTTTCTCCGCTTCCAGCAGGACGTCTTTCCGGCACGCAAAGAGCTGTTCAAAACGCTGGCGACCGGCCAAACCCCCAAGGCACTGTTCATTTCCTGCTCGGATAGCAGAATGGTGCCGGAGCTTGTGACGCAGCGCGAACCTGGTGAGCTCTTCGTGATTCGCAATGCCGGCAACATCGTGCCCTCGTTCGGCCCGGAACCGGGCGGTGTCAGCGCAACGGTCGAATACGCTGTTGCGCAATTGAAAGTAACGGATATCGTCATCTGCGGTCACTCAGATTGCGGTGCCATGAAAGCGGTCGCCACATGTGCTTGCCTGGATCACATGCCTGCAGTTAAACACTGGCTGCATTATGCCGATGCGGCGCGGATGATTAATGAATCCAAGAACCACGCGAATGAGAATGACCGCATCAACGGGATGGTTCGCGAGAACGTCATCGCACAGTTGAATAACATCCGCACCCATCCGTCGGTAGCCCTGGCTCTCGCTCAAGGTCGACTGACCCTGCACGGGTGGGTCTATGATATCGAGAGCGGTTCGATAGATGCGCTCGATGCGACCAACACCTTCATACCGCTGGCCCAGCATCCCGCAACCAAGGTTTGAGAAGATCGCGCCGGAGGCAGAGCGTATCGGAAAGGCATGCGGCAAAACCCAGCGTGCTTATCATGCAGCGCGCTTCGAGTAGACAAGCCCGATTTGATTCTCGATGCTGAAGTAACAGTCAGAAGAGAAGCCTGGCGTGGGCATCGGCGGCGTCAACCACTCTCAGGTTCAGCAAAGTCTTATTCCACGCAGGCTTGGACGTCAGGCTGCAAGCAGGCATGAAAAAAGGAGGCCGAGGCCTCCTTTTTTTATTTCATCATCTAACGTGAGCTCACACCGCAATCGGCGCCTTGATCGAGGGATGCGGGTCATACCCGACGATCTCGAAGTCCTCGAACCTGTAGTCGTAGATGGAATCCGGCCTGCGCTTGATCAGCAGTTGCGGCAGCGTGCGAGTCTCGCGCGTCAACTGTTCCTGAATCTGGGACATGTGGTTGGAGTAGGCATGCAGGTCGCCGATGCTGACCACAATCTCATGAGGCGCCAGGTCACATTGCTGCGCCAGCATGTGCGTGAGCAAGGCCAGCGATGCGATGTTGTACGGCAGACCCAGGAAGCTGTCCGAACTGCGGATATACAGTTGGGAGGACAGCTTGCCGTTGGCGACATAGAACTGATACAGGAGGTGACACGGTGGAAGTGCCATCAGGCCTTCCCTGGCGTTGTCCTGAGGTTTCTTGCGCTCGTTGGGCAGATATTCGGGATTCCACCCGTGGAAGAGGATGCGACGGCTGTTCGGATTGGTCTTCAGGGCGTTGACGACATAGTCAATCTGGTTGATGCTCCCGCCGTCTTTTGTCGGCCAGGCGGTCCACTGCTTGCCGTACACCGGGCCCAGTTCGCCATCTTCAGTCGCCCATTCGTTCCAGATGCTGACGCCGTTCTCGTTCAGCCACTTGATGTTGGTATCGCCATTCAAGAACCAAATCAGCTCATTCGCAATACTTTTGAAATGCAGCTTCTTGGTGGTCAGGAGCGGAAAGCCCTTTTCCAGGTTATGCCGGATCTGCCGGCCAAAGACGGAAGTGGTGCCGGTTCCGGTGCGGTCGCCTTTCTGGGCGCCGTTCTCCAGGATGTCGGTCAGAAGTTCAAGATATTGCTTCACAGGAAATCTCTTTTAAACGCGAATATCGAGAGTATAAGGCGTGACCATGCATCGTGTTGCGCCCCTGGTGCTGATGAGCCCTATACCCACCGCCCTGATCACGGCGCCTTGGCCGCATTGCCCGGCGCATCGTCATGCCAGCCGCCGCCCAGCGCCTTGTACAGCGAGACGGTAGCTTGCAGGCGCTGCAGCTTGATCTGGCCCAGTTGATTCTGCGCTTCCGACAGATTGCGCTGGGTGTCCAGCACCACCATCAGATCTTCGGCGCCGGCCCGATAACGAATTTCCGACAGCTCGAAGGCGAAGCGCGCCTGATCGACCTCGCCGGTCTTGAGGCGATAACGCTCCTCCAGACTGCGGATCGCGCCCAATGCTTTTTCCACCTCAGACAGCGCATTGATTACCCGCAAGCGATACACCTGCACCAGCTCCTGCTTCTGCGCGATGGCCAGATCGCGGCGGCTTTGCTGGCGGCCTGAATCGAAGATCGGCGTGATCAGACCAGCCCCCAGATTGGCCAGCAGATTGGGACCATTGAACAGAGATAGCAAGGCATTGCTCTGAGCGCCGGTGGAGCCGGTCAGCGTAATGCTGGGAAACAGCGCAGCGCGCGCCACCGCGACGTTGGCGTTGGCCTCTGCCAGACGCGCTTCGGCGCGGCGCACATCGGGCCGGCGCGACAATAATTCGGAGGGCAGGCCGGCGGCGATTTTCGGCATCTGGATTTCAGCCAGACCTTTTTCCTCCACCGTGAAATTCTGCGGCGGACGTCCCAGCAGAATCGCCAGCGCGGTCTGGGCATCGAGCTGCTGCTGTTCCAGATCGGGAATCAACTGACGCTGATTGGCCAGCGCCGAACGCTGGCGCGCCAGATCCAGCGGCGAGGCCGAGCCGGCCCGGCTCTGCGCCTCGACCACCTTCAACACGCGCTGTGCGTTTTCGACGTTCTGCTTGGCGATCTGCAAGCGGTCGCGCAGCGAGAGCACCTGCAGATAGGTGGAGACGATGCCGCTGGTCACCGTGAGCGCCACGGTTTCGCGATCGTAACGATTGGCGCGCAGCGCCGACTCGGCGGCATCCGCACTGGCTCTGTTCTTACCCCAGAAATCGACTTCGTAGCTGACCGTCAGCAAGCCGCTGGCGGTGTTGCTGGGGCTGCCGCCGCTGAGCGGCAAGGTGCGGCTGGCGCTCATCGCCAGATCGACTTCAGGCAACAGCGGCGCGCCGGCAATACGCGCCTGCGCTTCGGCCTGCTGCACGCGTGAATAGGCGGCGGCAATTTCAAAGTTGTTGTGCTGGCCGTCATCGACCAGCCTGGCCAGTTCGCTGCTGCCGAACTGGCGCCACCAATCAGTGTCCGGCCATAGCTGCTCGCTGCGCGCAACATCAACGGTGGCGCCGCTGCCCCAGGAATCGGGCACCTTCATCTCGGTAACCGGCTCCAGTTCGACGGTGCGTGAGGCGCATCCGCTCAGCATCAGCGCTGCCGCCACGGCAGCAGCCAGGGCCGTGGCCTTGAGACTGAATGCTGCATGCGGTACATCACGATGTCGGCTTGGAAAACTCATATGAAACACGATCCAGGAAATGTCGCCGAGCGACAGGAAAACTAAAGGCAGGACGCTGTGCATTGCTTATCGAACTGCGCACATACCGCACCCAGCGGCCTCCATTTTAATGAATCGCCACCGCGGATGCAGATTAAGCGGCATGTATAGGGCATGCATAGGGTGCGCGAAAGAGCCTGAACGCATGGAAACGCCTGCCTGCGGCCTGGTCCTCAGGATGCCGCTGCCGACGCCGTGTTACGGTGCGGCGCTGGGGCCGGCCGAAGCTGTGCCCGGCCCTTGCGTGGAGCCGACCACATTGGCATTGCCGGCAGCCGGCGTGGCCGGCAACACGATCTGTTCGCCCTCCTTCAATCCCGACAACACTTGCGCGCGATCTGTATCGCGGATGCCGATCTTGATCTTGCGGGTTTCGAGCTTGCCGTCGGCCTGCATGACCTTGATGCTTTGAGTGCCGTCGATGCCAGGTTTGGTCACCAGCGACACCGGAATCACCACTGCTTTCTCGACCCGCGCCAGCACGAAATAGACGTCGGCGGTCATGCCGCTCATCAGCTCGCGGCTGGGATTGGCGACGTCGAACAACACCGTGTAGAAGGCCTTCTTGCCCTGGCGGCCGGAGTCATCGGTGGGCAGCAGCATGATCTGGCGCAGCTTGCCGCTCCAGCGTTTGCCCGGATAACCCGGTGTGCTGAAATAGGCGGTCATGCCTTTTTGCAGACGGGTCACTTCTTCTTCCGCCACCGGCACCTGCACCGTCATCTTGCTCAGATCGGCGATGCGCATGAGCACGTCCTGATTCACGTTCAGCATCTGTCCCACGCGTGCATTCAGCGTCACCACGGTACCGCTGACCGGCGCTTCGATGCGGGTCTGTTTCTGGATCGCTTCGTCGTCCTTGATGCTGGATTCGGTCTGCTGGATCTGCGCATTGATTGCATCGACCCGTGCCGCGGCCGAATACATGTTCATGCGGCTCGACTCATAGGCTTCTTCGCGCGTGGCGTTCTCGGCCTTCAACTGCGTCTGGCGCTGGAATTGCAACTGGGCGAAATCGAGTTGAGCGTTCTGCCCGGCCAGTTCAGCCTTGAGGCGCGCCAGTTGCGCACGATTGTTTTCGATACGGCTGTTCTGCAACGCCGGCGACACCGTCACCAGCAACTTGCCGGCCTTGACCGCTTCACCGACACTGACGTCGACATCGGCAATCTGGCCGGCCACCTTGGAGCCGACATCCACGTAACTCTGCACCACCACATTGCCGGTGGCGTTGACCACCTGCTCGATGTCGGCCAGTTCGGCGCGCACGGTTTCCAGTCGCACCGGCACCACCACCTTGGCCGGCGGCGGCGTACGTTTCTGCCACAACAAGACCGCTCCGCCTATCAGCAGGAGCAAGATCACCAGACCCCAGATCACCGGCACCAGACCGGAACGTCGCGGCGCCGCCGCTTCGAATTCGGGCAGTGTGGGGGGGAGTTTGTGATCGTCCTGAGGCTGATTCATGATGGCGCTTGCAATTGATCTCTAATGATTTCAGAAAAAAATGACGGCCGGATTACCTTTCGGGTTCCGGCCTGACCTGCTCTCCTGCATATTATGCGGGCACGCTCCGGTGCACGGCTTGCAGCCAGTCGGCATGCACTTCGGGCGCGCCGCTCCACACCGCCTGATGCAACTGCGACAGCAATTGCGGCTCTTCCAGCAGACTGTTTTTCTGCTTGTCGCTCAAGCCGTCGGGGCCATCGCGCAAAGCCTGGCGCACCAGCCGCTCGCGCACATGCACGGTGACGCCGGGCACGCGCGGATGGGCGTGGGCGGTGGCGCACACCAGCGCATTGAAGGTCGGATCGACCACCGCCTCGAGAAAGCCCGGCAAGGCCGGGGTCGCCTTCAGATAACGCGTGGTCTCGCTGAGCTCCAGCGGCACGTCGCTCTCTTCCGGAATCTTGAACAGGCCGATGCGACGGAAAGCCCGGCCGAGGGAGACCCGGCTCGACATCACCGAAATCGGCACCGACACGGCCAGCGAACCGGCGATCGGCAACAGCCACCAGATGAACGAAGGATTCAGCCAGAACACGATCGCGCCCCAGGCCACGCCGATGATCGAATGCATGCCATGCCGACGCAGAGCTTCATCCCAGCCGGTTTCGTTGTCGGCGCGCGGCGGCGACTTCCAGCTCAGCGCCCAGCCCAGATAGGCGCCCAGCACGAAACGGGTGTGGAACAGCATGCGTACCGGCGCCAGCAGCATGGAGAACAGCAATTCGATCAGCATGCTGCAAGTCAGCGCCAGCACGCCGCCAAAACCCCTGGCGCCCTTGGCGGCGAACAGCAGCACGCTCAGCACTTTGGGCAGGAACAGGATGGTAGCGGTGGCCGAGACCAGCGCCAACGCTTTCTCCGGATGCCATTCGGGCCAGATCGGGAACATCTGGCGCGGCTCGACAAAGTATTGCGGATCGATCAGCGTATGCGAGGCCAGCAACAAGGTCGACAGCACCAGGAACAGACACCACAGCGGCGCCGAGACATAGGCCATGACGCCGGTCACGAACACCGCGCGATGCACCGCGTGCATGCCGCGCGCCAGGAACAGGC
Organism: Herbaspirillum lusitanum; assembly: GCF_046025995.1. GTDB lineage: Bacteria > Pseudomonadota > Gammaproteobacteria > Burkholderiales > Burkholderiaceae_D > Herbaspirillum > Herbaspirillum lusitanum_A. Next base: position 240,283 of record NZ_JAQQFM010000001.1, read on the forward strand.
GGAAGTTCATCAGATTGCCCTGGCACCAGCGGCGGTCGCGGCTCAGCTCGTCGAGCAGATTGGGCGGCATTTCTTCGTAGCTGCCGTCCAGATCGTAGGCGATCCACACCGACCAGCCGGCGCGCCGCATCAGCGAAGCTTCGACGAAATCGTGCGACAGGATGGCCCCGGCCATATTGCCTTCGCCGGGCAGCGGCGCCAGCGCGCAATACTTGATGAAGGGCGCCAGACGGATGATGGCGTTGTGGCCCCAGTAATGCGACTCGCCCAGTTGCCAGTAATGCAGGCCGGCGGTGAACAGCGGGCCGTACACGCGGGTCGAGAATTGCTGGATGCGGGCATACAGCGTGTCGCGACCGGCGGCGCGCGGTGCGCTCTGAATGATGCCGGCGCCGGGATGCGCTTCCATCAGACGCGTCAGCTTGGTCAGGCAGTCGCCGGTCATCACGCTGTCGGCGTCGAGCACCACCATGTAACGATAGTCGGCGCCCCAGCGACGGCAGAAATCGTCAATGTTGCCGCTCTTGCGCTTCACGCGGCGACGGCGATGACGATAGAAGATGCGGCCGAAGCCGCCGGTCTCTTCGCAGATCGAGGCCCAGGCCTTGGTCTCCGCAGCGCAGATGTCGGCTTCGCCGCTATCGCTCAGGACGAAGAAATCGAAATGCTCGATCTGGCCGGTGCGTTCCAGCGACTCGTAGGTCGCACGCAAGCCGGCGAACACGCGCGCCACGTCTTCATTGCAGATCGGCATGACGATGGCGGTGCGGGCTTCAGCGTCGATGTCCTTGACGCCCGCCTTTTCGTGCGAGATCAGATATTCATCGTCGCCGCGCATCAGCAGCAGAAAGCCGGTCAGCGCGGTCCAGAAACCTGCCGAGACCCACAGGAACAGCAATGCGAACAAGCCCAGTACCAGCATTTCAAGCGGTTTGGTGCCGTGATACGGCAGCACGTCGCTCATGAAATAAGTGGCCATGGCGGTCTGCAAGACCATCAGCACCAGCAGCGTGATGCGGCGCATATTGCCGCGATGCTGCCAGTAACCGCGCGGATCGGGCGCTTCCGATGTGTCGTGATGGTCTTCCACATAATGCGGTTCATCCGGCACATTGGAGACGACCGGCTCCGGCTTGGCCTTGCCCTTCTTGCGGCGCCAGCGCCCCGGCCGGCGATCCAGCCGGCGATTTTCTTCATCGACCCAGCGCGCAAACGGATTGAGTTCGCCCCAAGGGCGCGGCACCATCGATTTGCGATTGAGCGGCGGCGCCACCGCGATATGCGGCTGCAGTTCGCGGTCGGTGCCGATCAGCGGCTGACGATGCGAGGCAAAGGCTGCGGGCCCCGACGGATACAGCATCTGCAGGCGCGCCGGAACCGACTGCTGCGCAGCGCTGGCAAAAGGATCGGCATTGATTGCAGCGGCCTGGATCTGCGTGGACAGCGCTGCTGGCGCACCTGATGAATCTAAGGCTGCCGATGCATCGGCAGCCGGCAGTTCGCTGGTGGAGGGAGTGTTCAGGCCTGACTGCGCCAGCACGCGATGCAGATCGGCAACCGGATCGCCGGAGCCGATTTCACCGGCCCGCGTCGCCAGTTGCTGGCGCAGCTCAGGCGATAACGGCAAGCGCCCGAGGTAGTGCTCGAGCGCCTGGGATGCTTCCGTTGTTTGCCTTAGTTGGGGGGTAATATGTAGCTCCACGTTTCTGACAAGGTTGTGCCGCCGTTGCCGTTGCGCAAAAATCCGCGCAGCTCGACGGGCTTGTTATCTTCATTCCGGCGCAATTTCACTTCAATGCGCCAGCCGCCGGTCGCCTCATTGCGACGCGTTGCCACGCTGACAATCTTGCCGTTGGCGTCTGCCTCGACCACTCCTTCGATACGGGCGTTGGCCGGCAGTTTCTTGAGCGCCGTGCCGTCAAAGTCGATCGCCAGCGCCAGCGAATCATCCTGCTTGCCGCCATCCAGCTTGGCGCGATAGCCGTGACCGAATCGGGTCTGCGTCACCCACGCCAGCGGCGGTGTCTTGTCATTGTCCTTCTGCCACAGCATGCGGTATTCGACATTCAGCGGCTGGCCCGGTTTCGGCATGGTGTTGGGAATCCAGTACGCCACGATGTTGTCGTTGGTTTCATCCGGCGTCGGAATCTGCACCAGCTCCACGCGGCCCGAACCCCACTTGCCCTTGGGTTCGATCCAGGCGCTGGGACGCGACTGATAGTTGTAGTCCAGATCCTGATAGCTGCTGAAGGCGCGGTCGCGCTGCATCAGGCCGAAGCCCATGGGATTGTCGAAGGAGAAGGCGGTCACCAGCAAGCGTTTAGGATTGACCAGCGGACGCCACAGCCATTCGCCGGTGCCGGACTGCATCGAGAGGCCGTCGGAGTCATGCACTTCGGGACGGAAATCGTCGCCCGGGCCGGGCTGATTCTCGCCGAAGTAGAACATGCTGGTCAGCGGCGCAATGCCGAGCTTGGTGACGTTGGCGCGCAGATAGATCTGCGACTTGACGTCGATTGCCGTATCGCTGCCCGGCTTGAGCACAAAGCGATAGGCCCCGGTGGCGCGCGGCGAATCCAGCAATGCATAGATCACCAGTTCCTTGGCGCCGGCGGCCGGACGCTCCAGCCAGAATTCGCTGAAGCGCGGGAATTCCTCGCCCGAATACAAGGCGGTGTCGATGGCCAGACCACGCGCCGAAAGACCGTAGCCCTGGCCCTTGCCCATCGCCCGGAAATAGCTGGCGCCGTGGAAGGTCAGCACATCGTCCTTGACCTTGGCGTTGTTGACCGGATAACGAATGCGGAAACCGGCGAAACCGATATTGCGCAGACGACGCGGGTCGACGTTGCGCGTGGCGCCGTAGTCAAACAGATTGGCATTGAACTGAATCTCGCGCACGCTGCCGCCCACCACCTCATTGATCTTGACCGGATCGTTGAAGCCGCCGCCAAGGTGAATGAAGGACAGTTCGAACGGCAGCTTTTGCGTGCGCCAGTAAGAATGATCCGCGCGGAAGTGAATCTGGCTGGCCTGCTCGTAGCTCAGATCCTTGACTTCCTTGGGTATGTCCTCGGATGGCTTCTTGTAAGACTTGCCGGCCAATGCCTTGGCGCGTGCCGCCACCGTATTGAAATCAAAGGCAAAGGCGGCAGCCGGCAGAGCCAGCATGCAAGCCACAGTTGCCGAAAGAGCAATTTTTCCCAGTTTTCCGAAACGGACCGGGAGCGCGATGCGACGGATGCTGCCGATGGAGTTTTCCATTGCAGGTCGCCGATTTATTGTTGAAAGCATTATTGTTGTGTCTGACATGCAATATTTTATGTGAGCCTGCTTTTACGTCCGGGTAGAACAAAGAGCGATCGGCCAAGAACCGTGATTGCCGGTGTTAATTTGCTGCTGCGTAAGTTCGTGTGGCTATATCGCACGAATTGCATGCAAATACAACAAGCAATGCATGAGCGCAGCAAAATCCTTGCTCGGCATCCGGCGTTGAATCACGCCTTCGGTCCGCTATTCATCTCTTTGTCCAACCTGGAAAGCAGGCGGTAGTTTACCCAATGTTGCGTGACTTGTTCGAACGCTATCGCAGTAAATAAGCAGCACTGCCGGCGAGACGATGCCGCCATCACTGACAGTGCGCTGACGACCAGCGCGGCGGGCGGCGGCTTCAACCCTGGTGGTTCGCTTGTTCAGGCTGCGATCGCTGGCGAGCGGCTGGCGACTGAATCATTCTGATCCTGCCCGGCCTTGCGTGCCTGCTTGAACGGCTGAACGGCGGCCCTGTCATCCCTGCGCCGTCACGAGAACGCGTTTTTCAAAGCTATAAGGGCGATTACCGGACAGAAAGTTCCGTCATGCAGCATGGCTCCTGTAACATTATGTGTTTCGGGGCCGCAGCAAGCGGCCTGCCTCATCTACCGTCAAGATATACCGTCAAGAGTTCAGCCCAGCATGTCTTTCAATCCGCTCCAGCCGCTTAATGCAGACCTGACCATCGTCGTCGCTACCGACCGCAACAACGGCATCGGCATCAACAACACCCTGCCGTGGCGGCTGCCGGAAGATCTGGCGCACTTCAAGCGGACCACGTCCGGCCATCCCATCCTGATGGGCCGCAAGACCTTCGACTCGATCGGCCACCCGTTGCCCAACCGGCGCAACATCGTCATCACCCGCAATGGCGAATGGCAACACGCCGGCGTCGAAAGCGCGGCCTCGCTGCATGATGCGGCGCAACTGGTCGGCGCCGCACCGGCCTTCATCATCGGCGGCGCGCAGATTTATGCCGAAGCCCTGCCGCTGGTGAAACGTCTGATCATCACCCGCATCGATCAGGTGTTCGACTGCGATGCCTTCTTCCCCGCCATCGATGCCGCGCAATGGCAAGAAACCGCGCGCGACACTCACCGCTCCGAAGTAGCAGGATTTGACTACGCGTTTGTGACATACGAGCGGCGCTGAGCGATAAAACGCCCTGCTTGTTGTATTTGCCGGTTTTTCTGTAATATGCGCACCTCATTTGCGCATATCTGCGAAAATTCGGCTTCTTTCTTTTTGGCGCGCAAGCTTTTCTGCCCAGGCGTTTTTTTCACCCTCATTAGGGCGTGTCAGCAATTGATTTTCCGGGTCATGACTTTAAGAGCGGCCACGCGCCATGCGCGCCTGGCTCCGCCTCATGTCCGGCTGATCGGCAATCGCAAATTGATTGCTCACACGCCCTAGCCTTGGAGAAATTATGAAATTCCGTTTCCCCATCGTCATCATTGACGAAGATTTCCGCTCCGAAAACACTTCCGGCCTCGGCATTCGCGCCCTCGCCGATGCCATCAAAGAAGAAGGCATGGAAGTGCTGGGCGTCACCAGCTACGGCGATCTGTCTCAATTTGCCCAGCAGCAATCGCGCGCCTCCGCCTTCATCCTGTCGATCGACGATGAAGAGTTCGGCGCCGGCTCCTCCGAAGAAACCGACTTCGCACTCAAATCGCTGCGCGCCTTCGTGGGCGAGATCCGCCACAAGAACTCCGACATCCCGATTTACCTGTACGGTGAAACCCGCACCTCGCGCGATATTCCCAACGATATCCTGCGCGAACTGCACGGCTTCATCCACATGTTCGAAGACACGCCCGAATTCGTGGCGCGCCACATCATCCGCGAAGCCAAGTCTTACCTCGACGGCCTGGCGCCGCCCTTCTTCCGCGCGCTGGTGCATTACGCGCAGGACGGTTCGTATTCCTGGCACTGCCCCGGCCACTCGGGCGGCGTGGCGTTCCTGAAGTCGCCGATCGGCCAGATGTTCCACCAGTTCTTCGGTGAAAACATGCTGCGCGCCGACGTCTGCAACGCCGTCGAAGAACTCGGCCAGTTGCTGGATCACACCGGCCCTGTAGCCGATTCGGAACGCAATGCCGCGCGTATCTTCAATGCCGACCACTGCTATTTCGTCACCAACGGCACCTCGACGTCCAACAAGATGGTGTGGCACTCGACCGTGGCCCCGGGCGACATCGTGGTGGTCGACCGTAATTGCCACAAGTCGATTCTGCACTCCATCATCATGACCGGCGCAATCCCCGTGTTCCTGATGCCGACGCGCAATCACCTGGGCATCATCGGCCCGATTCCGCTGGAAGAGTTCACGATGGAAAGCATCCGTCGCAAGATCGAAGCCAATCCGTTCGCGCGCGAAGCCGTGAACAAGAAGCCGCGCATCCTGACCATCACGCAATCGACTTATGACGGCGTGGTCTACAACGTCGAAACGCTGAAAGAAATGCTGGACGGTGAAATCGATACCCTGCACTTCGACGAAGCCTGGCTGCCGCACGCCACCTTCCACGATTTCTACAAGGACATGCACGCGATCGGCAAGGATCGTCCACGCGCCAAGCAGTCGATGATCTTCTCGACCCAGTCGACCCACAAGCTGCTGGCCGGCCTGTCGCAGGCCTCGCAGATTCTGGTGCGCGAATCGGAAACCGTACAACTGGATCAGGATGCCTTCAATGAAGCCTTCCTGATGCACACCTCGACCTCGCCGCAATACTCGATCATCGCCTCGTGCGACGTCGCAGCAGCCATGATGGAAGCGCCGGGCGGCACTGCACTGGTGGAAGAAAGCATTCTGGAAGCGCTGGATTTCCGCCGCGCCATGAAGAAGATCGATCAGGAATTCGGTCTCGACTGGTGGTTCCAGGTGTGGGGCCCGAACAGCTTCTCGACCGACGGCATCGGCGAGCGCGAAGACTGGGTCATCAAGGCGGAAGACGACTGGCACGGCTTCGGCAATCTGGCGCCGGGCTTCAACATGCTGGACCCGATCAAGGCCACCATCGTCACCCCCGGTCTGTCGCTCAACGGCCAGTTCGGCGAAAGCGGCATCCCGGCGTCCATCGTCACCAAGTATCTGGCGGAACATGGCGTGATCGTCGAAAAATGCGGTCTGTACTCGTTCTTCATCATGTTCACCATCGGCATCACCAAGGGCCGCTGGAACACGCTGGTCACGGCGCTGCAGCAGTTCAAGGACGACTACGACAAGAACCAGCCGATCTGGCGCATCCTGCCCGAGTTCGCTGCCGCGAATCAGGGCCGCAACGCGCGCTACGAGCGTCTGGGTCTGCGCGACCTGTGCCAGCAGATTCACGAAACCTATCGCGCCTACGACGTCGCGCGCCTGACGACAGAGATGTATCTGTCCGACATGCAGCCGGCAATGAAGCCGTCCGATGCGTTCTCCAAGATGGCGCACCGCGAAATCGACCGCGTGCCGCTGGACGAACTGGAGGGCCGCGTTACGTCCATCCTGTTGACGCCTTACCCACCGGGCATTCCGCTGCTGATTCCGGGCGAGATGTTCAACAAGACCATCGTCGACTACCTCAAGTTTGCGCGTGATTTCAACGAGAAATTCCCGGGCTTCGAAACCGACGTGCATGGCCTGGTGAAGCGCGAAGTCAATGGTCGCCGCGATTACTTTGTGGATTGCGTGCGTCAGTAACAAGCGTCAAAGACTTGCTTTGAGCTGTGCTGAAAGCCGATACCGGACATCTGGTATCGGCTTTTTTCATGAGCGATACAGGACCGCAGCCAGGAACAGTTGATAAAACCTGATGGTCTCAGCGGCACCCCACTCATAAGGAAGCGGCATGCATCGTCGAACATTCGGAAAACTCGCCTTATCTGCCTGCGCCATGATGAGTATCAGCGCCTGCAAGCGCAACAGCTTCAGCGACTCCTCACCCGCCCTGTCGAACACGCAACGTTACGAAAAGGCATCCACCGCCGCGGGCTTTGCGTCGGGGCCCATCATGGCGCTCAACCTTGCCTATGTATTTTTCGATCCTGCCTGCATGCATTGCGCTGCCCTGTGGAACAGCGCAAAGCCCTTGGTTTCCAAAGTGCGCATCGTGTGGATTCCACTCGGCTTTCTGTCGAAGTCATCGCAAGCGCAAAGCACCGCGATTCTCGCTGCCGCCGATCCGCTGCAGGCAATGGATGAGCACGTGACGCACATTCTGAAAAACGAAATCAGCCCATCCTCTGCCCAGCCTCGGATGGAACAGAAAATAGAGGCGAATACGGCCTTGTTCAAAAGCCTGGGCGCCGATGGCGTTCCCTATATCCTTTATAGAAATGCAGGCTCCGGACAATACGGCAGCAAGACCGGCGGGATCGACACGGCGCAACTGGCGGCGCTGCTGGGGGTAGCGGCTTCATAAACTGTCGCCGGGAAACGCACGCTGACGAAACTGCATGGACACGGCCGCCTCACGCCGGCTCTTCCTGCAGGTCCGCCAGCGGCGGCCAGATGCAGGGGACTCCCCCGAAATGCCATCGCGCGCGCATCGATTGACTTGCTCAGCCTCACCACGCAGAATAGCCGTCGATCCGGCGCTTTCCGCATGGGCTTGCAAGCAGTCCTGCCGCGCCGATTCATTTCAAGCCCGAAGCCAGAAAACAGCAGAACAAGAATTCTTTTATAAATCGGCAGGCCATCATCCGGGGGGATGCAGTATTGCGGCGCCAGTCTGAACGCGGATCCCATATCCAATCGGGCCCGGGCAGAACAGCGTATCTCGCCGGCCGGTGCGCCCGCACTTGCTCACGACAATTCATCCATGCGCTCAACCAGCCGTTCCATTGGCCACTCACGCAGCAGCCATCTTTTTCAGCAGCTCACTGTCGTTCTCTGCTGCGCGCTCAGTGCATCGGCCGCGCATTCCGCCCCTGCTGCTCCCGCCGCCGACCAGAGCGCAGCGGCTCAATCAGACTCTGCTGCGTCTGCGGCCGCGGTTTCAATATCGGCGCCACCGCCCGTCGCAGCGTTTGCATCGCTGCCGCTGATCAGTTCGCCCATCGTCTCGCCGGACGGCTTATCAATTGCCTATTTCCAGAATCAGAACGGCGAGAGCTATCTGGTCACACAATTGCCGGGCAAGATCAAGAAGACTCCGCTGAGCACAGACAACAAAAAGTTCTACTTCAACGGCCTGCGCTGGGTCAACAATCAGCGGCTGCTGGTGGATGTCCGCTATCCTTTTTTTCGCTATGGCAATGAAACGATAGAAACCCGCATGCTGGCGGTCAACAGCGACGGCAGCAATCTCAAGGGAGATCTGCTGGGCTCAGCCTTCGACTTTGCTCAGCGCAAGAATGTGCCGCAATTTCAGAACCGTGTGCTGGGCAAGGTCGAGGGTGAACCGAGCAGCGTATTGATCGCGCTGGATCTGGACAACATGACCAAGCCCGACGTCTACAAACTGAATGTGGATAACGGCCAGTTGAGGAAACTGATCCCCAATCCCGGCTCCATTTACAGCTGGCATACCGATCGCCAGGGCGAAGTCCGCGCCGGCAGCGGCTGGAAGGATACGCAGGTCAGGATCATCGTCAAACCGCCCGGCGCCGACAAATGGCAGACCCTCAGCACTTATGATGCCGGCAACATCGAAGACACGCGCAAGAACGCCATGGAGTTGCACGGCTTCGATGACGATCCGCGCTATCTCTACGTCAGCGCCGATCACGAGGGACGCCAGGCCTTGTTCAAGGTGGATATTTCCGACCCGGCGTTTCCGCGTCAGCTCATTCGCGCCGATGCGCGCTTCGATCTGCACGGCAGCCTGGTCTATGCCAAGTGGCTGAAGAAGGTGGTGGGTTTCCGCTATTCAGGCGAATTCGGCGAGCGGATTTACTGGGATGCCGCCATGCAGGAGTTGCAAGCGCAAATCGATGCCGCCCTGCCCAGGCACACCAACACCATCGTCAGCAGCAGCGACGACGGCATGCGGCACATCGTCTATTCGTCTGCGCCGAACGAAGCCTCACGCATATTCTGGCTGGATCGGGTCAACGGCGCTCTGGCGCAGCTTGCGAACACCCGGCCGCAACTGGACGGCTTCAGGATGCGGCCGCCGCAGTCAGTCAACTTCAAGAGCCGCGACGGTGTCGCTCTGCACGGTTATCTGACCTTGCCGCCGGCCAGCGTCAAGCACGCTGAAAACACGCCCTATCCACTGGTGCTGCTGCCGCACGGCGGACCGATCAGCCGCGACGTATTCAGCTTTGATGCCATGAGCCAGTTTCTGGCCAGCCGCGGCTGGGCGGTGCTGCAGGTCAACTTCCGCGGCTCTTCCGGCTATGGCAGCGAGTTCGAGACTGCGGGCTTCAAGCGCTGGGGCATGGAAATGCAGGATGACCTGACCGACAGCGTGAAATGGATGGTCGACAGCAAGCTCGCCGACCCCGCCAAAGTCTGCATCGTCGGCGCCAACTACGGCGGTTATGCGGCCATGATGGGCGTGGTCAAGACGCCGGATCTGTATCGCTGCGCGGTCAGCATCGCCGGCGTGGCCGATTTGCGCGACGTGCTGGCACGTGCGCAACATTATGTCGGCTACGAGATCGGCGCCGAGCGCATCATCGGTGAATGGTGGAAAGATCGCGAACGCCTGCGCCAGACTTCCCCGGTCAACCGCGCCAAGGAAATCCGCACGCCGCTGCTGCTGATACACGGCAAGGAAGACCGCATCGTGCTGGTGGATCAATCGCGCGACATGGTCTCCGCACTCAAGGACGCCGGCAATACTTCCTACAAATACGTGGAGCTGCCGCTGGGCGATCACAATCTCAGCCGCGAAGAAGATCGCATCAGGACCTTCAGCGAGATGGAGCAGTTTTTGAAGCAGTATCTGGATTGATACCGGCGCGGGCTAGCCGGTTTTGATTGCGCAAAAAGCGGCGGTTTCATAAGGCACCGTCACCTGCGCTTTACCCGCCAGCTCCGGCTCGTTGGCGATCAGCGTCCTGATCTGCTCTTCGATTCCGCGCAGTTGCTCCGAGGGCAGCGCGGCGATGAAGCTGGTGGAGCGCACGCGATTGAGAATCACGTCCTCGGCCGGGCCGGTGTGACCTACAGCAAAATGACGTTCCTGCAGCATGCTCAGGCCGGCAAATGGAAACACCTTGCGCCAGGCGCCGGTGCGGTAACGCGGCGTATCGCCTTCGACCTGATTGACGATGCTATCCAGCTTTTGTACCCAGCCCACGCGCGCGTCGCGCATGTTCCAGATCAGGCCGAGGCATCCTCCTGGCTTGAGGACGCGCTGAATTTCCTGCAACGCCGCAGTCGATGCAAACCAGTGGAAGGCTTGCGCGCAAACGATGGCATCGACCGAGGCATCGGGCATGGGAATCGCTTCGGCAGTGCCGGCCAGCGCACGCACCTGCGGCAAAGCTTCAACCAGCTTGTCACGCATTTTTTCGACCGGCTCGACGGCGATTACATGCGCGCCGGTGCGTGCCAGATAGGCCGTGAACTTGCCGGTGCCGGCGCCCAGATCAAGCACCACCTTGCCGACGCTGAGCAAGAGGTCGTCTCGCAACCACTGCATCACTTCCGGCGGATAACCGGGCCGGCCACGCACATAGTTGTCGGCGGTGACGGTGTAGCCATCTGCCGCCGTGCGGTGAATCGCATCATCTTGTTTATTGCTCATGGCTTGGGTCCAATCAGACTTCGTGCATCAAACTAAATGTTGATATGAGGGGTCGCATGCCAACCGTTTTCACATCGGCGACAAGAACAGCATGCCAGCCATGGCGCCGCCGAACAGCAGCCACAACGGATGCAGTCTGGTCTTCAGGGCGACGATGGAGGTGACCGCAGTGATCGCACCCAGCAGCCAGTTGCCGACTGATGCATGCGTGATCAGCGCGGCGCTGGCAGCGACCAGGCCGGCGGTCACCGGCAACAGGCCGGACTGGACGTGACGGCGCCACGGCTTGTCCTTGAAGCGCTCCCAGGCGTGCAGCATGATGATGGTGATCAGCGACGAAGGGCCGAACTTGGCCAGCGTGGTCACCAGCATTCCGTAGAAACCGGCCACATGCCAGCCGACCAGCGTCACCACCATCAGATTGGGGCCGGGTGCGGCTTGCCCTAGCGCAAACAGCGCGCTGAAATCTTCAGCCGTCATCCAGTGATGCACTTCCACCACCTGGCGCTGCATCTCGGGCAGGATGGTATTGCCGCCGCCGAAAGCCAGCACCGACAATTCGGAAAAAATCAAGGCCAGCGCGATCAGGGTCTGAATCATTTGATCGCTCCATTTTTGTCAGCCGGCGGCGCCGATTTTGCCGCGGCCTTTTCCGGCAGCTTGCCGGCGAATTTGCCGCCGAACTTTGCGGTCACCAGAATGCTGATCGGCGTCATCACCAGCATGGTCCACAGCAGCGGAATACGCAGCAAAGCGATGGCGATGAAGCAGACCAGCGCCACCGCCGCCAGCACCAGATTCTTGCGCAGCGGCAGCGCGATCTTGACCGCCATCTGGATCAGCAGACCAGCCGCCGCCGCAGCCAGACCGGCGAACAGATGCTTGATATTGGGATCGTTCTGAAAATGCTGATAGATCATGCCCAGCACCACCACCACCGCCGACGGCACCGCGATCAGACCGGAGATCGCGGCCAGCGCGCCCTTCACGCCCCGGAATTTCATCCCCAGCGCCACCGACAGGTTGATGATGTTGCCCCCGGGCAGAAACTGGCACAGGCCCAGCAACTCGGTGAATTCGGCCTCGCTCAGCCAGCGATGGCGCTCGACCACCATACGATGCGCCAGCGGCAAGGCGCCGCCGAAAGCGGTCATGCCGAGCCCGAGAAATCCTGTAAATAATTCTTTTGAGGTCGGCGCCGGCACCCCGGTGGATGTCATCCCCGGCAGGGGCTTGCCCTCGCCCGGCGCGCTGCTGTGTGATTCGATATTGCTCATGATTGGCCTGCTTGAAGAATGCTTGAATGAAGTACGACGCCGCTCCCCTGACCCGGGCAACTTATCCAACTCCGGGCCCGGTCGGCACCGCAAGACAAGGCTACTCTTGCGACCTTATTTTGTCTAATATATGGCAAGCACATAAACCATACATTACACATATGTCATCCATCGATCTGCGCCTGCTGCGCTACTTCGTCGCCGTCGCCGAAGAAGGCCATCTGACCAAGGCCGCACAACGCATCGGCATTCAGCAACCGCCGCTCAGCCAGCAGATACGCGCCCTGGAAAAGGAGCTCGGCGTCACCCTCTTCAACCGCCTGCCGCGCGGCATGGAGCTGACCGACAGCGGCCAGGCGCTGCTCACCGACGCGCGCGCGATCCTGGCACAGATGGACGCCACCGTGGCCGGCGTGCGCCGCATCGCCCGCGGCGAACTGGGCCGGATTGCGGTCGGCTTCACCGAATCGGCCTCGCTGCATCCCTTCGTGCCATCGGTGATACGCGCGTTTCGCCAGGCGGCGCCGGAAGTCGTGCTGACGGTGGAAGAAAGCAACACCAACGAACTGGTGGAAGCGCTGCGCAAGAAACAGCTCGACCTGGCATTCGTACGCTCGCCGGTAGGCGACGCCGGCGGCGTGACCATCGAGACCGTGCTGGTGGAAGAAATGGTGCTGGCCTTGCCCGCTTCACATCCGCTGGCCGGCAATGGCCGGCGCAAAAGCGTGGCGCTGGCAGCGCTGGCCGAAGAAGCCTTCATCATGACGCGCCGTCCCAGCGGGCCGGGCTTGTATGACACCATCATCGCCGCCTGCCGCGCCGCCGGCTTCAGTCCGCGCGTGGAACAGGATGCGCGCAAGAATCTCTCGACGCTCAGCCTGGTCGCCGCCGGCCTCGGCGTGGCGATCATTCCGGCCTCGATGATGCATGTCAATGCGGAGGGTGTGATCTACCTTAAGCTGAATGCAGCGCCCGGCTTGTCGGCGCCGCTGCACCTGGCCTACCGCGATGGAGAGGCCTCAGGCGTGGTCGGCAAGATGATCGCCGAGGCGCGCAAGATTGCTGCCTCGGTGTGAAGCACAGCCGCCAAATGAAAAACGCCGGCTGCATCTATATGCAGCCGGCGTTTTCGTTTTCTGATTCAGAACGCTTCAGGTCTTGGGCAAGGTCACGCCATGCTGGCCCTGATACTTGCCGCCGCGATCCTTGTACGAAGTCTCGCAGATTTCATCGCTTTCGAAGAACAGCACCTGAGCGCAACCTTCGCCGGCGTAGATCTTGGCCGGCAGCGGCGTGGTGTTGGAGAACTCCAGCGTCACATAGCCTTCCCACTCGGGTTCGAACGGTGTGACGTTGACGATGATGCCGCAGCGCGCATAAGTCGATTTGCCGAGGCAGATCGTCAGCACGCTGCGCGGAATGCGGAAGTACTCGACGGTGCGCGCCAGCGCGAAAGAATTCGGCGGGATGATGCAGACATCGCCCTTGAAATCGACGAAGGATTTTTCATCGAAGTTCTTGGGATCGACGATGGTCGAGTTGATGTTGGTGAAAATCTTGAATTCGTTGGCGCAACGAATATCGTAGCCGTAGGATGAGGTGCCGTAAGACACGATCTTGTTACCGTTTTCCTCGCGCACTTGCCCGGGCTCAAACGGCTCGATCATTCCTTCGTTTTCCGCCATGCGGCGTATCCATTTGTCGGATTTGATTGCCATTGTCTTTTTGGAAATAAGTTGCGTAAAAGTGCTGCAATTCTACGCGAAAACGCCGCGTGGTCGCGTCAAACTCGGCAGAGCGCTGATGGCGATGTCTCCGACGCAGGCTGACAAGCGGCGAGATTACTTTCCATGCCGGCCCCAATTCCCGGCGACTTGCCTCAGCGCTGCATGCTCTCCCACACCTTCTGCAGACGCTTGACCGATACCGGCATCGGCGTCTTCAGCTCCTGCGCGTAGAGCGAGACGCGCAGTTCTTCCAGCATCCAGCGGAACTCGGTCATCCTGGCGTCGGTGCGGCCGGCGCGGTCCTTAAGCGCGCGCTGATAAGGCAAGGCCACCAGATTCCAATCCGCCAGCAGACGCGTATCGCGCGCTGGGTCGGCGCGCAGCTTGTCGAGCCGCACGTTGATTGCCTTGAGATAGCGCGGGTAGTGCGAGAGATTGCTGTATTCGCCTTCGGCGACGAAACGCTTGCCCACCAGTTGCGACAGCTGCGACTGAATGTCCGCGGTCGCCTGCGGATGCGCCTTCACACCTTGCAGCTTCTTCGGCAGCGCGTGATATTCGGTGAGGATTTGCGCCGCCAGCCGCGCCAGTTCATTGACCAGCAGGCCGAGCCGCGCCTTGCCCTCTTCCTTGCGCTTGTTGAATTCGTCGGCATTCTTGGGCAGCGGGTCTTGCAGGAAGGCGCGCTCCAGCCCGGCCGACAGAATCTGATCGCGCAGCTCTTCCTGCGTGCCCAGCGCCATGAATTGCATGCCCATCTGCTGCAACCCCGGAATATTCTTTTCCAGATACTTGAGCTGCTCTTTCATCTGCAGCGCAAACAGGCGACGCAGGCCGGCCAGATGCTGGCGCGCAGCGTCGCTCGGATCGTCGAACACTTCCAGATCGCAGTGGGTTTTCTTGTCCACCAGCGCCGGGAAACCGATCAGCGTTTGTGCCTTGGCGCCGCTGCCGCGTGAAATTTCCAGCAGCTCCGGCAACTCGCCAAAGCTCCAGTTGGTGAGATTGCTGTATTCGCCGGCGCTGACGGCGGGCGCAGCGGATGTGGTCTTGAGCGCCGCCGGCTTGCCGTTGGCGCTGGCGGCTGCCGATGGTGCTGCCGCCGGGCTGTCGCCCTCTTCATCGACGCGCGGTGCGATGGCGGTCTGCTCGGCCAGCTTCTGGAATTCCTGGCGCGCCTGACCGCCGAATTCGGCCTGCAGCGCCGGCAGATTGCGTCCCATGTCGAGCTGGCGACCGTGCTCGTCGACGATCTTGAAATTCATGGTGTGGTGCGCCGGCAGCGTTTCCTGCTTGAAATCGCTGGCCTTGACCATGATAGTGATCTGCTCGCGGATGTCGGCGATGATGGCGTCGAGCAGATTGCCGCGGCCGAACAGATGGCGCTCCTGCATGCGCTCGCAGAAATTGGCGGCGTACTCTGGCAGCGGCACGCAATGGCGGCGCAGCTTTTGCGGCAGAGACTTCAGCAGCAGATGCACCTTTTCCTTCAGCATGCCGGGCACCAGCCATTCGCTGCGGTCGGCCGAGACCTGGTTCAAGGCGTACAGCGGCACCGTCAGCGTGACGCCGTCGCGCGGCGCACCGGGCTCGAAGTGAAAGCTGAGCGCCATGGCGATGCCGGCCACGTTCATGGTCTTGGGAAACAGCTCGGTGGTGACGCCGGCGGCTTCGTGCCGCATCAGGTCATCGCGGTTCAGATACAGCAGCTTGGGATCGGCGGCAGTGGCGTCCTTGTGCCATTTCTCGAAGCTGATGCCGTTGCAGACATCCGCCGGGATCAGCTTGTCGTAGAAGGCGGCGATCAGATCGTCGTCCACCAGCACGTCGAGGCGACGCGATTTGTGCTCCAGATTTTCGATCTCACGGATCAGCTTCTGGTTGTGCGCAAAGAACGGCGCGCGCGTGTCGTAGTCGCCACCCACCAGTGCGTCGCGAATGAAAATCTCGCGCGCTTCGCGCGGATTGATCAGGCCGAAATTGATGCGCCGCTGGCTGTACACCACCAGCCCGTACAGCGTGGCGCGTTCGGAAGCCGAGACCTGCGCGGTGCGTTTTTCCCAGCGCGGTTCGCCCCAGGATTTCTTGAGCAGATGGCCGCCCACCTTTTCCAGCCATTCCGGCTGAATCTGCGCCACACAACGCGCATACAGGCGCGTGGTGTCGACCAGCTCGGCGGCGACGATCCACTTGCCGGCCTTTTTCAGCAGATGCGAACCGGGCCAGATGTTGAACTTGATGGCGCGCGCGCCCAGATATTGCGCATCTTCTTCAGACTTGAAACCGACATTGCCCAGCAGGCCAGTCAGCAGCGCGGTATGCAATTGCTCGTAGGTGGCGTCGGCCTCGTTCAGACGCCAGCCCTGCTCGCGCACGATGGTCAGCAGCTGCGAATGCACATCGCGCCATTCGCGCAAACGCAATTGCGAGAGGAAGCTGGCGCGGCAATGGTCCTGCAACTGGCGATTCGATTTCTTGTGCGCAATCGCTTCTTCGAACCACTTCCAGATTTTCAGATAGCTGGTGAATTCGGACTTTTCATCGGCAAACTTCTTGTGCGCCTGATCGGCTGCAGTCTGCGCGTCCATCGGCCGGTCGCGCGGATCCTGCACCGACAATGCGGCGGCGATGATCAGCAATTCGCTGAGGCAGGCATTGTCGCGTCCGGCCAGAATGATGCGACCCACGCGCGGGTCCAGCGGCAGCTTGGCCAACTGGCGTCCGAGCGCGGTCAGGCGATTGCCGCCCTCGACTTCTTCCACCGCGCCCAGCTCTTGCAGCAACTGATAGCCGTCGGCAATCGCGCGGCCCGGCGGCGGCTCGATGAAGGGAAAGGACTCGACATCGGTCAGATGCAGCGACTTCATGCGCAGAATGACCGAGGCCAGCGAGGAGCGCAGGATTTCGGGATCGGTAAACTTCGCGCGTCCCAGGAAATCCTGTTCGTCATACAGGCGAATACACACGCCCGCCGCCACCCGGCCGCAACGGCCGGCGCGCTGATTGGCGGCCGACTGCGCCACCGCTTCGATCTGCAACTGCTCGACCTTGTTGCGATAGCTGTAACGCTTGACGCGCGCCAGCCCGGCATCGACCACGTAGCGGATGCCGGGTACCGTCAACGAAGTTTCGGCGACGTTGGTGGCCAGCACGATGCGGCGCGCGTTGCTGATCTTGAAGACGCGTTCCTGTTCCTGCGCCGACAAACGGGCGAACAGCGGCAGGATTTCCACATGCGGCGGATGATGCTTGCGCAGCGCCTCGGCGGCATCGCGAATCTCGCGCTCGCCCGGCAAGAACACCAGCACGTCGCCGGAGCCGATGCGCGCCAGCTCGTCGACGGCGTCCACTACGGCATCCATCAGGTCGCGCTGCTCGCGGTCTTTCTGCGCCTGCGAAGCGCGGCCTTCGGCACGCGCGCGCGCCTGCGCCACCTCGGTGGACACGCCGCTGCGGTCGGCATTGTCGATCGGCCGGTAACGGATTTCCACCGGATACAGCCGCCCCGAGACTTCGATCACCGGCGCCGGCTTGAGCTCACCGCCGACTTCCCGGCCGAAATGCCGCGCAAAGCGGTCGGCATCGATGGTGGCCGAAGTGATGATGACCTTCAGGTCGGGCCGCTTGGGCAGCAACTGCTTCAGATAGCCGAGCAGGAAATCGATGTTGAGACTGCGTTCATGCGCCTCGTCGATGATGATGGTGTCGTACTGGCGCAGCAGCGGATCGGTCTGCGACTCGGCCAGCAGGATGCCGTCGGTCATCAGCTTGATCCAGGCCCCCTTGGACAAGGTATCGGTAAAACGCACCTTGAAGCCCACATGCTCGCCGGCCGGTGAACCGAGTTCATGCGCGATGCGCTTGGCGGTCGAGGAAGCGGCAATACGGCGCGGCTGGGTGTGGCCAATCAGGCCCTTTTCGCCGCGCCCCAGTTCCAGACAGATCTTGGGTAACTGGGTAGTCTTGCCCGAGCCGGTCTCGCCGCTGACGATGACCACCTGATTGGCGCGCAAGGCGTCGGCGATTTCCTGACGACGGCCGGAGACCGGCAATTCCTCGGGAAAGGTGATGGGCGGCAGCGGATTGCGGAACGGCGCCTGCGGGGCCTGGGAAGCTTGAGAAGCCTTGGCCGCACGCGGTGGCGCATTCGCAGCATCTGACGTTTTAGGCACGGCAGAGCCCGAGGGCGATGCGGACGCGGGCTGTTTTTTGAGCTGTGGAGCTTTGGGGGGATGAGAGACGGACATAGCGGCCAGATTATACCCATTTAGCCGCGCAAGCCGCAGCCAAGCTGCCTGAGGCAAGGCCTGAGCGACCGCCGAAGGCAGGCGCCGACCAGCCCGCGCGACAAGGAAGATACAGAAGCCGCAGACGGCCTTGCGCGAGCGCTGCCGATCGTGGCATCGACCGTCCTGAGTGAATACAGGCGCCCATCGGCGATCCCCGCCCAAGCCTCTGGATGCCGGGATTTCAGTCCCGGCCCCGCAAAGCCGGAAAAGCTGAAAACACAGCCCCAATCTCGCATTGCGACGACTCCCCCTCGCTATTAAGCACCTGAAATCACATGTTTTTTGAGACTTTTCTCATATAAAGCAAGGACTCAAATCGCGACAATGGCTTCATTGCTTGAACGCACAGAGCAGCAGACCAGGCAAACCAATTCAGACATTCTCAACCTCACTCTTGAAGGAAATGATCATGCAAAAGCAACTTATCTCCGCAGTCGCCCTGGCCGCTTCCCTGCTGGCTTCGTTTGCCGTTCAGGCTGCCGACACCGCCGAACTGAAGGTCAAGGGCGTGATCCGCCCGGCTTCCTGCGCGCCCAGCTTCACCGGCGGCGGTGTGGTTGACTATGGCGTGATTCCTGCCAGCACGCTGAAGGCGGGCCAGTTCACCACGCTGCCGACCAAGGATGTGACCATGAACATCACTTGCGACGCCACCACCAAGGTAGCGTTCAAAGCTGTCGATAACCGCCAGAGCTCGGTGATCAGCGGCCTGATGCAATATCCGGAAGAAAACTTCGGTCTGGGCGCAGTAGGCGGCAAGAATACCGGCGGCTACAGCATCAGAATGACGCAACCTACCGGCGACGGCGCCAACCTGACCCTGCTGGCCACCAACAACAATGGTCAGAGCTGGGGCAGCGCTGCCGGCGTCACCAAAATCCACATGTTCAGCTTCGGCAACAATGCCAGCACCCCGGGCGCTTACAAGCAACTGAGCGCCAAGATCAGCCTCACCGCTTACATCAACAAGCCGGAAGAACTGGACCTGACGCGCGAAATTCCGCTGGACGGCTCCGCCACCATCGAAGTCGTGTATCTCTGATCCGCTGATCGCTCAGTCGCAAAAAAACCCGCTGTGTACATGCAGCGGGTTTTTCATTTTGAACTCCGATTCAGGCTAGGGGATACGGGCAAAAAGGCTGCTTCAGTGCAGGTAGCTGAAGCTCAGCAGAATGGTGCGCGGATCGCCCACGGTCAGCGCCCGGTTGTTGACGCCGCCGGCGTAGTAGCGGCGGTCGGCCAGATTCTTCACGTTGAGCGCGATGCGGTAATGTCCTTGCGCATAGCTCAGCGCGGCATCCAGCGCAAGATAAGCGGGCAAGGTGTAGCCGAAACTGTAGATGCTGTTTGAGCGCTGATCATTGACGACGGCTAAAGATCATCAATGATCAAGAGCGGCGAGTATCGGCGCTGAGGCCGAAGGCGTCGTTAGAAGGATTCTGATTTTTGAGGCTTTCGCAGTTGCGAGCAGGCCCCTGCTTGCCGGCGCAGCCATCAAGCCGGGGCATTCAGCGCGACCGGGCCGATCGGCCAACACCCGGGCCGTGACATATCCATCTGGCAACACTTGCCAATTCTGCGCATGGCAGCTGCACAAATTGCTGTCGAAAACCGCCTCGAATCCACGCACCGGCGCTGTGCTGGTTATAATGCGCGTCATGGAAAATCCGACTGATTTCGTTCACTGGCTGCGCTCGGTCGCGCCTTACGTTCACGCCTTTCGCGGCAAGACTTTTGTGGTGGCCTTTCCGGGCGAGCTGGTGACCGCCGGCGGCCTGCAGGTGCTGGCGCAGGATCTGTCGCTGCTGCACGCGCTGGGCATCCGCATTGTGGTGGTGCACGGCTCGCGCCCCCAGGTCGCCGAACAGCTGGCGCTGCGCAATGTGGAGGCGCGCTTTCACAACGGCCTGCGTGTGACCGACATCGCTGCGCTGGAATGCGCCAAGGAAGCGGCCGGCGAACTGCGCCTCGACATCGAGGCGGCATTCAGCCAGGGCTTGCCGAATACGCCGATGGCGCACGCCGCGATCCGCGTGATTTCCGGCAACTTCGTCACCGCGCGTCCGATGGGCGTGATCGACGGCGTCGATCTGCAGCTGACCGGCATCGTGCGCAAGATTGCGGCTGATGTGATTCAACCGATCATGAATGCCGGCGGCATCGTGCTGCTGTCGCCGCTGGGTTTTTCGCCGACCGGCGAAGCCTTCAATCTGAGCATGGAAGACGTGGCGGTGTCGGCGGCGATTGCGCTGCGCGCCGAGAAGCTGATCTTCCTGACGGAAACGCCGCTGATGCATGACATCGCCGGCACCGAAATCCGCGAACTGGCCTCGCATCAGGCCGAAGCCGTGCTGCTGGCGAACTTCCTGCCGCCGGACTCTGCTTTCTACTTGAACAGCGCCGTCAAGGCCTGTAACGCCGGCGTCTCGCGCGCGCACGTGGTGCCCTTCGAGACCGATGGTTCGGTACTGCTGGAGCTGTTCACGCACGACGGCATCGGCACCATGATTACCTACGAGAATCTGGAAAGCCTGCGCGAGGCCACCATCGAAGACGTGGGCGGCATCCTCAAGCTGATCGAACCGCTGGAAGCCGATGGCACGCTGGTCAAGCGCGGTCGCGAACTGATTGAGCGCGAGATCCATTACTTCTCGGTGATCGAGCACGACAATGTGATCTTCGGCTGCGCCGCACTGTATCCTTTCGCCAAGGAAAAGATGGGCGAAATGGCCTGTCTGACGGTCAATCCGGAAGTGCAGGCGCAAGGCGACGGCGAGCGTATTCTCAAGCACATCGAAACGCGTGCGCGCGAGTCCGGCCTGACCAAGCTGTTCGTGCTGACCACCCGCACCTCGCACTGGTTCTTGCGGCGCGGCTTCGTGCTGGCGACGGTCGACGATCTGCCGCAGGATCGCCGTGCGATCTATAACTGGCAGCGCAAGTCGCAGATACTGATCAAGAATTTGTAATACCGGTCAGGACGTGAGCAAGCTCAACCGCTGACAGCAGAAAGAAGCCCGAGCCAGCCACGTCCGCCACGCTTCAACTTCAATCGAACAAGGAATCAACATGGCACGCATGGTCCACTGCATCAAACTGAACAAGGAAGCCGAAGGTCTGGACTTCCCACCATACCCGGGCGAACTGGGCAAACGTCTCTATGAAAGCGTGTCGAAGGAAGCCTGGGCCGCCTGGCTCAAGCACCAGACCATGCTGGTCAACGAAAACCGCCTGATGCTGGCCGATGCGCGCGCCCGCAAATATCTGGCGGTGCAGATGGAAAAGCATTTCTTCGGCGATGGCGCCGATGCCGCCCACGGTTACGTGCCGCCGACGGAATAAGTCAAACGCGTAGTCGATCTGAAAACCGCAGCCTGGTGCTGCGGTTTTTCGTTTTATCCTCCCGCCTCCCCTGCTGTCCTGCTGTCCTGCTGTCCTGCTTTCCTGCTTTCCTGCCGCCTGCTCTTGCCGCATCCGGCTCCGGTTCCGGGGCAGGTCTTCCATCCTACAAAGCGACATGCCGCCGGATCACC
Organism: Herbaspirillum lusitanum; assembly: GCF_046025995.1. Classification (GTDB taxonomy): domain Bacteria; phylum Pseudomonadota; class Gammaproteobacteria; order Burkholderiales; family Burkholderiaceae_D; genus Herbaspirillum; species Herbaspirillum lusitanum_A. The sequence continues at coordinate 262,112 of NZ_JAQQFM010000001.1, forward strand.
TGCGCCAGCTTGTCGAAGGCCGGCGCAATGCCCTCGTTGGGGACGCTGGCGTAACCCAGCAATAGCCCGCAGCGCGCCGACTTGGGCGACATGTAATAGGTCGACAGCGGACGCACGATGATGCCCTCCCTGCGCGCCTCTTCGGCGATCAGCTTGTCGTCGGAACCGTGCGGCAGCGATAGCGTGAGATGCAGACCGGCCTCGCCGCCGGTGATGGTCATCTGCTCGCCGAAATGACGGTGAATGCTCTGCTGCAGCAGTTGCAGGCGCTCGGCGTACAGCACCCGCATCTTGCGGATATGCGAGGCGAAGTGGCCCTCGGCCATGAAGTCCGCCAGCGTGGCCTGCAGGAACACCTGACCTGAACGGTATAGCTCGGCCATGCCGGTAGTGAAGGCGCCGGCCAGCGCCTCCGGCACCACCAGAAAACCGATGCGCAGGCCGGGAAACATGATCTTGCTGAAGGTGCCCATGTACAGCACGCGGTCATGGGTATCCATGCCCTGCAAGGATGCCAGCGGCCGGCCGCCGTAGCGGAACTCGCTGTCGTAGTCGTCTTCAATCACCCAGACTTTGTGGGCGGCGGCATATTCCAGCAACATGCGACGGCGCGACAGGCTCATCACCATGCCCAGCGGATATTGATGCGAAGGCGTGGTGCAGATGAAGCGCGGCGGCCGCCGCAGATTCGCCAGCCGCATACGCATGCCTTCCTGATCGACCGGGATCGGCACGGCCTCGATGCCGAGCGACTTGAGCACGCTGCGCGTACCCCAGTAACAGGGATCTTCGACCCAGGCCGAATCGCCATGTTCGCCCAGCAGTTTGACCACGGTATCGATCGACTGGTGAATGCCGGTGGTGATCAGAATCTGGCTGGCGTTGCAATTGACTGAGCGGGAGATACGCAGGTATTCGGCAATCGCTTCGCGCAAGGGCCCGTAGCCGGCGCCCGGGCCGTAGGTCAGCATTTCGGCCTGAGCCTTGCGCCAATGCTTGTTCTGCAAGCGGCTCCAGACCTTGTGCGGAAAGCGCGTGACGTCGGGAATGCCCGGCATGAAGGCGCCCCATTGCTTGTCGCTGACGCCGGCCTGGCGCGTCAGCATGGCGCCGCGCGCCGACAACTCGGATTTGCCGGAGGGATCGGTCAGCGCGACATTGCGTTCCACGGTTTCGGGAATCTGATCCGGCGCGGTGTCGGCCACGAAGGTGCCGGCTCCGGCGCGGCTCTCCAGATAGCCCTCGGCCAGCAATTGTTCGTAAGCGTAGGTCACGGTATTGCGCGACATCGCCAGCTCGCGCGCCAGATCGCGCGAGGACGGCAATTGCAGCCCGACCGGCAGCGTCTGCCCCAGAATCGCTTCGCGGATCAACTGATAAATCTGACGATTGACCGGCAGCCGCGGGATGCGAGCCGGTGCGCCTGCTGCCGCCCCGCGGTTGACGCGCAGCAGCAAATAATCGGACAAAGAGACGATGCGCAAAGTGGCTCCATCAAATATTCAAGATTGGCTCTATATTACAGGTCCATTGCAGCTTTAGTATTCCCGCAACCTGAGAATTTTCAACGCGGACAGCGGAGCAAGCAATGACACAACATGCCACCAGCAACACCGAATTACTTCAGCGCAAGAATGCCGCCACCCCGCGCGGCGTCGGCGTGATGTGCGACTTCTATGCGGATCGCGCGCTCAATGCCGAATTGTGGGATGTGGAAGGCCGCCGCTTCATCGACTTCGCCGCCGGCATCGCCGTGCTCAACACCGGCCACCGCCACCCCAAGCTGCTGGAAGCCATGCGCGCCCAGATGGAACGCTTCACCCATACCGCCTACCAGATCGTGCCGTATGCGAGTTATGTGGAACTGGCCGAACGCATCAATGCCATCACCCCCGGCGCGCACGCCAAGAAGACCGCACTGTTCAGCACCGGCGCCGAAGCGGTGGAAAACGCCATCAAGATCGCCCGCGCCGCCACCGGCCGCTCGGCCGTCATTGCCTTCTCCGGGGCGTTCCACGGACGCACCATGATGGGCATGGCGCTGACCGGCAAGGTGGCGCCGTACAAGCTGGGCTTCGGCCCCTTCCCCGGCGAGATTTATCACGCCCCCTTCCCGACCGCGCTGCACGGCGTCAGCAGCGAAGACGCGCTGGCCGCAGTGGCCGGCCTGTTCAAGAGCGATGTCGATCCCAGGCGGGTGGCGGCCATCATCATTGAACCGGTGCAAGGCGAAGGCGGTTTCTATGCGGCGCCGGCTGAATTCATGCGCGGCCTGCGCCAGTTGTGCGACGAACACGGCATTTTGCTGATCGCCGATGAAGTGCAAAGCGGCTTCGCCCGCACCGGCAAACTGTTTGCGATGGAGCACTACGACGTGCTGCCCGATCTGATGACCATGGCCAAGAGCCTGGCCGGCGGCATGCCGCTGGCAGCGGTATGCGGCCGTGCCGAGATCATGGATGCACCGGCGCCCGGCGGCCTGGGCGGCACCTATGCCGGCAATCCGATCGCCGTGGCGTCGGCGCTGGCGGTGCTGGATGTGATCGCGGAAGAAAATCTGGTGGCGCGCGGCGCCCGCCTCGGCCAGCAGTTGAAGGATCAGCTCAATGAACTGCGGTCGGCGATTCCGGCCATCGGCGAAGTGCGCGGCCCCGGCGCCATGGTGGCGGTGGAATTCGTGCAGCCGGGCAGCAGCAAGCCGGACGCCGAGTTCGCCAAACGCGTGCAGAACCACGCGCTGCAAAACGGTCTGCTGCTGCTGACCTGCGGCAGCTACGGCAACGTGATCCGGTTCTTGTTCCCGCTGACCATTCAGGATAACGTCATGGACGAAGCGCTGCAGATTCTGACGGCCGCCCTGCGTCAGGCCTGATGGCCGCAAGCGCGTGCAGCGCTCATTCAACCATCTCATTGTGACCAGCCAACAGGAATCGCCAGCATGAATACAAACGCAGCCTTGAACATGTCGGATGCGCCTGCAAGCGCTCAGTTTTCCGCCCATCCGGCGGGCGACACGCTGGTGCAGTTTTGCGGCGTGAAAAAGACCTACGACGGTGAAAACCTGATCGTCAAGAATCTCGATCTGGAGATCCGGCGCGGCGAGTTCCTGACCTTGCTGGGGCCGTCCGGCTCCGGCAAGACCACTTGCCTGATGATGCTGGCCGGCTTCGAGTTTCCCACCAGCGGCGAAATCCGGCTGGACGGCCAGTTGCTGAACCGGGTGCCGCCGCACAAGCGCAACATCGGCATGGTGTTTCAGAACTATGCGCTGTTCCCGCACATGACGATTGCCCAGAACGTCGCCTATCCGCTGAGCGTGCGCAAGATGGACAGCGCCACGCGCGCAGCCAAGGTCAAGCAGGCGCTGGAGATGGTGCAGATGGGCAAGTTCGGCGACCGCTATCCGACCCAGTTGTCGGGCGGCCAGCAACAGCGCGTGGCGCTGGCGCGCACGCTGGTGTTCGATCCGCAGCTGGTGCTGATGGATGAGCCGCTGGGCGCGCTCGACAAGCAATTGCGCGAACACATGCAGCTCGAACTGAAGGCGCTGCACAAGCGTCTGGGCGTGACCTTCGTCTACGTCACCCACGATCAGAGCGAAGCGCTGACCATGTCGGATCGCGTCGCCGTATTCGATCAGGGCGTGATCCAGCAACTGGCGCCGGTGGAAGATCTCTACGAGTTTCCCGACAACCAGTTCGTGGCCAGCTTCATCGGCGACAACAACCGCTTCAAGGGCGGCGTCGAATCGCTCAGCGCCGACGGCAGGCAGTGCCAGATCCGGCTGCCGGACGGCGCCACCCTGAGCGGCCTCAATGTGCATCAGGCGCAGGTCGGGCAACAGGTCACCGCCTGTGTGCGGCCGGAGCGCATCAGCCTGGCGCCGGGCCAGCACCACGGTAATCAGATCAGGGCCAGCATCGTCGGCCTGATCTATTTCGGCGACCACGTGCGGGTGCGGTGTGCGGTCAAGGGCCAGGACGACTGCTTCATCAAGCTGTCGCTCAGCGATCCCTCGCTGGCCGATCTGGCCGAAGGACGCGGCGTCAGTCTGCACATTGCACCGGAGCGCTTGCGGATTTTTCTGTAAGGCGGCACACCCCATTTGCCGCCTGTTTTTTGTTTCCCCCATTTTTGCTTTCGTCCCCCAGAACCACCACCAAAGAGGAATAAATGAAACGCCAAACTCTCGCTCTGCTCTCGCCACTGGCGCTCGGCATGCTGTTCTCGGCAGGCCTCAGCCAGGCAGCCGAACTGACCGTGGTCAACTTCGGCGGCGCCAATGCCAACGCGCAAAAAGTCGCCTACGTGGAGCCCTTCCAGAAAAGCACCGGCACCAAGGTCGTGACCGCCGAATTCAACGGCGAGCTGGCCAAGGTCAAGGCCATGGTCGAAACCAAGAAGGTCACCTGGGACGTGGTGGAAATCGACGCCGGCGATCTGAACCGTGCCTGTGAAGACGGCCTGCTGGAAAAGCTGGATCTGGCCAAGACCATCAAGAAGGATGACTTCATTCCCGAGTCCGTCAACAGCGAATGCGGCATGGGCGCCTTCGTCTGGTCTACCGTACTGGCTTACAACGGCGACAAGCTGAAGACCGCGCCGCAGGGCTGGGCTGACTTCTGGGATGTGAAGAAATTCCCGGGCAAGCGGGCCATGAAGAAGGGCGCGCAATACACACTGGAATTCGCGCTGATCGCCGATGGCGTACCCACCAAGGATGTCTACAAGGTGCTGAGCGCCAAGGGCGGCGTTGATCGCGCGTTCAAGAAGCTGGATCAGTTGAAGCCGAACATCCAGTGGTGGGAAGCGGGCGCATTGCCGGCGCAGTTCCTGGTGGCCGGCGACGTGGTGATGTCGACCGCCTTCAACGGCCGCATCGATGCCGCGCAACGCGAAGGCAAGAACCTCAAGGTGGTGTGGGCCGGCAGCGTCTACACGCTGGATTACTGGGTGATTCCAAAGGGTTCGCCGAACAAGGCGCTGGCTGAGAAGTTCATCGCCTTCGCCACCACGCCGGAGAACCAGAAGGTCTACGCCAACAACATCGCTTACGGCCCGGTCAACAAGAACACGCTGAAACTGCTGGACGCCAAGACGCTGGGCAATCTGCCGACCTCGGCGGCCAACGCCAAGGACGCGATCCAGCTGAGCCAGCAGTTCTGGACCGACCACGGCGAAGAACTGGAACAGCGCTTCGCGGCCTGGGTCGCCAAGTAATTTGCAGCAAGGTCCGGCTCTGGCTTCCAGCCCGGGCCGGAATGCAGCGCAGGCGCCTCAGTGCGCCTGTTGCTTCAATTCGATCTCATGCCGTATCCGGAATCAAGAGTCATCATGAATACTCTAGCTAGCAGCCCGAGCACGCACACGGCCCCTCCTGTGGCCGAGGCGACGCCGCAGCAACTCAAGCGCGATCTGCGCGCGGCCGAAACCCGCAAGCGCCTCGGCGCCCTGGCGCTGATTGCGCCGCTGGCCATCTTTTTGCTGCTGACCTTCGTCGCGCCCATCGTGTTCCTGCTGCAGCGCGCGGTCGAAAATCCCGAGATCGCCACTACCCTGCCGGCCACCGTCGCCGCGCTGGCCAGATGGGACCGCAAGAGCGCGCCGCCGGATCAGGCCTATGCCGCGCTGGCGACCGATCTGACCAGGGCCAAGGACGACAATACCGCCGGCCCGCTGGCGCGCCGCATCAATACCGAGCTGGCCGGGGCGCGTTCGCTGATCATGGGCGCGGTGCGCGCCATGCCGCTGCGCGATGCCGACGGCAAGGCACTCACGCCGGCTGCCAGCAAGGCGGCGCTGATCGCACTCAACGAACAATGGGCGCAGCCGGATGCCTGGCAGGTGATCGCCAAGAACGGCTCGCTGTATTCGCCCTATTATTTGCTGGCCTCGCTGGACCTGAAACAGAATCAGTTCGGCGACATCATTCAGGCCGATCCTGACGCGTCGATCTACCGCAGCATCTTCGGCCGCACGCTGTGGATGAGCCTGGTGGTCACGCTGTGTACCTTGCTGCTGGCTTATCCGCTGGCCTACTGGCTGTCGACCATGAGCGAGCGCCGCGCCAATCTGCTGATGATTCTGGTGCTGATTCCGTTCTGGACCTCGATTCTGGTGCGCGTCGCCGCCTGGATCGTGCTGCTGCAATCGGAAGGTCTGGTGAACAAGGCGCTGATGCTGAGCGGCCTGATCAACTCGCCGCTGGAACTGGTGTTCAACCGCGTCGGCGTCTATGTTTCGATGACCCACATCCTGCTGCCGTTCATGATCCTGCCGCTGTACAGCGTGATGAAATCGGTGCCGCCCACCTATCTGAAGGCCGCCGTTTCGCTCGGCAGCCATCCCTTCGCCGCGTTCTGGCGCGTGTATGTGCCGCAGACTTATCCGGGCATCGGCGCCGGCGTGCTGCTGGTGTTCATCATGGCCGGCGGCTACTACATCACCCCGGCGCTGCTGGGCGGCCCCAATGAACAGATGGTGAGCTACTTCATCGCCTACTTCATCAACACCACCATCAACTGGGGCATGGCCTGTGCGCTGGGTGCGCTGCTGCTGGCCGGCACACTGTTGCTGTATGGCGTGTACCGCCGCTTTGCCAAGGTCGATACCGGCATAGCGTAAAGCCGCACCGGCCAATCTGAAGAATCTGCGCCCTGAATGCAGGCCAATCTTGCAGCACAAAAAGTGAGCACCATGACCAAACTGCCCTTGTTCCCGCCCTACATGTCGCTGATCGAGCGCGCCTGGTTTTTCGTCTCGCGCAGCCTGAATCTGCTGATATTGCTGTTTCTGATCCTGCCGATTCTGGTGATCATTCCCCTGTCGTTCAGCGACAGCAGTTTTCTGATGTATCCGATCAAGGGCTTCTCGCTGCGCTGGTATCAGAACTTGCTGGAGTCCGACGAATGGATGCGCGCCGCCAGGAACAGCTTCATCGTGGCGCCGGCGGCGACGCTGATCGCGACCGTGCTCGGCACGCTGGCGGCGGTCGGTCTGAACAAGGCCGACTTTCGCGGCAAGGCGGTGCTGATGGCGGTGCTGATTTCACCGATGATCGTGCCGGTGGTGGTGGTCGGGGTCGGCGTGTATCTGTTCTTCGCGCAACTCGGTCTGGCCGACAGCTACCTCGGCCTGATTCTGGCGCATGCGGCGCTGGGCGCGCCCTTCGTGGTCACCACCGTGCTGGCGACGCTGCAAGGCTTCAACCACAATCTGGTACGCGCCAGCCTGAGTCTGGGCGCCAGCCCGCTGCGCACGTTTTTCCGCATTACCTTGCCGGTAATCGCGCCGGGCCTGATCTCGGGCGCGCTGTTCGCCTTCACCACCTCCTTCGATGAAGTGGTGCTGACGCTGTTCGTGGCCGGCCCCAATCAGGCCACCCTGCCGCGTCAGATGTTTGCCGGCATCAAGGACAACATCAGCCCCACCATCGCGGCGCTGGCCACCATCCTGATCATTTTCTCCACCTGCCTGCTGCTGGTGCTGGAATGGCTGCGCGGCCGCAACAAGGCGGCGGCGAAATTCTAAACCTTCAGAAAGAGATGCATCCGATGCTGCAAGACCAACTCAAAGACCCGACCCTGCTGCGCCAGCAGGCCTTCATCGATGGCATGTGGTGCAACGCCGATCAAGGCGGCACGCTGGCCGTGAACAATCCCGCCACCGGCCAGCAACTGGGCACGGTGCCCGACATGGGGGCCGACGAAACACGGCGCGCCATCGCCGCCGCGCAAGCGGCCTGGAGCGGCTGGCGCAAGAGGACCGCCAGGGAACGCAGCATGGTTCTGCGTAAATGGCACGATCTGATGCTGGCCAATGCCGACGATCTGGCGCTGATCATGACTGCCGAACAAGGCAAGCCGCTAGCCGAGGCCAAGGGCGAAATCGGCTACGCCGCATCGTTCATTGAATGGTTCGCGGAAGAAGCCAAACGCACTTATGGCGACACCATCCCCTCGCCTTCGCCGTCCAGCCGCATCGTGGTCACCAAGGAGCCGATCGGCGTCTGCGCCGCCATCACGCCCTGGAATTTCCCGGCCGCGATGATCACGCGCAAGGCCGGTCCGGCCCTGGCCGCCGGCTGCCCCATGGTGCTCAAGCCGGCGGAAGCCACGCCCTTCTCCGCATTGGCGCTGGCAGCCCTGGCCGAACGCGCCGGCGTGCCCGCAGGCGTGTTCAGCGTGGTGACCGGTTCGCCAAAGGCCATCGGCGGCGAAATGACCAGCAACCCGAGCGTGCGCAAGATCAGCTTTACCGGCTCGACCGCAGTCGGCAAATTGCTGATGCAGCAGTCCGCCTCCAGCATCAAGAAGCTGTCGCTGGAGCTGGGTGGCAATGCGCCCTTCATCGTGTTCGATGATGCCGATCTGGATGCAGCGGTCGAAGGCGCCATCGCCTCCAAGTTCCGCAACGCCGGCCAGACCTGCGTCTGCGCCAATCGCATCTACGTACAGGACGGCGTGTACGATGCCTTCGCCGAAAAGCTGGTCAGCGCGGTAGCCCGCTTCAAGGTCGGCAACGGCATGGAGAGCGGCGTCACGCAAGGCCCGCTGATCGATGACAAGGCGGTGCAAAAGGTCGAGCAGCACATCGCCGATGCGCGCGCCAAGGGCGGCCGCGTGCTGACCGGCGGCAAGCGCCATGCGCTGGGCCACAGTTTCTTCGAGCCGACCGTGATCGCCGACGTCAACAGCGACATGCTGTTCGCGCGCGAAGAAACCTTCGGCCCGATGGCGCCGCTGTTCCGCTTCAAGACCGATGAAGAAGTGCTGGCGCTGGCCAACGACACCGAGTTCGGCCTGGCCAGCTATTTCTATTCGCGCGACATCGGCCGCATCTGGCGCGTGGCCGAGGGCTTGGAGAGCGGCATGGTCGGCATCAATACCGGCCTGATCTCGAATGAAGTAGCGCCGTTCGGCGGCATCAAGCAATCCGGTCTGGGCCGCGAAGGATCGCATTACGGCATCGACGACTACCTGGCCATCAAGTATCTCTGCATGGGCGGTATCTGAACGCGTGCCGGCGCTGCCCTTCCCCGGATCGGCAGCGCCGGCGGCGATTGAGACTTGCGGCCGTTGCATTATTGATCGCGCTCATCCTCCACGGGCCCTTCCTTCCGGGGTCTTTCAAATCGGCGATTTCCCCAGATTCGTCGATAGCCTGCGCCTCTTCTGCGCCATAAAATCCCGCTCTTCGCCGCCACGCTTCGGGCTTTGGATGCATGGCCGCCACTTGCGCAGCACGCATTGATCGCTGGCCGAGCCGGCATCTGATGCCGCTAGCCGATACAACGATACAATCAGGGTCTTGCTGCGGCCGCATCGATGCTGACAAGCGTCAGTGCATGCTCGTTGATCGGCATGGGTGGCGTCAGCGTTCTTGGCAACTTCAGCAACATCCGCAATCCCCTTTCATTTCCTGCAGGAGAAACATGTCTTCGTTCCGCATCCCGCACCGTCTTTCCCGAATGACCCGCATCCTGGCGCTTCGCCATAGCCGTTGTGCGCTGCTTTCCGTCACGCTGTGCGCGGGCGCGGTGATGAATGCGCCGGCCTCTGCGGCCACCGGCAGCGATGTCAAACCCGCAACCGCAGCGACAGCAGCAAGCAGCAAGGCCGCTACTGCCATCAAGCTGCCACACGGCGTCAGCCAGGGGCCGGCGGCCGAAGGCATCTCGGAATACCGTTTTGCCAACGGTTTCAAGCTGCTGATGTTCCCCGACGACTCCAAGCCCACCGTCGTGGTCAACATGACTTATCTGGTCGGCTCGCGCCACGAGAACTACGGCGAAACCGGCATGGCGCACCTGCTGGAACATCTGATGTTCAAGGGCTCGCCGAAATATCCGGCGATTCCGCAGGAATTCAGCAAGCGCGGCATGCGTTTCAATGGCACCACCTCGCTGGATCGCACCAACTACTACGAGACCTTTCAGGCAAGCGACGACAATCTGAAGTGGGCGCTGTCCATGGAAGCCGACCGCATGCTGAACTCGCACATCGCGCGCAAGGATCTGGACAGCGAAATGACCGTGGTGCGCAACGAGTTCGAAGCCGGCGAAAACTCACCGACCAGCGTCATGCTCAAGCGCATGCAGGGTATCGCCTATGACTGGCACAGCTATGGCCGCCCGACCATCGGCAATCGCAGCGATATCGAAAATGTGAAGATCGAGAATCTGCAGGCCTTCTATCGCACCTATTACCAGCCCGACAATGCGGTGCTGCTGGTGGCCGGCAAGTTCGATCCGCAGCAGGTGCTCAATCTGGTCAACCAGCGCTTCGGCGCGATGCCCAAACCCAAGCGCAAGCTGCCAGAATTCTGGACCGTGGAACCAACCCAGGACGGCGAGCGTGAATTCACGATCCGCCGCAGCGGCGACATCCAGCTGGTGGCGCTGAGCTACAAGATGCCGAGCAATCTGCACCCCGACACCGATCCGCTGGCGTTTGCGGCCTCGATCCTGGCCGACTCGCCCAACGGCCGTCTGCACAAGAAACTGGTGGAAAGCGGCAAGGCCAGCGCGGTCTACAACATGCAGCTGAGCGGCTATGCGCCGGGGCTGCAGATCATCGGCGCGGTGGTCAAGAAAGACGCGCCGATCGAGCAAGTGAAGCAGGAGCTGATCAACGCAGTAGAAAGTTTCGGCAGCACTCTGCCGACCGCCGAGGAAATCGAACGCGTCAAGCGCGCCAACGCCAATGCCTTTGAAAAGCTGCTCAACAATCCTCAGCAACTGGGCGTGGAAATGTCGAATGCCATCGCGCTGGGGGACTGGCGCCTGTTGTTTGCCGACCGCGATGAAACCGCCAGGGTGACGGCACAGCAGGTAGCCGATGCCGCCAACAAATATTTCCGCCGCGACAATCGCACAGTCGGCCTGTACGTACCGGACGAGCATCCGCAGCGCAGCGATGTACCGGCAGCGCCCACGGTAGAAAAGATCTTGCAGGATTACACGCCAAGGCCGCCCGTGGCTGCCGGCGAGAGCTTCGATCCGGCCCCGGCCAATATCCTTGCGCGCACGCAATTGCTGCAGCCCGGCCAGGACCAGCGCAGCCGGCTCAAGCTGGCCTTGCTGCCGAAGAAGTCGCGCGGCGCCACGGTCTCGGTCAGTATGAATCTGGAATTCGGCGACGAGAAAAATCTGTTCGGCAAACGCGCAGTGGCGCAAATGACGGCCTCGATGCTGATGCGCGGCACACAAAGCCTGACGCGCCAGCAACTGGCCGACGAGTTCTCGCGCCTGAAGATCAGCGGCGGCATCTACGGCTTCCAGACCACGCGCGAGAATCTGGCGCCGGCGCTGGCATTGGCGGCCGACATCCTCAGACACCCGCGTTTCGACGCCGCAGAGTTCGAGCAATTGCGCAGCGAAATACTGGTCAATCTGGAAGCCTCGCGCAATGAGCCGGCCGCGCGCGCCTCCGAAGCCACCGCGCTGCACTTCAATCATTATCCGGACGGCGACTGGCGCGCGGCGCAAACGCTGGATCAGAAGATTGCCGGCATCAAGGCCGTCACGCTGGAGCAGGTGAAGGCCTTTCATCGCGAGTTTTACGGTGCATCGCACGGCGAGCTGGCGGTGGTCGGCGACTTTGACGTCAACGCCACGCGCGCCGCCATCGACAGCGCCTTCGGCGGCTGGGACAGCGCCGCCGCATATCAGCGCGTGCTGCCCAGCTATGCGGACATCGCGCCGACGCGCAGCCTGATCAACACGCCCGACAAGGAGAACGGTTTCTACCTGGCGCGCACCAATGTGCAATTGCGCGACAGCGATCCCGATTACGCCGCCTTGGCGGTGGCCAACTACCTGTTCGGCGGCGCCAGCCTGAAGTCGCGTCTGGCCGACCGCGTACGACAGAAGGAAGGCCTGTCTTACGGTATTTCTTCTTCGCTCAATATCGGCGCGCTGAGCGACGCCGGCAGCTTCGTGATCAGCGCGATCTCGGCGCCGCAGAACCTGGACAAGGTGGATGCCGCGGTCAAGGATGAGCTGCAGCGCGTGGTGCGCGAAGGCTTCACGCAGGAAGAACTGGATCGCGCCAAATCCGGCATTCTGCAGCAGCGCAATCAGGCCCGTGCGCAGGACGGCAGTATCGCCACCGGCTGGACGGCGCTGCTGGATCTGGATCGCGACTTCCTCTGGCAACAGCAGATGGATGAGCGCATCGCAGCGCTGACGCTGGCGCAGGTCAATACGGCGCTGCGCCGCCATATCGATCCGGCCAGGATCAGTGTGGCGATTGCGCGGGATGAGGTGAAGGCGAGCGCGGCAAATTCAGCCGGCGCTGCCGGTGCTGCATCGATCGCTCCTGCGGCGGTTACAGCGAAGTAAGCCCCGGCTGCAAATCCGCAGACGATAAAAAAGGACGTGCCATGCACGTCCTTTTTTTATGCGCGCAAGCGTTCTTGAATGCGCCGGGCGAATGTCTCAACCCACCTTAATATGTCGCCGGCCGGTTCAGAATTCCAGCTTCTTGACGCCGTCCGCCGTCCCCAGCAGACAGACCGTCGCGCCCTTGCGCGCAAACAGGCCGTTGGTGACCACGCCGACGATGTTGTTGATGGCATCTTCAATGGCGGCCGGATCGGCGATCTGCATGCCGACAGCGTCGATGATGTAGCAACCGTTATCGGTCACCAGCGGCTTGCCGTCCTTGAGGCGCAACTTCGCCTCGCAACCCAGCGAGGACAGCTTGCGTGCCACTACGCCATGCGCCATCGGAATCACTTCCACCGGCAGCGGAAACTTGCCCAGCACGTCGACCAGCTTGGAGCCGTCGGCGATGCAGACGAACTTCTGCGCCACCGAGGCCACGATCTTTTCACGCGTCAGCGCCGCGCCGCCGCCCTTGATCATCGCGCCCTGCGGCGTGATTTCATCGGCGCCGTCGATATACACCGGCATGGTCTCGACCTCGTTCAGATCGAAGACCTTGATGCCGTGCGCACGCAGGCGCTCGGCGGTCGCTTCGGAAGACGCCACCGCGCCCTTGATGCGATCCTTGATCTTGCCCAGTTCGTCGATGAAGAAATTGGCGGTGGAGCCGGTGCCGACGCCGATGATTTCGCCGTCCACCACGTATTCGATGGCGGCGCGCGCCACAGCTTGCTTGAGTTCGTCTTGGGTCATGATCAGTTCAATACAAAAGTACAAAGATTCAAAGGGCTAAAAAATTCGTTTTGCGGCAGCGCCGGCGCCGGGTTGCCGCAAATGATTGCGGCCTCAGTGGTGCTCCTTGCTGTCTTCCGGCTGCTCTTCCAGCGTTTCGAACAGTGCAATCTGCAGCCGCGAATGCAGCTTCACGAACTTGCTCCACAGCAGCCACAGCAGACCGCCCGCCCCCAGCAGCACCACCGCCAGCAGGTTGAGCGGCGGCAAGATGCTGGCGCTCAGCACGAAAATCAGCAGCATGATACCGACTATCGACAACACCGGTATCAGCTCGGAGATCAGGCGCCGCGTCCCGGCAGTATACGCTCCTGCGAATTCCGGCTTGACGCTGACCTCGGCCAGCAGCATCGACAGCGCCTGCAGCTTGCGGTAAGTCGCGATCAGGAAAGGCAGCGACAGCACCAGCGCGCAGCCCCAGATGATGGCCTTCTGAACCTGTTCGTCCGGCGTCCACAGCGCCAGCTTCTGGCTGATGCCATCGACGAAGAAGGCACCCGCCAGGAAGATGCCGATCACCAGCGCCAGATTGACGATCACCTGCATCAGGATGCGCCGGATGATGCGCGTCAGTTCGGCGCGGTCGCCCTGCGGCTGCAGGCTTTCCAGCCAGCCGGAATACATGCCGAGCAAGGCCGAGACTTTTTTCGGCACCAGCGTCACCGCCTTGGCCGACAACGGATCGGCGGCCTTGATCAGATACGGCGTGAGCAAGGCGGTGACGGCCGAGACCGCCACCACGATCGGATACAAGAACTCGCTGGTGACCTTGAGGCTGACGCCGAGCGCGGCGATGATGAAGGAAAACTCGCCGATCTGCGCCAGGCCCATGCCGACCCGCATCGGCGTACGGCCGCTCTCGCCGGCGATGAACACGCCCAGACCGCAGCTGATCAGCTTGCCGAACACCACTGCCAGCGTGATGACGGTGATCGGCAGCCAGTATTTGACCAGCACATTCGGATCGAACATGAGGCCGATGGCGACGAAGAAGATGGCGCTGAACATGTCGCGGATCGACTCGACGATGCGTTCGATGCGATGCAGCTGGCGCGATTCGGCCATCACCGCGCCGACCAGGAAAGCGCCCAGCGCGACGCTGTATTGCAGCTTCATCACCAAAAGGCAGAAGCCGAACAGAATGCCCAGCACCGATACCAGCAGCATTTCATTGCTCTTGAAGCGTGAAACGTAGTTGAGCAGACGCGGCACCGCCAGGATACCGACCACCAGCGACACGATCATGAACAGCACCAGTTTGCCGACGGTGGTGAAGACATCGCCGGAATTGACCGAGCCGCTGGTGGCCACGCCCGACAGCAGCGCGATCATGCCGATCGCCAGGATGTCTTCGACGATCAGGATGCCGAAGATGATCTGGGCAAACTTTTCGTTCTTCATCCCCAGTTCATTGAGCGCCTTGACGATGATGGTGGTGGACGAGACCGCCAGCATGGCGCCGAGGAAGATCGCATCCATCCGCTTCCAGCCGAAGTACAGGCCGATCTCGTAGCCGATCCAGATCATCAGCAGGATTTCCGCCGCCGCCGCAACGAAGGCGGTAGCGCCGACCTTGGCCAGCTTCTTGAGACTGAACTCCAGCCCCAGCGAAAACAGCAGAAAGATGACCCCCAGCTCGGACAGAATATGCACGGTCTTTTCATCCTGGATCATGTCGTAGGGCGGCGTATGCGGCCCGATGATCACGCCGGCCACGATGTAGCCGAGCACCACCGGCTGCTTCAGCTTGTTGAAGACGATCGTGACGATGCCGGCGATCAGCATGATGATCGCCATGTCCTGAATGAATAATTCAACTTCATGCATCTTGAGGGGGTTCCTTGTTCCTGGTGTTGAGAGAAGCCGCGTTCGGACGCAGCGCGTTTTTATCTGTGGTTCGATCCGGGCCGAAGTTTCCCCCTGCGGCTTGCGGATTGACTGGCCATGCCCATTCCGGTCGAAAGAATCGGGACGCAGCACCAGCCTGGCCGGCCCGCGCCATGGAATGGTGCAAGCCGGTCTGGCGAGGCCGGTCAGAACGGATGAGCGGGATGAATTTTGGTGCTGATTGTTATAGGTATGGCATGAATGACAATGCAGACGGCCGGGACTGTCATCAGGTGAGGTCGAAAATAACACAGGAAGGTGGCGTGGGGCAACGCCGGATCCTGGCTAATTTCCAAGAGATTTGATCTGCGCCGCCGATCGCTCCTCTTGCTGAAACGCCATCAGGCACGAAAACTGCTAATCACTTCGGGAGATAGATCAGGTCGGGACGCGTACTTGCAGCTCCACGGCTTTTTCGTCGAAAGCAATGCGGGTAGTGAACTTGGCGCGCTTCATCGGGAAGCGCGACTGGAAATGCCGCACATTGCCGGAACCGGAAATGACGCGCCGCACGAACTGATAGTAAGCGTCCATATCGATCACATGCACTGCCAGAAAATAATCGTATTCGCCGGAGACAAAATAACACTGCATTACTTCAGCCTCCTTGCTCATGCGCTGCTCGAACTCCTGCATGTGCCCGTCGGACTGGTTGTTCAGCGAAATTTCCAGAAACGCCAGCATGCCGTACCCCAGCGCAAAAGGATCGACCATCGCCACCTCGGCGCTGATGATGCCGGCTTCGCGCAGGTCGCGGATGCGGCGCAGGCAGGTCGGCTGTGAAATATGCAGTTTTTCGGCCAGCACGCGCGTCGCAATCTGATTGTCTTTTTGCAGCAGATTGAGCAGCTTGCGATCAACCTTGTCGAGCGTATGGTATTTGGCGGGCATGGGTTTTGAGGATTATGAATTTTTTAAAGGAAGGTCTCAAAAAAGTCTTGGCTAAGCAGATTCTTATGTTGTACCGTCTGCATTATTCAGAAAGCCGCGTCCGAATGCAAAGGGGACTCGCAAACGACGCCGGCGCCATTGTCTGAATATGGCTTGAGAAATTTAAGTGGGGCAAGTGTGAATGTAAGTGGTTTTACTAGCTTGGTTATTTCAATCTACAGAGGAAATTTATGAAACTCAAGAGCACAATTATTCCATTAACCGCAGCTATCGCGATGGCCTTTGCAGGCGCCGCGCATTCGCAAGAAGTCATCAAGATCGCCCACGTCGGCCCCCTCTCCGGCCCGAACGCTCACATGGGCAAGGACAATGAAAACGGCGCCCGCATGGCGATCGAAGAACTCAATGCCAAGGGTTTCACCATCGGCGGCAAGAAGGTCACGTTCGAACTGATCGGCGAAGATGACGCCTCCGATCCTAAGCAAGCGACATCGGTCGCCACCAAGCTGGTCGACGCCAAGGTTGCAGCCGTGATCGGCCACCTGAATTCCGGTACCACCATCCCGGCTTCCAAGATTTACAGCGACGCAGGCATTCCACAGGTTTCGCCTTCCGCCACCAATCCTAAGTACACCCAGCAAGGCTTCAAGACCGCCTTCCGCGTGGTCGCCAACGATGCGCAACTGGGCGCAGCGCTGGGTAAATACGCCGTGCAGAAGCTGGGCACCAAGAACATCGCTGTGATCGATGACCGTACCGCATACGGCCAGGGCGTTGCAGAAGAATTCGCCAAGGGTGCGCAAGCAGCCGGCGGCAAGATCGTCGGCAAGCAATTCACCAACGACAAGGCGACCGACTTCAACGCGATTCTGACTTCGCTCAAGGCCAAGAAGCCAGAAGTCGTGTTCTTCGGCGGTATGGATGCGGTCGGCGGCCCGATGCTGCGTCAGATGAAGCAGCTGGGCATCTCCGCCAAGTTCATGGGCGGCGACGGTATCTGTACCGGTTCCCTGCCAGGTCTGGCCGGTGATGGCCTGATCAACGACCAAGTGGTCTGCGCCGAAGCAGGTGGTGTGGATGACGCTGGCAAGAAGGGCATGGACGACTTCCGCGCAGCGTACAAGAAGAAGTTCGGCATCGACGTGGTCTACAACGCTGCGTATGCCTACGACGCCACCATGACCGTCGCCGATGCGATGGCCAAGGCGGGTTCGGCCGATCCGAAGAAATACCTGTCCGCACTGGCAAAGATCAGCCACAAGGGCGTGACCGGCACGATCGCGTTCGATGCCAAGGGCGACATCAAGGACGGCTCGCTGACCTTGTACACCTACAAGAACGGCGAACGTACTCTGCTGGCAGTGACCAAGTAATTTTTGCTCGGGCTGCGAGGCCTGAATGCACGAAAGAAAACGCCCGGTTCATCCGGGCGTTTTTATTGGGCTGGCCTTACGTATGTATAGGATGCTTCACAAACATTCACCTATACATCTGCAAAACTCCACGTGCATGTGGCCGGCTGACTGGCTTGATCAGCGTCTCAAGGCCTGCTCCAGTTCCGCCTTACTCATGCCCGACCGCCCCTTGATGCTGCGCGATCTGGCTTCTGCATACAACTGCTGATAAGTACGTCCACCCGCCCCTTTGTGAGAGCGCATACCGCCTCGGCGCGATGCAGGAATGTCGTTGAGCGAACTCTTGCTGGCCTCACTTGATTCGCCTTGCTGGGCTCTCTCCTTGTTGACGGTGCGCGCTGCGATTTCTTCCGCCAGCTTCTCGCTGCCGCCGCGCTTCAGCACACCTTGCTTGATGTGTTGAAACTGACGTTCTCGTTTGGGACTCCATGCAGTCTGCGGCATGACACTCTCCTCTGCAAAATAACTTATGCGTTGCTGACGGGTGGCGAGTTCGCCCGCGGCTGTGAAATATCATCTTAGATCGCGTCGAACGCCGCTTGCAGCGCACAAGCGCTGATCTGCATGTAGGAAAGGATGACGGGCTAGCAGTCTGATGCATATGCAAGAGCACAGAACACGCCGCGTGAGCGCAGGCCAGAGAATGCTCAGAAACGCCGACGGTGCGTCTCCAGTTCAAAGTCGGCTTCCATCGATTGCAGCACTTCCCGGTAGGCCTGCTTGAACATGATGCCGGCCCAGGCGATGCCAAGTATGCTTTTACCCGCCGAACCGGGAGGATGCGGCAGAAACTCCATGCCGCCCTCGTATTCGGGATGCGCGCACAGGCGCCGGTTCATTTCGGCGATGTAGCCGTCTTCGTCCAGTTTGATCTTGGCCATGTGCTGCTCCTTCAGAGCGCGAGGAAAAATTTAGACCAGAACGCCCAGTCACAATTTCAGGAACCGTCATTGATATCCGCTATGGCGTGAGCAAACGACTTGGGACAAATGCAGCGAGGCAGGCTTCAAGGCAGAACCGGCAGACGACAAAAAAACCCGCGTCTGAAGGAGGCGGGCTTTTACGGAGTCTTGCGTGATGTTAAGGAATATTGATTCAGGAGCATCTTCACGACATCCCCACCTATCTGGTGAGTGACGCCGCATAGCGAACATGCTCTTGAATCAAAACCCGGGGCCTTGCTGATGAACTACCGATGCGACTTCGACTGACTATATACAGGAAGGGAAATCGGCACAAGCAATATTTCCTTCACGCATTCCTCAGCAGAAAACTTTAGCAGTCGGCCACTCTGCCATCCATTGCCTGAAAGCATGCAGCCCGAGTTGCCGGAGCATCCAGATCAACTTGAAAACATCAGCACAGGATCACACCGGAATCAGTATCTTGTCGATCCAATCAGATGCCAGCGCAATGGCCTTCTGCTGCGCGGCAAAATCGCTGTCGAAAGCTTCACCATTCAGATTGCCCGAGTAACGCGTAGGCCCGCTGCCGTCCTCGCCCTCCTGCACCGAAAACTTCGCTGTCCAGCGACCGTCAGGAAGCGGCTCAGTCAATGCTGCAATGGCGTAACCGCGATATGGGAAACCCTGATTCTTTTCCATGATGTGTTCTCCTCCGGCTGAGCGGAAATCCTACCACGGCCGCACGCAACTCTGAGCACGAGACGCCTGCAGGCGAAAAAATTATCGCTTCTTATGAGAGAGAATATATTGCTCGGCGCCGGTCACGGCATTTTGCAGCGCCTGCATCTTGGTGCTGCCGGGCTTGAAATCACCGAAATCGTGGGTAGTGCGATCAGGGAAATCGATGTGCACAAAGGCACTCCAGGTTCCATCATTGCGCAGTACTGGGGTGAGGTTGATTGTTGCGCCGAAATATCGTTGCGATATCCGACCGATGGGGCCAGCCATGTTGCAATTCCACGATATGTTGAATGAAGGGAATCATCATGCCACAAAGCGACGACTCCTGCCCAGCGACGCCGTACTCTTTGATCGGGAAGTTGAGCTAAATCAGCTTGCCGGCATCCAAGTGCCTGGATGCCGTCGCCCTACTCCAAGGTCCTCCGTCATGTCGCCTGAGCATGGTCTGTCATCTTTCTTGTTACTAGCCCCTCAAGCGGCGCTTCAGACTTTCAGTCCCGGCACTTCACCGTCAATCAAACTCTTCGCATATTGATGAGCAGCGGCCAGAGCGTCGCCTTCCGATGTGTAGTGATTTTCAAGCGTGAACGTCTGGCGCCGGTGGGTGCCGAGCGGCACGAGGATATCCACCCGACCTTGCCAGCGCCCCGCTTCAGGCGCCGGATGCGCGCTGGGTATGTAGGCATTTTCGTTGTGCTCGAACTGCGTATGTTGTTCGTTCATCTTCATCTCCTGTGTGATCAGCTTCAAGTCTGATGGCACTCAAGCACGAAGGTTCGGAAGAAGGCGTCAAACAGCGAAAGCTGCTTGCCCTTGGTACGACACGTACTCTCTCCCATGTCGCAGCTTTCATCCAATTCTCATTGAACGAGAAATAACAAGTTCCACAATTGGCAGTTGCCTTGCCTTCGGCTGGCGCAACTTATCCATGCCGAATATCTGCTTCAAGTTGCCGTCCCGCACCCAAAATTAAATACGAGCAATTTATTTTAAATATTGCAAAAAATAAATTTCACTCAGGAAATTCAGTATTTATTTTTCTTTAAAACAAGTACAAGTTACGTTGCCACAGGAATACATTTCCACACGAATATTTTTTATACAATAAGCCTCAACGCCATATAAACAAAGGCCCACAAGGTTGCTGCATCGCCACAATATTTTCGCATCAAGCTCAACAATCAATTGCTTTTTTCGAATTCAGAACCTAATCTTCAATTGTCGATTCTTAGAAAATAATTCTAGCAACGACACAAATAAAAACGCGAATAATAATTCTCAACGGAAATTTATTTGCTGGATTCTCTGCCCTCGCGTTTGACCATTCTCGTCCTCCACTGAATGAAGAGGTATGTCTCATGCAAAAAATTCTGGCAAGCATTCTGCTGACCTTGTTCCTGGCGCTCATCGGTCCGATTGCACACGCGGCGAATATCAACGGCACTTCCGCGCTGGTATTCAACAACGACACCTCCAGCTTCGGCGCCAGTTTCGGCAGCGGAACCAAAAACAAGACCTTTCTTGAGAACTACACCTTCAGCTATAGCAGCCCCTTCGACGTTTCATCGGCAGTCATTTCGATTGCGCTGAGCAACGTCTCCTCGGTGAACATTTCCAGCTTCACTCTGAGCGGAAACGGCAGTACCTACACCGGTAGCAAAACCGTCGTCGGCAATACCGTGTACTACACGCTGAATGCGTCCAGCCTGAGTTCGGGCAGCTACGTCTTGTCGGTGGCCGGCACGGTCACCGGCACGCGCGGCGGCAGCTTCGGCGGCAACATCAACGTCTCGCCGGTACCGGAAGTATCCAGCGCCGCCATGATGCTGGGCGGCCTGATGCTGGTCGGTTTCGTTGCTCTGCGCCGCCGCACAAGCGTGAACACAGGCACTGCCGCCAACCGCCCGTCCTTAGGGCACGCACAGATGGCATGAGCATATCTGCTTGCCGAAGCAGTAAGGCCCGCAATGGCGGGCCTTTTACTTTTTGCTCTCCTCACGATGATTCACTGCTCCTTGATGCGAATAATGCGAAAAACGGGAAGGGTCAACAACCCTTCCCGTCTTCTCGTGGCCGCGCTGCCTGCTTACCCAAGCCGATACAGAACGCAGGCCAAGCTTACTTCGCGGATTCGCGCATGCCCTTCATCTTCATCGGCGAATCGGTCATCACCACATCCACACCCAGTTGCTGCGCGGCGCGATAGGCCGCCGGCGAATCGACGCCGAACACCATCACCTTGGTGCCTGGATTGCGCTTGAAGCACTTCATCGCGTCCGGCGTCCACCAGTGTGCGACGACTTCAGAGACGCCCTCGCCCAGGGTGAATTTCTCGACCACCGTGACCTTGCGTTCCAGCTCGATGCCCGACCAGGTTCCCGCCGCCGGCGCCGCCTCGCAGGCGCCGCCGTTCAGGGCGATACGCGCCAGACGATCACGCGTGGCATCGCGTGATTCAAACACCTGCGCTTTCGGCTGCGCCGCCATCAGCGCCAGCACATTGGCATCGGTGGAATAGAAGCGCACGCGCTGCCAGGCATTTTCTTCATCGATCACCTTGGCCACGGCCGCTACCAGAGCCTCGGCCGGCAGCTGCTTCATGTCTATCATGATCGGGGTAGATGCCGGCACCGCACGCAAGGCATCGCGCAAGGTCGGGATCATCACCGGATGCTGACGATAGGGATAGCTCTTGTTACCGGCGGCATCGCTCACGCTATATGCGTAACCGGCATTCAGCGCCGTCAGTTGCGCCGCGCTCAGGGTATTGACCAGGCCCTTGGCGTCGGTCAGCGCCGACACATCGGCCGGACGATACAGCACCGGCACGCCGTCGCTGGAAACCTGCACCGTCATCCACAGAATGTCGGCGCCGTGCTTGAGCGAATTCTGCAATGTCGGAATGGTATTTTCCGGGCCGTCGCCGGTGCCGCCGCGATGCGCGGCGATCAAGGGATCGGCGCTTGCCGCCAGCGTCACGCTCAGCAATGCCGCGCCCACGGCATGCAGCATCAATGTATTCATCTTCATGTCAACTCCCTGAGCCTGATCAGAACTTGTGGCGGATGCCGGTGGTCAGCACGTTTTGCGTATTACTGCCGCCCGGTGCCACGTAGAGGCCCGGGTTGTACATGTCGGACGAGCGGATGTTGGCGTAGAACATGTAGACATCGGTGCGCTTGGACAGGAAGTAATCCACGCCCAGCGAGACCTGGGTCGCCTTGCCGTCGCTGGCGCCGACGAACTTGGAGCGCGTGGTCACGAAGTTACCCAGCAATTGGGTGTTCGGCGTCACGCTGTAGTTCAGGCCGAGGTCGATAATGTTGATGCGGCTGTTGTTGACGCCGCCGAAGGTGAACGCAGCACCGCTGGCGCCGGTGAAGGCTGTCATCGAAGTGCCGGCAGCCACTGCCAGCGGTTGCTTGACCTGCGAGAACGAACCGTACATGCGAACGTCGCCCAGCTTGTAGGAACCGCCGATCAGGAAGGTTTTGAGCGAAGTGCTGGCGATGCTGCCGGTGGTGGCGCCCGGCGCTATGCCGGAGTCGCTGGAACCGGTGAAGCTGTTGTTACCGGTCAGCTTGTTCTGGAAGTACGCCGCACCGACGGACAAGGGGCCATTGGTATAGCTGCCGCCCACGCCGAAGGATTGGCCGGCGCCGGTCGAGCCGGCCTGTTCGCCGAAACCGTAGAGCGCGCTCAGCGTCACGCCGGCCATCACCGGCGAGTTATAGCGGATCGAATTATTGACGCGCGAACCTTGCGAACGGTCCAGATTCAGGCCGTGGATGTTGTTGACCAGGCTGCCGAAATCCAGCGCGCCGTTGAAAGCAGCCAGATCGTCGATGTAATCCTTCTGACGGCCCAGATACACCGTGCCGCTCTTGCCCGACAGACCGACGATCGCGGTGCGGCCGAAGAACAAACCGCCCTGCGCCAGCTGGCCGGTGTCTGCATTGAAACCATTTTCCAGCGTGAACAGCGCCTTCAGGCCACCGCCCAGATCTTCCACCCCCTTGAAGCCGATGCGCGAACCCTGCGCCACCGCGGTGTCCATGCTCAGACGTGAACCGGTGCTGGTCGGATTGCCGGCGGTGGCGTTCGCCACCTTGTCGGTGTAAGTCACGCTGGGATTGATGATGCCGTAGATGGTGACGCCCGACGAAGTGCCGGCGGTTTGCGCATGCGCTGCATCGACTACAGAAAGGCCGATGGCAGACAGCGAAAGAGCGAGAGCGTATTTTTTCATGACCATTTTTTGAGATGTGATTTGAGGAAGGCGAGCAGTGTTGAAACGCTGCGGACTATGCCTGCCTTATATGACGTCGGCATGACGTTTTGATGATATGAAAATGAATTCATGTTCATATGAACGTAACGATGCGGTAACAATCGCTGGCTAACATTCATCACGTTTTCAAATGAACGAATGAATGGATAAGTGAACATGTCTGTCACTACCGATAAGCTCGCCGACAAGCCTGTTGAAAAGCCCGCCGCCAAACCGGCATCGCTGCGCCACAACGAAATCATTGCGCTGTTCCGTCAGCATGGCTTCATGAGCATGGAGGCGCTGGCCGAGCATTTCGCGGTCACCACGCAGACCATACGGCGCGACATCAACGCGCTGTGCGATGCCGATATCCTGCGACGGCGGCATGGCGGCGCCGAGCTGATTCTGTCGGCGCGCAACCAGCCTTACGACATGCGCCGCATCAACAATCTGGAGCAGAAGGCCGAGATCGGCGCAGCGGTGGCGAAGCTGATCCCCAACGCCTGCAGCGTGCTGATCGGCATCGGCACCACGCCCGAACAAGTCGCGCTGGCGCTGGCCAAGCACGACCATCTGACCGTCATTACCAACAACCTGCGCGCCGCGCTGGCGCTGTCGACCAATCAGAATAATCAGGTCATCGTGCCGGGCGGCACGCTGCGATTTCCGAATCCGGAAATCCTCGGCAACGACGCCGACAAACTGTTCCGCAACTTCCGCGCCGACTTCGGCATTTACGGTGTCGGCGGCGTCGATACCGACGGCACCTTGCTGGATTTTGATCGCATGGAATCGAGCTCGCGACAGGCGCTGCGCGAGAGTTGCCGCACCCAGATTCTGGTGACCGACAACTCCAAATTCGGACGTCAGGCGCCGGTACGCGGCGGCCATCTTTCCGACCCCGACATTCTGGTCACCGACCTGCCGCTCAAGCCGTCGCTGGCAGCGATGCTGGCGGGGAATACACGCGTGGTGATCAGTGCCGACAATCCTGATGACGACCCGGAACACGATCATGCCGTCCTCTCCATCACCGCCAAATAAGCAGGGAGCCAACATGCACAACGACATCGCCATCCGCCTCTCCGGCCTCAGCAAATCCTGGGGCACGCATCAGGTCATCAAATCACTGGATCTGGAATTCGGACGCGGCCAGCTGGTCGCGCTGCTCGGCCCATCCGGCTGCGGCAAATCCACGCTGCTGCGCTTGCTGGCCGGACTGGAAATCCCCGACAGCGGACGCGTTGAAATCGACGGCAGGGACGTCACCAACGCGGCGCCTTCAGCGCGCGGTCTGTCGATGGTGTTCCAGTCGTATGCGCTGTTCCCGCATCTGAATGTCGCCGAAAACATTTGCTTCGGCATGCAGGTCCGCAAGGTGTCTGCCGCCGAGCGCCGTCAGCGGCTGCAGGATGCGTTGACGCTCACCAATCTGCAGGGACTGGAACAACGCAAGCCGGCGCAACTGTCGGGCGGCCAGCGCCAGCGTGTGGCGCTGGCGCGTGCGGTGGTGGCCGGGCATTCGATCTGTCTGATGGATGAGCCGCTGTCCAATCTCGACGCCAAACTGCGTCATTCGGTGCGCCATGAAATCCGCGCGCTGCAGCAGCGACTCGGCATGACCGTGGTGTACGTCACGCACGACCAGACCGAAGCCATGGGCATGGCCGACCAGATTGTGCTGATGAATGGCGGCAGCATCGTGCAGAGCGGCACGCCGGAAGCCTTGTATGAAATGCCGGCCAACGCCTTCGCGGCGGGCTTCATCGGCAGCCCGCCGATGATGCTGATGCAAGCCGGCAAGCTGCCCGCGTCGATGCGTCTCGGCGCCGGCGACGAGCGCCAGATGATAGGCGTGCGTCCCGAGCACTTCCATATTGTCGCAAGCAGCTCCACCGATTTGTCCGGCACCGTTACCGGCGTCGAATTCCAGGGCGCCGAATCCTACATCTATCTGGAACTGCCGGGCGGCGACGCCATCATCGTGCGCAGTCCGGAAAAGAGCAGACTGCAGCTCGGCGACCGTATCGGCCTGGCCTGGAGCGCCATGGATGCGCATATCTTCGCCGCCGAAGACGGCCGCCGTCTGAACCCGCATGCCCATGCCCAAGCCGGCCTCGGCCCCAGTATCACTCCCATTCGCAAGGACGCCGCTTTGGCGGCTGCGCTTTAAGAATCTACCCCTGTGCTTTTCAACATGACCTCCCTCAAAAAGGAACAGCAATGCTGAGCAAACTCATCAAAAAAACAGCCTTGGCCGCACTCTTCGCCAGCGCCATGTCAGCCTCGTCGCTGGCCAGCGCCGCCACGGAACTGACCATGTATTACCCGATCTCGGTCGGCGGTCCGCTGACCGAAGTGATCGACGGCATGATCAGCGACTTTGAAAAATCCAATCCGGACATCAAGGTCAAGGCGGTCTATTCCGGCAACTACGATGAGACGCGCGTGCGCGCACTGTCCGCCATCAAGGGCGGGCAGCCGGCGCAACTGTCGGTGCTGGGTGCGCTCGACACTTACGACCTGATCGACCAGAACCTGATCGAGCCTTTCGACAAGGTCGCCACCAGCGCCGACGACAAGGCCTGGCTGCAGAGTTTCTACCCCGGCCTGATGGCCAACGGCACCATAGGCGGGCACGTCTGGGGCATTCCGTTTCAGCGTTCGACCATCGTCATGTTCTACAACAAGGACATGTTCCGCGCCGCCGGCCTGAATCCTGATGCACCGCCCAAGACCTGGAAAGAAATGCTGGCCGCCGCCGCCAAGCTGACCACCAAGGACCGCTACGGCCTGATGGTGCCGTCCACCGGCTATCCGTACTGGATGTTCCAGGGCTTCGCGATCCAGAACGGCGTGTCGCTGATGAACAAGGAAGGTACCCAGGTCTACTTCAACTCGCCGGCGGCAGTGGAAGCGCTGGAGTTCTGGCGTTCGCTGGCGGCCACGCACAAGGTCAGCCCGG
The DNA here is from genome assembly GCF_046025995.1 of Herbaspirillum lusitanum. Taxonomy (GTDB): domain Bacteria; phylum Pseudomonadota; class Gammaproteobacteria; order Burkholderiales; family Burkholderiaceae_D; genus Herbaspirillum; species Herbaspirillum lusitanum_A. Next base: position 288,369 of record NZ_JAQQFM010000001.1, read on the forward strand.
CCGGTGCGATTGAATGGGGCACCCTGCGCCAGGCTTTCGTGCAAGGCCAGACCGCCATGATGTGGCACACCACCGGCAACCTGACTGCGGTGAAAAAAGAAGCCAAGTTCGACTTCGGCGTCGCCATGCTGCCGGCCAACAAGCAACCGGGTTCACCGGTCGGCGGCGGCAACTTCTACCTGTTCAAGGGTTCGTCCCCTGCTCAGCAGGCGGCTTCGGTCACCTTCGTACGCTGGATGACGGCGCCGGAACGCGCGGCGCAATGGTCGATCGCGACCGGCTACGTCGGCACCAGCCCGGCCTCGTACAACACGCCTGCTCTGCGTGATTATGCCAAGACCTTCCCGCAGGCGCTGGTGGCGCGCGATCAGCTGGCGGTGGCGATTCCGGAGTTCTCGACCGAGCAGACCGCGCGCGTGCGCGAAGCCTTGTCGAACGCGGTGCAAGCTGCATTGACCGGCACCAAGACCTCCAAGCAGGCTTTGGATGAAGCACAGGCGACGGCTGAACGTCTGCTGAAGCCTTACCGTTGATGCCGGCAAAGTAGTACAGGCTCCACCGCAATTCCTGGGCAGATGAAGCGCTGGCGGCCGTTTGAAGCCCTATTCAAACGGCCGCCACTGCAGCTCAATCAAGCTCAATCACTGGACACGATCCTGATGAACCAAGCAACAACTCATGCGCACAGCGCTGCGAATACCAACAACGCAGCCACTCCGCAAGCGCCGCGAGTCAACCGCGCCGAACGCCGTCTGCACAATCTGTTCGGCTGGTGCCTGCTGGCGCCCTCGCTGATTCTGCTGACGCTGTTCGCGTTTTATCCGATGCTGGCGACCCTCTGGGCCAGCTTCCATTCGCGCGGCACGGCGCGCCGTCCCAGCGTATTCAACGGCATCGAGAACTACCGCGATCTGCTCAGCGATCCCACTTTCTGGCAGGTCGCCGGCAACAATCTGCTGTATGCCGGCGTGACGGTGCCGGTCTCCATCGCGCTGGCGCTGAGCATGGCCTTGTGGGCCAATGCGCGCATCGGCGGCCGCGGTCTGGTGCGCACCGCCTTCTTCACGCCGACCATGCTGCCGATGATTGCAGCGGCCAATCTGTGGCTGTTCTTTTATACCCCCGGCCTCGGCCTGCTCGATCATTTCACGGCGCTGTTCGGCATCGGCCCGACCAACTGGCTGGGCCAGCCCGGCACCGCGCTGTGGTCGGTGATGGCGGTGACGATCTGGAAAGAGTCCGGCTTCTTCATGATTTTCTATCTGGCGGCCTTGCAAGCGATTCCGCCCGATCTGCGCGAAGCGGCGCGCATCGAAGGCGCCGGCCGCTGGGCCTATACCCGCCGCGTGGTGTTGCCGCTGCTGATGCCGACCACGCTGTTCGTGCTGATCAATGCGCTGATCAACTCGGTGCGCCTGATCGATCACCTCTTCATCCTGACCAAGGGCGGCCCCGACAACGCATCCAAGCTGATCCTGTACTGGATCTGGGAAATGGCCTTCGCCTATCTGGATCAGGCCGGCGCTGCGGTGATGACGGTGCTGGTGCTGGTGGCCCTGGGTCTGGTCGCGGCGCTGCAATTCATGTTCTTCGACCGCCGCATTCACTATCGCTGATCGCGATTCACTACTGACGCATACTGCCGATGACTACCGCTTCTTTTCCTTCTTCCAATACTCCTGCACCGGCCGCTGCCGCGGCTCCCGGCGAACGTTTCTGGAACATCGCCGATACCGCCGGCGCCTGGCTACTGGCGCTGCTGTGGATCGCACCGCTGCTGTTTGCGCTGTGGGCCGCCTTCCATACATCCAACGCTGCGCTCAGTCTCGACTGGCGCGCCCCGCTGATCCTGCAGAACTTCCGTGAGGCATGGCTAGCCGCGCCATGGCTGCGCTATTTCCTCAACACCTTCGTGCTGGTCAGCCTGATTCTGGTCGGCCAGTTCACGCTATGCACACTGGCCGGTTTTGCCTTTGCCCGCTTTCAGTTCAGCGGCAAGCACATCGTCTTCGTGCTGGTGCTGCTGCAACTGTTTGTGCTGCCGGAAATCCTGATCGTCGAAAACTACGCGATGGTGACCCGCCTCGGCCTGTTCGATACGCCCTTCGGCATGGCCGTGCCTTACATGGCCAGCGCCTTCGGCATCTTCCTGCTGCGCCAGGCTTTCATGCAGATTCCGCGCGAGCTGGAAGAGGCGGCGCGCATCGAAGGCTGCGGCTGGTTCGGCGTGCTGTGGCGCGTGTATGTGCCGGCCGCCAAGCCGGTGTATCTGGCTTATGCGCTGGTGTCGGTGGCGACCCACTGGAACAATTTTCTGTGGCCGCTGATCGTCACCAACTCGCAGGCCACGCGTCCGCTGACGGTCGGCCTGTCGCTGTTCGGCGCGCCGGAAAGCGGCGTCAATATCTCCATCATCAGCGCCGCCACGCTGCTGGCGATTGCTCCGCTGATGATCGGCTTCCTGGTGTTCCAGCGCCAGTTCATTCAGGCCTTCCTGCGCGCCGGTATCCGCTGAAAAAAACAGAACAACAAAGACCGAAGCTGCATCGGCACAGCTTCCGCCTCATCATTTTTTATAGAAAACACATCCTGATGAAAGTCATACAAATTACCGACATCCACTTGGTTCCGGATGGAAACCTCTTGTTCGGCGAAGATTCGGTAAGCCGCTTCCGCAACTGCATCACCCACGTCAATGCACATCACGCCGACGCTGATCTGTGCGTCATCACCGGCGATCTCACGCATGACGGCGACGAAGCCTCGTATCGCATCCTGGCCGAGTGCCTGAAAGAATTGAAGCTGCCGGTGCGCCTGCTGCTGGGCAATCACGATGAACGCGCGGTATTCCGTAGTGTGTTCCCGGACTTGCCGGTGGACGACAGGGGTTTCATCCAGGGCATACACGACAGTGATGAAACGCGGCTGGTGTTCCTCGACACCAAGGAAGCCGGCACCCATGAAGGCCGGCTGTGCGCCGACCGCCTGGCGTGGCTGGATCGCACCCTGGCCGAAGCCGGCGAGCGTCAGGTCTATCTGTTTTCGCATCACCCGCCCTTCGAGCTCGACCTGCCGTCGATGGACTGGATTCGTCTGCGTGAAGAGGCCGACCTGCGCGCGCTCGTCAGGAAGCACGGCAATGTGCGCTACATGTTTTCCGGCCACGTGCATCGGCCATCGGGCGGCACCTGGTATGGCACGCCGTTCGCCACCGTGCCCGGCACCAATCACCAGCACGCGCTCGACTTCGCGCTGACCGGCCCCGCCACCACGTCGATGGAGCCGCCGGCCTACGCGGTGCTGAGTCTGCGCGAAGCCGGCGTGGTGGTGCATTACCATGCCTTCATGGATCAATCGCAGCAGTTTCCGTATTACGGCTGAAGATTGGAAACAGGAAATCCAGGACGAAAAATGCCGGCAGATCTTGCCGGCATTTCTGATTCTGACTACTAGGATAAAAAGCGCATCCCTTCGCGTATCACGCTCAACTCTGCTTGCCATCCTCGGCAAATATCTGCTCCAGCTCTCGCAACCGTTCATTGAGCCTGCCCACCAACTGCGTGAGCTGCTCCTTTTCTACGTCGTTCAGCACCTCAAACAGCTCCGTACGAAAACGCTCGCGCACCGGCTCCGATTGTTCCAGCACGGCCAGCCCGGCCGCGGTCAGTGAAATGTGTTTGACGCGGCGGTCGGACGCATCGGCTTCGCGCATCACCAATCCATCCTTTTCCAGCGCATCCACCGCCTCGGTGATCGTGCGCGGCGAGAAACCGAAGCCATCCACCATGTCGGCCGAGCGCACCTTGCCGCGCAGATTGATGAACATCATCATCTTGGTTCGCGCGAATGAAGTTCCCTGTACAGCCAGCATGCGATTGAGCGCACGCTGCGACGTCATGTAGAAATCGCGCAGTGCTTCGCCGGCTTCGATGCTGCCGCTGTCGGATGTAAAGGTGTTGGACATAATTTTCTTCATTAGCATATTATATGGTTCCTCCATTAAATTTGGAGGCAAATGATTTCCACACTCCCGTGCCTATCATTTCATGGTGACCAGGACAGAACCCGCATGAGCTCAGCCGATATTTCCCCCGATCAAGAATCGCCGAAACAGCAAGGTACGCAAAGCCCGCAAAACCAACAGGATCAGAAATCCGACAAGCCCAGGAAGCGCATGAGCGCCCGCGCCGGATTCGTGCTGCGCGGCGGTGCAGTGCTGGCGCTGGTATTGCTGGCCGGCTGGTTCTTTTATCATGAAACGCGCGGCAAATATATCGAAAGCACCGATGACGCCTACATCCACGCCGACAATGTGACGGTCTCGCCCAAGGTGTCCGGCTATGTCGAGCAGGTGTATGTGGCCGACAATCAGGAGGTGAAGGCCGGTCAGTCGCTGGTGCGCATCGACCCGCGCGATTACTCGGCGCAGAGCGCTCAGTTCAAGGCACAGATCGACGCCTCGGCGGCCAGTGTCGACGCTGCCCGCGCCTCGCTGCAGGAGCAGAAGAGCGCGATTGCGCAGGCCCAGGCGCAAGTGGCTTCGGCGCAGGAAGACGCGCGCTTCGCCAGGAGTGAAGTGGAACGCTATCAGCCGCTGGCCGCCAGCGGCGCCGAGACCCGCGAAAAACTCAATTCGCTGCGCAATCAGGCGACCCTGGCCGACGCCAATGTCGCCGCCCGCCGCGCCGCGCTGGAAGCCGCGCAACTGCGTGTGAATTCGATGCAGGCGCAGATTCGCCAGGCGCAGGCGCAGGGTGAAAACGCCCAGGCCCAATTTGATGCCGCCAATGTCAATCTGGCCGCCACCGAACTCAAGGCCAGCACCGATGGCCGCATCGGCGACAAGGGCGTGCGCGTGGGCCAGTTCGTTTCGGCCGGCACGCGCCTGATGTCGGTGGTGCCTTCCAGCTTCTACGTGGTCGCCAATTTCAAGGAAACCCAGATCGGCCTGATGCGCATCGGCCAACCGGCCACCGTCAAGATCGATGCCCTGCCCGGTGAAGAATTCCAGGCGCACGTGGAAAGCATCTCACCCGGCACCGGCGCCCAGTTCTCGCTGCTGCCGCCGCAGAACGCCACCGGCAATTTCACCAAGATCGTCCAGCGCGTGCCGGTGCGCATTGCGGTTGACGTCGGGCCGCAACTGCGGCGTCTGTTCGTGGCCGGCATGTCGGTCACGGCCGAGGTCAATACCATCGATGCCAAAGACGATCTGAAAAACCAGCGCAACAAGGATCAGGCAAACCGGCAAGACCCGCCTGCCTCTCCTGAAGGGAAGCATTCGTGAACAGCCCGCAGCCACGCGATCGCGCCGATGCCGGCGCCTGGCTGGCGGTCGCGGCCGGCACGCTGGGCGCGATGATGGCGACGCTGGATATCTCCATCGTCAACTCATCGCTGCCGACGATACAGGGCGAGATCGGCGCCAGCGGCACCGAAGGCACCTGGATCGCCACCGCCTATCTGGTGGCCGAGATCATCATCATTCCCCTGTCGGGCTGGCTGGAAAAACTGCTGGGCCTGCGTACCCTGCTGTTGCTGGCCGCCGGACTGTTCACCTGTTTTTCCATCGTCTGCGGCCTCTCCACCAGCCTGCCGACCATGATCATCGGCCGCGTCGGTCAGGGTTTCACCGGCGGTGCGCTGATCCCGACCGCGATGACCATCATCGCCACCCGGCTGCCGCGCTGGCAGCAGCCGGTCGGCAACGCCATGTTCGGCGCCACCGCGATCCTGGGCCCGGTGTTCGGCCCGGTGCTGGGCGGCTGGCTGACTGAAAATGTCAGTTGGCATTATTCCTTCTTCATCAATGTACCGATCGGTATTGCACTGATCACGCTGCTGCTGGTCGCCATCCCGTATGAGAAACCCAAGATGAATCTGCTGCGCGAAGCCGACTGGTTCGGCGTGGCCGGCATGGCGCTCGGCCTCGGCGGCCTGACGGTGGTGCTGGAAGAAGGCGAGCGCGAGCAATGGTTTTCTTCGCCCGACATCCGCTGGCTGGCGCTGACTTCGTTGATCGGCTTCATCCTGCTGGCCATCGGCCAGGTGCGCGCGCGCCATCCGGTGATTCAGCTCCGCCTGCTGCGCGACCGCCAGTTCGGCGCCGTGGTCGCCATGGCGATGGTGGTCGGGGTGGCGCTGTACGGCACGGCGTATGTGATTCCGCAATTCCTGTCCGGCATCGCCGATTACAACTCCCTGCAATCTGGCGAGATCGTGCTGCTGTCCGGGCTGCCGATGATCATGATGATGCCCTTCGTGCCGGTGCTGCTGCGGCGCCTCGACATCCGCCTGGCGGTGGGGTCCGGTCTGCTGATGCTGGCCATCAGCGCGTTTCTGGAAACCGATCTGAGCCCGCTGTCGAGCGGCGGCTCCTTCATCTTTTCGCAATTGCTGCGCGGCCTCGGCACGGTGCTGGCGATGATGTTTCTCAATCAGGCGGCGATCCGCTCGGTCAGCCCGGCGCAGGCCGGCGACGCCGCCGGACTGTACAGCGCCGCGCGCAATCTGGGCGGCTCGCTGGCGCTGGCCGGCATTGCGGTGATACAGGAGCAGCGCATGTGGCTGCACAGCCGGCGGCTGGAAGACAGCCTGTCGGCCAACTCCGATCTGGTACAGAACTACATTGCCACGCAAAGCAGCGCACTCGGCGGCCAGGCCACTGCGCTGCGTTCGCTGGCCGCCATCATCCAGACTCAGGCGTTGACCATGACCTACGCCGATCTGTTCTGGATACTCGGCGTCGGCATCATGGCCATCACCCCGCTGGTTCTGTTTCTCCGGCCCTTGCCCAGCAATGCGCCTCCGGTCACGACTCATTGATGAATACCATGCGCCCCATTACTCCAGTTAAACCTGCGCTTGCGCGCAACTTCTCCCTCGTTCTGTCGCTAGTCATGCTGGCGGTCCTCTCGGCTTGCACGCTCGGGCCGGATTACAAAGGCCCGCCGGACTCGGCCCCGCATGCAGTGCAGAGCGGCCGGTTCGTGCGCGCCGACGATGCGGCAATGCGCAAGGCCGCACCGCTCAATGAATGGTGGCTAGGCCTGGCCGATCCCGAGCTCAATGAGCTGGTGCGGCACGCGCTGGATGCCAATCCCAATCTGAACATCGCCAGGGCGCGCCTGCAGCAATCGCGCGCGGCGCTCAATCTGGAACAGGCCAACGGCATGCCCAGCACCGGCGCCTCGGCGCTGGCCGGACATGCGCGCCTGCCGCCGTTCACCGACGGCGGCTCGGCCACCAGCGTGAACCTGTACAGCGTGGGCTTCGATGCCTCCTGGGAAGTGGATATTTTCGGCGGCCACAAGCGCAGCGTGCAAGCTGCGCAAGCCAGCGCACAAGCGGCCGAGGCGACACTGGCCGACGTCCAGGTGAGCCTCGCCGCCGAAGTGGCCAACGCCTACATCAATCTGCGCGACCGCCAGCAGCGCATTGCGCTGGGTGAGCAATCGGTGGGGATGCAGGAAGAAATGATACGGCTGACTGAGCAGCGTCTTGCGCGCGGTACTGCTTCCAGCCTCGATCTGATCCGCCTGCAGAATCAGCTGGATGCCACGCGCGCCGACATCGTGCCGCTGCGTGCAGACCTGGAGTCGTATTTGAATCAACTGGCCACGCTGGCCGGCGAAGAACCCGGCGCGCTGGATGCGCAATTGAACACTGCATCGCCCCTGCCATTGCCGCCGGCGCAAGTGCAGGTCGGCGATCCGGCCAGCCTGCTGCGTCACCGGCCCGACATCCGGGCTGCCGAGCGCACGCTGGCTGCCGACACCGCCAAGATCGGCCAGGCCGAAGCTGCGCGCTATCCCAGCATGAAGCTGTTCGGCGTGATCGGACTGGGCGGTACGCATCCTTCCGATCTGACCAAGCTGGATGATTTCTCGACGGTGCTGGCGCCCATGCTGAGCTGGAATTTTCTCGACTTCGGACGGAATACCGCGCGCGTGAATCAGGCCGAGGAAGTACGCAACGAAGCCGAAATGAAATATCGCCAGACCGTGCTGGAAGCCTTGCGCGACGCTGAGGATTCGCTCTCGCGTTTCCGCCACGGCCGCGTCACCGTCGCCACGCTGGCGCGCACCAAGGCGTCCGCCGACCGGGCGCTGACGCTGGTGCAGCAACGTTATCGCGCCGGCACCACGACGCTGATCGACGTGCTCGACACCACCCGTCAGCAAGTCAGCGCAGAGCAAAATCTGCTGCAGGCGGAGGCAAATCTGACGCGCAGTTTCGTCGCGATTCAAAAGGCGCTGGGATTGGGCTGGAGCAGTTAGCCTGAGAGGTCGAACCAATGCCGGCAGGCGTGCCGTACAAATCTTCCGCCGAAAGCGCAATTCAGGATGCCCGCACAGTAAAATCCGTGCGGGCATTTTTCATTTACGTATAGCGCGGGGAACCCTTGTTCAAACAGCTTCTTGCCAGAATCCATCAGCAGCGATGGCCGGTCTACATTGAAAAACCGATGGTCGCGCTGGTCTACCTGTGCGCCCTGAGCGCAGCAGCCTTATTGTTCGTGCTGTGCTGCTTCGTGGTGCTGGTGCTGTCGCCGATGGCATGGCACTGGTTGCGCGCGCTGTAAAAATCTCACCGCCAAGGGCGAGCAGCCAGGCAAACATGTGATGCAGAACCTCAGCCCGCAGCCGGCGACTGAATGAACTCGATGAAAGCGCGCAACGGCGCAGGCAGATGGCGTCGGCCGGAATAATACAAAAACGGCCCGGGAAAACTCAGCCACCAATCCTGCAGCACCGGCTGCAGTTGACCGGACTGCATATACGGCTCCAGCCATTCTTCAAACAGATAAATCAATCCATGCCCGGCCACTGCTGCACTCACCGCAAGGTCGGCGACGGTCGGGGTCACGATCAAGGGGCCGCCAGGATCGACCGTGAGCGTCTGTCCATCGCGCTCAAACTCCCACGGGTAGATGGCGCCGCTGAGAAATCTGCCGCGCAGGCAGGAATGTTCCAGCAAGTCGCGCGGATGCTGAGGGGTGCCGCGCCGCGCCAGATAGTCCGGCGACGCCGCGACCGCGAAGCGTTGCGTACGCGGCCCTATGGGCAGCGCAATCATGTCCTGCTCCAGCCGCTCGCCATAGCGAATGCCGGCGTCGCAGCCGGTGGCGACCACGTCCACGAAATTATTGTCGACCACCAGTTCCAGCATGATCTCCGGATACAGGCTGAGAAACTGGTTCACCATCGGCTGCAGAAAAAAACGCGCCGCGCTGACCGGCACATTCAGACGCAGAGTCCCGCGCGGGCTGTCGCGCAAGTCGTTGAGCACATCCAGCGCATTCGATACCTCATTGAGCGCCGGGCGCAAACGACTCAGCAGCAACGCGCCGGCTTCGGTCGGCGTCACGCTGCGCGTGGTACGCAGCAACAGGCGAATGCCGAGCTTGTTTTCCAGCCGTCGCACCGCCTCGCTCAGCGCGCTAGCGGACTGCCCGCTGGCGCGCGCCGCCTGGCGAAATCCCTGATGCTGCGCGACCAGAGCGAAGGTCGAGAGATCAGCCATGGAATGGAGGTCGCTGCTCATGAATGAAATGCTCCGGTGAAATTCAGATGAGATCAATTGTGCGTTATTTCGCACAAGCCGTGCACGATTACCCCGATTATCACATCACTCCATCTTCATTACCATGTACTCATGCCGCTGGACCTGCCCGAGGCAGCCCGGCGCAAGGCGAACCATTCGACTGCCCAATCAACCAATCAGGAGTTTTCATGAACGCATATTCCCCTGCCAGCGATCAATTTACGCCCGCCCGATGCGACATCTCTTTCAACCGCATCGGCTACGGCGCCATGCAACTGGCGGGCCCGCATGTATGGGGCCCGCCCAAGGATCGCGCCGCCGCAGTCGCGGTGCTGCGCGCCGCGCTCGAACTGGGCGTGAATCACATCGACACCTCCGACTTTTATGGTCCGCATGTCACCAACCAGATCATCCGCGAAGCACTCCATCCCTACCGTGACGACCTGACCATCGTCACCAAGATCGGCTTCAAGCGCGGCGCAGATCAGTCCTGGCTGCCGGCTGCATCGGCGCAGGAATTGCGCGACGCAGTGCATGACAACCTGCGCAACCTGCAACTGGATGTGCTCGATGTCGTCAATCTGCGGGCGCCGGGCATAGCGGGTGCCGACGGCTCCTCGATAGTCGAAGCGCTGAGCACGCTGGTGCGCATGAAAGAAGAAGGACTGATCCGCCATATCGGACTCAGCAATGTCGATGCGCAGCAGGTGGCCGAAGCGCAAAAGATGACGGATATCGTTTGTGTGCAAAACCAATACAACCTGATCCATCGCGGCGACGATGCGCTGCTCGATACGCTGGCAGCACAGGGTATCGCCTATGTGCCGTTTTTCCCGCTGGGCGGATTTACGCCGCTGCAATCGGATGCGCTGAGCCGTGTCGCCAAAGAGCTGCACGCCACGCCGATTCAGGTAGCGTTGGCCTGGCTGCTGCAGCGCGCGCCCAACATTCTGGTGATTCCGGGGACCTCGTCGGTCGCGCACTTGCGTGAAAACATCGCCGCAGGTGCGCTGCAACTCGATGCGCAGACGCTGGCGACGCTGAACGCCTTGTGATCCTGCTTCTGAAAGTCCGCTTCAAATGAAAATGCCGTTCAGTTTGTAGCTGAACGGCATTTGCATCACTTCGGTTCTGTTTTTTTCAGGCCTTGCCGCAAGCATGCGCGCGCCACACCGCCGGCAGCGAATGATCAGGCGGCACTGAGCAATGCCGACTTCAGCGACGCCGCCAGTTCTTCGATATTGAATTTCGCGACGTAGCCATCGGCACCTACGCTGCGCACGTGATCTTCGTTGGCGGAGCCGGACAGCGAGGAGTGAATCACCACCGGAATATGCTTTGAGTTGGGATCGCTCTTGATATTTCTGGTCAGGGTAAAACCATCCATTTCGGGCATTTCCAGATCGGTCAGCACCAGCGCCACTTTCTGTTTCAGGGCGATGCCGTCGCGCTTGGCTTCGGCCGACAATTCCCTGAATTTATCCCAGGCCTCTTTGCCGCTCTTGGTCATGATGTAAGGGATGCCCAGCGTATTGAGGCCGCCTTCAATCAGCGCGCGCGCCAGTTTCGAATCGTCCGCAGCCAGCACGATGGCGCCGGGCGGAATCATGTCCTTCAGGGTATCGGCATGATCTTGGTCGAGCATCTTCTTGATCGGCGCCGCCATGTGCAGAATCTGCTCCACATCCAGCACCTGCACCAGACGGCCGCCGTCTTCATTCGAATCAAGCCGGGCGATGCTGGTGACGATATCGCCGCCGGCGCGCGATTCGGCGGACAAGACCTGCTTCCAGTCGAGACGCACGATTTCTTCCACCGATTCGACCGCGAATGCCTGCGTGGTGCGCGCGAATTCGGTGATCAGCAATATGTTCAGTCCGGTCGCCGGGGTACAACCGGCAACCGCCGGCAGGTCGATCACGGGGATGACCTGACCGCGGATATTGATCATGCCCAGCATCGGCGCCTTGGTGCCGGCTGCCGTGGTGATGGTGGTCATTGGAACTATTTCCCGGATCTTGAACACATTGATGCCGTACAGTTCGCCGACATCGTCGGCGCGCCCGCTCGCTCCCAGGCGGAACAGCAAAAGCTCGAACTTGTTGCTGCTGGTCAGATTGGTCCGCTCATCAATTTCCTGTTGAAACTGATCCATTATTCTTTCCTTTGAGGATGGCTGTTTTCGATGTGCGCCGTTTCGGGACGCACCGTTAAAATCATTTACCCATGGAACGATACGGGAGTCTGCGATTTTGCTTAATCAGGCAAAACCTGATTTCCGGAAAGAAATCTTTATTGCGTCAAAGCTGACCGGTTAATGGAGATCCATGGAGCTCAGGGGAGATACTACCCCCATGGCGATACGCGCGGCAGCTTGCTCGCGGCTTTACTCGCCGATGGCCCGCAGACGTTAGAATGATGCCCCCGAGCAAAACATCAACAGCAACCGTCCCGGAGCAAGTTTGAATACTCAAAGTGCACTTCCCGATCCCGAGCATCCCGGCGCCACTGTCGTCATCACACACCAGATCCGCGAGGGCATGCAGGCAAGCTACGAAGCCTGGCTCAAGGAAATCGCCTCCGCCCGCAAGGCGGCCGACGGCATCCTCGACTGGCAGATTGTGCGGCCGCTTGCGGGCATCAACAACGCTTACACCATCATCCTGCGCTTTGCTTCGGCGGAGCGCCTGCAACACTGGATGGGCTCGACGGAACGCGCAGCACACATTGAGCGGGTCAAACCCTTCCTCGCCAAAGACGATGCGTTTTTCATCCGCAGCGGGCTGGATTTCTGGTTCACACCGCAAGGCGCCAAGGCCAGAGTTCCGGTGCGCTGGAAGCAGTTCCTGATTACCTGGTCGGCGATCTTTCCCTTGTCGCTGCTGGCATCGCAACTGCTGCTGCCGCTGCTGCACGAGATCGGCCTGCCGAACGAACGCTACCTCAATGCGCTGATCGCCTCGGGCATGGTGGTCGCTGCGATGGTGTATGTCGTCATGCCGCGCTATACCAAGCTGGTACAGCGCTGGCTGTTCGACCACTAAACGGAGGCTTGAACCGCCAGTGTCAGGGCACCGCGCAGTTCGGGCCCGGGCAAGCAAGATACTGATTCGTCCCCGATCAGCACGCCTCTCTTCTGCACGCGCGAGCAGTTGCTGCTCGCGCGCCGGGCCCGCTGCCTCAGCTCGAGCGCTCGCGGCGCTCTGCAACTCCCCACCCCCGCCTTCTTTACATTCTTCGAAACTGTTTCAGAGCAAATCTGAAGCGGCTCTCGCCAGGAATCAGGAAGCGCCAAAAAGATCGCTTCAGCGGCCGGGCGAGTTCAAATCTTAATAATACTTAATGATAATCATTATCAATTAAATGTAGACTACGCCCCAGTCAGCGCTAACACTCACAAAAAGAATAGCGGACTTGCCCCCGGCAAGCGCCGCAGTCGTCGAGTTATGTACAGCCAGCCAAACATCCCCCATTTCCAATAAGGCTTACTCAACATGGCTCACGTTCTTCCCGGTGCCCGGGCTCATCATCAATGGCGCAACACGCTGCGCCCACTCACTTTGGTCATCGCTATCAACAGCGCTTTGCTCTGCCTGGCGACCGATGTACGCGCTCAGCAGAGCGATGCGGCATCGTCCTCCGTCGCCGGCGAGCGCGTCGACTCGAAGAAGCTGCCGGACATTGAAGTCAAGGACGCCAATGAAGAGCAGCATAAGCCGGGCTCATCGGTGAAGGTCACCAGAGAAGAACTGGAACGCCAGGGCGCCGGCAGCTTTGCCGACGTCCTGAAGTATCAGCCCCTGGTATCGGTACCCGGCGTCACCTCCGGCTCGACCAAAAATAATAGTCCTTACGATCACCCGGGCAGCACCAACTACAACATCCGCGGCGTCGAGGGCAATCGTGTCGGTCTTGACGTCGATGATGTGGAAATGCCTGAAGCGGTGGACCGCTCGGCCACCTCGGGCAGCGGTCGCGCCTCGGTCGGCAGCTTCGGCCAGGGCCGCGATTTCATCGATCCGGAAATGTATTCCGAAGTGCAGGTCGATTCCGGCACTACCGCTGCAACACGGCCGGCGGGCGGCATCGGCGGTTCGGTCAGCTTCCGCACCAAATCGCCTGAAGACTATCTGCGCGATGACAAGAGCACTTATTTCGGCGCCAAGGCCGGCTATAACAGCGCCGATCGTTCGTTCAACGAATCGATTACCGCCGCCGGCAGATCGGGCGAGTTCGATGGCCTGTTCGCCTATTCGCGCCGCGACGGCAACGAGACCGAAAACTACAGCAGCGCGATGAGCAGCTATCCGTCGACCTGGTTCTCCGACGCCATCCTGCTCAAGGGCGGCATGCGCCTGAACGCGGAAAACAAGCTGACGGTGTCGGCCGATCTCTATCGCCGCACCAACGACCTCGACTACAGCGCCTGGAACAACACCGGTACCGCCATCACCGGCAAATCCACCCAGCACAGCACCACCTCGCGCAACACCATCCAGCTGGGACATCTGTGGACGCCCGCCAACGCCTTGCTGGACAAGCTGGAAACCAAGCTCTCATACCAGAACACCGACATGAGCGACCGTACCCGCACCACCACGCTGAGCACCGGCGCCGTCGAGAATGACTTCTCGCGCAACACCAACAAGCAGATCGGCCTGACCAGCAACGGCAGCAAGAAGATCGGCAACAACAATCTGCGCTTCGGAGTGAACCTCAGCCAGAACGACAACGAACACATCCTGACCGGCACTTCTCTGGCGCAGCAGCCCTACCCCAACACCGAGACCACCAAGTACGGCGCCTTTATCGAAGACGAGATCGTCTTCAATCCGGGCGGCCATCGCCTGGCGGTGATTCCGGGTCTGCGCGTCGACCGCATCAACACCAGCATCTACAGCTCCGGCAGCTTTGCCAGCACCGCCATCACGGCAGCGCAGTTGAATGCACTGTACGGCTCCGGCAGCAGCAATACCATCGTCAGCCCCAGCCTGAGTCTGGTCTACGACATCCAGCCCAAGCTGAGCAGCTTCGTTCAATGGAAGCGCGGCGGTCGTGCGCCGTCGGCCAGCGAATCGTATGGCTACTGGAACTCCGGCTTCGGCAACTATGCACTGGTCGGCAATCCCAGCCTGCAGAAGGAAACCAGCGATGCGTTTGAAATCGGCCTCAAGGGTTCGCCGGTCAACGGCGTCAAGTTCAACAGCTCGCTGTTCTACACCAAGTACAAGAACTTCATCGCTTACACGCGCTACACACGCACCGGCAATCCGGAGAAGTTCACCAACGTGCAGAGCAACGTCGCCACCATCTATCAGGCCGAGAACCGCGACAGCGCCTACATCTATGGTCTGGATCTGAGCGCGCGCATCGATCACGGCGCCTTCGTGCCGGCCATGCAAGGCATGTACTCGACCTGGGCGCTGGGTTACAGCAAGGGCAAATCCAAGAGCTATTACAGCGGCGACAGCTATCAGGACCTCGACACGGTGCAACCGCCGAAGCTGATCATCGGCCTCGGTTACGATGCGCCTGAAAAACTGTGGGGCAGCAACCTGACCGGTACATTTGTTCAGAGCAAGAAGGCCTCGGCCACCAACCGCAACAGCTACGCCAACAGCGGCACCGCGCTGACCAGCTCGACCACCAGCTACTTCAACGTGCCCGGCTATGCGGTGTTCGATCTGAGCGGTTACTGGCGCGTGGCCAGGAACGTGCATATCAATGCCGGCATCAACAACCTGTTCGACAAGCAATACTGGGACTACGCCAGCGTGTATAACCTGGACCTGAGCGTGGCCAAGGATGCGCAGGACATCCAGTTGAAGACCCGCACCGGACGCAGCTTCTATGCGTCGGTCAGCGTCGACTTCTAAGCAGAATGATGCGGACATCCGGCATGGATGGCCGCGTTTTTGCAGGTGCCACGCTGCCCGCACCCTGACACCTGCAACACCACTTTGACCACCGTTTGACTCTCCTGAGGAATCGCCATGAAATATGTATCTCCAATCCTGATCGGCATGCTGGGCGCGCTGGCGCTGAGCGCCTGCGCACCGCAAGCGACCCAGCCGAATGCCTCACAAGCCGCGGCAACCGGATCGACCGCAGGCACATCCGGCCCGGCGCGCCCGGCCGGCGGACACGGACGCGAAGCCTTCATGGGCAGCTACGACACCAACGGCGACGGCGTGGTCACGCGGGCCGAATATGATGCGGTACGTCTGGCCCGCTTCCGCGCTGCCGACAAGAATAACGACGGCGTGCTGAGCGAAGACGAATACGTCAATGAATTCGAAAGCCGCCTCAAGCAGCAATACGCCGCCGGCGGCCGCGAGCCGGACAAATCCTATGCCGCTGCCATTCGCCAGGCGCATGTGCGGTTTGCACTGCTGGATCGCAATCACGACGGTGTTTTGTCGCAGGCCGAAGAAAAGGAAATCATGGACAAGACCTTCGCGCAGAACGATACCAATCACGATGGCAAGGTGGACGCCTCAGATCCGCTGCCGCCGCCACGCAACAACGACGGCAACTGATGGCAGTGCAACCGTCTTTCCTATTTTTATGATGAAAGCCAATACCGTGATTGACCGCAGCCGCGCACCGGCATGGCTTGCCGCCGTGCTGCTGAACCTGTTGGCGGGTTCGGCCAACGCGGCGTCACTGGATATAGAATTCAGCTTGCCGGCCATCCCCAGCGCCGCCTATCACTCGCCTTACGTTGCGGTCTGGATTGAGAATATCGAGAATCAGTCGGTCGCCGGCACGCTGGCCGTCTGGTACGACCGGCGTTTGCGCGATGAGCTGGGCAAGATCTTCCTGCAGAATCTGCGCAGCTGGTGGCGCAAAGCCGGCAAGACCTTGACTCTGCCGGCCGATGGCGTCAGCGGTGCGACGCGCGGCCCCGGCACACATGCGCTGCATTTTGCAGGCAATCAGGGCGCGCTGGCCCAACTGCCGGGCGGCAAATACATGCTGGCGATTGAAGTTGCGCGCGAGCAAGGCGGCCGTACTGTCCTGCGCACGCCGTTCAGTTGGGGTGGCGGTGACGGCATGGATGGCAGCCGCAGCGTCCCGGATGGCAGTGCCGGCGCCGAAGTCAGTTTTCTCAAGGCGACGGTGTCTCCCTGAATGCCGGAATGCATGAAGCGCAAGATCGGTTTTCAGGTATTCCGGGAACAGCGGCGGCGACCGCGGCAACAATGCACAAGCGAGCACACTGCGGCAAGGCACTCGCAGTCGCGCTAAGATGGCGAAGCGCCGTCGCTCATCGGCAGGACAGCCGGCAAACATGAAGCAAAGTTAACGTGTCATGCCGCATGGCTTGCTGTAAAACGGTCGCATCGTGCAAAGATCTGCGCACCCGGCAAACAATCATTTATCCATTTTCAAGATCCTGGCCATGAACACCAGTACCATTACCATTACCAGCACCGAGATTCGTCCCGCTCTTTCGTTTCGGCTCAAGACCGAGACCGCAGCACTGCATGAATTGATGCATACCTTGATGGAACGCGGCCAGCCGTTTGCCAGCCGCGCAAACTATGCGCGATTCGTGGAGGCGCAATATCACTTTCAGCGCGACATCGAGTTCCTGTTCGCCGATCCCGCGGTGCAGGCGGCAGTGCCCGATCTGCAGGTGCGTGGCCGTGAAGCTGCCTCGCTGGCGGATCTGGCCGATCTGGGCGTGGTCGCGCAGGATGATGTGATCGCCAGTGCCGACGTCAGCATGCCGGCTGCGCTCGGCTGGATGTATGTCTCCGAAGGCTCGACGCTGGGCGCCGCGTTTCTGCTCAAGGAAGCCAAGACACAACTGGGCCTGAGCGAAGAGTTCGGCGCCCGCAATCTGGCGGCCTACCCCGAAGGCCGCGCCATCGTCTGGCGCCGCTTCGTGGCATCGCTGGATCGGGATTCGCTGGAGGGCGAGCAGCACGAAGAAGTGATTGCAGGCGCAGTGGCCGCCTATGGACGCTTTGGCGCACTGCTGAAACGTCACTTCAATCTCGCCTGAACGATTCAGAAATTACACGACCAGGCCGGAAAGGCTGGCCGCTTCGGCAAGAATTTCCCCAGTAGCCCGGACGATGCAGATGAAAGAAACCGAGCCGGAAAACAGCAATACCTGTCCCGGGAATTCTCACACCCGGGATCAGCAAACGCCGATGGCCGTTCAGGCTGTCAAAGGCTGGTCGCGCTGGCTGTGGCTGGCGCTGGCGTACGCCAGTCTGGGCATCGGCCTGCTGGCGATTTTCATTCCCGGCATTCCCACTACCGAATTCATTTTGCTGGCGGCATGGGCCGCGGGCAAGGGTTCGCCCCGACTGCGGCGTTGGCTGGAACAGCATCCCGTTTTCGGGCAAATGATTTATAACTGGCAGCACGGCCGCGTGGTAGCGCGACGTGCCAAGCTGACGGCATCGTTCGCCATGAGCGTGTGCCTGATCATCATGATGCTGACGGTGACGCATCGCTGGATCATTGTGGTGGCCGCCATCGGCATGGGCGGCGGTGCGCTGTGGATGTGGTCGCGGCCGGAGCGCATTACCGCTCAACAAGAAGGCACTTGAAAGCCTCGCTGCTTCACGCGGCCAAAGACAAACCTCAGAATTTCAACGTCGCCAGGCTGCCGGTTTTGCTGTTCCAGTTGCTCGCATTCAATCGCAGCACGGCCAGCAGACCGCGCGGCTGATGATCGCCCAGCACCAGTTCGCCCGCGTGCAACTTGGCGATGGCATTGACCAGCGCCAGGCCCAGACCGCTGCCGTCCTGCGACTGTGTTTCAAGGCGACGGAAACGGCGCACCGCTTCATCGCGCAGATCGGCGCGAATGCCCGGTCCGTTGTCAGCCACACCCAACTCAATGCAATCGTCGTGCAAGCGCACCAGCAGGAAAATGTCGCTGGCCTGGCTGCCGTACTTGATGGCGTTTTCCAGCAGATTGGAGATGGCCTGAAACAGTAAGGCGCGGTCGCCGTAGAGATCGCCGCCAACCTCTGCCTGGATATGCAGTCTGAGCCGGGCGCTTTCCACCAGCGGCTGATAGTAATCGGCGACATCGTGCAGGAAAGCGTCGGCGTCGAACCATTCGAAGGAATAGGCGCAACGCCCCGCTTCGATTTCACCGATGCGCAACACCGCCTTGAAGATGCGCTGTATCCGCTCGGCCTCGGCCACGGCATCCATGATGTCGTCGCGCAGTTCGTCATCGAGACGTTCGGCCACGCCGACCAGATGATTGTGCAGCCGCGTCAGCGGCGTACGCAATTCGTGCGCCAGAATACTGGTGACGCTCTTGACCTCTTCCATCAGGCCGTTGACGCGCCCCAGCACATGATTGATGTCGCCGCCGAGCAGATCGATTTCATCGCCTTTGCGATTGGTCGGCACGATGGCGTCGCGGTCGCCGCCGACATAGCGCCGCAAAGCGGCACGGATGCGATCGACGCGGCGCATGTTGCGCACGCTGGAATACAGGCCGATGGCGAGACTGCTGAGCAGCACGCCGAGCAGCGCCAGACTGGCCACCAGCGGAATCACGCGCACCCGTTCCAGCATGGGGAAAACATCGTAGGCGCGGAAGAACACGCCGCCGTCGTCCAGCGGCACCTGCAGGCCTTGCATGCGCATTACATTGCCGTTCACATCCTGTAGTTCCTGATTGCGCCAGCCGTATCTGCAGGCGCGCGCGCAGTCCAATACCTGAAGCAGCCGGCGGTCGCCGTACAGCGCCTCGCCGGCCGGCGACAGCACCAGCGACATGCCGCCCTCGCGCTCGTTTTCTTCATCGCGCCGCAAGACGGCGGCCAGCTTGCTTGAATCGGTCAGGCGGTCGCGCTTTTCCTGATTCTGCACATCGGCCAGAATCATTTCGCGCACGTGGGTATGCATCAGCGCTTCGATCTGATGGCCGATCAACACCACCGATCCCACTGCCACCAGCAGGAAGATAAGTGCAGTCAGCGAAGCATGGCGGAAGGTACTGGTTTCAAACAGCGACGGCAACCGCCTAGTCCAGGACATAGCCGATGGCGCGGATGGTTCGCAGCAGCGAATGAGATGAATTGCGGTCCAGCTTGTTGCGCAACTTGGAGACGTGGACGTCGATCAGATTGGTCTGCGGATCGAACTGATAGCCCCAGACTTTTTCCATCAGCATGGTGCGCGTCACAGTCTGGCCGCGATGCTCCGCCAATACTTCCAGCAAGGCATATTCCTTCTGGGTGAGATCGACAGGCTTACCGGCGCGGGTGACCTTGCGATTGCGCAGATCTATCGTCAGGTCGTTGAACTCCATGACACGCTCGCCGTCGTTCTGAACACTGCGGCGGCGCACCAGCACCTCCAGCCGCAATTGCAGTTCGGTAAAGTCGAAGGGCTTGCCCAGATAATCTTCGGCGCCGGCGCGCAGGCCTTCAATGCGGTCACCCGGCTGATCTACCGCCGACAGCATCATGATAGGCGGATGCGGCTGGTCCTGCAGCGCATGCAATACCTGAATGCCGCTGATGTCGGGCAGCATGCGATCCAGCAGGACGACGTCGAAGACTTCGCGCTTGACGAACTGCAAGGCGTCTTCGCCATTGTCGGCAATCCGGCAGCGATGACCGCTGTTCTGCAGCTTGCTGTTGAGCCAGTGGCTCACTTTCGGATCGTCTTCAACTATCAGGACTCGCACATAAACTCCCAGCAAACTCAGAATGGACCAGGCTTTTTTCTACATAGTAAACAATAATCATTACTATTTAAAGAAAGAATTGAACTTTTTCAATTAAACACCCAAGGCCATTCCCGGCAGCTGAAAATTAGGGAAACTTAAGGATTGCGGGCGCCCTGTTCTTTCACCGAGTCCTGCGCACTTCTCGCCGAAAGCCGAATGGCATCAAAAAAACGCACCGCTGCGCAAGCAGGCATCCGCGCGTACAATCTGGCGCTTGCCGCGCCGTGCAATCAGTCGCCGAAAGAACTGACAACATCGCGCATCGATTACGCCTGCGCCTGCACAGCCGGCGTTTCCTTCTGCCTCACTCTTGATGAATCCTCACGAAACAGCACGCGGCATTTTGTTGTCGGTCGTAGCATCTGCCCTGTTCGCTCTGATGTCCGGCTATACGCGCTGGCTGGCGCCGCCGTTGACCAGCCTGGATATTTTTGCCTGGCGCGTGCTGTGGACGCTGCCGATGGTGATGCTGGTGCTATCCCGGCGCGGTCAATTGCCGGCGCTGCGCCTGGCGATAGGCGAATTGCTGCGGGCGCCGCTGCAGGCCTTGCTGTTCGTCGGCATGACGTCCCTGCTGGGGCTGCAATTCTGGCTATTCTTGTGGGCGCCGCTGCACGACCGCGCACTGGAAGTGTCGCTGGGCTATTTTCTGCTGCCGCTGAGCATGGTCATGCTGGGTCGCTTCTACTACGGCGAGCGGCTGGGCCGCCTGCAACAACTGGCGGTCGCCTGTGCCGTCGCCGGCGTGTTGCATGAGATCTGGATGACACGCAGCCTGTCATGGCCGGCGCTGATCGTGGCGCTCGGCTATCCGCCCTATTTCGTGCTGCGCCGCCGTCTGCACTACGACTCGCTGGTCATGTTCACGATGGAGATGCTGGTCATGGCGCCGCTGGCGCTGCTGGCGCTGTTCAGCACCGGTACGCTGCAAGCCACGCTGACACAGCCCTCCATGTATCTGCTGCTGCCGGTGCTGGGACTGCTAAGCACTGCCGCCCTGGCCTGCTTTCTGCGTGCCGGCAAGCTGCTGCCGATGAGCCTGTTCGGGATACTCGGCTATGTCGAGCCGGTGCTGCTGGTCGCCGTGGCGGTGCTGGTGCTGGGTGAAAGCCTGAGCCTGCAGCAGCTCGGCACCTATGTGCCGATCTGGCTGTCGGTCGGTTTTACTGCCCTGCACAGCGCCCGCCTGATGCGCAGGCTGCAAGCCAGAGACGCGGCCACGCGCAAATAAGCCGGCCGGGAAGCCGTATCGCTTATACTTTCCTGCGCACCAGCGAGTCCGCGTAGCCGCCATCACCCGGGATCGCATTTCAGTGAGCAGCTCCGATGCACTATCACCAGCGCAACACGCCAGGCCGCATGCAGGATGGCAGGTTGCAGATATCTCTGACCGTCCACCATGAGCCAACAACAAGAACTGCCGGACAACTGGAACGACAAGACCTATTCGGTCTCCGCTCTCGCCAAGATTTTCGTGATTCTGGTTTGCGTGATCATCATCGGCATCGACGGCTGGATCAGCTGGAACGCCCGCAAGAGCGATCTGCGCGACGCCGAAGTAACCACCGGCAACATCTCCAAGGCGCTGGCGCAACATGCCAATGATGCAATACAGGGTGCCGACGCGATTCTTCTGAGCGTGGCCGATCAGGTCAGCGACGCCGGCATCGGCACCGAACGGATCGCGCAAATGACGCCGGCGCTGAAGCGGCTGGTGGCCAAGTCGCCGCAATTGCATGGTCTCTTCATCTATGACGCCGACGGAAAATGGATCGTCAACTCCATGGGTGCCTTGCCGCCGCAGGCCAATAATGCCGACCGCGAATACTTCAAGTATCACCAGACGCATGAAGACCTGGAAATGCACCTCGGTCCGCCGGTGCACAGCCGCGCCACCAATGACTGGATCATCACCGCCTCGCGCCGCCTCAATCTTCCGGATGGCAGTTTCGGCGGCGTCGCGCTGGCCACCATCGACATCAATTACTTCAGACGTTTTTACGACGGCTTCGACATCGGCGACAGCGGCGCCATCGTGCTGGCGCTGGCCGACGGCACGATACTGACGCGCCGCCCGTTCGAAGATAAATTCATCGCCTACGACATGAGCGGCAGCCGTATCTTCAGGAATTACCTGCCGCAATCGCCGATCGGCACACGGCTGGAGCGCTCCACGCTGGACAACGTCGAGCGCCTGTACAGCTATCGCCGGCTGGAGAAATATCCGCTGGTGGTGATCGTGGCGCTGTCGGAAAACGAGATCCTGGCCGCCTGGCGCCATGAATCCATTATCTACGCCATCGGCGTGGCGATTCTGCTGGTACTGATCTGCGTCTTCGGTTTCCGTCTGATCAAACAGATCAATCTGCGGCTGCTGGCCGAAAAAGAAGCCATCAAGGCGCGTGACGCCTTGCAGCAACTGAATCAGACTCTGGAAAAACTGGCGCATCAGGACGGCCTCACCGGCCTCGCCAACCGCCGCCATTTCGATCTGGCGCTGAACGAAGAATTCAGCCGCGCCACGCGCAATGCCAGCGCCTTGTCGCTGGTCATGCTGGATGTGGATTGTTTCAAGCAGTACAACGACATCTACGGCCATCAGGCCGGGGACGAATGCCTGCGCCGCATCGGCAAGGTGATCAAGGGCGTGGAGCAACGCCCCGGCGATCTGGCCGCGCGCTATGGCGGGGAAGAACTGGCGCTGCTGCTGCCGAGCACCGATGTCGAAGGCGCCGTCAAGGTCGCGGAAAAAATCTGCACCGAAATTCATGCGCTGGGCATCACGCATGCCGGCAATCCCAACGGCGTGGTGACCATCAGCGCCGGCGTCAACAGCCTGTTGCTGGCGCGCCAGGAGCTCAATGCACAGCAACTGCTCAAGGGCGCGGACGAGGCGCTGTACGCAGCCAAGAACAATGGCCGCAATCGGGTCTGCGCTGCAGCGCTGGGAAGCACTTAGCCCCCCATATTGCGCGGACAAAAAAAACGGCACCCTTGCAGGTGCCGTTTTTCATGGTGCAATGACTATCCGGCGCGGTCATGCAGCAGACCGGCCGTTCGGCATTACTCCTGGTGATACGAAGTCACGCGTTCCACTTCATTCTTGGAGCCGAGGAACACGGCCACGCGCTGATGCAGTTTTTCAGGCTGGATATCCAGAATGCGTTGCTTGCCGTTGGTGGCGGCACCGCCGGCCTGCTCGACAATGAAGGCCATGGGATTGGCTTCATACATCAGACGCAGCTTGCCTGGCTTGTCCGGTTCACGCGCATCGGCCGGATACATGAAGATGCCGCCGCGGTTCAGGATGCGATGCACGTCGGCCACCATGGAGGCAATCCAGCGCATGTTGAAATCCTTCTTCAGCGGACCGGTGACACCGGCCTGCATTTCATTGACGTAACGCTGCACCGGCGGGAACCAGTGACGCGCGTTGGAGGCGTTGATCGCGAATTCCTTGGTGTCTTCCGGAATCTTGATGTCGCGCTGGGTCAGCACCCAGGCACCCATTTCGCGATCCAGCGTGAAGCAGTGGACGCCATCGCCGGTGGTCAGCACCAGCACGGTTTGCGGGCCGTACACGGCATAGCCGGCGGCGACCTGCTTGGTGCCCGGCTGCATGAAATCCTTTTCCGACGGTTCGGTCATGCCTTCCGGCGCCTTCAGCACCGAGAAGATCGTGCCGATGGAAACATTGACGTCGATGTTGCTGGAACCGTCCAGCGGATCGAACATCAGCAGGTATTCGCCCAGCGGATAGCGGTTGGGAATGCGGTGGATGGTTTCCATTTCTTCCGACGCCATCGCCGCCAGGTGGCCGCCCCATTCATTGGCTTCCAGCAGGATCTCGTTGGAGATCACGTCCAGCTTCTTCTGCACTTCGCCCTGCACGTTTTCGCTGCCGGCGCTGCCCAGCACTTCGCCCAGCGCGCCCTTGCCGACGGCGTGACTGATGCTCTTGCAGGCGCGGCCCACGACCTCGATCAGCAGACGCAATTCGGAGGGGATCTTGTTGTGCAGGCGCTGCTGCTCGATCAGATGTTGGGTCAGACTGACGCGTTTGCTCATGATTTTCTTCTTCCCTTTTCTTTAACTTGACTTGAAAAACCTGTTGCCCTTGTCCCTGCTGACGCTCAGTTCGACAAGGACTTGGTGATGACTTCCGCCACGTCGCGCGACAGATTCGACGAGGCCGCCACCTGTTGCAGCGCATGGCGCATTTTTTCCTGCAGCGCAGGCGTGTACTTGCGCCAGCGATCCAGACTGCGCGCCAGGCGCGCCGCTACTTGCGGATTGCTGCCGTTTAGCGCGATTACCTGCTCGGCCCAGAATGCATAGCCGTTGCCGTCCAGCGCGTGGAAGGCCGAAGGATTGCCGTTGCAGAAACTGAAAATCAGACTACGGGCACGATTCGGATTCTTGAGCGAAAACGCGGGATGCGTAGCCAGCGTGCGCACCGTGTTGACATCCGCATTGCGTGCGGTGGCCTGCAGGGTGAACCACTTGTCGATGACCAGCGCTTCCTTTTCGAACTCGCTGTAAAAACCTTCCAGCGCGGCGGCCTTGCCGGCGGCCGAGCTGTTGGTCAGCGCACCGAGCGCCGCCAGGCGGTCGGTCATGTTGTTGGCCTCGTCATTTTGCTTTTGCGCGAGCGTCAGGACTTCTTCCTCATCCAGCTCGACCAGATACGACAGCGCCACGTTCTTGAGTGCGCGCTTGCCGCTGGCGTCGGCATCGGGACTGTACTCACCGGGTGTGCCGCAGGCCTTGTAAGCGGCCAGCAGATCGTCGCGCAAATCGCGCGCCAGCGTACGACGCATGAATTGCCGCGCGATGTGGATGGCATGCGGATCGATCACTTCCATCTGTTCGGCGATCATGGTTTCCGACGGCAGCGTCAGTACCAGTTCGCGGAAGGCGGCGTCCAGCGTTTCGTCGCGCAAAGTGATGCGCAGCGCATCGCTCAGGGCGCTGTCCTGATCCTGATTGCCCAGCACGGTCTCAAACGACACCACGTGCCCGGACTGGCGTGCCGCCTGCACCGCCGTGGTCAGCTTCAGCAAGCGGCGCGTGGCCAGACGCTGGCCGGCTTCCCAGCGATTGAAAGCATCGCTGTCATGCGCCATCAGGAAGGCCAGTTCGGCGTCGCTGTATTCATATTGCAGCACCACCGGCGCGGAGAAACCGCGCAGGATGGACGGCACCGGCTTCTCGGCGACATCGGTGAAACGGAAGGTCTGCCTGGCCTTGGTCAGTTCCAGTACGCGTGTGGTGTCGCCTGCGGCCGACTTCTCGCCATCCAGTCTGAGCGGCATGTCGCGGCCCTTGCTGTCGAGCAGACCGACTGCCACAGGGATATGGAAAGGCTGTTTCTTCTTCTGCCCGGGCGTGGCCGGGCAGGACTGCTCCAGCGTCAGCTCCAGGGTCCTGGACTTGGCGTCGTAATGCACGCCGGCTGCGACCCGCGGCGTGCCGGACTGGCTGTACCAGCGTTCGAACTGTTTCAGATCGCGCTTGCCGGCGTCGGCCATCGCAGCGCGGAAATCGTCGCAGGTGACGGCCTGGCCATCATGCCGTTCGAAGTACAGATCCATGCCCTTGCGGAAGCCGTCGCGGCCCAGCAGGGTCTGGTACATGCGCACCACTTCGGCACCTTTTTCATAGACGGTGACGGTATAGAAATTATTGATTTCGACGAAGGAATCAGGACGCACCGGGTGCGCCATCG
This sequence comes from Herbaspirillum lusitanum, assembly GCF_046025995.1. Lineage (GTDB taxonomy): Bacteria > Pseudomonadota > Gammaproteobacteria > Burkholderiales > Burkholderiaceae_D > Herbaspirillum > Herbaspirillum lusitanum_A. The sequence continues at coordinate 314,363 of NZ_JAQQFM010000001.1, forward strand.
GGCCGGCATCTTCCGGGAACTGCGCCTGACGCAGCACCCGCACGTCGTCGATGCGCTTGACTGCACGGCCGCTGTCGGTGCCTATCATGTCGGCCGAGAATTCCTGATCGCGGAACACGGTCAGACCTTCCTTGAGCGACAGCTGGAACCAGTCGCGGCAGGTCACGCGGTTGCCGGTCCAGTTGTGGAAGTATTCATGCCCGACCACCGCCTCGATATTGGCGAAATCGATATCGGTGGCGATACGCGGATTGGCCAGCACGAACTTGGTGTTGAAGATGTTGAGGCCCTTGTTTTCCATCGCGCCCATGTTGAAGTCGCCGACGGCGACGATCATGAAGCGGTCCAGATCGAGCTCCAGGCCGAAGCGTTCTTCGTCCCAGCGGATGCTGTTGATCAGCGAATCCATTGCATGCTGGGTCTTGTCGAGATTGCCGTCTTCGACCCAGACCTGCAGCAGCACTTCGCGACCTGACTTGAGGCGGTATTTTTCTTCCTGACAGACCAGATTGCCGGCCACCAGCGCGAACAGGTAAGACGGCTTCTTGAACGGATCTTCCCACTTGGCGTAGTGACGACCGTCTGGCAGATCGCCCTCTTCGATCAGATTGCCGTTGGACAGCAGCACCGGGAATGCCTTTTTGTCGGCGCGCAGCATCACGGTGTACTTGGCCATGACGTCCGGGCGATCCGGGAAGAAGGTGATCTTGCGGAAGCCTTCAGCCTCGCACTGGGTGAAAAAGTTGCCGTTGGACACATACAGGCCCATCAGCGAGGTATTGCGGTCGGGCCGGGTGGTGGTTTCGATTTCCAGCACCACTTTGGCCGGTGCGCCGGGAATGCGCAAGACACCGCCGGCCAGCTTGTAATCGGCGGCGCGCAGCACTTTGCCGTTCAGGCGCAATTGCACCAGTTCCAGTTCTTCACCGAACAGCACGATCTCGTTATTGCTGCCGGCCGGGTTGCGCTGCATGAAAATGCGGGTCGCGACTCGCGTCAGCGAGGGTTCGAGGTCGAAGCCCATTTCGACGGTGTCGACCAGATAAGTGGGATCGGCGTAATCTTTGCGGTAAATCGTCGGTGGCGTATCTGTGCGCATGGAGAGCTGTCCGTAAAAAGGAACAAAACCCGATTTTACCAATCAACTGGGGCTGGAGGCGCAAATCGGGACGGGATTCGAAGCATGCAAAAAAACATGATTCACGGTTTAATCGACCGGCCCGCTGCAATAACGTTCTGCACGATGCTGCAATGCAAGGCCCTGCCTGATTTCTGAGGCCGTTTGGCGGCCTGTCCTGATCCGCTTCCGGGCGACCTTCTTTGCCGCTTTTTTCCCATGTAAAAGGCGCAACGCGAGCCGGCGCGGCAGATTAGAATAGCGCCCATATGCTTCACTGAGTTTTCATCACACTTTCAATGAAGCGCCCACCGCTTGCCAGAAAGCCGGATGCAAATAAGCCGCGCTGCCCAGCCAGAGCTCACTTCGGACAAATCGCAATGCATGCAATGCAAATCAATATGAAACGCTGGTTCAAGCTGCTGGTGCTGTCTTCGGCGCTGATGCTGAGCGGCTGCGCCAGCTTCGTCGAAAGCGACGTCACCGCGTTTCACGCATGGCCCAAGGACATGCAAGGCAAGTCTTACGTCTTCAGCGCGCCGCCTGAGCGGACCAACAATCTGGAATACCTGAACTACGAACAACTGATACGGCAAGAGCTGCAGGTGCTGGGCTTCAAGGAAACCCAGGAACGCAAATCGGCCGATCTGACGGTCGCCTTTCAATACGGCATGTCGACCGAAAACATCGTGGTCACACAACCGGTCGATCCGTTTTTCTATGGCCAGCCGTATGGCGCCTGGGGACGTTTCGGCCCTTACCGACGCCCTTATTACGCGCCCTTCGGGCCTTTTTACGATCCGTTTTTCTACGGTCCGCAGCAAACCACCAGTTATCCGGTCTTCATCCGCCGCCTGCAGATCGGCATTGCACGCGCAGACAGCGGCCAGCAGTTGTATGACGTGATCGTCGACAGCGAAGGCCGCAGCAGCGGACTGGCCGGCGCCATGCCTTACATGGTACGCAGCGCCTTTGCCGATTTCCCGGGGCCGAGCGGCGTGGCGCGCCATATCAAGCTCAAGGTGGAAGAAAACGGCAAAGTCATTTCGCGCTTGCCGCCGCAGTAAAAGAGCTAATGCGCATACCAAAAAGCCCGGATCATTCCGGGCTTTTTGTTTGGCTTGTTTTATTTGACTTGCTTTATTTGGCTTGAGACATCCGAAGCCTGGACTTGAGTGTCTTCACGAGAAATACGCTTCGCTGCCAAAGGTAATCGCCACGATCAGCAGCACCGCCAGGATCAGCACAATCAGCAGCCGACCGAAGCGCGGCGAGCCGTCGCTGCCCGCAGGCTGTTCTGCGGGATGATCCATGGGATTGGGTTCCGGATCCGTTTGAAAGTCGCTCAATGTCGCCTCCTGTTCTTCCATCGCGGCCGGCCGAAAGATGTTCGGCCAGCCGCTTCAGGTCACAATCATTCAGGGAATCAGAATCGTCGAGCCGGTGGTCTTGCGCGCTTCCAGATCGGCATGCGCCTGGCCGACGTCCTTCAAGGCGTAACGCTGATTGATGGCGATGCTGATCTTCTTGCTTTCCACCATCGCGAACAGATCGCCGGCGGTGGCATCCAGATCGGCGCGGGTCGAGACGTAATTGCCCAGCGAAGGGCGTGTGAGGAACAGCGAACCGCGCGAAGCCAGTTCGCTCACCGCAAACGGCGCCGCCGCGCCCGAAGCATTGCCAAAGCTGACCATCATGCCGCGCGGCTGCAGGCAGTCCAGCGAGCCCATGAAAGTGTCCTTGCCGATCGAGTCGTAGACCACCGGCACGCCCTTGCCGCCGGTGATTTCCTTGACGCGTTCCACGAAGTTTTCCGTCTTGTAATTGATCACGTGCTCACAGCCGTGCTGTTTGGCCAGCGCCGCCTTTTCTTCGCTGCTGACCGTGCCGATCATGGTCACGCCCAGCGCCCGCGCCCATTGCGCGGCGATCAGGCCGATACCGCCGGCGGCGGCGTGAAACAGAATGGTTTCGCCGCCCTTGAGCGGATAAGTCTGGCGCAGCAGATATTGCACCGTCATGCCCTGCAGCATCATGGCGGCGGCGGTATCGAAGCTGATCGAATCAGGCAGCTTGACCAGAATATCGGCCGGCATCACACGCGCTTCGGCGTAAGCGCCGTTGGGCCGCCCGGCATAGGCTACGCGGTCGCCCACGCTAAAACCCTGCACTCCGCTGCCCACCGCTTCGATGGTGCCGGCGGCTTCTTGCCCCAGACCGCCGGGCAAGGGTTGCGGATACAGGCCGGTCCGGAAATAGACATCGATGAAGTTCAGACCGACGGCGGCGTGACGCACGCGCACTTCGCCCGGGCCCGGCTCGCCGACTTCGACCTCGACGTATTCCATCACTTCGGGGCCGCCGGTTTTGTTGATTCTGATTGCCATGCTCATGTCTGTCTCCTTCTCGATTGAATTTCCGGGAATCGCTCGGCGCAGCCATCGCGCCGCACGATGTCTTGATCAAAGCTTCACACTTTCTTGCGCGACAACAGATAGATGCCGCACAGCACCAGCGCCGTGCCGGTCAGCTGGATGCCGGTGATCGGCTCGTCCAGCAGCACCGCCCCCAGAAACAGGGTCGACACCGGACCGACCAGTCCAGCCTGCGCAGCCGCCGGCGCGCCGATGCGGGCCACTGCGATCATCGTCAGAAACACCGGCAACACGGTGCAGAACACGGCGTTGAACAGCGAAAACTGATAGACCGCCGCCGGCTGGATCAGATCCGCCGGAGTGCGCAAAATGAAGAACTGGATCACGCAGGCCACGGTGGACACGCACATCGCATACGCCACCAGCCGGATCGCGCCGACCCGGCGCACCAATTCGCCGGACGAAATCAGATAAATCGCATACGACACCGCCGCGCCCAGCACCAGCAGGCTGCCGAGCACCACATTGCTGCCGCCGCCGTTGAGGTCGTGCATGAGCACCAGCACGGTACCGAAATAGGACACCAGCAAGGCGCTCCACTCGATCCAGCCGACCTTGCGCTTGAAGAAGGCGAAGGCGATCAGCAGCACGAAGGACGGCGTCAGAAACAGAATCAGACGCTCCAGCCCGGCCGAGATATATTGCAGACCGAGGAAATCGAGAAAGCTGGACAGGTAATAGCCGGTCAGCCCGAGCACCACGATGCGGCCGTAATCGGCCAGCGGCAAGGCCGGCTCAGTGCGCGCCTTCCACACCGCGATGGCGGCGAACATGGGAAACGAAAACAGCATGCGCAGCGTCAGCACCATCACCGCATCGACGTGATAGCGATACATCAGTTTGGCGACGATGGCCTTGCCGGAAAAGAAGATGGCGCCAACGATGGCAAGCAGCAAACCGCCTAAATAGGCCTGGCGTTTGGAGATCTGGGGGGAAAGAGAGGCTGAAGACATCGCGTGATTGTAATCGCTCCGGCACTTGCCTGCCGGAGCAGTCAATGCCCGGCAACGATGGACGACAGCGGCGCGATCAGCGCATTGAGTTCAGCCAGGCCGAACTTGGGCGCGGCCTCGGCGTCGCTGCCGAGCACGCCTTCGGCCAGCAGCGACTTGCGCTGCTGCAGTTCCAGCATGCGTTCTTCGATACTGCCTTCGATGATCAGTTTGTAGACGAACACTGCCTGCTCCTGACCGATGCGATGCGCACGCGCGATGGCCTGTTCCTCCACCGCCGGGTTCCACCAGGGATCGACCAGAATCACGGTATCGGCCGCGGTGAGATTGAGGCCAATGCCGCCGGCCTTGAGGCTGATCAGCAAAATCGGCACGGCTTTGCTCTGAAAGCGCGCCACCACTTCGCCGCGCTGTGCCGGCAGTGTCTTGCCGGTCAGCGCCAGCCAGTCGAGTTGCAGCGCATCGAGCTCGGTCTCGATCAGGTCCAGCATTTCGGTGAATTGCGAAAACACCAGCACGCGCCGGCCTTCCGCCACCAGCGACGGCAGCATGTCGCGCAGCATGGCGATCTTGGCGCGTTCGATGTTTTTGGGCAGACTCTTGCGGCCCCGTTCGCCCTTCAGCAACAGCGGATCGCAGCAGACCTGACGCAGCTTGAGCAAGGCATCCATGATGGTCACGTGCGAGCCGGTGAAGCCCCGTTTTTCCAGCACCCGGCGCACCTGCTTGTCGGCCGCCACGCGCACGCTTTCATACAGATCGCGCTGCCCGCCTTCCAGCCGCAGGAGCTTGACGGCGACGGTCTTGGCAGGCAATTCGGTGGCCACGTTTTCCTTGCGCCGGCGCAGGATGAAAGGCCGCACGCGTTGCGCCAGCAACTGCGCGCGCACGGACTCGCCGTTTTCTTCGATAGGCTTGCGCCACATGCGCGCAAAACTGGTGGCGTCCCCCAGAAAACCCGGCATCAGAAAATTGAATTGCGTCCACAACTCGCCCAGATGATTTTCCATGGGCGTGCCGGTCATGCAGATGCGATGCCGCGCACGCAGGCGGCGCACCGCGCTGGCACTGCGCGCAGCGGCGTTCTTGACGGTCTGCGCCTCGTCCAGAATCAGCAGATGGAATGGCTGACGCGCCAGCGCGTCGAGATCGCGCCAGACCAGCGGATAGGTGGTCAGCACGATGTCGTAGTCGGCCATGCGTGCGAAGTCGGCTTCACGCTGCGGCCCTTGCAGCGCCAGCACGCGCAAACCCGGCGTCATGCGCCTGGCTTCGGCCTGCCAGTTGAATACCAGCGAGGTCGGCAGCACCACCAGCGCCGGACAATCGAGGCGGCCGGACTGCTGTTCGATCAGGATATGCGCCAGCATCTGTGCCGTCTTGCCGAGTCCCATGTCGTCGGCCAGAATGCCGGCGAGCTGGTGCTCGCGCAGATATTGCAGCCACGCCACGCCGTGCAATTGATACGGCCGCAGCGTCACGCCCAGACCGGCCGGCGGCGTCACTGCCGGCGGTTCGCCGGCAAGCCGCAGACGCTGTGCCAGCGCGCGCAGGCCGGCATCGTTTTCCAACGTCAGCACGCCGCTGCGCGCGACCTCGCTGTCGCCCAGACGCAGACACATATCTTCCAGCCGGCCGGCGTCCCACGCGGAAATACGCAGCGGCCCATCCTTGCGACGCGGATCGCTCAGCAGATCGAGCATGGCCGAGACGATGACCTTGAGCGGCGCTGCCAGCGCATCGACGCGCTTGCCGCCGGGCGCCCGCAAGGAGATGAAAGATATATCGTCGATGGCGGCGATCTTTTGCAGATCGACCCAGCGCGCATCGCGTCGCAGCAGATCGGCCAGCATGGGCGCCAGATCAAAAAATTGCCCTTCGATTTCCACGCCCATGGTCAGCAGCCACCAGGCCGCGCGACCTGGCCCATCGAAGCCACCGAAGTCACCAATGACTTGCTGACGACCTTGCCGCAGGCGGCTGGCGACTTCCTTGCCGAGCACGGCGCCGGATTCGGGACTGACGATCAGGCGCCAGGCATCCACTCTCACGCTTTCATGCGCAAAGCCGGGACGCACGACGATGGCCCAGCCCTGCGCCTGCAATTGCGGCGCTTCATCGGCCCAGAAATCGCCGAAGCCGGTTTCCAGCAGCAGCGACCACAGCGGTTCGTGCACGGTGGCCAGATCGTCGGCGCGCCATTGCAGCGCATCCGGCGGCAAGGGCAGCAGACCGGCGGCCTGAATCGCTTCCAGCGCATCGGCCTCGGCCTGCAGATCGCGCCTCATCAGCACGCTTTTTCCTTGCGGGTCGTACAGAGTTTGCGTGGCGGCGGCGCTCTGATCCATCAGCGTGGTCGGCGAGGCGCACTCCCAGCGCAAGCCGTGATTGGCGTCACCGGTCTGATAGGTCCAGTCGATTTGCGCTACCGTGACATTGCCGCCGCGCGGGCCGAACAGGCCGCCGGGACGCAGTCCGAGCACGCCGTCGCCACGCGTGAGCGTGTGCAGCGTCAGGCGCGGACGAAAGCGCCCCGGCACTTCAGTCGCCTGAAGTGCCGGGGTTTCATGTTGATCGGAATGTGAGGAGCTTTCCCCGGACACCGGCATCGCTCAGCGTTTTTTGAGCAGCGATCCCAGCACGCCGCGAATCAGTTCGCGGCCGACCTGCGAGCCTATGCTGCGCGCGGCCGACTTGACCATGGCCTGCAAGGGCGAATCGCTGCGGCTGCTGCGGCTGCCGCCGCTGCCGAAAATGCTGCCGGTCGCATCCTTGATCAGATCGCCGAGGCCGCCCGGGCTTTCGGTATGGCCCGCAGTGTTATCCACCGGCGTCGGCGCACGACTGACGCCGCCGCCCGGCCGGGCAGGCGTGACCGTGCCGGTCGGCCTGGCGGAGCCGGCCGAGGCGCCCCAGGCATTGCCGTCGGGCGTGGCCGGCGCGCCGGAGGGAGCTTTTTGCTCCGGTTCAGGCTGCGCCACGGCGCGCCCTTTCAGGCGCTCGTAGGCCGATTCGCGGTCTATCGCCTTTTCATAGACGCCGGCCACCAGCGAGCCGGCGATCACGGCCTTGCGTTCGTCCTCGGTGAGCGGGCCGATCTGCGAGGCCGGGGTCAGCACGAAGGCGCGTTCGACCACGTTGGGACGGCCTTTGTCGTCGAGAAAGGACACCAGCGCCTCGCCCACGGCCAGCTCGGTAATGGCCTGCGCGGTATTGAGCTGCGGATTGACGCGGAAGGTCTCGGCGGCGGCCTGCACCGCTTTCTGATCACGCGGCGTATAGGCGCGCAAGGCATGCTGCACGCGGTTGCCGAGCTGCCCCAGCACGGTGTCGGGAATATCCAGCGGATTTTGCGTGACGAAATACACGCCCACGCCCTTGGAACGGATCAGGCGCACCACCTGCTCGATCTTTTGCAGCAGCGGCTTGGGCGCTTCGTCGAACAGCAGATGCGCCTCATCGAAGAAGAACACCATCTTCGGTTTATCCAGATCGCCGACCTCGGGCAGATGCTCGAACAGTTCGGACAGCATCCACAGCAGGAAGGTGGAATACAGGCGCGGCGCGTTGAGCAGCTTGTCGGCGGCGAGGATGTTGATCACGCCCTTGCCGTTGTCGGTCTGCATCCAGTCTTCGATATTGAGCATGGGCTCGCCGAAGAACTTGTCGCCGCCCTGCTCCTCGATGCCGATCAGCCCGCGCTGGATGGCGCCGATGCTGGCCGAGGAAATATTGCCGTATTCATTCTTGTACTCGGCCGAGTGCTCGCCGACGTGCTGCAGCATGGCGCGCAGGTCTTTGCTGTCGAGCAGCAGCAGGCCATTGTCGTCGGCGATCTTGAACACCAGTTGCAGCACGCCTTGCTGGGTATCGTTCAGATTGAGCATGCGCGCCAGCATCAGCGGGCCCATGTCGGAAATGGTGGCGCGCACCGGATGGCCCTTTTCGCCGAACACATCCCAGAACGCGACCGGCGCCGCCGCCCAGTGCGGCTCGTCCATTCCCAGCCGGCTGAGGCGTTCGCGCGTCTTGTCGCCGGCGACACCGGCCTTGCCCAGACCGGACAGATCGCCCTTGACGTCGGCCATGAAGACCGGTACGCCGATGTCAGACAAGGCCTGCGCCAGCACCTGCAGGGTGACGGTCTTGCCGGTGCCGGTGGCGCCGGTAATGCAGCCGTGGCGATTGACCAGTTGCGGCAGCAGGGCCAGTTCCAGCGTGGAATTTCTGGCAATCGGAAGTGTATTTGTCATGATCTGGAAGCAGTCGGGCTGCTGGTGAAGCCGCCAATCCGGGGGCGACGATATGGTAAAATTCTCGCCCGATTATAGACAGAACTCCGCCAGAACTCAGCCAGAACTTGCCCCGGATCACTTCCGCGATGAGATTCAGGCTAGCCACAGCTTCCGGCAAGACCATTCAAGCACGAAAGAATCAACATGGCTGGACACAGCAAATGGGCCAATATTCAGCATCGCAAAGGCCGCCAGGATGAAAAACGGGGCCGTATCTGGACCCGGCTGATCAAGGAAATCACGGTCGCAGCACGCATGGGCGGCGGCGACGCCGACACCAATCCGCGCCTGCGCCTGGCAGTGGACAAGGCGTCCGAAGCCAACATGCCGAAAGACAATGTGACCCGCGCGGTGCAGCGCGGCACCGGCGCGCTGGAAGGCGTGAACTATGAAGAAGTTCGCTACGAAGGCTACGGCATCAACGGCGCCGCCATCATCGTCGATTGCATGACCGACAATCGCGTGCGCACGGTGGCGGAAGTGCGTCATGCCTTCTCCAAGTTCGGCGGCAACATGGGCAGCGAAGGCTCGGTGGCCTTCATGTTCAAGCATTGCGGCCAGTTGCTGTATGCGCCCGGCACCAGCGAAGACGCGGTGATGGAAGCAGCGCTGGAAGCCGGCGCCGAAGATGTGCTGAGCGACGACGAAGGCGGCATTGAAGTGCTGACGCCGCCGCACGATTTCGCGGCAGTCAAGACGGCGATGGAAGCCGCCGGCTTCAAGGCCGAAATGGCCGAGATCATCATGAAACCGGCGACCGAAACCGTCTTCACCGGCGAGGACGCCCTGAAAATGCAGAAGCTGCTCGACGCCCTGGAAAATCTGGACGACGTGCAGGAAATCTACAGCAATGCCGTCATCGAAGAATAAACATCACAAGCGACCTTCCACTCCAACCACTACTTATCCTTACTCATGAAAATCCTAGTTGTTGGCTCCGGCGGCCGTGAACACGCCCTGGCATGGACCATCGCCAAATCGCCGCGCATCCAGACCGTTTATGTTGCGCCAGGCAACGGCGGCACCGCGCTCGACGAGCGTCTGCAAAACATCGACATCACCGATCCGACCGCGCTCGCCGATTTCGCTGAACAAGAACATATTGCGCTCACCGTGGTCGGCCCGGAAGCGCCGCTGGCGGCCGGGATCGTCAATATTTTCCGGGCCCGCGGCCTGAAGGTTTTCGGCCCCACACGCGAAGCGGCACAGCTGGAAAGCTCCAAGGATTTCGCCAAGGCCTTCATGAAGCGCCATGCGATTCCGACGGCTGAATACCAGACCTTTTCCGACGTCCAGGCCGCACACGATTACATCGCGCAAAAAGGCGCGCCTATCGTGATCAAGGCCGACGGTCTGGCCGCCGGCAAGGGCGTGGTGGTGGCGATGTCGCTGGAAGAAGCGCATTCGGCCATCGACATGATGCTGTCCGACAACAAGCTGGGCGATGCCGGCGCACGCGTCGTGGTGGAAGAGTTTCTGGCCGGCGAAGAAGCCAGCTTCATCGTCATGGTGGACGGCAAGAACATTCTGCCGCTGGCCACCAGCCAGGATCACAAACGCCTGCAAGACCACGATCAGGGCCCGAACACCGGCGGCATGGGCGCTTATTCGCCGGCGCCTATCGTCACCCCCGCGCTGCATGCGCGCGTGATGCGCGAGATCATCGTGCCGACGGTGCAAGGCATGGCCAAGGACGGCATTCCGTTCTCCGGCTTCCTGTACGCCGGTCTGATGATCGACGACGAAGGCAATCCGAAGACCCTGGAATTCAACTGCCGCATGGGCGATCCTGAAACGCAGCCGATCATGGCGCGTCTCAAGACCGATCTGCTGGGCGTGATGGAACACGCGGTCAGCGGCACGCTGGACAAGGTCGAGCTGGAGTGGGATCGCCGCACCGCGCTGGGCGTGGTGATGGCCGCGTACAACTATCCGGAAACCCCGCGCAAGGGCGATCTGATCACCGACATCCCGGCCGAAACGCCGGACTGCGTGACCTTCCACGCCGGCACTACGCTCAACAACGGCAAGCTGACCACCTCCGGCGGCCGCGTGCTGTGCGTGGTCGGCCTGGGCGACAGCGTGAAAGTGGCGCAGAAACATGCGTATGACGCGGCCGACCTGATCCACTTCGAAGGTTCGCAGATGCGCCGCGACATCGGCTGGCGTGCACTGAAACGCTGAGCTTGATCCGCAACGATGCACATCGCCTAGCAAATAGACAAGCCGGGAAGTAATATTTTCAGGCTTGGCTAGCCGTTGAATCAGACAAGCCTCGCAAAATTCATGTTTTGCGAGGCTTGTGTTTTTCCGGCGCCGACGTCGCATAAAATCGCAGCTCGCTTGCAACAAATCGGGCCGAGTGCGCACTAAGCAGCTTCGGCGGCACGGCAGCCGGCTTGATAAAGTGACAAAGCCCGGTCTGATTTGGCCGCCTTGTTTCACTCAGGCCAATACAGAATCAGGCCCGGAAAAACCGCCCGCCGCGCGGCACTAAAGCTGCCTGCGGTGCCGCGAATACCGTCAATACCGCAAGCATTCACCACTACGCATCAATATAAAAAGCAAGGAAAGGAAATCCCGCATGGAACATCTGCTGAACATGGAAACGCTGGTCAACCTCTATCTGGTCCCGTTCGGACTCAAGCTGCTGGCGGCGTTTGTCATCTGGTTCATCGGCGGCATGCTGATCAATACCTTCGCCAAGGTGGTGCGCCGGGTGCTGACCATGCGCCAGCTGGAGCCGACGCTGATCAATTACGCCGTATCGGCGCTGCACGTAATCCTGCGGGTGCTGCTGGTGATGGGCATACTGGAAGTCTGCGGCATCCCGACCACCTCCTTCGCGGCCATGATCGGCGCCGTCGGCGTGGCGCTGGGCGTGGCCTGGTCCGGCCTGCTGTCGAACTTTGCGGCCGGCATCTTCCTGGTGGTGCTGCGTCCGTTCAAGGTGGGCGATTACATCACTGCTGCCGGTCAGACCGGTACGGTGTCGGATATTGGCCTGGTGATGACCACCATGACCACCGACAACAACCTGCGCGTGCTGATCGGCAACAACAAACTGTTCTCGGACATCATCACCAACTTCAACGTGAATGCCACGCGCCGTGTCGATCTGCGCTGCCAGATTGCCTATAGCGTGGATCCCAACGAAGCCATGGCGCGTCTGAACGAACGCGTGAAAGCCATCCCCAACGTACTGGAAACCCCGGCGCCGGCGGTCGCGATTCAAGAGTTCAACGCCACCGGCACCTTGCTGGCCGTACGTCTGCATGCGGCCACGCCCAATTTCGGCCAGGTCTACAATGACACCAACCGCGCCATCGCAGAAGTTTGCCTGGCATCCGGCTGGCCGGCGCCGGCGACGTATCAGGTGGCGGTGCCTTCGGCGCAACCCAAGCCTGAGCAGGATCAGGCGCTGCCCCAGGCCTGACCGAAAAAGCCTGCACACTTGAATTATCAGCGCACAACAAATTGAAGAGCCCGGCCGCCGCCGGGCTTTTTCTTTTCAAGATCGCCGAACATGCACGCATTTGCATCAAATTGTGCAGTCCCGGACGGCAAAAGGCATTCATATCCCCCGCGGCAGGCCGAGCAGGTTACAATCGCGGGGTATTTTTCCTATCGTGCCCTGCATTGACGCGCCGTGACATCTTCTGCCAACGCATCCTCCTCCGTTAAAGCCTATCTGCAAGACTTGCAAAACCGCATCGTCGCCGCGCTGGAGCAGGCCGACGGCAAGCCGTTTCTGAGCGATTCCTGGCAACGGCCGGAAGGCGGCGGCGGGACTTCGCGCATCATCGAAGAAGGCAACGTCTTCGAGCGCGGCGGCGTCGGTTTTTCGCATGTCATGGGCAAGAATCTGCCGCCCTCCGCTGCGGCCAACCGCCCGCACATCGCCGGCCGCGAGTGGGAAGCGATGGGCGTGTCGCTGGTGCTGCATCCGCGCAATCCGTACGCGCCGACCGTGCACATGAACGTGCGCTTCTTTTCCACCAGGGCGGAAAACGAAGAACCGGTCTGGTGGTTCGGCGGCGGCATGGATCTGACGCCGTATTACGGCTTCGAACAGGACGCAGTGCATTTTCATCGCCAGTGCAGCGATGCACTGCAGCCTTACGGAAGCGATCTGTATCCGCGCTTCAAGCGTTGGTGCGACGACTATTTCTATCTGAAGCATCGGCAGGAGCCGCGCGGCGTCGGCGGCATTTTCTTCGATGATTTCAATGCTCTGCCGTTTGAGCAGAGTTTTGCGATGCAACGCAGCGTCGGCGATCATTTCATCGAAGCGTATCTACCGATTCTGCTGCGTCGCAAAGATATGGATTACGGCGAGCGCGAGCGCGACTTTCAGGCCTATCGCCGCGGTCGCTATGTCGAGTTCAATCTGGTGTTCGACCGCGGTACGCTGTTCGGGCTGCAATCCGGTGGTCGTACCGAATCGATTCTGATGTCGATGCCGCCGGTCGTGAAGTGGCGCTATAACTGGCAGCCCGAAGCCGGCAGCGAGGAAGCGCGGCTGTATTCCGATTTTCTGGTGCACAAGGAATGGCTGTAATGCCGGCGCGCGCCGCGCAACGCTGTATCGCCGTGCTCGGCGGCAGCTTCGACCCTGTGCACATCGGCCACGTCAGACTGGCCGAGCATTTCATCACGCTGTTGCAGCCCGACGAGCTGCGCGTGATTCCCGCCGGCAATCCGTGGCAGAAGCACGGCTTGCAGGCGTCCCCGGCCGATCGCGTGGAGATGGTCCGACGCGCTTTCGACAGCCAGAAAGTGGCAGTCACGATAGATGAGCAGGAAATCCGTCGTGCCAGCGCAACCTATACGATAGACACGCTGCGCGCGCTGCGTGAGGAACTGGGACCGGAGATTTCCATCGTATTTCTGATGGGCGCCGACCAGTTGCAGCATCTCAACACCTGGCAGGACTGGCAACGCCTGTTCGACTACGCGCATTTATGCGCGGCGTCACGCCCGGGCTTCGGCCTGGATGCGACGCAGGTGCCTCCTGAAGTCACGGCGGAATTCACACGCCGCCGTGGCGACGCAGAACAAATCCGCTCGACCACGTATGGTCGGGCATATCTTGCACCCGGTCTTGAGGTCGATATTTCATCGACTGAAATCCGCGCCTTGCTGCAGCGCGGGGCAAGACCCGACGCGCTGATACCGGCGAGGGTGCTAGACTATATCGAACAACAACATCTGTACCGAAACTAATGGACATCAAAAAACTGCAAACCCTGGTCGTTGACGCTCTGGAAGACGTCAAAGCGCAAGACATCCGCATCTACGACACGACCCATCTGACCAGCCTGTTCGATCGCGTCGCGATCGCATCCGGCACCTCCAACCGCCAGACCAAGGCGCTCGCTTCTTCGGTGCGCGACAAAGTCAAATCGAATGGCGGCCACGTCATCAGCATGGAAGGCGAAGACACCGGCGAATGGGTGCTGGTCGACCTTGGCGACATGATCGTGCACATCATGCAGCCGGCCATCCGCGCCTACTATCGCCTGGAAGAAATCTGGGGCGACAAGGAAGTGAAGATGGGCGCAGCCAAGCGTGTCGGCACTTCCGCCGCCGCCAAGCGTTCCGGTGAATCGGAAGGTCCTGTCAGGATCCGCCGTACCAAGGAACAGGCAATGGCAGTCGAAGCCAGCCAGGCGCTGGAAGACGACGAGCCAAAGAAACCGGCACGCAAGCCGCGTGCGACTACCGGCACCACGACGACGCGCACCACCCGTACGTCGACTACCCGCACCACTGCCGGCGCCGGTACCACACGCACTACCGCAGCAGGCAAGGCAGCCGGTGCCACCGGCACAACTACCCGCACCCCGGCAGCCCGTACTGCGGCAACCGGCACGCGCAGTGCTGGCACGCGCACCGCCGGCACGGCGACTGCAACACGCGGCACCGCAAGCAAGACGGCCGCAGCCAAGCCAACTGCAGCAACCAAGCGTATTGCCGGCACCACCACCAGCAGCACGGCAGCCAAGAAACCAAGCAAGGCACCCGCCGCCACCAAGGCAGTCGGCAAGACTGTGCGCGTCGCACCCGCCAAGAGCAGCGCCGCCCCGGCCAAGAAACCTGCCGCCAAGCGCGCTGCACCTCGCAGCAAAGCCTGACGTCTGACGCGATGCAGTTGATCATCGCGGCGGTCGGTCACAAGATGCCGGCCTGGATCGAGACCGGCTTCCAGGAATACGCCAAGCGCATGCCGCCCGAGCTGAAGATTCTGCTCAAGGACATCAAACCGGTGGAACGTTCCGGCAGCCGCACGGCCGAAACCGTGATGTTGCAGGAACGCGGCAAGATCGAAGCGGTCCTGCCGAAAGGCGCGCGCATCGTGGCGCTGGATGAGCGCGGCAAGGACTGGACCACCATGCAGCTGTCGCAGCAACTCACGCAATGGCAGCAGGACGGACGCGACGTCGCCTTCGTCATCGGCGGCGCCGACGGTCTCGATCCCGGCTTCAAGTCGAATGCCGACACGCTGATCCGCATCTCCAGCATGACGCTGCCGCACGGCATGGTGCGCGTCATTCTGGCAGAGCAACTATACCGGGCCTGGTCGATTACCCAGAATCACCCCTACCACCGCGCCTGACGTCTCAAACCACCGCCCTGCCCCGCATCCACACCGGATGCGCTGCGGCGATTTCTGACGAAAGCAAGCCCATGAAACAGGCTGACAACAAGATATACCTCGCCTCCAAGAGTCCGCGCCGGCGCGAATTGCTGCGCCAGATCGGCATCGATTTCGAACTGCTGCTCAACGAGACGGATGTCGACGAAAGCGTGCTGGCCGGCGAGAACGCGCTGGACTATGTCGCCCGCGTCACGCGCGACAAGCTGCAAAGCGCATTCCAGACCATGCTGCTGCGACAGCTACCGCATCGGCCGATTCTGTCGGCCGACACCACGGTGGTCATCGATCACCTTATCCTCGGCAAACCGGCCGACCATGCAGAAGCGGTCGACATGATCCGCCGTCTGTCCGGCCGCACGCATCAGGTGCTGACCAGCGTCGCCGTCGGCATGCAAGATCCGCTGGATCTGCAAGCTCAGGTCTGGCAGATCACCCAGCAATCCGACGTCACGTTCGAAGCGCTCAGCGATGCCGCCGTCGAGGCCTACTGCAATACGCTGGAACCCTACGACAAGGCTGGCGCCTATGGCATTCAGGGGCTGGCTTCGATGTTCATTCAGAATATCGTCGGCAGCCATTCCGGTATCATGGGGCTGCCGCTCTACGAGACGGCTCAACTATTACAAAAAGCGGGCATACGCATCTTATGAGCGAAGACATTCTGATCAATATCAACCCGCAGGAGACGCGGGTGGCGCTGATTCTTCAGGGCGCGGTGCAGGAACTGCACATCGAACGCACCCTGTCGCGCGGTCTGGCCGGCAACATTTATCTGGGCAAGGTCGTGCGCGTACTGCCGGGCATGCAGTCGGCCTTCATCGACATCGGTCTGGAGCGCGCAGCGTTCCTGCACGTCGCCGACATCTGGGAAGCGCGGCCGCACGACGGCCAGAATGCGCCAGCCGTCGCCATCGAGAAACTCTTGCATGACGGCCAGACCATCACCGTGCAGGTCATCAAGGATCCGATCGGCACCAAGGGCGCGCGACTGTCGACACAGGTGTCGATCGCCGGCCGCATGCTGGTATATCTGCCGCAGGACAAGCACATCGGCATTTCACAGCGCATCGAAAACGAAGCCGAGCGCGAACTGCTGCGCAGCAAGGTGCAAGCCCTGCTGCCGCCGGAAGAAAAAGGCGGCTTCATCATCCGCACCATGGCCGAGGACGCTTCCGATACCGATCTGCAGATGGACGTCGAATATCTGCGCAAGACCTGGGCCACCATCATCCAGCAAGGCAAGACGCAACCGGCGCCGACCCTGCTGCATCAGGATCTGAGCCTGGCCCAGCGCGTGCTGCGCGACTTCGTCGGCGACGACACCTCCAGCATCCAGGTCGACTCACGCGAGAACTTCCACATGCTGCAGGAGTTCGGCGCGCGCTATACGCCCTCGGTGCTGACCAAGCTGATGCACTATCGCGGCGAGCGTCCGCTGTTCGATCTGTATGGCGTGGAAGAAGAAATCGAACGCGCGCTGGGACGCCGCGTCGATCTGAAATCGGGCGGTTATCTGATCGTCGACCAGACCGAAGCCATGACCACCATCGACGTCAATACCGGCAGCTTCGTCAACGGCCGCAATTTCGACGACACCATTTTCAAGACCAATCTGGAAGCGGCGCACGCCATCGCGCGCCAGTTGCGTCTGCGCAATCTGGGCGGCATCATCATTCTCGATTTCATCGACATGGAGAACACCGAGCACAAGAGCGCCGTGCTGGCGGAATTGAACAAGGCCCTGCAACGCGACCGCACCAAGATTTCGGTGTCGAATTTCTCCGCGCTGGGCCTGGTGGAAATGACGCGCAAGCGCACCCGCGAATCGCTGGCGCACATCCTGTGCGAGACCTGTCCGGCCTGCCGTGGACGCGGCCAGGTCAAGACCTCGCGCACGGTCTGCTACGAAATCCTGCGCGAAGTGCTGCGCGAAGCCAAGCAATTCAACCCGCGTGAATTCCGCATCCTGGCCTCGCAGGTGGTAGTCGACATGTTCCTCGAAGAAGAATCGCAGCATCTGGCCATGCTGGGCGACTTCATCAAGAAACCGATCTCGCTGCAGGTGCAGAGCGATTATCAGCAGGAACAATACGACATCATCCTGATGTGAGGTATTGAAGGTTCGAGCATCCGGCGCGGCAACGGCGCTTTCGGTGCGGCAAGACCTGAATTGAATGCCGGGACGAACACGGGCGCATCCGCTCATGATCGTCCCGGCATTTTTTTCGCCGGTCGGGCGCCCCTGCGGCCTCTCGCGGAGCGCGTCCCCTCTTCCCCGGCACCCGATTCCTCCCTCCCGCCTGCATTTATATCGAAAAATCATGAGATATAATAAGAATGATTATCAGTTAATGATAATAATCAAAGGCGACAGCGTGTCGCATCCATTCCGGGGGAATTCAGGTGGTCGAGCAATGTGCGCAAAGCGGATCGGTACACGTCATGTATGTCACCCATCGCGGCTGGCTGCAACACTGGCTGGCGGGCAAGGTCGGCAACAGCGAAACGGCGGCGGATCTGATGCACGACACCTTTGTGCGCGTCATGAGCGGACGCCGCATTCCCAATCCTGACCATGAACAGCGCGCTTTCCTGACCAAGATCGCCAGAGATTTGCTGATTGACCGCTGGCGCCATCAGGATATCGAACGCGCCTATCTGGAAACGGTGGCCTTGCTGCCGGAACCACAGGCGCCCTCGCCCGAAACCCGCCTGCTGATTCTGGAAACCCTGCACAAAATCGACGCCATGCTGCGCGGCCTGCCGCCCAAGGCCTGCGAGGCGTTTCTGCTGTCCCAGCTGGATGGCATGAACTACGCCGACATTGCGCTCAAGCTCAATATTTCGCTGATCACGGTCAAGCGCCACATCCGACGTGCGCTGCTGGCCTGCGTCATGGCAATTTGAAGCGGGCCGCATCATGAGTTCAGACCTGCTGCACGGCGATGCGGCGACCGCCACCGCTCACATCGGCAAACCCGGCAACGCCACCCGCATCAACAAGCACGCGCTCGGTCAGGCGGTGGATTGGCTGATGCGCCTGCAATCGGAACAGGTCAGCGAAGCCGATCATCAGGCGTTGCGTCAGTGGCTGGCCGCCAGCCCCGAGCATGTGGCGGCCTGGGCCCGGGTCGAAGCCTTGCGCAGCATGATGCAACCGCTGCCGCAAGGGGTGCTGAGCAACACCATGCAGCGTGTCAACCGCCATAGTCGCCGCCGCGCGCTGGGCATCCTGAGCGTGATTGTGGCTCTGCCGGCGACCTGGCTGGCCTGGCGCGAACGGCCCTGGGAACAAGTCATGGCCGACCTGCACACCACCGTCGGCGAACGCCGCAGCGTGCAATTACCCGATGGCACCACGCTGGTGCTGAACAGCCACAGCGCAGTGAATGTCTTGTTCAACGACAAAGAGCGCCGCATTCGTCTGCTGGCTGGCGAGATTCTGATCACCACGGCGCCCGACCCGGCGACCGTGCATCGCAACTTTCTGGTGGAAACTCCGCAAGGTCTGGCGCGTGCACTGGGCACCCGTTTTTCGGTGCGGCGCCTGGACGGCGACAGCCTGGTTCGCGTCTTCGAAGGCGCGGTCGAAATTCAGAACCATGCTCCGGCGCAAAAACTGGTGCTGCAAGCCAGGCAACAAAGCCGCTTCGGTCCGGACGGCATTGCCGCTGCCACGCCGGCAGATCCGGATCTGCTGATGTGGGAACGCGGCATGCTGGTCGCCAAAGACATGCGACTGGCCGATCTGCTGGCCGAACTGTCGCGCTACCGGCGCGGCATACTGCGCTGCGACCCGGAAGTGGCGCGCCTGCGCGTCAGCGGCGCCTTCCCTCTGAACGATATCGATCTGAGCCTGCGGCTGCTGACCGAGACCATGCCGATCCGATTGCACAGCGTATCGCGCTACTGGATCACCGTGGCCGCATCCTGATCTCTAGCAAGCATGCAGCAGCAACGCATGCCGACACATACCAGCCGCAGCCTCCGACCACGCCCGCAAAATAAATCTTCTTTCAGCTGATACTTTTTTGACGCTCGAACGGTATAGCGGATGTCACTCTGCACTCCACATCCCGAATACTCAAACAATTACCGTCAGAAAGGCTTCATCTTGAGCGCCCCGCATCATCGACATTCCATCGTAGGTCCTACCCATATCGCTCAGGCCGTTCACGGCGCCTTGCTGAGCCTGGCGCTGGTGTGTGCAGTTGCACCGCTGCAGGCCAGCGCCGCCGGCGCTGATATCGCCGCCAGCGTGCGCCCTTACGCCATCGGCCCCGGCCAGCTCGGCCATGTGCTGGCGCAATTCGCCGCCGCGTCCGGTGTGCCGCTGTCGTTCGACTCCGGCTTGCTGAGCGATGTGCAGAGCAAGGGCATCACCGGCAATTATTCGGTGGACGGCGGCTTCAGCTATCTGCTGAACGGCAGCGGCTACGCCGCCGAGCGCAAGAACGACGGCAGCTATTTCCTGCGCAAAGTACCGCTGGCGGCAGCCGGCCTCGTCGGCGGCGAGCTGCCGCTGGTGCAGGCCATCGGCACGGCGGATGCGACCACCGGCCCCGTCACTCAGGGCTATGTCGCCAGCACTGCCAGCTTTGCCTCCAAGAGCAAGGCGCGCATCATCGAAACGCCGCAATCCATCTCCGTGATCACCCGCAGCGAAATGGATGCGCGCGGCGTGCAGAGCGTGACCGAAGCCTTGCGCTATGTGCCTGGCGTCGCGATCGAAACTTACGGTCCGGACTCCAAGGGCTACGACTGGCTGATGATTCGCGGCTTCGACGGCCAGGCCACCAGCGACTATCGCGATGGCCTGCGCCAGAGCAGCAACAGCTACAGCTTCTTCCGCACCGAGCCCTACGGAATGGAAAATATTGAAATTCTGCGTGGCCCGTCGTCGACCTTGTACGGTCAGGCCGAAGCCGGCGGCATGGTCAATCGCACCAGCAAGATGCCCGTCACCGAGCCGCTGCATGAAGTCCAGCTCGGCTTCGGCAACCATGACGTGAAGCAGGCGCAGTTCGATCTGGGCGGCGCCATCGACAAGGACGGCGAATTCTCGTATCGCCTCACCGGCCTGGCGCGCGACGGCAATAATGTGTTCGACGACCGCAACGAGCGTCGTTATATTTCCGGCGGCCTGACCTGGAAACCATCCGGCGTGACCCGCGTGACCTTGCTGGCCGACTATCTGCACGACAACGTGGGCCTGGCCAACAACTGGTCGTGGACTTATCCGGGCCCACGCCCGACGCATATCTCGTATTCGGAAAAAGCGTTCGACAAATACGAAACCGAACAATCCAGCCTGACCTATCTGCTGGAACACAAGCTCAGCGACAACTGGAGCTTCAATCAGAAGGCGCGCTATGGCAGCAGCCGTCTGCCGGTATTCAACAAGACCATGCTCAACGGTCTGCAGGCCGACGGCGTGACGGTCAATCGCTACGCCTTCCGTCGTCAGGAAGATCTGCAGCAATTTGCGGTCGACAATCAACTGGCCGGCGATGTGCAATGGGGCGACAGCCGTCACGCACTGCTGTTCGGCCTGGACGCCAATTTCGTCGATGCCAACGCCAGCCGCTGGATCGGCGCCGAACCGACACTGAATCTGTCCAACCCGGTCTACGGGCAAAACTTCACGCTGCCAAGCACCCTGCAGCTCAACAGCAATATCTCGCAACAGCAAACCGGCTTGTATGCGCAGGATCAGATCAAGTTCGGACAGCGCTGGATTCTGAGCGCCGGCGGCCGCTACGATCAGGTGCGCACGGTGACCGACAATCACATCAGCAATGTGCGCACCACGCAGAACGACAACGCCCTCAGCGGCCGCCTGGGTCTGACTTATCTGATCACGCAGCAACTCTCGGTCTACGCCAGCTATGCGACCTCGTTCCTGCCGCAGATCGGCCTCAACTCCAGCACCGGCTCGTCTTACGATCCGACCAAGGGCAAGCAATACGAAGCGGGCATCAAATACCAGCCGGACAGCCGCACGCTGCTGACCGCCGCCGTCTTCAATCTGGAAAAGACCAACGTCATCACCACCGATCCGACTACCTTGATTTCGCGTCAGGTCGGCAAGGTGCGCTCGCGCGGCGTGGAACTGGAAGCCAAGAGCTCACTCAGCAAGGGCCTCGATCTGACTGCCGCCTACTCGTACACGGCAGCCACGGTGTCGCAAAGCGCGGCGCCAAGCGAAGTCGGCAAGAACGTGCCGCTGGTGCCGCGCCATCTGGCATCGATGTGGCTCGACTATCGCCTGCTGGAGGGCGCGCTGGCCGGACTGGGCATGGGTGCCGGTGTGCGTTATGTCGGCCCGACCTACGGCGATGCCGCCAATCAGTATCAGACCGGCGGCCACACGCTGCTGGATGCAGCGCTGCACTACGACTTCCAGAAATGGCGGCTTTCGGTCAACGCGACCAATCTGCTGAATAAGGAATATCTGTCGACCTGCAGCAGCAGTAGCTGCTACTGGGGCGCAACGCGTAGCGTGTTCACCAGCGCTCGCTACAGCTGGTAAGTTGCACGGCAGCAAGTGCAGCGACTCACGCTGCCGGGTGGTGGGCCGAATATTGCCCCACCAGAAAAACGAGCGCGAACTGCGCTCGTTTTTTTATGCCTGAAAACAAACGCTCATCATCTTGCTCTCGATGACATCCGTCGATCCGGCACTTATCTGAATCTCAACTGCGCCACGGCAGAAGAAACTTTCTGCATCCGATCGCAGATACCGCACGTATAAAGCCAGGTAAAGAGGACAGGGGCAGCACTGTCAGCAACAGCGCGCCGCAACCTCAGGCTGCCTGCGCCCTGATTGCCTGTCGCAGCAGGCTTCTCACTTGATGATCTGACATCGTTCTTGTTCTCCATTCAACAGAAACGCTCGACTGCGGGCGTTTCAATTCGCGTATTGCGGCAAGGCAAACATGAATAGCGCTTTCCTATGGAATCCAGTATGCTCGCTGCACACGATCCGGTGCGGGGGAGAAGCTGGGCGGTCAACATGGTCGACGCTCGCGGCGCGGCTGCAGTCCGTAATGCCTTCCCTCCCGTTTTCGTTTCAGGCCCCAACGGCCACCTCGCCGATCACGGCGAGCCGCGGAATGACTCAAGGGAGAATAGCGATTAAGGCGACTGATCCAACTCAGCTTCAGCAGCTTCTCGCCGAATGCGCGCTGGGCAACCAGCGTTCATTCGAAACGCTGTATCGCAGCGTGTCAGGACAACTCTATGCCGTTGCACTCAAAAGCCTGCGTCGCGAAGACTGGGCCGAAGAAGTGCTGCAGGAGAGCTTCATCCGCATCTGGCACAATGCCGGCCGCTACGACGTCAACCTGTCGGCGCCCATGACCTGGATGATCAATATCACGCGCAATCTGGCCATCGACCAGCTGCGCCGCCATCACGAACAACCGCTGCCGGACGAAGATTCGCCATATGCGCTGGAGCCTCAGGACGAGCGCCCGGGGCCGCTGGATCAGTCCGTCACCGCGCAGGAAAATGCCGCCCTCAACCGCTGTCTCGACACGCTCGAAGGCAAGCAGCGGCAATCCATCATCATTGCCTACTTCCAGGGCATCTCCTATTCCGACCTGGCGCAACAGATGCAAGCGCCGCTGGGCTCCGTGAAGTCGTGGATACGGCGCGGCATGGAACGCCTGCGCACCTGCCTGGAAGGATGAAACGACCATGAATTACTCCTCCCCTACCCTGCGCCGCGCGCTGGCCGCCGAATACGCACTGGGCACCATGCCGATGCCGGCCCGCCGCCGCTTTGAAAAAATGCTCTCCGACGACCGCGCGCTGCGCCAGGAAGTCGGTCACTGGCAAGACGTGCTCGCCACACTGGCCGCGCCGCTGCCGCAAAAGCAACCGCCGGAACGCATCTGGAAAGCCATTCAGGCCCGCATCCAGCCGCAGAAGCAAGCGGCCAAGCGCCCGATGTGGCAATGGCTGGTCGGCGCTTTCGCCAGCCTGGCTATCGTGATTACGGTGGTCTTCAATCTGCAGAAGACCGAAGCGCCGATCTACCAGGCCGCATTGCAAACCGACGCCGCCGTGACCGCCATCGCCATCAACGCCTACGGCAACGACATCGAAGTCAAGCCGCTGGCAGCTGCGCCGACCGCTTCCGACAAGAGCCTGGAATTGTGGATCGTGCCGGAAAAGGGCAAGGTCATTTCTCTCGGTGTAGTCCCGGCGCAAGGCGACAGCAAACGCATCACGCTCACGCCTGAACAGAAGAGCCTGATCGGCAACCGCACGCTGCTGGCCATCACGCTGGAACCACTGGGCGGCTCGCCGACCGGTGTGGCGACGGGACCGATTTTGTATAAGGGTTATTTGGAGCCGGTGAAGGGCTGAGCCTACATTGCAGATGATGTGAAAAAGGCCGGAACTGCTTGTGCAGTTCCGGCCTTTGTCTTTTTCGGCGCTCTTCAGATCAGGGCAATACGTATGGAAGCTTTTGCCTACAAAGCCTGCATCACATCGTCAACCGAAATTTCCTTGACCCAGGCCTTGCGATTTCTGACCGTGATGATCTTGCTGTTGGCGGCATCGATGGGCGTCCATTCGGGACTGGTCTGCCGCATCAGCGCGATCACCGGTACATGCACGGCATTGGCCAGATGCATGACGGCGGTTTCCACCGAGATGATCAGACTGCAACGGCTGAGTACGGCAGGCAGCTGAAAGAAATTCTCTTCCGCGCTGAACAGATGCACACCCGCCCACGCGCGCGAATCGAAGAGCTTGCGCGCGGCAGCCATCTTCTCTGGCACCACGTTGACGATGAAATGCGCATCGCGCCAGGCTTCGGTGGCGCGCATGCGTTGCGACAGCTCGAGCATCCATTCCAAAGGCCAGCTGCGCTCTTCCGATTTGGAGAAGGCATTCAAAAACACCAGCTTTGCGTCCGGCGGTACTCCCTGTTGCGTCAGATCATGCTGCGCGCGTTCCAGCCATTGCGGCGGTATGTCGACAAAGGGGAAGCGCTGCTCCACCGGAATCTGAATGCCGAACAATTGCTCGAACCAGCCGGCGTAGATCGCGCTGATGTGATTGCCATGCTGCTCAGCCGAGGCATAGGCCGGAATATGCGCATCCAGCTTGCGATAGGCAAGGTGCTTGCGAATATCGAGCAAACGCACCCGCTTCTTCTGCGCCACCACATAACCATTGGGGCTCAGCTTGCGCACCAGTTCCGCATACAGGTGGCGGCGCAGCACGGCGAACGACACCACGATCGGATACTCCTCACGCTGCGCCTCGGCAATCGATTGCTTGTATAGCTGAGGGCTGTAGGTCTGATCGTAAATCTTTTCAAAGCAACTGCAGGACTTGACCCAGTCATACAGCACGTATTTGCTCAGATGTGGCCATTGAGCAGCATCCTTGGTGCGTCTTACCTCATCCACCCAGAGATGTATCTTCAGATGCGGAAATGCTGCCGCAAAAGCACGGAAGCAATTTTGCATGTAAGTGAAATCGCCCAGCGCCAGATGCGCGACGAACAGGATCTTGTTCGACTTCTTCAGCAGCTCGGCAGGGATCAGTTGATCTGGCATAGAGGAAATAGTGATTGAATTCAACGGTGCGAACGCACTTGCAAGTAACGGAAATACCATCTCAGACTCTGCAGCCGGGCGCCGCGCGCCCACAGAAAGCGCGAATGCATGCGCAATTCCTTGTAGTTCTGCGGCAGCATATCAAGCGGCTGATCGGACCAGGCCGACAAGGCGTGGTACTGCTGGAACAAACGCACCGAATCATGTCCGCTCCAGACGCCCCAGGGCTTCACCGATCCGGCAAAGTGAATGAATGTCGCAGCGCCCGGCGGGATGGCCAGCGCCGGACGATTGTTCTCCAGATCGCCGACCAGACCGTACAGATAATTCCAGCGCACGTCGAGAAAGCGAGCGCGGCCGTCCAGCACGACGTTCAATGCATCCTGATCGGGAAAGCGGAACTGATCGCCATCCTTGAGAATGGCGTCGATGGTCTGCTGAGTAATCCCCTGCGCCAACCACTTCGGAATGTTGATGTACAACATGCCGGAGTTGAAGTAACGCGGATGTTTGAGGCTCAGGGCCGCCACACGGCGTACCGTGGTGGCTTCGGCGTCCGGCACCACGGCCGCCACGTCCTCACCCAGATCGAGATCGCGCAAGGCATCGATAGGGCCGACACATAAAATGTCTGCGTCCAGATAAAGCACCTTGTCGGTGTAGCTGTGCAGAATATCCGGAATCACCAGCCGCGTGAAAATCGACGAGGAGTAGTACGAAGACTTGGTGTATTGCTCGAAATCGCGAAACTGCGCGGAATCGATCAAATGAATCATCGCCGCAATGCCCGGCTGCTGATTCAGGCTTTCCAGCCGGCGCCGATTGTCGGCGGACACCTTCATCGCCAGCACATGAAACGTGAAGTGCTGGCCAGGATTGTTGGCGACGATGGAGGCGATGGTCGCTCCCATGCAGCGGAAATAACGGTCATCCACACAGAACACGATGTGGAAAGAGTCTTCTTCGGACTGAACAGCGGCGTGCGTCACATCCATTCAGAGCGCTCCCGTGACTTGATCAACCGTAATCGCATCCACCCACTCGCTGCGCCTGGTGGTGGTGATGACCGTGCTGTTGGCCTTGTCGAACGGCGCCCATTCGGGATTCTTGCGTCGCATCAGCGCCAGCACCGGCACATGCACGGCGTTGGCCAGATGCATGACCGCCGTCTCGACCGAAATGATCAGATCGCAGCACTGCAACACGCCGGGCAGCTCAAAGAAACTTTCCTGAGCGCTGAACCAGACGGTATTGGGCGGCAAGCGGCTCGCCAGTTGCTGTTGTGCCTGCTTGATTTCCTGCGGCGTGGCATTGATGATGAAACGGGCATCGCGCCATTCAGGCCTGGACTGCAAGGCCAGGATCAGATCGGCGACCTTATCGACCGGCCAGCAACGCTTCTTCGTTTTAGCGAAGGGATTGATGAAGACCAGCTTGCCGCCCTGCTTTGTACCGCTGGCATCGGCGAAGCCCCACTCCTTTAACTGCCGGCGGGCATGGGCCTGCCACTCCGCCGGAATGTCGACAAACGGGAAACGCTGCTGCGCAGAGATGTCCAGACCGCTGAGCTGCCGGAACCAGTCGGCGTATTCATCCGTGATGTGATAACCGGAAAAAGCTTCGAAGGGCGCGAACGCGGCATCCAGCTTGCGGTAGGCGAAAAAGTCAGCCGGCACAAACCAGCGCGGCTTGCGGCGCATGCCGACCACCCAGGCCTCAGGCCCGACTTCGCGAGCCAATGCCGCATATTGATGCGGGCGCAAAGTGGCCAGCGACACCACCAGCGGATAGTGCTCGCACTGCGCTTCTGCGATGGATTCTTTCAACAAGGCCGGACTGTAGGTGCGGCGATATACCTTGGCGAAGAAGGGGCAGCTTTCGGCCCAATCGTAGAGCGCATATTGTTTCAGGTAGCCCCATTTGGTTTCGTCCGGGGTGCGCCGCACTTCATCGATCCACAGATGAATTTTCAGATGAGGATAGGCCTCAGCGAAAGCCTTGAAGCAATTCTGCAGATACGTAAAATCGCCGATCGCGAGATGGGCGATGAACAGAATCTTGTCGGCGCTCGCCAGCTTTTGCGCAGGGATCAGCGACATCTCAGCCGGCCGCCGAAAAAGCTTGCGCCGGCGATGCCGCCATGCCACGAATGCCGGCCGGATCGGTCAGCACCTGCATCACGGTATCGACCGTGATCTTGTTGACCCAGTCGTCATAGGCCTGCGTATAAATCACCGTGCTGTTGGCGGCATCGATAGGCACCCATTCAGGACTGATCTGACGCATCAATGCGATCACCGGCACGCCCACCGCGTTGGCCAGATGCATCACCGCAGTTTCGACGGTCACGATCAGATTGCATTGCTCCATCATGGCCGGCAGCTGAAAGAAATTTTCATCGGCGCTGAACAGATGAGTCCGCGGCACACCGGCTGCATCGGCCTGCTGCTTGGTGCTTTCCCATTTCTCGGGCACGACATTAACCACGAAATCGGCATACTGCCACTGCGGCAATGCCTGCATTTTCTGAATCAACGCAATGACGTTGTCGATCGGCCATGAACGCTCGGGCGGTTTGGAGAAGGCATTGACGAACACTAGCTGATTGCCGCGCGAGGACTTCGACGCCACATTCCATTGCGCAAGTTGACGCTGTGCGCCCTCCGCCCACTGCGCCGGCACATCCATGGAGGGAATCCGCTTTTCCGGCGCCACCTCAACCCCGAACAACTGCTTGAACCAGTCCGAATACACGCCGCTGACGTGTTGCTTGGTATGCGAATACAGCGGGATGGCGGCATCCAGGGCACCGTAGATCAGCTTCTTGCGGATGTCGTAAGGACGCACGCGTTTGCCCATCGCAACGACAAAGCCCTTGGGGCTGATCTTGCGCACCAGCTTGGCGTACATCGGCCGACGCGCCAGGCCGAAGGAAACCACCAGCGGATAGTCTTCCTGCCGCGCTTCCTTGATCGAGTCGCGAAACACGAAAGGGCTATAGGTGCGATTGTAGATTTTCTTGAACATCGGGCAGCTCGCCACCCAATCGAAGATCACATATTTTTTCAGAAACTTCCATTGGCGAAAATCGTAAGTGCGCCGGACTTCATCAACCCACAAGTGGATTTCGATATGCGGATAAGCCTCGGCGAATGCCTTGAAGCACGCCTGCATGTAGGTGAAATCACCCAATGCCAGGTGAGCGACAAACAATATCTTGTTTGACTTTTGCAGTACTTCAGGCGGAACGATCTGTTTCAACATGGTGTAATTTCTTGCGATTGATATTTTCGATGCGGATCCCGTTCAGTCCGCATCCATTTTTTGCTGGCGCATTTCCCTTTACTGACAGCGAGGCTTTACATCAGCTCCTTCAGATCCTTCTGCTGCACATCTCGCTCAGCAACCGCCTTATCGGAGAACTGCAAGTGATACAGCTTGGCGTAGGCGCCATTCTTTTCCAGCAATTCCTGATGCGAACCGACTTCCACCACTTTGCCCATGGACAGCACCACGATGCGGCTGGCGCGTTCCACGGTCGACAGGCGGTGGGCGATGACGAAGGTGGTGCGCCCTTCCATCAGACGGTCGAGCGCCGCCTGCACGGCGCGCTCGGATTCGGTATCGAGCGCCGAAGTGGCTTCGTCCAGAATCAGGATAGGTGCATTCTTGTAGATCGCGCGCGCAATCGCCAGACGCTGACGCTGACCGCCGGAAAGACGCGAGCCGTTGTCGCCGATCAAGGTATGGATTCCCTCCGGCAATTCCTTCATCAAGTCACTCAGATGGGCGGCGTCCAGCGCAGCTTCCACCTTGCGCGGATCCGGCTGGGCATCGCCGTAGGCCACGTTGTCGAGAATCGTACCGTTGAACAGAACCACATGCTGGCTCACCATCGCGATCTGGCTGCGCAGGCTCAGCAGCGAGATGTCTTCAATCGGCTGACCATCCAGCAAAATCTGGCCGCTGCTGGCGGAATAGAAACCGGGAATCATGTTCACCAGCGTCGACTTGCCGCCGCCGGACATACCGACGAAAGCAATGGTCTCGCCGGCATTGACGCTCAGATTGACGTGATCCAGCGCCAGTTGCTCGCGCTCCGGATACTGGAAGCACAGATCCACCAGATCCAGCTTGCCCGAAGCACGTTTCTGCAAGGTCTGACCGCCGACGCGCTCGGTCGGCATGTCGATCAGATTGAACACCGCATCGGCCGCAGCCATGCCCCGTTGCAAGGGGCCGTTGACTTCTGCCAGTTGCTTGAGCGGCGTCAGCAGCATCAGCATCGCGGTAATGAAAGACACGAAGCCGCCGACGGTGATCTGACCGTTACCGGACTGGATCAGCGCCATCACGATCACGATCGCGACGGCCGAAGCTGTCATGAACTGTGTAATCGGCACGGTCGAGGAAAAGGTCTTGGTCATGCGCATGGTGTAGCGGCGCAGATTTTCCGAACGCTCGTGAAAGCGGTCTTTTTCAAACTGCTGACCGCCGAAAATCTTGATCACTTGCTGCGCGCGGGTCGACTCTTCGATCACCTGCGTCAGCTCGGCATTGACCCGCAGCGAATCCTGATTCAGCTTCTTCAGATTGCGGCTGGTGGCGCGCACCACAATGGCCAGCAGCGGCAACAGGATCAGCGTCACCATGGTCAGCACCCAGTTCAGGTACAGCAGCCAGGCCAGCAAACCCAGCACGGTCAGCGCCGAGCGAATGATGGAGGTAAAGATGCGCGTCACCATGTCGGTGATGCCCTGCACTTCAAACATGATCGAATTGATCACTTTGCCCACGGTATTGGTGGTGTAGAAGCTGAGCGGAAAATCCAGCATGCGCGCGAACATCTTGGCCCGCACTTCATTCAGAATCCGCGTCGTGACCCAGGTCATCAGATAGCTGCTGCCGAAGGTCGAGATACCGCGAATGACGAAGATGCCGATCACCGCGACCGGCACCAGCCACAAGGAAAAAGCCGGTTTGCCGACAAAGCCCTTATCCAGCAGCACCTGAAAAATATAGGGCACGACCGGTTCGGTGGCCGCTGTCACCGCCATCGCCAGAAACGCCATCATCAGGCGCATGCGATAAGGCTTGTGCATGCGCAGCAGGCGAATAAAGTGGGGTGAAATAGTCATTTTCATTCTTTGATTCCAAAAATCCAGGTCTGGCGTGCCGCATCTCGACGGATTCCACATACCAGTCCATCAACGGAGTAACCCGCCATTTTACCTTCCGCCGAAGCTCCGCCGCCAATTGCTGCCGGACGGCTCGACGTGCATAGATTAAGAAAACCAACTCTCGCATTCATCAGAATTGGCATGAGTTGCCGACGGACCTTAAAAAACATATCGCAAAACACTGGTCGGACGGACAGAAGCTGTCGGCAGATCAGTACTCCACCACCACCGCATCCTTGCCGAAGGAAGTCACCAGCGAGGATTGCAGGCTGTCGCTGGGGTTGATGCGCCAGGCGTCGCCCAGCACCACTTCGCAGCCGGCATCGGGCAGCAGGTAGCGCATGACGAACGGTAAGCCCTGATCCTGACGATACGGCGACAAGGTGTCGCGCAGGTAAGCCGGCTCGACCGCCTTGGTCAGCGAGACCACCAGACGCACGCCGTACTGGATGCGCGCCAGGCCAATGTCCATGATCTTTTCGGCCGAGACACGCAGACCGCCGTTGAAGCGGTCTTCTGAAACCTTGCCCTGCACGATGAGCAATTCGTCTTCCTTGATCAGGTGCTTGAGGGGTTCGAATACTTCGTTGTAGATGCTGACTTCGACCACGCCGGTGCCGTCGTCCAGCGACACGATCACCAGCTTGCCGCGCTGGGTCATCTGTACCCGTACGCCGCTGATGATGCCGGCCATGCTGCGCGGTTCGCGCGAAGGCTCAAGCGTGGACAGCTTGGTGCGTACGAAGCGACGCACTTCCTTTTCATAGGCGCTGAACAGGTGGCCGGACAGGTAGAAGCCGAGCGCGCCCTTTTCTTCCGTCAGTCTTTGCTTGTCGCTCCAGGGCGGCACGCTCACGTATTCCAGCGGCGCTTCCAGATCGCTGTCGTCGCCGCCGAACAGGCTGACCTGATTGGCCGAGGCCGCAGCTTGCTCGGCGCTTTCCCAGGCCAGTCCGACCGAGGCTTGCAGGATTGCACGGTCAACGCCGAAACAGTCGAAGGCGCCGGCGCGAATGAGCGAGTCGATGGTGCGGCGGTTGATCTGCTTCTTGTCGACACGCTTGGCGAAGTCGAACAAGTCCTTGAACGGGCCGTCGGCGCGCGCGGCGATGATGGCTTCGATTGCATTCTGGCCTGCGCCTTTGACCGCGCCCAGGCCGTAGCGGATCTGGGTGGCTTTCTTGCCCGGCTCGCCGACCGGCATGAAGCGATAGTCGGAAAGATTGATATTCGGCGGCAGGATAGTCAGGCGGCAGATATCCAGCGAGTCTTCGATCAGGATCTTGACCTTGTCGGTATCTTCCATCGCCAGCGACAAGTTGGCTGCCATGAACGCGGCGGGATGGTGCGCCTTCAGATAGGCGGTGTGATACGACAGCAACGCGTAAGCGGCGGCGTGCGACTTGTTGAAGCCGTAGCCCGCGAACTTTTCCATCAAGTCGAAGATTTCGTCGGCCTTGTCCTGCGACAAGCCGTCCTTGGCCGCGCCTTCGCGGAAGATCTGGCGGTGCTCCGCCATCTCTTCGACCTTCTTCTTACCCATGGCCCGGCGCAGCAAGTCGGCGCCGCCCAGCGAGTAGCCGCCGACCACCTGCGCCATCTGCATCACCTGCTCCTGATACACCATGATGCCGTAGGTTTCGGACAGAATGCCTTCGGTACGCGGGTCAGGATAGTCAAACGCTTCACCGTGCTTGCGTTTGCAGAAATCGGGAATCAGGTCCATCGGACCCGGGCGATACAGCGCCACCAGCGCAATGATGTCTTCGAAGCGGTCGGGCCGCGCATCTTTCAGCATGCCTTGCATGCCGCGGCTTTCCAGCTGGAACACGGCGACCGTCTTGGCCTTGGTCAGCAGATCGTAGGACGGGCGATCATTCAGCGGCAGCTTGGCCAGATCGAAGTCGGCCATGGCCGGATCGAGCTGTTTGATGTAGCGCACCGCGCGATCGAGAATGGTCAGCGTGGTCAGCCCCAGGAAGTCGAACTTCACCAGACCGACGGCTTCGACGTCGTCCTTGTCGTATTGCGAAACCACGCCGGCGTCACCGCCCTGCGTGTAGAGCGGGCAGAAATCGGTCAGCTTGCCGGGCGCGATCAGCACGCCGCCGGCGTGCATGCCGATGTTACGGGCGATGCCTTCGACCTGCTGCGCCAGCCCCATCAGCTGCTTCACTTCTTCTTCGTTTTCCAGGCGCTCCTTGAGCAGCGGCTCTTCCTCGATGGCGTCGGCCAGCGTCACCAGTTTGCCCGGCTTGAACGGAATCAGCTTGGAGATGCCGTCGCAGAAGTTGTAGCCCAGATCAAGCACGCGGCCGACGTCGCGCACCGCGCCCTTGGCCGCCATGGTACCGAAAGTGGCGATCTGCGAGACCGCCTCCTTGCCGTAGCGATCCTTCACGTACTGAATGACGCGGTCGCGCCCTTCCTGGCAAAAGTCGATATCGAAGTCGGGCATCGAAACCCGCTCAGGATTGAGGAAGCGCTCGAACAGCAGATTGTATTGCAGCGGGTCCAGATCGGTAATCGAGAGCGAATACGCCACCAGCGAACCGGCGCCCGAACCCCGGCCCGGCCCGACCGGCACGCCATTGTTCTTGGCCCACTGGATAAAGTCGGCCACGATCAGGAAGTAGCCCGGAAACTTCATCTTGATGATCGTATCGTTCTCGAACTTCAGACGCGCCTCGTAACGCGGTCTTTCCTTCTCGCGCTTGACCTCGTCCGGGAACAGATGCTTGAGACGCGCCTCCAAACCGGCCTTGGTTTCGGCCACCAGGAAGTCGTCGATGGTCATGCCGTCCGGTGTCGGAAAATCGGGTAATTGCGGCTTGCCCAGCGTCAGCTTCAGATTGCAGCGCTTGGCGATTTCAATCGAGTTCTGAATCGCGCCCGGCAAGTCGGCAAACAGCTCGACCATCTCGGCCTGCGATTTGAAGTTCTGCTCTTCATTGAAGCGCCTGACGCGGCGCGCATTGGCCAGAATCTCACCCTCGGCGATGCAGGTGCGCGCCTCGTGGGCGACGAATTCGTCCTGCGACAGAAACTGGATCGGGTGCGTTGCCACCACCGGCAAATTCAGCCGGGCTGCCAGCGCCACCGACTGGCGCACCTGGACTTCCATATTGGGCTGATTGGCGCGCTGGATTTCCACATAGAACGCGCCGGGAAAGACCTGGCTCCAGCGTTCGGCGCAGCGTTCGGCGGCTTCCACATTGCCGTTTTCGATGGCAATCCCGATATCGCCGAAATGGGCGCCGGACAATGCGATCAGGCCGTTGCCGCCCTCTTCCTTGTTAAGCTGCTCCAGCCATTCGGGACGCAGCTCAGCGCGGCCGCGATGGATATTGCCGAGCCAGGCCTTGGAGAGCAGATCGCACAGTTGCAGATAGCCGTGGTGATTCTTGACCAGCAGCAACAGGCGTGAAGGCTTGTCGCGGTCGGCGTCATTGGTGATCCAGACGTCGCAGCCGGCGATCGCCTTGATGCCCTTGCCGCGCGCGGCTTTGTAGAATTTGACCATGCCAAACAGATTGGCGAGGTCGGTGATGGCCAGAGCAGCCTGGCTGTCTTTGGCAGCCGCTTTCACGACATCGTCGATGCGGACCAGGCCGTCGACGATTGAATATTCGGAATGCAGGCGAAGATGAACGAATTGCGGTGTACTCATGGGGCGACATTTTACCGTTACCAGCCTGTGACAGCTTCTGCTATTTGCGCGCTTTTTTGCAAAGTCGCCTTTACAAGAAGAAAGCCGCCGCTCACAAGGCCGCATCAAGCGGCTTGATCTGCATCACAGTTTGCCCAAATTGCTGCGGCGAGCCCGCGCTAACGTTTATAATGCTGTCAATTCAAAGACTTAGAGCACAGCACCATGCAGTCCAGCGACCAATCCATCGTCAATATCGCCGCCTACAAATTCATCAGCTTCAACGACACCGCCGAAAAGCGTCCGTTGTTTCTGGCGTTTTGCCAAAAGCACAACTTGCGCGGCACCGTCATCCTCAGCCCGGAAGGCATCAACCTGTTTCTCGCCGGCAGCCGTCCGGACATCGACGCCTTTCTGAGCTGGCTGCGCGCCGACACGCGCTTTGCCGACATTCAGGTCAAGGAAAGCCTGTCCGACAAGCAGCCGTTCACGCGCATGCTGGTCAAGCTGAAGGCTGAAATCATCACCATGAAGCATCCGCTGATCAAGCCCGAAGAAGGCCGCGCGCCTTTTGTCGAAGCCAAAACGCTCAAGCGCTGGCTGGATCAGGGCCATGACGACAACGGCAAGCCGGTGGTCATGGTCGATACCCGCAACGCCTTTGAAGTGGACGTCGGCACCTTCGACAACACCATCGATTACCGCATCAACAAGTTCACCGAGTTTCCGCAAGTCATCGCCGATCACAAGGAGGAGCTGAACGACAAGACCGTGGTCACCTTCTGCACCGGCGGCATTCGTTGCGAGAAAGCGGCGATCCACATGCAGAACATCGGCTACGACAGCGTCTATCAGCTGGAAGGCGGCATCCTCAAATACTTTGAAGAAGTCGGCGGCGCGCACTACAACGGCGACTGCTTCGTCTTCGACTACCGCACCGCGCTCAACCCGCAACTGGAAGAAACCCAGACCGCGCAATGTTTCGCCTGCCGCTCGGTAGTCACACCGCGCGAACAGCTGTCGCCGTTTTATGTGCCGGGCAAGTCTTGTCCGCATTGCGCCGGCGAACATGCAACACATGCGGCTCAGAACCCGGACGAACAAGCTGCCGCCTGAATTTGCCCTCATATCTGACGCGGAAAATGAAAAGCCCACCAGACGGTGGGCTTTTTTACGAGCTTGAACTGCTGAATTGCTGATTACTTCTTGAACTTAGCCGCAGTCTCAACCACACGCTTGCCGAACAGCTTGGCGGTTTCCAGATCGCCTGGCAGCGGGCCTTCTTCCGGCGAGGAGTCGGATGGGCTTTGCGCCATCAGGCCGGAGAAAGAACCGACGAAATTGATGTCGTTGCGTTGCGCCGCCTTGCTGTTGGCGGGCATCAGGCCGGTGCCGACCCACACCATGCTGTGCTGCATGCCCAGCGTGAACAGGTAGTGCAGGGTCGACAGCTTGTCGCCGTTCATGGTCGCCGAGTTGGTGAAAGCAGCGCCGATCTTGTCTTTCCATTGCTGGGAAAACCATGGCTTGGAGGAGGCGTCGGCAAACTTCTTGAACTGCCAGGACACGGTGCCCATGTAGGTCGGCGAGCCGAAGATGATGGCGTCGGCCGCGCTCAGGGTTTCCCACTCGGCATCGGCGATGTTGCCTTCGGCGTTGATGGCGATCAGGTCGACGCTGGCGCCGGCCACTGCTGCGGCGCCGGCTTGCACAGCTTCCGCTTGCTTCTTGGTGTGGCCGTAGCCCGAGTGATAAACGATGGCGACTTTGGTCATGATATTTTCCTTTTTCGTTTCAGTTGAACAGTTGGAACGCTAGTTTTTGCTTACTCTTTACTGCGGCAAATCGAACAGCAATACCTCGGCCTTGTCGCCGTCGCTGAAGCTCAGCTTGTCTTCCGCATGCAGCTTCAGCGCATCGCCTGCTTCCAGCGGCTGACCGTTGACGCTGAGCTTGCCGCGCGCCACGTGTACATAGGCCAGACGACCCGGCGCCAGATCGAAGCTGGCTTGCTCGGTGCCGTCGAACAGGCCGGCATACAGGGCCGCGTCCTGATGCATGCGCACCGAACCTTCGCGGCCATCCGCCGAGGCGACGATGCGCAGACGGCCTTGCTTGTCGGCATCCGAAAAACGCTTTTCCTCGTAGCTCGGCGTCACACCGGCCTGATCCGGCATGATCCAGATCTGCAGCAGATGCGCGGTGCCGGTCTGCGAATGATTGAACTCCGAATGACGAACACCGGTGCCGGCGCTCATGCGCTGCACGTCGCCGGGACGGATCACGCTGCCATTGCCCATGCTGTCCTTATGCGCCAGTTCGCCTTCCAGCACATAGGTGATGATTTCCATGTCGCGATGGCCGTGCGTGCCGAAACCCTGACCGCCTTCGATCCAGTCTTCGTTGATCACGCGCAGCGGACCGAAGCCCATGTGCTTGGGATCATGGTAATCGGCAAAAGAAAAGCTGTGGTACGAATCCAGCCAACCGTGATTGGCGTGACCGCGCTCGTTCGCTTTACGTAGTTGCATCATGGCAGCACCTCCTGAGTGGTTGTTAGGGCCGGATTGAACAGAGTTAATACAAATTAATTGTTGCTTGATACTTCCCTATGTCGAGCACTATAGACCGATTCCTTCCATGAAATAAGGGGATGGGTTTAGATGTATCATTCAAAATATTTAAACAAGCGCCTCTGATATGAATCTGACCCTGGAAGCCCTGCAAATCCTCGACATGATCGACCGCAAAGGCAGTTTTGCCGCCGCCGCACTGTCGCTGGACCGGGTGCCCTCCGCGCTGACTTACAGCGTGCGCAAGCTGGAAGATGATCTCGATGTGCTGCTGTTCGACCGCCGCGGCCATCGCGCGCAGCTGACGCCGGCCGGCGTGCAACTGCTCAATGAGGGCCGCCATCTGCTGCTGGCCGCCAGCGATCTGGAGCAGCGCGTAAAACGGACAGCCACCGGTCGCGAGACCGAGTTGCATATCGTGCTCAACAGTCTGATTCCCTTCAGCAAGATGTTGCCGATCATCGAGGCCTTCGACCGCGAGCAATCGGGCACGCGCCTGCGCTTCACACCCGGCGTGCTGACCGGCGCCTGGGAAAAACTGATCGAAGGACGCGCCAATCTGGTCATCGGCGTGACCCTGGACGGGCCGGAAATTGTGCGCACCAGCGGCCGCTTCCAGACCCACAATCTGGGCATGGTGGACTGGATTTTCGCCGTGGCGCCAAATCATCCGCTGGCCGACGTGGCCGAGCCGCTGCCGGCTGAACTGGTGCGCCAGCATCGTGCAGTGGCGGTTGGCGACAACAGCCAGTCGCTGCCGACACTGACCATGGGCTTGCTCAGCGGACAGGAAACCCTGACCGTGCGCAGCGTCGCCGACAAGCTGACCGCGCAACTGGCTGGCCTCGGCTGCGGCCACCTGCCGCGTATCTGGGCTGCGCCCTATCTAGCCAGCGGCGAGCTGATCGAGAAGCAAACCATGGCCGCCAAGCCCAACGACCATTTTCTGTTTGCCTGGCCCAAGGCCGAGCAAGGCAAATCTTTGCAATGGTTCGTCGACTATCTGAGCCGTCCGGAAATTCAGGAGTCCTTGCTGGGGCCGGTGGCGCCGGGCCGCAAAACCGGCAAATAAACTGCGTCTCCCCAACCCTGGAATTTGAACCTCCGACATACAGAAATCCGCGATGTTGAATCAGGAAATGCCTTCCTATATCGGGCGCTTCGCGCCCTCGCCCTCCGGCCCCTTGCATGCCGGTTCGCTGGTCGCGGCGCTGGCCAGTTATCTGGATGCGCGCGTGCATGACGGCCGCTGGCTGGTGCGCATCGAAGACATCGATGAGACGCGCAGCGTGCCAGGCGCGGCGCAGGATATTCTGGCGACGCTGGCCGCACTGGGCATGCGCTCGGATGGGCCGGTGCTGGTGCAGAGCGAACGCAAGCCGCGCTATCAAGAAGTGCGCGACGAATTGGGCGCACACATTTATCCCTGCGGCTGCAGCCGGCGTGAAATCGCCGACTCGCGCATCGGCCTCGCAGCCGATGGCGCGGCGATTTATCCCGGCACCTGCCGCAAGGGTCTGGCACCGGGCAAGATCGCGCGCACCTTGCGCCTGCGCGTGCCGGACCCGGGCACAGCCGGTGAATTGATCAGCTTCGATGACCGCTGGCTGGGGCCGCAGCATCAGCATCTGGCGAGCGAAGTCGGCGACTTCGTGCTGCAACGCGCGGACGGCTTCTGGGCCTATCAACTGGCGGTGGTGGTGGACGATGCCGATCAGCGCGTCACGCACATCGTGCGCGGCGCCGACCTGCTGGATTCGATCGCCCGCCAGATCTATCTGCAAAGCCTGCTCGGCTATGCGACGCCGCATTACATGCATGTGCCGCTGCTGGCCAATACGTCGGGAGAAAAATTGTCGAAGCAGAATGGCGCGCAGGCGCTGGATCTGACGCAGCCGCTCACGGAGTTGCAGCGCGCGGCAGCATTTCTGCAATTGGGGCTGAAAGACGTGCGGGATGTGGAAGACTTCTGGCAGCAGGCCTTGAGCGCCTGGGATACGCGCTTCGGCGCGCGATACTGAAGCAATCAAAGCCTGAAAAAAAACAGGCGGCGCATCAAGATGCGTCCGCCTGTTTTTTATGCAGGATGTGCCCGCCTTACGCTACACATCTTGCTCATGCTCATCAAGAGTCACTCAAGAACTCAGCGCTTCGGACCACCGCCGAGCAAGGCCGCCACTTTCTGACGCGACTTGACTGACTTGGAGGCGACCTCAGGCTTTTCCACCAGGGTCTCGCCGGTCGATGGCTCGTAAGGCTTGAGGAACCAGGGATCGACCTTTTCGCGACGGGGCGACGGTGCACCGCCTTCGCGACGGCTACTACCGAGGTTGCTGATACTGCTGCGTTCGGTCCGTTCACCACGATCGCTGCGTTCAGTACGCTCGCCACGTTGGGCCCGTGGTTCGCCACGATCGCTGCTGCTGCGTTCCGGGCGATCGCCGCCACGCTGACGGGGCTTGAAGCCGACCAGCTCAGCGCGTTCGAATTTCTTCTTGATCAGCTTTTCGATATCGACGAGCAGGCGCTCGTCCTTTTCGGTGAACAGCGAAATCGCATCGCCTGATGCGCCGGCACGGCCGGTACGGCCGATGCGGTGCACGTAATCTTCTGCGTTGTACGGCAGATCGTAGTTGATCACGCACGGCAGATCGGTGATGTCGAGGCCGCGCGCGGCGACGTCGGTGGCCACCAGCACCTGAATCTGACCTTGCTTGAAGGCTTCCAGTGCTGCCATGCGTTCATTCTGCGACTTGTCGCCGTGAATGGCGGAAGCGACGATGCCTTCGTTTTCCATCTGGCGCGCCAGCTTGGAGGCGCCGATCTTGCTGTTGGAAAACACGATCACCTGCTTCAGCGCGCGCTCGCGGATGATAAAGCTGACGGCGTCGCCCTTGGCGTCGTCGTTGACCTTGTAGATGGTCTGCGTCACACGCTCGGCGGTGGCATTGCTGCGCGCCACTTCGATGGTGATCGGATCATTCTGGAAGCTGCCTGCCAGCTTCTTGATTTCCGGCGAGAAAGTAGCGGAGAACATCAGGTTCTGGCGCTTCTTCGGCAGCAGGTTGATGATGCGCTGCAGATCCGGCAAGAAGCCCATATCCAGCATGCGGTCGGCTTCATCCATCACCAGAATCTGGGTCTGCGAGAGGTTCAGGGTCTTTTGCTGCACGTGATCGAGCAGACGGCCAGGCGTGGCGATGACGATTTCAACGCCGGCGCGCAGGGCGGCGGTTTGCGGCGCCATGTCTACCCCGCCGAACACTACGGTGGAACGCAGCGGCGTGAAGCGGCAATAGGATTTGACGTTGTCCGCCACCTGATCGGCCAGCTCGCGCGTAGGCGTCAGGATCAGCGCGCGCACCGGATGGCGCGCCGGCGATGCGCTGGTGTTGGCGTGGGCCAGCAACAGTTGAATGATCGGCAGCGAAAAACCGGCGGTCTTGCCGGTACCGGTCTGCGCCGCGCCCATCACATCGCGTCCCTGCAAGACGACCGGAATCGCTTGCGCCTGGATCGGCGTCGGATGCACGTAACCCTGCTCGCTCAGTGCGCGCAGCACATCGGGAGAAAGGCCAAAATCTTCAAAGCGGATTGCGGGTGCAGCTACGGCTGCGGTTTCAGTCACGGTATCGGACATGGTTTATTGCGAACTTTCTGCGAACGGTGCGCCGGTATGGCGGCTTGCCTGCAAGGGCCCCGATCTCCAGGTGCATGTGCACAAGTTCAATTACTTTCAGTGTTGAAGTATTACGCGAAAGCGACTTTGCTAACTCGCCGCTCGGCTCGGATGATGCCGGGATGCTCGCCGGGCAAAGCCCAATCGAACTTGGATTGGATGGCCCGGAAGACGGTTATTATACGCGCCTATCGAAATCGGCTCATGACAGTTTGGTGTCGGCGGGCCGGTTGGCGCGGAAATGCGCCCGATTGCAGCACCGGAGAACAACAAACCGGGCCTGGAAAAAGGAACAGCGGAGCACATGAGGAGCGCTCCGCCGCCAAGGTTTCATTCAGGCAAGCAATTGATCGCGATCAGCCGATCTTGACGTTGAGGTCGATCAGACCATCCACGTGGCCTTGCAGGTGATCGCCCTTGACTACCGCGCCCACGCCTTCCGGCGTGCCGGTATAGATCAGGTCGCCCGGGAACAGCTCGACCAGACCGGACAGATAGGCGATGGTTTCCGCCACGTTCCAGATCAGATCGGACAGATCGCCCTGCTGCCGCACTTCGCCATTGACCTTGAGCCAGATCGCCCCCTTGTCCGGATGGCCGACTTTGGATACCGGCAGCAGCGGCGCGCACGGCGCCGACTGATCAAAACCCTTGGCCATGTCCCATGGGCGCGCCAGCTTCTTGGCAGCCGCCTGGATATCGCGGCGCGTCATGTCGAGGCCGACGGCATAGCCGAACACCAGATCCAGCGCCTTGTCGGCCGGCACATCGCGCCCGCCCTTGCCCAGCGCCACCACCATTTCGATCTCGTGCTGATAATCGCTGGTCTGGGCCGGATAGGGCACCACGCTGTCGGTTGGCACGATGGCATCGGTCGGCTTCATGAAGAAAAATGGCGGTTCGCGGTCCGGATCGTGCCCCATTTCGCGGGCATGGGCGGCGTAATTGCGGCCCACGCAATAAATGCGGCGTACCGGGAAAGGATCGCCGTCGACGACGGGAATGGTGGTCTGTTCTGGAACGGGAATTGCGAATGTCATCGGGAAAGCTCCGTCTGTGGATGATCAACTGATAATGATTATTTTGATATGAAGCGGCAAACCGGGCCGCGGGCTCACTCCAGAAAGCAAAGTGCACTCATGGAAAAGTGAAACCACCGACCCGATCCGGCTTCAGGAGTGTAAAAGAAATCAGGCAAAACCGCTCGACGCCCCTCTGGCGCCGGGAAAAAGGGCCGTCTCAAAGCCATCAGGCAAGGGGATCGCGGTCTCAAACCTCAAGAATATTGATTTGAAGCCGAAATCAATGGGTATTCTTTCTAGCGCAAGCCTCTCGATTTTGGGACACTTGCGGCAACGCCAATAAGAACAATCGCTGCGGAACCGGTGCGAACCGGCTCAGGCAACCTTATAAATACTCATACAGACGCCCCTACCATGCGCAGTCCACAGGCATCACCCGTTTCCATCCTGTTGCAGCAAGCACTGAGCTTGCATCAGAAGGGCCAACTGGATCAGGCCGAAGTCATCTACAAGAAAGTGATGGAAAAAGCGCCCGCGCACTTCGAGGCCGCTTACCTGTTCGGCATGCTGAAGCTGCACAAGCAAGACTGGGCCGCCGCCGCCGAGCAGATCGAACGCGCCATCAAACTCAAGCCGGATCACGTGGATGCCTATTTCGACCGCGCCACCGCACTCGAACATCTGGGCCGCGACCACGATGTGCTGCGCAGCCTGGACTTGGCGCTGGCGCTCAAACCGAATTTCACCGACGCCCAGATCAAGCGCGGCAATGTGCTGCGCCGCCTGTCGCGCTCACGCGAAGCGCTGACCGCTTATCAAAAAGCGCTGAGTGCGGATCCGGACAACGCAGAAGCCTGGTTCCAGCAAGGCAATGCGCTGCACGACCAGAAACAATATGAAGATGCACTGACCAGCTATCGCAAGGCTGTGGCGCTGCGCCCTGATTACGCCGAAGCGCAGTTCAACCTCGGCAATACCCTGAAAGATCAGGACCATCTGGAAGAGGCGCTGTCTGCCTACGACAAGGCGCTGGAAATCGCGCCCGACTTCGCGCAGGCGCTGACCAACCGCGGCTTCGTCCAGTTTTATCTGCAGCGCCCGCTGGAGGCGCTGGAAAGCTACGACCGCGCGGTCGAGCTGGGCGACGAATCGGTCGATCTGCTGTTCAATCGCGGCTCGACGCTGGAAGACCTGCAACGCTTCGACGAAGCCGTGGCCAGCTATCAACTGGCGCAGCACATTGATCCGCAAGCGCCCTCGCCGCACTGGAATGAAAGCCTGTGCCGTCTTTTGCTGGGGGATTTCGAAGAAGGCTGGAAGAAATACGAATGGCGCTGGTCGACCGAGCAGATGCGCGAGCATCAGCGCAAATTCACGCAACCGCTGTGGCTGGGCGAGCAATCGCTGGCCGGCAAGACGATTTTGCTGCATGCCGAACAAGGCTTCGGCGACACCCTGCAATTCGTGCGCTATGCACCGGAACTGGCGCGGCGCGGCGCACGTGTGCTGCTGCAGGTCCAGCCATCGCTGAAAAGCCTGCTGAGCTCGGTGCCGGGCGTGGCCCAGGTCTACGGCCAGGACGAATTCGTGTTTTCCTTTGATTATCACTGCCCGCTGATGAGCCTGCCGCTGGCGTGCAAGACGCTCAAGGGCGAAGACATTCCACGCGGCCCGTATGTCACGGTCGATCCGGCCAAATGGGCCAGCTGGCATGCACGACTGCCGACCCGCCCTTCGCTGCGCGTGGGTCTGGTCTGGGCCGGCAATCCGCGCGCCAACAATCTGGCGGCCAATCGTCTGGATCAGTTGCGTTCGATTTCCTTCGACACGCTGGCGCCGGTGGTGGCGCTGGCAAAAGACAATCCTGCCATCGAATTCTATTCGCTGCAGGTCGGCGACAAGGCCAGCGCTCAGCTGAAAAATCACGCTGTGGGCAGCCTCGTAAAGGACTTCTCTTCCGATCTGCGCGACTTCTCGGAAACCGCCGCGCTGATCTCCCATCTCGATCTGGTGATTACGGTCGATACCGCCGTCTGCCATCTGGCCGGCGCGATGGGTAAACCGGTCTGGCTGCTGAATCGCTTCAACACATGCTGGCGCTGGCAGCTGGAGCGCCAGGACACACCTTGGTACACCAACTTCCGCATCTTCCGCCAGCCGGAAGCGGGCGATTGGAACAGCGTCATTGCCGAAGTACGAGAGGCCTTGCTGGGCTAAGCCCCTGCTCGCACACATCAAAAACGGACCTCATGCAGGTCCGTTTTTGTTTGCGATGCAGATTGCTCACTGCGACATCGCGATATCTCCGCCCATTCACCCTGAAATTTCTGTAGCCGCACAGGTGCTCCAAAATCTTCAGGAACCAGCCAAGCCCGAAGCATTCATAGATTTAAGTAGAACAATTTTGGAATCTTTTTGCAGAACTACAAGTTCTGTTTCTTTTCACGAACTGAATTAAAAAACCCACCTTCTTTTGTTGAACAAAAGCCTCTTGAGTAGCAATAATACATAAATAGCCTTTTTTTATATTTATTTGACTACATACAAAGAGCTGACCATGCCAGAAGAAAATATCTTCAATTTCGTATTGTTTGGCGCAACCGGCGATCTCGCCATGCGCAAGATTCTGCCGGCGCTGTATGCCGCGCACCGCGACGGCAAGCTGCAGGCCGGGGGGCGCATCGTTTGCGTGGCGATTCAGGACTTCAGCAAGGAAAGCTATCTGGCCTGGGTCGACGCCAACGCCGCTCCGCACGTCAAGGGTGAAGGTCCGGGCCTGAGCGAATCACCAAGCTGGCGCGACTTCGTGCAGCGCATCGACTATGTGATGCTGAACGCCACGCAGCCCGGTGACTATGCGCGACTGGCGGCGCAACTGCTGCCGAATGCGATCACCGTGTTTTACCTCGCCACCACGCCCAAGCTGTTTGAGGCCATCTGCGCCAATCTGGGCGCCAGCGACATCGACCTGAGTCAGGCTCGCGTGGTGCTGGAAAAACCGCTGGGCCACGATCTGCGCACCTCGCGCGCGATCAACGAC
This sequence comes from Herbaspirillum lusitanum, assembly GCF_046025995.1. Classification (GTDB taxonomy): domain Bacteria; phylum Pseudomonadota; class Gammaproteobacteria; order Burkholderiales; family Burkholderiaceae_D; genus Herbaspirillum; species Herbaspirillum lusitanum_A. The sequence goes on from NZ_JAQQFM010000001.1 coordinate 358,548, forward strand.
GCGGTGGCGCGGGTGTTCGAAGAAAACCAGATTTATCGCATCGACCACTATCTCGGCAAGGAATCGGTACAAAACCTGCTGGCGCTGCGCTTCGCCAATAGCCTGTTCGAGCCGCTGTGGAGTCGCGACTCGATCGAACATGTGCAACTGACCATTGCCGAGCAGCTCGGCGTGGAAGGCCGCGGCGAGTTTTACGACGGCACCGGCGCCATGCGCGACATGGTGCAGAACCATTTGCTGCAATTGCTGTGCATGGTGGCAATGGAGCCGCCGATTTCAATGGACGCCGACGCCATCCGCGATGAAAAGGTGCGCGTGCTGCGCGCGCTCAAACCCTTCACGCCGCAAGAGCTGGAAACCAAGGCGGTGCGCGCGCAATACGCTTCGGGCGCCGTCAACGGCAAGGCGGTGCCTGGTTATCACAACGAACCTGGCATCGCGCCGGAGTCAACCACCGAAAGCTTCGTCGCCCTGCATGCGGAGATCAACAACTGGCGCTGGGCCGGGGTACCGTTTTTCCTGCGCACCGGCAAACGCCTGGCGCAACGCAGTGCCGAGATCGTGATCACCTTCCGCCCGATTCCGCATGCGATCCTGCCGATGCCGGGCGGCGGCGCCAGCGCCAACCGCATGGTGATCAAGCTGCAACCGGAAGAATCGATTCAACTGCATTGTCTCGCCAAGCAGCCCGGCGACAGCATGACGGTGCGGCCGGTGGTGCTGGACTTGTCGTTCGAGCAGGCCTTCCGCCAGAAACGCGCAGAAGCTTATGAGCGTCTGCTGCTGGACGTGATCCGCGGCAATCTCTCGCTGTTCGTGCGGCGTGATGAGCAGGAAGCGGCATGGCGCTGGGTTGAACCGCTGCTCAATTACTGGGAATCGCCGCAGATGCTGGCCTCGCCGCCGCGCTCTTATATAGCCGGCAGCTGGGGCCCGACCGCCTCGTCTTCGATGATGATGCGCGCCGGCGCCAGTTGGCCGGAAGATCGTTGAGCCCGGCCTGCATGCACGTATTTGAATGCTCGACCTGCTGATTGAACGGCGTCGCGCCCCCGCTGCACACTTACAAAAACCGCAAGGAAAATCCGCTCCATGTCCAAACCCGGTAACGAACAACAGCATCCGCCCAAGGTAGCTTCACATGAGAACGGTCAGCCTGTCGCTGGCCTCAGCGAGGAAGCGGAACGGCCGCTGCCGGATGCCGCCGACCACAGTCGAAATGAAGGCGGCAGCCCTTATCTGGATGGACCGCGCCTGCTGGCCGATGTCGGCGGCACCAACGCACGTTTCGCACTTGAGCTGGCGCCGGGTCGCATCGATGCGATCCAGACGCTGCGCGGCGCCGACTACAAGGAATTTTCCGACGCTGTGCAAGCCTATCTGAACGGCTTCGGACATGCGCCGGTCAAGCATGCGGCGATCGCCATCGCCAACCCGGTGCAGGGCGACCAGATCCAGATGACCAACCACGACTGGGCCTTCTCGATTGAAGCCACGCGCAAGCTGCTCGGGCTCGATACGCTGCTGGTGGTCAATGACTTCACCGCACTGTCGATGGCCCTTCCGCATCTGGAACCCAATCACTGCAAGCAGATCGGCGGCGGCACCGCGCAGGCTGAAAGCGTGATCGGGCTGGTCGGCGCCGGCACCGGCCTGGGCGTCGGAGGCCTGCTGCCAAGCGAGGGTAAATGGATTGCGCTGGCCAGTGAAGGCGGCCATGTCGCGTTCTCGCCCTTCATCGAACGCGAGGCGAAGATTCTCTCCTATTGCTGGCGCGAGTACGAGCACGTCTCGGCCGAACGCCTGATTTCAGGGCCCGGCGTCGAGATGATTCATCGCGCGCTCAATGACATTGACGGACGCGCGGCAGAAGAATTGCCGGCGGCGCAAATTACCGAGCGTGCGCTTGAGGGCAAGGATGCGGTCTGCGTCGAAACGCTGGATATCTTCTGCGGCATGCTGGGCACGCTGGCGGCCAACGTCGCGGTAACGCTGGGCGCAGTCGGCGGCATTTATATCGGCGGCGGCGTGGTGCCGCGACTCGGTGAATATTTCGCGCGCTCGCCGTTCCGCGCACGCTTCGAAAACAAGGGCCGCTTCCGCGCCTATGTGGAAAAGATTCCGACCTTCGTCATCACCGCACCCTACCCGGCTTTCGTCGGCGTCGCGGCAATTTTGTCCGAGCGACTGGGCGGCGGCAACGCGGTGCCCTTCCTCGAACGCATACGCAAGGTGCAGTCGCAATTCTCGCCGGCCGAAGAACGCGTCGCCAGCCTGATACTCGCGCATCCGCGCGTGGTGATGAACGAACCGATTTCTGAAATCGCGCGGCGCGCCAATGTCAGCCAGCCGACCGTGATCCGTTTTTGCCGCACCATGGGTTGCCAGGGACTGGCCGATTTCAAACTGAAGCTGGCCTCAGGCGTGACCGGCAATGTGCCGGTGGCGCACAGCCAGGTGCAAGGCGACGATGCGCCGCTGGACGTGGCGGCCAAGGTGGCCGACAACACCATCGCCGCCATGATGCAGCTGCGCGACAATCTGAATGCGGACACGCTGACGCAGGTAGTGGATCTGCTGCACGAGGCCGGCCGCGTGGAATTTTACGGTTTCGGTAATTGCGGGCTGGTGGCGCAGGACGCGCAGCAGAAACTGTTCCGTCTCGGCATCCCCTGCAGCGTCGCCACCGATCCGCAATTGCAGGAAGTCTCGGCCTCCATGCTCAAGCGCGGCGACGTCGCGGTGATTATTTCCAACTCCAGCCGCCTGCGCCATCTGGCGCCGACCGTGGAAGCAGTACTGGCCTCAGGCGCCACCATCGTCGCGCTGGCGCCGACCAACTCGCAGCTGGCCAAGCGCGCGCATCACACGCTGGCAGTGGAACATGACGAAGATAGCCTGGTGCATATCCCGACCATGTCGCGCATTCTGTTTTTGTTGCTGATCGATATCTTGGTGGTCAACCTCAGCCTGCATCGCTCCAGCCCCATCGGCGAATTGCGACGTCAGGCCAAACGCGGCATTCTGAATCACTTGCCGCTGGATGCAGGGGCGCCAACGCAGGACGAACCGGACGATGCAGCTGATGAGGCCGGGCCAAACGGCGACGGTCGGGCAGGAAAATAAATCGGCGAGCGGCGAAAGCAAGAAAGAGAAATGCATGCAGCGCATCGGATTTGATGCGCTGTTTTCTTGTGCGGCATTTTGTGCGGCGTGGAGAAGCGCAGAAGTACGGACCAACCAATACGGCATCGAAAAAATCGGTCTGCCTGAAATCTGCGCGGTGGAATTTGCTCTGCGGCGTGCAGGCTTGCTTGCAATCGCCTGAAGATGGAACAATCCGAAAAATCACATGCTGCGGACTGTCATGAAAAGATAAGAGGCGAGCCTTGTCTGCGGCACTTGCGGGGAATGGCTGTGGCTGCTTCGTTCCCGACCTGACCAGGTTGACCATGCCACAATGCGCAGGGGCCCGCCGACGCGCATTGTACTCCATATTGTCGCGGCGCAGTAGCCGCCGATGTGAATCAGTGAAATCGGCGCGATGAAAACTCGTCTTCACAAAACAGGCTGTGCCTCTGCAAGCCTTATGCAGCAGGACTTTCAGGACAGGCCACCCAAGCATCAAGCCCGCCATATCCGATGAATTCTGCTGAACGGAAATCACCGTCAACGCAAGCATCATCACGGAAGCGCTGCGAAAAATTGCTAAACAATTTCGTCGCGCGCACCTCCTGATTGCCATTTTCCTCGTCGCCGATGAGCGCCCTTTCGCGATTTGATCACCGATCTGAATTCAGGAAGCGCGGGCAAAATCAGATACCCAACTGCTCCCAGATATCGTCGACGCGCTTTTTCACTTCAGGCGTCATGGCTATCGTCGTACCCCATTCACGATTGGTTTCACCTGGCCATTTATTTGTGGCATCGATTCCCATCTTGCTGCCGAGACCGCTGATCGGCGAAGCGAAGTCGAGATAATCGATAGGCGTGTTATCCACCATCACGGTGTCTCGTACCGGATCGACGCGCGTGGTGATAGCCCAGATCACTTCCTTCCAATCGCGGATATCAACGTCTTCATCCACCACCACGATGAACTTGGTGTACATGAACTGGCGCAGGAAACTCCAGACCCCGAACATGACGCGCTTGGCATGGCCGGCGTAGGACTTCTTCATCTGCACGATGGCCATGCGGTAGCTGCAGCCTTCCGGCGGCAGATAGAAATCGGTGATTTCGCTGAACTGCTTCTGCAGCAGCGGAATGAACACCTCATTGAGCGCCACGCCCAGTACCGCGGGCTCATCAGGCGGCTTGCCGGTATACGTGGAGTGATAAATCGGATCGCGCCGCATGGTGATGCGGTCGATGGTGAATACCGGAAACCAGTCCTGCTCATTGTAATAACCGGTGTGATCGCCGTAGGGACCTTCGAGCGCATGCTCATAGCCGGTGGGATGAGATTCGTCTGGATAGATATGCCCTTCGAGCACGATCTCGGCCGAGGCCGGCACCCGCAGTTCGCTGCCGATGGCCTTGACCAGCTCGGTGCGGCTGCCGCGCAGCAGACCGGCAAACTGATACTCCGACAAGTTGTCCGGCACCGGCGTCACTGCACCTAATATAGTAGCCGGGTCGGCACCGAGCGCGACCGCCACCGGATAAGGTTTGCCGGGATTGGCGATGCAGTGTTCGCGGAAGTCCAATGCGCCGCCGCGATGTGCCAGCCAACGCATGATGACCTTGTTGCGGCCGAGGACCTGCTGTCGGTAAATGCCCAGATTCTGGCGCTTCTTATTAGGACCTTTGGTAATCACCAGGCCCCAGGTAATAAGAGGGGCGACATCGCCCGGCCAGCAGTGCTGAATCGGCAGACGATCGAGGTCGACATCATTGCCTTCCCACACGATGTCCTGACACGGCGCCGAGCGCTGTTCCTTGGGCGCCATGTCCCACAGCGACTTGACCAGCGTGCCGAGATTGAGCACATCCTTGAAACCTTTAGGCGGCTCAGGCTCTTTCAGTCTTGCCAATAAATGACCGATGCGACGCAGCTCGCTGACGTCTTCGGCCCCCATGCCCAGCGCCACGCGACGCGGCGTGCCGAAAAGATTCGCTAAGACGGGGATATTTTTTTGAGAAGGACGCTCAAACAAAAGTGCCGGACCTCCTGCCCTGAGGGTCCGGTCACAGATTTCCGTGATCTCCAGATGAGGCGAAACTGGCGTAGAAATGCGTTTAAGTTCGCCTTTTTGTTGTAGTTGAGAAATAAAATCACGTAAATCTGCGTATTTCATAAATTTTCACAAGTTTCTTACATCACTGCCGGGGATCAGATATCCCGGCCAAACGGTTGATTCTATTGATTTTTGGTGAAGGACCTAGAAAAATATGATACACAAAAGTTATATAAAACGCTTTCAATAGTATTGACTTGATATAAAGTGGCTTCTACAATGCGCGCACTCTCAAGCAAAGAGACCGGGCATGAAGTCCGAATTCAAGCTTCACATTCAAGCTTGCAAGGCATACCAGGGACCGGGGTCCCATAACTTTTAAAGAAGTGTCATCCAAGGCGTCAGCCTTATCCCCCGAACATGGTTATCTGTTGCACCGGCCAGCAGGCCGCGCAGATAGCACTTGCCGTAACGCCTTGCGACGGTAACGCAATAAATTGCGACACACAAAGATAGCGACTGGTCTTCACTTCTTGGCCGGCACGTCCTCTGTTTGCCGCAATAACGCAGGAGGTTCAATGTCAAACCAGGCTACCGAGGCGCCGTTAGATAGCGCCCAGCAGTTGGTTCATCGCGCCGCGAACTGGACGACGTCCGCTCGCAGCAGAATTGCTTATTTTTTCACCGCCGCACATCGTATTGTCACGCTGCTCGGCATCGCCGCCCTGTTCGTTCTGGGTCTGATGTTTTTCAACCCTGACCTGGCGGATCGTCTGATCGGCATGTCGCCGTTCTCGGACAACGCTGAAGAGCAGGATGTGGCGCAAGCAGCCGCACCGCCGCTGTCGCAATTGATGCCTGCCGCAGGCGCCGTAGAAACGGTGCCCGTGGTCGAAGCAGCAAGCGCCGCCACGCTGACCGCAGAAGATCGCGCCATGCTGGGATCGGCGCGTCAGCAAAAGCTGGTGACCGGCTGGCTGGCCAAGCGCTATCGCGTGGCCAATGATGCAGCCGACATGCTGGTGTCCGCCGCCTATCTGACGGCCAAGGACATCAAACTGGATCCGCTGCTGATCTTGTCGGTCATCGCCATCGAATCGCGCTTCAATCCCTTCGCGGAAAGCCCGATGGGCGCGCAAGGCCTGATGCAAGTCATGTCCAAGGTGCACCACGATAAATTCCAGGAACTGGGCGGCATCAAGGCTGCACTCAATCCTGTGGCGAACATCCGTGTCGGCTCGCAGATCCTGAAGGAATATGTGACACGCGGCGGTTCGGTAGAAGCGGGCCTGAAGACTTATGTGGGCGCAGCCGAGATGAACAACGATGGCGGCTACGGCGTGAAGGTACTGTCCGAATACCAGAATCTGAAGCAAGTGGCGATGGGCAAGAATATCTCCATCTTCACCACCAATCTGATCAAGCTGCCGCCGGCAGCGGCGCCTAGCGTGTCGGCCAGCGCCGGCCCGGTGCCGACCAGCCCAGTCAATCCGGCAACCCCGGCCAAGGCTGCTCAACCGAATAACATTGCGGCTGCCAACAAGCCGAAAGTGGAAGAACAACTCGCTGCTTTATGAGCGTGTTGCGCTTGAATATTACCGGTATTCAACACGCAAAAAAGAGGAGCCTTCGGGCTCCTTTTTTTCGCCGGCATTTTCATGCGGCGTCTTTCTTTTTGAGCGGCGAGTTGCCCGCAGCACCTCAGGCTGCGGCGGATTTCACTTTGCGCGCATCAAAAAACCTGCGCAGACGCGCGACCGCGTCCTGAAGATTTTCCATCGAAGTCGCATACGACAGACGGATATACGTATTGGCGGTGAACGGCCCGAAATCCAGACCCGGCACCAGCACCACGCCCGCTTCATTGAGCATGTCGATGGTCAGCTGATCGGCATCGTCGCTCAGCGCACTGCAATCCGCGTAGACATAAAATGCGCCGTCCGGCGTCACCGGCACCTTGAAACCCAGACTCTCCAGCGCCGGCACGATGTAGTCGCGACGACGTTTAAATTCGGCCTTGCGCTCTTCATAGATGGCGATCGATTCTGGCGTGAAGCAAGCCACGCCCGCATACTGCGCAATCGACGATGCGCAGATGAAAAGATTCTGCGCCAGCTTTTCGACCTGCGCCACCATGCGCTCCGGCAGCACCAGCCAACCCAGACGCCAGCCGGTCATGTTGAAGTATTTGGAGAAGCTGTTGATCACGATCACATCGTCGTCCAGCGACAGCGCCGAGAACGGTGCTCCTTCATACGACAGGCCCTGATAGATTTCATCGACAATCGCAAAGCCCTTGCGCGCGCGCACTTCGTCGATGATGGCCTTCAACTCATCCGGCAGAATCGACGTGCCGGTGGGATTTGAAGGCGATGCCAGCAAGACGCCACGCGTGACATCGGTCCAATGCGCCCTGACCATTTCTGCAGACAGCTGGAAACGATGCTCAGGACCGCTGGAGATCAGCTTGGCCTTGCCTTCGAAGGCGGCGACGAAATGGCGATTGCATGGGTAGCAGGGGTCCGGCATCAGTACCTCGGCATCCTTTTCCACCAGCGCCGCACAGGCCAGCACCAATGCAGCCGAAGCGCCGGCCGTGACGACGATGCGCGATGGCGCAATCTCCAGGCCGTACACGCTGCGATAGTGATCCGAGATCGCGGCACGCAATTGCGGCAAGCCGGTGGCCGAGGTGTATTGCATTTTGCCGTCAGCCATCGCTTGCGTCGCTGCTGCGACCACCGCGGGCGGCGCCGTGAAATCCGGTTCGCCGATGCCCATGTGAATGATGTGACGCCCTTCCTGCTCCAGCCTGGCGGCCATCTTGGCCAGCTCCATCACGTGAAAAGGTTCGATGTTCTGCAAACGGGAGGCGAATTCGTTCAGGCTCATGGCAGGAAATATGAAAAGAGTGGGATGAATGGTAGGGAGAAGAATCGGAGCGCCGAGCATCACGGTCATGGCGGTCATGCACCGACGTAATGTCCAGGCGCCACACTGAAGATGAACGCCCGATGTCTTGCGCTGCTACAGATACCTTTGCGCCATCTGGCTGAATCAGCCGTGATGCATGCATTCAGGCGGACAAAAATCCGGCCGGCCGCGTGATCCGGATCCACATCGAAGTCCGGCCTTGCCGGCCGGCCCGACTGAGGATGATCACAGCGCCCGACAACTCAGCCGCTGCGATCTCATCCGGTCAACATGCTCAGCGGCGCGCGGCCTGCACTTCAGTCGCGCGTGTCTGCGCCGCGAAACGATCCAGTACGCCGTTGACGTACTTGTGACCGTCGATACCGCCGAAGGACTTGGTCAGCTCGACTGCTTCGTTGATCACCACCTTGTAAGGAATCTCGATGTGGTTCTGCAGCTCGTAGGCGCCGATCAGCAATGCAGCATGTTCAACCGGCGACAGCTCGGTGATGGGACGATCGATCAGCGGCGTCAGGCCGGCGCGCAGAATCTGCACATCCTTGATGGTGCCGTTGAGCAGCGTATCGAAGTGCTCGGCATCGGCCTTGTCGAAGCCGTGTGCTTCGCGGATGTTGGCCTCGATGGCACCGCTGTCTTCGTGGTTAAGCAACCACTGATACAGGCCTTGCAATGCGAACTCGCGCGCGCGGTGACGCGGCGTGCGGTTCTTGTTCGAATTGGCGTGTTGGCTGGTTTTGTTCGACATGATGAATAGGCTCAAGGCCGGTTATGACTTCTGTTGCATCGCGTGCCGCCGCTTCGATTCGGATTCAATCAAGGATCTGCGACGGCCGCTCATTCTGACTGACAGGGAAAAACTTGATACGGTTTGACACTGCCTGAAACGCCAGCCTGCTTCATCCGGCATCGATGCACAAGCATGCTGTCGCATCCATGCCGGCAAAGCGGCTTATTCTTCTTCGCCGGCCTGTGCCAGCTCTTCCAGCGCAATCGCCAGATTGGCCATTTCGACCGCCACGCGCGCTGCATCGGCGCCCTTTTCCGCCATGCGGGCTTCGGCTTGCTCGTCGTTCTCGGTGGTCAGCACGGCATTGGCAATCGGCAGACCGAAATCCAGACCGATACGCGTGATGCCGGCGCCGGATTCGTTGGAGACCAGCTCGAAGTGATAGGTCTCGCCGCGAATCACCGCACCCAGCGCAATCAAGGCATCGAACTGTTCGGTCTCGGCCATCTTTTGCAGGCCCAGCGGAATTTCCAGCGCACCCGGCACTGTTACGTGCAGGATGTCTTCGTCCGCTACGCCCAGATGCTTCAGTTCGGCCAGGCAGGCGGCCAGCAGGCCGTGGCACACGTCCTCGTTGAAGCGCGCCTGTACGATACCGATGCGCAGGTTCTCGCCGCTCAGGTCTGCTTCATATGTTCCAATGGTCATGGCTTTTTCCTTTTACGTTGACTTGTGTCGTGATGAATTGAGTTACTCGGCATCGCGGGTCAGGTAACCGGATACTTCCAGATTGAAGCCGGTCATCGACGGCATCTTGCGCGGACTCGACAACAGCTTCATCTTGCGCACGCCGATATCCTTCAGGATCTGGGCGCCGATACCGTAGGTGCGCAGGTCCATGCGATCAGCGCGGGCCGGCTTGCGATCCTTGTTGCACGCTTCATTGAGCGCGCCGAAGGTCTGGAACATCTGCTCCGCCGACTCTTCGCAATTGAGCAGCACCACCACGCCGCTGGGCGAGGCTTGAATCTTTTTCATGGCCGCCGCCAGATTCCACGAGTGCGTGGTTTCCTCGGCTTCCAGCACATCCAGAATCGACACCGGCTGATGCACTCGCACCAGCGTTTCCAGATCGCTCTGAACGTCGCCATGCACCAGCGCCAGGTGAGCGCCGCCGCTAGGCTTGTCGCGATAGGCGATGGCCTTGAAGCTGCCGTGCACGGTCTGCATCTGGCGTTCGGCCACGCGCTCGATGATGCTCTCGTGCTGGCTGCGGTAATGAATCAGACCGGCAATTGTGCCGATCTTGAGTTGATGCGTTTCGGCAAATTCCATCAGGTCCGGCAGACGCGCCATGGTGCCGTCGTCCTTGAGGATTTCGCAGATCACGGCGGCCGGCGTCAGGCCCGCCATCTGGGTCAGATCGCAGCCGGCTTCGGTATGGCCGGCGCGCATCAGCACCCCCCCCTTTTGGGCGCGCAGCGGGAAGATGTGGCCGGGCTGGACCAGATCCGATGGCTTGGCATTTTTGGCTGCCGCGACCTGAATGGTGCGTGCGCGGTCGGCTGCGGAGATTCCGGTGGTCACGCCCTCGGCCGCTTCGATCGACACCGTGAAATTGGTGCCGAACTGGGTGCCGTTGCGCGCCGCCATCATGCTCAGATCGAGCTGATCGCAATGTTCTTCGGTTAGGGTCAGGCACACCAGACCGCGGGCGTGCTTGACCATGAAATTGATCGCTTCAGGCGTCACGAAATCGGTCGCGAGAATCAGGTCGCCTTCGTTTTCACGGTCTTCTTCATCGACCAGAATCACCATGCGTCCGGCACGTAATTCGGCAACGATTTCTTCGGTAGAGGCGAGTGGCATATTGGAATGGCTGGTAACTTTGTAAGACCCGCTATTTTAAAGGATTTGCGCCCTTAAAACGGGGCATCGCCGCACTTCATTGATGCAGCGCATGTTGTCGCTCCGTCATGCCTTGAAATGATTGCGGACTTATGTGCTCAGATCTTCAGGCGCGCTCGTCGGCATGTTCTTCGGATACGCGGCGGGTACGCGCCAGGGCTTCCAGCAACAGGTCGGCATCGCCGGCCGCCAGCTTCTTTGAATCCGACAGCGTCTGACGAAACGCCCGCGCACCCGGCACGCCGGCCAGCAAGCCCAGCATGTGACGCGTGATGCTGTTCAGACGCAGGCCTTTGCCATTGTCGCCATGCAACTCCAGCTGACGCCGGATATACGGCAGCATGGCCGCGATCACCTGCTCACGGCTAGGGTCGAGCGCGCCGGGCCGGTCGGCGTAATACAGCGCATCGAAACCAGCCATCAGGAAGGGATTGTGGTACGCCTCGCGACCCAGCATCACGCCGTCGACATGCTGCAGATGCTGATCGATCTCAGCCACGGTCTTGATGCCGCCGTTGATGATGATTTCCATCTCGGGGAAATCACGCTTGAGCTGATAGGCAAAATCGTATTTGAGCGGAGGAATCTCGCGGTTCTCTTTCGGGCTCAGGCCTTTGAGGATTGCATTGCGCGCATGCACGATGAAAGTGCTGCAACCGGCCTCGGCGATCTGGCCGACGAAGTCGCGCACGAAATCGTAGGATTCAACACTATCGATACCGATGCGATGCTTCACGGTCACATCGATAGAAACCGCATCGCGCATGGCCTTCACGCAATCAGCCACCAACGCCGGCTCGGCCATCAGGCAGGCGCCAAACGCACCGCGCTGCACTCGCTCGGAAGGACAACCGCAGTTCAGATTGATCTCGTCATAGCCCCACTGCTCCCCCAATTTGGCGCTATGCGCCAGATCGGCCGGCTCGCTGCCGCCGAGCTGCAAGGCGACCGGATGCTCTTCCTCATTGAAATTCAAATGACGCGCCACATCGCCGTGCAACAGCGCCCCGGTCGTCACCATCTCGGTATACAACCAGGTATGACGGGTGATCTGGCGATGGAAGACGCGGCAATGCCGGTCGGTCCAGTCCATCATCGGGGCCACGGATATCCGGCGCTTACCGTAAGTCTTTGATTTCATAAAGATAAACTGCTATTTCAAGGGGAGGCTTTTACTTAGACAGCAAGAGCAGAAACTTGATTGACTGGCGCCATTTCATTACCTGACAGCATCAAATTTGCATCGACAGAATCGTGAGCAATACCAGGCGAAGCGACGCGTAGATTGCCCAGATTCGCTAAAAAGGGCATAAGTTTATCAGCAAGTCTCTCTCCGATAAGGGGATGGCTCAGGAATGGGCGCACAAAGTCGAGCGCGACATGGATACGTTGGATTTCCACGACGGCATGACCTTATCCCGCCCGCTGTGAGCGAATTCACTAATGAATATTTCGCCGAAATGCGGCAAGACAGAGCGTTCGGACGCAACAAACGGCCCCCTCCTGCGCTGTGCTAGCCCGGAGTGCACTTCGCCAGCACCGAGGTCGCCTGCAGCAGACGATCGGTGGCTTCATTACGCGCGCCCAAAAACACGCGAAATAATTTCCTGATTTCAATATCAGTAGCTTTACCCAGGCGGTGCACAGCCTCAAAAGCCGAAAAGGTTTTGAGACTTTTCTCATATAAGTATCGAGACCAAAAAAGCACAATGACATCACTGCATCAGACAGCACAAACAAGCGCGATGCACAGACTACAGCTTACTTTCTTGGGAAGACATCATGAAAAACCTCATCACCGCCTCTGCCCTGCTCGCCGTTGCTCTGTTCTCCACTCTGTCGCACGCAGCCGATACCGCAGAACTCAAGGTCAAAGGAGTGATCCGCCCATCGGCTTGCGTTCCGAGCTTCAGTGGCGGCGCCGTGGTTGACTATGGTGTGATACCCGCAAGCGTTCTCAAGAAAGGCGCCTACACCCCCATGCCGACAAGAGAAGTCGCCCTGAACATCAAATGCGAAGCACCGACCAAGATCGGCTTCAAGTTTGTTGATAACCGTCACGAGTCCATCGTGACCGAAATGATGCAGTATCCAGAACACAATTTCGGCCTGGGCACGGTTGGCGGAAAGAAGACCGGCGGCTACACCATTGAAATGGCGGGCGTGACCGGCGATGGCGTAGCGGGCCAGGTCCTCTACTCCGGCGATTCGGGCAAAAGCTGGTATCAAGGCGCCAGTGGCCTCAATACATGGCATTTGTTTTCTTTTAATAATGGCGGCTGGAATCCTGGTGCTTACAAAGACGTAACGGCAAAGATCCGGGTCGCCGCCATCATCAACAAGCCGGAAGATCTCGACCTGACGCGTGAAATCCCTCTGGATGGCTCGGCGACAATTGAAGTGATCTACCTGTAAGCCATGCACGTTGGAGAAATCCGACAAACGAATCTTGAGAGTAAGTAGTGATGTAGTCCCTGTAAGTTTGCCCACCTCTCCGAAGGTGGGCTTTTTTTTGTCCGCGTTTTTTTGCATATAAAACCATGGGCGCCAATCGATTCACCACACACATGCGTCTGAAACAAAGATGGAAGCAGCCGAATCCGAAACAGAACTGCAGACCGACTCCGGCGAAGGCGTCACCGCCCGCTGGAAAGACAGAGTCACAAAGAAAACCGGCCAATACGTGGTCGGTGAGACAAGCAAGGCCTCGAGCCAATTGACAGACCAAGGATTTTTGCCAAGGATGCGCGATGCGCAAGGCTTGAAGTTGCAGACCGGCCGTGGCATGCGCATTCACGCAAATTCAGCCATATATGGCCTACCGCACGGACAGGCTCATGCACGCCTCTTAAAATCAGCGCATGGATTGAAGGAAGTCCTTGTTGAAAATTGCCTGGCGTCGCATCGGGCACGACAAGTATGCGACAGAGGCGCGATCAAATTCTGAAGAGCTTCAGGAGGAAATGGCGAATCGACGAAACGGCTGAAAGTCTTCGCTTCTCAAGCGCAGATAATAATGACAAAGCTCTACATCAAGATCGAAGAATTTGTCCGTTTAACCGACTGTACCCCCCTGATCATGGCCCGAAACTGTGATCATTCAGGCCCGCTATCTCCCCCGGTAGCGGGCCTTTTTTTGGGCAAAGAGCGGACATAGCACGTGAACGATGCGCTGTCGCTTATCCGTTCAGAGGGGTGAGCAGTTCGTCGACGCAACGCAGCAGGCCCGCAATCGCAAAGGGCTTGACCAGAACCGCTGCAAACTCAGGAATACGCTGGCCTGGTGAAGGTGGCGTTGCAGAGATGAGCACGATAGGAATATTTTTGTACGAAGCCGATTTCTTGAGCTTTCTGGCCAACTCAATGCCATTCATTCTTGGCATGCGCAAGTCGGTCAGCACGATGGATAACTCATGCAGCTTCATCTGCTCCAGCGCATCTACACCGTCAACGGCTTCAATCACTTTCCTGCCGCTTTCCCTCAGCACGTGCGCCAGCATATACCGAGTGTCGTCATCATCTTCAACGACCAGAACTGCTTGTGTCGTTTCCGTCATAAATGACCGTTTGAGTTAGGATAAATGTGAAATGCCACACACAGTGGCAACAGGATTTCAGTATCACGCATCAGCGCGAAATGCACACGGCCTGCGCGCCTCATTCGGGCGTCAGTCATTACTTACAAGTGGCGTGCGTCGATCCTTCCAAGCTCATCCTTTCTTTGCTCGCACAGCTGTTTGCACTGGCAGGGAAACACCGAGCGGAGCATGCGGACTCGGCTTCCCGAATACTTGAATACGAAGCGGGCAGAACTCCCGCGCGCCATCTCCATCGGATACGATGAATGCGCTATTTTTCAACGTCATCGATACACGAACACAGGAGCTCGATGTGAAAAAAAAGAACTCACTTCTGACCTGCATCTCCAGGATGAAAGATGCGCACCAGATCGCCTGCGATGCCATTGCAGATATTTCCGGAAATTCACGCAGTATCGATGGAAGCGCGTCGCTCACCGTAACAAGAGAGATGTTCCAGCAATATAGGGAGGCGGTGCGGAGCGCGGGCCTTCTTGCATCGCAGGCCCAGATCATCCTGGCGGAATTCGATGACGAGTAGCCCGGTGCGGCTCTTGGCTCGGCCGCAAACATATGCCATGTCCGACTCGAGTCGCAAGCTGCCCGCTGCAGCGTTGGACCGGAACCCAAATCCGATGTGGTCGTCAGAGACTGCCCGGCGGGCATCAGCAACATGTCCGTTAAATTCGCGCCGACCATTGCCATATCGCCACACAAAATCAACCGCAAGCGCTACAGCGGAAAACTGAAATTTCAGCAAAGCAATTTCAAGATGCTCTTGCCGCTAAAAAGTGAGGGCTGACTGCAACGCAGATCAAGTTTTATTCAGATTTTGAGTCGCCACGCTATGCCAGGCAGTCGATTTAAAAGACAATACAATATTGTCAATAGAGCAATTTCGATTACAAAGGTAAATGATGAGCGATAGCAATATTTCCAGGCTGGCCGTGGACGAACATGTCCGCCTGGCAACGCTCAAATCCTACTGTTTGCTTGATACTCCCCCCGACCCGCTGTCCGACCTGCTCACGGATCTGGCCGCTAAATTGTTGAACGCAGACATCTCGCTGATTTCCCTGATCGATGAGAATCGGCAGTGGTTCAAATCCAGAAAAGGCCTGAATGTGGTGCAGACGCCCAGATCGGATTCTTTCTGTGCGCACGCGATTCACCAGCACCGGCCGATGGTCGTACTTGATGCGACCAAGGATGAGCGTTTCAAGAACAACGCATTGGTACTGGGTGATCCCCACATCCGCTTTTACGCCGGCGCCCCGCTGATCACGCCGGAAGGCATATGCCTGGGCACACTGTGCGTCATCGGTAAAACACCGCGCGACGAATTCAGCGACGAAGACCTGGCCACGCTGGAACAATTGGGCGCCATCGTCATGGCGCGCCTTGAAATATTGCGAACCACCGGCTACGTCGATGCACTGACCACCTTGCCCAACCGCACGCGATTCATCGAGGACCTGCGCTTTTTCGAAAAGAGCTCGGACCGTCTGCGGCGCTCGGTGACGGCGGTATCGGTCGACATTTGTGATCGCGACTATTTTGTCGACATGATCAAGGCGCTCGGCTGGGATTACGCCGAAGGCTTTCTTATCCAGGCCAAAAACCGACTGGTCGATGCGGTCGACACAAGCGCCGTGTATCGCATCGGTACGACGCTGTTTGCCTATCTGCACTACTCGGACAGCAAGGAGCTGCAGACCTTGATCGACAAGATTCAGGAGCGTTTCAATACGCCGCTTGAGCATCAAGGCATTCCTTACACCATGGAAATTTCGGTGGGCATCGTCCCGGTTCAATCAAGCAGCAGCAGTGAAGACCTGGTGCGCTCGCTGTTTACTGCGGCCGATCTGGCGCGGCAAGACGGCACAGGTCAGCGTGTGTTTGAACAATCGCAAGGTGAAAGCCAGAAGCACACCTTCGATATTCTGTCGTCCATCCCCAGCGCCCTCTTGTCTGAAAGCCAGCTGACCCTGCACTTTCAACCCAAAGTCTCGATGCGCGACGGCAAATGCTCAGGGGTGGAAGCGCTTATCAGATGGCAGCACCCGGTGTTTGGCAGCGTCTCGCCAGCTGTTTTCATTCCGCTTGCGGAGAAGACCGCACTGATCCGCCGCGTGACCAAATGGGCGCTGCGCGAAGGCATCACGCAAGCCGCCAAATGGATGCAACAAGGTCGCCGCATTCCGGTGGCGATCAACGTTTCCGCGCGCGACTTCGACACCGACGAGTTGCCGGGATTACTGCGCGCCCTGCTCGCCGAACACAAGATACCGCCGGGGCTGATTGAAATCGAATTCACAGAAAGCGCCATCGGCAAAAATGCGCAAAGTCTGCGCGAGCAGATTCTGGATATGAAAAATCTGGGCGTGAAGATTGCGATTGACGACTTCGGCGCCGGCTTCAGCAATCTGTCCTACCTGAAGAACATACCGGCCGATCATATGAAGATCGATCAGTCCTTCATCAAAGGCCTGCTGGTCAATAAGACCGACCGCATGATCGTGCCTTCCATCATGCGACTGGGCCACGAACTCGGTTATGTGGTGGTGGCGGAAGGGATCGAATGCATGGAGACCTACGAACTGCTCAAGAGCTATGGATGCGATCACGGCCAAGGCTATGCGATTGCGAGACCCATGCCGGCAGCGGACTTTGAGGCCTGGTTGGAGATCAACAACTAAATTGCCCGGAACGCGCCCTGCTTTCCGGCAAATTCAATCGCCCAAATAGAAAACCCGCAGAGCTTGCGCGCTGCGGGCCGGTGTCCCCTCTATCCTCTTGAGAGATAGGATTTTTATACTACGGGGCTGATTCTGCACCACAATTCAGCATTCGTCATTTCGCACCGCACAAATTTAGTGCCTTTCTGGAAATTTTTTCGCCGCGCGACCTCTGAACATGGAGAAATAGACCTCGACATATCTGAGGGAGCGCTCCGAAAGCCTTGCCAGCCCTGCATCACACTTGGCGCATGCGCGCCGACAAGCAAATTCAGACAAACGAAAGATTAAATAAATTTTGGCAAAAAAAAACCCGCGACCTGAAGGTTGCGGGTTTAAATCCAATTCTTTAGGAGGAAATTGGAGGAGACAGGTAGAACTATATCGCAGCGCATCATACTCGTCCGCTTTATTATGCTGATATCAGGTATTCACAAATAAGATATCAGCACAATAAACAACACAGCTCAATACGCGCCCCGCTCCTTCAACTTCTCACTTGCACATCTATTACGCGTCGCGCGATGCCTTCTTGCGCTCGTGTTCCTTCAGGAAACGCTTGCGCAGACGAATGCTCTTCGGTGTCACTTCGACCAGTTCGTCGTCGTCAATGAATTCAACCGCATATTCCAGCGACATTTCGATCGGTGGGACCAGGCGCACCGCTTCGTCGGTACCCGACGAACGCACGTTGGTCAGTTGCTTGCCCTTGATCGGGTTGACCACCAGATCGTTGTCGCGCGAGTGGATGCCGATGATCATGCCTTCGTAGACCGGATCGTTGTGGCTCACGAACATGCGGCCGCGATCTTGCAGCTTCCAGATGGCGTAGGCCACGGCAGCACCGTCGTCCTGAGAAATCAGCACGCCGTTGCGACGACCGCCCAGCTCACCCTTGCTGTTGTCGACTGCAGCGTATTCGTCGAACACGTGGCTCATCAGACCTGTGCCGCGTGTCAGCGTCATGAATTCGCCCTGGAAGCCGATCAGGCCACGTGCAGGAATACGGTATTCCAGACGAACGCGCCCCTTGCCGTCCGGTTCCATGTTCTGCAGATCGCCGCGACGACGACCCAGTTCTTCCATCACGCCGCCCTGGCTGGTTTCTTCGACGTCGACGGTCAGGTTTTCGTACGGCTCGTGGCGCACGCCATCCACCATCTTGAACACCACGCGTGGACGCGACACGGCCAGCTCGTAGCCTTCGCGACGCATGTTTTCGATCAGAATGGTCAGGTGCAATTCACCACGGCCCGACACTTCGTAGGTCGAGTCGTCGTTTTCAGCCTGCACCACGCGCAGCGCCATGTTGGATTTCAGTTCGCGGTCCAGACGATCGCGGATCTGACGTGTGGTCACGAACTTGCCTTCGCGGCCGGCCAGCGGCGAGCTGTTGACCATGAAGTTCATGGTCAGGGTCGGCTCGTCGATCTTGAGCATCGGCAGGCCTTCCGGGGTATCCGGGGCACAGATGGTCGAACCGATGCTGATTTCTTCGATACCGTTGATCAGCACGATGTCGCCGG
Organism: Herbaspirillum lusitanum; assembly: GCF_046025995.1. Lineage (GTDB taxonomy): Bacteria > Pseudomonadota > Gammaproteobacteria > Burkholderiales > Burkholderiaceae_D > Herbaspirillum > Herbaspirillum lusitanum_A. The sequence continues at coordinate 377,139 of NZ_JAQQFM010000001.1, forward strand.
CCAGCGCTTCATCGACCAGCACGCGATCCAGACCGCGGAAAGTCAGCACCTGGTTGATGCGTGCCTTGGTTGGCTTGTCGTCAGGACCGTTCATCCAGACCACGTCTTGCAGTGCCTTGACGCGACCGCGCAGGATACGGCCAACGCCGATCTTGCCGACGTAGGACGAGTATTCCAGCGAAGTGATTTGCAGTTGCAGTGGACCGTCCGGGTCATCTTCACGCGCAGGAACGTGTTCCAGGATCGCGTCGAACAGCGGCTCCATGTTGCCTTCGCGCACGCTGTCTTCCAGACCGGCATAGCCCTTGAAGCCCGATGCATAAACGATAGGGAAATCCAGTTGCTCGTCGGTTGCGCCCAGCTTGTCGAACAGTTCGAAAGTGGCGTTGACGGCCTTCTGCGGATCGGCGTTTTCGCGGTCGATCTTGTTGACCACGACGATAGGCTTCAGGCCCAGCGCCAGTGCCTTGCGGGTCACGAAACGCGTTTGCGGCATCGGACCTTCTTGCGCATCCACCAGCAGCAGCACGCTGTCGACCATCGACAGCACGCGCTCGACCTCACCGCCGAAATCGGCGTGGCCTGGGGTGTCGACGATATTGATGTGGGTGCCCTTGTATTCAACGGCGCAGTTCTTCGACAGAATCGTGATGCCGCGCTCTTTTTCAATATCGTTGGAGTCCATCACGCGGGCGTCCACTTGCTGATTGTCGCGGAAAGTACCGGACTGGCGCAGCAATTGGTCGACGAGGGTGGTTTTGCCATGGTCAACGTGGGCGATGATGGCGATGTTGCGAATAGCGCGTTTATTGTTTGACATGATTGAGTTAAGTTGGTCTGCCTGATCCTGGAAGGCGCGCATTATAGCATGGTGCGACGCACGAACTTTAAAAAGCCTAATAATTTCAACGGCTTGCTGCCTCTCCGCGACACCCGCAAGGGCGGTGAAAAGGCGGTGAAAAAACCTGCTTCAGGCGCTGGTGGCGGCAGTTGAAATCAGCCGCTCCGGCGCCAGAATCGAATACTCCTGCAATAGCCCGGTGCCCAGCAATACACCGTCGGCACTGCGATACACGCGCACCCGGCCCTGCTGTTCGGGCGCCGGCACCCCCTCTTTGCCCAAGGCCAGTCGCTGGCCCTGCATGAAGCGGCGCGCCAATTCATCCGGCAAGCTGACCATCGGAAAAGTCTGCAGCAGACCATCCACCGGCAGCAGTGTTTGCCGGCGGGCGGCGATCGCTGCCGGCCCCGATTCTGCATCAGCGCCAGCCAGGCCGAGCTGTTCGAACTGCTCCAGCGTCACGGCATGCTCCAGCGTCAGCGCACCGACGCCGATACGGCGCAAGGCTTGCAAATGCGCACCGCATCCCAGCGCTGTACCGATGTCTTCGCCCAGCACGCGGATGTAGGTGCCTTTGCTGCACACCACACGAATGCGCAACAGCGGCGCCTGATACTCCAGCAACTCCAGCGCATGAATCGTCACAGCGCGCGCTTCTCGCTCGAGCGTGATACCCGCCCGCGCATATTCATACAAAGGCTTGCCGTCGCGCTTGAGCGCGGAATGCATGGGCGGCACCTGCTGAATATCGCCGCGAAATTGCACCAGCACCTGCTCGATCTGCTCAACGCTGACATCGACCGGCAACTCAGCCAGCACTTCGCCTTCGGTATCGCCGGTGTTGGTCTTGATGCCCAGATGCACGGTGGCTTCGTAACTCTTGTCGGCTTCCAGCAAGTCCTGCGAAAACTTGGTCGCTTCGCCAAAGCACAATGGCAAGAGACCGGTCGCGAATGGATCGAGCGTGCCGGTATGCCCAGCCTTCATCGCGTTCAGCATGCGCTTGGCTTTGATCAGCGCGTCGTTGCTCGACCAGCCTACGGCCTTGTCGAGCAACAGTACGCCATGCACCGGTTCGCGTGGGATGCGCGGCGCCTGTGCGTTGCGTTGCTGCTTTTTCTTCGGCCGGGCCGGAATATCGCCAACCGGTGCCAGGACCGGATTCTGTGTGGAAGGCAAATCGGACGCCATCTGGAAATCTGCCATTCAAAAAGCGGCCGCAGCATGCAATAGGCAATGCGCGCAGCCTTGTTTCAGTGTTTGATCTTATTGTTCTTGCCGGAATCACATTCCGGACACGAGGATTACGTCGCGTGGAGAGCGCGGAAAATCAAATATCGGCTCAATCCTTCACAGCGCATTTCTGACTGCCAACTCCGGGTACAGCGGCTATCCGACGATTACTTATCCGATACCCGTGCCGCACTCGTCGCCAGCTTACTTCTGAGGATCTTCGTCTGCATCCTTGGCACGAGTGGCGTTGGCCTCATCGATCAGGCGCGACATCTCGATACCGCGTACGGTCGAATTGTCGTGCACGAAATGCAGCTCCGGCAAGGTGTGGATATGCAGACGACGGCCCAACTGATTGCGCAGGAAACCAGCCGCGGTACGCAGAGCGGTGACCGTGTTTTTCACCGCCTCGGCATCGTCCTTCAGGGTGGTAAAGAAAATCTTCGCGTGCGCGTAATCCGGGGTGACCTGCACTTCGGTAATCGTGATCATCCCCACACGCGGGTCTTTCAACTCGAATGCGATGATCTCCGACAGATCGCGCTGAATCTGATCGGCGACACGCAGACCGCGTGCTGGAATGGATTTGCTATGTTTTGCCATGCTCTAAAAAAAAAGAATCCGTCGCAGGCGATGCAAGACCAGAGTCACTGCGTTGCTACGACGGACAATGCTATCGATTCAAACTGATGTTTCCGCACTCCGGCGGCCAGCAAGAATGCTGCCGACGCCGGAGCGGAATGTTTTACAGCGTACGTGCGATTTCCTGGACTTCGAAGATTTCCAGCTGATCGCCGACCTGGATGTCGTTGTAGTTCTTCAGCGACAGACCGCACTCGAAGCCGAACTTGACTTCCTTGACGTCGTCCTTGAAGCGCTTCAGCGAATCCAGCTCGCCAGTCCACAACACTACATTGTTGCGCAGCAGACGGACTTGAGAACCGCGCTTGACCAGGCCTTCCAGCACGTAGCAGCCGGCGATCGAGCCGACCTTGCTGACCACGAACACCTGACGAATCTCGACCAGACCCAGCGCCTGTTCGCGCTTTTCCGGGGACAGCATGCCCGACATCGCAGCCTTCACCTCGTCCACCGCATCGTAAATGATGTTGTAGTAACGGATGTCGACGCCATTGGCCTCGGCCAGCTTGCGTGCGGATGCATCGGCACGGGTGTTGAAGCCGATGATGACCGCCTTCGATGCCACCGCGAGGTTGACGTCGTTTTCGCTGATGCCGCCCACCGCAGCGTGCACAACCTGTACACGCACTTCGGAGTTGGACAGTTTCTGCAGCGATTGCACCAGCGCTTCCAGCGAACCCTGGACGTCGGTCTTGATGATCATCGGCAGGTTCTTGACCTCGCCTTCGGCCATCTGGTCGAACATGTTTTCCAGCTTCGCGGCCTGCTGCTTGGCCAGCTTGACGTCGCGGAACTTGCCTTGACGGAACAGACCGATTTCACGGGCCTTGCGCTCATCCGACATCACCAGCACTTCTTCACCGGCCGACGGCACTTCTGTCAGACCTTGAATTTCGACCGGGATCGACGGACCTGCTTCCGAGATGCTCTTGCCGTTTTCGTCCAGCATCGCACGAACGCGACCGTAGGATGAACCTGCCAGCACGACATCGCCGCGCTTCAAGGTACCCGACTGCACCAGAATCGTTGCCACCGGGCCACGGCCCTTGTCCAGCTTGGCTTCAATCACCAGACCACGGGCCGGCACATCGATCGGCGAGGTCAGTTCCAGAACTTCGGCTTGCAACAGCACCTGCTCCAGCAAGGAGTCGATGCCTTCGCCGGTCTTGGCCGATACCGAAATGAATGGCGATTCGCCACCGTATTCTTCCGGCACGACGCCTTCGGCGATCAGTTCCTGCTTGACGCGATCCAGATTGCTGCCCGGCTTGTCGATCTTGTTGATCGCCACAACCAGCGGCACGCCGCCGGCTTTCGCATGAGCAATCGCCTCCTTGGTCTGCGGCATCACGCCGTCGTCGGCCGCCACCACCAGAATAACGATGTCGGTCGCCTTGGCGCCGCGGGCACGCATAGCGGTAAACGCTTCGTGGCCCGGGGTGTCGAGGAAGGTGATCATGCCGCGCGGCGTTTCGACGTGGTATGCGCCGATGTGCTGCGTGATGCCGCCGGCTTCGCCCGACGCCACCTTGGTGCGACGGATGTAATCCAGCAGCGACGTTTTACCGTGGTCAACGTGACCCATGACGGTAACGACCGGGGCGCGTGGGATCAGTTCGGCGTCGGCATGGCCGTCGCCTTCTTCCAGCAGCGCTTCAGGATCGTCCAGTTTGGCGGCATGAGCGCGATGGCCCATTTCTTCCACCAGAATCATGGCAGTTTCCTGATCCAGCACCTGGTTGATGGTGACCATCTGACCTAGCTTCATCAAATGCTTGATGACCTCGGAAGCCTTGACTGCCATCTTGTGCGCCACTTCGGCGACAGTGATGGTTTCCGGCACGTAGACGTCCTTGATGACGGCTTCAGTCGGCGCCTGGAAATTGCTTTCGTGGTCGTCGTGGTTCGAATGACGACGGCCCTTTGCACCGCGCCAGCCGTCCCGGCCACCGCCGGAGTTGCCGCGTGACTTCATGCCACCGCCAGCGCCGCCGCCCGGACGCTTCTTCGCATCATCCTGCCAGGTCGAGGACACATTGGCCGACTTGATCGATTTCTTGTCGACCACAACCGCCGGTTTCTTGTCGTCCTTCTTCTCGCCCGGCTTCTTGTCAGCCGGCTTGTGCAACGTGCCTTCGGATGTCTTGGCGACGACCGGTGCAGGCTCGGGAGCCTTGATCACCCGGCGCGGCGCATTCATCATGGCCTTGATCTGGGCGACTTCGTCTTCCACCGCCTTGCGTGCGCGTTCGGTAGCAGCAGTACGCTCGCTGGCGACCTTCGCGGCATCAGCAGCCTTCTTCTTGGCTTCATCAGCAGCGACACGCTTTTTCTCTTCTTCCGCCGGATCCACCGCGGCAACAGGTGCGGCGCTTTCCTTCGCGCTGGCACTGGCCTTGGCTTTAGCAGCAGCGTCGGCAGCGGCGCGTGCAGCTTCGGCTTCAGCCTCTGCCTTGGCGCGTTGCTGCTCCTGCTCATCGGCCTTGGCCTGGGCGGCCTTTTCAGCCTCCAGTTGCGCCAGACGTTCTTGCTTGGCCAACAATTCAGCTTCCTGGCGTGCGATCAGCTCAGCCTGCTGACGCGCTTCTTCTGCCTGACGTGCTTCTTCTGCAGGATCAGCCACAGGCGCAGCGGCACCGGCCGGACGTGCAGCGGCTTCGTCAGGAGCCGACTCATCGCGCTTGATGAAGGTACGCTTCTTGCGCACTTCGACCTGAATGGTGCGCGACTTGCCGGTTGCATCGGCCTGCTTGATTTCGGTGGTTTCTTTGCGTGTCAGCGTGATCTTTTTCTTCTCGCCTTCCGGCGCAGCACCACGCGCTCGACGCAGATGCTCGAGCAAACGATCCTTGTCTTCCTTCGACAGGGCATCGGATTCAGAGCTTTTTTCAACCCCGGCCGACTTTAACTGGGTCAGCAGCAGATCCGCCGGCATTTTCAGCTCGGTGGCAAATTGGGCTACGTTGTTACTCGCCATTCAGTCCTCTTTTCTATGTGGCTCGGCAGATGATGTGATGGAGCTGCGCTTCAATGCTCGGCTTCCGCCGCGCTCCATGCCTTGGCTTGCAGAGCCTTGGCTCGCTCATCGTATTTGGCATCGATGAGCTTCATTTCATCGTCGGTCACATCTTCAAATGCATTGTCAATCAACTGGCGTGCGCGCTCGGCCGGCAAAGCCAGAATCGCGCCAAACTCGTCATACGCCAGTGCGGCAAAAGCCGCCAGGGTCTTGATACCCGCCAGACCAAGCTTGCCGGCCAGGACACGATCCAGACCTTCAAAATTGATCAGTGCGTCGTCCATGCCTTCCAGGCCTTCTTCGGAAGCAATCGCTTCCGTCACCAGCGCGTCACGGGCACGGTTACGCAGTTCATTCACCGTTTCTTCGTCAAACGATTCGATCTCCAGCATTTCAGTAATCGGCACATAGGCGATTTCTTCCAGGCTGGCAAAACCTTCTTCCACCAGAATGTCGGCCACTTCCTGGTCGACATCCAGCTTTTCCATGAACAGCGTACGGATTGCGGCGGTTTCAAGCGCCGACTTGTCGGCCGATTCCTCGGCCGTCATGATGTTGATTTGCCAGCCAGTCAGTTCAGCAGCAAGACGCACGTTCTGGCCGCCGCGACCGATGGCGATCGCCAGGTTCTCTTCGTCCACAACGACGTCCATGGCGTGCTTTTCTTCATCCACGACGATGGAGCTGACATTGGCCGGCGCCAGCGCGCCGATGACGAACTGCGCCGGATCTTCCGACCACAGCACGATGTCAACACGCTCGCCGCCCAGCTCACCGGTCACGGCCTGCACGCGCGAACCGCGCATGCCGACGCAGGTGCCGATAGGGTCGATGCGCTTGTCTGCAGTAAACACGGCGATCTTGGCGCGCACGCCGGCGTCGCGTGCTGCCGACTTGATTTCCAGCGAGCCTTGCTCGATTTCCGGCACTTCCAGCTCGAACAGCTTCATGATGAATTCAGGCGCGGTGCGCGACAGAATCACCTGAGGGCCGCGTGCATTGCGATCGATGCGCAGGATATAAGCACGGACGCGATCGCCGATACGCAGGTTTTCCTTGGGGATCATCTGATCGCGCGGCAGGCGGGCTTCCACCTTGCCGGACTCGACGATGGCATCGCCGCGCTCCATACGCTTGATGGTGCCGGTGACCAGCGAATCGCCGCGTTCCAGGAAGTCGGCCAGAATCTGCTCACGCTCGGCATCACGAATACGCTGCAGCACGACCTGCTTGGTGTCCTGCGCAAAACGACGACCGAACTCAACCGACTCAATGGCTTCTTCGATGTACTCATCCACCTGAATATCAGGGATCTGTTCCTTGGCTTCGAAATGCAGCACTTCCTGGTCAGGCAGTTGCAGACCGGCCTCATCAGGCACCACGTGCCAGCGGCGGAAGGATTCGAATTCTCCGCTTTCACGATCGATCGATACGCGAATGTCGACTTCACCTTCGTAGCGCTTCTTGGTGGCTTGTGCCAGTGCGTGTTCCAGTGCACCGAAAACCACTTCTTTATCGACGTTCTTTTCGCGCGCCAGCGCATCGACCAATAACAAAACTTCGCGACTCATGCTTTGCGACTCCTAAAATCGACCTGCGGCACCAGGTGTGCCTTATCCACATCGGCCAGCGTGAAACTCAACACCGCTGCCGACCCATCATTTGCTTCAAATTCCAGTTTCAGACTTTCACCTTCGGGCGCGCGCAGCAGGCCCTGGTAAGTTTTGCGATTCGAGGTATTGGGCATCGGCACACGCAATTTAATGATGGCTTCCGCATCTGCGAACCGCAGATAATCATTCAGTTTCTTCAGCGGGCGATCCAGACCTGGCGACGAAATCTCGAGTCGCTCGTAGGCCACATTTTCGACCGTGAATACGTGCACCAGCTGATGCGTGACCTTCTCGCAATCTTCAACGGTGATCGAACCCTTTTCGGCCTGTTCGAACGGGAAATCGATGTAGATGCGCAGCAAACCGCGTGCGGCTTTTTCGAAATCAACCAGTTCGTATCCCATGCCCTTCAGGGTGGTCTCGATCAGTTCAAGCAATTGCAAGACTATTTCTCCGTAATGACAGCGGCATGACACATAAACCGCGTCTCAGGCCGACATCAGAATTTGATCAGCAAAAAAAAAATGGGCATCCGCCCATCTTTATTATGTTTCATACAACCGGCCACGCATCTCGTTAAGCTTTACTCACAAATTATCCGTGACTGGCTGTGTTAACTTGCGCATTATAACCGATTACGGTATGTGCGGCAATTCATGAATCCGGGCGGATTGCATACGGCGGCCTACACCGCCGCAAAAAATTGCCACAAAGACAATTCAGAGCTACCAATCAATCAGCGAAGTGCAACGCCATCAGCAACACCGGCACCCACTTCGCTCACATCACCATCAAGCCAGCCGACAATCAACCGCGCGAACGGCGACGCGGCAGACCCGGCATTCCCGACATCGGCATGCCGCTGTTGTTGCGCTGCGGACGATTGTTGTTGCGACGACCTTGCCCGGCATCGGGGAAACCCAGCGCCGTTTGCAAAGGATCCGGCTGACGGCTGCGCGGCTGACCGCCACCAGCTTTGTTGCCATTGCCGCCGCCGTTACCATTGCCATTACCTTGCTGCCATTGGCCGCCGCCATTGCTGTTGCGACGTTGCTGCGGACCTTTGTTCTGCGGCGCATGATTGCCGCCACGCATCTGGTTACCGCCATTGCCAAAGCTATTGCCGTTGCTCTGCCCCTGGCCTTTGCCGGAGCCTTTTTGCTCGGCTTGCTTTTCCAGGCCACAGGCAGCCATCATGCCTCGGACTTCATTTTCTTCCAGCTCTTCCCAACGCCCGCGCTTCAGACCTTGCGGCAAAGTCATCGCGCCGTAACGGGTGCGAATCAGGCGCGACACGGTCAGACCTATCGCTTCGAACATGCGGCGCACTTCGCGATTACGGCCCTCGCCGATCGTGACGCGATACCACTTGTTGACGCCTTCGCCACCGCCATCGGCGATACGGGAGAACTGCGCAATGCCATCATCGAGCTCAACGCCGGACAACAGCTTCTGGCGCATGCCCTCCTCCAGTTCGCCCAGCGTACGCACGGCGTATTCACGCTCGATGTTGTAACGCGGATGCATCAGACGATTCGCCAGGTCGCCGGAAGTCGTGAACAACAGCAGACCTTCGGTATTGAAATCCAAGCGGCCGACGGCCAGCCATTTGGCGGCCTTCATGTTGGGCAAACGATCAAAAACAGAACTACGGCCTTCAGGGTCGCTGTGACTGACGATTTCACCGGACGGCTTGTGATACACCAGCACGCGCGGTGGCTTCTTGCTGACTTTACGCTGCAACAGCTTGCCGTTGATACGCACTTGATCGGTCGGCAAAATGCGCTGACCGATGTGCGCCGGTTCGCCGTTGACGGACACACGGCCGGCGACGATCAATTCTTCCATATCGCGACGCGAACCCAGACCGCCTTCAGCCAGCACCTTGTGCAGCTTTGGCGCATCATCCTCCGCGGTCAGGTCGCGACGACCATTCTTGCCGCGCATCACATGCGATGCACGCGACTTGCCGCCCTCTTCCTGATCGAAAGCTTCCGAGGTCACGAAGGAAAAAATATCGTCCGACGGTTCGGCGCGCAAACCCAGTTGCGGCGCCTTCGGCTTGTTATGACCTTTGACGAAGGGCTGCTTCTTGCCGCCCTTGCCCGGTTGCGTGCCGAATGCACCCGGCACACGCTGATGCTGGCCACGTGCCTGCTGCGGACGCACTTCCTGGCTCGCGCCGTCATTCCCAGCCTCTGCAACCGCCGGCTGAGCGACTTCACCGTCGGTTGCTGCGGCGCGTTGCGCTGCCCGGTTGTTGCGCAATGCGCGCGGGCCACGCACGCCACGACGCGCGGGCTTGTTGCGATTGGCGTTTTCGTTGGGAGCGTCCAGCAGAACCGGCGGCGCCGATACTTCCTCACCAACCGTCACGATCACCTTGGGCGACTCGGCAGATGCCGGAGCAGATGCTGCCGGGGCCATATCGAACGACAACTGAGCCTTCTCGACAGCCGGCTTGGTTTCAACCGACGGCTTGGCGCGCGGAGCGCGCGGCTTCGGCGTCTTTGCAGCCGCAGCCTTGACAGACTTCTCCGCCACTGGAGCCGATTGCTCGACAGCGGCTTCCACGGCAAGTGCCGGAGCCTCTTCCTTTGGCTTCTTGGCGCGTGGCGCGCGCTTCTTCGGCGCAGCCTCGTCACCGGCTTCAGCGGCGACAGCAGTCACCGGCGCCTCGACGGCATCGGCCTCGACCACTTTGCGGGTACGCTTTTTCACCGGCTTGGCGGCAGCAGACGCATCTGCGCCTGTCGCGATAACATCGACAGCTTGCTCGTCTTTGGGACTAGTTGGTTTCATTATTCGAATCGTGGTTGTGCAGATCGGACTCGGCAGCTTTTTTCTGCTCGGATGCCGGATCGGGGGAATCGGTTTCTTCTGTATTTAGTGCTAATGCGGCAGCTGGCGTGGCTGCTTTTTCTTCTACGGCAAGCTGCTCGGCAAAAGGTTCTGAATTTTCCGTGCCTGTTTCAATTTCCATTGCAGCCAATTGAACCGGCGACTCGGACTCCAGCGGCGGCACGATTTGGGATTCGATGCCGGCCTCTCCAGTAAACTCCAGATCATGTTCGACCTCAAGCTCAACAACTGCATCTTCGGCGAGCACATGATCATCCGCCTCAACTGAATCAAACGCAGAAGCCACATCGCTGCTCATGGCGGCATCTTCCGAGCTGACGGCCTGAGCGGTGCCATCAGACTCGTCGGCAAACTCGGCATCAACACTTTCTTCAGCTACGGAATCGACCGGCAGCTCGGCCTGCGTCAGCAGATCCGGCCCGGCATCAACACCGAACTCGGCCTCGTCTATCGCCATTTCTTCTGCCGAGGCTTGACCCAGACCTGCTTCCAGCGCCTGCAACTCCAGCAGCGCGCCTTGCGCAGCACCGTCGGCACCGACGTTCTGCAATGCCGGCAGTTGATCCAGCGAAGTCAGCCCCAGATCGTCGAGGAACTTGCGCGTCGTAGCGAACAAGGCAGGACGGCCAGGCACATCGCGATGGCCGATGGATTCAATCCAGCCGCGCTCTTCCAGCATTCTGATGGTCTGCGTATTGACCGCCACACCGCGAATTTCTTCGATATCGCCGCGGGTCACCGGCTGACGATAGGCAATGATGGCCAGAGTTTCAAGGGTAGCGCGCGTATATTTAGGCGGTTTCTCAGGATGCAGCCTGTCCAGGTACACCTTCATGTCGGCGCGGCTCTGAAAACGCCATCCCGTCGACAAGCTGACAATCTCTACGCCCTTATCTGCCCAGTCGCCACGCAACTCTTCAAGCAATTGCTTGAGGGTGTCGCTATTGACCGCGCTCTGCTCGCCGTCCTGGGCGTACAGTTTCTTCAAATCATTGATCGATAGGGGCTCATGCGTGCATAACAATGCGGTTTCGAGGACTCTCTTGACCTCAGCAATATCCATGTACGGCTCTTGTGCGACGTGTTTAACAAAAATTTAGCGGCTTGAAAACTATGGTTCGAGACCATAGCCAATGCCAAATGGCCCGGCTGCATGCCTGCGCTTCATCGCAACGCCAACGGAGTTGTGCACGCGCAAATGGGTTGCGTTGTACGTTCGCAGCTGATGCTGCTTTCCGGCGCCCGATTTATAGGAGGTTGAAGATGAGCTGGAAAATAAGATCTGGCTGCGAAACTAACTAAATCCGGCTGAATCCAGCAAAATCACGGATCGCTAAATTCTCGCACCCTTTTTCAACTTGGCCTTGCGGCTTTGGACTTTTTTTGCGGCGGAAGTTGCGATGCGCATCACTTAAGTCCAAATATACTGCGCGGAGTTTAGCACAAAGATTTGCGCGTTTGGTGCTTGTTGCAGGGCTTCGACACTTATTTACAGGCCTGCTGGCACCGGGCCGGGCGTGGCTGCAATGGCGCTTCATTCCTCGCTGCTTTGTTCCTGCTGCAGACGCAGCGTGAAATCAGCCACCGACATCGGCTTGCCGAAATAGTAGCCCTGCACTTCATCGCAGCCGTTCTGGCGCAGGAAGTTGTATTGCTCATGATCCTCCACGCCTTCGGCTATCACCCGCAGATTGAGAATATGCGCCAGCGAAATCACCGCCTTGACGATCGCGGCGCTGTCGGCATCGCGCGCAATGTCGCGCACGAAGGACTTGTCGATCTTCAGCGCATCCACCGGAAAGCGGCGCAGATAGCTCAGGCTCGAATAACCGGTGCCGAAATCATCGACCGAAATCTTCAGTCCGAGTTGCTTCAGGGCATTCAGCGTCGCCACAGTCTTCTCGGCGTCCTTCATCACCACGTTTTCAGTAATCTCCAGCTCCAGCCACTGCGCCGACAAAGCACTTTCGGTCAGCACCTTGCGCACAAAATCCGGCAGCGACTGATCCAGCTGGCGCGGCGACAGATTCACGGCGACCGGAATCTGCAGCAGGCCCGCTTCCTGCCAGGCCTTGTTCTGAGCGCAGGCGGTGCGCAAGACCCACTCGCCGATCGGCACGATTAGGCCGGCCTCTTCTGCAAACGGAATGAAGCGATCCGGCGCCACCATGCCCTGCTCCGGCGATTGCCAACGGATCAATGCCTCAGCGCCGATGATGCTGCCGTCGGCAATACTGACCTTGGGCTGATAGAACAGCTTGAATTCATCCTTGTCCAGCGCCTGGCGCAGACTGACCAGCATTTCCAGGCGATTGCTGACTTGCGTATCCATCCAGCGCGCGAAGAACTGGAAGTTGTTGCGTCCGCGCTCCTTGGCTTTGTACATCGCCGAATCGGCGTTCTTGAGCAAGGTTTCAACATCTCGGCCATCGGTCGGATAACGGCTGATGCCAATGCTGGAGGTAATATGAAACTCGCGGTCGCCGGCGCGCCAGGGCTTAGCCACCGCCGTCAGAATGCGCTGCATGACTTCGGTAATACTGTTTTCGTCCGCCTGATTTTCCAGTACCAGCACGAATTCATCGCCCCCCTGGCGCGCCACCATGTCGCTGTCGCGCACGCAGGAAACCAGGCGCTGCGCCACCGTCTTCAGCAACTCGTCGCCGATCTGGTGGCCCAGGCTGTCATTGATATATTTAAACTGATCCAGATCGACGAACACCACTGCCGTCAGCGCGCTTTTCTGTCGCGGAATCTGAATCGCACGCTGCAGGTGGTTGTGCAACATGGTGCGGTTGGGCAGCCCGGTCAAGGCGTCGTGCGTGGCCTGATGGCGGATCTCCGCCTCATACAGCTTGCGCTCGGTAATGGCCTCGACGGTGCCTTCATAAAACAGCAACTGCCCGGCTTCATCGTGTACGGCGCGGGCGTTTTCCGATATCCAGATGATTTCCCCATCGCGCCGATACACGCGCGATTCGAAATTGGAGACCGAGCCCTCCTCCTCCATCAGGCGCATGAATTCGGCGCGACGCTCGTTTTCCACATACAGCTGATGCCGGATATCGCGCAGACTGACGATCAGATCTTCCGGCGAGCGATAACCGTAGATCCGCGCCAGCGCCGGATTGACGGCAATGTAGGCACCACTGGGCGTAGTCTGAAACACGCCTTCGATCGCGTTTTCGAAGATGCTGCGGTAACGGCGTTCCGCCTCAAGCAGCGCCTGATTGGACTCCTTGCGCTCGGTAATGTCCTGAATAAAACCTTCCAGCGCATCAACGCTACCGTCGGGATTGAAGATGCCGACGCCTCGCTCCCACACCCAGCGCAACTGGCCATCGGCGCGCACGATGCGGTACTCGATCTCAAAACGGCTTTGCTGCGACAGACTTTCGGCAATGCGTGCACGCACCATGTGACGATCATCGGCATGAATCAATTGCTCATAAGAAACAAGTTGATTCATCAACAGATCTTCGGGCAAATATCCGGTCAGCGCGAGGCAGCCCTCGCTGATGAACTCCATGGCCCAGCTTTCATCCTCGCGGCGGCGATATACCATGCCATCGAGGTTGGCCAGCAAAGTTTCCAGCAAGCGTGGCGAGCGATTGGCAGGAGCGGAAACAAGGCTTGGGTCGGCCTTGATTGACGAAGCGACTATCTTCATAAAGTGAAGGGTGAATCCTATCCCCGCTAAAACCCTGAACAACAGGTTGGACGTTTTTATTGATGTGCAGGCAGCCCGATTCTTGTTATTTTTAGCCCCTCCCCCTGCAGACGCATACTGTGCTCACAATAAGCAATAACAATGCCATTCCACGATTTCAGCTGCTGACCGGCAGCTGATTTATGGCAGCGCGCAAGCCGGCGCCAGCCCGGCAAATGCAGCGGCTGCGCATGAATCAAGGGCAAGTTGGCCAATTCAACAAGAAACACCCCTCATTTCGACGCAAGCCGTCTACCCCGCTGCGCAGTAGAATCGCACAACATTCTGCCGGGCAGCCATGTGGCCACCGCCCTGCTCATAACAACAAGGAAGACTCACATGCTGGCATACCGCTACCTGACACTTTGGCTGCTGGTGCTCCTGACCCTGGCGCTGGCGGCATGCGCCGGCACCCACGCGATCAGTTGGGCCTGGATCGTGATCCCGCTGGCGCTCAGCGCGGTCGGACTGCGCGATGTCCTGCAGAAACGCCATGCGGTGTTGCGCAACTATCCGCTGATCGGCCATTTCCGCTTTCTGTTCGAAGCCATCCGCCCGGAACTGCGCCAATACTTCTTCGAAGGCGAAATGGACGGCCGACCGTTTTCTCGCAAGAAACGCAGCATCGTCTACCAACGCGCCAAGGCCGATGTCGACAGCCGGCCGTTCGGCACCGAACTGGATGTTCAGCAGCAAGGTTATGAATGGATAGGCCATTCGCTATCGCCCACCAAGATTGCCAGTCACGACTTCCGCGTGACGGTTGGCGAACATCGCGCCCAGCCGTATTCGATGTCGGTCTTCAATATATCGGCCATGAGTTTCGGCTCGCTGTCGGCCAATGCCATCCGCGCGCTGAATCAGGGCGCCAAGAAGGGAAATTTCGCGCATGACACCGGCGAAGGCTCGGTATCGGCCTATCACCGCGAATTCGGCGGCGACCTGGTGTGGCAGGTCGCCTCAGGCTATTTCGGCTGCCGCAACGCCGATGGCAGCTTCGACGATGAAAAATTCGCAGCGCAAGCCAAATCGCCGCAGATCAGGATGATCGAGGTCAAGCTGTCGCAAGGCGCCAAACCCGGCCACGGCGGCGTACTGCCGGCGGCCAAGATCACACCCGAGATTTCGGCCACGCGCGGCATCCCCATGGGCATCGACTGCATTTCGCCGGCGGTGCACTCCTCGTTCTCGACACCGATCGGCCTGCTTGAATTCATCGAAAAGCTGCGCCAACTGTCGGGCGGCAAACCGGTCGGCATCAAGATGTGCATCGGCCATCCCTGGGAATTCTTCGGCATTGCCAAAGCCATGCTGCAAACCGGCATCACGCCCGACTTCATCACGGTCGACGGCTCCGAAGGCGGCACCGGCGCCGCCCCGCTGGAATTCGTCGATCACGTCGGCATGCCCTTGCAGGAAGGCTTGCTGATGGTGCACAACACGCTGGTCGGCATCGGCCTGCGCGACAAGGTCAAGATCGGCGCCAGCGGCAAGATCATCACCGCCTTCGACATTGCCCGCACGCTGGCGCTCGGCGCCGACTGGTGCAACTCGGCGCGCGGCTTCATGTTTGCGCTGGGCTGCATCCAGTCGCAAAGCTGCCATACCGACCGCTGCCCGACCGGCGTCGCCACGCAAAATCAAGTCCGGGCCCGCGCTCTGGTGGTGCCGGACAAGGCCGAACGCGTCTACCGCTTCCATCAAAGCACGCTGCATGCTCTGCAGGAGCTGGTGCAGGCAGCCGGTTTGCCGCACACCTCGGCGCTGCGCCCGCATCACATCGTGCACAGAATCAACGATCACGAGATCCAGTTGCTGTCGGAGTTGCTGAAATATCTAGAGCCCGGCGATTTGCTGGCGGGGCAGTTCCGCTACCAGGTCTATGAAAAATATTGGCCCATCGCACGCGCAGAGAGTTTTCATCCGCAGCTGGGTTAAGCGGACTGCCGGCGCATGGCGAGCTGCATGCGCCGGAACCGGGGCGGCTATTTTCTGATGAACGGAAATTTGCTGAATCGCTCCGCAAGCAACGATCCCAATGAAAAAGCCCGCGATGGCGGGCTTTTCTTGCAGGCCGGTGATGCTGCGCGGCCCCTGAATTCTGCGATGTGTCGGACGAGAGAATGCCTGCTTACTTGCGTTTCATGAAGAAGATGAATTCCTGCTCATGTTGCGACTGCGAAAGCAAATCGTTGCCGGTCTGTTTTGCGAAAGCCTGAAAATCCCGAACCGATCCGGTATCTGTGGCCGTGACGCGCAGAACTTGCCCGCTTGTCATATCCGCCAGCGCCTTCTTGGTTTTGAGAATCGGCAATGGACAATTAAGTCCACGCGCGTCCAGCTCTCTGTGAAATTCGATAACCATACGTTGACTCTAAATCCGAACAAGAACTGTGCACGATTTTACTGCAAACGTGACCCGAGTTGATGCATCGCACAAGTGCTGTTGTATTCTGCGCACTAAGCTTGTGCAGAAGCAACTAAAGGTGTTGTAGATCCGGCAAATTCCACGTACTGCACCGGCAGATTACGCGCACGCATCCAGTCCGCTACTGCATGACCGGTACCCGCCGGCCACGGCCGCAAATCGGCCGGCTCGGACAAGCGATATTCCAGCAGTTCCGGCGAAAGTTTGACGGTGCCGCTGGCCTTCACGTAATAGGCGATGATCAGCTCGTTCTTGCGCATGAACTCGTATACGCCGATCAATTGAATTTGCTGGGCATCGAGATCGGTTTCTTCCTTGATCTCGCGCGCGATGCCCTGCTCCGGGGTTTCATCGCGCTCCATGAATCCGGTAATCAAAGCAAATCGACCTTCAGCCCAGGCCGCATTGCGCGCTGTCAGCATCTTGCCGTCGATTTCAACCAGCGCTGCCAGCACCGGCAGGGGATTGTCCCAATGGGTCCAATGTCCGTGCGGACAAGCCAGGCGAAGCTTGTTGGCTTCGCCTTCGTCGGCGCGCAGTTCCAGAGACGCTGCGCACACCGGACAAAATTTGAAATCGCTCACGATGATGTCCTTGTTCAGACCTTGGCGCTGACCCACTCGGCCACGCCTTGCAACGCTTGCGGCAGACCGGACGGATCGGTGCCGCCGGCCTGCGCCATGTCGGGACGGCCGCCGCCCTTGCCGCCAACCTGCTGCGCGACGAAGTTGACCAGCTCGCCGGCCTTGACCTTGGCAGTGGCATCCGCAGTCACGCCGGCGATCAGACTGACCTTGCCGTCCTTGACCGAGGCCAGCACGATGGCCGCGCTCTTCAGCTTGTCCTTCAGCTTGTCCATGGTTTCGCGCAGGGTGCCGACATCGGCGCCTTCCAGCGTCGCCGCCAGCACCTTCAGGCCCTTGACATCGACGGCTTGCGCCACCAGTTCATCGCCCTGATTGGAGGCCAGTTTGGACTTCAGTGCTGCCACTTCTTTTTCCAGCGCCTTGACGTGATCCTGCACCTGGCCGATACGCTGGGTCAGTTCTTCCGGCGGCGCCTTGAGCGCGGCCGCCGCTTCGCTGACACGATTGCTCAGGGATTGCACCAGCGCCAATGCGCCTTCGCCGGTCACTGCTTCAATCCGACGGATGCCGGCGGCGACGCCGCCTTCCGCCACAATCTTGAACAGGCCGATGTCGCCGGTGCGGCACACGTGCGTACCGCCGCACAGTTCGCGTGAGGAACCGATCGACAGCACCCGCACTTCGTCGCCGTACTTTTCGCCGAACAATGCCATGGCGCCGGCGCCGATAGCGTCGTCGTAGCTCATCAATTTGGCTTCGGTCGAGACGTTGGCCAGAATTTCGCGATTGACGATTTCTTCCACACGACGGATTTCGTCGGCGCTCATCGCTGCGGTGTGGCTGAAGTCGAAACGGGTCTTGTCCGCATCCACCAGCGAGCCCCGTTGCGCGACATGGCCACCCAGCACTTCGCGCAAGGCCTTGTGCATCAGGTGGGTCGCCGAGTGATTGCGCACGGTGCGGCCGCGCTGATCGGCATCGACCTTGGCTTCGACGCTATCGCCGACGGCCAGGCTGCCCTTGATCAGTTCGCCGTGGTGGCCGAACACATCGGCTTGAATCTTTTGCGTATCAGCCACGGCAAACAAGGCCGATGCCGCTTCCAGCGTGCCGGCGTCGCCGCCCTGACCGCCCGACTCAGCGTAGAACGGCGTGGTGTCCAGCACCACAATGGCTTCCTGCCCGGCTTCGACCTTCTGCACTGCACTGCCGGCCACATACAAGGCGATGACCTTGGCGGATTGGGCCAGCGACTCGTAGCCCACGAACTTGGTCTTGTCGCCGGTGTATTCCACGGCGGCCGCCATCTTGAACTTGCCTGCGGCGCGCGCAGTGGATTTCTGACGCGCCATGGCAGCGTCAAAACCGGCTTCGTCCAGCTCGACATTGCGCTCGCGGCAGATGTCGGCGGTCAAGTCCAGCGGGAAGCCGTAAGTGTCGTACAGCGTGAAAGCAGTTTCGCCGTCCAGCTTGCCGGTGTTGCCGGCCAACGCGGACTCGAGAATCTTCATGCCGTGTTCCAGCGTTTCGCCGAAGCGCTCTTCCTCTTGCTTGAGCACCATTTCGACACGGGCTGCGGCTTCCGGCAGTTCCGGATAAGCAGCGCCCATCTCGGCCACCAGATCCTTGACCAGCTTGAAAAAGAACGGCTTGGTCTGGCCCAGCTTGTGACCATGACGCAGCGCGCGGCGGATGATACGGCGCAGCACATAGCCGCGGCCTTCATTGCCCGGAATCACGCCATCGACGATCAAGAAAGAAGTCGCGCGGATGTGGTCGGCAATGACCTTCAAGGAATTATTGCTGAGATCGGTGATATTGGTTTCGCGCGCAGCAGCCTTGATCAGCGTCTGGAACAGGTCGATCTCATAGTTGCTGTGCACATGCTGCAGAATCGCAGCCAGACGTTCCAGACCCATGCCGGTGTCGACGCAAGGCGCCGGCAGCGGCGACAGCGTGTATTGGCCGGTGGCAGGGTCGATCTGACGGTCGAACTGCATGAACACGTTGTTCCAGATTTCGATGTAGCGGTCGCCGTCGGCGTCCGGGCTGCCCGGAGGGCCGCCCCAGATTTCAGGACCGTGATCGAAAAAGATTTCCGAGCAAGGCCCGCATGGACCGGTGTCGGCCATCTGCCAGAAATTGTCGGACGCGTAAGGCGCGCCCTTGTTGTCGCCGATGCGCACCACGCGCTCAGGCGGCACGCCGATTTCCTTGGTCCAGATGTCGTAGGCTTCGTCGTCGGTCTCATAGACCGTAGCCCACAGCTTTTCAGCCGGCAGGCCGTAGACCTTGGTCAGCAGTTCCCAGGCCCACTTCAGCGATTCGCGCTTGAAGTAGTCGCCGAAAGACCAGTTGCCCAGCATTTCGAAGAAGGTATGGTGACGTGCGGTGTAACCCACGTTTTCCAGATCGTTGTGCTTGCCGCCGGCGCGCAGGCAGCGCTGCACGGACACGGCACGCACATAGTTGCGCTTGTCGGTGCCGAGGAACACATCCTTGAACTGAACCATGCCGGAGTTGGTAAACAGCAAGGTCGGATCGTTGCCCGGCACCAGACTGGACGAACGAACGATGGTATGTCCTTGGGCTTCAAAGAATTTCAGAAACTTGTCGCGAATTTCGGCTGAGTTCATGTTCAGGGGCTAATAAGAAAACGGGTAGTAGGCCAAGCGGCAGAGCAATGAGGCAACGAAAAACGAAGCCGGGGCCATGCATTAAATAGAGCAAAAACCGCTGCAAAAAGAGATTGCGAACCGAAGATTATACGTGATACACGCGAGAAGCCCTATGGCAATCACGGATACCATCAAAGATGGCGAAATGGCCGCCGGGGACCCGGCGGCAGCGGCCCGGCGGGCAAACTCCGGCGGCCTGCACGACGTGGCTTGAAGCCCGCGGCATTGCCTCTGCGCCCCGATCCGGCGGTCACCAGACACTTCTTTTCCGACTCGACTGCTTGCAGCCCGGCGCCGGGCTGTCGTTCAAAGAACGCCAATGACGCCACTTAAAGGCCTTTCATTCACATCAAAACAAATCGGCAGACGAAAAAAAACCCGTCGGGATTTCTCCCAACGGGTCACGGGTCGCGACCTTCAGCCCGGCGCGGCTCATTGCGCCGGCTGCAAGCGATTCCGCTTTCGGTGCTTCCCCTTCCGGTAAAACTGGCGCGCCGCCTGCCTGCGGCAGACGGCGCGTTTTCAGTCTTGAGACGCCGGCTTAAGCGCCTTTGTTGATTGGCAGAGCAGGAGCGGCCTTTTTCGCCTTTTTGTGCTTCTTGTGCTTCTTAACCTTTTTGTGCTTCTTGTGCTTGGCAGCTGGCTTGGCGGCCGGAGCCGGAGCTGCTGGTGCAGCAGCCGGCGCTGGAGCAGCGGCTGGAGCCGGTTGAGCCATGACTGGCAGAGCGAAAGCGGCAACGAGTACAGCGGCCAACAATTTATTGATCTTCATCATTTTCCTCATCAAGTGTTTTATCGTCACAAGGCTGCTTGCAAATCTGTCGTCAGTTCCGCTGCCGCCAGCTCCCCTGGGTGGTGTCCATCAGGATTTACAAGCCTTGTGCTTCCATAACGCGCGCTCTTCTGCAAGCGTTGACATCAGGTTTGCGGTGTTTTTGCAGGCTCCCGAATATCCCCCCGAGAATCCCAAAGTCCACCCCGCCATCCGTCAGCCGATCTTAGCCAGCGGCAAAACATTTCAGTCGCTTGGTCAGAATGACTTTTTCACTTCATTTTCAGGGTTGCCAGCCGGGTCCGATCAGGTCGATACGATCGGTGCAAAAGGCGTCCACACCCCAGCCGAGGATCTCGCGAGCGCGCTGCGCCTCGTTCACCGTGTAGCAGAACAGCCCGTAACCGGCCTGTTTGACGGCTTGCGCCAGTCCGGCGCTGAGATGTTTGTGGTTGGTGTGCAGTGCAACAGCGGCTAGCTGCTGCAAGCGCTCGCGCCAGTCCGGTCCGGGCGCATCAATCAGAAACCCGCGCGGAATATCCGGGGCGCCGACTTTTGCGGCCATCAGCGCATCGAAGGAAAATGAAGAGAACAGCGGCAATTGCGCGGGCGCCGCGTGCGCAGCCAGTTGCGTGGAGAATTTGGCGCGCACCAGCGCTGCCGTCAGCTCGCCGGTACGCCTTGCGTATTCCGGCGCCGCCGGCTTGATCTCGATGTTCATCCAGATGCCGCGCTCCACGCAAAAGTCCAGCGCCGCCTGCAGGGTGCAGATGCGTTCGCCGACGAAATCCGGGCCGTGCCAGCCGCCGGCATCGAGCTCGCGCAATTCGGCCCAATCCTGCTCGGCAATCCTGCCGCTGCCGGGCAAGGTGCGCCCGCGTTGCGGGTCGTGCATCAGGATCGGCACTTCGTCGCGCGTCAACATGACGTCGAATTCAACCGCCTTGAAACCATGCTCCAAACCGGCCTTAAAGCCGGCGATGGTATTTTCCGGAGCCAGAATGCCGCCGCCACGGTGAGCGACGATCTTGGGATAGGGCCACATATGATTTCCTCCTGAGATTGCAGATTGTGCGGACGGCGGGCGGCTGAGCCCTGAAAATCGTCCCAACGGGCCGAGCCGGTCTGCCCGCCCGGCGCTTTTTCTGCGCCGCATGGATTGTATGCGTTTCCGCTGGCGCGGCCAGCAATCCATTGAACGCCACGATTCAGCATTTCGTCGCATCGGCATGTCCTGCAGCGCATCCAGGCAGGATACTGGCCGGCAATCAATCCACGCCAGAGGAGCATGCCATGCAAGACCATCAAGCCACCGCCAGCGAGGCCTGCGACGATCCCGCGGCGCGGATCAACGCCACCCGCCGCGTCGAACGCATGATCGGCTTTTACCGCCATCTGGCCATTTATCTGGTAATCAACAGTGCACTGGTGATCCTCAATCTGCGCCATCCCGGCGCACCTTTCTGGAGCGCCGGACCGTTACTCGGCTGGGGAATCGGGTTACTATTCCACGCTCTGTCGGTGTTCCCACGGCAGCCCACGCGCTGGAAGCAGCGCATGATAGAGCGCGAACTGCAAAACCGCTGAGCCATGGCCTCAATAGCCATGCCGCAGCGGCGATTCTTGAATTATCTGAACGTTTTGGATTAATGAGTACACCTGCGAGTCCACCTGCATCACCGTCTTCCTCCCGGATCTATCTGCTGGCGCGCGAGCTGCTGCGCGCGCTGCTGCCGACGCTGGTCATCAATGTGCTGTGTGCGGCCGTCGTCACCTACCTGATGCACATCGGCACCGGCTTCAAGCAAAATCTGCTGATCGCGATGTGCATAGGCCTGAGCGCCATGTTGCTGATTCAAGGTGCTCGTACCCTGTTCTGGGGCAATGGCGAACCGCACAAGGGCGGTTTCATTGCCATGCTGCTGGTACTCGCGCCGCTGTCGTTCGTGATCGGCAATCTGGTGGCCGAAGTCATCCTCGGCACACCGATCGAGGCGCTGACGCTGGGCCAGAGCAACAACATCATCGGCATCATCGTCCTCACTCTATTGGCCTGCGTCGGCGGCACCCTGTTTTTCTGGAATCGCGAAAAGATCGCGGCCCTGCAGGCGCATGCCAGCATCATCGAAAAACAGGCGGCGCTGGCGCAATTGCAGATGCTGCAGGCTCAGGTCGAACCGCACATGCTGTTCAACACGCTTGCCACACTGCAGACACTGATCGCCAGCGAACCGCTGCGCGCCACCCAGATGCTGGATCAATTGATTCACTATATGCGCGCCACGCTGACCACCTCGCGCAGCGAAAACACCACGCTGCAAAAGGAGTTCGATCTGATTCAGGCCTACCTCGGCCTGATGTCGCTACGCATGGGTCTGCGTCTGAGCTACCGCCTGCAATTGCCGGAACAACTGGGTTCGCTGAAGCTGGCGCCGATGCTGCTGCAACCGCTGGTGGAGAACTCCATCCGTCACGGTCTGGAACCCAAGGTCGAGGGCGGCAACTGCACCGTGCGCGCCTCGCTGCATCAAGGCATGCTGATCCTGAGCGTGTTCGATACCGGCCAGGGGCTGAATGCCGGCATCAGCTATAACCAGCCGCCCGGCATACTGGCGGAAGGCCCGACGCTGGAGGGCGAAACCATGCACTTCGGCCTGCAAAACATCCGTGACCGCCTGCACGCGCTTTACGGTCCGCTGGCGGAACTGATCCTCACGCACAACGTCCCCGCCGGCACCATGGCGCAAATCACGATTCCCCTGAGCGCACTGCCTCCCTCGCCTTATACGCGCGCCTGACCGCCAACCGCAGCACTTCGCCGGAGTGTGACGATGAGTTCGACGACGACCGTAAATGCCACTCAGACTTCGGCTCCGATTTCTGCACTGATCGCCGAAGACGAAGCTCTGCTGGCCCGGGCGCTGAGCCAGGCCCTGCAACGCTGCTGGCCGCAACTGCAGATCGCCGCCATTGCCGAAAACGGCATCGCGGCCGTCGAGCAGGCGCTGGCGCGCTTGCCGCACATCCTGTTTTTCGATATCAAGATGCCCGGACTGAGCGGACTGGAGGCGGCGCAGGAACTGTTGAATGCCTGGCCGGATGAACGGCCGTTTCCGCTGCTGGTGTTCGTCACCGCCTATGATCAATACGCGCTGCAAGCCTTTGATCAGGCGGCTGTCGACTATCTGCTCAAGCCGGTGAATGATGAGCGACTGATGCAAACGGTATTGCGTTTGCAGGCACGGCTCGCCGAGCGCACCAGGACGGATGCGGCCTCCGCAATGGAAGACTTGCCGGATGCAGGGCTGGCGCAGGCGCTCGCGCAATTGAATCAACTGACGGCATCGAACAAGGCCGTGCCGCGACTGGACATCATCCGCGCTGCAGTGGGCAATCAGGTGCGCATGATTCCGGTCAGTGAAGTGCTGTACTTCGAGGCCACCGACAAATATATCAACGTCGTCACAGCCGACGGCGAAGCACTGATCCGCACCAGCCTGAAAGAGCTGATACCGCAACTCGATCCGCAGCAATTCTGGCAGGTGCATCGCGGCACCGTAGTGCAGATCCGCCAGGTGCAGGCAGCCGTACGGGATGAGACGGGCAAGTTGTCGCTGACACTGCATCATCGCAAAGAGCGGCTGGCGGTGAGTCGCCTGTTTGCATATCTGTTCAGGCAGATGTAGTCATTTCCGGCAATGGGCGCCGCATGCATGGCGAACCGCTCACAACTGCGGCTTGATCACCATTAGCACAGCGGCAATCAAGGGCAATAAAGTGGCCAGCATGCCTGCCATCGCCCAGGCGCGCGCCAGCTTGCGATAACGCGTCGGAATTGCATCGCCATCGCGCAGCGACCGCAAGCTGCGCGCCTGTGCCAGTTGCAGAGGAATCAACACCATCAGCCACAATGCCCCGGCACCGATAAAAAGCACCAAGCCCCAGAACATCCAGCCGGTGTGTAACAACCCGCCATAGGACGGCGCCATGAAGTGGCCTGCTGCTGCAAGCATGATGGCGCCAGGCAGCGTGAAAAAAATGTCGGCCAGATTGGCAACGCGCACGCCGAAACGGATGAGCACCAGATTGCTGCTGCGGTCAGCCAGCGTTTTCCAGAATGCGGTGAGAATGATATTGCCGAGAAATAAAAGCATGCCGGCCAGATGAATGGCCTTCCACGTGACTACCGTCATTGCGCACTCCGATCAATAACAAAGAGAGATAGAAAGGATGGCGCAATACTCGACCGGTGCGAAGGCGCAAGCGACGAAATGCAGAAAACCGGCAATGAGCCGATGATCCATCGCCGGCATCTGATGAAGGCATGGAAATACGTGGCACAAAAACAGCGCCCGGCGCCCCCGAGGAATGTTATCGGCGACGCCGGGCGCAGAGCAATTGAGCCCGCTGCAATACACAATCAGTCCGCCTTACGGCCGGACATTCTCGCTGCACGGGACCATATAAATCATCGACCACAGAAAGCTGACGCAACGCTTAAAAGATGAAACATCCGAAATCAACGTCCGTAATAAGGACCAGGCCCGTAATAAGGACGGTAATAGTGAGGATGCGGCGGACCGGCCGGCACCACCACGCAGGCCGACAGGGCCGAACTCAGCAAGACGCCGACCACTACCAGTTTGATTAACTTCTTCATGCTGCCCTCCTTGGTTTGCAGTACGGTGCCAGCTTGCCATCCGCGGCCTGCGCAAGGTAATTCGCAGCGGTATCAACTGTAATCAATTATTTCGCCGTTGCCGCAGCGCAAAGCCCGATGAATACGGGCGCCCTGCTGTAAAATGTTTGCATTCTGCATAAATCCGCATTCTTTATCACCTCATGAGCAACGAACTGAAAAACGGTCACCCGGCACCACCCTCCACCAACTTCCTGCGCGGCATCATCGAAGCCGACCTTGTGTCCGGCACCTATGCCGACCGCAGCGACAGCCAGGGCCAGCCGCTGCCGCAAGTGGTGACGCGTTTTCCACCCGAGCCTAACGGCTATCTGCACATCGGCCACGCCAAATCGATCTGCCTTAACTTCGGTCTGGCGCGCGACTACGCGGGCCGCTGCCACCTGCGCTTCGACGACACCAATCCGGAAAAAGAAGATCAGGAATACGTCGACACCATCATCGACTCGGTCAAATGGCTGGGCTTCGACTGGAACAAGGATGGGCAAACGCATCTTTATTACGCCAGCAATTACTTCGACGTGATGTACGCCGGCGCGCAATCGCTGATCAAATCCGGGCTGGCGTATGTCGATGAACAGAACGCCGAACAGATGCGCGAAAGCCGCGGCACGCTGACCGAGCCGGGCAAGGATTCGCCATGGCGCAATCGCCCGGCCGATGAATCGCTGCGTCTGTTTGAAGAAATGCGCGACGGCAAGCACGCCGACGGCACGCTGATCCTGCGCGCCAGGATCGACATGGCCAGCCCCAACATGAATCTGCGCGATCCGGCCATCTACCGTATCCGCCATGCGACGCATCACAACACCGGCGACAAGTGGTGCGTGTATCCGATGTACAGCTACGCGCATCCGATTGAAGACGCGCTGGAAAACATCAGCCATTCGATCTGCACGCTGGAGTTCGAAGATCAGCGCCCGCTTTACGACTGGGTACTGGAACGCCTGTCGGATGCCGGTTTCTTCAAGAAGCCGCTGCCGCATCAATATGAATTCGCACGCCTCAACCTGACCTACATCATCACCAGCAAGCGCAAGCTGAAACAGCTGGTCGATGAAAAGATCGTCAGCGGCTGGGATGATCCGCGCATGCCGACCATCGTCGGTCTGCGCCGTCGCGGTTACACGCCGGAAGCGATCCGCCTGATGTGCGACCGCACCGGCGCCTCCAAGAACAACAGCTGGATCGACTACAGCATCCTCGAAGGCGCGCTGCGCGACGATCTGGATCCGAAGGCGCCGCGCGCCGTCGCCGTGCTGCGTCCTCTCAAACTGATCATCGACAACTTCCCCGAAGGGCAGAGCATAGACTGCAGCGCACCGGTCTACCCGCCGGCGCATCCGCAGCACGACAGCGAGCATCGCCACTTCCCGATCACCAGGGAACTGTGGATCGAACGCGAAGACTTCATGGAAGTGCCGACCAAGGGTTACTTCCGCCTGTTCCCGGGCAACAAGGTGCGTCTGCGTTACGGTTACGTGGTGGAATGCACCGGCTGCGACAAGGATGAAAACGGCAACATCATCGCCGTGCATTGCAGCTACTTCGAAGACAGCAAAAGCGGCACCGAAGGCAGCTCCAACTACAAGGTGAAGGGCAATCTGCACTGGGTCAGCGCAGAGCACGCACTGGCCGCAGAAGTACGCCTGTACGACCGCCTGTTCAGCGATCCGCATCCGGACGCCGGCGGCAAGGATTTCCTCCAGGCGCTGAATCCGAACTCGAAGGAAGTCATCACTGCCTATCTGGAGCCGACACTGAAATCGGCCAAGCCGGGCGACATCTATCAGTTCGAACGCCATGGTTATTTCGTCGCCGACCGCATCGATTCGACAGACGGCAAGCCGGTGTTCAATCGCGCAGTGACACTGAAAGACAGCTGGGGCAAATAAGCAGGACGGGCGAAGCGCTTCGGTGCGTTCGCTCAAGCCAGCCACGCAGAATTCATTGAGTCATAGAATAAAAGACGGCGCCGGCAATTCCGGGGGAGCGCCGTCCGGCAGCAAGCAAAGCATTCCATCATCTTACAGTCGGGGGGCTGAAGCCCATGTTCGAAGAAATCAAGATTCAACGCCTGTCCATGGGCACGATTTACAAATTGCTGGCGATCGGCACCTGCTTTTCGCTGGTGCCGTTTTCAACGTTGATGGGATTGCTGTCGCTGTTCGGCGCACAGACCATCACCTGGGATGGCAAGCATCTGATCGGGTATCAGGGGCTGATGGCGGCGCCCTTCATCGGCCTGTTTCTGTCCGGTTTCATTACCTTGTTCCTCGGCACGCTGTGCACCATCGGCCTGTGGCTGTATTCGCTGTGGCGGCCGCTGGCGCTGAAGGTGGAAGCAGTCGACACCCTCGATCTGGACAGCTTGGTCAGCGAAGAAAGCTGAGCCCCTTTCACCACCTGTCGCACACAATAAAAAAACGCGCCCAGCCAGGCGCGTTTTTTTTGACCATGCCCTCTGCCGACCTGCCCTACCAGATCTTCAGCCACTTCAGAAACGCCACCGTCGCCACACCGAGCCCGATCATGATGGCCATGACCATCACAAACGAACCTTCATCGTGCAAGCCGGGCAAGCCGGCAACATTCATCCCGAAAATGCCGGACACCAAGGTCGCCGGCATCAGCAAAGCCGTCAGTATCGAAAGCGCCATCAGATTGCGGTTCATCTGTTCCGACATCTGCGAAGCGATTTCTTCCTGCAGCAGCTTGGCGCGTTCGTACAAGGCCTCGACCGTGGAATGCAGTTCATTGAGCTCATCCAGCGCATGCGACAGATCTTCCAGCGCGGCGGGAGGCACCCAGGCCGGGCGCAGGCGATTGAACTGATTCAGCAAACGCCGCTCGGGCGTGATGTAGCGGCGTAGCTCGGCCAGTTGACGACGAATGCTGCTGAGCTCGGCGCGGTCTTCCGGACGACGGTCTGACAGCACTGAAAACTCGATATCGTCGACGCGGTCGTTGAGCGCTTCCAGCTTGAGATTGAAGCCGTCGGCCAGGCATCGCAGCAGCTCGGCAAACAAATCCATGGGATTGTCGAACTCGGCGCCGTCCAGCACTTTCTGCCGCAGCAGATTGGTGGAGCACAAAGGTTGTGTGCGCAAGGTCAGCAAGCGGCCGCCGTCGAGATAGAAATGCAGCGCGCCCTTCTCGGTGCCGGTGTCGCCGATTTCCATCTTGATGTCGGTCAGCGTGCCGTAGACGCCTTGTGCCGCGGCATGCAAACCTGGATGGGTGTCGCTGCTGAGCAGAAACTCCTGAATGTGTTCGGGGATGCCGCTGCCGTTTTGCATCCAGTGCTGAACCTTGACGTCGGCGGTCTTGACGTGCACCCAGGTGAAAGCAGACGGCGCCGGTCTATCGTCCAGCACCTGATTCCACTTGAGCTGTTCGGCGCGACCGCCATTGAAACGGAACGCACAGATGAAACCCGCAGGTTCATAGAGCAGGTGCAAAGCCTGCGGCAAGTCCGACGGATTGATCATGGTCAGCGGCAACGGTCTGAAAGACGTTGGATTCTACCGGCCGACTTTGACAATTTTGTGACAAACCCGGCCGTACGCCGCGTGCTGCAAGGAATCTGTAGAAAAGAACCTAGTAGCCCTTCATATTGCGATTCGCATAGGCTTCGCGCGCGGCATCGCATTCCGCCATCTGGGCCTTGTTCATGCCGGAGGTGCCGTTCAGCGAGCACTGATCGGAAATCGATTTGGCTTCGTCCAGATTCTTGCGGAAGTAGGCGTAGTCCTTCTTGCCGGCCACTGCGTCGCAGGCGGCGAGCAAAGGCAGAGCGACGCACAGCAGTGCGCCCAATCGGATTGCGGTATTCATTTAAGCGTTTTCCCCTTGTCCGGCGCAGCCGGCCTTGCGTGACCTGTAGGTCAAAGATTCATAGCATCTTGCATTGCTGACAAGTGTCCGGATCTGCGCCCGGAAATTTCCACAAGGCAATCAACAGCAGCGGCAAGTATAGTAACTAAGCAGGACTTGCTCAATGGAAAAATGGCAATCCGGATCGGCGCGATGCATAAATACATTGCATCGCGCCGATCAGTTTTACCCGTTGCCTGCTACAGGGCCGAAGCCGACAACATCAGGCGCGCTTTCTCAGCAGCGCATACAGAATGATGGCGCCGAAGGTGGCGGTGCCGATACCACCCAATGCAAAGCCGCCCAGCTTCAGCGTGAAGTCTCCGGCGCCCAGCACCAGCGTCACGGCCGCCACGATCAGATTGGTGTTGTTGGAAAAATCGACCTTGTTCTCCACCCAGATGCGTGCGCCAGATATCGTGATCAGACCGAAGACCACAATCGACACGCCGCCCAGCACCGCGCCCGGAATCGTCAGGATCACCGCACCGAACTTGGGTGAGAAACCCAGCAGAATCGCAATCAGCGCCGCCACCACGAACACCAGCGTGGAGTAGATCTTGGTCACCGCCATCACACCGATATTTTCGGCGTAGGTCGTCACGCCGGTGCCGCCCACGCTGCCCGACAACATGGTGGCCAGACCATCGCCGATGAAGGCGCGACCGATGTACTGGTCCAGATTCTGACCGGTCATCGCGCTCACCGCCTTGATATGGCCGAGATTTTCCGCCACCAGGATGATCGCTACCGGCGCCAGCAAGGCCATTGCATCTGCGCGAAATACCGGTGCGGCAAAAGTCGGAATACCGAACCAGGCCGCGCTTGCGACCCCGCTGAAATCGATGGGCTTGCCGAGACCGGCGCCATTGGTCAGCACCCCGTAGATCACATAGGCCAGCAACAGACCGATCAGAATCAGCAGACGCTGCAGCATGCCGCGCGTAAACACCGCCACCACGCCGACGCACAGCACGGTACCCAGCGCCATCCAGGCATCGAAGTTATTGCCGGTCACGCCCTTGACTGCGATCGGCGCCAGATTGAGGCCGATCACCGCCACCACCGAGCCGGTGACCACCGGCGGCATCAGACTTTCGATCCAGCGCGTGCCGACCGCCGACACCAGAAAACCGATCAGGGTATACACCGCGCCGCAGGCAATGATGCCGCCCAGCGCCACGCCCAGATTATTGTTGTGGCCCTGCCCGGCATAGCCGGTAACGGCAATCACCAGACCGATGAAGGCAAAGCTGGAACCGAGATAGCTGGGCACGCGGCCGCCGACCAGCACGAAGAACAGCAAGGTGCCGACGCCCGACATCAGAATCGCCAGATTCGGATCGAAGCCCATCAGCAACGGCGCCAGCACGGTAGAGCCGAACATCGCGACCACGTGCTGTATGCCCATCGCCACCGTCTGCGGCGCCGGCAGGCGCTCGTCCGCTGCAATCACCTGCGCCTTGCCGTCATCGACGCCGGCGCGCAAGCGCCACTGAGGAAAGTAAGAACCCGCCATGTTTTGCCTTTCGGTTTTATTGTAATGAACGGGAGCTAGTGTATTGAGCGAGTGAACAAATAACAATCGGCAAGCGAACGCCGAGCGCAAAAATAATCGGGCCGGCGCGGCGCTGCCATGCCTTAGTGCATGATGGTGTGATCCTGTCCGATAACGCCCCAATTTGGCCTGCTGAAAATCATTTCAGGCTCGATTTTGGTGACTGCCTGCGCACGCGAAATCCGTCACAAAGCGCATTCAGCGATGACGATTCGACAATAGCCATGCGCGGTGTTTAAATGCCTGCCTTGAATCACAGATGCAAATCACCCAATCTGCAGCGCGCCGCTGCTGTCCCCGGGAATGCAGCAGCCCCTCACTCACATCGGCTTGCGTGCAGGTCACGGGCATATTTCTTGCGAAATCAATAGCTTTAGAAGGAGTTTGCGCACGCCTGCGCCGCCACCATGAATCTGACCACCCCTGCACTCCTGTTCCCCGCCATCTCGCTGCTGCTGCTCGCTTACACCAACCGCTTTCTGGTGCTTGCGCAACTGATCCGCCATCTGCAAACCCAGCACAAGGAAGACGGTCGCGACGTCGTGATCCGCCAGATCGTCAATCTGCGCAAGCGCATCGCGATGATTCGCAACATGCAGGTGCTGGGCGTGAGCAGCTTCATTCTGTGCGCACTGTCGATGTTTCTGCTCTTCATCGAGATCGACGGCGTGGCGCAATTCGCCTTCGGCGCCAGTATTTTCCTGCTGGTGCTGTCGCTGCTGTTTTCATTGTGGGAGATCGCGATCAGCACGCGTGCGATTGAGATCGGTCTGGAAGAGTTGGAGCAAAAACTGCAGCGAGCGCCGCGCACGGTCAAACCGGATCAGGGCAATTGATGAAATGGATGAGGCAGACGCTGCCGATCCAGGCCTGCAAAATCATCAGCCGAACAATCCAGAACGAACTCAGCGCAGCACCGCCATGCGCAGATCGACGCCGGCGAAATGGGCTTCCGCCTGACGCCGCTTGAGCAGCGCTTCGATTTCACTCACCTGTGGGCCCGGGACATCCGCCAACAACAGAATCCAGCCGTCTGAAATGCTTTGCTGAAGCCGCCGCAAGCGTGAATTGGGGAAGGCAGCCGCCGCTATGCCACCCATCCAGCCCCCCGCCAAAGCACCGCCCATCGTCATCAGCAGCACCTTCAGCATATGCAACTCCGCCCATTCGGGAGGAAAGATCGCCAGCCACACGCCACCGATGAAACCGAGTATGCCGCCGACAGCCAGGCCAATCTCGGCGCCATGCACCAGATCGGTTTTGTGAGTAATGCCGGCATCCGGCAAATCGAGCGGCAAGCCGCTGTCCCTGGCCCAGAAATGGATATGGCCGATGCCCACCTGGGCCAGCAACAAATCGTCGCGCAGGCCTCTGGCGCTGGCGACATCGGGAAGCATGAAATACAGTCTTTGTCTGCCCGGCATGGTGTTGCCCCCGTGTAGCTCAATGATGATCTGAACATCTGCGCGGCACTTTTTACAGCTGGCCTTGTTGGCGGTTCCGGGCACGGTAGCTGCGCCGCAATTTCAGGCACGCCCGTTTATTTCATGTGATGCGCTTGCCTTGCCGGTGTGCGGGCACATGTTCTCCGGCGCATCTCCGCATCCTGACATGCGCGTCAGGTTTCAGCATAGTCAATCGGCAGCGGCATTTCAACGATGAGATTCGGCAACATCTGCGGCCTGCGGACTCAGCCCGCAGAGAAAGCGGCACAGGGAGGCCGCCGCGGAATTTCAGCCGGCGTCGACATGGCCGGCGGCTATTCTTTGCAAGACGTGGCGGGCATTTTTCCGCAACGATTTGCAGCGCGACTGATGAAGTCATTTCATCCGCCGCAGAGGTGCGCGGCCCGGCAATGGCGTCAGGAAAATGTCATAATCAGGGCCGCTTTCGCGCGACGCCGCTCGGGCGCTTGGCAGTATCGACATTCCACTATCACAGCACACACATGAGGGAGACATCCATGATTCTTGAACTGGCGGACATTCGCATCCAGCCCGGCAAGCAAGCCGAATTCGACGAAGCCATCCAACGCGGCGTGGCGCAGACCATCGCCAAGGCCAAAGGCTATCTGGGCCACAAGGTGCAAAAAGGTGTGGAAGCGCCGGAGCGTTATCTGCTGATGGTGCAATGGGCGACCCTGGAAAATCACACCGTCGACTTTCGCGAATCGCCGGCCTTCACCGAATGGCGCGGCATCGTCGGCCCTTACTTCGCCAGCCCGCCGCAAGTCGAACACTTCGCGCTGCTGAGCGAATCTGCCTGATCTCGAACCCGACGCCGGCAGCAAACCATCGCCGGAGCAAGCAGCCAGATTTTTTGTTCCGATGTTTGACTTGCCGGGGAACGCACACCGCGTGATGCAGACTAAGCGGTTCCAGCCTGCGCCTCACGCGGCGCGCGCGACCTGAACTACCCGCCCGCACATTGCAAAAAATACAGCCCAGGCCGCACAAGCGGCAGCGGCCACAGCGAAAGAAATGTACCTGCGGAATACCGGCCGGCCCTGCCGCCGAGGTGTTCTGCGCCGGAAAACCTGAATGAAAATTTTTAGCCGCCAGCCAAAATCCGCCACGTCCCCCATCTCTCCCGCCTTGCTGGGTAAAAGCATCGCCGTTCTCAGCATCGCCGCCAGCGCCGCGCTGGCCGGCTGCAATAATTTCTCGGGCGACGACAAGCAACAGGCGCAAGTCATCTCCGGTTTCTATGATGCGCATCTGAAGGCGCATACGCCGGGCATCCCGGCCGCCGAAGAACTAAAGCAATATCAGCCCTTCGTCAGCCATGCGCTGGCCGCGCTGCTGGATCAGGCTTCCGCTGCCGAAGCCAAGTACCACGCCGCGATGGGTACGCAAGTACCGCCCATCATCGAGGGCGATCTGTTTACTTCGCTGTTCGAAGGCGCCAGTTCGTACCGCGTCGAAAGCTGCGACAGTCAGGACAACAAGGCCTCTTGCCAGGTAGGCTTCGAGTACAAGAGCCAGGACGGCGACAGAGAAGCCTGGAATGACAAGATTCTGCTGGTGCGCGAAGACGGTCACTGGCGCATCGACGATATCGAATTCATCGGCAACGACCAATCCTCGCAACGCGAATATCTGAGCGACACCTTGTCGGAAGCGATCAAGGACGCGCAGTAAAGTTCTTTACAAGGGCTGGAAAAGTGCAGCCCGCTGTCGCATGCCATCAGCACCCGGTCAGCAAAATGTCAGTGGCAAGCCCGGCATATTCCGGGCTTGCCTCACAGCCGGCTTCCTTGCTATCGATTCTCAGCTGCGCCGGCCAAACCCTGCGTCTTTAATCTGAATTGGCAGGATTTTCCACGACTTCTCCACTGCTCGTCCGCCGCCTGACTGGATTACTCTTGCCCTTGGGCATGCTTGGTATTTTGTTACCGAAACGCTGCGTTTCGTAGCGCACGCAAGCCCTTCCATTTCATTTATCATGCTGCTCTTCGCCTTGCTGCGAACCGCGGTGCCGTCAATAACGGCAGGCAACACAAAACCAGCGGCATCGATTCTGAACAGGGGGGAGCGCCTGACGGAATCACATGAAGGGGTCGCGACGGCGACCGTCCTATAACAAGGAAAGCAACAAGTGCCATCAAAGCGCGTTTGATCGACGTCGATGGCGTCAAGGGGAAAAGATCGTGAAGCGGATCGGCCTAATTTTTATCATCGCAGTCAGCGTTCTGCTGGCCGCATGTTCCAGCAATGACGAGCACAAGGCCAAGGAAGTGGTCACCAGCTTCTATCAGACGCATCAGGCGGCACGCCCTTCGGGCCCGCTGACGCTGAAGGAACTGATCACCTTCCGCCACTTCATGTCGGTGCCGCTGTTTGATCTGCTCAAAGACCTGTCAATGGCGGATGAGGCGCGCGCCGCCCAGAACGCTGCCGCACCGTCGCCGCCGCTGGTCGAAGGCGATCTGTTCACCTCTCATCCAGGCGGCGCCTCGACCTTCCGCATCATCAATTGCGACATGCAGGAAAGCGTCAGCACCTGCAATGTCGAACTGATCTACAGCGACGCCAAGCTGCAGGCCCCCTCGAAGTGGACCGACCGCGTGGTGCTCAACCGCGATGCACGCGGCTGGGTGATCGACAATATCGAATACGCCGGCGGCGCCGCGCCCATGCGCAGCGGCGATCTGCAAAAAGTGATGCGCACGTTGCTCCATCGCGATACGCCGGTCTTGCAATAAGGCGGCCCCGGCTCGGACCGCGGCGGTGATGATAAAAAAAAAGCGGGCACTGCCCGCTTTTTTCATTTGCAGCATCGTGATGGAATCCGCACTTTCACGTGTGGCGGCGTGCGCAGGCTCTATGGCTCTATAATCGCGCCATTATCCTTCAGCCACGCGCGACTCCATTCCGATGTCCAATCACACCTTTCTCTGGCACGACTACGAAACCTTTGGCGTAGTCCCGCGCCGCGATCGCCCCGCGCAGTTCGCGGCCATCCGCACCGATGCCGAGCTCAACGAGATCGGCGAACCGATCATGATCTATTGCAAGCCGGCGCCGGATTTCCTGCCCGATCCGCAATCCTGTCTGATCACCCACATCACGCCGCAGACCTGCCTCGAGCGCGGGTTGCCCGAACACGAATTCGCGGCCGAGATCGAACAAGCCATGGCGCAGCCGGGCACCATCGGCGTCGGCTACAACACCATACGCTTCGACGATGAAGTCACGCGCTTCATGTTCTGGCGCAATCTGATCGATCCCTATGCCCGCGAATGGCAGAACGGCTGCGGCCGCTGGGATCTGCTTGACGTGGTGCGCCTGAACTATGCGCTGCGCCCCGATGGCATCGAATGGCCGCGCAAGGAAGACGGCACACCCAGCTTCAAACTGGAACATCTGAGCAAGGCCAACGGCCTGGCGCACGAAGCTGCGCACGATGCGCTGTCCGACGTGCGCGCCACGATTGCGCTGGCGCGCCTGATCCGCGAAAAGAATCCACGCCTGTTCGACTTCAGCCTGGCGCTGCACAAGAAGGACAAGGCGGCGAGCGAAATCGGCCTGCCGAAAGTCGATCAGTCCAGCACCACCCGCCCCTTCCTGCATGTGTCCGGCATGTTCCCGTCGACGCGCGGTTGCCTGGCGCTGATGTGGCCGCTGGGCATGCATCCGACCAACAAGAATGAAGTCATCGCCTGGGATCTGAGCGGCGATCCGAGCGAGCTGGCAAAGCTGGACGCCGCCACCGTGCGCGAACGCATGTTCAGCAAGAGCGAGAATCTGCCGCAGGGCGTCACACGCTTGCCGATCAAAAGCATTCACCTGAACAAGTCGCCGATGGTGGTCGGCAATCTCAAGACACTCAATCCCGAGCGTGCGGCCGAACTCGGCATCGATGTCGAGGCGGCACTGCGCATGGCCGACCTTGCCGCAGCCCTGCCCGATCTCTCGCATCTGTGGCGCGAGGTGTTTCATCGCCCGGCGGAAGCGGCACCCGATGTCGATGAAGATCTGTACGGCGGTTTCGTCGGCAACAGCGACCGTCGCCTGCTGACGCAATTGCGCGCCATGTCGCCGCAGGATCTGGCGCATGCCGATGCCGCCTTCGACGATGCGCGTCTGGATCAGATCCTGTTCCGCTATCGCGCCCGCAATTTCCCCGAGACCTTGTCGGAGCAGGAAGTCCTGCGTTGGGAAGCGCATCGCGTGGCGCGGCTGTTCGAAGGCCAGGGCGGCGCGCGCACCGTCGATCAACTGTTCGAAGAGATCGATCAGCTATCTGAAACCGTGGATGAGCGTGGCGAGGAAGTGCTGGGCGCGCTGTACGACTACGCGGAGATGATTGCGCCCTCGCGCGATTGAGGCGGCGACTTCGCTTGCATTAACAAACAACAGGCCCCGGCTGAATTCAGCCGGGGCCCGTTTTACATCTCTGCTACCTGCACCCGCCAGTCACACACGTTCGATGGCGACCGCTGCCTGATCGATGATATCGATCATGGCGTGCAACTCCTGCTTGCTCAATTCACCCTTCGCCAGACGCGTGTGCAAGGCCATCCTGAAATTCTGGGTGGCGCGGCGCAGCTCCGGCGAATCGGTGCCGGGAAGCGGCTCCCGACGCATTTCGAACTTCTTGAGAATCTGCTGCAGTATCACGCTGTTTTCCTGCAGATGGGCGTCGCCTTCGGCGGTGATGCGATACAGCTTCTTGCCGCCCTCTTCCGCTTCCACGGTGGCGTAGCCCATTTCTTCCAGCAGCGTCAGCGTCGGATAAATCACGCCCGGGCTCGGGCTGTAGCCACCGCCGACCAGCACTTCCACTTCCTTGATGATTTCGTAACCGTGGCGCGGTTTTTCCTGCAGCAGATGCAGGATCACGACGCGCAGCGCCCCCTGTTCGAACATGCGCCCGCGTCCGCCGCCTTCACGGCCTCGCGGGCCGCGCTCATCCGGTCCACGTTCGTCAAACAGACCGCCGCCATGATGCGAACGCTCGAAACGATGATGCATGGGGCCATGTCCACGGCCCAGTAAATGTTTGAACATGTCTGTCCTTTTTGATTGAAGACAGATCTAAGATATATCTTAAAAATACCTCAGTCAAGATATATCTTAGATGTAGCTTTCAATTACTTCACCACGCAGCGTGGATAGTTACAGCTTTCCCGCGCCGTTCACGAGGGATTCCTGACAGGAATAGGCGCTGAATATCCATTACATTTACGCATTGCGTACATATAATTCCATTAAAATACAAAAATATAATTTAGATATACGCTTATTGGATATTCCAGATCATGACAATTCAACAGCAGAGTTTCCTTCGCGACGCCATGCGCCGACTCAACCTGACCCGCGAGGGCTTCTCCTCCCGCATCGGCGTCAGCCGCCGCGCGCTGGATACCTGGCTACTGCCGCTGGACTCTCAGGAGTTCCGCCGCATGCCGGAAATCGTCGAACGCTTCGTGACCGAAATTCTGGCCGGCAGCGCCGACACCGCGCAACATGCCGCCGCACCGGCGAGCCTGGCGATTGAACATGAAGGCAAGCCCTGCCTGCTGTCGGTCGATCAGTTTTCGCGCGAATCGGCAGAGGCGCTGTTTCAATTGGCCGATGTGATGCAACCCATCGCGCGCAGACAAAAAGTCTCGCGCGTGCTGGAAGGTGCGGTGCTGGGGAATCTGTTCTTCGAAGCCAGCACGCGCACGCGCGTGAGTTTCGGCGCTGCGTTCTGCCGGCTCGGCGGCTCGGTGTGCGACACCACCGGCTTCACCTTTTCATCGATGGCCAAGGGCGAGTCGATCTACGACACCAGCCGCGTGCTCAGCGGCTATGTCGATGCGCTGGTGGTGCGCCACCCCGATCAGGGTTCGGTCGCAGAATTTGCGCGCGCCACCAACATCCCGGTGATCAATGCCGGCGACGGGCCGGGCGAACACCCCAGCCAGGCCTTGCTCGACCTGTACACCATCCAGCGCGAATTTTCGCGTCTCGGCAAGATCATCGACGGCGCCCACATCGCCATGGTTGGCGATCTGAAATACGGCCGCACCGTGCACTCGCTGAGCAAATTGCTGGCGCTGTATCGCGGCATCAAATTCACGCTGATTGCACCGGCCGGCCTGGAGATGCCGGCCTACATCGTCGAGCGGATCGCGAACAACGGCAATGTGGTGGAACAGACCAGCGACCTGGCGCAAGGACTGCAGGGTGCCGATGTGGTCTATGCGACGCGCATCCAGATAGAGCGTTTCGCCAATGAAGACATTGAAGGCTACACGCCCGACTTTCAGATCAATCAGGCATTGGTCAACACCGTGTGCGGGCATGACACGCTGATCATGCATCCGCTGCCGCGCGACAGCCGGCCGGGCGCCAACGACCTCGGCGCCGATCTGATTCACGACCCGCGCCTGGCGATCTTCCGCCAGACCGACAACGGCATCCCGGTGCGTATGGCGCTGTTCGCCTCGCTGCTAGGCGTCGCCGGTCAGGTCGCCAATTCACTGCGCGACACCACCTGGAAGGTACCGCGTTTCATCGGCCCTGACGATGCGCTGTTTCATGGACTGGATGGCTGAGCCGGCCCTCGGAAGGCAGGCCCGCGTCACTCTTCCATCGCACGGATGAAGAGCCTGAGCAACGGCGAAGCATCGTTGCGGCGAAACGCAAATTCGATGTTGTAGGTATTGGGCAGATCGCTGTGCCGGTGCAGCACCAGCCCGGCCGGGCAGTTGTAACGCGTGGCTTCGGAAATGACGGTATATCCCATGCCGATGGCGACCATGCCCAGCCGCGTGCCAACGTCGCCGCTAACGAAAATGTGCTTGGGCGTCAGACCGCCCAACTCGCACTGCGCCATGATGTAATCGTAGTAGACCGGAGAGCGCGGACGCGGAAACCAGACGCAGGGATCGTCCTTGAGTTCGCTCAGCCGGGTCGGCGGGTGCAGCGCAAAACGGTGATCACTGGCAAATACCAGCACCAGGCCGACGCGCAGAATGTTGATGCTGTCCAGTTGCGTATCGCCGGGGTCGCGCAAGGACATGATGCCGCCATCCAGCTTCCCTTCCTTGATCAGCGTAGGCTGCTTCATCGACACACCGGGCTCCAGCACCACCGTGATTTCAGGATAGGTATCGCGAAATTTGCGCAGACGGCGCAGCAATTCGGGATGCGAGGTGTGATACGGCGACACGCCGATGCGCAAGGTGCCGGACTGCCCGCTCCCCACATTCAGGGCACGCTCCTTGGCCTCGTCCAGTTCTCCCATCAGACGCGTGACGTCGATCAGGAACTGCCGGCCGGCGCCGGTCAGACTGGTGCCCTTGGTGGTGCGCTGGAACAGCGAGGTGCCGAGATGCTCCTCCAGATCGTGAATCTGGCGACTCAGCGCCGGCTGCGCCACGTTCATCTTGCGTGCCGCTTCCGCCACGCTGCCATGCGTGGCGACGGCCATGAAATAACGCAGGTGTCTCAGTTCCATATCAGGCTTTATCCTTGAAAATCGGTACCGACACCGTTACGGTCGGCGGCGATGTCAGAGCGCTGCGCCAGCCGCAGAATCGCGCGCCGGATCGAGGAAGCGTTCCACCAGGCGCGACCAGAAGGCAGCCCCGACCGGCAGATTGGCATCGTTGAAATCATAGCCCGGATTGTGCACCATGCAAGCGTCTTCCTCGGAGGTGCCGCCATTGCCGATACGCAAGAAACAGCCCGGCCGCTCCTGCAGCATGAAGGCAAAGTCTTCGCTGCCCATCAACAGATCCGAATGCGGCGTCACCTTGTCGACGCCCACCAGTTCGCGCGCCACTTCGATGGCGAATGCGGTTTCGTCGGGCGTATTGACCACCATCGGATAGCCGTAGACGTAATCCACCTTGGCGGTCGCGCCATAGCTGTCGGCCTGGGCATGCACCAGGTCAATGATGCGTTGCCGTATCTTGTCGCGCACGGCGGCGTTAAAGGTGCGCACGCTCAGTTCCAGCCGGGCGCTGTCCGGAATCACATTGCTGGCGATGCCGGCCTTGAACACCCCGACCGTCACCACCACCGGCTCCTGCGGCGGCATGTTGCGCGAGACCACGGTCTGCAGCGCCATCACGATGCTGGAACCGACCATGACGGGATCGACCGCCAGGTGCGGACGCGACGCATGGCCGCCCTTGCCCTGGATGTCGATGAAGACCTTGTCGCTGGCCGACATGAAGGCGCCGCTGCGAAAACGGAAGCTGCCGGCCGGTGCGCCCGGATGATTGTGCACGCCGAACACCGCGTCGCAGGGAAAGCGTTCGAACAGACCGTCGCGGATCATTGCGCGCGCACCGCTGTCGATGCCATGCTCTTCGGCCGGCTGAAAGTACAACTGCAAGGTGCCTGAGAAATTGCGCGTGGCGGCCAGATATCTGGCCGCGCCCAGCAGCATGGTGGTATGACCGTCATGACCGCAGGCATGCATCTTTCCGTGCGTCTTGCTGGCGTAGGGCAGGCCGGTCGCTTCGACGATGGGCAAGGCATCCATGTCGGCACGGATGCCGATGCTGCGCGGGCCTTCGCCGACCTTGAGCGTGCCTACCACGCCGGTGCGGCCGACGCCGGTGGTGACCTGATAGCCGTATTCTTCCAGCTTGTGCGCCACCAGCGCCGCGGTCTCAAGCTCTTCATAGGCCAGCTCGGGATGTTCGTGAATATGATGGCGCACGGCGCGCAACTCCGGCGCGGCGCCTTCGAGGTCACTGATTTCGCAAAAGCGTTTGGTATCGTTCATGAGATGCTTATGTCCTGTTCCGTTGCTAAAAAAGGGGGTCTCGACTTGCCTGACTGAATTGCATCCCTGGTTTTCAGCGATGTTTTTCAATTCTGTTTTTCACTTTTTCCTAATACTGTTCGAATCCTTCATCCTGTGCCGCTACAGACCGGGTCAGCGCCCGCCGCAAGGTCAGACGTTGTACATGCTGAGTCCAGGTAGGCGGCTTGCCGTCGGCTGCCTCTGCGGGCGAGGGCGAGACCGCGACCGGCCGGCGCGGTAGCGGCGCCTTGACTGCATCGCCGCCCCGTCCGACATTGCGCACAGCGTCGATATTTCCACCCGGACTGGCGGCGCTGGTCTCGCCCAGCTTGAACACCGCCACCGCATCCGCCAGGCGTGCGGCCTGCATGCTCATGCTTTCGGCCGAGGCTGCAGCCTGCTCCACCAGGGCCGCATTCTGCTGCGTCATTTCATCCATGCGCGCGATGGCGCTGTTGACTTCGACGATGCCCTTGCTCTGCTCACGGCCGGCATGCGCGATGTCGCCCATGATGCTGGTCACGCGCTGCACCGAACCGACGATCTCGTCCATCGCCATGCCGCTCTTCTCGACCAGCACCGCACCGGCATCCACCTTGCCGACCGAATCCGCGATCAGCACCTTGATCTCTTTGGCGGCGCTGGCCGAGCGCGCGGCCAGGCTGCGCACCTCCGACGCCACTACCGCAAATCCGCGGCCTTGCTCGCCGGCGCGCGCCGCTTCGACCGCCGCGTTGAGCGCCAGAATATTGGTCTGGAAAGCAATGCCATCGATGACGCCGATGATGTCGACGATACGGCGCGAACTTTCCTTGATCGAACCCATGGTCAACACCACCTGCGCCACGATTTCGCCGCCGCTGCTGGCATGCTGCGAAGCGGCCTCGACCAGCTCATTGGCGACGCCGGAATTTTGCGCATTGAGGCGCACTGCGGTCGTCAGTTCTTCCATCGACGATGCGGTCTCCTGCAGCGAGGCGGCCTGCGCCTCGGTCCGTATCGACAGATCAGCATTGCCCTGCGCAATTTCACCGGAAGAGGTGGCGATGGTGGCGCTGGCGATGCGCACCTCGCCGACCATCTTCATCAGGCTGGCGTTCATGTCGGCCAGGGCATCCAGCAACTGGCAGATCTCATCGCTGCCGGCGGCGGTGGCGCTCAGTTCCAGCTCGCCGGCTGCCACCCGCCGCGCCACCTTGACCGCAGCCTTCAGCGGCAAGGTGATGCTGCGCGTGATGACGAACGCCGACAGGCCGCCCACCGCCAGCGAAATCAGACCGACGATGATGGAAAAATATATGATCGATCCGGAATCCGCGGTCACCGTGTGCAGACTGCGCAGCGACACCGCCTGCTGCGCCTCGACCAGCTTGTCGATTTCCGACATCGATTGTTGCGTCAGCGGATCGATCTTTTCGGCGATCAGCTTGGCTGCGCCTTCACCGTTGAAGGAATGCGCATCGGCCACCGCCTCCTTCATCGGCTCCGCCATCTGCGCCTGCAGAGCATCGAGACGCGCCACGGCATCGCTCTCCGCCCTGGCCAGACCGCTGCCCAGCAACTGGTCGCGTCCTTCACGATAGCGCTTCTGGGCCGCGTTGAATCTGTCTTCCTCGATCTGCATGGCGCTCAGATCGGTTTGCAGGCCGATGTTGCGCATGGCGATGCCGGCCTGCAGCATGGCGGTGCGCATGTTGGACGCCAGCAGCGCGCGCGCATTGGCCTTCGCCAGATCGTTATTGAGGCGGCTGCTGTTGCCGGCGCTGATCACGCCCACCATGGCAATCTGCACGATCAGGATCAGCAGCAACAGGCCGAAGCCGATCCCCAGCCGCGTTCCTATGCGCATGTCATTGAGCCTGATGCTCAGTCCTGTGCTGCGTCGATTGCTCGGTGTCATTGCCGCCCCCTGATTCAAAAGTATTGAAATCCACTGCTGCCACCACTTCCAACATTTCCACCACCACCAGCGAGGTAGCCCGGCATCCGCCCGCACCGATTTTTTCTCTGCGCAAGCTTCCCCCCTTGTGCGAGCGGGCCAGGCTATCGTCGGCGTCGCTGCGGACGCGGTGAACTGCTCACCGGTCCACCGCCGGCCGCGTCCTGCTTCAATCGTTCAAATGACAGGCCGACGCATGGGTCATTGAAATCTGTTTCAGCTCCGGCCTCTCCTGCCGGCAGCGTTCCATCGCAAACGGACAGCGCGGATTGAAATGGCAGCCCTTGGGCGGATTCAGCGGCGACGGCAATTCGCCCTTCATCGGACTGAATTCACGCGGCGTCGTACTGATGCGCGGCACTTCACTGAGCAGCGCCCGGGTGTAAGGATGATTGGGCTGCGCGAACAATTCTGCGGTGGGCGCGATCTCCACGATGCGGCCCAGATACATGATCGCGACGCGATCCGAAATGTGCTCGACCACGC
Source organism: Herbaspirillum lusitanum (assembly GCF_046025995.1). Lineage (GTDB taxonomy): Bacteria > Pseudomonadota > Gammaproteobacteria > Burkholderiales > Burkholderiaceae_D > Herbaspirillum > Herbaspirillum lusitanum_A. The sequence goes on from NZ_JAQQFM010000001.1 coordinate 420,335, forward strand.
CGAGGTCGTGGCTGATGAACAGGTAAGTCAGATTGAACTGCTCGCGCAGACGCATGAAGAGATTGATCACCTGCGCCTGAATCGATACATCCAGCGCCGCCACCGATTCGTCGCACACCAGAAATTCCGGCTGCACCGCGAGCGCCCGCGCAATGCCGATGCGCTGACGCTGGCCGCCGGAAAACTGATGCGGATAGCGCAACTGATAAGTTGGATCGAGGCCGACGCGCAGCATCACGTCATCGACGTAGTCTTCAATCGCCGACGGCTTCACCAGACCATGCGCCACAGCCGCTTCGCCGATGATGTCGCGCACCCGCATGCGCGGATTGAGCGACGCCATCGGATCCTGAAAGATCATCTGGATCGCCAGGCTGTGGCGCTTGCGCTCGGCGGCATCGAGCCGCTCGACGGCCGTTCCCTTCCACTGCATGCTGCCGCTGCTCTGGCCGTGGATGCCGGCAACCACCCGCCCCAGCGTTGATTTTCCGCAACCGGACTCGCCCACCAGACCGACCACCTCGCCTTTGGCGATGTGCAGCGAAACGTCGTCCACCGCGTGCACCGACGGCAAAGGCGGTTTGCCGCTGAGCCTGGCAATCAACGCGCCGGCCAGATCGCGCTTGGCGGTAAAGCGTTTGGAAATGTGATCGAGCCGGATCAGGCTCTCGGATTTGTTGACGGCACTTGCCATGTCCGCTGGCCTCGGCATATTCAGATGGGTATTCATGCGTTCACCTCTTGCGCGTGGAAACAACGCACCATGTGTTCGACACCGGGAGTGCGCGACAGGTCGCGCGCCTCGGGCACGCTTTCGCAGGCCGCGCTGGCACGCTCGCAGCGCGGACGAAAGGCGCAACCGGTCGGCAGGTTTTCGGCCGACGGCGCCATCCCGGGAATCTGGTACAAGGGCTGACCGCGCGGGTTGTTGCTGGGGATCGATTTCATCAGGCCGATGGTGTAAGGGTGGCGCGGCGCCGCCATCACTTCGGCAATCGGGCCGGTCTCGACGATGCGCCCCGCGTACATCACGGCGATCTTGTCGGCCAGCCCCGACACCAGCGACAGATCGTGGGTGATCCAGATCAGCGCGGTGCCCGATTCACGGCACAGCTTCTTCACTTCGTACAGAATCTGCGCCTGCACCGTGACGTCCAGCGCGGTGGTCGGCTCGTCGGCGATGATCAGCTCGGGCTTGTTGAGAATCGCGGTGGCGATCGCCACCCGCTGCCGCATGCCGCCCGAGAACTGATGCGGGTACGACTTGAGGCGCTCATCCGGCGCCGGAATGCCGACCCGGTTCAGCGCTTCACGCGCGATGTCGCGCGCCTGCGTCTCGCTCATGCGGGCATGCGAATGCAAGGCCTCGCACATCTGGGTATCGACCCGCAGCACCGGATTGAGGCTGGTGGCCGGATCCTGAAAGATCATGGCGATGCGGTCGCCACGCAGCGCACGCATGCGCTCCTCGGACAGATTGACCAGATCGACGGCAGTGCCGTTCTTGCCGTAAAACTTGATCGAGCCGCCGGCAATCCGGCCCGGCGCCTCCAGCAAGCCCATGATGGAATAGCCGGTGACGCTCTTGCCCGAACCGGATTCCCCCACCAGACCAAGAATCTCGCCGCGCTTGAGCGTGAGATCGACGCCGTTGACCGAACGGATGGTGCCGGAGCGCGTATCGAACCAGGTTTGCAGACCGCGTACTTCCAATAAGGTATCGCTCATGAGATTCACTTTTGCAGACGGGGATTAAGAACATCGCGCAACTGGTCGCCGACCAGATTAACGGCCACGATCAACAGCACCAGCACCACGCCGGGATAGAAGCAGATCCAGTATTCGCCCGACAGCATGTACGAATAGCCATTGGCGATCAGACGTCCGAGCGAAGGCTCGGTAATCGGCGCACCGACGCCGAGAAAGGCCAGCGTGGCTTCCAGCGAGATGGCGGTGGCGATGTTCATGGTGGCCACCACGATCAGCGGCGGAATGCAGTTCGGCAGCAGATGGCGAAACAAGATGCGGCGGCTGGACAAGCCCAGGCTGCGCGCCGCTTCTATGTATTCGCGGTTCTTTTCGATCAGCGCCGCACTGCGCACGGTGCGTGCGTAGTAGGCCCATTGGACTGCGATCAGTGCAACGATCACCTTGTCCAGACCGGTGCCCAGCATCGCCAGCAGCACCAGCGCAATCAACATGGCCGGGAACGACAACTGAAGATCGACGATGCGCATGATCAGGCCCTCCACCCAGCCGCCGAAGTAGGCGGCCATCAGACCGAACACGGTGCCGATTATCAAGGCCACGCCGGTACTCACGAAACCGACCATCAGGCTGATGCGCAAGCCGTAGACGATGCCGCTGTAGATGTCACGCCCCTGATCGTCGGTGCCGAGCCAGAAATGAAAGTTCTGATCGTCGGGCCGGGCGCCCGGATGCATGTGACTGTTCATCACATTGAGCTGACTCAGGTCATAAGGATTTTGCGGCGTCACCAGCGGCGCGAACACCGCCGCCAGAATCAGCAGCGCCAGAATCAGGAGCCCGGCCATCGCCACCTTGCTGTGTGCAAAATCCCTGGCGATGCGCTTGAGCATCGAGGCCTTGGGCCGTGCTTTCCTGGGCAATTCAGTTTGCATTGCGATATCCATTTCAGGCCTTGCCTCCCATGCGAATGCGCGGATCGAGCAGCGAATACACCAGATCGACCGCCAGATTGATCAGTGAAAACATGACCACCACGATCAGCAGATACGCCACGACCACCGGCCGGTCCAGACGCAGAATGCTGTCGATCAGCAGCTTGCCCATGCCGGGCCAGGCAAACACGGTTTCAGTCACCACTGCAAACGCGATGAGCGAACCGAACTCGAGGCCGACGACGGTCACGATGGGAATGGCGATGTTTTTCAATACGTGAACAAAGATGATGCGCGACGACTTCACCCCCTTGGCACGTGCGAACTTGATGTAGTCGTGCTGCATCACTTCACGCGTGCCGGCACGGCTGAGGCGGATGATCAAAGCGGTCTTGTAGAGCGACAGCGTGACGGCCGGCAAGATCAGATGGCGCAGTCCGTCCAGCGTCAGAAAACTGACCGGCACGCCGAGCAGCAGACTGGTTTCGCCACGGCCGCCGGCCGGCAGCCAGCCCAGCAGTACGCCGAAACCCAGCGCCAGCATCAGTCCGATCCAGAAACCCGGCAGCGAGAAACCGAGTATCGACACCGACATGATCACGCGGCTGGCTTTGCCGTTTGGCCTGAGTCCGGCCAGCATACCCAGCGGCAGCCCGACGATCACCGCCATCGCCAACGCCAGCACGGCCACTTCCAGCGTGGCCGGCATGCGTTGCAGAATCAGCTGAATCGCCGGCACGTTCTGCACGAAAGAGTTGCCGAGATCGCCGTGCAGTGCATTGCCGAGAAAGCGGAAAAATTGCAGATACAGCGGCAGATCCAGTCCCAGGCTCTGACGCACCGCTTCGCGCGTTGCATCGTCGGCGGAAGGATCGACCAGAATCTCGACCGGATCGCCGATGGTGTAGAGACCCAGAAACAGAATCAGTGACATCACGAACATCGTCATCAGGGACGGGATGAGACGCCGGATCAGAAAGGTAATCATGCGGGCTTCTTCATGCTGGTTAAAGATATGTTGAAAGGACTCGCGAAATTCGGACAACAGGCCGCCCGCGCGACCACTCAGTCGTGGCCGCGCCGGTCTGCGCATGTTGCTTTACTCCATGTGACGTCAGTCGGACGACTGCATTTGCTACGAACCTGCTCAGGACTGGCCGCTTGTTTATTATTTTTTAAGATGCCGCAGCAGCCCTCGCTTGCCGTGATTTTTCCACAATCACTTCGGCGTCACATCCTCCGCCTTGGTGAACTCATCGGCACGCGCCTTGTAGTTCAGGCTGGCTTTCATGGCCCAGGGCGTGACTTCGTAGTGCAGAGGAATCACCGCCATCAGCTCCATCGAGCGCTTGCTCACTTCAGCCATCAGGGCGCGGCGCTTGTTGTCATCGACGGTCTCCATCGCTTTGTCCAGCGTGCTGTCTATCGTGGCGTCGGAGAACTTGCCGTAGTTGGAACTGCCCCAGCCCTTGGTCTTGTTGACCGTGGCGACCAGTCCGCGCAGCGGCGACGACATTTCACCAGTCTGTGCGCCCCAGCCGAACAGGTAGATGCCGAACTCATGCTTGGCACGGCGCGACAGAAACGTACTGGCGGTCATCGCGTCGACACCGGTCTTGATGCCGATCTTGGTGAACATCTGCGCCACCGCCTGGGCCACTTGCGAATCGTTGATGTAACGGTCGTTCGGCGTCGCCAGCGTCATCTCGAAGCCATCCGGATACCCGGCCTCGGCCAGCAGTTTCCTGGCTTGCGCCACATCGGTGGCCAGCACCGGCAACGAGGTATCAGTGCCGAAGAACTCCTTGCTCATCAACTGCTGCGCCGGCTTGGCGAAACCGCCCATGATGCGATCAACAATCGCGCGGCGATCGATCGCCATCGACAAGGCCTTGCGTACCCGCACATCCTTGAAAGGGTTCTTGCCGTCGGCGGTCTTGACGCCGGGCGGCGCCTTGTCGCTGCTCTGATCCATCACCAGGAAAACGGTGCGGGTTGAAACGGCGCCTTCGATCTTGAAGCGCGGATCGGCTTTGATGCGCGGAATATCCTGCGTGGTCGGACGTTCGATGAAATCGACATCACCCGACAACAAGGCCGCCACCCGCGAGCCGGGATTGGTGATCGGTCGCATGATGACCTGGTCCCAGGCCGGCTTCTTGCCCCAGTAAGCGTCGTTGCGCTTGAGTACGATACGGTCGCCCTTGGTGAACTGCCCGAACTTGAACGGCCCGGTGCCGATGGCGGCCTTGCCGCTGTTGAATTCTTCGGTGGCAGGCCACTTGTGCGTGATCTTGCAACCGGCGTCCGAGAAGTGCACTTTCTCACCGTCGATCAGACTGTCGGAAATGATGCCGATGGTGGCCAGTTCGTTCGGTAGCAGCGGATAAGGTTCGGTGGTCTTGATGATCACGGTGTAGGGATCGGGCGCTTCCATCTCCTTGATGGCCTTGGTGTACAGCGTGAACGGCGAAGGACTGTTCTGCACCGTCGGCACGCGGCAGAAGGTGAACAGCACATCATTGGCGTCGAACGCGGTGCCGTCGTGGAACTTGACGTTCTTGCGCAGCTTGAATTCCCAGGTGGTCGGATTGATCGCGCGGTAAGACTCGGCCAGTCCGGGATGCATGGAGAAGTCCGGATTCTTCATCACCAGCGGCTCATAGATCTGATTGGCCAGCGAAATATTCGGTGTGAACAAATGGTAGTGCGGATCCATTGCAGTAGGCTCTGCCGCCAGACCGATCTTCAGATCCGCTGCCTGCGCGAGCGGAGCGCTCAGCGTTGAAGCGAGCAAACCGATACAGGCGACCGGTGCGGCAAGATGCTTGAGACAAAACTTAATCATGACTCTCCCCAGTTTAATCAAGTAGCTTTACGCTTCGACGCCAGGCGTGAAGCCGAATGCGGCAAGCAGATCCCGCGCTCAAATGGCGGCGCCCCGGCAGAGTTGGCTGCGGACGCGACATTCAGCTTGCGGACCGTCTTGCTAGACTTATTTTCTATAAGTTGAGGCAAGTATATGCAGGCAACCGACACTCTCAAATTACTGAATTAGCATGGTTGTTATGCTTTGAAAATATAGAAAGAACTACCCAAACTGGGGCCCGAAAAGGGGGCAATAACAGGCCACACAAGGGCTCAAGGCCCGACGCACAAAGCATGCGAATTCAGCCCTGAAATCTGGTGAAAATACGCCGCTATGCTTCAGATGAGCAGGGGCGCAGCGCTATTCGGCAAGCCTGGATGGAAACGTGAGCACTGCGTTCTGAAGCATAGCGACGCAGGAGCATGCGGTGCTCGCCGCGCTGATTCGACTGCCGTCACGCACCAAAAAGAACCGCCCTATTCCAGGAAGCGCACGCGCAAAACGCAAATAAAATGCGCCGCACGCAGTAAATCCGATCCCCGCGCGGCCTCTGCTTATACAAAAAAACCACGTAAGGCGGCCAATGCCGGCGACCGGCGCACGCAAAATGGCCTGTCCGGGCAAGGCTTGCCTCGGCCGACAGGCAGACGGGAGGATCAGGCAAAACGGATCGCAGCCGGCAGCGAGAGACCGTACCCGGATTTCCCACAACGACATCTCCAAGCAAATGCTGCGATATACCCGCGATATGCATGCAAATATACCTAAAAAGCAAAATGAAAAAATAAGGGCCAGTGAAAACGATATTTATCGTTTTTTTCACGGAGCTGACATATTTGATTATTACGATCCCGCTTCTTGAGAATTTGAAAAACCATTTATCAACTTTCGAAGAAGAAACCGGAGATCATGAATCCCTCGTCGCTCACCCCCTCGTCCATCGACCGCCGAATTGCGCTCAGTCGCACATTACTGAGTGAGCTGGCACGGCGCGCACCGCTGCGTCTGCTGGTACAGACCTTATTCGAATGGCTGTGCATCGTGCTGATGATCGTGGCCGCCGTGCGGGTCGCCCATCCCTTGTTCAGCACACTCTGCATTTTGCTGATTGCCACACGCCAGCATGCCTTGCTGGCACTCATGCATGAATATGCGCACTACCAGTTGAGCCGGCGTCAGGCATGGCTCAACGATCTGGTCGGCGATGTCTTCACGGCGTTTCCGTTCTTCATCTCGGTGTTCGGCTTTCGCCGCAACCACATGCAGCACCACCGCAATACTTCTTCGGGCCAGGATCCCAACTGGATGTCATCCTTGCGCAAGCAGCGCTATCAGTTCCCGATGAGCAAACCGCGCTATCTCTCCGAGGTCATCAAACATTGCGTCGGCTGGTACACCTTCGCGGAACTCAAAGGCTATACGGTCGATGCCGGGATGGCGCTAGAATTGCCGCGCTTCACGCGCATCGCACGCGTGCTCTTCACCGTGCTGGCGGTGCTGGCCATCAGCGCGCTCGGCTGGTGGCCAGAGGTGTTGCTGTACTGGGTCCTGCCGATGTCCACCTTTCTGATGGCGATCCTGTATGTGCGTGACGTCGGAGAGCATTTCGGCATGCCGTCGCAAGGCTTTGGACATTCGCGCACGGTGGTCGCAGGCTGGCTTGAACGGCTGCTGATCTCGCAGAATGGCGTGCATTTTCACGCCGAGCATCATCTGTTCCCCTCGGTGCCGTTCTTTCGTCTGAGACGCCTGCATCGCATCTTGCTGAGCGATCAGGAGTATCAGGTGCGGGCGGTGATCACGCGCGGATATTTCGGGCAACTGCTGGATGAGATCAGCCGCCCCGGAGCCGGCGGGCAGCAATCCGGCGACAGGAGCGGCGGCAAAAGAACTGCCGGCAAGCGCATGGAAACGCGCTACCTGCAACGGCAAGATGTGCCGGCGCTGCTGGAACTCGAACAATCGAAGTGGGAGCCCAACCAGGCCGCAGATGCGCAGACCCTGCAGGATCGCATTCGTGCTTTTCCAACGCTGTCCATGGCTTGCTTCTGTCTTGATACCGGCAAGGCATTGGCGTCGCTGTTTCTGCGGCCTGTCAGCCCGGCGATTTTTACTGCGCCCACGCGCTGGGAATACACCGCCGATGCCTCCGCCTGGCCTTATCTGGATGGCGCCACCACCCGCTCCCTGTTTGGCATCAGTCTGAGCAGCAACCGTGCCGACGCCGTCGACGACATGTTCCGCTTCTTCTACTCGCGCGCGCTCAAGGCCGGCTGGACTGACGTATTTCTAGGATCGCCGATGCCCGGCTTTCGCAAGGCGCGTGAACGCGATCCGCAGTTGTCCGTATGGCGCTACGTGCATGCCAAGCGCACATTCCATTCGCAGGAACCGCTCGACCCGCAGCTGCGTTATTACTTCAGGAAGGGATTTCGCCAGATTGTGTCGGTTCACGAAAATTATTTTCCGCACGACGCGTCGCTCGATTACGGCGTGATCCTGCGCGGCCATCTGCCGCTGTCCACATCCAAACGGCTGTGGCGTATCGTGCCCTTGTTTTTGATTGAGTCATTCGCCAGCCTGATACTCGGTGGCGCACGCTGACGGAAGCAGCCGCGGCATGGCTCAACGCGATTTGCCGCTGCCTTCCAGATTGGCTTGCAGCATCTTCAGTAATGTCACCAGCTCGCGGTTCTGCTCCTGAGTGAGCCCCTCGACCGCGAGCGCCAATACCTCCTTGCTGCATTTCTTGAGTTCCCGCTGAATCGCCTTGCCTTCGGCGCTCAGGTGAAGGCGCGAGGAGCGGCGGTCCCGTTCATCTTCGTGCGCTTCCAGATAGCCCTTGTCGCGCAAGCCGCGGATCAGGCGCGTGAGTTGCGCCTTGTCCTTGCCCGAATGCAGCACCAGATCGCTCTGCGTGGCGCCGGGATGGCGATCGAAGTAGTCCATGACGCGACTTTCCATATGCGTGATGTCGCGCTCATCCTCGCGGAAAGTCTGGGCCCGCCGCGAGCGATAGAGATGCATGACGGTATGCAAGGCATCAAAGACCGCATCGGCAGTAGGTGAATGGTTGACTTTATCAACTTGATTTTTCATAATAGTAGATATTATCAACTAAATTCTATAGACATGGATATCAAATCAACATCAAGAGTGGTCGAGCGTGTGCGCCATGAACTCAAGATTCGCAACGTGACGGTGTCGGCGATTCGCCAGACCGGCACCAATATGCTGAGCATCGCGTTCAAGGGCGAGGCCTTGTCGGACTTCGTTTCCCTGTCGTTCGACGACCACGTCAAGTTTATCTTTCCTGACGCCGCAGGCGAACAGATCCGGCGCGACTATACGCCAACCCAGTACGACCCACAACAATGCGAGCTGACGCTGGAATTCGCACTGCATGCCGAGGGCGCCGCCACCGATTGGGCGCGCCGCGCCAAAGTCGGCATGGAAGCGGTGATTGCAGGCCCGCGCGGCTCCATGATCATTCCGCCCGATTACGACTGGCATCTGCTGGTCGGCGACCTGTCGGCCCTGCCCGCCATCACCCGTCGCCTCAAGGAATTGCCGGCCGGCACGCGCGCCATCGCGGTTGTCGAAATCGCGCATATGGGCGATCTGCGACAGTTCGATTCAGTTGCACAAGTCGATATCAAATGGGTGTCGAACGGCAATGAACTGCTCTCCGCCGTACGCGCCCTGGAATTGCCGGCCGGCGAAGGCTATGCCTGGGGTGGTGGTGAAGCGGTCGTCATGAAGCAACTGCGTGAGGTGCTGCTCAATGAGAAACAGCATCCGAAAGAGGCGATGCGCATCTCGGCCTATTGGAAACACGGCGCCTCGGATTTCCATGAAAAGCTGGATTGAAACCGTCAAGAAAGACAAGACATGCGGACGCCGTTCGGATGCTCCGCAGCATCGCCCCAGACCCGCGCCTGCGGGTTTTTTCTTGCCCGGCCGATGGACGCTGACGCCGTAAACAGCGCATCTCTGACAAGCAGTTTCGTTTTTTTCCCCTATGCTGAAGCATTTGGCGCAACGCCATGTACGGGCGCCGGCAAATGCCGGAGGATGCCGCAGAACCGGAGGAACAAGCGCGCATGAGCGAGATGGTCATAGTGAAAAAGGATGGCTTATATTGCGTCCCCGGCGATTTCTACATCGACCCGTGGCGGCCGGTGGACAGGGCCGTGATCACGCATGCGCATTCCGATCATGCCCGTACCGGCCATGCTCATTACCTGGCCACTGCCGCCGGCGCCGGGATTCTGCGCGCCCGGCTCGGCCCCATCAGCCTCGACACCCTGGCTTACGGTGAAACCACTGTTCGCAACGGCGTCAGACTTTCTCTGCATCCGGCCGGACACGTGCTCGGCTCGGCGCAGTTGCGCATGGAATATCGCGGCGAAGTCTGGGTGGCTTCGGGCGACTACAAACTCGAAGCCGACGGCACTTGCCAGGCCTTTGAAAGCGTCCCCTGCGACACCTTCATCACCGAATCCACCTTCGGCATGCCGATCTATCGCTGGCAGCCGCAGGCTGAAATCTTCGACGACATCAATGCATGGTGGTGCCGCAATGCCGACGAAGGCCGCACCAGCGTCTTGTTCTGCTATGCGTTCGGCAAGGCGCAGCGCATTCTGCATGGGCTGGAGGCCGACATCGGCCCCATCGTCTGTCACGGCGCGGTAGAGCCGCTGAATCAACTTTACCGCGCTGCCGGCGTCGCCTTGCCACGCACGCTGGCTGTCGGCGACATTACCGACAAGTCCTCCTTGCGGCGCGCACTGGTGCTGGCGCCGCCCTCGGCCGCCGGGTCGCCCTGGATGCGCCGCTTCGGCGATTACAGCGATGCCTTTGCCAGCGGCTGGATGCGTCTGCGCGGCTCGCGCCGCCGCCGTGGCGTGGATCGCGGATTTGTGCTGTCGGATCACGCCGACTGGCCGGGCCTGCTCAGCGCCATCGAGGCCAGCCGCGCCAGCCGGATTATCGTCACACACGGACAAATTCCGACCATGGTGCGCTGGCTGCAGCAGAACGGTCTGGACGCGGGCGCCTTCGATACCGAATACGGCGGCGAAGAGGAACTTGAAGCAGTTGCCGAAACGCCTGCACCAAGCAACGCCATACCAAGCGAGGCGCAGCAACAGGATGCGTGATTTCGCCCATCTCTATACCGAACTCGACGCTACTACGGCGACCAATCGCAAACTGGAAGCGCTGCAGTCCTATTTCGCCCGAGTCCAGCACGCCGACGCAGCATGGGCCGTGTATTTTCTGGCGGGCGGCAAACCGCGCCAGGCGGTGCCGACCAGACTGCTGCGCCATTGCGCCATGCAATATGCGCAGATCGATGAGTGGCTATTCGAGGAGTGCTATCAATCGGTGGGCGATCTGGCCGAGACGATTGCGCATATCCTGCCGCCGGCCACGCACGGCGACGAACTCGGTCTCGCCATCTGGATGCGAGACCGGATTGCTCCTCTGCGCGGCGCCGATCCTCCGGACATCCGCGCCGCGCTGTTCAGCTACTGGGATCAGCTCGACTGGCAAGGCCGCTTTCTGCTGACCAAGCTGATCGGCGGCAGCTTTCGCGTGGGCGTGTCCAAGCTGCTGGTCACGCGCGCGCTGGCGGCCGTGGCCGGGCTGGATGCCAAACTCATCGCTCAGCGGCTGGTCGGCTGGACCGATGGCCATGCGCGGGTGACGGCGGCAGGCTTCGCCGCGCTGATCGCACCTGCCTCCGATGCCGACCATCAACTGCGCGGCGGCCAGCCCTACCCCTTCTTTCTGGCGCATCCACTCATGGCCGATCCGAACGCCTTGGGCGATCTCAGCGCCTGGCAGGCCGAGTGGAAATACGACGGCATCCGGGCGCAACTGGTACGCCGCGACGGACAAAGCTGGTTATGGTCGCGCGGCGAGGAACTGATCTCGGAACGTTTTCCGGAGCTGGCACAGCTGCCGCTGGCCGATGGCACCGTGGTCGATGGCGAGATCGTGATCCGGCGTGAGGATGTCATCGCTCCGTTTGCCGAATTGCAAAAACGCATAGGCCGCAAGACGCTGTCGGCCAAAATGCTGGCGGATTTTCCGGCGGCGTTGATCGCTTATGATCTGCTTGAATGGCAAGGCCAGGATTTACGCAGCCGGCCGCAACATGAACGGCGCGCCTTGCTGGAACAAATGATTCTGCACACTGCTGCGCCCCGCCTGACACTGGCGCCCGTGATTGAGGCGGCGGACTGGAGCGAGCTCGCCACACTGCGCGAAAGCTCGCGCGCACGCGGCGTGGAAGGCATGATGCTCAAGGCCAGAGACGCGCACTACGGCATAGGCCGCACCAAGAATGTCGGCACCTGGTGGAAATGGAAAGTCGACCCCTATTCGGTCGATGCCGTCCTGATCTACGCCCAGAGCGGACACGGCCGGCGCGCTTCGCTCTACACCGACTACACCTTCGCAGTGTGGGAAGACGACCCCGCCGATGCACAGGAAAGAAAACTGGTGCCCTTCGCCAAAGCCTATTCAGGTCTGAGCGATGCCGAGATCGCGCGCGTCGATCAGATCATCCGCAAAACCACCGTGGAAAAATTCGGACCGGTGCGCAGCGTCAGGCCCAGCATGGTGTTCGAAATCGGCTTTGAAGGCATCGCCGCCTCACCCCGCCACAAGGCCGGAATTGCGGTGCGCTTTCCGCGCATCCTGCGCATTCGCGACGACAAACCCATCGCCGAAGCCGACACCCTGGCAACCCTGAAAGCGCTGCTCAGCGCGGCGGAGCATCATCGTGCGCCGCAAGCCTGAAGCCAAGGTCGCCGCCGTCGATGCGGCGCCTCACGCCGCTGCGCGCAGCGCGGTCGAACATTGGTTCGTTGCGCGGGGCTGGAAGATTTTTGCGTTTCAGCGCGAAGTCTGGCAAGCCGCAAAGCGCGGCGAATCAGGCTTGCTCCACGCCAGCACCGGCGCCGGCAAAACCTATGCGGTCTGGTTCGCCGCCCTGCAGCACGCGGCGCCGCAACTAAGGAAATCCATGGCTGCGCCACCGCCGCCATCCGAAGCGAGCGCCGCCCTCGCCGTCGCCGTCGCAGCCGGCAAATCCGGCAAGCCCCGCAAACCCAGGACTGAGCAAGGCCTGCGCATACTCTGGATCACGCCGATGCGCGCACTGGCATCCGATACCACGCGCGCGCTGGAAGCACCGCTCAAGGACTTGCTGCCCGACTGGACTATCGGCAGCCGCACCGGAGACACCAGCGGCAGTGAACGGGCGCGGCAAATGCGCGTCTTGCCCCATGTCCTGATCACCACCCCCGAAAGTCTTTCTCTGTTGCTGAGCCAGCCGGATGCGGCCAGCCGTTTCGCCCGGCTCGATTCCATCGTGGTCGATGAATGGCATGAGCTGATGGGCAGCAAGCGCGGCGTGCAGACGCAACTGGCGCTGGCCAGGCTGCGCCGCTGGCGGCCTGATCTGCTGATCTGGGGCTTGTCGGCCACGCTGGGCAATCTGCCGCAAGCCAGGGATGCGCTGCTCGGCGCCGGGCGCGGCGTCATCGTGCAGGCGGCCATGCGCAAGACCATTCTGGTCGATACCCTGATCCCCGAAAATCCCTCGCGCTTCGCCTGGGCCGGCCATCTGGGCCTGCAGATGCTGGCGCCGGTGATACAGGAAATCGATGCGCATCACAGCACGCTGGTGTTCACCAATACGCGCTCACAGGCCGAGCTCTGGTATCAGAATCTGCTGGCGGCGCGGCCCGACTGGGCCGGCCTGATTGCGCTGCATCACGGCTCGCTCGACCGCACGGTACGCGAATGGGTGGAAACCGCCATCAAGGCCGGCCAGCTCAAGGCGGTGGTGTGCACCTCCAGTCTCGATCTGGGCGTCGACTTCACGCCGGTGGAACGCGTGCTGCAGATAGGCAGCGCGCGCGGCGTAGCGCGTCTCTTGCAACGCGCGGGCCGCAGCGGACATTCGCCGGGCCGGGTTTCGCGCGTGACGCTGGTGCCCACCAATACCCTGGAGCTGCTGGAAGCAGCCGGCGCGCGCCATGCCGTCGCCGTCGGCGAAATAGAACAAAGACCGGTGCCCGACACGCCGCTTGACGTGCTGGTACAGCATCTGGTGACGGTGGCGCTGGGCGGCGGCTTCGACTCGCAGGCCTTGTTCGAGGAGGTGCGCTGCGCCTATTCATATCGGCATCTGCGTCCCGATCAGTGGCAATGGGCGCTGGACTTCGTCACGCGCGGCGGCCAGAGCCTGACCGCGTATCCGGAATATCAGAGAGTCGCCGCGGACGACGAGGGCGTCTACCGCGTGCCCGATGCGGCCATCGCGCGCCGCCATCGCATGAGCATAGGCACCATCGTTTCGGACGCCAGCATGCAGGTGCAATATCTGCGCGGCGCGCGCCTCGGCACCATCGAGGAATCCTTCATTGCCCGCCTGCGTCCGGGCGACCGTTTTCTGTTCGGCGGCCGCATGCTGGAGTTCGTGCGGGTGCATGAAATGACCGCCTACGTGCGACGCAGCAGCAGCGGTTCCGGCGCCGTACCGCGCTGGCAGGGCGGCCGCATGCCTCTGTCCTCGACCCTGGCGCACGCCGTGCTCGAGTGCCTGGAGCAGGCGACGCACAACGACTACGCCGGCGCCGAGATGCAGGCCGTCAAGCCGCTGCTGAGCCTGCAAAACACCTGGTCGGCGCTGCCGACTGCGCATCAGCTGGTAGTTGAACAGCTGCACAGCCGCGAAGGCCATCATCTGTTTTTCTACCCGTTTGCCGGAAGGCTGGTGCATGTCGGCCTGGCCTCGCTGCTGGCCTATCGTCTGGCGCGGCAGCAGCCCGCCACCTTTTCCATTGCCGTCAATGATTACGGCTTTGAGCTGCTCAGCGCCATGCCTGTCGAGATCGCCAACGCCGCCTCGGACTCGCCGTTCGGCACCGAACTGTTTTCATCGGAGCATCTGCTGGAAGACGTGATTGCCAGCCTCAATGCGACCGAGCTGACGCAGCGCCGCTTCAGAGAAATCGCGCGCATTTCCGGGCTGGTGTTTCAGGGCTTCCCCGGCCAGCCGAAAAGCATGCGCCAACTGCAGGCCTCGGCCAGCCTGTTCTTCGAAGTCTTTCGCAAGCACGATGCCGGCAACCTTTTGCTGACGCAGGCGCAGACCGAAGTGCTGGAACAGGAACTGGAGTTGCAAAGACTGCGCGACACGCTGGCCGAATTGCGCGGACGCTCGCTGCTGGTGTGCAAGATCACACGCGCAACGCCGTTTGCTTTCCCGCTGATGGTGGAGCGCTTTCGCGAAAAACTGTCGACCGAAAAGCTCAACGACCGCGTGGCGCGCATGCTGCAAGAACTTGAAAAGGCCGCAAACAAATGACGGGGCGCATCCATTCAGAACCCGATCAACTGCAGACGGTTAGCGTCGGCGGCGTGGCACTGACGCTGCTGCCGCAGCGCGCCTTGCTGTGGCGCGAACGGCAATTGCTGATCGTGGCAGATATCCATTTCGGCAAGGCGGCAGCGTTCCGCTCGGGCGGCATTCCGGTGCCGCATGGCACCACCAGCGCCAATCTTGAAGAACTGGATTCGCTGCTGGAGCAGTGTGCGATCACGCACATCGTGTTTCTGGGCGATTTTCTGCACGCCAGAACTGCGCGGGCGGCGGCCACGCTGAGCGCCTTGCGGCGCTGGCGCGATCGGCATCCGGAATTGCAGTTGACGCTGGTGCGCGGCAATCATGATCACCATGCCGGCGACCCGCCTGAGGATCTGCGTATTGACGTGGTGGATGAGCCGCTGATGATGGATGGCCTGGCCTTGTGCCACCATCCGCAGTTAATTGAAGGCGCTTATGTCCTGGCCGGGCATATTCATCCCGTCATCCGGCTTCGCAGCGGACGCGATGCGCTGAGGCTGCCCTGCTTCCTGTTTGGCGAGCGCATGGCGACCTTGCCGGCATTTGGCGCATTCACCGGCGGCTACGCGATCGAACCGGAGGCCGAAGCAGACATCTTCATCTGCACCGACGACCGCGTCTTTCGCTATCCGCGCGGATGACAGAAAGCACGAAAAAAGAACCTGCGACCGCCATGCCTCTGCGACAGCGCGCATTGCTTCACGTGTTCAACGCAAACCGGCATCAGGCCTGGCATATGGCGTAGATTTTTTCCACGTGCTCCAGGCTTTCCCAGGAGCATTTGGCGCCCTGCTCAATGAGGAAAATATCGCCTTGCGAGAAGGTGCCACTGCGGCCGGTCTCATCCACGAAGCTGACGCTGCCCTTGAGCAGATGCATCAGTTCATAGTGCGCAATGGTATTGGCGCTGCGACTATACGGCGTCGAGTCCCAGGTGCCGCAGGCAAATACTTCATCGGCGGAAAGATGATCACTGTACGCGCGGCACACCGGCGTCGGCGTGAGCAGCAGCTGCGCGGAGGGAGAATTCGAGACCTGCAGATCAGGCGTCTGGCTGACCGGCACCACCAGACAAGTGTCTGCGGTGCTGGCCTTGTAACGCATGAACAGCAACGTCACCGGCTGCGTTGCGCTCCAGCTGAAACCGGCGCCATGCTGAACAATCGCGCTCTGCCCGGCTTGCAGCACCAGCTTGAGATCCTTGTGCGTCACCGTCAGCTCGCCGGCGCAGACGACGATGAATTCATCGGCCGGCTGAGCCTTGACCATACCGCTGCCCGCGTTCAGATCGATGGCGCCGATCATGACCGCCCCCGGCTGCACTTCAAGAACACGGCGCGCGGACAGGAAAGCGTCCTCGCCACCTGCCTCATTGAGCGCGATCGGTGCACCCAGACTGGAATCCTGCGCAAACTGGCGTAGATTGATGAAAGACGGCGGCGCCTGGCGAATTGCTGACACTGGGGCTGCGGAGACTGCTTGGGGATCGGCCATTTTTTATATCGTCGGTGAAGAAAAGCTGATGAAAAGAAAGTCGTTTGACGCCACCCGGACCGCAGGCGGCCGGAGGCCAGAGGCCATACGCACGCACTCTATATGCAAGGATAGTGCCAGAATGGATACGCCGCCGGAAAAACTGCGCCTGCCGCCCTCCCGCCGCTTTTCACTCACTCAGAAAGTGATGCGCGCCGCCTCGCCGGCAAACCCCAGTTGCGCCAGCGCCGTGTTGAATTCGCTGACGGGAAACGCCGCTGTTTCAGTCGCTACACATCTGATCGCGCCTCTGCCCTCCAGCGTGAACGGGCTGATCTGCGCCAGCACGGAATCGGCCGGATCGAGAAATCTGATGTGCGGCGCCGCCTGCTCGAAGAAAGGTTTCAGCCACGGCAGATGGGTGGACGACAAGGTCATCACGTCCAGCTCGGGGTGACGATCCAGCAGCGCCGTCACGAAGGCTCTTACCTGCGCCTGGGTCTCCGCCGGATTGTTCAAGAACATGAAATTCTCGACCAGATCGACCATGGCCGAGGCATTGATCAGCAAGACTTCAGCGCCGGCCGGCCGATAGCGGGCGACATAGTGTTGCATCGCTTCGCTCGTCACCATCGATTTGACGCCCAGCACCGCGACCCGCTTTGAAGCCGATGCCTTGACGGCTTCTTCCACCGGCGGAAAGACGCCGATCACCGGAATGCCACAGACTTCACACAAGCCGTCCAGCACCATGATGCTGGGCGCATTCGAGGCCAGAATGATCGCGCCGCATCCCTGACTTTGCAGATAGTCGGCAGCCTTGCTGACCGAGGCCAGCAACTCGGCCGGCGACTTGGCGCCGTAGGGAAAGCTGGCGCGATCTGCGAGATAGAGGATGTCTTGCAGCGGGAAATGTTGATGCACGCGCTCGACGATGGCATAGCTGCCGATGCCGGCGTCAAAGATTCCGATGGGCTGCTTCAGTTGCGTCACGCCGTACTCCGTTCATGATGAGATGAGCCTGCAATGGTAAGGCGAAGGCTTTGCTTCACCAGACACAGTTGCCGGAAAAACAGACCGCAACAGGCAAGGAAACACGCTGAATGCGAGACAAAGCCAGACAAATGAAAAAGCGGCGAATCAGATGATTCGCCGCTTCAGTTACTGCGGATAGGGCTCACGCGGCCGATGTTTCCAGCCGCATTGCAGAGCGATCAGGCCAGATCGAAGCGATCCAGATTCATCACCTTGGTCCAGGCTGCCGCGAAGTCATGCACAAACTTTTCCTGTGCATCGGCGCTGCCGTAGACTTCCGCCACTGCGCGCAACTGCGCCTGCGAACCGAACAGCAAGTCGATGCGGCTGCCGGTCCACTTGGCTGCGCCGGTTTTGCGGTCGCGGCCTTCAAAGGCATCCTTGGCCGGCGACGTCGATTTCCACTCCGTGCCCATGTCGAGCAGGTTGAGGAAGAAGTCGTTGCTCAGAACGCCCGGGCGAGCGGTGAACACGCCCTGCTGTGTCTGACCGACGTTGGCGCCGAGCACACGCAAGCCACCCACCAGCACAGCCATCTCCGGCGCGGTCAGCGTCAGCAGTTGCGCCTTGTCGATCAGCAGCGCTTCAGCCGGCACGCTGTACTGCCCTTTCAGGTAGTTGCGGAAACCATCGGCCACCGGTTCCAGCGGTACGAAGGAATCGACATCGGTCTGCTCTTGCGAAGCGTCGGTACGGCCCGGCGTGAAAGGCACGCTCACGTTCTGACCTGCGCTTTTCGCCGCTTGCTCCACCGCTGCATCGCCGGCCAGCACGATCAGGTCGGCCAGCGAAACCTTCTTGCTGCCCTGCGCATTGAATTCGCGCTGAATCGCTTCCAGCGCCTTCAGCACCTTGGCCAGTTGCGCCGGCTGATTGACAGCCCAGTCCTTTTGCGGCGCCAGACGAATGCGGGCACCGTTGGCGCCGCCGCGTTTGTCCGAACCACGAAAGGTCGAAGCCGAAGCCCAGGCCGTCGAGACCAGTTCCGACACCGACAAGCCTGAAGCCAATACCTTGCTCTTCAGTGCAGCCACATCAGCCGCATCGATCAGCGGTGCGCTGACTGCCGGGACAGGGTCTTGCCAGATCAGTTCTTCGGACGGCACTTCCGGGCCCAGATAACGGGCACGCGGCCCCATGTCGCGGTGTGTCAGCTTGAACCATGCACGCGCGAAGGCATCGGCGAACTGCTCCGGATGCTCAAAGAAACGACGCGAGATTTTCTCGTAAGCCGGGTCGAAACGCAGCGACAAGTCGGTCGTCAGCATGGTCGGCGCGTGGCTCTTGGATGCATCATGGGCGTCGGGAATGATGCCGGCGCCGGCGCCGTTCTTCGGCGTCCACTGATGCGCGCCGGCCGGGCTCTTGGTGAGCTCCCAGTCGAACTTGAACAGGTTCTCGAAGAAGAAATTGCTCCACTGCGTCGGCGTCTGCGTCCAGGTCACTTCCAGACCGCTGGTAATGGCATCCTTGCCGACGCCGGTGCCGAAGCTGCTGTGCCAGCCCAGCCCCTGATGTTCCAGATCGGAGGCTTCCGGCTCGCGACCGACGTGTTTGGCATCGCCCGCGCCGTGGGTCTTGCCGAAGGTGTGGCCGCCGGCGATCAGCGCCACGGTCTCTTCATCGTTCATCGCCATGCGGGCGAAAGTCTCGCGGATATCCTTGGCGGCGGCGATCGGATCGGGATTGCCTTCCGGACCTTCCGGATTGACGTAGATCAGACCCATCTGCACTGCAGCCAGTGGATTTTCCAGATTGCGGCCGGCAGGTGCGGTGCGATCCTGCTCGCTGCCGTGCTGATCGGGATCGGCCACGATTTCGCCAGTGTGGCTGCCGGGCTTGCCCTTGCCGTAGCGCGCATCGCCGCCGAGCCAGGTGGTTTCGGTGCCCCAGTAGACATCCAGATCCGGTTCCCATACATCTTCACGGCCGCCGGCGAAACCGAAGGTCTTGAAGCCCATGGTTTCCAGCGCGACGTTGCCGGTCAGGATCAGCAGATCGGCCCAGGAAATTTTCTTGCCGTATTTCTGCTTGATCGGCCACAGCAGACGGCGCGCCTTGTCCAGGCTGACGTTGTCGGGCCAGCTGTTGAGTGGTGCAAAACGTTGTTGCCCGCGACCGGCGCCGCCACGGCCATCGCCGATGCGATAGGTACCGGCGCTATGCCATGCCATGCGGATGAACAGCGGACCGTAGTGGCCGAAATCGGCCGGCCACCAGTCCTGCGAATCGGTCATCAGCGCCGCCAGATCTTTTTTCACGGCGGCCAGATCGAGGCTCTTGAACGCCTTCGCATAATCGAAGTCGGGATCCATGGGATTGGACTTTGACGAATGCTGCGCCAGCAGATCCAGACGCAACTGCTTGGGCCACCAGTCACGGTTGGTAGTACCGCCGCCGGCGGTATGGTTGAACGGGCACTTGGCTTCGTTTGTCATGCACAATCTCCTTTAGACGACCTGATCGAATCACCATGTTTCGATTGGGGGTTAAGCGAGTTGCGATGGTAGCACCGAGGTATTTATCCCGGAAATTGAATTTCCTGATGGATTCCAGAGCTAAAAACTAAGAGTGCCGATAGCCGACGATAAAGCGAGCATCGGATGGGGCTGACGCGGGCTCACGCGGCAGCCGGGTATGGATAAGCTGCAGGTGAGCGCCGGATGTCACATGCCGGTAGTTTTTTTCTGCTGGCGGGCCCGGCACAACAATCCGATCTTGCGGCCCGGGCGAAAACCTGGGTCCGGCGCTGCATCGCAGTCCGTTTCGTGAGCAATGAAAATTGCAGCTTCAGCCTGCGTGCAGCCGATCCGCATCGCGCTTGGTGACGCCGGCCTTGGCGCTTCGCCCGGCGTCTTGCACGGCGGCATTCTCCTGCAGCGTTCCCGGACAACTGGGATCACGCCCGGTCCTGACACTCTCTTCCAGCATGTCGCGCATCGCGATCAGTTCGCCGCGCTGCGCCGCCAGCTCCAGTTCAAGCCGGCGCACTTCATCCAGCCGGACATCGATCTGCTCCATCGTCCTGAACTTGGAACAACGACCGTCGTGCATGAACAGACCGCGTATCGTCTCCAGCGAAAAACCCAGCTTTTGCACGGCCACCACGATCTTCAGACGCTTGAGCGCGTTGTCGTCGTAATGGCGATAGCCGTTGGCGCCGCGTACCGGCGCCTGCAGCAAGCCCTCTTCTTCATAAAAGCGGATCGCCGATGGGGCCACGCCGGTTTTTTCTGCCAGTTCGCCTATCTTCATTTTTGCCTTGACCTTCAAGTTGACTTGAAGCTTAGTATAAGCGCAGACACAACACGATGCAGGTGCGCCCGTGCCCGGCATCGGCTTGCGCTCTGTTTTTCATCCCTTATCACTATCGTCCGGAGTACCTCACATGACAGCAGTCATCCATGCACTGAACTGGCGTTACGCCACCAAAAAATACGATCCAAGCAAAACCGTTCCGGCGGAAACACTGGAACGCATCCTCGAAGCCGCCCGCCTGAGCGCGACCTCCAGCGGCCTGCAACCGTTTGAAGTGCTGGTGGTCACCAATCCCGAACTGCGCGCAAAAATCAAGGCGGTCGGCTGGGACCAGACGCAATACACCGATTGCTCGCACCTGCTGGTGTTTGCAGCATGGGACGACATCACGCCCGAGCGCATCAACATGATGTTCGACCTGACCAATGAGGTGCGCGGCACGGTCAACGAAGGCTGGGAAAATTATCGCCAGATGCTCACCGGCATTGCGGCGCAGCGCGGCCAGGAAGGCAACTACCAGTCTGCGGCGCGCCAGGCCTACATTGCACTCGGCTCGGCCATGATCGCGGCCGCATTCGAGAAAGTGGATTCGACGCCGATGGAAGGTTTTGACCCGGCCGCCGTCGATGAAATTCTTGGCCTGCAGGCCAGACATCTGCGCAGCGTGGTGGTCCTGGCGCTCGGCTATCGCGCGGCCGAAGGCGACTGGCTGGTCGATCTGAAGAAGGTGCGTCGCTCACGCGAAAACTTCATCACTGAAGTGAAGTAATCGCTTCCTCCCTGCTGCGCCCTCCGGCCTGAAACCGGCAGCACATCAGGGACAGAAGAACGCAAGACCCGCATGCGAAAACACGCGGGTCTTGTGCATTGGAGGTCGAGGATTTTTCAGATGCGGCGGGCTGAGAACGATCAGGGCCTGAGCGCTGCTGTGGCGGAAGCCTGCTCCGTGATCTCCATGAAAGAACCGACCAGGCGCGCCGAGCGCCGCTCGCTCAGGCAATACACGTAAGTATGCGTACTCACCGGATCGCCCTCGATCCGCACCATGCGAATGCGCGGATCGGGAATGAATTCGTCCTGCGATACCGTGCCTAATCCTAGCCCGCGCGCCACCGCTTCGCGCAGCGCTTCACGGCTGCCGATTTCCATCACGATCTGCGGCCGCACGCCGGCTGCCTGCAATGCTTTTTCCAGCGCCAGCCGCGTGGTCGAACCCTGTTCGCGCATCAGCATGGGCTGACCGGCCAGCTCTTCCAGCCGTATCGATTGGCGTCGCGCAAACGGATGACCGACATGCGCAAACAAGACGACCGCGTGCGCGGCATACGGCACGCTGACAAAACGTACATCGTCGCTGAAGGTGGCCAGCACTGCGACGTCGGTCACGTAATTTTCAAGGTCGGCCAGCGACTGCGCCGAATTGCCCAGCTTGATCGACAACTCGACCTTGGGATATTTCGCGCGATAGGCATCCACCATTTCGATGACATGGAAGGGCCCCACCGCGCCGATGCGCAGATGGCCCACGTGCAGCGCCCCTGAGTTGACCAGCAGATTGAGCGCATCCAGTTCCAGCTCGGCAATGTTTTGCGCGATCGGCAAAAGGCGCTGTGCAGTCTCGCTCAGGTCGAGCCGGCGACCGCGACGATAGAACAGCTCGACATTGTGATCGCGTTCCAGCGCCTGCACCTGCGTGGTCAGGGTCGGCTGGCTCACGCCCAGCGCGCGGGCAGCAGCGGAAAAGCCGCGATGGCGGGCGACGGCAAGAAAGGCGCGAAGTTGTGAAGGTGTCATCTATAGCTTCAATCAATAGATTGATCAGGATTTTTTGATTATATCGATAATAAGCTCGTCACAAAGCATGCTTAATCTTGCGTCTGTCCGGAGTCAGGCGCTGTTCCCTGCATCCGCTTATTCCACTTAAAACGATCAAGGATGAATCATGAAACGACGCTCGCTGCTGGCCGTGTGCCTGGGCCTTTTGACTGCCACGGTTTTCCATCCGGCGATGGCGGCGCCACCGCTGACGGTCGGTCTGATCCCGGCGGAAGATTCGCAGGCCATGCTGGAAAACAGCAAGCAAGTCATCGCCAGCCTGCAGGAACAGGTCGGCATGCCGGTCAAGCCTTTCATCGCCACCGACTACAACGGCATCATCGAAGCCCTGCGCTCGAAGAAGCTGGACGTGGCCTACCTCGGCCCGTTCTCGTATGTGCTGGCCAGTTCGGTCGCCAACGTCGAAGCCTTCTCGGTGGCGGAAACCAAGAAGACCGGCAAGAGTTCGTACAAGAGCCTGATCATCGTGCGCAAGGACAGCGGCATTCAAAACATCGAACAGCTCAAGGGCCACACCATGGCCTTCGTCGATCCATCGTCCGCCTCCGGCCATCTGTTCCCCAGCGCCGGTCTGCAGAAAAACAATATCGATCCGAACAAGTATTTCTCGCGCGTGATCTTCTCCGGTTCGCATGACGCCAGCATCCTGGCAGTGGCCAACAAGAAGGTCGATGCCGCCGCCGTGGCCGACCGCATTCTGGCCTCGGCCATCGCCAAGGGCGTGGTCAAGCAATCCGATTTCAACGTGGTGTGGACTTCGGCCGATATTCCCGAGTCGCCGATGGTATGGCGCAAGGATCTGGATCCGGCGCTGAAGAAGAAGATCGCGACCGCCTTCGCCAACATCAAGGACGTGCCATGGGGCGATCAGGGCGTGCTGAACGGTTTCGTGCCGACCGACGATGCCGCTTACAACGTGGTGCGCGACACCGCCAAGATCCTGAATCTTGATCTCAAGGCCATGAAATGATCCGCATCCGCGCGCTGACCAAGCAATACGGCAGCAATGCCGTGCTGCGCGGGGTTGACCTCGATGTGGCCGCAGGCGAGTTCCTGGTGGTGCTGGGGCCCTCCGGCGCCGGCAAATCGACCCTGCTCCGCTGTATCAACGGTCTGGTCTCGCCCTCCTCCGGCGAGCTGGTGGCAGCGGGTTTTGATGCCGGCGCCGCCACCCGGTCCCGCAGCGGACGCCAGCTGCGGCAGTTGCGCCAGCAGGTGGCGATGATTTTCCAGCATCACAATGTGGTGCCGCGCCTGAGCGTGCTGAAGAATGTATTGACCGGCCGCCTGGGCCAGGTCTCCACACTGAGCTCGCTACTGCAATTGTTTTCGCGGCAGGACGTGGCGCTGGCCATGGATTGTCTGCGCCGCGTCGGCCTGGAACACAAGGCCGCCGAGCGCACCGATGCCTTGTCCGGCGGACAGCGCCAGCGGGTCGGCATTGCCCGTGCACTGGCACAGCGGCCGCAAGTGATTCTGGCCGACGAACCGGTAGCCAGTCTCGATCCGAAGACTTCGCGGCTGGTGCTGCAATATCTGCGCGATGCCTGTCGCGAACTGGGTATCACCGTGGTGTGCAATCTGCATCAGGTGGATTACGCGCGTGAATTCGGCGACCGTATCGTCGGACTGGCGGGCGGCAAGCTGGTGTTCGACGGCCGTGGCGATGAGCTGCGCGAATCGCATCTCAACCTGATTTACGGCGGCGCCGATCAGAACAATCAGAGTAACGAGCACGCCCCATCCAACCATCACGCGCCATCGCCGGAGACGACGCGCGCGAGCGAACTGTCGATACAAGGAGCACTGTCATGAGCAGCCTGATTCCCGGCCTGCAACACAGCGAGGCGGGCAGCTATCGCGATTTCATCTGGACCGGCCCGCGCCCGCTGACCCTGCGCGCATGGCTGCTGTGCGTGGCCGCCGTGGTGCTGGTCGCCGTCGTGCTGGCCTGGAGCGCGCAAGGCACGCAACTGAGCTGGAGCGAACTGGCCAACGGCCTGCCGCAGATCGGCGACTTCCTGAGCCGCTCGTTCCCGCCCAACTGGAACATCCTCGGCAATCTGATCGCACCCGCCATCGAGACCATACAGATTGCGCTGTGGGGCACCCTGCTGGGCGTGCTGGCCGCGATCCCGATTTCATTTCTGGCGGCGCGCAACCTGAATCGCAATCGCGTCGTGTATCAGGCAGTGCGCCAGTTTCTGAACGTCACGCGCAGCATCAATGAACTGATCCTGGCGCTGGTATTTGTCTCGGCGGTCGGCCTCGGCCCCTTCCCCGGCGTGCTGGCGCTGGCCTTGCACGGAGTCGGCATGGTCGGAAAATTCTTCGCCGACAGCATCGAGGAAATCGACGACGGCCCGCTGGAAGCCTTGCGCGCCACCGGCGCCCGGCCCTTGCAGGTGGTGGCCTTCGGCGTACTGCCGCAAGTGATCACCGCGTGGATCGCCACCGTGCTGTATCGCTTCGAAGTCAACCTGCGCCAGGCCACGGTGCTCGGCATGGTCGGCGCCGGCGGCCTCGGTTTCGAACTGGTCAACAGCCTCAAGCTGTTCAAGTATCAGGACACCGCCACCTGCATCGTCGTGGTGACGCTGATGGTGGTGCTAGCCGATACGATTTCCAGCCGCTTGCGCAAGATGATTCAGGACGGCCGCGCGCACTGATTTCACCGCATGTTGCCGGCGCGACCTGCAACATGCGGCATTCAACATCTCGCAAGACCTCAACCTCTCTTCACAGAAACAAGAACTCATGTGGAATTATCACAATCCAGTGTCGGTGCATGCCGGCGCGGGTAGCCTGTCGCGCCTGCCGCAATTGCTGGGCGAACGGCGCGCCCTGCTGATCACCTTCCCCGAAGCCGCCGGCCTCGGTCTGGAACAGCACATCGCCGCCTTGCTCGGCCCGCGTCTGGCCGGCATCGAAAACGCGGTGCAACCCAATCCCGACGTCAGCTGGCTGGCCGCCATGTATGCCCGCATCTGGGCCAAGCATGCCGAGGTCGAATGCATCGTCGCCATCGGCGGCGGCAGCGTGCTCGACTGCGCCAAGGCCATGCTGACGCCGACGCCCGGCGGCTGCTTCGATGAACTGCTGGCGCATCTGCGCGACGGCGCCGCGCTCGACGGCAAGGACAGCAAGGCGCTGATCGCGATCCCGACCACCGCCGGCACCGGCAGCGAAGTCACGCCCTGGGCCACGATCTGGGACGCGGCCGCCGGCAACAAGTATTCGCTGCACCTTCCGTGGACCTGGCCGCAGGCCGCCATCATCGATCCGCAACTGATGCTCAGCCTGCCGCCCGGCGCCACGCTGGCCAGCGGCCTCGATGCGCTGTCGCATGCGCTGGAATCGATCTGGAACGTCAACCGCAATCCGGTCTCGGCCAGCCTGGCCGCCGGCGCCGCGCGCCAGATCATCGCCACGCTGCCGGCACTGATGCTGCAGCCCGCCAACCTGCAGCTGCGCGAAGACATGGCGCTGGCGGCGCTGCAGGCCGGCCTTGCGTTTTCCAACACCAAGACCGCGCTGGCGCATTCGCTGTCCTACGACATCACCCTGCATCACGGGGTGGCGCATGGCATCGCCTGCTCGTTCTCCCTGCCCGAGGTGATGCGACTGGCCTTCGGCCGCGATCCACAGGTCGACGCCTTGCTGCTGCACATCTTCGACGCCGTCGATACAGCGCAGGCGCTGGCCCGTCTGTCGCGCTTTCTGCAGGCGCTGGGCGTCAGCACCGACCCGGCGCATTACGGCATAGGCGACAACTGGGACGACATGGTGCAGCGCGCTCTGCAAGGCCCGCGCGGGCGCAATTTCATTGCCGCAGCTGCGGCCGCTTAACTCACCTGTTCAGCATCTTTCAAGCACAAAGGAATCCTCATGTTCAACACTCCCAAACCGGCGATTGCGCTGGAAGCCGTGATCTTCGACTGGGCCGGTACGCTGGTTGATTTCGGCTCGCTGGCGCCGACGCAAATCTTTGTTGACGCCTTCAAGAGCTTCGACATCGACATCAGTCTGCAACAGGCGCGCGGCCCCATGGGCCTGTCGAAATGGCAGCACATTCATACCCTGCTGGCCGATCCGGCCATCGCCGCACAATGGCAGGCTTGCATGGGTCACGCCCCGAACGATCAGGACGTGGATGCCATCTATGCGCGCTTCATGCCGATGCAGATCGCCAAGGTGGGCCACTATTCGCAGGCCATAGAAGGCGCCGCCGACACGCTGGCATGGCTGCGTGAACAAGGTCTGAAGACCGGTTCCTGCTCCGGCTATCCGCGCCAGGTGCTGGACGTGCTGCTGCCGCTGGCGGCGCAGGAAGGCATCGCGCCCGATCACGTGGTCGCCGGCGACGAGCTGGATGCCGGCGGCCGCCCCGGCCCCTACATGGCGCTAGCCAATGTGCTGGCGCTGAGGATTCGCGAGGTCGCGGCCTGCATCAAGGTGGATGACACCGTGCCCGGCATCGAAGAAGGCATACATGCCGGCATGTGGAGCGTCGGCATTTCATTGTCCGGCAATGAAGTCGGCTGCACCCGCGCCGAACTGGCGCAGATGCAGCCGGAGCAGATAGCCGCGTTGAAGGCCGCGGCCGAACTGCGGCTGCGCAGCGCAGGCGCACATTACGTGATCGACTCGGTGGCCGATCTGCCGGCCGTGACGGAACAGATTGCAGCGCGCCTGCAACTAGGTGAACGTCCGTGATGCCGACCTGCTCCTCGGCCAGCCTGTAACGAGAAAGCCCGCACATCGCGGGCTTTTTTAGTAGAGTCGGGATATTCAGAAATTCAGAAAAAATGCCGCTCGTTCAAAACAGCGCGGACACATCCAGACATCAACAGGAGGAGCAATCAAGATGAGCGATCACAATGATCAACACAATATAGAGCAGCGGGTCACCGCCAGCTTCAATGCGCAAGGTCTGATGACCACCCTCGGCGCACAGCTGGTCTCGGTGGGCGACGGCGAAGTGCATATCGCCCTGCCGTTTTCCATCCGGCTGTCGCAGCAACACGGCTACATGCATGCCGGCGCCACCACCAGCATCGTCGACAGCGCCTGCGGTTACGCGGCCCTGACCAAAGCGCCGGCCGGGCATGAAGTCGTCACGGTGGAATTCAAGATCAATATGCTGCGTCCGGCCATCGGCGAACGCTTTCTCGCCATCGGCCGCGTGCAGAATGCTGGCAAGCAGCTGAGCATCTGCACCGGTGAAGTGCTGGCGTTCAAGGATGGCGCCAGCAAAGTGATTGCGCTGATGCAGGCCACCATGATGCATGTGGCGCCCTGAAGCCGGCATCGCCATCGCTCTGTCCCAGGATGAAAAAAGCCCGCATGGATGAAACATGCGGGCTTTTTTCCTGTGCATGCCGCTCAGGCATGCAGCTGCAGCGAACTTACTTCTCTGCCTTGGCGCGCAGTTTGGAAACATCGCGCTCCGTTACCGCTTCGGCCTGATTGCTCCAGCCCTGACGCAGGAAGGTCGCCAGTTCCGCCACTTCGCTGTCGCTCAGGCGATGCGCGAATCCGGGCATCACCAGAATCGACGGCGCTTTCTCGGTCGACGGCGTGCGTGCGCCTTGCAGGATCACGTGCACCAGCGCGCCGGGATTGCCGGCGTTGATCACGCTGGCGCCGTCCAACTCGGGGAAGATGCCGCCGGCGCCCTTGCCGGTGACGAAGTGGCAGGCTGCGCAATTATCCAGATACAGGCGCTCACCCAGCGTCAGATCCTTGGCGGCGGTGAGTTTCCTGATGGTCTCATCGCGGCCCTGCGGCTTGATGCCGCTGCTGCGCGGCGGCACTTGCGTCAAGGTCTTCAGATACGCCGCGATGGCTTTCAGATCTTCATCCTTCAGATGCGAGGTGCTGTGCTCCACCACCATGCTCATCTCGCCGGCCACCGACGATGTCTTGTTGCGACCGGTCTGCAGATAGGCCACGATGTCGTCGGCGCTCCAGCGCGGCATGCCGCGCAGCGATGGCACCGCCCAGCCGTTCAGCTCGCCGCCGGCCAGAAATTGCGCATCGCTGCTGTCGCCGGCTTTTTCGTTCATGGCGAAACCGCGCGGTGTGTGGCAGCTGCCGCAGTGGCCCAGACCTTCGACCAGATAGGCGCCGCGCCTGATCTCGCCGCTCCAGCCGTCCTGCGCCCTGAATGGCTTGTCGGAAGCGAAGAACACATTCCACAAGGCCATACCCCAGCGCATGTTGAACGGGAAACTCATCCTGGTGGCCGGCGGATCGGTGGCCACCGGTTTCACGCCATCCATGAAGTAGGCATACAGCGCGTGCACATCTTCATCCGAGACCTTGGCGTAGCTTGGATACGGCATGGCCGGATACAGATGCGTGCCGTCGGCGCGCACCCCCTTGCGCATGGCGTCGGCGAACTGCTGCTCGGTGTAATTGCCGATGCCGTGCTGCTTGTCGGGCGTGATGTTGGTGGAATAAATGATGCCGTGACCGCTGTCGATGGCGAGACCGCCGCTGTACTCGGCCTTGCCGGCTGCACTGTGGCAGGCCATGCAATCGCCGGCGCGCGCCAGATAGGCGCCGCGCTGGACGACGGCCGGATCGTTCGCGGCGCTGGCGATAGAGAAAGTGCTCAGACTCAGGGCCACGATGGCCAGTAGTTGTTTCAGACTGTTCATGTTTGGGATGCTCATGCCTTGACCAGGGGGCCTGGATTTTTCAGGTAATACTTCTTGATCGCCTCTGCCGCGAACAGCGTGATGGCGCCGATGGTGGCGGTCGGGTTGGCCTGGAAGTTCTGCGGAAAGGCGTTGCCGCCCGGTACGAACACGTTATGCACATCCCAGGATTGCAGATAGCGATTGAGCGCGGAATCCTTGGGCGAGGTGCCCATGATGGCGCCGCCCACGTTGTGGGTGGACACGTACTTGGTGATGTCCCAATGCGAATCCAGTCCGAGGAAACCTTCGGAGACCATGTCCGGTTTGAGCTCCTTGGAGATGTTCATCACGATGTCGCGCAGATAGCGTTGCAGCTTCAGCTCATTCTGACGCCAGTCGAAAGTCATGCGCAGCAGCGGCTGGCCCCATGGATCCCTGTAGTTCGGATCGAGGTCCAGAAAGTGGCCGCGATAGGACATGCAGGTGGTGGTGATGCTGACCTTCATCGAGCGGCCGTACCAGTCCACCATGCCGTCCTTCCAGCCCTTGCCCCAGCTGGGCGTGCCCGGCGGCAGCGCGGTGCCGATCGGGGCGCCGCTCGACTGCGAGCTGTGAATCTTGGCGCCGCCGATGAAGCCGAGCTTGATGCCGTCGTCGAAATTGCCCGGCGAGATGTCATTGAACATTTCACCGGTGGCGCCGGCGGTGACGAAGGGATTGAAGTTCTTGTCCTTGAAGAACAGCGTGGCGCCGCCGTTGGACAGGAAGGCGTAGTTGCGGCCGATGGTGCCGGTTTCGGTGACCGGATCGTAAGGCTTGCCGATGCCCGACAACAGCATCAGGCGCACGTTGGCGAACTGGAAGCTGCTCAGAATCACGATCCTGGCCGGCTGGAATACTTCGCGCTTCTGCTCGTCGTAATAGGTGACGCCGGTGGCCGTCTTCTTGTCGGCGTGCAGGTTGACCTTGATCACGTTGGCGTTGACGCGATAGTCGAAGTTCGGCATGCGCTTGAGCACGTCGAGAATCGTGGTCTGCGGCGAGGCCTTGGAATAATTCAGGCAAGGATATTTGCTGCAGTAGCCGCAATAGTTGCACGGTGCGATCTGCGCGCCGTAAGGATTGGTCCAGGCCTGCGACACGTTGGCCGACGGATTGGGGAAAGGGTGGTAACCCATCTGCGTCGCCACCTTGGCGAACATCGAGCTGTTGAGCGTGTCGTGCAAGGCCGGCAGCGGATACGGACTGGAACGCGGACCTTCAAACGGATCGCCGCCCGGCATGATTTTTCCGCCGAGGTTGCCGGTGTTGCCGGACAGGCCGCAGACCTTGTCGAAGAAGTCGTAATGCGGTTCGATTTCTTCCCAGGTGAACGGGAAATCCTTGATGCGCATTTCCGGATCGAGCGTGCCGCGCTTGTAGGCCTGGTCGGCATAAGTCTTGAGCTTGATGTCGGTCGGCGTCGGGCGAATCAGCACGCCGGTCCAGTGCAGACCGGAACCGCCGACGCCGGTGCCCGGTGCAAACGCGCCCCATTTGCGGGTCGGCAAGGCTGCCTGCTCCTGGTTGTAGCGCACCGTCAGCGCGGCATCGCGCGGCGTGGCGAACACCTTGTTGCGGGTGGCGTAGCCGTATTGGTCGGCCGGTTTCGGATAAGCGAAATCTTCCGGCGGACGATCCGGGCCGCGTTCCAGCGCGCGGACTTTCAGACCTTCACGCGCGAGTTCGATGGCCATGATGGAGCCGGCCCAACCGAGGCCGACGATGACGACATCGACTTCGTCGTTAGTAATGTTTGGCATAAAGAGGCTATTCAATGAAGTAGCGCACAAGGCGCAAGGCAGACACGGGCCGGACAGAAATCAAACCCGGCGCCTGCATGAAAATCGGAAGCGGATCAGGCGCGCTTGCCGCTCAGGCTGACCGGACCCAGCGGATACTTGACGTTGTGCTGATCGATCCATTCGGTGTAGGCCGCGCGGGCGCCCGGGAAGCCGATGGCGACCCAGGCCTTCATGTCCTTGTTGCCGCCGTACATCGGGTCGGCCAGATAACCGTTCTTGGTGTCGCCCAGCATCTGGCTGAAGAATTGCGAGGCCTTGAGCGTGCTCACACCCATCGCTGCAAAGTCCACGCCATTCTTTTGCAGCGCGGTCAGGAAGGCGTCTTTCTCGGGCGCGCTCAATTGTTCGAACGGCTTGCCGTGCAGCTTCTGGCTTTCCTGCTGCGCCAGCCTGATCCCGATGCGATACACCTCTTGCGGCGCATGCGGCATCTGGAAGCCCATGGTCGCAGGCGCATCCACCTTGTGCGGACCTTGCTGATAAATGTCGCTGCCAAGACCCACGTGCAATTGCTGATCGATGAACACAGGCACATTGGTTTCCAGTGCGCCGGGGCCCTTGCCTTCGGTCGGAATCAGACGGTCGCAGGCAGCCATGATGAAGAGCCATTCGGCGGCGGAAAAGAAGACCGGCTGGTACTGGCGCAGCTCTATGCCCTCAAGGCCTTCGGCGCGTGCCTTGATCATCGGGATGGAAGCAATGGGGACTGCGGCGGCCGTGGCAACCAGCATGGCCCGGCGCGATGGACTGAATTTCGGTGTCGACATTTTGGCGAATGATGTTTGAGATGAAGAAAGACCTGCGCAGCAGCGGCAGCAGCCGTTGCGCGATCAGCGAACAAAATGGAATGAGCCGGGTAACCCGAGCGGGCAGATGAATTGCGCTGAACGCACAGCGCGATCAGCACGATTGCAACCATCAGCCGGCGTCGGTCAAAGCCGAACGGCGCGCATTATCCGGAGGGCGGACGTGTTCGCCTCTGGGTACTGCAGATGGTATGAATGGTTTGTGCGTGCTGCGGGCGGATCATCGCCGGGCCGATCAGATCGGAGGCGGATGCAGCAGTCAGGTGAAAGCTGACTTCTTGGGTATGGATTTGGGCCATTGCCTGAGTTTCAGAGTTAATAAACGCGTCTCCGAAAATCTCATCCAGTCTGGATGACTGGCATTTTTTATTGTATTTCACTGCAGTTTCACGCATCTGAAAGAAGCATATGCACTTCGCTTTTTTCTTGCGCTGCTGCATGCAGGCCTGAACATGAATACCGCCAGGGCGCCAGTGAACTGACACGGGTCGGATATTAGCATTGATAGAAGTAGGATGTCGCAACTCTTTCGAAAAGTTGTCATACATTATGTGAGCATAATCCAACAGCCTCCCTGCATTTCAGAGCTGTTCGCTCACGCCAGGCTGCGAATAAAAAGACGAGTTCTTACAAACAACGCCGGCACCGGGCATCACCGCAAGCCAGGCACAAGCTGCCGGATAAAAAGAGGAGCAAGGCCTGCGCCGCTCCTCTTTCCTGAATTCTCCTGCAGCTTGTACAAAACGCGTTCAGCGCCCCTCAGTTCGCGAGCAGATGCAACTCAGAAGGTTTCCCATGAACTCTCATCGCTTTTTACCGCAAGCGATTTCGACTCCTCTGCTCGCAGGCGCTCTGCCCGCGGCGTGATGTTCCTGGTCTCGGGCATTACCTTGCGCTGATAGGCAGGCGCCACCTTGGCCCCCACTGAGACCGGGACCGGCACGGCCCCCTGCGTCAGCTTGAAAATGCTGATTGCCTGCGACAGCCGCATGGCCTGATCCTGCATCGACTGCGCCGCCGCGGCGGCTTCTTCGACCAGGGCGGCATTCTGTTGCGTGACCTCATCCATCTGTGTGATGGCGCGGTTGATTTCCTCGATGCCGGTGCTCTGCTCCGAGCTGGCGGCAGTGATTTCGCCGACGATGTCGGTCACGCTCTTCACGCTGGCGACCACTTCATCCATGGTCGCGCCGGCCTTGGCCACCAGCTTGCTGCCGTCGTCCACTTTCGCCACCGAATCGTCGATCAGGATCTTGATTTCCTTGGCCGCCGAGGCGGAACGCTGCGCCAGACTGCGCACTTCCGAGGCCACTACCGCGAAACCGCGCCCCTGCTCGCCGGCGCGCGCAGCTTCCACCGCCGCGTTGAGCGCCAGGATGTTGGTCTGGAAAGCGATGCCGTCAATCACACTGATGATGTCGACGATCTTCCTGGAGGACGTGTTGATGGCATCCATGGTGCCGACCACCTGGCCCACCACTTCACCGCCCTGAATCGCCACTGCCGATGCCGAGGTCGCCAGGTGATTGGCCTGGCGGGCATTCTCGGCATTCTGCTTGACGGTCGATGTCATCTGTTCCATCGCCGATGCGGTTTCTTCCAGCGAAGAAGCCTGCTGTTCGGTGCGCGACGACAGATCCAGATTGCCCGAGGCAATCTCGTTGGAGGCAGTGGTGATGGTATCGGTGCCGCTGCGTACATTGCTCACGATGCCGAGCAGATTGTCGTTCATCTTCCTGAGCGCCTGCATCAGTTTGCCGGTCTCATCATTGGACTTGACCTCGATGCGCGTGGTCAGATCGCCCCCGGCGACGTTCTCGGCCACCCGCACCGCTTCATTGAGCGGGCGCACGATGGAGCGCACCAGAAAGTAACCGAGGATGATGGAAGCCAGCACCGCCACCACCGAGCACACCAGCGTGATGTCGATCGCCAGCGCGCCTTCGGCACGAGCCTTTTCGCCCTCCTGCTGCATCTGCTGATCCTGCGAGTTGGCGAAGCTGGTCGCCAGTTCCAGGTAGTTGTTCTGCGAAGCGGTGATCTTTCTCAGCACGTATTCGCCGGCAGCCTCGGCATTGCCTGCCCTGGTCAGCGCCAGCAGTTCGGCCTTGCCGGCTTCGAAATTCAGACGTGCATCGTCGAGCACCTTGATCTTCTTCTTGCCGCCGTCGGTCGTCTGGCGGGCGGCGATCTTGTCAATCGCATCCTTGGTCTTCTTGGTTGCAACGTCCAGTTGAGCGTAGCGATTCTTGTTGAGTTCAGGGCGGCCGGCGTCGATCACGATGCCGCGCAGATATTTGATTTCGTCGTTGACGCCGTCACGCACGTCGAACGCCCAGCGCACCTTGAGATAGCGGTCGCCAAGAATCTGATTGATGGAGGTGTTGATATTGTTGATCTTGGTGACGGCAGTGACGCTCACCACGACCAGCAACAGAATGACCAGAGCAAACACCGCAGCCAGGCGGGCCCCTACCCCTAGATTTTTAAAATGGGTCGACATTACTAGTTCCTTTACCGTTAGCACAGGAACCCGCAAACAAGAATCTGCAAACGGAGTTCCGCAAAGACTCATGGAATGAGTGCTTGTCTCTCCCCGCCTTTTTTTGGAGGCTTTGATTCTTGTCTTGAACAGTAATGAAGCCCTGAACAAATTTTTTTCATCTGATTCGGCGGCGATGATGCTCTAAAAATAAAAAGCTGGCAATCGAACCTAAGGCATTCACGAAATCCTTACATTTTGACGTCAACCTCGCCAACGATCATGCTGTCTCGTTTCTCCTTTACTGGAAAGAACTCCAGCCGCACAAGACATCCGATACGACGGGAATTCAGCATCTTATTTCGTGTTGCTTAACTTCCACGCGCGCCATAAAAGCATCGATGAACGATCGTGCGCAAATGAGCACACCAACATCCTCATCCGCTTTTTTGGCGTCGGCAGCACCAGCAAGGAAACTGCCGGTGCGTCCCGCGTGTCCGGATAGCAAAGCGCGAGACACCGGGCGTAAGGCGCGTCTTGCAGCGGCAAGGCCGAAGCTTTCTTCCCGCCTGCCACTCTCGGTCATCGCACTTTTTTTCGTGCCTGCGCCTGCCAATTATTCGCTTGTGCGACTGCAGCACAGATCTGACACTAGACTCCAACAAGCGGGGCTCCAGACAACCGCGTGTTTCCTTATTTTTCCCACCAAATTAACGGAACATCGACACCATGGACGCTAAGGCATACAAGAAAACCATCCTCTCCCTCTCGCTAGGCCTGCTGTTTCTGCTCGACAATCAAAACGCCCATGCCGACCAGTTGGAGCAGGTAAAGAAGCGTGGCACGCTGATCTGCGGCGTGCTCGGCTCGGTGCCGCCATTCGGTTATCAGGATCCCAAGACGCGCGAGCCGATCGGCTACGACATCGAGATGTGCAAGACGATTGCGCAGCATCTCGGCGTCAAACCCGAGCTGAAAGTGGTGGCCGTGCCCGCGCGCATTCCGGAAGTAAGCCAGGGCCGGGTGGATATCGTCGCCGGCTCGCTGGGCTGGACTCCGGCCCGCGCAGAACAGATCGATTTCAGTTTCGCTTATTACAAAACGCTGACCGTGCTGGGCTATTCGGCCAGCACACCTTACACATCGTGGGCCCAGTTTGCAGGAAAACGCATTGCGGCCGGCAGCGCCACGACTTCAGCGGCAGCGGCCAAGGAAAAAATTCCGCAAGCCACATTGGTGACCTTCGACGACATCTCACAAGTATTGCTTGCGCTCAAGCAACGCAAGGTCGACGCCGTCGCGCTCAATGAAATCTTCCTGCAGCAATACAAGAAGCGGACACAGGGCACGCCGGACGCCATCGACTTGCTGACCGATCCGCCGCTCTTTGCCGAGACCTACGGTCTGGGCATCAAGAAGGGTGAAACAGCATTGGTCAACGCCGTCAATGATGCACTGCTGGATGCCGACAAGAAGGGCGAGCTCGACAAAATCTTCGACAAGTTCGTCGGCAAGGATTCAGAGTTCAACATGACACGCCGTTTCAAGGTGGAAAAGATCGGCGAGTAACACGTCATCGCCGCATCGCCGTGCAATACGGCGCGCCACGCGCAATGTCCGGGGCGGCTCCGCCCCTGGCATCCACATTTCCTTAGCTCCCGATCGGCCATGCAGCTATTCGAGTTTCTTTCAGTCCTGAAAGCGCCTTACGGCATGCAGCTGCTCGGCGGCATCGTCGAGATGCTCAAGCTGACCGTGCTCATGTTCGTGTTCGGATTCATCTGGGGCGTGGTGCTGGCGGTCTTGCGCGCGCTGCCGGTCCGCCCGCTGCGCTGGCTGATTGCCCTGTACGTCGAATACCATCGCAATGTGCCGCTGGTGATCCAGATTTTCATCTGGTACTTCGGCGTTCCGCAACTGCTGCCGGAAGGCGTCCGATTCTGGGTCAACAAGCAGCCCATCGAATTCCTGTTTGCCTTCATCGCCATGTCATCGGCCTTCGGCGCCTATATTTCGGAGGATCTGCGCAGCGGTATCCGCTCGATGGACGGACGTCAAACCGAAGCGGCGCGCGCACTCGGCTTTTCCTATCTGTCATCGATGTTCTGGATCGTCCTGCCGCAAGCGCTTCGCTCGGCAGCGCCGGCCATCATGAATCAAGCCTTGCTGTTCTTCAAATCGACCAGCCTGGCCATGACCATTGGCGTAGTAGAGCTGAGCTATCAGACGCGGGCCATTCAGGATGCTACCTATCGCACCTTCGCCATCTACTCAGTGACTACCCTCATCTATCTGGCGATCTCATTCATGCTGATGAAAGCCGGCGCGCGTCTGAGCAAGCCTAAGTGGGGGGCCGGAAAATGATACAGATCGTTCAGGACAACTGGCTGCTGCTTCTGATCGGCCAATACCCTTACGGCCCGCTGGGCGGACTGGCGATGACGCTGATCATCGCCGTCACCAGCCTGTTGCTGTGCATCCCGGTTTCGATCGCGCTGGCGCTGGCAATGACATCGGGCAAGCACTGCCTGGTACGGCCGGCAAGGGCACTGGTGCAACTGATGCGCGGCATGCCATTTCTGATGCTGATCTTCTGGGCCTACTTCGCCTTGCCCCTGCTGATCGGCCACGAAATCGGCCCGGTCACCACGCTGATCGGCACGCTGGTGGTCTACAAGTCGGCCTATATCGCCGAGATCGTGCGCGGCGGCATCGAGTCGCTGCCCAAGGGACAAATTGAAGCTGCGCATGCTCTGGGGCTGAATTACATCAGCCGCACCTTCAGCATCGTTCTGCCGCAGGTGGTCATGAACATGTTGCCCAGCATCGTCACGCAGTTTGTCGGCATCGTCAAAGATACTTCGGTGGGTTACATCATCGGCGCCAATGAACTGGCCTTCGCCGGCAATCAGCTCAATGCCACGCTGTTCACGCAACCGTTTGAAGTGTTCCTGATCATTGCAATTGTCTACTTCGCGATGAATTATCTGCTCAGCAGCTTTGCAAGCTATATCGAAGGGCGTATTCAGAAGGCGCGTTCGAACAGTCCGGCGCTAGGCCAGCAGGGAGCGGCAGCATGAGTCAGGATGCAGTCATCTTCGACAACGTGATCAAGAAATACGGCGAGAACCTGGTGATCAACGGCATCAACGCCAGCGTCAGGCAAGGCAGCACCGTGGTGCTGTGCGGCTCATCGGGTTCGGGGAAATCGACGCTCATACGCATGGTCAACCGGCTGGAACCGATCAGCGGCGGACGCATTTTTGTCGACGGCATCAACATTCACGATGCACTGATCAACGTCAACAAGCTGCGCAGCGGCATAGGATTTGTGGCGCAGTCCTTCAATCTATTCCAACATCTCACGGCGCTCGACAATGTTGCGATTGCCCTGCGACGGGTCAGGAAAATGGGGAAGGATGAAGCTGCTTCACGTGCGCTCACTCAGTTGCGCCGGCTCGGCCTGGAGGCGCATTGCGCCAAATATCCGGCCCAGCTTTCAGGCGGCCAGCAGCAGCGTGTAGCCATCGCCCGGGTGCTGGCGATGGAGCCAAAACTGATTCTGTTCGATGAACCGACCAGCGCGCTTGATCCTGAAATGGTCGGCGAAGTGCTGAACGCCATGCGTACGCTGGCAGAAGAGGGGCTCACCATGATGTGCGTCACGCACGAAATGCATTTTGCGCGCCAGGCGGCAGACCAGATCTGGTTCCTGGAGCAAGGAAATCTGCTGCAAGACCTGCCGGCAGAACAATTCTTTACCGGGAATGAAAATGAACGGGTACGCCGCTTCCTGAACTCGATCAACCACTAGATCAGGCACCTGATTAGCCACTAAGCCTATCCATGCAATACCGAAAGCCGATCGGATCGGCAGGGGCGAACTCGCGCCTGCATTTTTGCAGACGGCACATCCATGAGGAGAATCACCATGAAATTATCCCAACGCGCAAGCAACAGCAAACCATCCATGACCATGGCCCTGATCGCGCTGGCCAACGAGAGGAAGGCGCAAGGCCAGGCCGTGATTTCGATGGTGGCCGGTGAGCCCGACTTTCCGACGCCGGACAATATCCGCGTGGCCGGCATCCGGGCAATCGCCACCGGCGACACGCGCTATGGTGCGGCCACCGGCAGCCCGGCCCTGCGCCGCGCCATCGCCAAAAAATTCGCGGAAGACAATCAGGCCACGTTCACGCCGGATCAGATCGTGGTCGCCACCGGCACCAAGCCGCTGTTGTACACCGCCTTCATGGCGCTGTGCGATGCTGGCGACGAAATCATCGTACCCGCGCCTTACTGGGTGTCCTACCCCTCGCTGGTGGAACTGGCAGGGGCCAGCACCGTCATCCTGTCCTGCGGCGAAGAGGCCGGATTCAAGGTCACGGCGACGGCGCTGCGCGCAGCCGTCACCCCCCATACGCGCGTCCTGCTGCTGAACTCGCCGGGCAATCCGACCGGCGCGGTCTACAGCAAGCAGGAGCTGGAAGAGATACTCGCGGTGCTGCGTGACCATCCACGCATTTTTCTGGTCACCGATGAAATCTACGAGCATCTGGTGTACGACGGCCAGCAGCATTATTCGCCAAGCGCGCTGGCGCCCGATCTGGCCGGACGCATCATCGTGATCAATGGCTTTTCCAAGGGCTACGGCATGATCGGCTGGCGCCTCGGCTTCGCCGCCGGGCCCAAGGAAGTGATGACCGCCATGGGTTCCTTCCTCAGCCATATTCTCGGCGCGCCCAGCACCATCACCGAAGCCGCCGGTCTGGCTGCGCTGGAAGAGCCCAAGCCTTACCTCAGGGTTTACCGTGAAGATTACGAAGCACGCCGCGATCTGGCGCTGGCGCTGATCAGGGAAATCCCCGGCGTGCATTGCGCAACGCCGGGCGGCGCCTTCTTCCTGTTCGTGAACTGCACCGGCCTGTTCGGCAAGACCAGTCAGGCCGGCTCCGCCATCACCGACGATGCCGCGTTTGCCAGAGCAGCGATTGAAGAAGCCGGCGTCGCCATCGTGCCCGGAGCCTCGTTCGGCATGCCCGGCTATTTCCGCCTCTCGTATTCGATGTCGACGCAGGACATACGCACCGGCCTGCAAAGCCTGATCCGCTTCTGTGCGGCGCTGGTCTGACCGGACAGAGATCCCTCCATGAAAATCTGTATTCTGGGGTGCGGCGCCATCGGCGGCCACCTGGCGGTAAAGATGTCACTGGCCGGCGCGCACGTCAGCGTGGTCGCCAGAGGCGCCATGCTCGCTGCAATTCGCACCAACGGCCTGCGCCTGAAAACCGCAGCCGGTCGCGACTGGGCTGTCAAGATCAGGGCCGAAGAAGATCCCCGTGCGCTGGGTCCGCAGGACTTCGTCATCGTGGCGGTAAAGACCACGGCGCTGGCGCAGGTCGCGACGTCGATCCCGCCTCTGTTGTCGGCGAGCACCGGCGTGGCGTTCATGATCAACGGCCTGCCCTGGTGGCTGCTGCAGAAGCTGGCCGGCGCCGGTGCGGATAGCGCCTGGTCGCCGCGCGTGGCGGCGGTGATCCAGGCACTGTCCTCAGTATCTGGCCCGGAACGCATCATCGGCGGCATCGCCGGCTCCGCCAACCAGGTGCTTGAACCGGGCGTGATCTGGAACTCCAGCCCGCACGGCGCCTTCACCTTCGGCGAACCGGATCACACGCTCTCGGCACGCGTGCGTTATCTGGCCGGACTGGTCAATCAAAACGACAGCGTCGGGATCGCCTCCCCCGCGCTGGCCGACGATATCTGGAAAAAACTATTCATGAACGTAGTCACCGGCCCACTCGGCGGACTGACCGGCGCCTGCAGCGCCGACATCGTGGAAGACGCCGGGCTGGCGCCGCTGGTGCAACAGATGGGCCGTGAAACGATCGCGGTTGCCATGGCCTCCGGCTGCAGCACACCGGCCACGGAGTACGGCTACATCAAGGGCATCGGCAAGCACAAGAGCTCCATGCTGCAGGACTTCGAAGCCCTGCGCAGGCCCGAGCTGGATAGCCTGCTGGGTGCGCTGGTCGATCTGGCCCGCATAAAACGGGTCGCGGTGCCGATGCTGGAGATGGTGCTTTCGCTCACCCGCAAGCGCGCGCAAGTGCTGGAGATTTACTGATGAATGCCTTGACCAATATCGTGCCGGTTTTTGCGATCATCTTCGGCGGCTGGCTGGCCGCGCGCACCCGCTATGTGAGCGAGAGCGTGGAAAAGGGACTGACTGAATATGTTTTTTCCATCGCCGTGCCGGCGCTGATCTTCAACGCGCTGACACGGCCCGATGTACAAGGCGAACTGGTTCCCAGTTTCTGGGCAGCCTATTTCGGCGGCGCAGCGATTGCCTGGATAGTGTGCGGACTGACGGCGCGCTATCTGCTTCGGCAGCCACGCCAGCATGCGGCGATGCTGGGATTTTCCACCAGCCAGTCGAATACCGTATTTGTCGGCGTGCCACTGATTCTGCACACTTTCGGCGATGCCGGCGCGTTACCGCTATTCATGCTGCTAGCCTTGCATATGCCCTTGATGATGGGTGCCGCCACCTTTGTGCTGGAGGCACAGAACGGCACCTCGCCAGGCGATTCCATGAAAGGCGTGGCCCGCTCCCTGTTCAAAAATCCCATGTTCCTGGCCCTGATACTGGGCGCACTCACGCGTTTTTCAGGACTGACATTTCCCGGCATGCCGCGTGATATTGTCGGCGCGCTCGGCGCCACTGCGTCAACCTGCGCCCTGTTCGCATTGGGCACGTCCATTCAACGCCTCGGGCTGAGCGGCCAGTGGCGCAGCACCAGCCTGATTACGGTCGGCAAGCTGCTAATCCATCCGCTGGCGGTATGGCTGCTGGCGACCCGGGTATTCTCCATGCCACCGGTATTCGCCGGCGTAGCGACGCTGTTCGCAGCCATGCCGGTCGGCATCAACTCCTATCTCATCGCCATGCGCTACAAGGCCAACGAAGGTTCGATCGCGCTTGGCGTCGCAATCAGCACGCTGATCTCGGTGCTGACGACGACAATG
This sequence comes from Herbaspirillum lusitanum, assembly GCF_046025995.1. Lineage (GTDB taxonomy): Bacteria > Pseudomonadota > Gammaproteobacteria > Burkholderiales > Burkholderiaceae_D > Herbaspirillum > Herbaspirillum lusitanum_A. The sequence goes on from NZ_JAQQFM010000001.1 coordinate 461,683, forward strand.
TGGCTTGCGGTACTGGAACATGCAGGCGATTGACGCAGCACGACACGGTCTTATTGCAGGCGGGTCTGGGTCGCCTCATCTCCACGATGCAGCATGTCTTCCGGCTGCGCGGCATGCAATTCAGCAGTCTCCAGAAGAGCGCGTTTGCGGGTGGCGGAGAACAGCGTCGTTTGCGGTCCCGGCGGAAATGAGAAATCGCACACGCGCTTGGCCGATTCGACGATCGAATCGACCAGCGGGTGCGCCATATGCTTGCGATAGACCACGTAAAATGGCAGGCGCTGCACACCAGCCTCGGTATTGATGCGGACCAGGCTGCCGACATCCAGATAGGGCTTCAGATAAGTCAACGGCAGAAAACTCACCCCGATGCCGCTCAGCACCAGTTGCACCATCACCGCCATACTGTTGGCCGTCATGGTGTTCTTGCTGGGAATCCCCGCCAGTTGCTGATTGACCTGGGCACCGCACACGCCCTGCGCGGTATGAATCAACACCGGATAACGCGCCAGATCCTGCAAACTGAACATTTCATCTGACACACCCAAAAGCGGACTCGCGAGCCAACAGAATTCCTCGTGACCGATCGATATGCTTTCAAACTCGCGATCGAACATGGCGCCGGGCAGAATCGCCGCGTCTATCATGCCTTCGCGTAAACCGGCAAGCAAACTGGTACCGCAGTTGACTTCCATTTCAAGGAGAGCGCCGACATGATCAGCCCGAATGCTCTGCACCAGTTTTGGGAGCCAAGTCAGAGAAACAAGTTCAGAAACACCCAGCTTCACCTTGCCCTGATACGCCGCAATGTGACTCATTGAAGTGAGCAATTTGCTATTGGCAGTCAGCACATCTTCCGCTCTGATCAGCAGGCTTTCACCTTGCGCCGTGAGCTTAGGTTTACGGCAGGAACGCTCGATCAACTGCGCCCCCAGGAGGTTTTCCAGCTCGGTGACGCGTTTGGCGACGGCCGATTGGGAAGTGCAAAGATGGGCTGCAGCGGCTTGAAAGCTACCCAGCTTTGCGCTCCAGCAAAAAGCTTCAAGCTGCTTGATCGTGGGATTGTGAAGTGCCATATAGTCGGTCGTCCTATGTGGTCGCAGGTGCGACTCTTTTCGCAAGAACTGTGCCAATAAATAGCCGCCGGAAAGACAGTCGCTGACGGGCTCGCCGCATGGCAAGCAGACAACGCTGAATGTCGTGGAAAACAGCCCGCCCGTCTCACCTCGATCCGTTCGCCGCCAGCGTAATGCCAAACAGCACCAGCACAGCACCGAAGCTGCGGTCTATCCAATGGCGTACCGCCAACAGCTTTTCACGCACCTTGCCGGCAGAGAAACAGACTGCGACCAGTGCAAACCAGGCAATGTGGGCGGCTGAGATGAAAGCGCCGTAGCCGAGCTGTACGCTCAGCGGCGTGGCGCTGCCGACCACCTGCATGAACAGGCTGACGATGAATATCGTGGTTTTTGGATTCAGTGCATTGGTCAAGAAACCGATGCGCAAGGCTGCCAGATCGGACAGAGGCGCGGCGCGCTGGTCGGCCGGCTGGTCTGAGGATGTGCTGCGCATCATCTTTACCCCGAGATAAACCAGATACACCGCGCCGATCAGCTTGATGAGATTGAACAGCAATAATGATTGTTGAATCAGCAGGCCGACGCCGAGGATGGTGTAGGCCACATGCACCAGCACACCGGCGCCTATGCCCAGCGCGGTCAGCACGCCGGCGCGGCGCGACAGCATCAGACTGTTGCGCGTGACCATGGCAAAATCCGGCCCGGGGCTGATTACGGCCAGTACAGTAATGGTGATGACAGCTAACAATTCGGTCATGATCCGCTCTTTCTATAAAATGCCAGGTGACAGCATGCTATTCATAAAACAGGACGATGACTAACGATGAATTCTGACCATGATGGTGAGCAAAACTCACTGATAGCCGATGAGCGATTGCCATCCCTGCAGGCCCTGCGCTGCTTCGAAGCCGCCGCGCGTCTGGAGAACTTCACGCAGGCAGCGGCCGAACTCCATCTGACGCATGGCGCAATCAGCCGCGCAGTGCGCACGCTGGAAGACGATCTGGGTCTGGCCTTGTTCGAACGAAAACAGCGTCGCGTGTTTCTGACCGAGGCCGGTCGCCGTCTGGCGCGCGCCGTGCATGAAGGCCTGGGTCTGATGCAAAGCGCGGTGAGAGAGTTGCGCGCCAGCGCACGGCAGTCGCATCAATGGGTGCTGTCCTGCGAACCCACACTGCTGATGCGCTGGCTGATTCCGCGCTGGACCGATTTTCAGCAGCGCCAGCCCGATCTGAATGTGCATCTGGTGGCGGGCGGCGGTCCATTTTCATTTGGCAGCGGCATCGATCTGGCAATCCGGCGCGACGATTTTTCCTGGCCGGACAGCCTGCATGCCGAAGTGCTGTTTGCAGAAAAAGTCGGTCCGGTATGCCGGCCCGACAAAGTGGCGGACTGGTTCACCGCACGCAGTCCCGGCCTGCGCGCCAATGCGCCGCGGCTGCACACACGGACACGCCCCGAGGCATGGCAGGAGTGGGCGCAGCTGGCCGGCAAGACGCTGCCGAATGCAGCGGAGCAGTCCTTCGACCACTTCTACTTCAGCCTGCAGGCGGCGGTGGCGGGACTGGGTGTGGCGATCGGCCCCTGGCACCTGGTGCGCGACGATATCGCATCCGGCGTGCTGGCCGCGCCGCTCGGCTTCATCAACGACGGCTCCAACTATTGCCTGCTGTCTCAGACCGAGCTGACTGCAGGCAGCCCGCAAGGCGATCTGCTGGAATGGATCAGGGGCATGGCTGCTGAAGGCCCTCGTGCTGCATGAAAGGAAAATCGAACAAGTTGTAAGCCTCCTGCAGTTCAGCGATGAATTCGCGCATGTGATGACAACACCGTCGGGCCTGTTCGAACTCCCGGATGTGCTCAACGCTGAAGGGAAGATGCCAGTTGCAGCCGCTGCGGTCCGGCGCATTGCGCATGATTCCCTGATATCTCATTTGCCGGCATGCCGGGCAGCCGCTTAATCGTTCGAGCAACAAAAACTCGATTTCAGTCTTTGATTTATTGACTCTCATCCTGACTCTGCGTGCCGGCGCTCTCAATCCATACCGCATCGGTGGTCGAGCGTGTCGTCTTCATGCCCCGGGCAGCGACGGCAATGTCGGCCGCAGTGTTGCTGAGCAAGCGGCGCGCGGCCTGCACCATGGCATTGATGCTTGCATCCACCGGCACCGCCAGCCGGGTACGGCCGCTGACGATTTTCTTATCTGCGAGATGCTGCAGCGTCCATTGCATGCCGCCGGCGAAGCGTTTATCCGGCGTCAGATCCATGTAGCCGAGTTCGGCGCTCACACGATAAGCGGGCGTCTTGCCAAATGCGGTTTTCCGATAAGTATCCACGGCACCCAGCTGTCGCTCCAACTGCCGCGACAATCCCTCACGCAGCTCGTCCGGCAAAGGCGCGGCCCAGCGATCCTGTTCCAGCAGCCTGAGCGTGCCGTCATTATTGTTGAGCATGAGTTGAGGGCGATTCAGACGTTCGGGCACCCGCACCGGACTCACTTCTATCGCGATCGCTTCGCTCCCATGCACGGCGATGGGAGCAATGGCAGCGGCGCCGTCGAGCTCATGCGCGCACGCCAGCGTGTAATAACGCGGTTCGGGCGAAGCGCAAGCGCCAAGTACGCAGGCGGCCGACGCGATCAATGCCGCGGCCCGCAGATCGAGAGGCGTCCTCATGGCTGCTCCTGAGCGGCTTTGCCGCGTATCAACGCTTCCGGATGGCGTTCCAGATAATCGGTCAGATTGCGCAATGAGGCGGCGGCGCGCGTCAGTTCCTGCAAGCTGCTTCGCGCATCCTGCTGCAAAGGCGCATCGGCATTTAGCACACCGTCGGCCGCCTGCAAAGCGCGGCGCGCATCCTGCAAGGTCTCTGCCGCCTGCGGCAACAGCTCGCCGTCCATGTGCGACATCAGCTGATCGGCATGGCCCAGCATCTGCGTGAGCCCCGCCATGGTGCTCTGCACCTGCCGGCCGATCTGGTCGAAAGGCACCTGGTCGAGCCGCTTGATGATGTCGCCCAGCCGGGTCTGGATTTCATCGAGGGTGCCGGGTGTGGTCGCCAGCTCGGGCATGGGGCCATCCACATTCACGCTGGCCGGCGGTGCTTGCGGGAAGAAGTCGAAAGCGATGTAGAGTTGTCCGGTCAGCAGATTGCCGCTGCGCAGCTGGGCGCGCATGCCGCGCCGGTTCATGCTCTCGGCGATGTCGCGCGCGTATTTCTTGTCGGCCAGCTCACGTTGATCGAGGCCGATGCGCGAAGGATAAATCTCGACCACCACCGGGAAGCGAAAACTCTTTTTGTCACGCAGATATTCAACCCCGATGGAACGCACCTGCCCCACCACGATGCCGCGAAAATCCAGCGGCGCGCCGGGCGACAAGCCGCGCACCGACTGATCGAAATTGAGCACCGCCAGTTGCGGAATCAGTTCGTCGGGCGCCTTCATCGCTTCGCTGCGATCGGCGGCCAGCGTGAATTGCCTGTTTTCCTGAGCGCTGCCGGCGGCCGGAGTTATGCCGGCAGTGTACGGAATGTCCGGCGCCTGAAACGCGACGCCGCCCATCAGCACCGTGGCGAGCGCCTCGGTATTGAGTTTGATGCCGCCGGCGTCCAGTTTGATATCGATGCCGCTGGCGTGCCAGAAGCGGGTATCGGCGGTCACCAGCGCGTCGTAAGGCTTGTTGATGAATACACGCAGCGACAGATCGAGACCATTCGGCTCCAGCTGGTAAGCCACTACCTGCCCGACCTGCACGCGCCGGTAGTAGACCGGCGAGCCGATATCCAGCGAACCCAGATCCTGCGCGCGCAAGACAAATTGCTTGCCGGAGGCATCGCTGGTCACCGGCGGCGGCACCTCAAGTCCGTTGAATACAGTGGCGCGATTAGGCGATTTTCCCGCATCGACGCCGATATAAGCGCCCGACAACAAGGTATCCAGTCCGGAAATACCGGACACCGCGAAGCGCGGGCGTACCACCCAGAAGCGTGTGTCTCTCGCCAGAAAACTCTCGGCCGAACTGGCCAGCGCAATCGTCGCCAGCACGTGCGACTGATCCGGCGCCAGTTGCACCGACTTGACCAGCCCGATCTCCACGGCCTTGTAACGCACCGCCGTCTTGCCGGGCGTAAGACCGTCGGCGGTGCGGAAGCTCACCGTGATTTCGGGCCCGCGCTGCGCCAGCGTGTGGACCAGCAAGGACAGTCCCACCAGTGCCGCGACGATAGGGATCAGCCATACCAGTGAAGGCAGCCAGCGTGTACGGCGGCTGATTTCCGGCTGCGGCGGATGGATAGATGGCGCTGCCTCGGAAACATCCGGCATGTCATTGCTGCTCATGATTTTCTTCCAGTGCATCCCACAACAGGCGGGGATCAAAACTCAGCGAGGCCAGCATGGTCAGCACGACCACTGCAGCAAAGGCCAGCGCGCCGGGGCCGGGAACGATGGTCGCCAGGCGGCCGGCGTGCACCAGCGCCGCCAGCAGCGCCACCACGAACACGTCCAGCATCGACCAGCGTCCTATCGTCTCCAGCAGCCGGTAGAGCCGGGTGCGCTGGCGCAAGCGCCAGGTAGCGCGAAAATGAACCGACATCAAGAGCAGGAACAGGCTCATCATCTTCATGATGGGCACCACGATGCTGGGAATCAGAATGAGCAGCGCCAGCGCACGCGAACCGGACAGCCAGACATACACTACGCCGGAAAACACCGTATCGCGCGAAGACCCGAACACCGATTGCGTGCTCATGATGGGCAAGAGATTGGCCGGCACATGCAGGATCATGGCGGCGATCAGAAAGGCCCAGCTCCGCAGCAGACCTTCCGGCTTTCGATGCCGGAGATGCGCGCCGCAGCGGGGGCAGCGGCGGCCGGTCAGGAAGCGCGGACTGAGAAGCTGACAGGCATGGCAGGCCACCAGGCCCATGGAACGCGCTGTGGGGATGAAACGATGAGGTGCGCTCATGCCGGCTTGTCCGATCCCGGCCTGACCTGCTGCCACAGATCGCGCGGATCGAATGACAGCATCGCGGCCAATACCAGCACCAGCAGGCCGAACGACCAGAGCGCAATGCCCGGCACCACTTCCGCCATGCTGGAGAGCTTGGTCAGCGTGACCAGCATGCCGAGCATGTAGACCTCGATCATGCCCCAGGGCCGGATGCGATGCAGCGCATGCGCGACGTGGCGAAAGCCCCAGGGCAGACGATACTGGCGCGTACCCAGCAGCAGATACAGCATCATCAGCAGCTCGGCCAGCGGAAACAGAATGGTGGTGACAAACATCAACACAGCGATCGGCGCCATCTGCCCCGCGTACAGCTTGCTGATGGCGCCCCACAAGGTGGTCTCGGCACGCATGCCCTTGATGTTGATCTCGGCGATCGGATACAGATTGCTGAGACAGAACAGGATCAGTGCCGCAATCACCAGCGGCAGCATGCGGCGTCGCGCAGCGCTGCTTTCGCGATACAGCGGACTGCCGCAGCGCAGGCAGGAGGCGTGCTCGCGCAAGGCGAGCGCCGCACGCTGGTGCACCGCGTCGCAATATTCGCAGGCAATCAGATCGGTGCGTTCGGCTTCCGCTGTCCGGACATCGGCAGCCTCCCTGCGTACCAGGGTGTAAGGGCGCGTTTTCATTTCGGCGGTGTGGCGACGTAATCTGTGGTGCTGCGGCCGGCCGGCGAGACTAAGCTCAGCCGGCCGCACCTCAGCCCTCTTTATTTCAGTTGCGCCACCAGTGCGTCTGCGCCCTTCTCTATGCCGGCCTTGGAGGCGGCAAGCGAGCCCATGCTGGCGCCCAGATTCCAGGGGCTGGGGAATTGCTTGGTGATATAGGCATTGAGCAGACGATCATCAGCAGCCTGATAGATCTCGACCGAATAGATCACCGAGCCGGTCAGGCTGCCTTCGCGGTCGCGCGCAGTCTGCACGCCGTTGTAGATGCCGCCGGCTATGTCGAAGCGCGACAGCGTGCCGAGCACCGGCGTATTGGTCACGGCGCCGGTCAGCGTGATGCGCACGCGCAAGGTATTTGCGGTGGCGGTATTGACCAGCGTAAAGCGGCTGCGCAGCTTGTCGGTGAACTGGCCTTGCATGTAGCTGGCCAGCGTGGCCTTGTCTTTTTCCGACATGTCGCCGAATTGCTGATCGGCGCCGCGATAGATGCTCACCGGTTCGATGATGACGGAGTTGTAGCGCTTCCAGTCCACCGGCGTCGAGTAGCTGTAAGGCACGCGACCTGAATCGTCATTCGCATTCGCCGTGAGCATCGGCGACGACGAAATACCAGAATAGGCGACCGGCTTGGTGCTGCTGCATGCCGCCAGTGCCAGACTGAACAAGGCCATGAGGGCCATCCGTTTTGCTGTGCCGGGGAGAGTCATTTCAATTCCTTTCAATAATTCAGGACGATGCAAGGCAGCGCCTGATTTGGGTAAACAGACGAACAGCAGATAAATAAATAGCGGATGAACAACATGGCAACAACATGCCGGATCAGGCATGCGCCCGCCGTCAGCGCGAGACAGCGAGTCTTGACTTCCTGAGTCAGCGCGTCGGATGAAGATGTCGCGCATGGCATCGCCGGCTTGCCCGGGAATATCCATCGCGCTTGCGATCAAACGCGTGCATCACGCATCGGCACCGAATCTGGGATGCAATATAGCATCGAAAAATCAATTTGCAAACCGTCTGGTCGGTTTTTACAAAAAGAAGGACGAGGAACAACAACTCGCGTTTTTAAGTGCAAGAGGAAACGGAGATGCTTGCCTGAAGAGAATGTGGATGCAGGATTCGCCGGAGCTGGCCGCAGAAAAAACGGCTTGGACATGGCGCAAGCCGAAGGGAGAAGAGAGAGGCGTAACGCGGCGGTCGGATGCGGCCAGCGCCCGAAATGCCATGTCGCCGTGGATGCGCTTATTTTTTTGTGCTGCGTTTCTTTGCGGCCCTGGCCAAAGTCTCCCAGCGCTTGCTGTCGCGCAGATGATCGAACAGTTGCTCGCGCTCTTCATCGGACAAGGGGCACAATCCGAACAGCGCAGACAGCAACAGACCGCGCGCCGCCATCCAGCGCAGCGTCGCCATCTCGGGATCGGCGGCTTCGGCTTTGATCGCCGCCAGTTTGCTGGCATCGATGTCGCGGAACATGGACAACAGCCCCGGCTCTTCTCCGATGGCGCCGAGAATCGCGAAGGCCACCGATTGCGGCTGCGAGATCGCCTCGCGCGCGACTTCGATCTGCGTGGTCAGATGAGGCTCAGGCGACGCCGCGCCGTCGTTGGCCATGTAGTCGCCCGAGAATTTCTCGAAGTACTCGACCTGATGTTCCAGCAGCGCCTGCAATACGGCCCCCTTGCTGCGGAACTGATGCATCAGCCCGCCCTTGCTGATGCCGGCTTCGCGTGCGATGGCATCCAGCGTCAGCTTGCCGGCGCCGTCGCGCGCAATGATGGTGAGCGCAGCCTGAATGACGAGATTGCGGGATCGTTCCGAACGGGTGGTGTTGTCCATAGCCTGATCTGAGTGCGGGCAGCATGCCGCGAAAGGCATGACGATAACGCGGAATGGAGTCGGAAACAATCTAGGCAGTCTGTTTTTGCAGTTTATTGCACTCGCCCCGCTGCACGCAGGCTTGCGTTCTATTGCTGCGCTTGCTTTCAGCCTGCAGTTTTGCTGCTCTCGCTTCGCCTATTTACAGAGAACAATCACCCACCTAATATAGCGCCGGGCGTCGCTGCCAAGACACGGCAGCTCGCCCCTCCACTCCTTCCAGAACAAGAGAGACAACGAATGATCGATCACACCGGCGTCATCGTCAGCGATTTTGACAAGAGCAAGAATTTTTACCGCGCGGCCTTTGCCGCCATCGGCTATGAGTTGCTGGCCGAGTTTCCGGCCGCAGTGACGGGACATACCGATGTCGCCGGCTTCGGCGAACAGGGCAAGCCTGACTTCTGGATCAGCAAGGGCACACCGAACGTGCCGCCGCTGCACGTGGCCTTTCGCGTGACGGATCGCAAAATCGTGGACGCCTTCCATGCCGCCGGTCTGCAAGCGGGCGGACGCGACAACGGCGCGCCCGGCCTGCGCGCGCACTATCATCCTGACTACTACGGCGCCTTCTTGCTCGATCCCGATGGACACAACATCGAGGCGGTCTGCCATTTGCCTGCGCCAAAATAAAAAAGCTGCTCCGCATATTGCGAAACAGCTTCAGGAAACGAGGGCTGCACTTCAAAACGATGCCGGATGATCGTTGAGGAATGGCTAATCTTTGCCGCTCCTCATCGGATCACCCATTCATCACCTCAACGCTGACTCAGCTTTCTGCCGGCGGATGCGGATGAAGAATAAGCCGGCGCTGCAGCGCCGCTTGCAGCATGCTCGTCCAGCACGAACACACTCACCAGTTGCGCCAGACCGGCGGCCTGCTCCTGCATGGAAGCGGCGGCCGCAGCGGCCTGCTCCACCAGCGCGGCATTCTGTTGCGTGACCTCGTCCATCTGCGTTACGGCGCGGTTGACTTCTTCAATGCCCGAGCTTTGTTCCTGGCTGGCGGCGCTGATTTCCGCCACCACATCGGACACGTGTCTGACGCTGGCGACGATCTCCTGCATGGTCGTGCCGGCCTGCCCCACCAGCGCCGAACCTGCGTTGACTTTGCTGACCGAGTCATCGATCAGCGCCTTGATTTCCTTGGCGGCGCTGGCACTGCGCTGCGCCAGCGTGCGCACCTCGGAAGCCACCACGGCAAAGCCGCGCCCCTGTTCGCCGGCGCGTGCAGCTTCGACTGCGGCATTGAGCGCCAGAATATTGGTCTGGAAGGCGATGCTGTCGATCACGCCGATGATGTCGACGATCTTGCGTGAAGACTCGTTGATCGCGGCCATGGTGCCGACCACCTTTTCAATCACTTCGCCGCCGTTGAGCGCAACGCTGGAAGCCGATGCCGCCAGTTGATTGGCTTGCCTGGCGTTGTCCGCATTCTGGCGCACGATGGAAGTCAGTTCTTCCATCGAGGAAGCGGTTTCTTCCAGCGCGCTGGCCTGTTGCTCGGTGCGTGAAGACAGATCGAGATTGCCGGCGGCGATCTGATTGGAGGCCGTGGCAATCGTATCGGTGCCGCTGCGCACGCCGCTGACAATGCCGGACAGGCTGTCGCGCATGACCTTGATCGAGCGCAGCAGGCTGTGGCGGTCGTTGCCGCGCAGCGCGATTTCCGTCGAGAGGTCGCCCTGTGAAATGCGCTCGACGATGCCCATGGCATTGGCCGGCTCACCGCCGAGCTGCGCCAGAATCGCGCGCAACATGTAGACGGCGATGGCAGCAATGATGGCCATCAGTACGCCGCCGATCAGCAACAGCAGCAATGCATTGCGGTAGAAGGCCTGGTTGATGTCGTCGATGTAGGCGCCGAAACCGACCGTCCAGTCCCAGGGCTCGAACCTGGTCACGGCGTACAGCTTCTGCACTTTTTCCACGGTGTTGGGACGCGTGCCTTCAGCCTGCAGCAGTCCGATCTCACGCCCGGCCAGCGCAGCGCGATAGCGGTCGCCGTCTTCCTTCGCGGTCTTGTCCTGGATGCCGACCCGCTTGGGATTCGGATGTACATAGTTGAAGTCGTCGGTATAGCCACGCACGAAAAAGTAATTCTGATCCTTGGCGAAGCTGCCGATGATCAGCTTGGCTTGCGCCTGCGCTTGTTCGCGCGTCAGCTTGCCCGACTTTTCTTCGCCGTGGATTTTCTCCATCGATGCCTTGGCCAGCGTGACCAGCAAGGACAATTGCGCCTCGCGCTCGTCCAGCATGGTTTTCTTTAATGTGTTCAGCGAAACCATCGCGATGATCACAATGCCGAGCAGCGTCGGCGCACACAAGAGAATAATTCTCGTACGAAGTTTCACTAAGCGTCCCCTGAATTGAACAAGATCGGTTTATTTATATGTAGTCAGGGCGAAGCTGCTTGCCCTGCTCGCAGATTCTACAATTTTTATTCGGGGGAAAAGAGCGCGCAACCGCCAGGCTGTGCCCGGCGAAGCACATGCCTTCAGAATGAAAGCAGTTTGCAATCGGACTGCAAGCAAACTGAAAGGAAATGCCGGGAACGGCTTCGCAGACGTCGCTCCGGCAATCCGGATCAGAAAGGCAAGATCAGGACTACAGATTCTGGTCCATGAGGAATGCGGCAACCACGTCTGAGAATTCCTGCGGCAGCTGATCCGGCAGCGGCACCATGCCGCCCTTGATCGCCACCAGCTTGCTGCCCGGGATCGCTGCGGCCAGCTTGGGCGCATAAGGCGAAGCATGCGGATCGTCGGTCGCCTGGATCAGCAGCGTGGGCGATGCGAGCAGGGGAAGGCGCTCTTCCATCACGTAATGCGACACGACATGATGACCATGCGAAGCCATGTCGCCGGCCTTGACGGCATCAACGATGTAACGCTCCATCAGCTCGATGTTGCCGGCCGGGTAGTAAGGCTGGCGCCGGCTCCACAGCTCGGTGAGATGCTTGCCGTCAGTCGCACGTTCCACTTCGTCAATCGTGCGACGACCGGCATGCGCGGCGCGGCGCGCCGCATCGTTGAGCGGGCATGAGGACAGTACCAGCGCCGAGATACGCTGGGGCTGGCTGGCCGCCATCTCCAGCGCGGTGACTGCGCCGGTGTGATGGCCGGCTACCGCCGCATGCTGAATGCCGAGCGCATCCAGCAATTCAAAGGAAACCCGTGCCCAGCGCTCGATGGAGTGCTCGGCCATCGGCAGCCGACAGGAATCGCCGAAGCCGATGGTATCCATGGCGATGACCTTGAACTTCTGCGCCAGCAAGGGAATGACATCGCGGAATTCGTCCCAGGAACGCGGCGTCTGATGCAGCAGCAAAAGAGGAAATCCTGCGCCTGCCGTGGCGATATGTATGGCGCCGGAAGCGGTTTCAACAAAGCGACGGTGTACTGCGGGCAAGGTGGTGCTGGAAGTCGTCATATCGGATTCGCCTGATGGTTCATGATTGAAATTTGAAGATTTGAAGAACAGTGCTACGTACAAAACGCCCGCACTCAGATATCCAGCACCAGCCGCCCGCGCGTAATCTGCCCGCGCTCCAGTGCCGCATGGGCGCCGGCGGCATCGGCCAGCGGCCGTACTTCGCTTACGCGCGGCCGCAGCACGCCCTGCTGCGCCAGATCGGCGACTGCCTGCAGCACGCTTTGCTGATCGCTGATCATGGCGCGCGTCACGCGCACGCCGAACTCGTCGGCGCGGTCGACGATGGGCCCGGCCATCAGCCAGACCAGATGACCGCCCTTTTTCAGAACCGGATAAGAACGTTCATGCGTGGCGCCGCCGACCAGATCGAACACCACATCCTGATCGCGCAACGTGCCGAAATCTCCGTGGTCGTAGGCAATCGCATGCTGCGCACCCAGCCCCAGCACGTAGTCGACATTGGCCGCGCGGCAAGTGCTCGTCACCTCGGCGCCGAGATGCGCCGCCAGTTGCACCATCAGACTGCCGACCGCGCCGGAACCGCTGTGCACCAGCACTTTCATGCCGGGCTGAATCGCGGCGACCTGCACGACAGGAATCCATGCGCTGATGCCGGGTTGCAGCAGCGCCGCCGCTTCGTGGCGCGACAGGTTGACAGGCTTGAGCACGGCGCGCTGCTCGGCCACCACGATCACCTCGGCGCTGGTGCCGCCGCTCAGCATGTCGGCCATCACGCACACGGTGTCGCCGACTGAGAAACGCCTCACTTCGCTGCCGATGGCTTCGACGATACCGACGCCGTCGCGCCCCGGAATTTTCGGCAGCGCAATCGGCAACTGCGCCTGCAGCAGGCCGGCGCGTATTTTGGTATCGACCGGTGCGACGCCGGCCGCCAGCATGCGGACGCGCAAATCCTGTTTGCCGACTTCGCCCTGCTCCAGCTCAAGCAGCTTGAGCACGTCGGGAGAACCATATTCCTTGAACTGAATTGCGCGCATGCATGTATCCGCCACCAATTGCCGCTCTGTCTGAGCGAACCTGAATATCTCACCGCGAAAAAAAAGCCACTCAGCCGAGCGGCTTTTTCAATGGACTGTTTTGCCAATCACGGAGCTGAATTGATCAACGCATCAGTTCCGAATAAGTCGGTACGTTGTTGGCCCAGCCTTTGGTCAGCGGCGCCACGAACACGTTCTCGGTACGGGTGCGCGAAATCTTCCACACACCGTCGACCTTCCTGAACAGATTGTTGAGGCGGCTGGAACGCAGCAGCGAAGAACCGTCGCCGAAAATCCAGGGCTGGCAATGCACCCATTGGCCATCGGCCTCATCGCCGTTGACATGAATCTGCTCGGACGTCAGGTAGTGCACATTGAGCAGCAGTTCCGGATCTTTCTTCTGGCCCCAGAAAGCCTGGAAATGCTTGCGGATCGCGGCCTTGCCCACGGCCTGGCCGAACTGGCCCTTGTAGTATTCGCCGACGCCTTCCCAGATCGCATCTTCCGAATACAGCTCCAGAATCTTCTCGATGCGTTCGTCATCCGACGCCACCGGCTCCGGGCATGGCGTGTCGCACAGGAACATGTAGCGCGCCTGAATGCGGCGGATGTCGGCTTCGGCTTCCAGCACGTTGAGCCGGCGCTTGAGTTCGATGATGTCGTTGCTGACAGTGGATGCTTCGCTCATTTTTTCCCTTGTTTCGGATACGTGGAACTCAGGCGCGCAATGCTCCTGATGCTTTATTTTTTTGCAGTGGATCAGAACTGATTCACGCCGCCTTCGGCAAGCCGCCAAGCGGATGATAGAGCCGGTTGAAATAGATCAGGCCGTGCGGTTCTGCGGCAACGGCAATGTCAACCACGCTGCAGAAGAACACACTGTGCGTGCCGATCTGCTCTACCCGGCTGATCCTGCAATCCAGATTGACGGCGGCATCGACCAGCACCGGCGCACCGCTGCTGAGCATGCCCCATTCGCCTGCGGCATAGCGCTCGGCGACATCCATGCCGCGCCGGCCGAACGCATTCGACAGAGCCTCCTGATGTGCGCCCAGCACGTTCACACACAGAGCACCGTTCTGCCTGATGACGTCATGCGAAGCGGCGCTCTGGTTGACGCAGACCAGCAGCGTCGGCGGTTCATCGGTCACACTGCAGACCGCCGAAACGGTCAGGCCGTGACGGCCGGCAGGACCGTCGGTGGTGACGATGTTGACCGCCGCGCCGAGCCGGCTCATCGCTTCGCGAAAGGCCTGCTTTACTGATGGATCCTGCGTCATGTCGGTTTTCATTTGGGGCTCCGGCTCTCACTTGCCACACTTACAGATAGCGCTTGAGCAGTTTCCTGGTCGCCACGCGCAAGACGCGGTCGAACAGATAGCCCAGCAAACCCAGCGCGATGATGCCGACGAACACCCACTCGGTACGGCTGAAGTTGCGGGCGGTCCAGATCAGTGCGCCCAGACCTTCACGCGCCGAGACGATTTCAGCGGAGACCACGGTCAGGAAAGAATTGCCCATGGCGATACGTGCGCCGGTGACCATGAACGGCACGGTCGATGGCAGGATCACGGTGGTCAGGATCTGCAACTGGCCGGCGCCCAGCGACGAAGCTGCACGCAGACGCAGCGGGTTGACCGCCTGCACACCGGCGATGGTATTGAGCGTCACGATAAATACGGTGGTGTAGAAGATCAGTGCGATCTTCGACAACTCGCCAGGGCCGAGCCAGATCACTGCAAGCGTGACGAAGGCGATCGGCGGGATGAAGCGGAAGAACTCGATGTACGGATCGAGCAACTGGCGCACCAGCTCGAAGCGGCCCATGAAGATACCGAGCGGCACACCGATCAGCACGCCCGTGCCCCAGCCGGCCAGAATACGGCCCGAGGAGGCCAGTACCGATTGTTGCAGAGTGCCGTCGCTGATCAGTTCCAGCGCGGCAGCCCAGGTCACCGAGACCGATGGCAGGAACAGCGGCGAGGTGGTCATCGAAACCAGCTGCCATAGCACCAGGCCACCGACGATGGCGACCACCGAAATCAGAAACGGGCGCATTGCTTTCATACTCTTTCCTAAACTGGATGGCTTGGCCGCGGCAGCGGGCTGCTCGACCGCCGGCGTCGCTGTCTGGGTAAGCTGCGTCATTTCACCAACTCCTCTTCAATCAAACCTTGGGCGCGCAGCACGCGCGTGACTTCTGCGCCGATGTCGTCGCGGATGCGCGCATACAGCGCCATGCAGGCCGGGTCTGCCGGATCGCGCGGATGCGGCAATTCAATTTTCTCGATCGCTTTGATGCTGGCGCGCGGACCGGCAGTCATGGTGACCACGCGGTCGGACAGCAGAATCGCTTCCCAGATGTCGTGGGTCACGAACACGATGGTGCAGCCGGTGCTCTTCCAGATGCGGTCAAGCTCGCTCTGCAGCACTTCGCGGGTCTGGGCATCGAGCGCACCGAAAGGCTCATCCATGAGCACCACCGACGGCTCGTTGACCAGCACGCGGGCGATCTGCGCGCGCTGACGCATGCCGCCGGACAGCTCGGCCGGGAACTTGTCGATGGCGTGCTTGAGGCCGACCAGCGACACGTAGCGCTCGGCCGCGCTGCGCCGTTCGGCCGCAGGCACGCGGCGCAGCTTGAGACCGTACTCGACGTTCTCGCGCACGGTCAGCCAGGGAAACAGCGCTTCCGAGGACTGAAACACGACACCGCGGTCCAGCCCGGGGCCCTTCACGGGCTTGCCATCGATCAGGATCTCGCCGGCCACTTCCTGAAAGCCGGCGATGGCGTTGAGCAGCGTCGACTTGCCGCAACCGCTCGGGCCGAGCAGACAGACGAACTCGCCTGCGCGGATATCGAGGTCGATGCCGGCCATGATCTCGTTGCTGCCGATGGTCAGCCCAACGCGCTTGATGGATACGGATGAACCGCGTGCCGAGTTTGTCATGCCTTACCCCTTGTAGAAACCGCGCTGCAGAACCTTGCTCATGTCGACCGGCGCCTTGATCGCCTGCTTGGACAGCAGGAACTGACCGATGGCGTTGGCGGTGTTGAGATCGGCGTCGGTGAAGTCACGCACCACCGGCTCCATGTCCTTGAGCGAATTGAGCGTCTGCGGCACCGGAATGCGGGTCACCGCCTGCACCGACTGCGCTGCGCGCGGCGGGTCCTTGCGGGTGATCTCGGCGGCTTCAGCCAGCGCCTTGAGAATGTTGCCCGCCACTTCCTTGTTCGATGCCAGCCAGCCGGCCGTCGCCGACAGCCACAGCGTGCTGGTGTAACCGACGTCGCCGCAGGTCATCAGGATGTGGCCGCCTTGTTGCACGCCCAGCGTCGGCCATGGCTCCCACACGAAATAGCCGTCGATGTCGCCGCGCGCCAGCAGTGCCGGCAGTTCCGGCGGGCCGGAACGCACCATCTCGACCTTGCTCGCATCGATGCCCATTTTGGACAGCGTCAGGCCGGTGACGTATTCGCTCACCGAGCCGGCGACGATGCCGAACTTCTTGATCTTGTCGACGGTAGGGATGCCCTTGCGCGCGACCAGCTTGAGGTAAGTCTTGGACTGATAGGTCACTGCCAGCGGACGCAGTTCGGCGCGCGACAGGCGCACGATATGCGTAGGCTCGCCGGCACAGGCCATATTGACCTGATTCGCCACCAGCGCGTTAAGCGCTTCGCCGCCATCGGTATAAGGCTGCACCGTCACATTGGCGCCATGCTTGGCAAACAGCTTCTCATTGGCCGCCACGAAGAAGGCGGTGAACACCGGATCGGCACCGACGCCGATGGTCACCGGTGCGTTTTGCGCCAGGGCTGGCAGGCTGGGCAAAGCGCCGGCCGCGAGCATGGACGCGCCACTGAGGAGAAGAGTACGACGGCGACGAAAGACAGTGGAATTGGTCACGAGCTTGGTCCTCATATTTGGATTGAGATTGGAATCATGGATTACTGCAAACTTCTTCGGCCCCCCTGAGCCACAAAGCTGAAACTCCGTTGCTGCAAGATCTCTTGCTACCTGAGCGCATAGCGCATTTTCCGTGCCTGGCATGTGACTGCGGCATTCAGCATGAGCGCAGTCTTCACCCGCGCGATGCTGATCCATACCCATTGCAAATGCACTCTTTCAGGCCGGCGCCGCGACGCATTTGCATGCATCGGACGATACCGGCCCGTCGGCTTCCTTCACTGTATTTCCATTGATGCTTTTTCGTCATTGCTGCGGCCTGCAGCATCACTAAAGTTTTCTTTAGCCCGGCTGCCATTTTCCTTATTGCACCCGGCAATAGATGGCATGCATGCAATCTCCCGCGCCGTGTGCAGACCTGCTGTTCACACGCACACCTTATTTCACCACCGCCAGCGTGGGCGCCATGCGTGCAAACACGGCGCCGGCGGTTTCATAAATACTTTCGCTGAGCGCGGCGTGCTGAGTCACCACCATGGCATCGCGCACGATGCGCTGCAGGCGATGGGTGCGCTGGATCGCCGCCATGCCGGCAATCTGATACGCCTCCTGCACCACTTCGGCCGAGGTGCGCGCGGCATAGGTTGCACTCAGGCGCAGCAAGGTATCGAGCTCTTCCGACACCGGGTCGCCGGCCAGCACGCAGTCCCATGCCTTGATGCAGGTGTCGTAGAAAAACATGCGGGCGCTGCGCCACTTGGCTTCGCACAGCCCCAGCTTGATGCGGTAATAGGCGCGATCACCAAGTCGGGGCGCGCCCGGCATGATCTTGGCGCCGCCCGCCATTTCAGTGACGATATCGAGCGCGGCACGCGCCAGACCGACGTTCACTGCAGCGTGCACTTCTGCCTGATAGGCCAGCGAGGGATAGCGGAACAAGGGCTCGTCGATCAGGCCCGGTGCGCCACGCGCGCAAGTCCATTCATGCGCGAAGAATTTGTCCTTGAGGCGGGTGTCATGGCTGCCGGTGCCCTGCATGCCGACCACGTTCCAGTTGTCGACGATCTCGACCTCATCGGCGGGGCATACCGCCATCAGTGCGGGAGCCGGCACGCCATTGACGGGCGGCGCATCGTTCTTGATGCCGACGCCGATCCAGTCGGCGCCCTTGCAGCCGCTGGCGAAATGCCAGCGGCCGGACACCTTCCAGCCGCCCGGCACCGCTTCAGCAGTCTGCAGCGGATACAAGCCGCCGGCGTAGACCTGATCCGGACCGTTGGCGTAAATCTTTTCCTGAGTGGCAAGCGGCAATGGGGCCAGATAAGTATTGGCGGAGCCGAAAGCAGCGACCCAGGCAGCGGAGCCATCGGCGGTGCCGATGCGTTCTATCATCTGCAGAAAATCGGCCGGCGGCAGTGCATCGCCACCAAAACGTTTTGGAGTGCTGGCACGAAAAATGCCTGCAGTTTTCATCGTGGCAATTGCATCTTTTGGCACGTACGATAGCTGATCGAACTCATCGCGACGCGCCGACACTTCACGAATGAGCGCATCCATCGCAGTTTCATGCGCTTGTCCATCCGGTGTATTGTTGACACCAGCATGTTGAAGCCTTGCATCCAGGATCGATTGATTCATAAGAAGTAAGTGTTGTGTGATGTCGATGACCCAGTTTCGCCACTCACCATGTATTAGTCAAATTCATATTAATCATAGAATGAATGAGAAAAATTAATACAGAGACCCTGGATCTGAATCTGATCCGGGTCTTCCTGGCGATCTGGGATACCAAGAGCCTTACCGATGCCGGCGAACGCCTTTGCCTGACCCAGTCTGCGGTCAGCCACGCACTGAAAAGGTTGCGCGCCGAGTTCAACGATCCCCTTTTTGTGCGCGACGCCAACTCCATGGTGCCGACCAGCGCTGCGACCCAATTGCAGGTGCCGCTGCGCCAGGCGATCGGCATCATCAACAGCGCCGTGATGGAATACACCGCCTTCGACCCGATGCGGACCAACCGGGTATTCCGGATTGCGATGTCGGATGTGTCGGAGTATTACTACCTGCCGCCGCTGCTGGCGGAGCTGGAACAGACCGCACCGATGGTGCAGCTGGAGGTGGTGCGGCTGGACATCCACTCGGTCGGCGCCTCGCTCTACACCGGCGACGTCGATCTGGCGGTCGGCTATCTGCCGGGACTGAAAGGCGAATGCGTGGACAAGCCCTTGCTGACCGACAGCTTCGTCTGCCTAGTGCGTGCCGGGCATCCCTATGCCATGCGCGAGCTGAGCCGCAGCAACTTCACTGATCTGCGTTTCATCTATGTCGGCACCGAAGCCACCGGCCATCAGATGGTCGAGCAATGGCTGGACGAAAGCGGCATCCGCCGCAAGACTGCGCTGCGACTCGGCCACTTCACCATGGCGCCGGAAATCGTGCGGCGCACCGATCTGGCGGTGATCTACCCGCGCAGCATCGCCGAACGCGTCAATCGTTCACAGGAATTTGTTTTACTGGAATTGCCCTTCGAGCCGCCCTCGATCGAGGTCAAGGTGCATACCCATGCGCATTTCACCAGCGACATGGGGATTCAATGGCTGAGCAACATGCTGGCGAAAAAGATTTCGCTGGCGGCTGCGGCCTGACAGGCTGCGCCGCGCTGCGTGAATGGATGCCGTCCGCCCGAGCGGGACAGCATGAGCTCCGTTCAGCTCTGACCGGAGCTCATGCCTTCCAGCCGGTGACTGGGAATGAACCACAACAAGGCCAGCAGCACATAGATCACGCTGCCGGCCACCGGACTCCACAAGGACAGGGGAATCGCCATCGCATACAGCACGATGGAGCCGGCGTTCTTGATACCCTTGCCGAACACCTGGGCCACGCGCGAAGCGTGCCCTTCACAAGCGATCAGCGCACGCCTGAGCAGTGAGAACGATACCGAACACATCAGCAGCACGCCGCCGTACAACGCCACCGGCGCCGGATCGAGATGATGCTCGGCCACCCAGTTGGTGACGAAGGGAATCAGCGACAGCCAGAACAGCAGATGCAGATTGGCCCAGAGTATGCGCCCATTGACGCGGCTGGCGGCCTGCAGCAGATGATGGTGATTCACCCAGTAAATGCCGACATAGGTGAAGCTGAGCACATAGCTCAGCAACTGCGGCACCAGCTTCAGCAAATCCGCGAAACCGGCGCCTTGCGGCATTTTCAGATCCAGCACCATGATGGTGATGGCAATCGCAATCACCCCATCGCTGAACGCCTCCAGCCGGCTCTTGTTCACGACACAGCCGACGGCGCGGCAGCAACGCGGCGTGCTTCATTGCGTTCGTTCAGAATCAGCATCAGCAGAATCAGGATAGGCGCCATCAGCGCGATGAAACCCAGGGCGTGATACGCAAAGGCAGCGCCGATGGCGCCGATGCCGAAAGACAGAATCGGCCAGAAGAACTTGCTGCAGCGCTCACGTGTCGATTTGTCCGCGGCGCCGGTGAGCACATCGACGCTGTCGATCACGATCTGCGTGACATTGCCGGTCATCAAAGAGGTCGGCGCCAGATGCCCGAGCAACAAACGACTGATGGCGCTGTGCACGCCCATGGCAGCCGTGCCAAGCAGTCCCGCCGTCATTGCATAATTGGAAGCCGGCGCCACCACCGGCGTCGCCATCAGACCGAACACCATGAAACCGATCAGCAAGATCAGCTGCAGCGAAAAGGCCAGCGCCAGCGCCGGCCCCTTGCGGCGTTCGATGGCCGCGATGAACAGGCGGCCGCCGGCGACGCCGATGATGAAAGCCGGGAATGCCAGAAACTTGAGCAGGATGGACATCTGCGAGGCATCCGCCAGCGCTGCGCCGATCAGGATGAAGTTGCCGGTGACATGCGCGGTGAACAGGCCGAACAGAGCGATGAAGCCCAGGGTATCGACGTAACCGGCAAGAAACGCCAGGCTGGACGCTTGCATCCGGTTGCGTTGGGGAGTGTTCATAGGTGCTTCTCCAGATGGGAACGGGGGATCGGTGAGCTCGGCGCAATGGCTACGCCGGCTAGCTGATGCGCCGGCAGCTGGTGCCCTACTTACATGCGCGGATGTGTAGATGCAAGTACCGGCCAGCCGGCAAATTCCTCTGAAGATAGCATCGCGCGCGCCTGGCGATAATTATCCAAAAGGATACTGAGCCATCGCATGCCCGGACCTGCCGCAGAGCGGCCGGCAATACTGTCATTCGGACAACACCAGGTACAACACCGACACAACATCAACACAACACGAGCGCGTTTTTTACAAAAAACAGCACATTCGTACAATCAAAAAACGCTTCGAATGCACATCATGGTGGCGACTGTTGAACCGTCAGAGACAGGCGCGTCCGGGTATGAATGCATGCGCCACTTCGCCTGCATTGCATCCGATGGCGAATCACCTGGCAAGCCGACGGTCCGGATCAATATTGCCACCCTCCCCGGGAATGCGACGGCGGATGAATACGCAAGCCGCTGCCCCGGAAGCGATGACAGGAATCAAGCATGGAAAGAATTGTTTTTGTTGTCGATGATGACGACAAGGTAAGAGAATCGCTGACGCGTCTGTTGTCCTCTGCGGGATATACGGTGCAGGGCTTTTCCTCGGCCGGCTTGTTCTTGAGCGCATCCTTGCCGGCCCTGCCCTGCTGCCTCATCCTCGACATGAAGATGCCGGGCTCCAACGGTTTCGATGTGGTTGCCACACTGGAAAAACGTGGCGATGCCTTGCCGGTGATTTTCATCTCCGGCTACGGCACCATCCCCGCCACCGTGCAAGCCATGAAAGCCGGCGCCCGCGAATTTTTCACCAAGCCGGTTCGCAGCGATCAGTTGCTCTGCGCGGTGGAAGAAGCCCTGAACGCAGCGCAAAAGAATCTGGCTTCACGTACCGAACATGCCGCCTCCACGCTGCGTCTGGAAAAGCTGACGCCGCGCGAACGCGAAGTGCTGGAACTGGCCATCGGCGGCCTGCTCAACAAACAGATTGCCACCGAGCTCGGGATCAGCGAAATTACGGTCAAGGTGCACAAGCGTCGCGTGATGGACAAGATGCAGACCAGAAGCCTGGCCGATCTGGTGCGCGCCGCCGAGCGCCTGCATATCGCCAGCACGCGCAGCCGCTGAGGCTGGCTGCCCGCCCCCATCCAGAAATCCGGTAAATTGAAAAATAGACGAATGAACAACGACGACAGCCTCAACCGCCAGCAACTGCAGCAACTGGCAAAGGAATTGCGCAAGATGCACAAGCTGCTGATCGACCTGCAATCCGCCAGCTTCGGCCCGGTCGGCAATCCCTTCGAACATCTGCAACTGGTGACCATGCATCCGGATTTCGCCTGGCTGCGCGTACTCTCCGAATTCATGGTGGAACTGGACCAAAGACTGGATGAAAAAGATGCCATCGATGATGCCGCCAGCAGCGCTTTCAAAGATGCGCTGGAACGCCTGATCGGCCCGGCCGAACCTGGCCAGCCGGAATTTCGTCAGAAATATCTGGCCGGTCTGCAGGCCTCGCCCGAGACCACCATGCAACATGCGGCGCTGCGCCTGGCACTGGGGCAGTTGAAGCGGACGACGCAGCCATGATGTACTGCTGAAGGTATCGCTGAATGTATCGCTGAATCACGGTGCAGCGCGCGATGGGGGCCGATGCGCGCTGAGGGGCTTTGACTATCTCGCCAGACCGCATTGCGCAGTCTCTGCCAGATTCCGGCCCTATGGCCGCAGCGATCAAGGACAGGACGTAAAATGTGCGGGTTCATTTCAGCGCATCATTCATCATGAGTCACAACAATATCCAAGTGTCATCCCCCGCCACGCCACAGCAAGCTGCGCTCGACCATCTGGTTCTCAACACGCACTACGATATCGATGCCGCACAAGCGCTGCTTGATGGTCTGGGATTTATCGTCACGCCACGGGGCTATCACACCCTGGGCTCGGTCAATCACCTGGTGGTGCTGGCGGACGGCTATCTGGAGTTGATCGGCCAGCCCCGGGACAGCGAGAAAGTCAGACAGGAAATCCTCGACAGTCCGGTCGGCTTCGACGGTCTGGTCTACGCGGTGGACGACGTGCAAGCCTGTCACGACAACTGGCTTGCGATGGGCCTCACGCCGCAGCCGGTACAGCATTTTTCGCGACCGGTAGAGGTGGCGGGTCAGACGACGGATGCACGCTTTTCCACCGTGCGACTGCTGCCGGGCCAATTTTCTGCGGGCCGCGTATATGCTTGCCGTCACCTCACGCCCGAACTGGTCTGGCGTCCTGAATGGATGGTTCACCCGAACGGGGTACGCGGGATTTCAAGCATGCTGGTGCTGGATCAGCATCCAGCGCGTGCAGCTGCGGACTATGAACGAATGGGACACTGGGGATCAAAATTCTCGCTGGAATTCGCGGAGGCCGGCAGCCTGGCGGCACGCTTTGGCGAACTCGCTGCGCATGTCCCGCAACGCGATGCCTGCTTCGCGGCAATCTCTCTGCGCGGCGGCGACCGTCAGTTTATTTCCGCGCGCGCCCGCGCGCTCGGCTTGCCGATACTGGAACACGCCGACAGCCTGACGGTGGCACTGCCGGCCTTCCAGGCTTTGCTTGAATTTGCAGGCTGATCCTCCGGACTTTGGAGACCGTCGCTGCGCATGTACGATCCGAAACCATTGACGGTGCTGAAATCTCAATCCGTCCTGCGACTTAATCAGTCGCCGCCCCAGCCCAGGCGCGCAGCCTCTTCACGGCTCAGCAACTTGTTGCGCAAGTCGGATGGAATCAGATCGGCATCGCTATCGTTGACGGCGTAGACCCGCACATCGGAGCCAGGATGCATGCCCATCTGCCGGGCGCACTCGATGGCGGCGCCCATGTCCCTTGCTTCGATGATGGCATGTCCAAGAAACTGTTCCGGCTCGATCCCGGGCGCGACGAACGCCAGCCAGAAGCATTGGAGGGGCAGAGCGATTTCCGCATCCTCCACCGTGTCGCCAAACCTGGCCGCGACAATGGCGCGCAATGCAGCTTCCACTTGCGTCGCGCCATTGCCCCATGGCGTATCGCGCCCCTGAAGTTCGGCGACCCAACGGCCGTTGCTTTCGAAGATTTCGATCTGATATTTCTCGATGAGCGCTACGCTGATGTCCGGGTCTTGCGTCGGCGAGTAACGCTCACCTACCGGTGTGCCGGCGGCGCTGCGGGTGTAGTTGATCAGGCAGGCGTCGCCTTCTCGGACTGCGTCTGTGTCTTCGGCCTTGGCCACCCAGAAATCCAGGTGGAGGCCGTTCAGGTCGTTGACGTAAATGGTGGGCATGCTGATCAATGTGGATGAACTCGGCGCGGATTGTACCGCGCCCCTCTGTTACGGGCATTGATGCCGTCGGCTGCAAGTCCGCTCATCGGGCGTGGCCGGCTCATGGAGCTTGCAGAGTTCATTATGCAGGCCGCTATGTGGAAGCCGCTCTCGGTGCAAAATGTTGCGTCACCCACTGCTCACATACAGTCCACAGCAACGGCGCGCCCCGTTTGATCACGGGGCCATAGCGGGACAAGACCTGTTCCAGGGAGACACCGCTTTCGGTCCAGGTGCCTCCGCCGGCAAATATATTGATCAGGAGCGGCTGAAAGCGATCAAGCGCCTTCGCGAACTTCGCATCCTCTGTTTCTGCACGTTCAAATTCCTGCCATAGCGTCAGAAACTGGTCGCCCTGAGGCTGGGGCAACAGACCAAACAAGCGCAGCGCGGCGCTGGCTTCCTGCTCGGCCTGGGCCTGCGCAGACGAGCCGCCATGAATGGGGAAATCACCGACATCGATCTCGACAATGTCATGCAGCAAGAGCATCTGTATCACGCGATTTGCATTCACAGGTCCGCATGCATATTCGCTCAATACCAACGCGTACATGGCCAGATGCCAGGAATGCTCGGCAGAGTTTTCTTTGCGACTTTTGTCGAGCAAGGGCGATTGCCGGACCACGCTTTTCAGCCGATCAATCTCCCTCAGAAAACTTAACTGCTTTTCCAAGCTTGCCAATTCCATAGCCTTCTCACATTCAAGATTGAATTCGTGATTATACAAAGCGAGTCTGGATGTGGAGTTTGATCGGGCTGAATCAGGCTGAATCAGGCTGAGTTGGGCCGCCAGGGTAGTATCGAAGCCGGCGCGACCTTCATGGCGCTTGCTTGCCCTTCGATACGCTGCTTTGCAACTACTCAGGGCGAACGGCGTTGAAATCAAAGAGTGCGAAAAAAAATGCCGCTCAGTTCTTCACTGAACGGCATTTCCGCATCAGCGGACCTACTTACTGTGCGATGCGGATGGCCGCGAAGGACATCTCCCATCAAGGAACCTGCGCGCCGATTCTATTGTTGCGCCATACCCCGGCCATGCCATATGCGATGAATGCGGCTGATATCAGCGCGCCGACAGCAAAGCCCTTGCCGGCCAGAGGAATCGCCATTGCCAACAGTTCCGTGATTTCCATGATTGCGCTCCCAGGCAGTTAATTTACTGTTTCGACATCTGATGTTGTCAGAATAGGCGCAAGCAAGCCGTTGCGCTATCAGGGTATTTCCTATGGGGCGAGAAATCCGAATCGATCACAAATGAGCGTCTGTCAGACAAGCGCCGTCCACCACGCTGAGTTCGTCCAGGTCAATAAATTGCTGGAGACTTTTTGCGCTGGTCGGCTACCATCCTTGCTTTGACACATTGAAAGAAGAGCCGTGGGCATACTTGACGAGGCGATACGCGAGATAGCGTTGGAGAAACAAGCGGCTGAAGATGAATCCAGACAGGCGCTGGAAGATTTTGACATGATCACCTCCAGAGCCGTTGACACGGTGAAGAAGACGCTCGCCGCTCTGCAGCTTGAATTGCAGGCTGCCGCCTGGTGGACTGATGAGCTGAGCGAAGACGTCAACAAGCCGGAGTATCTGAACCTGAGCTTCCGGGTTCGGCGCTATTCGGAAAATCCTGATCTCCTGACGAATCCGGACTATTCCTGGTCTATCCAATTCGACGCCCTGGGCAGCGCCGTCCGGACTGCAGGCGCCGGCGACCCATTGCTGGAACCGCTGGTCTTCCGTGGCGTGGCAAGGCAGGATTTCGGAGCCGATCTGGAAAAAGACCTCAAGCTTTTCTTGAAAGCGATTATTTACAAGCATCCGGGTAAATAAGCCTTACCGTTTGACGTTTGGGCAGCCATTTTGATTGCGCCAAACCAGTCGTTGCCCAGCATGACTTCTCGCCTCCTCATTTCCCTGAGCACAAAATGATCGATATAATATTGCCAAAGGGGAATATTCAATGATAATTATCTGGCAAGGTTTTGGTTTTCTGGGACTTCTTATCCCGTTTCTGATGTCGTTGATCGCTCAGCTTGCAACCGATTCAATCTATGAAAAAGGCTTTTATTCCGGCCACCCGCTCATATCAGTCGCGGTACTTTTCATATCGGCTGCGGTCGTCTGGCTGGTGGGCGTCAAACTCAATAGCGGACCGAGCAGATTGCTGGTGGATCCAAAGACAGGCCAGCAATTCGACTTCAAGAAAAAACACACGATGTTCTGGATTCCGCTGCAATGGTTTTCTACCGTCGTGGCGGCATTGGCGCTGCTTGTGGCGTTCAAGTGACTCGTGCCTTGGTGCCATGGCGATCACATCTATAAGATTCCATTTTTCAGCTTGAAAAGAATGCGCAGTCACAAAAAATCATTGATCGTTTTAGGCCTGCTACTCAATGAAATAATTGCTTTCCCCGCACATGCCCAGGAAGACGATCCGACGAAGCTTGAGGCATCGCGAATTCGCGTGTTTGGACAAAACGGCGTATTCGTGAAATTTTATAAAAATAGCAGTTGCGCGGGAGGCAAAGCGCTTACCGTGTCGGGTTCATTCGGAAGCGCATTTCGCTCCTTTGTTGGCGCATCATCCAACGTGAGCATTGGAATGCCTGATACGCCTAATGTGGAAAATATCGCCAAACGCGATGGGCTTCTTTCGAAAGCTTACTTCCGAGAATACACAATCGTCCCTGGCAGCCCTGTCACGCTGACGATGGCCTTTCAAAGCAATCCGAGCAGCAATAGCTATATTTATTGCAAAAAATTCTCAGCCACCTTCATACCTGAGCCTGGCAAGGACTACGAGGCCGCGCTCGATATAGAGCCCGGACTATGCATTCCACGCATTAACGAAATAGTGGTGCGGGATGACGCCGTCGAGCTAAGCCCCGTTAACGTCGAGGCCGCAGCAGAGTGCTCCTGATGCATTTCTCAGTTCGGGTAAAAGACGAAGCTGGCGAGGCCAGGAAAACCGGCGGCAGTTCGCAAATGATGTCCTGGATCAATCAAAAATCCCTGGCTACTTCTGGCCTATCCTCTTCGGGATCTGTACCCTCACCCGTCGGAAGTGAGACAATATCGCCTGCCATTTACTAAAGCAGGACCCTAACCGCGCTTGACGCGGCTTGTTCCGTGAAAGAACCGGCATGGTGCTGGTCGTTGGAGAAAATATGAACAATCGCCTGAAAAAGAACCTTATTTACCGTCGTCATCTCATTGGCCTGTTGATCGCTGCCATCGAGGCGCTGGAGGAGCTGGAGCGTTCGTACCAGGAATCCGAAGAAGCGGGCAAATAATTCTGAAGCTGATAGCAAAAACCGGCCTTGTGTAGGCCGGTTTTGCATTCTGCTCTTTGGCGTGTTGCTCATTGATACAGCCGGCTTTTACAAGCACCTTCGTTCTGCTTGTGATAAAGCCCCAGCCTTTCAGTGCCGGGCGTTAGCCCTCTGCCTTACGCCCATCCTCATCAAACACTTCTTGCTGCATCGGCGACAAGCCGAATAGAATTCCTTCCTGCCAACACGTAGACTCCTTGCTTCCCACCCGGTTCTGGTAGCGGAATTTCCCTCCGGCCTCATTGAAGAAAGCAGGCGATGCTGTACAGAATTCTGCGTTACTTTCTACCGCTTCTGCTGACGAGTACGCTATACCCGGCCGCCATGGCTGCCGAGCAGATCACATGGGGCAAACATCATGTGCCGCCTTACATGATCCGGGAGGGAGAATGGGCGCATCAGGGAATTTTTGACCTGACCCTGGATGTGATCAAAGAGAATCTGCCGCAGTATCAGCATGTGGAATTGGCAGCACCGTTTCCACGTGTGATCAACGAAATTAAAAAAGGCAGTCATTGGTGCTATATCGGCATGTTGCAGACACCGGAGCGTGAGGCCTATGGCTATTTTTCGCTGCCCACGTCGATCTTTCTCCCCTTGCGGATCATCGTGCGCCGCGACCGCATGGCTCAGTTCAAAGGCCCGCAATCGCTGCAGGCCCTGCTGCAGAACCGTCAGTTCACCACCTCGGTGATGCGTAACCGGTCCTACAGCCCGACCGTGGACAAGCTGCTGGCGGCATACCCGCCGAAAGAAAATTATTCCGAGCAAGTCGAAGCCATCAGCATGTTGCTGGCCGGGCGCATCGACTACATGATCGAGATTCCGCTACTGGCCTTCGACCAGGCCCGTCAGATGAATCGGCCCGGAGAACTGGCCGCCATCCCCACTCAGGAAGCAGACGAAATCGTCTACAACCGGGTGATGTGTCCAAAAAATGATTGGGGCCGCAATGTCATTGACCAGATCAATAAGGTGCTGATCGCCAATCGCAGCAAACCTCATTACCGCAGCATTGTGGAGAAGTGGCACGATGCGGAATCGGTGGCTGAAATCCGCAGAATGTACGATACGGTCTTTCTCAAGACGCCATGAACGCCTTGCGGATCAGAAATTCTATTCGCAGCGATGTGGGCCGATTTCCGTCGGGTTTCCGGCCTCCAATGCGAACGCCGGATTTTTTCTGCCACCGGGTCTCGATGTATGCAGTCAGCCGGAAACAAGCAACACCGCCTCATGCCGGAGCAAGCTCTCCATACCAATAGGCTGCGGTGACGCCACCATCCATCAGAAAGTCGCTGCCGGTGATAAATGCGCCATCCGGCCCCATGAGCAAAGCGCCCACATGCCCTACTTCGTCGGGGGTGCCTGCACGCCCGGCAGGGGACAATTCCAGCATGCGTCGATAGCCTGCGCCGCGCGGGCCGGACAGTTCATCCTTGGCGAGCGGCGTGATGATAATGCCGGGGCTGATGGTGTTGATGCGTGCACCACGTTTCCCCCAGCGCACGGCCTCAGCCATGACGCGCAGCGCATTGCCGCGCTTCGAGATCTGGTAGGCATTGAGCGGATTCGTCACCTGATCTGCTTGCAGCATCGGCAGCGCGAGCAACTCGTCGACCGGCGTGGTGGCCAGCGCCTTGTTCTGCTCCGGCGACAATGCAGGCAAACGATGGCCTGATTGCGATGCGATCACCACACCGGCACCGCCTTGGGCGATGATGCTGCCGAACTCTTCCAGCACCAGCGCCGTGCCATACAGGTCAACCTTCAGAATCGTGGCGGGCGGCGCCTGCGAGGGTGAAACGCCCGCAGCGTGGATCAGACCGGTGACTGCGCCGAAGGAGCTCGCTGCTTCTGTCAAGGCATGAACCGACTCGCGCAAGCTGACATCCACGATAGCGATGCTCACGTCAAATCCTGCTTCGCTCAGCGTCTGCGCTGCCGCCTTGGCATTTTCCTCGCGCAAGTCCGCCAGGACGACGTGCTTTCCGGCACTGACCCGGCGCGCGATGGCCTGGCCGATCGATCCCGATCCGATCACGACAACAACTTCTTTCATGGCATTCCTTTGCTGTCCGGCTGTTCAGTCTGTAATGACAGGGCCTGAAAGATATTGCTCGTCGGTGACCGCTTCCATCCATTCGACGTTTTTTCCATCTTGCATTTCGGTGATTGCAACATGCGTCATGGAGGTGGTGTCGGTGGCGCCATGCCAATGGCGCTTCTGGCAAGGACACCAGAGCACGTCGCCGGCGCGGATTTCCGTGCGCATGCCGCCTTCGCATTGCGTCCAGCCGACGCCATTTGTGACGATCAAGGTCTGCCCCAGCGGATGGGTATGCCAGACAGTGCGCGCACCCGGTTCAAAGGTAACGATGGCACCGCCGCTACGGCCAGGTTCTTCCGCTTGAAAATAGCTCTCAATCCGGACCGCGCCGGTGAAAAACTGTGCCGGCCCCTTGGTGGAGGGCTTGGCGCCGTTGCGTGTAATTTTCATCATCAATCTTTCAAGAGGTCGTTTTCTGCTGTTTTTGCTGTTTTTGCTGTTTTTGCTGTTTTTGCTGATTGCCCGGCTCATGGCCAGGCGAGCCGGTGCTTTGTTCGCGCTCAGGCGCCTCACCACTGCGCAGGCATTCTCGGGTACGGCATCGGCAAGTTGTGCTGCGGAACCGGATTGCCGGAATAGGCCGCCTGGCTGCTCATTCTGTCATCCTGAAAGGCACATGCGCTCTCATAAGAGAGACACTTTAGTCAATGCAGAGTCATTTGATTAGAGCCTATAATCCGCATAAACCTAGAAGCAGGACTTATTAAATGGCACGTGAAAATCTAAATGATCTGCTGGCTTTTATCGCCGTAGCACGGGAAGGCAGCTTTACCAAGGCTGCCGCGCAACTTGGCGTATCGCAATCGGCGCTGAGCCAGACGGTGAAAGAACTGGAGGCTAGGCTGGGCCTCCGCCTGCTGACACGCACCACGCGCAGCGTGGCCCCCACGGAAGCCGGCGAGCGCCTGATGCTCAATGTCGCCCCACGGCTTGACGAAGTTGAGAATGAACTGGCAGCGCTCAGCGAACTGCGCGACAAGCCTGCCGGCACCCTCCGGATTACCGCCTCGGAACATGCCTCCAATTCCATCCTCATGCCCAAGCTGGCGGAACTGCTGCCGGACTATCCCGACGTCAAAGTGGAAATAAATTCAGACAACCGGCTGGTCGATATCGTGGAGCAACGGTATGACGCGGGCGTGAGACTTGGCGAGCAAGTCGCCAAAGACATGATTGCGGTGCGCATCGGTCCTGATATACGTATGGCGCTCGTCGGATCACCCTCTTATTTTGACAAGCGCCCGCCGCCGAAAACGCCGCAGGATTTGACGGAACACCTGTGCATCAATCTGCGCTTGCCGACTTTGGGCGGCCTGTATGCATGGGAACTGAAGAAGGGAAAGCGCGAACTGAATGTGAGGGTAGACGGCCAACTCACCGTCAACAGTTCGTCTCAGTTGGTGAGTGCTGCGCTGGCCGGACTTGGCCTGGCATTCACGCTGGAAGATCTTGTCAGCGATGCCATCGCGAAAGGGGCGCTGAAACCTGTGCTCGAAGACTGGTGGCCGAAGTTTTCCGGCTATCATCTGTACTACCCCAGCCGCCGCCAGCCATCGCCTGCGTTTGCGTTGCTGGTGAATGCATTGCGCTATGAAGGCCGATAAGGCCCGACTTCTCTTCCGAGCGCTGAAGCAAACTCAAATCCGGCGGCAATTTGAAAATGCCCGGAACAAGGGCTGCCAAGCACATCAATGTGATCCCTGACGGCTTGCCGATTGATAGTCCCGCAGCGATGCCGATGTTATTTGCCGAAGCTTGCTCTGACCCGCCTGCCGAAGCCTTGCACTAGCCGCATCGGGGAATTGCTGTCGCATCAGCGGATATCGGCCGACTATTCCTTGCCATCATGAGAAGCTCAAGTCCAAACCGAGCATCCTGACAAAGACGAAGGTGACCAGCCCCAGGCCCAGGAGCGATAGCACGAAGACTGCAGCCACCTTGCCGCCCGCACGCAGCACCGCGCGCGTCTCCGTCCCCTTCTTCCGCCCTTGGTCGTAATGCCATTTGATCGCGAAGAACATGCCCGTGCCGAGCACGAGAAGCTTGAACGTAAAGAAAACTATGGGGAACCAATCGATCATTTTGAGTATTTCCAGGCTATTACTTGACACTATCTATTGTGGGGAACGGCAGATGTGATTTTAACCGACCTCCGCCCCCCCCTTATGGAGCGGCCGGAATTTGCCACAGCAGTCAAAGCGTCAAAGCGCTCCCCGCAATGCCCCAACATTCCTCCTGATCTTCTTAGTGCGCAGCAATGACCTGCTCATCGGCTGCGCCAGAGGGGGTTCGCCGCTGCGCTTCTCCAGCAGTGCCCGATGGCAGCTCACCGCAACCACTGACCTTCACGCTTACTGAGGGCGATCCGCCGTTTCGATGCCTCCTGGCAGCCAGAAGCGGGCACCGCAGAAATACAAGCGATTCGAACACCGGGATATTTAAGAAATAATAAGATAATATATTTCAATCCGGCCATTCCCTTCCTTAACTCTTCACCCTGCCTATCTTGCCAAGCGCCACTCCCAAAGCCGCTGTTGCACAGGACGTGGACAGCATCCCCCGTTCGGTGTACGCCCTCAGCGCCACCAATGTCGCGAAGGACTGGGAGCATGCAAGACATTGCCACCGCAAGGCGCAACTTCTTTATTCGGTAAGGGGCACGCTCAACTGTGAAATCGAGGACGGTGTCTGGATCGTGCCGCCGCAATGTGCGGTGTGGATTCCGGGCGGCGTCGAACATTCCGCAAGAGGTTCCGGCATCACTGAGTGCTATTGCCTGTTTGTGGAACCGGGCGCCGCTCCCAACATGGCGAGCGAATGCTGCACCGTCTCGGTTTCACCCTTGCTGCGCGAGTTGCTGCTGACAGCAGCAGGCTTCTCCATGCAGGACAAGTCGGACGGCCGTGAAGAACGGCTGATTGCGACTCTGCTGGATGAGCTTGTGGCGGCCCCCGTCGAAGACCTGCATTTGCCGATGCCGCGGGACAAGCGACTGCGCCGCCTGGTGAATTTGCTTCTGGCCGACCCTGCGGACAAGACCAGCAGGGAGGAATGGGCTGCTCGCATCGCCATGAGCGAACGAAGCATGAGCCGTTTGCTTCAGCAGCAGATCGGCATGAGCTTCGGGCGTTGGCGCCGGCAGTTGCACGTCATCCTGGCACTTCAGCGCCTGGCGGAAGGCGAGAGCGTGCAGACGGTCGCCCTGGAACTCGGCTATGAGAACGCCAGCGGCTTTGTCACCATGTTTCGCAAGGCGCTGGGCAAGCCACCGGCGCGCTATCTGTCGGAACGAGTGACAGGCAAGCACACGCTCTCGGTGCCGAGCATCGTACTTCCAGGCTGATGCCGCTCGCTGCTTGAGAGCGTCATTTCAGCAATGCCATCCCGCTTCAAGTTCTGTTCCCGGGCGCTGACGCCATAGCAAGCCGGCTAGCGCCTGCCACTGCGAATTTTCATTTTTTTCATTTGGCCGAATTGAATAATATTTTGTCCAAATTTCGCCATTCACCTATCGAAGTCACATAGTTAAATAGAAGCCTCAAACAACAATGATTTCTATTTATCGTGAATACCGTTTTTTCTCCAATCGCCGATTTTCCCGTGGCGTCTCCGCGCAGGCTCATGCTCTCGCGAGCAGTCAGCCAGGTGACGCTTTCAGCGGCAATGCTGGCGGGCGCACCGTACGTTTCGGCGGCCGAATCTGATCAGTCAGCGGCTAGCGACTCATCTGGCGCCTCAGCCGCCCTGCCCACGGTCGTCGTCAGCGCATCCGCCGGAGGCGTCGCTCAGGAGCTTGTCCAGGCGCCGGCATCCATCAGCGTCATTACTCGCCAGGAGCTCGAAGACAGACCGTACCGGGATCTGGCCGACGCGCTCTCTTCGGTTCCCGGTGTAATCACTACAGGCGGCAACGACCGCAAAGAAATCAGCATCAGAGGCATGGGCTCGGCCTATACACTCATGCTGATCGACGGCAAACGGGTCGACTCGCGCGAGACCGGCCGGCTGTCGGACGGCTATGGCCAGATGAACGCATGGACGCCGCCGATCTCTGCTATCGAGCGGGTGGAAGTGGTGCGCGGTCCTATGTCCGCGCTGTATGGCGCTGACGCAATGGGCGGCGTGATCAATATCATCACACGCAAGGTCGCAAAGACGTGGAGCGGAGAAATCAGCGGCGATCTTCTCTTGCAACAGCATTCCGCATCGGGGGACGCCTATCAGGGCAGTTTCTTCCTGACCGGCCCGATCAGGAACGACCTGCTCGGTCTGCAAATCTATGGGCAGCACTCCACGCGCGATGAAGACAAGATTTACTTCGGCTATCGCGACAGCCAGCGCGACAACGTCAGCGTCAAACTGGCGCTGACGCCGACACGGGATCACGATATCGTGCTCGAAGCCAATCACAGCTCGCAACGCATCCGCCAGGAACCGGGCAAATCGATCGATCCGGCTTGTGCCGCCTACACCTATCTGGGCTGTGCAGATCCTTACGACAAAAGTGTGGAGACCAACCGCTTCTCGCTGTCGCACACCGGGCGCTGGTCGTTCGGCACCTCGGAAACTTATGTGCAGCAAGAAGTCTTCAACGTCTCGCCGCAAGACATCCGTCTCAAGAACACCGCATTCCGGACTTCATGGACGATCCCGACGGACGAGCATATCCTCACCGTGGGCGTCAGTTACGATGAAAACGATCTGCACGATCGCTATTCGAACACGATCACCAATCTGTATGACGTCAAGCGCACTCAAAAGGCCTTGTTTGCCGAGGAGGTATGGCAGATGGCCGAAAGTTTCGCGTTGACCACCGGCGTGCGGGTCGACGACGACGACCGGTTCGGCAAACACTGGAGCCCGCGCGTCTATGGCGTCTGGACGATGGCGCCGGCATGGACGCTCAAAGGCGGTGTGACGTCCGGTTTCACATCTCCCGAACTGACGCAGGTCGCACCCGGCTACGCCTCATTGAGCGGGGTCGGCAATATCTACGGCAATGCCGGCCTGAAACCCGAAAAATCCCTGAATGAAGAAATCGGCCTGTCCTATCTGGGACAGGACCAACTCAGCGCCAGCCTGACGCTGTTCAACAACAAGTTCAAGGACAAGATCACCACACTGGCCTGCGCTTCCGGGGACGCCTGCTATACGCTGCCGGGCGGCGCCGGCTTCTACGGACCGCTCTCTCCCCAAACCTACGCCAATGTCGACCGGGCAACCACACGCGGAGTGGAAGCGACGCTTGGAGCTCCACTGACCCGCGCCATCACCCTGGATACCAGCTATACCTATACCTACTCGCGTCAGGACTCCGGCGCGTATGCCGGCAAGCCCCTCAACAAACTGCCGCGCCACCTGCTGGCCAGCACGCTGACCTATCGGCCGTCTGACGCGCTCTCCGGCTGGGTACGCATGACCTACCGTGGCAAGGACAGCGACAACGTCGGCGGAATCTACGCCACCTTGTCGCCGGTGGAGGCGCCTTCGTACACGATGTTCGATCTGGGTGCGTCTTATCAGATCAACCGTTCATTGGGCGTGCGCGCCGCCATCTACAACATCGGCGACAAGAAAATCCGCTATGCCGACTACGGCTATGTCGAAGACGGCCGTCGCCTGTGGCTCGGCATGACCGCCAAATTCTGAACCATACCCCTTGCCATCTTTTTCACTTCGCACAAAAGGAAACACCATGTCATCTGAACGCCCCCCGTATCAGCTGCACACCGTCACCGTAAAACGCAGCAAGCTCGTCACGCCGCACATGAAGAGACTGACCGTCGACGGCAGTTGCCTCTCTAACCTGAAGCCAGAATTACCGGCCCAGTGGTTCAAGCTCTTCGTCTCGATAGACTCGCCTGACGGAGGCCGGCAACGCAGCAGTGGTCGGGCGTATACCGTCCGCCATTTCGATTGGTCGACGCGCGAGCTTGATATCGATCTATTTCTTCACGGCGACACCGGGCCGGTATCCGCGTGGGCTGAGCGTGTGCAGGAGGGAGATCAATTCGAGATAAGCGACGTGCACCCGCGCAGCGGCTTTCAAATCGATTCGCAGCCCCATGACTACCTCTTGATCGGCGACGAGACGGCCCTGCCGGCAATCGGCGCCATTCTCGAAGCATTGCCTGAACATGCCAGGGTGCACGTCCTGGCCAGGGTCGGCAGTTTCATTGAGCAAGTCTATTTGCACAGTAAAGCCGAACTCACGCTGCACTGGCTCCATCGGGATGGCCATCCCGTGGCAGCGGGCCTGTCGTTGGAAGCGGCGCTGGAAACGATAGCGATTGCGCCGCTGGCCAGGATCATGGTGGCGGCGGAATCGTCGGAAGTGCAGGCGATCCGCAAGTCTTTAAATCTGCGCGGCATCGACCGTAGCCTCATCCATGCAGCGGGTTATTGGAAGCGCGGCGAAGCTGATCATCGTGACGAGAATGCATAGTCCTTAGAGAGACTCCGCCCATCCAACATGGTATCCCCTAGCCTAGCTGGCTGCCGTCCGCAATCAGCCCGATCCCATCCTCTCGCCTGTTGATGCACTGAATTCATCCAGTGATCTGAACCCTAGCAATTGCCACTCTACCTGCGCCCTCAAGCGCCCTCTTTGGCAAAGCGATCCACCGCAAACGGCGCGATAGGCAAGCGGCTCTTTCCGTCCAGAACCAGGTCACAGACAATCTTTCCGCCGATGGGGCCGAGTTCGAATCCGTGGGCGGAAAAGCCGAATGCGTGCACCAGGTTCGGCGCCTTGCGGCTCAGGCTGATCACGGGGATGTCGTCCGGCATGAAGGCTTCGACACCGGCCCAGGCGCGTACGATGTTGACGCCGGACAGATGAGGAAAAAAGTCCGTGACGGTCCTGGCGCTTGACGACAGCCTCATGAAGTCGACTTCGCCAAAGCGGCGCACCACGTCGGCAGCGCATTTCAAGGCGCCGCCAATGAGGACCGTGCCGTTTGCGAACTGCTTGAACGATAGCGGCCGGCCTTCGGCGCCCACCACCGGGTTGACGAAATGCGGCACGCGCTGGGTAATCATGAGCATGAGCCCTTGCGCATGGACCGGAACATCTTCACCGACCTGCGCGGCGAAGTCGCCGGACCAGGCGCCGGCGGCATTGACCAGCCACGGCGCCGTGAAAGTGCCACGCGCTGTGGTGACGTGCCACAGCGTTCCGATGCGCTCGATTTTCTGCGCCGGCGTCTGTTCATGGAAGATGGCGCCCTGCCGCTGGGCCGCGCGCCGAAATGCCGTGACGGCGCGGTAAGGGACAGCATGACCGTCATCCTTCGCCCAGATGGCGCCCACCACATGTTCGGAAATCGAAGGAATGAGCTCGCGTACATGCCTGGGACCGATCATTTCCTCATGCGTGAATCCCATGGCATTGAGCTGCGCGACGCGCTGACGCTGAGTCTCCAGCTCAAACTCCGTCTCAGCCACTTTTATCTGACCACTGTGCACGAAGGTACCGTCTTCGCCGACGAGTTCCGGGAGCCTGTGCCACAGCTTGAGCGACTCGACCGCCAATGGCACTTCTGCATAGTGACGGCCCAGGGTTCGTACGCCGCCCGCGTTGACGCCGGAGGCGTGCCGCGCGCAGTATTCCGCTTCCAGCAGCGTGACCTTGATGCCCTCGCGTGAAAGATGAAAGGCACTCGACGTACCGTGAAAGCCGCCGCCGATGACGATGACGTCACTGCCGGCGCTTCCGGTACTTCCGGCACCTGGCCCGCCCTTCAGCCCGACATTATTCGGCTTCATGCGCCAGCTCTCCCAGGGTGACCGGCGTGATCGGCGGCCGGATTCGGTAGTAGCCGACCTCGCCGGGCGCAAGGCTGAGCGCGTCGGCGATCAGCTCGGTGACCGTCAGACCGCATTGGCGTCCCTGGCATGGCCCCATGCCGCAACGGCCATAACTCTTGACCTGGTTGGGGCCGCTGCAACCGATCTTCACATAGCCGCGAATCTCGCCGGCGGTGACGTCCTCACAGCGGCAGACAATGGTGTCGTCGGCCGGAATGCGGTTTTCTTTCTTGGGACGATAGAGCGCGTCAAGGAAGGGGCGAATCGCCAAGTGCTGGCGCATGGCGACGTGCAGCGGCCGGG
Source organism: Herbaspirillum lusitanum (assembly GCF_046025995.1). GTDB lineage: Bacteria > Pseudomonadota > Gammaproteobacteria > Burkholderiales > Burkholderiaceae_D > Herbaspirillum > Herbaspirillum lusitanum_A. The sequence goes on from NZ_JAQQFM010000001.1 coordinate 499,584, forward strand.
CGAGTTGATCGCGTTGCGATACCGCCAGCTTGCCCAGTTGCGTTGCCGCGCTCAGGCCGGCCAGTTCGCCCTGGATTGCCGCGACCTCGGCGCCGCCGATACCACGGCCGTCACCGGCGACGAAGATTCCCTCTACATCCAGCTCGCCCCAGGCGTCGGTGACGGGAATCCAGCACAACTGGGCGTCATGCCATTCATGCGTCGCGCGCAGCGACCACGAGAATTGCGTATTGGGAACCACGCCCTGGTGCAACAGCACCAGGGGTGTGTCGATTGCGTGCAGTTGGCCGTTACAGACAAAACCTAGTCCGCTGACTTGCCTGTCGCCGATCACGTGCAGTTCCGTAGCGCCCTTGTAGAAAGGCACACCGGCCTTCTTCAGGGCGGCCATCAGCGACAAGCCTTTCCGGAAATACGGCCAGCCTGCCAGTGCGCCGCCGGCAAAGCGCATCGCACGGCGATAGTCGCCGCCGTTGGTGGTGTCGACAATGGCAGCGATCTTCACCCCGGCACGGATATATTGCCAGCCAAGCAGATAGAGCAAAGGGCCGCAGCCGGCCAGAACCACGGGATGCGACGGTGCCAGACCCGAGCCCTTGAGCAGTATCTGGGCGGCGCCGGCGCTGAGTACGCCGGGCAAGGTCCAGCCCGGGATCGGGAAGGGGCGCTCCATGGCGCCGGTGCAGATGATGATGCGGCCCGCCTTGATGGACAGCACGCGTCCGTCCAGCAGGTAGTTGACCTGACGCCCGCCAGTGATCTGCCACACAGACGCGCTGGTGACATGACGGGCAGCGCATTCGGAAAACGCCTTGGCCAATGCCTTCCCTTGCGCGTAATCCGGGCCCAGCAACGCCAGGCGCTGCGCGGATGCACTTTCTATGCCGCGATAGATCTGACCGCCGACGGCGCTTTGTTCGTCGAGCAGCACCACGCTTGCACCCTGCCCGGCTGCCGCCACAGCGGCGGCCAGACCTGCGGGGCCGGCGCCGATGACCACTACGTCGGCGTGTTCGGTGTGGAAGCTTATGTTTTTTTCCAGCGTGTTACTTGCCATGGGATGACTCCATCGCTTGCGCCAAGGCCAATGCAGGATCCTCATTGTCCACGTCCGATTCAGGCAGGCTGTCTTGCGTGCGAATCTTCATGTGGGGCGTAAGGGCAACCAGACAGGCGCGCCGGTCCGGCACGCCGTCAATCTCAAGCAGACACTCGAAGCACGCCCCCATCATGCAGTACGGCGCCCTGCCCTGAGCGGATACCGGAGAGCGCCGAAAGCGCTTGATGCCGCCGGCCAGCAAGGCGGCGGCCACGCTGGCGGCTGCCGGCAGCTGGACTTGCTCGCCGTTGAAGATGATCTCCACGCTCGCGGGCCTGTCAGCTCCGGCGCCGGCCAAGGGCTCAAACAGGGAATCAGTAGGCATGACTGAAGAATCAAGGGGGTTGAAAACGCTCGCCTGAGCGAGCCGTTTGCCGGAATGCCGCCGGAACTTAAGATCCGGCCGCGACCACCGTCATCTCGACCAGCAAGCTGGATGCGCCCAATTTAGCCTCGACCGTGGTGCGTGCCGGCGCGGTGCCGGCCGGGATCCAGGCATCCCACACCGCATTCATGGCGCCGAAGTCATCGATGTTGCGCAGGTAGATGGTGGTGGTCAGGATCTGGTCGCGCGTGGAGCCGGCTTCAGCCAGCAGGCCGTCGATGCGCGCAAGCACTTCCTTGGTCTGGATGGTGACATCGCCTTCCGCGGCAGGACTGTTATTGGCGGTCTGTCCGCACAGATACACCAGGCCGCCGTGGGTGACGATTTTGCTCATACGGCTGTTGGTATGCTTTCTTTCGATATTGCTCAACATGTTCTCCTGGTTGATGAAGATAGAGAGATGTGTCGTCGATGCATCGAGCCGGTAGCCCGCATCGACGCTCACATCACAGTGAAATTTGCTTGATGGCTGCGTTCAATGCGCTTTTTGCTGAACAAAATCGGGATCCGCCAGCGCAGCCAGGGAGCCCAGCGTCACCGGCTTGAGCGGCGTGCGCACATGGTAGGCGCCGATCTGTTCCGGCGACCGGCCAAGTTCTGTGCTCAGAATCTGCGTCACGGTCAGACCGCACATGCGTCCCTGGCACGGCCCCATGCCGCAGCGGCTGAAGAATTTGGTCTGATTGGGGCCCTGGCAACCCAGGCGCGCCATTTCCCGTATCCTGCCCGCCGTCACTTCCTCGCATCGACAGACGATGGCGTCATCGGCTGGATTGGCCAGCCATTGCGGCGGACGATACAAGGCATCCAGAAAGGGACGGATCCTCATCTGTTGCGCCAGTTTCTTCCGCTCAACAGCCGACTGCGCCTGCAGCGAAGCCTCATCCAGTCGTCCCATTGCCCGCGCCGCGCCGATCGCCGCCAGAGCGCCATTGGGTTCGGCCGCTTTTGCGCCGCCTATGCCGGCGCCATCGCCCGCGATCCTGAATCCAGGCAGAGAACTTTGGCCCCACGCATCCACTACCGGCGACCACGACAGATTGATCTCATCCCATGCGTGGTCGAGCCGCAACTGGCGGCTCAGCTGGGTGTTGGGCACCACGCCGTGATGCAGCAGAACCACATCCGCGTCCACTTGCTGCGCCAGGCCGTCAGCGGAGAAGCTCACCGTTTCGACATGCTCATCGCCCTTGATGCGCACATCGGTCGCGGCCGACACCATAGGCACCTTGGCGCGCCGCAAACGCCATAGCATGCGCAGTCCCTTGAGCAGATAACCAGGTGCGGTCAGAGCTGCGGCCAGATGCTGCATGGCTTTTTGTTTGTTGTCGGCGGGAGCGGTCTGCACGATAGCGGCGACCTTGACGCCGGCGTCCAGCAACTGGCAAGCCACCAGCAACAACAATGGACCGGCGCCGACCAGCACCACGCGTCCTTGCGGTATCGCGGCGGAGGTCTTCAGTGCAATCTGCGCCGCACCGGCATTGAGCACACCGGGCAGGGTCCATCCCGGAACCGGAGAGGGCCGCTCCATTGCGCCGGTGGCGGCAATCAACTGCGGCGCGCGCACGCGAAAGGATTTGCCGTCCTGCTGCACCGTCACCGTCAGGTCATCGGCCACTTCCCACACCATGGCGCCAAAGCGGCACTCCACGCCGGATCGCTCCAGGCCCTGCGCCAGCGTCAGACCGTAGACGTAGTCCGGCCCAAGCAAGCGCGCCACGCTGGCCGGCACCTGGGTGACGTTGCGGTAAATCTGCCCGCCCTGGCGCGCCTGTTCGTCCAGCAGCAGCGTCTTCAAGCCGAGGGCGGCGCCCTTCATGGCCGCCGACATCCCTGCCGGGCCGGCGCCGATGACGATCAGGTCGTGGGTAAATTCCATCATGTCGGTTCTCCCGGGCGACGCGCCCCCTCAGGCAGCTGCACGCGCATGCCGGCCTGCACCTGCACCATGCATGACTGCACGTTTTGCTGGCCGTCGACTTCCACCAGACAATCGAAACACACGCCCATCAGGCACAACGGCGCCCGCGCGCTGCCCGATACGGCAGTACGCCGGAACGGCACCACGCCCGCATTGAGCAAGGCAGTGGCCAGCGGTTCTCCGGCACGCGCCTGAGCCGCTTTGCCGTTGACGGAAATCTCGACGACAGGCCGCAGATCTTCTGCGGCGGACAACATGGTCTTAAACATTGAAGCGCCCCGCAATGAAGGTGGATATTTCTGCAGGCGCCGGCGCGCCGCGTATCCAGTCCGCGATGGGACCGGCATGGTTGGCGGCCAGGGTAATACCGCTGTGGCAGGTCGCCAGGAACGCGCCCGGGCATTCACGCGATTGCTCATAGATCGGGAAACCGTCCGCCGTCATGACCCGCAAGGCGCCCCAGGTGCGCACCAGATTGACGTTTTCCAGCAGCGGAAAATATTTGCACGCGCGCTGGGCGATATAAGCCAGCTGGTCGATGCTGGTGCCTTCGTCGAATCCGACGTCTTCCTTGGAGTCGCCGATCTGCACCACGCCCTCTCCGGTCTGGCGTACACGCCCCGATGGATGATGCATGAACGGCTGCATGCGCTCGGTCACCAGCACTTGTCCGCGATTCGGTTCGATTGGCGCTTGCAGGCCCACCAGCGGCGCCAGTGTGCGATTGCCCAGTCCGGCCGCCAGCACCAGCTTGCCGGCCACATGTTGCTGTCCGCTGGCGCTGACATGGAAGGCATTGCCGCGCTGCTCGATCGCGTCGCAATGAATGCCGTTGTGCAGCTCGCCGCCGAGCAGCTTGAAATTCTGCACCAGCGCGCTCAGCAGGCGCAGCGGGCTGACGTGGCCGTCCAGTGCGCCATACACGGCGCCCACCACCTCGGGGCCGATATGCGGGGAAAGCTCCTTCAGACTCTGCGGATCGAGCGCCTCAAACGGATAGTCGCCGTCCAGCGAATTCCTCAGGCTTTCCAGGTTCTGCACGTAAGCACGCAGTTCAGTCTCGTCGAGAAAATATTGCAGGCCGCCGATCTGAGATAGTTCCAGATCAATGCCGGTGGACGCGGTGAGCTCTTGCGCAAACAATGCCCAGCGCTTGACCGAGGCCATGCTCCAGCGCGCATAGTCGGGCTTTTCTATGCCCTTTCCCTGCACCCATACCAGTCCGAAATTGCCGCGTGCCGCGCGGAAGGCATCGTCGGCGCCATCCAGCACGCGCACCCGCTCACCGGCCTTGGCCAGGCCATAGGCAATCGACATGCCGACGACGCCGCCGCCTATCACTAAAGTATCTATATCACGCAAGCTCATGATGTCTTTCCAGCGAGAACACGGTCGAGTCCGTAGAAGCGATCCAGTACCAGCATCAAAATCAGTGTCAGCAAGATCAATATGGTCGAGACCGAAGCCAGCAGCGGATCGATGGTGTTGGCGATGTGGTTGTACATCTTGACGGGCAAGGTTTCGGTGCCGGCGGAAGCGACGAAGATCGACATCGTCAGTTCATCGAAACTGTTGATGAAGGCGAGCAGCCAGCCACCCGCCACGCCAGGAATGATGAGCGGCAGCTCCACCCGACGAAAGACGGTCCAGGGCGATGCGCCCAGTGCCTCGGCAGCCTGCGCGATGGTGCGGTCGAAACCGGTGGCGGCCGCCACCACCAGGCGCAACACATAAGGGAGGACGACCACCGTATGCGCGGCCGTCAGCCCCCAGGCCGAGCCGGGCGAATCCAGCAGGCTCAGCAAGCGCAGGATGGCAATCCCCAGCACCACATGCGGCACCATCAGCGGCGACAACAGCAGTCCCAGCATCGCCTCGCGGCCGGGAAAGCGATGCCAGGCGATGGCCATGCCGGCGGGCACCGCCAGCAGCGTGGCAATCGTGGCCGCAGCGATACCCAGCGACACGCTGCGATAGAAAGCGCTCATGAAACTGTCGTCGCGCAGGATGGCCGCATACCAGCGAAATGATGCGCCGTCGAAAGGCATCGATATATAGCCTTTGTCGGTGAAGGAGACGAAGATGACGATCACCAGCGGCGCCAGCATGAAAGCCGCGAACAGCCAATGAAAGATCAGCAGCGGAAGAGGTGCGCGCCGGCTCATTGGAACACCTGCCTGTAGCGGCGCTCGACCAGGCGATTCACGCCCACCGAGACGGCCAGCACGATGAACAGCAAGATCACCGACAAGGCCGCGCCCAGCGGCCAGTTCAGATTGCCGAGGAATTCGTCGTAGATCGTGGTGGGCACCACTTTCAAGCGTCGTCCGCCGATGATGGCCGGCGTGGCGAAGGCGCTGGCAGCCAGCGAGAAGACGATCAGCCCGCCCGACAAGACGCCAGGAATCACTTGCGGAAATACGATACGGCGCAACACCGTGAATAGCCCGGCGCCCAGCGATTCGGCCGCCTGTTCTGTGGAGGCATCCAGCTTTTGCAGCGAGGCCCATACCGCCAATACCATCAGCGGCACCAGCACATGCACCAGCGCGATCACGACCCCGGTGAAGGTAAACATCATCTTGATCGGTTCATTGATCAGGCCGGCGGCCAGCAGCATCTTGTTGATCACGCCTTCATTGCCGAGCAGCACCGCCCATCCCAGCGTGCGCACCACCACCGAGACCAGCAGCGGTCCCAGCACGATCACGATGGAGATGGCGCGCCACTGCGGCGACAGCCGGCTCAGGACATAGGCTTCCGGCACACCGATGGCGATGCAGATGGCGGTGACGACCAGGGCCATGCCGAAAGTGCGCAAGAAGATGGTGTAAAAGTAGTCATCGCTGCCAATGTCGATGAAGTTGGCCAGGGTCAGGTGGTCGCCGGTTGCACCGCCTGCCACGAAAGGAAAGAAGCTCAGCGACAGCGTCACCACCAGCGGCAGCGCAACGAAGGCCAGGGTAATCAGCGCGCCGGGAGTGCAAAGCCAGTAAGGAAGTGCATTGGACTTGGCTTGCATGTTCAGGCCTCCCTGCGCGGCACGAGGCGGGCATGCTCCGGCGCCCAGCGCAAGCCGACCTGTTCGCCTTCCACCGACTGCGGCGCACCGGTATTGGCATGGGTCAGCTGCACTATGCCCAGCGGTGTTTCCACCTGATACAGCCAGTGGTTGCCGATGAACACGCGGGCGCCGACCCGGCCGTGCAGAAAGGCCGCATCGGGGCCGGCGAACTCCAGCTTTTCGGGACGGACAATGTATTCGACGGCACCCAAGGTGGTGCTATCGTTGGTCGGCAAGCGGCATCCTTTGAGCTCGACGAAGGCCTCCGCCTGCGCGCGCACTGCCTCAAATACATTGGCCTTGCCCAGGAAGGTGGAAGAAAAGCGCCCGTTCGGCTGTTCGTACATCTCGTAAGGGCGGCCGATTTGTTCGATGTAGCCCTTGTTCATCAACACCACCCGGTCGGACAGGGTCATGGCTTCGGCCTGGTCGTGCGTCACCATGATGGTGGTGACGCCGACCCGATGCTGCAAGGCGCGCAACTCGATCTGCATTTCCTCGCGCAGCTTGGCATCCAGAGCGCCCATAGGCTCATCCAGCAACAGTACGGGCGGCTGGATGGCCAGGGCGCGCGCCAGGGCCACACGCTGACGCTGGCCGCCGGAGAGCTCGCGCGGATAGCGTTGCGCCATGGCGCCCAGATGCACCAGCTCGAGCGTCGATTTAACACGCCTGGCGCGTTCCGCGGAGGGAAGGCCCTGCATCTCCAGACCGAATGCCACATTCTCGGCGACCGTCATATGCGGGAACAGCGCATAGTTCTGAAACACGATACCGAGGCCACGGCGGGCCGGCTTGAGGTCCGTGATGTCCTTGCCGTTGAGCAGAACGCGGCCGGTAGTCGGCGGTACAAAGCCGGCAATCATCTGCAGGGTGGTCGTCTTGCCGCAACCCGAGGGGCCGAGCAGGCTGATGAATTCACCCTTTTCGACGGCAAGATCGAACTGCCCTACCGCCGTCACGTCGCCGTAACGACGCGACATATTTTGCAGCGTAAGAAAACTCATGGAATAGGCCCTGGTCGCGTTGGCTTAACGGTCAACGTTCAACCGCACGGTTCCAGCGGTTGGTCCATTCGGCGCGCTTGGCATTGATCACGTCGTAATTCGGCGCGATCAGGGCGTTGACCTTGTCCGGTCCCGCCACCACACGCTTCATCACGTCCGGCGGCAGCTTGACGTTCTTGTTGACCGGCCCGTAGCCTTGCGAGGAAGCGAGGACGGGCTGCACATCGGCGGACAGCACGTACTGCAAGAACTGCAGGCCCAGCTTGGCCTGCGGTGCACCGTCAACCACACAGGCAGCCGTCATCAGTGCCACGGCGCCCTCCTTCGGGTACACGAATTCAACCGGCGCGCCCTGGTCGATCACGGATTGCACGCGACCGTTGCCCCACACCACCAACGCGGCTTCGCCGGTCTGCAGCATCTGCGCCATCTTGCCCGGCGACGGTTCCCATGCCAGTACGTTCGGCGCCACCTTCTTGATCATCACGTCGAAGCCGGGGTCGATCTTTTCTTCGCCGCCGCCATTGAGACGCGCCATCATGACCAGGGTCAGCAAACCGTAGCCGTTGATGATCGGCGGAATCACCACCTTCTGCTTGTACTTGGGATCGGTCAGATCTTGCCAGGAGGTCGGCGGCTTCCATCCGTTCTTGGCAAATACTTCCTTGTTGTAAGCCAGGCCGGTCGCCACGAAACCGGTGCCGACCGATTTGTCGCCGACCATCCGGGCGTTCGAATACAAGTCCTTGGTGGTGGCGTCGTCGAGCTTGGTGCACAGGCCCTGGCCGACCGCCTGATACATCGGGCCATCGTCCATCATGACCATGGACATTTCCTGGTGGCCTTTCTGTGCCTGGATCTTTGCCAGGATATCGGTCGAGTTGCCCGGCACGTACACCACCTTGGCGCCGGTTTTCGCCTCGAAAGGCGGAATGATCTTTTCCTTGAAGGCCTGCTCGACCGAACCGCCATAGCCGCCGACATAAAGCGTTTCGGCAGCGTGGACGGAGGCCGTCGCGGCCCATGCCAGCATCGCCATGACACAGAAATTTTTGCGCATCACCAGGTTCCCTTTACAAGTCAGCATGAAGAAGAATTGCCTTAGGTAATAACTGCGTTGCCGCTAAGGTTTATACAGTTTATGCATTCCTCCGATTTAAAAACATTAACATTTGATATGCTGCTTATGTCCATATGTTATGGATTGTTGTGCGCCGCAAAATCGCGCAATATATGGGTAAAAGGCACCTTAAAGATGCATGGCGCACCGTAATTACGCACTCCAACCGGAACACTAATAGCGAGATTGTTATATGCGACATCATGTGAGTTTGCGCCAGATTGAAGCCTTCTATTCGGTCATGCGAACCGGCACGGTAGTGGGCGCCGCGCAGATGATGAGCGTGACGCAGCCGGCGGTCAGCCGTGCGATTGCGCACCTCGAAATCCGGATCGGCTACAAACTGTTCGAGCGCAATGGACGCAAGCTGGCCGCCACGCCGGAGGCCCAGGCGCTTTATGCCGAACTGGAACCGATCTACGGAAATCTCGACCGCATTGCACAAGTCGCCCATGACATCGGGCTGCAACAGGCCGGCGCCTTGCGCATCGCAACATTGCCGGCGCTCTCGCAAAGCCTGATTCCGCGCACGGTGGCGCGCTTCATCGCCACGCGTCCGCAGGTGAGCGTGCTGGTGCAGACCTTGCCGTCGCGACAGATCGCCGAGATGGTCGCGACCAAGCAGTTCGATATCGGGGTGGTTGAATTGCCGCTGTCGCAACCATCGATTTCCATCGAGCCGCTGAGTCCCCTGGAGCTCGCGCTGGTCCTGCCAAGCTCCCATCGCCTGGCCAGACGCAAGCGCATCTCACTCAAGGAGCTGGATGGTGAACGCATGATCCTGCTGTCGCGGCAGAGTTACATACGCTTTCAAATCGATGACGCCCTCTCCAAGCTGCACGTGTCGCCCCAGGTCGTCACGGAAACGCCAAGTTCCTTGATTGCATGTGCATTGGTGGCGGCGGGTGTCGGTATTACCTTCGTTACCCGCATCACGGCAGAGGCATTTGCCAGCGCCGATGTCGTGGTACGGCCGGTGGTGGAAGAAGTGGAAGGACGCTGCGCAATCATTTTCCCTTATCCCGGCAAGCGGCTGGCACTGGCTGAAACCTTTGCGGCAGATCTGCGCGAAGAACTGCGCCTGCAACAGAAGTCCAAATCATGATCCGTGCGATCGACCGAGAATCCGCTGCTGAGGGCCTGCCGTAAATGACTCAAAAATATCTGTTCAAGAACGTCGGATTCGGCGAACAGATCTGCGCAGAAAATCAGCTCGGTGCGGCACTGACTTCAACATCGGAGCCGCTCCGCTTCGGGCTGTTGCAGCCGTCAGCGGCAGGTCAGCCGGGCTTGATCTGTTTGTGCAGCTGCTCCTTCAGGAAATCAATGAACAACCTCGTCCGGGCAGGCAGCAATCTGGTTTCTGTAATCGCATGTACCTGCACCGGCGCCAGACTCCAGTCCGGCAATACTCGACGTAGTTGACCGGAAGCCACATCATCGCGTGCCAGGACGCTATCCAGCACGGCAATGCCAACGCCTTGTTTTGCCAGGGAACGGCTCAGGCCGACGCTATTCATGGCAAAGCGCGTCGCGGCGACAACTTCGACCACTTCTTCTGCGCGATAGAAGGTCTTTTTATTGTCTTGCGGCCGGGCATTTTGCCCCATGCACAGCACGTGCTCGGCGAGGTCCTGCGGATGCCGGAGTGGCGGAGCTTTTTTCAGGTAGGCGGGGGCAGCGTAGAGGTAGCGCGGCAATACCGCTATCTGGCGCGCCACGAGCATGGACGGAGAGGTGGGAGGCGGCCCCATTCGGATCGCCAGATCAAATTGTTCGCTCAGCAGATCGACACGTCGGGACGTCAGATCGAACTCAAAATCAATGAGCGGATTTGCCCGTGCAAAGTCGCTCAGGATCGGCGCCAGATAGTCAACCGCGAGGTCTACCGGCATCGACACCCTTAAGGTGCCTGTGGGACGTTCTGCGAGATCAAGCAAGGCTTCATGAGCAATGCGCGCCTCTTCAACGATGCTCTGGCAACGCTTGAAATAAACTTCGCCCGCTTCAGTCAGTTCCACCTTGCGCGTAGAGCGGTGCAATAAACGCAAGCCTATCGTTTTCTCCAGCGCCGCGATATTGCGCGACAAGGTCGAATTGGGCATATCCAGGACTTCCGCCGCGCGCCGAAAACTCTTTACCCTCGCCACTTCGACAAACAGACGCATGTAATTGAGCACCTCCATGGCGTTCCCTTTTCGTCCTTATTATTCCAAATATGGATCAGTGTTATCAATTATATCCATTTATCCCAATGATGCAGCAATATAGGATGAAGGCTCATTCAATAACTTCAGAGAGGAAATGCCATGAATGCCCTTTTCACCCCGACCCAGATTGGTCGCTACACCTTGCCTAACCGTTTAGTGATGTCCCCGATGACACGTTCACGCGCCGACAACGAAACCGGCGTGCCCTCCGAACTGGCGATAAGCTACTACGGCCAACGCGCTGATGCGGGCCTGATCATTTCCGAAGGGACGCAACCCTCTGCAATGGGTAAAGGCTATGTGCGCACACCCGGCATCCATACGGCAGCACAAGTGCAGGCGTGGAAAGCGGTCACAGACGAAGTTCACCGCAAAGGCGGTCGCATTTTTCTGCAACTGATGCACACCGGCCGCATTTCGCATCCCAGCCTTCTTCCGGATCAAGCAACCCCTGTCGCGCCCTCTGCTGTACAAGCTGCCGGCAAGGTGTTTACGGCTACCGGCCCGCAAGACATGGTGATGCCGCGTGCATTGGCAACAGATGAAATTGCCGGCATCGTCAACGACTTCCGTCTGGCAACGCGCAATGCACTGAAGGCCGGCTTCGATGGCGTGGAATTGCATGCCGCCTCCGGCTACCTGCCGGAACAGTTCCTGTCGTCCAATACCAATCTGCGCACCGATCAATACGGCGGCACGCTGGCCAATCGGGCACGCTTTATCCAGGAAATTCTCGCCGTCATGGTGGATGAGGCGGGCGGCAACCGCGTAGGAATCAAGATTGCGCCGGAGATGAATTTCAATGACATCCGCGATGCCGCGCCACAGGAAACCTATCGCTATCTGGTGCAGCAAATCGCGCCATTGAAGCTGGCCTACCTGCACGTTGCCGTCTACAAGGCCGAGTTCGACTACCATGCCATGCTGCGACCGCTGTTCGACGGCGCTTATCTGCAAGGCAGCGGCCTGACTAAAGCCAGCGCAGAGACATTGATCGCAGAGGGAAGAGCAGACGCCGCCGTTTTCGGCAACCTGTATCTGGCCAATCCCGACCTATTGCAACGCTTCAGGCAGGATGCCTTGCTCAATACCGCCAAGCGAGAAACCTTCTTTTCGGCTGGCCCCGAAGGCTATACCGACTACCCGTTTCTTGAGGAAAACAGCGGCAACCGTGCGCTCCGCATCCACGCCTACGGCGGCGCCAAGTTCGCTCAGATAGACGACGTGGCGCCTCCCGTAGCCGGCCCCGGCGAAGTGCTCGTGCGTGTACGCGCTGCGGGAGTCAATGGCCTGGACTGGAAAATTCGCGACGGCAGTTTGCAGGCGGTATTCCAACTGACGCTGCCGAGTACGCTGGGCATCGAACTGGCTGGCGAGGTCGTCGGCCTGGGTGAAGGCGTTGACCGCTTCGCTATCGGCATGCGCGTCATGGGCGCACTCGGTGCGCTGGGCGCCTATGCAGATCTGGTCGTCGTTGCGGCTGAAAAACTGATCCGTATTCCCGACGCGCTGGATGATATCCATGCGGCTGCGGTCCCGGTCGCCGCGCTCACGGCATGGCAGGCATTGTTTGACGCCGGTCAGTTGCAGCGCGGGCAGACCGTCCTGATTCACGGCGCTGCCGGTGGCGTGGGAGGATACGCCGTACAACTCGCGCATCGCATCGGAGCACGTGTGATCGCCACTGCGCAAGGTGTCAACAGCGGCTATCTGCGAGGACTCGGCGCAGACCTGGTGATCGACTATAGGAAGACAGCCTTCTGGGAGCAGGTGTCAGACATTGACCTGGTACTCGATCTCGTCGGCGGTGAAGTCCTTGCCAACTCATGGCAGGTTCTCGCCAAAGAAGGCCGCATTGTCAGTACAGCCGCGCCGGAGATCATGGCGAGCACGCCGACCGGCAAACAGGGCATCTGGTTTCAGATGCAAGTCGATGCGAACAAACTCGCAGAGCTGGCCGGGATGGTCGCGCAAGGCGAACTGAAGAGCGAGGTATCCGAAGTGGCCGATCTGAGCGACACCCCAGCGGTGATCGAACGCAACAAGACTGGTCACGGTCCTGGCAAAGCCGTCATTAAACTTCGCTGATATCGGCAGCGCTGATTGGAAAAGCCGCGTTGATCAAAGAAGTTTTCCGGTGTGTGTGTCGCCACTTCTAGAGAGTCTCGATATGAAAAAGCGCCCGCAGCATGCGAGCGCTTTTTTCCTTGCAGGCAGAGCACGTCATGTCTCACTCACAGACGCTGCTCCGGCGGCATCGTCAGAAATCGACCGCAGCCGACAGCGTCAGCGTACGTCCTGCACCGGCATTGAGCCAGGCGCCGATCGACGATGCCCAGTAAGACTTGTTGAAGAGATTGCGAACGTCGGCGCGCACGGTCACAGCCTGGCCTGACTTGAGTCTGAAACTGTAGCGGCCGCCCAGATCGACGGTGGTCCAGCTCGGGATGCTCTGCAGATTTGCACTATCCACATACTGCATGCCGGCGTGATTCACGCGCGACGTCAGGGTGGCGCCAGGCAGCGTATCCAGATCCCACTCGGAGCCCATGCGCAAGTTGTAGCGCGGCGCGCCGCTGGCGCGCTTGCCGTCATTGACGCCGCCTTCCGTGCTGGTCAGGCGCGCGTCCAGCAGCATGAGGCCGCCCAGCAGCCGCACGCCGCGCGCGGCCTCGCCCGACACACCCAGTTCCAGGCCGCGGTTGCGCTGTTCTCCGTCGAGACTATATAGCAGCGTTTGCGCATTGGTCTGGCCGTTGGGCTTGGCGATCTGGAACAGGCTGAGAGTGGCCAGCAGCCGGCTGCCCAGTTCATATTTCATGCCCAGCTCATACTGCTTGCTCTTGTAGGGCGCGAAAATCATGCCTGCATTGCTGGTCCCGGTGGGCGCCGTCGGGCCCTGGTTCAGCGCCTCCATGTAGTTGGCGTAAAGCGACAGGTTGTCGATCGGCTTGACCACTACGCCCAAGCCGGTAGTCAATGCGCTCTTGTCATAGGTGGAGAGCTGCGTCCCGCGAAAATAACTCGAGGCGCCCACGCGCTGATGACGCACACCGCCCATGAACATCAGGCGGCCATCGAACAATGAAATGTCATCGGCCAGCGCCAGGCTGTTGAAGTTGCTCCTGGACTGCAAGGGCAGGTCGTTCATGCGCTGGGCAACGGCCGGATTTGCGAGAAAATTCGGTTCGGCGACATAGACCGGATTATTGATGTTGGAATTGACCTCGCCGACATAGACGCGGTCGCCATACACGTCTTGATGCAGCGCCGTCGCCGACAGGCTGAGCACGTGACGTACGCCGCCCAGGTCGAATTTGCTGCGCATGCCGGCGTCGCCGGTGACGGAATGACGGTCGAGGCCGCGATACTGGAAGTACTCGGTGTAGTCGCCCGCGGAGTTGGTGATGATGGGCTCGGGCAGATGGCCGCGTTGGCGATAATGCTGTCCGCCGACGGCGAGCCAGGCCGTTGTATCTTGGGTCAGATCGAATTCGGCGCGGCCCATGGCATAGGCGGTGGTGCTGCTCACCTTGTTCCAGGCTTGGCTGGTGTTGACGCGATTATTGGGCGCAGACGGAATGGCGAAGTTGCTGGAATCCAGGAAATACCAATACTCGCCGCGCTTCACGTCGAGGGTGTCGTAGCCGGCATCGAAGGACAGGCGTAGCTTGTCGCCGCGGTAATCGGTCGCAATGGCCAGCGTTCCCATTTCCTTGTCGCTGCCGCTGCGCAATGTGTTGCCGTTGCGGTAGACGGCGTTGACGCGTACGCCGAATTGCTGATGGTCGCCGAAACGCCGCCCCACATCCAGATGTTCACCGATATTGGAGGTGGAATCGTAGGTCGTGGTCAGGCGCGTGAGAGGTTCGTCGGTAGCACGCTTGGGTACCAGGTTAACGGCGCCGCCTATCGTGGCCAAAGGCGTGATGCCGCGCAGGAATGCAGAGGTGCCGCGCAGCACTTCCACCCGTTCGACGATTTCCACCGGGATCTTGGCCGGCGGCACGATGCCGAACAGACCATCGTAGGTAAAGTCCTCGCCCAGCACACTGAAGCCGCGAATATTGAACTGGTCGACATAACTGTCGCGTGGCCAGCCTATCACCACCGACGGATCGTTCTGCAGCACGTCGATGACGCTGCGTGCCTGCTGGTTTTCGATCAGCTCGGCCGTATAGCTCGAAATGCTGAACGGTGTATCCATCACGGCGCGGTTGCCCAGCGCGCCGACGCGGCTGCCGCGAGCGACCTGGCCGCCGGCATAAGGATCGAGCACGCCCTTCTCTCCCACCACGGTCACGGCCGGCAGCGTGCCTTGCTGGCCTGCCGCGCCCACGGCCCGGATCGACCAGCTGCCATCCCCCTGCCGCGCGGCGTCCAGTCCGGAGCCGGCCAGCACCGCCCGCAAGGCGGCCTCGGGCGTTTGCATGCCCTGCACACCCGGACTGATTTTTCCGGCGGTGAGTGCACCTGGCGCACTGAGCAGGATGTTGGCCTGATCTGCCACACGGTTGAGCGCCGAGGCCAGCGGCCCGGCCGGCACGTCGAAACGCAGCGCCTCTGCGGCGTTGGCAGTCACCGCCACCTGAGCCTGTGCCTGATTGAAATTGGCGTCGGCAGTCATTGCGGCCAGCGCGGCAAGTGTCAGCTGGATCGAGATGAGAACACGTGAACGGCGCTGGCGCGGATGTGCTAGGTGATGATGCGTGTGATGAGTCTGGTGCATGAACGAGGTTCCCCCTATTGATTTGTCTGGAAAGGACTGCGGCGCTCATGCTGCAGTCCCTTTGCCTGAGTAATCGAGCGAAGCGGGGAAATGCGAATCGATTTCCAAAATATTTTTTTGAGGCACGAACAATGGACTAGCGGGCCTCGACCGTGATCCACCAGGGCAGGATGCGCCGGACCCGGATGGGCAGGTCGCGCTCAAGCATGGCCAGGGCTTGCATCGGATTGGTCGCCGGAAAGCGGCCGACTACCCGGATTGCGGCGACCTCAGGATCTACGCCCAGATGTCCGCGTTGATATCGGCCGAGTTCGGAAAGGAAAACATCGAGGCGAATATCCTCCGCCAGCAAGATGCCTCTGGTCCACGCCTCACGAGCCGGGTCGACCGGTTCCGCTGCGGCGACGGCGGTGGCGGAGAAGCGTCGCTGGGTACCCGCCGCCACGATTTCTTCGCGCCCCGCCAGATTGCGGATCGCCACGCGTCCGTCAAAGACGGCCAGCAAGGCATGATCCTCATACTGCCGGACTGTGAAGCGCGTCCCCAGGGCCTGCATGCGCCCGAAACTGGTATCGACATAGAAGGGCCGTCCCTGTGCTTCATGCGCGGTGTCGACCAGAATTTCGCCGCTCTTGAGCCTGAGCAGGCGATGTGCATCCGTAAAGTCGACGTCCAGTGCGCTGCCGGCATTGAGCCAGACACGCGTACCGTCGGCCAGGGTCAAGGTGCGCAGCTCGCCGGTCGCGCTCCGGTAATCGGCATTGAGCGCGGTGACGATGTTCTGGATCGGGCTGGTACGCCATGCCAGCCAGCCCGCAAGTCCGGTGCCGGCCAGCATCGTCAGGCTGCGCAGTGCCTGACGCCGGGTATGGCGTCGTTTGGTCGACACTTCAATTGCAAGGGCCGCTGCCTCACGTTCGCCGTCGCCTCGCAATGGCGCGAAACGGCTGCTGACGGCTTCAATATGCTGCCAGGCGCGGCGATGTTCCGGGCGCTCTTGCAGCCAGAGGGACCACGCCTTACGCTGAGCATCGGATGCCTCATCCACATACAGGGCGGCATACCATTGCGCAGCCTGCTCCAGACTGTGGAAGTCGGCCGGGACTTCCTCCTGCCTGAGGTCGGGACTACCGTTGAGCGCGCCCGTCGCGGGCAAATGTTGGGACATCGTCTCGCCTCTGGGCTCAGCTTCGCAGGCCGGCATCGACCAGGGCCAGCTGGAGCATGGCCTGAGCCAGGTATTTCTGCACCATCCGCACCGACACCTCCAGCGCAGTTGCAATTTCAGAGGTCGGCAAGCCCTGTATCTGCGCCATGACGAATGCCTTGCACACCTTGCCGGGCAAGCGATCCATCACGGCGCTGATTTCCATCAGGGTCTCTACGACGATGGCGCAATGTTCCGGCGACGGCATGTGCGCCTGCGGTTGCACCGCCAGCGCATCCAGCCAGGCCTGCTCGATTTCACGTCTGCGCCACAAGTCGCTGCACATGCCCTGGGCCATTGCACGCAAATACGCACGCGCCTGCACCGGCGTGGCAAAGGAAGCCGGCTCCGACTTCACGATGAGCCGCACAAAAGCATCTTGCGCAAGGTCTGCGGCGTCTGCAGCATTCCCCAGACGCCAGCGCAGCCACTTGACTAGCCAGCCGTGGTGATCGCTATACAGCGCATGAAAATCTTGTTGTGTTGAAGTATTTGCAAACGGCATGGCGAGTGGCGGATAAATCCAAGGATGACTTTATTGATAATGCTTATCATTAATTTGTACGAGATTATGCCTTCGATTGGCAAATCTTGCCGGCGATTCAGTGCACATCAGGCGTGAATCTGGCAAGAGCCAAGCAAGAGACTAATAGCTAGCCTTGGAAAACCTCTGGCTTCCGGATCTGCTTGCAGCCAGAACCGCAGCCGCCACCCGTCCCCGGAAACAGCGCCCGCCCGCTTCCCATTCATAAAACTATCCATCCACCAAAGCTCATTTGTAATAATGATTATCATTATCAAAATTCTATCCAGGTCAGCCCTTTGCTGATGCAACGCTAGCCTGGGAGGAAACATCTTCTCTCTTTGCATTCAGCCTGCTGATCGTGTTTGAGCGTTACTACCGAGAAATCCTCAGCTTCTTGACCGGAAAGGTTTCAGACCGCTCGACTGCAGCCGATCCGGTTCAGGAAAATTACGCCCGCGCCTATGCCGTTCATATGACTGGCTCCAGTGTCGCGGATCCGCGCGCGATGCTGTTCCGCATTGCACACAATCTGCTCATCGATCATCATCGCCATGCCGATGTCCGGGCCGATGTCGAAATCCCCTCTCACGATGAAGTCACTCAACTGGTGCTCGGCCCCAAAAACCTGGAGCCGGAAGTCGCGACGTCGTCGCGCCAGGGCGTCATGGCTCTCGTCGAAGCCATTGATGGCCTGCCGCCTCGCTGCCGCATGGCCTTCATGCTCAATCGCTTCGACGGTCTGAGCTATGCTGAGGTCGCTGCCCGGATGGGCATTTCGATCAAGATGGTGGAGCAGCACATCAAGAACGCACTGGATGCCTGCGCGCGCAGCCGTGCTCATCACGTGGGCTGCGGCGGAACCAGCACCGGCACCTGCTACCGCGCTGCGGGTCTGGTGCAAAGCCAGGGCTGGGAATTCGAAGTGGCCGGCAAGCCATCGCCGCGCTGGGATATCGTGACGGGCTATACCTACAATCAAGCCAAGTACCTGGCCGACAGCACCGCCAGCAACGTCGGCACGCTGTTCGCGCGTCCGGTGCACATGTTCAAGCTGTGGAGCCAGTACCACCCGGGCGGCATCGAGGGCGTCGCCTCGGCCTGGACGCTGGGCGCCGGCATGTATGCGCAAAGTGAAATCACCAACGGCGCCCTGAGTCAGGGTGGCTATGCCACGTTCAATGCGCGCGTGGCCTATCGCATCGACAAGAACTGGGAAGCCAGTCTCAACTTCAACAATCTCACCGACCGCACCTACCTGCGCACAGTCGGCTACACGGGTTACTACAACTCGTATGGCGATCCGCGCAATATGCTGCTGACGGTCAGGGCGAAATTCTGACTGGCATGCGCGGCTGACGTGCACACGTAAAAATGGCCCCGCTTGATCCGGGGCCATTTTGTATTCTTCACAACGGGATGTCAGCTGCGCCCGGTGTCAATCAGAGATCGTTGCAAGGCGATCCTCGTGCTCAACCGAAAGCCGCTGACCAGCACGAGCGCTGATGCATTCAGCGCAAATAGGCGGGACGCACATAACCGTCGAAACGTTCGTCCAGCAGCTTTTTGAATTCCGGCGACTGGAAGGCTTTTCTCAAATCCTGCACGTAAGGCTTATTGAGATCTGCGCTGCGTACTGCCAGTACCATCAGGAAGGAATCAGGCACGCTGGCAAGGTACACCGCCTGCTTCAGCTTCAATCCCGCAGCAATCGCGAAAGCGCCATTCACGAAAGCGAAATCGACATCATCCAGAGCCCTGGGCATTTGTGCTGCCTCCAGCGGTATCAGCTTGATGTTTTTGATATTGGCGACAATGTCCCGCTCCGAAGTGCGCGTAGGGCTGGCATCCGGATTGAGCTTGATCCAACCGATCTGTTGCAAGATACCCAGCGCGCGCGCCTGATTGGTGACGTCGTTGGGCAGCGCCACGGTAGTGCCGGGGCGAACTTCATCCAGGCTCTTGTGGCGCTTGCTGTAGATGCCGATGGGGGCAGTCGGCGCCTTGAGAACTTCAGACAGCTTGAGTTGATGATCCTCGGAAAAGCGCTTCAGATACGTCTCGTGCTGAAACAGATTGGCGTCAATTTCACCATCGCTGAGCGCCAGATTCGGACGTACATAATCCGAGAATTCAACCAGCTTCACCTTGTAGCCCTGCTTCTCCAACAGCGGCTGGATGCCGTAACGGATCTGGTCGGTATACGGGCCGGAAGTGGCGCCGATACGAATCGTCGTTTGCGCCGGGTCGGCTGCATTCGCCATGCCGGATACCAGGAAAAACGACGCACAACTCAGCAAGAGGACTTTCAATGTCATGGCAATCTACGCTTCAGCAAAAAGGCGCCACTGTAGTCCAAGCCCGACAAAAGCCAACTAATTCTTTTGTATTTGCTTATGTGCGTCTTGCCGACCAGTCCCCCTCCCGCCACCAGCATCACCGCGCCGCACTGACACTCAGACCGGCGAAGCACGCGCCTTCCTGATGCGGCTGAAACTCACGCCGGTTGCCAGCGCAGTGGCGGCCACCGCCGCCCACAAGGCGATGCGGATGGCCTGGGCATCTTGTGCGGCATTCATCTGCGTTTCGCCCAGGGCCATGGCGTCGGCGGTATATACCGAAATGACCACGCCCAGCAGCGCCGCGCCAAGACACTGACCGAAGGTGCGCACGATGGCAAGCACACCTGAGGCATTGCCATTGTGCTCGCGCGCGACGTTGGAGAGCATCTCGCGGTTGTTGGGGCTCTGAAAAAATCCGAATCCCATTCCGCAGATCAGGGTGCGCCAGGCGATGTCCCATGCCGGCGCATGGTCGGGCAGCAGCGCCAGCAAGGCCAGGCCCACGGTAAACAGCGCCAGTCCTATGGTCGACAGCAAGGCGGGCGAATGCCGGTCTGCCAACCGGCCGGCATGCGGCGCGACCAGCACGATGCCAATCGGCCAAGGTGTGAACAGCAAGGCCGACTGGAATGCGCTATAGCCATACGCGTTCTGAAACAGGAAGGGCAAGGCGACGAAGGCGATGCCCTGGCCAACGAACGATGCCAGCGAAGTCAATGCCGCCAGCGAAAACCGGCCGGAGGCAAACATCGCCAGGGGCAGCAACGGCTGGCGCGCTCGGCGCTGGTCCCAGACAAAGGCGATGCCGGCGACCAGCGCGGTGACGCCATAGGCGGCTGCAGTCAGCGCGGCATCGTGCGCCTCGCCCTTTTCGGACAGCCGCGAACAGGTGTCGGCCGCCATGATCAGGGCCCCCATGGCGATCGCAGACAAAAGCGCACCTGCGATGTCGAACGGCTCGCGGCCGGGCTTGCGGGCGTCGGGGATGGCGCTCAGCGACAGCACCACGGCGACGATGCCCAGCGGGACATTGATCGCGAAGATCCACTCCCACCCGAGGGTCGCCAGCAGCGTGCCGCCGAGGACCGGGCCGATGGCGGTGCTGGCTGCAACCAGCACCGCATTGAGCCCGAGAATGCGTCCCAGCAGGCGGTTGGGAAACACGGTGCGGTGAATCGCCGGCGCGATGCTCAGCATGGCGGCTCCGCCTATGCCCTGCAGCACACGCATGCCGATCAGCATGCCGATCGACGACGACAGCGCACAACCCAGCGATGCCAGCGTGAATACTCCCAGGCCGGCGGTGAACAGCCCGCGAAAACCGACCCGGCCCGACAGCGACGCAAAGGTGGCCAGCGTCATGGCCACGGCCAGCAGATAACTGTTGGCGACCCAGATCGAGGCCCCGGCTGAGGCATTGAGCGCCAGGCTGATCTGCGGCAGCGCGACGTTGACGATGGTGCCATCGAACACCGCCATGGTGGTCGCGGTCATGACGGCGATCATGGCGCGGCGGCGCTCGGCACCGGGCAGTCCCTCGTCGGAGGGCATATCTGAAAACAATTCCATAGCGTGTGAATCCTGTTAGGCGATCTGTGCCGCCACTATAACCATACGTCAGAGAAGGCGGAAGGCGCATGTCTTGCATTCGATACCTGCATCAAACGCCTTATCCGGGCGCTGCATGTTAGGATGCCCCGATGTCCGAACCCGACCTGAACCTGTTGATTGCGCTGGATGCCCTGGTCACGGAAGCGAGCGTGGCCGGCGCGGCACGCCGCCTGGGATTGAGTGCTTCGGCCATGAGCCGCACCCTGACCCGCCTTCGGACGGTGACCGGCGATCCGCTGCTGGTGCGCGCCGGAAGACGCATGGTGCTCACTCCCTGTGCCGAAGCGCTCAGCGAGCGCACCAGAAATCTGGTGCATGAAGCACGTTCCATCCTTCGCCCCTCCTCGACCGAACCCGATATCGCTACGCTCAGGCGAACCTTTACCATTCGCGCCAACGATGGCTTCGTGGAGATCTTCGGCGCCCCGCTGATCGAGGCAGTCACCTCCGCAGCGCCCTTTGTGCGGCTGCGTTTTGCACCGAAGGCCGAAAAGAGCCCACTGCCGTTGCGCGACGGCAGCGCGGATCTGGAAATCGGCGTCTTGAGCCAGATGGGGCCGGAGGTGCGTGTGCAGGCGCTGTTTCGCGATCGCTTCGTCGGCGTAGTTCGCCGCGG
Organism: Herbaspirillum lusitanum; assembly: GCF_046025995.1. Classification (GTDB taxonomy): domain Bacteria; phylum Pseudomonadota; class Gammaproteobacteria; order Burkholderiales; family Burkholderiaceae_D; genus Herbaspirillum; species Herbaspirillum lusitanum_A. The sequence continues at coordinate 521,421 of NZ_JAQQFM010000001.1, forward strand.
GCACCCGTTTGAAGCCATGAAAACGATAAGTGCCGAACGCTATGCGGCATGCGGTCATGTCGTCACCTCGCGCCGGGGCCTCAGCACCGGGCCTGTCGATGACGCCCTGGCGGAAATTGGCCTGACGCGCAACATCGTCGCCATCGTCCCCAGCTTTCCGGCAGCGCTCGCCATCGCGCGCGCGTCCGACCTGGTGGCATTGGTGCCGGCTTCCTTTCTGCTGGCGGCCCCGGAGCATCCCGAGGACGGGCCGGTAGCCGCAAGCTATGTTTTTGAGCTGCCCGTAAGCACCGCGCCGATCACCATTTCGCAGATGTGGCATCCACGGCTTGAACTCGACCCCGCCCATCGTTGGCTGCGGGAGCGGGTGCGCACGGTGTGCAAGACCGGGCTTAAGCTCGACACCAGTTCCTCCTGAGCGCCAGGTGCGCATCAGCGCACATCGGCGGCAAGACAGCGCCTTGAAAATCCTGCCCGGAGCGCAGCCCTGTCAGCGGCGCCGGGCAGCTTCAATACCCCGTGATTTCAATTACGCTTCGCCGCCCTGCACATGAACGGCGCGATGAACTCTGTCGCGCCCCGAAGACTTGCCACTCTGACATGAGGGCCTGTCGTTTCCCAGCCGTCGCGGGATTAATTTGTCAGCCTGAATGCCGGCCCAATAGTTTTGTTTGCTAATATTTACACCCTGTCCGTTCGCAGGGCCGAAATGGGGGCCAGGAGCGGACAGATGTGGGGGAGCGCATTTTCAAGGCTGACTACCGAATGCTCGTGAGGGGGAAACGCCACGCACATTCAATGCCGGGCACACGGGGTGCCCCATTCAATCAAGCCGACGACAAGAAAGAAACGCAGTGATGAAAACAATACGCCCGTTGCTGGCCATTGGGTTGCTGGCCGCCGTGCTGGCCGGTTGTGCTTCCGGCCCCAAACAAGCTGATCTGGATGTGGCAATGCCGGCCCTGAAGCCCGGTTATGGCCGCATCTATTTCCTGCGCTCATCGGCGTTCATAGGATCGCCCGTCCAGCCGGAAATCCAGCTCAACAGCCAGATCGTGGGCCGCTCCCGACCGCGCGGCTTCTTCTTCGTCGATCGCCCTGCAGGTCCGTACAAGGCCAGCACCTCGACCTCAGTCACCACCGCCATGAACTTTGACCTCTATCCAGGTGAAGTGAAATATATCCGCACCGAAGTAAGTATTGCCTTACTTGGCGTGATGCCCGGCAGCGTATCGTTCACCGTGATGGAGGAATCCGTGGCCGAACCGGAATTGCGCAAGCTGAGTTACACCGGCAGAACGATCAAGGCCGCCCCCAAGCAAGCGCCCGCCAAGGCGCAAGCCACTCCGCCCGCCGCCATGCCGATGGCCGCTCCCGAGCCCATGCCGGCGCCCGTGCCGGCCGAGTGATGCCGGGGTAAAAACGCCGCCCGCAGGGTCATGCTGTTCAGTGAAAACTGAACGGCATTTTTTTCGTCCCTGCAGATTTCAACTCCGTTCGCCCTGAGTAGCTGCACAGCAGCGTATCGAAGGGCAAGCAAGCGCGAGCTTGAGTGCGGGACAAAAAAATTCCTTCATATTGTGGAGGGATTATTTTTATGAAGAATGGCGGATCCGGGTATCCCGTCCTGCCTGGCGCCAAGTATCGGACTCATGCGGCAGACTTGTGCCGCAGACCTATTCCCCAGACTCATGCAGCAGACTCATGCAGCAGCCAGCCTCTGCAACCGCAACCATGCCACCGGCGTGGTCCCAAGCATATTCCTGAAGACGCGGCTGAAGTGGCTTTGATCGGCGAAGCCGCATTCCAGTGCAATCTGCGTCACGGTTTTGTCGGTGTGCAGCAGCATATGGCGTGCGCGTTCGATGCGCAGGTTTTGCAGCCACATGTGCACCGGCATGCCGGTGCTGTGTTTGAACTGGCGCGCGAAGTGCGAGCGCGACAAACCGCATTCAGCGGCGATGGACGCCAAACTCAGGCGCTGAGTCAGATGAGCGGCCATGAAGGCTTTGGCGCGCTGCTCCTGCCACCCGGCCAGCCTGCCGATGCGACGCGAAGCCGCCGCTACCGCCTGACCATAGCGGTTTGCCAGATGGGTGTAGAGCGCCAGGGCCACGCTATCGATGAACAGGCTATTGGCCGCGCTCGGGGCACCCAGCATCGGCAGCACGGCCTGCGCCAGATGAAACGCGACCGTATCGGCAGCGCCTTGCACGTTGTCGAAATGACTGATCGCAGGCCGGCCGTCTTCATAACTGAAGTCGTTGATGGTCTTGCGCGGAATGTGGAAGCGCAGATTGTCGTAGGTGCTGAGATGCTGGCAGCGCCACTCATCGCCCAGATGCGTGATGGCGATTTCACCGCGCGCGTGACCGCCCGCGTGCATCAGCTTGTTGCCGCGCCACAGCTTGTGCTGCCTGAAATCCTGCAATTGCACGATCACCGAGAATGCGTCCTCGGCGGGGATATCGATGACCGGCGCCTGCTTGAATTCCTGTACCAGATTCATCCGCACGATGGCAATCTCCGCGCTGCCCAGAGCAGCCTTTCGCAATGGCGGCGGAGCTAAGAATTGTTGCGCAGTCATCAACGTAAGTCCCTTGCGTAGTCCTCTTCAGGTAAGGGAGTGTGGCCTATCTGCACGCTCGGTGCAATGAGATGCAATCCGGCAGGATGAAATGAAAATCGGGATAAAAAAAGCGCACTCCCCTGAGAAAGTGCGCTTGTTCTTCAAACAAGGTGGTGACTGAAGCAGCCCGGACCGAGCCCGGCAAGCTCTGGCCTCAGGCGCTGTGACGCCCCGATTCAAACAGGAACCAGGCGCGTTGTTCCGCTTCATCGATCCAGTTTTCCAGCAGGCTGGCGGTGGCAACATCGCCGTGCTCATCGCACAGTTCATGTGTGGCGCGCATGAAGGCCACCAGACGCATATTGTCCTGATGCAGTTCCGCCAGCATGTCGGACGGCGTCACGTAGTCGCTTTCATTGTCGGCCAGACGCTGCAGGGCGCAGATCTGGCCGGTCGAACGCAAGGTGGTGCCGCCGATCTTGCGCACACGCTCGGCCACCGGATCGGTGATGGCGATGATCTGATCGGCCTGATCGTCCAGCAGCAGATGATAGTCGCGGAAGTAAGGCCCCGACATGTGCCAGTGGAAGTTCTTGGTTTTCAGATACAGCGCGAAGATATCCGCCAGCAGGATGTTGAGCCCGCCGGAGATATCGCGGGTCGCCGCCGCGCTCAGCGCACTGGGCGTGGCCAGCGGCGCCATGCGTTTCTTGGCGAGATCTTTCTGTTTGCTTTTTTCCATGTCGTTATCCGATCAGGACTTCAGGAAGCTCAGCAGATCTTCATTGAGTTGATCCTTGTGCGTGAAGCACAGTGCATGCGGCGCGCCGGCATACACTTTCAGTTGCGAACCCGGTACCATGGCGGCGGCCAGCTTGCCGGTTGCAGCCAGCGGCACGACCTGGTCGTCGTCGCCATGAATCACCAGCGTCGGGATGCTGAACTTCTTCATGTCGTCGCGGAAATCGGTTTCCGAAAACGCCGTCACGCAATCCAGCGTGCCCTTGAGCGAAGCCAGCAGCGCGATGTTCAGGGTCTGGGTCAGGATGCCGGGCGAGACCTTGCTGCCGGGACGATTGGTGCCGTAGAACACCGAACCGAAGTCGCTCAGGAATTGCGGACGGTCGGCGCGGATGCCGGCCTTGATGCCGTCGAACACGGACTTGTCGACGCCTTCCGGGTGATCTTCGGTCTTGATGAAGATAGGCGTGACGGCGCCCAGCAATACCGCTTTCGACAGACGCTTGACGCCATGGCGGCCGATGTAGCGCGCGACGTCGCCGCCGCCCATCGAGAAGCCGACCAGCACGGCGTCTTTCAGATCCAGCTTTTCGATCAGCTCGGACAGATCGTCGGCGAAGGTGTCGTAGTTGTAGCCATCCCATGGCTGGCCCGAACGACCGAAGCCGCGACGATCATAGGCGATGACGCGATAGCCCTTTTCGGCCAGGAAGTTCATCTGGTATTCCCACATGTCGGCATCCAGCGGCCAGCCGTGACTGAAGACAATCGGCTGTCCCGAGCCCCAGTCCTTGTAATAGATTTCGGTGCCGTCGCGGGTGGTGATTGTGCTCATGTTGTCGCTCCTTGAAGTTGCGGTGGTGGTAGTTGCAGAGGGTGCAGAGGGTGCAGAGAATGCAGTGCCTGCGGTGATCAGATCAGAACGGGTCTCAGGGTGACCCGGTGCAAGTGGGATAGTTCAGTACCGGTTACCGGGCAGCAATACGCTCAGGGATGTGTACAGGCGAGCCGCAGCACCAGCGGCAAAGCCCGTGCTGCCGGCGCTCAAGCGGCTCCTTGCTGCTTCAGTAACGCCCTGTGCGCTCATTGAATGGCAGCACCCGCCAGTTGCCGGGGCCGCAGATCGCAATCGAGATAAAGATCACCAGCAGCAGCCAGCCGAACTGGCCTTCGGCGATGCTCCAGCCGGGATGCACCACCAGCATGGCGATCAGCAGCACGCCGAGGATGGGCAGGCAAGCCAGCCGTGTGAACAGGCCCAGCGCGATCAGCATCGGACAGATGAACTCGGCCAGAATCGCGGCCCACAGGCTGAGCTGCGGCCCCATGCCGAAGGGATCTTCGATCTGCGTCAGTTCGTGTGCGTAGTTGAGCACCTTGGGCAGGCCATGCACGTAAAACAGCATGAAGCTGCCGGCCAGACGCAGGAACAGCAGGCCGAGGTCGATATGCGGCGTCGGCAGCACCGGGATTTTCTTGTTCATCATGTCAGAACGCAAAGCAGCTGCAACCCAGAGCACCCCAGAAGCCGGCGTAGTTCGCCACCGGCACGGACGAACCGCGCGCCGTATCGTGAGCATGGCCATGCACCCCGCAGGAACCGGCGCAGGCATGCGGCAAGGCCGGCGCTTTCCTGGCGGCGACCGGGCGATAATGCCCCGGCACCAGCTTCACCGGCGACCAGTCCGGCAAGACCGGGATAGGCGCCGGGCCGTGCGATGAGAATTCGCCGTCGGCATACACCACCTTGCCGCCGACCACGGTCATGACCGATTCCAGCGACTTGATTTCATCTTCATGAATGCTGAAGAAGTCCGCGCTCAGCACCGCCATGTCGGCCAGTTGCCCGACCTTGATGCGGCCCTTCTTGTCCTGCTCGCTGGAGAACCAGGCGCTGCCTGCGGTCCACAGTTCCAGTGCGGTGTCGCGTGAGAGGCGGCCGGCAGTGTCGTACAGCTTCATGCCGCCGACGGTGCGGCCCGACACCAGCCAGTACAAAGCGGTCCAGGGGTTGTAACTGGCCACGCGCGTGGCGTCGGTGCCGCCGCCGACCGGTACGCCCATCTCCAGCATTTTGGCGACCGGCGGCGTGTTCTTGGCTGCCTCGACACCGTAGCGATCGGCAAAATATTCACCCTGAAACGCCATGCGATGCTGAATCGCAATACCGCCGCCGAGTGCACGCACGCGTTCGATATTTCTGGTGCTGATGGTTTCGGCGTGATCGAACATCCAGTGCAGGCCATCGAAGGGAATCTCGCGATTCACCTTTTCGAACACATTGAGCATGCGCTCTATCGATTCGTCATAGGTCGCGTGCAGACGGAACGGCCAGCGATTGCTGACCAGGTGGCGCACCACGCGTTCCAGTTCATCTTCCATGCCGGGCGCCAGATCGGGACGTGGTTCAAGAAAGTCTTCGAAGTCGGCGGCCGAAAACACCAGCATTTCGCCGGCGCCGTTGTGGCGATAAAAATCGTCGCCGCTGCCCGGCGAAACCATATCGGTCCAGCGCTGGAAATCCTCCAGTTCTGCACCCTTGCGTTGCGTGAACAGGTTGTAGGCGATGCGCAGCGTCAACTGGTTTTCCCTGGCCAGTTCGCTGACCACCGCATAGTCGTCCGGATAATTCTGGAAGCCGCCGCCGGCGTCGATCACGCTGGTGATGCCGAGGCGGTTGAGCTCGCGCATGAACTGGCGCGTGGAATTGACCTGATGTTCCAGCGGCAGGCTCGGGCCCTTGGCCAGGGTGGCGTACAAGATCATGGCATTGGGTCGCGCGATCAGCATGCCGGTCGGATTGCCGGCCTTGTCGCGCTGAATTTCACCGCCCGGCGGATTGGGCGTGTCTTTGGTGTAGCCGACCGCCTGCAACGCAGCGCGATTGAGCAAGGCGCGGTCGTACAGATGCAGCACGAACACCGGAGTATCCGGCGCTGCGGTGTTCAGTTCTTCGATGGTCGGCATGCGCTTTTCGGCGAACTGGAATTCGGTCCAGCCCCCCACCACGCGCACCCATTGCGGATGCGGCGTGCGATCGGCCTGGATCTTGAGCATGCGCAGGGCGTCGGCCAGTGAAGGCACCCCTTCCCAGCGCAACTCCAGGTTGTAGTTCAGACCGCCGCGGATCAGGTGCAGGTGCGAATCGTTGAGGCCAGGCACGACCGTGCGCCCGCCCAGATCGATCACTTTGGTATCGGCCTGCTGGTAGCGCATGACCGAAGCTGCATCGCCGACTTCGACGAATTTCCCCTGACTGATGGCGACCGCAGTGGCCAGCGGATTCTGCTTGTCCACCGTATGAAATTTTCCGTTGATCAGAATCAGATCGGGCGTTGCGGCATGGCTCATGTGAGGCTCCAGACAGGTCGGACGAAAGTGCGGGCGAAGTCCCGGCATAGCCATGCGTCAGGCGAGCTGACAGCCATGATCCTGCCCGGATCGGAAAAAGGAATGATCGCAGTGTGCAAAATCGGCGGCGCAACGTCTAGCTATACGAACAGATAATGGCGGCGCCGCATCCTGCCGCCTATGATCCGTTCCGATACTGGCCGACACTCCCCTCTCTGTTCTCCGTTGGCTCTTTATCACCCTTCGCCCGCCCCCGGGCGGAGGGGCTGCCGATGTCGCTTCCCGCCGTCCCGATCGCTTTCTGCCGCTGCACTCAATCGCTGCCGCTTGACGAGGAAGCAATGTTTTCACGGCGCACTGTTTTTCATCTTTCCCGCATCACCGCACGATTCACTTATTCACTCATCACCTACGGACTTGATCATGACCAATCCAAAACTCGAAGTACTGACACCGACCAACTGCCAGATGATCTTCATCGACCAGCAACCGCAGATGGCGTTCGGCGTGCAGTCCATGGACCGGCAAGCCCTGAAGAACAATACCGTTGCGCTGGCGAAGGCGGCCAAGGTATTCAACATCCCGACCATCATCACCACGGTCGAAACCGAAAGCTTCTCCGGCCACACCTATCCGGAACTGCTGAACGTATTCCCGGAAGCCGACATCCTGGAACGCAGCTCCATGAATTCCTGGGACGACCAGAAGGTGCGTGACGCGCTGGCCGCCAACGGCAGGAAAAAAGTGGTGGTCTCGGGCCTGTGGACGGAAGTCTGCAACAACAGCTTTGCGCTGTGTGCGATGGCTGAAGGCGACTATGAAATCTACATGGTGGCCGATGCCTCGGGCGGCACTTCCAAGGAAGCCCACGACTTCGCCATGCAACGCATGATCCAGGCCGGCGTGGTGCCGGTGACCTGGCAGCAAGTGATGCTGGAATGGCAACGCGACTGGGCCCACAAGGAGACCTACAACGCCGTGATGGACATCGTGCGCGAACACTCGGGTGCCTACGGCATGGGCGTGGATTACGCCTACACCATGGTGCACAAGGCTGCGGCGCGCGACGTCGGCCATCACAAGACACTGGCGCCGGTACCGGCTCCGGTCAAGTAAGCAGACGCCAACATCGGCCTGCGGCAAGCGAACGCCGGAGCCGAGGCGTTCCACCTTGCCCGGGCCGGCGCCATGTTGTTGGCGCCGGCCCGGGCACATTTCAGAGCATGCCTGCGGGCACTCCACTCATGACTACTTATCTTTTGTCGCTGGGCGCCGGAATTCTGATCGGCGTGATGTATGCGCTGTTCAAGGTGCGTTCACCGGCGCCGCCGGGCATCGCATTGATCGGTCTGCTCGGCATGGTGCTGGGCGAACCGCTGTTGCCGCTGATCCAGCATTGGCTGGCGGGCTGAACCCGGTTTTCCGTCAACCCGCAACCATAGGAACACGACATGAAACCTTATCTGATTTCCCTGCTGATGGGCGTGCTGGCAGGCCTGGTGTATCACCTGCTGCAGATTCAGTCGCCGGCGCCGCCTGTCATCGCGCTGCTCGGTCTGCTCGGCATGCTGATCGGCGAACAGATCGTGCCGGCCATCCGCCGTAAACTGTCGGGCCAGCCGCTGACGGCAGCCTGGTTCCATTCGGAATGCGTGCCCAAGATCACCGGTGCGCCGCCCGCCGCAAACAAGGCGGCGGACGGCAAGCCGCACTGATCGGGCGCGGTGGTCCGATCAGCAGGATCAGCAACCAAGCAAGCCAACAGCCGGCGCTCGCATCAACAACAAAACAGAAATGAGCGTCGCAGCGATATGGCAAGGATGCTGGCAGCCGGCCGCAGCGGCCGCCAACGCCGGCACATCAGCCAAGAGGGGGAGACTACTATGAGCAATGGGGACATTCGACGCAGCACATGCCCTCCGATCGCGGTGGTCGACGACGATCAGGCGGTGCGGGCGGCGTTGGCTAATTTGCTGGACTCGGCCGGCTATCTCACCTGCAGCTTTGCGGCGGCGGAAGACTTTCTCGCCAGCGACTGCCTGCACCAGGCGGCATGCGCCATACTGGATGTAAAACTGCAGGGAATGAGTGGTTTCGAGCTGAAAGAGCGCCTGAACGTCTTACAATCCAGCCTGCCTGTGATTTTCATTTCAGCGCAGGGCGGCGAAATGGACAGGCAGCGCGCGACCCGCCTGGGCGCAGTCGCTTTTCTGAGCAAACCCATCGATGCCGATAGTTTGCTGGCGCAGGTGCGCAGCGTCATCACCAATTGCGGGGAGCCGGATTGAACAAACTGAACAGCGTCGACATGCAAGCGCCGGAAACGCGGAAGGCGCCGGCCGCTTCCACCTCATCCCCATCCACATCGGCGCTGGACGCCGCAGCGCTTCGCTTTCGTCTCACCGATTACTCCTATGCCCCGCTCAGCGAAACCGGCGCAGTCGCCTATTTACGCGCCTGGCGCCTCGACGCGCAATCGCCGCCGCTGGCCATCGCCCGCGCACGCTCGGATCTGCTGCTGACCGAGGCGGCATCGCAGTTGCGCCATGAACTGGCGCTGCGCACCGTGCTCGACAGCGCCTGGGCCATCAAGCCCATGGCTTCGGTCAGTACCCGCGAAACAATGACCCTGCTTTATGAAGACGGCGATGTCATCGCGCTCGACAAGCTGGCGCCGCATGCGATTGCACCTGAATGCTTCCTGCCGCTGGCGTGGAAAATGGCCGATGCCACCGAGGCCATGCATGGCGCCGGCCTCACGCATCGCAATCTCAATCCCGCCTGTTTTTTCATCGATGCCGATCGCACGCGCCACGACGGTCTGAATCACCGCGTGCGCATCGGCGGCTTCGGTTTTGCCGCTTTGAGCGATGCAGGCGCGCCAATGGCGGCGGGCGGCGCGCCGCCTTATCTGTCGCCGGAACACAGCGGCCGCAGCGCGCATGCGGTCGACCTGCGCAGCGACCTGTATTCGCTGGGCATCATGTTCTACGCCATGCTGGCCGGCCACTTGCCGTTCGGCATCAGCGGCTTGCAAAGCACGGCCGCCGAGTGGATGCATTTTCATATCGCATCCGAAGCGGTGCCCCTGGATCAGTTCGACAAGAATATCCCCGCGCCGCTGTCGCAACTGGTGATGCGGCTGCTGGAGAAAAATCCGGCGCGACGCTATCAAAGCGCCGCCGCACTGAAAGCCGGCCTGGAACAATGCAGCCCTGCCTTGCCGCCGACTGCGGCGAATGTGCCCCCGGTGGCCGGGATCTGCAACTCGTCGCAGAAGGATGTCGAAGCCAGCACCCGCATCAGCCCCGATATGCGCAACGGCGACGCGCGCCTGGCATCCGAAACCGCCGGCATCCGCGACCTGAGCAGCGTAATCCGCGCGGCGCGCGCGCTGACAGAGAAAATCCAGCTGGATGAGCTGGTCCAGAGCATCATGTCGGTGACGCTGGAACATGTCGGCGCCGAGCGCGGCCTGCTGATCCGCGTCGATGGCAAACAATCCTGGATCGAAGCCTGCGCCCGCACGACGGCGTCCGGCATCACGGTTGATCTGACCCATGCAGCAGTCAGCGCCGACGACCTGCCGCTGAGCATGCTGAACCTGGCGCTGATATCGGGCCATCGCATCTGCGCACGGGAAGACGGCAGCCTGCAGCAACTGCAATCCGACCTCCCCGACGACCACAGCATGCCGGCCGCCGACAACAACCTGCAGTTGTTTACCGCACTGTGCTTTCCCCTGCTCAAGCAGGGCAAGGTGGTCGGTGCGCTGTATCTGGAAAACCGCGTGCTGCCCGACGCCTTTACGATCGAACACACGCAGATCCTGCAATTGCTGGCGTCGCAGGCGGCCATTTCGCTGGAGAACGCGCGCCTGTACGCCGCCCTGCTGGCCGAGAATGCGCAGCGCGCCCGCGCCGAGAGCGCGCTGCGCGCCAGCCAGACCTCGCTCAAGCTGGGCGAGCAGTTCAATCACACCGGCAGCATGCGCTATCTGCTGCAGGAGGGCCTGATGTATTGCTCTGAGGAGCTGTGCCGCATCTACGGGCTGGAGTCCGGCAAGGACTATATTTCTTACGAAGAGTTTTCAGCCCTGATGCATCCCGACGACCGCGCCTCGGTGCTGGAAACGGTCGAGGCGGCGATTGCCGCCGGCGGCACCATTCGCGTCGAGCATCGCATCTGCCGCAAGAGCGACGGTGAGGTGCGCTACATCTCCGGCATCGGCAAGCCCTTCTACGTCGACGGCAAATGCAGCGAATACGTCGGCACCGCCACCGACATCACCTCGCGGCGCCAGGCCGAAGATGCCTTGCGCATGGCGCAGGCCGATCTGGCGCGGGTGGCGCGCGCCACCACCGTGGGCCAGCTGACAGCGTCCATCGCCCACGAAATCAATCAGCCGCTGATGTCCATCGTCTCGAATGCCGGCGCCAGCCTGCGCTGGCTGGATCGCCAGCCCATGCATCTTGAGAATGCGCGTGCCGGCCTGCATGACATCGTCAGCGAAGGACAACGCGCCGGCGAGATGATACGCAGCCTGCAGAGCCTGACCCGCAATACTGAACCGGTGTTCGAGCGCATCAATCTGAATGCCGCGATCCGGCATATTCTGGCGATCTCGCGCAGCGAACTGGAGCGGTGCGAAGTCTCGCTGCAACTGGCGCTGGTGCAGGAAAACGTTTCAGTGCAGGGCGATTTTGTGCAGATCCAGCAGGTCTTGCTGAATCTGGTGATCAATGCCATCGAAGCGATGGCCGATATCACGACGCGCGCGCGCGTGCTGTCGATTTCTTCCTTCATCGAGGACGGCACGCGCATCACCGTGAAGGTGGAAGACACCGGCGAAGGCATGAGCGAAGCAGACACCGGGCGCGTGTTCGAAGCCTTTTATACCACCAAGAAAAATGGCATGGGCATGGGGCTGGCCATCTGCCGCTCCATCGTCGAGAGTCACAAGGGACGGCTGCACGCTGAGGTCCGGCAGCCGCACGGCAGCGTCTTCTCCTTCTATCTGCCGCTGAGCGCATGAAAGAAGCGGCCCGGCCACGAAGGACCTTGAGCTGGCCAGGCGCCTGAACGAATTTTCAACTCCCCCGTTCGGGCCGGGCAGGTTGGCAGAACCGCATCCAAACCGGCGTGGCTGCCTCCGTCCCCCGCGCTCTTGCCAGCCCTTCGATACGCTGCTGCGCAGCTACTCGGGACGAACGGGATTACACACCAACATTAAAAAAATGCCGTTCAGCTCTTCACTGAACGGCATAGTCGTCTGCTCAACCCTCTTGCCGATCTTCAACGCCGATGTTCAACGCTGATTGCGGCGCCAGTTGCCCGGCGGCGTGCCGACCAGTTGCGAGAACACCCGGCTGAAATGGCTTTGATCCGAGAACTGACAGGCGATGGCGATCTCCGCCAGCGGCAGCTCCGAATGCAACAGAAATTCACGCGCCCGCTGCACCCGCTGCAGCAGCAACCAGTGATGCGGCGTATGGCCGGTGGTTTCGCGGAAGGCGCGCACAAAATAGCTGGCCGACATATTGCATTCGCGGGCGATCTCGGCGATGGAGACATTGCCCTTCACCTTTTCCAACAGCATCTGCTTGGCGCGTTTCTCGTGCACATGAGACAGCGCACGGCTCTTGCCGGCCGTTGAGCTGGCGGCGCCGCCATAGCGTTGCATCAGGTAGGTGCCGATTGCCATGCCCAGCTGTTCGACGAACAGCATGCAGGCTTCGCGCGGACGCGCCAATGCCGGCACCAGCGCCTGCGCCAGATGCGCCAGCACCGGATCGCGTTGCGCGGTGACGGTCTTCAGGCCGCCGACGCGATTGCCGCGCTCTTCTTCGCCGGCGCGCTCCAGAAACGCGGGCGACAATTCAAACAGCAGGAAGTCGAACGGGCCTTGCAGGTCGGCGCGATAGTCTTCGGAAAAATCGCGGATGTAGAGCGCGCCCTTTTCAAACTCGTGACGCGCGGCATGACGGCCCTTTAAGATGCTGCGGCGATGCTCCTGCGTCATGGAAATGCCGACCAGGAAACCGCGCCCGGAGGCTGGCGTGAATACCGGCGAGGCCTGGCGATTGTCGGAATGTTTGCGATAAAAGGTCATGCCGCCGCTGCTGAGTTCCTGATCCTGATGCAGCTTGCTGGCGAGACAGCCCAGCGAATCGGTAACCCGGGCTGTAGTAGCGTTTGAAAAGAATGCGCCATCGGAAGTGATCGCTGACATGAAGGGACCTTTCTTTGTGATGCTCGTCGGCATTCCGCAAGAAGCTGGCCGGCGTTCCGCCTCAGCCAGCATGCATTTTTAGCAAGGCTTTTACCGCCTTGTCTGCTCTGTCCTGTCTCCTCACTACAGCGCTTGACGGCACATTGCACACGATGATGCAGCGGCCGGCTTACAAGATGCTGAAACCCGCCTGTCCGTCGACAAGCAGCGCCGGGCAGATTTTACAGTCGATACGAAATTCCGGCTGACAGCGGCCGATTTCGTCGCACCCGGCCTCGGCACACGCCCATCAGCGCAGCAGGATATCCGGAATCAACTGGCGCTGCAGTCGTTCCAGCCACCACTTCTTGGCCTCGCCCATGGCGTCCGGCTTCCAGGCCAGCCAGAAGGATTCCGGCGGACGCGACTCTTCCGACGGCAACGCCACCAGCGCGCCGCCGGCCAGCTCCTTGCGAATGCAGGCGCGCGGTAAAAAGCCGTGGCCGATGGCGGCCACCTGGCAAGCAATCTTGGCCGCCATCGAGGGCACCGTGATGCGCTTCTGCCCGGCCAGCAGACCGATGGTGCGGTCCGACATGGTGCGCGCGCCGTCGCCTACGACGATGGCGTTGTGCTCCAGCAGATCGGCGCGCACCAGCGTGCGCTTGAGGCTGGCCAGCGGATGCGTGGGCGCAACGCAGAACACGAATTCCAGCTTGCCGACCTCAATCGCCCGATAACCGCCGCCGCCCGGCACGTCGCCGGCGGCGATGACGGCATCGGCACGGCCTTCGCGCAGCGCTTCCCAGGTACCCATCAAGGTTTCGCAGCCGATGCGCAGGCGGGTTCCGCAATGCAGATCCTCGAAGGCGCAGATGTCCCGGGTAAATGAATCGGTGGGAATCAGCGAGTCATGCACCAGCCGGAATTCCGATTCGAAACCGGTGGCGATCTGGCGCAGGCGCGACTCCAGATCGGCTGCCGCCACCAGCAGCCAGCGCCCTTCCTTCAGCAATTCATGCCCGGCCGGCGTCAGGTGCACACGCTGGCCCTGGCGCACGAACAGCGCCAGTCCGAGTTGCTCTTCGAGCTTGTTGACCGCATAGGAAATCGTCGACGGCACCTTGTGCAAGCGCTCCGAGGCGGCGGCAAAGGAGCCGTAGCGGTCGATGGCATCCACCAGCTCGATGGCTTCCAGAGTGAGTTTCAGCATGGCCGGGCAGCCCTTTCTGACTTGATCGAAAATTTCGATCATTAGACCACAAAAGCTTCAACCCGATGCCCGCCTCAAAGGCGCAAACTTCTTTCCATGCCACGAACACACCAGCAAGTAAGAAGATAAGCAGCCGGTCATCGTGAAACAGCATTCGCCCCGACGCGAGTGAATTTAATCGAACTTAAAGAAAAACCGAAAGAGGCCCATCATGATCGAACTTCGCAAAGCAGAGCAACGCGGTATCGCTGACCACGGCTGGCTGCATTCCCATCACACCTTTTCCTTCGGCCACTATCGTGATGCCAAGCAGCAAGGTTTTTCCGATCTGCTGGTGATCAACGACGACCGCGTGACCGCCGCCCAGGGTTTCGGCACCCATCCGCACCGCGACATGGAAATCTTTTCGTATGTGCTGGAAGGCGCGCTGGCGCACCAGGATTCGATGGGTACCGGCTCGGTGATCCGTCCCGGCGATGTGCAAATGATGAGCGCCGGCACCGGCGTGCGGCACAGCGAGTACAACCATTCGCCGGATGAGCCGGTGCATTTTCTGCAGATCTGGATTGTGCCGAATGTGCGCGGCGTCGATCCGCGCTATCAGCAGGTGCATTTCAGCGACGAAGAAAAACGCGGGCGCCTGCGTCTGATCATCTCGCCGGACGGGACGGAAGGTTCGCTATCGGTGTATCAGGATGCGCGCGTCTACGCCGGTCTGTTCGACGGCGCCGAAAGCGCAGAGCTGAAACTGGAAGCAGGCCGCTATGCCTACGTGCATGTGGCGCGCGGCAGCGTCAGGATCAACGGCGTGCAGTTTGGCGAAGGCGACGGCGCCCGTATCCGCGAAGAGCAGTTGCTGCAGATCAGCGAAGGCGACCAGGCCGAACTGCTGGTGTTCGACCTGCGTCCGAATGAACTGCCGGCCATGTAAACCCTGCATGGATCGCTGAATCAGGCGCAATACTGTGGCCCGGCTGATGCCGGGCCATTTTTCCGGCCGGCCGCAGCGGACGGGATGCGAGCGTGAAAGGCCATGCCTGAACTGCTATCCTGAATGCGCAAAGCAAATAAAATGGCAGCTGCTTTGGCAGCGTCCACCTATAAAAAACAGGAGACTTCACCCATGAGCCAGGCTCAAGCCAATCCCAGTCCAAATTCCAGCGGTACTTCCCATACCGCGATCGGACGTTTTCCGATTCCGGCGCTGGACGATCTGCCGGAAGACATCCGCACGCGCATTCTGGCGGTGCAGGAAAAATCGGGCTTCATTCCCAATGTGTTTCTGGTGCTGGCTCACCGGCCGGACGAGTTCCGCGCCTTCTTCGCCTATCACGATGCGCTGATGGACAAGCCCGGCAATCTCAGCAAGGCCGAGCGCGAAATGATCGTGGTCGCGACCAGCAACGCCAATCAGTGCCAGTACTGCGTGGTGGCGCACGGCGCCATTCTGCGCATCCGCGCCAAGAATCCGCTGATCGCGGATCAGGTCGCAATCAACTATCGCAAGGCCGACCTCACGCAACGGCAGAAGGCCATGCTGGATTTCGCGATGAAGGTGTCGGCCAGCGCCTACGCCGTCGGCGACGAAGACATGGCGACGCTGAAGCAGCATGGTTTCAATGACGAGGACGTGTGGGACATCTCGGCCATCGCGGCCTTCTTCGGCTTGTCGAACCGGATGGCGAATGTCACCAGCATGCGGCCCAATGACGAGTTTTATTCTATGGGGCGCTGAACCTTCCCCTGTACGCCACAATGAAAAAAGCCGGAGCAATGCGCCGGCTTTTTTCATACAAGGATCAGAACCAGGCGATCAACTCAACACATCCAGGGCCTTCTGACGATTTTCCTCAAGGTCGAAGTCCGGCGAAAAATCATCGACCTGCACGGTCTGGTCGCCATAGTGCGCAAAGTCATCCAGCACCTTGCGCTCTTCCGGATTGAGCAGGCCGCGTTCGGCAGCGAGCGCAATCCAGTCGCGCATGTCGATCAGGCTTTGCGGCGCGGCCGGCAAGGCGCCTTCTTTCACCGAGTCCTTGAGGCGACGTTCGATCTGATGCACCAGCGGCATCAGCCTGAAGGCCTTTTCGCCGCAGGCCAGCGGATCGTCGCCTTGCGGGATGTAGACGTCGTCCAGCAGCCGCTCGCGTGCGGCGCCCGGTGTTTGCATGGCCAGCGCCACGCGGGTGCCGAGCACATCGGAAGGCTTGCGGTAGATCAGCCCCAGCGGGAAGATCAGGACCCGCAGGCCGAAGGCGATCCAGGGATTGGGAAAGTTGTGCAGCACGTCGACAATGGCTTCCTGCGCGCGATGCAGGGCATCCTGAATCGACCAGTCGACATAGGGCAGATCTTCGACCTGACGGCCGTCGTCTTCATAGCGCTTGAGCGTGGCGGAGATCAGATACAGCTGCGACAGCACATCGCCCAGACGCGCTGAAATGCGCTCGCGGAATTTCAACGTGCCGCCCAGCACGCCCATGCTGACGTCGGTCAGCAGGCCGAAGGCCGAGGACAAATGCACCACTGCGCGGTAGTAGCGCCGCGTCTGTTTGGCGGCGATGGACGGCGCCGGCAACAGCCAGCCGCAGCTGATGCCGCCGACGAATGCGCGCGCCGCGTTGGCGGCGACGAAACTCAGGTGAGAGAACAGCAGGTCGTCGAAGTCCTTGAGCGCGCGTTCGTGATTGTCGTCGGCAGCCGCTGCCAGTTCTTTCAGCACATAAGGATGGCAGCGGATGGCGCCCTGACCGAAGATGATCAGGCAGCGCGTCAGAATGTTGGCGCCTTCGACCGTGATCGCAATCGGAATCTGCTGATACACGCGCGCCAGGAAATTGCCCGGCCCCATGCAGATGCCCTTGCCGCCGATCACATCCATGCCGTCATTGACCACCATGCGGCCGCGCTCGGTGACGTGATATTTGGAAATGGCCGAAATCACGGACGGCTTTTCACCGGCATCCACCGCCATCGATGACAGGCGACGCGTGGCATCCATCATGTAGAGATGGCCGCCCATGCGCGCCAGTGCTTCCTGCACGCCTTCGAACTTGCCGATCTCGATCTTGAACTGACGCCGCATCGCGGTGTAAGCGCTAGTGCCGCGCGTGGCCATCTTGGAAAAACCGACGCTGGACGACGGCAGCGAAATGGCGCGCCCAGCGGCCAGACATTCCATCAGCATGCGCCAGCCCTTGCCGACCTGCGCCAGACCGCCGATCACCCAGTCCATGGGGATGAACACGTCCTTGCCGGAAGTCGGGCCGTTCTGGAACACCGCATTGACCGGCCAGTGACGGCGGCCGGTGACCACGCCCGGATGGTCGGTCGGAATCAGCGCGCAGGTGATGCCGGGCTCGGGCTCGTCGCCCAGCAAGCCGTCCGGATCGCGCACACGGAAGGCCAGACCGAGCACGGTGGCGACCGGCGCCAGCGTGATGTAGCGTTTGTTCCAGGTGACGCGGAAGCCCAGCACTTCCTGCCCTTCGTGCATGCCCTTGCAGACGATGCCGACGTCGGGAATGGCCGCCGCATCGGAACCGGCATAAGGACTGGTCAGCGCGAAGCACGGGATTTCCAGGCCCTGCGCCAGTCGCGGCAGATAGTGATTCTTTTGCTGCTCGGTGCCGTAATGGAGCAGCAGTTCGGCCGGCCCCAGCGAATTGGGCACCATCACCGAAATCGCCGCCACCGAGCTACGCGACGACAGCTTCATGATGACCTGCGAATGCATGTAGGCGGAGAACTGCTTGCCGCCGTATTGCCTGGGAATGATCATGCCGAGGAAGCCCTTGTCCTTGACGAACTGCCAGGCCTGCGGCGGCAGATCCTGCCACACCACGGTGGTGTCCCAGTCGCTGACCATGGCGCACAGCTGCTCGACTTCGTTGTCGAGGAAGGATTGTTCTTCGGTGGTCAGACGCGGCGGCGACAGCACGAACAGTTTTTTCCAGTCGGGCTTGCCGGAAAACAGATCGGCGTCCCACCAGACTGTGCCGGCCTCGATGGCGTCACGCTCGGTGGCGGACATGGACGGCATGATCTTGCGGAACAGGTCCAGCGCCGGACGGCTGATCAGGGATTGCCGGATCGAGGGGATGGCAATCAGCAGCGTGGGTGTGAACATCACAATCGCCAGCAGCACCAGAATCGGCAGATCGACATGCGCCACCGCGCCGCCCATGAAAATCCACAAGGCTTCGGCCGCCAGCCAGATCCAGGCATTGACGCGGGCCATCATCAGTATCAGACAGCCGACTACTAAACAGATGAGCCATAAGATCATTTGAGGTCTCCAGTTCGAAAGTTGATGTTATTTTCTTCGCCGCCGCTGGCGCCGCTGCCGTGGCCGCCCGGCAATAGTCCCACTAAACAGCGGCCGGTGCAAAGGTGAAACCCGGCGCGGCCTTTCACCGCAGCCGGCAAAAAAGATACCGTCAGGCAATCCCGATGGCAATCGGACGGCGCCGGCATGCCGTCGTCAGACAAAGCCGACAAGCCTTCTTCCTGAGCTGAAAGAACCTCAGCCGGTTCCGGCAGTCCATTACAATCCCGGACATTGCGAAGAAATAGCACGGTGCTATGGAAATAATCCGGCAAAGGACGACATCATGAAATGGGAAGGCAACCGCGAAAGCGATAATGTGGAAGACCGTCGCGGCGAGGATGGCGGCGGTGGCGGAGGCGGTGGTTTCGGCTTCGGCGGGCGTTCCATAGGTCTGGGCACGGTCGCCGTGGCGCTGGTGGCGTCCTATTTTCTCGGCATCAACCCGCTCACGGTGCTGCAGATGCTGAGCGGAGGCGGCGGCCAGCCGGTACAGGTGCAGCAGCAGGCGCCCGCGCACAAGCCGGCGGCCGACGATCAGATGGCGCGTTTTGTTTCGACCGTGCTGGCCGATACCGAAGACACCTGGGAGCAGTTGTTCCGCGCCAGCGGCAAACAATATGTACAGCCCAAACTCGTGCTGTTTTCCGGCAGCACGCCGACCGCCTGCGGCACCGGCCAGACTGCGACCGGCCCGTTCTACTGTCCGGGCGACCAGAAGGTCTATATCGATCTCAGTTTCTATGAACTGATGAAGCAGCGTTTCAAGGTCTCCGGCAATTTCGCGCAGGCCTATGTGATTGCGCACGAGGTCGGCCACCACGTGCAGCATCTGCTGGGCATTTCCGACAAGGTCGACGCCGCGCGCCGGCGCTCCACTGAAAAGCAGGCCAATGCACTGTCGGTCAGGCTTGAATTGCAGGCCGATTGCTTCGCCGGCGTGTGGGCCTATCACGCCGATCAGGCCCGCCATATTCTGGAAGACGGCGATATCGACGCCGCGCTGAATGCAGCGTCCGCCATCGGCGATGATGCGCTGCAACGACAAGCGCGCGGCGAGGTGGTGCCGGATTCATTCACCCACGGCACCTCGGCGCAGCGCGTGTCCTGGTTCAAGCGCGGCATTACGCAGGGCAAGGTGAGCGCCTGCAATACCTTCGAAGCCAAGCAACTTTGAATGTTGATTTAACCCATACTGACAAGGACACTTCATGCATATTTCCTACTGGTGCATCCTGATCGCCGGCCTGATGCCGATGTTCACCATCGCCATCGCCAAGCGCGGCCGCAAGGACTTCGACAACTCGGAACCGCGCGCCTGGCTGGACAAGCAGACCGGAGTGCGCCGCCGCGCCGACTACGCGCATCGCAATCACTTCGAGGCCTTTCCCTTCTTCGCCGCAGCGGTGCTGGTGGCGCAACAGGCCGGCGCGACGCAATATCTGATCGACTATCTGGCGGCGGCCTTCATCGTGATCCGGCTGGCGTATACTTACCTCTACCTGAACGACAAGCCGTCACTGCGCTCGTTGTCCTACCTACTCGGAATAATCTGCGTGATTGCGCTCTTTGTCGTCGCCGCCATGAGCGCCTGAACCCAAGCCGGACCCACATCAAAAAATACGCCATGAGCCACGAAGACCCGCTGAACAGCCTGCAACAATTGCGCAATGCGCTCGATGCCCTGCGCGGCGGCCGCAGCGATGTTGCCGCGCTATGCCGGACCTGGCGCGGCCAGACCGCGCTGCTGCAAAGCTTGCCGCCCCGCTATGAGCAAGTGGCGGAAGACCTGCTGGGCCGGCTGGAAGCCGGCAGCCTGTTCAGCGAAGAAAGCTGCTCGTTCAGTCAGGGCGACCTGCTCAACAGCCTTGATACCTGGCTGGACAAGGCGCAGCAGACGGTCGCTGCCGCGTAGGCCCCAAGCGTTCCCAAAGCTTTCACGCATCCGGGTTCGCCGATTCAATACCGGACATCTGCCCAGTCTCCCCAAAGCAGATGTCGCCCTCCCCTTTTCATCTCAAGATCCCATTATGCAAACCCTGGAATTCCAACTGCAAGGCCCTTACGTCGAACTGAACCAGCTGCTCAAGCTCTGCGGGCTGTGCGACAGCGGCGGCGCCGGCAAGGTCATCGTGGCCGAAGGCAATGTGCGCGTGAACGGCAAGACCGAATTGCGCAAGACCTGCAAGATCGTCGCCGGCCAGAAAGTGCGCCTGGGCGACGTCGAAATCCGCGTGGTGGCTGAATGACGCAGGCGGCTGCAGCAAGCGATCAGGTCGCAGCCATCCTGGAGTTCTGGTTCGGCGCCGATCATGCGCAAACCGAGGCGCATGTCATCGTCAGCCGTCAGGCAGCACCGTGGTGGGGCAAGAATCCAGAGGTCGATCAGGACATGCGTGTGCGTTTTGGGCCGCTGCTGGAAGACGCCGCGCAGAACCGTCTGGCGGATTGGGCCGAGCAGCCGCAATCCATGCTGGCGCTGATCCTGCTGCTGGATCAGTTCTCGCGCAACATCCATCGCGGCACGCCGCAGTCCTTCGACTACGACGACATGGCGCGGCAATATTGCCATCTGGCGCTGGCCATGGGCCTCGATCAGCAAGTGACGCCGATCCAGCGCGTGTTCTTTTACCTGCCGCTGGAGCATTCCGAAGACGCCGACGATCAGCAATACTCGCTGCAGCTGTTCCGTGCGCTGGCGAAGAACGCTGCAGGCGCCGACCAGGCCTGCTTCGACGATTTTCTGAAATTCGCTCAGCGCCACGCCGTGATCATCGAACGCTTCGGGCGCTTCCCGCACCGCAATCAAATTCTCGGACGCGCTTCCACGCCCGAAGAAGTCGAGTTTCTGAAGCAACCCGGTTCCTCATTCTGATTTTTCTCTTCCACGCAGGCTGAGGCGGCCCTCCTGCTTCAGCCTCGCGCCTGTTCCAGGCACTCCACCTCGAGCATTCGATCGCAGTTGCGAATAATTTCCAGCCTGTAGCGATATATGCGCGCCTTCGCGTACAGCACAGGCGGATCATCGCCACGCTGACATAAACTCATTCGCTCATTTTCTACCGCCGGCAACGGCGACTTCTCTGCAACAGGAGAGGCTTGATGAGCACGATTTCCACATCCAAATTCAGCTTCCGCATTTCCTCAGGCTTCAGCCTGATTGAAGTGCTGATCGCCATGCTGGTTCTGAGCAGCGCTGCGCTCGGCATGATCGCCCTGCAATTGCACAGCCTGCGCATGAGTCGCGACAGCCTGCTGCACACCAGCGCCATGCAACTGGCGGCGGAGCTGGCGGACATGATCAGCAGCTTGCCGGCCCAGGCCATGGCCGGTGAACCCTATCTTTTCAGCATCGACAGCACGCAGCCGGTGCCGCCCACCGGCAACTGTTATCGCAAGCGCTGCGCGCCTGAGCAATATCTGGACTTTGAATTGCGCGACTGGCAGCGCCGCGTGCTGATGCTGCCTGCTGCACGCGCCGTGGTCTGCCGCGACAGCTCACCGTGGCGGCAAGACAGCCTGCAATGGGATTGCGATCGGCAGCCCTCGGCCGCGCTGGTGATCAAGATCGGCTGGCGTGCGGGCAGCGCACATGCTGCTGGGGGCAAAGACCCGCAGTCAGCGCCGCAGTTCGTCTTGCCGGTTGGCGAGCCGCCCCGCTGATGGATCGCCACTCAGGTTTGCTCGCTCACGAGCATCTTCTGCGCAGACGGGGATGTGTGCACCATCCTGCATCGACGCCCGCCCGGCAACGCGGCTTCACCCTGATCGAACTGATGACGGCGCTGGGACTGGGTCTGCTGGTGGTGCTGGCGGCGACGGCCATGCTGCTCAACGTCAAGAACACCTATCTGAGCCTGCATCACCACAATCAACTGCAAGAAACCGGCCGTTATGCGCTGGAGCAGATCGCGCGTGCGCTGCGCCAGACCCATCATCTGCCGTGGGAACACTGGCTCAATCAACAGCGCAATCTGAACCCGCTGCCGCCCGCGCTCTACGGCGTGGACGACAGTCGCGGCAGCGCCAATCCCGATCCCGAGCGGCCATCGCCTGCGCGACGCGACGGCATCAACGGCAGCGATCTGCTGATGATCGGCTATTTCGGCTCGGGCCAGCCGGCGGACGACACCATATTCAGCTGCGGCACCGGCGGCATGGGAGCGCCGTCCAGCCTCGAGCCGGGCGAACGCGGCTGGACCGTATTCTCCGTCGCCACCGGGCGCGGCAACGAACCGGAACTGCGCTGCCAGTATCGCGGCAAGAACGGCATCTGGAGCAGCGACGCCATCGCGCGCGGCGTGGAAAACCTACAATTCCTATTTGCGCTGGACAGCGACGGCGATGGCATCCCGGAACAATTGCTGGCGGCCAGCCAGCTCAGTCCGGCGCAATGGCAACAGGTCGTGGCGGTCAGGATCGCGCTGCTGGTACGTACGGAAGCCCATTTCGGCGGGCGCACCGGCGAAGCCAAAAACGCCAGGCCGCGTGAGCACGATCTGTTCGGCAGCGACTACAGCCGCAGCAATCCGGGCGACACCGGCAGCCGCTTTTCCGAGCCGCGCGAGGATGGCCGCACCCGCCAGGTCTTCAGCCGCATGGTCTGGCTGCGCAATCCGCCGGCCGGTCTGGTGTTGCGGTGATGGCTGTGCGCCAGACCCGGCCGCATCAGCGTGGCGCCGCCTTGCTGGTTTCTTTGATCATGCTCACCGCAATTCTGCTGCTGGGCGCGGCCACCGCCGAAATTGCGGTGCAGGGAGAATACGGTGCGCGCAACCAGCGCGACCGCCTGCTCGCCTATCAAGGCGCACAGGCAGGACTCAACGATGCGCTGTTCGACATCGTGCACGGCAGTCGCGCCGAGCTGTTTACCGCAAGCTTGACCTCTGCGCAAGACAAGGAAGACGATTCCGGCTTCCCGCATGACAAACTCTGCCATGCCGACGGCAAACGACGCGGCCTGTGCGGCGCCGACCTGCAAAACCTCAACTGGAAAAAGCTGGAACTCAGCCAGGCCGGCGGTGCAGTGGTGGAATACGGCAGCTTCAGCCATCGCCGCTTTACGCAGGAAGGAGGCGTCTTGCCGATGCAACCGCCGCGTTATGCCATAGAACTGATTCAGTTGCCGCCGCCAAAAGGCAGAGCGGGGAACGATACGCAGACCGGCACGGCAGACAAGCCAATACAGCATCTCTTCCGCATCACCGCCATCGGTTTCGGCAACCGCGAGACGACGCAAGTCGTGCTGCAAATGCTGATCCGCAAGGATGCCGCCACACCCGGCCGGGCGGCGCGCGCGCAAGTGCTGAGCTGGAAAGAAATCAGCGGCTGGAAGCGCCGTTCGGCCGACAGGAAATGAATCACCCCGGATCGCCCGCCTGGACTCACTTCCCGCCTCTTCTCAGGAGCCCGCTCATGCACATTCACATGCACACCCCAGTCTTTGCGCCCTTGCCGAATAGTCCCTGCTTCCCGCGCGACGCCGGCCGTCCGCGGCGCCCGTCCAACACCGGCTTTACCCTGCTGGAACTGATGGTGGTGCTGGCGCTGGTCGGCCTGCTGGCGGGATTCGGCTTCAAAAGCTATCAGCAATATGTCCTGCGCATGAAGCGCGTCGAGGGCCGCAATGCCTTGTATTTGCTGATGCAGCAGCAGGAACGATATTTCTCGCAAAACAATAGCTATCTGCCCTTCGATGAAGCGCTACAGGCCGGCGGCCTGAAATGGCATTCGGCCGATACGCCCGCTGCCAGCGCCTATCAATTGCAGGCCGCAGCCTGCGACGGCGACGATATCCGCCACTGCGTAAAACTGTCAGCAGTGCCGGGCAGCGCCGTCGTCAATACCGGTTTTCACGATCCCGAGTGCGGCACGCTGACGCTCAATAGCCGTGGACTCAAAACCCAGGCTGGTCGCAGTGAAGGAAAAACTGCCGGTCCAGGTTCTGCCGTTTGCTGGTGAGACCAGACATGAACAACACATTGATTGCCAGGGAAATCAAGCCTGGAACGAAGCCGTCGGCCTTCCCAAGCCGACGCCCGGGCGGCTTCACTTTGCCTGAATTGCTCGTCACCATGCTGATCGCGGCCATCGCCGTCACCACCGCCTTGCCGGGCCTGCGCGATTTCCTCGCGGCGCAGCAGTTGATCAGCGCCAGCAACGCTTTCCTGCATGCCATCCATCAGACCCGCTCGGAAGCCATGCAGCGCAACGACCGCATGCAGATGTCGCCGCTGGATGGCAAGGACTGGCGCAGCGGCTGGCGGATTCATGCGCCGGAGAACGGCGCGTCGCCCGCCGCCATCGTCAGTCAGCACGATGCCCTGCCCTCCGGCCTGGCGATCAGCTATACCGGCGGCGGCCAGATCATCGGCTATCAGGAAAACGGCCAGCCGGCCAGGAGCGGCAGCTGGCACTTCTCGCTCAGTGGTCAGAGCCGCGTGATTTACATCAACTTCCTCGGCCGCGCGCGCATCTGCGATCCGCAACGCGACGGCAACTGTGGTGCAGCCTGAACCGGCCGCCATCTGCTCGGCATTACCGTAGAGGCAGCGCCGAAGATGCAGCACCATGCCCGGGCGTGTATATTGACGGGCTTCAGGATCAGGCAGGCAAAATCACCGTACAGCCGGAGCTTATGCGTACACATAGGCCTCCTTTATCCGGCCGCGTTTTGACCTGATCCGCCCCCATCGCAGCCCGGCAGACGACGAGACCAGATGAACGACACCCTCTACCAGATCACCATCGAAAACGACCAGCAAGCCATGGCGCTGGCCTTGATCCAGGCCGGTTTCGGCATTCTCAATACCACGCCCAATCCACGCGTCGGCTGCGTCATCGTCAAGGACAGCCGCATCATCGGCGCCGGTTTCACCCAACCGCCGGGCGGCAATCATGCCGAAATCCAGGCCTTGCAGGATGCCCATGCGCGCGGCCAGGATGTGCGCGGCGCCACCGTCTACGTCACGCTGGAGCCCTGCAGCCATTTCGGTCGCACGCCGCCCTGCGCCGACGCGCTGATCAAGGCCGGCGTCGGCCGCGTGGTCGCCGCCATCGCCGATCCCAATCCGCTGGTGGCGGGGCAAGGCATGGCCCGCCTGCAGGCCGCCGGCATTGCCACCGCCTCGGGCGTGCTCAAGGATGAAGCGGAAGAAATGAACATCGGCTTCCTGACTCGCATGCGACGCGGCACGCCCTGGGTGCGCATGAAAAGCGCGGCCAGCCTGGACGGCAAGACCGCGCTGCACAACGGCAAGAGCCAATGGATCACCAGCCAGGAAGCACGCGACGACGGCCACATCTGGCGCGCCCGCGCCTGCGCGATCCTGACCGGCATCGGCACCGTCAGGGACGACGACCCGCAACTGAATGTGCGCGCCATCGAAACGCCACGCCAGCCGCGCCGCATCGTGGTCGACAGCAAACTGGCGCTGGCGCCGGCAGCGCGCATCGTGCAAGGCGGCGGCACCTGGGTCTTCACCGCCAGCGACGACGCGGCCAGAACGCGCGCGCTGACCGACGCCGGAGTGGAAGTCATCCTGCTGCCCAATGCCGACGGCAAGGTCGATCTGCCGGCGGTGATGCGTGAACTCGGAAAACGCCAGATCAATGAATTGCATGTGGAAGCCGGCTCCAAGCTGAATGCTTCGCTGATCCGCGAAGGCTGCGTCGATGAGCTGCTGCTGTATCTGGCGCCCAGCCTGATCGGCGACGCGCGCGCCATGTTCGACCTGCCGCCGCTGGACGATCTGGCCGGCAAGATCGATCTGCGCTTCTACGAGGTCAAGCAGATCGGCGCGGATTTGCGTATCCTTGCAAGATTCTGAAGCAGCTGCGCATTGCATGCTGTGGCCCGGCGCTTGCCTGATCGGCAATGCCTGTGCGGCTTGAATGCCGATATTGAATCGCGGCATTCAAGCCCTATATTCTGAACATCTTTCAGGGTGCGATGCATCGCCAGGCCTGAGCAGTTTCAAGCGCCTCCCCCATTCGTTTCAACTCACAATCCGGATTCCAGCATGTTTACAGGTATCGTCGCCGCCGTCGGCAAAATCACTTCCGTTCAAGCTCTGGGCGCCAGCGCCGATGCCGGCGTCCGCCTGAGCATCGATGCCGGCGAACTGCCGCTGCAGGACGTCGCGCTGGGCGACTCCATCGCACTCAACGGCGCCTGCATGACGGTGGTGGAAAAAACCGCACAAGGTTTCACGGTCGATGTCTCGCGCGAAAGCCTGAACCTGACTGCCGGCCTCGATGCGCCGGGCGAAGTCAATCTGGAAAAAGCGCTGACGCTGGCCGAGCGCCTGGGCGGCCATCTGGTGTCGGGCCACGTGGATGGCCTGGGCACTGTGCAGAAATTTGAACCGGTGGGTGAATCCTGGGAGCTGATCGTCGAAGCCCCGAAGTCGCTGGCGAAATATCTCGCCTACAAGGGCTCGGTGGTGGTCAACGGCGTTTCGCTGACCGTCAACCGCGTGGAAGACCTGGCTACCGGCTGCCGCTTCTCGATCAACCTGATACCGCACACCATCCAGGTCACCACGCTCAAGCATCTGCACGTGGGCGGCAAGGTCAATCTGGAAATCGATCTGATTGCGCGTTACGTTGAGCGCATGCTGTCCATCGCCAAGTAAAGTCGAAGTGCCGGGCCGAACTTGGCCCGTTCACGAAACCTGCGACTCCCAGGTCTGCATCAGCCGTTGAACAGCCCGCCCGTGTGAAGAAACAGCACGGTGGCGCCGTCAAATTCCGCCGAATTCTCCACTGCGTCGACCAGGGCATGAAACGCCTTGGCGGTGTATATCCGGTCGAGCGGCAGATCCCATCGTTGCCGGCAATCGCGAATGAAGTCCAGCAACTCCGGCGTACTTTTTGCGTAGCCGCCGAAATGGTGGCCGGCGTGAACGGCGACTTGTCGCAGGTAACTGTTCACAAGCGATGGATCCCCGAGCAGGGATGAGAGCAGACTGTGCATCTCTGCACGCGAGTCGAAGCCCTTCAGCACCGGCACCACATGCACGGTGGTCGATGCGGCTGCGCCCGTCAGCAATCCGCAACTGGTGGTGGTGCTTCCTTGCGCCACGAATACGTGATGCACCGGCTCCGCGATCTCGTCCCAGATTTCCTGACACCCTTTTAGCCCCTCCGGCATGGCGCCGCCTTCCGGCACGAACAAGCAATGCGGGTGGCGCTGCATCCAGATTGCCTGTTGCGCCTGCATGCCGTTGGCGTCGTATTCCGGGCGCGGCAGGAAATGCAAGGCCATCCCGAGCTCCGCGCAGGCGTGCAGATTCTGGTTGCTTTCTGCAGTCAGTTCGTCGCCGCGCACCAGGGCTATGGAGGTCAACCCCGCTTCACGGCAGGCTGCCGCCGTCGCCAGCAAGTGATTCGAAAATGCTCCGCCCAGCGTGAGTATGCCTTTTTGATTTTGCCGGCGCGCCAGTTGCAGGATGTACTTCAGCTTGCGCCACTTGTTGCCCGAAACATAAGGATCGATCAGGTCGTCGCGCTTGACGAGCACGCGGATGCCGCGCCGATCCCAGTCGGGATGCGGCAGCTGTTGCAGGATGGATTTTTCGGTTGCGAAGCGATGCATGGTCGGCAGCCAGCCTTCTGCCTAGTCTGCGGATGCGGTCTGCTTGTACAGCGCCGCCAGCAAAGTCTTCAGCCGCTGCAGATCCGGCGAGGCATCATCGCGGCGGTAATTCATGATGACCGGCGAGGTCACGTTTCTGGTTTTCAATCCGCGATAGACGACGTCGTCGCGCTTCAGGCGCTGCACCGAATCCGGCACCAGCGTGACGCCGACACCGGCGGCCACCAGACCGATGGCGGTCTGCATCTCATTGACTTCGATCACGTTGGACAAGGCCAGTCCGTGCGCGCGAAACAGTTGCAGCACGTGGTCGGCGTAGCTGGGACGCGGGCGCGCGGGGTAAAGGATAAAAGGCTCGGACACCAGTTGTTCCAGCGTCGGCTTGCCGCCCTTGAGCAAGCGATGCTTGAGCGGTAAGGCGGCCACCAGCGGCTCGTCGGCAATCACTTCGCATACCAGTTCGGCGTCGTCCAGCGGCAGACGGCCGAAGCCGACGCTGATGCGGCCGGCTTTCAGCGCATCGGCCTGCTGCACCGTGGTCATCTCGGACAACACGACGTCGACATCCAGACTCGATAGACGATAGCGGCGGATCAGTTCGGGCAGAAAACCGTAGAGCGCCGACGGCACGAAACCGATGCCGAACCAGCGGCGCTGACCCTGGCCGATGCGCAGCGCGGCGTCCTGTATTTCTCTGACGCGCGACAGCATCTGCGTGCACTGTTCAAGGAAAAAAGTGCCGGCGGCGGTGAGCGCCATCGGGCGCGCGTCGCGGTCGATCAGCGCGGTGCCGATCTCTTCTTCCAGCTGTCGAATCTGACGAGACAGCGGCGGCTGCGCCATATGCAGCAGCTCGGCCGCCTTGGTGAAATTGAGCGTTTTTCCGAGCACTTCGAAATAACGCAGGTGACGCAGTTCCATCCGACCCTCCAGAGTATCGTGAGGCAAGGATGCGATATTAGCTGCTTTTGGCACAAATGCGCCGGCCGCCTGCCAGGTGTTAAACCTGGCAGGCGGCCGGCGACATCAGATTGCTATGCTGGACAGCAAGCGCGCTCAGCGCCCAGCCTCAAGCGAGTGTGACAAATAGCGGACTTGATCAGGCGCGTTCGCGCTGCACTTCACCGCTGGGCAGGCCGGATTTCTCGGCATGCATCGCGAAGTCGAAGTCGATCAGATCGAAGGCGCTGCTGACGCCCAGACCGACTTCAGCAATACGGCCCTTGTCTTCGATGCGGGTGATCTTGGGGATCAGACCTTCGCGCGTGGCGAAGGCGAAGTCATCCCACAGGAAAGGATCGCCGTCGATGTTGATCTGCGTGGTCAGCTTGCGCATGCCCGGCGCCGAGATAAAGAAGTGAATGTGCGCAGGACGCGTGCCGTGGCGGCCGATCTGTTGCAGCAATTTGTCGGTCGAACCACCCGGCGGCACGCTGTAGCCGACCGGCATGCTGCTGCGGAAACGATAGCGGCCGTCGCTGCCGGTGCGGATGCTGCGGCGCAGATTGAAGGCCGGTTGCGATTGGTCGAAGTGCGAGTAGCCGCCCAGATGGTTGGCATGCCAGACCTCCACCAGCGCGCCGGCGACCGGCTTGCCCTGCTCGTCCAGCACGCGGCCTTGCATCACCAGCGGCTCGCCCGGTTCGCTGCCGTCGTCGAGACGCGCTTCGCCCTTGGACTCAGGCGCGCCGGCCACGTACAGCGGGCCTTCGATGGTGCGCGGGGTGCCGCCGGTGACGCCGGCTTGTGCATCGGCTTCGTCCAGGCGGACGTCGAGGAAATGCTCGAAGCCGAGGCCGGCGGCCAGCAGGCCCAGCTCAGGCGCTGCATGCTGCAGGTAGTTGACGCCAGTCCAGAATTCGTCAGGTTGGATATCCAGGTCTTCAATCGCGTAGAACAGATCCTTGACGATGCGATTGACGATGAGTTTCAAGCGGGGGTTGCCGACGCCGGTTTCTTTACTTTCAATTTTTGCCAGTAAAGCGTCGATTGCCTTGCGGTCCATGTGATCTCCTTAACGTTTAACACTTTATTTTTAGTCACCGCCGGGACTGGCGGTGCTGTCTGCATTGCTGAATTTCGTCACGACCGGAATGCATGCGGGCAAGGCGCCCGGCAAAAACATGCATCCCTATTCAATCAAGCGCTTTAGCGGAAACCTGCCGGTGTTGCCGTGCGCTGTGGCGCATCTTTTCGGCAGGCTCCGTGCGACTATTTCAGCCGACCGCAAACACGGTCAGCGTGCTGCGGTCGCGCCGCATGTACGCCAGTTTTTCTTCATCCAGCAGCACACCCAGCCCGGGCGTGGCCGGCAGGTGCAGCTCAAAATCGCGATAGTCCAGCGGCGCGCTGAGCAGTTCTTCGGTCAGCAGCAGAGGACCGAACAATTCGGTGCCCCAGGCCAGCTCATCAAAGGTGGAAAACAATTGCGCCGAGGCCATGGTGCCGACCCCGCCTTCTAGCATCGTGCCGCCATACAGATCGATGCCGGCGGCACGCCCGATCGCGGCCACCTGCGCCGCACCGACCAGCCCGCCCGACTGCGCGATCTTGATCGCGAAGACATCGGCGGCATGGCTGGCCGCCAGCTGGAAGGCGTCGACCGGGCCATGCAGCGACTCGTCCGCCATGATGGGCAACAGAGCGCGCTGCGTCAGGCGCTGCGTGCCGGCATTG
Source organism: Herbaspirillum lusitanum (assembly GCF_046025995.1). Classification (GTDB taxonomy): domain Bacteria; phylum Pseudomonadota; class Gammaproteobacteria; order Burkholderiales; family Burkholderiaceae_D; genus Herbaspirillum; species Herbaspirillum lusitanum_A. The sequence continues at coordinate 552,107 of NZ_JAQQFM010000001.1, forward strand.
TTGTCGTCGGAAATCGGTTGCTCCACCAGATCGCAGCCGGCATCCTTCAGGCCCGGCACGCCGAACATGGCATCGGTCTCGCTCCAGGCCTTGTTGATATCGACCCGCACGCTGGCGCGCTCGCCGACCGCGCGCTTGATGGCGGCGACGTGGGCCACATCTTCGCGCACGCTACGGGCGCCGATCTTCAGTTTGAAAATATTGTGGCGACGCAGATCCAGCATTTTCTCCGCTTCTGCGATATCGCGTGCGGTGTCGCCGCTGGCCAGCGTCCAGGCGACCGGCACCGCATCGCGCACACGGCCGCCGAACAGGCTGCTCAGCGGAATACCGAGACGCCGCGACTGCGCATCATACAAGGCGGTTTCGATGGCGCATTTGGCGAAGCGATTGCCTTGCACGGTGTCGCGCAGTTTGGCCATCAACAAGGCAATACCGGTGGCGTCGCCGCCTAGCAGTTGCGGCGCCATATAGGTATCGATGTTGACCTTGATGCTTTCCGGACTTTCTTCGCCATAGCTCAGACCACCGATGGTGGTGGCTTCGCCGAGGCCGCTGAAACCGTCGGCGCAACGGATGCGCACCAGCACCAGCGTCTGGCGGTTCATGGTCACGACTGACAAGCGGTGCGGCCGGATGGTCGGAACGTCGACCAGAATGGTTTCAATCGATTCGATGCGTGCTTGCATGGCGGCCCTGGAATTATTTTCTAGATGGGCCTCATGGTAGGCGCGCTGCAAGCGGCTGTCCAAGATCAATAAGGATGTGCCTCATACCTATTGGGTATCGCCAGGGCCACGGCTGAAACAGGCACAACTTGATGAGATTGCATGCTGCATCGCAAAACAAAGAGGCAACAGGCAAATCGTGCAGCCAAACGACAACGCGCCCTTCAGGCCGTTATCGGCGGCACTGAGGGCGCGCTAAAAACTAAGAGAGACAAGAAGTGCTACGGGGGAACTACTGCCGCAAGCAATCGCGCTTGCGGCTCAGTCGCTTTGCTTAACGACGATAGTAACCGTCGTCGTAGCGATAGACCTGACGCACTTCATAACCGCGTTCCACATAACGTGGTGGCGGAGGCGCATAGCGTGGCTGTTCGTAGTACACGCGTTGCGGCGCTTCGTAATAGACCTGCTGCGGCTGCTGATAGTAGACGGGCTGCGGCGGCGCCTGATAGACCGGTTGCGGCGCCGAGTTGGCGTTGGCAATCAGAGAACCGATAGCGACTGCGCCGATGATGCCGGCCGCTATGGCGACGCCGTTACCGCCGCCACCGCCGTGATAGCGGTCGCCGGCGAAAGCTGAAGTGGTGATGCCCGATGCAAGCAAGGTCACGAGCACTGCAGATACGATTTTTTTGCTGGCCATGATGTGGCTCCTGTCTTAAAAGTCCGCTTTAACTCAGTTCTTTGCGGCACGGTTTCAATATAGGCCAGCTTGTATCGATTTAGATGTTTTACGAAACTCCGTTACATTTCTTACGAGATTGTGTCTGAGCGCACGCTTTTGGGCTGTCCCGCTCAAGCGCTCAAGCCAGCGTTGCGGTGCGCACACGCCGCCACAGCAGGCCGGCGCAGCCCAGACAGACCAGCAACAACACCAGACTGAAGGCGGCCACAGCCTGCCAGCCGCCGTGTTGCCAGAACCAGCCGCCGACCGAGCCGATCAGGCTGGACCCCAGGTAATACGCCAGCAGATACAGCGCCGAGGCATGGCCCTTGGCACCGACCGCCATGCGCCCCACCCAGCCGCTGGCGACCGCATGCGCGGTAAAGAAGCCGATGGTCATCAGCACGATGCCGGTGATCACCACGTCCAATGCCGATGAGGCGCTCAGCAGCAAACCCGCAATCGAGATCAGCACACCCGCCGTCATCAGCGGCCCGCGACCGAAACGATCGGCCAGCGCGCCGGCCCAGGAGGACGCCACCACGCCGAAAATGTAGGCGCTGAACACCAGACCGGTGGCGCCCGCGCTCAGGCTGAACGGCGCCGACATCAGGCGGAAGGCGGCATAGTTGTAGATGGTCACGAACACGCCCAGCGACAGACAGCCGACCGCAAACAGCAAAGGCAGACTGCGGTGCTGCAGATGGCGGCGCCACAAGCGCAGATGATCGCCCATGGTCAGATGCAGCTTGCGCACGAAATTGCGTGAAGGCGGCAACATCAGCACGAAGGCGATGGCCATCGCCAGATCGAGCGCGCCGACCGCCAGCAGGGCCACGCGCCATGAAAAGAACTCGGTCAGAAAACTCATGCCGACCCGCCCCATCATGCCGCCGAACGCGGTGCCGCCCACATACAGGCCCATAGCCAAACCCAGACCCTGCGGCGCGATCTCTTCGGCCAGATAGGCCATGGCAATCGCCGGCACGCCGCCCAGCGCCATACCTTCCAGCGCGCGTGCCGCCAGCAGCAGATGCCAGTCGGGCGCCAGCCCGGCCAGCATGTTGAAGACAGCGGCCAGCGCCATCGAAGCGAACATCAGGCTTTTGCGGCCGAGACGCTCGGACAGCACGCCGCCGACCAGAATCGAAAACGCCAGAAAACCGGTCGACAAGGACAGCGCCAGCGAACTCTGCGCGGCGCCGATGTGGAATTCTTCGGTGAATGCGGGCAACAGCGGTTGCACGCAATACAGCAGTGAGAAGGTGGAAAAACCGGCCAGAAACAAGGCAAAGCTGACGCGACGATAAGTATCGCTGCCGGGCAGGATGCCGCTCTCGCCGGCCTTGGCCGACTGCTCCGGGACGGGATTGCGCACGGTCGTACGATCCGGTCCGGCGAGGCTTTCGGTATCGATCAGCGTGGCCATGGCGCGTGGACCATCCTCGCCATCCTGTGTCGCCGTCTGTGAGTGCAAGGCGGCCGGTGTCTGCATTGCGTGCGGTGTGCTTTTTGTGCCGGGCCGCTCGTCGAGTGTTGCTGTCTTCATACCCTGCTCCAGAACAGTTCGTCGCAGCTAATGCTGCCAATGGACTTCAGTTTGAGAGCATTGTCGTGTATTGTCCAATATATATCACTAGCCACCAATATCTATAAAACAGATACCATGGAATTACGCCATCTCCGTTACTTCCTCGCCGTCGCCGAGGAATCCAGCTTCACCAAGGCCGCCTTGAAAGTCGGCATCGGCCAGCCGCCGCTGAGCATGCAGATTCGCAATCTGGAAGAAGAAATCGGGGTGGAGCTGTTCCGGCGCGGTTCGCATGGCGTGGAATTGTCTGAAGCCGGGCACGCCTTCATGGTGCATGCGCGACAGACGCTGGACGAAGCGCAGAAGGCCGTGCGCGCGGCGCAGCAGATAGGGCGTGGCGATGCCGGCCAGCTGCGCATGGGTTTCACCACGTCGGCGGCGTTCAACCCGGTGGTATCCCTTTCGATTCAAGCTTTCCGCGAGCGCTATCCGGCGGTCGAAGTGTCGCTGATGGAAGCCAATTCAGCGCATCTGTTCACGCATCTGGAAGACGGCCGGCTGGATGCAGCCTTCGTGCGCCCCAGCAGTCTCGTTGCCGACAGCCTGGAGCTGCGCCACTTCCCTTCGGAACCGATGAAGATCGTGATCCCGCGTTCGCATCCGCTGGCAAGTCGTCGCGCCCTGCCCTTGTCGGCACTGGCGCAGGATCCTTTCATCATGTTTCCACGTTCCAACGGCGTGGCGCTGTATGACGAAGTGATCCGGGCCTGCCGCGAATCCGGTTTCGAACCGATGATCAATCAGCAGGCGCCGCAACTGTCTTCGCTGGTCAATCTGGTGGCCGCCGGGCTCGGCGTCTCGGTGGTGCCGGAAGCGATTGCGCAGATCAAGCTCGACGGCGTGCGCTACCTGGACATCCGCGGGCCGCGTCCGCTGGCCAAGCTGGCCTTTGCTTACGCACGCGACAAGTCGGCCATCGTCAGCAATTTTCTCAACATGCTGGACTGACACGCCGCCGGCGATGGACATAAAAAAGCCCGCAGTGGATTTCTCCCTGCGGGCATCTTCATCTGCTGACCTCTGAATCGGCAGTTGAAGTCTTCCTCTGACTACTCCACTTTCTTGCGGGCACTACGGTAATCAAGCCACTTCATTCACTCCACTGCACTCACTACATTCACTGCGCCGCTCAGGCTGCGTAGCTCAGTTCGCCGATCGGCAGCGGCTGCTTGCTGCTCAGTTTGCGGTTCAGCGGCAGATGCACGGTATTGAGTTGCGGTGCGGTCGGCACGTGATCCAGTTTGAACACGCTGACCATGCCGGCCAGGCTGCTGGTCTGATTCTGCATCGAGGCGGCGGCAGCGGCGGCTTCTTCCACCAGTGCGGCATTTTGCTGCGTCACCTGATCCATCTGAGCGATGGCGAGGTTGATCTGTTCGATGCCCATGGTCTGTTCCTGGCTGGCCGCGGTGATGTCGCCCATGATGCCGGTGACACGCTTCACGCTGGACAGGATTTCACCCATCGTGGCGCCGGCTTCATCCACCAGCGCTGCGCCGGCTTCAACTTTTTGCACCGAGTCGCCGATCAGCGTCTTGATTTCCTTGGCAGCGGCTGCCGAACGTTGTGCCAGGCTGCGCACGTCCGAGGCTACCACCGCAAAACCGCGACCCTCTTCACCGGCACGGGCTGCTTCGACTGCGGCGTTCAAGGCCAGGATATTGGTCTGGAAGGCGATGCCGTCGATCACACCGATGATGTCGACCACTTTCTTGGAAGACTCATTGATCGAGTTCATGGTATCAACCACCCGGGAAACCACCGCACCGCCCTTGACTGCGATATCCGATGCCGTTTCCGCCAGTTGGTTGGCTTGCTGTGCGTTTTCTGCGTTCTGCTTCACGGTCGCAGTCAGTTGCTCCATCGCCGAGGCAGTTTCCTGCAGCGAGGCAGCTTGCTGCTCGGTGCGGCTCGACAGATCCAGATTGCCGCTGGCGATTTCAGTCGAGGCGGTAGCGATGGTGTCGGTGCCGCGGCGGACATCGCCGACGATGTTTTGCAGATTGCCGTTCATGTTCTTCAGAGCCAGCATCAACTGACCGAGTTCATCCTTGCTGTGCACGTTGATCTGGCTGGTCAGGTCGCCGGCACTGACGTTCTGCGCCACCACCACAGCCTCCTTCAGCGGACGGGAGATCGAGCGTGTCAGCCACCAGGCGATCAGACCGCCGAGTGCCAGTGAAATCACGCTCATCAGCATCATGGTCAGCTTGGACACTGTGTAAGCTTCTTGCGCCGCCGTCAGATTGGCATGCGAATTCTTGCGCAGCAAGGTATTGAAGGCCGAGATGTGGGCGATCACCTGTTTCAGCAAAGGCATGCAGTCGTTGATCAGCGCATTCTTGGCAGCGTCAGTCTGCTGTGTGGTCGCCAGGCCGCCGATCTTGGTGGCGATAGGCAGATACTTGGCTTCCAGGGCGCGCAGTTCGTCCAGCATGCGACGCTCTTCATCCGTCGCATCTTCGCGATTCTTCATCAGCGCCGCCATTTCATTCAAACCTGCATCGATATCTTTTTGCGCCGAGGTCACCAGCTCGATATCGCTTTTCTGTGCAGCGGGGTCGCCCACCAGCACCAGATTACGTGCACCAATCGCACGCAGACCGACGGCAAACTGCACCTTGCCCAACGACAACAACTTACCTTCATCAACGGAGGTGATGAATTCGACACGCTGATTCAGCGTTGAAACTTGCTGCAAACCGATACCTGCTACTGCAACCAACAGCACCAGTAAGGCGCCAAAGCCCAGACCCAGACGTATGCCGATTTTCCAGTTTTTCATCACGTTCTCCCTTGAGTGGATGTAGCCATTCTCGTGCACCGGACTCGCCTTTGCTATCAGGCTTTTCCTTAGTTCTGTCAACCAACATCACGTAGGAATCGTCCTGCCTGGTCGTCTTCAAAGGCCTACGCACGAATGAGAGCTTGCTGCCAGAACATCTGCTGCGCCACGCCATCCAACCCAAAGCTCAGCCATAGGCGCGTCCAGGGCCGCTCCGCGGTAATTGCCTCATCGCCATTTGATAATGATCAGAAAGGAATTGTCATTCATGAAATACATCATGCGTGTTTTCGGCGCAGTGCATGGCCTGATGGCCCTGCTGTTCGCGCTGGGGGCCCTGCTGCTGATCCTGATTGCCGCGCGCATGGGTTACATGGCGGCAAGCGAGGGACTGGACCTGGCGCAGGCGCAAGCCCTGATCGAGGCGATCGGCATTCTGGCGGCGGCGGTAGTGGCGCTGCAGATCGCCGAAACCATCATCGAGGAAGAAGTGGTGCGCGACGCCGACATCAGCGCGCCGACCCGGGTACGCCGCTTTCTGTCGCGCTTCTTCGTGGTGGTGGTGGTGGCGCTGGCGATCGAGGGACTGGTCGCCACCTTCCGCGCCGTGCATGAGGATCAGCAAAACCTGCTGTATGCCGCCAGCATTCTGGTGGGCGTCGGCGTGATGCTGGCCGGCTGGGGCTTGTTCGTCCATCTGAATCGCTCCGCCGAGGAACTGGAGCCGGACGCGATGGCCGATGCCAAGCGCGAGGATCGCAAACTCAAATAAGGCGCAGGCAATTGCAGAACATGCATGCAAAAAAGCAACATCCTGAAACAACAAAGGTCCACGGGCGACGAGCGTCCAAGAACAAAGATCGCAAGACCCGGTCGAACCGATCTGCCGCAACGCTGGTAGCGAATAAAACATACAAGACTACTGAAAGTGAAGCTATGAACCAACATGATCCGAACCAAAAATCCGAGACGGTCCAGGGTGCGCCGACCGTAGATATTGCCTATCTGCCAAATGAAATCGGTGGCGGACAGCGCAGCGATATCTTTTTCGCTGCGGTGGAGACCACGCGCATGCCGATGATCGTGACCGATCCGAATTTACCGGACAATCCCATCGTCTTCGCCAACCGCGCTTTCCTGCAGATGACCGGTTATGCGACGGCGGAAATCGTCGGCACCAACTGCCGTTTCCTGCAAGGCCCGGAGACCGATCCGGCCACCGTGGATGAAGTACGTGCCGCCATTGAGGCCGGGCGCGAAGTCGCCACCGAGATTCTCAACTATCGCAAGAACGGCTCGACCTTCTGGAATGCGCTATACATCTCGCCGGTGTATGACGGCCAGGGCAAGCTGGTCTACTACTTCGCCTCGCAACTGGACATCAGCCGCCGCCGCGATGCTGAAGATGCGCTGGGCCAGGCCAAGAAGATGGAAGCATTGGGTCAACTGACCGGCGGCATTGCGCACGACTTCAATAATCTGTTGCAGGTGATCAGCGGCTATCTCGACATCATGGGGCTGTCGCTGCGCGCCAACGTGCCGGATCTGAAACGGATTGCACGCAGCGTGGAGAGCATTCGCAACGCCTCCAACAAAGCGACCGTGCTGACCCAGCAATTGCTGGCATTCGCCCGCAAGCAGCGGCTGGAGGGGCGCACCGTCAATCTCAATTCGCTGACCGAGAATCTGACCGATCTGGTGCGCCGCACGCTGGGCGGCAGTATCGAAGTGGAGACCGATCTGGCATCGGACCTGTGGAATTGCCGGGTCGATCCGACCCAGATGGAAGTGGCGCTGCTCAATGTGCTGATCAACGCGCGCGACGCCATGAACGGCAAGGGCACAGTCACCATCAGCACCGGCAATGAAGAACTGGAAGAGGAAGACATGCCCGCCACCTTCGGACTGAAGGCAGGCAAGTATGTATCCATCGCAGTGGTGGATACCGGCGCCGGCATTCCATCCGACATTCTGCATCGCGTGATGGATCCCTTCTTCACCACCAAGGATGAAGGCAAGGGCACCGGCCTGGGCCTGTCGATGGTGTACGGTTTCGCCAAGCAATCGGGCGGCGCAGTACGCATCACCTCGACGCTGGATGCCGGCACCACGGTGCGCCTGTATTTCCCGGCGACGCTGGAAGAAGTCCGGCACTCGCCTCGCCCCGGTATACAGGCTGTGGAACGCGGCGGCGCTGAAACCATTCTGGTGGTGGACGACCGTATCGAGGTCGCCGAACTGGCGCAGGCCATGCTTGAAAGTCTGGGCTACAACGCCGTCACCGTGCATAGCCCGGCCGAAGCGATTGTGGTGCTGGAGCGCAGTGATCATATCGATCTGCTGTTCTCCGACCTGATCATGCCGGGCAGCATGAACGGTGTGGTGCTGGCGCGTGAAGCGCGACGCCGCATGCCGAGCATCCGCGTCCTGCTGACCACCGGTTACGCCTCGGAGTCGCTGGAAAACACCAATGCCGGCGGCGTCGAATTTCAGGTGCTCAACAAGCCTTACAGCCGCGATGAACTGGCGCGCAAGGTGCGTCTGATTCTGGACGGCCCGAACGGAGTAAGCTGAGGATGACTTGGCTGCAGTTGCACATGATTTTTAACCCATGCATAACTTGATCAGAATGGACTACATCCGATGAAAACCTTTCATTGCGACAACTGCAGCAAACAGGTTTTCTTCGAAAACACGTTCTGCGGCAACTGCGGCTGGATGCTCGGCTATCAACCTGAACTGCAATGCATCAGCAGTTTTTCGCCGGTGACGGCACCGGAAGAAATGCCGCTGCCGGAGCGCAATGCCGATACTGCCGACAGCAACGCCGCCGGCAACACCATGCGCTGGCGCAACATCAATCCGGCCAATCAGGGACGCAACTTCAAGCAGTGCCGCAACTACGCGCTGGAACACGTCTGCAACTGGATGCTGGACGAGCGCGATGGCAACGAGCTGTGTGCCTCCTGCCGCCTGACGCGCGTGATCCCTTCGCTCGATATCGAACAGAACAAGATCTACTGGGTGCGCCTGGAGTCGGCCAAGCGCCGACTGCTGCACTCGCTATGGACGCTCGGTCTGCAACCGGTGCCCAAGGTCGACGATGCAGAGAAGGGCCTGTCCTTCGAGTTCCTGCAAGATCCGCCGCACGGCCCCGGTGTGATGACCGGCCATGCCGACGGCGTGATCACCATCAACATCGCCGAGGCCGACCCTGCACATCGAGAGAAGGCGCGCGTGCAGATGGCGGAGCCCTACCGCACCCTGCTCGGCCACTTCCGCCACGAGAGCGGGCATTACTATTTCGACCGGCTGATCGCCAATGGCCCCTTGCTGCAGGATTTCCGTGCGCTGTTCGGCGATGAAAGCCAGGACTACGGCGAGAGTCTGCAACGACATTACGATCAGGGACCGCCGGCCGACTGGGATCAGCGCTTTGTCAGCAGCTACGCCAGCAGCCATCCCTGGGAAGACTGGGCCGAGACCTGGGCTCACTATCTGCACATGTTCGACACGCTGGAAACCGCCTACGAATGCGGCATGCAACTGCGCCCGATCAAGCCCGGCGAGCAGCAGCTGGTGATCAGCAACTCGCCGCTGGAAGCCACTTCGTTTGAAGAGCTGTCGACCGAATGGTTTGCGCTGACGTATGTGCTGAACAGCCTCAACCGCAGCGTGGGCATGCCTGATTCTTATCCCTTCACGCTATCGACGCCGGTGCTGGAAAAGCTGCGCTTTGTGCATGGCGTGGTGTCGGGCAACAAGCTGTCGCAAGGAGCGGCGGATCAGGAGGCTCATGCAAATCTGCAGGCTCAGGCAAGCCAGTCGCAGCAAAGCCAGTCAGGCCAACAGCAAACGATGAGCAGCGATGCCGGCATGGTGCAGACGCAGGAGGCGGCGAACTCCGCCTTCATCACGCAGGTGCATCCACCACAGTGATGCTGAAGTTCAGGTGCGCGATAAGGGATGCGATAAGGGATCCGATAGCGCCGCAGACTGAACTCCGGCCTCAACTTCTGCAGCCTCGACCTGCGCTTCCGTTAGGGCTGCAATGCCAAGCTGCCGCAGCACCTGCGGCAGCATGTGCTCGGCCGCAAACTCCATCTTCAGCGTCAACAGGGAATCGGCGCGCGTCACGCCGCGATTGAGCACGATCACCGGCTTGCCGGCTTCGGCCGCCATGCGCGCGAATCGAAATCCCGAAAACACCATCAGCGAAGAACCCACGACCAGCAAGGCGTCCGCTTGCTGCACGGCCTGCTCGGCGACTTCGGCGCGTGCACGCGGCACCCCGTCGCCGAAGAACACCACATCGGGCTGCAGCATGCCGCCACAGCGCGGACAGGCCGGCACATGAAAGTCAGTGTGGGCATCCGGTTCGAGCTGGGCATCGCCGTCAGGCAGCGGCTGCGCCAGCGTGCCGGCCAGTTCTGGATTCAGCGCTTGCAGCGTCTGCTGTACCTCGGCGCGCGGGAATTGCGTGGCGCATTGCAGGCAGATCACGCGATGGATATTGCCATGCAGTTCGATCACCTCGCGGCTGCCGGCCTGCTGATGCAGGCCATCGACATTCTGCGTCAGCAAGGCGCCGGCGCGAGCATGCTGCTGCAGCGCCGCCAGCGCCAGATGTGCGGCATTGGGCCGCGCCTGCGCCAGCGTCGGCCAACCTATCATGCTGCGCGCCCAGTAGCGCTTGCGCACCGCTTCCGACTGCCGGAATTCGGCGCCCTGCACCGGCAGCCGGCCGCGCCGGATGCCATCGCGATCGCGATAATCGGGAATGCCTGAAGCAGTGCTGATGCCGGCGCCGGTCAACAGCATGGTGTGGCGATGACGCGCGAGGAAAGTCGCCAATACCTCGGCATTGGCGATCAGCTCGGAAGAGTCGGAAAGAGCAGGCACCGCAAGCAGCGTCTGCTGGTCGGTGCGGGATTCAGGCTGGCGCGTCGTTGCCGACGTCGGAGCTGGCGTCATGGTGGATGGCCGATGGCGAAAAGTGAAATGGATACGCCACGATAAGCCAAATCGCGATTGGCTGCCGGCCCCGGCTTTTTAGGGATTCACCCGCGTGCTTGCGGATTGCGTTGGCGCCGGCTTCGCGCAACCCGGAAGCCCCGCCGGAACCGCGGCCGGGAATTGCTTGTAAACGTTTACGGCCGCCCGTCAGCAAGACCTTGCTGCGGCTGGGCCAGCAGCGTTGTAGCAACAGCGTCGGGGGCCAGATCGATGGCTTGCAGCGAACGCGTCTCGGCCAGAATGGCCAGCGTTTCCGGACGGCCGAACAGAAAGCCCTGCATCTGATGGCAACCTTCCTGCTGCAGCACGGCGAGCTGCTGCTCGGTCTCCACGCCTTCGGCCAGCACCGACACATTCAGACTATGCCCCAGCGCCAGAATCGCCCGCACGAAGGCCTTGGCCTGACGACTGGTTTCCAGCTCGCTGATGAAACTGCGATCCAGCTTGATCTTGTCGAAGGGGAAGGAGCGCAGGGTTTCCAGCGATGAATAACCGCTGCCGAAATCATCGATGGCAATGGTCGCGCCCATGGCCTTGATCTCTTGCAGGATATGCAGTGCACGCGCCTTGTCGCCGACCAGCGCGCTCTCGGTCACTTCCAGCTCCAGCCGTTCGGCGGGCAGGCCTGTTTCAGCCAGCACATTGCGCACACGGTCGATCATCGACACATTGTTCAATTGCAGCGGCGACAGGTTGACGGCGATCTTGGGCTGCAGGTTCCATTGCATCGCTTCGCGGCAGGCGTTTTCCAGCACCCAGTCGCCGATGGCGCCAATCGCGCCGCACTCTTCCGCCACCGGAATGAACACTGCCGGCGAAATCAGGCCCAGTTCCGGATGACGCCAGCGCAGCAGCACTTCGTAGCCGGTCACACGATCCGGATTGACGGCGCGCTGCACCTGATAGTTGAGAAAGAATTGTCCCTGCTCCAGCGCCACCCAGATGTCGCGCGCCATGGTGCGGCGCATGCGCGAAGCCTCGTCCATCTCGGACTCATAGAAGCAGATCTTTTCGCCTATGCTCTTCTTGGCGCGGTACATCGCGAGGTCGGAATTGTTGAGCAGTTGCGCGCGCTCCTGCGCATCCAGCGGAAAGATCGCCACACCGATGCTGGCGCCCGGCGTCATGTCGGTATCCTCCAGATGCAGCGTGGTGGTCAGCGCCTTGTGCAGACGCGTGATGAAATCGCGCAAGGCCTTGTCCGACTTGTAGTACTTCATGGCGACGAATTCATCGCCGCCGAAACGCGCCACGAACTCGTGTTCGCCGACCAGTTTCTTCAGGCGTTCCGCCAGCTTGCACAGCACCTGATCGCCGATGGCATGACCGAAAGCGTCATTGATTTCCTTGAAGCCGTCGAGGTCGATGCTGATGGTCGCAACCCGATGCGAGGTATCGGCACAGGCCGCCAGCGAAGTGTCCAGCTGCTCCATGAACTGCGCGCGATTGGGCAGCCCGGTCAGGCCGTCGTGGCGCGCCAGGAACATGATCTTGGCGGCGCTTTCATTCTGTTCGGTGCGATCGCGCGTGATCTTGGCGAAACCCAGCAGCACGCCGTCTTCGCGATAGATGGGATCGATCACCACGTGTGCCCAGAAACGTGAACCGTCCTTGCGCAAGCGCCAGCCTTCGCCTTCGAATTTTCCCGTCGCCAGCGAGGTGTTCAGATTGGCCTGCGGCAGTCCGGCGTCGCGTTCCTCCGCCAGATAGAAATCGGAAAAATGCCGGCCCACGATTTCCTTAGCCAGATAGCCCTTGGCGCGCTGCGCACCGGCGTTCCAGTTGGCGACGGTACCATCGGGATTGAGCATGTAGATGGCGTAGTCGGTAATGCCTTCGACCAGCAGACGAAAGCGGTTTTCGGTGTCGCGCCGCTCTTCTTCCAGCTTCTTTTGCGCGCTGCAGTCACGCGTGATCTTGGCAAACCCCAGCAGCGCACCATCGTCGTGATAGATCGGATCGATCACCGCATGCGCCCAGAAGCGCGATCCGTCCTTGCGCAAGCGCCAGCCGTAAATCTCGAACCTGCCCTCGCGCAGCGCGGTCTCCAGCGCGCGCTGCGGCAGCCCGTCGGCGCGCTCTTCCTCGGTATAAAACACCGAGAAATGGCGACCGACGATTTCATTTTTCGAATAGCCCTTGGCACGCTGGGCGCCGCTGTTCCAGTTGGCGACGGTGCCATCCGGCTTGAGCATGTAGATCGCGTAATCGGTCACGCCTTCCACCAGCAGCCGGAAGTTGCGTTCAGACTCAAGGCTGGCATCCTGCAGGCGGCGCTGCTCGGTGCAATCGCGCGTGATCTTGGCAAAGCCCAGCAGGCGGCCGTCCTCTTTGTAAATAGGGTCGATCACCACGTGCGCCCAGAAACGGCCGCCGTTCTTGCGCAGGCGCCAGCCTTCGGCTTCGAACTTGCCTGACGTCAGCGCCTGTTGCAGCGCCTGCTGCGGCAGACCCTTGACGCGATCGCCGGCGGTATAGAAAAGGGAAAAATGCTGACCGATGATTTCATCGGCGCGATAGCCTTTGGCCAGTTGCGCACCGGTGTTCCAGCTGCTGACGATGCCGTCGGGATTGAGCAGATAGATGGCGTAGTCGGACACGCCCTCGACCAGCAGCTTGTACGACAATTCGGTTGACAGCGCCGCCAGTTCAGCGGGGCCTCGTGCTTCTTCGTGCGACATCGTTGTAAGTCCTCGAACTTGTATAAATCGGCCAGTCGTCGAAGACAGTCTTGCTTGCTTTTCCCCCGTCAAATCCGATCCTTCTGGCCTGTGCCGCCTATCTTACCTTGCGCAATGCTGACGTCAAACCTGCACCAAAACATTTCATCTGCGCTGCAACATGCATCACGACGGAGAAAAACCGGCCAGAGCCCTGATGAAGCGATACGCTCCGGATCGACTCATTCACTTTAAAACGTGAGTCATTTGAACCCACAGGGAAAAGTGGCTGTGCTGATCATGCATTCTCGCTGGCCCCGAATACAAGCTTGCCGGGGGGGGCGTCTGATAAGTATTGATAACGCGGATCACTTGCAATTTGAAGTGCCCCGCCGGCTGATAAAAACAGGCCGCAGTGTAAAGAGTGGCTTTTTATTCTCAACATGCGCCTGTGGCAACTTTTACAACAACACCCTCATCTCCGTCTGCCGTTCATTGCTTTGCTGCATCCTGCTCCGCAACCGGAAACTGAGCCCGATGACCAGTTTCGGTTTTTTCTCGAAGGCAGGTTCGCACGGAACCGGAGGATCCAAGGAAGGCATTCCGCAATAAAAACACACGTCGCGGAGCCGCATGCCGTTCAGTTAAGCGAGCGCCTGAACAGACACGCCCACACCGTTAGTGCTGAGTAGCTCGGCAGGACCGTATCGAAGCCAGCGTCCGACGTTCACAGAGTTTGCCCGCCCTTCGATGCGCTGCTTTGCAGCGGCTCAGGGCGAATGGCTTTGAAATCAAACAGTACAAAAAATGCCGTTCAGTTCTTCACTGAACGGCATTGCTGCCTGAAACGTGGCGGTTCAATCGCACTCGCCGGCTCAGATCATTTGAAACTGATCAGCTCGCTGCGGCTCAGGGTCACGCGCTGGTCGGCCAGCGGCGTGTTGTTGGAGTTGTAGAAGCCGGCCTGATTCAGCATCTGATATCGCGCCAGCGTAGTGTTGATCGGCACCGGGCTGGACAAACCATCCTCCGCCACCACCACCGTGAAACCGCGCGTATTGGCATGGAACGCCGAATACAGCACCGCGCCGTTGGCGGCGCTGCCGACGATCACCAGCGTCCTGGCATTGCGCTGGCGCAGCAGCTCTTCCAGCGCGGTGCCGGTGAACTTGTTGGCGCGCGACACCACGGTCGGCTCGTTGCCCTGCGGCGCGATGTCGGGCAAGGCGGGCGAGACGCCGGCCGGACTCTGCGTGGACGAATACAGCACCGGCACCTTGGCCGCGCGCGCCTTTTGCAGCAGCGAAGCAATCGCAGGCACGGTCGCCATGCAAGCCGGATTTGGCTGGCAGATCACCGAATTGATGTCCAGAATCAGCAGCGCCGTGGTCGAGGCATCCAGCGCCACCGTCGCCGGCGCCGGAATGGCCGGCAACACCGAGACACCGGCGTTGAGATCACTGGCCGGTGCCGCGCCGCCGCTCATCGGCGTGGTGTTGCAGGCGGACAGCGCGAGCAGCAGGGAGAGCGGAACGGCGCAACGCAGAAACTTGGTGTGCATGACAGGACTCCTGATGGGAAGAAGGAAGGAAAAAAGAATGAGTTGACGCTGATAGTGCAAATCGGGGCAAGGCTGCCGGCCATGATAGCTTCGTTTCCCGATTATCGTTGCAGTGCGAAGCCCATAAAAAAACCGCTCATGCGAGCGGTTTTTCATTTCAACTATCGACTGCATCAGTTGAAGCTCAGCTGCACCTTCATCATGGTCGAACGGTCGCCGGCAATCTCAAACGCTTCCACCGATTTTTCGAAGGGATAGGTGGCCGTGATCAGCGGCTTCACATCGACCAGCTTCTTGTTCATCAGCTCGACCGCCATCGCGAACTCTTCATGGAAACGGAAGGCGCCGCGCCATTCCAGCTCCTTGCCGACCAGCAGATTGGCCGGAAAGTTGATGTCGCCGCCCAAACCGACCTGCACGATCACGGCGCCGGGACGCAGACTGTCCAGCGCACCGCGCAAGGCTTGTTCATTGCCGCTGACTTCGAACAGCACATCAAACGTGCCCTTGTCGGCGCTGAAGGCCTTCAAGGCATCCGGTGTTTTGGACACATCGATGGCCTGATCGGCGCCGACCTTCAATGCGGTTTCCAGCGGCATCCTGGCGACGTCGGTCACCACGATCTGCAAGGCGCCGGCGCGGCGTGCCGCGATCACGGTCAGTGCGCCGATCGGGCCGCAGCCGGTGATCAGCACGCGCTTGCCCATTAGCGGACCGGCGCGGCGCACTGCGTGCAAGGCCACCGACAAAGGCTCGGCCATGGCCGCTTCACCGTCGGTAACGTGGTCTTCAACCACATGCGCCTGCGAGCGCTCGATCACGATCTCCTGACGGAAGGCGCCCTGCACGTGCGGCGTGCGCATGGCGCTGCCGTAGAAGCGCATGTCCAGACAATGATTCTGTTTGCCTTCCTGGCAGTATTTGCAGGTGCCGCAGGGACGGCTGGGGCTGATCGAAATACGTGTGCCGGGCTGGATGTCGGTAATCGCGGAACCGGCTTCGGCGATCTGGCCCGATACTTCGTGGCCCAGCACCATCGGCTCCTTGATGCGCACCGTACCGAAACCGCCGTGGTGGTAGTAATGCAGATCGGAGCCGCAGATGCCGCCGGCCTTGACCTTGACCTTCAATTGATGGGGTTGCAGTGCGCCGGTATCCAGTTCCTGCACGCGCAGATCATGGGGGGCGTGAATGACGATGCCTTGTTGCATGTGAATCTCCTGATGAGCAATCCGAATGCCTTGATGGGCAAGCAATGGGTTCGTGCCGGTTGAATCGAAGTATCTTTTGGGGTCGCGGTAAGATCAGAACAACATCAGAGCGTGGCAGTCACGCCGCCGTCCACATACAGAATGTGGCCGTTGACGAAACGCGATGCATCGCTGGCCAGAAACACGGCGGCGCCGACCAGATCTTCGACGTCGCCCCAGCGGCGCGACGGCGTACGGTTGACCAGCCAGTCGGTGAATTTTTCATCGTTGACCAGCGCCATGTTCATCTCTGTCTTGAAGTAGCCGGGGCCGAGGCCGTTGATCTGCAGGCCGTACTTGCCCCAGTCGATCGCCATGCCCTTGGTGAACATCTTCACCGCGCCCTTGGTCGCGGTGTACGGCGCAATGCCGGGACGACCCAGTTCGCTCTGCACCGAACAGATATTGATGATCTTGCCCTGGCCGCGCGGGATCATGTGGCGCGCCACGGCCTGCGCCGAAAAGAACACGCTGTTCAGATTGGTCTGGATCAGATCGTTCCAGTCGGATTCCTTGAAGTCTTCCAGCGGTGCGCGGCGCTGGATGCCGGCGTTGTTGACCAGAATGCCGATGGCGCCGATGTCCTTTTCGATGGCGGCGACGGCTTCGCGCACCGAGGCCGAGTCCGTGGCGTCGAAGCTGGATTCATGAATCGTGTAGCCCTCGTCGCGCAGCTGCCTGGCCACCTTGGCCAGCTTGCCGGCGTCGCGGCCGTTCAGCACGATGGCAGCGCCTGCCGCCGCCATGCCGCGCGCCAGCGCAAAACCGATGCCGCCGCTGGAACCGGTGATCAGGGCCAGCTTGCCGACCAGCGAAAAATTCTGCAAACCTGCGGGTAAAGTCGTGCTCATCGGTTCTCCTTGGTGTGTGTGCTTTTACAGATGAATGTTGCGGGGTAAATCCGGCATCGCGCTCAACCCTGCGCGCGCTGCGCCACCTGGCGCTGAAACTCGGAGATCGCCAGATACTCCTGCTCCAGCTTGGCCGGTATCGCCGAAAAGATCGGTTGCAGCTGGCTATAGATGGCGACGTTCTTTTCATCCGGCACGTGACGATGGGTGGAGCCGACCATGTCGGAAATCACTTCCAGCGACGGCACCAGTCCCAGCGCATAGGCGCCCAGCACGGCAGCGCCCAGACAGGACGATTCCACGCTCTCCGGCACCACCACTTCACGGTTGAAAATATCGGCCATCATCTGACGCCACAAGGCCGAGCGGGCGAAACCGCCGGTCGCCATCATGCGCCGGGTCGGGCCGACCAGATCTTCCAGCGCCGGCAGGATGCTGTAGAGATTGAAGATCACGCCTTCCAGCGCGGCACGGATCATGTGTTCCTTGCCGTGATGCAGCGCCAGTCCGAAGAAGGAGCCGCGCAGATCGGCATTCCACAGCGGCGCGCGTTCGCCCGCCATGAAGGGATGGAACAGCAGACCTTCGGCGCCGGGTGCCACATGTTCGGCGATGCGCGTCAGCGCGTCATAGGGATCGAGTTGCTTGTCGCGCGCGGCGGCGGATTCGGCCGTGGCCAGCTCGTCGCGCACCCAGCGGAAAATATTGCCGCCGTTGTTGACCGGGCCGCCGACCACCCAGTGCTTGTCGGTCAGCGCATAACAGAAGGTGCGGCCCTGCTCATCGGTCAGCGGCTGTTCGATGACGGTGCGCATCGCACCCGAGGTGCCGATGGTGACCGCAACATGGCCGGTCTTGATGGCATTGACGCCGAGATTGGACAGCACGCCGTCGTTGGCGCCGATGATGAAGGGCGTGTCGCTGCGCAGGCCCAGTTGACGGGCGATCTGCGCGTCCAGACCTTGCAGTTGATGCGTGGTCGGCACCGGCTGCGGCAGCTGCGCGGCATCGACCTTGAGCAGCGCCAGCGCATCCTTGTCCCAGTTCAGCTCGCGCAGATTGAACATGCCGGTGGCGGAGGCGATCGAGTAATCCACCTGCCAACTGCCGAACAGCCGGAACAATACATATTCCTTGACGCCGACAAAGCGCGCCGCCTTGTTGAAAATGTCGGCGTGCTCGTGGCGCAGCCACATCAGCTTGCACAGCGGCGACATCGGATGTATCGGCGTGCCGGTGCGGCGATAGATCGCCATGCCGTCGAACTCGCTGCGGATGCGCTTGGCCCAGACGCTGGCGCGGTTGTCGGCCCAGGTCATGCTGTTGGTCAGCAGATTGTTGTCGGCATCCAGCGCGATCAGGCTGTGCATTGCCGCACTGAACGACACCAGCGCGATGTCTTCGGGCCTGGCGCCGGCCGCCTTGACGGCGCCGGCGATGGAGTCCAGCACCGCCTGATAGATTTGCAGCGGGTCTTGCTCAGCCATGCCTGGCGTGGTGCACAGCAAGGGATATTCGACCGCATGTTGCGCCAGCACCTTGCCATCCATCGTGAAGGCGACGGTCTTGGTGCTGGTGGTGCCGATATCGGCGCCGAGCATGATCTTGGGCATGGCTTTTCCTCTGATTGCGATGTGTGGGGCGCTGCCTACACGACAAGGTTGAGCAGCATGATGAAGATGATAGCAACAACGGAAATGATGGTTTCCATTGCGGTCCAGGTCTTGAAGGTTTCGCCCACACTCATGTTGAAATACTCCTTGACCAGCCAGAAGCCCGCATCGTTCACATGCGACAGGATCAGCGAACCGGCGCCGGTGGCCAGCACCAGCAATTCCTTGTTGGTGCCCGGGATCAGCGCCACCAGCGGCGCCACGATGCCGGCGCCGGTGATGGTGGCGACGGTGGCCGAGCCGGTGGCGACGCGGATCACGCCGGCCACGAACCAGGCCAGCAGCAAGGGCGAAATCTGCGCGTGCACGGCCATGCTGCCGATGGCGGTGCCGACGCCGCTGTTGACCAGCATCTGCTTGAAGCCGCCGCCGGCGCCGATGATCAGCACGATGGCGGCAGTCGGGGCCAGACTCTGGTCGACGAACTTCAGCACTTGCTGACGCGTAAAGCCGCGCGCGATACCGAAGGTGTACATCGACAGCAGCAGCGCCGCCAGGAGGGCCACCACCGGGTTGCCGATAAAGTCCATCAGATCGCGCATCGGATGACCTTCCGGCAAGGCGACGTCGACGAAGGTCTTGAGCAGCATCAGGAATACCGGCGACAGCACCGTGATCAGGGTGATGCCGAAGCCGGGCAAGTTGCTGGTCTGCGGTTCGCGCGCCAGTTGTTCCATCAGCTCTTCCGAGGGCTTGATGTCAACGTACTTGGAAATGAAGGCGCCGAACATCGGACCGGCAATGATGACGGTCGGCAGGCCGACGATCAGGCCGTACAGGATGGTCTTGCCGATATCTGCACCGAATACGCCGATTGCCAGCAGCGGGCCGGGATGCGGCGGCACCAGGCCGTGCATCACCGACAGGCTGGCCAGCATCGGCATGCCTATCTTGAACAGCGGCATGCCGGAACGGCGCGCCACGATGAACACCAGCGGGATCAGCAGCACGAAGCCGATTTCAAAGAACAGCGGAATGCCGACCAGGAAGGCGCCGAGCATCATGGCCCAGTGCACGCGCTGCTTGCCGAAGGCGCGCACCAGGGTCTGCGCGATCTGATCGGCGCCGCCGGATTCGGCCATCATCTTGCCCAGCATGGTGCCCAGGCCCAGCACAATACCGACGAAACCGAGCACGCCGCCGAAACCGTCCTGGAAGGACTTGACGATCTTCGGCAAGGGCATGCCCGAGATCAGGCCCAGCAGGCCGGAAGTGATGATCAGCGCGACAAAGGGGTGGACGCGCAAGCGCGTGATCATGAAGATCAGCGCGGCAATGGCGATAAAGGCGTTCAATAGCAATGTTGCTTCGTGACTCAGGCCGAACATGGCATCTCCGTAGTTGGATAGGCGACAGCAGACCTTTCCGGCATTGCTATTGATGCTTTGGCAAGGCAGGACTTTTCAGCAAGCGGCTGCGGAGCCGCACTGCGTCATCCAGACTGAGATGGGAAGCATGAGGTCTCCTGCAGCCGCGCTGCTGCGGCGCTTCTGTCGGCACTATCTGCGTAGTGTTTCTGTGTAGTGTTTTAGTTTTTCCAGTTGCCGCGACGCCAGACGGCGTGCAGAACTTGGTTTATGTTAGCGATAACATGGCCGCGATGATAACGCTAACAAAAATCGCCCGTCAAATATTTTCTGCGTCCGGAAACGCATCAGGGCGGAAAGACAGGCACGCCGCTTGCATCAGGAGCAACATGGCCGCTGCCTTGACGCGGGACTGATCTGCCGCACGGCGTCAGTCAAAACAGTAGGAATTTGTCTGTATCAGGCTGCATCGCGGCGCAGCGGAGTATCATGTCGCCAGCCCGATATTTCGCTCCGACATGAACAAGCCTGCAGCAGAAAAGAAAACCCTTTCCGCCAAAAAAACCGCCGCCGCAAAAAACGGTGCCGGCACGCGTCCAGCCGCCGCGACTGAAACGCCGCGCAAGAGCCGGCGCGGCAGCCGTGCCACCGGCCGCGTCACCATCATGGACGTGGCGCATGAAGCCGGCGTCAGCACCATGACGGTATCGCGCGCCCTCAAGGCGCCCGACCTGGTGCAGGAACAATCGCGCGAACGCATCATCGCCGCCATCGCCAAACTCGGCTATGTCCCGAATCAGGCTGCAGCCACGCTGGCGTCCGCCCGTTCGCAGGTGATCGGCGTGCTGGTGCCGTCGCTGACCAATGCGGTCTTCATCGAAACACTGAGCGGCATCCGCGACTATCTGTCCGAGGCCGGCTATCAGTTCCTGATCGGTGAGACCGGTTACTCTCGAGAGAAAGAAGCGCAACTGATCTCCACCTATCTGGCGCATGCACCGGCCGGCTTTTTGCTGTCCAGTTCGGATCAGCATGAAATTCTGAAGAAGCATGCGGCGATGCGGCATATCCCGGCCGTGCGCATGTTCGATCTGGGCAAGAGCAACGAGGATTTCTCGGTCGGCTTTTCGCAGATCAAGGCCGGCTACACCATCGCGCGCCACCTGATCGACCATGGCTACAAGCGCCCTGCCTTTCTCGCCGCACAGATGGATCCGCGCATGCTGAAGCGGCGCGAAGGTTTCCGCAAAGCGCTGCAGGAAGCCGGCATCGTCGCCGACATCGAAGTGCTGCTGCCGGATCCGACCACGGTCGGCATGGGCGCGCAGCTGCTGCGCAAGGTGCTGGAGTCCTGGCCCGACTGCGACGCCGTGTTTTGCTGCAACGACGATCTGGCGCTGGGTGCGCTGTTCGAATGCCAGCGGCGCGGACTGGATGTGCCGGGCCGCATGGCGATTGCCGGCTTCAACGATCTGTCCTGGGCGGCCTGCGCCACACCTTCGATTACCACCATCATCACGCCGCGCTATGAGATCGGCTACAAGGCCGCCGAGATGCTGATCGATCAGTTGCGCGGCAAAGCGATTCCCAAGGGCCGCCTCGATCTCGGCTTTGAGCTGGCGGTGCGCGAAAGCACCTGAAAATCTCGCTGCGGCGCTCCTTCCCCTGCGCTCCAACCTGCCCGGCGACTGTATCGGCCGATCCGCCCTGACAGTCTGCGGCGGCGGAGGCGCGGCTGTACAGGTTCAATTTGCACCGTGCGGCTTATGATTGTTGCGCTGGAAGCTACAGCCGAGCGCGCCCTGCAACATCGTGATCCGGACTGACACATGCTTGCAAAATGTCAGGTGCGAGCGCAGATTGGCCTGCTCGAATTGGTCGATATTGGATATTTATCCAGACCAGAATTCACAGTAAGCTTGCGCGATGCCATCCATCATCCGACTCTGCATGAACTTCAATCCGTACCGCCCGCCCACCGAGCCCGATCGCCCACGGCGTTTGAACAATGTAGGACATTTCCTATAGACACTTTTTTCTCAGCCTCTACAATCGTCGGGTGCTGCCGTCTGTCGCAGACATTGCGGCAAACGGATTCGATCGATCTCGCAGCATCGCGCACTACTGCAATACCCGCGTATTCGTATTACCCCGCTTCACCACGCACTACCCACCACCATCACCTATAACAAGCAAGCTCAAACAAGAGGAGAACCCCTATGTCAACGTTCACCGGACTTTGCAAGCCGGCCGTACTGGCCCTGCTGCCCATCTGTACCTCGCTGGCATTCATGCCGGCCTCCGCCCAGACTCCTGCATCGGCGGCTCCTGTCGTCAAGTACGACCTGACCTACGACATCATCAGCCCGGTGTACGCCAAAAACGGCATGGTCGCCAGCGAGCAGGAACTGGCGACCCAGGTCGGCGTGGACATCCTCAGGCGCGGCGGCAATGCAGTCGACGCCGGCGTCGCGGTCGGCTTCGCGCTGGCGGTGGTACTGCCGAATGCGGGCAACATCGGCGGCGGCGGTTTCATGATGATTCACGATGCCAAGACCGGCAAGAACGTGGCGCTGGACTTCCGCGAAATGGCGCCGCAGCGCGCCACCCGCAACATGTATCTGGACGACAAGGGCAACGTGGTGCCGGGTCGCTCGCTGTACACCCACCTGGCAGTCGGCGTACCGGGCACCGTTGCCGGCCTGACGCACGCACTACAGAAGTACGGCACGATGAAGCTGGCCGATGTCATGGCGCCGGCCATCAAGCTGGCGGAAAAAGGCTATAACGTCAGCCCCAGCCTGGCGCTGATTCTGGCCGCCGAGCGCGATCACCTGGGTCAATGGGATTCCAGCAAGGCGATCTTCTTCAAGGATGGCCGCCCGCTGCAGACCGGCGAAAAGCTGGTGCAGAAGGATCTGGCGAAATCGATGAAGCTGATCGCCAAGCAAGGCCCAGCCGCCTTCTATCAAGGCGACATCGCCAAGAAGATCGTGGCTGAAATGGACAAGCACGGCGGCCTGATCAGCGCCGACGATCTGAAGAACTACAAGGTGGTGGAACGTGAGCCGGTGAGCGGCAGCTATCGCGGCTACCAGGTCATGTCGATGCCGCCGCCAAGCTCGGGCGGCGTGCACATCATCCAGATGATGAACATTCTGGAACGCTATCCGCTCAAGGAATACGGCGCCGACAGCGCGCAGACCATCCACCTGATGGCTGAAGCGATGAAGCTGGCCTATGCCGACCGCTCCGAATATCTGGGCGATCCGGATTACACCAAGGTGCCGGTCAAGGGCCTGACCTCGCGCGCCTACGCCGACGAGCTGGCCAAGAAGATCAACCCGGATCGCGCCACCCCGTCCAGCGAAATCAAGCCGGGCCAGCCGCAACCGTATGAAAGCGATCAGACCACCCACTTTTCGGTGGCCGACAAAGACGGCAATCTGGTGGCAACCACCTACACGCTGAACCTGAACTTCGGCAGCGGCATCGTGGCGACCGGCACCGGCATCACGCTCAACAACGAGATGGATGACTTCGCCGCCAAACCCGGCGTACCGAATGCATTCGGCCTGATCGGCGGCGACGCCAACGCAGTCGGCCCGTACAAGCGTCCGCTGTCGTCGATGTCGCCCACCTTTGTGCTGAAGGATGGCAAGCCCTTCCTGGTCACCGGCAGTCCGGGCGGCAGCCGCATCATCACGACCACGATGCAGACCATCCTCAACGTGATCGACCACGACATGAACGTGGCCGAAGCCACCATCCTGCCGCGCATCCACCATCAATGGGCGCCGGATCAGCTGCGCGTGGAAAAAGGCCTCTCGGCCGACACCCTCAGGCTGCTGAAAGACAAGGGCCAGAAGATCAGCGTGCAACCGGCCATGGGCCGCACGCAAACCATCCAGATCAAGGGCGACGGCTTCTACGGCTATTCCGACCCGCGCAACCCGGATGGACGCACGATCGGCTTCTGATCGGGAACAAGACAGGGTCGTTAACCGACACCCGTCTGCCGCAAGACCACGTGAGTGGCCTTGCGGCGAATCGGGAATTCAAGGCAGTGGCGCCGGTGGCGGCTTGAGATCTTCCGCAACCGGCGCCAAGGGCATCCGCCACTGATCAATATGCAGCAGCAAGCGGGCCCTCTTGTAACAAGGACGGATGACGTCAGTCAACCAGGGCTCGACATAGATCGCCACGGCCGCGCCGATCACGATGACGCCCGCTATCGGCAGCAGCGGCAACAACACCCCTGGTATTTGCGGCGCCAGCTTGCCCAGTTTGAGAATCATGTGCACCATGATGTTTTCAT
Organism: Herbaspirillum lusitanum; assembly: GCF_046025995.1. Lineage (GTDB taxonomy): Bacteria > Pseudomonadota > Gammaproteobacteria > Burkholderiales > Burkholderiaceae_D > Herbaspirillum > Herbaspirillum lusitanum_A. Next base: position 576,511 of record NZ_JAQQFM010000001.1, read on the forward strand.
GGAGCAGATAAAGCGGATAGCTGATCGCCCCCAGAAACAGGAAAACGCGATTGCCCAGCAGCTGATGCAAACGTGAGTGATGAACCACCGAGGCAAATAGAAAAACCACCAGCAAGGCCGCGCAAGTCTTGCCCGGCAATGCGCCGCCGGTGGTCACGGCGGCGAGCACCGCCAGTAGGGTGGCCATGATGAACAGCTGGCGCACTCTGGTCTGAAAGTAACGAAAATAGAGCGCCCCGGCGGCAAACCACCCGAAGTGCTCCGCACTTGTCCAGCCCTTGTAAATCTCAAAGATACGCCAGTTCCCGCCCGGCAAAAGATGCTGCAGCGATGCATAGGCCACGGTCACCACGAACATCAGAATGATGCCTGCGATCGCACCGGTTTCCCCCACCAGAAAATACAGCGCACCCGCGAATGCATAAAAGCGGACTTCAACAAACAATGACCAGAAAGACCCCTCCAGCATGGTTTGCGGCGAACGCAGCACCGCTTGCCAGACGTGAGGCTCAATGAAGCTCAGCCCCGGCAGCAGCGATCGCAGAGAGACGGATCTGTGGGCATTCTCTGCGATGAAGGAAAAAAATACATACACAATCAACGAACAGATCAGCATCGCCGGGAACAGGCGTAGCCAACGGCGCGTCATGAAATCGAAAAAGCCACGCGACTTTTCAAGGGTAAGAAAAATCACGAAGCCTGAGATGAGGAAAAACAGCTGCACGCCGATGCCTCCATGCCTGAAGACAAAAATGTCGGCATAACGATTTCCGAAAGGCATCAGATCGGGATATCGGGCGTACGCGTGGAAGCAGATCACCAGCAAAATGGCAAGACCGCGCAGTCCGTCCAGGAACTGAATGCGTGAGCGATCTCGGCCCAAAGCTTCCGGCATGGCGTACCTCTTCCAAGTTACTCGTCTTGAAGGCGCTAAAGGAATCCGCTCGTCGCCAAGCAGGGAGACGGCATGGGGTCTTTATTTCGAAAGCAATTGCGGGGCACGCTTGGCGCCCAGATCAATGCCTGGAGGATCGATACGGCTTAATAAACCACTACGCAGCGATTTCCCAAGCACTCACCACAGTTTATTTTTTTTGTTTGGAGTGAAAGCCGAGCTTCAACATCAACGGGCAAACCCCATTTGTCTCGAGATGAAAATTTAGTCGCGATGCCGTGCAGCCAATAAGCGGATGAGCGGCTCCGGTTTTCTTCAAGACGGATATCGATGAAACAAGGAAACTATTTATTGCCGCAACGAAAGTTGAGCGCGGATGGCACGAATGGCACGAATCTGAAGAATGGGACAGCGGGCAGATCATGCCACGCCAGTCATCTACACATGACCGGCGTGGAATCTTTACATGATTGCACAATATGCGCGGCGGAAAAAATTATTCGCGCGCTTCCAGCAGTTTAGGAAAGACCTTCACCAGTACGATCTTCGGCCCCGACATGCGTTTGATCACGATGTCGAAACTCGGAAACTCGATCTTCTGGCCTTCCTTGGGCAGATCGCCCAGCTTTTCCATCACCAGGCCGCCGACCGAGTCGATGCTGTCGTCGTACTCGATGTCGATGCCCAGCATGTGTTCCAGCGTGACGATGGGCAGGCTGGCCTTGCCCAGCAAGGTGCCGTCTTCCTGCCGCGCCCATTCATTGCTGGCGTGGCGGAATTCGTCGCGGATCTCGCCCACCAGCAGGCTCAGCATGTTGTCCAGCGTGATGAAGCCCTGCGGCGGCTGGCCCTTCTTGCCGATGATGGCGAAGTGCGGCGAGCCGGTACGGAAACGGCGCAGCAGATCCAGGGCCGGCAACACCGGCGAAATGTACTGCACCGGGCGCAGGTAGTTGGTGAGACTGACGATGGCCTTGCCATCCTGCTGCGCCAGGAACACGTCCTTGAGATGGATGACGCCGAGGATGTTCTGACGTTCGGCATCGAAATAGGGATAGCGGCTGAAACGGTTGCGATAGACGATCTGCAGGTTTTCCTCCAGCGTACGGTCGTCGCTCAGCGCCACGATTTCGCTGGCCGGGCGCATGATGTCGGCCACGTCCAGCTCGGCCATGTTCAGGCTCTGCGCCAGCACATTCCATTCTTCCTTGGTGAACTTGCCGTTCTTGCCGCTCTTGCCGCCGGCGCGCAGGATGAGCTTGAGCTCATCCGACGAATAGTGGGCGTCATGACCGTGATTCTGGCCCAGGCCCGCCATGCGCAGCACCCAGTTGGAGCTGGAGTTCAGCACCCAGATCAGCGGATACATGCCCCAGTAGAAGCCATAGAGCGGCACGGCGCACCACAGGCCGACTTTTTCCGGGCTGCGGATGGCGACCGATTTCGGCGCCAGCTCACCCAGCACGATGTGCAGGAAAGAAATGACGAAGAAGGCGAAGACGAAGGAAATACCGTGGATCAGCTCGGCCGATTGCACGCCCAGCAACGCGAACACCGGCTCCAGCAAGCGCGCAAATGCGGGTTCGCCGATCCAGCCCAGGCCCAGCGAGGACAGCGTGATGCCCAGCTGGCAGGCCGAGAGGTAAGCATCGAGTTGATTGTGAACGACCGCGAGGATGCGGCCGCGTAGTCCCTGAGTTTTTGCGATGGCCCGGATACGCGTCTGACGCAATTTAACCAGGCCGAATTCTGCTGCAACGAAAAAACCGTTCAACGCGACCAGAAAGAGAGCCGCGACGATCAGTAATATATTTTCCAACTAGGGTTCCTATAGGGGCTGTGAGAAAGAGGTCGGCATCCAGGTAAAAATGCCGTGACGCGTAATTTACCATGCAGCACGGCCTACTCTCGAAATATTGCCAGATTGAAAATACCGGCGAATTTTCTTCGTTTTGCCGGCCGGCCCTGCCTTCGCCTTTGCCGACGCCGCTGCGCGGCGCATGCGCACCCCATTCACGGCCAATACGCATTAAAAAAAGCCGCTTGAAAGCGGCTCCTTTATTCTGCGACAGAAACGCAGCAGCAAGCCATGCCGCTGCTGCTCCCGATGAATTACACGCCCGTCACGGCAAAAACGCCGGCGAAATGAAACGCAAGCCCAGCACCACATATTGCCCGCGCGTCTCGCGACCGAAGTTGTTGCCGAAGGTCAGATCGAGCTGCACTTTTTCCGGCACCAGCGAGGCGCGAATGCCGGCCTGATAGGCGGGCTTGCCCTTGTTCTCGCCGAACACTTCACCAATGAAGGACAGATTGTCCAGAATCCGCGTTTCAGTGCCGACGCCCCAGGTCAGGCGATTGCTGCCGGTCACGCCGTCATGCTTCATACCGAGATTGTTGTGCAGCAAAAATGCATCGTCGCGGAAAGAAAATGACAGCGGTATCTTGAAGTAGGTATCCCAGCCGCGCTGACGGTCATCGCCGGTGGTCTGCCGATTGACGCCGGCAATCAGACCCACGCCATAGCTGTTGGTCTCCAGCGGCTTGAACATGGTCTTGCCTTGCAACTGCGCATTGGCCGCGTACAGGCCTTGCTCGTCACGCTGCCACGAACCGCCGGCGGCGATCTCCAGATTGCCGCTGAAATTGCAGGACGGCATCAACCATCGTTCGGTGCCGTCGCGATTGAACTTGAGCCAGGTTTCAAGCTGGCATTTCTTTGCATCCAGAACCTGAGCGTCGTCGACGTTCATAGAACCGGCGGCGTGCGCCGTGCCGCAGAAAATTCCGGACATGGCAAAGCCGGCTGCAAGCGCAGCCGCGAGGAGTTTTGTTTTCATGTTGTCCTCCGTATCGAGAGGGTGGAGCCAGAGTAGAACCAGTGAGGAGTAGGACTGCGCTAACTGGTAATCGGTGAGGGATTCAGTGTCCGTATGGAGGACGAGGGAAAACTCCCTGAATCGGACGTGATGCTAGCACCGGCTTCCGAACGCGAGCAATCGAATATGGCGAGGGACAATCAATTTCCTGCGCTTCTCAGTAAAAGTGCGGCGATGGCGCAACATCTTCACGCCATCGCCGCACTTGCTTCGAAGCTGTAATCGTTTACTTCAGCAGAGCGGTGCGCGTAGCGCTCAGCCCCATCGCAGAAGAACGATCCGCCACCACCACTGCGTTGCGATCCAGCGTGAACACATTGACCAGCCGCACCAGGCTATCGGCCTGTTCCTGCAGCGATTGCGCTGCCGCCGCGGCCTGCTCCACCAGCGCCGAGTTCTGCTGCGTGGTTTCATCCATCTGCGTCACGGCGGTGCTGACCTGCTCGATGCCGGCGCTCTGCTCGCGGCTGGCGGTGGCAATCTCCTTGACCACCGTACTCACGCTCTGGATGCTGGTGACCACCTGATGCATGGTGGCGCCGGCGCGTTCCACCAGTTGCGTACCGGCACCGACCTTGCTGACCGAATCGTCGATCAGCAATTTGATTTCCTTGGCCGCCGCCGCCGAGCGTTGCGCCAGCGATCGTACTTCCGACGCCACCACCGCAAAGCCGCGACCTTGCTCGCCGGCACGTGCCGCTTCCACCGCCGCGTTCAGCGCAAGAATATTGGTCTGGAAGGCGATGCCGTCGATCACCGCAATGATGTCGACGATCTTGCGCGAGGACTCGTTGATCGACTCCATGGTCTGCACCACCTGATTGACCACCGCCCCGCCCTCTTCCGCCACCGAGGACGCCGTTGCCGCCAGTTGGCTGGCCTGCTGTGCGCTCTCGGCGTTGTGACGCACGGTCGAAGTCAGCTCTTCCATGGCCGACGCAGTTTCTTCAATCGAACCGGCCTGCTGCTCGGTGCGGCTGGACAGATCCATGTTGCCGCTGGCGATTTCATCGACCGAGACCTTGATCGAGTCGGTCGCCTGCTTGATGCCCAGCACGGTGTTGACCAGACGGTCGCGGGTATAGGCCACCGCCGCCACCAGACTATGCTCGCTGCCCTTGACCAGCGCCACGCTGCCGGTCAGGTCGCCGGCGGCAATCTTGCGTGCCATCTCGGCCGCCTCGGTCGGCTCGCCGCCGATGGAGCGAAAGATATTGCGCGACACCATGGCCGCGATCAGCGACAGCAGCACGCCCAGAATCACCAGCACGATCGCGGCCTGAATCACGGCGCGGTTGAAGTCGGCCTGCACATCGTCCAGATACACGCTGCAGATCAGATCCCAGTTCCAGGGCTTGAAGCGTTTGACGAAGCCCATCTTCGGGCTGCCCTTGTCGGGGGCGGCGCCGGGACGCGGCCACCAGTATTCGAGATAACCCTCGCCGGCGCTCGAACTGCCGGTCGCCGCGATCATCTTGTAGAGCTCATTGCCCTTGGTGTCCTTGAAATTGATCATGTCCTTGCCGTTCAGCTTGGCATTGATCGGATGCATCACGATCACCGAATCCGAACCGACCAGCGTCACATACCCGTCGCCCGAATAACGCTGATCGCGCACGCGCTCGATGGCGGCCTTCTTGGCGTCTTCGGTGGACATCTTGCCCTCGGCGGCCAGCTTGGCGTAGCCGTTGACGATGGAATACGACATCTCGGTCACATCCAGCAAGGCATGCTGGCGTTCGGCGATCTGCAGATCGCGGGTCTGATAGGCATGCCACAGGGAAAGTGCAAACAGCGCCACCAGGGAAAAGATGAGGGGCAACCAGAGTTTTTTCTTGAGCGAGAGATTATTCATGGGCGAAATTCATCGTTAATTTAAATGGGTCCGACATCACGGAGCCCGGGCCTCCCCCAGCTCCGCGTCGACGACAGAAACTCAAGCCATTGCTGCCACTTCAATTAACGGTGCGCGCCTTCGCTTCTAAAGAGCAAGTGCAGGTCTTCATTGAAATATTTTTAGATTCAAGAGGATGTTTCCCGAGAGCTGGGAACAGCCTGCCCGCATTCTGAGAGCAGGCCTGGGAATTCGTCATCACGAGATAGCATAGCGGCAACATATTTCCAAGTGGAAACCGGATTCGGGGCGATCGGCGTTCAAGGCCCGCTGCGCGTGCGGCGCCGCTGCCGACGATGGTCATCCAACAGCTTCTTTGAGACTTTTCTCATATAAATGCGAAGTCAAAAAACTCACAATGGCTTCACTGCCTGAGCACACAAAGAAACGAGCCGGGCGCCACATTCACTATCAAGGGAAATCATCATGAAGAAAATCACGCTGCTGTCCACCGTCGCTGCAACGGCATTTGCCATGTTCACTTGCGCTGCTTACGCCGCAGACACCGCTGAACTGAAGGTCAAAGGCGTGATCAAGCCGGCCGCCTGCACTCCCAGCTTTTCCGGCGGCGGCGTGATCGACTACGGCGTCATCCCGGCCAGTTCGCTCAAGGCCGATGCCTACACCACGCTGCCGACCAAAGAAGTGAATCTCAGCATCACTTGCGACGCCGCCGTCAAAGTGGCATTCAAGGCAAAGGACAATCGCGCAAATTCCGTCGTCAGCGGCATCGTTTCCGAAGCTGAAGCCAATTTCGGTCTGGGCACCGTGGCCGGCAAGAACGTAGGCGGCTACATCATCAACATCTCGCGCGCCTCCACCGTCGACGGCGCGGCGGCCAACAACATCTATTCGCTGGATTCCGGCAAGAGCTGGAGCAATGGCGCCGGCAACGTCTGGAACAACGGCGCCCTGTTCGGCTTCAGCACCGGCAGCCAGCCGATGAGCACCAAGCAGCTCAATGCCAAGCTGAACGTCACCACGGTGCTCAACAAGCCGGCCAACCTGCCGCTGACTCAGGAAGTCCCGCTGGATGGCTCGGCCACATTTGAAGTGATCTATCTGTAAGCGATCACTCAGGTTTCATGGTGGTACCTTGCCCGCCTCTTGCATGAGGCGGGCTTTTTTTATGTTGAGAAGTGTCACACCAGAACTGCCGCCAGCCTTGACTGGCGGCGAGCCTTCAATTCAGCAGACAGCGCTGCACAGCTTCAGCGCTTCTTGGGCCGCGCCGGATCCGGCAGGCCGCATTTGAGAAATTCGCCGCGCCCGATGCGGGCATCGAATTGACCCTCGTTCCACACCACCTCGCCGCGCGACAGCGTGGTCACCGGCCAGCCGGTCACCTGCATGCCTTCGTACGGTGTGTAATCGACGTCGTGATGCAGCAGGTCGTTGCTGATGGTCACATCCTTGTGCGGATCCCAGATGGCGATGTCGGCATCGGCGCCAATCGCGATGGTGCCCTTGCGCGGATACAGGCCATACATCTTGGCCGGGTCGGTCGCGGTCAGCGCGACGAAGCGGTTGAGATCGATGCGTCCCTTGCCTACGCCCTCCGAGAACAACAGCGGCAGACGCGTTTCCAGACCCGGCGTGCCGTTGGGGATATAGCGGAACGGCACTTCCTTGCCGCCCGGTTTCTTGCCCTGCGGATCTTCGTAGCGGAACGGTGCGTGGTCGGATGAAAACACCGTGAACAGGCCATCGGCCAGACCATCCCACACGTATTGCTGATTTTCCTTGTCGCGCGGCGGCGGGCTGCACACGCATTTGGCGCCGTGGTAACCATCCTGATCCAGATCATCGGCGCTCAGCACCAGATATTGCGGGCAAGTCTCGGCATAGATGCGCAAGCCATGGCCATGCGCCCAGCGGATCTGCTCGATCGCTTCCTTGCCGGACACGTGCACGATCAGAATCGGCACATCCACCAGCTCGGAAATCGCGATGGCGCGATGCGTGGCTTCGCGTTCCACCAGCATCGGACGTGAGTGGCCATGATATTTCGGCGCGCTCAGGCCGGCGGCTTCCAGCTGCTCGGTCAGCCAGCTGATGCAGTCGGCATTCTCGGCATGAATCATCGCCATCGCGCCTTCACGTCGCGCCACCGCCAGCAGATCGAGAATCTGACGGTCATTGAGCTTCATGTCGTCATAGGTCATGTAGATCTTGAACGAGGTATAGCCTTCGCGTATCAGTTGCGGCAATTCCTCCTTCAAGACCTTCTCGGTCGGGTCGCTGATGATCATGTGGAAGGCGTAATCGACCACCGCCTTGCCCTCGGCCCGACGGTGATAATCCTCCACCGCTGCGCGCAGCGACTGGCCGCGCGCCTGCGCTGCAAACGGAATCACCGTCGTCGTACCGCCGCAAGCCGCCGAGATGGTGCCGCTGCGAAAATCATCGGCCATCTTCAGGCCCTCTTCCATCGGCTGATCGAGGTGGCAATGCGCATCCACGCCGCCCGGCAGCACCAGCTTGCCGGCCGCATCGATCTCACGCTTGCCGGCCGGCAGACCGCGCCCCAGCATCGCCACCTTGCCATCCTTGATGCCGACATCGCACTGCATGATGTCGGAAGCCGTGGCCACGGTGCCGTTGCGTATCACTACATCGAATTGTTCCATGTTGTTTCCTGATCAGAATCTGAATCTGCAAATGCCGAACGACGAAGCAGTTTTTAAGAGGCTTTCCGCTGGCACCGGGCGTCGCCAATAAGACAGCGCTGGCAAGGCGCGCCGACGCAGACAGCACGCATGTGCGGCAAGGAGAAGCAACGCCGCCAGCGCTGTCTTATTGGCGACGCCCCACGTTACTTGATGTCGCGGAAGAGGGATCCCCAGTTGCGTATGCGCGAAGGATCAGCGCCCGCCTGCCGCAGCGACTTCCACACCACCGTCGAGATGGTGTCGTAGATCGGAATGCCGATTTCGCGCTCCAGCTCTTCCACCAGCGGCGCGCCGCGCAGATTGGTGCAGAAGATGGTGATGGCCTGCGGTTTGTCTTTGGCGACTTCGCGCACCATCGCCCGCAGTTCATCGGCGCCGACTTCGGAGAAGGAGAAATTGTCCTGCTTGCGCAGGTGGCGTTCCGATACGCACGCGTAACCGGCACCGGCATAGTTCTTGATGATGGCGGCCTGCACGTTGTCCAGATACGGCGTCACCAGGCCGAAGCGCTTGACGCCGGTGATGTCAAAGATTTCATTGAGCGCCAGCACCGAGGTGCAGGCCGGGATGCCGGTGGCCTCGGTGATGCGCTGGCACAGACGCTCGTCGGCGTCAAAACCGAGCCAGCCCGACGAGGTGCCGTTCCAGCCTATGCTCTGCACCTTGGCGTGCGACAGCAACTCGGCGGCGCGCAGGATTTCGCTGTCGTCGAACTGCGCCAGCGCTTGGTTCGACAAGGCGATCTCGGTCACACGGAAGCGGCCGAAGTGCGCACTGGCTTCCGGGATGTCGGCGATCATGGCGGTGGTCACCGGCTCCAGCGTGGTGTTGGAAGACGGCGTCAGCATGCCGAGCAATGTACGTTGGGTCATGTCTTTTCCTTTTCAGTAATCCGGCGCCGTTCAGGCCGCCAGTTTGACAGCATCGGCCTGCGCCAGCGCCGACTCTTCGCGGATCAGGCTGAGCACGTGGCGCTTGTATTGATTGAATTCGGCAGTGGTGGTGTCGCGCGGGCGTGGCAGATCGATGTCGATCAGATCGCGGATGCGGCCGGGACGATGCGTCATCACCGCCACCTTGGTGGCCAGGATCAGCGCTTCGTCCACGCTGTGCGTGACGAATACGATGGTGCCTTCGTAGCGCTGCCACAGCGCCACCAGTTCTTCCTGCATTTCCATCTTGGTCTGGGCATCAAGCGCCGCGAAGGGCTCGTCCATCAGAATCACCGACGGATTCTGCAGCAGCGCACGGGCGATGCCGACGCGCTGCGCCATGCCGCCCGAGAGCTCGGAGGGAAAGTGATTTTCAAAGCCCTTGAGCTTGACGGTGTCGATGAAAGGCTGCGCCGCGGCGCGCCGTTCGGCCGCGCTCTTGCCTTGCAGCTTGAGCGAGAACGCGACGTTGTCCCACACCGGCAGCCAGGGCATCAGATTGGCCTGCTGGAACACCATGCCGCGATCGGCGCCGGGGCCGGCGATGGATTTCCCTGCCACCTTGACCTCGCCCGAGGTCGGGAACTCAAAGCCGGCGATCATGTTCAGCAGCGTCGACTTGCCGCAACCGGAAGGGCCGAGCAGGCAGAGAAATTCCTTCTTCTCCAGCTTCAGCGTAACGTTGTCGATCGCCAGCATGTCCGTGCCACGCTTGCGGTCCTTGAACACCTTGACGATGTTGTTGAGTTCGATAAAAGCCATGATGATTTCCTTTTCGATGGAGTCTGCAGGCTCAGGCCTTGTGGCTCTGCACGGTGGCGACATGCTGCCAGCGCAGCACCGAGTTCATGATCATTTTCAGCAGCAGGTCGGCCAGATAGCCGAGCAGGCCGATGCTGATCATGGCGGCAATCACCAGGTCATAGCGCAGGAAATAATACGAGTCCCACAGCACATAGCCGAGGCCGCTCTTGACCGCCACCATTTCGGCGGTCACGGTCAGCATCCAGGCGCTGCCGATGCCGATGCGCAGACCGGCGAAGATGCTCGGCATGGCGGCCGGCAAGATCACGAAGCGCAGCAGCTGACTCTGTCTGGCGCCGGCCATGGCTGCGGCCCGCAGCAGATTGCGGTCGGCGGTTTTGACGCCGTGCACGGTATTCATCAGGATAGGGAAAAACGCGCCGAGGAAGACCAGGAAAATCGCCGGCTTGTTGGCAATCCCGAACCAGATGATCGCCAGCGGAATCCATGACACCGGCGGAATCGGACGCAGCATCTGCACCGTCGGCTCGATGGCGCGCTCGACCCAGCGCCACCAGCCGATCGCCACACCCAGCGCAATGCCGAGCACCGCGGCAATCGCATAGCCGGTGAACACGCGCATGCAACTGGCCATGGCATCGAAAATCCATTTGCCGCTATTGTCCTGCGCCGACTCGTTCAGCCCGAACATCCAGTCCATCCAGGTATTGAACACGCGCGAGGGCGCAGGCAGCAATGAAGCCGGGATCACGCCTGAACGGGAGAATGCCTCCCAGAACAGCAACAGAAGAATCGGAACCGTAAAGCGCCACTTGGCATCCGACAGGGTACGCATCAAACCATTCATCGTGATCTCCCGCATCAATAGCCGAGTTCGGTCTTGGGCTTCTTGGTGACATCCATCAGGAAGCTGTAGTCCATGTTCTTGTCCACCTGCGCCGAGACGTCGGTCGACACATATTTCAGATCCTTCATCATGCCGGCGATGGCCTTGGTCTGGGTGCGATACATGCGGTAGTCGGGATAGGCATTGTTGAGCGCCTCGGTGGCGACCTTCTGATCCAGACCGGTGCCCTTGACGATGCTGGCGACCCAGGCTTGCTTGTCCTTCTGCAGGCTGTCCACCAGACGCACCACGGCGGCCACGGTTTCCTTCACTTCAGCCGGATGTTCCTTGATGACGTCGGAGCGGGTCACGATCAGATTGGTCAGACGGCCGGCGGCCTGATCATAAGGAAACGCGAAATGCTTGCCGACGCCGGTCATGCGGATTTGCGAGGCAAACGGCTCAACCGAGCAGATCAGCTCGACTTCGCCGCGCGAGAGCGCAGCGGCGTGATCGGAAGGATTCGGAATATTGATGAACTGCACGTCCTTGGAAGGATCGATGCCGTGCTTGGCCAGCTCGCCGCGCATGTGCAGATCCTGTGCATTGCCGCGCGAAGCCGCGATGCGGAAAGGCTTGCCCTGCGCCTTGTATTCCGCCACCAGTTTCTTCAGACCGTCCCAGTCGTCGGCCGCCAGCTTGCTGTCCTTGCCCAGCAGCATTTCGGAACCGCCATTGACCTGACCGGACACCGCCACCAGATCGAAGCCTTTATCCAGACCGCTGACGAAGGCCAGATAAGTCACCTGGGCGATGTCCACGCTCTTGGAGACCAGCGCCGTCAGCGCATCGCTGCCGGCGGTGAAATTGATGCCTTCGATATCGACGTTTTGCGCCAGACCCGGCACCAGCGACATCGACATGCAATGCGCACACTTGGCATAGGCCAGCTTGAACTTGGGCTTGGATTGCGCTGCAGCGCCGCTGCTCAGCGCCAGGCCTGCAGTCAGCGCGACCGCCACCGCCATCAGGCGCAGAGGGGACTTCCGTACTTGTTTTTGCATCGTGCTTCTCCCTTAGATAAACGACTTCACCAATGACATCACATATATTGTGACAATTTAATTTTTACATTGCCACAATGTATGCAATAGGTGTGCCAGCTTGGGTGACATTTTTAAAAATTCGCAGGAAAAGGCGATTTTTCATAGGGAAGCAGCGATTCGGAGGGGTGCCGTATGGCGCCAGGAAGAGTCTGTTGCACGCAGGAAAGCCGGATCGATATGGTGCAAACGGCGAAAATCGCCCCAGACAAGTGCGGCAAAATAATTTAGAAATGTGGAGAAATATTTTGTTGATTGTGACAATATATCGCCACAAAATACGCCACACGCCCGACACCATCTTCGACAGAGACAGCATGAGCACCGCCACCAACAGCAGCAAGCCCGGCCGCAAGAAAGCCATCGCCAAACCCGAAAACAGTCCCTTGCCGGGTCAGGCCATCAGCGCGCGGCCGCTGGCCGGCGACGTGATCTACGAACGCATCCTGACGTCGATCATGGAGCACCGCCTGACGCCCGGCACCAAGCTGGTCGAAGAAAAACTGGCCGGCATCTTCAACGTCACTCGCACCCGCGTGCGCGAAGTGCTGGCGCGTCTGAGCCACGAAGGCCTGATCACCACCATTCCCAATCGCGGCGCCTTCATCGCCAGCCCGACGCCGAGCGAAGCGCGCGCCATCTTTGCCGCGCGCCGTCTGATCGAGCCGGCGCTGCTGCGCCATCTGTGCGAACACACGCAAGCCGAACACATCGCACAGTTGCGCGCGCATGTGGCGCTGGAAGCGCAGGCGCGCGAAGCCAACGACCGCCGCGCCATCATCCGTCTGTCCGGCGAATTCCACATCCGCATCGCCGACATGGTGGACAACCCGGTGATGAGCAAGATGATGCGCGAACTGGCCTCGCTGACCTGTTTGATCATCGTGCTGTACGACTCGCCGACGGTGCCGGCCTGCACCCACGACGAGCATGGCGACATCATCGACGCCATCGCCGCCGGCCAGGCCGAAGCTGCGGTGGCCTCGATGATCGAACATCTGAACCACATCGAAGAAGTGCTCGACATGTCGACGCCGCCGAGCGAAGACGAAGATCTGGAAGCGCTGCTGGGCGTAGTCTGATGTTCGAGGCGGCATACGCGAAGGGCATCCGCCCTGCTTGCGCATGAAAAGATCAGGCCGCCGGACGAGACGTGCTCAGCGCGCTAAGATGTCGCATAAAAACCGACAACGGAGACAAGCATGAGCACTGCACCGGATCATCAGTCCGCCCCTATCCCCATCTTGCTGCGCGAAGATCATGAGGGCGTTGTCACGCTCACACTCAATCGTCCGCAGCAATTCAATGCCTTGTCCGAAGCCATGCTGGAGGCGCTGCAGACCCAGCTCGATGCACTGGCGCAGGATGAGCAGCTGCGCTGCGTGATCCTGGCCGCTGCAGGCAAGGCTTTCTGCGCCGGCCATGACTTGCGCGAGATGCGCGCCACGCCGCAGCTGGATTATTACCAGGATCTGTTCCGCCGTTGCAGCAAGGTAATGCAGAGTATCCAGAATCTGCCGGTGCCGGTGATCGCGCGCGTGCAGGGCATCGCCACTGCGGCCGGCTGCCAGCTGGTGGGCAGTTGCGATCTGGCGGTGGCATCCGAAGAGGCGCGCTTTGCAGTGTCCGGCATCAACGTCGGCCTGTTCTGCGCCACGCCCTCGGTGGCCTTGACGCGCAATGTGTCCATCAAGCGCGCCTTCGAGATGCTGGTCACCGGCAAATTCATCGATGCCGCCACCGCCGCAGACTGGGGCCTGATCAATCGCGCTGTGCCGGAACAAGAACTGGACAGCGCCATCGCCGTGCTGAGCGCCCAGATCGTCGCCAGGAGCCCGACCGCCATCCGCTACGGCAAGGCCATGGTCTACCGGCAGAAACAGATGTCGCTGGGCGACGCCTACGACTACGCCGCCGATGTCATGGCGCGCAACATCATGGAACACGATGCCGGCGAAGGCATTGATGCCTTCCTCGAAAAACGCGCGCCGAGATGGGCGCCCAAATAGCCACAAAGATAGACACCGCCGGCGGCATGTTCTGTATGTGATGTGCTCACGCATTCCGTGTATTTCATCTGCAGTTTTTACGTTCTGTTAACGCCGGCCGTCAATACTTTTACCGGATTTAAACGCGCCGCTGCTTAAGCTGACTGCTCCTCAAACCATGGAGCAAAACAAGATGAGCAGCATGCGCAGCAACACAGAACAACAAGATCAGCCACTCGAACCCGGTCGCCTGAAGCGCGCGCAATGTGCGGGAATGGCCACACTGGCAGGCGCGGCGCTGGCGCTGGCCTGCGTACTCGCCACCGCACCGGCTCAGGCGCAAGGCCAGGCTGACAGCGCTGCGGCCGGCAACGACGAAATCCCGGCGCTGCATCTGAGCGGCAATATCGGCGTGGCCAGTCAATACATCTTTCGCGGCCTGACGCAGACCAACGGCAAGCTGGCGCTGCAAGGCGGCTTCGACGTGAATCACGACAGCGGCCTGTATGCCGGCGTCTGGATGTCCAACGTCAGCTGGATCAGCGACACCAATCCGGCCGCCTCGGCCAGCCTCGAGGCCGATCTCTACGCCGGCTGGAAACCGGCGCTGACAGACTGGCTCACGGGCGACATCGGTGTGCTGCATTACGCCTATCCCGGCAGCTATCCCGACGGCATGACCAAGCCGGACACCAATGAACTCTATCTCGGGCTGGACGCCAAGTGGATCAGCCTGCGCTATTCCTACAGCCTGGGGAATACCTTCGGCGCGGCCGACACCAGCGGCACCAGCTATACCGACCTCAGCCTGAATCATGCATTGTTCGCCGGCATCAACGGCCTGGCCCACATCGGCCGCCAGCGCTACACCGGCGCCAGCGCCTCGACCCTGTCGTACACCGACTGGAAGCTGGGCCTGACGCGCGATTTCTCCGGCTACCTGATCGGCCTGGCCTATACCGGCAGCAACGCATCCGATGCCGGTTACACGCTCAAGGGCAAGAACATCGGCCGCAGCCAGGTGGTGCTGTCCCTGAACAAGAGCTTCTGAACACATCACAGCTAAGCCGAGGCGCGGCCGCATGCGCCCGGCCGTGCTCTGTGCCACGCCATCCACCATCGATCATTCGCCGGGAGCCCGTCATGTCTGTCCACCAGCAACATGAACACCGCACGCATCCACTCCATCCGCTCTCACCGCGTCATCTTTTTCTGCGCACCGGCCGCCGTCGCTACTATCGCTGCGGCCTGGCGGCCCTATTGCTGCTGGCCATGCTGGGCGGCGTCTGCACGCACGCCGGCGCGGTGGTGCCGTATCGCGCACCGGACGATATAGGACCCTCGCCGCTGGCGCGCCAGCATCTTGAGTCATGCCGCAACAATGCAGCTGCGGCGGCGTCCTTGCGGGTGTCGGATATCGAAAGCGAGAGTTTCAGCAACCGCAACGAGCGCGAATACTATCGCTTCGTATTGCGCGAAGGCCGTAGAGAAATTCTGGTGATCTGCGATGCTGCGACCGCTGTGATCCGGCGTCAGATCGATATCTGGGGGGAGCTTTAGCTTCCGCACCCGTGCTCCATGAAGCCCGATGACGGCCATGCTGCGCCCCACGCGCTGCGAAAAAAATCAGCCCGGTTCCACTTCCGCCAGCCGGTAGCCCACGCCGATTTCCGTCAGGATGTGCACCGGCTGTGCAGCATCGGCCTCCAGCTTTTGCCGCAGCCTTTGCATGTAGATGCGTAGATAGTGATGATCGTCGACGTGCGACGGCCCCCAGCCGGCGACCAGCAATTGCCGGTGCGTGATGACGCGGCCGGCGTCGCGCAGCAAGGTGGTCAGCAGGCGATATTCGATCTGCGTCAGATGCAGCGCCTCGCCCTTGCGGCTGACGCTGCGTGCGGGAATATCGATCAGCACATCGCCCAGGCGGAAGCGACCGTTGCCGTCGCGCGCGCCGCTTTCCGAAGCGCGCGCATGACGCCGCAATTGCGCCCGCATGCGCGCCAGCAGCTCCGGCATGCCGAAGGGCTTGACCAGATAGTCGTCGGCGCCGGCATCCAGCGCTTCCACCTTTTCGCTCTCCTGCGTACGCGCCGACAGAATCACGATAGGCACGCTGCTCCAGCTGCGCACTTCGGCGATCAGCTTCTTGCCGTCCATATCGGGCAGGCCGAGGTCGAGAATGATCAGATCCGGCTTGCGGGTGCCGGCTTCGGTCACGCCTTCGCGCCCGGTCCTGGCTTCATGCACGATGAAGCCCTCCTGCTCCAGCGCGCCGCGCACCAGCTTGCGGATGTGCGGATCGTCTTCGATCAGTACGATGTTGC
The DNA here is from genome assembly GCF_046025995.1 of Herbaspirillum lusitanum. Classification (GTDB taxonomy): domain Bacteria; phylum Pseudomonadota; class Gammaproteobacteria; order Burkholderiales; family Burkholderiaceae_D; genus Herbaspirillum; species Herbaspirillum lusitanum_A. Next base: position 592,792 of record NZ_JAQQFM010000001.1, read on the forward strand.
CAGCATGCTCATGCATGATTCGGGTCCTGAATGTCGTTGAATTCTTCGTCGGGCGGCAGTTGCGGCTGCGGCTCCAGCGGCAGGTTGAAACACACGCAGCCGCCTTGCACACCGGCTTCTATCCAGATGCGGCCGCCATGCGCTTCGACGATGGCGCGGCAGATCGCCAGCCCTAAACCGACGCCCGGCGTGCTCGATTCATTGTCGCCGCGCGTGAATTTGTCGAAGGCATGGGCGGCGATGCCGGCCGCAAAACCGGCGCCGCGATCGCTGACGCTGATGCGCACGGCAGCGCCGCCTTCGGACAGCGCGCGCACGGTGATGTCGCTGCCGGCCGGAGAATACTTGACGGCGTTTTCGATCAGATTGGCAAACACCCGCTCGATCAGCACCGCATCGAAACGCAGCAGCGGCAGACCGGCCGGCAACTGCACCTCGACGCGCCGTCCTTCCAGCGCCTTTTGCAGCAGGCGCAGCGAACTGCCGACCACCTCTTCCAGCGCGTTCCACTGACGATTGAGCTGCACGCCGCCGGCCTGCAGGCGCGCCATGTCGAGCAGATTGGACACCAGCCCGGCCATGCGCTGCGACTGCTCGCCTATGGATTGCGCCAGCGAGCGCTGCTCCGCATCCAATTGCGGACTGGCGGCCAGCGTATCGGCATTGCCGACCAGCGAGGTCAGCGGCGTGCGCAAGTCATGCGAAATCGCCGACAGCAGAGAATTGCGCAGGCGCTCGGATTCCATGGTCAGCAAGGCATCCTGCGCCACTTCGGCGTAATGCAGACGCTCGATGGCCATGGCGATCTGCGAACAGAAAATTTCCAGCATCTGACGATTTTCCGGCAGCGCCAGTTGCAGGCCGCTGTCCTCGCCCGAGGCGCTCTCGAACACCAGCACGCCGCGCGTGCGCATGGTCGCCGTGAGCGGCAGATACAAGGCGCTGGCAGCCGGCAGCGTGGAGGTGCCGCGCCCGGCCGGCTGGCCGTTGTCGTAGACCCATTGGGCGACGCCGGCGTCGATCTGTTTCAGGGCATGGGCATCCGCTGCGCCCTCTGATACCGCAACGGCTTGCTGCAATTGCTCGTGGCTGTCAGGCAGGCAGAAAGCAGTGCGCGCGCCGAACACGGCGCCCAGATGGCGGCGGCCGATTTCAAGTATCTGTTCCAGCGTCAGCAGCGCCGACAATTCCTTGCCCAGCATGTAGAGATTGCTGGCGCGTGTTTCGCGCAGCATGGCCACCCGCGCCTGGCGCCGCAGACGCGCAGTGAGCGAGCTGATGAACAGCGACACCGCCAGCATCACGCCCAGCGTGATCAGGTATTGCACGTCGGAGACGCTGATCGAAAAACGCGGCGCCACGAAGAAGAAATCGAAGGCCAGCACGCTGAGCACCGACACCAGCGCCGAGGCGGAACGGCCGAAGCGCATCGCCACCAGCATCACGCCGACCAGATACAGCATGATGACATTGGCCGGATGCAGCAGATCGATCAGGGCCCATGCCAGCAAGGTGGTCAGTGCGCAACTGAAGCTGGCCCACAGGTAACCGCGCGTGCGGTGGCGCGCCAGCATGGCGTCGGCCTCGCTGCGTTCGGAGCGATCGTGCAGCGCCTCGTCGGCGGCGCTCTTGTCCTGCGCGCGCGCCACCGTGTAGACATCCAGCTCGCCATTGAGCGCGGCCAGTTGCTGCTGCAGATCGGGCGCGCTGAACAGGCGCCGGCGCGACAGCAGCCCGCCGCGCCGCTGGCCGATCACCAGCTTGCCGGCATTGCGGCTGCGGGCGAATTGCAGCAGCGCCGGCGCCAGCTCATCACCGGTGATGGTGGCGACTTCCGCGCCCAGCGACTGCGCCAGCTTGAGATAGCCGGCAATGCGTTCGCGCCCGGCCAGCGAATCGCGGCGGCGCGCCGGCATGTCGACATGCACCGCCAGCCAGTCGGCCTGCAGCTTGGACGCCAGACGCGCCGCCGCGCGTATCAGTTTTTCTTCGCCGGCGCCGTTGCCCAGCGCCAGCACGATGCGCTCCTTGGTTTGCCACAGCTGGGCGATGGAACGGTCGGCGCGGTACTCGCGCATGTCGGCATCGACGCGATCGGCAGTGCGGCGCAAGGCAATTTCGCGCAGCGCGATCAGATTGCCCTTGCGGAAAAAATTGCGCCCGGCCTTCTCCGCCTGCTGCGGCAGATAGACCTTGCCCTGCTGCAGACGCTGCAGCAATTCGTCGGGGGGAATATCGACCAGCATGACGTCGTCGGCCTGGTCGAACACATGATCGGGAATGGTTTCGAACACGCGTATGCCGGTGATCTGGCCGACCACGTCGTTCAGGCTTTCGATGTGCTGGACGTTGACGGTGGTGTAGACATCGATCCCGGCGCGCAGCAGTTCGTCGATGTCCTGCCAGCGTTTGGCATGGCGCGAACCCGGCACGTTGGAATGCGCCAGCTCGTCCACCAGCATCACCTGCGGCTTGCGCTGCAGGGCGGCGTCGAGATCGAACTCGGGCAGCTCGCGCTCGCGGTAGGCGATGCGCCGCAGCGGCAGCCGCTCCAGCCCTTCCAGCAAGGCCTCGGTCTCGGCGCGGGCATGGGTTTCGATCACGCCGGCAACCACGTCTATGCCCTGCTCGCGCAAGCGGGCGGCGGCCGCCAGCATGGCGTAGGTCTTGCCGACGCCGGCCGAAAAGCCGAAGAAGATTTTCAGGCGGCCGCGCGCCTGACGATCTTCATCGCGCATTACGCGTTCCAGCAGGTCGTCAGGATCGGGGCGAGTATTCATGGTGCGGACATTGTAGTGGAGTGCATGGGCTTGAGGGCAACTCAGGGTAAATCAGGGCAAGGGCGCCAAACAATGACGCCGGCCGGCTTGCCAGGGCCGGCCGGCGCAGCGTGCAGGTCTTTCAGCCGGCTATTTCAGGCAACTATTTCTTTTGCGCGCTGACTGCATCCAGCGCCAGATTCAGCTTCAGCACGTTGACGCGCGGCTCGCCGAACAGGCCCCACTGCGCACCCTCGGTGTTGCGCGCAATCATGGAATCGACCTGCTCCTGCGCCATGCCGCGTTCCCTGGCCACCCGCGGCGCCTGATAGCGCGCCGCTTCCGGGCTGATGTGCGGGTCCAGGCCGCTGCCTGAGGCGGTCAGCAGATCGACCGGGATCGGACGCGTCTTGTTGCTGACTACATTGGCCGCGGCATCGGCCTGTTGCAGAGCGGCAGCACGTTCCTTGGCGGCATCCGCCAAGGCCGGATTGAGCGGCCCCAGATTGCTGCCGCCGGAGGCCATGCCGTTGTACGGAAAGCTGCCCGATGCCGAAGGCCGGCCCCAGAAATAGTTGGGCGCGGTGAAGTTCTGCCCGATCAGTTCCGAGCCGACGGTCACGCCGCCGCGTTCAATCAGGCTGCCGTTGGCCTGTTGAGGGAAGAAGGCTTGCGCCAGCCCGGTCACCAGCGCCGGATACACGCCGCCGAGCAGAATGCCGACCAGGATGAACAGGGTCACTGCGGGTCGCAGGGTTTTCATATGAGTTCCTTGAATAAATTAACTGAATGGGCTGAGGCGTTCACACCAGGCCGCATGCAGACAAGATCAGATCGATCAGCTTGATGCCGGCGAAAGGCACGATCAGGCCGCCTACGCCATACACCAGCAGATTGCGGCGCAGCAGCACGGCAGCGCCCAGCGGGCGATAGCGCACCCCGCGCAGGGCCAGCGGAATCAGCGCCACGATCACCAGCGCATTGAAGATCACCGCCGACATGATGGCCGAGGACGGACTGGCCAGATGCATCACATCCAGCACGCCGAGCTGCGGATAGGTCGCCACGAACATGGCCGGAATGATCGCGAAATACTTGGCGACGTCGTTGGCGATGCTGAAGGTGGTCAGGCTGCCGCGCGTCATCAGCATCTGCTTGCCGATCTCGACGATCTCGATCAGCTTGGTCGGGTTGGAATCCAGATCGACCATATTGCCGGCTTCCTTGGCCGCCTGGGTGCCGCTGTTCATGGCCACCGCGACGTCGGCCTGAGCCAGCGCCGGCGCATCGTTGGTGCCGTCGCCGGTCATCGCCACCAGCTTGCCTTCGGCCTGATGCTGGCGAATCAATGCCAGCTTCTGCTCCGGCGTGGCTTCCGCCAGAAAATCGTCAACTCCGGCTTCCGCCGCAATCGCGGCTGCGGTGAGCCGGTTGTCGCCGGTGATCATCACCGTCTTGATGCCCATGCGGCGCAGCTCGCCGAAGCGCTCCTTGATGCCGCCCTTGACGATGTCCTTCAGCTCGACCACGCCCAGCACGCGCAACTGCAACACGCTGTCGGCCTTGCCGTCATTGCTCCACTCGACCACCACCAGCGGCGTGCTGCCGCGCCGCGCGACGCTGTCGATATCGTGCTCGACCTGTTGCGGCATGGACTGGCCCGATTGACGCGCCAGCTTGCGGATGGCGTCGGCCGCGCCCTTGCGGATGCGCCGCGCGCCGACATCGACGCCGCTGACGCGGGTCTGCGCGCTGAAGGGAATGAACTGCGCATCGAGTGCCGCCATCTCGCGTTCGCGCAGATTGAAACGCTTCTTGGCCAGCACCACGATGCTGCGGCCTTCTGGCGTCTCATCAGCCAGCGAAGCCAGTTGGGCGATGTCGGCCAGCTCCTGCTCGGACACGCCGGGCGCCGGCAGGAAGCTAGAGGCCTGACGATTGCCCAGCGTGATGGTGCCGGTCTTGTCCAGCAGCAGCACGTCGACGTCGCCGGCGGCTTCCACCGCACGACCGGAGGTGGCGATCACATTGGCCTGCATCATGCGGCTCATGCCGGCCACGCCGATGGCCGACAACAGGCCGCCGATGGTGGTCGGAATCAGGCACACCAGCAGCGCCACCAGCGCCGTCACGGTCACCGGCGAACCGGCGTGCATGACGTTGACGCTGAAGATGGAGAACGGCAGCAGCGTCACGGTCGCCAGCAGAAACACCAATGTCAGGGCCACCAGCAACAGCGTCAGCGCCAGCTCATTGGGCGTCTTCTGACGGCGTGCGCCTTCCACCATGGCGATCATGCGATCGATGAAGGCCTCGCCCGGATTGACGGTGACACGCACGATGATCCAGTCCGACAGCACGCGGGTGCCGCCGGTGACGGCCGAGAAGTCGCCGCCGGATTCGCGGATCACGGGCGCCGATTCGCCGGTGATGGCGCTTTCATCGACGGTCGCCACGCCCTCCACCACTTCGCCGTCGGCCGGCACGGTATCGCCGGCTTCAACCAATACCAGATCGCCCTTGCGCAGACTGCCGCCGTCGACCACATCGACCGCTTCGGACCGGCCGGCACCGCCCTTCACGAGGGCGGCGCGCTTGAGCTTCTTGGCCATGACGCTTTTCTTGGCACTGCGCAGCGCGGCGGCCTGAGCCTTGCTGCGGCCTTCCGCCAGCGCTTCGGCGAAGTTGGCGAACAGTACGGTAAACCACAGCCACAGCGTGACCGCGAGAATGAAGCCGGCCGGCGCTTCACCCTTGCCGATCAGCGCCTGCACCAGCAGCAGCGTGGTCAGGATACTGCCCAGATACACCACGAACATCACCGGATTGCGCCATTGCTTGCGCGGCGATAACTTGCGCAGTGAGTCGACCAGCGCCGGCTTGACGATCTTGGGATCGAACATCCACTGCGCTGCGGAACTTGAGTTCATTTGATTCTCCATGTTGATTTTCCTCGTGCCCGGTTCAATGGATCGCCAGCATCTGCAGATGCTCGATCACCGGACCCAGCGCCAGCGCCGGCACATACGTCAGCGCCCCGACCAGAATCACCGCGCCGATCAGCAGCGCCACAAACAGCGGACCATGCGTAGGCAAGGTGCCGGAGTTGGCGCTCAGTCGCTTCTTGGCGGCCAGCGAACCGGCCATCGCCAGCACCGGCACGATGATGCCGAAGCGGCCCAGCCACATGGCGATGCCGGTGGTGATGTTGTAGTAAGGCGTGTTGGCCGACAGGCCGGCAAAGGCGCTGCCGTTGTTGTTGGCAGCCGAACTGAAGGCGTACAGGATTTCCGAGAAGCCGTGCGCGCCGGGGTTGGCGATGCCGGCCAGGCCGCTCTCCAGCATCACCGAGATGGCGGTGAAGATCAGCACCAGCGCCGGCGTCATCAGGATCGCGATGGACATCATCTTCATGTCGTAGACGCCGATCTTCTTGCCCAGATATTCCGGCGTGCGACCTATCATCAGACCGGCGATGAACACCGCCAGCACGGCGAAGATCAGCATGCCGTACAGACCGGAACCGACCCCGCCGAACACCACTTCACCAAGCTGCATCTGCAGCATGGGAATCAGGCCGCCCATCGGCGACAGCGAATCGTGCATGGCATTGACCGCGCCGCAGGAAGCCGCCGTCGTGATCGAGGCGAACAGGCTGGAGGCGACCACGCCGAAACGGGTTTCCTTGCCTTCCATCATGCCGCTGCTCTGCAGGACATGCGCAGCAGATGAACCGGACGCGCCCGACAGCGTCGGATTGGGCTGCTGCTCAAAATACATCAGCACGCTGGTCATCACGACGAACAGAATCGTCATCGCCGCCAGCAAGGCCACGCCCTGACGGCGGTCGCCGACGATGGCGCCGAAACTGATGCACAAGGCCGCCGGAATGATCAGAATCGCGATCATCTGCACGAAGTTGGACAGCGGCGTCGGATTTTCGAAGGGGTGTGCCGAATTGGCATTGAAGAAACCACCGCCGTTGGTGCCGATCATCTTGATCGCTTCCTGCGAAGCAACCGGGCCCATCGGCAGCGTCTGTTCACGCGTCTGCAGATTCTCCAGCACAGGATTGCCTTGCGCATCCTTGATCGGCTGCGCTTGCGCATCAAGCTTGGGCTGGCTGTAGCTGGTGGTTTCCAGCATATGCGCCTGCTCATAGGGCTTGAAGTTCTGGATCACGCCCTGCTGCACCAGCACCAGCGATACCAGGATGGACAGCGGCAGCAGGATGTACAGACAGGAGCGCGTCATGTCCACCCAGAAATTGCCGATGCTCTTGCTGCTGTGACGCGCAAAGCCGCGGATCAAGGCAAAAGCGACTGCGATGCCGGTGGCGGCGGAAAGGAAGTTCTGCACCGCCAGCGCCGCCATCTGCGTCAGATAGCTCATGGTCGATTCGCCGACATAGCCTTGCCAGTTGGTGTTGGTGACGAAGCTGATGGCGGTGTTGAAGGAAGAATCGACGCCGACGTTGTCGAGCCCCTGCGGATTGAGCGGCAGCCACAATTGCAGGCGTTGCAGGCCATACACGAACAGCAGCCCGATGAAGTTGAACAGCAGCAGCGCCAGCGCATACTGCTTCCAGCTCATTTCGGCATCGCGCTGGATGCCGCACAGGCGATAAAACACGCGTTCGACGCCGCCGAAGATGCGGTTGACCGCCGACTTGCCCTCCATCACGCGCGCGATGTAAAACCCCAGCGGCACTGCCAGGATCAGCAGCACGGCCAGATACAGCGCCAGCTGAAAAATAGCATCGGTATTCATCAGAAGTCCTCCGGCTTGATCAGTGCGACCACCAGATAGACCAGCAAGCCGCAGGACGCGGCGAGGCCGAGCAGATACATGAAGTTCATTTTCCGGCCTCCGGCGAAGATGACTGCAGCGCGGCGCAGAAGACCACGAAACCCCACATTGCGGCGCCACCCAGCGCCAGCATGCCCGTATAGAAGAAATCCATTTCCCTCTCCATTGTTCAAGCCGTCCCGCACCGGGACAGCGATGGCGCAACGATAGAAGGCGCAGCGTTAAAAGCGGATAAAACTATGGGCGGGCGGTATAAATTTTGTGTAAACAAAACCGCATGGGCGGGGATTGCGCCGCATTGGATTGACATCCGCTGCTGGTGCGGCTGGTGCAGGCAGGACGATCAGGAAAGCAGAGAATGCCGAAGACAATAAAAAAGGCCGCACGGTGGCGGCCTTGATTGGCAGAGGAAGATGATCAGACCGTCATCGATTCAACAAACACGCAGACGCGATCCTTGCCGGCCTTCTTGGCGTCGTACATGGCCTTGTCGGCCCTGGCCACCAGTGCTTCCGGATCCGGCGTTTCATGACGCTCAGGCTGGTAGATGCTGACGCCGATACTGGTGGACACCGACACGGTCGCTGCCGTCAGCACGAAGGGTTCACGCATGGTCTGCAGGATCTTTTCGGCCACCGCCACGGCGTCGGGTGTTTCATGCGCCTTCTCCAGAATCACGATGAATTCGTCGCCGGCCAGACGCGCCACGGTATCCACATCGCGCACCGCATGCAGCAGGCGCTTGGCGAACATCACCAGCATTTCGTCGCCCGCCTCATGTCCGTATTTGTCGTTGACACCCTTGAAGCCATCGATGTCCATGAACAGCAAGGCCATGGTGCTGCGTTCGCGCAGCGCACGGTTCATGGCTTCGGGCAGCTTGTTGCTGAAAGCGCGACGGTTGGGCAAGGCGGTCAGCATGTCGGTCAATGCCATCTCGCGCATCGATTCGCGGAAAGCCAGACGTTCGGTAATGTCGTGCAGGAAGGCGATGAACAGGTGGCCGCTGCGGCGCTGCACATGGCCGACGGTAATTTCGACCGGCAATTCATGACCGTCGCGATGCAAGGCCTGCAGCTCGATCCGATTGTTGATCACCACGCCGCCTTGCCCGGTCGCCAGAAAATGCGCCATGCCGCGCTCATGCGCTTCGCGCATCTCCGGCGGCACGATCAGTTCCGACATGGAGCGGCCTATCGCTTCGGCGCGCGTCCAGCCCAGCAAATGTTCCGCCTGGCGATTCCATTCGCGCACCTGTCCGTGTTCGTCGCTGGCGATGAAGGCATCATGCGCATTGTGCAGAATTGCGCGCAACTCGGCGCTGCTTTCTTCGAGCTGGATCTGATTTTCCTGCTGCGTATCAAGCGCGTTCTGCAGCGCCACCGCAGTTTCATGCAGACGGCTGGTGCGTTCGGCCACGCGCTGTTCCAGCGTCTCGTTGAGCGAGCGCACTTCCTGCAGATATTTTCCTTCGCGCTCCACCATGTTGACCAGCGTCGATGACAGCACCTGCATTTCGCGATAACCGTCCACCAGCGGAATCTCTACCGCCTCGCCTTGGGCGCGCCGCTCCAGCGCCGCACTCAGCGAATTGACCGGCCGCACCAGCCGCCGTGTCAGATAGAGCGCCAGCGCCGACAGCAGCAGACCGATCAGACCGCCCATCAGCACCAGACGCAGCTCCAGTTCCTTGAAGCCTTCCAGCGCGATCTGCTCCGGCTGGCGCACCAGCACCGTCCACTTCAGCATGGTACTGCGGGCGTCCTGCCCGGTGCGGGAGTAGCCCGTGATGTAGCGCTGGCCGTCGGGCCAGTCTTCGATGGTGGCGCCGCCGGCGTTGGTGGTCAGTGAATTCTTGAAACTCTGGGTGGAGATTTTCTTTTCTTCCAGCGCCTTGGGGCCGAGCATGACGTTGCCGTCTTCACGCACGATCAGGACTTCCACGTCGTAACGTTCGCCGGCCGGATTGAGCAGCTTGGCGGCAATGTCGCGCGCCCAGGTCCAGCTCAGGTGCATGCCCATGACGCCGATGTATTTGCCATCCGGATCCTTGACCGGCATGGCGATATCGACGAAGCGCCAGGGCTCGGGCTGCGGCGGCAGTTTTTTCTCAAGCAGCAGCGCCGGATGGTAGTCGCCGGCATACAGATTCTTTTGTCCCTCCTGATACCACGGCCGCTGCGCCACGCTCTGACCTTCCAGCACGCCATTGGTGGACACCATGACGCTGCCGTCAGGCCGCGCCAGGCCGATCCAGGCATAGTTGGGAACATTGCTTTGCAACTCATTGAGCACCGCGCGCATGCGGGTGAGATCCTTGCCTTCGCGGATCGAGGGCCGCGCCACCAGAATGCGCATGTCGATCTGGCGTTCTTCCATGCTGCGTTCGAGCGCTTCCTGCATTTGCCAGGCCAGTTGCTTGAGGCGGGTTTCAGCTTCCTTGCGTGCATAGCTGCCGGCGAACTGATCCACCACCAGCAATACCGAAGCGGTGGTGACCAGCACGGTGACCACCACGCCTATCGTCACCAGCGACGAAAGGTTCAAGGATGACGATGTCTTTTTGGTATTCAATTTCGACAACCTGACCTTTGCAAAGATTCAAACGAGCAACCCCCATTAGTCGGCATCTTGCCAGAACGCTTACAGCTTTTTATGTGCTTTCATAAAAAAAGTAAGTACATATTTCCCCTGAGAAATTTTTAGTCGTTTTTTTGTTGAATAGACTCAGCCCGGGACGCGCGTGTAAAGAAATGTTCATGGCCGGCGCCAGGAGAATGCTTGCGCGAGGCGAACTGAAAACAGCAGAGTGAAAAAGCCGATGCAGTAAAAAAAAGCGGCCGGAATAAGCGGCCGCCTTCAGACTTTGCCTCTGCTGAGTTCAGCAAACAGGGAGATTTCTGAGCTCAGACCCCGGCGCACACGCCATCGGCGCGTGGATCGGCGGCGCCCTCTATCATGCCGCCCGGATGCACGCAGACTGCGCCGGCGTGGCCCATCATGTCGGTGTAATCAGCCACCACTTCCACATCATGACCGGCGCGCTGCAAGGCCTCCACGGTTTGCGGCGCGATGCGTCCCTCCACTTTCAGATTGGTGGAGACATCGCCCCAGGTGCGTCCCAGCAACCAGCGCGGCGCACTGACTGCGGCCTGCAGATTCTGTCCGAACAGCACATGGCGCGTGAACACCGCCGCCTGCGTCTGCGGCTGTCCCTCGCCGCCCATGGTGCCGTAGGCCAGCGTGCGCCCATCCTTGAGACGCGCCAGCGAAGGATTCAGCGTATGAAACGGCAGCTTGCCCGGCTTGAGCTGATTGATGCCCTCGTCCAGCGTGAAACTGGCGCCGCGGTTTTGCCAGACGATGCCGGTATCCGGCACCACCACGCCGCTGCCGAATTCCCAGAAGATGCTCTGGATGTAGCTGACCACACGCCCCTGCGCATCGGCCGCTCCCATCCAGATGGTGTCGCCCGGTTTGGCCGGATGCGGCCATGGTGCGGCAGTGCTCATGCTGATCTGTGCCGCCTCGGCGTCGAGCGCAGCGGCTTGCAGCCAGTCGGCGGCATCGAGCGGCATGTGGGCCGCATCGGTCACGTATTTGTTGCGCAGGATGAAGGCGCGTTTGGTGGCCTCCACCAGGCCGTGGACGTGTTCGAAACCGTCTGCGGCTGTCACGCCGAGGCGATCGAACAGACCGATGATCATCAAGGCCGACACGCCCTGCGTCGGCGGCGGCAGATTGTAGACGCGGCCCGATTTCAATTGCACCATCAGCGGCTGCAGCACCTGCGCGCGATAGGCGGCGAGGTCGGCGGCGCGCAGCGGACTGCCGACGCGCTCCAGTCCGCGCACGATGCTCTCGGCCAGATCGCCGCGATAGAAATCGTCGAGGCCTGCTTCGGCCAGCCGCATCAGCGTGCTCGCCAGCGCCGGCTGGCGCAGAATCGCGCCCTGCTCCGGCGCACCGTGTGCGGCATAGGTTTCGGCAAAGCCGGGCTGGCCGCACAGCTCGTCCCATTTGCTGCGGGTGAGTTCGGCCTGGGAGCGGGTCACCGGCACACCACCCTGTGCGTGGCGGATGGCGTCGCTCAGCAACCGTGGCAGAGGCAATGCATGGCCCCAGCGTTCAGCGTAATCAAGTGCTGCGGCCCAGCCGCCGACTGCGCCGGCGACTGTCAATGCGGCACGCGGGCCACGCGTCGGAATGGCGCTGTCGCCATGTTGTGCGTAGAAGTCCTTGCTGGCCATGGCGGCCGCAGGTCCGCAAGCCTGGATCGCGACCGGTTCGCGGCCCGGTTCGCTGATGACCCAGAAGCCGTCGCCGCCGATGCCGTTCATGTGCGGATACACGACGGCGATGGCAGCCGCTGCGGCGACCATCGCTTCGACTGCATTGCCGCCTTCGCGCAGGACGGCGGCGCCGGCTTGTGCGGCGAGGTGATGAGGCGCGGAGACCATTCCGCCTATGCAGGTCTTGCTGTACAACATGGGAGCTCCTGATGATCTTGTTGGTGTGAAAGGATGATACCTGCGGATGAGGTTTGTGCTTTGGGCGGCTGATCTTGCTGCTGTCCGGGCATTGATTAATCTACTTCCCCGAATCCATCCAAGAAACATGCGCCGCCACTATCCTCCACCCCTGCGAAAAACGCACCCAGCTATGACTCTGCCGCCCAAGCCGAACCTCTCCATCACGCGTGAACTCAGTATTGGCCACCGCAAAATCACGCCCATAAGTGGTAATAACGGTCGCCCGCAAAACCCGCATCAGATTCTTCGGCGAGCGTCCCACACGAAACGCCCTGATCTCATCGAAACCCAGCAGATTCTCGGTCGCGCCGTAACGCACCGTCTCGGCTGCATCGAGAAATAACTCATCCAGTACCTCGACCTGATTGCTCGTCAGCGCCAGCTCGTAACGCTCGAATGCCTGCCGCACTTCAGCTAGCACATCCGGCAGGTTGACTTCAAAAGGCGTGGTCGATTCCAAAGAAAATCTCCGTCAAAAAACTTGCTCAATGCGCGCCGAGATAGGCGCGCGCCAATGCATCGTCGGCCGCGATCTCGGCCGCCGTGCCTTCTGCCACCACCCGTCCGCCTTCGATCACATAAGCGCGATCGGCCAGCGCCAGGGCCAGCGCCGCCATCTGATCCACCAGTACGATGGTCATGTTTTCATTGCGCAGGCGATCCAGCGCCGCGAACAGTTCGGCGATGATCTTGGGCGCCAGCCCCAGCGAAGGCTCGTCCAGCAACAGAATGCGCGGACGCGACATCAGGCCGCGCGCAATCGCCAGCATCTGCTGTTCACCACCGGACAGCAGTCCGGCACGCTGATGCAGACGCTCGCGCAGACGCGGAAAACGCGTCAGCATGTCCTCGGTGCGCGCCTCGATGTCGTCGGGATAGAGGAAGCCGCCGAGGCGGATATTGTCCAGCACCGACAATTCAGGAAACACTTGCCGGCCTTCCGGCACCAGCACCACGCCCTGCTTCACGATTTCTTCTGCGCGCATGTGCATCAGATTGCGGCCATCGACGTGGATGCCGCCCTGCACCGGCCTGTGCAGCCCGGCCAGGGCGCGCATCAGGGTTGATTTTCCGGCGCCGTTGGCGCCCAGCAGCGCCACCATCTCGCCCTGCTTCACCTGCAGATTGATCCCGTGCAGCACCGGCTCGGCGCCGTAGCCGGTGACCAGTTCGCCGACGCCCAGCAATTCCCTTGCGCCCTTATTCAGCACGCGCTCAGCCGCCGCGCTGCCGCCTTGCATGGCTTCGCCCAGATAGGCCTGACGCACCGCCGGATCGTTCTGAATCTGCTGCGGCGTACCCAGGGCCAGACGCTGGCCGGCATCCAGCACCACGATGCGCTGCGAAATCTGCATCACCAGTTCCATGTCGTGCTCGACCACCACCACGCTGATGCCGGCCTGCGCGATGCGGGTCAGCAACTGGGCCAGTTGCGCCTTGTCTTCGCGCGACAGGCCGGCTGCCGGTTCGTCCAGCAGCAGGACATCGGGATCGGTGGCCAGCGCGCGGGCGATTTCCACCAGACGACGGTCAACGTGGGCCAGATCGGCGGCGGGGATATCCAGCGCGCCGCGATAGCCGCAATAGCTCAGCAACTGCCGGCTGCGTTCGCGAATGTCGGCGGCACTGAAACGGCGCGCGCCAAGCAAGCCGCCCAGACGCCCCTTGCCCATCGCGAGGGCCACGTTGTCTTCCACACTGAGGCTGCCGAACAGTTGCGAGGTCTGATAGGTGCGCGCCACGCCGTGACGGGCGATGCGGAAGGCGGGCAAACCAGCCAGCACGGTCCGGCCCAGCAGGAAACGCCCGGCGCTGGGACGATAGAAACCGCTGAGCATGTTGAGCGCGGTGGTCTTGCCGGCGCCGTTGGGGCCGATCAGACTGGTGACGGCGGCGGCCGGCACTTCGAAGCTGAGATCGCTGACCGCGCGTACGCCGCCGAAGACCATGCTCAGACCATCGGCTTGCAGCAATTGGCGCGCACGCACGGGCAAGGATGGCGCCATTGCATTTTCAGCTTCCGGCGCCAGCGCCGGAGTCTTGCCAGCGAAGCCGCGCAGGCCGCTCAGACCGCTCTTTTCAGCCAGTGTGCGCAACAGGCCGACCACACCGTCCGGCGCGATCCACAAGACCACCAGCAACAGCGCGCCGAAGAACAGCAGACGATAGTCTTCCATGCTCGACAACAACTCGGGTAAGGCGCCGACGATCACGGCGCCGATCACCGGCCCGGCAATCGAGCCGGCGCCGCCGACCACGACCACCAGCACGAACAGGATAGATTGCACGAAGCCGAACGTATCCGGCGTGACGAAGGTGGAGAGCGGTGCGAACAGACCGCCCGCGAGTCCGGCCAGCATGGCCGACACGGCGAAGGCCACGGTCTTGATCACGAGTGGGTTGAGGCCGATCGACTCGGCAGCAGTCTCGCTGTCGCTGACCGCGCGCATCGCCGCGCCCCAGGTGCCGCGCGTGAGCCAGCAGAACGCGGCCAGCGTCGCCGCCACGCTGGCCAGCGCCAGCATGGCAATCGCACGTTCGCCCTGCAGCCCGAACACGGTCGGCGCGGCGATGCCCATGATGCCGTTCTGGCCGCCGGTCAGGTCGCGCATTTCGATGATCGCGTGCTGCACGATGAAGCTGAAGGCGATGGTGATCATCGCCAGATACGGCCCCTTGACGCGCAAGGCCGGCAAGGCCAGCAAGGCGCCCAGCGCAGCCGCCGCCAGGGCTGCCAGCGGCCACGCCAGCCAGAAGCTGATGCCGAAGCGGGTGGTGAGAATCGCCACGGTATACGCGCCGATGGCGTAGAAACCCATGTGCCCGAACGAGACCTGACCGGTCAGCCCGAGCAGCACGTTGAGGCCGATGCCGACCACCGCCATCAGGGCGATGCCGGTCAGCACGAACACGTAATAGCTGTTGACGCTGAGCGTCAGCGCGGCGACGGCGGCAAACGCCAGCAACACCAGCATCAGTTGCAGCGGCGAGCCCAGACCGAGCCAGCGGCGCGGCGGGTGGCGAAGGCGGTGGCCGGAACCGGCCGCAGCATGCAAGGCCGCCACGGCGGAAGGGGAAGGATGGTTCATACTTTTTTCACCTGTGCGCGACCGAACAGGCCATTGGGACGAATCGCCAGCACCACGATCACCAGTGCAAAAGTGATGATCTGGGTATAGCCGGAACCGAGCGTGGCAGTGATCATGGCCTCGGCGATGCCGAACAGCAGGCCGGCAATCATCACGCCCCAGGCGCTGGTGATGCCGCCCAGAATCGCCACCGCAAACGCCTTGAGTCCGAACAGCGTGCCCATGTCGGCATTGACGTTGAACAGGGGTGCAATCAAGACCCCGGCGATGCCGGCCAGCAGTGTTGAAAGCGCAAAGGCGACGGCGATGGTGCGCGTGATCGGGATCCCCATCAGACGCGCGGCGTCGCGGTTCTGCACCACCGCCAGCATGGCGGTGCCCCAGCGCGTGCGGCGCGAAATGGTATGCAGCAGCGCGGCCAGCGCCAGCCCCACCAGCGGAATCAGAATATGCAGCGGATACACGCCGAGACCGACGCCGCCGATTTCAATCGACGACAAGGCCAGCGGCGACGGCAGGCTGCGCGGCTCTTTGCCGAAGGTGTGCATGACCAGATTGTCGAGCACGATGCCGAGCGCCACGGTGGACATCAGCCAGGCATTCGAACCGCGGCTGGCAAACGGACGCACCGCCAGAATCTCCACCACCAGACCATAGACTGCGCACAGCGCCAGCGCCAGCAACACCGCCAGCCACATCGGCCAGCCCAGCGTCTGGGCGAAGGTGAAACACAGCACCGCGCCCAGCATCATCGAGCTGCCCTGCGCAAAATTGACCGTGCCCGAAACCGCATAGGTCATGTAGAAACCCAGCGCCATCAGACCGTACATGCTGCCCAGTCCCAGACCGCTGATCAGTGCCGACAACAGCAGCATCTTGCTCTCCTGAATGATTCGTTCTTGCCTGTCTTTTATTTCAATGCCGCAGCCAATGCGGCGACGAGACCATCAGCCTGCTGACGATCCCGCCGCAACTATTTGCCTGCTTCTTTTACTGCGTAGAACCCACCGGCAGAATGCGGTTGTCGATGAACTGCGCCCAGACGTAGTCGTCGGATTGCAGCGCGTCGTGCACGGTCGGGCTGAACGGTTTGACGTAGGTCTTGATCAGGCCTTCGTAGCGCTCGATCTTGTAGAAGCCCTCGCGGATGGCATCGCCGTTGGTGGAGCCGGCCTTGGCAATCGCCAGCGCCGCCAGTTGCATGCCGTCGTAGGCATTGGCCACGCCGACCGCCGGCGTGATGTCGTCCGGGCCCTTGATGGCGGGATATTTGGCCTTCAGTTCAGACACGACCTTTTCGCCGGTCGGGCTCAGCTTGCCGAAGAAGCTGTAGGTCTGGACGAAGTGCACGTTCTTCGCGTTCGGTCCGGCCAGTTCGGTAAAGCGTCCGCCGGCCGGGCCCCAGTGCGATACCACCGGCACCTTCCAGCCCATGCGGTCGAGCGACTTCACCACCTGCGCCGAAGGGCCGACGTTGCCGACCAAAAACAGGGTGTCGGCGCCGGCAGCTTTCAGGCGCGTCAGTTGCGGCACGATGTCGACGTCATTGGCTTCGAACTTTTCGATGCCGGCCGGCTTCATGCCCTTTTCGGCGAGCGCGGCGACGATGCCTTTTTCATTCGATTCGCCCCATGGATTGTTGACCAGAATCAGGCCCGCCTTGCTGGCCTTGAAGGTCTTTTGCGCATAGTTCAGCATGGCCTTGTCGACCAGTTCATCCACCGCCGATACGCGAAAGGCGTAGTTGGGATTGGCGCCGTTCTTGGTAACGCCGGTGCCGGCGGCCCAAGGTCCCATGAAGGGCATTTTTTCCTGATTGATGATGGGCACGATGGCCATCGAGACCGGCGTGTCGAGGCCGCCGAAAATTACCGCCACCTTTTCCTTGAAGATCAGTTCGCGCGCCGCCACCACACCCTTGGCCGGATTGCCTTCGTCGTCGCGCCGCACCAGCTCCAGCTTGCGGCCGCCCAGCAGGCCGCCCTTGGCGTTGATCTCGTCGATCGCGATGGTGATGCCGCGCGTCAGCGCTTCGCCTGCTTGTGCCGATTGACCGGACAAGGCAGTGACCAGACCGATCTTGATCGGATCGGCGGCCAGCGCCAGCGGTGAAAACAATGTAGCGGCGCCGGCAGCACAGGCGGCAAGCGCGGTGGCGATGGCGTTACGGCGGGTAAAACGCAGCATGGTGACTCTCCCTGATGGACTGATGTGGTGAATGGTTGGCTGTTGAGGAATAGCGGGTCCCGGCATGACTTATGCAAGGGCTGTGCCAACTGCCACAATAAAATTGTATTTTTGCCGACAATATATATAAGTAATTACAGGCAAATATTAGTTTTTATTGACGCGGATTTTGTATTTACCTTGAAACCAATAATGCACAATTACCGTGCGATTTATGGAGAAAATGATGCACGCCGCACCATCATCAATCACCGACCAGACTGCTGATCCGACTGCCCTGCCCTATGATCCGGCGGCGCTGGTGGACGAATATCTGCGCATCCTGATGATTCCCGACCCCGACGGCGCCCGGCGTTTCGTCGCGCCGGATCTGCAGATTCGCTTCACCGGAGGTCGCCCCATGCGCGATCCGGCCGAATGCGCGCGCTTCAATGCCGGCCGTTACGCCTGGGTCAGGAAACGCTTTGAAGGCACCGAGCTGGTGTCCGGCGCCACGCAAGAATGCGCGGTGGTCTACAACCGCGGCACGCTGTATGGCGCATGGCCGGACGGCAGTCCCTTCGAAGGCAACCGCTATGTGGATCGCTACGTGATCCGCCATGGCCTGATCACGCAGATGGACGTGTGGAACGACAGCGCCGAACGCATGCTGGCGCGCGCCGGCCTGGCGACGCTGGACCATCTTGAAGATGCCGCGCAGCCGACCGAGTCAGCCGGCCCGGATGCAGGCGCCACGGGAGCCGCATCGTGAGCGCGCTGCTTACCCCTGCCGCGCCCCCAGTCGTCGCAGCGGCCGCCTTCGCCCCGCTGCGCCATCACGCGCGCTTTCCCTATTCGGCCATCGTCGACCGCCCGCACTATCGCTGGCCCAAGGGCGCCGGTCTGGCGGTCTATCTCGGCTTCAATCTTGAG
This sequence comes from Herbaspirillum lusitanum, assembly GCF_046025995.1. Lineage (GTDB taxonomy): Bacteria > Pseudomonadota > Gammaproteobacteria > Burkholderiales > Burkholderiaceae_D > Herbaspirillum > Herbaspirillum lusitanum_A. Next base: position 611,080 of record NZ_JAQQFM010000001.1, read on the forward strand.
CACTTCGCCTTCGGCGAAGGCATGGGCGCGCGCCTCGGCCCGATGTGCCCGGAACCCGACGTGCTGAATTACGCCTGGCGCGAATACGGCAATCGCGTCGGCGCCTGGCGCTGTCTGGAATTGTTCGAGCGGCTGGGCCTGCCGGCCGGCGTGCTGGCCAACACGGCGCTATACGACCATTGCCCGGAGCTGATTGCCGCCTTCGTCGCGCGCGGCGACGAGCTGATCGGCCACGGCCATACCAATTCGGAACAGCAAGGCGTGCTGGATGCCGACGCCGAGCTGGCGCTGCTGCAGCATTGCCGCGACCGCATGCAAAGCCATAGCGGACAGACGCCGGCCGGCTGGCTCTCGCCCTGGATTTCGGAAAGCCCGCTGACGCCCGACCTGCTGCAGGAAAGCGGCTACCGCTACAACCTCAACTGGAGCCACGACGATCAGCCGGTCAGGATGCAGACGCGCAGCGGCGCTTCGCTGTGGTCGATCCCCTATCCGCAGGAGGTGAACGACATTCCGATGATCGTGGCGCGCCAGATGGACGGTAAGGATTTCGCGCAGCTCATCATCGACCACTTCGACGAGATGCTGGAACAGTCGGCGCAATCGTCTCAGCAACCGCTGGTGATGGGCATCGCCCTGCATCCCTACCTGATCGGCCAGCCCTATCGCCTGCGCCATCTGCGCCGTGCGCTGGAGCACATCGCCCGCGCGCGCGATCAGGGCGATGTCTGGTTCACGACGCCGGGCGCGATCTGCGAGCACGTGGATGGCCTGGAGATATTGAGAGAGAAATGAAGCACGCAGCCCCCCCCAAAAAGCAACCGGAGAACAGATTTGAATCAAGCACACCCAGACAAGACCAGCGGCGTATTCGACGATACGGTCGGCGCCTTCGTGCCGCATGGCCGCTTCGTGATTGAGGGCGACCAGGACGGCCCGCTGCGCGGACTGAGCTTCGCCGCCAAGGACCTGTTCGACGTCGCCGGGCATGCCACCGGCGCCGGCAATCCGACCTGGCTGGCGACGCATCCGATACCGACGCAGCACAACCCGGTGGTGGCGCAATTGCTGCAGGCCGGCGCCACGCTGATCGGCAAAACCTTGACCGATGAACTGGCCTACAGCATTCACGGCGATAACGCGCATTACGGTACGCCGCTCAACAGCGCGGCACCGGATCGGGTGCCGGGCGGTTCCTCCAGCGGCTCGGTGGCGGCGGTCGCGGCCGGCCTGTGCGATTTCGCGCTGGGCACCGACACCGGCGGCTCGACCCGCGTGCCGGCCAGCTATTGCGGTGTATGGGGCTTGCGCACCACGCATGGCCTGCTGCCGGACAGCGGCATGGTGCCGCTCAATCCCTCCTTCGACACCACCACCTGGCTGGCGCGCGACGCCGCCGTATTCAGCCGCGTCGGCGCGGCGCTGCTGCCGCAGACCGGCGCCGCCTCGTTTGCCCGGGTGCTGCTGCCGGCTGACGCGCTGGCGCAGGCCGACCTGGACTTCGCACCGGCAGTGCAACAGGTGTTCGATGTGCTGGCGCTCAGCATGGATGCGATCCACTGCAATATCGCCGCAGTGGACGGCGAACTGGAAATCTGGCGTCAGACCTACATCGGCGCCTCCGCGCACGAAGCCTGGCAAGTGCATGGCGCGTGGATAGACAGCCAGCCGCAGGGGGCGCCCCTCTTCGGCGCTGCGGTCGCCGGCCGCTTCGAGATGGCGCGCAAGACCTCGGACGAAACGGCAGGCGCCGCTCGCGCGCGGCAGGCGCTGATCCGGGAACAGGTGCGCAGTTTGCTGGGCAGCGACGGCGTCGCCGTGATGCCATCGGCGGCCAGCGTCGCGCCCTTGCTGGATGCCACGCCGGCCGACATCGACGACATTCGCAGCCGCAGCTTCCGCATCACCTGCATCGCCGGCCTGTGCGGGCTGCCGCAGGTCAGCCTGCCGCTGCGCACGCCCGCCGGCCTGCCGATCGGCGTATCATTGCTGGGCCCGGCCGGTAGCGATCTGGCGCTGATCCGGCTGGCGGTCGCGGTCTGGGAACAGTTGCAAGCCGAACCGCAAGGGCAATGAATAGGTGCGACCGCGCTGCACACAAGTTGAAGCAAGCAATTAAAACCGCAGTGCGGTCGCATGGAAAATTCCGGAATCACAAGGATGTGCAGGAAACGATGAGCGACATTTCTCCCCGCAGCGCAAAGAGCCATGCCAAGCCGCGCGCCGCACGCAAGCAGAGCGCAGCGATATCCACGCCGCCCGCATCGAAAGCTCTGCGCAGCGGCCGCCCCAAGGTGCGCCACGACGCCTTGGCCGATACGCCGGCGCTGATGTTCGAAGCAAATGACGGCGTTGGCGGCGACGACATCATCCAGCGTATCTATCAGACCGTGTTCGACAGCGTGATGAGCCAGCGCCTCACGCCCGGCACCAAATTGCCGGAAGCTGCGCTATGCGAACTGTTCGGCGTCGGCCGCACGGTGGTGCAGAAGGCCTTGCAAAAGCTGGCGCACGATCACATCGTCGAACTGCGTCCGAATCGCGGTGCAGTGGTGGCGATGCCGACGCCGGAAGAAACGCGCGAGATTTTCGAAGCACGGCGCGCGCTGGAATCTGCCATCCTGGCGCTGGCTGTAAAGCATGCGACCAAATCCGATCTCAACAAGCTGCGCAAGCAGCTGAAAGAAGAACACGAAGTCATGCACAGCTATGTGCAGACCGACTGGGCGCGGCTGGCTTCCTCCTTCCACATGCGCGTGGCCGAGCTGTCGCGCAATCCCATCCTGCAACGTTATCTGGGCGAACTGCTGTCGCGCTGCTCGCTGATCGTGGCGCTGCACGAGCCGGCAGGCTACGCCGCCTGCGAACATGACGAACACACCAGCATCGTCGACCTGATAGAACGCGGCGATACCGCCGGCGCCATCGCCGCGATGGAAGAACATCTGCTGGCACTGGAGCAGCACATCCAGCTGGTCAGCGAAAAATCGGGGAATAGTCTGGCGCGGATGCTGGGAATGGAATAGCAGTCTCCGAACATCAAACTACTACGCGACCGATGAGAGCTCCCATGCACGACTTCCGCATCAGCAATGTCCGCGAAGAACTGGACGTTCCACTTATCCACCGTTTTCTCAGTGAAGAATCGGCATGGGCGCGCGGCATTCCGCTGGCGACGGTGGAACGCGCATTGCGGCATTCTTTATGTTTCGGCGGATTCATCGGCGAACAACAGATCGCCTTCGCACGCGTGATTTCCGACTATGCGACCTTCGCCAATCTGGTCGATGTATTCGTGCTGTCCGGGCATCGCGGCAAAGGCTACAGCAAGCAACTGGTGAGCGCGGTGCTGGCCCATCCCGATCTGCAAGGTCTGCGCCGTTTCACGCTCACCACCAGCGAGGCACATGGCTTGTATGCGCAATATGGCTTCACGCCGCCGGCGCGCCCGCAGGCACAGATGGAAAGATTCTTTCCGGCCATCTACGCATCGCATCAGTCTCAATGACCTCAGTCCGGTGACAGGTCTGACAACAGATCTGACTTCGCATCGGGCTCAGACATGAAAAAGCCGCCATCGATATTGATGGCGGCTTTTTTTCAAACCGGGCGACCTGCTGTTGTCCGGCGGCAAAGAACCGGACTCAATGCCAGCCGCGATGCCAGCCGTATTGCGGATGACGCCAGCCCCAGCCGTAGCGTTCGTGATATTCCCAGACATAGCCGGGCGCCGGCGCCGCATAAGTCGGCTGCACGTAGACCACGCCCGGCGGCGCGACGTAGGCGGGACGAACCGTGGGCGGGGTGACGACGCAGCCGCTGACGGCAAGCACCAGCAAGGTGGCAAGCGCAGCGGGGATCAAGGGCTTGATTTTCTTCATCTCATACTCCATTAGGCGTGATCTTCGATTTTTATCTCCGGCCGGATTGTGCTGCACTCAGCTGAGCAGAACAAAAGATGCATGTTTGACAAACATGCCCGACGGAATCATTGCGGCAGTTCAAGCAAGCACGACTGCCACTGATCAATTAACGTAAAGAGCGCTTGAAACGAAGACGTCAAATTGTATGTTTGTGTAACCGCAGGCCCGCAGGCGGCATGCCTGCGGGCCTGCGGTTTGTCAGCATCGTCAGAACGCGAAACTGCCGGCCCGCGCGCTTGACTGCGAAGACAGCGCTGCATGCGCCTGCGCCACGATGTCGAAGGAATGCAGACGCGCGGCATGATCGAAGATCTGCGCCGTGATCATCAGTTCATCCGCGCCGGTATCTTCAATGAAGGCTTGCAGACCTTCCTGCACGGTGTCCGGATCGCCGACCACCGCACAGGCCAGCGAACGTTCGACGTGGTCGCGTTCGCCCGGCTGCCAGTAGGACTCAATCGTATCCAGCGGCGGCTTGAGCTGCCCCGGCGTGCCACGGATCAGGTTGATGAATTGCTGCTGCAGCGAGGTAAACAGACGGCGCGCTTCGGCGTCCGTGTCGGCGGCGAACACGTTAAGGCCCAGCATCACGTGCGGCTTGGCCAGTACCTCGGAGGGCTTGAAGCGCTCGCGGTAAATCGCCACCGCCGACTTCATGAAGCCCGGTGCGAAGTGCGAAGCAAAGGCAAACGGCAAACCCAGCTCGGCGGCCAGTTGCGCGCTGAACATGCTGGAGCCCAGCAACCACAGCGGCACCTTGAGACCGGCGCCGGGCACGGCGCGTAGCGGCTGATACGGCGTCGGCTGATCGAAGTATTGCTGCAGCTCGACCACGTCCTGCGGAAAATTGTCGGCGGTGTCGCCGCCCATGTTGCGGCGCAGAGCGCGCGCGGTGCGCTGATCGGAGCCGGGCGCACGGCCGAGACCGAGATCGATGCGGCCGGGATACAGCGACTCCAGCGTGCCGAACTGCTCGGCGATCACCAGCGGCGAATGATTGGGCAGCATGATGCCGCCGGCGCCGACGCGGATGGTCGAGGTATGGGCGGCCACATGCGAAATCACCAGCGAAGTCGCGGCGCTGGCGATGCCCGGCATGTTGTGATGCTCGGCCAGCCAGTAGCGTTTGTAGCCGAGACGCTCGGCCAGTTGCGCCAGCTCCTTGCTGTTGTTGAAGGCTTCGGACGCGGTCGCGCCCTGATTGATCGGTGACAGATCGAGTACTGAAAATGGAATCATGAGATGTTCCTGAATGTTCGCTGTTTGCAAAATGCCGCTGCGGCGGCGCGAATCAGTCGCGCGGCCAGCCCGGCAAACGACTATTTCTGATCGATGCGAATGACCAGCTTGCCGAAATTCTTGCCCTGCAGCAGCCCGATGAAAGCCTGGGGTGCGTTTTCCAGACCGTCCACCACGTCTTCGCGATAGCGCAGCTTGCCCTCGGCCAGCCAGGCCCCGACTTCCTTGTGGAAGGCCGCCAGCAGATCGGGACGCTTCTGGTAGTAATCGAAAATGATGAAGCCCTGCATGTGGATGCGGCGCGTCAGCAGACGGCGCATCAGCACCGAGGAACTGGTGTCGGCGCTGCCGCCGTTGTACTGCGCGATCAAGCCGCACAGCGGCACGCGCGCATGCACGTTGAGCAGCGGCAGCACGGCGTCGAACACGGCGCCGCCGACGTTTTCGAAATAGACGTCGATGCCCTGCGGGCAGGCTTGCTCAAGTTGCTTCGCGAAATCCGCCGCGCGGTGATCGATGCAGGCGTCGAAGCCGAGTTCCTTGACTGCGTATTCGCACTTCTCGGCGCCGCCGGCAATCCCGACCACGCGGCAGCCGCGGAGTTTGGCGACCTGCCCGACCACCGAACCAACCGCGCCGGTGGCGGCTGCCACCACCACCGTCTCGCCGGCTTGCGGCTGGCCGATGTCAAGCAGACCCGCATAGGCGGTATAACCCGGCATGCCCAGCACGCCCAGCGCATGCGAGGGCTGCGCCATGTCGGCCGGCAATTTGGTGACCAGGCTGCCGTCGGACAGCGCATAGTCTTGCCAGCCGGTGTAGGCCATGACCAGATCACCCGGCTTGAAACCATCCAGATTGGATTGCACCACGCGCGATACGGTGCCGCCGGTCATCACTTCGCCGATGCCGACCGAGGGCGCGTAAGACGGGGCATCGCTCATGCGGCCGCGCATGTAAGGATCGAGCGACAGCCATTCTGCGCGCAGCAGCATCTGGCCGGCGCCGGCTTCAGGCACCGGATGCTGTTCGAGACGGAAATGTTCGGCCGTCGGTGCCGCCTGCGGGCGCGATGCCAGCACGATGCGGCGATTGATGTTGCTGTCTGCGTTCATGATGTCCTTTCTTGTCGGTAGGTATGCCCGCGTGCGCAAGCTTGGTACGGCAACGCACAACAGCGGGATGGAGAGGATTGCAAATCCGGTGATTCAGTTTGCTGCCGTGAACTCAGTTGAGACTAAGCGGCGCCACCAGCACGCAGCGCGTGACGTGCATGGCGCTTTCCAGCGGACGACGGTCGCGGCTGAGCTTGTTGAGCAGGCTGGCGCCCAGCCACATCTGATACAGCATTTCGGCGGTGGCGGCCGGCGCCAGCGCGGTATGCAACGAACCTTCGGCGACGCCTTGCGCAATGCAATCAGCGATGCGCGCGATGAAACGGCCGGTGCCATCGTCGAGCGCCTGGCGCATGTCGTCCGACAGATCGGCCACTTCGGCGCTGAGTTTGACCACCAGGCAACGCTGCTGCAGTTCTTCGCAGCACTGGCTTTCCAGCCAGTAGCCCCAGTAATGCAAGAGCCGCTCGCGCGCCGTTGCATCGCGCAAGCTGTCGCTGCTGCGACCATCGAGCACTTTATCGAGCAGCGCCAGATAGCCTTCGACGTAGTGCTCGATCAGCTCGCGGCCGTATTGCTCCTTGGAGCCGAAGTAGTGATAGAAGGAGCCTTTGGGAATATCCGCCGCCTGCAGGATTTCACTCAGGCCGACGCCGCTGAAACCTTTGTGCGCGATGATGCCGCGCCCGGCCAGCAGGATATTGAGTTTGATTTCGCCGTAGTTTTCTCGCATGGAGCTATTCTACGCGCTAATTAGACCGGTCGTCTAAGACGGGACAAAACCAGAAAATGGCAGCACTGCAATTGCGTTCGGATGCGGCAATCTAAGCGATTTTTTTCCAGGTGCGCGCCGGGATCATGGCCGGTGATCGCGCATGTTTTCTCAGCCAGAAAACGCGCGCGATCACTGGTCTCGATTTTATTGCAGGTCTTTGCGCTCTTCCGTTTTCGGCTCAGGCAGGTTCTCTGCAATGGCCGGACCGACGACAGTTGCCTTGTCTGCCGCGCGTGCCTTGCGCCGCCGCGCACGGCCCCAGACACCGCCGCCGATCAACACCAGCAAGGCCAGAGCGGCAACCGCCGCCGCGCGCCTGTGCTGCACCATCCAGCGTTGCGTGGTGCGCCAGGCCTGCACATAAGGGAAACGGCCGGCGGCGCTGAAATCGGGCTCGACGCACTGGCGGCCGAAGTCTGCCGCAAAAGGAACTGCCGCCCCCTGCTTCACGTAACGCCGGTAAAGTTCACTGGCGCGCTCGGCGTCATTGATGACAAAGGCTGTGCCGCGACACAGCACGGCGGCGAACGCCTGCGAGCGCGGCGGCAATTCGTCGGCGGCTTTCAATGCGTAGTCGGCGGCGATGTCGCGATAGTGAAAGCGCTTGTTCGGTCTGGCTTCGCTGGCGGCATAGCGGCGTCGTTCTTCTTCGGTGACGAAGGGGCCGGGCAGCGCGGCGGCGGCGCGTGTCTGCGGGGTGTCAGGACGTGCGGACTTATTCTTTTCATCGGCATCGGTGAAACTGCGCTGCGACATATCGCTGCGGCCTACGCCATAGGTGTAGGCGCCGCCGAATTCCGTGAAGTCGGGCCCCTGCTCATAGCCCATGATTTCCATGCCGTGCGCTCTCGCGATCACCGCCGCCTGATACCAGCCCTCGGCACGCTTGCTGGCGCGCCATGCGCTCTTACCTTGTTCCAGCGCGGCGCCATACTGCTGCGCCAGCGTACGCGCGCGCCAGCTTGCGAAGCGGGTCTTGCCGTCGTCGCTGTATTCGATCTCGACATAGCGCGCATCCTGAGCATCGGGAAAGTAAGGCAAGGCCTCATCGATGCGAGCTTCGCGCACCAGCCGGCGCGCCAGCAATTGCCGCAGACGATCTGCCAGGCGCTTCGGATGTTGCGCGCTCCATCCGTAATAGGCCTGATCAGGCGTGCTGCCTGCCGCCAGCGCCGCAGCCGGCGGTGCCGGGGGCAGCGGCGTCGCCGGCACGTGGGCATCGACATAGGCCTTCAGTTCATCGGACGTCAACACGCGCTCGGCGATGTACGCAAGGTCGTCCACGTAAGTGCCGTAGTAGTCGGACGAAGTGCTGACCGGCGAGCGTTCAGCCATGCCGGTATAGAGCTGATCCAGCGCCTCCACATACTGCCCGCGCGACAGACTCAGCACACCGCCTTCGGCCTTCAGCAAGGCTGCATTGGCCCGTTCCAGACTGCTGTCGGAGGGTGCAAAGGACCTGGCCGCCTGCGCATAGAACTGCGCGGCGGCGGCCATGTCGCCCTTGCGCAGCGCCAGCTTGGCCTTGACCCAGGTCGACAAGGCGCTCTGCTGACGCTCGGCCAGGGTCTGCGCCAGATCGTAGCGGCCGGCGCGATAGGCCAGCGCCGCCACGCGATCGGCGCCGGCAATTTTTTCCAGACCTCTGGCCTGCAAGGCGCCGACCAGCGAGGCCAGCACCGGATTCGGTTTGACCTTGCTGCCGCCGCGCGCCGCATCGGCATAACCGTAGGAAGCACCTGACTCGGCGCCGGCGAAATAGTCGCTGGCGCTGGCCGGATCGTCGTTGACAATGTCGCCCACGCGCGCCAATGCATACGCCACCAGCAGACGCTGCGCCAGCGGATCATCGATCAGGCGCGCGGCGCGCTCCGCATCGCTCAAGGCCCAGGTCGCCAAATAGCGCAGCGATTGCAGCCCGCTGTCCGAGCCGCGTGCCGCCTGCTCGGCATACAGCCTGATGGCCTGCTTCAAATCAGCCGCCGGGATCGCGTCGGCACAGTCATCAAACTTCTCAAAATCGAGATAGCCGCACAGGCGGCCGGCGCGGATCAGATGCAAGCGTGCCTGCTCGCCGAAGCTGGCCACGGCCAGTCCGAAAGGATCGGCGGCGCCGGCGATGGCGCGCTGACGCGCCAGTACATAGGCGCTTTCAGCCTGCGTGCGCAGCTTGCCGATGTCGTTTGGATTGGCGGCGCTGCTGGCCGCCAGCAGCGCCTCGGCCCGGCTCTGGCCCAGCATGTAGGCGGCCCAGACCGCGCGCTGCTTACCTTCGGCCGGGGGCAAGGCCAGCACGGCCTCAAACCGTCGCTGCGCGCGCGCCATCAGGGCGGCTGAACGCTCGATGCTGTCGGCGTTATTACCCGCGCCGGCCAGCCGATAATCGACCGCACCGGCGATGTAGAGACGCACCGCCGGCGGCACTCCCTTGCCGTAGTCATAGGCGGCGTCGCCGTCGGCTTGCGTGCGCATCTCGCGTGCTCGCGCAAGCTGATCGGCGTTCATGATGCTGCGATCCAGCGCCGCCGGTGAGCCGGGATTGACTGTCGCCGCCGGACTTGCAGCGGCAGCATCGGCATTGCTGTCGTCGGCAATGCCGTCCCGGGCCTCCAGCTTGTCGCCCGGCTCTACCAGATGCGCCGCCTCGAACGCGAATGAATTGGCCGGCGTGCTCTTGAGCGTGCCGGCGCGATCGTCCAGCAATTGCAGCGGGAAGTCGGGGCCGCAGGCCAGCACCACGGCAATGCCGGAACCGGCCAGCAGAGTGACGGCGGCGACGATCTTGAGACGTTCAGGGTTCCACATGGAGGGCAACGCTTTCCTGTTGACAGTTGAGCCAGCCGACATTGCGCTGGCGACCCGCACGCAGCAAGCCATCGCGCGTGCGGCGTAAATACCTTCCCTGCGCATCGCTCTCGAGCGCATAGCCGTTGATGCCATCGCCGCTGCGGCAAGCAGCCGCCGGATTGATGCGCAGCACGCGCGGCAAGGCGATGTCGGCATTCCCCGCGTTGATCAGCACGACGTTGCGTGCGACGGAGTCTGGCGCAGGCTGCAATTGCAGTTGGAGATCGGGCTTGAGCGCCTGGCGCTGCAATACCGCCAGCCAGGTCGGCAGGCTCCAGGCGCGCGCATCTTCGTCAGTGGGCAGGCGAAACCAGACGATGCCGGCCAGTTGGGCGGGACGCTCACGCTCCAGCTGCGCGACAAAGCCGGCGATGGTTTGCGGCGCGGCGACCAGCTCATTCATGACGGCGGTCGTCGCCAGAGTGGTGCTCTCGCTTTCGATGTTGGCGATGCGGCCATCCGGACTCCACGCGACGCGCGTGCCGTAGGTCGGCAAGGCCACGTACCAGGGACGCTGCGCGCGTCGGCTGAATTTGTCGAGCCAGTCGCGCGCGCGCTTAGGGTCGAACAAACCCTGGCGCGGATTCAGAACCGCATGCACCTGCAGCACCACCTCGTCCGGCAAGGCCAGCAAGGCATCGAGCGCAGGACTGTCCAGCCAGGTCGGCAAGGCGGTGATGGAGAGAGACATGCCGGCCGGCAGAGCTGCGCGCAATGTGCCAAGAAAACTTGCATATCCGGGCAGGCGCGCGCTCGCGCAATCGTGATCGATTTCCAGACCGGCAACCACAATGCCGGCTGCGCGCCAGCGCGCCAGAAGATCCGAGATGTGCTGCCGGATGGCCGATAAGTCGGCCTCCTTGAACACATTCAATTGCCCTTCGATACGCACCGTCAGCACCAGCGGCCGGCCGTCTCGTTTCAGCGCCGTCCAGTCGGGCGTGATGTCGGTCCAGCGGCCGCGCGCGTCAAGCTCGGCGGCCAGCGCATGCCAGCGCCGGATGTGCGACGCGCTGACTTGCATCGCCTGCGCCAGCGAGGGTGTCCACTGGCGTTGCCAGATATAGGCATCCTGCGTCAGCGGATGATTGGTCGTGGCAGGAAGAGCAGACTGGCCGGAGCCGCCGCAGCCGCTCAGCAATGAAAATGCCAGCAAGGCAAGCTGCCTGGCAGGCGGCCTCCAGCGCCACACTGAAGAACAGCGCGGCCACCTGGGAGTGCCTGGAACCTGCATGAATGAAAACACTGGCGCGTATTTTTTGGTCGGTAAATGACGGCAGCTTCGGAAGCTTCGCATCACTTGCAACACGAATGCTGCAAATTCTGCCGTTCGGAATTTTACGCATGTTTGACTGCAGCGCCCGCGACGGCGCTGACTATTTGTCCTCGATTTCCTTATCTGCCAGTCGTCTTCAAGGGTTTCAAGGGCGTCAAAAAGATCGGCCACGCTATCAAGGCCCCGACCGCGCCGGCCAGCCATACCGCCCACCAGGATTGCCATGCCAGCAAAGCCGGCACTAGCTGCGCCGCCAGAAAGAACACCAGAAACACGCAGGTATTGCCCAATCCCAGCGCGGTGCCGACCTGAGGTGCGCCGGCCAGCGTCGCCAGCTCGGTGTAGCCCACCCCGTGCCATGCCGAGGAGCAGATGCCGCCGGCGATCAGCGTCAGCACGATCAAGACCTGCATCCATTGCGGCCAGTTGGCCGGCGCCGCTGCCGCCAATGCGCCCAAAACCACGAACAGCAGCACGCTCAGCGCAGCGCAACTGCGCAGATAGCTGCGGCGATTGCCGTGGCGGTCGGTCCAGCGACCGCTCCATACCCGCATCAGCGCCGCGCCGATCTGGATTGCCGCCATGGTGCTGCTGATCAGCGCCAGGCCGGCGTGACCGACGTCGTGCAGAAAGATGGTGGCAAAGGTCAGCACCGAGACCTGCGGAAAACACAGAATCCCGATCGCCATCGCCACGCGCCAGACCTTGATGTCGCGCAAGGCGCTTGGCGCCTCGTCCGATGTTGCCGGCTCGGCCGATGCCGTTGCAGGCGGCTCATGCAGCCAGAGCCAGGCCATGCAGGCGCTGAGCAGACAGAACGCGGCCAGCAGGCTGTACACCGCTGCAAAGCCATGCGCAGCCGCCAGCGCCGGCAACAGCACGGCGCCGACGCCGCCGCCGACCGGCACCGCAGTCTGCCGGATGCTCATCGCCAATCCACGCTCACCCTCGCGAAACCAGCCCATCACGGCGCGTCCGCTGGAACCGTTGACGCTGCCACCGAGCAGACCGACCGCCAGCAAGCCTGCGGCCAGCAACCACATCGGCGGAATCACGCCGGCGCCGGGCGCAGCAAACAAGGCCAGCGCCAGCAGCGCCAGCGCGGTCAGCATCAGACCGCACAGCAAGACCTTGCGGTCGCCCCAGCGGTCGGTCAGCACACCCCAGGGCAGTTCGCTGACGGCCACGCCCAAGCCCAGCGAGCCGAGCGCCAGACCGAGCTGGGCGTTGTCCAGCCGATAATCGGTGCGCATGACGATGGCGGTGACCGGAATGCCGGCGAAGGCTGCGGAAAAACTGGCGTTGGCCAGCACGCCGATGCCGAGAATCTTCCAGCGATGGCTGTCGCGGGCCGGCATGCCCAGGGCCGGAATCTGTTGCGCGCTGCTGCTCATGAGACTGCTCCTGTTGATTTGACAGGCAGAGTGTGGCGTGCAACTATCCGTCCAAAATGACATAAAAACCTCGTTTTCAGACAACACGCTACTCAAACCACCGGAGCCGCCATGCGCAAGATCGGATTTCTGCTGTTCCTCGATTGCAGCCTGCTCGACTTCACCGGCCCGCTGACCGCCTTCGACGTCGCCAACCGCATCAGCCTGGAACGCTCAGGCGCCGGTTCGGCACAACGGCCGTATCAGTTGCGCGTGATGTCGGAGCAAGGTGGCATGCTGGAAAGCGCTTCCGGCACCGCCGTCGTCACCCATCCGCTGGACCGCTCGGCGCTAGACACGCTGATCATCGCCGGCGGCGCCGGCCCGCGCGAAGGGGTGCTGTCGGACACCCTGCTCGACTACACCCGTCACGCCGCCGGCCTGGCCAGGCGCGTGGCCAGCGTCTGCACCGGCGCCTTCGTGCTGGCCGCCGCCGGCCTGCTCGACGGCAAGCGCGCCACCACCCACTGGCGCATGGCCGCACGCCTGCAGCGCATGCATCCGCTGGTGCAGGTCGACAGCGACAAGATCTTCATCAAGGACGGCCAGGTCTGGACCTCGGCCGGCATCACCGCCGGCATCGACCTGGCGCTGGCCTTGATCGAAGAAGACCTGGGTGTGGAACTGGCGCGTGCGGTGGCGCGCGAACTGGTGGTGTATCACCGCCGTCCGGGCGGCCAGTCGCAGTTTTCCAACCTGCTGGAAATGGACCCGCCCTCGGGCCGCATCCGCGAAGCGCTGAGCTACGCGCGCAGCCATCTGCACGAAGTGCTCACTGCAGACCGCCTGGCGGAAATCGCCTGCCTCAGCCGCCGCCAGTTCGACCGCGCCTTCAGCGCCGAGACCGGCCAGACCCCGGCCAAAGCCATAGAAAAACTGCGCGCCGAAGCGGCAAGACCGCGCGTGGAAGCGGGAGAAGAATCGCTGGAAAACATCGCCCGCGCAGTCGGCTTCGACGACCCCGAACGCATGCGCCGCGCATTTCTGCGTGTGTTCGGCTACCCGCCGCAAGCGATACGGCGCGCGCAAAGACAGCAGGAAGCTTTGTATCTTTGACAGTGCGAATGTCGAGGCTGAGAAACAAGGCGCTTACGGTCCGAAGAAAAACCAGCGCCAAGAAAAAAGCCCCGTCCCACAAGACGAGGCTTCAAAAAAGCAAAAAGCGAAACATCAGCCCCGCACCAGCCTCAGGCGCGTAATCTCCGAAGGCGCCAGCAAACGCTTGGGCGGCCCCCAATACCCAGTCCCCCGGCTCGTATAAATCCAAAGATTCTTCAAACGGTTCAAGCCCGCCACATACGGCTGCTGCAAAGGCACAAACAAACTCCAGGGGAAAAACTGCCCGCCATGCGTATGGCCCGACAACTGCAAGTCAAAGCCGGCCGCCTCCGCCGCCGAAGCCGAACGTGGCTGATGCGCCAGCAAAATCTTAGGACTGCCCCCGGGCGCATCCTTGATCGCCGCCTGCGGATCACTCTTTTGCGCCATGTCGAAATGATGCGCGGTGTAGTCGGTCACGCCGGCCAGCACCAGATCGGCGCCGCCGTGATTGAGCACCACATGCTCATTCATCAGCACGGTCAGCCCGAGTCGGCGCACCTCGGCGATCCACTCAGGCGCATTCGAGTAGTACTCATGATTGCCGGTGACGAAGTAGGCACCATGACGCGCCTGCAATTGCGCCAGAGGCGCGGTGTGCGCGGCGAGTTGCAGCACGCTGCCGTCAACCAGATCGCCGGTGATCGCCACCACATCGGCGTTCAGACCATTGACGCGATCGACAATCGCCTGCAGATAGGAGCGCTTGATGGTCGGGCCGACGTGGATGTCGCTGATCTGGACGATCGTGAAATCTTCCAGCTCGACCGGCAGCCCCTTGATCGGCACCTGCACCTCGACCACTGCCGCCAGCCGGCGCGCGTTCAGAAAGCCGATCACGGTGGCCGCAGTCGCCAGCGTGAGCACCATCCAGGCGCTGACTTCCGCCAGATGCATCGCCTGCAGAGGTGCGAGCTCGAACAGCGGCACCAGCCACAGCAGGATCATGCGCAGCAGCGTCAGCAACAACAGGGATGAGAAAGCGCCCATGGCCAGCATGCCGGCCCAGGCCAGACGATCGGCGCGCCGTTCCGGCATGCCTTGCTTCTTCAGGTAAGGCGCCAGCATGGCGGTCGGGATCAGAATCACCGATACCAGCAACAGCAACGCACCCACCGCGATCCAGCCGGCGTCGGGGCTGAGGGCAGGAAGCAGTTGCCAGCCTATCCACGCATGCAGCGCGGCGAGTATCGTCAAAACGATGGTGATACTGAAGCGAGACGGCATGATCGCCTTTCTTTCTTGTTGAGTGCTTGATGAGGTTGCGGAAACGATGCAGCGCGAAACGAAATCCGGATGACCGTCGGACGACTGCAGAGTCGCTGTCCCTCTATATCTGGCAGAGGCGAGGTTTTTCAACTCACATTTGCCGCAGTGCATCTTTGAGCAGGGCGAGCAAGCCTGAGCAGACAGGACTGGCGCACGTAATTGCTATTTTGGCATTAAAAAAATTGATCCATGCCTGCGTGCAGACCTACCCGCAGCGCCCTGAAACACGCCGCAAGCTGCTTTTTCAGCCAATTTTTTTGACGTAGATGATGTAACGAATGATGCAAGATGCTCGCCATAAGAGGATAATGGCAGTTCACCGTTTTAAATCCCGCATCGCATTGCCGCCTCATTCCTCCGCAATGCTGTGCATGCTTCATTGAAAGACTGATTTGAATTCAAGCAAAACCAAGCGTTGGGTCGGCAATGTTGAAGGACTGAAGCCGGAATATCTGAAGGGCGTCACCGGGCAGATGGACAGCTATGGCGACCGGGTGCAATTTTCGCTGGTCGGTTCCGGCCAGAAGCCGCACTACGAAGTGATCAACAGCTTCGACAAGAAAATGGCCTTTGACGCCAATCATCACCTGCACCGCGCAGAAGAGCAGGAGTTCGCGCAAGGCAACACCACACCGGTCTACACGCTGGAACAGATCAAGCGCATCATCGCCAGCGGCGGCTCACGTACCGCAGCACCGCGTGCAGCGCGCAGCAGCACCCCGCGCAGCGCGAGTAGCGGCGCCCGTCCGGTCACTGCAGCCGCGCGTGCGAAGGAAGCCATCGATTCCGAAAAGTACGCTTACTTCAAGGCCAATCGCCACATGCTGCCGGAAGGCATCAATCTGCATTCGGAAGAAATCAGCGGCCTGATGCTCAAGGGCATGTCGGCCGAACAGGCGTTTGAAGATGTGATCAAGCGCAATTTCGACTGAGCCCGCAAGACGATTGCATGCATCAGCACATAAAAAAGGACGCCTGAGCGTCCTTTTTTATTTCCGCCTGCCTTTCGTTACCGATGGCATGCCCGGCATACAAGCCGGCATCACGCCTCAGTAAATCTCCGGTACAACGATATCGTCCGGCACCGGACGACGCGAATAATCGTCGTGACGCTCGCGGTCCGGCAGCGCAATCGGCGCGTGCTCGATTTCGGCATAGGGCATCTGGTTCAGCAGATGGTGAATGCAGTTCAGACGCGCCTTCTTCTTGTCCACCGCCTGCACCACCCACCATGGCGCTTCTGGAATATGCGTGCGCTCCAGCATGATTTCCTTGGCCTTGGTGTACTCCTCCCAGCGGCGGCGCGACTCCAGATCCATGGGGCTGAGCTTCCACTGCTTGAGCGGGTCGTGAATGCGGCTGAGGAAGCGCATGTGCTGCTCATCATCGGTGATCGAAAACCAGTACTTGATGACCTGGATGCCGGCACGCGTCAGCATGCGTTCGAACTCGGGCACCGAGCGGAAAAATTCTTCGTATTGATCGTCGCTACAGAAACCCATGACGCGTTCGACGCCGGCGCGGTTGTACCAGCTGCGATCGAACAGCACGATCTCTCCGGCTGCCGGCAGATGCGACACGTAGCGCTGGAAATACCATTGCGTGCGTTCTCTGTCATTCGGCGCCGGTAATGCCGCCACCCGGCACACACGCGGGTTGAGGCGCTGGGTGATACGCTTGATGACGCCGCCCTTGCCCGCGGCATCGCGGCCCTCGAACAGAATCACCACTTTGTGGCCGGTCTGCACCACCCAGTCCTGCAGCTTGACCAGCTCGCCTTGCAGACGAAACAGTTCACGGAAATAGCGCCGGCGATATTCCTTCTCGTCATCGGTGCGCAAATCGGACACCGCGCCGGTATCCGGATCGATATCGCGATCTTCGATTTCCAGCTCCATCTCTTCGTCGTAGCTGTCGGCCAGTTCGCGGTGAATGCGCCTTACCAGTTCTTCGCTATTCATCATGTCCTCATTAACAAAAAAACCATGCAGCGCATCAGGGCAGACACGGCTCGGGATACTTGCCGGAGCGTGCCGCACAGTTTGGCGCGGGAAAAATGCTGGCTCAACATACACGGCGATTGTGACCAAGACGTGACACATCCGGTTTCTAGATCGGAGAAATTTCCAAGAGGAAACATCTATTCCTCAAAACATTGCCTGCATCCATACCGATGCAAAAACTAGGGCTTCAGTTTGGCCTGTTGCAACTCCCAGGCCGCCAACTGAACCCGATAGCGATCCATCGCCTGCTCATAAAGATCGAAAATACAGGGATCGCATCCGCCGTTGCAGCAGTCTTCGAATTCCGGCTGACGCGGCGGCTGCGGCTGCGGATCATCCGTCGGCAAGATGCGGGCGCTGCTTTTTTTAAGGGCGGCAGCGGGCGATTTTTTGGAAGACGATTTCATTAAGCGGGAGATAGCTGATCTGAATGATGCGCCGAGAGAAATGGCAGGAGAACATGCCGCCTGAAAGAAAATCAGGACACAAGCGCGGCCGGCAGATTCGGATTTCAGCCTGATCCTTGATGGAGAATTATCAGAAGGATTATAGGCGGCGCTGCAGTCCGCTTCATACTACGGCCGTCAGATCAGGCAAGCCAGCCCAAGCTGATTTAATATGCCGACGTGAAACGAGAAACGACATGAATCCAGAAGCATTGCAAATGCTGGTCACCCGCACCATGCCTTACGGAAAATATAAGGGACGACTGCTGGCCGATCTGCCCGGTCATTATCTGGGCTGGTTTGCGCGCGAAGGTTTTCCGGCGGGTGAACTCGGCAAATTGCTGGCGCTGATGTATGAGCTTGATCACAACGCGCTGCGTCAGTTGCTCGATCCGCTGCGACAGAAATCCTGATGCACGTCGAGCGTCCGACGGGTCAGGCCGCGAGCGGCATTGACACCTGAGGTCGACTATCATCCCCCGCGCGCCGAAGCAGGAAACCGAATGACACAAATAAAATAACATCGGTCCACGCAACGAAAATCATTGAAATAAGCTTCGCAGCATAACGATTGACGGCGACAGCGCGCCGCTCCAATCTAATGAACTGCGCGCCGCCCGGCAACTCGGCCGCTTGTTTCAAGCAAGCCTGCTGCACCTGAATGCTGAACTATTCGCCGTCATCCACCATAGAAGACCAGAATCGCATGCTGAACCGCACACAAGCGCGCCGGGCCACCGGACTTCAAACGCCATCCTTCATCCTTCATTCATTCAACTCCGGGGAGAGCGGACGATGAATATCATTTCCAACGATCTGTTCGCCAATCGCCGCCCCAGTTGCAACAGTTGCCTGCGTCCTCTGAGCACCTGCATCTGCAGCCTGGTCACCCACGTTGCGCATGCCTGCGATGTACTCATCCTGCAGCATCCGCTGGAAGTGCATAACGCCAAGAACAGCGCGCGTCTGCTGCATCTCTGCCTGCCGCACAGCAAGATCGTCAGCGGCGAGACTTTCGACGAATCGGAATTGCACAATCTGCTGCATGCGCCGTCGACTTTGCCGGGCGTGTCCGCCAAAGCCAGCAAGGCGATTCAACCGGTGCTGCTGTATCCGATGGATGCCAGCGATCCGGATGCGCAGCCATTCGCCGCTCAGGACCTGCACGCCATGCAAAGCGAAGAAGACGGCCCGATGCCTTTGCGGCTGGTGATTCTGGACGGCACCTGGCGCAAGAGCCGCAAAATGATTTACGAAAATGCGCTGTTGCGCACGCTGCCTCGCCTGAGTCTGCGCAATACGCCGGTGTCGCAATATCTGATCCGAAAGTCGCACAAGCCGGAACAGCTGTCGACACTGGAAGCCGGCTGCTATGCCTTGATGCAACTGGAAAAAGATAGCGCCAAATATCATCCGCTGCTGAATGCCTTCGATGACTTCGTGCTGCAACAGAGCCTGTTGCAACGACGTGTGGCAGGCGCTTAGCCACATACGGCATCGCTGAAAGGAAAACAGCCCGCATAGTCGACTCCGGGCCGTTTTCTTTTTCGCGCGATGTAATCCGTTCACCAGAAACCGCTGATTCAAGCCGCACCGCTGAAAACGTCTGCCGACTTTTTCATTCTTGCAACATGACTGCGCTGAGCCGCATCGGCGATACCGCTCCATTCGCAGTTATCCGCCATGTGCGGCCTTTACCTTTACGCCTTGTCTGTTTGCCTTGAGCACGGTACCTTGCAGCTCTTTGCAACACCGGCTTTGCCTCCCGCCCTGCTGTCGGCTTCACTCTGCCGCCGACCCTCAGTCGCAAAAACTTACACATTGCCTTGCAACCGAATCCGGACATATGGTGTCCGAAGCCGAGCAACAGCATATAATTGCGCGAATCTTTACAGGTTTTCGTTCCAGACTTTTCAAGCGACCACGTTCAGACATGAGCAACGAATTTCAACAACTCTCCGAGAAAGTCTCGCAACTCGCCTTGCTGGCGCAATCTTTGCGCAGCGAGAATGCCAGCCTGCGCCGCAATGTGGTCAGCCTGACCGATCAGAATGCAGATCTGCAACGCCGCATCGATGCCGCGCACGAGCGCGTCTCTGCCGTGCTGGAGAAACTGCCGGTGGCGCCGCCGCTTGAAACCACTGAAGAGGAAACAGCATGATTCAGCTGCAGGCATCCATCATGGGCCAGTCCTACACGCTGGCGTGCAAGGAAGGCGAACAGGCCGCGCTGCATCACGCGATCAGCTATCTGGATCAGAAGATGTGCGCCATCCGCGACGCCGGCCGTGTTAAAGGCACCGACCGTATCGCGGTCATGGCGGCGCTGGGCATTGCTGCGGAATTGCTATCTTCGCAACAGTCGGACGGCCCCTTCGCCGGCCTCACCATCGCGGAATGGAAGCAACAGATAGCCAACATCAATTCTGTCGTGGATCAGGCCCTGGCGCCGCAAGAAAATTTGTTCTGAAAGCATTCACTGCTGCATCGGGCAGGCACACTAAATGTGCGTCAGCATGTTGTGAACAACAGCTCGACAGCGCACAAAAAAACGGCCATTCACATGGCCGTTTTTCATTTCCTTCGCACCGGAAAATGCAAGCTGAAAAGCTGCAAAAGTTGATTATTTATTTGTACTGATACAGATGCGCAAAAAACACATGTGTATGTCGCAGCCGGTTACAAAATCATTCGATTATTTTTGAAACGAGTATTGGACTTGGTGCGCGAATGGGTTAGACTTCGTTCTCCTGCCGTGTTCGCGATTGCCATATATTCCTTGAACCATTTACGAGCATAGGTTGTGGATCTGTTTGATGGGCGTGATCGTCGCTAGTCCGATGAACCCGAAATTGAATTAACCACCGCCGACTTGAACCGTCAGGTTCAGGATGCCGGCACAGCGGCACAGGCGGGACTAGTTTCAAAGAAAACGGCTGCAGAAATGCAGCCGTTTTTTTATGCCCGCTCGCTTCCCTCGACTGCTTGGCCGGGTGTTTGATAGGTGCCGCAATTCACGCGGCGCGCCTGAACTGGCAGAAGAGCTTTGCTGGCGGCTCGCCATGTACCAGCCGCGCTATTTTCAGACCAGACGAGTCGGTTTGCTTAGCCGAGACGCGGGCCGCTTAATTTGACGCAGCTCCCGCAAATTACTCGCTGCGCTTCTTGGCAACCTTGCGTTCCGGCCCCACTTCGGCAATCGCGTCCTGAAACTCGGTGACGTCTTCAAAACTCTTGTACACCGATGCAAAACGGATATAGGCAATCTTGTCCAGACGCTTGAGTTCGCGCATCACCAGCTCGCCGACCTGGCCCGAGACCACTTCGCGCGCACCGCTCTGCAACAGCTTTTCCTGAATGCTCAGAATCGCCGCCTCGACCGCTTCGGCCGATACCGGGCGCTTGCGCAGCGCCAGCATCAGACTGCCGCGCAGCTTGGTGGGATCGAATTCGGTACGGCTACCGTTTTTCTTGACGATCACGGGCATCGTCAGCTCAATCCGCTCGTAAGTCGTGAATCGCTTGCCGCAATTGTCGCAGCGCCGCCGACGGCGAATCGAATCACCCTCGTCCGAGGCCCGCGTGTCGAGCACCGGCGTATCTTCGTGATTGCAGAATGGGCACTTCATATTGGCAAGAGGCTGCTCGTGGTGTGGTCTCAGTAACGCGGTGACGCGCGGACGCCGGATGGCGCTTCATGACGGCAAGGCCGCCTCGCGACTGCTTCAGCCACGCTTGTTGCAATCGCCGGCACGATCAGCCGCAGGACTGATCGCACCAACTTACGACAGACTTCAGGCGCCGTAGACCGGGAATGCATCGGTCAATTTCTTGACTTCAGCCTTCACGCGTTCGATGGTCGCTGCATCATGCGGATTGTCCAGCACGTCGGCGATCAGGTTGCCGACCTTTTCCGCTTCCGCTTCCTTGAAGCCGCGCGTGGTCATTGCGGGGCTGCCCAGACGAACGCCGGAAGTCACGAATGGCTTTTCAGGGTCGTTAGGGATGCCGTTCTTGTTGCAGGTCATGTGCGCCGAACCCAGGATCGCTTCCGCTTCCTTGCCGGTCAGCTTCTTCGGACGCAGATCCACCAGCATCACGTGCGACTCGGTGCCGCCGGAAACGATGCGCAGACCGCGCTTGATCAGGGTCTTGGCCAGCACGTCGGCATTCTTCACCACTTGCTGCTGATAGGCCTTGAATTCCGGCGAAGCGGCTTCCTTGAAGGCCACGGCCTTGGCCGCGATCACGTGCATCAGCGGACCGCCCTGAATGCCGGGGAAGATCGCCGAGTTGATGGCCTTTTCGTGTTCGGCCTTCATCAGGATCACGCCGCCGCGTGGGCCGCGCAGCGACTTGTGGGTGGTCGATGTGACGAAGTCGGCAAACGGCACAGGATTAGGATAAACGCCCGCTGCGATCAGACCGGCGTAGTGCGCCATGTCGACCATGAAGTAAGCGCCGACTTCCTTGGCGATCTTGGCAAAACGCTCGAAATCGATGCGCAGCGAATAAGCAGAAGCGCCGGCGATGATCAGCTTTGGCTTCTTTTCACGCGCCAGGGCTTCCATGGCTTCGTAATCGATTTCTTCCTTGTCGTTCAGACCGTAGGACACCACGTTGAACCACTTGCCGGACATGTTCAATGCCATGCCGTGCGTCAGGTGGCCGCCTTCTGCCAGCGACATGCCCATGATGGTGTCGCCCGGCTTCAGCATCGCGAAGAACACGCCCTGATTGGCTTGCGAACCGGAGTTCGGCTGCACATTGGCGGCTTCGGCGCCGAACAGCGCCTTCAGGCGATCGATCGCCAGTTGCTCGGCGACGTCAACGTATTCGCAACCGCCGTAGTAACGCTTGCCGGGATAGCCTTCAGCGTACTTGTTGGTCAGTTGCGAACCTTGCGCTTCCATCACGGCCGGCGAGGTGTAGTTTTCGGATGCGATCAGCTCGATGTGGTCTTGCTGACGGGTGTTTTCCTTCTGGATGACAGCCCACAGATCCGGGTCTACTTTTGCGAGAGTCTGGTTTTTTTCAAACATGGTTTCTCCAATTGGTGGTGCGCCTGAAGGCAAATAGAGCCATTTCGCAGCGGCAATGCAGACGCCTTCGAAATGGCTTCCAAGTCGAAAGAGGGCCGAAATTTAATAGGGAAAATAGCAGGCAGCCTCAGTCGTTCTTTCCATTCGGCTGCCCAGGCGCACGGCTATTGAAATCTCACGCTTCCCGATGGATATCCATCTTGGCCGGAACAGGTCCGGCGGTTCGCCAGTTACGTGAGACGAAATGGTGAGCGCATTGTAAGTGAAACCCGGCGATTTGGGCAAGGCTGGCGGTGCCGATGCAACAGCACGCCGCAATGACTTGCTCAAGTCCATGTCCGGGCTTGAAAACGAGCAATTTATCGAGCAGGCCATCGCAAAGAGTGGCTTTCGGCTACAATTTCCGGCTATTGCATTGATGGAAGCATTTCTGCAGCATCGGCTCTGCGCCTGCGGTCACCGCCCCAGAATCGCATACGCCCCCACCGTACACACAAGGAGATTGCAGATGATCGTTTTGATTACAGGAGCAACCGCTGGCTTCGGCGCGGAAATGGCACGCAAGTTCGTCAAAAATGGCCACAAAGTGATCGCGGCCGGTCGCCGTCAGGAACGCCTCGACGCACTGGCATCGGAACTGGGCGCCAATCTGCTGCCGCTGGTGCTGGATGTGACCAGCAAGGAATCGATCGTCTCCGGCATCGCCAGCCTGAGCGGCGAATGGAAGGAAATCGATGTCCTGATCAACAATGCCGGTCTGGCGCTGGGCCTGGAACCGGCGCACAAAGTTGCGCTGTCGGACTGGGAAACCATGATCGAGACCAACGTCAAGGGTCTGGTCACCATCACCCATCATCTGCTGCCGGGCATGGTCGAACGCGGTCGCGGCACCGTGATCAATCTGGGTTCGGTCGCCGGCGCCTATCCGTATCCGGGCGGCAACGTGTATGGCGCGACCAAGGCGTTCGTCGATCAGTTCACGCTGAATCTGCGCGCCGATCTGGTCGGCACCGGGGTACGCGCCACCAACCTGGCGCCCGGCCTGTGCGGCGGCACCGAGTTTTCGAACGTGCGCTTCAAGGGCGATGATGCTTCGGCCGCCAAGGTCTACGAAGGCACCGTGCCGCTCAC
Source organism: Herbaspirillum lusitanum (assembly GCF_046025995.1). Lineage (GTDB taxonomy): Bacteria > Pseudomonadota > Gammaproteobacteria > Burkholderiales > Burkholderiaceae_D > Herbaspirillum > Herbaspirillum lusitanum_A. The sequence continues at coordinate 634,676 of NZ_JAQQFM010000001.1, forward strand.
CGCGCAAGACATCGCCGAGGCGGCTTACTGGGTCGCCACCATGCCGGCGCACGTCAATGTCAACTACATGGAACTGATGCCGACCTGCCAGGGCTTCAGCCCGTTCACCATCAAGCGCACTCAGTAAGGCAATAATTTTGCTAAGCCTTTATAATGGCGTGCTGTAGCCCGATTGCGGCACGCCATGAAATGAAATACAGGCAACACAACCAGCAATACCAACAGCCAGAATCCGAATCCCTGAATCAGTTTCCTCACCGCTCCCCAATAACAACAAGATCATGAGTGCCGACAGTCGCTCCTTCGAATGGAAAATCCGCGTCTACTACGAGGATACCGATACCGGAGGCGTGGTGTTTTACGCCAACTACCTTAAGTTCTTTGAACGCGCGCGCACCGAGTGGCTGCGGGCCTTCGGCTTCCAGCAGCAGCATCTGGTCGAAACCCAGAATGCGATGTTCGTGGTCAAGAGCACGGCCGTCGATTATCTGGCGCCGGCGCGGCTGGACGATGAACTCAGACTGAGCGTCGTGGTCGAAAAGCTCCGCAACGCGTCGATGGAATTCGTGCAGGAAGCCTGGCGCGTGGCGCGGCCGCATGATGCACAGCCCGCGCCCGGCGCTGAAGATAGCCAGGAAGCAACATTGCTCGCGCGCGGCCGGATTACCGTTGTCTGCGTCGATTCCAATAGTTTTCGTCCACGTCCGATCCCCGGGGAAATGCTGGATCGGATCAAGGAAACGCTATAAGCGACAGATGCCGGAAACCCGGTCGAGACCAGACAAACCATCACCAGAATATGAAGCGCGCTGTCACAAACTCTTTACAGGACAGCGCGGGAATCAGAAAACTTTGCTCGTACAATTGACCACCTCTGAAAAAGCCACCTTTCCCTCATGAATGTCACTCAAGATCTATCTTTCTTTGCGTTGATCACCAACGCCTCCGTTCTGGTGCAACTGGTGATGTTGCTGCTGCTGACGGCCTCGGTATTCAGCTGGACCTACATCTTCCGCAAGATGTTCGCGATCCGCAGCGCCCGCGCGCAGACTGAAGAATTCGAACGCCTGTTCTGGTCCGGCGGCAATCTGATGGCGCTGTATCAGGACGCGCTGTCGAATCGCCGCAAAGCCGGCGGCAACGGCGGCGCGCTGGAACGCATCTTCCAGGCCGGCATGGGCGAGTTCAACAAGGCCAAGGCCTCGGTCGCCACCCGTGGCGGCACCGCTGATTCAAGCCAACTGCTGGACGGCGCACGCCGCGCCATGCGCGCTTCTTACCAGCGCGAAATGGATGCGCTGGAATCGCACCTGGCCTTCCTCGCATCGGTCGGCTCGGTCTCGCCTTACGTTGGCCTGTTCGGCACCGTCTGGGGCATCATGAACGCCTTCCGCGGCCTCGGCAACGTACAGCAGGCCACGCTGGCTGCCGTCGCACCGGGTATCGCCGAAGCGCTGATCGCGACCGCCATTGGCCTGTTCGCTGCGATCCCTGCGGTGGTTGCTTACAACCGCTACTCGCACGACATCGACCGTCTGGCGATCCGCTTCGAAAGCTTCATCGAAGAATTCTCCAACATCTTGCAACGTCAGGCGCGCTAATGTCCGGACCATCGATGCGCGGGGGCCGTACCCGCAAGTTCAAGTCGGAGATCAACGTCGTGCCTTACATCGACGTGATGCTGGTATTGCTGATCATCTTCATGGTGGCAGCGCCGATTACCAATCCGAGCGTGATCAATCTGCCGACCGCGGGCAAATCCTCGCTGACGCCGGCCGACTACATCGAGATCGCACTCAAGCCGAACACCCAGGCGACCATCCGCATCAACGGCCCCAAAGGCGGCGGCAAGAAGGCTGAAACCGTGACCGGCAAGACCGATCTGTCGGAACGCCTGCAAGCCTTGCACAACGACAATCCGGATCTGCCGGTGATGATCTCGGCCGACAAGGAAATCAAGTACGACGAAGTGGTTCAAGTCATTTCCGAAGCCAAGAAGCAAGGCATCGCACGCGTGGGGCTGGCAACAAAGTAATATGAGCGATTCTGCACCGTATAAAATTCCCCGGCCTCCCGGCCGCTGGCGCGCCATTACGCTGGCAGTGGTGGTTCACCTCGCCCTGGTGGCGTTCTTGTGGATCGGCATCAACTGGAAAAACGAAACACCGCTGACGGTGGAAGCCGAAATCTGGGATCCGCAGGTGCGCGAAGCCGCCCCGCTGCCGACGCCGCCGCAACCGGAACCTCAGCCGGAGCCGCCCAAGCCGGAACCGACGCCTGAGCCTCAGCCGACGCCCACTCCTCCGCCCAAGGTCATCGACGAGCCGCCGGTCGAGAAGCCCGATATCGCGCTCGAAAAAGAGAAGGAAAAGAAGCGCAAGGAAGAACAGAAGAAGGCCGAAGAACTGAAGGCGCAGAAGGAACGCGAGAAGAAACTGCAGGAAGAGCAGGACAAGCAAGAGCGCGCCAAGCTTGAGAAAGAGAAAGAAAAAGAGAAGGAAAAAGAAGACAAGCTCAAGAAGGAAAAGCTCGAAGCCGACAAGCTGAAGAAACAAAAGGAAGAGAAGCAGAAAGAGGACGAAGCCAAGAAGAAGGCTGATGCCGAGAAGCAAGCTGTCGAAAAGAAAAAGCAGGCAGCCGATGCCAAGGCCGCAGAACAACGCCGCCAGGAAGATCTGAAGCGCATGATGGGCCAGGCCACCAGCAGCAGCGGCGGCACCGGCACGGCGGAGAAATCGCAGGGGCCGAAGGGCAATCCTGACTACACCAACAAGTTGAAGGCAAAAATCCGTTCGAATACCATATTCGACGTGCCAGGCGATCTGAGCGGAAACCCGACGGTGGAATACACTGTCGAACTGTTCCCGGACGGAACCGTGCGCACCATCCGCAAACTCAAGCCGTCCGGTCTGCCGGGCTTTGACGAAGCGGTGCAGCAGGCGATTACCAAATCGCAACCGTTCCCGCCGGACAAGGATGGCAAAGTGCCAAGTAGCTTCACATTCACCCATAGACCGAAAGATCAGTAAACGATGATGAGAAATATGCGCTACCTGACCAGCATTGCAGTGGCCTCTGTGGGAATCGCCTTCGCTCCGGCATCGCAGGCGCAACTGCGCTTCGACATCTCCGGTGTCGGCGCCAGCCAGATTCCTGTCGCGATCGCCGCCTTCCCCGGGGAAGAGGCCATGCCGCAGCAAATTACCGCCATTGTCAAAGCCGACCTGGTGCGCAGCGGCATCTTCAAGCTGATCGACAACAGCGATTCGCTGTCGGATGCGTCGGCCATCAATTACGAAGACTGGCAAAAGCGCGGCGCCAATGCGCTGGCGGTGGGCGGCGTGCAACGTCTGGCCGATGGCCGCTTCGACGTCCGCTATCGCCTGTTCGACACGCTCAAATCCAGCCAGCTGTCGGCGCTGTCCTTCGGCACCCAGCCGCAGCTGGCGCGCCTGACCGCGCACAAGATCGCCGATGACATCTATCAGAAGCTGACCGGCATCCCCGGCATCTTCTCGACCCGTATTGCCTACGTGACCAAATCCGGCAGCGAATATCGCCTGGAAGTCGCCGATGCCGACGGTGAAGGCAATCAGGTTGCGCTGCGTTCCAACGAACCGATCATCTCGCCATCCTGGTCGCCCGACGGCGGCAAGGTTGCCTATGTCTCGTTCGAAGCCAAGAAGCCGATCATCTACATTCAGAATCTGGTGACGCGTCAACGCGCCGTGGTGGCCAACTTCAAGGGCAGCAATTCGGCGCCGTCGTGGTCGCCTGACGGCCAGCGCCTGGCGGTGGCGCTCACGCGCGACGGTCTGACCCAGGTCTACATCATCAATGCCGACGGCACCGGCGTACGCCGCCTGACCAATACATCCGGCATCGATACCGAGCCGCAATTCTCGCCTGACGGCGGCAGCATCTATTTCACCAGTGATCGCAGCGGCGGCCCGCAAATCTACAAGACCAGCATCAGCGGCGGCGGCGCACAGCGCGTGACCTTCAACGGCAGCTACAACATCAGCCCACGCGTTTCGCCCGACGGCAAGACGCTGGCCTTCATCTCTCGCCGCGACGGCAAGTTCCAGCTCTATGCGCTGGACCTGACCAATGGACAGGAACAACGCCTGTCCGATACCGTCAAAGACGAGTCGCCCAGTTTTGCCCCCAACGGCAAATACATCATGTACGCGACAGAAGCAGGTCGTCGCGGATCCCTGGCCATCGTTTCAGTTGATGGTCGCGTAAAACAACGCATTACAACGCAGGTAGGTGATATCAGGGAGCCTACCTGGGGTCCGTTCATGAAATAACCATTATTAACATTCATCACGACAACTAGGAGTAATCCAAATGCGCACTATCAGCACCTTCGCACTCATCGTTTCCAGCGCCGTTCTGCTGGCTGCATGCTCGTCCACCAAGCTGGACGACAAGAACGCACCGGTTGAAAACCGTGCAGGCGCCGGCATGGGTGCAGACCCACGTGCCGTCGGCACCGTCAACGCCGGTTCCACCGACCCGCTGAACGATCCGCAAGGCGTCCTGGCAAAGCGCAGCATCTATTTCGACTATGACAGCTACACCGTCAAGGACGAGTTCCGCCCTGTCGTCGAGAACCACGCCAAGTACCTGGTCGCACACAAGGATCGTAAAGTGATCGTCCAAGGCAACACCGATGATCGCGGCGGCGCAGAGTACAACCTGGCACTGGGTCAGAAGCGTGCAGAAGCAGTCCGCAAGGCGCTGGTCCTGCTGGGCGTGTCGGATGCACAAGTCGAGGCAGTTTCGTTCGGCAAGGAAAAGCCGAAGGCACTGGGCAGCGACGAATCGTCCTACTCTGAAAACCGCCGCGCTGATATCGCTTACCAATAATCAGCATGCGCACCGTTTTCAAACCCACTCTGAAATCGGTAACTGCGACGGCCTTGCTGGCCGTCGCGGCTTATCTGCCATTCACTGCACACGCCGGCATGTTCGATGACGACGAGGCACGCAAGGCGATTCTGGACATCCGTTCCAAGATCGAAGCGTTGCAGCGCGACATGACCAACAAGGCCGACAAGAACAGCGTGCTCTCGCTGTCCGACCGCAACGACAATCTGGAACGCCAGATTTCGCAACTGCGCGGCCAGATCGAAGTGCTCAGCAATGAAGTCAGCAATGCGCAACAGCGCCAAAAAGATTTTTACGTTGATCTGGATGCCCGCCTGCGCAAGCTTGAGCCGCAACAGGTCAACGTCGACGGCAAGGAAGTCAGCGTCGCCATTTCCGAGCAGCAGACCTACGATGCCGCGCTCGCACAATTCAAGGGCGGCGACTACAAGGGAGCAGGCAATGCTTTCGGCGACTTCATCAAGCGTTATCCACAATCCGGCTATGCCGCCTCGGCGCAATACTGGATGGGTAATTCGCTGTACGCCCAACGTGATTACAAGGGCGCGATCACAGCCCAGCAAAACGTTGTAAAAAATTATCCGGACAATCCGAAAGCGGCAGACGCGATGCTCAACATCGCCAGCTCGCAAGTGGAACTGAAGGATAAGGCGGCCGCCAAGAAAACGCTGGAAGCACTGATCTCCAAGTACCCCGGCACCACTGCCGCACAAACCGGCAAGGATAGGCTGACGCAACTGAAATAAGCCGGATCGCCGGTTCACAAATACGGCTCACGAACGCTTCGCAATTTGCAGGAAAACCGCAGCATGCAGATGCTGCGGTAATTTATTGGCCATGATGTTTGACAGGCCGAATAAAGCTTGCATATAATAGCGGTCTTTCGGGTCGTTAGCTCAGTTGGTAGAGCAGCGGACTTTTAATCCGTTGGTCGCAGGTTCGAGTCCCGCACGGCCTACCAGAAATTCAGCAATGCATAAAAGGGTTCCAAGCAATTGGAGCCCTTTTCTGTTTTCTGCTTGTGCATTTTGCACGCACTGTTTTCGAGGTCGGCATGCCGAGCCGTCTTTTTGCACTCTTCAACGCCAGGCAAAATGCAGGCAAACCGGGGGCACACTCAAGCGCTGATCGTATCCATATTCAAAGCGAAACGTCTTTCACGAACACGGCCGCTTCATGCCACAATGCGCCCTGCATTGACCTCGCGTTTCGCAGTATCAAGTACGCTCAGGTTTGGCATGCAGACAAGTGCCATCGTCCTCCTCATCATTCACACACCGCAGCTCACCGCCACATCATGTCCGATCAGGATTCGCCAGACTCGCAAGACAACGCCGCCATTCCGGAGCCGGGCCCGCGGCCGTGGATCGTCTTGCAGACGACCTATGACGTCGAAGCCTGGATCGACAGCTACAACCGCGATCTGCAGGCGGTGGTGTGGAAACGCGGCAAGGCCAATCCGGTAGGCCAAGGCATCTGCTTCGCGCTGGAGCTGGGCGGGGAAATATATCTGCACACGACCTCGGAAGGCAATGTGCTGCTTGATGTCAGCGAAGAAGCCTCATGGGTGACGCCCGTCATCAGCGCTGCCAGCGGCGTGGCGCCGCCTGCGGGCAGCGTGTGGCTCATGGCCGACGACAAGCTGACGCAACTGGTGCTGGGTCTGAGCGGCATGATCGCCACTACACGCATCGTGCTGGAACACGACTTCAAGCTGAGAAAGAACGGCTACCTGCGCTGAACTGCACCGCAGATGCGACGCTACGCAATCGGGCCTGATTTCGACTATGCTGGCAGCTCCGCATTCTCCGATTTCCCATCATCGCCATGCCATCGATCTCATTTCGTGTGACCGCCTTTGCCATTTTTTCAATGGCCGCTGCCGGTGCTGCCATTGCCGCTCCTGCGACGGCCAATCTCTGCCTGCCCGGCGAAAAACCGCTGTTCCAATGCAGCACCAAAGGCAAGCTGCTGTCACTGTGCGCTTCCCGTGATTTCTCGGAAAAAGGTGGCACGCTGCAATATCGTTTCGGCACGCAGAAAAAAATAGAACTGCAGTATCCGGACACGCCGCAACCCGCCGCCGGGCATTTCTTCTTCAGCTCGACCGGCTACTCAGGCGGCGGCGAAGCACACATCCGCTTCAAGAACGGCGACGTCGAATACACCCTGTTTGACCGCACCATACGCACCGGCTTCGGCAAGGGTCCCAATAATCCGCAGTTCAGCTCAGGCGTGGTGGTGCGCGACAAGAACGGCAAAGCCTCGTCGCGCAGTTGCGGCAACGACGCCTCCATCATGTCGACTGCCTATGAAGCCCTGCCGCAGGAAGAATTTCAGGATCTGGATTGAACAGCGACGTCGTGGCTCATGGCACCTCACGCAAATTCCGCCGCATTTGATCTGATAAGACTGATCCGCCGCCACGCATGTCAGCCGGCAGCAAAAGCCGACTAGAATAGGCGCTTTTCCGACTTTGGATTCATCATGAACGAACGCATTCTGGTGCTGCTGGGCTCAATCAATATGTTCATCGCCGTCGCTGCCGGTGCCTTCGGTGCGCACGGCCTGAAGAAGATGCTGAGCGAAGAAATGCTGAGCGTCTGGCACACCGCCGTCACCTATCAGGTCATGCATGCGCTGGGCATGATCGCGGTCGCGCTGCTGATGCCGAAATTCGGCGGCGCCGCACTGAACTGGGCCGGCAATCTGATGCTGATCGGCATCGTCATCTTCAGCGGCAGTCTCTACGTGCTGGCCCTGACCGGCACCCGCATCCTCGGCGCCATCACTCCCATCGGCGGCGCAGCCTTTCTCGCCGCATGGCTGCTGGTCGCATGGTCGGCCTATCGCGGCATGCGCTGATCCAGCATTGAGAAAAAATATTCGCCCATGAAAAAAGCCCGCTCAGTTGCACTGAGCGGGCTTTTTATTGTGCCTTGCGGTCGATCAGTAAGTCAGCGTGACAGTCACGGTATCCGAGTAAGTACCTGCCAGCGGTGTCTGTGCCGAAGCGATACGACCGTAGACCGTCAGGTTCTGAACCAGACCGCTGCCGGTGCCGGCCTGGGTATCGGTGCCGATGGTCGAACCCCAGTTGTTGGTGCGGCCCGAATCGCGATACAGCGCGTAGTTCAGTGTGCCGCCGCCGCTGCCGGTCATCTTGCGCACGGTAGTGCTGGCGCCGGTGCCTGCACCGGCATCCAGGCCGACGTTGTAAGTGGTGCCGTTGGTGCAGATCACAGCGATGTTGCCGGTCTGATCGACCTGGGTCGAGCTGTAGGCGCCGAAGGCGATGGTGGAACCCACCACGGTGCAGGAGGCCAGCACCGAGGCGCTGATGATCAGGGAGCCGGTTGCAGTCGCGGCGAAAGTCGGAGCGCTGGTAGCCAGCAGCAGAGCAGCGGCGGAAGCACAGACAAAGCGATTTTTCTTGGCAAAAAACATTTTATTCTCCCTAAGGTATCTGACTCATCACCGGCTTCCCGATCTCGCCCCTTGCGAGAACTTGTTTGCAGCGGGTATGGACACACTTTAATTTTTGACAGCACTTTGTTGAATCAGGGCCTTCCCTAGCCCACTGCCGAACTTCATCAGGAAAAACCTGAGCCGATTCAAATAGCCACAGAATCGGGGCGAAATCGGTGCCCAACGGCAAGATTCAGCTCAAAAAACAAGGAAAACGGGCGGAAATAACAGCCCAGGCACAACGCCGCAAGCGCTTCAGCCCGGCCCGCTCCGGGCAATATCAGTCATTTCAGGTTAAGCTGAGACCACCTCAACTCTGCCTTTCTCTGGCATCCATTCTTCCCATGCTTACTGTCCACCATCTCGGCAAATCCCAGTCGGAACGCATCGTCTGGCTGTGCGAAGAACTCGAACTCCCCTACACCCTGAAGCGCTATGAAAGGCTGGCCTCGAACATGCTTGCGCCGCCGGAATACAAAGCCCTGCATCCGCTGGGCGCAGCGCCCGTGATCAATGACGGCGATCTGGTGCTGGCGGAGTCCGCCGCGATTGTCGAATACCTCATCAACAAGCACGGCGGCGGCAAGCTGGCTGTTCCGCCGGATCACCCCGACTACGCCACCTACCTTTACTGGTTCCATTTTTCGAACGGCAACCTGCAATCCATCATGGCGCGCCTGATGACCTTGCTGCGTCTGAATCCGGCCGAGGATAACGGCCCGCGCGTCGCGACCGAAGCGCGTCTCGCGCTGGCGCTCGGCCTGGTCGAGCAACGCCTGAGCAAAACGGATTTTCTGGCCGGCAATGACTTCACTGCGGCCGATATCATGACCGTGTTCTCGCTGACCACCATGCGCTATTTCCTGCCGCAGGATTTCTCCGCCTATCCATCGATTCTGGCTTACCTGCAACGCATCGCTGCGCGTCCGGGCTATCAGCGTGCGATGGAGAAAGGCGATCCGGGCATGCCCTTGCTGCTCACCTGAACTCAAGATCGCCCGAAGTAAAAAAGCCCGCTATGTGCATAGCGGGCTTTTTACATGCAGCAAGGACATCGATGGCAGAACTAGCGCATTACCTGCGCCATCGCATCCGCCGTGACCGTGATGTTTTCTTCCGTCAGCGCCGCCAGGCAAATGCGTCCCGAATCGACCAGATACACCGCATGTTCTTCACGCAGCCTGCGCACCTGCTGCACGCTCAATCCGGTAAAGCTGAACATGCCGGTCTGCCGCTTCAGGTAGTCGATATCGGCCTGCGGGCAGCGCTGCCGCAAAACTTCATGCAGCCCCTGACGCATGGCGGCTACGCGCAGCCGCATGGTCTCCAGCTCGGCCCGCCATTCGGCCTGCAGCTCATCGCTGCCGAGCACGGCCGCCACGATGCGCGCGCCGTGCGTCGGCGGGCTGGAATAGATACGGCGGATGCCGGCCTTTAGCTGACCCAGCACGGTCGCCGCTTGCTTTGCATCGGCGCACACGATATTCAAGGCGCCGCAGCGCTCGCCGTATAAGGAAAAGTTCTTGGAGAACGAACTCGCTACCAGCAGTGCAATGCCCTGCTCCGCGAAATGGCGGATCGCAAAAGCATCGGCATCGACACCGGCACCGAAGCCCTGATAGGCCATATCGAAGAAAGCCAGCAAACCGCGTTCACGCATGAGCACGGCAAGCGCGCGCCATTGCGCCGCGCTCAGATCGGCGCCGGTCGGGTTATGGCAGCAGGCGTGCAGCAAGACGATGTCGCCCGCCGGCAAGCGCTTCAGACAATCCAGCATGGCAGCGAAATCGACACCGCCGCTGGCCGCATCGTAATAGGGATACAAACCCACCGGCAGTCCGGCGCCGGCAAAGATGCCGTGATGATTGTCCCAGGTCGGGTCACTGACCCAGATGCCGGCTTGCGGAAAATAGCGCTTCAGAAAATCGGCGCCGACCTTCAGCGCGCCCGACCCGCCCAGCGTCTGCACACTGGCAATTCGTTCTTCCTGCAGCGCGACATGGTCGGCGCCGAAGATCAGCTCGCACGCGGTGCGGCGAAAGCCGGCATCGCCCTCCATCGGCAGATAGGGGCGCGTGCCCAGATGCTCGAACATGGCCTGCTCGGCCTTCAGCGCGGCGCGCATTACCGGCATCTTGCCGGCGGCATTGAGATAAACGCCGATGCTCAGGTTGACCTTGTTGCTTCTGGGGTCCGCAAAGTAACTTTCGTTGAGCGTGAGAATCGGATCGCCCGGATAGGGCTCTATGTGTCTGAACATGATGTGTGCAACCTATGAATATCAACTCAGGATCAAATCAGCTCAAATATGCGTCACGCGGTCGCCAGCACGCCGCGCTTGATCTGATCGCGTTCTATCGATTCGAACAGCGCCTTGAAATTGCCCTCGCCGAAACCCTCGTCGCCCTTGCGCTGGATGAATTCAAAGAACACCGGGCCGAGCATGGTGCTGGAAAAAATCTGCAGCAGCAGACGATGCTGGCCGCCCTGCGTCACGCCGTCGAGCAAGATGCCGCGCGCCTGCAGATCCGCCACCACTTCGCCGTGACCAGGCAGGCGGCCCTCCAGCATTTCATAGTAGGTCGCGGGCGGCGCCGTCATCAGCGGCAGACCAGCCGCTCTCAGCTGATCCAGCGTGCCGATCAGATCGTCGGTCGACAAGGCGATGTGCTGGATGCCCTCGCCATTGAACTGCATCAGGAATTCCTCGATCTGACCGGCGCCCTTGGACGACTCCTCGTTCAGGGGAATGCGGATCTTGCCGTCCGGCGCGCTCATCGCCTTGGAGGTCAGGCCGGTGTATTCGCCCTTGATGTCGAAGTAGCGGATCTCGCGGAAGTTGAACAGCTTCTCGTAGAACGCAGCCCAATACGCCATGCGCCCGCGATAGACGTTGTGCGTCAGGTGATCGATCACCCGGAGGCCGGCGCCGGGCGGATTGCGATCCACCCCTTCGATGAATTCAAAGTCGATGTCATAGATCGATTTGCCTTCTTCAAACCGATCGATCAGATACAGCGGCGCACCACCTATGCCCTTGATTGCCGGCAGGCGCAGTTCCATCGGGCCGACCGGCATGTCGAGCGGCTGCGCACCCAGCTCCAGCGCGCGCGCATAAGCCTGATGCGAGTCTTTCACGCGAAACGCCATACCGCAGGCCGATGGGCCATGTTCGGCGGCGAAATAGGCGGCAGCGCTGCCGGGCTCATTGTTGACGATGAAATTGATGCCGCCCTGACGGAACAGCGTCACGTCCTTGGAACGATGGCGCGCCACTTTGGAGAAACCCATCATGCTGAATACAGACTCCAGCAAACCGGGCACGGGCGAGGCGAACTCGACAAATTCAAAGCCCATCAGATGCATGGGATTTTCAAACAGATCGGACATGATGTACTCCTTGGTTGGGGGTGTGCGACACAGATCAACCGGCCTGCCTGCTGCGATCGGCATGCATGATGCACACGCAAGGACGCGAGCGCCCCTGACGCCAGGCCGGGCCGATTTTCGAGAACTTGTTATTGAACTTGCTACGGACTTTTCATTGACGGAGACCGCGCAGCGCACGGCTTGTCACCCCATCAGTTGCCGCTTATTTACACGCCGCTTCAGCGATGCGTATCCGACAGAAATTTTTGCGCGCGCGGATGCTGCGGCGTGTTGAAGAAGGCTTCCGGCGTGGCGCGTTCCAGCACCCGGCCGGCGTCGAGAAACCAGACCTTGTCGGCCACTTCCCGCGCGAAGCCCATTTCATGCGTCACGCACACCATGGTCATGCCCTGGCGCGCCAGATCCTTCATCACCGCCAATACCTCGCCGACCATTTCCGGGTCGAGCGCGCTGGTCGGCTCGTCGAACAGAATCAACGGCGGCTTCATGGCCAGCGTGCGTGCAATTGCCACGCGCTGTTGCTGACCGCCCGACAACTCGCCGGGAAAACATTGCGACTTGTGCGCCAGACCGACCCGCGCCAGCAACTCCTGCGCCTGCTCGCGCGCTTCGGCCCGTGTGGTGCCGCGCACCGACATCGGCGCCATCATCACGTTTTCCAGCGCACTGCAATGCGGAAACAGATTGAACTGCTGGAACACGAAACCGATGCCGGCGCGCAGGCTGTTGAGATCCTTGCCGGCTGCGTGCACATCCTGGCCGTTGACGATGATCCGGCCGCTGTCTATGCTTTCCAGCCGGTTGACGGTGCGAATCAGCGTCGACTTGCCGGAACCCGAAGGCCCGCACACGACCACCACTTCGCCTGCTTCGACGCGTTCCGAGATATCGCTCAGCACGCGCGTTGCACCATAGGATTTCTGGATCTGGATAAATTCGAGCATGGGTATCCTCAGGCCGGACGGCTGCGGCGATTGCGGGTAATGCGTCGTTCCAGCGCTTCGACCGAACGGCTCAGCAGGAAACAGACAAGGAAATAGGTCATCGCCAGCAAGGCATAGACTTCGAAGGGCTTGGTCAGCAGTTGGCTGTTGACCTGATACGCGGCATTGGTCAGTTCATCCACGCCGATGACATAGGCCAGCGAAGTGTTCTTCACCACCACCACGAACTGATTCATCATGCTCGGGATCATGTTGTACAGCGCCTGCGGCAGAATCACCTTGCGCAGCGTAGTCCAGTAACCCATGCCCAGCGTGCGCGCCGCTTCCTGCTGGCCGCGCGGCAAGGCGACGATGCCGGCGCGCACGATTTCGCCCAGATAGGCGCTCTCATACACGATCAGCGCCACCAGCATCACCACCGTGGCATTCACGCTTTTGCCGAACAGCATGGGCACCGCGAAGTAAGCCCAGAACACCAGCAAAAGCAGCGGCAGGCCGCGTATGGTATTGGCGTAGAGCGCCGCCAGCCGCGACACCGCAATCAGCGGCGAAGTGCGTGCAATACCCACCAGAATCGCCAGCGGGAAAGACAGCAGCAAGGCCGAGGCCGCCAGAATCAGCGTCATTGCCAGACCGCCCAGCGGGCCGTGCGGATATTCGCCGATCAGCAGGATCAGGCCGTAATTGTTCAGAATCTCCAGCATGTCAGTTCCTCGTGCTTGCAAAACGTCGGCTGGTGTAGGCCCCGACGCCCATGATCAGCCATGACATCACCACATAGGCGACCGACACGATGAAGAAGGCTTCGAAGGTGCGATAGGTTTCGTTCTCAATCTGACGGGTGGCATGCATCATGTCCGCCACGCCGACCGTCATCGCCAGACTGGTGGCCTTGAACAGCGCCAGCGTCTGATTCACCAGCGGCGGCAGCGAGGCGCGCACCGCCTGCGGCAGCAGGATGTGGCGCAAGGTCTGGCCGTAGGACATGCCGAGCGAACGCGCCGCTTCAGCCTGCCCGCGCGGCAGTGAACGCAGGCCGCTGCGCAGATCTTCGCTCATGTAGGCGGCGGCATACAGCGTCAGCGCGATACAGGAAAAGAAGAATTCGCCGTTGTGATGATTGATCCAGCGCTGCACCGAGGTCGGCAGCAATTGCGGCACACCGAAGTACCACACGAAGATCTGCACCAGCCCCGGCACGTTGCGGTGGTATTCAACAAATACCGCCACCAGCCACGTACCGATGCGGCCGCCGGCGCTACGTATCGCGGTGAGCAGCGAGGCCAGCAGCATCGCCAGTATCCAGCTCACCGCAAACAGCCTGACAGTCACGCCCAGACCGTGCAGCAGCAGCGTCACGTAGTCCGGGTTGGCCAGCAACAGATCTTTCATGAAGTCGTCCTCGAAACAGTGCTGGAAGGTTTATTGCGCGAAGGTGGAAATCGGCGTGAGCTTCTTTTCACGGGCGAAGGCGAAACGCGTGGTCGGGCCGTACCACTTGTTCCAGATCGAGTCGATCTCGCCGGCCTTTTCCATGTCTTCCAGCGATTTGTTGACCGCTGCCAGCAAGGCCGGCTCATCCTTCTTCACGCCCAGCGCCGTCGGCTCCCAGGCCAGGCTGTCCTTGATGTAGGTGGCTTCGCCCTTGGATTCGACCAGATAGCGCAGACCTGCGGTTTCGGAAGTCGAGAAGCCGTCGACCTTGTCCTGCATCAGCGCCAGAAACGCCGAAGGACCATCCTGATAGGTGACGATTTCGCTCTTGGTCAGACCGCGCCGCGCGTAGATTTCGGTGGTGGCGCTCTTGACCGCGCTGATGCGTTTGTCGGCCAGCTTGGCAAAGCTGTCGAGGCCCGAATTCTTTTTCACCATCACGCGAATCGGCACCTGATAGTGCGCCGAGCTGAAGGAGATCTGCTGGGCGCGTTCCTTGGTGTAACCCAGCGCCGCCGACACCACGTCGACGCGGCCGGTGCTCAGTTCTGGCACGCGCTGCTCGATCGACAAGCCCTTGTGCTCCATCTTCAGGCCCATGTGCTGCGCCAGCGCCTTGCACATGTCGACGTCGAAGCCGACGATCTGGCGCGTCTGCGGATCCTGATACCCCAGCGGCTCGGTGCTGGTGAGCGTGCCACAGACCATGGTGCCGCGCGCCTTCATGTCGGCCAGCTGATCGGCGCTGGCTATCTGCGAGGACAGTGCGGATACGGTGACGATGGCGCCCATCAGCAGTGTTTTTGGAATATTCAAATGCGGGGTCATTACAGGCTCCTGGCTAGATAGTGTTTAGTGTTGGCAAAAATTCATAAACTCACAGAACTGCACATGCTCGACTACTGAATGATGACTACGTGGCGCCCCTTGAGACTGAGGCATGACTGCACATTACCCAAGCCGTCCGCCGCTCCCTGCCGGCGACCGTTTCGATTTTCTGCCGGCAACCTGCGCTCAGCATCAAATCAGATCCTGTACTGCAAAAACACCTGGCCGCCGCGCCCGGCAGCGCCGTTCAGCCGGCCGTTTCGCTGCCCGCATGCAGCGCGCGCGCGCTGGCGAAATCCTCGGCCAGCTCACTGACCTGCCCTTGCGCCAGACGCTGCCGGAACAGGGCCAGCGAGGCGCTGACGCTGTCGATCTCCTCGATCAGCGAGGCGGCATTATGCGTGGCGATATCGGCCCACAAACGCGCATCCGAAGAACCCAGTCTGGTGAAGCTCTTGAATCCCGTGCCCCGATAGGCCAGCCACTCCCGCGTATGTTCGCGCGCGGCCAGACCGTGCAGATAGGCATAGGTCAGCAACTGCGGCATGTGGCTGACGGCGGCATACACGGCGTCATGCTCCTGCGCCGCCATGAAGCCGGTTCGGGCGCCCAGCAAGGACCAGAATTCAAGCGCCAGATCGAGCGCCGGCTGCGGCGTGCCTGGCTCGGGTGTGAGTATGCACAGTTTTCCGTCCAGCAGATCGGCCTGCGCTGCGGCCCAGCCGTGGCTGGCCTTGCCGGCAATCGGATGGCAAGGCACGAAGCGCGCCTGCACAGCAGCACCGCCGGCCCGCAGCGCCTGCGCCACCGGCCCTTTTACGCTCGCCACATCAATCCCGATGGCGCGCCCCGCTGCAATCTGCGCTGGCTGCTCAAGCAAATACTGCACCACCACCCCGACCGGCTGGCACAGTATCACCAGATCGTGCTCCAGAAACAGCCTGTCGGCGGAAAGCGCGACTTCATTGGCAAAGCCCTCGGCGCAGACCTGCTGCGCCACCGCCGGATCGATATCGAAAGCCGTCACATGCCCGGTGTATCCCGCTGCGCGCAGGGCCTTGAGAACGGAGCCGCCGATCAGGCCGAGACCACAGATGGCGATGCGTTCGAGCTGATGAATACGGCGATGGGATTCTTTTTGCATGGCCTCAGTATCAAATAGACAAACCATAATGGCAAATGCCAAAATAGCCAGCATCTATACCTTTATGTTAGACCTTCAGTTTTCCGTGAATCTTCCATGAATCTCCGCCAAATCGAGGTATTCCGGGCCGTCATGCGGGCCGGCTCCCTATCCGGCGCTGCCGATGTGCTGCACGTATCGCAGCCGGCAGTCAGTCGTCTGATCCGCTATCTGGAGCAGAAGCTGCAGATCGTGCTGTTTGAACGCACCGGCGGTCGCCTGCATTCCACACCGGAAGCGCGGGCGCTGATGCGCGAAATCGACAGCGCCTGGCGCAGCATCGACCGCGTGCAGGTGTATGCAGAACAATTGCGCCATGGCGTGACCGATACCTTGCGTATTTCCACCAATCTGAGCACCGCGCTGGAACTGGTGCCGCGCGCCGTGGCCGAGCTCAAGACGGCGATGCCGCGTCTGCATATCTCAATCGAGATCGCCACGCATACCCAGATCACCGATCAGTTGCTGGCCGGCGAATGCGACATCGGCGTGGCCGCGTTCGTGCAGAACCAGCACCCCGCCATCACCCCGCATCTGATCGGCGAAGGCGACGTGCTGTGCGTAATGGCGGCCAGGCATCCGCTGGCCAGCCGCAAGCGTCTGAAACTGGAAGACATCCGCGCCTATGACGTGATTTCCTTCGGCATGGAAACGCAGCACGGCAAGGTGGTGGAAGGTCTGCTGGGCGATGAGGCCGGCCTGCGCAAACCAACAGTGGACGTGCGCTATGCCTACGTCGCCTGTAGCGTCGCCGCCAATGGCTGGGGGATTGCGCTGGTGGACGATCTGACGGTGTTCAAGTATCGCGACCCGGCACTGGTGGCGCGACCGCTGGCAAAGCCGGTGCGCTACAGCGCCTACGCCATGGCCAGCGCAGAACGCCCGCTGTCAGCCGGCGGACGTGAAATGGTCAGGCTGCTCAAGCAGCATTGGGCAGCCGCTACTCTTGCTGCCGCCGGACTCTGATCAAAACAAGAAAGCTGGTGCACAAAAAAACCATGCCGACCGTAATCCGGTCGGCATGGTTTTTCAATATCCGCCTGCAGTGCGCGGAGCAATCAAAGATCAGTGGAAGAACTCCGCAATCAGCGTGGCGCCGATGAAGGTGCCGGCGTTCGCGGCAAAGGACACCAGCACGATGCGCCAGCCCAGTTTGCGGAAGGCCGGAATATCCTTGGCGATCGACAGCCCGGCGAAGGTCAGCATCGGCGTGATCACGGCCAGGAAATTGACCTTGGAAGTGATCTCCACAATCGCCGCCGCCCACGGACAAGCCGGCGAAGTCAGGAACATCGCCACCAGCGTGACCCAGCATACCGCCGGCACTTTCTTGCCGGTCAGCGTGCGCAGCAGGTCGCCGGCAAACACCACCGCCACCATGATCGCGATACAGCCCAGCGACTGCAGCGGCGTGACCTTGTAGGCGATCCAGTTGGCGATGATGGTGAGCACGCCGGCAAATACCCACGCGCCGATGCGGTTGGGCAGATTCAGCTCGCCGCTGTCCAGATGCGTTGCCTGCTGCAAACCTTCTTGCGCGGTGCTGGAGGATGCGGTGGTGCGACCGATCAGCGGCTCCAGCACGCGATAGCCCCACACCGCCAGCGGCAGCGAAATGAACAGCGTGAAGTAGGTGCCGATGGTGGTCGTGATCAGATTGCTGGCGGCAGCGAAGGTGGCGACATCCTTGGCCACTTCCGGGGTCTGCAGCGCGGCAATGGCGCCGGCTGCGGCCGCCATCATGCTGCCCGAACCGACGCCGGCGCCCATCGCCAGCGAGTAAGGATGGAAGATGTTGAGGCTGGCGATGAAGCCGGCAAACACCGCGATGAACACGGCGCCGAACAGCGTGCCGGTGATGTACTCGGCCAGCACGCCGCGCCCTTCCGGCGAATCCATGCCATAGCGCTCGCCGATGATGGCCAGGCTGGGTTCGCGGCCCACCGAGAAGGTCGCACCGATGGCTTCGCGCTTGATGCCCAGCAGCAGCGCCAGCGGCAGGCCGATCAGGATGGTGCCGACAAAGTGGCCGAATTCCTGAAAGATCAGCGCCCAGCCCGACTCCACCAGCTTAGGCAAGGAGCTGCCGACCATCAGACCGAGCTTGGCGACGAACAGCAGCAAGGCCGGTTGCAGAATCGCCGCGGCACGAAACTGCAGCGGCTGGCTCAGCGACAGCGGCCCCGGCAAGCGCGATTGCAGCGAGCCTATCAGTGCGCCCATGATCAGCGCCCACACCATGGGCAGCAGCACGATCTTGCCCGGTCCGAGCTTGAAGGTGGCCGAGCCTATCCACTCTGCGATCACCAGAATGACGACTGCAAAGATATAGAGCTTCCAGATTCCGGCGCCCTGCTTTGAAACAGATAATGCTGGTGCGGCTGCTTGCATGCTTCCCTCCGTTTTACCTTCGATACGCGTAATTGAATTGCAGTGTGCCCCGGCTCCCCGCCGCAGAGCGCGGCCGCTGAATCGAAGTGCCTGATTCTGCGGCTGCGCTCCTGTCACTGCAATGCCGGCTGACTGATGTTGTGATCTTGACTGCTGCTTGCTGGTATTGACTGGTGCTTGATGTCCGGCTTAGATGCTGCCGTGGGCGAGCTTCATGCGTAACCGAAAGGCGCCGCCGGCGACTTCGCCGTTTCCACCCACACGCTCTTGGTCTGCGTGTATTCGTGCAGAGCCTCGACGCCGCTGGAACGGCCATAGCCGCTCTGGTTGTAGCCGCCGAACGGCGAGGTCACGTTGATGGTCTTGTAGCTGTTGATCCAGAAGGTACCGGCATTGATGCCTGCCGCCACCCGGTGCGCGCGCGCCACATCGCTGGTCCACACCGCGCCGGCCAGACCGAAGTCGCTGTCGTTGGCGATGCGGATCGCATCTTCCTCGGTGTCGAAAGGAATCACCACCACCACCGGGCCGAAGATCTCGCTACGCGCGACATCCATCTCGTTGGTCACGTGCGCCAGAATCGTCGGCCGCACGAAGAAGCCGTCCTGGCCGTCCGGCAGCTCGGCGCCGACCAGCTTGGCGCCGGCCTTGACGCCGCTGGCGATCATGCCGACCACGTGCTCATACTGGCGACGATTGGAAATCGGACCGACTTCGGTCTGCGCATCCAAAGGCTGGCCGACCTTGATCTGCGCCGCGCCCCTGGCCAGCATGGCGACGAATTCTTCATACACCGGACGCTGCACCAGCAGGCGCGAACCGGCCACGCAGCTTTGTCCGGCCGAGGAAAAGATGGCGGCCTGCGCGCCCAGACTGGCGCGCTTCAGATCGGCATCTTCAAACACGATATTGGCCGACTTGCCGCCCAGCTCCAGCACGCAGGGAAGCAAGCGACGTGCCGCCGCTTCGGCGATCTTCTTGCCGGTCTGCGGCGAACCGACGAACACCACTTTTTTGATATGCGGATTGTCGATGGCAGCCTGGCCCACGGTGTGACCATAACCCGCCAGCACATTGATCAGACCGGCCGGCACGCCGGCCTGCTCGGCCAAGGCGGCAACCGCCAGCGAAGTGAAGGGCGTCAGTTCGGACGGCTTGAGCAACACGGCATTGCCCATGGCGATGGCCGGCGCCAGTTGCCAGCCGCAGGTGAAGATGGGCGCGTTCCACGGCGTGACCTGCAGCACGGTGCCGATCGGTTCGCGCCGCGTGTAGTTGAGATGCGTGCTCGGCACCGGAATCACGTCGCCGTAGAACTTGTCGGTCCAGCCGGCATAGTATTCAAACATCTCGGCCACCTTGGCCACTTCGCCGCGGCAATCGCGGATGGGCTTGCCGGCGCTGAGCGCCTCCAGCTGGGCCAGCGGCTCCAGGTGATCGCGGATCTTCTGACCGATGGCAAACACCACACGACCGCGCGCGGCGTGCGTCAGCTTCCACCATTCGGCCTGCGCAGCGACGGCGGCGCGTGCGGCCTGCTCCACCACGCTGGCGTCGGCATCACGATAGTTCAGGCTGGCGCGGCCGCTGGCCGGATTGACCAGCTCGATCAGGTCGCCATTGCCCGGCACCAGACGACCGCCGACATACGAACCGACGCCGGCGGCATCGGGAAAGAAAGACGCGAAGGCGGCCAGCAATTGTTCTGTTTCATTGGACTGCATGTGTGCTCCTGAGAATCTTGAAAATGGGTGAGTCGGTGAGGCCGCCAGGCGCAGCCATCAATCTGTTATCGAGCGCCGCCGCTGAATTGCACGATGCGGTTGAAGTCTTCGGCATCGGCTACGCCGTCGGCGCTGGCGGCCCATAGACGCCCGGCCTCGGTCGCCAGCGGTGCAGCGCTGCCGAGCTGCGTCAGCAAACCCATCGCCAGACGCAGATCCTTGCGCATCAGCTTCATGGTGAAACCGGAATTGAACGCCTCGTTGAATACCCAGGTCGGGTAGTTGACCTGGGTGACGCCGCTGCGGCCGGAGCCCGCATTGATGCCTTCAAAGATTTGCTGAGGGTCGAGGCCGGCGTCGGCGGCGATGCGCGCGGCTTCACCGGCCACGATGAGATGCGCGCCGCACATCAGATTGTTGAGCAGCTTGGTGACGTGACCGGCGCCGACCGGGCCGACGTGTACGCGCTTGGCGCTGATGGCTTCCAGCACCGGCGTGGCGGCTTCGACGTCGGCTGCGGCGCCGCCCAGCACCATGGTCATGGTGCCGGTGGCGGCGCCCTTGGGGCCGCCGCTGACCGGTGCATCGATAAAGCGTATGCCTTTTTCAGCCAGCGCTGCGGCCACCTTGCGCGTGCTGTCGGGGTCAGCGGTCGTGGTGTCCACCACCAGCAGGCCGGCCTGCCCGCCCTGCAGCAAGCCGCCGGCGCCGAAGACCACTGCTTCCACCACATCCGAGGTCGGCAGCGACAGGATCAGCAGATCGACCGCCGCCGCCAGCTCCGCCACCGACGCATAGGTCTTGACGCCTTCCGCCGCCATGCCGGCGGCCGCCTGTTCGGAAGGATCGAAACCCGACACCTGATAATCGCCACGCAGCAAAGACAAGGCCATGCCGCGCCCCATATTGCCCAAACCTGCCACTCCGATACGCTTCATCCGAACTCTCCTCTGCAATGTGCACAAGCCGGTAAGCATCGCCGCCAGGGCTTTGTCATCAACCGGTCATGCAGCGAGTGTGCGAGCAAGCCGACATCGGATCAATTACATCGAAAGCAGATTAATGTTCTGATTTTGAGAACACACAGGCGTGACGCGGCCTGCAAGGCAGAACAAGCGTGCGGAGTGGTGGAAAAAGCAGAAAGCCTGGGTGCGCATCCAGATGAAACTCAGCCTGCGCTCAGCTGGTCACCTGAAACGCCTGCATCAGCGAACTCGAATACGACACCAGCCGATTCGCCGCGACCGACAGCTTGCGTCCGACGCGGGTGATCAGATGCACCTCGGCGGTGGTCAGTACATCGCTCTGGATGGGAATGGCGAACAGCTCGCCGGCGGCCAGCTCAGTCGAGACCGAAAAACGCGGCAGCAAGGTGATGCCCTGCCCCGACTTCACGAACTGCTTGAGCACGTTAATCGAGTTGGTGGTCAGCAAAGGATTGAATTTGATCTTGGCGGCGTATTCCGCCAGCGCCAGCAGCTGCCGCGTGCCGTAGGAAGAATGCATCAGGCCGATCGGATATTCGGCCAGTTCCGGCAGCGTGCAAGCCTTGGCTTTGCGCAAGGGCGAATCGGGATGCACGATCACCTGCATCGGCTGCGGCTGCAGCGCGCGCGTGACAATCTTGGGATCGCTGGGCGGGTTGTAGACCAGACCGATTTCGGCGGCATCCTCGGCCACCAGACGCAGCACTTCATTGGTGCCGGCCAGATCCAGAGAAATGGAAATCTGCGGATGGCGCTGCGCAAAATAGGCCATGGGCTGGCTCATGAAATCGCTGACGAAACCTTCGCCGATGACAATATTGACGTGACCGCGTTTGAGCCCGCGCAGACCTTGCAGCTTGGACATCAGGTCGGCCTGGTGCGCGCCCTGCTCGCGGTAATAATCGATCAGCAATTGTCCGGCTTCCGTGGTCACCACGCCGCGCCGGTGACGCTCCATCACCGGGATCGCCACCTCTTGCTCCAGCAGCGCGATCTGGCGACTGACGGCGGAGGGTGCGATATCCAGTTTGTCGGCGGCGGCGCGCACGCTGCCGCATTGCACCGCTTCAAAGAAATAGCTGAGACGCTGCTCGTTGAGCTTTTTCATTTTTTCTCCCTGTCGGATGACGCGCCGCTGAGGCGTGCGCGGCATCTCTGTTCCGCAAATTAGAACACATCAGCAGAATCGGGATAAATATGGGAAGTCAGCGCCCCCAAAAGCAAAGAGCACGCCGCAGCGTGCTCAAAGACATCGCCGCGATCACAGTCTCAGGCAGCTTCCCTGGCCGGATGCGCTTGCTTGCGATACAGGAATTCCAGCACGGCGGTACGGTATTCCGAGTACTGCGGATCTTGCGCCAGCGCCACGCGTTCGCGCGGACGCTGCAGGCTGACCTCCTGAATTTCGCCGATGGTGGCGGCCGGGCCGTTGGTCATCATGACGATGCGATCCGACAGCAACACCGCCTCATCGACATCGTGCGTCACCATCACCACGGTGGACTGAGTCTTGGCGACGATCTTGAGCAATTCATCCTGCAGGTGCGCGCGGGTCAGTGCATCGAGCGCGCCGAAGGGTTCGTCCATCAGCAAGACCTTGGGTTCCATCGCCAGCGCCCGGGCGATGCCGACGCGCTGCTTCATGCCGCCCGAGATTTCATTGGGCCGCTTGTTCTCCGCCGCAGTGAGGCCGACCATGGCCAGGGCGGCCTTGGTGCGATCGCGCAGTTGCGTACGGTCTTCGGTGGCGGCGAATACGCGTTCCACGCCGAGGTAGATGTTTTCATAACAGGTCAGCCAGGGCAGCAGCGAGTGGTTCTGAAACACCACGGCGCGCTCCGGCGAGGGTCCGCCGATTTCGCGGTTGGCGCACAGGAGCACGCCTTCGCTGGGCTTGATCAGCCCGGCGATCAGATTGAGCAGTGTCGACTTGCCGCAGCCGGAGTGGCCGATCAGCGTGACGAACTCGCCCTTGGCGACGGTCAGGTTGATCTCGCGCAGCGCGTGAAAGCTGCCTTTCTTGGTGTAGAACACCATCTCGACGTCGTGAATGTCGATGAATTTGCTGTTGAAGTTTTCCATGTCGCTTCCTTTGTCTGAATGTCGGCTGCAGTGCGTCAGCGTCAGCTATTGACCTGCTCATAGGTGAAGGCACGCGCAAGCGCCATCAGCATTTGCTCCAGCAGCACCCCGACCACGCCGATGACCACGATGGCGATGATGATGTGCGGCACGTTCAGGTTGTTCCATTCATCCCAGACCCAGAAGCCGATGCCGACGCCGCCGGTCAGCATCTCGGCCGCGACGATCACCAGCCAGGCGGTGCCGATGGCCAGACGCACGCCGGTCAGCATGTAAGGCAGCACCGAGGGAAACAGGATCTTGGTCAGAATCTTCCACTCCGACAGATTCAGCACGCGCGCCACGTTCATGTAATCCTGCGGCACGCGCTGCACGCCGACTGCGGTGTTGATGATCATCGGCCAGATCGAGCAGATGAAGATCGACCAGATCGCCGCCGGGTTGGCCGACTTGAACACCAGCAGGCCGATCGGCAGCCAGGCCAGCGGCGATACCGGTTTCAGCAGGCTGATGATGGGGCCGAACATGCCCGACAGAAAATTCACACGGCCGATCAGAAAGCCCAGAGGGATCCCCACCAGCGCCGCCAGACCGAAGCCGACGCCCACACGTTGCAGCGAGGCCAGCACGTTCCAGCCTATGCCCTGATCATTGGGACCGGCACGATAGAAGGGATCGGAGAACAGCTTGATCGCCTCCAGCAAGGTCACATAGGGCGTCGGAAAACTGCTGTTCTTCAAAGCAATGATTTGCCACACCAGCACCAGAAATGCCAGACCCAGTATCGGCGGCACGATGCGCATGAAGCTGCCGGAGCCCAGCGCTTGCAGGCGCTTCATCAGTCCCGGTTTCGGCTTGATCCTCACTTCGGTTTTGGCTGGCACACTACCGGCTTCGACCGCCGTGCTCCCGGCTGGTTTGGCGTTGTCGCCCATGACGTTTTCCATGACTGCGCTCATATCGAGTCCCTCTCGCTCAGAATCTGCACTGCCTGCTTGCTTGAAATTACCCCTGTGCTCCGGCATCAAAGCCGATCAGCTGACGCCGGAACGGCGAAGAGGCACGCCCCCGCATGCATCCTCGCTGTGCTTGCGCGCTGGTTCAGATCTTGATCTTGAACGATTGCGCGTAAGCCGCCGGATTCTTGCCGTCCCAGACGGTGCCATCCATCAGCTTGGAGCTGCGCATGACATCCTTCGGCACCGGCGTCTTGGTCATGGCTGCGGCGTCCTTGTACAGATCGATCTGATTGACCGACTTGGCCACCGCCAGATAGTCCGGATCGCTCTTCAGCAGACCCCAGCGGCGATGCTGGGTCATGAACCACATGCCGTCCGAGAGGTAAGGGAAATTTACCGTGCCTTCGTTGTAGAACTTCATGTAATTCGGGTCGTCCCAGGTCTTGCCGAGACCGTTCTGATAGCGTCCCAGAATGCGCTGGTCGATCACGTCCTTGCTGGTGTTGACGTAGGACTTGTCGGCGATCACTTCAGCCATCTTGTTCTTGTTGCCGAGCGAGGCGTCAATCCACTTGCTGGCGTCGAGAATGGCGGCCATCATGGCGCGGCAGGTGTTGGGGTATTTCTTGACGAATTCGAGCGAAGTGCCCAGCACCTTCTCGGGGTGATCCTTCCAGATGTCCTGGGTGGTGATGGCGGTGATGCCGACGCCGTCGACAATCGCGCGGTGGCCCCAGGGCTCGCCGACACAAAAGCCATCCATGTTGCCGACCCGCATATTGGCCACCATCTGCGGCGGCGGCACGGTGATCACCTTGGCATCCTTCATGGGATTGATGCCGTTGGCAGCCAGCCAGTAATACAGCCACATGGCGTGGGTGCCGGTGGGGAAAGTCTGGGCGAAGGTGTATTCGCGCTTGTCGGTCTGCATCAGCTTGGCCAGTGAGGCGCCATCCACCGCGCCCTTGTCGGCCAGCTTCTTCGACAGCGTGATGGCCTGGCCGTTGTTGTTCAGGCCCATCAGCACCGCCATGTCTTTCTTCTGCCCACCGATGCCCATCTGCACGCCATAGATCAGGCCATACAGCACGTGTGAAGCATCCAGCTCTCCGTTGGTCAGCTTGTCGCGCACGCCGGCCCAGGAGGCTTCCTTGCTGGGGATGATCTTGATGCCGTACTTCTTGTCGAAGCCGAGCACCGAAGCCATTACGATGGAGGCGCAGTCGGTCAGTGGAATGAAGCCGATCTTGACCTCTTCTTTTTCAGGCTTGTCCGAGCCTGCGGCCCATGCGCCGCCGGGGGCTAATCCCATCATGCTTGCTCCTGCCGCAATCCCTGCGGTGTGAATGATTTGACGGCGCTTGCTGTTGACTGCAGCGCCGGTGAAGACAGATTCGGCAGATTCAGTGACGGTATTGTCCGGCTGCTGTTTTTTGACATCCATTGCATTCCCCATTCAGTCGACAAACGAAAAGACAAATAAAAAAGGCGCCATCCAGCACGAAGAAACCCCATGCTGAAAGACGCCCTTGTCTTGGTCGGCTCAACCGCCTTTGGCTGAACCTGCTTGCGCACTCATTGCGCTACGCCATCGATTCAGCAAAGAGCGTGCCAGGCGCTACTGCATATCGCTGGATACCCAGAAAAGCGCCTGTTTTCAGAGGAGGCCGAGGATTTTCAAGCCGGAATCAGCCGGCCCGAAGCAGGAGCGTCCATGCGGAAAAACCAAGGATGCAGACGCACCGCATTTGTGCCGCGCACCAAATTGGCAGCGCAAAACGGCCTTGGGGGGAAGGAAATGTGATGAATGGAAAGACGGCGGAAGGCCTTGGCGCCTGATCGGAAACGCCCTTTCTCAGGCGCTGTACTTATCGGTGCAGAATCAGTCGAGAGAGCAACGATGCACGCGCTGGGTAAGGAAGCTCAGCCCAGCAAATCTTCGGCATCCAGAATGCGTTGCGCCACGTCGGACAATTTGAGATTTTTATTCATCGCCAGACCGCGCAGCTTCTGGTAAGCCTGATCTTCGGACAAGCCGTTGCGCGCCATCAGCACGCCCTTGGCGCGCTCGACCAGCTTGCGTTCGGCCAGCTTGAGCTTGGTTTCCGAGAGCTCGGTAAGCAGCTTCTGCTCCTGACGGAAACGCGCCAGCGCCACATCCAGCACAGGTTTGACACGTTCGGAATGCAGGCCCGCCACGATATAGGCGGTGACGCCGGCAGCCATCGCCGCCTCCATGCTGGAGGTGTCATCGTCTTCGGTGAACATGACGATGGGACGGCGCTCGTCGCGGGTCGCGATGACGATGTGCTCGAGCACATCGCGGGCGTCGGATTCGGCTTCGATGATGATCATATCAGGCTGCAGCCGGGCGATCTGGTCCGGCAGCGAGAGATCGGCGGGCAAGGCGGCAATGATGTTGTAACCGGCCTCGGTCAGCCCATGACGCAAGGCCTCGGCACGATGCTGAGACTGGGCGTGCGCCACTGGATCATGATCTTCTTCCATGTGCGGCACGGAATTGATGATGACGATACGCAGTTGGCGGGTGGGCATTGTTCGATCAGACTTCATGGCTGTATTCAGAACCTGGCTGCTGGCTGAAGAGCGGCAGCACTGCGCGCTCCCCTGGTCTCCGTTGCAAGCGACGCTGCACAGCAGCATGCGCTCAACGGCCCGAATATTAACTCATTGCTTCGCGATCTACATAATATTGCCGCTGGAACAATCGGTACAAAAAAACACAGGGGAGACCGGCCTGAGCGGTACAAGCCTGCAAAGTCAAATCGTAGCGCCACCACGATTGCGCAGTCTGGCTCGCTTTCCGCACCAGGAGCTCAAGCAAAATTCAAACCATGCAGGGCCAGCTTGTTCGCGCAATCCGCCCGCCACCGACTCAGGCCGACGGCATTTGAAGGCCGGGAGTCTCGCAAACGCGAGCGCATGACCGAGCGTCACATCCGCTTGCCCACTTCCGTCCCAGGCCTTGCGACTCTTCCCTCCATGCAACGTCAGCAAATCAGCTAACAAGTTTGCTCTGTTTTCCTACAGTCAATTCAGGCGAACGCCGATCACGCCCTGCCGAGGCTCCCGATACCATGCTTTACACGATCAGATGTCGCCGACGCGGGGCATCGAATCGGCGAAAGAGTCGAAGAGTCGCGACTGAAGCTTCTTCAGATCCGATCGGTCGGCAGCCCCATCAATAACAAGGAGAACAATCATGACTCTCGGTACCATTCTTTTGATCATTCTGGTTCTGATCCTGCTGGGCGCGCTGCCGGCATGGCCACACAGCCGCAGCTGGGGTTACGGCCCAAGCGGTATCGCCGGCACGGTGGTGATCATCCTGCTGATCCTGCTCTTGCTCGGCAAGATATAGTAAAGTCCCCCTGGTCTCACAGGCACGCTTGCGTGCCAGATGCTGCCCGCTGATCGGTTCCGCAAGGAATCGAACGGCCGGCGGCTTCAATGCATGTTCCCTAAGTTTTCTTCAACGAGGTGCCCATATGAAAAAAAATATTTTTTTGAGTGCGTCATTCCTGTTCGCGGCCACTTGCTTCAGTGCAGGCCTGGCGCATGCGGCGGAAGAGGATGTGACCAACAAAGACCCGGCGCGCTGGTACAAGGCCGATGAAACGCCGAAGGCACGCAATCAGAATTTCATCAAGGAAGCCAATGCGGCTTACGCGCAGGCGCTGCAAGAATGCAAGGACAGCAAGGGCGCCGAAGCCAAGGCATGCCGCCTGGAAGCCAAGGACAATCTGAATCGCGACAAAGCGCGCGCCAAGCGCATTCTGGAATCATCATCCTGATCCGAGGCAGCTCAAAGATGGTTCTGCATATTTGAACTGTGCAGACAATAAAAATGCGGAAGCGCCCCCAAGGCCTTCCGCATTTTTTATTGCCGGTGTGTTCACTTGATAGTTGACGGGATTGCGGCGACCAGGCAGCTTCCCCCCCTCTCCCGGCAGCCGAACGCCGCCAAAAAAGCGATGGGTAAAAACGAAGAGGGCGATTCATCAACATCGATGAACCGCCCTCTTCCCTCAAGACCCTCAAGATCTTTTTTTATCTCATGCTCAGGCGCGTCAACGCGTCAGTGAGCAGAGAAGGATGTCGCAGGTGCTCGCGCTGATCAGCGACCGACCTGATTGCCGATCACGCCGCCGACTGCAGCGCCGCCGGCAGTACCGATGCCGCTGCCGCCGGTCAGTACCGCGCCGCCAACCGCGCCGATGCCGGCGCCGACTGCAGTATTTTTGTCACGCTGACTCATGTCGGCACATCCGCCCAGGACGGTCAACAGGCAAACGGTGATGGAAGTAATCGCGACTTTTTGAATTGTTTTCATGGCAGCACCTCACTAAAAATTGGATGGGGTAAAACTTCTGTCTCAAATGAACCAGACGCCTCATTTCACCTTGGCAGGGAAGTGCGATCGATTCATTACATCAACCCGACACTGACTTATTGACGGCGCCGGTTACAGAATTTGCAAATGCTGAACTCTGGAATCGAAATACAAGCGATGCAAAATCACGGAGCACGCTCACATCATCATGCGATACACGCAGGGACGATCCGACGACTTCTTGTCGGCGCCGGCCGGCTTGCAGGCAGTACCTTTCTGATCAGCGTGTTCATAGACGATCACGGCATTGCGCACAGCCTTGGGACGCTTTTGCTGCGCCATATCCATATAACGAAATTCCTTGCGACTCAGTTTCTGAATCCGGGCGGCATCGAGCGGCATATGCCGATCCATCACCGATGAACTCCAGCGCGACGATGCAGCGGCAAGCTGTTCCGTGCCGGCAGGCGTTTCAGCGTTGGCGAGTCCAGGCAACAGCGTGGCGCCAAGCATCAAGCTGAATACCAGAGATATTTTTTTCATGTTGACTCCCTTGGTACTAGGCGTCGGACCGGATCTGAATGGTTCTGTCATCCTGTCACCCGACTGTCGCCATCTTTACAGAAATTGAACTTCGCCAGAAGCAGCCTATTCCGATTCTTCCGTAGGAATATTCCTACATCGACGGCGGCTGCGCAGCAAAATGGGAGCTTCCGCTCCCATTTGCTCGCGCCTTAGCGCTTCAGTGCTTCCTTGGTATCGCCGTAGTTCTTTTGAACATTACCGGCGACCTGCTTGGCCGCACCCTTCACTTCTTGCTCTTTGCTTCCGGTCAACTCACCAGCCTTTTGTTGAACCTTGCCTGCGGCTTGCTTGACAGCGCCTTGTACTTGATCCTTGTTCATAATGCCTCCTGAAGTTGAAAAGACCAGCTGCTGTAGCAGTAACAGCGAACTGCACATCGGGACACGTTTCAGCGGTGCTGAATCTGTGTTGACGATGAACCCATGTTAGCGATGAGCTCGCCGGAGGAATATAAGAAAGCGCCTTTTTAAGACGTAGGAGAAATCGAAAAAAGCTGCGGGACAAATGGAGTAAAAAAGGAAGAATTGAGGAAGGAGACTGACCGCAGCGCATGCACAAGAGGCGCAGTTCCGGGTGATGAAGAAACAGCTGACACATGCCGCGCGATGCGGACGCCAGCGCCAGATGCAAGGAGCAACGCCATCACCGCCCTATGAGCCGTGGAACGGCAGCTTTTGAGAAACCGCCGATGCATTTGAACGCGCAATGCGAAATGACCGGCGGCCCGAAATCAGGCTTCGGCGGCAGGCGCCACCGGCAATTGTATGGTGATCAACGAGCCCTTGCCCGGCGTGGAACGGATATCCACCGCACCGCCGAAATAGGTGGCACGCTCGCGCAATCCGCGCAGACCATAAGTCTTGTTATTGTCGCGCCGCTCGGCAGGAATACCGACGCCATCGTCCTTGACTGTCAACGCCACGCGATCTTCATCTACGTCGAGAATCACGTCCACCTTGCTTGCCTGCGCATGTTTGCTGACATTGTTGAGCATCTCCTGCAGCATGCGATAAATCGCAATTTCCATCTGATGGCCCACGCTGACATCTTCATCCGGCAAGCTGGCGCGGCAGGTGATGCCGGTGCGCTCATGCAACTCATCCAGCTGCTCTGAAATCGCAGCCTTGAGGCCGAACAGATCGAGAGTATTGGGTCGCAACTCGGTCTGAATCCGGCGCGTGGTACTCACCAGCGACTTCAGCAAACCTTGCATGCGGGTCTTGCGGTCCTGCCATTTTTCATCCGTCGGCAGGATCTGGTAGACGCCTTCGAGGTGCATGCTGAGCGCAGTCAGCGCCGCGCCCATGTTGTCGTGCAGCTCACGCGCAATGGCGCGCTTTTCTTCTTCGCGCACGGTTTCCAGATGATTGGTCAGTTCGCGCAGCAAGGCGGTGCGCTGGATCACGGTCTGCTCCAGCTCGCTCTCGCGCTGGCGCAATACGTCTTCCGCCTGCTTGCGTTCGGTAATGTCGGTACTGATGCCGATCACGCCCTGCACCGTGCCGTCCTTGCCGAACCAGGGCACCTTGGCGGTCTGGAAAGTGAACACGCCGCCCGGCAGCTGTATGGTTTGTTCAAGCTTTTCAGGCTTGCCGGACGCCATCACGCGCCGGTCGTCGCGATCGATGCGGTCAGCCTGGTCGACGTCCATGAACAGTTCGCGGCTGCCGCGATACATGGTCTCTTCCCAGCTCTTGCCGATTTTTTCCAGGGTCGCGGGATTGGCGAAAATCATCAGTCCCTGGCGGTTCTTCACGAAAATCGGATCGCTGGTGCTTTCGCTGACGGCGGTCAGCAAGGCGCTGGTCTCGGCCAGCTTTTGCGCGTTGCGGGTGCGCTCGCCGTATTCGTTATCCAGCTTGCTGGCGGAGCTCCAGAAAATCGACACGATCAGCACGGCATTGATCAGCGTCAGCGTCGGCAGCAGCAGCTCCGAAGAAATCCAGCCATGCAGCAAGGCCCAGTTGAGCAAGAGGCTGAAGGCCAGCAACAGCAACAGCGTCTGCGGCAACAGGCGGCGCAGCATCTTGCCACCGGGCGCGATGCGCATCACGATGGCCATCAGCTGATGGCCGGGCCGCGCCATCAAGGTCGCGGTGCCGAGCAGCAGAAACACCAGCGTCGTCAGCAGCGGCACCTTGCTGTAATACTTGAAATAGATGAATTGATTGGAGCCGTAGATGTAGCCGACCAGCGGTATCGCATTGAGACCGATCAGCGCAAAGGCCATGTATTCAGCCGGATAGTAGCCGCCCAGCAGGCGCAGATCGAGTGTCAGCAGCGACAGGCCCAGCAGCAGAAAAGCCACTGCCGTCAAAGGATGAACCGACAGGCCCGAGATCAGGTTGGTATCCGGCGCCACGTCGCTGACCGGCAACCAACCGCTCAGATACATCAGGCCCTGCGCCAGGAAGGCCAGGCCGATCAGTACCAGCAACACAGCAAACACCGAGGCGGCATGACGGATGCCTGGGCCGGCATGATCCACGCTCATGCAGCGCAGATAAATGGCAGTGCCGGCAATCATGAAGCCGACGCCACTGCCGCTCTTGACGGCAATCAGGTCGGCCAGGATCTTGCGGTATTCAGGCGCGAGATAACTGCTGATGAGAACCACCACGCCAAACAGAGCAACCGCCATGGCCAGCCCCATTGCGAGCGTGACCATGCTGGCGTAATTGGACTGGGTGGCGGTGAAATATTCGATGGAACTATGTTGTCCGGCGTCGCTGGATTTCAGACGCGCGCCACCGATTTTTTTTTGCATTCTTGAATATCCCCAAATTGTCGGCAGCGATTTCTGCGATTCTTCAGGAGATCGATCCGACTGTTATAGCCCCCCGGGCTGCGCCGAATTGGGTGCATCGATCGCCTTGTAAGCTCCATCGCTGCGGTCTTCGCTCGACATTTTCTCCAATAGATCGCACAGCAGCGCGAGCTCGGAAGACTTGTCGAAGAAATGATCTACGCCGTATTGCTTGCCGACACGACGATAAGTCGCCCCTGCATGATTACTGAAAATGATCTTGGCCTCGCGCTGGGGACGGGTATTCGATCGCGTCAGCGACTGCAACAGACTAAGGCCGTTGCCCTGACGCAGCTGGATGTCCAGAATCAGGACGTCATAGCTGACTTCCAGCAGATGGCGCAGGGCCTCGTCTTCGGTCTCTGCGTATCCGCTCAGCACTACGCCGGGGATTTCAGCCAGATTCTCGACAATCAGATCGCGCACATCTTCGGAGTCTTCAACCAGAAAAATCCTTAAAGGAGCACCTTGATGGCCCTTATGTTGCGACAGCGGGATCAAAGTATCTTCCATGATTGAAATCCGATTCTTTCTCCGTCCATTCGCCATGGTGATGACGCGGCTATCGGCCTGACGGCCAGCCTGGCTAATCAATCGATCAAGTTGTTCTTGATCGCGTAGTAGATGATGTCGGCGTTGTTCGCCATGCTCATTTTTTGCAGCACGCGCGAGCGATAGGTGCTCACTGTCTTGACGCTCAGGCACAGTTCATCGGCAATCTGCGTGACGCCCTGTCCCTGGCCGAGCTTGTAAAAAATTTCGTATTCGCGCTGCGACAGCGTTTCGTGCAAGGGCTTTTCCGAATCCACCGGCTCGCTGGTCAGCAGCTCGGCGACACCGTAACTGATATATTTGTGGCCGCGCAAAATGGTATTGATGGCGTTGACCAGTTCGGTCGCCAGCGCTTCCTTCTGCACATAACCGCTGGCGCCGCTGCGCAGCACCTGCACCGCATAGCGGCTTTCGGGATGCATGCTCAGCATCAGCACCGGCAGTTCAGGCTTTTCGCGCTTGATCTGCTTGAGCACTTCGACGCCGCTCTTGTCCGGCATGGCGATATCCAGCAAGACAATGTCCCAATCCTGCGACCGCACCAGACGGATCGCTTCTTCCGCCGTACTGGCTTCGCCACCGATTTCCATCGTCGGGATCTCGGCGATGAAATGATGCACGCCAGCCCGGACGACTGCATGATCATCGACTACAAGTATTTTTGTCATAGTTTCTTGAGCGGTGAAGATTTTGCCGCGCTTCTTTATGGTTACAGACTGATTTGCCGACCCGAAGAACCTGTGAACATCCTGATTCTTCCGCCGCCGGCGACTCCTGCTCCGCGCCACGGCGGAGATGGCTAATATACATCACCGCCCCTTTGCTGTCTGCTTCCGCACTCCGCTCGCTGTTCCCAAACGGAGTCTGGAAGCAAGCAAACCGGTCGAAACCGGTTTGCTGCATCAAGTATCAGTTACTTCTTCAATCGCAGGTCGTTGCGCACCGATTGCACGCCCTTCACGCCGCTGGCCAGTTCAGACGCGCGGGTAGCCGAAGTAGCGCTCGACACAAAGCCGCTCAGTTGCACGATACCCTTGTAGGTTTCGACATTGATCTCAGCCGACTTCAGATTTGGTTCGTTGAAGATGGCAGCCTTGACCTTGGTGGTGATCACGGCATCATCGACATATTCGCCGGAGCCTTCCTTGCCCGAGGTGGACGCGCAGCCCACCAGGGAAACCATGAACAGTGCCAGGAAAAATGCTGCGAAACGCTTGGTGAGGGAAAGTTTAGTCATGATGATCTCCTTGAGAAAAATCGGTACACAAATCCGCGTGGGCTAGCAGGATTTAATCTGCATCAACCCGTGCGGTGATATTTTTGAAATTTTTACTTGGCGTACTTCGACTTGGCAGCGGCCACACACTTGTCCTTGGCATCGCCGCTCATCGCATCGCACTTTTCCTTGGCAACGTCGTAGTTGGCGTCGTTCTTGTCCTTGGCTGCATCTTTCGACGCATCTACGGTTTTGTTCTTGGCCTTGGCGTCGGCAATGGTGGATTCATGAGCAGCCTTGGCTTCCTTCTCACAGACGTCCTTATCATTGCCCTTCAGCGGACCACACTTCTTTTTTGCCAGCTTGTAGTCGGCATCGGCCTTCTTCACGTCAGCTTTGTATTGCGCCTTGGCAGCATCAGCTGCGTAGGAAGCGGTAGCGGTCATGCCCATTGCAGCGGCGCCCAGGATCATGGTTGCGATGATTTTTTTCATTGATGTTTCCTCATTTTGATAATCGTCCGGGTCCTGCTTTACCCCGTCATTTTTTATGTGTAGCCGGTGTTTTTATGTCCACTCTGCTACCTTGCCTCCAACAGTCCGACACGCCTGATCGCCTGCCTGCCGCGGTACGGAACCGCAGCAGCAGGCTGACGATCAGTGACGCCAGTCTTCGTTGCGCTTTTCGAACTCGGTGATCTGCTTTTCAGCCTCATCCTTGTTCACGCCGTAGACCTCCTGAATGCGGCCGGCCAGCTGTTCGCGCTTGCCGTCGATACGATCCAGATGGTCGTCCGTCAGCTTGCCCCACTGCTCCTTGGCCTTACCCTTGAACTGCTTCCAGTTACCTTCGATGATGTCCCAGTTCATAGCGATCTCCTTCTCTGGTTGGTCCCGACATAGTTCGGGTCTTACATGCGCTCAGCCTTCCGGCTCAGCGCCAATCCTGTTGCTCGACCTGCGCTGCAGAAAATTATTCCAGCAGGTCGCGCATGTCGTCAGCGTGTTCTTCTTCCTGCGCCAGAATTTGCACCAGCAGATGACGCGTGGTCGGATCCTTGTCGCCGATACGTTCGATCATCTGGCGATAAGCCTCGATGGCGATGCGTTCGGCAATCAGATTAGCTTTGATCATTTCCTTGATCTCGGACGAATCGTCGTAGTCGGCATGACTACGGTCGGCGAGAATGCGAGGATTGAAATCAGGCTCACCGTTGAGCTGCACAATGCGCTCGGCAATCCTATCCGCATGATCCTGTTCTTCCTGAGCGTGCTGCAAAAACTCTGCCTTGATCGGTTCGTTTTCAAGACCGCTCGCGGTGTAGTAGTGACGCTTGTAACGCAATACACACACCATCTCAGTGGCCAGGGCATCGTTCAGCATGGCGACAATTTCCTGGCGATCACCACGATAGCCGTCGGTGACTGCACCGCCATCGAGCTCCTTGAGCGCGGCGGCGCGCAATGTCGCCTTGTCGAGGTGAAAACCTGCCTTGCCGTTCACGACGGGTGGATTCTTAGTCATCATTTACCTTTCTCCGATTTCATTACTGGCGCCGCCTTGAGGCCACGCACTTGCTAGATATCAGACCGATGCCTACCGATCAGATCCGCAGACGGAAGTCCCGTCCGCTATTTGGTTCTTAATGTTGCGGTTCGCCGCAACGGCTCACCACCAGACCGACCAGAACGCCGATCCCGGTGGAAATGGCGATCGCACGCCAAGGATTCGATTGCACGTAGTCGTCGGTGGTCGCGACGATCTCACGACCGGTATCGAGCACCAGCGATTGCGCTTGCTGCGCCTTGTCCATTGCCTGATCCAGGATTTCCTGGCCTTTGGCGCGCAAATCCTCGGCTGTCTTGCCGGATGCGGCTGCCGCTTCGACAAACAGATCCTGCGATTCCTTCAGCAGTGCCTGCACATCGCTTCTGACCGTCTTGAATTGTTGATTTGCTCGCATGTTTTCTCCGTTCTTGATGTTCGGGTTGTCTTAGTACAGCAGCGCAACTTGCAACAGCACCAGTACCAGCACAGGCACACCCAACAGCCAACCCAGCACAAACTTGTCCATGACTGCCTCCATTTTTTCTTGTTGCATCAACGGGATTTTTCAACCCCATCTCTGCACTCACAGCGGCTTTTTATGCCACCAAGGTCACGACTTTTTGCTACTCAATTCACTCTTGCATGTGCGCTGCTGCGGGCCTGAAAAATTGTCTGAACAATCTTGCTTCTTGCCCTGGTTCTGCCTTGCGCTCTGCGATGACTCCAAGATACTTGCCCTGCTGTTTTGCTCATATAGGAGCGCTACCGATTAACCTGTAGGACAAGCGGTGAATCCGCTTACCGCTCAGCCTGTAGCGGCGGCCGTGCCGCCACCGGCGGCAGATTGCCGCCCTCGCCTTCCCAGCGCTGCAGCTCTTGCCGCTGCAGACGACGTTCACGACGGCGCATGCGGCTGGCGCACAGGCCCAATACCGAAGCCACCGCCATGCTCGATACGCCGAGTGCCAAAATCAGGTTGCGAGTGGAAAACATATTTTTCTCCTTTGCTGTATTCGAATGCCGACCAGACTCAGGCCGAAATGCTGCGCTGTCGCAGCGAGCGCTTGATGAGGTCCTGAGCTTCGCCGATGGTGTGCTGAACGCGACCGGCCGCCTGACGCTCCAGGGCCGTTTGACGCAACAGATGACTGCCGCTCAATACCGCGAATTTTTCTTCCAGCGTGCCCAGCGCGACTTTGAAATTTCCTGCGACCTTGTTCTTGTTCATGACGCTTCTCCTGGTGGAACCGACTGTTGAGCTGCAAAAGATCCATCGAAATTTCAAAAGCTGCAGGTGGGTATTTGAGGCACGCATAAGCCGCCACGCACAAACCACACATGCTGCGCTGATCGCTCCGCTATTCACTCATCTCTCTCAGCCCGGATGAGGCACGTCTGGAAGTCAATGAAGTACGTTGCACGATGGAAAGATACTAACAATCGAGTCCCAAACTCAGCTATAGGACGCCAGCGGATTGTCTTGTAGGACAAAGCGCAAAGCAGCGCCAGCACTGGCTCTTTCGTCATTGACCTGTTTTATCTGCGCCACGGCATTGCAATTGCAGCAAGTTTTTTATGTTTTTGGGGAAACCGTTTTTTGCGTTGCCGAATTGATTGCACGCTGCCCGAATCCATGAATAGGCGCGGGCAAAAGGAATGCGATCCTGAGGCAGATGAGTTTGCCTGCATGCGCAGCTCACAAGCCAGTCTCCTGTCCGGCGCATGCCGCACAGACGCGCGCAGCAGAGGAGATTTGCGCGCCGGCCAGATCAGTTCACCGGAGAGAGGGCCTCATCACTGGATGCACCTCGGATGGCAGGCCCAGGCCCTTTAATCCTGCTGCATTGCGGCTTCTAGTCCTACAAGGCATTGAGCCGGCGTCCGATGCCTGAGCAAACTTGAAGCGCCTAAGATGAAGGCGTTAAAAACGTGATTCGAGTTTCATGGAATCACAAAGCCGAGGATCGATACGCTCAGCGTGAAACGAAGGAAAAAACGTAGCTGAAAACGATCCGCTCAACATCATAGAAATCATGTAAAGGAGAACATCATGGGCAAATATTTTCTGGCGTGGCTGTGCGGTGTACCGGCTTTTGTCCTGATTCTGGTTTATCTGTTCGTTCACTGATCCGAATGGTGGATGCGCTCGTCACTGGCGAGTGA
Organism: Herbaspirillum lusitanum; assembly: GCF_046025995.1. GTDB lineage: Bacteria > Pseudomonadota > Gammaproteobacteria > Burkholderiales > Burkholderiaceae_D > Herbaspirillum > Herbaspirillum lusitanum_A. The sequence goes on from NZ_JAQQFM010000001.1 coordinate 672,185, forward strand.
TATGAGTCTTCATCTGCGCCTGCTGCGGCATCCGCCGTATATTTTTATTTGCGGATGCCAGAACTAAAAATAGGAGTTGCCATGAATAACGATAAATTGATATCGACGCTGAACGATCTGATCCAGATCTCCAAAGATGGAGAAAAGGGTTTCCAGGCCTGTGCTGAAGATGCTCAGGAGCGCTATGTGAATTACCGCGAATTGTTCATGGAAAGAGCGCAGTCTTGCGCCCAGACCGTACTTGATCTGCAGGATCTGGTGCAGCGGCTCGGTGGCGAACCGAGCAAGCACAGCACCATCGGCGGCACCCTGCACCGGCAGTGGATCAATCTCAAATCTGCCATTACCGGCAAGGATGACGAAGCGATTCTGAGCGAGTGCGAACGCGGCGAAGAGGCGGCTGTGCATGCATATCGCAAGGCGCTGGCGGAAGATCTGCCGAATGAAATCCGCCTCATCATTGAGCGCCAGTACCAGGATGTATTGCTCAATCACGACAAGGTGCGCGCGCTGCGCTATCGCGCCCAGGAGCGCAAGGCGGCCTAGCATGTGCGGCGGCACATAGGTATAAAAAGAGCGATGTGCATACATCGCTCTTTTTTTCGCCCGATTAACTCGCCTGAATCACACCGTTAGACGCAAGTGCTCGCTGCTTCACTTCTTCTGCTGCAACAGGCGCGTCCAGTCAGTCAGCGACACCAGCATCTTCTTCAGAAATTCGCGCGTCGGCTCATGCGTCAGCTTGCCGGCCTCGAAGCGATCGGCGGCGCCGCCTATCATCACCTCAGGCTGATTGATGAATTTGAGATCGAGAAATACGCCGATCTGGCGCAGATGATATTGGGCGCGCGCGGTACCGATTGCACCGGGACTGGCTCCCATGATCGCCGCCGGTTTGCCGGCAAACGGCTGGGACGGCGGACGTGAAGCCCAGTCGATGGCGTTTTTCAACACCCCCGGAATCGAATAGTTGTATTCCGGAGTGGAGAAAATGATGGCATCGGCTTCGGCGATCTGCTTGCGCAAACGCTCTACCGCAGGCGGCCAGCCTTTTTCGCGCACGTCGTCGTTGTACAGCGGCAGATCGGAAATATCCGCCTCGGTCAGCGTCACACCCGGTGGCAGCAGCTCGTACAGCGCCTTGAGCGCAGCCGTGTTGTAAGAGGCCGCGCGCAGGCTGCCTGAAATGCCGAGAATCTTGATATCGGTCTGGCTCATCTAACCCTCCTGTCATTTATGCGAAACGGAAAACACATGCCGGCAAAGCATGCGACTGCTATACGACCGTCTCACGCTGCCGGCGTTCGCCGCCCGACTGAAGAGCGATGAACGGAACGCCGCTCTATCCCTCGCCCAGATAAGCCGCCTTGACGCGCGGATCATTGAGCATGTCGGCGGCGCGGCCTTCCATCGTGATCAGGCCGGACTCCATCACGTAACCGCGGTGCGCCGCCTGCAGCGCCAGT
>NZ_JAQQFM010000002.1:0-638219 GCF_046025995.1 Herbaspirillum lusitanum
CCTTCCTTCCTTCCTTCCTTCCTTCCTTCCTTCCTTCCTTCCTTCCTTCCTTCCTTCCTTCTGAGAGACCTGCTTGCATGAGCGGCTCAGGCCGGATTGGATTCCTCTTTTTATTTTAGTTGCAACTTAGTTGCGTTTAAATCATAATTCGCAACTAGGTTGCAATTGTGCGTGCGATTCTGTCGCCGGCTTGCAGCGCCATCCATTGTTTCCTTCCGGCTTTGCCCATGAAAATTATTCCTTCCGTCTTTGCCTTCACCCTTGCTGCCGTGGCGGCTGCAGTTTCCTTGCCGGCCAGCGCGCACTATCTCTGGTCTGAAAATACCCGGCAGGGGAATGCAATTTACTTTGGCGGCGTTGACGAGAACATTCGTGAAAAGTCGCCGGGCAAACTGGATGATTTCACCAGCCTGACGCTGCAGGTGCAGCGCATGGAAAAGGGGCAGGTGACAAGCGAGGAGCGCGTTGCACGCAAAGGCACGCTGGCGTTCGCCGCCGGCAAGCCGATTCCGGCGACGGCCAGTCTGATCGGATCGGATCTGGCGGTGCCGGTCAAGGATTTGTCGGCCTACAAACTGGGTATTCTGAAACTGAATTTCTATGTGCGGCATGTGCAGATCGACAAGGTCTTTCCAGCAGTGCTGGCGCTGGACGCCGTGCCTACCGGTGTTCCCGGGCAGCTGCGCGTGAGTTTCAATGGCCAGCCTTTGCCTGCCTTCAAGGCCAAACTGATTGCGCCCAACGGCTGGACTTCCGAACTCAAGACCGATGCCGCCGGACTGGTGCAGCTCAGCACGCCGTGGCGCGGCAACTATGTGATCGAGGCCACCTATTTCGAAAATGCCAGCGGTGAATTTCAGGGCCAGCATTTTGAGCGCATCCGCCATCGCCTTGGACTGACCGTGGTGCAGCCGAAAGGGCCGGCCACCTTTGTGCCGGATTACCACGAGCACGAACACGCGGATTAAGCGCAGCAATTCAGTCAATCAGATATTCGACAATGCGGACTCCGGTCTCCGAAGTCCGGAGTCCGCATGCAGCGTCGGTTCGCACGAGCACAAGACGCGCGTCACAAAAAATAATCAATCGTTAATACAGGGGTAGTCATGGGCAAGACATTGAAGCGCCGGGGATGGCGTGTGGATTGGCGCTGCGCGCTCGGTATTCTGGCGTTGGCGCCAGGCGTCGATGCAAGCGCACAGCAGACGGCTGAAAATGCCTTGCCGACCATCTCGGTCTCACCGGAAAAAAACACCGCCAAAAACATTCCGAAGTCGGATGTCAGTCTGGACAGCAGCGGCCTGCCGACCAGCGTCACCGTGATCGAGCGCAGTGAAATAGAGCGCACCAACGTCGGCCGCGACATCAGCGATCTGCTGCGGCGCGTGCCGGGGATCATGGCGCATACCATTGATCAGGGCGACATCGGCAACGCCATCAAGATGCGCGGTTTTCTGACCGCGTCGCACGGCGCCGATACCGCGGTGTACATCGATGGCGTGCCGCAGAATATTCCTTCCTCTGCCATCAATCACGGCATGAACGACATGTCCTGGCTGACGCCGGACATGATAGACAGCATCGAAGTCATCAAGGGGCCGTTCTCCGCTTTGTATGGCGACCAGAACCGATCCGGCGCGGTCAATATCGTGACGCGCAACGCTGCCGAGAACAGCGTGGGCGTCAGCATCGGCAGCCAGGGTACGCGCCGTCTCAACGCCGTCATCTCGGGCAAGTCCGGCCCCTTGCAATCGCTGGTAGTGGCTGACTGGTACGAGACCAGCGGCTTTCGCGACAACAACAACGGCCGTCGCGGCAGCATCTTCATCAAGGAATCGATGATCTATGGCGACGCCTTGTGGAGCCTGCGTCTGGCGCATCAGAAGGCGGACTGGAACGCGCCGGGCTTCCTCAATTTCAACGATCTGCGCAGCGGCAAGGTCAGCGACACCCAGCGCGATACTTCTGCACCGGCCTTGTGGGGCGACGCCGAACGCAGCAGTCTGGTGCTCACGCGCGGCCCGGCCAGCGGCGCCGAAGGCTTGCACGCCTCGGCCTATTTTGAAGACTATCAGCGCCGTCGTGCGCTGGGCGCCGGCGCCACGGCCATCAACCTGCTGCAGGATGATCGCCGCATCATGGGCGCACGCGGCGTCTACGACATGCTGTTCGGCGAGCAGGCGGCGCTCTCCTTCGGTGCCGACATCCGGCGCGACGTCGGCACCGCGATCAACCAGAACTGGCCGAATGGCGTGCCCGGCAATAACTACAGCCTGTATCAGGATCTCGATCTGCTGACCTACGGCCTGTTTGCGCAAGGCCAGTACAAACCATTTTCCAGCCTCAAATTGCTGGCCGGACTACGGCTCGACAGTTTTGATTACGACATCGACAACCGCAAGTTGACGGGCGCTTCGCTGAGCTACAAGCAGTCGGTGGCGACGCCCAAATTCGGCGTGGTGTGGTCGCCGCTGAATGCGCTCGATCTGTTTGCCAACAGCGGCAGCGGTTTTCGCTCGCCGGCACAGAGCGAACTCAGCCCGAGCGGATCGCTGGGGCCACTGGGTGTGAGCGGCGGCACCTCTTTTCCCGATCTGAAGCCATCCAAGGTCACGTCCTACGACTTTGGTTTCAATCTGCGGGCGACGCAAAAATGGCGCATGTCGGCGGCCAGCTACCACACCGTCAACGACAACGAAATCGCGCAGATCGCGCCCAATGTCTTCGGGCCGGTCGGCAACACCACACGCGATGGCTGGGAGCTGGAAAGCAGTTACGACTTCACGCCCGACTTCAGCATCTATGGCAGCTTTGGCCGCATCATCCGCGCCAGAATCAATAGCGCGGCAGCCGGCACCGCCAGCGAATTGTCGGTGCCGCGCGATACCTGGAAAGCCGGCGCCGCCTATGCCACGCCGTTCGCGGCCGGCAAGCTGCTGTTCAATGCCGATGCTTTCTTCATCTCCGGCGTACCTTACTTTTCGGGCACGCCGCTGGTGAAGAATTATTCGCGGCCGTATTCGCGCTACGACCTGCGCACCACTTACAGCACCGGTAAGTTCGACTGGACCGCTGCGCTGGTGCTGCAACCGCATCAGTACAGCAGCGAAGTGGCGGTGGGCAGCACGGCCGGTTTGCTGATCGATCCGGTGGCCAAGACTCAGGTCAATCTGTCCATGCGTTATCGCTTCTGACGCACTCTCGCGGCTTTCTTTCCTGATGCAGGTACGGCGGCACTGCGCGGTGGGGCGCCCTCAGAAGCTGGCAGATAGCCGCTGAACAAATGCGCCGAGATGAATTCGATGAAGGCGCGCAGCTTGGGCGACATGTGTTTCTTCGACGGCCATAGCACGGAGAATTGTCCTTCCGCATCGAGGTGCCCGGCCAGCACGCTGTGCAGTGCGCCGCTGCGCAAATCTTCGTGCACCAGAAAGTCGGGCATGTAGGCCAGCCCGAGTCCGTTGATGGCGGCGCCGCGCAGGGCTTCCATGTTGTTGCAGGTGAGCGCGACCGGCAGCCGCACGAAGAAATCCTCGGGCAGATCCTTGAATATCCATTGCTGGAATTTGCGCGTGCCGGGAAAGCGGAAACGCAGACAGGCATGCTGCGCCAGATCGGCCGGCTGCAGCGGTATGCCGCGTCGTTGAAGATAGGCCGGCGATGCCGCCAGCACAAAGCGGAAAGGGCCGAGCAGCTTGCCGGTCAGCTCCGAATCGGGCAACTTGCCGCTGCGGATCACGGCGTCGTAACCGTCGGCGATCACGTCAACGATGCGATCGTTGAAATCCAGATCGAGCTCGACTTCGGGATAGCGCTCGGTAAACGCCGACAGGCAGGGCAGCAGAAAGCGATAGCCGATGATGGGCAGACTGATCAGCAGCTTGCCGCGTGGCGCGGCATGGGCGCGCGACATCAATTCCTCCGCCTCGCGCAGATCGTCCAGAATCCGGCGGCAACGCTCGTAGAAAATCTCGCCGTCGTCGGTCAGGCTGACGCGCCGCGTGCTGCGGTTGAGCAGACGCACGCCCAGTTGCTGCTCCAGCCCGGCCACGTTCTTGCCGACTGCCGAGGCGGTCAGCCCCAAACGACGCGAGGCGCCGACGAAGCTCAGGGCCTCGGCGGTGTGGACGAAGGACAGAATGCCGCTCAGATTTTCCATGGAAGGCTTGGGTCGGGGGGGGGGAAGTCGGACGATAGATTGCGGTGAAATAATCCGTAATCTGCGGAATTGATCAGCATTTATTGAAAATTTCGCTCTAATTATAATCGGCCATCCCCATTAGCTCAGGATGCCTTCATGACGACCGAATCACCCGCTTTGCCCTGTTCCGAAATACCGTCGTCGCCACCTTCAGCGAGCGTGCGCCGTTCGCCTGCCGCCATCGTTGCCGCGGTCTGCCTCGCCGCGCTGGTGTTGCCGCTCAGCTTTTCCGGCGGCGCACTCGCCACGCCGGCCATCGGCGCCTACTTTAATGGCAGCCCGCTGGCGCTCAACTGGATCACCAATGCCTTCATGCTCACCTTCGGCAGCTGTCTGATGGCGGCCGGTACGCTGGCCGACCGCTATGGCCGCAAGCGCATCTTCATTTGCGGCATCGCCGGTTTCACCTTGCTCACGCTGCTGATTGCGCTGGCGCCGGGCCTGATTGCACTGAATGTCTTGCGCGCGGTGCAAGGGCTGGCCGCTGCTGCCGCGTTGGCCGGCGGCTCGGCCGCGCTGGCGCAGGAATTCGAAGGCCATGCACGCACCCGCGTGTTCAGCCTGATGGGTACGGTGTTCGGCATCGGTCTGGCGTTCGGTCCCTTGAGTTCTGGTGTATTGATCGACCGCTTCGGCTGGCGCGCGGTGTTCTGCGTGCCGCTGCTGTTCGGTCTTGCCTCGCTGCTGCTGGGCTTGCGCTACCTGCGCGAAACCGTCAATCCGCAAGCCTCGCGCGTGGACTGGGGCGGCATCCTCAGCTTCACTGCGATGCTGGCCTTGCTCACCACCGGTTTGCTGGAAGCGCCCGCGCGCGGCTGGTCTGCTCCCGTCACTTTGGCTTTGCTGGCGGCGGCCTTGCTGAGTCTGTCTCTGTTCATCGCCATCGAACGCAGGATAGCCGAGCCCATGCTGGATTTGCGCCTGTTTCGCTTCCCCGCTTTCGTCGGCGTGCAGTTGCTGCCGGTGGCAACCTGTTTCTGTTTCGTGGTGCTGCTGGTCTTGCTGCCGATCCGTTTCATCGGCATAGAAGGGCGTTCACCGATGGCGGCCGGCGTGCTGATGATCGCCTTGTCGGCGCCGATTCTGGTGATGCCGGCGGTCGCGGTCTGGCTCAGCGGGCGTTTGCCGGCGGGCCTGATTTCCGGTGTCGGCTTGCTGGTCGCCGGGGTCGGTCTGTTGTGGCTGGGGCAGGTGGAGGTGGGCGCTTCTGCCGCAGCCATTCTGCCGCCCATGCTGCTGACCGGGATCGGCGCCGGTTTGCCCTGGGGCCTGATGGATGGTTTGTCGGTCAGCGTAGTGCCGCGCGAGCAGGCCGGCATGGCCAGCGGCATCTTCAGCACCATCCGCGTGGCGGGCGAGGGCGTGTCGCTGGCGCTGGTCAGCGCGGCGCTGTCTTATCTGATCGCGGCGAGCTTGCCGCCGGCCGCATTGCATCTTCAGACCGCTTCCGGCATGGCGCCGGCGGCGCAAGGTCTGGCGATAGGCGACATGAGTAATGCGCTGTCGCAGGGATGGTCGGCGCTTCAATTGCAGCAGGTGTACCAGGGCGCCTTTCGTAGCCTGAGCGAAGGTCTGGCACTGCTGACCATCGCCTCGGCACTTGCCGTGTTCTGGTTCTTGCGCGGCGGGACGGTGGCGCGTTCCTGAGGATGTTGGCGTAAGCCGGCGCTGAAGAAGAACTGCCTCGCCTCATGCTGAAGATGAGGAGAGGCAGTGTTAATGGCCGTCGAAGTGCGAGACGGACTCTGATGAGATCAGATTATTTGGCTTTCTTCTTGCCCGCAGCCTTGGGCTTGGGCGCGCTCAGCTTGGCGATTTTCTCGGTCTTTTCGGATTTTTTCTTGCCGCCCTTTTCCTGCACATAGATTTCATAGAACTCCGACGCCATGGTGCGGATCGAGCGGCCGATATTGGCATAGTCGTATTCGTTCAGATTGGCGAGCGAGACGCGGCCGGAAGGATGCGCCGTGCCGAAACCCTTGCCCGGCAGCAGGATGATGCCGGTGTCCTGCGCCAGCCGGAACAGCGCTTCATTCGGCTTGAGCCGCTTGAGCAGCCATTGCGAGAAGTCCTTGCCGTGCATCTGTGCCGACAGGGTTTCCAGATCGAGCAGATGGTAATAGCGCACCGAGTTCGGATCGTAGGGCATCGGCACGCCTAGTTCTCGGTACAGCGCTTCCTTGCGGCGCAGAACGATGCGCTTCATCGACGCCTTGTAGGAATCATGCTCGTCCAGCAGCGCGAACAGCGAGAACAGCGTCATCTGCGCCTGCACCGGCGTCGACAGCCCGGCGGTGTGATTGAGCGCCACGGTGCGGCTGTCGGCCACCAGGCGGTCGATGAACTTCAGCTGGCGCGGTTCGGTGGTGATCGAGTGATAGCGCGCATCCAGCTGTTTGCGCAGCGGCTCCGGCAAGTTGGCGATCTTGTCGTCGAGGATATTGTTTTCGTGCGTGGCGACCACGCCCATGCGCCAGCCGGTGGCGCCGAAATACTTGGAGAAGGAATACACCAGGATAGTGTTGTACGGGCAGAGCGCGAACAGCGAGACGAAGTTGTCGGCGAAGGTGGCGTAGACGTCGTCGGTCAGGATGATCAGGTCCGGCCGCTGCTTGACGATTTCGGCGATGTAGGCCAGCGTCTCGTCGTTGATCTTGACTGAGGGCGGGTTGCTCGGGTTGACCAGGAAGAAGGCCTTGACCTTGGGGTCGAGCAGCTTGTCCAGCTCCTTCCTGGTGAACTGCCAGTTGTTTTCCGGCGGCGCATCGATCATCAGCTCGACCAGGTTGTAGTCGCTCAGCAGCGGGATCTCTATATAAGGCGTGAAGATCGGCATGCCCAGCGCGATCGTATCGCCGTCCTTGATCAGATGATTCGATTTCAGGCTGGAGAACAGATAAGTCATGGCGGCAGTACCGCCTTCGACTGCGTACATGTCGAATTTGCCGACGAAGGGATGGGTGCCTATCATCTCGCGGTGGATATACTGGCCGACGATCTTTTCGCTCAGGCTGAGCATGCGGTCTGGCACCGGATAGTTGCAGCCCAGAATCGCTTCACACATTTCAAAGATGAAGTCGCCGGCCGAATAACCGAGCTGATCGCGCACGTAGGATACGGCCGCTTCGATGAAGCGCACGCCGGCGACGCCGGCATGGTTCCTGACGAAAATCTCAAAGCGCGCCTCAATGCCTTCGCGCTTGGGAATGCCGCCCACGCCATCCATGTAGACGTAGGAGCGTTCGGCTTCGCTCATGGCGAACAGACCAAACTGGAAGAAGCCGTGGCGCGGTACCGTCGCCAGAAAATTCGGATTGCCGCGGCCGGCATTGAGCATCATGCGATTGCTGTCGATGGCCGTCTTGATCAGTGCATCCTTCAATTCGAAGGGGCTCAGGAGAGCCATTTTGTCGGGATTGCTGAAGTCCATGTATTGCTCCTTGTCGAAAACGACTGTTGATTTTGTAGTGGGTGCATCAGTCGGGAAACCCTTAAGGGAAAACCTGGCGCAGCGCTGAATGCGGGCTGCGCGTGTACCTTGCTTGTGCCGTGCTTATCCTTCGCTTATTCGTGGCGCCGGCTAGACCAGCGCCACGATCAAGGGGCCCAGCAGCGTCAGAAACACATTGGCCAGCGCATAGGTGATCGCAAACGGCACGGTCGGAATCGAATTTTCGGCCTTGTCGAGCACTTCGCCGAAGGCCGGGTTGGCGCTGCGCGAGCCGCTCAGCGCGCCGGCAAACACCGCCGTGTTCTCATAACGCAGCACGTAGCGGCCGATCAGCATGGTCAGCAGCAGCGGCAGGATGGTCACCACCACGCCTACGCCAAACAGGGTCAGACCATGCTCACGCACGGTTTGCACCGCCTGCAGTCCGGACGACAGACCGACCACCACCACAAAGCCGGCCAGACCGAGATCCTTGAGAACCTGCACTGCCGCCGGCGGCATCTCGCCGAAAGATTGCCGGCGTGCACGCAGCCAGCCGAACAGCAGCCCGGACAGCAGTGCGCCGCCGCCGCTGCCCAGCGTCAGGGGAATCGAACCGAGCCTGAGCACGCCGAGGCCGACCACCAGCCCCACCACCAGACCGGCGCCGAGATAGACGAAATCGGTCTTGGTGCCCGGCAAGATGGTCTGGCCCACGATGGCCGACACGCGTTTCAGATCCTGCTCCGAGCCGTACATGGTGATGACATCGCCGATCTGCACCACCGTCTCAGGCTGCATGGCCAGGGCATTGCCCATGCGCGTGATCTGCACCACGTAAATGCCGTGCCGCACGCCGCCGGCGGTTTCGTCGCGAATCACGGCAACCGTCTTGTTGTTGAATTGTTTGGCGTTCAGCACCACGTCGCGGTATTGCATGGTCAGTTCCATGCCTTCCACGCCGTACAGTTCCGGCCCCAGCGACGCGCTGGCGCTGATCATGGCGGCGCGGCGGCCGACCAGCAGAACGACGTCGCCGGCTTCCAGCTGCAGTTCCGGCGTGACTTCGATCAGCTTGTGGTCGCGCTTGACGCGCTCCACCGTGATCGTGACGGCGGGATCCGCATTCTCGATCGCGGCCACGCTTTGCGCCCGGCCCTCGGAGATGCGATGGATGCGTCCGACCAGATCGGGCGCCGCCAGTTGCTCGCCCGGACGCAGCACTTGCACGCCGGCCTGCAAGGCGGTTTCGGCGCGCACGGCATCTTCACGGATACCGCGGCCCATCAGTTTCGGCAGGATGTTGACGCACACGATGATGGCGCCGAACGAGCCGAACACGTAGGTCACCGCATAGCCCACCGTGACATTGCCCTGTAGCCGCGCCACCTCTTGCGCCGAAAGGCCGAGCTTGGCGATGGCGTCGCTGGCGGTGCCGATGATGGCCGACTGCGTCAGGCCGCCGGCCGCCACGCCCGCTGCCAGCCCCTTGTCGAGTGCAAACAGCTTGGCCATCAGCACCACCGTGGCCAGACCGGAAAGGGCAAGAATCGCCGCCAGCGCAATTTCCTTGAGCGACTGCCGGCCCAGCGAGTTGAAGAACTGCGGCCCGCTTTCATAGCCGACGGCATAGATGAAGAGCGCAAACAGAATCGACTTCACACCTGGATCGATACTGACGCCGACCTGGCTGACCGCCACCGCCACCAAGAGTGAGCCGGCAACGCCGCCAAGCTGGAATTTGCCGAACTTGATCTTGCCGACGTAATAGCCGAGGGCGAGGGAGGCGAATAATGCGATTTCGGGAGACTTCTTGAACAGCTCATGCAACCAATCCATGAGGGCCACCTTTCTGCTGAGTAGATTGAATCTGTTTCAATTGCGGACGCGTGCAAATGATGTTTGCCGCTGTTGGTAGAGCGATGCGGCATGCTGCCTATGTCAATCAAGCGATGCGATCAGACGATGTAATGAGACGATGCAATGAGGCGGATAAGGGATGCCGAAATCTGTTTGCAGCGATGGTTTTTTCCCGGCGCCAACAGCACTGTCTCTGTGCCTGCAGCCTGGGATCGCCGAAGCGAGAGCCTTGGGTTTGAATTAAGTCTTGTTGCTCGAAGGAAAATTGCTTGCCAAGTATAGGCCAGGCCACGACGTAAAGAAAAGCATGGCGCGCTCAATTGCGCTGCAATTTGATGCGGCTTTGTCTCAGATCATTATTTGCGCAGATGCCCGGAAGCGCGACGGCAAAGTATGCAGGCAGGATTTCTCAGAAGCGGTGCGCAGCAATTTCTTCTGATCATCTCCCTGGTATTTGATGCAGAGTGATACATGCCATTACATGAGGGATATAGATGATTTGCATATATTTACTGTTTTATAAGTCCCCGGAAAGCCCCGCCCGTACTGCTATTGCGCTAAAATGAGGCCTTACTTGCATAGGCATTTTTCACTGAAGGCAAGTTCTTTTCGCACCAAGGGGATATCGTGCTTATCAGGACTTTGCAGTACACCATCGTTGCCGGCGCCGTGACCGTCTACATGGCCTTCGTCTTTTTGCTGGCGATCAGCGAACCTATCGTTTGATATCGCCATATGCTCAGCATCAAGCTGAGCAGTCTGACCACTACAAAACCACTACTGCAAGCCAGACGCCTGGCGGTAGAGGATTTTCTCGTCCTGAAATTGCCGTCACTCTCTTTTTTCTTTTCCTTTTCGCCCTCAGTTTTTGCAGGCGGATCATCCTGTCTATGCGCATTGCCGATTCTGGCCTCAGCCTTTGATCGACGGTCGCTGCTTTTCTGCTCTTCTCATTGTCGATGTTCGCGCGCATGAAAAAACGCATCGGAAAATTTTTCACGATGCGTGTGCACTATCCTGATTTCGGGTTGGGGAGCGGGTTGTCGTCGTCCGGCGACGCCGCTCTGTCGCCCTGCGGCGACAAAAAATCAGCGGCGTAAAAATGCCGGCTTGCCGGCATGATTTATCGTGATGAAAAGGGCCATCAGTCCTATGAAACCGGCAAACAAGAGACTAGAATTCAGCAGCACGCGCGGGTAGCCCAGCGTGTTGACGTTGATGAACGGGTAGGGATAAAAGCCGGACATGGAGCCGCGCCATAGTGTGATGAACAGATAGCCCAGCGGATAGATCAGCCACAGCATCGATTTCTTCAGCGAGGTCTTGAACACCGGCACGAAGAAGATCCAGTACACCATCGCCAGCAAGGGAATGATGGTGTGCAGGCTTTCATTGACCAGTGCGCGAAAACCGGTCGGTTGCCACAACTGACGCAACAGCAGGTTGTAGGCGATGCCGACGAAGGCCAGATAGGCAACTACCGCCGATACCACCGAGGCCTGGCGAAAGAAGCGGCTGATCGGCGTATCCAGCCGCAGTGCCAGCGAGGTGAAGCACAGTGCGCCCATCAGCATGGTGAGATTGGTCAGATAGCTGCTCAGCCGTTCCAGGCCGTCGAGTATGCCGTGACCGTTGACCAGCAATCGATTGACCGTGATGTCGGTCTGCGCCGCAAAAGCGAACCAGCCGATCACCGCCAGCAGTGTCGCCAGCAGGCGGGCCGCCTTGGGCGTGTCTTCTGCCGGAAAGATATTGGTGCCGAACGAGTCCAGCGGATCGGTGTTCGACAATTCTTGCTGTGGCTGAGGTGTGTGCGGTTCTTGAAAAGCGCTCATGGTCGTAAGGGATAGCAAAACGGATGAGGGACGAATGCAGGTCTGATCTGAAGTGAATCATAGAACGGATTTTCATGCAGCGCTGCTGACATTCATTTTCAACGCTTACACGCGGTCACATGTCGCGCGCGCCGCAGATTGAGTGCTGAATACGTCGGCGCCAACTCGGCACTAGTCAAGCGATGTCGGCGTGCGCTTGTGAGCAGATGCAGGGCCGGCGATTTTTTCTTTCATCGCATCGCGCTGCGATGAAATCCGATGACGCCATGCCTTATAGCGCTCATGAGCATCGCTTGAAATCTGCATGCTGCCGGCAGGCGCGGCCGCTCGGTTTTTCGGTATCAAATAAGAGTGCAGGTCGCCGCTTACTGTTACATTTTTTCAGTACGAAAATTGAATCGACTTCTATATTCTTGACTGCAGTTTTTGATTTTTGCGCAGCATGAATGCCGTGTGAAAAATACCGCCGAGAATCAGCATCGCCCCTGCGATGAGTGTGATTTTCTGGTGGTGATGAAGAAGTTTTCCGATGCAGAATTTTGATATAAAAAATTCTCGTGGAAGACGCGTGGCGAAGCCGTCGCAACAGAAAAATAATAGGCCTTCGCTGTTACAAAATTCTCGTGAACTTTCTAAATCACGACCTGCCGAATCGCTGAGGTTCTTGCCTGGCCTGCATTACCCCGATGCAGACTTTTACGCAGACCTCTCACCGAGGTGATGTGCATCTGAATTTTCGTCCTCACGAAAAAGTGTTCAACTGATTCAAATGCGCATGACCATGTTTTATACGTGCCTTCCCCCTTGCACGCTCTTTTATTTTCAGGAGATCACATGCTTCGCTCAGAATCCCTCTTTGGCAAACGAGAATCCAATTCGCCAAATTCACCTTTCAGCGCCAGCAGTAATTTGACGCAACCGGGCAGCGGCGGTGTATCGAGCGTACAGAAGCCGACACCGGTTTCCTCGCAGTCGGTCAACACCGGCGCCACCGAAGCCGGCAGCAAACTGATCGTCGGCCCCAACATCAAACTCAAGGGCGTGGAGATCAACGATTGCGACACCCTGGTCGTTGAAGGCCGGGTCGAAGCGACCATGGATTCGCGCGTGATTCAGATTGCCGAAAAGGGCGCATTCAAAGGCTCGGCAGAAATCGATCTGGCTGAAATTCGCGGCGACTTTGACGGCGATCTGACCGTGCGCCAGAAACTGGTGATCTATTCCAGCGGCAAAGTCACCGGCAAGATCCGCTACGGCAAACTGGTGATCGAAGAAGGCGGCCAACTGGCCGGCGATGTGCAGGTCGGCGGTACGCCGGAGCAGAAAGAACTGCTGCACGCGAAGACAGCCTGAGTAAAGAGTCGTTTCAGAAATCGGCCTGACGGACATCTGAATGATCAGGTACGAAGCTCGGGCGGATTTCTCTGGATGACAGCTTTGAATTGCCAGTAGAAATTCTCTGTAGATATGGCGCGCGATTTATCGCGGCGCTTGGTTGATGCCTGGCGCGGGGTAGCGCTGACAATTTCTGTTCTGCGCAGAGCAGGTTCGGCCTCATGGCTGAGCCGGCTGTGCCGCTGTTGAGCGTTTCTGTTGAGCTGCTGACATGCCGACTGCGCACTATGGCGCACTGCGATGCATTTGACGCCATCGCTGAGCAACTGAGTCTGCACGCCTTTCGATGTTTCAATTGGGAAATATTTCTTCTTCCTTCCGTTCAGCCGTAGCCCGATTTGGTGCGCACGCCCACGGCATGCGACAATAGCGCCTTTCGTCTTGCGTCGGCATTCCGGCACTCCGCCGGTTGCGCTGCGCGCCTGGGCCCCGCTTCTCCCTTTGCATCTGTGATGCCTGGCATGCTGCTTCAGCGGCGTGCCGGCCGGCCTTGTCGTCATCGGCAGCGCTGGGGAAACAGAAAAGCGCGAGCAAGGCCCATGCGCAAGACAGGTATCTTCAGTTCAATCATATGACGCACCCGGAATACATTCTTACTCTGTCCTGTCTCGACCAGCGCGGCATCGTGCATCGCGTGTCGGGCTTTTTGGCCGACCACGGCTGCAACATCATCGACTCGGCGCAGTTCGGCGACGCCCAGTCCAAGCTGTTTTTCATGCGCGTGCATTTCTCGGCGGAAGATACGGCAGTCGGCGATGAACAGCTGCGCAGCGATTTCGCCGAACTCGGCGGCTCCCTGCAGATGAACTGGCAACTGAACGATGCGGGCAAGAAGCCGCGCCTGTTGCTGATGGTGTCCAAGATCGGTCACTGTCTGAATGATCTGCTGTTCCGTTACAAGAGCGGTCTGCTGCCGGTGGAGATTCCTGCGATCGTGTCGAATCACACAGACTTCTATCAACTGGCGGCAAGCTACAACATTCCTTTCCATCACCTGCCGCTGGCTGCCGGCGCTTCGCCTGACGCCAAGCGCGCGCAGGAGCAGCGGATTCTGGAAATCATCAACACCAACGATATCGATCTGGTGGTGCTGGCGCGTTACATGCAGATTCTGTCGCCGGAGCTGTGCGAAGCGCTGCGCGGTCGCGCGATCAATATTCATCATTCCTTCCTGCCCAGCTTCAAGGGCGCCAAGCCGTATTACCAGGCCCATGATCGCGGCGTGAAGCTGATCGGCGCCACGGCACACTTCGTCACCAGCGATCTGGATGAAGGTCCGATCATTGAACAGGGCGTGGAGCGCGTGGATCATTCCATGGGCCCGGAAACGCTGACCGCCATCGGCCGCGACATTGAATCGGTGGTGCTGGCGCGTGCGGTGAAGTGGTTCACCGAGCATAGGATTTTGCTGAACGGCCATAAGACGGTGGTGTTCAACTAAGCTGCCGCCGCATCTGAATAAAAAAGCCCGCGAAGTTTGCGGGCTTTTTTACGTTCAGCGCGGGCGCTGCATTCAGCTCCGGCTTTGCCGGCTCTCGCGCATGGCTTTCTTGTTGAGCTTGCCGACGCTGGTGCGCGCCAGTTCACTGACGAACTCCACCTTGTCGGGCACGCCGTAGCGCGAGATCTGGCCGCTGTCCACCGCTGCCATGACGTGCCGGCGAATCGCTTCGCTGTCCACCTTGCCATCCTGCCCGGCCTTCAGCACCACCAGCGCCAGCGGCCGCTCGCCCCATTTGCCGTCCTGCAGACCGATCACGGCAGTTTCCGCCACCGCCGGATGGCGCGCGATGATCTCTTCGATCTGCAGCGACGAGACCCATTCGCCGCCGGTCTTGATCACATCCTTGATGCGGTCGGTTACCTGCAGGTAACCGCGCTGGTCGATATGGCCGATGTCCTGGGTGTGCAGCCAGCCGCCTTGCCACAGATCGACGGAGGCCTGCGGCTGATGCAGATAGCCTTGCGTCAGCCAGGGCGCGCGCACTACCACTTCGCCGGTGCTGCTGCCGTCGCGCGGACAATCCTGCATCTCGCCGTCGACCGTGCGCAAGGCCACCAGCGGCAGCGGACGCCCGGTCTTGACGCGGGTGGCGACATCGCGCCCGGTGCCGAGATCGGCGGTCGGAACCTGTCCCAGCGAGAGAATCGGGCAAGTCTCCGACATGCCGTAACCGGTGAAGACGTCGATGCCGCGTTCGCGTGCGGTCTGGGCCAGGCTGCTGGTCATGGCGGAGCCGCCGATGATCATCTTCCAGCCTGACAGATCGGCGCTTTTGGCTGCTTCGCAACCCAGCACCATTTGCAGTATGGTCGGCACGCAGTGCGAGAAGGTGACCTTTTCAGTTTCGATCAGCCTGACGATGGTGTCCGGCACATAACGGCCCGGATAAACCTGTTTCAGCCCGGCCATGGTCGCCACATAGGGCAAGCCCCAGGCGTGCACATGGAACATCGGCGTCAGCGGCATGTAGACATCGTCGCGATGCAGGCGGCCCTGCTGGGGTGCTAGCGCCAGACCCGCCGTCACCGACAGCGTGTGCAGCACCAGTTGCCGGTGGCTGAAATACACGCCCTTGGGCAGGCCGGTGGTGCCGGTGGTATAGAAAGTGGTGGCGCGCGCATTTTCATCGAAGTCGGGAAAGCTGCAGACCGGCTCGGCCTGGCTCAGCAGAGCTTCATACTCACCGGCGAAACCGGGGCCTTGCGGCGCCGGTGTGCCGTCGTCGGTAATCAGCACGCAGCGCGTCAGGGTGTTCAGTTCGCCGCGGATCTGCTTGAGCACCGGCATGAAGTCGGAATTCACCAGCAGCACATCGGCCTGCGCATGATTGAGGGTGTAGGCGATCTGCTCCGGCGACAGGCGCACGTTGACGGTTTGCAGCACGCAGCCCAGCATGGGCACGGCGAAAAAACATTCCAGATAGCGATGGCTGTCCCAATCCATCACTGCCACGGTATTGCCGGGCTGCAGGCCCAGCCCGCGCAGCATGTTGCCCAGACGCTGGATGCGGCGGTCGAACTCGGCATAGCTGTGGCGCCGTTGATCGGCGTAGACGATTTCCTGATCGGGCGCGGTGGCCAGCGCGCTGTGCAAGAGTTGCTTGATCAGCAAGGGGTAGCCGTAGGCTTGCGGCGTGGTTTCGATCAGATGTGCTTGAGCGGCGCTCATGGAGTCTCCTTCTGTTTTTTTGATAGCCGGAAGGCGACGAACCTTCAGCTTGCAGCAGGAATGATAGCGCCGATTGGGGACGGCAGATTGTCGTCCGGATTACTGAATTGAGGGATGGCTGGAATTTACCCGGCTTACTGCGTCGCAGCCGGCTCCAGTGTCATCACGGTCAGCACGCCATCCACGCGGTCGGCCGTGAAGCGCACCTGATCGCCGGCCTTGAGACCGTTCAGCAGGGCGGGTGAGGCGCTGTGAAAGACCATGGTCATCTTCGGCATCTCCAGATTGGGGATCTCGGCGTGGCGGATGGTCAGCTTGCCCGATTCGCTATCGACCTTGCGGATTTCTCCGCTGACTTGCGGACGCGCACCGATGGTCCCGGAGGCCGGCGCTGCTTGTTGTGCCTGCGCCGCCGATGGCGACAAGCCGCTGCCCAGCGTAAGCATCAGAATCAGTATCAGGGCCGCCGTCAGCCGGGTCGGTTTCGGAGAAGAAGAAATATTCATGTATCTGAAGAAAGTGCAAAGGATTGCCGGATGCCGTTGCTGTCAGCGCAGTGGTATCCGGCATGAATCTCAGTCTGCGTTGGCGCCGTAGTCAACCTCGGGCCGCGCCGGCGTCTTGCTCGAGGCCGCGCGCAGATATTGCGGCGGCCAGGCCACTTCCGCGCGCAGTTCGGCGGCGGCATGCAGCGGCCAGTAAGGATCGCGCAACAGCTCACGCGCCAGCAAGACCAGATCGGCCTGGCCGGTACGCAATACATGCTCGGCCTGAATCGCATCGGTGATCATGCCGACGGTGCCGGTCGCAACACCGGCCTCTTGCCGCACGCGGGCGGCGAATTCGGTCTGGTAGCCGGGGCCGGTCGGGATAGCTGCGCTGGGCAGATTGCCGCCGGTCGAGGCATCGATCAGATCGACCCCCAGTTCGCGCAGCTTGCGCGACACCGCGACCGTGTCGTCCGGGCTCCAGCCGCCTTCGGTCCACTCGGTGGCGGACAGGCGTACGAACAGCGGCAGTTCCGCCGGCCATACCGCGCGTACCGCTGTAACCACTTCCAGCAGCAGGCGGCTGCGATTTTCCGCCGAGCCGCCGTATTCATCCTGACGCTGATTGCTGAAAGGGGAGAGGAACTGATGCATCAGATAGCCGTGCGCGCCGTGCAATTCGATCACCTTGAAGCCGGCCTTGTGTGCGCGTTGCGCGGCATCGGCGAAGGCTTGCACCACGTCCTTGATCTGCGCAATGCTCATGGCTTGCGGCGCGGCGAAGTTGCTGTCGAAGGCCACTTCCGACGGGCCGACCGTGGGCCAGGCGCCTTCGGCTGCGGTGATGCTGCCCTGTACGGCATCCCAGGGACGATGCACGCTGGCCTTGCGGCCGGCATGCGCCAGCTGGATGCCGGCGAAGGAACCTTGTTGCTCGATGAAGCGGGTGATGCGGCGCAGCGCTGCGATGTGTTCGTCTTTCCAGATGCCGACGTCATGCGGGGTGATACGGCCCTCGGCCACTACCGCCGCAGCTTCGACTATCACCAGCCCGGCGCCGCCGACGGCGCGGCTGCCCAGATGCACCAGATGCCAGTCGTTGACGAAGCCGTCCTTGGCCGAGTACTGGCACATCGGCGATACCACGATGCGATTGGGCAAGGTCAGGCCGCGCAGGCTCAGCGGTGAAAAAAGTTTGCTGCTCATCGTTTGCTCCCGCAAATCTGGAAAGCATGCAGTCTATTTTATTTTGGGCGCACGCGTACGGCGGTGGGTCTTTTCAAGCGAGGCAGTCTGGAGTTTCAGTCTGCATTGAACTGCAAGGCCGCCAGGCTGGCGTACAGCCCGTTCTGCGCGATCAGTCCGGCATGGGTGCCGGTTTCCACCACATGGCCGTGTTCCAGCACGATGATGCGGTCGGCGCGCTGCACGGTGGCCAGGCGGTGCGCGATGACCAGCGTGGTGCGACCCACCATGGCGGCTTCCAGCGCGCTTTGCACCAGTCGTTCGGATTCGGCATCGAGCGCGCTGGTGGCTTCATCCAGCAGCAGCAGCGGCGGATTCTTGAGCAGCGCACGGGCGATGGCGATGCGCTGGCGCTGGCCGCCGGACAGGCGCACGCCGCGCTCGCCGAGGAAGGATTGATAGCCTTCCGGCAGGCGTTCAATGAACTCGTGCGCCGCCGCCATTTGCGCTGCGGCGATCACTTCGGCATCGCTGGCATCGGGGCGGCCGAAGCGGATGTTTTCCATCGCATTGGCGGAAAAGATGACGGTGTCTTGCGGCACGATGCCGATGGCCTGACGCAGATCGTGCAGACTCAGAAACCTGATGTCGACGCCGTCGAGCCGGATGCTGCCTTGCTGCGGATCGTAGAAGCGCAGCAGCAATTGAAACAGGGTGGTCTTGCCGGCGCCGGAAGGACCGACCACGGCCACGGTTTCACCCGGGCGGACGTCCAGCGAGAAATGGTTCAGTGAATTGCTGTCCGGCCGCGAGGGATAGTGAAAGCCGACGTGTTCCAGTTGCAGGGCGGCGCCGTTGGCGGTGCGCGGCGGCAGACGTTCGGGCAGCAGCACGGATTGCACCGGCGATTGGGTTTCCAGCAGATCGAGCAGGCGTTCTGTGGCGCCGGCGGCGCGTTGCGCATCGCCCAGCACTTCCGACAAGGCGCCCAGCGAACCGGCTACCAGCGAGGCGTAGAGAATGAACTGTCCCAATTCGCCGCCGCTCATGCTGCCTTGCACCACCGCATGCGCGCCCAGCCACAGGACGAAAACGATGGCGCCGAAGATCAGCAGAATCGCCACCATGGTCAGCACCGAGCGGGCGCGGATGCGTTCCATCGCAGTCTGGAAGGCCAGCTCCACCGAAGCGCCGAAGCGGCGCGCTTCAGCCTCTTCCTGGGTGAAGGCCTGCACCGTCGGCATGGCGTTCAGAATTTCGCCGGCGATGGCCGACGCATCGGCCACCCGATCCTGTGATGCGCGCGACAGCTTGCGCACGCGGCGTCCGTAAAACACGATGGGCAAGACCACCGCGCACAGCATCACGATGATGATGGAGGTCAGCTTGACGCTGGTGATGAACAGCATCGCCAGGCCGCCGGCGAACAGGAGAAGATTGCGCAGCGCCATCGAAATGCTGGTGCCGACCAGCGTCTGGATCAGCGTGGTGTCGCCGGTCAGGCGCGACAGCACTTCGCCGGTCTTGGTGGTTTCAAAGAACTGCGGGCTTTGCAGCACCACGTGCGCATAGACCGCGCTGCGCAGATCGGCGGTGACGCGCTCGCCCAGCCACGACACGGTATAAAAGCGTGCCGCTGTTGCCACACCGAGCACGCAGGCAACGCCGAACAGTGCCAGGAAATAGAGGTCGATGTGCGAGGTGTTCTTGTCGCCTGCGGCGCCAAAGCCGAGATCGATCATCTGCTTGAAGGCGTATGGCACCGCGAGTGTGGCGCCGGCGGCGATGATCAGCGCCAGTGCGGCCAGCAGGAATTGTTTCTTGTAAGGCCGCATGAAGGGGAACAGGCCGCTCAGGCGGGCGAGGCTGCTCTTGTTGTGCGATGATGCTGCGGTCTGATTGCTGGCGGGGGAGTTGCTGGTCTGGCTGGCGCTGGATGACATATTGTTCGATGTTGATTAGGCAATGTAAGCAATGGCCGGTGCGGGGATGATACGTGGAATGCGTCGCGACACAAAAACTTTGACGCAATGTTGAACCACCGTTCCGCCGCTTAGTCGATAGTTGCATAAGTATATGCATGCGCGGGATGATGCGCTGCCGCCGCAAATATTCGGAAACATGCAGTGCCGCTGAGCTTGATGCATGAAACTTGTCGCCAGAGCAATTGTTGCGCGGGCAAGTTTTGAGCGATATGCGCTGCTGCAAGGATGAAATGAATGTTGGCACAGCGGCAAGCCGTCACACGTCGGCAAACGAGGGAAGGAAATCTGCCGCGCATTCCAAGGGGGAATGCGGCGGCAATCTTGTCTTCCCCGGTCCGAGCGCGCATGTCCCATCATCCAGCCATGAGGAGACCAGCTTGGCACAACTCGCCCGATTGATACAAAAAACGCAGCATACCCCCGAGGAATGGCAAATGCGTGAGGAGCTGCAGCAAGGTCTGATGGCGGAACGGGCCGGCATTTCTCCCAAGTACCTCTACGATGCACTTGGTTCGCGCCTGTTCGAAGCGATCTGCGAGTTGCCGGAATATTATCCGACCCGCACCGAGGCGCAGATCATGGCGCGCCATCAGCAGGATATCGCCACGGCCATCGGGCTCGGGGTCACCATGATCGATCTCGGCGCCGGCAATTGCGCCAAGGCGGCACGGCTGTTTCCGGTGCTGCATCCACGGCAGTATGTGCCGGTGGATATCTCCGGCGATTTCCTGAGCCAGGCGGTCAATGATCTGCGCCAGAAATTTCCTGACATTCCCATGCATGACGTGGCGATGGATTTTTCTGCCGAGCTGAATCTGCCGGCGGCAGTCGGCCGCGACCGGCGCCTGTTCTTTTATCCCGGTTCTTCGCTCGGCAATTTCGCGCCGGAACAGGCGCTGGAGTTCCTGCGCCGGATTCGTCACGCATCGGAAGTCGGCGAGGCCGGCGGCCTGCTGATCGGTATCGATCTGGTCAAGGACAGCAAGGTGCTGGACGCCGCCTACGACGACGAGCTGGGCGTGACCGCCGCGTTCAATCTGAACATGCTGAATCATGTGAATCGCCTTCTGGAAGCGGATTTCAATCCGCGCGACTGGCAGCATCACGGCTTCTTCAACGCCGAACTCCAGCGCGTGGAAATGCATCTGGAAGCGCGCCGCGATCTGCAGGTGCGCTGGGCCGACGGCGGCCGCCGCGTGTTCCGTCAGCATGAGCGCATTCATACCGAAAATAGCTACAAATTCACGCCGGAAGGTTTTGAGGCCTTGCTGCAGCAAGCCGGCTTCGGCGATTGCCAGATGTGGTTCGACGAGCGGCGCTGGTTCATGGTCTGCCATGCGCGTGCGCGCTAAGTGCTAGGGCGTGGGTGGGAAATGTTGAGGCAAGCAGGAGCCGGATAAAGATGAAGCGATGGAGCGCACATGCATAGTGAAGATGAAACATCCGAAGCAATCGTGATCGATCAGGCGGTAGATGCTGCCATGCAGGAAATCAGATTACGCAATCGCCTGCAGATGAGCGAGCGCTTCCGCCGCGTGCGGCGGCAATCGCTGGTGATTGCCGAGCCGCTGTCGGCCGAGGATTGCTGCGTGCAGTCGATGCCCGACGCCAGCCCGGTCAAGTGGCATCTGGCGCATACCAGCTGGTTTTTCGAAACCTTCATTCTGGAGCGTTTCGAACCGAACTTTCATGCCTGGCATCCTGCTTATCGCGTGCTGTTCAATTCCTATTACGAAGGCGTAGGCGAAAAATTCCCGCGTCCGCAGCGCGGCTTGCTGACGCGGCCTGCACTGGATGAGGTGCTGGCTTATCGCAAGGATATCGATCAGCGCATGCTGCGTTTGATCGAAGCCTCCAAGGGCTGGCGCGACGGCGAGATGGATGTCGGCGGTTTCGATACCTTGCTGGAACTGGGTTTGCAGCACGAACAGCAGCATCAGGAATTGATGCTGACGGATATCAAGCATCTGCTGTCGATCAATCCGCTCAAGCCGGCGTATCAGGCGCCGACGCCTGCCTTGCGCGATTCGGCGGCGCTGGCGACCCCGCTTGAATGGCGCAGCTTCGAGGCCGGCATCGTGCAGGTCGGGCATGACGAAGACGGTTTTTGCTTCGACAATGAATTGCCGCTGCATCGGCAATTCGTGGAAGCATTCGCGTGTGCCTCGCGGCTGGTCAGCAATCTGGAATATCTGCAATTCATCGAAGCCGGCGGCTATGACGATCCGGCGCTCTGGCTGTCCGAAGGCTGGGAGTGGCGGCGCCAGCTGAATCTGTATCAGCCCCTGTACTGGCAGCAGGACGAAGCCGGCAACTGGCTGGAATTTACCGAGTACGGTTTGCTGCCGCTGGAGTCGCACCGCGCGGCGCTGCATCTCTCCTATTACGAAGCCGACGCCTACGCGCGCTGGGCCGGCGCCAGATTGTTGACTGAGGCGGAATGGGAGCATGCAGCCTGCGAGCCGCGCGTGGAGGGAATTGAGTTCTTCGGCGTGGCCTGGCAATGGACCAGCAGCAGCTACGCGCCTTATCCCGGCTTCAGCGCGCCGCAGGGTGCGGTCGGCGAATACAACGGCAAGTTCATGGTGAATCAGTATGTGTTGCGCGGCTCGTCGATCGCCACACCTCTGAACCATGCGCGGCTGAGTTATCGCAACTTCTTTCCGGCCGCGGCGCGCTGGCAATTCAGCGGCATACGGTTGGCGAAATCGCTTTGATGCATTGCAATCGTCGGCCCCATCTGATGGCGTTCGGCGGTTTCAGAAAACAAAAACGCCGGCTGATGCGCCGGCGTTTTTCATGATGGGCCGGGATCGCCGGCCGCATTCTTTATCAGGCTGCTTTCGCTTGTGACGATGCAGGCTGGTTGGCGCTTTCAGCAATCGCGATCTGGCGATTGATGGCGCTGATCAATGCTTTGAAGGAGGCGGTCACGATGTTGGCGTCGATGCCGACACCGAAGCCGGTCGGTGCTTCATTCAGACGCAGCTCGATGTAGCTGGCGGCTTGCGCGTTGGCGCCGGCGCCGATGGCGTGTTCATGGAAGTCCATCAGTTTGATGTCCAGATTCAGCGCGTTGACGAAGGCGTCGATCGGACCGTTGCCGGTGCCGCGCAGGGTGATCGGGCTGCCGGCGCGGACGATGTCGATTTCGATCTTGATCGATTGTTCCTGCGAGGAATCTTCCGTCATGCGGTGGGCGCGATAGACATAAGGTTCGACGCGGTCCAGATATTCGCGCTTGAAGATGGCGTGAATGTCGGCGGCGGCGATTTCCTTGCCGGTCGCATCCGCTTCGCGCTGGATTGCGCGGCTGAATTCGATCTGCAGACGGCGCGGCAATTCCAGACCGTATTCCTGCTCCAGCAAATACGCCATGCCGCCCTTGCCGGACTGGCTGTTGACGCGGATCACCGCATCGTAACTGCGACCCAGATCGGCCGGGTCGATCGGCAGGTAAGGCACTTCCCAGATGGCGTCGGCCTGTTGCTTGGCGAAGCCCTTCTTGATTGCATCCTGATGCGAACCGGAGAAGGCGGTGAAGACCAGATCGCCGACATAGGGATGACGCGGGTGCACCGGAATCTGATTGCATTCCTCGACGGTCTGACGCACGACGTCGATGTCGGAGAAATTCAGGCCGGGATTGACGCCTTGGGTGTACAGATTCAGCGCCAGCGTCACCAGGTCGACGTTGCCGGTGCGTTCGCCGTTGCCGAACAGGCAGCCTTCAACGCGATCGGCGCCTGCCATCACGGCCAGTTCGGCGGAGGCGACGGCGGTACCGCGGTCATTGTGCGGGTGGACCGAAATGATGGTGGAGGCGCGGTGCTTGAGGTTGCGGCACATCCATTCGATCTGGTCGGCGTAGACGTTGGGCGTGCTGCATTCGACGGTGGACGGCAGGTTCAGGATGACCTTGCGTTCCGGCGTGGCGCCCCAGGTTTCGCAGACGGCGTCGCAGATATCCTTGGAGAAATCGAGTTCGGTGGTGCTGAAGGATTCCGGCGAGTATTCATAGCGCCATTGAGTTTCCGGACGGGCGTCGGTCAGTTCCTTGACCAGTTGGGTGCCGGTGACGGCGATGTTCTTGATTTCGTCGCGCGACATGTTGAACACGATCTTGCGGAATGCCGGCGCCACCGAGTTGTACAGGTGAACGATGGCTTGCTTGGCGCCAGCCAGCGAATCGATGGTGCGGCGGATCAGTTCTTCACGCGACTGCGTCAGCACGATGATGGTGACGTCATCGGGAATACGGTTTTCTTCGATCAGCTTGCGCACGAAATCGAAGTCAGTCTGCGAGGCGGAAGGGAAGCCGACTTCGATTTCCTTCAGGCCTATCTTCAGCAGCATCTCGAAAAAGCGCAGCTTGCGTTCTGCATTCATGGGCTCGATCAGAGCCTGGTTGCCATCGCGCAGGTCGGTGCTCATCCAGATCGGCGGCTTGGCGATAATCTGGTTTGGCCAGGTGCGGTCAGCCAAGGGGACTTGAGGAAATGCGCGGTATTTTGCCGCCGGATTGCTTAACATCATGATGAACCTCTTTAATAGCTTGTGAATTTGTGAATACGTTCGATGTGGCTGAGGGGCTGTCTGGCTGCCACTAACGCGTGGCCAGACAACCGGTCGGTAGCGATAGCAGCGCCAGAGCAGGCGCGAAGAGGGGCGTGGCGCAGCGTACGCCGGCTTCTGGAATCAGACAGGCTGAGATCGAGCGGGCTGAGATCGGCTTGAAATGCATGATCGGCTTTACGAGAGTACTGCTGTATTTAGATTTTGCCGGCCTGATTCGACTAAGTACTGCGAAATTTGCGAACTGGCACGAGCGGGGAACTGCAGGAAAAACGGATTAGCGCGTGGCTAGTAGTAGCGACACCGATAGCAACGCTAGCAGGGCGCTGGCGCTGTTCAGTAGAGATAGGGAGAATGTTGCTGGGGAATTCATCCGTCCACTTTAGAAGATTGCGGCCGCTTTTGTCAAGTCTGCTCTTCTTTACATGAGCAAATGAAGAGCTTGCCGGGTGGTATTTATTGTTAGAATCGCGACGTCCACAGGTTTAATTACCTGAGAGTCATTTAGTCCTCATGCTCAATTTCCGGAATAGAGCGCGCCGGATTGAACGCCCTCAGAGGCAAGCGCTCCAAACTCGGTGGTCGGCTCAGGCTACGGCTAGTGAGCTTTCAAGCGCCTCGGTTCGTTTCATGAGCAGTACTATTTTGCTCCTGACGTGGTGGCGATATTTCGTTTAAGAGTATTCTGCTTAGCTACTCTTCCGAGCGGGTTGTTCAGTTCGGCTTCAGAGCGAGCAAGCGCGGCGGTCGCGCTTGAGAGGGGCAAGCAGTGGTTCCGGAAAGCAATGAAGCCGAACCACTTTGTTTTTATATTGTCTTGTCTGCAATCAATTAAATAACTCAAATCAATTAAAACTGCCCGCCTATGCAAAAACGCCCGGATCTGATCGTCTGCGAACAATGCGATGCCGTCTATCGCAAGCCGCAGCTCGGGCATCTCGAAATCGCACGCTGCCTGCGTTGCGACGCCGAACTGGACCGCGATACCGGCAGCCGTCTGGAGCGACTCTTGCCGCTGACCGTGGCAGCGCTGATCCTGTTCGTGATGGCGAATACTTTTCCCATCGTCACCATTGAGTTGCAAGGCCTGAGCAGCGATACCACCTTGTTCGGCGCAGTGTTGGCGCTGAGCTCGGACGGGATGTCTGAAGTGGCCCTGCTGGTGCTGGCCACCACGATTCTGTTTCCTCTGGCGCAGATGGTCATCCTGCTGTATTTGCTGCTGCCGACTTCGCGCGTCAAGCGTCCGCCCGGTTTTGTGCCGCTGATGCGCTTGATGCAACTGGCGCGTCCCTGGGGCATGGTTGAGGTATTCATGCTGGGCGTGCTGGTGGCGCTGATCAAATTATCGAACATGGCGGAAGTGATCCCCGGCGCCGCACTCTGGTCATTCGCTGGTCTGACCGTGTTGCTTACGGTCGTGGTTTCTTTCGACCCGCGTCACATCTGGCATATGTGCGAGGCACAACAGGCGCTGGATGCAGGCCACGCTGCGCATGCTTCGGATGAGGCGAGTGGTGTAAATGATGCCGCAGGCAAGGGCGGAGAACAGACGCCATGAACCGCTCCTCATCCTCCCCGGCAGCCGACCACTCTGCTCAAACTCTTCATGCTGACGCCGCGCCTGCAATTCTGAATGCAAGCGACGCTGGCCTGATCTCCTGCCATGATTGCGGTACGGTATGGGAAAAAGTGCAGCCCGGCGAACACTGCGGCGTCTGCCATGCACGCCTGCACGTACGCAAGATCGACAGCCTCACTCGCACCTGGGCGTTGCTGATCGCCGCCTGCATCATGTACATTCCGGCCAATCTGATGCCGGTGATGATCACCAGCACCTTGTTCGATGAGCAACGCGACACCATCATGAGCGGCATCATTTATTTCTGGGTCTCGGGCTCCTGGGAACTGGCGGTGGTGGTGTTTGTCGCCAGTTTTCTGGTGCCGCTGTTCAAGCTGGCGGCGCTGACGCTGCTGGTGCTGAGCGCGCGCCGTCGCAGTACCTGGCAGCGTCTGCAGCGGGCCAAGCTGTATCGCGTGATCGAAGCCATTGGCCGCTGGTCCATGCTGGACGTCTTTGTGGTGGCATTGATGACCGGGCTGGTGCAGATCAAGGGATTCGCCACGATTCACGCCGGCATCGGCATCGCCGCCTTTGGCGCCGTGGTGGTGCTGACCATGCTGGCGTCGCTCAGCTTCGACCCGCGCCTCATCTGGGACGATGAAGAAATCGGCGAGCACGAAACTTAAATCCTGAACTGCGCCTGGCGCTGCAGCAGCGTAGCCAGATAGCGATGGAAGAATTCAAAGAAATCAAGGAATGGAATGAGCGATCCTCACAATGAAACACCGGCGTTGTTGCAGCCCAAGCGCGAACGCCAACGTAACTGGCTGCCTTCGCTGGTATGGCTGATTCCCATCATCGCAGCCGTGGTTGGTCTGACGCTGGTGGCCAAGATTCTGGTTGATCGCGGCCCGGTGGTCACCATCAGCTTCCGGTCGGCGGAAGGCCTGGAAGCCGGCAAGACCAAGGTCAAATTCAAGGATGTCGACATCGGCCAGGTGCAGGCCATTTCGCTCAGCGAGGATCGCTCCTACGTGCTGGTGACGGTGCAACTGACCAAGGAAGCCGCCGGCTTCAATGCCGAAGATACCCGCTTCTGGGTGGTGCGCCCGCGTGTCGCCGCGTCCGGTATTTCGGGGCTGGGCACCTTGCTGTCGGGCGCCTACATTGGCGCTGATGCCGGCAACTCCAAGGAAAGCAAAAAGGAGTTCACCGGTCTGGAGTCGCCGCCGATTGTCACGCGCGATGCCTCCGGCAAGCAGTTCGTGCTGCACACCACCGATCTCGGTTCGCTCGATATTGGTTCGCCGGTGTTCTACCGCCGCATCAAAGTCGGCCAGGTCATGGCCTACGATCTCGACAGCGACGGCAAGGGTGTGACTCTGCGCGTGTTCGTGAATGCGCCTTACGATAAGTTCATCAGCATCGATTCACGCTTCTGGCATGCCAGCGGTTTCGACATGCAGATCAACGCCAGCGGCTTCAAGCTGCACACGCAATCGCTGGCAACCGTGGTGCTGGGCGGCATCGCCTTCCGCGACAAAGACGAAGATCAGGCCGGCACGCCGGCCAAGGAAGGTGCTGAATTCATTCTGGCCGACGACGAATCCACGGCCATGAAGGAGCCGGACGGACAGCCGCAAACCGTGCTGCTGTATTTCAACCAGTCGCTGCGTGGTCTGCAACCGGGTGCCACAGTGGACTTCCGCGGCGTGGTGCTGGGCGAGGTGCGCTCCATCGGGGTCGAGTACGATCGCGAGAAGGGCGAATTCCGCATGCCGGTGGTGATGGTGATCTATCCGGATCGCCTGGGCAGCAAGTTCAACAGCGCCGTCAATGATCCACGATATTCGCACAAGATGCGCCTGCAATATCTGGTCAAGCGCGGGCTGCGTGCGCAGCTGCGCAACGGCAATCTGTTGACCGGCCAATTGTATGTAGCGATCGACTTCTTCCCGAAAGCGCCGCCGGTGCAGATCGACGTCGATAAGATGCCGTTGCAACTGCCGACGATTCCGGGCAGCCTGGATGAAATCCAGACCCAGATCGCAGACATCGCCAGCAAGCTGAGCAAGGTGCCCTTCGACCAGATCGGCAGCGATTTGCAGCAGACCATCAAGACGCTCAACAAGACCTTGAGCAGCGCCGAACAGATGGTCAATCGTCTGAACAACGACATTGCGCCGGAAGTGTCGGCGGCGATGAAGGATGCGCGCAAGACGCTCAACGCGGCGGAACGTACCTTGTCCGACGACGCCCCGCTGCAGCAGGATATTCGCGGCACCATGCAGGAATTGTCGCGGGCGGCGGCATCGATACGCGTGCTGACCGATTATCTGCAACAGCATCCGGAATCGCTGATCCGCGGCAAACAGGAGAAATGATGAGTTTCAACAATAACAAATACACCGTGCTTGCGGCGCTGCTGGCTACAGCTTTGCTGAGTGCCTGCGGCACCTCGCCGGAAACCCGCTTCTACACGCTGGCGACGCCGGCCAGCGCCGGCGCGGTGCAGACCGACGCCGCCCGCAATGTTGCCGCCAATACGGCGGGTGGCCAGACCTTTATCGAGGTGTTGCCGGTCAGCGTGCCCGAGCGTCTGGCGCGGCCGCAGATCGTGGTGCGCGCCGACGCCACCAAGGTCGATGTGCTGGAGCAGGAGCGCTGGTCGTCGCCGTTCAACAATGAATTGCGCGACGCCCTGGCGGCCGGCGTATCCAGTCGCCTGGGCGCCATCGATGTTTCGCGCAGCGGCCGTCCCAACGATCAGCCCAGCTATCGCATCGCAATTGAATTGCGCGACCTCGACGCCGCCCGTAATGGTCAGGTGCAAGCCGCTTTCGGTTGGACCATCACCCGTTCCGACGACCGAAAAACCGCCGTGTGCCGCATGATGGTGGTCGAGCCGGTGCCGGGCAGTGGCGTTGATGCAGTGGTGGCGGCGATGCAGAAAGCGGTCGGTCATGCCGCTGATGCGATTGCGAATAATGTGCGTGCTTTGCAGGCAGGACAGACGGTGAAGTGCGCGAACTGAATGGTGGATTGAATAAGGCCGGCTCCCATGATGGGGTCGGCTGTTTTTACATGCAGGCGCTGCGGTAAAAATGACGGCAGGAAATTTGGACAAATAAAAAGCCGCTTCAAGGAAGCGGCTTTTTGTTTTTGCAGCGCTCGCATCAGCGAGCGCTTGTATTCGACAGATCAGCGATCGCCGTAGGAACGACGGGCACTGTTGTTGTCCGAGCGGAAACCGCCGCTCTTGAAGCCGCCTTCCTTGCGCGGACCGGCGTTGCCGCCTGCACCGGCGCCAGCACCAGCCGGCTTGCCGGCGAAGCTGCGACCTGCACCGGCAGTGTTGCCGTTGCCTGCATAACCACCGCCGCCGCCTTCGCGATTGCCGTTGCCGTAGCGGCTGCCGCCGCCATTGCCGCCCGTGTTGCCACGGTTGTCGCCTGGACGCCAGCCGCCTGGCTTGCGTGCCGAACGGGAAGGAGCTGCTGTCTTCTTGGGTTCGAAACCTTCGACGACATCAACCGGGATAGTTTGCTTGGTGAAGCGTTCGATACGCTTCACGTTCATGCCTTCAGCGTGGTTGACCAGCGAAACTGCGGTGCCCTTGCGACCGGCGCGGCCGGTACGGCCGATACGGTGGACGTAGTCTTCCGGGAACTTAGGCAGATCGTAGTTGAACACGTGGGTGATGCCTGGCACATCGATGCCGCGAGCCGCGACGTCGGTTGCCACCAGCACGCGCACCTGGCCGTGGCGCAGGCTGTTCAGCGTACGGTTACGGGCGCCCTGATGCATGTCGCCATGCAGTGCGGCAGCCGAGAAACCGGCGATGTTCAGACGATCAGCGATCGTGTCGGCGTCACGCTTGGTAGCGGTGAAGACAACGGCCTGGTCCATGGTGACATCGCGCAGCAGATGATCCAGCAGACGATTCTTGTGCGACAGATCGTCCACGAAGTGCACGCGCTGTTGAATGTTTTCGTGGCGGGTGGCCGAGCTTGCAATCTGGATCACCAGCGGATTGTTGGTGATGCGCTTGGCCATGTTGCCGACCACGCCATCCAGCGTCGCCGAGAACAGCATGGTCTGACGGCTGTCAGGTGTGGCAGCAACGATCTTTTCGATGTCGTCGATGAAACCCATGTCCAGCATGCGGTCGGCTTCGTCCAGCACCAGAATCTGCAGTTGCGAGAAATCGATCTTGCCCGATTCCATGTGGTCGATCAGACGGCCAGGTGTCGCCACCAGGATTTCCGGGTTCTTCGACAGCAATTGCATCTGCTTCGGGTAAGGCATGCCGCCCAGAATCGAAACAGCGCGCACACGGCGCATGAACGAACCGTATTTGTCAGTTGCAGTAGTCACTTGCAGAGCCAGTTCGCGGGTCGGTGTCAGCACCAGCATCTTAGGCTGAGCAGGTTGGAAACGAGGACGCTCGCCACGGGCGCGGGTCGCTTGCTTTTCCTGGTTAGGTGTCTTGGCCGGCACGGCAGCTTGCGGCAGCAGCGACAGCTTTTGCAGCGCAGGCAGCATGAACGCGGCGGTCTTGCCCGAACCGGTCTGCGACGAAACCAGCAAATCGCGGCCTTCAATAGCCGCTGGAATTGCCTGTTCCTGCACCGGGGTCGGGACGGTATAGCCTGCTTCGGTCAGTGCTTTGATGATCGATGGGTTCAGGCCTAGTGTTTCAAAAGTCATAATCTCTTTCGTGAATGTGAACGTCAGACACAATTCGGCAGGCGAGCGGAAGCGCGCCGGGCATCAATGGCCTGAACGAAAAAAAGCAACGCCAACCGACGAAATGACTATGAAAAAATACAAAGAAATTTCGGCACAAAAGCTTTGCGCCGGGACGGTGTCATTGAGCGACACTCAGGGCGGGAGGGCTTTTACTACGAACTGTCTTGGAGACAGATATGGCTTGCGAAGCTGCTAAAACAGTTGTTCGAACTGTTTGTGCGTCGGGTATTGCGACGCACAAACCGCATCATACAGTAAAACAACGAATTTGGCATCATTTGGATCAGACAATCTGATGCCTGTTCATCCGCCTTATTCTGCGATACCGCCCACCACGCGTGAGAAGCCGCCGTCAACGTAGGTGATTTCACCGGTAATGCCGCCGGCCAGATCGGACAGCAGGAAAGCTGCAGCATTGCCCACATCGTCCACCGTTACATTGCGGCGCAGCGGCGCGGTAGCGGCCACAGCGCCGAGGATCTTGCCGAAGCCCTTGATACCGCTGGCGGCCAGGGTCTTGATCGGGCCGGCCGAGATGCCGTTGACGCGCACGCCCTTGGGGCCGAGGGATTCCGCCAGGTAACGCACGCTGGCTTCCAGCGAGGCTTTGGCCAGACCCATAGTGTTGTAGTTCGGCACAACGCGCTCGGAACCGAGATAGGTCAGCGTCAGCAGGGCAGCGTTCGGGCTTAGCAGCGGCATGGCCGCTTTGGCCATGGCCGGGAAGCTGTAGGAAGAAATATCGTGAGCGATCTTGAAGGCTTCGCGCGACAGGCCTTCCAGGAAGTCGCCGGCAATCGCTTCGCTGGGGGCGAAGCCGATGGCGTGCACCAGGCCGTCGAGCTGGCTCCAGGACTTGCCCAGATCGGCAAACAGCGCATTGATCTGATCGTCGCTGCCGACGTCGCAGTCGAAAATAAGCTTGCTGTCGAATTCTTCCGCGAACTTGGTGATGCGATCCTTGAAGCGTTCGCCGACATAGGTGAATGCCAGTTCCGCGCCTTCGCGCTTGCAGGCCTGGGCGATGCCGTAAGCGATGGAGCGGTTCGACAGCAGACCGGTGATCAGAATTTTTTTGCCTTGCAGAAATGCCATGGTGACTCCGTGTGATTCGCCGCCGGCAGCTCAGAAGCATAGGCGCAGGCGGCAAAATTAAGGTTGTTCCGGTTTCCGGGCGGCGTACCGCACCGGAATAGGCCCAGATTGTAGGGGCTTGCGCCAGCCGGGGCAACCTCTGGCGCCAAGCCGGCTTGAGCGGACAGGGCGGGAGCTTGGATTTTTACTGATCAGGCTGTGTATTTGCTTGCGCGTTTTTCGTGCTGATCGAGCCGCTTTCTCCCTCTGGTGGTATCAAATCTATTCTGTACAATGGCCCGGCATACGCAGGCATGCGTCTTGCGTATTTTTGATGATTTCGATTATTTGAATTTGTACGGACTCGTTCGGGGAATATTCGGTACGCATGATTAAATTTCTATTGTCTTCTCTCCTGGCTGCAGTGCTCGCGCATAGCCTTCCCGCCGCCGCCGGGCATGCCTTCTCCCTCTACGACACGCCCAAATACCCCGCCGGTTTCACTCACTTCGATTACGTCAATCCGGATGCGCCCAAGCGCGGCACCTTGTATCTGGCCAATCCGGATCGCCGCACCAGCTTTGACAAATTCAATCCGTTGTCGATGAAGGGCGTGGCCGCCGCCGGGGTGCTGGCGCTGATGTTCGAAACCCTGACCACCTCTTCGGCCGACGAAGTTGCCACCGTCTATGGCTTGCTGGCCGACGACATCCGGCTGGCCGACGACAAGCTCTCGGTCACGTTTCACATTAATCCCAAGGCGCGCTTCAATAATGGCGATCCGGTGACGGCCGCCGACGTCAAATATTCCTTCGACACCCTGATGGCGAAGGGCGCACCGCAATTCCAGTCGGTGTTTGCCGACGTCAAACAGGCGGTGGTGCTGGATGGCGGCAATGTGCGCTTCGATTTCAAGAACCGCAACCACGAGTTGCCGCTGATCGTCGGCGATCTGCCGGTGTTTTCGCGCAAGTGGGCGCAGGGCACTTCCTTCGACAATATCCAGCTGGTCAAACCTATTGTCTCCGGCCCCTATCTGATCGAGAGCTACGACGTCGGTCGCGCCATTACTTACAAGCGCAATCCCGATTACTGGGGCGCCGAGCTGCCGTCGCGCAAGGGCATGTTCAATTTCGATCGCATTGCTTACCGCTTCTATTCAGATGATGTGGCGCGCCTGCAGGCCTTCAAGGCCGGCGAGTTCGACGTGGTGGTCGAGTACAGCGCCAAGAACTGGGTGCGCAGCTACACCGGCCCGCAATTCCGCGACGGCCGCATCATCAAGCGCGAATTCAGGCATTCCAACGGCGCCGGCATGCAAGGCTTCGTCATGAATCTGCGGCGCGAACAGTTCAAGGATCCGCGCGTGCGGCAGGCGATCGGTCTGGCGCTGGACTACGAATGGATGAATCGGCAACTCTTCTATAACCAGTACACCCGCATTTATTCCTTTTTCAACAACAGCGAGCTGGCCGCCACCGGCACGCCGCAGGGCGAAGAGTTGAAGCTGCTGCAGCAGATACAGGCGCGCGGCGGCAAGATCGACCCGGCCGTATTCGGCCCGGCGCCGCTGCCGCCCAATACCAATCCGCCCGGTTCACTGCGCGCCAATCTGCTCAAGGCGCGCGAACTCTTGAAGGAGGCCGGCTGGGTCTACCGCGACGGCGCCGTGCGCAATGCCGCCGGCCAGCCGCTGGAGTTTGAAATCCTGGATGATCAGTCGTCCCTGTCGCGCGTGATCAGCGTGTTCGCGCGCAATCTGCGCACGCTCGGCATACAGGTCACGCAACGCACGGCGGACTTCGCGCTGGTGGCCAAGCGCATGGAAGATTTCGACTACGACATGACCAGTATCCGCTTCCCCGATGTCAGCAGTCCCGGCAATGAAATGTTCGACATGTTCGGTTCCAAGGCGGCCGACCAGAAGGGCTCCAACAATGTCTGGGGCCTGAAGGATCCGGTGGTCGATCAACTGGTGCAGGCGCTGGTCTCGGCCGAAACGCGGGTCGACCTGACCGCTGCCGCGCGCGCGCTGGACAGAGTGCTGCTGCACAAGTACATCGTGGTGACGCACTGGTATTCATCCACGCATCGCATCGCTTATCAGAACCGTTTCGGCATCCCGGCGGTCGCGCCGAAGTTCTATCAGGCCGACCCCTATGTGATCGGCACCTGGTGGGAAGAAAAGCCGCGTCCTTAAGTCTGCAGACGATGCCGCACAGTTCAACGATCAAGGAATTTTGAGAGCATGAATATCTGGTCCTACATACTCAAGCGCGTCTTGCTGATGCTGCCCACCTTGTTCGGCGTGGTGGCGATCACCTTTGCCGTGATCCAGTTCGTGCCGGGCGGCCCGGTCGAGCAGGCGCTGCTTGAAATGAAAGGGCGCTCCGGCGGCGGCGAGGCTTCCGGCGGCGGCGCCAGCGGCTATCGCGGACGCCAGGGCATAGACGAACAGCGCATCGAAGAAATCAAGAAGCTCTACGGTTTCGACAAGCCGCCGCTGGAGCGCTTCGGCCAGATGCTCAAGGGCTTCGCCACCTTCGATCTGGGCCAGAGCTTTTATCATCATGCCGATGTCTGGACCCTGGTCAAATCCAAACTGCCGGTGTCGATCACCATTGGCTTATGGACTTTTTTCCTGACCTATCTGATTTCCGTGCCGCTGGGCATCGCCAAGGCGGTGCGCGAGGGCAGCCGTTTCGATTCGCTGTCCAGCGTGGTGGTGCTGGTCGGCTATTCGATTCCCGGCTTCGTGCTCGGCGTGTTTCTGCTGGTGGTGTTCGGCGGCGGCAGTTTCCTGCAATGGTTTCCGCTGCGCGGTCTCACCTCCGATAACTGGGCCACCTTGTCGTGGTTCGGCAAGATCACCGATTACCTGTGGCATATCGCCTTGCCGGTGACGGCTTCGGTGGCCGGCGCCTTTGCCGTGACGACCATGCTGACCAAGAACACCTTCCTCGAAGAAATCCGCAAGCAATACGTGCTGACCGCGCGCGCCAAG
Organism: Herbaspirillum lusitanum; assembly: GCF_046025995.1. Classification (GTDB taxonomy): domain Bacteria; phylum Pseudomonadota; class Gammaproteobacteria; order Burkholderiales; family Burkholderiaceae_D; genus Herbaspirillum; species Herbaspirillum lusitanum_A. The sequence continues at coordinate 34,521 of NZ_JAQQFM010000002.1, forward strand.
GGACTGAGCGAACGCAAGGTGCTGTACAAGCATGTGTTCCGCAATGCCCTGATTCCGCTGGTCACCGGTTTTCCGGCGGCCTTCATCGGCGCCTTCTTCGCCGGCAGCCTGCTGATCGAAACCCTGTTCTCGCTCGACGGTCTGGGCCTGCTGTCGTATGAATCGGTGATCCGCCGCGATTATCCGGTGGTGATGGGCACGCTGTATCTGTTTACCCTGATCGGTCTGGTGGTCAAGCTGCTGGGTGATCTTTGCTACGTCTGGGCCGACCCGCGCGTCCAGTTTGAAAGTCTGTCCAAATGAGCGCGATGCAATCTTCTTCCACGCCGGCAGGCATCCCGGTTTCGATTTCGCCGAATCGTCGCATCTGGCTGCGTTTTCGTCAGAGCCGGCGCGGCTACTGGAGCCTGGTGATTTTCCTGGCGCTGTTCGCCTTCAGTCTGGTGGCCGAACTGGTGTCCAACGACAAGCCGCTGATCGCACGTTACAACGGCCAGATCATGCTGCCGATGCTGCATGATTATTCGGACAAGAGCTTCGGCGGCGACTTCGATTCGCCGGCCGATTACCTCGACCCCTTCATTCAGAACCAGTTCAGGAAGGACGGCAACTGGGCGGTCTATCCGCTCAATCGCTATCGCTACGACACGCTCAATTACTTCGCCAAGGAACCCAATCCGGCGCCGCCGACGAGCGACAACTGGCTGGGCACCGACGACCGTGGCCGCGATGTATTTGCGCGTCTGCTGTACGGCTTCCGCGTCTCGATTCTGTTCGGACTGGCGCTGACTGCCATCGGCGTGTTGCTGGGCGTGGCGACCGGCGCCTTGCAGGGCTACTTTGCCGGCCGTACCGATCTGTACTTCCAGCGTTTTCTGGAAATCTGGGGCGCCATGCCGGAGCTGTATCTGCTGATCATTTTTTCTTCCATCTTCGAGCCCGGGCTGGGCATGCTGCTGATCCTGTTGTCGCTGTTCGGCTGGATGGGTTTGTCGGATTATGTGCGCGCCGACTTTCTGCGCAATCGCAATCTGGAATACATACAGGCCGCGCGCGCGCTCGGGCTGTCGAGCGGTCAGATCATCTGGCGTCATGTGCTGCCCAACAGCATGACCACGGTGGTGACCTTTCTGCCGTTCCGCATGAGTGCCGCGATTCTGGCGCTGACCAGTCTCGATTTTCTCGGCCTCGGCGTGCCCCCGTCCACGCCCAGCCTGGGTGAACTGCTGGCGCAGGGCAAGAACAATCTCGACGCATGGTGGATTGCGCTCTCAACCTTCATCACCTTGACCGTGATGCTGTTGTTGCTCACCAATATCGGCGACGCCTTGCGCAATGCCCTGGACGTGCGGAGGAAGGCATGAGCGCTTTGTTGGAAGTAAAGAATCTGTCTATCCGCTTCGGCGCATCGACGGTGGTGGACGACATCAGTTTCTCCATCGCCCCCGGCGAGAAATTTGCGCTGGTCGGCGAATCGGGTTCGGGCAAGTCAGTCAGTTCGCTGGCGGTGTTGCGGCTCAATCAGAACGTCGAGTACGGCGGCAGCATTCTGTTCAAGGGCGACGACATCCTGCAAAAGAGCGAACGCGCCATGCAAGAAGTGCGCGGCAAGGATGTCGCGATGATCTTTCAGGAGCCGATGACGGCGCTCAATCCGCTGTTCACCATCGGCAACCAGATTGCGGAAGTGCTGATGCAGCATGAAGCCATCAATGCCCGCCAAGCGGCGCAGCGCACGATCGCGCTGCTGGCCAAGACCGGCATCCCCGAGCCCGAGCGGCGCGCCTTGTCGTATCCGCACCAGTTATCGGGCGGCCAGCGGCAGCGCGCCATGATTGCGATGGCGCTGGCCTGCAAGCCCAGGCTGCTGATTGCCGATGAGCCGACCACCGCGCTCGACGTCACGATACAGGTGCAGATCCTGGAATTGCTGAACCAGTTGCAGCGTGATGAAAACATGGCGGTGCTGATCATTTCGCACGACCTGAATCTGGTGCGCCATTTCGCCGATCGCGTCGGCGTGATGGAAAAAGGCAAGCTGATCGAGACCGCCGCTACGCAGGAATTGTTCGCCAATCCGCAGCAGCCTTACACCCGTAAACTGCTGGCAAGCAAGCCGCAGCGCGCGGTGGCAGACGTGGTGCCGGATGCGCCGCCGGTGTTGCGTGCCGAGGGCTTGCGCTGCACCTATAAAATCAAGCAGGGCTGGTTCCGCAAGCGTTTGTTCGCGGCGGTCGATGGCGTCGATCTGCAATTGCGCAAGGGCGAAACGCTGGGCATCGTCGGTGAATCGGGGTCGGGCAAGTCGACGCTGGGCATGGCGCTGCTGCGCTTGTCGCCGGCCGAGGTAGCGGGGCGCATCGACTTCGACGGCGCGCGCATTTCCGAGATGTCGAGCAAGGCCTTGCGGCCGCTGCGCGCGCGCATGCAAGTGGTGTTTCAGGATCCGTATGCTTCACTCTCGCCACGGCGCACGGTGGAGCAGATCGTGGGCGAGGGCCTGGCGCTGCATCATCCCGAGCTGAGTGCGCAACGGCAGCGCGAAATGGTCATCGGCGCCCTGCAGGAAGTCGGCCTGAGCGCCGCCATGCTGGGCCGCTATCCGCATGAGTTCTCCGGCGGCCAGCGTCAACGCATCGCCATCGCGCGCGCAGTGGTGCTGCAGCCTGAATTATTGCTGCTGGACGAGCCCACCTCGGCGCTGGACGTGACGGTGCAGCAGCAGGTCTTGCTGTTGCTGGCCGACCTGCAACGCAAGCACGGGCTGGCCTATCTCTTCATCACCCATGATCTGGCGGTGGTGCGCGCCATGGCGCATCAGGTCTTGGTGATGAAAGACGGCAAGGTAGTCGAAAGCGGCGCCGCCGAGACCGTCTTGCAGCATCCTCAGCATGCCTACACCCAGCGCCTGCTGGCGGCGGCTTCCTATGCTGCGGATGTGTAGGTCAATGCGATGAGGTGAGCTTTGAGCGAGGTAGCGCCCGCCGGCTGCGAGCAACAAAAAAGCCCTTCGATTTCTCGAAGGGCTTTTTTACATCCATGCGCACCATCAACTGAGCGCACGAGCAGCATGCTGATTTACTGTTTGCGTGATCCGCTGCTGGAAGCCAGCGACATGGTGCGTGCCGGCGCCACCTTGCGTGCGGCCGGCGGCGCCTTGCGCACATTGTTCTTGGCCACCACCACCGCCTTGCGTGCGGCGACTTTCTGTACCACGTGCGGCCGGGCTTGCGCGACACGGGTCTGGGCTACAGGTGCGGCGTGATTCGGCACGTTCAGTTGCAGGCGCTGCCCGTTGGCGATCACATCGCGGTGCAGACCGTTCCATTGCTTGAGATCGGCCACGCTGACGCGATAGCGGCTGGCGATGCCGGCCAGGGTGTCACGCTTGCCGGCCTTGACGTAGATGCGGCGGGTTTCCGGTGCATCGGGGGCAATCGCCAGACGGGCGCTGTCGGCCAGTTCAGGCGTGATGTCGGTTTCCAGCGCGCTTTCTTCGCTGTTCTTCGGCACCAGAATGGTGGAGCCGGCCTTGAGCACCATGCGTGGCGGGATCTGATTCACGCTGCGAATGACTTCAGGCGTGGTGCCGAACTTGCTGGCAATGGTTTCGATACGTTCGCGCGCGCTGCTGACGGTGTGTGCAGTCCAGTTCGAGAAAGCCTGTGTCCATTGCGACATATTGGCCTTGAACTTTTCGGCATTGCTTTCCGGCAGCAGGATCTTGGTGTCGTCGCTGCCGATGATCACCGGGCGATTGAACTGCGGATTGAGCGCCTTGAATTCATCCAGCGACAATTCGGCCAGTTGTGCCGCCACCTTGACGTCGATGTTGCGGGTCTTGCCGATGGTCACGAAGTAAGGCTGGTTATCGACCTTGGGCAAGGCGATGTTGTAGGTGTTGGGGCTGGCGATGATGTTCTTCACCGCTTGCAGCTTGGGTACGTAATTGCGGGTCTCGTTCGGCATCTGCGCCGACAGGGTATTGAAGTCGATCGGCAGGCCGGCCGCCAGATTGCGGTTCACCGCGCGCTGCACCGAGCCTTCGCCCCAGTTGTAGGCCGCCAGCGCCAGTTGCCAGTCGCCGAACATGCCGTACAGCTTTTGCAGATAGGTCAGCGCCGCATCGGTCGAGGCCAGTACGTCGCGGCGCTCGTCGGTGAACATGTTTTGCTTGAGGTTGTAGTCGCGCCCGGTCGATGGAATGAATTGCCACATGCCGGCCGCCTTGGCAGTCGACAGCGCTTCCGGGTTGAAGGCCGATTCAATGAAAGGCAGCAGCGCCAGTTCAGTCGGCATGCCGCGCTTTTCCAGCTCCTGGACGACGTGGAACAGATAGCGCGACGCGCGCACGGTGGTGCGCTGTATATAGTCAGGGCGCGAGCTGTACCACTGGGTCTGGTTTTCAACCAGTTGATTGTCCAGATCGGGAATCCCGAAACCCTTGCGGATGCGCGTCCAGATATCGATGTCGTTCATTCCGGGCAAGGCATTGGCTGCCAGTTCGGGATTGATCGCATTGAAGGGCGCGGGGAAGATCGAGATGTCGTTGGCGAGGGAGAGAAGCGGGGTGCTGCTGGCAAGGAACAGAGCGGCTAGGGCTAGTTTCTTGAATGTTCGTTGCATGGGGACGAGATCCTGTGCCAAAGGCTAAAAAGTTGCAGTCACGCGTCCTGAAAAGGCGCCGGTTGCAGATGCATCAACGGGCAGACGCTGCGAGATCCCCTGCGGCACGACTCGCACCACGCATTCATTGTCGAAAAATTACCAGGGAAAAGTACCTGAAGTACGTAAGGCCAGGTAAAGAATGAATGCGCCAAAATGGGGAATTGACAGAGTGTACGTAAGACCCTTTTCCGCAGTCAAGTAAAAATTAGGCTCTGTTACAAAGCTAAAGCCTTGATTTGCTTGGTATTTGTCGGGAACGGACAGGAAAAGCAGTCTATTTGTACGTATTTTTCCACTCGCGCAGCGCTGCGAATGCCTTAATTGGATCGTTCGTCGCCAAACGTCCGGCATTTTGCAGCGATCTGACGATAGCTGTTTCCGTATGGCGCAAGAACGGATTGGTCTGGCGTTCCAGCAGCATGGTCGAGGGGATGGTCGGCTGTCCGCGTTCGCGTTTTGCCGTTTCGTTTTTTACCCGAGTTACAAGCGCCGGATTGTCGGCGTCGACGGCGACGGCAAAGCGCAGATTGGACAAGGTGTATTCATGCGCGCAAAACACCAGGGTGTCGGCCGGCAAGCTTGCCAGTTTGGCAAGCGACTCCACCATTTGCGCCGGGGTGCCTTCAAACAGCCGGCCACAGCCGCCGGCGAACAGGGTATCGCCGCAGAACAGCCAATCTGATGTGTCTTGCTGGTGGCTGACGTAGGCGATGTGGCCGCTGGTATGACCGGGCACGTCGAGTACCGAAAGCTGCAGGCCGAGCGCGGGCAGCTCTACGCGGTCGCCTTCCTGCAGGGTTTGTGTCATGCCGGTAATTTTTTCGTGCGCCGGCCCATACACCGGAATCGCCGGAAACTCGCCCGACACAGCCTGTTTTGTCAGTTCGACCACGCCGCCGACATGGTCAGCATGGTGATGAGTCAGTAGAATAGCGGCCAGCGTGAGACCGTGCGTTTTCAATGCCGCCAGAACCGGCGCGGCGTCACCCGGATCGACCACGGCCGCGTAAGTCCCGTTGTGAATCAGCCAGAGATAGTTGTCGCTGAAGGCGGGAATCGGAAAAACTTCCAGAGAATTTTTTTGATCCGGATTGGCTGGCGCTGCTGGCTGCTCGGTCATAGGGTGAAATCGAAAATATGAATGACAGTTCGGAACAGCCGATTATAGACCTCGCTTCCTGGTTGCGTACGCCGACCGGCGAATACCTGCGCGCCTGGGAGCAGCGGCATCTGAACGCCCTGACGGCGGATATCTTCGGCTTCAACGCCGTTCAGATCGGCTCGCCGCAGATTCATGCCTTGCAGGCCAATCGCATGCCGTATCGCTGGCTGACCGACGACCGGCTGCCGGAAGAAGGCCAGTCCGAGCTGGAAATTCCGCAAGTCGTTGCGCATGACTTCTGCGATTTGCCGTTTGCCTCGCAAAGTCTGGATCTGATCATCCTGCCGCATGTGCTGGAATTCGCGGCCGAGCCGCATCAGGTATTGCGCGAGGTGGAGCGGGTCCTGATTCCCGAAGGCCAGGTCATCATCTGCGGCTTCAACCCGAGCAGCCTGTGGGGCATGCGTCAGGCGGCAGGACGTCTGACCGGCGCCCATTTTCTGCCGCAGGACGGCGAATTCATCCGCCTGCCGCGGCTCAAGGACTGGCTCAAGCTGCTCAACATGGAAGTCAATCGCGGCCATTTCGGCTGTTATGCGCCGCCCTGCGAGACGGACAAATGGCTGCAGCGTTTCAATTTCATGGAAAAGGCGGGCGACCGCTGGTGGCCGTATTTCGGCGCCGTCTATATCGTGCAGGCGATCAAGCGGGTGCAGGGCATGCGTCTGATCGGCCCGGCCTGGAGCAAGCAAAGGCTCAAGGCGCCCAAGGGCGTGCCGGCCACCAATCGCATGCATGACAACATCGTCAATCAGATCAACAAGAGCGACCGTCAGTAGAGCAAAAGAGCAGCGAGCGGCGGCGCGTGGCACAATGCCGCCCCTCGCGCATTTCAATTTCATCAAGCAACAATTCAGGCAAGCATGGACAAAGTAGATATTTATTCGGATGGCGCCTGCAAAGGCAATCCCGGCAAAGGCGGCTGGGGCGCGCTGCTGGTGGCGGACGGCAAGGAAAAGGAAATTTTCGGCGGCGAACTCAACACTACCAACAACCGCATGGAACTGAAGGCGGTCATCGAAGCGCTGGGCGTGCTCAAGCGACCCTGCGAAGTGGTGGTGCATACCGATAGCCAGTATGTGCAAAAAGGCATCAGCGAATGGATACACGGCTGGAAGGCGCGCGGCTGGAAAACTGCAGCGCGCGAGCCGGTCAAGAACGTCGACCTGTGGCAGGCGCTCGACGCCGCCCAGGCGCAGCACAAGATCGAATGGCGCTGGGTCAAGGGGCATGCCGGCCACCACGGCAACGAGCGCGCCGACCAGCTGGCCAATCGCGGCGTCGAAGTAGCGGTCTGAAGAAGGCCGGGCAGATCAAGGCGATCTGCATTGCGGCAGCAGCCATCAAAGCAAGTGCATCACAGCAAGGAGCAGACCTCATGCGGCAAATCATTCTCGATACCGAAACCACCGGCCTGAGCCCGCGCGCCGGCAACCGCATTCTTGAAATCGGTTGCGTCGAAATGCTCAATCGCCAGCTCACCGGCAACAATCTGCACATGTACATCAACCCCGAGCGCGACTCCGAGGAAGGCGCGCTCAATGTGCACGGACTGACCACCGAGTTTCTGAGCGACAAGCCCAAATTCGCCGAAATCTCGGCCGAGTTTCTCGACTACGTGCGCGGCGCCCAGATCATCATTCACAACGCCCCGTTTGACGTCGGCTTTCTGGATGCCGAGCTGGATCGCCTGGGCCTGCCGCCTTTCGTCGAGCACGTGGATGAAGTGATCGACTCGCTGCAGATGGCCAAGGAAATCCATCCGGGGCGCCGCAATTCGCTGGATGCCCTGTGCGACCGTTACGGCATTTCCAACGCCCACCGCACCTTGCACGGCGGCTTGCTGGATGCGGTGCTGCTGGCCGAAGTCTATCTGGCCCTGACGCGCGGCCAGAATTCGCTGACCATGGATCTGGGCGGCGATCAGGACGGCGACGACGGCCAGCCGCTGGAGCTGGCGCCGCTGGCGCCGGTCATCGTGCTGGCGGCGGAAGGCAATGATCTGGTCGAGCACGAAGCCCTGCTTGACGGCCTCGACAAGGACGCCAAAGGCACCTGCCTGTGGCGCGTGGTGCCGGTGGAAGAAGCGCCGGCGCCGGCTGCCTGATGATTGCCTGCCTGGGCCTGGGCTCAGCGCACGGGCCTCTGCAAACCATCGGCAGTAAATAATTTGCCAGCCCTGTGCCGCGGGGCTTGCCTCCGATAATAATTCTGTGCCATAATCGCGCCTCTCGGAGATTTGAAGGCAAACAGCCGGCGAATCGCACGAAAACGGAAGGTTAGCTCAGGGGTAGAGCACTGCATTCACACTGCAGGGGTCGCAAGTTCGAAACTTGCACTTTCCACCAGAATTCAAAAAAGCCAGCTTCGCGCTGGCTTTTTTCATTTCCGCGCCACGATTTTCATCTCGGTTCTTGCCGGGCGTTTTTACTCGCGGCGCATGCCAGGGCAAGCGCCGCGCTGTGTCCAAAACCTACCCGGACTCAACGCATCGTGAATGGATTCCCGGTCGCTGCGCCGGTATTGATCCACACGCTTTTCACCTGCAGATATTCATGGATCGCGTCCATGCCGTTTTCACGGCCCAGGCCTGAATCCTTGTAGCCGCCGAAGGGCGACATATAACTCACCGCGCGATAAGTGTTGACCCACACCGTACCCGACTGGATCTTCGCGGACATGCGGAAGGCGCGGCCGATGTCGCTGGTCCAGACGCCTGCGCCCAATCCATACGGGGAGTCATTGGCGATGGCGGCGGCTTCTTCTTCATCCTTGAAGCGGATCACCGATAGCACCGGGCCGAACACTTCTTCCTGGGCGATGCGCATGCGGTTTTTCACCTCCGAAAAAATGGTCGGTTCAATGAACCATCCCCGGCCGCATTCCGGCCGGGTCGCCGGCGCGCCGCCCAGCACCAGGCGGGCGCCGTCCTGACGCGCGATGTCGATGTAGCTCAGCACCTTCTCGTATTGCTGGCGCGTGGTGATGGGGCCGACCTGAGTGCCGCCGTCCAGCGGATCGCCCATGCGCGCGGTGCGCGCCAGCGCGGTCAGCTTTTCCAGAAAGGCGTCGTGAATGTCCTCCTGCAGCAACAGGCGCGAGCCGGCGATGCAGGTCTGTCCGGTGGCGGCGAAGATGCCCGACACCGCGCCGTTCACCGCATCATCCAGCCTGGCGTCGGCGAACACGATGTTGGGCGACTTGCCGCCCAGCTCCAGACTGACGCGCTTGAACTGGCCGGCGGCGCTGCGATTGATGGCGCGGCCGGTGGCGTCCGAACCGGTGAAGCTGATCTTGCGCACCAGCGGATGTTCCACCAGCGGTGTACCGACGTCCTTGCCGAAGCCGCTGACCACATTGATCACGCCCGGCGGGAAGCCGGCTTCTTCGAACAGCCTGACGAATTCCAGTGTCGAGGCCGAGGTGTATTCCGATGGTTTCAGCACCACGGTGCAACCGGCCGCCAGCGCCGGCGCGATCTTCCAGGCGGTCAGCAGCAACGGTGAATTCCATGGGGTGATGGCGGCGACCACGCCGACAGGCTCATGCCGCGTGAAGTTGAAATAGTCTTGCTTGTCGAGCGGGATCACCGCGCCCTGAACCTTGTCGGCCAGGCCGCCGAAGTAATAGAACCATTGCGGGATGTAATTGAGCTGGCCGCGCATTTCCGCGATCAGCTTGCCGTTGTCGCGCACCTCGCATTCGGCCAGCTTGCCGGCATCGCGCGCAATCAGGTCGCCCAGCTTGCGCAGCAGCGCGCCGCGCTGACTGGCGCTGAGGGCCGGCCAGGGGCCGCTGGTGAAGGCGCGATGCGCGGCCTGTACCGCGCGCTCCACGTCTTCGGCGCCGCCGGCCGCGATCTGGGCCCAGACTTCGCCGGTAAAGGGGTTGTAGGAGTCGAACCAGTTGCCGCTCGCGGCGTCGCTGAACTGGCCGTCGATGAAGAGTTGATAGCGTTGCATGTGATGTCCTCGATGAAGGTGGCGAAGAAAGCAGGCGCCGAAAAAGAAAAAGCCGGCCGCCATCCGATCTGAATCCGGATGGTTGCCGGCGTCTGCGTGGGCTGGACTGCCGGGCGCTCAGAATGCCGACCTCAGTTTTTCAGCCTGGGCTTTTCGGTATGCGACAGGTCGCACAGCACATCGACCATGGCCGAGAAATCGTTGCCGCCGAAACCGCGCGCACGCGCGGTGCTGAAGGCTTCCTTGGCGGCCGCGCCGATCGGCATCGGCGACTTCGCGCTGTTGGCGGCATTCACGATCAGGGTCAGATCCTTGTGCGCCAGGTCGATGGTGAAGCCGGGCGCGATATCGCCTTTCAGCACCTTGTCCGGCCACGCGATCTTGAGCTGGCCGTTGGTGGCGGTGGTGCCGTAGATCACGTCCAGGGTCTTTTCCAGCGACAGACCGAAGCGCTGCGACAGCGTCAGGGCCTCGGCATTGAGCTGGCAGGACACCACCGCCAGATAATTGTTGACCAGTTTGGTGCGGGTGCCGCTGCCCACTTCGCCGCAGTGATGGATGGTGCTGCCCATGGCTTCCAGCAGCGGATTGACGCGCTGGAAGTCGGCTGCGGTGCCGCCTACCATGAACAGCGACTCGCCGCGGTCGGCATGGCTGGCGAGGCGCCCGACCGGCGCATCGACCAGCGACTTGCCTTGCGCCAGCGCGGTGGCGGCCAGCCGGTCGGTGACTTCCGGTTCCACCGTGCTCATGTCCATCACCAGCGCGCCGGCCGCGATGCTGGCCAGTACGCCGTCGGCGCCGCCCACCACGTCCAGCACGATGGCAGAATTGGGCAGCATGGTGACCACGATATCGTTGCCGCGCGAGGCCTCGGCCACGCTGCTGGCGGGCTGCGCGCCGAGCTTGACCAGCGCAGCGACGGCGTCGCGGTTGACGTCATACACGGTCAGTCGGAATCCCTTGCGCTGCAGATTGGAGGCCATGCCCAGGCCCATGCGGCCGAGTCCGATGAAACCCACTTTCAAGGATGCTGCTTGCTGGCTCATTGTTGTCTCCTGAATATTCTTGTGTGGTGGTCCTACAGATGAAGAACGGTGCGCGAATCTTCGCTCGCGACCGCATGAATATGGCACAAGCTCGCCGCTCGTGCCGGCGCGCTTTGTTCTGCACGCTCAAGCATTCACGCGCTTGCACGCTTACACGCTCAGATACGAAGTCTTGAGGATGGTGTAGAAGTCGATGGCGTAGGTGCCTTGCTCACGCGGACCGTAACTCGATCCCTTGCGGCCGCCGAACGGCACGTGATAGTCGAGCCCGGCGGTCGCCAGATTGAGCATGGTCAGGCCGGCCTCCGCATGCGTCTGAAAATGCCGCGCGTATTTTTGCGACGTGGTGCAGATGCCGGCCGACAGCCCGAAGGAGGTATCGTTGGCCACGCTCAGCGCTTCTTCGTAATCCTTGACGCGAATCACCGCCGCCACCGGGCCGAACACTTCTTCGCGGTTGATGCGCATCTGGTTCGAGCTGCCGGTGAACAGCGTCGGCGACAGATAGTGGCCCGGCGTTTCACGTTTCAGCAATTCACCCTTGACCCGCACTTGCGCGCCTTCATTGATACCGATGTCGATGTAGCGCAGATTCTGTTCCAGCTGCCGTTTGTCCACTACCGGGCCGACCTGGGTGCCGGCCTTGAGCGCGTGATCGATGACGATCTTGTCGAGCCGCGCGGCGACCGCGTCGACGAAGCGATCATGGATGCCGGCCGTCACGATCAGACGGCTGGATGCCGTGCAGCGCTGCCCGGTCTGGAAGAAAGAACCGTCCACCGCGCAACTGACGGCAGTTTCCAGATCGGCGTCGTCCAGCACCAGCAGCGGATTCTTGCCGCCCATCTCGGCCTGCACCCGGATCAGGCGTTCGGTCGCACGGCGCACGATCTGGTTGCCGGTCTTGACCGAGCCGGTGAAGGTGACGGCATCGACGCCATTGAGCAGGGCATCGCCCACCACCGGGCCGCTGCCGTGTACCAGATTGAACACGCCCGCCGGTACGCCGGCACGGGCGATGATGTCGGCCAAGGCCCAGGCCGAGCCCGGCGTCAGTTCTGAAGGCTTGAACACTACGCTGTTGCCGAAGGCCAGCGCCGGTGCGATCTTCCACGCCGGGATCGCAATCGGAAAATTCCAGGGCGTGATGATGCCGATCACGCCCACCGGATCGCGCGTGATCTCGACATCGATGCCGGGCCGCACCGAGGCCAGTTTTTCGCCGCGAATCCGCACCACCTCGCTGGCGAAGAAACGGAAGATGTTGGCCGCGCGGCCGACTTCGCCGATGGCTTCGGCGCGCGTCTTGCCTTCTTCGCGCGCCAGCAGTTCGCCCAGCTCTTCCTTGCGGGCGAACAATTCATTGGAAATCGTGCTCAGGATGTCGGAGCGCAATTGCACCGTGCCGGCATTCCACTTGGGCAGGGCCTGGCGGGCCGCCGCGATGGCTTCGGCCACTTGTGCCGCGCTGGCGTGCGAGGCGGTGCCGACGATATCGTTGGTGTCGGAGGGATTGATGTTCTCGACTTCGCTGGCGCCGGTCACCCATTCGCCGGCGATCAGATTCTTGAATTGCTTCATCGGTAAGTCCTTGCTGAAGTGGGAAGAAGAACACGGGGGCGGCGTGGCGATAGAGAGCAGGCAAGCCATCGCAGTTGCGCCTTGCCGCCTGCGCATCGAACCACAGCATTGCATGCCGGGAACAGGCGAGTCCAATACCGGTTTCTGATCAGCTCATCACGTTTCCGCATGCCTGTGCGGTGCGCTTGCAGAGAGCCTCGCTGCAGCAACATTTCATCGCGGTGCAGCATCGTTTTCGGCGCGCTGCGGCTGCTGCAATGCGGTAGCGGATATAGCAATCCGGTATGCCTCCATCACAATCGATCATTGGACGCCGCGGCCTGCGGCGGGCTAAGTTCTGTCTCGCCATGATGTTGCTGACGCCCGTGCGGGATCGCTACAGTTTCATTCCCGGATGCAAGGGCCGTTGGAACCCAGGTACGCGTACGTAAAAAAGTACACGAATAACAACGGAGACAATAATGAATGTGAGACTGAACATCCTGGCCGGCGCCATCGCGGCCGGCTTTGCATTGGGCGCAGCGGCACCGGCCGTGGCGGCGGGAGACACCATCAAGATCGGCTTCATTACCGACATGTCGGGCGTGTATGCGGATCTGGACGGCGCCGGCGGCGTCGAGGCGATCAAGATGGCGATTGCCGACGCCGGCGGCGCGGTGAACGGCAAGAAAATCGAACTGACCGTGCTGGATCACCAGAACAAGGCCGACATCGCCGCCAGCCGCGCGCGTGAATGGTACGACTCCGGCTACGACGTCGTGATCGGCGGCACCAACTCATCGGCCAGTCTGGCCATTGCCAAGATCGCCGCGGAAAAGAAGCGCGTCTTTCTCTCGCCCGGCAGCGGCACCACGCGCCTGACCAATGAGGAATGCAATCCCTACACCGTGCAGTACAGCTACGACACGCTGGCGGTGGCGCGCGGCACCGGCGCGGCGATGGTCAGGCAGGGCAACAAGAGCTGGTACTTTCTGACCGCCGATGTCGCCTTCGGCAATTCGCTGGAGAAAGACACGGCCGACACCGTGCGCGCCAACGGCGGCAATGTGGTCGGCGCCGTCAAGCATCCGCTCGGCGCATCCGATTTTTCTTCCTTCCTGCTGCAGGCCCAATCGTCCAAGGCGCAAGTGCTGGGCCTGTCCACCGGCGGCACCGATCTGGTCAATGCCATCAAGGGCGCGGCCGAGTTCAACGTCACCAAGACCATGAAGCTGGCCGGCATCCTGATGTTCATCAACGACATCCATGCACTGGGTTTGCCACTGAGCCAGGGTCTGTATTTCACCGACGCGTTTTACTGGGATCGCAGCGACGAGTCGCGCGCCTGGTCCAAGCGTTTCTTCGCCAGGACCAAGCGCATGCCAAGTTCTCTGCAAGCCGGCGACGCCTCGGTGACGGCGACCTATCTGGCGGCGGTCAAGGCGGTCGGCACCGATGCCGACAAGGTCATGGATTACATGCGCGCGAACAGGATCAATGACTTCTTCGCCACCAACGGTGTGATCCGCCCCGACGGCCGCATGGTGCATGACATGTATCTGATGCAGGTCAAGACCCCGGCCGAGTCGAAATACCCATGGGACTACGCCAAGATCGTGCAGACCATTCCCGGCGATCAGGCTTACACCACCAAGGCCGAATCACGCTGTGCCTATTGGAAGTGAAAACCTGAGCTGATTCAGGCTTTCGCATCCTTCGCCCGCACTGACAGAAGAGTCCGGCATTTTTTGATGTCGGGCTCTTTGCCGTTGGCAGAAAGCCAGATACGCGTTGGTATTGAATCGCTAAAGTTGGCTGCGATGAATAGCTGCATCTGCTGCCAGTCATGAAGCAAAAAAAAGCCCGCCGTAAAACGGCGGGCTGCACACATTCCGAACCGCGGACTGAAGGCCCTCTTTGCCTACATCGGCGCGAAACCCAGCGCCGCCCGGAAGCGGTTCTTCACATACACTCCATCGCGCGGCGGCAGGGCGCGCGGCAGTTCGTCGGCCTGCACAAAGACTTGCGCCAGCAGCGGCCCGCTGGCGGCGGCAATGTCGTGCGCCAGGGCCGGCAGCTGTTCCAGCGAGCGGATGCTGCTCACCTTGCGGATGCCGCAGCCGCCCGCCACGCTGCCCAGATCGGTGCCGAGGCTGGTGTGGCTGCGCTGCATGCCGGTCTCGCCGAAGTGGCCATTGTCCAGCACCACGATGTTGAGATTGGCCGGTTGCTGGGCGCCGATGGTGGCAAGCGCACCCATGCCCATCAGTTGCTCGCCATCGCCGGTGATGACGATGACGTTGCGCCCCGGTTGCGCCAAGGCCAGGCCGAGACCGACGGCGGCAGCGCCGCCCATGGCGCCCCACAGATAAAAGTTTTCGTCGCGGTCGCCGGCCGCATAGACGTCGTAGGACGCAGAACCCAGCCCGGTCACGATCAGCGCGCCGGGGCTGGCGTCGATCAGTTGCTTGACGAAGGCACGGCGGTCGATGCCATGCTGGCCCTTGCGTTGCGGTGTGGTAGTTGTCTGGCTCATGTCGCGTTCCTTATTTGGCTTCCCATTTTTTCTTGCCGATCAGCCGCTGGCCGAGCAGCACGCATACCGCTTCTCCGCCCTCGAAGGCGGCGTCGAAGCCGGCCTCCACGGTGGAGGCGACGTCTTCCGGCCGGTCGGCGCGCAGCACCGTGATGCCCATCAGTTCGATCGCGGCTTGCGTGGCCTTGCCCATGGGCGATTGCCATTGGTTGAACTCGGCCCATTCGCCGCGCATGGTGATGATGGAAAAGAAAGGGAAGCCGCAATTGGCAATCAGCGAAAACATGTTGATGCAGTTGCCCACGCCGCTGCTCTGCATCAGCAGCGCGGCGCGTTGCCCGCCGAGCCAGGCGCCGCATACCGTGGCCACGCCTTCTTCCTCGGTGGTGAGCACCACGCCGCGCATGTCGGGATCGGCATGCACGCGCTGGATGACGTGCGAGTGGCCGGCGTCAGGCACATAGGCCACCTGTTTGACGCCGCCGTGCTTGAGTATGGAAAAGATATCTTCGCGCCATGCCGGCTGCGAGTCGTTCACGTTGCCGCTAGAGCTGTTCATAAATGGTGATCCCCGATCATTGAGCTGGAGCAGGGATGGTAGAACGCAGTCGGCGCGAGCGTCCAATACCGAAATCTGTTCAGGCAATCAGTTTTCGGCATAGCAGCAGGGCGGCTGCAGAGACGTCGACATGGCGGATGGCCTTCCGCATTTGCATCTCGCCGGCCTGAGCTTACTCCACCAGCCAGGTCGCGCCCGGCCATTCGCCTTGCTGCAGTTTCTGCTTGATCAAGGCGCGCAGTTCGGTCACCGCGCAGCGCACCGCAATCGAGGAGCGCCGCGTCAGCGGCAGCGCCAGCACGATCTTGCGGCGCAGCGCCGGCTGCGAAATGGCGGTCGCTGTCAGGCGGCCGGCGGCGACGTCGTCGAACACCGCCACGCCCGGCAGGATGGTGTAACCGACGCCGCCGAACACCAGATTCTTCTGGATATTCATGGCATTGGTTTCCGCCACCACGTTGAGATGAATATCGGCCGAGGCACAGGCGCGATCCAGCAGCAGACGCAAGCCGTGCGGCTGGCTGGGCAGCACCAGCGGCAATTCGGCGACATCGTGCAGCGCCATGTCGCCGGTGATCGAGAGATTTTTTTCGGGCAGACCGACCAGATACAGGGTCTCGTCCAGCAGCGCCTGCACCTCCAGCAGCGCGGAGGGCTTGGGGTCGTACAACAGCGCCAGATCGACCGCGCCGTCCTCCAGCCATTGCTGCAGATAACCAGCGTAACCAACCGAAATGTTCACCGTCAATTGCGGATACTGCTGGCGCAGATGACTTACCAGCGCCGCCGCCAGCAGGTCGCCGGTGCTCGGCAGCAGACCGATGGTAACGGTGCCGCTGACGATGCCGGGAGCCGGCGCGATATCGGCCTTGGCCTGATCCAGTTCATGCAGCGCGCGCCGCGCGCGATTGGCGAGGATGTGTCCGGCTTCGGTCAGATCCATGCCGCGTCGTCCGCGTTCGAACAGCGGCGTGCCTATGTCTTCTTCCAGCAGCCGCAGTTGTCGCGACACCGCCGGCTGCACGATGTGCAGCAATTCGGCGGCGCGCGTGACGCTGCCGGTTTCGGCGATGGCCAGCAAGGCCCGCAATTGTTTGACGTCCAATGTGTCTCCTCCCGATGCGCGGCTGGCCGCCGCATGTTGCTCATGCACGCCCGGATGTGGGGCGGCAGGCTGATGTTTTTTAAGTGGGTGGCAGAGTTTAGCATCGGGCGGTTTTTCGAACGCCGTGCTGTCGGCAGGGACTGCGTGTTGCAGCCCGCTGTTCAGCCGTAGCCGGCAGGCGCCGTCGTCATCGGCAGGCGCACGCTGGCGATCAGACCGCCGCCGTCGTCCGGCGCGCTGAGCGTGATGCTGCCTTGCGTGGCATGCACGATCTCGCGCACGATGGCCAGGCCCAGGCCTGAGCCCGGCTGATCAGGCGCAGCGTTACGGTAGAAACGTTCGAACACGCGCTCCCGCACTTCGGCGGGGATGCCGGGGCCGTTGTCGGTGACCGTGATCACGACGTGCATGGCGGCTGCATCGCCGGTCTGTGTCTTGCTGCCTTCTTTCGGCGCCGGCGCCAGCGCAATGCCGAGGGTGACCTTGCCATACGCGGGCGTGTAGCGCAGCGCATTGTCGATCAGATTCATCAGCATGCCCGACAGCTGCGCTTCGTTGCCGAGCACCCATGCCTGCTCGGTGTCCGGTTCCATGCCGAGGTCGATGTGCTTGCGTTGCGCCAGGCCCGCCAGTTCTTCCAGCACGGTGGCGGCGATCTCCACTACATCCAGCGGTTGGCGCGGAAAGGCGGCGCTGTTGGAGGCCTCCGCCTGCGACAGTTGCAGCAGCTTGTTGGTCAGGTCGGTCATGTTGCGGCTGCCTTCATGCAGTGCCTGCAGCACCTGCGCGATGCGCTCCGGATCATCCAGCTGGCGCGCGAACTGGATCTGCGAATCGATCACTGTAAGCGGTGTGCGCAACTGATGCGCGGCGTCGGCGACGAAACGTTTCTGCACCACGATCTGCGCATTCAGGCGCTGAATGTATTGGTTGATGGCTTCGACGATGGGGCGCAGTTCCAGCTGCAGGCGGCCGGCGCGCAGCGGCGTCAGCGAGTCGGGTTCGCGCGTGGCGAGTTCATCCTTGATGCGCAGGATGGGGCGCAGTTCTATGGTCAGTCCCAGCACCACCAGCGCAATCGCCAGCAGCAGCAGTATCAGTTGCCGTCGCAGCGCCGGTTGCCATAGTTCGTCCAGCATCTGCTGATGGCCGTGCAGGGTCTGGCCGACCGATACCGAGACCAGCCGCAGGGTGCCGTTGTCATACAGCTGGCGGATGTAGCTGACCACGCGCAGCGGCTGGCCTTCGTACATCGGGGTGGCGTAGACCGGCTGGGCATCGGCGAAATCGACGTCGAGCGGGAAGTCCAGACGGCCGGCCAGCAGCGTCTCGTCGTCCATCAGCACTTGGTAATAGACGTTGTCGTGGCTGGGCGAGGCAAACATTTCCAGTGCCGCCGGCGGCACGTTGACCGCGGGGGCGCCATCCACCCATTGCACCTGGCCGGCGATCATGCGGGCCGAGGCCAGCAGGGCGCGATCCTGGATCAGCGTGGCGCCCGCCACCGCATTGTCGTAGGCGTCGCTGCTGCTGATGCCGACGTAGGCGGTCATGGGAATCAGCAGCCACAGCAGCAGCCGCAGGCGCAGGCTGTCAATCATCTTTTTGCTTGAGCAGATAGCCGAGGCCGCGCAGCGTCATGATCGCGGCCTGGCAGTTTTCCAGTTTCTTGCGCAGCCGCGAAATATAGATTTCGATGGCGTCGGCGCTGGGCTCGTCGGACAGGCTGAACACGCCTTTCATCAGCGCGGTCTTGGACACGGTCTTGCCTTGCTTGAGCATCAGGATTTCCAGCACGTCATGCTCGCGCGCCGGTAGCGCCAGCGTGACGCCGGCTACTGCAAACTGACGCGTGTTGCTGTCGTAGACCAGGTCGCCGCAATGAATTTCGGCCGCCTTGTCGGGTGTCTGGCGGCGCACCAGCACTTTGATGCGCGCCACCAGTTCGCGTACTTCGAAGGGCTTGACCAGATAGTCGTCGGCGCCGGCGCCCAGGCATTCGACCTTTTCATCGATGGAGCCGCTGGCCGTCAGGATCATCACGGGCACCCCGTTGTGGCGCTCGCGCAGACGACGCAGCACATTCTTGCCGCTCATCTTGGGCAGCATCAGATCGAGCAGCACCACGTCGTAGTTCTCGGTCATTAGCACCTGATCGGCGGCTTCGCCGTCGGCGGCGACGTCGATGCTGAATTTGTGTTCCCTGAGGATCTGGGTCAGCCAGTGCGCCAGTTGCGGATTGTCTTCGATCAGCAGCAATTTCATGCAGAGGTCTCTTGGTGTGGTGGTCGTGCCGGTCGTACTGATAGTGTTTTCTTGCGCCGGTCTTGCGCTGCCGACGCGAACGGCAGAGCTTACAGGAGCGCGCTTTTTGCTGCTGCCGCGCACCGCGGAATTGTTGCAGCGCAAATAAAAAAGCGCATATTTGGAAAGCTGGATGAAGGTTTCACTTGCCTAGAATGGCGCCACAAACAAATAACAAATAACAAGTGATAGAAGGCGTGCCGGATAATCCGCCGCCCTTCATTTCATCAAGGAGGCATCATAATGCGTCAAGGCACTCATGTGTTCGGTTCATTGATTTCCTGCGCCGCCGCCGGCACGCTGTCAGCCCTGCTGGCGCTGGCTTCGCCGCTTGCAGCTGCAGCCGAGTCGGGCAAGATCACCATCATGGTCGGCGGCATCAACAAGCTGATCTATCTGCCGCCCAAGCTGGCGGAAAGCCTGGGTTACTTCAAGGACGAAGGTCTGGAGGTCGAGTTGCAGTCGCAGCCGGCCGGCGTGGATGCCGAGAATGAACTGCTGGCCGGCGCGGTGCAAGCCGTGGTCGGCTACTACGATCACTCCATCGATCTGCAGAGCAAGGGCAAGGAAGTGCTGTCGATCACCCAGTTGCTGGTGGTGCCGGGCGGCATGGAACTGGTGCGCTCCGATCTGGCGCGCGATATCCGCAGCATGGCCGATCTCAAGGGCCGCACCGTCGGCGTGACCGGTCTGGGTTCCTCGTCCAGCTTCCTGGCGCAGTATCTGGCCAGTCGCAACGGTCTCAAGGTCAGTGACTATTCGATGCTGCCGGTCGGCGCCGGCAATACCCTGATCGCTGCCATCAAGCAGAAGCGGGTGGATGTGGTGTGGACCACCGAGCCGACCACTTCATTGCTGCTCTCCAGCGGCGAGGCCAAGGTGCTGGTCGACATGAGCAGCGCCGACGGCACACGGGCCGCGCTGGGCGGCCTGTATCCCGCTTCCAGCGTGTATGTGCAGGGCAAGTGGCTGCAATCGCACAAGCCGGAGGCGCAAAAGCTGGCGCGCGCGTTCGTGCGTACCCTCAAATACATCCATACCCATAGCGCGGAAGATATCGCCGCCAAAATGCCGGCCGATTATTACGGCGGCAACAAGGTGCTCTATGTGCAGGCGCTCAAAGCCTCGCTGCCGATGTACTCGACTGATGGCAAAATGCCGCCGGACGGCGCCGAGCAGGTGCTGAAGGTGATGGCCGGTTTCAACCCGAACATCAAGGGCAAGAAAATCGACCTGAGCAAGACCTACACCAATGAATTCGTGGATCAGATCAAGTAAGCAGGCCGTCGCCACACGCGTCCAACAAAATTCAAAAGAATTTACACAGGAGACAAGATGAAAATAAATATGCGCCGCACACTGATTTCGCTGGCCATCGCCGGCACCGCCGTGATGGCCTTGTCCGGCCAGGCTTATGCCGCCGGCAAGATCACCATCATGGTGGGCGGCATCACCAAAATGGTTTATCTGCCGGCCAAGCTGACCGAGCAGCTCGGCTACTTCAAGGAAGAAGGTCTGGACGTCGAGCTGCAATCGCAGCCGGCCGGCGTCGATGCCGAGAATGAATTGCTGGCCGGTGCGGTGCAGGCGGTGGTCGGCTTCTACGATCACTCCATCGATCTGCAGACCAAGGGCAAGGAAATCACCGCCATCGTGGTGTTCGGCCAGGTGCCGGGCGAAGTCGAGCTGGTGTCGACCAAGGTCGCCGCCAACTTCAAGAGCATGGCCGACTCCAAGGGCAAGACCCTGGGCGTGACCGGCCTCGGTTCTTCCACCAACTTTCTGACGCAATATCTGGCCTCGCGCCACGGCATCACTTCCAAGGAGTACTCGCTGCTGCCGGTCGGCGCCGATAACACCTTTATCGCCGCCATGAAGCAGGGCCGCATCGATGCCGGCATGACCACCGAGCCGACCGCATCGCAGCTGCTCAAGACCGGCGACGCGCAGGTGCTGGTCGACATGCGCACCGTCGAAGGCACGGTCAAGGCGCTGGGAGGCCTGTATCCGGCGTCCAGCCTGTACGTGCAACGCAGCTGGCTGAACAAGAACAAGGACGATGCCGCCAAGCTGGCGCGCGCCTTCGTCAAGACGCTGAAGTTCATCAAGACCCACAGCGCAGAAGAGATCGCGGCCAAGATGCCCAAGGACTACTACGGCAAGAACAAGGAGCTGTACGTGCAGGCGCTGCAGAATTCGCTGCCGATGTTCACGGCGGACGGCAAGATGCCGCCCGGCGGTCCTGAAACCGTGCTGTCGGTGCTGTCCGGTTTCAATCCTAACGTCAAGGGCAAGCACATCGATCTGTCCAAGACCTTCACCAACGAGTTTGTGGATCAGATCAAGTAAGACCGGCCGACTGCGGCTCGCCTGAACAGGGGCGAGCCGCGGCCGGATGCTCTCGTGCAATCGTAAGCAGCTTTCCGCTTCACCCTTCATTTCCGGTTTTGGTTTTCGCCTGTGACGATATCGCGCCGGCGGACAGGGATCGGCTTGCCTTCAAGAAAGAGAACCAGATGAACGCCATCAATCAAAATGCTTTCGCCAAGCCCGCCGGCAATGCGCAGCAAAGCCCGGCCATCGAGCTGGATAACGTGACCTGCCGATTCATCACCGCCGACGGCAAGGCCACCGTCGCGCTGCGCGACTTTTCGATGAGCGTGGCGCGCGGCGAATTCGTGGCCGTGGTCGGCCCCACCGGTTGCGGCAAGTCGACCACGCTGAGCCTGATCACCGGCCTGCTGAAACCGACCATGGGGCAGGTGCGCGTGATGGGGCAGCCGGTCGACGGCATCGACCCGCGCATCGGTTTCGTGTTCCAGAACGACGCGGTATTCCCCTGGCGCAGCGTGCGCGACAACGTCGCCGCCGGCCCGCTGTTTCGCGGCAAGCCCAAGGATCAGGCCTATGAACTGGCCAACGAATGGATACGCCGGGTCGGCCTCGACAAATTCGGCGACCACTATCCGCATCAACTCTCGGGCGGCATGCGCAAGCGCGTGGCGCTGGCGCAGACCTTCATCAACAGTCCCGAAATCCTGCTGATGGACGAGCCGTTCAGCGCGCTCGACATGCAGACCCGCACGCTGATGCAGGGCGAGCTGCTGCAACTGTGGTCGGCGCATGCCGGCTCGGTGGTGTTCGTCACCCACGATCTGGAAGAAGCGATTGCGCTGGCCGACAAGGTCTACGTGCTGACCGCGCGTCCGGCCACCTTGAAGAGCACCTATCCGATCGACCTGCCGCGTCCGCGCGTGATGGAAGAGGTGCGCTACGAACAGCGTTTCATCGACATCTCGCGCAAGATCTGGGCCGATCTGCGTGAAGAGGTGCATATCGCCTGAGCCCGAGTCTGAACTTGGGCGCGCAGCAAGCATGAGTAAAGGGCGCAGCAGCGCCCGCAACATCAACCGACTTTACAGGTGAGCAAGATGACACAAGCAACAGCAAGCACGGCCGCAAGCAGAACCGCAGCGCCGATGACCGACATCGCGGCAGTCGAAGCCGAAGCCCAGCGCAAGATCAAGCAACGCAGGATGCTGGTGATCTTTCTGCGGCTGGCGATTCTGGTGGTGGTCCTCGGCGGCTGGGAAGTCTCGGCCAACATGGGCTGGATTGATCCCTTCTTTTTCTCGCAGCCGTCGCTGATCGTGATCCAGATCTACGACTGGATGGTCGAGGGCACTTCGCAAGGTCCGCTCTGGACCCAGGTGCTGGTGACGCTGGAAGAAACCGTGCTGGGCTTCCTGATCGGTTCGGTGGCAGGCGTGATCGCCGGCATCGTGCTCGGCCGCAACAAGCTGCTGTCGGACGTGTTCAGCCTCTACATCCAGATCGCCAACTCGATTCCGCGTGTGGTGCTGGGTTCGATCTTCGTCATTTCGCTGGGGCTGGGCATGGCCTCCAAGGTGGCGCTGGCGGTGGTGATGGTGTTCTTCGTGGTGTTCGCCAATGCCTTCCAGGGCGTGCGTGAAGCCGACCGTTACATGATTGCCAATGCACAGATCCTCGGCGCCTCGCGTCGCCAGGTGACCATGGCGGTGGTGATTCCGTCGGCGCTGAGCTGGATTCTGGCCAGCCTGCACGTGAGCTTCGGTTTCGCGCTGGTGGGCGCGGTGGTGGGTGAATTCCTCGGCTCCAAGCAAGGCATCGGTCTGCTGATCTCGACTGCGCAAGGCGCATTCAACGCCAGCGGCGTGTTCGCCGCGATGATCGTGCTGGCGGTGGTGGCGCTGGCGGCAGACTGGCTGCTGACCTCGCTCGAAAAGCGTTTGCTGAAATGGCGTCCGGCGGCATTCTGAGCCGGCGCAGCGGGCGCCGCTGCATGATGCGGCGCCGCTCGCTACAATAGAGGCCTTCTGCTTGGCCGGCTTGTTGACTTGTTTGCATGTTGACCATCACGGGGATACCGGAGCGGAAGCTGCTCTGCTATCCCCGCGTTCGTTTAAGTGCTCGCCGCACCGACGCTGTTCCGCATTGCCGCCATCGCCCAACTCCTGACCAACAATGTCTCAGAATCCTCCGGCCTCGTCGTCTTCGTCCTCCGCCAACGATATCTCGCAAAAAGCGCTGCTGTGGATTGTCGCGGCCGGCTTCTTCATGCAGACGCTGGATACCACCATCGTCAACACCGCCTTGCCGGCCATGGCGCACAGCCTGGATCAGCCGGTGCTGGCGATGCATCCGGTGGTGGTGGCTTACACCCTGACCATGGCTTCGCTGACGCCGGCTTCGGGCTGGCTGGCGGATCGCTTCGGCACCCGCAAGATGTATTTCGCGACGATCCTGGTGTTCGTGCTCGGCTCCATCCTGTGCGCCACGGCGCATACCTTGCCGCAATTGCTGGCGGCGCGCGTGGTGCAGGGCATAGGCGGTTCCATGCTGTTGCCGGTGGGCCGGCTGGCGGTGCTGCGCAGCGTGCCGGCGGCGCAATACATCGCGGCGCTGGCCTCGATTTCGATTGCCGGGCAACTGGGGCCGGTGGTCGGTCCGGTGCTGGGCGGCTGGCTGGTGGAAACCCTGAGCTGGCACTGGATTTTTCTGATCAATGTACCGGTCGGCATTGCCGGCATGCTGGCGGTGCTGCGCTATCTGCCGGACGGCGCCATGCCCGGGACGCCGCGTTTCGATCTCACCGGCTGTGCCTTGCTGTCGCTGTGCATGGTGGCGTTTTCGCTGGGTCTGGATGTGCCGTTCGATACTCATCAGGCGGTCTGGAGCGCGACCCTGTTTGCGCTGGCCGCGCTGACGGTGTGGTTGTATTTCCTGCATGCGCGCGGCAATGAGCGCGCGCTGTTTCGTCTGGGTTTGTTCCGCGAGCCGAATTTCAGCATCGGCCTGGCCGGCAATCTGGTGTGCCGCATCGGTTCGTCGGCGGTGCCGTTTCTGCTGCCGCTGCTGTTGCAGGTGCGGCTCGGCTATTCGCCGCTGCACGCCGGCCTGGTGCTGTTGCCGGCGGCGGTGGCCGGCACCATCGCCAAGCCCTGGATTGCGCCGCTGGTCAAGCGCTACGGCTACGACACTTTTCTGCTGGTCAATACCTTATTGGTGGGCGGCTCCATCGTCTCTTTCGCCCTGATCACGCCGGACTGGCCGATTGCCATCGGCATTGCGCAACTGGCGGTGTTCGGCGCCTCCAACTCGATGCAGTTCGCGGCGATGAACAGCGTGACGCTGAAGGGTTTGAAGAGCGGCGATGCAGGCAGCGGCAACGGCCTGTTTTCGATGGTGCAGATGCTGGCCATCGGGCTGGGCGTGACCATAGGCGGCACGCTGGTGAATCTGTTTGCGGATACGTCGGGCGTGGCCAGCAATATCAGCTTTCAGCTGACCTTCGTGATTGTGGGCGTCATCACCATCGCCTCGGCATGGGTGTTCCGCAAGATGGATCCGCGTTACTTCAAATAGCCCGCAATAAGAAAAGCCGCCAGACGGCGGCTTGCAAAAAACGGCTGTGAGCGTTTCAGGTATCACTCCACTGGCGCAGCAGGTTGTGATAGCAGCCGACCAGTGTGCGCCGCGCGATGTCGTCGGCATGGGTCTGATTCAGGCGCTGGATGGCGTTGTCCATGTCGAACAGCATGCTGCGCTGAGCATCGTCGCGCACCAGACTTTGCACCCAGAAAAAACAGGCCAGCCGCACGCCGCGCGTGACCGGCGTGACTTCATGCAGGCTGGTGGCGGGGTAGACCAGCACATCGCCGGCTTCCAGCTTGGCAACGTGGTTGCCGTAGGTATCTTCGATCTGCAGTTCGCCGCCATCGTAGGAGTCGGCATCCGACAGAAACAGCGTGGCCGAAATATCGGTGCGCAGCTTGCGTCCGGTATGCGGATGAATCCGCACGCTGCCGTCGACATGCGCGCCGAAGGTCATGCCTGCGCTATAGCGGTTGAACATCGGCGGATACACGACGTTGGGCAGGGCCGCGCTGATGAAGCGCGGGTTTCTTTCCAGCGCGCCCAGAATGATCTGCTGGCATTGCGCAGCGACTTCGGAACGCTCGTCAATCTGCTGATTGAACTTGACCGGCGCGCCCTGATAGCCGGCTGTCACCCGTCCATCCACCCATGCCGGGCCGGCCTGTTCCAGCAGCTGACGTACAGCCTGAAGTTGTTGCGCGTCGAGCAGCTTGGGAATGGCGATCAGCATGGATGGATTTCTTCAGTGACAGTGAATTACATACGATAGTTGACCGACAGCATGGCGGTGCGGCCGGAGCCCGGCACCGAACGGCCGCCGTCGGACTGGATCAAGGCATCGTAATACATCTTGTTGGTCAGGTTGAACAGGTTCAGACGAATATCGTATTTAGGCTGCAGATAAGCCACCGTTGCATCCCAGCGTGTATAGCCGCCAACCTGCACGGTGTTGGTGGGATTGGCAAAGCGCTCCGACATGAACGATGCGCCGCCGCCGACCTGCCAGTGCGGCGCCACTTCATAGGTAGTCCACGAGGTCAGCGTATGTTTCGGCGTGTTGGTCGGCACCTTGCCCACCGCCGTGTCGCCGGCTGCGCCGCTCATCACCTGGGCATCCAGATAGGTATAGCCGAGCGCGACTTGCCATTGCTTGTTGATGCGACCGGTGGCGCCGGCGCGCGCGCCCTTGACGCGCACATTGCCGGCCAGTTCATACACGCCGGTGGAAACCAGGCTGCGCGCATTCTGTTTGTCGATCTGGAACACCGCCGCATTGAGCGACAGACTTTCAGCCCAATCCCACTTGCCGCCCAGTTCATACGAACGGTTCTTTTCCGGATCCAGATTGGTCTGGCCGACGGTGCCGGTCAGTTGTTCCAGCGAAGGATTGAACGAGGTGCCGTACGACAGGTAATACGACTGCGCCGCAGTCGGCTGCCAGATGCCGCCGGCGCGCACGCTCAGGAAATTGACGCTCTGATTGGCATAGGCCAGCGCGGTGTTCTTGGCGGCCGGCGCCGAGTTGATCGAATTGATGGAGTTGCTGATCTGCGCAACGTAGCGGTCATAACGCAGACCGCCGACCAGCTTGAATTGCTGATTCAGTTCCAGCGTATCGCCGACGTAGGTGGCGATGGTGTTGGCGCTGCCGCCCTGATGATTGCCGACCTGGCTGGCGACGCTGCTGCCAGCCGTGCTGTAGCTTGGATTGACGACTGAAATACAGTCGGCGTAGCCCGATGTCGGGGTGGTGTTATTGGTCAGCGCGACACCGTTGCAACTGCCGTTGCGATAGTAGTTTTGCACGTCGTAACCGTCGTGGCCGACTTCCAGGCCGACCAGCGCCTCATGCTTGAAGCCGAAGGCGGTGCCCTTGGCCGACAGTTCGGTCTGGTTGAAGATGGAGTAGTCGCGAATGCTGCGGTCATGGCTTTGCGCGCGCACGGACAGGCTTGACAGCGGCAGACTGGTGTTGCCGCTCAGTGCGGTGAAGACGCCGCCGCTGACGGTGCCGACGCTTTGCGGCGCGGTTTCCACGGCATTGGTGTGTACGTAGTTGAACTGGGTCTGGTTGCGCAACGTGATGTCAGGCGTGATCTTGTGCTTGATGCCCGCGTTCAGCGACACCACGTCCTGATCGGTATGGTCAGTCAGCAGACCGTAGGCGGTGTTGCGGTCGACATTGACCGGGTGCCCATTGACCGCCGGCAGACCGTAGTCGGGCATGTCGCGGTTATGCTGGATCAGCGTCGACAGCGTGATCTCGGTGGCGGTGCCGATGCCGGTGACGTAGGAAGCGGCCACGCCGAAATCCTGCACATTGCTTTGATTGCGCGTGGTGGCCGGACCGTTTTGCGCCATCGCCGATACGCGCACGGCAGAAGTTTCCGACAGCGGGTGGTTGTAATCGGCAGTGGTGCGCACCAGGCCGTTGGTGGTGGCCGAGGCCGAGACTTCGGTCGATTGCTTGAGGTTGGCCTTCTTGGTGACCTGGTTGATGATGCCGCCGGTCGAACCTCGCCCGAACAGCATGGAGGAGGGACCCATCAGCACTTCGATCTCTTCCATCGCGAAGGTGTCGCGGAAGTACTGGCCGCGATCGCGGAAGCCGTCCAGGTAGATGTCGGTGCGGGCCGAGAAGCCGTTCAGATTGATGTTGTTGCCGATCTGGCCACCTTCGGCGCCGTTGAGCGTGATGCCGGCGACATTGCGCAGCGCATCGGACAGCGAAGTCGCGCCCTGCGATTGCATCAGTGCCTTGTTGACCACCACTACCGATTGCGGCACGTCGTGCAGATCCGCCGGCAACTTGGTGATGGCGGTGCTGGTGGTGCTGAAGTCGTCGCGATTGCCTTCGACCAGCACCGGTGCCAGCGAACCGGCAGCGGAACTGGATTGGGCGGCGGCAGGCGCGGCCGCTTGCTGTGCATGCAGAGGCAGCGGGGCGGCGAATACTGCAATCAGTGCAGCCGCCAGCGGATTGAGGCTCAGACGATTCATAGGATTTTCGTTATGTAGATAGTTGGCGCAGAAGGAAATGAACTGGCGGGCTAATCCGGATGAAACCGTTTGGCTGGCTGGAATTACTTGTATTGCCGCGAGGAAACGAGTGGATGACGTTTGCTCGAAAGATAATGATGATTGAGATTCTCATTAGCATTTACTGCCGCTAGACTAAAGTTTCGATCTGACGTCACCCTGTCGTTTTACTGACTAATGGCTGACAGTGACGAAAATGAAACACTATTGATGCAAGTGCGTCACAAGTTGCTGGCGGCACCGGATTTTTCTCTTGTGCAGAGGACTACAATACGTCGAATGAATTCGAAATCTGTGGTCGCCTGAGCGCACTTCCTGCGCTCGACGATGTGACTGTTTCGGTTCGGTTTTGCTGCCGGTGCCGCCCCGTGAAAAGCTCGCGCGGCGCTGGTTCCCGTTCCCTGTTTTTCCTTTATCGACGCGCTTATGAATGTTCTGCTGGTAGAAGACGATCCGATCCTGACCGACGGTTTGTCGCGTGTGCTCAACTCGCATGGTTTTAACGTGCATACCGTCAACAACGGCATGGATGCATTGGCTCAGCGCGCGAGTGCGTCGGTATTTGTGCTGGATATCGGCCTGCCCGACATTGATGGTTTCGAAGTACTGCGTCGCCTGCGCGCCGCCGGCAACAACACGCCGGTGCTGTTGCTGACTGCGCGCGACACCATCCCCGACCGCGTACATGGTCTGGAGCTGGGCGCAGACGACTATCTGGTCAAGCCCTTCGCCACGCCGGAACTGGTGGCGCGCATCAAAGCGTTGCTTCGTCGCAGCAGCCCGCGTCCGGAGGAGTTATCGCTGGGCGGCCTGTCGCTCGACAACGCGACCAAGCGCGCCAGCATCGACGGCCGTCGCATCGACTTGTCGCTGCGCGAATGGACCGTGCTGGAATACCTGATGCAGCAAGCCGCGCGCGTGGTGTCCAAGCAGCAGATCATCGATGCGGTGCTGCCCTGGGGCGAAGACTTCACGCTCAACGCGGTTGAAGTCTACGTCTCGCGCATTCGTCTGAAGATCGCCGGCGCCGGCGTCGCCATCCGCACCATTCGCGGTTTCGGCTACATGCTGGAAAAGAGCGATGAGGTCGGCGACAGCGCCGAACCGGCGGCAACCGATGCTACTGAGGCAAGCAATGCCGATAGTCCGGCGGCCCCCGCAAACTGATCTGCCTCAGGCCTGATCGCCGCATCAGCGCCTGAGTTTCTCCAATGCCACAGCGGCCCGTTTTCGGCGGCCCCCTCTTCATGTCCACACCGCATTCCAGCATCCGGCGCGATCTTCTCAAATGGCTGATCGCGCCGCTGCTGTTCGTCAATCTGCTTGGCGCCGGACTCACTTACTGGCTGGCCTGGTTGCCGGCGCAGCACGCCTTCGACCAGAATCTGATGGATTCCACCTGGGCCTTGTACGCGCAGGTGCGGCACCGTCAGGAAAAGACCACCGCTGAACTGACGCAGCAGGCAGAGCAGATTTTGCGCAGCAATCACTCCGACACCACCTTCTTCGCGGTGCGCGATACCTCCGGCCAGATTGTGGTGGGCGATCGCGGTTTTCCGGCCATGGAAGAAAGCGATGTGTTCGAGCGTCCCATCAATTACGACGGCGAAATGCGCGGTGAACCGGTGCGCATTGCGGCGCTGCAGGTCCGCGTCAATCATGGTGTGATTTCGGTGGCAGTGGCCGAGACCGTGCGCAAGCGCAACCGCGCGCACTACACGATTCTGCTGTCGCTGCTGGGGCTGGATGGCGTGCTGACCTTTTTGTCGGTGGCAGTGGCGTTGGTGGCGGTGCGGCGCGGTCTGCATCCGCTGCGCGAGTTGCAGAGCAATCTGGAGCAGCGCGGCCACGGCAATCTTGGGTCCATCGATGACACCAGCGCTCCGGTGGAGCTGGCGCCGCTGATCGGCGCCATGAATGAACTGCTCGACAAGATCAGCAAGGGCGAACGCGCACAGCAGAATTTTCTGGCGGATGTGGCACATCAGTTGCGCACGCCGCTGACCGGACTCAAACTGCAACTGGAACTGGTGCAGGACCGGCATGCAGAAGATCAGGAAACCGCGCATTCGATGGAGCTGATGAATTCATCGATCGAACGCATGATTCGCCAGAGCCGCCAATTGCTGGCGCTGGCGCGTGCCGAACCGGGCCAGTTCGGTGAGCGCGGCCGCCATCTGGAAGACTTGCAGCTCGACAAGCTGGTGGAAGAGTCGATCCAGCATTTCATCGAACAGGCCGACAAGAAACAGATCGACCTCGGCTTCGATTTGCAGACCGCACGCTTGCGCGGCGACCGTTTTCTGCTGCGCGACCTGATCGACAATCTGATCGACAACGCGGTGCGCTACTCGCCGTCGCATAGTACGGTGACCGTCAGTTGTATGGAGGCGGAGGGCGCGGCGTGGCTGAAGGTGGAGGATTCGGGACCGGGCATTGCGCCTGAACATCGCGGGCGCATCTTCGATCGATTTTATCGCGCCAACGACAAGGTGGCCGGCAGCGGCCTGGGGCTGGCGATCGTGCGCGATATCGCGCTGGATCATGGCGCCGAGATCCTGGTGGAGGCGGGCGCCGGCGACAAGGGCACCAGTTTTTCAGTGCGCTTTCCGGCAGCCGCCTGAGAGCATTCAAAGGTCGCAAAACCGCTTTCACTGGCCATCGCTACCCGAATGTGGGCACTTGATTTTCCCCGGCCGCAGCGCTGATTCTTCAGTCCTGCGGCCGCTTTCTTCTCTTGATCTGATGTGCAGCGCTGCTCAGTGGGCCGGCAGCCACGAGCGTATCCACTCCATCACCACCTTCACCTTTTCCAGCCCGGCCTTGTGTCTGGGCACGCACATGAAATGCGCCGGCGCCGGCAGACCGAGATTGCCGAAGGGCATCACCAGCTTGCCCTGTTGCAGATGCTCGTGCACCAGCAGCGTGCTTTCCAGGCACATGCCGAGACCATCGACGCCGGCGGTGATGCTCATGAAGGAGCGATCCAGATGCAGGCCGCGTTCGACATCGGTTTCATCCTCCGCATAGCGCGCCGCCCAGTCAGTCCATGACACCACCGAGGTATCGTTGTGAATCAGCGGCAGCTCGATATGCGAATGCGGCTTGAGCGGCAGCTTTCGCCCCTCCACCAGCGACGGCGAGCACACCGGCACATAGCTTTCATTTTGGGCCAGGCGCTCGATCAGCAGGCCGGGTGAAGAGGGCGGCTGGCCGTACAGAATCGCCAGATCGAGACCGCTGTTGTTGAAGTCGGGTTCCTGATGGATGGCCCACAGGCGCAGATCGATTTCCGGATGCGCCTTGAGGAAGTCCGGCAGGCGCGGCATCAGCCAGATCGCCGTGAAACTCGGCACGCCCTGAATCGTGACGGCCTGCAGTTTCGAGCTCTGCTCCATGATGGTTCGCATCTCGCGATCGATCTCGGTGAAGGAGCGCTGGATTGCCAGAAACAGACGTGCGCCGGCTTCGGTCGGCACTACATTGCGCTTGATCCGATCAAACAATTGCACGTCCAGCGCCTTCTCCAACGCCTGAATGGCATGGCTGACCGCCGATGCGGTCACGCACAATTCTGCTGCTGCAGCCGCAAAATTCCTGTGCATGTAAGCCGCTTCAAAGGCCTGCAGGCCCTTGATGGAGGCTTTGCGCAGTGCGGGATAACGATGAATCTGTTTCATTGGTTGGCGAATATAAGTCGCTATTCAGAGGGTCTTCGAACTTTTAAGCTAGTTTTCGCGCGAGGTCAATCGACGCTGCTGAGGCTGCGGCGCCGCAGCGCCGCGCGCATACAACAATGACGGAGACAAGACATGCAGACACCACTGACGGGACAGCCCTTGTCCCTGGCCGAGCGCGCCTGCAACATTCGCCGGCACGCATTGCAGATGGGCGCCGTTCAAGGGCAGGGTTATGTCGGGCAGGCGCTGGGCATCGCCGATGTGCTAGCCGTATCCTATTTTCACGCGATGAATTACAAGCCGGAAGATCCGCAGTGGGAGCCGCGCGACCGCTTCCTGCTGTCGATCGGCCACTACGCCATTGCGCTGTACGCGGCGCTGATCGAAGCCGGCATCGTGCCTGAATCCGAACTTGAGACCTATGGCTCCGACGACAGCCGCCTGCCGATGTCGGGCATGGCGGCTTATACGCCGGGCATGGAAATCACCGGCGGCTCGCTCGGTCAGGGACTGACCATCGCGGTCGGCATGGCGCTCGGTCTGCGACAAAAAAAATCCAGGTCCTTCATCTACAACCTGCTGTCGGATGGCGAACTGGATGAGGGGGCGACCTGGGAAGCGGCGATGTCGGCCGGCCACTGGAAGCTGAACAATCTGATCGCCATCGTCGACGTCAACAACCAGCAGGCCGACGGCCCCTCCGGTTCGGTACTGAACTTTGAACCGCTGGGCGACAAGTGGAGCGCTTTCGGCTGGTATGTGCAACGCGTGGACGGCAACGATCTGGAGGCGCTCAAGACTGCCTTCGACCGGGCCCGCGACAGCAGCATCGACAAGCCGCGCATCATTATCTGCGACACCCTGATGGGCAAGGGCGTGCCGTTTCTGGAGCAGCGCGAGAAGAATCACTTCATCCGCGTTGACGAAGCCGAATGGCAACTGGCCCTGGATGTGTTGCAAGGACCGCAAGGAGTTGGCGCATGAATAGCATAGTCAGGAATCCGGCGGCCGGGTCCGCCCCTCAGCGGCTGAAAACTTCGGCCATGATCGCCTCCATCGCCGGCGAAGGACAGCGCACCAGGCCGGCGCCGTTCGGTCATGCGCTGGCCGCGCTGGCCGAGGTGCGCAAGGACATCGTTGGCCTCACCGCCGACCTCAGCAAATACACCGACCTGCACATTTTTGCCAGGCAGCATCCCGAGCGCTTCTTTCAGATGGGCATGGCCGAACAATTGCTGATGGGCGCCACCGCCGGCATGGCGCGCGAAGGCTTCGTGCCGTTCGCCACCACTTACGCCGTGTTTGCCTCGCGCCGCGCCTATGACTTCATCTGCATGGCCATCGCCGAAGAAAATCTGAACGCCAAGATCGTCTGCGCCTTGCCCGGACTGACCACCGGCTACGGCCCCAGCCATCAGGCCACCGACGATCTGGCGATCTTTCGCGCCATGCCTAAGCTGACCATCGTCGATCCTTGCGATGCGCTCGATATCGAACAGGCTACGCCGGCCATCGCGGCATACAAAGGGCCGGTTTATATGCGGCTGTTGCGCGGCAACGTGCCGCTGGTGCTGGACGAGTACAACTACAAATTTGAGCTGGGCAAGGCCAAGATGATTCGCGACGGGCGCGATGTGCTGATCATTTCCAGCGGCCTGATGACCATGCGAGCACTGGAAGCCGCCAGGCTGCTGCAGAAGGACAGCGTCGACGTCGGTGTGCTGCACGTGCCGACCATCAAGCCGCTGGACGTCGAAACCATCCGCCGCGAAGCGGCAAAGAGCGGTCGCATGGTGGTCGTCGCAGAGAATCATTCGGTGGTCGGCGGCCTGGGTGAAGCGGTGGCTTGCGAGCTGCTGCGCAACGGCATCGCGCCGCGCTTCCGCCACGTCGGTTTGCCGGATGCCTTCCTCGACGCCGGCGCCTTGCCGACGCTGCATGATCGTTACGGCATCTCGACTGAAGCGATGTCGGCCAGTATCAAAGCCTGGCTGTAAGCCCCCTCGGCAATAGAAGTCGCGAAAAATCAGGAGTAGAAAATGACACATACCGTTTCCTTCGTCGGCCTGGGCGCCATGGGGCTCAACAGCGCCAGGCTGCTGGCCGCTGCCAAAGACATCCGCTTGCAAGCCTTCGACCTGCGCGCCGAAGCGCTGCAGATCATCATCGAAGCCGGCGGCCAGGCTTGCGCCAGCGCTGCCGAAGCCAACCGCGAAGCCTCGCATGCGGTGATTTTCGTGGTCAACGGCAAGCAGACCGAACAAGTGATTTTCGGCGACCAGGGCTTGCACGAAACTGCGCAGCCGGGCTTGGTGATCATCTCCTGCGTCACCATGATGCCGGAGGAAGCGGCCGCGCTGGGCGAGCGCTGCAAGGCGCGCGGCTGGACCTTCATCGACGCGCCGGTCAGCGGCGGCATGGTGGGCGCGGCACACGGCACGCTGACCATCATGGCCGGCGGCAATCGCCAGAAGATCGAAGAGAGCCGTTTCATTTTCGATCTGATGGGCAACCGTCTCAAAGTGGTCGGCGAGCGCCCCGGGCAGGGGGCCATGGTCAAGGCCATCAACCAGTTGTTGTGCGGCGTGCATCTGGCCGCCGCCGGCGAGGCGCTGGCCCTGGCCGAACATGCCGGGCTGGACAAGCAGGCGGTGTTCGACGTCGTCAGCCAGAGCGCTGCGGCTTCCTGGATGCTCAACGATCGCGGTCCGCGCATGGTGGCCGATGAATACGATACCGTGACCAGCGCGGTGGACATTTTCGTCAAGGATCTGGGCATCGTCAGCGACGTGGCGCGCAGCCTGCGCTTTCCTGCGCCGATTGCAGCCGCGGCGCTGCAAAGCTTCCTCGGGGTCAGCGGCCGCGGCATGGGCAAGCTGGATGATGCCGCCGTGCTGCGCTATTACCAGGGCTTTGCCGAGTAAGAGGGAGCCAGGCGAGTCGTCGTTCGTGCAAAATACAACAGAGTTGTCGTCAAGGAAATGATCGCCAGTAGTTTCCTGATGGATATTTTTTGCTGCGCCGCCCAGTGCCGTTGATGCCGCGGCGGCTTTTTTATTGGCGGCATTTTTTGCGAACCACGCGCCATTCGCTCTGTCCAAATTGCCAATCACCTGTTCAAGACGGAGGTAGCATGACCGAGAAAGTATTGCAGAGCGGCACCCATATCGCCCGTTATGATGCGGTTGAAAAGCCGGATCACGCATTCGAGGCGCAAGTCTTTGTGCGGCTCACGCGCGAGCCCGAGATCGCCGAGACCTATATCCCGGCGGGCTTGTTTGCGACAGAAGAAGAGGCGCTTGCCGGCGCCAGGGAACGCGCAGAACGCGCATTGAAGGAGCATGAATTTTGAAGCAAATCGTACAGAATCAGCCGTATCAGAAACTCGCGACAACCTCTGCCGGTCCGTTGCAGCGTCTGGGCCGAATGGCGTTGCCGGCCGCTTTGCTGGTGCTGGCCGCCGGTCTCGCCGCCTGTAGCAGCACCGGTTCGGTGGCGAGCAAATCGCCGTTTGAATTGCGCGGCGCCACCATGACCCAGACCGAGGGCTGGACCAAGACCACCAACAGCGACGTGCCTGGTTCGGTGCTGTATCTGTCGCCGAAGATTGTGGTGAACGCCAGCGATATCCAGCGTGCCACGGCGCAGAAGGATGCCGCCGGCAATGCGATTCTGCTGGTGCAGTTCACGCCCGAGGGCAGCATGCGTCTGAACGCCGGCACGCGTGATCTGGTCGGCAAGCAACTGGCGGTGGTATTGGATGGCAAGGTGATGAATGTGGCGATGGTGCAGGCGCCGCTGAGTTCCAACAGCATGGCGCTGACCGGCTTCAAGAGATTTGACGATGCGGTGCAGGCGGCGCATCTGATCTCGACTTCGAAGTAGACACAGTCAGTTCTTCAGGCCGGCGTTCCCGCGGCATGAAATTCAAAAGATGTGATGACCGGATCCTGGTGGATACCGGTCATTTTTTTTGAGAACTTTCCCATATCGGATAAGCCATGTCTTACGTAGAGTCCATTGCTCTTGCTTAAGGCAGCTGTGTTACGGGCTTGCCTGGCGTTCTGTATAACTTGCTTGGCGGAGTATATGTTGGGATTGAAACAGTGTTTGAGATATTGGGCATACGGTCTGCTTGTCCTTGCTCAGGTCGCTTGCAACATGGTGGATGAGAGAATCCGTACCTCGGATATGACACCGTTTGAAATCCATGCCGCCAGTCGCGATGCCCAGGCTGGCTGGATACCACTCAAGGACGAGCAGGGAGTGCGGGTCTATCTTGCGCCTGAGGCGATAGTCGCGGCCGGTCATGTGCTGATTGCGAAGATGAGCGCGGACGAGGCTGGAGAGAGCTCCATTGACATCAAACTTACGCCCGAAGGTAAAGAGCGCCTGCAGACTTATAGCAAGGAGATGATCGGTAAGGAGCTTGCCGTGCTGATCGACGGCGAGCTCGTTGCCGTCTCCACAATACAGTCTGAATTGGGCGGAGTCCTCAGGGTGCCGGGCATGGCGACACCTGGAAAGAGCAAGCTGGCAATCGGCCGCATCAATTCTTTTGTGCCGTGATCCAGTTGTCGATCGTCAGCCAGTGAATGACGGATGATGTTTTCACGGCATACCCTGAAACAGGGCGGGCCGGAGGGCTGAAGCATGCTAATGTTTCAGCCATTCTTGTTTCCGGATTCCATTCATGTCGGTCGCACGTCACATCGTTCAGGTTCATCCGCGTCTGTTGGTCGCGCTCGCTGTCGGCCTGGTGGCCGGTTTTCTGATTCCCTGCGAATCGCTCATCACGCATGGCCTGATCGGATGGAATGCCGGCGTCTGGACCTATCTGCTGACCATCTGGGTGATGATGTACCGCGCCAATGCGGCGGATGCCAAACGGCTGGCCGAGGCCGAGGATGAAAGCGCGCAGCTGGTGCTGGGCATGGTCTCGATTGCCGCCGTCGCCAGTCTGGTGGCGATCTTGCTGGAACTGGCCGGGTCTTCGAAGGGAGGCGCCGACCATCACTTGCTGCGTTATGCCTTCACGGGCGTGACGGTATTCGGTTCCTGGTTCCTGATCGGCACCATCTTCACCTTGCACTATGCGCGTCTGTTCTATGCGGACGACGACGATCCGGATCATTTGCCGCTACGCTTCGCCGACGGCGAAAAGAATCCCGACTATTGGGACTTCCTCTATTTTGCCTTCACCATCGGCGTCGCCGTGCAGACCTCGGATGTCGGCGTCGCCACCCGCGAAATGCGCAAGACGGTGCTGGCGCAATCGCTGATCTGCTTTGTCTTCAATGCGGCGATCATCGGTCTCTCGATCAATATCGCGGCGGGGCTGGCAGGGTAAGCAAAACTGAATCGCACAAAGAAAAACGGGATGCAGATGCATCCCGTTTTTTTGTCCGCCTGCGCGGGGCAGGCTTCAATTGAAGCTATTCAGCTCAAGTGCCTGCCAGCTTTACTGCCAGCCGTAGCGGTTCGAGTACCAGCGCTTCATGCCCTGGATCAGCGCCGCATAGCAGACCAGAATCGCGATCAGCCAGGGGAAGTAGCTCAGCGGCAGCGCTTCCAGCTTGAAGTAGTGCGCCAGCGGCGACATCGGAATGATGATGCCGATAGCCATGATGATCAGCGTCATGCCCATCAGCGGCCACGAGGCGCGGCTCTGGAAGAAGGGCACGCGCTTGGTGCGGATCATGTGCACGATCAGCGTCTGCGACAGCAGGCCTTCGATGAACCAGCCGGACTGGAACAGGGTCTGGTGATCCGGTGAATTGGCGCCGAACACGTACCACATCAACGCAAATGTGCTGACGTCGAAGATCGAGCTGATCGGACCGAAGAACACCATGAAGCGGCCGATTTCGCCAGGATTCCAGCGCTGCGGTTTTTCCAGGAACTCCTTGTCGACATTGTCGAAGGGGATGGAAATCTGCGACACGTCATACAGCAGATTCTGCACCAGCAGATGCAAGGGCAGCATCGGGAGGAAGGGCAGAAACGCGCTGGCGATCAGCACCGAGAACACATTGCCGAAGTTGGAGCTGGCCGTCATCTTGATGTACTTCAGCATGTTGGCGAAGGTCTTGCGGCCTTCGATCACGCCTTCTTCCAGCACCATCAGGCTCTTTTCCAGCAAGATCAGATCGGCCGCTTCCTTGGCGATGTCAACCGCGGTGTCGACCGAAATGCCGATGTCGGCAGCGCGCAGCGCCGGCGCATCGTTGATGCCGTCGCCCATGAAACCAACCACATGACCGTTGTCGTGCAGCACGCGCACGATGCGTTCCTTGTGCGCCGGGCTGAGCTTGGCGAACACGGTAGTCTTCTCGACTGCAATGGCCAGTTCGGCGTCGCTCATCTTTTCCACATGCGAGCCGAGCAGCATGCCTTCCACTTCGAGGCCGACTTCACGGCAGATCTTGGCGGTCACCAGTTCGTTGTCGCCGGTCAGGATCTTGACCGTCACGCCATGCCCGCGCAGCGCGGTCAGCGCCGGCTCGGTCGATTCCTTAGGCGGATCGAGGAAGGCGATGTAACCGATCAGCACCAGGTCCGATTCATCGGCCAGGCTGTAGACCTCCTTGGTCGGCGGCAGATCCTTGGCGGCCACACCGACTACGCGCAGGCCTTCGGCGTTGAGGCTGGCGGTAGTCTCGCGGATTTCCGCCAGCAGCTCAGGGGTGAAGGGCACGATCTCGCCATTCTTCTTGGCATGGGTACAGACCGACACGATTTCTTCGACTGCGCCCTTGCAGATCAGCTCGTGGTGATCTTCGCGCTCGCTGACCACCACCGACATGCGACGGCGCTGGAAGTCGAAGGGGATTTCATCGACCTTGCGATAGGCCGAGGCGATCGCCATTTCGCGTTGCAGTTCGGCGTGTTCCAGCACGGCCACGTCCAGCAGATTCTTGAGGCCGGTCTGGTAATAGCTGTTCAGGTAAGCGTATTGCAGCACTTCATCGTTGGCTTCGCCGAGGATGCCGGTGTGGCGTTCGAGGAAGATCTTGTCCTGCGTCAGTGTGCCGGTCTTGTCGGTGCACAGCACGTCCATGGCGCCGAAGTTCTGGATCGCGTCGAGCCGCTTGACGATCACCTTCTTGCGCGACAAGGCAACTGCGCCCTTGGCCAGCGTCGAGGTGACGATCATCGGCAGCATTTCAGGCGTCAGACCGACCGCGACCGAGAGGCCGAACAGGAAGGCTTCAACCCAGTCGCCCTTGGTGAAACCGTTGATGAAAAATACTACTGGCGTCATCACCAGCATGAAGCGGATCAGCAGCCAGCTGACCTTGTTGACGCCCGACTGGAACGCGGTCGGCGAGCGGTCGGCGGCGGTCACGCGTTCGGCCAGCGCGCCGAAGTAGGTGCGCTTGCCGGTGGTCAGCACCACGGCCGTGGCCGAGCCGCTGACCACGTTGGTGCCCATGAAGCACAGATTGTCCAGCTCCAGCGGGCTGCTGGCGTCGGTGTTGGCGGGCGTGATGAATTTCTCCACCGGCAGTGATTCGCCGGTCATCGCAGCCTGGCTGACGAACAAGTCCTTGGCCGACAGCAGACGCAGATCGGCCGGGATCATGTCGCCCGCCGACAGTTGCACGATATCGCCCGGCACCAGCAGTTTGATCGGCAGTTCGATGCGCTTGGCGCCCTTGGGATGCAGGGTGACGTCGAAGTAGCGCTGCGCTTCTTCGGCGATATCGGCCACCAGGTCGTGACGCATCACGGTGGCGGTGTTGCTGACCATTTCCTTGAGCTTGTCGGCGGCCGTGTTGGAACGCGATTCCTGGATGAAGCGCATCAGCGTCGACACCACCACCATGGTGCCGATCACGATCGCGGCCTTCATGTCTTCGGTGTAGAAGGAAACGGCGGCCAGCAGGGTCAGCAGCAGGTTGAACGGATTCTTGTAGCAATGCCACAGGTGCACCCACCAGCTCAGCGGCTTTTCGTGCTCGACTTCATTGGGGCCGGTTTCGGCGCGGATGGCGTCGGCTTCCTGCTCGGTCAGACCGTCAGGGCGGGTGTGCAGACGTTGCAGCAGAGATGCGGTATCGCCGCGCGAGGCTTCCAGCAGTTGCTGCGCCAGCGTTTGCGGCACTTCCTTGGTCAGCGGCGAGCTGCGGAACATGTCCATGCCGAGGCGACGGAAGTGGCGATCCATTCCGCGGGCGCGGACGAAGCTGGCAAAGGTTTCTTTCAGCAGATTCAGATTCATGGCGAACTTCTTTTCTTGTTGTCTTCACCGGCGGGGAGGCTTGGTGAAGTGGCTTTCCGGAACGATGCATGCGATTCAATGCAAGGCGTGCATCTTCAGTGGGTCGGGCGGATGGAAGAGTCAGTACTCTAACGAGCCCGTTTGACAAATCGATGACAAATCGACGAAAAAACAATGTGGGTTCAAGGAATTCCCTGATGCATATGACGCATGGCAGCCTCCGCTTTCGGTTGGCGAAGACCCTTTCATCGATGCTTGTACGGATGCCGTAATCCCACCGCGATGGCGGACGAACGCAGGCGGCAAGCGTCATGCTTGCTGCGCCCGGCATGGCGCTGGCGTGCTGCCGGAATATGGCCAGCCAGGGCTGAAACCATGCCGAGCAGCCGCGCAGGTGCGCATGCCTGAAACGTCAAATCCGTCGCGGTTGATACGGCGATCGATCGTCGATAAGTTGTGCTGAGGGAGAAACGCTGCGCAGCGTGAACGTCAGGACTTTGTCAGAAAGTCTGCTGCGCATCGATTTGCCTTCATCTGCCAGATGCAAGATGAAGGCAGGAGAGTCCTGCTTTGATCTTGCCGTGGCTAGCCGGAAATTTTCCGGCAACAACTGTCACCCGAACAAGTGCCCATGAGAGGGACTCCAAAAAAATATGAACGGGCGGATTCTACTCTTGCGCTTAAAAACGGGTCAAGGCAAATCCGGCCGGGCGAGAAAGATTTGTGCATTCGCAACACAGACCGGCTGCGCGGACTCGCGTATGCGCGCTGCTATGCAGCAACGAATTGTGGGCGGGCAAGCTTGTTTTATGCGGCTCGCGGCCTATACTCAAATCACAAACACAACATCAAGGAGACAAGCGCCATGTCCAATCTCATCATGAACAATCTTGTGTTTTTCATCCCTATGGCCCTGGTCGGTTTCGTCATGTGCGGCGAAGTCCCGGTCGCGTCGAGATTCGTCAGGACGACGTTGAGAACATTCGGTGCGGTAGTCGGCGCGCTGATGGCGCTATTAGTGCTGGAGGCTCTGCCAGCGCTGATTTAACGAGCTTCTTCGGCTCGTTGGCCGCTCGTTGCGGCAGTGGCTGGAGCTCCGGAGGAACCGCATTCTTCATGAATTCGCGGTCAGTTTTCCCACCGGATGCTCCGCCCTTGATTTGTTGGGCCGGTGCTGCAAGCGGGGTCGTGGCACCTGCGCGGCGCCGGTCTTTTTTGCGTGGCCGAGTTGATGGCGTGCGGCATTATTCGCGCACAATGTTCTGTCACCTCGCCGATCGTGAAAATCCTGCTCAGCGGTTCGCTTGAATTCGATAAGCATTCGATAAGCGAAACAGGCTCAAGCTTGCGGCCGCTGTTTGCTGAACACCGCAGCATGCGTTTGCGCCACCACCGAAGCGAGCAGAGTGGCCGCCATCACGCCGCCTTCGGCATCTGAAATTGCGGATACTTGGCCGTCTTCACCCTCCACCATCAGACAATCACGCCCCTGTTCCTTGGCGCAATACATGGCGTGATCGGCGCGCTGCAGCCAAGAGAAATGCGCTTCCAGCGTATGTGAAAACGGCACCAGTCCGGCGCTCACCGTGCAGCCCTGCAATCGATTGCCCAGCTCGCGCTGTTCCCGCACCTTGTCGATCACACGCTGCGATAGCGCCAACGCTTCGGCCAGTGCGGTCTTGCGCAAAATCACCACGAATTCTTCACCGCCATAACGGCCGATGGCATCGTCGGCGCGCAGATTCTCGCGCAGCAGCGCCGAAAAATTGCGCAGCACTTCGTCGCCCACCAGATGGCCGTGCGTGTCGTTGATGTTCTTGAAGTGATCCAGATCGAGCAATAGCAGGCAGGAGTCATGCGTGCCGCGATGGCAGTTGTCGAATTCTTCGATCAGCTGGGTTTCCCAGTAGCGTCGATTGAGCAGGCCAGTCAGTCCATCCTGCTGACTGACGATCTCAAATGCGCGTGAGCGTTCGGCCAGCTTCTTCGACATGTCGTAGGTCGATTTGCCCAGCACCAGCGGATACAGCACCAGCATCGGCAGGCAGGCGACGATGGTGGTCAGATCCGACTGCGGTGTGAATTCAAAGCCCAGCAGCAGCCAGCCCAGCGCGAAGCCGGTCAGGCTGGCGTACAGGCCGCGCACGAACAGGCGCATGCCGCCGGCGGCGATATTGTCCATCGACAGCATGGCGATGATCACGGTGGCGGGAATCAGATTGCCCTGCATGGCGGCGATCCAGAATCCGCCGAAGCCGGCATCGATCACCAGGTTACGGCGTTCGGCACGATAGGGGATGGCGCTGTTGAGCGCCCAGTAGCGCGCCAGATGCGGCCAGATGAAACCGTGAAAAACCAGCAGCACCCACAGCGGCGGCGCCACCA
Organism: Herbaspirillum lusitanum; assembly: GCF_046025995.1. Taxonomy (GTDB): domain Bacteria; phylum Pseudomonadota; class Gammaproteobacteria; order Burkholderiales; family Burkholderiaceae_D; genus Herbaspirillum; species Herbaspirillum lusitanum_A. Next base: position 76,673 of record NZ_JAQQFM010000002.1, read on the forward strand.
GGGCTTGTAAAAAACCGGCCGCCACGCAAAAGAATCCGATGCCAAGACCGATCACGCGCAAGCGATAAATCCGTTTGACGAAGCGCACGCCCTTGCCGATCAGCGCCTCGGGCGGCATGTCTTCGGCGCGATGTTTTCTGAATGCGAACAGCGGCAACAGCTTGTTGCTGACCAGGGTAGCCAAGGCAGCCAGTTTTTGCGACAGGCTGAGCGCGGGACGATGAGGACGGCTTGAAGGCATATCGGTTCGTTCTTTTTTGCTGCAGTACACCGCGGTGTAGCGGATGATGCCGGCGAATCGCGCCTCCCCCGAGGCCTTCCGGCTGCCAGTGCCGACGCATGCAATGTGCGTCGGATCTAAACCTGTTTTAATCGCCGGAAGCTGCGGCGTCAGGTATTGAGGTGTTCTATGCGCAATCGCCACTCCGACACCTTGCAGCGATTCTGGAAGGGCGCATTGTGCCGCTTTTTGCTGCTTTAAGGGTAGCCGAATTTTTCTGAATTTCCATGTGGAAATGTTAATGCGCGGCGAAAAGAAAAGCCGATCAGATGCCGCTTCACATAAAGCGCGGCCGCTCTCGATGACCTCCGCATGGATGCGATGCCGCTCGGCAGCCTGATAGGGCAGATGGTCCTATAATGCGCTGTCGTTCTCACCGGTTGAATCATGCTGCATTTCACAAAGCCCCTCGCGCGTTTTTCCTCGCTGTCCATTTTTCTTGTTTCTCTGTTTCAGGCGCTGGCGCCAGCTTCCGCCGCCGCGCAGAATCTGCCGCCCACCGTGGTCGGCGCTTTGCGCGTGGCGCATATTCCGACGCAGAACGTCGGCGTGCTGGTGCAGGAGGCCGACAGCAGCAATCGCACGCTGGTATCGGCCAATCCGACGCAGTCCTTCAATCCGGCTTCGGTGATGAAGCTGGTGACCACCGATGCCGCGCTGGAATTGCTGGGCCCGACCTATGTCTGGAAAACTCGCGCCTATACCGATGGCATCCTCAATGAAGGCGTGCTGACCGGTGATCTGATCATCAAGGGCGGCGGTGATCCCAAGCTGGTGCTGGAAAATTTCTGGCTGTTCCTGCGTCAGCTGCGCGCGCGCGGCATCAAGGATATTCGCGGCAATCTGGTGCTGGATCGCAGCTTCTTCGCCGAGACTGTCTACGATCCTTCGCAGTTCGACGGCGATCCGCAAAAGCCTTACAACGTCGGCCCCAATGCCTTGCTGCTGAATTACAAGACCATCACCCTGCGTTTCGTGCCGGATGAGGCCAAGGGCAGCGTCATCACCACCATGGACCCGCCGATGGCCGGCTTCAGTTTGAACGCACCGCGCCTGTCGCGCGAAGAATGCGGTGACTGGCGCGGCAAACTGCAGGCCAACGTCGATGCCAACGGCGTAGCTTTCGGTGGCGCCTATCCTGCGGCCTGCGGTATTCAGACCTGGTATCTGCATCCATATCGCATGGATTCCACACAATATCTGTCGGCCATGTTCCGTCAGATGTGGATCGATCTCGGCGGCAGTTTCAACGGCCGCGTGGTGCAGGGCGTGGTGGCGCCGAATGCGCAACTGGTGGCCGAATGGCAATCGCCGGCTGTGCCGGAGGTGATTCGCGACATCAACAAGTTCAGCAACAACGTGATGGCGCGCCAGGTGCTGCTGACCATCGCCGCCGAGATGACCGGCCAGCCCGGCGACACCGCCAACGGCGCGCGCACCATTCGCAGCTGGCTGGCGGACAAGGGCATCGACGCCAATTCGCTGGTGATTGAAAACGGCGCCGGCCTGTCGCGCGTGGAGCGCCTCACACCGATGCTGCTGGGCCGTCTGCTGGCGCAGGCCTTCCGTTCGCCGGTGATGCCAGAATTCATTTCATCGATGCCGCTGGTCGGTTTCGACGGCACCATGCGCAAGCGCCTGAAGATGGAGAGCGTGGCTGGGCAGGCGCATATCAAGACCGGCTCGCTCAATGACGTGCGCTCGATTGCAGGCTATGTGCAGGCGGCGTCGGGCAAATATTATGCCGTGGTGTTTCTGATCAATCATCCCGCTGCCGCCGCAGGCCAGAAGGCGCAGGATGCCTTGTTGCAGTGGGTGTATGAGAACGGTTGATCGCTGAGCGCAGGACTGCTCAAGTGAAAACGGCCGCATCAGTTATCTGATGCGGCCGTTTTCATTTTTGCTGCCGGATGCAGAAGCGGGTCTACAAGACCAGCGGACGATTGGAGATTTCGTTATGCCCCGGCTTGCTCCGGTCTGCCGGCAGTTTCTGGGCCAGCCAATCATTGAGCGTGCGCAGCGCGTCCAGCACGCTGTCGTGATAGCGGCCTTGTGCAAAGCCACGCGTCATGATGGCGCAGGCGTCTTGCCATTGCTCGCGCGTCAGCTCAGGGCCGACGCCGCGATCGGTGATGATCTCGACCTTGTGATCGGCCAGATTGATGTAGACCAGCACGCCGCAGTTTTCTTCGGTGTCCCAGATGCGGTAATGCGAAAACAGCTCATGCGCACGCTGGCGCGAAGTTTCGTAACGCATCACCGCGCCCAGCGACAGCGACGCTTCGACGATCACGCGCAGCTCTGCGCGATGGGTCTTTTCACCGGCGGCGATGGTGTTCTGGATTTCCTTCAGCGTGCCTGAAGGGAAGGCCTTGCGCGCCGCCGCTTTGCCACTCATGAAATGATGCAGCAGGCGCGCGGTGAGGCGTGAATTACGATGTGGCTTGTTGTGTGTGTGGCTCATCACCAGTCCCCCGAAGCGCCGCCGCCGTCGAAACTGCCGCCGCCGCCGGAAAAAGAATCGCCGCCCGAGCCGCCACCCGACGAAAAACCACCGCTGCTGGTGAAGCCGCCACCACTGCCACCGCCGCGACGACTGGCCTGGTCCAGAATGCTGCCGATGATCACGCCGGCGGCGTTGCCCCAGGTATTGCTGTTCAGGCTGCTGCGCGCTTGCGCACGTCGGCGCGAAATGATCACGATGACAATGAAGACGATAAAGAAAATCAGTGGAATCAGCGCTTCCCAGTCACCCTCGGCCGCGCTCTGGGCTTGCGCCTCTTTGCGTTCTGCGGCCGGCAGTTTTTCCTGATCGATCAGGCTGCTGATGGCCGAGACGCCGGCCGCCAGTCCGCCGTAGAAATCGTTCTGACGAAAATGCGGTGCGATCACGTCTTCCAGAATACGCTTGGATTGGGCATCGGTCAGGCTGCCCTGCACGCCGCGTCCGCTTTCAATACGCAAGCGCCGCAGGGCCTTGGGATTGTCCTTGGCGACGATCAGCAGCACGCCATCATCCACGCCCTTGCGTCCCAGCTTCCAGGCTTCTGCCACGCGGATGCTGTATTGCTCGATGGCTTCCGGCGCGGTGCTGGGGATCAGCAGAATGGCGATCTGGCTGCCGCTGCGGGTCTCGTAGTCGGTCAGTACGCTGTTGAGCGTGTCGCGCTGGCCGGCGTCCAGCATGTTGGCCAGGTCAACCACGTGCGAACTCAGCGGCGGCACGGCGACAAATTCTTGCGCCGCCGCCGGTCGCAGGTACAGCACTTGTGAGATCACGAGCAGCGTGAGAAGGGCTGCGGCCGCCAGCGGCGACCGGTGTTTCAGGAGACGTGTCAGCGCGCGCATCGGCCGCTTACTTGCCGAAGTTGACGGCCGGCGCGGTCGAAATCGCCTTCTCGTTTTCTACAGTGAAGGAGGGTTTGACTTCATAGCTGAAAATCTTGGCGGTGATGTTGGTGGGAAAGCTGCGCGCCAGAATGTTGTACTCCTGAACCGACGCGATGTAGCGCTGGCGCGCCACAGTGATGCGGTTTTCGGTGCCTTCCAGTTGCGATTGCAGATCGCGGAAGCTGGTGTCGGCCTTCAGCTGCGGATAGTTTTCCGAGACCACCATCAGACGCGACAGCGCCGAAGACAGATCGCCTTGTACTTGCTGGAACTTGGCCAGGGCTTGCGGATTGTTCAACACTTCCGGCGTGATCTGGAAACTGGTCGCGGCGGCGCGCGCCTTGATGACAGCTTCCAGCGTATCTTTTTCGTGCGAGGCGTAGCCCTTGACGGTGTTGACCAGATTCGGGATCAGGTCGGAGCGACGCTGGTATTGGTTGACGACTTCGCCCCAGGCCGCTTTGGTTGCTTCATCCTTGGCCTGAAAATCGTTGTAGCCGCAGCCCGACAGGCTCAGCGCAAAGAAGGCTACGGCCAGCCATGCAAAGTATTTTTTCATCTTGTTGTTCCTCGTCAAAAAATAAACCTCTGTGACTTTGAGGCTGTCATTTGGTGCCTCAAAATGCGGCGAGAAGGCGCTGCAACCCATATATAGACCGGTCGGCGCGATACAATAGCGCATCTTTGCATATTAAGGCCACACCGTGACATTCATCGACAAACTGACCGCCGCGTGGAAATCGCGCAATTCTCTGCTGTGCGTGGGACTGGACCCTGACGTCAAGCGTCTGCCTGACGAACTGCGCGGCAAGTCGGATGCCATTTTCGAATTCTGCCGCGCCATCGTCGACGCCACTGCCGACGCCGCCTGTTCCTTCAAGCCGCAGATCGCCTATTTCGCGGCGCTCGGCGCCGAAGATCAGCTGGAGCAGATCTGCGCTTATATTCGTCGTCATTATCCCGACATCCCGCTGGTGCTGGACGCCAAGCGCGGCGACATTGGCGCCACCGCCGAGCAGTACGCACGCGAAGCTTTCGAGCGCTATGGCGCCGATGTGGTGACGGTCAGCCCATACATGGGCTACGACTCGGTGGCGCCGTATCTGGAATGGAAGGATCGCGGCGTGATCGTGCTGTGCCGCACTTCCAATGCAGGCGGTTCCGATCTGCAATTCCTGCAGGTGGACGGCAAGCCGCTGTATCAGCACGTCGCGCGCATGGTCGCCGACAAATGGAATACCAACGGCCAGTGCGGTCTGGTGGTCGGCGCGACCTTCCCGCAGGAACTGGCGCAGGTGCGCGCCATCATCGGCAACATGCCTTTGCTGGTGCCGGGCGTGGGCGCGCAGGGCGGCGATATCGAGGCCACCGTCAAGGCCGGCAGGACCGAAGCCGGCGCCGGCATGATGATCAATTCCTCGCGTGCAATTCTTTACGCGCAGCGTGAAACCGGCGAAGACTACACCGCCGCAGCCCGCCGCGTGGCGCTGGAAACCCGCGACGCGATCAATCGCCATCGCTGAACCAGCTGAGCGTTTTATTCAGACAGGCAGGGCGAAAAAAAGGCCGTTTCCATATTCTGGAAACGGCCTTTTGTATTTTGTCTTGTGTGCTCCGATAGTCGCTGCAATCAGTCGGACAGCAACTTCAGTATGCCCTTGAGCGAATGGATCACGGTCTGTTCGCGCACTGCATGGCGGTCGCCGGAGAACACCAGGCGTTCGGTATGCGTGTGATCGCCGAGCCGCCAGCCGAAGCAGACCGTGCCGACCGGCTTGCCGGGCACCGCGCCGCCGGGGCCGGCAATGCCGGTGGTCGATACTGCGATGTCGGAGCTGCTGTTGGCCAGCGCGCCTTCAGCCATGGCGCCGGCGATTTCCTCGCTGACCGCGCCGTGCAGCGCGATCATGGATTCCGGAATATCCAGCAATTCGTTCTTGGATGAATTGGAGTAGGTGACGAAACCGCAGTCGAACCATTCAGACGAGCCGGCGATTTCGGTGACGGCCTGGGCGATGCCGCCGCCGGTACACGATTCGGCAGTGGCGAGCAGCAGACCCTTGGCTTTGAGCGCCTGGCCTACGCGGGTAGCTAAGTCAATCGTGGTATCCATGTGTTGTCATCCTTTAAAGGGTTGGCAAAGCGTTTTCTGCTCTTCCTGCTCTATGAGGAACGCTTCACAAGCATACACGTCATCGCGGCCGACTTCCACGCGCTTGCTCTACGCATTTGTTACGTGTTTGTCCTATGCTGCGCGCCAGAACGCAAATACCAGCAGCGTGTAGAAGGCCGCCACGATGTCGTCCCACATCACGCCGAAGCCGCCCTTGAAGCGGCGATCGAAATAGGCGATCGGCGGCGGCTTCACCATGTCGAAAAAGCGGAACACTATGAATGCATAGAATTGTGTTTTCAGATCGGCCGGCATCAGGAACACCAGCACCAGCCAGAAGGCGATGATTTCATCCCACACCATGCTGCCGTGATCCGGCGCGTTCAGATCGCGGCCGGTGCGCTGGCAAGCCCAGACGCCGACCACGAATCCGGCGGCGATGATGGCCAGCCAGTTGGGCGCATTGAAAATCTGCGGCCAGCGCGTGCTCAGCACCACGTAGCACAGCCAGCCAAAGAGGGTGCCGGAGGTGCCCGGCATGATGGGCGAGAGGCCGCTGCCGAAGCCCTGGGCGATCCAGTGTGCGGGATGCGCCAGCATGAAACGCGAATTGGCTTTGGGGCGCGACGATGCGGCGGCTGCCTGGCCGCCGGCGGGTGTAGTGGTGCTCATGAAGTGAAGTGATCGAAGGAAGTAAGTGCCAGGTCCAATGGCTGGCCTGCGGCGTCCTGCAGGCGCAGGCCGGGTTGGGATTCAATGCTGCCGATACGGGTCACCGGGGTATGGCAGGCGAGCGCGGCGGCTTCAATGGCTGCGCGTTGTTTGGGCGACGCGGTAAAGCAGATCTCATAGTCATCGCCGCCGCTGAGCGTAAAGCAGCGTTGCAGTTCGGACGGCTGTTGCTGCAATGCGGGACCGGGCGGCAGCGCATCGACGTCGAGCGTGGCGCCGACGCCGGATTGCTGCAGGATATGGCCCAAGTCGCCCGCCAGCCCGTCTGAAATATCGATGGCGGCGCGCGCGATGTCGCGCAGCGCCTGTCCCAATTCCACACGCGGGGTCGGCTGATGCATGCGTTGCGCGGCCAGATTTTGCTGCGCTTCATCCAGTTTCAGTTCGTCGCGATAGCCTGCCAGCGCGAGCCGGGCATCGCCCAGCGAACCTGAAATCCAGATGTCGTCGCCATTTTTTGCTGCGCTGCGGCGTAAAGCATGGTGCAAGGGCACTTCGCCGAATACCGTGATGCTGATCGTCAGTGGACCTTTTGTGGTGTCGCCGCCGATCAGCTCGCAGCCGTGCCGATCAGCCAGTTCCAGCATGCCGCGCGCAAAGGGCTCAAGCCACTCGGCACGGGCCTCGGGCAAGGCCAGCGCCAGCGTGAAGGCGATCGGCTGGGCGCCCATGGCGGCCAGATCCGACAGGTTCACCGCCAGGCATTTGTGACCCAGCATGAAGGGATCGGCGCCGGCAAAAAAGTGGCGGCCTTCCACCAGCATGTCGCTGGAAATCGCCAGGTGCATGCCGGTTGACGGCGTGAGCAGCGCGCAGTCGTCCCCCACGCCAAGCGCAGTGCGGCTGCCTGCGGCCATGGGGCGGGTGAAGTAACGCGCGATGAGTTCGAATTCGGAAAGCATGTCTGTGATTGTAACCAATCTGGAGCGCACTGCGGTGCGTCGATGTTGGCGCGAACGTCGCCCTAACTTCAGCCTAATGTCACCGAAAAGTCACTTGAACCTGTTTCAATGCACTCAAATGGGGACTATCGCATGTGCCTGGATGTTGCGATGCACAACGTCAAAGCGGTAAATTGGTTTTACCTGTAAATCCAGTGCAGGAGTGGGTTTGCGCGGGGGCGATGGTAGTCGCTATGCCTATGATTGAAGACCGACCTCTGCTAGAATCTGCGGTCTTCGCCACGTCAACAAGAGAATACAGAGTATGGATTCGATGATCAGTAAGAAAGAAGAAGTGCGTCAGCAGCTTCGTCAGGCCGCCCTGGAATACCACGAGTTTCCGACTCCGGGCAAAATCAGCGTGACCCCGACCAAGTTGCTCACCAACCAGCGGGATCTGTCTCTGGCGTATTCTCCCGGCGTGGCCGCAGCCTGCGAAGAAATCGTGGCCGATCCGGCCAACGCATTCAAATACACGGCGCGCGGCAATCTGGTCGCCGTCATCAGTAACGGCACTGCGGTGCTGGGTCTGGGCAATATCGGCCCCCTGGCGTCCAAGCCGGTGATGGAAGGCAAGGGCGTGCTGTTCAAGAAGTTCGCCGGCATCGACGTCTTCGACATCGAAGTCAACGAGACCGATCCGGACAAGCTGATCGACATCATCGCCGCGCTGGAACCGACTTTCGGCGGCATCAATCTGGAAGACATCAAGGCGCCGGAGTGCTTCTACATCGAGCGCAAGCTGCGCGAGAAGATGAAGATCCCGGTGTTCCACGATGACCAGCACGGCACCGCGATCATCGTCGGCGCAGCGATCCTGAACGGCCTCAAGGTGGTCGGCAAGAGCATCAAGGAAGTCAAGCTGGTGGTCTCCGGCGCGGGCGCTGCGGCGCTGGCTTGCCTGGATCTGATCGTCGATCTCGGCTTCCCTATCGAAAACATTTATGTCACCGATCTGGCCGGCGTGGTCTACAAGGGCCGTGCCGAACTGATGGATCCGGACAAGGAGCGTTTCGCGCGCGAAACCGACGCCCGCACCCTGGCTGAAGTGATCCCCGGCGCCGACATCTTCCTCGGCCTGTCGGCCGCCGGCGTGCTGAAACAAGACATGGTCAAGCAGATGGCGGCGCGTCCGCTGGTGCTGGCATTGGCCAATCCGAATCCGGAAATCCTGCCGGAAGACGTCAAGGCCGTGCGCGACGACGCCATCATCGCCACCGGCCGTTCGGACTATCCGAACCAGGTCAACAATGTGCTGTGCTTCCCCTACATCTTCCGCGGTGCGCTGGATTCCGGCGCCACCACCATCACCCGCGAGATGGAAATCGCCACCGTGCACGCGATTGCAGAACTGGCGCAAGCCGAGCAGTCGGACATCGTGGCCGCCACTTACGGCGTGACCAATCTGTCCTTCGGCTCCGAATACATCATTCCCAAGCCCTTCGATCCGCGTCTGATGATCAAGATCGCGCCGGCCGTGGCGCGCGCTGCCGAGGCTTCCGGCGTGGCTGCACGTCCGATCCAGGACATGAACGCCTATGTCGAAAAGCTGGAGCAGTTCGTCTACCACAGCGGCACCTTCATGCGTCCTATCTTCCAGGTCGCGAAGAAGGCGGCCGAAGCCAAGAAGCGCATCGTCTACGCCGAAGGCGAAGAAGAGCGCATCCTGCGCGCGGTGCAGGTGATCGTCGATGAAAATCTGGCCAAGCCGATTCTGGTCGGCCGTCCGGAAGTGCTGGAACAGCGCATCAAGAAGTTCGGCCTGCGTCTGCGCGCCGGCACCGATTTCGAAGTCATCAACCCGAACTTCGACGAGCGCTATCGCGATTACTGGCAGTCCTTCCTCGAATTGACCCGCCGCAAGGGCGTCACCGAGCAATACGCCAAGCTGGAAATGCGTCGCCGTCATACCCTGATCGGTTCGATGGCGATCCACAAGGGCGATGCCGACGGCATGATCTGCGGCACCTACGGCACCACCCAGTTGCACCTGCATTACATCGATCAGGTGCTGGGCAAGCGTGAAGGCGTGAACGTCTACGCCGCCATGAACGCCGTGATTCTGCCGAACCGCCAGCTGGTGCTGGTCGATACGCACGTCAACGAAAACCCGAACGCCGAACAGCTGGCCGAGATCACCATCATGGCTGCCGAAGAAATGCGCCGCTTCGGTCTGCATCCACGTGCAGCATTGCTGTCGCACTCGAACTTCGGCTCCAGCGACAGCGAGTCGGCACGCAAGATGCGCGCCGCGCTGGCGATCATCCAGCGCAATGCGCCGGATCTGGAAGTCGACGGCGAGATGCACGGCGACACCGCTCTGGATCACAAGCTGCTGACCAGCGCGATTCCGGATTCGCCGCTGAAGGGCGACGCCAATCTGCTGGTGATGCCGAACATCGACGCCGCCAACATCGCCTACAACCTGTTGAAGACTTCGTCGGGCAACGGCGTGGCAATCGGACCGATCCTGCTGGGCTGCGCCAAGCCGGTTCACATCCTGACGCCGTCGGCCACCGTCCGTCGCATCATCAACATGACGGCACTGTGCGTGATGGATGCGCTGGCAGATCGCTAAGCAAGCCGATCAAGATACGCGCTGGCAAGAGCGCGTGTGCCGGTTCTGAAAACGGCGCGTTTCCTCAGGGAGACGCGCCGTTTTTCTTTTGCGCTCAGATAACAATGCATGTGCGGTGCAGCATTCCACTCGCCTCCACTGAGCTGCATGGCAATGCTTTCTGGATTTTCGGAATCAGGCTCCGTCGAATTCTGATTTTTCGGAATATGGTCAAAAGGCCTTAGCGCCGCTCTTTAATAATCACCATAAAAATCAAGGGCTTGAGCTGCCTCCGTATTTGTCATTGGCCTGGCACGAAGACTGCAATAGAGCAGGCATAAGCAAACCAATACAGGAGGCAGACATGCAGGCCATCGCCCGGCTCGCGCATTCGTGCGGCATGCCGCACGCAGACACGCGCGCCTTCCTCCCGTGCTTCCGTTTGTTTTCTTCGTTCCGTCTTTGAGTCGCCTTCGCAGCGCGGATCCTGCTTATCCGGGGTGCATGTGCAGCGATCAACAACAACAAGCACCGGACCACCGGTGAAGCAGACCGTCCTGCATCGCGCCGGCAGCGCGACGAAAGAGGCGCGTCAATCAATATCAACAAGTATCTGGAGAAGGAGATCTTCATGTCCGACATCAAGAGCGCGGCAGCCGCCAAGGCCGCCGATTACCGCAAGCGTATTTACGCCATTCTGGGCGCCTCGTCCGGCAACCTGGTCGAATGGTTCGACTTTTACGTGTACTCGTTCTGCGCGATCTACTTCGCGCCGGTATTCTTTCCCAAGGGCGATTCGACCTCGCAATTGCTCAATACCGCCGGCGTGTTCGCCGCTGGTTTCCTGATGCGTCCCATCGGCGGCTGGCTGTTCGGCCGCATCGCCGACAAGCACGGCCGTCGCACCTCGATGATGATCTCGGTGATCATGATGTGCGGCGGTTCGCTGGCCATCGCCTGTATGCCTACCTACGCCACCATCGGCGCCTTCGCACCGGCCTTGCTGCTGGTCGCGCGCCTGTTCCAGGGCTTGTCGGTGGGCGGTGAATACGGCACCAGCGCCACTTACATGAGTGAAGTGGCGCCCAGCGGCCGTCGCGGTTTCTTCGCCTCCTTCCAATATGTGACGCTGATCGGCGGCCAGCTGGCCGCGGTGCTGGTGCTGTTCGTCATGCAGCAAGTGCTGACGACGGAAGAACTGCGTGCCTGGGGGTGGCGTATTCCCTTCGTGCTGGGCGCCTGCGGCGCATTGATCGCGCTGTATCTGCGTCGTTCGCTGGCCGAAACCTCCAGCAAGGAAACCCGCGCCAACAAGGAAGCCGGCACCCTGGCCGGTTTGCTCAAGCACAAGAAGGCCTTCATCAATGTGGTCGGCTTCACCGCCGGCGGCTCGCTGATGTTCTACACCTTCACCACCTACATGCAAAAGTATCTGGTGAACACCGCCGGCATGGACGCCAAGACCGCCAGCGCCGTGATGACCTGCGCGCTGTTCGTCTACATGCTGCTGCAGCCGCTGTTCGGCGCATTGTCGGACAAGATCGGCCGCCGCAATTCCATGCTGTGCTTCGGCGTGCTGGGCGTGTTGTGCACCGTGCCCATCCTGCATCTGCTGAAGGATGTCACCAACCCTTATGCGGCCTTCGGTCTGGCGATTCTGGCGCTGGCCATCGTCAGCTTCTACACCTCGATCAGCGGTCTGATCAAGGCTGAGATGTTCCCGGCTGAAGTGCGCGCGCTGGGCGTCGGCCTGTCGTATGCGGTCGGCAATGCAGTGTTCGGCGGTTCGGCTGAATTCGTGGCGCTGTCGCTGAAATCGATAGGCATGGAGTCGACCTTCTACTACTACGTCTCGGCCTTGTGCGCAGTGGCTTTGCTGGTGTCTTTCCGCATGCCGGACTCGCAGCGCGACGGCCATATGACGCAGGACGACTACGAGTTCGACCACGATGCTGCGCAGCCAGCCACGACTGCCGCCGGCAACAGCAGTACGCGCAAGCCGGCCTGAGTTCGGTACAGCCAGGCGCAGCCGGCCGGCTTCAGCCAGCTGCGCCTCGGCAGCAAGCAGATCGGGCAGGGCGGTTATCATAGCGCCTTGTTCCATGGCGTCCCCCAGCCGGCGGCCGCCATGGTTTCGCTTTCCGATAGACGCTGCGCGCATCCGCTCCCGCATGAAGGCAAGAAAAAATCTCATCCTGACGCTCCTCTTCGTGCTGGCCACGATGCTGCTGGCCGGCATCACCTATCATCTGGCGGCGCGCAAGGCAGAGGCCGATCTGCGCGAAATCGGCGAGCGCCAGTTGCAGATCGTCGCGCTCGACCTTGAGTCGATACTTGAGAAATTCGAAACCCTGCCATTCGCGCTCGGCTTTCAGGCCGATGTGACCGACGCCCTGAATCATCCCTACGATCAGGCCGTTATTCAGCGCCTCAATCGCACCTTCAAGATCATCCAGCAGCAATCGCGCGTGCAATCCATCTACATGATGGATAAGCGCGGCCTGACGCTGGCCTCCAGCAACTGGGATGAAAAATACAGCTACGTCGGCAGCGATTTCCGCTTCCGGCCTTATTTCCGCGAAGCCGTCGCCGGCCGCGCCGGGCGCTTCTACGGCATCGGCAACATCTCCAGCGAGCCAGGTTATTTCATCGCTCAGCCCATCTATGCATCCGGCGCGCAGCGCGGCGCCGAACCGCCGATCGGTGTGATGACGGTCAAGGTTGATCTGACCGAATTCGAACATACCTGGGGCAGCAGCGAAGACCCGATCACCCTGACCGACAGCGGCGGGGTGGTGTTCCTCAGCAATCGCCCGGAGTGGAAATATCACAGCCTGCGCCCGCTCAATCGCCAGCTGGAGCAGGAGCTGGAAGGCACGCACCAGTATGCCGATCAGCCGATCACGCCGGTCACTTCGGTGCCGAATGCGCGTCAGCGCGGCTTCGGCGAACACATCTCGCGTCCGGTCGGCAAGCTCGGCTGGCAGCTGATGCTGTTCCCTTCGCAAGCCCGCATTGCGCGCACTGCCACCATGTGGGCCCTGGCGGCGGTGCTGCTGATGTCGGCCGTCGCAGTGGCGCTGCTGGCGCTGTATCAGCGCCGGCGCCGCCTGGAAGAACGGCTGGAGTCGCGCGATGCCTTGCGTCGCGCGGCGCTGGAGCTCGATCAGAAAATCGCCCTGCGCACCGAAGAACTGACCGCCGCCAATCAGGCCATCGCCGCCAAGTACGACAAGCTGCAGCAAACCGAAAGCGTGCTGCGCACCACCCAGAACGAGCTGGTGCAGGCCGGCAAGCTGGCCATGCTGGGGCAGATGGCGGCCGGCGTCACGCATGAGCTGAACCAGCCGCTGGCGGCGATCCGCGCCTTCGCCGACAACGCCGTCAAGTTCCTGGCGCTGGGCAAGCATCAGCGGGTGCAAGAGAATCTGGAATACATCAGCGGCGCCAGCGCCAACATGGGCAAGATCATCGCCCAGCTCAAAGGCTTCGCGCGCAAGAGCGGCGAAGTGGTGGCTTGCGTCGATCTGTCGCAGGCCATCGAGGGCGCCACGCTGTTGCTGGGCAATGAGCAGCGCCAGCAGGGCGTCAATGTCGAGGTGCATATCGAACATCCGGCCAGCGTCACCGGCGACGCAGTGCGCACCGAGCAAGTGCTGATCAACCTGCTGCGCAATGCCATCGATGCGGTGGAAGAGAGTGAGCGCAAGCAGGTGCTGATCACGCTGAAGGTGGAGCAGGAGCAGAATCAGCAATTTGCCGTGATCCGGATTCACGACAGCGGCCCCGGCATTACCGATGAAGTTGCGCCGCATCTGTTCGAACCGTTTTTTACCACCAAGTCCTCCAGCAAGGGGCTGGGTCTGGGGCTGGCGATTTCCTCTTCCATCGTGCAAGCGATGAATGGCCAGCTCAGCGCACACAATCATCCTCAGGGCGGCGCCGAATTCGTGGTGCGTCTGCCCTTGTCGACACCGGAGAAATGATGGAACACGCCGCGCCGCCAGCCATGGCGATCCTGATCGAAGACGAACCCAATGTACGTCGCGCGACAACGCAGACGCTGGAACTGGGCGGCTTCGACGTACAGGCCTGCGACAGCGCCGAGCAGGCGCTGCCGCTGATCGGGCGCGACTTCGCCGGGATTCTGGTGACCGACGTGCGCTTGCCCGGCATGTCCGGCCTTGAGGTGCTGGCACGCAGCGTGGCGCTGGATGCCGACTTGCCGGTGATTGTGGTGACCGGCCACGGCGATGTCGCCATGGCGGTGGACGCGATGCGCGCCGGCGCCTACGACTTCATCGAAAAGCCCTTCGCCTCCGACCGCCTGCTGGAGATCGCGCGCCGCGCCGCCGAAAAGCGCGCGCTGGTGATGGAAAACCGTCGCCTCCGGGAAGCCTGGGCGCTCGACCCGGAGTTGCGCCCGCTGATCGGCCAGTCGCCGGCCATAGAGCGCGTGCGCACGCTGATCCGCAGTCTCGGGCCGGCGGCGGTGGACGTGCTGATCAATGGTCAGACCGGCACCGGCAAGGAAGTGGTGGCGCGCCAGTTGCACGCCGCCAGCGAACGCAAGGGCGAGTTCGTCGCGCTCAATTGCGGCGCCTTGCCCGAGACCGTCTTCGAAAGCGAAATTTTCGGCCACGAAGCGGGCGCCTTCACCGGCGCGCAAAAACGCCGCATCGGCAAACTTGAATACGCCAATGGCGGCACCCTGTTTCTCGACGAGATCGAAAGCATGCCGCTGGCGATGCAGGTCAAGCTGCTGCGCGTGCTGCAGGAGCGCAAGCTGGAACGTCTGGGCGGCAACCAGTCGATCTCCATCGACTGCCGCGTGATCGCCGCCAGTAAGGCCGATCTGTTGCAGATGAGCGGGCAGGGCAGTTTCCGCGAAGACCTGTATTACCGCATCGGCGTGGTCAGCATCGATCTGCCGCGGCTGGACGAGCGGCGTCAGGATATCCCGCTGCTGCTGGCGCATTTCTGCCACGCGGCAGCCCTTCGCTACGGCCGCGACATGCCGCAATGGAGCACCGCACAGATGCTGCAATGGCAGCAACGCGACTGGCCCGGCAACGTGCGCGAACTGCGCAACTTCGCCGACCGCTGGGTGCTGGGGGTGAGTGATGCCTCGGTCGGTATGGCGCCGCCGGGCGAGGCTGGGGCCGGCAATCTGCCGCAGCAGCTTGAACATTACGAAGCCGGGCTGATCGGCCATGCGCTGCGCGCCCATGAGGGCAATGTTGCGGCGGCGGCGGAGCAACTCGGCATTCCCAAGAAGACGCTGTACGACAAGATCAAAAAGTACGATCTGAACAACTGAGGAACAAGCGGGCTGATTGCCGTTGCATGCGGCGGACGAAAAAATACCCGCAGGGCTTAAGGCTGTGCGGGTATTTTCTTTGCTGTCGTAGCGGCCTTGCGCTGTCGGCCAGCGTAAGGCCGGCAGGCATTTACTGCAGATCAGGACGCAAGATATTCACGATATCCGGCGTGGTCTTGCCTTGCAGCGAGCACGCAATGCGCGTGCCCGGGAAGGCCGGATTGTCCGACGGCGCCACCGTCAGGCTGCGTTGCGCGGTGGTGCTCAGCATGCCGCGATACTTGGCCAGCTGGCTGGTGCGGCGCCAGAATTTGCCGTCGTAGATTTCCAGACGGATGAATTGCAGATTGATGTCCTTGCTCAGGTTCTTGAGTTCCAGCACGTAAGGCGACAGCGATTTGACGACATCCTGCGGCGCCATCGGCGAGAAAAAGCCCCAGCTCAACATGTCGCTGCTGCCCGGCACCGGCGTGATCTGGTCGAAGTAGGCGGAGACCGGCACGCCGAACACGTTGGCCGGGCTGCCGATGGCGACCACGCTGGCGGCCTTGCGGTCGTTCACCTTGATGTAAGCCAGATCGTTCTTGATCGACATCGGGAACAGTGGCTCCAGCTCAGTGGCGAATTGTTTGCCGGTTTTGAACAGCGAAGCGTTGCAGGCCGCGAAGGCGGTGAATACGTTTTCCAGCGGCGCGCCGCGGCCGTTGACCAGCTTCGGTTCCGCCTTCACTGCCGCCTCGCCGGTGCGCGCATTGGCGCGGTCGAGTATGGCTTGCGCCTTGACTTCCTGGCGTTGCTGCTTGAGTTCGCGCTTGGCGGCGCGTTCTTCCGGCGTGGCGCAGGCACTCAGCAAGGCCAGCGTTGCCAGCGTCAATGCGGCGCGTTTGAATGGTGTCAGTGTGGATTGCATCTTTCCCCCGATGTAGTTTTGTATGGAAACTCCGGCTGAGATGATACCTAATCAGTCCGGAAATTTGTTGCGTGTAAATACAGCTGCTTACGGTATTGCGGTGCTTTCAAGACGGCGTTGCAGGCAGCAGACCATCCAGCAATTGCCGGCTGCCGACGTCGCGTACTTCGATGCGATCTGCCGCGCTGCCGCTGCAGACGCATATGTGAAACTCCGGATGCCGCGGAAAATGCAAGGCGGCATGCAGTTCTGTCAGCCCCGCCATGTCCATTCGTGCGGCGCAATCTTCTGCGGCGCTTTGCCATTTATAGCGCGCTTCCCTGGCGCACCACAGATGATAGAAGGCGGCCTTCTTGCTACCGAAACTGCCGCCCGCCAGCGCTTTGAATTGCTTGGCTTCTTCTATGTCAAATGCCGCTGCCGCCAGCGCCTCGACATCACGTTCCCGATCAACTTCCACATCCAGGCCGACGGGGCCATCGCGACTGATGGCGCAGGCGAGCAGATCGTGGCTGTGTGAAATGCTGAAGTGCAGCGCAGCGGACCGGCCATCGATCAGCAGCAAAGGCGCCTGAGCGGCACGTTCTTCCAGCGTGATGCGTTGAGGGCGGATGCCTTGTTCATGCAAGGCATAACGCAGCAGCATGCGGCCTGCCAGATGCTGCTGCGCACGTTCCGGTTTCAGAAAACTGTGCTGGCGCAGACTTTCACTTGCGCTCAGCAGCGACAGCAATTGCAATCGCTTGACTGCAATCGCCTCTGTTTCCGGCATGAGGAAGAGCGTGACGGACTGGCTCAAATCACTTGTCGGAGATCGTGACGATTTCGCCCTTCAGGGCGACGCCGGCCATCACCGCGCCGGCATGGCATTCGAACTGAGTGGCGCTGGCCATTTCATCTTTCTTGTAATAGCTGACCATGTTCACCACAGCGTTGGCGCCCAGTTGCTTGGCCTTCTTTTCGAAGGCGACCAGGGTCGACAGAAACGCCCAGTTGCAGGCCACTTCATCCGACTTGCCAACGGCATTGGTCTTCAGATTGGAGACATCGGTGATGAATTTCTTGAGCACCACAGGATGTTTCTGACCGGCGAAATAGAACTTCACGGAACCATCCAGTTTGGCTTCGGAGCCGCTTTCCTGCAATCCGTCTTCGATCGACAGCAGGTGCTTGGTGTCACGCGCCTGAGCGGGCAGGGCGGCCGCAGCCAGGATACCGATGGCAACTGCGACGGAGAGAATCTTTTGCATGTTGTGTTCCTTGTAAAAATAATAATAGGGATAAAAGTCTGATCCGGCCTCTCGTCTGACTCGGAGACTCAGAGACTCGGAGACTCAGAGACTCAGATACTTAGAGCCAGCGTTTGAAAATCAGCGAGGTGTTGATGCCGCCGAAGGCGAAGTTGTTCGACATCACGTATTCGCAATCGATCCGCCTGCCGTCGCCGTTCAGATAATCCAGGCTGCCGCATTCAGGATCGACTTCATTCAGATTGATGGTCGGCGCGAACCAGCCATCGCGCATCATTTCTATGCTGAGCCAGGCTTCCAGCGCGCCGCAGGCGCCCAGCGTGTGGCCCATGTAACTCTTGAGCGAACTGATTGGCGTGCGCTCGCCGAAGACACGCGCGGTGGCGGTCGATTCGGCGACGTCGCCCTGGCGCGTGCCGGTGCCGTGGGCGTTGATGTAGCCGATGGCGCCGGCGTCCAGACCGGCGTCGCGCAGCGCCAGTTCGATGGCGATCTGCATGGTGCCGGCATTCGGATTGGTGACGTGGCTGCCGTCGCTGTTGGTGCCGAAGCCGACGATCTCGGCATGGATGCGGGCGCCGCGCGCCTGCGCGTGTTCCAGGTCTTCCAGAATCAGGCTGCCGGCGCCTTCACCCAGCACCAGGCCGTCGCGTGCGCGGTCGAAAGGGCTGGGCGTGATGTGCGGCGTGTCGTTGCGCACGCTGGTGGCGTACAGGGTGTCGAACACCGCCGCTTCGGTGGCGCACAGCTCTTCCGAACCGCCGGCGATCATGGCGGTCTGGCGTCCGCCTCGGATTGCTTCGTAGGCATAGCCTATGCCCTGGCTGCCCGAGGTGCAGGCGCTGGAGGTGGTGATGATGCGGCCGGTCACGCCGAAGAACACGCCCATGTTCACCGGCGCGGTGTGCGCCATCATCTTCAGATAGGTGTTGGCGTTGATGTTGCGCGTGCTCTTTTCGGCAAACATCATGGCGAAGTCGGCGATGGCGTTGGGCGTGCCGGCCGAAGAACCGTAGGAGATGCCGAGCAGGCCGCTCTTCAGCAGCGGATCGTCCAGCAGGCCGGCATCGGCCAGCGCCCATTCGCTGGCGCGGGTCGCCATCAGCGCCACGCGGCCCATGCTGCGGGTGGTCTTGCGGTTGTAGCGTTCGGACAATTCAAAGGCTGCTGCCGGCGCGCCGAGGCGCGTATGCAAGCCTTCGTATTCGTCCCAGTCCGGCATGCGCACGACCGCATTGCGCAGACTGCGCAGGTGCGCTTGTGCGCTGGCCCAGTCGTTGCCGATGGGGCTGATGCCGGCCATGCCGGTGACGGCCACGCGGCGTCCGTAAGTGGCGATGCTCATGCCAGACCTCCGTTGACCGAGATCACCTGACGCGTGATGTAGGCGGCGTCTTCGTGCATCAGAAAACTGACGGCGGCGGCGACTTCTTCCGGCTTGCCGGGGCGGCGGGCGGGGATCATCTTCATGATTTCTTCCAGCGGCGCATCGTGCGCCATGTCGGTGTCGATCAGGCCGGGGGCGACACAGTTGACGGTGATGTCGCGCTTGGCCAGTTCCAGCGCCAGCGCCTTGGTGGCGCCGATGACGCCGGCCTTGGCCGCGCTGTAATTGACCTGGCCGCGATTGCCGATCAGACCCGAGACCGAGGCCATGGTGATGATGCGGCCCGGCGCGCGGCGCCGCACCAGCGGCATCACCAGCGGATTGAGCACGTTGTAGAAACCGTCGAGATTGGTCTTGAGCACGCTGTCCCAGTCTTCCGCCGGCATGGCCGGGAAGGCGTTGTCGCGCGTGATGCCAGCATTGCAGACCACGCCGTAATAGCAGCCGTGCTGTTCGATATCCTGCAGCAGCGCCTGCGCGGTTTCTTCGCGCGCGCCGATGTCGAACTGCAGCACGCGGCTGTTGCGACCCAGCGCAGCAATGCTCTGCGCCACTTCCTCGGCGGCGTCGCGCCGCTGATGGCAATGCAGCACGATGTCATAGCCGTCGCGCGCCAGACGCAGGGCGATGGCCTTGCCGATGCCGCGGCTGGAGCCGGTCACCAGCACTGATTTCGTGGCGCCGGTTTTGTCCGTTTTGGACGTGTTGGCGCTTGATGTTGCTTCGCTCATTCCATGCTTCCTTCCAGAAACTGGCTGGCGTCGTGCGGTTCGAAGACCGACACGGTGGCCTGCGCCAGCTGTTGTTGCGATTGTTGATCCGTAATCGTGCAGGCGAACGAGCCCAGTCCGTTGTCGGCCTTCAGCAGCAATTGCACGGTGACGTGCAGCGTGCTGCCGGTGGCAAAAACCGGCTGCGCGCATTCATAGCGGCGCGATCCCAGCAAAAATCCGATCTTGGCGGACTGGCCCAGCAGCCGCGACTGATAACCGGCGTAGGCGGCAATCGCCTGCGCCATGTATTCGATGCCGACCCAGCTGCCGACGCCGTCGCCTTCATGAAACAGGCTGTCGGGCCGGATCTTGACTTCGGCGCGCAGGGTTTCGGCATCCACGTTCAGCACCCGGTCCAGCAGAATCATCGGCGCCGCGTGCGGCACCAGTTGCTCTATCGGCGGGATGGCGGCGGGTGAGGGGTTTATCGCTCGGTCCTTCATGCTGCAACTCCTTCGATGTCGCGGCCGAATACCAGCACCGCATTGCTGCCGCCGAAGGCGAAGGAGTTGCTCAGCACGCGCCGTGGCGGATGGCCGAGCGCGCTGCCGACGCCGGTCAGATTCAATGGCGGCAGCGCCGGGTCGGCCTGGCCGTCCCACAAATGCGGTGGCAACAGACCTGCGCGATTCTCGTCCTGCATGCACAGCCAGCACAGGCCGGCTTCGATGGCGCTGGCCGCGCCCAGCGTGTGGCCGGTGAACGGCTTGGTCGAACTGACCGGCACCTGCGCGCCGAACAGTTGATGGATCACGGCCGATTCCATGGCGTCGTTTTGCAGCGTGGCGGTGCCATGCAGATTGATGTAGTCGATTTCGTGTGCGGCTGTTTCAGCGCGTTGCAAGGCCTGGCGTATCGCCAGCATGGCGCCGCCGCCTTGCGGATCGGGCGCCGAAATGTGATGCGCGTCCGAGGATTCGCCCCAGCCCAGCAAGGCCACGCTCGAAGCAGTCGCCGGCGCGGCGCTCATCAGGAACAAGGCCGCGCCTTCGCCGATGTTGATGCCGCAGCGATTGATGCTGAGCGGATTGCAGCGCGTGGCGCTGACCGACTCCAGCGCCGAGAAACCGGCAATCGTGAAATCGCACAGGGAATCGACGCCGCCGCAGATCACGGCGTCGCACAGGTTCATGCGGATCAGGCGTGCGGCGCTGGCCATGGCCTTGGCGCTCGAGGAGCAGGCCGAGGAGTGCACATAGGCCGGGCCGCCGAGACCGAGCGTGGCGGCAATCGCCGCCGCCGGCGAGCCGAGTTCCTGCTGGCCGTAGTGGAATTGCGGCGGGAAAAGGCCATGTTCCACATAGTGTCTGAAGGCGGCTTCACCCTCGGCGATGCCGGAGGTGCTGGTGCCCAGCACCACGCCCACGCGATGTGCGCCGTGGCGGGCGATGGCGGCATCCACCGCGCCGCGTATCTGATCCAGCGCGGCCAGCGCCAGCCGGTTGTTGCGGCTGCGCTCGCGCAGCGGCAGATGGTCCAGCGCGGGCAGGTCGGCATCGGCCAGCGTGATGCGGCCGACTGTCAGCGGCAGGCCGTTGCGATCGCAGTGTGCGGCGTCTGCATGCACGCCGCTGTCGCCGGCGAACAGGCGGCGGCTGATGTCGGCCGTGCTGTGTCCCAGCGGGCTGATCATGCCCAGTGCGTTCAGGTAAATGCGCATGCTTGAATTCTGTTCTGGCCGTGTGCTTGCATGGTCTGCATAGTCTGCATGTGGTGCATTAGTCGGCGGTCGATTGTATGGTCAGTTTGTAGCGATAGCGCAGATTGTTCAGGATCACGGTGCCGCCCCAGGCCTTGCGGTCGGGGTAGTCGATTACCGCGATGGTTTCGCCGTGCAGCAGCAGCGTACGTTGACCATCGCTTTCGCGCAACTCCCAGCCGCTGGGAAGTGCGGCCCGGATGGCGGCCGCCGGCCACAGCGTCAGTTGCACATCTTGCAAGACATCCTCTCCCTGCACCTGCTTGGGCAGCATGAAGTGGCGCCAGGTCTGCAATTCGCGGCCGTCGTAATGCAGGGTCATGACGCGCTGGCCGAAGGCCAGGCCGACCAGATCCAGTTGCTGATCGTCGATCTGCAGGGCGGTGTCGAGCTGGTCGGTGCGGCCTTCGCGTTCCACCGTCAGATGCTGCTGCAGGCTCAGTGTCGTGCCGAGCGCCGCCGGCGCCAGCCGCAGATGCAGACGCGCGGATTCTTGCGCAGGATTGTCCGGTGTGGTGCTGCAGGCGGACAGCAGCGCCGGCAGCAGGATGGCGCAGGCCATCAGGCGTTTGAGGAAGATCATGCGCATACCGCTTCCAGCGCCGTCAGGCGGCGTTTGCTTTCGGCGACGAAGGGATTGGCGGTGTCCCAGGCATAGCCGGCCAGGATGGAGGAAATCATGCGGCGGATCTGCGCTTCCTGATGTTCGTGGAAGATCACTTGCTGGAAGCCGCCGGCATACCAGGATTCGACAAAGCTGCGGAAGGTGTCCACGCCTTTCTTGAGCGGCCGCGCGTAGTCCTGTTCCCAGTCCACGCTTTCGCCGGCCAGCATGCGGTTCAGCGTGGCGGCGGCCAGGCTGGCCGATTTCATGGCGATGGTCACGCCCGAGGAAAAGATGGGGTCGAGGAATTCGCCGGCATTGCCCAGCAAGGCATAGCCCTTGCCGTGCAGCGAAGAAACGTTGGCGGAATAGCCGGTCAGCTTGCGCGCCGGGGTATCCCACTGTGCGTTTTTCAGCAGCGCGCGCAGCGAAGGGTCTTGCATCACCAGCGCCTGCAAGACTTCCGTCTCGCTGCCGCTGTATTGCTGCAGATGGCTGGCCTCGGCCACCACGCCGATCGAGCTGCGGCCGTTGGAAAACGGAATCAGCCAGTACCAGACATCATGATGTTCGGGATGCACGGTGATGCGGATCTTGTTGCGGTCGAATTCGCCGCGGGCTATGCCGTCTTCGATGTGCGTGAAATGCGCCACCCGCACCGGAAAGCCGGACGGGCTTTCCAGCTCCAGCAGACGCGGCAGTACGCGGCCGAAGCCGCTGGCATCCAGCACGAAGCGCGATTCGACGATGTATTCGCGCGGCGGCTCTTTGCCATCGCTGCTTTCATCCCGCACGCGCGTGCGCGGACGTTCTCCGCTGAAATCCACATCCAGCACGCAATGGCGATAGCGCACGCTGGCGCCCTGACGCTCGGCCTGCTGCGCCAGAATCTGGTCGAAGTCGGCGCGCGGCACCTGATAAGTGGTGCCCCAGCCGGCCGAAAACTTGTCGCGGAAATCGAAGGCAGTCTGCTGTTCGCCGCGCACGAAGGAGGCGCCGTTCTTGAACTGGAAGCCATGTTCCACCACCGCCTGCAGCATGCCGGCCTGTTCGATGAATTCCATGCTCTGCGGCAGCAGGCTTTCGCCGATGCTGAAACGCGGGAAGCGCTCGCGTTCGATGATCAGCACTGCATGGCCCTGCTGACGCAGCAGCGCCGCCGCCACCGCACCGGCCGGACCGGCGCCGATGATCAGGATGTCATGCTGTTCGATCTGTTGTGGATGGTTCATGGAATGCTGTTGTCCTGATTTTTATAAGGATGTGGGGAGCTGCTGAAGCAGGGCGCGATCAGCCAGATCAGCGCCATGCCGACCAGCATGGTCAGCCCGAAGGCATGCAGCGGCGGGCTGCCGCTGAGCGCCAGCAGGCCGAAGGAGAGCAGGGCGCTGATCGCCGACAGGCCGACCGTGAGCCAGGCGAAACGTCGTTCGCGCTCGGCCGGCTCCTGTAGGAAGATGCCGTAGTCCACGCCCAGCCCCAGCAACAGCAGGCAGGCCAGCACGTGGAACAACTGCAGCGGCTGGGACAGCCAGCCGAACAGCGCCAGCGTCGCCACGCTGGCCAGCAGCGGCGGCGCCACCGTGCGCCAGGCGGCGCGGCCATAGCGCAGGCTGAGCAGGATGAAGATGCCGGCGTAGGCCGCCAGCAGCGCCCAGCTCATGTAGAGCCGGTAATACTGCAGCACCGATGAAATATCGGCCACCTTGTCTACCCATTGCACGCCGGGAAGCTTCGGCGCGATGGCCGCCAGCTCATTGAGCCGGCGATAGTCGCTGAGACCGCGTATCGCCACCACGCTGGCGAACTGTCCCTCTGTCTTGCCCAGCCACAGATGGCGCGATGCCTCGCCGGCGGCGGTGGCGATGAAGGGTTCGGGCAGCAATGGCTCGGTCTTGCCCAGCAGGCGCTGGCGCAGATCGGCGGCCCATTGCGGGCTTTCATCGATGGCCCTGGCAATCTGGTTCAGCGGCGATGTTGCGTCCTTGCCCAGCAGCGCGCGTTCGATCAATTGCCGGTTGTCCTGCTGCATCTGCAGCGAGGGCACCCAGTTGGAGACCGCCTGCAGGCCGGCGATCAGTTTTTTGTCGATCAGCGGCTGCAGCGCCTGATTCAATTGCTCTTCACGCTGCAGCACCTGTTCGGCCGAATCGCCGCGCACCAGATAGAACTGCACCGGCGCCGCCAGCTCCAGCAGTTTGCCCAGTTTGATCTGATCGTCCAGCAGCGCCTGCGGGGTCTTCTGCAGCGAACGGATATCGTCGCTGACGGTGATGCGGCTCAGGCCGATGGCGGCGAAGACGAGGAAGATCAGTGCAATCAGCATGCCCTTGCGATCGGCGCGCAGCAGCGGCCAGGCCTTGATGCTGCGGCTGTAGCCATGCGCCAGTGTGGTCGCGCGCAGGCTGTGCGGACCGATCAGGGCCGGGAACCAGCAGATCACCGTCAGCCAGGCAAACAGCAGGCCGAGCGCGGAAAACACCGCCATCTGGCGCAGCCCGGGAAAGGGCGTCAGCGCCATGCCAAGATAGCCGATGATGGCCGCCAGCAGCATCAGGCCGAGGCCCGGGAGCAGGCGTTGCAGCAACTGCCGAGAGTCGAGTTGTTGCGGCGAACCCAGACGCGCGCACAGAAAGTAGATGCCGTAATCCTGGGCGATGCCGATCAGGCTGGCGCCGAACACCAGCGTCAGCAGATGGATCCGGCCGAAGATCAGCCAGCTCACCGACAGTGCGCCGAGGCAGCCGACCGCAATCGAGACGGCGATATAGGCAATCGGTTTGAGCGAGCGGAAGCAGAGCCACATCAGCAGCAGGATGCCGATCAGCGAACCGGCGCCGATGGTGGCCATTTCGCTGCTGGCCATTTCGCTGCCGGCGGCCGCATGCAGGATCACGCCGGCGGTAATCACTTCGGCCTGCGGCGCGATCTTGCTGGCCTCTGCCCTGGCCTGCGCCAGCAGCGGAATCACCTGCTGCTGCGCCGACATGGAAAAAGCCGAAGGCTTCAGATTCATCAACAGCAAGACGTAGGAGCGGCCATTGCCTTCGACGAACAGGCGACCGTCGCGCGGGCGCACCGGGGTTTCCTGCGCCCGCGTCTGCACCCAGCCGCTGAACAGCGCGAAGGGATCGTCTTGCCAGGCGCCCAGACGCGGGCCGGAGAAGGCGCCGTACAAGCCGCTCAATGCATTCTGGGTCCATTGTTCGGGCGCCGCGCTGTGCAGTTGCCGGCGCTGCTCGGGCGTCAGCAGCAACAGCCGGCTGCGCTCGAAACTTTGCAGCCAGTCGGCCTGCAGTTCGCCGGCGTTGCCGCCCATGCTGATCAGGCCGGGCTGGGTCTGCATCACTTTCTGATAAGCGTCGGCGGCCTGCGTGGCCTTGTCCCAATCGCTGTCGCCGACCAGCACCACCACCTTTTGCTGAGCCGAATCGACCATGTGGGCGAAGGCCTGCTGCAGCACCGGGTCGTGCTGCGAGGACGGCAGCAACGCCAGGATGTCGGTATCCGGACTGATGCGCTGCCCCAGCCACAGCCAGGCGTTGTGCGCCAGCAGCAGCGTCACCGCCAGCAGCCAGAGCGCGGCCAGCCGCTTGGGCGACTTAGTCAAACAAGGCTCCTTCTTCAGCGCTCAAAGCGCCGTCGCCGGTCTTGATGGCGGAGAACAGGATCTCGGTGCGGTCGCCGCCGGCTTCTTTCATGGTGACCTTGCTGACATAGGCGGCGCCGTCCAGCGTGATGTCGCCGATGGCTTTGGCCAGTGCCGGCTGACGCGCCTTGAGTGCGACGTGCCAGTTGCCGTTCTTGATTTCACCGTCCAGTTCGAACAGTTTGTCGAGCTGGCTCAGATCACCCGACAGCAGTGAAAACATCACGCTGTTGATCATCTTGACCACCGGTTCCTGTTGCGCATCCAGCTTCATGGCGACGCGCCCGTTCTGCATCTGAACGATGGCGTCGCGGGTGATGCGTAGGGTGTTCGGAAACGGCTGCAGGGTCTGCCACAGCACACCCTTGTCGCGCAGCACGCAGAAACGGCCATTGGACAGCAGCGGCTTCTTGATGCCGGTCAGTTGCTTGCTCTGATCGAAGCGGCCGCACATCACGGCCGGTTTGGCCAGCGCCGCCTGAATCTGCTCGACCGGCGCAGCGGCATGGGCGGGCATCGTGCTGACGATGGCACAAGCGGCAAATGTGCAGCTCAGTGCGCGGCGTGCACGCGGGAAGGACAAGCTAAAGCGGGAGGAGAATGATTTCATGGCGCAGGAGAAGGAAGTCCAAGTTTGTGCCACAGCACCGGCGGCGAGACGAAGCACATTTCGCGCTCGGGAATCTTGACGGCGACCTGCACGGTGCTGGCGCGCGTCAGACGCTGACCGGAAACGGCATCGCTCACCTGATAGTCGATTTTGAGGCGGTTTTCCCATTCGACGATGGCGGCCTGCACCTTGATGCGCTGGCCGAAGGTGGCCGGATGGGCATAGCGCAGATGCAGGTCGATCACCGGCCAGGCGTAGCCGGATTGCTTCATCGCCGGATAGTTGTAGCCGATGCGGTCGAGCAGCGCGCAACGCGCGCTTTCCATGTATTCCACATAGCGGCCGTGCCACACGATTTCCATCGGATCCAGATCGTAGAACTGGATCTGCAGCTCGACCTCGGCCTGCCAGGGCGAGCTGGCCAGCGTCAGTCTGGCCGGGACTTTGGGATCACTCATACAGCGTCCAGGCCTGGCTGCGGATGCGTTCGAGCAGCAGGCGCAGATCGGGTTCCAGCATGCGGTCTTCGGCCACCAGCGGGATGTCTTGCGACAGCGCCGCCTGCATCGCCGCCAGACCGCCGCCCGGCAGCTCCTGCAGCAGACTTTCGCCGCCGGCGATATCGGCGCGCAGCGCCACGCCCTGACGCACCGTGATCAGCAGCGCCGCCACGACCTGCTCGGTCAGTTCCAGCACGCGCAGGCAATCGCGGGCGGCAATCGTGCCCATGCTGACCTTGTCCTGATTGTGGCATTCGGTGGAGCGCGAAAAGACCGAGGCCGGCATGGTCAGCTTGAGCGCTTCTGCGGTCCAGGCCGACGAGCTGATCTGCAGCGCCTTGAGGCCGTGATTGATGGCGGCGCGCGGGCCGGTGGCGCCCGACAGATTGGAGGGCAGACCGTTGTTGTAGCGGCTGTCCACCATCAGCGCCATCTGGCGGTCGAGCAGGTCGGCGATGTTGGCCACCGCGTTCTTCATGCTGTCCATGGCGAAGGCGATGTGGCCGCCGTAGAAATGGCCGCCGTGCAGCACGCGTTCGTTGTCGGGGTCGATGATGGGGTTGTCGTTGGCGCTGTTGAGTTCGTTTTCGATGGAGCTGCGCAGCCACGGCAGGGCATCGGTCAGCACGCCGATCACATGCGGTGCGCAGCGGATCGAATAGCGATCCTGCAGGCGCTTTTCATTGCGCAGCGGCTGATCGCAGGGCAGGTCTGCCTGCAGCCAGGCCGCGACCTGCTGCTGACCGGGATGCGGCTTGACCGAAAACAGCGTGGCGTCGAAATGGTGGGCGTTGCCGTCCAGCGTGAAGGTGGCCATGGCGGTGATGCGGGTCGCCAGCCGGCACAGATAGTCGGCGCGGTCGTAGGCCAGGCAAGCCAGCGCGGTCATCACGGCGGTGCCGTTCATGATCGCCAGACCTTCCTTGGGCCGCAGACGCAGCGGCGTCATGCCGGCATCCTGCAGGGCGCGTGCGGCATCCACCTGCTCGCCCTTGCGCCACACCTGGCGTTCGCCGCACAGCACGGCCGCCAGATAGGACAGCGGCGTGAGGTCGCCGCTGGCGCCGACCGAGCCTTCGGATGGAATCAGCGGCAGCAGGTCGTTGCGCAGCAACGCTTCGATCTGTTGCAGCAGGCCGACGCTGACGCCTGAGTAACCGCGCGACAGTGAACTCAGACGCGCTGCCAGAATCGCGCGGGTCTGCTCGGGCGTGAACAGCGCGCCCAGCCCGCAGCCGTGATAGGTGTAGAGATGGTGCGGCAGTTCGGCCACCAGTTCAGGCGGCACCGTGACCGTGCAGGAGTCGCCATAGCCGGTGGTGACGCCGTAGACGGTGCCGTCTTCGCGCAGCAGGCGGTCAAGGAAATCGGCGCCGCGGCGGATGCGTGCGCGGAAGGTTTCGTCACCCGAGAGTTCGGCCTGCGCTTCGCCGCGCGCCAGCGCGACCACATCTTCAATGCGCAGCGGCTGGCCGCCGAAGCTGACGACAGGAGTGTCATTGCGGGAAGAGGCTGATTCAGTGTGCGGCATGGTGATCGTCCAGTGCGGGCGTAGCCCAGAAGTCGTAAAAGTTGAACCATTGCAGCGGCGCTTGCAGGCAATGGGCTTCAAGTCGGGCGGCGTAATCGGCCGCCAGTTCATCGAGAATGTGCTGACGCTGCTTGCGCGGCAGGCTGATGCGTTCGCGGAAGGCTTCGAAGCTCAGTTCGGCGCCGCCGGCGGTGCGCCGTGAAAACATCAGATACACCGGGCATTGCATCAGGCTGGCCAGTACATACGGCCCGATAGGGAAGGGCGCCGGCCGGCCCAGAAACGGCGCCAGCGCCACGCGCGGATTGGGCGAGACCGGAATGCGGTCGCCGGCGATCACGACGAATTCGCCCTGCGCCACCTTTTCCGCCAGCAGCACTGCGGTGGCGGCATTCATCTCGGTCACCTGCATCAGATTGAGCTGACTGCGCGGATCGAGTTGCGCCAGCATGCGATTGAAGGCCTGTGCATGTTTGGTGTGGACCAGCACCGTCAGCTTCAGATCCGGATGCTGGCGCGCCATGACGCGGCACAGTTCCAGATTGCCGAGATGGGTGCAGATCATCAGGCCGCCGCGACCGCTGGCGATGGCTTCGGACACCGTTTGCAGCCCCTTGAGTTCGACGCTGTCGAGCTTGAACAGGCCGCCCCATAACAGCATCTTGTCGAGCAGGCTTTCGCCGAAGGCGGCGAAGTGGCGGAACACGCCGCGCAGATCGGCCTTGAGGCCTGGCCGCGGACGGTAGGCCGTGAGCTGTTGCAGATAGCTGCGCGAGGCCTCGCGTGCGCGCCGGTTGCCGGCCATGTACCAGCACAGCACCGGATACAGCATCAGGCGGAACGGCAGACGACCAAACAGGCGATACACGAAAAACAGCAGGCGCATGCCGGCCACGAAACTGACTTCATTGATCTGCGCCCAGTGGCGCGGCGGCGCGCTCATGCGGTCTGCCCGCGCAGACGCTGCATCAGCTTGCGCGTCAGCAGCAGCGGCGCACGCCACAGCATGCCGAAGAACAATACGGCATGCATGCGCGAGATCAGCACATTGTCGAGCCAGGCCTTGAAGTGCGAGACGCCGTCGGTAGGGTAGTGCACCGGCGTCGGCAGATTCACGATCTGCAGGCCTTGCCAGTGCAGGCGCACCAGAATCTCGGTGTCGAAATCCATGCGGCTGCCGATACGCTGGCGCTGCAGCAATTGCATGGTGGCCGCCAGCGGATAGATGCGGAAACCGCACATCGAATCGCGGATGTCCAGCGACAGGGTATTGATCCAGACCCAGACATGCGTCAGATAACGCGCATACAAGCGCCCCTTGGGCACGCTGGCATCGTAGATCGGGCAGCCGCTGATGACCGCCTGCGGCTGCGCCTGTGCGGCCTGAACGAAGCGCGGAATGTCGCCGGCATCATGCTGGCCGTCGGCATCGATCTGCAGCGCGTGGCTGTAGCCTTGCGCCGCCAGATGCTGCAGGCCGGTGATCACCGCTGCGCCCTTGCCGCGATTGACGGCATGCGTCAGCAGGCTGACGCGGCTGCCGTATTGCTGTGCCAGTTGCTGCAGCACTGCGGCGCAAGCCGGGTTGCAGCCGTCGTCCACCAGCACGCAGTGCAACTGGTGTTGCAGCACGGCGGCGACCACTGCCGAAATGGCGTGCTCATGGTTGTAGACCGGGATGACTGCGCCCAGATGCATGGTGTCCGCCATCAGTGGTCCCCGAACAGGACGCGGCCGCTGGCATGCTGGCCGGCCTCGGAGTGCAGGCGGAACACCAGCGCATGTTTGGCGGCGTCATGCTGCAGATCCAGCGTGACTTCGGCGCCAGGCACCACGACGCGCTGGAACTTGAGCGCCTGTATGGCGAGAAAGCGTGGCGGCAGCGTGAAGAATGAACGACCCAGCGCCAGTGCCCAATTGACCTGTACCACGCCGGGAAGGATAGGCGCCTGCGGGAAGTGGCCTTCGAAATAGAGCAGGTCGGGCGGGATTTGCAGATTCAGGCTGACCGCGACCTCGCTTTGCTGCAACACGGTGTGCAAGGGCATGGTCGGACGGTTGGAGCTTGCCCCTGAGATTTCTTTCGGTGGCGATGCCTGAGGGTTGACCAGCGGTTTGTCCAGCAAAGCGGTGAGCGCGGCGACCGTGATCTTGCCTTGCGCATTGACTGGCATCGCGTCCAGATAACGCCACAGGCGCGGCAGCGCGATGCTTTCGATGGCGCCGGCCAGCGCTGCGCGCAGCGCCAGATTGAGCGCGAGTTTGCCGTCGCGTTCAAGCCGTGCGCGGCCGGCGGCGGTCGGCACCGCGAAGGCGGCGATGAACTGGCGATGGCTCTTGCCCTGATGCAGCAATACGCGTGCTTCGCTGACCAGACCGGAGTCCAGCAGCAGGCGTTCGATCTGATCCAGCGAAATGCGTTTTTCTTCCAGCTTGACCAGCCGGTCGGCGCGCCCGCGCAGGAAGAAGCGGCCGTCTTCTGCGGCTTCGGCCCGGTCGGCCATGGCGAACCATTGCCGGTCAGGCAGATGCGGCGAGCGCACTTCCAGACAGGCGCTGTCGGCCGCAACGCGCACCTCGACCGCCGGCATGGTGTGCCAGCGCTCGTCACGCGCCGTCCTGCCCTGACCGTGCATCGATCCAGTCACGGCTTCGGCCTGGCGCCAGGCGACGCCGCCGGTTTCCGAGCTGCCGTAAATTTCGATAGGCGTATGGCCGAACAGCTTGCGCGTGGCTTGCGACACGTCCGCCAGCAAGGGGCCGCCGGATGAAAAGATGGCTTGCAAATGCTGATTGCCGGGCAAGCCGGGCATGTCCGGAAATCGCTTCAGATGCGCCGGGCTGGACAGCAGCAGCCAGGGGCGCGGCGGTACGATGCGCAGCAGGTCTTCAGGGAAGAAGGCGCTGTGCGCGTGGATGGCGCGTCCGCTGTTCAGAGGCCACAGTACCTTGAACAGCAGCCCGTAGATGTGCTGATGCGAAATGGTGGCGACGATTTCCGCCGCGCCGGTGCCGAGACCGATGCGAGCGCCGAACAGCGCTTCCAGCGTTGCCACTTCGCTTGCCATCTGCGACAGTTTCTTGGGAATGGCTTGCGCGCGTCCGGTGCTGCCGGAGGTATAGACCACCAGGCCGGGGAAATCAGGGGCCAGGGCGGTGAATGCAGTTGTCGCGCTTTCAGTCTGAGCACCGGCGCGCGCAGCGGACAGCGGCAGCCATTGGGCCTCGAAGTCGCCGATGAAACCATCGACTTCGGCCTGTAGCGATTTGCAGGTTTCAGGCAGCGCATCGCTGGGCAGATACACCGTCTTGCCGGCGAACCAGGCGCCGAACAGGGCGGCAGCGAAAGCCAGGGTGTCGTGCAGATACAGCGCGAAGCGGGTGCCGGGCTGGGCTTGTAATGTGGTTTGCCAGGCGCGCAGGTCCTGCATGAAGGCGGCCTGATCGACGGGCTGGCCATCGCGCCGGCCGACAATATGCGACGCCGGAAAATGCGCATGCGGCCATTGCAGCAGATCGGGCATGCGCGTGAGTTCGCCGGTCTGCTTATGCATGGTGTTGCCGCCTGACGTAAAGCCGAACCAGATATTCACCGCCAAACAGCAGACCCATCACCGCATAGGAAATCACGCCGGTGTACATCGACCACACCGCCGGCGAACACCACATCGCGGTAGCGAAGGCGATGCCGCCGTTGAGCGCGAAGAACAGGCACCAGACCTGGGTCACGCGACGGGTGTAGGCAACCGCGAAGGGCGGCAGATCGGGATCGGTGAGGCGCGCCATGCGCTCAATGATCGACGGCGGATGAAACAGGCTGTAGCCGAACACCGCCAGCATGCCGGCGCTGATGGCGACCGGATACAGCTTGAGCGGCAGCAGGGCGTTCCAGTACAGTGCGGGGGCGGCCAGCAGCAGCGCCAGCACGCCGGTCCAGCGCAGATTGCGCGAGACCCTGACGGTCAGCAGGCGCAGCGCGGCGATGGCGATCAGCAGCATCGCCAGCAGGCGCGGTTCAACCTCGCCGTGCGCGCTCCAGATCAGCAGCGGGTAAAGCAGAATCAGCAGTACGCTCAGCAGCTTGGACAGCTCAGGCTTTTTCATCCGCAGACATCAGCGTTTCAAGCACATTCACCACATCCTGCACGGTGCGCACGGTACGGAACACGTCCGGCTGGATGCGCTTGCCGGTCATCTGGTTCAGTTTCACCACGATATCGACGGCGTCGATGCTGTCGATATCCAGATCGGTGTACAGATTGGATTCGGGCTTGATGTCGGCCTTATCGATTTCGAACATCTCGTGCAGCATGTCGACGATCCAGTTGTGGATCTCGGTCTTGTTCATTGAGGGGGCTAAAGTAGTCATCGCGGGCCTTATTGTTTCCGGTGGTTGGCGATCAGGGCTTCCAGTGATTGCACCGAAGCGAAGTGCTTGCGGGTCTCCTCCGAATTGGCCGACAGCGTGACGCCATAACGTTTTTGCAGAGCGACGCCGAGTTCCAGCGCGTCGATGGAATCCAGTCCCAGACCGTCGCCGAAGAGCGGCGCGGCCGATTCGATGTCTGCCGGGCTGATGTCTTCCAGTTGCAGAACCTCGATGATCAGTTCCTTGATTTCTTCGTCGAGCGTTTGCATTGCCTAGCTTTCTTTCATGAAATAGTGCTGCAGATAATGAGTGAGCTGACGCGCAGCGGCAGTCGGGTTGTCGCTGGCGACATTGGTATTGAGGTCGATGTCGGTGCCGGCGACCGATGGCGACATGCTCGCGCTGTGGCCGATGGCGAGCGCGAGGTCGATATCTTGCCGTATCTCGACCCGGAAATGCGGAATCGTCGCCGGCACATCCCACCACTTGTTGCCCTTGCTGAGCGTCGCGGGGTGGCAACTGATCACCGCCGGCGTAATGGCGCACAGTCCGCGCACCGCGACATTGGCAGCGCCGCGCTTGAAGCTGATGTTGCCGTCGGCCGGCGTGCGCGTGCCTTCCGGGAAAATGATGAGGTTGCTGCCGGCGCGGATCGAGTTGATGCAATCATCGATCAGTTCCGGGCCTTGCGCGTTGCTGATGTAGCCGGCGGCGCGCACCGGGCCGTGGGTGAAAGGATTGCGCCACAAGGCATTCTTCACGATGCAGTCGGCCTGATCCACGAAGGCCATCAGCAAGACGGTGTCGATCAGCGTCGGATGATTCGCCAGAATCAGCAGGCCTTTGCGCTGCAGGCGTTCCAGGCCTGTCATTTCATAGCGCAGCACACCCAGCCCGCGCATCAGTTCGACGAAGGCGCGGAAGGCCATGCGAATGATGCGGCGCGCGATCAGCATGCGGCGGCGGCGGTCGCGCACCAGCAGATTGAGCAGCGGGAACACCAGCAGTCTCAGCAGCAGGCCGCCGATGCCGAAGGCCGCAAAGCTCAAGCCGGTGGCGGCAATGCGCCAGTAGCGGTTGAGTTGCTGAGTGATCTGCCGGGGGCGGGAGCGGAGCAAGGGCTTGCCGATCTGCTTAAGCATGGACGCTCCAGTTCCAGCAACGGCCGTCGACCTGGCGGCTCAGCGTATCGGCCTGCTCGCCGCGCAGGAAGAAGCGCAGGACGGCGAGGCCGTCGGCTTCGGTCTGCGAAGCGGCGGCAGTGTCGATTTTGGCGGTGTCGGGCGCGTGCCAGCTCAGCGAGATGCGCTGCTGTTGCGGTTCTGTCTGCTCCGCCTGCATCAGCCAGGCCCAGCCATAAGCCTGTTCGTGGCAATCGCGGTAGGCGTCGAACTGCTCGGGCAGGGGGCCGTCGAAGGCCACCAGCAACACCTGAGGCGCGCCATCGGCCAGCAGGCCGCAGGCTTCGATCACACCGTGTTCCACGGTGCTGCGACCCGCCGCGATGGCGATGCTGTTGCCTTGTTCGCGACGCGCGATCGACAGCAGCCCGGCGCTGGCATTGTGGACGGAAAGACTGAAAGAGGTCGGCGACAGCGGCAACCTGGCCGCCAGTTCTTGCAAGAGCTCAACCGAACGGGCGCATTCGCCGTGACGCGAGGCAAAAACGACAGGGATATTTTCTGTTGCTGGCAGGCATTGGTAGGCGGTTTCGAGTGCGAACTTGGCGGCTGCGCTGGCGCGCCGCCTGAGCATGGGCGGCATGCTCTTAACGGCAGGCTCTCCCGAGCCATCCGCGGACAATTCGCCGTTGGTCCATCGCTGCCAGGCTTCTGGAGAATCAATCCCCGCAAGCCATGCTGCATGCGATGCAACCGAAAAACTGACATCCCCGAAACGCATAGTTTTGATTAAAAAGCGTACTGCTCAGTAATCCGAATCCACATCCCGAAAGCTTCTCCATGATTGCTTGCTGCTTTTGCAATACGAGTCGGTTTCGACATTCCCCCGATCTGGTTGTGTTGTTGATTTGTCCAGAGGGATTCGGCGGCGCGATTATTAAATTGATGTAATGCGAAATGGTACGACAAAATCACTCAATTAACTCGGATTTACAGTCAGAATTTAGAGCAAAAAAAAGGCAGGAACGAGTTTCTCATGTTCTCGTTGCCTACCTGATTTTCTCTCTTCCGCGCCGGATGTATCTGTTGTTTCTGCGCGTACTTGAATGTACTTCTATGTCGATGCCAAATTCCGCTGGTGCCGGGAGCCGGAATCGAACCGGCACGGTGTCACCACCGCGGGATTTTGAGTCCCGTGCGTCTACCTATTCCGCCATCCCGGCAACGCAAGACCGCGATTATGACGCAATTCTCATTTGTGGGCAAGTGCCGAAAGTCAGATGCGGTATCATTTCAGGCTTGAGAAAAACGGATGAAACGCTGGTCGTTTCGTCGTCCGGAACAATGAAGCTGTTGAAGATTCGTGAAATCCTGTTTGGCAAGGCGCTTGATCCGCTGAAGAGCGAAACCCGCCATTCTCTGGCGCTGGTGGCCTTTCTTGCGTGGGTCGGGCTGGGGGCGGACGGCCTGTCGTCGTCGGCCTACGGCCCGGAAGAAAGTTTCCGCGCGCTCGGCGAATACACCCATCTCGGTCTGTATCTGGCGCTAGCCACCGCGCTGACGGTGTTCATCATCGCGCTGGCCTACAACCAGGTGATCGAGCTGTTTCCTACCGGTGGCGGCGGTTACCGCGTCGCGACCAAGCTGGTCGGGCCTTACATGGGGCTGATCTCCGGCGTGGCGCTGATTCTCGACTATGTATTGACCATCGCCATTTCCATCGCCTCCGGCGTCGATGCGCTGGCATCGATGCTGCCGCTCGGCTTCCAGCCTTACAAGATCTGGGTGGAAGCGCTGTGCATCGGCGTGCTGATTGTGCTCAATCTGCGCGGTCTGAAAGAAGCGATCAAGATTCTGCTGCCGATCTTTCTCGGCTTCGTGCTCACCCATCTGGTGCTGATCCTGTACGGCATCTTCGCGCATGTGTCGCACTTTCCGGCGCTGGTGCCCAATACTCTGGCCGATACCGGCAATCTGGCGCAGCACATAGGCTGGGCCGGCGTGGCCGGCATGCTGCTGCTGGCGTATTCGCAGGGCGGCGGCACTTATACCGGGCTGGAAGCGGTCTCCAACAACGTCAACATGCTGGCCGAGCCGCGCGTGCGCACCGGCAAGATCACCATGATGTACATGGCGCTGTCGCTGGCCTTTACCGCCGGCGGCATCTTCCTGCTGTATCTGCTGTGGGATGCCAGGCACGTCGATGGCCAGACGCTGAATGCATCGACCTTCCGCATCATCATCAACAGCATGGGCATAGGCCGCGACTGGGTCAACGATCTGCTGCTGGTGATCGTGCTGGCGTTCGAGGCCGGGCTGCTGTTCGTGGCCGCCAACACCGGTTTTCTCGGCGGCCCGGCGGTGTTGTCCAACATGGCGGCGGATTCCTGGGTGCCGCACAAATTCCGCTA
Organism: Herbaspirillum lusitanum; assembly: GCF_046025995.1. Classification (GTDB taxonomy): domain Bacteria; phylum Pseudomonadota; class Gammaproteobacteria; order Burkholderiales; family Burkholderiaceae_D; genus Herbaspirillum; species Herbaspirillum lusitanum_A. Next base: position 112,820 of record NZ_JAQQFM010000002.1, read on the forward strand.
TCTCTCGACCCGTCTGGTGACGCAGAACGGCATTCTGGTGATGGGCATTGCCGCGCTGGTGATTCTGTTCTGGACCCAGGGTAGCGTGACGCTGCTGATCGTGCTGTATTCGATTTCAGTGTTTCTGACCTTCGCCATTTCTTTGTTCGGCCTGTGCCGTTACTGGTGGCGGCATCGCAAGCAGCTGGATCACTGGAAACGGCGTTTCCTGCTGTCGCTGACCGGCTTCGTGATCTGCGCCGCGATTCTGTGCGTGCTGCTGGCGGAGAAACTGACCGAGGGCGGCTGGGCCACGGCAGTGATCATCGCCGCCATGTCGGGGCTGTGCATCTACATCCGCAATCACTATCGCGACACCAAGAATTCGATACGCACCGTCGACCAGATTTTCGCGAATCAGCCTTTCGGCATGCAGATGGGCGAGATTCTGCCGGACCCGTCCAGCCAGACCGCCGTGTTCATCGTCGGCACCTCGCGCGGCGGCGGTCTGCATGCCTTGCTGTGGGTGCAGCGCATGTTTCCGCATCACTTCAAGAATTTCATTTTCGTGAATGCGCGCACGGTGGATTCGCATGCCTACGGCGGCGAAGGCGCGGTCGAACAGATGCGGGCCGAGGCCAATGCCACGCTGCAGTTCTTCGTGGATTTCTGCCGCAGTCACGGTATGGCGTCCAGATCCTATCTCGGCTTCGGCACCGATGCGGTACAGGAAGTCACCAAACTGTGCCACGACATCAGCAAGGAATATCCGAACGCCATTTTCTTCACCAGCAAACTGATCTTCGAACAGGACAACTGGTTCATCCGTCTGCTGCACAATCAGGCGGCGCTGGCGATACAGCGGCGCCTGCATTTCGATGGCCTGCAAATGGTGATTCTGCCGATGAAGGTGTGAGCCGGCGCCATTGCCGGTGCAATTGAAAAAGCCGGAGGCGATGCGCTCCGGCTTTTTTCATGGTCGCGGCGAAGGCCGCCGGCATATGCTTGGATCGTGCCGCTTATTTGCCGCACACGGCGTTGATGGCGCGCTCGCCGGTGGAGCCCGGCACCTGATCCTGCAAGCGCACATCCGAGTACGAGAGCTGCGGCGCCAGCAGCACCTCGCCCTTGGCATTGGCCTGCGAATACATCTTGCGGCTGCCGAAACCGAGCTGGCGGCTGTCGCAATCGAAATAGGCGGTCGAGACTTCCGACAGGTAATAGATCTTGCTGCCCGGGCCCATCAGCAATTGCGGACGGCTCCAGTTCAGCAGAATCTGCGCCTGGCGAATGCCGCGGGTGGAGACGATGCTGTTCTTGTCGACGAAGAAGCTGCCGATGTTGTTGTCGCCCAGCGGCGACCATTCGGCGTGTGCGCTGAGCGTGACCAGGGCCAGAGGCAGCAGCGCCAGCTTCAGCATGGGACGGAAAGGGGGGAAGGAAAAAACGGTGAATTTCATGCCGGTAAGCGATGGCCGTGCCGGCCTAACTGAACATGGTCGCCAACATGGCGACATCATCTTCCAGCATCAGCGCGAGCGTAACGAACCAGAGCAGCGCGTAGGCGCTGGTGTAATTCCAGAGGGTTTGCAAACGTGCGTTCATGTTTTGGGCCGGGAGCGCGTGACGACGGATTGAAGTTTAGCGAATGCTAACACGGGGCGTGCATGCCTGTAAGCGAGGGAATTTTCCGGCAAGAAAAAAGCCGCCCGGCGGGGCGGCTGGATGGCCGAAAAAAATGGAGCGCGGGCGGTGTCAGCAGGACTGCTCGGGCTGGCCGATGCCGCCAATTTCAACGCTCACTTCATACCGGGCTGCTCACGCCCTATGGTCTTGAACAATTCCTGCATCAGTTCCTTGCCGACCCGGCCCTCCATCTCGTGATAGACCGGCGCCTGCACCTTGCGCCACTCATCCTTGTCCTGCGCAGTCATGCTCAGGATTTTGGTCTTGCCGGTCCTCCTGATCTCTTCCAGCGCATCGTCGTTTTCCTTTTTCGCATTGCTGTTGAAATAGCTGGTGGCGTCGATCACGGCCTTGTCCATGATCGGTTTGAGGTCGGCCGGCAGCGCATCCCAGAAGCGCTTGTTGGCGATCAGCACATAGCCGTGATAGCCGTGTTCCGACAGCGTCATGAATTTCTGCACCTCATACAGCTTGGCGGTGTTGACGATGGAGGGCGGATTTTCCTGGCCGTCCACCACGCCGGTCTGCAGCGCCTGATAGATTTCCGACCAGGCCATCACCTGCGGCAGCGCGCCGACGATGCGGGTGCGGGCGTCGATCACCTTGGAAGACTGAATGCGGATCTTCATGCCCTTGATGTCGGCCGGTTTGACGATGGGCTTGTTGGAGGTCCAGTCCAGAAATCCGCTGTCCAGCATGGCGAGGCCGGCAATGCCCTTGCTGTCCAGCTTCTGCAGCAGCTTCTTGCCGATCGCGCCTTGCGTCACTTTCTGCGCCTGCTCCATGTTGTCGAACAGATAGGGCAGGTCGAATACCTCGAACTCGCGCACGCCGATAGGGCCGAACTTGCCGAAGGTCGGCGCCAGCATCTGCACCGAACCCATCTGCAGCGCTTCCAGTTCTTCCTTGTCCTTGTACAGTTGGCTGTTGGCGTAGACGTCCACCTTCACGCGGCCCTGCGTGCGTTCTTCAACGATCTTCTTGAAGTAGTCGGCGGTCTTGCCCTTGGATGTGTTGGCCGCCACCACATGGCTGAACTTGATCACGATGGGCGTTTGCGCGGTCTGGGCCTGCGCGAGGCCTGAGAATGCGACGACGCCGCACGATGCTGCGGCCGCAAAAATGCTCTTCCATGCCTGCATGATGTCTCCTCCTGTGATGTGAAACGCGGAGTCTCTGCCGCGCCTGCTCCGGTGTCCGGAGTCTTGATGCCGCTGTCACGCCATTTTTTTCTGTTTTTTTATACTGCCGCGGCGGCGGCGGCCCTCTGCCGTGCCCGTTCGCCGCCACCCTTGATATCGCTTGCAGCTCTTCGTTCAGAGCGCCGCAGCGATGGCCTTGCCGACTTCGGTAGTGTTGCCCTTGCCGCCGAGATCCGGCGTGCAGGGACCTTCCACCAATACTTTTTCGACCGCCGCCAATACCGCATCGTGCGCCTGCTTGTATTTGGCGTCGCCGTTGCCGAGGAAGTCCAGCATCATGGCGCCCGACCAGATGGTGGCGATCGGATTGGCGATGTTCTTGCCGAAGATGTCGGGCGCCGAACCGTGCACCGGCTCGAACAGCGACGGCAGCACGCGTGAAGGGTTCAGATTGGCCGACGGCGCGATGCCGATGGTGCCGGTGCAGGCCGGGCCAAGGTCGGACAGAATGTCGCCGAACAGATTGGACGCCACCACCACGTCGAAGCGATCCGGATTCAGCACGAAGTGCGCGGTCAGGATGTCGATGTGGTACTTGTCGCTGCGCACTTCCGGATATTGCCGGCCCATGGCTTCGGCGCGTTCATCCCAGTAAGGCATGGTGATGGCGATGCCATTGGATTTGGTGGCTGAGGTCAGATGTTTCTTCGGGCGGCTCTGCGCCAGTTCGTAGGCAAACTTCAGAATGCGGTCGGTGCCGGTGCGCGTGAAGATCGATTCCTGGATCACCGTTTCGCGCTCGGTGCCTTCATACATGCGGCCACCTACCGACGAATACTCGCCCTCGGTATTTTCGCGCACCACGTAAAAGTCGATGTCGCCGGGTTTGCGATTGGCCAGCGGGCAGGGCACGCCAGGCATCAGGCGCACCGGACGCAGATTCACATACAGATCGAATTCGCGCCGGAACTTGAGCAGCGAGCCCCACAGCGAAACGTGATCCGGCACCGTGGCCGGCCAGCCGACCGCGCCAAAGAAAATCGCTTCGAAACCCTTCAACTGATCGAACCAGTCATCCGGCATCATCTTGCCGTGCTTTTCGTAATAGCCGCAGTGCGCCCAGTCGAAATGGGTGAATTCGATCTCGATGCCGAATTTCTTGCTGGCGGCTTCGACCACGCGCAGGCCTTCCGGAATCACTTCCTGGCCGATGCCGTCGCCGGCGATGACGGCGACCTTATGTTTTTTGCTGTTTTCCTTGCTCATGTCTGTCTCCTGATGAAGGTATGAATCTGCTACGCGGCATTGCGCAATAGGTAATACGCAATGCGCAGCGTGATGAAGGCTGGCGAATGACTGGCGGGAAAAGAAGTCCGGCGCTACGGGGCGCGCGAGCGGCGCTGCCGCAGCGTGTCCGTGGCCGGAAATTGAAAGGCCGCAGCGCACCGGGGAAATGTTCCCGTGTGCTGCGGCCGGTCTGACGACACCGGGCGATGTCGCGCTTTCGTCCTTGCTTTCCCGCAAGCCTGGCTGCGAGAAATCATAAACTTATTCAGTGTTCAATCATGCATGAAATGGTGATTCCATAAAACACGCTGCGTGAACAATAAGAGGATGGCAATCAGGCGCCCATTGCCTCCGACCACAGTGTGACGCCCATGCTGTGCTGCTCGCCGGGCGCCAGCGTCACCATGTCATCCATCACGTTGGCGGTTTCTATGCACAGCATGTGCTGCCAGGCGTCGTCGGCAAACTGGCTCAGGCGGCGCGCCTTGCTGACCCAGGGATTCCAGACCACTGCCGAGCTTGAACCGCTGGCTTCGATGCAGATGCGACGGCCCCATTTGGTATCGCGGATCACCAGCGGGCCGCTCAGATCGTGATAGATGCGATCGGTTTCGCCGGTGATGTGCAGTCGGCCTTTCTGACGCCGTGGCGACCAGCCTTCCAGGGTTTCGATATAAGGCCGGTCTTCCAGGCCGTCGATGCTGGCCTGATGAATGTCGCCGACTGCGAAGTAGGTGTGCAGGGCCTGGGTCAGCGCCACCGTCTGATCGCTGCCGTTGCGCGTGCTCAGCGTCATCTGCAGGCGTTCGCCGAGATGGATGCTCAGGCGCAGTTCCAGTCCGGCCGGCAGATGGCGTAGAGGGGGCGATGCATCGGTCGGCGGCAGGGAGAACTCCAGTTGCACCGATTCCTTTTCACCGCTGTGTTCATCGGCTTCGGTGATCGTCATGCCGCGCACCAGCCAGTCCAGATTGCGCACCAGTCCATGCGCAGGCAAACGGCCGCCGGTGTGCAGTGCCTGCACCTGTGCCGGATTGCGCGCCAGATCGCCGAACCAGGGCCAGCACACCGGCACGCCGCCGCGCACCGCCTGGCCGCTTTCAAAGGCGGCCTGATCGCTGAGCCAGATCAGCGGTTCTTCGCCGTGCAGGCGATAGCTCAATACCTGGGCGCCTTGTTCGGCCACCAGCAATTCCGCCTTCGAGGTGGTGACGCGCAGGCATTTCAACTGCCCCATGTCGATGCGTTCAAGCTGCGCGCCGCCGATGGGATTTTCCTGGGTGGAGAGTTCTGAATCAGGGGTGGACATGCAAAAAAGCTCCGAAAAATGGGAATGGTGAAAGCCTGCCACAAAAAGTGCGCAGACGTGGCGGATTTATGTCCGGCAGGCAATTCCGGAAGCCGCTGAAAGTGGTATCCGGTACCTGCCCGGCTTGCAACATTGTCAGTCGCACAATCTTTTCTGCACGATATGAATCGCTTGGATGCCGCCGCGCGCCTGAGGTTTCAGAGCGGGTGCGGCGACCACGGATCGGTCTGGACATAGCTCGTTATAATTCACGGATCAAACTGAGGATAGCTTACGAATCGTGAATAATCCGCCCATGCTGGAAGACCTGCGCCTGTTCTGTGTCGTCGCCCGCCGCAACAGCTTCATCGAGTCGGCAAAAGAAGTCGGCGCCTCGCCGGCCTATGTCAGCAAGCGTATTGCCCTGCTGGAAGAGTCGCTGGGCGTGCGTCTGTTTCACCGCACCACGCGCAGTGTGGTGATGACGGAAGAGGGCAGCAACGCGCATGAATGGGCGCGCAAGATTCTGGACGACGTCGAGCAGATGCTGGAAACCGTCAGCAGCGCCAAGCGGGTGCCGCGCGGCCTGCTCAAGATCAGCACCAGCTTTGCGCTGGGGCGCAAGCATGTGTCGCCCCTCATTTCCGAATTCGCGGCGCTGCATCCCGACCTCAAGGTGCAGCTCGAACTGGTGGACCGGCAGGTCGATCTGGTCAATGAAGGCTTCGATCTCGACATCCGCGTCGGCCCGGTGCATGAGCCGCATCTGTTTGCCAAACGCATCTTCGCCAGCCAGCGCGTGCTGTGCGCCAGCCCGGCCTATCTCAAGCGGCATGGAATGCCGGCCGCGCTGGCTGATCTGCGCCAGCATGAATGCCTGGTGATCCGCGAGCGCAACCAATCCTTCGGCATCTGGCGCATGACCGGGCCGCAGGGCGTGGAAACCGTCAAGGTCTCGGGCGGGCTGGCCTCCAATCACGGCGAGATCATCCATCAATGGGCGATCGATGGTCACGGCATCATCCTGCGCTCGATCTGGGATGTCGACGCCAGCCTCAGGAACGGGCGGCTGGTGCGTGTGCTGCCGCATTATTCACAGGAAGCCGATCTGTGCGCGGTGTATCCGCTGCAGATGAAGAACTCGGCCAAGATCCGCGAATGCGTGCGCTTTTTGCAGAAGAGGCTGAATGTGAATGCGCCGGCGGAAGTGGTCTGACCCCGATCCTGCCATGCAGGGATCCGCCGCACTCATGCGTGAGCGGCATCGCTGCTAGACTTCGGTTTTCGAATTTCAGCAGAGAGCGCAGCATGATCGATTGGTCCGCAGTGATCGCCGTATTTTCGGTCTACATCACGGGGGTGATGATTCCCGGGCCGAATTTCGTGGCGGTGGTGCACAAGGCGGCGTCTTCTTCGCGCGCTTCGGCGCTGGCGCTGGTGGGCGGCATCGTGGTGGTCAATCTGTTCTGGGCCAGTTGCGCGATTCTCGGCGTCGGCATGGTGTTCGCCGCGTTTCCCTGGCTGGCGCTGTTCGTCAAATTTGCGGGCGCCGCCTATCTGATGTGGTTCGGCGCCCGGCTGATCTGGCTGGCGCGCAACAAGCGGCAGAGCGCTGCGCCGCTGCTGAGCGGCGAGGGCCTGCGCCGTTCTTTTGTACAAGGCTTCCTGACCAATATCGCCAACCCCAAGTCGGTCGCTTTCTTCGCGGCGGTGTTCGCGTCGGCGGCGCCCGCCCATGTGGCATGGCCGACTTTCTGCGCCATGATCGCGGTGGTGGCGCTGGTCGCCGGCTCTTGGTATTGCGGCGTCGCGCTGGCGATGTCGCATGGCAGCGTGGCCAGCCGCTATCGGCGCTGCGCAGTCTGGATCGACCGCATCTGCGGCGGCATCATTCTCACACTCGGCTTGCGCCAGCTCATCCGCTGAGACATCCGATCGGCCAGCCTCTTGCCTGATCAGCTTTGAGTTTGCTGGTGTTGGCCGACTGTTCCGGATGGGCTAAACAGGCAGAACGCTTACGCCTCAATGCGCGCTTCTCCTACTGTTTGGCGCAGGGCATCGGCATACACTCAGTCGCCTGATGGCCTTGGGTTTTTCGATCGCGGGGTCAAATTCCGTCTCGTGCGAGACGATTCATGTACCCGTTCCAATTGAGGAAAACCTAATGGCAACTCGCGCAAAAAAGTCCGATACCCCTGACGGACTAGGCACCGTGCTCAGCACTGTCGCCGGCCCTTCCGGCGGCAATCTGTCCAAACTTCCGGCCGGCACCCAGATCCCCGGCATTCTGCTGGAGAAATTGCTCAGCACCAATGAAGTGGCATCCGCCATGCCTTTCAACCAAGGCAAGCCCAGCGAATACGGCGATGCTGCGCGCATGCCGGCGCAGGGCCAAACCGTGGCCGCCTCATCCGGCGCTTTCGCCGGCAGCACCGTGTCGGAATCCAACGCCTCTGAGAAAACCGGGGAAGGCCAGCCCGATCCCGGCAACAATCACACGGTCGGTTCGCTGGATCGCGTGCGCGTCGATTCCACCGGCCAGGCGCTGAGCACCAATCAAGGCGTCAAGATCGCCGACAACCAGAACTCATTGAAGATCGGACTGCGCGGCCCTACTGCGCTGGAAGATTTCATCCTGCGCGAAAAGATTACCCATTTCGATCACGAGCGCATTCCGGAACGCGTGGTGCACGCGCGCGGTTCGGCGGCGCATGGCTATTTCGAGAACTACAAGCCGCTGGGCAAGCTGAGCAAGGCTGCGCCGTTTGCCGAAGCCGGCAAGCGCACGCCGGTGTTCGTGCGCTTTTCCACGGTCGCCGGCGAGCGCGGTTCGGCCGACACGGTGCGCGATGTGCGCGGCTTTGCCGTCAAGTTCTATACCGATGAGGGCAACTGGGATCTGGTGGGTAACAATATCCCGGTGTTCTTCATTCAGGACGCGATGAAGTTTCCCGATCTGATTCACGCCGTCAAACCGGAGCCCAACAATGGCATGCCGCAGGCTGCCAGCGCGCACGACACCTTCTGGGATTTCGCCTCGCTCACGCCTGAAATCACGCACATGCTGCTGTGGCATACCTCGGACCGCGCCATCCCGCGCAGCTATCGCACCATGCAGGGCTTCGGCGTGCATACCTTCCGGCTGATCAATGACGCCGGCGAATCCGTGTTCTGCAAATTCCACTGGACGCCCAAGGCCGGCACCCATTCCTTGCTGTGGGATGAAGCCGTCAAGATTGCCGGCGCCGATGCCGACTTTCACCGGCGCGATCTGTGGGAAGCCATCGAGGGCGGCAACTATCCCGAATGGGAACTCGGCCTGCAAGTATTTTCAGAAGAGGAAGCCGAAGGCTTCGGCATTGACGTGCTCGACCCGACCAAGCTGGTGCCGGAGGAAATGGTGCCGGTGCGCGCCGTCGGCCGCATGGTGCTGGATCGCAATCCCGACAATTTTTTTGCCGAGACCGAGCAGGTCGCATTCTGCACCGCGCATATCGTGCCGGGTATCGATTTCAGCAACGATCCCTTGCTGCAGGGGCGTATCCATTCCTATCTCGATACTCAGATTTCACGCTTGGGCGGAGCCAATTTTCATGAGCTGCCGATCAATGCGCCGGTCAATCAGGTGCACAACAATCAGCGCGACGGCATGCACCGCCAAGCGATTCATCGCGGCCGCGCCGCCTATGAACCGAACTCGCTGGGCGGCGGCTGTCCGTTTCAGACCGGCGTGGCCGGCGGCGGCTTCACCAGTTTTCCCGAGCCGATTGCCGCCGACAAGGTGCGCGGCAAGCCGGAGCTGTTCGCCGATCACTATTCGCAGGCCAGGATGTTCTGGATCAGCCAGTCGCCGCCGGAACAGCAGCACATCATCAAGGCCTTCCTGTTTGAACTGACGCGGGTACAGACGCCGGCCATCCGCAAGCGGGTGGTGTCGCTGCTGGTCAATGTCGATCAGGAGCTGGCCGATGCGGTGGCCGATGGCCTGGGCTTTGCCACGCCGGACGCGGCGCCGCTGGTGTCGACGCTGAGCACGCCTGACTTCGACCCGTCGCCTTCCTTGTCGCTCACCGCCTATCCGGGCGATGGCTCGGCGAAGGGACGCAAAGTGGCGATTGTGGTGGCCGACGGCACCGATGGCGAGGCTGCACGCGACATCTACATGCAATTGCTGGCAGAGGGCGCCGTGCCGCGTTTCGTCGGCGACAAGCTGGGCAGCGTGGGTTCGTCTTCAGGCTCCGATCTGGAGGTGGAAATCACTATCTCGGCTGCGCCGGCAGTCTTGTTTGACGCCATGGTCTTGCCCGACGGCGAACCGGCGATTGCCTCCTTGATGGCCAATCCGCTGGTGCATGCCTTTGTGCGCGATCAGTATTTCCATTGCAAGCCGATTCTGTGTCTGGGCGCAGCAGAGGATTTGCTGGCGCAACTGGGCATCAGCCAGACGCTGGAAGACGGTTCCGTGGACGAAGCCCTGTTTCTCGGCGGCACTGCGGGCGACATCGAGGCATTCAAGACAGCTCTGGGTGCGCCACGCCAGTTTGATCGCGAAGCTGCTTGAGTCTGAGTGTTGCTGGCCGGACTGCTGTTCATTTCCGCCCTGACCGGCGGATTTTTATTGGCTGCGCCGACCGTCATGACGCTCGCCTCTCCAAGCGGTTCCCGACGCGCCCGCAATCCGGCGCAGAGGAATAAAAAACAAGGCCGCATGCGAATCGCTTACACTGGAGCAAGTCTTCCTCTTCATTTGCCGTGCAGTCCTTCAGGCAACTTCTACCGTGATTGACAAGGCCGTGACCGTGCGCCGCAGGAGCGCCGGCCGGCCCCGATGTCCTTAAAAACTGCTAGCCGCAGACCGCCGCAAGGCGATTTTCAGGCTCTCTTCATTGCGCAATCCTGCGCACCTTGATCCGCCTCCGGAACGGCGTGTCCCAATTCATTCCTTCAGCTTGCTAGCCGCTCCGGCCTTGGCCGCAGCGCCGTCGTATTCACGTTTTCCGCGGTCCCGTTGACGGGATTGAGCGGATGTAGAGAAAGCTCATCAGTGGAAGCAGATATCCCGCCGCGGTTCGCCTACCTGCGCGCCTTGAAAAAACTCTGGCCGGCCGGTGAAGCGCTGCCGGTCATCGAAGAATCACCGCTGCGGGCGGAATTGTTCAGTGCCTTGCAGATGGAGCAGCATGGCCGCGTGCTGGCGCGGGCGCACAAGCTCAGCGCACAGAAATCGCGGGATGAGCTGTTGCAGCGTCTGGCCGATAACGAAGTGGTCATCATCGATGCCTGCAGTCAGCTCACCGCCGCCATACGCGCCGGACGCCAGGTCACGCCGGCGGCCGAGTGGCTGCTCGACAATTACTATCTCATCGAAGAGCAGATCCGCACCGCCAAGCGCCATTTGCCCAAGAACTACAGCAAGGAGCTGCCGCGATTGCTGCGCAACGGATCTGCCGGGCAGCCACGCGTGTATGACATCGCGCTGGAGATCATCTCGCACGGCGATGGCCGTCTGGATCCGGAAAGCCTGAGCCGTTTCGTGGCCGCCTATCAGCAGATCAGCGTGCTCAAGCTGGGCGAGCTATGGGCCATTCCCATCATGCTGCGGCTGGCCCTGATTGAAAATCTCAGGCGCGTATCGACGCGGCTGGCGACCACCCGCATCAATCGCAATCTGGCGCACGAATGGGCCGATGCCATGGTCGAGGTGACCGAGCGCAGCCCGGGCGACCTGATTCTGCTGGTGGCGGACATGGCGCGCTCCGATCCGCCTATGGACAGCTCTTTCGTGGCCGAGCTGGTGCGACGCCTGCAAGGCCAGAGTTCGGCGCTGACCTTGCCGCTCACCTGGCTGGCCCAGCATCTGGCCGAAAGCGGCCAGACCATAGAACAACTGGTGCTGGCAGAAACCCAGCGTCAGGCTGCCGATCAGGTTTCGATCAGCAACAGCATCGGCAGCCTGCGTTTTCTCAGCACCATGGATTGGCGTGAATTCGTGGAAACCATGAGTGCGGTCAATCAGACCTTGTGCCTTGACCCCGGCGACGCCTATACGCGCATGGATTTCGCCACCCGCGATCAATACCGCCACGTGGTGGAAAAGCTGGCCCGCGACAGCAACATGTCGGAGCTGGAAGTGGCGGAGACTGCAGTCAGGCTTGCGGCTGCGCAGGCTGCGCCGGATCGCTCCGGAGGCCATGCAGATCTTGATGCGCCGGCAGCTGCTCCGCTTTTCCCGTCGCTATCGCAAGCCACGCCGCACGTGGCGCATGTCGGCTATTACCTGATCGGCAAGGGCCTGCCGCAACTGGAGCAGATTGCAGGATGCCGTTTTGCCGCCTGGGCCCGGCTGCAGCGAGGCATGCACCGTCATCCGCTTTCCATGTATCTGGGCGCGATCGGCCTGATCAGTCTGGCCGTGGCCGGCGCCATCGGCGCCCGTGCCCATGCCGACGGCGCCGGTCACTGGCTGCTGGCCGGCCTGATGCTGCTGGCGCTGGTTGCCGGCAGCCATCTGGCGCTGGCGCTGGTGAACTGGCTGGCGACCTTGCTGGTGGCGCCGCGCCGGCTGCCGCGCATGGATTTTTCGGCCGGCATTCCGCGCCAGTTTTCCACGCTGGTGGCGGTGCCGGCCATGCTGTTTACGGCGGAAGATGCCGCCAGTCTGTGCGATGCGCTGGAGATAAGTTTTCTCGCCAATCGCGACGACAATCTGCGGTTTTGCCTGCTGACCGATTTCGCCGACGCGGTCACCGAAACCATGCCGGAGGATGCGCTCTTGCTGGAGCTGGCGCGGCAGGGCATCGCCCAACTCAATCGCAGTTATCCGCGCGCAGGCGGCGATCACTTTCTGCTGTTGCACCGGCCGCGGCGCTGGAACCAGCAGGAGGGCACCTGGATGGCGCAGGAGCGCAAGCGCGGCAAGCTGAGCGATCTGAATCACTTCTTGCGGGGCGGCGCTCCCGATGCGTTTTCACTGGTGGCCGGCGATAGCGGCGGGCTGAGCAATATCCGTTACGTCATCACGCTTGACACCGACACCGAGTTGCCGCGCGAGTCGGCCCGCCAGTTTGTGGCGACCATCGCTCATCCGCTGAATCAGGCGCGCTACGACAAGAATGTACGCCGCATCCGCGAAGGCTACGGCATCCTGCAGCCGCGTGTAGCGGTCAGCCTGCCGGGCGCCGAGGCTTCGCGCTATGAGTTGCTGTGCGGCGGCGAGACCGGCATTGATCCTTACACGCGCACGGTTTCCGACGTGTATCAGGATTTGTTCGGCGAAGGTTCTTTCGTCGGCAAGGGCATTTACGACGTCGATGCCTTCGAGCATGTGCTGGCCGATTGCATGCCCGACAACCGCATTCTCAGCCACGATCTGCTGGAGGGCTGCTATGCCCGAGCCGGGCTGCTCAGCGATGCGCAGCTCTACGAGTCCTATCCTTCCGGCTACAACGCCGATGCCGCGCGCCGCCATCGCTGGGTGCGCGGCGACTGGCAGGTCGCCTCCTGGCTGTTGCCGCAGGTGCCGGCCGGACGTCATGCCGCCAGCGGCCGTATCACACGCCAGGCCAACCCCTTGTCGGCGCTGTCGCGCTGGAAGCTGTTCGACAATCTGCGGCGCAGCCTGGTGCCGGTCGCGCTGACGGCCATGCTGTTGCTGGGCTGGAGTCTGCTGCATTCGCCGTGGTTTCTGAGTCTGGCCTTGCTGGCCATCTTGCTGCTGCCGGCCTTGTGTTCACTGTCGCTGGAATTGCTGCGCAAGCCGGAAGATGTGCTGCTGACCCAGCATGTGGCGGCGACCGTGCATGCGGCCCGGCTGCAACTGGCGCATGTCGCGCTCAATCTGGCGTTCCTGCCGTATGAGGCGGCCTATAACCTGGATGCCATCCTGCGCACCCAATGGCGCGTACTCATATCGCATCGCCTGCTGCTGCAATGGCGGGTGTCGGGCGATAGCCGGGCGCGCTCGGGCAATGATCTGTGGTCCTTTTACCAGCGCATGTGGCTGGCGCCTTTGCTGGCGCTGGCGAGCGCCGGCTGGCTGCTGGCCCAGCGTCCGGCGGCGCTGCCGGCGGCGGCTCTGGTTCTGCTCTTGTGGTGGATCGCGCCGACTGTCGCCTGGTGGATCAGCCAGCCGATACCACGTCGCAAGGTACGCGTGACGGGTGGCCAGACCAGCTATCTGTTCAGTCTGGCGCGCAAGACCTGGCTGTTCTTCGAAACTTATGTGGGACCGGCCGACAACTGGCTGCCGCCGGACAATGTGCAGATGCATCCGACCGAAGTGGTGGCGCATCGCACTTCGCCCACCAATATCGGGCTGTCGCTGCTGGCCAGTCTGGCGGCCTGGGATTTCGGCTACATCGCCGCCGGCCGGCTGCTGGAGCGCACCCGCAATACCTTTGACAGCATGAGCCGGCTGGAGCGCTATCGCGGCCACCTGTTCAACTGGTATGACACGCAGACGCTGCAACCGCTGCCGCCGGCCTATGTGTCGACCGTGGACAGCGGCAATCTGGCCGGGCATCTGCTGACCTTGCGGGCCGGTTTGCTGGCCTTGCCCGAGGCCTCGATTCTGGGCCCGCGCGTGCTGTCCGGCATTCGCGATACCTACGTCATGCTGCTGGCCACGCAGGAAGAGCATCCGCCTGCCGCATGGACCTTGTTCGAGCGCGAACTGGAAGCGGCCAGCCTGTCGGCGCCGCATACCTTGATCGAGATTCACGCATGGCTGACGCGCCTGGATGACCATGCCGTCGCCATCACCGCCGACCTGAACGCCAGCGCAGATGCCGACGCCGATTCCAGCGGCTGGGCGCATGCGCTGGCCAATCAATGCCGGTCTGTGCTGGCCGAGTTGCGCACGCTGGCGCCCTGGCTGGCGGGCGGTCTGGAAGAATGGATACCGTATTTCCCGGCGCTGGCGGAAGTGCCGAGCCTGCGTCGGCTGGCGCAACTGCATACGGATCTGCAAACAGCGTTTGAACGCTTGCCGGCCGGCGAGGCTGCGCTAAGCCGCGCATCGGGCGCCCGGCTGATGCAGCAGGTGGAGCAGGGCAGTCGCCATGCTGCATTGCGCATCGACAGCATTGCCGCGCTGGCGCTGCAGGCCGAGCAGTTGTCGCGCATGGAATATGGTTTCCTCTACGAGCCGTCCACCCATCTGCTGACCATCGGCTACAACGTCACCGAGCGGCGGCGCGATGCCGGCTGCTATGACTTGCTGGCTTCGGAGGCCAGACTGGCGGTATTCATCGCCATCGCCCAGGGCCAGTTGCCGCAGGAGAGCTGGTTTGCGCTGGGACGGCAACTGACCATCGCCGGCGGCGAGCCGATTCTGCTGTCCTGGAGCGGCTCCATGTTCGAGTATCTGATGCCGCTGCTGGTGATGCCGACCTTTGCCCAGACCCTGCTCGACCAGACCTACCGTTCGGCGGTCGAGCGTCAGATTCAGTACGGCGCGCAGCGCGGCGTGCGCTGGGGCATTTCGGAGTCGGGCTACAACAGCTTCGACGCCAGCCTGAATTATCAATACCGCGCCTTCGGCGTGCCGGGCATGGGTTTCAAGCGCGGCCTCGGCGACGATCTGGTGATTGCGCCTTATGCCAGCGTGATGGCGCTGATGGTGGCGCCGGAGCAGGCCTGCATGAATCTTCAGAAATTGTCGCAGGAGGGGGCGGAAGGGCGCTTCGGTTTCTACGAAGCGATCGACTACACGCCGTCGCGCCTGCCGCGCGGGCAGGATAGCGTGCTGGTGCGATCCTTCATGGTGCACCATCAGGGCATGGGCTTTTTGTCGCTGGCCTATGTACTGCTTGACCGGCCCATGCAAAAACGCTTTGAGTCCGATCCTTTGCTGCAAGCCACCATGTCGCTGCTGCACGAGCGGGTGCCCAAGGCGACCGCCAGCTATTCGAACACCACCGATCTGGCCGACATCCGCTCTGCGGCCGGCCATCATGAACAGCACATGCGTGTGCTGTCGCGTCCGGACGGCCGCACGCCGGAAGTGCAGTTGCTCTCCAACGGCCGCTATCACGTGATGATGACCAGCGCCGGCGGCGGTTACAGCCGCTGGAACGGGCTGGCCGTGACGCGCTGGCGCGAAGACGCCACGCGCGACAACTGGGGCGCATTCTGTTACGTGCGCGATGTTGAAAGCAGCCGCTTCTGGTCGGCCGGGCTGCAACCGAGCATGACGCCGCCGGACAACTACGAAGTCATCTTCTCCGAAGGCCGCGCAGAATTCCGCCGCAGCGACGAGCACTTCGACATGCACATGGAAGTGGTCGTGTCGCCGGAGGACGATATCGAATTGCGGCGCACCCGCATCACCAATCGCTCGCGTGTACGCCGCACGATAGAAGTCACGACCTACGCCGAGGTCGTGCTGGCGGCAGCGGCGGCCGACGCCAGCCATCCGGCCTTCAGCAATCTGTTCGTGCAGACCGAGATCGACCGCGCGCGCCAGGCGATTCTGTGTACCCGCCGGCCGCGTTCGGTCAGCGATCAGATGCCCTGGATGTTCCATCTGATGGCCAGTCATGGGGCGAAGGTGGATGCCGTTTCCTACGAAACCGACCGTCTGAAATTCATCGGGCGCGGCCGCACCACGGCTGCGCCGCAAGCCATGCGCGAGGCCGGGCCGTTGAGCGACAGCGCCGGTTCGGTGCTCGATCCGATTGTGGCGATCCGCTACCGGATCACGCTGGAAGCCGAACAGGCGGTCACGGTCGATATCGTGACCGGGGTGGCCGCCTCGCGCGAAACCTGTGTCGAGCTGATCGGTAAATATCAGGACCGGCACATGGCCGACCGCGTGGTCGAGCTGTCCTGGACTCACAATCAGGTCGGCCTGCGCCAGCTCAATGCCAGCGAAGCCGATGCCCAGTTGTACGGGCGCCTGGCCAGTTCGGTGATCTACGTCAATCCCTTGCTGCGCGCCGACGCCGCGATTCTGGCGCGCAATCAGCGCGGTCAGTCTGCGCTGTGGAGCTATGCGATCTCGGGCGATCTGCCTATCGTGCTGCTGCAGATCAAGGATCTGGACAATATCGAGCTGGTGCGCCAGCTGGTGCAGGCGCATGCCTACTGGCGCTCCAAGGGGCTGGCGGTGGATCTGGTGATCTGGAACGAAGATCACGCCGGTTATCGCCAGGTCTTGCAGGAACAGATCATGGGCCTGATTTCATCGGTCACCGGCGCCCATGCCATCGACAGGCCGGGCGGCATTTTCGTGCGCCTGCTGGAGCAGATCTCGGACGAAGACCGGGTCTTGTTCCAGTCGGTGGCGCGCATCATCCTGAGCGACAGCCGCGGTAGTCTGGCCGAGCAGCTCAACCGCCGCGATCTGATGGATGTGCGCATGCCGCGCCTGGTGCCGGAACGGACTGCGCCGCTGGCGGCGCTGTTGCCGCTGCGCGAGGAACGCAAGGCGGCGCGCCTGCCGGTGCGAGAACTGATTCTGAACAACGGTCTGGGCGGCTTCACGCCGGACGGCCGCGAATACCTGATCACCACCGCCGCCGGCAAGCCGACGCCGGCGCCGTGGATCAATGTCATCGCCAATGCGCAGTTCGGCAGCATCGTGTCGGAAAGCGGGCAAGCCTATACCTGGGGCGAAAACGCGCATGAATTCCGTCTCACGCCCTGGGACAACGACCCGGTCTGCGACAGCGGCGGCGAGGCCTACTATCTGCGCGATGAAGAAAGCGGCGTGAGCTGGTCGCCGACGCCGCTGCCGCGTTGCGGCGAAGGCAGTTATCTGACGCGCCACGGCTTCGGCTACAGCGTGTTCGAGCATATGGAAGGCGATCTGTTTTCGGAGTTGACGGTGTATGTGGCGACCGACGCCGCCGTCAAATACTCCGTGCTGCGGGTGCGCAACGGCGGCGATGTCAGGCGCAAGCTGTCCGCCACCGGCTATGTCGAGTGGGTGCTGGGCGACGCCCGCACCAAATCGGCGATGCATATCGTCACCGAGAGCGACGCCGCCTCCGGCGCCGTACTGGCGCGCAATCGCTACAACACCGACTTCGTCGAACGCGTAGCCTTCTTCAATGTGGACGCCGACCTTACTTTGCGCAGCGTGACCGGCGACCGCAATGAATTCATCGGTCGCCACGGTTCATTGCAAAAGCCGGCGGCGCTGGAACGGGCGCGGCTCTCTGGCCGGGTCGGCGCCGGGCTCGATCCCTGCGCCGCGCTGCAGGTGCCGTTCGAACTGAGTCCGGGCCAGGAGCGGGTGCTGGTGTTCGTGCTCGGCATGGCCGATGCGCGCCAGACCGGCATCAGCCATCTGGCGCAGCGCAGTTGCGGCGCGGTGGCCGCCCAGGAGGCGCTGGCGGCGGTGCATGCCTACTGGAATCGCACGCTGGGTACCATCCATATCGACAGCCCCGATCCTGCGCTCAATGTGCTGGCCAACGGCTGGCTGCTGTATCAGACCATCGCCTGCCGTCTGTGGGCGCGCAGCGGTTATTACCAGTCGGGCGGCGCTTTCGGTTTCCGCGATCAGTTGCAGGACACCATGGCGCTGGTGCACAGCGAACCGGCGCTGGCGCGCGCGCATCTTTTGCTGTGCGCGGCACATCAGTTCGTCGAGGGCGATGTCCAGCATTGGTGGCATCCGCCGACCGATCGCGGCGTGCGCACCCATTGTTCGGATGACTACCTGTGGCTGCCGCTGGCGGTGCAGCGCTACGTCAAGAGCAGCGGCGACACCGGCGTGTTGCAGGAACAGGTGCATTTTCTGGAAGGGCGGGCGGTGAATCAGGATGAGGATTCCTACTACGACTTGCCCAATCGCTCGGCCCAGACCGGCAGCCTGTATGAACATTGCGTGCGCGCGATTCGTCACGGACTGCGATTCGGCGTGCATGGTCTGCCGCTGATGGGCTCCTGCGACTGGAACGACGGCATGGACAAGGTGGGCGAGCAGGGGCGCGGCGAAAGCGTCTGGCTCGGTTTCTTCCTGCATGAAGTCCTGAACCGTTTTGCCGAAATTGCGGTGTTGCACGGCGATGCCGACTTCGCGGCTTACTGCGGCGATCAGGCGCAGCAATTGCAGCAGCAGATAGAGCAGCACGCCTGGGACGGCGAATGGTATCGGCGGGCCTATTTCGACGACGGCACGCCGCTGGGTTCGTCGCAAAACGCCGAATGCCAGATCGACTCGATCTCGCAAAGCTGGTCGGTGCTGTCCGGCGCCGGTGCGCCCGAACGTTCGCGCATGGCGATGCAGGCGGTTGACCGCAGGCTGGTGCGACGCGACGAGTCGCTGATCCAGCTGCTCGATCCGCCCTTCGACAAGTCCGAGCAGAACCCCGGCTACATTCGCGGCTACGTGCCGGGTGTGCGTGAAAACGGCGGGCAATACACGCATGCCGCGATCTGGACGGCGATGGCTTTTGCGCATATGGGCGACAGCGCGCGCGCCTGGGAATTGCTGGGCATGATCAATCCGCTCAATCATGCCCGCACGCCGCAAGAGGTGCAGCGCTACAAGGTCGAGCCGTATGTGATTGCGGCCGATGTGTATGCGGTGTCGCCGCATGTGGGGCGCGGCGGCTGGACCTGGTACACGGGCTCGGCCGGCTGGATGTATCGCTTGATCGTGGAGTCGCTGCTGGGTCTGACGGTGGAGGCCGAGATATTGCGGCTGAAGCCTTCGCTGCCGGCCGACTGGAGCGGCTACGAGATGCGCTATCGCTATTGGGATACCTCGTATCTGATCCGCGTGCGGCGCGGTGAGGGCGCAGCGCGACGCTTGTTGCTGGACGGGCTGGAGCAGCAGGCGGAGTGGGTCGTGATGGTCAACGATCAGCGCGAGCATCTGGTTGAGATCACGCTGCCGGCCTGATTCTGCCGGCAACTTGGTGCTCAGGCCAATTGTTCTTTGAAGATGCGTTCCAGTGTCTGCGCCACATGGCGCACCGCGATGTCTTCATCGCGCCGTTTATGCCAGACCAGATGCAGCGGAAAGCCGGGTAGCGGCAGCGGAGGGCGGAAGCAGGCGAGCGCCGGTTCCCGGCCCGCCGCTGTTTTTGGTACGCAGTGCACCGGCAGCATGGCGATCAGGTCCGACTGCTCCAGTAGCGCCGGCACCATCAGCAAGCTCGGCACCACCATGCCGATTCTTCGCGTCAGGCCGTGCGTGCGCAATTCCCCGTCGAGCGCGCCCTGGCTGGCGCCGCTGCCCGACACGATCACATGCGGATAGGCCAGCCAGTTCTTCAGTGTCAGCCTTTGCGCGGCCGGATGGTCCTTGCGCATCGCCACCACATAGCGCTCCTGCAAGACTTCGCGTTGCTGAAAGGTCGCGCTGAGCTTTGGCATGGCGGATACCGCGATATCCGTCTCGCCGCGTTCCATGCGATCGACGGCGGCGCTTGCACCCAGCCAGGGCTGAATGATGATGTTCAGGTCGGGCGCGCTGCGGCTCAGCTCGCGCTGCAGATGAGGCGCCAGCAGCACCGCCGGATAGTCTGCCATCAGCACGTGCACGTTGCGCGCGACCGTGGCGATGTCTTCTTGCGGGAGTCTGTCGGCTTGCTCCGCTGATTCAAGGTCAAGCAGTGTCAGCAGATGGGGATCGAGCGAGTGTAAGTTCATGAAGCGAATGATGCGATGTAGAGAGGATCCGGCGCATTCATCCGGGATGGATCAGCGATGAATGCGGGAGGGAGCGGGATCATACAGGCATTCACCGATAGCGGTGCGGATAAACACCGCGGTGCGCGCGTCGGCGGCGCGTGTCAGTGCCGACTTGTCGGTTCAGTTGCATCGCCTTCGGGTGAATCAGTGCATCAGCCGAAGGCGTCCTTCAGCGTCTGGATCTTGCCGGTATCGCTGGCGTCGTAGCCGGCCAGGTTGTTGACCACCGAGCGGAAGGATTCCGACTGCAGGATGTCGATCACCGAACGGATCAGCGGATCGTGCAAGGAGGCGGCCGGTAATGCGAAGAAATAGCGCTCGCGCACCAGCGGGATGAATTCCAGGCCGAAGCGATGCGAGGCAGTCTGCACGCCGAAGCCGACATCGGCCATGCCGCTGGCGATGAAGGCGGCCACCGCCGAGTGCGTGAATTCAGTGTTTTCGAAACCGTTGATCTTCTTGTGGGAAATCCCTTCGCCGGCCAGCATCAGCTCCAGCAGCATGCGCGTGCCGGACCCGGCCTCGCGATTGACGAAGCGCAGATCGCTGCGCGTCAGGTCGGCCAGGGTCCTGATGTTCTTGGGATTGCCGGGCTCCACGAACAGGCCCTGACTGCGTACCGCCAGATGAATCAGGCAATCGCTGCGCTTGTTCAGCCATTTGGCATAGGCGGCGATGGCGGGGCGCTCGAACTGGCCCAGCGGCACATGAAAGCCGGCCAGGTCGCATTCCTGCCGCGACAGCGCGGCCACCGCATCGGTGCTGTGCCGGTAGCGCACTTCCACCGGCAGCCGCGCTTCATTGATCTTGCCCAGCAGCGCCGCCACCGCAAAACCGTGGCTGGCGTTGAGGCGCACCGTTTCCGATTTGCCTTCCACGGTTTTGCCCAGCTCGATTTCGAGTTCCGACGCCAGACTGTCCAGCGTCGGCGACAAACGCGCGCTGACCAGGCGGTCCGCCCATAGAAGTTTGTTGGCAAAGTCCGTCAATGTGGTGCCGCGACCACGCCCGCTGCTGATCAGTTGATTGCCGAAAATGCGCTCCGCTTCCCGCAACAGGCCCCAGGCGTGCCGATAGGAATGGCGGATCTGCTGAGCGGCCTGTGCGATGGAACCGCTTTGCTGGACTGCGGTGAGCAGCGTGAGCAGGTTGGCGGTGTCGAGCGGAGGCTCGGCGTCGTAGGAGATTTCCCAGTGGGGTTTGATGTGAACTTTATACATATATATGTAATATATAGCATATTGAATGGGCGGGTTTTCGGTGGTAACTTCCCGGCATCCTGCTAGTTCGATAAAAAATATATGCAATATTATGCATATAGCAAGGGAGATTGTCGCAAAGATGGGTGTGATTTTCGGGAAATCGCGCTCTGACCGGCTTTGCAACCGCCTCCCTCCATCAACATCCACACCTTATAAAAACGGAGGAATAATGGCTTTCGACTTCCTGAACAAGGAACACACGGTTGCCAAACCGGGCTTTAATCGGTGGCTGGTTCCGCCTGCGGCGCTCGCCATTCACTTGTGTATCGGGATGGCCTACGGCTTTTCCGTGTTCTGGCTGCCACTGTCAAAGGCGTTAGGGGTAACGTCCGCGATTGCCTGTGCACCCGATATCGGCTTCTTCGAGCAAATATTTTCCTCCAGCTGCGACTGGAAAATCTCCATGCTGGGCTGGATGTACACCATGTTCTTCGTGCTGCTCGGCATTTCCGCTGCGATCTGGGGCGGCTGGCTGGAACATGCAGGCCCGCGCAAGGCAGGCGTAGTGTCGGCGATCTGCTGGTGCGGCGGCTTGCTGATTTCGGCGCTGGGCGTCAAGACTCACCAGCTGTGGCTGATGTGGCTGGGCTCCGGCGTGATCGGTGGCGTTGGCCTGGGCCTGGGCTATATCTCGCCCGTCTCGACCCTGATCAAGTGGTTCCCTGACCGTCGCGGCATGGCGACCGGCATGGCCATCATGGGGTTCGGCGGCGGCGCGCTGGTCGGCACTCCGCTGGCCGATGCGCTGATGAAGAAGTTCGCCACCCCGACCTCGGTCGGCGTGTGGGAAACCTTCGTCGTCATGGCGATCATTTACTTCGTGTTCATGATGGCCGGCGCCTTCGGCTACCGCGTACCGCCTTCGGGCTGGAAGCCGGCCGGCTGGACGCCGCCAGCACCTGCCGCCGGCAGCGGCACCATGATCACCCAGAACCATGTGCACGTCTCCAAGGTCTGGGGCATTCCCCAGTTCTGGCTGGTGTGGCTGGTGCTGTGCCTGAACGTGTCGGCCGGTATCGGCGTGATCGGCATCGCCTCGCCGATGCTGCAGGAAGTGTTCGGTGGTCACCTGCTGGGCGTGGACGTCGGCTTCAACGACCTCTCGATCGAACAGAAGGCGGCAGTCGCCGCGCTGGCGGCCGGCTTCACCGGCCTGATCAGCCTGTTCAACATCGGCGGTCGTTTTGCCTGGGCTTCGTGCTCGGACTTCTTCGGCCGCAAGATGACCTACGCGATCTTCTTCGTGCTGGGCTTCGTGCTGTACGTCAGCCTGCCGTGGTCGGCCAAGGGTCATAGCGTGGCCCTGTTCGTCGGCGCAGTCTGCATCATCCTGTCGATGTACGGCGGCGGCTTCGCTACCGTGCCGGCTTACCTGGCCGACCTGTTCGGCACCCAGATGGTGGGCGCCATCCACGGCCGCCTGCTGACCGCGTGGGCGACCGCCGGCATCCTGGGCCCGGTGGTGGTGAACTACATGCGCGAGTATCAACTGTCGCTGGGCATGCCCAAGGACCAGGTCTACAACACCACGATGTACATCCTGGCCGGCATGCTGGTGGTGGGTCTGCTCTGCAACCTGCTGATCCGCCCGGTCGCCGCCAAGCATTTCATGACGCCGGATGAACTGGCGCATGAAAAGAAACTGGCGCACGAGAAGTCAGCGGCCGAAGCGGCGGCGACCGCCTCGTCGGACGACATGTCCAAGATCGGTTCCGGCGGCAACCCTGCGCTGATCGGCCTGGCATGGGCAGCAGTGGGCATCCCGCTGGTATGGGGCATCACCCTGGTGCTGCAGAAGTCGGCCGTGCTGTTCCGCTGATCTGCCACTGAAGGTCAGGCAATACCGGTCGGCGCCTGCGAGGGTGCCGGCCAGCGGCGAAAGCCGCTGACACAAGCCGCAAGGCACGCATTCGCCGGCGGCTTGTGTCAGCGACTATCAAAAATCAGGAGCAGGGACCGTCCGGGCAGCTTACGCCGGCAGCCCGCATCCGCAGTGTTCAGTACCAACCGTAAAAGGCAGGGAGAACATGCAACAACGGAGACCAGCTGTATCCATCCACGGCGCCATTTTCCATGGTTCCGCGTGTGCCTGCGCCATCGACATGGCGCAGGCACGCTCCATTCTTGTCCCCCGTCTGTTACCTCACATGCATCAGGCTGGCCGCGCTTCGGGCCAAGGCAAAGCCGTACCCGGTTTCATTTGAAAAACGCGGCCGGCCAGCAGATCCCGAAGGGACGACGGCCGCATCAACGCAAGGCAGGAGACTTCAATGGACAGGCAACAGAGTTTCGACGTGGCGGCGGTGCGCGGCATCATCGCCGAACGCAAGGGGATGGCGGGCGCCATGTTGCCCATCCTGCACGGGATACAGGAGAAGGTCGGCTATGTGCCGGCCGACGCGGTGCCGATGATCGCCAGCGAGCTCAACGTCTCGCGCGCCGAGGTGCATGGCGTGATTTCCTTCTATCACTTCTTCCGCCAGCAGCCGGCCGGCAAGCACGTGGTGCAGGTATGCCGCGCCGAGGCTTGTCAGGCGCGCGGCGCCGAGGCGCTGGCCGCGCAGGTGCAGCAGCAGCTCGGCTGCGGATTTCATGAGACCACGGCCGACGGCCTGTTCACGCTGGAGCCGGTGTATTGCCTGGGACAATGTGCCTGCGGGCCCAACATCACGATCGACGATGATCTGCACGCGCGTGTCGGCAGTGAAAAATTCCGGCGCCTGATGCAGGCCAAGCGAGGTGCACCATGAGCGCCGCCATCACCGTGTATGTCCCGCGCGATTCGACCTCGATTGCGCTCGGCGCCAACCAGGTGGCGGCCGCCATCAGTGACGAAGCGCACAAGCGCGGTCTGTCCATCCGGCTGGTGCGCAACGGTTCGCGCGGCATGTTCTGGCTGGAGCCGCTGGTGGAAGTCGATGTGCTGTCGCGCCGCGTGGCCTATGGTCCGGTGGTGCCGGAAGACGTGCCCTCGCTGTTCGATGCCGATTTTCTGGATGGCGGTGATCACCCCTTGCGGCAGGGCGTGACGGAAGACATTCCCTATCTGAAAAATCAGGAGCGCCTGACCTTCGCCCGGGTGGGCATCACCGACCCTGTGTCGCTGGACGACTATCTGGCGCACGAGGGCTATGCCGGTCTGCAGCAAGCCTTGCAGATGACGCCGGCCGCCGTGGTGCAGCAGGTGCTGGATTCCGGCCTGCGCGGACGCGGCGGCGCGGCCTTCCCGACCGGCACCAAATGGCAGACCGTGGCGGCCGCGCAGGCCGACCGCAAATACATCGTCTGCAATGCCGACGAAGGCGATTCCGGCACCTTCTCCGACCGCATGGTGATGGAAGATGATCCCTTCATGCTGATCGAAGGCATGAGCATCGCCGCGATTGCAGTCGGCGCCACGCAGGGCTACATCTATGTGCGCTCGGAATATCCGCATGCGATTGCGGCGCTCAAAGAAGCGATTGCCGTCGCCGGACAGCACGGCTATCTGGGCGACAACATCCTCGGTTCCGGCCGGACGTTCAGGCTGGAAGTGCGCAAGGGCGCAGGCGCTTACATCTGCGGCGAAGAAACCGCCTTGCTGGAAAGCCTGGAAGGCAAGCGCGGCGTGGTGCGCGCCAAGCCGCCGCTGCCGGCACTGCAAGGCTTGTTCGGCAAGCCGACCGTGATCAACAACGTCATCTCGCTGGCCAGCGTGCCGATCGTGATGGCGCGCGGCGCCGCCTTTTACAAAAACTACGGCGTCGGCCGTTCCATGGGGACCTTGCCGTTCCAGCTGGCCGGCAACATCAGGCACGGCGGCCTGGTCGAGAAAGCCTTCGGCCTGACGCTGCGGCAATTGCTGGAGGACTTCGGCGGCGGCAGCGAAAGCGGGCGGGCTATTCGTGCAGTGCAGATGGGCGGCCCGCTGGGCGCTTACATGCCGGCTTCACAATTCGACACGCCGCTGGACTACGAAGCCTTCGCCGCCATCGGCGCCATGATCGGGCACGGCGGGCTGGTGGTGTTCGACGACAGCGTCGACATGGCAAAACAGGCGCGCTATGCCATGGAATTCTGCGCGGTCGAATCCTGCGGCAAATGCACGCCGTGCCGCATCGGCTCCACGCGCGGGGTGGAGGTGATCGACAAGATCATCGCCAATCAGGATCACCAGCGGCCGCAGCAAATTCATCTGCTGCGCAGCCTGTGCGACACCATGGTCAACGGCTCGCTGTGCGCGATGGGCGGCATGACGCCGTTCCCGGTGCTGTCGGTGCTGAATCATTTTCCGGAAGATTTCGGCGCGCCGGCGGAGCGAGCGGCCTGAAATTTATCCTGCATTCATCCCAGCCAGATCACTTATTCACCTCAGGTATTCAGCAAGGAGTTGCGTCATGAATCAGCTCAATGAAACGGATTACGGTACCCCGCAGCGCAGCGCGGCGCAGCAAGTCACACTGGAGATCGACGGCGTCAGCGTCACGGTGGCGGCCGGCACGTCGGTGATGCGGGCGGCGGTCGAGGCCGGCGTCAACGTGCCCAAGCTGTGCGCCACCGACAGTCTGGAGCCCTTCGGCTCCTGTCGCCTGTGTCTGGTCGAGATCGAAGGCAAGGATGGGCGCAAGATGAAGGGCTATCCTGCCTCCTGCACCACACCCTGCGAAAGCGGCATGAAGGTGCAGACGCAGACGCCGAAACTGGCCGAGATCCGGCGCGGCGTGATGGAGCTGTACATCTCCGACCATCCGCTGGATTGCCTGACCTGCCCGACCAACGGCAATTGCGAACTGCAGGACATGGCCGGCGCCGTCGGCCTGCGCGAGGTGCGCTACGGCTATGAAGGCGAGAACCACATCGAGATGAAGAAGGATGAGTCCAATCCCTACTTCACCTACGATCCCTCCAAATGCATCGTCTGCAACCGCTGCGTGCGCGCCTGCGAAGAAACCCAAGGCACCTTCGCGCTGACCATCAACGGCCGCGGTTTCGAATCGCGCGTGTCGGCCGGACAGATGGATTCCTTCATGGAGTCGGAGTGCGTTTCCTGCGGCGCCTGCGTGCAGGCTTGCCCGACCGCGACGCTGACCGAAAAGACCGTGATCATGATGGGCCAGGCCGAGCACAGCAAGGTCACCACCTGCGCCTATTGCGGCGTCGGCTGCGCCTTCAAGGCCGAGATGAAGGGCAATGAAGTGGTGCGCATGGTGCCGTACAAGGACGGCAAGGCCAATCACGGCCATTCCTGCGTCAAGGGCCGTTTCGCCTGGGGCTATGCGACGCACAAGGACCGCATCCTCAATCCCATGATCCGCAAGCACATCAGCGACCCGTGGCAGGAAGTCTCATGGGAAGAAGCGCTGAGCTACGCCGCCAGCGAGTTCCGCCGGATTCAGGCGAAGCACGGCAAGGACGCCATCGGCGGCATTACCTCTTCACGCTGCACCAATGAAGAAACCTATCTGGTGCAAAAGCTGGTGCGCGCCGCCTTCGGCAACAACAACGTCGACACCTGCGCGCGGGTCTGCCATTCGCCGACCGGCTACGGCCTCAAGCAAACCTTGGGTGAATCGGCCGGCACCCAGACTTTCGACTCGGTCATGAAGTCGGACGTGATCATGATCATCGGCGCCAATCCGGCCTCCGGCCATCCGGTGTTTGCCTCGCAGATGAAGCGCCGCCTGCGTCAGGGCGCGAAGCTGATCGTGATCGACCCGCGCACCACCGAGATGGTGAAGTCGCCGCATATTCAGGCCGACTATCACCTCAAGCTGCGGCCCGGCACCAATGTCGCGCTGATCACGGCGCTGGCGCATGTCATTCTGTCCGAGGGCTTGCAGCAGGAGGATTACATCAATGAGCGCTGCGATCTGAAGTCGTATGCCGACTGGAAGGAGTTCGTGCTGCGTCCCGAGAATTCGCCTGAGGCCATGGCCGCCGTTACCGGCGTGCCCGCCGACGCCGTGCGCGGGGCGGCGCGTCTGTTCGCCGGCGGCGGCAATGGCGCCATCTATTACGGGCTGGGCGTGACCGAGCATGCCCAGGGTTCGACCATGGTGATCGGTATCGCCAATCTGGCCATGTGCACCGGCAACGTCGGGCGCGAAGGCGTGGGCGTCAATCCGCTGCGCGGGCAGAACAATGTGCAGGGCTCCTGCGACATGGGTTCCTTCCCGCATGAGTTGCCCGGCTATCGGCACATTTCGGATTCGACCGTGCGCGCCACTTTCGAGCAGGCCTGGGGCGTGACGCTCAATCCCGAGCCGGGTCTGCGCATTCCCAACATGTTCGACGCTGCGCTGGACGGCAGCTTCAAGGGCCTGTATTGCGAGGGGGAAGACATCGTGCAGTCCGACCCCAACACGCAGCATGTGGCGGCGGCGCTGCAGGCGATGGAATGCATCGTGGTGCAGGATCTGTTCCTCAACGAAACCGCCAAGTACGCCCACGTGTTCCTGCCCGGCTCATCCTTCCTCGAAAAGGATGGCACCTTCACCAATGCCGAGCGCCGCATCTCGCGCGTGCGCAAGGTGATGCCGCCCAAGGCCGGCAAGTCCGACTGGGAAGTCACGGTGGCGCTGGCCGCAGCGCTCGGTTATCCGATGGCTTACAATCATCCGTCGGAAATCATGGATGAAATCGCGGCGCTGACGCCGAGTTTTCATGGCGTCAGTTATCAGCGTCTGGAACAGCTGGGCAGCATCCAGTGGCCGTGCAATGACAACGCGCCGGAAGGCACGCCCATCATGCACATCGGCAGCTTCATCCGGGGCAAGGGCAAGTTCCTCAATACCCAGTATTTCGCCACCGATGAAAAGGTGACGCAGCGTTATCCGCTGATCCTGACCACCGGCCGTATCCTGTCGCAATACAACGTCGGGGCGCAGACGCGGCGCACCGAGAATTCGCAGTGGCACAGCGAAGACCGGCTGGAGGTGCATCCGCACGACGCCGAGGATCGCGGCATCAGAGAGGGCGACTGGGTCGGTATAGAATCGCGCGCCGGACATACCGTATTGCGTGCCACCGTGACCGAACGCGTGCAGCCGGGCGTGGTGTACACCACCTTCCACTTTCCGGAATCGGGCGCCAACGTGATTACCACCGACAACTCCGACTGGGCCACCAACTGCCCCGAGTACAAGGTGACGGCGGTGCAGGTGATGCCAGTGACCCAGCCCTCGCAATGGCAGCAGCATTACCAGCGCTTCAACCGTGAGCAATTGGATTTGTTGCAGGGCGAGAAGGCGGTGGCGGCTGAGCCTTTGGTGACAAAGTAGCGCCGCCTCGATCAACAGCAGAACTTCAGCTTTAAAGAAAGTCAGTCAATGAGTGCATGTCCCATCCCCACCGGCAATGAAGTCGCCGGCGAATTCGATACCTCGGCACGCGTCGAGGTCGAGCGCTGGCGCGACGGGCGGCGTGAGACGGTGCAAGACGTCGTGGCTGAAGAGGTGCCGATTGCGCTGGAATACAACGGCATTTCGCATGCCGTGATGATGGCGACGCCGGCCGATCTGGAAGATTTTGCGCTGGGCTTTTCGCTGACCGAAGGCATTCTGGCCGACCCCAGCGAACTCTACGATTGCGAAATCGTGGCGGGGGCGGACGGCATACAGGTGCAGATGAAGGTGGCGACCGAGCGTTTCCTCGCGCTCAAGGAAAAACGCCGCAATCTGACCGGCCGCACCGGCTGCGGCCTGTGCGGCGCGGAAACGCTGGAGCAGGCGGTCCGGCATCCGGCTGCGGTGGCGCATGCGGGCGCGCAGTTCAGTATCGATCAGATTCACGCCGCGCTGGAACAGATGCAGCAAGGCCAGCAATTGCAGCAACTGACCGGGGCCACGCACGCGGCGGCCTGGCTGCGCGCCGACGGCCGGATTGCGCTGGTGCGTGAAGACGTCGGCCGGCATAACGCGCTGGACAAGCTGATCGGCGCGCTGGCCGAAGCCGGTGAAGATTTCGCCGGCGGTGCGCTGATCATCACCAGCCGCGCCAGTTACGAGATGGTGCAGAAAGCGGCCACGGTCGGCATCGGCTTCATCGCCGCGATCTCGGCGCCGACGGCGCTGGCGATCCGGCTGGCGGAAGAGACCGATGTCACCTTGCTGGGTTTCGTGCGGCGGCAGGGGCATGTGGTGTATGCGCGGCCGCATCGGCTGCGTTGAAGGCGCGGGCAAAGCCGGCGGACAAATACAGGAATGCCGATAAACGGAAGAAGCAGGATCGACGAGGACGACTATGGATACTTCACACCTGATCAAGATGGCTAACCAGATCGGCGCCTTCTTCTCGACCATGCCGGATCATCCGCAGGCGGTGGCCGATCTGGCGGCGCATATCAGGCGCTTCTGGGAGCCGCGCATGCGGCGCGAGCTGATGCAATACGTGGATGGCGGCGGCGCGGAGCTGAGTCCCATCGTGCTGGAAGCGGTAACGCAGCATAAGCTGTGACAAGATTCCGGTAGAAATACGACAGGCGCGAGCCGTGAATGTGTTTGTGTGCTCAGGAATTGCTCAAGGCGCTCTCATTGAGCGCTTTTTTTATGCGCGATAAAAACACCCGGTACGTATTTCAGTCCCGGGTGCGCCGGTTTTTCGATGTCATGCGGCAATGATTCGTCCTGATTGTGGAGGCCGGAAATTGCATTGCAGCAGATGCACGTAATCGTGCATGCAGTGACGAGGGCATGCTGCTCCTGCCTGCAAGGATTCTTGAATACGGGCGAGGCGATGCCGAATTGACATTTCGAGGGTGAATTTGCTGCTCTGCAGCGCAAAATAAAAGCGAGTAAAAGCTAATTTCATCCGCTATCAATTCATCGTTTTTGATCAAAATTTTCATCTGAAAAAAGTTTGCAAAAGAATTTTCACGCTGCTATCTTGGAACCGGTTCCAAAGATTCCACAAAAAAGTAGCCCCGGAACCGGTAGCACAAATCAACAGATAAAAATCAATCGATTTGGCGGGCAGAGTGAGACAAAACCATAGCAAGCTCCCGGCAGGCGGCGGCACGGAGCGCGTCACGATTGCGCAAGTCGCGCGTGAGGCAGGCGTGTCGAAAACCAGCGTATCGCGCTTCCTCGGCGGCGAATTCGATGCGCTGTCGGTGCACCTGCGGGAACAGATCGACAAGACAATTACCCGGCTCGGTTATCATCCGAGCCAGATGGCGCGCGGCCTCAAGGGCGGACGCACCAGGCTGATCGGCATGCTGGTGGCGGATATCCTGAATCCGTATTCGGTCGCGGTGCTGCACGGCGCCGAAGCCGCATGCCAGAAATACGGTTACACGCTGATGCTGTGCAATACCGGCAATGATGAAAAACGCGAGCAGCTGTCGCTGGCGGCGCTGCACTCTTATAGCGTCGAAGGTTTGCTGTTCAACACCCAGGGGCGCAATGTGACGCCGCTGCGTGAGCTGGGGCAGGCGGCGTTTCCGGTGGTGCTGCTGGATCGCCGCATCGAAGGCTGCGATTTCGATCTGGTCGGACTGGACAATATCGGCGCCGGGCAACTGGCGACGCGTCATCTGCTGGAGCAGGGCTATACCGACATCGCGCTGGTGGTGCAGCCGCTGTACGGCGTGAGTTCGCGTCAGGGACGGCAGAACGGCTTCCTGCAGGCGATGGCGACCCAGCCCGGCAGTCATGGCGAAACGCTGGAAGTGCATCTGGATCAGCCCGGCCATGTCGCCGTGGTGCTGCAGGAGTTTTTCCAGCGCCGCCGCCACAGCAAGGGCCGCATGGCGCTGTTGGCCGGCAACGGCATGGTGTCGCTGCAGATTGCACTGGCCCTGCGCAGCATGAAACTGAAGTTTCCCGAAGATATCGGTCTGCTGTGTTTTGATGAGCTGACCTGGTCGCCGCTGGTGGATTGCGGCATCAGCACCATCGAACAGCCGACCTACGAAATCGGCTTCACTGCGATCGAGCGCCTGCTGGCGCGCATCAACGGCGAGCGTTCGGTGCGCATGGAAATTCTGCTGGACGGCAAGCTGATCAAGCGCGGTTCAAGCATGGCAGGCAATGACAGCACGGCGCACAGCAGCGACGTGGCGAAGAAATCCCGGGCCGCGAACAGCTTCGCTCCATCCGTTCAACAGACGCCTGTTTAGGGTTTTTCTGGAACCGGTACCAGAGTCGATCTCAACAATCGGCTCCAGGTTGATGAGGCTGAAGCTGATCCGGGTTTGGAGTAAAACAAGCTTGCGGTAAGACCTTTGAAAAGGACTGCGTACGTTGCGTCAGGCAGTTTGAAGAAATTGAAGAAATTGACCGTCGCGCTGCTTTGGCGAAGAAGCAGCGGTGTCGGACAAAGGGCCATGCCCGAAAAATGACCTGGACCAATATCAGGCATGCAGTAAAAAAGGAGGGGCGCAAGCCTCATTAAGGATCGTTGCAGTGGCGGCTGATTTCAGGCCGGAGCAATTTCTAGGAGACATCACCATGAGCATCAAACAACTGTTCAGCACCAAGTTTCTCGCGCTGACCCTGGCCGCATCCTGCGCGGTCGGCGCAGCGGCCAGCGCCAGCGCGCAGACGATTGCCGATCTGATGAAGAAGGGCAAAGTCACCATCGGCGTGGTCAGCGGCACACCGCCGTTCGGCAGCGTGGACGCCAAGGGCGAACCGATCGGTTACGACGTCGACGTCGCCAACCTGATCGGCAAGTATCTGGGCCTGCCGGTGGAGATTGTGCCGCTGGTGCCGCCGGCCCGTATCCCGGCGCTGGAATCGGGCAAGGTCGATTTCCTGGCCGCCACGCTGGCGCCGACGCCTGAGCGCGCCAAGTCGGTCATGTTCACCATTCCTTACAGCGGCTTCGAGTTGTCCATCGTCGGTCCGGTCGGCTCCAAGTACAAGGTGCTGGGCGATCTGGTGAAGAAGAAGGTCGGCGTTTCGCGCGGCAGCACCAACGACACCGCACTGACACGTCTGGCGCCTCCGGGCACCGTGCTGGTCCGTTTTGAAGACGACTCTACCGTGACCCAGGCGCTGCTGAGCAACCAGGTCGATGCGATCTCGATCCCGAACACCATGGCGACTGAAATCGTCAAGACGCGCGGCGCCGGCAAGATCGAAATCAAGTTCCCGTACTCGGTGCAGCCGAACTCCATGACCGTGCGCAAGGGTTCCTTCGAACTGCAGCAATGGCTCAACAACTTCATTTACTACGTGAAGCTGAACGGCGAGCTGGATGCGATTTCGCGCAAGTGGGCGGGGCCTCTCCCTAACCTCCCAGTCTTCTAAAACTTGCTCAGCTTCCTACTGCGAGACCGTGATCGGCGCGCATGCGCTGCTCGAAATCCTCATGTACTGAAGTACATTCCGGTTTCTGTGCTGCTCTGCGCACCGCTGACGGTCTCTCGCTACGGAATCTGAACAAGTTTGCATGTGGTGGAGGTGAGTGGCGTTGGCGATTCTTGTTGTCATCGCTGCGTTGAAAAAGCAGACCGGGCATTGCGCTTCTTATCAGGAAACGTGGTGCCGGTCTGTCGGTTCCGGATCATCGGAGCCTAAGGCTAGGAGTAGACGATGCATTACGATTTTCAATTCGCGTTCATCTTTCAGCATCTAGATCAGTTGCTGATGGGCGCGCTGCTCACCATACGGCTGAGCGCGCTGTCGATGGTCTGCGGTCTGGCGGTGGGGATTTTCGGGGCGATCGTGAGCATTCACGGTTCGGCGCCGGCCCGCTTTGCGGTCACGTCCTATGTGGAGCTGATTCGCAGTACGCCTTTCCTGGTCCAGCTCTTCATTATCTTTTTCGGTCTGCCCGCCGCCGGTGTGCAGGTCGATGCCAATATCGCCGCGCTGGTGGCGATGACGGTCAATCTCGGCGCGTATTCGACCGAGATCGTGCGCGCCGGCATGATGGCGGTGCACCCATCTCAGATCGAAGCGGCGCATGCGCTGGCGATGACGCGCTGGCAGGTGATCCGCCACGTGGTGCTGACGCCCGCGCTGGAAAAGGTCTACCCGGCGCTGGCCAGTCAGTTCACGCTGATGATGCTGGCCTCCAGCGTGGTGTCGGCGATCTCGGCCGAGGAGCTGACCGCCAGCGCCAATCTGCTGGATGCCGAAACCTTCCGCAGCTTTGAAATCTACCTGATCGTGATGGGCCTCTATATTCTGCTGGCGCTGTTTTTCCGCCTCAGCTTCTGGCTCATCGGTTTGCTTGTATTCAAACGCCGTCGCCGTCTGGGCGTGTCGCGGCCAAGGAGAATGTGATGATTGCAGAATTTTCCTGGGATCAGTTCGTGTTTCTGTGGGAGGCGGCGCGCTGGACGCTGCTGCTGTCGGTGATGGCGTTTGTGGTGGGCGGCTTTGCCGGCTTCATCGTGGCGCTGATGCGGACCTCGCACATTCAGGCCCTGCGCACCATTTCGGCGATCTACATCCAGATCGTCCAGGGGACGCCGGTGCTGATCATTCTGTTTCTGTCCTTCTACGGACTGGCGATCTACGGCTTCAAGCTGCCGCCTATGGTGGCGGCGACCATCGCCATGACGATCTACTCCAGCGCTTATCTGGGTGAAATCTGGCGCGGTTGTATCGAGGCGGTGCCGGTGCCGCAGTGGGAAGCCTCCACTGCGCTGGCCATGACGCGCTGGCAGCAATTACGTTATGTGATCCTGCCGCAGGCGGTGCGTATCTCGCTGCCGCCGACCGTAGGCTTTCTGGTGCAGATCGTGAAGAACACCTCGATCGCTTCCATCATCGGTCTGGTGGAGCTGACGCAGGCCGGCAAGCTGGTCAGCAACGCTACGTTCCAGCCGTTCATCGTATTCCCCATCGTCGCGGCCATCTATTTCATATTTTGCTATCCGCTGTCGCGTATCAGTTTTGCTCTAGAAAGGAAATTACATGGCCATCGTTGAAATCGACAACATCACCAAGAGCTTCGGCAGCAATCAGGTTCTGAACGGCATCTCGCTGAAGGTGGAGCGCGGGCAGGTGGTGGCCATCATCGGTCGCAGCGGTTCCGGCAAGAGCACCATGCTGCGTTGTATCAATGGTCTGGAAACCATCGACGGCGGCAGCATCACGGCCGCCGGCCACAAGTTGACGGCCAAGCATGACGGCCTGATCGAACTGCGCAAGGACGTCGGCATGGTGTTCCAGCACTACAACCTGTTTCCGCATCTGACGGTGGAAGAAAACGTCATGCTGTCGCCGCGCATCGTCAAGAAAGTGGCGACCGAAAAGACCCGCGAAACGGCGATCAAGGTCTTGAAGCAGGTCGGTCTGGACCACAAGCGCGATGCGTATCCCGAACAACTGTCGGGCGGCCAGCAGCAGCGCGTGGCGATTGCCCGTTCGCTGGCGATGGAGCCGCAGGTCATGCTGTTCGATGAAGTGACCTCGGCGCTCGATCCTGAGCTGACGCAGGAAGTGCTGAAGGTGATGGAAGAGCTGGCGCGCGGCGGCATGACCATGTTGCTGGTCACGCACGAGATGGAATTTGCGCGGCGCGTGGCCGACATCACGGTCTTCATGCATCAGGGCAAGGTGTGGGAAACCGCGCCGTCCAAGGAGTTCTTCGCCGATCCCAAAACCCAGGAAGCGCGCCAGTTCATCGGCGCCGGCAATATCAAATGAAGACGCCGGTGAAGACGCCGGTGCTGGTGGCCGCCTCGGCCTATGGCGCCGATCTGGTGCGCCGTCTCGGCCATGCCGAGCTGGTGCCCATCGTCGCCGCAGCCGGTGCGGCCGGGCTGGAAATCCGGCGCGAGCTGTTCGCCGGGCCGCAGGATCTGGACGCCTTGCGTGAACTGATCCTCAAACACAAACTGTTTTCCGTGTACTCGGTGCCGCTGGAATTGTTCGAGGTGGATGGCAAGTTCGCCCGTGCCGATCTGGAGCAGGCCATGTTTGAGGCGCGCCAGGTGCAGGCGCGCTATCTCAAGGTTTCGCTCGGACATTTTTCGGCCGCCAGCGATCTGCAGGCGGCGCTGGGCTGGATACGCCAGGCGCCGGTCGAGGTGCTGCTGGAAAACGATCAGACCGCGCAGGGTGGCCGTCTGGAGCCCATCATCAGTTTCCTCGCGCTGTGCAGCGGCAATGGCGTGACGGTCGGCATGACCTTCGACATGGGCAACTGGCGCTGGAATCAGGTCGACCCGGATGCCGCAGCGCGCGCGCTGGCGCCGCATGTGCGCTACGTGCATTGCAAGGGCGTGCGCGATGATGGCGGCAAGCTCAAGGCGGTGCCGCTGGAAGCGCAGGATGTGGAATGGCCGAAACTGATGGCGTATTTCCCCAAGGGCATACAGCGCGCCATCGAGTTTCCGCTGGTCGGCAACGATCTGGAAGAGGTGACGCGGCGTTACGTTGCGCTGCTGGCCTCGGTCTGATGCGAACGAAACAAGCTGGATAAGTCAGGATAAGGTGGAGCGAATCATGAGCGCACACGAGCTGCAATTGGATGTAGTGACTTATGGCGAGGCGCTGGCCTTGCTGGTGGCCGATGAAGTGGGCGCCTTCGAGGACGTGGAAAAGTACACGCGCAGACTGGCCGGGGCCGAGACCAATGTCGCCATCGGTCTGGCGCGGCTGGGTCTGAAGGTGGGCTGGCTGAGCCGGGTCGGCGACGACTCTTTCGGCCGTTTCATCCGCAAGCGGGTGGCGCAGGAGGGCGTGGACGTCAGCCGCGTGACCACCGACACTCGTTACCGCACGGCGATTCAGCTCAAGGCCAAGGCCGTGAACGGCGCCGATCCGGCCATCGAGTATTACCGCAAGGGGTCCGCCGCCAGCCATTTGTCGACCGAAGTGGATTTCGACGACAGTTATTTCGGCAACGCGCGGCATCTGCACGCAACCGGCATCGCGGCCGCCTTGTCGCCGACCACCATGGCGTTCGCGCATCACGCGCTGGAGTACATGCGCGTGCGCGGCAAGACCATCTCTTTCGATCCCAATCTGCGCCCTACGCTGTGGCCCTCGCAGGAAGTGATGGCGGAAAAACTCAATGAGCTGGCCTTCAAGGCGCACTGGGTTTTGCCGGGCCTCTCTGAAGGAAAAATTCTGACGGGTTACACTGAGCCCCGCGATATCGCCGCCTTCTATCTGGAACGCGGCGTCGCAATGGTGGTGATCAAGCTGGGCGAAGAGGGCGCTTATTTTCGCACTGCGCAGGGCCAGGAAGGCACCGTCCCAGGCGTCAGGGTGCCCGAGGTGGTGGACACGGTCGGTGCCGGCGACGGCTTCGCGGTCGGCGTCATCAGCGGCATGCTGGAAGGCCTGAGCGTGGAGCAGGCGGTGGCGCGCGGTAATCGCATCGGCGCTTTTGCGATTCAGGTGGTGGGCGATATGGAAGGTCTGCCGACCCGCGCGCAACTGGATGCGGCCTGAATGCCCATGCCGGCCGGCTTGATCAACTGACGAATATCAAGCGCGTTTGCTGTCGGCAAACGCATCTGAAACGAATGGGAAGATCGAATGAAACAGCGCGTGGTGGTGTACAAGAAATTGCCTGATGAACTGATGCAGAGTCTGCGCGAGGAATTCGAGGTCACCGCTTTTGACCGTATCGACGACAGCAACCGCGCGGCATTTCTGGACGCCATCAAGTCGGCCCACGGCATTCTCGGTTCCACCATACGTATCACCAACGAGATGCTGGACAGTGCGCCCGATCTGAAAATCGCATCGACTGTTTCGGTTGGCGTCGATCAGTTCGACCTCGACTATTTCCGCCGGCGCGGCCTGATGCTGGCGCACACGCCCGGCGTCTTGAACGAAGCCACCGCCGACACCATTTTTTCGCTGATTCTGGCCAGCGCGCGCCGCATCGTCGAGCTGGCCGAATACGTCAAGGCCGGCAAGTGGACGGGCAGCATCGGCGAAGCGCAATTCGGTGTCAACGTGCATGGCAAGACGCTCGGCATGATAGGCATGGGGCGCATCGGCAGCGCGGTGGCGCGACGCGCGCATCACGGCTTCGGCATGCGCATTCTGTATAACAACACGCGTCCGAATCCTGGAGCGGAAGCTGAACTGAAGGCGACGTTTCTGCCGCGCGACGAGTTGCTGGCGCAGGCCGATTTCGTCTGCCTGATGCTGCCGCTGACCTCGCAGACCGAGAAGCTGATCGGCGCGCGTGAATTCAAGCTGATGAAGCGCAGCGCGATCTTCATCAATGCCTCGCGCGGTCGCATCGTCGATGAAGCAGCGCTGATCAAGGCATTGCAGGAGGGCGAAATCCATGCCGCCGGCCTTGATGTCTTCGAGCAAGAGCCGCTGCCCGTTGATTCCCCGTTGCTGCAATTGTCCAACGTGGTGGCCTTGCCGCACATCGGTTCGGCCACGCATGAAACGCGGCAGGCCATGGCCGAGCTGGCGGTACAAAATCTGGTGGCGGGCCTGCGCGGGCAACCGGTGCCGCATCTGGCTGTGTAACGGCGCGATGATGTCTGCCGCTTGATTGCTCTTATATAAGTGGCGCTTGCGTGAGTGGCTGATACATAAGCAGGGCGGATCGCTGAACGCTTATCCGCTCTGTTTTGCAGGGGGCTCGTGCATGCCTGTTTTGACGCGGCGCGTCATATCTGTTCAGGCGTCGCGTCCATCAAAAAAATTCCAATATCAAACTTGTTTCACACTTCCACTGTCTTGGAATAGTGTGTATGCTTCGAACATTAAAAAGAACGATCGTGCTAAATTTCGATTGTTTGCTAGTTTTGCTTTTATAATTCGGCAGAAGTTTACGTTTACGTCAATTCGATTTTTCAAGGGCCCAGCGATGAAAGTATTAGTACCCGTCAAACGCGTAGTGGATTACAACGTGAAGGTCAGAGTGAAGAGCGACGGCAGCGGCGTGGATATCGCCAACGTCAAGATGTCGATGAATCCCTTCGACGAAATTGCGGTGGAAGAAGCCGTGCGTCTGAAGGAAGGTGGCAAAGTCACCGAAGTCATCGCGATCTCCTGCGGCGTCACGCAATGCCAGGAAACGCTGCGCACCGCAATGGCGATCGGCGCCGACCGTGCGATTCTGGCCGAAGTGGCGGCCGACGTTGAACTGCAACCGCTGGCCGTGGCCAAGCTGCTCAAGGCGCTGGCTGAAAAAGAACAACCGCAACTGATCATCCTCGGCAAGCAAGCCATCGACGACGACTGCAATCAGACCGGCCAGATGCTGGCGGCATTGCTGGGCTGGCCGCAAGCCACCTTCGCATCGAAGGTCGTGCTGGAAGATGGCAAGGTGACCGTGACCCGTGAAGTCGACGGCGGTCTGGAAACCATCGCGCTGACCTTGCCGGCCATCATCACCACCGATCTGCGCCTGAACGAGCCGCGTTATGTGACGCTGCCCAACATCATGAAGGCCAAGAAGAAACAGCTGGATGTGGTCAAGCCGGACGAGCTGGGCGTCGATGTCGCGCCGCGCGTCAAGACCCTGAAAGTGGTCGAGCCTGCCAAGCGCAGCGCCGGCGTGAAGGTGCCGGATGTGGCGACTCTGGTTGCCAAGCTCAAGAACGAAGCCAAAGTGATTTAAGGAATACGACCATGACCGCACTCGTTATCGCAGAACACGACAATGCCAGCCTCAAGGGCAGCACCCTCAACACCATCACCGCCGCGACGCAGACCGGCGGCGATGTTCACGTCCTGATCGCCGGCCATAACGCCAAGGTTGCCGCCGATGCAGCAGCGCAAATCGCCGGCGTCGCCAAGGTCTTGCTGGCTGATGCCGCGCAATTCGCCGATGGCCTGGCGGAAAACGTCGCCGCGCAAGTGCTGGCGATCGCCAAGGACTACAGCCACATTCTGGCGCCGGCTACCGCCTACGGCAAAAACATCCTGCCGCGCGTGGCGGCCTTGCTGGATGTCGCGCAAATTTCTGACATCACCAAGGTCGACAGCCCCGATACTTTCGAGCGTCCTATCTATGCCGGCAACGCGATTGCAACTGTGCAATCGACCGATGCCGTCAAGGTCATCACGGTGCGCACCACCGGTTTCGATCCGGCCGCCAATGGCGGCAGCGCTGCGGTGGAAAGCATCGCGGCCGTGGCCGATTCGGGCAAGTCCAGCTTCGTCGGTCGTGAAGTCGCGAAGTCGGATCGGCCAGAACTGACGGCTGCCAAGATCATCGTTTCCGGTGGTCGCGGCATGGGCTCATCGGAAAGCTTCAAGATTCTGGAGCCGCTGGCCGACAAGCTCAACGCTGCGATGGGCGCTTCGCGTGCGGCAGTGGATGCGGGCTATGTGCCCAATGACTGGCAGGTCGGCCAGACCGGCAAGATCGTCGCGCCGCAGCTGTATATCGCGGTCGGTATCTCGGGCGCGATCCAGCACTTGGCCGGCATGAAGGATTCCAAGGTGATCGTGGCGATCAACAAGGACGAAGAAGCGCCGATCTTCTCGGTGGCCGATTACGGCATCGTCGGCGATCTGTTCGAAGTGGTGCCGGAGCTGGTCAAGCAGCTTGGCTGATCCGGCCGGTCTCTGATCAGAGTTCTTCGTCATCAGTAGTTTCAGCCCCGGCTCCTGCCGGGGTATTTGTTCCTGCCGCGTGTTTTGCATGTGCGCTGCCGGAACAATCATTTTTGCAATAGAGGCGCGCCGGCAGAGCGCGCCGATTCTGGAGGTTGGAGATGAGTTACACCGCGCCCTTGAAGGACATGTTGTTCGTAATGAACGAGCTCGCCGGTCTGGCGCAAGTCAACGCCTTGCCGGGCTGTGAGGATGCAACGCCGGAGACCGTGGAGGCGATTCTTGAAGAGAACGCCAAGTTCTGCGGCGAAGTGGTGGCGCCGCTGAATCATACTGCCGACAAGGAGCCGAGCTACTGGGCTGACGGCAAGGTCACCACCAGCAAGGGTTTCAAGGAGGCCTTTCAGCAGTTCGGCCAGGCCGGCTGGCAGGGTGTGCAGCATCCGGTCGAATTCGGCGGGCAGGGCTTGCCTAAGCTGGTGGCCACACCTTGCATCGAAATGCTGAACTCGGCCAATCTGTCCTTTGCGCTGTGTCCGCTGCTGACCGACGGCACCATCGAGGCACTGATGACGGCCGGCAGCGCCGAGCA
Organism: Herbaspirillum lusitanum; assembly: GCF_046025995.1. Taxonomy (GTDB): domain Bacteria; phylum Pseudomonadota; class Gammaproteobacteria; order Burkholderiales; family Burkholderiaceae_D; genus Herbaspirillum; species Herbaspirillum lusitanum_A. Next base: position 153,130 of record NZ_JAQQFM010000002.1, read on the forward strand.
GCAGCAAACTTATCTGGCCAATTTCATCTCCGGCAAATGGACCGGCACCATGAACCTGACCGAGCCGCAGGCCGGCTCCGATCTGGCGCTGGTGCGCACCCGCGCGCAACCGCAGGGCGACGGCACGTTCAAGCTGTTCGGCACCAAGATTTTCATCACCTACGGTGAGCACGATATGGCGGAAAACATCGTGCACCTGGTGCTGGCGCGCACGCCGGATGCGCCGGAAGGCGTGAAAGGCATTTCGCTGTTCGTGGTGCCGAAGTTTCTGGTCAATGCCGACGGCTCGCTGGGCGAGCGCAACGATGTGCATTGCGTCTCGATCGAGCACAAGCTGGGCATCAAGGCCAGCCCGACGGCGGTGCTGCAATTCGGCGACCATGGCGGCGCCATCGGCACCCTGGTCGGTGAAGAAAATCGCGGCCTGGAATATATGTTCATCATGATGAATGCCGCACGTTTCGCCGTCGGCATTCAAGGCCTGAGCGTGGCCGAGCGCGCCTATCAGCAGGCTGCGGCCTATGCCAGGGATCGCGTGCAGTCGCGCGATCTGGCCGGCTCGCCGGGCCCCGTCGCCATCATTCATCAACCCGACGTGCGGCGCATGCTGATGTCGATGCGCGCGCAGGTGGAAGGCGCCCGCGCCTTGGCCTATGTGGCGGCGGCCGCTTCGGATGCGGCGCATCATCATCCCGACGAAGCCACGCGCAAGCAGAATCAGGCCTTCTACGAATATCTGGTGCCGGTGGTGAAGGGCTGGTCCACCGAATTGTCGATCGATGTCACCTCCACCGGGGTGCAGGTGCATGGCGGCATGGGCTTCATCGAAGAGACCGGCGCGGCGCAGTATTACCGCGATGCCCGCATCCTGACGATTTACGAAGGCACCACCGCGATTCAGGCCAACGATCTGGTCGGCCGCAAGACTGCGCGCGACGGCGGCGCAGTCGCCAGGGACATCATTGCGCAGGTGCGCAAGACGGCGGCTGAGCTTGACGCCAGCGGCGACGCCAAGCTCGAGGCGATTGCTCTGCGTCTGAATGAATCGGCGGCGGCATTGGAAGAGGTGGTCGGATTCGTGGTCGCTAATATCAAGTCCGACATCAAGGCGGTGTTTGCCGGCAGCGTGACGTATCTGAAGATGGCTGGGCTGGTGCTGGGCGGCTGGCAAATGGCGCGGGCGGCGGCGATTGCGGCCGGCAAGCTGAAAGCGGGCGAGGGCGATACACAGTTCTACAGCGCCAAGCTGGCGACTGCGCGTTTCTTTGCCGATCAGATTCTGCCGCAGGCACTGGCCTATCGCACCGCCATCGTCGACGGCGCTGAATCGGTGATGGCCTTGTCGGAAGATCAGTTCTGATCGATCTGCCGTACTGTTAACTGCGCCTGAACAAACGGCCCGCTCTTGATCAGGAGCGGGCCGTTTTCATTTGTGTTCTTGTTTGCTGTTCCGCGCCGAGAGCTGCGGCGAAGGGGCGAGGCGTCAGCCGAAGGCGCCGCCGGTAAACAGCAGGTCGAAGCTGCGCGCGATGAAGGCGATCAAGGCCATCGCGCCTATGCCCACGGTCAGTACCAGGATCAGCGCAAGTATCCAGTGCGACTCCGATTGCCTGCCGCTGCCGGCGTTGTATTTCTGATCCCATTTATCGTCCGGCGTCAGACCCAGCACCAGCGCTTCCAGAAAGCCGCACAGCACCGAAATGACGAAAGGCAGACTGCTGAACAGCTTGGGCGAATCCGGCATGGCCGACATCAGGCTCAGTGAAATCGGAATGCTGAGCACGTGCAGCCAGCCGAAACGGTCCTTGCCGTCGCGCAGGTAAAAGCGATGCAGGCCGATGCCGCCGAACAGTGCCGCGAGGAAAGTGGTGAAAGTCTTGTTCTTGTGACGAATCTGCGTGGGCATGGATGCGCTTGTCTCTTGTCGGTTTTTATTGAGAAGGGCCGAGCGGCATTCATCGTCGGAAAAGTTGGATGTTGCACTCAAGCCAATGCGCAAGTATAGCTGATCGGTTTGGTGCAATTCGGCGCGCTTGTCAGACGCCGTCCGATATTGCTTTTGAGTAATTTGATCCGCTCAGGCTCAGATGGGGAAGGGGCTGTGATGCAATTTGGCATCAGATTTGCTGCGATTTAGGCATGTTGTGCGCCGGTTACCGGCACAATGCGACTAATCAGGTTGCGGTTGCAGCGCCGGTTCGGCTATAATTTCCAGCTTTTCCGTGTCCGTACAATTACTGGAACAATTATGGTCGTTATTCGTTTAGCTCGTGGTGGTGCCAAGAAGCGCCCTTTCTTCAATATCGTTGCAACTGATTCGCGCAATCGCCGCGATGGCCGTTTCATCGAGCGCATTGGTTTCTACAACCCGGTTGCATCCGGCAAGGAAGAAGCTTTCCGCATCGCTCAGGATCGTCTGGCTCACTGGCAAGGCGCTGGCGCACAACTGTCGCCAACCGTTGCCCGTCTGGTCAGCGAAGCCGGCAAGAAGGCTGCAGCTTAATTACTTGAAGCTGATTCAGCATTCAAGTTCGCAAGCGCGCCGACAACAGGTTTGACTTCCATCGCACACGCTGGTTTTTCTGCTCCTGACGATCTGGTGACCGTCGGGTACATCTCCGGGGCTTACGGCCTTCAGGGATGGGTGCGAGTCAGGCCTTATTCGGCCGAGGCGGATGCCTTGCTGAATGCCAAAAGCTGGTGGCTGGAAAAATCCGGCGCACCGCTTCAGGATGTAGAAGTCATGCAGTCCAAAGGTCATAGCGGCGACGTGGTGGCCCGGCTGATGGGAGTGGCGGATCGTAATGTCGCCGAAGCGATGAAGGGCACCGTGGTGCACATCTCGCGCAAGCACTTCCCGGCTTTGGATAATGACGAGTTTTACTGGGTCGATTTGATCGGCCTGGCGGTTGAAAATCTGCAGGGTGAACAGCTTGGCGTGGTGTCCGACATGATGGACAACGGCGCCCATCCTATCCTGCGGGTTGTGGCAGCGGAAAATGCAGTGGCGCAAGCCGATGCGCAGACCGGGCCGCAAGTCCAGCCGGCAGCAAAGTCTGAAAAAGCAGAAAAGACAGAGAAGGCAGTCGAGTTGCTGATTCCATTTGTCGATCAGTTCGTCAAGTCGGTGCAGCAGCAGGATAAGAAAATCATCGTCGACTGGGGTAGGGATTACTGATTGCTTCAGTGATTCGCAAGCAAGTCTCATCGCGGATGCAGCTCGGGGTTTCTCCCGCAATCCGGTCTGGTTTTTCTGAAGGCGAGACTCGCGCTCGCAACAATGATCTGAATACAAAGCATGCGGCCAGCTTGAAAAGAAGCGTGGCCGCTTGTGATTTAAGCGTAACCATGGAAACGGAGGCGTGATGCAGTTTGATGTCGTCACTCTGTTTCCCGAAATGTTTGCGGCACTGACGCAGTCCGGCATTACCCGACGCGCGCTGGAGCAGAAACGCTGGCAGTTGTCGCTGTGGAATCCGCGTGAGTTCACCAGCGACAATCACCGCACGGTGGATGACCGGCCTTACGGCGGCGGCCCCGGCATGGTGATGCTGGCCAAGCCCTTGCAGGCTGCCATCGACGCTGCGAAAGCGCGTCAGCAGGAGCAGGGCGTGCCGGCAACGCGTGTGATTTATCTGTCGCCGCAAGGCGCGCCGCTGACTCATGAACGCGTGCAGCGTCTGGCGCAGGAGCCCGGAGTGGTCTTGCTGTGCGGACGTTACGAAGCGGTTGATCAGCGTTTGCTGGACAGTTGCGTGGATGAAGAAATCAGCCTCGGTGATTTCGTCTTGTCGGGTGGTGAGTTGCCGGCGATGGCGCTGATGGATGCCGTGATCCGCTTGTTGCCGGGCGCCTTGAACGACGGCGCCTCGGCGGTCGAAGACAGTTTCGTCAACGGCTTGCTGGATTGTCCGCATTACACGCGGCCGGAAGAATATGAAGGCGTGGCGGTGCCGCCGGTGTTAATGGGCGGGCATCACGCCGAGATCGTGAAGTGGCGGCGCCAGCAGGCTTTAGAGGCAACTGCGCGCAAGCGTCCCGATCTGATTGTCGCTGCGCGCGAAAACGGTTTGTTGAGCGCCACCGACGAAAAGTATCTGAGCAGTCTGCAGAGCACGCAAGGGCAGGCGCAAGAACAAGCAGTCGTAAAGAAGTAGTACCGTGCAGGCTCTGGTTTCAGGGCCTGTTATTCAAACCCCATCCTCTACTGGGCATAAGAATGCAATCTGGATTCAGCTGCATTCGGCGCCAGCAAGATGGCATCAGGAGTAAAAAATGGACTTGATCCAGCAATTAGAGCAAGAAGAGATTTCCCGTCTCGCAAAGAACATCCCTGAGTTTGGCCCCGGCGACACAGTGGTGGTCAGCGTGAACGTGGTTGAAGGCACCCGCAAGCGTGCACAGGCATACGAAGGCGTCGTGATTTCGCGTCGCAACCGTGGCCTGAACTCCAACTTTATCGTTCGCAAGATCTCGTCGGGCGAAGGCGTTGAGCGTACATTCCAACTGTACTCCCCGCTGATCGCATCGATCGAAGTCAAGCGTCGTGGCGATGTTCGTCGCGCCAAGCTGTACTACCTGCGTGAACGTTCCGGCAAGTCGGCACGTATCAAGGAAAAGCTGCCTAACCGCCGCAGCAATGCTGCCAAGGCTGCAGCGTAATCCTCTGCATGCATGTGCTTTAAAGAAAAGGGGTGTCTCGCGACGCCCCTTTTTCATTGTCTCTTGGAAAAAATCCGTGGCCAGTTTTGATCCGCTCCATCTTCCGATCGATGCCGTCGCCGGCGAAACCGCGCTGGCCAGCGAGCGGATGACCGAGGCATGGTTGCGCCAGCGATTCGCCAGTCCGCCATCCTGGCAGCCTGAAATCAATGAAGAGCAGCGAGTGCGCAAGATCGAAGGCCGTTTCCGCTCGGCAGCGGTGCTGATGCCGATCGTGATGCGCGAAACCGGCCTCACTATGCTGTTCACGCAGCGCACCGCCGACCTCAAGGATCATGCCGGCCAGGTCAGTTTTCCGGGAGGGCGCACCGAAGAGTTCGATGCCTCGGCGATCGATACCGCGCTGCGTGAAACCGAAGAAGAGATAGGACTGGCGCGCAGCCATGTGGAAGTCATCGGCGCCATGCCTGAATATTTCACCGGCACCGGATATCGCGTGACCCCGGTGGCGGGCCTGATCAAGCCGCCGTTCGAGGTGCTCGCCGATCCGCGCGAAGTAGCTGAGATTTTCGAGGTGCCGCTGGCTTTCCTGATGGATGGCATGAACCATCAGCGCCGCACCGTCGAGCTGCCCGAGCAAATGGGGCGTCGTACTTTCTACACCATGCCCTATGATCGCTTTTTCATCTGGGGTGCAACCGCCGGCATGCTGCGCAATCTCTTTCATTTTCTGCGAGTTTGAAGATGGCCGGCTGGGGACGCAATGCGCGTGTGGCTGCCTTAATAATTGCGCTATGCAAACCTTTGCCATATCACGCGGTCTGAACGCGTGCTCGTTATTTCGAGTGAAGAGGTGGCGACATATCGCTGGTCACACTCACGATTCACAATAATTAAAACCGGTTTTTACCGCGCGGCCCGAGTCAATCACGTAGCAATTGTTTGATTCCGGGAAAGCACTGCGCTATCGTACAGGCTGATTGCTTGGTGACCATAAGGCTGCTTGATGACTTTTCTTTCTATCCTTTTTGCGCTGTTAATTGAACAACTAAAACCATTGCGCGCGGATAACCCGATTTACGCGTCCATCAAGGGTTTCGCAAGCCACATCGAAAACTGGTTCAACGCCGGACATGCCCATCACGGTCGCCTCGGCTGGGCCGTCATGGTCGGCGCGCTGACGGTGCCGACCGCACTGATCTACTGGCTGCTGATGCATATCAGCCCGGTCGCGGCATTTCTGTGGAACGTGCTGATCGTTTATCTGACGCTGGGCTTCCGCCACTACAGTCACTATTTCACTTCGATTCAACTGGCGCTCAATACCGGGGACGACGTCACCGCGCGCGCCTTGCTGGGCGAGTGGACCAAGCAGGACACCTCGGATCTGGACGTCAGCGAGATCTCGCGCATCGCCTCCGAGAAAGCACTGATCACCACCCATCGCCATGTATTCGGCGTGTTTTTCTGGTTTCTGGTGCCGATCGGCCCGGCCGGCGCCGTGCTGTACCGCGTGGCCGAATACCTGTCGCGCGCATGGAATGAGCCGGATCACATGAAGTTCGAAGCCTTCGGACGCTTCGCTGCGCAAGCCTTTTACTGGATTGACTGGATTCCGGCACGCATGACCGCTGCCGCCTTCGCCGTGGTCGGCAATTTCGAAGACGCCATCTACGCGTGGCGCAATTTCGCCGATCGCTGGACCGATGAGTCGGCCGGCATCATCCTGGCGGCCGGCGGCGGCGCCATGGGCGTGCGTTTCGGCACACCCAACGAAGTTGCCGCCGATGTGCTGCCGATTGATGCTGCAACGGTCGATTCGCTGCTGGAAGAGCCGGAAGGCGTGCCGGGCGATATCCCTTCTCCGCGCACCTTGCAAAGCACCGTCGGCCTGGTCTGGCGTGCTTTGCTGCTGTGGATGTTTCTGTTGCTGCTGTTGTCGGTGGCCGTCTGGATGGGATAAGTTGCAGTAAGCCTGAGCACAGCGGGAGGGGTACAATAGGGTCTTTATTGCAGACGCGAATGCGGACAGGGGGAAGCTTCCGCAGTCGAGATAAAGGCTGCAATGAAAGCCCGATGAAGCGCCAAGTCATTGATCTGACAGCGAAAATTCATCCTGATGCGGGTTCCGGCCGGCATCGACAGACCTTGAGGCAGATACGGGTATATCCCAAGTCTTCTATAAGATATAATACTGAGGTTTTCAGGGCCCGCTACCCATCCGGCGGCGGGCATTCGGTTGCAAGCGCTATAGAAGAATTCATGTATGGCTGATCCCATCAAACCCTCCAACGCGCCGGCACAAGAATTCATCATCCTGGGGCAAACCTCGGATGGCAGGCAGTTCCGTCCCAGCGACTGGGCCGAGCGTCTGTGCGGCGTGATGTCGTGCTTCCGCCCCGAAGGTTCGGGCGGACGCAACGCACACCTGAAATATTCCCCCTATGTTTTGCCTACGATGATCAACGGCGTGCGCTCGGTGGTCGTCAATGAGGCGTTGCGCGAGCTTGATCCGCTGGCTTATCACTTCGTGGCGAATTTCGCCAAGGACAACGACTTGCAGGTGATCGACGCCTGCCTGATTCCGGAGCCGGGATCGAAGCCGCCGAAGGCCGGCTAGAAGGCTTGTCCGGGGCAGATTCCGGCCAATCCGCATCAGCCTGATTCGCTTTTCATCATTTTTAGCTCAGCGTCGCCAGCCCAATCTCGCCGTCCTCAGCAGCATGTTCTGCATGGACGCGCGCCAGCCGCTAAACTTCAAGTCTGTCTTAATCAGCTTCAAGGTCTCATATCGCTCCAGCCGGCAGTAAGCATGCCAGAGCCGTACGAGACTACCGGGTTCTTGCGAACTCAATTTCCTACGGAGAAAACAGCATCATGAAACACAGAATGGAGCGCGACACCTTTGGCCTGATCGAAGTCCCTGATGATCGGCTGTGGGGCGCGCAGACTGAACGCTCATTGCACCATTTCCATATCTCCACCGAGCGCATGCCGGCTGAGCTGATCGTTGCACTGGCCGCCGTCAAGCGCGCCTGCGCCACGGTCAACCGCGACCTCGGCAAACTGGATGCCAAGAAGGCCGACGCCATCATTGCCGCCGCCGACGAAGTGATCGCCGGCAAGCATCCGCTGGAGTTTCCGCTGTCGGTCTGGCAGACCGGCTCCGGCACCCAGAGCAACATGAACATGAACGAAGTGCTGGCCAACCGCGCTTCCGAACTGCTGGGCGGCGTGCGCGGCGAAGAACGCCTGATTCACCCGAACGACGACGTCAATCGCGGCCAGTCTTCCAACGACATCTTCCCGACGGCGATGTACGTGGCGGCTTGCATGGCGCTGGCGGCGCATCTGATTCCTTCCCTGCACGTGCTGCGCGCCACGCTGGAGAGCAAGTCCAAGGCCTTCGCCGATATCGTGAAGATCGGCCGCACCCATTTGCAGGATGCCACTCCGCTGACGCTGGGCCAGGAGTTCTCCGGCTACGTGGCGCAGCTGTCGCATGCCGAAACCACCATCATCGGCACCCTCAATGGCATCAGCGAACTGGCTGCCGGCGGCACCGCGGTGGGCACCGGCCTGAATGCGCATCCTGAATTCGGCGAGCGTGTGGCCGCAGAGTTGGCCAAGCACTATGGTTTCCCGTTCAAGACTGCGCCCAACAAGTTTGCCGCGCTGGCCAGCCACGACGCGCTGGTCGCCGGGCACGGCGCCCTGAAGACACTGGCGGCGGCGCTGATGAAGATCGCCAACGACGTGCGCTGGCTGGCATCCGGCCCGCGCTCCGGCCTCGGCGAAATCACCATCCCGGAAAACGAACCAGGCAGCTCCATCATGCCGGGCAAGGTCAATCCTACCCAGTGCGAAGCCTTGACCATGCTGTGCGCGCAAGTGTTCGGCAATGACGTCGCCCTCAACATCGGCGGCGCTTCCGGCAACTTCGAGCTGAACGTGTTCAAGCCGCTGATGGTGCATAACTTCCTGCAAAGCGTACGTTTGCTGGCCGACGGCATGAGCAGCTTCGAAGAGCATTGCGCACGCGGCATCGAAGCCAATCGCGAGCGCATTGCCGATCTGATGGAGCGTTCGCTGATGCTGGTGACGGCGCTGGCGCCGCACATCGGCTACGACAAAGCCGCCAAGATCGCCAAGCAGGCGCATCACGACGGCACCACGCTGAAAGAAACCGCGCTGGCGCTGGGCTATGTGACCGAGCAGCAATTCACCGACTGGATCAAGCCGGAAGAAATGACGCGTCCGGGCTGATGCCGGCCACGTGTTTGAAGGAGTGCCCGCCGGCTGCATGCCGCGCGGGCATTTTCATATTTACGGCAGATTTGGCTGCAGAATTTGGCGGCAAAAACAGGGTTTGACCTGCGTTTCAGAGCGCAACATGTATCGCCGCACATGCGTCATGTACAGAAATATTTAATTGGGTTACGAATTGAAACAAAATCATGTTTCTCGAATTCTTTTGTATATATTGCTTTCATGCGCGCAATGCGTCGCAATCTCTTGAACGCTAATGTTTAAAGGGCTTTCCGGGGATTTTGGCTCACCGGCGGCAGAGCAAAATTACGCTGATAAACAGCGCCAAACAAAGTTGTAGATTCAGGTAAAGACGCCTGTTTATAAAACGAAAGATGCTGGCGGAACAGCGTTCCAAAGTGTGTTTCATCGAGGCAAAAAATGAAGAAGATTGCAGTATTGGGATTGCTGGCGCTGAGCGGCCTGATGGTCAGCGGCGCATCCAATGCCCATCCGCGTTTCTATGGTGGGGTCGTCATCGGCGGTCCGATCTGGGTGCCGCCTCCGGTGTATTACTCGCCGCCGCCGGTCTACGTCGAGCGCACGCCGCCGCCGGTGTATATCGAGCGAGCGCCGCAGCCTGAGAACTATTGGTATTACTGTCCGGAAACCAAGGCTTATTACCCGTACGTGCAGAGCTGCCCGAGCAACTGGATGAGAGTGGTGCCGAACGGGCCCAACGGCAATCAGCCGCCTCAGTAAGGCCAGGAATCCGCAGCCGGCCGCGAACCATTGCGACCGGCACATCAAACCTTCGTCATCTCTTTTCAGCCTGGTCTTCGGCCTGGTTCGGCGTGCTGCGCATCAGCGCAGCACGCAGCTTCTGGCCGGGTTGAGGAAGGCGAGGGTATCGATCAGAAACTGGTCGCATCTTCATCATCAGCATCACTTGAGGCCGTGCCGGCATACCGGCAAGAACGGCAAAGGAATTTATCGTGAAACCCATCTCCAGAGTCTGCAAGGCCGGGGCCACCGTCACCGCACTCGGTACGGCATTGATACTGGGCGGCTGCGTCAGCGTGCCGACCGGGCCGTCCGTCATGGCCATGCCCGGCAAGGACAAATCCTATGAGCAGTTCCGCGCCGATCAGATGGCGTGCCAGCAGTATTCGCAGGAAGCCATCGGCGGCCAGGCGCAGGCGACGCAAAACAATAGCGTCAACAGCGCTGCAGTCGGCACCGCCATCGGTGCGGTGGCCGGGGCGCTGGTCGGTGCGGCGTCCGGCAATGCCGGCGCGGGTGCCGCGATCGGCGCCGGCGGCGGTCTGCTGGTGGGCAGCGCGGCAGGCAGCAATGCCGCGGCCGGCGGCAATTACTCGATGCAGCAGCGCTACGACATGACTTACACCCAGTGCATGTACAGCAAGGGCAATCAGGTCCAGCAGCCGGTGCAGACCACCACCACGACCTACTACTATCATCCGCGCCGTTATTACTATTCGGCGCCGCCACCGCCTCCGGGCTACTACGGCCCACCGCCCACTTATTACGGGCCGCCGCCGGGCGCTTATTGATCACATGCTGTGTGCAGCCCGGCTGCGGCGGCAGGGCAGATCGGCAAACCGCATCCCCGGATGCGGTTTTTGCTTTTGCGCCGCCGATTTTTGCGCCGGGCAGGCCGCTGCACCGCCACATCCCGCGCCCGGCGGTGCTATACTCGCGGCCATGCATTTTCCCTTTCATTTTGCAAAGATTCAGCATTGGTGGCGCGCCTGATTTTGGCGGCCCGTTTTCACACAGCTTGATCATGTGATGCCGCCGGTTCTGGCGGCATTGTTTTTTCCAAGTCAAGACCGCAAGACTGGCGACATTCCGGATACCACGGAACAGGAATAACCATGTCTTCGAACGCTTCAGCCTCCACCGCACGTCCCATCGTTCTGACCGGCGACCGCCCGACCGGCCCGCTGCATCTCGGCCATTACATCGGCTCGCTCAAGTCGCGCGTAGCGCTGCAGGAAACCGCTCAGCAATTCCTGTTGCTGGCCGACACCCAGGCCATGACCGACAACGTCGGCCGTCACCAGAAAGTCACCGACAATGTGCTGGAAGTGGCGCTGGATTATCTCGCCGTCGGCATCGACCCGGAAAAATCGACCATCTTCATCCAGTCGCAGGTGCGCGAGCTGTATGAGCTGTCGATGGTGTTGCTCAATCTGGTCACGGTGTCGCGTCTGGAACGCAATCCCACCATCAAGGAAGAAATCCGTCTGCGCGGCTTCGAGCGCGACATTCCGGCCGGTTTCCTGACTTATCCGGTCAGCCAGGCCGCCGACATCACCGCCTTCAAGGGCCAACTGGTGCCGGTCGGCAGCGATCAGTTGCCGATGATCGAGCAGACCAATGAGCTGGTGCGCCGCTTCAACGCCACGGTCGAGCGCGAAGTGCTGGTCGAGTGCAAGGAAGTGCTGTCCGAAACCGCGCGCCTGCCGGGTATCGACGGCAAGGCAAAGATGAGCAAGTCGCTGGGCAACGCGATTGCGCTGGGCGCATCGCCGGCCGAGATCAAGCAGGCCGTGCATCGTATGTACACCGATCCCAACCACCTGCGCGTGGATGATCCGGGCCAGGTCGAAGGCAATGTGGTGTTTTCCTTCCTCGACGCCTTCGATCCGGATCAGGCGGCAGTGGCCGAACTCAAGGCGCATTACGCGCGCGGCGGTCTCGGCGACAGCGCCGTCAAGCGTCGTCTGGAAGGCATCCTGCAAGACATGCTGGAACCGATCCGCACACGTCGCGAACACTACGCCAAGGACAGAGGCGAAGTGCTGGCCATGCTCAAGCGCGGCACCGAGCGCGCCAGCGCCGCGGCAGCGCAGACCATGTCGGAAGTGAATGCCGCGCTGGGTCTTAATTACTTCGGCTGAGTTCGTTTTTCCACGACGTGCCGTTTCAATGAAAAAGGCCGCATCCCGATCAGGATGCGGCCTTTTTGCTGGCGCCGTGGGCTGGGTGTTTCAGCCGCTGCGTGCCTTGCCCGGCTGTATCGCCGGCAGATCCAGCATGACCTCCAGGCCGCCTTCGGCCGGATTGCGCAGCGTCAGCCGGCCGTGATGATTTTCGGCGATGTTGAGCGCAATGGTCAGGCCCAGACCGGTACCGCCGGTGTCGCGCGAGCGTGAGGTTTCCAGTCGGTAGAAGGGTTCGAACACCGCGTCCAGTTCGGCCTCGGGAATGCCCGGCCCGCTGTCGCGGATGCGGATGGCGATGCGCTGCTGTTCCGGCATGAGGCTGACGCTGACGCGCGCACGCTGGCCGTATTTGCAGGCATTGTCGATCAGGTTGGTCAGGCACCGGCGCAGCGCCCCGGTTTGCGCCATGACGAAGGCGCGCGTGCTGCCTTCGAAGCTCACATCCTGGCCGGCATCGGCGGCATCGGCACAGACGCTGTCGAGCAGCGAATCGATGTCCAGCGCCTGAATCTTTTCGGAAGAATCCATGCTGCGCGCCAGATCCAGTCCTTCGCGCACCATGCCTTGCATCACGCCCAGATCGTCGATCAGCTTTTGCTGCAATTCCGGCTCGCCGACTTTTTCCAGCCGCAGGCGCAGCCGCGTCAGCGGCGTCTGCAAATCGTGCGTGATCGCCGCCAGCATATGGGTGCGATGCTGAATCTGGCGGCGGATGCGCGCCTGCATGGCATTGAAGGCATGCGCCGCCTGGCGGATTTCGGTGGGGCCGGTTTCGGCCAGCGGCGCGCGGTCGATATCGCGGCCGAGATCGGAGGCGGCGTCGGCCAGACGGCGAATCGGGCGCGCCGCCATTTTGGAGACCAGATACGCGAGGATGGCGATCAGCACCAGAAACAGCACCACATACGGCAGACCATCCGGCGAGAAACTGTCGCGGCCGCGGCCGCGTCCGGGCGGCGGTTCACCCGGCATGTGCAGGCGCAGGCGCAACAATGCCTGATCATGCAGGCTGACGTAGACCACACGGCAGGTTTCGCGCTGCGGCATCGGCGCCACCGGCGTGCTGAGTTCGCGTCCCTGAGCGGCGGCGCGGCGCGCTTCCGGCGGCAGGATGCGCGAGGCGCAATTGGTTTCGCGCTGCACCGCTATCTGGCGGTCGCGGCCCAAGCGTTCTTTCAGTATGTCGATCAAGGGGCCGGTGCTGACACTGCTGCCGATCTCTTTGGCGTCGCTGGCGATATTGGCTTCGAAGCCGAAATTGCCGGCCGCCTGCAGCACGATTTCGCGCTGGGCCGGCGGAATGTCGTCGACCGACCAGACGATCTGCTCGATGCGCTCGGCCAGATGCTGGAAGCGCAATTCGCGCAGCGTGCTCTTGCGTTCATTCGAGGCCAGCCAGGTGGTGGCGGCAATCGATACCACGATGCCCGCCAGCAGGATCACAAAGACCCGGTTGGCGATCGAATCGAAAAAATTCTTCATCGCGCCGATTCCGTGCTCACGGTAGTGGCCAGCACATAGCCTTCATTGCGTACGGTCTTGATGATGGCGGGGGTGCGTGCGTCGTCGCCCAGTTTCTGGCGCAGGCGGCTGATCTGAATATCGACCGAGCGGTCGAAAGGGTCGGCTTCGCGGCCTTGCGTCAGTTCCAGCAACTGATCGCGGTTGAGCACCCGGTTCGGATGATCGAGGAATACTTTCAACAGGCGGAACTCCGCACCCGAGAGCGCCACCACCACGCCGTCCTGATTCAGCAGATGGCGCGCGGTCAGATCCAGCGTCCACTGGCCGAAGCGCATGGCCGAAGCGTCCAGCTGCGCCATGTTGGGCGGCAGCGCCTGGGTCCGGCGCAGCACGCTGCGGATGCGCGCGAACAATTCGCGCGGCTCGAAGGGTTTGGCCAGGTAGTCGTCGGCGCCCATTTCCAGGCCGAGGATGCGATCCAGCGGCTCGCCGCGCGCGGTCAGCATGATCACCGGCACGTTCGACGTTGCGCGCAGATTGCGGCACAGGGTCAGGCCGTCTTCGCCGGGCAGCGTCAGATCCAGCACGATCAGATCGATGCGCGACTCCTCCAGCACCTTGCGCATTTCGGCGCCATTGGTGGCGGTCAGGGTGCGAAAACCGTTGCCGTCGAGGTATTCCGCCAGCAGCGTGCGGATTTCGCGGTCGTCATCGACTACCAGAATGTGAGTATTTGTATCCATGCTTTGCATTATGCCCAAATGTGTAAAGCCCAAAAGGCCGATTTGTATATTGGGATATCAAGGTCCGCATTCTACAAACAAGGATACAAGCAGGGCCTGCGCATATACAAAACGATACAAATTGCGCCACAGCGGAAAGATGCCCGATACACGCCGCCGGTTTAATGGGAACCGTGCCAAGACGCAAGACGCACTACCGAGCACCAAGAGATGCGCACCACGGTGCGGATCAGCAGTTCCAAGCAGCAAGATGATCACGAAAGGAATACACCATGTTGAATTTTAAAAATCGCGTACTGAAGGGTCTGGCGGCAGCCAGCATCGGACTGGCAAGCCTGGCAGCGTTTGCCCAGATGCCGCCGGGCGGTATGGAGGGGCACGGCGGTCCGGGCGGGAAGGCGCCGACCGCCGAGCAGATTGCCAAATTCCAGCAGATGCGCGCCAAGCATCAGGCCCAGTTGCACGACAAGCTGAAGATCACCGCCGCGCAGGAAAGCGCCTGGAAGACCTTCATCGACAAGACTACGCCGCAACGTCCTGATCCGGCGGCACGTCCGAACAAGGAAGAGTGGGCCAAGCTGACCACTCCCGAACGCCTGGATCGTCGCCTGGACATGATGAAGAAGGGCCAGGCGCGCGCCGAGCAGCATATCGCTGCGACCAAGGAGTTCTACGCCGCGCTGTCGCCTGAGCAGCAAAAGACCTTCGATGCCGAGTTCGCAAAGATGGAACGTCACCGTTTCGAACGTCGTCACGGTCCGATGGGTGAGCACAAGGGCCCGCACAAGGGCGACAAGCCGGCCGCCGATGGTGCACCCGCACCAGCCCGTTGATCGTCTGGTAAGCAGGTTTGACCGCTGAAAATGAGAAAGCCTTGCACCATCGTGTGCAAGGCTTTCTCACATCTTGGCACTGGCCGTGATTTGAGCCCGTTTTTGCCAGCTGTTGTCCTTGGCGTAGTGCGCATTTGCTGGGTACACTGCCAGCTTCCTTGTAATTCGGATTTTGATTCGAATCTGCGCGGGTTGCGGCTTGAAAAGATGTCGATGTCATCGAGCCGGACAGTTGAGAAAAATACGCCCGCAAAAAGCAAGGGAGGCAGCCGGGGCTGCCTGAGGTCGGCGGAACCAGGTGCGCCAGCCAGGCGCCACGCGCCCGACCCTTATTTCATATGCAATTGAGCAGTGACCAGTAGTAACGCGGCGGTAATCCGGCGATGAAACAATGCCGGATCCGAAGCATGGCTGGCGGCCTGAGCAGGCGCCAGTCGCAACCAGAAAATATCGGATAGCGGCTTGCGCGCGGCAATTGAGTTTGCCGTCGCTTCAGGACGGCATCCGATGTTTTTTAGAGCAATTTCCCTGTGATCAGTTAGTACGTTGGTTTCCCAAAATGACAAATACTCCGAATTCCGGGCAGCACGCATCCGATAATCCAACATCCTCCGGCGAGGGCGGAAATCATCGGGATCGCCGTCCCCCGGCTCGGGGAAGCATTTTGCGGCGCTGGTGGTTCTGGGTCATCGTGGTTTTGCTGGTGGGCGGCGGCGCTTACAAATACTGGCAAAAGCGCCAGGCCGAGATCGAACAGGCCCAGGCGATGCAGGGCATGGGCGGACGTCCCGCTCCGGGCGCCAGAAAAGGCGGCCCCGGCGCCAACTTCGGCGCCATGACCATGCCGGTCGGCGTGGCCACCGCCAAGGTGCAGAACGTCGATATCTATCTGTATGGTCTGGGCGCAGTCACCCCGACCTCAACTGCCACCGTCAAGAGCCGTGTCGACGGCCAGCTGATGAAGCTGCATTTCAAGGAAGGCCAACTGGTCAAGGCCGGCGATCTGCTGGCCGAAATCGATCCGCGTCCCTATCAGGTCGCACTGACGCAGGCCGAAGGTCAGCTGGCGCGCGATCAGGCCCAGCTCAATGCCGCCCGGCTGGATCTGAAGCGCTATCGCACGCTGCTGGATCAGGATTCCATCGCCAGCCAGCAGGTCGATACTCAGGCGGCGCTGGTCAAGCAATATGAAGGCACGGTCAAGGCTGATCAGGGCACGGTCGCCAGCGCCCGCCTGAACCTGACCTATTCGCGCGTCACCGCGCCGATCGGCGGCCGCCTCGGCCTCAAGCAGGTCGACGTCGGCAACATGGTCAGCAGCGGCGACAGCACCGGCATCGTGATCATCACGCAAGTGCAGCCGATCACCGCCGTGTTCAGCATCCCCGAAGACAATATCCCGGCCGTGCTGCGTCAGCTGCAGGCCGGCAAGAAGCTGCCGGCACAAGCCTGGGACCGCGAGCAAAAGAATAAGCTGGCCGACGGCATGCTGCTGACCATCGACAATCAGGTCGACAGCACCACCGGCACGGTCAAGCTGAAGGCGCAGTTCCCGAATACCGATTACGCCTTGTTCCCCAACCAGTTCATCAATGTGCGCATGCAGCTCGATACGCGTGAAAACGCCACCGTGATCCCGACGGCGGCGATCCAGCGCGGTTCGCAAGGCCTGTTCGTGTATGTGGTCAAGGAAGACTCCACTGTCACCGTGCGCAACATCAAGACCAGCGCAGTGCAGGGCGACCTGACGACGGTCGATGACGGCGTCAAGGCCGGCGAAGTGGTGGTGGTGGACGGCATCGACCGCCTGCGCGAAGGCGCCAAGGTGGAAGCGGTGATGCGCGGCGGCGCCGACGATCCGGCCAACAAGCTGACCGAAAAGGCAGGGCCGGGCGCGCGCCGCCACGGCAAGCGCGGTGAAGCTCAGCCCGGCGCAGGCGCGGATGCCAGCGCCCAGAACGCTCAGAATGCTTCGCCTGAAGAACGCCAGAAGCGTTGGGAAGAGATTAACAAGCGCATCGACGCCGGCGAGTTCGGCGAAGAAATCCGCAAGCTGCCGGAAGACCAGCGTCGCCAGAAAATGGCCGAACTGCGGCGTCAGCGTGAAGGCGGCGCCTCTGTCCCTGCTGCCCCCGCCGCTGCTACAGCTCCGACACCTGCTCCGGCCGCCGGCAAATAAGGCGCGCGCATGAATCCCTCACGCCTGTTCATCCTGCGGCCGGTTGCCACATCCTTGCTGATGCTGGCGATCCTGCTGGTCGGCATCGTCGCCTACCGGCAATTGCCGCTGTCGGCTTTGCCGGAAGTCGATTACCCGACCATTCAGGTGGTCACGCTGTATCCCGGCGCCAGTCCGGATGTGATGACTTCATCGGTCACCGCGCCGCTGGAACGCCAGTTCGGCCAGATGCCCGGCCTGAAGCAGATGTCGTCCACCAGCTCGGGCGGCGCCTCGGTCATCACGCTGCAATTCAATCTGGATCTCAACCTCGACATCG
Source organism: Herbaspirillum lusitanum (assembly GCF_046025995.1). Taxonomy (GTDB): domain Bacteria; phylum Pseudomonadota; class Gammaproteobacteria; order Burkholderiales; family Burkholderiaceae_D; genus Herbaspirillum; species Herbaspirillum lusitanum_A. The sequence goes on from NZ_JAQQFM010000002.1 coordinate 170,550, forward strand.
CCGAGCAGGAAGTGCAGGCCGCGATCAATGCCGGCGGCAATCTGCTGCCCTCCGATCTGCCGATGCCGCCGGTCTACAGCAAGGTCAATCCGGCCGATACGCCCATCATCACGCTGGCGGTCACCTCCAGAACCATGCCTCTGCCCAAGGTGCAGGATCTGATCGATACGCGTCTGGCGCAAAAGATTTCGCAGTTGTCGGGCGTCGGTCTGGTCAGCCTGTCGGGCGGCCAGCGTCCGGCTGTACGGCTGCAACTGAACCCGCGCGCCGTCGCCGCGCTGGGCATGAATCTGGATGACGTGCGCACCGCCATCGGCAACGCCAACGTCAATCAGGCCAAGGGCAGTTTCGACGGCCCCACGCGCGCCTCCACCATCGACGCCAACGACCAGCTACGTTCGGCCGATGAATACCGCAATCTGATCATCGCCTACAAGAACGGCGCGCCGATCCGCATTTCCGACGTGGCCGACGTGGTGGACGATGCCGAAAACGTGCGTCTGGGCGCCTGGGCCAATGAATCGGCGGCGGTGATCGTCAACATTCAGCGCCAGCCGGGCGCCAACGTGATCGCCGTGGTCGACAGCATCAAGAAGATTCTGCCGACCTTGCAGGCCAGCCTGCCGGGCGCCATCGACGTCCAGATTCTGACCGACCGCACCACCACCATCCGCGCCTCGGTATCGGATGTGAAGTTCGAACTGATGCTGTCGGTGGTGCTGGTGGTGATGGTGATCTTCATCTTCCTGCGCAATGTGCCGGCCACCATCATTCCCAGCGTGGCGGTGCCGCTGTCGCTGGTGGGCACCTTCGGCGTCATGTATCTGGCGGGTTTCTCGATCAACAATCTGACGCTGATGGCGCTGACGATCGCCACCGGCTTCGTGGTCGACGATGCCATCGTGATGATCGAGAACATCTCGCGCTACATCGAAGAGGGCATGAAACCGATGGAAGCAGCGCTGAAAGGCGCGCAGCAGATCGGGTTCACCATCATCTCGCTGACGTTTTCCCTGATCGCCGTGCTGATTCCGCTGCTGTTCATGGGCGATGTGGTGGGGCGCCTGTTCCATGAATTCGCCGTGACGCTGGCGGTGTCGATTCTGATTTCCGCGGTGGTGTCGCTGACGCTCACGCCGATGATGTGCGCGCGTCTGCTGCGTCACGTGCCTGACAACGAACAGGGCTGGTTCTATCGCAAGAGCGGCGATTTCTTCGACCGCGTGGTGGCGCGCTACGGCCTCATGCTGGAATGGGTGCTGGCGCGTCAGGCACTGACGCTGATGGTGGCGGTCGGTACCTTGCTGCTGACCGTGCTGCTGTATGTGTTCGTGCCCAAGGGCTTCTTCCCGGTGCAGGATACCGGCGTGATCCAGGGCATTTCCGAAGCCACGCAATCGGTGTCGTTCGCGGCCATGGGGCAGCGTCAGCAGGCGCTGGCAAAGATCGTGCTGCAAGACCCTGCGGTGGAAAGCCTCTCATCCTTCATCGGCGTCGACGGCACCAATGCCACGCTCAACAGCGGCCGCATGCTCATCAATCTGAAGCCGCATGAAGAGCGCGACGTCAGCGCCAGCGACGTGATCCGCCGCCTGCAGCCCAAGCTGGCGCAGAACGTGCCGGGCGTGACGCTCTACATGCAGCCGGTGCAGGATCTGACGATTGAAGACAGCGTCAGCCGCACCCAATACCAGTTCACGCTGGAAGATGCGGACGCCAAGGTGCTCAGCGCCTGGGTGCCGAAACTGGTGGAGCGCCTGCAACAGGAATCCGTACTGGCCGATGTTGCCAGCAACTTGCAGGACCGCGGTTTGCAGGCCTATGTGGAAATCGACCGCGATGCGGCGTCGCGTCTCGGCATCACCACCGCCGGCATCGACAACGCGCTGTACAACGCCTTCGGCCAGCGCCTGATCTCGACCATCTACACGCAATCGAATCAGTACCGCGTGGTGATGGAGGTCAAGCCGGAATTTCAGCGCGGGCCTGAGGCCATGGACCATATTTTCCTGGTCACCTCGGCCGGCAAGCAGATTCCGCTGTCCAGCATCGCCACCGTCACCGAGCGCACCGCACCGCTGGTGGTCAATCACGTAGGTCAGTTCCCGGCCACCACGGTGTCCTTCAATCTGGCGCAGGGCGCATCGCTGGGTGAAGCGGTCAAGGTGATCAAGGCGGCCGAGAAGGAAATCGGCATGCCGTCGTCTACCGTGACCAACTTCCAGGGCGCGGCGCTGGCCTTCGAGGCTTCGCTGTCGAACACCCTGTGGCTGATTCTGGCGGCCATCGTGACCATGTACATCGTGCTGGGCGTGCTGTACGAAAGCTATATCCACCCGATCACGATTCTTTCGACCTTGCCCTCGGCCGGCGTCGGCGCCTTGCTGTCGCTGATGATCTCCGGTTCCGACCTCGGCATCATCGGCATCATCGGCATCATTCTGCTGATCGGCATCGTCAAGAAGAACGCGATCATGATGATCGACTTCGCGCTGGAAGCCGAGCGCAACGAAGGCAAGACCCCGCGCGAGGCGATCTATCAGGCCTGCCTGCTGCGCTTCCGGCCTATCCTGATGACCACCATGGCGGCCTTGCTGGGCGCGCTGCCGCTGATGCTGGGTACCGGCGTCGGTTCCGAGCTGCGCCAGCCGCTGGGCATCACCATGGTCGGCGGTCTGCTGGTGTCGCAGGTGCTGACGCTGTTCACCACGCCGGTGATCTATCTGACCTTCGACCGTCTGGCGCGCCGCCTGCGCCGGCGCTTCGGCCAGCGTGAATTTGGTCGCGGCGATGATGAAGATGGCGACGCGCACCAGCCTGCACCGCTGCCGCCTGCAGTCTGAGTCCGGGACACCATGAATATTTCACTCCCGTTCATCAAGCGTCCGATCGCCACTACCTTGCTGACCATCGGCATTGCGCTGGCCGGCATGGTGGCGTTCCGCCTGCTGCCGGTGTCGCCGCTGCCGCAGGTGGATTACCCGACCATTTCGATCTCGGCCTCGTTGCCGGGCGCCAGCCCGGAAACCATGGCCGCGACCGTGGCGACGCCGCTGGAGCGTGCGCTCGGCGCCATCGCCGGCGTCACCGAGATGACCTCCACCAGTTCGCAGAACTCCAGCCGCATCACCCTGCAGTTTGAACTGACGCGCGACATCGACGGCGCCGCGCGCGACGTGCAGGCCGCGCTGAACGCTGCGCGCAGCCTGCTGCCGACCGGCATGCCGAGCAGTCCCAGCTATCGCAAGGTGAATCCGGCCGATGCGCCCATCATGATTCTGGCGCTGACTTCCAACACCATGACGCAGGGCCAGATGTACGACGCCGCCGACAGCATCCTGGCGCAGAAACTGTCGCAGGTGCGCGGCATCGGCCAGGTCAGCGTCGGCGGCAGTTCGCAGCCGGCGGTGCGCATCGAGCTCAATCCGACCGCGCTCAACAAATACGGCATCGGCAGCGCCGACGTCCGCACTGCGGTGGCGGCCACCAACGCCAATCGCCCCAAGGGCATTCTGGAAGACGGCGACCGCAACTGGCAGATCTACGCCAACGATCAGGCCAAGACCGCCGCCGAATATGCACCGCTGATCGTGTCTTACCGCAACGGCTCGCCGGTGCGGGTGCGCGATGTGGCCGAGGTCAAAGACTCGGTGGCCGACGTGCGCAATGCCGGCTCCGCCAACGGCAAGCCTTCGGTGCTGGTGATCCTGAACCGGCAGCCGGGCGCCAACATCATCGAAACGGTGGACAGCGTGCGCGAGCTGTTGCCGCAACTGAACGCCTCCATCCCTTCTGCCATCGACATGAAAGTGGTGATGGACCGCTCGCCGACCATTCGTGCATCGCTCAAGGAAACCGAGTTCACTCTGATGCTGTCGGTGGGCCTGGTGATCCTGGTGGTGTTCCTGTTCCTGCGCAATGCGCGCGCCACCTTCATCCCGGCGATTGCGGTGCCGGTGTCGCTGATCGGCACCTTCGGCGTGATGTATCTGCTCGATTACAGTCTCGACAATCTGTCGCTGATGGCGCTGACGATTGCCACCGGCTTTGTGGTGGATGACGCCATCGTGGTGCTGGAAAACATTTCGCGCCATATCGAAGCCGGCATGAAACCGGTGCAGGCCGCCTTGCAGGGCGCCAAGGAAGTCGGCTTCACGGTCTTGTCGATGAGCATTTCGCTGATCGCGGTGTTCATCCCGATTCTGCTGATGGAGGGCATCGTCGGCCGCCTGTTCCGCGAGTTCGCGATCACGCTGTCGGTGGCGATTCTGGTGTCGCTGGTGATTTCGCTGACGACTACGCCGATGATGTGCGCGCGTCTGTTGCGGCACGATCCGCGGCGCGATGAGGAGATCAAAAGGCGTCGTCATCCCTGGCTGCAAAAGCTGTACGACGCCACCGAAAACATCTTCAACGACATGCTGCTGGGCTATGAGCGTTCGCTGACCTGGGCGCTGCGTTTTTCGCCGCTGATGATGATCGTGCTGCTCGCCACCATCGTGCTCAATGTGTATCTGTACAAGGTAGTGCCCAAGGGCTTCTTCCCGCAGCAGGATACCGGCCGGCTGGTGGGCGGGATTCGCGGTGATCAGGCGATCTCCTTCCAGGCGATGAAGGTCAAGCTCAACGAGTTCATCGACATCGTCAAGGAAGATCCGGCGGTGTCGGATGTGGTGGCCTTCACCGGCGGCGGCCGGCGTAACGCCGGCAACATGTTCATCACGCTCAAGCCGCTGTCGGAGCGCAAGATTTCGGCGGACCGCGTGATCGGCCGGCTGCGCGGCAAGCTGGCGCATGTGGCCGGCGCCAACCTGTTCCTGCAACCGGTGCAGGACATCCGCATCGGCGCGCGCCAGAGCGATTCGCAGTATGAATACACGCTGCAGTCGGACGATCTGAATCTGCTGCGGGTGTGGGAGCCCAAGATCCGCCTGGCGTTTTCCAATCTCAAGGAACTTGAGGATGTGAGCACTGATCAGCAGGACAAGGGTTTGCAGACCACGCTCACCATCGACCGCGAAACGGCGATCCGCATGGGCGCCACGCCGCAACTGATCGATTCGACCCTGAGCGATCTGTTCGGGCAGCGCCAGATTTCCACCATCTACAGCGGCATGAACCAGTATCACGTGGTGATGGAGGCGGCGCCGCAATACTGGCAAAGCCCGGAAACGCTGAAGAACACCTATGTCAGCCTGACCGCCACCAGCAATCTGTCGCCGACCACCTCGGCGCTGAGCACGCCGCCGACGCTGACCTCGGCCGGCAAGCTGGCCTCGAATTCCAGCCTGTCGCAGACCTTGTCGACTGCCGTCTCGCGCCAGGCGCCGCTGTCGTCGTTCGCCAGCTTTGCGCCGACCAGCGCCGCGCTGGGCGTCAGTCATGAAGGCCAGTTCATTGCCTCCACGCTGTCGTTCAATCTGGCCGAAGGCGTGTCGCTGTCGCAGGCGACCGAAGCCATCAATGTGGCGCTGGCGCGGCTGGGTGTGCCGACTGCCGTGCACGGCAGCTTTGCCGGCACCGCCAACGCCTTCCAGTCGTCGATGAGCAGCCAGCCGCTGTTGATTCTGACGGCGCTGCTGGCGGTCTACATCGTGCTCGGGATTCTGTACGAAAGCCTGATCCATCCGATCACCATCATCTCGACCTTGCCCTCGGCCGGCGTCGGCGCCTTGCTGGCCTTGCTGGTCACCGGCACCGACTTCAGCCTGATCGCCCTGATCGGTGTGATCCTGCTGATCGGCATCGTCAAGAAGAACGCCATCATGATGATCGACTTCGCGCTGGATGCCGAACGCAATCGCGGCATGACGCCGCGCGACGCCATCTTCGAAGCCTGCAAACTGCGCTTCCGCCCGATCATGATGACCACCATGGCGGCCTTGCTGGGTGCGATCCCGCTGGCGATCGGCCACGGCGACGGCGCCGAGCTGCGTCAGCCGCTGGGGATTTCGATTGTCGGCGGCCTGCTGGTGAGCCAGTTGCTGACGCTGTACACCACGCCGGTGGTCTATCTGTATATGGAGCGCCTGCGCCTGTGGGGCCATCGCAGCTTCGGCCGCCGCAAGCACGCAGAAACATCGGCGGCCTGAAGCATGTGCAGATACATGCCCATGCCGGCCGCCACGGAGAATGAAATGAAACACACCGCGAGATTCAACCCGATGCAGATCAAAGTAAATGCCTCAGCCATGCCTGGCGCACTCAAACCGGCGCTGCTGGCCTTGTCCCTGAGCATGCTGCTGGGCGCCTGCTCGGTCGGTCCTGACTATGTGCGACCGCAGATGGACGAGTCGCCTGCCGCCTTCAAGGAAGGGCAGGACTGGAAACCGGCGCAGCCGCGCGAGCTGGCGCTGAACGGCAACTGGTGGGAAATGTTCGGCGACCCGCAACTCAATGCGCTGATCGCTCAGATCGATATCTCGAATCAGAATCTGGCGCTGGCGGAAGCCAATTTCCGCCGCGCCATGGCGCTGGTGCAGGGTTCGCGCGCGAACTACTCGCCGACGCTGGATGCCACGGCCTCGGCCACGCGTTCGCGTTCTTCCAGCGTATCAAGTTCGTCGAGCTCGTCCAGCGCCGGCGTGCGCAATTCCTACAGCTTCGGCTTGAATGCAGCCTGGGAAGTCGACGTCTGGGGCAAGGTGCGACGCGATGTCGAAGCCAGCGAAGCCAGCGCCCAGGCCAGTGCAGCCGACCTGGCCGCCGCCCGCCTCAGCGCGCAGGCGCAGCTGGCGCAAAACTATCTGCAACTGCGCATTCTGGATGCCCAGCAAAAGCTGCTGGAAGACACGGTCGAGGCCTACCAGCGTTCTTACCAGCTGACCCAGAATCAATACGCAGCCGGCTTCGTCGCCAAGTCCGACGTGATCCAGGCGCAGACTCAGTTGAAGACGGCACAGGCGCAAGCGCTCGACAACGGCGTTTCGCGCGCCCAGCTGGAACACGCGATTGCGCTGCTGGTCGGCAAGACGCCCTCCAATTTCTCGCTGCCGAAAGCACCGCTGGAAGCCGCCACACCGCCGGTGCCCAATGGTATTCCATCGATGCTGCTGGAGCGCCGTCCCGATGTCGCTGCGGCTGAACGGCGCGCCGCTGCCGCCAATGCCCAGATCGGCGTGGCCAAGGCCGCCTATTATCCGAGCCTGACCCTGTCGGCCTCAGGCGGCTATCAAAGCTCGACCTTTGCCGACTGGTTTTCGCTGCCGGGCCGGGTCTGGTCGCTGGGACCGCAACTGGCGCAATCGATTTTCGACGGCGGCGCCAAGCGCGCGCTGACGGCCCAGGCGGTGGCGTCCTATGACGCCACCGTGGCCGAATACAAGCAAGCCGTGCTGACCGCCTTCCAGGAAGTGGAAGACAACCTCGCCAGCCTGCGCATTCTGGAGCAGGAAGCCGTGGTGCAGAATGAAGCGCTGCAATCGGCGCGTCAGGCCGTCACGCTGGTGAACAATCAGTACAAGGCCGGCACCGTGAGCTATGTCAATGTGATTACCGCGCAAGCCACCGCCCTGGCCAGTGAGCGTTCGGCGCTGGACATCCTGAACCGCCGCATGGCCGCCAGCGTATTGCTGACCAAGGCCCTGGGCGGCGGCTGGAGCGATCAGAATCTGAATGAGTTGCAGCCGCTGGCGAAACAGTCGGAAGAAAAGGCGCAGGCGGAGCGCGATGCGCAGAAGCGACGGGCGCAGTAGGCAGATGATGGCGGTTTTTATTTGCTGAGCTTGTTGAAACGGATTGAGCCCGGGGGGCGCAATCCGGCCACCCGTTTCAATGTCAGCCGGTCAATTCGGCCAACACCACGCGCACCGCGCCACGCAAGGCATTGCACACCACAATTTCTTCGGCGCTGATCAACTGCCGGCGGCTGACCACGGCTTCCTGTGCATTCCATTCGGGAGCGTTCAGCAGCACGCTGCGCATCACACCCGGCAGTACGCCCGCCGACAAGGGCGGCGTTAGCCACACGCCATCCAGCTTCACGAACACATTGCTGCGTCCGCCTTCGGTCAGCTCATCGCGTTCGTTGAAGAACAGCATGTCGAACCCCCCCAGGTTTTCCGCCGCACGCCAGGCCTGATCATAGATTGCGCGTACCGAGCTTTTGTGGCGCAGAAATAGATCGGCGCTGTTCATCGTCTGCGGCGCGAGGAAGACGTTTACGTCCGCTGGCAAGGGCGTCAGCGCGGCATGTTGCAGCGCGATGCGGCCGTCCTGATGCAGCGACAGTTTGAGGCGATAAGCCTGCCCGTCCTCAGTCGTTGTGGGGGTTGGTGTTGGTAAGCCGGCGCAGGTCTGATCAAGCGCCTGGCGGATTTTATGTTCCTCGAAGACAAAGCCGAAGCTCGCCGCGGAGGTGCGCAGCCGCTGCAGATGCAGCTCCAGATGGCGACAGCCTTGCGCCGTGGCATACATGGTTTCGAACAGGCTGAAATCCTGCGCCAGACCGGTGAGGAAGCTGGCCTTGAGTTGGCATTCGGCGTACTCCGACGCCGCGTCGCTGTCGTAGACGATGCCGGCGCCTACCCCGAGCACACCGCGCCGCAAGCTTCCGGGGCGCTGATCTTCAGGCGCCTCCAGCACCAGCGTGCGGATCGGCACCGAGAGGCAGAAGTCGCCGATGGCCGGCGTGCCGGATGGCGTCTGACGCGGCGCATCGAACCAGCCGATGGCGCCGGTGTAGAGTCCGCGCGGCTGGCTTTCCAGCTCATCGATGATCTGCATGGTGCGGCGCTTGGGCGCACCGGTGATCGAACCGCAAGGGTAGAGCGCGGCGATGGCGTCGGGCAGCGTGGTCTGCGGGCGCAGACGGGCATGGATGGTGGAGGTCATCTGCAGCACCTGACCGTAACGGCGCACGTCGAACAGATGCGGCACCTGCACGGAGCCGGATTCGGCGATACGGCCGAGGTCGTTGCGCAGCAGATCAACGATCATCAGATTCTCTGCGCGATTCTTTTCGTCGATGCTGAGCGCCAGCGAGCGCTGCGCATTGATGGCGACGGCATCGGCTTCGTCATCGGCGGCGGCGCGTGCCGTGCCTTTCATCGGTTTGGCTTTCAGCAGGCCCTGGCGATGCGAGACAAACAGTTCGGGCGAGAACGACAGCACGCTGCGGCCATCTGCGCACTGTATGAAAGCGCCGTAGGGCACCGGCTGGCGGCGGCGCAGGCGGCGATACAGCGCGGTCGCCGAGCCGAAGGCTGAAAAATGCAGGCGGTAGGTGTAGTTGACCTGATAAGTGTCGCCGGCCGCGATGTAGTCGCGAATGCGGGCGATGGCGGCGCTGAACTCCTGTTCGTCGACGCTGGCGCTGACATCGCAGACCCCGGCATGCTGCGGGTTGATGTCCGCCTTGCGGTTCTCCTGGGCGGCCTGTTGCTCAAGCCAGATGTCGACCTGTTCACGACTCAGATGACGGCATTCGTCAAACAGCAGCACTTGCGCCAGCGGCAAGCCGGCGGCACCCGCATGCGATCCGGCGGGGATGTCGTGCAAGGCGGCGCCCAGCTCATAGGTCCACAGCGCGACGGCATGCAGGCCTTGCTGCAGCGCCTGCTGCATCTGCTCCAGCATCAGCGGAAACGCGGCGGCATCAGCGCAGCTCAGGGCCTGGCGATAGCCGGTATAAAGCCGCGAGCGGGGTTCCGCCGGCGAGGCCTGGTAATCGTCGAGCAGGGCGAAGCAATTGGGCATGGACTTGTACGGCATTGAGGGTGTGTGGTTCTGGCTGTTGCGGATGGCGCGCTCAGGCGGCGACTCAGCTTGCAGGCGGTTTTCACCCGACAGTCGGCCCCGGCAGGTGCGCCCGGCAGCATCATAGCTTAAACGGTATACTGGGCGGCTGTCCTGCGGGCTTCCTGCTCGATATCGCTTCAGAGTCTCATTGCCCGAATTCAGACCGGGTACGCTGTTCCGGTTCCTGTTTTTTCAGACAGTTTTCAGCTTCTTTCCTGCTTCTCTCATATTGCGCCGATGTCCGCTCCCCGCACTTTCACCATCCCGCTGATCATTGCCTGTGCCTTGTTCATGGAACAGATGGATTCCACGGTCATTTCGACCTCTTTGCCGGTGCTGGCGGTGGACATGGGTGTCGATCCCATTTCGCTGAAACTGGCGCTGACTTCCTACCTCGTCAGTCTGGCCGTGTTCATCCCGATCAGCGGCTGGATGGCGGATCGTTTCGGCGCGCTGACGATTTTCCGCTCGGCGATCTGTGTCTTCATGCTGGGTTCCATCCTGTGCGGCGTGTCGAACAGCTTGCCGGAGTTCGTGGCGGCGCGTTTCTTTCAGGGCATAGGCGGCGCGATGATGGTGCCGGTCGGGCGCCTCGTGATTCTGCGCAGCGTGGACAAGGCCAATCTGGTCAAGGCGCTCAGCTATCTGACCATTCCTGCATTGTTCGGCCCGGTGCTGGGGCCGCCGCTGGGCGGCTTCATCACGACCTATTTCCACTGGCGCTGGATTTTCTTCATCAATATTCCGATCAGCATTCTCGGCCTGTATCTGGCGACGCGCTTCATTCCCAACACCAGGGCCGACAGCATGGCGCCGCTGGACTGGCCCGGTTTCGTGTTGTCGGCGCTGGGCTGTTCGTTGCTGATGATGGGCCTGGCGACCGCCGGACGCCATCTGGTCTCCAGCGATATCTCTCTGGCCTGCGTGGTGCTGGGGGCGCTCAGTCTGGCGGCCTATGTCTGGCATGCACGTCGCACGCCGACGCCGCTGATCGATCTCAAGTTGCTCAAGATTCCGACGCTGCAGGCGGGCGTATTCGGCGGCTCGCTGTTCCGCCTCGGCATCGGTGCGATTCCTTTTCTGCTGCCGCTGATGCTGCAACTGGGCTTTGGTTTCTCCGCCTTCCATTCGGGCTTGCTGACCTGCGCGTCGGCGGCCGGCGCCATGTTCATGAAAACCATCGCGGCGCGCATTCTCAAGCGCTATGGTTTTCGCCGGGTGCTGGTGATCAACGGTGCGCTGGGCATCGTATCGCTGGCCTGCATCGGCCTGTTTTCAGCGACTACGCCTTATCTGGTGATGTTCATCGTGCTGCTGATCGGCGGCTGTTTCCGCTCGCTGCAATTCACCAGCCTGAATGCGATTTCCTACGCCGATGTCGAAAGCCGCAGCCTGAGCCAGGCCACCAGCATCGCCAGCGTCGCGCAGCAGTTGTCGGTCGGCATGGGCGTGGTGCTGGCCGGATTTGCGTTGCAAGTGTCGAACCAGTTGCAGGGCCATGCGACGCTGGTGACCCAGGATTTCTGGCCGGCTTTCCTGACGGTGGCGCTGGCCGCTTCGTTCTCGATTCCGCTGCTGCGCAGGCTGCCGGCCAATGCCGGTTCCGAGATGGCGGGGCGCGAACAAAGCAAGACTTCGTCGGCCTGAGTGAAGCCGGCTGGCCGGCGCAGGCTTGGGGTAACCCGGCGGCAACTCAATTCTGTATTCGATTTTTTGGCGAGCGACAACATGCAATACCGATATATGGCTTTCCCGTTGGGCGCCGTGCTGATCTGGGCGATGAATACCATCGTCAACAAGCTGGCGGCGGGCGTGATACCGCCTGAGGATATTTCCTTCTATCGCTGGGTGTTGGCGGCGCTGCTGCTGACGCCCTTCATGCTGAAGCCGGTCTGGCAGAGGCGCGCCGATTTTCGGCCCTATCTGCTCAAGATCGGCGCGCTGGCATTGCTCGGCATGGTGCTGTTTCAGAGTCTGGCTTACGTTGCCGCGGTGACGTCATCGGCCACCAGCATGGGCATGATCGCCTCATTGATGCCGCTGCTGACGCTGCTGCTGAGCAGTCTGTTTCTGCGCGAACCGCCAACCCTGGGCACCTTGCTGGGCGGCATTCTTTCGCTGTTCGGTCTGATGATCCTGATCGGCAAGGGGCATCCCGCTGATTTGTTTACCAACGGCGTGGTGATCGGCGATTTCCTGATGCTGATCGCGACCATTGCCTATGCCTTGTACGGGGTGCTGCTGCGTCGCTGGGCCTTGCCATTCCCGACCTGGCAACTGCTGTACATGCAGATTCTGATCGCGGTGGTAGCGTTGACGCCTGGCTACATCCTGGGGGCGCATTCAGCGCTGACGGCGGAAAACATCCCGCTGATTCTGTTCGCCGGGATTGCCGCTTCCATTGTTTCGCAATTCCTGTGGATGCGCGGCGTGGCGCATCTGGGCGCCAGCTACGCCACCGTCTTCATGAACTTGTTTCCCATATTTACCGTCATAATCGCTGTGCTGGCCCTGGGCGAAACCTTGCATGCGTATCATGCGATCGGCGGCGGTATCACTCTGGTCGGAGTGGTGCTGGCGCAGATCCTGAAACAAAAGCTGGTGCGCCGGGCCGCCTGAACTTCCGCCGGATCATCCATCCAGGCGCTTGCACGGACCGGCACCGCCGGAGGGAGCCGGCAAGCACCGGCGGCCAATAATAATGCGCCTTCACGCTGCCGTGACATTGAGCGATCCGCATCGGATCCGATCACCTCGCGGCAGCGGCGCACATGGAGCCATACATGATCGACGCCAGCATGATCGTCAATTGCACGGTCTACAAAAAAGGCAAGAAACTGCGTGACATCACGCTCGATGAAATCAGCGATGAGCTGGAGCAGGAAGGGACTTTCGTCTGGCTCGGCTTGCTCGAACCGAATGTCGAGCTGATGTGCAAGATCAAGGAAGAATTCAATCTGCACGAACTGGCGGTGGAAGATGCCTACGCCGCTCATCAGCGCCCCAAGATCGAAGAGTACGGCGATACCCTGTTCGTGGTTTTGCATACCGCGCAGTTGGTGGACGGCGAGATCAAGTTCGGTGAAACCCACATCCTGACCGGCCCGCGCTTCGTGGTCACGGTGCGGCACGGCGCCTCGCGCAGCTATGCCAAGGTGCGCGAGCATTGCGAGATGCTGCCGGATCGCCTGGTGCGCGGCCCCAGCTTTGTGCTGTATTCGATCATGGATTTCGTGGTCGACAACTATCGTCCGATCATGGACGATCTGGAAAAGAAGTTCGATCTCTACGAAGCACAGCTGTTTCAGACCAGCGGCAATACCGGGCAGGCCTATTTGCAGGAGCTGTATCAGCTCAAGCGCCAGCTGATCCGCTTGCGTTCAGTGGCGTCGCCGGTATTGGATATCTGCACGCAGCTGCTGCGCTTTCATGAAGGTCTGATCACCAAGGACGGCAAGGCCTATTTCCGCGACATCTACGACCACGTGGTGCGCTTCATCGACACCGGCGACCGCCTGCGCGAAATGGTGGAGTCTGCGGTGCAGATCAATCTGGCCCAGGTCACCATTCATCAGAATGAAATCGTGCAGACCCTGGCCGGCTGGGGTGCGATTCTCGCCATTCCAACCATGATCTTCAGCCTCTACGGCATGAACTTCGCCCACATGCCGGGGCTGGACTGGCGCTGGAGTTTTCCGCTGGTGCTGGGCGGCATCATCTTCTGCTGCTCGATGCTGTGGCGCAGATTACGCAAGGCGGGATGGCTGTAGCGAGCGCGTTGCTTGCCCCAGGAAAAACGGCATCCCTGTTGGATGCCGTTTTTTTGTCGCAGTCGGATTGACGGTGTTCACATCAGCAGGACAGGACTGGCATCACCGGTCCTGTTTTCTTTTCTGCATTCCCGATCTCAGTCGAACCTGCGATTGAACACCACGTTCAGACCATTGATCGTGCCCGCGCGCGCCACCACCGACCAGCGTTGCGACAGTTGCCAGGTGGCCTTGGCGACGCTGGCGGCGCCGGTCAGGCTCTGCTCGTAGCCGATGGCCAGTTTCTCTGAAATCGCCTTGCCCAGATTGACCACCTGGTCGTTGCTCAGGCCGGATTCGCTGGCGCCGATCGAGAACTGGTCGAGGCCGATGTCCTTGGCGATCTTCTTGCCGCCGAAGTTGCCGACCAGCGCCAGCGCCTGACTGCTGGCATTGCGCTGGCCGATGCCGGAGCTGTCGGTGCCGTGGCCGAACATCATCCACGACAGTTTTTCATCGTCCGGCACGTTCGGTTCTGACACCAGTTTGACGCGCGGCTGATTGGCGTTGCCGGTGACTTCGACGCCGGCTTCCACGTCCTGATTGCGGCGCATCGCCAGAATGTTCAGGTTGGGATTGCTGATCGGGCCCTGGAAGTTGATGATGCCGCGCTCGATGTTGAGCTTGGTGCCGAAGGCTTCATACGTGCCTTCCGCGACATTGATGGTGCCGGTGGCGCGCAGCGGCGAGTAGGGTTCGCTGCGCACGTTCATGTCGCCGCGCAGCAGCAGATCGGCGCCGGTGCCCTTGAAGCGGAAGTTGTTGCCCAGATCGACCGAGATGTTCATCACAGGAGCGAACTTGCCGGCCGGTTTTTCGGTGGCGGCGGTGAGCTTCTGCTGGGAGCTGGCGTTGGCGCCGGCCTTGGCTTTCTCACCCTTGCGCACAATGATCACGTCGTCGCCGAGCTTGGGTGCGCTGCTCTTGGGCAGATCGAACAAGGCCTTGTCGACCACGAACTTGCCGTCGATGCGCAACTGTTCGGCCACATTGGCGACCGAGGCCTTGCCGGAGAGCATCAGCTGGCGGTCGGGACTGGCGAACAATTGCAGACGGTCGGCAGTGATGGTGGCGTTCAGATCCGGGTTGGATTCTCCCAGTTGTACTTTGCCGCTGGCGCGCAGCGTGCCTTCGCCGCCGCGGAATTCGATCTGGCGCAGATCAATCACGTTGTTGTCCATGGTGATGCGGGCGACGCCGTCCTTGAGCTGTATGCCCTGATCGAACAGCGTTACCGCCATGTCGTCGCCGTTGATCGCGCCCGACAGTTTGGGCTGGCCGAGCGTGCCTCCGGCGCTGAGATCCATCGCCAGCTTGCCGTTGAGGCTGACCTGCGGGCCGATCAGATCGCCGATGCGCTTCAGCTCCGGCACCTTGAACTGCGCCTTGGCGGCCAGCGGCGAAGAAGATGTGAGCGTCAGCAAGCCGTCCTGGCGTTGCAGGCCGCTACTGCCCTGGGCATCCAGCGTACCGATGCGGGATGCATTGGCGCGCGCCGCGAACTTCATCTGCTGGCCTTCCAGATCCGCACGAAGTTTCAGTTCGGACAAGCCGAGTGCGCTTTCGCCATTGCTGGTCGTAACGCGCATATCGCCCGATTTGCGTTCGATCCGGAAGTAGCCGCTGGCATTTTCGGCGAGCGCGAAATTCCAGTCGCTGTCGAGCACCAGATCGGTTTTCACCGGCGCTTCGGTACCGGTGAACTCGCGCACTAGTTCAAGGATCCGGCCGATGTCGAGCGCCTTGGCCTGACCGGCCGAGCGAATCCGTCCTTGCTGATAGCTGAAGTGCTGCAGGTCGATCGCCATGCGGTCGATGTTGAGGCGGGTGGCGCCGGCATCGATGGCATCGGCAGCCACGCTCAGGCTCAGCGGCGAAGCCATGGCGATCTGCGGCAGGCCCTTGTTGGAGAGCGTGTCGATGGTGCCGGTCCAGCCGTAATTGCCCCTGGTCTTTTCAGTCACCTTGCCGTGTGCGGCGAAGTCCAGATCCAGCGGATGATCCAGCAGACGGCCATTGGTCTGCAGCTTGAGATTGTGATTGGCGTAGGTGCCGGTCAGATTCAGATTCAGCTTGGCCAGTTCAGCCTGCGGGCCTTTGTAGCCTTCGCCTTCGACGCGCAGCGCCAGCTTGTTGTTGGGCGAGTTGACGCCGGCCGCCAGATCGGTACGCAGGTCGGCTTCGCCCGTCAGGCGCTGTACGCGGTGCGGGCCGAAGGCCAGTTGTTCGGCGCGATAGTTTGCGTGCAGGTTGGGGCGCTGCTGGGTGCCGGTCAATTGCCCGTCCAGCTTGAGCAGACCGGATAATCCATAACCCAGACGCTGCAGTTGCGGCGCATCGACATTCAGATTGAGCTTGTCGCCGCTGACGCCGAAGCTGCCGTTCAGATTCAGGGTATTGCCGGCGATCAGCAGATTGGCGGTACTCGGCAGCAGGCGCTTTCCGGCCAGCTGGATATTGCCCTTGCCGCTCATCGGCAAGTCGCCATAGCTGCTGTCATGGATTCCGAAGGCCAGCTTCACTTGCAGCTCGGGCGAAAGCACGCCGCTGGCATTGAAGTCCATGTTGATGCGCGCAGCCACCGGCTTGGATGGCGCAGCCGCGCTCTGTTTCGCGGCCTTGGCCGATTTGCCGCCGGCCGGCGCGGATGGCGGTGTGACCGCGCTCAGAAATGCCGTCGGGTCGAAATCGGCCAGCTTGCCTTTGACTGCATAATTCATGGCGCCCACGGTCGCCAGCGTACCGGCCACTTCCAGCCGTGATTTGCCGGCCGCCAATTGGGCCTGATGCAGTTCCACCTGTTCAGGATGGATGCTGCTGTCCAGCTTGATGCTGAGATTCCGGTCTGCCAGAGCCAGTTTGATGTCTTGCTGCGTCGCGCCCAGCTTGACATCCAGGGGGCCGCGCAATTGCGAGGCCTTGAGCTGACCATGAATCTGGTTCAGATCGAGATCGCTGATCTGGAACTTGAATTCACCGCCCATCGCCTGCTTGTCGCTGGCCGGCCGGAATTCGCCGCCGCCTTGCAGGCGCGCGTTTTTCAGCAGGCGGATATCCAGATTCGCCAGTTTCTGGTGCTTGAGATCCAGTTCGACATCGGCCTTGGCCGAGACCAGCGGCAGCAATTGATGATCGATGCGGCCGGGTTTGCCGTTGCTGATGTCGATGGTGCCGCCGACTTTCATGTCGCTTGCGGATGGTGGCGCCGCGGATGCCGAGTTCAATGCCGGCGTGGTGCCTGTCGCCGCTGCAGGAGCAGGTGCAGACGCTGTGTCGAGGGGGGCGAGATCTGCGCGTATGCGTAGATCGGCCTGCGGCGCACCGGCGCTGAAAGCTTGTGGATTCAGATGCTGGAAGTCGATCTTGGCGCGTTGCAGCGGCACCGGCGCAAAAGGTGTGGCCTGGATTTCGGCAGTGCCGTTGAGTTTGTCGCCGCTGGCTTTCAGCGCCACGCCCAGTTCTTGCAGCGAGCCGGAAAGCTGTGCTGCGATCTGATATTTCTCTTGCAACTGCCCGTTTTTGTATTCGCCCGCCAGCTCCAGTCCGCCGCTGATCGCGAAGGGCTGTTTGCCATTCAGGTTCAGCAGTGCGCTGGCATCGCCGAAAGGCGTGCTGAGGCTGTCCAGCACCAGCGTGTGCTGTATGCCGTCCGAGTCGCCGTGCAGTTTGAGATTGGATAGCTCGGTGATCGAGGTGCCCTGTTGCAGCGTCAGTTTTTTCAGCGAGATGTCGTTCAGCGCAAGCGCCAGCGGCAGGCTCAGCGATTGCGGCATGACCGTAGGTTCCGACGGCGAGGGCTGTTGATTCAGCTCGACCGTGCCGACCCGCAGATAGCGCACCGTCAGCTTGCGCGGCGCCAGCGACAGGTGCCAGCTCGAATCGATGCTGTCGATCTTGAGGATGCGCTTGTCATCGTGATAGTTGAGATCGCGCAGGCGCAAGCCATCAGCAATGCTGCCGCCCAGCAGCGTGCCGGACAGTTTGCCGTCCATCACGCGCACGGCGGTATTCCAGAGAATGCGTGTACCGTTTTCGGTCGTCACGGCAAAGATCGCGGCGCCGGCGGCGAGCAGCACCACGCCGGCCAGCGTGCCGCCCGACCACAGCAGCAGCTTGGCCGGCGTACTGCGTTTCCTTTTGCCTGTGTTCTGGCCGCGCCCGGCATTGTCAGCCTGCTTGCGATCCGAATTCGGATCCTGATCTTGCTGCGGCGGATGTTGATTCTGGTCTGTCATGCCTGCGTCTTCAAATCGATTGAGCCCGTCATTGCGGCTTGTTTATTCATGTCAGCGGTGGCCGCAAGCGGCGACCGTTTCTTTTGCACGCTTTTTGCTCCGGGCCTCGGTGCAAAGAGCGCCGTCAGAATGCGATGCCCAGCGAAATATGCGGGCGGATCTGCTTTTTCTGGATGCCGTAAGCCAGATCCAGATTGAGCGTGCCGACCGGGCTGCGCCAGCGCGCACCGGCGCCTACGCCCTGATAAAAGGTCTTGTTGTTCCAGTTGTCGGCAGCCGCGCCGACGTCGTAGAACACGGCCGCACCCCAGCTTTCGGTAAACCAGTGCTGATACTCGGTGCTGCCGACCGCCAGATACTTGGTCGGGTAGACCGTGCCGTTCTGTTCGTTGCCGATGCTCTGATAGCTATAGCCGCGCACCGACTCGTTGCCGCCGGCGCGGAACAGCAGCGAGGCCGGCACCGCCGAGGCGCTGCCCTGGGTGAATACGCCGCCCAGTTCGGCGCGCAGCAGCACCACATCGCGTTTGGCGACCGGGATGAACTGTTTGAAGCGTCCATACAGGCGGCCGAAGGTCTGGTCGGTCATGATGCCCTTGACCGCGAAGCCGGCTTCCAGCGTCAGCAGATTGCCCTGGCGCGGGAAGATAGGATCATCCACATTGCGGCGCGCCCAGGCGAAGCCGGGCACCAGGGCCTGATGCGTTCCGGGCGAGACTACGGTATTGCTCGGCAGGGTCGCGCCGTCTTCCTGTTGCAATTGATCGCGGTAGTAGGTCAGCGAATAGGTGGTGTCGTATTTGTCGCCGGTGCGGGTGCGTTTGAGACCGGTCTGGAAACTGCGCAGATCCACGCCTTCCAGCGTGGTGCGTTCATACGAGGTATTGAAGCTGTTGACGAAGCCTTTGTCGTCCGGCGGCATGCCCAGGCTCAGCAGGCCGTACTGGCGTTTTTGTTCCAGTCGCAACTGGCTGTCGAACACCCAGGCCTTGTTGAAAACGTTGTAGTGCGAATAGCGGCCTTCGACCTGCGCGCCGGTATCGGTCGCATACCCCACGCCGGCGCGTACGCGCTGCGTGGGATATTCGGTGACCTGTACCTTGACCGGCGTCAGATCCGGATGCGCCGGATCATCATCAATGCCGACGATGGCGTTGCTGAAGTAAGGCGTGTTCTGGATCTGGCGCTGCAAGGCCAGCAGGCGGTTGACGTCGTACTCTTCGCCGACATTGAGCGGATTGACGTTGCGGATGATTTCTTCCGGGTAACGCTTGGTGCCGGTGATCTGCAAAGGGCCCAGCGTGAAAGCCGGCCCGCTGTCATAGCGCACCGCCAGATCGGCTTGCTGATCGTCCGGATCGATGCGGGCTTCCGATTCGGCGATCTTGGCGGCGGCGTATTTCCTTTGCTGCAGGGTTTGCAGGCCGGCGTTCTTGGCCTTGTCCCAGTCTTCCTGCCGGAAGGGCTTGCCGACCGGCAGCGACCAGTTTTTCTGCACATCGCTGACGCGTTGCGGCTCTTGCTGCGTGATCGCACCGACCGCGCTGATGTCGGCGCTGTGAATGTTGGTGATCGGACCGGCTTCAACGGTGATCTGGATGCGGCTGATTTCCTGCTGACCGTCGGCTGAGGTTTCATGCTTCAGCTCGACCTTGGTCTTGGGCGAAAAATAGCCCTCGGTGGACGCCAGTTGCGTGACCTGATCACCCACGGTGTCGACCATGAATTTCAGTTGCTCCGGACTGAGGTCTGCGCGTTCCTGATAGCGCACCAGATCGAGATGTTCCTTGAGCAGCCTCTGCAGCGGCGAGGGCGCATCGATATCCACTTTGTAGGCGGCGTGTGCGGCGTCGGCGACGCACCACATAAAAGCAAGGGCCAGGCGGCAGGTCCAGTTCATTGAGTAGATTCTGTATTCTTAAAAAATAAATCGTGTGATGCCCGCATGTGTTGCATGAGATCGGCAAGCATCAGATCGGGTATTGCATGTGACCAGACCTTCGCAGAGCGCCGCATCGGTGCGAGTGCGCGGGGCGCCACTACTGCATCGAACGGTGAAGGTCGCCGATGCGCAGGAAATTTTCCTCGTGCTTGTCGGATCGGCTTTCACGGAATCGACATGATTGCCGCGTCGGCCAATATCCGGCTGTCGCGCAGCATGACCGTCCGCATCGGTATGGCTGCAAGCCCATCCCATGCTCATCTCTTGAGGCCGACGCTTGCCAGCAGATTTTTCCATGCCCGGTTAGGATGTCGCTTGCAACGCTTGCTGCTGTTTGCCGAGGGGAGCCGCTTTTATTCGGCTTTTTCGTTTCATCAGGCATCCTCAGGCATCTTCGGATTCCGGCAGCATAGTTACGATCTGCAGACCCATCGGCAAGACCCGGATTGATGGCGCTTAGTTCCACTCTGATTCGGGTTTTCCTTATTGCAGAGCTTGATATTGCAGCGTTTTATGCCTGCACTGAAATTCCGTGTTTCCTTGTCTGCCGATCGATCTCGGGTATTGTATCCGGCGAGCGCGTAGTTGGACTGCCTTGGTGGCTGTTTCAGACCGGGTGCCGGCTATTTTCAGAATTTTCTTAATTTCTGTTTCAACAAGGAGAGCTTAGTGGCAGTGGACGTAAGCGCAGACAAGGCCAGCTGTGAAAGACTGGTGTCGGTTCATCGCTGGACCGACAAGCTCATGACTTTTCGCACCACGCGGCCTGCTGGTTATCAATTCGTCGCCGGCCAGTTTGCCCGGCTCGGTCTGGAAATAGAGGGCGAGATCGTGTGGCGTGCGTATTCGGTGACCTCCGCTGAAAACGACAGCGAACTCGAGTACTACGCCATTGTGGTGCCGGAGGGCCTGTTCACCAGCAAGCTGGATCAGCTTGAACCCGGCGCGCCGGTCTGGGTGGAAAAGCTCAGCTATGGTTTCATGACGCCGGACCGCTTTGTCGACGGCAAGCATTTGTGGATGCTGGCGACCGGTACCGGTTTGGGACCGTTCATTTCCATCCTGCTGCAGCAAGATGTCTGGCGCAAGTTCGAGGATCTGGTGCTGGTGCATTGCGTGCGCCATGCAGACGAGTGGAGTTACTCCGAACAACTGGCCGCACTGCAAGTGCAGGCCCGTGCAGCTGGATTAACGGCGCGCTTGCATCTGCTGCAATTGCTTACGCGCGAGCCGGCGGCGCCGGGCAAGCTGCAGGGCCGGATTACCGACCTGCTGCGCAACGGCAGTCTGGAAGCCGCGACCGGCCTGGCGCTGGACGTCGATAACGCGCGCGTGATGGCCTGCGGTAATCCAGACATGGTGACCGAAGTGCGCGAGATATTGAAAGAGCGCGGTATGACGCCGTTGCGCCGTAATGGCGGCGGGCAATTCGTCACCGAGGATTACTGGTGATCGTGGACGCATACGCTGTTGCGCAGCGCTTGCCGATCGGTCTTTCTGAAGTTATTGAAAGTCATCCGCAACAGTTGCACGAAATGAAAAAGCCGCCTGAACAGGCGGCTTTTTTTGCTTCGCGAATGATCAGCGATAGTTGAACGACACCAGAATGGCGCCGCGCACCTTGCTCGGGACTGCATCTGCAGCATTGCTGCCTGCAGTGCGTTGCAATGCGGCCATCATCGGCACCGATGTGTCTTGTTTGCCGTGGAATGCATACGACACCGAGTCGCCAGGGGTGATCTGCTTGCCCTTGTGAGTCAGGCTGATTTCCACGCCCTCGACGCTGCTGCTGAACTGCGAGCCGGCATGCGGCCGGATGTCGTCAAACGAAATTTGCACAGCCTGATCAGCATTGCAATTGATCTGCATTTGGAATGTATCGGCCTTGCTTACTTGCTTCTTGTTGCTGCGCTGTTTCAAGCTGTCGGTCGTCAGGTTTACCATTGGCGTCTGTACGGAACAGACTGGCTCGACTACTGCGCCCTCAAAGCGGATCCGACCGCCATCGGCGAATGCGGCAAGAGGAAACGCCAGCACAGCAGCCAGCAACAGGAAAGAGAAGTGACGGTCAAATGCGGTTTTCATAAATAAAACTCCAGACAAAGATGGCCCTCCCTGGGCGTTCGCGTTCTGCCTCTGCTCGAAGTAATTCGAACAACGCAGACGATCCTTGAATTCGAAACGGTCTATTTAATATTTGCGAATCGCTTATCGAATAAGTTCGAGAGTATACGCGAGTAAATTCTAATGTCTGTTGCTTTTTGGTAATTTTTTAAAAAGACAAAAAAATATTTTTGCTGTGGTTTTTTCATCGAGTTTCATAGGGGCGAGTCCCTGCGCACAGCCCTGTTATTGAAATCACGCCGAATTAATGCGGGAACCAAGAGGAAGAAGCTCAAGTCCTCTGCATGAGCTTTGGGGGTGTGTGCCGAAGCTGAATAAACGTGAGTGGTTTCTTAGTTTTTTCAATTAAATATTTATTTAATTTGGGGGTAGTGTGAGTCTTATTTCTAACAAGGTGTTGCACGTCGCGATAGCCGACGATCATCCTGTGGTTCTGGGAGCATTGAAGAGCGAACTGGGCCGCTTGCCTGAAGTGCGTATCGATCTGGAAGCCAACAATGGCGACAGTCTGCTGGGTGCATTACGACGTGCGCCCTGCGAAATCGTGATTACCGATTTCACGATGACCAATGAAGATCGCGACGATTCGGATGGCTTCTCGTTGATCAAGCGCATCAAGGCGGAGCATCCTTCGACCAAGGTTATCGTCTACACCGCCATGTGCAATACGGCAGTGGTCAAGCGCCTGTATCGCATGGGCGTTTTCTCGGTGATCAACAAGAAGGAAAAGGCGGAAGAGCTGATCAATGCCTGCCTGGCGACGCAGACCAGCAAGCAGGTTTATTTCCCGGTCTCGCTGCGTGGTGAACTGGAAGTCAGCTGGGCACAAGGCGACGGTTTTGCGCAAAGCAAGGAGCTGACGCTGAGCGAGTTGGAGGTGGTGCGCCTGTTCGTCGAGGGCAATTCCCTGAGCGACATTTGCGATCGCCTGTCGCGTACGCCGAGCACGGTCAGCACGCACAAGAATAACGCCATGCGCAAGCTGGGCTTGTCGACTGATGCAGAGTTGATCAAGTATGCTTACGCCACCGGCATGATCTGAGTACGCGGGGGCGCACTCAGTATCTGCTTCGATTGAATCTGAGGCAGAAGTAAAAACGCAGCGATAAACGCTGCGTTTTTTTTCGCCTATCCATTTGATCTCTTGCGAGTCAATTTGAGACTTTTCCTATTTCGACCACGAAAACCGATCGATAACATGCGTCCTGTGTTTGGTTATGCCGTTTGCGCTGCATCAGTTTGAAATTCTTTCTTTCCTGTCTTCGCTCTCTGATCGCCACTCACAAACGAGATTTTCTATGTGCGCAAAATTCTTTCGGTATGCGTTGCATGGCGAATCGCAAGACTCGTCTGTCATGTCGATGCAGGATCAACGAAAGCTTTGTTGAAGACGTGTGCGGCAGAGGAAATTTTATTTTATTGATTACTCGGAGTAAAAATGAAAAAGACAGTATTGGCAACAATGTTCGCAGTGGCGATGATCCCGGCATTTTCCTATGCGGCTGACGGCAAGATCGACTTCACCGGTGAAGTCACCGGTCAAACCTGCAAGATCAATAACGGTGCTCCTAACATGACCGTGGCTTTGCCTAAGGTTTCGACCACCACTTTGAAGGATGCCGGTGCAACCGCCGGTAATACCGTGTTCACCATCAAGCTGACCGAGTGCTCGCCTGCAAGCGGTTCGGCGCGTGCCTACTTTGAACCAGGCCCGACAGTCGATCTGGCAACCGGTCGTCTCAAGTTGACCAACACTGATGGCGCAAAGAACGTTCAGATCGGTCTCGCCAATACCAGCGGCGAAGAAATCAAGATCGGTCAGTCGGGCAGCACGACCAATCCATGGGTTTCCATCGGCAGTGGTGCTGCTGATCTGCCGTACCTGGCGCGTTACGTTTCGCTGGGCTCTGCTGAGGCTGGCAAGGTTGCATCCAACGTGATGTACACCATCGAATTTCAATAATTCGATCGCAGTTCACCAGTAGTTGCAGATGCCGGCTGCTCTGGCCGGCATCTTTTCTAAAGTTCGTCTCGTTTTTGTACTTCCCCGTTTGCATATTGTTTGATGAGTTTGCATCGCGCAGCTCGTTATGGATGCGCTTTGCATTTTCAAATTATTGATTCAAGGGAGCATGTCATGAAAAAAAATATGAAGAAGGCATTTTTGATTGCAGCGCTGTCGACGCTGTTCTGTGCGCAAGCCGCCGCCAGTGTCGTGATCGGTGCGACACGTATCGTTTTCCCCTCGAACGAGCGCGAGGTTTCCGTCCGTTTGACCAATGAAGGCAGCACGCCGAGCCTGATTCAGACCTGGTTCGACAAGGGCGATGCCAACGCTCAACCTGATGCAACGCCAGTTCCTTTCGTGTTGACGCCGCCGCTGTTTCGCCTCGACCCGGCCAAGGGCCAGACCTTGCGTGTGATCCACACCAAGGAAGCTATGCCGCAAGATCGCGAAAGCGTTTATTGGCTGAATGTGCTGGAGATTCCCCCCAAGCCTAAGGATGGAGAAGCGGATGATTCCAATTTCATGCAGATGGCATTTCGCATCCGCATCAAGTTGTTTTACCGCCCCAAGGACCTGAATAAACAAGTCTTGCTGGACAAGGCGCCATCGCAGGTAGTCTGGAAAGTGGTCGCAGACGAGAAGGCCGCCGGTTACGTCGTAGAGGCAAGCAATCCCACGCCTTATCACATCAATTTCACCAAGGTTGCGCTGAATATCAGCGGCAAGGAAATGGCCGATGAGGTCGGCGGCATGGTAGAGCCATTCGGCAAGCTGCATGTTGTCGTAAAGGGGCTTAACAGTCAGCCGGCGAACGCCAAAGTTACTTACACCTTGCTCAACGACTACGGTGCATCCGTCACGGAAGACGCCACTCTGGCTCACTGAAATCTGTTTTCGATTTCTCAATCCCGGCTCGCCATTGAGCTGCAACGATCAACGAAAGGGAATGCTGCAAGGTAACGACGCGGCTGCCAGCGAAATGAACAAGCACAACAAAATATTCAGACTCAAGCCTCTGACTGCCATGATATTGAGTGCGCTGGCCGCTTCTGTTTCGTATGTCGGCACCACGCAAGCTGCGACTGGTATCAGCTTGGCTCAGGTCGAATTCAACGACCAGTTTCTGCCGCAGCGCAATGGCAAGCCCGTCGACGTGTCGCGCTTCATGACGACCAATCCTGTCATGCCCGGTGTGTACAACTCGGACATCTATGTCAATGGAAACTGGATCGGGCGTACCGATGTCATCTTCCGAACCATCGGTGGCGCCGATAGCGCATCGCCTTGCGTGACCAAAGCGATGCTCGAAATGGCCGGTATCGATTTTGAGCGTCTGTCGCCGGAAGCCCTGGAGAAACTGGCCGCATCCAGCACCAGCGGCGCGTGCCTGCAACTTGGCGAACTGATCTCCGATGCGACTGCGCAATATGATTCATCCGATCTGCGGCTGGATCTGAGCCTGCCGCAGATCTCCTTGCGTCGTAGTGCACGCGGCTATATCAGTCCCGAGTTTTGGGACAAGGGTGTCAATGCCGGCATCCTGAGTTACAACTTCAACGCCTTTCGCGTGCAGGGTAACGGCACGCCCAGCAATACCTCCTATTATCTGGGCCTCAACGGAGGCATCAATGTGGGCGACTGGCGCTTGCGCAACAATTCGTCAATGACGAAACAAAGCGGTGGCGAGCGTCGCTTTCAGAATATTGCGACCTATCTGCAGCGCGATATCGTGCCGCTGCGTAGTCAATTGCTTATCGGCGACTCTTATACCTCGGGTCAATTATTCGACAGCATAGGTTTTCGCGGCGTGCGTCTGGCCTCTGACGACCGCATGCTGCCTGACACACAAGGCGGATACGCACCCATCGTGCGCGGCATCGCCCGCAGCAATGCTCGTGTGCGCGTGATGCAAAACGGCAATCTGCTGTATGAAACCACGGTCGCGCCAGGCCAGTTCGAAATCAATGATCTCTATCCGACTGGCTACGGCGGCGACCTGAATGTTGAAGTGCTGGAGGCCGATGGCAGCCGCCAGAGTTTCCTGGTGCCCTATGCATCGATTGCGCAACTGCTGCGACCAGGCAATAGTCGCTATAGCGTGACGGCCGGTCGCACCCGCAATGCGACGCAATCGACCAATGTCAATTTCACGCAGGCTACTTATGAGCGGGGGATGACCAATGATCTGACTTTGTTTACTGGTGCAATCCTTGCATCGGATTACTTGTCAATCCTCGGTGGCACCGCATTCAACACGCCGTTGGGTGCCATGTCTGCCGGCCTCACGCACTCCCATGCCAAGGTCGCTCAGGGCGATACCAGAAATGGTCAGAGCCTGCGTCTGGATTACAGCAAAGCCATCAACGAAACCGGTACCAATTTCTCGCTGGCGGCTTATCGTTATTCGAGCAGCGGCTTCCTGCGTTTGCAAGACATGTTGTCGGCCAAGGATTTCGTCGCGCAAGGACGCTCCGCCCGTAACGTCGATCTGCAGCGTCATCAATTGCAATTGGTGATCAACCAGGCCCTGGGCGCCACGCGCGGTTCTCTGTATGTCAGCGGTTCGTCGCAGAATTACTGGAATCGTGCGGGTTCGAACACGCAGTTTCAGCTTGGCTACAACAACACCAGCGGAGTATTTACTTACAACTTTTCGATACAGCGCCAGCGCGATTTGAATACCGGCGCCACGGATACCCAGTACTACGCCAGCGTGTCGTTCCCGCTGGGCCGTGAAGCGCAATCGCCGACACTCAGCACATCGGTCACACGCAGCGATCGCGGCGGCAGCAGTATGCAGTCGACTTTGAACGGTACCGCCGGCAGCGATAACGCATTCTCGTACAGCGTCACCGGGACCAGGGATCAATCGGCAAGCACCGCATCCGCCAATGCCGATTACCGCAGCACGTATGCGAATCTGGGCGCCAGCGTCGGTCGTTCCAGCAATGGCAGTTCGCAAAGTTCTGCACGCGTGGCAGGCGCCATCGTTGCGCATCCGGGCGGCGTGACCTTGTCGCAATACGTAGGCGAAACCATAGGCGTGGTAGAGGCCAAGGACGCCGGCGGCGCAGCGGTCAACACTGCGGGCGTGCGCGTGGATGGTCGCGGCTACGCCGTCGTGCCCTATCTGACCCCTTATCGTCTGAACGAGGTAGCACTGGATCCCAAGGGGCTGTCGACTGACGTTGAGTTGTCATCGACCAGTCAGCGCGTGGCGCCGCGCGCCGGCTCTGTGGTGATGTTGAAGTACGCGACGATCACCGGCCGTTCGGTCTTGATTCAGGTACAGATGCCCAAAGGTGAAAGCTTGCCGTTCGGTGCCGAGGCCATCGATGAGCATGGCAATGTGGTTGGTCTGGCAGGGCAGGGAGGACGCATCTTCATGCGTGCAGCGGAGAAGGATAGCGGCAAGTTGCTGGTGAAATGGGGCAGCGAAGCGAATGAGCAATGTTCGCTGAACTACAGCCTGCCGAAACGCGATGAAGAGGCCAAAGGCGTGATCTTCGACAACATCACTGCCGCCTGTATTGCGGAAGGGAAATAAAACAGCGACGTCGTTGCAACTCGTCAGCCCGTTTACATTCAAACCGGCTCTGCAAGTTGGGCAAAGCAAACCTTCAGGCAGAGATTTCGTGATGAAACTTGATGACGGACATGTCTT
Source organism: Herbaspirillum lusitanum (assembly GCF_046025995.1). GTDB lineage: Bacteria > Pseudomonadota > Gammaproteobacteria > Burkholderiales > Burkholderiaceae_D > Herbaspirillum > Herbaspirillum lusitanum_A. Next base: position 198,070 of record NZ_JAQQFM010000002.1, read on the forward strand.
GAGCGGCCGCTTCAAGCTGGACTACCCGGATCAGGATGCCTTGAACAAGGTGGCGGAAGGCCGTGTACAGATTTTGCCGGCCAAGTGGAATTTGATGTATTCGCTGCTGAGTATTCTGCGTACACGCGGCACATCGATTCCAATTCCCGATGACGCAGTTTTTCTGCATTTTGGCGGAGCGCTTAAGCCTTGGCATGGCTGGTCACATTTGCAGGCGAGGACTTTATTTCTGCGCCATCAAAGCAATTCAGGCTGGTCGGATGTGCCGCTGGACATGCCGCGGACATACAAGCAGATGCATCAGTGCTCCCATTTTCATTTCCATCAGCGCCGCTACTTAAGCGCACTGGGCTGGTATCTCAGATACCTGCGAAGCAAGACTGTGCATATGGGAGAGAAAGTGCGTTTGCGTCGTGCTGCCTGAGCTTGGGTGGGGGGCGCTTGATGTGGGAGCGGCGCATGCATCATCGTGATCTGCAGAAGTGACCATGGTTCGGAGAGCCTCCCGGCAAGTCACCGGTGGATCTACGCGATCTGCTATGACGACAGAGCATAAAAAACAAAGCCCGCATCAAGTGCGGGCTTTGTTTTTCACAGGAAAAATCAGGCCTTCTTGGCTTGTTTGCGGCGGCGTGCGGCAGCCGGGCCAGCGAAGCTATTGAAGCCTTTGGCGGAAAACAAATTGAATATAAGCAGCGGGCAAAATCACAGTAACTGAGCCGTCGTCCCTCCAAACCGCCTCCTCCTGGCGGTTTTTTTACACCCATCGTTTCATTTGAAACATCGACGGCCGGCGTTGAAATGTAAACGTAACGGGCGGGGCTCAAGATGCATACATACCGAATGCGGTACAACCCTCAGCCAGGAGAAAAAACATGCGCATCTATTCCACCTGCTTCATCGCTGCAGTCACCATCCTTGCCTCGACTGGTGCGAATGCTGCCGTCGCCGTCCAATTACACAGCCCACGGTGGTTCTTTCAAGCGATGCGCGCCTTCGGAGTCTTCTCTTTCTGAGTAGGCACAAACTCTCAGAGAATGACATCATGTAATTAAGAGCAATATGCGTGCTCTTTACCGAGCATGGCAGCGAAATTTAAAGCTACTTCTGCCAGATCTGAACTAGTCACCGCGTCCTCCACTTACCGCCTTCGGGCGGTTTTTTTGTCTGTCTCGATCTTGGGAATGTCGCTTGAATCTAGTAAATCGCAAGCCCGAAGTATTGGCCCTCATCAGCGATCCTGAGTTTGCGCGGGCGATGCTGAATCTCTATCCGGCGCAGCAGATGGAAGCGTGGCCAGCAGCGAAGGGATACGGCGGAAAGCCACAGACGGATGCGTGAATTGAGCGCATAACAAAACGGCCTCCGTTGTTAATTTCGGGAAGCCGTTGTTAATTTCAGTTCTTTGATTTTTTAAAAAAGCGCAAGCTATTGATTCGCTGCGGTTTTTTGGGGTGGCTGACGGGGCTCGAACCCGCGACAACAGGAATCACAATCCTGGACTCTACCAACTGAGCTACAGCCACCATTGATGTGCGGGAAGTAATTCTTGCCCGTCACCAGTGAAGCGCACGATTATACAAAGACCTTCGGGGGATGGCAACTAAATTAGTGCGCCGATTCAAAATAAACTGTAATCGTCTGAGCTCTCCAATTCAAACCTCTCCATTTCAAACATCAGGCGCCGGGCATCAGGCCAGCGCGCTGACTTCAGGTTTCAGTTTGAGCAGGCTGCTGAAGGCGTGCTGCAAGGTGGAGCTGCTGGCGGTGGTGTATCCGCGCAATGATCCGGCATCGTTCGGATTCAATAAGGTGCGCGCTTGCAGCAGGCGGGTGAGCTGGCGAGTGACGGCGTCTCCGGTGTCGATGATTGCGGGCGTGGTTCCGCTGATGCGCAGGCATACGCTGGCAATCGCTTCACGCAGGAAGGGGTAGTGCGTGCAGCCGAGCACCAGCGTGTCGGCTTCTTGTTCCAGCAGCGGCGCCAGGTAGCGTTCCAGCAAACCGATGGTGGTGGGAGAATACAGCTCGGCTTTTTCGATCAGATCGACCAGGCCGACGCAGGCTTGCGGCAGAAAGCGAACTTGCGTATCGCTCTCAACCTGCTGTTGCAAGGCCGCGAAGCGTTTGCTCGACAACGTGCTGCGCGTGGCGAGCACGCCGACCACGCCGCTTTTGCTTTGCTGCGCAGCCGGTTTCAGTCCCGGCTCGATGCCGACCACGATCAGATTCGGCCAGCGTGTGCGTATCGCCTGGATTGCGGCAGCGGTGGCCGTGTTGCAGGCTACCACCAGCGCCTTGATGTTCTGTGCGAGCAGGAAAGAGGCAATCGCCAGCGAGCGTTCGACGATCTCGGCTTCAGTCTTGTCGCCGTAGGGCGCATAGCCCGAGTCGGCGAAGTAGAGCAGATGCTCACTTGGCAAATTGGCGTGGATGTGTCGCAGCACCGACAAGCCGCCGATGCCGGAATCAAAAATGCCGATGGCGGCATCGGCTGTCATCGGCATGATCTGTATTTCGTTTGTTGCGTTCACAGTATGGCTCTTTGCACTATTGCCGAATTTGCACCCGAGATCGGATCGCGCGGCATGCCGCGCAAGGTACTCATGATAAGGGCAATTGAAAATCACCCCGGCATGAATTCCTTGCGCAGTTTGCAGACTAGGCCGTCGTGACCGGAATCTTGCTCAGCGCAACGCTGCTGGCAATCTTCTCTTTCCACTCCGCAGGTCCGGTGTTGTGCACCGAGATGCCATTGGCATCGACGGCGACGGTCACCGGCATGTCCTTGACGTCGAACTCGTAGATCGCTTCCATGCCCAGATCGGCGAAGCCCAGCACCTTGGCCGATTTGATCGCCTTCGATACCAGATAAGCCGAGCCGCCGACTGCCATCAGATAAGCCGACTTGTGCTTCTTGATCGCTTCGATGGCGGCAGGGCCGCGTTCGGATTTGCCGATCATCGAGATCAGGCCGGTTTGCTCCAGCATCATGTCGGTGAACTTGTCCATGCGCGTGGCAGTCGTCGGGCCGGCCGGGCCCACCACTTCGTCGCGCACCGGATCGACCGGGCCGACGTAATAGATCACGCGGTTGGTGAAGTCGACGGGCAGCTTTTCGCCTTTGGCCAGCATCTCCTGAATCCGCTTGTGCGCGGCATCTCGGCCGGTCAGCATCTTGCCGTTCAGCAGCAGGGTCTGACCCGGCTTCCAGGAGGCGACTTCTTCCTTGGTCAGCGTGTCGAGGTTGACGCTCTTCGACTTTTCGGTGTCCGGCACCCAGTGCACTTCCGGCCATTCCGACAGCGATGGCGGCTCCATGTAGGCCGGGCCGGAACCGTCCAGCACGAAGTGACCGTGACGGGTTGCCGCACAGTTCGGGATCATCGCCACCGGCTTCGATGCCGCGTGGGTCGGATGCATCATGATCTTGACGTCGAGCACGGTGGTCAAACCGCCCAGACCTTGCGCGCCTATGCCCAAGGCATTGACCTTGTCGCACAGCTCGATACGCAGTTCTTCAGTCTTGTTTTGCGGGCCGCGCTTCTTCAGCTCGTACATGTCGATGTCGTCCATCAACACTTCCTTGGCCATCAGCATGGCCTTCTCGGCGGTACCGCCGATGCCGATGCCGAGCATGCCCGGCGGACACCAGCCGGCGCCCATGGTCGGCACTGTCTTCATGACCCAGTCCACCAGCGAATCGGAAGGATTGAGCATGACGAACTTGGTCTTGTTCTCGGAGCCGCCGCCCTTGGCCGCGATGCGCACGTCGACGGTGTTGCCCGGCACCAGCTCCATGTGGATCACGGCCGGGGTGTTGTCCTTGGTGTTCTTGCGCTCGAATTGCGGGTCGGCCACGATCGATGCGCGCAGCACGTTGTCCGGGTGCATATAGCCCTGACGTACGCCCTGGTTGACGGCATCGGCGATGGAGCCGCTGAAGCCTTCGAAGCGCACACCCATGCCGATCTTCAGGAACACGTTGACGATGCCGGTGTCCTGGCAGATCGGACGCTTGCCCTCGGCGCACATGCGCGAGTTGGTCAGGATCTGGGCGATGGAGTCTTTGGCGGCCGGGCTTTGCTCCAGCTCGTAGGCGCGCGCCAGATGCTGGATGTAATCCACCGGATGGTAGTAGCTGATGTATTGCAGCGCTGCTGCAACTGATTCGATGAGATCGTCTTGCTTGATGATGGTCATGGCTGGTTCTCTCGGGTTGAATGAAGGGGCGTCAGTGCGGTTCCGGCGGCTCCTGCGGATGCGCCATCAGGCGGTCGCAATAAGCGATGGCCAGGGCCGACACCAGAAAGGTGATGTGAATGCCGGTCTGCGCCAGCAGAGTCTTGGCGTCGTACAGATTGGCGTTGATGAACGTCTTGAGCAGATGGATCGACGAAATGCCGATGATCGCCGTCGCCAGCTTGACCTTGAGCACCGACGCATTGACGTGCGACAGCCACTCCGGCTGATCGGGATGGCTTTCCAGATTCATGCGTGAGACGAAGGTCTCATAGCCGCCCACGATCACCATGATCAGCAGGTTGGAAATCATCACCACGTCGATCAGCGCCAGCACCACCAGCATGATGGTTTGTTCATTCAGTTTTTCGGGGCGCAGCGCGCCCTCGATGGCGACCGCATCCAGAATGTGTTCCAGTGATGAAGCATTGCCCAGCGCCGCGCCGATCAGGTCGCTCAGTTCGACCCAGAAATGGTAGACATACACGCACTGCGCCAGGATCAGACCGAGATACAGCGGCAACTGCAGCCAGCGGCTCATGAAGATCAGGTTCGGTAGAACACCGATCTTGCGCACTGGAGTTGGTTTGGAGGACGGTGAATCTTTCATGGAGGCAATCTGCAGGTGGATTCTTGGCGAGATATGGCTGGCTTCGATTATGTTTCGAATTCGGGCGCTATTTTACACTCCCTTGGCCCCCGGCTTGCGCCGCCGCCGGCGCAAAATGCGAGTCCGCCGTGCCGGCAGGAAACACCTCGCTATGCCACAATATCGGCTGAGCTTTCTTTCTCTTGAACTGGCTGCAGAGCTTGATGAAGCGCCTGTGTGCTGCGTGCATGGGCCTTGCCTGCGGAACCAAGCCGCAAAGTGTAAGGACTGAGTAAGTGTAAAAGCCTATGTTTTGCGCAAAGCAAAAACTATCTTCTGGAGACTATCGTGGCAGACATCGAAACCTTTAAACAAGAAAATCGCGTATTTGCTCCACCGGCCGAATTCGTAAAAAATGCGGCGATTTCCGGCATGGACGCTTACCACGCGATGTGCAAGGAAGCCGAACAGGATTACGAAGGATTCTGGGCCAAACTGGCCAAACAGAATCTGCAATGGAAGCAGCCGTTCACCAAGACCCTCAACGAATCGGAAGCGCCGTTTTACAAATGGTTTGAAGACGGCAAGATCAACGTTTCGTACAACTGCCTCGACGTCCATCTGGAAAACGGCAACGCCGACAAGACCGCCATCATCTTCGAGTCGGATGATGCGACCGTCACCAGGGTCAGCTACCGTGAGCTGCACAAGAAGGTCTGCCAGTTCGCCAACGGCCTGAAATCGCTGGGTGTGAAGAAGGGCGACCGCGTCGTCATCTACATGCCGATGTCGGTCGAAGGTGTGGCCGCGATGCAAGCCTGTGCACGTATCGGTGCAACGCACTCGGTGGTGTTCGGCGGCTTCTCCGCCAAGTCGCTGCAAGAGCGCGTGATTGACGCCGGCGCTGTCGCCGTGCTGACCTCCGACGTGCAGGTGCGCGGCGGCAAGCAGCTGCCGCTCAAAGCCATCGTCGATGAGGCGCTCAACATGGGCGGTTGCGACACCATCAAGAACGTGATTGTCTATAAGCGTGGCAGCGGCGAAATCAACTGGGTCAATGGCCGTGATCTCTGGCTGCACGACGTGGTGGCAGGACAGGCTGAAACCTGCGAGCCGGAATGGGTCGACGCCGAACATCCGCTGTTCATTCTCTACACCTCGGGCTCGACCGGCAAACCGAAGGGCGTGCAGCATGCCTCCGCAGGCTATCTGCTGTGGGCCGTGCTGACCATGAAGTGGACCTTCGACATCAAGCCGAACGATGTTTACTGGTGTACCGCCGACATAGGCTGGATCACCGGCCACACCTATATTGCCTATGGCCCGCTGGCCGTCGGCGCCACGCAGATCGTGTTCGAAGGCGTACCGACTTATCCCAACGCCGGCCGTTTCTGGGACATGGTGCAACGTCACAAGGCCAGCATTTTCTACACTGCGCCGACTGCCATCCGTTCGCTGATCAAGGCGGCCGACGCCGATGAAAAAATCCATCCCAAGCAATATGATCTGAGCTCGTTGCGCCTGCTCGGCTCGGTCGGCGAACCGATCAACCCGGAAGCCTGGATGTGGTACTACAAGAACGTCGGTGGCGAGAAGTGCCCGGTCGTCGACACCTTCTGGCAGACCGAAACCGGCGGTCACATGATCTCGCCGCTGCCGGGCGCCACGCCGCAAGTGCCGGGCTCCTGCACCTTGCCGCTGCCAGGCATCGCCGCAGCCATCGTCGATGAAACCGGCAACGATCTGCCCGACGGCAACGGCGGCATCCTGGTCGTCAAGCGCCCATGGCCATCGATGATCCGCACCATCTGGAATGATCCGGAGCGCTTCAAGAAAAGCTACTTTCCGGAAGAACTGGGCGGCAAGATCTACCTGGCCGGCGACGGCGCCATCCGCAACAAGGACAACGGCTACTTCACCATCACCGGCCGTATCGACGACGTGCTGAACGTTTCCGGTCACCGCATGGGCACGATGGAAATCGAATCGGCGCTGGTCGCCAACAGTATGGTGGCGGAAGCCGCTGTGGTCGGCAAACCGGACCCGACCACCGGCGAATCGATCTGCGCCTTCGTCGTGCTCAAGCGTCCGCGCCCGACCGGCGACGAAGCCAAGCAGATCGCCAAGGAACTGCGCGACTGGGTCGCCAAGGAAATCGGCCCCATCGCCAAGCCCAAGGAAATCCGTTTCGGCGACAATCTGCCCAAGACCCGTTCCGGTAAGATCATGCGCCGCCTGCTGCGCGTATTGGCGAAGGGAGAGGACATCACGCAAGACGTCTCGACCTTGGAAAATCCGGCGATCCTGGATCAGCTCAAGGAAGCGCAGTAGTCAGAGACGTGTAAGAAAGCTGCAGATCATCGGGCCGGCCTTCAAGCTGGCCCGATTTCATTTCGCCTGGATTTGGCGTTGCAGGGGCGGTGGGGGCAGTTGCTATCGAGCTTGCAATCAGCGGCTGGCGCGTGAGCTTGCAGAAATGGGAAGGCGTGACCTGAAGCTGCATCTCAATGCATTTTTCCTGGCGGTTAAGTCATCAGCGGCAAAAAAGTCAGCCTTTGCCAAAAAAAGTTGCTATAATCAGCGGCTTCGCAAAATGCGACCCGAATCCAGGAGAGATGGATGAGTGGCTGAAGTCGCACGCCTGGAAAGCGTGTATAGGTTAATAGCCTATCGGGGGTTCGAATCCCCCTCTCTCCGCCAGCAGTACTAAAGGCTCCCAGACGGGAGCCTTTTTATTTGTGCTATTCAATAGGCTCTGTGCTATTCAAAACTCAGCGCAGAGGCTTGATGCGCTCTGCCGCCGGCTGTAGATGCGTTGGGCGCTCAAGCTCCTCCAGCCTCGTCCGGTAGCCAAGCCGCCGTCGATAGCAGACCTCTTCCATTTAAAAAACACATATTTCATTCACCCAAGCTGGCAGCAGGTATGAGAAGAACCTGAAGTTACTTCTGCGTGCCGAGGCACATCTCGGCAAGTCCATCCGCTCTTGTAATGAGAGGCAAATACCCAAAATCCCGATTCGCCTTACTCCAGCGGATGGTGAAAGATTTGCCAATCAAACGCAGCATCTGGCGCGTGATAGGCGGCTCCCCCTTGATTCTGAAGGTACGCCAGATGCCTCCCATGATGCCGGCCATGATCCATGCAACGCCAAATGGAACTGACTTGTCAGATACGCTGACATTCCGCGTAGCGAGCAGGGCAGATATGAAGTTCTTGAACGTGTCGTCGTCGGCATCAGCCACAAAATACGCTTGCCCGCCTCTTCCTTTATCCGCTGAGAGGATGAGCGCCTCAACCAGATTGCTGACATGGCAGGTAGACAAAGTTTGCGTTCCGTTATCTACCCACTGCCAGCGACCGGCATGAACCGTATCGATTAATTGATCGAGCATTGGCATTCCCGCCCCCCAGATCATTGGCGGCCGTATTGAAATAGTTTCCAGTCCGGCACGTCGTCCGTTAGCCGCGAGCAGAATTTGCTCAGCCTGAGCCTTTGATGAGCTATAGGGAGCGAAGCGACGAACCTGGATATCAATGGTTTCTTCGATCTGTAGCATTGGTTCTGGATCACCCATGACGACGGCTGCAGCGCTGACGGCCACAATTTTCTTCACTGACAATGCGTCCGACGCAGCCCCGATCAGCGTTCGCATTCCGCCCACATTAATTTCTTCAAAGTCTGCTTGCTTGCCCCAAAGTTTGAAGAGCGCAGCCACATGAAAAACCACCTCACTTCCTTCCATTCCTTTAGTTAACGCGCCGAGATCGCGCATAGAGCCCTCAATCGGAATCGCCCCCAACTCTAAGATCAACTCGATTGCCGCGCGGCTTCTGGCAAGGGCTCGCACCTCCCATTTTTGCTCGATCAGGGTGCGAATCAGCTTCTGGCCTACGAATCCAGAGCCTCCGGTAACGAATGCAATGCGACGTGCTTCAGATGTTTTGTTTATCACTATTTCTCCTTGGGTTTTCAAAATAGTATTGGAAAACAAAACATTATTCAACGAACATATTTCATATATTGTTCGTTATAGCGTTTTTGAAACAATTACGATATCCTCGTAACATGATCAAAATGAAATCGATAGCCTCTGACAACGAGAGCTCCGCTGAGGAAAAAATCCTGGATGCGGCGCGTGCTCATGTACGTCGATTTGGCGAAGCCAAGACGAACATAGTTGATATCGCGAGAGAGCTTGGCACGTCACACACCACCATTTACCGCCATTTCCGTTCGAAAGCGGATGTGTTTGATGCGCTGGTCGCTGAAGCGATGAATGATGAAGAAGTCTTGGCGCGAACTTTTGTTGAAGGAGAGCAATCTGCATCGGAACGATTGACCGGCTTAGTACTGGCGCTACATCGTCGCAAACTTGAGCGGTTCGAAAATGACCATGAGCTGTACTTGCTTTATCGGCGTGTGGTGGATGAGCGTCCCGAGATCGTCCGAAACTATGCGATGGCGATCACCCGTTTGCTTGAGGCCATTCTTGAGGACGGTGTTCAGCAAAAGGAATTCAGACTCAATAAGGTTCAGAGTGCGGCGGAAGTCGTTCGCGATGCTGCGACGGTGTTTGTTCATCCGTTACATGTTGAAGCCGCAGCCAAGGCAGGGGTGTCGATGGAGCCGTCATTGCACAGGGTAATGGCAACCCTGATTTCCGCTTTTAAAGCTGGCGTTGAGTTCTGACCTTACATTGCGATCTGCAGCTAAAAGTCATTTGAAAATCTGGTAATTAGGTGAGTTTTATTTGGCGCAGTGAATAACAAATTCCGCGCGCAGCGGCTTTTGGGCCGGCACTTTAGATTGTGCTCCGAGAATGACAGCTTTTTGCCGGTGTTTTTTGCGAGACTGCGCCGGCCATGAGAATCTCGTTAATTCGAATCCCCTCTCTCCGCCAGCACAAACGCCTAACTGGTTGATTTTAAACAGTTAGGCGTTTTCATTTGTAAGCCGAAAAATAGAAAAATAGGCTGAAATGGGGCTGTTTTGGCATAGAAATGCCAGCTTTTTCCACTTTTCTCCGTTGTAATAGCATCTACTAAAAGCGACGCTGTTCTGGATGCATTTTTGAATTCCACGCCATTAAAATGCCAATTCTTATGAATTGGGGGCGGGGAAATGCCGTTCGATGACAAAGTCATTTAAGTCTCAGGAAAAAGCCGGCCATCCGATGTGTCTCGCCGTTCTCCCACGCCAATGCAAACGACATGGCAAAAAAAGTGATTTCATTAAAACAGTTTATCGTTCACAGTCACGGCCAAGCGCAAAGCAGTCTTGCGTCGTTCATGAAGAACAGCAGATGTTTTAAGAAAGATGACGTGGGATCAGAGATTGCGTTGTCCAGATCGAAGGGCGCTATCCAGAGAAGGTCGGGCCGCAGATTATAGGTGACATCCCCGCACCGCAAACAGTCAATATGGGGCGTCGCAAGAAGGGGTAAGCAGCGTCGTTACCTGCAGCCCCTCGTCGATAACAAACACAATTGAATTCTGGTCCTGGCTTCTTCGTTGCGAGTCTGGCGGCCAGTGGATGTATCTTTCTGGGCGAAGAGCGGTCGCCGGTTTAACGAAGTGATATTTGGAGATATAAATTGACTGAGAAAGATTCGACGGCGAGCTGGCTGGCCGGCGGCGGCGAAATGGGAAAACTGATCCGCTCCATGGACTGGAGCGATTCACCGCTGGGGCCTATCGAGGACTGGCCTCAAAGCCTTCGAACCGCTGTCAGTCTGTGCCTTTCATCGACCTTTCCCATTCTTATCGCATGGGGGCCGCACGACATCCAGATTTACAACGATGCCTATCGTCCTATTTGTGGTGCGAAGCATCCCCATTCGATGGGGGAAGATTTCAAGGTCTGCTGGGCTACGGCGTTGCCGGTCGTCGGCGATGCGTTTGATCGCGCTCATCAGGGCGAGGGCACGTATATCCGTGATCAACGGATGTTTCTGGATCGCTACGGCTATCTTGAAGAAGCCTTCATGACCTTTTCCTTTTCGCCGATCCGGGTTGAGTCCGGTGAGGTCGGGGGAGTGTTTCACCCCATCTCTGAATCGACAGATAAAGTGCTTGGCGCACGAAGGACATCTGCGCTTCGTGATCTATCCTCCGTTCTTGGCAAATGCCTGACTATTGATGAAGTATGTGCCGGGCTGTCCGAGCGCTATGAGTCCATATTGCTGGACGTGCCCTTCATGATTTTCTATCAGTTGGAGGGCAATACGCTGACGCGCCAGGGCATTGCCGGTCTTGATCCCGCAAGCCAGATGGCGCCTTTGACGATTGCCCTTGATGATAAAGAAGGATGGCCGTTTAAGGACATCGCACAGAGCCTTACGTTGACACGTGTTTCTGATCTGGCCACGCGTTTCGGCAAGCACCCGGCCGGTCCGTATGAGGAGATTCCGACGGATGCAGTGATCTTGCCGATTATTGTCGCTGGCTCGGATGCTCCCTTCGGATTCGTGGTCGCGGGGGTAAGCGCCTGCCGGGCACTCGATGACGAATACTTCGATTTCTACGCCTTGCTCTCAAACGCAATCAGCACGGCGGTGGCCAATGTGCTGGTCTATCAACATGAGCAGCGAAAAGCCGAAGAGCTGGCCGAGATCGATCGCGCCAAGACAGCGTTTTTTTCTAACATCTCGCATGAGTTCCGGACACCGCTGACACTGATGGTCGGGCCACTCGATGATGCCTTGTCCGATACTGTCGAACCGCTGGGCACAGCGCAAAGGGAGCGGCTTGAAGTCACGCATCGCAACTCATTGCGGTTGTTGAAGCTGGTCAATGGACTGCTTGATTTCTCCCGGATTGAGGCAGGCCGCGCCAAGGCGAATTTTGCTGCGACCAATCTTTCTTTACTGACGGAGGATCTGGCGAGCGTGTTCCGATCCATCATTGAAAAGGCTGGTCTTCAATTTGATGTCAGAGTCGCCGATTTGAATGAGCCGGTTTTTATTGACCGCGATATGTGGGAAAAGATTGTGTTCAATCTCTTGTCCAATGCGTTCAAATTTACCTTCCACGGCACCATTGGCGTGTCGCTGGAAAGAAAAGGCAGCGTGGTGCGGCTGGCAGTTTCTGATACCGGCTCCGGCATTGCGGCAGATGAGTTACCACGTGTCTTTGAGCGGTTTCATCGGATTGAGAATTCTCAGGGCCGCACCTATGAGGGAACCGGCATTGGATTAGCGCTGATTCAGGAACTGGTCAAGCTGCATCAAGGTGAAATTGGCGTCACCAGCGAGCTGGGGAGGGGCTCGACCTTCTACGTCGATATTCCCTTAGGTTCGGCGCATCTGCAGGACGCTGAAATTACGCGTAGTGATATGGTCGCTATCAGCAGTGACGCTCAGGCAGGCAACGCCTTCATTCTGGAAGCTGAGGCGTGGTTGCCGGGTCAGGAGAACGGCAGTCTTATAGCGCTGGTCCAGAACAATATTGGCGCTACCGATATGCCTGCCATCACCGACAAGCTTTTGCCGGTGACCATTCTGGTTGCTGACGACAATCGCGACATGCGCGAATACCTTGTCAGGTTGCTTGAGCCTTATGCGACCGTTACAGCCTGCGCGGACGGACTCGCTGCGTACGAATCGATTTGCGCTGCTCCGCCGGATCTTGTGTTGAGCGATGTGATGATGCCGGTACTGGATGGCTTTGGATTGCTGAAAAAAGTCAGAAGTAACGAAGCGACGAAAGATGTGCCCCTGATACTGCTGTCGGCCAGAGCCGGGGAAGAGGCAAAAGTCGAAGGCATAGAGGCAGGTGCTGACGACTATCTTGTGAAGCCATTTTCAGCTAACGAACTGTTGAGCCGGGTCAAAAGCCAGGTTGATTCCAGCCGCCGCCGCCATGCCGCCAAACTGGCTTTGCAGCTGAGTGAGAAATATTTCAGATCCCTGGTGGATGCATCGACAGCGATCATCTGGACCGCGGATCAGACAGGACGCGGCACTTATCTGAGCAAGCGCTGGTACGACTTCACTGGCCAGCAGCAAGGCTTTGATCAGAAGGAACGATGGATGGAAGCGATCCATCCTGATGATCAGCATGAAGTGCGTACAAATTTCATCTTCTCTTGCGAGAGCCGCAGCCCGTTCCGCGTGGTTTATCGCTTGCGGCATGTAAGCGGTGAATACCGTTGGGTAGTGGACTCCGGCACGCCGCTTTTTGATGAGAACGGCGACAGCATCGGTTTTGTCGGAACTGTAGTTGATGTACATGAAGAACGCGAAGCCAAGCGCACGTTGGAAGTTCTTGCTGAAAATCTGGCCGAGATCAACCGCCGGCAGAATGAATTTTTAGTCACGTTGGCGCATGAATTGCGCAATCCGCTTGCTCCCATTCGCAGCGGCCTGGAAGTCATCAAAATGATGGGGAATGACAACGAGCGTCAGGTCAACATTCATAGAATGATGGACAGGCAAGTGGAGCATCTCACACATCTGGTGGATGACTTGCTGGATATCGCCCGGATTACCGAAGGCAAGATCCAGCTGAAAAAGGAACGTGTCGCAGTTAAAACGGTGTTGGCAAACGCCGTTGAAATCAGCATGCCGCTGATCGAGAAGAGTCAGCATAATCTGATCGTCGAGGTGAACGATTCGAATCTCATCATCGATGCGGATCCGCATCGCGTCACGCAGATCATCAGCAACGTATTGAATAACGCCGCGAAATACACTCCCGAACGAGGCAGGATCGTAGTTGCGGCCACTTCTGATGGCGCCGACGCTGTCATCACTGTTGAAGACAACGGAATGGGGATTGCGCGAGAGAACCTTGCGAGCGTGTTTGAAATATTTTCTCAAGTCCAAACCGATGTCGAGCGGGCGCAAGGCGGTCTCGGCATTGGATTGCATCTGGTGAAGCGGTTGGTTGATCTTCACGGAGGCGCAGTTTCTGTTACCAGCCCTGGCCGCGGTAAGGGCGCGACATTTGCTATCCGTTTGCCGCGTGTATTGGTTGAGCGTTCCGCGGATCGTCGCCGGCAAAACGAACAATCGTCTGCATCGAAGGCTTTGAAAATCCTGATCGTCGATGACAATATCGACAGTGCAGAGATGTTATCGATGTTGATGGAGTACCGCGGGCACACCGCCCGTGTGGCAACGAGGGGAAGTGAGGCGCTTACGCTTGCAGCTCAGTTCGATCCCGACATTGTATTTTTGGACATTGGCTTGCCGGATATGTCTGGCTATCAAGTGGCAGTCGAATTAAGAAAAATTGAGGGACTACAACATGCCAAGCTCGTTGCGTTGACCGGGCGAGGCAACGAGTCCGATAAATTGGCTGCTGAGTCGGCAGGCTTTGACCACCACCTCACGAAGCCGACGTCGATGGAGAGGCTGGATGAGATTCTTGGTTGAATCGCCCGATGCGGTTGCCAGCGGAAATACTCGTTATTGGCAAGCTGACAGGCGTTCTTCAGAAAACGGTTTTAGCGAGAAATGATAATGGGGCAAAAACTGCAACACACTATTTTAGTGGTCGAAGACGCAGAGGAAACAAGAGAGATGTTGGGCGAAGTTTTCGAGTATGAGGGGATGCTCGTTATTACCGCAGTGGATGGCGCGGACGCGATTGCGAAAATCAGAAATGACATGCCTGATGTAATTTTGACGGACTTGCGTATGCCCAATATGAACGGACTGGAAATGTCGCGTTATCTCAAAGCACAGCCGGAGTTTTTGAACATACCTATTGTGCTGTTGAGCGCGACTCTGCCCAGCGATTTATCTGAAATACCGGAAGTAGATGTCTTCTTGCGAAAACCTTGCTCTATAGAAGAAGTGATTAAGACCGTGAAAAAGACGCTTCGTTGAGGTAGTGCGAGTGAGTGTTGAATTGCTTGCAGAAGTGGTCAGCTTCGATGCAAATCAACAGTGAAGCAAACGCATGTTAACTCGCCCCCCTCTCCGCCGGCAGTAGTAAAGGCTCCAGGACGGGAGACCTTTTCAAGGCTGCTACTTAATATTCGCTGCGCTACGCGATTCTCATGGCCCGGCCTTGCTGTGTGCGGTTTGCCCTTACGCTATGAGCAAATTTTTAGTTCTGAGCCTGACGATCTCTAAGGGATTGCCGTCTTTTTGCTTGTGTTCCATTGAGGGTATTGAGGATCATTTGATTGATCGTTTTAAGAAGATACTCAAGGGTGCATGTCTTCTTGAGGAATACATCAATATCGGGTGAGGCGGTGGGATCCTTTGGTAGCGTGCCGCTGATAAGTGCGATAGGAATATCGATAAACGCAGGATGTGATCTAAGACGTCGTGCCAGTTCCAGTCCCGTCATCTTCGGCATGCATAGGTCAGTCAATACGACGGCCGGCCGGTCTTTCCTGATTTTTCTTAGCGCGTCATGCCCGCCTGCTGCAGCGATCGCGCGCATCCCGTTCTGCTCAAAGAGTACGCACAAGAAATCACGCGTATCTTCAATATCGTCGACGACAAGAATCGTTTGGCCCAGTAGTTCCTTCATGACTTTCCTACGAAAACTATCCCTCCCCTGAGGAAATTTTGTTAATTTTACATTATCGAAAAGACAATTTCTGCTTGGGATGATGTTGTTTAAATTGTATTTATGTGTGGCCCACGCAAGATAGTTGTCAGGTGGAAGCGCCTGTTCGGATTCACGTTTGACGGCTGCGGCCGACCTTGTCGGCACCGATGGCGACAGCGCATCGGCTCCCTTTTCCTATATGGACGCTCTTTGTTTTTTTGAATTGTCGGGATTCTTTACATTGCCTTGACGATTTGCCTGATCGTGCTTGGGAGTCCGCCATGATCTGAGGCCCGTAACAAGCCAAGGCGCGTGGGGGAAGGTCTTGCCGAAGCAAAAGACGTCGCCAAAAGAACGTCGGATATTTTTACAGTGAGTTGCCACGATCAGCCCGAAACCCTTACTGGCTGGGCAACTCAGGTGTATGGCATACAGCTTGCTGTGATTGGCCATTCACTAGAAAAACTTCCGGGAAAATTATCGTGTCATTCAAAAAATTCATGCTGGCGGCGCTGGTGTTCGTGATTGGCAGTGCGGCAAATGCAAGCGTAATCTCGTTTGACGATCTTTCTGCCCGTACTCTTTTTTCAAGTCAGGGAATCAGCAATAGCTATCAGGGGGACGTTTGGAGCAGTTCTGGCAATGCCAGCACCGGGTGGGCCAGCGCAACTACGGTTAATCGGGTTTCGGGTGAAAGCCTGACTCCTGTCAGTGGTAGCAGCTATGCTTGGAATTGGAGTGGCGTTCAGAGTTTGTACATCTCTTTTGCACAATTGACCGATGTGACTGGCGCATATTTTGCGAACCTTGGCAGCTCTTATAGTGCCAACGCCAGCACCATCCAATTGTTTGCTTACGATGCCAGCAACTCCTTGATTGCATCCAGCAGCATCCTGAACCTTACTAATGCGTTTCAATATCTTGAATCCGATTTTAGCGGTGTAAGCAAGCTGGAAATTCGTGCAAACGCTGTCTCAAAATGGTTTTTGGTGGATAGCATTGTGCTGAATCAGAATCCTGCCGCAGTTCCCGAGCCGGGTACAGTTGCTTTGCTGGGCCTTGGTTTATTGGGCTTGCTTGCAGGCCGTCGCCGTCGCAAGGCGGACTGAGGCGCGTTCAACTCAAAAAGAAAAAGCTGCTTCGGCAGCTTTTTTTATTTGGGAAACGCGACGCCCGAGCGCCATCCCGGGTAGCGAGGAATCCCCACTCCGCCAATCAGATGAAGATTGATCTGTTAACTAGAACGGTGATGTGGATGGGGGAATGACGACCCATTTGCCGTCGCCGGTCTTCGCCAAATCTACTGAAATGTGATACCCCGCCAGCTCAAAATCGCAATGCCCTTTTGTGGATTCATTTTTACATTTCACGTTCTCAACCGCCGCCACCTTGGCTTTTTCGATGATTTCAGACGACATCTTTGCGTCACGCATCATATGTATCGTGGCAAGTTTCAGCATCGCATCCGAGGGCGGTTCGCCGCATGCAGACAGCAGCATTGCTGACAGGAAGGCTGCGAGGAGATGGATCGTACATTTGTGCATGTGCAGGTCCATTGGCGATTGAGCGAGATGGTTAGCGCCGGGCCAATTCACTCGAATGTACCGAGCCGATGTTTTTAGTTCGATGTCCGGTCGCGGTGCTGATACGCAAAAGCTCTATCGCGTATCTGGCACTAGTACACCTTTAAACCGCGTGTGGCGATATCAGGAATTTCCTGATACTGCCGCAGCGAGATGCTGGATAGGCTGCCTCATCGCGTTGACTTGCTCCTTTCAGGAGCAGCATGTCAAAAGGCAACTATTACGGTCAGAATGAGCATTATGAGTACCAGCTGGGCTACTCGCGACTAGCTGACGGGGGCGTGGGCGATTGATGGCGCGCATGTGCCGTGAGGTGGTGTTTGCTGTTTCCAGCCATCAGTGTTCCGGGCGAATGCGCTGACGAAGTGGCCGTTGTAAGGCCTGGCATCGGATGGTGTGAAGCGGTGATTCAGCGGCTGCGATCTCAGGACCTCATTGCCGACGCCGGATTCATTTGCAGCTGAGGAACGCGCAATACATATCGCATGGCGTTCCGTTCAAAGCCGGCATTGAGGCGGTTTTTTTCTGGTGATGCTGATTTAATTCAGCGCTCTTCGAGCTGCCTGGCGTCTCTGGGCATGGATTCCGTTGAGCACATTCAAGAGCATCTGATTGATGGTCTTCACCAGGTAATCAACGGAACACGGTTTTCTGATGAAAACGTCGATTTCAGTCGCAGTGCTGAGGTTTTCAGGCACGATTGAACTGAGTACAGCAATCGGAATGTCGAAAAAAACCGGGTGGGCTCTGAGATGTCTGGCCAGCTCCAGTCCGGTCATGTTAGGCATGCGCAGATCGGTCAGCACGACATCGGGTACGTTATTTTCTATTTTTGCCAGGGCGTCCAGGCCGTCAACTGCTGCAATAACCCGCAGGCCGTACTCCTGGAAGATTTCGCTCATCAACTCGCGAACATCTTGAGAGTCCTCTACCAGCAGAAGCGTATGTCGAAACGGTGCGCCCAAGATATTCCCCGTAAGACTATTCCTCAGCGGGGAATATTCATCAATAGTACCTTGGTAAATTCATAATTCTCACTCGCATAATTGCTGTTGAATGTTGATTTTCATCAAGGCCTTCTGACAAGGCGCTGACATTGGGCGACGCCTCCAAATTTTTTGCCGGGGTCTCGGCTGAGGAAACCGCTGTACCTGCAGAGGCTCGCAATCTGTTTTTTTCTTCGGCAGCGATTTTCACTTTATTTGCCCAGATATATTGCTTCGCTGCAAACCTTTATGTATTCGCGCCTGTTCATCGGACTGTCGCGTGCCCAACGCTTCGGTATTTGAGATTGCTCGCAAAATATTCACTTAAGTGGAAAACTGCAGCATGGTGCCGGGGCGTGAGTAATATAAGTTTGAACGATGGGGGAGTGGTGCGCGGGGTCCCGGAAACGCTTGCCTGCAGTGCGAGCTTGCCAGACCGGCGATACCGGCGATACCGGCGGCATGAAACGTGATCGCCGCAGCGATCTCCTTCAATAATTATTGTTCAAGTGCTTCTTCTGCGATTTCCTGTTCCGAAAGCTCTGTGAGTTTCTCATCCGCAGCCTTCACTTCTTCCAGCGTCTCTCTGAGTAACTTGACGGCGTCGCCATAGCCAAGCTTTTTCGCCAATGCGCACAGCGTGCCGTAAGTTGCGATTTCGTAGTGTGCGGCCTTCTGCGCTGCGCCTATCAGCGCCATGTCCAGTACCGGACCTTTTTCAACTTCGTCAATCTGCTCCTTGCCTTCTTCGACCAGACCTTCCATTGCCAGACATTTGACCCGTTTGAGTTTCAGATCGGTGCTTTCCACGACCTGATCAATGCGTTCAATTTTTGCGTTGGTGTCTTCCAGATAGGTCTGGAAAGCTGCTTTCAGATCAGGGTTGGTCGTTGCCCGCGCAAGTTTGGGCAGTGCTTTGGTCAATTGTTTTTCAGCGCTGTAAAGATCTGAAAGGCTATGGATGAAAAGGTCGTTCAAGGTCTTGGCAGTCATGATAAATCTCCGGTTTCATTGCAGGTATGAAGTGGGGTAGCGGATGCAGACGTGCGCAGAAAATGGCGCTGCATGTGCAGCGCCGCGTGAAGGAGTCCGTTCCCTGACGCGTTCGGACTCCTTCGCTGATCAGCCGCCATTGCCGCCGGGCGAAGTGCCCATAGGGCCGTCCTTCATTTGTTTGGCATCGGGATTGGGAGCACTTTTACCCTTGCTTCCCGATTTTTTATTTTTCTTCATCATCTTGTCCGATTTCATGTCTTTGTCGGACTTCATATCGCTGCCGCTTGAAGTGGCAGCGGCAGGTGTCGACGGTGCAGCCGTCTGCGCACAGGCGCCCGTGCTGAACGCCGCAGCGAGCAGCGTTGCTGCTAGCAATTTGAGTTTGGTATTCATTCATGTCTCCTTAAGTGATCGCTTGTTCGCATCATGCGAATGGCACATGAATAGTAGGCCTATGGATTTCAACAAAATGTAGGCGTACGCGTGAAAAGAGTGTCAGCGGAAGGGTTAAAAATACTGTTTTAAACAGGCGGAGTTTGGCTGATCCAGCCTTACGCATGACCGCCGCCAAAAATCTGCCGCCAAGAGATCTTGATGTTGTATTAATCACGCGCTAAGTTGGCTAACGCACGGAGGCGATCGTGTCGTGGCGCTAGGATGATGTAATGCAACCGGCGTACGGATACCGCTGGCCTCGCATGTGAAGAGCAAGTTCTCAAGAGAGGGAGACTGGCATGGTCACTACAGCGCTTATCGGCGGCGTGGTTAGCAGCCACTTCGATAGCGAGCTCGTGAAAGAGCTGAAAATTCAGGTCGTCAAGATTTACGCAATGCGGGAGCAAAGCCTGTTGATCGGGATTCGCAATCAGGATGGGGATATCTACCGGGCGGTCGGGGCAAATTCGACAGGCGAATTTTTCAGTGTGCTCAAAAATCTCTCGCAATTCGACCTGTTTAATGAGCAGGGCGCCATGTCTATCAGCGGAGGTCGATACCAGGCCATCTTGATTTACAAAGGCCCGGTCACAGCCTTAAGCAAATCCCGCTTCAAGGTTCTGGTGCCGATTCCCATGGTGTTATAGGACTTCTTTATAAATGCGCAGACTCTGCGCGTAACAATTACACGCGACTTGTTCCAGACCAGTCCGATTCAATACGGTAAGCCGTCCTCGATTGTATTCAATCAATCCCTTCTGGCGAAACAGATTGGCTGCAGTGGAGATCCCCACGCGGCGAACCCCCAGCATGGTCGCGATCAACTCCTGAGTAACAGGCAGTTCGGAAGCGTTCGACCGGTCCAGGCTTGTCAGCAGCCAGGTGGCCAACCGTTCACCTATCGTATGAAATCTGAGGCAGACGCACGAGACCTGCAATTGTTCGATCACGACGTGCAGATAGCGATTCAGGCTCAGCTGCAGCCCGATGTTTCCCTGCAGCTCCTCGCGAAACGCCTGGGCGGTGATGCGCCATGCGTCCCCTGGTACCTGAACTGATGCATGTATGCGCGAGCTCGTCAGGCCGAGTGCGAAGGGCAGACCGAACAGACCTTCCCGGCCCACCATCCCAATTTCCAGATCGGGATTGTTCGGCACGCGTGCCAGAACAGAGATCAATCCGCTGACCGGAAAATAAAGGGCCTGCATGGCGACGTCGGATTCAGAGAGCACCTGGCCCAATGGAAGCGGGATCAATGCGCATTTATTGAGCAAATGCGCTCGGTCTTTTCCTGGCAGGTTTGCGATAAGTTGGTTTTCGCCATTGTCCAATTCACTACTCTTTCATTCGCAACCAAGGTCGGGCCTGAGTGAATGGTTTGATTGCTTTTTAATGGGCCGAGTATGAACTTGATCAATCATGTCAGACCGTCTGTTGCCGTACATAAAGCGGAGTTTTTCGCCGTCTGAATTTGGCTAATTGCCTGGCGAACAGTATCCAGGAAGCAAACGCTCGGTCTCCTTCTTGACGACGGCATAACATTCGCAAGATAGCGTCTCAAGCTTGGGGCGATCCAAGACGGTCAGGTTGCCTCTGCTGTACTCGATCACACCCAGGCGCTGCAGCTTTCCGGCTGCTTCCGTCACCCCCTCGCGCCGGACTCCCAGCATATTGGCAATCAATTCCTGCGTCATTTGGAGTTGATTGCCGCAGATGCGATCCAGCGACAGCAGCAGCCAGCGGCATAGTTGCTGATCGATCGAGTGGTGTCGGTTGCACACGGCCGTTTGACTCATCTGAGTAAACAGCGCCTGCGCATAGCGCAGCATCAGATGGAGAGTATGTGTGTCGCGGTGGAATTCATCTTTGAATCTTGCCGCCAGCAATCGAAAAGCTGAGCCGCCACTTTGAACGATGGCGCGACTTGGTGTGCTTTCTCCACCCATCAGAATAGCGAGTCCGACAAATCCGTCATTGCCTACTACCGAGATTTCTGCCGAAGCCCCATTTTCCATGACATAGAGGAGCGACACGATGGAGTTGGTTGGAAAATAGACATGCTGCAGAGCATCACCAGACTCATAAAGGACGGTTCCGAGTGGGAGATCGATCCACTCAAGATGAGGAAGAATGCGTTGCTGGACCACCGGGGAGAGTTCGGCGAGCAGATGATTCTTGAATGGAGAGTCCTTTTGGCGCATCGAGTATCCAGTTGAAGGGGCCGCGCACAGGAATGTTCGTGATGAGTTCTTAGCTTATCGGAAATATAAGAATTGATATGTTCGATACCGAACATAGAAAATCATCCTTTGAAAAGAAGGACAAAAAAACTGCCCGTCGAGCGGGCAGTTTTAAGAAGGCAGAGCGAATAGTTGTTATGCCGGCATCAGATTCCCGGTCGTTCCGGCTGGATTTGTTACACGGCGCCGACGCGCGGCAATGAAACCCACCAGCGCCAGGCCGCCCAACATCATCGCGGTCGTTGATGCTTCAGGCACCGGTGAGACGTTCACGTTGCCACCGAAACTGCCGCCCGTGGTGCCGGTTACCTTACCCACTGCGGCCAGGGTATAGATACCGGTGGCCAGGCTCGGTGCGGTCAAGGTCCAGGTTTGCAGACCTGAACTTGACGCAAGCGAACCGGTCGCCGTGATGCCGTTGCCGGTCAATGTGAAGCCCGTGATATTCACGCCTGAGAGCGCACCAAGCGTAATGGACACGACTGCCGCAGTAAGGCCAAAACCGCCACCTTGAGTGAAGGTGAAATCTTCGGTGAAGGTCTTGCCGACGGCGGCACTGCCGTAAGTTGCCCCGATGAACGAAGTGTTGTTGGTGAAGACCAGGGTCGATGTATTGTTGATGTCGGTCGCTGCATTGGCCGCTGCGCAAGAGGCCACCAGCGATGCGGAAACGAGTGCTTTCAGAATGAATTTTTTCACGGAATAACCTCTTTTATAAATGATGATTTACATAGTTAATGGAGAATTTTCTTAAGAGATTTAATGCTGTGCGGCACTTCAAACGTTTCCTCCAAAAGTGCACTCGTGTATGAATTCCGGCTCGCCGTATCTGCTGCGATGCCGTAATTAACCGCCCGTGTGGAGAGTGGCGTATCGGATGAAGAAGATCGGTGCGTCAGCGCACATTGCAGATCGGAATTTCAATATTCAGTGACATGTGCAACAGCTGCTCACAAATGAGATCGTGTATGCGCGCCAGCGTACGGAGGAGTTTGTTACCGGCTGTTAGATTGCAGCGATCGAATCGGACTGCATATGCATATCGTGTAAGGCCACGCGCAAGGGATAGACATGATGAGCAAGACCGCCTTGGTGGCAGGTATCGAAAGAAGCAGCTTCGATGGCGGGCTGGTGGGCTGTATGCCGGTGCGTTCAGTTTCGTTGGCGGATGCCTGTCAGATGCCTCTGCGTATTGCCATTCGGAATGAGGATGGTGAGATCTATCGCGTTATCGGCGCAAATGGCTCAGAGGATTTTTTTCAGGCACTGTCTCAGCTCACGGCGCTTAATTTTTTCGACGAACTCAGCGATCCTGATCGGCCCGGCGACGGCTACCACGCTATCTTTGTGCGCTGAGCTGCTCAGCCGGCAGCTCTGCATGATCGTGGTTAACGATGCAGTACGCCGCTGCTTTTTTTCAGCGGATCATGTTTCATCGCCTCCGGAAGTACAGGTCGAATTCGCCGGCGAAACCAGTAGACCAACTTCTCAGGAGCCCCCCATGGCAGATCAGAATCGACACGCAAAAAAGCATCCATCCGCTGCGCAAGCCCAGAGTCATACCGAGAACAAAGCCAGTCTGAACGCTGCGGCTGCCGAGCGCATTCAAGGAACGCTTCACGCTCAGTACGGGCATCAAACTGCTCGCCCATCTCCTCACCCGGCAGAGCGCCAGGCCCCGGGCCAGAAATACCTGGACGGCAAGCCGGTGGCGACCGTCGATAGCAAGCCAGTCAACCGGAAGCGCTGAGGGGATGAGATGTCGCCCGCATCGGTGAATGGCGATTGTCTCAAGCACGAAGGATGAGGTGCTGGTTTGGGCTGAGGTTTTGCGCTTTGCTCACATGGCCGCACTGCGGCCATTTTTTTCGAGATGACTGTTGCAAGCTGTATGCGCTGCCATGCAGACAGCCCATGTCCTTAGACATATCTTGATTTTCTATCGCGCAGCCTGCCGGTTGCTTTGAAGGAGGGTTCATGCAAACAACTGCGTCAGCGAGCTATATTTTTAGTAATCACATCGAAGCGGCAGACGCCATCCACTCCTTGAATCGATCCGGCTTCGACGTGAATAAACTGTCCTTGATAGGCAAGGGGTATCACAGCGAAAGGAATCCCATCGGCTTCTATACCAGAGGCGGTCAGATCAAGGTCTGGGGCAGACGCGGCGCTTGTTGGGGCGGGATATGGGGACTGTTTCTGTCATCCGGCGTATTTTATATTCCCGGAATCGGCTTGCTGGTGATGGCCGGCCCGATTGTTGCGATGCTCGTTTCCAATTTTGACGGCGCTCCGGTGGGCGGAGGCATTACTGCTTTGGGCGCTGCATTCAGCGATTTTGGTGCGACCGGTCATCAGGCGATGCAGTATGAAAGCGAACTGAAGACCGACAAGTATGTATTGCTGGTGCACGGAAGCACGGAGGACGTGGCGAAGCTGAACTACCTCTTGCCGATGACGCGCATGCAAAGCCTGGCTTCATAAAATGATGGATTGTTGACGTAGCGAAATCAGCCGTGATTCGTTGCGCATCGATGCCAGAGATGCCAGCCATCGCAGGGGCGAGACGGCAGCAGCTTTAAATCTCTGCGACGATAATTTGTGCTTGCGATGCGCAGAGTTTTGCCTCTTTCGCAGCATCGCGATATTCCTGCAGGAGCTCTCTGGTGAGGATCAGCGGGGCGCCGCTATTGATATTGACCGCCGCTCTTGAAATTCTGAGAAGAACGGCAGAAGCGCGATCATGCGCAACTTTCAAATCGAAAAGCTGCTTCAGCAACTGTGCTCTCTTGTTCATGATTCGTGCCTCCCTCAATAACGTCAGCCGGATGATGCGCTATCTCGCACTATGCGCCTTTTCAAGCCTGAAAAGTGGGGCGGCCTGTGCTTATGCTGTGCCTTGCGCCCAGTGCCGGTCCGCCGCACATTTCCTGTGAAGAATATTGCCCGAATCGATGCAGTCTGCCGGATCGCCGCCGGGTCTGCTGCCGCGAGCAATGCCGCGCAGCAGGGGGGGCGCCGGTGCCGGCACCTTCCCTTGATTCATCCTTGTTTTATCCGGCATGCGGTTGCCGGATTAATGGCGTTGCACGGGAGCGAGCACCATATAAGGCGGCGTAGATTCAAACCTCCCCCTTGCTCGCAAAAACGCCCGACCATCTGTTCGATGACCGGGCGTTTCTTTGATGCCGGTTCAGGCGTGCTGATTCAGTATCGCCGTCAGCAATCCTGGAAAGCGGCTGTCGATATCGGCACGGCGCAGCGTGTTCATATGCAAGGTGCCGGTGTTTTCGGTCAAGACCAGACCTGCTTCGCGCAAGACTTTGAAATGATGTGAGACGGTGGACTTGGGGCGTCCGCCGTCCAGTTCGCCGCAGCTTGCCATTTCCACGCGAGCCAGGTGGCGCACGATGTCCAGCCGGATGGAATCGCTCAAGGCGTATAGAACGCGTTCGAGAGCGAACTCGCTGGCGGCGGGGTGTTTGTAGGGGCGCATCAGCAGAATGATACACCTTGGTCTATAATCCTTCCATTGTTCGAATATATTCGAAATAACGAACAAATTAATTCATAAAGAAAGGTTCCTCATGTCCGCTCTATTCCAGCCCTTCAAACTGAAAGACGTCACGCTGCGCAATCGTATCGCGGTGCCGCCGATGTGCCAGTACATGGCCGTCGAAGGCAAGATCAATGACTGGCATCTGTCGCATTATGCAAGCATGGCGCGCGGCGGTGCCGGCCTGGTGATCGTTGAAGCCACGGCGGTGGCGCCTGAAGGGCGCATCACGCCGGGTTGCACGGGTATCTGGAACGACGATCTGGCGCAGGCTTTCGTGCCGGTCGTGCAAGCCATCAAGGGCGCCGGTTCGGTGCCGGGCATTCAGATCGGCCACGCGGGACGCAAGGCCAGCGCCAATCTTCCATGGGAAGGCGACGACCATATCACCGAGGGCGACGCGCGCGGCTGGCAGACTATTGCACCGTCGGCGATTGCATTCGGCGCCGGTTTGCCCAAGCAGCCGAAAGCCATGACGCTGGACGATATCGCCCGCGTACGTCAAGACTTCGTCGACTCCGCACGTCGCGCGCTTGAAGTCGGTTTTGAATGGCTGGAGCTGCACTTTGCGCACGGCTATCTGGCGCAGAGTTTCTTTTCTGCGCATTCGAACCAGCGTGATGACATCTATGGCGGCAGCGTCGAGAACCGTGCGCGCTTTCTGTTGGAAACCTTGCAGGCAGTGCGCGAAGTCTGGCCGGAAAACCTGCCGCTGACGGTGCGTTTCGGCGTAATCGAATATGACGGCCGCGACGAGCAGACACTGCTTGAGTCGATCGGTCTGGTGCGCCAGTTCAAGTCTGCCGGCATGGACATGATCAGCGTCAGCGTCGGCTTTACCATTCCCGAGACCTCGATTCCGTGGGGCCCGGCTTTCATGGGACCGGTGGCCGAGCGTGTGCGTCGCGAAGCGGATGTGCCGGTCTCGTCGGCCTGGGGCTTCGGCACGCCGACGATTGCCGAGCAGGTCGTCAAGGATCAGCAGTTGGATGTGGTCATGGTCGGACGGGCGCATCTGGCCAATCCGCACTGGGCGTATTTTGCTGCGAAGGAGTTGGGTGTCGAGCGCGCGTCGTGGACTTTGCCGGCGCCCTACGCGCACTGGCTTGAGCGCTATTGATTGAAGAGCGCCGTCCGTCTCATGCGGTTTGGCCGCGTGAGACGGACGGGCTTGAAGACAGACTCAAAGACAGGCACACAGGCCGGGTTCAAGGTCTTGCATCCGATGAAAGCGAAGACCAGCTTGTCGACTCAGACGTCGACGATATGTTCCTGGCCTGATTTCAGCTTGAAGATGCTGACCACTTGCAGCAGCTTGGCGGCCTGATCTTCCAGCGAGCCGGCAGCGGCGGCGGCTTCTTCCACCAGCGCAGCATTCTGCTGGGTGACCTGATCCATCTGTGTCATTGCAATATTGATCTGGCCAATGCCGTCATTCTGTTCACGACTGGCGGCGCTGATCTCGGTGATGATGTCCGACACGCGCCGCACGCTGGTCACTACTTCTTCCATGGTGATCCCTGCCTGTGCCACGAGGTTGCTGCCGCCGGCTACGCGGGTTACCGAATCGTCGATCAACAGCTTGATTTCCTTGGCGGCCGCCGAGGATCGCTGCGCCAGATTGCGCACCTCGGATGCGACCACCGCAAAACCGCGACCCTGTTCGCCTGCGCGGGCGGCTTCGACCGCCGCATTCAGGGCCAGGATATTCGTCTGAAAGGCGATGCCGTCGATCACGCTGATGATGTCGACAATCTTGCGTGAGGATTCGTTGATGCCGTCCATGGTCGCCACTACTTCCGCCACCACGCTGCCGCCCCGAACGGCGACATCGGAGGCCAATATCGCCATCTCGCTGGCTTCTCTCGAATGATCCGCATTTTGACTCACGGTGGAGGTCAACTGCTCCATGGCGGACGCCGTTTCTTCCAGCGAGCTGGCCTGTTCTTCGGTGCGGGACGACAGTTCAAGATTGCCGGTGGCAATCTGGCTGGACGCTGTTGCCACGGTGTCCGTACCGCGTCTGACCTCGCGCACGATGCGCGCCAGATTCTCGTTCATCGCCTGCAGCGCGCGCATCAACTGGCCGGTCTCATCCTTGCCGACCGGCTTGATCACGGCGGTCAGGTCACCGGCCGCCACCAGTTCCGCGACCTCCACCGCCTCATTGAGCGGACGCGTAATGCTGCGCGTGACATGCCAGGCTGAGAGCACGCCGGCGGCGACAGCAGCAGCCGTCACTGCCAGCAAGATCTCCAGTGTCAGTCGGTAGTCGTCCCGCATCTGCGCGATGCTCTGTACGTTCTGTTTCTCCTGCAGGTCGATCATTGCCTGAATGTCGCCGAACCATTGGTTCTGAGGCGCCTGCACGTTGCTCAACAGATAGTTTGCTGCGTCCTTCTCGTTCGATGCATCGGCCAGCGCGATGACTTTGTCGAACTCCGGGCGCAGCTTGTTTCTGTCGCTCTCGATATCGGCAGTCAGCTTTTTGGCCGCCTCGCTTTTTACCAGGCTCTTGAGCTTGTCAAAGCTCTCGTCGTATTGCTTGCGTGAGGCAAGCAAGCGCTCTTTCTGATCTTTTCGTATCGCTGCATCGGTGTAGAGAATGATGTTACGCAAGGAACGAACTTCCACGTTGAGAAAACCGCGCATCGCATTCGCGCCGGCAATCTTTACATTGTTTTCTTCAACGATGACTTCCACCCGCTTGTTGTTCGACGCCAGCGCCTGCCAGCCGACCACGGCCAGAATGCACAGCAATATAAGCACCGCACCAAATGATATGGATAAGCGTGCCCCGATGTTCAGATCTGAATACTTCATTATTTCCTCGAGAGATTTCTAGTAATTTTTTACGGCTTAGCTTCGCATATTAAGTAGGAAAGTTACGTGTGGATGTAATTGTCAGAAAAATCATAAATTTGGCCATATTTTTCTCATGCAGTGGGAAATTGCCTGGCCCGGGCAAAAAACTTGTGGGATCTGAATCACAGATGTTTTTTTTGAAATTTCCCCGTGGAAATGCTGATTGGATGGTTGAGCACAACGCGATGCCGCCTCATTGACGCGAAGCACAAATATTTCCGCCTTGCACTTTATCGAGGACATTACTTCGTATAATTTCGGTAATGCAACGAAATTATCTTCGTTTGGTTCTTCGCATTACTTTTGCCTTTTAGCGTGCGAACTCGACCATCTGCTCGCGAAACCGCTCAGACCGCTTTGCGTCTCCTTCTTTTACTTCAGTCAAACCATCATGAAAAACTTGAAAATCGGATTCCGGCTTGCCGGCACCTTCGGCATCGTGCTGCTTCTCCTGGCCATTCTGTGCCTGGTGGCCAACCGACAGATGTCGGTGATGAATGCCGCCACAGACAATGTGGCGAACGACCGTGCCGTGAAACAGCAACTGGTCAATGAAATCAAGCAGGGCACGTTCCGCATCGCCCTGCTGATGTATCGCGCCCTCGACGAACAAAGCGCCGACGGCAAAGCGGTGATCGTAAAAGACATGAAGGCGCAGTCCGAAACCAATACCCGCAATTACAAGCGCTTGGAGGAAATATCGAATACCCCTGAAGGAAGCGCGATGTATCAAAAGGTGGCGTCGGTGCGGACTCAATACTCTGCGGCACTCAAGCCGGTGTATGCGCAACTCGATGCCAACGACGGCGCTGCGGCGCGCGCGACCTTGATGAGCGTCATCCCGCTGCAGACCGCCACCCTGAAAGCGCTGGAAGACTTTGTCGAATTGCAGAAGACGCTGATGAATCAGGCGGTGCAGGAAAGTGCGGATGCCTACGACTCCGCCATCAAGATGCTGTGGGGCATCGCCGTGCTGGCCTTGCTGGTGACGATCGCCTTGTCCACCATCACCACCCGCGCCATCGTGCAACCCTTGCAGCGGGCGGTGCTGATCGCGCAAACCATTGCGGCGGGCGATTTGCGGGTTCAGATCGAACAGGGCGGGCGCAATGAGACCGGCCAGCTGCTCAATGCGCTCAAAGAGATGGGAGACAATCTGAAGCGCATCGTCGGCGGTGTGCGCGGCAGCACTGAAACCATCATGACGGCCTCCAGCGAAATTGCGAGCGGCAATCTGGATCTGTCGTCCCGCACCGAAGAACAGGCCAGTTCGCTGGAAGAGACCGCCTCGGCGATGGAGCAATTGACGTCAACCGTGAAACAGAACGCCGACAATGCGCGTCAGGCCAGCGAACTGGCGGTCAACGCCTCCGACATCGCGGTGCGCGGCGGCAGCGTGGTCGATGAAGTGGTGCAGACCATGAGCTCCATCAATGATTCATCGAAGCGCATCGTCGACATCATCAGCGTGATCGATGGCATCGCTTTCCAGACCAATATCCTGGCTTTGAACGCAGCAGTCGAAGCCGCCCGTGCCGGCGAACAAGGCCGCGGCTTTGCCGTGGTCGCCTCCGAGGTGCGTAGCCTGGCCCAGCGCTCGGCCGCAGCCGCCAAGGAGATCAAGGTGCTGATCGACGACTCGGTGCATAAGGTCGACAGCGGCAGCAAGCTGGTCGAGCAGGCCGGTCAGACCATGGATGAAGTCGTCAGCAGCGTGAAACGCGTGACTGACATCGTGATGGAAATCACCAGCGCCAGCCAGGAGCAGAGCGACGGCATCGAGCAAGTCAATCAGGCCGTCTCGCAAATGGATGAAGCCACCCAGCAAAATGCTGCGCTTGTGGAACAGGCCGCAGCGGCCGCGCAATCGATGCAGCAGCAGGCGCAGAAGCTGGCGGAAGAGGTCAGCGTCTTCAAGCTGGACGGCAAATCTGCAGATATGCCGGGCATGCATGGCAGGCGTGAACCACGCATGGCGAATGCAGTGAGCAGTCAAGGCAGGACTCCGGTCATGCTGAGTCGTATCGAAGGCTAAGCGCAAGTTTATTCGCGAACCGGCCTGGCGATTGTCAGGCCGCAGCCAGATGAAAAACGCCCGACAGTTGATTCAACGGTCGGGCGTTTTCTTTTGCGAGCGGCTTTAAATATCGCCGTCAGCAGGATGCTGGTGTCTGCAAATCGAAATTGTCTCACTCACTGCACATCTGCGCCTGGGTAATGCTGCTGCCCGGCGGTACGCTGCGGGTGAGCCAGACGTTGCCGCCGATGGTCGAGCCTTTGCCGATGGTGACGCGGCCCAGAATGGTGGCGCCGGCGTAGATGACGACGTCGTCTTCGACGATGGGGTGGCGCTCGTTGCCTTTGATCAGTGCGCCGTTTTCATCCGCCGGGAAACGTTTGGCGCCGAGCGTGACAGCCTGATAGAGACGGACATTGCGGCCGATGATGGCGGTCTGGCCGATGACGACGCCGGTGCCATGATCGATGAAGAAGCTGCTGCCGATGTGCGCCGCCGGGTGGATGTCGATGCCGGTGGCGGAATGTGCGATGTCGGCAATCAGGCGTGCCAGCAGCGGGGTGCCCAACTGATACAAGGCATGTGCGAGGCGGTGGTAAATGATGGCGGTGATGCCGGGATAGCAGAGCAGAATTTCCGAAATGCTGGTGGCGGCCGGATCGCCCTGAAAGGCTGCATGAATATCGCTGACCAGCACATCGCGAATGGCCGGCAGGCCTTGCGCGAAGTCACGCGTAATCAGTGTCGCCTGCTGTCGCAGTGCATCGCTGTCGCCGGGTTCATTGTCGGTGAACAGCAGGCCGCGCCGGATCTGTTCCGACAAAACATGCAGCGTCGAACTGAGGGTGTTGCCGACGAAATAGTCGATGGTCTCATCGTTCAGGTCGGTGCGGCCGTAGTGGGTCGGAAACATGGCTGCCGACAGTCCTTGCAATACTTTCTTCAAGGCCTCGCGCGAAGGCAGTTCGCGCACATCGCCACGGTAGCGGATCTTGTTGGCGATTTCGCGCGACGTGCGCAGGCCGGCGACTACGGCGTCGAGGCCGAGCGCGGCGTTGTCGGTCAAGGCTTGCTGCTCAAATGAATTTCTGGTGCTCATGCTGAAACCACCTCTGATTGGAATATCCGATAAGGATAGATCAAGTCGCGACGGGACGTCGGGATGGAGGCGCTCACAGACTACGGGGATTAATGCTTGTACTGGCGGAATGCGGCGACAGAGAATCTTGTCGTTTTGCCAAAGCGTGCCGCGAATGTGCAGTGATGGGGGCCGCAGAATTGTGCTGAAGAATTGTCCCTGCATCGTGCTGCTGGACAGTTGCTCCGCTATCAGAGCGCGATAGCGGCTGCGGCGTTTCGACTCAGCGGGCGCTCAGTGCGCGCGGGTTGGTCGCGGGAAGATTGCGCAGATAGAGCTGAAAGCTTTCGCCTTCAAAGGTTGTCAGACGGGCAATCCGGGTGGATGTATTGCAGCACGGGCATTTGACTTTGGTTTCCTGGATCGGCCGGTCGGTGGACTTCATCTTCATTACCGGCTGGCGGCACGACGGGCATAGCAGGATTATTTCTTTAGGCGTCATCATTATTATTTTGCGATTCCGGGTTGACGGGACGAGGTGCGGGAAACTGCTGCCCTCGATTTCTTCGGATCTTGCAGACCGTGAATAGTAGCAGAATGTGGTCGGCCACTCTGAATTTCGGATCGAGGCTGATTTTTGCGTGCGATATTTATTGCGGCAGAGTTGAATGCCTCGTTTGCATGTCAGTGCAAGCGCGAGGCGCAAGGCCATTTCTGATGCGCCGGTTTTATTCTGTTGCGTGCTGAAGCTGTAGCAGCAATTCGCGCGTGTGGCCGGGTAGCGCATCTGCGTCACGCACGCAAATCAGCAAGCGCCGCGCGGCCCAGGGATCGCTCAGGCGCGCATAGCGGATCTCGCTCGCAGCCGCTTCCTCAGCATATCGGCGCGCTGCAGTTGCGGGGATGACAGCGACGCCGGCCTGACTGGCGACCATCTTGCAGATGCCGTCGAAACTGCGCAAGCGCACGCGATAGCGCAGACGTTTTCCGGCGCGTGCGGCATGTCCTGACAGATGTTCTTGGAGCGCAGCGTCGCCGCTCAGGCCGATGAAATTCTGATCGAGCAATTCAGCGAAGTGCAGCGATTTTCGTCTGGCCAGCGCATGCTGGCGCGGCAGCACGGCGACCAGATGGTCATCGCGAAACGCAAAGGTCTGAAGGCTGCCGCTGTCGACCGAGTCGGCAATGATGCCGATATCGGCTACGCCGCCGGTCACCGCCTGTACTATTTCGTAGCTGAGTTTCTCTTCCAGATCGATGTCGATGTGTGGATGTTCTTTCAGAAAAGCCGCTAGCGCATCCGGCAGAAACTCGGTCATGGCGGAGGTATTGCTGAGCAGGCGAATATGGCCCTTCAAGCCTTTGCCGTATTGATTGAGCTCGTCGCGCATCTGGTCCATCTGATGCAGCATCAGCCGCGCATGATGCTCCAGCGCGCGTCCGGCTTCTGTAACGCGCACGCCACGCCGTTCGCGCAGCAACAGCATGGCGCCCAGCGTATCTTCCATGGCGCGTATGCGCGCGCTGGCAGACGCCAGCGCCAGATGCGCACGTTCGGCGCCGGCCGTGATGCTGCCGCTCTCGGCGACATACAGGAATAATTGCAGATCGTTGAGATCGAAGCGCAGGCTCATGTTTGTTGGTGTGCTGGTCGCGTTTGATTGCGCCGCGGGCGAGGTGCAGGCGCTTGGGAGAGCGCGATCATCTTGGCCGGTTGGCATCTGCCTTCGGATCTGCCGAAGGCAGGCTCAGTGTATTCCACATTTCGTCTTGGCACGAGCGCAGGCACACTGAGCGCATTCTTCGGTTTTCGATTCGGATTCTCATGCAAACAGCGCTCTCATTCATCGGCATGGATGCCGTCACTTTGTTCTGGATTGTCGCGGTTTTCTTGCTGGCGGGATGCGTGAAGGGCGTAATCGGTCTTGGCTTGCCGACGGTGGCGGTAGGGCTGCTGAGTTTGCTGATGTCGCCGGTGCAGGCAGCGGCTTTGCTGATCGTACCTTCACTGGTGACCAATGTCTGGCAACTGTTGGCGGGCGGCAGTTTCATGTTTTTGCTGCGCCGCCTGTGGAGCATGCAACTGGGCATCGTAGCCGGCACCTTGATGGGTATGGGCTTTATGCGCGGCCAGAGCGGGGCAACTGCCTTCGTTGCATTGGGCGGCGCGCTGGTGTTGTATGCGCTGGCCGGGTTGGCGCAGGTCAATTTTTCAGTGGCGCCGGTGCGGCAAAAATGGTGGTCGCCACTGGTGGGTGTCGCCACCGGTTTGATTACTGCGGCGACCGGCGTTTTCGTGATTCCGGCGGTGCCCTATTTGCAGGCGCTGGGTTTGCAGCGCGACGAATTGATACAGGCGCTCGGACTATCGTTTACGGTGTCGACACTTGCCCTGGCGGTCAACCTTGGCACCGGCGGCATGTTTCATGCGGCTAACGCAGGCGTATCTTTGCTGGCGGTGTTGCCCGCGTTGGCCGGCATGTATCTCGGTCAGTGGATACGCGCCAAGGTCAGACCTGAGACCTTCAAGCGCTATTTTTTCATCGGCTTGCTGTTGTTGGGCGTGGAGCTTGCCGCGCGTGCATGGTGATTTCATGAGTCCGCATGAATTGCCGATCAGCTACGAAGGCCCGATTGCATGTGGCGCGCTCAGCCGCTTTCATGCTTACGCGGGCGGACGCCTGGTCGGTTTGCTCGAAGTGCTTCCTGCGCAGGATGCTTTGAGTGAGTATCCGCAGCTGACGATATTTGTTTTGCCGGCGTGGCGTCGACGCGGCATCGCGACCGCATTGTTGAATCTGTGTCGGGCTCACTCTAAGTGCAGTGCAGATGGCGAGCGGGGAGGGGCGATGCTGGAATTTCGCTTGAGCTAAGCGAATGTGCCGCGAAATTCAAACGGTCTTTCTGAAGGCGGATGTGTCCGGCCGACTGCAACTCGCTACTGCATCGATATCGTAGTTGCCACGGTTGCACTGAAACAAAAAGAAGGGGACGTTTTTTGAGCGGCCTCATTGATGCGGCATGCGCATAATTTTCTCGACGCAGGCTTATTTTCTCTCACGCGCTTCCCGGTTCACATCATCGCTATCCGCGCGCGCCGCGGCTGCCGTTTGACGTGCCGCCTGCTCGGCTTGAGCGGCCTTCCATTTTGCGATCTTTTCACGATTCCGCTTGCGTTGCGGCGTACCCATCAGGTATAAAACTATTGTCAATGGAAATACGCCGTACAGGAAGAAAGTGATCACTCCGGCGATCGCGGACTGTTCTGTGATGGACATCATGAAGACGACATAGAGCCACGCGATTGCGACGATGTACATGGTGATCCAGCTTCGAGACAAACCGTAAAGATACGCGAAAAATTGCAGATCCGAGCATGAAAAAGCAGAGTCCGCAGCATCCTTCTCCCGATATTTCCGCATGGCTGGCGCAGTTGTCCGACCCTCAACTCTGGAAGAGCTGGCCGACACAATTTGCCGCATCGGCGCCTGCAGCGCCTTTCATGCCGCCGCAGCAAATCGATCCCTCCGCGCTTTACAAGCAGCTATCCGATCTGGGCGCAGGCCTTGATCCGGCAGAGTTGCTGCGCCTGCAGCAGGATTATGCGCAGCAGTTTTCCGATCTCTGGCAAAACGTGGTCGCTTCCAAGGTGCCTGCGATTACCGACCGTCGCTTGTCTGCCCCAGCCTGGCAAGAAAATCCTTACTACGCGTTTCAGGCTGCCGCTTATCAATTGAATTCGCGCTTCCTGATGTCGATGGTCGATTCGGTCAAAGCCGGCGACAAGGTCAAGCACAAGATTCGTTTTGCGGTGCAGCAAATGATCGATGCGATGTCGCCGGCCAATTTTCTGGCGACCAATCCGGTCGCGCAGCAAAAGATTCTTGAGACCAAAGGCGAGAGCCTGACCAAGGGTATCGCCCAGCTGTTTTCCGATTTGCAGAAGGGTCGCATTTCGCAGACTGACGAAGCGGCCTTCGAAGTCGGCAAGGATGTCGGCGCCAGCGAAGGTTCGGTGGTGTTCGAGAACGAACTGTTCCAGCTGATTCAATACAAGCCGCTGACCAAGACGGTGCACACGCGTCCTCTGTTGATCGTGCCGCCTTGCATCAACAAGTTCTACATCCTCGATCTTCAGCCGCACAATTCACTGGTGCGCTATACGGTCGAGCAAGGCCATACGGTATTCCTGATTTCCTGGCGCAATGCCGATGCCTCGATGGAGTCGGTGACCTGGGAGCAATACGTCGACGCTGCGGTGGTCAAGGCGATCCACGTGGTGCAGGAGATCAGCAAACAAGCGCAGATCAATGCGCTGGGTTTTTGCGTCGGCGGCACCATTTTGAGTTGTGCGCTGGCCTTGCTGGCGGCACGCGGAGAAAAGCCGGTTGCCAGCCTCACCTTGCTGACCACTTTCCTCGATTTCGTCGACACCGGCGAGATCGATGTCTACATTGACGAAGTTCAGTTGGGCATGCGCGAGCGCATGATAGGCAAGCGCGGCCTGATGGCCGGCCGTGATTTCGCCAGCGCCTTTTCCAGTCTGCGGCCGAATGACCTGCTATGGAATTACGTCGAGTCCAATTATCTGAAAGGCGAGTCCCCGACTGCTTTCGATCTGCTGTACTGGAACGCCGACAGCACCAATTTGCCGGGCCCGATGTTCTGCTATTACCTGCGCCACATGTATCTGGAAAATGCGCTGAAAGAAGCCGGAAAGCTCACCATCGCCGGCGAGAAAATCGATCTGCGCAAGATCAGTGCGCCCACCTTTATTTACGCTTCACGCGATGACCACATCGTGCCCTGGCGGTCCGCATATGCGTCGACTGCTTTGCTCAATCCCGGCAAGCCGTCGCTCAATCGTTTTGTACTGGGCGCATCGGGTCATATCGCGGGCGTGATCAATCCGGCATCGAAGAACAAACGCAATTACTGGAGCAACGACAAGATCGGCGCTGATCCCGATGCCTGGCTGGCGGCTGCGGAGGATCATCCCGGCAGCTGGTGGGGCGAGTGGGCGGCTTTTCTCGGCAAGCACGCAGGCAAACAAATTGCTGCGCCGCGCAAAGCCGGCAATGCTGCTTACGAAGCTATCGAGCCGGCTCCGGGGCGCTACGTCAAAGTAAAAGCCGAGTGAAGGCTTGGGCTTGAGAAGTCGTGCAACAGGGCCAAACGAATAATGAATCAGTAAGCCGATGCTCTTATCAGAGCAGGCATAAAAAATGCGACAGGTTCGTGACGCGCGAATCTGAATCGCACACAATAAAAAGCAGGGTACAGGCGAGAGACAAACCGGGCGCATCCCTCCAAAGGCTTGGCCCGGGGTAATGACTATCCACACACTAGGAGGCAGGACATGGTTAAGCGTATTGCATACGTTACAGGCGGCATGGGTGGCATCGGAACCGCCATTTGCACCCGCCTGTGCAAAGATGGTTACACAGTGGTGGCCGGTTGCGGCCCTAACTCTTCCCGCAAGGACAAGTGGCTGGCAGGCATGCGCGAGCAGGGCTTCGACATTCATGCGTCCGAGGGTAACGTCGGCGACTGGGAATCTACCAAGGCTGCGTTTGAAAAGGTCAGGGCTGAGATCGGTGAAGTCGATGTGCTGGTCAACAATGCCGGCATCACGCGCGACGGTCAGTTCCGCAAGATGAGCAAGGCCGATTGGGATGCGGTGATCGACACCAATCTGAATTCGCTGTTCAACGTCACCAAGCAGGTAATCGATGGTATGGCTGATCGCGGTTTCGGTCGCATCATCAACATTTCCTCGGTGAACGGTCAGAAGGGCCAGTTCGGGCAGACCAACTATTCCACCGCCAAGGCCGGCATTCACGGCTTCACCATGGCGCTGGCGCAGGAAGTGGCGACCAAGGGCGTGACGGTCAATACCGTGTCGCCGGGCTATGTCGGCACAGACATGGTGCGTTCCATTCGTCCCGAAGTGCTGGAAAAGATCGTCTCCGGCATTCCGGTCAAACGCCTCGGCGAGCCAGAGGAAATCGCTTCCATCGTGGCCTGGATCGCTTCTTCCGAAGGTGGTTACGCAACCGGTTCGGACTTCTCGCTGAACGGCGGCATGCACATGGGCTAAGCCTGAACGCTGCGGCGGTCATCGTCGATAACCGCCGCAGCGATTCCTGCCGGTCAAGCTCCGCCAATATTCGCTTGCCTCATCCTGCTCATTCCCCCCTATAATGCCTGTGCATGTTGCCCTGCAAAATAATGCAGCGCCGACAGCAAGGTCATAGAAAGAGGGCATACCAAGGCCCCAATCGCATGCGGGCTGAGAAAGCTGAAGTGGCCCGCAATCGCTGCAAACAACAGCTGCCCGACAGCTTAATGAGAGAGACTGGACTTCAGATGACTACACCAAAAAATTCGGCCGAACGGTTAATCAAAAAATACCCGAATCGCCGTCTTTACGACACACAGACAAGTTCTTACATCACCTTGACCGACGTCAAGCAGCTGGTCCTGGACAATGAGGAATTCACCGTCATTGACGCCAAGAACGGCGATGATCTGACCCGCAGCATTTTGCTGCAGATCATTCTGGAAGAAGAGTCGCATGGCGCACCCATGTTCTCCAGCGCCGCGCTGTCGCAGATCATCCGTTACTACGGCCATGCGATGCAGGGCATGATGGGCAACTATCTGGAAAAGAACATCCAGACCTTCATCGACATTCAGAACAAGCTGGCTGAGAATTCCAAAGGCTTCTACGAAGGCAAGCCTTTCAGTCCCGAAATGTGGACCCAGTTCATGAACGTGCAAGGGCCGATGATGCAGGGCATGATGAGCAACTACATCGAACAGAGCAAAAATCTGTTCATCCAGATGCAGGAGCAGATGCAGAGCCAGAGCAAGAACATGTTCGGGACTTTCCCATTCGCTCCTATCGATCCGACGAAGAAGTAAGTCCGCCTGTCTACCTCTATATATAGAGGTAGTTCAGCAACTATCCCGGGCGGCGCGTTCTGCGCCGCTTGTCAGGTTTCCGGTGTTTCCGCCGGGACAGACTTTCCCCTCTCAGCAACACAGCGCGAAGGCCGGGCGGGCGACGCGGTACAATAACGCCCTTGATTTTGTTTCGCCGCTTTTAGAGCGCCAGACAAAACGCCTTTCGCGGCGTTGCGTCTTCTGGCAATACGCAGTGATGTCCTTGTCCATGTGCTGTATTTCGTCAGACGCTCTTGGTCCGTATTTAGCCGTTTTTTAGCCAGCTTCTCATCATGTCCAACGCTTCCACCGTCACTCCGCCGTCTTTGCCCAAAGTCGGTTTCGTTTCACTCGGCTGCCCCAAGGCGCTGGTCGATTCCGAGCAAATCCTGACCCAGCTGCGCGCTGAAGGCTACGACACCGCCAAGTCTTATGATGGCGCGGATCTGGTGATCGTGAATACCTGTGGCTTCATCGACGCTGCAGTGCAGGAGTCGCTGGACGCCATCGGCGAAGCGCTTAGCGAAAACGGCCGAGTTATCGTGACCGGTTGCCTGGGGGCGAAGAAGGATGCCGCCGGCGACGACATCATCCAGAAAATTCATCCCAAGGTGCTGGAAGTGACCGGTCCGCACGCGGTGGGCGAGGTGATGCAGGCAGTACACAAGCATCTGCCCAAGCCGCATGCGCCGTTCATCGATCTGGTGCCGCCCCAGGGTGTGAAGCTGACGCCCAAGCATTTCGCCTATCTGAAAATTTCCGAAGGCTGCAATCATCGTTGCAGTTTTTGCATCATTCCATCCATGCGCGGCGATCTGGTGTCGCGTCCGATCGCCGATGTCATGCTGGAAGCCGAGAACCTGTTCAAGGCCGGCGTCAAGGAGTTGCTGGTCATTTCGCAGGACACCAGCGCCTATGGCGTCGATGTCAAATTCCGCACCGGCTTCTGGAACGGCAAGCCGATCAAGACACACATGACCCAACTGGTCGGTGCGCT
This sequence comes from Herbaspirillum lusitanum, assembly GCF_046025995.1. Classification (GTDB taxonomy): domain Bacteria; phylum Pseudomonadota; class Gammaproteobacteria; order Burkholderiales; family Burkholderiaceae_D; genus Herbaspirillum; species Herbaspirillum lusitanum_A. The sequence goes on from NZ_JAQQFM010000002.1 coordinate 237,112, forward strand.
CGGCGAACTGGCCGCACAATACGGCGCGTGGGTGCGATTGCACTACGTCTATCCGTATCCGCACGTGGATCAGATCATTCCGATGATGGCCGAAGGAAAAATCCTGCCGTATCTGGATGTGCCGCTGCAGCATGCACACCCCGACGTGCTCAAGCGCATGAAGCGCCCCGCCAACGGCGAAAAGAACATTGAGCGCATCCAGGCCTGGCGCGCCATGTGTCCGGATCTGACAATCCGTTCTACCTTCATCGCCGGCTTCCCGGGCGAAACCGAAGCCGAATTCGAATACCTGCTCGACTTCCTGAAAGAAGCCGAAATTGATCGGCTGGGCTGCTTTGCCTATTCGCCCGTGGAGGGGGCAACTGCCAACGACATCGCCAATCCGGTGCCGGAAGAGTTGCGCGAAGAACGCCGCGGCCGCGTCATGCAATTACAGGAAGAGATCTCCAAGAAGCGTCTGCAAGCCAAAGTCGGCAAGACCATGCGCGTGTTGATCGACGAAGTCGATCGCAACGGCGGTGTCGGTCGTACGTATTCGGACGCGCCTGAAATTGACGGTGTGGTCTACGTCAAGCCGCCATTCGAACCGCACAAAAAGCTGGTGGTCGGTCAGTTCGTCGACGTCACCGTGACGGCGGCGGACGCACATGATCTGTGGGCCTCGGCTGACTGATATGCGGGGTGTTCTGAGGTTGACGGCGAAGTTTGCCGCCCTGGTCTTGCTGAGTTCTGCCATCGGCCTGGCAAATGTGCGGGCGGCAGACAGTGGCGCCGCCGGCGCGCCGTCTTCCGCTGTTCCTGTCGATGCCGATCCGGCCAGCTTGCAACATCGTCTGATGACGCAAGCTCTGGTGCTGCACGGCGATATCGATGGCGAAAAAATTCAACTCAGTCTGCAACCCAAAAAAGATGAGGACGGCCTTGAAGGCCGCTATTTCATTTTCGGTCAATCCGCGCAGATTCTGGTCGCCGGCGAAGTCGCGGGCGACGATCTGCTGATGGAAGAGTCGCGCAACGGCAAGGATGTCTCCGGCCAATGGGACGGGCATCGCAACGGCGATCGCATCAGCGGGACCTGGTCCAACTACGACGGCACCGTCAGCAAGCCGTTTTTCCTGCAGTTGCCACCGCAGTAAAGACATTCAGCGCACCCCTTTTGTCGGGAGGGGGGGCTGTTTTTTCGGCTGCCGAAAATACTTGATCAATACTCTATATATAGTTCTCCACTTTTGGACCTGCTCTGTCTTGGCATGTTTCGCATCAAATAGGGGCGCTTATGCTCCTTGCTCGGACATTTGCAAGAGACAAGTCAATGCGATGATCATAAAATGAAGGCATTCCGGCGCATCTTCATTGCGCCGAATTTCTTTTTGAGGTCATCTGTGTCTGCGCAAAAAAACTCTCATCAAACTGCACTCGTTCATAGCGAATATCAGCCGCCGGCTGGTTTCGAAGCGTTTCCTGTCGGGATTCATCACGCCTCCACCGTCTTGTTTCCGAATGTCGCGGCGATGCGTTCGCGGGATTGGCGCGAGAAGCTGGGTTACACCTATGGATTGCATGGCACGCCGACCAGTTTTACGCTCGAAGCGCGGCTGGCCGAAATCGAAGGCGGCACCTATTGCCGTGTAACGCCGAGCGGGCTCGCGGCCATCGTGATGGTCAATTTTGCATGTCTGAAAAGTGGCGACGACGTGCTGCTGCCAGATAACGTCTACGGCCCGAACCGTGAATTGGGGGCATGGATGCAACGCGACTTTGGCATTGCTGCACGCTTCTACGATCCCATGATCGGCGCCGGCATTGCTGAATTGATTCAGCCCAATACCCGTCTGATCTGGGCAGAGGCACCGGGATCGGTATCGATGGAAGTGCCTGATGTGCCGGCCATCTGCAAGGCGGCCCACGAGAAGGGGGTATTGGTCGCGCTGGACAATACCTGGTCGGCCGGTCTTGCCTTTTCGGCTTTCGAGCATGGCGTCGATATCGTGATGCAGGCATTGACCAAGTATCAGTCGGGCGCATCGGATGTGTTGATGGGCGCGGTGATCGTGCGCGACCAGGCTCTGAATCAGAAGCTCGAGGTGGCGCACATGCACCTGGGATTCGGTGTCGGCATGGATGATGTTTATCTGATCCTGCGCAGCCTGCCTTCCATGAAGTTGCGCTTCGAAGCGCACGATGCCGCCGCGCGCAAGCTGGCGCATTGGCTCAAGCAAAGACCGGAAATCAGCAAAGTTTTGCATCCGGCATTCGAGGATTGCCCCGGGCACGCGCATTGGACTCGAGATTTCACCGGGGCCGGCGGTTTGTTTTCGGTGATTTTCAATGAGCGTTTCACGGAAGAGCAAACCGATCGTTTCGTCGACAGCCTCAAGCTGTTCAAGATCGGTTACAGCTGGGGCGGCGCGCACAGTTTATGCGTGCCCTATCGCATGAAGGGCATGCGCGAGAATTGGTCGGAATTGGGCCAGCTCGTGCGATTCAATGTTGGTCTGGAATCGGTGGAAGATCTGATGCGCGATGTGGAGCAAGCATTGGCGCAAATGTAGTCATGGAAAACAGGGCATCCAGCTTTTCAGGAGCACGGATGTCAGTTTTTTGAGCCGGGAGTGATGCAGAGATTGTATTAAGAATCTGCTGCCAGGCAGCAAGTTTTACGAGCGACGCCGCTTTATAAAACAAGACCTGCCGTATCGCTACATTGTTGCTGGAGCGAGTCCCCGATCTTCGTGGTGTAGGAAAAGAGGAAGGGCAGGGGATTAGATGAATATTGCAAGAACGATAAGATTGAATAAATGGCGGGTGCAATGGGTAATTTTTTGTAAAAGCGTGAAAGTTTTTACCAAAAAAGACGGTTAAATCATAAATTACGTTAGCAAGTCCCTCAATTTCTAATGAGCTAGTCGTGCTCCAGCAACAAAGGCCCTCTGATAAGAGGGAATTTACATATTAAAGAATTGTCGTTTTTGAAATATTTTTGATGATTTCGCCATGGAAATTTTCTATTTCAAAAATAGCCGAAAACTAAACCCAAGTATGTAAACAAAGGCTTTCCAGCCTTTCAAGCGCAGCAATAAAAATATAATAAAATTTTTGTAAGACAAATACCTACAAAAATAAACGGCTCATCGCTCATCTAAAATACCGACTAAGACTAATTTCCCGCCTTTGTGCCCCCCCTCAGAATTGACTCACAGGCAAGTAAATGTAACTGACTGTAAGTGGCATTTTTTCAGCGCATGGGGGTGTACATGAATTCCAACGACATGATGGCAGAGATCCGTGATGCCAATTTGAGTTACCTGATGTTGGCACAACAGATGATTCGTTCCGATAAAGCCACCGCGATTTTTCGCCTTGGCATCAGCGCTGAAATCGCCGAACTGATCCAAGGGCTGAGCAATGCCCAGATCATGAAGCTTGCCGGTACCAATATGATGCTGACCCGTTTCCGTTTTGACGACGGTGCGATCCTCGGCATGCTGACTAATTACAATAAAGACAAAAGTCTGGCGCAGTCGCATGCTGCCATTCTGATGGCATGCCAGCCCAGCGAACAGATTTCCTGAAGCAAGCAAAAAAATAATGACCGGAGTGCGGTATTGCGCCGCGTCTCCGCAGTGAGATGTTGTCGCTTAAATTTGGTAGTCCTGGGGTTTTATGTTTGTAGTTGAGCAGTATTGCTGTTTTGAAAACATCGGGGGTAGTTGTCATGGCTAAGAAAAGCGTCGTTACCGAAGCGCAGGAAATTCAGTTGGCCATAGAGCTGATCAATCTGGGGGCACGGCTGCAGTTGCTGGAGTCGGAAACATCCTTGTCGCGTGAGCGTCTGCTCAAGCTATACAAGGAATTGAAGGGGGTGTCGCCACCGAAGGGCATGCTGCCATTTTCGACTGACTGGTTCATCACCTGGCAGCCGAATATTCACTCTTCCTTGTTTATCAATATTCACAAATACCTGAGCGAGCATGCTCGCATCTCGGGTATCGAAGCGATCATGAAGGCCTACAAGCTCTATCTTGAGCAGGTCGGTCAGACTGAGTCCAATGAGCCGGTGCTGTCGCTGACGCGCGCCTGGACGCTGGTGCGCTTCTTCGAAAGCAAGATGCTGACGACCACGGGGTGCTGCAAGTGTCGTGGTCATTTCGTGGTGCATCGTCTGGATCTGCATCAGGATTATCTCTGCGGTCTGTGCCACATGCCATCGCGCGCCGGCAAGACCAAGAAGGCCAAGGACGCAGTCACGGCAGTGCTCGAATCTCTGGCGATGCCGATGCCGGTATCTGCGCCGATGGCAGCCGCACTGGTCTGAGGTCTTGATTGAACATCGTCGGCTGCGGGGTGCAGTGATAACGCAGATTGAACGCCGCATGATTCGCATGCCGCGATGAGCAAGGAATCGCAAGAAATGAGGCGTCCGCTGTGGCGGACGCCGGCCATTCAGGCGTTGCTGATATTGTGCGTCGCTCTGGCGCTCGCCAATCTGATTGACCTGTTCGCCGAGCCAGCAGGTTTTTCCATTTCACCCATTTGGTTTTCTTTACTGCACGGCTTGTTTGCGGCTGTGATCGCACGCGCCTGCCGGCTGGCGGTGTGGTGGCTCTATATTCTGTTTTTCTTCCCGGTCGCAGCCTTGCTGGTCAGCGCGCTGCATCTTCCTCCCTGGCTGTTTCTCGCGGTCTTCCTTTTTCTGCTGGTGCTGTTCTGGTCGACCTTTCGTAGCCAGGTGCCGTTTTATCCCTCAGGTTTGCCAGTGTGGCGCGCGGTTGAAGAATTGCTGCCCAAGCATCGCGTGATTCGTTTCATGGATATCGGCAGCGGTCTGGGCGGCGCCGTGTTGCATCTGGCGCGGCAACGACCCGAGAGCGAATTCATCGGGATCGAGATCGCGCCGCTGCCATGGCTGGTCAGCCGGCTGCGCGCAAGCCTGAGCGGAAATCGTTGCAGCTTTGTACGCGGCGATTATTTGCTGCTCGATTTCGCCGACTATGACGTAGTCTTCGCCTATCTGTCGCCGGCAGCGATGCAGACCTTATGGAGCAAAGCCAAGGCCGAAATGCGGCCAGGCAGCCTCTTGTTCAGTTACGAGTTTGAGATTCCCGGCCATGCGCCCGACATCGTGATCCAGCCGAAAGAGCATGGGCCGATTTTGCATGGCTGGCATATGTAGCGAACTACATGTAAATACCTTACCGGGTTATCAAGTTTCCATGTTTTGCGCCGTAATTGAAAAGGAAGGACGTTTTTCGGATGTGTATTCCCTCATTTGCTTGCATTGAATACATGTAATCTGATTACCTAGAAAATACTGAACGCCACTGGGACGGGAGTAGGCAATTGTTAGTCATAATTGGATATGTCATTGTCATGGCATCCGTCTTCGGCGGATTTGCGATGGCTGGGGGCCACCTCGGGGCGCTGTTTCAGCCGCTGGAACTGCTGATGATCGGCGGCGCCGCTGCCGGTGCGTTTTTGGTTGGTAACAACAACAAGGCAATCAAAGCCACACTCAAGGCTTTGCCGACCGTGCTCAAGGGCTCGCGCTACACCAAGGCGCTCTACATGGAGCTCATGGCGCTGCTGTTCGAAATCCTCACCAAGTCTCGTAAAGAAGGCTTGATGTCGATCGAAGGCGATATCGAAGAACCGGAAAACAGCCCGATCTTCAGCAAATATCCCGGCGTGCTGGCAGACCATCACTTGATCGAATTCATGACCGACTATCTGCGGCTGATGGTGTCGGGGAACATGGATGCCTTTCAGATCGAAAATCTGATGGACAACGAAATCGAAACGCATCACCACGAAGGTGAGATTCCTGCGCACTGCATCGCCAAACTGGGCGACGGTCTGCCGGCGTTCGGTATTGTGGCGGCGGTGATGGGCGTGGTGCACACGATGGAATCGGTGGGCATCCCGCCATCCGAGCTGGGCATGCTGATTGCGCACGCGCTGGTCGGTACCTTCCTCGGTATTTTGCTTGCTTACGGTTTCGTGGGCCCGCTGTCCAGTCTGCTGGAACAGAAGTTGCATGAGTCGACCAAGATTTATCAGTGCGTGAAGGTGACGTTGCTGGCCAGCCTGAATGGTTATGCTCCGGCCCTGTCGATCGAGTTCGGTCGCAAGGTGCTGTTCTCTACCGAACGTCCATCGTTCATGGAGTTGGAAGAGCACGTGAAGCAAGCCAAGGGTAAATAATTCGTGAAAACACGCGCGCCGGTATCGGTCATCAGGCCAGCCGCACTGACCAGCATTCAGCAGGAGTAGAGACATGGCCGACGAAGGGCTACGTCCCATTATCGTAAAACGCATCAAGAAGGGCGGCGGCGGACACCACGGCGGCGCCTGGAAGATCGCCTACGCCGACTTTGTGACGGCGATGATGGCGTTCTTCCTGCTGATGTGGTTGCTGGGCTCCACCGCCAAGGGCGACCTCAACGGTATCGCCGAATATTTCAAGACGCCGCTCAAGGTGGCAATGGCCGGCGGCTCCGGCAGCGGCGACGCCAACACCGTGATTCCCGGCGGCGGCAAGGATCTGACGCGTCAGGACGGCCAGTTGCGCAAAGGCGAAAATGAAGTCGTCAACAAACGCACCATCCGCGCTGCTCAGCAAGAACTGGAACGCGCCGAGCGTACTCGACTGGATGAGCTCAAGAAGCGCATCGAAAAGGCGATGGACTCCAATCCCACGCTCAAGCAATTCAAGAATCAGCTGCTGATCGACATTACTTCCGAAGGTTTGCGCATTCAGATCGTGGACGAAAAGAATCGTCCCATGTTCGGGCTTGCCAGTGCGCAGTTGCAGCCTTATACCCGCGACATCTTGCGAGAGATCGGCAAGACGCTCAACGACGTTCCCAACAAGATCAGCCTGTCCGGCCACACCGACGCGACGCCATATTCGAGCGGCGAAAAGGGCTACAGCAACTGGGAGCTGTCGGCCGACCGCGCCAACGCTTCGCGGCGCGAGCTGATCGCCGGCGGCATGGATGAATCCAAGATGTTGCGCGTGGTGGGCTTGTCGTCCGCCGTGCTGCTGGACAAGGAAGATCCGTTCAATCCGATCAATCGCCGCATCAGCATCATCGTGATGAACAAGAAGGCGGAAGAAATGGTCGAGAAGGATGGCGGCTCGGTCAATGTATCAACCGATGAAGAAGTGCAGGAAAACCTGGCTGTACCGACAAAAAATTAACCGGATGTTTCATTGACCTCGTGGGGAAGAGAGCGGGATATGCCGACACAAAGAATGCTGCAAGAGCTTAAGCGCTTGCTGCTGGACACGGCAAGCGGCGGTAGCCGCCAATTGACCGAAGTGGAATCCGATCTGGTGCAGACCAACATCTTGCTGGGCGAAGCCATTGGCAAGCTCGGCACCAGCTTCATGGAGCTGCATCACGCGGTTCAGCTTCAGCAGCAGCGACTGGAAACCGTCATGAGCAGCGGTGGCGTGCTTGATCAGGACAGCATTGATGCACTCAAGAGCATGCAGAACGATGTCAATCTGCATGTCAACACCGCGGTCACCGGACTGCAGTTTCAGGATATGACCAGCCAACTGCTCGAGCGCATCGTGCGGCGAGTGATCGGCTTGCGCGAAGCACTCGGTGTGCTGAGCGCCAACAGTTTCGAAATCACGCCCGAAGCAGGTCAGCAGGAAGCTGATCTGGAAGAGTTGCTCGCCAATACCGTCGACTCTATGGAGCAGCGGCTCACCGCTTTGGAGAACGGTCTGTGGAAGGCCGTGCGCCAGACGCGCATGGAAAGCGGCGATATCGAGCTGTTCTGATGCCGGTGGTGCATGTCGGATAGTGCCAAACGGCAAAAGTGGTTTTAATGATGATGATGGGTACGGCATAATGTCTGTCGCTATTGACGGCCGTAAATGGAGAACAGGGAGTAACGATGTCTAAAACGATTCTTGCGGTGGACGATTCCGGATCGCTGCGCCAGATGGTTGTATTCAGCCTGAAGGCCGCCGGTTATCAGGTCACCGAAGCGGTGGACGGACAGGATGCGCTGGACAAGGCCAAGCAACAGACGTTTGATCTGGTGCTGACCGATCAGAACATGCCGCGCATGGATGGTCTTACGCTGATTCGTTCATTGCGTGGTCTGAGCAGCTATCAGAAGGTACCGATTTTGATGCTGACCACCGAGTTCAGCGATGAAATGAAAGCCAAAGGCAAGGCAGCGGGGGCGAACGGGTGGCTGGTCAAACCATTCGATCCGCAACGTCTGACCGAAGTGGTCAAAAAAGTGATCGGGTGATTTTTTCATCACTAAAAAAAGAACAACAATAAAACCACCGCATTCGTGACGGAGCCCAGGCATGAGCATTGATATGAGCCAGTTTTTCCAAGTGTTTTTCGACGAGGCCGAAGAAGGCCTCGCCGAAATGGAAAAGCTATTGTTGGCCGTCAATGTCGCGTCGCCGGATGAGGAAGATCTGAACGCGATTTTCCGCGCGGCGCACTCGATCAAAGGCGGTTCAGCGACTTTCGGCCTGACCGACATCACCGAAATTACGCACGTCCTGGAATCCTTGCTGGATCGACTCCGGCAAGGCGAGATGGCATTGACGTCCGAGCACGTCGATGCCTTCCTGGCAGCCAAGGACGTTTTGAAATCCATGCTGGACGGCCATAAGCATGGCGCCGTGGTCGACCTCGATGCGGTCGGCGACGTGCGCATGCTGCTGCAATCGCTGTCCAAGGCCCAGGGCACGCCGCCTGCGCCAAAAGCGCCGCCGGTTGCAGCCGCGCCTGCGCCGCAGCCTTTGATCGGCCCCGGCGGCACAAAGCGTTATCGCATCGATCTGCCCACCGTTACCGAGCGCGATGCCGATGCCCTGGCGGAAGAGCTGGCGATGCTGGGCAAGATCGAAAAGAGCAAGGCTGAGGATGGTCACTGGACCTTCATGCTGGACACGGTGGAAAGCGTGGACGACATCGTCGCCATCTGCGCCTTCATCGTCAATGTCGCCGATCTGAAAATCTCGCAGGCCGTGATCCCTGTGCAGAGCAAGGAAGAAGAGCAGGGCTACGGTTTCTTCGCGCCCTTCGTGCCGAAAGAAGAGCTCGAACGCCAGCAAGGCTACGGTTTCTTCGACGATGACGAAGTGCAGGATGCGGTCGATCGCGAGCGCGGTTACGGTTTCTTCCCCGGCTTCATCCCGCTGGACATCAGCGAAAAGAAAGTCAATGCCGAGCCGGAAGCGGTGCATCCTGACGACGCGCCGTTGCCGATCACCGAACAGACCGCTGAAAAGAAAGCCGCCAAACAGGCAGGCCATGAATCATCTTCGATCCGCGTCAGCGTCGAGAAGGTCGATCAACTGATCAATCTGGTCGGCGAGCTGGTGATTACGCAGGCCATGATTGAACAGCGCGTCGGCACGCTCGATCCTATGCTGCATGAGCATCTGCTCAACAGCGTCAATCAGTTGACCCGCAACACCCGCGATCTGCAGGAATCAGTCATGTCGATTCGCATGATGCCGATGGATTACGTGTTTTCGCGCTTCCCGCGCATGGTGCGCGATCTGGCGACCAAGCTGGGCAAGCGTGTGGAATTCGTCACGCACGGCGCTGCGACTGAGCTCGACAAGGGCCTGATCGAACGCATCGTCGATCCGCTCACGCACCTGGTGCGCAACAGTATCGACCACGGCATCGAAATGCCCGAGGCACGTCGGGCATCCGGCAAGAGCGAAGCCGGTACGCTGTCGTTGTCCGCCGAACACCAGGGCGGCAATATCATCATTGAAGTGTCGGATGACGGCGGCGGTCTGAACCGCGAACGTATTCTGGCCAAGGCCCGCCAGCAAGAGATGCAGGTCTCCGACAGTCTGACCGATGCCGAAGTCTGGCAACTGATTTTCGCACCGGGCTTCTCGACCGCCGAGCAGGTGACCGATGTTTCCGGCCGCGGCGTCGGCATGGACGTGGTCAAACGCAATATTCTGGCCATGGGCGGCGCCGTGGATATCCGCTCCAGCAAGGGTTTTGGCACCACCATCTCGATTTCGCTGCCGCTGACGCTGGCGATCCTGGATGGCATGTCGATTCGCATCGGCCATGAAATTTATATTCTGCCGCTGGGCTATGTGGTTGAATCGTTGCAGCCGGCGCCGCAAGATATCAAGGACATCAGCGGGCAGGGCCAGGTGATCAAGGTGCGCGGAGAGTATTTGCCGCTGATCCCGCTTTATCAGATTTTCAACATCGATCCGTCTTTCACCGATCCTTCGCAGGGATTGGTGGTCATTCTGGAGTCCGATGGCAAGAAAGCCGCGCTGTTCGTGGACGACTTGATAGGGCAGCAACAAATCGTTGTGAAGAATCTGGAGTCGAATTACCGCAAGGTAGCAGGCATTTCTGGTGCTACTATTCTGGGTGATGGCGGCGTTGCGCTGATTGTCGATGTCGCGGCTTTATTGCGATCAAGTCGGCAACTGAATGATGAATCTGTATTTTCCTGATTTTTGAAGGGGCTTTGACCATGTCTGACAACACATCCAAGAATCTTTCCGGCTTTGGCGAAAAAGCCGACAGCAACGGTAACGAGTTTCTTGCCTTCACCCTGGGCAAGGAAGAATACGGTATTGATATCCTGAAGGTGCAGGAAATCCGCGGTTATGAAACCGTGACCCGTATTGCCAATTCGCCTGACTTCATCAAGGGCGTGGTCAATCTGCGCGGTATCATCGTGCCGATCGTCGATATGCGGATCAAGTTCCAGCTGGGCGAGCCGACGTATGACCAGTTCACCGTCGTGATCATCCTGAACATCTCCGGCCGCGTGGTCGGCATGGTGGTCGACAGCGTGTCCGACGTGATCACTCTGACGCAAGAGCAAATCAAGCCGGCCCCTGAAATGGGTACGACTTTCGACTCCGACTATCTGATCGGTCTGGGCACACTGGATGAGCGCATGCTGATTCTGGTGGACATCGACAAGCTGATGTCGAGCGCAGAGATGGGACTGATCGAAAAGCTGGCGGCCTGATTCACCGCTTGCTTATGGTCGCGGCAGTGCTCCATTCAGGAGGAGACAGTAGGCTTTGATCGTCGCTTGAGCGCATACGCCGGAATTCATCATCCGGCGATTAGAAAAAAAGAAAAGGCATCTGCCGCGCTGCGGTCGATGCCTTTTTGCATGAAGCCGGACTGATTCAAGTCCGGCTTTTTTATTTGCCTGTCCTTAGTGGAAGTGTTCCGCCGGCGGTGGCGTATCTTCCGGCATTTCCGCATGCATCAGTTCGCCTTCGCTGTCGGGGAACAGCGGGGCGCCGCAATCGTCGCAGAACTCCATGGTGAAGCGTTCGTTGTGATGCTTGATGTGGACGATGCCGCATTCGCGCAGGATGGTCAGGATTTCCTGCAGCGGGCTGATGCGCATCGATTCCAGCATGCCGGCGCCGGCCGGCAGCAGCGGCGTCAGATCGTCGCCGTCTTCCTGTTCATAAAGCGGCCACACGGTGCCGTAGACGATGGTCGGGTCGCCGCCGATGGAAAAGCCGATGCGGTATTCATCGATCTGGCCGTTCAGGTCTTCGCTGAAGCCGCCGATGTTGGCGTGCAGCTCGACCGAAGAGATATCGAAAGTCTGGGTCAGGAAATAATCTGCGGCTCGGATCGAGGCCGGGCGGATGCGCTTGTCGGCTTCGCGGCAACCGAAGTAGTAAGCCTGCGGCAGCAGCAGTTCCACATTGCAACCGGGGAGCAGACGCGTCATCAGCGGCGTGGCTTGCTGCTTCCAGGCCTCCAGGGCGGCACTTTTGCCGGCCGAGAAATGACTCTGCTGTTCGCTTTCCTGCCAGTGGAACAGGGCTGTGCCGCTGGCCACTACAACCGTTGCGATCAGGTAGCGGGTATCGGCCAGGAAGGAGGCGGTCGGTTGCTGTTCCGTCGGCAATGCAAGCGGGCCGCGCCTGATGGCGGCCTGGCCCATGCGCTGCATCAGCGCAAAGACTTCCGTGTGATCGCGCGGCAGTTGCTCAATGGCGAACAGTGCCGGCGCCAGCGACAAACGTGCATCGGTGGCCAGCACGTGCGCATGCAGATGTGCGCCCAGAGCATTTTGCATGTCGGCCGTGATCGGACCGGAGGCGATATTGAAGCGGGTCCACGCCAGCACCGGCAGCACCAGCAATTGCACGTCGTAGCTCTGGCCCTCATGTTCCAGCGTGGTCGATTCGCTGCCGGCTTCGACTGCTTCAATCAGCACATCGTAGGCCTCCAGATCGGCCTTGAACAGATGATCCAGCGCGGCGTCAATCTGCGGCTGGTGCGATGTTTTCAGCAGTTTGTTGAGCAGTGTATCGAGCGGATTCTGCCAGGCTTTTTCCTCCAGGCGACTGGAGGCTTGCGCGATGGCTTGCGCATAGGTGACCAGGTGCTGACTATCGGCAGACAGTTTGGAAGAAGAGCGTTTTGCAGGACGGCGCATGTATGACAATCGTGACGGTGAACAAGCCTAGTATTGTAGTTGATTTGCCGCCCATCCCTTGCGGTGATTGATTCCGGGCCGCTGTATAGATAGGCCGCGCGCATGTCGGCGGGCAATAAAAAACGCCGGTAGAAACCGGCGTTTTTTGTCTTGCGTCCCCGCAGTGCGGGGTGTCCTTGCTGAATGGCCTTGAATCAGGCCGCCAGCAGTTGACGCAGCACGAATGGCAGAATGCCGCCGTGCTTGTAGTAGTCCACTTCGATCGGTGTATCGATGCGCAGCAGCAGTTTGACTTCCTTGGTTTCACCGTTCTTGCGATGGATCACCAGAGTAGCTTCCTGCTGTGGCTTGATCTCGCCTTCCAGGCCCTTCAGGTCGAAAGTTTCTTCGCCTGTGATGCCCAGCGTCTGCACGCTGTCGGTGCCGAGGAATTGCAGCGGCAACACGCCCATGCCAACCAGGTTCGAGCGGTGGATACGCTCGAAGGAGCGGGTGATCACAGCCTTCACGCCCAGCAGCTGAGTGCCCTTGGCAGCCCAGTCACGCGAGGAGCCGGTACCGTACTCTTCGCCGCCGAACACCATGGTTGGCACGCCGTCGCCAACGTACTTCATGGCTGCATCATAGATCGCCATTTGTTCGCCGCTAGGCTGATGCACTGTCACGCCGCCTTCAATGCCTGGCACCATCAGATTCTTGATGCGTACGTTGGCGAAGGTGCCGCGCATCATGATTTCGTGGTTGCCGCGACGCGAGCCGTAGGAGTTGAAGTCTGCCTTCAACACGCCGTTGGCTTGCAGCCACTTGCCGGCAGGGCTGGAGTCCTTGATCGAACCGGCCGGGGAGATGTGGTCGGTGGTGATCGAGTCGCCGAACACGCCCAGCGCGCGGGCGCCGGTGATGCCGGTTGCGGCTGCAGTCGGCACTTCGGTGAAGTTTTCGAAGAACGGCGGTTCAGCGATGTAAGTCGAGCTTGGCCAGTTGTAGACCTGGCCTGCGGCCACACCCTTGATGGCTTCCCACAGCTTGCCAGGAGCGCCCTTGACGTCGGCGTAGTTCTCTTTGAAGACCTTCGCGTTCATCGCAAACTTCAGCAGCTTTTCGATTTCTTGCGAAGTCGGCCAGATGTCGCCCAGGAAGATTTCCTTGCCGCCCTTGCCCTTGCCGACCGGCTGTGTCATCAGGTCGACATTGACGTTACCGGCGATGGCGTAAGCCACAACCAGCGGAGGCGACGCCAGGAAGTTCGAACGGATGTTCGGGTGAATCCGTGCTTCGAAGTTGCGGTTACCCGACAGCACGGCAGACGCCACGATGTCGTTCTTGACGATGGCTTCGTTCATTGCAGGCGTCAGGTCACCGGCGTTGCCGATGCAAGTGGTGCAACCGTAAGCGGTCACGCCGAAGCCCAGTTTTTCCAGATAGCCCAGCAGGCCTGCCGCTTCCAGATACTTGGTCACGACGCGCGAGCCAGGGGCCAGCGAAGTCTTGATGTGCGGAGCAACCTTCAAGCCGGCTTCCACCGCCTTCTTGGCCAGCAGGCCCGCGGCCAGCAGCACGCTCGGATTCGAGGTGTTGGTGCAGGATGTGATCGCGGCGATCAGCACGTCGCCGTTCTTCACATTCACGCCATCGGTGTTGGTGTAGTTCGCGGTCAGATCTTCGATCTTCTTGTTGAAGCCGTTTTCTGCGACCGGCTTGACGAACAGGTCGGCGAAGGTCGACTTGACGTTGCCGATTTCGATACGGTCTTGCGGACGCTTCGGACCTGCCAGCGACGGTGCCACGGTGCCCAGATCCAGCGACACTTCGTTGGTGAAGTCGATGTCGCCGGCCTTTGGAATACCGAACAGGTTCTGTGCCTTGAAATAGGACTCGAACGCGTCGATTTCAGCCTTGGTGCGGCCAGTGCCCTTGAAGTAGTCGATGGTTGCTTCGTCGACCGGGAAGAAGCCCATGGTCGCGCCGTATTCCGGCGCCATGTTGGCGATGGTGGCGCGGTCGGTCAGCGACAGCGACTTGGTGCCTTCGCCGAAGAATTCGACAAACTTGCCCACGACCTTGGTCTTGCGCAGCAGTTCGGTGATGGTCAGCACCAGATCGGTTGCGGTGCAGCCTTCGCGCAGCTGGCCGGTCAGGTTCACGCCGACCACGTCCGGTGTCAGGAAGTAGACCGGCTGGCCCAGCATGCCGGCTTCCGCCTCGATGCCGCCCACGCCCCAACCGACCACGCCGATACCGTTGATCATGGTGGTGTGCGAGTCAGTACCGACCAGTGTGTCAGGGTAGTAGACGCCGGTCTTGTTGTGCACGCCGCGCGCCAGGTATTCCAGATTCACCTGGTGCACGATGCCGAAGCCCGGAGGCACAACGCCGAAAGTGTCGAATGCCTGCATGCCCCACTTCATGAACTGGTAGCGCTCGTTGTTGCGCGAGAATTCCAGCTTCATGTTCAGGTCCAGCGCCTTCTTTTCGCGGAAGTGATCGATCTGTACCGAGTGGTCAACGACCAGGTCGACCGGCACCAGCGGTTCGATGTTCTTCGGATTCTTGCCCAGCTTGCTGGCGACGTTGCGCATCGCAGCCAGGTCGGCCAGCAGCGGAACGCCGGTGAAGTCTTGCAGCACCACGCGTGCCACCACGAACGGGATTTCGTCAACGCGGGCGGCCTTGGCGCCCCAGTTCGCCAATTGCTTGACGTGCTCTTCGGTGACTTTCTGACCGTCGCAGTTACGCAGGACGGATTCCAGCACGATACGGATGGAAACCGGCAAACGGGAGATGTTGACGCCAAGTTTTTTTTCCAGGGCGGGCAGGGAGTAGAACTTGCCTTTCTTGGAACCGGAAATCTTGAATTCCTTAAGGGTGTTCAATGTGTTGCGGGACATGGCCTCTTCTCCTTAGATGGCTATTGGTGGTGTTAGCTAGTCGAATCTGGTTTGCTTTGCAATGCTGCGCGGTAATGCCTGATTCAAAAACTTAAAACGGGTGTTGCAAACGGTTCAGTCGATGGCTGTTGCCGGCTCAGCTCTTGGGCGCTGCCGCCACAGCCACGGGGGCTGCAGCTGCTGCCTGCTGGTCGGCGTTCTTGCATTCATTGGCCAACTGCTGACCCTTTTTCGAGTCGAGCAGAATGCCCTTGGCCGGGATGCCGATCCAGACCAGGCCCATCTTGCGATTTTCAAAACGGTTGGCGCCGGTCGTGGTTGAGACGCGGGTCAGGCGATGAATACGCTTGTTCCAGCGAATGGCGATGTGCTTGTCATCGTCGTCGTTCTTCCAGATGGTCAGTTTCTGGCTCAGTTCGCAATTGAAGTCCGCCGACTTGGTGCCGCCCAGTTCCGGTTCGCTTTCGTCATCTTCAGCTTCGGACGAGAAGGGCATCTTGGCGGCGGCCGGTGCAGCGGCCGCGGCGGCAGCTGCGCCTGCCTTGGCTTTGGTGCCGGACTTCTTCTTGACGGGGGCCTTCTTCTTGGCCGTGGTCGTCTTCGTCTTGGTGGTGTCGCTGGTCTGGCTAGTCTGCGCGACGGCGGAATGGATGCCGGCGGCTGCAAACAGGGCGCTCAGAAGGGCAACGGCGGTCAGGTATTTTTTCATGTAACTGCTAACTCTTTTCGGAATGAATGATTGCTTTGATACTGTCGAAGGGCCGCTTTCACTGCTGCCCGGCCGCAGCCGGAAACAGGCTGGCCGCATCCGGCGCCAGACGCACGCCGGCGGCGTGTGCCCGTTGCAGGATGGACCAGTAATAGCGGTAACTTGCCCGGTCGTGCAGATTCCCTTGATGCTGAATCGGACCCCATTGCACTGCCTGAGCCTTGAGCAAAATGTGTGCCGCTTCATCGGCTTCCTCGACGGAAGGCGACATGGCTTGCACGATCGGTCTGATCTGATCCGGATGAATGCTCCACATCCGGGTGTAGCCGAATTCTGATGCCGCGCGTCGCGCATCGGCGCTGACGGTGGCGGGATTCTTGATGTCGGTGGTCACGTTATGCGATGGCACCTTGCCGTGCGCATGGCAGGCGGCGGTAATTTCCAGCTTGGCGCGGCGCACCAGCGGATGGTCGAATTGTCCTGGCGAGCGCATCGCCGCGCTCGGAATCGCACCGTAATGTGCGGAAACGAAATCCATCACGCCAAAAGAGAGCGATTCCACCTGCGGCAACGCCGCGATCTTGTGCGCGTCGGCCAGTGCTCCATGGGTCTCGATCAGGACATGCAGCGGCAGCGCATCGCGCCCGGCCGGCTGTGCCTTGCGATTGATCGCATCCAGCGCGCGCAGCACATCGTCCACGCTCTCCGGCTTGGGCAGCATGACAAAGGCCAGCGCTTGCGCGGCGGTGGAGCAGATGATGGAAACGTCTTGCTCGAAGTGGCGGCTGCCGACGTCGTGAACGCGGGCGCCGATGCGGCGGTGTCGGTTTTCCGGACCGGCGATGAGCGACGCGACCAGTTGCGCGTGAGCGGCTTCATTGCCGGCGCTGGCGCCGTCTTCGCAATCGAGCGTGATATCGAAAATAGGGCCGAGTTCCTGTTGCAGGGCGATCGACTTGCGCATCAGTTTTTCTGATCCGGCGTAATGATCGCAAACCGGAAGCGATACCGGTTGCTGCTGACCTGGGAACAAGACCTGGGAGGGATGCATTGCTGCTGATTGAATTCGTTAGGTATTCGAAATGGCGCGGCGGCGGACATCCGCACGCCGCGCACTGATCAATTAGCCGACCAGATGTTTGACGCCTTCGCGCTCTTCGGACAATTCCTTGAGCGTGATGTTGATGCGTTCTTGCGAGAACTCATCGATTTCCAGACCTTGAACGATCTTGTATTCGCCGTTCTCGGTAGTCACCGGGAAGCCGAACATGGTGCCTTCAGGAATGCCGTAGGAACCGTCGGATGGCACACCCATGGTGGTCCACTTGCCGTTGGTGCCGAGGATCCAGTCATGCACGTGATCGATCGCTGCGTTGGCTGCCGAGGCTGCCGAGGACAGCCCGCGCGCTTCGATGATCGCTGCGCCGCGCTTGCCCACTGTGGGCAGGAAGGTGTCCTTGTTCCAGACCTGATCGTTGATCAGATCCTTGACTGCCTTGCCGTCTGCGGTAGCGAAACGATAGTCGGCGTACATGGTTGGCGAGTGGTTGCCCCAGACGCACAGCTTCTCGATGGCCGACACTGGTTGGCCGATCTTGGCTGCAACTTGCGACAGCGCGCGGTTGTGGTCCAGGCGCAGCATGGCGGTGAAATTCTTGGCTGGCAGGTTAGGTGCCGACTTCATGGCGATGTAAGCGTTGGTGTTGGCTGGGTTGCCGACCACCAGTACTTTGACGTCGCGCGAAGCGACTGCATCCAGTGCCTTGCCTTGCACGGTGAAGATTTGTGCGTTCGCTTCCAGCAGATCCTTGCGTTCCATGCCTGGGCCGCGCGGACGTGCGCCGACCAGCAGAGCGATGTCGGCATCCTTGAATGCGGTCATCGGATCGCTGTGTGCAGTCACGCCAGCCAGCAGCGGGAATGCACAGTCGTCAATTTCCATGATCACGCCCTTGAGCGCCTTCTGGGCCTTTTCATCAGGGATTTCCAGCAGTTGCAGAATGACCGGCTGGTCTTTGCCGAGCAGATCGCCGTTGGCGATGCGGAACAGCAGGGAATAACCGATTTGACCGGCGGCGCCGGTGACGGCGACACGCTTGGGGGCTTTAGCCATGTTGAATCTCCAAAGAGGTGATGAAAAAAAGCATTCCGGACTGCATTGAAGTTTCCGTTGCGGTCACGTCGCGCATTGCGCGGCAAGGCCGTCTGCGGTTGCTTCTTGTTTGCGCAAAATGCGCGACTTCCTCGTATTCTTATTAGACCGCCATCATACCGTTGAAAACGCGGCGAGTCAGTTGCTTTCGCCTCTTGCGCGTCTCTTCGATTTTCCGATGTGGCTTAATATATGTAAGAGCAGGGCTGCCGATTTCTTACATATGAATTCACGCTGGCTTGCGCAAAATGCGAATGAATCTCAATTACTTTTTCGCCGCATTTTGCGGTGGCGCCGATTTCATGCAATAGTCATCAAGGCGGCGCCGGCTGGCTGCGCGTTACGCGCATTACTGCAAAATCTGCTCGCGAGTTTAGGCTTGCATGCGCAGCCTGTCAATGGCTATCTTATATCTTATATAAGACATCTTATTTAATAGTTTGTGCTGGACGTCGGGGAAGGTTTTGTGGTGAAATCTCGGCCTATGAGCAACGTTCAGCCCAATTCGAATTCCAGTGACGCGCAAGGCGTGGGCTCTACTGTTGTCAGCGCAGCGCCGACTTTCAGTCCGCTATATCAGCAAATCAAGGCGCTGATCACTCAGCGTCTGGAGTCGGGTGAGTGGAAGCCGGGCGAGCTGATCCCCAGCGAGGTGGAGCTCGGCAATCGCTTCAAGGTCAGTCAGGGCACGGTGCGCAAAGCCATCGATGAACTGGCTGCAGAAAATCTGGTGGTGCGGCGGCAAGGTAAAGGCACCTTCGTCGCCACGCATCACGAAACTCAGGCGCAGTTCCGCTTCCTTCGGCTGATGGCCGACAGCGACGAGCCGCAGCGTCCTGAGAACAAAATCATCGAAACCAAGCGCATGCGCGCGCCGGCCGAAGTGGCGCGGCAACTGGATATCAAATCCGGCGACTCGGTGATTTTCATCAAGCGGGTAAAATCTTTCAACAGCGTTCCGACCATCCTAGAAGAAATCTGGTTGCCGGGCCTTATCTTTAAGGGCCTGACCGCGGAGCGCCTGATGGAATACAAAGGGCCGCTGTACGGTCTCTTTGAATCGGAGTTCGGGACACGCATGATTCGCGCTGAAGAGCAGATTCGTGCCGTGGGGGCGGATCCGGAGTCTGCGAAATTACTGGGCGTTCCGCCCCAAACGCCATTGTTGAGTGTGGATCGCGCTTCCTTTACCTATGGCGACAAGCCGGTGGAAATGCGGCGCGGTTTGTATTTGACGATGAATTATCACTACCAGAGCGAGCTTAGCTGACTGTGCCTTTTGCGGTGCTTGGAGTGCGGATGTTGCTCGTATTCAAGTGCGCCGGAAGGGGCTGTGCGGGGATGCACCGGTTTGCTGCGCAGCAGAATAATTGTTGGTGATGATTTGTAAAATCGGCGAAAATTGCAAGATTGTTTTAATCTGAGGAGAACCTTGTATGTCTGAAGCCGCTAAACCACAACGGCCGCAATTTCGTAACATACACCTTACCCAAATTGCTGGTTACCGTATGCCGCTGGCTGCGCTGGTCTCGATCATGCACCGCATCAGCGGGCTGTTCCTGTTCCTGATGCTGCCGTTCATCCTGTATCTGCTGGATAACAGCCTGCTATCCGAAGGCACCTTCGAATATCTCAAGGGCTTTGCTTCCAACTGGTTCGTCAAGCTGATCATTCTGGCTCTGTCCTGGGCCTATCTCCACCACTTCTGCGCCGGCATTCGCCATCTGATCATGGACAACCACATCGGTCTGGACAAGGACAGCGCGCGCAAGTCGTCGACCGGCGTTCTGGTCGTCAGCATCACGCTGATGATCGTGGTTGCATTGAAACTGTTCGGAGCATTCTAAAAAATGGCAAACAACAATATCGGATCGAAGCGCCTGGTCGTCGGCGCGCATTACGGCCTGCGTGACTGGCTGGCGCAACGCGCCACCGCGGTTGTGATGGCGGTGTACACGGTGATTCTGCTGGTGTGCTTCCTGACCTCGACGCATTTCAGCTATGAAGGCTGGGCGGCGCTGCTGTCGCATCAATGGTTCAAGATCGCCACCTTCGTTGCATTCATGGCGCTGTTCTATCACGCCTGGATCGGCGTGCGCGACATCTGGATGGACTACGTCAAACCGGTCGCACTGCGTCTGGTCTTGCAAGTTGCCACTATTCTGTGGCTGATCGGTTGCGCCGGATGGGCGGCGCAGATTTTGTGGAGAATGTAATCGTGGCTGCTATCAAATCCACAATCACTACCCGTCGCTTTGACGCGGTCATCGTCGGCGCCGGCGGTTCCGGCATGCGTGCTTCGTTGCAACTGGCTGAGGCCGGTCTGAACGTGGCAGTTCTGTCCAAGGTTTTCCCGACCCGCTCGCACACGGTCGCCGCTCAGGGCGGTATCGGCGCTTCGCTGGGCAATATGTCGGAAGACAACTGGTACTGGCACATGTTCGACACCGTCAAGGGTTCGGACTATCTGGGCGACCAGGATGCCATCGAATTCATGTGCCGCGAAGCACCGAAGGCCGTCTACGAGCTGGAACACTTCGGCATGCCTTTCGACCGTAATCCGGACGGCACCATTTATCAGCGCCCGTTCGGCGGTCACACTGCGAATTTCGGTGAAAAGCCGGTGCAGCGTGCCTGTGCTGCAGCCGACCGTACCGGTCATGCACTGCTGCACACGCTGTATCAGCGCAACGTCCGCGCCAAGACTCACTTCTTCGTTGAATGGATGGCGATCGACATCATCCGCGACAACGAAGGCGATGTGATCGGCGTGGTGGCGCTGGAAATGGAAACCGGCGAAATCATGATGCTGCACGCGAAGACGACGCTGTTTGCTACCGGCGGCGCCGGTCGCATCTGGGCGGCTTCGACCAACGCCTTCATCAATACCGGCGATGGCATGGGCATGGCGGCACGCGCCGGCCTGCCACTGCAGGATATGGAGTTCTGGCAGTTCCACCCGACCGGCGTGGCTGGTGCAGGCGTGCTGATTACTGAAGGCGTGCGCGGCGAAGGCGGCATCCTGATCAACAGCAACGGTGAACGTTTCATGGAGCGCTATGCGCCGACGCTGAAGGATCTGGCGCCGCGCGACTTCGTGTCGCGTTCGATGGACCAGGAAATCAAGGAAGGCCGCGGCGTCGGTCAGCACAGGGATCACGTGCTGCTGGATCTGCGTCACATCGGCGCTGAAACCATTCAGAAGCGTCTGCCGTCGATTCTGGAAATCGCGCACAAGTTTGCCAACGTCGACGCCACCAAGGAACCGATTCCTGTCGTGCCGACCATTCACTATCAGATGGGCGGTATCCCGACCAACGTGTATGGTCAGGTGGTTGCGCCAAAGAATGGTTCGTACAAGGAAGTGGTGCAGGGCATGTACGCCATCGGCGAATGCGCCTGCGTATCGGTGCACGGCGCCAATCGTCTGGGCACCAACTCGCTGCTGGATCTGGTGGTGTTCGGTCGTGCCGCCGGCAATCACATCGTTGAAAGCCGTCTGCAGGATCGTAGCCACAAGCCGGTTCCGGCTGATGCAATCGATCGCGTGATGGAGCGTGTGGCACGTCTGGAAACCAGCACCGGTTCCGAGCGCGTGCAGGATGTCGCCAACGACATTCGCGCCACCATGCAAAAGTACTGCGGCGTGTTCCGTACCGATGCCTTGCTCAACGAAGGCGCCCAAAAGATCATGGAGCTGGACGAGCGCCGCAAGCATGTTTCGTTCAAGGACAAGTCCAAGGTGTTCAACACGGCGCGAGTCGAAGCGCTGGAACTGGGCAACCTGATCGAAACCGCCAAGGCCACCATCACATCGGCTGCCGCTCGCAAGGAATCCCGCGGCGCCCACGCGCACAGCGATTTCGAGCAGCGCGACGACGTGAACTGGCTCAAGCACACACTGTGGTTTTCCGAGGGGAATCGTCTCGACTACAAGCCGGTCAATCTGCAGCCGCTGACCGTTGAGACATTTAAACCTAAAGCACGTACTTTCTAAGAGGTCGCAACATGACTCGCACTCTGAAATTCAAAATCTACCGTTACGATCCGGACAAGGACGACAAGCCGTACATGCAGGATCTGACGGTTGAGCTGAAGCCGACCGACAAAATGTTGCTGGATGCCCTGCAACGCATCAAGTCCGATGTCGATGATTCGCTGGCGCTGCGCCGCTCCTGCCGTGAAGGCGTGTGCGGTTCCGACGCCATGAACATCAACGGCAAGAACGGTCTGGCCTGCACCACCAACCTGAATGAGCTGTCGGAGCCTATCGTTCTGAAGCCGCTGCCAGGTTTGCCGGTGATCCGCGATCTGATCGTGGACATGACCAACTTCTTCAAGCAATACGATTCGATCAAGCCTTACCTGATCAACGACAGCATTCCACCTGAAAAGGAACGTCTGCAGTCGCCTGAACAGCGCGAAGAGCTGGATGGCGTGTATGAGTGCATTCTGTGCGCCTGCTGCTCGACATCGTGCCCGTCGTTCTGGTGGAATCCGGACAAGTTCGTCGGTCCTGCCGGCCTGCTGCAGGCCTACCGCTTCATCGCCGACAGCCGCGATCAGGCGACCGGTCAGCGTCTGGATGAGCTGGAAGATCCGTATCGCTTGT
This sequence comes from Herbaspirillum lusitanum, assembly GCF_046025995.1. GTDB lineage: Bacteria > Pseudomonadota > Gammaproteobacteria > Burkholderiales > Burkholderiaceae_D > Herbaspirillum > Herbaspirillum lusitanum_A. The sequence goes on from NZ_JAQQFM010000002.1 coordinate 259,932, forward strand.
TCCGTTGCCGTTCCATCATGAACTGCGTCGATGTCTGCCCCAAGGGATTGAACCCGAACAAGGCGATCGGCAAGATCAAGGAACTGATGGTTCGTCGCGCGGTGTAAGAACAGCTGTCAAGATGCTGTAAGGCGGAGACGGGATGATTCCCGTCTCCGCGCCGTCTGGTTGGCAGTAAAGACGGTGTTCAGGCGGGCCGGCGCGATCCGGTCATAGTATGGAAGTGAGTGCTTTAATGACTATCCGTCATCAGGAAGATCCGGCAAAAAGAGCGCGTCTGCGCTGGCGCGCGCGCCGTGGTTTGCTGGAGAACGATCTGATTCTGACCCGCTATCTCGACGAAAACGAAGAGAGAATGACGGACGATGAAGTGGACGCGTTTTCGCGTCTGATGGATCTGACGGACATCGATTTGATGGAGCTGCTGCTGGCTCGCAAGGAGCCCGATGCAGCAGTGGATTTGCCGCATGTACATGCGTTGCTGAAAAAATTGCGTAATGCCTGATCTGCCCGATCTCGCGCCCGGCCAAAAGCCGGGCAGATTTTGCTCAAAAGCGTTCCAGGCCCGGTAGTGCAGTGGCGCTACAGGAAACCGGTTCGCGGTCTTTGATTAACGGTTTCATCTCTCAGCAAAAGGAAAAGCTATGTCTAATACTGATATCAAAGCTACCCTGTCGTTCTCCGACGGGTCCTCATCCGTAGATTTTCCTGTCTACAAGGGCACCATCGGCCCGGACGTAATCGATATTCGCAAGTTGTACGGCGCCACCGGCAAATTCACTTATGACCCGGGCTTCATGTCGACTGCGGCATGTAATTCGTCGATCACCTACATCGACGGCGACAAGGGTGAGCTGCTGTACCGCGGTTACCCGATCGAGCAACTGGCGGTCAACTGCGACTTCCTGGAAACCTGCTACCTGTTGCTGCACGGCGAACTGCCGACTGCAACGCAGAAGGAAGAGTTCGTCGAAACCGTGACTCAGCACACCATGGTGCATGAGCAAATGAATTTCTTCTTCCGCGGCTTCCGCCGTGACGCTCACCCGATGGCTGTGCTGACCGGTTCGGTCGGTGCGCTGTCGGCGTTCTATCACGACTCGTTGGACATCAGCAATCCTAAGCACCGTGACGTTTCGGCGATCCGCATGATCGCCAAGCTGCCGACGCTGGTCGCCATGGCTTACAAGTACAACATCGGTCAGCCGTTCGTGTATCCGCGCAACGACCTGTCGTACAGCGCCAACTTCATGCGCATGATGTTTGCCAATCCATGCGAAGAGTACAAGGTCAACGACGTGCTGGTGCGCGCGCTGGATCGTATCCTGATCCTGCACGCAGACCACGAGCAGAACGCATCGACTTCGACCGTGCGTCTGGCCGGTTCTTCGGGCGCCAATCCGTTTGCGTGTATCGCAGCCGGTATCGCTTGCCTGTGGGGCCCTGCACACGGCGGCGCCAACGAAGCCGCACTGACCATGCTGGAAAGCATCGGTTCGGTCGACAAGATTCCTGAGTTCATCAAGCAAGTGAAGGACAAGAACTCCGGCGTCAAGCTGATGGGCTTCGGTCACCGCGTCTACAAGAACTACGATCCACGCGCCAAGCTGATGCGTGAAACCTGCTACGAAGTGCTCAATGAACTGGGTCTGCATGACGACCCATTGTTCAAGCTGGCCATGGAACTGGAAAAGATCGCGCTGGAAGACGACTATTTCGTATCGCGCAAGCTGTACCCGAACGTCGACTTCTACTCGGGTATCGTGCAGCGCGCGCTGGGCATCCCGACGTCGATGTTCACTTGCATCTTCGCGATGGCGCGCACCGTCGGCTGGATCGCGCAATGGAACGAAATGATTTCGGATCCGGAGCAAAAGATCGGCCGTCCACGTCAGTTGTTTGTCGGTTCGGCGCATCGCGACGTGACGCCTATCGACAAGCGCGGCTGATAGCCACTAAAGCACGAGCGTTTCATTTTTTAACCTGTCCAGATACCTTGGCTCCGAGCATCAGGCAAAGGCGGGCAGGGGAAAAAACAGCGCTGTCCAGGTAATAGAAGCGTGCCTGACAAGATAGACGAAACGGCCTGTGTCGGCGTTTTCAAGCCGATGTGGCAATAAGCTGCAATAGCAATAAATAAAAAAGCGAATCCTGAGGATTCGCTTTTTTATTGGAAAGAAGGATATATAATTCGGACAGCGCTGACTGGATGTATAGAAAAAATTCAGGTAGACAAGGTCCTTCCCCCACAACTTGATGTGCAATCCGCTAACCGGTCAGGCCGTGTCGCGGAAGGTTAAAGAGAACCCGCTAATCTCGCGAAACGCGAAGAAAGGTGAGCAAGCATGACGCAGCTCTACGAGCAGTACAACCTCAACTCCTACCTCTTCGGTGGGAACGCTCCGTACCTGGAAGAACTGTACGAAGCCTATCTCAATAATCCCGGATCCGTACCCGACAACTGGCGCGCCTATTTCGACGCGGTGCAGCATGTGCCTGCCACCGATGGTTCGAACCGCCCGGACGTCGCTCACGCGCCCGTCATCGCTTCGTTCGCCGAACGTGCAAAGCAAGGCCCGATCCGTACCGTAGTTGCTTCCGCCGACTCCGAAATGGGTCGCAAGCGTGTTGCTGCAACGCAATTGATCGCCGGCTATCGTGACCTCGGTTCGCGCTTTGCCAATCTGGACCCGCTGCAACGCCAGGAACGTCCAAGCATCCCTGAACTCGATCCAGCGTTTTACGGCTTCTCCGACGCCGACATGGATATCGTGTTCAATATCAACAATACCTACTTCGGCAGCGAGACCGCATCCCTGCGCGATCTGTTGAATTCCCTGCGCGATACCTACTGCCGTTCGATCGGCGCTGAATTCACCTACATCTCTGCGCCGGACGAAGTGCGCTGGATCCAGGAACGTCTGGAGCCAACCCGTGCCGTGCCGAACTTCTCGCCGGAAAAGAAAAAGCACATTCTGGATCGCCTGACGGCAGCTGAAGGTCTGGAACGTTACCTCCATACCAAGTATGTCGGCCAGAAGCGTTTCTCGCTGGAAGGCGGCGAAAGCTTCATCGCCTCGCTGGATGAAACCATCCAGCGCGCCGGCGAAAAGGGTGTGCAGGAAATCGTGATCGGCATGGCCCACCGCGGTCGTCTGAATGTGCTGGTCAACATCCTGGGCAAGACCCCTCAAGAATTGTTCTCCGAGTTCGAAGGCCATCACGCTGATGACCTGCCGGCCGGCGACGTCAAATATCACCAAGGTTTCTCGTCCGACATCAGCACCCCAGGCGGCCCGGTTCACCTGTCGCTGGCGTTCAATCCATCGCACCTGGAAATCGTCAACCCTGTGGTTGAAGGTTCGGTCAAGGCGCGTATGGAGCGTCGCGGCGACAAGGATGGCGCGCAAGTGTTGCCGATCCTGGTGCACGGCGATGCAGCTTTCGCCGGCCAGGGCGTTGTGATGGAAACCCTGAATCTGGCGCAGACTCGTGGTTACGGCACCGGCGGCACCGTGCACATCGTGATCAACAACCAGATCGGTTTCACCACATCCGACCCACGCGACTCCCGTTCGACGCTGTACTGCTCGGACGTGGTCAAGATGATCGAAGCGCCTGTACTGCACGTCAACGGCGATGATCCGGAAGCGGTGGTATTCGCGACCCAGATCGCTGTCGATTACCGCATGCAGTTCAAGAAAGACATCGTCGTCGACATCATCTGCTTCCGCAAGCTGGGTCACAACGAGCAAGACACGCCGGCGCTGACTCAGCCGCTGATGTACAAGAAGATTGCGCAACACCCGGGCACCCGCAAGCTGTACGCCGACAAGCTGTCTGCCCAAGGCACCATTCCTGCCGATGGCGGCGAAGTCATGGTCAAGGCCTTCCGCGATGCGATGGATGCCGGCAAGCACACCATCGATCCGGTGCTGACCAATTTCAAGAGCAAGTACGCCGTCGACTGGCTGCCGTTCCTGAACCGCAAGTGGACCGACGCTGCAGAAACCGCCGTGCCGCTGGCTGAGCTGAAGCGCCTGGGCGCCAAGATCACCACCATTCCTGAAGGCTTCAAGGCGCACGCGCTGGTTGAAAAGGTCATCAACGACCGCGCAGCCATGGCGCGTGGCGAGATGAATCTGGACTGGGGCATGGGCGAACATCTGGCCTATGCAACACTGGTGTCGTCGGGTTACGCAATCCGTCTGACCGGCCAGGATGCAGGTCGCGGTACCTTCGTTCACCGTCACGCCGTGCTGCACGATCAGAACCGCGAACGTTGGGATGCAGGTACTTACGTGCCGCTGCAAAACGTAGCCGAGGGTCAATCGCCATTCACGGTGATCGACTCGGTGCTGTCGGAAGAAGCGGTGCTGGGTTTTGAATACGGTTATTCGACTGCAGAGCCAAACACTCTGACCATCTGGGAAGCGCAGTTCGGCGACTTCGCCAACGGCGCTCAGGTTGTCATGGATCAGTTCATCAGCTCCGGCGAAGTGAAGTGGGGCCGTGCTTCCGGTCTGGTGCAGATGCTGCCGCACGGTTACGAAGGCCAGGGTCCTGAGCACTCGTCCGCGCGTCTCGAGCGTTATCTGCAACTGTGTGCAGACAACAACATGCAAGTGGTGCAGCCGACTACCGCTGCGCAGATTTTCCACCTGCTGCGTCGCCAGATGATCCGCCTGTTCCGCAAGCCGCTGATCATCCTGACGCCGAAGTCGCTGCTGCGTAACAAGGATGCCGGTTCGCCGCTGGCCGATCTGGCCAAGGGTTCGTTCCAGACCGTGATCCCCGAGCAGGACGACAAGATCGATCCAAAGAAGGTCAAGCGCATCGTCGCTTGCTCCGGCAAGGTGTACTACGATCTGGTCAACGCCCGTAAGGAACGTGCCCAGACCGATACCGCGATCATCCGTGTGGAGCAGCTGTATCCGTTCCCGCACAAGGCATTCGCCGCCGCCCTCAAGCAGTTCCCGAACTTCAATGAACTGGTGTGGACGCAGGATGAACCGCAAAACCAAGGTGCATGGCTGCAAATTCAGCACAACATCTTTGAAAACCTGAGCGAAGGTCAAAAGCTCGCCTATGCAGGCCGTCCGGCCAGCGCATCGCCTGCCGTCGGTTACTACGACAAGCACTATGCGCAGCAAAAGGCGTTGATCGAGACTGCATTTTCCAAGCTCAAGGGCTTTGTCCTGACCAAATAAACCCACATTGAAACGCTACGCGCTGCGAGGGCAGCGCGTAGCCGTTCGTTGAAACGAATAACCCGAATCGGAGAAGTTACATGGCACAAATCGAAGTAAAAGTCCCGCAATTGTCAGAATCCGTTGCTGAAGCAACTCTGCTGCAGTGGCACAAGAAGGTTGGCGAGCCCGTCACTCGTGACGAAAACATGATCGACATCGAGACCGACAAGGTTGTGCTCGAACTGCCGTCGCCAGCTGACGGCGTGATCACCCAGATCATCAAGTCGGATGGCGCTACTGTCGTCGCCGGCGAAGTCATCGCAATTCTGGATACTGAAGCCTCCGCACAAGTCAGCCCGCTGGAAGTCAAGCCGCTGCCAGTACCACAACCTGCTTTGAACGAACCGACACCTGCCGCTGCACCCGCATCGGCCACCAAGTCGGATGTCGCGATGCCTGCCGCAGCCAAGCTGCTGGCCGACAACAACATGAGCACCTCGCAAGTGACCGGCACCGGCAAAGATGGCCGCGTGACCAAGGGCGACGTGCTGGGCGCAGTCAGCGCACCGAAGGCAGCTGCACCAGCAGCGGCTCCCGCTGCTGCCAAACCGGCACTGCAACAAGTTGCTGCGCCGATCAAGGCAGGTCTGGAAAACCGTCCTGAAGAGCGCGTGCCGATGAGTCGTCTGCGCGCACGCGTGGCTGAGCGTCTGCTGCAATCGCAAGCAACCAACGCGATTCTGACCACGTTCAACGAAGTGAACATGCAACCTGTGCTGGACCTGCGCGCCAAGTACAAGGATCGCTTCGAAAAAGAACACGGCGTCAAGCTGGGCTTCATGTCCTTCTTCGTCAAGGCCGTGGTGCACGCACTGAAGAAATACCCGATCGTGAACGCCTCGGTTGACGGCAACGACATCGTCTACCACGGCTACTTCGACGTCGGCGTCGCCGTCGGTTCGCCGCGCGGTCTGGTGGTGCCTGTTCTGCGTGATGCAGATCAGCTGTCGATCGCCGACATCGAAAAGAAGATTGTCGAATTCGGTCAAAAGGCCAAGGACGGCAAGCTGTCGATCGAAGAAATGACCGGCGGCACCTTCACCGTGTCGAACGGCGGTACTTTCGGTTCGATGCTGTCGACCCCGATCATCAACCCGCCGCAATCGGCGATTCTGGGCATTCACGCCACCAAGGATCGCGCCGTGGTTGAAAACGGTCAGATCGTGGTGCGCCCGATGAACTACTTTGCACTGTCCTACGACCACCGCATCATCGACGGCCGTGAAGCCGTCCTGAGCCTGGTGGCGATCAAGGAAGCGCTGGAAGATCCGGCACGACTGCTGCTCGACTTGTAATGCATGCCAGGCAAGCTACTGCGCGACCCGATCTCGCCGCTGTGATGCTCGCCGTACAACCGTACGGCTGCGCTTCTCGCGACGACCTCGGGGCGCTCGCTACGCTTGCCTGCCATGCCACAAAGCCGGCTACGCGCTGAACGGCTTGTTTCGTTCAGCGCTTTTTTGTATCCGCGGAGTGTTTGTCCGCGACACACAAAGTTAGGAAAAAAAACATGAGCAAGAATTTTGACGTGGTCGTCATCGGCGGTGGTCCTGGCGGCTACATTGCGGCCATCCGTGCAGCACAACTGGGTTTCAGCACGGCGTGTATCGATGAGTGGAAGAATGAAAAGGGCGGTCCTGCTCCTGGCGGCACTTGCACCAACGTTGGTTGCATTCCATCCAAGGCGCTGCTGCAGTCGTCGGAGCACTATGAGCATGCCGGTCACGCATTCAAGGACCACGGCATCGATGTCAAGGGTCTGAGCCTGAACCTGCCGCAAATGCTGGGTCGCAAGAACACCGTGGTCAAGCAAAACAACGACGGCATCCTGTACCTGTTCAAGAAGAACAAGGTCACCTTTTTCCATGGTCGCGGTTCTTTCGTCAAGGGCGATGCCAACGGCTATGAAATCAAGGTGGCAGGCGCGACTGAAGAAAGCGTCACCGCCAAGCACATCATCGTTGCGACTGGTTCCAATGCACGCGCATTGCCGGGTGCTCCGTTCGATGAAGAACTGATCCTGTCGAACACAGGTGCACTGGCCATCACCGAAGTGCCGAAGAAGCTGGGCGTGATCGGCGCCGGCGTGATCGGCCTCGAAATGGGTTCGGTCTGGCGTCGTCTGGGCGCGGAAGTGACCGTGCTGGAAGCGCTGCCGACTTTCCTCGGCGCGGTTGACGAACAGATTGCCAAGGAAGCGCACAAGCTGCTGGTCAAGCAAGGCCTGGCGATCAACCTGGGCGTGAAGATCGGCGAAATCAAGGCCGGCAAGAAGGATGTCACCGTGGAATACGCGGACGACAAGGGCAATGCGCAAAAGGCCGTGTTCGACAAGCTGATCATCTCGATCGGCCGTACTCCGAACACCAACGGTCTGAATGCCGAAGGCGTTGGCCTGAAGCTGGACGAGCGCGGCTTCATCGCAGTCGACGGCGATTGCAAGACCAATCTGCCGAACGTGTGGGCGGTGGGTGACGTGGTGCGCGGCCCGATGCTGGCGCACAAGGCGGAAGAAGAAGGCGTTGCGGTGGCCGAGCGTATCGCCGGTCAGCATGGTCACGTCAACTTCAATACCATCCCTTGGGTGATCTACACTTCGCCGGAAATCTCCTGGGTCGGCAAGACCGAGCAGCAACTGAAGGCCGAAGGCATTGCTTACAAGGCCGGCACTTTCCCGTTCCTGGCGAACGGCCGCGCACGTGCGCTGGGCGATACCTCGGGCATGGTCAAGTTCCTGGCCGATGCCAAGACCGATGAAATCCTCGGCGTGCACATCGTCGGCCCAATGGCCTCGGAACTGATCTCCGAAGCCGTCGTGGCGATGGAGTTCCGCGCGTCGGCGGAAGACATCGCGCGTATCTGCCATGCTCACCCTTCGCTGTCGGAAGCGACCAAGGAAGCAGCGCTGGCAGTCGACAAGCGTGCACTGAACTTCTGATGATGTTCATTGGCGCAAGCCAATGCACATCCTTGGGATGAAGTGAAAATGGGTGAGCCTGGCTCGCCCATTTTTATTTTCCTGCCAGATCGTCGTTGATGGTCTGGCGCACCGACCGCCGGTGCCGCCTGCGAATGCGGTAAGATGGCGCCGGAAAAAACGGAATGAAAAACTGAATCATGAATGTCCGCGAGTTTTACGATCATGCGCTGGCCGAGCGCGGCTATACATCGGATGAAGCCCAGCAGCGCGCCATCGATAGGCTGCAGCGCGCCTATGAAGAATGGGTGGATTTCAAGGCGCAGCGCTCCAGCACCTTCAAGCGGCTGATCAATCGCCCTGATGTGCCGCGTGGCGTCTACATGTGGGGCGGCGTCGGGCGCGGCAAATCTTTCCTGATGGACAGCTTCTATTCCGTGGTACCGCTGGCGCGCAAGACGCGCCTGCACTTCCACGAATTCATGCGCGAGGTGCATCGCCAGCTGGACGAGCTCAAGGGCATCGCCAATCCGCTGGATGAAGTGGCCAAGCGTATCGCCAAGAAATACCGCCTGATCTGCTTCGACGAATTCCACGTGTCGGACATCGCCGACGCCATGATTTTGTACAACCTGCTGAAGGCGCTGTTCGATCACGGCGTTTCGTTCGTGATGACCTCCAACTACGAACCCGGCACGCTGTATCCGGATGGCCTGCATCGCGACCGCATGCTGCCGACCATCGCGCTGCTGAAGGAAAAGCTGGACGTGATGAACATCGACGCCGGCATCGACTATCGCAAGCGCGTGCTGGAGCAGGTCAAGATTTATCACACGCCGCTCAATGCAGAAACCGATGAAGCGCTGCGCCAGGCTTTTTCCGGCGTTGCCGAGACTGCCGACGAAGATCCGCGCGTGCACATCGAAGCGCGCGAAATCAAGGCCCTGCGCCGCGCCGGCAGCGCGATCTGGTTCGACTTTGCCACCTTGTGCGGCGGCCCGCGCTCGCAGAATGATTACCTGGAACTGGCAAGCCGCTTCCAGACCGTGATCCTGTCGGGCATTCCGCAGATGTCGGCCTCGATGTCGTCGGAAGCGCGCCGTTTCACCTGGCTGATCGATGTGTTCTACGATCACAAGGTCAAGCTGATCATGTCGGCCGCAGTGGCGCCGGACGAACTTTACACCGCAGGAACGTTGTCGAATGAATTTCACCGCACCGTTTCACGTATCATTGAAATGCAGTCGAAGGAGTATCTGGACTCCGATCGCCGCCTCGCCGCCGACAGGCTGGCCTGATGTTGAACATGGACAAGGTAGACATGGAAGGTCATTTTTCAAAACGCACGCGCCAGACTCTGGCGCAAGCGACATTGCAGCTGAGCGCAATGCTGGCTTGCGGATTGCCGCTGGCGGCGTCTGCGCAAATGCAGGCTCAAACTCCGGCTCAAACGCAAGGGCCGCTGAAGTCGCAAGCGGCTGCAGCAACAGCTACCGCATCCACCGCGAGCACCGCAATGCCGTCGCCCGCATGGGATGAAATCGCTGCGCGTGCGCCGCTCAACGAACGCTATCCGTCCGGCTCCATCCATACCGTCGAACAGGCCGATCGCGCGCTGATCGAAGCAGGGCAGGATCGCGGTGTGCTGGCCGATATCTATCTGGATGAGCAGCGCGCCTGCTACAAGAAATTCCTGGTCTCTTCCTGTCTGGAAGACGCCAAGTACCAGCATCGCGCGTCCGAGAAAAAGATCAAGCAGGTCGAAGTTGAAGCCAATGCCTACAAGCGTCAGGCCACGGTGGACGATCGCGATCGCGCGCTGGCCGATCAGCGCAAGAAGGATGAGGCCGATTCCGCCCAGCGCATACAGGAACAGAAGGACAAGGCCGCCAAGTCGGCGCGCACGTTGAAGGATAGCCAGGCCAAGCAGCAACAGGTGCAGCAGCGCAAGGATCAGCAAAAGGATGTGCCGGCCGATTACCGCGTGCGCGAGCAAGACGCGAAGATGAAGGCGCAGCAGGCCAAGGACGCAGCCGAAGCGCCTCAACGCGCGGCCAATGCCAAGGACTATCAGCAGCGCATCAAGGATGCTGAGCAGCACAAGCTGGACGTCGAAGCCAAGAAGGCCGAAAACGAACGCGAGCGCGCCGCCAAGCGTGAAAGCCAGGGACAGAAACCGGTCGACAGTAACGCGACGCCGGCAAAATAAGCGCCAAATAATCGTATCAACGTTTGCATCAGCGGCGCTGTCGTCCGGCAACATCGGACGACAGATTTGCTCCATGCAATCGCCGGCCGCCCGCCTTGCGGGCGGTTTTGCATTTGCGCCACAGCACATATGGCGATTGTTGCCACGCCCCGGGTGGATTAAACTGTCGCCTTGCAGCTTTGTCCGCCCAAAACTCCCGCCGGTGAGCCCCGGCCAAAGCGCGGATTTGCTTTCGGACATCATTCAGAGCCCATATGACCATCACGCATCGTGAAGATATTCAGCGCCGTATCATCGAACTGGAAGTGGAGCACCGAGACCTGGATAACGTGATTGAGATGCTCACCCGCGACGCCCGTCCCGAAGAATTGCAGCTGCGCCGCCTCAAGAAGCGCAAGCTGCAACTGAAAGATCATATTGCCTTGCTGAAAATGCAACTGGTGCCGGATATTCCGGCTTGAGTGCGGTCTTTGCAAAGCGTTTTCATTTTGGATGCCGTTGCCTGATGCCCGCTCATCAATAAGAAATCCGATTTGCCCCGTACGCCGTCGGCCCCAAAGCCTGGTCTGAAGGCTGATCCGCGCAAGACTGCCACGCGCTGCCGTGCACCCGCGTAAAATACGCATCTGGCGCCTTTTGCATGGCAGGCATCATTAACCGTCCGGCAGTAAGGCCGTACCTGAAGCGCCGGGTTCTTGGCGCAGTTGCTACCAGGCCGCGCTCAGCGCGCATGCCCTGGCACCGATGAGCCACAGGGCTCAGGCGTAGCCTCAGGATGCGCTCTCCCATCACCAATATTCAACCATAGGCATGCCGCAGTGAGTTCGATCGAAGATACCGTTGTAACCGAATCGCCAGGTATCCACGATGCCGAAATCGACCGCTTGTTCGGCGCCGGCGGCCCCTTGGGCGGCGCTGTCGGCAGCTATCGTCCGCGCCATTCACAGACCGAAATGGCCAAGGCCATCGCCGGCGCTATCGCGCGCCAGGGCACACTGATCGCCGAGGCCGGCACCGGTACCGGCAAGACCTTCGCCTATCTGGTGCCGGCCTTGCTGTGGGGCGGCAAGGTGATCGTATCGACCGGCACCAAGACGCTGCAGGATCAGCTCTACATGCGCGATATCCCGACCGTGCGCAAGGCGCTCAATGCGCCGGTCTCGATTGCCTTGCTCAAGGGCCGTTCGAATTACGTCTGCCACTTTCATCTGGAACGCACGCTGCAGAACGGTCGCCTGACCGCGCGCGAAGACGTCGGTTATCTGCGCGATATTTCGCGCTTCATGAAGACCACTTCCTCGGGCGACAAGGCCGAGCTCACGCAGGTGCCGGAAACCGCTTCGGTCTGGAATCTGGTGACCTCCACGCGCGACACCTGCTTCGGCGCCGAATGCCAGTATTACCAGGACTGCTTCGTCATGAAGGCGCGCAAGGAGGCCCAGCAGGCCGATGTGGTGGTGGTCAATCACCATCTGTTTTTTGCCGACGTGGCGCTCAAGGACAACGGTATCGCTGAATTGCTGCCCGCCGCCAATACCGTGATCTTCGATGAGGCGCATCAACTGCCGGAAACCGCCACGCTGTTCTTCGGCGAAACCGTATCGACTTCGCAAGTGCTGGAGTTGTGCCGCGATGTGCTGGCCGAAGGCTTGTCGCACGCGCGCGATGGCGCCGACTGGCCGCGCGTGGTGTCGCCGGTGGAACGCGCCGCACGCGATTTGCGTCTGGCCTTCCCTGAAGATTCGATACGGCTGGCCTTGAATCAGATTGCACCGTCCAGCGTGTTTTTCCCGGCCCTCGACACGCTCAAGGATTGCCTGGACGAGTTGCTGGCGGTGCTGGAAAAAAATGCCGAGCGCGCTGAGACGATAGAGCAATGCCGTACCCGGGCGATCGAATTGATGCGTCAGCTCGATAGCTGGAACGGTCCGCAGGATGTGAAGGTGACGAAGGCCGCCGATGCCAAACCGGCAAAGTCGGCAGCGAAAAAAGACAGCGACAAAAGCAGCGAAAAAAACGGTGACAAGAAGGACGGCGAAGAAAAGCAGACTTACGTGCTGTGGGTCGAAGCCTACGCGTCCTCGCTGCAATTGCATCGCACGCCTTTGTCGATCGCGCCCATCTTCAACAAGCAGCGCGAAGGTTCACCGCGCTCCTGGATTTTTACTTCAGCCACGCTGGCGGTGAAGAAGGATTTCAATCACTACGCGGCGCAGATGGGGTTGTGGAACGAGCCGGCGCAATCCTGGCCGAGTCCCTTCGACTACGAGCAGCAGGGCTTGCTGTACGTGCCGCAGAACCTGCCGCAACCGAACTCATTCGAGTACACCGACGCGGTGATCGACGCCGCCTTGCCGGCCATCGAATCGGCCGGCGGCCGCTGCTTCTTTCTGTGCACCACCTTGCGCGCGGTGCATCGCGCGGCCGAGCGTCTGCGTGCCGAGTTCGAGGCGCGCAAGCTGCCGTTTCCACTGTTCGTGCATGGCGAAGCAGGGCGCACCGAATTGCTGGATCGCTTCCGCGCTTCCGGCAACGGCGTGCTGATCGGCAGCCAGAGTTTCTGGGAAGGCGTGGACGTGCGCGGCGATGCCTTGTCCTTGGTGATCATCGACAAGCTGCCGTTTTCACCGCCGGACGATCCGGTGCTGGCGGCGCGCATCATCGAAATGGAAAAGCAGGGCCTGAACGGTTTCGTGCATCATCAGTTGCCCTCGGCCATCATCAATCTGAAGCAGGGTGCCGGGCGCCTGATCCGTGACGAAGGCGATCGCGGCGTGCTGATGCTGTGTGATCCGCGCCTGATTTCAAAAGGCTATGGCCGCCGGATCTGGCAAAGTCTGCCGCCGTTCAAGCGCACGCGCGAACTGTCGGTGGTGCAGGATTTCTTTCTGCGCCAGGCGGCCATCAAGAGCGCCGAGGCGAGCGCAGCGGTAACGCAGATCGGCGCGGCCTGATACAGGTCCTTGCACGACGGTCACCGATCACCGTCGAGAGAATAAAATTTGTCGTGTAAGACGAATCCGCCGCTGGCCTGGCTCAGCAGGCCTATAAGGGAAAAACAATGTCGAGTTCGACTTCACTGGTGCCGGTCCGCGCGACCGAATTGATATTGGGGAAACCCGCACCATGGCCGATCTATAACGATGCCGGCGAACTGTTGCTGGCGCGCGGCACCGTCATCGAAACGGCGGGTCAACTGGAAGGGCTGGTGCGTGACGGCTTGTACCGCAACAGCAACTGGGTCAGCGAGCCGGATACCGAATCCGTGCCGTTGCCGCAAGCACGCGACGTGCTGCAAAAACGCGCCGCCGCCGGCCGCCGGCATCTGAAACCATCGGGCGCGGTACGCGGCAGTGAAAGCGTGGTGGCCTTGCAGGATGTGCGCTGGCGCATCGGCGACACCTTGTGGCTGCAGATGAAGGAGGACGCCAATCTGCGCTACAGCGTCAATCTGATCGGCTGCCTGGCGGGCAAGAGTCTGCTGGTGAGCGCGCCGGTCAAGGATGGCAAATATGTCTTCATGCGCGAAGGGCAGTCCTTCGTGGTGCGCGCGCTGACAGGCAAGCGCGCCTATGCATTCAGCGCGCAATTGCTGAAGCATCAGCAGACGCCGTACGTCTACATGCATCTGACGTGCCCGAAGGAAGTGCGCAGCACCGTGATCCGCCAGGATACCCGGGTCGATGTCTCGCAGGAGGGGTATCTGGCCTTGGGCAGTGCCGAACCGCTGCCGGCCGTGTTGCTCGATCTCAGCATCAATGGCGCCTCGGTGCTGGCGCCGCCTTTGCCTGGCAAGCTGCAGGTGCAGAAAGGCGGCACCGGACAACTGCGTCTGGTGGCGCCGGTAGCCGATGAGAGTCTGCGCCTGGATCTGCCGTTCGTGCTGAGAACGGTGGAGGCCGACAGCGATCCGCAACTGCAGAAATACGGGATCGAATTCGCCGGACTGACAGCGCGTGATCGCCTGATCTTGTCGGCCTACATTTATCAGGCCATGAGCGAGCAAGAGTAGCGTGATGAGTGCATCGGGCGCTCAGATTTTTTAAGCAACGCCAGTAGAACAGTTGAGGCCCCTTGAAGTGCCTCAGGATTTCGCAACACATTTACGATTGACAGATTAATTCCGGTCTGACGCTTCCGCCGGATTGCATGCAATGACTATATTTCTTACCTTGTTGACTGTTGTACTGATTCTTTGGGCTGTGCCGCGCTCGCTGCTCAAGCAATGCGTGCCAAGCTGGGGCAAGCGTAAATATAGCCCGGCGTCGAGCTCCAGCCAGGAGCTGGAAGGCTTCTTCGGCGATCGGAGCAACTACGCCGATCAACCCATGGAAAAGCTGTTCGCGCGCATCGGTTGTCCGGCACAGCACGACGATTGGGATTGGGGGCGGCGGGTCTATTTATGGGAAAGTCCTGCAATGCGGGTGCGCGTGATCGAACGCGGCGGCAAGGTGATCTGCGCCCAGTTGCTGGATCCGGCTGGCGGTGAGCGTTTTGAGTCGCCCTTGCAGACCTTGTGGGGCAATCCCGATCCGGTCAACGTCTAGCCTGCGCCGGCCGCTTGCGTTTGCAATCAATTTTTCCTCTGCGCCAGTTTTGCCGGGGGGACTCCGGCTAAAATAGCGCTGGATTCCAGACTGGCTCGACTTACATGAAGATTTTGATCAGCAACGACGATGGTTATCTTGCGCCCGGCATCATTGCCCTGGCAGAAGTATTGGCGCCCATCGCCGATATCACCGTGGTTGCGCCCGACAGCAATCGTTCGGGCAGCTCCAATTCACTGACGCTGGATCGCCCCCTGTGGGTTGAGCAGGCCGCCAACGGTTTTTATTATCTGAACGGTACGCCTTCCGATTGCGTGCATGTGGCGCTGACCGGTTTGCTGAGCGAGCGTCCCGATCTGATCGTCTCCGGCATCAATCAGGGACAGAACATGGGCGATGACACCTTGTATTCGGGCACTGTTGCTGCCGCCACCGAAGGTTATCTGTTCGGTATTCCGGCGATCGCATTTTCTCAGCAGCACAAGGGATGGGCCGAACTGAAAGCTGCCGCCCGCATCGCACGCGAAGTGGTCGAACGCCAGTTCGACAGTCTGCCAAAGCCTTATCTGCTGAACGTCAATATTCCCAACCTGCCTTATGAGCAGATCAAGGGCTGCGTTGCCACGCGTCTGGGCAAGCGGCATACCTCGGAGCCGGTACACAAGCTGACCGATCCGCATGGCCGCGATCTGTATTGGATAGGCCCTGCCGGCGCCGCCCGTGATGCAGGCGAGGGCACCGATTTCCACGCGACGGCGCAAGGCTACGTGTCAATCACACCGCTGCAAATCGATCTGACTCACACCGCGCAGCTGGATAATCTGAAAAAGGCGCTGGCATGACCGGCAAGACCAGCCGCTTTCCGCTGACCTTGTCTTCCGTGGTGGACAAGAAAAAATCCGGCCCGAATGCACCCGCCAAGGCGCCCGTGAATGCGCGCGTCAGCGTGACCACGCAGACTGCCGCCCGCAACGTTGCCGTGCCGGTGACGCCCCAGCGCGATTCGCTCAAGCCGGTGCAACAGGGTTTGCTGAAGCAATCGATTCAGTCGCCGCAAACGCCCAATGCGCTGCTCAGTGCGACGGCTGCGCCGAAGACGGCGGTACGCAACGTGATGCCGGTAACGCAGACCAATTCGTCCAATCATGCTGCGCCGGGCGCTTCCGAAGCGGTGCGCAAGGCGATGGTGGCGCGCGTGGCCAAACAGGGCGTCAAGGACGCGCTGGTGCTGGCGGCCATGGAGGCCGTGCCGCGCCACATGTTCATGGAGCCCGGCTTGTCCAGCCAGGCTTACATCGACGCTTCCTTGCCCATCGGCCATCATCAGACGATTTCCCAGCCTTACATCGTGGCCCGCATGATTGAGTTGATGCGTGACAACAAGAACGGCGGCAGGCTGGAGCGGGTGCTGGAGATCGGCACCGGCTGCGGCTATCAGGCGGCGGTATTGTCGCGGGTGGCCAAGGAAGTCTATTCGATAGAGCGCATCAAGCCGCTGCATGAACTGGCCAAAACCAATTTACGGCCGCTGCGGATCGCGAACATCCGCTTGCATTACGGAGATGGTATGCTTGGCCTGCCTCAGGTGGCGCCATTCGACGGCATCATTCTGGCAGCTGCCGGACTCGAAGTGCCGCAGGCCTTGCTCGAACAACTGGCCATTGGCGGCCGGCTGGTAGCGCCGGTCGGTGGCCGCCAGCAAGTGCTGGAACTGATCGAGCGCGTCGGCAAATTCGAATGGACCAGTACCACCATGGAGCAGTGCCACTTTGTGCCGCTGCGGCCGGGAACGATATAAAACAGCAGGTGAAAAATAGTGAATAGCAGGGCAGATCACCGCAAGCGCACTGCTGCGATGTCTTACCTTGTGGGGAATGCGTGGGCTGGCCGGCGTATATCAAGTTGTTCTGCCGCCGACGGCCACGCAATCATGAATGATGGATAAATGACAATACGGCGCGGTGGGATACGTTGCAGCGCCGGATCTCGTTTTGTCCGGATGAACTTCTCGCGTCGGGCGCGGGTCAACGCTAGCGTTGTAAAAAATTAAATTGTAACGAGCATGAAGAAAATTCGTTTTGCCCTGTTGGGGATGGTTGTCAGTTTGCTGGCCGCGTGCGGCACCACCACCCCGCGTACTGCCGCTCCGATTGTTGATCGTACGGGAGACGCCAAACCTGTAGAGGTGAGCAAGCCAGCCGCAGCGGCAGCGCCGCAAGGGCGCGGCTACTACACCGTGAAGAAGGGCGACACGCTGTATCGCATCGCGCTGGAAGTGGGGCAAAGCTATCGCGACATCGTCGCCTGGAACAGCCTGACCAATCCAAACGACATCAAGGTCGATCAGGTGCTGCGCGTAGCGCCGCCTGACAGCAATCTGAGCGGCGGCGCGCAGACAGGCGCGATCGCTGCGCCGGCCAGCTCCGGCGTAGAAGTCAAGCCGCTGGGCGCACCTTCGGGGACTGCTCCGGTTGCAAGCGGAGCAATGGCATCGAACAAGATCGGTCCGCGCGGCGACAAGCGGGCTTACTCCGACAGCACGTTGGCGGAGCTGGAAAAGCCGGATACCGCGCCGACCAGCGCACCGGCAACAACAGCTGCACCTGCGGCACCGGCCGCCGCAGGCGTTGCCAAGCCGGAGCCGCAGCCGCAACATGCTGCGACCGACAAGACAAACTCGGGTGATGACGACAGCGTGTCGTGGATGTGGCCGGCAGAGGGCAAAGTGGTCGGCACATTCGACGGCGGCAAGAAAGGTCTGGACATTGCAGGCAAGAGTGGCCAGCCGGTGCTGGCAGCCGGCAGCGGCAAGGTGATGTACGCAGGCAGCGGCATTCGCGGTTACGGCAATCTGGTGATCGTGAAGCACACCAACAATCTGCTGTCCGCTTACGCGCACAACAAGACGATTCTGGTGAAAGAAGGCCAGAGTGTGACCAAGGGGCAGAAAATCGCTGAGATGGGCAATTCCGACAGCGACAGCGTGAAATTGCACTTTGAAATCCGGCAGCAGGGCAAGCCTGTCGATCCCTCAAAATATTTACCCTCTCGTTAGCTTATGACCATCAATCACCGCGATCACCTGCCAGCTGAAGATCCCCGGATGGACGACATGGGAGAGCAGCCTGACGGCGATGAAGAGCCTGAGGTGATTGAGGGTGACGATGCGGCTGAGGACTCAGCCGAAGCAGCGGCGCCGGCTGAAGGCGTAGAAGAATTGAAGAAGGTGCTGGCAGCCGAGCTGTCCACCGATACCACCCAGCATTACCTGAATCAGATCGGCACGCGGCCCTTGCTGTCGGCGGCCGAAGAACTCCATTTTGCGACGCTGGCCAAGCAGGGCGAGTTTCTGGCGCGGCAAAAGATGATCGAACACAATCTGCGTCTGGTGGTGTCGATCGCCAAGCACTACATCAATCGCGGCGTGGCCTTGCTCGACCTGATCGAAGAGGGCAACCTCGGCCTCATGCGCGCCATCGACAAGTTCGAACCTGAGCGCGGATTCCGTTTTTCAACATACGCCACCTGGTGGATACGCCAGAGCATAGAGCGCGCCATCATGAATCAGGCGCGTACGGTGCGCTTGCCGGTGCACATGGTGCGTGAGCTGAACCAGGTGCTGCGCGCCAAATATCACCTCGAAGCTCAGCATCACGATGGCCGCGATGCCACTGCCGAAGACATCGCGCATCTGGTCGATCGCCCGGTGGAAGACGTGCAAGACGTGCTGGCGCTGTCCGAGCATGCCGCCTCGCTGGATACGCCGCTGGATAATGATCCCCAGGGCAGTTTAATGGATCTGCTGCCAAGCGCGGTCGAAGAAAATCCCGATACCCGCGCTGAAAGCCATGAAATGTCGCTGCTGATCCGGGAGTGGCTGAAGAGTCTTTCCGAAAAACAACGCGTGGTGGTGGCGCGCCGGTTCGGTCTAGACAATGATGATCCTTCCACGCTGGAACAGCTGGCGACCGAGATGGGCATCACCCGCGAGCGCGTACGTCAGGTGCAGCAGGAGGCGCTCCTCAAGCTGAAGCGCATGCTGACCGCGCGCGGCGTCGGCAAGGATGCCTTGTTCTGAGATCTGAAGTCTTGGACGAGGCGTGCGCTGAGTCTGCCTGAAACCCTCGCTTTTCATTCTGCTTTTCGTTGTTCTCCCGCTCTTCCATCCATTCCACAGATCGCGCACAATAGCGCCTTTCGTTCATCGGGCAGATACAGTCCTGCCCCAAGTTTCCGGTATGCAACAAGACATCATCGATATCAAATCGCTCGACATGGAAGGTCGCGGCGTCGGCCATCTGAGCAATGAAGACGGCTCCCAAGGCAAGGTCATTTTCGTCGAGGGCGCCTTGCCTGGCGAGCGGGTGGGCTTTCAATCCTTCCGCCGCAAGCCCAAATGGGAAGCCGCCAAACTCACCGCCGTACATCGTGAATCCTCGCAACGCGTCAAGCCGGCCTGTGAGTATTTCGGCGTCTGCGGCGGCTGCGCCATGCAGCATCTGGAGCCTGCGGCGCAAGTCGCTATGAAGCAGCGCGTGCTGGAAGACAATCTCTGGCATATCGGCAAGACGAGGGCTGAAACCATGTTGCGGCCGGTGTATGGGCCGACCTGGGGTTATCGCTACCGCGCGCGGATTTCGGTGCGTCATGTGGCCAAGAAGGGGGGCGTGCTGGTCGGTTTTCACGAGCGTCACTCTTCGTTCATCGCCGACATGAAGACCTGCGAAATCTTGCCGCCCAATGTGTCGCAGATGCTGGTGCCGCTGCGTGTGCTGGTAAGCGAACTGAGCATTCGGGACGGCGTGCCGCAGATCGAGCTGGCGGTCGGCGAAGGCGACAAGGGTAGCAAGGTGACGGTGCTGGTCTTGCGCATCATGGAGGCGCTGTCGGCCGCAGACGAGGTCAAGCTCAAGGCCTTTGCCGATCTGTACCGGGTCGAGTTCTGGCTGCAGACCAAGGGGCCGGATACCGCACAAGCTTACTACCCTGCGCAGTCGCAATTGCATTACACCTTGCCGGAATTCGGCATCAAGATGCCGTTCAAACCGACCGACTTCACGCAGGTCAATCATCAGATCAATCGCGTGCTGGTTTCGCGTGCTTTGCGTCTGCTGGATGTGCAGCCTGAGGATCGCGTGGCCGATCTGTTTTGCGGCCTTGGCAACTTCACCTTGCCTCTCGCTACGCTGGCGCGTGAAGTGGTGGGCATCGAAGGCAGCATTGCGCTTACCGAGCGCGCACTGGAGAATGCCAAGGTCAATCATGTTTCGGAGAAGACCAGCTTCTACTGCCGTAATCTGTTTGAGGCCAAGGCAGAGGATTTTGTCGCGCTGGGCAAGTTTGATCGCATGCTGATCGATCCTCCGCGCGAGGGTGCGATGGAAATCTGCAACGCCTTGGGCGACCTGAGCGCAACGCAACCGGAACTGAGGCCGAAGCGGATTGTTTATGTGTCATGCAATCCGGCGACCTTGGCGCGCGACGCGGGTTTGCTGGTGCAGAACGCCGGCTATGTTCTGAAGCTGGCTGGCGTGGTCAACATGTTCCCGCATACCGCGCACGTAGAGTCGATTGCGGTGTTTGATCTGGCCTGAGTTGAATGCAGATGCAAGATGGCGAGCCGGCATTTGCGATTCGGGCTGCCTGCGGTTTTCGGCAGCGCGCCCGAGTTCAGGATGAAAAAAAGCCAACCATGAAGGTTGGCTTTTTCTTTTGTTGCCGCTTTCGCGGCATTCATGTCTATCAGTCGCGATTACCGCCGACAATACCCAGAATCGAGAGCAGATTCACAAAGACGTTGTAGACGTCCAGATAAATGCGCAGTGTTGCGGAGATGTAGTTGGTTTCACCGCCGTTGATCACCTGTTGTACATCAAACAAGATGTAGGCCGAGAAGATCGCGATCGCCACCACCGAAATTGTCAGTTGCAAAGCTGGCAATTGCAGGAAGATGTTGGCGACTGCGGCAACGATGATCACCAGCAGGCCGGCGAACAGCCATTTGCCCATGCCGGAGAAGTCGCGCTTGGACACAGTTGCAACTGTGGCCATCACGCCGAACACCAGTGCAGTACCGCCGAAGGCCGTCATGATCAACGTTCCGCCGTTGGAATAACCCAGCGTGAATTCGATCAGCCGCGACAGCATCAGACCCATGAAGAAGGTGAAGCCCAGCAGCACTGCCACGCCGAGGCTGGAATTCTTGGTTTTTTCGATCGCGTAGAAAAAGCCGAAGGCAATTGCCATGAACAGCACGAAGCCGATCATCGGGCTGCCTGCCATCAGGCTGAAATGCAGTTGTACGCCGAGCCAGGCGCCCAGCACGGTCGGAATCATCGACAGCGCCAGCAGCCAGTATGTGTTGCGCAGCACACGATTGCGCGTGCGCGAAACGCTGCCGGCATTGCCAAAGGTGGTGTCTAAATGTTGGTTCATGCGTCCTCCTGTTGCGTTAAAAATGCGAGTCAAGCATAGCACGGGAAAGCTTGATTAAGACAGGGGCGGACCAGGCGAAGTTCGAGGGCTATTTGCATGAATCCATGGCAGGCGGCGCCTTAGTCAGTGCAGTGCGGGGTAAATGCGCTGTATTTCGGCCGTTTCGTGCTAAAATACAAGGTTCATTGGATCATCAATTTATGGCTTTAAGCCATTATTTTTATTGGAGTTTTTACTCATGGCAATTGAACGCACCCTGTCGATTATCAAGCCGGACGCCGTCGCAAAGAACGTGATCGGTCAGATCTATTCCCGTTTCGAAGGCGCAGGCCTGAAAATCATCGCTGCACGCATGATGCACCTGTCGCGCGCTGAAGCAGAAGGTTTCTACGCGGTTCACCGCGAACGTCCTTTCTTCAAGGATCTGGTCGACTTCATGGTTTCCGGTCCTGTGATCGTGCAAGCTCTGGAAGGCGAAAACGCAATTCTGAAGCACCGTGACCTGATGGGCGCAACCGATCCAAAGAAGGCAGAAAAGGGCACAATCCGCGCCGATTTCGCTGACTCGATCGACGCTAACGCCGTGCACGGTTCGGACGCTGCTGACACTGCCAAGGCTGAAATCGCCTATTTCTTCCCGGCACTGAACATCTATTCGCGTTAATTTATTCCGTCAATTCAGGCCTTTGAATTGATGTGTTTATGAAATACTTCAATGATTGGCTACGGAAAATAGTATGACTACAGCTCTCACCAATCTGCTGGATCTGGATCCCGCGCAACTTGTCGCTTATTGCGGCGAGTTGGGTGAGAAGCCGTTTCGCGCCAAGCAATTGCAGCGCTGGATACACCAGTACGGCGTCGCTGACTTCAGTCAGATGACCGATCTGGCCAAATCCCTGCGCGAAAAGCTGATGACGCGCGCCGAAGTTCGCGCGCCAGCCATCATCAGCGATCACACCTCCACCGACGGTACGCGCAAGTGGCTGGTCGACGTGGGCCAGGGCAATGCGGTCGAAACCGTATTCATTCCTGAAGAAAATCGCGGCACGCTGTGCATTTCCACGCAAGCGGGCTGCGCCGTGAACTGCCGTTTTTGTTCGACCGGCAAGCAAGGCTTCAATCGCAATCTGTCGGTGTCTGAAATCATCGGCCAGCTGTGGATGGCCGAATTCGAATTGCGCAAGACCAAGGGCATAGAAGGCGGCCCCAAGGGCGAGCGTCAGATCACCAACGTGGTGATGATGGGCATGGGCGAGCCGCTGCTCAATTTTGAGCCGACCGTGACTTCGCTGCGTCTGATGCTGGACGACAATGCCTACGGCCTGTCGCGCCGCCGCGTGACGCTCTCGACCAGCGGCGTGGTGCCGATGATCGACAAGCTGTCGCAGGAGTGTCCGGTGGCACTGGCGGTGTCCTTGCATGCATCGAACGATCCCTTGCGCGATGCACTGATTCCTCTGAATAAAAAACATCCGCTGCGTGAATTGATGGCGGCCTGCAAACGCTATCTGGAATTCGCGCCGCGCGATTTCGTCACCTTTGAATATTGCATGCTGGACGGAGTCAACGACAGTGACGCGAATGCGCGCGAGCTGGTCGATCTGGTGCTGAACGGCGATACCGCTATTCCATGCAAATTCAATCTGATTCCGTTCAATCCGTTTCCTGAGTCGGGTCTCAAGCGTTCCAATAATCCTCGTATCAAGGCCTTCGCGCAGGTGCTGATGGATGCCGGCATCGTCACCACCATCCGCAAGACGCGTGGTGATGATATCGATGCGGCCTGTGGTCAACTGGCCGGCGAAGTCAAGGATCGCACCCGCGTGCAGGAACGCATGCAGAAGATGACCGAGTATCAGGACAAATTCGGCAAGAATTTCGGGCGCATCGTGGAGATATCCGGTTGAGCATAGTCGGGCGGAATTCGCAGCTTGCTTCTCTGAGCAGCATCGGCATCTTTGATTTCTCAAAGTTTTTGAGAGCGTATTTGCCGTTGCTGCCAACCCCTTTCAAGAATCTCGATTTCAGTTTTTTTGCATTCGGTTTGCCATGCCTGAAAGTGGCGAGCCGGGTGCGTGTGTGCATGGCGAATGCGCGCTCGGCGGATCAGGTAGAGCGGTTGTCAGGCCAGAGCGCGGCATTTTTTGCGGCACGTGCGGGGCAAGTGTGGAATGCGCTTGCCGGCCGCTTGAAATATTACTCGGCGGGCCGTGTGGCAAGCCGGCATTCCCTGAGAAATTTGTCGGCCTTGACTGCAGGTTTTTCAGTGAATTTTCCAGAATACGCAGCTTATCAACGTGGAGCATTTGATGAGTGATCAGCAAATGAACGAATCGCAAAATCCTGAAGTCGCTGCATCCATGGCACCACCGCCGCCAGTTGCGCCCGGCTCTTTGCTGGCCGCGCAACGTCAGGCCCGCGGCTGGTCGGTCGAGCAGGTGGCCAGTCAGTTGAAGCTGGCCCCGCGTCAGGTTGCGGCCATCGAGGCGGATAATTTTGGCGCTTTACCCGGTCTGGCGATTGCGCGCGGTTTTGTGCGCGCCTATGCCAAGTTGATGGGAATGGACGCAAGTGCCCTGCTGCTGGGACTGCCGCAAGATGGTCCGGCCGCTCAGCGTGATGCCATCGTGCCGCAGCGCAGTCTGTCGACGCCGTTTTCACAAACACCTTTGCCCAACCTCGGCAATCGCGGCAGTTCGGGCGGAAGTGCCGCCTGGATCGCAGCGGGCGTGGTCGTGGTGGTGCTGCTGGCCGGCGCCGGCGCGGTGCGCTGGGGCAATGTATTGAATGATGTGCCGCAATTGGCCTGGCTCAAGGCCAGCCAGAGCGATGCATCGGCTGTGGCGACGCCGGAAGCCGGCGAAAATGCGAACGCAGCGGCGCAAACTGCGCCGGCGGCTGCGGAATCTTCTACCGAGCTGCCTGCCAATGCCCGTGTTGAACTGACTAACGGCGCCAGCACAGAAAATGCCAGCAAGATCGAGGCGCCGGCTGCAAGCGTGCCGGCAACTCCAGCCGTCGCCTCCGTACCGCCGCCGGCAGCGATGCCTGCTCCGGTTCAGGCGCCGGTCAAGCCGCTTGCAAGTTCGGCGCCTGCGGCAAATATTCCTGCAGTGGGTGAAAATACCAGTGCGGCCGAAAGCGGTTTGAAAATTACCAGCAGCAAGGATTTGCTGCGTCTGACTCTGCGCGAAGATTCCTGGGTGGAAATCCGCCGCGCGGACAAGACCACGATCATTTCGCGTCTGCTGAAGGCCGGCAGCACCGAAACTTTTGATGTGTCCGATGCCAGTGCGCTGGTGATCGGGAATGCGGCCGGTGTCGATGCTTCCTTGCGCGGTCAGCCGCTGGACCTGAAGGTCAGCAACGGCGGCAATGTTGCTCGTCTGAATCTGAATTAAACCGCCAACTCAGCCAACAGCTATGTCTTCGTCTTCTCCGATTGCTTCCGGCCCCTGGGCCCGCCGCGTCAGCCGCCAGGTAACTATCAGCCAGGGCGCTCATCAAGTTCAGGTGGGCGGCGGGGCGCCGGTGATGGTGCAGTCGATGACCAATACCGATACCGCCGACGCCATCGGCACCGCGATTCAGATCAAGGATCTGGCGCGTGCCGGTTCCGAAGTGGTGCGTCTGACTGTCAACTCGCCGGAAGCTGCAGCAGCGGTGCCGGCGATCCGCGAACAACTGGATCGCATGGGTGTGGATGTGCCGCTGGTCGGCGACTTCCACTACAACGGCCATACCTTGTTGATGGACTATCCGGAGTGCGCGCAAGCCTTGTCCAAGTATCGGATCAACCCGGGCAACGTCGGCAAGGGCGCCAAGCGCGATACGCAGTATGCGCAGATGATCGAAGCGGCTTGCAAGTACGACAAGCCGGTACGCATCGGCGTCAACTGGGGCAGCCTGGATCAGGCGCTGCTGGCGCGCATCATGGATGAAAACGCGCAGCGCGCGACGCCATGGCCGGCGCAGGCGGTGATGTATGAAGCACTGGTGACCTCGGCCATCGAAAACGCCCAGCGCGCCGAAGAGCTGGGTCTGGCCGGAGACAAGATCATTTTGTCGTGCAAGGTGTCGGGCGTGCAGGATTTGATCGCGGTGTACCGTGAACTGGCGCGCCGCTGCGATTATCCGCTGCACCTCGGCCTGACCGAGGCGGGCATGGGCAGCAAGGGTATCGTCGCTTCTACGGCGGCCTTGTCGGTGCTGCTGCAGGAAGGCATAGGCGACACCATCCGTATTTCGCTGACGCCGGAGCCGGGCGGTGATCGCACCAGGGAGGTGGTGGTCGGGCAGGAAATCCTGCAGACCATGGGCTTGCGCAAATTCACGCCGATGGTGATTGCGTGCCCGGGTTGCGGTCGGACCACCTCTACCGTATTCCAGGATCTGGCCGACAAGATCCAGACCTATCTGCGCGATCAGATGCCGATCTGGAAGGGTGAGTATCCCGGCGTGGAAGGCATGAACGTGGCGGTGATGGGATGTATCGTCAACGGCCCCGGTGAATCCAAGCACGCCAATATCGGTATCAGCTTGCCGGGTACCGGCGAATCGCCGGCTGCGCCGGTGTTCATTGATGGCGAGAAGCGAATGACCTTGCGCGGCGATCGTATTGCCGAAGAGTTTCAGGGCATCGTGCTGGAATACGTGCAATCGCACTACGGCAAGCAAGCTGCGGTGTGATGACCGGTTTGATCGTCGCCTGATCGACATCGATTTATTGCTGGAAGCCAGGGTCGAATAATTGCCCGGGCCAGCGTGCCGACCGGCGCGCGGCAGGCATGACGCAATACAGCGAGACCACAAGCCAGACGCATGCTGCGATGCGTCCTCAGCCGCAGCATCATGGCAAGAATCGTGACAAGAATCACAGTCCTATAGCGAAGCAGCGCCGCGCGGAAACAACGAGAGCGGCGCCGCTCCATTTTTGAAGAACACAACACTATCTGGTGTCCGCATGTCCGAGCAAAAGAAAGCCGAAAAGATCGTTGGCGTCAAAGGGATGAATGACATTCTTCCTGCTGATGCGCCTCTGTGGGAGTTGTTCGAGAACACCGTGCATTCGGTGCTCAAGAGCTATGGCTTTCAGCAGATCCGCACCCCTATTGTCGAACCGACCGCCTTGTTTGCGCGCGGCCTCGGCGCGGTGACCGATATTGTCGAGAAGGAAATGTATTCCTTCACCGACTCCATGAACGGCGATCAACTGACCCTGCGTCCGGAAAATACCGCCGGCGTGGTGCGCGCTGCGCTGGAACACAATCTGACTTACGACGGCCCCAAGCGTCTGTGGTATGTCGGGCCGATGTTCCGTCATGAGCGTCCGCAGCGCGGCCGCTATCGTCAATTCCATCAGGTGGGTGCGGAGGCAGTCGGTTTCACCGGCCCGGATGTGGATGCCGAACTGATCATGATGTGTCAGCGCCTGTGGGATGACCTCGGCCTGAGCGATATCCGTCTGGAGCTCAATTCCATCGGCAACGCCGAAGAGCGCAACAAGCATCGCGTGGACCTGATCGCGTATTTCGAGCAGCACAAGGAATTGCTGGACACCGATGCCCAGCGTCGTCTGCATGCCAATCCGCTGCGCATCCTTGATACGAAGAATCCGACCATGCAAGAGATGGTCAATGCCGCGCCCAAGCTGCTGGATTACCTCGGCGAAGAATCGCGTGCGCACTTTGAAGGCGTGCAGAAGATTCTGAATCACAACAATATTCCGTTCACCATCAATCCGCGTCTGGTGCGCGGCATGGATTATTACAACCGTACCGTGTTCGAATGGGTCACCGATCAACTGGGTTCGCAAGGTACGGTCTGCGGCGGCGGGCGTTACGATCCGCTGATCGAAATGTTCGGCGGCAAGCCGACGCCGGCCTGCGGTTTCGCGATGGGCGTGGAGCGCATTCTGGAGTTGATGAAAGCCAGCGGCGAGCAATACGCGCCGAACCAGTGCGACGTCTACGTCGTGCATCAAGGCGAAGCCGCACAACTGCAATCATTTGTATTGGCGGAACGTTTGCGGACTGCCGGACTCGATGTTGTGCTACATTGCGCATCGGCGAACGGCGGCGGCAGTTTCAAAGCGCAGATGAAGCGCGCCGACGGCAGCGGCGCTGCCTTTGCGGTGATCATCGGCGAAGACGAAGTGACCGCCAATACCGCGGTGGTCAAACACCTGCGCGCGGAAGAGGGCGCAGAACAGAATCAGGTCAGCGTCGAATTCGATGCCGTCGTCGATTATGTGGTCGACCAGATCGTCGGCCATGGTCACGATCATGACCATGATCACGACCACGTTCATTACCATCCTTAATTTCAGTTACCAGTAAATATTCATGGCATACGATCTCGAAGAACAAGAACAGCTTGATTCCATCAAGGCCTGGTGGGGCAAGTACGGCAGCCTGGTGACCTGGGTTCTGATCATCGCGCTGGCCGGCTACGCTGCGTGGACCGGCTGGAACACCTATCAGAGCCGTCAGTCGGCGCAGGCTTCCATGCTGTACGAAGAGCTGCAGAAGTCGATGGAAACCCGCGACAATGCCAAGGTACAACGCATGGCGTCCGATATCCAGGACAAGTTCGGTGGCACGGCTTATGCTGAAATGAGCGCGCTGGTTGCCGCCAAGGCGGCATTCGAAGCGAATGACACCGACAACGCCAAGAAGCAATTGCAATGGGTCATCGATCACGGTCGCGGCGCAGAATACAAGGCGATCGCAGCCGTGCGTCTGTCCGGCGTGTTGCTTGATGCCAAGGCTTACGATGAAGCGCTGAAGGTGCTGTCCGCCGATTACCCGGTGCAGTTTGCCGGCACCATCGCCGATCGCAAGGGCGATATCCTGTTGGCGCAGGGCAAGCGTGATGATGCACGCGCTGCTTACCAGCTGGCGCTGGAAAAGACGGAAGAAAAAGATCCGGGCCGTCAGCTGATTCAGCTCAAGCTGGATGCGATTGGCGGCGCTCCGGCCAAGGCCTGATACCGAAACTGAACCTGAAATTTCATGCATTCCGAGGCCGCATGGCGGCCCGCGACTCAATTCATTCGCTCAGAGGAAAAACAATATGCGTAGTGCGTCAACGTCTGTCACAACGTTCACAACAACCGCCGCAGTCAAATCCCGCGTGCGCCTGACGGCGACGCTGGTGGCACTGGCTGCCGTGGCGACGCTGTCCGGATGCTCGCTGTTCAGTAGCAAGAAGGATCCGAATCCGCCGGCACCGCTGGTGCAGTTTTCCGAGAAGCTGCGCGTCCAGAAGGCGTGGACGGTATCGGTCGGCAAGGCGGGTAATTTCACCTTCTCTCCGGCAGTTGCCAGCGGCAGCGTGTTTGCAGCGTCGGCTGACGGCAATCTGATGCGCATCAACGCCAGCAATGGTCAGACTGTCTGGCGCATCAGCGTCGGCATGCCTTTGACTGCCGGCGTCGGTACTGACGGCAACACGGTCGCCGTGGTGGGTGAAAAGGGGCAGATCCAGGCATTCGATGCTGCCGGCAAATCGCTGTGGAAGGCGCAGGCCTCCAGTGAAGTGCTGTCGGCTCCGGCCGTCGGCCAGGGCATGGTGGTGGTGCGCAGCATCGACAACAATATTGCAGCGTATGATGCTGAAAGCGGTCAGCGCCGCTGGCTGGTGCAACGCACTGTGCCGTCGCTGACCTTGCGTACTGCGCCGGGCATCGTGATCGATTCGCAGACTGCTTTCGTGGCATTGCCCGGTGGCCGACTGTCGGCGCTGGCGCTGAACAATGGTGGTCCGCGCTGGGAAGTGCCGGTCGGCGATCCGCGCGGCACGACTGAGCTGGAGCGTATTTCCGATGTATCCGGCATGCCGTCGGTAGGCGCGCGCGATGTGTGCGCCGTGGCATTCCAGGGCCGCATCGGCTGCTTCGATCTGATCAATGGCAATCTGCGCTGGATCAAGGAATTCTCCAGCGACGTCGGCCTCGGTCTGGATGCGCGCTACGTGTTTGCGGCTGATGTCGGTGGTGCAGTCACTGAATTCGACCGCGATACCGGCGCCAGCGTGTGGCGCAACGAGAAGTTGAAGAACCGTCGTTTGTCGGCGCCGATCAGCGCCGGTTCGACTGTAGCCGTCGGCGATTTTGAGGGCTACGTGCATTTCCTTTCACGTGATGATGGCGCATTTGCCGCACGCGTTGCTACCGATGGCAGTCCCATCGTTGCAGCGCCGGTCAGTGCCGATCGTTCAGTGATTTTCCAAACTCAATCAGGAACAGTGGTCGCGCTAGTGACCGAATAATTTTAATGAAACCGGTAATTGCACTTGTAGGCCGCCCCAACGTCGGCAAATCGACGTTGTTCAATCGGCTGACCCGTAGCCGCGACGCGCTGGTTGCGGATTTGCCCGGCCTCACGCGGGATCGTCACTACGGCGAAGGCCGGGTCGGCGAACGCCCGTTTCTGGTGATCGATACCGGTGGTTTCGAGCCTGTCGCCAAAGAAGGCATCATGTATGAAATGGCCAAGCAGACCAAGCAGGCGGTGGTCGAGGCCGACGTGGTGATATTCATCGTGGATGGACGTCAGGGCCTGACGCCGCACGACAAGACCATCACCGATTTTCTGCGCAAGGCGGGCCGCACCGTCATGCTGGTGGTCAACAAGTCCGAGGGCATGAAGTACACCTCGGTCACTGCTGACTTCTACGAGCTCGGCATGGGCGATCCGTATGTGATCTCCGCCGCGCACGGCGACGGCGTGGCCGACCTGGTTGACGAAGCCCTGAATCAGGCGGAGGCGCAACGCGCGCCGGAGTCTGAAGAAGAAAAAACTGCACGCGGCATCAAGATCGCCATCGTCGGCCGTCCCAATGTCGGCAAGTCGACGCTGGTCAATACCTTGCTTGGTGAAGAGCGCGTCATCGCGTTCGACATGCCGGGCACGACGCGTGATTCGATTGAAATTCCATTCGAGCGCGACGGCAAGCATTACACCCTGATCGATACCGCCGGCATTCGTCGTCGCGGCAAAGTGTTTGAGGCGATCGAGAAGTTTTCGGTGGTCAAGACGCTGCAATCGATTTCGGAAGCCAATGTGGTCTTGCTGCTGCTGGATGCGCAGCAGGATATTTCCGAGCAGGATGCGCACATCGCCGGCTTCGTGCTGGAATCCGGCCGCGCGCTGGTGGTGGGCGTCAACAAATGGGATGGTCTGCAGAGCGATCAGCGCGATCAGATCAAGACGGATATCGAGCGCAAGCTCAACTTCCTGTCCTTCGCCAAGTTCCACTTTATTTCGGCCATCAAGGCAACCGGCATCGGTCCCTTGATAAAGTCGATCGATTCGGCTTATGCCGCTGCCATGTCCAATCTGACCACGCCCAAGCTGACCCGGGCGCTGATCGAGGCACTGGAGCATCAGCAGCCGCGTCGCAAGGGTTCTATCCGTCCCAAGATGCGCTATGCGCACCAAGGTGGACAGAACCCTCCGGTGGTGGTGATTCACGGCAATGCTCTGGAAAGCATTGAAGACAGCTATAAGCGTTACCTCGAGAAGCACTTTCGGGAAACTTTCTCTTTGGTTGGCACTCCACTCCGTATCGAGTTCCGCTCGAGCAAGAATCCATTCATTCGGCAAGACAAATAGACCGGTAAAGAAGCTGTAATAACTTAATCAGTTTTTGTCGATAGTTGGAAAATCGTTTACATTCACACGCATAAGATTGGTAAAGCACTTGATTTAAATTAAAGTGCCTCCAAGTCCTAATCACAACAACACAGTGGAGCTGCCATGAGCAACAAAGGGCAATTGTTACAAGACCCATTTCTGAACGCCTTGAGAAAAGAGCATGTTCCCGTCTCGATCTATCTGGTCAACGGCATCAAGCTGCAAGGTCATGTCGAATCTTTCGACCAGTATGTCGTCCTGCTGCGTAACACCGTTACGCAAATGGTTTATAAGCATGCCATCTCTACCGTCGTGCCTGCACGTGCGGTCAATCTGAGTCTCGACTCCTCCGACGCTGAATAATGGTTCAACAAGCCGGCGCTACGCCGTGTGCATTCTGATATGCGTGCCGCGTTAGTCGGCCTGGATTTCGGCAAGAACGATTTTGCCGCGAGTCTGGATGAATTGTTTTTGTTGGCAAAATCCGCTGGGGCGGAACCGGTGATCACCATCACCGGTCGCCGCGCCAGTCCGGATGCAGCATTGTTCGTGGGTTCCGGCAAGGCTCAGGAAGTCGCTGACGCCGTTGCCGATCTCAAGCTCGACATCGTCATCTTCAATCACGCTTTGTCTCCTGCTCAGCAGCGCAATCTTGAGCGCGTGCTGAAGACGCGCGTGCTCGATCGTACCAGTCTGATTCTGGATATCTTTGCACAAAGGGCCAAAAGCCACGAGGGCAAGGTTCAGGTCGAGCTGGCGCAATTGCAGCATTTGTCGACCAGGCTGATTCGCGGGTGGACTCACCTTGAGCGGCAGAAGGGCGGTATCGGTCTGCGCGGTCCGGGTGAGACGCAGTTGGAAACCGATCGCCGTTTGCTCGGCGACCGGGTCAAGGCGCTGCGTGCCGTGCTTGAGAAATTGCGCAAGCAGCATGCCACACAAAGGCGTGCGCGCGGTCGTAGCGAAACGTTTTCGGTGTCGCTGGTGGGTTATACCAACGCCGGCAAATCGACGATCTTCAACGCGTTGGCGAAAGCCGGCGTGTACGCCGCCAACCAGCTGTTCGCCACCTTGGATACCACCTCGCGCAGGGTCTATCTGGGGGAAGTGGGGCACGTAGTCATCTCCGATACGGTGGGCTTCATTCGCGAACTGCCGCACCAACTGGTGGCAGCGTTCCGGGCCACGCTGGAGGAAACGATTCATGCGGATCTGCTGCTGCATGTTGTTGATGCGGCAAGCCCGGTGCGAATGGAGCAAATCGAGCAGGTCAACCTTGTTCTGAAAGAGATCGGGGCGGACCATATTCCGCAGATTCTGGTGTGGAACAAGATCGATGCCGCCGGCCTGGAGCCGTCGGTCGAGCATGATGAGTATGGTAAAATCCAGCGGGTTTTTGTCAGTGCGAAGTCTGGTGCTGGCTTGGATTTGCTGCGAGAAGCGGTGGCCGCTTCGCTGCGGGCTTCGCTGGATGCCCGGGGACGCAGTCGGTCACAGCCTGTCGATTCAGAAGATATGCACGCGTGAAGCAGGGAAGGCGCGCATTCTTCCAGATTCCTTTAACCAATAACTACAGCCGGATCGCAACGCATGCTTGTTTCATTATTCAAAAAAATTGGTGTGAAATTTTCGCTGAACGATCCTCAATGGGGACGCGGTTCGCAAGATGACAACCGTCAAAATCAGAATAACGGCAATAACGGCGACAAACGTCCGGAAAAGCCAAGCGGCAATGATGGCCCGCCGGATCTGGATCAGCTTTGGCGTGATTTCAATCAGCGCCTGAACGGCATGTTTGGCCGCAAGAAGGGCGGCGGCAACGGCGGCAATTCAGACAACGGTGGCGGCGGTTTCAATCGCGGCGACGTCAAGGGTGCCGGCATAGGCATAGGCGTGATTGCGCTGATCGTTGCTTTCCTGTGGCTGGCCAGCGGCTTCTTCATCGTGCAAGAAGGCCAGACTGCGGTCGTCACCACTTTCGGCAAATACAGCCACACCACGCTGCCGGGTTTCAACTGGCGCTGGCCTTACCCGATTCAGGGTCACGAGATCGTCAACGTCTCGCAGGTTCGTACCGCTGAAATCGGCTATCGCAGCAGCGTGCGCAACAAGCAACTCAAAGAATCGCTGATGCTGACCGACGATGAAAACATCATCGACATTCAGTTCGCGGTGCAATACAAACTCAAGAACGCTGCGGAATGGCTGTTCAACAACCGCGATCCGGATGACTCCGTGCGCCAGGTCGCCGAAACTGCCATTCGTGAAATTGTCGGTCGCAGCAAGATGGACTTCGTCCTGTATGAAGGCCGTGAAAAGGTTGCACTCGACGTCAACCAGCGCATGCAACAGATTCTGGACCGCTACAAGTCCGGCGTGCAGATCACCAACGTGACCATGCAAGGCGTGCAGCCGCCTGAACAAGTCCAGGCCGCATTTGACGATGCAGTGAAAGCAGGTCAGGATCGCGAACGTCTCAAGAATGAAGGCCAGGCTTACGCCAACGATGTGATTCCGCGTGCCAGCGGTGCCGCTTCGCGTCTGCTGGAAGAGGCCGATGCTTATCGCTCACGTGTCGTGGCCAATGCCGAGGGTGATGCCGCTCGCTTCAAGCAGGTGCTGGACGAATACCAGAAAGCACCGGCCGTCACCCGCGATCGCATGTATCTGGAAACCATGCAGCAGATCTTCGCCAACACCACCAAGGTCATGGTTGACTCCAAGAACAATAACAACATGCTCTATCTGCCGCTGGACAAACTGATCCAGCAAACCGAAGCGCAGCCGCAAGCGGGCAAGCAGCCGGCTACTGGCGCTGCCGCAGGTGCAGCAGCTTCTTCGTCTTCAAATGTGACTTCAGGAAACGACACAGTGTATTCAACCGATCCGCAACGAGACGTGAGAAC
Organism: Herbaspirillum lusitanum; assembly: GCF_046025995.1. Classification (GTDB taxonomy): domain Bacteria; phylum Pseudomonadota; class Gammaproteobacteria; order Burkholderiales; family Burkholderiaceae_D; genus Herbaspirillum; species Herbaspirillum lusitanum_A. Next base: position 293,839 of record NZ_JAQQFM010000002.1, read on the forward strand.
CCGGGATCCGCGCGAGTCGCGTGAAAGGGAGGTGCGATAATGGGCCGCCTCATTTCTTCAGTCATTGTCGTTGTCGTTGCGCTCTGGCTGTTTTCGTCTACCATTTTTGTTGTCGATCAACGCCAGTCGGCGATCGTGTTTGCACTCGGTGAAGTCAAGCAAGTCATCAACGAACCCGGTCTGCATTTCAAGCTGCCGCCGCCGTTCCAGAACGTGATGTATCTGGACAAGCGGATCCAGACGCTGGATACCCCGGACGCCGACCGCTTCATCACCGCTGAAAAGATGAATGTGCTGGTCGATGCCTACGTCAAGTGGCGCGTTGTTGATCCTCGCCTGTATTTCGTCAGCTTTGGTGCAGATGAGCGTCGCACTCAGGATCGTCTGTCGCAGATCGTCAAGGCCGCGCTGAATGATGAAATCACCAAGCGCACCGTGCGTGAAGTGATCTCCGGCGAACGCAATAAGGTGATGGATGCGATTCAGTTGCGTGTGGCGGCGGAAGCCAAGCAGATCGGGGTCGAGATTATCGATGTGCGTCTGCGTCGGGTCGATTATGTTGAGCAGATCAATAACTCGGTGTTCGAGCGCATGAAGTCGGAGCGGGTACGCGTCGCCAATGAGCTGCGCTCCACAGGTGGTGCAGAATCTGAAAAGATCCGTGCCGATGCTGATCGTCAGCGCGTGGTGATTCTGGCGGAAGCCTATCGTGAATCCGAAAAACTGCGCGGTGCCGGCGATGCCAAGGCTTCGCAGATTTATGCACAGGCCTTCGGTCAGAATCCGGACTTCTACAAGTTCTATCGCAGCCTGGAAGCCTATCGCGCCAGCTTCAAGAACCGTCATGATCTGATGGTGGTGGACCCGAATTCGGAATTCTTCAAATACTTCAAAGGCGTCGGAAACAACAGCGTTAGCCCGAAGAAGTAACTCAACAATGTAAAATGCGCGCTTGGATCTCGAATCGGAGATCGCCGCGAGGGGATTGATGCCGCTGGTCTGGGGCATCTTTCCTTTTTTTTGTGGAGACCTTGTTCTTCACACGGCTCCGATGCGGCCTTGGTTGCAGACTTGGCGATCGATGCCGAAATGCAAATGTCCATGAATTCGGTCGTGGTGCTTGCGCTGCACGGCATGTATGTTCGCTGCGGCATGTATCGATCTGATCGAAGCAAACTGAATTGCCGCAGCACACTTTTTCTTTTCCTGATTGATTCGCTTTATGCCTAACTGGCTTCTTCCTGAAAACATTGCCGATGTCTTGCCGTCAGAAGCGCGCAAGATTGAGGAGCTGCGCCGCCGCCTGCTCGATAATTTCCGCCTGTACGGCTACGAAATGGTCATGCCGCCGCTGCTTGAATATTTGGAATCCCTGCTGACCGGCGCCGGTCAGGACACCGACCTGCGTACCTTCAAGCTGGTCGATCAATTGTCCGGCCGCACGCTGGGCGTGCGCGCTGACATGACGACCCAGGTGGCGCGCATCGACGCCCACTTGCTCAATCGCGCTTCGGTCACCCGTCTGTGCTATGCCGGCAGCGTGCTGCATACGCGGCCGTCCGGCCTGCACGCCACGCGTGAGCCGGTGCAGATCGGCGCTGAAATTTATGGTCATGCCGGCATCGAAGCCGATGCCGAAATCCAGGAGCTGGCCTTGAACTCGCTGGCGCTGGCCGGCATGCAGGAAGTGCGGCTGGATCTGTGCCACGTCGGCGTGCTGCGTGCGCTGATTGCCAATGATGCCGCCGCGCGCGGTCAGGAAGCCGCCTTGTTCGGCCTGCTGGAGTCCAAGGACGTGCCGGGTCTGCGCGCCATTTCCAACGCCTATCAGCCGGCTACACGCGATGCCTTGCTGGCGTTGCCAGGTCTGTACGGCGATATTTCGGTGATCGCCAAGGCGCGTATCACCTTGCCGGCACTGCCGGGCATTGCGCGTGCGCTGGATGAGTTGCAAGCGCTGGCTGAACTGGCCGGCAGCGTGAAGGCGGCCAACGTCACCATCGATCTGGCCGACCTGCGGGGGTATCATTACCACAGCGGCGTGATGTTTGCGGCCTATGTGCCAGGCCTGCCGAACGCGGTGGTGCGCGGCGGCCGTTACGACCACGTCGGCGAAGCATTTGGCCGGGCGCGTCCAGCGACCGGCTTTTCTATGGATTTGCGCGAACTGGCTCGTCTGATGCCAGGCGCTGAAAGAAAACGCGCGATTCGCGCGCCTTGGGGCACCGAAGCCGGTCTGCGTGAGAAAATAGCGGAATTGCGTCGGGCGGGGGAAATCGTGATCCAAAGCCTGCCGGGCCACGAAAACGACCAAGACGAGTTCGATTGCGATCGCGCAGTCGAATTCAGCAATGGAAATTGGATTATCAAAATTTTGGGCTGAGTCATGTTACAGAATAGCAATGCAAAGAATGTCGTCGTCATCGGTACACAATGGGGCGACGAAGGTAAGGGCAAGATCGTCGATTGGCTGACCGATCACGCGCAAGGCGTGGTGCGTTTCCAGGGCGGCCACAATGCCGGCCATACGCTGGTCATCGGCGGTCAGAAGACTGCTCTGCAACTGATTCCATCGGGCATCATGCGCCCTGGCGTGGCTTGCTACATCGGCAACGGTGTGGTGCTGTCGGTGCCGGATCTGCTGCGTGAAATCGACAAGCTGGAGGCTGCCGGCGTCGAAGTCGCCTCGCGCCTGAAGGTGTCGGAAGCCTGTCCGCTGATCCTGCCATATCACGTGGCGCTGGACGTGGCGCGCGAAGCGGCACGCGGCGAAGCCAAGATTGGCACCACCGGCAAGGGCATCGGCCCGGCCTATGAAGACAAGGTGGCGCGCCGCGCCATCCGCGTCGCCGATCTGCTGAACGAAAAGCGTTTTGCCGAAAAGCTGCTGGCCAATCTGGATTACCACAACTTCGTGCTGACCCAGTATCTGAAGACCCAGCCGGTCGATTATCAGAAGACGCTGGACGATGCGCTGTCCAACGTCGAACGCCTCAAGCCTATGGTCAGCGATGTCTCCAGCGACCTGTACGCTGCGCACAATAACGGCGGCAAGATCCTGTTCGAAGGCGCGCAAGGCAGCCTGCTGGACGTCGATCACGGTACTTATCCGTTCGTCACCTCGAGCAACTGCGTGGCAGGTAATGCTGCCGCAGGCACCGGCGTCGGTCCAGGCATGCTGCATTACATCATGGGCATCACCAAGGCTTACACCACACGCGTCGGCTCCGGCCCGTTCCCGGCAGAACTGCCTACCGACGTCGGCGTCGGCAAGCATCTGGCTTCGGTCGGCCACGAGTTCGGCACCGTTACCGGTCGTGCGCGTCGCTGCGGCTGGTTCGATGCTGCGCTGCTGAAGCGTTCGGTGCAGATCAACGGCGTCACCGGCATGTGCCTGACCAAGCTGGACGTGCTGGACGGTCTGGACACCCTGAAGCTGTGCACCGGTTACAAGCTCAACGGCAAGCATGTCGACATCTTCCCGGTCGGCGCTGAAGAAGCCGCCGGTTGCGAACCGATCTACGAAGAAATGCCGGGCTGGAAAGAAACCACCGTCGGCGTCAAGACGCTGGACGGCCTGCCGGCAACCGCGCGCGCCTACATCAAGCGCATCGAAGAACTGGTCGGCGTGCCTATCGACATGATTTCCACCGGTCCTGACCGCGAAGAAACCATCGTGTTGCGCCATCCGTTCAAGTAATCCGATCACCTGCAAGAAAAGTAAAAACAAGCAAGATGAAGATCTCCGACGATAAAGACCTGTGGGTCTCCTGGGATGACTACAATCGCCTGATCGAACGGCTGGCACTGAAGGTGCATGAGTCCGGCTGGCAGTTCGATCAGGTACTGTGTCTGGCCCGTGGCGGCCTGCGCCCCGGCGATGTGATGTCGCGTATTTTCGATGTGCCGCTGGCGATCCTGTCGACCAGTTCCTACCGCGAAGCGGCTGGCACGATTCGCAGCTCGCTCGACATCGCCAAGTACATCACCATCACCAAGGGCACGCTCGGCGGTCGCATTTTGCTGGTGGATGATCTGGTGGATTCCGGCGTGACGCTGCAGAAGGTGGTCACTCATCTGAAGGAGCACTATCCTGCGGTGACCGAAATCAAGTCGGCGGTGTTGTGGTGGAAGGCTTGCTCTGTCGTTGAGCCTGATTTCCATATCGACTATCTGGCGACCAATCCCTGGATTCATCAGCCTTTCGAAGACTACGACAGCCTTGGTCCGCATCAGCTGGCGGCGTGGGTCAAGAAGGGTTCCTGAACGGGCTTGCCTAAGCCGGAGTTGCCGAGATTCATGCGGTGCTGCCATGTAAAAAGAGCTTGCTTCGGTAAGCTCTTTTTTTTCGGCTTGCGCCGTTCAGGGAATGACCTTGCGCGCCCGCAGATCGTCGAACAGGCGATAAAACATCTGTTCGCTTTCCACATATTCATGAAAGCCGAAGCGCCGCGCCTTGCTGCCGTCGCCGAACATATCGTAGTCCCACGAGAACACGAAATCGGCGAAATCCCAGCTTGATAGCGCGCCGTAGTCATGCGCATGCAGCCCGTGTGCGGCCACGATGGTTTGCCACAGCGGCGCCTTGTCGCGCATCACCTCGCCCAGTTTCAGGGGCAAGGCGGGGCCGACTTCCATCCCGAAATAGTGTGCAATCTTCGGCCACATCTCGCTCCAGCGGAAGAGGTCGCCATTGCCGATATTGAAGGCCTGATTGGCGCAACGCACATCATTCGCGGCCCACACCGTAGCCTGCGCCAGCAAGCCGTCATCGGTCATTTCAATCAGCTTGTCATCAGCGCCTGGCTTGCCGGGAAAGCGCAGCGGCAGGCCCAGCTGTTTCGAGATGGAGGCGTACATCGCAATCGCCAGGGCCAGATTCATCGGGTTGCCGAGCGTGCTGCCGCCCACCACCGCCGGACGTATCGCCGACCAGTTCCAGCGGCTGCCTTGCGCCTGTTTGTCTTGCAGATAACGCTGCTGATCGAACATGAACTCGGGCGGCATGAAGTGCGCATCGCTCTCGCGCGCCGGCGTCTTGAACGGGCCCAGATGACCACCGTAGACCTTGTAGCCCTGCATCAGGCTGATGTGCTGCACGCCGGCGTCTACGGCTTCCAGTGCTTCGACCACGTTGCGCAGCATTGCCATGTTCGGCGCCACCAGTTCCGCCCAGCCTGGCCGGTGCTGATAGGCGGCATAAAACACATGCGTAACCTGTTTCAGGTCTTTCAGTGCGGAGCGTGTTGCCGTTTCCTCCAGCAGATCGATGGCGATGTGGCGCAGGCGCTCATGTCGGTCTGATTCGTTTTGCTCACCGCGTCGCGACAGTCCGACGATTTGCCAATCGGCGTCGCTCAGCAGATGCCGGATCAGGCGGCTGCCGATCACGCCGTGGGCGCCGACCACCAGTGCCACTTTTTCAGATGCTGGTGTTTGCGTTTGTGATGTCATCTAGCGCCTCCGCTGCAAGTTTTCGTTTGCTCTTCAATATTCCGCATGTGCCGTCCGGTCAGGCCATGCGACGGTCTGCGGCCAGTACCTTGGCGCCACGGCCATCCAGCTTCCAGCTGATCAGCGCCACGACTGCGCCGGCGGCGGTCATCAGGGCTGCCACGTAGGCCACCGAATGCAGGCCCGGGCCATGATCGATGGTCACGCCGCCCAGCCAGGCGCCGGCTGCATTGCCCAGATTGAAGGCGGCAATATTTACCGACGAAGCCAGATTCGGCGCGCCATCGGCCTTGGCCAGCACGCGCATCTGCAGCGGCGGCACGGTGGCGAACGAGGCTACGCCGAGCAGGCCGACGCCGATGATGGCTGCGATCTGGTTGTGGCTGCTCAGACCGAACACTGCCAGCACCGCGGCCAGCAACAGCAGGCTCATCACCAGCGTCGGCATCAGGCGTTTATCGGCCAGCTTGCCGCCCAGCAGATTGCCGATCACCAGACCGACACCGAACAACAGCAGGATGGGCGACACCGCGCCGGCCGGGAAGCCGCTGATCTCGGTCAGAATCGGTGCGATATAGGTGAAGGCAGTGAATACGCCGCCGAAACCCAGCACCGTCATCAGCAGGCCCAGCAGCACCTGCGGACGACCCAGCACGCGCAGTTCATGCGACAGATCGGCCTGCGCATCCTTGCCTTGCGAACGCGGCACCAGATAGGCGGTGGCCAGCAGGGCGATGATGCCGATCACGGTCACCGCCCAGAACGTGGCGCGCCAGCCGTAGGATTGGCCGAGCCAGGTGCCGAAGGGCACGCCCAGCACGTTGGCGACGGTCAGGCCGGTGAACATCAGGGCGATGGCGGAGGCCTGTTTTTCCTTGGGCACCAGGCTGGTGGCGACCACCGAGCCGACACCGAAGAATGCGCCATGGGCAAACGAGGAGACTACGCGGGCGATCATCAGCGTGGTGTAATCGGGCGCCAGCGCACAACCCAGGTTGCCGATGACGAAGATCACCATCAGGCTCAGCAGCAGCGTCTTGCGCGGCAGCTTGCCGGTGGTGGCGGTGATCAGCGGGGCGCCGACGAATACGCCCAGCGCATAGCCGGTGACCAGCAGGCCGGCGGAAGAAAGCGTGACGCCAAGATTGTTGGCGACCTCGGGCAGCAGGCCCATGATGACGAATTCGGTGGTTCCTATCGCGAAAGCGCTGATGGTGAGCGCCCACAAGGCAATTGGCATGATGACTCCGGAGTGAAGGGTTAAATGGTTCAGGTCGTCGGCAGCGCTGGATCGCTACGGTGCGAATCCGCCAAGGTACAAAGCTGCAGAGGCTGTTTTCCAACGATGAAGCATTGTGCCCAATTGCTTTGTTGAGAAAAACACCGTTAAAATCAAAAAATATTTGATCTGGAGTCAAGAATGGCGATTCAATCGGAAGAAATGCGCATCTTTATCGCCGTGGTCGAGGCCGGCAGCCTGAGCGCCGCGGCCGAAGTGCTGGATCAGACCACTTCCGGCGTCAGTCGCGCCTTGTCGCGGCTGGAAGAAAAACTTGGCACCAGTCTGCTGACGCGCACCACGCGCCGCATGGATCTGACCGAGGAGGGGCGGACCTTTCTGGATCAATCGCGCGCCATCGTCGCCGCCATCGAGCAGGCCGAGGATTCGGTGCGCATCTTCAGTCAGAAGCCGGTCGGCAAGCTGAGGGTGGATGCTTCGGCGCCTTTCATGCTGCACTGTATCGTGCCGCATGTCGGCGCCTTTCGCGAAGCGTATCCGGAGATCGAGCTGGAGCTGACCACCAATGATCGTTTCATCGATCTGGTGGAGCAGCGCACCGACATCGCCATCCGCATCGGCGAATTGCAGGACTCGACCTTGCACGCCAAGCCGCTCAGTTCGGCACGGCTGAATCTGGTCGCCAGCCCTGAATACCTTCAGCGTTTCGGCGAACCGAAAACCGTGGCGGCGCTGGGCAAGCATCGCCTGATCGGTTTCACCCAGCCCGACTCGCTGAACATGTGGCCGCTGCGCTACGAAGAGGGTGATCGCTATCCGGCGCAACTGGCGCTGCGCGCCTCCAGCGGCGAAACGATACGGCAACTGGCCTTGCATGGGCAGGGCATCGCCAGCCTGTCCAATTTCATGTCGGATGCCGACATCGCAGCCGGGCGTCTGGTCAAGCTGCTGGAAAAATCGTACAGCGGCTACCAGCAAAAGATTCAGGCTGTTTATTACCGCAATACTCAATTATCGAGACGTATCACTTGTTTTCTTGATTTCCTGCAATGTAAGCTCTGAGTCCGAACTGAAATCGGGCAGGCATGGTCTAGAGCAGGTTCGCCAAAAATACAAACGGAGAAAACAATAATGAAGTCGATGCGCATGCACGGGGTCTTGTCTGTCAGTCATGAAAACATCAACCAGGCCATAGCCTCATCATATGCAAGGCCGCATTTGACATCCTTCTATGCGTCGTCCGTTTCTTTGTTCCAGCGTCTGCGCCATTCGTTCGCCGTCGCCCTGCAAGGCAAGGCCCTGAGTCTGAGTTTGCTGCTGGCAGCAGGCGTCATCGCCGGCGGCACGATTTCTCCGACCTCTGCATACGCCGCCAATGCCGCCGTGTCGACGTTTTCTCCGCAGGGTGAAGTCGCGCAGGTGCGTCAGGTGCGTGCGCGTTTTTCCGAAGCCATGGTGCGCTTCGGCGACCCCAAGGCGGCTGCGCCTTTCGATGTCGATTGTCCGGTGGCCGGCACCTCGCGCTGGGCCGACGACAAGAACTGGATTTTCGATTTCGAGCGCGATCTGCCGCCCGGCACGCGTTGCAGCTTTAGCGCCCGGACCGATTTCAAGAGCGTGGCCGGCAATCCGGTCGGCGGCAAGAACCGGTTTCAGTTCAATACCGGCGGCCCGGCCGTCACGCGCGTCCAGCCCTATGCCGGCGCGCTGATTGAAGAGGAGCAGGCTTTCATCCTGATTCAGAACGGCGCGGCGACGGCCGCCAGCATCCGCGAGCATGTGTATTGCGAAGCCGAAGGCGTGCACGAGCGCATCCCGGTCAAGTTCGTATCGGACGCCGATCGCAAGGCGCTGCTGAAGGAATTCGCCAACGATGTCGATCCGGCGCTGGTCAGCGTGCTGCAGTGTCAGCAGCGTCTGCCCAATGACGCCGAGATGAAACTGGTGTGGGACAAGGGCATCGCCGCTGCCGGCGGCGCCGGTATCGTCACCACTCAGCCGCGCACGTTCAAGTTCAAGGTGCGGCCGGAATTCAGCGCCAGCTTCAGTTGCCAGCGCGAGAACGCCAATGCCGCCTGCGCGCCGATTCTGCCGCTGACGCTGTCCTTCACTTCGCCGGTGTCGCGCAAGCTGGCGCAGGGCATCGAACTGAACGCCGGCGGCAGCAAGTTCAAGCCGCAGCCCGATAACAACAGCGGCAGCGGCGATGAAGAAGTCGGCTCGGTCACCTTCAAGCCCCCGTTCCCGGAAAAATCCGAGTTCACCATCACGCTTCCTTCGGGCTTCAAGGATGGCAGCGGACGGCCGCTGGCCAATGCCTCGATGTTCCCGCTGAAGTCGCGCACCGCCGATTTTCCGCCACTGGCCAAGTTCGCCGCAGCGCCTTTCGGCATCATTGAGCTGAATGCCGATCCGACCTTGCCGGTGACCTTGCGCAGGGTCGAAGCCGGTCTCACTGTGCGCGGAGCCGACGGCAAGACCTTGCCCGGCAAAGTGGCCGACATGAAGGTTGATGGCGACAAGGGCATCATCGCCTGGATGCAGCGCCTGAACCGCTATCACGAAAAATGGGGCAGCAGCGATCCCAAGCAGATCGACAGCCGCAGCATCAGTTTGCTCAGCAAGGAATCAGGCGTGCGCAAGCTCGACCTGCCGGCGGTGAAGGATGCCAAGGACGGCAGCTGGCCCTTCGAAGTGGTCGGCATTCCACTCAAGGATCCGGGTTTCTATGTGGTCGAGCTGGAGTCGCAAAAGCTGGGCGCGGCGCTGCTCGGCAAGCCGCAGCCCATGTATGTGCGCACCAGCGCGCTGGTCACCAATCTCTCGGTGCACGTGAAACTGGGCCGTGAAAACGGCGCGGTGTGGGTGACGCGCCTGGACAATGCCAAACCGGTGGCCGATGCCGATGTGCGCGTCTCGAACTGCAAGGGCGATCAGATCTGGCAGGGCAAGACCAACGCCAGCGGCATCGCCATGATGCCGCCGCTGGAAGATGCCTGCGAGCGACTGCCATATGAAGAAGGACGCTTCAACGGTCTGTTCGTCAGCGCCCGCAAGAGCGATGAAAAGGGCCGTGCCGACATGGCCTTTGCATTGACTTCATGGAACGACGGCATCGAAAACTGGCGCTTCAATCTGCCGGTCAACAACGACAAGATTTCCACCGCGCGCGCTCACACCATCTTTGATCGCACTTTGCTGCGGGCCGGCGAGACGGTGTCGATGAAGCACGAATTCCGCGTGCAGAACATGCAGGGTTTCGGTCTGGCCAAGAGCGGCGATTTGCCGACACGGGTGCGCATCATGCACGAGGGCAGCGGCCAGGAATATCAATTCCCGCTGCGCTGGCGCGGGCAGAAGAATGCCGAGACGGTGTTCGCTCTGCCCAAGGACGCCAAGCTCGGTTCATATCAGGTGATCCTCGATAGCGGCGCCGTCAGCAACAAGCCGCCGCAGGGCAATGCCGATGCGGCGGACGGCGACGAGGAAAGTCGCGGCGATGGCGAGGGCGGCAGCCGCTCCTTCTACACCGGCAACTTCCGCGTCGAAGAATTCCGCCTGCCGCTGATGCAGGGCCGCATCACGCCGCCCAAGGGCGCGCTGGTGGCGGTCAAGGAAATGCCGCTCGACGTGCAACTGAATTATCTCAACGGCGGCGGCGCCTCCGGCCAGTCGGTGCAGATCAGCAGCATGCTGCGCAAGCGCAGCGTGTCGTTCAGTGCATACGATGGTTTCTCCTTCGAACCGCCCACCGACGAGCAACGCAGCAGCGCCGAAGAACAGAAAATCGTCGCCAACAAATTGCCGGTGACGCTGGACAAGAGCGGCAGCGGCAAGACCGTGATCCACAATCTGCCGGTCGGCGGCGACGTGCGCGAATTGCTGACCGAGATGACCTACAGCGATCCCAACGGCGAGATTCAGACCATCTCCAATGTCACGCCGCTGTGGCCGTCGGCGGTGATGATCGGCGTCAAGGCCGGCAGTTGGGTGTCGGTCAAGAAGAAGCTGACGCTGAGCGCAGTGGCGCTCAGCACCGCGGGTCAGCCGCAGGCCGGCGTGCCGGTGGAAATCCGTGCGGTGTCGCGTCAGACCAATTCGCACCGCAAGCGCATGGTCGGCGGTTTTTACGCTTACGAAAATACTGAATCGTCCAAGGACCTCGGCAAGCTGTGCTCTGGCAAGAGCGACAAGAACGGTTTGTTCATGTGCGATACCGAGTTGAGCGAAGCCGGCAATGTCGAGCTGATCGCCACCGCCAAGGATGCCGCCGGCAATGTTGCGAGCGCCAAGTCTGCGGTGTGGGTGACCAGCCAGGGCGAGCTATGGTTCGACGGCGAGAATCAGGATCGCATCGACATCCTGCCGGAAAAGAAAAACTATCAGCCGGGCGACACCGCCAAGTTCCAGGTGCGCATGCCGTTCCGCTATGCGACCGCGCTGGTGGCAGTCGAGCGCGAAGGCGTGATGGAAACCCAGGTGGTGCAACTGAGCGGGCAGGACCCGACCATCAGTCTGCCGATCAAGGCTTCCTTTGGCCCTAACGTCTATGTCTCGGTGCTGGCGGTGCGCGGCCGCATGCGCGAGGTGCCCTGGTATTCCTTCTTCGTCTGGGGCTGGAAAGAGCCGGTCAACTGGTGGCATGAGTTCCACGAATATCAATCGCCGGGGCCGGTCATCGACCTGTCCAAGCCGGCTTACAAGTTCGGCATCGCCGAAATTTCGGTGGGTGACGCCGGTCACAAACTGCAGGTGGCGCTGAAGAGCGACAAGAGCGCCTATCCGATTCGCGCGCTGGCCAAGGTTGACGTGCAGGTCAATCTGCCCGACGGCAAACCGGCGGCCGGTGCTGAAATCGCGCTGGCGGCGGTGGACGAGGCGCTGCTCGAACTGGAACCCAACCATAGCTGGGAGCTGTTGGAAGCCATGTTGCAGCGGCGCAGCTACGGCATCGAAACCTCGACTGCGCAGATGCAGGTGGTCGGCAAACGCCACTACGGCAAGAAGGCCACCCCGGCCGGCGGTGGTGGCGGCAAGGCGCCGACCCGCGAGCTGTTCGATACCCTGTTGCTGTGGAAGCCGAATCTGGTGCTGGACGCCAACGGCCATGCGCAGATCGACGTGCCGCTGAACGACGCATTGACCTCATTCCGCATCGTCGCGGTGGCCGAGAGTGGCGCCAGCCTGTTCGGCACCGGTAGCGTCAGCATTCGCTCGACGCAGGATGTGCAATTGATTTCCGGTCTGCCGCCGCTGGTGCGTGAGGGGGATAGTTTCAGCGGCGCGGTGACGGTGCGCAATACCACCACGCATGCGATGCAGATCAAGGTGACGGCCAGGGCCGGCGGCATCGGCAGTACGGCGCCAGTCGCGCTGAACTTGCCGGATGCGGTGGTCGCCGTACCCGCAGGCGAATCGCGTGAGGTGGCGTGGCCGGTCAGCGTGCCGCAGGACATCGGCCAGCTGGCATGGGAAATCAGCGCGCAGGAGCAAGGCGGGCAGAATGCACGCGACGCCATGAAACTGAGCCAGCGCGTGGTGCCGGCAGTGCCAGTCACGGTACAGCAGGCGACGCTGTTCCAGCTCGATAAGAGCGCCAGCATGAGCGTGGCGCAACCGGCGGACAGCCTGCCGGGACGCGGCGGTCTGAGCGTGGCGCTGCGACCTTCTCTGGCCGGCGGCAGTGAAGGCATCACGCGCTACTTCGCCACGTATCCCTTCTCTTGCCTGGAGCAGCAGACCTCCAAGGCGATCGGTCTGCGCGACGCCGCCATGTGGCAGAAGGTGGCGACCGATCTGCCCACCTATCTGGATGGCGATGGTCTGGCGTATTACTTTCCGCCTGCCGACAGCGGTGCCCGGCGCGGCAGCGATACGCTCACGGCCTATCTGCTGGCGGCCACCAATGAAGCCGGCTATGCGATTCCGCAAGCCAGTCGCGACAAGATGCTGGATGCGCTGAGCAACTTTGTCGAAGGCCGCATCACGCGCGATTTCTGGTCGCCGCAGAAGGATCTGGACGTGCGCAAGCTGGCGGCGCTGGAAGCCTTGTCGCGCTTCAATCGCGTGCAGCCGGCGATGCTGGGTTCGCTGCAGATCAATCCCAACCAGTGGCCGACTTCCGCCGTGCTCGACTGGATCGCTGTACTGCAACGCGTGAGCGCGCTTCCGGATCGTCAGCGCAAGCTGGATGAAGCCGAGCAGATCCTGCGCGCGCGTCTGAATTATCAGGGCACGCGCATGGGCTTCTCGAACGAAGAGGGCGATTACTGGTGGTGGCTGATGAGCAATGGCGACTCCAATGCCAATCGTCTGATCCTGCTGGAGCTGAACAATCCGGCCTGGCGCGACGACATGCCGAAGATCGTCGCCGGCGCCATTCAGCGTCAGCAGCGCGGTCATTGGAGCACCACCACCGCCAATGTCTGGGGCAGCCTGGCGCTCGATAAATTCGCGCGCAAGTTCGAGTCGGAAAAAGTCACAGGCACGACGCGCGTGGCGCTGGAGCAGAACGGCGCGGCACCCGTCAGTCAGAGCTTCAGCTGGAATGCGGCTGAGGGCGGCAAGCTGCAATTGCCGTGGCCGAAAGCGACAGCTGCTGCTCCTGCACCGGCAGCGACTGTCGGCGCAGCGATGGCCGGCGGTGCAGCCAGATTCACGCAGGACGGCGGCGGCAAGCCCTGGATCACGCTGCAAAGTCTGGCTGCAGTGCCGCTGAAGCAGGCCTTCTCCAGCGGCTATCGGATCACGCGCAGCGTCGTGCCGGTGGAGCAAAAGACCAGCGGTGCGTTTACGCGCGGCGACGTCTTGCGAATTACGGTGGACATCGACGCGCAGTCCGACATGAGCTGGGTGGTACTGAGCGATCCGGTGCCGGCAGGCGCCAGTTTGCTGGGCTCCGGACTGGGCCGCGATTCGGCGATTTCACGTTCCGGTGAAGACGATGGGCGTTCGCGCGGCGATGCCTGGCTGGCCTATGAAGAGCGCAGCTTCGAAGCCTATCGCGCCTACTATCAGCGCATGCCCAAGGGCCGCACCAGCATCACTTACACCGTGCGGCTGAACAATGCCGGCGAATTCAATCTGCCGCCGACGCGGGTCGAAGCGATGTATGCGCCGGAGATGTTCGGTGAATTCCCGAATCAGAAGCTGGTCGTGAAAGCGGCGCCCTGATCGCCATGATTTCTGTGCCGATCAGCCGTAACTTTTTCTATCTGAGCCTGCCGGCCGGATCCAGCTTTTCACAGCGGCTATCGCGTGGATATCTGATCTTGGCGCTGACCGGTTGCATGGCTTTGGCCCATGCGCCGGCGCAAGCAGCGCCGAGCTTCGCCGAAGTGCAACGCGACTTCCAGTCGTCCGAAGCCAGTCTCTACGATCGCCATGGCGAGCTGCTGCAACAGCAGCGCGTCAACATGAGCGAGCGGCGTTTATCGTGGGTCGGTCTGGAGGATGTTTCGCCGGCGCTGCGCACGGCGCTGGTGGCTTCCGAGGATCGCCGCTTTTACGAACATAGCGGCGTTGACTGGAATGCCGTGGCAGCTTCAGCCTGGGGCAATCTCTGGCATACGCGCACGCGCGGCGCCTCGACGCTCACCATGCAGCTGGCCGGCCTGATCCACGATGATCTGCGTCGCAAATCCGGGCCGCGTTCGCTGACGCAAAAGATTTCGCAAGCCTTCGTGGCGCAGTCGCTGGAGCGTTCCTGGCGCAAGGATCAGATTCTCGAAGCCTATCTGAACATGGTGGCCTTCCGCGGCGAGCTGGTCGGCGTGCACGCCTTGTCGCGCGTCATGTTCGGCAAGCATCCGAGTGGCCTCAATCGCAGCGAGGCGGCCATTGCGGTGGCGTTGATCCGCGCGCCGAACGCGACACCGGCGCGCGTCGCCGAGCGCGCCTGCGCTATCCTCAAGCAAGAAAATGCTGCGCCCGAATGCAATGGCCTGGCCGGCGCTACCGAACTGGCACTGGCGCGTGCGGTGGCCAGACGCGATTTGCCGGGCACCGTCACCGCGCCGCAACTGGCGCCGCATCTGGCGCGCAAGCTGCTGAGCCAGCCCGGCCAGCGCTTGCGCTCCACGATCGATGCGCCTTTGCAGCGCTTCGTCAATCAATCGCTGCGGCGCCAGCTGTCGGCGCTGGTGGAGCGCAATATCGAAGACGGCGCCATTGTGGTGATCGACAATGCCAGCGGCGACGTGCTGGCCTGGGTCGGTTCCAGCGGCAATCTGTCGGGCGCGGCGGATGTCGATGGCGTGGTCTCGCTGCGTCAGGCCGGCTCCACGCTCAAGCCCTTTCTGTATGAAATGGCGATCGAGAAAAAGTGGCTGACGGCGGCTTCGCTGCTGGACGATTCGCCGGTCAATCTGGCCACCTCGGCCGGCCTCTACATTCCGCAGAACTACGACAAGCAATTCAAGGGGCTGGTCAGTCTGCGCACGGCGCTGGGTTCGTCGCTGAATATTCCCGCAGTGCGCACGCTGGTGATGGTGACGCCCGAGCGTTTCTTCCAGCGCCTGCAGCATCTGGGTTTCAATCTGCGCGAAACCGGCGATTACTACGGCTACAGCCTGGCGCTGGGCAGCGCCGACGTCAGCCTGCTGGCGCTGACCAATGCCTATCGCGCGCTGGCCAATCAGGGCCGATATTCAGGCGTGCGCACGCGGCTGGACGATCCGGCCGTGCGTTTCACGCAGAGCATGGATGGCGACTCCGCCTTCATCGTCGGCGATATCTTGTCCGACCGCAGCGCACGCGCGCGCACCTTCGGTCTCGAGAGCGCCTTGTCGACGCGCATGTGGAGCGCGGTGAAAACCGGCACCTCAAAGGATATGCGCGACAACTGGTGCATCGGTTACTCGACGCGCTATACCGTCGGCGTCTGGGTCGGCAATGCCTCCGGCGCGCCGATGTGGGATGTCTCGGGCGTGACCGGCGCCGCGCCGATCTGGCAGGAGGTCATGCAGTATCTGAACGCGCGCGATACTTCTGCGCGCATGAATGCGAGAGTCGCCGATGCAATCAGTGCAGGCGGCGCGGCGCGGGCAGGGAAGAGCGTACCCGCAGCCATGATTCCTGCAGTGCCGGCCGTGCCCGCCCATGTGGTGGCGCAGGCCATCACTTACGACGACGGGATCGAAGCGGCGCGCAATGAGTATTTCCTGCCCGGCACGGTGCAGCAGCGCATTCGCATTGCACAGGCCAGCGAGATCCGCACGTCGATCGTCTATCCCACTGCCGGTATGCTGGTGGCGCTTGATCCTGATATCCCGCCGGCGCGCCAGCGTATCCGCTTCAAGGCGCAGGGCGCGCCCGCAGGCAGTCAATGGCGGCTGGACGGCAAGCCGATTGTGGAGGGCATGCTGAAGTCTTCCGCTTCTCCGTTGCAAAAAGTGGCGGTGAGCGGCGGCGCGAAAGTCAATGAACTGAGTGATGACTGGATGCCGTGGCCGGGCAAACACAGTCTGATCCTGCAGGATCGCAGCGGCGTTGAACTGGATCGCATTCAGTTTGAAGTGCGCGGGGCGGTGGCTAAACCTGTGGAAGAAACGAAGAAGAAAAAATAGGGGGCACATAGCGGATACGCGTGTGCCGTGCCCGAAAACGCAAAAGGCCGATTAACTTTCGTTAATCGACCTTTTATGTTTTGGTGCCCACGGAGGGACTCGGTCACGTATCTCGACCCCGCCCGGCCTTGCAAGGCCGGGCTTTCGAGTCCCTCCCGCAAAGCGCGCAGGCGCTTTGCTCGTGTGCCCCGAAAACGCAAAAGGCCGATTAACTTTCGTTAATCGACCTTTTATGTTTTGGTGCCCACGGAGGGACTCGGTCACGTATCTCGACCCCGCCCGGCCTTGCAAGGCCGGGCTTTCGAGTCCCTCCCGCAAAGCGCGCAGGCGCTTTGCTCGTGTGCCCCGAAAACGCAAAAGGCCGATTAACTTTCGTTAATCGACCTTTTATGTTTTGGTGCCCACGGAGGGACTCGGTCACGTATCTCGACCCCGCCCGGCCTAGCAAGGCCGGGCTTTCGAGTCCCTCCCGCAAAGCGCGCAGGCGCTTTGCTCATGTGCCCCGAAAACGCAAAAGGCCGATTAACTTTCGTTAATCGACCTTTTATGTTTTGGTGCCCACGGAGGGACTCGAACCCCCACACCTCGCGGCACATGGACCTGAACCATGCGCGTCTACCAATTCCGCCACGTGGGCCTTCAGCACTGCGTTACAGCTCGTAGTGCTTGAAAGAGGCTGCATATTAATGGTAATTAAGTGCTTGGTCAACAATTTATTCAAATATTTTATATGCCATTTGCTTTGCGAGTGAGCAGTGAGTTCTGTAGTGCTCCAAGTTCTTCATAAACTCGGTGTTCATCTATATCTCTTTTTTTTGCACCGCTTAAGATCGCCTGCTCTGAGTTTTTAATTAACCGTTAGAGCATTGCCGGAGCACTATGTGTAAAAAAATTGTAGCCGTGTTTCTTGGGATGGTGTGCTGGTCTGGATTGTGGCTTGGAGGCACGGCGCAAACATGGGCTGGCACAATTACACGAACGTCCGCATTCGAATACGACGCGAGCACAGGCCTATTGGTCAAAGAAATAATCGAGCCAGACCATCCGCAATTGCGGATGGAAACCAACTACACCTACGACATCTACGGCAACAAGGTTGCGATAGTTACTAGTTCAACGGCAACCGGGACTGCAACCGTTGCCCCACGTACGTACTCCAGTACGTACGATGCCAATGGTCAGTTTCCTGTCGTTAGTTCTAACGCATTGAGTCAGAGCGAAACCAGGAGCTACGATGCGCGTTTTGGCAGAATTAACAGCTTGGTCGGCCCTAATGGTTTGAAAACGCAATGGCAATACGATGGCTTTGGTCGCCAGATCAAAGAGATTCGAGCAGATGGTACGCAGACTAAATGGGAGTATTTGTACTGCGCCGGGATCAACAACGGTACGGTCACCTGCCCGAAGCTGGCAAGTTATGTGATTGTGACTACACATCTGGCATCTGATGGTGAACGGGCTATCGCCCCTTGGAGCAAAATTTATTTCGACAGCCTGAATCGGGAAGTTAAGACCGAGACGGTTGGCTTCGATGGCAGCAGTATTGTTGTTGAGGATACTCAATACGACAATCTGGGCCGTGTCTCGCGCACCAGCCTGCCGTACTACTCCCACCAAACTGTTCAATGGCGCACGCTTACCTATGATGCGTTGAATCGGGTTGTGGTGGCTACGGCGCCTGACGGTAGTCAGAACCGGATGGCCTACAATGGCCTCGCCACGACGGTGACCAATGCATTGAACCAGACGCAGACCAAGGTAAAGAACAGCCAGGGGCAAGTGATTAAGGTCACCGATGCGCAGAGCAACAATCTGACCTACCAGTACGATGCCATTGGCAACCTGACCGCGACCACAGATCCCAAAGGCAATGTCGTCGCCATGAGCTACGATTTGCGTGGTCGTAAAACAGGCATGGTCGATCCAGACATGGGCGCCTGGAGCTACGTCTATAACGGCTTTGGGGAGTTGGTCAGACAGACCGATGCCAAAGGGCAAGTCAGCACCATCAGCTACGATAAGCTTGGTCGCATGAACAGTCGTTCAGAGCCTGATCTTGTCAGCACCTGGCTATACGACAGTTGTGCCAAAGGTATCGGCAAGTTGTGCCGCATCAGCTCCGATAACGGCTACCAGAAGACCAATAGCTACGATAGTCTGGGCCGTAACGTCAGCACCAGCACAAACATCGATGCGGCGTACAGCGAAGGGGTGAGTTACGACCCGAATGGTCGCATCACGACGCAGACCTATCCAACCGGGCTGGTGATCAGGTATGTGTACACCAGCCTCGGCTATCTGAAAGAAGTACGCAACAATCAGACTGATGCTCTGCTGTGGCGCGCCGATACGCAAAATGCCATGGGTCAGATCCTGCAGCAGACCTACGGCAATAACGTCGTTACGCAGCAAGTCTTTGAGGCGAGCACCGGCCGTCTCAAGAACGTCTACGCCGGCGCTGGCAACAGCGTGCAAAACTTCAGCTACCAGTACGATCAACTGGGCAATCTGGTGTCGCGTGCGGATGGCAACCAAAGTCTCACGGAAACCTTCCTCTACGACAGCCTGAACCGTGTGACCAATGCGGTGGTGAATTCACCGCAGGCTGGTCTTGCGAGCACCAACTACAGTTACGACGCAGTCGGCAACATCACCAACCGCAGTGACCTGGGAACCTACGTGTACGGTCCGGCAAACGGCCGCCCACATGCCTTGAAGGAACTCAATTTCATCCACGGCGGCAAGCTGCAATACAACTATGATGCCAATGGCGCGCTGATCTCGGAAGTGGCGGTCGATAGCACCGGCGCAGTGATTGCCGATCGTGGTCGCAACGAGACCTATACCAGCTACGGGATGTTAAAGACAGTCAATTCGCCGAGCGTCGGTCTGTCCTTTGTGTACGGGCCTGATCACCAGCGCATCAAGCAAGTCGCGCCAAGTGCGACCACGATCTACCTGAATCCGGACAACACCGGCGGCTTGTTTTATGAAAAGGATATCAAGGCTGACGGTAGCACTGAACACAAGCACTACATCACCGCAGGCGGTGCCGTGATTGCACTGATCAAGCAAACAGGCGCCACACAAGTCATCAACTACATGCACCGTGACCAGCTTGGGTCGACGACGACCATCACGGACGGGCAAGGTAATGTGATGGAGCGCCTTGCCTATGAGCCCTTTGGCAAGCGGCGCTTGCCGGGTGGTGCCACTGATGCTGAGGGCGCTGTGGTTGGTGTGAACACGGATCGTGGTTTTACCAACCATGAGCACCTGGAAGAACTGGGCCTGATCCACATGAATGGTCGGGTCTACGATCCCGCGCTAGGGCGTTTCATGAGCGCAGATCCTAATATTCAGGCTCCGTTTGATATTCAGAGTCATAATCGATATGCGTATGTATTGAATCGCCCCTTGCATTTGGTCGATCCTAGCGGATATCTTCCTGATATTGAGGTGCACGGTGATCGCGGTGGTAGAAGTGAGCGCGATATACCCGACCGCGATCGCTATGATAACCGATATGAAACGAGAGAAAATCCGCAGAAGCAGGCTGCGGTGGCAATTCCCGTGGTTCCACCGCCGGTCTTACTACCGGTGCCTGTTGTTCATGATTTTCACTATGTTCCAGGAAAACTCCCGTCTTTCCCACCACCGACAACGTGGTCAGTTCCAAAAATCAACGATCTGTGGGGAAAAGGCCCATATCTTGTAGATCCAAGAATGGGGCTTTTAGCGGCGATTAATTCTTTGGCTGTTGCCATTGCCCAGTCGATTTTGGCTGGAAATGGTATAGACAGCGGAGGCGCGAGTGCGAGTCCTCCTCCCGAAGGCGAGGACGGGAACAGCAACGACAAACAAAAGAAAGGCAAACCTGAGCGTAATGTTGATCAGAATAAACAGGTGAATGATGCCGGACGAGATGCGAAGCTCAATTCTCAACAGCGAAAAGATCTTGGCCGTGCAGTTGAATACGAGTCGCGGGCCCAAGGAAGTAATCTCGGTTACAAAGACATTCGTGAAATAGCGGAGCTTATTAAGAAGGGGCAATATTGATGGTATTTACGACACTAGCACCTTGGCGTCGTCAGCAGCTTAGCGAAAGGGGGATGCGTCAAGCAATTTTGGATCATGTCGCAGATAAAGTTTGCTGGCGAATCGGAAAATATCTCGGGTCCATGTTGTATATGGATTTTGGAGGGGAGGTCCAAATCACCAATGTGCGAAAGGGACTGATTCGTCAAGGCGAAGCCATGTTAGGGATTCGTGATTGCTTTTGGTCCTTGTCTAGCGAGGCGCAGGTGATCGTGGACAGTGAATCTATCAGTGACGAGAATGCATCTGAGAAATTGAGTTGTATTGAAGGCGCGTATCTGCGCGATTTCGCAGTGCATGAATCTGTAGCAGTGGACTTCATTTTTTCCAGCAATGTTGTTTTATCTCTCAATACGACTAATAGGTATGCCACGGATGATGATATCGCCGAATTTGTTGCGCCTGATGGAAGGATTTACATAATTAGACCTGATGGGATACTTTTCCTTTCTGATGAGGTGTCGAAGATTCGATTCGTAAGGTAGGGGCCAAGGCGGACTCTTTGTCGCACCCGCGTCTGTTCAGTAAGTAATTCGTCAAGAAACTGTTATGCCACGTTGAGTCGCTGTGAATTTTATTTAATATTTAATGTGCTCGTCACCCTCTTAAAGAATGAGACGAAATCCTGCTCCGATATCGTTGAATGTGATGCAAATGCTCATGTGGTTTATGCAATTCGGATCAGGGCACTTCATGATGAAGCAAAAAAAATGGCGACCCAAAACTGGTCGCCATTTTTCGTGAAGCAAAGCGCATCAACCGCCCAGATACGCTTCCACCACCTTGGGATTGCCCAGCAGGTTGGCGCCGGTATCTTCCAGCACGATCTTGCCGGTTTCCAGTACGTAGCCCCGTTGTGCGATGCGCAGCGCCTGGCGTACGTTCTGTTCCACCAGCAGGATGGTCATGCCGGTCTTGTTGATCTCCTGCACGATACGGAAAATTTCCTGGATGATCAGCGGCGCCAGACCCATCGATGGTTCGTCCAGCAGCAAGACCTTGGGACGCGTCATCAGCGCGCGGCCGATGGCCAGCATCTGCTGTTCGCCACCGGACAGATTGCCGGCCAGTCCATCCGCGCGTTGCTTGAGCACCGGGAACAGCGAATACACCCATGCCAGATCCTTGGCGATTTCCGCCTTGTCCTTGCGGGTGTAGGCGCCCAGCGCCAGATTTTCAGCAATGGTCAGCGTGGTCAAGGTAGCGCGGCCTTCCGCCACTTGCGCCACGCCGCCTTCCACGATGCGGTGCGGAGATAGCTGGATCAGGTCCTTGCCGTTGAACAAAACCTGGCCGCGCGCGGCCTTGACCAGACCCGAAATCGCCAGCAGGGCAGTGCTCTTGCCGGCGCCGTTGGCACCGACCAGCGCAGTGATTTCGCCTTCGTTCAGACTCAGGCTGATGCCTTTGACGGCTTCGATGTGACCGTAGGAAACCGCCAGATCCTGCACCTTCAGGATTTCTCTCTTGCCGGTGGCGGCTGTTGTGTGTGCTGTCTGACTCATGCCGCTTCTTCCTTGCCGAGATAGGCCTCGATCACTTCCTGATTGTTCTTGATCTCATCCGGTGTGCCTTCGGCGATGATCTTGCCGAAGTTGAGCACCGCCACGCGATCGCACAGGCCCATCACGAAACGCATGTCGTGCTCGATCATGAAGATCGAGAAACCGCGTTGCTTGATGTTGAGGATTTCGGCCATCAGCTCGGTCTTCTCCGCCGGGTTCATGCCGGCCACCGGCTCGTCCAGCAACAGCAGCTTGGGCTTGGTCGCCAGCGCGCGGGCGAACTCCAGCTTGCGCTGCTCGCCGTACGAAAGACTGTCGGCCAGCATGTGCGCCTTGTGATCCAGACGGACCCAGGACAACAGTTCCAGCGCACGCTCGCGCGCTTCCTTTTCGATGCGGCGATAGTTGCCGAGATTGAGCAGCAGGCTACCGAATCCGTAATTCAGGTGATCGTGCATGCCGACCACCACGTTTTCCAGCAGCGTCATCTCCTTGAACACGCGGATGTTCTGGAAGGTGCGCGCAATGCCGCGTTCAGTGATCTTGTGGGGTGCGATGTTGCCAATGTCTTCGCCGTTGAACACGATGTTGCCCGAGGACGCACGCAACAGCCCGGTGATCAGGTTGAACACCGTGGTCTTGCCGGCGCCGTTGGGGCCGATCAGACCGAAGATGCCGCCTTGCGGGACATCGAATTGCACGCCTTGCAGCACCTGCAGGCCGCCGAAGTTTTTACTGATTTGATTGAACTGAAGCATCACTTCACCTTCCCGGCTGAGGTCGAGCCTGCGGCTGATTTGCGGCCCATGAAGGCACGGATGCGGCGCGGATCCCATATGCCCTTGGGCAGATACAGCACCACCAGAATCAGGATCAGGCCATTGATCGCGAGGCGGAAATCCTTAAAGTGGCGCAGCACTTCCGGCAGCAGCGTCAGGATGGTCGAGCCGATGGCCGGGCCGATCAGATTGCTGGTGCCGCCGAACACGGCCATGGTCAGGATGTCGACCGCGTTTTCAAACGCGTAGTTGTTGGGGCCGATGGTGAAGGTGTAATGCGCATTCAGTCCGCCCGCAACGCCGGCAATCGCCGCGCCGATGACGAAGGCCAGCAGCTTGTAGCCGGCCACGTTGACGCCCATCAGACGCGCCGCCACTTCGTCTTCCTTGATCGCCTCGAAGGCACGGCCGATCTTGGAGCGGCGCACCCGCGCCAGAAAGTAGAGGGTCGCGCCCAGCAGCAGCACGATGTGCCACCACTCGGTGAGCGGCGGTACGCCGTTGAGGCCCATGGGGCCGCCGGTGATGTCCATGTTCAGCACGATCACGCGCACCACTTCGCCGAAGCCCAGCGTCGCCATCGCCAGATACACGCCGGACAGGCGCAGCGTCGGAATCCCGATCACCAGCGCCACCAGCGCCGGCAAGGCACCGCCGGCAGCCAGCGCCAGCGGAAACGGCAGCTCCGCCTGCATGGTGATCAGCGACGCGGTGTAGGCGCCGATGCCCATGAACGCCGCATTGGCCAGCGACAGCAGGCCGCACGACAGCGTGACGTAGATTGAAAGCGCCAGCATGGCATTGACGCCGATGCTGAAAATAACCGTGTTATAGGTGGCCCAGAAGCCATCCCACCATTCCATAAAGTTCATGGTGTTAAGCCTTTCTTTCCAGCACTTTGCCAAACATGCCGGATGGCTTGACGAGCAAAATCAAAAATAACAGGCCGAAGGCCACCGCATCGCGGAAGTCGCTGGAGATGTAGGCCACCGTCAGCACTTCGGCGAAGCCCAGGAACAGGCCGCCTATCATGGCGCCGCGAATGTCGCCCATGCCGCCCAGAATGATCACGGCGATGCCCTTGTGCAGCATGGGTTGCCCCATGAACGGCGAGATCGCATTGAAGGACAGACCGACCAGCACGCCGGCGGCGCCGCCCAGCGCTGCCGCCGCGAACGAGGTCAGCAGGAACAGGCCTTCGACATTGATGCCCAGCAGATAAGCCGCTTTCGGCGACTCGGCGATGGCGCGCAGGGCGCGGCCCAGTTGCGTGCGGCGCATGATGCCCAGCAACACCACCATCAGCACGAAGGCGATGACGACGATGCCGACCTGAACTGCAGTCACATGCAGATTGCCGATGGTGACGCTGTCTTCCGGAATGGTGCCGACCGGGAAGCGCTTGTTTTCAGCGCCGAACAGACCCTGCGCCAGATTGGTCAGCATGATGGCGACGCCGATGGTGGCGATCATGGGGATCAGGTGCGGCGCATTGCGTTTGCGCAGCGGCTTGAGCACCAGCACGTCGACCAGCAGGCCGATCAGGCCGGTGGCAAGCATGGCCAGCAGCAGCGCAGCCCATAAAGGCAGCGCCATTTGTTCGACCAGCAGCAGGGCGGCATAGCTGCCCAGCATGAAGATCGCCCCGTGCGAAAGATTGATGACGCCCAGCACGCCGAACACCAGCGTGAAGCCCAGCGCGAAAAGCGCATAGACGCTGCCGAGCGACAAAGCGTTGATAAGTTGTTGTTCTAACATAGAGCCTGCGATAGGTGATGAGGTCGTCCTGCGCCTTGCCGTGTCTCACCGAGGCGGGCGATGTATCCCTCGTTACATCGGAAGTGCGGCTGTCGCGTCAGCCTGTTCTTATGTTCCGATCTGGACTAACCGGATAAATATTTGCAGCACCGGCATCGCCTCTTTGGAGGGAAACGGCAGAAACGTCAGACTCCGGACCAGCCGGAGTCTGCTTGCATCTGCGGGATACCTTCTTGAGTGAAGCGTGCCGGCGTTGCAGTGATGAAGCCGGGCTTGCGCCTTACTTCATCAGGACGAACTTGCCGCCCTTGGCGATGTTGACCACCGCTTCCTGGTCGGCGTCAAAGCCGACTTGCTTGCCGGCCACGGCTGGCGCCGCACGGAAAGCAAACTTGCCGGTCGCGCCTTCGATCTTGACCGCAGGCAGCGCCAGGCGCAGTGCGTCACGATCTTTCGGCAGGTTGCCGGACAGCTTGACGTTCTTCAGCGCAGCGGCAACGGTGTACAGCGCGTCGTAGCCCTGTGCTGCGAACTGGTCAGGCTCGGAACCGAACTTGGCCTTGTATGCTGCAATGAAAGCCTTGTTGGTCGGGGTCTGGTTTTCTGCCGACCATGGGCTGCCCATCACGGTATCGTCGCCGGCGGTCTTGGCGATTTCAAACAGCTTAGGCGAGTTCAGGCCATTGCCGCCGATGAACGGCTGCTTCATGCCCAGCGCGCGGGTTTGCAGAATGATGTTGGCGGCTTCTTCAGCCAGGCAGGAGCACACGATCGCATCCGGATTGCCGGCCTTGATCTTGGTCAGCTGCGCCTTGAAGTCGACGTCGCCCTTGGCATAGGCCTCGGTAGTGGTGGTCGGGATCTTTTGCTGTTCCAGCGTGGCTTTGAAGACGTCGTAACCGGACTTGGTGAAGGCGTCGTCGTTACCGTAGATCACCGCAACCTTCTTGATGCCGAAGTGCTTGACTGCCGCCTTGACGGTCACTGGCAGCACGTCGGCTTCCATGACGGAGTTGCGGAAGGTGAACGGGCCCATGGCTGTGATGCCGTCGGCAGTGTTGCTGGTGCCGAACACCACGACCTTGGCGGCGTTGGCGATAGGATCAGCGGCGAAGGCGGAGTTCGACAGGGTCGGGCCGAAAACCATCAGCACCTTGTCCTGGAAAATCAGTTTCTTGAAGACGTTGATCGCTTCTTCTTTTTTGCCCTGTTCGTCTTCTACGACCAGAACCAGCTTGTCACCGTTGACGCCGCCCTTGGCGTTCAGTTCTTCGGCGGCCAGCGTGAAGCCGTTCTTGATGGCGACGCCGTATTTGGCGGCCGGACCGGTCAGCGCTTCAGCGACGCCCAGTTTGACGTCGGCTGCCATTGCGCCTTGTGACAGTGTGGCAAATGTTGCGCTCAGCAACAGCGCGGGGATGGTTTTAAGCATGGTGTTGAATTGCATCGAGTTCTCTCCTCAGTTAGATATTCTTATAGAGGACGAGGCTAAGGTACCCGGGGTGTCGGGACATTTGCTCCATCCTCTGTAGGCCGTCGTGCAGCCTCTTTCGATACAGCCGGCCAAGAATACCGTAAACCGGCTAGAACAAACCACGGCAAGAACCTCGGATAGAGGTCTTGCAACAGCGTGCAAACTCCGCGCGGGGCGGAGGTGATGCTTATGACAATTCTTTACGGAGATGCGCGATGGCCAGACGCACCTGATTCGGTGCGGTGCCGCCGATATGGTCGCGCGCAGCGACCGAACCTTCCAGCGTCAGCACGCCGAAAATGTCGTCTTCGATCAGCGGCGAATACACGCGCAGCTCATCCAGGCTCAGATCGGACAGATCGCAATTGCGATCGACGCAGGTACGCACTGCATGCGCGACGGCTTCGTGCGCATCGCGGAAGGGCAGACCCTTCTTGACCAGATAATCGGCCAGATCGGTGGCAGTGGCATAACCTTGCAGCGCAGCAGCGCGCATGGCCTCAGGCTTGACGCTGATCCCACGCGCCATGTCGGCGAAAATGCGCAGCGTGTCGGTCAGGGTGTCGACGGTGTCGAACAGCGGTTCCTTGTCTTCCTGATTGTCCTTGTTGTAGGCCAGCGGCTGGCCCTTCATCAGGGTCAGCAACGCGATCAGGTGGCCGTTGACGCGGCCGGTCTTGCCGCGCGCCAGTTCCGGCACATCCGGATTTTTCTTTTGCGGCATGATCGACGAGCCGGTGCAGAAGCGGTCGGCGATGTCGATGAAGCCGACGCGCGGGCTCATCCAGATCACCAGTTCTTCCGACATGCGCGATACGTGGGTCATCACCAGCGCCGCAGCGGCGCAGAATTCGATGGCGAAGTCGCGGTCGGAAACGGCATCCAGCGAATTGCGGCAGACGTCGTCGAAGCCCAGCGTCTTGGCCACACGCAGACGATCGATGGGGAAGGTGGTGCCGGCCAGCGCAGCCGCGCCCAGCGGCAGACGGTTGATGCGCTTGCGGGCATCGGCCATGCGTTCGGCATCGCGGCCGAACATTTCAACATAAGCCAGCACGTGGTGACCGAAGGTGATCGGCTGCGCCACTTGCATGTGGGTGAAGCCCGGCAGGATGGTGTCGGCGTGTTGCTCGGCCAGATCGACCAGGGCCGTGCGCAGGTCGCGCAGCAGGCCCAGGATGTCATCCACTGCAGCGCGCATGTACAGGCGGATGTCGGTCGCCACCTGATCGTTGCGCGAACGGCCGGTGTGCAGGCGCTTGCCGGCGTCGCCGACCAGCTCGGTCAGGCGCTTTTCGATATTCAGGTGGACGTCTTCCAGATCCAGCAGCCATTCGAACCGGCCCGCGTCGATTTCGCCTTTGATCTGCGCCATGCCGCGCTGGATTTCTGCATAGTCGGCGGCGCTGATGATGTTCTGGTGCGCCAGCATTTCTGCGTGGGCAAGCGAGCCTTCGATGTCGAATTGCGCCAGGCGCTTGTCGAAGAAAACCGAGGCTGTGTAGCGTTTAACCAGATCGGAAACGGGTTCGGAAAAGCGAGCCGACCAGGCTTCGCCTTTTTTCGATAATTGAGCTGTCATATTAGGGGATTCCGGAGAAGCGGCGATTATAGCAAGCCGGGCCGCTTTGAGCCATGTAAGCGGCATGCCGGCCGCATCGTGCGCTGTATTTTCCCCACGATGCCCGGTCCGGCTGCAAGAATTGTTCGCCGAAACACCTGTTTCGCTGTTTTTTAGCCGATCTCAGCATCTTGCGTCTCGTGCAAGGCATGTTGCTTGCGTCGCCAGATCCCAGGCGCATGGATTTTCAGATTGTTCCTGATTGTTCTTTTGAGTGAGGCATTGTTCAAGCGCTGCGCTTTGAGCAAGCTTGCCATGCAAGCGGGCGCGTCGTCCAAAACTTCAAATATCGTTTAACGCCGGTTTTTTGACCCGTTTTCAGCCCTTAGATTTGGCCGTCTTCAGGCATCGTGGAAGCTTGGTACGGTTTGTGCTGAACGCTTCAATGAGGCGGTAAGCCGAAGCATGATGCCGAACAATGTTTGTTTAAAAAACATTGCCCGATTGCCAAATCTTGCAGCTATACTCGAAACGCAATATTTCTAGAATTAATTGCAATAAAAACTAGGTGCGGGCGGCTAGCGCCTATCGCCGCACTATCAATATCAACAAGAGTTTCTGTCTCTGCATCAGAAGGTGTCGGGGGTCGTCTTAGAGGGAGAAGGTCATGAATCTGGAAGCACTGTTTCAACAGCAAGCCGCATTGCCAAGCATTCCAAAGGTGGTTCAGGAAGTTATTGAGAGTTTCAACAACGAGGCGGTCTCTATCGATGAGATCGGCAAGAAACTCGCTGCCGATCAGGTCTTGAGCGCCAAGATTCTGCGCCTGGCGAATTCCTCCTACTACCACGTCTCGCGCAGCATCGGCACCGTCGAAGACGCTGTGCTCATGCTGGGTTTCATGACGGTGCGCACGCTGGTGGTGAGCACCGGCATGGCAGGCAGTTTCAAGAATATGCCGGGCGTCGATCTGAAGCTGTTCTGGCGTTATAGCCTGGATACCGCGCTGGTCGCCAAATGGCTGGCCAAGAAGCAGCACGCCAATTCCGATTTCGCCTTCACCGTCGGCCTGATGCATGCCATCGGCCAGTTGGTGATGCACGCCGGCATGCCGGAGCAGACCTTGCAGATCGACAAGGTCGCCGGTCCGCTGGATGCGCGCCGTCTGGATATCGAACGCACCACCTTCGGCTACGACTTTGCGGATGTGGGCGCCGAGCTGGCCAAGCGCTGGCGCTTCCCGGTTGAGTTTTCGGAAGTCATCAAGGCTTTCCCGCAGCCGCTGGCGGCGACGCCGTTCAACAAGGTCGCGGCCATCGTGCACATCGCTGCATGGCGTGCGCGGGCGGAGGAAAACAAGTATTCCGAAGAAGAAATGGAATCGACCTTCCCGGAAGCCGTCGCCAAGCAATTGGGCGTGACGCTGGCAATGATGCAGGAAGAAATGCCGCCTTTGCCGGAACTGGGCGAGGGCATGCAAGAACTGGTGAGCTGATTTTCTGCGGCGGATCTGCCAACGCAGCCATGGTGCGATAGCTGCACGCCTGACTGCGTTGTCTGAGGCGCCGGCGGACTGGATCGGATACTTGCTTCCATGTAAATAAAAATGCCGGGCTGTGATGAGCCCGGCATTTTTATTTGGTGCAGCATTTCAGTGACCTGCTTCAAACCAAGTCACGCAATCGAGAGGCGTGGTGCATCGGCAGTTTTCTGCCGAGGCATTTTCATTTTCTCGGCTGAGCTTTATTGCAATTTGGCTTGCAGAAAATTCAACATTGAGCGATAGGCCTGCTCGCGCGCTTCAGGATTGGCTCCGCTGGTCACGCCATCGCGCGGCTTGCCGGCGCCCTGGATGTCCATGCGGACATGCACCGGCAGGCCGGGTGCATCGAAGTCATGGTAGGTGTCCGGATACAAACGCAGCGCCACCTCGGTATCGCTGCCTTCCATGCGTTTTTCCATGGCCTCGCAGGCGGCCGGCGGCGTCCAGTCGTCGTTTTCACCCATCAGAATCAGCAGCGGCGCGGCCGGCTTGAAGGGCGAGCCTTCCTTGGCATAAGGCTGGCAATTCGGATAAAAGGCCACCGCAGCGCGCGGCTGCACTTTGCGGACGGCGACATCGGTTTCGGCCAGATTCATCGCCGCCAGCACGGTGCTGGCGCCGTGCGACCAACCCAGCAAGGCCACGCGCGACATGTCGACGTCGTTTTGCGTTGAGACCCAACGCAGAGCGGCCTGCACATCATGGCGCCGGTTCAGTGCGCTGGTTTCGCGCTGGGCGGCGCTGTCCTGACAAGTCGAGCGGCGCCCGCGCGGCGTAAAGCTGTCCGGAAACAATACGTTGTAGCCGGCATCGCTCAGTACGCGCGCCATGGCCAGATGGCGCGGCGTGAATTCTCCCTTGCCGTCGCGCACGATGCTGTACAGACCGCCGCAGCCATGCATGGCGATGACGGTCGGGCTCTTGTCGGTCTTGCCCAGGGTTTTGCGCGACTTGATCCACACGCCGTACAGCGCAGTGGCCTTGCCGCCCTTGCTGTCGATGCTGGTCAATGACACCCGCTCAACTTGCAGCGGTTTCGGTGGTGCGCTGGCGGTAGGCGCAGCGCAGGCAGTGGCGGCATATAAAAGAGCGCCGCTAAAACAAAGCGAAACGAGTGCTTTACTCCAAGTACGCATGATTCTGGTTCCCCGTGTCGACGCCGCGTCGTTCTTGTGTAAATCCGACTGCGGCTAGGCTCGCTATTTTACAAAATTCGTTGGTCGTGCACCGGATTGTCGAAAGATTTCGCGTCCCATCCAGATCAAATCTGGACAAAATATCAATCTTTAAAATGGTCCGAATCTTCATTAACGGCGCGGCAAGCTCAAACTTTATCGAAGCAAACGGCATGCCCGCTGTTGTTGCAAAGAATTTTCTGACAACATTTAAAATAATGGCAAGCAATCGGAGTGAGATGAAGGGAGTTGAGAGCAATTGCCCGAAAGCTGCAAGGCTCGGGTAAGCAAAAAACAATCCGCGCTGCAACTGAATGCAGCGCGGATTAAATGGACTTGTGCGCAGCGAAACTTGGTCTGCGCGCAAGACTTGAAGCAAGCCCCGGGCGAGCTGCAATCAGCCGGTATTGCGCAGACCGGCAGCGACGCCGTTGATGGTCAGGTGAATACCGCGTTGCACGCGTTCTTCCGGCGGCCGGTTGGCGGCGGCGATGGCGCGGTGACGCTTGAGCAGCTCGACCTGCAAGTGATTCAGCGGATCGAGATAGGCGAAGCGGTTCTTGATCGAACGCGCCAGCAGCGGATTGCCGGACAGCCTTTCCTTGGTGCCGGTGATCTGGGCCAGGATGCTGCTGGTGCGTTCATGCTCACCGACGATGCGACCGAAGATGGCGTTGCGCAATTTGCGGTCGGCCACCAGCCCGGCGTAGCGCGAAGCCACCGCCAGATCGGTCTTGGACAGCACCATGTCCATGTTCGACAGCAGGGCGGCAAAGAACGGCCACTCCTTGAACATGGCGCGCAAGGTGCTCAGGCGCCTGGTTTTTTCCTTGCTGCTGTCGCTTTGCTCCAGCCAGCCCGCGACCGCGCTGCCGAAACCGTACCAGCCCGGGAACAGCAGGCGGCATTGGCCCCACGAAAAGCCCCAGGGAATCGCGCGCAGATCTTCGATGCGGCGCGAAGCCTTGCGCGATGCCGGACGTGAACCGATGTTGAGTTGTGCGATTTCGGCAATTGGCGTGGCCGCAAAGAAGTAGTCGGTGAAGCCCGGGGTTTCATAGACCAGATTGCGGTAAGCCTGATAGGCTCGCTCGGACAAATCTTCCATCACGTGTTCGAACTCGGCCAGCTTGCGTTGCTCCTTGGCGTCGGTCGATTGCGGCATCAGGCTGGCTTCCAGCGTCGCAGCGACCAGCAGTTCCAGATTGCGGCGGCCGATCTCCGGATTGGAAAACTTGGAGGCAATGATTTCGCCTTGCTCGGTCAGACGGATCTGGCCGTTCACGGTGCCCGGCGGTTGCGCCAGAATCGCCTGATAGCTGGGGCCGCCGCCGCGGCCGACGGTGCCGCCGCGGCCGTGGAACAGGCGCAGCTTGACGCCGATCCGGTTGAACAATTCGACCAGCTGGTTTTCAGCCTTGTACAGTTCCCAGTTGGAGGTGAGGAAGCCGCCGTCCTTGTTGGAATCCGAATAGCCCAGCATCACTTCCTGCAACTTGCCTTGCTTGGCGATCAGACGCGCCACCTGCGGCAGCGACATCCATTCGCGCATGATCTCGGCGGCCAGGCGCAGGTCGGGGATGGTTTCGAACAGCGGGATGACCATCAGCTCCAGCTCACTGAGCTGGTTGCCTTCGATATGCAGCAGGCCGGTCTCCTTTTGCAGTAACAGCACTTCCAGCAGATCGGACACGGTTTCGGTGTGCGAAATGATGTAGTTGCGGATCGCGCGTGCGCCGTAGCGGCGGCGGATTTCACGCGCGGTGCGCAGAATGGTCAGTTCGGAATTGGTTTCGTCCGAATAGTGCAGATACGGCGAATGCAGCAGGCGTGGCTTGCCCAGTTCGCTCAGCAGCAGCGCGATCTTCTTGTCTTCCGCCAGTGAGGCATAGGCGCCTTCCACCTGGGCATTGGCAAACAGCTCTGCCAGCACGCGTTCGTGGATGTCCGAGCTTTGACGCATGTCCAGCGTGGCCAGGTGAAAACCGAAAATTTCGACAGTGCGCTTGAGCACCGCCAGACGCGGTTTGACCAGCGCCGCACCGTGGTTGGCTTGCAGTGATTCGGCCAGAATCTGCAGCTCGGCAATGCATTCTTCCGGCGCGCCATAATGCGCGGCTGCGCCGACTTCCTGACGCAGAATATTGACCACGCCGAGCGAGCGGGCGGTGGCCGCCAGGCGCGCGTAGATGCCGATCAGCGCGCGGCGATAAGGCTCGTCGGAGCGATGGTCGGAGGCATCCGGCGAGCGATCCGCCAGCGCCAGCAGCGCCGGGCTGGCATCTACCATCAGGGTGGAAATGGACAGCTCGGCGCCGAGCGCATGGATTTCTTCCAGATAGAAATCGAAGATGGTGGTCGACTGGCGCTTCAGCGCGTGCTGCATGGTGTCGGCGTTGACGTTGGGATTGCCGTCGCGGTCGCCGCCGATCCAGCTGCCCATCTGCAGGAAGGCCGGCAGATCGGCCGCATTGCTGCGGGCCCGTGCACGCGATGGAAACTGGGCGTCGATTTCGGCTTCGACATCGTCGTACAGCGCCGGCAATTCGCGCAGGAAGGTGATGCGGTAATACGAAAGCGCGTTCTCGATTTCGTCGGCCACGGTCAGCTTGGTATAGCGCAGCATGCGGGTCTGCCACAGCGTAGTGATGCGGGCGCGCAGCAGTTCAGTGTTGCTGCGCAGTTCGCGCGGCGTCAGCGGCTGATCGCGGGTGGCCAGCAACCGCGCGATTTCGCGCTCGGCATCCAGAATGCTTTTGCGCTGCACTTCGGTCGGGTGGGCGGTCAGCACCGGCGAGATCAGCGCTTCCTGCAGGAAGGCGCGCACATTGGCGCCCGATACGCCGGCATCGTCCAGACGCGACAAGGCGTAGGCCACGCTGCTCGGCTGCGCGGCGGAGCCGGCCAGCAAGTGCGCGCGGCGGCGACGGTTGTGATGCTGGTCTTCGGCAATGTTGGCCAGGTGCGAAAAATACGAGAAGGCGCGCACCACCGAGTTGGTCTGGTCGCGCGTCAGCTTCTTGAGCAACTGGTCGAGTTCGGCACCGGCCTTGGCGTCCGATTCGCGGCGAAAACGTACGGCGGTCTGGCGGATGGTTTCCACCACTTCGAATACGGCGTCGCCCTCCTGATCGCGCAGGACTTCGCCCAGCAGGCGGCCCAGCAGGCGAATGTCTTCCTTCAGCGGCGCGTCTTTGTCACCGGATTTAATGGGTTTGGCAATCGGCGCAGTCTTGCTGGCGCCATTGGACTTGTTGCGGGCGCCGGCGGTCTGGAGGAGAGCGGCGGGGGCGGGGGAGCGGGCGGAGCGTCGGTTTTGAGGTGTGGTTGCCATAATCAACAATTGCTGCGGTTTTCAAAGGTGAAAGTCGTGCGGGATGGTCGAAATGCCGAAAAGCTGCGTGCTAGAATTTGCCTCACTTTTATATAGTTATAGTCTCTGATCGTCGCTGGCCGATGTCTTCATGTCGCGGGTGCCACGACATATACCGAAAGAACGTTTTGAAAGATTTTCCTCCCTCAAAGATCGTCATTGCCTCGCGGGAAAGCCGCCTGGCCATGTGGCAGGCAGAACATGTGCGCGATCGTTTGTCCGCATTATATCCGCAGTGCAGCATCAGTATTCTCGGAATGACAACGCGCGGCGACCAGATTCTGGATCGCACCTTGTCGAAAGTGGGCGGCAAGGGCCTGTTCGTGAAAGAGCTGGAAGTGGCGATGGCCGAAGGCCGCGCCGATCTCGCCGTGCACTGTCTCAAGGACGTGCCGATGGAGTTGCCCGAAGGCTTTGAGCTGGTGGCGGTGCTGGAGCGCGAAGATGCGCGCGATGCCTTCGTCTCCAACGACTACGCTGCGCTGGACGCCTTGCCGGCCGGCGCCGTGGTCGGCACCAGCAGCCTGCGCCGTCAGGCGATGATCGCGGCGCGTTATCCTGCGCTGGTGATCAAGCCTTTGCGCGGCAATCTCGATACTCGCTTGGGCAAACTGGATCGCGGCGAATATGCGGCCATCATTCTGGCCGCCGCCGGTTTGAAGCGGCTCGGTCTGGAACAACGCATTCGCAGCCTGATCTCGCCCGAGCAAAGTCTGCCGGCGCCAGGGCAGGGCGCGCTGGTGATTGAGGTCGCTACCGGTCGCGACGATCTCAAGCAAGCGCTGGCGCCGCTGAACCATTCGGACAGCGCCGTGGTCTCTGAAGCAGAGCGCACCGTGTCGCGTATCTTCGGCGGCAGTTGCCAGATTCCGCTGGCGGCGTTCGCGGAAATCGACAACGGCGCCTTGCGCATGCGCGCGATGGTGGCAACGCCGGACGGCAAGCGCACCGCCAGTGCCGAGGCGGTCGGCAACATCAATGCCCCGCAAGCGCTGGGTGAGCAGGTCGCCGACTTGCTGCGCGGGCAGGATGCTGCCGCCATTCTCGAAGCATGCAAGGCGCAAGCCGAGCAAGCCTGATTCAAGATCTCCCAACCTGATTGCAAGGACTTGATGTCGCTTAACAATCCCATTCCTGTCGTGATTACCCGGCCGCTGGCGCAGGCACGCGTGATGGCGCCGCGCGTCGAGGCATTGGGGCGCAAGGCGGTAGTGTTTCCTCTGTTGTGCATCGCCCCGGCTGAAAATCCGGATCAGTTGCGCGACCGCTTTCGCGATCTGAGCGTCTACGAAATGGTGATTTTCGTCAGCCCGAATGCGGTCGACGCGGCGTTTCAATTCATCTCGGGCTGGCCGTATGGCGTCAAGATCGGCATAGTCGGCGAGGGCAGCCGGTTGGCATTGCGTCAATACGGCGTGACCGACGACAACACCACCATCATCGGCCCGCGCGATACCGAGAAGATGGATTCGGAAGAACTGCTCAAGTCGCTGCATATAGAAAGCCTGTGCGGCAAGCGCGTGTTGATCGTGCGCGGTCAGGCCGGACGCGACTTTCTTTCGCACATCCTGCGTTCGCTGAACATCGAGGTGGAACACCTGACCGCCTATCATCGTCTGGCGCCGCAGCTCGACGCGGCGCAAACCGTGCAGTTTTTGCAATTGCTTGATGATGAAAATGAATGGCTGATCACCAGTTCCGAAGCGCTGCGCAACCTGCTCGATCTGGCCTCCAGGCTGGGTGGCGGGGAGCGTGTTGTAAAATTGCAACGAAAAAAATTCATCGTTTCTCACCATAGAATCGCGGAAACCGCCCGATCACTCGGTTTTCAATCTGTCATCCTCACCGGTTCCGGCGACGAACGCCTACTTGCCGCGTTACAATCCAGCACATGAACGAACAGCAATTGCCCCCTGATTCCTCCCGGCCGGACGTTAAATCGGATACCGGTTTGACGCCTAGCGCTCCGTTTACCCCTTTTTCCCAGATTCCCGACGGCACCTCGGTGTTGCGGCGGAAACTGCGTGTGCTCTGGCTGCTGCTGATCCTGGTGATCGTGGCGCTGGCTGCGCAGTGGTGGATGTCGCGCACCGAATTGCAGAGCTTGCGTACCGAAGTCGCGCAGCGTCTGCAGAGCGGCGACAACAACAGCAATGAAGTCAAAGGCGTGCTGAAACTGGTGCAGGAAAGCACCAAGGAACTGCAGGCCAAGGTCAGCGTGCTGGACAACAAGCAAGCCGAATCGCAAAGCCAGCAGCTCGCGCTGGAACAGATGTACCAGGATCTGAACAAGAATCGCGACGACTGGGCGCTGTCTGAAATCGAAGAAGTCTTGTCGACCGCCAGCCAGCAGCTGGAACTGGCCGGCAACGTGCAGGGCGCGCTGATTGCGCTGCAGAACGCCGACCGTAGCCTGTCGCGTTCCGACAAGCCGCAATTCATCGCCATCCGTCGGGCGATCGCGCGCGACATGGATCGCCTGAAGGCCTTGCCGACAGTTGATGTGCCGGGCATTTCGGTGCGTCTGGACAGCGTGATCGGCCAGATCGACTCCATGCCTCTGCTGGTCGATGAAAAACCGGTGACTTCGGCCAGCGAGCCCAAGCCGCAGCGCGTGCAGACTGCGACCAAGCCCGTCAAGGCGGCTGCCAACGGCAAGCCTGCCGCGGCAGCGGAAACCTCTTCCGCCTGGAACGACTGGCTGGCCGGCGCGCAAGATACCTGGCAGAGCTTCAGCAATGAAATGTGGACCGAGCTCAAGCAACTGGTCCGCATCCGCGACGTGCGTACGCCGGACGCCTTGCTGTTGTCGCCGGCGCAAAGCTATTTCGTGCGTGAAAACCTCAAGCTGCGTTTGCTCAATGCCCGTCTGGCCCTGCTGTCGCGCAACGAGTTTGCCTTCCGCAACGATCTGAGCGCGGCGCAGGACAGCATCGCCAAGTATTTTGATACACGCGCCAAGCAAGTGCAGACCACGCAAGCCTTGCTGAAGCAGGTGCAGGGCAGCAACCTGTCGATCCAGATGCCATCGCTGAGCGAAAGCCTCAATGCGGTGCGCAATTACAAAGCACGGCGCTAAGCCGCGCGACAGGATTTTGATATGAGAATACTGCTCTGGCTTCTTACCCTGTTCGCGTCGGCCATTGGCCTGGCCATGCTGGCGCGCTTCAATCCCGGCAACGTGGTGTTGTTCTATCCGCCATATCGCCTCGATCTTTCGCTGAATTTCTTCCTGTTTGCGCTGGTGGCGTTCTTCGTGATCCTGTACGTGATCATTCGCGCAGTACGCATGACGCAAAAGCTGCCGGGCCGCGTGATCGCCTATCGCCGTCACAAGCGCGAAAACGAAAGTAACAAGGCGCTGCGCGATGCGCTCAAGGCCTTTTTTGAAGGCCGTTTCGGCCACGCCGAAAAAGCTGCCACCCAGGCGGCGGAGTTGCCTGACAACGCCGGCATTTCGGCGCTCATCGGCGCCCGTGCCGCACATCGCATGCGCCAGATCGAACGCCGCGACGTATGGCTGGCGAGCACCGAGGTCGATCCGACGCTGAAGGCAGCACGCCTGATGACTTCGCTGGAATTGCTGGTCGACGATCACCAGTTCAAGCAGGCACTGGAAACGGTGGAAGAGCTCAACGCCAACGGCACCCGTCATATTCAAGCCTTGCAATGGGCGCTCAAGGCCAATCAGCAAGCCAAGAACTGGCCCGAAGTGCTGCGGCTGGTGCAGACCCTGGACAAGCGCAATGCGCTGCATCCGGCGCTGTCGAATCGCCTGCGCGAACTGGCCTACGACGCTTTGCTGTCTGATCGCTCGCACGACGCCGAATCGATTCGCCTGCTGTGGTCGGGCATTCCGAATGCGGATCGTCTGAAGCCTTATATCTCAATGCGCGCGGCGCACGCCTTCAGTTCGCGCGGTTTGCACGACGAAGCCCGTACTTTGCTGGAGCGTGCGCTGGCAGCCGACTGGGATATCCGCCTGCTGCGCGCCTATCGCGAATCGACCGCAGAAGCTGGTTCGGCGGCCTTGCTGGCCCAGATCGAACACTGCGAAGCCTGGCTGAACAAGCATCCGACCGATGCCGAACTGGCGCTGACGCTGGGCATGTTCTGCCTGCGCCAAAAGTTGTGGGGCAAGGCGCAGCGTTATCTGGAACAGGCTTTATCGGATGCCATCGAGCCGCGCACCGTGCGCGAATCGCATCTGAGTCTGGCGCAAATGCATGAAGCGCTGGATCAGGATGAGAAGGCAGCGGCGCACTACAAGCAATGCGCGGTGGCGACGGCGATTCGCTGAAGCCTATCGATTTGCAGGAAAGATAGAGACGGATGCCGGTGAGTGATTGGCTTCCTCGCAACCAAGGGCGGGACGATGAGAATCGCTACCCGCCCTTGGCATTTTCAGCGGAACTTCGCAGCGCTGTCCCGACCTGAGATCAGGCAGGCCGTCATGTTGATGTAAGCCGGTTGCGCCATAGTTCGCTGCACCTATCGATGTCGCAGACCCGACTGCCGGATCCTGCAAGGCATGCAATCACATCAATCGCGCTACCCCTTGCGGGCGGCGCACGGATTGAAAGCCGTTATAATGCGGTGATTCAATTTTCAGCCATTTTTTTCATCTCTTTTTGCGAGAAACACCATGAGTTTGAATAACGTCCCATCCGGTCGCGATTTGCCAAATGACTTCAACGTGATCATCGAAATCCCGATGAATGCCGATCCGATCAAGTACGAAGTCGACAAGGATACCGGCGCGATCTTCGTTGACCGCTTCATGGGCACCGCCATGCACTATCCGTGCAACTACGGCTACATCCCGCAAACTTTGTCGGAAGACGGCGACCCGGTTGACGTGCTGGTGATCACACCATTCCCGCTGTTCCCGGGTGTCGTGGTGCGCTGCCGTCCTATCGGCGTGCTGAAGATGACCGACGAATCCGGCGTTGACGCCAAGCTGCTGGCCGTGCCGGTCGACAAGGTGCTGTCCATCTACACGCACTGGCAAAAGCCGGAAGACATGAATGAACTGCGTCTGAACCAGATCAAGCATTTCTTCGAGCACTACAAGGATCTGGAAAAAGGCAAGTGGGTCAAGGTCGACGGCTGGGAAGGTCCGGAATCGGCACGTGCTGAAATCCTGGCTGGCGTCGAAGCCTACAAGAAGCAAGCCAAGTAATTGCGGATGCTGCTTCGGCAGCGCCGCCCGCCGGACACACCGATCAGCGATGCATGATCGATGTGTCCGGCGCAATAAAAAAGCCGGTCTCGTGCCGGCTTTTTTGCATCTGAAGCATTCCACATTTGCGACATGAAGCGCCGTCGCCCCGCGTCGGCGGTCAGCCGATACACCCAGCCCAGCCTGATCTCCTTCTTGGCAGCGGCAGTTCAGGCTGATTTTTGAATGGTAAGCATTCTTGTTTGTGATATAGTCGCAGCGGTTTTTCCCCTGCAACGGAAAAACGCATACCTACAAAAATAGACGCACCCTCAAGGCACGGACTTCGGACTCATCGGCATCAGCCGCTATGAATCGACGCACTCCAGTGCCTTGTCTTCCGGACCGCCTCTGACCGCGCCAAATAGAAGCCTCGCAATACGCTGAACGCCGATAGCTCCGGCGTTGCATTTCGCGTTGCAGGCAACGATTAATTCTTTTGGAAAAGGATGGTCCATGTTTTCTCGTCAATTTGTAGCCGGCATGTTGTTGGCCGGTACTGCGCTGACTTCCGTCGCTCAGGAAAAAGTGCTCAATCTCTATTCGGCACGTCACTATCAGACTGACGAAGCTTTGTACGCCGACTTCACCAAGACCACCGGCATCAAGATCAATCGCATCGACGGCGACGATGCCGGCATTCTGGCGCGCCTCAAGAGCGAGGGCGCATCGAGCCCGGCCGACGTGATCCTGCTGGTGGATGCAGCGCGTCTCGGACGTGCGCAAAGCGACGGCCTGTTTCAACCGATCAAATCGACTCTGCTGGAGTCGCGCATTCCTGCCAGCCTGCACAGCAAGGAAGGCAACGATGGTACCCAATGGTTCGGTTTCTCCACGCGTGCCCGCGTGATCATCTACAACAAGGCGGCGATCAAAGCGGAAGATGTCGACACCTACGAATCGCTGGGCGATCCGAAGAACAAGGGCAAGCTGTGCACGCGCAGCGGTGCGCATCCCTACAACGTCTCGCTGTTCGGCGCCTTGCTGGAGCATCTGGGCGCGGCCAAGACTGAAGAACTGCTGAAGGGCATGGTCGCCAACCAGGCGCGCCAACCGGTCGGCGGCGATACCGATCAGATCAAGGCGGTCGGTTCGGGTGAGTGCGGCGTAGCAATTTCCAACTCCTATTACGTGGCGCGTCTGTTGCGCTCGACCAAGCCGGAAGACGTGGCGCTGATGGAAAAGGTCGGCATCGTCTGGCCCAATCAAAAGACCTTCGGCACGCATGTGAACATTGCCGGCGCCGGTGTCGCCAAGCACGCGCCGCATAAAGCCGAGGCCGTCAAATTCCTCGAATATCTGGCAGGCGACGACGCACAGCGTTATTTCGCCGACGGCAACAATGAATGGCCGGCAGTCAAGAGCGTGAAGACCACCAATCCTGCCTTGGAAAAGATGGGCTCGTTCAAGTCTGAAGTTATCAATGTCGGCGCAGTCGGCGCCAATCAGCAGAAAGTGCTGCAGATGCTGGATCGCGTCGGCTACAAGTAATCGCGTACCGCTGCAGAAAGACGCTTCCGGATCTGACAGTGCGTGAAGAGATAACAGATCTGACCGGAGTCCGGGCTCCGGTCTGAATAACAGGCAACAGGCAATACGATTTGCCGCCATCTGCAGCGATGCGATGGCGGCAATTTTTTTCACCTCGGACGGTGCAAAATTCTGAAAAGGATGCGCCAGAAAGAATGAGCAGGCTCACTTCAGCGGCAGAAAGATATCCACCACTGCTTCATGCTCGGGCGCATCCGGAAAGAAGCGCACGCGCTGCACGAAGATGGGGTAATCGCGCATGTCCTTTCCGCTTTGCGGCAGCCAGTCGGTGTAGAGAAATGCCACGGCGTCACGCAGGCTGTCGTTCACGCCGATATGCCGCAGCACGGCGCATGAGCCGGCCGGAATCGCATCGGCCACGATACCGAACTCATTGGCCGTCACCGGCTGATCGGTCGCCGCGCACAAGGCTATCCGGTAGTCTTCGGGTTCGCAATTCAGCGGATCGGCGTGCAGGATATTGAAAGTCGCGCTGACTGCCGGTGCCAGCTTCATCTGCTTGCGCCAGGCGATGAAATTGCGCAGGCTGCCGCCCAGGCGTTCCGGCGCGCCGTGATGCGTCAGCACCGCCACCGGTGTATGCGGAAAATCAATGATGCGGACTTGATCCAACTCTGGTTTGGCGCTCATGAATATTCCCCTGATCTGTGTGCCGGATTGCGTCATGTCTTGCAGCGCAGCCCAGTCCGGCGCCTTGCGAAAATCGCCCGGGCTTTGACCGAGACGTTGCCGGAACACGCGTGAAAATGCTTCCGGCGATTCATAGCCGCTGTCCAGCGCAATCTCGGTGATCGAATCGCCCGGCCGATACGCCAGCCGATACGATGCCCGTTTCATGCGCAGCAATTGCACGTAGCGATGCGGGCTCAGACCGAACAGGGCGGTGAACTGTCGCTGGAAATGAAAGCGCGAAAACGCCGCGACGGCGCTCAGCACTTCAACATTCAAGTCCTGCTCCAGATGGGCGTCTATGTAGTCCAGCACGCGCCGCATGCGCGCCTGGTAATGCCGGATGGCTTCGGTCACTGCTCGACTCCTGATGGCATGGTGGAATGCATCCTAAGCTTTCATCGGGCGCGACGCCTGATCGAAATTGCGCAGTTGAGCGATTGAGCGATTGAGCGCAGTGCGCCGGCCTGTGGAAGGGAGGCGGGGCGCCTAGCTAGCGGACTGGCGAAACGGGCTGTGATCGTTCAGCTCGCTCAGATAGTTGTCGATGCCGCCGCTTTCACGCTCCAGGAAATGTTCGACCGCATCGTAAAAGCCGGGGTGCGCCAGCCAGTGCGCCGACCAGGTTTTTTGCGGCAGAAAACCGCGCGCCATCTTGTGTTCGCCCTGTGCGCCGCCTTCGAACCAGGTGATCTTTTCAGCGATGCAGAATTCTAGCGGCTGGTAGTAGGCGGTTTCGAAATGCAGGCAGGGGATTTCTTCCAGTGCGCCCCAGTAGCGTCCGTACAGACTGTCGGCGTCGTACATCACCAGCGAAGATGCGACGCGTTTGCCGTCGCGCAGGGCGACGGTCAGCAGCAGATGCTGCGGCATGCTTTCACCCAGCCGCATGAAGAAATCCAGATTCAGATAGGGCGAGGAATAATGTGCGGCGTAGGTGTGCTTGTAGCAGCGGTGGAAGAAGCGCCAGTCGGCCTCGGTGATATCGGCGCCGCGCAGCGTGCGAAAACTCACGCCTTGCTCGCTCACCTTGCGTCGTTCGGCCAGGATGTTTTTGCGTTTCTTGCGTTCCAGTGTGGAAAGAAACTCCTCGAAGGAGCCGTAGCCGTCATTGCGCCAGTGAAACTGCACACCGCTGCGCAGCAGAAATCCGGCTTGTTCCAAGGCGCTGGCCTGTTCCTGCGGCGGAAACAGAATGTGCGTCGATGAATGCTGCTCCTGCTCCTGCAACGCCAGCAAGGCCTGCAACAGCAGATCGCGGGCAGCGTCGTCGCGCGCCAGCAGGCGGGCGCCGCTGACCGGGGTAAACGGAATCGCCGACAGCAGCTTGGGGTAATACTCCAGCCCCTGGCGCTGATAGGCATCGGCCCAGGCCCAGTCGAACACATATTCGCCGTAGGAATGCGATTTCAGATACAGCGGCAGCGCCGCCGCCAGCGTCTGGTCTTGCCAGATTGTCAGGTAGTGCGGCTGCCAGCCGGTCTCTGCGCAGGCCGAGCCGCTTTCATGGAGGGCATGCAGGAAGGCATAAGACAAAAAAGGATTGGCTTCGCTCTGCTGCGCCAGCAATTCGTCCCAGGCGGCTTGCCCGACTTCGGCCAGAGAAGAAACGATCCGCATGCGATAATTCACTGCCTGCGATGCCTGCTCCGGTTTGCCTGCCTGCTGATTCGCTTCATTGCTCATTGATCTGTCTGCGCCATCGAATATTCAAAGCTTCAAAGCGCGGAAAGGCATGATCGGGGCATAGTGACCGGACAAGTTTTTCCGGGCCTGCCGGCTGACGCTGCTGTCACCGTCGGATATCGATGGCGGCACGATCCGCTTCCGCGTCAGGCATTCTACGCAAAAATGCAGAAGGCGTTGTGCGCTGCACCCTGATGCTCTTTGGACGCGGATGAATCGGGGCGAGGAAGGGCCGCACAGCATCAAGCAGACTTGCAGCAGCGATACCGCTGCATCCATGCAGCAGCCGGTATCTTTTCAGCTGGCTTATTCAGCTGGATTATTCAGCTGGCTCATGCAGCTCACTTATTGAACTCAACGCGCAGAGAATATTTAATGCAAAGCGAATTTTTCAATCTATACAGCCACGGTTTCGCGCGCGTTGCAGTCGCGGTGCCGCAATGCAAGGTGGCCGATCCCAGGTTCAACGCTGAACAGACCATCGCTCTGGCGACGCAGGCGGCCGCGGAGGGCGCCGTGCTGGTGTCGTTTCCCGAACTCGGCCTCTCATCCTATTCCTGCGAAGACCTGTTCCAGCAGCGTGCCTTGCTCGACGCCTGCCAGAGTGCGCTGCAATCGGTGCTGGATGCCTCCGTCACGCTCGATGCCGCGCTGATCGTCGGCATGCCGCTGAAGGTTGAGCATCAACTCTACAACTGCGCCGTGGTGGTGGCTGGCGGCCGCATTCTCGGCGTGGTGCCCAAGAGTTATCTGCCGAACTACAGCGAATTCTATGAAGCGCGCCAGTTCAGCAGCGCCGACTGCGCGGTGACGCGCCACATCTCGCTGCTCGGACAAGAGGTCGGCTTCGGCAGCCATCTACTGTTTGAGATCGCCAATATTCCCGACTTCCGCTTTCACATCGAAATCTGCGAAGACGTCTGGGTGCCGATTCCGCCTTCCTCGTTTGCGGCGTTGGCCGGCGCCACCGTGCTGGTGAATCTGTCGGCCTCGAACATCGTGGTCGGCAAATCGACTTATCGCCATCAACTGGTGAGCCAGCAATCGGCGCGCTGTCTCGCGGCCTATCTGTATTCCTCGGCCGGCAACGGCGAATCGACCACCGATCTGGCCTGGGACGGTCAGGCCCTGATTTACGAAAATGGCGAGTTGCAGGCCGAGTCGGCGCGCTTCTCCGACAGCGCTCACGTGATTTATGCCGACATCGATCTGGAGCGCCTGTCACGCGAACGCTTTCACCAGACCACCTTCGGCCAGTCGGTGCGGCGTCATGCCGACGAAGTGCGCAAGTTCGAAGTGGTGCGTTTCGAGCTGGCTTATCCGGCGCAGGGCGAATTGCCGCTCAAGCGCAGGGTCCAGCGCTTTCCGTATGTGCCGTCCAACATTGCGCAGCGCGACGAACGCTGCAGCGAGGTCTACAACATTCAGGTGCAGGCGCTGGTGCAGCGGCTGTCATCGAGCAATATCAAGAAGGTCGTGATCGGCGTTTCGGGCGGGCTCGATTCCACCCACGCGCTGCTGGTCTGCGCCAAGGCCATGGACAAGCTGGGCTTGCCGCGCACCGATATTCTGGCTTACACCATGCCCGGCTTCGCCACCAGCGA
Source organism: Herbaspirillum lusitanum (assembly GCF_046025995.1). Taxonomy (GTDB): domain Bacteria; phylum Pseudomonadota; class Gammaproteobacteria; order Burkholderiales; family Burkholderiaceae_D; genus Herbaspirillum; species Herbaspirillum lusitanum_A. The sequence goes on from NZ_JAQQFM010000002.1 coordinate 338,096, forward strand.
CCGTACCTTGCTGCAGGCACGTCAGTTGATGGAGCAGGTTGGCTGCACGGCCAGCGAGATCGATATCCGTCCCAGCTGCGAACAGATGCTGAAGGATCTGGATCATCCCTATTCGCGCGGCGAGGCGGTCTACGACATTACCTTTGAAAACGTGCAGGCCGGCGAGCGCACCAATCACTTGTTCCGTCTGGCCAATCACCACAATGCCATCGTCATCGGCACCGGCGATCTGAGCGAGCTGGCGCTGGGCTGGTGCACCTATGGCGTGGGCGATCACATGTCGCACTATAACGTCAACGCCAGCGTGCCGAAGACGCTGATCACGCATCTGGTGCGCTGGGTGGCGGAATCGACCGCCCTCAGCCTCAAGCATCCGGAAGTGCTGATGCATATCCTGGAGACCGAGATCAGTCCCGAGCTGGTGCCCGGCGCCAGTTCCGGCGCGCCTGGGCAGCGCACTCAGGATTTCATCGGGCCTTACGAGCTGCAGGACTTCAATCTCTATTACATCCTGCGTTATGGCTTTACACCGGCCAAGGTTGCCTTCCTGTCGCATTACGCGTGGAATGACAAAACCGCCGGGCATTGGCCGGACGGCCTGCACGGCGCGCGCAACGACTACACGCTGGCGCAGATCAAGGCCAATCTGAAGATTTTCCTGTTCCGCTTCTTCAAGACCAGCCAGTTCAAGCGCTCCTGCGTGCCGAATGCGCCCAAGGTCGGTTCCGGCGGTTCGCTGTCGCCGCGCGGCGACTGGCGCGCGCCCAGCGATTCCGAGGCGACTGTCTGGCTGGACGGTCTGGATCAGATTCCTGATTGAACTGTTTGAGCTGCAGCCATCACGCGCGCAGGTCTGCGAGGCATGCCCGTGATGTCTGGACGCGCAGTTCCGTCTGATGCGCTGGGGATCACAGAGCGTGCGCTCCTGTCTCAATCATTTGCGCGAGGGCGGTGTGCATCCACTACAATGATGTCCGCAGCAAAGAGGCTGCCGGAACGCCATGGCCAGGGAATATGCTTTGTCATTCTGTCAATGCGGCAGCGCCTGGCTCGGGCGGGATTCCGAAAATAATTCAATTGGGGACTCACAATTACTGTCTTTTGCACTTGATGCTTTAAGATAAAAAACACCGACAAAAAATTTTTATTTACCTTTTTATTTCTAGTAATTAACTGATTTTTTGCGACATTCATTTGAGAGGAAATTGCCATGAAGCAAGTGACAGCTATTATCAAACCGTTCAAGCTGGATGAGGTTCGCGAATCTCTGGCCGAAGTCGGCGTGACCGGCCTGACGGTGACCGAAGTCAAAGGCTTTGGTCGGCAAAAAGGCCATACCGAGCTGTATCGCGGCGCGGAATATGTGGTGGACTTCCTGCCCAAGGTCAAGATCGAGGTGGTAGTGGACGAAAGCGCGGTCGAAGCCGCAGTCGATGCCATCATCAAGGCTGCCCGCACCGGCAAGATCGGCGACGGCAAGATTTTCGTGCAGGAAGTTGAGCAGGTCATCCGTATCCGTACCGGTGAAACCGGCGCCGACGCAGTCTGATCGGGACCGCTTGCGATAGTTGATGACCAATAATTGATGGTCGCAAGTGTCTGATTTTCCATTTTCCTCATCCCTTCTGACGTTCTGAAATTCAAACATCAGTCGTTCGGGGCCCGCCAGCGGGCCTCCGTTCCAGATCGCGCGATGAGGAAAATGCCATGTCCGGGCAACTATTTCTTTGGCCTAAGCCACTTAAGCAGCTCAAATTCACTTCACTTTCATCGATCACGTCGCTGCGGCGGTTTCGATGGCTTCAGTTCTTCGTGACGCGGTGGCCGCTGATGCCGGCGTCGCTCCGCCTCCGTGTTCTGCCCCGAGTGCTGCAAGACCAGGCCCCTGCTTGTCTCGCACCAACAGCCGCATTGCGGGCGCTATTTACCTTCACTTCAACATTCTCGATGAACGCCTTGTTCAGACCACACAGAAATGTGCTGTCGGTACTGGCCGCATCGCTGCTGTTTGTTTCGTCGTCTGCGCCGGTTCGTGCTGAAACCGGCGTCAGCACCGAGCGCATTCTGCTGGGGCAGTCCGCCAGCCTGACCGGACCGCTGGCGACGGTGACCGAGCAGTTGCTGATCGGTGCGCGCGCCTATTTCAATGAGGTGAATGCAAAGGGTGGGGTGCATGGGCGCCGCATTGACCTGATTACGCGCGACGATCGTTACGATGCGGCCATGGCGGCTGAGAATACCTTGCAGCTGATACAGAAAGATCAGGTCTTTGCGCTGTTCGGCTACGTCGGCTGGCCCACCACAGAAGCATCGGTGCCGGTCTTCACGCAGGCCAAGGTACCGTTTTTTGCACCGCTGACGGGCGCACCTTCGATCTATAAAGACTTCAACCGCTATCTCTTCACCGTCCGCGCCAGTTATTTCGGCGAATACCAGCATTTCATCGGCAGCCTGAAGCTGGGCGGGATCAAGGCGGTGGCGCTGATTTATCAGCGCAATATTTACGGTGAAGAAGCCTTGCATGAAGTTGAACGCATGCTGGAGAAAACCTACATCGCTTATCAGCCCATGGGGCTTGATCTGGACTCGGCCAATCTGCCATCCATCATCAAGCAACTGATGAAGCGGCCGCCGGACGTCATCTTCATGCTCAATTCACAACCGCTTGCCAATGCCGCGCTGGTGAAGGGCATGCGCGCCGCCGGTTTTCTCGGGCATTTTTTTGGCGTGTCCTTCGTCGGTCAGCGCGATCTGCTGGATACCCTGGGAACCATGGCGCGCGGCATTTCCACTACCCAGGTGGTGCCGTCGCCGTGGCGCGTGTCGATCCCGCTGGTGGCTGAATATCGCAAGACCATGCTGCGCGCCGGCCGCAGCGAATTCACGTTCAGCAGCATGGAAGGCTTCATCGCCGCGCGCGTGCTGGTGGAAGGACTGCGCCGTGCCGGCCGCGAGCTGACGCGGGAAAAACTGATCCGCGCGCTGGAAAGCATCAATGAAGGCAATTTCGACGGTCGCGGTTTCCCCATCAATTATTCCCAGACCGACCATCATGGCTCCGACTTTGTCGATACCGCCACCGTGACCAGCAATTCGCGTTTCATCAACTGAACGTGAATGGGGTATGGACGACGCGGCAGCATGTAAGAATCAGCCGCATAAAACTTGATGCGGCGACAAGTGCTGACCTCTGTCGCATCGTGTCAGCCTGACACACTGTTGCTGCCTCAACCGCCGCACAACGTTGCAGACAGCAACAGGCCGGCTGAGTCGTCGGCGCGCATCACAGTCCGAATCTTCCTCTCCGGCAATTGCCGACCATACAAGCCTGCGTCGGCATCGCTTGACGGCGCCATATACGCGGTATGCGCACATTGTCCCCTCGTCGATCGCGATGTGTCAGGCCGATTGCCGGCCTTGTCATTCCGCTGGCATGCGATTTGCGCTGATTGCTATTGAATTCACCGATTGACGTCGTCGTTTGCGCGCATGGCCGGCTCTGTCCCGTCTGTACAAACAAGCGCAGGCAGCGCGCTTCGGTTCAGGAATTCAAGTCCACATCTTGCAAGCCCAGAAAAATCTCAGGAGACGATATGAACCTCGCAGACATCAGCAAGCTCGGCGTTAAAGATCCATTCAAGCAACGCTACGACAATTTCATCGGCGGCAAATTCGTGCCGCCGACCAAGGGTGAGTATTTCGAAAACATCAGCCCGGTGATCGGCCGTGCATTCTGTGAAGTGGCGCGCTCCAGCGCCGAAGACGTGGAGCTGGCGCTGGACGCCGCACACACCGCCAGGAAGGCCTGGGGCAAGACATCGCCGGCGCAGCGCGCCAGCGTGCTCAACAAGATCGCCGACCGCATGGAAGCCAATCTGGAGCTGCTTGCCATTGCCGAGACCATCGACAACGGCAAGCCGATCCGCGAAACCATGGCGGCCGATATTCCGCTGGCGATCGATCACTTCCGCTATTTCGCCAGCGCCATCCGCGCCCAGGAAGGCTCGATCGCTACCATTGACGACGACACCTACGCCTATCATTTTCATGAACCGCTGGGCGTGGTCGGCCAGATCATCCCATGGAATTTCCCTATCCTGATGGCAGTCTGGAAACTGGCGCCGGCGCTGGCCGCCGGCAATTGCGTGGTACTCAAGCCGGCCGAGCAGACGCCGGCTTCCATCATGGTGCTGATGGAGCTGATCCATGATCTGCTGCCGCCCGGTGTGCTCAATGTGGTGCAGGGCTTTGGTCTGGAGGCAGGCAAGCCGCTGGCCTCCAACAAGCGCATCGCCAAGATCGCCTTCACCGGCGAAACCACCACCGGCCGCATGATCATGCAATACGCCTCGCAGAATCTGATTCCGGTGACGCTGGAACTGGGCGGAAAATCGCCGAACATCTTCTTCGCCGACGTGATGGACAAGGACGACGCCTTCTTCGACAAGTGCCTGGAAGGCTTCACCATGTTCGCGCTGAATCAGGGAGAAGTCTGCACCTGCCCCTCGCGCGTGCTGATTCAGGAGTCGATCTATGAACGCTTCATGGAACGCGCGCTCAAGCGCGTGGCCGCCATCAAGCAGGGCAATCCGCTCGACAAGAGCACCATGATCGGCGCTCAGGCGTCGCAGGAGCAGCTGGAAAAGATCCTGTCCTATATCGACATCGGCAAGCAGGAGGGCGCCAAGGTGCTGGCGGGCGGCGCACGCGAAGCGCTGAGCGGCGATCTCGGCGCCGGCTACTACGTCAAGCCGACCGTGTTCGAAGGCCACAACAAGATGCGTATCTTCCAGGAAGAGATCTTTGGTCCGGTCGTGTCGGTCACTACCTTCAAGGATGAGGAAGATGCCATCGCCATCGCCAACGACACCTTGTACGGACTGGGCGCCGGCTTATGGACGCGCGACGGCACGCGCGCCTTCCGTCTGGGCCGTGAAATCCAGGCCGGTCGCGTATGGACCAATTGCTATCACCTGTATCCGGCGCACGCAGCCTTCGGCGGCTACAAGCAATCGGGCATCGGCCGCGAAAATCACAAGATGATGCTGGACCATTATCAACAGACCAAGAACCTGCTGGTCAGCTACAGCCCGAACGCCTTGGGTTTCTTCTGATGCCGTTTTGATGCAGCGTTGAAGAATAGCGGCGGCCCCTTGTCTGCACGGGCCGCCGCCGACAACAACAAGGGCGTCATAAGGCGTTCCACCGAAGATAGTTGGAGACCGCAATGAATCCATCCCCCCGCGTGATCGCAACCGATGCGACGGTCGCGCTGATCCGTACTTTGCGCGAGCGTCACGGCGAACTGCTGTTCTTTCAGTCGGGCGGCTGTTGTGACGGCAGTGCGCCCATGTGTTATGCCCAGGGCGAGTTCATCCTGGGCGACAAGGATGTGCATCTGGGCGAGCTGGATGGCGTGCCGTTCTACATCGGCGCCGATCAGTTCGAATACTGGAAGCACACGCAACTGATCATTGATGTGGTGGCCGGCAACGGCGGCATGTTCTCGCTGGAGAACGGTTCCGGCAAACGCTTTCTGACGCGCTCGCGTCTGTTCAGCGACGAAGAATACGACGCGCTGCCGGCGCTTGCCTGAGCCTGATCCGATATCGATCCGAATCAGCTCTCCGGCAGTTCGCTTGAGGCACAGACTCAGCGCGCCGAACTCTTCAGCCGGCGATAAATGGTATTGCGGGAAATACCCAGCGTTCGCGCCGCCGCCGTGACATTGCCCTGATGCGCGTGCAGCGCGCGCCGGATGGCGGCAAGCTCGGTCTGCTGCATCGACGTCGCGGCCATGCCTGTGCTGGCAACTGCTGTTGCATCGTGCGCCGCATCTTCATCTGCCAGATATGCATCTGCATAGACCGGTTCCGCCATTCCCAGATCTTCCAGAAAATCCTCAGGCAGATGCGCTGCCTTTATGAAGCTTTCATCGCCGGCCATGGCCACTGCGGTGCGCACCAGATTCGCCAACTGGCGCAGGTTGCCGGGCCAGTGGTAGGCCAGCAGCAACTGCTGCACCTGTGCATCGAACTGCTTGGCGCCGGCATCGTCCCTGCATTCCTGCGCCAGCATCTGCTGCGCCAGTTGCGCCAGATCGCTGCGCATGCGCAACGCGGGTAATTTCACCTGCAGGCCATTGAGCCGGTAATACAAGTCTTCGCGGAAACGATGTTGCGCCACCATCTCGCGCAGCGGCTGATTGGTCGCGCACACCAGCGTGAACTCTACCCGCAGCTGGCGGTTGCTGCCCAGCGGCGTGACGGCGCGCTCCTGCAAAACCCGCAACAGTCGCCCCTGCAGACTCAGCGGCATGTCGCCGATTTCATCGAGGAACAGGGTGCCGCCTTGCGCCTGCAGAATCTTGCCGGTGCCGCCTTTCTTGCGGGCGCCGGTGAAGGCGCCTTCTTCGTAGCCGAACAGTTCCGCTTCGATCAGCGATTCGGGAATCGCCGAGCAATTCAGCGCGACGAACGGCGCCGCGTGGCCGCTGGCGGCAGCGGCGCGATTGCGGCTCGAATCCTGATGAATGGCGCGCGCCAGCCACTCTTTGCCGGCCCCGGTTTCGCCGGCGATCATGATGGGAATGTCGCGTGTCAGCACCTTGCGCAGCTTGGCGATGATGTCGTGCAGGCGGGCGTCGCCGGTGTCCAGCGCGGCCAGGCCCTGGCCGATTTGCGCGCTGACTGCGTTGCCATGTTGCGCAGGCGTGCGCACAGTCGGCGGTGCTGAAAGTTGCGATTCGGCTGCCGCCACGCGCGCCTGCTGAAAGTGCTGTTCCTTGAGCTTCAGTTCGGCGCGCGCGTGAATACGCACGCCGCTGTGCAGATACAGATCCATCAGCTCCGGCATGGCCTTCTGATGATGGTCGAACAGCATCGACACCGGCATGCCGAACAGTGAGCTGAAGGTGTGCGATTGCAGCGCCGCCAGCGACAGGCCGAGCTGGAACTGCGCGCTGCGATTGGCCGACAGGAAACGACCGCCGGGCGTGAAGCTGACGATGCCTTCCACCAGCGTGCCGACAAATTCCGGGCGGCTGTGAAAATGCAGCGTGATGCAATCGGCGAAGTTGCTGGTGAACAGATGGTTCTCGATCATCTGCGCCGACATCCGCACCAGCGCCATGGTGTGCTTGTGATAACTGCCGCATTCGCCGCTGACATCGAGCACGCCCAGCACGCGGCCCTGATGATCGAAGATGGGGGCGGAGGAACAGGTCAGAAAATGATTGGCGTTGAGGTAATGCTCCTGAGCATGCACGGTGGTCGGCTTCTGTTCGTGCAGCGCGGTGCCGATGGCATTGGTGCCGCGCCGCTGTTCCGACCAGTGCACGCCGGGACCGAGCGCAACCTGATCGGCCTTCACCAGAAAATCCTTGTCGCCCAGCGTGTGAATGATGGTGCCCTCGGCGTCGGCCAGGATCACCATGTTGTGGGTATTGCGGATCTGGTCGTACAGGGTTTCCATCACCGGCCGCGCATGGCCGAACAGCGCCTGATTGCGTTCCAGCGCCAGCGCCAGTTCCGCTGCCGACAGCAGATCGAGATCCGGATTCTGATGGCGCGCGATGCCGTAGCCGAGGCAGCGTTGGTGGGATTGTTCGATGATGCGCAGATCGGCCAGCTGCGTATCTGTATCGGCGGCGGCCTGCACCAGTGATGTCACATTGCCATTGCCGCGGGCAGCGGAATCAATGCGTGTCTGCATGTTTGTCTCCTCATGAGCCTGTTGGCCCCCGGGTTTCCCGCTCTCTTTTATGATGGCTTGTGTCTGCATTTCGTCGCCGACGGGAAGCGCCAAGCATACCCGAATATTTCCGCTGCGCGCAGCAAGGCGGTGCCCGTGTTGAGTGACTGGCAATGCTTTTGCTGAAGGGCAATGCAATGGCACGCCCCGATCAGCCGACCACCATCAGCACGCTACGGCGATAGCAATCCTTCATTGCGAGCCCGCTTCAAATGCTGCAGAATACTGTTTTTATATACAGTATTTTGCAGCCGGATTTCCATGTCGCGTTTCATCCCCATCAGCAATAAACATCGCCTTCCAGATGCGCATGCGAGCGTCAAGGAGGCGCCGGCCTTCGACGACACCGCGCATGAGGCGCCGATCTTCATCGAGCGCGCCGTGGGCGCGCGCAAAGGGCGCGGCGCGGTCAGCAATGTGCAGGGGCGTTACGAGACGGTGCTGCGCGAAGAGTTCGACGATGGCTGGCAGCAGAGCGGCGAGGGAAAGGGTGAAAACGCTGCGCGCATTTCGGCAGATGGTGCAGAAGGCGGCGATGACAGCGAGGCAGCTCTTCCGCCTTTGCGCACCATCGTGACCGAGGAGCGCGCCCGCAGCATCCTCAGCCGTAATGCCTCCCCCGATCTGCCTTTCAATGTCTCGCTCAATCCGTATCGCGGTTGCGAGCATGGCTGCGTGTATTGTTTCGCGCGGCCTTCGCACAGTTATCTGGGTTTGTCGCCGGGGCTGGATTTTGAGAGCCGCCTGTTCGCCAAGGTCAATGCCCCCGAGTTGCTGCTGCATGAACTGGCGCGCCCCAGCTATTCGCCCGAGGTGATCACGGTCGGCATCAACACCGATGCCTATCAGCCCTGCGAGCGTGAATACCGGCTGACGCGGCGGGTGCTGGAAATCCTGCACGATTGCCGTCATCCGGTGGCGCTGATCACCAAGTCGTCGCTGGTTGAACGCGACATCGATTTGCTGGCGCCGATGGCGGCGCGCCGCCAGGCCATCGTTGCGGTCACTCTGACCACGCTGGATCCTGCCATCGCGCGCACGCTGGAGCCGCGGGCGGCGGCGCCGGCACGTCGCCTGCGCGTGATCCGCACGCTGGCCGAGGCCGGCATTCCGGTCAGCGTCAGCATCGCACCCATGATTCCCTTCATCACCGAGCCTGATCTGGAACGCATCATGGCGGCCGCAGTGGACGCCGGCGCACGCCATGCCGGTTACGTCGTGCTGCGCCTGCCGTGGGAAGTCAGTCCGCTGTTTCAGGAATGGCTGCGCGCGCATTTTCCCGAGCGCGCGCAGCGCGTGATGAACCGCATACGCGACATGCGCGGCGGCAAGGATTACGACGCCACCTTCAGCAATCGCATGCGCGGCCAAGGCGTGTGGGCCGATCTGCTGCATCAGCGCTTTGAAAAAGCCAGCCAGCGGCTTGGTCTGAAGCATCGCAACGGTAGTTTCGGCACGCTCGATACCAGCCAGTTTGTAGCGCCGCCGCGCACAGCGTCAGCGCGCGTCAAAGCGGCGCCGGAAAATTCCTCCGGTACCGGGCAGATGGATTTGTTCTGAGTACGGCGGGCGGCATCGGGCCGGTTTTCATCAATTGCGATGGTCTGGCGGCGCCGATCTCAGTGCTGCGCTTCGCTGTCCAGATGCGCCATTACCTGTGTGGCGTAACGGTCGCCGGCGGCGACGCCGACCGGGAACAGTTGATCCAGCCGGGCCAGATCATCCTTGTTCAGCACCACTTCGGTCGCGCCCAGCGACTCGCTCAGACGCTCGCGGCGACGTGCGCCGACCAGCGGCACGATGTCATCGCCTTGCGCCGCCACCCAGGCGATGGCGATCTGCGCCGGTGTTGCGTTTTTGGCGGCGGCAAACTTGCGCAGAGCTTCGGTCAGCTCCAGATTGTGTTTCAGATTTTCGGGCGTGAAGCGCGGGCTGCGCGCCCGGAAATCATTGACCGTCACTGCGCGGTCGGCCTGCCAGTGACCGCTGATCAGACCGCGCGACAAGACGCCGTAGGCGGTGATGCCTATGCCCAGTTCGCGGCAGGTTGCCAGGATTTCTTTTTCGATGCCGCGCGACAGCAGCGAATATTCAATCTGCAGATCGGCAATCGGGTGCACCGCGTGGGCGCGGCGGATGGTGTCGACGCCGACTTCCGACAGGCCGATATGCTTCACATGGCCGGCCTTGATCTGGTCGGCAATGGCGCCGATGGTGTCTTCGATCGGCACGCTGGTGTCCAGCCGTGCCGGGCGATAGATGTCGATGTGGTCGGTGCCGAGACGGCGCAGCGAATAGGCGAGGAAGTTTTTCACCGCTTGCGGCCGGTTGTCCATGCCGATCCAGTTGCCGTCGATATCGCGCAGTGCGCCGAACTTGACGCTGATCTGTACCTGTTCGCGCTGGCGGCCGCGCAGGGCCTCGCGGATCAGCATTTCATTGTGACCCATGCCGTAAAAGTCGCCGGTATCGAGCAGGGTGATACCGGCGTCCAGCGCGGCGTGGATGGTGGCGATGCCTTCCTGTTCGTCGGCCGGGCCGTACAGATCGGACATGCCCATGCAGCCCAGACCGATGGCGGATGAGACGGGGCCGGTGCGGCCCAGGTTGCGTTGTTTCATGGTGTTTCCTTCGAGAGATGGATGAGGGTTTCGGCGCTGCCGCAGAGCCATCCAGACCCTTGTTTCAGCGCATGGATGGCATTATTGATCTTCTTTATTTTTGAATAAAGGTGCGTAAAATGGTTTCTTTATTCGAATATTGATAAGAATTGATCATGGACAGATTGCAGACCATGGAAGTCTTCGTGCGGGTAGCCGAGCTGGGCAGCTTCAGCAAGGCGGCCGAGCGCCTGAACCTGCCGCCGGCCACCGTGAGCAATGCGATTCAGGGGCTGGAAAAACGCATCAATGCGCGTCTGCTGCAGCGAACCACGCGCAAGGTCACGCTGACCGATGACGGCGCCGCCTATCTGGAACGTTGCCTGCGCCTGCTGGCCGAGTTCGATGAGGTCGAGAATCTGTTTGAGCGCGATCACCTGCAACCTGCCGGCACGGTGCGCGTCGATCTGCCCGAGCATCCGGCGCACAGCATCGTGGTGCCGGCCTTGCCGGCTTTCATGGCGCGCTATCCGCAGATTCAGATCCGGCTGAGCGCCTCGGATCGTTTTGTCGATCTGATCGGCGAGGGCATCGATTGCGTGATGCGCGTCGGCAGTCTGAGCGACTCGACACTGATCGCGCGCCAGGTGGGCATGATCGAGCAGATCAACTGCGCGTCCAAGGCTTATCTGGACAAGCATGGACGTCCGCTCAGCCTGAGCGAGCTGAGCAGACATCAGGTGGTGAATTTTTTCTCGACGCGTACCGGCCGCGATCTGCCCTGGGAATACATGCAGAACGGTGAGCTGAAAAGCATCAAGCTGGCCGGCGGCATCTCGGTCGCCAGCTCTGACGTCTACACCGCGTCATGCCGCGCCGGGCTGGGGCTGGTGCAAATTCCGCGCTGGGCGGTGCAGGCCATGCTGGATGAGGGTGTGGTGGAAGAAGTCTTGCCGGAGTTCAGACCGCCGCCGCTTCCGGTAGCCGTGGTGTATGCGCATAACCGGCATCTGGCGCCGGCGGTGCGGGTGTTCGTGGAGTGGTTGACGGTGACCTTGCGGGCTTCGGGGATTGTCGGCGCACCGTGCGGCGACAACTGAGCGGCGCTGCTGTCGCTGCTGTCGTTGTTGTTGCTGAATGCAGATAGCGCCGCTTCGATTTCAGCTATTCGGCGAACTTGATTTCAGCAGCACCACCAGCGCACCCGAGCCGCCGTCGGCCGGACGCGCCTGGCAAAACGCCAATACTTCATCCTTTTGCGCCAGCCAGTTGCGCACCTTGTTTTTCAGCACCGGTTCCTTGTTGACCGAGCCCAATCCCTTGCCATGAATCACGCGTATGCAACGGGTGCCGCGCCGGCGCGCCTGGCGCAGGAATTCCCCCAGCGCTTCACGCGCCTGATCGCGGCGCAGGCCGTGCAGGTCGAGCTGTTCCTGAATCACCCAATGGCCGCGGCGCAATTTGCTGAGCACGTCGGGGCCGATGCCGGGCCGCGCGAAACTGAGATTTTCATCGCTGCTGAGCAGGGTGTCGAAGGTGAATTCGTCGGACAGGGATTCCAGCAGCGCGGCCTGTTCATCGGCCAGATGCTGGCGCGCAATCGGCAGCGGACGCGGTTGCGGCAGCAATGCTTTATCGATCACGGTCGGACGCAGCGGGGCGACCTGACCGATGCTGTTGCGAAACAGGTTGGCTTCTTCAAGCAGCTTTTTCTCATTGCGCAGGCGTTCGGCCTCAGCTTCGGCGCGGGCTTTTTCCTGCGCCTGCAAATCCTTGCGCAGCGATTTCAATGCAGCAAAATCTTTGATCGAGGCCATGGTCGGACGAGCGCTGAGCGGTATGGATGGGTTTGATCGGAGAGGGTGTGCTCAACCGCAGACGACGCGCACGATGACGCGCTTGCTGTCGGTCTGCAGATTCAGACGGGTCGGGTTGAACTCCATGGTCACGGCGTCATTTGGGCCGAGGATGCGTGCGCTGGCGGCGCCGGCTTGCTGCTGCGCCTGCGCTAGCAGATCCGCATCTGCAGTGCGGCCGAGCAGCTTTTGTGCGCCGGCGGCATCGCAGCGCATGGCCGGTCTGGTCATTGCCGCGTCATCCGTGTGTGAGATCCCGGGCGCGGCGCAGGCGCTCAGCGCGATGACTGCCAGTGCGAGAGTGCCGCGCGCAGTGAGCATCGAGGATTGGAGTCGCAGTTGAGGCGGAGTACGCATGGAAGAATTGAAGGGCATCGCTGGCTCCCGTCTGAGAGAAACTGAAGAAAGATTGCCGGCGGCCTGCAGCCGGTGCGCAGGAATTCTTTAATGCAGAAGCGGCAAGTGCCATACCTGATCAGGCCTGGCGCTTGCCGCTTTTATCTCACGAATGCCGGATTATTCCAGGCCTTCCAGATAACGCTGCGCATCAAGTGCCGCCATGCAGCCGGTGCCGGCGCTGGTGATGGCCTGACGGTAAATATGATCCTGCACGTCGCCGGCGGCGAACACGCCGTCGATGCTGGTGGCGGTCGCGAAGCCTTCCAGACCGGTGCGGGTCTTCAGATAGCCGTTGTGCATGTTCAGCTGGCCTTCGAAGATGCCGGTGTTGGGTTTATGGCCGATGGCAATGAACAAACCGTGCAGGGTGATGTCCGATACCGCGCCGTCCAGTGTGGACTTGATTCTGATGCCGGTCACGCCGCTGTCGTCGCCGATCACTTCATCCAGCGTGTGATGCCACTTGATGTCGATCTTGCCTTCGGTAACCTTGTGCAGCAGGCGGTCGATCAGGATAGGCTCGGCGCGGAACTTGTCGCGGCGGTGAATGATGGTGACCTTGCTGGCGATGTTGGACAGATACAGCGCTTCTTCCACCGCGGTATTGCCGCCGCCGACCACGGCCACTTCCCGGCCGCGATAGAAAAAACCGTCGCAGGTGGCGCAGGCCGAGACGCCTTTGCCCATGAAGGCTTGTTCCGAAGGCAAGCCGAGATACTGGGCCGAAGCGCCGGTGGCGATGATCAGCGAATCACAGGTGTATTCGCCGGAATCACCAATCAGGCGAAACGGCTTTTCCGACAGCTTGGTGGTGTGGATGTGGTCGAAAATGATTTCCGTGTTGAAACGTTCTGCATGCTGCAGCAGGCGTTGCATCAGTTCCGGGCCTTGCACGCCCAGCGGATCGCCGGGCCAGTTCTCGACGTCGGTGGTGGTCATCAGCTGGCCGCCTTGTTCGACGCCGGTGATCAGCACCGGATTGAGGTTGGCGCGCGCGGCATACACCGCAGCGCTGTAGCCGGCAGGACCGGAACCAAGAATCAAGACCTTTGCGTGTTTAGGCGTGCTCATAAAATACTCTTTGTCTGTGTGAAGTCGCTCAAGGGATATTGAGCCGATAGTCCGGATTTCAATCCGGGTTTAGCTGCAGGCCCGGCCGCTGGCGTTCATGGCGGCGGGTTGTTACGGCTTGTCCATTAATCTGTACTGCGGATGGGTTTGAGCATCAATATTGCGCTGCAAAACGGTTAAGATTATAGACGATGGTCGCCGGCGGGCCGATGGAAAAGCGCTATGCATTCAATAGCCGCGTCGCCATCGCGATAGTTGCGGGCGGCATGCAAAGCGTAAAGGGGCAGGCAAGGATAAACAAAGACAGGCCAGCCGGTTTGAGGCCAACTCAAGCATGGCGGCCGGCCAATAAAGAAGCACGGACTGATACGCATGGTCGCCGCTTCGATTGCAAAACGACAATGCCGCCAGTCGCGCTCAGCCATCTTGCCGCCGCCAATCCGGGACGCTGCAGGTAATCAGCAGGTAATCGCCGTTACAATGACGGCAAAGTTTGTTCACGTAGTGAGATTTATGTCCAAAACAAGTCAAGCACACATCCGCAATACCAAGACGCCAGCACCGCCTCTGCCCAACCGCCTGGTGCGCCTGCTGTCAGAAGCGCGCTGGCTGGCGCTGGCAGCCTTGATGGCCTACATGGTGCTGATCCTCTTGACCTATTCCAAGACCGACCCCGGCTGGTCGGTAGCGAGTTCGGTGCCGCAAGTGCGCAACTGGGGTGGCCGCGCCGGCGCCTGGATCGCCGATCTGATGCTGTACATCTTCGGCATGTCGGCCTGGCTGTGGTGCGTGCTGGTCGGTCGTTCGATCTGGAATGGTTATCGTCGTCTGTCCAACCGTTTTCTGGTGGAGAAGGAAACCGAGCCCGAGCATCATCAGGAGCCGCTGATCCGCGCCGTCGGTTTCGTGTTTCTGCTCACCGGCAGCATGGGTATCGAATTCACCCGCATGCACAGGCTGGCGGTGAAACTGCCGCATTCCTCCGGCGGCGTGCTGGGCGAAATGATCGGTACTTCGGTGCAGCCGGTCTTCGGTTTCACCGGCGCCACCTTGCTGTTGCTGCTCTTGTTCGGTCTGGGCTTCAGCCTGTTTTTCCATGTTTCATGGCTGGCTGCGGTCGAACGCATAGGCGGCGCCATCGAAGACGGTCTGATGTGGCTGCGCAATTCCTACGTCGCGCGCGAAGACCGCAAGGTCGGTCAGGAGGCGGCGGTCAAGCGCGAAGAAGTGGTGGTGCAGGAGCGCGCCAAGATCGTGGAAGCGCCGCCTATCCGCATCGAACCGCAGATCGTGGCGGTGCAGAAATCCGACCGCGTGCAGAAGGAAAAACAAACCAGTCTGTTCGACGACAGCGACAGCAATTTGCCGCCTTTGTCGCTGCTGGATGAAGCGCCGCCGGCGCAGCAGACGGTCTCGGTCGAGACGCTGGAATTCACCAGCCGCCTGATCGAAAAGAAACTCTCCGATTTCGGCGTTGAGGTCAAAGTGGTGGCGGCTTATCCCGGCCCGGTGATTACCCGCTACGAAATCGAGCCGGCCACCGGCGTCAAGGGCAGCCAGATCGTCAGCCTGGCGCGCGATCTGGCGCGTTCGCTGTCGCTGACCTCGATTCGCGTGGTGGAAGTCATTCAGGGCAAGAATTTCATGGGCCTGGAGTTGCCCAATCCCAAGCGCCAGATCGTGCGCCTGACGGAAATTCTCGGTTCCAAGGTCTACAACGACAGCCATTCCAGCCTGACCGTGGCGCTCGGCAAGGACATCGCCGGCAATCCGGTGGTGGCCGATCTGGCCAAGATGCCGCACTTGCTGGTGGCAGGTACCACCGGCTCGGGTAAATCGGTGGGGATCAACGCCACCATTCTGTCGCTGCTGTACAAGTCGACTGCCAAGCAGGTGCGTCTGATCCTGATCGATCCGAAGATGCTGGAACTGTCGATCTACGAAGGCATTCCGCACTTGCTAGCGCCGGTGGTGACCGACATGCGGCAGGCCGGACATGCGCTCAACTGGGCGGTGGCCGAGATGGAGCGCCGCTACAAGCTGATGTCCAAGATGGGCGTGCGCAATCTGGCCGGCTACAACCAGAAGATCATCGATGCCGACAAGCGCGGCGAAAAGATCCCGAATCCATTCAGCCTGACGCCGGATGCGCCGGAGCCGCTGGAGCAGCTTGAAACCATCGTCATCTTCATCGACGAACTGGCCGATCTGATGATGGTGGTCGGCAAGAAGGTCGAAGAACTGATCGCGCGGATCGCACAAAAGGCGCGCGCCGCCGGCATTCACCTGATTCTGGCGACGCAGCGTCCTTCGGTCGATGTCATCACGGGTCTGATCAAGGCCAACGTACCGACCCGTATTGCCTTCCAGGTCAGCAGCAAGATCGACTCGCGCACGATTCTGGATCAGATGGGCGCCGAGACCTTGCTGGGCATGGGTGACATGCTGTACATGCCGCCCGGCACCGGTTTGCCGATGCGCGTGCACGGCGCCTTTGTGTCGGATGACGAAGTGCACCGCGTGGTCGAGCATCTGAAGTCGCAAGGGGAGCCCAATTACATCGAAGGCATTCTGGAAGGCGGCGTGCTGGAAGATGCCGATGGCGCGGCCGGCGGTGCGGGTGGCGCAACATCGGGCAGCGAAGGCGACGAGCTTTACGATCAGGCGGTGGCGGTGGTGTTGAAGAATCGTCGCGCATCGATCTCGCTGGTGCAGCGCCATCTGCGCATCGGCTACAACCGCGCCGCACGTTTGCTGGAGCAGATGGAAACGAGCGGTCTGGTCTCGACCATGCAATCGAACGGCAACCGCGAAATTCTGGTGCCGGCCGGGAATGCTGCGACAGAGTAAGCGGCGTAAATAAGCGTAACAGGGCTGTTCTGCTAAGCCGCGATAGGTTGCAATAGGCATTCATATTCAGCGTATTCAGCGGTTCAGCCGCTTGCCTCGGGCGACTTCGCCGGCAAGGCCCGCTCAACCGGAATCAAGCACGATTGGAAATAACAACATGCACAAACACTCCATGCAATTTTCTGCACCAGCTGCCGCAGCAGCATCCTCTTTCTGCGCAGGCCTGCGCAAGTCTGTGTCGACGGCCGCTTTCGCGTGCGCCACGCTGGCGCTGGCTGTGCCTTTGAGCGCATCGGCCGCCGCACTGGATCAGTTCAAGCAATTCGTTGCTTCAACCCAGTCGGCCAAAGGCGATTTCGTGCAACGTCTGGTCAAGAACGACAACGGCACGACCAAGGTGATCAACACCTCGTCCGGCACGTTCACGTTTTCGCGTCCCGGAAAATTCATCTGGACCTATCTGAAGCCGTACGAGCAAGTCCTGCAGGCCGACGGCGACAAGCTCTTCATCTACGACAAGGATCTGAACCAGGTCACCACCAAGAAACTGGGCAATGCGCTGGGCTCATCGCCGGCGGCGATCCTGTTCGGCAGCAATGATCTGGAAAAGAATTTCACCTTGAAAGAGGGCGGCACCAAGGATGGTCTGGAATGGCTGGAAGCGACCCCGAAAAGCAAGGACACCACCTTCGACAGCATCGGCATCGGTCTGAAGAACGGTACGCCGGTGGCCATGGAGCTGCATGATTCCTTCGGCCAGGTGTCGCTGCTGACCTTCAACAGCTTTGAAAAGAATCCTCCGCTCAAGCCCAATAGTTTTGTGTTCACGGTGCCCAAGGGCGCGGATGTGTTCAACAACTAAAAACTGAGCGCGCCTGATATTTCAGGCCCTCGGTGCTGAATGAAAAAAGCCCCGCATCTTCAATGGTGCTGAACTGCACCCCAAAAGTTGGACACTGATCCAACCTTTGGGGTGTCTTCCGTGGCTGCCCGGGCCCTTAGGACTCGGTCTGGGTGGGTGGTTTAAATTAGCGACTTGGCGGGCGGATAGCTAGAGGGTTGAATGATGTGCGCCAATATCAAGTGACGGGAAATGTTGTAGCCTAGAGGTTTGATTGGAAATTACGCGTTATCTGCCAGTTCAAGCAGCAATGTGTAATTTCCTTGGGGAAATCGCTGAGAAACAGCGAATACAAAATCTAGCTATAACATCGGGGATTCACCATGCAATCTGGGGAAGTCGAACCGGCGCAGCCGTCGGAAGAGATAGCACGCGAAGTCAAAATCCAAGTAAGCGTGTCAGGGCGTGTCAATTTAGCGGATTTTCAGAATGCCGTGCCAGCAATTCACGAGTTGGCAGTAGCGAATGAAACTGAGATTCCATACCGCAATCTACGTTTGATAGTCACTTCAGAACCATCCTTCTTGAAGCCCAAGACTTGGCATCTGGATCATTTGGCTCCAGGTCAGACGATTCGCGTCAATGACTTGGATATCGGGTTAGATGGCGCATTATTAGGGCGCCTCACAGAATCTGAGAAAGCGACTCTTACCCTAGAACTGGTGACGTCGGACGCAGAGCCCACACGAGTAGCTGTTTCGGAGCAGACCGTGGAACTGCTTCCTCGAAATCAATGGGGTGGATTATCGTCGTTGCCGGACATGGTGGCCGCCTTTGTGCAGCCCAATGAGCCGGCGGTAGAGCGTGTGCTTAAGCGCGCAGCCGACGTTCTTCGCAAGGCAGGAAAGTCGCCGGCCATTAATGGCTATGAGGAGGGTGCCAAGCGCGCATGGGAGCTGGCATCGGCCATCTGGACGGCTGTTGGCGCGATGGGACTGGATTATGCGTTACCGCCAGCGAGCTTCGAGCGAGAAGGTCAAAAGGTTCGTGGACCGGGCCAGATTGAAGAGTCTGGGTTGAGCACTTGTATGGACCTGACTTTGCTGATTTGCGCCTCCTTTGAGCAAGCAGGACTGAACCCTCTGATTGTATTCCAAAAGGGGCATGCATTCCCTGGCGTCTGGCTCAAGAAAGAAGAGTTTTCTTCGACCGTGGTAGACGACATTACAGCGCTACGCAAGCGCGTCAAGTTGCGCGAAATGGTTCTCTTTGAGTCCACGTTGGTCGTTCACAGACCATTGCCAGCTTTCAGTTTCACGATAGCCAAAGGCGAGGAGCACATTTCTGAGGCAGAAGAAGAGATATTTGAGCTCGCTGTCGATATTCGCCGGGCTCGGTTGCAGAGAATTAAGCCCCTGGCCAGCGAAAAGGCTATCGAGCGTGACGCTGTCGTGCAGGCACACCAGCACGCACAGGATCAGGGGTGGGAGGAAGCTCCTGACCAATTGGACTCAGTAGGAGGAGAACCGGAAGTCCAGGACGAGCGTCCTGAAGACCGGCTGTCCAGGTGGCAGCGAAAGCTGCTGGACCTTTCTCTGCGCAACAACCTTCTTAGCTTCAAGGCCGGTAAGAAATCCGTGAAGCTTGATGCTCCTGAGCCTGGTTGGCTCGAGGATGTACTTGCCGAGGGCCATGCAATCAAGCTTCTGAGCCGTCCGGACCTGATGGATGGTGAAGACCCCAGAAATCGTGCTATCCATGAGGCGCGCGAGCGGGAACATGTTCGGCGCCAGCACGCTCTGGACGCCCTCCAACGCAAAGAGGTGTTTGTCGGTTTGGCGCAAGACGAGCTAGAAGCCCGGCTCCTCGAGTTGTTTAGAAGCTCAAGGACGACCTTGCAAGAGGGCGGCTCAAACACATTGTTCCTGGCTCTGGGCTTCCTATCGTGGACGAAAGAAGCCAAGGATGACAAGAAGTACCGTGCGCCGTTGATTCTGCTGCCTGTGTCGCTTGAGCGGCGCAGCGCACGTTCCGGATTCAGTATCAAGTTGCACGATGATGAGGCCCGATTCAACCCTACGCTCATCCAGATGCTGCGCCAAGACTATGAGCTTGAGCTGGGCGTACGCGATACGGGCCTTCCCCAAGATGATTCCGGTTTGGACGTGGCCGGTATCTGGAAAACAGTTTCCTATGCCGTAAAAGACATTCCTGGCTGGGAAGTGGTCGATGACGTGGTTTTGGCCTCGTTCTCCTTTGCCAAGTATTTGATGTGGCGAGACCTGACCGAACGAATTGAGCACCTCAAGAAAAATCCGGTCGTACAGCACCTTCTCGATACCCCTAGAGACTCCTACAAGAGTACCGTTGAGTTCCCAGACGCACGGCGGTTGGATGTCGAATTGCCAGTGAAGGAGACTTTCTGCCCATTGCCTGCGGATTCTTCGCAGCTATCGGCGGTAGTCGCCGGCAGTAGGGGCAAAGACTTTGTTCTTATCGGCCCGCCAGGTACGGGAAAAAGCCAGACTATTTCAAATCTTATCGCTCAGTTTTTGGCTGAACGTAAGCGTGTGCTTTTTGTTTCTGAAAAGATGGCCGCTCTGGACGTCGTTTATCGGCGGTTGGCAGAAGTGGGGTTGGGTAATTTCTGCTTGGAGCTGCATTCCAATAAAGCTCGCAAGACCGATGTCTTGGAACAGCTGCGCACATCCTGGGATGCGAGCGCGGCACTTAGTCCGGAGGATTGGCATGCAGAGGCAGAGCGTTTGGACGGCCTGCGCGCCCAACTGAATGGCTATGTTGAGCGGCTGCACACAAGACATTCCAATGGTTTGAGTGTTTATGAGGCTATCGGTCGCGTGGTCGGGGGGCGAGACTATCCAATGTTGCGACTGTCATGGCCTACAGCTGCCGCCCACGATACGGCAGGAATGCGAGAATTGCGTCAGACGGCCGATTTGTTGGACGTGAACGCTAGTGCTTTCGGCGAGGACAATCTTACTCGCAGTCCCCTGGCTCACGTCGTCCAAACAGAATGGTCGCCACTATGGGCTGAGGCTCTCGTCAACGTAGCGCGAGATGTTCCGGGTGTGGTGTCACGGTTCGAGGCCGCCGCATTGGCTCTGCGAACCGCGATAGGGTTGCCGGAATTGCCATTGGCCCCGCGCGTTCGAGCCGGGCTTCAAGCCCTGGCGTCCGTACTGCCACAAGCATCGGGCTATGACTGGCGCTTCGTGTTGCGTCCAGATGCCAAGGCAATTTCAGACAGCCTGCGCAATGCGGTACCCCTTGTCGAACGCTACCGCAAGCTGCTCGGCGAATTGTCTGCTCCGGTGAGTTCGCAGATTTTGGATGAATTGAGAGATGGCATCAGACACTTGCAGCGTGATTCTGATTTGCGCTCTAACTTGTCTCAACCTTGGAACGATACTCTGAGCGAGCGTCTCTATAGCGCTATTGAGTTACTTCGTGCACGCCAGGATGTTGTGAGCCAGCTATCACTGGCTTACAAGGATGGCGTCTCCGCGAAGATTGTAGGTGAGTTGCAAGCTGCGCTGAAGGAGCTCAAAGAATCTCCGTGGCCTGTCAATTTGCTCCGCAAGCGCAATCTTGTTAAGCAGCTCAAGGGGTTGGCAACCAGTGCAGGTGAGCCTGATATCGAGGCGGACATTGGGCACCTGGCAAGAATTGACCAGCTCACCAGCCAGATTAAGGAATTTGACGACCTTTCACTGCCAACTGCAGGTGCGTGGGCGGGCCTGAAGACCGAAATTGACGTGGCCAGGTCGATGCATGTGTTCCAAATGGCATTGCGGAGTGCGCGAGAGCGCAAACAATGGGAGGACGTTGGGTTAGACCCCGTTAGCCGCGGGCTCTGTGGCGATGGCGCACGCGAAGACCTCCAGCGTATTCGAGAGCTGAGGCAAATCGACCAGATGGTTACCACCTTGAATCATTTGGCGGCTGAAAACACCAGCGTCTGGAAAGGCTTTGATTCTGACACCGCGGTCGCGAAGGCCTATCTCGCGTTCCAGGCCGCCCTTGCATCTGCGCGTAGCGAGAACCGCTGGACAGACGAGGGCTTCTTGATGATTGATTCCGGGCGCGCAGGTGGAGCAGCGGCCGAGGATTTACGCAAGATGAGAGAGCTGGTTTCACTTGGAAATCAGCTTCAAGACTACAGTGACCTGTCTGGGAAAACAGATGGGCTGTGGAATGGCTTGCAAACCAAGCTCGCCGGCGTCGAGCCAGCCTTGCAATTCTCCGAGGCATTAGCGAGCGCCTTGGCCAATTTATCCAGTACGCCCGAGGCTCTTGCACAGGTCAAGGGCCCAATCGCGCTCTTGCTTGGTGATAGTAATGTTCTGTTGGAGCCGGCTGGCGCCATTGCCGGAGCAGGGCGGCATTATGCTCAGGTCTTGAAGGAGTTTGATGGTGTTGTTACGTCCTTTGCACTAGCTAGCGGCGTTGCCGCAGCCTATAGCGACAGCCTGCATGCCTTAATCCCGAGTGAAGTTGGCGAGCGCGCTCAGTTGATTGCAAAAGAATCGAACCGTCTTAAGAGTTGGTGCGCGTGGCGTAAAGTAAGAGCCACGGCATTATCGCTTGGCCTTGCTCCCCTGATTGCCGGTATTGAGCAGGGCTCCGTCACATTGGGCTCGGTTAAGCAGGCATTCGAGACAGACTATTGCAGATGGTGGCTGAACGCCGTCGTAGATGGTGATGAAGTCTTGCGTACCTTCGTTTCTGCGGAGCACGAGAAGCGAATTCGTGATTTCCGCGAACTTGACCAGAAGTTCATTGCGCTGACCCAGCAGTGGGTTCGCGCGCAGCTTTCTGCAGGGCTTCCTTCGCCGGCGAAGGTGTCGCAGGGCTCGGAATGGGGCTTGTTGCGCTATGAGATGCAAAAGAAAACAAAGCATCTCCCGTTGCGTGACCTTATGTCCCGAGCCTCAGAGGCGGTTCTCCGTTTGACTCCGTGCCTGTTGATGAGTCCCTTGTCCATTGCACAGTATCTGCCCGCCGAAACTGCGGATTTTGATGTCGTTGTCTTTGACGAGGCTTCGCAAATCCCAGTTTGGGACGCAATCGGTGCCATGGCGCGAGGCCGGCAGGTCATCATGGTCGGCGACCCCAAGCAACTGCCGCCAACTAGTTTCTTCGACCGCGCAGAGTCTGATGTCGATGACTCGGATGTTGAAGTCGAGCTGGAAAGCATCTTGGAAGAGTGCATTGGCGCCAACCTGCCAACGATGAAGCTGTCTTGGCACTATCGCAGCCGCCACGAGAGCCTGATTGCATTCTCAAATTATCGCTACTACGACGGCGACCTGGTTACATTCCCTAGTCCGGTCACTAACGATAGGGCTGTGAGCTTCAATTTGGTTTCGGATGGTCAATACGAAAGAGGTGGTTCGCGTACAAACAAGCCAGAGGCGAAAGCATTGGTAGCCGACCTGGTCGCTCGACTCAAGTCACAAGACTTCAACGATAGCGGTCACACGGTTGGCGTGGTGACTTTCAATTCCGAGCAACAACGCCTTATTGAGGACCTATTGGACGATGCTCGGCGGAAGGACCCGTCGATTGAACGTCATTTCGCGGACACAGCTCTTGAGCCAGTATTCGTGAAGAATCTTGAGAGCGTACAAGGTGATGAACGTGACATCATGTATTTCTCCGTCACGTATGGCCCCGGATTGGATGGTGTCATGCCGATGAATTTCGGTCCGATGAACCAGCAAGGTGGTGAACGTCGTTTGAACGTGGCTATTACTCGCGCTCGCCAGGAGCTTAGGGTGTTTGGTAGTTTCCGCCCGGAGAAAATGGACCTGACACGCACGCAGGCCCTTGGGGTGAGAGACCTGAAGCACTTCTTGGAGTTCGCGGAGAAGGGGGCGCGCGCGTTGGGTGAGTTTGTGGCTGGCAGTGTTGGCGATTTCGATAGTCCGTTCGAGAAAGCTGTTTGTGCGGCCTTGGCCGAACGAGGATGGGCTGTTCATCCACAAGTAGGCGTTTCAGCATTTCGCATTGACTTGGGAGTGGTGGATCCAGACTCTCCGGGCCGCTATTTAGCTGGAGTGGAGTGTGACGGAGCTACATACCACCGTTCTGCAACCGCACGAGACCGCGACAAACTTCGTGAGCAGGTGCTTCGAGGTTTGGGCTGGGATATTGTCCGTATCTGGTCTACTGATTGGTGGATAGATATGCCAGGTACGCTTGAGAAGGTGGATGCTAAGTTGCGTCGGATTCTTGATGCCAAGCGAGAGGCTGAGATGCTCGCTGCTGAACGAGCCGCGGAAATTGCTGAACAGGTTATTGCGGCTGCTAAGGCGACAGACGGTGAGGTTGTTGTCACTGATGGGGCTCACTCGCCGCCAATATCAGCCGTTACGACTTCGGCAGAGGATGTTGCGTCTCATCCTTCCGAGATGTATGCACGCTTTCGCGCCGGCGAGCTGGCTCCATCTCAAGACTATTTCATTGAAGTCGACCTTGCAACGACTGACCATGTCGCTGAGCCGGACTTGTTCTTTTCCGACAGCTACGACGAACGCCTGTTGGGAATGATTTCGACTGTTGTTGAGACAGAAGGGCCAGTTCGTGACGAAGTCTTGGCGCGTCGTATTGCTCGAGCTCACGGTTGGGTTCGTACTGGTGCTCGTATCGTGAGTCGAGTTGTGGACCTGACTGCACAGCACTTTGAGACGGAAGCAGAGTCAGTCGGCCTTTTTGTATGGCCAAAGCGCTTGAAAGAACGCTCGGAGATTACATTCAGAAAGCCAATTGAGGGAACTGCACGTCAGGTTGATGAGGTTTCTATCGCAGAGCTACATGTATTGGCTCGTCGTTACAGCGCAGAAGGAGATGATGCGGAATCGGCGGTGATTGGAATGAGTCGCGAACTCGGATTGCAGCGCGCCAGAGCTACGAGTCGAGAACGACTTTTAGAGGCGTGGAGTATGGTGGAAAAGCCTCAACCTAGCTGAGATTGTGCTCTGCCAGTTCTTGGCAGGGAACGTTGTACTCAGGGCTGTGAAATGAAAAAGCCCCGCATCTTCAATGGTGCGGGGCTTTTGCTTTGCAGTCCGAATCGTCGGACCTGATCTTCAGGTCTGATCAGGCATCTTCAACAGCGGCAGTTTGTCGGTCGCGTCTTTCCACTGTGCATGATCGGGCATCGGGGCCTTGGCCTGGGTAATCGGTTTCCAGCCGGGATGTTTGGCCAGTTTGGCGTTCAGATCTTCAAAGTGCGCCAACGCGGCAGGCAGATCGGCAGCATTGTAGATGGCGCCGACCGGGCATTCCGGCACGCACATGGAGCAATCGATACAGCCGTCGGGATCAATGGCGAGGAAGTTCGGACCTTCAACAAAGCAGTCCATCGGGCAGACGCTGACGCAGTCGGTGTATTTGCACTGTATGCAGGAATCGGTAACGACAAAGGGCATGGCGGTGAAAGAATAAAGTGGCTCTGGCGATGGGCTGGAGCGGCGATGTGCCTGAGACCACGCAGCATGGCATGGCCGTCAGGGGCGGGCGCCATGGCGTGGCGCGAGTGCGGCATCAGGCTTGCAGAGCGGGGCGGATGCAACGGCGGGCATTGTACCTGCTGCGCAATTTGCGCGCTGCCGGGCCAGGACTCAGCCATCTGCGGGCGCTGACGGAGATCGGATGGCGGAGCGCGGCGAGCTTCTGCTGCCCGCTCACCCGGTCTGCGTTAGACTACCGGCTGCGTCGCCCTTGCTGCTTCATGTGAGCAGCCCTGTGTCTGCGGCAGCTTTATTTTTTGCGAAGCATGAATCTGATTCCTCTGGCCGAACGTCTTCGGCCGCATTCCTTCGATGATGTGATCGGCCAGCAGCATCTGCTGGGGCCGGGCAAGCCGCTGCGCGTGGCTTTCGAATCCGGCGAGCCGCACTCAATGATTCTGTGGGGCCCGCCGGGCGTCGGCAAGACCACGCTGGCGCGCATCATGGCGGACAGTTTCAACGCCGAATTCATCGCCTTGTCGGCGGTGCTCTCGGGCGTGAAGGACATCCGCGAGGCGGTCGAGCGGGCACAGCTGATCCGCGCCAATTCCGGCCGCCGCACCATCCTGTTCGTCGATGAGGTGCATCGTTTCAACAAGAGCCAGCAAGATGCTTTCTTGCCGCACGTTGAAAGCGGACTGTTCACCTTCATCGGCGCCACCACCGAAAATCCTTCGTTCGAAGTCAATGGCGCGCTGCTGTCGCGTGCAGCGGTCTACGTGCTGAAATCGCTGACCGAGGAAGATCTCGGCGCTCTGATTGATCGCGCCTGCCGCGAAGAACTGGATGGTCTGGAGTTTCAGCCGGAGGCCAAGGAAATGCTGATCGCCAGCGCCGACGGCGACGGCCGCAAGCTGCTCAACAATCTGGAAATCGTGTCGCGCGCGGCGCAGGCCAAACAGCAGGCGACGGTCACGGTGGAATTGCTGGCGGAATGTCTGGGCGATGCGCTGCGCCGTTTCGACAAGGGCGGCGATGCCTTCTACGATCAGATTTCAGCGCTGCATAAATCGGTGCGCGGTTCCAGTCCTGACGGCGCCTTGTATTGGCTGACGCGCATGCTGGACGGCGGCGTCGATCCGCGTTATCTGTCGCGCCGCATCGTGCGCATGGCCTGGGAAGATATCGGTCTGGCCGATCCGCGCGCCATGACGATTGCCAACGACGCGGCAGCCACTTACGAGCGGCTGGGCTCGCCGGAAGGCGAACTGGCGCTGGCGCAGGCGGTGATTTATCTGGCGATTGCCGCCAAGAGCAATGCCGGCTACATGGCCTACAACCAGGCGCGCGCGTTCATCAGCAAGGACAAGTCGCGGCCGGTGCCCGAGCATCTGCGCAACGCGCCCACCAAACTGATGAAGGAACTCGGCTACGGCAAGCTTTACCGTTATGCACATGATGAACCGGAGGCCTATGCCGCCGGCGAAACCTATCTGCCTGACGGGATTCGCGAACCGAACTGGTATCAGCCGACGCCACGCGGGCTGGAAGCCAAGATCGGCGCCAAGATGGATCACCTGCGCGAGCTGGATCGCGAGGCGCGCAGGAAAGAAAAGTAAAGCGGGGCGAACGTGACTGCGTTCAGCCGGCAGTCGGCGTTGCGGCATCCGCAGCACCGCGCGACCACACCGGGAAGCTGCCTTCCATCGCCGCCATGGCGGCGATCACTGTGGCATAAGTCTGATCATTGCCGTAGCCCGGCAGATGCAGCTTGAAGGCGTCCATCAGGCCATCCAGCCCTTCGGCGTCGTTCGGCACCAGCATGCCTTTGGGGCTTTGATCTTCACGCTTCCGGCCTATCAGCAGCCACTGCGGCATCGGCAGAAACTCATCGCTGATCGTGATGGTGATGTTGTCTATTTCATCCCAGCGGATGTGTTCGCGTTCTGTCTTGTTGAGCAGGGTACGGATGTTCTGTTCGTCGAATTCCACCCTCAGTTTTTTCGCCTGCATCGCCGCCTGACGTGCCGGCCGCAACTCGGGCAGATTGGCGGAGGCGCTTTTCCAGCTGCTGGTGCGCGGCTTTGAGGGGGCGATCCGGTTCTTGATTTGCTGGCCGAAAGCGAAGGCGGCGCCGAAACTGATACCGGCCAAGGCACCGTAGACGATGTTGCTGCCGTGCAAGGCGAAACGCATTGCCGCCCACACCGCCAGGCCGAGCGCGCAGGCCAGGCCGATGACGGAAATGAAGAGCGGGCGCGGCGGAGGAGTTTGTGGTTGGTCGTCCATGATGTCGGTCGGCAGGTTTGAGCGCGACGATGATAACGCAAGCTGCAGCGCTTGCGTCGCCGCCATCGGCAATCCTCGGGCAATCCTCGCCATGTCCGATTTTGCGGCGTAACGCCGGAATCGGCGCGGGCCTTGGTACAATCTCGGCTTATTCTTCTTTCCGAGATTCATTCCGCATTTTCCATGATCGACATTCAACTTCTCCGTAAAGACATCGACACCGTCGCTGCTCGCCTGGCCGGACGCAAATTTCAGCTCGACGTCGCTGCTTTCAATGCGCTGGAAGGCGAGCGCAAGCAGATCCAGACCCGCACCGAAGAACTGCAGAGCAAGCGCAACAGCCTGTCCAAGCAGATCGGCATGCTCAAGGGCAAGGGCGAAGATGCATCGGCGCTGATGGCGGAAGTCAATGGTATCGCTGACGAACTCAAGAGCTCGGCGGCGCGTCTGGAGGAAGTGCAGGCCGGCATGACCGCCTTCCTGCAAGTGGTGCCGAATTTGCCGCATGAATCGGTGCCGCAGGGCGCCGACGAAAGCGGCAACGTTGAACTGCGCAAGGTCGGCACGCCGCGCAGCTTCGATTTCGAGATCAAGGATCACGTCGACGTCGGTTCCGCGCTGGGTCTGGATTTCGATCTGGCGACCAAGCTGACCGGTTCGCGCTTCGCCGTGCTCAAAGGCGGCATCGCCCGTCTGCACCGCGCGCTGGCGCAGTTCATGCTCGACACCCACACCCTGGAACACGGTTACACCGAGTGCTATACGCCTTACATGGTCAACGCCGATTCGCTGCGCGGCACCGGCCAGTTGCCCAAGTTTGAAGAAGATCTGTTCGCGGCCAAGAAGGGCGGCCAGGAAGGCGAAACCAGCGACAGCACCGCGCTGTATCTGATCCCGACGGCTGAAGTGCCGCTGACCAATTTCGTGCGCGACGAGATCGTGGCCGGCGATACGCTGCCGCTGAAATTCACCGCCCATTCACCATGCTTCCGTTCGGAAGCCGGCTCCTACGGCCGCGACACGCGCGGCATGATTCGCCAGCACCAGTTCGACAAGGTGGAAATGGTGCAGATCGTGCATCCCGACAAGTCGTATGAAGCGCTGGAAGACATGCTGGGCCACGCGGAAACCATCCTCAAAAAGCTCGGGCTGCCTTACCGCGTGATCACGCTGTGCACCGGGGATATGGGCTTCGGCGCGGCCAAGACCTACGACATCGAAGTGTGGTTGCCGGCGCAAAATACCTATCGCGAGATTTCGTCGGTGTCGAACTGCGAAGCTTTCCAGGCACGCCGCATGCAGGCGCGTTTCCGTAATGCCCAGGGCAAGCCGGAGCTGCTGCACACCCTGAACGGTTCGGGCCTGGCAGTCGGCCGTACCCTGGTTGCGGTGCTGGAAAACTATCAGCAGGCTGATGGCAGCCTGGAAATTCCGGCGGTCTTGCAAACTTACATGGGCGGCATCCAGCGGCTGACGCCGGCGGCTTGATGCCTTGCAGAAGCCTGTCATCTGCTTGATGACCCGCCTCTGAAGCGGTCACAGACGGATATAAAAAGATGGACATGAAAAAACGGCTGACCGGAAATGGTCAGCCGTTTTTTTTCATCGAATCGATGCGACCCGGTCCTTCCTGATTTACATCGCCCACGAAAATGCGGCCGGAATTCGGCGCTCGATAAACAGGCTGTTGCCGACGATTTTCTTGGCCTGTTTCTTGGCCTTGGTCGCGGCCGAGGCGATCTGGTGCGGAGAGGAATATTGCGAAGGCTCGATGCGCACCGCACCCAGCGACAGGCTGACCAGAGGATGCAGCACCTTGTTGCCCTGGCGGTCATCGCTGAAGTAGCCGCCGCGTTCCAGATCCTCGTCGTAGTAAAAATGACGCGACTCGGCAGCGAAGGATTCCAGCAGAGTGCGGCAACGGCGTTCCCAGTCTTCACTCTGGAACATCACCAGAAAATCGTCGCCGCCGATATGCCCGATGAAGTCGTGCTGCGGGTCGCAATGTTGCTGCAGCAGGCGGCCTGTGATCTGGATCATGTCGTCGCCCTTGCGATAGCCGTAGACGTCGTTGAAGGGCTTGAAGTGATCCAGGTCGCAATAGCAGATGCAGAATTCCACCCCGCTTTGCAGTAGATATTCGATGTGATCGTTGATCGGCACATTGCCCGGCAACTGCGTCAGCGGATTGGCGTGGCGTGCAGCATCGATCTGCATCTGCGTGATTTCGCGCAGCAGATCGTGGCCGGTGCCGAGCCCGCGATACAGACCGCGGTCGGTGATGATAAAGCCGTTCGACAGGTGATGCGACTCGGCCTGCACCAGCAGATTGCTCAGCTCCTGCAGGCTGGTGTCCTGTTCGGTCAGGATGGGATTCGGGTCCATGAAAAAGGTGCAGGAGCGCTTGCCGTACAGCTCGCGGCCATACAGACGCGCAAAGCGTTCGACCATGCTGTAGCGATTGATCAGGCCGATCGGCAGGCCGTTGCTGACCACCGGCAAGGCCTGCAATTGGGGATCGTTGACGAACAGTTCGTAGACATGGTCGTTGGGCACTTCCGGCGAGACGTATTGGGTTTCGCGCAGCAGTTTCAACACCGTGGCGTTGCGCTTGGCCAGACCGTGTTTCTGTTCGGTGAGCGGTACCTTGTCGCGTCGCAGCGACTTGCTCAGATCCTCCGAAATAGAAGTCATCGGCTCCGCCATCGGCCGTGCGATGTGATAACCCTGGCCGCAGGCAATGCCGAGGTCGCGTATGGTCAGCAACTCGGCCTGCGATTCGATGCCTTCGGCGATCACGATGGAGCCGGATTTCTCTGCAATTTCCTGAATCGAGCGCACGAACTGCAGCTTCATCGGATCGTGATTGATGCCCTGGATGAAGTGCATGTCGATCTTGACGTATTCCGGCTGCAACTCCGACCACAGACGCAGACTGGAAAAACCTTCGCCCAGATCGTCGATGGCGATCTGGAAGCCCATCTCACGGTAATACATCACGGCATTGCGCAGCGAGACGTAATCGTAGGTCGGCTCGTTCTCGGTCAGCTCGATGATGATGCGCTGCGGATTGATGCCCAGCTTTTCCAGATAGCGCAAGGTCTCGCCGTGGATGGCCTTGGGCTGCATCAGGGCGCCGGGGCTGACATTGAGGAACAGATTGCCGGGCAGGCCGGACTGCGCAAAGCGCGCCATGACGATGTGGCGGCACAGATATTCCACCTGCACGCTCAGATTGTGGGCGCGCGCCACCTTGAACAGATTGAGCGGCGAATGCAGCGGAGTATTGGAGGGGCCGCGAATCAGGCCCTCGTAACCCAGAATGTCGCCGTTGCGCATGCGCACGATGGGCTGGAACAGGGCGGTCAGATTGCGCTGGGCGATGATTTCATGCAGCAAGGCCAGCATCTGGCCCTGATCGTCGTCGGGATTGGCGCCGCCCGGCAGCTGTGAAGCGGCACGCGCGATGATCTGAGCAGTTTCGCTGCTCGGTGAAAACGGATCGAAGGTAAAGGGGGGCATGGCCAGTCCCGGAGGATATTGTTCTGATGAACTAAGCCGGTGATGCTAGAGAGCATTTATGACAAGAAGATGATATGACAGTTTTGTTGCAGCATTTTCTGAGGCTCCAGGGAGGCTTTGTTGTAATGGCCGACGCTGCTTCTCAAATGGCGGGAATCAAAGCGGGGAAAATAATTATCAAATAAAAATGAAAAGGGCTGTTCCTTACTTAAAAACCTTCTGCTATACTTGCGTGCTTTGCTGCTCCAAGCAGTGAACGACCAAGTTAACCGGAGAGGTGGCAGAGTGGTCGAATGTACCTGACTCGAAATCAGGCGTACGGTTTCCCGTACCGTGGGTTCGAATCCCACCCTCTCCGCCAGTATTAAGGTTTCACGACCTGATCAAAATCCCGCCCAGTGCGGGATTTTTTTCGTTTACGTGGGCAATATTGTGTCCGGCATCATGCACGCCCGCCAATTACAACAACGCAGGATGTCGGGAGTAGCGCTCAATGCCTTCGCGCTGCCGAGGCGGGCGCTGGCAGCAGTGCTTGGCCTTAAGTATCTGTAAGGCGCGGGAATGCCACGCTGTTCATGAAAATAACTTCCGGCATCGGCAGTATTCTGTCATTGCCGGGCAGACGCTAAGCCGGATCCGGCACTTCGCTGTTTTCAACGTAATTGCACTCAACTGATTCGGTCGCCATTGCGGCGCCGGGATTGCCCATGTCACTGAATCGCCTGTTCCGGCTGATATCGATCGCTTTGCTGCTGCTGTTCATGACGCTCGCCGCTTCGCTGGTTGCGATCGAATGGGGCGCCTATCAGCGTGGAGCGCACAGCGTGCAGGCTCTGAGCAATTTCCGGCTGGCGCTGATCACGCTGGAAAAAGTCGCCAACGAGCGCGGCCCGGCGAATGCCTATATGGGTGTTGAAACAGCCGTCAATCAGGTCTGGCGCGATGAATTGCAGCGCACCCGCCACGATAGCGATCAGGCCATCAATCAGTTGATCAAGGCCTTGCAGGCGGACCCGGATCCACGCCATCCGGCCGTGATCGAAAAAGTCATGATCCTGCAGCGCACCCTGGGGCCGGCGCGCCTGGCCATCGACAGGATCGCGGGCCAGGATCGGGGGCAGCGCGATTCCGCGTATATCATTTCCGCCGTCGACGGCATGGTCGATGCGATTCCATTAATGGTGAGGGTGCTGGCCGACCTGGCCGAAATCGCCAATCAGGCCGACCCTGAGCTGCGCGACGGGCTTTCCAGCGTGCGCGTGGCGGCAAGCCTGCGCGAATATGCGGGCCAGCTGGGTTCGCTGTATACCGCGCCTATCGTGACGCGCCGTCCGCTTTTTCTTCATGTTGCTGATGCATCTGATCCGCAAGCGCGTGGTGCGGCCGCTGGTTGACGCCAAGAATCTGGTGGTCAGCCTGGCTGAAGGCAATCTGGATGCGAACATCCCGCGCAGCCGCCACGCCGACGAAGTGGGTGGCATGATGCGTGCCTTGCAGGTCTTGCGGGCGCGGATTATGGAGCGCAACAGCCTGGCGCGCGAGCGCGAAGAGCTGATTACCCAGCTGCAGGCCTCGTCCAATACCGATTTTCTGACCGGCGTCTGGAACCGCCGCGCCTTCTATACTCACGCACAGCAACAGATGGCGGTGGCGCAGCGTTACCAGCGCGATCTGGCAATTGTGATGTTCGATATCGACTGGTTCAAGCGCATCAACGATGAATATGGTCATCTGGCCGGCGACGAGATCTTGCGCGGCGTGGCGCAGACGGTGCAGCAGTTGCTGCGTAAGGTGGATGTGCTGGCGCGCTATGGCGGTGAGGAGTTCATCGTGCTGTTGCCGGAGTCGGATCTGCAGAATGGCATGGCCGTCGCCCAGAAATTGCGTGAAGCGCTGGAGCAGAAATCTTTCGTCGTCGATGGCGGCCAGGAGTTACGCGTCACCGCCAGCTTCGGCGTTGCAGCATCGGTCGGGCAGCAGGCGCTGGAGCAATTGATCAAACTGGCCGATGAGGCCTTATACACGGCCAAGGATCAAGGGCGCAACCGGGTAGAGATGGCGGTTGAGTGATGTTGAGGCCGGGGTGCGACGGTGTCGGAAAATGAGCCGGAGTAACGGTTTATGCCGCACAGCAGCAGACATTTATTTTTGTTGATGTCAGTACCGGCAAGGCTTTGCGAGGCGCGGATGTTTGAAAATGCAGTTGACGGCATTTTTTTTCGGCTCTACTATGTTCGCGCGAACATTGAATTTGCATGCGATCCAGGAAGCAGATGCCGCAGGCAGGGGGCAAGTGTTTAAGCCTCGAAGCCCGAACCGCTTGAATCATTCAAGGAGGAATAGAGATGCTGACGCAACAACAGAAGACGCAATATCAGGAGCAGGGCTGGCTGGTGGTGCCGGATCTGCTGAACGACATCATGCGGCAAAAGATGAAGGACGCGCTGGCGCAATGGGTGGAGCAGTCGCGCCAGATCAGCGATCATAATCAGCTGTTCGATCTGGAGCGCGGCCACAGCGCCGCCGATCCTCGCGTGCGCCGTATCAAGCAGCCGCACAAGCATGGCCCGGTATTCGAGGATTTCATCCGCTCGCAGCCGGTGCTGGATGTGTTGTCCGACCTGCTCGGCCCCGGTCTGCGGCTGCAATCGTCCAAGCTCAATCTCAAGTCGCCGCGCTTTGGTTCGCCGGTGGAGTGGCATCAGGACTGGGCCTTTTACCCGCATACCAATGACGACATTCTGGCCGTGGGCGTGATGCTGGACGACACCTCGCTGGAAAATGGCGCGATGCTGGTGGTGCCCGGTTCGCATCAGGGGCCGACTTACGACCACCACGCCGATGGCCGTTTCTGCGGCGCTCTCGATCCGCAAATGCCTGGGCTGAATCTGGATCAGGCCGTGCCGATTGTCGGCAAGGCAGGTTCTGTGTCTTTTCACCATGTGCGCGCAGTGCATGGCTCGGCGCAGAACCGCTCGACGATGTCGCGCAATTTCCTGCTGTATGAGGTGTGCGCGGCGGATGCCTTCCCGCTGATGGGCGTGGCCGATTTTGATGAATTCAACCAGCGCCTGCTGCGCGGTGCGCCGACCATCACGCCGCGCTTTCGCGACGTACCGGTACGCATGCCTTTGCCGCCGGCCTTGAATCAGGGGTCGATCTACGAGAATCAGGCTTCCAGCGGCAAGCGCTTCTTCGATCAGGTCGAGGTGCCGCAGCAGGCCGCCAGCACCTGATCCGGCGCGCAGGCAGCAAGCCGGCGAGCGCTTCGTAATGGCTCGCCGCTTTCAAACGATACCCTTGCAAAGGCGGAACCCATGCAAAGTTTTCGCGTGTATCAGTCGCTCTGGGCCATGGAGCGGCGCCGGCCGGACGGGCAGGAGTGGACGCTGGATCAGAAGCTGAGCATGATCCGCGAGGCCGGCTTCGACGGCGCCGGCGTGCGCTTCTTCGACTACGACTACGCCAGAACCGTGACCTCGTTTCTGCGCGAGCACGGCATGAGCTGGCAGGCGCAATGCTATCCGCGCAGCGTCGACGATCTCAAGCCCATCATCGAGCACGTGCAGGAACTGGGCGCCGATCACGTCAATCTGCAGGCCGATGTGCGGCCCTACACGCTCGATGAATGCATTCCTTATATCGAAGGCTGGCGGCGCCTGGCCGACGATGCCGGCATCGCGCTGCATATTGAAACGCATCGCGACCGCATGACCACCGATCTCCTTTTCACGCTGCATCTGCTGGATCGGTTTCCCGACCTGCGACTGACGGCCGACCTCTCGCATTACGTGGTCGGGCGTGAATTCGCCTGGCCAATCTCGGAAGAAAATCATGCGCTGATGCACAGGGTGATCGATCAGGCCTGGGGTTTTCACGGGCGTGTCGCCAGCCGCGAACAGATTCAGGTGCAACTGACGTTTCCGCAGCATCAGGAATGGCTCAGGCTGTTCATGGGCTGGTGGGAATACGGCTTCAGGAGCTGGCAGCGGCGCGCCGGCAGCGACGCCGTGCTGACGTTTCTGTGTGAACTCGGACCGCCCGAATACGCCATGACCGGCGCCGATGGTTATGAATTGTCCGACCGCTGGAGCGAGGCGCAACTGATGATGAAACTGGTGCGCGATTTGTGGCAGCAGTGTTCCTCGCCGGCGCTAGCCTCTGCACCCGAGCCGCAGCGTTTACGCGCCTGAGACAAAGGTCGTCATTAAAGCATCAGATACAAAAACATAAGAAACAAGCAGGCAGTATTCAACAACAAGGCAAGCCGGTAATACCCAGGGAGGAGTAGCACTTTCCACATCCGATATGCAGGCAAGACGACGTCCACGCCGGAGAAAAACATCCGGCCTATGCCTTGAACCGCATAGCAGAGACGCGTCACCCAACAGGAGACAAGCACATGAATACAATCGCAGACCGTCGCACGGTCAATCATTCCCATGGCATCGACCGTGGGCAAGAGCTGGAAGTCACCAGCGAGGAAGTCAGGCGCCGGCGCATGGCCTTGCGATCTTCGGTAGTCGGCACGGCGCTCGAATGGTATGACTTCTTCCTCTACGGCACGGCGGCGGCCATCGTCTTCAATGTGCTGTTCTTCACCAAGCTCGATCCGATGATAGGCACGCTGGCTGCTTTCGGTTCGTATGCTCTGGGCTTTGTGGTGCGACCGCTGGGCGGCTTTGTGTTCGGCCACATCGGCGATCGCGTCGGCCGCAAGAATGTGCTGGTGGTGACGCTGCTGATGATGGGGCTGAGCACCACCCTGATCGGCGTCCTGCCGACCTACGCCAGCATCGGCATCTGGGCGCCGATACTGCTGACCTTGCTGCGGCTGGTGCAGGGCTTCGCGGCCGGCGCCGAATTCGGCGGGGCAGTGACCATGTCGGCCGAATATGCACCGCCCGAAAAGCGCGGCTATTACGCCAGCTGGCCGGGTGTCGGTGTGGCGCTCGGGGTGGTCTTGTCGGCCGGCGCCTTCGCGCTGGTGCGGCAGTTGCCCGAGGCCGATTTCATGAGCTACGGCTGGCGCATTCCCTTCCTGCTGAGCAGCATCGGCCTGGCGGTCGGCATGTATATCCGCCTGTATGTGCATGAGTCACCGACCTTCGAGAAGATGAAGGCCAAGAAAGCGGTGGAGAAGGCGCCCATCAAGGCGGTTTGGCGCAATCATAAGCGCAGCATGCTGATCGCCATCGGCGCACGGTTTTCAGAAAACACGGCGGGCTATATCTTTCAGGTCTGGGCCTTGTCGTATCTGACTTCGCAGCTGAAGGTGAGCGCCAGTATCGGTTTGATAGCGGTGTTGACCGGTGCCGGTATCGGCGCGCTGCTCAATCCGTTTTGGGGGGCGTTGTCCGACCGCATCGGTCGGCGACCGGTATATATCCTCGGTATCCTCGTCATGATCCTGGGCGCCTTCCCATTTTTCTGGATGCTGGAGACGCGCGAAACGCCGATGATCATCGGTGCCTTTGTGTTCATGATTGTCTTCGGGCTGTATCCGATGTTCGCGGTGCAGGCGGCGTTCTTTGCCGAGCTGTTCCCGCCCAGCACACGCATGACCGGCATCTGTACCGCGCGTGAATTATCGTCGGTGATTACCGGCGGTATGGCGCCGGTGATCGCAACCGGTTTGCTGGCGATTTACGGCGGCAGTTATTACCCGATTGTGGGCTATCTGATGTTCATGGGCGGTGTGGCCTTGATTGCGCTGCTGATGGCGCCGGAGACGCGCGGGATTGTCTATGCGGAAGATGAGTGAAGCAGGCTCCAATCGATATGCGCAGGCCTTGCTGCCTGGTTACTTGGTCTGGGACTCGGCAAAATGCAAGCAGCGTGGCGGACCAGTTTTGACCTTGCTGGAAATGCGCGGGTATTCCTGTGCATTTCCGGTTTTTTTATGCGCTGGCACGGGGCACCACTGAAAAGCCGAGATCGCATACCGGATCGTCCACGCCTTCGCCGGCCAGGCGCGCCAGCAGCATCTGCGCGGCCGTCTGGCCGATCTGCAGGCTGCTGATCTGCACCGTGGTCAGCGCCGGGTGGACTTCGGGCGCGATATCCAGATTGGCGAAGCCGGCCAGCGCGATGCGCTGTGGGACCTGAATATGGCGGCGCTGGCATTCCAGCACGGCGCCGGCCGCAATCACGTCATTGCTGAAGAAGACGGCATCGACCTCGGCATGCTGTTCGAGAATCATAGTGATCGCTTCACGGCCGGCGCTGAGGAAAGAGCCGAAGGGCACCGTGAGATACAGCGGCGCTTCCAGAGCGTGCGCCAACAGCGCATCGCGCATGCCGGAGAAGCGCGACTGTCCGCGCGGATCTTCACCGCCGACGAAGGCCATCCTGCGATAGCCGCGTTGCTGCAGATAGTCGCCCATGGCGCGCCCGGCGCCGTGATTGGAAAAACCGGCCAGCATGTCGATAGGCTCGGGCGTCAGATCCCAGGTTTCGACCACCGGAATATTCGCGGTCTTGAGCCGTTGACGGGTACGCTCAGTATGTTGCACGCCGGTCAGCACGAGCCCATCGACGCGGCGGCCGATGAAGGCTTCTACCAGTGCGGTTTCGGCGTCTTCGGAATAATTGCTTTGCCCCAGCAGCAACTGGTAGCCCTGTGCGCTCAGTTGCTCCGACAGACCGCGTACGGTTTCGGCAAAGATAGAATGGCTGATGGTCGGCACGATCGCCGCGATGATGCGGGTGCGCTTCGAGGCCAGCCCGCCGGCCAGCAGATTGGGGATGTAACCCATGCTGGCGATAAAGCTTTGCACCTTGGCGCGGGTCTCGGGCGCTACCTTGTCCGGCGTGTTGATCACGCGCGAGACGGTGATGTGCGATACGCCGGCGGCGCGCGCCACGTCTTCCTTGGTGACGGCCGACTGAGCAGTCTTGCGCGTTGCGACAGGCGATGCGGGGGCAGAGTCGGACGTGGTTTTTCTTTTCATCGGAGGCAATCGGTTCGCAGGAAAAAGTGTGCCGCCAAGGAGATCTCAGTCGCGGTCGTTGAAGGCCGAGATATGCGAGACCTGGAACACGCCCGCCAGCGAATGCAATTCGTTGCGATGCATTTCCGCCAGACGCTGCAGATATTGCTCGCCCAGCTCGGTCACGCGCACCTGCACCTGGCGTTTATCCTTGTCGTCCGGCGTGCGCGTCACCAGGCCGGCCTTGACGCAACGTGTGACCAGCGCCACCACGCCGTGATGCTGCGCCTGCAGGCGTTCAGCCAGTTCGCTGATGCTGGCCCATTCGCGCCCGGGAAAACCCTTGATATGCAGCATCAGCAGATATTGCAGCGGCGTCAGTCCCTCGCTTTGCGCAGCGTCTTCGCTGAAGCGCAAAAAGCGGCGCAACTGATATCTGAATTCCGACAGCGCTTCAAAATCCTTTTTTTGCAGCAGGGAAGTGGGTATGTCTTTCATGGCAGGCAGGCATCTGCTGCGGCGGCAAAAATCCGGCGCATATGGTGATCAGAATGAAGCAGGGCAGGCTGAAACGCTGCTGGCCGCGACGACGTCGGCCGCGATTGCGGCAAAATATATCATCTTGTGATGTAATTGAGGGTGTATCCGCATCCCGGATGTCCCTGCCAATTCGATAATTGATAAAAACATGGGCGATTTTATCCTGTCATGCTTGAAAAGTTTCATCCCCGCAAAAAACACGGTCGACCGCTTCGAGCGCATGCGCGCTTGCGCCGGTGCGCTGTTCGGTATTTTGCTGACGGGTCTGATCAGCTACGCGATCCTGCCGCGCGGCGCCGGCATCTGGCTGATCGCACCGATGGGCGCCTCCGCCGTACTGTTGTTTGCGGTGCCTGCCAGCCCGCTGGCGCAGCCCTGGTCCATCATCGGCGGCAATCTGAGCGCGGCCTTGATCGGTGTCGCCTGCGCGCGCCTGGTTCATGAGCCGGCAGTGGCGGCGGCGCTGGCGATTGCCCTGGCGATCGGCGCCATGTTCGTGCTGCGCTGTTTGCATCCGCCCAGCGGCGCGGTCGCTTTGACGGCGGTGCTGGGCGGGCCGGCGGTGCATGACATGGGCTTCATGTTCGTGCTGTCGCCGGTGGCGCTGAATTCGTGTCTGTTGTTGCTGACCGCCTTGTTTTTCAACAATGCTTCGGGCCGCCGCTATCCGCATTCCCAGCAGGCGCCGCAGTTCGATCAGCGGCAGGCGCACCAGACAAAAGATGCCGCCCCGATCACCCGGCTGGGCTTTGCGCAGGAGGATCTGGATGCGGTGCTGAAGAGCTACAACCAGGTGCTGGACATCAGCCGCGACGATCTGGAGGAGTTGTTCATGCAGACCGAGATGCGTGCCTATCGCCGGCGTTTTGGGGAAACGCGCTGCGATGCGGTGATGTCGCGCGACATCGTGAGTGTGGAATTCGCGACCGGCCTGGACGAGGCCTGGGAGCTGCTGCAGCGACACAAATTGCGGGCCCTTCCGGTACTGGATCGCGGCCGGCATGTGATCGGCATCGTCACGCGCAATGATTTTCTGAAGCAAGCCGGGCTGAGCGAATACCGGCAATTGAACAAGCTGATCCTCGGCTTCCTGCGGCGCGTGCCGCTGATGCATTCAGAGAAGCCCGAAGTGGTCGGGCAGATCATGAGCAGGCCGGTGGTGACCGCCACAGCGGATGCGCCCGTGACCAGCCTGGTGCCTCTGATGGCCGACGGCTTGCATCAGGTGCCGATCCTCGACGAGGAGCGTCGCCTGGTGGGGATGGTGACGCAGTCGGACATGATTGCCGCGCTGTATGAGAAGAATCTGGCGCTCGGGGCCGAAGGTGCTGATGCTGCGGTGAATACGGCCGTCAAGCCGCCGCAGTTTGTGGCTGCCTCCTGAGTTGAAATCGCTTGCCGGCCCTGGTCATGCTGCTGTAACCCGGTCTGTTCAGGGCTGAATGGTGGTTTCCTTGACTTTGTCGCAGCCAGCATCGATTCTTGATATCTCAATCAGACTATGTCGCCCCTATGTGCATGACTTGTATGCGGGTGGCGTTCAATCTCAATCGCATTGCGGTCGCGTGCCGGTGTCGATGCGATCCATCCGAATGAGGAGATCCGCATGCGAGCGATGCCAGTTATTTTTCTGCTTCTCACTATATTCGCCACAGCTGCCTGCCAGCGCAAGGACGTCACGCCGCCCAAGCCGGTGACTTCTTCGCTGGATGCGACGCGGATTATGGTTGGCGTCGATATCGGAAGCCTGTTTGCCTGAGGTGCCTGTCTCGCGCTGTGAGGAAGGGCCGGAGTCAGCCAGGGTCGGGGGGAGGATGAGTTATCGCGTTTGTGAATATCAGCTATTGGAATAATAAAGCAGACGCGTCCGGAGGCCATCGATATAGTTGCACCTGTCTCCTCCAATCTCCTCCTTAAGAAATTGGATTCAAGCCCGCACCTTCAGGTCGCGGGCTTTTTTTTTGTTCTTTTTTTCGCGTTTCCTGTTTCGAGTCGGGTCTTAATCCCTCGCCGGCATAGGGCTGTTCCGGATAAGCCGCGCGGTTCTTGGTAAGATGCGGCTCTGCGCGAAATTTGCGCTCCCGTTTCTGGGCTGATCGGCCGCAGCAGATCGGCTTCACCGCTTCATATATCTCATGTCTCAATCATCCGGCAAGCCTCTCGAACGTCCTGACACGCCTTGCGTTGCTGTCTGCTCAACCACTTTTGACGACGTTTGCCGCGGCTGCGGTCGTACCGTGTCGGAAGTCGCACATTGGGTTTTCATGACCTCGGAAGAAAAAGAGGTGGTGTGGACGCGCATTACCGCCGAAGGTTATCCGCGTCGCAACTATTGAGTTTCAATCATTTGCC
The DNA here is from genome assembly GCF_046025995.1 of Herbaspirillum lusitanum. GTDB lineage: Bacteria > Pseudomonadota > Gammaproteobacteria > Burkholderiales > Burkholderiaceae_D > Herbaspirillum > Herbaspirillum lusitanum_A. Next base: position 378,575 of record NZ_JAQQFM010000002.1, read on the forward strand.
GGATGCAAGTTGAGGTCGCTGCTGCGGCCTTTTCTTTTTGGATCGAGGCCTGCTTGATTTATTTGAGCCCGAAAAAGCGCACGCCCGCATGCCGCAGCATGTCGGTCAGCGCAATCAGCGGCAAGCCGGTCAATGCGGTCGGATCGTCATTGCGGATGTCCTTCAGAATCGCGATGCCCAGACCTTCATTCTTCGCGCTGCCGGCGCAATCGTAAGGCTGCTCGATGCGCAGATAGGCATCAAGTTCGGTGTCCGGCAGGTCGCGGAAAGTGACGATGGTCTGCACGTTTCTCAGTTGCGCGGCCTCATAGGGATCAGATCGACGTCCATCCCACAGGCACAGGGCGGTGTGGAAGATCACTTCACGGCCGCGCATTTTTTGCAGTTGCTTCAAGGCATTTTCGTGATTGCCGGGTTTGCCTATTTGTTCGCCATCAAGTGTCGCCACCTGATCCGAGCCGATCACCAGCGCACCTTCCGCTTTTTGCGCTACGGCGCGTGCTTTCTCTTTGGCCAGGCGCATCGCGGTGGCGTCGGGTGTTTCTCCGGCAAGTGGAGTTTCATCAATGTCAGGCACGATGACCTCGAAGGGCAGGCCGAGGCGTGACAGCAGTTCTTTGCGATAGCTGGAGCTGGACCCCAGAATCAAACGCGGCAGGTCGGAAAATTGGTCCATCTGTTTTTGGTCTTCAGGAGTGTTGTGGCGATACGCCGTGCGATTGCAGAGGTGAGAATCGCGGGCTTCCGGGAGGGCTTCTATTGCTGCAGTTGTGGCAACGTCGCATCGCGAATCTGTTTCAGGCAAGCCGTTTTCATCGGCGATCAGTTGCAAATTTGCCCGCCAGCCGTGGCTTTGCGTCAAAAAACAGGCTAAGGCTTTGACTGGTAAGGAAATTTTCTGGTATTATCGCAGGTTTTCCGGATTCTCCTTTTGAATATGAATGCATTTGTCATTGACGCGTTCGATTTCAGCCGTCTCAAGGAGCGGGCTGAGGGCGAGATTCCGGTCGCTGAATTAGGTCGTCTGGCGCAAGAGACGGTTGATCGTTCTGGCACGATAAAGTGGACTCTGTCCGGCGATATCGGCAAGCTGGGACATCCTCAACTGAGTCTGGCAGTGTCGGGAGCAGTTAATCTGATCTGTCAGCGTTGCTTGACGGCATTGCCTTTCGAAATTGCTTCGGAGTCGCTGCTGGTACTGGCAAAAGATGATGCCGAGGCCGATGCCATCGAGCAGCAGTTGGATAACGACGAGATTGATGTAGTCGTTGGCTCAAGTGCTTTTGATGCGCGTGCTCTGATCGAAGATGAGACTTTGCTGGCGCTGCCTGTGGCGGCCAAGCACGAGACTTGTCCCGATGCCGGAGTGGCGGTCGAGGCAAAAGGTGCGCAGCGGGTTTCACCGTTTGCAGCGCTCAAGCAGTTGAAGCAATAGTATTAAGGGATGTCCGATTTGCGTCGGATGGCATTCCGGACGGGCTAGCAAGGCCGGCCGGGTGTGTTAAAATTTTGGATCTTAAGGTTTAGGAGTAGTAATCATGGCTGTTCAGCAAAACAAAAAGACCCCGTCGAAGCGCGGTATGCATCGTGCACACGACTTTCTGACTGCACCTCCGCTGGCTGTTGAGCCAACGACTGGTGAGACTCACCTGCGTCACCACATCAGCCCGAACGGTTTCTACCGTGGCCGCAAAGTGCTGAAGACCAAAAACGACGAGTAATACTCGCGCAGACATCGAGACATCGATCTTGCTGTTTTTGGAGAAAAGCGGCGCAATGAGCTTCTGTTTCAGGAGGTTCATTTTGCGCCGCTTTTTTATGTTTACGCGGCTTGGCGCGTCATTTTGAATCACGCCAAATCTGCCCCATAATGCGGGTTGGCAAGGCTCTGAATCAAAATCAATGACCATTAAAATTTCAATCGACTGCATGGGTGGCGATCACGGCCCGTCAGTCACGATTCCTGCAGCCGCCTCTTTTCTCCGTCGCGAAGCCGACGCTGAACTGATACTGGTCGGCCAGGAGCAAGTGTTGTTGCCGCTGTTGAAAAAGTACAAGCTGGCGGATGATCCTCGGGTGCAGATCAAGAATGCAAGCGAGATCATCACCATGGAAGACCCGATCGAAGTGGCGCTGCGTCGCAAGAAGGATTCTTCGATGCGCGTGGCCGTCACACTGGTCAAGGAAGGGCTGGCGCAGGCCTCGGTCTCTGCCGGCAACACCGGCGCGCTGATGGCAGTTTCGCGCTACATCCTCAAGACGCTGCCGGGCGTCGATCGTCCAGCCATCTGCACCATCCTCCCGAATCAGAAAGACGGTCCCACCTACATGCTGGATCTGGGCGCCAATGTCGATTGCGAGCCTCAGCATTTACATCAATTTGCACTGATGGGCTCGGCGCTGGTGGCGGTCATGGAAGGCAAGCCGCGCCCGACGGTGGGTTTGCTCAATATCGGCGAAGAAGATATCAAGGGCAACGAGCTGGTCAAGCAGACGGCCTTGTTGCTGCGCGCCGATCATCAGAAGGGCACACTCAACTTCTACGGCAACGTCGAAGGCAATGACATTTTCGAAGGCACTACCGATCTGGTGGTGTGTGATGGCTTCGTCGGCAATGTCACGCTCAAGGCCTCGGAAGGTCTGGGGCGTTTCGTCAAGATCGTGCTGACCACGGAATTCAAGAAGGGCTTCTTCAACAAGCTCGGCGCACTGATTGCTTACGGTGCGCTCAAGGCGCTGTCGCGCCGCCTCAATCCCTCCCGTTACAACGGCGCCAGCCTGCTCGGTTTGCGCGGCCTGGTGTTCAAGAGTCATGGCGGAGCGGACGTTTATGCGTTCGAGTGGGCGATTCGCCGCGCCTACGATGCTGCAAAATATGATGTACTCTCGCGCATTGGCGCGACGATCGCGGAGCTGATGCCGCAGGCGGAAACACCGCGTGTCGCCGATGCGGCGGCCGAGGACGTCGCAGCCGTAGTTGTAGGCAATGCAAGTGCGCTTGCATCCACCGAAACAATAGAACAGAAAACGGTATGAGCATTTACAGCAAAATTGTCGGAACCGGCAGTTATCTGCCGTCCAACCGCGTCACCAATGATGAGCTGGCGCAGCAGTTGGCAAAAAAAGGAATCGAGACTTCGGACGAATGGATCGTGACGCGCAGCGGTATCTCCGCGCGCCATTACGCCGCGCCCGGACAGTTGTCTAGCGACCTGGCGGTGGAAGCCTCCAAAGGTGCACTGGAGATGGCGGGCCTGCAGGCGAGTGATATCGATCTGATCATTCTGGCGACTTCTACGCCGGATCATCTGGGTGGTTTTCCCAGCACTGCCTGTGTCGTGCAGCGCAAGCTGGGCATCACCAACGGTGCGCCGGCGATGGACGTGCAGGCTGTCTGCAGCGGCTTCGTGTATGCGATGTCGGTGGCGGACAGCTTCATCAAATCGGGTGCGCACAAGAAGGTGCTGGTGATCGGTACTGAAGTATTTTCCCGCATCCTGAATTTTGAAGACCGCACCACCTGCGTACTGTTCGGCGACGGCGCCGGCGCGGTGGTGATGGCGGCATCCGAAGAGCCTGGCGTGCTGGCGACCAAGCTGCATGCTGACGGCAGCCACGGCCACATTCTGTGTGTGCCGGGCAGTGTGGACAACGGCGCCATTAGTGGCAATGCCTATCTGTACATGGATGGTCCGGCGGTGTTCAAGCTGGCGGTCTCGGTACTCGACAAGGTAGCGCGTGAGGCGCTGGTCGCGGCCAATCTGGATGCCGCTGAAATCGACTGGCTGATTCCGCATCAGGCCAACATCCGCATCATGCAGGGCACAGCCAAGAAGCTCGGTCTGCCGCTGGAAAAAATGGTGGTGACGGTGGGTGAACATGGTAATACTTCAGCCGCCTCGATTCCGCTGGCGCTGGATCTCGCTGTGCGCGACGGCCGCGTCAAGCCGGGTCACACCGTCATGATGGAAGGTGTGGGCGGCGGCTTTACCTGGGGGGCGGTTCTGGCCAGAATGTAAGCGGTCTCGCCTGCGCCGCTGCGCGTAGGCTTCACTGTGCTGCGATGCTGCCGTACCGGCTTTTGTGCACCGTTGTCGGTCGCATGAGTTGTCCGGCTGGTGTGCACGATTTGTCAAACTATTAACTTGAATCCACGCATGACAAAATTTGCTTTTGTTTTTCCTGGCCAGGGCTCGCAGGCTATCGGAATGTTGAATGGCTTTGCCGAAAACGAGGCTGTGCGCCAAACCGTGGCGGAAGCTTCCGATGCCTTGCAATTCGATCTCGGCAAGCTGATCGCCGAAGGCCCGAAGAGCGACCTCGATCTGACCACCAATACCCAGCCGGTCATGCTGACCGCCGCCGTCGCGTTCTATCGTGCATGGCTGGCTGCCGGCGGCAAGGCGCCGGCGCTGGCTGCGGGCCATAGCCTCGGTGAGTATTCGGCGCTGGTCGCTGCCGGTGTGATTGCTTTCAAGGATGCCGTGCCGCTGGTGCGTTTTCGTGCGCAAGCCATGCAGGAAGCCGTGCCGGTCGGGCAGGGCGGGATGGCGGCGATTCTCGGCCTGAGCGACGACGAAGTACGTGCGGCCTGTGCTGAAGCGGCGCAGGCGGAAGTGGTTGAAGCGGTCAATTACAACGCGCCGGCACAAGTCGTGATCGCCGGCCATAAGAGCGCTGTCGAGCGCGCCTGCGAAATCGCCAAGGCCAAGGGCGCCAAGCGCGCCTTGCCTTTGCCGGTGTCGGCGCCATTTCACTCGTCGCTGCTGAAGCCGGCATCGGATCGTTTGCAAGCTTATCTGGCCGAGGTCGCATTCGCCGCGCCGCTGTTCCCGGTGATCAATAACGTTGATGTCGCAATCGTCAGCGATCCGGCTGTGATCAAGGATGCGCTGGTGCGCCAGGCTGCGAGCCCGGTGCGCTGGGTCGAGACGGTGCAGAAAATGTCCGCCGACGGCGTGACGCATGTGATCGAGTGCGGCCCGGGCAAGGTGCTGACCGGTCTGCTCAAGCGTATCAATGGTGAATTGATCGGCGAAGCAATTGTTGATCAGGCCTCTCTGGATAAAGTATTGGAGTTATTGAAGTGAGCGTACAAAATTTGCAAGGACAAGTCGCGCTGGTGACGGGCGCATCGCGCGGCATCGGTCGTGCGATTGCGCAGGAACTGATCAAGCAGGGCGCCAAGGTGGTCGGCACGGCAACCTCGGAAGCCGGCGCTGCCGCCATCACAGAATATCTGCAAGCCTTGCAGCCGGACGCCGGCAAGGGCGTGGTGCTCAACGTCAACGATGCGGCCGCCTGCGGCGCCGTGATTGATCTGGTGCAAAAGGAGTTCGGCGGGTTGTCGATTCTGGTCAACAATGCCGGCATCACGCAGGATCAACTGGCGATGCGCATGAAGGAAGAGGAGTGGGACAGTGTCATTTCCACTAATCTGACCGCGGTCGGGCGTCTCTCGCGCGGTGTCTTGCGCGGCATGATGAAGGCCAAATACGGGCGTATCATCAACATCACTTCGGTGGTCGGTGCCGCCGGCAATCCGGGGCAGATGAATTACGCTGCCGCCAAGGCCGGCGTGGCCGGCATGAGCCGTGCGCTGGCGCGTGAAATCGGCAGCCGCAACATTACCGTCAACTGCATTGCACCGGGATTCATCGATACCGACATGACCAAGGCACTGAGCGAGCAACAGACCGCATCGCTGTTGCAGCAGATCCCGCTGGGACGTCTGGGGGCGGCTGAAGACATCGCTGCTGCCGTGTCATTCCTGGCGTCGACTCAGGCAGGCTACATCACCGGCACGACATTGCATGTCAACGGCGGCATGTACATGAGCTGAGCAAAGCATTTACTTACTTTTAACTGCGACTTGCCGATTCTTGCCAGCAGTAGTTAAAAGTAAATTCTCTGCGCGCAAACCTGATAAAATGCGCGCACTTTTGTAACCTATCCACTGGAGGAACAATATGTCCGATATCGAACAACGCGTTAAAAAGATCGTCGCCGAACAACTGGGCGTCGCTGAAGCAGACATCAAGAACGAGTCCTCGTTCGTGGACGATCTGGGTGCCGACTCGCTGGACACCGTTGAACTGGTGATGGCACTGGAAGACGAGTTCGAAATGGAAATCCCTGACGAACAAGCTGAAAAGATTACTACTGTGCAACAGGCAATCGACTACGCGAAATCGCAAGTCAAGGCCTGAGCCGGTTTTAGAGATTCTGGGAGAATTGCTTGAGCCGCACACGTGAACGTCGTGTAGTTATTACCGGTCTGGGATGCATCTCACCTGTAGGCAACACGATTGCCGACGCCTGGGGTGCCGTCAAAGAAGGTAAGTCCGGCATTGCCACCATCACCAAGTTTGACGCCACTCCTTTCACCACGCATTTTGCGGGTGAAGTGAAGGGCTTCAATATTGAGGACTACATTCCCGCCAAAGAAGCGCGCCATATGGATACTTTCATCCACTATGGCATGGCTGCGGGCATGCAGGCTTTTGTAGACAGCGGTCTGGTTGTCACTGAGGAAAACGCCGAGCGCATCGGCGTCATGATCGGTTCCGGTATCGGCGGCTTGCCGCTGATCGAAGACACGCATGCCGAGCTGACCAATCGCGGCCCACGCCGCATCAGTCCTTTCTTCATTCCTGCTTCGATCATCAACATGATCTCGGGCAACCTGTCGATCAAGTACGGTCTGAAAGGACCGAACCTGGCGATCGTCACCGCCTGCACCACCGGTTTGCATTGCATCGGTGCTGCCGGTCGCATGATCATGTACGGCGATGCGGATGTCATGGTGGCCGGCGGTGCGGAATCCAGCGTTTCCCCTCTGGGCATAGGCGGTTTCGCTTCGGCGCGTGCGCTGTCGACCCGCAACGATGATCCGGCGACGGCATCGCGTCCGTGGGACAAGGATCGTGACGGTTTTGTGCTCGGCGAAGGTGCAGGTGTCATGGTGCTGGAAGAGTACGAACACGCCAAGGCACGCGGCGCCCGTATTTATGCAGAGTTGCTCGGCTTCGGCATGAGCGGCGACGCGTACCACATTACTGCGCCGAATCTGGATGGCCCGCGCCGTTGCGTCAGCTCGGCGTTGCGTGATGCAGGCGTCAATCCTGATGAAGTGCAGTACCTGAATGCGCACGGTACCTCGACGCCTCTGGGCGACAAGAATGAAACCGACGCAATCAAGGCCGCGTTCGGCGACCATGCTTACAAGATGGTAGTCAACTCGACCAAGTCCATGACCGGCCACTTGCTGGGCGGCGCGGGTGGTCTGGAAACGGTATTTACCGTGCTGGCTTTGTATAATCAGGTTTCTCCGCCGACCATCAATATCTTTAATCAGGATCCGGAATGCGATCTCGATTATTGTGCGAATCAGGCGCGTGACATGAAAATCGACATTGCCGTCAAGAACTCGTTCGGTTTTGGTGGTACGAACGGTACTCTGGTCATCGGCAAGATTTAAAGTGCTGTGCCCGGCTTTCACCGAAAGCCGGGTTTTGCTTTTATTCTTCATCTTATGTCGATAGCAGTATCCGCGGATATCAAGCCCTCTCGTCTGATTTTCATTGTCATGGCCAGCGCTTGCGCAGGCGTGGCATTGATCGGCATCGGTCTCGGTCTGCTGATGCCAGGTCATCCCTCTCTTTCACTGCGGGTCACCATTGCGGTCGTCTGTATTCTGGCGGCGGCACTCGCTCTGTTTAGTTTGCTGCGCAGCCGGAAGACCATCTGGCTGCACATCTCCGGCACCGGCCAGATTCGTGTGGTTGAGCATTTGCTGCATGGGAATACACGCGCCAAACCGCAGGTCATGAAGGCAGGACTTGCTCAATTGCTTTCAGGTACCACCATCTGGCCCGGCATGCTGTTTTTGCGGCTCAAGCTGGAAAACGGCAAGACACGCACAATCCCCATCCTTCCGGACTGCGTTCCTGACGACACTTTTCGCGCACTGACCGTGGCCTGCCGCTGGCTGATCAGTCACAATGTTGCGAAAGCCCAGTTGATGGAAAAATAAGCGACTGTGCAGAACTTGAAAATTGCAAAAATACAATCATCTTGTTTCTGCAAATACGATAAAACAACAAGGCGATAAAAGAACAAGGAACCCTGGTTTGACGACAGAACGCGAAATTGATCAGCAGCTTGTTGAACGTGTCCAACGTGGCGACAAGAAGGCGTTCGAGCTGTTGGTTGTTAAATATCAACGAAAACTGATGCGACTGGTATCGCGGCTGGTGCGCGACCAGGCGGAAGCCGAGGATGTGGTGCAAGAGGCATTCATCAAGGCCTATCGCGCCTTACCTCAGTTTCGCGGCGATTCTGCGTTTTATACCTGGCTCTATCGCATCGGCATCAACACCGCAAAAAATTATCTGGTAACCCTTGGACGTCGTGCTCCAACTTCTACTGAGGCAGATGCAGAAGAAGCTGAAACTTTTGACGATGGCGAGCATCTGAGGGACATCAACACTCCAGAGTCCATGTTGGCGACCAAGCAAATTGCTCAGACCGTCAATGTTGCAATGGAAGCGCTGCCGGAAGAATTACGCATGGCGATTACCTTGCGTGAAATCGAAGGGCTCAGTTACGACGAAATCGCGGAAGCGATGAATTGTCCGATAGGAACCGTTCGTAGCCGTATTTTCCGGGCGCGTGAAGCCATTGCAGAGAAGCTGCGTCCTTTGCTGGACACGGCGATCGACAAGCGCTGGTAAGGTTGTACAAATAGACAAAATAATAAATTCGGGTATGGAACTAAGTTTTTTTGCCGGGTGACTGCTAATGGATACCAAAGTAACAACCAACGAACAGATTTCTGCGCTTGCTGATGGTGAGCTCAGTGCTGAACAGATGACTATTGCGCTCGCATCTCTGCGCTCGCCTGAAGAGCGCGAGCGTTGGGATGTGTACCACCAGATCGGCGACGTCATGCGTTCCGACGACATGGGGTTCTCGATGAGCGCAGGATTTTCAGCCAAGATGAGCGCGATGCTGGACGCCGAGCCGACTATCGTCGCGCCGCAGACACCTGCAGCTGAAGCGCCCGTTTCGGTGCCGCAAAAGTCGGTCGCCAATGGCGTGCAGGCGGCCAATGTGAAGCGCGGTAATAAGACTGTTCGTCGCTTCATGATGCCGGGTGCGGCTGTGGCTGCAGCAGTCGCTGCCGTCGTGTTCGTCACCATGCCGCAGCAAGCTGTGGTCAGTGCCGATTCCGGTGCGGCACCCCAGATTGCTTCCTCGGCACCCATGGCTGCGCCGGCAGCCGTGACGACTGTGGCCGCCAGCAGCACCCCTGCGAACATGAGCATGGCGCCGAATGTGCCGACGCTGAGCGCCTTGGCGCAGCAGGGTGAAGTCAAGCGCGATCCGCGTATCGACGACTATCTGTTCGCGCATCAGCGTTTCTCGCCTTCGATGTATAGCTCTGCCCAGTATGCCCGCTCAGCCGCATTCTCAGTGGACGCAGATAAATAATATGCGTCAGGCAAGAGGCGTTTTTCTCAGTTGTGTATTTTTCCTCTCTGCATCAATCGCATTGTCCGCCCAGGCGGACAATGCGGCATCAAATTCAAACGCTGCCGGTAAACAATCCAGCAGCCAGCAGGCGCAGGCTCAGCTGAAGAAGATCCAGACTGCGGCCCAGCGCCTCAATTACTCCGGCACTTTCGTCTATCAGCAGGCCAATCAGATGCGTACTTCACGCATCACGCACATCCTTTCGGGTAAAACCGAGCTAGAAAAGTTGGAAGTGCTGGATGGCAAGCCACGTGAATACATTCGCAACGACGACGATGTTGCCTGCTATATCCCCGATGCCAAAACCGTCTTGATTGAAAAGCGCGTAACACGCGACGTCTTCCCGGCGATTCTGGCGGCCAATCCTGCTGATCTGGCAGAGCATTACAATCTGCGAATGGGGGAAAGCGGCCGCGTCGCTGGTCTGGATTCTCAGGCCATCGTATTGGAGCCGAAAGATAAATTGCGTTACGGTTACAAGTTCTGGGCCGATAACGCCTCGGGCTTGCTGTTGCGGGCACAGACCATCGATACCAAGAATGAGGTAGTCGAACAGATTGCTTTCACGCAAATCCAGATCGGCAATATCGACAAGACCCGTGTCAAGCCCAGCTATGCCAATACCAAGGGCTGGCATGTCGAGAATGCGACGATGGCGCATGTGAATCTGTCAACGTGGGAAGTGTCGCCGCCACCCGGTTTCAAGAAGATTCAGGAAGTCAAACGCTTGATTTCCGATACGCCCGAAGCCGGCGCCTCGAATGCTCAGAACAGGTCTGCGGAGCGCGAAGTGTCGCAGATAGTGTTTTCGGATGGACTGGCAGCCATCTCCGTATTCATCGAGCCTGGAGCTCAGAATCGCACCGAAGCCGCCGTGCAGCAGGGCGCAATGAATATCGTCGGACGTCGGCAAGGGGATTACTGGATTACAGTCGTCGGCGAAGTGCCTCTGGCGGCAATCCGCCAGGTATCGAATTCTATAGAGCTCAAATCCAAATAAGAAGAGAACCAACGTAATGACTCCTTTCAAGAAAGCAATCATCGCCTCGGTCATGTCGGCATCTGTGCTGGCATGCTTTCCTTCTGCCGCGAGCGCAGCGCCGGCGGTTGTTTCACCGACCATCGCGGCCTTGCCTGATTTTGCCGACATTGTCGACCGTACCGGTCCCGGCGTCGTGAATATCCGCACCACCGAGCGCGTGCGCAGCGGTCAGGCGCAAGGCGGTGCCGACGATCAGGAAATGCAGGAATTCTTTCGTCGCTTCTTTGGTGTTCCGGTGCCGCGCCAGCAGCAACCGCAGCAACCCAACACGCCGCGCAATAACGGCAAGCCCAACAGCAGCCAGCAGGAAGAAGTGCCGCGCGGCGTAGGTTCTGGCTTTGTCATTTCGGCCGACGGCTACATTCTGACCAACGCGCATGTGGTCGAAGGCGCCAGCGATGTGTACGTGACGCTGACCGACAAGCGTGAATTCAAGGCCAAGATCATCGGTTCCGATACCCGCACCGATGTCGCGTTGCTGAAGATTGATGGCAACAATCTGCCGCGTCTGACCATGGGCGACTCGGACAAGATCCGCGCCGGCGAATGGGTGCTGGCGATCGGTTCGCCGTTCGGTCTGGAAAATACCGTGACCGCAGGCATCGTGTCCGCCAAGGCGCGCGATACCGGCGATTATCTGCCGCTGATTCAGACTGACGTTGCCGTCAATCCAGGTAATTCGGGTGGTCCGCTGATCAATCTGAAGGGCGAAGTGATCGGCATCAACTCACAGATTTACAGTCGCTCCGGCGGTTTCATGGGTATTTCGTTTGCCGTGCCTATCGATGAGGCACTGCGCGTTTCTGATCAACTGAAAGCCAGCGGCAAGGTCACACGCGGCCGTATCGGCGTTCAGATCGGTGAAGTCACCAAGGACGTGGCCGAATCCCTTGGCCTGGCCAAGGCGCAGGGCGCACTGGTGCAGCGGGTCGAGGCGGGTGGTCCGGCGGAAAAGGGCGGGCTGGAAGCCGGCGACATCATCCTCAAATTCAACGGCGCAACGATCGATCGTCCGAGCGACCTGCCGCGCATGGTGGGCGCCACCAAACCTGGCACCAAGGCTACGGTCAATGTCTGGCGCAAGGGTAGTGCACGCGATGTGAGTCTGGTTGTGACCGAGCTGGAAGCAGACAAGACCGCGAAGCAGCAGGACGATCAAAAGGCCATGCCTGAAGTTGCGCCGAATGCATTGGGGCTGATCGTCAGCGATTTGAGCGATGCCCAGAAAAAGGATCTGAAAGCCGATAACGGCGTGCTGGTCGAGGCTGCTTCCGGTGCTGCCGCCGGAGCGGGTATTCGTGCCGGTGATGTGATTCAGCGCATCAATGAAGTCGACGTGAAGGATGCCAAGCAATTCAACCAGCTGGTGGCCAAGCTGGATTCCAAGAAGCGCGCAGCAGTGCTGGTGCGTCGAGGCGATTCTTCGCAGTTCGTGCCCTTGCGCCCGAGCGCTGGCAATAGCAATTAATACGGTGAACTACGGGCACGCTTGAATTCGCTTGAATCCAGTTTGCCTTCATCGAAGAAAGCCGCATGTCATTGACATGCGGTTTTTTTACGGTTGAGATAAAAGCCTGATCGACTCCGAATTCAAACTGACTTTGTCTCGCCACTCGGACTGAATCCATATGCCTCGCCTGCCTTCTCCCATTCATTTCATCATCTATTCGCGCGCTTATTGTCATCTCTGCGACGACATGCGGGATGCGCTTCATCTCTTGCTGCAAGAGCGGCCATGTGAAATCGAGATGATTGATGTAGATGCCGACCCTTTGCTCCTCGAAAAGTACGATGAATTGGTGCCGCTATTGATGGGAAAGACAAGAGCAGGCAAGCTTGTCAGGCTGTGTCACTATTTTCTGGATGCGACGGCAGTATCGGCATTTACCGAAGAGGAACGCTAAGGCGGAAAGATCTTCCAGGCATTCACCTGAAACCTCTTGGCGCCTCACTCAAGTCATTCACATCAGTCCGCCCTTGCGCACCTGCTGTATCAGAAAGCGTGCTTCATCCCGACCATGAAATTGGTTTGCCGCATGGATCTCGTCTGCGGTGCATCGGCAGCAGTGACGCTGTAGTAATGGTCGCGTGCGGCGCCATCGCGAGCCAGCAGCCAGTCGGTCTCCGCATACAGTTTGGTGCGTTTTGACAAGTCGTAAGTGGTGATCAGCGTGATGACATGGGCTTTGCCTTTGTCGGGGGACACGGCGTATCCGGCCATGGTGGTGTCGATGCCGCCCGATACATTGTTTGGTGAGCCGGGCACCTGATTACAGTTGCCGTTGCAGCTCGATTGTCGATAATGATAGTAGCTGCCAAACACGCCCCAGACCGGCGTCAGCATATAGGCCAGCGAGGCGAAGGCGATCTCCCGATGTCGTCGAGCGCCGCCGCTTTCCTGATTGCGGGCATAGCCTCCGGAAAGGCTCAGCGACGGCGTCAGTACAAGCGAAGCACCGATATTTGCGTAGCGGCCTATGGTTGAGCCGTCCACCGAGCGATTTTGCAGATAGGCGATCGCTGTGTGGAAATGGCCATTTTTATAGGCGAGGTTGCCGCCCCAGGTTGACTTGCGCGCCAGACTGCCGGCTTGTTCACCGAAGCCGTAGTCGAGCTGGTATGAAAAAGAACCCTGCGTTTTTTTATAGATCAGGCTATTGTTCAGGCGATATCCGCTGAAAAAGTGATCCCCGCCCACGAAGAAATGATCACCGACCGGCTGGAAATCGTAGAAAACACTGAGTGCATTGTATTGACGCCCCATGGTCAGCGCGCCGAAGTCGCCGCTCAGGCCAGTATAAGATTGGCGGCCGAAGATATTGGTCTGATTGCTGCCAGGGCTTTGCGCGCCGAGCTTCCCAGTATCAATGCCGAATCCGCCCTCAAGCTGGAAAACTGCTTTGATTTGCCGGCCCAGATCTTCCTCTCCTTTAAAGCCGAACTTGTTTGAAAAGATACCGCTGCCACCGAGTTTTACGACGGACTTATTACTGCCGTCATCGTTGCTTGCATATCTTATCGATGCATCGGTCTGGCCATAAAAGGTGACCAATGATTGCGCCAGGACTAGCGATGGAATGCTCAGCATCGCGAAGCTAAGAAAATGTCTGGGAGTGAAATTCATATGCGCCTTTGGGGGATGAAATGAATGGATGCCAAGCTTTTCATTTACCGGGATAGCGCTATTTCAGGTCAATGCCGCACGGTCGAAACCGGTGGAATTTCCCATTTTGTAGGGAGGGATATAAAACAAAAAATGCATAATCCAAAAAAACAATTTAGATAATTTTTCGAATAATTTTGCGGGTTGTTTTTTGTTCTCTACCTGCGTTAAGGTTGCGCTTTCCCGCTGCCATGGAGATCACGAAAAATGAGAAGAAATGCCTTGCCGGTTTTCTCTGCGATGCTGCTTCTGCTCGTGGCGCCAGGCATTTTTGCTGTTGAGCCCATTGTTCCGCACACAGAAAAAGTCTTGCGCCTGGCGCAGGTCGCAAGCGACGACGGCTTCGACGCCGTTCGCACCAATAATTTCTATTCCTCCACGATCTCCGCCGTGCTGCATGAAACGCTGCTGAGCTACGATTATCTGGCGCGCCCCGTCAGGCTGGTGCCCAGAACCACAGAGGCGATGCCGACGCTTGAGGATGGTGGCAAGACCTATGTCTTTCATCTGCAGCGCGGCATCCGCTTTACGCCTGATCCGGTGTTCAAAGGCGCGCCGCGCGAACTGACTTCCTACGACTATGCCTACGTCATCCGCCGTATCATGGATCCGCGCAACCGCTCTGCAGCGGCAGGTTCCATCGAAGGAAAAATCGAGGGGCTGGATGCCTGGGCTGAACGCGCGAGGTCAACTGGCAGCGTTGATTACGATGCACCCATCGCCGGCTTGCAGACGCCGGATCGCTATACCTTGCGCATCAGACTGAAGGCGCCGGATTCGAATTTCCCTTTCATGCTGGCGACAGCGCCTTTCGGTGCGCAGGCGCGCGAAGCGGTGCAAAAATACGGCGACGACTACGCGCGGCATCCGGTGGGAACCGGCCCCTACCAACTTGCAAGCTATGTGCCACGCAGCAAAATTGTACTAATCAAAAATCCTGAATTTCGCGGCTTTGTCTGGCCGGGAGGCGACGGCGTCAAGCCTGCGGATAGGGCCAATTTGAGCGCGTCCGACCAGCAATTGATTGCAGAAATGCGCGGCAAAATCATGCCGCAGATTCAGCGTGTTGAAATCTCCGTCATAGAAGAGGCACCGGCGCTCTGGCTGTCGTTCAAGCGTGGCACTCAGGACTTGATGCTGTTGCCTGAGAGCTATGCGCCGTCCGCCCTCGATGGCGAGCAACTCAAGCCGGAGTTGCAGCAGCAGGGTATCCGCCTGGCGCGGCAGACGGTTCCCGATCTGGTGTACACCTTGTTGAATTATCGCGATCCCGTGATCGGTGGCGGCAGTCTGGACAAGATCGCGCTGCGGCGCGCCATCGTCATGTCTTATGACGTCGACGAGGAGTTGCGCTCGGTCCGGCAAGGCCAGGCGCGCCGTGCCGAAATGTTGATTTCGCCTGAGGTGGCTGGCTTCGATCCCGGCTATCGCAGCAGCATTTCCTACGATCCGGCGCTGGCCAATAGTCTGCTGGATCGCTTTGGCTACTCGCGCGGCTTTGACGGATACCGGCGCATGCCCGACGGCAGTCCCTTGCTACTGAAAATGCGGACGGAAACTGGTAGCCGTTCACGCGCCTTTTCAGAAATATGGAAGCGCGGTCTGGACAAGATCGGCATTCGCATCGAGTTCATCGCTTCGGCATTCGCCGATAATCTGAAGGCCGCCAAATCTTGCGAGTTGATGATGTGGGGCGTGGGAAGCATCGCCAGCTATCCGGATGCCGATGAATTTCTATCCGGACTGTACGGCGGCAATATAGGGCGAGACAACACCGCTTGTTATAACTCGCCGGTATTCGATGCCCTGTACGATCAGGCCAAGTCCTTGCCGGCCGGTGCCGAGAAAAATCGACTCTACCTTGAAATGAATCGCCAGGCCGAGGCCGACACGGTCTGGGCCATTTCCGTCAATCGGATTCGCAGCTGGCTTTCGGGACCAAGGATTCAGGGGTTCAAGCCCCATCCTTATACGGAGGGCATCTGGCAGTACCTGGATATTGCGCCCGTCCCCGGCGCCAACAGCATCTCACACTGAATGACTCGCAGCGGAATCGCCATGATCAAGAATATCTATGAAAAATGCGGACGAAGGGCGGTGATGGCCGAGCGCCGGCATCCTTGCAGAAGATGGTTTGGCAATTGGATGTGGCCGTTCTTGTTGGGGATTGCGCTGGCGGCAAACGGCGCTGTCGCGGCGGAGCCGGTGACGCCAGGCACTGCCGATCCCGACAAAGTCTTGCGCTATGTACTGATTCGCCCTGAAACCGGTTTCGACCCGGCGATGTCGCACGATCTGTATTCGGCCGGCGTCCTGCAATCGATCTTTGAAACGCTCTACACCTACGACTATCTGGCGAGTCCGGCCAGGTTGGTGCCCTTGACGGCGGAGGCCTTGCCCGAAGTCTCTGCCGATGGCAAGACCTACACCATACGCTTGAAGAAAGGCATCTACTTTGCCGATGATGCAGCGTTCGGCGGCAAGCGCCGCGAGCTGACCATGCAGGACTATGTCTATGCCTGGCAGCGCCTGTTCGACCCGCGTCTGCGCTCGCCGAACATGTGGATTTTCGATGGCAAGATTCTGGGCATGCAGGCCTGGAGCAAGTCGCTGCGCGACGGCAAGGTCAATTACGACAGTCCGCTGGCCGGCCTGCAATTGCTGGATCGCTATACCTTGCGAGTGCAATTGACGCAGCCGGATTTCAATTTCGTCATGATGCTGGCGCACCAGCCGTCCTCGCCGATGGCGCGCGAAGTGGTTGAAAAATATCAGGATGAAAACGGGCAGGTTGCCGCCCATCCGGTCGGCACCGGGGCCTATGCGCTGAGTCGCTGGGTGCGCGGTTCGCGCATCACGCTGTTGGCCAATCCGGGCTATCGCGGTTTCATCTGGAATTTCAAACCGGGCAGCGATGCCGTCGATTCGGAGATCGTGGCGCGCATGCATGGCAAGCGCATGCCGCAGATCGGCCGCATTGAACTCAGTGTGATCGTCGAGGATCAGGCGCGCTGGCTGTCGTTTCAGCAGGATCAGATCGATCTGCTGCAATTGGAAGGCGGCCTGGCGCCGCAGGCTCTGGACGATGGCAAACTCAAGCCTGAACTTGCAGCCCGGGGTATTTATCTGTCGCGCGGCATCGATCCTGAAATCAGCTACGTGTTCTGGAACATGCGCGACCCCATCGTCGGTGGTCTGAGCAAGGAAAAGATCGCCTTGCGGCGCGCCATCACCATGGCGCACGACAGCGAGCGCGAAGTCGATGTGGTGCTCAACGATCAGGCCAAGGTCTTGCAGTATCCGATTCCGCCGGGCGTAATCGGCTACGATCCTGACTATCGCAGCAGCATCAGGTATGCGCCCAAGGAAGCTAACCAGCTGCTGGATCGTTTCGGCTACAAGGTCGGCGCCGACGGCTGGCGCACCCAGCCCGACGGCAGCCCGCTGCTGATCCGCTATTCGAGACTGGCCGAGGGCTTCGGCAAGCTGACGGCAGAGACCTGGAAAAAGACCTACGAGAGTCTGCGCATACGCATGAGCGAAGACGTCCGCACTTTTCCGGCCATGCTCAAGGCCGACAAAGAATGCAGCCTGCAGACGCGTACCCTTGGGTGGGGCGCCGACTACCCGGATGGCGACAACTTCATGCAACTGTTTGCCGGCCCGAATATCGGCCAGAACAATAGCGGGTGCGTCGCGATACCCGAATTCGATGCGCTTTATGCCGAGAGCCAGAA
Source organism: Herbaspirillum lusitanum (assembly GCF_046025995.1). Taxonomy (GTDB): domain Bacteria; phylum Pseudomonadota; class Gammaproteobacteria; order Burkholderiales; family Burkholderiaceae_D; genus Herbaspirillum; species Herbaspirillum lusitanum_A. The sequence continues at coordinate 396,054 of NZ_JAQQFM010000002.1, forward strand.
AATGCCGGCCGGCCCCGAGCGCGATCTCTTGTTCCACAAGATGGCGCGCCTGCTGGAAGTGTATTCGCCGGTCATGATCGGCTACGCGCGCTATCGCAACATGCTGGCGCAGCCGCGCGTGATCGGCTACAAGCGCAATCCGCTGCTCTACGCCGAATGGCTGTATCTCGATATCGACAAGCGCTAGGAGACTACATGTCCTTCAAATCCCTCGCCGGCAGTGTGTTCGGCCCCGGCACCCCGGCGTATCTGCTCCGGCGTCTGTGGCAGATGCTGCCCACCATGCTGGGCGTGGTTCTGCTGGTGTTCCTGCTGTTCAACTGGGTGGGCGGCGACCCGGCCTATATTCTGGCCGGCAAGATGTCCAGCGCCGAACAGATTGCCAACGTCCGTCGCCAATTGGGTACCGATCAGTCGTATCCGATGCAGCTGTGGATCTTCATCAAGCAGATTCTCACGTTCGACTTCGGCAACAGCTGGAGCACCGGAGAGCCGGTGTCGCGCATTTTGCAGACGCGCCTCGGCCCGTCCCTGACGCTGCTGATTCCGATGACAATACTGGAGACAGTATTAGGCGTCGGCCTGGCGCTGGTGATCGCCTTTGCACGCGGTTCGCTGACCGATCGCGCCATCATGATTGCCTGCACGGTCGGCATGTCGATCAGCATTCTGGTCTACATCATCGTGTTTCAGTATTGGTTCGCCTACAAGCTGGGCTTGTTTCCGGTACAGGGTTGGGGTGACGATTTCCTGACCAATCTGCTGCGCTACGCCGCCTTGCCGATTCTGATCGGCACGTTGGTAAGCCTGGCGCCGAGCCTGCGCCTGTATCGCAGTTTCATTCTTGACGAAACCTCGCACGACTATGTGCGTACCGCTCGCGCCAAGGGCCTGAGCGAGCGCCGCATCGTGTGGGTGCATGTGCTGCGCAACGCCGCAATTCCCATTCTCACCAATGTCATGTCCAACTTGCCGGCGCTGCTGATCGGCGCGTTTCTGATCGAGCGCTTCTTCTCGATTCCGGGCATCGGCAGGGAAGTCATTCTGGCGGTCGAGCAGAGCGATTTTCCGGTGATCAAGGCGGTCACGGTGTATGTGGCGGCCGCCACCATGCTGTTCAATCTGGCGACTGATCTGCTGTACAAGGCGATCGATCCGCGCGTGCAATTGAAATAGGATCAGGAATGACATATCTGAAAAATCTGTTTTCATTCTCGTCGCGCGGTCTGGGCGTAGTGGGCATCAATGCCGATGCCGGGCTTGCCGATAATCCGGCCGGTGTCGATGAGCGCCTATCCGGCGCCGGTCTCTGGCAACAGGCCTGGCATCGCTTGCTCGGCGATCGCGTCGGCGTGATATCGCTGGCCATCGTGGCCGCCTACTTGCTTTTGTTGGCCTTGTCGGGCAGCGGTCTGGTCGCCGGCGACTGGGATGATGAAGTCGCCGTGGCTTATGCGCCGCCATCCTTTCTGACGCAGCCGGCGGCGGATGCAGTCGCGGCCAAGGCCGGCAACCCGGTGCAATACGGCGATGCTTCGCCCGCGCTACCGGGCGACAATCCGCGCGATCCCTTGCGCAATATTCTGAGAGAGTTGCGCGCCGAGCACGGCAAGCCGGCATCCGGCACGATATTGTCGGATGCCGATTACTACGGCGTGGTCGATCCTCTGCGGCAGGAATTGGCCGAGATCCGCAAGGGCATGGCGCAGCAAGCCGGTGCAGTAGCCGGAGCCCGGCACGAGCAATTGCTGTTTGGCGCGGACAAGTGGGGCCACGACATCATCAAGAAAACCATCAAGGGCGCGCAGACCTCGATCGTGGTGGGATTGGTCGCCGCCTTGCTGGCGGTAGCGCTGGGTACACTGTTCGGCGCAGTATCCGGCTATTTCGGCGGTTGGGTTGATGATCTGTTCAACTGGTTCTACAACGTCTTTACGGCGATTCCCTATTTGTTGCTGGTGCTGGCGGTGGCCGCCGTGCTGCAGCAGAAGGGCACCGGCGCCATTGTGCTGATCCTGGGTTTGACCGGATGGACCGGCACCTACCGTCTGATGCGCGCCGAATACATCAAGCACAAATCGCGTGAATACGTGATGGCGGCGCAGGCCATCGGTGCTTCGCATGCCAGCCGCCTGTTCACGCACATTTTTCCCAATGTCAGCCACGTGGTACTGGTACAGCTGTCGATTCTGGTGGTCGGTTTCATCAAGTCGGAAGTGGTGCTGAGTTTTCTTGGTTTCGGCGTGCCGGTCGGCTCGGTGTCCTGGGGCAGCATGCTCAACGAAGCGCAGAACGAACTGATCCTCGGCAAGTGGTGGCAGATGGTCGCCGCCAGCGTCGCCATGGCCGTGCTGGTCACCGCGTTCTCGCTGCTGACCGATGCCTTGCGCGATGCGCTCGATCCTAAATTGAAGTGAAATGAGGCCCGAGATGAGTTCAGAGAATCAACTTCAGTCAAATGCCCTGACCGCCGATAGCGGTGTCGATCTTCCCGGCGGCGAAGTCAGCAGCTTGCCGTTGCTGCGGGTCACGGATCTGAAAATCGGTTTCCGCCAAGCGCGCCGCGAGCGCAAATCGGGGGCGAGCGGCTGGGAAGGCGTGCATCAGGCGGTGTGCGGAATGTCCTTCGAGGTAGCGCGCAATAGCGTGGTCGCGCTGGTCGGCGAATCGGGTAGCGGCAAGTCGGTCAGCGCCTTGTCGCTGATGGGCTTGCTGACGACGCACAACACCGTGATCGCCGCTGACAGCAGGGCCTGGTTCGAAGGACGCGATCTTTTCCAGATGTCCGAGGCGGAAAAACGCGCTCTGCGCGGATCGCAGATCGCCATGATTTTTCAGGATCCCATGAGTTCGCTCAATCCGGTATTGAGCATCGGCTTTCAAATCGCAGAGGTATTGCGCCAGCACAAGCAACTGAGCGCAGCGGCGGCGCGTCAGCGCGTGCTGGCCTTGCTGGAAGAAGTCGGCATTCCGTCGCCGCACAGCCGTATCGATTCCTTCCCGGGTGAACTCTCAGGCGGCCAGCAGCAGCGTGTCATGATTGCCATGGCGATTGCTTGCGAGCCCAAGCTGCTGATTGCGGATGAACCTACCACGGCGCTGGACGTCACCATTCAGAAACAGATTGTCGATCTGCTGAATCGCCTGCGCAGAAATTATCAGATGTCGATGCTGTTCATCACCCACGATCTGGCCCTGGTCGCCGAAATTGCCGATCAGGTGGTGGTGATGCGGCACGGCGAGGTGCTGGAGCGCGGCGCCGTCAGCCAGATTTTCAATCAGCCGCGCCATCCTTATACCCAGGCTCTGCTGCATTGTCGGCCGCGACTCGATGAACGCCCGCATCGGCTGCCGGTGATCGATGACTATCTGCGCGCATCTTCTGACGAACAGGCCGGCGCTGCCTGTGCGTCATCGGTATTGTCTTCGACTGCAGCGGAGCCGGCCGGCGAAGACGAAGCAAAGCAGGCTCGTCGCGGAGCAAGAATTCTGCGTTTGCCCGCCACCATGGAGTCCGCGCTGGCGCAATTGAACTGTGCGCAAGCGACTACCCGCATCGTGCTGGAAGCACGTGGGCTGAGCAAGAGTTTCTCCACTCGGGCCGGCTTGTTCACGCGCGAGGAATTTCGTGCGGTCGATGACGTGTCGTTCACATTGGAGCGCGGCAAGACGCTGGGCGTGGTCGGCGAATCGGGTTCCGGCAAGAGTACGCTGGGGCTGAGCTTGCTGCGTCTGCATCAGGCCAGCAAGGGGCAGGTGCTGTTCGAGGGCCGCGATATTCTGGCCATGTCGGAGCGCGAGTTTTCACCCTACAAGCGACGTCTGCAAATCATCTTCCAGAATCCTTATGCCTCGCTCAATCCGCGTTTCACGATTGCGCAGATTCTGATGGAGCCGATGCGCATCCACTCCATCGGCGAGAGCGATGAAGCGCGCGCCGAACTGGCGCGTCAGCTGCTGTTGCGGGTCGGTTTGCCGGTCACGGCGCTGCATCGGCATCCGCATGTGTTCTCGGGCGGTCAGCGTCAGCGTATTGCGATTGCCCGTTGTCTGACCATGCAGCCGGAAGTGCTGATCTGCGACGAATCGGTCTCCGCACTGGATGTCTCGGTGCAGGCGCAGGTGCTCAATCTGTTGCGCGATCTGCAAGAGGAGTTCGGTCTCAGCTATATCTTCATTTCCCACGATCTGGCGGTAATCAAGTACATCGCCGATCAGGTCATGGTGATGCGCCAGGGGCGGGTGGTGGAGATGAACGATTCGCGTGCCTTGTACGCGGCGCCTGCGCATGCCTATACCAAGTCCTTGCTGGCGGCCATTCCGCGAGGTTTGAGGGCTTGAGATTTTCGGGCTGGTGATGATGTCGTACGCCTTGGTTCGGCTCTTGCCTAAATGCAAAAAATTTCCTCGAGGAAATCATTTGTTTTTTTATATTTGTCTCCCTGGGTAATGAAGACCGTCAACCTGCGGCGCATGCAATTGCCCAGAGCGCTATTTCTCCGCCATATTTTTCATTGTTCCTTATCCGCTCCGGCTTTCGTCTTGTCCGCGGGCAAGCGCCGGCCTGTCCCCGGCTGTGAAAAGCGGGCTGAAGGCACTGAAATCCGGTAGAATGCGGGGTCGAACAAGCTCTGCTAAGGCGCTCGGCTGGGGTTACCCGCTACAGAGCGCCTTTTTTCATCGTTTTCTGCCTTTTAATGAACAATATTCGTAACTTCTCGATCATCGCCCACATTGATCACGGCAAATCCACCTTGGCAGACCGCATCATTCAACTATGCGGTGGCCTGTCGAACCGGGAAATGGAAGCGCAGGTGCTGGACTCGATGGATATCGAGCGCGAGCGCGGCATTACCATCAAGGCGCAGACCGCAGCCTTGCAATACAAGGCGCTTGATGGCCAGATCTACAACCTTAATCTGATCGATACTCCGGGTCACGTCGACTTCAGCTATGAAGTCAGCCGCTCGCTGTCCGCCTGCGAAGGCGCGCTGCTGGTGGTGGATGCCTCGCAAGGCGTGGAAGCGCAGACCGTGGCCAACTGCTACACCGCGCTGGAGCTCGGCGTGGAAGTGGTGCCGGTGCTGAACAAGATCGACTTGCCTTCCGCCGATCCCGACAATGCCAAGGCTGAAATCGAAGAAGTCATCGGTATCGACGCCAGCGACGCCACGCCATGTTCGGCCAAGACCGGCCTCGGTGTGCAGGATGTGATCGAAGCGCTGATCGCCAAGGTGCCGGCGCCCAAGGGCGATCCGGATGCACCGCTGCAAGCGCTGATCATCGACTCCTGGTTCGATAACTATGTCGGTGTGGTCATGCTGGTGCGTATCGTCAACGGTACGCTGCGTCCCAAGGAAAAGATTTTCCTGATGGCCACCGAATCGACTCACCTGACTGAAAGCATCGGCGTTTTCACGCCGAAATCGCAATCGCGCGAAACCCTGACGGCAGGGCAGGTCGGCTTCATCATTGCCGGCATCAAGGAGCTGAAGGCAGCCAAGGTCGGCGATACCGTGACTTTGGCGTCGAACAAGGCGGCCGAGCCGCTGCCGGGCTTCAAGGAAGTCCAGCCGCAGGTGTTTGCCGGATTGTTCCCGGTGGAAGCGAATCAATACGACGCCTTGCGCGACTCGCTCGAAAAGCTCAAGCTCAACGACGCCGCGTTGCAGTACGAACCGGAAGTGTCGCAAGCGCTGGGCTTTGGCTTCCGCTGCGGCTTTCTCGGCTTGCTGCACATGGAAATCGTGCAGGAACGTCTCGAGCGCGAGTTCGACATGGATCTCATCACGACGGCGCCTACCGTGGTCTACGAGGTCGTGATGCGTGACGGTGCGGGCACCATCCTGATGGTGGACAACCCGTCGAAAATGCCGGAGCCGTCCAAGATCGAAGAGGTGCGCGAGCCTATCGTCACCGTCAATCTGTACATGCCGCAGGAATATGTCGGCTCGGTGATCACGCTGTGTACCCAGAAGCGCGGCGTGCAGACCAATATGAGCTATCACGGCAAGCAGGTTCAGCTGACTTATGAAATGCCGATGGCCGAGATCGTGCTGGATTTCTTTGATCGTCTGAAGTCGACCTCGCGCGGTTACGCTTCGATGGATTATGAGTTCAAGGAATATCGTTCAGCCGACGTGGTCAAGGTCGACATGCTGATCAACAGCGAGAAGGTGGATGCGCTGGCGATCATCGTGCACCGCGCCAACAGCCAGTTCCGCGGTCGTGCGGTGGCGGCCAAGATGCGCGAACTGATCCCGCGCCAGATGTTCGACGTGGCGATTCAGGCGGCCATTGGCGCCACCATTATTTCGCGCGAAAACGTCAAGGCGATGCGCAAGAACGTGCTGGCCAAGTGCTACGGCGGCGACATCAGCCGCAAGCGCAAGCTGCTGGAGAAGCAGAAGGCCGGTAAGAAACGCATGAAGCAGGTGGGTTCGGTGGAGATCCCGCAAGAAGCATTCCTGGCAATTTTACAAGTGGAAGACAAATGAGCGTGCAGTCACTGTTAGGCAATTTTGCATTGATCCTGTTTGTACTGATGGTCGTGACCGGAGTGATCTGGTTTCTGGATGTGTTCTTCTTCTCCAAACAGCGCCGCGCCCGCGCCGATGCTGCGCTGGCCGAGTTCGACAGCCGCGCCGCGCGCTTGTCCGCAGATGGCATCAAGGCCGATGCCGGCAGCGCCGGCGGCCGGGCTGCACTGGAATCGAAACTGCTGAAACAGCCGGCCTGGATCGAATACTCGGGCAGCTTTTTCCCGGTGATTGCGCTGGTGTTTTTCCTGCGCTCCTTCTTGTATGAGCCGTTCAAGATTCCATCGAGTTCGATGGTGCCGACCCTGCTGGTGGGCGATCTGATTCTGGTCAATAAATTTACCTACGGCATTCGCCTGCCGATTGTGAACAAGAAGGTCATCAGCATCAACGATCCGCAACGCGGCGACGTCATGGTGTTCAAGTATCCGAAGGACATGACCGTCGACTACATCAAGCGTGTTGTTGGCGTGCCTGGTGATAAAATTGTCTATAAAAACAAGCGCTTAACCGTGAATGGTGAAGAAATTTCTTATAAAACACTGCCGGATTTTCTGGATGATGAAAATCTGACGTACTATAAGCAATTGGAAGAAAACCTGACCGGCGTGGATCACAAGATCCTGAATGATGAGCGGGCTCCGAGCTTTGTGCCGAATCCGGACAATTTCCCGCACCGCGAGCTGTGCTCGTATAACGCCGAAGGTTTTGCCTGCACGGTGCCGCCCGGTGAATATTTCATGATGGGCGACAACCGCGACAACAGCCTCGACAGTCGTTACTGGGGTTTTGTGCCGGACCAGAATATTGTCGGAAAAGCATTCTTTGTCTGGATGAATCTGGGCAATCTGAAGCGGATCGGCGCCTTCCACTAAGCCAGTGCGCAGCGCAGTTTGACTTTGACTCGATAGTTTCCATCAAGCATCGCCAGCGTCGTATGGAGGCAGCACGAAAAGCATTTCCTTCCAGCGGTTTTTCGCTCCGGCAAGATCCCATGAGCGGATGGCAAAGAGCCTGAGTGACGGATGAAGACATGGAACCTTTAATTTTGCAAAATCGGCTAGGCCACAGTTTCAGGGACGCTGCATTGCTGCAGCAGGCCCTGACTCACCGAAGCCATAGCAGCCTGCACAATGAGCGGCTGGAGTTCCTTGGCGATTCGATTCTGAACTGCGTGGTGGCGTCGCTGTTGTTCGAACGTTACGACAAGATCGACGAAGGTGATCTGTCCCGGCTGCGCGCCAATCTGGTCAAGCAGCAATCCCTGTATGAAATCGCCCAGCGCCTCGAGTTGTCGCAGTTTCTGCGACTCGGCGAAGGCGAGCTGAAATCGGGCGGTTTCCGCCGTCCCTCGATTCTGGCCGATACTCTGGAAGCACTGTTCGGCGCAATTTTCCTGGATGCCGGTTTCGATGCCGCGCGCGATGTGATTCGCTCGCTGTATATCCCGATTCTGGATCACGTCGATCCCAAGACACTGGGCAAGGACGCCAAGACCTTGCTGCAGGAATACCTGCAGGGCAAGAAAATTCCTTTGCCGCAATACAACGTCATTGCCACGCATGGCGCGGCGCACAATCAGGAGTTCGAGATCGAATGCCTGGTGCCCAAGCTGGATATCCAGGTGTTCGGCGCCGGCGGCAGTCGCCGCGCCGGCGAGCAGGCGGCCGCCAAACTGGCGCTGGAAGCGGTGCAACTGGCGCTGGTCAAGGCGCCGGCCGCAGCGCGCAAGACCCGCACCCGTACCACCCAATTGAAGCTGGCCGGCATCGCCACGATTCAGCCTGATACGCATGCCGAGCAGCATGTCGCGGCCGAGCTGGATAAAGCACCTGCCGCCAAGCCGGCAAAAAGCGCTGCGGCTGCAGACAAGGCTGAGAAGGCAGATAATAAGCCGGAGTTGAAAGCCGCCGACAGCAAGCTGGTCAAGGATGATTTGCTGGCGAAGGCCGAGCTTGTGGCTGCCGCTGACAAATCACAGGAAAAGTCCAGGGATCTGAAAGAAGTGAAGCCGCTGATCGCTTCTGTCCCAAAAAGCGAAGCGTCCAAGGCTGACGCCAGAGCCGATGCAAAAGCAGAGGGCAAGGCCGCAGAAAGCAAGACAGACACCAAAACTGAAGCAAAAAGCGACGTGAAGTCCGCTGCCCCGGCGAAGCTGCCGGATCACGGCGAACATTCCGGCGCCACTGAAACTCCATCGGCAGCTCCGGCTGCAACGCAATCCAAGACCGCATGACAGACTCTCTCGTAACAGACGCCGCCGCCAACGATTTTCGCTGCGGCTACATCGCCATTGTTGGCCGTCCCAACGTCGGTAAATCGACGCTGATGAATCAGCTCGTCGGCGCCAAGGTGAGCATCACCTCGCGCAAGGCGCAGACTACGCGTCACCGCATCACCGGCATTCAGACCACCGACAATACGCAGTTTGTCTATGTCGATACGCCCGGCTTCCAGACCCGTCACAGCAATGCGCTGAACAAGACGCTCAACCGTACCGTCACCAATACGCTGACCGCGGCCGACGTGATCCTGTTCGTGGTCGAAGCCGGTACCTTCGGTCCGGCCGACAAGCAGGTCATGGATCTGCTACCGAATAACGTGCCCTGCATCCTGGTGATGAACAAGGCCGATCGCAACAAGGACAAGGCGACACTGATGCCGTTCGCGCAGGAAGTCGCGGCCCAGCATCAGTTCGCGGCAGTGATTCCGGTCTCGGCCAAGCAGCGTTTTCAGCTGGATCGTCTGCAGGATGAAATTCGCGGCATGCTGCCGCATAATCCGGCCATGTTCGAGGAAGACGACATCACCGACCGCAGCGAGAAATTTCTGGCCTCGGAAATCGTGCGTGAAAAAGTCTTCCGTTTCGTCGGCGAAGAACTGCCTTATACCAGCACCGTGCTGGTTGAAAAATTCGAACAGGAAGGCAATCTGCGGCGCGTATTCGCCGCAATTCTGGTCGAGCGCGATACCCACAAGGCCATGGTGATCGGCCAGAAGGGCGCACGACTCAAGGAAATTTCCACACAGGCGCGACTCGATATGGAGCGCCTGTTCGGCGGCCCGGTGTATCTCGAAATCTGGGTCAAGGTCAAATCCGGCTGGGCCGATAACGAGGCCGGCCTGCGCGCATACGGCTACGAGTAAGATCGCCGCCGGCCGCGCACATTCTTCAGACATTGCCATGACTACCGAACTTGCAGAGTCCCAATCGATGGCAGCCCTTGCGACGGAAGAGCGCGCGCTGGCGCCTGCCCCGGTAACAGAAACCGCCAGGCCGACGCGTGCGCGCAGTCCGCGAACCGCTTCGCCGCGCCGTGCGGTTCCTGAAAAAGAACATCGCATCCAGGCGCAGCCTGGCTTCGTGCTGCATAGCTATCCCTACAAGGAAACCAGCCTGATCGTCGACGTCTTCACGCGCGATCACGGCCGCGTGGCGCTGGTCGCCAAAGGCGCCAAACGCCCGCATTCCAAGCTGCGCGGCGCGCTGCAAACCTTTCAGCCGCTGTCGCTGAGCTGGAGCGGCAAATCCGAAATACGCACGCTGACCGATGCCGAATGGGTAGGCGGTCTGCTGCCGCTGGAAAAATCGGCGCTGCTGTGCGGCTTTTATCTCAATGAATTGCTGGTCAAATTGCTGGCGCGCGACGACGCGCATACCGCCTTGTTCGACCATTACGTGGCAACGCTCAACAAGCTGGCCCATGGCGAGCATGCGCCCATCGTGTTGCGGCAGTTCGAACGCGTCTTGCTCAAGCAGACCGGGGTCGCCGGCAACTGGGCATTCTGCACCGTCAGCGGCAAGCAAGTGTTGGCCGATCACATGTATGTGGTCGATCCGGAGCAGGGCACGCGCCCGGAACGCATCTCCGACCGCGCGCCGAAAGTCTCGGGCAAAACCCTGCTCGACATGGAGCGTGAAGACTACAGTGATCCCACCACGCAGTTGCAGAGCAAATTCCTGATGCGCTTTTTGTTGGCCCATCACCTGGGCGGAGCGCAGCTGAATACGCGCCAGATCCTGATCGATCTGATGCAGCTCTGAAGCCGCTTGTGTTGTTGCATGCCGGCGTGTGGAAGTCATAAGCTTCTCTCTCCAGCGGCAAGCAATTCAGGCCTCTGCCTGAAGACGCGATTCCCAGGCGTCGCCCTCGACCTCGACTCACTACTCCATATCAATCCACTGACTCAGCCACTGACATCATGAGCTTTCTGCATCCCGCAGGTCCATCCATCGAACTCGGCATCAACATCGACCACGTCGCCACCTTGCGCAACGCCCGCGGCACGCGCTATCCCGATCCGGTCGAAGCCGCCTTGCAGGCTGAAGAAGCCGGCGCCGACGCCATCACTCTGCATCTGCGCGAAGACCGTCGCCACATCCGCGATGCCGATGTGCAGGCGATTCGCCCCTTGCTGCGTACGCGCATGAATCTGGAAGCGGCGGTGACCAGCGAGATGCTGGATTTCGCTTGTACTATTCAGCCGCAGGACGTCTGCCTGGTGCCGGAAAAGCGCAATGAAGTGACCACCGAAGGCGGGCTCGACGTGGTCGGCCATTTCGCGCAGGTGCAAGCCGCGATCAAGCAATTGCAAGAGGCCGGCATCCGCGTCAGCCTGTTCATTGATCCTGATGCAGAGCAGATTCAGGCTGCGGCCGAAGCCGGCGCGCCGGTGATCGAACTGCACACCGGCCGCTATGCAGAAGTCACCGAAGAGAAGGAACTGCAGATCGAATTGCTGCGCATCCGCAGCAGTGTGGAAGAGGGTATCAAGCGCGGGCTCAAGGTCAATGCCGGGCATGGTCTGCATTACACCAATGTGCAGGCGGTGGCGGCGATTCCCGATATCGCTGAACTCAACATCGGTCACGCCGTGGTCGCGCACGCGGTTTTCGTCGGCTGGCGCAACGCCATCAGCGAAATGAAGGCGATCATGGTCAAGGCCCGTCTGGGTCAGGCGTAAGCATGATTTACGGCATAGGCACCGACATCATCCAGATCTCGCGGGTGCAGGCGGCGCTCGGCCGGCACGGCGACCGTTTTGCGGAAAAGGTGCTGGGGCCGGAGGAGATGCAGAAATACCTGCGCCGCAAGGCCAAGGTCGAAGCGCGCGGCATCCGTTTTCTGGCGACGCGCTTTGCCGCCAAGGAAGCCTTTTCCAAAGCCATCGGCATGGGCATGCGCATGCCCATGACCTGGCGCGCCATGCAAACACTCAATGCCCCCAGCGGCAAACCGGTGCCGGTCTACAGCGGCGCCTTGCAACTGTGGATGGAAGAGCAGGGCCTGAGCGCGCATGTGACGATCACCGACGAAGCGGAGTACGCCGTGGCCTTCGTCATCGTGGAGAAATTATGAATGCAGTAAGCAAGACGCTGGGTCCGGTCATGCTGGACGTGGTGGGCACGCGCCTGGATGCGGAAGACATCCGCCGTATCCGGCATCCATTGACCTGCGGCGTGATTCTGTTCGCACGCAATTACGAGAACCGTGCCCAACTGATCGAACTGACCCGCGCGATTCAGGCGGCGCGCCCCGGCGTGCTGATTGCGGTCGATCACGAAGGCGGCCGCGTGCAGCGCTTCCGTACGGATGGCTTTACCCGCCTGCCCGCCATGCGCCGTCTCGGTGAATTGTGGGAGCGCGATGTGCTGGAGGCCACCAAACTGGCCACCGCCACCGGCTTTGTGCTGGCCGCCGAGCTGCGCGCCTGTGGCGTTGATCTGTCGTTCACGCCGGTGCTGGATCTGGATTTCGGCAGCTCGGGCGTGATCGGCGATCGCTCCTTTCATCGCGATCCACGCGTGGTCACGTTGCTGGCGAAGAGTCTCAATCATGGTCTGGCGCTGGCCGGCATGGCCAATTGCGGCAAGCATTTTCCCGGTCACGGTTTTGCTGCGGCCGATTCGCATGTCGCGATTCCTGTCGATGAGCGCGAGCTGAAGGACATCCTCGGCGACGACGCGCAACCTTACGACTGGCTCGGCATGAGTCTGGCGGCAGTGATGCCGGCGCACGTGATTTATCCCAAGGTCGATCGCCATCCGGCCGGCTTTTCAAAGAAATGGCTGAGCCTGCTGCGCAAGCAGTTCGGTTTTCAGGGCGTGATCTTCAGCGACGATCTGAGCATGGAAGGCGCCAGTGCTGCCGGCAGCGTGCTGGATGCGGCGCAGGCTGCCTTGCGCGCCGGCTGCGATGTGGCGCTGATCTGCAATTCGCCCGACAAGGCCGATGTTCTGCTCAATGGCCTGAGTCCCGACATCAATCCGGAAAGCGCTGCGCGCATCGCCGCGCTGGTGCCGCAAGCGCCGGCGCTGGAATGGGACATGCTGCAGCGGGATGCGCGCTACCTCGCTGCGCGCAAGCTGGTGCAGGCGCTGGCGGCTTGAGTCGCCGCATCCTGTCTGCGTGAACGCCTGAATCAAGTTATCGCCCAAGCCATCCGCCATGTCCGAGCCATCGCCGCCTGATTTATCCGATCTGCCGAACCGCCGCGAAATCGTGCTGGAGACAGTTGCCAAGTTGCCGCACCTGCCCGGCGTGTATCGCTATTTCGACGGCGAAGACAATGTGCTCTACGTCGGCAAGGCGCGCGATCTCAAGAAGCGTGTTTCCAGCTACTTTCAGAAGACCCTGACCAGCCCGCGCATCGCCATGATGGTGGAACGCATCGCGCGCCTGGAAACCACGGTGACCCGCAGCGAGGCCGAGGCGCTGCTGCTGGAAAACAATCTGATCAAGACCTTGCGGCCGCGCTTCAACATCCTGTTCCGCGACGACAAGTCTTATCCCTATCTCAAGATCACCGGCCACGCCTATCCGCGCATGGCCTATTACCGCGGCGCCGTGGACAAGCGCAATCAGTATTTCGGGCCGTTCCCGAATGCCGGCGCGGTCAAGGAGTCGATCCAGATTCTGCAAAAGGTATTTTTGCTGCGCACCTGCGAAGACACGGTCTACAGCAATCGCACCCGGCCTTGCCTGCTGCATCAGATTCATCGCTGCAGCGGCCCCTGCGTGAAGCTGATCAGCACTGAAAATTACGCCATCGACGTCGAGAATGCCTCCAAGTTCTTGCGCGGGCGCCAGACCGAAGTGATGCAGGCGCTGGAGCAAAAGATGCATGCCTTCGCCGGCGATCTCAAGTTCGAGCAGGCAGCGGCGGTGCGCGACCAGATTTCTTCCTTGTCCAGCGTATTGCATCAGCAGAGCATGGAAACCGTCAGCGACGCCGACATCGACATCATCGCGGTGGTGGTGCAGGGCGGTCGCGCCTGCGTCAACTTGGCGATGGTGCGCGGCGGCCGGCATCTGGGCGACCGCGCTTATTTCCCGACGCATGTGGACGATGCCGCCGCCACCGGTGAAGACGCGATCGAGGTGGAAGTGATCAAGGCCTTCATTGCGCAGCACTACCTCGATAAATTCATTCCCTCGGCCTTGATCGTCAACACCGAGTTCGACGATCCGGCCCTGATGGTGGCGCTGATGGAGCAATGCAGTCATCGCATCACGCTGACCTTTCAGCCGCAAGGCCAGCGCCGCCAATGGCTGGAGATGGCGCACAAGGGGGCCGAGCTGTCGCTGGCGCGGCTGTTGTCGGAACAAGGCTCGCAGCAGGCGCGCACGCGTGCGCTGGGCGAAGTGCTGGCGCTGGAAAGCGACGATCTGGACAGCCTGCGCGCCGAATGTTTCGACATCAGCCACACGCAAGGCGAGGCGACGCAGGCATCGTGCGTGGTGTTCCATCATCACGCCATGCAGAACGGCGAATACCGCCGCTACAACATCAATGACATCACGCCCGGCGACGATTACGCTGCCATGCGCCAGGTGCTGATGCGGCGCTATGAAAAAGTGGCCAACGGCGATGGCGTGATGCCCGACATCGTACTGATCGACGGCGGCAAGGGCCAGGTCGAAATGGCGCGTCAGGTGCTGACCGAACTTGGCCTGGATATCAGTCTGATCGTCGGTGTCGCCAAGGGCGAAGGCCGTAAGGTCGGTCTGGAAACGCTGGTGTTTGCCGACGGCCGGCCGGCCCAGGAGTTGGGCAAGGAGTCGGCGGCGCTGATGTTGATTGCCCTGATCCGCGATGAGGCGCACCGTTTTGCGATTACCGGCATGCGCGCCAAGCGCGCCAAGGCGCGGCAATCGTCGCGGCTGGAAGAGATCGAAGGCATCGGCGCCAAGCGGCGTCAGAAATTGCTGGCGCGCTTCGGCGGCCTGCGCGGCGTGGCCGATGCCAGCATCGACGAGCTGGCCTCAGTTGACGGCATCTCGCGCGTGCTGGCCGAAGAGATTTATCGCCAGTTGCATTGACGCTTACGCTCGCCGCATCAACATGGGCATGACATGTTGATGCGGCGAGCCTGCACATGAATCAGGCAAGGGCGCTTGGCGAGCCGCGCAGGAAGCTACTCTGATACTATCTCGTTAAATTTTTTCTCAGGGCCGCTTCAAGCGTGCCGGTACCGGATAAAAACAAACGTATGCCTTTCAACATTCCCATTTTGCTTACCTGGTTGCGGGTAGCGTTGATTCCACTGGTCGTCGGTGTTTTCTATTTGCCCGAGATCGGCCTGAACCGCTACGAACAGGGTATCGCCTCGACGGCAGTATTCATCGTCGCAGCCGCCACCGACTGGTTTGACGGTTTTCTGGCGCGGCGCTGGGATCAGACCTCGGCCTTCGGCGCCTTCCTCGATCCGGTTGCGGACAAGCTGATGGTCACCGGCGCCTTGCTGGTGCTGGTGCATCTGGATCGCGTGCATCCGATTTTCGCCTTCATCATCATCGGCCGCGAGATCGCAATCTCTGCCTTGCGCGAATGGATGGCACAGATCGGTGCATCGAAATCGGTGGCAGTAAGCTCGCTCGGCAAGATCAAGACCACGGCGCAAATGATCGCCATTCCCATGTTGCTGTTCTACGGCGATCTCTTCGGTTTCATCGACACACGCGTGTGGGGCATGGTGTTGCTGGTGATCGCTGCGGTACTCACAGTGTGGTCGATGCTGTATTACCTGCGCAAAGCGATGCCGCTGATAAAAAAAGTTCAGGAAAATAAGTAATGATGGTTGACAATCCCTGTGGGGGCTCTATAATAGCGTTCTGTTGTTGATGCGGGAGTAGCTCAGTTGGTAGAGCGATACCTTGCCAAGGTATAGGTCGAGAGTTCGAGCCTCTTCTCCCGCTCCAGGTTACTAAAAAGGAAGCCTAAACAAGCTTCCTTTTTTTATTGTGATAGGTGCGCATTCATCAACAGCGTGCGGTACGTGCAGGAGTTTTTGCAAGTGCTTAGCGTGGTCGGTATCGATCGAAAATGAAGTATGCAAAGAACACGTTTTTCTTTTAGAATACGTGTCCCCCGAGGCGGGGTAGCAAAGTGGTTATGCAGCGGCCTGCAAAGCCGTGTACGCCGGTTCGATCCCGACCCCCGCCTCCACAAAAATGCTCCATGCGGGAGTAGCTCAGTTGGTAGAGCGATACCTTGCCAAGGTATAGGTCGAGAGTTCGAGCCTCTTCTCCCGCTCCATATTGCAAAAGGAAGCCTTCGGGCTTCCTTTTTCATTTTCTGCTCCGCATTTTTATTTTCGTATTTTCTTTTTCTCTTCCGAAATTTCTTTCTGATTTTTCTCTTCAACACGCTGTTGAAATCTTTCGCTCTGATCTGCACCGATGAGCTGCAAATTAAAATACTTAGGATGTTTTCTTAAGGTTTGTCCAATTCAGATGCTGGGTGTTTTCAGGTTCAACGCACGGGCACCTCTGGCTATCCTCAAGCCGCCATGTTTCGCGGGTCGGCGACAAAATAATTCACGCCCTCCAGCAGGGCTCCTTCCATTTCTTCGGAATGTGCTCTTAGCCTGATTTGCCACGCGCGGCTGTTCCACTGTGCGTACACCCATCTGTATGCAGTCAGGTTTCTGCCAAAGCGCTGACAGTTAAGTGCTGTACGGAAATCTTCTCGGGGAGGGCGTGTCGCCTCAAGAAAATATGGGCTAATTCTGTGGCTTTTTGTGAGTTGTCTCATTGCTATCTATTGGATTCCCATCTAAATTTAGGCGGTTGGTCCTTTAAATAAAATCGCTAATGTAGCGGGGGAAAGCATGGATAAATTCCAGCAAGAGATTGATGAAAGAACCAATCTGACGGCGTCCAACAAATTTGAGTTGCTGCTGTTCCGTCTGGGGCCGGATCCGCAGGGCGAGCGTTCTGAATTGTTTGGCATCAACGTCTTCAAGATTCGTGAAATCGTACCAATGCCAACGGTGACCAAAGCCGCCGGCACCATGTCGCCTATGTTGGGGATGGTCAATCTGCGCGGCCAGATCATTTCCGTGATCGACTTGCCGGCAGTGGTCGGCTGTGTGCCGAAGACCGGTCTCAATATCTTGCTGGTCACCGAATATGCGCGCAGCACACAGGCGTTTGCGGTGGAATCGGTGGATGAAATCGTGCGTCTCGAATGGAGCCAGGTGCTGTCGGCCGAATCCAAGACCGGTGGCAATTTCGTCACCAGCATTGCCCGTCTGGATGCCGACAAGGACACCACCCGCCTGGCGCAGGTGCTCGACGTCGAACAGATCCTGCATGAGATCATGCCGTCCGAGCGTGAGATGAAACTGGAAACGGTTAGCGCCGCCGAAGCGCTCAAGCCCGGCTGTGTGGCGATTGCAGCGGATGACTCCAAGGTCGCGCGCTCGCTGATCGAGCAAGGCCTGCACGCCATGGGGATTCCTTTCGAGATGCATATGACCGGGCTGTCGGCCTGGCACAAGGTGCAGAAGCTGGCGCAGGACGCCAAGCGCGAAGGCAAGCCGATCAGCGACAAGATTGCCTTCGTTCTGAGCGATCTCGAAATGCCGGAAATGGATGGCTTCACTCTGACGCGCAATATCAAGGCAGATGACTTCCTGAAGTCGATTCCGGTCATCATTCACTCTTCGCTGTCGGGCTCCGCCAACGAAGATCACGTCAAGAACGTCGGCGGCGATGCCTATGTCGCCAAGTTCGTGGCGGAAGAACTGGCCGCTACCATACGCAGTGTGTTGCATCGGTCCGCCGCCTGATCAAACAGGATGGCAGTCAAACAGCCCGGCATGTCCGGGCTGTTTTTTTGCTGAGGCCAAGCGGAGATTGCCGACCGCTCCGTCATGCCCAATCACTATGCACGTTTCTTCAGCCCGATCTCTTATACTGTGCGCTGTTCCGCATTGTGAGCGCAACGCCGGCCGGTTGTTGCGCCTTTTTTCTTCTACCGGATTTTCATGCAGATACCTGTCATTCCCGGCACCGGCGATGCCGTGCTGGCGCAACGCCTGGATCAACTGATCGACGACAAGACCAAACCGCGCGGCAGTCTCGGCGTGCTGGAGCAGATCGCCAGGCAAATCGGCCTGATCCAGCGCAGTGAGCGGCCGCGCGTCGACAAGACCCAGATCATCGTCTGCGCCGGCGATCACGGCGTCGTTGCAGAAGGCATATCCGCCTATCCGCAAAGCGTGACCTGGCAGATGGTTGAAAATTTCTTGCAACAGGGCGCGGCGATCAATGTGTTTGCGCGTCAGCACGGCTGCCCGTTGCAGATCGTCGATGCCGGCGTCAATCACGATTTCGGCGTGCGCGCCGGCCTGCTCGATCGCAAGATCGCCGGCGGCACCCGCAATTTTGCGCAACAGCCGGCCATGAGCGAGCAGCAATGCGCACAGGCGCTGGCGCACGGCATGGCGCTTGTGGCAGAACTTGATTGCGATGTCATCGGCTTCGGCGAAATGGGCATCGGCAATACCACCGCGGCAGCAGCCATCATGCACAAGCTGACCGGTATCCCGGTGCATGCCTGCGTTGGCGCCGGTACAGGTCTGCCGCCGCAAGGCGTGGCGCGCAAGCAGCAGGTGATCGAAGCGGCAGTAGCCTTGCATGCCGATGCGAATGCGCCGCTTGAGGTCTTGCGCACCTTCGGCGGATTCGAAATCGCCATGATCGCCGGTGGCATGCTGCAGGCGGCGCAACGCCGCATGGTCTTGCTGATCGACGGCTTCATCGTGAGCTCGGCCTTGCTGGTGGCGGCCCGCTTGCAGCCGGCGATACTCGACTACTGCCTGTTTTCGCATTGCTCCGACGAAGCCGGGCATCGCGGCATGCTCAAGCATCTGCAGGCGCGGCCGCTGATGCAACTCGATCTGCGTCTGGGCGAGGGGACCGGCAGCGTGCTGGCGCTGCCATTGTTGCATTCGGCAGTGGCCTTTCTGGAGCAGATGGCGACTTTTTCCTCGGCGCAGGTCAGTGAGAAAAATGCCTGAGCGCGAGACTCCGCAAGCATCTTCAGGCGGTTTGCAGCAAGCCGCTGTGCACCAGCTACGCCTGTTCTTCGTCGCGCTACAGTTTTTCACGCGCCTGCCAGTGCCACGCTGGGTAGGATTTCAAACCGAATGGCTGCAACATGCCGCGCGTTATTTTCCTTTGGTCGGCTGGCTGGTGGCCTGGATCAGCGCCGCCGTCTACGTCGCGGCAACGCAATTCTGGCCGCAGCCGGTGGCGGTGTTGCTGTCGACCGCAGCCGGCATTTATCTGACCGGCGCCTTTCATGAAGATGGATTCGCCGATGTCTGCGACGGCCTCGGCGGCGGCATGAGCACGGCGCGCGCGCTCGACATCATGCGCGACTCGCGCATCGGCGCTTACGGCGCCATCGGCATCGGCGTGCTGCTGCTGGTCAAACTGGCAGCGCTGAACGCCTTGCTGCCATTTCAGATTCTGGCGGCGCTGGGCATCGCGCATCCGCTGTCGCGCTGTCTGGCCGCCGCCTTGATCTGGCGTCTGGACTATGTACGCGAAGAGGGCAAGGTCAAACCGCTGGCGCAGCAAATGAGCGGCAAGGAATTCTTTATCGCGCTGTTGACGGCCTTGCTACCGATTGCCGGCGTCATTGCGCTGGGCATGATGTCCTGGCAGCGCGTGCTGCTCGGCGTGCTGCTGGCGCTGCTGGCGGCTTACTGGCTGGCGCGCAAATTTGTGCGGCGGCTGGGCGGATACACCGGCGATTGTCTGGGCGCCGTGCAACAACTGAGCGAGGTCGCGTTTTATCTCGGCGCGCTGGCCGCCGTGCCGGCTTTCCTGCAGTTCGCGTAAGCCGGCGCCGTCATGCTGCTGCATCTGATCCGCCATCCGCAACCGCTGGTCGGTGCCGGAATTTGCTACGGCAGCAGCGATCTGCCGGTGGCGCCTGAACATCTGGCGGCGTGCATCCAGACGCTGCAAGTAGAGCTGGCGCAAGCCGACTCCTGTCCGATCTATTCCAGCCCCTTGCAGCGCTGTTCCGCTCTGGCCGAAGGGCTTGCCGCACGTTTGAATACCCGCGTTGATTACGATGCGCGCCTGCAGGAAATGCATTTCGGCGCTTGGGAGTTGCAAGCCTGGGATGACATTGCGCGGTCGGAGATCGATGCCTGGAGCGCCGATCTGTTGTATTTCCGCCCGGGACGCGGTGAGAGTTTGTGGCAGGTCGCGCAGCGCGTGCGTGCATTCCTGACGGCGCTTTTGCAAACCGGGCATGAGCACGTCATTCTGATCACGCATGCCGGCGTGATCCGTATTGTGCTGGCCTATCGCGACTGGCAATCGTCTCATTCCACCTTGTCGCCAGCCCCGGACGATGCGCTTGCACACATCGCATTGCAAGCGGCATCGGCGCCGCATGCGATTGCATATGGCGCGCTTCTGCCTGTCCAGCTGAAGTAAATCCCACATCCAGGCGCGAAAATTTTTGCGTGAGCTCTGTGCTGCAACTGTGGCCGTCAGGGGTGACGGCGCGCGGACCTGCGGATTTTGTCGTCCGGCGTGCAGAACGACTGGGCACTCATCGCGGCGGCGTTGATCACATTATCGTGCTGCATGGAAATATTCTTGGAAAAATATAATATTTGTAAGGAATTCTCCGATAGTCACTTTTGTTGCGGGATGTGATCTTTACCTGACTTTCTGCAGTTAATTTGATTTGATGTCATAAGAATAATAATTTATAAATAGTAAAATGTGGAACATCTGACAACGCTTTCTAAGTGACACCATGCCATCTGAAATCTCCGCCAAAACAGTTCTGATCGTCGATGACAGCAAAGTATCGAGGATGGTGATCAAGGCGCACATCCATGCATTGCATGCCGATTGGGCCATTGTCGAAGCCGCCAGCGGCGAAGAGGCGATCGGGCTGGTGGCGCAAAGCGTGCCCGATTACTGCACGATGGACATCAACATGCCCGGCATGCTCGGTACCGACGCCGCCGAAATCATCCTCAAGCAGCATCCGCAAATACGCATCGCAGTATTTTCGGCCAACATTCAGGAAGCCGCGCAGTCCCGCGCCCAGCAGCTCGGCGCAATCTTTGTGGCCAAGCCGGTTACCGAAAAATCCATCGCCCAGGCGATCCAATATTTCACGGGGGCCTCGTGAGCGTCCTAAGCGAAATCGAAGCCGATGCGCTGACCGAAATTTTCAATGTCGGCGCCGGTCGTGCGGCACTCAGCCTGAGCGAAATCGTCGGCGATGAAGTGCGCCTGTCGGTGCCCTCGGTGGACGTACTCAAGGCGCACGAGGTCAATGCGCGCGTGCTGTCGCTGACGCAGGCCCGCTTTGCCACGGTCGGCCAGGTATTCGATGGCCCGTTCCAGGCCGAAGCCGTGCTGCTGTTCACCGAGGACCATGCGCTGGAAATCGTGCGCGACATGATGGGCTCGCAGATGAGCATCGAGCAACTGGCCGAATTCGAGCAGGAAGCCATGTGCGAGCTGGGCAACATCATTCTCAATGCCTGTCTGTCGGCCATGGCGGACATGCTGAACATCACGCTCAACAGCACCTTGCCGAGCTACACCGTGTCCTCGTCTGACGAGATATCGCAGCGCCTGATCGGCAGCGGCGGCGAAGAAAACTACATTCTTGTACTGCACATCGATCTGATCATCGAAAAGCATCACACCCAGGGGCACCTGATTTTCCTGCTCAGTTCAAGCTCACTGAACAAGCTGGTGTCGCATATCCAGCGCTATCTGAATAACATCCCATGAGCCGCGCCGGCCCTGTGCAATCCACTGCCGAAGAGGTCATCAGACACGTCAATCTCGGATTGATCGTGATTGATCACGACCTCAAGGTCGTTCTTTGGAATGACTGGATGGTGCGCCACAGCGGGGTGTCGCAGGAGCAGGCGCTGCAGCAGAATTTCATCGCGCTGTTCAGTCAGCAACTGGCGCCGGGTTTTTTGCGGGCGCTCAACAATGCCATCAGCTATGGCTTGCCGGCGGTACTGTCGAGTGCTTTGCACCGATCGCCGTTGCCGCTGTATCCGCTGCAGGCAAGCGAGCAGATGCTGAGCCCGGATGGCGAGGTTGCGCGCATGGTGCAGTCGGTCATCATGACGCCGATTGCCTGTGAAACCGGGAATGAGAGTGCCGGCGGCCATTGCTGCCTGATTCAGATCAGCGATGCCAGCAGCTCGGTGCGGCGCGAAAAGATGCTGCTCTCCCATTCGGAAACACTGAAGCGCCAGGTCGTCACCGATGGCTTGACCGGCGTCTACAACCGTCGTTTCTTCGATGAAGGTTTTGCGCTGGCGCTGCAGCAGGCCAGGCGCAATCAGAGCAGCCTGTCGTTGTTCATGATCGACATCGATTTCTTCAAGCAATACAACGATCACTACGGCCACGTCGAAGGCGACCGCGTGCTGAAGCTGGTGGCGGAGACGCTGCAGCAGCAACTGATGCAAGCCAGCGATATCTTCGCGCGCTATGGTGGTGAAGAATTCATCATGCTGGTGCCGGAACTGGCCGCCGCCGAGGCGCGCGAGTTCGCCGAGAAATTGCGCACCAGCGTGCTGGTGCGTGCCGAGCCGCATGAGAAATCCGGCGCCGGACCGCATCTGACCATCAGCGTCGGTGTCTGCACCGGCCTGCCTGAACACGACGCCGACGGTCGCAGTCTGCTGGCGCGCGCCGATGCCGCGCTGTATCGCGCCAAGCAACTGGGGCGCAACCAGGTGGTGGCTGCCGGCTGAGATTGTGCCTCTCGCCGCCGACGAGCTTGAATTCACGCCTGGCACTGTCACAGGCAATTTGTCTGCAACTCAGGCGGGCTGCGCTTGTCACAAAGGCGTGCACAGCTTATCAACAGCCTTAATCACATATTCTGTGGGTAACTTTTTCGAAGCTCGCGTCGGCTGCTTGCGTATAATGCGGCCTGCTTTAGCAGAGGGCTGAGGCTGAGATTTTCCACGGCCGGGCCTGATTTTTGCTCGCTTCATCTGCTTGGCCGCTGTCCCGCACCTTGAAAATCGGGCTGCCGGTGCAATATAAGAGACCGAAAGTTCTCTGCCATGTGTTCCGCCAACCCGGCGCTTCGCCGGTATTCATCCAACGATTGATTGATTCATTGCCAAGGGTTTGATGCCATCGCCAATACGTCGCCTGCTGCTAATGATGCTCACGCTGCTGTTTCCGCTGCAATTGTTCGCGGCAACAGTGGAGCATCTGTCGCAGGCTGCGCAAACGGATCAGGCTCAGCAGATGTCGATCACACCGAGCGGCGCCGAGCGGTTTGCTGCAATCGATGCGGCTGCTTCTGCCGATCCGCTGCAGGTGTTTTCGCAAAGCGGAGAGGGCAGCCCGCCTGCTGCCGATGAAGATGATGGCGGTAGTTTGAAAGCGCAGGGCGATCTGGAAGACCAGACCTTGCCTGCACAATCTGCAACGCCGGCTTTGTGCTGGCAATCGTTCCCGCATTCCTTTCCTGTTCCGGATGCGTTTGCATCTTCCAGTCTCGGCCTGTTGCGGCCGCCTCCGCTAGCCTGAGCGATCCCGGCCGCAGCGTTCGCCTTGCAGTGCATCGAAGCGCTGAAATGCGAGACCGACCGGCAGCGATTGAATCTCAGGCGCACTGATCCGTTTCAGCGCTTTCAATTGCCTGCAGCTCAGCGATCCCGGCATCGTTCCTTCGCGTTCTCTGTTTCTGGGTTTTAACTGCGATCCGATTGCGGCATCGCAGCCTGGACAGGTGGCGCGTGTTCACCCGTCGCCGTTGTCATCCATTTACTCGTCTGTCTATTTATTCATCTATCGGAATAATCATGAAACGCATAATTCTGTTCCTGGTGACCAATCTTGCCGTGATGCTGGTGCTCAGCTTCACCGCCAGCCTGCTGGGCATCAATCGTTACCTCACCGCCAACGGGCTCAACTTCGGCATGCTGCTGGCCTTCTGCGCTCTGATCGGTTTCGGCGGCTCCTTCATTTCGCTGTTCATGTCCAAGACCATTGCCAAATGGTCGACCGGCGCGCGCGTGATCGAGCAGCCGCAGAATTCCACCGAACTGTGGCTGGTGAGCACGGTGCAAAATCTCGCGACCCGCGCGCAATTGCCGATGCCTGAAGTCGCCGTTTATGACGGTCCGCCGAACGCCTTTGCCACCGGCGCCAGCAAGAGCAATTCGCTGGTGGCGGTATCGACCGGCCTGTTGCAAGGCATGACCAAGGAAGAAGTCGAAGCCGTGCTGGCGCACGAAGTCGCGCACATCGCCAATGGCGACATGGTGACGCTGACGCTGATTCAGGGCGTTGTGAATACCTTCGTCATGTTCCTGGCGCGCGTGGTCGGCTACTTCGTCGACTCGGCTCTGCGCCGCAATAACGATCAGCAGTCCGGCCCCGGCATCGGCTACATGGTGACCGTGGTGGTCTGTGAAATCGTGTTCGGCATTCTGGCCAGCGTGATCGTCATGTACTTCTCGCGTCAGCGCGAATACCGGGCCGATGCCGGTGCCGCTTCGCTGATGGGTTCGTCGACCCCGATGATCGGCGCCTTGCGTCGTCTGGGCGGCATGGAGCCGGACGGTCTGCCGCAAAATCTGCAGGCTTCCGGCATCTCGGGACGCCAGTCGTGGATGGGCCTGTTTTCCAGCCATCCGCCGCTGGAGTCGCGTATCGCCGCTCTGCAGGCGCGCGGCCGCTGATTCGGCTGAGCCTGTCATGACGATGCAACTGCGATTGAGTAGCATCGACGCAGATCGCCCTTGACCCTCGTCTGCCAATGTCGTCAGCGGTCTCGCCAGACTGCCGACGCGCGCGGCGAGAGCCCGGTTTGAATCCGGCCTCGCCGCCTGGCAGGCTGCAGCGATCCCCGCTGTTTTTTTATGCGGTATAGTTTCCCGCCAACACTTAAGCATTCCACAATTCAATCAAGAAAGGACGGCCGATGCCTCATCACACCCCCCTCATCGCAACCATCGTCGGAGGCCTGGTGCTGGCGTTCATTTTCGGAACGCTCGCGCATCGTCTGAAAATGCCGCCCTTGATCGGTTATCTGGTGGCGGGGATCGCGATCGGGCCGTTTACTCCGGGTTTCGTCGGCGATGCCGATCTGGCGCAGGAGCTGGCTGAAATCGGTGTGATTCTTCTGATGTTCGGCGTCGGTCTGCACTTCTCGCTGAAGGATCTGATGTCGGTCAAGGCCATCGCCATTCCCGGCGCTGTGGCGCAGATCGCTATTGCGACGCTGCTCGGCATGGGCATGGGCTGGGCGCTGGGCTGGCCGATGGGCGAAGGTTTTCTGTTCGGGCTGGCGCTGTCGGTAGCCAGTACCGTGGTGCTGTTGACCGCCTTGCAGGAGCGCCGTCTGGTGGAAACCAAACGCGGCCGCATCGCGGTTGGCTGGCTGATCGTGGAAGACATTGCCATGGTGCTGGCGCTGGTGCTGATTCCGGCGCTGAGCGGTTTGCTCGGTGGCAGCGGCGAAGCCATGAGCGGTAATGCGCTGCTGATCACGCTGGGCATCACGCTGGGTAAAGTGGTGGCCTTCGTCGCCGTCATGCTGATCGTCGGCCGTCGCGTGATTCCGTGGATTCTGGAGCGCATTGCCGATACCGGCTCGCGCGAACTGTTCCGTCTCGCGGTGCTGGCCATCGCGCTGGGGTTTGCGCTGGGTTCGGCCTATGTCTTCGGCGTCTCGTTCGCGCTGGGCGCCTTCTTCGCCGGCATGATCCTGTCCGAGTCTGAACTCAGCCATCGCGCCGCAGAAGAATCGCTGCCGCTGCGTGATGCGTTCGCCGTGCTGTTCTTCGTCTCGGTCGGCATGTTGTTCGATCCCTCGATTCTGCTGCGCGAGCCTTTGCTGATTCTGGCGACGGTGCTGATCATCGTGGTCGGCAAATCGCTGGCGGCATTGTTGATCGTGCGTCTGTTCGGCCATCCGCTGTCGACCGCGCTGACGATTTCGGCCAGCCTGGCGCAGATCGGCGAGTTCTCCTTCATTCTGGCGACGCTGGGCCTGTCGCTCAAATTGCTGTCGCCGGTGGCGCGCGATCTGATTCTGGGCGGCGCAATCCTTTCGATTCTGATCAATCCTTTCCTGTTCACGCTGCTGGACAAGCTCAAGCCCTATCTGGAAAAGCGCGAACAGGAAGCGGCCCCGGCAGTGCCCGATGTGGTGGCGACGGTGGCCGACGATCTGCATGACCACGTGGTGCTGGTCGGCTACGGCCGCGTCGGTCGCACCATCGGTGAAGGTCTGCGAGCCCAGGGCCGTCCCTTCGTGGTGGTGGAAGGGCAGATCGAGACGGTGGAAGAGCTGCGCGCGCAGGGCGTTTTTGCCCTGTACGGCAATGCCGCCTCGGTCGATATCTTGCAGGCCGCGCACATTGCTCGTGCACGCTGGCTGCTGGTGGCGATTCCGGAAGCCTTCGAAGCCGGCCAACTGATCGAACATGCACGCGCGGCCAATCCTTCGATTCAGATCGTGGCGCGCGCGCATTCGGATGCTGAAATCGAGCATCTGGAAAAACACGGCGCCGGCCACGTCATCATGGGCGAACGCGAGATCGCACGCGGCATGCTGGCGACGCTCAATGTGCAAGCCGCGCATTGAGATTGCGGTTCTGCTCAATTCAACTCAAGTCATCTCACATCAGCCCGCTGCAGAACCCCTGCCGGGGCTGATTTATCCATCAGCCTCCGGCCGGCCGAGCCGGGTCTTCCTGAATTAGCCTTTGCGGCATCAACATCGCTGCGTGCTCTGCAGCATTTTTTAGCGCGTGATAAAGTAGCAGCTGTTGTTGATGCCGAATTTGAACGAGTTTTCGTTCGACGCATCGCGACAATGTTCTCGGGGCGGGGTGTAATTCCCCACCGGCGGTAATCATGTTGTGAACCCGTTCATCTGCATGCAGCCCGCGAGCGCTTGGTGGCTTCGGTTGTTGTAACCGCTGCTTGCCAAGGTCAGCAGATCCGGTGCGATCCCGGAGCCGACGGTCATAGTCCGGATGAAAGAGAACGGGATGTTCACTGGCTGGCATGCTCATGCATGTGCCTTGTCGTCCCTGTACGCCCTGTTTATTTATCAAACAGGAGTCCTGAACAAATGTCTCACACCTCGCACCTCACGGCAGTCCAGTCCAATCAAGCGCATCGCATCGCCTTCATCCAGTCTTGCTGGCACAAGGAAATCGTCGATCAATGCCGCATCTCCTTCGTGGAAGAAGCGGTCAAGCTCGGCTTCAGCGCCGATGCCATCGATTTTTATGAAGTACCGGGCGCTTTTGAGATCCCGCTGCATGCCAAACTGCTGGCGCTGTCCGGCAAGCACGCCGGCATCGTCGCCACCGGTCTGGTGGTCGACGGCGGCATCTACCGTCATGATTTCGTCGCGCAATCGGTAATTTCGGCGCTGATGCAGATCCAGCTCGATACTCAGGTGCCGGTGTTTTCCGCCGTGCTGACCCCGCATCATTTCCACTCGCACAGCGAGCACCAGCAATTCTTCCACGAGCACTTCGTCGTCAAGGGCCGCGAAGCAGCTCAGGCGCTGGCGGCCACCGTGAACAAGGTGGAAGCGCTGCGCAGCAAGCTGGACGCGCCTGCGGTGCGCAATGCGGCCTGATAGTGCAGGGCGCTTTGATGCGATGATTGCGTAATGACGCAATGTGCATCAGAGCGCATGTATTCGGATGGCAAGAAAAGAAAACCGGCTCAGGCCGGTTTTTCATTGTGGGGTCGTGCGACGCTCGGCTTTTCGCTGTAGAAAATCGTCAATTGCCTTAAATTATTGTTAATTGTTGATGCGTTCTTCGAAGCAATTTGTTACAAGGCTTACCGGTTTCGTCTAGTTCTGACTTTCACCCTGGCTTACATTGAGGCTGCATTCACAGAACAAGTTAAAGGAGCCATCGTGAACAAGTCGCTAATCAAGATCGTCGGTATGTGTGCAGGCCTGGTTATCACCGGCATGCTCGCCGCGCCGGCGATGGCCGCCAATGTCGGCATCGGCGTCACCATCGGCGTTCCCGGCGCTTATTATCCGGCGCCGCAACCGGTCTACGTCCAGCCCGCCCCCGTTTATGCACCGCCTCCGGTCTATGTGCGCCCGGCGCCCGTGTATGTCCGTCCGGCACCGGTGTATGTGGAGCGTGAGGCCTATTACTACCGCGGCGGCCATCGCTATCACGGCCATCGTCCGCCACCACCCCCGCACTGGCGCGGCCACGGCTATGGTCATGATCGTCGCTGATCAGGCGTATAGCCCAAGCTGATACTTATTCACACTTACTCACAGAAATTGTGGGTAAGTGTGTGAGCAACTGTGGAATATGAGATTAAGTCCCTGATTCATAAGGAAATATAAAGTCGCCTAAAAAGTGGGCAATTGCCTGGGCAGGCGACAAAAAGGCAGGTGGATTCCCGGATTCAAGGTGAAATCGGGAATCGCGTGTTAGTCACTCGTCTTCACTTACTCATCTTTGTCCGCTCCTGCACGGCAATATTGATCGCACAATAAAAATGGTGGCCTTGGCCACCGTTTTGCATTTCAACTTGCTTATTTCACGTCATTCCATTTTTCATTTGGACGGCGGACCTGCTGCTTCGCCGGTCTTTTTCTTGGCCTGCTCGGCCGTGGCCGGTTCATCGCCGTCGATCACCAGATAGCGTTCGACCGCGCCGAAGAAGCGATCATAGAAATCGCCCGAACGGATGGTTTCGCTCGTGACGCGCACCAGCGAATCGTCGCTGGACATGAAGGGCATCGACACCGAGCCGAGCACGCTTACCCCCAGACTGGCCGAACCATTGGTTTTCTTGAGGGCAAAACCGTCCTGGGTGGCGCTGGCGAACATGCTGGAATTCTTGCCGTCCTTGCCGTCCGGCGCGCACACCACGTGGAAACTGATTTCGATATGCTTGTCCGCCTCCGGCTGGAAGCTCTTGGCGCCGTCCAGTACGGTGTTTTCAGATTTGCTGATGACATAACCTTGTCCCAGCAAAGCGCGGCGCGCAGCTTCGCAGGCGGATTTCTCACCGCTCGGGAAGGTGCGCACGAAGGTCGGCGTATCGCCGAAATCTTCCTGATGATAAAAAGCTTTTTTGTTCGTGGTGCAGGCGGACAGTGTCATTGCCAGAGTGACCGACAGCAACAATTGAACAGCTAAGTGGGGGCGACGCATTTTTACAATTCTCCGATAGCCGAAATCGCGTGGCGTGATTGTAAATTATAGGAGGGTCGGGGAGTCTGAAGAGTTCGTAAATATCGGTAACGGAAGTCTCGTCGCTGCATAATTCCCCGTCGGCATCGCTATTCTTGCCGTTTACCGGCAGTCGTCCGCCAGCTTGGCCGCCTGCCTGTGAATGATGCCGATGCCTGCTATGCTGTGAGTCAGTTCACGTTTCGCGTTTTTGCTCAGCTACCTGTGCTTGTTCAAGCATGCAGCGGGCGCGAAACATCAGCGGGGAGAACACATGGAATCATTGCAAGCACTACTGGGCACACGCCTGCCCATCATTCAGGCGCCGATGGCCGGAGTACAAGGCCATGCGCTGGCGGTGGCGGTCTCCAATGCCGGCGGCGTCGGTTCTCTGCCGTGCGCCATGCTCAGCGAAGCAGCGCTGCAAGATGAACTGAGCGCACTGCAAGCCGGCACTTCGCATCCTTATAACGTCAATTTCTTCAGTCACACGCCGCCGGTGCCGGATCAGGCGCGCGAAACGATCTGGCGTGATGCACTGGCGCCGTATTACCGCGAATTCGATATCGATCCTGCCGGCATCGTCGCCGGCCCTGGGCGCAATCCATTCAGCGCCGGGGCAGCGGATATTCTTGAAGCGTTCAGGCCCCGAGTCGTCAGTTTCCATTTCGGCCTGCCCGCGCCGGAGCTCCTGGCCCGCGTGCGCGCCTGGGGCGGCAAGATTTTGTCGTCCGCCACCACCGTGCAAGAAGCGCTGTGGCTGGAGGCGCATGGCGTCGACGCCATCATTGCGCAAGGTCTGGAAGCGGGCGGCCATCGCGGCATCTTTCTGAGCGAGGATCTGAGCACGCAGCTCGGCACCTTCGCCTTGCTGCCGCAAGTGGTGCGTGCCGTGAAAGTACCGGTGATCGCCGCCGGCGGCATTGCCGACGCCGATGGCGTGGCGGCGGCCATGGCCCTGGGCGCTGCCGGCGTCCAAATCGGCACGGCCTATATGTTGTGCCCCGAGTCCACCACCAGTAAATTGCATAGAGCGGCGCTGGCGAGCGACGCGGCGCGCCACACCGCGCTGACCAATCTCTTCACCGGCAGGCCGGCACGCGGCATCGTCAATCGCGTGATGCGCGAACTGGGGCCGCTCAGTCAATCGGCGCCCGAGTTTCCGCTGGCGACTTCCGGCATCGCGCCGCTGCGCAGCAAAGCGGAAGCGCTGGGCAATTCAGATTTTTCGCCCTTGTGGTCCGGACAGAATGCGAGTGGCTGCAAAAACCTGCCGGCCGCCGAGTTGACGCGCGAATTGATGTCGAAATGGAATGGAATTTGAGATGGGCGAGGGGCGTGCGAGGGTTTTTTAAGTTTTATTTTTGCCGCTCAAGCTTTTCTTTAAGTGGTGAAATTAGAATTTCACCTATATATTTTTGAAAAGACGTGTGAAATTTTTTTTCCAGTAAGCAAGCTGGAAGTATTTGATGGTATTGTTTTTCCCCGGAACTATCGTGAATCGCCAGAATTCGCGGCTGATTCGAATAACCTCTTGTTAAAGATAGCAAATGGATAAGAAAAAAAAGGTGGAACTGGAGCGCATACAACGCGAGTTGGTTGATGCGCACAACCGGGCCGCCTGGCAGATGGCTGCCACCATCATCAAGGCTTCGCTGGTCAAGGACGGCATGGATCAGCCGCCGACGACCGCCGAGCTGGCCGACCTCAATGCCACCATCACCAACCTGCGCAGCGTGGCGGAAGATGCGCTGGAACTGCTGAAAAGATAAGACGCAGATCGCCCAGGTCGCTTCAGCATTCGATCAAGTTGAAGCGTCTGGAATTTGCCGCGGCGTCGATCAGCACCAGCAAGCATCGCCATCATGTTCAGGAAGTTTTTCCGGACCTTATCCCCTACCCAGATGTATCCCCAGCCGCTCGCCAAGGCCTGACGGATTTGCCTGCGGCAAGCCTGCCAGAAGCAGGAGCTAAAACCGGCGGCATTCGTTTGCGCTAACTGCACCCGTCATTTGCCGCCCGGCATTTTGCTCTGAGCTTCTTCCTCGCCGGGCCTGCAGGAAATCCTTGCCGTTTTGCTATGCGGATACACGCCGCCGCCTCTGATATCGCGCCCATACCACATAGATTCATAGATGTATTGACGACAATGAAACGCCTGCTTATTCTCCGTCTGGTTTGCTTGTGAAGTCGCTATTGTTGTGACTTGCTTCCGAATTCATACAATTAAAAAGAGGGAATGATTATGTGGTCCAACTTGGCGAAAAGCCTCATTCTGCTGCTCACCGCATTGACGCTGACTGCTTGCTCGACAACCGGCAAGGAGATGGCGCAGGACGACGCGATGACGCCGCCTTCGCACGATTACCGTATCGGCCCCGGCGATGTGCTTAACATCATCGTCTGGCGCAATCCCGAAGTCTCGCTGGTGGCGCCGGTGCGCCCGGACGGCAAGATTTCGACACCGCTGGTAGAAGACATTCCTGCCAGCGGAAAAACCGCGACGCAACTGGCGCGCGATATCGAGAAGTCGCTGGAAACCTTCATCCAGCAACCGGTGGTCACCATCATCGTCACCAACTTCGTCGGCGCTTACAGCGACCAGATCCGCGTGATCGGCCAGGCCGCCAAACCGCAGGCGCTGCCTTATCGTCAGGAAATGTCGCTGCTGGACGTACTGATTGCCGTCGGCGGCATCACCGAATTCGCCGCCGGCAACAACGCCAGCGTGATCCGCGTGGTGGATGGCAAGCAGAAGAAGCTGGCGGTGCGCCTCAACGATCTGATCAAGGATGGCGATATCTCGGCCAACATGGTCATGCGGCCGGGCGATATCCTGGTGATTCCTGAAAGTATTTTCTGAGCGGTTTTGCCTGAGCGGATGCCGGTGCCGGATTTCGCTGCAGAATGAAAAGCGCGCCTTGCCGGCGCGCTTTTTTCATTTCATCGCGGCACAATCGCGAACTGCGGGCCGAGGCCGTATTGCGGTTTCACCGAGCGCCGCATGAAGATGCTCCAGGCCGTCGTCGCATCGGCCACACCGGCGTCCACGCTGTAAGCCAGCGCCGGCTGCATGTTGGACGGAAAGCCGGTCGGGTTTTCCGAATAGCCGGCCATTTCAGCCGTCTTCAATTTCAGCGCCGCGGCCATGGCCGGGCTGGCGCAGGGCAGGGAGGCCAGTCCGGCCGCTGCCGCTTCAGCGAAATTCGATTGCAGTGTGGAGGCATAAGTGCGCGCCAGATCATCGAACAGCGGGCTGCCCGGCGTGGCTCTCACATTCAGGCTGTAGGCGGCGCCGAAGATCCAGCAATAGCCGGCGCTGGTCATGCGCGCCACCGGGAATTTCGCCTTGTAGCGCAGCAGCGGTCCGGCGTTGGCAAAGCCCTGTTCGGCGATGCGGCCGATGGCCGAGGTAAAGAAATCGTCCATCCACGGCGCGATGCCCAGATTGCCGTTGTATTCGATGTTGCCGTCGACGTTGATGCCCAGCTTGTTGGCGCGCGGATTATTCGGATATTGCGCGTTGTACCAGGCCAGATTGTTTTCCACGAAACGCACGAACTGCGCCTTCAGCGGATCGCTGTCGGGCGTGATGTAAGCCGCGTCGGCGATGTTGCGCATGCTCCAGGCCTGATCGCGCACCTGACTCTGATGCACCAGCCCCTTCACGTTGCCGCGATAGCCGGGATTGGTCTTGAAGGTATTCCACATCGCCCAGAACTGCAGCTCCTCCAGCTGATAGAAATCGCCGCTCAGCAGATAGGGCAGATAGTTGAAAGCCGGCTGGTGCGCCGAGTCGGCCGCATTCGGACTGCTGCAGTCGCTGCAGACCGGAAACGCTTCCGACTTTTTGGTGGCCGGATTGATGGTGTCGCTGACGTGACCGAGTATCGTCATATAGGGATAGTTGATCAGGCTGATCGGGCGATCGGTTTTCTGGTCGCGATAATGCATAGACCAGCTGCCTGCCAGATCGCCGGTGCCCAGCGCAACGTCGCGCGCACGGCGGTCCATGCTCAGCAGATAGGTCACGCCCCAGCCAGGGATCAAGCCGATGTCGGGGCGGCCGCCGGTGGTCGGCATCTCCGGTAGTGCCTCGCCGGCGCCCATGGGCTCGGTTTTCTTGCCGCGCCAGTTGGCGCCGATGTCGCGCAGCGTCAGCTCAGAAATGAAGGTCGTGCGATCGTAATTCGGCACCGCCTTCGAGCGGATCAGATAGCCGGTGTTTTCACGCACGTTGACGCGCGGTTCATCCTTCCACCAGAAGGTCTTGCGCCAGCGTGCATGGTGGTAATGGGTGAGCGCGAGTTTGCTGTAGACATTCTTGCCGCCGACATCGATCTTGACCTCGTAGGTGAAATTCTGCGGGCCGGGTTGATAGGCCCAGTCGTTTTCCACCGTCACATCGACGCGCGTGCCGTGGCCTTCTGCATAGTTGCGGATGGCGTAACGCACATGCAAATGCGGATGCGGCTTGCCCTGCTCATCGAGCAGCGGCGCCGAGGTCAGCCATTCATTGACGATGGCGCCGGACAGCCAACTGCTGTAACGGCCCTTGCTCAATGCGTTTTTAAGCGACGCGTTGTACAGCTTGCCGTCCAGCGTGATGCTGACTGCGGCGTCGAAGCCGTCGGCCAGCAGGCTGTCGGGGCTGGCGGCGGCCTCAGGGCCTGGCTGCTGCGACTGTTTCTGCGCTTCGGTTTTGATCAGTTGCACCGGAACCGGCTTGCCGGTGGCGAGCGTAGTCACGATGGCAGACAGGATGGCATGGCGCACCGATCCATCGGCATGCGTAGCCTTGACGTTCACCTGAAAAGGCAACAGGCTGCCGTCCGCCATCTTGCCGACGATGCCTTCATTTCTTTGCAGATCGCCTTCGACGAAGGCCTGGCCGAACGTGATCGGCACTGCGGTCTGCGCGACACGCGCGGTGTTCTCGATGGCGATATCGGTGATGGCCGGTGTGCCTTCCGCAACTTGCGCTGCCGCCAGGCCCGGGGTCGCCATGAAACTCAGCAGCGCCAGCAGGCTGCAGCCAGTCAGATACTTGGCCGGTTTGAAGTAATGCATGCGTGTACCTTTTGTGTATGCCGACGTACCGGGCGCCGGATTTTGCGTCTGTACATCCTGCCTTCAGCTCAGACCGATGAGATCGATCTCAGCCACTGCACCGTGCGCTCAGCCACTTGCTGGCGCCATGCCTTGCTGGAAAAAGTGTGATTGGCGTCCGGCAGATCGAGTCTGCTGCTGCGATCATCCCCGAGCGCCGTTGCCCAGGCGCTGCCGGCCACGGCCAGATCGGCGAACTCGCGCGCCGTCAGATCCTGACCACTCAGAATCTGCAGCACCGGCCCGTCAAATTGCGTGTAGCCATCCAGCATGCGGTCCGGCAGTGCGCGCGTGTCCTGAGCGGTCGTTGCCGGCGATTTGTCGCGGCGCAAGCCCGCCGCACTTGCCACCTGCTTGAACAGCGATCCGACGGCGGCCGCGACATTGAATTTGCCGCGCAGAACTTTGAGCCACAGTTCCTTGCTGAACAGGCGCGCGATGTAATAGTGCCTGAGATAGGCCTGGGCCAGCCCGGCTTCGGTTCTGGCCCAGGGATTGACCAGCGCCAGTCCCTTGACGCGATGATCGTGGCGGGCATACAGCAGCGCCGCCGAGGCGCCGTCGCACAGTCCCCACAAGACCACGCCCGGCAAGTCCGGCGCCGCCTGCATGAAATGATCGATGGCGCAGCGGATATCCGCATCCAGTTGGTCGAAGCTGCGCGGCGCGCCTTCGCTGTCGCCCATGCCACGGCAATCGAAGCGCATGGCAGCGATGCCTTGCGCCGCAAACGCACGCGCCAGCATGGTGAACTGGCGATGGCTGCCGGCGCGGTATTGCGCGCCGCCGACCAGAATCAGTATGCCCGGCATCTGTATTTTGGGCGGCAGGCTCAGCACGCCGTACAGCGTGTCGCCTTCGCAGTCGAACTGGCAGGCCTGATCTGTGTGAGTTTCGCTGATCTCGCTCATGCGCTTTGCTCACTGTCGGCCAGCGCCAGCGCACAGCTCAGTTCGATCAGACTTGGGCTGGTGGTGGTTTCCGGCGTCGACCAGAAGGCCGGTCCGCTCAGCGTGCGCAGATCCAGTGCCACATTCTGTTGTTGCCAGTGTGCAGCGAGGCGCGTCTGCGCCGCCGGCAAGGGCGTATCTTCATTGCGCACGATTTCCAGCCAATGCAGTGCTGATGCAGTCGGTTTCAGCTTCATGGCATCCAGACTATCCAGACGCAGCGCCAGCGCCGGGCTGATGTCATAGCCGGCGATTTCCAGCGTCCGGCCGGCCTGCAGCATGTCGCGCAGGGCGACGGTGCCCTTGCTTTTGCCCGGCTGCGCGGCACTCTGAACGCCGCTCATCATCTCGCCGGCCAGCTGCAGGCGTAAAAACTGGGTCAGGAAATTTTGGCCGTTCAGCACCGGATTCCAGAGCAGCAGCGGGCCGATGTCATCCGCGTGTTCCTGAGCAAAGTCCAGGGCCAGCAAAGCGCCCAGACGCAAGCCCCAGATCCCGGGCCGCACATGCAGGCGCTGTTGCAGCCATTGAACTGCCAGCGCCAGATCGTCTTTCCATGCTTCCCAGCTGGCGTCGCCCGATTCGCCGTCGCTGTCGCCGCAGCCGTACAGGTCGATCAGCAAAACGCCGAAGCCGGCGGCGGCGAAGGCGCGCGCCTGCATCGCCGCCATGCGGCGGGCGCGGTTCATTTCATCGGCAAAAGGCGGGGCGTAGACGAAGGCGCCGCGGCAAGGCTGCGCAGGATGCGGCGCGTGGTAGATGCAGAAGCGCCGGCCTGCACCCGAGACGGCAGGCAAAAAGAAAGAGGTCGCGGAGGCTGCGCCGGTGCGCTTCATTGTCCCAGCTTGCGATCGACGAAGGCAGCCAGACTGCCCACGCTCTCGAACAGGCCGGCATCGATTTCATCGTCGGCAATGCTCAAGCCGAAGCGCTCTTCCATGCCGGTGATGACATTGATCACGGCCGCCGAATCCAGTTCGGCAATGTTGCCGAGCAGGAGCGAATCGGCGTGCAGCGCATCGGCGCGTGCGCCCAGTCCCAGCGATTCGCCCAGCAGGGCCTTGATCTGTTCTACGGTATGCATGCGGCTGTTCCACTACTAAAAGCGATTGCTGCATCAGTCTGAAAAGTCAGGCTGCGCAGCAATCGGGACGGTCTGTTTTCTGATGCCGGATACTGCGCTTAAATCTTCTTCAGCAAGGCCTTGGCATCATCCATCTGCGGGAAGGGCTTGCCGCTGGCCAGCATCTTCTCAAGAATGCTGCGCGCCTTGATCTTGTCGCCGCTCTGCACCAGTGCCGCGGCCAGGTGATAGCTGATGTCGGTGGCTTCGGGCGCGCCGTCGCTGGCCTTTTGCAAGACCTTCACGCCGCGCTCCAGATTGCCTTGCTCCACCAGAATCCAGCCCAGAGTGTCGAGCACCGGCGGGCTGTCCGGCAAAGCGGCGACGGCTTTTTCGGACGTCGCCAGCGCGCGCGGATCGCGTTCCTGCTGATACAGCCAGGCCAGATTGTTGAGGATGCCGGGGTCGTTCGGCTGCTGCTTCAGCGCCAGCTCGTACTGCAC
The DNA here is from genome assembly GCF_046025995.1 of Herbaspirillum lusitanum. GTDB lineage: Bacteria > Pseudomonadota > Gammaproteobacteria > Burkholderiales > Burkholderiaceae_D > Herbaspirillum > Herbaspirillum lusitanum_A. The sequence continues at coordinate 432,725 of NZ_JAQQFM010000002.1, forward strand.
CACGGCCGGCTTGTAGGCCTTTTGCGCCAGATAGCTTTCTCCCAGATAGACATGGAAGGCGGCATCGTCAGGGTGATCCTTGAACCACTGCGCGGCGAAGGTATCCGCTTGGGCGGTCTTGCCTGCCAGCACCAGCGAGCCGTGCAGTTTCATCAGCACGCGCACGTTCTGCCGGTCGGCATTGAAGGCCTGCTCAAAGGCGCCTGCCGCCAGTTCAGGCTTCTTCTGGTAGGTCAGAATATTGCCTTCCATTTCATAGCCCATGGCGGCCTGGCCCGGCTGCTTCTGCATGCGCTTGGCCACCGCCACCGCCTTGGCGGTATCGCCGGCGCGGGTGTACAGCGAAGACTGGAACACCGCCGCATCGATGAAGTCAGGTTGCAGCACCAGTGCCTTCTTGACCGATTCCGACGCCGCCGATACATCGCCCATCGCCATTTGCGCCGAAGCCAGTTGCAATTGCGCCGGCGCCGAATCCGGCGCCAGATTGGTCAGGCGCTGATAGCTGTTGAGCGCGCCTTGCTTGTCGTTGTTGGCAAACTGCGCCTGCGCCAGCAGATCCAGCACCGCCGGATCGGTCGGATTGGCCGATTGCAGATTGCGCGCCATCGTCAGACCCTTCTGCTTGTCGCCGAACTGCAGGGTATGCTTGATCAGCTGCATGGAGGCCGGCACCGAATCGGGATTCTCGCTGCTGGCGCGTTCCAGCCACTTGGTGGCTTCGTCCTTGTTGTTCTTGAACAGCGCCAGACCGGCCAGCGCCGACATGGCCTGAACGTTCTTCTTGTTCTTGTCGAGGAAGGCTTCGAAACGCTTCCTGGCGTCGTCGGGCTTGTTTTCCTTCAGATCGATCTGTGCCAGATTGGCGACCGCCGGAAAGTAGGCCGGATCGATGCTGAGCGCCTTCTGGAAAGCCGCAGTGGCATCCGCATTCTGATTCTTGTTGAGGTAGGCCACGCCCTTCAGGTTGTACAGCAGGGGATTGTCGGTCAGCGTCTTTTCCAGCACGTTGACGGCGGCCAGCGCCTTGTCGTAATTCTTCAGACGCATCTGCGTGGCGATCAGCAGAATGCCGGCCTGCGACGATTTGGCGTCCAGCGTGGTCGCCGCTTCCAGTTGCGCCACTGCGCTCGAACCCTGGCCCAGTCCCAGATTGCTCAGACCCAGCGCCATGCGATAGTTGGCGCTTTTCGGCGCCAGCGCCACCGCCTTTTCAAAATACTCGGAGGCCTTGCTGAAGTCCTTGTTTTCCATCGCCACTTCGCCGGCCAGCGAAAGCAGTTCCGGGTCCTGCTGATTGGCCTTCAGCAGCGGCTCCAGAATGCTGGCGGCCTTGGCCTTCTGGCCGCTCTTGAGCATGGTCGAAGCCAGCAGCTTGCGCGCCGCGACATCGTTGGGGTTCTGCTCCAGATACTTGTTCAGATGCAGTTCGGCCTGCGGCATCGAGCCCAGATTGTATTGAATCGCACCGGCCAGCAGCACCGCCGGCATGAACTCAGGCGCGGCCGCCAGCACCTTCTGCACATTGGTCAGGGCGTCGGCGTTCTTGCCCTGGCTGAAGTCCAGCACCGCCTGCATGTGCGTGCCGATCAGATTCTTGGGCGCGTTTTTCTGCACGACGGCGATATCTTCCCTGGCCGCATCAAACTTCTTCTGGCGGATTTCGATATCGGCCTTGGCCACGCGTGCATCGACATGCTCGGGCCGAGCTGCCAGGACCTGATTGAGCACCGCCAGCGAGGCCTCGGTATCGCCCTGATCGCGCAGCAGATTGGCCTTGAACATCAGCACATCGATGTTGCCCGGGTTCTTGCTGATCGCCTGATCGGTGTAATTGCTGGCGGTCGGCAGATCCTTGTCGATCAGCGCGCTGCGCGCCAGACCGATCAGCGCCACCGGCAGATTGGGGTTGTCTTTCAGCGCCAGGTCGAATGCGGTCTTGGCCTGTGCGGTCTGGCCCAGACCGAGATAGGCATTGCCGCGCCACGGCGCCAGATCGGTGCGATCCGCCATGGACGCGGTTTCATCCAGCGCCTTCTGAAACTGATTTTGCATCAGCAATGTCTGCATCAGGAAGGGCATTACCTGCTCCGGCTTGGCGCCCAGGCTGATGGCCTTGCGGAATTCTTTTTCGGCGGAAGGGCCGTCGCCGTTGAACAGGCTGACCTGACCCAGCAGGAAGCGCGCTTCCATGTTGTCCGGATTCTTCTGCAGCGCGTTTTTCAGCTGGATCTCGGCGGCGGCGGTGTCGCCTTTCTGCTGATATTGCTTGGCTTCCGAAATCAGCGATTCGGTCGACTGAAAGCGATTGCAGGCAGACACGCCGCAGGCCAGAAAAAGGGCTGCGGAAATCGAAGCCGTGAGTTTGAGTTTAGGTTTCATACCAGCCATCTTGCATCCCATATGAGCATTCGTAAGGCAATTTTTAAGCGTTGTTTCCTGCGGTCTGAAGCCGTATCTGCCGGTTTCTTCGCCTGATGCGCCGCTCTGTTTTCAGCGTGTTCCAGCCGCCTGATTTTTGCCTTTCCCCAGTTCTTTTCCCTCAGAACTTTGAAGACCAGAACTATATCAGGAAGCGTCTTGCAAAATTTTCGCCGACTTGCAATTTGCCAACCCGCATTTTCATCCACTGCAAAGAATCCGACAGTGCCGGTACCCCATGTTTCGAGGCCGGAATCACCACTTTCTCGCTTGCTTACCCGCTTTTAACGGCTCATCTGTCAGAAGCTGAAATCGGCAAGCCCGGCGCGGCGCTGTCAGTCTCGCTTTTTCCGGCCCAGCGCGCGTTCAGATAATTGCGCACCGGCTTTTCCAGCAGGTAATACGAACAGATCCCGGTGGCCAGCGCCAGTGCCAGTGCAGTCAGGGAAGGCATGCCCTGGCGATAGTGCAGCAGATAAAACGCTTGTTGCCAGATGTAGAGCGAAAACGACCACAGGCCCAGTTGCCGCAGTGGATAAAACGACAAGGCTTTTTTTACCGGCGCCGGTGCAGCGGCCAGCAGATTGACCAGCAGCGCCAGCACGCCGACGCTGCAGATCGCGCTGATCGTCAGCGGCACCGACCACCATGCCAGCATCAACGCCGCCAGCATCAGCAGCGGATACAGCGGCGCCGGCAATGCCGGAACGCGGCGCGTGCTGAAATGCAACTGCAGCAGGGCCGAAGCGAAAATGCCGAAGGCGGCGATCTCGGAGTGATAAAACATCTGGAATTCCAGCTTGCTGCCTTCGTACATCTGGCCGTAGCAAATACAGGCGAGGATCATCAGGCCGGCACACAAGGCAATGCCGCGCGAGGCACGCCACCAGCCGCGCCGTGCGCCGAGGGCGATCAGCGACAGCAGCACATAGGATTGCTCCTCCACCGACAAGGACCAGATGTGGCCGAACGGCAAGGTGAGGTGTGCGCTGTCGCCCTGAACATAGTTGTTCACGAACAGCGCCGCACTGACGACTTCACGCCAGTCCACGTGCCGGCCGAGGGCCAGGGCGATCAGCACCATCACCGTCAGAAACACATAAAACAGAGGAAACACGCGCGAGATCCGGCGCTTGTAGAAATGCGCAATCGGCACCTCCTTGACGAACAGCAACTGCGACATCAGCAGACCGGACAGGACAAAGAAGAAATTCACGCCGACCCGGCCGAGATTGATGCCCGGCACCGGAAAGAAATGGCCGATCAGCAACAAGGCGATGGCCAGCCCGCGCCAGCCGTCCAGATAGGCGAGATGCCTGATGTCGGGCGCGCAGGCCGGGGCATCGGTGACCGATGCAGCGGTGTGGCTGGCGGCCTTGAGCTCAGCCATAGCGACGACGCAGCGCCTGTTGCACTATGCGATGCCCGGTCTTCCACCGCGGCGAAGTCAGCACCGGTGGTTGCGTGACTACCGTCGCGGGCTCCAGATCGTGGAAGCCGCGCAGCGGGAAACGGTCGCGGTTGTCGGCGAAGAAGCGGCACATGCGCGCGAAGCGCCTGATCATGATGGGATCGGCGCGATTGCGCGCCGCGTTCAGCAGTTCGAAGTTGTGCGACAGCATCATGAAGGACTTGCGTCCGGCCGCCAGCGATTGCTGCAGCAGGCCTTCCAGTTCGAGGTTGGAACAGGCGGCAAGCTGCACGTGACGCAGCTTGCCGCTGCCGTCGTTGTAGACCGTCATCGGGTATTCATACACGCCGTCGCAGGCGATCGGTTCGAATACATCCTGGCCCGGCATGACGCCGCTGTCGGGGCCGAACATGGTGCTGTTGTAGCTGCTGTCGAAGCGGATGCCGTTGACCGCCATCGCGCTCAGCGAGTCGCGGTTGAAACCGAAGCTGCCGGCGCGAAAGGCATTTACCACGCCGCCGCCTGCATGTTCTATCAGTTCCTTGCCGGCGCCGATCAGGGCGGTCTGTTCTTGCAGCGTGAACTGGCGCAGAAACTGGCGGCGCGGCTGGGCTTTTTCGATCAGCGGCTGATGCGATTCGCAGACCCATTCGGTATGCAGATGCTCTTGCACTTCCTGGCCGTGTTCGCGGATCAGACCGATGATTTCTTCCAGCGGGCCGAGCCCGAAACGGGTGGCGAACAGGGGCTCGACGAAGAACACGCCGAGCAGGCCGTGATCGCGCAGTTGCTGCAGCTTGTAGCGCAGCGCGTATTCACCGCCGTTCGGATTGCCGTAGACGTAGTTCCTGAATGCCTGCGGAAAGCGCGCGTCGAGATCGTGCCAGCCGTTGCACCAGATTTCCACATCGACAGTAAAGAACACATCTAACTTGGGCATGATGCTTGGACTCAAAGGGTCATTCAGAGGGGGATTCAGGACTTCGGGCGCCTGCGCGGCATGGCTGCCCTCAGCCGATATTGTCGACCTTGTCGAACAGCTGCTCCAGCATCAGGCCATCCATGAAGAACTTGGTGGCCCAGTTGGGATAACGGTATTTCATGTAGCTGCCGTTGACAGGATGAGAGCCTTTCAAGGCGCCGCGCACGTTCAGATTGTCGGTGCGCAGATCCTGAATGCTCATGTTGAAGCGATTGGCGCGTCTGGCGTATTCGATCAGGCCGGCGTCGCCGCTCAGTTGCGCCAGCCGCAGCCAGTTGATCGCCATCTGCGAATTACCGGTAATGCAGGACCAGCTTACCCGGGTAGTCCACTGCGGCGTGTAATAAGCGGGCAGGGCGCCGTCGGCGCGTTGCTGCAGGGCTACCATCCTGGCCATGTGCAAGGCGCGCGCGATGAAATCCGGGCGATTGGCGGCCACGCCGACCTCCAGAATGCCGCGTATCGAATAGGCAATCGTATGCGTCAGCGCCGTCAGGTCGGGATTCTGCGCCAGGCAATTGTCGGGCAACCAGCCGTTTTCCTGCGCGCGCGACAGCGTCCATTCCACATTTTTCACTGCTGCCAGCAGGTAGCGCTCATCGCCCACCGCCTGAAACGCGCGCACCATGCCGAACGAGGAACGGGTGTTGTAGCTGTTGACCTTGGAGGTGGTGAACGGTGACGGAAAGCGGCGCCAGGCGCCGTCCTCATCCTGCGCTGCCAGCAGCCAGTCGGTGGCGCGGATCAGCGAGACGCGGAAGTCTTCATTGCCGGTGTTCTGATAAGCGCTGGCCCAGCCGAACAGGGCCTGGCCGGTATTGAAAATGGTCGGCGCCACGATCTCGGCGTCCATGGTGCCGGCGCGCACGCCGCCGTCAGCCATCTGGATCTCGCTTTCCCATTGCGTCATGCGCAACGCCGCTGCGGCGTATTCGGGCGCGTCGTAGTTTTTCGCGTAATCGTAAAGCGTGGGAATGATGTAGCCGGTGGTTTCCGGGTAAGAGGCATTCCATTTTCTGGCACGGATATCGTAGCTGTGCGCCACACCATCGTCGGCAGTGGAACGCTGCGCCAGCAGCAGCCAGTCGGCTGCGGCTTTCAGATGCTGTTCTATCGATTGCACCGGCGCCACGCTCGCGCCCAGTTTGTCTTTGATCACTTGTTTGATGTGTTGCACGATGCAAATCTCCGGAATTACCTGTGAATTGATTGACTCGGCGCATGCGCCGCGCCGTTGCCACCGCCGCGGCGCTGCAGATGCAGCGCCTGCTGCAAGTGACTGCGAATGCTTCTGACCTGCGCAGCGCCGATGGCCGGGCCGCAAGGCAGACCCAGCAAGCCCGTCGCCAGTCGCTCGGCTTTGCGGGTGGAAGCTTGCGACGAAAACGGTACTTTATAACCCAGCCGGCTTTCAATCCGCTGACGATGCAGATAAGCGCGGCAGGCGCCGAGGTCGCTGCCCTCAGGCAGGCTCAGCATGATGCGCGACAGATATCGGCCGGGCGCGTATTGCGGGAAGCCGATTTCCGGAAGTTCCAGAAATTCGTGATGGTAAATCTCGGCGATGCGTTTCTTGTCGGCATGTATCTGCGACAGCCGTTGCAATTGCACTCTTGCGATGCCGGCATCCAGATTGCCGATGCGGGCTTGCTGGCGGGGCGCGGACATCGGCTGGCGCCAACCAAGGCGCGCGCCGATGTCGGCGAGACGGTCGCCGCTGCTGCCGGTCACCGGCGTCCACAGATAATTCCAGAGAAATTCCACCAGCGCCTGCAGACGTCCCGAGGGCGGCGGCAGCTGGCGGAACGCCGCGCTGATGTCGGCATCCAGTTCGGGATTGTTGACCAGCAAAATACCGCCCGAGCCGCGTACGCCGGTGACGATGGTTTTCGACTGCGCAAAGCTGATCAGGCCGACATCGCCGAAGCCGCCCAGCAGCTTGCCTTCCTGTTCGATGCCGGCCAGTTGCGCAGCATCGTCGATCAGAAACACGCCGGCGCTGCGACACAGCGCTTCGATCTCAGCGATGCGCGCCGGGCAGCCGAACATGTGCGGCGCGACCACCGCCAGCGTATTACCGCCATGCTCATCCAGAGCTTGCGCCACGGCCGCCGGCAGCAGATTGAGATCGTCGGCTATCTCGAGCGGTACGGGGTCGAGGCCGCTGGCGGCGATGCTCTGAACCACGATAGGACAGACATAGGCCGGCACCAGCACCTGCGTGCGCGCCGGCATGCGTCGCATGAACGCCGCCAGCGCCATCTCCAGCGCGGTGTGGGCATAGTTCACCGGATACACGCTGGCGCCCTGATAACTTGCACCCATCTCCGCCGCCAGCCCGGCGCCGTGGGCGCCACGCGTGAGGCCGCCGCTGAGCAGGCTCAGCAGGGCGCTACGGTATTCGGCGCCGGACCAGTCGGCGTAGGAGATGGGCAGATGCTTCATTTTTTCAGGCGCGAGCGCACCCGCTCCAGCATGAAATCGATCCAGGGCAGCGGGTCGTTCCAGCGCAGATAGGCGTCCGCCACCGGAGCGCCGGCAGAGCGCCGGTCGACCTTGCCGCCGCCTTGTTCGAACGACCATTTGTCGGCTTGCGGATCGCGCCAGATGACGGCTTGCGAGCGTGGCTTGACGCCGGGCGCCGGCAGGTCGACTTCATGCAGATAGGCCGCGAAGGGAATGTTCACGCCGTTCAAGGTCGCCACTTCCTGCTGATAGTCGGTGCGGCCGACAGTCGGTTCTACCATGTAGAACTTGCCGTCGCGGCTGTCGCGTTTGTACTCCATGCTGCCCATGCCGCTGAAGCCGACTTCGGCGAAGAAGGCGCGCGTCATTTCGGTCAGCGTGTCCTGAAACTCCCAGGCTGCGGTGCAACTGGCGGTGCCGCCGATGCGCGGCGGCCACGACCTGATCTTGCGGCCCGTGAAGGAGCTCACGACCGCGCCATCGACGTCCAGATATTGCAGGCAGAAATAGATTTCGTCGTCTTCGCCTTCTATCCATTCCTGCGCCACCATGTCGGGCAGCACCGGCGCAATGTCGGCGAACAGCGCGGCGACTTCTTCCGCCGACTTCACCTTGTAGGCCTTCTGAAAACGCGCACCGTATTCGTAGCTTTTCTCGGAGGGTTTGAACACGCAGGGGAAACGCAGCCTGCTCAGTTGCGCCAGGTCTTCCTGCTTCTGAATGCGCACGGTCCTGGGTACCGGCGCCCGGCAGGCCTCGGCCAGCTCGCTGAAACCCTGCTTGTGCATCAATTGCATCAGGCGCTCATGCTGCGGCAGCCGGATCAGGAAGGCCGGCATGATGCGCTCGCGTTGCGCCGACACGGTATTCACGCTTTTTTCTTCGGTCAGGAACAGCACCGGCGGCGTCGATAATTCCCTGGTCAGCGCCAGCAGACTCTCCACCAGGCTGTCGCCTTCCAGCGAAGCGACCAGATGCTTGCGCCCGTAGCGTGAACGCATCGCCGGCGATGCCGGATTGCTATCCACCACGATCAGCGGCACGCCGACACTGCCCAGACTGCGCACGATGCCCAGCGCATTGAGACCGCCGCCAACCACGATGGCCTGATTCACGCGATTCTTGTAGGGGATGTTCACGGTTTTGAATTCCTTTGCGAGCGCACGAAAGGCCAGCGTTCGAAGCGCGGCGAGTTGATGCCAAGATCCCTCAGGATCTGGCGAATTTCCAGCATGGCATCGCGGTCGCCATAGATGATCCACAGGGCATAGGTGAGTGCCCCGGCCAGCACTTCCAGCACCAGAATCGCCGCCACCGGCAGGCCGGCGTAATACAGCGCCAGGCGCACCAGTTGCACCACCACCGCCATCAGCACGGCGCCGCCCAGAATCGGCAACAGGCTGCGGTAGTAATGCAGCATCGGCAAACCGATCAGGCGCGAGACGTCGCGCAGCAGCTTGATCGACAGCAGCGGGTAGACCGCCACCCAGGCGATCGACACGCCGCGCAGACCGTCCAGCCAGGCGCCGCCGATAAAGGCCAGCGTCATGACCACGGCGCACATGCCGGTATAGATCGCCAGCTTTTTGACGTTGCCGATGCTGCTCAACATTTGCGACAGCAGCGGATCAATCGACTTGATCAGGCCCATCAGGCAGAGTGCGGCAAAGGGAATCAGGCAGTCTATCCATTTGGGGCCGAGCACCACCAGGATCAGTTCGTGCGAACAGGCCATCATGCCCAGCAGCGCCGGATAGGTGACATAGGCGATGCCGCGCGTGAGCTTGATCAGCACCGAGCACAGGCGCTCGTGATCCTGCTGCAGCTTGGAAAACAGCGGCGAAGCCACGTTGATCACCAGCGACGTGATCTGGCTGCTGGGCAAGGTGGCCAGCGAAAATGCCATGCCGTAAATACCCAGCAAGGCCGGGCCCAGCAGTTTGCCGATCACGGCGCGGTCGGCATTGCTGTACAGGAACCAGAACACCCGGGTGGTAGTGACGTGCATGCCGTAGATCGCCAGATCGACCGCTTCGCGAATGCCGTAACGGCCTTTCGGGCGCCACGGCGACAGCAGGTAGAAACCGATGGAGCAGACCGCGGCCGCCACCAGCGAACCCCACACCAGCGACCACACGCCGAAGCCGGCGGCAGCCAGTGCGATGCTGACGACGCTCTGGATCAGGATCGACAGAATGGTGGTGCCGGCAATCGCCTTGAACTGCATTTCCTTGCGCAGAAAGGCTTCCGGCACGGTACCGAAGGCGCCGATGACGAAACCGATCGCCAGCGTCGAAATCATGGCCTGCAACTCGTCATGATGAAAGAAATGCGCAATCGGCCTGCTCGCGGCCACCACCAGCAGCAGCAACACCACGCTGGAGGCAATCGCGATGGCGAAGCAGCCGTTGACCTGAGCCTGCTGCAGATTGGGCCTTTGCACGATGGCCGAGCCGATGCCGATTTCATTGAAGAAACCGACGAAGCTGATGAACATCATCGCGATTTCCATCAGGCCGTAATCGGCCGGACTCAGCATGCGCGCCAGCAGCAGCGTGGTGCCCAGCGAGATCACCTTGCCCAGCGCGCCGCCGATGCCGAGATGGCTGATGGCCTTGATGGTCTTGGAGCGCAGATCGTTTTGCATGGTCTCAGCTTTCCCCGTGGCGCGGGCCGGCGCCGGGCGCCACGCCTGTGCAGCCGTCGAACAAGGCCGCCAGCTGGCGCGCGCGATGGGTGCGCGAGGAGGCGGTCACCAGTTCTTCGCTGGCGATCCGTGCGGTGCCGGCGCGAATCTGCGCGATGAAGCTGCTCAGCACCGGCACGATGGCATCGCTCGAATCCATCTGCGCGATATCCCTGAAACCCGCCGCCAGCAGCGCATTGGCAGTTTCGCCGGCGGGGTCGAGCAAGCCCATCACGGGTTTGCGCGCGCGGAAATATTCGTAAATCTTGGCCGGGATCTGGTTGTTGAAGGGCGAACCCTGAAACACCAGCAAGCCGTCGGCGGCCAGCATTTCCTTGAGCGCTTCCTGATACGGCACCGGCGGCTCGACCGCGACCAGATCCTCCACGGCGCAGCGATTCACCAGTTCCTTGAAGTAGGGGATTTCACTCGGCGCGCGCAGGATCACGCGGAAGTTCCCGGCGGTGATGCTGCCTTGCGCCTTGAGTGCCGCCAGCGCCTTGAGGAACATGGTCGGGTCGCGCCCTTCGGTATACAGCACCCCGCTGTGCACCAGCGTCAGGCGTTGCATAGGCGATGCATGGCCTTGTATGGGATTAAGCGCGGGCGCGCCGGCAAACGACTGCTCGTCATAACCGTTTTCGATCACGCAGAACTTGTGATGCAGTGCTGCCGGAAAGCGCGCCTTGTATGACTCCATGGCGCCGCGCGTGGTGAAGGTGGCCCTGGTGCAGCGGGCAATGGTGCGCTGTTCTATCCAGGCGAATGCCTTGCGCTGCCATTTGTTCTTCGGATAATCGGCCTGCATCATGGGGTCGCGAAAATCGGCGATCCAGGGCAGCCCGGTCAGTTTTTGCAGGGTCAGGCCGATCAGGTGCGCGGTCGAGATCGGGAAAGTGGACCAGATCACCGCCGGTTTGTGCCGGCGGATCATCTTCAATGCGGCCGGCACCGCGAACAGCCACCAGCTGCTCCAGCGGTCGGGCACGGCCAGCAGTTCGGGATATTTGCCCTGGATGCCGAGATGGCGTTTGGCATCCAGGGCGATCGGGCGCTGCACCAGCAGACCGCCAGGCACGCTGGCGAGTTGCGAGGCATTCTTTTGTTCGTAGGCCATGGGCGCGGCGGAAATCACCATCGGCGTCCAGCCGAAGGCGCCCAGGTTTTTGGCGAAGCTCAAGGTGCGCTGTATGCCGCTGCTTTCCGATTGCGGCGGAAAGTGGAAGGCGATCAGCAAAGCGCTGTGTTTCATGTCGGCGGATGGATTTTTGTTTTGGGTGGTCATGGCAAAGCCTCATGCGCCTTTCTTCAGCAGCCAGTACAACAGGCGCAGGCTGAACATGAACGGTGTTTTGTCCCAGGGGCGGCTGCGCGGTATTTCATAGCGCGCATCGAATCGGCTGGTGGCGCCCACTGCGGTGGTGAAGGCGGCGCTGAAGCCGGCCTCTTTCACCATGCGGATATGGCGGTCGTCGTAGTCGACATCGACCTTGCCGTTGGGATAGGCGAACAGTTTCAGGGGCTTGCCGATGATCGCTTCCAGCGTCTGCTTGCCTTCGATGATTTCTGCGCGCGCCAGATTGTCGGCCAGCTTGCCGAGAATCGGATGGGTCACGGTGTGGCCGCCGATTTCCATGTGCTGGCGCGACAGCGAGGCGATCATCTCGCGATTGAGCATCAGGTCGGGTACGGTCCGGATACCGGCCAGTTGCTCCAGTACCGCGATCACTTGCGCGCGCTCATCCGGTTGCAGATATTTGGCATGGCGCGCCAGACGGTTGGCGGTGGCGAGGCGGTCCTGTTCGCCGGCAATGGCCGACAGGTCGAGACCGATGGCGCGCAGATCGAGCGGGCCTAGCGGCATGTGCCGCACCGCCTCGATGATGCGGTCGTTCCACATGCTGCCGCCGTCGATATGAGCGGTGGTGGTGAACACCGTGGCCGGCAGGCCGAACTCCTGCAGCACCGGCAAGGCCAGTTCATACACCGAGCGATAGCCGTCGTCGAAGCTGACGCACACCGCGCGCGGCGGCAGCGTCTGTTCCTGCATTCTTTCCAGCGCCTCGCTCAGCGGCAGCACATTGAAGCAGCGGGCCATCAGCTTCATCTGCCAGCGGAAGGTCGCGAGATCGACTTCCGAAGGCAGCAGCGGATCGGGCGCTTCCAGCACACGGTGATAGGTCAGGATGCACAGGCGTTCGTTGCCGCGGCTGGCCGAGGCAATCAGATTGCCGGCCAGGCGGATCAGCAGCGCCATCGGATCGCGGGCGGGTCTAAGCTGGTTCATGCCGTCTTTGCTCCGTTTGCCTTGTTGTCGCCGGACCTGCCATTGCCATTCTTGTCCTCAACTGAGATGTTGTTCTTGTTGCCGTGTGGCGCGTCGTTTCCGTCCGCGTTTGCCGCAGCCTGTCCCAGCGGACCGGGCGCCACCGGCGCTCGCGTGTTGAGGTATTTTTCCAGCACCACCAGCAGCGCGATGATGTAGTAATACAGATCGAAATAGGTGAGCGACAGGAAGGCGCCGCCGACGGCGTAGCCGGCCACGCTGACCTGGCACATGGCGGCCAGATCGGAGGCCCATTTCAGTTCCGGCTTGTTCTTGCACAGCTTGATGATGCGGCTGCCGCAGCGCCACACGCAGAACATCAGCAGCAGGAAAATCAGCAAACCGATCACGCCTTGTTCGCCCAGCGCCTGAAAATAGATGCTGTGCGCGACGTGATAATCGCGTGGATCGGGTGCATAGATCAGGAACATCTGCGGCGAAAACACCTTCAGGCCACCGCCGAAAAGATTGTGCTGGGCGACGTTGATGGCGAATTGCCAGGCATTGATGCGGCCCAGCGCCGAGGCATCCTTGTTATAGGAATCGATGGTGCTCATGCGGTCGAACCATTGCTCCGGCATGATCAGATAGACCATCGGCACCATCAGCAGCACGATCACGCCGGTCATGACTTTCTTGCGGCTCTTGAGCCACAGCACGGCCAGCATCACGCCGCCGCCCAGCAGCGCACCACGCGAATAGGAGCCGACCACCGAGGCCACCGTGACGACGGAAATGCCCAGCATGCCCAATCTTATCCAGCGGCGGGTCGCCATCAGGTGCAGGCCCCACAGCAGCGGCAGCGTGGTGACCAGCGCCAGCGCCAGGTCGTTGTTGTCTTCGATGAAGCTTTCGGGCGGGCCGTAGACGTGGTCGCCGCCGCCCGTCATCAGCGTGAACATGCCGCCCTTGAGGCCCCAGAAACCGAGCGACAGGCCGATCACCCAGGCGTATTCCTTGACGTCGCGTTCGGTACGCAGGGTGACCATGCTGACCAGCACCATGAACATGGTCTTGATAACGATGTTCCATTCCTTCCAGACCAGCGCCGGCTCCAGCGCAAAGAAGCCGGTGAAAGTGATCCAGAAGATGAACAGCAGCAGCACCCCGGTGGTGTTGTTGAGCGGCAGTTGTTTGGGTTGTTTCGCCATCACCAGACTGATCAGGGTGGTGCCGGCCACGATGGCGGCGAACGGAAAATCATAAGCCGAGCCATAGGCCAGCCGGTGCGGATTCATCAGGCTCAGCCAGACGTAGGTCATCACGCCGGCTGCCGGCCGTTTCAGGATATAGGGCAGCAGGGCGAAGACTACGGCGTAGATCAGAGCGTCGCGCATGTCTCAGTGGTCCTTTCCGAGAATGCGGCGGAACAACGTCAGTTGGCCCTGGGTGGTGGCATCCCAGCTGAAACCTTCGGCGTAACGGCGGGTGGCTGCGCGCTCCGTGCTGGCCGCGCGCAGCGCCTGCACCGCAGCGGCGACACCGGCCGCGCTGCGCTCCTGCATCAGCACGCCGGCATCGGCATGCGCTACCACTTCCGGCGTGCCCCAGACCTTGCTGGCCACCACCGGCGTGCCGCAAGCCATGGATTCGAGCAGCACGTTGGCCCAGCCTTCGCGGCTGGACGACAGCACCATGGCGTCGGCCGCACCGTAGTAATGACGCAGTTCGCTTTGCGGACGCGGGCCGAGAAAGCGCACCCGGTCGTCCACCTTCAATTCCCTGGCGAGCGCCTGCAGACGCTGCAATTCGGGGCCGCTACCGGCGATCATCAGACTGGCGTCAGGCAGATGCTGCAGCGCGCCTATCGTCAGATCGTGCCCTTTGACCGGCGCCAGATTGCCGACCGACAGCAAGGTGAACCCCTTGATCTGCAATTGCGCGCGCATCGCGGCGCGCGCGTCGGCGCCGGCGAAGGGGCGGAACAATTCCAGATCGACGCCGTTGCGCAGCGTTACGACCTTCGCTGCATCCACGCCCAGTGAAATCATTTCGGTGCGCAGCGCCTCGCACACCGTGCCGACGCCGGCTGCGTTGTCGGCGGCCCAGCGGATCATCTTGCCCGGCAGCCTGTACTGCGGCAGCAGGGTGATGTCGGAGCCGCGCGCGGTGATCACCACCGGCTTGTTGAAATGGCGGCCCAGCAGCATCGCCGCCACGCCATCCGGATAAAAGTAATGGGCGTCGATCAGATCGAAATCGTAGCCCTGCGCGATGATCTTGCGGATCACCGGCTTCATGGCCTGCGCCATCAGCCAGGGCGCAATCGTCATGCCGACCTTGGGGATCAGCGGGTAGCGCGGATGCAGCACCTCGATGCCGGAGCGCACTTCCTTGGCCGGAGCCTTGGCGAAACGGGCGTAGCTGCCGAAGCGCGCCGCCGACGACGGAAACCACGGCACCGGCGCCACCACGCGCGCCTCCACCTGACCGCTGGCGACCAGATGGCGCAGGCGGGTTTCGACGAAGATCCCGTGTCCGGGACGTTCGGCGTTGGGAAACAGGGTGGAGAAGGTCAGCAGTTTCATGGGGCGGCGGCAAGCGACAGGCGCGCGTAAATCTGTTTGTAACGCGCCACGCTGGCGGCCCAGTTGCGTTCTTTCTCGACGAACTGGCGTGCGGCGAGGCGGCGCGCGGGCCATTCCGGCTCAGCCTGCAGCAGCGCCAGCACTTTTTCCGCCAGCGCATCCGGATCGCCGGCCTTGAACAGCACGCCGGTCTTGCCGTCTTCGATCAGCTCGCGATGGCCGCCGACATCCGAGGCCACGACCAGCCGGCCCTGTGCCATGGCTTCCAGCGGCTTGAGCGGCGTGACCAGATCGGTCAGGCGCATCTTCAGGCGCGGATAAACCAGCACGTCGATCAGGTTGTAGTAACGCTGCACCTGATCGTGCGGCACGCGGCCGGTGAAGATCACCTTGTCGCTGATCTTCAGTTGTGCGGCCAGCGCCTTGAGTTCTTTTTCCTGCGGGCCGCCGCCCACCAGCAGCAGGCGCACGTCGGGATTTTTCTGCAACATGCCGGGCAGCGCCTGCAACAGAATCGGCAAGCCCTCATAGGCGTAGAAGGAGCCGATGAAACCGAGCAGTATCTTGCCTTCGGTGCCGAGGTGGCGCACCAGTTGCAGATCGGGCAACTGGCCGGTGGTGAAGTCTTCGATGTTCACCGCATTCGGAATCACGGTAATCTTTTCGCCCGGAATGCCGCGTTGCTGGATGTCGGAGCGCAGGCCTTCGCAGATGGTAGTAACGGCGTTGACGTGTTTGAGCGCATGGGTTTCCAGGGCGCGCGTGAGGCGATAACGCACACCGCCCTCGCGGCTGGTGCCGTGATCGACTGCCGCGTCTTCCCAGAAGGCGCGCACTTCATACACCACCGGAATCCCGAGGCGACGGCCGACGCGCAGCGCGGCGATGGCGTTCAAGGCCGGTGAATGCGCGTGCAGGATGTCCGGCTTGATGGCGCTGGCGACTTCGAACAGGCGCTTGGCCAGCCCGTCGATCACCGCCAGCTGATTGAGCACCGGCAGCTTCGCCAGCGGTCCGCGCGAAGGCGGGGTACGGAAAAAATGCCAGCCGTCGACGTCTTCCGATGCCGCATCGCCAGGGCCCTGCTTGGCGCTGGTGATATGGAAGGTCTGCCAGCCCAGCGCACGCTGCTCTTTCAGAATCGAGAGCGTGCGGAAGGTGTAGCCGCTGTGCAGCGGAATCGAGTGGTCGAGGATGTGCAGGATTTGCATGGCGTGTACTTTTCAATAAAACGGCTCAGGCCGTCTGGCTTGCCTGGGCGTGGGCGGCATGGATGGCATGGACGGCGGTAGTGCCGCTGCCCTGCAATACATTGCGCAGGAAGGAGGCGAACATCAGCAGCGACCACAGCGGCGCGGTGTAGTCGCGGCGGCCGCTCTGATGCTGCTCCACCATCTCTTGCACGAAGCGCATGTCGAAGATGCCGGTGTCGCGCAGCAGCGGGCCGAGCAGGGAGTCGCTCACGGTCTGCCGCAGCGGACCGCGAATCCAGCTCGCCAGCGGGATGGAAAAACCCATCTTCTTGCGATACAGAATGTCGTGGCTCAGCGTCGACTCCAGCGACTTCTTGAAGATGTACTTGCCTTCGCCGCCGTGCAGCTTGAGTGAAGAAGGCAGACCCGACACCCATTCGACGAATTCGTGATCCAGCAGCGGCACCCGCACTTCCAGCGCGTGCGCCATGCTGGCGCGGTCGACCTTGGTCAGGATGTCGCCCGGCAGATAGGTCTTGAGGTCGAGGTATTGAATCATCGACAGCGGATCGTCGGTGGGCGACTGGCGCGCATGGCCGCGCATCACTTCGATCGCCTGATAGCCCTGCAGTTGCTTGCGAAAGCCGCTGCTGAACAGCGACTGGCGCACCCGGTCCGGCATGATGGAGACGCCGTGGAAATAGCCTTCGACGGTATCGCGCGCCAGCGCCTCGAAGGTGGTCTTGGCGCGGAACATGCGGGGCGCCCAGTCGGCCTTGGGGTAATGCTTGCCGAGGAAACCAAACAGCGGATTGCGCAGACCGTCCGGCAGCAGGGAACGCACTTTCTGTTCTGCCATGGCGTAGCGGTAGCGCCGGTAACCGGCGAAATTCTCGTCGCCGCCGTCGCCCGACAAGGCCACCGTCACGCGCTTCCTGGCCAGCTGGCATACGCGATAGGTCGGAATCGCCGAGCTGTCGGCGTAGGGCTCGTCGTACAGATGGGCCAGCAGATCGATCAGGCCGTAGTCGTCCTTGTCCACCGTTTCCGAATAATGGCGGGTGTGGAATTGCTCGGCCACCTGTGCCGCATATTTTGATTCGTCGTAGGCAGGATCATTGAAGGCGATCGAGCAGGTGTTGACCGGCTCGCTGCTCGATTGCGCCATCATCGCCACCACTGCGCTGGAATCCACGCCGCCCGACAGAAAACCGCCCAGCGGCACATCCGTTACCAGATGGCTGTTGACGGTTTCGCGCAGGCGTTCCAGCAGTTCCTGCTCGACTTCCTGCTGCGGCCGCGCGGCTTCGGTCTTGAACGGCACATCCCAGTATTTGCGCTGGCGCGCATTGAGATTGTCGGCCTGCAGCACGATGCTGTGGCCGGGGTTCATCTTGTAGATGCCCTTGAAGATGGTGCGCGGCTCCGGCACGTAGCCGTAGGCGAAATAGTCTTCCACCGCGCAGGGATCGAGTTCGCGCGATAGTTCGGGCGCCGTCATCAGCGATTTCAGCTCGGAGCCGAACAGCAGACGGCCATCCTGCAACTGCGCGTAGAACAGCGGCTTGATGCCGAGCCGGTCACGCGCCAGGAAGAAGGTCTGGCGATTGCGGTCCCACAGGCCGAAGGCGAACATGCCGCGAAAACGCGCGACGCAGGCTTCGCCCCATTGTTCCCAGGCATGCACGATGACTTCGGTGTCGCAGCGGGTGGCGAAGGTATGGCCGAGCGCAGTCAGTTCGGTCATGAGTTCGCGGTAGTTGTAGATCATGCCGTTGAACACCACCACCACGCTGCCGTCTTCATTGAACAGCGGCTGCTGGCCGGCCGACAGATCGACGATGGACAGGCGCCGGTGACCGAGGCCGATGCCGTCTTCGATGTGCAGCCCGCCGCCGTCCGGGCCGCGGTGATGCTGGGTTTCGTTCATGCGATCCAGCAATGTCCGGTCGATTTCACGATTGCCGCGCAGGGCGACGATGCCGACGATTCCACACATGATCAGCGAGCCCTCATACGATGTTGTTTGTTGGCGAGCATGCTGTCGTACATGCCGGCATAGGCCTGCAGCATGGCGTCCATGCTGTAGTGCTGCTCAATCCGGGCCAGTCCGGCGGCGCCGTGCTGCGCCGCCAGCAGCGGCTGCGTGACGTAGGTCGCCAGCGCGGCGGCCAGCGCGGCAGGATCGGAGGCCGGCGCCAGCGCGCCGGTGACGCCGTCCAGCACCACTTCGGGCACGCCGCCGACCCGGGTCGAGACCACCGGCAGCCCGGTCGCCATGGCTTCCAGTATGGTGATCGGCGTGCCCTCGGCAATCGAGGACAGCACGAACAGCGAAAAGCTGCGCATCACTTCATCCACATCCATGCGCGCGCCCGGCAGCCAGACCAGATCGGCGATGCCGGCGCGCTGTACCTTTTCTTTCAGTTGCGGCAACAGCGGGCCTTCGCCGACGATGGCCAGACGCAGCTGATCGCGTTGCTGCGGCAGCAGCGCCAGCAGCGCGATGAAGGCGTCGATCAGGCCGGCGTGATCCTTGACGTCCTGAATGCGGCCGACCGTGCCGATCACGAAACAGCCTTGCGGCAATTCGGGTGTGGCGGTGCGGAGGCCGTTGGCCGGCGCTCTGAACTTGATGGTGTCGATACCGTTTTCGAGCAGCAGATTCTTGGCGTCGGGCACGCGGATGACGGTCTTGAGCCAGTTGCGCAGATCCGCCGAGACCGCGTAATAGCAATCGTAGAAGGGCAGCACCAGCCGCCGCAGCAGGTTATGGCGCGGATTGCTGCCATTAGGGTCGCGCGCATCGCGCCCGTGTTCGCCGTGCACGCGCACCGGCACATTGGCCAGCGCCGCTGCCGGCGCGTATTCCACCGCCGACAGATTGTAGGTATGCAGCACGGCGGGACGCAGCCGGCGCAGCAGACGCCACAGTTTGAAATGGGTGCCTGCGGCCAGCCCCGGCGGCTTGTTCAGCGCATACAGGGCGACATCCGGCTTGCTGATCTTCTTCGAGAAATCGGTGTAGTCGGTGAGGCATACCACCGCGTGCCGGTACTTGTCGGCCGGCATGCGGTTGATGCATTCGATCAGCAGCGTTTCCAGCCCGCCGAAGTCGAGCCGGTAGATCAGATGCACCACGAGAGGAGGCTGACGCGTCGGCATGGTCTCAGTGCTTTCCATTGGCGTTCAGCATGGCTTCGATCGCGCCGAGATTGTCCGTCAGATACGCCTGCAGCGTTTGACGCGCCTGCTCCGGCTTGTCGCTGTAAGGCGCAAACACGAACACTGCGGCGCCGTCGTCGCCGTGCATGGTGAGGCGGCTGCGGGTCTGATACAGCTTGGCCAGATAATCGTTTTCAACGAAGCGGCGATCGATCCAGTACCAGCGCCAGATCAGCAGCGAGCCGCCGGCGCCTTGTATGCTTTCTTCCCTCACAGCCAACTGGCGGCCCGGCAGTTCGACCGTATGCACAGTGTTGGTCAGGCGTGTCCAGGGGCTGTTCTTTTCGGGCAGGATACGGTTGACCGAGCTGACCAGCGTCGCGCCCTGGTGCTGGTCGCGGTAGTAGCGCAGCGACAGTCCGACCTGTTGTGCCGACTGAGCGCCGTTTGAATAGAAGCGCGTGATTTCGGCGCTGGCCGGCGAAAAGGCCGGCTGCCAGTTGCTGAACGCCGGGCTGTTGTGCCACGGGCCCGCTTGTCCGGCCGGGTTCAGGCTGATCGGCGTCGACACCGCGTCGATGCGATCCATGTACCAGGCATAGACCGGCCAGATGCCGGTGCAGGCCAGCGTCAGCAGCAGGAACAGGAAGTACTTGCCGGTGCCGCCCGGGGCTTGCCGGTCGTTGCTCTGGACGATGGCGGCATGGGGATCATTGAGCGGCTTGTCGATCCAGCGGCCGCCGATCCAGAACATGATGAAGGTCACCAGACCGAAGAACAGCCAGCCGTAAATCAGGTGATCGACGCCGACCGCCAGCCGCATGCCGCTCAGATGGCCGATCATCACGATCATGTAGGCGCGCAGGCCGTTGGCGATCACCGGCACCACCATCGAGACCAGCAGAAACGCCGCCTTGCGCTTCCACGAGCGATAGGTGATATGCGCGTACAGACAGCCCAGCGTGACCGAGGCGATCAGATAGCGCACGCCGCTGCAGGCTTCCACCACCGACCAGCGACCCGAAGGAATGGCGAAGGTATTGCCTTCGCGCAGTACCGGAATGCCGGTCAGTTGCAGGGCGTTGACGGTGAAATCGGCAGTGATGCCGATCAGCGGCTCGATGAAGATTTCACCGAAGGGCACCGCCAGCAGCAGAAAGAACAGTGGAAAAGCAATGGCGCGCGAAATGCGCGCGCCCAGCAGAGCCACTGCACTGGCGATGACGATGGCGACGAAGCTGTATTGGCGCACCACCTGCACATCGGCCAGTGTGCCGAGCAGCCAGCCGAAGCCGCACAGCAGCAGCACGATCAGCGCCGGCGGAAAGGGCTGCGCCGTCATTTGCTGCAAGCGGCGGCGGTCGCGCCAGATCAGCCACAGGCTGATCGGCAGGATCATGTATTGATGCGTGAAGGTTTCCGAGCTGTCCCAGATGCCGACCATCGATTGCACCGTGCCGAGATAGATCAGCAGTGGCGCGATCAGGCCCAGCACCATCAACAGGGTGCGCGGCAGCGGAGCGTGTGCGGCGTGGCTTAATGTGTCGGCGCGCATTGCGGTGATTCATTCATGGCGAAGTTGAGGGGCTGCCGGCTTTCCAGCAATTGATCCAGCACGGCAAGCTGGGCATCCCAGCCGTAGCTGCTTTCGATTTTCCTGCGCGCGCATGCGCCGAGTTGCTTCAGCTGGTCCTGATCTGCCAGCAGTGCGCAGGCGGCATCGGCAAATTCGGCGGCATCGTCCGCCAGCACCAAGTCTGTACCGGGCCGGGCATCGATGCCTTCCAGCGCCTGCGGCGACACCAGCACCGCCATCTGCATGGCCATGGCTTCCAATACCTTGTTCTGAATGCCGCGCGCCACGCGCAACGGCGCTACCGCACATCTTGCATGTGCCAGATACGGCCGTACATCGGGCACGGTGCCGGTGACATGCACGCCGGGCAGGGCGGCCAGCGCCAGCACTTGCGGCGCCGGGCGCGAGCCGACGATGTAGAAGCGGGCGTCGGCATGTCCCTGGCGCGCACGGATCTGCGGCAGGATGTCGCGCGCAAACCATTGCACGGCATCGATGTTGGGCCAGTAATCCATGGCGCCGGTGAATACCATCACCGGGCCGTCGGCCGCCGTTGCGCTCGGATAGGGATTGTCGAAAACATGCGCCGGCGAAAAGTAATCGATGTCGACGCCGTTGTTGAAGAAGCCGGTCTTGTGTGCGCTGGCCGGCGCCAGCCGGCGGAACAGCTCGGCCTCGGCGCGCGAGACGAACAGCGAGACGTCGAAGCGGTCGGCGATCTGCCGTTCGTATTGCAGCAGGCAGCGCGCTTCGCGGCGGTAGACCCAGTTCATGGGCCAGGATTTCTTTTCCGAATACTGCTGCCACTTGTCGGAATCGATATCGACGAAATCGATCAGGCGGCGTTGCAGGCGTTCATCCTGCGCGTATTGCGCCATGGCCGAGGAAAACACCAGCACGCGCGTGATTGGCGATTGCGGCGATGCCGGCGTCGCGGCCAGCAGCTCATCCACCCATTTCTTCAGGCCGGCGTTGCGGTAGTAATCCAGGCTCAGCGCACGATTGCTCGCCAGCGCCGGCAGGCTGCGCAGACGCGCGCTGCGCGAGGACAGCGCGGCGAAATGCGTGCTGCGGCACAGGGCTTTCACCGTGTCCACGTATTGCCAGTCGTCCGGATCATCGACGAAGGTCCCGAGATGCACGTGATAGCGCTGCGCCAGATGCTTGAGCAAATGGTAGGAGCGTATCTTGTCGCCCTTGTTGGGCGGATACGGGATGCGATGCACCAGAAAAAGGAGGTGTTCCACGTCTTACCCCAGATGCTTGACGATGTGGGGGCCGATCAGATTGGCCAGCGCCAGCGGCATGCGCTTCCAGGTCTTGATCATCAACTGGTACTTGGGATTGAGCGGGTTGGTGTCCGGCACCGACTGCGCGCCGTAGAGCCGGTATTCGTAATGCAGCGGCTCGGCGACAAAACCCCAGTTCTTCTTGAAGTCGTAGGAGCCGGTGCCCAGCTTGCTGCGGCCGAAATCGAAGACGCGGATGCCGCGCGCGCAGGCGCGGCGCATCAGTTCCCAGTACATGAAATCATTGCCGGCGAATTCGCGCGCGTTGTCGGCGCCGCCGCCGTAGTAGGGCAGCACTTCGTCGCGGAAGTAAAAGCTCAGCACGCTGGCGACTGTGACGCCGTCCTTGGTGATGGTCATCACTTCAGCGTCCTTGCCGAACACTTCCAGCAGCAGGCGGAAATACTTGCGCGAAAACACCGGCGTGCCCAGGCGGTGCACGCTGGCCGAATAGGCCGCGAAGAAGCGCGTGGTGTCCTGATCGATTTCGCTTTTCAACTCGAACTTGATGCCTTTGCGCACCATGGCGCGCTGCTTGCGCGGAATGGCTTGCATGTTGGCTTCGTCATCGGCTTCGATGGTCTTGCGGAAGGTGACGTACAGCGCCTTGGACGGCCAGTCGGCATGTCTGGCGTGCAGGTTGCGGTATTCCAGATGGGCCACGCCCAGCTCGCGCGCCAGCTGGTCGGCACGGGCTTCCAGCGCGGCGGCAGCGGTCGGATGCTCGGTGGCGACGCCGCCGTAGACGCAGAACGGCAGCGCGCTCAGCGAGTGGCCGAACAGGCGGCTCTTGATTTCCGCCAGCGGCAGGATGCCGCAAATCTTGCCTTCGGCTTCGGCCAGCAGAAAATAGGTGCGATGACCGAAGGCGCGTTCGATCACCTGCTGCCAGCCGGCGCGATGAAAGAAAGTGGCTTGCGGGCAGTTGAGCACGAACTCATCCCAGCGCGCCAGATCGGCAGCCTGCATCAGACGCACGGTCGGCGTGGCAGCCGCCACCGCGGGCGTGATTGCGACTGTCTCAGGCAGATCGACCGCTGCATTCAGCTCAGTCACTGCGTTCATTCCGGTGATTCCAGTCATGTCGTGCCCAGATAAATTCGGTCCATGCGGCCCCATTTGAAATCGGCCGCCAGCGCCTGAATGCGCGCTTCGGTGCGATGCAGATTGACGTAGTGACGGAAGCGGGTCTTGAGGCTGATGCCGCTCTGGCGCGGCTGATCGGGATCGATCTCCCAGGGGTGGAAATAGAAGATCGCCGGCTGCCCGTCCTGCTGATTCACGCGGCGCAGCAGCCAGCGCGACATCGCATACGGAAAGAAGCGGAAGAAGCCGCCGCCGCCGGCCGGGTAATTCTTGTCGCCGATGCGGATGGTGCTGACCGGTACTTCCAGCAGGCCGTTTTCGCCATGCGGATGAAACGCGAAGCGCGGCGCGTCCGGCATGCCGTAGTGATCGTGCTTGACTGGATAAATGCTGGAGCTGTAGCGATAGCCGGCTTCGGCCAGGGCTTCCAGCGCCCACATGTTTTGCTTGCCGATGGAAAAGCTGGGCGCGCGATAGCCGAGCACCGCCTGGCCGCCGATGTCTTCCAGCAGCGCCTTGCTGCGGCCGATGTCCTGAGCGAATTCCTGCGGATTCTGATCGCTGGCGCGCAGATGACCGTAGCCGTGGCTGGCCAGTTCATGGCCGCCGGCAACGATGCGTCTGACCATTTCCGGATAGCGCTCGGCAATCCAGCCCAGCGTGAAGAAGGTGGCTTCGATCCGGTGCTCGGCGAAGATCGTCAGAATGCGCTCGATATTGCGTTCCACGCGGCATGGCTGGGTGTTCCAGCTGTCGCGCGAAATGCTGTTGGCGAAGGCCGACACCTGGAAGTAATCTTCCACGTCCACCGTCATCGCATTACGGATGGGGCTTGTCGCCGCGCCAGTCTTCATTCCCTCGGCATTCATCTCAGTCTCCGCTAGCTGCATTGCGCTGGTCCAGCCATTCGCACAGTTGTTCGGCGATACGGTCGGCGGCGTGGCCGTCCCAGAATTCAGGCACGCGGCCGGCCTTGCCGCCGCTGTTCATCACTTCATCGAACAGGCGCAGGATGGTGGCCGGATCCTGGCCGGCGATGGTGTTGGTGCCTTGCTCGACCGTGATCGGTCGTTCGGTGTTGTTGCGCAGGGTGACGCAGGGTACGCCCAGCGCGGTGGTCTCTTCCTGAATGCCGCCGGAGTCGGTCAGCACCAGACGTGCATTCTTCATCAGGCCCAGCATTTCCAGATAGCCCATGGGCGGCAGCAACAAAATTTGCGGCAGGTCGATCAGTTCGCTCAGGCCGAATTTTTCTATCATGCCGCGCGTGCGCGGATGCAGCGGGAACACCACCGGCAGCCGCTCGCTGATCTGGCGCACGGTTTCCAGCAGGCTGCGCAGCACCGCCGGATCATCGACGTTGGAGGGGCGGTGCAGGGTCAGCACGGCATAACCGGCGTCATGCCTGAAATCGCTGCGGCCCTGATCGGCCAGAATCTGCGGCAGCGCAATCGCGCGCGGCAGGTTGAGGCGCAGGGTGTCGATCATCACGTTGCCGACGAAGCGCACGCGCGAGGCGTCTATGCCTTCACGCGTCAGATTGCCGAGCGCGCTGGCTTCGGTGGTGAACAGGATGTCGGAAATCTGGTCGGTCAGGATGCGGTTGATTTCTTCAGGCATGGCGCGGTCGTAGCTGCGCAGGCCGGCCTCGACGTGAATCACCGGAATGCCTTTCTTGGTCGCCACCAGTGCGCAGGCCAGGGTCGAATTGACATCGCCGACCACCAGCACGGCTGAGGCCTGGGCGGCGTCCAGCGCCGGCTCGAAATGCTGCATCACCGCCGCGGTCTGCACCGCGTGGCTGCCGGAACCAATTTCCAGGTTGATGTCCGGCGAGGGAATGCCGAGCGCTTCGAAATACTGATGATTCATCGCCACGTCGTAGTGCTGGCCGGTGTGCAGCAAAGTCGCCTTGACCTGGTCGCCGCGCGCCGCAAAAGCCGCCATGATGGGAGCGATCTTCATGAAGTTGGGACGGGCGCCGACGATGCACAGGATGTGGTGCTGGCCGGAGGAAGCTGTCGGAGTGTTGGCGTTATCGTTGGCGCTGGTCATGATGGTTTTCCGTCGTTGGTGTCGTTGCTGTTGCCGTTACCGCTACTGCTAATGTTGCCGGCGCGCGAAGTGATGTCCTTGAGCACTTTCAGGATCGAGCCGGTGGCTTTTTCCAGCTTGCTCAGGCGTTCCTGCAGATCTTCCAGCGTGTCGTTCGAATGCTGGCGTTCGATGGCATTCAGCTCGGCCATGGTCTGGCTGTTGACGTCTTCCAGCGGCAGTTCGAACTCTTGCTGGAAGTCGCTGATGACTTCCGCCACTTCCTCGGCGCCGAAGGCGCGCAGTTCTTCCAGATAGCCCATCAGCATCAGGCGGTCGCACAGCGCATTGATCTTGCGCGGAATGCCGCCGGTGTAAGTGAAGATGGCTGCGTGCGCAGCCGCGTTGAAGGAGGGATCGTTTTCCCAGCCGACCGTGCGCAGGCGATGTTCGATGTAGGTGCGGGTTTCTTCCGCATCCATCGGGCCGAGGTGATAGCTGGCGATCACGCGCTGGCGCAATTGCCGCATGCTGTCGCTGTGCAGCGTCACGCGAAATTCCGGCTGGCCCAGCAAAAAGGTTTGCAGCAGCGGCTTGCCGTTGCTCTGGAAGTTGGACAGCATGCGCAGTTCTTCCAGCGTGTCGGGCGCCAGATTCTGCGCTTCATCGACCACCAGCAGGGCGCGCATGCCTTTTTGTTCGCAATGCAGGAAGAACTGTTCCAGCCGCTGCAGCAGCGCCGCCTTGCTGGCATCTTCGAAAGGCAGGCCGAAGGCGCCGGCCACCATCTTCAGGGTGTTGTCCGGATCGAGGTGGGTGTTGACCAGATGGGCCGACACGATCTGCATCGGGTCGAGCTTGTCCAGCAGCTTGCGCACCAGCGTGGTTTTGCCGGCGCCGACCTCGCCCGTGATGATGATGAAGCCTTCGCCTTGCGACAGCCCGTACTCCAGATAGCTCATGGCGCGCTTGTGCCCCTTGCTGCCGAAGAAGAACACGGGATCGGGTCTCAACCGGAATGGTTTTTCCCGCAGGCCGTAATACGATTCATACATGGACGATCCGTCTCGCTCTGAAATTTACAGCTGAAAATTAAGGAAGGCGCTGATCGCGTTTTCGCGATAGGCGACATCGGCCTGGGTCGACTGACCCTGGTTGCGGCGCAGTTCTATGGTGCCTCTGACTTTGCGGCCGAGCTGTTGCGTCACGCCCAGGCGCAGGCTCTGGGTATTGTCGACGCGGCCGGTGCTGACCGACTTCACGCGCGTCGCCAGCAGCGTGACATTGGCCCGCGTCAGCGCCGACAGGCGACGCGTCAGCACGGCGCTGCCGCCCACTTGTTCGGTGGTGTCGTTGGCCTGGCCGGTGACGATGCCGGTCTGGCTCGACAGCGGTTCGCGGCGGATGTCGAACACCGACAGCAGCAGCGTGGTCTTGGGACTGCTCAGCAGCACCGCCGCCTGCAATTGCTTCTGCAGGAAGGTGGTGTTGGTGAAGTAGTTGACCGAATTGGTCAGCGAGCTTGGCAGGTTGCCGCTCTGGATCAGCTGATTGACGGTCTGCGCACGCAGCGCCGCATCGGTGATGGTGCCCGACAGCAGTTGATTCAGATAGGTGCTGGTATCGACCGAGCCGGGCGCGGCAAACAGCGCCGGCGTGGTGGTCACGGTTTCGTCGTAGCTCAGCGACCAGTTGGCGACGCGGCTGCGCGTCAGCGCCGACAGCGAAAAGGTATTGCCGTAATACTTGTGGCCGACCGAGGCGCTCAGGCTGGTGCGGCTGCTGTAGCGCCAGTCGAAGCCGCCGCTCCAGGAATAGCCGGCCGACGTGCCGCCCAGCGCGGTGTAGTCGTTGTGATCGTAGCCGGTGGTGCCGATCAGGCGAAAGCGCGGCGTCAGCAGATAGCTCAGGGTGCCGACGATGTTCTGCAGTCTGACGTCGTTTTGCCCGGTGTAGTGGGTCGTTGCATCGCTGCCCTGCAAGCCCCAGCCCAGGGTCTGAAATGCGCTGCCGCTCTTGGCATTGAACGAGACGGTGTCGGTATTGCTGGTGGACAGGCCGCCGGAACTGGCCGAGACCGCGTCGCGCGCATAGCGCAATTCAGTCGTGGCGAACGAGCTGAAGCGATGGCTCAGATAAGGGCTGAAGCGCATCGAACGCACGTTGGTGCGGTTGCCGCTGCTGTTGGTGTTGTCCACCGCCTGCGGGCCGAAGGCCGAAATATTCTGTTGCGTGATGGAGGCCGAACTGTCGAAGTAGAGCAGGTTGTCGATGACTCTGGCCTTGGCATCGGCGCGCAGCAGATTGGATAGCGATGAGGCCGCGTTCTGATTGCCGTAATAGGTTTCCTGCGCGCCATAGGTGGCGTTCAGGGTCAGGCGGGGCCCCTTGCCGACGACCGTGACCGAGGGCGTGACCTGGGTCACGAAGTCGCTCTTGGCGCGGCTGCCGGGTTGCAGGTTGACGTTGTCGGTGTAGGTTTCGTTGACATCGATGGCGGGCGTGATGGTCCATTCGGCGGCGTGGCCGGCCGATGAAAACAGCAAAGCTGCCGCCGCCACGGTCGTGCGCAGTCTGAACGGCAGTGCACCGCCCGTCGGGCAATGTATGCCCGCGTGCGAGCGGGATTTAGTACGCTTCCCAGTAGCCATAGGTCTTCGTTCCTGGAAATGCCTTGCTCTTGTTGTAGATGAGATTGACGTTCTGGCAGCCCTTGAGCTGATCCAGCGATGACTTCACCATCTGTTGCGAGGTCGACTCGGCCTCCACCACCATCACGATCTGGCCCATCTTGCTGGCCAGCACATGCGCTTCGCTGGTGACCAGCAGCGGCGGCGAATCGAAGATCACGATACGGTCGGGATAGCGGGTGGCGATTTCTTCCATCAGCAGATGCATGGACTGGCTGGCCAGCAACTCGGCCGCCTGCGTGTGCTTGCGGCCGACCGGCAGGACGCTGAGCGTATCGACGTTGGTCTTGAGCATGACGTCGGCCATGTCCAGCTTGTCGTCCAGCAGGATATCCATCAGCCCTTGTTCGGCTTCGATGCCGAGCGTCTTGAGCACTGCCGGACGTGCCACATCGACATCCACCAGCAACACCGTGTGATCGAGTTCCATGGCGATGCTCAGCGCCAGGTTGATGGAGCAGAAGGTTTTGCCTTCGCCCGGTACCGAGCTGGTCACCATGATCAGGTTGCCGGGATTGCCGGCGTCATCCTTGGGGGCGAAGGCCTTCTTGATCAGCGGCCGCTTGATCATGCGGAACTGCTCGGAAATCAGCGAGCGTCCGCCGCCGGCCGTGATGAAGCCGAGTTCGGTCAGGCGATCCAGATTGATTTCCACGTTCTTCGGCGCGGCGCGCGCGGTGCGCAACGGGGCTGCCGGAGTTGCTGTCGCTGCCGGAGCAGCTACCGTGGCAGGCAAGGCTTCTGCTGGCGGCAGAGGCGCCGCCATAGTTGCGGGCGTGTTTGTTTCTGCGGCAGCCACTGCCGGTACAACTGGATTTGCCTGCGCAGTAACTACCTGCGCGTTAACTGCCTGCGTCGGCGCAGGCGTAAGCTCGCCGGCGTCCGGTGCTGCGGCAGCGGCGTCGATCGGCGCAGCGAGGTCGGGCGCGCTCTGCGCGCCGTCCTTGCGATTGCCTTTCAACCTGCCTGCAGCGCGTTCAATAATACTCATGCGTACTCCCACTGATTGCCGGGCTTGTTCATCTGGTTCGCTGCGCCGATTTCGCCCGCAGCTGCGGCTTGTGCGCGCCGGCTCATGTTGCCTTCAGAAACAGCAGCGCCATGGTGAGCGCATACACGCCGACCAGCGATGCGCCGGCGGCGATGAAGACCTTGACGCCGCGTTTGCGCTTGGCGACTTCGGCATCGGTCCAGCTCATTGCCACAGCGCCCAGCACCGGGAAGCCGGTGACTTCCTGCAACTGATGCTGGCTGAGGAAAGAAGGGCGGATCTGGCTCATCACGAAAGTGGCGCCGAGGCCGGCCAGCACGGCGGCGGCGAACACCAGCGAGAACAGCCGCAGGCGGTTCGGACCGACCGCGATGCG
Organism: Herbaspirillum lusitanum; assembly: GCF_046025995.1. Lineage (GTDB taxonomy): Bacteria > Pseudomonadota > Gammaproteobacteria > Burkholderiales > Burkholderiaceae_D > Herbaspirillum > Herbaspirillum lusitanum_A. Next base: position 461,945 of record NZ_JAQQFM010000002.1, read on the forward strand.
CGGCACGGTCGGCGGATCGATCACGCGGAAGGTCATCAGATCGGTGGCCGAGCTGAGGTCGCCGGACAGCTTGGCGGCGTCGCGCCGGGTGACCAGCTTCTCGTAGTTGTCCTTGTTGATCATGTAGTCGCGGTTGAGCTGAGTGAACTGCGCCTCGACGTCCGGCGCGGCGATACTCTGCATCTTGAGGCGGGCATAGCGCGCAGCGTATTCATCCACGCGCGCCTTCATGCTGGCGACCTTGGCGCTGGCGTCGGACAGCGAGACGCTGAGCTGCTGCATCATCGGGCTGTAGTTGGCGCCGGGATCGACGCCGGTCTTGCGCACTTTCGATTCGTCGACCTTGCGCTTTTCCAGTTCGGCGATCAGGCGGCGGGTGCCGACCACGTCCGGATGCTGTTCGGTGTATTGCGTGCGCAGATCGTCCAGACGCTTGTAGGCGGCCTGGATGCGCGCATCGAGTTCCGGATTGATGATAGGGGGCAGGCCGTCGGCCGAGTTGGACGAGCCGCCGGTCATCTGTTTCTGGATCGAAATGCGCGCCTGTTCGGCTTCGGCCAGTTCAAGACGGGCCTGGCTCAGCGCATCCGAGGATTCCTGCAGCTTGCTGCCGTAGTCGCTGCCCTGGCGCGGCAGCAGTTCGGCGTTCTTTTGCTTGAATTCCTTGAGCGCGTTTTCGGCATTGCTCAGCTTGTCTTCATAGGTGCTGATCTGGTCTTCGATAAAGCGCACCGCCTTGTCGGAGTCCTGCTTCTTGTCGCCCACGCTGCCCTCGACGAAGATGGTCAGCAGCGACTGCACCACGTCCTTGCCGAGCTTGGGTTTTTCGTTGTTGTAGGTGATGGTGTAGATGTCGTCGCGCCCGGTCTGGGTGATCTTGATGCGCGCAGCCAGTTCATCGACCTGCTTTTCCTTCTCGGCCACGGTCTCGGCGTGGATGTCGAGATCGGCCATGCGCGCCACCCGTTCCAGATTCGGACGGCTGAGCAGGGTGCGGCTCATGATCGACACTTGCTGTTCGATATTGGGCACGGTGGTCATGCCGGCCAGCAAGGGTTTCAGGATGCTCTGGGTATCGACGTAGACGCGCGCCGACGCCTGGAAGTCGTTCGGCAGGCGATAGATCACGATGCCGCCGATCAGCATGATGGCCCAGGCAATGGAGATAGCGATCCAGCGGTATTTCCAGATCCCTTTGATATGGGATAACAGTTGCGATATTAACTCTGCCATTTGAGCAGTCTCTCCGTACCAGATGTGATCAGGCAATCATGCGATCGACGTGTTGCGCTATTGCGGTATGACCGGTTGTGCGAATGCCAGCCGCATTCACGCGCCGTGAGCAGGGCAAAGCGAGCCGGCGAAGTGGGTGTGGCCTGGAGGGAAATGCTGACATTCAATGCTGACATTTCCCCCGGTTTTTTCTCATTCCCAATGAGTTTGCATTGAGCAACAAACGATCTGGCAGTCCCTCGTCTGCCGGTGGTCGTTTGCTCTGGAATCAGGCCGGAATCGGACGCCTGAATGGCTGCATGCGTTGTCATTGTTGTAATGGTCGAATCATATCATTGGCTCATAATTATTCGGTTTTTTACCCATAGAAATTTTGGGGATTGCCGGCTGTCCTGCATTTTCGCCACACAATCTGGCGCCTTGAAAGCGTCCTGTCAGCCAGGCGCGAATTCGCCGTCCGGCGATGTGGCGGGCGGCGCCCAGAAGTCCATGCAGCGTGCGCACATTGAAGGCGCGCAAGCCCCAGCGTTCACGCCGGTGCGACATCCAGTCTTGCTTGTAGGCATCGTCGCCCATCAGGTAATCGACCTCGCGCACCTGATCGTGATCGATCACATGCTGCATCAATCTCGCCGTCAGGATGGAGCCGACCGAAAAGCGGCCGAAGGCAGCGTCGTAAGCCAGTTTGTAAATCGAGGCCACGCCCTGATGCACGATCCAGATCTGCGCCGCCGCAGGCTGACCATCGACATAGGCGATCCCCAGTCGCAGCCAGCCCTGTTGCGCGCACAGGCGGATCAGGCCGGGGATGAACGCGGGAAAGGGCTCCGGCCTTTTCCAGCTGGAGCGATAAATGGCTTCGTAGCCCGCGATGCCCTGTTCCACGTCTTCCGGGCGAGTGACGAGATCCACCCGCAAGCGTCCGGCCGCTTCAAGCTGCTGCGTTTTGCGGATGATGGTGTTGCGCAGGCGTGAAGGCAGGGCGTTGAAGTAGTGCTGGTATGAACGGCCGCCGACCTCCAGATACCAGTTGCCGAAACAGAAGTAGGCCTGCACCGCCATGCCGGCGGCGCGCAAGGCCTTGCTCAGGCCGGTCAGCGCATCGCCCTCCAGTGCCAGCGGATGCAGATCCACGCTGTCCCAGCGCGGTCGTTCGCGGGCGATGTGGCGGATCGCTGCGGCAAGAATGGCATCGCGCTCATGATCCGGCGCGGCCAGCAGCGGGCCGGTGAGCGAGGAGTAATAGTTGGCCAGCGAGCTCAGGCGGCGCGGCCGCCAGAAAGCCGCTTCCTGCTTGCTGCCGTACATGGGCAGCACCAGGCAGGGCGCGCCATGGCGCGTCATGGCGTAGATTCTTACTTCCTGATTTTCAGCGCGGGTGGTGCTTGCCAGATGGCTGAGCCACTGCGGCGTCAGCGAAAAATCGGCGGATGGCCCGGCATTCGCGGCGTCGAAAAACTGCCTGAATGCATCAGGCATTTCCTCAAGGCGCCGGTAGATGTGAATGCCGTCCATATCCGCAGCGAGCGCGCTTCAGCGCGCGGGCGCCAGATGACTGACATACCACTGCATGGCCTGCTGCAAGCCTTCCTGAATACGATGCGAAGGTTCGTAACCGAGCAGGGTGCGGGCCTTGGTGATGTCGGCCTGCGAGTCGCGGATGTCGCCGGCGCGGAAACCGACGTAAGTCGGCGCGTGATTCTGCAGGTGCGGGAATTTGTCCAGCAGCAGGCCGCGCATCATTTCGTAGAGCTGATTGAGGTCGGTGCGATCGTTGAGCGCGATGTTGTAGATCTGATTGGCGGCATCGGCGCCGGACTTGGCCGCCAGCAGATTGGCCTGCACCACGTTGTCGATGAAGCAGAAATCGCGGCTGGTCTTGCCGTCGCCATTGATGCGCAGCGGCTCGTTGCGGATCATCGCCGTCACCCATTGCGGAATCACTGCGGCATAGGCGCCGTGCGGATCCTGGCGCGGGCCGAACACGTTGAAGTAGCGCAGGCCTATGGTCTGCATGCCGTAGCAGCGGCCGAAGACATCGGCGTACAGCTCATTGACGTATTTGGTGACGGCATACGGCGACAGCGGCTTGCCGATGATGTCTTCCACCTTGGGCAGGCCCGGATGATCGCCGTAAGTCGAGCTCGACGCGGCAAATACGAAGCGCTTGACCTTGGCGTCGCGCGCGGCCACCAGCATGTTGAGAAAGCCGTTGACGTTGCTGTTGTTGGTGCGCACCGGGTCTTCCAGCGAGCGCGATACCGAACCGAGCGCGGCCTGATGCAGCACGTAATCGACCTCGGCGCAGGCCTGCGCGCAGGCAGCCGGATCGCAGATGTCGCCTTCGATGAAGCTGAAGTTGCTCCAGGCGGCTTCGCCCACGGCTTGCCTGACCTGATCCAGATTGTGCTGATGACCGGTCACGAAGTTGTCCAGGCCTGTCACGCGCTGGCCCAGCTTGAGCAGCGCTTCCAGCAGGTTGGAGCCGATGAAGCCGGCCACGCCGGTGATCAGCCAGCGTTCTTGCTGCGCCGGCAGGTGTTGCCTGAGTTCCTGATATTTTGTCATTGTTGAATCTGCAAGGTCCGGTTCACAGACGCCAGACGCTGTAACCCGCAGCGCGCAGCGCCACCTGGTCGAAATGCGATTTGACGTCGACGAAGCAGCCGCCGTCTTTCAGCTTGGACTGGATTTCGGCCAGCGGACGGGCCAGCAATTCCTTGTGCGATACCGCCGCCACCAAGGCGTCAGCGCGCGGCAGATCGTCCCAGGCTTCGAGGCTGATGCCGTATTCATGTTGCGCATCTTGGTTCGCGGCAACCGGATCGTAGACGTGCACTTCGACGCCGTAGGATTCCAGTTCCTGCACGATGTCGACCACCTTGGAGTTGCGCAGGTCGGGGCAGTTTTCCTTGAAGGTCAGGCCCAGCACATTGACCTTGGAGCCCTTGATCGGGAAGCCGGCGGCGATCATCGACTTCACGGTTTTTTCCGCCACGAACTTGGCCATGCCGTCATTGATGCGCCGTCCCGCCAGAATCACCTGCGGGTGATAGCCGACCATTTCGGCCTTGTGCGTCAGGTAATACGGATCGACGCCGATGCAGTGGCCGCCGACCAGACCCGGACGGAAGGGCAGGAAATTCCACTTGGTACCGGCCGCCTGCAGCACTTCCATGGTGTCGATGCCGATCTTGTCGAAGATGATGGAGAGCTCGTTCATCAGCGCGATGTTGAGATCGCGCTGGGTGTTTTCGATGACCTTGGCGGCTTCGGCCACCTTGATGCTGGAGGCGCGATGCACGCCGGCAATAATGATCGATTCGTAGAGTTCGGCAATCTTGTCCAGCGTCTCGGCGTCGTCGCCGGACACGATCTTGAGAATGCGCGTCAGCGTGTGCTCCTTGTCGCCCGGGTTGATGCGTTCCGGCGAGAAACCGACGTGGAAGTCTTCTTTCCATTTGAGGCCGGAGTGGCGTTCCAGAATCGGCACGCAGACTTCTTCGGTCGCACCCGGATAGACGGTCGATTCGAACACCACGATGGCGCCGCGCTTCATGACCTTGCCGACCGTTTCGCTGGCGCCGGCCAGCGGGCCGAAGTCAGGATTGTGGGCGATGTCGACCGGGGTCGGCACGGCGATCACGATGTAATCGGCGACGGCCAGATCGGCAGGGTCGACGGTGACCTTGAGTTGTTGTGCGGCACGCAATTCTTCGCCCGACAATTCGCCGGTCGGATCGATGTACTTTTTATAGTTTTCGACCTTGGAGACCGACAGGTCGAATCCGATGGTGTCCCTTTTTTTGCCGAATTCGACTGCGAGAGGAAGCCCGACATATCCCAAACCGACGACTGCTACGACGCTCATGATTTCCCATCCCCAAAATTAAATAGAACCACTTTCCCGTGCCGCGATCCCGGCCGCAAGCGCCTGTAGCGCTTCCTGACCCGATGCGGCAATCCTGTCGTTATTGAATATTCACGGTTGAATATCCGAACTGCCTGTCTTTCATTTGCCTGCTGACATCATTGCTCTGATCGTATTTAACGCAGACCCCGGCTTCTGCGCTGACGCTGAGCTTTCCCAAACTGAATTAAATTTTGTTGCCTTCTGCTGACGGCGGCATGACGATCCTATGACCAGGCCGGCGCGATCCGAGGCAAGATCGCAGTGTCCATTATTTCGCCGGCCTTGGCGAGTTCGGCCCGGCCATTTCTATTTCTGTTGCTTTCCGGCGCAGCCGGAAAAATCTTCAAAGGCACCATAGCTCACTGACTTGCTGCGCATGCCGCTGCCGCACAGATCCGGCACCGGCTGATCCGGCTCGCGCATCGGCGGCCGCGTTCTGAAACTGAAATCGAGCGCCGCCGGCGCCCGGAACAAGTCGCGTACCGGATGCAGACCCAGGTACAGACGCAGCGCGCCGGTGCCCATGTTTTCATCGGGCCGCAACAGGCCGGAGTCGCGTTCGCGGATCACGCTGTCGACCAGATTGCCCTCCACATCGGCGGTGCTGGCGGCGAAGCGGGCGGTGATGCCGCCGGTATCGACCAGCGTGTTGTGCATGATCTTGCTGGCGGCTGCGCTGTTGAGATAGATGCCGTCGTCGGAGCAGGAGGCGATCAGGTTGGCCTGAATTACGCCGCCGTCCTGTTCGGTGATGCAGCGGCGGTCGCGGCAATACTGCGGCCCGGTGCCGCCGCCGCCCAGCGATAGCCCGACCTGCTGGCCGGGATTGCCTTGCAGCATGTATTCGCACAGCACGATGTTTTGCTCGATGCGGTTGTCGGCCCCGCCGCCTTTGACAAAGGCGCCGTAGCTCACGCGGTCGCCCTTGGCCTTGATGAAATCGGAAATCAGATTGCGCGCAATGCGCCAGTGGCTGGCCGCCACCAGATCGATAGGGGTGACCGGGCTATCGGTCTGGCGCGGGCCGCTATTGGTCAGCGTGTTGCCCTCGATCAGGCCGAAATCGGGGAAGAAGCCGTCTTCGCCATTGATCTTGAAATGGGCGTTGAAGTCGGTCACGGTGTTGTTGCGCGCCACGAAATGCGCGGCCTTGCCGACCACGTGGAAGGCGTGTTCGCAAAATTCCTGCTGCTGGCAGATGCCGCGAATGTTCAGGTTTTCCACGATCCACCACGGCGCCGAGACCTTGAAGCCTTCGCCGGCATTGAGTTCGACGAACACCGTGCCCGGCCGCTCGGCGCGAATGGTGATGGGCGCGTTTTCCTTGCCGGCGGCATGCATCTCGAGCGAGCCGTCGCCGTTGATCTGGTAGTGGCCGGGCATCATGGTGATGACCTGGCCGGCCTGCGCCAGATTGATGGCCTGTTTCAATTCCGTGGCGGTCGAGACCATGACCAGGTTGGCGCCGCCGCCGGCGCGGCTGCCGGCTTGCGCTTGCGCGCCGATGTTCCATTGCTGCGGCAGATGGCGCAGGGTGGTGCCGCGATCCAGTTGCTGCAGCATGTTGCTGGCCTGGCGCATGGTATCGACCAGCACTTGCTGATGGCCGTCGGCGCGACGCTCCAGATAGGGGGCAAGTTGCCGTGGCGGTATGTTCAGCTGATCGATCACGAAGGCCATGGCGACAATCGCCAGCAGGATCAGGGCCAGCAAGGTCCAGCCAAATCGTTTGAATCGCTTTGATTGGTTTTTCATGGTCGGAGAATGTCTGGGCAAGATCGTGTCGAGGTCGTATTGAACAAATCAGGATGCAGTTGCAGTTGCCGGAACCGAAGCAGGCCGCAAGTGATACCACAGCAAACCTATCCATTCATAGCTGGCGTAATAAGCGCGCCGCAAGCCTTCTGCGCTAGGGATGAACGCTCCTGCCTGCAGGCGGTCGCTGCCGAAAAACATGGTGGGCGCCGCAGTCACTTTGAAGCCGGCGTGCGCAAATGCCATTTCGGCGCGCGGCATATGCATGGCGTCGGTCACCAGCATGATCCGGTCGATTTTTTCGGATTGCAGGATGGCAGCGGAAAGGCTGGCGTTCTCGGCGGTATTTTCCGAACGGCCTTCCACCCATTTGACGGGTGTCACGAAATCCTGGCGCAGGGCCTCGGCCATGGCGCGCGCTTTGTTGTTGCCGGCGTCGTCGTCGGGCGCGTTGCCGCCTGAAACCAGCAGCGGCAGGCCGGTCTCGTGCTGCAGTCTGGCGGCGTAACGCAGGCGCGCCAGCGCGATGTAATCGGGGATGTCGGCGTTGCCGTATTCCGGCGCGTGTTCCAGTCGTCCGGCGGCCAGCACCACGATGGCTTGCGCGCCATGCGCTTTGGCCGATTCCAGCGGCGTGGTGAGCGGCTTGGTCAGCTGTTCCAGCGGCCGCACCAACAGATTGGCGCCGGCCGGCATGCAAAGAATGAGCAGAATCAGCGCCGCCGCAATGCCGAGCGCGCGTCCGGTTCGGGCATGCCATCTGGCCAGCAACAAGCCCGCCGCGATCAGCAGCATCAGATTGACCGGGGGCAGGATCAGTGGCCGTACGGCATCGGACAGGGAGGGAAATGCGCTCATCAAAGCGGATCGCAGACAAGGTGGAGAATCAAGGCAAGCCAGGGTGCAGCAGTTGACATGTGCTGTGCAGGACAACAAAGTGAAAACGGAATCGACCTGCATGCACGCACCCTCAGGTGCGCCTTCATGCTAATCGATTCCGTCATCGCCGGATTGGCGAACAGACCACACATTGCCGGCCTGATCTGCGGCTGCCCGCCGCCAGTTATTACGCTTGCCGGCTTATGCCTGCGACTGGCTGCGACGCTTGTAGAGCACCATCAGCGCCAGCAGGCCGAGACCCAGCAGGGCGATTGAACCTGGTTCCGGCACGGCTGCGGCCTGCAGGATTGCAGCGGAGAAATAGACGGTGTTGAAGTCGCCGCTGGAGGTGCTGTTGTAGTTCCAGACCCATTGCGGCACCAGCGTACCGTAGGAGGCAATATAGCCCCATGGCGAGACGCCGTTGGCACCTTCGCTGACGGTGGCGTTGTAAGGTGTGCCGAAACCGGTCAGGTTCTGCTTGAGGCCGGTATCGCCGGTCAGCAGGGTCTTGCTGCCGTTGGCGAACACGAAGTCATCCGAGCCCGACAAGGTGAATGCGCCCAGGAAACCGCCGGGGCCGCCCAGATTGGTGGCGATGATGTGCAGATAGTTGGTGACGCCGGCAGTCAGGATGGAGCTGAAGCTGGAGGTCGTGCCCCAATCGCTGCCGGAGCCGATAAAGGTCCCGAGCGTGCTGTCATTGGTGCTGACGTAGAAGCTGAAGGTGTTGTCGACGTTCAACTTTGAGGTCAGTGTGGTCGGCGAGGCGAAAGCAGCCGTTGCGTTGGCGATCAACAACAAAAAAGCGAAGACTAATTTTTTCATGATGACTCTTCTCTGGCATGACATTAAAGCCGGGGACCCGGTTTTAGTGTCATCTTCGCAATTTCTGTGCCACAGGCCGGAAAGGCTTTGTTTTCAGTTATTTACGTTTTCTGATGAAGCGTATTTTTATGTAAGTGTAAGATTTTTCGACATATTTTCTGATCTGAATTTGGTCGGAGGACGGCGGTTGGCATCGCTCGCCGGCCTCATTTTTGCGTCGAAAAAGTCCATCGGGCAATACTTGCTCGGGAGGGATTTTTTGCTGCCTTTTCCTGGCGGAAAATTTGCTTCTGAGATGCATGAAATGGCGTCAGGCAGCTGTCAGTCTCGATGGTGTTTGCCGAAAAATCTGATTGCAAAAAGTTGCAAAAAAGTTCATTCTTCATCGCCTAGTGAATTAGAAAAATTTCGGAAAAAAACAACAATTTCTATTGCGCACAGGCAAATGGTCGTAGCAAAAAAACTTGCCCAGATAACAGCCTGCCAACGGTCATCGGAATCGTCCGCTGAAACGTTCATCGTTAAACATGCGCATCGGGAACAGAACGCGGCAGAGTACGCGGGTATTGGGGGCGGGAAATGTTGAAAATTGCTAACCACTATGTGTCCAAAGTGGTGTGTCTGCTGTTGCTGGTTGAAATCGCAATCCTGTTTTGCGCGGGCTATCTGGGGATCAATATCCGTCTGATGGGCGAGCGCCATTGGTACGCCAACTTCTCTAACTACTTCCCTTCCGCCTGCGTGTTCGCGGCCGCCATCATCATCGGTATGAGCGCGGTGGGCATGTATCAGCGCAACTTCAACGAAAACATCCGCACCACCTTTTTGCTGCTGGTGCCTTCCTTCGCCATTGCGCTGCTGGTGCTGGTCATGATTTTCTACTTCGCGCCCAAGCTGTATCTGGGGCGCGGCATTCTGCTGCTGGCGCTGGTATTGGCCGGTCTCGGCATTCTGATCGCGCGCGCGGTGTTCTTCAAACTGGTGGAGTCGCGCGTGCTGGTGTCGCAGATTCTGTTCCTCGGCACCAGCGATCTGGTGCGGGATTGTATCGACACCGCGCGTCACAATATCCGCAATCACAAATACGACATCGTCGGCGCCATTCCGGTGGTGGGCGAAGACAGCACCGTCATGCCGGGCGAAATCATCCATTCGGCCGATACCCTGTTCGCCACCGCCGGCCAATACAATGCGCGCGAAATCGTGGTGGCGGTGCAGAACCGCCGCGGCGGCAGCCTGCGGATTCAGGAGTTGCTGGAATGCAAGCTCAAAGGCGTGCACGTGATCGACGCCGCCACTTTCTTCGAACGCGAGGCCTGCCAGATTCGTCTCGATTGCCTGCAGCCGAGCTGGCTGGTGTTCAGCGACGGTTTCGACCAGAGCCTGATGCGGACTTTCATGAAGCGCAGCTTCGATATTCTGATCAGCGCCATCATGCTGCCGTTGCTGGCGCCCGTCATGCTGGGCGCCATGTTCTGCATCTGGCTGGAAGATCGCGGCCCGGTGCTGTACCGGCAGGAGCGCGTCGGCAAGAACAGCAAGACCTTCCTGGTGCTCAAATTCCGCAGCATGCGCACCGATGCCGAAAAGGCCGGCACGCCGCAATGGGCCAGCTCCAACGACCCGCGCATCACGCGCGTGGGCAACATCATGCGCAAATTCCGCATCGACGAGTTGCCGCAACTCTTCAATGTGCTGAAGGGCGAGATGAGCTTCGTCGGACCGCGTCCCGAGCGTCCTTTCTTCGTCAAGCAGTTCGGCGAAGAAATCCTGTTCTACAACGTCCGCCACAGCGTCAAGCCCGGCATCACCGGCTGGGCCCAGGTGCGCTACAAATACGGCGCATCCAAGGACGACGCCATCCAGAAGCTGCAGTACGACCTGTACTACGTGAAGAACAACAGTCTGTTCCTCGACATCCTGATTCTGATCGACACGCTCAACGTCGTTCTGTTCGGCGCCGGAACCTGAGCGGGGCGGGCGGTACATGCCGATGGAAATCGCAGAAATCGCTGGAGTCGCATTGATCGGCTACATCACGGCGGCCCTGGGCTTCCTGCTGTTCGGCGGTTTTTTGCTGGCGACCGCACAAGGACAGCTGCGCCGGCGCACGCTGGCGGCGACCAGTCTGATCAGCGCGGCCTGGGCCGGTGCGGTACTGCTCGGGCCGTTCCTGCCGGCTTCCTTGCGCTGGCTGCCGGCGGTGCTGGAGCTGTTGCGCGATGCCGGCTGGTCGGCCTTCATGCTGCTCCTGTTGGGCGCCATCGGCCAGTCCGAGCGGCCCGCCGTAGCGCGTATCAATTCCTGGACGCTGGTGGTGGCCGGTTTCTATCTGGTGAATCTGCTTGCCTGTCTCAGCGTGTCCTGGGAGTACGCTTATCCGATCAAGCTCTCTGCCTTCATGGCGGTGACCATCTTCCGTGTCGCCTCCGCCGTGCTGGGCCTGTTTCTGGTGGAGCAGTTGTATCGCAATACCGTGGCGGAGCAACGCTGGGGCATCAAGTTTGCCTGCCTCGGCATCGGTCTGATGTTCGCCTACGATTTTTACATGTACAGCGACGCCATGCTGTTTCGCCAGATCAATCCGGACATCTGGAATGCGCGCGGCATGGTCAATACGCTGGCGGTGCCGCTGGTGGCGGTTTCAGCCTGGCGCAATCCCAAATGGTCGCTGGGATTGACGGTGTCGCGCCGCATCCTGTTCCATTCGGCGGCATTGTTCGGCACCGCGATCTATCTGCTGGCGATGGCCTCGGCCGGCTATGCCTTGCGTATTTTCGGCGGCAACTGGGGCTCGGTCATGCAAGTGGCCTTCCTGTTCGGCGCTGCGATTCTGTTGCTGGGCGTGCTGTTTTCGGGCGGCATGCGCTCGCGGCTGCGGGTCTTCATCAGCAAGCATTTCTATCGCTACAACTACGACTACCGCGAAGAGTGGCTGGCCTTTACGCGCGCCTTGTCGGAGAAGGGGCCGGGGCTGGAGCAGCGCGTGATACAGGCGCTCGCCAAGCTGGTGGAAAGCCCGGCCGGCGCCGTGTTCACCTTGCCGGGCGCAGCGCAGGTCAAACCATCAGACGCGGCGCAGCCATGCGAAGTCACCGCGCGCTGGAATATGGCGATCGATTGCGAGGCCGATACGGCCAATCATTCCTTGCTGCGCTTTCTTGAGCAAAAGCAATGGGTGATCGATCTGCAGGAATACGCGGCCGACCCCGCGCGCTATGAGGATCTCAGGATTCCGCTGTGGCTGGGCCGCATGGCGCAAGCCTGGCTGGTGGTGCCGCTGGAAGTGCATGGCGCCTTGTTCGGCTTTGTGGTGCTGGCGCGGCCGCGCACGCCGCTCAAGCTGAACTGGGAAGTGATCGATCTGCTCAAGGTAGCGGGCAGCCAGGCCGGCGGCTATCTGGCGCAGCAGCGTTTCGCCACCGAGCTGATGGTGGCGCGCCAGTTCGAATCCTTCAATCGCATGTCCACCTTCATCGTGCATGACCTGAAGAACCTGGTGTCGCAGTTGTCGCTGCTGATGGCCAATGCCGAGCGGCATAAGGACAATCCGGAATTTCAGCGCGACATGATAGACACCGTCGATTTCTCGGTGCAGAAGATGAAGTTGCTGCTGCACAAACTGAGCCGCAAGGATTCTGCCGAGACCCATGCGCCGGTGCGCGTCGATGCGCTGTTGCAACGTGCGATCGCGGCCAAGTCGGCTGCGGAACCGCGGCCCTCGCTTGAAGTGCGCCATCCGGCGCTGGTGGTGATGGCCGATCAGGAGCGCCTGGAACGCGTGCTGGGGCATATCATTCAGAACGCGATTGAAGCCACTTCACCCAAGAGCGGGACGGTAGCGGTCAGTGCCGAACGCAATGGCGAGCGCGTTTTGATCTCGGTGAAGGATAATGGTCTGGGCATGAGCAGCGATTTCATCCGCGATCGTCTGTTCAAGCCTTTTGAAAGCACCAAGTCGGCAGGCATGGGCATCGGGCTGTTTGAGAGCCGTGAATACATTCTGGCGCTGGGCGGCGAATTGCACGTCGACAGCCAGGAAGCGGCGGGAACCCATTTCCGCATTCTGCTGCCGCTGCAGGCCGCACTCGGCGAAGCTGCCGCGTGATCCAAAAGGAAATTTGTGAGGGAAGTCTGTGAGCCAGAATAGCCAAACCAAGCCGAAACTGCTGATCGTCGAAGACGATCCGGGCCTGCAAAAACAATTGCGCTGGAGTCTGGACGCCTATGAGGTGCTGATCGCGGGCGACCGCGAAAGTGCGCTGGCGATGGTGCGCCGGCACGAACCGGCGGTGGTCACCATGGATCTCGGCCTGCCGCCCGATCCGGACGGCGCTTCGGAAGGATTCGCGACCTTGCAGCAGGTGCTGGCGCTGGCGCCGGACACCAAGGTGATCATGCTGACCGGCAATCAGGATCACGCGCATGCGGTGAAGGCGATCAGCATGGGCGCCTACGATTTCCATCAGAAACCTTGCGATGACGAAATCCTGCGTCTGGTGGTGGCGCGTGCCTTCTACGTGCATGCCCTGCAACAGGAAAACCGCCGCATGCAGCAGAGCGCAGGCAGCTCGCCGCTGACCGGGCTGATCAGTCGCGACAGCGGCATGCTGGGCGTTTGCCGCAGCATTGAAAAGGTGGCGCCGTCTTCGGCATCGGTGATGCTGCAAGGCGATAGCGGCACCGGCAAGGAAGTGCTGGCGCGCGCGCTGCATCAGCTGAGTCCGCGCAGCCAGCGCCGTTTCATGGCGATCAACTGCGCCGCGATTCCCGAGAATCTGCTGGAAAGCGAACTGTTCGGTTACGAAAAAGGCGCTTTCACCGGCGCCGTCAAGCAAACCATAGGCAAGGTCGAACTCGCCAATGGCGGCACTTTCTTCCTGGATGAAGTCGGCGATCTGCCGATGGCCTTGCAGGCCAAGCTGCTGCGCTTTCTGCAGGAACGCGTGGTGGAGCGCGTCGGCGGCCATACCGAAATTCCGGTGGACGTGCGGATTGTCTGTGCGACGCACCGCAACCTCAAGGAACTGACCGCAGCCGGCAGCTTCCGCGAAGACTTGTATTACCGCCTGTGTGAAATCGTGATCAAGATTCCGGCGCTGCGCGAGCGCTCCGGCGACGCCATTTTGCTGGCGCGTCACTTCCTGCATAAGTTCGGCGCGAAGGAAGGGCGGGCCGGTCTGAATTTCAGCCAGGAAGCGCTGAGTGCGATTGAAAGTTACGGCTGGCCGGGCAATGTGCGCGAGATGGAAAACTGCGTGATGCGCGCGGTGATCATGGCCGACAATGCCTTCATCAGCGCCGAGGACCTCGGCCTGAGCGCCGCCGACGATGCCGGCGAACCGCTGAATCTGCGCCAGGTGCGTGACGAGGCCGAGCGCAAGGCGGTGGTCAAGGCGCTGGCGCGCATGGATGGCAATGTGCTGCGCGCCGCCGAGCTGCTGGGGGTGAGCCGGCCTACGCTGTACGATCTGATGAGTCGTCACGACATCAAGTAAATATCAGGTAATCATCAAGTAAGCGATCACACGTCACCGCCATGTCCAAGCTTGTTCACGAATTCATTCTCGATAGCGCTCTGGCGCGCCCGCATGCCGAGGCGCTGGTGCACAAGGGAATGCGTCTCGACTATGCGCAACTGGCGACGCAGGTCGAAGCCGCCGCGCAGGGCGCGCTGGCCTGCGGCATCGCTGCCGGCGAGCGTATCGGCGTGTATCTGGACAAGCAGATCGAGACCGTGGTCGCATTGTTCGGTGCAGCCGCTGCCGGCGCCAGCTTCGTGCCGCTTAATCCGCTGCTCAAGCCCGAGCAGGTGGCGCACATTCTGCAGGATTGCAATGTGCGTATTCTGATCACATCGGCCGAGCGCCTGGTCAGCCTGACGCATGTCTTGCCGGCCTGCCGCGATCTGCAAACGGTGGTGCTGGTGAATGCGGGCTCAACTGAGTCAGGGGACAAGAATGTACGCGTGCTGGGATGGGCAGAGTTCATCACCGCTGCGCGCACGATCCGGCTTCAGCCGCATCGCCGCGTGGATGGCGACATGGCCGCGATTCTTTACACCTCCGGCAGCACCGGACGCCCCAAGGGCGTGGTGCTGTCGCATCGCAATCTGACTGCCGGCGCCGAGAGCGTGGCGCAGTATCTGCACAACAGCGCCGAAGATCGATTGCTGTCGGTGCTGCCGCTGAGTTTCGATTACGGCTTCAGTCAGCTCACCACCGCCTTTCTCAGCGGTGCGGCGGTGGTGCTGATGAATTATCTGTTTCCGCGCGACATCATCGCTGCGGTGGCGCAGGAACAAATTACCGGGCTGGCGGCGGTGCCGCCGCTGTGGAATCAACTGGCAGGATTGGATTGGCAGGACGCCGGCGCGTTGCGCTACATCACCAATTCCGGCGGCGCCATGCAGCGTCCGGTGCTGGATCGCTTGCGCGCCGCTTTGCCCGGGACGCAGGTTTTTCTGATGTATGGCCTGACCGAAGCCTTCCGTTCCACTTATCTGCCGCCGTCCGAACTGGATCGTCGCCCCGACTCGGTCGGTCGCGCCATTCCGAATGCCGAGGTCATGGTGCTGCGACCCGATGGTTCGCCGTGTGCGCCGGGCGAGACCGGCGAGCTGGTGCATCGCGGCGTGCTGGTGGCGCAGGGCTACTGGAATGACCCGGAGCGAAGCGCAGAACGCTTTCGACCGTGGCCTGCGGCAACTCCGGGCGAGCCCGAACTCGCCGTATGGTCGGGCGATCGCGCCAGAGTGGATGAAGACGGCTACCTCTATTTCGTCGGCCGAGACGATGACATGATCAAGGTCTCCGGCTATCGCATCAGTCCGCAGGAAGTAGAAGAGGTGGTCTACGCCACAGGGCTGGTCGGCGAAGCGGTGGCGGTCGGCGTGCCGCATCCGCAACTGGGGCAGGCGGTGGTGCTGATCGTGTCGGATACGGATGCCGGGATCGGACCTGGAGCCTCCGCGCATTCGTCGGCAAGCTTGCTGAAGGCTTGCCAGCCGCATCTGCCGTCCTACATGATGCCGGCCCATGTGCAGCAATGGCAGGGCAGTCTGCCGCGCACGCCGAATGGCAAGATTGACCGCAAACTCCTGCAGCGTTCGGTGGCTGCTGTTTTTTCAGGCGAGATGGAATGACTCGGATCAACAAGCCGGCGCATGCCGCTCAACATAATTTTCCGACCGTCAACGGTTGCCTGCAGATCGGCGGCATGCCGCTGACGCGTCTGGCGCAGCGGGTCGGGATGACGCCGTTTTATGCTTACGATCGTGCGCTGCTGACAGCGCGCGTGGCGCAGTTGCGGGCGGCATTGCCGCGCGAAATCAGCCTGCATTATTCGGTCAAGGCCAATCCCATGCCGGCCCTGGTGCAGTGGATGGCGGGGCTGGTCGATGGTTTCGACGTCGCTTCCGGCGGCGAGCTGGCGACGGTGCTGGATACGACCATGCCGCCGGCTGCGATCAGCTTTGCCGGCCCCGGCAAATCGCTGGCGGAACTGCGCCGCGCGGTGGCCGCAGGCGTGGTGATCCATGCCGAGTCGGAGCGCGAGATCAATACGCTGGCCGACCTCGGCCAGACGCTGGGCCTGAAGCCCAAAGTCTCGCTGCGTATCAATCCCGATTTCGAACTGAAATCTTCCGGCATGAAAATGGGCGGCGGCGCCAA
Source organism: Herbaspirillum lusitanum (assembly GCF_046025995.1). Taxonomy (GTDB): domain Bacteria; phylum Pseudomonadota; class Gammaproteobacteria; order Burkholderiales; family Burkholderiaceae_D; genus Herbaspirillum; species Herbaspirillum lusitanum_A. The sequence continues at coordinate 478,226 of NZ_JAQQFM010000002.1, forward strand.
GCCCTTCGGTGTCGACGCCGAACTGGCGCCGGCGCTGCTGGCGCGTCTGGCCACGCTGGACGTCGAGTTCCACGGCCTGCAGATCTTCAGCGGTTCGCAAAGTCTGGATGCGCAAGCCGTCATGGACGCGCAATCCAGCGCCTTCGCGCTGGCCTTCCGGCTGGCGCAGCACGCGCCGTCGCCGCTGCGTTCTCTGAACATCGGCGGCGGTTTCGGCATTCCTTATTTTCCCGGCGACCAGCATCTGGATCTGGCGCCGATCGGCGAACATCTGCAGCAATGGATGCCGCGCGTGCAGGCCGCTTTACCCGATGTTGAAGTAGTGCTGGAACTGGGCCGCTATCTGGTCGGCGAGGCCGGCCTCTACGTCACGCGCGTGGTGGATCGCAAGGAGTCGCGCGGGCAGGTGTTTCTGGTGGTCGATGGCGGTCTGCATCACCATCTGGCGGCCTCCGGCAATTTCGGCCAGGTGATTCGCAAGAACTATCCGGTCGCACCTGCGCTGAGCACAGGCGCGGCTGATGAGGTGCGCGAGACGGTGTCGGTGGTCGGCCCGCTGTGCACGCCGCTCGACGTGCTGGCCGCGCAGATGGAGTTGCCCAGGGCGGAAGCCGGCGATCTGATCGTCGTGTTCCAGTCCGGCGCCTATGGTCTGAGCGCCAGCCCGACCGCGTTCCTCGGTCATCCGGCGCCGGCTGAAGTGCTGGTATGAGGCGGCAATACGACATGCCGGGCCCGCGTCAGGTGCTGACATGAGGCGTGCCGCCGGATGAACAAATCCTTTTCGGCCTATCTTGACCTGGCGCGCATTGTGGCGGCGCTGATGGTGGTGGTGGATCATTTCGTCGGCCACCATCTGATTGCGGCCCATGCCGCCGCCTTCGTTCCGGCGCTGGGACGTGAGGCCGTCATCATTTTCTTCGTGCTGTCGGGCCTGGTGATCGCCTATGTCACCGATCAGAAGAAACAGGATCTGAAGCACTACGCGGTGGCCCGCGCCGCCCGCATCTATTCGGTTGCCTTGCCGCTGCTGCTGGCATCCTTTCTGGCGGTCTACGCCGTAGAGACCATCAGCGGCCATGCGGTGGAATCGGACTACGAACTGAGCAAGGCCTATTTCTACATTCCCTTTCACAGCCTGTTTCTGGGTGAAAGCTGGACCATCTCCGAGGCGCCGCTGTGGCTGGAGTCTTACTGGTCGCTGAACTACGAGGTCTGGTATTACATTTTCTTCGGCGCCGTTTTTTTCCTGCGCGGCCGTCTGCGGCTGGTGCTGGGCGCCGTCGTGTTCCTGCTGATGGGCTACAAGCTGTGGTTGCTGTTCCCGATCTGGCTCAGCGGCGTGTGGCTATGGCACGCGCGCGCGCGTTACCGTTTCGGCAAGAGGCGCGCACGGTTGGGCTGGCTGCTGAGCGTGGTCCTGTTCTGCGCCTATGAGTATTGTGTAAGCGATGCCGATCTGCGCCGCGCCGGCAATGCCCTGTGGCCGTTTGCGCAGTTGCCGCTGTCCAGCGCCGACCGTTTTGTCGGCGACTATCTGGTGTGTCTGATTGTCCTGTTCAATTTCTACTGTGTGCTGCATGCTGGGCTCGAATTTTCGCAGCGGCTGCGTGCAAACGTCGCTGCACTCGCGGCTTATACCTTTCCGCTCTATCTGACGCATGGACTGGTGATCGCGGTGTGGCAGAGCTTTCATCCGGCGGGCGCCGGCTGGGCAAGCATGCTGATCCTGATGGCGATCATCGCGCTTGCGACGCTGCTGGCCGGCCTGCTCACCGAGCGTTTCAGGAAGTGGCTCAGCGTGGTGCTGATGCGGTGGCTGAATGCGCTGTGTGCCCTGGCCGCACGCGGCACGTCCGCTGCCACGCCGCGCGAGTAAGGGCGCATGCGCTGCTCGTCCGGCCATGCCACAGTTCTTTGCTTGTGTTTTTTCTGCCTGTTTTTCAATCTGTCGATGTGGGTGAAACCATGAAAGCACTGTTATCCCGGGCTGCGTTCGCTGCCTTTTCTGCGTGCGCTGCGTTCCGTGCTTTCGCCGGCCTGGCGCTTATCGCTTGCGCGCTGCCACAGTCGGTGCATGCCGATAATCTGGTGCAAACGATAGCAACGATCAAGCCCTCGATCGTCGGTATCGGCACCTTTCTGCAACTGCGCAGCCCGGCCATCAGTTTTGTCGGTACCGGCTTCGTGGTGGGCGACGGCCTGAGCGTGGTGACCAACGCGCACGTCATTCCCGGCGTGATCGACGACGAGCACAAGGAAACCCTGAAGGTCACCATCAGCCGCGGCAAGAGCACCGAATACCGCGATGCGACGCTGGTGGCGCTGGATAAGCTGCATGATCTGGCCTTGCTGAAAATCAGCGGGCCGCCTTTGCCGGCAATGAAGCTGGGCGACTCCGATAGCGTGAGGGAAGGGCAGATGCTGGCATTCACTGGCTTTCCGCTGACCATCATTCTCGGTTTTCATCCGGTTACGCACAAAGGCATGGTGGCAGCAATCACGCCCATCGCTACGCAGGCGCCTTCGTCGCGCGCGCTGGACGTCAAGGCCATCGTGCAATTGCAGCGTAATGCCTACGATGTTTTTCAACTGGATGGCACGGCCTATCCGGGCGGCAGCGGCAGCCCGCTTTACGATCCTGAAACCGGCGCGGTGCTCGGCGTGATCAACAAGGTGGTGAATGCCACCAAGGAGTCCGCGATCACCAATCCCAGCGGCATCACCTATGCGATTCCGGCCAATTTCGTCAGAGACTTGATGGCCGGAAAGTAATCCTGAAAAGTGCGATCCGGCAATTTTGTCGGATTTCTTTACAGCGCCTGCCTCGCTTTACCGATGCCTGTTCATGCCTGCTCATTCCCACTGGAATGATGCGTTGCGCCATCGCTGCGCCGTTCTCGGGGCGACGACTGTCATCTCCGCTCCAATTCCAAAATGAGCGCCTGGTGCCGGGCCGCTCTTTATTCTGAAATTGAGGAGGCGATTTTGTTATTTTTTAAATAACAAAACCAGTTTGTCGGAATTCTTTACAACATGCAGGTTTGTCAGGAGCGTGTCGTGAGGATGCTCAAGCGACATGATTTTAAGTGATTGATTTAATTCATTTATTTTAATTTCAACATTCCAAAAACAAGCTGGCACGCTATTCGCTTTAGTGAGTGCATCCTGACCTACAGTTCATCGAAAAAACAAAATGAAAAAACTCCTCGGCATCCTGGCAATTGCATTCCTGGGCTTTAACGCGGGCGCGGCGTCAGCCGCAACCGTCAATCTGGTGACCAACGGCGGTTTTGAAACCACGACCAACGGCGGCGGCAAGTTCAGCACCGTCAACGGCACCACCGTTGCAACCGGCTGGACTTCGACCGGTTACACCTACATTTACACAGCCACTGGTGGCGATACCAATAATTACCTGCAGCTGTGGGGGCCGAAAAACGGCTCCGCCAACGGCCTGACCGCCAGTCCGACCGGCGGCAACTACATCGGTTCGGACGGCGTGTGGCAAGCGGGTCCGCTGTCGCAGACCATCAACAATCTGATCATCGGCCAGACTTATGTGCTGAGTTTTGACTGGGCCGGCGCACAGCAAAACGGTTTCACAGGCGCGACTACTGAAGCATGGCAAGTCAGCCTGGGCGACGAGACTTATACAACGCAATACCTGAGTAACCTGAGCCACGGTTTCACCGGCTGGACCAGTTCTACCTTCACCTTCACCGCCACGGCTGTGAGCGAAGTGCTGTCATTCCTGGCCAAGGACACACCGAGCGGCGTGCCGCCGTTCAGCCTGCTGGATAATGTGTCGCTGGTGGCAGCAGTGCCTGAGCCAGGTACGCTGTCGGTGATGCTGCTCGGCGCACTGGCGCTGTTCGGCGTTGCGATGGCCCGTCGTCGTACCGCATCGAAGCTCTGATAGCCCGCTGTAATGCAGCATGCCCGGCTGGATCTACCTGGTGGTAGGTCCAGCTTTCTCGTGTAAAGGACGGTCACTGAAATGAGCCTGCTCCAACCACTGCTGGATCATCTGCCCGGGTTTCTGGTAGATGTTTTGCGCCTGTGTGGCTGGCTGGTTTTGCTGACCGTGATTTTTCTGCCGCTAGAGCGTTGGTTCGCAGTGCGCAAGGCCGCGCCGCAAAGGCACGATCTGTTTGCCGATCTGGCCTATTACTTCATCAATAGTCTCTTGCCTGCATTTGCGCTGGCCTTGCCGCTGGCGTTTTTGGCTGGGGCCGCGCGTTATCTGCTGCCGGCCGCATTGCCAGCCTTCATGGCCGAACTGCCGCTGGTCGCCAAAATGTTGCTGGCTTTCGTGATCGGGGAGATCGGCTATTACTGGGGCCATCGCCTGAGTCATGAGCTGCCCTGGCTGTGGCGCTTCCATGCCGTGCATCACAGCGCCGAGCACATGTATTTTCTGGTCAACACGCGCGCCCATCCGGTCGATATGGTCGTCACGCGTCTGTTCAGCATGGCGCCGCTGTATGCGATCGGTCTGGCCGGTGCGACCGCTGCCGGCAGCGTGACGCCGGCTCTGCTGGTGGTGCTGGGAACGCTGTGGGGATTTTTCATACATTCAAACTTCCGTGTGCGCATTCCGGGATTCGAGTGGATCATATCGACCCCCTTGTTCCATCACTGGCATCACACCCGCGTCGATCACATCAATCGCAACTACGCATCGATGCTGCCGCTGGTGGATCGCCTGTTCGGTACGCTGCACTTGCCGTCGGCATGGCCGGCGGATTATGGAATAGAGGCCGCGACGCCCAAAACGCTGCGCGGGCAATTGCTGGATCCGATTTTCCCTGGGGCTGCCACGGAAAATCGCTCGCAGGCTTGATGCTGTTTGAATATTTTTTGCGATAGTCAAGGAAGTGTTGTCTAAATTGCACGAAAATATTTGAGGCATCGCTTATACTTGCTCATCGTTTGTGCAGTGAACAAATTTAGGCAGTGTTGATTTAGTACGAGTAGTTTCAACTCTCTCAGTGAGGGCAATAAAAATGCGTATTTTGAAAGCTTTGGTTTTGCTTGCAGCAGCGCTCGGCGCCAGCGCAAGTTATGCTGCGGCGCTGACCGCAAGCCAGATTCTGTCTCAGTTCAATGTGGTGGTTTCGACCACGCTGACATCCGGGCATGACATCGAAGGCCGCGTCGTCGCTGATGAAATCACCGGCGGTGCGACCTTCTACAATAATCCGAGCAATGTCGCTTCTTCGTATGGCGCGATTACCGCCAACAAGATCGACAGCTTCAACGCCAACATCAACAACGGCGGCAGCGTTGCTTACAAGAACAGCGACAGCGCGCACTTCAATCTGAACGGCGGCGGCACCGTGACGCAGAACGCAAGTTTTTCGCTGAGCGATTTCACTGCACCGCTCAATGCATTGAGCGTTCAATTGAGCCAGATGACCGCCAACAGCACCGTCAACGGCACTGATCCAAACAACTTCACTTTTGTTGAGACGGCGAATTCGAGCGGCACTGCGGTGTTCAGCGTGACCACGGCGCAACTGGCTGCAGCGCGCAATCTGCTGTTCAGCGGTTCGGCCACCACCATCATCATCAACGTTACCGGCAGCAGCTTCAATCAGACCGCCAACTTCAATGCCAGCGCGTTTTTGAACGCCAACGTCATCTGGAATTTCGTTGATGCCACCAACCTCAGTTTCACCAACTGGCATGGCGCCGTGCTGGCGGGCAATGCTGCGGTGACCAACAGCTCGGCGATGGAAGGTTTCCTGTACGCGAAGAGCTTCACCGGCAACGGCGAATTGCATGATCGTCCTTTCACCGGTACCTTGCCGGCATCGACTACCGCGGCCGTGCCTGAGCCGTCCAGCTATCCGCTGATTTTGCTGGGATTGGTCATGCTGGTATTGGCCACGCGCGTACGCGCCAGCCAGCGCAAGTCGGGTGGCTTGCGTCCGGTGGCAGCATCCTGAACAGTCGGAAATTGGTTTGACGGCAGTCTGATAAGCCTGCCGGACAAGTAAAGCTGATTTTAGAAAAAGCCCCGCACCTTCACTGGTGCGGGGCTTTTTCATTTGGCGTGGCGATAGGGCGGATGCAGAAGTCGATTTACTTGCCGCACATGCATGACGCGGATTCATTTTGATACCGGCTACGAACGCAAATTAACAGCTTGGATCAATCCGTGAGGAGCATGTAACAGTTGGATTCTGAAGTGTGAGCCGCCCTGGTTTGTCAGTACAGTGGCTCATCAACCTCATTCGAAAGCGAACATGTTCACTCCACGTCTTTCTATTGCCGCCATGCTGGCCGGCGTCAGGCCGCGCCCCATCGTCGTGAATCCGAATGCGCGCAGCAAGAATCCACCTCCCCCGGTGAGAGATGAGCTGCAGCAGCCACGTATTTCCGATGAGGTGCTCTGGAGCCCCGGCTATTGGGCGCACAGCCAGGGCATGTTCTTCTGGATGGACGGCCATTGGGAGTTGAGCCGTCCGGATCAGACCTACGTGGCTGCAGGCTGGGAAGAAGTCAATGGCGGCTGGTCTTTCAGGGCCGCGCGCTGGCTGGCGCTTGATGCGATTCCGGGCAGATTAGCGTCTGCAGGGCTGCCTCCGGGCAAGAAAAGCAGTAAGCCGGGAGTGACGGGGAATCGCTAAATTCGAATGAATTTTTAGAATTATGTTGTTTTTAAATCAGTTGTTTATTCGATAATATATTGTTTTATTCATATCGTTATAGAATAGCTCCAGCAGTCAGATTTCCAGGCCTTATGACCAACAAGGCTCGGACGTTTAAATTTGATTTGCACCTCCGCCCGCGCGCCGTAAGGCTTGCGGGCTTTTTTATGCGCGCGACGGAGGTGATGAAGGGGATGCTTCTAGATGCGTACTTGTGGTGAGCAGCATGGAACTCATGCGTACCGCTGCTTGCTTGGTTCAGGTCTGAGTTCTCAGCATCATCGCGGCAAAGGTGAAAATGCCGAAGGCGAAGGTGCCGAACACCAGCACTGCGACAGCGATCAAAACAATATTGCGAATTTTCTTAAGCAAGGCAGAACTCCATTTTTATTCAGGTGCACGCAGGACTCGTCAGATGCCAGTGAGCTGCTTTCTGCGCAGTCGATCAGAATTTTGCTTCATTGGGTGAGGCCCCGGAGCATTGTATCAAGGCGTTGTGACCGGCCTTCGGCATGCATGGAAAGATATTCGTTTGCGCCCTTCGATGCGGACAAACAAATACATACAAGAAGACCGCCGCTACATTCAAAAGCCTGCAAGACCTGTTGGTGTGCGGGCTGTTGAATTTCCTTTGACTTGCCTGGAACAGTTTTTGTCGCCTGTGACCGACATGGGGCCGGTCATCACCGCCGGGCTCTATGGAATTGCTTCAGAAGGGGAGGATATAAGGCCGTACCATCTTCTAGCGGAGCAAGCATGATGGTCAATCGTTCGCGGTCCAGGATTCTCGGACCTCGCACAAGATCTCTACAGGATTTCTTTGTATATTCGCAGCTCTTCAGCATAGCAATCGCAGGCTACCGCTTCCAGTTTTTTGCGATCGAGAATAGTCAGTCGCCCTCGACTATATTCAATGAGTCCCATCTCTCGCAAAGATGTTGCTGCCGCGGTAATGCCAACGCGTCGCACCCCCAGCATCAGAGAAATAAATTCTTGCGTTACATCGACGGCATTTGAATTTAAACGATCGTGATTCATCAAGAGCCACTTGGCAAGACGTTCATTGATGGTATGAAACCGGATGCAAATTGAAGAGATATAAAGCTGCTCAATGAGAATGACCACGTAGCGATGCAAGCTAGGTTGGAGGCTTTTATTTTTTTAATTCTTGGCTAGCTTCAATTCATCAATCGAATATTGGCAATCAATTTCCGATCGGTGTATGTGGTTTGATTACCTCTTAATTGAATAAATTATGTGCCAATTTGCGCGGCCTGACTGTCCGCTTACGAACTTACATGCGAATTTACAGCCTGGCTGCATGGTGATCTAGCCGCCATGATATGGCGGAAGTAAACGCTCGGTCTCCTTTCTTACAACGGCATAACATTCGCAGCAAAGATGCTCAAGCTTGGGGCGATCCAGAACTATCATATTCCCTCGGCTGTATTCAATCACTCCCTGTCGCTGCAATTTCCCCGCCGCATCGGTGACGCCCTCGCGTCGTACTCCCAACATATTCGCAATCAGTTCCTGCGTCATTTTCAGCTGATTACTGGTAAGTCGATCTAAGGAAAGCAGCAGCCAGCGGCACAATTGCTGATCAATCGAATGGTGACGGTTACATACCGCCGTTTGGGACATTTGAGTAAATAAAGCCTGTGTATAGCGCAGCATCAGATTCATGGTGTGTATGTCGCGATGAATTTCATCTTTGAATCGTGCCGACGTCAATCGATACGCAGAACCCGCACTCTGGACGATGGCGCGACTTGGCGTACTTTCTCCCCCCATCAGAATCGCCAGTCCAACGAATCCGTCTTTCCCCACTACAGAAATTTCTGCTGAAGAGCCATTTTCAGTAACGTACAGGAGAGAAACTATGGCGTCGGTGGGAAAGTAGACGTGCTGCAGCGTATCTCCGGATTCGTAGAGGACAGTTCCCAGCGGGAGCTGAATCCATTCAAGCTGAGAAATCATACGCTTTTGAACTGCCGGTGAAAGCTGTGCAATTAAGTGATTCTTTAACGGGGAATCTTGTAGGCTCATGATAGATCCAATCGAGAAGGTTATAAGCGGAACTGTCTATAAGCGGCGATAAGCCTATCGCAAATGTCAATTTTTATATGTGCGATATAGAACTTATGAATATGTTGGACAGAGGGGGGGGCAAAAAAAATGCCCGTCTAACGGGCAGTTTTTCAGAAGCGCAGTAGTGCTACCCAAGGGGGTATCGCACACATAAAAAAAGCATGTTGGGTAAATGACCATTGCCTCATCTCCTGTTGTCCATATAAAAAACGAATGTGGTGTAGTCCGGGTCAGATGCAACCGTCAGTTCAGCATGGTGCGCCTTTGCGATCTGGGAGGCGATATAGAGTCCGAGTCCCAGCCCCAAACTATTTTTCCCGGTGCGATCACCGCCACGCGAGAATGGCTGAAAAAGACGACGAATCACATCTGGTGCAATGGGAAGACCCGAGTTTCGCACCGTAATTTTCAGCTGATCTGCATCGCCAATGATCGTACAGAATACGATGCCCTCTCTGGCGCCATGCGTAAGCGCATTTGAAAGCAGGTTAGACAGCATCTGACAGATACGTGAGCTGTCGCAATAAATCTCAGCCGAGATAGATATCTCGGTCACTATGGTTCGCGCTGACCAGACAATACTTAGTTCGTCAATTACCTGATGAAGATCTGCCGCCAGATTCGTTTGCAGGGACTGATTGAGTTCAAAGCCGCCTCCCAGCCGAGCACGTGAAAAATCAAGCATGTTATCGATCAATGAGGCCATCCGCTGGACGCTGTTTTCCATCTTTGTAATGGTCGAAAGATGTTCTTGCGTCGTCTTCAATTTGAGGATTTGCGCGCTCATTGCGATTGCATTGAGTGGGTTCCGCAAATCGTGCCCAAGAATGGCAACGAACTGGTCGCGAAGATCGCCCACCTCCCTTTCCAGAAGAAGCGCCATATCGCTGGCCATCTCACGTTCTTGGGAGTCAATATGCTTGCCGATGAGTTCGGCAAATAGGCGAAACATATCTATGATTTCAGAAGACTCAACGCGAGCGGGATTTGGATCAATCGCACAAAGTGTTCCGAAAAATTCGTTTTGGCGGCGATAGATTGGAACCGATATATAGCTCTTTAAACCATAAATCCTTGGAGTATGGTGATCCCGGTAGAGTGGGGCATCCTGGACATTATTGAACGCGACCAATTTCCCGCTATCTCGAATTTCGTCGCAAATGGTGGTGTTGATCTCTAATTCGCCACCGACCGCCAGGCCGAAGCCTATCTTGTCCAAGACACTGCCGGCAATCCATCGATCTTTCGTGACACGTGCAACAGCTGCAAATCCCATCCCTGTTGTACGGCATATCACATCCAATATTGTTGGAATTGACTCGATCTTCGAGATTAGTTCAAGGTCTGTTTTCAGCAGCTTCTCGTCTGCCGGCGAGGTCGTCATTTTGGGTCAGGGCACTCTTATATGCCGTTGATAAAAAGCATTGTTTTTGTAATTGCGCTTGTGAGCTTGTGAGTTAGGTCTTGCGTATTAACAGAGCAAGCAATGGGGGCTGATCAGCTGCATGTGCTTGATACTGACTTCCAAGATTTAACCGCAATGTTTTCATCATCATACTAAATTACCGGCAATTAATAATGAGCGCGAAGACAATGGTGCTTATATTGCTTTTATGCAATTTTTTCGCCCTCGCGAATTGGCCTGCCGGAATTCGCTGTGATCTTTGCCAAACCGTTTTCGATGCTGGAACTGAGTGAGTATGTTGGACCATTACTCAAATAGACGTTTTATCCAATTCAAGGCGTCAAATGCCTGAGTATGCTTTCCGGATCACAGCATGATTATGGCCAGTGACAAACACCAAAGGCCTGCGCCCGCCCACGCGCGCAACGCTTCCGAAGGATCCTGCCGCAATCCGACGCGCGTCAGCCTCTGTCTTGAAATAGGCGGTGGTGCGCCGCTGGTTGAATTAAGCACGGTAATGCCGTGCTTCCTGCTGAGTCCATTTAGTCCATGGTGAGGCTGACTTTGCACTTAACGGCGCATGCCAGCGTGATCAACTCTGAATTCCTTGCCGGCAGTCCAGGCTCCGTTTGTCTTGCGCAGGTAGCGTTTGAGCACTTCAGGTTCGAACTTCGTTTCGTCTTTCGCCATGTAAAACTCCCACAGCTCGGACTTTCGTCCAGCTCTCTGGAGCGGGCAAACTTCACGGGTTTTCTATTTTCTGAAGCAGGGCTTGAAACTTAAAAATGAACAGATTTAAGTTCGCCGTTGAACGGAGAGACGAGTTTTTCGGGGAATGCTTGTTCGTTTTCTGAACAGTAGAGTGTTTGTGCCGACCAGTAAAAATAGGCTGAGAGCCTTTGCTGGTGCCTGAGACCGGAATCGAACCGGTACGCCCCTTTCCAGGTAAGCGGCGGATTTTAAGTCCGCTGTGTCTACCAATTTCACCACTCAGGCTATGCACAGTTTTATTCGGCAGGGCCGAAAAAGGAACGCATTATAGCAGCGCACATGCCCTCCGCCTTGGAATTCTTCACTGGTTTGCAATTTCCGCGGTGGTGGATGAACGTGCTTGGTCCGTGAGACATCGGGGCAGCAAACGCCGATGGCGGACTGATCCCAATGGCCACGCACGGCGAGAAATTCTGCTGCCGTCGACTCGTTCCGGACATTCCTGCCAGCAAGCAGTGTGCGCGAGGTAAAATGCGGGCTTCCGCAACCGTCCTGGATCGAGATCATGACTGAGGCCGTATTGAAGTCTGTGCAGTGCATTTCACCTACGGGTTTGCATTCCATGGCTTACAAAGAGTGGGGCGATCCACGCAATCCGGATGTGCTGGTGTGCGTGCATGGCGTGACCCGCGTGGCTGACGATTTCGATCGCATGGCGCGTGAATTGTGCGACACCTATCGCGTGGTCTGTCCCGATGTGGTGGGACGCGGCCGCTCGGGCCGGCTGCTTGATCCGAGGAATTATGCGATTCCGCAATACATCAGCGACATGGTCACCTTGCTGGCGCGACTCGACGCCGAGATCATCGACTGGTTCGGCACCTCGATGGGCGGCCTGATCGGCATGGGGCTGGCATCCTTGCCGGGGAACCCGATTCGCAAGCTGGTGCTCAATGATATCGGGCCGTCGATCAACGGAGCAGCGTTGGCGCGTATCGGCGAATACATCGGTCAGGATGTGCGTTTCGATAGCTTTGAAGAGGCGGCGCAGTATATACGCACCATCTCCGCCAGCTTTGGCTCGCACAGCGATGAGGAATGGCGCAAGCTGGCGGCCGACGTGCTGCGTCAGGGCTCGGATGGAAAGTGGGGCCGGCATTACGATCTGGCGCTGGCGACTCCGTTCAAGCAAATGACGCCGGAAGCGGCCGGCATGGCGGAGCAAATGCTGTGGGCCGCTTACGATGCGATTCGCTGTCCGACCTTGCTGGTGCGTGGCGAACATTCCGATCTGCTGCTGCCGGAGGTGGCGCAGGCGATGACGCAGCGCGGACCGAAGGCGCAACTGGTGGAGATGCCGGATGTCGGTCACGCGCCGACCTTCATGCATGCGGATCAGATAGAAGTGGCAAAGAAATTTCTGCTGGGTTGAGCCTGTATTGCGTGAGATGACGCAGATAGGCCTGCGATGGCAGCGCAAGAGTGTTGTGTTGTCTGAGCTGGAATGCATTCAGGCATATAAATGGATTGGCGACAGGGTTCAGTCGTCATTGGATATCAGAGAAGAGTTGAGGAAATTGAAATGACAGTACAACGTCTGCACGTAGGCAAGCGTCTTTCGGAAGTTGCGATTCACAATGGCACCGTCTATCTGGCCGGTCAGATCGCTGAAGATGCGACTCAGAATATCGAAGGACAGACCCGCGAAGTGCTGGGGCATATCGATCGTCTGCTGGCCGAAGCCGGCAGCGACAAGAACCGCATCCTGTCGTGCCAGATCTATCTGTCCGACGTCAAGGATTTCCCCGGCATGAATGCCGTGTGGGATGCCTGGGTAGCCGACGGCAATGCGCCGCCGCGCGCAACCGTCGAAGCCAAGCTGGCGCGGCCTGAGTTGCTGGTCGAAATCATCATCGTGGCCGCACAAAAGTAAATACAGACGCACATGGTTTCAGTAGCAACAGCACAAGGCGAGGGCAATGACGCGATCACTGCGGGTCTGAGCGCAGACGACGCGGCGCGCGTTCTGGATGCGCTTGCCCATGCCGAGCCTTTATATGAAGGCCGGCAGATTCCCTCCGGCCAGGATGCAATGCAGTTCGTGCTCGGCGTGGCCAATGTGCTGGCCACCTTGAATGTCGACGCTGAAACGCGGATTGCCGGCTTGCTGTTCGAGTCGCAGATCCTGAATCCGGATGCGTCGGAAAATATCGAAGAGCGCTTCAGCAAAGACATCGCCACGCTAGTCATCGGCGTGCGTCAGCTGATGCGTTTTCACAGTTTGACGTTCCATTCCCCGCAAGAAGTCCTGCGCGGCAAGAATGCCGCGCAGCAGGCTGCGGCGCAGGTCGAGACCCTGCGCAAGATGTTGCTGGCGATGGCGACCGATATGCGCGCAGTGCTGGTGCGTCTGGCTTCGCGCGTGACGACCTTGCGCTATTTCGCCGAGACCAAGCAGGAGAATGAAGCCAGTCTGAATTACGCGCGCGAGACTTTCGATCTGTATGCGCCGCTGGCGAATCGTCTGGGAATCTGGCAACTGAAGTGGGAGCTGGAAGATCTGTCGTTTCGCTTCGTCGAGCCGGCGACTTACAAGCGCATCGCCAAGATGCTGGAAGAGAAGCGCATTGAGCGCGAGCAATTCGTGGCCAATGCGATCAGTCGTTTGCATTCCGAACTGGCGGAGCTGGATATCCGGGCCGAGGTCAGCGGCCGGCCCAAGCATATTTACAGCATCTGGAACAAGATGCGCGGCAAGTCGCTCGACTTTTCCGAGCTCTATGATGTGCGCGCATTCCGCGTCATCGTTGACGATGCCAAGACTTGCTACACGGTGCTGGGCATCGTGCATAACATCTGGACGCCGATTCCCGAAGAGTTCGACGACTATATTTCGCGTCCCAAGCCGAACGGTTATCAATCGCTGCACACGGTCGTGAGGGCGGAGGATGGGCGCGCACTGGAAGTGCAGATCCGCACGCGCGAGATGCATCATTTTGCCGAGTATGGGGTTGCTGCTCACTGGCGCTACAAGGAAAGCGGCGGCTCCAATTTCACGGCACAGAAGTACGATGAAAAAATTGCCTGGCTGCGCCAATTGCTGGCCTGGAAGAATGAAGTCACCGATGCGGTGGTCGATCAGGAGCAGGTGAGGCGCGACTGGGTTGAGAAACTCAAAGCGACCACGCTGGATGAGCGCATCTATGTACTCACACCGCAGGCGCGCGTGATCGAATTGCCGAGCGGCGCCACCCCTATCGATTTTGCGTATCACCTGCACAGCGATGTCGGTCATCGCTGCCGCGGTGCGCGCGTCGACGGCGTCATGGTGCCGCTGAATACGCCCTTGAAAAATGGTCAGACGGTGGACATCATCACCGTCAAGAGCGGGCCGGGTGTTGGTCCTTCGCGCGACTGGCTGAGTCCGGGTTATGCCACCAGTTCGCGTACGCGCTCCAAGGTGCGCGCCTGGTTCAATGCCATCGAGCAGCAGGAGACTTTATCGGCCGGGCGTACCTTGCTTGAAAAGAGCCTGCAGCGCGAAGGCAAGACCGCGGTCAATCTGGAGGAGCTCGCGCAAAAGCTCGGCTTCGCCAAGGTTGATGACTTGTGCCTGTCGCTCGGCAAGGATGAATTCAGTTTGCGCCACGTCGAGCAGGCGCTGCACGACAACGCCGCGCAAGACAAGAAGGCTGACCTCGACGACGAAGCGCTGATCACGCGCAAGAGCAAGTCTTCCAGCGTGGTGCAAGGAGCCAAGTCGGGTGTGCTGGTGGTCGGCACCGATGGCTTGCTGACGCAGCTGGCGCGTTGCTGCAAGCCCGCACCGCCGGATGCGATTGCCGGTTTCGTCACGCGCGGCAAGGGCGTGTCCATCCATCGGCTGAGCTGCAAGAATTTCGCCGAAATGAGCGGCAAGGCGCCGGAGCGCGTGATCCAGACCACCTGGGGATCGCCGGCGAGGGATACGGTCTATCCGGTCGACATCTTCGTGCTGGCATCGGATCGCCAGGGGCTGCTGCGCGATATCTCGGAAATTTTCCTGCGCGAAAAAATCAATGTGATCGGCGTCAGCACGCAAAGCACGAAGGGGCATGCGCGCATGGCGTTCACTGCAGAGATCGGTTCGACCGCACAACTGCAGAAGGCCATGTCCGTGATTCGTGAAGTGAAGGGTGTGCTGGAAGCCAAGCGGCAGTAATAAAAATAATGGAAGTGTTCCGCGCAGATACTGATGTACTTGTGCGTGGCACTTTGAGAAGCGCGCTTAGCTGGTTATGAAGGGCGCCGCAAACGAGGAAATAAACTTTTTAAAGATTTTTTTATTTACCTCTATGCAAAGCAAAATTTCTCTCCTATAATCTTGCTTCTTTAGGCGCGTAGCTCAGCTGGTTAGAGCACTACCTTGACATGGTAGGGGTCGTTGGTTCGAGTCCAATCGTGCCTACCAGTTCTTCTGCATCAGCAGTGGCACTGGAAGTAAGTAGCAGTAGGTGATTCAAAAAGTCGATAATGGAAGCGCGGTATGGCTTCCATTTTTGCATTTCCGATTCGGTTTTCTTCTTTCGTTTTTCTCCCTCGCTTGTCCATCTTTTCTGTCTCCGCATTTGTTGCTTGGGATGCTCTCGTCTCGTTCTTTTTTTGTGCTGGGTGATTTGTCGCACAGGCTTGCTGCTGAAGTTTTTATGTCGCAGTCTGAGCTCGGGATGTTTTTTTCTGAAATGCATTAAAACTATTGATGAAAGCGCAGGGGTGCTTGAGTTGAGGTTAAGCAATTTTTCAAAAATGCACTAAACTAGCGGCTTCGCGAATTTTTTCTACATTTGCTTATCCAAGCAGTGTCTTCTTTTTAGTTTTGGTTGATTCAATATGGCATCGGATGATCAGTATTTTCTTGTTGTTGACGATTTCTCAACAATGAGGCGCATTGTGAGCGGCTTGCTCAAAGAGCTGGAGTACACCAAGATCGTGGAGGCCGATGACGGTTCTTCGGCGATGAAGGTGTTGGAGGCGGGTGCGCTGCCGGTTACCTTTGTGCTCACGGACTGGAACATGCCGATCATGGATGGGCTGACGCTGCTCAAGAAGATTCGCTCCACGCCACAATACGCACATCTGCCGGTGTTGATGATCACGGCTGAAGCAAAGAAGGAAAATATTGTGGAGGCGGCGCAGTCGGGTGCCGACGGTTACATCGTCAAGCCTTTCAATGCGGCGACCTTGAAAGAGAAGATCGAGAAGATTCTGGCGCGCCGGGCGCAGTTGGCCAAGGCTTGATGGCTTGAGTTGTGCGGGTTGAGTAAAGAGCGGCTGCCTTGATGGTGGCCGTTTTCATTTGCGCTGAAGTTTTTGCCAGCTGTATTCGAGCTTGTGTGGCAAGACTTAGCTCGCGCCGAAGTAGGGGCGCAGATCGCCTTGCGTCCAGCTTTTGATTTCCAGGCCATCGCGCAGTACACGGTATTCTTGCTGCTGGCTGCCATCATTCATTTTGATGGTGCGGCTTTGGACTGTGTATTCGATGTTGTTGATGACGGTCGGCAGTTCGACGCAGTGGTGTCTGTTTGGCATGCTTTGATTTCCTGTGGGCAAGCAAAATCGTAGCACGAAGAATTTCTGCGAAGTAGTACTGTGGGGCCTTGATTTCATGACTTTACATTCTGCAGGGATGAAGAATTTTCATGATTTGGCCTTGTGTTTTTGTTGAGCAAAATTGTTGTGGTCGATTGATGGGTGAGGTACTTCATTGGCTGTGGGGTATTCGGGATTTTGCGGTGAGGGCGTTGTGCTGCTTCCAAACTTTGTCTGTGTGTGGAAAGTGGCGCTTGATTTAATTTGCTATAATTGCCGACTTGATGAAATCGGGGCTGCTTCAGGGCTTGCGCCGATCCTGCATGTGACTGGGTATTGAGACATGGTGATATTCAGTCTGATCAACATTGAATTCTGTAAGAGCGAGAAAGGCAAACCGGTTATGACACCGCGAACTACCACCGAGGTTTCTGCGCGACGCTAGTCGGGTTCTTTTTCGTCTTCTGAAAAAGCGCGGCTGGCCCGCGTTTTTTTACGTCCGCGTTTTTGTATTTGTTTTTCATATTTCGTTACCCAATCAGTAATCAGGCAAGGCAGCGTGGCTGCCGACATGGAGTGCAAAATGGTTTCAGTTCGTCTTCCCGATGGGTCGCAGCGTCAATTTGAAGGTCCGGTCACGGTGGCTCAGGTCGCCGGCAATATCGGAGCAGGTCTGGCAAAGGCGGCTCTGGCCGGTCGCGTCGATGGCAAGCTGGTCGATACCTCGTTCCTGATCGAAAAAGATGCCGATCTCGCAATCGTGACCGACAAGGATCCGGAGGGTCTGGAAGTGATTCGTCACTCGACCGCTCACTTGCTGGCTTACGCAGTGAAGGAGTTGTTCCCGGATGCGCAGGTGACGATCGGTCCGGTGATCGACAACGGCTTCTATTACGACTTTGCTTACAAGCGTCCGTTTACGCCGGAAGACCTGGTGGCCATCGAAAAGAAGATGGCGGAGCTGGCCAAGAAGGATGAGCCTGTAACACGCAAGGTCTTGCCGCGTGATGAGGCGGTGGCTTATTTCAAGTCGATCGGCGAGGCCTACAAGGCTGAAATCATCGAATCCATTCCGCAAGATCAGGATGTGTCGCTCTATACGGAAGGCGGCTTTACTGACCTGTGCCGCGGCCCACACGTGCCGTCGACCGGCAAGTTGAAGGTGTTCAAGCTGATGAAGCTGGCCGGTGCGTACTGGCGTGGCGACTCCAACAATGAAATGCTGCAGCGTGTGTACGGCACCGCCTGGGCTAAAAAAGAGGAGCAGGAAGCTTATCTGCATATGCTGGAAGAGGCCGAGAAGCGCGATCACCGCAAGCTGGGTCGCGCGCTCGACTTTTTCCACTTCCAGGACGAAGCGCCTGGTCTGATTTTCTGGCATCCGAAGGGGTGGTCGATCTGGCAGCAGGTGGAGCAATACATGCGCCGTGTCTATCAGGATAGTGGTTATCAGGAGGTCAAGGCGCCTCAGATTCTGGATCGTTCACTGTGGGAAAAGACCGGTCACTGGGAAAATTATCGTGAAAACATGTTCACGACTGAGTCGGAAAATCGCGCCTATGCACTCAAGCCGATGAATTGCCCGGGCCATATTCAGATCTACAATTCGGGCCTGCACAGCTATCGTGACCTGCCGCTGCGATACGGCGAATTTGGTCAATGCCATCGTAACGAGCCGTCCGGCGCGCTGCACGGAATGATGCGCGTGCGCGGTTTTACTCAGGATGATGGTCACATTTTCTGTACCGAAGATCAGATCCAGGATGAGGTGGCTGCTTTCAATAAGGTGGTGCGCGAAGTCTATGACAACTTCGGCTTTACCGATGTCGCTGTGAAGCTGGCGCTGCGTCCGGAAAAGCGTATTGGCGAAGAAGCGGTCTGGGACAAGGCTGAAAACGCTTTGCGCGAAGCGATTCGCGCTTCCGGCACCGAGTGGGAAGAATTGCCGGGCGAAGGTGCCTTCTATGGCCCGAAGATCGAATATCACCTGAAGGATTCGATCGGCCGCTCCTGGCAGTGCGGCACCATGCAGGTCGATTTCTCGATGCCGGCGCGTCTGGGTGCTGAATATGTGACTGAGGACAATGACCGTAAGGTGCCTGTCATGCTGCACCGTGCGATTGTCGGCTCGCTGGAGCGGTTCATTGCGATCCTGATCGAAAATCACGCCGGTGCCATGCCGCTGTGGCTTGCTCCGGTGCAAGTAATGATCCTCAATATCTCGGACGCACAGGCCGACTATGTGAAGAACGTTGCACAAACGCTGAAGAAACAAGGGTTTAGGGTAGAGACCGATTTGCGTAACGAGAAGATTACCTATAAAATACGGCAGCATTCTTTGCAGAAGCCGCCATATATTTTGGTGCTCGGCGATAAAGAACGTGATGCAAACACAGTGGCCGTGCGTGCGCGGGGCAATGTCGATCTGGGCGTAATGTCTATCGACACCTTGGTGGAGCGCCTCAAGACTGAGGTCGAAGCCAAAGCCTGATGAGGGAAATATTTCCTCCAGCGCAAGAGCACGGCTTAATTTATTGGATTTAATAAGGAAACTGCAATAGCTACTGACAAGTCGCATCGCATCAACGGTGAAATTACTGCGCCGGAACTGCGTTTATCCGGGGTCAATAACGAGCCGCTTGGTATCGTCAGTTTGACAGAGGCATTCCGTCTGGCAAGTGAGGCAGATGCGGATTTGGTGGAGATCGCGCCAACTGCGCAACCGCCTGTCTGCCGCTTGATGGACTACGGCAAGTTCAAGTATCAAGAACAGAAAAAAGCCCACGAAGCCAAACTCAAGCAAAAGGTTATTCAGGTCAAGGAAGTTAAATTCCGTCCTGGTACCGATGATGGCGATTACAACATCAAGCTGCGTAACCTGACCAAGTTCCTTGAGGAAGGTGATAAAACCAAGATCACGCTGCGTTTCCGTGGCCGTGAAATGGCTCACCAGGAAATCGGTATGCGCATGCTGGAGCGTCTGAAAGGCGATCTCGAGCCGTATGGCCAGGTTGAGCAGTTTCCTAAGATGGAAGGTCGCCAGATGATCATGGTTCTGGGGCCGAAGAAGAAGAAGTAATCGCAGGACTGAAGCCGTAACTGGGCAGCGTCTCTTGATGCTGCCCGCATCGCGCAAGCGGTGCAGTAGAAGTGGCCGACAAGAATTTGCAGGAACGCTCTGACGTAAATGGGGCGTCCGGCAAAGCAGCAGAGAAATCTGCTGTCAAATAAGTGAGAGCAGGCATCAAAGAGTAGCGAGCATTGCTGCCACCTGCAATCATCAAAAAACGGAGCTGTCCGAACAGGACAGATAGTGTTATGCCTAAGATGAAGTCGAAAAGCAGCGCGAAGAAGCGTTTTCGCGTGCGCCCAGGCGGTACCGTCAAGCGCGGTCAAGCTTTCAAGCGTCACATCCTGACCAAGAAAACCACCAAGAACAAACGTCAATTGCGCGGTGCAGTGGGAGTCCACGAGACTAACCTGACATCGGTTCGCGCAATGCTGCCGTTCGCTTAACCTCACACTAAGGAGCTAATATGCCTAGAGTAAAACGTGGGGTAACAGCGCGTGCCCGTCATAAAAAAGTACTGGCCCTGGCCAAGGGTTACCGCGGTCGTCGTAAAAACGTCTACCGTATTGCAAAGCAAGCAGTCATGCGCGCTGGTCAATACGCGTACCGTGACCGCCGTAACAAGAAGCGCGTTTTCCGTGCACTGTGGATCGCTCGTATCAACGCCGCTGCCCGTCAGCATGGTGTGACTTACAGCGTCTTCATGAACGGTCTGAAGCGTGCTTCGATCGAACTGGACCGTAAGGTTCTGGCCGATATGGCTGTGACTGACAAGCCGGCATTCGCCGCGATTGTCAATCAAGTGAAGGCCAGCATCGCTGCTTAATTGCAAGCGTTGTTGATGCAGTTGCCGGTCGCGCAATGTAGACGCAAAAGTAATACAGCAAATACTGCAGCCGGCGCTGCAAAATCCTGCGGGGCAAAGGTGAATACCGATGCCCCGTATGTTTTTGATCGACGTCTTTTTGATCTTCTTCTTTTCGACTTCGTCGTCGGATTTTCGATTGGAGCGAGACTTACCGCATGAATCCCCTAGAACAACTCGTTGCACAGGCGCAAAACGATTTCGCCGGTGCACAGGATGCCGCCGCACTGGAAAATGCCAAGGCCAAATATCTGGGCAAGACCGGCCAGATTACCGAGCAGATGAAGGGGCTGGGCAAGCTGGCTCCCGAAGAGCGCAAAGTGCAAGGGGCGATCATCAACGTCGCCAAGGAACAGATTGAAAATGCGCTGACCGCGCGTCGCGATGCACTGGCCAATGCCCAGATGCAGACGCGTCTGAACGCGGAAGCGATCGATGTCACCTTGCCCGGCCGCGGTCGCGGCGTCGGCGGCATTCACCCTGTGATGCGCTCCTGGCAGCGCGTCGAAGAGATCTTCCGCTCGATCGGTTTCGATGTGGCCGACGGCCCCGAAATCGAGACCGACTGGACCAATTTCACTGCACTGAACAGCCCGGAAAATCACCCGGCGCGTTCGATGCAGGACACTTTCTACATCGAAGGCAACGATACGCAAGGCAAGCCTTTGCTGCTGCGTACGCACACCAGCCCGATGCAGGTGCGCTATGCGCGCATGAACAAGCCGCCGATCAAGGTCATTGCGCCCGGTCGTACTTATCGCGTTGACAGCGATGCCACTCACTCGCCGATGTTCCATCAGGTCGAAGGTCTGTGGATTGCAGAAGACATCAGCTTCGCCGACCTCAAGGGCGTCTACCTCAATTTCGTCAAAGCCTTCTTCGAAACAGACGATCTGCAGGTGCGTTTCCGTCCTTCGTATTTCCCGTTCACAGAACCCTCGGCCGAGATCGACATCGCCTTCGGCAGCGGTCCGTTGAAAGGCCGCTGGCTGGAAGTTTCCGGCGCCGGCCAGGTGCATCCGACCGTGGTGCGCAACATGGGTCTCGATCCCGAGCAATACATCGGTTTTGCGTTCGGCTCCGGCCTCGAGCGCTTGACGATGCTGCGCTATGGCATCAACGATCTGCGCCTGTTTTACGAAGGCGATTTGCGTTTCCTCAAGCAATTCAATTAAACCAAGAACAAGCAAAGGCCGGCGCAGGAACATCACCTTGCGTCGGCGTTTCGTCTGGCTGATAGCTGAAAGTCTGAATCATGCAATTCTCTGAAAACTGGTTGCGTACGATGGTCAATCCGCAGATGACTTCGGATGAACTGTCGCATCTGCTGACAATGTCGGGTCTGGAAGTCGAGGATGTGGAACTGGTCGCGCCTCCTTTCACCAATGTGGTCGTGGCCGAAGTGCTGGAAGTCGCCAAGCATCCCGATGCAGACCGCCTCAACGTCTGCCGTGTGAACGTACACACCGGCACCATTCTGAACATCGTGTGTGGTGCGCCCAATGTGCGCGCCGGGATGAAGGTGCCATGCGCCATGGTTGGCGCGGTGCTGCCGCCGGGCGCCGACGGCAAGCCTTTCGAAATCAAGGTCGGCAAGTTGCGCGGCGTCGAGTCGCAAGGCATGCTGTGCTCGGCACGCGAGCTGAAGCTGTCGGAGGATCATGGCGGGCTGCTGGAGTTGCCGGACGATGCGCCGGTCGGTCAGAATTTCCGTGACTATCTGCAACTCAACGACCTCAAATTCACCATCAAGCTGACACCGAACAAGGCGGATTGCCTGTCGGTGCTGGGCGTGGCGCGGGAAGTCTCGGCGCTGACCGGTACACCGCTGAAGATGCCGAAGTATCAGCAGGTCGAAGTCAATGCGCAGGAAAAACTGCCAGTGCGTATTTCGGCGCCGGATCTGTGCGGCCGTTTTGCCGGTCGCGTGATTCGCGGTCTGAATGCCAGGGCGACGACGCCGCAGTGGATGAAGCAGCGCCTGGAGCGCAGCGGTCAGCGTTCGATCTCTGCTCTGGTCGATATCTCCAACTATGTGATGCTGGAGCTGGGCCGTCCTTCGCATGTGTTCGATCTCGACAAGATCCACGGCGGCCTCGATGTACGTTGGGGCAAGAAGGGCGAATCGCTCAAGCTTCTCAATGGCAATACCGTGGAAGTCGATGAATGGGTCGGCGTGATTTCCGACGACAAGGAAATCGAATCGCTGGCCGGCATCATGGGCGGTGACGCCACCGCCGTATCGCTGGACACCACCAATATTTATCTGGAAGCCGCGTTCTGGTTTCCGCAAGCGATTCAAGGCCGCGCGCGCCGCTACAATTTTTCGACCGATGCGGCTCATCGCTTCGAGCGCGGTGTCGATTTCGCGACCGTGGTTGAGCACATCGAACGCATCACCGCCTTGCTGATGGAAATCTGCGGCACACCTGACACACGCGTCGGTCCGGTCGATGATCAGACCGTCAATCTGCCCAAGCGCAATCCGGTCAAGGTGCGCACCGCGCGTGCGCAAAAAGTCATCGGCGTGGTGATCAGCGACGAGATGGTCGCCGATATCTTCACGCGTCTGGGACTGCAATTCGTGCAAGAGCCGGGGCTGTTTTCGGTGACGCCGCCGTCCTACCGTTTCGACATCGAAATCGAAGAAGACCTGATCGAAGAGATCGCGCGCGTCTACGGTTTTGAAAACATTCCAGCCTTGCCGCCGGTGGCCGCCAACGCCATGCTGATCGCGCCGGAGAATACACGTTCGCTGTTCGAGATTCGTCGCCTGCTGGCCGATTCCGATTATCAGGAAGTCGTCAATTTCAGTTTCGTCGAGTCGGCCTGGGAAGAAGACTTCGCCGGCAACAAAGCACCGATCAAGTTGCTCAATCCTATCGCCAGCCAGATGAGCGTGATGCGTTCTTCGCTGCTGGCCAGCCTGATCGCCAATGCGCGATACAACATCAATCGCAAGGCCGCGCGCATTCGGGTGTTTGAAATCGGCGCCGTGTTTTCGCGCAGCGCCGAAGTGCAGGACGGTCCGCTCAGCGTCGCCGGTTATCTGCAACCCAAGCGCGTCGCCGCGCTGGCTTACGGTCCGGTGGCGGAAGAGCAGTGGGGCCAGGCTGCGCGCAATGTCGACTTCTTCGATGTCAAGGCAGATCTGGAAGCCTTGTTCGCGCCGGCCGCATTGCGTTTCTCCAAGACCGTGCATCCGGCTTTGCACCCAGGCCGTTCGGCGCAAGTGTTCCTCGGCGAGCAAGCCATCGGCGTGATCGGCGAGCTGCATCCGCAATGGCAGCAGAAGTATGACTTGCCGCTGGCGCCGGTTTTGTTCGAGGTCGATGCGACTGCATTGCAGCAGCGTGAGGTGCCGACGCACGTGGAAATCTCCAAGTTCCCGGCAGTCAGCCGCGATCTCGCGCTGGTCGTGAAACAGTCGGTCGCCGTGCAGGAATTGCTCGATGTTTTTGCTGCCGAAAAGCAGTCGAATGCGGCATGCGCTATCATCCAAGCCATTGTTTTATTTGATGAATATCAAGGCAAGGGTCTGGAAAATGACGAAAAAAGTCTTGCGTTCCGATTCACCTTGCAAGATACTCAAAACACCCTTCAGGATGACAAAGTCGACCTTGCAATGAGTGCTCTGGTGGCCGCCGCAAGCGGAAAACTGGCGGCCAGACTGCGGGCCTGACGCTCGAGAAATAAAAATACAGTCCAGGTAAAGAACAGGCATTCATCCCGTCATGAACAATGTGAATTCGAGTGAGTTTCATTCGGTATTAGATGCAGACTTGCAGCGCGCGATGCTGGAAGCGCAAGTGCGTTCGCAGGCTGAAAAGAATCTGCCGACGCTGACCAAGGCCGAGCTGGCTGAACTTTTATTCGAGCAGGTCGGTCTCAACAAGCGCGAAGCGAAGGACATGGTCGAGACCTTCTTCGACGAGATCCGCAACGCGCTGGAACGCGGCGAGGCGGTCAAGTTGTCCGGCTTCGGCAATTTTCAACTGCGCGACAAGCCGCAACGGCCAGGGCGCAACCCGAAGACCGGCGAGGAAATTCCGATCACCGCAAGGCGCGTCGTAACTTTCCATGCCAGTCAAAAACTCAAGGAAATGGTAGAGGTCTCCAGCAGCGAGCCATTCGGCCTGGCTGTCTAATCTATGAACGAACGCGTCAATAAACCAGCGATGATCGTCTTGCCGCCGATCCCGGCAAAGCGCTACTTCACCATCGGTGAAGTGAGTGAGCTGTGCGGCGTCAAGCCGCATGTGCTGCGCTACTGGGAACAAGAGTTTACTCAGCTGAAGCCAGTCAAGCGCCGCGGCAATCGTCGCTACTATCAGCATCACGAAGTGCTGCTGATTCGTCGTATACGCGAGCTATTGTATGAGCAGGGCTTCACCATCAGCGGTGCGCGCAATAAGCTCGATGGCAGCAACGAAGCATTGCAACCCGAAGTGCCGGAGACGCCGGCGATCAGCCTGGATGAAGCTGGTATTGAAGATGTGCGCAGCGAGCTTTTGCAAGTGCTGCAGATGTTGCGTCCGGGCAGCGCTCCGTAAATCTTGTTTTGCGCTTTCCAGAAAAACCGCCGCGGCATGCAGCGGTTTTTTTTCGCGTATCGCACCGGTGCAGATTGATGAGCGAGATTGGTGTGGCTGGCGAGTAAGAGGGGGATGATGATGGAAACTAAAGCTGAGGCGGCATTTTCATGGCGTCCGATGATGCCGCGAGATCTGACGACAGTGATGGCGATTGCGACCCGCGTGCATTCCGGCTATTTCGAAGCCGCTGAGGTATTTGCCGAACGCTTGCACTTGTTTCCTGCAGGATGCTGGATAGCTGAAGCAAGTGCAATGTCTGATGCTGCACTTGCAAGCTGCGGGGATTCGCGCCATCAGGCGTGCGGCTACGCCATCATGCATCCGGCCCGGCTAAGGCAGCCGCCTGCCCTGAACAGCTTGTTGCAACAGTTGGATGGTGCCGCCAATTGCCTGTATCTCCACGATGTTGCCTTGATGGACTCTGCCCGTGGTGCGGGTCTTGGCCGCTCGTTGATGTCGCACCTGAGGCAAGTGATGGCGGATGCGGACTTGCGGTATGCGGCGCTGATCGCAGTCAACAATTCCGCATCGTACTGGGCCGCCTGTGGTTTTCGGATAAGCGATCCCGATCCGGCCTTGAAAGAAAAGCTTGCCAGTTACGATTCGTCTGCCGCGTATATGGTGCTCGAAGCGGATGTCTGAAACCTGTTTGCCGGAGGGCCGGCGCGCACCAGGCTTCGTTTGTTCCTGGGGCGGATGGTATCGGTCATGCCTTTCAAAAAAATGCCAGCATCGGCCGTGCCGGCATTTTTTGTTTCCATGTTCACGACTTCGTCAGAGTGACTCCATCGTGTCGCGTTTCTTACAGGGGAATCGTGCGGTAGTAGACCATGTCCCGCCCCGATAACATCTGCGCGACGTCCTGCAAAAATCCTTGCGTAGGTGCCGGCTTGCCGGTCGTGCCCATCAGCATGAAGACGGACAGGGCGACGAATACATATTTCCCTCTCAGGGTGCGTTTGCTGCCATCGAAGGCACGGCAAAAGCACCATGCGGCGACTGCACCGGTGAGCAGGCCGATGACCACTTCAGATTCCGAATGCACTTTGATCGCTAGTCGTGAAAGACCGATCACAATCGAAAAAACAATTGCCGCAGCGATTACCAGCATGCGTGTCCGTTCAGATTTCTCATTGCTGAACAGAAATGCCGCCGTCAGATAGACCGCAGTCGCCGACGCGCTATGTCCACTGATGCCGGTGAAATTGATGAACGGCGGCGCGATATTCCAGCCCATGAACAGCAGCTTGGTGACGACCACCAGTGCCATCGCCACGCCGAAACAAAGCAGCCAGCGAACGGTCTGTTTCCACAGTCCATTGATGCTGAGCCAGATGGCAATCGCCAGGGCGCAGGGAACGGTGAAGGCGCTGTCCCCTAAAAACGTAACTGTGTGCCACCAAAACATAAACCAAGTCCAATAGGTAAAGAGCTGAGCCAAGAGATTGCAGTATTGCGAAGCCAAGTGCAATCGGGAAATTGCTCGCGTCCGATAAAAGAAAGGCGGCCTGCGGGAAATATGCGCAAGCCAATACGCTGAATTGCAATCAGATCGCCTCGTCTGCCATCGGGGAGCCACGTAAAGCTGCTCATTTCGCCGGCAAGCCGGGATTTGATCTGTCTGTATATAGCTGCACATTTCGGCGCGGTGCAGCATAAGCCTTACGACAAGATACACAATTTCCGCTTTTCCTACATCGCTTGTAGGGAGCTTCTGATTGACGATTTTTTACAGTCATCGCGTAGCACATGAATTTCTGATGGGCAATGGTTTTCTGCATATTTTTTTGCTTAAAAATCGAAAATGATGCATGATGGAGCCTAAAATTTTTCTGTTGCGGCGCAGCAATACCGACGCCAGAAATATCCTTTGTTACAAAGCTTAAATAAAAAGAAGGGACATTGGGCAGAAGATGGCATTTCGGTTTCAGTCTGGTTTTTCACATCGATTCGGTGCGCCGCTATTCACTGCGCTCGCTCTGTCGTCATTGCAGCCGGCATTTGCCGCCGATGATGATCAAGTCGTCGTTCCTTACGCGCAATATTCGATTCTTTATGATGACAACTTGTTGCGCTTGCAAAATGCCGCAGCAGCACAGGCCAGCCTGGGAACGGAAAAAATGTCCGATACCGTTCATACAACCGTAGGTGGGCTGCGTATCAACAAAGAGTTGGGGCGCCAGCGCATCCGGCTGGATGCCAGTCTGAACAAGAATGCCTTTGATTACTTCAAGCAATTCGACAACAGCGGTCGCGATCTGAAAGCGAACTGGAGCTGGGTGGTCGGCGATTATTTTTCAGGCGATGCCGGTTATGCGTATTCGCAAGCCTTGACCCCGTTTCAGAATTTGCGCGTGCTGCAGAAAAATCTGCGAACCCTGGAAACCAAGTATCTGAGTGCTGCCTGGCGTCTGCATCCTGACTGGACCGTTCGAGCTCAAGGCTCGCGTTTTGGGCTGGGCTATGACTTGCCTTCGCAGCAATCCAATACCTTTACGCAAGATACCGCCGAGGTCGGCGTGGATTACACGGCGCGCAGCGGCAGTACGGTAGGGCTGGTGGCTCGCCACACGAAGGCGAATTATCCGTTTGACACCGTGATCAGCGGAACGCAGATCAACAACTCTTTCAAGCAAGACGAATTGAAGGCCAAGGTGCTTTGGTTGTATAGCGGCAAGACGCGTCTGCAGTTTCTGGGCGGTTATGCAACTCGCGAGCGCCAGTCCTCCGGCGCGGCGGATTATTCCGGCTTCAATGCGCGTCTTATCGCCGACTGGGCAGCGACCGGCAAGACCTTGTTTACGGTCAATCTGTGGCGCGAAATTGGCGGGCTCAGCGATGTCGATGCGAACTATGCGCTGACAAATGGTCTGAGTCTGGCGGGTACCTTGAAGGCTTCGGACAAGTTGAGATTCGACGGTCTGATTGACTACGAAAAACGCAACTATAACGGTGCAACCGTGATCACAGGCGTTACTCCGTCGAGCCGTCAGGATAAGTATGAAAAGGCGAGTTTCAGTGTGACGTACTCGCCTCTGAAGCCGCTCTCACTGGTAGCGTCTATCTTCCGTGAGACCTTGCAATCGAATATCGATAATTTTGGATATACCTCCAACGGTGTTGCTGTGACGTCGCGCTATGAGTTCTGAGGCCCCAAAAATGAATGAAATCCATGACCGCGTTCCACTCGCGAACGTTAAGCCGAATTCGCTCGTCATGGTCTTCAAGAGACTGATCGAACCGGCCCTGATCGTTGCCTATCTTTGGGTCATCGCACGCATCGAGCATCAGTCGTTCTCCGGTGATTACTGGGTGCTGGCGATCATGAGCTTCTTTGTCAGCTCCTATGTTTTTGCCGAGTTTCACGAGCGCCGCCTGCGTCGCAATCCGAAAGCGGTGAAGCTGGTGGGACCTATTTTCATCGACTGGGGCGTAGTCGTCGCCATCCTCGCGCTGGTCGGTTATTTCTGTGAATTCTATGACCAGTTTTCCTTGCGGGTTATCGGCCCCTGGGTGATTGGCACGCCGT
This sequence comes from Herbaspirillum lusitanum, assembly GCF_046025995.1. Lineage (GTDB taxonomy): Bacteria > Pseudomonadota > Gammaproteobacteria > Burkholderiales > Burkholderiaceae_D > Herbaspirillum > Herbaspirillum lusitanum_A. The sequence continues at coordinate 506,719 of NZ_JAQQFM010000002.1, forward strand.
TCGGCCTGATGGTGTCGCAACATTTGCAGCTGCGAGTGATGAAGGACCTGCGCACCAAGGGCGAAGTACACAAGGCGATCATCATCGGCGTCAATCCAACGGCGCTCAAGCTGGCCGAGCGTATGGTCGACTATCCGGCGCTGATGATCAATCTGCTGGGTTTCTTCGATGACCGCGACGTCGGTCGTCAGCCGCCCGGTACTTACACGCCGCTGCTTGGCAAGATGTCGGATGTTGCGGCCTATGTGCGTGAACATGGCATCAACATGGTCTACATCAGCATGCCGATTTCTGCGCAGCCGCGTGTGCTGCAAGTGATCGATGAGTTGCAGGACACCACCGCATCGATCTACTTCATTCCCGATATCTACATTTTCAATCTGATTCAGGCGCGCTTCGACTACGTCGGCGGTATGGCGGTGATGGCGATTTGCGAAACGCCGTTTACGGGGATGAACAATTTCGTCAAACGCGCCAGCGATATCGTCCTGGCGTCCATCATTCAACTGATGCTGTTGCCGGTGATGCTGGTCATTGCGATCTGCGTCAAGGCGACATCGCCGGGGCCGGTCATCTTCAAGCAAAGGCGATATGGTCTGGACGGTGAGGAAATCGTCGTCTACAAATTTCGTTCCATGACGGTGACGGAAGACGGTAACACCATTCAGCAAGCGCAAAAGGGCGATGCCCGCCTGACCAAGATCGGCGGCTTCCTGCGCAAGTCTTCACTGGATGAATTGCCGCAGTTCATCAACGTCCTGCAAGGTCGCATGAGTATCGTCGGGCCGCGTCCTCACGCGGTCGCGCATAACGAGTTGTACCGCAAGCAGATCAAGGGCTACATGCTGAGGCACAAGGTCAAGCCGGGTATTACAGGCTGGGCCCAGGTGAATGGTTTACGCGGAGAGACTGAAACTTTAGGCAAGATGAAGGCTCGGATCGAGTTCGATCTGGAGTACCTGCGTCGCTGGTCTTTGACTTTCGATCTTTGGATCATCATTCAGACAGTGCGTCTGGTCCTTAAAAAAGACAACGCGTACTGAAAAGAAAAATCGAGCAGTTGCCTGTGTGGTCGCAGGCGCTGCTATTACGTTGAATATGGAACATGCGAAAGGGCGGAGTACCGTCCAACGCGCACTCAGGAGCAGAGATTGAAGTTAAGAATAAATGGGCCGGCATCCTCCACGACAGGACGCCGTTCCCTGAAACTGGCTGCAGCAGTTGCAATGGCCTTGGCGCTGGTCGCTTGCGGTGAAAGCAAGAAAGACGGCTCCGGCCAGGCGCTGGTCAATGTGGATGGCACTGAAGTCACGATTCACCAGTTGAATACCGAACTGAGCAAGACCGGTGGCCAGCAGGCCACCAAGCAATTGCTCGATGCGCTGGTGGCGCGGCAGCTGTTTGTCAATGCCGCGAAGAAGGCCAAAATGGATTCCGATCCTAACGTCCTGGCTGAGTTGGAACGTTCGCGTGATCTGGTGTTGGCGCAAGCTTATATTCAATCCAAGGCCGGCAGCATTGCTCGCCCCACGCGTGACGAAATAGAAAATTTTTATCGCCAGAATCCGGATTGGTTCGGTCAGCGCAAGCAATATGATTTTTATGAGCTGGTGATCAATGGCGCCGACATGAGCCCGGAATTGAATACCTTGATGGGAACTCCTCGCCCGATTGAAGAAGTTGCCACCTGGCTGGAGGCGAAGCGCATCAACTTTACCCGGTTGCAAGTATCGAAGACGACTGCCGAGTTGCCGGCGCCTATGGTTGCGGGTCTCAAGACGTTGTCGCGCGGCGGTCTGTTCGTCGTCAATGAGGGTTCATCGGCGGTGCTGGCGTCCTTGATGGATGTCAAGAATGTGCCGCTCACCCTGATCGCCGCGACACCGCAGATCGAGCAGTATCTGATCGGCCAGAAACAGAGCCAGGCAACTGAAGTTGAGCTCAATCGTCTGAAAGCAGAGGCCAAGATCGAATTCTTCGATAAAGCCAAGAGCCTGAAAGATTTGACCGCGCAAAACCCCGGCGCTGCTGCGACTGCTGCCCCGGCAGCCGCCAAGGACAGCGCAATCGGTAGAGGCCTGTCCGGTTTGAAGTAAGCGGCAGGCAATAGCAGATTTGGAATGAAGCTTAATCGGACGTAATGTGGAGTTAAAAAAATGATGAGAAAAATTTTGCTGTTGATCGCCGGACTGTTGATTGCCGGATGGGGCGCGTCCGCCCTTGCAGAGGACATTGCGCTTGGTCCTGGCGACGTGATCAAGGTCAATGTCTACGGCAGTCAGGATCTGACGCTGGAAACACGCATCAGCGAAGCCGGCAGCATCAGCTATCCGCTGATCGGTGATGTCAAGATCGGCGGTTTGTCGACCTCGCAGGCCGAGCGCAAGATTTCGGATCTGCTCAAGAAGGGCGGTTTCCTTCTGAATCCTCAGGTCAACATTCTGGTGACCGTGCCGCAGAGTCAGATGATCTCCGTGCTTGGGCAGGTCTATAAGCCGGGCCGCTATCCGCTCGATGGCAAGCGCAACGTTGCCGACGTGATTGCATTGGCGGGCGGCGTCAATCCCGATGGCGGCGACGCCGTCACGATCGTGCACACTGAAAACGGCCAGATCAGCAAGAAGCTGGTCGACATCTACGCCGTGACCCACAGCGGTGACACCAGCGAGTTGCCCACCGTATCCGCGAATGACGTGATCTACGTTGAGCGTTCGCTGCGCTTCTACATCTACGGCGAAGTCCAGCGCCCCGGCATGTACAAGCTCGAACGCGGCACCACCGTGCTGCAGGCGCTGTCGGTGGGCGGCGGCCTCACCACCCGCGGCACTGAGCGCGGTCTGAAAGTGAAGCGTCGCGATACTGAAGGTGCTCTGCAGGAAATCGATGTCAAGAAAGATGATCTGCTGCAAGCCGATGACATTGTCTATGTCAAGGAAAGCTGGTTTTGATTGATACGGACAAGCGGTTACAAAAAAAATCCCAGGTCGGAAAGACCATTGCCATGAGGTGCCAATAATGAATTTATCCCAATTGCTTTTGATTTTGCGCGCTCACTTCAAAATCATCATGCTCATTTTTGGCGTGACGGTGATCGCAACGCTGGTGGTCAGTCTGATTCTGCCCAAACAGTATCGGGCCACAGCATCGGTTGTGCTGAACTACAAGGCAACCGATCCCGTGACCGGGATGATGGTCACTGCACAGGCCTTGCCGGGTTACATGCCTACGCAGGTCGATATCATCAATAGCCGCAGTGTCGGCTTGAAGGTGATCGATAGCCTGAAGCTGGCCGATGATCCTGCGGTCAAGGCAAGTTTTGCCGAGAACAACAATGGCGCCACAGATATTCGCAACTGGCTCGCCGATATCTTGCTCAATAACCTGGATGCGGTCGCTTCGCGCGACAGCAGCGTGATCGACATCACGTTCAAGGGGCAGGACCCCCAATTCGTGGCAACGATGGCCAACGCATTTGCGGATGCCTATCAGCAGGTCAGCATGCAATTGAAGCTGGATCCGACGCGTAAGGCTTCGGTCTACTTCAATGACCAGATCAAGGTGCTGCGCGACAACTACGAACAGGCGCAGTCCAAGCTGTCGAAGTACCAGCAAGAGCACGGCATCACCAATCTGGATAATCGCACCGACGTTGAAAACAATCGTCTGAACGATCTGTCGACACAGCTGGTGATGGCGCAGGGCGCCTTGTCCGAAGCGCTGTCCCGCCGCAATCAGTCGGCCGGCAAAGGCGCGCTGGAATCGCCGGACGTCAACTCCAATCCGCTGATCCAGAATCTGAAGGCCAATCTTGCGGCGTCCGAAGCACGTTTTGAGCAAGCCTCGAAGCGTCTGGGCAGCAACCACCCGGACTATCTGAACGCCAAGGCCGAAGTTGATGGCATACGTGCGCAACTCAACGCGGCAGTGACTTCGACCTCTGCCAGCGTCAGCACCAACGCGACGATTCTGGCCAAACGCGAAGCTGAAATCAAGGCTGAGTTCGACGCACAAAAGGTCAAGGTTCTCGATCTGAATCGCAGCCGCGATGAGCTGTCGGTGCTGTCGCGTGATCTGGACAGTGCGCAGCGCGCCTATGAACTGACTGCTCAGCGTTTCACCCAGACCAACCTGGAAGGTCAGTCGAACCAGTCGGATATTTCCATTCTGGCGATCGCCGTGCCGCCGACCAGCCCGGCCAGACCGCGCATCTTGATCAACGTGATCCTGTCGATCTTTGTCGGCGGCGTGTTGGGCATTGCCGCTGCGCTGGCACTGGAACTGCTCAATCGCCGCGTGCGCTCGGAAGAAGATCTGGTGGAAGGCCTCGGTATTCAAGTACTCGGCACCATCGTTCGTCCCAACACCAAGGGCAACAAGGGCAACCGTTTTGGTTTCAAGCGTGGTTCCAGACCGGCGCAGGCGTAACGCCGCGCCAGCGAGGACGACCCTACAGTGCCGGTTTGCCGGATTGTGAATGCACATAATTAATCGGAATCTCCATGGACACCGCAACCTTAATTCCAACTAAAGACGGCAGCTCCTTGCCCAACCGTTCCATCGGTGCAATTCTCATTGATATCGGAAAGCTCACGCCTGAAAAGGCGGAGAAGATCCTGCGCCTGCAGCGTGAGCGCGGCATGCGTTTCGGCGATGCCGCCATCGAGCTGGGTTTCCTGACGCAGGACGATATCGATCAGGCTTTGTCGCAACAGTTTGACTATCCTTATCTGCTCAAGGGCGAAAGCAAGGTCAGCGAAAAGCTGGTCGCCGCTTACAATCCTTTCAGCCCGCAGGTGGAAGCCTTGCGCGCCTTGCGCAGCCAGCTGATGCTGCGCTGGTTCGATGCCGATGCCGGCCATAAGGCCATCGCCATCACCAGTCCGGCCCGCGGCGAAGGGCGCAGCTTCATCGCCGCCAATCTGGCGGTAGTGTTTTCCCAATTGGGCGAACGCACCTTGCTGATCGACGGCGACATGCGCAACCCTTGCCAGCACCAATTGTTCGGACTCGACAATCGCAATGGTCTGTCGGCAGTCATCGCCGGCCGCGTCGGCGCTGCCGAATCGGTGCAACGCGTGCCGGCGCTGATTGACCTGTCGGTGCTGACCGCCGGCCCGACGCCGCCGAATCCGCAGGAACTGCTGGGTCGTCCGGTGTTTACGCAATTGCTGCAAGAGCTGGCCCCGGCCTACGACGTGATTCTGATCGACACACCGGCCGGCGGCGAATGCGCCGACGGGCAAACTGTCGCAGTACGTGCAGGCTCTTCGCTGATGGTGGTGCGCAATAATGTCAGCCACATCTCCAGCGTGCGCGCTCTCGCCGATAGCATGGCGAGCGCAAACGTGGTGGTGGTCGGCAGCGTGCTCAATGAGTTCTGACGCGACCATTTTCTCGCGCATGAAAGTGGAACATGGCCGTTGAACAAACCTACCCCTTGCACGCCAGGAGCTTCTCGCTCTCGCCCTGGCTGGCAATTGTCGTCGGTATGGCGGCGATGTACGTGCCGAGTTTCATCGACCTGTTTCACGGCGCCTGGGGGACCGAGCGCAATGGGCATGGCCCGATCGTGCTGGTGGTGGCCTGCTGCTATCTCTACGTGCGGGTACGCCAGCTGTTGGCGGAGGGGCTGATAGAACGCAAACCGGCGCCGCTTGCTGGCGCTTTGATGCTGCTCTTCGGTCTGCTGTGTTTCGCCCTTGGCCGTTCGCAGACCGTGTTGTTGCTGGAAGCCGGCTCCCTGATCCCGGTGCTGGCCGGCATCATTCTGGTGTTCTTCGGCACCCGGACCTGCGCGCGCCTTTGGTTTGCCTTCTTCTTCATGCTGTTCATGGTGCCCTTGCCGGCATCCATCGTGGACTTTCTGACCCAGCCGCTCAAGATCGGCGTGTCTTACGCATCCGAACACCTGCTGTATGCGCTGGGCTATCCGATTGCGCGCAACGGCGTGATCCTGGTCATCGGCCAATATCAATTGCTGGTGGCGGATGCCTGCGCCGGCCTCAATTCGCTGTTCACGCTCGAAGCATTGGGCCTGCTGTACATGAATCTGGTGCGCCATCAATCCCTGATGCGCAATACCGTGCTGGCTTTGCTGATCGTGCCGATTTCCTTCACGGCCAACACCATCCGGGTGGTTGCGCTGGCGCTGATTACTTACTATCTGGGCGACGCGGCAGGGCAGGGATTCCTGCACGGTTTCGCCGGCATGCTGCTGTTCATGAGCGCCTTGTTGCTGATCATGGGCGTGGACAGCCTGCTGCGCATGGTGGTGTCCTATCAGGCGCGGCGTAAAGGTTTGCCCGAGCCGGAAGCGATGCCGGCGCAGTTCAGGAAAGCCAAACTGCGCGATGCCGACAAGGGGCTGTTTGCGATCAGTCTGAAGCCTGCGGTCCTGTTGGCGCTCGGCATGCTGGTCTCGGTGCTGGCGGTGCATATGCTCACGCCGCAGCTGGCGCCGGCGACCAAGATGGCCAAGTTCGACAGCTTTGTGCCCAAGCAATTCGGCGATTGGCGCGAAGTGCCTTCTCCCTATCTGCAAGTCAGCCTGTCGGTGGAAGACGGAACGGATCGCAGTGCTGATCCGCTGTACGACGACGTGCTGAGCCGCACCTATGTCAACAGCAAGGGCGAACAAATCATGCTGGCGCTGGCGTATGCCCGTGAACAGCAGCAGGATGTGAAGATTCACCTGCCTGAGGTCTGCTATGTGGCGCAGGGCTTCGCATTGAAGAATCAATCCCGTTTGTCGCTGGAGCAGGCGGCCGGAAAACCGCCCGTCACCGGCCATCGCTTTCTGGCGCAGAACAAGAATCGTCTCGAGGCCGTCAGCTATTGGGTGCGTATCGGCAACGCCATGCCCGATGGCGCGCTGGCCACACGCTTGAAGATTTTCCGTGATGGCATGTCGGGAATTATCTCGGACGGGATTCTGGTGCGTGCTTCCAGCTTGTTGAACGATCCTGAGGAATCGGCGGATGCCTACGCTTTGCAACAGCGTTTTCTGAGTGATTTCGAAAACGCTATGAACGGGCCGCATCCTGGTTTGCTGGTGCCGGCATAAATCCCGGCATGCCGTGGACGCCGGAACTGAGCTGACTGAATCAGGCTAGACGAATAACAGGCAGAGGCGCCATCAGGGCGATGCCAGCAACAATTTGATCCGCGAGCTGCGGCTGCTCTTGAGAGCGCAGCCGCTTCGCCGAGTAAGTGCAGCCGTACGCGGAGGACCATGAGCATGAAAAAAAATTATTTCCAGACTTCTCAACTGCTGTTGCTGGGCGGGATGCTGCTGCTGGCCGTGCTGGTGGGGATGGCGGTGCCGATATTCGCCGGTATGGCGGGCGACCGTTACGCGCGGCTCGCAGCCTTGCCGGCGCTGTTTGTGCTTGCTGCGCTGTTTGCCTTCAACCGGCCCTTGCTGCTGTTGATGATCGTGCTGTTCCGGGCATCCGGCGATATCGTGCTGGAAACCACGCGGGTCGCTGCCAGCGGAGGTTTCTCGCCGGGCCTCGGCGGCGCCATCAATGCGCTCATCATTCTTATCGCATTTCTGTTTGTGGTGGAAAAACCGAAGCGCCTGCCGTTTTACCTCGTGGTGCCCTGGCTGTTGTTGTTGGCAGTGGCCACTTGCGGCATTGTCATCTCTCCCGACAAGGGCCCGGCAGTGAAGATGGTGCTGTCGATGTTCTCCTATTTTGCAGTGTTCATCTGCGCATTTTACGTGGTGCAGACGCCCGAAGATTTTCGCAAGCTGGTGCGGCTGGTGATCTGGTCATCGGTGATTCCTGCGATGTATGCGGTGGTCAGCGTCGCCTTGAATGCCAGAGGCGGTTTAAGCAATTTCCGCCTGCAAAGCACCTTTGGTCACGCCAATATTCTCGCCTTTTATCTGACGCTGGTGGTGTCGCTCGGCCTTTACGTGGTGAAAAGTCCCAATTTCAAAACCACGCAGATTCAGCGCATCGGCTTGATGGGCTACATGATGTTTTTGTTGGTGCTGTTGCTGTTGACGCAAACGCGCAGCGCGTGGATCGCATTTTTCTTCCTGTTTTTTCTGTACGGCCTGATGTTTGAGCGTCGCTATCTGCTGTATCTGATTGCATTGCCGATTCTGGCGCTGCTCATTCCCAGCGTGCAAGAACGGATCATGCAGCTTGACGCCGGCAATACCGTCCAGACCTATGCCAAGCTCAACTCATTCGCGTGGCGCGTGCTGCTCTGGAAATCCGGCTTCAACTGGATGTCGACGGCCAGGTATCTGACCGGTTACGGCGTCGAGTCCTTTCCCTATTATTCCCAGGTGTTCTTCCCGCTGGCCGGTACGGTCAAATGGGGCGCCCACAACGTTTACGTGCAATGGTTCTTCGATACCGGAATCATCGGGATGGCGGCCTACCTGTTCGTCTTCTATCGGGTCATCAAAACACTCGTGAAATTTTATTCTCTGGATAAATTGGGTGGCTTCCTGCTGATTTGCGCGGTAGCCGAATACATGATCGTTTCAGCCTCCGACAACCTGCTGGCTTACCTCGCATTCAACTGGTACTTCTGGCTGCTGGCGGGTATGGGCTGCTCGGTGTACTTCAACAGCGAGGCCTATCGAACTGAGCAGGCCAGCAAGTCGCGAGCCTTGCCAAAACCTGATTACGGCGGCCTCAAGAACGCCTGATCATGTGCGGTGCCGGACGGCGATCCGTCCAGCACCGCAGTTACGCCCTCATTACGCCTCACCACATCGCTCATCCGAGTCATTGCCGCAAGGGACTACATGTCGACAAGAATCGCCTATTTCATCAACCAGTATCCGAAGGTAAGTCACAGTTTCATCCGCCGCGAGATTGCGGCCATGGAGCAGCTTGGTTTCGAGGTGCAACGCATAGCTTTGCGCGGCTGGGATGCCGAAGTGGTGGATGAAGACGATCGCTCGGAACTCAGTCGCACTCAATATGTTTTGCGTAATGGCATGGCAGGACTGATCAAGCCGCTGTTCAGGCTGGCGCTTGATCGTCCCGGCAAGTTTTTCTCTGCGCTCGCGCTGGCCTTCAAGATGGCGGCAAAGGGCGAGCGTTCATTGCCGTATCACCTGGTGTATCTGGCGGAAGCGGCGCAAGTGATGCAATGGAACACCGAGTTCGGCGCCACGCATATTCATGCGCACTTCGGCACCAATTCAACTGAAATTGTCATGCTGGCGCATTGCCTGGGCGGCGCGCCCTATAGTTTCACCGTGCACGGGCCGGAAGAGTTCGACAAGCCGATCTCGCTCGGTCTCGACGAAAAAATCCGCCGCTCCGCCTTCGTGGTGGCGATCACCTCGTTTTGCCGCAGCCAGTTGTATCGTTGGGTAGAGCAGCCGTATTGGGACAAGGTCGCGGTGGTGCATTGCGGACTGGACGAAAACTTCTATGCCGGCGCACCGGCCGAATCGGCGCAAGCGCTGCGCCTGGTCTGCGTGGGGCGCTTGTGCGAGCAGAAAGGGCAGTTGTTGCTGGTCGAGGCCGCACAATTGCTGAACAGAAAGGGCATAGACTTTGAGCTGGTGCTGGCCGGCGATGGCGAAATGCGGCCGCAGATCGAAGATCTGATCCGTCGTTATGCCTTGTCTTCAAAAATACGGATTACCGGCTGGATCAGCGGCAAGCAGGTGCGTGAAGAGTTGCTGGCCGCGCGGGCGCTGGTGCTGCCCAGTTTTGCCGAGGGCTTGCCGGTGGTGATCATGGAGGCGATGGCACTGTATCGCCCGGTGCTGACCACCTATGTGGCCGGCATTCCCGAACTGGTCAACGATGAAGAAAACGGTTGGCTGTTCCCGGCCGGCGACATCGATAGGCTGGCGGCAGCCATGGAAGCCTGCCTGGCGGCATCGAAGGAACAACTGGATCGCATGGGCGCAGCCGCGCACCTGCGCGCGGTTGAACGTCACTCCATCGGCACCGAGGCGCTCAAGCTGGCGCAACTGGTACGCAAGAACGTACCGGCGGAAGCGGGTGGCCGCCAGTGAATCTGACGCACACCAAACACAAGGAAATTCCATCGCTGGACGGCTGGCGCGCAGTCGCCATCACCATTGTTTTTCTGAGCCACGCGGGTCTCGGCAAGATCGTTCCCGGCGGCCTGGGCGTGACGATATTCTTTTTCCTGAGCGGCTATCTGATCACCACTTTGCTGCTCAAGGAGTACGCCGATAGCGGCGCCATCAACATCCGGCATTTCTACATTCGTCGCGTGCTGCGGCTCACGCCGCCCTTGCTGCTGACGCTGGTGATCGCGTATAGCCTGACGTATCTGGGCGTGTTCAGAGGCGATGCCAGCTGGACCGGTTTCTTTGCCCAATTATTTTATTTCGCAAATTACTACTCGCTGTTTTTTGACCCGGGTCACACCATTCCGACCGGCACCGGCGTGTTCTGGTCATTGGCGGTGGAGGAGCATTTCTATTTCGTCTTCCCGGCGCTGTTTCTATTTTTGCTGCACAAGGCCGATCGCAAGAAGCTGCCGTTTTACCTGCTTCTGATTTGCGTCGCGGTGCTGCTGTGGCGTATTTATCTGGTGCAGTCGCCATCGTTTTCCACCAACAGAACTTACTACGCGACCGATACCCGTATCGACTCCATCCTGTTCGGCTGCATACTCGCGACCTTGCAACTGAAGGATGACTGGCTGCTCAGGTTGCGGCAGCCGGCTGTGCGCATCACCGCCGTCAGCCTGGGCGTGCTGCTGTTGCTGCTGACGCTGGTGGTGCGCAGCGAGAGCTTCCGCGAGACCTTCCGCTATTCGCTGCAAGGCATCGCTCTGATGCCCTTGTTCTTTTACTCGGTGAACAATCCCGAGAGCTTTCCTTTCAAGATTCTGAATTTGAAACTGATCCGCAAAATCGGCATCTATTCGTACTCGATTTATTTGTCGCACGAGTTGCTGCTGGAAAACGCAGACTGGGCTTCTCATTTTGCCATCTTGAATATTTTGATTGCCCTGGCTTTGTCCCTGGTGTTTGCAATGTTGGTGGATCGCTTCATTGATACTCATCTAAGGAAATGGCGGGCCAGGTTCAGATAGGCTGCAAGGGAAATGTCGGACGCATCGAACAATAATTGGTCACTTAAAAACAATCATGCAAGCATTTCAGAAAGTAACAAAAATGGCGCCTATGTGGCTGGTGAAGCCGTGACGAACGCGGCAGAAAAAAACAAGCCACATAGCTTGCATCCGAAATATCGTCCGGATATCGATGGGCTCAGAGCGATTGCGGTCGGATCGGTGCTGGTGTTTCACGCTTTCCCTGAATGGATTGCCAGCGGCTTCATCGGCGTGGATATCTTCTTCGTCATTTCCGGCTTTCTGATTTCGCTGATTCTCTTCAATAATCTGGAGCAGGGCCGTTTCAGCATCCTGGATTTCTATGTCCGGCGCGTGCGGCGTATTTTCCCGGCGTTGATGACGGTCATGCTGAGCTGCATCGTGGCCGGCTGGTTCGTACTGTTTGCCGACGAGTACAAGCAGCTAGGCAAACATTTGTTCGGCGGCTCAACCTTCATCTCCAATGTTCTGTTCTGGCGCGAAAGCGGGTATTTCGACAATGCTGCCGAAACCAAGCCCCTGCTGCATCTGTGGAGCCTGGCGATCGAAGAGCAGTTCTATCTGTTCTGGCCTTTGCTGCTGGCTTTCGTCTGGAAGCGCAAATGGGGCTTCCTGCGCATCGTCGCCGTGATCGCGCTGGCGTCCTTCCTGATCAATATCTATCTCGTCAGCCGTGATCAGACCGCCGCCTTTTATTCGCCATTTGCGCGTTTCTGGGAATTGATGGTGGGCGGTGTGCTGGGTTATATCAATCTGCATCGCCCCGATCTGAACAGCCGCTACCGTAATCTCCAGTCCTCGCTGGGTCTGTTGCTGCTGGCAGTCGGCTTTGCCCTGCTGAGCAGCGCCAGTGCCTTTCCCGGCTGGTGGGCCTTGCTGCCCAGCGTTGGCGCTTTTCTGTTGCTGTCGGCCGGGCCGGAGGCCTGGTTCAATCGCCATGTGCTATCGAACAGGTTGATGGTCTGGATCGGTTTGATCAGCTATCCGCTCTATCTGTGGCATTGGCCCTTGCTGGCCTTTGCTACCATCATCGAAGGAGAGAAACCGGCGCCGCATGTGCGCTTCGGCGCGGTAGTTCTCTCGGTGCTGATGGCGTGGCTGACTTTCGTGCTGATCGAACGCCCCTTGCGCAAGTCGCATTCGCTGCGCGTGGTGTGGACCTTGTCTGCATTGAATGTGCTGGTAGCGGCATGCGGCATGCTGATCTACCTCAATGACGGCTTCAACGGACGCGAGATCAACAAGCAACTGGACTACCTGTCGGCTGCGGACATTTTCGAGGGCTCGCGCAATTCCGATGGCAGTTGTAATCGCCTGAATCATTTGCCTGGCGTCGCGGAGGAAGTCTGCCTTTCCAACTCGGCGCAGCCGACCACCATGTTCGTCGGCGACAGCCATGTGATGGCCTTGCATTCGTCGATCTTTTCCAAGGATACCCAGGCCAGCGCGATCATGGTGGCGGGGCATGCCTGCCATCTGTATCCCAACCTGACGTACACACCGACGTATCTGCGGCGCTGGGCCAACAATTGCACGGCGATTGCGAATGAGGCGATCAAGGTGGCCGCCGAGACGCCGTCGGTCCGGACTGTGGTTCTGAGCGGCGCTTATCCGCGCGATGACCTGAGTCTGAGATCTCAGTTTTATCTGGACGGCAAGCAACTCAGTTCACGCGACGCGTTTTTGTCGGGCAATGGCGCAATGATCGACAGCCTGCTCAAGCTCGGCAAAAAGGTCGTCTTCGTGGTGGACGTGCCTTATCTCAAGCTCGACCCGCACTCCTGCGTCAATCGATTCAATCCCGGCACTTCGCGCGAATGCGGCTATTCGATGGCCGAGCATGAAGCCTTGCGCAAGGACTATGATGCTGCAGTCATTGAGTTGAAGAAACAGCATCCTGGCGTGACGGTGTTCGATCCGACGCCGCTGTTCTGCCATGACGGCATGTGCACCGCCAAGCGCGACAATGTTTATCTCTACAACGATACCCAGCACATCAGTCTGCCGGCTTCGAAGTATTTGTTGAGCACGATGCAGGCGCGCGGGTTGCTGCAGCTGGATGGCGTGGCGCCGAAGGGAAGCAAGTAGGGACGTCAGGGAGAGGAGGCGGGGTGGGAATACCCCGTTTCCTTGCTGCAGCGGAAACGGGGACGATCAAGTGAAGTCCTTCAGTTCTTTACTTAGTCGCTCGTTTTGATCAGTTCGCCACCTACGCTAGAGGCAGCACCGACCCCGCTTTGTGCATACATCACCAGCGCCGGCGAACTGGCGGTCCACTTAAATGACTTGGTTTGTCCGTTTTCCAGATAGCCGGTATCGACCGCCATCTTGCCTGCCAGCTGATCGTAGACGGTGAAACGCAATTTGCCGCCACCGGTGGTCCTGGCGGTCAGCGTGTAAGTGGCGCCGATGACAGGCAGCGCCCAGGTGACCGCATTCATGCCGCGATTACTGCGATTGACCACTTCAGAAACCGAACTGGTGGATGGAAACACCACGGCCTGATCCCAGGAGCTGAATTTACCCAGTGTGCTGCCGGATTGCTGGCTCCAGGCGCCACGCATTGACAGCAGGTTGAGATTTTTTTGCGGCGTGAAGGTCTTGCCATCGCCGTCGACCCAGCTCTGCGCACCGGTAACACCCCGCAGATTGGCACGGATGAGTTGCAGTTCGTTGGCGACGGTGTTGTTCCAGCCGGCCGGCATCAGATTGAAGCCGGAGCCAATCTCGGCGTAGATGACAAACGGTGTGCCGGTGTTGGCGTCGACCACATAGGCGCCGTAGCGTTTGAGTGTTTCAGCGATGCGACGCAGTTCAGGGTTGGAAATCTTGGCGGTATCGAAGGAGGGCGGCAACATCAGCAGCGAGCCTTCAGGGAAGGGGCCGCTATTGAGTTTGGCGGCGTTGGTATCGGCCGAGGTTGCAGGGAAAACGTAGGTCGGTTTGGCGCTCAGGCCATTGAAGGTGAGCGACATGCAAAGCGCGTGCGAGTAGTACTCGGGTTTTTCTGCCACTTCATGAGAGCGGATCAGACCGCCCGATGGCGGCACGCCGGTGGCGCGTGCGCCCTGGTAGTAATGTCCGGGGTCGGGCCAGCCGCGACCATCCAGTTTGGTCCATGAATACATGGCAGCGGTCCATTGGGTGCCTTCCTGTTTCAGCTTGAAGAAGGAATGAACGATGTTGGTGCTGGGATCGACAATATCCGCGTGCCCGTCCGAACCGGGACCGGGTTTTACCGATGCCGGCCAATGCGGAATCGTGACATCGTGAGCATTTTCATCGTCGGCGTTGAACAAGCCCTTGCTGCCCGTCAGACCTTTGACGGTGACGGCCGGGTCGCTGGGCGAGGCGAGAAAGATGCCGGTTGAAAATGCCGCTGCGGTGACGTTGGGAAAATAGGTCGATGTTGGAATGACATCATCCGAGAAGGTCGGATTGACCGGGCGACTGTTCCACAGGGAGTCGGCTGCAAACGGCTGTTTGTATGTGCCCCATTCGGCAGCCTGAAGCGGCAGGGCTGCACTGAGTGCGCCGATCAGCGCCAAGGTCGGAATGTTGCGATACATACGCGTGTGAAGTCGCATGGTGTACTCCTTGAAAGAGGGATGAAGTTGTCGGAAAGACCAGTGTGTCGATTTGTTGTGCGGTGTGACGCGGATGACGTGAAAGGCAAGTATAGCCACTAAGAAATCCAGTGCCTCGATTCAGTTGCATTTCATTTCAATGTATTTACTGAGTCGGCCCAGATATTTAACTAAGCGGTTCAGGATTTTTTTGTGAGAATTTCAATCTGAAAAAATGTCGCGTTGCGGCATTTTACTGCGCAAATGTTTGATAATGTACCGAAGAAATTCAATTGCGGCAGTCGTGGCTTGGCGTCCGAAATGCCTTGGCCGTCGGCAATTCAAAGAATGAATCACCTGCTCCGAAAAGCTTCCCGTACTAAAACTAAGAAAGCCTGAATATGATTTTTGCGGTGCAATATTTATTGTTGTTGATGCTCCTGCTGCTGGCGGTGCCGGTGCTGGTACTGCTGGCGCAAGTGCTGCTGGCGCGCTTCGCTCCGCCTTCTGTTGCGGCGGCGGTCGAGCGCCGTCCGCGTATTGCGGTGCTGATGCCGGCACATAACGAAGCAAACGGCATTGCGGAAGTGATTGCCGGCGTCAAAGCGCAACTGGTCGGCGATGATCGCCTGATCGTGGTGGCCGACAATTGTTCGGATGACACCGCCGCTATCGCACGTGGGCTTGGCGCAGAGGTGAGCGAACGCTTCCACAATGAATTGCGTGGCAAGGGGTATGCGCTCGACCACGGCATTCGTCACTTGGCCGAAGACCCGCCTGAAGTCGTCATCATCGTCGACGCCGATTGTCTGTTGGGATCCGGCGCGCTTGATCGTATTGCGCGCGTTGCACAACACAGCGGTCGCCCGGTACAGGCCTTGTATCTGATGCATGCACCCGAAGGCGCACGGCCGATGCGCAAGATTGCAGAGTTCGCATGGGTGGTAAAAAATCTGGTGCGTCCTCTGGGCTTTCAGCGCATCGGCATGCCTTGCCAATTGATGGGCACCGGCATGGCGTTTTCCTGGCTGCAACTGAGAAATTCGGAGTTGGCGACCGGCCATATCGTTGAGGACATGAAGCTGGGTGTCGATCTGGCAAAGATGGATCAGGCGCCGTTGTTCTGCCCCGACGCCATGGTCTACAGTCATTTTCCAAGCAGCGAAGCCGGTGCGCAGACGCAGCGCACGCGCTGGGAGCATGGCCATCTGAGCGTGATCCTGAATCAGGTGCCGGCGCTCCTGTTCTCTGCAATCCGCAGCGGCAACACGGCCCTGGCGGCCATGGCGCTGGACTTGTGCATACCGCCGCTGGCCCTGCTCGTGATGCTGGTCGGCTCCAGCTGGGTGCTGACATTACTGATCTGGCTGGGCCTGGGTCTGACGGCACCCTTCACGTTTGCGAGTGTGCTGCTGCTGGCGATCCTTGCGGCGATATTGCTGGCCTGGTCAGGATTCGGTCGCAGCGTGCTGACGCTGGGCGAGTTGCTGACGGCAGTAAGCTACGTCGCAAAGAAGCTGCCGCTCTATCTGAAATTTATTGTCAATCGTCAGGTTGAATGGGTGAGGTCGAAACGTGATTCAGAATGAACAATTGGCGGACTCCGCGCTCACGCCGATGGCAACTGCCGCAGCGCTGCCGGATTTCGATCGCGATGTGTATTGCATCCTCGGTTTACCCTTCGATCGCGTGAGCCTGGCGGAGGCCAGCCGCAAGATGCGCACAGCCTCCACCACCCAGCAGCGCTGCTTTCTGTCCACGCCCAATCTCAATTTTGCGATTGCCTGCATGAGCGATGCGGCGTTCAGAAACTCGGTCATTCAAAGCGATTTGTCGATTGCGGACGGCATGCCCCTGATCTGGATTGCACGTGCAATTGGTCTGCCAGTGCGTGAGCGTGTGGCCGGATCGAGCGTGTTTCAGACTTTGCGCGAGCGGCAGGAAAAAACGGACTCTGCGGCCGTTGATGGGCCGATGAAAGTGTATTTCTTTGGCGGACCGCCGGGCGTGGCCGAAGCCGCCAGCCTCAAGCTCAACGCGATTCCCTCGGCCATGCGCTGCGTCGGTTTCGACTCGCCGGGTTTCGGCAGCATAGAAGAGATGAGCGATGCCGCCACCATCGCCCGCATCAATGCAAGCGATGCTGATTTTCTGGTGGTGGCGCTGGGCGCCAAGAAGGGGCAGGCATGGATTCAATACAATCTGGCCCGATTGCGCGCCCCTTTGGTGAGCCATCTGGGCGCGGTGGTGAATTTTGTCGCCGGCACTGTTTCTCGCGCACCGGTCTGGGCGCAGAAGACCGGGCTTGAGTGGCTGTGGCGCATCAAGGAAGAGCCCAAGCTGTGGCGTCGTTACTGGGACGATGGCGTGGCTTTGTTGCAATTGATGGTCACGCGTGTGATTCCTTGCGTGCTGGCCAGTCGTCGGCAGGCGCCGCCGGCCAGCGACTTTACGCCGGCCGGAATCATCGGCAGGCATCAGGACGGCGCTTACGTTCTGGCCTTTCCTGCGGCTTTGGGCGAGGCAAATAGTGCGCCGCTGCGAGTGGCCTTGCGCACAGCGGCCTTGGCCGCCGAGCCGCTGATCCTAGATTGTTCGAAGACACATTTCATCGATAGCGCTGCGCTGGCATCCTTGATGCTTCTGTATGGCGATAGCGTTGCAAAAGGCCGCTCCTTGAAATTCACTCAGGTCAGCCCGGTATTGCGCAGACAATTTTATTTGCATTGCGCCGACTATTTGCTGGAGTCGCGCTGAACCGATGCCGACTTGTTCTGATTGCAGACGGCGACGGCTATGCAGATGAAGAGCTTGTACGCCGCAGGACATTTTTGCTGCAGGCATGGTGTGCGGTTTCGGATTTTTGATTTTTGATTCATTTTTTATTATTGAGGCGCTCATGAAAGCAATGATTCTGGCGGCAGGCAAGGGGACGCGCGTTCGCCCTCTGACCTATGAATTGCCGAAGCCGATGATTCCCATCCTGGGCAAACCGGTGATGGAGTATCTGGTCGAGCATCTGGTCAAGTATGGTGTGCATGACATCATGGTCAACGTCAGTTATCTGCATGAGCGCATCGAACGCTACTTCGGCGAAGGGCAACGTTTCGGCGCACGCATCGGCTATTCGTTCGAAGGTTATGTGAACGACGAGGGCAAGGTCTTTCCGAATCCCATCGGTTCTGCCGGCGGCATGAAGAAAATCCAGGAGTTCGGCGGCTTCTTCGATGAAACCACGCTGGTGATCTGCGGCGATGCGCTGATCGATCTCGATATTCAATCGGCCTTGTTCGAACACCGCCGCAAGGGTGCGCTGGTCAGCGTGATCACCAAGGAAGTGCCGATGGAGCAGGTGTCCAGTTACGGCATGGTGGTGACCGATACGGATGGCCGCGTGCTGTCGTTTCAGGAGAAGCCCAGCCAGGAAGAAGCCTTGTCGAATCTCGCCAGCACCGGCATCTACATCATGGAGCCGGAAGTGCTGGACCTGATCCCGAAAGATACTTTCTTCGATATCGGCTCTGAACTGTTCCCGCTGCTGGTCGAAAAGAAGGTGCCGTTTTTCGCGCAAAAGCGTTTCTTCAACTGGATCGACATCGGTAACGTGACCGATTTCTGGTCGGTATTGCAAAGCGTGCTGAAAGGCGAGATTGCGCAGATGTATGTGCCAGGCACGCAGATTCAGGAAGGCCTGTGGGTCGGCCTGAACACGCGCATCGAATGGGAGGGCACCGTCATCGAGGGGCCGGTCTATATCGGTGCCGGATCGCATATCGAAGCCGGGGTCAAGATCATAGGGCCGACCTGGATCGGTCATGGCAGCCATATTTGCAGCGGCGCCGAAATTGTCCGCAGCGTGTTGTTCGAATATACTCGCGCGGCGGGAGGAACAAAGATCAATGAAACCGTGGTGTGCGGCAATTACAGCGTCACGCGCGATGGCGAAATGAAGCATATCTCGGAACATCAGGACACGTATTGGAACGACGCGCGCGACCGCCGCATGAAGCCGCGTGTCGATACCGAAAAACCAAAGAGCACCTAACATGAAAATTTATCCCGTCATTCTTTCCGGCGGCGCCGGAACCCGTCTGTGGCCCTTGTCGCGTGCAGCCTTCCCCAAGCAGCTCTTGCCCTTGGTGGGCGAGCAGACCATGCTGCAGGACACGGTCAGCCGTGTTTCCTCGTGGCCGGAAATCATGCCGCCATTGATGGTCTGCGGTAACGAACATCGCTTCATGATTGCGGAGCAACTGCGCGAAATCGAAGTGAAGCCTTTGGGCATCATGCTGGAGCCAATGGGCAAGAACACCGCACCCGCTGTGGCTGCTGCTGCGCATTTTCTGCTGAAACAGGATGAGCAGGCCGTCATGCTGGTGCTGCCGGCGGATCACGTCATCACCGACGTGGCTGCCTTCCAGGCTGCGGTGCAGCGCGCGTCTGTATCGGTCGGACAGGGTGCGCTGGCGACCTTCGGGATTCAGCCGTCCAAGCCGGAAACCGGCTATGGCTACATTCATCGTGGTGCTGCGCACGCGAGCGGTGAGGGCAATTTCATCGTCGATCGTTTTGTGGAAAAGCCGGATCTCGAAACCGCAAAAAAATTTGTCGCCGATGAAGCCTATTCCTGGAACAGCGGCATGTTCTTGTTCAAGGCGCGCGATTATCTGAATGAGCTCAAGGAGTATCGTCCGCAAATCTCGGCGGCCGTCGAGGAAGCGGTAGCAAAAGCCTATGTCGATCTGGATTTCTGCCGTCTCGACGAAGTTGCATTCGCTGCATCGCCATCCGAATCGATCGACTATGCCGTGATGGAAAATACCCGCCGCGCAGTGGTGGTGCCGGCCGACATCGGCTGGAGCGATGTCGGTTCGTGGAGCGCATTGTGGGAAGTCCTGCCGGGCGATGAGGCCGGCAATGTGGTGCGCGGCGACGTCTATCTGGATCAGGTTGCAAATACGCTGGTGCGGGCCGAAAGCCGCATGGTCGCGGTCCTCGGTGTCGAAGATCTGATCGTGGTGGAAACCGACGATGCGGTCCTGATCGCGCACAAGGACAAGGTCCAGGATGTCAAAGGCATCGTCGATAATCTCAAGTCGAAAAAACGCACCGAACATATCCACCACAAGCGCGTGTACCGTCCTTGGGGAAGTTATGAAAGCGTGGACTCGGGCGAGCGCTTCCAGGTCAAACGCATTACCGTCAAGCCGGGCGAAAAGCTCTCGCTGCAGATGCATCATCATCGCGCCGAGCATTGGGTGGTGGTGAGCGGTGCTGCCTTGGTCACGCGCGGTGAAGAAGTCAAACTGCTGAGCGAGAACGAGTCCATCTACTTGCCGATCGGCGTGACGCACCGCCTGGAAAATCCGGGCAAGTTGCCGCTGCACCTGATTGAAGTGCAGTCCGGCAGTTATCTCGGCGAAGACGACATCGTGCGTTTTGAGGATATCTACAAGCGCGCATGATCCTGTTGCGGCATAAAAAAGAGAGCTTTCAGCTCTCTTTTTTTCCTCCTTCACTCTCGTGCCGGACGGGCTGCTTCGGCGATTCAGCAGACGTTGCTGGGACTGGCCGGCACGGCGTCGGCCTCTGAGGCTGCGCGTGGTTTCGTCTTGGCTGGCAGCGGCGCCGACGGAGGGGCCTGCGCCTGGCCCAGGTCTTCGATCTGCGAGGGTTTCGATTTTCGGTGATTGCTCGCCAATAGCTGCTCTATCGGCCCCCAGGGTTTCTCATCGAATTTGCGTGCAAACAAGACCTCGCTTTGCGGCAGCGGACTATTGCAATTGACGGAGCTGGTCACCCGCGCTTGCGCAAAATGCCGTAGATGTTCTTCGTTGATCGTATTGGGGCTCGACGAGCCGGGTTTCCAGTCTGTATAGGTGATGCTGGGCAGCAGCGATGCGCGGAACGGCGAATTCCAGAGTATGGTCTGGAAGAAGAATTCATCCGCACAATCGGTGTGGTGGCAAAAGCGACAGAAGCGTTGGTTGTCGCGAACGAAGTCCAGAACATACTGACAAGCCTTGCCGGTCATGGCCCACCATTGCGATCCGGCGATTGGCTGCATGTCGCCGAAGGCGCGTTTGTAGTTTCTGCGCGGTGCATGCGCAATGATGAAATCCTGCGCCTTCCATTTGTAGCTGAGCATGGGCGGCGTGCGCCGCAACCAGTAATGTTCAAGCCGGCCCAGCGATTTCCCGTATTGTTCATTGGGCATGGCATAGGCTTCCACGTAGTTGGACTCCGGATTTTTCGCAAAGAAATCCTCGATGTAGCCGCTCGGCTGCACCGGCAAGGTCGAGCCGCTCAGCAATACGACGCGCTCGAATTCGGGGTCGAACTGCATTGCTTGCTGCATCACATTCAGGGTCCCCTGAACCAGTGAAAAATCACCCCAGGCGCCGTCGACGCGCTGCTCGCAGAAATGCACGTTCGGATAGGCGCGCAGCGCTGCGAATGCGTTGATATCCGCCTTGAGGTCGATGTGAAGAAAAAAGCTGTTTTGCTCACCCGACAGTTCTTCAATCAGACGGCCCAGCAGTTTGGCGTTGTTGTGGGCCAGGATCAGATAGGCGATCTTCATTGCTTACTCCTTGACGAGGGTGGTAAGTGGGCTTTCGATTGTCCATTGATTCATGTAGGTCGAGTTTTTGCCATAGCTGTTGTCGATGACGATATTTTTCTTATCCATGAGGCAGGACAGAATATGGCCGTGCAGGCGGTCGGTGACGATGGTTTCGTGATCGGCGAACAGGCGTACGGCCTTGTTCATGAAACGCCGCGATACCGGCACCCAATACCACAGCGCCAGTTTGGTCAGCGCGTAGTCCCAGCCGTATCGCTTGAAGCGCCATTCCAGTTTGGCAAACAGCGTTTTCAGTTTGTATTCCTCGCCAATCACTTCGACCCAGTCGGTCGTGGTGCGGATAGGCAGTGATGCCAGGCTTTCCGGCGTCTTTGGTTTTTCGACATCAACCCGTTGAATGCGCACGTTGCCCGTGGCTGCACCTTGCTGGTAGCGGATAGGATAGAGCTGGTGCGCCATGTCGGGCACCAGATAGACCTTGTCGGTGAATTCGTGCGCCAGTTTTTCAGACACGACGTCGCGCACGAAAAGATGCAGGTCAGGATGCTGAGAGATGATGGCCGCCGATGCTGCGCTGGTCTCGGGCGAAGAAAAGAACAGCGTTTGCGGCATCAGCACGATGCGGTTTTGTGGAAAGGCGGCGATCACTTTTTCGCGCAGCGTGTGGATGTTGCCGTACAGGTCACCAAAATTGCCGCCGCCATGAAACACGATGACATCGCCGGGCTTTACCCATTTCGGATCGAAGTAATAGGTGTTCGACACGGTCGCCGGAGACAGCCCGTTGTCGCTGAAAAAGCGAATCGTGCCGAGCATGATCAGCAGATCGCCGATGTTGTCATGTACGGGGATATCGACGTAATGGAAGCGCCGTCCCTTCAGCATGTCGCGAATGACATCGTGATGCTTTTTCAGCCCTTGCATGACTTCGGAATGACTTTTCATTGAGAGTGTTTTCTTTATTGAGTCGACGAAAATGGATATGGATGCTACCCGATCAGGTCGGCGTGCTCTTGCGGGCACGGCGTCGCGCAAGCACATTCCTTGCGCTGGCCATGACCTTTTGCAGGTCATCCTTCGAAGGAAATATTCGCGGCATCGGTTCTTTCAATACATACGGATAGATGGCCAAGGTGATCGCCATGCGCAAGGTGGCGCCGAGCAGCATCAGCAAGCCCAGATAGACGGAGATGTTTTCTTTCGGCAGGAAGGGCAGCAGCGCGACGACCGGGACAATCGAAATCAGTTGCCGCACCAGCACCAGACCCGGCCGGCCGGCGGCATTGAAACGTTGCGCCAGCGTCCAGCCTGCGCCGGAGACTACGCACTCGAACATGAGCACCACAAAGGTCGGCGTTACCGAGGCGAACTTGGGGCCGTACACGCCCTGAATAAGCCAGGGCGACAGAAGGGCGCCAATCCCCGCCAATACCAGCATGGGCAGCAAGGTCAGGCGAAATGCAATATTGATGCTCTTGCTCAGTTCGCCCTCATCTTTGCCGGCGTAGCGCGAATAGAGCGCGGTATTCATGGCGTCGTACAGCACGCCGATGAGGCGCGAAGTGGTATAGGCCAGCGAGTAATAACCGAACTCGACGATGGTGCCGACCTTGAGCAGATAGACCTTGTCGAAATTGGTCAGCGCCAGACCGATGAGCACGGTGCCGTGTTGATTGAAGGCGTACTTGAGCATGTGACCCATCTCGGCCGGGCGGGGTGTCTGGCGTGGGTTGACCACGGGGCGGAAAATATTGGAGCGCGCCCAGTTGATGCAAATGGCGATCAGGATCAGGGCGCAAACAATTTGTCCGCTCAACACGTAGACGAAATTGATGGGGCGGAAGGCCAGAAACAACACGGCCAGTGCGCTGACATTGAACAGCACGCCAAGCATGCGGGTGACGTTCAGAAAACTCAGGCTTGGCTGCATCTGAGTCAGGTTGACCAGATAGTTTTGAATGGCGGTGACCAATGCGAAAGTCGTGATCAGTACGATGTGTTCGCGCAGTTGTTCGTCATGGTTGAAAAATAAACCGACCAGCGCCAGCGAAGCTGCCAGCAGGCCGACAAACAAACCGGCAAGCAAGACGAATCTTCTGAAGTTGAACAGGCGCCCTGCGCCGCGGTGATAAATGTAGGTGAAGGCCAATCCGCAGGCGGCAACCGAGCTCGATAAGGTAATGATCAGCAAGGCGCCTGACAGCAGACCGCGCCCTTCTGGGCCGAGCATGCGCGCAGTCAGCACCGAAATGAGGAAGCCGACGACCGTGACACCGACCGTGGTCAGAAGGGTCTTGCCTGATGATTTGACGATTTCTTTGAAGGACATGCGGCGTTTGGCTTATTAATATTTTCTGATTGTCGGACGCGCCGTTGATGTTGCTTTGCGGCATCGGTTTGGGTGGAGAGCCCAAGAATAACAAGCTATGGAAAGGTGGAGCTTGCTTTAGGTTCCCGAACGCCCGTTTTCAGGCGAATTTTGGATGAACCGGGCGCGATAATTTCTCGACGGCAATGCGTTGACTTGCAGCTGAGTCCATCATTGTCAGGGTTTAGTCAGCTTTGACAATCTATCATATTGTTGCGCTGCACATCATCCGTTTTCTATTTGAATATTGAAAAGATGTGTGATGATTTTTGAAAACTTTCGTGGAAAATGAGGGTCTTGAAGGGGCTTCTGGTTGCCGCTCGGAGATGGGGAGCGCGGGACCTGGGCATATTGAAGCAACACAATTCATCTGATAAGGACAATGAATGAGCAAAGACCCTGATTGGGCAGCGGATCTGAAGCGCTACAACATGCGCCGTCCGTTTTTGAAAGAGCAATCGATTTGGGCCATCTGGGTTTATCGCTGGGGTCGTCGCATTGAGCAGCGTTCGCCAGGCCTGATTAAGAAGGTGCTCAATGTTTTGTATCTGATCGCGTTCCGGACGGTGGAGACCGCTTTCGGTATCAGCCTGCCTCGAACCGCGCGCATCGGCCCTGGTTTGCGGATATGGCATTTCGGTAATATTTTCATTCACGGCGATGCAGTGATCGGTGCCGGCTGCACTTTGCGACAAGGTGTGACCATCGGCAATCGCAGCGAAGACGGGCCGGTGCCGGTGATCGGCAATCATGTCGATTTCGGGGCCTACGCGCAGGTATATGGCGGTGTGCGCATCGGAGACCACTGCAAGATTGGCGGCCTGTCGGTGGTCTTGTCCGATGTCCCTGAAGGGGCGACGGCAGTTGGCGCGCCGGCGCGCATCATCGCGGCCAAAGTGCCGGTTTCCTGATCGTAGCTGCCGCTCTTCATTTTTTCGCATGGTCGGGTGGCGCATGCGTCAATTCAGATCGAACTCTTCAGCCCCAATGCAATCTCACACCTCGCTGCGCGTGGCATGTCTCGATTCCGGGCATGTCATGACGCTGGCTTTCCGAACCGGTCATCCTGAATGAACATCTTGCCGCGCGTTTTTGCGGTATCCGGTTCCAGCTTCTAAAAGGCAAAATAAATAATGGCAAGCCAGACAATTTTGGTCACCGGCGGCGCCGGCTATATCGGCTCTCACACCTGCGTCGAATTGCTGCAGGCGGGATACGATGTGGTGGTGCTGGATAACCTGTGCAACAGTCGCGCCAGCGTACTGGATCGCGTGAGCCAGATCAGCGGACGTGCGCTGAAGTTCATCGAGGGCGATATCCGCGATCGTGACGTATTGGATAAGGTGTTCAGCGAGCATGCGATCCATGCGGTGATCCATTTCGCGGGACTCAAAGCGGTCGGCGAATCGGTTGTTCAACCGCTGCGTTACTACGACAACAATGTGAGCGGCAGCGTGCTGCTGTTCGAAGTCATGGCCGGGCATGGCGTAAAAAATATCGTTTTCAGTTCATCCGCCACGGTCTACGGCGATCCGGCCAGTGTTCCGATTACCGAGGATTTCCCGCTGGCGGCAACCAATCCTTACGGTCGCAGCAAACTGATGATCGAGCAGGTTCTCGGCGATCTGCATGTGGCCGATCCTGAGTGGCGCATTGCCTTGCTGCGCTACTTCAATCCGGTCGGCGCACACGAGAGCGGTCTGATTGGCGAAGACCCGAATGGCATTCCAAACAACCTGCTGCCGTTCATCGCACAAGTGGCCGATGGTCGACGCGCCAGCCTATCGGTCTACGGCGACGATTATGCGACGCCCGATGGCACCGGCATGCGTGACTACATTCATGTGGTCGACCTGGCCGATGGCCATTTGAAGACGCTGAAAAAGCTGGATGAAGGCGCAGGCATTCATACCTATAACCTCGGCACCGGTCGCAGCAATAGCGTGCTGGAAATGGTGGCTGCGTTCGAGCAGGCATGCGGACGCTCCATTCCCTATCAGATCGTGGCCCGCAGGCCTGGCGATATCGCCAAATGTTTCGCCGCCACCGATCGCGCGGAACAAGAGTTGGGATGGAAGGCGACGCGCGGGGTTGAAACGATGTGCGCCGATTCATGGCGCTGGCAATTGCTGGCGAAGAAGCTGGCGGATGCCGCCTGAGTCTGCCGTCTTGAGTCACTTGTTTAGTGTCGTAATTGGCCTCGCTTTGACGGGCCTTATTTTCTTAGGAGTCCGGCATGGCGACGATTGATGTTTTGCTACCGGTCAAAAACGGAATCAATTTTCTTGCTGAGTCGCTCGACAGCGTGCAATCACAGTCTTTCCAGGATTGGCGTCTGCTGGTACTGGATCACGGTTCCACTGACGGTAGCCGGGAGTTGGCGGAGCAATATCACGCGCGCGATCCGCGTGTTGAACTTCACTCCTTTCCTGATGCGGACGGCTTGTCCGGCCTGCTGAACAAGGGGCTGGACATCTGCGACTGCCGCTACGTGATGAGACACGATGCCGACGACATCTGCTATCCGGATCGCATGGCGATTTCTCTTGAAGCCTTTGCGCGTAATCCGGGCTGCGTCGTCATCGGCGGGCAGGCTGACGTCATCAATGCCGAAGGTGCCGCTATTGGTGACATGAAGATGCCGATAGGCAGCAAGCGGGTCGGAGCGGCCAGCCTGTTCAGAAATCCGGTCGCCCACCCGACGTCCATGCTGGATTTTGCGGAAGTAAGCCGGCTTGGCGTGCGCTACGGAAATGATTTCCTGAATTTGCTGCCGCAAGAGCAGCAAATTCGCGTCATGAATCTGGCTGAGGATTATTTCCTGTTCGGCCAGCTGGCAATTCAGGGCAAGTGCAACAACGTGCCTCAGAAGCTGATCAAATATCGGTGGCATGGAAATAATGTCAGCGCGACGCGTTTTGACGATCAGATGAAAGTTTCATTGCGCGTCTCGCGTTATCTGGTGCATGCCTTTGCCATGCTGTCCAAGGTACCGTATTTCGATCCTGCGCCGTTTTGCAATCATGGCGGCTTGCTGTTCGATGTCGATGGCCAGACCGACTTTTCGGATGAGTTTGAAAAGATGGCGGCTAGCGTGCGTGACGGATTCGATCATGCGAACGAAGTCGAGCGTGAGCTGGCGTTTCGAAAGCTGGCATCGACTCGCCACGAGGCATTGCTGCTCTGGCGCTATTTCTTTTTTCAGACACATAACGAAGCTGAAACCGGCGAATGGGATGCTATCCGTTCATGGTTGATTAGGCGCTTTCCCGGCAAGCGTCGCATGAGTGCGCCGGCGGAAAGCATGGCTTGAAGATGTGGATGGCGGCAGGAGCGACTTGATCGAGGAGAGTCCTCCCCGCGGTTTTCTCGACGTCCTGGTGTGGTCGCAGGTAGAAGTCAAAGAACGGAATCATGCAAAGTGATTCCGTTTTTTTTATTGGTGCGGCAGGTCGGGAGTGCGCTGCATGTTGGTCTGGTGCATGTCGCCAGGCTTGGGCGCGACATCACGGGGATTGTCCATGACTCGATAACGACTGCGCATAAAAAAAGCCCCTGCGATGGCGCAGGGGCTTTTTTTCAGGGTTGCAATCTTGTTCAGATTGCCACTCCCGAACTTGAATTATGCAGGCATCAGATTCAGGTTCATTGGTGCTGTTGTCGAGCGACGGCGACGGGTAGCAACGAAGCCAACCAGAGCCAGACCGCCCAGCATCATTGCGGTAGTCGACGCTTCAGGCACTGCCGAAACGCTGATGTTACCGCCGTAGCTACCACCGGATGTGCCAGTCACATTGCCCTTGACCGACAGAACGTAGCTGCCCGAAGTCAGGCTCGAAGCTGTGATGGTGTAGTACTGCAGGGAGCCAGCCGACGACGATGTGCTGTTGTACACGGCGCCAGTGGTGGTGTTGGTCAGCGAGAAGCTGCTCACGCCCAGCACGGACGTGGTACCCAGCGAAATCGAGATCACAGCCGACGAGACATCGAAAGTGCCAGCAGTGTACGAGAACGTGTAGTTGTCGGTGAACGAACCAGCTGAGGTGAATGTGTTACCGATGTTGCTGGTCGTCGAATTATTGAACGTCAGCGCAGTTGTAGTTGTCGCTGCCTGAGCTGCAACACCGGTGAAAGCCAACGAAGCTGCCAGTACGGCGCCTGCCAAGATTTTATGCATGGTTAATACCCTCTAAAAGTTGAATTGATTTCTTAAAACACTGAAATATTTGTACAGCGCGTTTGTGTCACTACGAGAGTGAGTTCCACTAAAACGATCAATAGTTGCTTTTGGGTAATAAACAAAATGCATGACCAATCGTTTTATTTTTATTAGCTTTGACCGACAACCTGTTTTTCTTTAGACATCATTTACTGCTGAACTGAAGTCTAGCATTGCGTTAGCGCAAAATCAACGAAATTCAGTGTTTTGTAAGAATTATTTTGAGATGCTGAAATCGGCGCAAATCCATGACTGGCAAGGCTTTCAGAAGGTTTCTCCGGGGAATTGTTTAGGAAAATTGCGTTGCAGCAAAACATGCTTTTTAGTTCTTTTTGGAAATGTTTTTTGCCTGTTTTTTAAGCGATTAAGCTTGTCTTAATCTCATTCAAAAAATATGAATATGAGGCTGTTTTGAGTGGCTCACCAAGCTGGCTGGGAATTCTTTAATCAAATACAGAGGGGAAAACATGCCTCATCATTTGAAATTGAATTTTTCACGCTGGAGTTGGCCTGCTGATAAGTGCAAGTCCCCACTGCAAATTTTATTGTTCATAAAATAATTAATTGACGTGATGTAACTTTGGTCTGAATTTTTGTATTGCTTTTGGAGAGAGACCTGATGTTTTCTACTGTTGTTGAATTGCTTCGTTATGCGCAATTGTTCTGGTCGATGTGTCAACAATTCATCTTGGGGCAGATTTTTTTTCATATCAAACTTTTTGCAAATGCCATTTTGTTTTTCTTTCGGCCAGTTTTTTCATCGGAATGTTGTCGGCACTGATAGCCGTTCAGCGCAGGATATTTCCTTGGCGCATGGCTGAGGGATAATGATTCCATTCTGGCAGCAGATCAGCCTGTCTTGCTCGCTCACGCTTGCCTTATGTTTTTGCTGGCCCGCTGCGGGCTATTTCAATCGGGTTTTAATCAATGACTTCTTCAAGTAATTCAACTGCGTTGAAAATCAGCGTCCTGGATCAGGCTCCTGTGTCCGACGGCGTATCCAGTGCACAAGCCCTGCGTAATGTTCTGGAGCTCGCACGCCTGGCGGACGGTCTGGGGTTTTATCGCTATTGGGTGGCCGAGCATCATGGCGGCGGTTCGCTGGCTTGCGCCAGTCCCGAGGTCTTGATCGGACCGATTGCCATGGCGACCGAGCGTTTGCGTGTCGGCAGCGGCGGTGTGATGCTGCCGCATTACAGTCCCCTGAAGGTGGCGGAGTCCTTCGGCATGCTGAGCGGGCTGTTCCCGGGGCGCATCGATCTCGGTCTGGGGCGCGCGCCGGGCAGCGATTCGATGACGGCGACGGCCTTGCAGCGCGACCGGCGGCAGCGTCCAGCCGATGACTTCTTCGAGCAGTTGAACGAGTTGCTGGCATATCAATGGGATCGCGTGCCGGAAGATCATCCGTTTGCGCGTCTGGCCGATTTGCCTGGGCGGCCGGAGACGCCCGAGACCTGGCTGCTGGGATCGTCCGCGCAGAGCGGCATATGGGCTGCTGAGCTGGGCCTGCCTTATATGTTTGCGGATTTCATTCACGCCGCCGGCGAAGGCGTCTGCGCAGCCTATCGTCAAGACTTCAGCAGCACAGCGCAGATGCCGGAGCCGCATACGGGCGTCGCGCTGCAGGTGATCTGCGCCGAAACCGATGAGGAGGCGCGCCGCCTGGCCAGCAGCTATGGCATGCGCCTGATCCATATGCATACCGGACGGCGGCTGGACAAGATTCCAACGGTCGACGCCGCATTACGCTTTTTCGGGCAGCAAGGGCTGGCGATCGATACGCTGCCCCCAGGCCGACGCGCAATCGTCGGTGGGCCTGAGCATGTTCGCTCCGAGATCGAAGCTGTGGCGGCCGCTTACGGTGCTCAGGAGGTAATGGTGGTGAGCATCATCCACGATCATGCTGCGCGCCTGAATTCCTATCGATTACTGGCGCAGGCTTTCGACTTGAAGTGATGGAGTTCGATTTGCCCCCCCCCCGGTAAAGCAAAACATAGTGGGCGACGATCTGCAGAGCCGGAGAAAGCGTCCACTTTTGCCAGAGTGATAAAAGTCTTATAAATCAAGGACATGATGAGATGCTCCTCAGTTTATCCACAGACTTGCCCCCATTTTCTGTGGATAAGTCCACAGGATGGGCTTCAAGATGGATGAAAAGCAGTGTCGCGTATCGTTTTTCGGATGAATGCGCGAAATTGCATCCACTTTTATCAATCGAGGAAAACTAAATTGAATCAGATACTTAGCTGAGTGCTCCTCAGTTTATCCACAAGTCTGTCCACTTTTCCTGTGAACAAATCCACAGGCTGATGAGGGCGACTTTCATTTGTGAATAACTGCCAAATGGAGGGGGCGGGACCGCTCGTGTCGCGCTGTATGTTCCATCAATGCAAAAAGAAGCCGGCGTCTGCCGGCTTTTTGCATTGAGTGATTGTGTTCGCTTAATTCCGGTCAGCGTTGCCGGCCTGTGCCGCGGTGCTCCACAAGCGCGCCATTTGTTCCGCGCTGGCACGCAGCAGTTCCGGTGCATTGCCAATAGCATCTTGCAGGCTGCCGGGGCCGAACACGATGGAGAAGCAGCCGGAGAAGCTGCCTTGCAGTTCGGCCAGCGAAGCGCGGTCGATACCGCCTGAAAGCAGGGTGGTCGGCACCCCGTGTCGGCGCGCGCGCTGGCTGGCGATGAACGGCGCCTTGCCGTGCAAGGTCTGCGCATCGCTGCGACCTTCGCCGGTAATCAGCCAGTCGGCGCCGGCCAATGCTTGATCGAGCCCGATGTGGTCGGCCACAGTCTCGGCGCCGGACTGGAATTCTGCGCCCAGCATCAGCAGCGCATAGCCGAGCCCACCGGCTGCGCCTGCGCCGGGCAGTTCTGCGGCTTTGCGCTCCAGCGCTTGTTCGAGGACTTGCGCGTAGTGATTCAAGACTTTATCCAGCGCTGCCACCTGCTCCGGCGTCACGCCTTTTTGCGGGCCGAAGACGGCCGTCGCACCATGTTCTCCGCACAGCGGATTGTCGACATCCGACATGGCAATGATACGGACATCCTTGGTGCGCGGATCAAGACCGGAGACATCGACGCGCGCCAGCTTTTGCAGTGCATGAGGAGTCGGCGCCAGCAATTGGCCGGCGTCGTCGTAGAACTTCGCGCCCAGGGCGGCCAGCAATCCGGCGCCGCCGTCGTTGCTGCTGCTGCCGCCCAGTCCGACCAGGAAGTGACGTACACCGTGATCAAGCATCGCCAGCATGCAATCTCCCACGCCCAGCGTGCTGCGCTGTTCAACCGCGACCGCAGTGCCGGCGGCATCGGTCAGGCCGACCACGCTGGCGGATTCGATGACGCAACTGCCGTTCTTGAGCAGGCCGACTGCCGCTTGCGCCGCGTTGCCTGCTGCATTACGCGCTGCGATGCGACATATTTCGCCGCCGGCATGCATCAGGGCATCCAGCGTACCCTCGCCACCATCGGCGATCGGGCACAGGCGGATGTCTGCCTCCGGCAGCGCGGCGCGGATACCGTCGCCGATGGCGGTGGCGACTTCTTCCGCACTCAGCGAGCCTTTGAAAGAGTCGGGAGCAATCACCACGACAGGGGCTTGAGCGGCGGAGCGGGCAGAACGGGAAGGACTGGAAGAGTTCATGGAAGCGATCAGTGGCAATGCGGAAACATTGAGTCTGAAGGCAGGCCATCTGATCGACTGCATACAGGTGGAACCGACAGATTTCAAGGCAACCGGCTGGATTGAAGGTCTCTTATAAGTGTGTGCGCCAGGGGCGACCAAGTGCAAGGCAGCGCAGCATACATTTCTGCGCATGGCCGAAACCTCGGTACATGGCCTGACTGGCGCAAATTATATAGGCAAGCGTGTGCCGGATTATGCAAGCGGCGGTATAGCTTGTAGAGACATTGCGCGTCACGGTATGGCGCTTGACGACAACGACGCGCGATCGTCGGTCATTTACGCTCAAATGTAGTGCCTGCGTAACAAAAGGTAAGCCTGCTGGCCGCGTTACCGCGTGCAGCGCATAGTGATTCGCTTAATTTGCCGCCTGCCGGAGGCCATCATGAAAAAGTCTGGAACCATACTGCGCTGCCTGATTGCGAGTTTTGCCGTCATGGCATTGGGCGGCTGTGTCGCAGTGCCTTACGATCCCTATTACTCTCCGCAGGCTGTTTATTATCCGGTTCAGCCGGTCTATACGCCGTATTACTCTTCGTTCTATTTTGGGTACGGCGGCGGTTGGGGCGGTGGACGCGGGCATTGGCGGCATTGAGGCTTCGGTATGGCAAGGCCCGGACGGCATCATCAAGACGCCAGATCCCTGAGAGCGTCGACGTGAGGCACCTTGTAGATGCGCTGAAGTCGACTCATGGCAGGCCATTGAGGAGATCCTGAGGATTGAGCTTGCTGGCACGCATTTACATTGCGCGGCATCGTGCAGATGCTTTATGAATGGGCAAAGGTTGTAGAATGTGCCCCGGCAGTCGCGTCCTTAACCGTCAGAAGCTGGCGCCGGGCGCTTGCCATATCAGTTGGGCTCGCAGGGCGGCTCAATATCTTCAGGACGGCCGCAATCTGCGGCGTTCCAATCCAGAACAGGAAAGTCGTAGTCGATGCCGCAGGGTATGAGTATTTTGCCGTTCTTCAACCGCAAGGATCCGATTGCGCGTGCGCGCAGCCGCACTATCGCCGGCCTGGTGCTGTCGATTCTGATCCACGTGGGACTGTTTCTGGTGTTGCGCGCGCAGTTGGACAAGAAGATCGAGCTGAGCGTATCCGGAAAGCCTGAGGCGCCGCTGCAAGTGACTTTCATTCGTCCGGAAAAACCTAAAGCGATTACAGAACCAAAGCCGCAATCCAAGCCGCAGCCGGCTCCCAAGCCCAAGCAAACGCCGACCAAATCGACCAAGCCGAAACAGTCTCCGCGTCCCACGCAGACCGCCAGGCCCAAGCCAGATACATCCACCGCAAGCCGTCCGACTGTACGCGAATCGGATGCACCGTCGGCCATTACCCCGGCACCGCCTGAGCAGGATATGAGCTCCATGCTCAATGCCGCACGCGAACGCCGGCGTGCCGCCGAAGAATCGGCGGCACAGGAAAACGCCGCAGCCTATGCTGCCGAAAATCCCTCCGCCAACGACATAGCGCGCGCCAACATCGCTTTTCAGGAACAGCGCGGCCGCGGCACCAATGGTGTGTTTGAAATCATCAGCAAGGGACCGCGCGTGGCGCAGTACTCCTTCCGCGGCTGGACCAAGGATCAGCGTCGCAGCCAGCAGCAGACGATCAGCGTAGATGCCGGTATGGGCGGCAATGTCGAGCTGGCCGTGGTGGACAGCATGATTGCGCTGATCCGCAAATATTATTCAGGCGATTTCAATTGGGATTCCCAGCGCCTCGGCCGGGTGGTAGTGCTATCCGCAAGGCCGTCCGATACCAAGGGCCTGCAGGCATTTTTGATGCAGGAGTTTTTTCGCAGCGGCGGATGAGGCCGCAGTTCTTGTGCGAGAGCAAAGGCAAAGTGTTTGCCTTACGTTTCTGTTGATGTCTGGCGGGAGCCGGTTTTTTTTGCTCAGCAGGGACGGTCATGTTTGCCACCGCTTTTGTCTGTGCAGTCTGCGGCTTGCCTCAATTCCCTCAATTCCAATCCCTTCCTGATGCTTCTCTCGGCTTTTCTTAAAGAGGGCTTTCCTCATAGTTAATTGAGAGTTTTCTCATATCTCCCGTTCCGGTCAAACCGGACAATGCGTCCATTCAAATCGACTTCCGATCCGGAGCGATTTCAAAGGATCGGACGCAACATGCCATGGTGCACAGCTTCTGATTTTCATTGACCAGTCAATCGGAGTAAGCATGTCTGCCACCGCTATCACGATCGTTGTTGCATTGCTCGTTATCATCAATTTCGCCGTGCTGTTCCGTTGCATGACGGTGTATCGCCATCAATCCGTTCCTGAATACATCAAGCCTTATACGACTTTGCCGGGTTGGCATTTCATCGTGGATGTCTGCGACGGCGATGTCTATCGGGCGCACCGCCTGGTCATCGAAAAAATCTGCCCGCTTGCCGGTGTTGGCGATCATGAAGCGGTTGCTGCAGTTCATGCAGAATTGCAGACCTATGTCTTGCAAGACCAGCGCGACTTCCAGATGCAGCGCAGGTCGGCCCGGCAGCGCAAATTTCAGCAGCCCTGAGCTTGCCCTGTCTTTCCAGACTTTCCAAAATGGCAGGCCTTCAACTTAGCGCGTGTAATTGGATCGCCAGTCTTGTTTGCATACCGCTAACAGTTACAAAATAAAGAGTTGTTTTGCTGTGTCCAGGGCTGAGTTCCGCACGTTTCCGCTGGGAAAATCAAATTTCTTCGGATAGTATTTGATTTATTTCCCGATGGAAATTCATTATGGACATCGAATTAACAGGTGAAGAACTTCGCTGGATGTACAGCGTGTTCAAGGGCGATTTTCGAATCATTCCGCGTCGCATCGTCAAAAGCATCATCGCCAAGGGTTTGGGGGTGCCGAATCTGGGCGGGGCATTCAATCTCACGCGCACGGGGCGCGAAGTATTCCGGCGTACCCAGCAAGATGAGGTCGAAGCCGATCTGAGCGACGAGCTGCACATCATTCGCTCCAAAGGGCGCCACCGAAGCAATTGGCGACTTGGTTAAGCCGGCTTTCCGTGCAAGGGCAATGATGGCTCGATGATGGCAATCTGCTTGATTCTATCTATTTCCCATCGCTGCACTTTCGAAACAGAAACTATTGGAGACAAAACAATTTTGTCTCTGCTATAATCTCTGGCTAGTCGGGGCGTAGCGCAGCCTGGTAGCGTACTTGCATGGGGTGCAAGGGGTCGAGTGTTCGAATCACTCCGTCCCGACCAATAAAATCAAGGGCTTATAGATTTTTCGTCTATAAGCCCTTTTCTATTTTTCGTTTTTACCCCACTTTTTACCCCACCCAATTTTTACCCCGCCGATCATCATATTTGGTATTCGCTACTGGGTTGTTTCTGTTTGTTTGCGAGGCCGGCCGCGTTTTGATGGCGGAAGAATGGGGAGGCGCTCTTCACCTCCTTTCCAGTACGTCCGATCCCCGTTCTTACTGTTGCTGCTCTGTTTAGGTGGCATCAACCGAACGTAGAGATCCAAACCAAACATGGGTTTGAGGATATTCTCTGCAAGGGCGCGACGTTGCTTGGAGTCTTTGCCACCTATCAGACCAGTGCCGATAGGTGGGACTTTCTGAGCGTTGAAGTTATAAGCGCTTCCCATTTTCCCAACAACAAGCGATATGGGTTTGTCTTTTGCAAATTCACTCCCTGAGGGCGATAGCTCTGTCCATAGTCTTCCAATGACGTCACCGATTGCAGCATCGGTAGTCAACGAGTGTTCTGATGGTTTTTCTGATACCGGGAGGGAGAATTTCTTCAATTGCTGTTCCTTTGCTTGCAGAATTGACCCTATCTAACTGATCCACCTTCCATTGGCGAGCGAACGCGGCAACGCGGTCATATGAGCCTTCGAACCCGAGCGCGCACAGGTCTGCGTGCATCTGCTTGAGGCTGCGTTTTTGCTTTCTAGATTTGGTGGATTCCGTTTTTAGCCACGTTGAAAGCTTGAATGCGTATGCATCCAAAGCACTGGCCGAACGTCGGTCTGCGTAGGCTGGCTCTACAGTTTCAGAGCGCAGGTGACGTCTAACGGTGTTCCTTGAAATGCCAAGTCGCTTGGCGATCTCTCTTAGCGATATCTGGTCTCGTAGGTGCCAGCGCCGAATAATTCCTAGTAATGCCACGTCGATCACTCCAATCTCCCACCTGATTGCCTAGGTAGGATTGTGTCTCAAACGTGGGTCAATTTTCGATGCAAAAATCCCAGCAAAGTGGGTCAGTTTTCGATGCAAATCTACAGCTTGCCGTTTTTCTCAACGACACGACCAATGGAAATGCGCCCCATAACGGGCGGCGTAATTGCTAGTCCTTTCAGCATATCAAGGCTCCTGTGATTGAGGGATTGTTATCAGTCATAAATACGGAAGCGCCGTGAACCAGGCTTGGTGATGGCATATTCCAGCGCCAGCGCGGGGTGATCGGCAAGCAACTTGTCGAGGTCGATACTGATGCTGTCTTTACTGCGTTTGTATGTGACCTTGCCGGTCTCAAGTCGGGCGACCGAGGCATCGCCCATGGCCTGCTGTAGCGCCTGCTTGAATTGTTCTGCCTGAGCTTCTTTAGCCTTGATGTCTTCCCGCAGCAAGATCAAATCGGCAAAGACTGCAGACAAGCGACGATCATTGCTGAAGTCGACGAAAGCGGAATTGCCCGGGTAGAGGCAGCGCAGTGCACGATCCGCCGATTCGGAGCCATCGACCGGTGGTGGAATGTCGTTGACGACGTATTCCCAGAACTTGGCTTCCAACGGTATCAGGCGAGATATCAGATGATCGTCGCGCTGGATGCGATGGACTTCCAGCTTCTGGCCGCAGATCAGCACGGCAACATCAGCAGCTTGCTTGCCCGTGACGGCGAGCTGGTGCTGTACCTGAAGTTGGACGTACTCTGGCACGCCTTCCTGCCACAACCGTGCCCCGAATTCTCCCGCCGTTTTGCATTCCAATATTTGCACACCAGGCACTCCAACGACCTCGCGGTCCAGATTCGCCAGCATGAAAGGAATGCTGGGATGCTGGAGAACGGCATTGACCTTGCGGATTCGATGGCCAGTTTGCTTGGTATAAGCTGCCGCGACGATGGGTTCCAACAGCGCTCCCCAATAGACAGGTTCCGTGCTGTCGTCGGGATTGGGCTTAGGAAGATCGGCATCTCGACCGGTCTTCTCTAACCACAGTTCCAGTTGACTCTTGTACGGCGACAGGCCCACGGCGGCAGCGGCGTCCGAACCCCCGATGCCGGTCTTGCGCACTTCCAACCAGTCGGCTCGCTCGAGCTTGCGGGTATCGACCAAACGAAGCGCTGGACGAGAAACAGATTCTTGTTTCAATAAAGCCATGTTGAGACCTCCATAAAGGACAGGCCCAGTAGCGCTCACACGCTACTGGGCCTGATGTCATTGAGAATAGAGAAAGGTTATGCGACGAGCTTGAGTGCTTCATCCCAGGCCTTTTGTTTGAGCGTTGCGCCGGATCCGAACCAAGCAGCGTCCAGACGGTGATCGCCGCTGCGGGCGCGGCGATGGTGGTCCACATACTCGGTGATGCTATTGAGCAGTCCCCAGGCTGTGCCGGAGGCAGAGGCCATATCTGAACCTTTACCGCGACCGGTATATAGCTCATGGGCCACTTTCATGGCCCGATCATTGACCGCAGACGTACTGCCATCGGCAGTGGGATTGACCGAGTAGGTCAACACCCGACGCAGGAAAGCTTCGGCTGCATCGTCCTTGACTTTGCAGTCGGTCAGCACCTTCATCCGTGCTAAGAAGCCGTCCCAAGAAGAAATGGCGATGCCCAATTGGCGTTTGACCGCTTGGGGATCAAACTGGCTGCGATGGGGAACCTTGATCGCACCTGTACCGTCGCCCAAGGCGATGGCCAAGGTGTTGTTGCAGACTACGCGCACGGAAGTGAATTGTGCCGTCGTCGCCAGCGTGCCGTCGCAGGCTGTCGCCAACAGCAAGTACCCATTGACGCGGTCTCTGCCTTTGAGCGTCGTATTCTGGCCGGTTCGGGCGAGCGCCCAGAATTTCTTACCTTCTTTCAAAACGCCGGCTGTTTCCAGTTCGAAGCCGCCAACTTCGGTCAGGTCGCGATAGAACTCCAGAATCTCAGCGGGTTGCACGACCTGATAGCGTGACGAGACGACGGAGAGGGGGGCGTTGGTGTCGGAGCGGTACAGCACTTTCTGATCAGGGAAGGAATAAATAGAACCAAGGCTGGAACCTGCACTGCCCGATACGAAGCGCACTTCGGCTTCCTCGATACGCCAGTTCATGCCAGCTTGTTGCGCCCAGACTTCGAGCGGTTGGTGAGCGACGAGTTGATTGCCGAGGCCATGCCATGGTGTTTCGTTGACATAGGCCATAGATTGAACGAGATGCATGATGACTCCTTGTGGATAGTGGAAACAGGAATAGAGAGAAAAAATGCCTACAGCCCTTTCGGGGCTGTAGGCATTTTTCGATGGAGGCAGGGTATGACGTGGGAGCTAGCTAAGATTTGCTGAAAGCGTGGCCGCAGTCTAGACACTCATGGTTGTTGAGAACGTTGGTATCGATGGCTTCGCCGGCAGTAGCGCCAGCAACGCTACCGGCCGCACCACCGAACAGTGCACCCATGAGTGCTCCAGCTAGGCTGCCGACGACCGCACCGACTGGGCCAACGGCCATACCAACAGCTGCACCAGCTTCTGCGCCGCCCATCATGGCAGCAGCACTTCCGGCGGCACCGGCAGCCGCACCGATGGCGCTACCGGCTTTACGGGCGTAGTTGCGGGTGGTGATGTTGGAGGATTTGCAGTGGGGGCAGTACAAGGCAGATGACATAAAAACTCCTGAGTGAGAAATACCTGTTGGGGAAACAGGCAGGGCGGGCAGTAGAGGCTCGATTCCCAGGAGTGATATGTGGTTGAAAAAATCTATGATGTCATTGGAGAGGGGCCAGTTATTCTACGATATCCTATCTAGTAAAATTACCAAAATATCGCAGGCGAACGATGCCCTTTTGTCTTTTATTCGGTTGGTTGCGGCTCTCTTGCAGGGTGATGACGGCGAGACCGCGCGCTTGCTGCGCACGGCGGCCGATGCGATTTCGTGGCGGTTGGGGGCTGTGCAGGGAGGGGCGTGATCCGGAGCGGTTACCCGCTTCGGACGCCATGCGGCAGGATCAGACGGGTTTTCCGGTGCTGACGGCCCTGATCGCTTCAGGCAGGCCCAATGCGGCGGCACGTCGCCAGAGGGACATGGCCTTGGCGTGATCCGGGCGTGAACCGCCGGCGCCTTGCCATTCCAACACACCCAGCTGGTACAGGTCGGCGGGCTGGTTCAGTTCAGCCGCCTGGCCATACCACTTGCGTGCCAGCGCGATGTTGCGGGTGACCTGCGTGGTGCCTTGGAGGTAAGCCTCTGCCAGGTAATGCATGGACGCGCCGTGTCCCAGTGCTGCGCAAGATTCCAGCTGGGCCAGCGCCTTCTCGCGATCGGCCTGGGTGTTGCCGGTATTGAGCAACGAGACAGCCTGGGCGGCCTTGGCCCAGAGATCGCCTTGCGTCAGGCCCTTGTCGATCCAGGGTTTGGCGCGCAGCAGGCGAGCCTGGGCGTTGGTGGCATTGCCGTCTGCCTGCTGCTCCCGGGGCGTGAGTCCTTCACCCTGCAGCAGGATCCATCCATACGGCCCGTAGGCGGCGGCATTGCCGGCGGCGGCCAGCTTCTCCAGTGCTTGTCGGGCGGCGGTCTTGTCGTTGATGGCATAGCGCCTGAGGGCGGCGTCCACGTCGGCGCGCTGCTTCGCCGTGATCGTGGTCGCTGCCGCAGCGGAAGGCGCCACGTGGCCCGACAATACCCCGTAGGTCGGCAGCACGGCGTAAAGCCCGGCCAGCAAGGCCCACGCCGGCAACAGGATCAGGGCATCGGCCCGCCGCGTACGTTGCTGGCGTGTCGCCAGCTGGATGGCGCGATCCGCCTGGTTCGCGCCACCCAGCGCCTGCGTGAGCAACTGGCGCATGCGGCG
This sequence comes from Herbaspirillum lusitanum, assembly GCF_046025995.1. Lineage (GTDB taxonomy): Bacteria > Pseudomonadota > Gammaproteobacteria > Burkholderiales > Burkholderiaceae_D > Herbaspirillum > Herbaspirillum lusitanum_A. The sequence continues at coordinate 546,224 of NZ_JAQQFM010000002.1, forward strand.
ACGGAAGAGCACCAGGCTGATGCCGGTGACTGCCACACCGGCCAGCACGCCGATGGCCGACGTCCAGTAAAGCCAGGCCGACACGTCCGTGACCAGCGCGGCGATGGCGCCTTGCCACCAGCTGCGCTTGGCCTGGCGGGTGTACACGTGGCGCAATGCGCCCAGGACTGCGGTGCGCACTGCCTGGGCATAGTCGGCCGATACCACTACGGCATGTGCCTGTTCAGCATCGCCATCGAGGACGGATTCGATCACGTCGGCATTCATCTCGGAGGCCGCCACCGCTTGCAGCGGTTCCAGCAACGCCCGGACATCGGAAGAGAGCAGGCCATCGTCGGCCACTTGCGTGAGGACTTGCTCCAGCGCGCGCAGATCCTGTCGCAACAGGTCTTCGACGATGTCGTCCAGCGTCAGCCAGTCCAGCGGACGGCCGAAGGCGACCAGCTTGTAGTCGGTCTGGTTGCAGGCCACGCTCAGGCGCACCATGCGTAACAGCAAGGCATAGTCGGCCTGCACGCTGCTGGCATGCACCGGCGATGCGTTGACCTGCGTCAGCGCCAGCGAATCGGAAATGGCGGCCAGGCCGTGCGGCCCGGCGGCGTCAGCAATGCGGCGGACGTCATCGGGCACGTCCGCCGGCAATGCCAATGCGTGTGCGACAGTGACGTTGACGTCGATCCAGGCGGCGACACCGGCCTCGCCAGAGCCGGCGCACGGCGAGCAGATCAACTTGCCCTTGCCGCTGCAGGTGCGGCACGTGATCTGGCCGCTGCCAATGCAGCGCGAGCAACTGACCCTGCTGGTGCCACGGCAGGTCGAGCAATTGACTTTGCCGAACGAGCAGGAATAACACGGGTCCTGGACTTGCCGGTATTTGGTTTGGTACTCGGTGTGATATTCGGTATGGTATTGGCCGTCACGGTAGACCGAGGTGGCGACGTTGACCGTTTCGCCATAACTTTCGCTACGCGTGGTATGGCCTCTACCGTTGCAATAGCTGCAGTCGGTCTTGCCGCCGTAGCAGCCGTAAGCGGTGCAGCGGACGTCGCCAACGCCAGAGCATTCGTAACACGTTTCGTTGCAACTTCCGTGGCACGTGTAGCACTTCACCCGCCCCCGGCCGTGGCAGGGGGCGCAAGTGTTCAATAGCCAATGACGGCGGGCGGCCGGCAAATAGATGCCATTGCCGATCGTGTTGTAGGCGGTATCGGCCTGGGCCAGCTGCCTGGCGAGCGTCGCCTGTGCAATCCTGACCCGGTCGTTGGCGTCGGCGAACGCACCCGGCACCACGCCAGTGGCTGGGTCGCTGCGCACGTCCTGGCTGCGCGCATGGAAGTGGGCGCCGTTGATGTCGGCGGTCTTGAGCTCAGCGTCGAGTGCATAACTGGCGCTGAGCACCAGCGCGCTCTGTACGTCTTCACCGCTTGTCTGCAGCAGGTCTTCCGGCTCGAAACGGGTCTTGTCTCGCACCAGCGTGCGCACCATCTCGAAGGCTTCCGCGCCCGGCCCGGCCGGTGTTATCACGGCAGCCATGGCTACCGTGGCAGGGATGGGCGCGCCGCAATGGTCGCAGAAGCAGGCGTCTTGCTGATAGTCCGTCCCGCATTGCCCACAATGCAGGACGGGCAGCGAAAGCTGTCCGGTCAGGTCATTCATACAATTTCGTCAGAGAGGGTTCTTGGTCCCGCATTCACCGCAGAAAGCATCTTCTGCCGCCAAGGGCGCATGGCACTGCACGCAGGAGCGGGCGATCGTAGCGGTGGCCGGCGGCGCGGCAACAGCCGGTGGCACGGGAGCAGGAGCAGGAGCAGGAGCAGGAGCAGGAGCAGGAGCAGGAGCAGGAGCAGGAGCAGGAGCAGGAGCAGGAGCAGGAGCAGGAGCAGGGGTAACCACTGCTGGCGGTGCCGCTGGTGCTGCCGGCGTTACCGGTGCATCTTTGCGCCTTCCTTCCTTGGCGTCCTGCATGGCCTTGTCGGCACGCGTGCGTATCTCTTCGGTCTTGCGCTTGGCTTCTTCCACCTTCTTGCGCAGTGTTTCTTCAGACGCGGAGAAGTCCATGCCGTCGGTGGTCTGCAGATAAACCAGGCAGGTACCGTTGATGAAGGTCAGGTACGGAATGATCATGCCGATGGTGAACAGCAGACCGGCGCCGAAATAAAACGCCACCAGTTGACCGCCGCCGCCATAACCACCGAAATCGCCGTAGCCGCCATAACCGCCGAATCCACCCAATCCACCGAGGCCCATGCCGGCCATGCTGACCAGGCCCATCAGGCTGCCTGCGCCGGGGCCGACGCCGACCATGGTGGCCAGGCCGGTGGCTGCGCTGGAGCCGGTGAGCAGGACGCCAAACACCACCATCGACAGGAAGAAGACCAGAATGGTCAGCAAGAACATGCTGACGATGACGGTCATCAGGCGCTGACGACCAATCTGCACCAGGCGGGCAACGGTCTGGAAGGTATTGTTGCCCTCCCAGATCGCCGGTGCAGCCAGCGGGAAACCGACGTACCACATGCCGATCGTGACCATGCCGATGATGATGGCTGCCAGGGGGAAGCCAAATGCGAACAGCAGCGAGCCCAGCGCAGGAATCTTGCAGACCAGGAACAGCACCAGCGCTGCCAGCATGACGCCGATATAACCCAGCACCAGCAGCAAACCGACGCCCAGGAAACGATGCAGGGTGAAGGTGGCCTGCAGGATCGTATCCACGAAGCCCGAGGTCTGGCCTTGTGCCTGGCGCATCAGCGTGATGCCGACGGCCGAGTAGCCGATCATGCTCACCACCAGGGTCAGCAGGGCCATCAGGAAGTACAGCGCGATGCTGTGCGAGCCCAGATAGAACATCAGCATGAAGCACAGGAAGGTCGCCAGGCCGGCGGCGGCGCACATGGCCAGCGCACGCAGGTTGGTGATGGCTTCTGCTGCGCGCAGCAGGCTGTAGGAGGATTGCAGTTGGGTCGTCATTGCGCGTTCACTCCTGCATCGGTGGTGGTCGATGCCGCGGCCACCATGACCAGGCCCGGCTGGCCGTTGACGCGCGCGAACTGCACCGACGATTCACGGGTGGCGCCGGGTTTGCCGTTCAGGAAAACCTGGGTCTTGATCTTGTAGGTGCCTTGCGGGGCGCCCTGGGGCAGGCGCAGCGAGAAGCTGTTGTCGTATTCGCCGCTGCCGGGGGTGCTGCTGACGATCTTCTCGCCGCGCTTGAATTCGTCGCCGGAAGGGGCGTACGCCACCAGGACTTCCTTGACTTCTGTGACCTGTTCCTGTGCACCGGAGACGGCGCGGATCGCCGAGTTGACCTTGATCGTGTCGCCGGCCTTCACCGGGGCATTGGGCGTGACGACGGTGGAGTAACTGTCGATCTTGGCTGCCGGCGGCAGGCGATTGCGGTTGGCCGCCTTGTATTCGCGGTCGACTTCGCTGGCCGTCTTGGTCTGGCGCGACGAATACTCGATCACGGCGCACGCGGCCAGGCCCGCGACGGCACCGCCGATGGCGCCCTTGGTGCCGCCCAGGAGGCCGCCGACCAATGCGCCGCCGGTACCCAATGCGGCGCAGCGGATAATGCTTTCGGTGCTCATTCCTGTATCACCGCTACTGCCATTGGGCGCGGCGCAACCGCTGGCGAGGACTGCGACGGCACAGACGGCCGATACTGTTTTCTTCATCATTGTGGTTTCTCCCCGGAGATCATTCAAGTGAACTGTTGGATTTGAGCGCATCCATCTGGCGTGTCTTGGCTTTGCTCACCAGCGCTTTTGCGGCGCGGTTGCCGGCATCGATGGCCAGGACGCTTTCGGCGGTGGCAATGGCTTTGTCGTACTGGTTTGCAGCCAGATAGGATTCTGCGTTTTTCAGCAATGCATTGACCGTGGCCGACAGTTGGGAGTCGGGCTTGTCCTTGACGGTCGGGGCGGGGGCCTTGGCCTTGTGATCCGGCGTGGGCGCGGCGGGAGTGCTTGCCACGGCTGCCGGTGCCTTTGCTGGCGCGGGTTCGATGACCGCCGGCGCGGCGGGCGCGTCGGTGGTTGCCGATGATGCCGATGCAGCGGGCGCGGCCTGCTCGGCCAGGCCGGCCGGTGTGGTCGAAGATGTCGCGTCGGGAACCGGCGGCGGCAGGGGCGCATTGGCCTCCAGCGCCGGCTGGGCGGCGGCATCGGCAGGCGGCGTTGCTACCGGGCGGCTGGAACTCTGCCACCAGAACAGGCCGCCACCGATCACCACCACGGCGGCTACGCCGGCGATGATCATCTTCAGCTGGTTGCCGTTATCGCTCTCTCCGCTCCCTGGCGCAGCCTTCGGTGCCGCTTTGTCGGCGGCTTTGGTCGCGCCGGGGGCTTCGGTGGACTTGGCGGGGGAGGGCTTCTCAGCCGGCTTCGGCGACACCGGCTTCGCCGTCGGCGCTGGCGTTGCGCCGGTGTCGCGGGCGATGACGGGTTCGGGTGTGGTCTCAGCGGGAACCGCCGGAGGCGGGGATGTTTCGGGTGCTTCGGCGGCAGGCGGCACTTCGGCGGCTGCGGGGACTTCCGGCGCAACGGGTGCTTCGGGGATCACCGCCACTTCGATGGCGGCCGGGACTTCGGGCGCAGCGATTGCTTCGGGTGCGACAGGCTCGTTGGCGGCAGCCGGTGCTTCGACGGCAACCGGTGCTTCGACGGCAATCGGTGCTTCGACGGCAATCGGTGCGTCGGAGGCAGGGGGAGTCGGGGTGACGGCGGGAGCGTCAGGTATCTCCGCCGGCGTCTCTGCTGCTGCTGTTGCCGGAGCCGCAGGGGCTGCCGGCGTACCGCAGCTCTTGCAGAACTTGGCGCCCGGCTGGAGTTGTGCGCCGCAGCCGGCGCAGGCAGGTCCGGCCACTTCCCTGGCCAGACGGGTGCCACATTTTTTACAGAATTTCGCGCTGTCCTGATTTTCGGTGCTGCAAGAGGTGCAAAGGATCATGAGTTCCCCGGATGGCTTTTATGGACGTCTGACTGCCGTCGTGCCGCCAACCGGAACAAGCGCATAGATCACGCCTTCGTGCTTCCCCGCAAGAGGAAATAGCAAAGGCGTAAAACGGAAAATTACCGATTTCCCTAGCCCCGTTCATGGTGTCGCACGGCACGACAATTTATTATTCATTCCCCAGAATTAATATTTTGTAGCGAGATACAGCGATGGATCACGGCGTCTTGATCGACAACCTCTGTTGTCATCGCGCATCAAATGTTACATGGAAATTTTCTCATGCGCTCAGAATAGGTGGAAATTCACCATGACACAGGTCAATCGCTGGCAATAACGCCACGCCGCCCAAAATAGATTTCCGCTTTTGTTGCCTCGCTTCGAATAGACCATGAAACGGAAGCATATTGCTGGAAGGCATGTCGTCGATAACTGTCGTAAAATCCGGGTCGCCTTAAAAGAAAAACCAACAAAATGAACAAGCAAAGCATGGAAGGCACGGGACTCATTGGGGTGAGACGTGCAGGGGAAGCCGGGCAATGCGCTGCGGCGACAATCAGGGGAGCATGCCGGCTGGCAGCGTTGTCTATGCTGTCGGGCCTGCTGCTGACGGGGTGCGCCGTGACATCCAACGGGCGGGGCGGCACGCTCATGACCGTGGATACGGTCGGCCTGTTCGGCACCGAAATGAGCCGTTTTTCGTTGCCTGACGGCTCCAGCGGCGTGCTGCGGCGTGCCCCCAATGGAGAGCTGTCGATCAAATTCGATCGCTACATGCGCGTGGTGCCGCTGCAGAACGTGACCTCCGCGCGCATCGCCCGGGTGGAAACAGTCGGGCAGCGCGCCGTGGTGGTGGTCGAAATCGCAGAGCGCAACTGCGCCTACAAGTACGAGGTGTTGTCCATCGAAGGCGGCGACGTACTGGATTGGCGGATCGGCAACTGCATGGATCGTCCACGGGTGCAGAAGAGTCTGGACGGCAGGGCGCTGACCTTCGATTTTCCGTTGTACAACCAGATTTCGCGCGTGACGTATGCGGACAAACGCATGCTCTCCGCCACCCTCCCGGTGCCGCCGGGCGTGGACGTGCGCGTCAAGCCGTTCGCCGACGAATCCCTCCAGGCCCCGCCGCCGATGGCTGGCGATGGCGCTGCCATCGGTGGGCGCTACATTCCCTTGCCGCCGCAACGCGATGACAGCACACGCACCGGCAAGGGCGGCAGCTCGCCGGAGGCGTCTTCCGAGTCGGAGCGCAAGTCGCGGCGCAAGGCTGCGCCTGCGCCCAGGCCCGCCCCGACGACACCGAAATCCTCGGCCGCCTTGCCGCCGGCCTCGCCAGCGTGGACATTCTCCGGCGAGGAGATCAAGCCAACTCCCATCGACCTGAGGTAAGGCAGCCATGACTACCGAAAACAAGCTCCAACGGGCTGTCATCAAGCAGATCCTCTTGCTGATCGCGATCACGTTCGTCTACCTGACCTTCGAGCTGGGCTTCAACGCCCGGCTGCTTGATGTGGTCGGCAGCGGCAATGTCGACGATGTGCACAATATCGAGATTTTCGGCCGCACCTTGTCCGGCATCGCCGTGGCGCTGTTCGTCTTCGGCAGGATGATGGATCGCCGTATCCGGAGCGACTACGGCAATGTTCCCTCGTTGCGACGCATCGCCCTGTTCTGTGTCATCACCATTGCGGCGGTCTTCTTTTTCATCAAGGCGCTGGTGGACGGGCTGGTCGTGTCGCGCGATACCGAGTTCCGTCGCATGGCGATGAACACGACCTTGCTGCAAAGCGCACTGATCGATGGGCGCGTGACGCTGACCGGTTTGTCCGACGACGAGAAGATTTTCGCCCGGCCCGAGGGCAAGGCCTTCCTGGCGCTGTTTCCGCTGATGGCGGTGTCGGTGAACAACCTCGAAGAGCGCATCAAGAACGAGAAGGAAATCCTGATGCGCCAGGCCGTGGCCAAGCAGATCGGGGCGGCGCAGTATTACAAGAACTATACCGAGGCCATCCGGGAAACCCACAAGAAGTGGCTGCAGTACGCGCGCATCCCCACCTCCAGCGACCAGGGGCTGCGCCAGGAGCAGGACAAGGCCTGGTCGGAATACCAGCGCAGCCTGTCGCGGCACCGCTGGACGCCCGACAGCGTTCCCGCCAATCGCCGCGCGACCGTGGTCAATAACGTGCGTCGCAAGGTGCCGGTGCCGCCGAACTGGGATCCGGCCGATGAAGCGACCTTCCGCGAGGCGGTGGAGCAGAAATACCGCCGCGCTATGGCTTCTTCTGCGCGCAGTGTGACGGTCTCGGGCGACGTGATTCCGCCTGGCCTGCCTTTCCCGGCCTTTGTGGCTCGTCCCGGCGTGCAGCGCGAACTGCGTAATACGCTGAAACTGCCGCCGTCGGCCACCGTGGCGACCAGTTATGCCACCAGCGCCGAGTTCATGCAGCTGTTCGACCAGGCCGTCGCGCTCGAGGCCCGCAAGCGGCTGGAGCGGTTCACCGCCGATGAGCGTGCCCTGAGCCCAGGCGGCATCTATTATGCGGACGCCGAAAAGGCCACCCGCGCAGCCATCGTGCCGCCGATCGCCCTGTTCTTCTCGCTGCTGGGCGCCATCACCCACTTCACCAAGCTGCTCTACCTGATCACCAAGCTGGTCATGTTGCTGGTGCGCTCGGAGGCGAAACTGCCGTGGCGTGTGGAGTGGAGCGCCAAGGGCGCCCTCGCGGTGGTATTCCTGGCAGTGATGCTGAGCCTGAACGTCACCGAAAACAGCATCACCCGCAGCGACCTGTTCGGCAGGATGATGGGTTGGATGCAGCATGGCCCGGCCCAGGCGCAGGAGGGCGGCAGCATCGGGAAGTGGGCCTTGACGCGGGCGGTGCATATCGTGGCCGTCGGGCAGGGCTACGGTTATCCGCTCAACGAGAGCATCCGAATGAATGTGTTACAAGGGCTCAATTATGGTTATCACCCGGTCAGGTAAGCGCGCAGCGGCCGTCGCATTCGCCGTGTCGTGCGCACTGGCGACGCCGGTGCAGGCGGCTTGCCTGGGCATGCAGGTGCAGGCGCACCGCGGTTCGGCCAGCGCGCCGGAAAACTCCATCAGCGGCCTGGGCGCCGGATACCAGGGCAGCTGGGATGGCGTGGAAACCGACATGCAGCAGCTCGCCGACGGCACGTGGGTGGTGCATCACGACCTGGTCACCGGCCGTACCGTGCAGGCGTCCCGCAATGTGTCCACCCACCAGCTCACCAGCCAGGATTGGCAAGCGGCCCGGCTGAAGGTCAATGGCCGCACCGTGGAAGAGGCACCGCCGTTCGTCAGCGATCTGCTGACGCTGGCGAGCCGTTTCCCGGGCAAGACGCTCAACGCCGAAATCAAGGACGCGCTGCCCAACTGCAACCCGGTGCAGGCGCTGGTGGCGCAGTTCCGGCGCGGCATGAGTCATGGCAACTGGTTCATGACCTCCGCCGTTCCCGGCAACCTGCGCTGCGCGCGCCAGGCGGATCGGGAAGGGTATCTGGGCCTGATCGTCTTTGATGTCCGCAACGCCGAGGCCGCCGTGGACAACCGCGCCAGCCGCTTCGTGGCCAGCCGGGCGCGTGCGCCCAAACTGGACCAGAACTGGCTCATGCGGGTCCAGAACGAGATCGGAATGCCGGTGGGCGTGCACGTGGACGCCCGGTCGCTGGACGCCAACCCGACCTTGCTGTCGGATGCCAGCATGATGAAGATGCCCGTGTTCGTCTACGCCGTGCAGGGCGATACAGCGCTGGCGGCAGCCGTGCGGCGCGCGCACGACCGCACGGCGCGCTGGCCCAGCGGCGTGGTCATCGATGGCGATGCAGACCAGTTCTGCCGCGACGTATCGCGCTGAAGCGTCATGAAGACGTCATGAAAAAAACACCGCCGTTTTATCCGGAATCGGTGCCTGGCTTCGAATAGGCAAGAACGAGCTGTTGCATGGTGCAGCAGCCGTCTTGAACAGGACAGGTCTTCATGAACAATACCCCTTCTTCGCTGCTGGAGCAGCTGCAAGCCGATGGCATCAGCGCAACCCTGGACGGCGATGGCGACATCAGTTTCACGCAGTACGGATTGTCTTACCTGCTGTGCCTGGATCCGGCCGATGCCCATTTCAGCGGGCTGATGCTGCCCCGGGTCTGGCAGGTGACGTCGCCCGCGCAGGTCAGCCAGGCGCTGGCGGTGATCAACGACATCAACAGTCGTCTCAAGCTGGTCAAAGGCATCATGGACAAGGGGCAGGTCAGCTTCATCATCGAGCTGTGGTTGCCCGATCCCCTGTCCTGGCGCGATTGCCTTGCGCGTGCACGCGACACACTGGTGCACGCGGTGCATTTGTTTGTCGATGCGATGGAAAATGAACCGGAAGGATTACAATCCCCGGCTGGAAACAACACTCACCAGGTCTGACCGTGGCGGATAATGTGAACAACAACGAAAAACTGGCGCGGCTGCTGAAGTCGTTTTCGTCCAGGAGTTCGGCCGATCGTGGCATGCAGGCGGCACAGCGCGAGTTTTACGATCTGCTGGTCAACGATTTGGACCGGCACGTGCTCAAGAGCGTGAAATACAACGAGGAAGTGGCCCAGGCTGCCTTGCAGAACGCCTGGCTCAAGATCTTCATGACGGCGCATACTTATGACCCGGCACTGGCCTCGGTGAAGACCTGGGCCAAGAAGATCGGCGAGCAGTGCGCCGTCGACGAGTTGCGCCGACTGTATGTCCACAAGAAGCGCATCGTGGACATCGAACAGCGGCGCGATGACGACGAAGGCAGCGACGAGGTGTCGGGGCTGGACGGTTTTTCCTGCCCCTTGCCCGGGCCGGAAGAAAAACTGCAGGGCCGCCAGTTGCAACAAGTCGTCGCGGATTGCATCGAACGCTTGCCCAATGACGGCCCGAACTATCAGTTGGCCATCAGGTTGGCACTGGACAATGAATTGAGTTACAAGGGAATGCAAGACATCCTCCAGGCACAATCGCCGCGGTATCACGACCTCAATCACGAGCGCGTGCGCGGGTGGGTGCGCAAGGCCGCGCAAGAAATGAAAGCGTGTATCCAGGAAAAACTGGGATATCACCCCGGCAAAGGAGACAGCAAATGACCGACGACCTGTCGCGCTTCCGGGCGCATTGCTTCCAGTTCGCCTGTGATAAGCTCGATGAGCAGGAGCATGCATGGATGATGGACATGCTGGCCCGTCATCCGGAGCTGCAGGTGGAGGTCGAGGCCGAGCGCGAGCTGGTGCGCCTGGCCCGGGAGGGCCTGGAAGAACGCCACCAGCCGCTGGTGTCGTTCGAGCAGATCCGCCTGGCCCTGGAGCAGCAACCCCGCCCGCGGCAACGGCCCGGCCTAGGGGAGCGACTGGTCCTTTGGTGGCAACGCCTGGCAGCCACGCCATCCGGCGCGGGCAGTCGCTGGGCGGTGGCCGCCATGGTCGTGCTGGGTGTCGCGCTGGTCTGGCAAGGTCGCCCGCAGCTGGATGGGCGCAACGATGTCATCCCGGATGAAGGCTATCGGGCCGTGACGCCGGGGCAGATCCAGGAAAAGGGCGTGCTGCAGGTGAAGTTCCGTGACGACCTGGCGATCGGCGAGATCAGCAACAAGCTGGAGGCGCTGAAGATGCGCATTCTCAGCGGCCCGGCTGCCGATGGCAGCTATCAGGTGCAGGTGAGCGAGGGCACGTTGCAAGACGCCATCGCGCAATTGAAGGCGGCTTCCCTGGTGACCTCGGCCAGCGTGATGGACATGCGCTCGCGCGAGGCCCGCTGAGGAGCGCGCTGACGCCAGGCCGGCAACTTGCCCGATTTGCCTGATCAACAACCGACGCTGCGGCGTCGGTTTTTTTTGTCCCGCGCGAGGGGCAGAGAAAAAACAGCAAAAAATCCGCAAAAAAAATAAAAAATCTCTTCCGCTTTCTCCGACTTGCTTCGAAGAGGAGGGTGTCTGCGCTTCAGTACGGGCGCTGCAACGGATCCCGCCGATGAGCGGCGATCTCCCTCACTCAATCTACCTATGGAGCAATCATGAAAAAGCGCGGCAAAGTCGTACGTGACACCCAGGCCGGCAGTGGCCTGATCTCGATCAACGGCGAGCAGTTCCCGTTCGAGCTGGAGGGCATGTGGAAGTCCGACGTGGCGCCCCGCGTGAACATGGTGGTCGATGTCGGCTTCGATGCCGGCGGCGGTGTCGAAACAGTGCAGGTCGTGCCGGAAGGCCAGCTGGCGCGTGAACAGGCCGAAGGCGCGGTGCGCGAAGCAAAGCTGCGCAGCCAGGCCCTTGGCCGCGAGCTGGCCGGCCGCTTCGGGATCGGTACGCTGGCCGGCATCGCGGCGCTGGTCTGCGGGTGGTTCCTGCTCAATACCATCGACGTGCGCATCACCAGCTCCTACAGCAATGGCCTGTCGTTCTGGAAACTGCTCGGCGCGCTCAACTCGCCCGCCGATATTGCGCAGGCCCTGAGTGGCTCCGGATCGGGCGCCGGCATCTACGGCTTCTTCGCCATCGTGGCCCTGTGCGGTCCGATGCTGCCTTTCTTCCTGCGGCATCGCCTGGCCTGGCTGGGCAATCTGGCGCCGCTGGCGTTCATGGTGCTGGTCTGCATCATCGGGTACTCCAGCCTGAGCAGCAGCATGCACCAGGCCCAGGGAATGGCGGCAGCGTTCGGCGGCGCACAGGCAGCCGCGATGGCAGCCGAAGTCGCCTCCAGCATGATGCGCGAAGTGTTGCGTGCGGTCTCGCTGGGCCTGGGCGCCTACCTGTCACTGATCGCCGGCCTCTACTTCGCCGGCCGCGGCGCGATCCAGTTCCTGTCGTCGCGTGCCTGATTTCCTGATCCCTGGCCTGTCGCCGTGCTCCGGATTGACCTGGCTGTTTTGTCTGATTTGTTTCACCGATTTGTTTCGCCTGATTCTTTTTATTGATTTGACCTGACCAAGAGGAAAATACCATGCGCCACTTCCTGATCTCCCTGATCGCTGCCACCACTTGCGCCACCGTCCTGAGCGCTTGCAACGACAACAACGCCCCGAAGAATACGCCTGCCGCCACGGCAGCCCCGACCCTGAACGACGCCACATCGGCCAAGGCCGCCGAAACGGCACGCCAGGAAGTCATCGCCAATGCCCGCGAAAAGGCCGATAAGTCCACTCCGCTGGCCAGTTACCAGCCGCTCGACAGCGGCAACCAGCTGATGTATTCCTATCTGGCGCTGGCGGGCTTGCCCATCGATTACCGCGAAATCGCGGCCAAGGTGTCGGTGGATTACGCCCGCTCCAACGACGAATTCCAGAAGAGCGACCTGCTCAAGGCCCTGCAACCCCGGATCGATGCGGCAGTCAGCGCGGCCAAGGGCAACCGCTACTTCAAGCTGGTCCTGAACAGCCCGGTGGACAAGTATGACTTCGACAAGAAAGGCTTCCCGCTCAACAGCTCGGTCTGGGAATCGGGGTCCTACCGTTATTTCAACGACAACAGCAACTATCACCTGAGCTTTACCAACGGCGACGGTTTCCACTATCTGTCGAACGTTCCTGAAGATGCGGCACGCCAGATCGAGAGCCTGCGCAGCGTCTACAACGGCCTGGACCTGGTGGTCTATTGCTTCGCCCAGGGAGCCGATCCGGCATCGCGCACCGTGAAGGCCGAGATCGTGAAGATCGCCGTGGTCGACCGCAAGGGCAACGTGCTGGCCCAGCAGTGATCGACTATCGCCACCTGCCATCTTCCATCTTCCATCTGGCAGGTGGCGATATTCAGATACAATCCTCGGCGCACAGGGGGAATCACAAAAATGAACGGAATCGTACGGGGCCAGGACCGCATGATGCGGCGTGCCATCTTGCTGGGAGCCGGCGCCATGGCGGCAGGCGTGCCGCGCTGGTTGTTGGCGCAGGCGCAGGGGATGGAGCAGGTCAGCCTGTCCATCGGCATCAACAACTACAAATCGGTGGATCGACTGGTCAATGCCGTCCCCGACGCCCGGTTGATGCATGAGACCTTTGCCCGCCTGGGCGCCCACGGCGACCTGTTTTCCAACCTCGAGACGCCCACCCTCAAGCGCGCCATCGGCGACTTCGTCGGCAAGATGAAGAACCGCAACGTTGGCATCGCCTGGTTCTTCTTCTCCGGTCACGGCGTCGTCATCGAAGGCAAGAATTTGCTGCTGGGGACCGACGTGACGATGCAATCGCCGGCGACCCTCAGGTCTTCCGGGGTTGATCTCGACTCGCTCAGGGGCATGCTGGAGCAAGTCAAACCGCGCATCGCCGTTGTCATCGTCGATGCCTGCCGCAACAATCCCTTCCAGACGCGGGGGCTAGAACGCCGTGACAAGGGCCTCGTCCCCGATGCATGGGATGGCACGCTGGTGGCCTACTCGACCGCCGAATTCACCAAGGCGCTGGATTGGTCGGACAAGAAAAATGGCCCCTATGCGACCGCACTGTCGGCAGTCTTGAGCGATCCTCATGCGCGAGACCTTGAAGACGTATTTCGCGTCGTCCAGAAGCAGGTGTTTGATGCGACCGGGAAAAAGCAGATTCCGGGTTTCTACTCTGAGCTGCGCAGCCAGGTGTGGCTGGACGCGGGTAAGGTCAGCCTGCGCAGCTTGCCGCAGACGGCACTGGCACAGCGCGGGAACTCCACGACGGGACGCTCGGTCGCCTTGCGGGCCTCTCGCGCAGACCTGGTGCTGGATGATCAGTACGAAGGCACCTCCGGCGGCGAATGGGCCACGCTGACGCACCAGCTCGAAATCGGCGCCCCGCGCATGGATGGTTTTGAAGCGGCCGACACCATCAAACGCGCAAACCAGCACAATGCCAGCGACCGCGATCTTTGCCTGGCCGGGCTGTTGCTGGAAGCCGGCGACCGCAGCCTGAATCAGGGCGTACAAAAGAATCGCGGCCTGGCCGCCAAGTTCTACGAGCGCGCCGCCATGCGCGGTTATGTTCCGGCGCAGACCTTGCTGGGCGAACTGGCCTATGAGCGCCAGGATTATGTGCAGTCCTACAAATGGCTGTCGGTGGCCGCACGCTCCGGTTACGGCCGCCCGAAGATGGACCTGGCGCAACTGACCGGAGAAGGGCGGGGCACGCCGCAGGATACGGCCAAGGCGGTGGGGATGATGATTGAGTCCGTAAAGTCGCTGCCTGAATTCAGCGGTGAGGGCCTCGAGCAGGCCAAAGAGACGGCAAAGGCCCTGCAGCAGATGTTTGGACCCACCGGCGTGAAAAAACCTTAATCCAGGACCTTGCACATGTCCCACCAGGAACCCGAATCTTCCTCTTCCATTTCCCCGGCCACTCCCTCTCCCTCTTCCCGGCACCGGGTGCTGGGTCGATTCTTTTCATCGCAGGCCATGCTGTGCCTGATCACCCTGATGGTGTTCCTGGGGCTGCTGATTGCGCTGGCGCCGGTGGGGCTGGGTTATCTGCACCAGGACAGCAAGGCCGGGCAGGGCGGCACGCGCAGCGCAGGCGCTGCACGGGATGCGGCAACCTGCAATCCGATTCTTGCCAGATTTGCCGACGATGCACCGATGGGCAAGCTGAACCAGGCGCTGGAACGACTGGATACCAGCATCGCTTTCGGCCCGAACGAGAACGGCGCCTTTGAGCTGTCGGTGACCGAGACGGGCGCGCCCGACAAGGCCGCTGCTGTCGTGGACGCCCTCAACCGTATGCCGGAGCTGGTGATCGTGGCGTCCCTGCGCGATCAATGCCTGCGTTCGCAGTGAAGCAGCTGCGCCAGCCGGTACTGGACCTGTGGGCCGGCGCGCTCACCGCCTGTGTTTTTTACGCGGAATATGTCAGCCTTGGCGCGGCGCTGGGAGACACCCTGCCGGGTCGCAGCGGCAGTGCATTGGGCGCCCTGATGGTGCTGGGCGCCGTGGTCGTCGGTTCGGTGCTGGCGATCGGGCGTCCCCGCGCCTTGCTGATCGGCCCCCGCAGCGCCTCGCTGGCGGTGCTCATTGCGGGGATGAAGTTCGCCATTGCCCAGGCCGGCATCCCCGAAGCCGGTCGTGAAATCGCACTGACGGCGTTGTTGACCATGCTCATGACGGCTGCGGCCGTGCAGTTGCTGGGGCTGCTCCCCACGGTGCAGCGCTGGATCAGTCACAGCAACGTGGCATTGCGCAAGGGGTTCATGTTCGCAACCGGCGTGGGCATCGTGGTCGGCCTGGGCACGACCCAGCTCAAGGGATGCCTGCATATCGATCCGGTGCGCACGGCCGCCGTCACGCTGGCCAGTGTGATCGCCGGGCTGACGTGGAATTCGCTGTGCAAATATCCGGGCCTGCGGCATACAGCGATGGCGCGCCTGGCGCCGCTGGCCATTCCGGTTTCCGTCGCCCTTGCCACGGCGGGCTATTACCTCTTCATCGCCAACCAGGTCTCCGGCGGCTACTGTGGCACCATCGGCAGCAGCGGCCTGCATTTTTCCCTGTTGCAGGACATCGTCATCAGCCCTTACACGCTGCATGTGGCGTGGCATCATCTTCCGCTGTGGGTCTGGCCCGCATTGATCGGTATCGGTCTGCTGCTGGGCTGCGTCATGCTGCTGGAGTCGATGACCACGCTCAGAGACAGCAAGGACGGCACTGACCGCGTGTACTGGCCGGCCCACGTCGGCGGCCTGGCCTTTACCAATGCCATCAGCGCGCTGCTGGGCTTGTCATGCAGTTGCCTGTCCACATCCCGCACCAATGCGCTGATCGAATCGCACGGCAGGACCCGCGTCGCCGTCCTGGCGCATGGCCTGGGCGTGTTATGCATCTGCCTGTTCCTGACGGGCGTGATATCCCTGTTGCCACAACTGGCCATCGCCGTGGCGCTGATGATCGTGGCCATCCAGACCATCGACGAAGAGACCCGGCGCGACGTCTGGGCCAATGGCTATTCCCCGGGTGCGCCTGTGCCCTCCCTGCATACCAGCTGGATTTTCCTGGGAATGGTCGGGGGCAGCACCCTGGCCGGAGTCGGCTTGATGCAAATGGGCTGGGGCTTCGGTGGTGGACCGCTGCTGGTGCTGGCGGTGGCGGCCCTCTTGCTACGACCGCGCGGCGAACAACAATAAAACAACAATAAAGTCGTTTTTTCTTTTCCGCTTTTGGCGTCTTCCTGCGAATAGGAAATCGAGGCTGCTTGCATCATCGCGCCGCGCCGGCATGCCCTGAAGGCAAGCCGAACCCATCATCAGGATGCACGATGGCATCGGATCGCAAACGGCGGTCACGATCGCCATCACCACTTTAGAAGGAATTCACCATGACTATGAACGCCCATGAGCTCGCACAACGTTACGTCCACGCATTGAACGCCATCGGCGTGATCGCCGACATCGATGAAGACAATGACGTGGTGTTCAAGATGCCTGGCGTCGGCCATTTCTTCATCGGGCTGGATGCCGACAACGATCCCGAATTCATGCGCCTGGTCTATCCCAACTTCGTGGGGGACAGCGACGAGGCACGGATGTTGTCGCTGCTCAACAAAGTCAATGGCGGCAAGAAGGCAGTCAAGCTGTGGATGTTCGAGCGTGAAGACGGCTTCAACGTCTCGGCCTCGATCGAGAGTTTCTTGGCTGGTGTCAACCAGGCACCCGACGCGGCATTGCTGACAAGCACGCTGGAACGTTGTATCGCATCGATTCAGTCCGGTGTCGCCATTTTCATGAAGGAAATGCGGGGTCTGGGAGAGGTGCAGCCGAACTGAGGTTCGCCACCAATGAGCTTGTAGCGCTGGTGCGCCAGTGTTTGCAGCAGTTCGCCGGCCTTGTCGCTGACGACGCGCGAGGAACAGATCGTCCAGCACTAGCAAATCGGCGTCGACCAGGGGGGGGGCGCAGCTGTTGCCGCTGTTCGGTTGTTGATTTGCATCTAAAACTGATAATCAGGGGGTGCGGACAAAATCTTGGACTACCTTGGAGGTAGTTCATGTATTCGCACGAAGACCGAATCCGAGCAGTCAAGCTCTATATCAAGCTGGGAAAACGTACAGGCCCGACCATCCGAAAGTTGGGCTATCCAACAAAGAACTCGCTGAAATGTTGGTATCAGGAATACGAGCGAAGTCTCGGCCTGCAGGTGGGCTATGCGCGCCCGCGGAAGTATTCTGATGAGCAGAAGCGACGGGCGGTTCAGCATTACCTTGATCACGATCGTTGCATTGCTTCAACCATGAAGGCACTGGGATACCCTTGCCGAGCGGTACTCACGGCTTGGATTGACGAACTGCACCCTGAGGTTCGTCCCCGCATGGTGGGACGTGCGCCGAATGTGCAGCACCCTTTGGATCTGAAGAATGCGGCTGTCATTGATTTGTGTACCAGGCAGACAAGCGCGCAGGCAATTGCTAAAAAGGTAGCGGTATGCAGGCCGACGTTGTACAACTGGAAGAATCAATTAC
Organism: Herbaspirillum lusitanum; assembly: GCF_046025995.1. Lineage (GTDB taxonomy): Bacteria > Pseudomonadota > Gammaproteobacteria > Burkholderiales > Burkholderiaceae_D > Herbaspirillum > Herbaspirillum lusitanum_A. The sequence continues at coordinate 563,616 of NZ_JAQQFM010000002.1, forward strand.
TCGGTCGCGAGGTTCCTGCATCCATGAAAGACCAAAATCATCCACCGTCAGTATCTGATCTGACTGAGCTCGAACGGGAGGCGGAATCCCTTCGACGTGATAACCGCAAACTGAAGCTTGAGAATGATCTTTTGAAGAGGGCCAATGAACTGCTAAAAAAGACCAGGGCGTCGACCTGCAGCTCCTGAGCAACCGGGAGAAAACACTGCTGATTGACGCCCTGAAGCAGACTTATGCACTGCCAGAACTCTTTGCTGAACTGAACTTGGCGCGCAGCTCCTACTTCTATCACCGCACCCAGTTGCGAATGGCGGATAAATACGCCGATGCACGCCTTGCCATGACCGAAGTCTTTGATTGCAATCACCGCTGCTATGGTTACAGGCGAATGCGCGCAGCACTTAGCCGGCGTCATATGTACATCTCCGAGAAAGTTGTGCAACGCTTGATGAAGCAGGAGCGCCTGTTTGTTGCGGCCAACAAAAGACGCCGGTATGGGTCGTATCTGGGAGAAATCAGCCCTGCTCCGGAGAGTCTCATCAATCGAGACTTCCAGGCTGCCACTCCGAATGAGAAGTGGCTAACTGACATCACTGAGTTTCAGATCCCGGCTGGGAAGGTCTATCTCTCGCCCATGATCGACTGCTTCGATGGTCTGGTCGTCAGCTGGACTCTCGGTACACGTCCCGACTCCGACCTGGTGAACACCATGCTCGATGCTGCCATTGAGACAGTAGCCACCCAAGTGAGCAGGCCTGTGATTCACTCCGATCGCGGTACCCATTATCGCTGGCCTGGGTGGCTCTCACGCGTGCACAACGCAAAGCTGGTTCGATCAATGTCGCGCAAAGGATGCTCACCAGATAATGCCGCTTGCGAGGGTTTCTTTGGACGACTTAAAACGGAGCTGTTCTACCCAAGAAACTGGCAAGGTACTACTATCGAACAATTCATTCAGGCGGTTGACTCTTACATCCGTTGGTACAACGAGAAGCGCATCAAGATATCTCTTGGCTCACGCAGTCCCATTGAATACCGGGAGAGTCTTGGATTTACGGCATAAACCAGTCCAAGTTTTACGCCGCACCCCCACTTTTGGGTCAATTTTGAGTGCAATTTAACAGAACATCTAGGCTATCTCCTAATTTACGCCAGGCATCTGTTTTTTCTTCAGCATAATCGTGATGTAAATAATGGCGCCGTACTTTCGAGCCAGCGATAACATGGTTTTGACAACGATCAATAATGTCCAGTGGAATTCCCATTTTCTGCATCATGGTCGCCCCTGTCCGGCGTAAATCATGTGGAGTCCATGCTCCATTGACTCCGTCGCCTAATATCAAACTATTGTCATTCCGTCGATTGGCCAAGGGTTTGCTGCGATTCTTGAAGCGAGTCTGACGGTCTCCCACCTGCTTGCTGACTGACTTTACGCAAACGTGAGTTTCCTCTTTACCTTTGTTTCGAGAAGCGAACAGCCATTCGGAGCCGCCAGCGAGTTCCAGCAATTCCGTAAAATGCCGACGTGCGAATTCCGAGAGATAAACAACGTGCTCCTGTCGCCGACCCTTTACATTCGAACGAGGAATAAACCATGTTCCGGCATCCAGATCGATGTGCTCTGATCGCGCCATTAGCAATTCTCCGATGCGGCAGAGCGTTCCAAGGCAGATCCACAGCGCAAGCTGAGTTTCTCGTTTTATCGGATGGACTTGATTTCGTTTGGTGCCAATTACAGCGGACTCATACGTAGCGGTAGTGCTGGAAAAAATGTTCGCCAACTCCCGAATTTCGTTCGGTGGCAATATCCTATCGCGTTCTTCCTCGTAGTCAGCGGGGATAAGAATCTCCATGTCCACCAGGTCAATCGGATTACCGTCCGCCAATAAGCCACGCCAAGGCTGGCGTTTTTCTCCCCACCGCAACATCTGGCCAAGATCATTAAAGGCTATGATCGCTGTTCTGGTCACTCCCCGGCCGAGCAGCTTGCGAAGCATAGTGCGAATATCAGTATCAGTCAGCTTACGCAGTTCGATATGACCGACGGCCTGGAGAATGTCCTTTTCAAAATGCCGGCGTAACTCCTTGTTTTCATCCCTGCGAGCCACGCCTTCCTTTGCCCACATCTCGAATAGATCCCGTACCGTCGAATTTTTGACACGAGTTTGCTCAGCCTCTGCAAGCGTAGTTTCCACAGCCTTCTGCTTTTCAATTCGAGAAGCTTTTTTTGCAGCAGTAGGGTCAATGCCATCGGCGACGATTACGCGAAGACGATCGCGCTCGGATCGGATGTCCGCCAGACTTTTCTTTGGCCATGAACCCAGCGCGTAATCCCGCTTATCTCCCTGAAGTTTGAATTCATAACGAAACAGCACGGTTATTCCGCGCGGGCCTGAACGGACACGACCCACCAGCCCTCCATCCTCCCGAATAGTGCGGCCATCATCCTCAATAGTGAAACTCTCAAGCCCCTTGACGGTAATCTTGCTCATCCCTCTTCCCTTGAATTAATTTTTACCCCACTTTTACCCCACCAAAATGACTGGCTGGCGGTGGGTTTTAACGAACAATCCTGGACGATATATTATAACAAGTCATTGTAAATAAAGGGATTAGTGAATTCCATGATAGTCCATGAGTGTCCGGGACTATCTGCTATTTAATTGTATGGGGTGCAAGGGGTAGAGTGTTCGAATCACTCCGTCCCGACCAAAAATGAAAAGCTTAGCGATTTCGCTAGGCTTTTTTTCTTTGTGCTTTCGCACGTTCGGCGGGCAGTTCTGTCATGCCAATTTTCAAGCTTCTTCTTCTTCTTCTTCTTCTTCTTCTTCTTCTTCTTCTTCTTCTTGCATTCCATTCTTCATTCAGCGGTCAAGCGTGGGCGAGATGCTGCAGCTTTTTCGTGGCGCGTGAAGTCTTCCGGCATAAGCTGCGCGTAAGCTGGCATGATTACTATCAAGAAAAATGCGGCCGCTCGTGTCGATAATAATTTCTGCCTGAAACAGGCGCTGTGTGAATTTTCTCCATATCGAGGAGGTTCGGGCGCAGCACCAGACGGCAGGCTCTTCATCGAGCATGGCTATGGATTTCGCTTCTGCGGCGTCAAACAATAAAATTCAACCGTTGGCGGCGGAGCAGGCTTTCATTCGGGAGGAGACAAACTCATGTTCGGGAAAAAGACGGGCGAAGCTGTCGGCGTCGCAGGCTCTACGGCTGTTTTATTGAAAAGCATTGCGGCGCTGATGGCCGGTATCGGCGCTGCGGCGTTGATCTCATGGCTGGATCAGGGGCGATATGTTTCGGCGATCTGGCTCGCGGTGCTTGCGGCGGTAGTTTCAATATGCATACAGACTTTGCTGCAAGGGCGAGGCCAGGGCGCAACGCCGAATTTCGTGGATAAAGTCGCTCGAGAGATCGACCACATCATGATCGGTGCAGCCGAGACTTCCTTCTTTGTCGATACCATCAAAAGCAAGATCGGCCTTGATGTACAGGCGGCCAATAGTATTGTCGCCAGCGCCGAACAGAATGCACAGACCACCGCGCAAATTGCCGCTAACGCCGAGCGTGCCGCCAAGGTCGCGGCGGATGTGCGCAGTGAAAGCGTGGCCGGGCGCGCCGAGGTCGAACAGGGTTTGCAGCAGATCGGCAAGGCGCGCAATGACGCGCAGGCGGCCTCGCTCACGATGACGCAGTTGCAGGAAAAATCCAAGCGCATTCACGGTATTACGGAGGTGATCAGCGAAATCGCAGCGCGCACTAATCTTCTCGCTTTGAACGCTGCGATCGAAGCGGCACGTGCGGGCGAGCAGGGGCGCGGTTTTGCGGTGGTGGCAGGGGAAGTGCGGCAATTGGCGCAGCGGACCAAAGAGGCAACCGATGACATCGGCACCATGGTGCGCGGTATCAGCGAAGAGGCGGAGCGCGCTGCCGGCGGCATGCACGCCTTGAGCGGCAAGGTGCTGGAGGCATCGCAGAACGTGGAGCGCGTGCATGGCTTGCTGAGCCGCATCGAAAGCGCAGCGGGCGTATCTGAGACCGAGATTCTGGAAATTGCCAGCGCATCGCGCGGCAACGTCCAGACCACGCAGCGCATCTTTGAAGCCATTCTGACGATTCGCAATGGCATGCTGCAGACCGATCAGGAACTGCCTCGCGTAGCCGCTTCGGCGATGGCCTTGTCTGAGCGCGCGGAGGTCGTGTTCGATGCGATCGCCGAAAGTAATGCCCGCACCGAGCATGATGCAATTCGTCTGGTCGCGACCAAGGCGGCACAGCAGATCGGCAAACTGTTCGAAAGTGCAATCGCCTCCGGCGCCATCAGCGAAGTGGCGCTGTTCGACCGCAGCTATCAGGCGATTCCGAATACTTCGCCACAAAAGCATTCGACCCGTTTCGACAGTTTCACGGATCGCGTGCTGCCGCCGGTTCAGGAGGCAATACTGGCGGGGATGCCGCAACTGGCTTATGCCGGGGCGGTGGACGACAACGGCTACTTCCCGACGCACAACAAGAAATTCTCGCAGCCGCTCACCGGCAACTACGACATCGACCTGATCAACAATCGCACCAAGCGTATTTTCAGCGATCGCACCGGCAAGCGCTGCGGCGCCAATACCAAGCCATTTTTGTTGCAGACCTACAAGCGCGATACCGGCGAGGTAATGCATGACCTGTCGGTTCCTATCTATGTGAGCGGCAAGCATTGGGGCGGTTTCCGGGTGGGCTATCGATCCAGTCATGCGCCGGCCAAAGCGGCCGAGTCCGCAAGTGTCGTGAATGCCACACCCGTTTCGCTGAAGTCGCCTGCGCGTCCCGCTGCGCTTGTCCCGCCGGATCGAGGCACTCGGGACAAGGCCGCAATCCGCCACATTTCTGGTTGATTCGCTTGACCGTTTGAAGTCGCTGATAGATTATTCGACAACTACGGGGGTATCTGTCTCAGGCAGTTCAGGCAACATCAGAGGCAGTAAAATTAAAAGGAATCGACTTGAAAACGACACAGCCAGTCAAAGCGGATTCCGTAAAAGAGTTTGATTTCACTGCCAAGGATTTCGAACGCGTTCGCGGCTTGATTTATCAGCGGGCCGGCATTGCGCTGGCCGACAGCAAGCAGGAAATGGTCTACAGCCGTCTGGCGCGACGCTTGCGCGCCACCGGCATCAATTCCTTTGTGCAATATCTCGACTTGCTCGAGCGCGGCCAGGATAGTGAAGAGTGGGAGGCATTCACCAATGCCCTGACCACCAATCTGACCTCCTTCTTCCGCGAAGCGCATCACTTCCCCATTCTCGCCGACTTTCTAAAAACCTTAAAAGAGCCCGCTTCCATATGGTGTTCTGCGAGTTCAACCGGCGAGGAACCCTATACCATTGCCATGACTGCGTGCGAGGCCTATGGCTCGCTGACCCCGCCGGTGCAGATTATCGCTACCGATATTGATACCAACGTATTGGCTACAGCGGCCAACGGCGTGTATCCGATGGAACGTATCGAGAAGATGTCGCCGGAACGCGTGAAGCGTTTTTTCCTGAAAGGGAAGGGTAATCACGAAGGTTACGTGCGGGTGCGGCCTGAGTTGCGCAAGCTGGTGACATTCCGTCAACTGAATTTGTTGGCGGACGGCTGGGGCTTGAGCGGTCAGTTCGACGTGATCTTCTGTCGTAACGTAATGATTTATTTCGACAAGCCGACGCAGAGCAAGATTCTGTCGAAGTTTGTGCCATTGATGAAGCCGCATGCCTTGCTGTTTGCCGGACATTCCGAGAACTTCCTGTACGTCTCGGATGCACTCAAACTGAAAGGTAAAACGGTCTACGAACTGAATGCAGTGCAGCGCACTGCAAGGACCAAACCATGAGCCAACAGGCCCCTGAGCAGTTCGCGACCAATTTCTATTACGATCGAACTTTCGATTGCGATGCCGCGAAGATCCTGCCGGGCGAATACTATTTTACGCACAAGGACATGATGATCGTGACGGTGCTGGGGTCCTGCGTCTCGGCCTGTATCCGTGATCGCGTCAGCGGCATCGGCGGCATGAATCATTTCATGCTGCCCGATGGCGGTGGCGACGACAACAGCCCGGTCTCGGCATCTGCGCGCTACGGCACATATGCGATGGAAATCCTGATCAATGATGTGCTGAAGGCGGGCGCGCGGCGCGAAAATCTGGAAGCCAAGGTCTTTGGCGGCGGCAATGTGCTGCGTGGATTTATCGCCATCAACGTCGGCGAGCGCAATGCCCAGTTCGTGCGCGAATATCTTAAAGCGGAGTCGATTCGCGTCGTGGCGGAAGATCTGAACGACATCTATCCGCGCAAAGTGTATTTCTTTCCCAGAACTGGCAAAGTGCTGGTCAAAAAACTAAAACAATTGCACAACAATACCTTGGTCAGTCGCGAACGCGATTACGCCAGCCGTCTGGTGACCAAGCCGGTGGGCGGCGAAGTCGATCTGTTCTGAGGCCTCGGCCGCGCAGGCGGAATTCAGTGGTGTGCACAGCGTGTAGGATGTATTGCTATGAAAATCAAAGTACTTATTGTTGACGACTCGGCGCTGATTCGCAGTGTCATGCGTGAAATTATCGGCAGCCAGCCGGACATGGAAGTGGTCGGCGTGGCGCCTGACCCCATCATTGCCCGCGAGTTGATCAAGCAGACCAATCCGGATGTATTGACGCTGGACGTTGAAATGCCGCGCATGGACGGCCTCGATTTCCTGGAAAAATTGATGCGCCTGCGGCCGATGCCGGTCGTGATGGTGTCCTCGCTGACGGAACGCGGCTCGGAAATTACCCTGCGCGCGCTGGAACTGGGCGCGGTCGATTTCGTCACCAAGCCGAAAATTTCCATCCAGAGCGGCATGCAGGAATACACGGACATGATTGCGGACAAGATTCGCGCCGCGTCCAAGGCCAGTATCCGCCCGCGCCGCGCGGCGCCTGCTGATGCCGCCAAGAGTGGTGACGGCGTGCTGCCGCAGATCCGCAATCCGCTCACCAGTAGTGAAAAGCTGATCATCATCGGCGCATCTACCGGCGGTACCGAGGCGATCAAGGAATTCCTGATCCGCATGCCGTCGGATTGCCCCGGCATTCTGATCACTCAGCATATGCCTGAAGGCTTTACGCGTTCGTTTGCGCAGCGCCTCGACAATCTCTGCAAGATTTCGGTGAAAGAGGCGGCGGGCAATGAGCGTGTGTTGCCCGGCCATGCTTACATTGCTCCCGGCCATTCGCATCTCAAGTTGGTGCGCAGCGGCGCCAATTACATGACCCAGCTGGATCAGGGGCCGCCAGTGAACCGTCATCGGCCGTCGGTGGATGTGCTGTTTAACTCCGCCGCAACCTGTGCCGGCAAGAATGCGGTGGGCGTGATCCTGACCGGCATGGGCAAGGACGGCGCGTTGGGCATGCTGGAGATGAGAACCGCCGGCGCCTACAATTTTGCGCAGGATGAAGCATCGTGTGTGGTGTTCGGCATGCCACGCGAAGCGATCGCGGTCGGTGCTGCACACGAAGTACTTGCTCTGCAGGCCATGCCGGGCCGGGTTCTTGCTTACCTGGCAGAGCATGGCAGCCGGGCTTTGCGCGTGTAAAATGCGCGTACATTGCAGGGAGTGCAGCGAAAATGCGGCATTCTTGCAGTAAAATTTTTATGGCGGGCTTAAGTTTCGGCAAGAGGTTGCCGATAATCACAAAAATCGTTTGAACAATGGAGTCTAGTCATGGCAGGCCCGAATACAAAATTTTTAGTCGTTGACGACTTCTCCACGATGCGCCGCATCGTGCGCAATCTGCTCAAGGAACTGGGCTACACCAACGTCGATGAGGCGGAAGACGGTGTGCAGGCGCTGCAAAAACTGCGTAGCGACCAGTTCGATTTCGTCGTGTCCGACTGGAACATGCCGAACATGGACGGTCTGACCATGCTGCAGGAAATCCGCAAGGATCCGGCTTTGTCCAAGCTGCCTGTGCTGATGGTCACGGCGGAAGCCAAGAAGGAAAACATCGTGGCGGCAGCTCAGGCCGGCGCCAACGGTTACGTTGTCAAGCCTTTCACTGCGGCAACGCTGGATGAAAAGCTGGGCAAGATCTTCGAAAAGCTGGATGCCGGAGGCTAAGGTGGGCGCCAGCTCCGACAACTCGCCGGTGGACGGCGCGCGCGAAGCCGCGGGGAACCACGACGAGTTCCTGGTCCGTATCGGGCACATGACGCGCAATCTGCATGACAGCTTGCGCGGCCTGGGCTTTGATCGCTTGCTTGAAAAGGCGGCCAGCGACATGCCGGATGCACGCGACCGCCTTGAATATGTGGCGCGCATGACGGAGCAGGCTGCACAGCGCGTGCTGAACGCCACCGAGCAGGCCAGTCCTTTGCAGGACAAGATTGCCGATGGCGCCAGCGAGTTGACCGAGCAGTGGACTGCCGTCGAGCAGAAGCCATTCGCGGAGGCCGATTACCGCGCGCTTGCCGGTAAGACGCTTGCCTATCTGGCAACGGCGCGTGAAAACAGCAGCGTCACCAAGCAGCAGCTGATGGACATCATGATGGCGCAGGATTTTCAGGATCTGACAGGGCAGGTGATAAAGCGTGTCACCGAACTGGCGCACGATCTTGAAAGCCAGTTGGTGCAGTTGCTGGTGGATTATTCGCCGACGGAAACCAAGCGTGAAGACACCGGCTTGCTGAACGGTCCTCAAATCGATCCGACCGGCAAGGACGTTATTGCCAATCAGGGTCAGGTTGACGATTTGCTGGAAAGCCTGGGCTTCTGATGCGCCGATCCGGTACGCCACTAGTGTGGCGAGCCGGTGACGTTGTCAGAATTTCAGTCGAAATTTGCCGGATGCGGTCTTGATTCCGGCGGTTGACGCATCGCTGCAAGCGTCGCGTCAAAATAAAAGAATGCTGCAGTGCCATATGGGTTTGGCGGCAATCCTGCGCTGAATCTCTCCCCGAGCAATCTCCCAAGGCAGACTCCGCCTCATTTCCCTAGTCCGAAATGCGGGGCGTTTTCGCCCTTATTCCCTTGATGATTCCCATGCTGTCTCGCCAATAATCCCGTCTGACCATCCTCGAAATCCGTCTGTAATGTGGGGGTGGCAATAAGGCGGGGGTGTCGGCAATGGCCGAAGATAGCGACATGGAACGGACCGAACCAGCCACGGGCAAACGCATCGAGCGTGCCCGTGAGCAGGGTGATGTGCCACGTTCGCGTGAAATGTCGACCTGTCTGATGCTGTTGATTGGCGGCAGCACCATCTGGGCCTTCAGCGGCCCTCTGGTGACCAGCCTTGATCGTGTGATGGTCGCCACGCTGACGCTGGAACGCGCTCAGATGTTCGACCCGGAACTGTTGTTCGCCATGTACCGCGCTCATTTCATGGAAGTGGCGGTCGCCATCATTCCTATCGGATTCATGATGACGCTGGCAGCCGTCGCATCGCCGCTGATCCTCGGTGGCTGGCTGTTCAACGTTGATTCCCTGGCACCCAAATTCAGCAAGCTGAACCCGATCAACGGCATCGGGAACATGTTTTCGGTCAACTCCATGGTCGAGCTGCTGAAGGCTGTCGTCAAAACTCTGCTGGTCGGCACCGTGGCCTGGCTGGTCATCAAAAGCCAGATGGATTCGGTGATGGGGCTGGGCGTCGAGTCGCTCAAGACCAGCGCCAGCCATAGCGCGCATCTGCTGTGGACCAGCTTCATCGTGATGGTGTCGGCGCTGATCATCATCGCAATCATCGATGTGCCTTACCAGATCTGGAACTACGGCCGCAAGCTGCGCATGACGCGCGAAGAGGTCAAGCAAGAGCACAAGGAAGCCGACGGCGACCCGCACATCAAGGCCAAGATTCGCGCCATGCAGCGTTCGATGGCGCGTCGCCGCATGATGGCTGAGGTACCGACCGCCGACGTGGTGGTGACCAACCCGACGCACTACGCCGTGGCGCTGAAATACACCGAGGGCTCGATGAGTGCGCCGAAGGTGATCGCCAAGGGCTCCGACGAAGTCGCCGCCAAGATCCGCGAAATCGCCCGCGAAAACCGCATCCCGATTCTGGAGGCGCCGCCGCTGGCGCGTGCGTTGCACACTCATACCGAAATCGGCGACGAAATTCCGGAGGCGCTGTACACCGCAGTGGCGGAAGTGCTGGCCTACATCTTCCAGCTGCGCACCTACAGCACCGGCGCCGGCGACCGTCCTAACGAGCCGCGCGATCTGGAAGTACCGAAAGAACTTGATCCTCTGACTGCCACCAAGTCAAAGACAAAAAAACGTAGGACATTGCATTAACGATGGCAAATCTCAGCACAATGAAGATCCCGGCATGGATGCCGCTCAAGCACGGTAAAGCACTGGCCGCGCCGATTCTGATCGTCATGATGCTGGCGATGATGGTGCTGCCATTGCCGGCTTTTGCTCTGGACATCCTGTTCAGCTTCAATATCTCGCTGTCGATCATCGTGCTGATGACGGCGCTGTACACCGTCAAGCCGCTCGATTTCATCGCCTTCCCGGCGGTGCTGCTGGTCAGCACCATGCTGCGTCTGTCACTCAACGTGGCCTCCACCCGCGTGGTGTTGACCGAAGGTCACACCGGTCCGGATGCGGCGGGTAAAGTGATTGAGGCTTTCGGCCACTTTCTGATCGGCGGCAACTACACCGTCGGTATTGTGGTGTTCGTGATTCTGACCATCATCAACTTCATGGTGGTGACCAAGGGCGCCGGCCGTATCGCTGAAGTGGGCGCGCGTTTTACCCTGGACGCGATGCCCGGTAAACAAATGGCGATCGATGCCGACCTGAACGCCGGCATGATCGGTGAGCCGGAAGCTCGCCAGCGTCGTAAAGAAGTGGCGCAAGAGGCCGAGTTCTACGGCGCCATGGACGGTGCCAGTAAATATGTGCGCGGCGATGCCGTGGCAGGCATCATCGTGACGGTGGTCAACATCGTCGGCGGTCTGGTGGTCGGTATGGTGCAGCATGATCTGGCCTTCGACGCCGCCTTGAAAAACTACACGCTGCTGGCTATCGGTGACGGCCTGGTGGCGCAGATTCCATCGCTGATCATTTCGACCGCAGCCGGTGTGGTGGTCTCGCGCGTGGCCAATGATCAAGACGTCGGCGGCCAGCTGATCAATCAATTGTTCGCCAAGCCCGAGGTGCTCTATATCACCGCCGTGATCATCGGCGCGATGGGCATGATTCCGGGGATGCCGCACGTTGCATTCCTTATGCTGGCTGCCTTGATGGGGGGCGCGGCTTACGCCATCAACAAGCGTATTGCTAAGATCAAGCAAGAAGTTGAGGCGCCGTCGCAGAGCGCTGCCGTCGGCGGCGCAGCACCCACGCAAGAGGTTGAGGAAGCCAGTTGGCAAGACATCATGCCGGTTGATACCCTGGGTCTGGAAGTCGGCTACCGCCTTATCCCGCTGGTGGATAAAGGCCAGGGCGGCGAGCTGCTCAAACGCATCAAGGGCATTCGCAAAAAGTTTGCGCAAGAAGTCGGTTTCCTGTCGCCGCCGGTGCACATTCGCGACAACCTTGAGCTCAAACCTTCGGCTTATCGCATCACCCTCAAGGGTGTTGAGGTGGGCAAGGGCGAGGCCAATGCGGGTCAGTTCCTGGCGATCAATCCTGGCATGGTGACCGGTCCGCTGCCGGGCATGCTGACCACCGATCCGGCCTTCGGCTTGCCTGCGGTGTGGATCGACAACGCGATGCGCGAACAGGCGCAAACCATGGGATACACCGTGGTCGATGCCGGTACCGTGGTGGCGACTCATCTGAATCATTTGATCACCACGCACGCAGCCGAATTGATGGGGCGTCAGGAAGTGCAAATGCTGCTGGATCACCTGGCCAAGGATGCGCCGAAACTGGTGGAAGACATGGTGCCGAAGATGCTGCCTCTGGGTACGCTGCAGAAGGTGCTGCAGAATCTGCTGAGCGAAGGTGTACACATCCGCGACATGCGCACCATTATCGAAACGCTGGCCGAACATGCGCCGCGCACACAAGAACCGAACGAACTGACCGCCATCGTGCGTATCGCACTGGGTCGCGCCATCGTTCAGCAAATCTTCCCGGGCGAAGCCGAGTTGTCGGTGATGACGCTCGACAGCAAGCTCGAACGTCTGTTGATGCAAGCGCTGCAAGCCAGCGGCGACAGCGGCGGCGGCATCGAGCCAGGTTTGGCCGATGCGCTGGTGATGCAGACCGAGCAGGCTGCGCAGCGTCAGGAACAGATGGGCTTGATCCCGGTATTACTTGTACCCGCGCCGTTGCGGGCATTGATGGCGCGCTTCTTGCGTCGTGCCATGCCTCAATTGCGGGTACTGTCTCACGCAGAAGTGCCAGATTCAAAAACGATTAAAGTTACCAGCCTAGTTGGAGGGCAAGCATGAACGTTAAGAAATTTATCGCTAACTCATCACGCGAAGCGTGGCGCCAAGTACGTGAAGCATTGGGCCCCGACGCTGTCATTCTCTCCAACCGCAACATCCCGGATGGCGTTGAAATCCTGGCGATGGCCAATGAAGACATGTCTTCGCTGGTCGCGCCCGGCGCCAGCAAGGCGGATGCTGCCGCCGCTCTGGCTGCCTTGCAGCGCCCGACGCAAAGCCCGCGCAAGCCGGCCTTGCTGTCGCCGCCTGCCACACCGCAGATGCTGCAGCCGCAGCAGCGTCCTCTGGCGCGTCAGGAAGCTGCTCCGCTGCTGGATCAGCAGCCGATCGGCAAAATCGTGGCGCGCACCGCTGAAGAAAAAACCATGGCGCCGCCTGCTGCCGATGCGCGTGTATGGCGCAGCCGCAGCAGCGCTCAGGCTGCAGGCAGCGATGCTTCCGATGGCCGCGCAAAATCTGCGCTGCCGGAATTCGACGGCAAGGACTACGACGAAATCCTGTCGGAAGTCATGACCGAAATTCGCTCGATGCGCGGTGTGCTGGAAACTCAGCTGGCCGAGATTTCCTGGGGCGGTACGCAGAAGCGCGAGCCGATCAAGGCCATGATCATGAAGGAAATGCTGGCCGCCGGTTTCAGCGCCAGCCTGTCGCGTCTGATCACCGAAAATCTGCCGCCGAATCCGAAGTCGCAGGATTGCATGTTCTGGGTCAAGTCGGTGCTGGCGCGCAATCTGTCGACCATGGCCAACGAAAACGAACTGCTGGAAAACGGTGGTGTGTTCGCATTGGTCGGTCCGACCGGTGTCGGCAAGACCACCACCACTGCCAAGCTGGCGGCGCGCTGCGTGATGCGTCACGGTTCCGGCAAGCTGGCGCTGATCACCACCGACGGTTACCGTATCGGCGGCTACGAACAGTTGCGCATCTACGGCAAGATCCTCGGAGTGATGGTGCACTCGGTGAAAGATGAAACTGATTTGCGCATTGCGCTGGAAGAATTGAAGGGCAAGCACACCGTGCTGATCGATACTGCAGGCGTGGGCCAGCGCGATCAGATGGTGGCCGAGCAGGATGCCATGTTGTCCGGCGCCGGCGTCGACATCAAGCGTCTGCTGTGCCTGAATGCAACCGCCACCGGCGGCACGCTGAACGAAGTCGTGAACGCCTACAGCAGCTCAGGCCTGGCCGGTTGCATCGTCACCAAACTGGACGAAGCGGCCACCATCGGCAACGTGCTGGACGTCGTCATCCGTCACAAGCTGAACCTGCATTACGTCGCCAATGGTCAGCGCGTGCCGGAAGATTTACATGTTGCAAATAAGTTGTATCTGGCAGACCGCGCCTTTAAACTGAAACGCGAAACAGGACCTTTCGAATTTCGTGAAGGCGAATTGCCGGTGGTCGTAGGACCGACTGCCATGGCAATGAACGACAAGAGCTTGCGGGAGGTGATTCTTGGCTAGTTATGAAATTGATCAGGCAGAAGGATTGCGTCGGATGCTTGAGCGTCCGGTGCCGCGTCTGTTCACTTTCTTCTCGGTGCTGACTGAAGAAGAAAAGAGCGCGATGCTGATCAATCTGGCTGCTTCTCTCAGTCAGTCCACCAGTAATGTTTTGCTGATCGACGGCGCCGTTTCGACCTCAGGTCTGCTGACGCGCATCGGTCTGCGCCACGATCTCGCGACGCTGCAGGAAGTCGCACGCAAGGAGCGTCATCTGCATGAAGCAATGCGTTTGTTGCCGGAAGGTTTCTCCATCGCACGCATCGCGCGCCGCAGCTTGCCATCGGCCAGTCATCATCAGGCCGGCAGTCTGGCCGAGGTGTTCGACACCATGATTGAACAAGCCGATCTCAGCCTGGTCAATGGTGTATTGAGCGATGATCAGTCTTTGCCGGTGCCGTCCATGGAAATGGGCGAAATTGTCATTCAGGTATCGGCCAGTGCTTCATCGATCAAGGCTGCCTATGTCTTGCTGAAGACGCTCAGCGACAGATTGGGACGTCGTCCCTTCAGTTTGATTGTCAATGATGCAACGGAGGCGGAAGCGCAGACCGTGTACGCCAACATGGCGCAGGCGGCCAGCCGTTATCTGGCAGCGCAATTGAATTATCTCGGTTCGATTCCTGCGGATGATCACATTCGGCGGGCGAGCGGGCAGGGGCGTGCCGTGATGGATGTATTTCCGTTCTCGAGTGCGTCGATTGCCTTCCATCGTCTGGCGAAGCGTTTCGCCGGAACGAAATTGACCAATGGCGCCTTCGGTTTGGCCACTGACGGCGCCAGTCTCGGAGTATGACGTGTCATGTATAACGTCAAGGGTAAAGCGGGTAAGAATGGTTTGCTGGAGCTGCATGCGCCGCTGGTAAAAAAGCTCGCGCATCAGATGAAGGCAAAGCTCCCGCCCAGTGTGGAGGTTGACGATCTGATCCAGGCCGGCATGATGGGTTTGCTGGATGCTGTCAATCGCTATGAGGAAACACACGGCGCCCAGTTTGAAACGTATGCGGTGCAACGTATCAGAGGCGCCATGCTGGATGAATTGCGCAGCAGCGACTGGTTGCCGCGCAGCATTCGTCAGAGCACACGCAAGATCGAAGAGGCCATGCAGTCGCTGTTGCAGCAGCTGGGCCGTCATCCGCAAGAGCTGGAGGTTGCGGAATACATGAAGCTGAGTCTGGCGGAATATCAGTCCATGCTCACTGAGTGCGGCGGGCACCAGCTGATCTATTACGAAGACTTTCATGATGAAGACGGCGGTCACGAGCATTTCCTCGATCGCTATCAGACCAGCCAGTCTGACGATCCGTTGCAGAATCTGATCAATGGCGGTTTCCGCGATGCTGTGGTCGAGTCGATCAAGGCCTTGCCTGAGCGTGAAAAAATCCTGATGGCGCTGTATTACGAGCAGGAAATGAACCTCAAGGAAATCGGTGCCGTCATGGGCGTTTCCGAATCGCGTGTCTGCCAGTTGCACAGCCAGGCAATCGCACGCATGCGCTCGACCTTGCGCGAGCAATCCTGGACCGGCGTGGTCTGATCCGGTCACTCTGGTCTCTCTTTTATTTCTTTTTTGCCTTTGTTCCGCAGCTGGTATTTTCACCGCAGCGGGCAGGGCGCATCTGCGTCTTTTGGCATCCGCATTTAAGCTGCCTGCGCGCTAAGCCCGCAGGCGCTCATCGCTATTGCCGCTTTTGAGTTGGGTGCGATGGATGTCTGTGCTGATTACCTGAGCAGGCCTCAGGCCGATGAGACGACATCAGGCTGCACGAACAAGCCGCTGGCCAGGCCAGGGTCTGATGTGCTGCGAGTATCGGAAAGAAAGTAGGAAGGAGTTGCCTGCGAGGAAATCTGAAGCTGGTTCAGATTTCAGACAACGCCGAGTCGGCGGCCGACCGAGCGCATGCTGCTTTGGCCGTCCGGGCCGTAAAAGCTGCCGCCTTGAACCTTGCCTTGCAGAATGGTCATGGCATTCTGTGTCAACGCCATTTTCTTGCCGATCAGCAAGCCATTGACGCGATTCAGTTCTTTTGCCTCTTGCGCCAGTTCAAACAGTTCGCTCCAGAGTTGGCGAGCCTCATCCGAGCCTTGCTGATCCATCCATTGCTGCATGCCGTTTTCATCTGCGCCAAAGCCGAGCGCGGCCAGCAACTTGTGGCGTTCACCGGCAAAGGTAGCCATTTCATAAACGATCTGGGCTTTTGCGCTGATGAGGTCGGTGATGCCTTCGGCATCGGTTTGCGCCAGCAGCACCTGTTCCTGCTGCAGATTGCCGACCAGACGCGACAAGGCGTCTTTTTCCTGCGCGAGGCGGTCTGAGGGCTGAGCGGAAACTGTGTTCATGAGATATCTCTGGGTAGCTCTTTACTTGCTTATTTACTTGCGGGCACCGATCAGACCCTTGACGGTATCGAGCAGGCCGGTGGCAATTTTTTCCGGATCAATCTGGAATTGGCCGCTGGCGATGGCGGCCTTGATTTCAGCCACTTTCTTCGCATCAAAGGTGCCGCCGGTGTTGGTCACCTTGGCTTCCAGCGTTTGATAGGTCGTCGACAGACGTACGCTGTCCGAAGTATTTGGCGTCGTGCTGGCCGGAGTGCTTTGCGTGCCAACTGCGGTCGACGTGCTGCCTGCTGTATTGCCAGGGCTACGCGTCGGGGCAGTTGCAGCATCCTGCAATCCGGTTCCACTTTTGAGGGCGTCATTAACGTTCACGGCATCATCCTTGTTTATGGCGGTTGATTAAATCCGCCTGTCGCTTAGATTATCGGCGATTTTGTCGCAAACTTTAATCTCAAAAGCATTTCATTTGGTCTTGCAGTCACTTATTTTGTAAAGAGACGTAATCCGTTGCCAGATCAATAATTGATTTCAAGAATTCCGCCTGGTTTGGCGATGCCGCTGACCACCTGGCCGGCAGAAGTCTTGGCTTGCGCCAGCTGCCCTTCGGTGGCATTGGTCAGGGCGCGTGCCTCGGTCGAAATCTGGAAGCCTGCGCCTATCGATACGACCCGTACCGGCTGCCCTTGTTGCACTACGCGCTGATTGCGGATCGCATCCATGCGCAACGGCGTGCCGGCACGCAAAGACATCGCAGCGACCCGGCCGACGGCCTGCGACTCTTCTGTGATCACGCCAGTTGGCAAGGTCGACAGATCACCCTTGAGGCGCGTGACATCGTTGGGGCCGATGGTCTGGCCTTGTGCCAACGGCGTCGCGGTCACGAAATAATCCGCCATCACTTGTACGTTGGCACGCACATAAATCGTCCACGGCGAAGGTGCTACGCATTTCAGTCCGACTGTGGTTTTGCCCCACAGGCGGGCGCCGTTCGGCATGAAGGCCTGCGGTTCAAGACAGGCCGCCAGAATCAGTCGCGAATCGACGGGATCGACTGAAATCGTTATCTGACCCGGCATGCCGGAGGTCTGCTGCTTCAAAAATTGTTCAGCTGCTTGTTGCAGATCTGCCAATTTCTGGCGCGGTGGATTCTGGCCGTTGAGGCCGGCGTCGCCCGGCAAATTTTGCGCTTGAGTAACAAAAGGTGCGCACAAGAGCGGCAGCGCAAACAGCAGCGAAGTCAGGGAGTGAAGCAGCAGGCGGGGCGAAAATTTCATGGCGGGCAAATCGGCCTGCAGGCGCAGACCAGGGGCATATCTTGCCAGCAATGGTACTTTGCGCGCGCGAGCTCAAAAGGCCGAACAAGGCGTAGTTTTATCGCCTTATTGGGCATTAAAGTTTCCGGTGCAACCGTATGATCGACGCTATGTAATTCCCATCATCGGCGCAATCCGTACTAACTTTAGGATGTATTTGTAAGTACGGGGCGAAACGAACGGGTCGATATGTCAGGAGGACTCAATGGTCTCAAAACTGGATGATTACCTGCGCTTCAACGAACTGGCCCTGAATCTGCGATCGCAGCGCCAGCAGTTGATTGCTTCCAATATTGCCAATGCCGATACGCCGAACTACAAGGCGCGCGATATCGATTTTGCCAAGACTTTGCAAAACGCACTCGACAACAAGTCGAGCGCCACGCCTCCGTTGGCGATGGCACTGACCGCTGGTGCGCACATTGCCGGGGCTGAGCTGGGCGGTGAAAGCAGCATCGGCGGTTCGCCCTTGCAATATCGCACCGTGACGCAAGGCAGTGTCGATGGCAATACCGTGGATATGGATGTCGAGCGCAACCAGTTCACCGATAACGCAATTCGCTACGAAGCTGCCGTGACCGCCATCAACGGCCAGCTGAAAAGTCTGTCCGCCGCAATCCAGCCGGGGTAATAACTCATGTCCTTATCCAACATCTTTGACGTCGCCGGCTCCGCCATGAGTGCGCAGTCGCAACGCTTGAATGCAGTGGCCAGCAATATCGCCAACGCCGATAGCGCCACCAGTCCTGACGGTACGCCGTACAAGGCCAAGCAGGTCGTTTTTGCGGCCGTGCCGGTCGGCGGAATCTCCGACAGCGGGGTCAAGGTCGCCGCCGTGGTGGAAGACCAGGCGCCGCCCAAGCTGGTCTACGATCCCAAGCATCCGCTGGCCGATGGCAATGGCTATGTCGCCATGCCCAACGTCAATCCGGTCGAAGAGATGGTCAACATGATCTCGGCTTCGCGCTCTTATCAAACCAACGTGGAAACCATGAATACGGCCAAGTCCATGTTGATGAAAACACTCACCATCGGTCAATAGGAAATTTTTAATCATGGCTACAGTCTCTAACGATTTGCTGTCGACGATGAATACGGCTACTACTGCCGCCAGTTCAAGTTCGTCCTCAGGCCTTACCGCAAACAGCCCGCAGGATATTCAGGATCGTTTCCTGAAGCTGCTGGTGGCGCAGATGAACAATCAGGATCCCAGCAATCCTATGGATAACTCGCAGTTGACCAGCCAGCTGGCGCAACTGTCGACGGTGTCGGGCATCAGCCAGCTGAACACCACGCTGTCGACGCTGATGAGCAATCTGAACTCCTCAACCTCGCTGCAATCGGCCAATATGATCGGCCACAGCGTGCTGGCGCCTGGCAGCAATGTCACGCTGACTTCGGATACCACTACGGCGACCGACGGTACATCGACTACCACCCAGAAAGCGATCTTCGGTGTGCAGCTGGATTCCGCAGCCAGCAGCGTCAATGTCACCATCAAGGACTCGACCGGCAAGGTCGTGCACCAGCTGGATCTGGGCAGCCAGGCAGCCGGCACTTTGCCGATTATCTGGGACGGCACCACCGATACCGGCGCCAAGGCGGCCGACGGTCAATACACATTTACGGTGACAGCAGCCAATGCAGGCGTGGGCGTGAACGCTACTGCGCTTTCCTTCGGTACGGTCTCCAGCGTCTCCACCGGTACTGACGGCGTCAAACTCAATGTATCGAACATCGGAACCATCAAGCCAACTGATGTGGTTCAAATTCTTTAATCAGATTCAATCCAAATTTTCGACTTGTCCGGTCATCGAGGGGGATAGCAAATGAGTTTTCAACAAGGTCTCAGCGGTCTGAATGGCGCTGCAAAAAGTCTGGAAGTGACCGGCAACAACGTCGCGAACGCCAGTACTGTCGGCTTCAAGCAGGCCCAGGCGCAGTTTGCGGACATGTACGCAAATTCGATGAACCGTTCCGGCAATTCGCCGGTCGGTATCGGCGTCTCGGTTGCCAATGTGGCTCAGCAATTCACTCAGGGCAATATCACCACCAGCAACAATCCCCTGGATGTGGCGATCAATGGCGATGGCTTTTTCCGGATGGTGAGCAGCATCACCAATCAGGCGCCGCTGTATGGCCGCAATGGTCAGTTCGAGCTGGATAAGAACGGTTACATCATCAATCCGAGCGAGAACGGCGCTTATCTGACTGGCTGGCCTGCAGGCGTGACCGGCGGTGATGCCGTACCGCTGCAAATCGACACCGCGGCCTTGCCTGCGACGGCAACCACCAAGGTCTCGACCAAGGTCAATCTGGATTCGCGTCTGAGCTCTCCGACCGTGACGCCCTTCGATCCTTCTAACTCGAATTCGTACAATAACTCGACCGGCGTGACGGCGTATGACAGCCTCGGTAACACCTACAACGTACAGACATACTACGTAAAGGGTGCGACGACGACATCGCCTGTGACGACCTCCTGGGACGTCTACGCAACGGTTGACGGTGCGGTTGCTCCTGCGACTACGCCACCGACCAAGCTGGGGTCGATGACTTTCGACGCTACCGGCGCGATGACTGCCAATACCGCGACTTCGATCAATCTGTCGACGTTTGCCAAAGCTGGCGCGACCATGGGCTCCATTGCCCTGGATTACACCGGCTCTACTCAGACCGGTTCTTCCTTCGTCAATCTTGCGCAATCCCAGGATGGCATGGCACCCGGTACGTTGAGCAGTTTCAGTATCGGCAAGGACGGTCAGATCATCGGCAGTTACAGCAACAGCCAGACAAAGTCGCTGGGTCAGGTATTGCTGGTCAACTTTGCCAATCCCAACGGTCTGCAACCGATCGGCAACAACCTGTACACGGCATCGTCTGATGCCGGTGTGCCACTGATCGGCACCCCGACCACTGGCAGCTTCGGCACCTTGCAGGCACGTGCGGTGGAAGATTCCAACGTTGACCTGACGGCCGAACTGGTCAACATGATCGTGGCGCAGCGTGTGTATCAGGCCAATGCGCAAACCATCAAGGTGCAGGACACGATTCTGCAGACACTGGTCAGCTTGCGTTGATTCAAGCGCTGTTGCTGCTGGTTCAACGCCGGCATCAAATGTAGAAGATGGAAACAATGGCGGCCTTCGGGCCTGCCATTCAGAGGGGTACTATGGATCGTTTGATTTATACCGCAATGTCCGGCGCCAAGCACACCTTGGAGCAGCAGGCCAACGCCAGCAACAATCTGGCCAATGCGACGACGACGGGTTTCCGTTCGCAGCTCAATACCTTCCGTGCAGCTCCGGTGGTCGGCGATGGTTTGGCGACGCGCACCTTCGTGGTGGACTCCACCGCCGGCAGCGATTTTTCCACCGGCACGATTCAGGATACCGGCCGTGCGCTCGACGTTGCGGTGCAGGGCAAGGGCTGGATCGCGGTGCAGACTGCGGATGGCGGCGAAGCCTATACCCGTAACGGCAGTTTCAAAATGAATGCAAACGGCATCCTGCAAACGCAGTCGGGTCTGAGCGTGGTGGGTGATGGCGGTCCCATCAGCATCCCGCCTGATGTGACCGTGGCGATCGCGTCCGACGGTACGGTGTCTTCGATTCCGACTACAGGCGTCCCCAATGCGGTCAATGTGCTGGGTCGCATCAAACTGGTCAATCCAGATGAAAAAAGCCTGATGCGCGGCGACGACGGACTGTTCCGCGTTACCAATGCCACGCAGGCCCCGGCCGACGCCAATGTGCGCCTGGCCACTGGCGCCCTCGAAGGCAGCAATGTCAACGTGGTGGAGTCCATGGTCAACATGATCAATTTGTCACGTCAGTTCGAACTGAACATGAAACTGATGCAAACAGCAGAAAGCGACGCCACCAAGGCGACGCAGATTCTTTCCCTGAGCTGATAGCGGATTACCGGAGAAATAAATGATTCGTTCCCTGTGGATTTCAAAAACTGGTCTGGATGCGCAACAAACGCAACTGGACGTGATCTCCAATAACCTGGCTAACGTCAGCACCAACGGCTTCAAGCGTTCGCGCGCCGTGTTCGAAGATCTGCTGTATCAGACCGTGCGTCAGCCCGGCGCGCAGTCGTCGCAGCAGACCCAATTGCCTTCCGGTCTGCAAATCGGTACCGGTGTGCGTCCGGTTGCCACCGAGCGCATCTTCACTCAGGGCAATGTGAACCAGACCAGCAATGACAAGGATCTGGCGATTCAGGGCGCCGGTTTCTTCCAGATTCTGATGCCGGACGGCACCACTGCCTATACCCGTGACGGTTCGTTCCAGACCGACAGCCAGGGCCAATTGGTGACGTCCAGCGGCTACACGCTGCAACCGCCGATTACGGTCCCGCTGAACACCACCAAGCTGAGCATTGGCCGTGACGGTACCGTCTCGATCACTCAGGCCGGCGCTGCCGCTTCGACCCAGATCGGCACCATTCAGGTAGCGACCTTCATCAATCCTACCGGTCTGGAAAGCAAGGGCGAAAACCTTTACGTCGAAACCGCTTCGTCCGGTGCGCCAAATCCGAATACCCCGGGCACCAATGGCGCGGGCGCCTTGTGGCAGGGTTATGTCGAAACATCGAATGTGAACGTGGTGGAAGAACTGGTCAGCATGATCCAGACCCAGCGCGCTTATGAAATCAACAGCAAGGCCATCACTACGTCGGATCAGATGCTGGCCAAACTGTCGCAGCTGTAATTGATGCAGTGATGTGAGGTGCTGATTTCAGCAGTGCTTGCGGACAGCTGGATAGTCGCCAAGGTCTTCCGCGACGCTGACCGCAGTGAAATCAGTGGCCTGCAATTTGAGTGGCAAAGCGTTTGAAAACAGAGTTCAGAGTTGAAAGAGGGATGAGGCAGACATGAAACCGTTGCTGAAACTTGCCGCCATCGCCGGAGCCATTGCAGTTACCGGTTGTACTACCGTTCCAGAAAGCATCGTCACCGGACCGATGACGGCGCGGCCGCAGCCTGCTTCCTATCCGCCGCCGACGACCGGCGCGATTTTCCAGTCGACTGCTTATCGTCCTTTGCTCGAAGATCGCCGTGCGCGTCTGGTGGGTGACACGCTGGTCATCGTGATCAACGAAAAGACCGCCGCTGCCAAGTCGGCAGGCAGTTCCGCCAGCAAGACTGGTACCGTGGCGACGACTGCGCCGAGCATCTTCGGCACCTCCATCAAGGAACTGGCCGCCAGCGGCAGTTCATCCAACAAGTTTGAAGACAAGGGCGCTACCACCTCCAGCAATACCTTCACCGGCACCATCGGCGTGACCGTGACCGAGGTGCTGCCGAACGGCAATCTGGTCGTCAGCGGCGAGAAGCAGGTGGCCTTGGACAAGGGCGTTGAGTACGTGCGTTTTTCCGGCACCGTCAGTCCCGACAATATCGCCACAGGCAATACCGTTTCGTCGACCGTGGTGTCCGACGCCAAGGTCGAATATCGCACCAATACCCGGGTCGACATGGCTGAGTTCATGTCCTCGATTTCTCGCTTCTTCTTTAGCGTTTCGCCTTTCTGATGTGGAGTACTGCAATGTTTGAAAGGTCTTTCGCGTTCATCACGACGCCCGTTTCGATACGCAAGGCGGCTGCCGCCGCGCTGGCCTGTTTCAGTCTGGCCGGCGTGATGTCGGCCGCGCATGCGGAGCGTCTGAAAGATCTGGCCAGCATCCAGGGCGTGCGGCAAAACCAGTTGGTCGGCTACGGTCTCGTGGTCGGCCTCGACGGTAGCGGTGACCAGACGACGCAAACGCCATTCACGGTACAAAGCGTGATCAGCATGTTGCAACAACTGGGCGTGAATCTGCCCAGCACTTCCACCAGCAACATGCAGCTCAAGAACGTGGCGGCGGCGATGGTGACGGCAAGTCTGCCGGCCTTTGCTCAGCCCGGCCAGCAACTGGATGTGACGGTATCGTCCATCGGTAACGCCAAAAGCATTCGCGGCGGCACCTTGTTGATGGCGCCGCTGAAAGGCGCCGACGGCCAGATTTATGCAATCGCACAGGGCAATGTGGTGATCGGCGGCGCGGGTGCTTCGGCAGCCGGCAGCAGCACGACCATCAATCACCTGAGCGCAGGTCGTATTTCCAACGGTGCAACGGTGGAGCGTGCCGTGCCGACCACGCTGGGCGCCGGCGACATGATCAATCTGGAGCTCAACGACAACGACTTTTCCACCGCCAGCCGGGTGGTGGAAGCGGTCAACAAACGCTTCGGCATGGATACCGCGGTGGCGCAGGATGGCCGTGTGATTCGCGTGCGGGCGCCGCTGTCGAATGGCGACCGCGTGTCCTTCCTCGGGGCGCTGGAAAACATCGATGTCACGCCAGGCCGTGTGGCGGCCAAGGTCATTCTGAATGCGCGTACCGGCTCGGTGGTGATGAATCAGAGCGTGATGCTGGATACCTGCGCGGTATCGCACGGCAATCTGTCCGTGGTGATCAGCGCCGACAACAGTGTCAGCCAGCCGAATGCACTGGCCGGAGGCCAGACTGCTTCCAATCAGAATGCCCAGATTTCGATCAACAAAGAGCCGGGCAAGGTCATGCTTTTGCGTGGCGGTGCGGCGCTGTCCGATGTGGTCAAGGCGCTCAATGCCATCGGTGCAACACCGCAGGATTTGCTGGCCATTTTGCAGGCCATGAAGGCCGCAGGTTCGCTGCGTGCTGAGCTTGAAGTGATTTAATCGGGCGATTAATCTTAATCATCAGGCCGAAAGACGGACGTGCGGCGTCCGTCGTATTGTTTGTGTGTCATTCAATGGATGTGCTCAGGATTGAATGACCGCCAAACGCCGACAGGACAACGCAGGAATTTCAAGGGTATTTCATGATCAACAACATCAACGCGTCGAATCCTACCGACGGCCTGGCAGTCGATGCAAATGGCCTGAACGGTTTGCGCGAAGCTGCCAAGCAGAATTCGCCGGAGGCGCTGAAAAGCACCGCCAAGCAATTCGAAGCGATGTTCCTGAACATGGTCATGAAAAGCATGCGTGACGCTACGCCGCAGGACGGTCCTTTCGACAATCAGCAGACCAAGATGTTTACATCGATGCTGGATCAGCAGATGAGCCAGAACCTGGCGCAGCGCGGCATCGGCTTGGCTGATGTGCTGACGCGTCAGTTGTCGGCCTCGCTGCCCAAGCAACTGCCGGGTGCCGAGGATTTGTTGCAGCAACAGCAACAGTTGGACGATGCGCTGCCGATGAGCTTGCCGCTGGCCAAGGATCTGACCGAGATGGACAAGGCCAAGCTGATGCAAAGCGTGGCCGGACATCGCCTGGCAGATGCCGCAGATGACAGAAACGGCAATGACAATTCGCGCAACAAACGTCGTACTTCGAACAAGCCTGCGCACGTAGAGGCGTTCCAGAACCGCCTGCAGGCTGACGCCGAGGTCGCCAGCAAGATGACCGGTATTCCGGCCAAGTTCATGCTGGCGCAAGCCGCGCTGGAAACCGGCTGGGGCAAGAAGGAGATCGTCGCCCGCGATGGTCGTTCCGCCCACAATCTGTTCGGCATCAAGGCCACCGGCAACTGGACCGGCAAGGTGGTCGAGGCCACCACCATTGAATACGTCAACGGCGTCGCCAAGCGCAAGGTGGAGAAATTCCGTGCTTACGATTCGTATGCGGATGCTTTCCGCGACTACGCCAATTTGCTGAAAAGCAATCCCCGCTACGAGAAGGTGCTGGCCAATGCGCAGGACGCGCATGGTTTCGCCTACGGCCTCCAGCGCGCCGGCTACGCGACCGATCCGCACTATGCGGAAAAGCTGTCGCGCATCATCCGTCAATCGCTGTCTGCATAAGCAAAAATTTCAGAATCGGCCTCCGGCCGGGCTAAAGTTTTTCAGCTAAATGCCGATGACAAGATTATTCCGTTAAAGAAGATCGAGCATGGCAACCAATATCTTTAGCATCGGCCAGAGCGCGTTGGCAGCAGCACAAGCCGCGCAGGCCACGACCGGTCACAATATCTCCAACGCAACCGTGGCGGGCTACAACCGCCAGGTGGTGGTGCAGAGCTCCGCCGGCGGGATCAACTATGGCGCCGGTTTCATTGGTCAGGGCACCAGCGTGACCGAGATCAAGCGGGTCTATAACGATTTCCTGACGAAGCAACAACTGGCCTCGCAGACGACGGCCAGTTCGCTCGACTCTTACTACTCGCAGATCAGCCAGCTGGACAATCTGCTGGCCGACAGCAGTGCCGGTCTGACGCCTGCATTGCAGGGTTTGTTTTCTTCGATTCAGGGCCTGGCCTCGAATCCGAACACGGATGCTTCACGGCAAGCCATGCTGTCGGCGGGTTCAACACTGGTGGCGCGCTTCCAGAGTCTGAACGATCAGATGGCGCAGAGCCGTACCAGCGTCAACAGCCAGATCACTTCCACTGTCGACACCATCAATTCGTATGCCACGCAACTGGCCGAACTGAACAAGGCCATCATCAAGGCGCAGGGCGCGAACGGCAATGCCGCGCCGAACGATTTGCTGGATCAGCGCGATCAGGTGATTGCCGAGCTCAACAAGTACACCAAGGTGGCGACGGTTCCTCAGGACAGCGGTGCCGTCAGCGTTTTCATCGGTACCGGCCAGCCGCTGGTGGTGGGCGATCAGGTTTCCAAACTGGTGGCGACCCCGTCTTCGGATGACCCGACCCGCCTGCAGATTTCCTATCAGATCACCAGCACCAAGACCGCACTGATTCCTGACAGCTCCTTCTATGACGGCGGCAGCCTCGGTGGTCTGCTGAAGTACCGCAGCGAGACGCTGGACTCGGCACAGAATACGCTGGGCCGCATTGCGACAGCATTGGGTACCACTCTCAATGATCAGATGAAGCTGGGTCTGGATCAGAACGGTGTTGCGGGCACGGATTTCTTCAACGTCGCTCCGGTGGCGGTGACAGGCAAGTCGACCAACAGCGCGACGGCCGCCTTGACCGCTACCATCACCAATGCGTCTGCATTGACCGTCAGCGATTACACGCTGAGCTACGACGGCACCAATTACACCCTGACCCGCCTTTCGGACAACACCAAGACCACCATGGTCGCGGCTGATTTCCCTAAGGTCATCGATGGCGTGACCTATGCCGGTGACGGCAGTGGTACCCCTGATGCGCCTACCATGACTGCGGGCGACAGCTTCCTGATCCAGCCGACGCGCAACGGTGCTGCATCGATCTCGATGGCCATGACCAATACGCAGAGCATCGCAGCGGCGGCGCCTATCGTGACGTCGATCAGCGCAACTACCGACATGGGCCTGAGCACCACCGGCAATCTCGGCAACGGAATCGTTTCCGGCGCGACGCTCGATACCGCGACCTTTGTTGCAGGCAGCAGCCAGACCTATACGTATGCAACCGGCACGCCCAACACCGTCACATTGTCGCCAGCGGCGTCGGTGGTAGTGACTGACACCAGCGGCAACTCGACGACGTATGCATCCGGTGCGGCAATTCCTTACGCGAGCGGTTCGACCTATAGCAGCGGTGGCGTAAGTTTCGCACTGAGCGGAACTCCGCAAAACGGTGACAAGTTCAAGTTCACGCCAGTGGCCGCTAATAGCGGCACGGCGACGGTGAGTGCCGGTTCGGTCGATTCGACTTATCTGGGTGCCCCGTTGGCTGCTGGCGCCAAGCTGACCTACACCTACAACTCCTCGGCGACGCCGCCGGGCTTTACGCCGCCGACTTCGCCGACCACCAGTGCGTACACCATCACGCATAAGGATGGCACCACGTCGACTGTGGCGGCCGGTGCCACCAATCTGCCTTATGTAGCGGGCGACACTTACACCTCGGGCGGCATCTCGTTCACCGTGAGCGGCCAGCCGAACAACGGCGACAAGTTCTACGTCCAGCCCAACACCAGCGGTGTAACGGACAACCGCAACGCCTTGCTGCTGGCAGGTCTGCAGACCAAGAATACGATCGGCAACACCAACTATCAGGGTTCGTATTCGCAGCTGGTCAGCACCATCGGCAACAAGACCAATGAAATCAATGTGACCAACACCGCCGAGAAGGCGCGTTTGTCGGCGATTACCCAGGAACAGCAATCCGAATCCGGCGTCAATCAGGACGAAGAACTGGCCAACATGATCAAGAACCAGCAGGCCTATCAGGCGGCGGCCAAGATCATTCAGGCGGCCAGCGACATGCTCAATACCTTGTTGACGCTGGGTAGCTAATTAAAAGGAAACTGAGATGCGTATCAGCACACAGATGTTGTATCAGATGAGCAATACCGAGCTGACCAGTATGCAAGGCTCGATCCTGAAGCTGAATCAGCAGATCAGCGCCGGTCAGAAAGTGCTCAATCCATCCGACGACCCGGTAGCTTCGGCACGTGCACTGGATCTGAGCCAGACCCAGGCGCTCAATGAACAGTATGTGACCAATCGCAAGAACGCCAACAGCTCGCTGGCGCAGGTGAGCAGCACGCTGGACAGCTATACCGACATGCTGACCAAGATCAAGTCCGACGTGATCAAGGCCGGCAATGCTTCTTACACCAATTCGGAGCGCGTCAATCTTGCCAGCGAACTGCAAGGCAACCTGAAAGAGGTTCTCGGTTACGCCAATGCGACCGACGGTCAGGGCAATTATCTGTTCTCCGGCTTCAAGAGCACCACGCAGCCGTTCACGCTGGATGGCAACGGCGGCGTTGTCTACAACGGCGATCAGGGCCAGATGAGTCTGCAGGTGGACTCCACCCGCCAGATGGACATCAGTGCATCCGGCCAGGCGATTTTCCAGGGCGGCGGCCAGGATGTGTTCAAGAGCATGAACGATCTGATCAGCCTGCTGGCAGTGCCTGTCACTGAGGCCGCGAACAATGCGGATGAACAAGCCGCCAATACCTTTAACTATCCGGTTGGCAGTTCCCCCGCGCAGTACCCGATCCAGGCTTACAAGGATGCCCAGACCGCGCTGGATGCGGCGTCGCCGACGGATCCCAATTACAACACGCTGTTCTCCAATGCAGCAGCGCTGAAACTGAAGTCGGATGCAGCGAATGCTGCGCGTACGCCGGTGGCTGGCAGTCAGGAAGCGCTGAGCCGCAAGCTGGCGCAGATGGGAACGGCGTTTTCTTCGATGATCGATACGGTGGGTACCACCACCGCTTCGGTCGGTGCGCGTCAGTCCGAACTGGATAATCTGGATGCGGCCGGTGCGGTGCAAAAGCAGAATTATCAGCAGACCATGAATGATTTACTGGGCGCCAACACCTCCGATGTCAGTGAGCTGGTCAGCGACCTGACACTCAAGTCGACCTACTTGTCGGCCGCGCAAAAGGTGTTCGTGTCGACCAGCAGCCTGACCTTGCTGAACTATCTGAAGTAAGCAGTACAGAGTTTTTACCGGTAAGAAAAAAGGGCGAACTTCGGTTCGCCCTTTTCATTTTCGCTGCTTCTGCTGATCGTATTTGCCTGTATTTGCCGGCACTTGCTGGTAACGGGGCAGGGTAGTTCGACCGGCCGGTACTGCGCCGCAGTGCCGACCGCAGGGGGAGTGCCGGCCTCAGGATTTGCCGCTGGTGTGCAGCCCCTTGTTCAGCGAATCGTCGCGATCCGAACGGCCTTGCATCTGCACCGCTTGTGCAGGCGAGGTGCCGTTCATCCCATTCTCAGTATTGGTCTGCATGTCGCCCCCCAGCGCCTGATACAGCGTCACCTGATTCTTCAGGCGATTGAGGCGGTTTTCGGCCAGCGAGGTCTCGGCGGTGCGGCGTTTTTCCTGTGCATCCAGCCAGGATTGCAGCGTAACCGAGCCGGCCCGGTAACGTAATTCATACAAGCGTTCCGCGCCTTGCGCTGCCTTCAGATTGGCGATCAGCAGTTGCTCCTGCGTCGCGTATTGCTGGCGTGCCGAGAGCGCGTTTTCGACATCGCTCAAGGCTGAATACAGCGTCTGCCGGAAAGTGACCACGGCGCTTTCGTAATCGGCCTGCGACACCTTCACATTCAGCTTCATCTCGTTCCACTGCAGGAAGGGCAGCACCAGTCCCGCGCCCAGCGTTCCTATCGGATTCTGCAAGACATTGCGCAAGGCATCGCTGCTGCCGCCGACCGAGCCGGTCAGGGTCAAGGTCGGATAGTAGCTCGTGCGTGTCGCATCCACAGTCGACAGCGATTCGCGCAGGCGCAGCTCAGCCGCGCGCAGGTCTGGCCGACGCGCCAGCAGATCGGCCGGCAAGCCCGCCTGCAGATTGGGCAGCGGATATTGCGGCAGGCGGTCCGGCAGCATGCGGGTCTTGCCCGGCGGGCTGTCGAACAGGATCGCCAGCGCGTTATTGTTTTCCACCTGTTGCTGCAGCAATTCGGTATGGCTGGATTGCTGGGTAATCAGATTTTGCTGCGCTTCCAGCACTTCCAGCGTGGAGACCGCGCCGGCCTTGTATTGCGTGTTGATCAGGTCCAGCGTCTTTTGCGCGTAAGCCATGCTTTCTTCGCTCACGGCGATGCGCTGGCTCAGATACGCGCCGTTCCAGTACAGGTTGGCGGTGGTGCCGATCAGCGTCAGCGCGGTGCTCTGACGATCCTGCTCGGTCGCCAGCGCCTCCCATTTCTTGGCGTCATAGGCGCTGTCCAGATGGCCCCAGAGATCCGCTTCGTAGCTCAGTGTGACGGAGGCCGAACTGGACTGGTAGCTGCTGTGATTGCCGCGCAGATTCTTGTTGCCGCTGGTGGACGTGCTCGAGCTCAGCGCCGGCACGCGCGCATCGTCAGCCAGCCCGGCAGTCAACTGCGCGCGCCGCACCTTGATGCCCGCCACCGCCAGATCATTGTTCTTGCGCAGCGCTTCGTCGATCAGCCGGTTCAGTTCGGCATCGCCGAACTGCTTCCACCACTGGTCGGCGGAGACCTCCTGCTCGGCGGTGCGATTGCTCCAGTTGGCCGGGATCTGCGTCTGCGGCGCCTCATAGGGTGTCTTCATCAGAGACCCGCAGCCGGCCAGCGTCAGCGCCAGCGCCAGCGGCGCCAGGCGCAGGCTCATGCGGTGCAAGGCGAAGCGCGGCACAGAGAGCTGCGGTGTTTGATCTAACTGGAATGACGGCATGTCGATTGCTTGCATGATTGAATTTTTCATTCTCTGGCCAGTGCGTCGACTGGATTCAGTTGGGCGGCGTTGCGCGCCGGCAGAAAGCCGAACACCACGCCGATCAGGGTCGAGCAGGTGAAGGCGGTGATGATCGATGTGGTCGAATACACCATCGTGAAATTGCTGATGAGATAGGACAGCAGCAGGCCGAAGGACAGCGCCAGCAATACGCCCAGCAGACCGCCGGCCAGGCACACCAGCACCGCTTCAATCAGGAACTGCTGCATGATGTCGCTCTGGCGCGCGCCGACCGCCATGCGCACGCCGATTTCGCGCGTGCGCTCGGTGACCGATACCAGCATGATATTCATCACGCCGATGCCGCCGACCACCAGTGAAATCAGCGCGATCAGCGAGACCAGCAAGGTCAGCGTGGCGGTGGTTTTTTCTATGGTCTGGCGAATGCTGTCGGTATTGAAAACGTAGAAGTCCTTGGTCCGATGGCGCATCGTCATCAGGTTGACGATGCCTTGCTCGGCGGCCGCGGTGGAGACCTGATCGCTCACGCGCACCGTGATGCCCTTCAGATAGTTCTGTCCCAGCAAACGGCTCATCGCTGTGGTATAGGGGATCCAGACATTGAGCGAGTCGTTGTTGCCGAAACCGTTTTCGCGCTTCTTGGTGACACCGATGATGCGGCAGGGCACGCTGCCCAGGAAGATCACTTCACCGAGCGGATTGCTGCCATTGGGGAATAGCTTGACGCGCGTGTTGGCATCGATCACCACGTCCTGCGTGCGGCGCGTGACGCTGTCTTGGTTGAAGCTCTGTCCCAGTTCGAACTCCAGGCCGCGCACGCGGAAATACTGCTCGCCGACCCCATTGATGGTAGCCGTTACCGAGATGTTGCCGTAACGCGCCGACGACGAGGTGGCGACGCTGGGCGTCACGCTGTCGACGAAATTCTGTTCGGCCAGAGCATAGGCATCGGCCGGCACCAGGGTTCTGATCGCAGCCGATTTCATATCGCCGAAATCGGCGCCGGGGAAGATGTCGATGGTGTTGGTGCCCATCGAACTGATGTCTTTCAGAATGCGCTCGCGCGAGCCGGCGCCGAGCGCCACCACCGACACCACCGACGCAATGCCGATGATGATGCCGAGCATGGTCAGGAAGCTGCGCAGCTTGTGCGCATTCATCGCCAGCAGCGACATGTGGAAGGCTTCTTTCAGGCGATCCAGATTGGCGCGCCATGGCCTGGCCTGCGCCTGAACCGGTTTGACCAGCGCCGGCGGCGCCGGCGCTGCTGCCGCATCCGGCTGAGCCCGGTCGGCAATGATGGCGCCGTCGCTGATTTCGATGATGCGGCGCGCATGCTGCGCCACCTGCATATCGTGGGTGACGATGATGATGGTGTGGCCTTCGGCGTTGAGCTCCTTGAGGATGTTCATCACCTCCTGCCCGCTGTGGCTGTCGAGCGCACCGGTCGGCTCATCCGCCAGAATCACGTCGCCGCCGTTCATCAGCGCGCGCGCGATACTCACGCGCTGCTGCTGGCCGCCGGAAAGCTGGCCGGGGCGATGGTGCATGCGATCCGCCAGGCCGAGCCGGCGCAGCAGCTCGGCCGAGCGCAGACGGCGGTCGCCGCTTTCCTTGCCGGCATACACCGCCGGCACTTCCACATTGCCTTGCGCGTTCAGGTCCGACAGCAGGTGATAGCGCTGAAAAATGAAGCCGAAATGTTCGCGCCGCAGTTGCGCCAGTTCATCCGGCGACAGTTGTCCGGTCTCGCGCCCGGCCACGCGGTAGCTGCCGAAGGTCGGCTTGTCGAGGCAGCCGAGAATATTCATCAGCGTCGATTTGCCCGAGCCCGAGGCGCCGACGATGGCGACCATCTCGCCGGCGTGAATGCGCAGATTGATGTTCTTGAGCACCGTGATGGTGCCTTCACCGGCGGGGAAATCCCGCTGCAGCTCGCTGATGTCCAGTAATGGTGTCGTCATGCCGCGCCTTACATCATGGGCGGCGGACCGCGGCGACCGGATGTCTGGCTATCGGCGGCCGTGCCGCCGGCGCTGCCGGTGATGACTTTTTCTCCGGCTTTCAGACCTTCGGTGATCTGCACCTGGGCATTGGTGTTGATGCCGATCTTCACGCTGCGTGCCTGCACCTGGCCGGCCTCATCCATCACATGCACGCTGTAGCTGCCGTCCTTGTGCTTTTCGCCGAGTGCGGTGGAGGGAATCACGATGGCGTTCCTGGCTTCCGCCAGCACGATGTAGACCTGAGTCGTCATCGAAATGCGCAGCTTGCCATCCGGATTGGGCACGTCCAGCAGACCGTTGTAATAGATGGCGGTCGAGCTTGAACTGCTCGACGATGAGGAGCTCGTCGAGGTGGTCGAGGTATCGTCCTGCAGGATGGAATCCGGCGCCGGCTCGATCGAGCGCAGTGTGGTGGTGTAAGGTTTGTCCGGCGCGCCGAGGATGGTGAAATTGACCGCCTGGCCGGGTTTGACCTTCACCACGTCGGCTTCGGAAATCTGCGCCTTGATGGTGACGGTATCCATGCGCGCCACCTTGATGATGGTCGGCGTGCTCTGGTTGGCGTTCACGGTCTGGCCTTCCTGCGCGACGATGGCGACTACCTCGCCGTCGATCGGTGAGGTGATCTTGGTATAGCCGAGGTTGACCTTGGCGTTATCCACCGCGATCTTGCCGCCGTCGATCTGCGCCTTCAGCGCTTCGATATCGGCCTTGGTGGTGTTGAGCGTGGCATCAGCCGTTTCGTAGTTCTCGCGCGAGGCGGCGTCGCCCGCCAGCATGGTCTTCTGGCGCTCGTAAGCAAGTTGCGCCTGCTTCAGCGTGATCTCTTTCGAACGCAGTTGGGCGCGCAGATTTTCCAGCGAGAATTCCTGCGTGCGCAGCGTATTGGCCTGCGTCAGCGAATCGATTTCGGCAATCAGCTGGCCCTTCTTGACTTGATCCCCGAGCGCCACCTTGAGCGACTTGATCTGGCCCGAGGCCTGCGAGCCGACACTGACCTGCTTATAGGCTTTGACGGTACCGCTGGCCATCACGGTGTCCTGGATGTCGGCGACGTTGGCGTTCGCGGTGAGATAGGCGGGGGCCGGCGGCGGCGCCAATACTTTGCGGGCGATGAGCCCGGCGACGACGATGGCGATGAACGCAAGTGCGAGGTACTTCTTGTTTTTTAGTATTTTGATATGCATACGAATGTAGACGGCGGAAATCCGCGCAGAGGATGAAACTCAGTGCGAGAGTGTGCCCGGTGCCTGGCTGTGCAATTGTTAAGACGCGCAAAATTTTTGTTTCACCGCTGTAAATGATAGTAGGGGAAACTTTAAAAGATGTTAGCTGCGTCTTCTGCAGTGGATGCTGGGAAGTGAGCGGCGATTATAGCCTGCCCTCGCAAAAATGTGAGCGGGCAAGATGAGAACTTGCCGCATTTGGCTGTTACAGATGTGCCACCGAAGCGCTTGGTTACGTCGGTGTTTTCTCATGCAGGCAGGGGTCAGGGTTTGACCGGGGCTCCGATGGTTGGTACCGAACCGAGCATGCGCATCATCTCGATGCCGTCGCTCATGAAGTGCTGCATCGGCGTCAGCATGTAAGGCAGCCCAATGGCAATCAGCACGAAGCCGGCCAGCAGCGTGATCGGAAATCCGATACCGAACAGATTCAGCTGCGGCGCTGCGCGCGTCAGCACGCCCAGCGCCAGATTGGTGATCAGCAGAGCGATCAGCATCGGCAGCGACAGTTGCAGGCCCATGCTGAATATGCGAGCGCCCCAGAGCGCCAGCTGATGAAAGCCTTCGGCGGTATTGGGCGTAGCGGTGATCGGCAACGTATGAAAACTTTCCGCCATCACGGCCAGCAACACCAGATGGCCGTTGATGCTCAAAAATACCATGGTCGCCAGCAGCGAGAACACCTGGCTGATGGCCGACGTACGGCCCTGCGTCTGCGGGTCGAAGAAGGCGGCGAAACCCAGGCCCATGGTCGAGCTGATCAGTTCGCCCGCCATTTCGACGGCGGCAAACACGATGCGAATCGCCAGGCCCATGCTCAGTCCGATCAGCATTTGCTGCAACAGAATCATGAGGCCCGACATGGACATCGGGTCCAGCGCCGGCGGCACCGGCACATCGGGCGCGATGACCAGCGCCATCACTACGCCGAGCAATATTTTCACCAGCATCGGCACGCTCGCGCTGCCGAATGGAGGCGCCGTCGCGATCAGGCCGAGGATGCGCGTCAGCGGCCAGATGAACATGGCTATCCAGGTGTAGAGCTGGGCGCTGGTGACGTTGATCATGGACGGCAAATGGCGAAGAGGGCGATGCGATGAGGCAGGAAAACGGCGCGTAGCAGAAGGGCGGCAGCAGTTGCAGTTCCGCTTGCAGGAGCAATGATCGCGACGAAGCCGGACAGCATTGCCGCAGCCTCAATCAAGAACGCCGCCTGAGGGCGGCGCGGCAGGACTGACAGCGATGTTCTTGCCGACTTCACTGCACCATGGCCGGGATGCCGCCGAACATTTCGCGCATGTAGTCCAGCATGATGGTAAGCATCCAGGGGCCGGCGATGATAAGCGCCAGAAACACGCCGATCAGCTTGGGGATGAAGGACAGAGTGGCTTCGTTGATCTGGGTTGCGGCCTGGAAAATACTGACCGCCAGGCCGATGATCAGCGCGGTCGCCAGCATCGGGGCAGCGATCATCAAGGTCACTTCCATGGCGTGACGGCCGAGCGTCATGACTGATTCTGGAGTCATCTGAATTCCTCAGTAAAAACTTTGCGCGAGCGAACCGATCAGCAACTGCCAGCCATCCACCAGCACGAACAGCATGAGTTTGAACGGCAGGGACACAATGGCCGGCGACATCATCATCATCCCCATCGCCATCAGAATACTGGCGACCACCATGTCGATGATCAGGAAGGGGATGAAGATGGCGAAGCCGATCTGGAAAGCGGTTTTCAGCTCGCTGGTGACGAAGGCCGGAATCAATACCCGCAGCGGCACATCTTCAGGGCCTTGCAGCGCAGGTCCGCGCGACAGTTTGACGTACAGCGCCAGATCCGCTTCACGGGTCTGCTTGAGCATGAATTCCTTGAGCGGCGCGGCGCCTTTTTCCATCGCCTCCATCATCTGAATCTTGTTTTCAGAGAAGGGCTGATAGGCCTCAGTGTAGATGCGGTCGAACACCGGACCCATCACGAACAAGGTCAGAAACAGCGACAGCCCGACCAGCACCTGGGTCGGTGGCGTCGATTGCGTACCGAGCGCCTGGCGCAGCAGCGACAGCACGATGACGATGCGCGTAAAGCAGGTCATCATCAGCAAGGCCGCAGGAATGAACGACAGCGAGGTGAGCAGCACCATCGTCTGGATCGGCAGCGTGTACGACTGGCCGCCGCCGGCGGTGGGCGTGCTGGTGAAGGCTGGAATGCCTTGCTGCGCCGAAGCCGCTAGCGGCAGACACACGATCAGGACCGGCCACAGGCGCAACAGCTGAGTGAGGCGCACGGACGAGACTGCCCGCAACATGCGCTGCAGGAACTTGGTCGGCGTCATATCGGAGGAACGGGAAGAATGAAGTTCAGGAGTTGCTGCCACTGCTGTTGCCTTGATGACCTTGATTGCGTTTATCCATGGTCTGCTTGAGCCATGAAGAGAAGCCGGCGCCCACCGGAGTATTGGCCGGCGCGGCGTGTTCCTGGCGCGGCATGGTGGCGAGGGCGTTGACGCGGCCCGGCGCAACGCCGACCACGATCCATTGATCTGCGACTTCGATCACCATCACGCGTTCGCGCGTGCCGACGCTGACGCCGCCGATGATCTTTGCCGCCGAATTGCCGGAGAGACCTTGCGTGAGACCGGCGCGCTTGAACAGCCAGGCAATGGCGGCCATGATGGCCAGCACCGCAATCAACCCCAGCATCATGGTAAAGACGCTGCCGGTCGGCGACGGCATGGAAGAGTTGGCTGCGACCGTCGTTGCTGACGGTGTTGCCGGAGCTGTAACTGCCGCTGCAGCTCCGGGGCCGCTGACCGTTGCATCCGCCGCCAACGCCAGCGTTTGCATGCCGGCCGCCACGCTTGTTGCGAATCCCAGCCTCAGCGCCTTTGCCAGCTTTGCTGCCGGTGCGCTGAGGCTGGATGCTGCCTTCAATCGTTTCATCGATTCAGTTTGCGGATGCGTTCTGCTGGCGTGATGATATCGGTCAGGCGGATACCGAACTTGTCGTTGACCACCACCACTTCGCCCTGGGCAATCAGGCAACCGTTGACCAGCACGTCCATCGGCTCGCCGGCCATGCCGTCGAGTTCCACCACCGAGCCCTGCGCCAGCTGCAGCAGGTTCTTGATGGCGATCTTGGTGCGACCCAGTTCGACTGTCAGCTGAACCGGGATATCGAGAATGAAATCGATGTCGTTGGGGGTATTGGTCTGAATATCGCTCGAACTCAGATCCTTGAAAATGGTGGCAGCGGCCGGTTGTGCCGTAATGCCGGCATCATCCTCCATCTGACCTTTTTTCTGCGACTCTTCGGCTTCGGTCTGCTCGGCCAGTGCCGCGCCCCATGGATCGTCTTCGGCCGCGGATTGACCTTCTACATTGTCTTCAGCCATTGCTAATCTCCTTGAAAGCTTTCGGGTGTTTCATGTTGCGTGATGGAGAGCAGCTTTTCTACGCGTAAAGCATATTGGCCATTCAATTTGCCATAGCTGCATTCCATCACAGGCACGCCATCGACCTGTGCATTAACAGTCTTGGCTGTTTGCAGCGGGATGACATCTCCGACTTCCATATTCAGCAAGTCGGTAAAGGTCACGCGGGCGGTGCCGAAATTGACGATCATTTCCACTTCAGCGGTCTGGATCTGCTGTTTCATCAGACGGATCCAGCGCTTGTCCACTTCCAGCGCTTCACCCTGCATGCTGCTGGTGAGGCGGTCGCGCACCGGCTCGATCATCGAGTAGGGCGTGCAGACGTGAATTTCACCGCTCACCGGACCGAGCTCGACGGTGAAGGTGGTGGACACCACCACTTCATTCGGGGTCGCGATGTTGGCGAACTGGGTGTTCATTTCCGAACGGATGAATTCGAATTCGATCGGATAGATCGGTTCCCAGGATTTGGCATAGGTTTCGAAGACGATTTCCAGCACGCGCATGATGATGCGCTGCTCGGTCGGCGTGAATTCGCGACCTTCGATGCGGGTGTGGAAGCGGCCGTCGCCGCCGAACATGTTGTCGACCAGCAGGAACACGAATTGCGGATCGAACACGATCAGTCCGATGCCGCGGAAGGGCTTGATGTGGACCAGGTTCAGATTGGTCGGCACCACCAGATTGCGAATGAATTCGCTGTACTTGGAAACCTTTACCGGGCCCACCGAAATTTCGGCGGTGCGGTGAATGAAATTGAACAGGCCGATGCGGAACAGCCGCGCAAAACGCTCGTTAATGATTTCCAGCGTGGGCATGCGTCCGCGGACGATGCGCTCTTGCGTTGCCAGATTGTAGGTGCGAACCGTACCGGGGACTTCTTCGACGACTTTTTCTTCGTCTTCGTCCCCGGTCACACCCTTCAATAGGGCATCGACTTCTTCCTGTGAGAGAAAGTGCTCGGCCATGGTCTCTTACTGCTGTTGAATCACGAAAGATGTATAAAAGACGTCATTGATGACGGGGCCCTTGCCGTTTCCGGAGAACGGTTCACCCAGTTGGTCAACGATTTCGTCCGTCAGTTTGCGCTTGCCTTCGCCCGTGAGCAATTCGGATGCCTTCTTGCTCGACAGGACCATCAGCAGACGGCTGCGTACTTGCGGCATGTAAAGCTTGAGCGATTCGGCGGTTTCAGCGCTCGGTACTTGTAATGTCATCGCGACTTGCAGGAACTGGTCGCCGGTTTCTTGCTGCAGATTGACGACGAACGGCTCGATCACGACGAATACAGGCGTTTTCGATTCAGCCTTTTCTTCCGCATGTTCGGCATCGGCTTTTTTGCCCTTGCCGCCCATCAGGAGGAAGGCAGCGGCACCGCCGCCGAGCACCAGCACCAGCACGACGCCGATGATGATGAATAACATTTTCTTGCTGGACTTCGCTGGTGCTTCTGCTGCCTCAGCGCCTTTCGGTGCTGCTTTTGCTTTCGGGCTGGTCGCCATCTAATTTCCTTTCGTACTCGTCTGCGCGGTAGTGCTTTAACGGCAAAAAAAATTTCTTATTTAATATTATTCAGGCGCGGACGTTCAATTCCTGCTCCCCCGTGGTTCCCTTGACCACTTTCACCCCGTTTGATTCTGCTGCCTGATACCCGTCAGGCAAAGGTATCGACCAGACCCTGGCCGCTGCTGGTGATGTTGCCGCTTGCGGCAAGCGCCACCTCGGCATCGCCCTCAGTACCCTGATCGGCGCCGCTGCGCGATGCGTTGCGCGACTGCTGTTGCGATGCGCCTTGCTGCTGATTCGGCATACCGGTATTGACAGTGGCCTGGCCCAGCTGAATGCCGGCCTGATCCATCATTTCACGCAGCTTGGGCATGGCCGCTTCAAGCGCCTGCTTGACTTCAGGTTGCTGCGTGATGAAGGTGGCGTCGGCCTGCGAATTGTTCACATGGATGACCACCTGCAGCGGGCCCAGATCCGGCGGGTTCAAGGTCAGCGAAGCGGTTTGCTGGCCGCCGGCGACCATCCAGACCACTTTCTGGCCGACTGCCTGATCCCAGCCGGCGCTGCCGACCGACGGCATCAGCTTGTCGACCGGCACGCCGGTCACTGCTTGCGGTTGTATGGCTGCCATGGCCTGTTGCAGGCCAGGAATGGCGGTCGGGGCAGGGGTATTTTGCAGGGGCTCGACCTTGGCGGTCAACTCGACTGCGGGCTTGACCTCGACGGCACGCGCATTCAATGCATCCGGTTGCTGCTGAGCGCTGGTCTTGCTGTCGGTTTGCAGTTCTGCACCAGGCTTCGCCTGGGCTTGCGTCTTGGCCGATGCGGCAGCGTCGGTTTGCACCGCTTCCGCCACGGGCTTGGCTTTAGCTGTCTTGCCGTTGGCGGCGTCTTGCAGCGACGAAAAATCAACGGCCTTGCCATCGTCCTTCTGTACCTGTTCGCCGTCCTGCAGCAGACTCTTGTCGCTCAGGCCTTTTTTGCCTGCGGACTTGGCCAGCAAGGTCGCGTCTTCGCCTTGTTCACCCTTGCCGGCGACCGGCTTGACGGCGTTCTGCTGCAGATTGGCAACCAGCGCCAGCATCTGTGCCGATGCGGCGGTGCTGGTATCGTCGCCGTCGCTATCTTCTTCGTCCTTGGCTTCATCCTTCTGCGCATCTGCGCTGGCGGTCGACGTGGTCGAGCTGGCCGGCTTGGCTGCAGCAGCCGGAGCGGGTGTGGCTTCCTTCGGTTGTTCCTTAGACTGGTTTTCGCTGTTGCGACCGTTCACCTGGCTGTTCAGAACCTGGTTGAAGGGAACGTCAGCCGTCATGCTGTCAGCCTGCGGGGCCGAGGAGCGCGTGCCGCTGACCACGCCTGAAATGACATTCAACAGCGCCAATGGTGTGTTCATAATGTTCGCCAGTCCAGTGCTTACCGTTCTTACCGTTTATAAAACGAGATGCGCGATGCATGCTCATCCGTCTGTTTCTGATCGCGCTTGTTTTCACGCTGTAATTCCGCCTGCTTGGCGCGCGTCTGCAGCGTGTCGTAAGACATCCGTTTGCGTTCGCAAGCCTGCCAGGCGGTGCGTGCTTCAGCCACTTTCTGCTGAGTGATGCGCACTACGTCTTCCTGGCCGGCAATCGCCGTGTCGATCTTTTCAAGGAACAACTGATAATTCCGAAAACTCATCGCCGTCAAACCGGCGGTGAGGTTGTCCTGAAACCTTAACGCGTAGTCATCGCGGTATTGTCGCAGGATATTCAACTTCTGCTGCGCCTCTTCGCTCACGCGTACCGCCCGGCCGAGGCGTTTTGTCGCTTCGTCGGTATCTTTGGTCGCCAGTTCAATCAGCGTCTCGAGGGCAGAGGTCGTAGCCATGGTGCTTAGATTATATTTTTCCGCTCAGTGGCTCAATCATTCAAACAGAGCGGTAAGTTGCCCCAAACTCTCGGCAACACCGGCCTGCTCATGAATGCCTTGCTGCAGGAATGCTTCGATTCTTGGCATTAAGGCAATAGCCTCGTCCAATACCGGATCGGTTCCTGCGGCATAAGCGCCCACGCTGATCAGGTCGCGACTGCGCTGGAAGCGCGAATAGAGCTGCTTCAGATGGCGCATCTTGCGCTGATGATCATCGCTGGTGATGCTGTGCATGGCCCGGCTGATCGACTGCTCAATGTCGATCGCAGGATAGTGGCCGGCTTCTGCCAG
The DNA here is from genome assembly GCF_046025995.1 of Herbaspirillum lusitanum. GTDB lineage: Bacteria > Pseudomonadota > Gammaproteobacteria > Burkholderiales > Burkholderiaceae_D > Herbaspirillum > Herbaspirillum lusitanum_A. Next base: position 604,672 of record NZ_JAQQFM010000002.1, read on the forward strand.
CAGACGGTTGAGCACGATGTGGCCGTCCAGAATCGCCCGTGCGGCATCGGCAATCGGATCCTGCTGATCATCGCCTTCGGTCAGCACGGTGTAGAAGGCGGTGATCGAGCCGCCGCCGACCTCGCCGTTACCGGCGCGTTCTACCAGCGCCGGCAATTTCGCGAAGACGGAAGGCGGATAGCCCTTGGTCGCCGGCGGTTCGCCGATGGCCAGCGCAATTTCCCGCTGCGCCATCGCATAGCGGGTCAGCGAATCCATGATCAGCAATACATTTTTGCCTTGATCGCGGAAATATTCGGCGATCGCAGTGGCGTAAGCCGCGCCCTGCAATCGCATCAACGGTGGTGTATCGGCCGGCGCTGCAACCACGACCGAACGCGCCAGGCCTTCGGTGCCGAGAATCTGCTCAATGAATTCCTTCACTTCGCGGCCGCGTTCGCCGATCAGTCCGACCACGATGACGTCGGCGCTGGTGTAGCGCGCCATCATGCCGAGCAGCACGCTCTTGCCGACGCCGGAACCCGCAAACAGGCCCATGCGCTGACCGCGTCCTACCGTCAGCATGCTGTTGATGGCGCGTACCCCGGTATCGAGGATTTCTTCGATCGGTGCGCGCGACAGCGGATTGGCGGCGCGCACGGCAAGCGGAGCGGAGCGTTCGGTATGCAGCGGGCCGAGGCTGTCGAGCGGGCGGCCGGCGCCATCCAGCACACGTCCCAGCAGTTCATCGCCGACCGGCAGCCGGCGGCTGTGCTCATCGGCGCGGCGCGGCGTAAAGGTGATGGGACCGGTGCGCGGCGGCGGCTTGACCGGCTCGACCGGAAATACCTTGGTGCCGGGCACGATGCCTTCGACGTCGCTTTGCGGCATCAGAAACAGGCGGTCATCCTGAAAGCCGACCACTTCGGCTTCAATCAGCGTGCCGTTCGGCAAGGGAACGGTGCAGGGGCTGCCGACCGGCATTTTCAGGCCGACTGCTTCCATCACCAGACCGGCCACCCGTGTAATGCGGCCGGCGGTCTGGGTCGGCTCGGTCATGTTGACCAGGCTACTGCAATTATGGAGATAGGCTTGCCACAGACTGCTGTGGGTGGGCATGGGAGAATTCATCGCGCGGCCTCGCTGAAGTTGCTCGAATGGCCATGGCGGCATGCCTGGCCGACGACTTCAGCGTGAGCGAACGGCGGGGAGCAGTAGCCTTCGTTGCACGCATTCATGATCTTCAATCCAGCCAATCGAGCTGTTTGCTCAGGGATTCTGCGATGCGGTGCCAGCGCGTCTGCGCGGTGGCATCGATCTGATTGCTGCGGGTTTCGACGCGGCAGCCGCCGCGCTCGAGATAGTCGTCTTCTTCGATTTTCCAGTTGTGCTGTTCGAGCTCATCCTTCAGATGCTCGCGCACCAGCGCGGCGTCGTCCGGATGGAGGAACAGGTAGGCTGGCAAATGCAATACGGGCAGGGCGTGAATGGCGGCGGACACAGTCGGCAGCACCAGTTCCGGCTTGACCTTGAGCGCAGTCTTGAGCATCGCCTTGGCGATGTCGAGCGCAAGAGTCAGCATCTCGGGCGCCATGGTTTCACTGCAATGCGAAACCTCAACGCCGAAGTTGACGGCGATCTGACGGAAATGCTGGATGGTTTCGTTGACCTCCGACTGGCCTTGCTGCAATCCGGCCATGTAGCCTTCGGCGCGGCCGGCCTGCATGCCTTGCTCACGGCCTTCGGCATAGCCTTGCTGGCGCGCAGCTTCGCGGATGGCGTCGAGTTGTTCTGCCGTCAACTGCGGCACCGGCGGCGGTTCTTCGCCCAGTTCCTCTTCCGCTTCCGGCTGAGGTTCGGGTTGTGGCGGTTCCTCGTCGAAGGACGCAAGTTCCCAACGCTGGTAAGGCGTCATTTCTTCTTTGGGAATGATGTTCTTCGCGCGCATTACTTAAACTCCAACTGAAACAACAGGGCGAAACATGGGCAAGGCCGGCGCGCATATTGATGCCGCCTTGCGACCATCAGATGAACGCATCTTCGCCCTTGGCGCCGAGAACAATCTGACCTTCGTCGGACAGACGGCGCACGATCTGCAGGATGGCCTTTTGCTGGGCATCCACTTCGGACAGACGAACCGGTCCTTTCGATTCCAGATCTTCTTTCATCATTTCCGCCGCACGTTGCGACATGTTGCTGAAGATCTTGTCGCGCAAGCCTTGCGATGCACCCTTGAGCGCAACGATGAGCGATTCCGACTGCACTTCGCGCAGCAGCAGCTGGATGCCGCGGCCGTCGATATCGATAATGTTTTCGAACACGAACATTTCGTCCATGATCTTCTGCGCCATGTCTTCGTCGTAGCCGCGCAGATTGTTCATGACCGAAGTTTCGTTCTCGCCCGACATGAAGTTCAGAATCTCAGCAGCGGTGCGGATACCGCCCATCTGCTGCTTCTTCAGGCTTTCATTGCCGGTCAGCAATTTTGTCAGAACGTCATTCAATTCACGCAAGGCCGCGGGCTGGACACCGTCCAGCGTCGCTATACGGAGGATCACATCGTTGCGCAGACGTTCCGTGAAACTATTGATGATGTCGCAGGCGTGATAGCGCTCAAGGTGGACCAGGATGGTGGCGATGATCTGCGGGTGTTCGTTGCGGATCAGCTCCGCCACCGATTGTGCATCCATCCACTTCAGGCTTTCGATACCGCTGGCATCGCGACCGCCCAGAATGCGGTTGAGCAGGGAAGTGGCCTTGTCGTCGCCGAGCGCCTTGGTCAGCACGCTGCGGATGTATTCGTCGGAATCCAGGCCCAGCGAAGAGGCCTGGCCGGTTTCGCCGACGAAGTCGATCAGCACATCGTTGATTTCCTCGAAGCTGATGTTTTTCATTGCCGACATGGCGGCGCCCAGCTTTTGCACTTCGCGCGGGCCGAGGTATTTCATGACTTCCGCAGCCTCGTCTTCGCCCAGTGCCAGCATCAGGATGGCACCCTTCTGAACGCCGTCGTTACTCATTGTTCACCCATGTCTTAATGATGCTTGCCACCAGTTTAGGATCGTTCTTGGCCCACTGTTTGGCGGTTTCCAGATTCTGCTTGTAGACCGCGCGCTCGTCCGGCTCTTCTTCGGCGCCGGACAGGTTGACGATGGCGTCCGGATCGTCCGGATCGTAGCCTGCCGCCATCGCTGCTGCGGCTTCTGCTTCCGCCTTTTCTGCAGCCAGACGTTCGCGTTCTTCGCGGCCCGACAGCTTCCAGATGATAGGACGCAGCACACCGAAGTAGAGGTAGAGCAACACCGCGGCCAGCAAGACGTACTTGCCGATTTCCTTGGCCAGCTGAATCATGTCCGGCTGTTTCCACAGCGGAACTTCCGGTTCCATTTCGCTGTTGAACTGGGTATTGACCACGTTCAGAGAGTCGCCGCGATCCTTGTTGTAACCCATTGCTTCGCGAACCAGATCGGTGATCTGAGTCTTCTCGGCGTCGGTCAGCGGCTTCATCACGACCTTGCCGGTGTTGTCCAGCGAGCGCTTGTAGTTCACCACCACCGCCACGGTCAGACGACGTACGCCGCCCATCGGTTGCTGGGTGTAGCGCACGGTCTTGTCGACTTCGTAGTTGATGGTCGCGTCTTTGTGCGACGTGCCGCTGGTGGTCGGCGCCGGCGTCGCACCGTTCGGCGTAGCAGCCTGACCGTTGGCGGCTGCATTGGCAGCCTGCGGATTGACGATAGGCGCGGTGGCAGGAGCCGGCGGCTGATTGGTCAGTGCACCCGGTACGCCGGAGGTGCTGTTCGACGAGTTCTGCGATTCGCTGCTTTGTTTGCTGCGCACCGCTGCGCTGTCAGGCGTCTGGTTCGGCTTGTAGCTTTCGGCGGCTTGTTCGGTGCGCGAAAAATCGACGTCGGCAGTCGCTTCGGCACGCACATTGCCGTTGCCGACGATAGGCGCGATGATCGATTCGACGCGTTTGACGATGTCTTGCTGCAGATCCTGGACATACTTCAACTGAGTCGGATCGAGGCCTGCGGCTTGCTGTTTGGTGGTGTCGGACAGCAGATTGCCATTCTGATCGACGATGGTGATCGATTTAGGCGATAGTTCCGGTACGCTGCTGGCGACCAGGTGAACAATGGCGCTGACTTGTTGCTGATCGAGCATGCGGCCGGCGTACAGGCTCAGCACCACCGAGGCGGTCGGCTTTTGCTGATCGCGCACGAAGACCGATGCCTTGGGCAGCGCCAGGTGGACGCGGGCGGTTTGCACCGAAGAAATGGATTGTACCGAGCGGGCCAGTTCGCCTTCCAGCGCGCGCTGGAAGTTGACCTGCTCGAGGAATTGGGAAATGCCCAGCTTCTGGTTTTCCATCAGCTCGAAGCCGACGTTGCCGCCCTTGGGCAAGCCTTGCGAAGCCAGTTTCAGACGAGCATCATGCACCATGTTTTCAGGCACCAGAATGGCGGAGCCGCCTTCCGAGTACTTGTAGGGCACGTTCATCTGCTGCAGCGAAGCGACAATTGCGCCGCCGTCGCGATCAGAGAAATTGGAGAACAGGACGCGATACTCGACCTTCTGGCTCCACATCCAGATGCCGATCATCAGCGCTACGACAGCTGCGGCTGCAACCATCAGCATGACGCGCCGGCCTTGCGGAGTATTGGCGTAACCGGCTATGCCGCGAGGCGCAGCCTGAGTAGTGAGCGCGTTATCGCTGCCAACGGAGTTATCGTTGTTGGCAGTTGCATTGCCGTCGCTGGTGAGCGTGCCGTCGGCTGCTACCGCCATGATGTCCTCTTGATCGAATTCTCGGATGCCGAGCTAAAAATAACTTTCTTCACTGCTTCCCTGTCCTTGAATAGGATTTTTCCCTAGTCTGGATTGTCCGGTGAGCCGAAGATTTTGATCTTTTGAACAGAATGGCAAATTCCCCCCTTATTGTTACTAGTTGTAAATGCTCCCATGATAAGGTTCTGCTATACAAACCGTCATTGCGGACGCGATGGCGGGCAGCGTAATTTGACTTGATCGGCGAGGTGAATCGTGGCGAGCAGCACTGTAATTGATACCAGCAGAATTGAGGCGATGGTCGCGCAATTGAAGGCGGCAGCGGCCCGCGCACAGGGCAATGTCGAGCCGGCGGCCTCGGTTGCCCAGGGCGAAAAGGCTGCGACCCGGGTGGATTTCGCCGACGTGCTGAAGTCTTCGCTGGACCAGGTGAATGATTCCCAGAAGGCGGCCGCCAAGATGTCCCAGAGCTTCGCGTTGGGCGACAACAGCGTGAATTTGTCGGATGTGATGATTGCCGGCCAGAAGGCGAGTATTTCTTTTCAGACCAGCATCCAGGTGCGCAACAAGCTGGTTTCTGCTTATCGCGACATCATGACCATGCAAGTGTAGATCTGTTGTGGGTTTCTGCTCGCCCGCGCTGGCTTTGATTGCTTGGCGCGCGGGGTGGCGGTAGCGGAGGGGCGGACTTTTAAGTCGCTTGTATACGGTGCGGCGCCTCATTCTGTGTTGCTTCCTTGTGTCGTTCGAGTGATGTGCCCGAATAATTGTCGCCGATGCAAAAAAAAGCCCGCAATCTGCGGGCTTTTTTGTTTGTGCGGGGTTGAAAATCAGATCATTCCAGAAGCCTTGGCATTCTGTTCGCGCTCCAGCTTGGTGATGAAGCGTTGAATTGCCGCCAGAACCGCACGTGGTATGTCGATGAACTCGCAACCGAAGCGATTTACGGTCTTGCCGCTGGCCAGTTTGACTTCCTTGCAATCGCGAATCTGCAACTTCACCGATACCAGCGTGTTGTCCGTCATTTCCAGTTGGCAATCTTCGTAGATGCGGCCAACGGTAGGATCCAGCAGTTTCTTTTCATCGGTAATGCCGATGCCGCCGGCACTGATATTGTTGAGCAGCGTAACAATGGTGTCGAAAGAGCCGTCGGGTCTGGTCACGCGGAAGGTACAACGCAGCGGTTTGGCGATCGGCGTGGCAATCCGGAAATATTCGCGGCGCTGCAGGCGAACCACGCTAGGAGGAATCGTGATCTTGAGTGCGGGGCGTTCCTGATAAACGCACTGATGCGCCTTCTCGCTGGTAAAAGTGATGCGGATATTGTTGTACAGCGCTTCGAATGCAATGCGCGAACTCTGCAATATGCTTTCGTTCAGCATGGCGCTCGGGGCTGCATCGAAAACGACAGAATCGTCGTCTTCATCGATTTCCAGAATCGACGTAATTACGGATTCCGAACCGCCCTTGATCAGCAGACTCAGCAGCTGATTGCGTTCCATCATGCTGGTCAGCAAAGAGACGATTTCTCTACGCGAGTGAACACGGTAGGGAGAATCTTCGTCATGAATTTCGTCGTTAGTGGCCATCTGTGCGTCTTGCGTCCTACGTCTGAATTCGCGAGATAAGCTCGCTTATCCCCGGGGTTTGTTCTTCGTTTGAATTAACCCCGTATGATACATTACTGCTCGTTTAATTGCATATTTTCAATACGATAAAGCCATGCCAGAAGCTCGGCGACCGTGCGGTACAACGCTGGTGGAATCTGCTGATCGAGTTCTACCTGCATCAGCAATGAAACCAGCTCTTTTGATTCATGCACGAATACACCGCTTTCGCGTGCTTTGCTGATGATCGCTTCCGCTACCAGCCCGCTGCCTTTGGCTACCACTTTCGGAGCAACCTGACTGGCATTGTAAGCCAGGGCCACTGCGGTCTGCATCGGGATCAGAGGGGCAGTATTAGGCTTCTTCTCCATCTTGCTTCACCATTAAAGAGTCGAGAGAAGTGCCTGCCGCAGCCATGGAGTCTGCAAACATGCGGCTATTTGTCTTCAGGGCATTGCTTGCTTGCTCACTGTCGGTGCGGATCTGTACATGGATCTGCTGCCCGATCAGGCGTATGGATGCCGCTACCGTACCGAGATGTTCGAAGTTGAAGCGCACCACGCTATGCCAGGTGGGAGCTGATTCGTCGGCGTTATCTTGCTTGTGGCCCGAATTCTGTTCCTGATTGATTTCCCATTCCATGGGCTGGCCCGGCCATGCCTCGCCCTGCCAAACGATGCGTTGTTGCTCCAGCGTATTGAGCTGCACATTGATAATTTGCCCCAATTGCGTGTGCGCCGGATCCTGTTGGTCCAGCACAGTGCCGGGTGCGAGCAATTTGGCAGCCTGAGCCTGAGGTTCTTTCAGTAATTCTTCCGCCGGACGCTTGCCTTCACTCCAGGCCGCGACGTGCGACTCATAGAAAACGCCGCTGTAGGCGAGGCTGTCGTGCAGCGCGCCGGCCAGTTGTGTGCTGCTGGCGCCGGCCGGCGCCAGGGCGCCTGTCGTGACGATGTGATTGGCAATGCCATCTTCTTGCGAAGCTTGCAGCAGGGTGCTGATCAGTTTGCCGGCGGAGCTGAGTGAGGTGCTAGTGCTGGAGAGGGGGGCTCCTTGGCCGCTTTTGCCGGTCGCATCGGGAAGTTGAGGATTTTCGGCGACCTGGCCGGTGCCGCCTTGCTGAGCCGAGCGCAGGGATTTCAGGTCCTTCTGCATGGCGCGGCCGGCGTTGCTGAGCAACACGGCTGCACTTTCTTCGTCTTGCTGGTGACTGCCTTCTACGATGGAGAAGGTTGGACGCGGATCCTTGGCAACCAAGGTCAGCATCAGCGAATCGCCTGTCTTGGCATTGGCCGGTAGCACCATGCGTGCCGCTGTATTGGCGATGCGGACGAGATAGGTGCCGTCGTTGAAGTTCGACAGGATGCGGCCTTGCATCTGTTGGCCGATCGCAATTTGCGAAAGACGGCTGACCGCTTCCTGCTTGGTGTCTGCAATCGAAACGATTGCAGTTGCAGCGTCTACCGGGGCGACGGGCTTGACATAGCTGGTTGCGTCGGCCAGTGGCAGCACGATCAGCCCCCTTGATTAGCGCCGTAGGTCTGAGCCAGTTTGCGTTCGTTGCTATTGTTGTGAATCAGCGCTGAAAGACGCTTCAATCCCGGTTCCGTCAGATTGCGGATGTCGCGGTCATCTTCCAGGATTTTCTTGATGATATCGATCTTGCGCGTACGCTTGTCTTCGGTCAGTGTGACTTCTGATTCATTTTGCTTGAGGGTCTTGATATAGCCCTCACACTCCGACTCAAGTGCAGACAGTTGTTCCCAGTTGCCCACGCGTGCGGCAGCCAGCATCTGATCGGTCAATTGAGCGATCGATTCGTAGAGTCCGATGACTTCTTCGCCATTCATGTTCAGGCTTTCGCGTAGCTGGGGTTGCTGGTGTCGGCGTTGATGTTTTGCGCAGCGCCGGAATATCCGTCTGGATTGATCTGCTCCCATGCGCCGCGAATTTCATCCAGCAGGCCATGGATTTCGTCCAGAATCTGAAGGTCGTTGCTGGTGTTGGCAGTAAACAGCCGGCGACTCATGTACTCATACAGCGCGTCCAGATTCAGCGCGATTTCACCACCGACATTCTTGTTCAGGCTGGCGCGCAAACCGTTGTCGATGATCAGAATGGCTTTGGTGATCGATTCGCCCTTGTTCTTGATGTCGCCGGCGCTCATGTATTTCTTGGCCATTGCGATCGAAACCAGGGCGCCGTCGAACAGCATCGAAATCAGTTTGTGCGGGCTCGCGGCGATCACGCCTGTTTCCACGCCGATATTGGCGTAGGCGTTGGCGCCGCGTTTCATTGTTCCGAACATTACATTCTCCCGCGTGCGAATTGACTATTTGACTAGGTCAGCTGGCCTTCGGCAAGTTGGCCAACTGCTGTGTCAGATAGCTTTGCGTAGCATTCATGCTAGCCAAGGTGACATTCAATGTGTTGAATTGCGTGGTGTACGCGTCTTTCATGTTGCTGAGACGGGTATTGATGGCAGTCTGACGATCCGTGTTGATCTTCAGGCTGGCTTTCAAACCATTCGTTTTGGTCGCGATAATACCATCGTCACTCAGAATATTGGTCACCAGCGCTTGCAGCTTGGTCACAATACCATTGGTTGATGTAAAGAGGTTATTGATGCCGGCAAAATTATTGGTGGCGGCAGTCGACAGTTTGGTCGAATCCAGTGCCAGCGTTCCGTCTTTCTGGAAGGAAATGCCGATATCGGACAGCGTGCTGATGCCATTGCCTCCGTCAACCGTGCCGAACAGCGTGCTGCGCAACTGCGTCATGATGTTCTGCACCGACGATTCGCTGGCCAGGGGCGAAGAGCTGGTGGAAGTGCCCAATGTGGTCGACGGCGTTTGGGCTGTCATACCGGCGATCGCCTTGGCCAGTGTGTTATAGGCCGAGACGAAGCTGGTCGCAGTAGATGTCACGCCGGTCGTGTCGTTGGCTATATTCAGCGTGAAGTTGTCGGAGGAGGTAGTGACCTTGGACAAATTCAGGGTCACGCCGGAAATCGCATCCGTGACCTTGTTGGTTTTGCTGGTCACCGCCACGCCATCAATGCTCAGTTTTGCGTCTTGAGCAGTCAACAACTGGCCCATGGTGCTGCCGGTCAGCGTTGAAAAGTCTCCTGTGCCCGTCAGCGCAACGGTGTTGCTGCCGGTTGGCGTCAGCACCAGATGATCGTTGGTGCCGTCATTGGTGATCGAGGCTGTTACGCCTGCATTGGCGCTGTTGATAGCGGTCTTGATGTCGGCAAGCGAAGGCGTGCCGCTCAAGGAAATGGCGGTTGTGGTGTCGCCGACTTTCAGCGACAAGCCGCCGGTGCTGGTGTCAAATGTCTGACCGGTGGTAATGCCGGTCGATGTGATTTTTCCTGACGGATCAAATGCCAGCGAAGAGAAGCTCTCGGTGCCGGTGATGCGAATGGAGTTGGTCGAGCCGCTGTCTTTGGCTGCGATGACCAGGTGATCGTTGGTGCCATCGCTGACGATGGTTGCCGATACGCCGGCAGAACTTGCATTGATCGCATCGCGCACGCCAGCCAGCGAATTGCTGGTCGGCTTGATGATGGCAGTCGAACCGTCGCCGGTCTTGATCGCCAGAATACCGGAGTCGAACGTCGTCCCCGATGCAAAGCCGGTCGAGCTAATTTTTTGCGCTTGCGCCAACTGGGAAACCGCGATGGTATAGCTGCCGGACGCCGCTGCGGTCGCGTCACGCGCTGCCTGAATCTGAGTAACGGTGCTTGGATTGCTGCTGGATGCATCGTAAGCCAGGGTCGACAAGCTATTGTTGGCCGTCACTTTGATGGTGTTGGCCGTGCCCCCGGTATTCGATTCGAGTACAAGATGGTCACCGTTGCCATCGGTCGTGATGGAGGCCGTTACGCCTGCTTTCGATGCATTGATGGCATCGCGCACGCCAGACAGCGTGGAGTTTGCCTGCAGCGTGATAAAGGTCGGCGAGTTGGTGCCGATCTTGATCGCCAGGGAGTCTCCGGCGTTAAAGGTTTGCGAGCTTGGATAGCCTGCAGACTGGATTTTTTGTGCCAGGATTTTGGTCGAGTCGTCACTGTTGACGTCTGCGGTAAACGGATCCGTGGTAAGTGTCGTGCCGGTGCCGCTATTGTTGACGCTTGCTTTTTGTGCGCTGAAGCTGGCCGAAGTCAGGGCGGTCAGTGCCGACTGGTAGCTGGAGACGGCGCTCTTCAGATTGCCGTATGCCGAAATGAGCGTGTTGTAGCTACTGGCTTGTGTGGTGAGCGGAGTAAGAACCTGGCTTTCCGCTGTCATCAATTGCGAAACGAGGGTTGCTACATCAAGGGGCCCGGCTGAGGTTGAAATCGTCCCGGTAGAGGTGGCCATTTTTCACTCCTGTTTTCTACTGTGCATCTTGTCCGGTATCGAATAAGCGTTCCATCGCAGATGGAGTTACGCCTTACCGCCCAAGGTCCTTCATGAGTTCCGCTTTCTGGCGATCGGTTTCGCCGAAGCGGTGGTGCCAGAATAGAAGAACAAATGCAAATCTGTTATGAACTAGTGAAGGCGAAAGATATCATGCGCGAGAGAAACATATCTGCGCATGACTGAATTCGCAAACAACAGTTCGTACCAGACTTGATCAAGCTTTGTCTTTGATCAACAGGCCTTGCAGCTTGTCGATGGACTTCGCAATTTCGAGTGCTTCCAGGCTGGGGATCTGGCGCAATACCTTGTCGGTTGCCGTGTCGACAACTTTCACGATGGTTTTGCCAGTTTCCTTGTCCTGGGAGAAAGTGATTGCTGCTGCATTGGCGCTGGCAAAGCTGTTGAGCTTGTCCACCGCATCTGCGACATCGCTTTCCGAGGCGCGGCGCGCTTCCGGCGTAGCAGGTGCTGCAATCGTCGATACCACTGGATCTGGAGTTGTCGCTGCTGATTTTGGTGCTGCATACGCAGTTCCTGAATCGCTTGCAGCCGTTATATTGAGCGGGGAAATCGACATGGTGTTACTCCCTTTGACAAAAAAACGTGCGGAGAATACTTCCATATCCCCCGCACGTCATGCTACCTAGCTGTCAGACTTATTTCAACAGCGACAGTACCGATTGCGGTGCCGAGTTCGCTTGCGACAACATCGCTGTACCAGCCTGTTGCAGAATCTGCGCACGGGTCAGGTTGGCAGTTTCCGCCGCGTAGTCGGTATCCATGATACGGCTGCGCGATGCGGTGATGTTTTCGCTCGAAATCTGCAAGTTGCTGATGACGGCGGTGAAGCGGTTCTGAACCGCACCGAACTCGGCGCGCTTGGAGGAGATCAGGCTGATCGCCTTGTCCAGATTCTTGATCGCTTTTTGCGCATCGCTTTGTGCGGTCGGGTCGGCAATTGCCTTGTCCAGATCCAGCTTGGCGCTGTCGATCGCTGTTTGCAGAGTCACTGCCGACGAAGCCAGTGCCGAAGCAGTCAGAGTCGAGCCGGTTGCGAACAGGTTGTCCAGAGCAGCCTTGGCCGAAGTGTAAGTCACTTGAGCGGAGTCGACGCTGGTGGTGGTGCCCAGACCGATCAGGCCCTTGGCGCTGGTACCGATCACGTCAGCCATGGTCGAGTCGTTCGACAGGTCGGACAGGGAGATGCTGATCTGGTCATTCAGCTTGTTGTCGGTAACGTTGGCGCCGACTTGGAAAGTCAGAGTCAGCGAAGCCGAAACGTTGGCGGAGTCAGCACCTGTGCCGGCGCTGGCGCCCGAACCAACACCGGTGAACAGGTTTTGGCCGTTGAAAGTTGTGCCGTTCAGGACGCGGAAAACTTCGTCCGACAGTTGCTTGTATTCGTCGTTCAGTGTCTTGCGATCTTGAGCGCTGTTCGAACCGTTAGTGGCTTGAACGGCCAGTTCACGCATACGTTGCAGGTTGTCGGTGACGGTGCTCAGGGCGCCTTCAGCGGTTTGCGCCAGCGAGATGCCGTCGTTGGCGTTACGTTGTGCAACGGCCAGGCCCTTGACCTGAGCGTTCATGCGGTCGGCAATTGCCAGGCCGGCGGCGTCATCCTTGGCGCTGTTGACGCGCAGACCGGAGGACAAACGTTGAATCGAAGTATTCAGCGACGATTGCGAGGTGTTCAAATTGCGTTGCGTGTTAAGCGACGCAATATTGGTATTAATGACTGATGCCATGTTAATTCTCCTAAGATTTGAGACCGATAATCCGAGTTTCAGTGCTTAACTTTGGTCTTTTACCCATGAGCCTCAGGCGATTCAACCGCTGTTGTATGCTTTATCGGAAGGTATCGGAAAAAGTTTAGGGCTATTCGCAAAATTCTTTTTCCTGTGCCATCCGAACTAAAACCACGTGCTTTAATGATCCAAGCAAGTCATATTTCGACGGCATTTGGAAAAACTTTAGGAGAATTTTGTTGGGGAGGGAGAAATTCCTCTGATTTAAGGAATTTCCTGATAAGAAAAGCTCGCCGGGGTACGTTTTGCCCGGCGAGCTTTGTATTGGCGGGTATTTAAGCCGCGGTCTTGCTGTCTCGCAATTTGATCAGTTCCTGCCCCATCCGGCTCACCACATCGTCCCAGTCGCCAGCCTTCGGTTGACGGAACAGGCGCATGCTCGGATACCACGGCGAATCTTCGCGATCCTTGAGCCAGCGCCAATCGGGGGTGAAGGCTAACAGCGTCCACGTAGGTCTTCCCAGCGCGCCCGCCAGGTGCACCACCGAGGTGTCGACGCTGATGATCAGGTCCAGGTTGTCCATTGCGGCTGCCGTGTCGGCGAAATCCTTGAAATCCTCTCCGATATTAAAAACCGGCAGTCCAGGCGGGATGTTTTTAAGATCCGCGACCGGGCCGCCTTTTTGCAGCGAATAGAATTCGACGTTCGGGGTGTGAAACAGCGGCAGTAATTTATCCAGGGGCATTGAACGCTTGCGGTCATTGCCATGTTCCGGATTGCCGCCCCAGACAAAGCCTACCTTCAGCGCTTTTTGGTTTTTTGATATGCTGGCCATATTGATCTTCCATCGCGCCCGGTCTTCGGGGGGCGAGGCCAGATAAGACGGATAGGACGGGATGTCTTCGACGCGGTCGGTTCCCAGTGCGTGCGGCAAGCTCATTAACACATAGGCGCAGTCACATTTCGGCAGCTTATCTTTTTCGCGAACCAGGATGACCTGATCCGATACGCTATGGAACAGGCGGTAAAGCGGATCCTTTACATGCAAGGCGACCTGGGCGCCGCGCGCCAGCAGCAATTTGACGTAGCGGACGAATTGAATGCTGTCGCCGAAGCCTTGTTCGTGCATCAGCAAAATGCGTTTGCCTTCCAGCGACGACACGCCGTCCCATTTGGGAATGATGCCGAATAATTTGTGAATAAGCCGATAGACGTGATTGCGTTCTTTGACCGTCAGGCGGCTTTCATGATTTTTCCAGCCTTCCTTCAGATCGCCGTGAAGCAATTGCCCTAGCGCAAGATTGTGTGTCGCCGTCAGATAGTTGGGCTTCAGCTCCAGTGCTTTGACGAAATAATCGAGCGCCTCGTGCGTTTCGCCGTGGTCGTACATGACCGCGCCGATATTGTTGTAGGTAAGTGCGTGCCTTGGATCGAGCTCCAGGCATTTGCGGAACAGCGCCATGGCCTCATCGTAACGATCCTGGGTGCCGAAATAGCTGGCGGCCAGCTTGGCGTAGCTGTTCGGGTCTTTGGGCGCAATCTCGATGACGCGTTGATAGTGTTCGTGCGCCTTGTCAGCATCCTTGAGTTTCAGGTAAGTATCTGCAATCTTGTTGTGCGCATAAATGTCGTTCGGATCCAGCAGCAGGGATGTCTTGTGCGACTCCAGCGACTCCTTGAGCATCTCCATTGCATAAAACGCTTCGCCCAGGGCTGTGTGTGCGGGGGCGAAGCTGATTTGCAGTTCCAGTGACTTCAGAATCGTGGCGATGGCCTCGTTGTAGCGCTTGGCATCGATCAGCGCGCGGCCCAGGTGCGACAGCGGGCCGGGGGCTTCGGGTTCGCGCTTTACTGCATCTTCAAAGTAGGCAATGGAGGCATCCGGATCGTTTTTTTCGTGAAGCGCATTGGCAAGGCCGACGCGGGCTTCGCGATTTTCCGTGTCGATGGCGATGGCTTGTTCGTAACATTTGATGGCGTCATCGATACGATCCTGCTTCAGGATTGAACCAGCCAGATTGGTGATGTATTCGGCATTCTGAGGATCGGCGCTGACGGCTTTGCGCAGATAGGTCTCAGCTTCTTTGTACGCTTCTTCCCGCAACGCGATAAGGCCGCGTGCGTGGTTGGCGAACACCAATGTTGGTGCTCGCTTCAGCACTTCGAGGCAAAGTCTTTTTGCTTCCTCGACCTTGCGGTTATCCAGCAAGTCCAGGCATTCCCGCACATCGAGCAGGTCTTTCAGTTGAGGATTGCCCGAGATTTTGGCGGTTTTAGTGCTGCTCTTGCGCGTGGACATCAAACATTTCCCTTGCGATGTGTAGGTGGTATCGGTGGCTTGAGTATGGATAAGGAATGCTGCGAACTTGTCTTGTGCTATAGCTGCGTGCAGTGCTGACAGAATTCTATAGCCTGCATCATATGCGTCAAAGCCCGCTTCCTAATTGTCAAACAGAAAGCAAAAAAGCCCGCGTTTTGGCGCGGGCTGACTTATCGGATTGAAATTGGTCGACTATTGGTAACTATCGTTTGGGGCTTTTGAGCGTTTGGCCGCAAATTGCAGGGCGTTTCTCGATGGTGGTGCCGGAGGGCGCTACTGATCAATAACTTCTTCTGGATGGCGTTGCCGGACGGCGTATCTATATAGTCTGCACGCTGATACTTTGGCTTGAGAGGCCAAAGGCGAGTATTTTCTGCTCACCAGCAGTTGCTCCGCATGCATATATATAGATAGCTCTAGATATTGAGAGTGAGTGATCGGAGCCGCTGTTGCGTGACGAGCCATTCAATCTCAATATCACGCTGTCCGCATCAACCCCAGTTGCGCATGAGTCCCACGGCCAAACCTTCCAATACGAAATCCTCCTCGCCGGCGCGTATCTGGATGGGCTGGAAATCCGGATTCTCCGGCAGCAGTTCGATCAGCGATCCGGTTTTTTGATAGCGCTTGACCGTGACATCGTCGCCTAGGCGGGCCACCACGATCTGCCCGTTGCGGGCCTGATCGGCCTTTTTGACCGCCAGCAGATCGCCGTCGAGGATGCCGGCGTCGCGCATCGACATGCCGCGTACCTTCAGCAGATAGTCGGGTTTGGTGGGGAAAAAGGCTGGATCGACCTGGAAGTTCTTCTCTATATGTTCCTGCGCCAGAATCGGTGAGCCGGCGGCGACGCGTCCGATCAGCGGCAGGCTGAGTTGCATCAGGGCGGGGTGCGGCAGCGCCATCTGGCGGGCCTGGCTGCTGAGGCCGGATTCACGCAGCCGAATGCCGCGCGAAGTGCCGGGAGAGATTTCGATGGCGCCTTTGCGGGCCAGTGCCTGCAAATGTTCTTCGGCTGCATTGGCGGAGCGGAAGCCCAGTTCGGTGGCGATTTCGGCGCGTGTCGGGGGGAAGCCCGTATTTTCGATCGCGTTCTTGATCAGGTTGAGAATCTGTTCCTGGCGCGCAGTCAGTTTCAGCATGGTGGCGGGCTTTCCGGGTGAGGACTGGTTGGATCAACAGTCTGTATTTTTATACAGTTGTCTGTTTGTGTCAATGCAACATTTGCGCAAGGCAAGCGCAATTTCTCCCGAGGAGGCGCAATGGGGATCGTGGTAAAACCGCCAGCGCACTCGGCATCTTTCACGCAAAGCATTGAAAGAATTGAGTTTTTAGCGGTTCTTCTGTATGATTGCGCGTTTTCCTCTTCCCACACCCGTCTTGACGCCGGGGTGGGCGATTTGTCAATCAGTCCAAAAGGAGTCTACATGCGTCATTATGAAATCGTATTTATCGTCCATCCGGATCAAAGCGAGCAAGTTCCAGCGATGATCGAGCGTTACAAGGGCATCGTCACAACTCGCGGCGGTAAGGTTCACCGCGTCGAAGATTGGGGTCGTCGTCAATTGGCATATCAGATTCAAAAACTGGCCAAGGCGCACTACGTTTGCCTGAACATCGAAGTCGACAGCGAAACACTGGCCGAAATCGAAACCGGCTTCAAATTCAACGATGCCGTTCTGCGTCACCTGACCGTCAAGATGAAGAAGGCCGAAACCGGTCCTTCGCCAATCCTGAAGGCAGTACAGAAGGAAGACGCAGCCAAGAGCCGCACTGAAGCACCAGCAGCTTAATTGCTGATCTGACGATTTTTGCGAATGAACGGAGCGTGAATCAGTTTCAATTTGTAGGCACCGTGGCAGAGCGCGATGTAGTGCGTTATACCCCGGCAGGCATTCCGATCGTGCAGGCAAGATTGCAGCATCAGTCGGAACAGGTTGAGGCAGGTATCAAGCGTCTGGTCGAATTTGAAATGGTGGCCATGGCCGCCGGAGAAATTTCAGGTCGATTCAGTCAGACGCCGTTGGGTGGATTGTTCCGGTTTTCCGGATTTCTGGCCCGCAAGAATCGCAACAGCAAAAGCCTTGTGTTTCACATCATTGATTTTGACCCGTTCACACAGGTTTAACCCAATTTAAGATACAGGAGCCAAAAATGGCATTCGGTAAAAAGTTCGATAAAAGCAAACTGAAAAACAAGCGTCAACAGCAAAACCCGCTGTTCAAGCGCAAGAAATTCTGCCGCTTCACCGCCGCTGGCGTTGAACAGGTGGATTACAAGGACGTCGACACCCTGAAGGATTTCGTTCAGGAAAACGGCAAGATCATGCCAGCACGTCTGACCGGCACCAAGGCCCACTACCAGCGTCAAGTCGATACAGCAATCAAGCGCGCACGTTACCTCGCGCTGCTGCCGTACACCGATCTGCACAACGCGTAATCGACGACTGGATATAGGAGAAAAACATGCAAGTCATTCTGTTGGAAAAAGTCGCCAATCTGGGCGGTCTGGGTGAAGTTGTCCGCGTCAAGGACGGTTTCGCACGTAACTTCCTGATCCCGCAACGCAAGGCTCGTCGTGCTACTGAATCGGCTATCGCTGAATTCGAAGCAAAGCGCGCTGAGCTGGAAAAGGCAGCAGCTGAAAAGCTGGCAGCAGCACAAGCTCAAGGCGAAAAGCTGGGCGGCACTACTGTTGAAATCGCACAAAAGGCCGGCGTTGATGGCCGTCTGTTCGGTTCCGTGACCAACTTCGACATCGCTGATGCGCTGGCAAAGAAGGGTTTCCCGGTCGAAAAGTCGCAAGTGCGTCTGCCAAACGGCCCGCTGAAGATCGTGGGCGAGCACCCGGTCTCCGTGGCGCTGCACACCGATGTCGTCATCGATGTGACCATCGCTGTCAAGGGCGAGCAAGCGTAATTCAACGCTTTGCACGTTCTGCAGTAAGTAAAAAGCCGGCGCAAGCCGGCTTTTTTATTGCTTCACTCACGGTTTTGCTGTTTCACTTCTTGCATTGTCTTCCTCATCACATCGAATGTCCTGGCGTTGATTTCGGATTGCCATGCGCAAGCCCGGCTGCGTCAGGCTTTGCGCGACAGCCATTCTTCCAGTCTGATCTCAAACAGCTTATGCAATTGCAGGTGATGGCCGGGCGGCAGTTTGGGGTGTTGGAATTCAGATGGAAGTGCGGGCTGCATGCCCAGCCTGTGCATCACCGCCAGCGAGGCAAGATTGGCCGGCGCCGTAAACGAGACCACGCGTTTCAGATGCAGCGATTCGAAAGCGTAGCGCAAGGCCAGTTGCGCCGCTTCAGTGGCATAGCCCTTGCCCCATAGTTGCGGCAGCAGGCGCCAGCCGATTTCGACGGCGGGTGTGAAGGGCGCATCAAAAGAAACGTGCAGCAAGCCGACGAAGCCGCCGAACTCGATCTGGCCGGGAATCTCAAGCACCCAGGGCCCGAAACCATACTTGATGAAATGCGTCTGGATCCGCATCACCAGTGCATCGCTTTCTTCGCGCGTCAGGCGCGAAGGGAAGTGGCGCATGACATCGGCGTCGGCATTGAGCGCGGCGAATGGCGCCAGATCGCTGGCGCGCCAGCTGCGCAGCAGCACGCGTTCGCCGTGCAAGGAAAAATCAATGGTCTGTGTCATCGGCAGTGCGCTTGCGATATTTGATGACTTGCATATAAATCACGGTCTGCAGCAGCGCCACGGTGCTGCCGACAATCACTTCGCCGACACGCATCAAGGCCAGGTGCAGTTCCTGATTCAGGCCGCTGCCGGAGAATGCCGCCGACAGCAGAATGACCACCGTGGCCGGGCCCAGGCGCCAGTTGCTGGGGTAATTCTGAAACAGCATCGCCACCAGTACCGACACCGTCAATGCAACGATCAGCGTCAGGAAGGTCGCGCCGAAGATCACCAGTGCCACGCATGAAATGATGCAACCCGAAATCGTATTGATCAGGCGCGCGCGAAAATTGGCCTTGGCCACCGTCATATCCGGCTCGGTTACGATGATCAGCGAGATCATGGCCCAGTAGGGCTCTTCAACGCCGAGCGCGCGCAGGCCGTACCAAAGTATCAATGAACCGCTGAGAATCTTGATGAGGTAGACCAGCGCATTCTTGCGCGGGCTGATGAAGTTGAATTCCATGTGGGTGATGCAGATGCCGCAGTCTCGCGGTGCGGATGTGTCGGATGGGCCCGGATGCACTGCGTCCGCTGCTGGCGGACGAGTGCGTCGATGATTTTATTTCGAGAGCTGGCTCTGGGCTTTCGCCAGTTCATCTTCTGCGCTTTGCAGTTTCTTTTGCAACTTCCCGACTTTGGCGTTCTTGCCTGCAGCTTTGGCTTCTTCCAGCTCGGCCTTGCGTTCGGCGACTTTCTTTTCCTTCTTGCTGACGTCGGCTTCGCGTTCACGACGCAAGCCTTCGTCAGTGCAGTTTTCTTCGATTTGCTTGAGTGCGATGTTGAGTTTGGCCTCCTGCGCCTTGTTCTTGTGCGCGCGGGCGTAGTCCAGTTGGGTCTGCACATCCTGACGCTTGGCGGCGCAGCCAGCGAGCGGCGCCGGATCGGCGGCAAAGGCTGGGCTGCCGGTAGCAGCGATGGATAGCAGGAATGGCAATGAAGCGGCCAGACGACGGAGTGATGTGCGGGTCATGCGGTTCTCCTCGGCAAATGATGGGCTTCACTGTATAGGATCAGCCGCGCTTGTGGCAACTGTCATTGAGCCGATCCGAGTGAGGAGGAGAGGGAGGGCAGCGTGAATGCGGCACGCTGAAAAGCCGACGGCGGCCGTGGTGGCCGCCGTCAGTAGCAACAAGCTTATCTTTCAGTGTGGTCGCCGGCGTGCTGCAAAAATCACCGGCGCCACATGAAGCAAGACGTTTATTGCAGAACGTGCAAGTCGCTTACTTCGACGCCATGCCCAGCAGCATGTCGTTGAGGCGCTTGACGAAGCCGGACGGGTCGCTCAGCGCGCCGCCTTCGGCCAGCAAAGCTTGGTCGAACAGAATGTGCGACCAGTCGTCGAACTTGGCTTCTTCGTACTTCAGGCGTTGCACCAGGGGGTGATCCGGATTGATTTCCAGAATCGGCTTGGCTTCCGGTGCAGCCTGGCCGGCCGCTTTCAGCATGCGCATCAGATTGCCCGACAATTCGTTTTCGTCTGCCACCAGGCAGGCCGGCGAGTCTGTCAGACGGAAGGTCACGCGCACGTCCTTGGCCTTGTCGCCCAGCGAAGTCTTCATCTTGTCGACGAGTTCCTTGAACTGGGTTTCGGTTTCTTCGTGCTGCTTCTTCTCTGCCTCATTTTCCAGCGTGCCCAGATCCAGATCGCCCTTGGCTACCGAAGCCAGTTCCTTGCCTTCAAAGTCCTGCAGGAAGGACAGCATCCATTCGTCGACGCGATCGGTCAGCAGCAAGACTTCCACGCCTTTCTTGCGGAAGATTTCCAGATGCGGGCTGTTCTTGGCGGCGTGATAACTCTCGCCGGTGACGTAATAGATCTTGCTCTGACCTTCCTTCATGCGGCCGATGTAATCGGCGAAGGAAGTGGTCTGGGCGTCCGAGTCATTGTGGGTCGAGGCGAAGCGCAGCAGTTTGGCGATGCGTTCCTTGTTGGGTGCATCTTCGCCTATGCCTTCCTTCAGCGCCTGGCCGAACTCGGTCCAGAAGCCGGCGTACTTGTCTTTCTGTTCCTGCTCGTCGCTGTTGGCCAGTTCCTCCAGCAGGCTCAGCACGCGCTTGGTCGAGCCTTCACGTATCGCCTTGACGTCGCGCGATTCCTGCAGGATTTCACGGGATACGTTGAGCGGCAGATCGGCCGAATCGATCACACCCTTGACGAAGCGCAGATAGACCGGCATCAGCTGCTCGGCATCGTCCATGATGAACACGCGCTTGACGTACAGCTTGATGCCGCCACGCTTGTTGCGATCCCACATGTCGAACGGCGCGCGCGTCGGGATGTACAGCAGTTGGGTATATTCGCTGCGGCCTTCCACGCGGTTGTGGGTATAGGCCAGCGGCGAGCCGTAGTCATGCGAGATGTGCTTGTAGAACTCTTCGTACTGTTCAGGCGTGATGTCCGATTTGCTGCGGGTCCACAGCGCGCTGGCCTGGTTGACGGTTTCCAGTTCGTCCTTGAGGACCGTTTCCTTCTTCTCTTCGTCCCATTCTTCCTTCTGCATCAGGATAGGCAGCGAGATATGGTCGGAATACTTGCGGATCACCGATTTCAGTTGCCAGCTCGACAAGAACTCATCTTCGCCTTCGCGCAGATGCAGGATGATGTCGGAGCCGCGGGTCGCCTTCTCGATCGCTTCGATCGAGAACTCGCCGGCGCCTTCTGATTCCCAGCGCACGCCTTCGCTCGCAGGCAGGCCGGCGCGGCGGGTTTCGACCGTGATGCGATCGGCGATGATGAAGCCGGAGTAAAAGCCGACGCCGAACTGGCCGATCAGTGCCGCATCTTTTTGCTGGTCGCCCGACAGGTTGGAGAAAAATTCCTTGGTGCCGGACTTGGCGATGGTGCCCAGATGCGAAATCGCGTCTTCGCGGCTCATGCCGATGCCATTGTCGGAAATGGTGATGGTGCGGGCTGCCTTGTCGAAGCTGATCTTGATTTTCAGTTCGGGGTCGTTTTCGAACAGCGCGCCGTTATTGATTGCTTCAAAGCGCAGCTTGTCGGCAGCGTCGGATGCGTTCGAAACCAGTTCGCGCAGGAAAATTTCCTTGTTCGAATACAGCGAATGGATCATCAACTGCAGCAGTTGTTTGACTTCGGCCTGAAAGCCCAGGGTTTGCTTCTCGGGTGATGCCATGTTTACCTCATCAATAAAACAGAATGAATGACTGAATGAATCCAGGGAAAGCGACGAACAGTAAAACTAAATGAAACGATTGCGCAGATATGGTGTGCTTATGTGGTTTTTCAACTGCACTTTTATTTGTTTCTTTTGCGATTTGGCAACTTTTCTGAAAGTCCTTATGGCGCTTTTAGGTCAACCTGAAGATAATTGCGGCGTTGTTATCAAATGCACCGAGTCAATTGAAATTAAATGGTTTTTTACGGTTTTTCTGTAATTTTCCTGCAACCTGCAAGTGTTAGAATTATTTTTGTCATAAAGCAAAGATTGCCTCACGTATAATTGGTAATCTTTCAACATCAATAAAAAGAAACGTCGCCATCGGAATCGGGGGGCGATTGAAGTCAGTGATGTCGCGGCAGCTACTCTGAAAGGCTGTCAATTTTCTTCATTCGTGATGGGGCGGGGGCTAGTCTGGTGCTGGTCTTGTTTGTTCAATGATAGTGTCTAAGCGCAAGAATTTTTTCTTTGGTATTTTCTTCGGTCTGCTTGCTCAGCTTGGATGGGTGACTGCCTCCGAAGCTCAGAATTCCCAAACGCCTGCGGAGGATGTCGCGGCCACCGTTCAGCAAAAGCCGGCAGATGCGCTGGCAGTGCCGCCACAAATTCGCCTCGGCGCCGATCCGGCCGGGGCTGCCGCCCTTACCGCGGCCGCGCAGGCGCCGGTTCCTGTTTTCCCCCCATTGGATGCCAACGCCGTTCCCGGTCCGGACGATGAAATTCTGGTGCTGTTGCGCCAGTCCGATGCTGACTTTACAGGCAATGCCATCGCACTGCCTCAGGTGGCGATCGATATCGAAGGCGAGCAGATTCCGTTTCTGAGTCTGCAGCAAGTGCTCGATCTGGCGCTCAACAACAGCTACAGCTATGCCGCGACCTCGGCTCAGGCCGATCAGGCCGATTATGCGATGAAGGCCGCGCTGGGCCAGCTGGGGCCGACCATTGATCTGCGCGCGCAGAAGGGGCGTGAATATTCGTCGCCATCTTCGGCCATCGATCCGGCCACCGGCAGCGTCGCCGACGCCTCCACCCACAAGCGCTGGGATGTGACCCTGATCGGTCGTCAGCCCATCTTTGCGCCGGGCTCCTATTTCGATTTCCAGAAGCAGCGCTCCATGTCCAAGGCGGCCGATCTGCGCCGCGACGACGCTCGCGAAACGCTGTATTACACCTCCATCAAGGCCTATTACGACGTCATGCGCGCCTACGCTTCGCTGACCTTCGCGCGCAGCTATTCGACCCGCATGAATGCCTTGCTGGACTATATGCGCAAGCGTCTGGAAGGCGGCGGCGCCAGCCGTATCGATTTTGAGCGCGTGCGCGGCCGTTCCCTGACGGCACAGGCAGCAGTGGCCGAAGCCGAAGGCGCGCTGGAAAGCACCATGGTGTCGCTCAATCAGCTCACCGGTAAAGACATTCGCAAGGTCGAGGTGCCGGACCACATGATGCCGGCGGTGCCGCTGACCTCCAAGCTGGCGCTGAAAGACATCTACGAAACCAACCCCGGCATTCTGGCCGCGCGGCGCGACGTCGATGCCGCCAATGAAGAATTGAAGTCGGCGCGTTCGCGCTTTTCGCCCACCTTCGCGGTGGAGCTGACGCAAACCAAGACGCGCGGCGCCGGCGGCGCCGTCAATACCGGCGACGGCAGCCTGCAACTGGCGACCGATCGCCGTCTGATGCTGGTCATGAGCATGAACCTGCTCAACGGCGGCACTGACATGTACTACCAGAAGCAGATCGGCGCCAAGTATGTGGAAAAGAGCAACACCGCGCTCGATCTGGAGCGCAAGCTGAAAGAGCAGGTCGAGATCAACTATCGCACCCTGAGCGCAGTGCGCAAGCGCATGGAAATCTCGCGCCTGGCCTATCAGACCACCGCCAATGTGGCCGACGTCTTCCTCGAGCAACTGTCCACCGGCAGCAAGCAGTTGCTGGACGTGCTGGATGCGTATCAGCAGGCTTATCAGGCGCGCATGGATTTTGCTGCGCTGTTGTTCCAGCAGGCCGATATCAGCTATCAGATTTTGCGTAATACCGGCCGCACGTCGGCGCCGCCTCAGGCGTCGCAGGCGCAACAACGGCAGCAACAGCCGCAACAGCCGCAACAGCCATTGGTGCCGGATCAGCCGCAAGTGATGCCGCAGCCGCAGACACCACCGATCAATCAGTCGCCATCAGAGAAATAAGGGGCTTGGGGAGCTATGGAAGGGGGCAAGGAACAGAATTTCTGGCCGGGGTTTGTGGACGCGTTGTCCAACGTCGTGCTGGTCATGATTTTCGTGGTCGTGGTGTTCGTCGTGACGCTGTTCTACTACTCGCAGAAGCTGGCGCAGATGAAGGTCAGCAAGCTGGTGGCGCAGGGCCAGACACAAATCGAATCGGCCAACGTCAAGACCAAGAGCAAGGTCGATCCGGTCAATGCGCCGGACGGCCAGGCCGTCAATAGCTCGCAGATCCAGAGCGAAACCAGAGACCGTTCCCAGAACCAGGAGCTGGAGCAACTGCGGCGTGAAGTCGCGGTGCTCAAGACCAAACTGGCCGCCGCGCCGCCGCTGCAATCCGATGCCGGCAGCCTGCGCAGCGACGCCGCCGCCAGCAACAACGCTATTCAGGTCAAGACCGAGCCCACGCCCAAGGAAATCGCGCCCGGCGTACGGGTGGACGGCAGTTCAAAGTCGGTGGTGATCAATTTCGACAACGACTCGACCCAGCTCAATGACGCCGCAGCCAAGTCGCTCGACGGCAGCATCGGCGACTGGGTGCGCCGCGCCAAGGCCTCGCAGGGCAAGATCGTGGTGACCGGCGTGATTGGTTCGGCGGAGTACAGCGAGAGCCGTCGTCGCGCGTATTACCGCACCGTTGCCGTGCGCAATCACCTGATTGATGCAGGGGTCGACAAGGAGCGCGTGGTGAGTCGTGTGGCGACCGCCGAAAACGGTGCCGAATCCAACTCGCGCGTGATTGTGCAATACCTGGCGGCGGGAGCCAAATAAATGATAGGCGGCGCGTTCAAATCAGCCACTGACGGCGCGCTTGCCGCCGGCAGCAAAGGCGTCATGCGGCGGATCGCGCCCAAGCTGGATCGACGCCTCGGAGACTGGACCCGCATGCCGCGTCCGCGCCTGTTCGTGCTGGTCTGCACCGTCTTGCTGTTGTTGCTGCTGATCTGGTCGATCTTCGCGCCGATCGACATGGTGGTGCGCGGCAGCGGTCGCATTGTCGCCTCCGAACATAATCAGGTGATTCAGCATCTGGAAGGCGGCATCGTTTCCGCCATCCTGGTGCGCGAGGGCGCTGCCGTGAAAAAAGGGCAGACCCTGATTTCCATCGCCGATGTGCGCGCCAATGCCGATCTGGGCGAAGGCCGCGTCAAGATTCTCGGCCTGCGCGCCAAGATCACCCGGCTCTCGGCCGAAGCCAGCGGCGCCGGCGTGCTGCAGATGCCGGCTGATCTGGCGCGCGATGATCCTGCAGTGCAAAGCGAACAGGCGTCCTTCTCGGCACGCCAATCCAAACTGACGCAAGAACTCAGCGTGCTGCGCGAGCAGACTGCGCAACGTCAGGCCGAGCTGGGCGAAGCTCTCAGCCGCCAGAAAAGTCAGGTCAGCGAATACGAACTGGCGCAGCGCCAGTCCAAGCTGATTCACAGCATGCTGGAGCGCGCCGCCGCGTCGCAGCTGGAAGACATCCAGGCGCAGGCCAAGACCCAGGACGCGCAAAGCCGCCTGAGCGCCACCAACGCCATGATCCCGCGCCTGAATGCGGCGATCGCCGAGTCGCAGGCCAAGATGGCTGAAGCCACGTCCAAATTCCGTTCCGATGCCCGCACCGAACTTACCGCCAATGAAACCGAACTGGCGCGTCTGCTGGAAGAAATCAAGTCACGCAACGACCGCGTGTCGCGCTCCGAAGTGCGGGCGCCGATGGATGGCGTGGTCAACCGGGTGCTGATGAACACCATCGGCGGCGTGGTCAAGCCGGGTGATCCGATTATCGAAATGACGCCCACCGACGACAAGCTGGTGATCGAAGCTAAAATTTCTCCGTCGGACCGTGCCCAGCTGGTAACCGGCGCGCCGGCGCGCGTGAAAGTTTCTGCCTACGACTACGGCGTCTACGGCGCGATGGAGGGGGTGGTGACCGAGGTCAGCGCCGACACCGTGCCGGAAGAACAGCGCGGCGAACGTTTCTACCGCGTCAAGATCGAGGTCAAGCGCGGCGCGGGTGAATTGCAGCGCAATCTGGCGCTGATGCCGGGCATGACCGCCACCGCCGACGTCATCGTCGGTCGTCGCACCGTCTGGCAATACATCATGTCGCCGTTGAGCCGTTTCGGCCAGACGGCGCTGCGGGAGCCGCGATGAGCGCCCGCACGTTTTCGTTTTTCAATTCAGACGATGCAGCGGCGCCGGTTTCCTCCGACGCCGCCGGCATGGTTGACCTTGTTGTTGTTTGCGTCCACTTCCCCGGAACTTTGAACGTATGAAAAATCTGCGCCATTTCTATGCACTCGCTGCCATTCCCTCGCTGTTCCTGCTGCTGGGAGGTTTCCTGTTCCGGGACTTCGTGCTGCACGCGATTCATATCAATCCGTTTCTGAACCTGTTCATCATTTCGGTGGCCTTGTTCGGGGTCGGCCTGATCGGCTACAACCTGTGGCGCGTGAACTGGGAGTTCGGCAAGCTGGGTCAGTTTTATGCACGTACCACTGCCGGCGAGTCGATGGACGATCTGAGCAAGGCGCCCGAATTCGTCGGCAGTGAAATCGGCAAGGTGCTGGTCAGTGTGGCGAGCACCAAGGGACGTCTGACATCGCGTATCGAGCAGGAAACCATCGAACGTTCGCTGGCCGATTTGCAGGCGCACCTGGAAGCCAAACTGGAGTTTCCGCATTTCCTGGCCGGCTTCATGATCGCGCTCGGTCTGCTCGGTACCTTTATCGGTCTGCTGGAAACGCTGGTCGGCACGGCAGCACTGATCGACGGTTTCGGCAAGGCCAGCCAGGGCGGCGACATGGATGCTTCCTTCCTGCATCTGGTGGCCGATCTGCAAAAACCGCTGGCCAGCATGGGCACGGCGTTTTCGGCCTCGATGTTCGGTCTGATCGGTTCTCTGGTGCTGGGGCTGACGCTGACCCCGCTGCGCGGCGCCGGCAAGAAGCTGGTGGCGCGCGCGCGCGAATGCATCAGCGAAATGGTGCAGCACGTGATTCACGATGCCTCCGGCCCGGCCGCGACGCAGCGCCAGGGCGTGTCGGAAACCTTCCTCGCCGAGTTCCTGCAGGATCTGATGGTGCTGCAACGCGAATCCATCATGGCTGCGCGCAACAGTTCGGAAGCCTCGCTGCAGGCCGGCATCAAGCTGGAAGGCCTGAACGATCGCCTCAACAACATCGTCCAGCTGTTCAACGACAGCATGGAAGAGTCGCGCAATCTGCGCCAGCTGGTGGCCTTCGGTCCGCGCATGCACGAAGTGGGGCAGCAGACGCTGGAAGAAATCCGCAACGTCGGCCAGATCATCAATCAAAAGATTACCTCTGCGCGCGATCTGACCGACAGCCTGTCGCTGCTGGAAGAGCGCCTCTCGGTCAACGGCGACATCGCGCTGCGCACCTTCGACGTGCTGCCGCAGATCATGTCGACCATCCAGGCCGGTCAGATGTCCTTATCCACTTCGCTGACCTCATTGCAGGCGCAGCAGTCGGAACTGGCCAACGTCAACGAAAAGTCGGCGCAGAACATCGCGCAGTTGCCGAATCTGCTCAATCAGATTTCGATCCGCATGGCCGACGAACTGGGCGCGATTCAGCACCAGGGCGAAATTCACTCGACCGTGGCGTCGCGTCTGGGCGAGCTGGGCAACACCATCGGCGAGAACTCCAGCAATATGGCGCGCGATGCCTTGTCGGCGCGTCAGTTGCAGATCGATCTGGCCAAGCACATGGCGATGCAGAACGACCGCGTCAAGAGCCTGAGCGCGATTCCGCAATCGCTGACCTCGATCACCGAAGCGCTGATGCGTCAGAACATCAACTGGCAGACCGTGATCGACGAAATGCGCACCGGCCGCCAGACCATGGTCAAGGATCTGCGTCTCGAACTGCGCGAAGCGATCCGCGAAATGTCGGCCGCCAACAAGCCGACTTCATCCTGAGTTTCAGTTTGAGGGCAGGCGCAGCCTGAACAGTTTCACCGGGAGAGTGGCAGCATGAACGAAAGCGATCAGATTCACGTCGACCAGCCGCAGGCCGATCTTCAGGCCCTGCGCAAGGACCCGACTTATCTGTCGCTGCTGCGCGCCTACGGCAGCCGCTTTGTCGAGATCATCGTGGCCGGGATACTGGTGAATCTGCTGGGCTTGCTGATGCCGGTGTATTCGCGCCTGGTGTACGACAAGGTGATCGGCAATCACATCCCGGAAACGCTGTGGATGCTGACCCTCGGCATGGCGTTGTTCATCGTGCTGGAGCTGGTGCTGCGCATCATCCGCGTGTTCTATATCGAGCAACTGGCCGGCCGCATGGACGTCGAGTTCGATGCCGTGTCTGCGCGCCGTCTGCTCAGCGCCAAAGTCAATGCACCGGTGGGCGTGGTGCTGGCCAAATATCGCGACCTCAGTTCGGCGCGCGATCTGCTGTCGTCGAACTACATGCTGCTGCTGGTCGATCTGCCGTTCCTGCTGCTGTATCTGGTGGTCCTGGGTCTGATCGGCGGCCACATGGTGTGGGTGATTCTGGTCGGGGGCGCCTTGCTGGTCACCACGCAATTGCTGTTCAAGGTGCCGACCATCGATTACGCCAATGCCGCGATGAAGGCGGGCATCGGCAAGATCGATAAGCTGGCCAGCATCGTGTTCGGCATGGATACCCTGAAGACCTCGCCGCTGCAGGAGCGTCTGCTGCGCGCTTTCCTGAACGACGCCAGCGACAATGCGCTGGCGCTGGCAAAGAGCCGTTTCTGGGGCAATGTCGGCTACGCCGTTGCGACGGTCGGTTACACCATCATCGCAGTGGCTACGCTGGTGGTGGGCGTCTATCTGGTGGAAGACAATGTGCTGACGGTCGGCGCACTGATCGCCAGCTCCTTGCTGATCAGCCGCGCCGCATCGACCTTGTCCACCGTTTCGCTGTTGCTGGGCCGTATCGACATGTTCAAGCGCGCGCGGGCCGAGTTCGATGACATTTTCGACGATGAGCCGGAACAGGCGATCGTGGATGTCATGCGTCAGGACATGGGCGGCCTGATTCAGGTCGGCAATCTGATGCTGCATCTGGACAAGAAAGAAAAGCCCACGCTGCAGAATGTCTCACTGACCATCCGTCCCGGCGAAAAGGTCGGCATCGTCGGCCGTTCAGGTTCAGGAAAATCGACCTTGCTGCGCGCGCTGGCGGGTTTGCATCGGCCGGAGGAGGGCCACGTGCTGATCGACGGCGTCGCCGTGACCGCCTATGCGGCGCCGGTGCGCATGCGCTGCATAGGTTTCAAACCGCAAGAACCCTTCGTCTTCGACGGCAGCCTGGCGGCGAATATCTTCATCGGCGATCGCGTGCCCGGCAATGTGTATGAAGCAGCTTTGGCGGTGTCCGGGCTCAGCGATCTGATCGCGCGCGGCGAACTGCGCCTGGATCAGGTGCTGAAGGCGCCCGGCAACTTGTCCGGCGGCCAGCGCCAGATGGTGGCGCTGGCGCGCACGATTGCCGCCATGCCGCGCATCATGCTGCTGGACGAACCGACCACCGGCATCGATCAGGGCACCGAGGCGCGCATCATCGAGCATCTGATTGCCTTTTCGGCGCAGCGTACCTTGGTGGTGGCGACGCATAGTCCTGCTTTGCTCAAGCATATGGACAGAATCATTGCCATCGACGGCGGCAAGATTGTGGCCGACGGCCCGCGCGATCAGGTGCTGAAGATGTGAGTGCCTGAGGGCATTTGAACGGGGCGGCAGACGCATCCCGGCGCATGCAGTTTTTTGATCTACTGAACTTAACGACGATCTTCGACAGCGAGGAAAACTATGGCAACCGCAAATTCTCCACAAGCGAACGCAGCGGAAAAGATCACCGGCCCGGTACGGGTGGTGATGCCCGATCAGACCGGCAATTTTCAGCTGAACGCGCCGCGTGGCGCAGTGCAGCGGGTGCAGGTGGTCGACGTCGACATGGTGCTGCACATGGCCGACGGCACCAAGGTGGTGTTGGCCGGCGGCGCCATGGAGGCGATGGATGATCGCTCCAAGATCAAGTTTGCCGATACGACTCAGGACACCGGGCGCTTCCTCGATCAGGTCGGCAAGATTCCGCTGCAGCCGAACGATCAGTCGAAGATTCTCAATTCCGATCCGATCGCCACGCATGACCGCACCGCCAGCGCCGAATCCAACGGTCAGGGCCAGGCCAATGTCACTTACGATCGCAACGCCGCCAGCGTGACCAGCGATGCGGTCAGCCAGTTGTCGAAGATCATTCACGACAATGCAACTTCGGTCACCAGTAATGGCGCGCAAAGTCAATCGATTCCAACCCAGCCGACCGCGGGAGAGTCTTCCTCCGTAGCTGTTCAGGCAGCTATTGTCGCCAGCCAGAACTCCACCTCCGATACTCCGCCACCCACCAAGCAGGTGGAAGTGACCGCGCCGCCCGAGCGGCCCGGCACCATTCCGTCGACCCACGTGATCGGGCCGCAGGCGCCGACCATGGCGGTCAAGCTGGTCAATCTGACCACGGTCACGCAGGATGGCAGCACGCTGTACGGCAGTGGCGGCATTCCGGCGTCGGCCACCGATGCCTCCAACCTGATCCAGTTCAGCACCCAGCAGATCACCGCCGGCAACGACGTCACGACCATCTACGCCGCGGGCAATTCCTCGGGCAGCTTCGTCAAGGTGTTCAATGTGGCGATCACCGGCGACGGCACCGTGCTGTCGCTGACGGTGACCGGCATCCCGTCGAACATGACGGTCTTGAATGGCACCGATCTGGGCAACGGCACTTATCAGATTGCAGTCAGCGCCGGTCAGAAGGAGTTCAATCTCCAGCTGCAATACAACACCGTGCTGGCGGATTCGGCCTCGCCGGTGCACCAGCAGTTCGATCTCACATTCACCACGTCAATTGCTACTTCGGATGGCGTGCTGTCGCTCACCGATCTGCGCCACGTGGCGGTGAAAGATGCGACTTCCTACAACGATCTGACCTATCTTGACCCGGCCACCGGCGACAGCGTGCTGATCCTGCCGGCGCAAGGCGTGCCGCATGAGGTGCATGCCGGCAACAACGCCGGCACCACGATCTATGGCAGCAATGCCAATGACCTGCTGTACGGCGGCACCGGCAACGACACCATCTACGGCGGCAGCGGCAATACCTATTTCGAAGGCGGCGCCGGCGCCGACCGGCTGGTCGGCGGCAGCGGCAACAATACCGCCGGCTATACCGGATCGAGCTCGGGCGTCACCGTCGATCTGGCGGCCGGCACCGGCACCGGCGGCGATGCGCAGGGCGACACGCTGACCAACATCCAGAACGTGAAGGGCAGTGCGTATAGCGATACCATCGTCGCCAATGCGGCGGTCAATCGCATCGACGGCGGTTCGGGCGGCTCGGATACTGTTTCGTATTCGGCGTCCACTGCCGGCGTTACGGTCAATCTGGTGACTTCCACCGGCAGCGGCGGTTATGCCCAGGGCGATACCTACACCCATATCCAGAACGTGATCGGCAGCGCGTACAACGATATCTTCATCGCCAACACCGACGCCAATCGTTTCGATGGCGGTTCGGGCGGCTCCGATACCGTGTCGTATGCCTCTTCGGGTGCCGGCGTCAATGTCAATCTGCAAACTGGCCTGGGCAGCGGCGGGGCGGCAGCGGGTGACAGCTATACCCATATTCAAAACATCATCGGTACGGCCTACGACGACACCTTTGTCGGCAATGTCGATGCCAACAGCTTCGATGGCGGCACCGGCGGCAACGATACGGTGAGTTATGCCGGCTCCACGGCTGGCGTTTCCGTCAATTTCGTGAACGGCCGCGGCACCGGCGGTTTTGCCGACGGCGATACTTACAATCATATTCAGAACGTGATCGGCAGCGCCTACGACGATACCTTCGTCGCCGGTATCGACAGCGTACATTTCGACGGTGGCAGCGCCGGTTCGGATACCGTCAATTATGGCGCCTCGACGGCTGCCGTCACGGTCAACATGATCACGCTGACCGGTAGCGGCGGATACGCTCAGAACAATACCTACACCCATATTCAGAACATCGTCGGCAGTTCGTATTCGGATACCTTCATCGCCAGTCTGGATGCCAACAGCTTCAATGGCGGACTGGGTGGATCGGATACTGTCAGCTATGCCTTTTCGACCCAGGCGGTCACGGTCGATCTGTATAACGGCACCGGCAGCGGCGGCTACGCCCAGGGCGACACGCTGGCGCATATCCAGAATGTGATCGGCAGTAACTTCGACGATATTTTCATCGCCAGTGCCGACGC
Source organism: Herbaspirillum lusitanum (assembly GCF_046025995.1). Classification (GTDB taxonomy): domain Bacteria; phylum Pseudomonadota; class Gammaproteobacteria; order Burkholderiales; family Burkholderiaceae_D; genus Herbaspirillum; species Herbaspirillum lusitanum_A. Next base: position 636,899 of record NZ_JAQQFM010000002.1, read on the forward strand.
CAACAATTTCAACGGCGGACTCGGATCCAATACAGTCAGTTATGCGCGCTCTACCGGTCCGGTGACCATTGACCTGACCAATACCATAGGCACCGGCACCGGCGGCGCTTATGCCGCAGGTGACTCGTTCACCAACATCCAGAACCTGATCGGCAGCGTCTACGACGACACCTTCATCGCCAGTTCGGATGCCAACAGCTTCGACGGCGGCGGCAGCTCAGTGCACAACCGCGTCAGCTATGCAGCCTCCACGCTGGGCGTCACGGTGGATCTGAATTACACCAACGGCACCGGCACCGGCGGCGGTTATGCGACCGGCGACAAGCTGGTCAATATTCAGGATCTGACCGGTAGCAACTTCAACGATACCTTTGTCGCCAGCGCCGCCGACAACAGTTTTGATGGCGGTCTGGGCTCCAATACGGTCAGCTATGCGGCTTCCACTGCCGCCGTCACGATCGACCTGGTGAACGGCACCGGCAGCGGCGGCTATGCCAACAACGATACCTACGTCAATATCCAGAACGTCATCGGCAGCGACGGCAACGATACATTCATCGCCAGCAACGCCGCCAATGCCTTCGAGGGCGGTCTGGGCAACAATACCGTCAGTTATGCCAAGGCCAGCGATGCCACCGGCGTCACTGTCGATCTGGTCAATGGGGTGGGTAGCAACGGCTTTGCTGCGGGCGATAGTTACAGCCATATTCAGAATGTCATCGGTTCCGCCTATGACGACACCTTCATTGCCAGCGCCGAAAAGAATGTGTTCACCGGTCTGCAAGGTTCAGATACGGTGAGCTATGCCTATTCCAATGCGGGCGTGACGGTCGACCTGGTCAACAACGTCGGTACCGGCGGTTACGCGGATACGGATGTCTACGTCGGCATTGAAAATGCGATCGGCTCGTCGCAGGATGATCTGTTCATCTCCAGCAGTGACAGCAATACCTTTGACGGCGGCGTCAGCAGCAATGGCTCGCATAACCGCGTCAGCTACGCCTATTCCGGGCAAGCGGTGACGGTCGATCTGAATCACACCGATGGTACCGGCACCAGCGGCGGCTATGCTGCCGGCGATAAGCTGATCAATATTCAGGACGTTACCGGTAGTGCCTTCGATGACACCTTCTACGCCAACGCACTTGCCAACAAGTTCGATGGCGGCACGGGTACGCTGCATAACCTGGTGAACTATTCATATTCGGTCAACGGCGTCAAGGTTGACCTGTTCAATAATGTCGGCGGCGATGCGGTGACGGGGCAAGTCAGCTACGCCAACGGCGATACCTATGTCAACATTCAGGATGTCACCGGCAGT
>NZ_JAQQFM010000003.1:0-614746 GCF_046025995.1 Herbaspirillum lusitanum
AATGTGATCCCCAAACTGGAACGCCGTCGACAGCACCTTGTCGTTGTTGCGGTACAGCTTCGAGAACAAATGCACTCCAATGCCCGCCTCTCCGTAAAAACCCTTGCCGTCGTCGCGCTGGAAACGAAATACCGGTGTCAGACTATCTCAAGTCACTCTGACAACCGAGCTCACATTGAATTAGCAATAGCAATCAGCTTTGAATATCTAATAAAACAGGCCGCTTCGCGTTAATCTAACATCCCCGCCAGCGAGAAGATCCAGCATGCCGGATGCGACAATGAAAGCGTCACAGCAAGGTATTCAGCCAGCAAAAATGTCCGCCATCAAGACTCGTTTTGCATACTTTAACGCCCAAAAACTGCAGCAAAATCAACGAGCGACAGCCCCATGAAAAAGCCCGCATCGATGAAGATGCGGGCTTTTAGACCAAAGAAGGTAGAAATAAGAAAACAATAAGAATAATTTGAGCATCAGTAGCTACAGGTAACTCAGCTCCATCATATTCAATTACCTCTCCGTTCAAACACTCATCGCAAACCAGCTAATTCAGCCACGCCAACAGCGCCGGCACCGATAGAACTGCGGTGTAATAGCCCATGAATTGCACGCCGATATTGAAGCCGACGAGGCGTTCAAGGAAGCCACCGAGCATGCCGATCGAGAGAATGACCAGCAATCCCAGCACCCCGCCTTCCCAGATTCCGATGACCAGCACCAGGCCGATGAAGGTGGCGATGACCGCTTCGTGGCTGACCTTGCGGGCGACAAACGTGGCGGCGCGATGGGCGTAATTCATGGCGAAGGGATAGGCGATCAACAAGGCCACGACGACCGCCATCAGCGTGTACCAGAAGAACTCCGGGACACTCAGCAGATTGTGCAGATTGTTGACCTGGCCGGTGGCGGCATCGACCGAAAAACGCGGCGGTGCATTGAACAGCGGTGCGGCCGGTCCGGCGGCCACCGGGCTGAGCGGCAGGCCGAAGGCGATCAACGGGATCAAAGTTTCCGCTATATATGTCGATTCGGAAATGCCGTTACGTGCGGTGATGACCGTGGTGACGCGCTCATACGCCTGCTTGATGCGGCCCCCGATGATTTCACCGACCACCACCGCCATCGCGACCGGGCTGAATACGAAGGTGGCGCTGGAAACCGCGGCGGAGACTGCGGTAACGCGTGCCTGACGCGGGCTCAGGACTTTCAGCGGATTCGGAAAATATCCGCTCCAGGCTTTCATATCCGGCGCCAGTGAAAACACGCGGAATTTATCCCGCCGCATGCCCTCCCGCGCCTGTGGCGAAATCAAAGAAAACAGTGAAGCGATCAACGGTGCGACTGCAATGCCGAGGAAGTAGCTTACAGAGAGCTTGACACCATATTTCACCGTCAAGGTCTGCAAGGCGACGATCAGCAGCACGAAAGGGATCAGCGCCAGCATGGCGGCCCAGCGTCCGGCAGAAAAATACGCGATCAGCAAGGCCGCACACAGGAATACCCATGGCGCGAACTGCTTGATGACGCTACCAAAAGGCGCCAGCAGCACTGCAAAGGCAATCGAAATCGGCACGGCAATCAAGGCTGCCAGCGCGCCGCCGGACAACATCTTTCGCAAGGCGATATGCGGCACACCCAGGCGCCGCAACTGATTGGCGTCACCGATCAGCGCCACGGCCGAGGTGTCACCAGGAATCCCCAGCAGTGCAGTCGGCACTGCATGCGTCATGTGTTTGGCGACCGCGCCGGCGATGAAGAAACTCAGGATAGCCGAAGGCGGTGCGCCAAGCAGCACGACCAGCATGGTGAGCGGCGCCAGCGTAGTGGTTTCATCGGTGCCCGAGATCAGGCCTATGCCCGAAAACAATACCGCGCCGAGCAGGCCGAATGCGAAGGCCGTGAAAATTTCCATGAGCAGATGGTCCATGTTCAGCCTCCGCTCTTGCCGCCGGCGATCACCAGATTCATCGCAGCGCCGGCAGTCTGTTCTTCGTGGCCGTCTTGCGCCTGCGCGAACATTTCGTACAGTCCCAGCTCCTTGAGTTCCAGGATGACTTGCGGTGAAGCTTCTTCCACCCGTCCCAGGCTGCCGTACTGTTTCTTCAGATCGGCGATGACTTCGGCCTGAAATTGCTTATCCACCATTTCCTGGATAACCGTGCGTTTGGGCTTGAACAGCAAGGCGCTGACCACGCCCCCGGTCAGGCAGCCGACAATGCCGCCCAGCATCGCATAGGCATGCACCATCTGCGTATCGCCCAGCAGTTGCACCAGCGACCATTTGGCCAGCGCGTAAGAACCTACGCTGATCACTGCGCCGATGGCGATCGACCACGACAGATGTCGCGCATCGATGGTGTCTCCCCACACTTCGAAGAGATTGTATTGATCCTGCCCTGTGGTATTGCCTGGATTCGCGGGCGGGGCGAATCGGGTTGAAGTCGATTGCAAGGTGTCATCCTCCATTGCTGGTTATTTTCTGATTTGTACTTACGAAGGCTTGCGCTTAGAAGTGGAATAGCACCTCTCAGTCAAATGTCAGGCTCATGAAATTCAGGAAATATTGCTGCAGACCACCGCCTTGCCGACGGTGCTGAGCTTGCCTTGCGCATTGCTAATGCTGAGCGACAGATGAACGCGATTGCCGTCGATCTGTTCTACCTTGCCGCTCGCCACCAAGGGTTCACCGACGTAGGCGGAGTGGCGGTTCTGGTAATTGAAGCTCTCCAGCGTGTCGCCGTCGTCCATCACCGCATAGACCAGCTGCATCAGCCAGTCGCCCTGCAGCGGGCCATCGACCAGCAAGGCCTGATGCTGCTCGACCTCGCGCGTATAAGGCAGGTCGTAGTGAATTCTGTGCGCGTTCCAGATCGCAGCGTTGTACAGAAACAGCTGCACCTCGTTCACCTGGTAGGAGCGCGAAGGCAGGGCCTGATCCACATGCGCCTGGCGTAGGGAAAATGCGCTCATCGTGCAATCCTCGTCAGTTTTTCGATCACCACCGGTCGCCCGTTTTCATCTTCAAAACGGTTCTCGAACACCAGAAAAATCAGCGGACCGTTGGCGCCGTCTTTTTCGTAGATATCCTTCAGGCTCTGGTGCACCGTCAGCACATCGCCGCAGCGCAGGCGGCCAAACACCTGAAACTCGCTGCCGCCTGCCATGATTCTTTTCAGCGGCAGTTCGGGGATCAGCGGGCTGTCCGGCTGATGGCCGTCCGGCAGCAACTGATCAAGCGGCGTCAGCGGCATCATCGCGTTGAACAGAAACAGTAGCGGAGCCTCGTCGCCCGATAGAAAACGCGGCTCCTGCTGCCCGGTCGCCAGCGCATATTTGCGCACGTCGTTTCTGCTGATCTCGAAACGGAACGGCGGCAGCGCCGCGCCGATATGGCGGGTGATCGCTTCAGTCAACAGGGCCATGTCATTTCATCCTTTCCCGATGAGTCGGAGGTCGTGCCGTTGCGCTTCATTCAGATCACTCCTCTGGCCAGCAGCGCCTCGTATTGCGGGCGCTCCAATCCCAGCCAGTCTAGATAGACGTCATGGTTATGCTGGCTCGCGCCGGGTGCGCGCGCATCACTTTCGAAGGTGCCGCGCGACAGCTTCACCGGATTGCCGAACACCGAGAAACGGGTCTGTTCATACTCCACCGACACCAGCATGTTGCGTTCCTTCAGATGCGGGTCCGCCACCACTTCGTCGATGCCCTTGATCGGCGACAGCGGAAATCTGTCACCCACCATCTGCTCCAGCTCAGCCTTCGTATATTTGCCGCACCAGCGACGCACGGCCGGGTCGACCTTGCGTTCATAGATGTCTTGTTCGAAGCGCTGGGCCATGGTCGCCACTTCAGGATCGTTCGCCATTTCATGGTCGTCGAAGGTCTGGCAGGCCTCGCGCCAGAACTTGTCGGTATACGCGCCGAAGAACACATAGCCGTCCTTGCAGCGATAGCGTCCGTAAGGTTTGACGAAGGGATGGCCGTTGCCGGTCGGCACCGTCACCTTGCCGGTTTCTGTGTAAGTGACGATGGCGTTTTCGGTGAGCGAGACGATGGAGTCCTGCTGCGACACATCGACCATCTGGCCGATGCCGGATTTTTCCGCCTCGCGCAGCGCCGCCAGTGCGCCGATGGCGGCATACAGTCCGGCCGACAAATCACCCAGCACGGTGCCCACGCGCATCGGTTCTTCCTGCAAGCCATTCATCGACCACAAGCCGCCGGTGGCCTGCGCGGTGCTGTCGTAAGCCGGGCGCGTGCGATTGGGGCCGGACTGGCCGAAGCCGCTGATGGCGGCATACACGATGGCCGGATTGGCCTCCTTCAAGACCGCATAGCCCAGGCCCAGTTTGTCCATGGTGCCGGGTCTGAAATTCTCGATCACGATGTGGGCCTTGGCCACCATGTCCAGAAACAGACGCTTGCCTTCCGCCTGTTTCAGATCCAGGCCGGCCGCCAGTTTGTTGCGGTTGTATTGCGCAAAGAAGCCGCTGACCGGCGACTCAGGTGTTCCCGAGGATTGACTGAAAGGTGGAAATTCGCGCGTGAGATCGGGGTCCTGCGGATTCTCGATCTTGATCACGGTGGCGCCGAGGTCGGCCAGAATCATCGCGCAATAAGGGCCGGCGACCACGCGGGTCAGGTCGAGAACGATGACGCCGTTCAGCGCACCGCCCTTGCGGGCGATGTCTTCAAGTAGATGTGATGCATGCATGGCAAATGTCTGTCTCCATTCGGATGTCTGCCGCAATTGTTTGCGGTCAGTATTTTCGGGATGTCGAGTTTAGCCTCGAACCCGGTTTATTTTTCTTGTGCGTGCCTTGCAGATCGCTCAGCAGGCAGCGGCTGAGCTGCGCGCTACGGCGACCTTCGATGCGCTGCTGCGACCCAGTTGCGCATCGATGAAACGGCCGGCATCGATCAGCTTGTCCAGATCAATGCCGGTGCTTATTCCCAAACGCTCGAACAGATACACCAGCTCTTCGGTCGCCACGTTGCCGGTGGCGCCGGGCGAGTACGGGCAGCCGCCTAGTCCCGAGACCGAGGCATCGAATACCGTCACGCCGGCATTCAGCGCGGCGTCGACATTGGCGACGGCCATGCCGTAGGTGTCATGAAAATGTCCGGCCAATACCGCCAGTGGCAGCTCGGCCGCGCAAGCCCGGATCAATTCACGCGTCTGACGCGGCGAACCGGCGCCTATGGTGTCGCCGAGGCTGATTTCATGACAACCGAGCGCATGCAATTGCGCCGCCACCGAGGCTACCGCCGACGGCGCGATGTCGCCCTCGTAAGGACATCCCATCACGCAAGACACATAGCCGCGCAGCGCGATGCCGTGCGCCTTTGCCAGTTCGGCCACAGGCCGAAAGCGCACGATGCTTTCGCTCACCGAGCAATTGATGTTGCGCCGGGAAAAACTCTCTGATGCCGCCGCGAACACCGCGATCTCCTTGCAGCCGCTGGCCAGCGCCGCTTCGAACCCTTTCAGATTCGGCACCAGCGCGGTGTAGCGAACGCCTGCGGCTACCGGCAGCCTGCGCAGCACTTCATCCGAACCGCTCATCTGCGGCACCCACTTCGGCGAGACGAAGGAGCCGACCTCAATCGACTTCAAGCCGGCGGCCACCAGCTTCTGCACAAACTCCACCCGCGTCGCCACGGGCAGCGCCTGTTTCTCGTTCTGCAAGCCATCGCGCGGACCGACTTCGACGATGCGCACGGCTGCAGCATCGGTCTCCATCACTTTCACTTGTTGCGTCTTTCATTGAGCAGCGCGCCGGCGCGCTCGGTGCGCACGTCTCTGGCCTGCACCATCTGCTTGACCACCCAATCCACTTCTTCACCGACGGCGCCGGCCTGCATCGCAATATTGCGGGCGTGCAGCGCCATGTGACCACGTTGTATGCCTTCCGTCGCCAGCGCGCGCAAGGCGCCGAGGTTTTGCGCCAGACCGACTGCGACCGCAATCTCAGCCAGCTCCTGCGCCGACTTCACGTCCAGAATGCGCAGCGACACCTGTGCCATCGGATGGGTCTTGGTGGCGCCGCCGACCAGACCCAGCGACATCGGCATTTCTATGGTGCCGACCAGATGCCCCTGCTTGTCTTTTTCCCAGGTCGTCAGCGAACCGTAATGGCCGTTGCGCGATGCATATGCATGCGCACCGGCTTCGATGGCGCGCCAGTCGTTGCCGGTCGCCACCACCAGCGGATCGATGCCGTTCATGATGCCCTTGTTGTGCGTCGCGGCGCGGTAGGGATCGATGGCGGCGAAGGTGTAAGCCTCGATGATGCCGTCGATCACATCCTTGCCCTTGAGCTCGGCGGTGTCGAAAGTCTCGGGCGTAAAACGCGCTTCGGCGCGCGCCAGGCGCAGGTCGGCCAGGTTCGACAGAATGCGCAGTCGCACCTTGCCGCCACTGACTTTTTCCACCAGCGGCGCCACGGTTTCCGCCATGGTGTTGACGGTGTTGGCGCCCATCGCATCGCGCACGTCGACGATCAGATGCATCACCAGCATCGGGCCGACCGCGCTCTGTTCGAAGGTATGAATTTCGATATCGCGGCAACCGCCGCCCAGTTGCAGCAGCAGGGTGTCCTTGCTGTTGGCCAGTGCGATGATTTCGTCCTTGCTGCGCAGCAGGCGCTGGCGTGCGCCGTAGGGATCGGTGACGCCGACAATCTGCACCTGTGCGCGCATCAGCGGCGCGCTGCTGGAGGTGCGGAAGCCGCCCGCCGCGCGCGCCAGTTTGGCCATGTACGATGCGGCGGCAACCACTGACGGCTCTTCCACCACCAGCGGCACCAGCACGTCGCGGCCGTTGACCAGAAAATTGGTGGCAATCGCATACGGCAATTCGAACTTGCCGACCACGTTTTCGATCATGCCGTCGGCGATTTCCAGCGGCAGCGCGCCGGCGTTTCTGAGCAATTGCTGATCCTGATCAGACAGCTTGAGCAGTGTCGTCAGATGGTCGATTCTTTGCGCTGGGGAAAGACTACGAAAGTTCGGCAGGCGCGAGTCGATAGGCATGTTGAATGGATTCCTTGTTGTCTCGTTGTTGTAAATGGAAAGCGCTTCATCACCGATTGCGGAGCTCGGCTGTGTGCCGGATAGCCGCGGTGAAGGCGGACGGCGATGAACGGAATTCCTTGTGTCTGATGCATACTACTATCCACTGTCCGGCTAAAAAAGGTACAGTTGACGCAGACACTGGACTTTCTGTACCCGGGAAAATGACATGGCTAGAGACACATTGACGCGCCAGATCGCGACCGAAATTTCACGGCAGATCAGCGATGGCATATTGAAAAGCGGCGACATGCTGCCCTCACTGCGCAAGTACATGCAGCAGCACGGCTACTCCAAGAACACGGTGATTACCGCCTATGAAATGCTGGCCTCGCAGGGTCTGGTGGAGGCGCGTCACGGCAAGGGATTTTTCGTGCGGGCGGCCAGTCCGACCGCCAGTGAAGACGATGAGCTGCAGCCGTACAACCGTGCGCTCGATACCATCTGGATGATGCGCCAGCAGTTCGTGCGCGATCCCGGCCATTCGCATCTGGGAGAAGGTTTTCCGCCGGTGGACTGGCTGGCCGAAATGCGGCTCGACAAATATCACCGGCAGGTCGTACGCACCAGCGGCGTCACGCTCTACCGCTATGGGTCGCGGCTGGGCAACATGGGCTTGCGTCAGCGCATTGCGCTCAAGCTCTTGCATCATTCGATACATTGTTCACCGCGCGAAATCGTCACCACCTTCGGCGCCAATCACGGCATGGACATCATCATCCGGCGTTACCTCAAGCATGGCGACCACGTGCTGGTGGACGACCCGGGTTATTACCCGCTGTTCGGCAAACTGCAGATGCACGGCAGCCGCATGCTCGGCGTGCCGCGCTTGCCTGACGGCCCCGACATCGCCGCGCTGGAACAGCTGGTGAAGGCCTATCGGCCGCGCCTGTTTTTCGTGCAGACCTCGGCGCACAATCCGACCGGCTCCGATATCTCGCCGGCCAAGGCGCATCAAATTTTGCAGATTGCCGAAAAATACGATCTGCTGATCATCGAGAACGATGCCATGGCTGATTTCAAGCCAGCCTCGACCACGCGGCTTTCTGCACTCGACCAGATGCAGCGCACCTTGTACATCGGCAGCTTTTCCAAATCACTGTCCGCAGCTTTGCGCGTAGGCTTCGTGGCCGGCAGCCATCACCGCATCGAAGAACTGGCCGACATCAAGATGCTGGTGCATACCACCGGTGCCGAATACAGCGAACGCGTGATCGACGCCATCCTCAAGGACGAACAGTTTTCACTGCAAACCTTGCGCCTGCAGGAGAAACTCAGACAGGCTACGCGGCGCGGACTCGATGTGCTCGATCAGCTGGGGGCAGAAGTGTTTTGCCGGCCCGAGCGCAGCCTTTATCTGTGGGCGAAATTTCCGCACGTCAAAGACGCCAACCTGCTGACCGAACATTGTCTGAAACATGGCGTGGTGCTGGCGCCGGGTTCGATCTTCTTCGTCAACCGCGCCGAGCGCGAACCCTGGACGCGGCTCAACGTCGCCTATCTGGATGACCCTGCATTTGCACACAGCATCCGCACCTCGCGCGCGAGTCTGGGCCATTCAAGATAGCCCTTCTGCGGCCAGCCGCGTCAGCTTCCTGCGGCCGCCGCACACACCACGGTCGCCTGCAGGCCTGCGATCTTGCCGTCCACGATGCGGTTATCCAGATTGATCTCTGCCTGCATCGAATCGGCGATCTCGCGACAAATGGTCAGTCCAAGACCACCGGAAGATTCGTTGGACGAAAACGCGCGGAACAGATGGCCCGCCATGTCTTCGCTGATGCCCGGGCCGCTGTCCCACACGCACAGCGTGACCTTGGCCTGATTCTGTGCCGCTTCGCCCGCGTCTTCGGTCCGCGCATAGATGCCGAGACGCGAGCCATAAGGCGTATGGCGGATCGCGTTGTGCAAGAGATTGGAGATCAGTTCACCGACCATCCACGGGTGGCCGAGCACATAGATCTTTTGCACGTCGAGTTCGAAATCCAGATTTTTTTCCGCGATCAGCGGCGACAGATCCACCGCCGTCTCGCGCGCCAGCATGCTCAGATCGCACAGACTCTGCACGCCACTGCCGCGCAACTGTTCCACCTTGGCCAGCGACAGCAACTGATTGGCCAGATTGGTCGCGCGGTCTACCGTGCCGGCCATTTCGGCCAGGATCACCGGCGCCGGCGCATCGCCGCGCAGGCCGGATTGCAATTGTGTCTTGAGCACCGCCAGCGGCGTGCGCAACTGATGCGAGGCATTGGCGACGAAGCGCTGCTGATGATCGAGCAGACGTTGCAAGCGCTCCATCAATTGATTCAGCGCCTTGATGAAGGGCTGCAGTTCGCGCGGTGAAAACGGCGGCGATACCGGCGACAGATCATCGGCCGGCCGCTCGTCGAGCTGACGGCGCAAGGCATCGATGGGCTGCAGCGCGCGCGACACCACGTACAAGGTGACCGAGGTAATCACCACCAGCAGCGCGGCCTGGCGGATCAGCGTTTCCCAGAAAATCTTGCGCGCCAGATCGCTGCGGTTTTCCAGCGTTTCCGCCACCTGGATCAGCGCACCGCCGCGCGGATCATTGCTGACCACCGGCTGCAAAAGCGCCGCCACGCGCACCGGCACGCCGTTGTAGGTATCTTCATAGATGTGCGCCAGCGCTGGATAAGCCTTGTGCTTGCTCAGCTTGCCGGTGAACTTGGGCAGGTCGCGGTCGCCCGCCAGAAATTCGCCGTTGAGACCGTTGATGCGATAAATCATCTGACTGGAATAATCGGCTTCGTAGATTTCCAGCGCGGCATACGGCAGCGAGACCTTGAGTTCGCCGTTCTCGATGCGCAGCAGATCGCCGATGGAATGGACCGAGGCAATCAGCATGCGGTCGTAAGCGGTGTTCACCGACTCCAGCGTATTGCGATACAGCGAGAATGAGTCGATCACGATGAACAGCGCGATCGGCAGAATGATCCAGGCCAGCAGATAGCTGCGTACCGAGCGCCGTCTCGAAAACGGCCGCATCAGTCGCCGCCGTTGTTCTGCACCCGCAGCAGATAGCCGAGTCCGCGCAGGGTCATCACTTCGGTGCGAGTGTTAGTGAGCTTCTTGCGCAGACGGTGGACGATCACTTCAATCGCCTCGATCTGCGTATTTTCTTCCATCGGAAACACCAGCCTGAACAAACGTTCCTTGGTGACCGCATGGCCTGGTTTGGCGATCAGCGCTTTGAGTAGCGTGTGTTCGCGCGGGGTGAATTCCAGCGCTTCCTCGCCACAATAAAATGCACCTGAGCTGCGCTCGAAACGCAGGTCGCCGCATTTGGTGAAATGGTCTTCGGCGTTGTTCTTGCGCCGCAACAGGGCGCGGATGCGCGCATCCAGTTCATCGAGATCGAAGGGCTTGGCCAGATAGTCGTCGGCGCCGGCGTTCAGGCCGGCCACGCGATCGCCGACAGCGCCACGCGCGGTCAGCACGATCACCGGCGTATGGATTTCCTGCGCGCGTATACGCTGCAGCAGATGCAAGCCGTCCAGCCCCGGAATGTTCAGATCCAGCACCACCAGATCGCCGATACCGTCCTTGATATGCGATAGCGCACTGATGCCGTCAGCGCAATGCGTGACCTGAAAGCCGCGCCGCTCCAGCGCCCGGAACAGCGCATTCGACATGTCGATGTCGTCCTCCACCAGCAGGATATGCATGATCTCCAATATTTTTTATCGTTCGTGACATGGCTTTATACAATTAAACCGCCCCGTCCGCCAGACGACTGCCACGATTGCCGCGCAGATGGCGGAGGCAGCCCGGCTACTTTTGAAAGCAGATTGAAAGCCGCTGGAAAGCCTGCTGCAAGAAAAGTGCCGGTCCGGCCGATCGGCAAGCTGGAAAAAGCCGGAGTGCTGGCCTACACTGCGCCACATTCATTCACGCGTGCTCAAGCACACCAACGTAAAACAACGAGGAGACACCATGTTGCAGCGTCTGATCAAGACCCTGATCGCCCTGGCGATCGTCGCTCCGGCGATTTCATATGCGCAGGACACCTGCACCAACCGCGGCGATCTGGACCAGCAGTACTGCGACGCCAACAACGATCTGACGGCTGACACCCCGACCGATCCCAAGAAACTGAAGACGCCGAACACGCTGGTGTTCACCTTCACCCCGGTGGAAGATCCGGCGGTCTACGACAAGATTTTCAAACCGTTCACCGACTATCTGGCGCAATGCACGGCCAAGAAGGTCGTGTTCTTCCAGGTGCAATCGAATGCCGCTGAAATCGAAGCCATGCGCTCGGGCCGTCTGCACGTCGGCGGTTTCTCGCCGGGCCCGACCAACTTCGCCGTGAACATTGCCGGCGCCGTGCCGTTCGCCGTGATCGGCGACGCCAAGGGCTATCAGGGTTACACCGTGAATGTCATCGTGCGCAAGGACAGCAGCATCCAGAAGATGAGCGACCTCAAGGGCAAGAAGGTTGCGCACACCGCCCCGTCGTCCAACTCCGGTCACATGGCGCCGATGGCGCTGTTCCCGAAGCTGGGCGTGACCCCCGACAAGGACTACAAGGTGATCTACTCCGGCAAGCATGATCAGTCGATTCTGGGCGTGAACTCGGGCGACTACGATGCGGCGGCTGTGGCTTCCGACGTGTTCGACCGCATGATCGAGCGCGGCGTGATCAAGGCTGAAAACTTCCGCGTGATCTGGCGCAGCGAGAAATTCCCGACCCAGGATTTCGCTTATGCACATGATCTGGAACCGGTGTTCCGCGACAAGATGCTGAAGTGCTTCTACGACTATCGCTTCACCGATGATCTGAAGAAGGCCTTCGCCGGCGCCGACCGCTTCTTCCCGATCAACTACAAAAAGGACTTCGAGATGGTGCGCTACGTTGCGCACACCGCCGGCGAATCCTTCAACCGCGCCGCTTACGACAAGCAGCAATCAGGCAAAAAATAAGAAGCTGCCTCCGATCTGATCGCGGGGCCATTTGCCACCGGCTGATGGCCTCTCGCTACTGATTGCGCATAGCTTCCGACAGATTCCAAGACCTACGCTGTTTTAGTTGATAGCAGCAAGTCCGCAACACAACCCGGCAGCCCTCACCGTCCGGAACCTCAGCCGAGGTTCTGCGGAGACGTGCATCCCGATTTTCAGAAAGAAAGCCCCTTGTCATGTCACATGCGCTAGAAATTCAAGGTCTGGTCAAAGAGTACAAAGCCGGCCATCCCATCCTCAAGGGCATCGATCTCACTTTCGGCGATGCCGGCCTGGTCGCCATCATCGGTCCTTCCGGCACCGGCAAGTCGACCCTGATCCGCTGCATCAATCGTCTGGTCGATCCCAGCAAGGGCGCGATCTGGTTCAGCAGCGAAGGCAAGCGCGTCAATCTGGCCGAATTGCGCGGCAAGGCGCTGCGCGAAACGCGCCGCCACATCGGCATGGTGTTCCAGGAATACAACCTGGTGGAGCGCCTGAGCGTGATGGAAAACCTGCTGTGCGGCCGCCTCGGTTACGTCAACGCCTTCACCGCCTGGCGCCGCAACTTCGCCAGGGAAGACATCGCCTACGCCTTTCAACTGCTGGATACGGTCGGTCTCGGCGCCTTCGCCAATCAGCGCGCGGATGCGCTGTCCGGCGGGCAGCGTCAGCGCGTCGGCATCGCCCGCGCCCTGATGCAAAAGCCGCGTCTGCTGCTGGCCGATGAGCCGACTTCTTCGCTCGATCCCAAGACCTCGTTCGAAATCATCTCGCTGCTCAAAGAGCAAGGCCGCGCGCAGAACATCCCGGTGATCGTCAACATTCACGACGTCGAACTGGCGCGTCGCTATGCCGACCGCATCATCGGCATGTCCGGCGGCCACGTGGTCTACGACGGCAGCCCGGAAAATCTGAGCGACGAATTCCTCAAGCAAATCTACGGCGGAGAGGACTGGCTGTCATGAGCACCACTCCATCTCCGGCTGCGTCCGCCAATGCGGCGGGCGGCGCCCGTATCAGCCTGGCGTTCCGTCCCAACCTGACGACCCGCATCGTCATTTATCTGATCCTGGCCTATGCCGTCTTTGCGGCGACGCAGCTGGGCTTTTCGTGGGAGCGTTTCGCTTCCGGTCTGGGTAATGGCGGCAAGTTTCTGGCGCGCATGTTCCCGCCGGATGTCAGCAAGGGCGACATCCTGTGGGGCGGCATCAAGGAAACCCTGCAGATCGCCGTGCTGGCTTCGCTGTTCGGGATTCTGTTCAGTCTGCCCATCGGTCTCATGGGCGCCCGCAATCTGATGCCTGCATGGATCTCGTGGCCGGCGCGCGCCTTCGTCTCGATCTGCCGCTCGCTGCATCCGGTGATCGTCGCGATCCTGTTCGTCAAGGCAGTCGGCTTCGGCGCACTGGCCGGGATTCTGGCGCTGATCGTGGCGTCCATCGGTTTCATCGGCAAGCTGTTTGCCGAAGCGATTGAAGAAATCTCGATCAAGCAGGTGGAAGCGATCCGCGCCACCGGCGCCTCATTCATGAACGTGATCCTGTTCGGCGTGCTGCCGCAGGTGCTGTCGCGCTTCGTCGGTTTCTCGACCTATCAGCTCGATTCCAATCTGCGCAACTCGACCATGGTCGGCATCGTCGGCGCCGGCGGCGTGGGCGGCGTGCTGTTCTCCGCCTTCCAGCGTTTCGACTACGACTTCGTGCTCACCATTCTGCTCACGATCATCACCATCATCGTGGTCGGCGAACTGCTGGCCAACTCGGTGAAGAAGGTTTTCAATGTCTGATTCCACTTCCGTCCCTACCAGCCCCACCATCGCTGCGCCGCGCGCGACACTGCCGGCAGATCATGTCTGGCAGCGCCATACGCTGACGCAGAAGCTGCTGCGTTTCACGGTCTGGCTGCTCATCGCCCTGGCCGTGGTGCAATCGATGCGTTACATCGAGATCATTCCGGAGTTTCTGTACGACGCGCCGGACCAGATGAGCGACATGCTGGGCCGCATGTGGCCGATCGACTGGGCTTACTACGCCAGCGACGTCCAGGCCGGTCTGATCGAAACGCTGCACATCGCCACGCTGGGCACCTTGCTGTCCATCGTGCTGGCGATTCCCTTCGGCCTGATGGTGGCGTCCAACCTCACCAAAAATCGTGCGCTCAATGTCTTTGCGCGCATCGTGCTGGTGGCCAGCCGTTCGGTCAATTCGCTGGTGTGGGCATTGCTGTTCCTGGCCATCTTCGGCCCTGGTCCGGTGGCCGGCACGCTGGCGATTGCCTTCCGTTCCATCGGCTTCGTCGGCAAGATGGTCGGCGAAACCATCGAACAGATGCCGCGCGGCCCGATCGAAGCCCTGCAAGCCAGCGGCGCCGGCAAGTTCTCGGAAATCTGGTACGGCTACTGGCCGCAACTGCGTCCGGCCTTCATGTCCATCATTCTGCTGCGCTGGGACATCAATGTGCGTGAATCGGCGGTGCTCGGCATCGTCGGCGCCGGCGGCGTCGGCATGGTGCTCGACACCGCGCTGAACCTGTTCCAGTGGCCGCGCGTGGCGACCGTGCTGGTATCGATCTTCGCCATCGTCATCGTGACTGAAGTCGCCGTGACGCAAATCCGCAAGCGCGTGCTGTAATCCCGTCAATCCTTTGATAAAGTCATCCACCATGCAAGCAGACAAGAATCTCAAATGTGACCTCCTGGTGGTGGGCGGCGGCATCAACGGCGTGGGTATCGCGCGCGACGCGGCAGGACGCGGCTTGTCGG
Source organism: Herbaspirillum lusitanum (assembly GCF_046025995.1). Taxonomy (GTDB): domain Bacteria; phylum Pseudomonadota; class Gammaproteobacteria; order Burkholderiales; family Burkholderiaceae_D; genus Herbaspirillum; species Herbaspirillum lusitanum_A. The sequence goes on from NZ_JAQQFM010000003.1 coordinate 14,807, forward strand.
TGGTGCTGTGCGAGCAGGACGATCTGGCCTCGCACACTTCATCCTCATCGAGCAAGCTGATCCACGGCGGTCTGCGCTACTTGGAGCATTACGAATTCGGTCTGGTGCGCAAGGCTCTGATCGAACGCGAAGTGCTGCTGCGCGCGGCGCCGCACATCATGTGGCCGATGCGTTTCGTGATGCCGCATGATAAGGGCCAGCGCCCGGCCTGGCTGATCCGCGCCGGCATGTTCCTCTACGATCATCTGGCGCGGCGCGAACTGTTGCCCGGTTCGCGCAGTCTCGATCTGCGTCGTCATGCCTCGGGCGAGCCGCTCAAGCCCGAGTTCGTGCGCGGCTTCGTCTACTCAGACGGCTGGGTAGACGATGCGCGGCTGGTGGTGCTCAATGCGCTGGATGCCGCAGAAAAAGGCGCGCATATCCTGACCCGCACGCGCTGCGAATCGGTGCAGCAGCAAGGCCAGCTCTGGCATGCCGAACTGCGTACGCGCAGCGGCGAACAGATTGCGGTCGAAGCGCGCGGCGTAGTGAATGCCGCCGGCCCCTGGGTCGCCAGATTTCTGGGCGAAGCAGCGCAAAAGAAATCCAGCAAATCGGTGCGTCTGGTCAAGGGCAGTCACATCGTGGTCAAGCGTCTGTTTGAACACGACCATGCCTACATCTTTCAGAATCCGGACGGCCGTATCGTCTTCGCCATCCCTTACGAACGCAACTTCACACTGATCGGCACTACCGACATCGAGTATCGCGGCCCGACCGAAAACGTCGCCATCTCGCCGGAAGAAATCGACTATCTCTGCACGCTGTCGAATCGCTATTTCGCCAGGCCGATTGCACCGGCCGACGTGGTCTGGTCCTACGCCGGCGTGCGGCCCTTGCTGGAAGATGCCGCGGCCGATGCTTCGGCGGTCACGCGCGATTACCAGCTGGATCTGGATACTTCCGGCGCACCCATGCTGTCGGTCTTCGGCGGCAAGATCACCACCTTCCGCAAGCTGGCCGAGGAGGCGGTCGATCTGATCGCGCCGGTATTGTCGAATCAGCGCGGCAGCTGGACCGCCGATGCCTGCCTGCCGGGCGGCGACCTTTACGGACCGAAACCCGAGAACCGCTCGGTGCGCGAATTCGAGCATTTTGTGCATGGCCTGCAAACCGAATTCGCCTGGCTGGCGCCGGCGCTGCTGCTGCGCTATGCGCGCGCCTACGGCAGCCGCACGCGCCAGATGCTGGCCGGCTGCAAGCAGATCGCCGACATGGGCGAAGAAATCCTCAGCGGCCTGTACGCGCTCGAGGTGGACTATCTGATGCGTCAGGAGTGGGCCTGCTCCGCCGCCGACATCCTGTGGCGCCGCTCCAAACTGGGCCTGCATCTGCCGGCCGGCAGCGCGGCGGTGCTGGATGGCTGGATCGCGGCACGCGCCACGCAACAGCGCAGCGAGACACAGCCGGCATGATCGCCTGATCTTTCGTCGCACAAAACAAAACCGCGTGACGGGCGTCATTGGCTGACGTCGATCACGCGGTTTTTCATTACGGCGTACTTTGCTGAACTGGAGGAGCCCGTTGCTTTTGGGCTCAATGAACTACATGTTCAGATCAGACGCCGCTCAACAGATAGGCACCGACTGCGGCAATGCCGAAGCCGCCGATGCGCACGACCCTGTCGGCCATCTGCTTGCCGGCGAACACGCCGATGCCCAGACCGGCGGCATGCAGGAGTGCGGTAGCCAGGATGAAGCCGGCGCCGTACATCGCTGCCGACGAGCCGTGCGGCAATTCGCTGCCGTGCGCATAGCCGTGGAACATGGCGAACAGCGACACCACCAGCGTGGACGCCCATAGCGGCATTCTGACGGCAAAGGCGATCAGCAGACCAAGCACGGCAACCGATGCGGCGATGCCGGTTTCAACTGCCGGCAGCGACAGACCGTTGAAGGCCAGCAGCGCGCCGACCACCATCATCAGCGGAAACGCCAGCGGCAACACCCATAGCGCCGAGCGCTTGTTTTGCGCGGCCCACAGGCCGACCGCCAGCATTGCCAGCAGGTGGTCGATGCCTGAGAAAGGATGCTCGAAGCCGGCCATGAAGCTGGCCGAGCCATGCATCATCGAGTCGGGATGGCCCGGGTGTGCGATTGCGCTGCCGGCGGCCAGTGCGGCGACGGCCATGACGCCGATGCGGGCGCCGGTCTTGCTGGAAATACGGAACATGTGTTTCTCCTTCATATCAGTTTGGGGTGCAGCCTGGTTGATCTGCTGACTGTTGGCCTGTCTTGCTGCGTAATCTGTATTGATTCGTAAGCGCTATTGATCCGGCTTGTGTCGGATCGGACGCCAGATTCATGCTTTTTTGCTGGCCCGGGTTTCATCCAGCAAACCTTGCTTGCGGATGTATTCGATCACGGTTTCCACGCCATCGCCGCTGCGCAGATTGGTGAACACGAAAGGCCGCTCGCCGCGCATGCGTTTGGCGTCCTGCGCCATGATATCCAAGTTCGCGCCGACGTAGGGCGCCAGATCGGTCTTGTTGATGATCAGCAGATCCGAGCGGGTGATGCCGGGGCCGCCCTTGCGCGGGATTTTCTCGCCGCCGGCGACGTCGATCACGTAGATCGTCAGGTCCGACAGTTCCGGGCTGAAGGTGGCGGCCAGATTGTCGCCGCCGGATTCCACCAGAATCAGATCCAGATCGGGGAAGTCTGCGCTCATGCGGGCGATCGCCTCCAGATTGATGGACGCATCCTCGCGGATCGCGGTGTGCGGGCAGCCGCCGGTTTCCACCCCCATCAGACGTTCCGCCGGCAGCGCATCGGCGCGCAGCAGGATCTCCATGTCTTCCTTGGTGTAGATGTCGTTGGTGATGACCGCCATGTCGTAGTGGTCGCGCATGCGCTTGCACAGCATTTCGCACAGTGCCGTCTTGCCGGAGCCGACCGGGCCGCCTATGCCCACGCGCAGAGCGGGAGTTGAATTTGATGGCATATGAAACCTTAAGTGTTGAAAAAGGGATTGGGTTGAATCAGGGGCGATTCGTACAGCACCTGCACCTGGCCGTCGCGCGCGAACTTGCCGATGCGCGCGTATTTCCAGGTGTGATGATTTTGCTGGTCGAGCTTGACGTAACCGGACGGCGCGCTGAAATCCATGCCGCCGGCGGCCGCCACCACCTGCGCCGTGCCCAGCGCAGCCGCCCGCTGGGCCGCCTTGCGCCACAGATGCACGGCGCAATAGGCCGATTCCATGGGGTCATTGAGCACACGCTGGGCGCCGAAGCGGTTCTTGAAGGCGGTGATGAATTGCTGATTGCGGATGCGCGACAGCGACTGAAAATACGACATGCAGCTCAGCACATCGGCCATCTTATCGATGCCGATGTCCAGCGCTTCGATCTCGGTGACCGCCAGGCACATGATGGCCGTGTTGCTGCCCTTGATGCCGGCCGCGTTCATTTGGTGGAAGAAGGGCTTGTTGGAGCCGCCCACCACGGTCGACAGGATTACTTCGGGTTTGTGCCGTTTGATGCTGGCGACCACTGAAGAAAAATCGCTGCTGTCGAGCGACAGATACAACTCATCGGCGACGCTGCCGCCCATCTGCTCCAGCGTCTTGCGCACAATGGCATTGGTGGCGCGCGGAAACAGATAATCCGAACCCACCAGCAAAAAACGCTTGCCGCGATTCTGTACCAGCCAGCGCGTGGCCGGCACCGTCATCTGCGTGGCATCGGCGCCGGTGTACATGATATTGGGCGACATCTCCATGCCTTCGTAGAAGGTGGGATAGAACAGCAGGCCGTCGTTCTTTTCGAACACCGGCAACACCGCCTTGCGCGAAGCCGAGGTGTAGCAACCGAACACCACCGCGACCTTGTCGCTCAGCAGCAGCTTTCTGGCCTTCTCGGCAAAAGTCGGCCAGTCGCTGGCGCCGTCTTCCACTACCGGCTCCAACTGGCGCGACAGCACGCCGCCGGAGTCGTTGATTTCGGCGATGGCCAACTGGGTGGCATCCACCATGGGGCGTTCAGAACCGGACACGCTGCCGGTCAGGGAATGCAGGATGCCGACCTTGATCGTATCGCGCGCCAGCACCGGCCGTGCCGGCAGCATTGCCGCTGCGGCGACGCTGACACTGCCGGCCATAAAGCGGCGTTTCGATTGGTCCATGTTTTCCCCCATGCTGGTCATCGCTTCATGAGCGATACAGCCGACTGTACTGCACCTCATGTTGCATTGACAACAGAGACAGGCCGGGCGACCAGTTCGACAATTCTTCATCCTGCAATTGCTGGGCGGTCTGCGCGGCACGTTCCAGTTGCGGCTGCAAGGCCAGCAGCATGCGCTGGCCGGCCACCTGGCCGAGCGGCACCGATTTGACGCAGGCCAGGACCTGATTTTCGGCCCAGGAAAACAGCATGCCCAGCAATGCTGCCTCTGGCGGCACCTCCAGCGCCACAGCGGCGCAGGCGAGGGCGGTCGGCAAGGGCACTTCAGCTTGGGCTTGCAGTATTTGCAGCAGGGCTTCATCGCCCAGCTTCAGGTCCGCCACCAGCTTGCCCAGCGAATAACCCATCTGGATGGTCTCGGCGCGAAATTCGGCGGTGTCGCGCGCCGCGATGAAGCGTTCATTCCACAGCGCCACCGCCGCCCCATCGCGTTGCGCGAAGGCATGCAGCAGACGCCACAGCACCGGCGCTTCGAAACGCGCCACCACTTCATGCAGGGCATCGGCGATCCAGGCCTGCGCAGTTGCTTCGTTCTTGACCGTGCCGTTCTCGATGGCCGCTTCCAGTCCCTGCGAATAGCTGTAGGCCCCGATCGGCAGGGAGGGGCTGGACAACTGCAGCAGATGGAGAAGAGCGTGTGCGTGCATGGCGATGGCTGGATGACTGAATGCTGAAGGAATGAAGCCGGCGGGATCTTATTGCTTGTCGCCGGGGCGATGAATCTTCTGTCGCAGCGGGATGGGCGCCAGCGGATGATGATGGTCGTCGCCATGATGGTGATGGCCGCCGCCGTAGGCGCCTGATTCAGGTTCGAACGCAGCCTGTTCTTCCGACACGCGCGCGCCCAGACCTTCCAGCATTTCCTTGAGCACTGCATCCTTGCGGATACGCAGGAAACCGACGCCTTCGTTTTGCGCGATCTGCGCCTGGGTGTGACGGTTGCCGAGGTGGAAGGCGCAACGCAGCAGATGATGCGCGCTGTCGCCGTCGACCCGGTAAGTGGCTTCGGTGGCGGCAGTGATCTTGACCACGCGGCCGTCATCGCCGCGCAGCAGGTCGCCGTCGCGCAGTATCGTGCCGCGCACCGTGAATACCGCGACTTCTTCACCCGAAGTCATGGTGGCGCGCAGCCGGCTTTTTTCGCGCTGGTCATAGGGGAGAACCAGTTCTCCGGCGATCTGTTCGGCCTGTTCGACCTTGGTGTTGAGAGTCAGCATGATGTGTTGTGGTCAGTCTTGTGATGGCTGGCGGCGCGCATGAAGCAGCGATCCATGCGCGCCGGTATGACAGTTGCGCGTTGCGGCGTGCCGTCCTCAGAACAGGAAGTAGCGTTGCGCCAGCGGCAGACTCTTGGCCGGTTCGCAGACCAGCAGCTCGCCGTCGGCCCGCACTTCATAGGTCTCGGAATCGACTTCCATCTTCGGCGTGGCGCCGTTGTGGATCATGTCGTGCTTGCGCAGATGGCGCATGTTCTTCACCGCTACCACCGGCTTGTTGAGTTTCAGCTGTTCGCCGATGCCGGCATCGAACGCGGCCTGCGAGACGAAGGTCAGCGAGGTCTTGAGACCGCCGCCGTAGGCGCCGAACATCATGCGGTAATGCACCGGCTGCGGCGTCGGGATCGACGCGTTGGGGTCGCCCATCTGGGCCGCCGCGATCATGCCGCTCTTGAGAATCATCGACGGCTTGGCGCCGAAGAAGGCCGGCTTCCACAGCACGATATCGGCGATCTTGCCGACTTCCAGCGAGCCCACCACATGCGAGATGCCATGCGTGATGGCCGGATTGATGGTGTACTTGGCGATGTAGCGCTTGATGCGGAAATTGTCGTTGCGCGAAGAGTCTTCCGACAGCGAACCGCGCTGCACCTTCATCTTGTGCGCAGTCTGCCAGGTGCGCATGACGACTTCGCCGACGCGGCCCATGGCCTGCGAATCGGAGGACATCATCGAGATCGCCCCGATGTCGTGCAGGATGTCTTCGGCCGCAATCGTCTCGCGCCGGATGCGTGATTCGGCAAAGGCGATGTCTTCTGCAATCGCCGGATCGAGGTGGTGGCAGACCATCAGCATGTCGAGGTGCTCGTCCAGCGTGTTGACGGTGAACGGCCGGGTCGGATTGGTCGACGACGGCAGCACATTGCCCTGGCCGACCGCGGCGATGATGTCCGGCGCATGGCCGCCACCCGCGCCTTCGGTGTGGAAGGTGTGGATGGTGCGATCCTTGAACGCCGCCAGCGTGTGCTCAAGGAAGCCGCCTTCGTTGAGCGTATCCGTGTGGATCGCGACCTGGATGTCGTGCTTGTCGGCGACCGTCAGGCAATTGTCGATGGCGGCCGGCGTCGAGCCCCAGTCTTCATGCAGCTTGAGGCCGATGGCGCCGGCTTCGATCTGCTCTTCCAGCGGCGTCGGCAGGCTGACGTTGCCCTTGCCGAGAAAACCCAGATTCATGGGGAAGGCATCGGCCGCCGCCAGCATGGAATGGATGTGCCACGGGCCGGGTGTGCAGGTGGTTGCCGCAGTGCCGACTGCGGGCCCGGTGCCGCCGCCCAGCATGGTGGTGACGCCGCTCATCAGCGCTTCTTCGATCTGTTGCGGACAGATGAAGTGGATGTGGCTGTCGATGCCGCCGGCGGTCACGATCATGCCTTCGCCGGCGATGATTTCGGTGGCGCCGCCGATGGCCATGGTCACGCCCGGCTGGATGTCCGGATTACCTGCTTTACCGATGGCGGCGATGCGGCCGGTCTTGATGCCGATGTCGGCCTTGACGATGCCCCAGTGATCGACGATCAGGGCATTGGTGATCACGGTATCCATCACGTCGCGATGCGCGCGCTGCGACTGGCCCATGCCGTCGCGGATCACCTTGCCGCCGCCGAATTTCACTTCTTCGCCGTAGATGGTGTAGTCCTTTTCGACTTCCAGAAACAACTCTGTGTCGGCCAGACGGACGCGGTCGCCGGTGGTCGGGCCGAACATTTCGGCATAGGCCGAACGTGCAATCTTGCTCATCTTATTTTCCCTTTCCGGCTGCCAGCGAACCCATCACCAGGCCGTTGAATCCATACACCTTGCGCTCGCCTGCCAGCGCCACCAGTTCCACCGTGCGCTGCTGCCCCGGCTCGAAGCGCACGGCGGTGCCGGCGGTGATGTTGAGGCGCATGCCGTAAGCCGCATCGCGCTCGAACAGCAGCGCCGGATTGGTTTCGAAGAAATGAAAATGCGAACCGACCTGGATCGGGCGGTCGCCGCTATTGGCCACCGTGACGGTCACGGTCGGACGGCCGACATTGAGTTCGATATCGCCGGGTTCCACCAGCATTTCGCCTGGAATCATTGCGTACTCCTCAGAAACAGGGTTTTGTAATAGATCGCGTTGGCAGTCCATGTACCATCCGGACTGCACGCATAGTCGGGCAGGCCGCCTATCGTGGTGTAACCGAGCGCCTGATACAGCGCCTCGGCCGGCGAGCCGGCTTCGGTATCCAGATACAGCAGGCCGCGTTGCAGACTGCGCGCATGTTGTTCCACTTCCTGCATCAGCGCCGAAGCGATGCCCAGCCGGCGCGCGCCGCTGTGCACCAGCAGCTTCTGGATCTCGGCGCGGTTGACGCCGTTCTTGCGCCGGCACAGTTCAAGCTGCACCGTGCCGACCAGTTGGCCCTGATGCTCTGCGCTCCACAGAATGCGTTCGCCGCGCATCACGGAGGCGGTCACGCCGTCCCAATAGGCGGCGGCTTCCGCCTGCGTCAGGTCGTCCAGAAAACCGATGGACGCGCCATGGCTGACGCTGTCGAGCAGCAGCTCGATCAGTGCGCCGCGGGCGCCGTCGAATTGACGTGAGCCGAGGAGGGAGACTTGCATGCGCGTGTCCGTTGTCGTGGTGGCTCAGGGAATCGGGTGATGCACCGTCACCAGTTTGCTGCCATCGGGAAAGGTGGCTTCGACCTGGATGTCGGGGATCATTTCAGGAATGCCTTCCATGACGTCGGCGCGCGTCAGAATCTGCGTGCCTTCCGACATCAGCTCGGCCACGGTCTTGCCGTCGCGTGCGCCTTCCATGATGGCGGCGCTGATCAGCGCCACCGCTTCCGGATAGTTCAGCTTGAGGCCGCGCGCCTTGCGTCGTTCGGCCACCAGTGCTGCGGTGAAAATCAGCAGCTTGTCTTTTTCTCTTGGGGTCAGATCCATTTATTCTCCTTGCGCCCGCGGTGGCAGGCATGAAACAGGTTCAGCTTGTCGCAAGCGTCTGCTTGCCCTCATTTTCATCAATTCCAATCAAGTATTCCAGATACGCGGTATCACAGCATCGCGCTTCAGCACGGCCGGCCGCAACTGCATCCAGGCCTGTTGCAGCCAGTGCCGCGCCGTCTCGCTGGACTGACCCATGTAACGCGCCACCAGCACCTGCTTCATCAGCGTCGCACCGCTGCGACCGGTGATGCTGTTGCCCACTTCGCGCACGCGCGCCAGCAGCGCCGCATCCATGCCGTCGCCGACCGCGATCAGCGTCGCGCAAATAGTCTGGCCGGACAGCGCCAGAGGACTGTGCATGGCGCCGCTGCCGCCATCGATGGCGCCTTGTTCGAACCACAGCAATTTGCCGCCGCGCCGGATGCTGGTGCATTGGCCGATGCGGCCGCCGGTGAAACTCTCGCCGGAAGCGGTGCGCCCGAAACACAGGATCTCGGCGCCGATGTAGGCGGCGTCGGCCGCCAGTGTCACCTCGTGCTGCATGCGCACGTCGGCGCCGTCGAAGAAAATGGTTTCCTGCGGCAGCCATTCCAGCGTGGCGCCGGGGCCTGCTTCCAATCTCACGTTCTGGCGCGAGACCTGGCCGTTGGCGCGATACCATTTGCCGGCGCCGGGGGTGGTCAGCAGGGCATGCGCGCCGGCGCCAACACGCGCTTCGATGCTGAGCTGATCGCCGCCGACGATGCCGCCGGGCGGATGCACGATCACCGCATGGCAGACCGCGACCTGCTCCGGATACAGGGGCTTTTGCACCCGCAGCGGGCCGAAGTGGCTGCGCTCGGTCAGGCGCGTGGTGCCGGCGTCATCGGTGAAGCCCAGCTTGAGGCGCGCGTGATCGGCGGCATGCCGTTTTTCGGCGGGCGCGCTGAGATTGCTTGCGGATGAATCGGAATGGCCGGTAATGCGTTTCATGCGAATTCTTTTCGTTGCTGCTCCGGGGTTTGTCGCCGCCATCCTGCCCTGCGCGATAGCGCCGTGGGCCGAGGTCGCCTGAAGCGCTGTTATAACAGACCTGCCGCAAAAAAACATGCGCCGCAATGATGCGGCGCGAGGGTTTTTCATGCATGAATGGCAAGGGCCGCAGCCCGGCTCAGACTGCCAGATGTTTCTTGACGTTTTCGTCGTCCATCTGATCCTGGGTGCCGGCCGCCACCACTTCGCCGCGCGACATCACGACGAAGGTATCGGCCAGCTCGCGCGCGAAGTCGAAATACTGTTCGCACAGCAGGATGCCGATGTCGCCGCGCGCGCGCAGCAGGCTGATCACGCGGCCGATGTCCTTGATGATGGAAGGCTGGATGCCTTCGGTCGGCTCATCCAGAATGATCAGCTTGGGCTCGGCCAGCAAGGCGCGCGCAATCGCCAGCTGCTGCTGCTGACCGCCGGACAGATCGCCGCCGCGCCGGTGCAGCATTTCCTTCAACACCGGGAACAGTTCATACACTTCGCCCTTGATCACCGAGGCCTTTCTGCCGGACTTGGTGGCCATGCCCATCAGCAGGTTTTCTTCCACCGTCAGGCGCGCAAAGATTTCGCGGCCCTGCGGCACGTAGGCGATGCCCAGCTGCGCGCGCTGGTGCGGCTTCAGTCTGGTGATGTCCTGGCCTTCCAGCTTGACCTGGCCGGCGGCCACCGGCAGCACACCCATCAGGCATTTCAGCAGCGTGGTCTTGCCGACGCCGTTGCGGCCCAGCAGCGACAGGCACTTGCCTTTTTCCACGTTGAGCGAAACGCCGCGCAGGGTGTGGGCGGCGCCGTAATACTGATTGATTTGATCGACTTGCAGCATGATCTTTTCCTGTTGTTCTGCGACCGGCCGGGCTGCCTGGGCATCCGGCGCGGCGCATGTTCGCGATCTGAGCTTGGTTGGTGCAGGGCGGATGGAAATCAGCGGCCCAGATAAACCTCGATCACGCGTTCGTTCGACTGCACCTGCTGCATATTGCCTTCAGCCAGCACCGAACCTTCGTGCAGCACGGTGACCTTGCCGCCTTGCGCAATCTCTTCGACGAAGCCCATGTCGTGTTCCACCACCATGATGGAATGCTTGCCGCGCAGCTCGTTGAGCAGCTCCGCGGTGCGCACGGTTTCGGCGTCCGACATGCCGGCCACCGGTTCATCCAGCAGCAGCAACTGCGGCTCCTGCATCAGCAGCATGCCGATTTCCAGCCACTGCTTCTGGCCGTGCGAGAGCAGGCCGGCCACGCGGTGTTCCTGACCGTTCAAGCGGATCAGTTTGAGGATCTCCTCGATCTTGCCGATCTGTTCCGAGTTCAGGCGCGCGAACAAGGTGGTCTTGACGCGCTTGTCCATCTTCATCGCCAGTTCCAGATTCTCGAACACGGTGTGCTGCTCGAACACCGTCGGCCGCTGGAATTTGCGGCCGATGCCGGCGTGCGCGATTTCGTATTCGGTCATCTTGGTCAGATCGATGGTCTGGCCGAAGAAGGCGGTGCCGGCGGTCGGCCGCGTCTTGCCGGTGATCACGTCCATCATGGTGGTCTTGCCGGCGCCGTTGGGACCGATGATGCAGCGCAGTTCGCCCACCGAGATATCCAGGTTCAGATTGTTGATGGCGCGGAAACCGTCAAAGGTCACCGTGATGTTTTCCAGATACAGGATCGCGCCGTGGGTGGTGTCCACGCCCTCGGGTTTGATGCGCTCGTACGAGGTGCCGTAAGCGGCGTGCTGGCTATTGTCGACCGTGCTGCCCAGGCCGCGGGCACCGGTATGGATCTCGCTCATGCGGCCTCCTTGGTGTGGGTGGTGGCCGGTGCGCCGGCCTCAGGCTTGCCCTTGCGTTTCAGTTTCTGGATCAGGCCGACAATGCCCTGCGGCATGAACAGCGTGACCAGAATGAAGATCAGGCCCAGCGCAAACAGCCACAGATCGGGGAAGGCGGCGGTGAACCAGCTCTTCAGTCCATTCACGGTGAAGGCGCCGATGATGGGGCCGAGCAGCGAACCGCGTCCGCCGACGGCGGCCCAGATCACCATCTCGATGGAGTTGGCCGGCGACATTTCGGACGGGTTGATGATGCCGACCTGCGGCACATACAGCGCGCCGGCGATGCCGCACAGGACGGCCGACAAGGTCCACACGAACAGCTTGAACCACAGCGGGTTGTAGCCGATGAACATCAGACGCGATTCGGAATCGCGCACGCCCTGCAGCACCCGGCCCAGCTTGGAGGTGACGATCATGCGGCACAGCATCAGCGCGCCGAACAGGAAGCCCAGCGTCACCAGATACAGCACCGCCTTGGTCGACGGCGCCGTGATCGTGAAGCCCAGAATGCGCTTGAAGTCGGTGAAGCCGTTGTTGCCGCCGAAGCCGGTGTCGTTGCGGAAGAACAGCAGCATGAAGGCGAAGGTCATGGCCTGGGTGATGATCGAAAAATACACGCCCTTGATGCGCGAACGGAAAGCGAAGTAACCGAATACAAAAGCCAACAGACCCGGCACCAGCACCACCAGCAGCATGGCGAACCAGAAGTGATCGCTCATCCACCAGTACCAGGGATAAGCCTTCCAGTTGAGGAACACCATGAAGTCCGGCAGATTGCTCTGATACACGCCGTCGCGGCCGATGGCGCGCATCAGATACATGCCGTGCGCATAACCGCCGAGCGCGAAGAACACGCCGTGGCCGAGCGACAGGATGCCGGTGTAACCCCACACCAGATCCAGCGCCAGCGCCGCCAGTGCGTAGCACATGAACTTGCCGATCAGCGCCACGGTGTAGCTGGAAATATGCAGCGCGCTGTCGGCCGGAAACACCAGATTGCAGATCGGCAGCAAGGCCAGGATCACGGTGCAGCCCACGATGCCGGTCCAGGCCGGGCGTGAAAACAATGATGGTCGCATCAGCATGGTGCTCATTCCACGCTCCTTCCCTTGAGTGCGAAGAGACCTTGCGGGCGCTTCTGAATGAAGACGATGATGAATACCAGGATCGCGATCTTGGCCAGCACCGCGCCGGCCACCGGCTCCAGGAATTTGTTCACCTCGCCCAGCCCGAATGCCGCAATCACGGTGCCGGCCAGCTGGCCGACGCCGCCCAGCACCACCACCATGAAGGAGTCGACGATATAGCCCTGGCCGAGGTCGGGGCCGACATTGCCCAGCTGCGACAAGGCGACGCCGCCGAGACCGGCGATGCCGCAGCCGAGGCCGAAGGTCATCATGTCGATCTTGCCGGTGGAGACGCCGACGCAGGACGCCATGCGGCGGTTCTGCGTGACGGCGCGCACGAACAGGCCGAGCCGCGTCTTGTTCAGAATCAGCCACACCGCGAACACCACGAACAGCGCGAAGAAGATGATCACGATGCGGTTATAGGACAGCACCAGCGAACCCATCACCGTGACGCCGCCCGACATCCAGCTCGGATTGGCGACCTCGACGTTCTGCGCGCCGAAGATGGAGCGCACGCCCTGCATCAGCATCAGGCTGATGCCCCAGGTGCAGAGCAGGGTTTCCAGCGGCCGGCCGTAGAGCCAGCGGATCACCAGCCGTTCCAGCGCAATGCCGACTGCGGCGGCGACGATGAAGGCGGCCGGCAAGGCCACCACCAGATAAGCATCGATCGCGCCGGGAAAGAATTTACGAAATACCAGCTGGCAGACATAAGTGGTGTAGGCGCCGATCATCAGCAACTCGCCGTGCGCCATGTTGATGATGCCCATCAGGCCGAAGGTAATGGCCAGACCGAGCGCCGCCAGCAGCAGCACGCTGCCCAGCGAGATGCCGTAGAACAGCTTGCCGGTGAAGTCGACGATGGACAGATGGCGGTCGAGCGCGGACAAGGTGCGCACGGCTTCGATGCGCACGCTTTCATCGGGCTCGGCATAGCTGCCGTCCGGATTCTTGGCCAGCAGCTGTTCCAGCGCCGGCCGCAGCGAAGCATTGGTGGTGTCGGCCAGAGTCTTGACCGCAGCCCGGCGCGTGGCCGGATCAGTCGCATGCAGATTGGCGGTGGCTTGCACCTGCTTCAGCACGTCCTTGATCTGGGGATCGTTTTCCTTGCTCAGCGCTTTTTCGATCAGCGGCAGTTGCGCCGGATCGGCATTCTTCAGCAGATCGATGGCGGCCGCCAGACGCACGCCGCGATCCTCGGACAGCAGCTTGAGGCCGGACATGGCATTGTCGACCGCGCCGCGCAGACGGTTGTTGACCGAGATGCCTTCGGCATCGTCCGGGGTCGGCCCGGTCTTGTCGGTGGCGGGATTAAAGGCATTGCTGTCGTCCACGATCAGTACGTCGCCGGCGGGGGTCGCATACAAGGCATCGCTGCCGAGCGCCTTCAGAATTCTGACGGCATCATCATTGGCCAGCGCGGCGATCTTGTTGACGGCTTCGATGCGGGCATCGGGATCGTCGCCGGCCAGCGGTTTCAGCAGCGCCGGATCGATCGCGGCCTGGGCGGCGAAGGCATGCACGCACAGCCAGCTTGCGAGCAATGCGCGAGAGAGCTTCTTGGCAATTTTCATTTGGCTTTGGTTGCGCGTCGACCCGGATACGGTGCACGGTGCGCGAGAAACAGCGAGCGCATCGGCGAGCGGAAGGCGGATCGGACAGCGGCTGTATTGTCGTGGGAAGCGGTATAGCGTGTACAAAGCAGTGCAGCGTGGCATGGCGACATAGCGAGCTACGCCGTCGTCGCCCGGCAGCGGCCGGAACCCGCCTGGCTTGCGGCTGCCGATCGGCTTGCCTGGACCGCATACACGGTCAGCAGCCAGACTTTGCATCGGCAACAGGTACAAACGGGGCGGCCTTCCGCATGCGCGGAAGCGACGATGGCGCCGGCCCGTTCATCAGAGAACGGGCCGGCGATCAGGCCTTACATCTTTTGCTTGCCTTCGTTACCCGGGATATACGGGCTCCACGGTTGCGCGCGGATGGTGGTCTTGGTCTTGTTGACCACGTTGAACTGACCGTCGGCCTTGATTTCGCCGATCATCACTGGTTTGTGCAGGTGATGGTTGGTCTTGTCCATTTCCAGCGTGTAGCCGGACGGCGCCTTGAAGGTCTGGCCGCCCATCGCTGCGATCACCTTGTCGGTGTCGGTGGTCTTGGCCTTTTCAACCGCCTGCTTCCACATGTAGATACCGACGTAAGTCGCTTCCATCGGATCGTTGGTCACGACGGTGTCGGCGTTCGGCAGGCCCTTGGCCTTGGCGTAGGCTTTCCACTTCTTGATGAAGGCGGTGTTGACCGGATTCTTCACCGATTCAAAGTAGTTCCAGGCAGCCAGGTGGCCCACCAGTGGCTTGGTATCGACGCCGCGCAGTTCTTCTTCACCCACCGAGAATGCGACCACAGGCACGTCGGTCGCCTTCAGGCCGGCATTGCCCAGTTCCTTGTAGAAGGGCACGTTGGAGTCGCCGTTGATGGTCGAGATCACGGCCGTCTTGCCGCCTGCGGCAAACTTCTTGATGTTGGCGACGATGGTCTGATAATCGGAGTGGCCGAACGGTGTGTAGACCTCATCGATATCGGAATCCTTCACGCCCTTGCTGTGCAGGAAGGCGCGCAGAATCTTGTTGGTGGTGCGCGGGTAAACATAGTCGGTGCCCAGCAGCACGAAGCGCTTGGCGCCGCCGCCTTCTTTCGACATCAGATATTCGGTTGCCGGGATCGCTTGCTGATTAGGCGCGGCGCCGGTGTAGAACACATTCTTTTCCAGCTCTTCGCCTTCGTATTGCACCGGATAGAACAGCAGGCTGTTCAGTTCCTTGAAGACCGGCAGCACCGACTTGCGCGAGACCGAAGTCCAGCAGCCGAACACCACGGAAACCTTGTCCTGCGAGATCAGCTGGCGCGCTTTTTCAGCGAACAGAGGCCAGTTGGAGGCGGGATCGACGATCACCGGTTCCAGTTTCTTGCCCATCACACCGCCATTGGCGTTGATTTCATCGATGGTCATCAGCGCCACGTCTTTCAGCGATGTTTCGGAAATCGCCATGGTGCCGGACAGGGAGTGCAGGATACCAACCTTGATAGTGTCTGCTGCAAAGGCGGACGGCAGCCAGGACGACGCAGCAAGTGCAAAGGCGCCGAGTGCTGTTGCTTTCAGAACGGTGCGACGTGACATGAATGTGCTCCCACAGTAGGTAGTAGTAGAGTCGATGGTTTTTTTTAACTGCCCCTGTGCTTTAGCAGAATGCGTGCCAATCGATGAGGGCCGGATGCTGCGCGCATCAAAGCGGGGCAAGTGCGAGTCCCGCCATGTCTTCAGGCTGTGTCAAGCCTGTTAATTTTTCGCACCAAAATGATTCGACCCAATGGCATTCATCGCAACATCGAATTTGTGTGACTCATGAAGGCGCATTTATGTGCACGATATTGGGGCGTTTTAGCCGGAAATATAAAGTTGCCGACAAAAAACTAAAGATTTCCCGCAAGCCTGCGCGAGCTTGTGCACCAGATCGGGCAACAATCTGGTGCAACAATATTTTTTGACAATGTGGATTGAAGAGGTCTGCGAACCGATTCAGCAGCAAGTTCGCGTGGATGGAATGGATTCGCTCAAGCTTCCCCGGCCCGGGATGCATTCGGACAAACGCGAGCGTATTGCTTTGCGAGCTTGTCTGTCAGCCCGGAACCATCAGTTTGGAACAATCCCCTCGGAAGACGCGCCGTCTAAGCATTCGTCCGGAACAATCACCGCAGGAAAACCCGCTGCATCAATTGCCGCATCGGAAACTCGATCAGGCTTTGCAGCAGCCTTGGCAACTCCAGCGGCCGCATGATCATCTTGATGGTCGCTTCCGGCCGCAGATTGATGCGCACCGTTCGGCTCATCTGCGATTCCAGCCGGCGCAGCAACGCGGCGTCGTCGGCATGCGCCGGATCGTGCATCCTCATCACATGGCGTATGGCGCAGTCGGCGTCTTCGTTCTTCAGCTCCATGGTGCGCCGGCTCAAGGTGCCGAGCACGCGCGAACGGCCTAGTCCTTCCTTGCTGCGATAGCGGCGGAAGAAGCGGAAGAAGCGGTAGAAGTGCTTGTAGTGATTGACTTCGTCATTGGCGATCAGCGTCGCCAGTTCGCGCAACACCGGCTCATCGGTGGCGCACGCCAGTGCGCGGTAATAAGTGGCGGTGCCGGTTTCCACCACGCAGCGCGCCGCCAGTTCAAGGGCGCGCGTGCGTTCCAGCAGCTCGACCTTGCAGTATTGCGAATATTCTTCAATGAAACCCTGGAAGGCGCGTTCCCATTCGAACTCCGGCCAGACATGCTCGACATAGGCGCGCAGGGCGCGGCCGTGCTGCAGTTCTTCCACCTCCCATTGCCGGCGCAGCCAGTCCGAAACCTCGGCATCGCCCTGATAAAACTCGATCAGATTATGCGTATACAAATCCGACCCGCTTTCCACGAAGGAGGCGCAGGCCACCAGATAGAACAGATTTTCGTCTTCCCTGACGCGAGCCAGGTCGATGCGCGAAAAATCCAGATCTTCGATGCGCCAGTGTTGTCTGGCGGGCGAACTGGCTGATGATGCTTGCGGCTGCGTTCCTGACATCGTATTCCTCCGGGTCCATTGGCATAAACGATATGATGAGGCGGCCTCCGTTTGGTTGCAGTGCAGTCGACCGCATTTGCACATTGTTGCAAGCCTGACGAAAGGCTTACGGCGGCTGGCGGCGACTGGCGGTGAGCGCAGCGACGATCTAAAATGCTGCGGCGCTTTTGATACTGCCCGGCGCTGGTTTGCAAACCTTGGCAAGCCTGGCGGCGATCGTCCGGCTTGCCGGGTCCATTTCTTCACATCGAGATTTCTCATGCACAAATACACCGCTACCGTGACATGGCAAAGAGACAATGCCGTTTTCAGCGACAACCGCTACAGCCGTGCGCATAGCTGGAGTTTCGATGGCGGCGCCAGGGTGCCGGCTTCTTCCTCGCCCTTGTCGGTGCCGTTGCCGATGTCGGAGGCTGCCAATGTCGATCCGGAAGAAGCGCTGGTGGCGGCAACCTCAAGCTGCCATATGCTGTTCTTCCTGTCGCTGGCGGCGCGCCGCAAGCTGATTGTGGACAGCTACACCGACGCCGCCGAAGCGGTGATGGAAAAGAACGCCGAAGGAAAGATCGCCATCACCCGCATCACGCTGCGTCCGCAGATCGTGTTTGCGGACGGCACGCAGCCGGAGCAGGCGGTGCTGGATGAACTGCATCATGCGGCGCATGAGCAGTGTTACATCGCCAATTCGCTGAAGGCGGAAGTGGTGGTGGAAGCGGTCTGAGATCCAGCTGGTGTTGACTGAGTAGCCGGCAACTCAGATCTCCAGTTTCGACTGCAAGGGGTCGTCTTCGCCCACCACCATGCGATTGCGGCCCTGATATTTGGCGTGATACAGCGCCTGGTCGGCGCTGCGCAGCAGGCGTTCCGGCGTCATGTGTTCATCCGGCAGCACCACCGCGACACCGATGCTGGCGGTGACATAAGCGAACGGCGAGCCGGCGTGCGGAATGCGCAGCGCCGCGATCGCTGCGCAGATGTGTTCGGCATGCTGGACTGCGGTGGCGACATCGCTGTCGGCCAGAATCAGAGCGAATTCCTCGCCGCCGTAGCGCGCCACCAGATCGCTGGCGCGGCGCGCAGTGGTCTGCAGCAGGCGCGCCACCGTGCGCAGACATTCGTCGCCATCCTGGTGACCGTAGCGGTCGTTGTACTTCTTGAAAAAATCCACATCCAGCATCAGCAAAGCGACCGGCGTCTGCGCGCGCGTGGCGCGCCGCAATTCGGTGGCCAGCGCATCATCGAAACGGCGCCGGTTGGCCACGCCGGTGAGGCCATCGGTGGTGCTCAGTTCTTCCAGTTTGCGATTGGCCAGTTCCAGGTCGCGGGTGCGTTCCGCCACTTGTTCCTCCAGTTGCTCCTTGTGCTGGCGCACACTGCCCGACATGTCATTGAACTTGCGCGACAGCACCGCGATTTCGTCGCTGCCGTCCTGTTCCAGACGCAGCTTGTAATTGCCGCGCTCGGTTTCCTTGATGATGTACATCAGCTTGCGCAGCGGTTGCGAAATGCTGCGCGAAATCAGATAGGACAGCAGCAGCGAGGCGATGAAACACAGCAGACCGATGTACACCATTGTTTCGCGCACCGAGAGCACCTCCGCATTCAGCTTGTCGCGCGGCGTGACGCTGACCACCAGCCACGAGGTATTCGGAATCTCTGCGAAAGCGGCCACGTAGGCGATGTTGCCGCGCGCGGTGTAGGTGGCGAAATTGTCGCTTCGGCTTTGGGCCAGACTGGCGCCTATGCTGTGCATCAGATTGGGATCGGCTACTCCGGGGATAGGATCGCCGGTGCGTTCGCTGCCGCGGATCACCACTTCGCCGTTGTTGCGGTCGAGCACAAAGATGTTGGAGTCGTAGCCGAGGTTCACGCTGTCGAAGATGCCGGAAAAATGGCTGGGCTTGATGCCCACGAACAAGGTGCCCGCCGGGCGGTTGTTAGCGATGAAACGGATCGGCCGCAGCATGACGATGCTCTTTTGACCGGGCGCCGAATTGTAGCTTTGCCAGTGCGGGGAATAGCCGCCGGCCGGCACTGCCTTCACCAGTTGCTCCACGCTTTTGGCCAGTTGCGGAAAGACCTGGGTATCGACCATCTGATGCTCGCGATCGAGCAGGTATTTCTGGTTGATATAGGAGAACGAGCCATAGCTCTCCAGTAGCACTCGTGTCAGCGCGGTGCGGGCAGCGACGCTGGTGGCCTGATCTTCGCTGTAATAATCGGTGAGCTGACTTTGCAGCCGGTCGGATACGCCAAGCTCCTCGCTGGCGGCTTCGATCTTCTCCATCTGCAGGCGCAGATTCTGCGAAATCTGGTTGACGATCTGGATCGAAAAGACGCGCACCTTTTCCTGCGTCGCCCGCGTGGTTTCGCGATAGGAGATCACGCCCGAGATCAGCAGCGGCAACAGCGATACCAGAATGAAAGAGCTGATCAGGCGATACCTGATCTCTATCTTCCGCAGGAAGTGCAAAGAGAAATAATCCAGTAACTTGCGCATGAATCCGCTTCTGATGTCAGCAATCTTCAGCCGCCTGGAACGCTGGCCGCCGCATCGCTATTTGTTATTCGTATGGGCCTGATCCCTGAGGGATTGATTCAATATCTGCGCAGCCTGCTGTGGCGATTTCTTGCCGAACAAGACGTCCTGCAAGAGCGGGTGCAGCAAATCTATCGTACCGGAGGGCAGATAGGAATAATAGGGGCCGGCGCTGACTTCGGTGTTCTCCAGCCGGCTCACATAGTCGAAGATCTGCTGGTCCACCACGGCGGGCCCGGCCAGTTGCTTGAGCGGCGGAATATTCTGGCGTTTGTTCTGTTCGATCACGAAACCCGGGCCGTACAGAAAATCGAGAAACAGCAGCGCCGCCTGCTTGTTGCGCGTTTCGCCGACGGCAAAGCCGGTCTCGCTGCCGATCACCGGCACAGGCTGGCGGCCGGCGTCGTTCCAGGGCGGCATGAAAATCCCGCTCTGAAATTTCTTGTCGCGCAGCAGCGTGCCGGCCGCCCAGCTGCCCTGAAACGTCATGGCCGCCTTGCCGTCGACGAACAGACGCAGCGCTTCGTCATAGCCGGTCTGCATGTAATTCTTTTGCAGGCAGCCGCGTTCCGCCAGCAGCTTCATCCTGGCGAAGATGTCCGCAGCTTGCGGCGTATCCAGAGCCAGACTGCCGTTGGCGATGCGGGCTTTCCAGTCGGGCACGGCGGCGGCGATATTGTTGCTGAAGCCGGAGCTGAAGGGGCCGTTGGCCAGCATGTTGGGGAAGCCGCCGCTCAGCGCCAGCGGCGTGATGCCGGCCTTCTTCAGCATCGTGCAACTGTTCAGGAAGGCATCGAAATCGGTGGGCGGGGTGCTGATGCCGGCGCGCGCAAACAGGTCGCGGTTGTAATAGATGAGGGTGGTGGCGACGCCGCCGGCAATACCGAAGCGCTGCCGCTGCCGTGAAGTCCAGTCGGCCTTGAGGAAGTCATGCATATTGTCCCAGGCCGCGGTGTCGCCGAGGTCGGCCAGCAAGCCCTGATCCGCCAGTTCGGCGGTATACCGGTTGGGATTGACCGAAAAGATATCGGGCAGATTGTTGGACGCGATCTTGGGTTTCAGATTTTCTTCCACCGAATTGCCGATCATGAATTGCACGTCGACCTGAATCTCCGGATGCAGGCGCGTGAATGCTGCGGCAATCTCATGCATCTGATCCGGCCAGTCCGGCGCCCATACCAATGCAGTCAATATTGTCGGTTTGACAGCGGCGGCCGGCTTGCTGCTGTCCGGCGTCTGCTCGCAGGCGCTCAGGCATGTCATTATTGCAAGCAGACTCAGCCAGCGAAAAATGGCGGGCGGAACTGAATACGGAAACGTAATCCAGTAGTGCGCCGAAGTCATTCTGTCTGTTGATCGGCCCTGTCGATTCATGCTTTCCCTTGCTGCCTTCAGCAGCTGCTTTTGTTTGCCGGCGCCTGTTCAGAGCAGATCCCGGCAATTCAACGATGCGCCGCCGGGTTCGGCCTCCCCGGTTCCGAATCTCGGCAAAAAGCAGTGTGCCAGTTTTTTGAACGGTTGTGCTGTTTTGCGTGGCCCACCCCCGGCGCGTCCTGCGCGCGCCTGAAAGATTCCGTCGCAAACGTTATAATGAGCCGCACCTGATGCCTGTCCGGCCCGCCCGGACTGCCTCTGACCGGCCAGTGCTGCACAGCCCGGCCCACGCCTTTCACCGCCTCACATCACTCTCTTCATGCAAACAGATGCTTCGCCCTTGCAGGGCCGTTTTCCCCTATGGCTGGCCATTCTTGCCGGTCTGACCGCGATGGGCGCTTTGTCCATCGACATGTATTTGCCCAGTTTTACATTCATCGCCGCCGACCTGCAGGTCGGCAGCAATATGGTGCAACTGACGCTGGCCAGCTTTCTGGTGGGTCTGGCCACCGGCCAGATGTTCTACGGTCCGATCAGCGACCGCTTCGGGCGCAAGCCGCCGCTGTATTTCGGCATCACCGTGTATGTGATCAGTTCGGCGCTGTGCATCTTCGCGCACAACATCGAAATGCTGATCCTGCTGCGCTTCTTCCAGGGCGTGGGCGGCAGCGCCGGCATGGTGATCCCGCGCGCCATGGTGCGCGATCGCATGGGCGCCGAAGGTTCGGCCCGCGCCTTCTCGATGCTGATGCTGGTGTTCGGCCTGGCCCCGATTCTGGCGCCCTTCATCGGCGGCCTGATGCTGGTGTTCGCCAGCTGGCGCGGCATTTTCGTGGTGCTGACCCTGTTCGGCCTGCTGTGCCTGATCGGCACCCACAAGAAACTGATTGAAACCGTCGACACCGCCAAGGCCGAGCCGCTGCATCTGGGCCGTACCCTGCGTCAATACTGGGGGCTGCTGCGCCATCGCCAGTTCATGGCCTATGTCCTGTGCGGCGGTCTGGTGCAGGCCGGCATGTTCGCCTATATCTCCGGCGGGCCGTTCGTGATCATCGAACTGCACGGCATCAAGCCGCAGTATTTCGGATTTGTGTTCGCCTCCAACGCCATCGGCCTGATCGGCGGTTCGCAGATCAATGCGCGACTGGTGCTCAAGAGTTCGGCTGAGCGCATTCTGGGCAAGGCCTTGTGGATGCCGGCGGTGCTCAGCGTAGTGGTGGCGGTGCTGGTGGCCTGTGGCGTCAACAGCCTGCCGGTGTTGCTGATCGGCTTCTTCGGTTTCCTCTCGGCCTATGGTTTCGTCGGTCCCAACTCGGCGGCCGTGGCGCTGGCGCAGCAAGGTCGCCAGGCCGGCGTGGCGGCGGCGCTGATGGGCACGCTGCAGTTCGGTCTGGGCATGCTGTCGGGCGTCGTGATGAGCTTCTGGCACGACGGCACCGCCTTGCCGCTGGTGAGCGTGATGGCCTTCTGCGGCGTCGCCGCCTTCGTGATGTATCACTTCGTCGCCAAGCATGCGCAGCCGGCGCCGGCGCTGGTGCGTTGATCCCGGTGCCGGTTGAGCGGCTGACAAGCAGGCTCGCACGCCAATAGGAAAAAAGCCCGGCAGTGAAAACTGGCCGGGCTTTTTTGCGTCCGGACTCTTTCCCGTGCTCGCAGTCGATCCCGATTTTGCACGCTTGTGCATCAGGAGCACGCATGAAATTCGTGCGTCTTTGCCATTTTGCACCGGCTTAAGCGCTGCCTGTCGTTCCCGTCCGGCCTGTCTGAAGCACAGTCTTTTACGCGCAAAGGCAAGCCCAGCCTGATGTTGTTGCCGTTTGGCACGCCTATTGCTATCTCGCTCATCGCGGTCTGACCAGTCAGACCATCGCAGGATTACCAGGGACTTCCGATGAGCATGCCCAATATCGCAGCACAGACCTTGCAGCGGCAAATTCTTTCCGGCACTTACCAGCCCGGCGAGATGCTGCCCAGCCAGCGCGAGCTATCGGAATCCATGGGCATCAGCCGCGCCTCGCTGCGCGAAGCCTTGTCGATGCTGGAAGCGCTGGGCTTTATCCGCTCGGTGCCCGGCAAGGGCACGCTGGTCACGCCAAGACGCGGGGGCAGCATGAGCGACGCGGTGCAGGATCGCGATGCCGAGGTCATCGACAGCACCGACCACATGCCGGAGGCGCCGTCCGCCGCCGACGTGGCCGCCACGTTCCAGATGCGCTTCGTGATGGAGTCGGCCGCCGCTGCGCTGGCTGCGCGCCGCATCAGCGCCCACGTCACGCCGCGTCTGTGGGGCATACAGGCGCGCTTCGAAGATGCCCTCAAGACGCTCGATCTGGTCAGCGCCTCGCATGCCGATCTGGAGTTCCACCAACTGATCGCCGAGCTGTCCGGCAACGCCCATTTCCAGCAAGTCATTATCGATTTTGAAAGCCGCATCAGTCACAGCCTGCGCGTGCCTTTCGGCGACCACGAACATGAGCGCGTGTGGGCGCCTGCCGCCGAACATCGCGCCATCGCCGCCGCCATTTCCGCCGGCGATGCCGACGGCGCACGGCTGGCCATGCAGACCCATTTGCTGAATGCCGCAGCGCGTTTCGGCGTCGCTTTCATGCAGCCCTAGCCGGCGGCCTCCTGTTTATGCAGTTGCTTCATCTGTCGTTGTCCTCACGTCGTTATCACTGACTTACTGTCTATAACCAAGGAACGCATTGATATGAAATTTCCAAAAACAGCAAGCCTGACGCTGGCCCTGACCCTGGCATTCGGTGCGCTCGCCAGTGCGCATGCGGAAAAGGTGCTGCGCATCGCCATGACGGCCGGCGATATCCCGCGTACGCTGGGCCAGCCCGATCAGGGCTTTGAAGGCAATCGCTTCACCGGCATTCCGATGTACGACAGCCTGACGCAATGGGATCTGAGCAAGGCCGACAAGGCCAGCGAAGTGATTCCCGATCTGGCGCTGTCGTGGGCGGTGGACGCCAAGGACAAGACCAAATGGGTCTTCAAGCTGCGTCCTGGCGTGAAATTCCATGACGGTTCGGCCTTCAACGCCGACGCCGTGGTGTGGAACGTCAACAAGGTGCTGGACAAGAATGCACCGCAATTCGACCCCAGCCAGGTCGGCGTCACCGCCTCGCGCATGCCGACCCTGCGCAGCGCCAAAAAGATCGACGACATGACGGTCGAGCTGACCACCTCCGAGCCGGATTCCTTCCTTTCGATCAACCTCACCAATCTGTTCATGGCCTCGCCGGCGCAGTGGGAAAAGAAGCTGGCCGCCGTGCCGGCCTCGGTGACCGACAAGGGCGAACGCGCCAAGCAAGCCTGGGCCGCCTTCGCTGCGGATGCTTCCGGCACCGGTCCGTTCAAGATGAGCAAGTTCGTGCCGCGCGAGCGCCTGGAACTGGTCAAGAACGACGGCTACTGGGATCCGGCACGCCGCCCCAAGATCGACAAGGTGGTGATGCTGCCGCTGCCGGAAGCCAACTCGCGCACCGCCGCGCTGTTGTCCGGCCAGGTCGACTGGATCGAGGCGCCGGCGCCTGACGCGCTGGACACCATCAAGGGCCGCGGCTTCAAAATTTACTCGAATCCGCAGCCGCACGTATGGCCGTGGCAGCTGTCCTTCGTGCCCGGTTCGCCCTGGCTCGACAAGCGCGTGCGCTACGCCGCCAACCTGTGCATCAACCGTCCGGCGATGAAGCAATTGCTGGGCGGCCTGATGGGTGAAGCCACCGGCACCGTGGAGCCCGGTCATCCATGGCGCGGCAACCCGACTTTCCAGATCAAGTACGATCCGGCCGCCGCCAAGAAGCTGATGACCGAAGCCGGTTATTCGGCCGCCAAGCCGCTGACCGTGAAGGTGCAGATTTCGGCTTCCGGCTCCGGCCAGATGCAGCCGCTGCCGATGAACGAGTTCATGCAGCAGAACCTGAAGGATTGCTTCTTCGACGTGCAGTTCGACGTGATCGAGTGGAACACGCTCTACACCAACTGGCGCATCGGCGCCAAGGATCCGAGCGCGCATGGCGCCAACGCCACCAACGTCAGCTTCGCTTCGATGGACCCCTTCTTCGCGATGGTGCGCTTCGTCGATACCAAGGCAGCGCCGCCGACCTCCAACAACTGGGGCTTCTACAGCAATCCGGACGTGGACGCCCTGATCGCCAAGGCCCGCACCACCTTCGAACCCAAGCAGCGCGATGCCTTGCTGGCGCAGTTGCACGCCAAGATCGTGGATGAAGCGCCGTTCGTCTGGGTCGCCCACGATACCGGACCGCGTGCGATTTCAGCCAAGGTCAAGGGCGTGGTGCAGCCGCAAAGCTGGTTCATCGATATCGCCACGATGTCGATGGATTAAACAGTAAAGGCAACAAGGTGAACGGCGCATGCATGAACGTGCCGTTCGCCGGTTTCAGATTCACAGCAGCAATGGCGGCGCAGGCACCCCCGGCTTCAGGGCGCATGCGTCTTCATCCCCTTGTTTTTATCCTGTTTTCTGGACCCCATGCCGCAGTAAGGTTCTTGATTGGCGCAGGCCAATGCAGACCGCGCTGCGCAGGCAAAGAAGCCCATGATTTCCTATCTGCTACGCCGCATTTCCTACGCACTGCCCATCATGCTGGGCGTTGCCTTTCTTTGTTTCATGCTGGTTCACATCGCACCGGGCGATCCGCTGGTGTCGATCCTGCCGCCTGATGCTTCCGTCGATCTGCAGAAGCAACTGATGGAGCTGTACGGCTTCAATCGCAGCTATCCCGAACAATTCTTCAGCTGGGTCTGGCGCGCGCTGCACGGCGACCTCGGCAGTTCCATCGCGACCGGCCGCCCGGTGGCGCAAGAGGTATTTCGCGCCGTCGGCAATACCCTGATGCTGGCTTCGCTGGCGACGCTGATCGGATTTTTCTTCGGCACCCTGTTCGGTTTCGTGGCCGGCTATTTCCGCAATTCATGGGTCGACCGCATCGCCTCCTTCATTTCGGTGATCGGCGTCAGCGTGCCGCACTACTGGCTGGGCATGGTGCTGGTCATCATCTTTTCATCGCAACTGATGTGGCTGCCGGCCACCGGCGCCGGGCCTGACGGTTCGGCTGCCTGGGTGTGGGATATCGAGCATATCAAATACCTGATCATGCCGGCCGTGACCATGTCCTTCATCCCCATGGGCATCATCTCGCGCACGGTGCGCGCGCTGGTGGCCGAGATCCTGTCGCAGGAATTCGTGGTCGGCCTCAAGGCGCGCGGGCTCAGCGAATTCGGTGTCTTCATGCATGTGGTCAAGAACGCCGCGCCGACCGCGCTGGCGGTGATGGGCCTGCAGCTCGGCTATCTGCTGGGCGGCTCGATTCTGATTGAGACCGTGTTCTCCTGGCCCGGCACCGGCTTTCTGCTGAATCAGGCGATCTTCCAGCGCGATCTGCCGCTGCTGCAGGGAACCATTCTGGTGCTGGCGCTGTTTTTTGTCGCCTTGAATCTGCTGGTCGATATCCTGCAGACCATCTTCGATCCACGTATTGAGCGAGCCTGAACCATGTCGACGCTAGCCACTGATCCATCTGCACCCGGAACTGCAGCCGCCATCCCGGCCGCACCTGTGATCTTCCGCCGTTCGCGCGGCCACTGGGCCAACGTCGCGGCGCGCCTGGTGCGCAATCCCGGCGCCATGATCGCCGCCGCGATTCTGCTCGGCCTGATCCTGATGGCGCTGGCCGCACCCTGGCTGATGCCGGCCGACCCCTTCGCCACCTCCATGTTCGCGCGCCTGAAACCGATCGGCACCGCCGGTCATCTGTTCGGCACCGACGAGCTGGGCCGCGATCTGCTGTCGCGTCTGATGCTGGGCGGCCGGCTGTCGCTGTTCATGGGCATCACGCCGGTGCTGATGGCCTTCGTGATCGGCAGCGGCATCGGCATTCTGGCCGGCTACGCCGGCGGCCTGATCAACACCGGCATCATGCGCACCATCGACGTGCTGTATGCGTTTCCCTCGGTGTTGCTGGCGATTGCCTTGTCGGGGGCGCTGGGCGCCGGCATCGTCAACGCGCTGACCTCGCTCACCATCGTCTTCATTCCGCAGATTGCGCGCATCGCCGAAAGCGTCACCACCCAGGTGCGCCGCAGCGACTACGTGGAAGCGGCGCGCGCTTCCGGCGCCGGCGCCTTCACCATCGTGCGCGCCCACGTGCTGGGCAATGTGCTGGGACCGATCTTCGTGTATTCCACCAGTCTGATTTCGGTGTCCATGATTCTGGCCTCGGGTTTGTCTTTCCTCGGGCTTGGCGTCAAACCGCCGGAGCCGGAATGGGGCCTGATGCTCAACACCCTGCGCACCGCGATCTACACCCAGCCATGGATAGCCGCCTTGCCGGGCGCCTTCATCTTCGTCACCTCGATTTCTTTCAACCTGTTGTCCGACGGTCTGCGTTCGGCGATGGAGGTCAAGCAATGAGCGGCTTACTTAGTTCCGATCTGGAAGCAATTGCAGCCCGTACGCCAGCTTCGCCTGCCGGCGACGATCCGCGCGATGTCGGTGGCCCGCGCCAGCCTTTGCTGGGGGTGCGCAATCTGCTCAAGCATTTTCCGCTCAAGCAGCAAGGGCTGCCGTTCATGGGCGGCGCCCGCAATGCGGTGCGCGCAGTCGACGGCGTCAGCTTCGATATCCTGAAGGGCGAGACCCTGGGCGTGGTCGGTGAATCCGGCTGCGGCAAATCCACCACTGCGCGGGTGCTGATGCAACTGATCGAACAGGATAGCGGGGAGCTGGTGTTCGACGGCCAGACCGTCGGCTCGCGCGCGCTGCCGCTGCGCCAGTTCCGGCGCCAGACGCAGATGGTGTTTCAGGACAGTTACTCCTCGCTCAATCCGCGCATGACGATAGAAGATTCGATTGCCTTCGCGCCCACGGTGCACGGTCTCGGCGGGCGCGCCGCTATCACCCGCGCACGCGATCTGCTGGCGCGCGTCGGCCTGCAGCCGGAGCGTTTCGCGGGCCGCTATCCGCATGAGCTGTCGGGCGGCCAGCGCCAGCGCGTCAATATTGCACGCGCGCTGGCGCTGGAGCCGCGCTTGGTGATTCTGGATGAGGCCGTGTCGGCGCTGGATAAATCGGTGGAGGCGCAGGTGCTCAATCTGCTGCTGGATCTGAAGCAGGAGTTCGGCCTCACCTATCTCTTCATCAGTCACGATCTGAACGTGGTGCGTTTCATTTCCGACCGCGTGCTGGTGATGTACCTCGGGCAGGTGGTGGAGATCGGCAGCGCCGATCAGGTCTTCGATCGTCCCAAGCATCCCTACACGCGCGCCTTGCTCAAGTCCATGCCCAGCATGGATCCCTTGCAACGGACCATGGAAGCGCCCTTGTCGGGCGATCCGCCGAATCCGATCAACCCGCCTTCGGGCTGCCGTTTCCACACGCGCTGCCAGCACGCGCAGACCATCTGCAGCCAGCGCGCGCCGACTTTTCGCGACGGCGCCGATGCGCATGGCGTGTCTTGCCTGCGCTACGAAGCCGACAGCGGCTATCAGGTCGACGCGTCATTCGAGCAGGGCAAAATCGCCGCAGAGGTGCAACATGGCTGAGCACAATACGACGCCGCAAAACATGGTGGTGCTGAAGAACCTGGAAGTCACTTTCAGCGCGCCAAAGAAACTGATCCGCGCCGTCAATGGCGTCAATCTCGAGGTGAAGCAGGGCGAGGTGGTGGCGCTGATCGGCGAATCGGGTTCGGGCAAGAGCGTCACGCTGCGTTCGATCATGCGCCTGCATCCGCCGCGCTCCAGCCGCATCAGCGGAGGGCTGAACGTGGCCGGGCAGGATGTGCTGGCGCTGTCGCCCAAGGCGCTGGCGGCGCTGCGCGGCGATCAGGTCGCCATGATCTTTCAGGAGCCGCTGCTGGCGCTCGATCCGGTCTACACGGTCGGGCAGCAGATCTGCGAAACCATACGCCGCCACAAGAAAGTGTCGCAGGCGGAAGCCCGCAAGCGGGCGCTGGCCTTGTTTGAAAAAGTGCGCATTCCGAGTCCGGAGCGCCGCCTCGATGCCTATCCGCACGAGATGTCGGGCGGCATGCGGCAGCGCGCGATGATTGCGCTGGCGCTGTCCTGCTCGCCCAAGGTCTTGCTGGCCGATGAGCCGACCACCGCGCTCGACGCCACCGTGCAGATTCAGATTTTGCTGTTGCTGCGCGATCTGCAAAAGGAGCTGGGCCTGTCCATCATCTTCGTCACGCACGACATCGGCGCCGCCGCCGAGGTGGCCGACCGCATCGCCGTCATGTATGCCGGCAAGATCATTGAGCAGGGCCCGGCCGCGCAATTGCTGACGCAGCCGCGCCATCCTTATACCTTGTCCTTGCTCAAGAGCCGCAGCCACGGCGCCATGCAAAAGGGCCAGCGCCTGGAAACCATCGCCGGCTCGCCGCCCGACCTTGCCAATCTGCCGCCCGGTTGTGCCTTCGCCGAACGCTGCGCGCATGCGCTGGAGGCTTGCCGCGCACAGCAACCGCCGGAGCAGAGCCTGGGCGCAGCGCATACCGTGCGCTGCATCCGCGTGCATGAGCTGGCGGCGTCGGGATTTTCTCCGGCGCCGGTCATCGCTGCAGCTTAAGTGCGCATGCCGCACAATCTCATCGCCGAGTTTCTCTTTTTCGATTCACGCTTTCATGAAAGCATTGTCCATGTCTCCCACGTCCGCTACGTCCACTACGGCCATTGATGCCAGCGTCGCCCGTTGTTTCATTCCCTATCCGGCTGCCGAGGTGGCGCATGCCGCCAGCGGCCCTCTGTCCGGACTGAGGCTGGCGGTCAAGGACATCTACGACGTCGCCGGCTATCCCACCGGCTGCGGCAATCCGCACATGCTGGCGCTGTCCGGAATCAAGCAGACCTCGGCCGATCCGGTGGAAAAGCTGCTGGCCGCCGGCGCCGGTTTTGCCGGCAAGGTCTGCACCGATGAACTGGCGTTTTCCATGAACGGCAAGAACGCGCACTTCGGCACGCCGCGCAACGGCGGCGCGCCGGACCGTATTCCCGGCGGTTCCAGTTCCGGTTCGGCCTCGGCGGTCTCCAACGGTCTGGCCGACATCGCGCTGGGCACCGACACCGGCGGTTCTGTGCGTGCGCCGGCCAGCCATTGCGGCCTGATCGGCCTGCGTCCCACGCATGCGCGCATCAGCCTCAAGGGCACCATGGATCTGGCCGCGACCTTCGACACCTGCGGCTGGTTCGCGCGCGACATGGACAGCTTTACCCGCGTCGGCAATGTACTGCTGGGCGAAGACAGCGGCAACCTGCCCGATACGCCGCGCGTGATGGTTGCCGCCGACGTGCTGGCTTTGCTGGAGCCGCGCGTGCAGGCGGTGTTTTCACAAACGCTGGAACGCCTCGATCACGTCATCGGCACACCCTTGCCGGTCAAGACCGCCACGCCATCCTTCGATGCCTTGTACTGGGCGTTTCGCCACATTCAGGGCTACCAGGCCTGGCAGGAGCATGGCGCGCGCATCCGCCGCCACGATTTCCAGCTGGGGCCGGGCGTGGCCGAGCGCTTCGAATGGTCGAGCACCATCACTGCACAGCAGATGGAAGAGCATTCCGCGGTGCGCGCGCGTTTTCGCGACAGCTTCGGCCAGTTGCTGGGCCACGACGGCGTGGTGCTGATGCCGACCGTGCCGGACATCGCGCCGCTGCTGACCGACTCCGAACAGTCGCTGGAAAACTATCGCAATCAGGCGATACGCATGCTGTGCCTGTCCGGGCTGTCGGGCTTCCCGCAAATCTCCTTGCCGCTGATGCGGCTGGACGACGCGCCCTTCGGTTTTTCCATCATCGGCCCGCATGGCAGCGACCAGGCGCTGATCCGCTTTGCCACAAGGCTGATGCATGAGCGCGCCTGATCAGGTTTCCGCTTCTGCCCCCGCTTCTGCCCCCGTTGCGCAGCGCATTGCGGCGCAGGCGCTGACGGCAGATAAGGTCGCCTCCTTCGGCCATCTGATCGCGCCGGGCGCCGGCAGCCGCGACATCAACGCCGGCACCACCCGTCGCTACGATGACGTCGCCGGTCTCGATGTGGAAGAGGGCGGTGGCCGCGCCTGCGTCGCCATCTTTCAGACCGATGCCGGCACCCATCGCGCACCCTACCGGCTCAGCATGTTCGAGCGTCATCGCATCGGCAGCCAGAGTTTCGTGCCCATGGGCGGCAGCCGTTGTCTGGCGATTGTCGCCGGCATCGGGGACGTGCCGGATGAGGATGCCATTCAGGCCTTCATCATCGAACCCGGCCAGGGCCTGACCTTGCGCCGCGATGTCTGGCATCACCCGCTGATCACCATCGGCGCCGCCGATATTCTGGTGATCGAACGTATCGCCGCGCAGGTCGACTGCGAGCTGATGCGCATACGCGGCAGTTTTGAGGTGGTGCTGGGCTGAGAAAATGTGCTGCGCTGAATATGCACGCGCATCGGTTTCCGCGCAGCGTGTGATCGTTCCTTTGTGAATGGCCCGCGTCATTCGCGGAGCGGCTCTGCCGAAGAATGCGAATCCTGCAATAATGACGCTCCTGTCCAACGCCTGTCGGCAATAGCCGGCAGTGCCGAATCAGCGCCGGCAAGATCAGCAGCCCAGAGACAGCTCCTCCGATTACAAGAATTCTGACGCCTCATGTTTTACGCCATTTCGTGCTTCCTGCTGTGGGGGCTGTTCCCGCTTTACTTCAAGCTGCTGCAACAGATTTCCTCTTTCGATATCGTGGTGCACCGGCTGTTCTGGTCTTTCGTGTTTCTCGCCATCGTGCTGCTGTGGCGCAAGCAATGGGCGTGGCTGGGGCAGGTGGCAAAGCAGCCGCGCGTGCTGCTGGGATTTCTGCTCAGCGCCTTTCTGCTGTCGGGCAACTGGCTGCTGTACATCTGGGCGGTCAACACCGGCCGCATCGTCGAAGCCAGCCTCGGCTATTTCATGAGTCCGCTGATCAGCGTGCTGCTGGGCTATCTGATCCTGCACGAACGCATGCGCCCGCTGCAGTGGCTGGCGGTGGCGCTGGCGCTCGCGTCGGTGACCTGGCTCACCTTCGCCAGCGGCAGCCTGCCGTGGATCGCGCTGGTGATCGCCTGCACCTTCGGCATTTATGGCCTGCTGCGCAAGACCGCGCGGCTGGGCGCGCTGGAAGGACTGTCGCTGGAAACCCTGATGATGCTGCCGGTGGTGCTGATCATTCTCGGCATCGATACTTATCGCGGCGCCAACAGTTTCACTTCGGCCTCGTTCGGCGTCCAGGTGCTGCTGGCGCTGTCCGGCCCGGTGACGGCGGTGCCGCTGCTGCTGTTCGCGCAGGCGGCGCGCCGTATCCCTTTGTCCTTGTTGGGATTGTTGCAATATATTTCGCCCACCATGCAGCTGCTCACCGGTGTGCTGCTCTACGACGAAGCCTTCGCCGGCAACCGCGCCATCGGTTTTAGCGTGATCTGGCTCGCACTCGCTGTATACTCGCTGGAAGGTTTGTGGCGTTTCTGGCGCACGCGCGCCGAAGCGGTCTGAATTTCCGGTCGCACCCGAACGCATCGCAGACAACACGGAGACCGCCGGGCCTGATTGCCCGCGCCTGCTCTCTTACCTCTTTTTATTCTTACTGGCTTCGTAAAACATGGCTCAATACGTATTTACTATGAACCGCGTCGGCAAGATCGTGCCGCCCAAGCGGCAGATCCTGAAGGACATTTCGCTGTCCTTCTTCCCCGGCGCCAAGATCGGCGTGCTCGGCCTGAACGGCTCGGGCAAATCGACGCTGCTGAAAATCATGGCCGGCATCGACAAGGAAATCGAAGGCGAAGCAACGCCGGCGCCTAACCTGAACATCGGCTATCTGCCGCAGGAACCGCAGCTCGATCCGGAAAAGAACGTGCGCCAGGAAGTCGAAAGCGCGCTCGGTGAAGTGTTCGAAGCGCAAGCCAAGCTCGACGCCGTGTATGCCGCCTATGCCGAAGAAGACGCCGACTTCGATGCGCTCGCCACCGAGCAGGCGCGCCTGGAAGCGATCATCTCCGCCTCCGACGGCAACAGCCTGAACCAGCAACTGGAAATGGCGGCCGACGCGCTGCGCCTGCCGCCGTGGGACGCCAGGATCGGCGTGCTGTCGGGCGGTGAAAAGCGCCGCGTGGCGCTGTGCAAACTGTTGCTGTCCAAGCCCGACATGCTGCTGCTCGACGAACCGACCAATCACCTGGACGCCGAATCGGTGGACTGGCTGGAACAGTTTCTGCTGCGCTTCCCGGGCACCGTGGTGGCCATCACCCACGATCGCTACTTCCTCGACAACGCCGCCGAATGGATCCTGGAACTGGACCGCGGCCACGGCATTCCGTGGAAGGGCAATTACTCGTCCTGGCTGGAACAGAAGGAAGCGCGTCTGAAGCAGGAAGAAGCGACCGAATCTGCGCGTCAGAAGACCATCGCCAAGGAACTGGAATGGGTGCGCCAGAACCCCAAGGGCCGTCAGGCCAAGAGCAAGGCGCGTCTGTCGCGCTTCAACGAGCTCTCCGAACACGAATACCAGAAGCGCAACGAGACCTCGGAAATCTTCATTCCGGTGGCCGAGCGCCTGGGCAATGAGGTCATCGAGTTCAAGGGCGTCTCCAAGGGTTACGGCGACCGTCTGCTGATCGACAATCTCAATTTCAAGATTCCGGCCGGCGCCATCGTCGGTATCATCGGCCCCAACGGCGCCGGTAAATCGACCTTGTTCCGCATGCTGGCGGGCCGTGAACAGCCGGACAGCGGCGAGCTGGTGCTCGGCCCTACCGTCAAGGTTTCGCTGGTCGATCAGTCGCGCGAGGATCTGGAAAACAAGAAGACCGTGTTTGAAGACGTTGCCGGCGGCGCCGATATTCTGACGGTGGGTCGTTTTGAAATGCCGTCGCGCGCCTATCTGGGGCGCTTCAACTTCAAGGGCGGCGATCAGCAAAAGATCGTCGGCAACCTGTCCGGCGGCGAACGCGGCCGTCTGCATCTGGCCAAGACCCTGCTGCAAGGCGGCAACGTCCTGCTGCTGGATGAACCGTCCAATGACCTTGACGTGGAAACCCTGCGCGCGCTGGAAGACGCCTTGCTGGAGTTCGCCGGCACCGTGCTCGTCATCAGCCACGATCGCTGGTTCCTGGATCGTATCGCGACCCACATCATCGCCTTCGAAGGCGATTCGCAAGTTTCCTTCTTCGACGGTAATTATCAGGAATACGAAGCCGACAAGAAGAAGCGCCTCGGCGAAGAAGGCGCCAAGCCCAAGCGCATCCGCTACAAGCCGGTCACGCGCTGAGCTTGCGGGAGCAGGAAAAACCGGCCGCAGTACGGCCGGTTTTTTTTCGTCTGTGCGTTGCATGCGCCAGCGGGCACACAGCTCACTTTCGACGGCCGGTGTAAAGATATGTTGGGATGCATGACGCTGCGCCGTACGCTCGCTAACATCGCCCTGAGCCGCAGCATCGGGTACGAGCGCAATGGAAATTCAGGGGGCAGCAGGGCATGCAAAGCAGACAACAGAAAAGCGGCATCCGATCAGAACGGAAGCCATGCCACATCTATTCCTTGCTGATGTTGCTAGCGCTCAGCGCCTGCGGCTCCAGCAGCGAAGTGATGCAGCTCGACAAGGACACCTACATGGTCAACGCCAGTTCACGCTGGCGCACCAACGACGGCGTCACCGCGTCCGGCATCCTGCAGGCCGATGCCTATTGCAAGACCCAGGGCAAGCGCATGCGCATGACCGGCGGCGATACCTCGGAGGGCGTGATCGGCTTGCTGCCGCCCAAGACCACCATCATGTTCAAGTGCGAGACGCGCTGATTTCCCTCAGCATTCAGCCGCTTTCAGCAGCGGGGCAAGACGGGTTTGTCCGCCGCAAGCCAGCACCGGCGCGCCTGCCGGCAACAGCGGTGTCGGCAGAAAAACGCCGGGGCAGGTAGAATCTCGCCCCTGCGCATCCAAAAGAAGCGCACTCATGACATCCACGAGCGCGACCCGCCGAGTCACCATAATCATTATTAATCAACTCATTCGCCTCTTAGCGCCTCTATCATGCTCGCAAGAATCACCCGCCTTTTCCCCATGTGGGCGCTGCTGCTTTCGGTAGCCGCCTATTTTTCACCGACCACTTTCACACCGATCGGCAAGTACGTCACGATGCTGCTGACGCTGATCATGCTGACCATGGGCGTGACGCTCACGGTGGAAGACTTCAAGCGCATTTTCCGTCGTCCGGCGCCGGTTGCCGCCGGCATCATCCTGCATTATCTGGTCATGCCGCTGGCTGCCTGGGTCATCGCCAAGCTGCTGCGCATGCCGCCCGATCTGACCGCCGGCATGGTGCTGGTCGGTAGCGTCGCCAGCGGTACTGCGTCCAACGTCATGATTTATCTGTCGCGCGGCGACGTCGCGCTGTCGGTCACCATTTCCACGCTGTCGGCGCTGGTGAGCGTGTTCGCCACACCGCTGCTGACCGAACTGTATGTCGATGCCTCGATTCACTTCGACGCCCACGCCATGCTGATGAGCATCGTGCAGATCGTGGTGGTGCCCATCGTGGTCGGCCTGATTTTGAACATCTTCGCCGGCAATTTCATTCGCCGCATCGAGCCTTATCTGTCGCTGGTGTCGATGGTCGCGATTCTGCTGATCATCGCGGCGGTGGTGGGCGGTAGCCAGGCCAGCATCGCATCGGTCGGTCTGGTGGTGCTGGTCGGCGTCATCCTGCACAACGGTCTGGGTTTGCTGGGCGGTTACTGGGGCGGTCGGCTGCTCGGTTTCGACGAAGCCATCTGCCGCACGCTGGCGATCGAAGTCGGCATGCAGAATTCCGGTCTGGCGGCAGCGCTGGGCAAGATGTACTTCACACCGCTGGCAGCCTTGCCGGGTGCGCTGTTCTCGGTCTGGCACAACCTCTCGGGTTCGCTGCTGGCCGGCTACTGGCGCGGCCGTCCGCCTGCGGACAAGTAATACGCGCAAGTTCCGCCGGAGATTCCGGCGGCATGAAAAAAGCGGAGCCTGTGTGCTCCGCTTTTTTCATGCCGGGTGTGAGAGCGGGCAAGGCATCGCTTGGTGCCGGCAGCAAATATGCACTTCACGGATTTATTGTTTAAGCGTCTCCAAATGTTGCCATTTGGCTATTTTTATCGTTTTTCCGGTATGGTATTCCGATCGCGGCGCATGTGATGTGCGCCCAGGGTCAACCAGAGGGCGGCAGGCGCCGCCATGTTGTGACGGAGTGAACATGTTCCGCAATTTCTTTGCCATCGCAGCACTGGCGGCATTATCGCCGGCGCTGCCATGTGTTGCTGCCGGGCCGTCCAGCGCGGCGGCAGCATCTACGGCATCCAGCTCATCCACGGCGGTCGCCGGCGGCGGCGAGGTGCGCACCGTGCTGATCGGCTATTCAGGCGCGCTCAGCGGGGTGTCGGAAACCTTCGGCAAGAGTGTCGCCAACGCCGCTGAAATGGCGCTCAGCGATGCCAACCGCCAAAACATCCGGATTGCCGGCCAGCGTGTGTTCTTTCGCCTGCTGCGCCAGGACGACCGCAACGACATCGGCACCGCCGAGAAGGTCGCCGCCACGCTGATCCACAGCGGCGTCGTCGGCGTGATCGGCACCACCAATTCCGGCACTGCACAGCAGGCCGCCAGGTTGTATGGCGAGGCCGGCATTTCCATGATCACGCCGGCGGCCAGCGCCGCCTATCTGAGCCGGCTCGGGCAGCGCGGTTTCTTCCGCATGATAGGCGACGATGATCAGGCCAGTGCGCTGCTGGCCGACTATGCGGTGGGCCGGATGCATCTGCGCCGCATCGCGGTGGTCGATAACGGCTCGGTGTTCGGGGTGGCGCTGGCCCATCGTTTTGCGCAGGATGTGCAGACGGCCGGCGCAGTGCTCAGCGCGCGGGAAAGCATCAGCCTTAGCAGCGACATGGGCGAACTGGTGGCGCGGCTCAAGGCCAGTCAGGCCGAGGCGGTGTTCTTCGGCGGCAACTCGGCGCAGGGCGTGCAAATGGCGCAGTGGCTGTATCGCGAGGGCAGCGGCATGCGCCTGCTGATCAGTTCCACCGGCGCCGCCGGCGCACATTTTCTGATTGCCGCGCGCGCGGCGGCAAATGGCGTGGTGGCGCTGGAAGCCGGACTGCCGCCGGCGCGCTTGCCGGGCTGGAAGAAGTTTGAGGAAGACTACACGCAGCGCTTCGACCTCAACTTGCACGGCCTCACCGCCTTCTCGTATGATGCGGCACAAGTGCTGATTGCCGCCATCCGCCAGGCCAATACGCTGGATCCGAAAAAGATCAGTGAAATCCTGCATGAGATCAGCTACAAGGGATTGACCGGGACGGTGGCCTTCGACGCCAACGGTAATCCACGGCATCCGGTATTCACCATCTACGAGGCGCGCAGCAGCAAGTGGGTGCCGGTCAAAATCTACACGGAACCTTGAGTGGCCGCCGCTGAAGGGCGCTGCGCATCCGGCCTGCGATCAGAAAATCAAAAGAACAGAAAAGGGAACAGATGAACAAGCGCGATTTCCTCAATGCAGCGGGGGCTTCCGCCACGCTGCTGGCAAGCGGCGTCGCCGATGCCGCGCCTCGCAAGAGCAATGCGGCCGGCCCCGGTTTGCTGACCGTCACCGGCGCGATTTCTTCCCCCAATCGCGGCGCGCTCAATCACTCGCTGGATCAGATGATGCACAAGCAGCATCTGGAATTCGACAAGGCGCGCGTGTTCGATTTTGCCGCGCTGACGGCGCTGCCCGCGGTGAGCATTCATCCCACGCTGGAGTACGACGGCAAGCAGCACGTCTTGCGCGGCCCGCTGTTGCTCGATGTGATGCAGGCGGCGGGCGCCGACCGCAAGGCGGCAAACTTTCTGCTGCGCGCCATCGACGGCTATGCGGTGCTGGCGCCGCGCGCCGACATCGAGCGCTATCGCTTCATCATCGCCACGCATATGGATGGCCAGCCGCTGGCGCTGGGCGGGCTGGGGCCGCTATGGGCGGTGTATGAAGCCGACCGCTACGCCGACATGCGCGACAAGCCGCTGACCGCGCGCTTCGGTCTCTGCCCCTGGGGGCTGTATCACATCGCGGTCAGCGTCTGAATATGGCCGGCTTGCATGGCGTTGAAATCCGCACTCGCAGTTGCGGATTTCAGACGTCAATCGCGCTGTCCGACTTCATCCGTTTGCGTAATTCAAACTTCTGGATCTTGCCGGTGGAAGTCTTGGGCAGCGGCCCGAAATACACCGCCTTCGGCACCTTGTAGCCGGCCAGCAGCGTCTTGCAGAAGGCGATCAGTTCTTCCGCGCTGACGCTGGCGCCGTCCTTCAGTTCGACAAAGGCGCAGGGCGTCTCGCCCCACTTTTCATCCGGTTGCGCCACCACCGCTGCGGCCAGCACGGCAGCGTGGCGGTACAGCGCATCTTCCACTTCCACGCTGGAAATATTCTCGCCGCCGGAGATGATGATGTCCTTGCTGCGGTCCTTGATCTTGATGTAGCCGTCGGCGCTCATCACGCCCAGATCGCCGGTGTGGAACCAGCCGCCCGCGAAAGCCTGCGCCGTCGCCTCGGGATTTTTCAGATAGCCTTTCATGCAGATGTTCCCGCGGAACATGATCTCGCCGATCTGTTCGCCATCGCGCGCGACTGCTTCCATGCTGTCCGGATCGCGCACCGTCACCGCGCTTTGCAGGTGATAGCGCACGCCCTGGCGCGATTTGAGTACCGCGCGCTGGTCGGTCGACAGCTGCGCCCAGTCGTCCTGCTCGGCGCACACTGCAGCCGGACCGTAGACTTCGGTGAGGCCGTAGACGTGCGCCAGTTCGAACTGCATTTCTTCCATGCGCGCCAGCACTGCCGCCGGCGGTGGCGCGCCCGCCACCATGCCGCGCACCGGGCCGCGTATGCCTGCACGCCAGCTTTCCGGCGCATTGGCCAGCGCGCCGTGCACGATGGGCGCGGCGCAATAATGGCTGACGCCGTGTTCGCGGATCAGGTCGAACACCAGCTTGGGATCGAATTTGCGCAGGCAGACATTGACCCCGGCGCGCGCCGCCACGGTCCATGGAAAACACCAGCCGTTGCAGTGGAACATGGGCAGCGTCCACAGATACACGGGATGCTTGGCCATGTCCCATTCGAGGATGTTGGAGATCGCATTGAGCGCAGCGCCGCGATGGTGATACACCACGCCTTTGGGATCGCCGGTGGTGCCCGACGTGTAGTTGAGCGCAATCGCATCCCATTCGTCGGGCGGTACTTGCCAGGCGAAGTCTTCATCGCCGCCGGCCAGCAAGGCTTCGTATTCCAGATCGCCGAAATCGTCTTCCTGCGGGCCGAGTACGTCATGCACCTCCACCACTTTCAGCTGCGGTAGCTCAGACTTGAGTTGCCGCGCCAGCGCTGCGAATTCGCTGTCGATCAGCAGCACCCGCGCTTCGCCATGTTTCAGCATGAAGCTCAGCGAGGCAAGGTCGAGCCGGATGTTGAGCGCATTGAGCACCGCGCCCGCCATCGGCACGCCGAAGTGGGCCTCGACCATCGCCGGCGTATTGGGCAGCATGGCGGCGACGGTGTCGTTCTTGCCTATGCCCAGCTGCTGCAACGCGCTGGCCAGACGGCGCGTGCGGCGATAAGTCTGGTCCCAGTTCTGGCGCAGCGTGCCGTGCGCGATGGCGGGTTTGTGGCCATACACTTCGGCGGCGCGGGCGATGAAATCGAGCGGCGTGATGGCGGCGAAATTGGCGGCATTGCGGCCAAGGCCGGTGTCGAAATCAGTGGGCATGAAGGTCTCCTTGCTGTTTTTTTAAGTACCGAATCAGTTGCTTGCGTGGCGTTGTGTCCGGCAACGTCCGGCCAGTATCGCCTGCGGTCGGGATTGAGCTTAGCACTGTTTGCGGCCTTGCTTTGTCGCCTCGACGACAGGGCCGCGTGCGACAATCCGGGCATTCTCTTTTCCGTGTCCGGCAACGCCGGCCTGATCCATGAGCGGCATCGCGCAACAATTATCCACCCATGACTGGTACGCCGCTCTGGCGCCGCAGCACCAGCAACTGGTGGCGGCAACCACGCATCTGGCGCGCTTCGCAGCCGACTCGTTTATCGCACGGCGCGGTGAGGCGTCCGAATACTGGATCGGTGTGCAGGAGGGGCTGATCAAGCTCGCGGTCTACAGTCTGGACGGCCGCAGCAGCACCTTGTCGGGCGTTCCCGAAGGCGGCTGGTGCGGCGAGGGCAGCGTGATCAAGCGCGAGCTGCGGCGCTATGACGTGATCGCCTTGCGCGCCTCGCACATCATGCAGGTGCCGGCCCATACCTTTCATCAGTTGATGGCCGAAAGTCTGCCCTTCAACTCCTTCGTGATCCGTCAGCTCAACGAGCGCATGGGCCAGTTCATCGCCACCGTGCAGAATGACCGGCTGCTGGAAGCCGATGCCCGCGTGGCGCAGGCGATTGCACAATTGTTTCATCCCATGCTGTATCCGCGCACGTCGCCCGTGCTGGAGTTGTCGCAGGAAGAAATCGGCCTGCTGACCGGTCTTTCGCGTCAGCGCGTGAATCAGGCCATGGGGCGGCTGGCCGAGTTGCAGCTGGTCACGCTGTCCTATCAGACCATCCGCGTGCTGGATCTGGAAGGCTTGCGCCGTTTCGGTATCGCCGGGCTGTAGCACCGTTCAGGCGAATATCGCCGGCGGCGTTTTGTGTGACGGTTCAAAACACGCAGCGTCGCCACGGCGACAAACCTGGCGCCGAAAATCGCCTATCATTGCTGCTCGCCCTGCCGGTGGTGCAATTATCCGCAGTCATCCGCAGTCATTCTGAGTTTTGCGAGCAAGCCGCCGCCATATCGCCCAGTTTCCAAACCAAAGTTCGCATGACCATCGTCACTCATCACACTTTGCATCTGACCGGATTGCGTTTCGTCCGCGCCGCCCGGGTGCGCCTGTGGAAGGGCGAGGCAGTCCTGCGCAGCGGCGGCGTGACGGTGCCTCTCAAGGCAGGCGAGAGTTTTGCAGTGCCGGCTTTCATCCGGTTCTCGTGCCAGACCCTGAGCGCCGGGCGGCCGGCAATGTGGTCGCTGGCGCTGGAATCCGGCAGCGATGCGATGCAGGCCGTCAGCGATTGCAGCAAGCCCTGGAGCCGCGATCTGGCGCAGCTGATTTTTGCCGAGCCCGCTTTGCAATGGACCGCCGCGCACGTGGCCGAGCACTGGCAGATCCCCACGCAGAAGGTGAGGGCGCGTCTGTTTGCCGAGGGCGAATCGCTGCGCAGCCTGTTGCGTGAGCAACGCGTGGCGCACGCCTTCTATCGTCTGGCGTGCATTGATGCCGGCGACAGCGAGCCGGTATTGCATGCCGCATCGCATTCAGAAGAAGCGCAGCACGTGGCCTCCGGATTTGTTTCTGCTGCAGCGCTGGCCGATGCCTGTCTCGATACCATCGGCCTGCCGCCGGACATTCTGCAACGTGCGATTTCCTTGTGGCCGGCCGCGCCATCGCCGCCGCCGTCAGCTCCGCACAGCGAGCGCAGCTCGCCGCGTTACCGCCTGTATTTCTGAGCGCAGTGAGCCGCGACCCCGGCTGAGCGTGGCATGCCTCTGGGCAATTTTTCACGCCGGGCGCGGGGCTCAGGCCGCAAGTTTGTTACCATCTGCCTCTATTAATTTTTCGTCCTTTAGCAGATCGATCCTCATGAGCAAGTTCTGGAGCCCCATTGTCAGCCGTCTGACGCCTTATACACCGGGCGAGCAACCCAAGATCGCCAATCTGGTCAAGCTCAACACCAATGAAAATCCCTACGGCCCGTCGCCGCGCGCGGTGGAAGCGATCCGTCGTGAAATCGGCGATTCGCTGCGCCTGTATCCCAACCCGGATGCCGAGCCCCTGAAGATCGCCATCGCCAAGCGCCACGAACTGCAAGGCATCACCACGCGTGAAGTATTCGTGGGCAACGGTTCCGATGAAGTGCTGGCACATGCGTTTCAGGCCTTGCTCAAGCACGGCGCGCCGATTCTGTTCCCCGACATCACCTACAGCTTTTATCCGACCTACGCCGGCCTCTACGAAGTCGACTACAAGGCGACTCCGCTGGCGGACGATTTCACCATTCGCGCCGACGACTATCTCGGCCATGGCGAGGCCATCGGCGGCATCATCTTCCCGAATCCGAATGCACCGACCGGCTGCCTGATGCCGCTGGCCGGGATCGAACGCATCCTGCAAGGCAACCCGGGCCGGGTGGTGATTGTCGATGAAGCCTATATCGATTTCGGCGGCGAGACTGCGATCCCGCTGGTGGCGCGCTACCCCAATCTGCTGGTGGTGCAGACTTTGTCGAAGTCGCGCTCGCTGGCCGGGCTGCGCGTCGGTTTTGCGGTCGGTCATGCCGATCTGATCGATGCGCTGGAGCGGGTCAAGAACAGTTTCAACTCCTATCCGCTGGATAGGCCGGCAATTGCCGGCGCGACGGCGGCGATTGAAGACGAAGCCTATTTCCTGCGCACCTGCCAGGCGGTCATCACCAGCCGCGAAAAACTGGTGGCGCAATTGAGCGAGCTGGGTTTCGAGGTGCTGCCATCGGCCGCCAACTTCGTGTTCGCGCGCCATGCGCAGCACGACGCGGCCAAGCTGGCCGCCGGTCTGCGCGCCGACGGCATCATCGTGCGCCATTTCAGCCATGCCCGCATCAACCAGTTCCTGCGTATCACCATCGGCACCGATGTGGCCTGCCAGACGCTGGTGGATGCCTTGAAGAAGCAGTTGGCCTGATCGCTGCAGCATTCAGCAAAAAGAAAAAGCGGCCGATGGCCGCTTTTTTCATTCCTGCGTTTGATCTCGGTGTGCACTATTTCTGTAGCGGCTTCTGGCGCCAGGCCAGCGCCGCGCCGACCAGCAAGGCCAGTGCCGAAAACATCAGACCGCGTTGCAAGCCGCCGGCGCTGTCGGCGATCCAGCCGACGATGGTGGGACCGACGATCTGGCCTGCCGCAAACACGATGGTGAAGGCGCTGATGCCGGCCGGCCAGCTGACCGGCGGCAGATTGTGACG
The DNA here is from genome assembly GCF_046025995.1 of Herbaspirillum lusitanum. Taxonomy (GTDB): domain Bacteria; phylum Pseudomonadota; class Gammaproteobacteria; order Burkholderiales; family Burkholderiaceae_D; genus Herbaspirillum; species Herbaspirillum lusitanum_A. Next base: position 57,785 of record NZ_JAQQFM010000003.1, read on the forward strand.
CACCAGCGCCGTGGTGGAGGCCACAGCCGACAGGAACACCGCACCGAACATCAGACCCGATACGAAGATCGCAGCGGTTGCCGACGTCAGCGCCGGCAGCAGCGTGGCGATACTGAGCAAGGCATTCAGAATCGCCAGTGATTGTCCGCCGCGATAGCGATCCAGCATGCCGGCCCACAGGCGCGAAGACGCCACCGTCGCCAGACCCAGCAAGGTGAAGAACAGCGAGATGCGTTCAGGCGGCATACCTTGTTCTTTCAGCAGCGCGATCACAAAAGTCATGTAGCCGATGTAACCTAGGCCAAACATGAAATAGCCGCTCAGGCCGAAGCCCAGGCTGGTGAAACTCAGCTTGCCGGCCGCTGTGCTGTGGATCGGCGCCGAGGGAATGTGACGTGCCGGCAGCGCCATGATGATGCTGGCGATCAGCGCCAGCACACCCAGCAGCAGCCAGGCCCATTGCCATGGATGCGCTGCGCCGTGGGCGGCGGCGCTGCTCATGGTGGCGGGCACCAGCAACGAAGCGGCGGCAATGCCGAAGCCGGTGCCGCCGTAATACAGGCCGATCAGCAGACCGGCGCGCGACGTGTGGAGCGCCGCCAGCCGGCTGATCAGCAAGCCGCCGGCAACGAAGATGAAGGCGCTGGTGATGCCGGTCAGCACGCGCAGGCCGAGTTGCGCCGGGGTGTCGGTAACGAATGCCGGCACCAGCGTCAGCAGGCTGGTGGCGAAGGCGCCGCCGATCAGCACACGATGGGCGGCAAAGCGCCGCATCAGCGCCGGCGTGACCAGCGCGCCGAGCAGATAGCCGAGCGCGTTGCCGGTGTTCATGCCGCCGGCGATGAGATAAGGCCAGCCGAGGTCGGCGCGCATCGGCGCCAGCAGCAGCGCGTAGGAAAAGCGTGCGACGCCGAGTGCGACGGCGGTGCCCAGCGATAAGGCCAGCGCAGTCAGCAGCGGATGACGCAGCACGAAGGCATGCGGGTGTGGAGTAGCAGGTGCGGCGCTCATGGAGGCGTGTCTCGGATTTGATTTTATGTTTTCTTCACGCCCGGCCGGGAGCGATTCTGAGTGCGGCTGGATGCGTCTTGACCGGCGGCGAAAGTAAATCTGCCGCCAGTGTAGCGGATTCAGACCGGATCGTTTTCCACCGCGCGCACGCAGGCGTCCACCACCACCGGATCCAGTCTTTGTCCGCTCTGGCGCCGGATTTCGGCCAGTGCCGCCGGCATGCCCAGCGAACGGCGGTAGGGCCGGTCTTCGGACATCGACTCGACGATATCGGCCACGGTCAGAATGCGCGACTCCAGCGGAATCTGATCGGCCTTGATGCCGCGCGGATAGCCGCTGCCGTCCAGATATTCGTGATGGCAGTAAACGAACTCGGCCAGCGGAAACGGAAAATCGATGTGCTTCAGAATGTCGTAGCCGACCTGTACATGGGTCTTGATGATGGTGAACTCGGCATCGGTCAGACGGCCGGGCTTGTTGAGCAGCTTGAGCGGAATATCGGCCTTGCCGATGTCATGCACCTGGGCCGCCATGTTGATCTGCATGATGCGTTGCGCATCGAGCTGCAGTTCGCGCGCGATGCGCACCGAGAGCAGTGCAGTGCGGTCTTCATGGCCTGGCGTATAACCGTCGGTCAGGCGATGCATGGCGATCAGTGCATCGACGATTTGCTGATAAATGAGATTCCCGGGGCTGGCCGGGTTGACGCGACTTGCGGGATTCGCAGGATTCGCGCAGCGGGTGCTGCTGACGGGACGGGAATGTATATCGGGGTCTGGCATTCTGGTTTCCTGCAATGCGCCGCGGTCTGATATTGCCGTTGATGGCAAGCGCCGCGTGGCGCTGCTCCTGCAAAGACGTCGGTCGGAGCCGCCCTGTCTGTTGCCGGAGGATGAACAATGGTTGAATAAGTTGCCCACGCATCTGCGGTCGTTTGCAAGATGCGTGCTGTTGCGCGCGGCTGTCGTCTGCGGGCATGCCAATCATCTGCATGGGGTGCTTCGGTCCAGCCAATTTCCGGCGACTGTTGCCGGATCAGGGATAATAACGCTTGCACGGCGGCAATGCACAGCCGCCGAAGTTTACCTTCCTCCCGATTTGATGACAACCGAACTCCCGCTTTCTCCCGCGCTTTCCTCTATGGTTTTACGCTTGCGGAAGATTGCCATTCCCCTGTTCTTCCTGTTGCTGGGCGTGATTTACGCCAGCTGGGCTTCGCGCATTCCGGCGATCCGCGATGCGCTGCATCTGGATGCCGCCACGCTCAGCGTGGTGCTGCTGTGCGGCGGCGTCGGCGCGGTCGGCTCCTTCCCGCTGGCCGCCTGGCTCACCGGCCATTACGGTGCGCGACATGCGACGCTGTATGCCGGCTGGGTCTTGCTGCTGTCGCTGCCGGCGCTGGCTCTGGCGCCGACCATGCTGTTGCTGATGCTGGCCAGCGTGATCTACGGCGCGGCCTCCAGCTGCTTCGACGTCGCCATTAACGCGCTCGGCGCGCAGGCGGAAAAAGACGCCGGCCGTCCCATCATGTCGATGCTGCATGCCTGGTTCTGCGTCGGCACCTTCAGCGGCGCCTTGCTGGGCAGCGTGTTTGCCGGCGCCGAGATCGCGCCGCTGTGGCATTTCTTGCTGATGTCGTGCGTGTTTCTGTTGCCGATGCTGCTGGCCTATCGCGTGCTGCCGGACGACAAGCCTGAATACGATCCGCACCGCAAACTGTTTGCAATTCCGCACGGCCATCTGGTGGTGCTGGGCGTGATCGGTTTTTGCGGCGCGATTGTGGAAGGTTCGATTGCCGACTGGAGCGGCTTGTACATGAAGGATCACATTCACGCCGGCGACGGCGGCGCGCCGCTGGGCTATGCCGCATTCGCCGGCATGATGCTGCTGATGCGGCTGGTTGGCGACCGCTTGAAAGAGCAGTACGGCGCGCGCAAGGTGGTGGCCAGCGGCACGCTGCTGGCGGCGGTGGGCGTGTTCATTGCGGTGGCCTCGACCTCCATGATCCCGGCGATTCTCGGTTTTGCGCTGGCCGGCGCCGGCGTGGCGGCGGTGTTCCCGTTCGTCTTCAGCGCCGCCGGACGGCATGGTTCGACCGCGCTGGCGGCAGTCGCCACGCTGGGTTACAGCGGCAGCCTGATCGGTCCGCCGGCAGTCGGCTTTCTGGCGCATGGCTGGGGTTTGCCGGCGGCGCTGGCCTTCGTCGGCGTGCTGTGCGGCGCGATTGCACTGGCCGCGACGCGCGCCAAATGGCTGGAGTGAATCGCCTCTTGCGGCCGTCCGGCGGCGATATCGGAAAATTTCGACGGAACGTGTATTTCCCCGTGTCGGTCTGACACGCTCCTCAACCCCCCAGATGAAAGGATCGTCATGTTCGCTTCCAGCCTCAAGCTTGTCGGCGGCATCTTCCTGATGGCCGCACTGAGCGCCTGCGCCGGCAGCGGCGATGCACCCAAAGACGGCGTCGCCGGCGTCAATGCCGCCGCCGCATCGTCGATGCCCGACATGAGCCTCACCGCCGGCGCGCTGACCGGCACCGACTGGGAGCTGGTGCAATGGCCGGGTCATGCGCTTCCGTCCAGCGGCGCCGAGCCGGTGGTGCTCAATTTCAGCCAGAACGGCCGCGCCTCCATGGTGAGCGGGCGCGCCGGCTGTAATCGCTTCTCGGCATCCTATACGTTGAGCGCACAGGATCAGATCAGCTTCGGCAGCCCGGCCTCGACCCGCATGGCCTGTGCCTCGCAATTGATGCAGTTCGAATCCAGCTTTCTGAAGTTGCTGGCTGCGGTCTCGCGCATACAAGTGCAGGCCGGCGGCATGCAGATGTTCGCCGCAGACGGTCAGGTGCTGAGCTATCGCCCGCGTGCGAATGCGGCGGCCGATGTGAGCAAGCCGGTGGGCCCGGCGACTGAAGTCACTGCCGCCGCCAGCCCGGCGACCGCTGCTGCCGACGCTGCACCGGCAACAACGCAGGATCTGTACGTCGCGCCCTTACGCGCCAAGTGCATGGGTATCGCGCCCATGCAATGCCTGCAGGTGCGGCAAGATCCGCAGGGGCCGTGGCAGCTGTGGTATTCGCCTATCGAGGGTTTTGAGTTCAAGACCGGCACTGCGTATCACATTCGCATCAACGGCTGGAAGATCGCCAATCCACCGGCCGATTCCAGTTCCATGCGCTGGAAGCTGGTGCAGATTCTGGAACAGCACCGCGCCGGCCCGCATCGCAAAAAGAAATAAAATGACGGCGGACGGCGTGCTGAAAACAAGATGCGCCGGCGCCGCTTAATGTCAACGCCAAGGGGAGAGTCAACTATGCGAGACCTGGTATTTCTGCCGGGCTTCATGCTCAATCAGCATCTGTGGGACGACATGCTGCCGGATCTGTCCACGCTGGGGCAGATCCATTTCGGCGATTTGTTTCAGGACATCGGCATCGACGCGATGGCCGACCGCGTGCTGAGCCAGGCGCCCGAAAAATTCATCCTGTTCGGATTTTCCATGGGCGGCTTCGTGGCGCAGGCGGTGGCCTTGAAGGCACCCGAGCGCGTGCTCGGTCTGGCCTTGCTCAACACCTCTTCGCGGCCGCAGACCGAGCAGGAGTCAAACGCCACCAAGGGCCAGTATCTGCTGGCGAAAGATGCGCCATTCAAGGGGCTGACTTCGCGCGCGCTGGCTTCCTCGCTGCATCCCGATCTGAGCAAGGATCAAGGAATGCTGGGCCGCTTGCAGGCGATGGCGCTGGAAAACGGCAAAGAGGTTTTTCTGCGCCAGTTGCAGACCCTGCGCGACAGCAATGCCGAGCAGCTGAATCAGGTGCGATGCCCGACGCTGATCGTGGCAAGTGCGCAGGATCGTCTGCGTTCGGTGCAGGAGTCGGAAGAAATGGCGCGCCAGATTGAGCAGGCGCGCTTTGAGGTAGTCGACGACTGCGGGCATATGACACCGATGGAAAAGCCGCAGGAACTGTATCGCCTGATCGCCGGCTGGATGGAAGAGTCAGGTCTGTAAAGCCTTGCGCCGATCACTTCCAGCCATAGCAAAAAGCGCCGTCATGCGGCGCTTTTTGCTTTCTGAAAATACCATTTCTGAAGGCGCTTCCACGGAGGAAAGTTGAATCGCGCCGGCAAATCAGCGGGTCAAACCGAGCTCGCCGACCATGCCGGTGCCTTGCGGTCGTCGGCCATGGAATGCTCCGCCATCTGCAAGCGCATCAGTCCGGATCCCCGCGCGTGCCGTCAGAGGTCTTTCCCGGTGCAGACGCCGACGGCTTGCCGGGCATCTTGTTGGCTTCGTCCTGACCGCCGGTGCCGCGCAGGTCAGTATCGACCTGGCCCTTGCGCAGATCGTCGTAGGCATGACGCATCTCGCGTCGCTCGACCGACTGGCCGTCCGGGGTGCTGCCGGGACTATCGAAGTTCTGATCCTGTTCGTGCGGCAGACGTGGCTTTTCGTGTTTAGGGTGACGGTCTTTTCTGGTTCTGAGAAAGCTGGTCATAAGGTCCTCGCATTTTTCCTCGTATTAAAAGTCCGGGACTTGTTCGTCAATGCCGGAACAAACCGGAAACCAAACCGCGACCACGTGGCCTTGCTGCCGTCGCGCACTGATCTCCCGCCTTTCGATCTTTGTCGAAACAAGCCGGTGAAAAAATACGACATGAATCTGAAGCAGAAGTGCCGACGGTTACAAAATGCGTGAAAACCGATGGGATTGTCCGACGGAGGATTCGGACACAGGAGGGAAAATGGGATTACCCGGGCGGGAAATGCTGCTTGCCGGTGCAAGGGACAAGCTTATGACCGCTTGCGATCAGATTGATTCCGGCGCTGCGTTCATCCGTTGAGCGGAGGGGGCGCCGACATGTTGAGGTCTTGAAGGATGCGCAGCCGGGCGGCGCATCCTCCGTGTCCCGGTTTAATTGAGGGCGCGGTGCGCGCCGATCACAGCGCCAGACGGCTGCGTGCCGCCAGGTACTCCGCTTCCAGCCGGTCCACCATGTCGGCCACGCCCGGCACGTCATTCATCAGGCCCACGCCCTGGCCGGCGCCCCAGATGTCGCGCCAGGCCTTGGCCTTGCTGCCGCCGCCTGAGCCGAAGTTCATGGCGCTCTTGTCGGCTTCCGGCAGATTGTCCGGATCCATGCCGGCATTGACGATGGACTTCTTCAGGTAATTGCCGTGCACGCCGGTGAACAGATTTGTATAAACGATATCGGCGGCGCTGGCTTCGACGATGGCCTGGCGATAGGCCTCGTCGACATTGGACTCCTTGGTCGCCAGCCAGCGCGAGCCGATATAGGCAAAATCGGCGCCCATGGCCTGCGCGGCCAGCACCGCGTCGCCGGTGGCGATGGCGCCGGACAGCGCGATCGGTCCCTTGAACATGCGGCGGATTTCGCCCACCAGCGCAAACGGCGACAGCGGACCGGCATGGCCGCCGGCGCCCGCCGCCACCAGGATCAGGCCGTCGACGCCGGCTTCCAGCGCCTTCTGCGCATGGCGGATCGAAATCACATCGTGCAGCACGATGCCGCCGTAGCTGTGGATGGCATCCAGCATTTCCTTGGGCGGCGCGCGCAGGCTGGAGATGATGATCGGCACCTGATGCCGCACGCAGACTTCAACGTCATGTGCGAGCCGGTCGTTGGACTGGTGCACGATCTGGTTCACTGCGATCGGGCCGACCTTGCGTTCAGGATGGGCCGCCTGCCATTCGGCCAGCTCGGCCTGCAATTGCGTGAGCCAGACATCCAGCTGCTCCGCCGGCCGCGCATTGAGCGCCGGAAACGCCCCCACCAGTCCCGCCTTGCATTGGGCGGCAACCAGCGCCGGACCGCTGGCGATGAACATCGGCGAACAGATCACCGGCAGGCGCAAATCTTGCAAGGCTTTGGGGAAAGATGACTGGGGCATGGTGGTCTCGTGGTTGGTCTAATAATTGTTTGGCTACCGGACTAAGGATTTGCCCGATAGCGGGTCTGATAATTCCGGGCTAAGTTCATGCACGAACTAGTAATTCGGCGATTATAGGACAAAATATTACGATCGTGCTTTTTGTCGCGAAAGCCACAGTTTTACTGGCTCCCAGTCAAATATTTTTAGGTCGTCAGTCCGGGCATGTTATGTTTTTTCCCTGGCTGCCGTTATTAATGACAAGTGCCGCGGCGGGTCAACGCGGCCTCCGGGCTTCAGGGCCCGGCATGTCTGACCCGTTTGATCAGCAAGGGGGAATCATGGAAGCATTCGATCTGGGATCTATCGCCGTCGTCTCTGCAATGGCAGCAGGCGTTCTGGTTACCGCGGTATTGCATTCGCGCCGCCTGAAAAAAATCGCCAATCCGGCGCGTGCGGCCAAGCGTTACGCCCGTTCGCTCGGCCGCAAGCATATCTGAAGCAGCATTGCACCTTTTTGAGCAGCCTGCCCGCGCCAGCCGCGGGCAGGCTGTGATTTTGTCTGCGCCATTAACATGCGCGCGGCAGTACAGGCTTGTTTGCAATCAGGCAAGCAGGTTCCGGCCGCCCATGCAGGCGCGGTCCGAAAACACTATAAAAAGATAAAGAAAAGTGCTGCAGCGGCCGGCTGGCCGCCAGCTCAGGCTGCCTGCTGACGTTTGGCCGCCAGCGCATTGCCGACCCGGCTGACCGATTTGCGGCCCAGATGCCGGGAAATGAATTGTCCGGCGTCCGACACCGCATCCAGATCGACGCCGGTTTCTATGCCCAGGCCCTTCATCATGTACAGCACGTCCTCGGTGGCAACGTTGCCGGTCGCCCCCTTGGCATAAGGGCAACCGCCCAGCCCCGCAACCGACGAGTGATAGATGCTGATGCCGACTTCCAGGCTGGCGTAGATGTTGGCCAGCGCCTGACCGTAGGTGTCGTGGAAATGGCCGGACAAGCCTTCGATATGGAATTCGCGGATCGCCGTTTCCATCACCGGCCGCACCTGATTGGCGGTGGCCACGCCGATGGTATCGGCAATATCGATCTCGTCGCAGCCCAGATCGCGCAGCCGGCGCACCACGTCGGCCACCGCCGACAGCGGGACTTCGCCCTGATACGGACAAGCGAAGGCGCAGCTCACCGCCGCGCGCAGACGCTTGCCGTGCTGTTTGGCGGCCTGCGCTACTTCACGGAAACGCTCTATCGATTCGGCGATGGAACAATTGATGTTCTTTTGCGAAAACGCTTCCGAGGCCGCGCCGAAGATCACGACTTCATCCACGCCGCATGCCAGCGCCGCCTCGAAGCCCTTCATGTTCGGCACCAGCGCCGAATACACCACGCCGGGTTTGCGCGTGATGCCCTGCATCACCTCGCTGCCCGTAGCCATTTGCGGCACCCATTTGGGCGAGACGAAAGAGGCCGCTTCGATATTCGGAAAGCCGGCCGCCGACAGCCGGTTGACCAGCTCGATCTTGACCTCGGCGGAAATGGTTTCCTTCTCGTTCTGCAAGCCGTCGCGCGGGCCGACTTCAACGATTTTGACTTTCTTTGGCAAGCTCATGTGGCTGTCTCCTCGGCTATTGTTCTAGGCCACGATGATACCAGCGGCGTCCGCCCTGCGCTGCGGCCGGAGGGTCGCCACGCGGGAGTGTAAGCTGAAGATCAGAGCGCAAGCTTCAGACTGCGACCGGCGGCTGATCCTGCCGGATGTCGGCCACGGCGGCGCCGGTCATGTCCTGCAATTGCTGCGCGGTCAGGTTGAACAAGGCATGCGGATGGCCGGCGGCGGCCCACACGCTTTCGTGCAGAAACAGATCCTGATCCAGCAGCATCACCGGCTTCACGATATGTCCTACCGGGCAAACGCCGCCGATGGCATAGCCGGTTTTCTCGCGCACGAATTTGGCGTCGGCCTTGCCGAGCGCGCCGACCTGCGCGGTCACCTTGGCTTCATCCACGCGATTGCTGCCGCTGGCCATCACCAGCACCGGCGCATCGTCGGACAGGCGACGGAAGATGATCGACTTGGCAATTTCCGCCACGCTGCAACCGAGGCCGGCAGCGGCTTCGGCGGCGCTGCGGCCGGTCGCCGGCAGCATCACCACCGGACGGTCATGCCCCATTTCGGCGAGCAGATCGGCCACGCGTTGGGCGGAAGAGGGAAGTGCTGCGGGGGTATCTTCGGAGGTGGCAGTCTGACTATTGGGGGACATGGAGGACATGGAGGATGTGAGATATGAGCGCAGTGAAATCTGAGGAAGTCTGGCGGCGCAGCCAATCGGCCGAGCCGCAGCAAAGAGCGACATGATAACAGTTGCATTTGCCCATGAAGGGCCGTGCCGACGGCCTGAGACTCAAGCTGCTATATTGCCCCTGATGTTTCATGAGTCCGGCCCGTAGCCAAGAGTTCATAGTTCATAGCGGGCAGCCGGCGATGCCTTGCCGGTCTGTCATCAGCATCGACCATTCATCCTCTTCATCTTTTCTGCCCATGCAACTGACGCGCCTGCGATCGGAAACATTCACGCTGCTGCAAAAGATGGTCGACGTCCAGCCCGGCGAGACGCCCGCCCTGCTATCGGGTTTCTGTTATTTCTTCACCTTGCTGTGCAGCTACTATCTGTTGCGGCCCTTGCGCGATGCCATGGGGCTGGTCGGCGGCGCCGATGAATTGCAATGGCTGTTCACGCTCACCTTCGTCGCCATGCTGTGCCTGGTGCCGGTGTTCGGCTGGCTGGTGCGGCGTCTGGCGCCGCGCAGTTTCGTGACCGTGGTGTACCGCTTCTTCGCCGCCAACATCCTGCTGTTCAGCCTGCTGATCGCACTCGGCGTACGCGAGCAGCATGTCGCGCGATTCTTCTTCGTCTGGGTCAGCGTCTACAACCTGTTTGTGGTCAGCATCTTCTGGAGTGTGCTGGCCGACCGCTTCACGCCGGCGCAGGGCAAACGCCTGTTCGGCTTCATCGCCGCCGGCGGCACCGCCGGCACCTTTGCCGGCCCGGCGCTGGCAGCCGGTCTGGCCGGCACGCTGGGGCCGGTGGCGCTCACGCTGGCGGCTGCCGTGCTGCTGGAGATCTCGCTGCTGTGCTGCCGGCGCCTGCTGCGCGGCGCGCACGCCGGCAGCGCCGATGGCGCCAGCCAGGCGGCAGGTACCAACTCAGGCATAGGCGGCAGCATCCTCGGCGGCGCCACGCTGATCCTGCGATCGCCTTATCTGATCGCCATCGTCTGCTACATGTTTCTGCACACGTCGGCGGCCACCTTTCTGTATTTCGAGCAGGGCCGCATCGTGGCCGAGAGCGTGATGGGCACTGCCGCCCGCACGCGCTTTTTCGCCCAGGTCGATCTGCTGGTGTCGGCGCTCACCTTGTTGCTGCAACTGTTCGTGACCGGCCGTCTGATGCGCCGTTTCGGCGTCACGCTGTTGCTGATGCTGTTGCCGCTGGCGGCGATCACGGCCTTCGGTCTGGTCGCGATGTGGCCTGGCCTGCTGGTGCTGGCCATCATGCAGGGCGTGCGCCGCGCCGCCGACTTTGCGCTGGCGCGGCCGGCGCGCGAAGTCTTGTTCACCGTGCTCACGCGCGAGGCCAAATACAAGGCCAAGAATTTCATCGATACCGTGGTCTATCGCGGCGGCGATGCCGTCAGCGGCTGGATCTCCGCCGGCTTCAGCAGTCTGGGCATGGGCTTCGCCGCTGTTGCCGCGATGATGTTGCCGTTCTCGCTGCTCTGGCTCTGGCTGGCGCGATGGCTGGGGCGTCAGCAGGAACAATCCGCAACACTCAATCAGCCGCAGGAGTAAATCATGAGCGATTCATCCGCCGCACATTCACGTGGTCAGGGTCTGCAGCACGATCTTCCATCAAATCCGCAGCGCGCCAGATTGCTGCGCGCGGCAGCGATTGCCGGCGTTGCCGGCATGGGCGGCATGTTGCCGGTCGCTGCCGCACTGGCGCAAAACACCAAGGAGGGCAGCATGCAAAAACGCGCGATTCCATCCACCGGCGAGATGCTGCCGGTCATCGGCTGCGGCACCTATGTCGGCTTCGACGTCACGCCCGGCAGCGAAGAATACAAGCGCCTGCCGGGCGTGATCCACACCTTGTTCGAGGCCGGCGGTTCTGTGCTCGACAGCTCGCCCATGTATGGCCGCGCGGAACAGAGCACCGGCGAATTGCTGGCCGGCGGCGGCGATGCCGGCAAAGCCTTTTTGGCCACCAAGGTGTGGACGCGCGGACGTCAGGCCGGCATCGAGCAGATGCAGCAATCCATGCGTCTGCTCAAGACCGAAAAGCTGGACCTGATGCAGATCCACAATCTGCTGGACTGGAAAATCCATCTCGCCACCCTGCGCGAATGGAAAGCCCGGGGCCGCATCCGCTACATAGGCGTGACGCATTACACCGCAAGCGCCTACCCCGAACTGGAAGCGGTGATGCGCGCCGAAAAGCTGGACTTCCTGCAGATCAATTATTCGATGGATGAGCGTGAAGCCGAAAAGCGCATCCTGCCGCTGGCGGCGGAAAAGGGTATTGCGGTGCTGATCAACCGGCCTTTCGGCGGCGGCGGCCTGCTCGGGCGTCTGCGCGGCAAACCGCTGCCGCCCTGGGCGGCCGAGATTGAGGCCGAAAGCTGGGCGCAGTTGCTGCTTAAATTCATCCTCAGCCAGCCGGCCGTGAACTGCGCCATTCCCGGTACGGCGCGTCCGGAACACATGCGGGACAATACCCGCGCCGGCCGTACCCTCATCCCGCCGCCGGCGTTCTGGCGTGAACCGGGGCACGCCATCGACGTCTGAACCCTGAACGTGCCTGTACAGACAAGACCAACAAGGAGAGACATGAAAAAGCTCATCAACGATGTATCGCAAGTGGTACCGGACATGCTGGCCGGCCTGGCCGCGCTCAATCCGCATCTGTCGCTGTTGCAGGGCAAAAACATCGTGCTGCGCAGCGACGCCGAAGCGCTCAAGAGCAGCGGCAATGTAGCCCTGATCTCGGGCGGCGGCGCCGGGCATGAACCGGCGCATGGCGGCTACGTCGGCGCCGGCATGCTGAGCGCCGCAGTGGTCGGCGAAGTATTCACCTCGCCTTCGACCGACGCCGTGCTTGATGCGATTCGCGCCGTAGCCGGCAAGGCCGGTGTCCTGCTGATCGTGAAGAACTACACCGGCGACCGTCTCAACTTCGGCCTGGCGGCCGAGATTGCGCGCGCCGAAGGCATCGCGGTCGAGATGGTGGTGGTGGCCGACGATGTGGCGCTGGCGGCCAATGGCGAAAACGCCGGCCGTCGCGGTCTGGCCGGCACCGTGCTGGTCCACAAGATCGCCGGCGCCGCCGCCGCCGAAGGGGCGACGCTGGCGCACGTGGCCGAAGCTGCGCGCGATGCCGCGGCGGCGCTCGGCACCATGGGAGTGGCGCTGACGCCGTGTACCGTGCCGGCGGCCGGCAAGCCCGGATTCACGCTGGCCGACGGCGAGATCGAATGGGGTCTCGGCATTCACGGCGAAGCCGGCGTCGAACGCGGCGCGATGCTGCCGGCCGACGCCATCGTCGCCCGTCTGCTGGATCAGGTCGTGCAGGATCTGTCGCTGCAAAAGGGCGAGCGCGTGGCCTTGCTGATCAATAATCTGGGCGGCACGCCGCCCAGCGAACTGGATATCGTCGCCGAAGATGCGCTGCGCAATCTGGCGGCGCGCGGCATTCAGGTGGAGCGCGCCTGGGCCGGCACCTTTCTGAGCGCCCTGGAAATGGCCGGGATATCGCTGACGCTGTTGCGGCTGGACGATCAACGCCTGCGCCGCCTTGATGCCGGCACGCACACCAGCGCGTGGCCGACGCTGGGAGGGCGGATTGCGCAAGTGATTGCGCGCCCGGCGCCGACGGCACCGGCGGTCAGCGCCGGCCAACACATGGCGCCTGAGGCCGGCTTGCGTCGCGTGATCGAAGCGATCTGCGCCTGTCTGCTGCAAGCGGAAGACGAATTGACCGAGATGGACCAGCGCGTCGGCGACGGCGATCTCGGCATCAGCATGGCGCGCGCTGCGCATGGGATGCTGGACGAGATCGACGGCTGGCCGGCGGAGACCGAACCGGCCGCCGTGCTGCGCGCCATGTCGGCCACCATCCGCCGCGTGGTCGGCGGCACCTCGGGGCCGCTGTACGCCATCCTGCTGATGCGCGCCGCCGCATCGCTGGATCAGGCCAAGTCAGAAACGCGCCCCGCTCAGCGCTGGGCCGATGCCTTCACGGCGGCGGTTGCAGGTGTGATGGAACTGGGCGGCGCACGTCCCGGCGACCGCACCATGATCGATGCCCTGACTCCGGCGGCGCAAGCGCTGCAGAGCGGGCTGACGGAGGGCAGGGACTTGCCGGCCGCGATCGACTCCGCCGTGGCTGCAGCAGCTACCGGCAGCGCCGCCACTTCATCCATGACGCCGCGCCGTGGCCGCTCCAGCTACATCGGCGAGCGTGCGCTGGGCCATGTCGATCCGGGCGCGCATGCTGTGGCCTTATGGCTGGCTGCCTTGCGCGACGCACTGAAAGTCTGAGGCCGAAGGCTGTGTGCAAATGAAAATGTCCGTCGCTTGCGACGGACATTCATGGTGAGGCTGCGGATTGCAACAAGGTCCGATCTGACATCAATGAACTAGTCCAGCAAGGACATCTGCCGCTCATCCGCGCTGCGCCGTGCGGTGGTTTTTGCGGTCAGGTTTCTGGCTTGATGGCCTTCCACCGCAGGCATGCAGCCTTCCAGCGCCAGCAGTATTTCCTTGGCCTTCAGGCCGCCGGCGAATCCGGTCAGCGCACCGCCGGCGCCGATCACGCGGTGGCAGGGCGCGACGATGGAAATCGGATTACGGCCATTGGCAGCGCCCACTGCGCGCACCGCCTTTTCGCTGCCGACCTGACGCGCAATTTCGCTGTAGCTGCGTGTCTCGCCGAAGGGAATCGTCAGCAATGCGTTCCATACTTTCTGTTGAAATGCGGTGCCGGAGAAATCCAGCTGCAGCGCGAAGTGGCGACGCTCGCCGGCAAAATATTGCTGCAACTGACGCTCGGTTTCGAGCAGCATGGGATGCGCGAGGTCTTCACGCATTTCACCCAGCCGCACGCGATCGGGCCGGTCCTGCTCCCAAAGAATGGCGGCCAGCGCCGCACCGCGCGCCACCAGCGTGAGCTTGCCGACCGGGCTGTCCATGAGTCTGAATACGTGTGCCATTCCTGGTTTCCTGAATTTCTGAATTCGGTGATAAGCGGCTGCTGCAGTCTGCGCTGCGGGCTGGCACCGGCGCCGCATCAATCTCGCATGAACGCGTGCCCGTATCCGATACTGCGCACCGCAATGCATTCCGGCGATCTGCTTCACTGCAAACAGCGCACAGTGTAGCGCAAGGCAGAAAGCAAGAAACGGCGTAGCGCCAATCGGCGCGAGAGAGAATAATGCGCCTATCCATGTCCACGGAATTCACATGCCTTCAACCTCGCCCGCACTCATCGCCGTCCGCGAATTACCCTTCCTCCCGCCGTTCGACTGGGCGCGCATGCTGCGGTTTTTTGCCGGCCGCTCCACCGCCGGGGTGGAGGCGGTGGAAGACGGAAACTATCTGCGCGCCATCGAGTGGAAGGGCGACAGCGGCACGCTTGCGGTCTGCCGTCATGCCGACAAGGACAGCCTGATGGCGACCCTGGAAGGCCCGGTCAGCCGCCACGCCGATGAACTGGTCGCGCCGTTGTCGCGCATGTTCGATCTGCACGCCGATCAGCGTCTGATCCGGCGTCAACTCGGCGCGGATGCCTGGTTCAAGCCCTTGCTGAAAGCAGCGCCGGGTTTGCGCGTGCCGGGTGCGTGGTCGGCCTTTGAACTGGTGGTGCGCACCATCGTCGGCCAGCAGGTCAGCGTGAAGGCGGCGACCACCATTGTCGGCCGTCTGGTGCAGCGCGCCGGCGAGCCCATCGCCGGCCATCCGCATGCGGCCACGGCATGGCGCTTTCCGACGCCGGCGGCGCTGGCTGCGGTCAATCTGGATGCGATCGGCATGCCCGGCAAACGCGTCGCCGCGATTCAGGGTTTTGCGCACGCGGTGGCGGTCGGCGATGTGCCGGTGGATGGTGGACTCGATTCGGTCGCCGGTTTGTTGCCGGCCCAAGTCATCGATTTGAGGAAGGCGCTGCTGGCATTGCCCGGCATCGGCCCGTGGACGGTGGAGTATGTCGCCATGCGCGCCTGGCGCGACAGCGATGCCTGGCCGGCCACTGATCTGGTGCTGATGCAGTCGATCACGGCACGCGATCCGGCCCTGGTCAGCGCCGCCGCTCAGCGTGCGCGCGCCGAACTCTGGAGTCCGTGGCGCGCCTATGCGGCGATGCATCTGTGGAATGAAATTGCAGATCGCCAGGGGGCGGCGCGCGGTGGATGAAGAGGCCGGATTCTGGCGGGTTCCGTTCAGGCATCCAGCAAGAATTCGCCATCGCTGCGGGCGGCGCCGGCGCGTTCCAGTTGCGCTGTCACCCAGTGCGCCAGACTCTCCTCATCCATCTGCATGAAGCGGCGATTGGCGGCGTTCAGCAGCGGTATCTCGCGCAGCATCGCCGGCAACTCACTGAGCGCAATGCGCTGACGCTCAAGCAGCAGGAATTTGATCAAGACCTTGATGCCGTTCTGCGCATTGCGCAGCGGATCTTCCTGCATGTATTGCAAGCGTGAAAAGGCGCGCTGCAACGCCGCCCCGACGTCGTCAAACGGTGCGCCATGACCGGGAATGACCAGCCGCACATCGAGTTGCGCGATCAGCTCCAGCGTCGCCTGCGCCTCGGCGAATCCCGATTCGCCCTCCAGCTCCGGGAAGATGATGCCGAAGCCGTTCTGCCACAGCGCATCGGCCGAAATCAGCACGCCTTCCTGCGCACAATAAAAAATCAGTGAATGCGGATCGTGGCCCGGCGCCGCCAGCGCCTGCCATTGCAGATCGCCGAGTTGCAGCAAGGCGCCGTCGGCGATTGTCTCGTCAAAGCTGAAGCGCGGACATTGCTGGCCGGTGGCGCGATAGCTGAGCGCCTGCTGATCCCAGCGCGCGACCTTATCGGTTTCCGCGGCCGGAATCGCGGTACGGCACTGGAACGCCTCTTGCAGCAGTGCATTGCCGCCGCAATGATCGGAATGCAGATGCGTGTTGAGCAGCCGGTCCAGCGTGCGCGTGCCGAGCACGTGGCGCACCAGCGCCAGCGTCTGCGGCGCATGCGTGACGTAGCCGCTGTCGACCAGCGCGGTTTCTTCGCGGCCGATGAAGAGGATGTTGTTGGCCGACAGCCAGCCGCGTTCAAGCACGTGCATCCCGACCGGAAGCTGTAGCTGGCTCATGGCGCGGTAGCCGCTTCAGGCCGCTTTGAACTCAAGCAACTGCGCGCCTTCGCTCACCTGATCGCCCACCAGATACAGCACATCCTCCACGGTGCCGCCGGCCGGCGCGGCGATGGTGTGCTCCATCTTCATGGCTTCCATGATCAGCAGCGGTGCGCCTTTCTCGACCACCGCGCCTTTCTGCACCAGTACGGCGACGATCTTGCCCGGCATCGGCGCGGTCAGGCGGCCGCCTTCCGCCTCACTATCGCCGGCATGGCTGAGCGGATCGAGGTAGCTGAGTTGCCGATGCAGGCCGCCGCAGAACACGTGGAAGATTTCGCCACTGCGCACGACATTCCCCTGCACGCGGCGGCCATCCAGCGCAAGCTGCAGCCAGCCGTCCTGCATGGACGGCAGAGACAATTCCGCGATCTGTTCAGCGCTGTGCAGACGCCAGTGTTGACCGGCGCTGGCGTACTCCAGCGTCAGCGCATAGGGCTGCGCCTCGTCCTCGAATTGCAGGCCGCGCAACAGCGAGGCATTCATGCGCCAGCCGCTGCTGATCGACCACGGATCACTGCTCTGTTGTTGTGCCTGTTCCGACATCAGTAGCGCAGCCGTGGCCAGCGCCAATGCATCGAGTGGCACGGCCGCCGCCGGAGGGAACAGACTCTCGCGGCGGCGTTCGATCAGGCCGGTATCCAGATCGGCGCCGGCGAAGGCCTGATCCGCGATCAGTCTTTGCAGAAAGCCGATATTGGTCGCCAGCCCCACCACCTGATATTGCGCCAGCGCCTGCGCCATATTGCGCAGCGCGGCCTCGCGATCAACACCCCAGACGATCAGCTTGGCGATCATCGGATCGTAGAAGGGCGAGATGGCGTCGCCCTCGCGCACGCCGGAATCGATGCGCACCGCAGCCGGCGTTCCGTCTTGCAGGCCGAGCGCAAACTCGACCGCCGGCGGGGTGCGCAGATGTTGCAGGCGGCCGATGGATGGCAGGAAACCCTTGTCCGGATTCTCGGCATAGATGCGCGCTTCCAGCGCATGACCATGGATGTGCAGCTGATCCTGGCGCAGCGGCAATGCTTCGCCCGCCGCCACGCGCAATTGCCATTCGACCAGATCGAGGCCGGTGATCATCTCGGTCACCGGATGCTCGACCTGCAGGCGCGTATTCATTTCCATGAAATAGAAGGCGCCGCCGTTAGCCGATGTGGAATAGTCCGCAATGAATTCCACCGTGCCGGCGCCGACATAGCCGACCGCCCTGGCGGCCGCCACCGCCGCCTGTCCCATCTCGGCGCGGCGCTGTTCGCTGAGACCGGGAGCGGGCGCTTCTTCCAATACCTTCTGATGGCGACGCTGCACCGAGCAATCGCGTTCAAACAGATAGACGCAATTGCCCAGGCTGTCGGCGAACACCTGAATCTCGATATGGCGCGGTCGCGTCAGATATTTTTCGACCAGCACCTTGTCTTCGCCGAAGCTGCTGATGGCTTCGCGTTTGCACGACGCCAGCGCGGCGTCGAAATCGGCCGAGCGCTCGACAATGCGCATGCCCTTGCCGCCGCCGCCCGCGCTGGCTTTCAGTAACACCGGATAGCCGATGCGGTCAGCCTCGCCGCGCAGGAAGTCGCTGTCCTGACGTTCGCCGTGATAGCCCGGCACCAGCGGCACCGCAGCCGTTTCCATCAAAGCCTTGGCCGCAGATTTCGATCCCATGGCGCGGATGGATGCGGCCGGCGGGCCGATGAAGATCAGGCCGGCGTCGGCGCAATCCTGGGCGAATTGCGCGTTTTCCGACAGAAAGCCGTAGCCAGGATGGATCGCCTGCGCGCCATGCGCCAGCGCGGCGGCAATGATCTTGTCGCCGCGCAGATAGCTTTCCTTGGCGGCCGCCGGGCCCAGCAGCACGCTTTCGTCGCAGGCACTGACATGCTTGGCCTGCGCGTCTGCTTCGGAATACACGGCAACCGTTCCGATGCCGAGCTTGCGTGCGGTCGCGGCAACGCGGCAGGCGATTTCGCCGCGATTGGCGATCAGAATTTTGCTGAACATCTTGTCTCCTCCAATGTGACCAGAATTTCCTTCCGTCCGAAGCCTGTGGTGCGACAGGGCTTCAGTGGAAAATGTCTGTGGCCGACAGGTGAGGCAGAAATGTTCGTGCGAATTTCCTGATCACTTGTCGGGCCTTATTTTTCTGCCGGTGGTGCCTGTACCTTTTGAATCGTTGTTCCTGCATTCTGGCTGGCGAGGATTTCTTCCAGCATTTTCTTGCGCATGGCCTCGCGCGCCAGGTCATCGCTTTGCCAGACCACATGGTCGTCGATGGCATAGGGATAACACGTGCCCTTGGACTTCGACTCGCAAACGGCAAGCGCATTGGATAAAGCGTCTTTGCCGATGCGATAGGCCCAGGCGCCGCCGGCTGCAATCACATAGACGCGCGGATTCGGCCGGGTCAGATACAACGCATAACTTTCTTTGGCGCGCTGGTTCACATAGGGAATCGCGTCGGCATTTCCTAAGGGTGCAAAGCTGCTGTCTTCCGGCACGGTGAAGTTGTGTTTCGCGCCGGCCCTTGCGGCAGCCGGTCTTTCCGTTTTCGACGTGCCGGTAAGCTTGGTGGTGCTGCCTTCGCGTGCCGTGGCCACCAGCGCATTTCCTTCATCCTGCTGGCGGGCGCGCACCACGCGCGGCTGGCCTGCGTCCTGCTTTTCCCTTTTTACATTCGTCGCTTCGGTCTTGCCAGTCAGCTCGGCGATGGTCAGCTCGGCGAATTTTCCGTACAGCCAGTTCATGCGCGTGCCATCCTGCCCGCCACCCCATCCGCCCAGTCCGTACGACGCCGAGACGTCAAATGAATGGACCGGTTTGCCGTCACGATTCAATACTTGAACCGTGCCATCAACAGAATCCGTACCCGCCATGATTCCCCACATCACTGCGCTGAGCGCCGAACGAATCCGGAAGCGCGTAATGGTGACCTGCAAGCGATACGATGAATCACTTTTCAGCAGCGATTGCCCATCGAGTTTCCGCTCAAGATAGCCGAGTAAATCCTTGGTGCTGAATTGCGTATTGTTGGTCTGCAATTTCTGCGCTTCGTCCGTCATCCGGATTTCAACTTCGGCCACCGAGTCCAAAGCGAAGTCCGATTTCAAGGCATTGTTTTCACGATGGACCGTGCCTGCACAACCACAAAGAACAAAGATGCTTAGCAGAATTGAAACCCCGTATTTCCACATTTCCCCCACCCTCTTCTTCTTGTCGAAACCTCAAATTCTAATGGCATTCAAAGGGGAAACAACGACACATATCAAGACGTCGATGAGGATTTTTTGTTCGGTATTTCGCGTCAGCATTTTGTAAGTAATTTGACAGAATTCAACGCCGCCGGCTGTTCTGTGCTTCTGCTGATTTACATGCGGAACACGCCAAACTTTGTTTCTTCAATCGGCGCATTCAGGGCCGCACTCAATCCCAGCGCCAGCACCGTGCGGGTATCGGCCGGATCGATCACGCCGTCGTCCCACAGGCGCGCCGAGGCGTAATAGGGATGGCCCTGATGTTCGTATTGCGCGCGGATCGGATCCTTGAAGGCGGCTTCTTCCTCGGCGCTCCAGCTGCCGCCTTTGGCTTCGATGCCGTCGCGTTTCACAGTGGCCAGCACGCTGGCCGCCTGCTCGCCGCCCATGACCGAGATGCGCGCATTCGGCCACATCCACAAAAAGCGCGGCGAGAAAGCGCGGCCGCACATGCCGTAATTGCCGGCGCCGAAACTGCCGCCGATGATCAGCGTCAACTTGGGTACGGCGGCGGTGGACACCGCTGTCACCATCTTGGCGCCGTTGCGTGCGATGCCTTCGTTTTCATATTTCTTGCCGACCATGAAGCCGGTGATGTTCTGCAAAAAGATCAGCGGAATCTTGCGCTGACAGCACAGCTCGATGAAGTGGCTGCCCTTGAGCGCCGCCTCAGAAAACAGGATGCCGTTGTTGGCAATGATGCCGACCGGCATGCCGTGCAGATGCGCGAAGCCGCACACCAGCGTGGTGCCGTAGCGCGCCTTGAATTCGTCGAATTCACTGCCGTCGACCACGCGTGCAATCACTTCGCGCACATCGAAGGGCTTGCGCGTGTCGACCGGGATGATGCCGTACAGCTCATTCGCCGGATACTTCGGTTCCTGCGGCTCGCGCAGTGCCAGTTGCTGCGGCTTCTTGCGGTTGAGATTGCCGACGATGCTGCGTGCAATCGATAGCGCGTGCAGATCATTCTGCGCCAGATGATCGACCACGCCGGACAGCCGTGTATGCACGTCGCCGCCGCCCAGTTCTTCGGCCGTGACGACTTCACCGGTCGCCGCTTTCACCAAAGGGGGGCCGGCCAGAAAGATGGTGCCCTGATCCTTGACGATGATGGACTCGTCGCTCATGGCCGGCACATAGGCGCCGCCTGCGGTGCATGAACCCATCACCACTGCGATCTGGGGAATGCCTTTGGCCGACAGATTGGCCTGATTGAAAAAGATGCGGCCGAAGTGATCGCGGTCGGGGAAGACTTCATCCTGATTCGGCAGATTGGCGCCGCCGCTGTCGACCAGATAGATGCAGGGCAGGTGATTGAATTCGGCAATCTCCTGCGCGCGCAGATGCTTCTTGGCGGTCATCGGATAATAGGTGCCGCCCTTGACCGTGGCATCGTTGCAGACGATCACGCATTCCTGGCCGGCCACGCGGCCGATGCCGGTGATGATGCCGGCCGAGGGCGCGGCGTCGCTGCCGTCCTTGTCCGGATACATGGCATAGGCCGCCAGTTGCGAAAACTCCAGAAACGGCGTGCCGGGATCGAGCAGCATCTGCACGCGGTCGCGCGGCAGCAGCTTGCCGCGCGCCAGATGTTTGGCGCGCGCATGCTCGCCGCCGCCCTGTGCGATCGCCGCAATTTTTTGTTTCAGGTCATCGACGATGCTCTGCATGGCAGCGCTATTGTTCTGGAAATCCTCACTGCGCGTGTTCAGCTTGCTTTCGATCTGCGGCATGGTCGGTCCTCATTGTCTCTGGTGTTGTAGCGCGGCTCTTATTTGCGTGGCAGGCGGCCGCCCGTTTGATCCGGCGTGGCTTATTCGTCGTCGGGGAAGCTGCCGTCGACGTAGTACCAGCGTTTGTTGCCCTGTTCATCTTCGCGCCGCTCGAAATTGCTGACTTCGTGCAGGCGATGCGCACGGCCGCCGACCTTGAAGCGCGCGATGAATTCCACCGTGGCGAGGTCGCTGTCCCTGAGGTGTTTGTGCTTGACGATGTTGAGGCCTATCCACTTGACGTCGTCTTCGCCGCTGACGGCGTCGTCGGGCAAGGTCTCGCTGGCCCAGGTCGATTTCAGATAGGCTTCGTCGCGCAAGGAGAATGCCGTGTAGCGCGAGCGCATCAGCTGTTCGGCGCTGTCGGGGATCGCCGCGCCGCTGATGAAGCGGCCGCAGCATTTGGCGAACAGTCCACCGCCGCAGGGGCAATCCTTGACTTGGTTTTTATCGGTCTTGCCGGCCATCAGATCTTTCCGTTTTTCAAAAATGCATCGAGTTGCGTAAAGCGATCGAAGCCCCAGAAGGCTTCGCCGTCGACGATCACGAAGGGTGAGCCGAACACGCCGCGCTCCATCGCGCTGTCGATCGCCTGCTTGAGTTTGTCCTTGATGTCTTGTTCGCCCAGTGCAGTTGCCAGCGCCACCCGGTCAACGCCGAGATCGGCCGCTATGCCGACCACCTTGTCGGTCTGGCTGATGTCGATGTCTTCGGTGAAATAGGCGCTGTAGATGGTCCTGGCGAAGGGCACCGCCTTGTCGGGAAGCTGCTCCTGCAGCCACAGCATGGCGCGCGCAGCGACCTGGCTGCCGATGGGGAAATTGCTGGGCGGCGTGAACAGCATGTTGTGAAAGCGCGCAGTGCGTTGCATGTCGTGGCGCGAGTAATCGCCCTTCATCGGAATCGTCACCAGCGGCGCGGTGCCGACCGCCTTGAACACCGGCCCCAGCAAGACCGGATGCCAGTTCACCTGACGCTCGTATCTGGCCGCCAGCTTGTCGATCTCCAGCGAGCCGAAATAGCCGTAGGGCGAACTGAAGTCGAAGTAGAAATCGATGGGTGCTTTCATGCTGTTCTGATCCTTGTCTGGTTGAGTCTGCTGCTGCTGGAGTTGCTGTCGCCTGTCGTTTTACAGCGTATCGGCGAACAGTTCGCGGCCGATCAGCATGCGCCGGATTTCGCTGGTGCCGGCGCCGATTTCGTAGAGCTTGGCGTCGCGCCACAGGCGCCCCACCGGATATTCGTTGATGTAACCGTTGCCGCCCAGGGCCTGGATCGCCTCGCCTGCCATCCAGGTTGCCTTCTCTGCCGAATACAGAATCGCGCCGGCGGCGTCCTTGCGCAAGGCGCGCGCCTGTTCCGGCGACCTGGCGCGGTCGCAGGCCTGACCCACCGCGTAGACATAAGCCTTGCAGGCCATCATGGTGGAATACATGTCGGCCAGCTTGCCTTGCATCAGCTGGAATTCGCCGATGGCCTGGCCGAACTGCTTGCGGTCGTGAATGTAGGGCACCACCGTATCCATACAGGCCTGCATGATGCCAAGCGGTCCGCCGGACAATACCGTGCGTTCGAAATCCAGGCCCGACATCAGGACATTGACGCCGCGGCCGACGCCGCCCAGCACGTTGTCGACTGGTACTTCGCAATCGCGGAACACCAGTTCGCCGGTGTGCGAGCCGCGCATCCCCAGCTTGTCCAGTTTTTGCGCGACCGAGAATCCGGGATAGCCCTTTTCCACCAGAAAGGCCGTCATGCCGCGTGCGCCGGCCTGCAGATCGGTCTTGGCGTAGACCACCAGGACATCGGCGTCGGGGCCGTTGGTGATCCACATCTTGCTGCCGTTCAGGACATAGCGGTCGCCCTTGAGATCGGCGCGCAATTTCATGCTGACCACGTCGGAGCCGGCGTTCGGTTCCGACATCGCCAGTGCGCCGACGAAGTCGCCGGAAATCAGCTTGGGCAGATACTTTTCTTTTTGCGCATCATTGCCGTTGCGCTTGATCTGGTTGACGCACAGATTGGAGTGCGCGCCGTACGACAGGCCGACCGACGCCGAGGCGCGCGAGATTTCTTCCAGCGCCACGATGTGCGCCAGATAACCCATGCCGGCGCCGCCGTAACGTTCGTCGGCGGTGATGCCGAGCACGCCGAGATCACCCATCTTCTTCCACAGATCCATCGGAAACTGATCGCTGCGATCGATCTCGGCGGCGCGCGGCGCGATCTCCGCCTGCGCGAATTGCGCGACGCTGGCGCGCAGCGCTTCAATGTCTTCTCCGTGGTCGAAACTCAGGCCGGGCAAATGCATCATGCTTGTCTCCTCTGCTGGAATATGGATGAAATGAGTTCTTGTGCTCAGATTCGTGGTCGGGAAATCATACGCTTAATTGACGTTAACGTTAACCAAATTGCCCGATTGCTGTTT
Source organism: Herbaspirillum lusitanum (assembly GCF_046025995.1). Lineage (GTDB taxonomy): Bacteria > Pseudomonadota > Gammaproteobacteria > Burkholderiales > Burkholderiaceae_D > Herbaspirillum > Herbaspirillum lusitanum_A. The sequence goes on from NZ_JAQQFM010000003.1 coordinate 81,595, forward strand.
TTAATGCGTTGCGGAAAGCGGCCAGGGACTGCGATTCAGGCCGCAGATTTTCTGCCTGTGCTGCGAGTTGTCGGTGTCACAGAATGACTTGTGGCGGCGCGCCGGCTGGTCCTTTTTTCCGGCTTGCCGGGCCCGCCCTGTTGCAGCAATTGCAGACATTCGGCTTCATGTGCGGCGATTTCGCTGAGCGTCAGATCGAGGTCTTCGCGCTGCCGCTCCAGCTTTTCGCGATGTTCATGCAAGACCTTGAGAAAACGCTGCAATTGCGCTGCGCTGTCTTTCGGCGATGCATACATATCGACCAGGCTCTTGATCTCCGACAAGGTGAAGCCCAGCCGCTTGCCGCGCAGCGTCAGCTTGAGCCGCGTGCGTTCGCTGCCGGCGTAGACGCGATTGCGACCGCCGCTGCCCTCGCGCCTGGGACTCAGCAGCCCCTGATCTTCGTAGAAGCGGATGGCGCGCGGTGTGATGTCGAATTCCTGCGCCAGTTCTGTGATGGTATAGGTAGGCATGATTGCGATCGGCGGATGAAAACGAAATGAATTGAAGCGTGATGAAAACTGGCGGAGCACGGGACTGCGCATCTTGCTCAAACTTGTTAAGCTTGTGACTTGCTGCCGTTCGCAGCGGCAGATTATTTCATCGCCTCTGCGGCGAATAGTCATGCCGGAAAATCTGTGTGTTTTGCGCTTTACGTTAACGTAAAGTATATTCAGCCATTTCGTCCAGTGAAAAAATATTGCCGGCGATTTCTGCGCCGGTTTTTATTGCTCATCAATCAATGTCAGGTAATTCATGAACGCTCTTGAAGCCCAGCTCGAATACGCATACGGCGACGCTTTGCCGGAACCTGGCACGACCAGAGAAGTCGCGCCCGGCATTCTGTGGCTGCGCATGGGCTTGCCGTTCGCGCTGGATCACATCAATCTGTGGCTGCTGGAAGATGAACTGGAGACCGAAAGCGGTCTGCAGCGCGGCTGGACCGTGATCGACTGCGGCATTGCTACCGAGGCGACGCGCGAGAGCTGGGAAACGATTTTTGCCAACGATTTGCGCGGCCTGCCGATTCTGCGCGTGCTGGTCACGCATTGCCATCCCGATCATGTCGGTCTGGCCGACTGGCTGTGCCAGCGCTGGCAGGCGCCGTTGTGGATGAGCACCGGCGAATATGCTTTCGCGCGGGTGATGTCGGCGGCCTTGCCGGGCGCCGAGGGCACGGCGGCGACGCCGCATTTCCAGAAGCATGGTCTGGCCGATAGCGAGCTGCTGAAAAAGCTGCAGGGCCGCAATACTTACTATCAGGAACTGGTGCCGCGTGTACCGTCGGCTTATACGCGCATGCACGATGATTATCCGGTGCGCATAGGCGGCCGGGACTGGCGCGTGATCACCGGTTTCGGCCATTCGCCGGAGCACGTTGCGCTGTATTGCGCCGAGAGCAATGTCTTGATTTCGGGCGATATGGTGTTGCCGCGCATATCGACCAATGTGTCGGTGTTCGCCATCGAGCCGGAGAGCAATCCGGTGCAGTTGTATCTGGATTCGCTGAAGAAATTTGCCGGCCTGCCGGCCGATGCGCTGGTGCTGCCTTCTCATGGCAAACCGTTTCGCGGTCTGCACACGCGCATTCGCCAGTTGAACGAACATCATGCCGACCGTCTGGCCGAAGTGGTCGAGGCCTGCGCGACACCGCAGTCGGCGGTAGATATCTTGCCGGTGATGTTCCGCCGCCCGCTGGATTCGCATCAGGTCTCGTTCGCACTGGGTGAGGCCGTGGCTCATCTGCACAAGCTCTGGTATGACGGCGTGTTGCGGCGGCAGTTGGGTGAAGACAAGGTGTATCGGTTTCAGACGATCTGAGGAGATGTTGCCGAGTCGCCTTGCTTGAGGCGCGATATTGCGGCGGCAATGAAAAAAGCGATGTGCATGCACATCGCTTTTTTTACATCCTGCTCAACGTCGTGTCGCTCGAGATCATCCGTTGGCGGCGGTCTTCTTCAACTCGCGTTCTTCCTTCTGCATCTTGGTCTTGATGCGGTTGCGCTTGAGCGGCGACAGGTATTCCACGAAGACCTTGCCCTTGAGGTGATCCATTTCATGCTGGATGCAGACCGCCAGCAGATCATCGGCTTCCAGTTCAAACGCCTGACCGTCGGCATCGAAGGCGCGCACCTTGACGCGCGCCGGCCGTTCCACGCCGTCGTAGATGCCCGGTACCGACAGGCAGCCTTCATCGTAGACCCGCTTCTCTTCGCTGGACCAGAGGATTTCCGGATTGATGAAGGGGCGCAATTCCTTGCCGTCGTCGGAGACGTCGATCACGATGACTTGCTCGTGCACGTCGACCTGGGTCGCGGCCAGACCGACGCCCGGCGCGGCATACATGGTTTCAGCCATGTCGGCGACCAGTTTTTTGATGCGTTCATCGAACACCGTGACCGGCTTGGCGATCTTGTGCAGGCGGGGATCGGGATAACGCAGAATGTTCAGTAGTGCCATACGCTTTTGCAAAGAGAGACGGGGTGGACCAAATCAGAATACAGATTGCTGTTGCTGCCTGGTGATAAGGGATTGCCGGGCCTGCCTTCTTAACGGCGGGTGCAGCAAATTCTTTCGGGATTATTCATTAAATGCGGACTGCCCTTGTGACTTCAAGCGCCAGTCGGCAGAATCGGTCGCCTTGCTTTTGTTGTCTTGCGGGAAATGATCCGGTCTTCAGTCGCCCTATTCCAGTTGATGTTCAGGGCTGCGGTTTTCAGGCGGAAGCCTGGTCGCTGAAGAGGGCTGATTCCTGCGAGCAAGCGCTTTCAAGGTCAAATTCTGTGAAAAATTTTAGCACAGCGTCTCTGTTTCTCTGTTGTTTCAACGCCGCGAACGCTGCGCCTGCGTCGGATCATTTACGGGCATTCGCTGCCACGGATGAGTTTGGCGAACATGCAGAAGGGCCGCACACCTCGCCGCGCGAAGTGCGGCGACCTTCGGTGCGGGTTTCTTCCTTGGCCTTGGTTTCATCAGCATCTGCTCGGATGGTGTGGCCGGAGGTCGCACCGAAACTCATGGCGCTTGAGGATCAAGATAGCTTTGATGACTATCCGAAGATCATGGCGGGCTCCGATGGCAGGCGCTATTTCGGCGCCGGCGATCAAGTGCGAATCAGCGCCTTGCCATCCCACATGGCAGGGCACAGACGCTTTCAGATAGTGCGTGTCGGCGCCGTGTTGCGCAACCCGCGCGCTGATGAAAACCTGGCTCGCAGTATCGGCCTGGTGGGTGTGGCAACGATCGCGCGGCCGCCATCCGTTTCCGCCGAGCCGGCAAGGATGATGCTGATTTCGCAGGCCTTGCGCGAAGTGGCAGCAGGCGATGTGTTGCTGCCGATGGAAGATACGCGCATGGACGCATCGTCGGCGACATCTCAGTTGCGACATGATCTCAAGCCACAGGTACTCTTGCTGCAGGATGGGCTGACCCAGGCAGGGCCGCAGCAATGGCTGCTGATTGACAAGGGCACAAGAGACGGGCTGCGCGCAGGCATCGAATTTGATTTATTGCGCGCCGATGCCGAAGACGCCGCCGGCGCAAGCCATGCGCGCCTGCGCATCATCAGCGTATCGACCAAGGCTGCTTCGGCAGTGCTCCTGAGCGCACGCGAGCCGGTGCTGATCGGCGATGTCGGGCGTCTTGCTTCAGACGGTATGGTGCAGCCGTGACTTCTCCTTTGTCGGGCGGCTTGCCCTATCCGGCAATGGATGCCGGCTCAATGGGCGGTGCGGCCGACGTTCATCAATTAGCCGGCGCAGCAGCGGCACATGAACTGTCCAGCTGGATTCGTCTGCAGCAGACCGAAGGCGTCGGGCTGGAAACTTCACGCGCGCTGCTCAGCGTATTCGGATTGCCGCAACATATTTTCCAGGCAGATTTGCCCGCCTTGCTCAATGTGGTATCGCCGCGTATTGCCCACGCCATTTTCAAGCCGCCGAGCGCGCGCGTGAAGACGCTGATCGAGCGCAGTCTTGAGTGGGCTGCAATGCCCGGCAACCGCATCGTCAGCATGGCCGACGCCGATTATCCGCATGCCTTGCTGAGCATCGCCGATCCGCCGATTCTGCTGTACGTTCGAGGTCGCTTCGAGCTGTTGGCGGCGGCTTCGCTGGCGGTGGTCGGCAGCCGCAATGCAAGCGAACAGGGCATGCGCAATGCCGAACATTTTTCCCAGGACATCAGTCGTGCCGGCATCGCCATTGTTTCCGGACTGGCGCTCGGCATAGACGCCGCTGCGCATCGTGGTGGGCTGCGCGGTGCAGGTTCTACCATCGCAGTGATCGGCACCGGCGCCGACGTGGTGTATCCGGCGCGTAACTCGGCCTTGACCGATGCGATCGCCGAAGGTGGCTGCATCGTCAGCGAATACGCTTTGGGCATGCCGCCGCTGGCCGCCAATTTCCCGCGCCGCAATCGCATCATCTCCGGCCTGGCACGTGCGGTGCTGGTGGTTGAGGCGGCGGCGCAATCGGGCTCGCTGATCACCGCGCGCATGGCGGCCGAACAGGGGCGCGACGTGTTCGCAATCCCGGGCTCGATTCACTCGCCAATGTCGAAAGGCTGCCATCAGTTGATCAAGCAGGGCGCCAAACTGATCGAGTCTACGCAGGACGTTTTGGACGAGCTGAGTTATTGGCCGCAGCCGTTCGCGGCGCTTGCGCATTCATCTGCGGTTGTGGATGAGTTGGCGTTGGAGGTGGAAGAATTGCAGTCCGCGCAGACTGCAGACTCATCGGCGTCTGCCAAAGATGATGCGCCATCAATGCCGTTGTTGCATCAGATCGGTTTCGACCCGATTGCCATCGACACTCTGGTTTTGCGCACGGGCATGGACGCTTCGGCCTTGGCCGCGATGCTGCTGACGCTGGAGCTGGACGGCCAGGTCGAGCTGCTGCCGGGCGGTCTCTACCGGCGTCTGGTCTGAATGGAAACACTTGATCAGGCAGATGGGCAGCGCTTCGTGATTTTTCTGCGCAATTTGAGAAATCCTGCGATACTGGAATCGCTTAACTTGTGTAATCACAATCTTCGCGATAGAGTAGACCCATGTTCGACGTCTTAGTTTACCTGTACGAAACCTACTATCGCCCCGATGCCTGCCCTGAACCGCAGGCTCTGGTCAAGAAATTGTCGGCTATCGGTTTTGAGGAAGATGAAATTTCTCAGGCACTGGGTTGGTTGACCGACCTGGAAGAAGCCAATCACGACTTCGGCGATCGTTTCCCCCAACAAACATCCTTTTCCTTTGGCACTCGTATTTACGTGAGCCAGGAATTCGATTTGCTCGGCACCGAAGCCATCGGCTTCATCCAGTTTCTGGAATCGGCCAAGATGCTGGACGGCATGCAGCGCGAGATCGTGATCGAGCGCGCACTGGCCGCCGGCGAAGCGCCGATTTCCCTGGAAAAGCTCAAGGTCATCGTGTTGATGGTGCTCTGGAGCCAGGGCAAGGAACCGGACGGCTTGATGTTCGACGAGCTGTTTCTGGACGAAGAAGACGCCGAGTCGCGTTTGCTTCATTGAGCAGAGGCAACTTTTCTGCCTTTTATTCGCGTATTTACAGTTCCCAGGCAAGCCACCAGGCTTGCCGTTTTATTTGTAACGCGCTTATCATTCCCCCGCATTAGCCTATTATTGGCTACTATATAAAAAAACTATTGTTAAAAAGCAATTTCGACGCTGAAGCTTGCGTGCTGATTTCGCATCTGCGTCCCAGGCTTTCCAGCAACCGCACCTCTCTTTCGAGACTATATATATGAGCAAGACCCTCATCATTGCCGAGAAGCCCTCTGTCGCGAACGACATCGCGAAGACGCTCGGCGGCTTTACCAAGCACGATGAGTATTTCGAATCCGATGAATACGTTCTGTCGTCCGCCGTCGGCCACCTGCTGGAAATCGCGGTGCCCGAGGAGTACGACGTCAAGCGCGGCAAATGGAGTTTCACGCACCTGCCGATGATCCCGCCGCACTTCGCGCTCAATCCTATCGCCAAGACCGAATCGCGCCTCAAGGTGCTGTCCCGGCTGATCAAGCGCAAGGACGTGACCACCCTCATTAACGCATGTGACGCGGGTCGCGAAGGTGAACTGATCTTCCGTCTGATTGCGCAATACACCAAGGCCAAGCAGCCGGTGAAGCGTCTCTGGCTGCAATCGATGACGCCGGGTGCGATCCGCGACGGCTTCACCCATCTGCGTGACGATGACGAGATGATGCCGCTGGCCAATGCCGCCCGCTGCCGCAGCGAAGCGGACTGGCTGATCGGCATCAACGGTACGCGTGCGATGACCGCCTTCAACTCCAAGGAAGGCGGTTTTTACCTGACCACGGTCGGGCGCGTGCAGACGCCGACCTTGTCGATCGTGGTCGAGCGCGAAGAGAAGATCAAAAAATTCGTGTCCCGCGATTACTGGGAAGTGCACGCTGAATTCGTCTGCGCCGCCGGCATCTACAAAGGCCGCTGGCTGGACAAGTCGCACAAGAAGGACGAAGCCGATCCGGAGAAGCGTCCGGAGCGGCTGTGGGCCAAGGCCGCCGCCGATTCCATCGTGGCCGCCTGCCGCGACAAGATGGGCACGGTCACCGAAGAATCGAAGCCGACCACGCAAATGGCGCCGGCCCTGTTCGATCTGACCAGCCTGCAGCGCGAAGCCAACTCGCGCTTCGGTTTCTCCGCCAAGAACACGCTTGGCCTGGCGCAGGCGCTGTACGAAAAGCACAAGGTGCTGACCTATCCGCGTACCGATTCGCGCCATTTGCCGGAAGATTATCTGGACACCGTGAAGGAAGCGCTGGAGACGGTTGCCGAAAACAACAATTACCACCAGTTCGCCAAGCAGATTCTGAACAAGGGCTGGGTCAAGCCGAACAAGCGCATCTTCGACAACACCAAGATCAGCGATCACTTTGCGATCATCCCGACGACCCAGGCGCCGAAGAATCTGTCGGAGCCGGAACAGAAACTGTACGACCTGGTGACGCGCCGTTTCATGTCGGTGTTCTTCCCGGCGGCCGAGTTCCAGGTGACCACGCGTTTCACCGAAGTCTCCGGCCATCAGTTCAAGAGCGAAGGCAAGGTGATGATCAATCCCGGCTGGCTCGCGATCTACGGCAAGGAAGCCGACGAGAAGGAAGAGGGCAAGGAAGGTAAGGAAGGCGGCGGCAATCTGGTCGCAGTGGCTGCCGGCGAGAAGGTCAAGACCGACAAGGTCATCGCCAACGCCATGGTCACCAAGCCGCCTGCACGCTACAGCGAAGCGACGCTGCTGTCGGCCATGGAAGGCGCCGGCAAGCTGATGGATTCCGACGAACTGCGCGAAGCGATGTCGGGCAAGGGCCTGGGCACGCCGGCCACGCGCGCGGCCATCATTGAAGGTTTGCTGAACGAAAAGTATCTGCTGCGCGAAGGTCGCGAAATGATGCCGACCGCCAAGGCCTTCCAGCTGATGACCTTGCTGCACGGCCTGGGCGTGGACGAACTGACCGAACCCGAACTGACCGGCGAGTGGGAACACAAGCTGGCGCAGATGGAGCGCGGCAAGATCAGCCGTGAAGAGTTCATGCGCGAGATTGCGCAGATGACCCAGATCATCGTCAAGCGCGCCAAGGAATACGACAACGATACGATCCCCGGCGACTACGCGACACTGCAGACTCCATGTCCGAATTGCCATGGCGTGGTGAAAGAAAACTATCGCCGTTTCGCCTGCACCAAGTGCGAATTCTCGATGACCAAGGTGCCGGGCGGACGCCAGTTCGAAATCGCCGAAGTCGAGGAATTGCTGAAGAACCGCACCATTGGTCCGCTGCAAGGTTTCCGCTCCAAGATGGGCCGGCCGTTTGCCGCCATCCTCAAGATTTCGCGCGACGAGGAAATCAAGAACTTCAAACTGGAGTTCGACTTCGGTCAGAACGATGAAGGCGAAGGCGGCGAGCCGGTCGATTTCAGCGAACAGACGCCGCTTGGTCCGTGCCCGAAATGCGCCAGCGGCGTCTATGAAATGGGTCTGGCTTACGTCTGCGAAAAAACGGTCGCCAAGCCCAAGGCTTGCGATTTCCGCAGCAGCCGCATCATTCTCCAGCAAGAGATCTTGCCGGAGCAAATGGGCAAGCTGCTCAACGACGGCAAGACTGATCTGCTGCCGGGCTTCATCTCGCAACGCACCCGCCGGCCGTTCAAAGCCTTCCTGGTGCGCGGCAAGGACGGCAAGATCAGCTTCGAGTTCGAGGAGCGCAAAGCCAAGGCGCCGGCCAAGGGCAAAGCCGCCGCTGCTGAGGGCGATGATGCCGCCGCTTCGGTGAAGACCGACGACGCCAAGGCCAGCAAGGCCAAGCCGAAGACGGCAGCAAAGTCGCCGGCTAAAAAGGCAGCGGCCAAGCCGGCCGCCAAGAAGCCGCCGCTGAAAAAGGCAACGCCGAAGAAGGTGGCCAGCGCCTAAATTGATACGGATGGCTGCGATCCGCGTGCTGTCAGCGCCGGATCAAAAGTCAGCGGCTATAAAAAAAGCCCTCACGGAAATCGTGAGGGCTTTTTCCATTTGATGCAGGCTGACCTGCATTCGGAGGAATTCACATCGGATTTAACGCGAATTCAACACGGGCTCAACCGTATACCACCGACAAGGGGGCATGATCCGAGAAGCGCTGTTCCTTGTAGATTGCTGCGGTCTTCGCCGTGTTGGCGATACCTTGTGTTGCGACGTGATAATCGATGCGCCATCCCACGTTGTTGGCCCAGGCCTGGCCGCGATTGCTCCACCAGGTATAGGCGTCGCCGGTGGTTTCCGGATGCAGCAGGCGATAGACGTCGACCAGTTTGAGCTCGTCGAAAATACGTGTCATCCAGGCACGTTCTTCCGGCAGGAAGCCTGAATTCTTCTTGTTGCTTTTCCAGTTCTTCAGATCGATTTCCTTGTGCGCGATGTTCCAGTCGCCGCAGATCACGATTTCACGGCCGCTCTTTTCCAGCTCCATCAGATGCGGCAGGAACACTTCCATGAAGCGGAATTTGGCCAGCTGGCGTTCGTCGCTGGACGAGCCCGAGGGGCAATAAAGCGAGATCACGGTCAGGTCGCCGAAATCGCATTCGACGTAGCGGCCTTCCGCATCGAATTCGGTGTTGCCGAAGCCGATGCGCACCGAATCAGGCGCGCGCTTGCTGTATACGCCGACGCCCGAGTAACCCTTTTTCTCGGCATAGTGGAAATGGCCGACATAGCCTTCCGGCGTCAGAAACTGTTCGGTCATGTCGGGCGCTTGCGCCTTCAGTTCCTGCACGCAGACGAAATCGGGCGACTCTTTCGCCATCCATTCGAAGAAGCCCTTTTTGGCTGCCGAACGAATGCCGTTGAGATTGGCGGAGATGATTTTTTGCATGGTATTCCGTGTCGAAGTCAGGCGCGTAGCATAACCGATAGCGGGTTTCATTTAAAATGGCGGCCTGATTTCAATCCTCGCATCCATCGCCAGACTTGCTTGAAGGCAAGCCCGGCGGCGCTGGTTGATCCGCTTTCAATTTTCCGGGAATGCATTTTGAGCAACTTACGACAAGAATTCATTGAGTTCGCAGTGTCCGCAGGCGTGCTGCGCTTCGGCGAATTCGTCACCAAGGCCGGCCGCACTTCGCCTTATTTTTTCAATGCCGGCCTGTTCAGCGAAGGCGCCACGCTGGCGCAGGTGGCGCGTTTCTACGCGCAGACGCTGCAGGAGTCCGGCATCGAATACGACATGCTGTTCGGCCCCGCCTACAAGGGCATCACGCTGGCCTCGGCGACCGCAGTGGCGCTGGCCGGCATGGGTCGCAATGTGCCGTTCGCCTTCAATCGCAAGGAAGCCAAGGATCACGGCGAAGGCGGCACCATCGTCGGCGGCAAGATGCAGGGCAAGGTCGTGATCATCGACGACGTGGTCTCGGCCGGCACCTCGGTGCGCGAATCGGTGGACATGATCCGCGCCGCCGGCGCTACGCCATGCGCGGTGCTGATCGCGCTGGACCGCATGGAACGTTCGGGCAAGGACGGCGCGCTGTCGGCCAGCTCGGCGGTGCAGGAAGTGGCCAGGGAATACGGCATGCCGGTGATCTCCATCGGTAATCTGAACGACTTGCTGGAATATATTTCGAAGGCGGGCGCCGGCGCGGAGCTGGCGCAGCACAAGGATGCCGTGGCGGCGTATCGCACGCGTTATGGCGTCTGAGCCGAGGCGGGACGGAGCTGGCACTTGTTGCCAGAATCAATGAACGGCAAGGAATACGCAGCAAGAACCTAAGAAATGAGTAGCAAGAAAAATGGCGCTGCCGCAGATCGCGACAGCGCCATTTTTTTGCCGGCAGCGCCTGATCTGCGCTGCCGGCGAGAGACAAATCAGATCGGCTTGATTGCGCCTCCGGCCGCCGAACGTTGCAGGCGGTCATCCAGTTCGCCGACTTGTGCTGCGACGGCATTTTCGGTTTGCTGCACACGCAGATGGATGTCTTTTTGCAGCTGATCCAGACGCGTCGCCAGCAGCGTCTGCTGTTCGGTCTGGCGGCGGTTCAGTTGTTCCAGTTCGCTTTGCAGATAGCCGCGCAGATCGGTGAAGCGCGAGCGCTCTGCCTGATCGGCCAGATCGCGTTGCGATTCAAGCTGCTTGGTGAGGCGGCGGTTTTCGAACAGCACGCTGGTCTGCAAGGCAAGGATGTAGAGCAGGAAGACGGCTGTGAGCAGAATCACGATGCCCAGCATGACCACGCCCAGCGGCGCCTGGAATTCGGTGAAGATCAGCGAGAGGGAGGTGGGCGCCAGAAAGGCGGTCCAGTTGATCGCTGCGAAAATGGCGATCAGCGCCAGAATGGCAACCAGAAAAGTGGTACGGAAGTTCATCTGCGGCCTCCTTGTCAGAGTGTTGTCGGCACGTGGTCACGTGATGTCCGGTTCGACACCCGCAGATGTAGTAGCGTTCCTCGCTTTATCTCGATTTCCTGTTGTATTGCAACATTGTTCGCTCAGAACACCGGGACATCGCCTTCCACCGTTGCCCGATACAGCGTGCGGCGCAGATGCTGGGGCGTGATCGCCGCGTAATGCACGGTGCTGCGGTTGTCCCAGAACACGATGTCATGCGCTTGCCAGCGATGGCGGTAAACGTTCTCCGCGCGAATCGTGTGTTCATGCAGGAATTTCAGCAGGTCGTCGCTTTCGTCGCGCGGCAGGCCGACGATGTGTGAAGTGAAACCTTCGCTGACGAACAGGATTTTGCGACCGCTTTCCGGGTGCGTAATGATCACCGGATGTTCGACTTCGGGCACTTCATCGATCTGCTTCTGCGTCAGATCGGGGCGCCATGGCGACAGCTTCTGCAGGCGATGATAGCGATACACGTAGGAATGTACCGCGCGCTTGCCGGCCAGCAGCTGTTTGACGTCGGCTGGCAGGGTGTCGTAGGCGTTGGCGGTATTGGCATACAGCGTGTCGCCTTGTTCCGGCGGCAACTCCTGCGCGTGCAGCAACGAGCCCAGGCTGGGCTTGGGCATATAGGAGAGATCCGAATGCCAGTCGGCGCCGGCATCGACCAGACCGATGGGCTGGCCGTTCTCCACCACATTCGACACGATCAGCAGCTCCGGATGCTGCGCCACATGGAAGCGATTCAGCACGTGTACCTGCAAAGGCCCGAAGCGGCGGCTGAAGGCCACATGCTGCTCCGGCGTGATGCGCTGGTCGCGGAACACCACCAGACCGTATTTCACGAAGGCGCTGCGAATGCGTTTGAGTTCTTCGTCGGATACCGGCAGATTCAGGTCGAGGCCGGTAATCTCTGCGCCCAGCGGGCCATCAATGGCGCGGATGCTGAAATCCTGTGCCGATGCGCGGCTGCCCGCTTGCTGCGTGCGTTCGAGGCTTGCGACTGTCATTGGAGGCTCCTGTGCAAGGAAAATGAGGCAAATGAGGCATTCAGACCGAGATTGCTGGCACGCACAATGCGGCAGGGCAACCGTCGGCAGAAAACCTCGATTACACTCCCGCCGCGCCGCCAGAACAACGAAGAAGAATGCATATTCATATGCGGGCAATGTTGGATGCACGCTGTCCAGAGCAGATGTTTCGCCGCATGCCCAACGGCCGGACGTAAAAAAGCCGCTGATTCAGTCCATGACTCAGCGGCTTTTTCCTTGCACTTGCCTTGCTTGCCCCGGCGTGAGGGGCAAAGATCAGGCCATCAGTTTCTTGCGCAGCAACTCGGTCAGTTGCGCCGGATTGGCCTTGCCCTTGGTGGCCTTCATGGCCTGGCCGATCAGCGCGTTGATCGCCTGTTCCTTGCCGGAGCGGAATTCCGCCACCGACTTTTCATTGGCTGCCAGCACCTGTTCGACAATCGCTTCCAGCGCGCCGCTGTCGGAGATCTGTTTCAGGCCCTTGGCTTCGATGATGTCGTCGGCCAGCGAGTCTTGGCCGGATTTGGCTTCCCACATGCCGGCGAAGACTTCCTTGGCGATCTTGTTCGAGATGGTGCCGTCGGCGATGCGCTTCAACAGCAATGCGAACTGCGTGGCGTTGACCGGCGCATCGGCGATGTCGGTGCCTTCGCGGTTCAGCGTGGAGGCGACGTCGCCCATCAGCCAGTTGGCGGCGGGTTTGGCCTGTTCCTTGCCGGCAGCCGTCACCACCGCTTCAAAGTACGAAGCCATCGCCTTCGATTGCGTCAGCACGGCGGCATCGTATTCCGGCAGCGCGTAGTCGTTGACGAAGCGTTCGCGCATTGCGGCCGGCAGTTCCGGCATGGTGGCCTTCACGCGTTCTATCCATTCCTGCGCAATCACCAGCGGCGGCAGATCGGGGTCGGGGAAATAGCGATAATCCTGCGCGTCTTCCTTGCTGCGCATGGAGCGGGTTTCCTTCTTGTCCGGATCGTAGAGGCGCGTTTCCTGCACCACAGTGCCGCCATCGTCGATCAGCTCGATCTGGCGCCGCACTTCGTAGTTGATCGCGTCTTCCATGAAGCGGAAGGAGTTCAGGTTCTTGATCTCGCAGCGGGTGCCGTATTCCTTCTGGCCGGCCGGACGCACCGAGACGTTGGCGTCGCAGCGGAACGAGCCTTCCTGCATATTGCCGTCGCAGATGCCCAGCCACATCACCAGCGAGTGCAGGGCCTTGGCATAGGCCACGGCCTCGGCGGCGCTGCGCATGTCGGGTTCGGTCACGATTTCCAGCAGCGGCGTACCGGCGCGGTTGAGGTCGATGCCGGACATGCCCTGATAGTCTTCGTGCAGCGACTTGCCGGCATCTTCTTCCAGATGCGCGCGCGTCAGTTGCAGGGTCTTGATTTCAGTCTTGCCGTCCTTCTCCAGCACGAAGGAAATCTTGCCGCCTTGCACCACCGGAATTTCATACTGGCTGATCTGATAGCCCTTGGGCAGATCCGGATAAAAGTAATTCTTCCGCGCAAACACCGAGCGCGGCGCAATCGTCGCGCCGATCGCCAGGCCGAACTGGATGGCGCGTTCGACGGCGCCCTTGTTCAGCACCGGCAGCACGCCGGGCAGCGCCAGATCGACCGGGCTGGCCTGCGTGTTGGCTGCGGCGCCGAACTGCGTCGAGGAGCCGCTGAAAATCTTGGATTGGGTCGAAAGCTGGGTGTGCGTTTCAAGACCGATGACTACTTCCCACTGCATGATGTCCTCACGTATTCTTTAATCGGGCCGCGCCGTGCGCTGCATTTTTTGCCGCCGCAGCGGCTCAGATTGCGCCGGGTTCGCGCGCGTGCCAGTCGGTGACTTGCTGGTACTGATGCGCGACATTGAGCAGGCGCGCCTCGTCGAAATAATTGCCGATGATCTGCAGGCCGACCGGCCGCCGGCCGTTCTTTTCGCCCTGACCGAAACCGCAGGGAATCGACATCCCGGGCAAACCTGCCAGGCTGGTCGACAGCGTGAAAATATCGGCCAGATAATTGGCCACCGGGTCGTCGGCCTTGACGCCGATATCCCATGCCACGGTCGGCGATACCGGTCCCATGATGACGTCGCACTGGCGGTCCGGGCCGTTCAGCGCATTCTGGAAATCCTGCGCGATCAGGCGACGAATCTTCTGCGCCTGCAGATAGTAGGCGTCGTAATAACCGTGCGACAGCACATACGAACCGACCAGAATGCGGCGCTTCACTTCTTCGCCGAAACCTTCTGCACGCGACTTCTTGTACATGTCGGCCAGATCCTTGTAGTCGGCCGCGCGATGGCCGTAGCGCACGCCATCGAAACGCGACAGATTGGACGAGGCTTCGGCCGGCGCGATCACGTAATACACAGGGATCGACAGCTCGGTTTTCGGCAGCGAAATATCGACCAGCGTTGCGCCCAGTTTTTCAAATTCCGCCAGCGCAGCACGCACTGCCTGCTCGACATCGGCAGCCAGGCCGGCGCCGAAGAATTCCTTGGGCACGCCGATGCGCAGACCCTTGAGGCTGTCATTCAGGGAACGATTGAAATCTTCCTTCGGACGCTCCAGGCTGGTCGAATCGCGCTCATCGAAACTGGTCATGGCATTGAGCAGCAGGCCGCAGTCTTCGGCGGTCTTGGCGATCGGGCCGCCCTGATCCAGCGAGGAGGCAAACGCGATCATGCCGTAGCGCGAGACGCTGCCGTAAGTCGGCTTGATGCCGGTCACGCCGCACAGCGATGCCGGCTGGCGAATCGAACCGCCGGTGTCGGTGGCCGTCGCGGCAGGTGCCAGACGCGCGGCGATGGCGGCCGCCGAACCGCCGGATGAACCGCCCGGTACAGCAAGCTTGTCCCAGGGATTTTTCACCGGGCCGAAGTAGGAATTTTCATTACCGGAACCCATCGCGAATTCGTCGCAATTGAGCTTGCCCAATGTCACGGTGCCGGCAGCGTTGAACTGATCCACCACGGTTGCATCAAACGGGCTTGCATAATTTTCGAGCATCCTGGAACCGGCGGTGGTGCGCCAGCCGCGCGTGACGAAAATGTCTTTGTGCGCAATCGGAATGCCGGTCAGCGGACCTGCATTGTTTTGCGCGATGCGCAGGTCTGCGGCCTTGGCTTGCGCCAGCGTCAGGTCGCGATCGATGTGCAGGAAAGCGTTCAGATCGCTCTGACCGATACGGTCGAGAAACAGCGTGGCCAGTTCGCTGGCGGAAATTTTCCGCGCCTGCAATTGGGCGGACAGTTCTTTGATGGTGAGCTTGTGCATGGAGAAATCTGTTGGAATCGGTTGCGCTGCTGGATGGTGCCATGTCTGGGTTGCCGAGATGGCCGGGCCGCTGTCTTATTCGATGACTTTCGGCACTAGATACAGACCATCCTGAGTGGCCGGCGCCGGTTGCTGATAGTCCTCGCGGCGATTGCTTTCGGTGACCTTGTCTTCGCGCAGGCGCAGCGCCAGATCAGGTGTAATGGCCGCGATCGGATGGCTGAGCGGCTCGATGCCGGTGGTATCGACCGCCTTCATCTGTTCGACCAGCGCAAAAATGCCGTTCAGTTTTTCCAGGGTTTGTTCGGCCTGTGCGTCAGTCAGTTCGAGACGCGACAGATTGGCGATGCGTTTAACGTCGGAAAGGGCAATTGACATGATGAAATGGCGCGTTCGGGCGCGCTGCAAGGGTGTTGAAAGAAGGCGAGCCGCTGGTGCTTGCTGCGTGGACTGTGTTTTCGCTGCGCGTGACACCGCCAAAACAGGTGCGCCGGTCAGCTGCGCGAGCATTCGCAAACTGATGCCAACTTGTCGCGTAAATGCTGGTAAATGCACGCCAAATGGCCGATTCGGCCCAGAACTTTTGGCTGGTTCGCCTGCTGGTTTCTGCCGAATTATAAGGTAGAATGTCGGACTAATGCCTTGCTGGCACCGGTTTTTCGTGTCGCCGCAGTCATAAACGGACATCCCCCCTATTCAAAAAGCTAAGCGCCCAATGCGGGCGCATCAGGACAATTCATGTTTGGATTTTTACGCAGTTATTTTTCTAACGATCTGGCGATCGACCTCGGCACCGCGAACACGCTGATTTATGTGCGCGGCCAGGGCATCGTGCTGGATGAACCATCGGTGGTTGCAATCCGCCAGCAAGGCGGCCCTAACGGCAAGAAGACGATTCAGGCAGTCGGCAAGGAAGCGAAGCAGATGCTGGGCAAGGTTCCGGGCAACATCGAAGCGATTCGCCCTATGAAAGACGGCGTGATCGCCGACTTTACCGTCACCGAACAGATGCTCAAGCAGTTCATCCGCATGGTGCACGACTCCAAGCTGTTCCGCCCTTCGCCGCGCATCATCATCTGCGTGCCTTGCGGCTCGACCCAGGTGGAGCGTCGCGCGATCCGTGAATCGGCGCTGGGCGCCGGCGCTTCGCAGGTCTACCTGATCGAAGAACCGATGGCAGCGGCAATCGGCTCCGGCCTGCCGGTGTCGGATGCAACCGGTTCGATGGTCGTCGACATCGGCGGCGGCACTACCGAAGTCGGCATCATTTCGCTGGGCGGCATGGTGTACAAGGGGTCGGTGCGCGTCGGCGGCGACAAGTTCGACGAAGCCATCGTCAACTACATCCGCCGCAACTACGGCATGCTGATCGGCGAACAGACTGCTGAAGCGATCAAGAAGCAGATCGGTTCCGCCTTCCCGGGTTCCGAAGTCAAGGAAATGGAAGTCAAGGGCCGCAATCTGTCCGAAGGCATTCCACGTTCGTTCACCATCTCCAGCAATGAAATCCTGGAAGCGCTGACCGATCCGCTCAACAACATCGTGTCGGCCGTCAAGAACGCGCTGGAACAGACGCCGCCGGAACTGGGTGCCGACATTGCCGAAAAGGGCATGATGCTGACCGGCGGCGGTGCGCTGCTGCGCGATCTGGACCGTCTGCTGATGGAAGAAACCGGCCTGCCGGTGATCGTCGCCGAAGATCCGCTGACTTGCGTGGTGCGCGGTTCCGGAATGGCGCTGGATCGCATGGACAAGCTGGGTTCGATCTTCTCGTCCGAGTAAATCGGGCGCACGCCGGTTCGCAGCTTCAGGCCAGAGCGGCGACGCCGGAGCCGCTGCAGACCGGCAATGTGGCAGCACAGGCAGTTTTTCCGGCGGATGCGTCCGCCGGATCCATACGGGAACCGATTCGCTCGACATGACGCAGTTCACACCGATTTTGCCGCAGGCGCGCAAGCCGATTCCGTCCGCGGCGCACCATCGGCTGCAATCCGGGCCGAAGCAGTTGCCGGTAGCGGGTTTGATGGTTATGGCAGCAGTTGCCGGTCGCGCCAGCGCTTCCTCTTTCATATCGTTCATTCTGCAGGAAAGCCGTGCATCATCCTGCCTGAGGCCGCTGTGCGCCGTCTCAACGCGGTTGTTTTGACGATTTATGGAAATCCCACCACTTTTCAAGCAGGGCGCCTCGGCCCGTGCTCGCGTTGCATTCTTTGCGCTGATTTCCATCGCCATGCTGGTGGTCGACGCCCGCATGAACGTGCTCAGCACCGTTCGCCAGGGCGTCGGCACTGCCTTGTACCCATTTCAGATACTGGCCATGGTGCCGCGCGACGCGATCTATAGCGTCGGCGACTATTTCACTTCCGCCACCGCCTTGCAGCGCGAAAATCAGGCGCTGCGCCAGCAACAGATCCTGAACTCCCAGCAATTGCAGCATGAGCGCCACATGGCGGCTGAAAATGCGCAGTTGCGCCAGTTGCTCAACATGCAGCAGCGCGTGCCGGTCAAATCGCTGGTAGGCGAGATTTTGTACGACGCGCGCGATCCGTTCACGCGCAAGATCATTCTCAATCGCGGCTCGCAGCAAGGCGTGGCCGCCGGCCAGCCGGTGATCGACGACGTCGGCATCGTCGGCCAGGTCACACGCGTGTTTCCCTTTACCTCCGAAATCACTTTGCTGACCGACAAGGATCAGGCCATTCCGGTGCAGGTAGTGCGCAATGGCTTGCGCAGCGTGGCTTACGGCCGCGGCCAGTCGGGTGTGCTCGATCTGCGTTTCATGCCGGCCAATGCCGACATCCTGAAGGGTGATGTGCTGGTGACGTCCGGTATTGATGGCGTGTATCCGGCCGGCCTGTCGGTGGCGACCGTGGCGCAGGTGGAAGTGCGGTCCTCCGATTCCTTCGCCCGCATCGTGTGCCAGCCGACCGCCGGCATCGACCGTCACAAGCAGTTGCTGATTCTGCTGGTGGAACAAAACACTGCACCGCGCCCCGGCGTGGAAACCAGCGACGAGAAATCCGACAAGCTGTTCAAGCGCCGCCTGCGCGACAGCACCCGCGACAATTCGAAGGAAGACGCACGACTTGACGCCGCCAAGGAGGCCACCAGCGAAGATCGCAAGGGTGTCGCACCATCCGCTGGAGCTGCTGCGGCGGCAGCGTCAACCGCGCCCGCAGCAGCCCCAGCCGCCGCAGCCAAACCGGCGACAGCCACGGCGCCGGCCGCCAAGCTGCCTGCGCCGGCAGCTTCTTCCGCCAAACCTGCAGCACAACCGGCGGCCAGGCCCGCCGCCAAGGAAACGGCACGATGAACGACCCGCATTACATTCTGTTGCCGGCCAATCCGCTGTTCATTGCCTTCAGCCTGATCATTGCCTTCATGCTCAATCTGCTGCCCTGGGGCCAGTGGGTCGGCGTGCCTGATTTCGTGGCGCTGGTGCTGGTGTTCTGGAACATCCATCAGCCGCGCAAGGTCGGCATCAGCGTGGCGTTCATGATGGGCCTGCTGATGGACGTCAACGCCGCTACGTTGCTGGGCGAGAACGCGCTGGCCTACACCCTGTTGTCCTATTTCGCGATCATGATTCACCGCCGCGTGCTGTGGTTCCCATCCGGCACCCAGGCGCTGCACATCCTGCCGCTGCTGTTGCTGACGCAGGCCGTGCAACTGGTGATCCAGCTGATAGTGACCGGCAAGTTCCCGCATTGGTATTTCTTCAGCGAAAGCTTCATCTCCGCCATTCTCTGGCCGGTGGTGACCTGGGCGCTGCTGGCGCCACAGCGCCGCGCCATCAACCGCGACGACAACCGGCCGATCTGAGGATCGAGCAAGCATGACCGAGTTCAAGAACACCGCGCATGAACTGAAACTGTTCCGGCTGCGCCTGCTGGCCATGTCGGTGATGGTGCTGGTCTGCTTTTCGCTACTGGTGGCGCGCTTTCTCTGGCTGCAGGTGGTAAGGCATGACGCCTACGCCGCGCAGGCCGAGGAAAATCGCATCTCGGTGGTGCCCATCGTGCCCAACCGCGGCCTGATTCTGGACCGCAACGGCGTGGTGCTGGCGCGCAATTATTCCGCCTATACGCTGGAAATCACGCCTTCCAAGATCGGCGTGCCGCTCGACGATCTGATCGACGAACTGGGCACGCTGGTGGATATCCAGGCGCGCGACCGTCGCCGTTTCCGGCGTCTGATGGAAGAGTCCAAGCGTTTCGAAAGCGTGCCGATCCGCACCCGCCTGAGCGATGAAGAAGTCGCCAAGTTCACGGCGCAGCGCTATCGCTTCCCCGGCGTCGAAATTCAGGCGCGCCTGTTCCGCCAGTATCCTTACGGCAAATCCGCCGCTCACGTGATCGGCTACATCGGCCGCATCAGCCAGCGCGATGCCGAGCGCATATCCGACTCCGACGACGAAGCCAACTACAACGGCACCGACTACATCGGCAAGGAAGGCGTTGAAAAGAGTTACGAGACCCAGCTGCACGGCATCACCGGCTATGAGGAGGTCGAGATTTCAGCGGGGGGGCGCGCCGTGCGCACCTTGTCGCGCACTCCGGCCACGCCCGGCAAGAACCTCATCCTGTCGATCGACATCGAGCTGCAAAAGGTGATCGAAGAGGCCTTCGGCGATCAGAAGGGCGCACTGGTCGCGATCAATCCGGCCACCGGCGACATTCTGGCCTACGTCTCGCAGCCGTCCTATGATCCCAATCTGTTCGTCGAAGGCATCGACCAGCAAAGCTGGGATGAACTCAATACGTCCATCGACCGGCCTTTGCTGAATCGTCCGCTGTCCGGCACCTACGCGCCGGGTTCGACCTACAAGCCCTTCATGGCGCTGGCAGCGCTGGAGCTGGGCAAGCGCCGGCCGCAGGACGCCATCCGCGATCCGGGCTTTTTCGTGCTGGGCAATCACCGCTTCCGCGACGACAAGGAAGGCGGCCACGGCGTGGTCGACATGTATCGCTCGATTGCGATTTCCTGCGATACCTATTACTACATGCTGGCCAACGATCTGGGCGTCAACGCGATTCACGATTTCATGAAGCCCTTCGGTTTCGGCCAGATTACCGGCATTGATCTCGAACATGAAAAGCGCGGCATCCTGCCTTCGACCGAATGGAAGCGCAATGCCTTCCGCAAGCCCGAGCAGAAGCGCTGGGTCGGCGGTGATACCGTTTCGCTGGGCATCGGCCAGGGCTACAACAGCTTCACGCCGCTGCAACTGGCACATGCCACTGCCACGCTGGTCAACAATGGCGTGGTGATGAAGCCGCACCTGGTCAAGATCATCGAAGACGGCGTGACGCATGAGCGCACCGAGACCGTGCCCAAGGAAAGTTACCGGATTCCGTTGAAGCAGGAAAACATCGACTTCATCAAGCGCGCCATGATAGGCGTGGTCAAGGAAGGTACCGGCGCCAACGCCTTCCGTGGCGCGACCTATGACTCCGGCGGCAAGACCGGTACGGCGCAGGTGGTCAATATCGCCAAGAATCAGAAGTACGACTCCAGAAAGCTCTCGCGCATCTATCACGACAATGGCCTGTACATCGGCTTTGCGCCGGCCGAGGCGCCGCGCATCGCGATTGCCGCAGTGGTCGAGAACGGCGGCTGGGGCGCCGGCGTGGCGGCGCCGCTGGTGCGCAAGGCCATGGATTACTTCATGCTGGGCAAGCGTCCGAACGAGCCGATCAAATCGGTGGCGCCGGGCGAAGCGGTGACGACCGAGGCCGATGTGCCGGCGGAAGACAGCGTGGTCACGCCGACACCGGTTCCGGCGGAGGGCAACTGATGCCGTCTATCCTTCATTGCACCGCCGCGGCAGCCGCCGCGCCGGTTGCCGTCATCCATTTCAGGGAGCTTGCATGAGTCTGCAACGTCCTCCGCTGTGGCAGATCATCAAACCGCATCTGGTGGTGTTTGATGGCGCGCTGTCGCTGATTCTGTTTCTGCTGTTGTCGGTCGGCATCGTCACCCTGTATTCGGCCGGCATGAACTTTCCGGGCCGGGTTGAAGATCAGCTGCGCAATATTCTGATCGCCTTCATCGTGATGTGGATCGCCGCCAACGTCTCGCCGCAGACCTTGCTGCGCTTCGCCGTGCCGGTATACACGGTCGGCGTCACGCTGCTCATTGCGGTGGCGCTGTTCGGCATCGTCAAGAAGGGCTCGCGCCGCTGGCTCAACATCGGCATGGTGGTGCAGCCTTCCGAAATCATGAAGATCGCCATGCCGCTGATGCTGGCCTGGTACTTCCAGAAGCGCGAAGGCCTGCTGCGCTGGCATGTATTCCTGATCGCCTGCCTGCTGCTGATCGTGCCGGCCGGCCTGATCATCCGCCAGCCCGATCTGGGCACCGGCCTGCTGGTGCTGGCCGCCGGTTTCTACGTGATTTTCTTCGCCGGTCTGTCGTGGAAGGTGCTGGTCGGCCTGGCGATTGCCGGCGCCGCCAGCCTGCCGGTGGTGTGGTCGGTGATGCACGATTACCAGCGCCAGCGCGTGATGATGCTGATCGACCCCACTTCCGATCCGCTCGGCAAGGGCTTCCACATCATCCAGTCGACCATCGCCATCGGTTCCGGCGGCATCACCGGCAAGGGCTGGCTGATGGGCACCCAGACGCATCTGGAATTCATTCCCGAGCGCACCACCGACTTCATCTTTTCGGTGTATTCGGAAGAGTTCGGCCTGATCGGCAATCTGGTGCTGCTGCTGCTGTATCTGCTGCTGATCGGGCGTGGCATGCTGATCACGGCGAATGCGCCGACGCTGTTCACGCGGCTGCTGGCCGGCGCCATCACCATGATTTTCTTCACCTACGCCTTCGTCAACATGGGCATGGTGAGCGGCATCCTGCCGGTGGTCGGCGTGCCGCTGCCGTTCATGAGCTATGGCGGCACCGCGCTGGTGACGCTGGGCCTGGGCGCCGGCATTCTGATGAGCATTCAACGGCACCGCAAGCTGGTGCAAACCTGACAGGCAGATTTCTTTCCAGTATCCTGCCGCAGGCGGATGGGGTTTCCTTGTGGAATCATTGCGGCCACCGCGCTGTTCCGGACGCCGACAAGCTGCGAAAATCCGACCACCGACTTCATCCACGGATGAACTTGGCCGGCTTTCCGGCTGTCAGCTCTTCGACAGCTGCGCTCTGGTATCTTTGCGGAAACACCGGAATCAAGCGCCGGTTTTTTTCTGCCCGGCAGCCGCGCGATGCCGAAATAACATCTGTTTCACAGGGACAGGGAATGCAAAAAAACATCTATTTGAAATTGCCTGCAGCCTTGCGCCTGGCGGCATTGATCTTGCCGGCGCTGCTGGTGGCCTGCAGCTCCACTCCGCCGCCGCGCCAGAGCTCGACGCCGGCACCGGCGACGCCGACCAAGAGTGCGTCCAGCCGACCCAACAACGCCCCGGCGCTGCCGGCTGCAGGTTCCGGCCGTGGCGGCTACTACAAGGACGACGGCCCGGGCGACCAGATCCCCGACGGCCTGCTGGATGTGGCCGACGCCGAGCCCACCGTCGAACCCTTCTCGCGCGCCGCCAGCAAACCTTATGCAGTGTTCGGCAAAACCTATGTGCCGATCACCGACAACCAACCCTTCATCCAGCGCGGCATAGGCAGCTGGTACGGCAAGAAATTCCATGGCCAGAAGACTTCCTCGGGCGAGCGCTACGACATGTACAAGATGACCGCCGCGCACCCGACGCTGCCGATTCCTTCCTATGCGCGCGTGACCAATCTCAAGACCGGCAAGCAGGTGATCGTGCGCATCAACGATCGCGGCCCTTTCCATTCCAGCCGCATCATCGATCTTTCCTATACTGCGGCGCTGAAGCTGGGTTATCTCGGCAGCGGCAGCAGCGAACTGGAAGTGGAGCGTTTGTTGCCGGATGAAATCGCGCGCATGCAGGATGCCCGCAAGAACGGCAGCGCGCTGGCAGCGGCGCCGGTGGAGGCGCAGCCCGAGCCGGTGACGATTTCCTCGGTGACTTCGCAAAACCTGCAGCCGCAGCCGACGGTCACCTCGGTACAGACCGCCAATGCCAGCAATTCGGCGGCTGCCGGCGGTGTCGGCATGACGGGGGGCGGCGGCATCATCAATGCGGTGGCCAGCGGTTCCTCGCCCTCGCCGGCCATGCCGCAAGCGGTGCCGCTGAGCGCCGGCTATTACCTGCAATTCGGCGCCTATTCGCAAGAGGCGAATGCCGTGCAGGCGCGCGAAAAGCTGTTGCCCAGCCTCTCCGGCGTGGTCGACAGTCTGCAGGCGGTGCAGGTCAATGGTCTGTATCGTTTGTTTGCCGGCCCCTATGCCACCCGGCCGGAAGCCCAGAACGCCGCCTCGCTGGTACGCCAGCGCAGTGTCGGCACCCCCTTCATTGTTGAGCGTTGAGAAAGCGGCCATTCATGCATCCTTATCTCGCCCTGGGTATCGCCATCGTGTCCGAAGTCGTTGCGACCTCGGCGCTGCGTGCTTCAGATGGTTTTTCCCGTTTGTGGCCGTCGGTGCTGGTGGTGGTCGGCTACGGGCTGGCGTTTTTCTTCCTGTCGGTGACGCTGAAATCGATCCCGGTCGGCGTGGCTTATGCCATCTGGTCCGGCCTGGGCATTGTGCTGATTTCTATCGTGGCCTACTTTCTGTACAACCAGAAGCTGGATCTGCCGGCGATACTCGGCATGGGGCTGATCATGGCAGGCGTTCTCGTGCTGAATCTGTTTTCCAAATCTTCCGCGCATTAAAGAGCGCGCCGCCACACGCTGCCGGCTGAACTAGTCGGCGGCGTCCTGCTCCGCTTCATTCTTCAATGCCAGCGCGCGCTCATACAGCGCATTCTTCTTCTGGCCGGTGATTTGCGCCGCCAGCGCCGCCGCCTGCTTGAGCGGCAGTTCTTCCATCAATATTTTCAGGATGCGGTCGCTGTCGGCGCTGTCGCCTTCCGCGACGGGTGCGCCCTGGATCAGGATCACGAATTCGCCGCGCTGGCGGTTGGTGTCTGCCGCCAGCCAGCCCGGCGCATCGCCCAGCGCGCAGCGATGGATGCTCTCGAACAGCTTGGTCAATTCGCGCGCCAGCACGATCTGGCGCTGCGGGCCGAAGGCCTGCAGCATGGCGTCTACGGTGTCGATGATGCGATGCGGCGCTTCATAAAACACCAGTGCGGTTTGCGCCGCAGCCAGCGCCTGCAATTCGGTATCGCGTTGTCTGGCCTTGCTCGGCAAGAAGCCGATGAACTGAAAACGCTCATCGGTCAGGCCGCTGGCTGAAAGTGCGGTGATGGCGGCGGACGCGCCGGGCAGCGGGATCACCTGCAGGCCGGCCGCCTGCACCGCCTGCACCACGCGCGCGCCAGGGTCGGACACGGCCGGCGTGCCGGCATCCGATACAAGTGCGATGCGTTCGCCTTGTTGCAGGCGAGCGATGATCTTGTCGGCGACTTCGCGTTCATTGTGCTGATGCGCGGCGATCAGCGGCCGGCTGATGCCGTAGCGCTGCAGCAGCTGGCTGGTGTTGCGCGTGTCTTCGCAGGCCACGGCATCGGCGATCCCGAGCAGATGCAGGCCGCGCAGGCTGATGTCGCAAACATTTCCGATGGGCGTGGCCAGCACATATAATGCCGACACCGGATAGTTTTGCTGGGCGGCATCATGCAGGATGGACGTGGCGGGCGCACTGGCGGAAATCTGACTCATGGAGGGGACGCGGGATGGTTTCGAGATTGGCAAAATGGATGTCGCTGGCTGCCCTGGCGGGCGGGCTGAGCGGATTGTGCGCTCCTGCTTCGGCAAACACAATCGGAACCGATAGTGTACCCGCCAATGACGAGGCTGCTGCACCGGCGGTCGCGCAGGTGCGCATGGTCTTGCTGGTGCCGTCGCGCAGCGGCGTGTTCGGCTCGGCTGCGGATGCGGTGCGCACCGGTTTTCTGACCGCATATTCGCGCCAGAAAGAAAACATCACGCTGGCGGTGGTTGAGACCGGCGACTCCGCCGCCGAGATGCAAAAGGCTTACAACGAAGCCAGCGGCAAGTATGACATTCTGGTCGGCCCGCTGTCGCGCAGCGCGGTGACCGCCATCGCCCAAAGCGGTCAGGTGCAGAAGCCGACCGTGGCGCTGGCCCAGCCCGATCTGGCGGTCGAAAGCGAGGCGCAGTTGCCGCCGCAGATGCTGGCCGCGGGCTTGTCGCTGGAAGACGAAGCGCGCCAGGTCGCCAACTGGGTCGAGCTGGAAAAAGCACCCGGCAAGATCTTTGCGATCTCCACCGGTGTGGCCTGGCAAAAACGCGCCGCGCGCGCTTTCTCGGCACGCGGCCGGCAGCTCGGCATGCAGACCGACAGCCTGGAACTGAATGCCGCCGGCAATGTGCTCAACGCCGCCGGTCTGGCGCAACTGGGCCGCCGCATCGAACAGGAAAAGCCAGCCCTGATCTTCGCCGCGCTGGACGCATCGCAGACGCTGCAATTGCGCAGCGCCATCGGCACCGAGATTCCGATTTACGGCACCTCCCAACTCAATCCCTTCACCCTGAATCGTCAGAACCCCAACGACAAGATGCCTGAGCTGGACGGCGTCAAGCTGATCGATATTCCATGGCTGCTGCAGGCGGAACATCCTGCGGTACAGGCTTATCCGCGCACCGTGATCAATGACAACGAGCGCCCCAACCCGGATCTGGAGCGCCTGTATGCGCTGGGTATCGATGCCTACCGCATCGCGCGCGAGATCGCGGCGCAGCGTTCCGGCTTCGATCTGGATGGCGTCACCGGCCAGCTCAGCGTCAATATTGCTGCGGGCGGCTCCACCTTCTTCCAGCGCAAGGAAACCCAGGCCGTGTATCAGGACGGCGTGGCGGTGCCGATCGCCAATCAGCGTTGATATCCCGAGCGCGAGACCATCGATATGGGCTTGTTCGATATTTTCAATAGAACCGCCGGCGCCGAAGACCGTCGCACCGAACGCCGCCGCAGCGGCGATGCCGCCGAAGACGCGGCGCTGAAGTATCTGACCCGGCAGGGGCTCAAACTGGTGGAACGCAATTTCAGCTGCAAGGGCGGCGAACTCGACCTGATCATGCAGGACGGCAAGAGCCTGGTATTCGTCGAAGTGCGCCGCCGCAGCGGCCAGACTCACGGCGGCGCCGGCGCCAGCGTGACGCGCAGCAAACAGCGGCGGCTGATTATTGCTGCGCAGACATATTTACAGCGTTTTTCAACTCCTCCTGCTTGCCGCTTTGATGTGCTCGCCTTCGAGGGGGATAATATGCAGTGGTTGAAAAACGCGATTGAAGACCAATAACAATAAGCAATGAAGATCAGACGCTGAGCACTTCCTGGGGAGAAAAAGTCGTTCAGGAGGCGCCTCTTCGCTGAAGCAATTTGAAACCATTCTTTACGGTTCGCCCAGAATCTAGCCAGCTCAACTCATCTATAATCGCAAGCACTATGACAAATCAACGCATCCACTCCCATTTTCAGGAAAGCGCAGAGCTCAAGCTCAAGTCCGCAACCGTACTCGAACAGCCCATCGAGCAGGCGATTGAACTTATGTTCACGGCACTGTCGAATGGCAACAAGATTCTTGCCTGCGGCAATGGCGGTTCCGCCGCTGATTGCCAGCATTTTGCCGCCGAGCTGGTCGGGCGTTTCGAACGTGAGCGCCTGCCTCTTCCGGCTCTGGCGCTGACCACCGATACCTCCATCCTGACCGCGGTCGGCAACGATTACAGCTACATGGAAATCTTCTCGAAGCAGGTCCAGGCCTTTGGCCAGGCAGGCGACGTGTTGCTGGCGTTTTCCACCTCCGGCAATTCCGGCAACGTGCTGGCCGCGATTGAAGTTGCGCAGGAGCGCGACATGCGCGTGGTGGCATTGACCGGCAAGGGCGGTGGCAAGATCGGGCAAGTTCTGACAGACGCCGATGTGCATATCTGTGTGCCGCATGACCGTACCGCGCGCATCCAGGAAGTGCATCTGGTGACATTGCATTGTATTTGCGACGGTATCGATGTCGCGCTTTTCGGAGGTGATGTGAATGAGTGATGTGCGATCGGCCTGGAACAGAATGCGACGCCCGCTGGCGACGGTAGCGGTATGCGGCATGTTGGCCATGAGCCTGCAGGGCTGCTTTGCGGTATTTGCCGGCGGTGCGCTGGTGGGTACTTTTGCGGCGACCGACCGCCGCACGCTGGGTGCGCAGACTGAAGACAAGTCTATCGTGGTCAAGGGTGAAACCCAGATCCCCGGCGCGGTTTCCGCCGGTGCGCACATCAACGTCACCAGTTTCAACCGCAAGGTTCTGCTGAGTGGCGAAGTGCCTGACGAAGCATCCAAGGCGGCCGCCGAACGCGAAGCCAAGGGTATCGACAACGTTCAGGGCGTGTACAACGAACTGGCGGTCGAGGCTGCATCGAGCTTCTCTTCGCGCTCCAGCGATACGCTGATCACCAGCAAGGTGCTGGCCAGCCTGGTGGATGCCAAAGACCTGTATTCCAGCGCCTTCAAGGTCACCACCGAGCGCGGCATCGTGTATCTGATGGGGCGCGTCACGCAAACCGAAGGCGCGCGCGCAGCGGCAATTGCCAGCGGCGTCAGCGGCGTGCAAAAGGTTGTGACGCTGTATGAATACATCAGCGAAGAAGAGTTAAAGGAGTATCAGCGCAAGCCGGCCAGCGAAAACAAGTCGACCAGCTGAATCTGAAGCAAAACGAAGTCCGGCGTTTCAGCCTTCTTTCGGCAGTACCAGAAACCGTCGCCTCGTGCGGCGGTTTTTTCATGGCGCGGCGCGATTTGCCCGACGGGCCTATAATTGGCGGCTGATCATCTGGTGATCCCAAATTTCCCAAGGCCTTGCCGCTTGCGGCAATTCCTTTTATTGACGGAGTGCTCACATGCAAGCTAATACTCCCCAGGCGGCCCCATCCGGCAATCGCCTGTGGCTCAAGTTCGGCGGACTGGTGCTGGTCGCGGCAGTGGCCGCCTTTGGCTACCTCAAGGTCAACGCGGCCAATAATGCGCCCGATGTCACCTTCACCAAGCTGGATGGTGAAAAGGTCGCCCTGAAGGATCTGCGCGGCAAGGTCGTGATGGTCAATTTCTGGGCCACCAGCTGTACCACCTGCGTCGGCGAAATGCCGCAGATGATCGAGACCTACAACAAGTACAAGGACCAGGGCCTGGACTTCGTCGCCGTGGCGATGAGCTACGATCCGCCTAACTATGTGCTGAACTACACCGAGACGCGCAAACTGCCGTTCAAGGTCGCGCTCGATCCGCAAGACAAGCTGGCCAATGCCTTCGGCGAAGTCAAGCTGACCCCGACCACCTTCGTGATAGGCAAGGACGGCAACATCATCAAGCGTTATGTCGGCGCACCGCAATTCGCCGAACTGCATCAGCTGCTGGAAAAAGCACTGGCCGCCTGAAGCCGGCATCCGTTTCGTCAAATAAAAACGCCGTTCAGTTTTCTGAACGGCGTTTTGCATTCATGCCTGTGCGAGGCGGCTATCCGCGCTTGAATATCCCGGCCGGCATCAATACGCACAAGGCCGCACAAAAAATCAGTGCAAAGCCGCTCAGATCCGTCATGCCCGGCCGTTCGCCCAGCACCAGCACCGCGCTGCTCACGCCCACCACCGGCACCAGCAAGGTACCCAGCGCCGCGACGCCGGCCGGCAGCAGGGCGATGATGCTGAACCACAGCACATAGGCCAGAGCCATGCCGAACAGGATGTGATAGCCCAGCGCGATCAGCACCCGCTGCGACAGGTGATCCCACTGCGACCAGTGCGGCAGGCCTTCGAAACTGAGTAGCCCGGTCAGCGCCACCAGCGCGCCGATCAGCAATTGCCAGGCAGCGATGCACAGCGGGTCGGAAGTCAGTCTGGCCCACTTCATGTAGACCGTACCTGCGGCCCATGACAGCGCCGCCGCCAGCGCAAACAGCACCCCGTGCGGCAAGCCGCCGCCGATCAGCGGCAGCAGCAGGATCGCCAGACCGCAGGCACCCAGCAGCAAGCCGGCCAGGCGTACCCGATCCAGCCGTTCGCCCAGGGCGATGCGTGCGAACAGCGTGGCCCACAGCGGCATGGAGTAAGTGATGATGGCCACGCGTGAGGTGGCTGCGCCCAGTTGCGCGAAGGTCAGCAGAATATTGAAGGCCGCCACATTGAGCAGTCCCGCCACCGCAATGTGCAGCCGCTCACGTCCCGAGCGTACTGCCAGCTTGCGTCCGCGCATAAGGCCGAGCGCGAACACGGTCAGCGCTGCGGCGCCCAGACCGACTGTGCGCAGACTCCAGGGCGAGACGCCGCTGAGCGCCACTTTCACCGCCGGCCAGTTCAGACCCCAGACCAGGCCGAGTAACAGCAGCATGGCCTTGGCGCCGGCGCTGCGCTGTCCTGCATTCTTGCGGCCGTCGGCGACGGCGGGGGAGCTGGACATGAGTGGGCTCGCTTGTCTCTTGGCGTTCTTATGTTTGTGTACTTGGCGCAGCTGCGCGGGGTTTGCCGTAACAGAATGCTGCTACGGCAAACCCCGCGCAAAC
Organism: Herbaspirillum lusitanum; assembly: GCF_046025995.1. Taxonomy (GTDB): domain Bacteria; phylum Pseudomonadota; class Gammaproteobacteria; order Burkholderiales; family Burkholderiaceae_D; genus Herbaspirillum; species Herbaspirillum lusitanum_A. Next base: position 111,367 of record NZ_JAQQFM010000003.1, read on the forward strand.
TGCATCCTCACCACTCAAGCTGCGCTTCCAGCGGATAGATAGGACGGCGCACCTTGCGGATCGGGAACAGATTCAGATTGGCGCTGGTCGGTCCGCCGCTGTCGGAATCGCACTCCACCAGCCCGCGGCTGATCGGCACGAACACCGGACGGCAATACATGCGCGATTTCAGGATCAGGAAAGACTCCTGCGCCGGATCGAGGCCGAGGCTGGTGAATACGCCCAGGTCATACGGCTCCACACGTTCTTCGGTCACCACGATCCTGGCGGCGCCGATATCGAACAGCACGCTGTTGCCCATCTGGATGGTGGAGCCGGTATAGATCGGCCCCTCCACGCGGAACTTGCCGTCGGTGATTGCCAGCACCTTGCCGGTCAGCAGCGGCGGCGTCTTGCTGATGCCTTGTTGCGTCAGCTGCACCTTGTTGCCGATGGCCAGCGTGACGGTGGCGCCGATGCCGGCCTTGATCAACGCAGCCACCGCTTCCGGGTCGCTGATCGGGCCCACCGCGATGCCGTCGAGGCCGGCTTCCAGCGCCGCCTCCAGCACATCCATGGTGTTACAGGTGCCGCCCGACATCACGTTGTCGCTGTGATCCAGCAACAGCACCGGACCCTGGCCGGCACCCTGGCTGCGCGCTCTGGCCTGGGCCAGAGACTCTTTCAGGGGCAGGCTGTCGTAGACGAAGTCGTCGCGCTCGTTCCACATCTTGCGGGCGATCTGTTCTGCGACGGCATCGGCCAGCGCGGGATTGTTTTCCGCGACCACCACCACCGACATGCCGGCATCGCGAAAGTCGGACAGCGGAAACCCTGCCAGCACCGAGACTGCCAGCACACCATCCTGCGTCTCGGCTTCCTTGGCGGCTTCCACCGCGCGCTGCATGGCGCTGGCCGAGGTGTTGCTGGTCAGCGTGGCCGACAGCAGCGGCAACTGACGCCAGGCGATCACCGGCTGCGATTTCCTTTGCAGCAGATCGACCAGCAGGCGGCCGGCGTGAGCGCCGGTTTCGTACATGTCGATGTGCGGATAGGTCTTGAAGCTGACGATGATGTCGGCATTGGAAACCATCTTCTGCGTCACATTGCCGTGCAGATCGAGCGCCACGCACAGCGGCGTGTCCGGCGCGATCCTGCGTACGCGTTCCAGCAGCGTACCTTCGCCGTCATCGGCGTTCTCGGCCACCATGGCGCCGTGCAGATCCAGCATGATGGCGTCGCAGCCGCCTTCGATGGCGCGCACGATGGCGTCGTTCATCAGCGTGTAGGCATCGGCCGCGACTGCCGCGCTGGGATTGGCCATCGCCGCCAGCGGCGTGACGATTTCTGCGCCCAGCTTTTCAGCGATGTCGAGGAAGGCGCCCATCGCAGTGCGCGCGCCTTTCTGGTCCTTGTAGGCCGCCTCGTCCCATTGCGGCATAAAAGCTTCCAGCGGCGTCGGGATGGGCGAAAAGGTATTGGTCTCGTGATTCAGACGAGCGATGACGATCTTCAGGGGCATGGTGATTCCGTATCGGTTCAGAGATGAGCGCCGGCGCTTGCCAGCATGGCCTGCAACAGCACGTTGCAACCGGCTTCCAGATGTTCCGGCTTGGCGTCTTCGATTTCGTTGTGGCTGACGCCGTCCTTGCACGGCACGAAGATCATGCCGGCCGGCGCCAGGCGCGCGGCGTAGATGGCGTCGTGACCGGCGCCCGAAACCACATCCATGGTCTTGTAGCCGAGTGCGTCGGCGGCGTCGCGCACATTGCCGACGCATTCCGGATGGAAGGGGCAGGGCGGGAAATAGGAAACGCGTTCCAGCTCGATCCTGAGGCCGGTCTTCTGACGCGTCTGCTCAAGGTAAGCCAGCAGATCTTCGTGCATGGTGTTGAGCGTCTCGTCGCTGACATTGCGCAGGTCGATGGAAAACTTCACCTGGCCCGGAATCACGTTGCGGCTGTTCGGCATCACCTGCACCTGGCCTACCGTCCCGCGGCCGTAAGGCGGATAGCGATGGGCGATGGCCACCACCTCCTGCATGATGTAGGTCGATACCTGCAGCGCGTCCTTGCGGATTTCCATCGGCGTCGGGCCGGCGTGCGATTCGAAACCGGTCACCGTGCAGTCGTACCACGACAGGCCGAGCACCGCCGGCACTACGCCGATCACGGTGTCGGCATTTTCCAGCACCGGGCCTTGTTCGATATGCGCTTCGTAGTAGGCGCCGATGGGGTGGTCGCCGCACTTCTGTTCGCCGATGTAGCCGATGCGCGTCAGTTCATCTTTCACGTTCTTGCCGTCGACATCGGTGGCGCCGTAGGCATGTTCCAGCGTAAAGGCGCCGCAGAATACACCCGAGCCCATCATCACCGGCACGAAGCGCGAACCCTCTTCATTGGTCCACACCGCGACCTCGATCGGCGCCTCGGTTTCTATCTTGTGCTGATTCAGCGTGCGGATCACTTCCAGTCCGGACAGCACGCCGTAGTTGCCGTCGAACTTGCCGCCGGTCGGCTGGGTATCGATGTGCGAACCGGTCATCACCGGGGGTAGAGCGTTGTTGCGGCCGGCGCGGCGCATGAAGATGTTGCCGATCTGATCGATTACCACGCTCATGCCTTCCGCCCTGGCCCAGGATGTCACCAGGTCGCGGCCCTGCTTGTCGAGGTCGGTCAGCGCCAGCCGGCATACGCCGCCCTTGGCGGTGCCGCCGATCGCGCCCAGTTCCATCAAAGAATCCCAAAGGCGTTGGCCGTCGATGCGCAGGGCGGCGATGGCGGGAGATTGTGCGTTCTTGGTGTTCATGTCTGACTCCGTTTTCAATAGGCTTGGGGATCAAAAATAGGTCTGAAAAATCAGATCAATTTGAGATGGGGTAAGAAAAAAAATTCTGACCCTTCAACTTCCCTGTTCGTCGGCTTCCCGATGTGAGGCCCGCTATCAGGCAGCAAGATTCACGCCCAGATAGCGATCCTTGACACCGTCGTCCGCCAGAAATTCCTGATTGCTGCCGCTGTAGGCGATGCGTCCCTGCTCCACGATGTAGTGGCGATCCGCCAGCTGGGTGCAGACTTCCAGATTCTGCTCCACCAGAATGATGGACATGCCGGTGGCCTTGATCAGCTTGATCTGGGCCACGATCTCGTCGACTATCACCGGCGCCAGACCTTCCACCGGCTCGTCCAGCATCAGCACCTTGGGATGCGTCATCAGCGCGCGCGCAATCGCCAACATCTGCTGCTCGCCGCCCGACAACTGGCCGCCGCCGTTCTTGCGGCGCTCCTTCAGGCGCGGGAAGATCTTGTACACGTCTTCCAGGCCCCAGGCCGACTCCTTGCGCGCCGCCATGGTCAGGTTTTCTTCCACCGTCAGCAGCTTGAAGATGCCACGATGTTCCGGCACCAGACAGACGCCGCGCGCGGCAATCTTGTGCGGCGGCAGGCCGGCAACATTGTCACCCTGAAACAGTACCTTGCCCTGCGTCGGCGCCACCACGCCGACGATGCTCTTGAGCGTGGTGGTCTTGCCGGCGCCGTTGCGGCCCAGCAGCGTGACTACTTCGCCTTGCGCCACCTGCAGCGAAATGCCCTGCAGGATGTGGCTCTTGCCGTAGTAGCCATGAATGTCTTCGAGCTTGAGGATCATGTGCTTTCCTTTCCGGCATTCGCTGCTTTGCCGCCGGTAATCATGCTGCCCAGATAGGCGCGCCGTACGCGCTCGTCGCTGCGGATTTCGGCCGGTTTGCCCTGCGCCAGAATCTGCCCCTGCTGCATCACCGTGATCTGATCCGAGATATCCATCACGATATCCATGTTGTGCTCGATCAGCACCACCGTGTAGCTGTCGCGCAGGCTATGGATCAGACGCTTCATGTCGCCGATGTCGTCAATGCCCATGCCCGAGGTCGGCTCATCCAGAAAGATCACCTTGGGCTCGCCGGCCATCGCCATGCCGACTTCCAGCCGCCGCTGCTGGCCGTGCGACAACTCGGCGCTCAGCCGCTCGGCCACCGCTTGCAGACTCAGGCGCACCAGCAATTGCTCGGCGATATCGCAGGCGCGGCGCAGCAGTTCGGGGCGCCGCCATGGGTTGAGCGCCTGCGCCGGATGACGGCCCTGGGCCGCCAGCCTGAGGTTTTCGCGCACGCTCAGATTGGGGAACAGACTGGTCACCTGAAACGAGCGCGCCAGGCCTTTCTTGACGCGCTTGTAGCCGGGCAGATGCGAGACTTCCTCGCCTTCCACCAGAATGCTGCCCTCAGTGATCGGCGTGGTGCCGGTCAGCGTGTGAAACAGCGTGGTCTTGCCGGCGCCGTTGGGGCCGATCACCGAATGCACGGTGCCCGGCAGAATGTCCAGCGTGATGCCGTTGACCGCAGTGAATTTACCGTAGCGCTTGGTCACATTGAGTGCGCGCAGGATAGGCGTTGCAGTACTCATCAATGGTTCTCCTTGATCGCAGCGGCCGCGCTTTGATTCTTGCCAGGTTGCAGCTTGCGCAGCAGCGATTGCGCCAGGCCGAACAGACCCTTGTGCATGTACAGGCTGACGCCGATCAGCAGGAAGCCCAGCAGCATCAGCCAGCGCGGCCACAGGCTCGACAGCCAGTTGCCGACCAGCACATAGAACGAAGCGCCCAGCACGGAGGCGAACAGATTGCCGGTGCCGCCGATCACGGTCATGATCAAGATCGATTCGCTGGTGTGGTATTCGATATTGGACAGCGGCGCGACGCCGGTCATCATCGCGTGCAGACCGCCGGCCAGACCGGTGACGGCACCCGAGATCACGAACGCCGCCAGCTTCAGCAGCGTGATGTCATAGCCCACCGCAGAAGCGCGCGCCTCGTTGTCGCGCACCGCCAGCAGCGTGCGGCCCAGCACCGAATCGACCACCCGTTGCAGCAGCCAGAACACCAGCACGAACAGCACCGCGACAAAGGTGTAGTACTGCCACGAGGTCGAGGTCGGCAGCAGCGTCTGGCCGAAGAAGGAGAGGCTGGGGCGTGGAATGTCGAGCAGGCCGTTATCGCCGCCGGTGACATCCTTCATCGTGTACGCGAGAAAGTAAAACATCTGGGCGAAGGCCAGCGTCAGCATCACGAAATAGGTGCCGCGCTGACGAATCGAAAACCAGCCCACCAGCAGCGCCACCAGGGCGCCGATCAGCATGGCGATCAACAAAGACAGCAACAGCGGCGCCTTCAGATGCAGCAAGGCGAGGCCGGTGGCGTAACTGCCGACGCCGAAGAAAATGCCCTGACCGAAGGACATCAGACCGGTGTAGCCGAGCAGCAGGTTGCAACCCAGCGCCGCCAGCGCATAGATCAGTACTTCAGTCGCCAGCGTGCCGGAACTGACACACAGGGGCAGCAAAAGCGCGACCAGCGCGGCCAGCAGCGTGAAGCGGAAATGCACGATATGTTTCATGGGGTCTCCTAGCTGGCGCGGCCGAGCAGGCCGTTGGGACGCAGCAGCATGACCGCCGCCATCGCGATGTAAATCATCAGGTGCGCGCCTTCCGACCACACCGTGCTCATCACGCTCTGCACGATGCCGACCAGAATGCCGCCCACCAGCGCGCCCGAAAAACTGCCGAGGCCGCCGATCACCACCACCACGAAGGCGATGCCCAGCGCTTCCACTCCCATGAAGGGTTCGACGCCGCGGATCGGCGCCGCCAGCGCGCCGGCCAGACCGGCGGTGAAGGCGCCCAGCGCAAACACCAGACTGAAGATGCGATTGATGTTCAGACCGAGCAGCGACACCATCTCGGTCGATTCGCTGCCGGCGCGCACGATGGACCCGAGGCGCGTGCCTTCCAGAATCCACCACAGCAGCAGCGCCATCACCGCAGTGAAAGCGATCACGAACAGACGATACTTGGGATACACGAAACCGCCGGCCATCACCACGCCCTGCAGCACATCCGGCGGCGAAACATTATTGCCCAGCGGCCCCCAGTAAGAGATCACCGCCTCCTGCAGCACCAGCGCCAGGCCGACTGTAAAGAGAATATGGAAGTGATGCGGCAGCGCATAGATGTGGCGCAGCACGAAGCGCTCCACCACCCACGCGAACAAGGCCACCACAAAGGGCGCCACCAGCAGCGACCACCAGAAATTCAGGCCCATCTGACCGAGCTGAAAGCACAGATATGCTCCCAGCAAAAAGAATGCGCCGTGCGAAAAATTGACGAAGCGCAGCAAGCCGAACACGATAGACAAGCCCACCGCCAGCAAGAAATACAACATGCCGATGCCGATGCCGTTCGCGATCTGCAGCAAATAAATATTCATGAAACCTCGTGACTAAAGTCTGTGATAACCACAAGCGGCGAAAGAAAAATTCTCCCGCGCCACCCGAATCGTTCATGGCGCGTAGCGAGGAGCCGTCAGCCGGCAGCGGCCGGAGCGCAGCAACCGAGCGTACTTGGCGTACGCGAGGATTGCGCGCACCGCCCGCTGCCGATTACGGCTTCGCCGTAGCGCCATGAGCGATTCGACTACATTTTGCAGAGGGTCTTGTCGAGCGCCAGGAAGGATTTTCCGGAGGAAATGATGTCGGCGTAATCGTTCTTGTTGGCCATCTTGGACTTGGCCTTGCCCTTGAGCAGGTAGTAGTTCTTGATGACCTGGTGATCACCCTTGCGGATTTCCTCGGTGCCGGTCAGGCCTTCGTACTTCATGCCTTCCATGGCCGCGATGACCGCCTTCGGATCGGTGCTGTTGGCCTTGATGATGGCGTCCAGCATGATCTTGGTACAGATGTAGGAACCGGCCAGGCTGTAGTTGGGATCGATCTTCAGGTTGTCGTTGACCAGCTTGACGAATTCCTTGTTGAACGGCGAATCGATGGCGTGCCAGTATTGCGCGCCGAAGTACACGCCGTCGCAGATGTCGGCGCCCAGGGTCTCGAACTGTTCCAGACCCGAAGCCCAGGCCATCAGAATCGTACAGTTGTTCTTCATGCCGAAGCTGACCGCCTGACGCAGCGTATCCGACGATTGCGAGCCGAAATTGAGCAGCAGCAGCACGTCGGGTTTGGCCGCCATGGCGTTGGTCAGATAGCCGCTGAATTCTTTTTCGGCCAGCGAGTGATAGCTGTTGCCGACGTGCTCGATACCCTTTTCCTTGAAGATGGCCTTGGCCGCGCTTAGCAGGCCGTCGCCGAACACGTATTGCGGCGTGATGGTGTACCAGCGCTTGGCGTTCGGCAGCTTTTCCAGCAGCGGGCGCACGGTCTGTTCGATGGCGCCGAAGGTCGGCACCGACCAGCGGAAGGTGGCGCGATTGCAATCGCTGCCGGTGATTTCATCGGCGCCGGCGGTGGTGATGAAAATGCTGCCGCCTTTCTCCGCTTCCTTGCCCATCGCCAGCGCTTCGCCCGACAGGATGCCGCCGGCGAAAAAGCGCGTGCCCTTTTCCATGGTTTCCTGCATCTTGCGCACGGCGGTGGCCGGCTTGCCTTCAGTGTCCAGCGTGGTGTAGCTCAGATTCTTGCCCAGCACCTTGCCGTATTTCTGCAGCGCCAGCTTCATGCCCATGTCGGCGTATTTGCCGTTGGCGGCGAACGGGCCCGACATCGGCACCGGGCAACCGAAGGAAATCGCATCGGATTGCGCGAACACATCGCTGAAAGACAGGGCGCCAGGTGCGGCAAGTGCGGACAGCTTCAGAAAATCACGACGCTTGATCATATTCACATCTCCAGAAAGGACAGACATTGACAGGATACATCTGGGTAGTTCAACGCAAGTTCCATGCCCATGATGCGTGAATAATCATCGGGGCAATGAGAAGAAAATCGGCTGCGGAATTCGCTGCACGATCCTTGCGGGCAAGACAAATCACGCCGTATTTGCGTAAGCAAAAACAGCCTTGCTGGTGACGGGGATCAATGCCGCATACGCAAGCGAAGCGCCAGGCGTGCAGTCGGCTCTTGCGACATGACGGGACAGATCATGCGGTCTCCTCCTTGTTTAATTTTATGGGCGTCTGTTGCGCCGCTTATTTGCTTCTTCCTCGCTGATTCCGTGATTCAGGAATTGCGCTTTCGCCAGGAATTTCATGCGTTTCCTTGGCCGGGATGCGCGTGCTTCAGTACATCAACAGCACACGCAAACCGATGCGAAATCATAGTCTCATTCCCTTGCTGCGGCTTGATATTTTTTCTTCTGTCCTGCGCTTGCTTTCATCTGATTTCTTGTCGCCGTCGAGGTGCAATTTCTACACTCGACTGCACCATCAGGTTCTGCATCTGCACCAACAACCCGCAGTTCTGTATCAATGCGAAAACCATACAGAATCGTCTATGAGAAATGCGTAAAAAATTTCATGACAAGGCTTCTCATGCTCTGAGAAATATTGCCTGAATGCTGCGCTGAACATCAAGTGAAAATACGTTTTGAAATGCATGCCGGGCGCAGCATCGATGAGACTTCGCGCATGCATTTATGGAGGCCTGAAACAACAAGGGCATGATGGTGTGCATCATGCCCTTGTCTTATCCTGCTGCGCTTATTTCATCTGGGGGAAAGCGAATTCCGCACCGGCGCTGGCAGTATTGGGCCAGCGCTGCATGACGGCTTTGGAACGTGTGTAGAAACGCACGCCTTCCGGACCGTACATGTGGTGATCGCCGAACAGGCTGCGCTTCCATCCGCCGAAGCTGCTGAAGGCCATCGGTACCGGCAGCGGCACGTTGACGCCGACCATGCCGACTTCGATCTGACGGACGAATTCGCGCGCCACGCCACCGTCGCGGGTGTAGACGGCGACGCCGTTGCCGTATTCATGCGCATTGATCAGTTCGACCGCGCTGGCCACATCCGGTGCACGCAAGACACACAGCACCGGGCCGAAAATTTCTTCCTTGTAGATGGTCATTTCCGGCGTCACGTGATCGAACAGGGTGCCGCCGACGAAGAAGCCGTTTTCAAAGCCCTTGACCTTCAGACCGCGACCATCGACTACCAGTTTGGCGCCTTCCTCCACGCCCTTGCCGATCAGGTTTTCGATACGCTCTTTGGCGGCGGCGGTCACCACCGGACCCATTTCCGCGCCTTCGCTCATGCCTTCTCCGATCTTCAGCGTGCGTGCGCGCTCAGCCAGTGCCGCGACCAGCTGGTCGCCGGCAGAGCCGACCGCGACCGCCACCGAAATCGCCATGCAGCGTTCGCCGGCGGAGCCGTAGGCGGCGCCCATCAAGGCATCGACGGCCAGTTGCATATCGGCATCCGGCATCACCACCATGTGATTCTTGGCGCCGCCCAAAGCCTGCACGCGCTTGCCCTTGGCGCTGCCGCGCGCGTAGATGTATTCGGCAATCGGGGTCGAACCGACGAAACTGATGGCCTTGACCTGCGGATGATCGAGCAGGGCATCGACGGTGACCTTGTCGCCCTGGATCACGCTGAACACGCCGTCAGGCAAACCGGCTTCCTTGAGCAGATCGGCGATCAGCAAGGCAGTCGAAGGATCGCGTTCGGATGGCTTCAGAACGAAGCAGTTGCCACAGGCAATCGCAATCGGGAACATCCACATCGGCACCATCGCCGGGAAGTTGAACGGCGTGATGCCGGCCACCACGCCCAGCGCCTGGCGCATCGACCAGGCATCGATGCCGCGTGCGATCTGGTCGGTGTATTCACCCTTGAGCATTTGCGGAATGCCGGCGGCAAATTCGACGATCTCGATGCCGCGCGCCACTTCGCCCTGCGCGTCGGAGAAGGTCTTGCCGTGCTCGCGCGTGATGATGCGCGCGAAGTCGTCGGCACGTTGCTGAATCAGATGCAGAAAACGGAACATCACGCGGGCACGCGTCAGCGGCGGCGTGTTGGACCAGGCCGGGAACGCGGCGACGCCGGCCTTGACCGCAGCGTCGACTTCTTCCGCCGTGCCCAGAGCCACGCGGGCAACCGGCACGCCCAGCGCCGGATTGAACACATCGGCGTAACGGTCGCTGGTAGTGTCGACGCGCTGGCCGCTGATGTAGTGAGTAATCTTTTCCATGTTTCCTTTTAGGTTCCTGTGCTCAGGTTGATGCATTGTGTCTGCTGTGGTGGCCGTCAGCGCGGCGGCACGACGGCCGCCGCATTCGTGGCGGCAAGATCAGGCCAGGTTCTTGAGGACCGCACTCAGTTTGCCGAACAGCTCGTCGATCTGTTGCTTGTTGATGATCAGCGGCGGCGACAGTGCAATGATGTCGCCGGTGACGCGGATCAGCGCGCCGTCGTCGAATGCGCGGGTGAAGGCTTCGTAGGCGCGCGCGCCGACCTTGCCCGGACGCGATTCCAGTTCGATGCCGGCGATCAGGCCGATGGTGCGGATATCGATCACATGCGGCAGACCGCGCAGCGCATGCGCCGCTTCCTGGAAATAGCCGGCCACGCTTTGCGCCTGCTCCAGAATGCCTTCCTGTTCGAAGATGTCCAGCGATGCCAGACCGGCCGCGCAGGCCAGCGGGTGACCGGAATAGGTGTAGCCGTGGAACAGCTCGATGCCGTCGGGGCCGCTCATGAAGGCGTCATGAATTTCAGGTTTGACGAACACGGCGCCCATCGGCACCACGCCATTGGTCAGGCCCTTGGCGGTGGTGAAGATGTCCGGTTCGACATCGAAGTAATCGGACGCGAACGGCGTACCCAGGCGGCCGAAGCCGGTGATCACTTCATCAAAAATCAGCAGGATGCCGTGCTTGGTGCACAGCTCGCGCAGGCGCTTCAGATAGCCCTTGGGCGGAATCAGCACGCCGGTGGAGCCGGCCACCGGCTCGACGATCACTGCGGCGATGTTGGAGGCGTCGTGCAGCGCGACCAGTCGTTCCAGCTCATCGGCCAGATGGGTGCCGTATTCAGGCTCGCCCTTGGTGAAGGCGTTCTTTTCCAGATTGTGGGTGTGCGGCAGGTGATCCACGCCTTGCAGCAGCGCCGAGTTGAAGGTCTTGCGATTGCCGCCGATGCCGCCCACCGACATGCCGCCGAAGCCGACGCCGTGATAGCCGCGCTCGCGGCCGATCAGACGGGTGCGGGTGGCGTTGCCGCGTGCGCGGTGATAGGCCAGCGCAATCTTCAGTGCGGTGTCCACCGCTTCCGAGCCGGAGCCGGTGTAGAACACGTTGGAGAAACGGCCGCCGGTATATTTCTTCAGGCGTTCGGCCAGTTCGAAGGCGCTAGGGTGGCCGAGCTGGAAGGAGGGCGCGTAATCCAGCGTCGCCACCGATTTCTGCACGGCGCTGACGATCTTCGGCTGGGCGTGGCCCAGCGGCACGCACCACAGGCCGGCAGTACCGTCCAGGATCGCATTGCCGGCGTCGTCGCGGTAATACATGCCTTCTGCCGATACCAGCATGCGCGGGCTGGCCTTGAAGTTGCGGTTGGCGGTGTAGGGCATCCAGTAAGCGGAGAGGCCGTCCTTCGGAGTGGTCGTCATCGTGGGCACCATCGGTAAGGGTAAGAGGCGGGACAATTCCCGGGATGGATGATTATTGCGAGACAGCGTCAGTATTGTTAGATACACTTTTGAATTAGCTAGGAAACTGTATTGGCAGTTTCGGTAAACTGTGTTGCCCATATTTGCTCGCCGGCAGCCTGAGGGATGCCAACGGCGACGCCGCTGAAAAGGAAGATGCGACATGGCCAAGGCGCCGCGCGAGAGCGTGCAACTGGATTTGCAGAGAAACACCGCCGCCCGGCTGGTGGAGCAGGTGGCCGACGGTCTGGCGCAGCTGATCGAGCGCGGTGAATTGCGTTCCGGCGAGCGCCTGCCCTCGGTGCGGCAACTGGCGGACAGCCACAGCATCGGCGCCTCCACCGTGGTCGAAGCCTATGAGCAACTGGTGGCGCGCGGTCTGCTGCTGGCGCGGCGCGGCGCCGGCTTCTTCGTTTCCGCACGCGGCGCGCCGGCCAGCACCCGGCTGGCGTTTTCGGCGCCGGAGCCGGTGATCGACTCGGCCTGGCTGTTGTCGGAAATGTTTGCCGACGAGCGCGTGCCGATCAAGGCCGGTTGCGGCTGGCTGCCCGGCAAATGGCTCAACGATGAAGGCTTGCATCAGGCCGAGCGTCGCATCATCCGCTCGCCGGGTTCGCAGCAGGTCGGCTACGGTCATCCCTTCGGCTATGCGCCGCTGCGCCAGCTGATCGCACAGTTCCTGGCCAACTGGTCGCTGGAGGTCAGCATCGACCAGATCCTGACCTCGCACGGCGCCACGCAGGCGCTCGATCTGATCATCCGCACCATGACCCAGCATGGCGATACCGTGATGATCGACGACCCCGGCTATTGCAATCTGATCGCCATGCTGCGGCTGGCCGGGCTCAACGTCATCGGCGTGCCGCGCACCCCGGGCGGGGTCGATACCGAGATGCTGGAAAGCCTGGCGCGCACGCACCGGCCCAAGCTGTTCTTCACCACCAGCGTGCTGCACAATCCGACCGGCACGTCGTATACCCCGGCCTGCGCCATGCGCGTGCTGCAGGCTGCCGAAAGGCATGGTTTCTGGGTAGTGGAAGACGATATCTTCCGCGAACTGGGGCAGGCCACCGATCCGCTTCTGGCGGCGCTGGACGGTTTGCAGCGGGTGATCTATGTCGGCAGCTATTCCAAGACCATCGCGCCTTCGCTGCGGGTCGGCTACATCGCCTGTCAGCGTGATCTGGCGCGCCAGATCGTGCATACCAAGATGGTGCTGACGCTGACCAATTCCGAAATCAATGAGCGCCTGGTGCATAACGTGCTGACCGAAGGCCATCACCGCCGTCACGTGCAGACGCTCAATGCCACGCTGCTGAGCGCGCAATCCAAGCTCAACGCCAAGCTCAGCGAAGCCGGCCTGACGCCGTTCACTACGGCGCGCGGCGGCATGTTTTCCTGGGCCACGCTGGAGGGCAGCGAGCTGTCGGCGCGCGAGATTGCCGACCGTGCGCGGCAAAAAGGCATCTGGCTGGCGCCCGGGGATTTCTTTCACCTGTCGACGCCGCAGCAGGCTTCGTTCCGCTTCAACGTCGGTTATGCGGACGTGCCGGAGCTGTTCGAGTTTTTCAGAACGCTGTGAGCGGCGGCGCGGTGATCGTCAACCGTCGACGAAACGCCGATTGCCGACAATCGCAAGCAATACAGTGCGACACAGTCGCCTTTTTCCGCCAGCTCAGTAGCGTCGCGCCCGGGCTTCCCCCGCATAGTGTCCCGGCGTTTTGCCCATGACGCGGCGGAACATGCTGCTGAAGGCGCTGGTGCTGCGATAGCCGAGATGCTGAGCGATGCGTTCCACGCTCTCACCGCGCGCCAGCCGCAGCAGCGCATCTGAAATCTGCACTTGCTGCAGCCAGTGGCGAAAATGCAGGCCGGTTTCTTTCGGAAACAGCCGGATCAGCGTGCGCGGGCTGGCGCCGGCTTGCGCGGCCCAGTCCTCCAGCGCATTCGGACTGCCCGGGTTGTGCAGCAGGGCCTCGCAGATGGCCAGCAGGCGGCGGTCGCGCGGCCAGGGAATGGACAGGGCAATACGTTCGGCGCTCTGGATTTCGGACAGGATCAACTGCGCCAGATGGCCGCCGCGCCCGGCGCTGTCGTAATCGCTGGCTTCGGCCAGCAACGCCAGAATCAGTTCGCGCAGCAAACCGCTGACTTCCAGCAGCAGGCAATCGAGACCAATGCGTTCGGCTTCCTCCTGCCGCATATAAAGCGTGCGCATGCTGACCTTGCTCAGCATGCGGATTTCATGCGCCACATGCGGCGGCACCCACAGCGCCCGTTGCGGCGGAATGACCCACAGACCCTGCGGCGTGCGCACCTGCATCACGCCTTCGACCGCGTACAGCAACTGCCCGCGCGGATGCGAATGCTGCTCCAGCAATTCGTCATGCGCCAGCTCGCGGCTGAAGGCCACCACCGTCTGCGGCAGCGTTTGCAGACGGGCGGCGTCGGTGCTGGTGCTGACCTTGCGTAGAACCATGATGTCACTTATTCGATGAAAAATGGCATTGCCATGAATGGATGCCAATATACCATTGAGGCCTCGCTTGTTTTACGACTCCTCGCGCGTCGCGCCGACGCCGGCTCACTTTGTCCTGATCATCACCATGAATGCAAACTCTTCCGGCGAAGCCCTTGCGGCCGCCTCAGCTTCTTCATCTTCATCTGCCGCCGCGGCGCCCAGCGGCAACTCTCCGCTGGTGCTGCGCATCGTGCTGGCGGCCGGCTTCGCGCATCTGATCAATGACCTGATCCAGGCGGTGCTGCCGTCGATCTATCCGATGCTCAAGGCCAACTACGGTCTCAGCTTTACCCAGGTCGGGCTCATCACGCTGACTTTTCAGATCACCGCTTCGCTGATACAGCCGTGGATAGGCATGTACACCGACAAACATCCCAAGCCCTATCTGGTGTCCTGCGGCGCGGTCTTCACGCTGATCGGCGTACTGCTGCTGGCGATGGCCGGCGGTTTCTACAGTTGTCTGCTGGCGGCGGCGCTGATCGGCATCGGCTCCTCCACCTTTCACCCTGAAGCCTCGCGCGTGGCGCGGCTGGCTTCGGGCGGCCGCTTCGGTTTCGCGCAATCGACCTTCCAGGTCGGCGGCAATGCCGGCTCGGCCTTCGGACCGCTGCTGGCGGCCGCCATCGTGGTGCCCTTCGGTCAGGGTCATGTGGCCTGGTTTGGCCTGTTGTCGGTGCTGGCGATCGTGATCCTGCTGCGCATGAGCAACTGGTACAGCCATCATCTGGCGACCAGTATCAAGAAGGCCAGGGCCGCGGCCAGGCATCAGCTGGCGCCGGCAGCGGTGCGCAGGGCCTTGATCGTGCTGGCGCTGCTGGTGTTTTCCAAGTACTTCTACATGTCCAGCTTCACCAGCTATTTCACCTTCTATCTGATCGACCGCTTCCAGCTGCCGGTCGCGGATTCGCAATATCTGCTGTTCCTGTTCCTCGGCGCGGTGGCGGTCGGCACCTTCTTCGGCGGCCCCATCGGCGACAAGCTCGGACGCAAGACGGTGATCTGGTTTTCCATCCTCGGCGCGGCGCCCTTCGCCTTGCTGCTGCCTTATGCCAATCTGTTCTGGACCGGCGTGCTGTCGGTCTGCGTCGGCCTGATCCTGTCTTCCGCCTTTTCGGCCATCGTGGTCTATGCGCAAGAGCTGATCCCCGGCAAGGTCGGGCTGATCTCGGGCGTGTTCTTCGGCCTGATGTTCGGTTTCGGCGGCATCGGCGCCGCGCTGCTGGGCCATCTGGCCGACCTCTATGGCATCCGCTTCGTCTACGGCATCTGCTCCTTCCTGCCGCTGGTGGGTTTGCTGACGGCGTTGCTGCCGAATCTGAAAGAGGCCAGGGTCTGAGCGAATGAGGGCGCGCCTGTGCTATCGGTTTTGGGTTCGATAGTCCAGGGATGATTGCGATCTGAAGCGCTGCATCGCCGCATTCATTGCCAGACTCCTCTACAATCTTCGCTTCCACTGTTCAAATTGCAGGAGCGTATGGCTATTTCAGATTCCTTCCAGAAAGACTATCTCAGCACCGGCGGCATCCGCGCCGTGGTGTTCGATTTCGGCGGCGTGCTGTTCGACTGGAGTCCGCTGCACGTCTATCAGCACCTGATTGCCGACGACAACGAGCGCATCAAGTTTCTGCAGGAAGTCTGCTCTTCCGACTGGAACGTGCAGCAGGATGCGGGACGCAGCCTGCGCGACGGCACCGAGCTTCTGGTGGCGCAGCATCCGCAGCACGAGAGCCTGATCCGCGCCTTCTACGATCGCTGGAAAGAAATGCTGCGCGGTCCGCTGGATGAAGGCGTGAGCCTGTTGCGCAACTTGCATGCGCAGCGCGTGCCGCTGTTCGGGCTGACCAACTGGTCGGCCGAGACTTTTCCCTACGCCCGCGACAACTACGATTTCCTGCAGCTGTTCATCGACATCGTGGTGTCGGGCGACGAGCGTGTGATCAAGCCGGATGCGCGCATCTACGAGATTGCGCTGCAGCGCTACAGCCGGCACCTGAGCCATCTGCAGCCTTCCGAGCTGGTGTTCATCGATGATGTGGCGAAGAATGTGGAAGCTGCGCGTGCGCTCGGCTGGCACGCGATCCATCATGTCGATGCGGCGGAGACGACCGCGCAATTGCGCGCGCTGGGTTTGCCTGTGTAGCTTGTTGAAGGCGCCCGGTCTGCGTGTGCAGACCGGGCGCCACGCTGCTTCAGCCGCAGTTCTTGTCATCGATGCCGCATTGCGCGGCATCGTCATTTTGTGCGGACGATTCTGCAGAGCGATCTGCCGCAATTGTCATCTGCAAAAATTCCAGCCAGTGATCCGGCCGGCCCAGCCAGCGGCCGGCATCGAGCACGCTCAGCTCATCGCCGCGCTGCAGGACGAAGGTGGGGAAGCCGCGACCGCCGACCTCGTTGAGAAATGCGCGGCTGTCTGCAATGTGCTGATCCAGTTCCTCGTTTTCGGCATGGCGATAGGCGCGGTCGAACTCTTCCGGGTTGACATTCAGGTCTTGCGCCAGCGCGCGCAGCACCGCGACATCGGCGATGCGTTTGCCGTCGCGATAATGGGCCAGCTGGATCGCGCTCAGCATGTCGAGTCCGCGACCGTCCAGCGCCTGCATCGCCAGGATCGCCGCAATCGGCGGGCCCGAATCGAATACTGCGCCGCTGTCTTGCAGCAAGCCGTTGAAGTAGTTCTCGCCGAAGCTCTGGCCGGTCATGCCGGCAATGCGCTGATCGTGCGGCATCACGTAATTGCGCAGCGCCGGCGTGACCGGCTGACTGCTGCTGCCGGCCATCATGCCGCCGGCATGCGCGGCCACCGGCAACACCGTGCGCGCGGCAGCCACCAGCGGCGCGGCGCCGTAGCACCAGCCGCACAGCGGATCGTAAATGTAATGCAAAGTGGCGTTCACTTTTTTCCCCGTGAGATAGACAAGCACGCCGTTTCACAAGGAAGACGGCGTGCTCGCGATGGCTGCGCGCGCGACCGGATCGCTGGCGCCTGAGCCCTGATTATCAGCGCATCAGTAACCGACCGTGAAGCGCTGGCGGATATGCTTGGGTTGTTCCAGCTCATCCAGCAGAGCGATGGCATAGTCCTCGTAGCTGATCCAGCTCTTGCCGTCGGCAGCGGTCAGCAGCGCATCCTTACCCAGACGGAAGGTGGTCGTGCGCTCGCCCGGCACGAACAGCGCCGACGGCGAAATGAAGGTCCAGTCCAGTTCCTTTTCGTTGCGCAATTCTTCCAGGAACACGCGTCCGGCGCTGGCTTCCGGCTTGTATTCGGCCGGGAAGTCGGGCAGGTCGAGCAGCGCCTTGCCGGGTGCGATTTCCAGACTCCCGGCGCCGCCCACCACCAGCAGACGCTTGACGCCGGCCTGCTTGAGCGGGCCCAGTACGTCGGCCGATTTGAAGGCGGCGAAGCGGCCGCTGCTGATCACGGCGTCGTGCCCCCGGACGGCGGCGCTCAGCGCGGCGCTGTCGAGCACGTCGACGTTTTTGGCGGTGACGCCGGCGCGGGCGGCGATGCCCGCCGTGTTGCGCGCCAGTGCCGTCACGCTGTGGCCGCGCCGCAGTGCTTCTTCCAGAATGCGGCTGCCGACATTGCCGCTGGCGCCGATGATGGCGATGTTCATGTGATGTCCTTTATGTGGATGAGTGTTGTGCTGAGTTTGATGCTGCGATGGCTGCTTACCACTTCATTTCGCCCTTGATCACCTTGGCGCTGAGCTCCAGCGAGGAGGTCGGGCCGGCGTCCGGGAAGCGTTTCTTCATGGCCTCGATCAGCTCGGCCGAGTTGGCGGTGCGGGCGTTCTCTTCGTCGAAGGCCTTGAGATAGTCTTCGGTGAACTTCACCGATTGCAGATTCAACGGCGCGCCTTCCGCGTAGTGGCCGGGGATCACGATTTCAGGCTTGAGCTGTTCGATGCGGGCCAGGCCGGCCAGCCAGTCCTTGCGCGATTGCAGGCTCTGGGTATCGGCGACCCATACATGGCGATTGCCGTTGACCAGAATGCCGCCGACCACCGCCTTGATGGATGGAATCCACAGCACCGTGCGATCCGGCTGCGGCCCCTTCAGACCGATGATCTGCAGGCGCTTGCCTTCCAGCGTCAGGTGGTCGCCTTTCAGTGCCTGCGGCACGATGGTGGCGCCCGGCGCATCGGCGCCCATCTTCGGGCCCCAGAATGCCAGCTTGGCGGCGCGCGTTTCCTTGATGTGGGCGATGGTCGGCGCGGTGGCCAGAATCTTTACCTCGGGGAAGGCGGCATGAATGGTTTCCAGGCCGAAGTAATAATCCGGATCGCCGTGGCTGATGTAGATCGTGGTCAGGCGCTTGCCGCTGTCGCGGATCTTTTGCACCAGCTCTTCAGCCTGCGCGCGTCCGAATTGCGCATCCACCAGAATCGCGTCGCGCCGGCCTTCGATCAATACCGAGGCCACCGGGAACAAGCCCTTGGCGCCGGCGTTGTAGGGCTGCAGCTTGAGTGCTTGCGCTTGCGGCGCGCTTGCGGTCTTGGTTTCGGCGGCGTGCGCCGGGCCGGCGGAGAGCAGGCTCAGCCCGGCCAGGGCGGCAGCCAGCCTGAATGTCAGGCGGCGGGTGGTGTTGATCGGTGCGTTCGTCATTGCTGGCTTTCGGAATAAAAAGGTGATGAACGAAGCTTAGGGCTTTATTTATGTTCGAAAAACAGCATAATTGAACATAGTTTGTTTCTTAAATCGTTCAGATGAGTGAAGTCTTGCCTATTGTTCATTTTTTCAGCTTCGATGCCGCTCTTCGTCGTCAAGGACATCCATGGACAGACTGACCGCCATGCAGGTGTTCGTGACCGTGGTCGATTGCGGCAGCCTGTCGGCGGCGGCGCAGCAGCTCGATCTGTCGCGGCCGGTGGTGTCGCGCTATGTGGCGGAGCTGGAAGAGTGGGTCGGCAAGCGCTTGCTGCACAGAACCACGCGCCGCCTGAGCCTGACGCCGGCCGGCACCGACATCCTGCCGCGCTGCCGTCAGATGCTGGAATATTCGGAGGACCTGCGCAACACCGTGGCCGAGCCGCTGGATGCGCCGCGCGGCCTGTTGCGCATCACCTCCAGCACCTCGTTTTCGCAGACCTTGCTGATTCAGGCGGTGGTCGAATACGGCCGGCGTTATCCGCAGGTGGCGGTGGACCTGGTGGCGCTGGACCGCACCGTGAATCTGGTGGAGGAGCGCATCGATCTGGCGATACGCATGACCACCCGGCTCGAGCCGAATCTGATCGCGCGCAAGCTGGGCGTGTGCCATTCGGTGATCTGCGCCGCGCCATCCTATCTGAGCCGGCATGGCACGCCGACGCGGGTCGAGGATCTGGCCCTGCACAATTGCCTGACCCATTCCTATGTCGGCAAGAGCCTGTGGCAGTTCGAGCGCGACGGCGTGCCGGCCTCGGTGGCTGTCAGCGGAAGCATTAGCGCCAATGAAGTGACGGTATTGCTGCAGGCGGTGCTGGCCGGCGTCGGTATCGGCCACATGCCGGCCTATTCGGCGGCGCCGCTGATCCGCTCCGGGCAACTGGCGCAGCTGTTGCCGGAATACGAGCCGACCTTGCTCGACATGTATGCGGTCTACGCCTCGCGCAAGCATATGCCGGCGACCTTGCGCACCATGCTGGATTTTCTGGCGGAACGGTTTGCGAAGTTGGAGCTTTGATGCGCCGGATAAGTTAGCGGAGTTTGCGGCAATGTTGCCGGCGGGATCCGTCTTGCAAACAAGAACTCAGGGCGTGATGCTGAGCAGCTTGTGCACCAGTTCGGAAGAGGTCGATGCAGCAAACTTGCGCATCAGCCGGGCACGGTGCATTTCCACCGTGCGCGGGCTCAGCTCGACCTGACGTGCGATCAGTTTGCTGGTCTTGCCTTCCACCAGCAACGCTGCGATTTCACGTTCGCGCGGCGTCAGTCCGGGCGCAATCGGCCGCTTGGCGCTGACGTCTTCGAAGGTCCAGATTCCGGCTGCGTGCGGATCGCCCTGCACCAGCGAATGGCCGGTGACGTGGCACCAGAACATTTCCTGACTGGCGCGCTTCATGATCCGTTCGTCCGAGTAAAAACCCTTTTCGTTGAGGATCGGCACCAGGCGCTGGCCGGTGCGCTCGAACTCGTCGGCGGTCGGATAGATTTCCAGGAAGGAAGTCTGGGCCAGATCCTGCGGCGTGTAGCCGAACATGGCGGCCATCGCCAGATTGGCCTGCTGGATCACGCGGTTGTGCGACACGCACATGCCGATAGGCGCGTGCATGAATACCTGTTCGAAATCGATGGTCGGGACTTTGCTCATGTCTTTGCTGCGGGTGTATGCTTGTTCGGCATCCGGCAGCCCCTCATCTGCTGCCGTGCACCTGGCCGCGAATGCTGCGCTGCGCCAGGTAGTTTTACCGTATTGTATGGCCTATTTCGCTGTCCTATGATGTTTGGCGCCATCTAAATGGAACCTCATGTCTGTCACGGATGCGAGCAGTCCGGCAATATGCCGCGCGCACTCATGCGTGCGGCGCCAAAAGAACCCGAAAGGAGACTCGTGAATAAAGTTTATCCCGACGCCGCCAGTGCGTTGAAAGACATCGTCAAGGACGGGCAGACGGTTGCCGTCGGCGGCTTCGGCCTGTGCGGCATCCCTGAAGCGCTGATCGCCGCCCTGCGCGATTCCGGCGTACAGAATCTGACCGCCATTTCCAACAATGCCGGCGTCGACGGTTTCGGTCTCGGCCAGTTGCTGAGCACGCGCCAGATCAAGAAAATGATCGCTTCTTACGTTGGCGAAAACAAAGAGTTCGAGCGCCAGTATCTGGCCGGCGAACTGGAACTGGAATTCACGCCGCAAGGCACGCTGGCTGAAAAGCTGCGCGCCGGCGGCGCCGGCATCCCGGCCTTCTTCACCAAGACCGGCGTCGGTACGCTGGTGGCGGAAGGCAAGGAAATCCGCGAATTCGACGGCGACAAATATGTGATGGAGCGTTCGCTGGTGGCCGACGTTTCGCTGGTCAAGGCGCAGAAGGCCGACAAGGCCGGCAATCTGGTGTTCAACAAGACCGCGCGCAACTTCAACCCGAACGTCGCGATGGCCGGCAAGGTGACGGTGGTGGAAGTCGAAGAACTGGTCGAAGTCGGCCAGCTCGACCCGGACCAGATCCACACCCCCGGCATCTTCGTGCACCGCATCGTGGTCAACGCCACGCCGGAAAAGCGCATCGAACAACGCACCGTGCGCACCTGAGGAGACAAGAACATGGCATGGACCAGAGATGAAATGGCTGCACGCGCAGCGAAAGAATTGCAGGACGGCTTCTACGTGAACCTCGGCATCGGCTTGCCGACGCTGGTGGCCAATCACGTGCCGAGCGACATCGAAGTATGGCTGCAATCGGAAAACGGCCTGCTCGGCATCGGCCCCTTCCCGACCGAAGACAAGGTGGATGCCGACCTGATCAACGCCGGCAAGCAAACCGTGACGACCATCGCCGGTTCGTCCTTTTTCAGCTCCGCCGATTCCTTCGGCATGATCCGCGGCGGCAAGATCAACATCGCCATTCTCGGTGCGATGCAAGTGTCCGGCAAGGGCGATCTGGCCAACTGGATGATTCCCGGAAAGATGGTCAAGGGCATGGGCGGCGCGATGGATCTGGTGGCCGGCGTCGGCCGCGTGGTGGTGCTGATGGAACACGTGGCCAAGGCCAAGGATGGCAGCACTTCGAAGAAGATTCTGAAGGAATGCAATCTGCCGCTGACCGGCGTCGGCGTGGTCAACCGCATCATCACGGACCTCGGCGTGCTGGACGTCACACCGAACGGCCTCAAGCTGATCGAGCTGGCGACCGGCGTCAGCAAGGAAGAAGTGATCGAAAAGACGGAAGCCGAACTGGACGTCAGCGCGGTTTAAATTCAGGCCGCTTCAAAGAAAAACGCGCATGCAAAACATGCGCGTTTTTTATTGCCGTTTCAGTTTGATGACCGCTTCGTTTGCTTGCATGGGCGATGCCGCACTCAATGCCAGCCGCCGGTCGCGTTCAGGAACGGCGATTGTTCAGCCGGCCCCCAGCGTAGCGGCAAGGCTGCCGGCGTCAGCCGCGCATGCCTGAGCGTGAGTCGCAACAAACGCTGGGCGCCGGCATAGGTTGCGACCTCTTCACCCTCCCAGATGATCTCGGCGTGTACGGCCAGATAGAGCAGATCGCCGCGCTCGAAATCGGGAAACAGCAAACCGGCATACGGATGCACCAGCAGATTGCCGATGGTGTTGAAGAAGGAATTGCCGATGAAATCGGGCACCGTCAGCGTATCGGCGCCTTGCGCATCTTTGCCGAGGCGAACGAAGCCGGGTTTGCCGCCGCGATGCGAAACGTCGGCGCCATGTCTGCCCTGGGTTTCGCTGTTCACCGCCGTGGCAATGAAAAAAGTATCGGCCTTTGCTATCAATGCCCGCATTGCCGCATTCAGCAGACCTGCTTCGATGACCGGCGCCGGATAATCCGCCGGCCTGGCCGGCGCAGCGACACGCGCCTGTATGTACTTCGGGCAATTGCCGAAGCTCTGCAGGATATCGATCTCCATGGCCTGTCCGTCCGTCGCACCGATCACGCCATTGGCGCGATTGCGCCGGCGGGTGTGCGGCTCGATGCCGAGCAGGCCAACAGGCGCGCCCGCATGAAAATTGACGGCGGCCGGATCGCCTGGCAGCGGTGCGGCATGGATCTGCAGGCGACGCTCGTCGGGCGACGTCACAAAGCCGGGGTTGCCGACCAGGATCGATGCCTGCGGCAGACCCACAGCATCCTGGGTGCCGACCACGATGAACGGCAATTGCGCAAAGAATTCGCGATGCTGTTCAGGCATGAAGTTGCGTATCACCTTGGGGCCGATGCCTGCCATTTTCTCGCGCATGCCGGCACGCTCCTGCGCCGCCATTTCGCCATGATGGAATGCTGCATCCGGAGCACCCTGGCCGGCGCCTGAGAAATTGAATTCTTTCATCTGATTCTCCATGCGCCGAGGCGCAGATGCTGTTGAATGTCGGGTTGCTCTCGGGGCGGTTTACGCCGCCGTCACATGCGGCGACTTCGGCATGCCGACGAAGCGTGGCAAGGCCTCAATCTTGCGCAGCCATGCCTGTACTGCAGGATAGGGCGTCAGCTCGACCCCGCCTTCCGGCACGTGCGCGACATAGGCGTAACAGGCCACGTCGGCAATGGTCGGGCCCGATCCGACCAGAAAATCGCGTTGCTGAAGGTGTGTCTCCAGCAACTGCAGTACAGCTTTCGCTTTTTGCAGGGCGAGGTCGTAATCCAGTTCGCGCTTGAACAATTTCACCAGCCGAACCCGATTCGGCCCTTCAAATATTTCACCGCTGGCCAGCGACAGAAACTGCTGAACCTGCGCAGCAGTCAGCGGGTCTTCGGGCAGCCATTGCTTGTCGCCGTATTGCTTTGCTAGATACACCAGAATCGCGGTGGAGTCGTACAGCGTGATCTCACCGTCTACGAGCACCGGGACCTGGCCGCGCGGATTGCGTGCGATGAAGGCGGGCTGTTTGTGCTCGCCGCCCTGCAGGTCGACGTTGATGATGTCGTGCGGCAGATCGAGCAGGGACAACATCAATTGCACGCGGTGCGCGTGGCCGGACAAGGGAAAGCTGTACAGACGGATGGCTGGCTTGGGATGCATGGAGTGCTCCTGGATAGGTTCTGATCGGGTTGATGTCCATCCGCATGCCCGGCATGCGAATGATTGAGTGCAGGAAAAACTGTTGTTGAGTTCATTCAGCGGCAATTGCTTGAATCTGAACCGAACGATCGGTACAATAGATGAAGAAAAACGGCATGTCAAATATTTTGAGGCGCCGTTGTTGATGTGCTTGGCTATAATGCGACGCACAGTCCGTGTTGTTCGAACAGCCTGAACGGCCAGGATTTCAGTCAAACCAGAGAGAATATTTCGCCATGCCCGCAGCCACCTTGTCGCGTGAAGAAGTCGCGCAACGCCTCCTCGCCGAGTTTCGCCGTTCCGGCTATCAGGGCGCGAGTCTGGCCAGCTTGTCGGAGGCAACCGGCTTGGGAAAGTCCAGTCTGTATCACTATTTCCCCGAGGGAAAAGTCGACATGGCGCGCGCGGCGATGGAGGTGGTCGGCGGCTGGATGCGAGAGACGGTGCTGCCGAATCTGAGCAAAGACGGGCCGCCCGAAAAACGCCTCAAAAAATACTGTGCTGCCTTGAGTGAGTTCTATGAAAAGGGCGCGCTGCCTTGTCTGACCGAACTGTTTTCGATAGGTGAGGCGGCCGAGTATTTTCAGCAGATGCTCAGGCAGAGCATGGGCAATACCATCAAACTACTGAGCGCCGTGATGGAAGAAGACGGTATCGATGCAGCCGAGGCGGCGCGGCGTGCCGAAGATGCGATGGTGATGGTGCAGGGAGCCCTGATCGTGTCGCGCACGCTGGGCAGCAATGCACCGTTCGCGCGGACCCTGCGCAAATTGCCGGAAATATTACTCGCGCGCTGAACGGCTCCTGCGTCAAGGCTTGTTTGCTTGTTGTATCGGTTTCACCAGCTCAGATTCATCGGCAGCTTCAGATAGCGCGTGCCGTTGCTTTCCTCTGCGGGTAATTGACCCGCCTGAATATTCATCTGTATCGCCGGCAGCATCAGCGTCGGCAACTTCAGCGTCGCATCGCGCCGGGTACGCATGGCGATGAATTCCGCTTCCGTGATCTCATCCTTGACGTGGATATTGTGCGCGCGCTGTTCCGCCACTGTAGTGGTGTGCATGACCTCACGTCCGGTCGGCGGGTAATCGTGACACAGAAACAATGCAGTGGCCGGCGGCATTGCCAGCAGATGGCGGATCGAGGCATACAAGGTGGCGGCGCTGCCGCCCGGGAAATCGCAGCGCGCGGTGCCGACATCCGGCATGAACATGGTATCGCCGACGAAGGCCATACTGCCTTCTATCAGGTAAGCGGCATCGGCCGGCGTGTGGCCCGGCACATGCAGTGCTTGCGCGCGCAGCGTGCCGATGTTGAACAGTTCGCCGGCGCTGAACAGGTGATCGAAAGCTTCAGCTTCAGGCCTCATGTTGTAAATGCCGCCGAAGACCTTCTGCACCTCGCGTATGCGCTCGCCGATGGCAATCTTGCCGCCCAGTTTCTGTTTCAGATACGGCGCCGCCGAGACATGGTCGGCATGGGCATGGGTTTCCAGCAGCCATTGCAGCTTCAGTCCGTGGGCTTCAATGAAGTCGATCAGCTTGTCGGCCGACGCAGTCGAGGTGCGCGCCGAAGCGGCGTCGTAGTCGAGCACCGGATCGATGATCGCACATTCGCCGCCGTCCTCGACGTACACCACATAGCTGAAGGTGGAGGTATTGGCGTCGAAAAAATGCTGCACGCATGCGACCGGTGTTTGCTGCATGGCAAGGCCTCGCTGATAACAATATATAAAAAAATATATTATTGACTCATAGTTTGTCTGTCAATAATATGTTCGCCATCCTCCGCACTTTCAATCGATAACGACTGCGGTCGCATCCTGAACGATGAAGCAAAACGACACCCCGAACGCATCCGCCGGCGCCACCGGCATCTCGCCGGAAGGCGCGTTGATGCTGCGCGATTCGGCCAGCAAGGCCTGCGCGCTGCTCAAGGCCATGGCGAACGAAGATCGCCTGTTGATTCTCTGCCAACTGACCCAGGGCGAATGCAATGTCGGCGATCTGGAAGAGCAGATCGGCATCCATCAGCCGACCTTGTCGCAGCAACTGGGCGTGTTGCGTGAAGAAGGTCTGGTCAATACCCGGCGTGAAGGCAAATACATCTACTACAGCCTTGCCAGTTTTGAAGTCGTGCAGGTCATGCAGACGCTGTCCAGCCTGTATTGCGGCAAGGTCATGCGACGTTTGCGCAGTTAAGTCGCTCAGGGCACATCGTATTTACCTGTCACACCATTTCACGAGAACTGCGCCATGTCCATTCAATTCCGCCAACTCAGTGCCGGTTTCAGCGTCGCCGGCCAGATCGATGTGGCTCAGCTGGAACAGATTGCCGCTGCCGGATTTCGCTCGCTGATTTGCGTGCGGCCGGATGAAGAAGATGGCGGGCAACATGCGTCCAGCAAGCAACTGGCATCGCAGGCGGCAGCAATCGGCTTGGCCTTCAGCTATCTGCCGGTCGCCAAAGGTACGCGCGGCGAAGAACAGGCATCGGCCATGCGCCATGCGCTGGCTACTTTGCCGGCCCCCGTGTTCGCCTATTGTCTGAGCGGCGGTCGCGCGGCGAATCTGTTCAGTCAGGTACAGATGCCGGAGCCTGCGGCCGCAACAGAATCAGAGAACCCGGAACCACCCGCTCGGCTGGCTTGCGGAGCGGCGTCAGCCAGCCCGGCGCCGGCCGACGACGCGCGCTTCGACATCGTGATTGTCGGCGGCGGTGCAGCAGGCATAGGTGTCGCCGCCAGTCTGCTGCGGCGCGAACCCGGATTGCAGCTGGCGATCATCGAGCCGGCCTCCACCCATTACTATCAGCCGGCCTGGACGCTGGTCGGCGCCGGCGCCTATGACGTGCGCAAGACCGCGCGCCCGGTGGCCGAGCTGCTGCCTGCGGGCTCCAGCCTGTTGCCGCACGCCGCCTCCTATTTCGATGCCGATGCGCGGGTGGTCGGTCTGTCGAACGGCGCGCGTATCGGCTATCAGCAACTGATTGTCTGCCCCGGACTGCAACTGGCCTGGGACAAAATAGAAGGCCTGGAAGAGACGCTGGGTCGCAACGGCGTGAGCTCCAACTACCGCTACGATCTGGCGCCCTACACCTGGGAACTGGTTTCGGCGCTGCGCAGGGGCAAGGCGATATTCACGCAGCCGGCGATGCCGATCAAATGCGCCGGCGCACCGCAGAAGGCCATGTATCTCTCTTGCGATCATTGGTTGCGCAGGGGTGTGCTGCGCGACATCGAGGTGGAGTTTTGCAATGCGGGTGGCGCCTTGTTCGGCGTCGCGGCATTCGTTCCGGCGCTGATGAGTTATGTGCGCAAGTACGACGCGCAACTAAGCTTTTCCAGCAATCTGGTGCGTGTAGACGGTCAGCGCAAGCTGGCCTGGTTCGATGTGAAAGATGCTGAAGGCAATACGCAGCGCGTGGAAAAATCCTTCGACTTTCTGCATGTGGTGCCGCCGCAGGTTTCGCCCGACGTGGTACGCAACAGCCCGCTGGCCGATGCTGCCGGCTGGTGCGACGTCGATCATGCCACCCTGCAGCATCCGCGCTATCCGAATGTCTTTTCATTGGGCGACGTCTGTTCTGCACCCAATGCAAAAACGGTGGCGGCCGTGCGCAAGCAGATCGTTGTGGTGGCCGAGAATCTGTTGGCGCTGCGCAAAGGCTTGCCGCTGCCGAAACGCTACGACGGCTACGGCGCCTGTCCGCTGACGGTGGAGAAAGGCAAGATCGTGCTGGCCGAATTCGGCTACGGCGGCAAGCTGTTGCCGACCTTTCCGCTCGATCCTACGATCGCCCGACGCAGCGCCTGGTATCTTAAAACCAGCGTGTTGCCGACAGTGTATTGGCAGTTGATGCTCAAGGGACGCGAGTGGCTGACCGCGACCAGCGTCTGAGCGCAACATGCTGCTGACCTTGCTACTCGGAACGGCAATCGGTTGCCTGCTCGGCCTGACGGGCGCCGGCGGCGGCATCCTGGCGGTGCCGGCGCTGGTCCTGGGGCTGGGTTTCAGTCTGACCGATGCGACGCCGGTGTCCTTGCTGGCGGTGGGCGCGGCAGCATTGCTTGGCAGTCTCGACGGCCTGCGCAAGGGCATCGTGCGCTACAAGGCGGCCTTGCTGATGGCTGCGGCCGGCGCATTGCTGACGCCGTTGGGTATCTGGATCGCGCATAACGCGCCGACTCGCTGGCTGATGAATGTGTTTGCGCTGGTGATGCTGATCGCGGCCGTGCGCATGCTGGCGCAATCGCGCAACAGCGCGGGCGAGTCCGGAGCGCTTGCAAAGCAGCACACGCAGGCATTGTCCGTACGCCACAAGAATTGCATGCTCGACCCCGCCACCGGAAAACTCAAATGGGATCTGCGCTGTACGCTGACGCTCGCCGGTATCGGATCCTGCGCCGGTTTGCTGACCGGCATGCTCGGCGTCGGCGGCGGCTTTCTGATCGTGCCGGCCTTTCGCCGCTTCAGCAATGTCGGCATGCACGGCATCGTCGCGACCTCATTGATGGTGATCGCGCTGGTCTCCGGCAGCGCCGTGATCGGCATGCTGATACACGGTGTACGCATCGGTACCGGCGGATGGATTTTCGTCATGGCCGCGCTGGCCGGGATGCTGCTGGGGCGCGTGCTGATGCCCTTGATTCCCGCCAGACTATTGCAGCGTATCTTTGCGCTGGTCGTCTTCGCGGTCGCATTGTTCTTGCTGATCCGTACCAATCTTCCTTTTATCTTGCCCGCTGCCTGATCAGACTTGCGCGCTGAAGGCCAGATCTGCACAACTGTGCGGATCTGCCTCACCGCCGATTTTGGCATCCCGCCTACATCTCCACTCTTGACTCCTTGCCGGCTATCGCCCGATAAGCCGCGCGTCGTCTTCTGATCCACACGCTTTCCTGTTGATTCAGGGCACGCGCTTGACAGTCGCGATCTTACTACTATAATGCTACTTACTATCTTTATGAAAGTTAGTTTGAGTTCTTCATTTCAATTCGGCCTCGCATCAACACGCTGTGCGTAAGCAACATTTCTGCAGCGCAAAGCGTCAGTGCCGGATTCAGGTTTCATCCAGGGTTCGCTGATTGAATCAGTTCACGACACAAACTTGTACAGGAGCATTTCATGACACACACATCCAAAGCCGGCACCGCACTGATTACCGGCGCATCTACCGGCATAGGCGCCACCTACGCGGAACGTCTGGCCCATCGCGGCTACGATCTGATTCTGGTTGCGCGCGATCAGCAGCGATTGCAGCAGCTCGCACAGAAGTTGCAGGCCGACACCGGCGTCAAGGCTGATGTACTCGCAGCCGATCTGACTGTGCGCGCCGATTTGCTGAAAGTGGAGCAACGCCTGCGCGACGACGCCGGCATCACGCTGCTGCTCAACAATGCCGGCATGGCCATCGACGGAACACTGATTTCTGCCGACGTTGATCGTTACGAAACCATGATTCAACTCAATGTCGTCGCCGTGCATCGTCTGGCCGCCGCAGCCGCAACTGCCTTCAGCCAGCGCAAGTCCGGCACGATCATCAACATCGCCTCGGTACTCGCCCTGGCGCCGGAACTGTTCAACGGCACCTACAGCGCGACCAAGGCTTTCGTTCTGAATCTGACGCAATCCATGCAGCGCGAACTGAGCGCCGATGGCGTGCGCGTGCAGGCCGTATTGCCCGGCGCCACCCGCACTGAAATCTGGGAGCGCGCCGGCACGGACATCAACGCGATGCCGGCCGAGATGTTGATGAACGTGGACGAGATGGTGGATGCAGCGCTAGCCGGCCTCGATCTCGGCGAAGTCGTCACGATTCCGTCGCTGCCCGATATCGCCGACTGGCAAACGCTGCAGAATGCGCGTATGGCCTTGGGGCCGAATCTGTCATTGCAGCATGCCGCTGCGCGTTACAAGCAGGCTTGATCACTGCTCAGATCAATGCCGGTCTCATCGCACTTTCACTGCGCCGGACGATCTCGCTGTTGTCGTCCATACTGCGACAGTTTTCGTCCGGCCCTCATTCATGCGACATAAATCCTTCGCCGATGCCGACTGTCCGGTCGCCTGCACGCTGCAGCTGATCGGCGAGTGGTGGAGCATACTGATTCTGCGTGAGGCCATGCTGGGCCAGACCCGCTTCGACCAGTTTCGCAAGCGCCTGCAGATATCGCCGACCATGCTGACGCGACGTCTGCAGGCGCTGGTCGAGGCCGGCCTGCTGGAACGTCATCAATACTGCGCGCACCCGCCGCGCGACGAATATCTGTTGACCGGGAAAGGCCGCTCCCTGCAGCCGGTGCTCGAAGCGCTCAGGCGCTGGGGCGAAGTTCATCTTCCCTGTAGCGAACCCGAAGACCAAAGTGCTGTCAGAAACAATTCCGGAAAGCGGGCACAATAAGCCCGCACAAGGAAGCAAAGCCGGCCTGGCCGCCGCGCCGCGATGTTTCATCCACTGATCATGCTTGCGTCGCGTCCGCATTTGCGTCTGTTTTTTTCGCCAGCGCCGGGGAATATCAATAATCAAAACTCATCTCGCAAAGGAGATTGCACCATGCGTATTTTGATCGTGGGAGCCGGTGCCGTCGGCGGTTATTTTGGCGGACGTCTGCATCAAGCCGGGCGCGATGTGACATTTCTGGTACGTGAAAAACGCGCGCAATCGCTGCGCGCCAATGGTCTGCAGATCAAGAGTCCCGAAGGCGATCTGGACATCCGTGCACCCAAACTGCTGCAAAGCGCAGAGCTCAGACCGGATTTCGATCTCGTCATTCTCAGCTGCAAGGCCTACGATCTGGAGAATGCCATCGAATCGGTGGCGTCCGCCATCGGACCGCAGACTTCCATCCTGCCCTTGCTCAACGGCATGCAACATCTGGATGTCCTGAGCGAACGTTTCGGCGCCGAAAAGATATTGGGCGGTCTGTGCCTGATCGCCACCACGCTTGATGAAGACGGCGCGATCGTACATCTCAACAGCGCGCACACGCTGACCTTCGGCGAACGCGACAGTGTGGCGCCAGGGCGCGCAGCCAGGATATTCGACGCCTTGTCGGGCGCCGGTTTCGATACGGTCCAGAGCGATGACATCATGCAATCGATGTGGGAAAAATGGATCATGCTGGCGACCCTGGCCAGCACCACTTCCATGATGCGTTCTGCCGTCGGCGATATCCTGCACGCACCGGGCGGCCAGCAATTTCTGGAAAGCGTGCTGGAAGAATGCAGCGGCGTGGCCGCCGCCTACGAGCATGCGCCGAGCGAAGCCTTCTTCCATCGCACGCGCGCCATGCTGGGCGATCACGCTTCGGGCATGACCGCTTCCATGTTCCGCGACATCAGCAACAACGGCCGCATTGAAGCCGACCATGTCGTCGGCGATCTGATCCGCCGCGGTGAAGCCAAGGGCGCCAAGACCACGCTGCTGCAATTGGCCTATCTGCATCTGAAAGCCTATGAAGCGCGTAATCAGCGACTGGCGCTCGCCAGCTGAAATCGGCGCACGGATGTGATTGCCGTGGCGGCGTAGCAGACCGATGTCACGGCAGTCACAGCGTCTCGCCGCGCGAATCAGGCGCGCTCAGCGGCACTTACCAGCCGCCACCCAAAGCGCGGAAAGCCGACACCGCCGCGCGTGCATTGTCGGCGTGCACCTGCGCCAGCTGATCCTGCGCCGCCAGCAGCAGGCGATCTTCAGTCAATACCTCCGACAGGCTGACCACGCCGCCCTTGTAAGCTTCCTCCGATGCCGTCCGCGCGCGCACCTGCGCATCGACCTCGGCATTCAATTCCTTGCTCTGCAACTCCAGCTGAGCCAGTGTCGCGATGGCGTTTTCCACATCTTCGGTTGCATGCAACATGGCCTGGCGATAGCGTGCCAGTGCTTCGGCGTTCACCCCCTTGGCATGTGCGATTTCCGCATCCACGCGGCCGAAGTCGAACAGGCGCCAGCGCAGACCGAAACCGGCCTGCGCTTGCACACTGTCAGCACTGAAAAGTCCGGCTGCTCCCAGACTCTGGAAGCCGGCCAGCGCCGATAAAGAAAGCTTGGGATAGTACTCAGCCATGGCTACGCCGATACGCGCGTTCGATGCCGCCAGCGTGCGTTCGGCTGCGATCACATCCGGTCGCCGGCGCAGCAGTGCAGCGCTGCCGTCAGCTACGCTGATGACCGGCACCACGGTGAGGCCGGCGGGCCCGCCAAGCTGTTGCGAGTATGTCCCCGGCCTTGCACCCATCAATACATCGAGCCGGTTGAGTTGCCGTTCCAGCTCGGTATATAGCGGCGGCAACAGCGAACGGGTCTGCGCCAGACGCGATTCAGCCTGCGCCATTTCACCGCGGGTGGACATGCCATCCTGCAGACGCAGGCGCACGATGCGCAGCAATTCATTGCTGGTGTCGACCTGATGCCGCGCCAGGCCGATGCGCGCCTGCGCGCCGCGTATGCGGAAGTAGGCATCGGCAGCCTCGGCCGCAATCGAAATGCGCACACCCATGTGCTGCGCTTCAGCCGCCTGCTGTTCGGCGCCGGCGGCTTCCACCCCGCGCTGCAAGGCTCCCGACAGATCCAGTTCCCAGCTGGCGCCGGCGCCGACCTCATACAAGGTTTGCGTACGCTCGTAGCCGGGCTGCCTGCTGGCGATTTTCCCTAGCGGGCTCTGCAGAGATTGTCGCGCACGTGCGGCGTCGGAATTGAAGGCCGCCTGCGGCAATTTACGCGCGCCGCTGACCTCGGCCGCCGCCCGCGCTTGTTCCACGCGCGCCAGCGAAGCGGCCAGATCGAGATTCTGATCGAGCGCACGGCGTATGACTTCCGTCAGTTGCGGGTCCTTGAATCCCTCCCACCATTGATCCAGCGGCGGCATGGCGCTTGCGCTATCGCCGGCATCGCGTTGTTGCAGCAATGCGGCGTTGTGAAAGGGCGCATCGGAAGCGGCTGGCATCTGATAGTCCGGGCCGCTGGCGCAGGCGCTGAGCAAGGCCGCAACGGCCAGCGCCTGCGCACTGAGACCGAACGCAGTACGGCGGCCGAGGCGCCGGTGCATATGCCTGCTCAGATGAAGTAAGACGGAAGGTGTGCGCATGATTTTTTCCGGTCGGAACAACGAAAATAACAAGTGACTTGCAAATTGATAGTTTGAAGTTTAAACTCACTATCAAATTGAAAGCAACTGTTAATTTCAGGCACGCAGGAAATGAAGGGGCTGATCAATCAGAAGGAATTGCCGAGCAGTGCAATGCGCATGCCGGCGGCTAGACATCCACTCCAACTCTCAGAGGCAAGCATGACGGAACAAGCTACGGCGACCGTACCGGAAGCGGCGGTGAGCACACCAACCACGCCTGCGCACAAGCAGGCCGGCGCCGAAATAAATGGCGCGAAACACAAGACCTCGCACAAGACCTCGCGCGCCAGAATCGCAAAGCTCGTCGTCGTGCTGGCAGTCCTGATTGCTGCGGGTATTTATCTTGAGCACTGGCTCAGCGTCGGCCGTTATATGGAAAGCACCGATGACGCCTATGTCGGCGGCGACATCACCGTGATCGCACCCAAGGTCGCCGCCAACATCGAACGCGTGCTGGTGACCGACAATCAGCAGGTGCGCGCCGGCGAGCTGCTGGTCAAGCTGGATGACCGCGACTACCGCACCGCGCTGGCGCGCGCCGAAGCGCAGGTCGCTGCGCAGCAGGCGGCGCTGGAGAATATCGACGCCGAACGTCGCTTGCAATACGCCGTGATCGAACAGGCGCAAGCCGGCGCACGCGCCGTCAATGCCGAAACCGAGCGCGCGCGCGACGACCAGAATCGCTATCGCAATCTGTCGGAAAAGGCGGTGGTGTCGCTGCAGAGTTTCCAGAAGGCCGATGCCGATTACAAGCAGGCCCGGGCCAACGGCCAGAAAGCGCTCGCGGCTTTGCACGCGGCACAGGCGCAGCTGGATGTACTGGCTGCGCAGAAGCAGCGCACGCAGGCCGCACTGGCACAAGCCAACGCCGAGCGTGACATGGCGCAGTTGAATCTCGGCTACACCGAGTTGCGCGCGCCGGTCGATGGCGTGATCGGCAATCGGCGCGCCCGCGCCGGCGCCTATGCCACCATAGGCGCACAGCTGTTGTCCGTGGTGCCGGAGCAAGGCCTGTGGGTCGATGCCAATTTCAAGGAAAGCCAGATCGCGCAATTTCAAGCGGGCATGCCGGTCACGATTCATGCGGATGTGTTACCCGGGCGCGTGTTTCACGGCCATCTGCTGAGTCTGGCTCCGGCCACCGGCGCCCAGTTCAGCGTGCTGCCGGCGGAAAATGCGACCGGCAACTTTACCAAGATCGTGCAGCGGGTGCCGGTGCGCGTGATGCTGGACGGCGAAGATGCGCGCCTCGGCAAACTGCGCCCCGGACTTTCCGTGACGGCCGAAGTCGATCAGCGCGAATCTTCAAAAAGCCAAGCTCAGGCCAGGCAAGAGCGCGCCGATGAAGATGCTGTCCGCCCCAGGCGGAGCTGATCATGGCCGTCGCCAACGCAGCAGCAGGTTCGCCGGCGCAGGGAGGAGCTCTCGCCACGCCCGTCGTGACCTCGTTTGAGCTCAGCACCCGCACCAGGATCTTCGCCTTCGCCAGCATGTGCGTCGGCATGTTCATTGCGCTGCTCGATATCCAGATCGTCTCGGCCTCGCTGGCCGACATCGGCGGCGGTTTGTCGGCCGGAGCCGATGAAACCGCCTGGGTACAAACCAGTTATCTGATCGCCGAAATCATCGTGATCCCGCTGTCGGGCTGGCTCTCGCGCGTGATGTCCACGCGCTGGCTGTTCAGCGCGTCGGCGGTCGGATTTACGCTCGCCAGTCTGCTGTGCGGCATGGCCTGGGACATCAACAGCATGATCGCGTTTCGTGCGCTGCAGGGCTTTCTCGGCGGTTCGATGATTCCCATGGTGTTCACTTCCGCCTTCTTCTATTTTCAGGGCAATCAGCGCGTGCTGGCGGCTGCGACCGTCGGTGCGCTGGCCTCGCTGGCGCCTACCCTGGGGCCGACCATCGGCGGCTGGATCACCAGCAGCTATTCCTGGCACTGGCTGTTCTTCATCAATCTGGTGCCGGGCATCTTCGTTGCGGTGGTGGTGCCTATGCTGGTGCGTATCGACAAGCCTGATCTGTCGCTGCTGCGCGGCGCCGATTATGCCGGCATGATTCTGATGGCGCTGTTTCTCGGCTGCCTCGAATACACCTTGGAGGAGGGCCCTCGCTATGGCTGGCTGGGCGACGATCTGATCCGCACCACCGCATGGGTGTCCGCCATCAGCGGCATTGCCTTCATCTGGCGCAGTCTCAGTTTTGCGCGACCGGTGGTCGATCTGCGCGCGCTGAAAGAACGCAACTTTGCGCTCGGCTGTTTCTTTTCCTTTGTCACCGGCCTCGGCCTGTTCGCCACCATCTATCTGACGCCGGTGTTTCTGGCGCGCGTGCGCGGTTTCGGCGCGCTGGATATCGGGCTGGCGATTTTTTCCACCGGCATTTTTCAGGTACTGGCGATTCCGGTCTATGCCTTCTTTGCGCGCCGCTACGATCTGCGCTGGCTGATGATGTTCGGCCTCGCCTGCTTCACGCTGAGCATGTGGAACTTCACCCCCATCACGCATGACTGGGGCTGGCATGAATTGCTGCTGCCGCAGGCGCTGCGCGGTTTTTCGCAGCAATTTTCGGTAGCGCCGGTGGTGACGCTGACGCTGGGATCGCTGGCGCCGGAGCGGCTCAAGCTGGCATCCGGCCTGTTCAATCTGATGCGCAATCTGGGCGGCGCCATCGGCATTGCCTTGTGCGGCACCATTCTCAATGACCGTACCAATCTGCATTTTCTCAGGCTGGCGGAACATCTTCAGGCCGGTAACGAGGCCATGCAGGACATGCTGAAAAACGGCGGCGCCGGTCTGCTGGCAGCCGGACTTGATCCCCTCAACGAAGCTGGCGGCGCACTGCATAATCTGGCGCGCCTGACCCTGCGCGAAGCGCAGACCCAGGCCTTTGCCGATGCCTTCTTCGCAGTGATGCTATGCCTCCTGCTGGCCACGCTGATGGTGCCGCTGATGCGCACGGTGGCGGCGCCCAAGGCCCCTTCGCCGGACGCGCATTGAAAGGAAAGTCGGAACAGGAAAGAGGCGGGGCGCCGGATCAGCCGGGGAATACAGAATCAGGCGCAGTTGCCTCTTGCCAAGATCGGAGCCCCTGCGGTCTGAAAACGCATTATCATGGCAGCCGCAACTTCCTTTAACGGCTTCCTGCTTCGTCCATGAAAAGAATCATCACCTGCATCCTGATCGGCGTCGTGCTGTACTTCCTGCTGCCGTTCATCACGCGCTTCATTCCGCAATACCGCCTGGTGGTGTGGTCGGTGACCGCCGCCATCGTGGCCTATCTGGTCTCGGCGCTGATGGACCGCTTCAACTGAAACGGCCTGGCGGAATCATCCCCGGATCAGCCCAGCTTCGCCAGTATTGACTGCAGTTGCTGCATGTCCATGGGCTTGACGAAATGATGGTGAAACCCGGCCACCTTTGACAGCAGCCTGTCATGCGTCTGGCCGTAGCCGGTCAGGGCGATATAGATGGCGTGCGCGATCTCCGGACGCAAGCGCAAACGGCGCGAGAGTTCGTAGCCGTCCATGTCGGGCAGGCCGATATCCAGAATGAATACCTGCGGCATGCGCTTGGCGGCATCGTTGAGCGCATCGGCACCGTTGGCGGCGACGTGTACCCGATGGCCCTGGGTTTCCAGCAAGCTGGCCAGCGTCTGCGCGGCGTCCAGATTGTCGTCGACGATCATGATGCGCAGCGGCTGCACGGGGTCGGCGGCCGCTTCCATTGCCGGAAATTCACGCGCGTCGGGCGCCTCCGCTTTTTGCTCCAGCCGCGGTAAGGTAAATGAAAACCGACTGCCGCGACCTGGGCCTTCGCTATACGCCTGCGCTTCGCCGCCATGCAGCGCGACAATGCTGCGCACCAGCGCCAGACCGATGCCAAGTCCGCCTTGGGAGCGGTCAGGCGTGCGTTCGGCCTGAGTGAATAATTCAAACACATGCGGCAGCAGTTCGGCATCCATGCCGATGCCGTTGTCGGTCACGCTGATGCTCACCACATCGCCGGCGGTGCTCAGGTCCAGCCCGATTTCACCGCCCGGCGGGGTGTACTTGGCGGCATTGTTGAGCAGATTCACGATGACCTGAATCAGCCGCGTGCGATCGCCGCGCACCTGCATGACGCCGGCATCCATGCGCATGTGCAGCACATGCTTGCGCGTCTCGAACAAGGGCCGCGCCTGTTCGGTGGCATTCGCCGCCACCAGCTTCAGATCCAGATCGTCCTGCTCCAGATCCACCAGCCCGCGCGTCACGCGCGAGACATCCAGCAGATCGTCGACCAGCACCGTCATGTGCTTGACCTGGCGCGAGATGATGTCGCTCACATGGCGGATGCGCAGGTTGTCGCCGGCCTGTACCTTGAGCAGATGCGCGGCGGTGCTGATCGGCGCCAGCGGATTGCGCAATTCATGCGCCAGCATGGCCAGAAATTCATCCTTGCGGCGGTCGCTCAGACGCAGGCTTTCTTCGGCCTCTTTGCGTTCGGTCACGTCGCGCGTGGTGCCGGCTACGGCTTCGACCTCGCCGTCCGGCCCGAACACCGGCACGAAAATGTAATCGTAGATGCGGCGTCCGAATTCGCCATTGAAGGGCACTTCGCCGCGTATCGGTTTGCCGGTCGCGCGCACCTGATCGATCTCGCGGCCGTGCATTTCGGCGTGCCAGGGCTCGTAGCCCAGCTCCAGACAATTCTTGCCGATGGCGTCTTCCCAACTGCGGCCCCACATTTGCAGCAAGACCTTGTTGGCGTAGGTGAAGCGATAGTTGAGGTCGAACACGTAGGCCAGATCGGGCGTGTTGGACAGAATGGTTTCGTAGGTGCGTAGTTGTTGTTCCGACTCCTGCTGCGCGCGCAGGCGTTCGTCTTCGGCGTCGGCCGATGAGGCCGGATCAGCCGCCGGCGTTTGCCGACGCCGGAACAGTTCACTCAGAAAGCGCAGTTTGGATTGCAGCGCGGCCTTCGGCGCCGGCAGGTCGATCACATCAACGGCCTCCAGCGACCAGGCCTGTTCGCTGTCGAAGGCAAAGGCGCTGGAGGTGAAGAAGATCAGCGGCGTCCATTGCGATTCGGGATGGGCGCGAATCCGGCGTCCCAGTTCCAGTCCGTGCGCGGCCGCCATGCCGGGCGTCAACAGGATCGCCGCGAAGGACAGTTGCCCGATCTTGATCAGCGCTTCCTCGCGCGACAGCGCCAGCGTGGGCGCGACTTCGAGCAGTTGCAGCAGGCCCGGCAAGGCCTCCGCATCGGCGCCGTCGTCGATCAGCAATATGCGGGAAGGACGCAGCTCGCTCATGCGGCCTTACTCCGCATGGGCCAGGCCAATGCATGGTCGGCAAGCGTCTGGGCAGGGCCAGAGGGGAGGGGAAATGCAACCAGCCTGTTTGCCATGTTCTGTTCCAGTAAGGAAGCCATCTGCCTGCAACTCTCGTTGATCCGGGGGATAGGACATTTTACTGAAGCCTGAGGTTCTCGCGTGCAGCTGTTTTTTCCAGGCGCTAGAAACTTGCGGCCGGATCAAAAAAACCGTCACCGCAGAATTCCGGCGACGGTCTTGGATGTGCGGCAGATGCAAGGCCGAAAAGCTTGTCGTTAAAGCAAGCTTTCCTTGCGCCCGCCGTGATCAGCGCGCCAGCGCAGGCGTCGGCACCGGCGCAGCTTTACCGATGAACAGGAAGATCATGCCCACCGCCATGAATTCGACAATCGCGATCATGGTCAGTCCCTGGCTATAGCGGCCGGTCGAGGTCTTCAGATAGCCCAGCAGTTGCGGCGAGAAATAACCGGCCAGATTGGCGACCGAATTGATCACCGCCAGACCGATCACGATGGCGCTGCCCGACAGATAGCGGCCCGGCAATTGCCAGTACACGGGAATCGCCCCCATGGTGCCGGCCGATGACAGCGCCAGCGAGAGGATCACGCCCATCATGCTTTTTTCATTGAGGAAATAAGCTGCCAGCAACAGACCCAGCGCGCCGATGGCGGCGGCTGCGGCAGTGTGGCCGCGCACCTCCTTGAAGCGGTCCGACAGATAGCCGTTGATCACCATGCCCGCCCAGCCGCAGCAATAGATGCCGCCCATGACCCAGCCCAGCGTCTTGATATCGGTCACGCCGACTTCCTTGACCAGGCTGGGGCCGTAATACACCAGCGTGGCATTGCCGGCGATGATGCAGAAGAACACCATGATCAGCGCCCACATGCGCGCGCTGCGCAGCGAGCCGAAGAAGCTGTGTTCACGCGGGCCCAGCGCCTGATCTTCGGCATCGAGTTCGACCGCGACGTGCGCCTTCTCGCGTGCGCTCAGCCAGCGGGCATCGGCCGGACGATCGGTCAGCACGAAGTAAGCCGCCAGCCCGGCCAGAATCGAAGGAATGCCTTCCACCAGGAACAACCATTGCCAGCCCTTGTAGCCGGCCAGGCCCTGTGTCGACTCCATGATGTAGGCCGCCAGCGGACTGCCCACCACCAGCGACACTGCCGAAGCCGAGACGAAGATCGCCAGCGCCTTGCCGCGCCGATGGGTCGGCAGCCAGAACGTGAGATACAGGATCACGCCCGGTTGCAGGCCGGCTTCGAACGCGCCCATCAGAAAGCGCAGGATGTAGAACTGGGTCGGCGACTGCACCCAGGCCATCAGGATGCAGGTAATGCCCCAGCCTATGGTGATGCGCATGATGGTGGTGCGCGCCCCCATCTTTTGCAGCAGCAGATTGCTCGGCACCTCGAAGATGAAATAGCCGATGAAGAAGATGCCGGCGCCGGCGCCGTAGACCGCATCCGACCATTGCAGATCGCTCATCATGGTCAGCTTGGCGAAGCCGACGTTGACGCGGTCGACCCAGGCCAGGAACCACACCAGCGTGACGAAGGGAATGATGCGCCAGACGATGCGGCGGAAGGTCTGATCGCGTTCCGCCGGCGCATCTGCGCCCGGCGGTGTTGCTGCGGTGGAAGAAATGGTCATGGCGGATCCTCTTGGGCGGCGTGGGCAAATGGCGCGTGGGTGAGCGCTGACGGCTCACTTGTGGAGAAGCAGCTTCCATGCCATTGCCACAAATCTGCACGGCGAAATGTCGAGCAGAAATGTCGATGAAAATTGTCGGTCGCGTCTATCTGCCGGTCGTCATTGAACATGCTGGCCTGATCGAAAACGGGTCCTGGCTCTATGGCTGGATCCAGCGCGCCTTTAGTCTGTGTCCATCGCCCTGTCCGGGGCCATCAGTCCGGGAGTTATCCATGTCGCAACAGAAGCAAGGCAGCGCTACGATCGAAATACTGCAGGCGTTTTCCGACGCCTGGAACCGCCACGATCTGCCGGCCCTGATGAGTTTCATGCATGAAGAGTGCGTCTTCCTCACCGCCGCCGGGCCGGATGCCTGCGGCACGCGCCACGTCGGCCACGCTGCGGTCAGCAAGGCTTTCGCCGGCGCCTGGACCAACTTTCCCGACGCCCAGTGGCGCAACGGCCATCACTGGCTCAGCGCCGACGGCCAGCGCGGGGTGTCGGAGTGGACCTTCACCGGCACCGCCGCCGACGGCACGCGTTCGGAGTCCGACGGCGTCGATCTGTTCGTGTTCCGCGACGGCAAGATTCTGGAAAAGAATGTGTTCCGCAAAGACCGTCCGCGTCTGCCGGCCTGAGCATGTCGAAGAACCCGACGGACGCCGCCATGCACAGCCCTTACTCTGCCTTCGCCACTTCTTCTGCAATTACCGCCGCCGCTGCTCCGGCTGCTGCGCCCTACGATCCCAGCTACGATCCGCTGGTCTCGCCCGGCATCGGCCACAACCGCGCTTACGCGCCGACCTACTGGGTCGCCAGCGCCGGTCAGCCGCCTGAAGACGATGGCCCGATTGCCGGTGATGTCGATGCCGACGTGGTCATCATCGGCTCCGGTTTCACCGGCCTCGCCACGGCCTTGTTTCTGGCGCAGGAGCACGGCATCCGCGCCACGGTGCTGGAGGCCAATCAGGTCGCCTGGGGTTGCACCAGCCGCAACGGCGGACAAGGGCAAAACGCCAGCGGCCGCTTGTACCGTTCGCAATGGATAGAGCGCTGGGGTTTGAAAACCGCCTTGCGGCTGGATCAAGAAATCCGTTACGGCTTCGACACCTTCAAGGATCTGGTGGCGCAGATCGATTGCGACCCGCAACCCGGCGGCCATCTCTACATCGCGCACCGCCCCAAGAAGATGGCCTTTCTGGGGAACGAGGCGCGCGTCATGCGCGAACAGTTCGGCTACGACACGCGCATTCTGAGCGGCGACGAAGTGCGGCGCGACTGGTGCGGCGATCAGGAAGCGGCCGGCGCCATGCACGAGGCGGAAGGCATCTGCGTGCATCCGCTCAAGCTGGCTTTCGGCTATCTCAGCAAGGCGCGCGCGCTGGGCGCCAAAGTACATCCGTCGAGCCCGGTGACCGGCTGGGAGACCAGGGGCGGCGTGCATCATCTGCGCACGCCGGGCGGCGTGGTGCGGGCGCGTGCGGTGGCGATTGCCACCGGCGCTTACGCTGCGCCGGGTCTCACGCCGCTGCTGAAAAACCGGGTGTTTCCGGTGCTGTCGAATTCCATCGTCACGCGCCCGCTCACGCCGGCCGAACTGCAGGCCACCAATTTCCTCACGCATCAGGCCCTGACCGATACCCGCACCCTGCGTTTCTACTATCGTCTGCTGCCCGACAACCGGGTGCAGATCGGCAGCCGCAGTTCCATCACCGGCGCCGATGCCGGCAAGGACGCCCACTACCGTCTGCTGGTGGATGGCCTGGCGCGCAAGTTTCCGGCGCTGGCCGGCATCCGGATCGATTACTCGTGGTGGGGCTGGGTCGATGTCAGCCACGACATGATGCCGCGCGTGGTGCAGCCCGATCCGGCGCACAGCATTTACTACGCGCTCGGTTATGGCGGCAACGGCGTGTCGTTCTCCGCGCATGCCGGGCGCCGCATGGCTGAACGCGTGGCCGGCAAGCACGATGCCAGTATCGATCTGCCGATCTACGACAGTCCTTTGCCGTTTCCGAATCAGGGCGAATGGGCCGCGCCGTTCCGCCGCCTCGGGCAGAACATGCTGTATCGCTGGTATTGGTTGCGGGACGAATGGTTGTGAACCGCATCCGCTTGCAAGCGGATGCGGCCGAAATCAGGCCAGCTTCAGACCGCGCCGTCGTGGCAGCAAGGCCGCCAGCTCCTTGATGCCCGGCTCAATGCGATCGGCCGGAATCGAAGAAAACCCCAGCCGTATGCAATTGAATTGCCCTTGTTGCGACAGGAAGAAGGCTTCGCCGGATTCGAACAGAATCCCATGCTCAGCCGCGGTCTTGCGCAGCTCGCGCGTATCGATCGTGTTGACCGCATTGACCGCATTCACTTCCGTGCCGGCCTTGCCGTTGAACGATCCCCATAAGGCCGAGCCGCCGTCCGGCGCCACGAAATCCATCTCCGGCAGGTGCCTGCGCACGGCCTCGATCAGCAGCGCGGCGCGGCGCGCCAGTTCATCCCGCATCAGATGCAGAAAACGGTCGTAGTGACCATGCGAAATGAACAGCGCCGCCGCCTGCTGATTGTTGGTGGCCGGATGGCGGATCATCAGCCGCCGCAGCACCCGCAACTGCACGATGACCTCGGCCGGCGCCACCACGTAGCCGATGCGCAATCCCGGCGACAAGGTTTTCGACAGGCTGCCGATGTAGATCACGCGGCGGTCATGGTCGATGGCTTTGAGGGCCGGGGAAGGCTTGCCGGCGTATTGCA
Source organism: Herbaspirillum lusitanum (assembly GCF_046025995.1). GTDB lineage: Bacteria > Pseudomonadota > Gammaproteobacteria > Burkholderiales > Burkholderiaceae_D > Herbaspirillum > Herbaspirillum lusitanum_A. The sequence continues at coordinate 153,942 of NZ_JAQQFM010000003.1, forward strand.
TTTCGGCGTCGTAATCGTCTTCGATCAGGATGCCGTCGTGCTCGCGGGCCCAGGCCAGCAAGGCCAGCCGGCGTTCGGTGCTGAGCGTGACGCCGCTCGGGCATTGATGGCTGGGCGTGCAATACACGGTCTGCGATGAAGCCAGCACGGCCGGATCGGGCAATACGCCGTCGCGATCCAGTCCCAGTCCCTGCAGCAAGGCGCCGCGCCGCAGAAAGATGTTGCGCGCATCCATGTAGCCTGGGTCTTCCACCGCCACCGTCGAGCCGGGCGGCACCAGCAATTCGCTGACCAGATACAGGGCCTGCTGTGCGCCCACTGTCAGCAAGACTTCTTCGCGCTTGGCGGCAATACCGCGACGCGGCAGCACGCGCTTGATCAGCTGATCGACCAGCGAGGCGTTGTCGCTGTCGATGGCGTCCGGCGCCCAGCCGCGTATCGAGCTCACGTCCAGCGCCTGGCGACTGCATTCGCGCCAGTCGGCAATCGGAAACAGCGAGGGATCGAACTGGCCGTACAGAAACGGATAGCGATAGCGTTGCCAGTCGCCGGGTTTGTCCAGCCACTTCATGGCCGGCAGCGGGCACATGCGCGCATGCCAGTCGACTGCCTGACCGTGGCGCAGATCATTGGCGGGCTGATTCTGATGATTCGGACTGGTCGTCGCGCTGTAGGCGGTCGACTCGCGCACGTGGCGCAGATACTCATCGCTGACGTAGTAACCGTTGCGCGGACGGTTTTCCAGATAGCCGTCTTCCGCCAGTTTTTCGTAAACCAGTACCACCGTATTGCGCGAGATCGCCAGCATGTCCGCCAGCTCGCGGCTCGACGGCAGGCGCATGCCGGCCAGCAGGCGGCCGTCCAGCACCGCATCGACGAAGCAGACCCGCAGCTGGCTCTGCAGCGTCGTTCCGCGCCGGTCCGGCTCGGGAAAAATCTGGTGCCACATGACCTGATGGGCGTCGCTGCTGCGCACTGTTTTCTCCAAGAATTTTTTGTCCAGGCATGGCCGTGTCCGGTCACGTGCCGCGCGCCAAGGCTACATCTTTCCCTTCCAGGGAATCAGGCGCAGCTCCAGCTTGCGCATCAGCACATCGATGCCATAAGCCAGCACGCCGATTACTGCGATGCCCATGATCACCACGTCGGTGCGCAGGAAGTTGGAGGCGTTGAGCACCATCTGGCCGATGCCGGCGGTGGCCGCCACCATTTCGGCGGCCACCAGCGTGGTCCAGCCGAAGCCGATGGCGATGCGCATGCCGGTCAGGATCTCCGGCAGCGCCGCCGGCAACACCACCAGGCGGATCACCTGCCAGTTGCTGGCGCCGAGCGAGCGCGCGGCATTGATCTGTTCCACCGCGACCGAACGCACGCCTGCCTTGGAGGCCATCGCCAGCGGCGCGAAGCAGGCCAGATAAATCAGCGTGACCTTGGCGCTTTCATCGATGCCGAGCCAGATCACGATCAGCGGCAGATAGGCCAGCGGCGGCAGCGGCCGGTAGAACTCGATGATGGGATCGGCGATGCCGCGCGCAATGCGCGAGGTGCCCATGGCAATGCCGACCGGCACAGCAGTCAGCACCGCCAGCACGAAGGCCGACATCACGCGCGTGATGCTGATCAGCACATGCTGCGCCAGCGGCGTATCGCCCTGGGTATTGCCTTGCAGCGCACTGACGAAGGCGTCGAAGGTGGCGCGCGGCGTCGGCAGAAACAGCGGCTTGATCCAGTTCAGCGAAGTGGCCAGCCACCACAGCGCGAGCAAGGCCAGAATGGTGATGCTGCTGATGGCCCAGGTGCTGCCCTGACCCAGCACGCCGTAATTGCGTGCGGCCTTTTTGCGTTTGCGGGCAAGGCTGGCGGCGGAAGCCGGAGCATGAGCCTGAGCGGAAGCAGCGGGATCGGATTGCATGGACGACTCCAGTGGCGGCGCGCCGGCGGATGTTGATGTGGCTAAGGGCGGCAGGGAAGACGATGATGAAGACATCAGTGCATGCCCCCCGACGAGCTTTCATGCACCAGCGTCAAGACCTTCTCGCGGGCCGCGATGAATTCCGGGCTGGCCTTGGTGGCGCGGGCGTTGCGCGTGTCGAGATACTGGCGCGCGAACGGCAATTCCATCTGATGCACCACGCGGCCCGGATGCGGCGCCATGATGATCAGTCTGGTGGCGAGGAACAGCGCTTCTTCCACATCATGGGTGATGAAGAAAAATACGCCCTTGGCCTCGTCCCACAAGTTGAGCAGCAGTTCCTGTATCGATTCGCGGGTGAAGGCATCCAGCGCGCCCAGCGGTTCATCCAGCAGCATCACCGAGGGCGAAGAAGCAATCGCGCGCGCCACGCCGACGCGCTGCTGCATGCCGCCCGACAATTCGTAGACCTGTTTATAGGCCGACTGCAGCAGGCCGACCTTGCTCAGACATTCAAGGCCGATGCGGCGCCGTTCGTGCAGCGGCATCTTGCGCAGGCGCAGACCGAATTCCACGTTTTCCACCACGTTCATCCACGGCATCAGCGCATGCTTCTGAAACACCACCCCGCGCTCGTGGCCGGGGCCTTCCACCGGCGCGCCGTTGAGCAGGACTTCGCCGCGCGTGGCCGGAATGAAGCCGGCTATGGTGTTGAGCAGCGTAGTCTTGCCGCAGCCCGAGGCGCCCAGCGCCACCACGAATTCGCCGGCCGCAATCGACAGCGAAACATTGTCCAGCGCCAGACTGGGCGGACCCTTGCGCGCAGCGTATTCGATGGACACATTGTTGATTTCCAGCATGCTCGATCTCCGAGAATCAAAACCGGCGCACCGCGAAGGGCGATGCGCCGCATGGCATTGAAATTACCTGGCGATGGCCTTGACGTACTGATCTGTCACGCCGACCGAGTAGTCCGGCAGCAGGTTCTGCAGGGTCTTCTGTTCCTTCAGAAATTCCGCCGTGGCCTGTAGCGACTTCACCGCGCCGCCGCTCTTGCCGCCGCCCAGCCACTTGGAAGAAGCCTGTTCCGCCGCTGTCGGGAACTGATACAGCGCCAGCGCTGCCGCCACTTCGCCCGGCTCGCCGCCGCTGATGGTGGCGATGGCCTTGCCTTGCGGCGTGCTGCCGGTCCACTGATCGGGATGAGCGCGATACATCTCATCGTACTTGGCCAGGATCTTGACGAAGCTCAGCATGAACTTCTCGTTGTCCTTGGCCCAGTCGCGGTTGACCACGAAGCCGTCGAAGGTGGAGATGCCGGTGTCGGCGGCAATCTTGCCGGAGGTGGTGACGACCTTGCCGCTGGCCTGAATCTTGGCCAGCACCGGATTCCAGATGTAGGCGGCGTCGATGTCGCCGCGCTCCCAGGCTGCCGCAATTTCAGGCGGACGCATGTTGAGCACCTTGACGTCGGACGGCGACAGGCCTGCCTTCTTCATCGCCAGCAGCGCATGGAAATGGCTGGTCGAGACGAAGGGCACGCCGAGCCGCTTGCCCTTGAGTTGCGCCATCGAAGTCACGCCGGAACCATTGCGCGCCACCAGCGCCTCGGCGTCGTTGATGTTGTCCAGAATCCAGAATAGCTGGATCGGCAGACCCTGGCTGAGTCCGGCCGCCACCGGGCTGGAACCGGCTTCACCGATCTGCACATTGCCCGAGGCCATGGCGCGGATCACATCGCCGCCGCCGCCGAATTTGCGATAGCTGACCTTGTAGCCGGTTTCCTTGGCGGCTTCGTCCAGCTGCTGCGCATAACGCCACGGCACCATCATGTCCTGAAAGGCGATGGTGACTTCCTTGTCGGCCGCCAGCGCGCTGCCGGCAGCGCACAGCAGGCAGGCCGACGCCAGCAGGCGGGCCGACATGCGCACCCATTTTTTTGCTTGTACATGACAGACGGCGGCGACGGTGTGGCGCAATACGGATGCTTTCATGTGATACCCCTCAGTGAGATGTGATTTAAGCAAGGAAGCTGTCGGCATGGTGTGCCGCAACACATCTACTGTGACGCAGAAAGCGCGCCAGACGATGGTGCCACAGCGGGCTTTCGATTGGACCAGACGCATAGTCCTGCCGCGCCCCGGCATGCGCCGCCCGGCGTTGCCGGTGCCTGGCGCACGGCGCGCGGGAGATTGCGCAAACACAGGCCGGTGCTGCGCTTCTTCTGTGCGACGCATCTGATATCGGCACCGTTTTTGTGCGTTGCATTGCTGGACCCATCGATTGCCGTTCTTGGTCTTATGCATTGGTCTCAGTCAATGCAATGATTGCGCCAACTCAATCAAGGCCGGCCCATGCAGACCATTTCCATCACGCCGCGCAAGCATGGCTGCGCGCCTTCTCTTTCAGACTCATGGATGACGCCAGACAGGCGCCTGCCGGTCGCTTCGGCAGTGGCGCCATGATGTTGTCGGCGCCGCCGCTGGCCATGCTGCTGCTGGCATTGATCAGTCTGCTGGCCGGCATGGCCAAGGGGGTGACCGGTTTCGGCGCGGCGCTGGTGATGGCGCCGCTGTTCGGCGTGCTGCTGCCGTCGCCGGAATCCGGGGCGCTGATCGTGCTGATCAATTGCGCCGCCTCGCTGCAAGGCTGGCGGCGCTGGTCGCGGCTGGTGCGCTGGCGGTCGCTGGCCGGCATGGCGGCAGTGGCGCTGATCTGCACGGCGCTGGGCGTGCACTGGATCGCCAGCCACCCTTTGCCCTGGCTCAACAAACTGGTGGGGGTGGTGGTGCTGATCGTGACGATGCTGCACATGCGCGGCTGGCGTTGGCACCACCGGGGCGGTGCGCGTCCGGCCACCGCGGCGGGCATCCTGAGCGGCGCCATGACCGCGCTGAGCGGTATCGGCGGCGTGCCTGCGGTGTATTACTTCAGTGGACTGGCCGCGGCATCGGCATCGGAACACAAGGCCGCCACCGAAATCCTGCGCGCCAATCTGCTCGGATATTTCGCCGTACTGTATTCAGGCGCGGTGCTGATCCTCGCAGCCAATCATCAGGTGCATGTGCCCTTGCTGCTATCGACGCTGGTACTGGTGCCGGCTTTCGCCGCAGGCGTGCTGATCGGCGAGCGCATCTATCATCTGCTGCCGCGCATCTGGTTCAACCGCAGCGTGGCGGCCTTGCTGCTGGCATCGGGCGTGGTGGCGCTGGTGGCCTAGTCGTGCGCGAGCGGCGGCGCTTGCGGCGGCAATCCCATGCGCCGGCGCGCCAGATGCACCGATCCGTTGCGCACCGCCCAGCGGATCGGCTGCGCCGCCAGCATTACCGAGCGCTGCAGCAATGCGCGCTGCAGCGGCGAGTAAGGCTTTACCTGCAGTTTCTCTTTGGCCCAGGCGGGCAGCAGATCGATGCCGGCGCGCATCATCAGCCGCGTCCACGGCAGCGCCAGCGCATTCGGCGCCGGTGCGTTCAGCACCAGTTGCAGCGTCATGCGCGTGCGTTCGTCGCACTGCATCTGCGGCCGCATCTCCTGCAGATAGGTCTGCATTGCCGCTTGCGAGCGCGGCACGTTTTCGGCGCCGAGCTGTTCGGCGATCAGCGCGATTTCCTGCAGATACAGATCGCGCCGCGCCTGCGCAAAGTGCGGGTTGCGGTAGCGCACATAGGCTTCCAGAAAACTCGATACCTCGGCCGCATGCACCCAGCTCAGCAGTGCAGGATCGCTGGCACGGTAGCTGCGCCCATCCGGTGCAGTGCCGCTGACGCCGAGGTGAATCCGGCGCACCAGCGCAATCAGGCGCTCGGCATCGGCGCGGCTGCCGAAGGTGGTGCCGGCGATGAACTGCGCGGTGCGCCGCAGCCGTCCCAGCATGTCGCTCTGAAAACTGGAGTGATCCCACACCCCGGCCAGCGCCAGCGGATGCAGCATCTGCAGCAGCAGCGCGCTGACGCCGCCGATCAGCATGGCGGTGAAATCGCTGTGCACCTGCCAGGCGGCCGAATCCGGCCCGAACAAACCGGGATCGCCGGGCGGCAACAAGAAGTCGGTACTGCCCGGCGGCCGGCTGATGGCGAGCACGCTGGCTTCGATGCGGGTGCGTAAAAATTCCATGCGGAGGGTGGCGGGTGCTGGCAGCTCTCTATGTGTAAGTTGAGCAGTGTGCCATAGCGAGGACGAAGATGCGGGACGGCAGCAGCAGCCGGCGGCAGGGGAGCAGGCTGCGCTCGCTCGCCACGCAATTCCCGTCAAATGAGAATGTCGGACCGCGCGAAAAATGGCCGCGCTTTTTCCGCCAAACGAGCAAACGTGCATTTCTGCTGCGCCGCCGCAGTTCAATGCTGGCGCGGCTGCGCTTTCTGACATTTCTGTCAGAAAAAATTCCCGCCGGCAAGGCCGCACGGCGTGCTGGCTGCCGCTACAATAGCCGGCGCTGATCGGCCTGATCACGAAGAAATAGAAGCAAAGCCGGGGTTGTCGTGCAAGGGGAAAATGCGCGGCGGCACAGGAAAGGGAAGCGGGCCGGATGGCATGCATTGCACCAACAAAGCAATAGACACGCATCAGACACAGGCATCAAAACGGGGGCACGGCATTGCGCGCCGGCAGTCAGCGCGCAGGCCGGGCATGCAAAATGCAGGGAAGCACACAGGCTGGCCGGCACCACGGCGGCGCGAGGGATGACGTTACGCATGCCGCTGCATACGTAGTGTCCGCAGGTCCCGGATCGCGCGTGACGGGTAATAATCCGGACTGCTTCAGACACTTCATCAATTCGGGACCGAATTTCCATGAACATGGTTGCGCTGGCCTTGCGCCGCCCGTACACCTTCATCGTGATGGCGATGCTGATCGTGCTCGCCACGCCGCTGACGCTGCGTACCATGGCGACCGACATTTTTCCGGAAATCAATATTCCGGTCATCAGCATCATCTGGAACTACAACGGTCTGTCGGCTCAGGAAATGGGGCAGCGCATCGCCTCCCAGAACGAGCGCGGCCTGACTACCGTGGTCAGCGACATCGAACACATCGAATCGCAATCGCTGTCCGGGGTGGCGGTGATCAAGGTGTTCTTCCAGCCCAAGGCGAATATCCAGAATGCCATGGCGCAGGTGGTGGCCTCGGTGCAGTCGCAGTTGCGCCAGATGCCGCCCGGCATCACGCCGCCGCTGGTGATCAAGTATTCGGCCTCCAGCATTCCGGTGATGCAGCTGGCCTTGTCCAGCCCCAGCCTGCCGGAACAGACCGTGTTCGACGCCGCCGTGCAGACCTTGCGGCCGCAGCTGATCACCATTCCCGGCGTCGCCGTGCCGTTTCCTTATGGCGGCAAGACGCGTCTGATTTCCGTCGATCTCGACACCCGTGCCTTGCAGGCGCGCGGGCTGGCGCCTATCGACGTGGTCAATGCCATCAACACCCAGAATCTGATCCTGCCGTCCGGCACCGCCAAGTTCGGCGCCACTGAATACACGGTCAAGATGAACGGTTCGCCCGATGCGGTGGCCGGCCTCAACGAGCTGCCGGTGCGCACCAACGGCGGCGCCACCACCTATCTGAAAGATGTCGCCTACGTGCGCGACGGCTTCTCGCCGCAGACCAATATCGTGCGCCAGGACGGCGCGCGCGGCGTGCTGCTGTCGGTGCTGAAAAACGGCGGCGCCTCGACCCTGGACATCGTCGACAACCTGCGCAAGCTGCTGCCGCAGGCCGCGCAGACCATGCCGGAAGACGTCAAGATCACGCCGCTGTTCGACCAGTCGCTGTTCGTCAAGGCGGCGGTCAAGGGCGTGATCAGCGAAGCCTTGCTGGCCGCCGGCCTGACGGCCGCGATGGTGCTGCTGTTCCTCGGCAACTGGCGCAGCACGGTGATCATCGCGCTCACCATTCCGCTGTCGATTCTGGCTTCGGTGCTGGTGCTGGCGGCGCTTGGCGAAACGCTCAATCTGATGACGCTGGGCGGCCTCGCGCTCTCGGTCGGGATTCTGGTGGACCAGGCCATCGTCACGATTGAAAACATCGAACGCCACATGCACCTGGGCAAGCCGCTGCATGACGCCATCATCGTCGGCGCCGGCGAGATCGGCGTGCCGGCCTTCGTCTCCACACTGTGTATCTGCATCGTGTTCGTGCCCATGTTTTTCCTGTCGGGCGTGGCGCGCTTCCTGTTCGTGCCGCTGGCCGAATCGGTGGTGTTCGCGATGATCGCCTCCTATATTCTGTCGCGCACGCTGGTGCCGACGCTGGTGATGCTGCTGATGGGCAGCCACGGCCAGATCGACAACGGCAAGCGCAGTCTGCTGCAGCGCGTGTATCTGAGTTTCGACCGCCAGTTCGAGCGCGTGCGGCGCGGCTATACGCTGGTGCTGTCCTCACTGCTGGCGCACCGGCGCAATTTCGCGCTGGCCTTCCTCGGCTTCTGCGTGCTCTCGACCTTGCTGTTCCCCTTCCTCGGCCGCGACTTTTTCCCCAACGTCGATTCCGGCCAGATCCGTCTGCACATGCGCGCGCCGACCGGCACCCGCATCGAAGAAACCGCGCGTATCGCCGACGAAGTGGAACGCGCGATACGCGAGATGATTCCGGCCGACGAGCTGGAGACCATTCTCGACAATCTGGGCGTGCCCAACAGCGGCATCAATCTTTCGTACAGCAATGCCGGCACCATCGGCACGCTCGACGGCGAAATGCTGATGGCGCTGAAAGAAGGGCACCGGCCGACCGAAGAACTGGTGAGCCTGCTGCGCGCCGAATTGCCCAAGCGTTTCCCCGGCATCGAGTTCTTCTTCCAGCCGGCCGACATCGTCACGCAGATTCTCAACTTCGGTCTGCCGGCCGCCATCGACGTGCAATTCACCGGCCCCAACATGACGCGCAATGCCGAGCTGGCCGCCGAGCTGACCAAGAAAATCCGGCAAGTGCCGGGCGCGGTCGATGCCCACGTGCATCAGCGGCTGGATGGCCCGGCGCTGGATCTGCAGATGGATCGCACGCGTCTGCAGCAGTTCGGCCTGTCGGCCTCCAACGTCGGCCAGAACCTGCTGATCGCCTTGTCCGGCAGCTCGCAGACTTCGCCGGCCTTCTGGCTCAATCCGCAGAACGGCGTGGTCTATAACATCGCGGTACAGTCGCCGCAGTACAGCGTCGATTCGCTGGATTCGCTGCTCAACATTCCGGTCGGCGCCGGCGCCAATGCAGCGGCCGCCGCCGGTCTGGGCAACGCCAATACGCAGTTGCTGGGCAATCTGGTCGATGTGCGGCAGGGGCGGCAGATCGCGGTGGCTTCGCGCTACAACATCCTGCCCGCGATCGATGTCTTCGTCAGTGTGCAGGGCACCGATCTGGCGAGCGTGGCCGGCAAGGTTGAAAAACTGGTGGAAGAAATCAAGCCCAAGCTGCCGCGCGGCAGCCAGGTGGTGATACGCGGTCAGGTCGAAACCATGCAGGCCTCGTTCATCGGTCTGGGCGTCGGCCTGGCGATGGCGATCGTGCTGGTGTATCTGCTGGTGGTGGTCAACTTCCAGTCGTGGATCGACGCCGCCATCATCATCGCGGCCTTGCCGGCGGCGCTGGCCGGCATCGCCTGGATGCTGTTCATCACCGGCACCACGCTGAGCGTGCCGGCGCTGACCGGCGCCATCATGACCATGGGCGTGGCCACTGCCAACAGTATTCTGATCGTGTCGTTCGCACGCCAGCGCCGCGAAGAAGGCGCGACGCCGCTGGCCGCTGCGCTGGAGTCCGGCGCCACGCGTATCCGTCCGGTGCTGATGACGGCGCTGGCGATGATCATCGGCATGATTCCGATGGCGCTGGGACTGGGTGAAGGCGCCGAGCAGAACGCGCCGCTGGGTCGCGCCGTGATCGGCGGCCTGCTGTTCGCCACCGTATCCACGCTGTTTTTTGTGCCGGTAGTGTTTGCCGGCGTGCATCAACGACTGGTTCGCCGCCAGCAGAAGCGCGAACAGCGCCTGCCGCCGGCGGGCACCGTGCAACAGGAGACCTGAAGCAATGTCGCAAGAACGTCATTCCGAACTCGGCATCCATTCGCTCGCATCCGACGATGGCGAATTGCTGACGCGGCGCCAGATGGTAAGGCGCTCCAAAATCATCCTGCTGGTGGTGATGCTGCTGCTGGCTGCGGGCGCTGCGCGCACCGTCGTCAGCCGCGCCGCCAACGCGCGCGAACTGGACGCCGGCACCGCCGAGCGCGCCAAACAGTATGTGCGAACGGCGCCCGCCAGGAGCAGCGATCAGGGCCAGACGCTGGCCTTGCCCGGCACCTTGCAGGGCTTCGTGCAGTCGCCGATCTCGGCGCGCGCCGGCGGCTATCTGAAGCGCTGGTACAAGGACATCGGCGCCGAAGTGAAGAAGGGCGATCTGCTGGCCGAACTGGATACGCCGGAAACCGATCAGCAGTTGTCGCAGGCCGTCGCCGCACGCGCGCAGGCTGCTTCCAGCATGGAGCTGGCCAAGAGCTCCATGGCGCGCTGGGAAGCCTTGCGCAAGAAGGACGCGGTCTCGCAACAGGAAGTGGATGAACGCCGCAGCGCTTACTCGCAGGCGCAATCGAATCTGGCGGCGGCCGAAGCCAACGTCGGCCGCCTCAAGCAGGTGGAAGGATTCAAGCGCGTGCTGGCGCCGTTTTCCGGCACCATCACGCGCCGCAACGTGGATGTCGGCGACCTGATCGATCCGGGCGCCGGCCGTCCGCTGTTCGTGCTGTCGCAGACCGACCCCTTGCGCGTCTACGTCAACGTGCCGCAGTCGTATGCGCAACTGGTCAAGCCGGGCCAGAGCGTGGTGATCACGCAAGCCGAACTGCGCGGCCGCAAGTTCGAAGGCAAGGTCGCACGCACCGCCGGCTCCATCGATCCGGCCACGCGCGCGATGCAGATTGAAGTGGCCCTGGCCAATCCCGGCAACACCTTGCTGCCCGGCGCCTTCGTGCAGGTGGCGTTGCCGCTCAAACCGAGCGGCGCGATGGTGATCTCGGCCGATACGCTGATGTTCCGCCGCGACGGTGCGATGGTGGCGGCAGTCGATGCCGGCAATCACATCCGTCTGAAGAAGGTGCAGCTGGGCCGCAATTACGGCCTCACGGTCGAGGTACTGGACGGTCTCACCGGCGATGAAAAACTGGTGCTCAATCCATCCGACTCGCTGGCCGAGGGCGATGAGGTTGCCCTGGCGCCGGCCAAGGAAGGCAAGGACGGAGACAAAAAAGCCGCACCGGCAGCAAAGGCCGCGTCGTGAACACCGCTCTGCTGCTGAGTGCGCTGACGCTCGCCGTGGCGACTCTGGCCGGCTGTGCCGCCGGACCCGACTATCGCAAGCCTCAAGTGGACATGCCGCCGAGCTGGCAACCTGAAGCGCCATGGCGCCAGAGCCGTCCCGACGATGCGCAGCTGCGCGGTCCCTGGTGGCAGCGTTTCGGCGATGCGCAACTGAATGCCTTGCAGGAAAAAGCCATGGCCGGCAACCAGACGCTGGCGATTGCCGCTGCGCGTCTGTCGCAGGCGCGCGCCACCGCCGGCATCGCCGATGCCGCCACCGTGCCGCAGGTCAATCTCGGCGCGCGTGCGCAGCGCGGCCGCATCTCCGCCAACCGGCCGCTGACCAATTACAACTCGCCCAACTACGCCACGGTGCAGAACGATTTTGCGCTGGGCCTGAACGTCAGTTACGAAGCCGATCTGTTCGGCCGCGTGCAGCGCGCAGTGGAAGGCGCGCAGGCATCGGCGCAGCAATCGGCGGCCGACTTTGAAAATACCCGCCTGCTGCTGAGCGCCGATCTCGCCAGCAACTACTTCAACCTGCGCGAGCTGGATCTGGAAATGGATGTGCTGACGCGCTCCATCGCCCTGCAGCGCCGAGCGCTCGATCTGGCCACCTCACGCCATGATCTCGGCGCCAGTTCCGGCCTCGACGTCGCCCAGCAGCAGGCGCTGCTCGACAACACATTGACCCAGGTCGACGTGCTGCGTCGCCAGCGCGGCCAATACGAACACGCCATCGCCACGCTGACCGGCACGCCGGCGCCGCTGTTTTCACTGGCGCCGTCGCTGGCGGCGATCAATCTGCCGCAGGTGCCGCTGGGCGTGCCGTCGGACGTGCTGGAACGACGTCCCGACATCGCCTCCGCCGAGCGCGCCATGGCCGCCGCCAATGCCCAGGTCGGGGTCGCCAGCGCCGCCTTTTATCCCAGCTTCATGCTGGCGCCGTCCTACGGCGTCGACAGCCGCAACTGGGGCGCGCTGTTCAATGCCCCGAGCGTGCTGTGGTCGCTGGGCGTGTCCGCCACCCAGAGTCTGTTCGACGGCGGCCGCCTGCGCGCCGGGGTCGATTTCGCACGCGGCAATTACGAGGCCACGGTGGCGGGCTACAAGCGCACCGTGCTGACCGCGATGCAGGAAGTGGAGGACGGCATCACCGGCATCGCTGCGCTGGATCGCGCCTACGCCCAATCGCAATCGGCCATCCGCAGCGCCAGCCGGGTGCTCGATATCGCCAACAGCCGTTACGAAGGCGGCGTCGCCACTTATCTGGAAGTGATCACCGCGCAGCAGACGCTGCTCAGTAATGAGCGGCAGTCGGCGCAACTGATGGGGCAGCGTCTGCTGACCTCGGTGTTTCTGATCAAGGCCCTGGGCGGCGACTGGCAGGAGCGCGGCATGGCCGGCGAGGCGCCTGCCGTGGGCGACGCCGCTCAGCCATCCGCCAGGCCGGCGTCCTGATTCATATCCGGATTCAGCTCTGAGTCTGAGGCGCCTGGCGGGCGCCGCGCAGCGACCACACCAGACCGGCGACGATCAGCGCCGCGCCCATCAGCAGCGAGGGCTTCAGGCTTTCCTGCAACAGCAGCGATGACAGCGCCACGCCGAACAAGGGCGACAGCGCGTTGAACATCAGTGCCTTCACGCCCAGCCTGCTCACCACCCAATTGAACAGCGCCACGCCCACCACGCTCACCAGCACGCCGTGATAGAAGGCCTGCAACACCAGCAGCCCGGGCGGATGCTCAAACGCATGCATGCCGTGCAACAGCAGATAGGGCAGCACATAGCTGAGCGACAAGACCTGCACCAGCGCCACCACATCCAGCGGTCTGGTGTTCCAGCTTTTGTTGAGCACCATGTACAGCGCCCACATCAGCGCCGACAGGACGAACAGCAGATCGCCGCGCCAGGCGCCGGAAGCCAGCGCATGCCCATCCATCAGACTATCGCCGCCGATCAGCAACAGCCCGGCCAGCAGCAGCCCCATGCTGATCAGTGAAAAGCGCTCTTGCCGGCGCAGGCCGAAGCGGCTGATCAGCGCGCCGAACAGCGGCACCAGCGCCGGATGGATCAGCGCGCCGTGCGAGGCCGGCGCATAGCTGACGCCGCCGATCAGAATCAGGCTGAACAGCGGACCGGACAGCAGGAACAGGCACAGCCCCTTGCGCCAGCCGAGCCCGCAGGCATCGCCCAGGCCGCGGCGCCAGGCATACGGCAGCATCAGCAAGCCGCTGGCGAGATAGCGCACCAGCGTGGCGTCGGCGGCATTCAGTCCGAGTTGAAAACCATAGCGCGACACCACCGGCTGCGCGCCCCAGATCAGCGCCACCAGCACGCCATAGAAGATGGATGAAGGCATGCGCTTGGCGGCAACTTAAAGCACGGCGTAATCGCTGTTGCGCAGATCGGTGATCAGCATGTGACCCGGCGCATGCGTGATGCAGAACGAGGGCAGGGCCTGCAGCACGGCCAGTTGCGGGGTGGCGCCGCAGGCCCAGAAGACCGGCAGCTCATCGTCGGCCACGCTGACGGCATCGCCGAATTCGGGATGCGCCAGATCGTTGATGCCGATCAGGGCCGGGTCGCCGATATGCACCGGTGCGCCATGCACGCCCGGAAAGCGCGAGGTGATCTGGATCGCACGTATGGCGTCGGCCGCCTTCAGCGGACGCATGGTGACCACCATCGGTCCCGCGAATCTGCCGGCCGGGCTGGTCTGAATACTGGTGCGAAACATCGGCACATTGCGGCCTTGCTCGATGTGACGCACCGGAATGCCGCTCTCGATCAGAGAATGCTCAAAGGTGAAAGAACAGCCGATGGCGAAGGTCACCAGATCGTCGCGCCACAGTGCGCTGATGTCTTCCACTTCAGCCTTCATGCGCCCGCCTTCGAACACGCGGTAGCGTGGCACATCGGTGCGCAGATCCAGATCCTGGCCCAGGGCCGGCGGCGCAAATTCGCCCGGCTCGGAAATGCTCAGCACTGGGCAAGGCTTGGGATTGCGCTGGCAATAGCGTTCGAAATCGGCGGCTTCGGCGGCCGGCAGCATCACCAGATTGACCTGCACATGGCGCGCCGCCAGACCGGCGGTCGGGGCCGACCAGGCGCCGCTGCGTATCAACCGGCGGCAGGCGGCCGGAGCGGAAGCGGCGTCGAGCGCCGGCTGGGGCAGATTCAGATTGTGCAGCATGGGATTCTCCGTGGCAGGCAAGGCAGGGGATGAAAAATTGAGCCTGCAGCCCAGTCTGTGGAAAGCCTGGCGCAAGCATCTGGCAGAAATTTTAGGCCGGGGAGATAATTAAAGATAATTACGATTGAATCCATTCACGATAATAAATATTTATCATGCGTCCCAGCCTGCAACAACTTGAAAGCTTCTACTGGGTCACTCGCCTGGGCAGTGTGCATGCCGCCGCGCGGCACCAGAGCCTGACCCAGCCGGCGGTGACCGCGCGTCTGCGCGAACTCGAAGAACTGGTCGGCGAGCAATTGTTCGACCGCAGCGGCTACAAGCTGGAACTGAAGACCGAGGCGCGGCCGCTGTTCGAACTGGCGGAGCGGATTCTGGCGCTGGCCGACGGTTTCAGCAGCGGCCTCGGCAGCGATGCGCCGGGCCTGGGCGTGCTGCGACTGGGCGTCAACGAATCGTCCGCCATGACCGGCCTGAGCACCTTTCTGACGCGCCTGAAAATGCAGTTCACGGGTTTGCGGGTCGAGCTGCAGGTGGACATCGGCACCGAACTGAGCCGCAAGCTCAATGCGCGCGAGCTGGACATGGCGATCCTCAGCAGCCCGGTGTCCGCCGCCCACGTGGTGGACGAGCCGCTGGGCAGCGTCGAGTTGCGCTGGGTGGCGCCGCGTTCGTTCCAGGCGCCGGGGCGGCAGGCTGATCCGGCGACACTGGCCGGCTGCACCGTTCTCAGTCTGCCGGCGCCGTCTTCGCTGCAATCATCCATGATCAACTGGTTCGGCGCGCATGCCTCCGGCCTGCGCCTGGGCGGCAGCTGCAATTCGATCGCCCTGATTCTGAAGCTGGTGGCCGCCGGCCATGGCATCGCCGTGGTGCCGGCACTGATGGCGAAGGAAGCCGCCGACAGCGGCGCGCTCAAAGTGTTGAAGGCGCGTCCTGCGGTGCCGCCGATCGGCTATTTTCTTTCCTATCTGCAAGAACTGGCGCCGGCTGCTCGTGAACAGATCGTACCGTTGGCGAAAGAAGTATTCGGTGAATGCGGACTGATTCAGGTGCGCAAGTGAAGGCATGCGTCATAGTAATTTTCCGCGTCTGAATCATGCGCAGGCTCGCCTTTTCTGACAAGGCTGTCAGCCCGGCGTCAGACGTCTGTCACAGCACGCGCGGAAGGACCGATACAGGGGTGAAACAACGGTGTTCTCTGCGATATGCCTGAGCTTGCAGCTGCCTACACTTGCATCAGTCATCCATCCGTCGAGGTCATCATGCGCTGGTTCTACAATCTGAAAATTGCTCAGAAACTGATTCTTTCTTTCGTCGTCGTCATTGCGCTGACGATCGTGCTCGGCGTGTTTTCAATCCGGCAACTTGCCAACGTCAACAAGGCCTCTACCGACATCTCCGAAAACTGGTTGCCGAGCATCAAGCTGGCTCAGAAAATGCAGGCGTCGATGCCGCGCTTCCGTATCTCCGAGCTGCAGCACGTGATGTCAACCGACGATAAGGACTTCGCCGATGCCGAAAAGGCCATGGCGACCCGCATGGAACTGATCAACAAGGACAAGGCGGCTTATCAGGCGCTGATTTCCGAGCCGGAAGAGCGAGTGCTGTTTCCCCAGCTGGAAAAGACGCTGAGCGATTACCTGGCGGTGAACAAGCAGATCATGGCCTTGTCGCGCGAAGGCAAGAAAGAGGAAGCACGCAATCTGTTCAAGGGCGATTCCAACAAACTGTTCCGTCAATCCATCGAACAGCTGGATGGCCTGGCCAAGATCAACGACGACGGCACCAAGCGCTCCGATGCCGAAGCCGATAGCACCTATGCCGCAGCCAAGACCTGGATCATCGGTCTGCTGGCCGCTATCGTGGTGATTGCAATGGGTCTGGCGATCACGGTGGCGCGCATCGTTTCGCGTCCCTTGCAGCAAGCGGTGGATGTTGCCCAGCGCGTGGCGCAAGGCGATCTGACTGCCGATATCAGGGCCGCCAGCACCGACGAGACCGGCCAGCTGATGCATTCGCTCAAGGCCATGAACGACAGCCTGCTGAAGATCGTTACCGAAGTGCGTCAAGGCACCGACACCATCTCCACCGCTTCATCGGAAATCGCGACCGGCAATCTGGATCTGTCTTCGCGCACCGAGCAGCAGGCCGGTTCGCTGGAAGAAACTGCATCGGCGATGGAAGAACTGACCTCGACCGTCAAGCAGAACGCCGACAACGCACGTCAGGCCAATCAACTGGCGGTGTCGGCTTCCGAAGTCGCCGGCCAGGGCGGCAGCGTGGTCGGTCAGGTGGTGCAGACCATGAGCTCGATCAACGAGTCTTCGCGCCGCATCGTCGACATCATCAGCGTGATCGACGGCATCGCGTTCCAGACCAACATCCTGGCGCTGAACGCCGCAGTGGAAGCGGCGCGCGCCGGCGAACAGGGCCGCGGCTTTGCGGTGGTGGCTTCCGAAGTGCGCTCGCTGGCGCAGCGCTCGGCGGCAGCCGCCAAAGAGATCAAGGGCCTGATCGACGACTCGGTGGGCAAGGTCGATGCCGGCAGCAAGCTGGTGGAACAGGCCGGCAACACCATGAGCGACATCGTCGACAGCGTGCGCCGCGTGACCGACGTGGTCAGCGAAATCACCGCCGCCACGCAGGAGCAGAGCACCGGCATCGAAGAGATCAACCGCGCCATCACGCAGATGGATGAGGTCACGCAACAGAACGCGGCGCTGGTGGAGGAAGCCGCCGCCGCCGCGCAGTCCTTGCAGGATCAGGCCGGACGTCTGACCCAGGTGGTCAGCGTGTTCAAGCTGGATAACAGTCAGCTGCGCACGCTCTGACTGCGGGCCCGTTTCGGCAGTTCGGACGAAAAAAGGCAACTTCTGTTGCCTTTTTTTATTGCCGTTCATTCAATACAGGTGTGCAGCATACGCCGCTGCCTGCACCGAGGTTTTCCTCATCTTCATGCGGCATCATCCACGTGCCGGCGTGCAGCGCGATCCTGGTGCCGTTGACACACTTCCATTCCGCTTACAAAACTTCAAGGCGAAAGCTGATAGCGCCCGGCGCGCGCGTCGTCTAACCTTCAATGCTGCTACTGAACGGCTGAGCTTGCTGCGGACAACATCGTCTGCAGCCATGGTGCTGCCCGATCTGCCGGCCCATTCCGATCGAACTTCCTGCCAATGTGACTGCGACCACGACCATGACGACCCTGACCTTTCTCGACCGCATTCAAGAGGGCACGCCCTTTCCGCGGGGCGCCACCTGGACCGGCCAGGGCGTGAATTTCGCCTTGTTTTCCGCGCATGCCACGCGCGTTGAACTGTGCCTGTACGACGCCGAAGGCAAGCATGAAATCGGTCGTGTCGATTTGCCCGAATACACCGACGAAGTGTGGCACGCCTTCATTCCCGACATCGGACCCGACACCGTCTATGGCTATCGCGTGCACGGCCCTTACGAGCCGGAGAACGGTCATCGCTTCAATCCCAACAAGCTCTTGCTCGATCCTTACGCCAAGCGCCACATCGGTGAGCTGGTGTGGGCGCCGGAAGTGTTCGGCTACACCATCGGCGCCGAGGACGAAGACCTCAGTTTCGACGAGCGCGACAGCGCCGCCTTCGTGCCGAAATGCGTGGTGGTGGATCATAGTTTTTCGTTTGCCGGCGCCAGCGAAAACCATATCCCCTGGGAAAAATGCGTGTTCTACGAAACTCATGTGCGCGGCTACACCATGCGTCATCCGGCCGTGCCGGAACACTTGCGCGGCAGCTTCGCCGGGCTGGCGACGCCGGAAGTGGTCGAGCACATCAAGAGCCTGGGCGTGACCTCGGTCGAGCTGCTGCCTATCCATTCCTTCGTCAACGACGACTATCTGCTGGAAAAGGGCCTCACCAATTACTGGGGCTACAACTCGCTGGGCTTCTTCGCCGCCGATCCGCGCTATTTCGCCAGCGGCGAGATCGCCGAGTTCAAGAACATGATCAAGTCCTTCCATGAAGCCGGGCTGGAGGTAATTCTCGACGTGGTCTACAACCACACCGCCGAAGGCAATGAGAAGGGGCCGACGCTGTCCTTCAAGGGCATCGACAACGCCTCTTACTATCGGCTGCTGCCCGATCAGAAACGCTTCTACATCAACGATACCGGCACCGGCAACACGCTCAATCTGTCGCACCCGCGCGTGCTGCAGATGGTGTGCGACAGCCTGCGTTACTGGGTCACCGAAATGGGCGTGGATGGCTTCCGCTTCGATCTCGCCACCATACTCGGGCGCCTCGATCACGGCTTCGACGAGTCCAGCGGCTTTCTGCAAGCCTGCCGCCAGGATCCGATCCTGGCTGGTGTGAAGATGATTGCCGAGCCCTGGGATTGCGGTCCCGGCGGCTATCAGGTGGGCGGTTTTCCGCCGGGCTGGGCCGAATGGAACGACCGCTTCCGCGACGATGTGCGCGCCTTCTGGAAAGGGGATCAGGGCGCCGCCGCCGACTTCGCCAAGCGCATGACGGGCTCGGCCGACAAGTTCCAGCAGCGCGGCCGCCGCGCCTGGGCCAGCGTCAATTTCATCACCGCACACGACGGCTTCTGCCTGCACGATCTGGTGTCGTACAACGACAAGCACAACGAGGCCAACGGCGAAGACAACCGCGACGGCGGCTCCGACAATCGTTCATGGAATTGCGGCGCCGAAGGGCCGACCGACGACGCCGATATCCGCGCACTGCGCGAACGCCAGAAACGCAATCTGCTGGCCTCGCTGATCTTCGCGCGCGGCACGCCCATGATTCTGGCCGGCGACGAATCCGGCCGCACCCAGCAAGGCAACAACAACGCCTATTGTCAGGACAATGAAATCAGCTGGCTGGATTGGGACGGCATCGACGACGACGGCCGTGCGCTGCAGGACTTCACGCGCAATCTGCTCAATCTGCGCGCCAGCCTGCCCTTGCTGCATCGTTCGCGTTTTCTCTCGGGCGCAAGCAATCCTGAAACCGGCATCACCGAAGCCACCTGGATCTCGGCCTCGGGAGAAAGCCTGAGCGACGAACAATGGCAGGACGAACAGATGCATGCTTTCGGCTTGCTGATCGACGGCCGTTCGCAAGTCAGCGGCATCAAGCGCCCTGGCAGCGACGCCACCTTGCTGATGGTGTTCAACGCCTATCACGATGTCGTGAATTTCACTTTGCCGGAAGTGCCGGGCGGCAGCCGCTGGACCTGTCTGGTCGACACCAACATGCCGGTACGCAGCGAGTTGCCGGAGTTCGATTCGGGCGACGTCTATGCTGTCACCGGCCGCTCCATGTTGCTGTTTTCGCTGAAGGCCAAGGGCGAGACCGCGAAGCTGCTGACGGCGATTCAGGATGCGTTGACGACGGAGTGACCATAGAAAAAATTACTGCCGGCATGGCCGGCAGTAATGGGCAGATACGCAGTGCTCTCAGCGCACCGGACTCAGCAGAGCCGGCATGCCGAATTCTTCAAGCCGTCCATTTGATTTGGTGAAGTATTCACCCCAGAATTGCTTCAGTGCATTCAGGGTTTTGGGATCCCGGTACTGGTTTTTTTGTGCAGCTTTGCTCGTTGCAGCACCTTGCTCGGAGATGATGCCGGCGCCCATGACAAAAATGGTGGCGCCGCCGAAGTCACCGAAGAGATTGTTTTTCTGCACAGCCTGAATCTCCTTTTCCGGATCAATCTTGCGCACGCCCTTCCCCGCGTAAAAGCTGGATACAGTGGAGTTCTCAAGCATATCCGAGACGATCAGCACGATGCGGCGTGGCGCAGTCGATGCCTTGACCAGCTTCGACGTCTCCGCCAGGCTTGCCAGCACATCCGAATTGCTGAGCGCGCTGGAGCTCTGTTCCAGCGTCTTTCCGGTCGCGCTCAATGCCAGTCGTGCCCCGTATTCCAGTTGTCCCTTGATGCAACTGTCAAAAGACTTCAGTGTTTTGACGCCAACCGAATTGCGGGCGCTTTCCGGCACCGATTGCTCCAGAGCGCCGGTCGCCACCATGTCCAGATAGCGTCCCTGCGAGAACGCAGAGAAACGCAGAATCTGAAATGAGGTGCCCGAGCTCATCAGGCCGCGGACGGTATCGGCCAGCGATTGCTTCAGCTCCTGATCGAGTTCCACTGTCTGGTCCAGCAGCAGGAAAACTTCACGCTGCTGGGCGGGAACGGCCAGTTCCATTTTATTGGCGGCATAGCAGCTTGGAATCTGATTCAGTGGTGCCGCCGCAAATGCGGTGGCCGCAGCACTCATTAGCAGCGAGGCAAGGATGAATCTTTTCATGATCAGGTCGCCTCTCAGAACAGCTCGTCGAGCTGGCGTTCGTCTGACTTCGCCTTTTCCATTTGCCGTTCAGCTTCTTCGCGCGCCTTGCGTTCCTTGATCGCGGCAGTCAACTGCTCGCGTAAGGCCGGCTCCAGTCCCAGCACGTATTTCTTGGCGATGTCCTGATTCGACTTCAGTTCATCAAAGCGTGCGATGGCTTCTTCCAGTGTGGGTGTCGCCGAGCTTTCTTTTTCAACAGGCAATGCAGATTTTGCGGCTGTGGTTGCCTCGCTCGCCACGGTACCGAGCGGCCGCTGGCGCTGTGTTTCGTTGAGGTAGTCGTCAAACGCCTTCTGCAGGTCGAGTCCGATGTTTGAGCCGCGCTCTGCCAGACGTTGCTGCAGGGTTTGCAGTTTGGCCTGAGCGACCTGAATGATCGGCGCATAAAAGGCCTGGTAGTCTTCGTAGGTCGAGAAGCCACGTGTTCCTGTATAGGCGGCCTTGCTTTCCTTGCCGGCAAAGCCCCATTTGAAACCGGCTGCAATACCGACAACTTGGGTAACAACAAAGATGAATGCCATCATCAGGAATGCCGCCATGCCTTCATCGGCGACTGCCTTGCGGCCATCAGCGCGTCCTTTTTGTTCTGCGTCTTGCTGCGGTTTCAGTACGTCCTGAGGCAAGGCCAGACCTCCGGCGAACGGATTGCCCGAAGCCGGTGCGGATGTTGCCGCCGCCGCGACCTGAGTGGTCTCTTGTGTCTGTTCATTTTCCAGATGCTTGACGCGCATCCAGGTCGAGGTAATGGCAATCACCAGAATGACGGCGATCGCGATGCCGACCATGACATAGCTGCCCGAGGTGCCGACACGATTGACGCACTGCGTGTATTCGGCTTCCTTGTCATCCACCGATTGATCGCCATTGAGCATGATGTTGGCGGTCTTGAAGCTACCTGGTTGACCGGCGTCGCGCCAGTCCTTGGCCGAGGCCTTGATCAGATTGGTACGATAGAGCTGATGACCGGCGCTGTGGGTCACGAAAACCAGAATCACGCACAACACCAGCACGATGGCGACCATCAGCAAGGTACGTGTATTTTCGCTGCCCTCCATTGCCATCCAGCTGCCCAGCAGATAGGAGAATCCGAGACCTTCTGCAATCACCAGCAAGCCAAGCACGAACACCAGCCACGCCGGCAGAGGTTTGCGTCCCAGATCATTGGCCTTGGCCAGATACACCAGACGTTTGGTCAATTCGGCTTCGCCGGTGAAGTGAATATATTGCTTGTAGTCTTCGCACAGCGTGCGTTCGGCGTTGGTCCAGGTTTTGTCCTTGGCGTAGCGGGTAGTGTCCGAGGACAAGCGCGCAATCTTGCCGATGAAGGGCAATGAGTACCAGAAATTCAGCCACCAGAAATCAATCCGGAATTTGAATGCAAAATAGACGGCGACGAGAATCGCCAGCGATACAAATGTCGCGACGACATTGAGATGCTCGTTGATGGAATCAAACATGTTTATAAGCCCCTTTTTTTCTTCAGTATTTTTACTTTGCGATTTTTGGATTGAACGCGCTGATCAATGCATTGCCCTGATTGTCGTAGTACAGCCAAGAGCCTTCAGCGCTACGTGGGCTATCGTTCGGGATAACAATATCCATGCAGCGCACCGGTCCGGATGCGAACACGCGGTATAGCAGCGCCTTGTCGCCCTTGTAGGTATTTACCTGAGGTTCTATGGTGTAGTCGGGCTTGGCGTTGGCCGATGCATAGTTCTTGTAGATCAGCAGTTTCGGTTGCCGCGCCGGCGCACCGCCATCGCGCAGAACCGCCACGTTGGTCAGTGCCACCAGATGGCCATTCACCTTGTCGACCCATGAAGTGTTGTAGAGACCCGGCATGTATTCCGAGGTGGCAATTTCCTTGCCGTCACGTAGTGATTTGACTCCGTTGGCGATACGCGGCTTGTCGAAGCGGCAGCTCTGAGACATCGGCGTATCTGATGCCTGTGCAGTACCGATGACGCCCGCGCTGGAGCGTGAGGTGCCGATGGCCCCCAAATCCAGTTTTGGCACAATGCTGCCCGCGGGACTGCCGCCGAAATCCAGTGCTGCTGCAGTTTGAGCCGAAGGCTGGGCCTGCCTGGTGATAGCCGGTACAGCGGCGGGTGCGCTGCTGCTTTCGGTCGCTGCTTTGCCGGCGTTTGCATTGGCTTTGGCGCGCTGCGCCTGAGCCGGTTTCGCTATCTGCTTTGCGGTTTGCTTAGGGATGTTCCCTGAGTTCGCTTTGGAGGCCTTGTTTGCTTGCTGAGCAGCCGTTGCATCTGCAACTTCAGAACCCAGCGCGATACGATAAAAATCCGTGCGCACGCTACGGGCAGCCAGGTATTGCCTGAATGCGCCTTCATCCGTCAAGTCGACAATTTCGACACGTCTGTTTCTGGCGCGGCCATCTTCGCTCCGGTTGTCGGCAATCGGTTGGGTCTCCCCCGCGCCCTGGAAAAAGATACGCGCGTCTTGAATGCCTGCGGCCTGAAACACCTTGGCCACGCTGCGGGCGCGTCGTTCCGACAGATCCGCATTGAGTTGCGAGCTTCCGGTATCGTCGGTGTGGCCGACGATCAGCAATCGCTTTTCTCTCAAACTTTCTACCACGCTACGCATTTCTGCAGTGGCATTCGGCGGCAGCTTCTTGAGTTGCTGAGGATAGGAATATTCGGCTGCAATCTCCGTGAAATATTTCAGCGCCTTCGGTTGCAATTCATCGGAGCCGCTCACGAAGTGACCGCTCAGATCCTGATCCTTGATGGACACTGAAAGTCCTAATGCAGGTTCAGCTTTGCCGGCGCCGGATTGCGTCGCAGCAGAAGGCGCGGGAATGTCGGTAAAGGTCAGTTCCAGATCGTATTTCTTGGCCAGCTTGGACAGTTCGCATTTCTTCCTGTCCATATCTGCGCCGATCAGTCCACCGATCAGGGCTCCGGCGCCGGCGCCAATCAGGGTGCCCGCCTTTTTGTCGACCTGATTGCCGATCAGCGCACCGAGGACGCCGCCGGCCACGATGCCGATATTGCGGGCATTATTGGCGCAAGGATCATCGCTGGCGAAGGTTTCCTTGAATGACATCTGTCCGGTTTTGGGATCAACGGCACAACCCGTTGAGACAAGGCAGCACGCCAGTGCTACTGAGATTTGCAGCTTTGAATTTTTCTTTTGCATTGATAGTCGACGACAGCCCACTCAATGTCGCTGACGCGATATTGAGTGCTGAACATACGCATTGAAAGATTTCCCCTTGCTCCCACGTTGGATCCCCCAGCGGAAGCAAGCCCCTTTGTAAATTCTAAATTTTGTAAAGTTACCGGACGGAAAATATCATAATTTATGAAATTTTTTCTCGCCGGACGGGAAAAGTCACTGAAATATGTAATTTTCTATTAAGTGCGGTGCGTTTTTGAAATAGGCGATGCAGCGTTCGGATGTTTGGATTTGGCGGCCAGTTGCTCAGGTCTGGGCCGGCAACTCAAAGCTGTAACCCACCCCGTAGATGGCCTGAATCGCGTTATGGCCGGGGAAGAAGGGTTCGAGCTTGCGGCGCAGATTCTTGATGTGGGTGTCGATGGCGCGGTCGGTGACCGAGCGGTATTCGTCGTGTACGTGGTTGAGCAATTGTTCGCGCGAAAACACCAGCCCCGGTGCGGCGGCGAAAGCTTTCAGCAGACGGAATTCCAGCGGCGTCAGATTCAGCGGTGTGCCCTTGATGCTGGCCTGATGGCGGGCGTCGTCGATCTGCAGCGGGGAATTTTGTGCTGGCTGCGCGCTATCGGCGGCAACGACTGCAGGTCCATGTTCAAGCGCGGTCTGTGCTTCCGACACCACCTCTTGCTCACGCCTGCTGCGGCGTAGCATGGCCTTTACGCGCGCCACGATTTCGCGCGGGCTGAACGGCGCCTTGCTGATGTAGTCATCGGCGCCCAGTTCCAGACCGCGCAGGCGATCTTCTTCTTCCGCGCGCGCGGTCAGCATCAGAATCGGCACGTCGCTGAAGCGGCGCAACTCCCGGCAGATCTGCCAGCCGTCACGGCCCGGCAGCATGATGTCGAGCAGCACCAGATCCGGCTTTTTCGCCTGTACCTCGGGCACTGCATGATCGCCGTGCGCGACATGGCGCGACGTATAGCCGGCGGCTGCCAGATATTTTTGCAGCAGTTCGGCCAGCTTGGGTTCGTCCTCGACGATCAGGATATCGGCCACCGCCGGGGCGGCGAATTGAAATGCCGGTTCGCTCATGCCGTGGCTCCGGCACTTGCCTGGGCGAAGCCGGCCGGCAGGCTGACGATGACACGCAAACCGCCCAGCGGCGATGCTTCCGCATGGATGCTGCCCTGATGCGCATCGACGATGCGGCGGCAGATTGCCAGGCCCAGACCGGCGCCGCCGCTGGCGCGATTGCGCGAAGCCTCGACTCTGTAGAAACGCTCGAACAGACGCTGGAGCGCGGCATCGTCGACGCCCGGCGCGCTGTCGTCGAACTGGATCAGCCAGCGCTGTTGCTGATGCCGGATTTCCTGTCGGCAGCTCAGCACCAGACGTCCGCTGCCGCCAGCAGTCGCAGCTGCGTCGGTATAGCGCAGGCTGTTTTCAAACAGGTTGTTGAACAATTGCTGCAGACGGCCGGCGTCCGCGTGCATGGGCATGCTGTCGGGCAGCGTCTGCGCGTCGAGAATGAGACCACGCTTGCGGAACATGTCTTCATACGATTGCATGCCGGCGCGCAGCAGCGGCGCCAGATCGATGTCGGTCTTGCGATAGGTGAGGGCGCCGGCATCGGCCAGCGACAGGTCATACAGATCGTTGACCAGCTTGTTGAGATGCGTGACCTCGCTCCTGAGCGAGCGCACGGTGGCCTCGTCCGCTTGCATGACGCCGTCTTCCAGCGCTTCCAGCTGGCCGTTGAGAATGCCGAGCGGGGTGCGCAATTCGTGCGAGACATCGGCCATGAATTCGCGCCGCAGTTTTTCATTGCGCTCCAGCGTCATCGCCAGCTGATTGAAGTCCTGCGCCAGCCGTCCCACTTCGTCTGCGGTGGAGACTTCGACCCGCGTCGCATAGTCGCCGCCGGCCAGTTTGTGGGTGGCGCGCGCCACGCGCACCAGCGGCTTGAGCAGCAGGCCGGAGATGCGCATGATGATCAGTCCGACCAGCATGATGGCGACCACGCCGATGGCAAGCTGCGCCAGCAACTGGCTTTGCTGGAAGCGCAGGTCGATGGAGCCGATCACGTTTTCAAACGGCGTCTGGGCGATCCAGCCGACGATGACGTCGTCGCGCATGATGGGTCGCACGCGCGCGCCGGGGCCGAGATTGGGATAGCCGATCACCAGTTTGCGGTCGGCATCCAGCAGTGAAAAGCGCAGCGTGGCGCCGGTCAGGTCGGAGGCCGGGATCATGCGCCGGTCCAGTTCCGCCGTATTGCCGGCCGCGCCGTTGTGCTCGGCGATCACCGGCCGCATCAGCTCGAACCAGACGCGCGGATTATTGCGGATGAAATCCCAGTCGCCGTTGACGCGATAGGCGGCCTCGATGCGCGGCACCAGATCTTCCATGCGCTGCTGCGCCTGTTCATTGAGGTAGCCGAGGAAGTCGCGATTGAAGATGTAGCGGGTGGCGCCGCCCATCATCAGGATCAGCACCACGATCAGCGCCAGCATGGCGTAAAACAGTTTCAGCCGGATGCTGGCGCGTACGAAGAAGCGCTGATAGATGCCGCAAGCAGCGCGGGGGATGAGGTCACGCACCTTGTAATGGCCCGGCCGTGGTCATGCCGGCGAAGCGCGCGGCGTACGTAGCACACGTAGCGCATGCAGCGCACGCGACGCAGGTCATCAATGAGGCTGACGGAAGTGAGTGAAAAATGAACATGCTGCAAATCAGCCGATGGCAAAACCGGCGCATCAAAATGAATAAAACGACAATGAAATCCGGCGCGGTCCGGCTAATCTTCAGCTCGCCTCGCACGCCCGGCAGCCGCTAGGTTAGCAAGTTAGCGGGCGCCGGTGGCGATATTTTGCAAATCCCGGTTTCCTCAAATTTCCTCCACAATTGCTGCTTACCATGCAAAGTCCGATAGCTCATTGCGCCCGGACGATGCCAGTTTGACAAGGCGGAGTCGGGCTGAAAATTTACCGATGAATCAAGAAAAACAAGTCCTCGTTTCAGCTTCCTGCCCGACGCCTGCCTTGCACTCCACTCCGGTCGTTGCGCCGCGCACCTCTCCGCTGACCTATATTGCCTGCTGCAGCGTGCTGGCGCTGGCCTTGTCGGCTTGCTCCAGGAGCGATACCAAGCCGGCCGCCGCCACCGTCGAAGTCGGTTACGTGGTGGTGCAGCCGCAGCTGCAGGCGGTGACCACCGAATTGCCGGGCCGCACCACGGCCTATCTGAGTGCCGATATCCGCCCGCAGATCGGCGGCATCATTCAGAAGCGGCTGTTCAAGGAAGGCGCCAACGTCAAGCAAGGGCAGGCGCTGTATCAGATCGATCCGGCCACCTATCAGGCGGCTTACGACAGCGCCAGGGCCTCGCTGCTGAAAGCCGAAGCCACGCTGAATTCCGGCAAGCTCAAGGCGCAGCGCTACGCCGAGCTGAACAAGATCGACGCCGTCAGCAAGCAGGATAACGACGACGTCCAGAGCACGCTGCGCCAGAATCAGGCCGATGTCGAAGTGCAGCGCGCCGCGGTCAAGACGGCGAAGATCAATCTCGACTACACCCGCATCATGTCGCCGATCAGCGGCCGTATCGAGAAATCGACGGTGACGCCGGGCGCGCTGGTGACGGCGCAACAGACGACCGCGCTGACCACCGTGCAGAAGATCGATCCCATTTATGTGGACGTGACCCAGTCCAGCGTCGACCTGCTGCGTCTGCGCAAGGAGCTGGCATCCGGCAAGATCAGAAAGAGCGGCGACAATTCGGCGCAGGTAAAGATTCTGCTGGAAGACGGTTCGACTTACGCGCAACAGGGCAAGCTTGAGTTCAGCGGCCTGAGCGTCGATACCGGCACCGGCATGATCACGCTGCGCGCGGTGGTGCCGAATGCCGAGGGAATTCTGCTGCCGGGCGCCTACGTGCGCGCCGTGCTGGAAGAAGGCGTCAATGATCAGGCCTTGCTGGTGCCGCAAAAGGCGGTCAGCCGCGATGCCACCGGCACTGCCTCGGCACTGGTGCTGGGCGCCGACGGCAAGGTCGAGCAACGCATCCTGAGCGTGGAACGTGCGGTCGGCAACAACTGGTGGATCAGCGCCGGCATCCAGGCCGGCGACAAGGTGATCGTCGACGGCCTGCAGAAAGTGCGCAAGGGCGACACCCCGCGCGGCATCGACATGAGCGATTCGGTCAAGAGCAATCCCGCCGCCGGCGCTGCGACTGCAGGCAGCACGCCGGCAACTGCGGCCAAGGCCGACGGCAGCGCCACCACGGCGGCCGACGTCAACACCGCCTCCAATCCCGACAGCAAGAGCACGCCGGTCGGCGCGCAGTCGAAGTAAGGGGCGCACATGGCACGTTTCTTCATAGACCGGCCCATCTTTGCATGGGTCATCGCCATCGTGATCATGCTGGGCGGCTTGCTGTCGATCAGCAATCTCTCGCTTGAGCAGTATCCCGATATCGCACCTCCCAAGGTCAACATCAGCGCCACCTATACCGGCGCCTCGGCCAAGACGCTGGAAGACTCCGTCACCCAGGTGATCGAGCAGCAGATGAAGGGCCTCGACAATCTGCAATACATGTCGGCCAGCTCCAGTTCGGCCGGCACCGCCAAGGTGACGCTGACCTTTACCGCCGGCACCAATCCCGACGTCGCCCAGATGCAGGTGCAGAACAAGCTGCAGCAGGTGACCGCCCGTCTGCCGCAGGCAGTGCAGAACAACGGCGTGACCGTCACCAAGGCCTCCACCGATATTCTGATGGTGATCTCGCTGACCTCCGGCGATCCGCGTCTGACCGCCACCGACATCGGCGACTTCATCAGCAGTACGCTGACCGACCAGATCAGCCGCGTCGAAGGCGTGGGCGATGTCACCGCCTTCGGCACCAACTATGCGATGCGCATCTGGCTCGATCCGGCCAAGCTGCAAAAGTATGCGCTGATGCCGTCCGACGTCACCAGCGCGCTGGAAGCGCAGAATGCCGAAGTCTCGGCCGGTGAAGTCGGCGCGCAGCCGGCGCTGCCAGGGCAACAGATCAACGCCACCATCACCGCGCGCAGCAAGCTGACCACGGCCGATGAGTTCCGCAACATCATCGTCAAGTCTTCCAGCGACGGTGCGGTGGTCAAGATCTCCGACGTCGCCCGCGTGGAACTGGGCGGCGAAAGCTATCAGGTCGCTTCGCAGCAGAACGGCAAGCCGTCTTCGGCGCTGGCGATTCAGCTGGCGACCGGCGCCAATGCCCTGGCCACTTCCAAGGCGGTGCAGGCCAAGATGGCCGAGCTGGAACCCTACTTCCCTGCCTCGATGCAGCTCAAGAGCAGCATCGCCTACGACACCACGCCCTTCGTGCGCGTCTCGCTGGAAGAAGTGGTCAAGACCCTGATCGAAGCGGTGGTGCTGGTGGTGCTGATCATGTATCTGTTCCTGCAGAACATCCGCGCCACCTTCATTCCGACCATCACCGTGCCGGTGGTCTTGCTGGGCACCTTCGGCGTGCTCGCCATGTTCGGCTATTCGATCAACACGCTCACCATGTTCGGCATGGTGCTGGCGATCGGCCTGCTGGTGGATGATGCCATCGTGGTGGTGGAAAACGTCGAGCGCCTGATGAGCGAAGAGCATCTCAGCGCCAAGGAAGCCACCCGCAAATCGATGAAGGAAATCACCGGCGCACTGGTCGGCATTGCGCTGGTGCTGTCCGGCGTGTTCGTGCCGATGGCCTTCTTCGGCGGCTCCACCGGCGTGATCTATCGCCAGTTCTCGATCACCATCGTGGCCGCCATGGCGCTGTCGGTGCTGGTGGCGCTGACGCTGACGCCGGCCTTGTGTGCTTCGCTGCTCAAGCCGCATGAGCCGGGCACCCACGGCAACCAGCAGGGCCGTTTCTTCACCTGGTTCAACCGTACTTTCGACCGCAGCGCCACGCGTTATCGCTCGGGGGTCGGCGGCTTGCTGTCGCGCGGCAAGCGCGGACTGCTGGCCTATGCGCTGGTGGTGGTGGCGATGGGGGTGCTGTTCATGCGCCTGCCGACCTCCTTCCTGCCGGAAGAAGATCAGGGCGTGCTGATGGCGCAGATCCAGTTGCCGACCGGCGCTACTGCCGAACAGACCCGCGCGGTGGTGAAGACCATGCAGGAATATTTCATGAACAAGCCTGAGATGGTGGATTCGGTGCTGGCGATTGTCGGCTCCGGCGTCGGCGGCAACAGCCAGAACGGCGCCCGCGCCTTCGTCAAGCTCAAGGCCTGGGACGAGCGCACCGGCGATGACACTTCCGCGGCCGGACTGGTGCGTCGCGCCAACGCCGACCTCGGCAAGATCCGCGGCGCCCGCGTCTTCATGATGAGTCCGCCGGCGGTGCGCGGTCTCGGCCAGAGCGCCGGTTTCGACTTCGAACTCAAGGACGTCGGCGGCGTCGGCCACGATGAGCTGGTCAAGGCGCGCGATCAGTTCCTGCAACTGGCGCGGCAGAATCCGCGTCTGACCAACGTCCGCACCACCGGTCTGGACGACACGCCGCAGCTCAAGGTCAGCATTGACGACCGCAAGGCTGATGCGCTCAGCGTGGCGACCAGCGACATCAATGCCACCATGGCGACCGCCATGGGCGGCACCTACGTCAACGACTTCCTCAGCAATGGCCGGGTGAAGAAGGTGTACGTGCAGGGCGATGCGCCGTTCCGCATGCAGAGCGACGATCTGAACAAGTGGTATGTGCGCAATTCGGCCAGCCAGATGGTGCCGTTCAACGCCTTCATGACCAGCAAGTGGAGCTTCGGTCCCTCGCTGCTGGAGCGTTACAACGGCGTCTCCTCGTTTGAAATCGTGGGTGAGCCGGCGGCCGGCATCAGCTCCGGCGACGCCATGAAGGAAGTGGAAAATATCGCACGCCAGTTGCCGGCCGGGGTCGGCTTCGAATGGACCGGTTCGTCCTATCAGGAACGTCTGTCCGGCAATCAGGCGCCGATGCTGTATGCGATCTCCATCCTGTTCGTGTTCCTGTGCCTGGCGGCGCTGTATGAAAGCTGGTCGGTGCCGTTCGCGGTGATTCTGGCGGTGCCGCTGGGCATCATCGGCACGGTCTTGCTGACCGGCGTGCTGGGCATGTCCAACGACGTCTACTTCCAGGTCGGTCTGCTGACCACGGTGGGTTTGTCGGCCAAGAACGCGATTCTGATCGTCGAGTTCGCCAAGCAATTGCACGAGTCCGGCAAGTCCCTGTGGGACGCCACGCTGGAAGCGGTGCAACTGCGTCTGCGGCCGATTCTGATGACTTCGCTGGCCTTCATGTTCGGCGTGCTGCCGCTGGCCATCGCCAGCGGCGCCGGTTCCGCCAGCCGCCGTGCCATCGGCACCGGCGTGCTGGGCGGCATGCTGTCGGCGACCATCCTCGGCATCTTCTTCGTGCCGCTGTTCTACTTCCTGATCGGCACTTTGATCGATCGTCGCAACACGAAGAACAAGAACAAGGGCGGCAAGCCGGACGACGGCGATCTCGCTCAAGCACATGGAAAGGAGGGCGCATGATGCCCGGCCATCAAACATCAAACATGCAGCGCGCCAGGCTGGCGCGTCTGCCGGCCACCATCACCGCGCTGACGCTGGCCATGCTGCTGGGCGGCTGCGTCAATCTGGCGCCCGACTACCAGCAACCGGCGGCGCCGGTGGCGGCCGACTGGACGCAGACCGTGGACGGCAAGAACATCGTCGCGGCGCAGGGCGACAAGAAAGCCACGCAGCCGGCCGCCGATGAAATCGGCTGGCGTGAATTCTTCCTCGACGAACGCCTGCGCGAAGTGATTGCGCAAGCGCTGCAAAACAATCGCGATCTGCGGGTGGCGGCGCTCAACATCGAAAAGGCGCGCGCGCAATATCGCATCACCGACGCCGACCGTTATCCGGCGATCAGCGCCAGCGGCGGACTGAGCGCCAGCCGCACGCCGGCCGAGTTGTCGAGTTCAGGTCGCGCCACCACCTCGCGCCAGTACAGCGCGACGCTGGGCGTGAGTTCCTATGAGCTGGATTTCTTCGGCCGGCTGAAGAACCTCAGCGACGCCGCGCTGGAAACCTACCAGTACCAGATCGAAACCCGTCGCAGCACGCACATCAGTCTGGTGGCCGAAGTCGCCAATGCCTGGCTGACGCTGGCCTCCGACCGCGAGCTGCTGAAACTGGCGCAGGACACGCTGGCGAGCCAGGGTCGCACCTACGAACTGGGTCTGCGCAGCCATGAGATCGGCACCGTCTCCGGCGTCGATCTGGCGAGTCAGGAAGCCAGCGTCGAATCGGCGCGCGCCGACGTCGGGCGCTACACCAGCCTGGTGGCGCAGGATCTGAACGCGCTCAATCTGCTGGTGGGCGCTGCGGTGGCTCCCGCGCTGTTGCCGGACAGCCTGCCGCAAACGGCTTCGGCCTTGCTCGGCACGCCGTCGGGTCTGCCGTCGGAAATCCTGCTGCGCCGTCCCGACGTGCTGGCGGCGGAACATACCCTGATTGGCGCGCATGCCGACATCGGCGCGGCGCGTGCAGCTTTCTTCCCCAGCATCACGCTGACGGCGGACGGCGGCACCGCCAGCCGCAGCCTCGGCGGCCTGTTCAACGCCGGCAGCGGCTCCTGGAGTTTCGCGCCCTCGATCAATCTGCCGATCTTCAACGCCGGTGCCAATCGCGCCAGCCTGGATTCGGCGAAGATCACGCGCGATATCGACGTCGCCAATTACGAGAAAGCGATTCAGACCGCCTTCGAAGAAGTGGCCAATGCGCTGGCCGAGCGCAGCACGCTGGATCAGCGTCTCACTGCGCAGCAAAAGGTGGCGGCCGCCAACGAGCGGAGCTACAAGTTGTCCGACGCCCGCTATCGCAACGGCATCGACAGCTACCTGACCGCGCTGGTGTCGCAACGCGCGCTGTACAGTGCACAGCAGACGCTGATCTCGCTGCGCCTGACCGAGCAGAGCAATCGCATCACCTTGTACAAGGTGCTGGGCGGCGGCTGGAACGAGCAGACGCAGAAGGTGGCGGAGTCGGGGCCGGCGGCGGTGCCTTAATCAGCGTCGCACCCTCTGCAGAGTAAATCCGCTGCTGCAAACAAAAACGCCATCCGCAGACACGGATGGCGTTTTCATTCCGGCTGCGCAAGCGACGCAGCCGCTGCGCAAATTTACCGGGTCACTGCGGACCGTGCAGGCGCCCGCGCTGCGGCGTGATGTCGATCACCGATGACGGCGCCTTATCCTGCTGCACTTCGCCGGCCATCTGCGCATCGCTGAGCTTGAAGGTGCCGACCAGTTCGGTCAGGCGGTCGGCCTGATCGTTCAGCGATTGCGCCGCTGCCGAGGCTTCTTCCACCAGCGCCGCATTCTGCTGGGTGTTTTCATCGAGCTTGGTGATGGAGTGATTGACGTCGATCAGACCGGCGCTTTGCTCCTGGCTGGCCGAACTGATCTCGCCGACGATGTCGGTCACGCGGCGTACGCTGGAGACCACTTCTTCCATGGTACTGCCGGCTTCCTGCACCAGCTTGCTGCCGGTGGTGACGTTCTCCACCGACTGATCGATCAGTCCCTTGATTTCCTTGGCGGCCGAGGCCGAGCGTTGCGCCAGACTGCGCACTTCCGAGGCCACCACCGCAAAGCCGCGGCCCTGTTCACCGGCGCGTGCGGCTTCCACCGCTGCATTCAAGGCGAGGATGTTGGTCTGGAACGCGATGCCGTCGATCACGCTGATGATGTCCACGATCTTGCGCGAGGAGCTTTCGATGGCGCCCATGGTCTCGACCACCTGGCCGACCACCGCACCGCCCTTGACTGCAATGCCGGAGGCCGATACCGCCAGCTGATTGGCCTGCGCCGCATTGTCGGCATTCTGCTTGACGGTGGCGGTCAGCTGCTCCATCGCCGCCACGGTTTTTTCCAGCGTCTCGGACTGGTGTTCGGTGCGTTCCGACAGGTCGCGATTGCCCAGTGCGATTTCAGCGGAGGCGCCGGCGATGGCATGGGTGCCGATGCGCACCTGGCGCACCAGCGCCGCCAGCTTGTCGCGCATCAGACGGATTTCATACAGCAGACTGGAGTCGTCGTTGGCGCGGGTGTGGACTGCGGTCGACAATTCGCCGTGGGCGATGCGCTCGGTGATGCTCACCGCATCGCGCGGATCGCCGCCCAGTTGGGCCAGCAGGCCGCGTGTGATGATCAGCGCGATCGCCACGCACAGCAGCAGGATCAGCGCAGTCAGCGCCGGGATCAGGAACAGCGAGCTGGTGAACAGATCCTCGGCGCGGTCGCTGGCCTCCTGATTTTCCGCCTGCACCGACTTCAGCAGCAAATCGATATCCTTGACGATCTGGCGCCGCAAGGGGCTGCATTCATTGACCAGGAAGCTGCCGTAATCCGTCATGTTGTCGGCGTCGCGGAACTTGCGCGGTTTGTTCAATTCTTCCGCCATCGCCAGCAGGCCGCTCTTCACTTTGCCGAATTGCGCATTGTTGCCGAAGGCCGCTTCCAGTTTTTTCAGCTCGCTCAGATACAAGGCCTTCTGCTCGTCGAGAATGGCCAGTTCATTTTTTGCCGCGTTCGCATCCTGAAAGATATAGGCATTGCGTGCCGCCAGACCGGTCTGATCCAGAGCCTCGCGCGTGACATACAACGGCTCCAGTTTTTCGGCGCGGACTTTGTCCTGATATCTGACTGCGGATGAAATGGAATTCATGCGCATCAGCGAGAAGCAGGCAAGCACCAGCATGAAGGCGATGACGGTGGTGAAACCAAGACTCAGCTTGGTGCCGATTTTTAGATTTTTCAGGCTACTCATTTCAATTTTTTCAATTTGATTTTTTCACACAGAAAATCGGCGCCGGAGTGTCGTATTGCCGTTCGCAAAACCCGCCGCTTTCTGTCCCTTGATACCGTCATTTATTTTGTCAAAATGACAATTAGTTTCATGCATGTGATTGTACGGACGAGAGCGGCAATCGGATTCAGTCTTGGTGAAGCGGAATGCAAATAAATTTTCAAAACGTGACAAAAATGCAAAATATATTTCCTTGGTGAAATAATATTTTCGGATGATGAAATATTGCCGGGGGAAGCAGCACAGTCCGAGGTTTTTTCTCAGAGAAATGCAGGCGGCGATAGCGTCGCGATCCGGGCGAGTCGCGAGGGCAGGCGCATGACGATTTGAAGGAAAGGGCGCGTCGGAATTGCAGCAGGGGGGAAGAAAGACGAGCGGGATGACGATGCCTTGAAAACCATGGATACTTCAGCCTGCTTTGCCGCTTGCAAGCTGAAGTCGTGGAGCAGAAATGCCGCGCGCGATCCCGCTCGGGATCGCGCAGCTCAGTCTGAAATTGACTAGGCAAAAACGGAATGCATCAGGCCGTAAAACGCACTGCCTGACGCGCCAGCAATTGCCAGTGGCCGTGCTGTTTTTTCCAGACCATCAGGATTTTCAGCGAAACATTGCCGGGCTTGCCGGAGTCATTGGTTTCCGCCACCAGCGCATGACGCACGATGGCGGTGTCGCCGTCGACCTTGATGGTCTGATCCGACAGCGCGATCTTGACGAAGTCGGAAGCGCCGGTCTTGAGGTCGTCGATGAATTCGGCCTGGGTCTGCACCTTGCCGTTGGAGTGGCCATAGCTCAGATCGGCGGCAGTCAGTGCCTCCAGTGTTTTGAGATCGGGATCGACCATCACCTGACGCAGTTTTTCGACCGCAGCGGCCACTTCCTGTTCGTCATTGCCGGCAGCGGAAGCCGGGGTTTGCGCAGTCATCATGGTGCAGGCGAGGGCGCCGCACAGCAGTGCGATTTTCTTGAACATGTGTGTCTCCTGATGTGTTTGTTCTGTGTAGCTGAATGGGTGTTGTGTTGCTGGCGATGGATGATTTTTTGCGTGTGGATTTTCTCCCGTTGCGATTGATGTGAATGCGTGGACGAGGCCGGTTCGGGACCGCCTCAGCTTGCCTCCTGCGCGCGCCGCAGTCGTTCGCGGCTGTTGGTCAGATGGATGCGCATGGCGGCGCGTGCGAAGTCCGAATCGCGTCGCGCGATGGCGTCGTAAATCGTTTCGTGTTCGCGGTTCACGCGCTGCAGATAATGCGTCAGCTGATCGGGCGGCACGCGCGTCGATGGCAGCCGCGTGCGCGGCAGGATGGTGGTGCCGAGGTAGTTGATGATCTCGGCGAAATAACGGTTGCCGGTGGCCTCGGCGATTTCCTGATGGAAGCGGAAGTCGGGGCCTACCGTGGATTCGCAGCGCGCGACATTCTGTTCGAAATCGTCCAGCGCCCGGCGCATCAGCAGCAGATTGGCATCGCTGCGTCGCGCTGCGGCCAGGCCTGCGGTTTCGGTTTCCAGACTGATGCGCAACTCCAGGATGGCCAGCACTTCGAAGGACGTTTTCAGCTCATCCGGATCGAGCGTGAACATCGCCGCCGGACGCGGTTCGAGTACGAAGGTGCCGATGCCGTGCCGGGTCTCCACCAGCCCCGCCGCCTGCAGGCGCGACAGCGCTTCGCGCACCACGGTGCGGCTCACCTGAAACTGGCGCACGATCTCGGCTTCGGTCGGCAGCTTGTCGCCGGCTTGCCAGTGGCGAGTGAGGATCAGCTGTTCCAGCGCGTCGACCAGTTCGCGTGACAGATTGCGGCGGCCGGCGTGCAGCTTTTCGACCGTGACGCCGTGGGGGACTGTTGGAATATCCGGCT
Source organism: Herbaspirillum lusitanum (assembly GCF_046025995.1). GTDB lineage: Bacteria > Pseudomonadota > Gammaproteobacteria > Burkholderiales > Burkholderiaceae_D > Herbaspirillum > Herbaspirillum lusitanum_A. The sequence goes on from NZ_JAQQFM010000003.1 coordinate 190,518, forward strand.
GCAACGCGGCGTGCGCGCTGTCACCGGCCTTGAAGGGCGGCGGCGTTTCCGGCAGTTCCTGTGGCGCCTCGGCGCGGATGGCGGTGCTTGGGATCAAGAGAATAGTCCGGTGGGTGACTTCTTCAGAACGCTATTGACAAGCTCGGATGCGCCGATAATAATCCAGCACAAGTGATATGACAACGTACAAGATAGCTTGCGCTAGTTTGCACAAAGAGACCGCCGGAAATGCGGCACAGCAGCAAATGCAAGGCTTGCCTCAGCCATCACAAGAACAATAAAAAATATCAACAGGAGACAGCTCTCATGAGTGGAGCAGCATTGGATTCGCGCCCGGATCAGCCCGTGGCCGAAGCCTGGCAGACCCAGCGTTTCGCACGGCTGCTGCTGACCGGCGCTGCCGGCGGCATCGGCAAGGTATTGCGCCCGCGGCTGGCCGGTTTTGCCGACAGCGTCCGTATTTCAGACCTGGCGCCGGCCATGCAGGCCGGGGGCAACGCCGCCCCCGCCGCGCATGAGCAGGCGCAGGCCTGCGATCTGGCAGACCGCGCCGCAGTCGACGCGCTGGTGGAAGGATGCGACGCCATCATTCACCTCGGCGGCGTCTCGGTGGAGCGGCCTTTCGAAGAAATCCTCGAAGCCAACATCAAGGGCGTGTTCCACATTTACGAAGCGGCGCGCCGCCATCAGGTCAGGCGCGTGATCTTCGCCAGTTCGAACCACGTCACCGGCTACTACCGTCAGGATCAGAAGATCGACGCGCACGACCTGCGCCGGCCGGACGGCTATTACGGCCTGTCCAAGTCCTACGGCGAAGACATGGCGCAGTTCTACTTCGATCGCTACGGCGTCGAGACCGTCAGCATCCGCATCGGCTCGGTGTTTCCCGAGGCCAAGGACCGCCGCATGATGGCCAGCTGGATGAGCCTGGACGACTTCGAACAACTGCTGCGCCGCGCACTGTTCATTCCGGGCGTAGGTCACACCGTGGTCTACGGCATGTCCGACAACGCGCATACCTGGTGGGACAACCGCCGTGCCGCGCGGCTCGGCTTCGCGCCCAGGGACAGTTCCGAGATCTTCCGCGCCAAGGTTGAGGCCCAGCCCAGACCGGCGACGACTGATCCGGTGGCGGTGCTGCAGGGCGGCGCCTTCACCACCGTAGGACCTTTCGACCCCCAGTAAAACAGTGAGCAGTGCATCCGTTTCAGATGCACTGCAGCGCCTGCGTCAGCGCATGATCTTGCCCTTTGAATTGTATGTTGTCATACATCAAAGGTCGCATTGACATCGGCAGCCAGGCTTCAGGTGCGCGACTGAGCACTGAGGGTTCCTGCCCGTATTACATGCATTACAGCCATGAGGGACAGCCTGTCGGCATCATGAACTTTTCACTCGATTTCAGCAGTCTCGCGCCGTACTGGCCGGTGTTTCTCAAGGGCGCCTGGCTGACCCTGAAGATGACCACCGTGGCCATCGTCATCGGCGTGGGCATCGGCGTGTTCGTGGCTTTCGCCAAGAACAGCCCCAACCGTCTGCTGGCGCGCGCTTGCGGCGCCTACATCGAAGCGGTGCGCAACACGCCGTTTCTGGTGCAGATATTCCTGCTCTACTTCGGCCTGGCCAGTCTGGGCATACACATGCCGACCTTCGCCGCCGCCGTGCTGGCGATGATCATCAACATCGCCGCCTACGCCGCCGAGATCATCCGCGCCGGGCTCGACTCGGTGCCGCGCGGCCAGCTCGAGGCGGCTGAATGTCTGGGCCTGTCGCGCTGGCGCATACGCTGGCATGTGATGCTGCAGCCGGCCATCGAGCGCGTGTATCCGGCGCTGACCAGCCAGTTCCTGCTGATGATGCAAGCCTCGGCCATGGCCTCGCAGATCTCGGCGGAAGAACTGACCGCCATCGCCAACACCGTGCAGTCCGATACCTTCCGTTCGCTGGAAACCTACATCGTGGTGGCCGCCCTTTATCTGGCGCTGTCGGTACTGGTCAAGCTGCTGGCCTGGGCCTTCGGCGAATACGTGTTCAAGCGGCGCCGCACCATCCGCCGCGCCGCAGCCCAGATGCGTCGTCCGCTGCCCGGCACGCCGCCGGCAAATGCGGCAGGTGCAATTGCTGCGATCAACCACGTTCCCTACGTCCATCGCGACGCCGAGACGATCAAAGGGAGTGCAATCTGATGGGCCTCTTCAGCTGGACGCATCTGCTGTATCTGGTGCAATCGATCTGGTGGACCGTGGTGTTGTCGATGCTGGCCTTCGTGCTGGGCGGCATCGGTGGGTTCGGCATCATGCTGGCGCGCATCTCGCCGCGTGCCTGGCTGCGTGTGCCGGCGTTGCTGTATGTGGAAAGCATTCAGGGCATTCCGTTGCTGATCCTGCTGTTCATCGTCTACTTCGGCCTCTCGGTCTATGGCCTCGCATTACCCTCGCTGGTGGCGGCCGGCATCGCCATGATGGTCTACACCAGCGCCTATCTGGGCGACATCTGGCGCGGCTGCGTCGAAGCCATGCCCAGGCCGCAGTGGGAAGCCGCCGAGTGCCTGTCGCTGACACGCTGGCAGACACTGCGCCTGGTCATCATTCCGCAGGCGGTGCGCTTGTCCCTGCCGCCCACCATCGGCTTTCTGGTGCAGGTGATCAAGATGACCTCGCTGGCGTCGGTGATCGGCTTCATCGAGCTGACGCGCGCCGGCCAGATCATCAACAACTCCATCTTCCAACCCTTCCTGGTGTTCACGCTGGTCGGGATCTTCTATTTTTTACTGTGCTACCCGCTGTCGCGCTGGAGTGCATCCATGGAGAGCAAGCTCAATGTCAGCAATCGCTAATCCGCTGCCCGCAGTCGATATTCCGGCGTCACCGGACGCCGCAGCACCCATCGTCCGGGTTGATCAGATCTACAAGAGCTTCGGCTCGAATCAGGTGCTCAAGGGCGTCTCTTTCGAGGTCGCCAAGGGCGAGATGATCGCCATCATCGGCGCCAGCGGCTCCGGCAAGAGCACCGCGCTGCGCTGCATCGACCGACTGGAAACGGTGGACTCCGGCAGCATCGAGGTGGCCGGCATCCGCGTCGATGATCCCGAGGTCGATCTGCACAAACTGCGGCGCGAAGTCGGCATCGTGTTCCAGAGCTATAACCTGTTCCCGCATCTGAACGTGCAGGAGAACGTGATGCTGGCGCTGCGCCACGTCAAGCTGCAATCGAAAAGCGATGCGCAGAAGGTGGCGCTGGAAGCGCTCGCGCAGGTCGGTCTGGCGGAAAAGGCCGGCGCTTATCCCGAGCAACTCTCGGGCGGTCAGCAGCAGCGCGTGGCGATTGCCCGTTCGCTGGCGATGGCGCCCAAGGTCATGCTGTTCGACGAAGTGACCTCGGCGCTCGATCCGCAGCTTACCGGCGAGGTGCTGCGGGTGATGGAAGACCTGGCCGCCGGCGGCATGACCATGCTGCTGGTGACGCACGAAATGGGCTTCGCCAAACGCGTCGCCGACCGCATCATTTACATGCATCAGGGCCGGGTATGGGAAGTCGGCCCCGGCAGCATGCTCGACCACCCGCAGACGCCGGAGCTGAAGACCTTTCTGGCGGCGGACATGTAAGCACAGCGGCATCCGCAACAGCATCACCCGCAACAGACAAGCGCACTACACCCACCTAGAAAAACGGAGACACGAGATGAACCTCAAGAAAATTTTCCCCCGCAGCTGCATCGCCGCCCTGACTTTCGGCGTGTTCGCGCACTCGGCCATGGCCGATCAGCTGGACGATATCAAGAAGGCCGGCAAGGTGCGCGTCGCCATCGCCATGGGCACGCCGCTGTTCAGCTACGCCGATGAAAATCTGCAGCCGACCGGCTCCGACGTCGACACCGCCAAACAACTGGCGCAGGACCTCGGCGTCAAGCTGGAGATCGTCTCCATCACCAATGCCGCGCGCGTGCCGACACTGCAGGCCAACCGCGCCGACCTGGTGATCGCGGATCTGTCGATCACGCCTGAGCGCCAGAAGGTGATCGATTTCTCGGTGCCGTATGCGGTGATCACCATCATGGTCGGCGGCCCCAAGAGCATGCAGATCAAGGACTACGCCGATCTGAACGGCAAGCGCATCGGGCTGACGCGCGCCACCGTCAACGACACCCTGACCACGCAGATGGCCAAGGGCGCCGAGATCGTGCGCTATGAAGATGACGCCACGCTGATCACTTCGATGGTGACCGGCCAGGTGGAAATTTTCTCCAGCACGCCGTCCAACCTGCAGGAGATGATCAAGAAAGCGCCGGGCAAGAATCTGGAACTGAAGTTCGCGCAAAAGGACTTCGACCTCGGCATCGCGCTCAACAAGAACCAGCCCAAGCTGAAGGAATGGGTCGACAACTGGGTCGTCGCCAACCACAAGAACGGCAAGCTCAATGCGATCTACAAGAAGTATCACGGCCGCGATCTGCCGGCGAGCATTACCAAGGTGCAGTGATGTGCAAGCAGGCGCAGCGTTGCGCCTGCCCATAACGATAGCTCCTCCCCTGCGATTGCCGGCTGAATGCTCAGCCGGTTTTTTTTCGCAGCTGCGAAGCGATGCAGCTCTCAGCCAGAACGCGGGCTTCGTCAGCAGATCAAGGCCTTGCTCAAACGTAAATGGGAATGACAACATCAGCCGCCGCCGTCAGGCGCGTCCGCGCTCCATAACTCGTCAGCTCCGACAGCGTGACATTGTGATGCGCAGAAATCTGCGCCGCCGACAGCACGCCATTGGCGATGGTGGTGTGGCCGTCGCTCACCAGGGTCACCGGATAGCCCAGCGCCATGGCGCGGCGCACCGTCGAATCCACGCAAAACTCGCTCTGCATGCCGCACACGATCAGCTCGCTCACGCCATGCGACTGCAGCAGGGTCTGCAGCGGCGTCTGGTGAAAGGCATCCGATCCCTGCTTGCCGAGGCGGAGGTCAGCATCCTTCACCACCAGCGCGGCCGGCAATTGCCAGCCTTCACCATCGCGCTCGAACGGCCCGCTATTACTCTCATGCTGTACCACGATCACCGGCGCACCGGCGGCCCTCAGCTTTTCCGAAATACCGTTGATGTTGTCGATGATGCGGGCCGCATCGAAGGTAGCGTAGGTGCCGGAGCACAGAGCTTGCTGGACGTCGATGATGAGCAGGGCGGTGGACATGGGCGAGTGTTGGTCTGATGACTGATTGAATAAAGGAGGAGACTTCGAAAGACGGGGGCTGAACTCGCGGCGTTCAGGCGCCGTCGGGAATTTCAGGATCCACCAGTTGCGCCAGCAACTGCAGCGATTCCTGCCAGCCGGCATAACAGAACTCCAGCGGTACCATGGGGGGGATGCCTTCCTGCGCGATGTGGATCTCGCAGCCGACCAGCACCGGCCGGATGGTCACCGTGACCTTCATCTCGCCCGGCAGATTGGGATCGTCGAACTTGTCGGTGTAGACGATGCGCTCATTCGGCACCAGCTCCACATAAGTGCCGCCGAAGGAGTGCGAGCTGCCGGTGCTGAAATTGGTGAACGACATCTTGTGCGAGCCGCCGACGCGCGCATCCATGTGATGCACCTTGCCGGTAAAGCCATGCGGCGGCAGCCATTTCACCATCGCATCGGGGTCGAGGAAGGCGCGGTAGACGCGTTCGGGTTTGGCGCGCAGGACGCGGTGCAGGGTGACGGTGTTGCTCATGCTGGGTGTCCTCTTTGATGAAAAGATGGGCCGATTGATGTCATGCAGGCAAGATTCAACTATGCAGATCGGTTTTCCGCATGCCGATTCTAAGGCCTTTGCCGCATGCGATCCATGCCTCCCATAAGGAATTTGATCGCAGGCGAAAATCTGTCTGCGTCGGAATGAAAAGGCTTTTAAACTGAGGCCCTGGTTTCATTCCCGCACATCAAGGTCAATACATTCCCTATGCTGCCATCCGCTTCCGTCACCTCCTCCTCGCAGCACGCCGTCATCATCGGCGGCGGCGCCATCGGCCTGATGTCGGCCATTCACGCGCTCGATCAGGGGCTGCAGGTGACGCTGCTGGACTTCAACGAGGCCGGCAGCGAAGAGGCGTCGAGCTACGGCAATGCCGGCTGGCTGTCTGCGCATTCGGTGATGCCGCCGGTGGAGCCCGGCATGTGGAAGAAGGTGCCGGGTTTTCTGCTCGATCCGCTCGGGCCGCTGGCGATACGCTGGCGCTATCTGCCGCGACTGACGCCGTGGCTGCTGCGCAATCTGGCAAGCGCACGCCGCGAGCGCATGCGCAGCACGGCGCGGGCACTGCGTTCATTGACGGTGGATGCGCGCCTGTTGCATCAGGAAGTCGCGCAGCGCGCCGGCGTCGGCCATCTGATCGATATCTCGGGCGTGCTGCACGTATATCGCTCGCGTGAGCATTTCAAGGGCGATGCCTTCGGCTGGGGTGTGCGGCGCGAGCTGGGGGTGACCTGGACTGAGCTGGACGGCGCAGAACTGCGCCACCGCGAACCCGATCTGGATCCGGCCTACGACTTTGCCGTGCAAGTCGACGAAACCGGCCATTGCCTCAATCCCGGCGCTTACATGCAGGCGCTGGATGCGTATGCGCAATCGCGCGGCGCACGTCGCGTGCAGGGCAAGGCGCTGGGCTTTCGGATTGAGGGCGGACGGCTGCGGGCGGTGCGCACGGCTGAGGGCGAGCTTGCCTGTGACCTCGCGGTGATCGCCGCCGGCGCGCAGTCCAAAGTGCTGGCGGCGCAAGCCGGCGACCGCGTGCAGCTTGAAAGCGAACGCGGCTATCACGCCACGATTGCCGGCCAGACCAAGGTGGCGACTGCGCGTACGCCGATGATGATTGCCGACCACAAAGTGATTGCCACGCAGATGGAGGGCGGTCTGCGGATTGCCGGCCAGGTCGAGTTCGCCTCCTTCGATGCCGCGCCGGACTGGCGGCGCGCCGCCATCATGCGCGACATCGCCTTGAAAGCCTTTCCCAAGCTGCCGCGTGATCTGCCGGCGGCGGACGTCAAATTCTGGATGGGACGCCGTCCCAGCACCTCGGACGGCATGCCCTGCATCGGCTACGCCAGCGCCAGCCGCGACATCGTGCACGCCTACGGCCACAGTCACATCGGCCTCACCTGCTCAGTGCGCACCGGGCGCATCGTGGCGCAATTGCTGGCGGGCCTGCCGCCCGAAATCGATCTGCAGGCTTTCAGTCCGCAGCGCTTTTGATCGGGGCCTGACTGCCTGTCTGCAGCGCTGCCGTGCGTCTGAATTGTTCCACTTCGCGCAAGCCGGGAATCGCACTTTGCGCGCCATGGCGCGTCACGGTCAGCGCCGCTGCATATTGCGCACTGGCGGCGGCTTCATCCAGCGTCTCGCCACGCACCAGCGCCGCTGCGAAGGCACCGACGAAGGTGTCGCCGGCGGCGGTGGTGTCAACCACATTGACGGCCGGCGCAGCCAGATGGCGGATGCTTCCGGGCTCCGCCAGCAGCAGTCCGGCGCCGCCCAGCGTGACGATGACCTGAGCCGGGCCCATGCTTAACAAGACCTGCGCCGCAGCGCGCGCCTGTATGGTCGTCGCGACCGTCAGTCCGCTCAGTTGCGCCGCTTCACTTTCATTCACGATTAGCACATCGGCCAGCGCCATCAGCTCCGCCAGCATGGCGTGTGCCGGCGCCGGATTGAAGACGGTGAGCACGCCGCAGGCGCGGGCCACGCGCATCGCGTGCGCCACCACCGCCGGCGGCGATTCCAGCTGGCAGATCAGTACGCCGGCGCGGGCGATCAGCGGCTGTGCGCTGTCGATGTCGCTGGCATTCAGACGCTGGTTGGCGCCGCCGATCACCACGATGCTGTTGTCGCCGGCATCACTCACCAGAATGGCCGCAACCCCGGTGACTGCCGCCGCGCAGGTGCGCACCTGGCTGATGTCGATGCCGTCTTCCGCCAGCTTGCGCGTCAGCGTGCGGCCATGCTCATCCACGCCGACGCAGGCGATCATCGCGACGCGGGCTTGCTGGCGCGCAGCGGCCACCGCCTGATTGGCGCCTTTGCCCCCCGGTTCGTAGCGCATGCCTGAGCCGGCTACGGTTTCGCCGCGTGCCGGCAGCACGGCAGTTCTGAAGACCTGATCCATGTTGATGCTGCCGAGCACCACGATCTCCGGCGCATGGCCGGCAGATGCCGGTAGTGTCATTTGTGCCTCACAGATCCAGCACCAGCATTTTGCTGCGGGAACGCGAACAGCAAGGCGTGAACTGATCATTGGCGGCGCGCTGCGCATCACTGAACAGCAGATCGCGATGATCGGGTTCACCCTCCAGCACGCGCGTCACACAACTGCCGCACACGCCTTGCTCGCAGGAAACCGGAATGCAGACGCCATGCTGCGCCAGCGCGCTGCTGACCGGAATATCCGCCGCGACGTGGATGATCCGGCCGCTGCTGGCGATGCGCACGTCGAAGGCCTGATCGCCGTCTGCTTGCGTGTTTGTTCCGTCGTTTTCCTTGCTTGCAACACGGCCGAAATATTCATGATGCACCTGCTGCGGATCCCAGCCGAAATCGGCGGCGGTGCTCACTACGTGATCAATGAAGCCGCCCGGGCCGCAGGTGTAGACATGTGTATGGCGCGGGCTGTCCGCCAGCAACCCCGCAAGCTCAAAGCGCTGCCTGCTGTCGCCGTCATCGAAATGAAAATGCGCGTGTTGCGCCCACGGCGCTGCAGCAATGCGTTCGCGAAAGGCGGCATGCGCGGCGCTGCGGCTGCAATAGTGCAACGCAAAGCCGGCGCCGGCACGATGCAGATGCTCAGCCATGCACAGCAGCGGCGTGATGCCGATGCCGCCGGCCAGCAGCAGGCTATGTTCGGCGGCGGCCAGCGGAAACAGATTGCGCGGCGCGCCGATGCGGATCAGGTCGTTCTCCTGCACCTTGTCGTGCAGGGCGCCCGAACCGCCGCGGGTATCCTTGTCGCGCAACACGCCGATCACATAGCGGTGCTGTTCGGCCGGATCGTTGCACAGCGAATACTGGCGCACCAACCCCGGTGCGACATGGACGTCGATATGGGCGCCGGCCGAGAATGGCGGCAACGGCAATTGCGCCACGTCCTCCAGTTCGAAGACGGCGATATCGGCGGCGTCGCGGTACTTGCGGGCGACTCTGACGGTGAGTTGTTCCATGCGGATGCCTGTGGCGCGGTGCCGGTTGATGAAGGAATCAGGCCCAGCTGTACGGCATCAGCACGCCGCTGCGGTAGGGCTGGAATCTGAGCGCCTTGCGCGACACCACGGTCGACAGGCCGAGGAACAGGGGGATCGAATAGCCCTGTTCCACCTGCCACTGATCGAAGCTGCGAAAACCGGCCAGACGTTTCTCCTGATCCGGTTCGGCCATCAGCGGATACAGGCGCGGCGGGATGTCATCGCTCTTCCAGATCGAAAAGCTGACCTTGGGGTCGAGCATATAGCCGGAGTAGGTGCCGGGATCGCCGCCGGCCGGATTGAAGGGCTTGAGCACCGGGCCGTCGAATTTTCCGTTGTTCTGGTATTCGTACATCATCGGGCCTTCCAGCACCTGCAGCTCGGCCTCGATGCCGACGCGCTTCCACATCTGCACGATGGCGCGGGCGATGTCGAAGTCGCTGGCAAATACACCCTTGGTGGTATAGAACCTGAAGCGTGCCGGCTTGCTCTCGCTGTAGCCGGCCTGCGCCAGCAGCGTCCTGGCCTTGGCCGGATCGTAGGGGATCTGGAAACCTTCGACATAGCCGGGCATGCCCGGCCCGGCCGGCAGCCAGATCGGTGTCGCGTGGCCGTTGAAGAGTGCGCGCGACAAGCTCGGCTTGTCCAGCGCATGATGGGCTGCGAGGCGCAGATTGCGATCGGTGAAGATGCCCTTGTTGACCATCTGCAGCAGGATCACGCCGGTGGTCGGATCGATGTGGCGCTCCATGTCCGGCAGGCTGCCCAGACGCTCTGCTTCGCGCACCGGCAGATTCATGGTGATATCGGCCGAACCAGATTGCAGCGCCGCCGCCCGCGCGGTCGGATCCTTGGTGATCTGAAAAACCACCTGCTTCAGCTTCGGTGCGCCTTTCCAATAGCCCTCATGCGCGGCCAGCACGATGCGCTGTTCGCGCTGATAATCCAGCAGCTTGAACGGGCCCGAGCCGACCGGCTTTTGCATGAAGCCTTCCTTGCCGACCTTCTCGTAGTAGGCGCGTGGCAGGATGTAGGCGGGGATGTCCGCCAGCATGGCCGGCGCAGTTGCCATCGGCTGGCTGAAATGCATCACCGCTTTCAGCGGCGAGGGCGTATCGATGCGTTCTATCTTGTTCCAGACGCCGGCCAGCAAGCTCGCCTTGTCGTTCTTCACGCGATCGTAGAAGGTGAACCGGATGTCGTCCGAAGTCAGCCGGTCGCCATTGTGAAACCGCACGCCGTCGCGCAGCGTCAGTTCCAGCACCGTACAGTCCTTGCTCAGCCATTTGTGTTCAGCCACCACGCTGCCGGCGAAGCCAAGGCCGGGAGCCAGCTCGAGCGGCTGATCGAACACGCATTTGTAGATCGCCGAGATGGTCGGATTGGCGGATACCACCGGGTCCCAGCTGGCCACGTCAAGCGGGAAGGCGACCGTGGCGGAGCGGCCCTCCATCGCCGCCAGCGCATCGCGCAGATGCATGGTGGCGCCGCCCGCCAGCAGCGCTGCCGGAATTTTTGTCAGGAAATCTCTGCGGTTGAACATGGTGCGTATCCTCGCGGCTATGGTGGTCGAACGGATGCCTGTCGCGACAAATCAGAACGGCTTGTCGCCGCCGATAGTCACGCGATAACCGGAACGCAGCTGCGGGAAGTAATCCCAGATCGCCGAATGTTCGACGCAGCGGTTGTCCCACAAGGCCACCGAATGCGGTTGCCAGCGAAAGCGCACATGAAACATCGGCTGTGCGCAATGCTGAAACAGAAACTTCAGGATGGCCTCGCTCTCGTGTTTGTCGACTTCATTGATGTGCGTCACATATTGCGAATTGCAGAACAGCGCTTTGCGTCCGGATACCGGATGCGTACGCACCACCGGGTGGCTGGAGATGGGGAAGCGCTTGTTCGGATCGTCGGTATGCTTGCGATAGATGCGCTCGCCGTCATGCACCGCGGTCAGTCCTTCCAGATAGGTCTTCATGCGCGGCGACAAGGCATCGTAGGCCGCATACATGCTGGAGAACAAGGTGTCGCCGCCGACCGGCGGGATCGTGTGCAGATACAGCATGCTGCCCAGCGGCGGTTCGGCATTGCAGCTCAGATCGGAATGCCAGGCTTCGCCGGCCACGTATTTCGAGTCGGCATCGGCGTGAATTGCCACCACATGCGGATGTCCGTCGACCCCGGCCACGCCGGAGTGCTCGATCAGCTCGCCGAAGACGCGGCCGGCGCGTTCGTGACTGGCCATGTCCATTTTCTGGTCGCGGAAGAACAGCACCTGATGCTCGATCAGTGCAGCGTTCAATTCCCTGATCTGCTGCGGGTGCAGCGTCCCGGTGAAGTCGACTCCGGATATCTCTGCGCCGATGCGGATGGTGCTGGGCGCAACCCTGATGGTCTCGTATTGCATGTGCCACTCCCTGGTGTCGTTTGTCTTTTACTGGCTATCGTTGCTGCTTGCATGTAATGCATCGGCTCTGATTCTGATTCTGTCCCCGCTTGCTTCGGCGGTCTTGTTCGGCGGCGTATGAAATCTTGCATGCGCAGCGCGCTGCGCTTCAGGCCGCCGCCGCATAAGCCAAGGTGCCGACGCCCGGCGTGCGGCTTCCGGCCACGCCCGTATTCCAGTCCACGCGATCAAATGCCGCGACCAGAAAATCGATCATGGCGCGCACCTTGAGCGGCAGATGGCGCTGACTGGAAAACACTGCATAAATGCCCATCTCGCGCACCGGGTAGGCCGGCAGTATCGGCACCAGCTGACGCCGTGCGATGTACGGCGCCACCAGAAAATCCGGTTGCAGGATGATGCCCATGCCGGCCAGCGCGGCGCTGAGGCAGGTGTCGCCGTTATTGGCCTGCATCAGTGCACGTGTACGTACCGCGACGGGCCCCTCGTTGCCGTCGAAATGCCACTCGTCCTTGTGCATGAAATAGCTGTAGGCGATCACCTGATGGCGTTCCAGCTCGGCCGGATGCCCCGGCGTTCCGTGCGTCGCCAGATAGGCCGGCGCGGCACAGGCCACGATGCGGGTGCCGGCCAGCCTGCGCTGCGCCAGCATGGAATCCTGCAGCTGCGCGATGCGGATCGCCAGGTCGAAGCCCTCGCCGACGATGTCGCTCATGCGGTCGGAGAGATGGATGTCGAGCCGTATGCCGGGATGCAGCCGCATGAAGTCCGGCCATAGCGGCGCCAGATGCAGGATGCCGAACGAATGCGGTGCGCTGATGCGCAACTGGCCCACCACCTGGCCGCCATCGGCGCTGACCACGTCGTCGGCCTCGGCCAGCTCTTCCAGAATGTGTTTGCAGCGTTGCCAGTAGTCATGGCCGGCATCGGTCAGCGACAGGCTGCGCGTGTTCCGGTGCAGCAGCCGCATGCCGAGCCGCTGTTCCAGATCGAGCACCGCACGCGACACCGCCGCCTTGGAGACGCCGACGATATCGGCCGCGCGCACGAAGCTGCCGGCTTCCACCACCGAGACAAAGCAGGAAATTTCGCGCAGGCGATCCATGGCCTCAGGCCTCGCCGTCCTGCTTTTTCTTTTGCGCCGCCAGCCGCTCTTCCGCCGCCGGGAACAGCGAACGCGAGATGCGCGCATGCACGCCCTGACGCGTGTCGACTACCTGCGTCACGCCGAAATCGGCCGCCACGCTCATCAGCGAATAACTGTCGTTGCGCGACAGGCCATGATGCTCATTGAGCAGTCTGAGCATATCCAGCGAGGCGTTGCGCATGGCCTTGTTGAGATCTTCATCGAAGCCGTGCACGATCCAGCTGTCGGCGGTTTCCAGCAGCGGGGAAGGGAAGTGGAAATCCTTGCGCAGGATCACCTGAAACACCACGTCCAGCGAAGCCTCGATCGCGGTGCCGCTGATCTCGCCGTCTCCTTGCGAGATGTGCGGATCGCCTATCGAAAACAGCGCGCCATCCACCGCTACCGGGTAGTACATGGTAGCGCCGGCGCCGATGCGCCAGTTATCGATATTGCCGCCGTGCAGGCCGGGTGGAATGGTGCTGACGCGGCCGTGAATGTCGGGTGCGACGCCGGCCGTGCCGAGGTGCGGCCGCACCGGAATGCGGATGCCGTTGAGCGTCTGCTGACGATCGCATTCGGGGCAATGGGTGACCGTGCCGGGGGTGAGGTACTTGCCCTTGAAATCATAGGCGTAGTGCGCCTGGGCATGGTTGCCGTTGGCATCCATGCGATAGATGGTGACGCGTTCCTTCTCGTCGAAGTCCTTGTACAGATGGCCCCAGTTCGCGGCCAGATTGGAGCCGTAGCGAAAGCGCGGCACCATGCTCAGATAACGCACTTCCAGCATGTCGCCGGGTTGGGCGCCTTCGATCCAGATCGGGCCGGTCATGATGTGTACGCCGGGATTGCGATCGGCTTCGGGGATCTCGCGGAAGATCTTCCAGATGGCGTCGTCCATCATCAGATCAGGAGCATCACCGGCATGGTGGGTGACCGCCTCGGCATGGATGATGTCGCCGCTCTTCACCTTCAGCACCGGCGCCAGCGCCGGATCGAAATAGCCCCAGTGCACGGTCTCGGGCGTGGCCGACAGCTGGTGCAGCGCGGATGGCTTGGTGTCTTTTCTATTGTCGAGATCGTCTGAAATCAGGGACATGCTTGCTCCGTCAGTTGAGATTGCCAGCCTTCATGCTAGGCATTCCCAGCTGCACCGTCTTGACCGGCGGCGCACGGGAAATTGACGTCGGCGCCCGTCCCCTGCATCCGGCTTTCAGCGAAACACAACGCTCATCATGCTGAGCGAGCCATGCTGGATTTCCGGCGTCTCGAAACTGAGGCTATCCTCAGCGTGGCGCGCGCCCAGCACATACAGCAGCGGCAGATAGTGATCGGCGGAGGGCACCGAAAGATTCGCCGCCGTGCCCAGCGCGGCGTAATCGAACAGCGGTTCCGGCTGATCCAGCTCGATCTGACGGCATACCAGATCCTGAAAGCTGCGGGCCCAGTCGAACTCCGCATTCTGGTCTTGCCAGCTCATGCGGCCGAGGTTGTGCACCACGTTGCCGCTGCCGATGATCAGCACGCCTTCGTCGCGCAGCGCTTGCAGCTTCTGTCCGATTTCAAAATGGAAACGGTGATCGGCGACCCGGTTCATGCTCAGTTGCACGACCGGCACGTCCGCTTGCGGATAGGCATGCACCAGGGTCGACCAGGTGCCGTGATCGAAACCCCAGGATTTGTCGAGCGTGACCTCCTGCGGCGCCAGCAATTGCTGCACGCGCTGCGCCAGTTGCATGCTGCCCGGCGCCGGATAGCGCACGTCGAACAGCGCCTGAGGAAAGGCGCCGAAATCGTGGATAGTCGGCGGCTGTTCCAGCGCCGTGACGGCAATCCCGCGCGTCTGCCAGTGCGCGGAGATCATCAGAATCGCGCGCGGCTTGCCGGCCATCTGGCCGAGCCGGGCCCAGGATTGCGTGAAGCGGTTGTCGTCCAGCGCGTTCATGGGATTGCCGTGACCAAGGAACATCAGCGGCATGCGGCCGGATGCGGAAGTAGTTGCAGAAGCGGAAGAAGACATGAATGAAGTCAGTGTGACGAAAGAGTTGAATGTGGAACGGCGTGAGTGCTGCCGGACTATCTGATCGGTGCGGCTTCAGGCCGATTGCGGCCAGCGCGCAAACGGATCCGATGGCGGCACCGCCGCCAGAAGTTGTCTGGTGTAGACATGCGCCGGCGCAGCAAAGACGGTTTCGGTCGGGCCGCTTTCCACCACTTCGCCGCGATGCATGACCAGCACCCGGCTGCACAGATAGCGCACCACCGCCAGATCGTGCGAGATCAGCAGCAGCGCCACCTTGTGCTGTTGCCGCAACTGCAGCAGCAGATTGAGAATCTGCGCCTGCACCGAGACGTCAAGGCCGGAGACGATTTCATCGGCCACCAGCAATTGCGGCACATCGCATAGCGCGCGTCCGATGTTGACGCGCTGGCGCTGGCCGCCCGACATCTGCGAGGGAAAGCGCGCCAGCATGTCCGGCGCCAGCCCGATCGAGGCCACCAGCTCGCGTGCGCGCAATTCGCGGTCGTTGCGCATGGCAGGGCGGTTTTCCATGCTCTGTGTCAGCAGGCTGGCGACGCGCCGGCGCGGATTGAGGGCCGAGCGCGGATCCTGAAAAATCATCTGTATCGAAGAGATGCGGCGCTGCCATTCGGCGTCGCTGTCGCCCAGGCGCTGATCGTTGAGCAGCACCTGGCCGCTGCTCGGCGTTTCCAGGCCCATGATCATGCGCCCCAGGGTCGATTTGCCGCTGCCGCTTTCGCCGACGATGCCGACGAATTCACCCGGTGCGATATCGAAGCTGATGTTCTTGACCGCCTGCACGTCTTTGCCGCGGCGCCAGCCGCGCTGCTGAAAAATCTTGTTCAGATTGTGGATGCGCAGGAAGGGCGCCTCGCTTTGCAGCGGGCCGTCGGCCATCACCGCTCTGGTGTCGGGCTGCTGCAGCGGGTCGGGCGCTGCAGCCCCATGTACACAGCGCAGACTGTGCTGCACCTGCGGGACATTGGCGTCGCGTAGCGCCACGGGCCGGCAGCAGGATTCGGTCGCCACTGCGCAGCGCGGCTGGAAACGGCAGCCCGGCAGTGCGGCGAAATCGGTGATGCCGGGCATGTGCCCCGGCAGCGGCGGCAGTTGGCGACGCGGGCCGGTCAGCTGCGGATTGGCGCGTTGCAGGGCGCGCGTATAAGGATGCAGCGAGCGGGTGCTAACGATCTTGGCGGGGCCGCGTTCCACTACCTCGCCGGCGTACAGCACGACCAGATCGTCGCAGACGTGCGAGGCCAGACCGAGGTCATGCGTGACGAATATGACGCCGGTGCCGCGGCGCTGCTGCAGGCCGCGAATCAGCGTGACGATATGGGCCTGGGTGCTGACGTCGAGCGCGGTGGTGGCCTCATCTGAAATCACCAGGGCCGGATCGCCGGCGAAGGCCATGGCGATCATCACACGCTGGCACATGCCGCCGGAGAGCTGGAACGCATATTTGCCGAGCACCGCGACCGGGTCCGGCAGCAGCACTTCAGCCAGCGCTTCGATGCTGCGTTCCCTGCACAGTGATTTCGGTACGCCCAGCCGCTGCAGATGTTCGGCGAACTGTTCGCCGATGGTCATCACCGGGTTGAGTGCGGTCATCGGCTCCTGCGGGATGAAGGCAATCTTGCGGCCCAGCAGTGCGCGGTGCTGCTCGGGCGGCATGCGCAACAGATCGGCGCCATCGAATTCGAGACGTCCTTGCTGTACTTCGAAGTTGTCCGGCAGCTGGCGCGCGATCACGCGGCCTATCATGCTCTTGCCGGCGCCGGACTCCCCGACCAGTCCCAGGGTGCGGCCGGGCAGCAATGCGAAGTCGATGTCGCGCAACACTTCGGCACGGCTGTGCTTGCCGGAAAGCTGTTTGCCGATCAGCGTCAGACCGCTGGCGCGAAGAAGTGCGGGAGCGGCCGCAGGCGACGTGGCCAGGCCCGCTTTCGAGGTAGTGAGCGAGGTCGTGGTCGGCGGCGAATAGCCGACATCGGCGGCATGCATCAGGGGTTGGCTCATGATTTGGCTCCGGTGCGGGACAACAGGCGAGGGTCGGTGCTGCGGCGCAGGCCGTCGCCGAGCAGGGTGGTGGCGAGCACGGTGACCACCACGCACAGTACCGGCAGGATCAGACCCCAGGGTGAAGAGAACACGTTTTGCAGGCCGTCGGCAATCATCATGCCCCAGGTCGGCCGGCTGGCGTCGACCGACATGCCGACGAAGGAAAGTATCGATTCGGCGACCACCGCGATGCCCATTTCTATGCTGATCAGGGAGATCAGCACCGGCATCACGCCGGGCAGGATGTCGCGCAGGATGACGCGCGGATGATTGGCGCCGGCGATGCGTGCGGCAGCCACGTATTCGCGCCGGCGCAGCACCACCACCTCGCTGCGGATCACGCGGCAGAAGCGGGTCCAGTCGACCAGCACGATGGCGGCGATGACATTGCCCAGTCCCGGCGACAGCGCCACCATCAGCACCAGCGCCAGCACGATGGCGGGAAACGACATCCAGATATCTACCACCCGCATGATCAGCCAGTCGATCCAGCCGCCGCGATAGCCGGCCAGCAGGGCCAGCACGCAACCCAGCAGAGCGGCGCCCAGCGGCGCCACGGTAGCGATGATCATCGCCACGCGCGCACCGTAGATCATGCGCGACAGGATGCACTGGCCGAGGGCATCAGTGCCCAGCGGATAGTCGGGATTGCCGCCGGCCGACCACATCGGCGGCAGCAGCGTGCTCAGCAGATCCTGATCGTTGGGCGCGTGCGGCGCCAGCCAGGGGGCGCACAGCGCGATCAGCAACAGCAGGATCAGCACGCTCAGGCCGATCAGCACGCGCGGTTCGGCCAGCACGCCGGGCAGTCTGAAGCTCCGCCTGAAACGTGATGGGCGGGTGGGGTCGGCGCTGCCGGAAGAAGTGGCGGGAGTGGAAGTGGTCATGATGCGCGCAGCCTCGGGTTGATGATCAGCAGCAGGGTGTCGGTCATCATGTTCATGACCAGCACCGACAAGGCATAGGTCAGCGCCAGTCCCTGTATCACCGGCAGATCGTGATTGGCGATGGCGGTCACCATCACGCTGCCGATGCCGGGAAAACCGTAAATGGTTTCCAGCAAGAGTGTGCCGCCGATCACGGTGCCGGCCTGCAGGCCGATCATGCTGACGGTCGGCAGCGCCGCATTGCGCAAGGCATGGCGCAGCAGGATACGGTTTTCCGAGGTGCCGCGCAGACGTGCGGCAACGATGTAATCCTCGTTGTAGACCTCCATCAGGCTGGAGCGCAGGATGCGCATGATGGGCGGTGCAATGCCCAGCGCCATCGCCAGTGAAGGCATCACCAGATGCTGCAGGGCGCTGCCGAAGGCGGCCGGACTGCCGTCCAGCAGACTGTCCAGCAGCAGGAAGCCGGTGATGCGCGGCACCGTTATGTTGGCATTGATGGGGCCGAGGAAGGGCAGCAGCTGCAAGCCGATGCCCAGACCCAGAATCATCAGGATGGCCCACAGAAACTCGGGGATGGAAATCGCCACGCTATTGCCGAGATCAATGCCGCTTTCGATGCGCGTGCCACGGTAGCGAAAGGCCAGGATGCCGCTGCCGAGTCCGACCGCGATACCCAGCGACAAGCCGCAGAAGATCAGTTGCAGCGTGGTCGGCAGGGCATTGAGGATGAGCGGCCCGACTGCGCGGCCGGACTGGATGGAACGGCCGAAGTCGCCGTGCAGCACGTTGCCCAGCCAGATCATGAACTGGCGATGCAAGGGCAGATCCAGCCCCAGCGCATGGCTGAGTGCGGCGACATCGGCCTTGGTCGCATTCGGCGGCATCAGCATGCCCAGCGGATCGACCGGCATCACGCGCAAGACCACGAACACGATCAGCGCGACGAACAGCATCATCAGCGCGCGCGACAACAGGCGCTGGGCCAGCACCGGCAGCAGGCGCCAGAACTGCGCCAGCCATTGCGCAGGCGCAGGGCGGTCCGACACATAAGAAGTAGCTTGGGACATGAGGACAGTAGCGAATCAAGTTGGGTCGCGGCGCCGCAGTAAATGCCAGGCCAGTCCTGACCGGTGATGACTGACGAATGACGGCGCCCCGATGGTGCTAGCGCTTGCCAGACGGCCGACAGATTTCCATTTCTGCATGATAGCCAGCGCCTGAACTTGCTTCTTGATGGCAGGCGCACGGGAAATACGCGAAACGTGCATCCGGCGCTCACGACAGATGGCTTTGCCGGCATGCAAGATTCGTTCCCAATTTCTCAGATCGCGGTGCGACGGCAGCGCCTGAGCTCCGCTCATCGGATCAGTGCTTGATCTGAAGCGGATCGCTGTTCCAGACGTCGCCTGATGTCTGTGCAAACGTGCATCGGCTACGCTGCTGCCAGCAACGCCAA
Source organism: Herbaspirillum lusitanum (assembly GCF_046025995.1). Lineage (GTDB taxonomy): Bacteria > Pseudomonadota > Gammaproteobacteria > Burkholderiales > Burkholderiaceae_D > Herbaspirillum > Herbaspirillum lusitanum_A. The sequence goes on from NZ_JAQQFM010000003.1 coordinate 209,677, forward strand.
CTGCACCAGCCGGCGCCGCGCACAGGCGCATCCGGCCTGGCTTCCATGGATGTATGGCACGCCAATGTCAATCTTTGCGTGCGCGTTCCGTGCTGTTTCCCGTGCGCGGCTTGGCAAGAATCGGCCAGAGCTGCTGGCTAATATCTGCCTCACGACGGCGACAATTCACGGGGTGGATGCCGTCCTGAACAATGCAGATGAATGGAGGCGTACCAATGGCTTTTCCCGCCAAAGATTTTTTTGATCAGCTGGGCAGCTCGGTTCTGTCGGTAGACAAGGCCGAGACACTGCCGCCACTGTGCTATACCGATGCCGATTTCTACGAGTTCGAAAAGGAAGCGCTGTTCAACCACGAATGGCTGTGTGTCGGCCGCGAATCCTGGGTGGCCAATTCCGGCGATTATTTTTCCACCACCATCATCGGCGAGCCGCTGCTGATTGCACGCAATCAGCAGGGCCAGATCAAGGCCATGTCGGCGGTGTGCCAGCACCGCGCCATGCTGGTGGCCGAAGGGCATGGCAACACCCGCGCTTTTCTCTGCCCGTATCACCACTGGGCCTATTCGCTGGACGGCGCCCTGATCGGTGCACCGGCCATGGAAAAGACCGAGGGCTTCGATAAAAAGGATTTCTGCCTGCCGACCTTGCAGGTGGAGGTCTGGCAAGGCTTCATCTTCGTCAACTTCGATCCGCTGGCAGAACCGCTGGGACCGCGCCTGAGCACCATCGACCGTGTGGTGGCCAATTATCAGATGGCGGTGGCCGAAGGACCGCGCCCCGATCCCGGCGCCAGTTACGCCTGGAACTGGAAGGTCATGTTCGAGAACAATAACGACGGCTACCATGCCAACAAGCTGCACATGGGGCCGCTGCATGATTTCGTGCCGAGTTCGCTGGCTTCGTTCCCCGACGATCTGCCGGACGACACTGCCGGTTACTACCGCTACAACGGTACCCTGCATGCGGATGCCGCGTTCAACATCACGCAGAAGGCGGTGTTCCCTATCTTCCCGAATCTGACCGAGGCCGACCGCAACCGCATGCTGTTCGTCAACCTGCCGCCGACGCTGTCGCTGGTGATCAGCGCCGACATGATCATCTACATGATCCTGCGCGCCGATTCCGCCGAGACGCATGTGATGGATCAGGGAGTGTTGTTTGCCCCGGGCGCGATGAAGGACAAGCTGTTCCAGAAGCGCATAGACATGACCATGGCCTCGGTGGCCGAAATCGTGGCCCAGGATCTGCATGTGGACGAGATGGTGCAGGTCGGTCTGCGCTCAAGGTATGCGGTGCGCGGGCGCTATTCCTGGCAGGAGCAGGCGCAGCAATCCTTCAATCAATGGCTGGTGCCGCGCTACAAGAAGGCTTACGAAAAACAATATGCCGACAAGGTGCGCACCATTCCGATCGCCTCGGTGCGCTGAAGATTTTCATGACGTCCTGCTTCCCGTTCCGCGCAGGCGGAGCGGGTTTTTTGTTTTATTGGATATCGGCCGGCCGGCGTAATCGGAGTGATCATTGCGCTTTCAGCCCGGTCTCGAAAAAAGAGAATGCATCAAGCATTCTCTTTTTTTATGGGCGTTGCGCAGCATCGTCGCTGCCTTCCCCCGCATGAAAACGTGGTGAACCCGCGATCCGGATACCGGCAATCCGCCTACTGCAAATCCACGCCCAGCTGCGCGCGCCGGAACTCGCGCGGCGTGACGCCGAACTCGCTGCGGAAGCTGCGGCTGAAGTGTGCGGCATCGTTGAAGCCCCAGCGGAAGCAGATGTTCAGGATGGACAGATTGCGATGCGCCGTGCTGGCCAGATCGGCGCGGCATTGCGTCAGCCGGCGCTGGCGCACATATTGGCCGAAACTGAGATTGGCTTCTTCAAACAGCTTTTGTATGTAGCGCGGCGATGCGTTCTGTTCATCGGCAATCTTGCGCAGGTCGAGCTCGGGATCGCCGAGATATTGTTCGATGCTCTGACACACGCGATGAAAGTTGGCGGCGCGCGCCACGTTACCAAAGCTATGCACGGCGGCGCTTTCGGCCAGGCCGGCGATGACGAATTCGGACAGTGAAATTTCGATGGGCCGGATCTGTGCCGCAGTCAGGTCTTCCAGATTGTCGGCGATCGATTGCAGCATGCCGGCGAACACCCGGTTGCCGCCCGATTGCCGCCGGAAGGCGCCGACCTGCATGCCGATGGGATTGAGCAGACGCGGATGCAGCACCGCCTTGGGAATCTTGATGTACAGCATGCCGAATTCTTCCGGCAGCTTCAGCGTGGAATCGCGCCCGGTGGGGCCGTAAAGGATGTCGCCCGGTTCCAGATGCGTGGTGCGATTGCCGTCGTCGAAGATGAAGGTGCCGTTGATCAGCAGCGCCAGCCACATCGAGCCGGAGGAATTTTCGCAGCGCCCGGAAATGGTTTGCGGCGAGGCCTGCAGCCGCGAAAATTCTATGCCCAGCGGCGATATCACACTGGCAACGTCGCCGTGGAAATTATGGTCTTGCGAACGCGCCATCGGCATGGTGATCTGCTGCAGCGTATCGCTCCAGGCATTCTCGCGTTCTTCCAGCGTCAGCGGGTCCGTCGACCAGCTCCATGATTTCAAAGCTTTCTGTTCCATGCGTCCACTCCATGAACTAAGCGGAATGACCCATGCAACATTCATGCCAAAAAATGAACAATCGCATGGGCGGCGTGAAGGCAATTTAATCTGCGCATCGCAGCCATGGCCAGAGGCGGCATGCGATAAAGCCGGCTTGTCTCCCGCTTCACCAATTTGATGCCGATTGGCCGCAGGCTGAAATCAGTGGTGCAGAAAATGCACCAATCACAACAAGCCGGAACATGACTTGTCATTCCTGCACGGTGCGGGTTTCATCTTCGCAGTCTCGTGGTCCGCATTGTCAAACCAGCTGGGATGCTGCATTTCATCTGCCCTGATTTATCCCGCGCCGTGCATTGCCTATCATCGTCCTCATTCGTTGAACACCATCAGCGCAAATGTGCGCAGTGATGCGAATCCGATTCAAGCAAATCCGCCGGCGCGTTGCTGATTGCACACCGCAAGACCGTGCGCTCCGGCTTTACCTCTGAGGAGTATCGAGCAATGAAAGTAACAGTTCTGGGCTACGGCAATGTCGGTTCCGCAATGATCAAGCAGCTGGGCAAGGCCGGCCATCAGGTCACGGTCACCGGCCGCGACATGGACAAGGCCGCCACCGTTGCGCATCAGTTCGGCGCCGGTGCAAAAGCGCCTGCGGAGGCGGCCGGGGATGCCGAGGCGATCCTGGTGGCGGTGCCCTACGGCGATGCCGTGACTGCGCTCAAATCGCTGGGCGATCTGAACGGCAAACTGATCATCGACGTCACCAATCCGCTGACCGCCGATTACATGGGCATCACGGTCGGCTTCAGTTCGTCGGCTGCTGAAGAGATCGCCAAGGCGCTGCCGGGCGCGAAGGTGGTCAAGGCCTTCAATACCTTGTTTGCTCAGGTGATGGCCGAAGGCGGCGATTTCGGCGGCAGCAAGGCATCGGCCTTTTTCGCCGGCGACGACGCACAGGCCAAGAGTGCAGTGCAAGCCTTGATCGAGAGCATCGGCTTTGCTCCGGTGGATGCCGGCGGACTGAAAAACGCCCGCTATCTTGAACCGCTGGCCGGCCTTAACATCTATCTGGGCTACGGCGCCGGCCTCGGCACCCAGATCGCGCCGACCTGGCTCAAGCGCTGATTAAGAGCTCATCCCCGCCGGATTGCATTTGCACCGACAATAGACGGCGGCATCATCCGTTGCATGCATGGCATGCGACGGATTTTCTCGTTTGAGATAGCCGGAAACAAGATTCATGCGATCAATAAAATTCAGGAGAAGAAATGCGTAAACCCTATGTGGCCAGCGAGCAGCGCTATGAAAGCATGCCTTACCGCAAGTGCGGCGCGAGCGGGCTGAAACTGCCGGCGATTTCGCTCGGACTGTGGCATAACTTCGGCGACAGCACGCCATTCGAACAGCAGCGCCAGATTCTGCGCACAGCCTTCGATCACGGCATCACCCACTTCGATCTGGCCAACAATTACGGGCCGCCCTTCGGCAGTGCGGAGAGCAATTTCGGTCGCCATCTGCGCGAAGACTTCAAGCCCTATCGTGATGAACTGATCATCTCCAGCAAGGCCGGCTGGTCCATGTGGCCGGGTCCTTACGGCAAGGGCGGCGGCAGTCGCAAGCACGTGCTGGCCAGCCTGGATCAGAGCCTGCAGCGCATGGGCCTGGAGTATGTGGATATTTTCTATTCGCATCGCTTCGATCCGGAAACGCCGCTGGAAGAAACCGCCGATGCGCTCGCCAGCGCCGTCCGGCAAGGCAAGGCGCTGTATATCGGCATCTCCTCGTATTCGGCCGGCAAGACGCGCGAGATGTCGGCCTTGCTGCGGGCACGCGGCGTGCCGCTGCGCATACACCAGCCTTCGTACAACATGCTCAATCGCTGGATCGAAGCCGATCTGGTGCCGGCGCTGGGTGAGCTTGGTACCGGCTGCATCGCCTTCACGCCGCTGGCACAAGGTCTGCTTACCAATAAATACCTGAACGGGATTCCGGCCGATGCGCGCATCAATAAGGCCGGCGGCGATTCGCTGCTGGCCGAGCATCTGAACGAACAGAACCTGCAGCGTGTGCGCGCGCTCAATGAAATCGCCGCTGTACGCGGGCAGAGTCTGGCGCAACTGGCATTGGCCTGGGCCCTGCGCGATCCGCGCATGACTTCGGTGCTGATCGGCGCCAGCAGTGCGCAGCAGGTGATCGAAAATGTGGCGGCGCTGAGCAAGCTGAATTTCAGCGCGCAGGAGCTGGCTGATATCGATCGCCATGCGGTCGAGGCCGGTATCAATCTGTGGGAAAAGCCGTCCACCGATCAGGCGGTCTGATCAGCCTGTCGCAGACATTTCCGGCTTCAGCCGGAGTCAGAAAAAAGGGCGCCTCGGCGTCCTTTTTTGTTGCTTGTCGCAGGCTGACGCAGTAGCAGGAATTTGTCTGCGGCACGGTTTTTTCAGACCGGTAAGGGCTACGCGAAAATCCTGACGATGCAAGCAGTTGCGCATCTGAAAGACTTGTTCGGGAAAAAGCATGGCAGCGGTTGAAATACACAAGAACTCAGGCAGTTTTGAACAAGATTGGCGGTGCGCAGATGTCTATTCTCATCACAACCCGATGCTGCACGCGTCATTCCGGAAAAGCGCAGCCGAAAGCGGGACCAGAGAGCAACGATACCGCCGGGGAGACACGGACAAGGATCGAAAAAAACGCCCGAGCGCACCGCATGCGGCCCGCGTCTCGTCACATTGATGAGCATACGCGCAGGCTGTACTCAGAGCAGACAGTCTGCAGTACCAACAAGAGGGTGGAATGAAAAAGCATCTAGCCGCAGCAACGATATTGGGCGCCTGTACGGTGCCCGGCCACGCACAGAGCAGCGTCTCCATTTACGGCATCATCGATGCCGGCATTACCTTCATCGACAACCAGGCCGGCAAGAAGCAATACAAGTTCGCCGACGGCGTCAATTACGGCAACCGTCTCGGCTTCAAGGGCAGCGAAGATCTGGGCGGCGGCAACCGCGCCATCTTCGTGCTGGAAAACGGCTTCGCGCTCGGCACCGGTGGGCTGCGCCAAAGCGGCCGGCTGTTCGGCCGGCAATCATATGTCGGCCTGCAAAGCGACAGTTACGGTGCGTTTACCATGGGTCGTCAGTACGATCTCGTGAAGGATTATCTGACGCAGATGAACGTCGGCGGTTTCGCCAGCGTATATGCCGGCCACCAGGGCGACTTCGATCGCATCTCGGGCCAGCAGCTGGACAATACCGTCAAGTACATGAGCCCGGACATGAAGGGTTTCAGTTTCGGTGCGCTGTGGAAGTTCGGCGAGACAGCCGGCAACTTTCATCAGGGCAGCGCTTACAGCTTCGGGGCGGGTTACAAGAACGGCCCGCTGAACGTGATCGGCGTCTATACCCATATCAGCGACACCACCGTCTATCCGTATCTGCAATCCGGCGTGTTCAATTTCGCCGGCACCACGGTGGCCACCAAGAACGCCAGCACCGGCGTCGTCAACGATCTGTATGCGGCAGGACTGACGGTGGATTCGCAAGCCATCGCCGGCGCCGGCATCAGCTATGCCCTCGGAAAATTGACTCTGGTCGCCAATACCTCGGCCACCACCTTCAAGCGCAGCACCGGCAGCAGCACCATGCGGGTGTATGAAGCCGGCGCCATCTATCCGTTCTCGGCACAGTGGCTGGGCATCTTCGGTTACCAGTACGCCAAGATGGACAACGCGCACTGGAATCAGCCGACGGTAGGCGCGCGCTACAACCTGTCCAAACGCACCTGGCTGTATGGCGCATTTTCTTACCTGAAGTCGACGCCCAACGTGAATGCGACTCAGGGTGCGGGTTTCTACACCGACGTATCGGACGGCACGCATCAGATCACCACGCGTCTGGCGATGATTCACACCTTCTGATGAGCGCTGCGCATTTCCCCGCTAACAGGATGGCAAGCCGATGATGCATCTGCTCGTTTCGGCGCAAGCCGGTCTGCGGTCGCGTGCTGACGCTGGCATGGGGGCACGCGCGGCGGAGTGCCTGCAGGCATGGCGCGATCATTGCTTGCTGGCCATCTTCTGGTGGTTCATCCCGTTCCGACGCGGCGCACCGATATGCCGCGCGACCGGTTTCACCCCGCCGGTCGCCGGCCTGCATCGTCAGATGCAGATGGGGAATGCGGATTCAACACAAGTATGGAGTCAATCAAGATGAACATGAGAGCAACGCTGGAAGCCAGCACACCTTTGAAAACCGTCAAGCTGAAGGACAACTTCGGCGCCTGCATTGTGGATGTCGACCTGGCCAGCGCTTCGCCCGAGATGCTGGCGAACGTGGTGCAGACCTTTCATCTGCATGGCGCGATCCTGCTGCGTGGACAGAAGCTGAGCCCGGAGCAGCTGGTCAACTTTGCGCGCCAGTTCGGCGAGCCGGAGGGCCACACCATCAAGGAACACACGATGGCCGGCTATCCCGAGATCTATCTGCTGTCGAATCGGGTGGTCGATGGCAAGCCTATCGGCAGCCATAACGACGGCGTCGGCTGGCACACCGATTATTCGTACAAGGAAAAGCCGGTGATGTGCACCATGCTGTACAGCGTCGCCGTGCCGGAGGAAGGCGCCGATACGCTGCTGGCCGACATGTGCGCAGCCTACGACACGCTGCCGGAAGAGCGCCGCAGGCAGCTCGATCCGCTGGTGGTGCATCACAGCTATCAGTACTTCATGGCGACTCGCCAGTATGGCCGGCGTGAGCTGAGCGAGCAGATGAAGACGGAAAATCCCGACGTGCTGCACCCGCTGATCCGCACCCATCCGGCCAACGGCCGCAAGGCGCTGTGGCCAAGCACCGGCACGGTGCGCGGCATTCTCGGGATGCCTGAAGCAGAGGCCATGGCGCTGGTCAATGAGCTGGTTGAATACGGCACCCAGGAACGTTTCGTCTATCGCCACAAGTGGCAGGTGGGCGATGTACTGGTGTGGGATAACCGCTGCACGCTGCATACCGGCAGCCTGTTCGACGACAAGAAGTACATACGCGAAATGCATCGCCTGTGGGTGCGCGGCGACAAGCCGTTCTGAGGACGTGCCGGCGACCTGCACCGCATGAACATCTGCAGTGTCGCCGATATCGGCAGCGAGGAAAGCTCGGCAGCGTGATGACATCAACCTCAAGGATAAAAGCAATATGGATCGCAGAAATTTCGTAAAGAAAGTGCCGCTGGGCGTGGGCGGTTTGCTGATGTCGCAATGGATGGCGGATTTTGCGCGCGCGGCGCCGGCCCCGTCCGCCATGTCGCTGGCGATCGGCTCGCCGGTCGATGTGTACAGCTGGGACCCGACCGGCCGCATTGCGCCGGCGCCGGTGTCGATCTTCAAATGCGTGTTCGACCAGCCGCTGGAATACTCGGCCACGTCTGAATTGCAGCCAGGGCTGGTGAAGGCCTATCGCTGGCTGGACAAGGAAGGCAAAATCCTGGAGCTGGAATTTCGCGACGATGTGCTGTTCCACAACGGCGACAAGATGACGTCGGAGGATTTCAAATACACCTTCTTCGATCGCCCCAAGAAAGAAAAAGGCGTGCAACTGGGCGCGATCTGGGGTGGTATCGTCAAGGTCGACACGCCGTCGCCGACCAAGGCCGTGGTGCATCTGTCCTATCCGTTTGTCACGGCGCCGCAGTATCTGGCCTATACCGGCGCCTTCATCCTGCCCAAGGCCTATATCGAGAAGGTCGGCACCGAAGGTTTCATCGCCAGACCGATTGGTACAGGCCCTTACAAACTGGTTGAGTATCAGCGCGATTCGCGCATCGTATTGCAGGCCTGGGAAAAATACTGGCGTGGTCCGGCCACGGTGCAGAATCTGACGATTCAGGTGGTGAAGGATCCGACCGCGCGCGTGTCCGGCGTGCAATCGGGGCAACTGGCGCTGGCCTACAATCTGCCGATCCGCGATGCGGTGCGCCTTTCCACCAATGCCAATCTGACCTCACAGCTGACACCGACGGTCGACACTTACGTGATCCACATGGTCAACACCGGCGCCTTGACTGATGCCAATGTCCGGCTGGCGATGCACCATGCGATCGACAAGCAGGCGCTCTCCAAGGCCTTCTTCAACGGCGTGGCGGCGCCGCTGGCGACCCCGGCTGCACCCGGCACGCCGGCCTTCGACCCCGATGCAAAATTCGCCTACGATCCGGAGCAGTCCAGGGCGCTGCTGGCCAAGTCCGGCTTCAGTGTCGAGAAACCTGTCAGCTTCCGTTTCTTTGCCACCAACGGCGTCTATCCGAACGACTTCGACATGGCGCGCGCCATCGTGCAGATGTGGAAAAAGGTCGGCATCAACGCCTCGCTGGAAGCGATTGAATTGTCGGAATATTTCCCCAAGGTGCAGTCCGGCAAGCTGGAAGGCCCGGCCTTGTGGCTGTGGGCGAATGCGACCGGCGATCCTGAACTGGCGGCCGGCGCCTATCTGAATCCCAAGATGCTGTTCTCGGTCTGGCGCAGCAACGATGTCTCGGCGCAGCTCGATCCCTTGCTGGTGGAAATGGATTATAAAAAGCGCATGGAAGGCTACAAGCAATTCCACAAATGGGTGGTGGATCAGGGCTATGCGCTGCCGCTGGTGCAGGGCGTATCGAGCGTGGTCTATGGCAAGAAACCGGGCGGCTATGTACCGTTCCGCAACGGCTGGATTCTGCCGTATTACTGGAAGCCGGTCACGGCCTGATGGCTCAGCAATCGTAAAAAAAGACGGCCATCCGTTTGCGCGGATGGCCGTCTTCTCATTTGAGGCGACTTAGTTCGCCGTCAGCAGATCCCGCAAATGCCTGCCTGCATAATCACGCCGGAAACTGCCGCGACTTTGCAACTCGGGGATGACCAGATCGACGAAAGCGTCGAAGCCCGAGGGCAGATGCACCGGTGAGATGACGAAGCCGTCGGCGCCGCCCTGCGCGATGATGTGTTCCAGATAATCGGCGACGTCGGCGGCGGTGCCGGCAATCTGCGGCACCAGCACGCCGGTGGCGTAGAGGCGGCCGACGTCGGCCAGCGTCAGCCGGCGTTCGGCCGAGATTTCGCGGATCACGGCGAACAGGCCTTGCATGCCCGCGACCTGAATATCTTCAATCGGCGCATCCAGCGCGTATTCCGAAAAATCCACGTTCATGTGGCTCGACAGCGTCGACAAGCCGACCAGCGGTTCGGCCAGCGCATTGTGCTGCGCCTGCAGCGCCTTTGCTGCTTCGCGCGTGGCGGCGACGAAGGGCATGACGGCGGTCAGAATTTTGATGTCCGATGGCGCGCGGCCGAACTTGGCGGCGCGGCCTTTCAGGTCCTGATAGAAGCGCTGCATGCGCGGCAGATCGGGTTGAATATTGAACACCACTTCCGACCAGCGCGCCGCGAAGTCCTGGCCGCGATGCGAAGAGCCGGCCTGGATGATCACCGGCCCGCGCTGCGGCGAGGAGGGAATATTGAGCGGGCCGCGCACATTGAAATGCGCCCCTTTGTGATCGATGGCGGCGATCTTGCCGGCGTCGGCATAACGCCGCTGCTCCGCATCGAGCAGCAAGGCGTCGGGCTGCCAGCTTTGCCACAGCTTGTGCGTGACTTCCAGAAATTCGTCGGCGCGGTCGTAGCGCGCATCGTGCGCCAGCGTTTCACGCAGGCCGAAATTGTCGGCTTCGCCCTGATTGACCGAGGTCACCACATTCCAGGCGGCACGCCCGGCCGAGAGATGATCGAGCGTGGAGAATTCGCGCGCCAGACTGTAGGGCTGCGAATACGTGGTGGAGCGCGTGGCGCCCAGGCCGATGTGTTGCGTCACGGCGGCCAGCGCGCCGAGCAGCGGCACCGGATCCATGCGGGTGGCGTCCTGGTCGCCGAAGGCGGCGCCGTAGTGATGATTGCCGCCGTAACGCGTGGAGACTGCCAGGCGGTCGGCGAAGAACAGCAGATCGAACTTGCCGCGCTCCAGCGTCTGCGCGATATGGCGGTAATAGTCCAGCGTCAGGAAGCCGCCCGGCTGGCTGGCCGGATGGCGCCACAGCGCCTGGCTATGGGCGGCGTTGCCGGCGATCAGAAAGGCGGCGAGATGCATCTCAGAGCAGCACTTCGCGGTAGACCTTGTCCTGCACCTGCACCGGATTCTTGATCAGGCCCAGCTTGAGGAAGGCGTCGGCGATCTGCTGCTGTTCGGCGACGATGCCGGCATCCACGGCAACCGTGGTGTAGTTGCGGCGTTCGGTCGCCAGCTTCAGCACCTTGGCATCGACCCCCAGTTGCGGCGCCAGCAGGTCGGCGGTTTCCTGCGGATGAGCCTGGGTCCAGGTATTGGCTTTCTTGAGTTCGGCGAACAGGGTGCGCACGATGTCCTTGTTCTGATCCACGAACTTCGGCACCGCCAGATGGAAGGTGCGATTGTTCGAGAGGCCGGTGCCGTCGCGCAGAATGCGCGGGTTGGTGGTGATCTGCTGGCCGGCCAGGAAGGGATCCCACAGCGTCGCGGCATCGACATTGCCGGACTGGAAGGCGGCGCGCACATCGGCCGCGTTGGTGACGTACACCGGCTCGATATCGCGATAGCTGAGGCCGACTTCTTCCAGCGCTTTCAGCAACAGGAACTGCACGTTCCAGCCGCGCCCGGTGGCCACCTTCTTGCCCTTCAATTCCTTGATCGAGCGGATCGGCGAATCCTGCGCCACGAAGACTGCGATGCCTTTCGGATAAGGTTGCTCGGCGCCGAGATAGACCGCGTTGACGCCCGAGGCATTGGCGAACACCGATGGCGTATCGGCGGCGTGGCCGAAATCGATGGCGTCTGCATTGAGCGCTTCGGTCAGCTGCGGGCCGGCCGCAAACTCGAACCACTTCACATTCCAGCCCTTGGTCTGCAGGGTCTTTTCCAGCTGGCCGGTGCCCTTGAGAATATTGAGGGTGTTGAATTTCTGATAGCCGATGCGCAGGGTCTTGTCCTGCGCGGCACGCACCAGTGGTGCGCCCGAGACCAGCGCGCCGGCGGCCAGGCCTTGCAGCAGCAATCTTCTCTTGAGGTTGGATGCGCTCATGTTGTTCTCTTTCCCTGTTCTGTTCTTATCTGAATTTCGCGCCGGAGCCGGCGTGCAAGCTGCAAAGAATAGATAAGCGGCCGGCGATCAGGAAGGAAGCATTTCGCACTTGCAAATGCGGTTTTCATGTTTGGGGTGGTGCGGATAGGGCGGTCTGCCGGCGCTTCGAGGGCCCGTGCTGCGGCATATTGTCGCAGTCGGGATCATGGGGAATGTTCGAAAACATTCGAAGTTCCTTTCCCCGCACGGGATTGCGCCCGATTGCATCGCAGAACCGGCGGATGCGGCAGGGATGATGGCTGTGGCCGTGATTTTTAAGCGCTGTTAAGATCGCCGCCCATGAACATAGGCCGACCAGTGCAGCGTCGTATCTCGTGGATCGCACTCCTGGCAGTGCTGGTCATGCTGCTCGCGCCTGCGATTTCGGGCACGCTCGCTATCGCCGGCGTACGCAGCGGATTCGATGCACTGGCGATGCAGATCTGTTCGGTGTCGCAGACGAGGCAGGTACAAGTGCTGGCCGGCGACAGCACTGCCGGCAAGAACTCCGCTCCGCAAAATCAGAAGCAGATCAATTCCGCTTGTCCCTATTGCTCAGGTCATGCCGGGGCGCCGCTGCCGCCGGCCGCGCTCGATTTCAGTCTGGCATTCGATGGCGACGGCTTGCCGTTGTCGCCGCTCTTCCCCGCTTCCTTCCATCCCCGCTTCGCCGGTAGTTCCGAGCGCTCGCGCGCGCCGCCTGCACATCTGATCTGACGCGCGTCGCAGCGGCATTTCGATCCGTCGAATTGACTCGCGCCGCCTTGCCGTCTTCCCGCTCAGCCCACGTACTTTCTTTACCGATGCCCGGATGCGCCGGCCGAACTTGCAAAGCTCGCGCCGGTTCTCCAGCAATGCCTAGCGATAAAAAATGAAAACAAGAATGTCTCAATCACGTGCCGCCATGCCGGCTTCCAGAAGCGCTCACATCGCCTTGCATACGCTGCCCCTGGCGCTGGCGCTGGCCTTTCGTCCGGCGCTGGCGGCTGATGCCGGCGTCAATTCCGACGACAAGACTTCACTGCCGCAGATTTCGGTGGTGGCCAGCGACAATGCCGGCCTTGCCGCCTTGACCACGCCGGCAGCCACGGGCTCCAATCTGGGCCTGACGCCGCTGCAGAATCCTGCCAGCGTCAGCGTGATCGACCGTCGTCAGCTCGACGAGCGCGGCGATGCGACGCTGGTTGACGCCATTACCCGCGCACCCGGTTTCAGCAGCCTGGCGCATCCGGGCAACAGCGGCAGCTCGCTGTCGGTGCGCGGTTTTACCGACACCACCTCGGTGATGCGTCTGTATGACGGTCTGCGCCAGTACGGCGGCGTCGGCGTCAGCTTTCCGTTTTCCACCTGGTCGGTGGAGCGGGTCGAGGTGCTGCGCGGCCCGGCCTCGGTGATCTACGGCGACGGCGCCATCGGCGGCGTGGTCAATGTGATTCCCAAAAAGCCGGCGCAGGGCGCGGTGCAGAATGAGGCCGAATTCAGCGTCGGCAGCAACAACACGCAGCGCTTCGGGTTCGGCAGCGGCGGCGCCATCAACGACATGCTGTCGTATCGCTTCGACATCGATGGCGACAGATCCGACGGCTGGGTCGATCGCGGCAATTCGAATGACCTGACTTTCTCCGGCGCCTTGCGGCTGGATGTGTCGCCCGAGTTCAATCTGCAACTGAGTTATGCGCAAGGTCGCCAGCGGCCGATGCGCTACTTCGGCACGCCGCTGGTCAACGGCCAGCAGCTGGAGGCGGTGCGTGACAAGAACTACAACGTCGCCGACAGCGACATTCAATACAAGGACCGCTGGGCGCAACTGCAAGCCGAATGGAAGCCGAATGCCGATACCACCCTCCATAGCCGCTTGTATCAGATCAACAGTTATCGCTACTATCGCAATGCCGAGTCCTATGTCTACAACGCCGGCACCGGGCTGATCGATCGTTCCGGCAATACGGAAATCCGCCACGATCAGTCGCAGACCGGCAACACCACCGATGCGACATTCCGCGGTCATCTGCTGGGGCTGAAGAATCAGGTGTCGCTGGGCTTCGACATCAGCTCCAGTTCCTTCACGCACACCAACAACACTTATACCGGGTCCTCGCCTTCGGTCGATCCCTACAATCCGGTGCCGGGCAATTACGTCAGCACGATTCCCTTCATTCCGCGCTATCGCAACACCGCTTCACAGTATTCGCTGTTTGCTGAAAACCGGCTGGAGCTGAATGACAAGTTATCGCTGCTGGCCGGCCTGCGCTACGACCACGCGAATGTGTCGCGCACCGATCTGACCGGCGGCACCGGCGCTTTCGATCAGAGTTTTTCCAACACCGGCTGGCGTCTCGGCACGGTCTACGCGCTTGATTCCAGCACCAGCCTCTACGCGCAGTACGCAGAGGCCGCCGATCCCATCGGCGGCATGCTGATGCTGTCGCCGGCCAATAGCCGCTACAGTCTGGCCACCGGCAAGCAGATCGAAGTCGGCGCCAAGCAGGCCTTCTGGAACGGCAATGGTGAATGGACGCTGGCGGTCTACGACATCAAGAAGAACAATCTGCTGACGCGCGACGCCAGCAATCCGAATCTGAGCGTGCAGGTCGGCCAGCGTTCGTCGCGCGGCATCGAGGCCAGTCTGGCTTTGCTGCTGGCCAGGGACTGGCGCCTCGATGCCAATGCTTCGCTGCTGCGCGCGCAATACGATTCCTTCTCGGAGTCGGTCGGCGGCGTGAGCGTCTCGCGCAACGGCAATGTGCCGACCGACGTGCCGCGCCGTCTGGCCAATCTGTGGCTGAGCTGGGATTTTATGCCGGGCTGGACCGCCAGCGGCGGTCTGCGCTACGTCGGCAGCCGCTACGCCGACAACGCCAACACGCTGAAGATGCCGTCCTACACCACCACCGATCTGGCGCTGCGCTGGAAGATGGATGCCGCCACCACCATCACGCTGCGCGGCATGAACATCTTCGACAAGGCCTACTTCACCACCGCCTACTACACCAATACGCAATGGCTGTACGGGCCGGGGCGCCAGGTCGAGCTGGCGGTGCATCATCGCTTCTGATCGGATGAAGGCATGAGCAAGCAGGTGCCGACATGAGCGCGCGACGGCTGGTGTATCTGATCCACCGCTGGAGCGGCGTGTTCGCCTGCATGCTGATGGCGCTGTGGTTTCTGAGCGGCATGGTGATGCTGTTCATCGGCTATCCCAAGCTGACGCCGTGGGAGCGCTTGCATGCGCTGCCGTCGCTGGCCAGCCTGTCGACGCAGGCCTGCTGCATCTCGCCGCAGCAGGCGCTGGTGCGCAGCCGTAATCCGGAGCAGGTGAGCGAGCTGGTGCTGAGCTCGGTGCGCGGCCGCATGGTCTATCGCCTGCGCGAGGGCGACGGCCGTTATCGGGTGGTGGATGCGCAGGACGGAAATGTTGCCGCATTGACCGATGCTGCTGCCGCCATCCTGTCGGCGCGCAGTTTCATGGCGGATGCCGGTCGGGCCGGGGCGCATTACCTCGGCTTGATCGATGAAGACCGCTGGACCCATTCCGGCGCGCTCAATGCACACCGGCCGCTGCACATGGTGCAGATGGACGATGCCGCACACACCTTGCTCTACGTTTCCTCCGCCACCGGCGAAGTGGTGCTGGACGCGCCACGTGCCCAGCGCATGTGGAATTTTGTCGGCGCCTGGCTGCACTGGCTGTACATGTTTCGCGACCGGCCGTCCGATCCGGTCTGGTCGTGGATCGTGATCGTGTTGTCGGCGGTGGCGGTGTTGTCGTCGATCGCGGGCACCTTCGCCGGCATCTGGCGCTGGCGTTTTTCGGGCAACTACAAATCCGGTTCGCGTTCGCCGTATCGCGAAAACTTCATGCGCTGGCATCACATCACCGGCCTGCTGTTCGCCGCAATCACGCTGACCTGGATCTTCAGCGGGCTGATGTCGATGAACCCTCTCGGCATCTTCAATCCGGCCGGCGCACGGCCCGACCTCAGGGCCTATCGCGGCGCCACCCCGGGGCAGCAAAGCCTGCCGCTGAATCCGGCGCAGGCACTGGCCTTGCTGCAGCAGAACGGCTTCGATGCGCGTGAGCTGGAGTGGAAGGTACTCGGCGGCCGGCCATATCTGCTGGCGCGCAACGGCGCTGATGCGACGCGCCTGATCGTGGCGCAGCAAGGCGGCTATGCGGTGCGCGAGCAATGGACGCCAGAAGATTTGTTGCCGGCGGCAGCCAGGCTGATGCCGCCCGGCATCGGGCTGAGTAGTGAAGAGTTATTGCAGCGTTACGACAAGTACTACTACGGCCGTCAGCCGGAAGCCATGATGGGCGCCTCCGAACGCCGTCTGCCGGCACTGCGCCTGAAGTTTGACGACGGCGGCAACACCTGGGTGCACCTCGATCTGCACAGCGGCGAGGTCGAGCTCAGCGCCGACCGTGCACAACGCACGGGGCGCTGGCTGTTCAGCTTCCTGCACAGCTGGGATCTGCCGCTGTTTCTGCAGACAGGTGCACTGCGCGAGGTAGTGCTGATCCTGCTCAGCACAGGCGGTATGTTGCTGTCGCTGACCGGCATCGTCATCGGCTATCGTCGCGTACGCCGCTGGATGGGGCTGGCTTGCTGAAGCTGTCTGGAGTCAGTGCCGCATAGCTGCGGCACATTCGGCTTCGGCAGGGCGCTGCTTGCTCCGCATATGTCTGATAGCGATCATATGATCGGCAGTGCATATTGAACGGCGCACTTTGCGGCATGAATTTCTCGCGCATAATGCAGCATTCCCTATGTATCCCCTATGTCGCTGAAAAATTAGCAGAGTAATAATACGCATGAATCCCGATCTCGCCGCCGATATTCAATCCATCCAATCCATCGGCGCAGTACCCACCATCCTCGAAGCCATCGCCACGATGACCGGTCTCGGTTTTGTCTGCATCGCCCGGGTCACCGAGAACTCCTGGACTACCTGCGCGGTGCTCGACAAACTCAACTTCGGACTCAAGGTCGGCGACCCTCTGGATGTCACCACCACCTTGTGCGAAGCAGTACGCGATACGCGTACCGCCATCATTATCGACGAGGTGCGCAGCGATCCGGTTTACCGAGACCACCATACGCCGCGCCTCTACGGTTTCCAGAGCTATTTCTCGATTCCCTTATTCCGTCCTGACGGTGCTTATTTCGGTACGCTGTGCGGGCTGGATCCTAAAGAAGCCCGGCTGTCCGAAAAGACCACGGTCGACAGCATGACCCTGTTTGCGCAGCTGATTTCACTGCAACTGGAAAACGAACGCAGTCTGGAGGAGACGCGCAGCGCGCTGATGGATGAGCGTGAGGCCGCCGTACTGCGCGAAAAATTCATCGCCGTGCTGGGCCATGACCTGCGCAATCCGCTGGGTTCCATTCTGATGGGGACGGATCTGCTGATGACCCAGACTCTGGCGCCGAAATCGCAGACCGTGGTTGAGCGCATACGCCGCAGTGCGCAGCGCATCGCGACCCTGGTGGATGATGTGGTCGATTTCACGCGCGGCCAGATGGGCGGCGGCATCGCGCTGCGGCTGGAGCATGAAACGCGGCTGGCCGCTGCCTTCGAGCAGGTGATCGCGGAGTTGCGCAGCACCTATCCGGAGCGCAACATCGAGGCTGATCTGTCAGCTTGCCCGGTGCTGCTGTGCGATGCGCAACGCATGGCGCAGATGTTGTCGAACCTGCTCAAGAATGCGCTGGTGCACGGCGATGTTAGCCAGCCGGTCAAGGTCGGCAGCAATTTTCGCGACCACATATTTTCTTTGTCGGTCTCCAACGGTGGCGAACCGATTGCGGCGAGCAAGATTTCGCAACTGTTCAAACCGTTCTGGCGTGAGACCGGTGAGCGCGCGCAGGATGGTCTCGGACTTGGTCTGTTCATTGTGGCTGAAATCGCGCAGGCGCATGGCGGCACTATCGATGTCAGATCGGATGCAGAGGCGACGGTCTTCACTTACAGCGTCAAAGCCGCGTCCTGATTTCGGATACTCCGGATACTTGGATACGCAGGCGCACAGCGGCAGCGAGTATACTTGGCGCCGTTTTCCTGTTCCGCTGTACCGCGCATCAATCCGTTTTCACTGATCCGAAAGAATTCATGAGTACCTTGCCCGCCTGTCCCCAATGCAGTTCCGCCTATACCTATGAAGACGCAGGCATGCTGATCTGCCCTGAATGCGCACACGAATGGTCGGCGGCAGGCGAAGCGGCGGCCGAAGACGGTCCCCGCGTCTATCGCGATGCGGCCGGCAATATTCTGCAGGACGGCGATACCGTCAGCGTCATCAAGGACCTGAAGCTGAAGGGCGGCGGCGGTGTCGTGAAAATGGGCACCAAGGTCAAGAATATCCGCCTGGTCGACAGCGATCACGACATCGACTGCAAGATCGACGGCTTCGGTTCCATGAGTCTGAAGACCGAGTTCGTAAAAAAGGTATGATCGCCGGGTGAAGTGAAGGCCGGTGCGATGGATGACATTGCCGGCCTCGTCCCCGCAGCCCGCAGCAGAAGCAGCGCGGAGCAAATAGTGGTGTGCAGCAGCAAGAAGTTGATGAAGGTTTGACGCAATTCTGACGCGCGGCCGGTGAACTTCCCGGTCGCGAACTTTCGCGGTGCCGGCTCATGACGCAGCTTCCTTTTTCTCCTGTTCCGCCTTTCCCGCTCCGCAAGGAGTGTCCGCCCGGCGCCTGCGTGTGCGAGCGCGAACGGCTGCTCAGCGATCCGCAGGCCGATCTGAGCGTGCTGCGTCTGACGCGCGAAGAAGAGAAACGCCTGATCGCCCGTATCGAACAGATAGCGAGCCATGCCGAGCTGATCCGCATCGGCGAACGCCTGCAGCAACAACTGGGCATCGTGCTCAGCATTGCACCCGCCGGCAACGAGGTACGCACCGTGCGCGGCTTCAGCATCCAGCTGGCGGAACGCCCCGGCCTGTGCAAGAAATTGCACCAGACCATCCCCGCAGCGATTCGCCGCTGTCTGGAAAAGCATCCCGAGATCGGCTACACCATCCTCAACTCGCATGACTTGCTGGGGCAGGAAAACCAATCCTGATCCCTCGTCTGCGCGGTTCTCCCCGTGAGGTTTTTTCCTACGCGCTAAAGCGCGCATGGCCGCTTTCTGCGCTGCCCGGGCGGGACAATACTGGACAGTGAGATACGGGCATTCGGCAACTGGCCGGAGACACTTTCGCAGATTCAACTTCGTGCCGATGTGTCGCCCGCTTCGCCCACCCCATGACCGCAGGTCTGAAGGAGCACATCATGAATACACCAGCGATGCCACAACTGACGGGCGCCGATCCGATCGACAGCGAGAGCGTTACGCCTGTGGCCAATCCGGATGCGAAGCAAGAGAAGGTGGTCGCCAATCAGAAAAACCAGCGCCCGCAGATCAAACCGGGCGGCGTATCCGAGGCTGAGCAGTTGCTCGATGAGCAGAATCTGGCGCAAGACCGGCGTGGCTGATCTTCCTTGCGCCGAGGCGCCGGGCGCCTGGTTCAGGCTGGCGGCAAGCTAGCAGCACTGCAGGATTACAGCGCTGCTGCGCGTCGCGCTGGTCGGCCCACGGACGGGTTCACTTTGGCGAGCCAGCCGTTCCAGAAGTCGCGTGAGGCGACGCGGAAGGGCTGCGCGTGGCTTTGCGATTCGCGCCGCAGACCGGCCGGGCTGAGGTCGCTGGTGTGTGCGATTTCGTGCGCGTGGCCTATCAGCCATTGTTCGACACGCCCGACGTCGAACTCAGGATGAAATTGCAGTGCCAGGCAATTGCGGCCCCACGAAAACGCCTGGTTGGGATAACGGTCGGTGGCCGCCAGATGGCGTGCTCCCTGCGGCAAATCGAAAGTGTCGCCATGCCAATGCAGGACATGAATATCTCCCTGCATGAGGCATTGCATGCAGGGCAGGTCGGCGGCGTCGCTGCCGGGCTTGAGCGGGCTCCAGCCGATTTCCTTGCCGGCGTTGCCGGGATAGACCTTGGCATGCAGCGCGGCCGCCATCAGTTGTGCGCCGAGGCAGATGCCCAGCGTCGGCAGATCTTCCAGCAGGCGCGCCCGCAGCCAGGAAATTTCAGCACGCAGATAGGGATATTGATCCAGTTCATAGACCGCAATCGGGCCGCCCAGCACAATCACCAGATCGGCATCGAGCGGCGAAGCGCCGGCGAAGGAATCGACGCCCACTTCGAAGTATTCGATCTCAAAACCGCTGCTTTCCAGCAAGGGTGCCAATTGGCCGAGATCTTCAAACGCGACGTGGCGCAAGGCCAGAGCTTTTTTCATGATGTATTCACCGCTTCGAAGAGCGCGCTCGCCAGGCTCGAAAGTCTGTTGACCGCAGTTACCGGGGGAAGTGCGCAGGCCTGATTGGTGATGGGCCGATGCACCGGATTGAACTTGCCGATTTTTCGTTTCGATATATTTTAGCGTATACAACGAAGTGCCTGAGAAGGCGGCCCGCTGTGCTGGCTGAAATTCCATTTTGCTGTGATTGCAAACGCGCCGCTGGGCCGGTCAGGCTGACACCGTCGGACGGGCAAATGAAAACGGCGCCCGCCTGGACGCCGTATCTCTCTTAGCTGCCGCTGAACGGCGGCGGCAGATATGTTATTGCTCGGCCACCGATAAAGTCAGCATCTGACGCGTGGAAGGCAGGCGGCGTGTCTGGATGTGAACGATGCCGCCCCATTCCGCCCAGTAACGGCCTATGCGATCGCACACGGCGACCAGATCTTCCTGCGAGCGCTCGAGACGTTCGGCGCATTTCAGCAGTGCCAGGAAAGCCTTCATGCGGTCGGCGTCGCTGGCGCAGCAGTAGTCGGCGATGGCGGCAGACAAGTTCAGCAGGTCGATCAGCTTGCGTTGACGCGAGCCGACATCGACGCCCGACTCTTCCGGCGCCTCGTGGTGCCATACTGCTTCGCAGAACAGGCGCGGCACATTCCAGTCCTGCATCATGGCGGCCGCCAGATCCAGATGGTTGTAGCCGAAGATGGCCTTCTCCTGTCTGGCCAGTTCAGCGGACGGCAGCGATTGCTGCAGCAGCTTCACATACTCGCCGGAGCCGGTGGAAGTCAGTCCGAGACGGCCGATATTGGCCAGCAGGCCGCTGGCGAACATTTCGGTCGGCGGCACCGCGCCGTAATATTCGGCCAGCGCCTGACCGGCGCAAGCCATGGCCACCGAGCGCGACCAGAAAGCGTCGTAATCGAAGCCGGGGAAGTTTTCGTTGCGCCGGTTGCTGGTCAGTGAAATCGCCAGCGTCAGCTGGCGCACCGCATCCAGGCCGATCATCAGAATCACGTCGATATTGACCGCCACGATCTGGCGCCCCATGTTGACGCCGGCGCCGTTGGCGATCTTGATCAGGCGCCCGGCCAATACCGGATCGGCCTGGATCTGCGAAATCAGATCGGACAGGGAGACATCGTCCTCAGCCTGACACAGGCGCATGATGTTGAGACGTACGCCGCTCGGCGCAGGCAGGTTATCGGCTTTCTTCAATTCTTCCAGGGCTGCTGGATCAACGTAGTTATGCATGGAATTCAATCAAAGGCTGAAAAGGTGGACGGAGCAGGTGAACAGCGATGGAGAGGCACAGCGCCGAGGCGCGCAGGTTTTCCAGATTGTTGTTGCGATCCGGGAAAAATGCAAGAGTGCGGCAGCTCTGGTCAAGGCCTGATGATATCTGACAATCATGGCAGCAGTGCGAAGCTTGCCATAGATTGATAAATTGATCAGCGTGCTCCGTGAGGCGCAGAGTGGTCCGGCCGGCGCTCAGCAGATGGTGCTGCCAGTTTTGAGCCGTGCCAGCGTGCCGCAATCGGGCTCGCCGTCGAAATATTTGCTGATCGCGGCGGCGAACAGATCGACGTCTTGCGCATCGTGCGCGGCGATGCCGAACAGCGTCATCGAGGAGTGAAATTTCAGATCGTCCGGCGCGCCGAAGATGCCGGCGATATCGTCGGCATCAATGCTATTGACCAGCGCCGTACACTGCCGCAGGCGCGGTCCCAGGATAGGATGACGCAGATAGGCGGCGGCTTCGTCGAGCGAGGAGATGGCGAAGCGCCGTGCCGTCTCGCTCCGGCCGAGGCCGGCGACTTGCGGAAAGATGAACCACATCCAGTGGCTGCGTTTGCAGCCGGCCTGCAATTCTGCGCGCACCTGTTCGAACACCGGCGCTTGCGCTTCGACGAAGCGTTGCAACAGATAGGGATCTTTCATCGGCATACTCCGGCAGGATCTTTACATCTTGCGGATTTTACGACCAGAAGTGTTGCCTGTGAGCAGATGTTTTTGAAAAACTGCAGCAGATGAAGCGCAGCAAAGCCATGATGCTGCATGTTTGGCAATACTGCGCGGCTTGGTGCGCGCAGCATATGTAATGTTCTATCCGGCGCTGCGCAGATAGGCCAGCAGATTGTCGATCTGCTTATCGCTGCCGATCCCGAAGAACCGCATCTTGTTGCCGGGAACGACCTCATCGGGCGACTTGATGAAGGCGCGCAATGTATCCTCGGTCCAGACGATGCCGGAGCTCCTCATCGCCGGTGAATATTTGAAGTCGCTGGTGCTGCCGGCGCGGCGCCCGATCACGCCGCTCAGTTGCGGGCCGAAACCGGCACGTGCCGAGGGGCCGACCTGATGGCAGCTGGCGCATTTGGCAAAGGCGCTTTTGCCGGCCACAGCATCGCCGGCGGCCAGGGCCGGCTGCGCCAGGCCGGTAAAAATGGCGAGCAGCAGAAAGAGACTTGTCGGTTTCATCATATTGCCGTGTTGCTCATGTGGATGGTGGCGCCGGGCAGGCATGGCAGGTACGCATGTCTGACAGTAATCAGCGGCATTCGCCGTCATTTCCGCCGCGCCCGCGATCGCCTATAATCCCAGCCTGGAGACAATGTTTCGATAAGCGGATGATGCTGTATGTCAACGCCCGAATCCGATGGAGCTGCAATGGCTTTATATTTTAAAAACAAGGCGCGCAAGACTTTCATGGGCGCGCCGGTAGGTTGGCCGCTGATGTTCGGTGCCGCGCTGGCGCTGGCCGTAGCGCTGTTGATGTTCCTGTCCGACCATCCGGTTTCGGCTTGCGTACTGCTGTATCCCCCGACCGCATTGTTCGTGGCGATGTATGTGGATAGCCGCCGGGAAAGATTGTCCGGCAGCAAAAAAACGTCGGAGCGCAAGGCCAGGGTCTGAAGAAAGACCGGGGCCGGGTGGAAAGGGACGACACACACTACACACTACCGGTTTCAGTCACAGGCCGCGGCGACTCAGTTCACAGTTCAGCCGTGGTTCTGATCACGGTCACGCGGCTGATCAGAAATTCCCCATCTATCACCACCCGATGCGGGGTGCCCAGCACATTGAAGCCGGGGCCGCCGTCATCCAGCCATTGCTCGGCCAGCGCATCGAATTCCTGCGGATTGATTTTCAGCATCTGCGCGCTGATCACGAACTGCGCGCCGGCTTTTTGTTTCTTGACGAAATCCTGAAGCGAACTCATGAATTTTTCCTTCGTAGTGCGGTAACGATTGAGGCCGCCAATGATAAAGCGTTTTGTCGCCGCCATGCAGGCGCATTCCACTTCGACCGCGCGCATCGGCGGCGCTCGTTACAATAGCGGCGATCTGTGTCATCACCCATCAATGAAAAAAGGATAAGCATGGACGCCGATTTCTGGCTGCAACGCTGGCGCGAAGGCCGCACGCATTTTCATCAAAGCCGCGTCACGCCGCTGCTGCAGAAGTACTGGCCGTCGCTGGAGCTGCCGGCCGGCGGCCGGGTGCTGGTGCCGCTGTGCGGCAAGTCGCTGGATATGGCCTGGCTGGCGCAGCAAGGTTTTGAAGTGCTCGGGATCGAGCTGTCGCAACTGGCGGTCGAGCAGTTCTTCGCAGAAGCCGATGTGCAGCCGACGATCACGCAATCGGCTTTCGGTAGTCATTACGTGGCCGGCAACATTGAAATCATCTGCGGCGACATCTTTGCACTGGACCGCGCCTTGCTGTCGACCTGCGTCGGCGTCTATGACCGCGCTGCGCTGGTGGCCCTGCCTGCCGACATGCGCGAGCGCTATGTGCGTCACGTCTACGGCCAGTTGTCGGATCAATATCGCGGCGTGCTGATCACCCTGGATTATCCGCAGCAGCAGATGGATGGTCCGCCGTTCTCGCTGGCCGATGCCGAAGTGCAGGCCATCTATGCACCGCATTCCACGGCGCAGATCATTGACCGCCGCGACATTCTGGACAAGGAGCCCAAGTTTCTCGCGGCCGGCGTCAGCCGGCTCGACACAGTGGTCTATCGCTTGCAGGCCAGTCGCTGATTCGGTTCTTGAACCCGTTTGCGGCGCCGTGCGTCAATTTGCCACAGGCCGCTTTGCGGCCATGCCTTTATACTTGCGGACTTCGTCATCGGTTTTGCCGGCAGCACTGTTGCCGTTTTTGTATTTTTTGTTCTTCATTTTGCCCTCAGGCATCCATCATGTCCGACCGATCTTCCGCCAGCGTTCCGCATCCCGTGCGCCTGACCAGCCTGCAGACCTTCATGCTGCTGGTGGCGGTCTGCGTCGTGCTGTGCGCGGGCGTGTGGATGATCGCCACCGATATGGGGCGCGTGCCCATCTCGTATCTCATGGAAATTTGCACCACCGGCGAAGTGCCGGGCAAGGCCGGCGAGACGAATGTGCAAAGCGTGCAGGGCGGGCAAAATGAGGCGGCTCCCAGGACGATCACGGTGCCGCTGAACAACAGTCGCTGAGCGCGGCTGCATCATGTCTGTCAGCTGAATCGCCGGCGCTTCTTGTTTTACTTTTCTTCTGGTTCCAATTCACTGGAGTATGTGGCATCGGGCGCCAGGCGCCGACTGCTGCATAGCCCTCCGCATCATTTACGCTGCAACAATCTCTTCACTTCCGTCAACAGCGTTTCAAACATGACCGGTTTCTTCAGAAACAGGTCATGCCGCGAGTGGCTCAGCTTGTGCAGTTCCGGCGCGCCGCTGCACAGGATGATGGGGATGTCGCCGTGCGAAGACATATTGCGCACGCGCTCGCACATCTCGACGCCGCCCATCATTGGCATCATGCAATCGGAGACGATGATGTCCGGTGTCTGCAGCATGATTTTCGCCAAAGCCTCGGAGCCGTTACCGGCTGTCATCACCTCGAAATCATGCAGCTCGAACAGCATGGCATAGGTTTCGGTGATGTCGATCTCATCGTCCACGACGAGGATCAGCGGTTTGGGAGGCGGCGCCCCTGAACTGGAACTGATCATATTACTGTCCGTCGTCACCGCGGCTGGATCTGATGATCGTCACCGGGCCGTTGATCGAGATGCCGTTATCGGAGATATTCATGACCCGATTGGCGCCGTCGTAGCCGTTTTCGCGCAGCTTCATGACTGAAATCTGGCGTTGATTCACTTCGTCACGTGCGACGTATTCCAGCAGCATCACGTTTTCGTACAGCTGTGACGAGGATGGATCGGCGCTGGGCCGCGACTCACGGAAATAAGGCAGTTGTTCGGTGAACATGCTGGTCACGCCGCGTGCCCGCAATTCATTGGTCAGCGCCACCAGGAAGGAGCGATTGCGGCCCGGCTGCATGACGATGTTGCGCATGCCTTCGACGCCGTCGATCAGCAGACGCGTCACGCCGCGGCGCGCGATATTGTCCAGCAGGCGCTTGGCCAGATCGTCGCCCAAAGTCTCGAGCGGCAGTTGCCAGATCATTTCCAGATCGCCACCGGCCAGCCCGGCATCGATATTCATGCCGGCCTTCTTGGCCTTGGCGGTGAGCCGTTCCGGGGATTCGTAAAAGCCGACGATCAGACATTTTTGCCGGTCTTTCAGACCTTGCTCGATAAAGTGCAGACCCATCAGCGTCTTGCCGACGCCGGGGCTGCCCAGCAGGCAGGTGACCGAGCCGCTGACCACGCCGCCGCCGATGCAGGTATCCCAGGAAGGAATGCCGACGCTGACGTATTCGCCGGAAGTGCCAGGCACCTTGTTCTGGCGCGTCGCCACCGCTTCGAAACGGGGGAAGATCTCGATACCGTTCTGATTGATCTCAAACACATGCTTGCCCAGCATGTGATTGGCGCCGCGAATCTTGAACACCTTGATCTCGCGGATCAGCTGCATGCCGTGTTCGTACTGGCTGAGCTCGATCAGGCCATCGACCAGGGTGTTTTCCGATTCGGGAATATTGCCTTCCACCGGCGACAGCAGCAGCGTGGTGCAGTTCATGGTGAACACCAGTGAATTGAGCGCATGCATGAACTCTGACAGGTTCAGGTCCGAGGGACCCGAATCGCGCACCGAGCGGAAACCGTCGACGATCAGCACGCCCGGACGATGCTCGCTGAGCGCTGCCGTGATCAGCTTGAGCAGACCGCGCAAGCCTTCATTGGCAAGGCTGTTGTAAGCGCTGAACATGATCAGCTGATTGCCGACCAGCGACTCGTCGAAGAAGTCGAAATTGCTGACGTGGTTCAGCATCTTGGCGTGCGACTCGGCAATCAGCGTCAGCAGCATCACCTTCTTGCCGCGCGCCGCCTGCATGAATCCGATCTGGCAAGCCAGGGTGGTCTTGCCGCTGCCGGCCAGGCCCTGAATCAGATACAGGCTACCCTCAGGCAAGCCGCCGCCGAGAATCTGATCGAAGCCTGCAATGCCGGTAGCCAGCAGCGGAATGCGATTCGGTTTCTCTGTCATGGCCGCGACCGGTTTTTCTATATGTTGTTTGTCCGTCATGAAAGATCCGACCCTGATTGATTTGATTTGCGGAAAAGACAATATTTTTTGGTTCATTATACTTCCGCGATTGAAGCTCCTATATGGCGTCAATTGCCTGCGGAAGTTGCATGTCAGGACAAAAATTTATGAGAGCGGCAGGGCTGCGGGCAGGAGGACTCTGCCGTTGCGGCAGTGAGCGGCAAGATGATGATGTTCTGATATCGCTTTGTGCTGTTGAGCTGCGGCTACCGGCCGTTCGTTCACGTGCCGCGCCAGGCGCGCGCCAGTACTTTTACTGCGGCCCCGATGCTGTCTTCATCGACGCCGCCGAAGCCCAGCACCAGACCATATTGCATGGGCAACTCCGGCAGGCAGAAGCGGCTCAGTGATTCGACTTCGATGCCGGCTTCCAGTGCGAGCGCCATCAGTTGCTCCTGTTTGCGTTTGCCGGCTAGTCTGATCATGCAATGCAGGCCGGCGTCGATCACAGGCAGACTGAGGCCGCCGGGCAGATGTTTTTCCCAGGCGGTCACCAGCGCATCGCGGCGGGCGCGGCTCGCGCGGCGCATGCGCGCCACATGACGGCGGAAATGCCCCTGCGCGATGAACTGCGCCACCACCGCCTGCTCCGGCGCCGGTGAATGGCGGTCGTGCTGCAGGCGCAGCCGGATCAGCGGCTCCGCCAGAGCGTGAGGCGCCACGATGTAGCCCAGCCGCAGACCGGGGAAAGTGATCTTGGAAAAAGTGCCCATGTAGATCACGCGGCCGCTGCGGTCGAGTGAGGCGAGCAAGGCCAGCGGCGTGCCGCTGTAGCGGTATTCCCCGTCGTAATCGTCTTCCAGAATGAAGCTGCCTCTGGCCTCGGCCCAGGACAGCAGTTCCAGTCGCCGCGCCAGCGACAGCGTGACGCCGGTCGGATACTGATGCGAGGGCGTGACGTACGCCAGACGCGCCTCCGGTTGCGCATGCAATTGCGCTGCCACCAGCCCCTGTTCATCCACATCGATGCCGCAGATGCGCGCGCCGGCCAGCCGCATGGCGGAGGCGGCGCGCGGATAACCGGGGTTTTCCATCGCCGCCAGTTCACCCGGATTGAGCAGCAATTGGGCGCACATGGTGATCGCCTGCTGGGTGCCGGCGGTCAGGATGATCTGATCCGGCTCGCACACCAGGCCACGCGCATGACGCAGATGGCGTGCCAGCATTTCGCGCAGCAGCGGGTCGCCGGCGGCGTCGCCGTAACTGATGCCGGCCGGCGTGGCGCGTCGCCAGAAGTCGGCCTGCAGGCGCGCCCAGATCGCCGTCGGAAACAGATCCAGCGCCGGCACCCCGAGGCGGAAGGCGCGCGGCGCGCCGGTCGGCGAAAACGCCGTGCTCAGCCCCGCCAGTCTTTGCCCCAGCTGCGATAGCTGCGGCGGACTTTCCTGCTTCTTCGGCGCCGGCCGCAGCGCGATTTCAGTGGCCGGCGCCGAGACATAGGTGCCGTCGCCGACGCGCGCGCTGATATAGCCCTCGGCATACAGTTGCTCGTAGGCGCGAACCGCCGTGGTGCGCGAGATGTTCAGACTGAGCGCCAGCTCGCGGGTGGTCGGCAGGCGCGCCTCGGCCTCGATGCGTCCGCTCAGAATGCGCTCGCGCAGCGTCTGGTAAAGCTGGCTGGCGAGGCCGCCGGTAGCGGCGAACTCCAGGTCGGTCGGATCGAATGAGAAGGGGGCGGGTTTGTTCATGGCGGAGTCCGGCTGCGGAATCGGTGCGACATCCAAATCGGGGGAATCGGATTGGTCTCATCAAATCAATTCATATTGGCTATTTTTGCAGACCAAAAATACCAGTAATCTGGCTGCGTCATCAACCAATTTCAACTCATCATGCCGCTCAATCCGCAAGGCCAGCCCATCGGCGAACCGCTCCCAGAATGGACCGCGCGTCCTTTTCCTTCGCTCACGCCGATCGCCGGCCGCTTCTGCCGCGTCGAACCCCTGGATATCGAACGCCACAGCGCCGATCTGTTCGAGGCCAATTCGGATGACGAGACCGGCAGCCACTGGACCTATCTGTTCACCGATGCGCCGCCCGATCTGGCGGCCTACCGCACCTGGGCGGCCGGCATGCTGGCCGGCCGCGATCCCATGCCTTTCGCCATCATCGACCAGGCCAGCGGCAAGGCCATAGGCGTGGCTTCGTACATGCGCATCGACCCCGCCTCGGGGGCGCTGGAAATCGGGCACATCAATTATTCGCCGCGCCTGCAACGCACACCGGCCGCGACCGAGGCCATGTATCTGCTGATGCGGCGTGCCTTCGACGAGCTGGGTTATCGGCGCTACGAGTGGAAATGCGACAGCCTCAATGCACCGTCGCGCGCAGCGGCGGCGCGTTATGGTTTCAGCTTTGAGGGCATTTTCCGCAAGGCGCTGGTGTACAAGAAACGCAGCCGCGACACCGCCTGGTTCGCCATCATCGACAGCGACTGGCCGCGCGTCCGGGCCGGTTTCGAGCAATGGCTGGCGGCCGGCAATTTTGACGAACAGGGCCAGCAGCGCCGCCGCCTGTCCGATTGCATGGCCGCCGCAGCAGCCTGATACTGCCGCAGCATGCGGCATGGCATCGCGCCTGATGCCTTGCCGCGTGTCAAGAATGCGCAGCAATGAGATGATGGCGCAGCGCGGCGGCAGGAATGGGGCCGCCGCGCATGACCACCATCATCCGAATGGAGCATGCATGCGAGAAACCACTCTGCCGATGCGCCAGGCCTTGTTGCTGCTGGCGCTGGTAGTGCTGATCTGGGGCACGACCTGGCCGGTCAATAAGGCCAGCCTGAGTTACCTCACGCCGATCTGGGGCGCTGCAATCCGTTCGATGATCGGCGCCTTCGCCCTGCTGCTGATCTGCCTCGGGCGCGGTCGTCTGCGCTTTCCGCCGCGCGGCGACTGGCCGGTGGTGTGCAGCGTCAGCCTGCTGCACATGTCGATCTATTCCATGCTGTGCAATATCGGTCTGCAGCACGTCGGCGCCGGCCGTTCGGTGGTGCTGGCCTTCACTACGCCGCTGTGGGTGGCGCCGGGCGCGCGCCTGTTTCTGGGCGAACCGCTGACCGCGCGCCGCCTGATCGGCGCCGTGCTGGGTTTGCTGGGCCTGTTGCTGATCTTCAATCCGCTAAGCTTCGACTGGGGCAATGCCGAAGCGGTGCAGGGCAACGGCCTGATTCTGCTCGGCGCGATTTTCTGGGCCGCCAGCATTCTGTATGTGCGCGGCCATCGCTGGATCAGCGAACCCTTCGATCTGCTGTTCTGGCAAGCCTTGCTGGCCAGTTGCGTGCTGACGCCGAGCGCTTTTTTGCTGGAAGGCCCACCCGATTTTTCATGGTCGCCGCTGCTGCTGACGCAGCTGCTCTACAGCGGCGCCTTCGGTATCGCCATCGCTTACTGGGCCATCAACAAGGTCAATCAGGCGCTGCCGGCCATGACCACTTCGCTCGGTCTGCTGGGGGTGCCGGTGTTCGGTATCGTGTGTTCCGCGCTGACGCTGGGCGAAGCGCTGGAGCCCAGTCTGCTGGCGGCGATGGCGCTGATCATTTGCGGCATCGCGCTGGGCGCCTTGCCGCAGCGTACGGTAAAGCCGGCGCCGCGTTCACCCTGAAATCTGCTGCGGCCACTTCTCGCGCACCCATGAAAAATCCGGCAAACGCCTTACAGCGCTTGCCGGATTTTTTGTTGCCGGAGGAGGCCGGCGTCATGCCTCTTGCGAGCTTACTTGCCCCAGCTCAGCACCAGCGGATCGAGACGGCGCGCCACGCGCAGCAGACCTTCGCGCACCTTGGGATGCATGGGCGCCAATGGATGACGCACCATGTCCGACTTGATCACGCCGCCTTCTTTCATCAGCGTCTTGCAGGCGGCCAGACCGCACTGGCGGTTTTCGTAATTGATCAGCGGCAGCCATTGCATGTACAGGTCTGCGGCCTTCTCGGTGTCGCCGGCGGCATACGCATCGACGATCTTGCGGATACCGTCGGGATAGGCGCCGCCGGTCATGGCGCCGGTGGCGCCGGCGTCGAAGTCGGGGATCAGCGTGATCGCTTCTTCGCCGTCCCAGGGGCCGACCACGGCATCGCCGCCCAGCTCGATCAGCTCGCGCAGCTTGGAAGCGGCGCCGGCGGTTTCAATCTTGAAGTAGGACACGTTCTTCACTTCCTTGGCCAGCTTGGCGAGGAATGGCGCCGACAGCGGCGTGCCGGCCACCGGCGCATCCTGAATCATGATCGGGATATCGATGGCGTCGGAAACGCGACCGAAGAATTCCTGAATCTGGCGTTCCGAGACGCGGATGGTGGCGCCATGGTAAGGCGGCATGATCATGACCATCGCGGCGCCGGCGTTCTGCGCGGCGCGGCTGCGTTCGGCGCAGATGTCGGTGCTGAAATGGGTGGTGGTGACGATCACCGGCACGCGGCCCGCCACGTGATTGAGCACGGTGTCCTGCACCTGAATGCGCTCGGCATCGGTCAGCACGAACTGTTCCGAGAAGTTGGCCAGGATACAGATGCCGTTGGAGCCGGCGTCGATCATGAAATCGATGGCGCGCTTCTGGCCTTCCAGGTCGAGGCGGCCGTTGTCGTCGAAAACGGTGGGCGCGACCGGAAATACGCCGCGATAGATGGTATTGGCCATGAATGTGTGTCCCTGTAAGTTGTTGTACTGTGAGCCTCGCGCGGGATCGCCCTGGAGCGCAAGGTGGCGATCGGTCATGAGGTCGAGCGAATATACGGCGCTCGCCGCAGCCTGTATAGTGAAGACTTTCCATCACGTGATCGCTTTTACGACTCAGTCCGCCGATACTGGGCTGCAGGGCTGAAATTGGCCGCAAAGCGATCCGGATCAAGCGCGCAGCTCACGGTTTCCGACCCGCCCAACCCCGTCGCCATGCTCATGAACCAGAACGTCAAACAGAACATCAACAGCCTGCTGTCGCGCCTGCGCATGAAGCAGTTGCAATTGCTGATTGCGCTGGAAGACCATAAATCGCTGCACAAGGCCTCGTCTGCCATGGCGATGACGCAGTCGGCCGCCAGCAAGGCGCTGGCCGAACTGGAATCGATGTTCGACGGCCAGCTGTTCGAGCGCACCAAGGCCGGGCTGATCCCGAATGAGTTCGGCCGCTGTGTGACGCGTTACGCGCGGCTGCTGAGCACCGACCTCAGCGCGCTGTGCGACGAGATGGCGCAGATCCGCTCCGGCAGCGGCGGCCGGCTGGCGGTGGGCGCCATCATGGGGGCGGTGCCCGATCTGATCGTGCCGGCCGTCAACGAACTGCACCGGCGCTATCCGGAACTCTCGATCGACATCATCGAAGACACCAGCGTGCACATGCTGGCGCTGCTCGACGACGGCCACATCGATCTGCTGGTGGGACGCTCGGGCGTGTCGGATCATCCCTCCAAATACCATTACCAGCCGCTCAGCGACGAGCCGCTGTCGGTGGTGGTGGCCAGCGACCACGCGCCCATGGACGAGCACGAAGTCAGCCTGGCCGAACTCAGGGAGCATCGCTGGGTGACCTACCCCAGCCACATGCCGATGCACGCGGTGCTGGAGCGCGAGATGGATCTGGCCGGCCTGAGCATGCCGCTCAACTGCATCTCCACCGCCTCCACCTTTGTGACGGTGGCGGTGCTGCAGCAATGCAATGACGTGGTCTCCATCCTGCCGACCAGCGTGGCCGACATGTTCGCGCGGCGCGGCATTCTGCGTATCCTGCCGGTCAGGCTGAAATCGCTGTCGCAGACTTTCGGCATCGTCACGCGCAAGGGCGGCGACCTGTCGCCCTCGGCGCGCAAGTTTGTCGAATTGCTGACGGAGCGGGCGGGCGGTCAGGGCTGGGGCAGCCATGCCGAAGCGGGCAGTGCACGCGGCGGCTGATGAGAATGGGCCGGCTGAGCCGACGCGCCGCGTCGTCGCCGGGCTGAACGAAAGCCGGCAAAATGTTAGGCTTGCGGCCTCGGTCGGGTGCAAACCAGTTCAAGTTCAAATCAAGTTGAAATCAAGTCCGGATGGCATTCCGGATCACAGCAAAGGAGCGGTAATGAGTTCAGGAAAAGTAGCGGTCATCGTCGGTGGCGGCAGCGGCATGGGCGCCGGCGCGGCGGAGCGTCTGAAGCAGGATGGTTTCGAGATCGCGATTCTGTCTTCGTCCGGCAAGGGCGAGGTATTGGCGCAGAAGTTCGGCGGACTTGGCATCACCGGTTCCAACCGCTCGCAGGACGATCTGCAGAAACTGAGCGATGCCTGCATGCAGCGCTGGGGGCGCATCGACGTGCTGGTCAACAGCGCCGGCCACGGTCCCAAGGGGCAGTTGCTGGCCTTGAGCGATGAAGACTGGCTGCTGGGCATGGAGGTGTATCTGATGAATGTGGTGCGCACCACGCGCCTGTTCGCACCGATCATGGAGCAGCAGGGCAGCGGCGCCATCATCAATATTTCCAGCTTTTCGGCGGTCGAGCCGTCCGGCACTTTTCCGACTTCGAGCGTGTTCCGCGCCGGCCTGTCGGCCTACACCCGCCTGTTCGCCGAGAAGTACGCTCCGGCGAATGTGCGCATGAACAATGTGCTGCCCGGCTTCATCGACAGCCTGCCGGAAAAGCCCGGCATCAAGGAACAGATTCCGATGGCGCGCTACGGCAAGGTGAGCGAAGTCGCGGCGCTGATTTCGCATCTGGCGTCGGATGCCGCGGCCTACATCACCGGCCAGAACATCCGTATCGACGGCGGCATTACACGCTCGCTGTAATCCTTCAGGGGCCTGCGGGAACGGAGGTCGTCTCCATTCCCGCAGCGCCGCGAATCACCGGCAGACCATCATGGCGCCTCGTTTTCACTACTCCGTCTACGTCATCGAACTGTCGTCCGACGTCATGTACGAGGCGCGCTTTCGCAAGGCCAATCCGGACTACGTCAGCGGCAAGCCCTGCGTCTATGTCGGCATGACCGGAATCAATGTCGATCAGCGTTTCGACAAGCACAAGGCCGGCATCCAATCCAATCGTTTCGTGCGCGAATTCGGCTTGCGCCTGCTGCCCAAACTCTACGAAATGTACAACCCCATGCCCTACGAAGGCGCGCGCGAGATGGAAGTCGAACTCGCCATCGGTCTGCGCGAAAGCGGCTACGGCGTCTGGCAAGCCTGAGTACGCTGCTGCGTGATCTCAGTTCAGGTGCAGCGCCAGTTCACGATCTGCCAGATGGCCGGCGATCCGGCGGTCGTGCGTCACCAGCAGCACCGCGCACTCATTGGCCTGCGCATGTTCCTTCAGCAATTGCAGCGTCTCCTGCTGCGTGATCGGATCGAGCCGCGAGGTCGGTTCGTCGGCGAAGATCAGCGCCGGCTTCAGCATCAGCACACGCGCCAGCGCAAAGCGCTGCAATTCGCCGCCCGACACCTGAGACGGCAAACGATCCAGCAAGCCTGGTCGCAGCCGCAGACGTTCCAGCATGGTCTGCAATTCCTGCCGGCCCAGCCGGTGCAATTTCAGCAGATCCTGCAAGGCGCAGCGCAGGGTGATGCCCGGCGCAAAGGCGGCCGTCGGATCCTGATAAATCTTTTGCATGGCGAAGCGCGCCAGTCCGGTCCGGCGTTGCACCCGGCCGCGATCCGGCTGTGCCAGACCGAGCACGATATTGCCTAGCGTGGTCTTGCCCGAGCCGCTGGGGCCGGTGATCGAAACGAACTCGCCGCGCCGGATGGCGAGGTTGATGTCGCTCAACAGCGGCTGCGCGCCGAAGCCTTTGGCGACGTCCTGCATTCGCACGATGACGGCATCATCGTCCTGCGCCCTATCTTCATCCGCCTCCAGCGTCGGCACTATGCGCTGCGTCCAGTTGGCCGGATCGGCTGCCAGCAGACGCCGCGTGTAGGCGTGCTGCGGGCGGCTGAGAATCTGTTCCGCCGGCCCTTGCTCGACGATGCGGCCGTCCAGCATCACCGCAACCTGGCCGCCCAGCGCACGCGCCAGCCAGACATCGTGCGTGATGGTCAGCAGACCGATCCGATCCACCAGTGCAGTGCGCAGCAATTGCAGCACCTCGGCGCGGCGCTCATGATCCAGCCCCTTGGTCGGCTCGTCGATGATCATCAGCGGTGCGCCGGCTGCATGCGTGGCAAGGAAGGCGATGCGCTGCGCCATGCCGCCTGAAATCATGTGCGGATATTTGTGCGAGGCCGCTTGCAGACCCAGGCTGCGCAGCGCCCGGGCCGTCAGTTCGCGTGCGCGCACTCGGGTCGCGCGCAGGGTCTCGTTCTGGCTATCGGCCGCGGGTTGCCCGACCAGCTGGTAAGTCTCGGCAATCTGCTGGCCGACGCGCATGGTGGGATCGAGCGCCAGCCACGGTTCTTGCGGCAGCAGACCGATCTCGCGACCCCACAGCGCATGGCGTGAACTCTGGGCCGCTGCCTGCGAGCGATGCGCGCCGATCTGCAGCGCGCCGCTGCATTGCAGGCCGGGCGACAGATTGCCCATCACGGCTTGTGCCAGCAGCGATTTGCCGGAGCCGCTTTCGCCGAGCAGCGTCAGCGCACTGCCTGCCGCAATCTGCAACGAAATGTCTTGCACCAGCGTCTGCGAGCGGCTGAAGACGGACAGCGCCTCGATCTCCAGTGCCATCGCTGTCGTGCCGGTCCTGTGTTGAGAGGATGCGTTCATGGATTTTCCTCCTGCCGTGCGCGCGCCAGCAGCACCAGACCCAGCAGCGTCATGAACAGCATCAGCACCGGGGCGCCGATCAGCCAAGGCGCTTCGCTGTAGTACGGCAGCAGTTCTATCATCATCACGCCCAGTTCAGGCGTGGGCGGTTGCAGTCCGACGCCGACGAAGCCGAGTGCCGACATCGCCAGCACCGCGCCGGCCAGGCCGAATCGCATCAGTGTGAAGATGCGCGGCAACAGCACCGGCAGCAGATGGCGGCGCACGATGTAGCCAGGCCCGAAGCCCAGCAGGCGCGAGGCTTCCACCTGCGGACTGGCCAGCAGGATGTGGCTGGCGGCACGCACCACGCGGAAATATTCCACCCACAGCGCCAGCGAAATGCCGACGTACAGCGGCCAGAACTGACCCGGCGCGAAGGCCGCCAGCAACAGCACCAGCAGCAGGCCGGGCAAGGCCAGCACGGCATCGGCCAGTGCGGTCAGCAGGCGTTCGGTCCAGCCGCCGCACCATGCGGCGGCGATGCCGATCAGGGCGCCGGGAATCGCCGCGCTCAGCACGCTCAGCAGCGCCATGCTGAGCGACAGCCGGGTCGCATGCGCCAGTCGCGCCAGCATGCTGCGGCCCAGTTGATCCATGCCCAGCGGTTGCGCCCAGCTCGGTGCTTCCAGAAAGCGCGTCAGTTGCTGTCGCGCCGGATCGATATCGATCAGCCACGGGCCGAGCAGGGCGAAGGCGGCGATCAGCGTCAGCAGCAGCGCACCTGCGCCGCGTGAGGACAGCAGAAAATCGCGCAGCGGGAAGCGTGCCGGTTCCGCTATCAGCGCCGGGCCGGCGAGGGAAGACATGTCGGAATGCGTATTCATGGGCGGCGGCGCGGATCGATGAAGGCGCAGGCCACATCCACCAGCGAATTGAAGATGACGAACATCAGTCCGAGGACCAGCGCGGTGCCCTGAATCATCGGCACGTCGCGGCCGAAGATGGCATGCACCAGCGCATGGCCGATACCGGGCCAGGCAAAGATGGTTTCCACCAGCACCACGCCTTCGATCAGGTATACCAGCTGCACCCCGAGATACGCGGTGACCGGCGCCGCCACATTGCGCACGCCATGGCGCAGCAGCGCTTGCGGCGTACTCAGGCCCTTGGTCAGCGCGAATGAAAAATAGGCCGAGCTGCGCACCGCCACCATGGCGTCGCGCGCCACGCGTGAGGACACCGCAGCCAGGCCCAGCGCCAGCGTCAAGGCCGGCAACATGATGCTGCCGTGGTCGCCATGGCCGGCCGCCGGCAGGGCGCCCATCTGTACCGAAAAAATCAGCACCAGCAACAGGCCCAGCAGGAAGGACGGCAAGGCGCGCAGCAGTACCGACACGCTCAGTGTGGCGCGGTCCAGCAGTCCGCCCGGGCGCAGG
Organism: Herbaspirillum lusitanum; assembly: GCF_046025995.1. GTDB lineage: Bacteria > Pseudomonadota > Gammaproteobacteria > Burkholderiales > Burkholderiaceae_D > Herbaspirillum > Herbaspirillum lusitanum_A. Next base: position 246,268 of record NZ_JAQQFM010000003.1, read on the forward strand.
CCCGCCAGTACGCCGAGCGTCGGCCCGAGCAGCAGCGACATGGCCAGCGCCAGCAGCGAGAGCTTGATGGTCGGCACCAGTTGTTCGGCGATCTCATGCAGAATCGGCTGGCCGGTGACTTGCGACAGACCGAGGTCAAGGCGCAGCAGGCGGCTCCACCAGTCGGCCAGGGCGCTCAGCATGGCTTGATCCAGCCCGAGTTCATGGCGCACCGCATCGGCTGCGGCCGAGCTCACCATGTCGTAGCCGTAGCGGCCGGCGGCGATGCGATAGGCCATGTCGCCAGGCAGCATGCGCGTCATGAAAAAGCACAAGGTGCCGACCAGCAGCGCCACCAGCACTGCCTGCAGCAGTCGGCGCCCGAGCATGGCGGCCAGCGACAGCAGCGTGCTGCGTGCAGCTGCGGCAGGGAAAAATGTCATCGCGCCCACTCCAGTTGCGAAATGCGGTAGCTGCGTTCAAAAGGATCGATGCCGGCGCCGCGCAGTCGTTGCGACACCGCGACGGTCTGGCGATACCAGACCACCGGGATCACCGGCAACTCGCGTTGCAACGTGGCGGCAACCAGCGCGCGATCCTGCTGCGGCTGGCCGGCGCTGTCGGCCAGCCGGTTCAGCGCGGCGACCACTTGCGGGTCGCTCCAGTTCATCGCGCCCCAGTCGGCGCCTTGCGGGCCGAAGTCTTGCAGCAGCGTGGCCACCGGTTCCGGCAGATTGCCGAAGTTGCGCGCCGTCAGTCCCATCTCCAGCGCGCCGCTGCGATGTCCGGCCGGGATGTCGCTGGAGTTGCCGATCACTACGCGCACTGCGATGCCGATCTGGCGCATTTCCTCCTGCAGCGCCGCTGCAATCAAGGGCAGTTCGGGTCGGTCGACAAAGGTCAGCAGTCTGAGTTCGAAGCGCTGGCCGTCGCGCCGTGCGATACCGTCGGCGCCGGGTATCCAGCCAGCCTGCCTGAGCAGTGCACGCGCGGCCGCCAGATCGGTGCGCAGCGGCGCCAGCGTCGTCTGATGCCATTGCTGCATGGCCGGCGGAAACAGTTGCGTCGCGCCCAGATCCGCATCGCGCAGCAAGGCCGTGGCGATGCCCTTGCGCTCCACGCTCAGGCTGATGGCCAGGCGCACCCGCGCATCCTTGAGAAAGGGATGGCCGGCGTTGAGCTTGATATAGGTCGTGCGCGGCAGCATGGCCGAAACCAGTTGCGTGGTCCGGCTGTTCTGCAGGCGGCGGATGCTGGGCGGATCGAGCGAAAACGCCAGATCGGCTTGCCCGCTTTGTACCAGCAAGGTCCGGGTTTCCGCACGCGAGACGCTGAGGTAGCGCGCTTTTTTGATCTGCGGCAGCGGCAGTCTGCCGCCGGCATATTCATCGAAGCGCTCCACGTCGAATTGCTGCGGCAAGGCAATCGATCCGATGCGATAGCGGCCGCTGCCGACGATGCCGGTCACGTTGCCTTGCGCATCGAAGGAGGAGGGCGCCAGAATCTGCGTGCCGGAGTGCGTGAACAGATAGGGCAGCGGCGCAAAGCGGCGGCCCAGCGTGACGACCAGCTCCCGGCCTTCGATCTGCATGGCGCGGATGTCGGCCAATTTCAGTACGCCGGGTCGCGCCAGCGCGCGCGTCAATGCATTCAGCACGGAGCGCGGCGTCACTGGCGTGCCGTCGTGATAGAGGCTGTTGCTGCGCAGGCTGAAGCGCCACTGCAACTGATCGGCGCTGACCGACCAGGCCGTGGCCAGCGCCGGCAGCAACGTGCCGGCATCGTCGACGTCGAGCAGCGTTTCCGTCACTTCCATGCGGGTGAACATATAGCCGGCGCGCGAGGGATCGAGCCCGGTCAGCTCCCAGGGGCCGACCACGGTGACGGTGTCGGCGCTGCGCACGAGTTCATGTGGATCGGAATGATCGCCGTGGGCACGGGCGTCAGGGCTGAAGATTGCCGCCGGCAGCGCGACACCGGTCACGCCGGCCTGCAGCAAGCGACGGCGCCTGAGCGATGTGCGGCCGGAGGTGTTGAAGCGCATGAAGGTCCTGAAGCTCATGAAGTGCAATGGTCCAGATCCGGAGATCAGAATTTGATGTTGAGAACGAGCACGGCCGAGCGTTCGTCGCCGGGGGCGATCCATACGCTGCTATAGGAGCTGGCGTAATACTGTTTGTTGAACAAGTTGTTGATGTCCAGCGACAGCCGCATCTTCGGCGTGAACTGCCAGTAGGCCAGCGCTTTGGCGGTGACATAGCCGGGCAGCTCGAACGAGCCGGCGGCATCGCCGGTGCGTGCGCCGACGTAGCTGAAGCCGCCGCCCATGCCGTACAGACCGCCGCGCGCATCGACATCTTCATAAATGCCGAGCAGGCTGCCGGAAGTCTTGGGCACGTTGATCAGGCGCGCGCCGACGGCCAGCGTATTGTCCTTGGTGACCCTGGCATCGGTGTAAGCCAGATTGCCGGTGATGCGCCAGTGCTGCGCAAACTTGCCGTTGAAATCCAGCTCGACGCCACGGCTGCGTACTTCGCCGGCGGCAATGCTGAATGCAGTGTTGGCCGGGTCGGTGGTCAGCACGTTCTGCTTGGTGATGTCGAACACCGCCAGCGTTGCGCCCACGCGCTGGTCGCTACTCTGATATTTCAGGCCGGCTTCGGCGGCGCGCGAGGTCTCGGGACTGAAGGCATTGCCGGCGGAATCGCTGCCGCTGTTGGGACGGAAGGATTTGCCGATGCTGGCGTAGAGCGAGATGGTCGGGGTCGCCAGATAGGTCAGGCCGAGGCGCGGCGAGGTGGCGCTCTTGTCCTGGCGCGAGCGGGTGCCGGCGCGATTGTTGTCGAGCGTGGAGCGGAAGGAATCGATGCGCACGCCGGCCAGCAGACGCCAGCGTTCGGCCAGCTTGATCTGATCCTGCAGGAACAGGCCGCTGCTGATCTGGCGTTCCGAGGTATCGGTATTCGGTAGCGGCGTCGGCTGCGCCTGACCGTAGACCGGATTGTAGATATTGAGCGCATAGGGCGCGCCGGCGCTCGGATTGATGCGCAGCATGCGCTGATCCAGCGTCATCCAGTCGAGTTCGACGCCGGTCAGGATGTCGTGGCCGATGCCGCCGGTGTTGAATGTGCCGCCGATCTCCGCCTGTAGCGAAGTGTCGTGCCAGGCGTAGTCGCGATAGCGGCGCTGGCGCCATACCGTGGCGTTGTCTGCACGCAGTGAAGAGACTTCGGTGGAGTAGCCGTCCAGCGTGCCTTCCTTGTGGAACAGGCCGAGGCGCGCATGCCATTGCTCGTTGAGCCTGTGCTCCAGCGTCAGCTGATGGATCTGATTTTCCATCTTGATATCGCCATCGGCCGCTTCGCCCAGAAAGCGCGAGGCGGGTATCGCGTCGAGCCTGCCGTTGACCGCCACGATGCCGCGATCCAGCGGCGCGGTCTGGCGCAGGAACTCGGCTTCGTAATTGATCACGGTGCTGTCGCTGAGTACCCAGCTGAAGGCCGGCGCCACGAATTCACGCTTGCTGCGCACATTGTCGCGGCTGCCGCCCTTGCTTTCCATGGCGGCGTTCAGGCGATAGGCCACCTGGTCGCTCAGTGCGCCGGTGGAATCGATGGCGCTGCGATAGAAGTCTTGCGTGCCGATCGACAGATCGACTGAATTGGCGGCCTTGAACTGCGGCTTCTTGGTCACGACATTGAGCGTGCCGCCCGGCTCGCTGCTGCCGTACAGCGCAGCCGACGGGCCCTTCAGAAAGTCGATCCGTTCCACATTGGCCATGTCGCGCGGCGGCGAATAGCCGCGGTTGGAGGCGAAGCCGTTGAGCAGAATATTCATGCCGCCGTTTTCATTGCCGGAAAAACCGCGCACCGAATAGTTGTCCCACAGTCCGCCGAAATTGTTCTGACGCGCCACGCCGCTGACATACAGCAGCACGTCGTCCACCCGCGTGGCGTGCAGATCCTCGATCAGCTGGCGCGAGATGACCTGTACCGACTGCGGCAGTTCCTGCAGGGGCGTATCGGTGCGCGTGGCGCTGGACGTGCCGGATTGCCGGTACTGATTGCGTTCGCCGTTGCCGGTGACGGTGATTTCCTGCAAGCCTGTGCCGGCCGCTTCAGTTGCGCTCTGTGCCTGCGCATGGCCGGCCTGGACGCAGGCGATCAGACTCAATACCGCAAAGCGGATGGCGTTAGATTTCATAAGGTATTTCTTCCCTGAGGCCGGATTGTAGATTTTTTGTCGGGCTGTATCGTGCAGGCTAATGCCTGTGCATATGCAGAAACGGCGGGCGGCGGCTTGACGCTGATGCGTGCAAAAAAACAGCAGGCTCGCATTTTAATGCAACACTGTTGCAAAAACAAATGTTTCGTCGAGTCTGTCCGCAATGCAAGCCTTGAGCTGCGACACCATGCAGCGCAAAAGGCCGCACATGCTAGCGCGGCGGCTTTGATGCCGGTGGGGGCTGCGACGATTTGTCGCAGCTGTCGCGCGCCATTTTTTCTCGCGACATGTTGAAGCGGGGGCGGCAACAAAGTCAGGGGGCGTCTCGCGGATATCATCTGTGCGCGCCTGAAACGGTTTCCGCTGCCGTCCTGCTGTTCGTGTTCCGATGCGCCGCCGCCAGCAATTCAAACGAGCGCAAACGGTCTTGCAGCGAGAACGTCCAGCAGTTCATGCCGATTTCATCGGCGCCGGCCTGTGCCACCAGCCGGTGTATGCGTTGCATGAGGTCTTGCGGTTTGCCGACCAGATTGCGCTCGAGCTGGCCTTCGATTCTGCTGCGCTGTTCGGCCGAATAGGGATAGGCCGCCGCAATCTCGGGTGATGCCAGCGGTTCGCGCAGGCCCTGATCGAGACGCGTGCGCCACAGGCCACGCGAGCTGAACAGGTAGCGCGCATGTTCATCGGTATCGGCGGCCAGCGCGAAGAACATCAGCGCCGAATACGGTGCACTCAGAAACGGTCCGGGCCGGAACGCCCTGCGGTAAGCATCGAAAGCCGGTTCCAGAATGCCGACGCTTTGCTCCGCTGAATAGTTGAAGCACATCGCCAGACCGAGCCTGCCCGCCGAGCGCGCACCCTCGATGGAAGTCACCAGCACCCAGGGTTGGGCGACGCCGGGATTGTGCGGCAGGGTGTTGAGGCCGGCCAGGCTGTCGGTATCCGGATCGCCATCGGCGGCGCCAGGGGGCGTCTGCTTCAGCAACCACGCGCATAGTTCGCGAATCTTGCTGTCGAATTTCAGGCGATCGCCGCTGCCGCCGGGATTGAGTGCGCGAAAGGCATTGCCGTCACCGCCCGGCGAGCGCCCTAGACCGAGATCGATGCGGCCCGGCGCCAGCGCTTCCAGCACATTGAATTGTTCCGCCACCTTGAACGGCGCGTAAAACGGCAGCAGGACGCCGGCGGCGCCGATGCGGATCTGCGAGGTCAGCGCCGTCAGCGCACCCAGCAGAATTTCCGGTGCGCTGCCGACGATGGCCGGATTGTTGTGGTGCTCTGACACCCAGAAGCGCCGATAACCGAGCTGTTCGCAATGCTGCGCCAGACGCAGGGTATTGCGCAGCGCCCCGGCATGCGTGGTGCCGGACGAATAGACCGACTGATCGAAGGCGATCAGCGGTTTGCCGGAGTTGTCATTGAACGGGTTCGTGTGTGCAGGATTCATGCTGGTCGCAACGGAATGACGTAAGGCATATCGCCGTCGCTGCCGACTACGGCATTCACGCCATACACGGCGGCGATGTTGTGCGGTGTGAGTACCTCGCGCCAGTGGCCCTGGGCGACGATGCTTCCCTCTTTCAGCATCACCAGCCGGTCGGCGAAACGGGCGGCCAGCGCCAGATCATGAATGGCGATCAGCACGCCGCTGCCCTGATGGTCGGCAATGCCGCGCACGGCACTCATGGCTTCCAGCTGATGATGCAGGTCGAGGTCGCTGGTGGGCTCATCCAGCAGCAATAATTTCCCTTGCTGCACCAGCGCCCGCGCCAGCAGCACGCGTTGCCGTTCGCCGCCGCTGAGCTCGTCGCAGGAGCGCAGCGCCAGCGCTTGCAAGCCTAGCTGTGCGATGACATCGAGCACGATGCGGCGGTCTTGTCCGGCGCTATTCCAGCGGCGATGCGGCGCGCGTCCCAGCGCGATCATGTCGTGCACCCGCAGCGCCATGGCCGAACCGGTTTGCTGCGGCACATAGGCAATTGCGCGCGCCACATCGCGGCGTGCCATGTGCTCCAGCGCATGGCCGTCCAGCGTCATGACTGCATGTTCGGATTTCAGAATGCGGTTGATACAACGCAGCAGCGTGCTCTTGCCGGCGCCATTGGGGCCGACCAGACAGACGATCTCGCCGGCGCCGACCTGCAGGTCGATGTGATCCAGAATCAGACGCTGGCCGTGGCGATAGGTGAGCCGGGAAATAGCGAGCATCACAGCATCGCCTTGTGCCGGCTCGACAGCAGCAGATGCAGGAACAGCGGTACCCCCACATACGCCACCACGATGCCGACCGGAATGATGACGGGCGCAAACAGCAGGCGACCAGCCATGTCCGACAGCAGCACCAGCAGCGCGCCGACGATGGCGGAAAACGGCAGCAGCCAGCGATGATCGCCGCCGATCAGCAGGCGCGCGATGTGCGGCGCAACCAGGCCGACAAAGCCGATCACGCCGGTAAAACTGACGATGGCGGCGGTCATCATCACCGCCACAATCGTCACCAGCGCGCGCACGCGGCCGACCGCAAAACCCAGCGAAGCGGCGATCTCGTCGCCGCCGGCGGCGAAGGCGTTGAGCGCCCAGGCCTGCCATTGCAACAGCGGTGCGCCGATCAGCAGAATGCAGCCGGCGATGGCGACTTCATTCCAGGTCGCGCCGTTGAGCGAGCCGAAGGTCCATTGCACGATGGCCGCCAGTTGCTGCTCGGTGGCGACGAACTGCACGCTCGCAGTGAGCGCGCTGAACAGATAAGTCAGACCGACGCCGCCCAGCACCAGCATGCTGGCGCTGACGCCGCGCAGGGCCGAAAACGCCAGCACCAGCGTCGCGCACAATACCGCGCTGGCGAAGGCCGCCGCCACGATCAGATACGGGCCGCTCAGCAAACTGCCGACGCCGGACAGGATCGCCAGCGAGGCGCCGAAGGCGGCCGCCGGCGAAATGCCGACCGTGTACGGACTCACCAGCGGATTGCGTGTGATGCCCTGCATCGCCACTCCGGCCAGCGCCAGTCCTGCGCCTGCCACCACCGCCATGACGATGCGCGGCAAGCGCAGCTCCTGCAGCAGCGCGATTTGCCAATGTGGAATATCAGCCAGCCAGGCGGAGGGCAGCAGCGGCGCAAACAGACCGCGCAGGCTGGTCGCCATGCTGAGTTTCTGTACGCCGAGCGCGCCGGATAAAGTCATCGCCGCAATCAGCAACAGCAGGCCCGAGATCAGCGCCAGCCGGTTGCGCCAGCGCTGAGCTTGCATGGCCTGCAGCAGCGCCGCCCGTGATGCCGGAGAGGTGGCCTTGTTCATTTGCGCAATTCCGCCAGCGATGCGGTATAGCCGCCCGGCGCCGGCACCTGTTGAAAGTCCTCCAGCCATACGCGCATGACCTGATCGGGATCGATGTCCCTGAAGCGCTCCGGATACAGCCATTTGGCGATCTGCAGCGCGCCGATGATCTTGGAACAGCCGCCGGCCAGGTAATAGCTGATGTGATACACCTGTCCGCTGCGCACCGCCGCCAGGCGCTCGAAGCCGGGGCGCGCCGCCAGCGTCTCCAATACCTGCGCCGAGAAGGCGCGGCTATGCGGCTCATATTGCGCCGGCTCCAGCTTGACGATGACGTCCGGCCGGCGCGCGATCACCTCTTCCGGATCGACGCTGAAGCCCTGCACGCTGCCGCGCGCCGATGGCTGATCGAGAATGCTGACGTCGCCGAATACATTGATGCCGCCGCCGAGCTCCACCATGTCGTGCCAGCCCGAGCCCTTGAGCAGGGTTCTGTAATTGCCGACCTCTTCGATATACACACGCTTGCGTTGCGTCGGCGGAATCGCTTGCAGACGTTGCGCCAGCAGATCGCGGTAGCGGCGATAGAAGGCGTTGAGTTTTTCTGCACGCTGCGCTTGTTCGAACAGCTTGCCGAACAGCGTCACGTTCTCTTCATGCTTGAGCACGTCCCAGGCCGTCACCACCACCACCGGAATGCCGAAGCGGCCCAGCACGGTCGCCGCTTTTTGCCAGTCGCTATTGCGCGGAAAGAAGACGGCGTCCGGCTGCATCGCCACGATGGCCTCGAAGTTGGGACTCGACTGTCCTTGCCCGGCCAGCATGGCCGGCGTCACCGTCGGCCAATAACGATGACTGCGCGCCGAATCGATATCGACGCCGACCACCGGCTGCATGCCCGCCACGGCGCGCACGAATTCAGTGGTGTAGCGGTTGAACACCACCACGCGTTTCAAGGGCGTCTTCAGCGTCAGCGCGCGGCCGACATCGTCGTGGAAGCTAAGGGTGTGTGTTTGAGCCTGGGCCTGAGTTGCCGGAGAAAGCAGATTCAGCAATAGCGCCAGGCTCAGCCAGAGCAGCCGGCCCAGCCGCCGGCGCAGCGATTGCATTCCTCGCTTTCCTGGCGCGCGCGGGTTCTGCCGCATGCTCAACAGCTCAGAACGCATAGTTCATGGCGGCCGTAAAGGTGCGCGGCTGGCCCAGTATCCACTGCGTCGCGGTACCGGCGTAGGTCGAAGCGGCGTAGACCTTGTCGGCGATATTGTCCACGCGGAAGTCGAACTTCAGCTTGGGCGATACCTTCCATGCGAGGCCGGCATCCAGCACGGTGTAAGCCGGCAGGCGCGACTGGTTGGTATTGTCGGAATAGCGGTCGCTGACGTAATGGGCGCCGGTGCGGGCTTCCCACTCCGGCGCCAGTTTCCACAGCACGAACAGATTGCCGGTGCGCCTGGGCACGAACTGCGGCCGATAGCCGGCCAGCGAAGTGGCCTTGCCGCCCACCGTCGCCACGAAGTCGTCGAACTGGGCCTGCAGGATGGAGGCATTGGCTTCGATCCGCCAGGCGCTGTTCAGATTGAGCGTCAGCGAGCCTTCGATGCCGCGCGAAGATTGCTGGCCGACCGTATCCGACAGTGCGGTGTTGTTGATATTGGGCGTCAGCAGATTGTTCTTGATGATGCGGTAGGCCGCCAGCGTCCATTCCAGACGATCGCCCCACAGCGCCTGCTTGATCCCGACTTCGACCTGCTTGCCCCTGGACACGCCGTACTTCATCTGCGCCGCGCTGATGCTGGCCAGCGAGGTCACCGGGTCGGAGGCGGTGGCGTATTGCGCATACAGCGAGGTATCGGCGATGGGCTGGAACACCACGCCGGTATTCCACGACACCGCATTCTGATTGCCGTCGGCGCTGGTCAGGGTCAGGAAGTCGTCGCGTTTGGTCTGGTAGTTGTCGCCGCGCAGGCCGCCGGTGACGGCCCATCGCTCGCTCAGCTGATGCCGGTCTTGCAGGAACAGCCCGGCCTGATCAACCGTGACGCGATACAGCGCGCGCATGCTGGCCGTGGTGCCCTGACTGAACACGCCGGGATTGAAATTGAGCGCATTGACCGTGCTCGAACCGGGGAAGTTGCCGGCCGTATTGGTGTTGTCGTTGCGGTCGTACAGCGAGCGGTTGAGGTCGAAACCGACCACCAGCTGGTTCTTGCCGCCGAACACTTCGCTGTCGATGGTGGCGTAGCCGTGATCGCCGTACTGGGTCTGGTAGCCGACGATGTCGCGATAGTTGGAGCGCGCCACATTGCCGGTGCTCGGGTTGTAGGTGAAGGTATAGGTTTCCTTGTAGCGGCGCTCGTGCTTGATCAGGTAGATGTCGTTGTTCAGCACGACCTTGTCGCTGGCCTGATAGCGCGCGCGCAGATAGGTGCGGTTTTCGGTGAAGCGCACCTCGGCGTCGTCCACGTTGTAATTCTTGTAGCGCGTGCCCGGCACGATGCCGCCGTTGACGATGGGCGTGCCTTCGTAGCTGCCCGGGCGGATGTCGCCATAGTCGTTGGACAGCGTCAGCGTGAGATCGGGCGTGGCTTTCCACAGCAGTGCGCCGGAGATCGCCAGGCTGTCGTTATGACCGCGCTCCATCCAGCCTTCGGAGCTGCTGTGGCTGACGTTGAGGCGATAGGCCAGGGTGTCGCTGATCGGACCGGTGCTGTCGAAGGCCTGGCGATAGGTGCCGAAGGAGCCGGCCGAGAGCTGGATTTCATTGGACTGCTGATGCAGGTCCGGTTTTTTCGGTACCACGTTGACCGCGCCGCCGATGAAGCCGGTGCCGTACAAGACTGAAGCGGGGCCGTTGAGGAACTCCACGCGTTCCACATTCCAGGGATCGAAGGGGAAGGTCACCACGCCGCCGGCGTTGTACAGCTGCAGGCCGTCGTACAGTTGCGAAATCGAATTGGGGCCGTAGAAACCGCGCGCCGACAGCGAGTTGTTGCCATTGCCCGAGAATGGCACCGAGGTGATGCCGGGGGCGCGCGTTTCGGCGTCCAGCAAGGTCTGATAACCGCGCTCGCGGATGGTGTCGCCGGAGATCGCGGTGACGCTGGCCGGCGTATCCAATGGCGTCAGATTAAGGCGGCCGCCAGCAGTGGAGGGCGCTTTCAGCACGCCGATTTCCTGGGCCGAGACGGTGATTGCCGGCAGCGCCGTATCGTCGGCGGTCTGAGCCGGGGCGACGCCGAAATGGCATGCGGCGAAGGTGCCGAAGGCGCCGGCGAGCGCGGTCGACAAGCGCCGCACTTTGAGTGCGCGCAATGATGCGGAGTGTTTCATGTGAGCTTCCCTGATTCCCATTGGCGACCGCCAGGTCCATGCAATGGCATGGCGATCTGTTTATGTACGGCGCGCATCCCCGCGCGCTGTGATCAAAGGAAACGGGCAAACCAGAGTGAGAGTGAAAAGCCAAGACGTGCAGGACGCGCGCCGGACGGCAAGAGGCGACGGCCCGCGGCCGGGAAGTCATGAATTAACAGGACGCGGGCGGGGACAGCGGCGGATGCTCGGTTCGGTATGCAGTATGCAGTGCTTCGCAGTTCACGACATACCCCGGTCGCTCGCTTCCATCCGTTCTGGCCGGTATCCGGGCTAACAGGGCCGATTGCCTCGCCTTCCCATGTTCAAGCAAACACAGTGGACTTCAGAGGCAAGCTGCCATGCAGAACTTCCTGCATGGCGCCTGTTTTACCGTTGCGGGGACAGCACACGTTGATCGCCCCGGTGACCCAATTGCAGCGCGTGTTTCCCGTTTAACTGCGGCCAAGGAACATGGCCGCGAGCACCAAAACCCCGCGATCATACTTGCGGTCCGGGCTTTCCGCAATGTTGCCGCAGAGGAGCGCTGCATCCCGCATCCGGAAAATGACATCAGCCTGAGCGACCGCAACCGCGTCGTATGGCGTGCTGTTGTAAGTCGATAACAAAAATTAAGCAAATATCGAAAAAATACTAAAACCACTATAATGAAAACCATTCTCATTTGATGAGCCGCGACGGTCGGCCATCGTTCACCGGACCACAGGAGGGCAGCGTGCCGGCCGCCGATTCAGCTTTGCAGCAGGAAGTCAGCACTTTATACAGCGACCACCACCGCTGGCTGCAAGGCTGGCTGCGCCACAAACTGGGCAATGCCTTCGATGCCGCTGATCTGGCGCAGGATACGTTTGCGCGCATTCTGGCCGGGCGCAGCGTGAGCGACATCAAGGAGCCGCGCGCCTATCTGACCACCGTTGCGCGTGGGATTCTGATCAACTGGTATCAGCGCCAGGCGCTGGAACATGCCTACCTCGACGCGCTGGCGCGTCTGCCGGAACCCGAGGCGCCGTCGCCCGAGCAGCAGCACATCATTCTCGAGACCCTGTGCCAGATCGACGCCATGCTCGACCGCCTGCCGGCCAAAGTCAAACGGGCTTTTCTGTTGTCGCAGATCGAAGGTCTGAAGTATGAAGAGATCGCCGTTCAGCTCAATTGCTCGCTGATTTCCGTCAAGCGCCACATGAAGCAGGCTTTCCTCGCCTGCCTGACGCTGGTCGATTGAATATGGGTACCTCGGTTTCCACCCGCTTCTCCCACAGCATTGATCCCAAGGTGCTGGATCAGGCTGCCGAATGGCTGATGCAACTCAACGCCAGCCATGTCAGCGACGAAGATCGCCGCGCCTGCGCACGCTGGCAGCAGGCCAGCCCTGAACATGCCAGAGCCTGGGCGCGTGCCGAATTGCTGATGAACAAACTGGGCGGCCTGCCTGCGGAGCTGGCGATGCCGGTATTGGACAGGCCGGCGCAACTGGATCGCGCCGGGCGCCGCAAGGCGGTGGCCAAGCTGGCCGGACTGCTGGCGGCCTTGCCGGCCGCCTGGCTGGGCTGGCGTCTGTTCGACCGGCAGCAATGGAGCGCCGATCAGCGTACCGCCATCGGCGAGCGCCGCGAAATCCGTCTGGCCGATGGCACGCACGTAATCCTCAATACCGCCAGCGCAATGGATGTCAGCTACGACGCGCAGCGCCGTCTGATTCGTCTGCGCTGCGGCGAAATCATGATCGAGACGGCGACCGACACCGCCGCCGTGCGCCGTCCCTTCTATGTGGAAACCGCCGAAGGGCGGATGGAAGCATTGGGCACGCGCTTCAGCGTGCGTCAGGAGGAGGGCCGAACTCAATTGGCGGTGTTCGAAAGCGCGGTGCGCATCGCGCCGCGCAAGATGCCGCCGAGCGGATTCCGCATCATTCAGGCCGGACAAAAGACCGGCTTCAGCGCCTCCGCCATCGAGGCGGAGCAGATCAGCGCGCGCGACGACGAAGCCTGGGCGCATGGCATGCTGCTGGCCGATCGCATGCGGCTGGCGGAGTTTGCCGCCGAGCTGGGACGTTATCGCAGCGGGGTCTTGCACTGCGATCCGGCAGTGGCCGATCTGCTGATCTCGGGCACCTTTCCGCTGGACGATCCGGAGCGCGTTCTCAGCATGCTGGTGTCCACCTATCCGGTCAGCGCAGTGCAGCGTTTCAGCGGCTATTGGGTGACGCTGATTCCACGGGCCTGATGGTTTGATCGTCTTGCGCTGGCACCCGTCCGGCCCTACAAACAATATTTTCAATTGCAGTGATACTTTTTCCGATCCTGGCTGGCAAGGGGAGTGAAACCCTCATTGACCAATATCAAGGATCGATCTTCCATGCCATTCCCAGATGCTGTTGCCGCCCCGGGCGAGCGCCCCCTTTTTCGTCAGAAAGTCCTGGTCAGCGTGTTGCTGGCTGCGCTGAGCGCAGGCGCCGCCTGGAGTGACCGGGTCTACGCCGCCGGCAGCCTGGATGCCGCCGCCAAGACTTACAACATTCCCGCCGGGCCGCTCGGCAAGACCTTGTCTACCTTCGCGCTGGATGCCGGCATCGCGCTGTCGTTCGAACCGGCGCTGACGGAGGGGCTGAACAGTCCCGGCGTGTCCGGCACGCTGGCGCCCAAAGATGCACTGGCGCGTCTGCTGGCCGGCAGCGGGCTGGAAATCGTGGTGCGCAACGACGGCACCTACACCTTGAGAAAACAGATCGCTGGTGCTGACAACCGCGTCGCCGATGGCGCCTTGCCGGCGGTGACCGTGGTCGGCGCCGCCGAAGCGAGCGCTGTCACCGAGGGCAGCGGCTCTTACACCACGCGCGCCACCGGCGCCGCCACCCGGATGAACCTGTCGCTGCGCGAAACGCCGCAGTCGGTCAGCGTGATCAGCCGCCAGCAGATTCAGGACCAGAATCTGATGACCCTGGTCGACGTGCTGCGCCAGACGCCCGGCATCGTGGCGGATCGTCTGGATGAACGCGTCACGTTTTCGTCACGCGGCTTTGCGCTCAACACCATGATCGACGGCGTGCCGACGCTGGCCTTCAATTCCGTGGCGGGCGAGTCGAGCATGATCAATACGGCTTTCTATGATCGCGTGGAAGTGGTGCGCGGCGCCGCCGGCCTGCTCAACGGCTCGGGTTCACCGGGCGGCTCCATCAACCTGGTGCGCAAGCGTCCGACCAGCGAATTCTCCGGACATGTCACGGCAGGCATCGGTTCGTGGAACCGCTACATCACCGAAGCCGATCTGGGCGGCAGTCTTAACGCCGCCGGCACCGTCCGCGGCCGCGTGGTGGCCTCGCATGCCGACGGCAACAGCTTCATCGATAACAAGAAACAGAGCGACGACGTGTTCTACGGCATCGTCGAAGCCGATCTTTCACGCGACACGCTGCTGACCGCAGGCTATGAATACGAACGTACCGCGATCAAGGGCGCCAACTTCGGTCAGAGTCCGCTGTTCTACGCCAACGGCACGGCCACCAATCTGCCGCGCTCGTTCAATTCCAGCGCGCCGTGGAGCACCTGGAACATGACGACCGAACGCGCCTTCGTCAACCTCGATCAGCGCTTCGACAGCGGCTGGCACCTCAAGGTCGACGCCGCTTACGCCAGGAACAAGCGCGAGCGCTACAGCGCCGACCTGTGGCTGTATCCCGCCAATATCAGCGCCAGCGCCAACACCGGCACCGTGCAGGTCGCCAACAATCCGGCCGACAGCACCAACAAGTCGCTCGACGTCTACGCCACCGGGCCGTTCTCGTTGTTCGGCCGCATACATGAAGCGGTGGCCGGTTTCAACATCAATCAGTATCACTACGACTACAGCAACGATGGCGCGGTGCTGAACGCCTTCGACCGGCGCGCGGTCAATATCTTCAATCTGGGCGCCGTGGCGCAGCCGAACTTCAGCAATCCGCTCAATAAATTCGGCGGCGACGCGGAGGAAAAGGCGCTCTACGGCGCAGCGCGCTTCAAGCCGCTGGATACGCTCTCGCTGCTGGTCGGCGGACGCTTTTCCTGGTACGACAACAAGTCCTATCAGCGCGTCTGGACCAACGGCACCAACGGTGCGCTGGTGAACGTCAAGCCGGTAACGGAAAGCGCAGTCTTCACGCCGTATGCCGGCATCGTCTATGACGTCAGCAAGGACTTCTCGCTCTATGCCAGCTACACCGATATCTTCCAGCCGAACACCGTACGCGATTCCAGCAGCCAGATCATTTCGCCCAAACGCGGCACCAATACCGAACTCGGCATCAAGGGCGAGCATCTCGACGGCAGGCTCAATACCAGTTTCGCGGTATTCCAGACCGAGGAAGACAATGCCACCGAAATCGACAGCGGCGCGCCCTTGCTGTCGGACGGCACGACACCGTATCGCGCCGTGAAGGGTGCGCGCACCAAGGGCTTCGAGGCGACTATCTCGGGCGAAGTGGCGAGCGGTCTGCAACTGATGGCGGGTTATACCTACTCGTCCAAGTTCAGCAACAAGAACGTGCTGATGAACCCGACCTATCCGCAACGCATGTTCCGCCTGGCCGGCAGTTATCGCTTCCCGGGCGCCCTCAGCAAGCTCACCATCGGCGGCACGCTGAACTATCAGAGCAGCATCTATTACGACGAAACCTACAGCCTCAAACGCGCAACGCAGGGCGGCCTGACGCTGATCGGCCTGATGGCGCGCTACGACTTCAGCAAGCAGTTCAGCATGTCGCTCAACATTGAGAATCTGAGCGACAAGTACTACTACACCGGCCTCGGCGGTTACAACGGCTACACCTACGGCAATCCGCGCAATGCCTGGCTGAAGGCGACCTACAACTTCTGATCCATCTCTCGTCTGCGTGACTGTGCAGCAGGGCGACCGGCTCATGAATCATGACCGGTCGCCGCGTCGTCATCTTCTCTGGCGCACTTTTCTCCGTGTCGCCTTGCTCCTCCCGCCTCCCCGCAGCGCTCATTCCTGCTATCCGCTAAGCTGGCGGCAGCATGAGTCCAACTAGCCTGTTCGTCATGTATTTCCCCGCAGCATGTTTCGCTTTGCCGGCGCTGCCTGCACATATTTTCATCGGCAGGGAATAAGCCGACGGCTGGTTCGTCTTACTGTGCACAAACGAATTAACCGGCTTCCATCATCTATCCATGAGCAAAGACTTCACCGACGACGATCTGCGCGCGCTGCTGCCGCGCTTGCGGCGTTTCGCCTTGTCGCTGACGCGGCAGGACAGCAGCGCCGACGATCTGGTGCAGTCTTGCCTGGAGCGAGCGCTGTCGCGCAGGGAGCGGCGCAATGAAGAGGGCGATCTGCGGGCCTGGCTGTTTCAGATCATGTTCCGCCAGTTTCTCGACGGCCAGAGGCGGGCCAAGCGTTATGCCGGCTTGCTGGCGTTTTTCAGCAGCGAGCCGGAGCCGCTGGCGCCCTCGGCAGAAGAGGTCGCCATGTCGCGCTCGGCGCTGACCGATTTCGGCAAGCTCAGCGCCGAACAACGCGCCTTGTTGCTGCTGGTCTCGGTGGAAGGCATGACGTATCAGGAAGTCGCCGACACCCTGCATATTCCGCTGGGTACCGTGATGTCGCGCTTGTCGCGCGCGCGCAAAGCCTTGCGCGCACTGACTGATGGCGAATCGCTCAGACCCGCGCCTTCTTTACGGATCATGAAATGAATACCTCCGCTGCCTTTACGCCTTCCGAACTCGATTTGCAGGCCTATGCCGACGGTCAGGCCGACGCGACTCTGCGCAACAAGATTGAGGCCTACCTCGAACGCCATCCAGAAGCCCTGCGTGAGATCGAGCAATTGCGTCAGGATGCGCAAGCGCTGCGCCTGGCCCTGGAAGCGGTGCCGGCAACGGCGTTGCCTGCGCGGCTTGATCCCTTCCGCATCCGCCGCGAACTGCGCTCACGCACGCAGCGCCGTGTCGCCATCGCAGCCTCGCTGGTATTGACGCTGAGTCTGGGTACGCTGGGCGGCTGGCAGATGCGCGATATGTCCATGCGCAAGACCTATCTGCCGATGGCCGACGCCACTCAGGCCTACCGCATGTTTGCCGGCAATGACATGGCGCAGGCGGTGGATCTGAAGAGCAGCGAATCGGCGCCGCTGCAGGACTGGCTCAATCATCATTTCGTCCAGGCGGCGCCGCTGCCGGATTTCAGCGCCTACGGCTTCAAGCCGGTCGGCGGGCGACTGATGGCGAGCGACAAAGGGGCTGCGGCGATGGTGCTGTATCAGAATCCGCAAGGCCAGGCCGTGGTGTATTACGTGCGGCCGCCGGGCGAGCTGTTCAACTTCGGCAGCGGCAATCGCCAGGACGGCAATCTGCTGACGCAATACTGGCGGCAGGGGCGTTATTTTTACGCTGTCGTCAGTCCTGCCAACAATCCGGCGACCTTGCCGGTACAGCGCGCCATCGAGCCAGACCGGCCGCAAACCTGAACTGATTTCTGCTGACTGAAACAACTGCTGATGTCAGCGGAGGGAGTCGTGCGTCCGGCGTTTTTGAACAGCCTCAATTCAAGCAGGCCGGACGGCTTTTTTTATCCACATTTGATACACCCGAAAAAGGAAACACCATGTTGAACAAACGAACTTTTCTCAAGACTGCGCTGAGCGCAGTGGCCGCGTCCGTGACCATGTTATTGATCGCGCACGACGCCATGGCGCAGGACGCGGCGGCCGTCACGCCGCCGGCCATCCACAATGTGGTGCTGGTGCACGGCGCCTATGCCGACGGTTCATGCTGGGCCGAGGTAATCGAGCGTCTGCAGAAGGCCGGCATGCACGTCACCGCCGTGCAGAATCCCCTGAGTTCGCTGGCCGACGATGTGGACGCGACGCGCCGCATTCTGGCCTTGCAGGACGGCCCGACGATTCTGGTCGGCCATTCCTGGGCCGGTACGGTGATCAGCGAAGCCGGCAATGATCCCAAGGTAGCGGGGCTGGTCTATGTGGCGGCGCGCGCGCCGGATGCCGGCGAAGATTACGGCGCCTTGGCGGCCAAATTTCCCACGCCGCCGGCCAGTGCCGGGCTGGTGAAAGCGGGCGGCTTTGCGCAGCTTGGCGAAGCGGCTTTTCTGCGAGACTTCGCCGGTGATATCGATCCGGTCAAGGCGCGCGTGATGTACGCGGCGCAAGGACGTATTTCGGATACGCTGTTCAGCTCGCGCACCACGCAAGCTGCATGGCGCAACAAGCCGAGCTGGTATGCGATCTCGACCAACGACCGCACGACCTCGCCGGAGCTGGAGCACTTTCTGGCGCAGCGCATGAAGGCGAAGACGATAGAACTGGCGTCCAGCCATCTGTCGATGCTGTCGCATCCGGACGATATTGCCAAACTGATTCTGGAGGCGGCGGCTCAGGCCAGGTAATCGTAGAAAAAAACAGCCCGCGCCGTATTACGGTCGCGGGCTGTTTTTGTGAATGCCGGCCTGCTTTATAGCTTGCCGGCAGCGATGTCGGCATCGATGGCCTGTTGCGCAATACCGGCGGCATATTCTTCCGCTTCGACGGAAGAGT
This sequence comes from Herbaspirillum lusitanum, assembly GCF_046025995.1. Taxonomy (GTDB): domain Bacteria; phylum Pseudomonadota; class Gammaproteobacteria; order Burkholderiales; family Burkholderiaceae_D; genus Herbaspirillum; species Herbaspirillum lusitanum_A. Next base: position 264,658 of record NZ_JAQQFM010000003.1, read on the forward strand.
TGCAGTGGAAGCCGTCGCAAGTCGCGCGGCGGAAGGGGACCGGATTGTCGTTGCGATGCAATTGATAGCCGCCCAGCCAGCTGCCGTCGCGTTGTTCGCTGCTGCTGGTGCGGATGAAATAACCGCGATGTTCCATGGTATCGCCGTCGAGCTGGGCATCGATCAGCGCGCGGGCAAACGCAGCGCCGGTGGCCTGTGCCGCCCCCACCGAACGGAAAGGATTTCCTCTGAAATCCGGATAAACCAGGCCGTCGATGCTGACCACGCAAGTGACTTCGCCGTTGCGCGCGTCCACCTTGTCCTGCACCGCGATGTGCTTGCCCCGGTAAGCTGAGCCGTACTGCCCCATGTGTCTGCCTGAAAGTTGATCTGTGCGGGCATCCTAGCACAGGGATTTAGTCGCGGTTTAAGGCAGGCCGCCTAGCACGGAATCGACGCCGCAATGCCTGCCGGCTTGTCTGTCTGGCATCAACGCGGGCGCCCCGATCGTAGCGCCGCCCGCAATGTGCGCCGCACGGCAGGGTTCAGAGCGGCTTTTTTACCTATCTTTTCTCCGCTTGCGAAATTGCGCGCCGGCTTGCAGTGATAATGAAGCTTCGAAATCCCGGTCCATTTGCCAAAGGTGACGCGATGGCTTCTCTCCTGTTTATGCGCTGTCAGAATTTTCAACGAGGAATCGATGCGCTGGGCAGCTCGGATTTATTCCTGGCGAAATATAAAGACCGCTTCGGCAGCGACGAAGCGCTGTCGTCCAATTATCTGTTCAAGCTCCTGAGCGGCAGAATTCCGGTCAGAGATGACATGGCAAGAAGAGTCGAGAACGTCCTGGGCCGCAGAAGCGGCTGGCTCGATTGTCCGCAAGCTGCCGTCGCCGCGGAAAAACCATTTCGCGCATGGCCGAATGCGGTAGACCCGCAGGCGTTCCAAAGTCTGCTGCCCGAAGAGCAGCTGCAACTGCAGAAACACGCCGATGCCCTGGTGGCGGAGTGGCGTTTTCCTTACTGGCTGCAATGGCGGGTGGTGCCTGCGGGGCAATGATCCGACCTTCAGGCAAAGGTGGAAGCGCGCCGACGTCAGCAGTGCAGCTCTTCCGCCCGTACTTCCCTTTTCTTAGCCCGGCGTTATCGCTTCGCCCCGTTTTTGCGCGCAGCACCAGATGGTCGGTGCCGGCTCCAGCATGTCGTTGACGGCGTTGCGCCAGGCCTGCCGGTATTCCTTCCATCCGCGTAATTGTGCCGGCGGCACCAGCACAGGCTGGTTGAGCCGTGTGCGCGTGTGCGGGTCATGCCAGTGACGCAGCATCCAGCCGCCGGTGGTGGTGCCGCTGCTGTCTTGCGAACAGTAGACGCTGCGTTGTTCGTCCAGAGCTGACAGTAACGCGGCGAAATGCGGATTGGTCGTGAAACTGCCTTCCACCACAATGGCGCCGGTGGCCTGCAACTGCTCCAGGCAATAATCTGTCATCAGTGCGCAATACAAGCTCGCCAGTGCATAGCGGCCGGCGGCGCTGGTCGGCGCGGCGCCGGCCAGACTGCCATGGCGTCCGAAGAAAGGGCCGCCGCAGCTGGCGAAACTGGGCAGCGCCATGCTGCCGCTGTCGATCAAGGCCTGCAGATCGTCGCTGCTGCATACCTCCGGCGCGGCGCCTGCCAGTTCTCCGAATTCACGTCCGCCCATGAAGCGCATGCAGGCCACCGGCTGATTCAGCACGTTGACGTTGGTCAGCATGTCGCTCTCTTCCTGCAGCCGATCGATGGGGGCATCCAGCGCGGCGGCGATGATCCAGGTGCCGGTCGACAGCACAACGCGCGGACTGTCCTGATCGCGTTCCAGATAACGCAGCAGCGAGGCATTGCTGTCGTGCACGCCGCACAGGATCTGGCAGTCGGGCGGCAGGCCGGTGCAGAGCGCAAGCGCCGGGCGCAGATTGCCGAGCGTCGACCAGGCCGATTGCAGCGGCGGCATCAGCGCCTGCCAGCCGCAGCGTTCCACCAGCGAGGAATAGCGTGCCGTCGACGGTTGCCACAGATCGGTATGGCAACCGAGCGAGGTGACTTCCGCCGCCGCCACGCCGCTCAGGCGCCAGGCCCAGTACTGCGGATACATCAGCAGATGGCGCGCACGCGCGAAAGCTTCAGGATAGGCCTGCTGTTGCCAGTGCAACTGGCGTCCCAGATTGAGGCCGAGTCCCAGCGCCGGCGAGCAGGTGGCGGAAAACGGCGGGCGTAGCGCGTCGTATTGCATCGGGGCCAACGTTGCCAGCGGCAGCGCCTGTTCGTAATCCATGATCGGCAAGACCAGTTCATGCTCATCAACCAGCGCCGCGGTGGCGCCGTGCGTGACCGGGACAATGGCGCTGATATGCGCCAGCTGCGCCAGTTCGCGCAGTTTGGCCAGCAACCAGGTTTCGATCGCATCGACATCGTGATGCGGATACAGACCGTGCCGGGCGACTTCATTAGGGCGGCGTCGTACGGCCAGTTCGCGGCCCTGTGCATCGACCAGACTCAGTTTGATATTGGTTTTTCCGATATCGAAGACGGCAAGGGCGTCGATCATGAAACGGTTTCCTGAAAAGAGGAAGCGCGAGGATTCAGGGCAGATGAAACATGGGGCGCAGCTCGACTGAAACGGGCTGGAAATCTTTGCCGGCCTCCATCAGATCAGCCATGTAACGCCACCAGCGTTGCATGACCGGATGCGCAGGCAGCTGCTCCATGCGGTGGCCCGGCAGTCGCCGCAGCACGCCGAACAGCTTGCCGCTGTCCGGTTCCAGAAAGATGCTGTAGTCGCGGATGCCGGTGGCGTGGAGCAGCTCGGCCAGTTCCGGCCACAGCGCATCGTGGCGGCGCCGATATTCATCGGCGTAACCGGCCTTGAGCTGCAGGGTGAAGGCGATCTGTTCCATGTTCAGCGGCTGCTCTTGCCGCGCAGCAGACGCGGTGCCGCGATGGTGGTCAGCAACAGCACACCGACCACGATGGTCATGATGATGCCGGGGATGTTGGCCAGCGCCAGGCCATAGGTCACCATGCCCAGCGTCAGTATGGCCAGCAGCACGCCGCCCATAGTGCCGGCGCCGCCGGCAATGCTGACGCCGCCGAGGATGACGACGGTGATGATTTCCAGTTCCCAGCCCAGCGCAATGTTGGGACGTGTGCTGCCAATGCGGCCGGTCAGCAGGCAGGCGGCGAGGCCGGCCATGGCGCCGGTCAGCACGAACAGCATCAGCCGGTAGCGGTCGACCGCGATGCCCGAGAAGCGCGCCGCCACCGGGTTGTTGCCGATGGCGTAGATGCGCCGGCCCCAGGTCGTGCCGTGCAGCAGCAACGCGAACACCGCAGCGGCCACGATCAGCACCGCAAACGGTCGCGGCAGCACATCGAAGAAATAGCCCTGGCCCCAGTCGCTCAGCAGTTCGGGATAGTTGGTGAAGGCCTGATCGCCCAGCACCACGCTGGCCAGACCGCGAAACAGCGACATCGAACCTATCGTGACGACGATGGAGGGCAGCGCAAAGCGCGTGACCAGCAGACCGTTGAGCAGACCGCAGGCGACGCCGGTGGCTATGCCGACGAAGAACAGGCCATAAGCCGGCACGCCATAGTGATTGGCCAGACCCATGGTGACTGACGACAGCGCGATGATGGCGGAGACCGAAATGTCGATTTCACGGCAGATGATGAGCAAGGCCATCGGCAGGGCGATCAAGGCCTTTTCGCTGAAGTTGAAGGTGCTGTCGGCCAGATTGGTGAGGTCGAAGAAATGCGGCAGCAGCAGGCAGTTGATGCAGAACACGGCAATCAGCAACAGGCCGAGCAGCGTCTCCCAATGACGCAGCAGATCGGCCGCGCGGAAGCTGCCGCGCTCGCTGATCTGATAGCGCGAAGTGCGGGGCGCGGTCGTGGCTGTATTTGTGGCTGCTTTGGCGGATGCGGTATCGGTGATGCTGCTCATGGTGCGCTCCTTGCGACGTGCGCCGTATCGGCTTGAAAATGCAAAGGCAGGATTTGCTTGTGGCGCTTCTTTTCGCCGCGCGCATTGATGATGACGGCCGAAAGAATCACCAGCCCGGTCAGCGCGCTTTGCCAGAACGGTGAGATCTGCACCATCGGCAGCGCGTTGTTGATCACCGCCAGAAACAGCGCGCCCAGCACCGCGCCGCTGATATTGCCGACGCCGCCGGCGATGCTGATGCCGCCGATGACACAGGCGGCGATCACGGTCAGTTCGAAACCGTAGGCGATTTCGGTATAGGCGACCGCGTAACGCGCCACCCACAGGTAACCGCACAGGCCGGCCATTGCGCCGGACAGACCATAGGTCCAGAACAGCCGTTGCGGTGCAGCGATGCCGACGTATCCCGCCGCGACCGGATCATTGCCGATCGCATACAGATCACGTCCGAATCGCGTGTGGCGCGCCGCATACCACAGCACCGCCACCGCCAGCGCCGCCAGCCAGACCAGATGCGTCAGGCCGCCCAGGCGCGCCAGCGGGAAGGCGATGAAATCGGCCGGCATGTTGCGCGACGATACCCAGGCGCCGCCGGATAGCACGAACACCAGGCCGCGATACACACTCATGCTGCCCAGCGTGACGACGATGGGCGGCAACGACAGATAGCCGATCAGCCAGCCGTTGATCAGGCCCAGCGCCAGGCCGATGCACAGCGCGGCGGCGATCACCACCGCCACCGGCAACTGCGGAAAATGCATCGCCAGCAGCGCCGACATCATGCCCGACAGCGCCAGATTGGACGCCACCGAGAGATCGACGCCGCGCGTCACGATCACCAGCATCTGCGTCAGCGCCAGCATGATCAGTACGGCGCTGTCGGTGAGCAGATTGTCCATGCTGCGCGTCGTCAGGAAGGACGGGGCGCGCCAGCCCACCAGCAAAATCAGTACCGCGATCAGCGCCGCCAGCAGCGGTTCGCGCCGGCGCGTCAGTAGACCGGCGGGCGCCATTTTTTGAGGAAGGAGCGGCTTCAGTGGCATGACATCGTTTCCTTGTCGCTGTTGATCGGGTCTGAGCCGGTGGCGGACGGAAGGTTGCCTGATGCTGCCGCCACCAGCAGTTCCGGGGTCGCCTCTGCGCGGCTGAACACTTTCTGCACCGTGCCCTGATGCATCACCACCACGCGGTCGGCCATGCCCAGCACTTCCGGCAATTCCGACGACACCAGAATCACCGCCAGGCCCTGCTGCACCAGTTCGCTGATGAAACGATGCACGGCCGCCTTGGAACCGATGTCTATGCCCTTGGTCGGTTCGTCCAGAATGATGACGCGCGGATTGGTGGCCAGCCATTTGGCCAGCACCACCTTTTGCTGATTGCCGCCCGAGAGCTGGGCCACCTGCTGATGGAAATGCGTGGCCTTGAGTTCCAGCTGTTCGCTGAGACGGCGCGCGATGTCAAGCTCGCGGCGGCGATGGCGGCGCAGGAAGAAACCGATGCCCGACAGGATAGGCAAAGTGATGTTCTGAAAGATCGGCAGCGAAAGCAGGGCGCCTTGATGCTGACGGTCTTCCGGCACATAGGCGATGCCGTGCGCAATCGCCTCGGCCGGTGAGTTGACGTGGATGGGTTTGCCGTCGATCAGCACCTTGCCGTGCGCGGCCGGCGACAGGCCGAACAGCGCCTGCATCAGTTCCGAGCGGCCGGCGCCGACCAGGCCGTAGAAGCCGATGACTTCACCGCGTCGCAGCGAGAAACTGACTTCGTGAAATTCCGTCGGATGCGAGAAATTTTCAACTTCGAGTACCGGTGCGCCAGCGGTCTCCGGCGTCTGCCCGTGATGGGGGAAGACCTGACCGACTTCGCGGCCCACCATCAAGGCCACCAGCTGCGGTTCGCTGATATCGGCCAGCGCACCGGCGGCGATGAAGCGGCCATCGCGCAACACGGTATAGCGATCGGCCACGGCGAAGATCTCATCGAATTTGTGAGAGATGAAAATCACCGCCGTGCCGGCCGCACGCAGCTGGGCGATGATGCGATACAGTTCGCGGATCTCGCGTTGCGACAGGGCGGCGGTCGGCTCATCCATGATCACCACTTGGGCGCGCTGCGACAAGGCGCGCGCAATCTCCACGAAGTGTCGTTGCGCCACGCTCAGGTCCTTGACGCGCGCCTGTACCGGCAGATCGACTTCCAGCCGCGCAAACAATTGTCTGGCCTCTTCTTCCATGCGGCGCCAGTCGATACGCGGCGGCAGACCGCACAATGGCTGACGCCCGATGCAGATGTTCTCGGCTACGGTCAGTTCTTCAAACATCACGGTTTCCTGATGTACGGCCGTGATGCCGGCCTGCATCGCAGCCTGCGGCGTGGCGAACGACACCGCCTGTCCGGCCAGCCGGATCACGCCTTCGTCAGGGCGATGGATGCCGGTGAGGATTTTGACCAGCGTCGATTTGCCGGCGCCGTTCTCGCCGAGCAAGGCCATCACTTCGCCCGGTCTTACCGAAAAGCCGACATCCCGGAGCGCCACGATGCCCTGAAAGCGTTTGCCGATGCCGGACAATTCGAGTACCGGCGCCATGGCTGCGGACGCCGATGCAGGAAACTCCAGAACTTCAGGCGTGAATGCGGGGGCGGGCGCCAGCGGCGGCTGCAATGCGCCTGGAACAGGCATGACGGATATGGACATGGCGATTCATTCGTAAGATTCGAAACAGTCAGACGGCGGCGCGGTCGCTATGCGAAAGTAGCGCCTGCCAGTTGTCTGAGGCGCTGCGCAAGAGAAAGCCGCGTGCGCAGCGCTTGTCTTTCAATGATTCAGGCGTGGCGGATGCATCAGAAAATCCTGGCGAATTTATCGACATTGCCGGCGTCGTAGGTGAACGGCGGCGCCAGCGCTGCTTCGCCCTCAGCATCGAGTTTGATCGACCCCATGCGGCCGACGCTGATGCTTTCGCCATCCTTCCCTTGCGCCTTGCCCTTGACGAATTGGTACGCAGCGTAGGTCACTGCATAACCGAGGTCGATCGGGTTCCAGATGGCGAAGCTCTTCACTGCGCCGCTCTTGACGTGGCCCGCCATTTCCGAAGGCAGGCCGAGTCCGGTCACGTAGACCTTGCCGACCAGCTTTTCATCGACCACTGCCTTGCCGGCGGCATTGATGCCGACCGTAGTCGGCGCAATGATGGCTTTCAGATTGGGATTGCTGCGTAGCAGGCCGATTGCTTCGCGGTAGCTCTTGTCGGATTGATCGTCGCCGTAGACCGTGGCGATCAGTCTGATCTTGGAAAACTCAGGCCTGGTCAGCGCCTTTTTCATCTCGCCGATCCAGATGTTCTGATTGGTGGCCTGCGCCGTGGCTGACAGAATCGCAATCTCGCCGGCGCCGCCGATGGCATCCGAGGCCATCTGAATCTGCTTGACGCCGATCAGCTCAGCGTTGGACGGATTGAGTTGCATCAGCCGGCCGGCGCGTGCGATACCGCTGTCGAAGGACAATACCTTGATGCCGCGCTGCATGGCCTTCTTGGTGATAGGCACCAGCGCGCTTGCATCATTGGCCGAGATCACGATCGCGTCCACCTTCTGGCTGATCAGCGAATTGACGATTTCAATCTGGCCTTCGGCGGTGGGTGTGGTCGGGCCGGTATAGATGATGTCGACGTCGCCCAGTTGCTTCGCCGCTTCCCTGGCGCCTTCATGCGCGGCATCAAAGAAACCATTGCCGAGACTCTTGACCACCATGGCAATGCGCACCTTGTCGGCCGCCGAGGCCGTGCTCGACGTTGCCATCATTGTCATGCCGAATGCGGCCAGCGCCATGGCCGCCACGCTGTTGCGCAAACCGTTTGCGGCAGATTTTCTGCTGTTCATGCGATGTCTCCTTTTTATAGGTTTTGCTTCTGTGCGTTGTTATGCGTTGTTATGCGTTCTTATGGGTGCCGTCGGGCAGGACTGACCGGCACTGCCGGTGAGTTCGCCGGCTGGCGGCGGTGCTCTTACTTCTGATACGGCCATGCATGGCGTGCGCAAAGGCCTGAAAAATGTCGGGAGAGCTTAGTCTTCCAGCACGGCTTCCAGCTCGGGTGCAACCGTCATCACGCGTATGCCGGCCTGCTCCATCATTTGTACGGCGGCATCGCTGACATCGGTGTCGGTGATCAGACAGTTGACGCGACTCAGACCGCACAGGATGAGGCCCGCCTTGCGCGAGAACTTGGAGCTGTCGACCAGCACGATCAATTCCTCGGCCTGGCTCAGCAGGCGCTTCTCCGCTTGGATCAATAGCGGGTCGACTTCCATCAAGCCCAGCATTGACAGGCCGTAGACGCCCATGAACATCTTGCCTGCGTAGTGGTGCTGCGTAATGTCGTTGTCGAAGGGGCTGAGGATGACGTTCTGTTCGCGATACACCTGACCGCCGGGCACGATGATCTGATTGGCGCTGGTGGTGAGCAGACGCTCCGCCATCAGAAAGGAATTGGTCAGGATCTTGAGCTGTTTGTGCGCCAGGAACTCGGCCATCATGAAGGTGGTGGTGCCGCCGTTGATGATGATGGTCTCACCGTCTTCGCACATGCCGGCCGCATGCCGGGCGATGGCGCGCTTGTGTTCTGGAAAGCGCGCCAGGCTGGTCTGAAAGGTCTCGCCGGAAAGAGAAAACGGGTTGCGCTTGGGCGCCAGCCGTTCCGCCCCGCCGCGAATGCGCTGCAGCATATTGCGTTCGGCCAGCCAGGAAATGTCACGCCTTACCGTCGCCGGCGATGCATTGAGCCACTGGCCCAGTTGCTCGACGCTGGCGCTGGCATGTTCAGTCAACAGACTCAACATACGCTTGCGGCGTTTGTGGTTGATCATGCTTGTCTCCATGCTATTGCGCTGAAAGGCGCGGTCATTGCCGCAGCATCGTGTTCAGCGCTTTCGTTATGCAGCAAGACTAAGCGATCGACGAAAAACAAGTCAATCGGCAATCAATCAACTTGATGATTACTTCATAAACAATCACAAAGTTGATCGGAGATCGATTGACTCTGATTGGTAGCTGTTTTCTACTTGATCCCGTGCTGTCACTGCCAGCCGGACGTCGGCTGCAGAAATTGTTCAGGCCTGCGACGACCACGGCCGGAGCGCATTCAAAAATCAGAATCGGAGACCCAATGACTACCGCTTTTCTTTCAGATATCGCCGACGCCGTCACACCGCAGAGCGGCAAGTCGCGCATCGCCTCTGCCTGGGACGATGCCCACGCCGCCACGCTGGATGAAGCACATCTGCTGCTGTACCGTTCCAATCTGCTGGGGGCCGACAAGGCCATCACCAATTTCGGCGGCGGCAATACCTCGGCCAAGATCAGCATGCAGGATCCGCTCACCGGCGAGCGCGCGGAGGTGCTATGGGTCAAGGGCTCGGGCGGCGATCTCGGCAGCATCAGGCTGGATGGATTTTCGACGCTGTACATGGACAAGCTGCAGGCGCTCAAGGGCCGCTATCGCGGACTGGCGCATGAAGATGAAATGGTCGGTTATCTGCCGCATTGCACCTTCAACCTCAATACGCGCGCCGCCAGTATCGATACGCCGCTGCACGCGTATATTCCACGTGCACATGTGGATCACATGCATCCCGATGCGGTGATTGCCATCGCCGCCTGCAAAAACAGCGAAGCACTGACCGCCAGCATCTTCGGCGGTGAACTCGGCTGGCTACCGTGGCAGCGTCCCGGCTACGATCTGGGATTGAAGCTGGAAAAAATGGCCACTGAAAATCCGGCGCTCAAAGGCATCGTGCTGGAAGGCCATGGCCTCTTCACCTGGGGCGATACCGCGAAGTCCTGCTACGAAACCACGCTGGACATCATCCGCCGCGCCGATGAATGGCTCAATGCCAATAGCCGCGCGCCGGCCTTCGGCGGCAGGCAGCATGCAGCCCTGCAAGCGAAGGAGCGCGCCGCCGTGGCGGCGCGGCTGATGCCGCTGTTACGCGGCAAGATCAGCCAGCAGGAATTCAAACTGGGCCATTTCGATGACAGCCCGGCCGTGCTGGAATTCGTCTGCAGCCGGGATCTCGTCTCTCTGGCCGCGCTTGGTACCTCCTGTCCCGACCATTTCCTGCGCACCAAGATTCGCCCGCTGGTGCTGGATTTTTCGCCAGATGCCATAGATTTCGATCGTCTGGTGGAGGGCCTGGATCAGGCATTGGAAAACTACCGGCAGGATTACAGCTCCTACTATCAGCGATGCCGCCGTGCCGACAGTCCGGCCATGCGCGATGCCAATCCGGTGATCTACCTGATTCCCGGGGTCGGCATGCTGTCCTTCGCCAAGGACAAGGCGACCGCGCGCATCGCCGGCGAGTTCTATGTCAACGCCATCAATGTCATGCGCGGCGCCAACGGTGTCGATACTTACATCGGCCTGCCCGAGCAAGAGGCGTTCGACATCGAATACTGGTTGCTGGAAGAAGCCAAGCTGCAACGCATGCCCAAGCCCAAGAGTCTGGCCGGACGGGTGGCGCTGGTGACCGGCGGTGGCGGCGGCATCGGTCAGGCCGTGGCGCGCCAGCTGCTGGCGGAGGGCGCCTGCGTCATGCTGACCGACATCGATCAGTCCGCCATCGACAGCGCGTATCAGAGTCTGCTCAAGCAGGGCGGCCCGGATGCCATCGGTGTGGTGCGTGCCGATATCACCAGCGAACAGGATGTCGAGCATGTGATCAACAGCGTGGCACTGCGTTTCGGCGGCATCGATCTGCTGGTATCCAATGCCGGCATTGCCTCAGCCTCACCGCTGGAAGACACCAGCCTGGAAGTCTGGCAACGCAATATGTCGGTGCTGGCGACCGGCTATTTCCTGATCAGCCGCAGCGCCTTCCGCAGCATGACGGCGCAGAGTCTGGGCGGCAGCATCGTGTTCGTCGCCAGCAAGAACGGTCTGGTGGCATCGGCCGGCGCTTCCGCCTACTGCACCGCCAAGGCGGCGGAAATCCATCTGGCGCGTTGCATTGCGCTTGAAGGTGCGCCGCACGGCATTCGTGTGAACGTGGTCAATCCCGACGCGGTGATTCGCGGCTCGCGCATCTGGGACGGCAAGTGGAAGGAAGAGCGCGCTGCCTCCAACAAGATCGATTCCGACAACATCGAAGAGTTCTATCGCCAGCGCAGCTTGCTCAAACGCAGCGTGCTGCCCGAAGATATCGCTGAGGCGGTGTACTTTTTCGTCAGTGAGAAATCGGCCAAGAGCACCGGCAACATTCTCAATGTGGATGCCGGCAATGCTGCGGCGTTCACGCGCTGATTGCCGCAGCATCTTTAGTTCATCGGTTTAAACGCTGTATTAGTTTGCAAGCGCCGGCCATCGCCAATGCTGGACGATGGCCGGCGAGGAGTCCGGGTCTGAACGATAGATATCCGTAGCCCGGCTCCCGCCTTCTGATTTCATCAGAAAATGATCTACTCACTTCCGGCTGATCAGCCGCATCCAGAAAATAAGGCCCGGCCAAATGACCGCGCTATCTATCAGGAGACATCATGACCTACCTCATTCCCCGCGATTTCGTCGCACAGGAAAACGCCCGCTCGCTCGCCCAACTGCAAGCCGACTACGACGCACTGGCCGGCGTGCTGCAACGTCGGGGCCGCGACATCGAAGCGCTCACCACGCAGGCCGGCGGCTTTTCGGTGGCGCTGCCGAGCTGGGGCGTCGGCACCGGCGGCACCCGCTTTGCGCGTTTCCCGGGGCAAGGCGAGCCGCGCAATGTGTTTGAAAAGATCGACGACTGCGCGACCGTCCATCAGCTCACGCGCGTCACCCCCGGCGTGTCCTTGCATTTTCCCTGGGATCGCACCCAGGATCCGCGCGCGTTGCGCGAGATCGCCAACGCACGTGGCCTGCATTTCGACAGCGTCAATTCCAACACCTTTCAGAACGCCGCCGGTCAGCCGCTCAGCTACAAGTACGGCAGTCTGACCGCGCAAGACGCTGCAGTGCGTGCGCAGGCCATCGCTCACAATATCGACTGCGTGGAACTGGGCAACACACTGGGTTCAAAAGGCTTGACCGTGTGGCTGGGCGACGGCGCCAATTTTCCCGGCCAGCATAATTTGCGCGGGGCACTGGAGCGCTACCTGTCGAGCATGCGTGAAATCTATGCCGCTCTGCCGTCCGACTGGCTGATCTACATCGAACATAAATTGTTTGAACCGGCTTTCTACGCCACCACCATCGCCGACTGGGGCACCAGCTTTGCCTGCGCGACTGAACTCGGGCCCAAGGCCAAATGTCTGGTGGATCTCGGTCATCATGCGCCGAATACCAATATCGAAATGATCGTGGCGCGCCTGGCGCAGTTCGGCAAGCTCGGCGGTTTCCACTTCAACGACAGCAAGTACGGAGACGACGATCTGGATTCGGGCAGCATCAATCCCTTCCAGCTGTTCCTGGTGTTCAATGAACTGCGTGACGGCGTCGCGCGCGACGGCGCTGCATTCAATCCCACTTACATGCTGGATCAGTCACACAATGTCACCGATCCGGTGGAGAGTCTCATGAGCAGCGCGATTGAGGTGCAACGCGCTTACATCCAGGCTGCGCTGGTCGACACCGACGCGCTGGCCCACCACCAGCAAGAGAACGATGCCCTGATGGCGGCGCAGACGCTCAAGCAGGCATTTCGCACTGATGTCGGTCCGATTCTGGCCATGGCGCGCGTGCGTGCCGGCGGTGCGGCCGATCCGGTCGCCTGCTATCGCGCCAGCACTTATCGCGACCACAAGGCGAAGGAACGTCCACCGGTGGCCGGCGCCAGCGGCAGCGGTATCGTCTGATGTTCAGACCTCGCCTGTAGCGACGGCGACCAGCCGCCGCGCACAGTTGCGTGTTGCTTCATGCTGTTGCACATAGCCGCTGTTTTCCTTTAGCCCCACGGCATTTGCCGGGCGGGTGTAGATAGGAAAACAGCGGTTTTCTTTTTCTCCCACCAAAAAAACAGCAGCACGGTCGCGGGCGATCTTGCCGGGCAAACGCAATAACAAGCTTCAACAGACAGCGCATTGACAAGAGAGACACGCGGGCGATGACAAACTTGACCGAGTCTAAAGTTGCCGGAGGGAATCTGCTGTCTGGCGCTGGTTCGTCTGCTCTTGTTTTCTGTTGGGTATTGCCGCTGCTCAGAGATAGAATCGATGCCGGCAAGACGACAGGCCATCCAACAAACACAGGGCAAGGGGAAACCGAATGGAGAGGTATCGTACAAGCGTTGCGGCACGCGCCGGCGTGATGGCATTGATTCTGGGGGCGGCCTTTGCGGTCAATGCGCAGGCGGAAACGCTGGCCTTGCCGGAACTCAAGGATGCCGCGCAAGCAGCCCTGCTGAAAGAAGCGAACGCTGAATATCAGACCTACGCCACGGCAGGCGACAGCTATTTCAAATCCGACGCAGCAAAAGGCGATTGGCCTTGCAAGATCGATGCGGTCCAGTTGAATGCGCTGGCCGGCATCACCGATTACAAATCCTCGGCCGGCGGTAAGGAATTCGGACATGCCTATAGCGATGTCGTGATTCACCCGATCAGCGCCGCCTGCAAGAACGGCAAGCTCGACGGCAAAGTCGAATTCGTCTATGAAGCCACGCGCAAGGCATGGGGTCCGGGTTTTGAGAACAGTGAACGAGAATTGGGCAAGGTGACCGCGACCTTGCGCAAAGGCAAGCTGAAGCATCGGCTGGAGGTACGCAAAGCCAGCGATGTGGCCGATGCCGCCAAGCTGCTCTCGGTCACTGCCAGTGCGGAAAAACCAGCCGGCGCCTTCATCACCAGCGCCACGGTTTTGCTGGCGGACGGCGCCCAGAAGTATTTCCTGAAACGTCCGGTCGCCGGCAAGCGCCTTGAAAAATCCTTCTACATCGGCACCGCGCTGGTGTCGGTAGAGCAGCAAGACGCCAAGGGAAATCCGGATGGCAGCACGCTTGCCTACAAGGACGGTCAGGCCAGCAAGACCTGCTTTAAACACGGCAAGCCTTTGGATGCAGGTGCCTGCGGCAAGTGAGCCCGGCATGAGCGCGCGCTGATGTGTCCGGGGGCGGTGAGTCTTTTCGCTGCCCGCCATCTCTCTGTCGTTTCGCGTTCTGGCCCGATGTTGGCCTGATTTCGAGCTGATTCTGGCTCGTTCGCGCCATCCCTTCTCTCCCGCACAATGCGGCGGATGACAAAATTGTCATCCGATTGTCATTCGCCGGCCGTGCCACGCACACTATTCTGTTCGGCAGATTCAGACAGGCTGTCAGTTTTTACCGCTGAGTCGGTAGATGTCGCTGCGCTCCAAAATACTTGTAATGCCAGCCAGCGACATCCGACCAATGCAGGTTGTGCGTCACCGCATGCAGGCCGGACCAGATGTTGACCGCTGGCGCGCAAAGCGGTCCGGCATCGGCGCATGTGCATGCCGATGCGGGGCAGGAACGGAATAGCGAGCGGCATTCACTTTCACATGGGAGAACACATGAGCATACAGCGCAGCAAGCAATTCGCAGCGGGCGTCACACCGGTGCTCAGGCAGCGCCGCCTGATCGTCACACTGGGGCTGGGCACGCTGGTTCTGGGAGCTTCGGGTCTGCGCGCCGTGGCGGCGCCGACCGTGCCGTCGGGGAGCGGTGCCGAGGTGGCGATCGATCTGTTCTCCGCCGCCGGCAAGCTGGAAAAATCGACCCGCCTGCCGCGCGTGCAAAAAGCCGATGCCGAGTGGCGCAAGCAGTTGTCCGAAATTTCCTATCTGGTCGCACGCAAGGCCGGCACCGAACGGCCTTTCACCGGCAAGGACTGGGACAATCACAAGGACGGTCTGTACCGTTGCATCTGCTGTGATACGGCCTTGTTCGACTCGCGCACCAAATTTGAGTCGGGCACCGGCTGGCCCAGCTTCTGGCAGCCGATTTCGGCGACCAACGTGACGTCGGAGACCGACCACAGCTTCGGCATGCGACGCACCGCGCTGTCTTGCAGCCTGTGCGACGCCCATCTGGGCCATGTATTCGATGACGGCCCCAGGCCTACCGGTCTGCGTTATTGCATGAATTCGGCATCGATGCGCTTTGTGGCGCGCGCCTGAGCGAGCTCAGGCGGCCGATTTCTATGCCGGCGGAAATCGGCTTTCATCGCCGGCATTTTTCGTCAGCGCTGCGCGATGCAAGTGCTGCCGTTCTTATTGTTTTTCCGCATCCTGTTTCAGAATATGTCGCCATAGCGGGATCACGATGTCCTGCGTCAAGGGCGCCATGGCGATAGCGATGTGCTTGCCCGGTTCCAGCCAGATGCATTCTTCGATTTCACTGGCCGGCGCGACCGCCTGATCCGCCCTCAGCAGGAACAGATCTGCGCATACCACCGCCTCGGGCTCGTGAGCGGCCGGCGCCGTATGTCGGCCCAGCGTCTGAAACTCGGCCAGCGTCGGCTGTATCGACAACTCCTCGCACAACTCTCT
Organism: Herbaspirillum lusitanum; assembly: GCF_046025995.1. GTDB lineage: Bacteria > Pseudomonadota > Gammaproteobacteria > Burkholderiales > Burkholderiaceae_D > Herbaspirillum > Herbaspirillum lusitanum_A. Next base: position 280,095 of record NZ_JAQQFM010000003.1, read on the forward strand.
TGCCAGCGCTTGCAGCGGCTGCTCGCCGGCATCGATCTTGCCGCCGGCCTGCATGAAACAGTCGGTTCCCTTCTTGCGCACCAGCAGCGTGGCGCCATCGCTGCGCATGATCAGCGCCGCCGCAATCCGGATGCGCCGCGCTGCCTGGTTCGTGTGTTCGCTCATGGCGCGCGCTCTGCTGCGGTCTTGACGGTATCGATTTCGTCGGAGGCCACGATCAGCACGTAGCGGCCCTCGTTCAGATGAAATTTCAAGGCCTTGCGGATGCCGGCGCAACGCAAGCCCTGATGGACGGCGAGTGGTTCCAGCGATGCTTGAATGCGCTGGATCGCAGGAGTGTCGCTCATGCAGACTTCTTGCGCCCGGGCGGATGAAAATGCCAGGTTCAGCACCAGCAAGAACGGCGTCAGATATCTTTTCATGATTTGCTCATGGTCGGCTAATGTTGTCGGAGACTGGGTTGATCAATAGTTGATCAATAGGTGCCGGCGTTCAGCGGGGCGACCGCATCCTCCCGTTGCTATTGTCTGCCCGCCGTCGCCACCGGTGCAAAGCCGTAGCTGGCCAGGGTCTGCTGGGCCGCCGGTGTCAGCACAAACAATGCAAAGCGATAGGCCGCATTGAACTTGCCGGCATCGGCGGGTTGTTGCAGCACGCTCAGGCCATAATCTGCCGCCACCGACAGTTCCGGCGGCAGCTCGATCTTGGTCAGCGTCGGGTCGGGCTCAGTCTGGCGCGAGCTGCAATAACCGATGAATGCGTCCACCTGCCTGTGCGCGATGAAGTATTTCACCGCATCCTGACCGGCCGGCACCGGCGGATTATCCTTGCCGCCGACCAGTTGTCTGGCCTTGGTCTTGAGCGTCTGATCGGCGCCGTTCTGCAGCTTGCCGGCCCGGTCGAACATCATCCAGGTGTAGTCGCCGCCGGGGTCGGCCTTGGGTGTCGAGGTGCCGAAATTGATTTTCGGATCGAGCAGAGTGCTCAGGAAATTCTGCGGCGTCAGTTGCAAATCCGGACGCGCCACCGCACACAGCTTGTTGCGTGTAAAGATTACCGGCGCGCTGGCCTTGCCTTCGCGCGCCAGCTTTTGCGGATGTTCCATGTTGGCCGAGGCGAACACGTCGGCCGTCTCGCCTTTCTCAATACGCGCCAGCAGTAAACCAGCCGGCCCGAAGGACAGATTGACCGGAATACCGCTGGCCGCCGTGAACTGGCGCGCCAGCACCGTAAACGGCCCGGTCAGGCTGCCGGCGGCGAAGACGCTGATGGCTGCGGCCGGCTCAGCCGCAGCCGGCATATTGCCAAAGACTGCCAGCAAGCTTGAAAACAACATGGTCTGAGGCAGAAATCTGCGATGTGCTGGCATGGTGGATGTTCCTTGCTTGTTCTTGTGGGAGGGATGGCGCGTTGATGCTGTCTCGTATGGCCAGGAAGGCGTTCGATATATTCTATGAGATATAGCGATGCGGCGATATCCCCAATGCGTGAAGACGGCGCAAGCGGAACAAGCGAAGGAAGAAGGCGGCAGAAAGGAATGCAAAGACTTCCAGAGTTCAGGTCTCCAATTTTTTCACGCGTATTCCCGGCGGCAAAGGAAAGTCGCGCTTCAGAATTTCGCGCAGAAATTTCTGGACCTCCTTGATGCGCGGCGTGAAACAGCGGTCGCGATGCACCGTCATCCAGATAGTGCGCTTGACGTCGATTTCACTCAGCAGCAGCGGACGCAAACCGAATCGCTCGGCCCTCGAAAACGCCGGCAGCATGACGATGCCGCCGGCGTCGGCTGCCGCAAACATCTGCGCGATCATGCTCGACGAGTGGAATACCACATTGGGCCGTGTCACCGCTTCTTCCAGCCAGCGCACCGTGTTGAGCTGAATCAGATCGTCCACATAGGAAACGAACTTGTGCTGGTCCAGTTCGGCCACCGACTGCGGCGTGCCGTAGGTGGCAAGATAGCTGTCGGCTGCGTACAGATGCAGCGGAAAGGCGCCGATCGGTTCCACCTCCAGGCCTTTTCCTTCGGACGGGAAAAAACTCAGAAAGATATCCGCTTCGCGCTGGTTCACATGCACCAGCTGGGTGGACGTCACCAGCTCGACCTGAATCAGCGGATGCAGTGATTTGAAGCCGACAAACTGTGTCGACAGATACAGCGAGGCGATGCCTTCCATGGTCGCAATCCGCACCGGGCCGGACGGCGTGCGGTAAGCGCCGGACAGCGATTCGCCGATGGCCAGCGCGGCACTCTCCATGCCCTCCACATGCTCAAGCAGTTCGCGCCCTTTGGCGGTGATGTGAAAGCCCTGATGATTGCGCTCGAATACCGGCGCATTGACGGCCATCTCCAACTGCGCGATATGGCGGCTGATGGTGGAGTGATCCACCTTGAGCTTGGCGGCGGCGCCCGAGAGTGTGCCGGCGCGCGCGACCTCAAGAAAGATGCGTAGATCGTTCCAGTTCGGAATCCGTGGGTTCATCTGCAATTTCGCAAGGGTTGTCGGGATGAAATGCCTGCCTTGAGTATAGCCACCGGCAAATACGTCCGCAACAAGCACCCGGACTGTGCATTTGAGCGCAATAACGCACCAAGTTAAAGAAAAAAGGCCCTTGCAAATTCGCAAGGCCTATTGCGGAATCGCCAGTTTTTTTCAAGAAATCGCTCTGCTAACCTGCGCTGCAGTCGTCTTTCATTTGCGTTTTCGTTTTCCGTCTATCTTTTGCCGCGTTTCTTTTATCGCGTTTCTATTACCGTTCACTAGCCGAGGTATGACCATGCACATCAATCCCCAGCCCAGCTCCTGGTCGGTCATCTACCAGAACCCGGAATTTCACGCCATCGCGCGCAAGCGCAAGAAGATCGTTCTCACACTGTTCATCATCAGCGCACTGTTCTATTTCTCGATTCCATTCATCACCACCCTGTATCCCTCGGTCTTTCACGTGCGCCTGTTCGGTTCGATCAATCTGGGCCTGGTCTATGCCGTTCTGCAATATCCCATCGGCGGCATGATTGCCTACTGCTATGCCGTCAGCATGCGCAAGCTGGATCGCGAAATCGGCCGCATGTGATTTGCCAATAACAACCGAAGCGGACGCCGGCCGGCATGCAATGGCATGGGGCCGCAGCACTGCCACCACATCATTTTTTCAGGGAGCTGGTATGAAACGATCTACTGCAATACGGGCAGGGGTGGCGCTGGCGCTGATCGGCGCGGCCAACGGCGCGATGGCGCAGAGCAAGGTATTGGTCGGCGACGACTATCGCGGCATGACCATCGCGGTGTTTGCCGTGCTGTTCGGCGCCACCATGTTCATTACGTATCTGGCGTCCAAGCGCAATCGCACCGCCACCGATTTCTACACTGCCGGCGGCGGTATCGGTCCCATCCGCAACGGTCTGGCGATTGCCGGCGACTATTTATCCGCGGCCGCCTTTCTCGGCGTATCGGGTTTGATCGCGCTCTACGGTTACGACGGCATCGCCTATCTGATCGGCTTCTTCATCGCCTTCATCCCGGTGCTGCTGCTGGTGGCCGAGCCCTGCCGCAATCTCGGCCGCTATACGCTGGGTGACGTGCTGGCGTATCGCAACAGTTTTCGCAGCACCAAGGTGGCTGCGGCCTTGTCCAGCATTATCGTGGCCGTGTTTTACATGGTGCCGCAGATCGTCGGCGGCGCCGTCATCATCCGTGCGCTGATCGGCATCCCCTATGAGATTTCGGTGCTGGCGGTTGGCCTGTTGATGCTGACCTACGTCATGTTCGGCGGCATGCGCGCCACCACCTCGGTGCAGGTGATCAAGGCGGTGCTGCTGATTTCCTCGTGCTTCGTGCTGGTGGTGCTGGCGTGGCTGCCGTTCGGCTTCAACGTGCCTGGCTTCTTCAATAGTCTGACCAACGATCAGCGGTTGCAGAGCTATGTTGCGGAAGCACTGCTCAAAGGCGCGACCACGCTCAATCTGCAGGAGGCCGGCCAGCGCTTTCTGGAGCCGGGCCTGTATCTGAAGAACCCGCTGGAGCAAGTGTCGCTCGGTCTGGCGCTGGTGCTGGGGACGGCGGCGATGCCCCATATCCTGATGCGCTTCTTCACCGTCCCGGATGCCAAGGCTGCGCGCAGTTCAGTACTGTGGGCCATGCTGGCGATCGGCGCCTGTCATCTGCTGATCATTTTCATCGGCTTCGCCGCCGCCCACTATGTCGGCGCCAAAGCCATCGTCGTGCTCGACAAAGGCGGCAACCTGGCGGCGCCGATGCTGGCGCAATTTCTGGGCGGCGGTGTCGATAGTCTGGCCGGCAATTTCATGCTGGCCTTCGTGGCGGCGGTGTCGTTCGCCACTATCGTCGCGGTGGTGGCCGGCCTGACGCTGGCGGCGGCTTCGGCACTGGCGCATGACGTCTATGTCGGCGCCATTCGCAATGGCCAGGCCACCGAGCAGGAGCAGGTGAAAGCGGCCCGCGTCGCCACGCTGCTGATGGCGCTGGTGTGCGTGGTCTGCGGCATTCTTGCCAAGGGCCAGAACGTTGCGCATCTGGTCGGACTCGGCTATGCGGTGGCAGCCTCGGCCAATCTCCCTGCGCTGCTGCTGACGCTGTACTGGAAACGCTGCAATACCGCCGGCGTACTGGCCGGTGTGATCGGCGGCACGCTGCTGGCCATCGGCCTGGTACTGGTCTCGCCGAACATGACGTATCCGCAACAGCAAAAATCTGCCGCCACGGCAAGCGCAGCTGCGCTCACCGAGCGTCTGCTCCAGGCCGAAAAAACACCCGCTACGGTAAGTCCGGGCGAGCTTGCAAAGTTGCGCGCGGATAAAGATGCGGCTGTCGCGACAGCCGCCGCCATCCCTGCCGATGCCACCAGCATCGTCGGCCTCGCGGCGCCGCTGATCAGCTTGCGCAATCCCGGTGTGATCTCGATTCCGGTCGGCTTCCTGCTGGTCATCCTGGGTTCGCTGCTGTTCTCAGACCGGCGCGCAAGTCAACGCTGGGAAGAGCTGGCCGTGCGCCGTGAAACCGGTATCGGCATCGATCAGGCCGTGTCGCATTGACCGGCGATCGCCTGTCACCAATCACCAATCACTGATATCGCCCGCTCTTGCGCTTTCATCATTCAACAGAAAGGAATTTCATATGTCGCTCCCCATAGTCAAAGTCGCAGCCATGCATGCTGCGCCGGTCTATCTCGACCGTGCCGCCACCCTGCAGAAGGCACTCGCGCTGATCGCCGAAGCTGCCGCCCATGGCGCCCAGCTGGTGGTGTTTCCGGAATCGTTCATCCCCGGCTTTCCCGTCTGGGCTGCCTTGTGGGCGCCGATCTACAACCATGAATGGTTCAGGAAGATTGCTGCCAACAGCATTCTGATCGATGGCCCGGAAATGGCCGCATTGTCGGCCGCAGCGGCGCGTCATGGCGTGTTCGTCTCCATGGGCTTCAGCGAATCGACCCGCGTCAGTCTTGGCTGCCTGTGGAATTCGAATGTCCTGATCGGCGACGACGGCGTTATCCTCAATCATCATCGCAAGCTGGTGCCGACCTTCTACGAAAAGATGGTGTGGGCGCCCGGCGACGGCGCGGGCCTGCAAGTGGCCGATACCCGCATCGGCAAGATCGGCGCCTTGATTTGCGGCGAGAACACCAACCCGCTGGCGCGTTATTCCCTCATCGCGCAAGGCGAGCAGATTCACATCTCCAGCTGGCCGGCGATCTGGCCGACCAAGAAGCCGGTCTCCGGCGAAAATTTCGACAACGTCGCCGCCAACCGTATTCGTGCCGGTGCACACTCCTTCGAGGCCAAGGCCTATGGCATTCTGTGTGCCGGCTATATGGACAAACGCATGACGGACATGTTGACCGCCGGGGATGACAGCGTCGCCGAATTGCTGGAACAGACACCCAAGGCCGCGACGCAGTTCGTCACGCCGACCGGTAGTCAGACCGGCGATGTGCTGCAGAAAGATGAAGGCATCGCCTATGCCGATTTCGACCTCAACGCCTGCGTGGAGCCCAAGCAGTTTCACGATGTGGTGGGCTACTACAATCGCTTCGATGTCTTCAATCTGAGTGTCGACCGCAAGCGCTTGCAGCCGGTTACCTGGCGTAAGGCAGATAGCGCAGATGGCGCAGCGACTGCCGCGCTCAGAAAAGAGGAGGGCGAGGCCGAACGGGAGGCCATGTTCTGATCACCGGGATGCCAGACGCCTGGCGGACGCTGCCAGCAAGGCGGCCTGCGTCAGGCTAGGCGATTAACCACGCCTGCGGCAGCGTCACGATCAGATGTTCTTTACGGCGGCGCTGCCCGTCAGGATTTCGCCGCCGCTGTTCAATCACTACGGCGACGAACACAATTTTCTGAACGATCACGGCGACGTGGCGCTGCGGTTCTTGCCGGAGGCCGGCTGCGTGCGCAGCGATCTGTCATGCACCCTGTTTCTGAGCGAGCCTGAGGAATACGAGGGCGGCGAGCTGGTGATCGCCGATGTCTGGCGCGATGAGGCTGTCAAGCTGGCGGCGGGTGATCTGCTGTTCGACCCGGATTGCAATCTGATGCTCCTGCGCAGCCAGCTGCCTGCGCAGGAGCGCGATCCGGCCATCGTCGGCCTCAGCGCCACGTATCACAAGCTGTTGCGGATGTGGGCCGGCAGTTGAATCGGGCCGACAACTGAGGTCGTCGAGCCCGTCGGTTCAGATCAGCACGGTCACGCGCAGGCCGGTCACGGCGCCGGCGTCGGATTTCACGTTCTGCAAAAAGATGTCCGCGCGATTGCGGTCGAGGATGGTCTTGACGATGGCCAGCCCCAGCCCCGAACCCGATTCGCCGCTGCCGAGAATGCGATAGAAGGGATCGAAGACGCGCGTCATTTCCACTTCCGGAATGCCGCTGCCGGAATCTTCCACCTGGATTTCCAGACGGCCGTTGCGTGTACTCGCGCGCAGCCGCACGTAGCCGCCGGGCGGGGTGTAGCGGATCGCATTGTCGATCAGATTCTTGACCACCATCACGCCGTCGAACAGATGACCGCGAAAGACCGCGTGCGGATCGCTGTCGACCTCGATGTCGAGATTCTTGGCTTCCGCCATCGGCATCAGATCCTCCAGGATCTGCTTGAACATGTCTTCCATGCTGATGGTTTCGGGCGGGCGCTGCGCCGCCGTCTCGTGCGAACGGGCCATGGTCAGCAATTGTTCCAGCAGAGAGCGCATGCGATACAGGCCGTTGCGCAATTCGCGCACGCGTTCCTGGGCCAGCGGCGGCAGATCGATCTTTCTGATGTTTTCCGCCTGCAGCGACAGCGCCGTCAGCGGCGAGCGCAACTCATGCGCGGCATCCGCCACGAAGCGTTTCTGCATGTCCATCGACTTGCCCACGCGCAGCAGCAGGCTGTTGATGGAAGAGATGAAGGGCCGGATTTCGCGCGGTACATGTACATCGTCCAGGGTGCGCAGATCCGATTCGCTGCGACCGTCGAGCTCGGCCGAAAGCCGCGTCACCGGCCTGAGCATGTAGCGGATCACCACGTTCACCAAAATCAGCAGCAGCGGCATCAGCACCATGAACGGCCCGACCGTACGCCAGCCGTTGCCGCTGGCGATCTCGTCGCGCACATCGGTGCGCTGGGTCACGATCAGGCGATCGCTGTTGGCCAGATTGCGGATGAAGATGCGCCAGGTATGACGTCGTCCGGCCATGGTATGCATGCCTTCCTGCACGTCCGGCGGCAGCGCCAGCGGTTCGTCCTTGAGCGTGATTTCCTTGTCGTCGAGGCCGATGACCTGCACGATCACCTGCGATTCCGGATCGGCGCTTTCTTCTATCACCTGCGTGATCAGCAAGCCGGTATGCGGCTGCTGCTGTTCCATCAGGCCGGCGATCTGGCGCAACTGATCGTCCTGAAATTCATAGGCCTCGTTGAAGGCGCCGCGAAACGAAAAGAAGCCGCCGCCGATGGCGGTCACCACAATCACCAGCGAGAGCCAGAATGAGAGCTGGGCCTGCAGCGAATTGCCTATTTTTCTTTTGAAACCATCCATCCCAGGCCTCTGACATTCTTGATGATGTGGTTGCCGAATTTCTTGCGAATGGAGTGGATCAGATATTCCACTGCATTGCTTTCCACCTCTTCGTTCCAGCCATAGATGCGGTCTTCCAGATCCTGACGCGAGAGAATCGCGCCGGGCCGCAGCAGCAGCGATTGCATCAGGCTGAACTCGCGTGCCGACAGGCGCAGTGCAATGTCTTCAAAGCTGGCTTCGCGCGTGCTCGGATCGAGGCAGATGGCGCCGTTGGTCAGCATGGGATTTCCGCTGCCGCCATGCCGCCGCACTACGGCGCGCATGCGCGCCAGCAGTTCATCCATTTCGAAGGGTTTGATGAGGTAGTCGTCGGCGCCGGCATCCAGCCCGCGGATGCGATCTTCCAGCGCATCGCGCGCGGTCATGATCAGCACCGGCGTGTGGATATTGTTGTCGCGCAGATGGCGCAGCACATGAAAACCGTCCAGCTTGGGCAGACCCAGATCGAGCAGGATCACATCGTAGGCCTGGGTCGCGATGGACAGTTGCGCGGTGCCGCCGTCACCGACGCAGTCGACGGCATAGGCGGCATCTTTCAGCGCCTGTTCGGTGGCGCTGGCGATCATCCTGTCATCTTCTACCAGAAGTACTCTCACGATATTTCTCGCTGAATGAGGACGGAGTGCTGCCGGCTGATGCATGCGCAGGTCTCCGTCCGGACGAATCTGAACTTGAATAGTAGTCGATTCGACCTTGATTTTACGCACAAGGATAGCGCCCGACACTTAGGCCTTGCTGAGGCGTGGCCCATGGCCCCATACCCCCCATGCCGACGCTGTAGGCGGTGCAGTTGCCAGCCATGCTGCATGCGCACAGCACACCGCATGTCTTTGTGGGCCCCCTAATTGTTCTCTAATTTTTGGTGGTTAGGCTGCGTCGCAATGTCATGGATTGCATGGCGGCCTCGGCCCCATCTTTGAAAACCCCGATGAAAAAAACTCTTCTCGCCTTGCTGCTGCCTCTGGGCCTGAGCGCTTGCGCCAGTTATCAGAGTCTGCCCCTGCAAGACCGGCCGACCTGGAGCAGCGATCTCAACGCCATCGCGCGGGTGACGGCCGAACCGGCCGAGCTGGCGTTCCCGGCCTTGCCGCCGCATGCCTTTGCGCCGACCGCCGACGGTCTGGACATGACCGATGTCAGCATTCTGGCGGTGCTCAACAATCCCGATCTGCGGCTGGCGCGCGACGATGCCCATGTGACGCACGCTCAGGCTTTCTCCGCATCATTGTTGCCGGATCCGCAACTGGCGATGAGCGGCGATTTCAAACGCAATCCCGATCCGGGTTCCAGCAGCGGCTACACCATCGGCCCCAGCTACGATTTCGGCAGTCTGCTGACGCACGGCACGCTGGCCGATGCGGCCGACAAGGAGGCGCACAAGGCCGATCTGAATCTGCTGTGGCAGGAGTGGCAGGTGATTGCGCAGGCCAGACTGCTGTTCATCCGCATCGTCGAAGGACAGCGCCTGCAAAAGCTGCTGAGCGATCAGCAGGCCTTTCTTGAGCAGCGCGTGGCGCAGACGCAGCAGGCGCTGGCGCGCAAGCTGATCACGCTCGACGTGTCCGGTGCAGCGTTCACCGCCTTGCAGGATGTGCGGCGTCAGCGCTTCGATCTGGACAAGCAGCAAAACCAGTTTCGCCACGATCTGAACAATCTGCTGGGGCTGGCGCCCGAGGTGCAGGTGCCGCTCAAGCCGCAGATCGATCTGCCGCCGCTGGACCGCACATCGATAGACGCCATCCTGCCTCAGCTGCCCTCGCGGCGCCCAGATCTGATGGCGCTGCGCAGCGGTTACGAAGCGCAGGATCAGCGTTACCGCGCAGCCATCATCGCTCAGTTTCCGGCGCTCAACATCGGCCTGAACCGGGCGCGCGATACCAGCAATGTGCCGTCGCAGGGTTTCAGCGTGTCGATCTCGCTGCCCGTCTTCAACCGCAATCGCGGCAACATCGCCATTGAAAAGGCGACGCGCCAAAAGCTGCATGACGAATATCAGCAGCGCCTCAATCTGGCGTATTCCGATGTCGACCGTCTCATGCAGGAGCAGGCCCTCAATCTGCGCCAGCTGCAGCAATCGGAGCAGGGCGTGCGCCAGCTGGCGCAGCAACGCGCCAACGTGATGACGGCGTTCCGCGCCCACAACCTCGACACGCTGGTGCTGATGAACATCGAGACCGCGCTGCTCGCCAAACAGACCGAAGCCCTGGCGCTGGAACAGGCCGCACTTGAACAGCGGGTGGCGCTGCAAGGCGTGATCGGCGGCGAGCTGCCGCTACAACTTCAAAGAAAGTCGCAACCATGAAAAAGAAGACCCTCTGTCTCGCTGCCGCAAGCATGGCGCTGGTCGCCGGCGGCAGCTTGCTCGGCGTGAATGCCCGTTCGCAGCAGAATCAGGCGGCTGCCGATGCTGCCGCTTCCGCCGGCGCTGCTCCGCAAGCCAGTGCGCAGGTCAAGACCGCGCCGGTGCAGATGAAGCAGGTGCAAGCCTCGATCACTGCCTATGGCGATGTGTTGCCGGGCAGCATGCATAACATCAGCAGCGCGGCCGCCGCGCAGATTGCCCGGCTCAAGGTGATACAGGGGCAGAGCGTGGCAAAGGGTGAACTGCTGGCGGTGCTGGAGCCCGATCCGGCCGTGCGCCTCGGCTACGAACAGGCGCAGACCAGCCTCAAGGCTGCCAGCGCCGAACTGGAACGGGTGCAGTCGCTGGCGTCCCTGCAACTGGCGACGCAGTCACAGGTGGATGCCGCGGCCAGGGCGCGGGCGGATGCGCTTGCCGCATTGCGCGCGCAGCAGGCGCTCGGAGGCGCGCAGGGCGGGCAGACGGTTACGGCGCCCGCCAGTGGCGTGATTCTCAGCCTGACGTCCTTTCAGGGTGATCGGGTGCAGGCCGGCGTGCCCTTCATGCAACTGGGCAGCACCGATCAGCTCAAGGTGGTGCTGGGCATTGATCCGGCCGACCAGGCGCAGATCAGAAAAGGGCAGCAGGTGCGGCTGACCGCGCTGTCCGATAACGCGCGCAGCGTCAACAGCACGGTCAGCGAAGTGCAGGGCCTGATCGATCCGAAAACTCAACTGATCAACGTGGTGGTGCGGCTGCCGGCGGCGGCCGGCTTCAACCCCGGTTCACGCGTGCGCGCAGAGATCATGATGGCGCCGCAATCGGCCTGGGAGGTGCCGCGTCAGGCGGTGCTGACCGACGCCGGCGGCAGTTATGTCTACCAGGTCAGCGGCAGGCACGCGCATCGCGTGGCGGTGCGCACCGTGGCCGACAATCGCACGACGCTGGGCGTGACCGGCCCGCTCGATGCCAGCGACCCGCTGGTGGTGCTGGGCAACTATGAACTGAGCGAAGGCATGCCGGTACGGGGAGCGCGCCAATGAAGTTCGGAGGCTGGATTCATCATCATCGCCGTTCCATTCTGTTCCTGATTGCGATCCTGACGCTGGGCGGTCTGATCACCTCGTTCCAGATGCCGACCTCGCTGTTCCCGACCGTGGATTTTCCGCGTGTTGTGGTGTCGCTGGATGCCGGCGATCAGCCGCCGCAGCAGATGGAAATGCTGGTCACGCGGCCGGTGGAAGAAGCAGTACGGCGCGTGCCCGGCGTGACCAGCGTGCGCTCGACCACGGCGCGCGGCTCGGCCGAGATTTCGGTCAACTTCGACTGGGGTCTGGACATGGCTTCGTCCACCTTGCAGGTGAATGCGGCGATGTCGCAGATCAGCGCGCAACTGCCGCCCGGCACCGTGATCCAGACGCGGCGCATGGACCCGACCGTGTTTCCCATCATCGCCTACAGCCTGACCTCGGCCACGGTATCGCCGACGCAGTTGCGCGACATCGCCGAATATCAGCTACGGCCCTTGCTGTCGGGCATCAACGGCGTCTCGCGGGTGCAGGCCATCGGCGGCGCGCTGGAAGAATTTCAGGTCGCGGTCGATCCGCAGAAACTGAGCGCGCGCGGCCTCTCGGCCGACGACGTCTCACGCGCGCTGGCCGCCAGCAATGTGATCAATGTGGTCGGCCGTCTGGAAGATCACTACAAGCTGTTTCTGGTGATGGCCGACACCCGTCTGCAGGATGAGCAGCAGATCCGCAAGACCATCATCGCCAGCGGCGCCAACGGCGTGGTGCTGGTGCAGGATGTGGCGCAGGTCACGCGCTCGGCCGTGCCGCAATGGATACGCGTCACCGCCGACGGCCGCGACGCCGTGCTGCTGTCGATCTACCAGCAGCCGGGCAGCAACAGCATCCAGATCGCACAGGATGTGAAGGATCAGATTCAACAGTTTCAGGGGCAATTGCCCAAGGGCGTCAACATCGCCAACTGGTACGACCAGAGCCAGCTGGTGACGGCATCGGCCTCCAGCGTGCGCGATGCGATCCTGATCGGCATCGGGCTGGCGGCCATCGTGCTGCTGGTGTTTCTGCGCAATCTCAAGATCACGCTGATCGCCATCGTGGTGGTGCCGGCGGTGCTGGCGACCACGGTGGTGCTGCTGTCGCTGCTCAAACTCAATTTCAACATCATGACGCTGGGCGGCATGGCGGCGGCAGTCGGCCTGATCATCGACGACGCCATCGTCATGATCGAACACATTGTGCGACGCCTGCATCAGGGGCAGGACGACATCGCCGCCGGCGTGATGAACGCCGCGCGCGAATTTCTGCGGCCGCTGATCGGCTCCAGCGCCTCGACGCTGGTGATCTTCGCACCGCTGGCATTTCTGACCGGCGTGACCGGCGCCTTCTTCAAGGCGTTGTCGATCACCATGGCCTCCGGTCTGTTCATTTCCTTTCTGTTCACCTGGCTGGCGGTGCCGGTGCTGGCCACGCGCCTGCTGACGCAAAAGGATGCGCACAGCGAAGATCACGGTCGCCTGACCACCTGGTTTCACGCGCGCTACACGGTATTGATGCAGCGCCTGCTGCAACGGCCCTTGCTGATTCTGCTGATGATCGTACCGCTCGCCGTCGCCGGTTTCATCGGTTTTCAGAAGGTCGGTTCCGGCTTCATGCCGTCGATGGATGAGGGCGGCTTCGTGCTCGACTATTACACCGAGCCCGGCACCGCCGTGACCGAAACCGACAGGCTGGTGCAGCAGGTCGAAGCCATCGTGCGCAACAATCCCAATGTGCAGACCTATTCGCGCCGCACCGGCACCGGCCTGGGCGGCGGTATCAGCGAGCCCAATCACGGCGACTTTTTCGTGCGCCTGAAGCAGGGCAAGCGGCAGCCTGTGGATGTGGCGATGGAGCAGATTCGCGCCCGCATCGACCGCGAGGTGCCCGGCATCCACATCGAAATGGCGCAGCTGATGGAAGATCTGATCGGCGACCTGACGGCGGTGCCGCAGCCGGTCGAGGTCAAGATTTTCTCGGCCGATCCGGCCAGATTGCCGGAGATGGCCAAGAAAATCGCCGCCGTGGTCGGCAAGGTGCAGGGCGTGGTGGACGTGAAGGACGGCATCAATCCGGCCGGCGATGCCTTGCAGCTGCACATCGATCCGCTCAAGGCAGCGCGCGAAGGGCTCGATCCGGCGGCGGTGGCCAGGATGCTGTCGGACAGCCTGGGCGGCAACGTGGCGACGCAGATCATCGAAGGCGTCAAGGCGGTCGGCGTGCGGGTCTGGCTGCCGCAGGCGCAGCGCCAGACCGACACTGATCTGGGCCTGATCACGCTGCGTGCGCCGGACGGCCATCTGGTGCCGCTCAAGCGCATCGCCAGCATGGATACGCTGACCGGTCAGGCCGAAATCAGCCGCGAAAATCTCAAGCAGATGGTGGCCGTGACAGCACGCATCAGCGGCCGCGATCTGGGTTCGGTGATCGCCGACGTCAAGACCGAGTTGTCGAAGCCGGACATGTTCCCGCAAGGGACGTATTACCAGCTGGGCGGTCTGTACGAGCAGCAGCGGATTGCCTTCAAGGGCCTGATGACGGTGTTCGCAGCGGCCGCGGTGCTGGTGTTCCTGCTGCTGCTGTTCATGTACGAGAGTTTCCTGATGGCGGGCGTGATCCTGTTCACCTCGCTGATCTCGGTGTCGGCGGTGTTCGTCGGCCTGTCGCTGACCGGCATCGATCTCAATATCTCGGCCATGATGGGCATGACCATGATCATCGGCATCGTGACCGAGGTGGCGATCTTCTATTTCTCGGAACAGCAGGAAGTGCTGCATACCACCGACCGCATCGGCGCCCTGATCGAAGCGGGCAAAAACCGCATGCGGCCGATCGCCATGACCACGCTGGCCGCCATTCTGACCTTGCTGCCGCTGGCGTTTGCCATCGGCGAAGGTTCCGAAATGCAACAACCGCTGGCGATTGCGATCATCTCCGGATTGCTGGTGCAGCTGCCGCTGGTGCTGATCGTCATGCCGGTGCTCTACAACGCCCTGAACCGCAGCAAAGGATGAGCGTGCGTCTGTTTTATGAGTGAAAAGGCGGCAAGATAAGGGCCGTTGCCAGCATTCCGTCGCAGTCGCGCAATTAGCATGCGGCGGTGCTTTACTTCATGGCAAGTTCAGGCTAAGTTCGCCTCTTTACCATAGACAAATCGAATCTGATCGATTCGTCAGGCGGTCGTCAGAGATGTTAAGGGAATTGGGTATGGGATCAGACGAAAAGAACCAGGACAGCATGCTGGATCCGCGTCCATCCGAATGGGATGAGTTGCGCCGTCAGGGCCACGCGATGCTGGACGATATGTTTGACTACATACAGAACATCCGTGAGCGACCGGTGTGGCAGACGCCGCCGGCTGAAAAGCGCGCCCTGTTCAGCGAAGCGTTGCCGCGCGAGGGCGGGTCGCTGGACGATGCCTATGCCATGTTCAAGGACAGCATCCTGCCATATTCGGTCGGTAATGTGCATCCCGGCTTCATGGGCTGGGTACATGGCGCCGGCACCCCGGTGGGTATGCTGTCGGAAATGCTGGCGGCCGGACTGAACGCCAACGTCGGCGGCCGCGATCACATGCCGGTCGAGGTCGAACGCCAGATCGTGCGCTGGATGCGCGAACTCTTCGATTTCCCGCAAGAGGCCAGCGGCGTGTTCGTCACCGGCTCCTCGATGGCCAATTTCATCGGCGTGCAGGTAGCGCGTTATCGCGCCGGCGGTTCCGCCGTGCGCCGCCAGGGTGTGCGTCAGGCAGCCGGCAGCGAATTGCTGGCCTATACCTCGGTGGCCGCGCACGGCTGCGTGGCGCGCGCCATGGATCTGGCCGGACTGGGCAGCAGCAATCTGCGCAAGATTCCGGTGAGCGCCGACGGCGGCATTGATCTTAATGCGCTGAGACGCGCCATCCAAACCGACCGCGCCGCCGGCGCCCAGCCGTTTCTGATCGTCGGCACCGCCGGTTCGGTCGATACCGGCGCCATCGACGATCTCGATGCGCTGGGCCGCATCGCGCGCGAGCTGAATATCCATTTCCATGTCGACGGCGCCTACGGCGCGATGGCGGCGCTGTCGCCCGAACTCAAGCCGCGCCTGCGCGGCATCGAGCTGGCCGATTCCATCGCCATGGATTTCCACAAGTGGCTGCATGTGCCTTACGACGCCGGCTTCGTGCTGGTGCGCGACGGCTCGCTGCATCTGGAAACCTTTGTCGAGGATCCGCAAAGTTACCTGGCGCGCAACCAGCGCGGCATGGCTGCGGGTTCTCCCTGGCCCTGCGATCTCGGCCCCGATCTGTCACGCGGTTTTCGGGCGCTCAAGACCTGGTTCACCTTCAAGGTGTATGGCGCCACGCGCCTCGGGCAAAGCATCGAACGCAGCTGTACGCTGGCGCGCGCCATGGGCGCCGCCATTACCGAGCTGCCGCAGCTTGAATTGCTGGCGCCGGTCTCGCTCAACATCGTCTGTTTCCGCCATCGCGGCGGGGCCGGCATGAGCGCCGAGCAGGTCGATGCGCTGAATCAGCAGCTGTTGCTGGAGATTCAGGAGTCCGGCATCGCCGCGCCATCCTCGACGAAGATCGGCGGCCGTTTTGCCATTCGCGCCGCGCTGTTCAATCACCGCACCACGCAGCAGGACATCGACCGCATGCTGGCGTTTGCGCTGCAAGCCGCCGCCGACAAGCTCACGCCGCAGGCGCCCTCGGCCGCTGTGGCTGCGGTTGCGGTTCACCAGGAAAACATCATGTCTCAGACTCCTTCGCTGCCGCGTTTCGTGCCCGGTTCCAAATATCAGATCGGACTGGAGCCGCTGCTGCACGCGGCCTTTTTCGGTGTTGATCTGAAGCCGCTCGGCAATGAGCTGATCGCCTATCTGGCCGATCATCCCAACGATGCCAACGCGCTGATGGATCTGTCCTACGTGTTGCAGATCAACGGCCACGAGGCGGTGGCTGCCGGCACGCAACTGGAAGCGATCGGCATCAAGCGCCATTTCCATCTGCCGACCGCGACTGAAGGCACGCCGCGTCTGCGCTTGCTGGCGCTGGTGGCGCCCGGCAATTTCATGGCCAATGTACCGCTGGAGTTCTTGCTGTCCGGCGCCTCCATTGCGCTCGACACCTTGTACGTCACCCGCGATCAGCCGGTGCCTGCCGTGCTGCCGCCGCATGACGTGCTGTTCGCCGCCATGGGCGAATCCGACGAGACCCAGGACATCCTGCATCAGCTCAGCGACGCCGCCAGCGGCTGGAGCAAGCCGCTGCTGAACCATCCCATGCATTCGCTCAGCCTGAGCCGCGACGTGGTTTCCATCCTCACCCAGGATATCGAAACGGTCTCCATGCCGTTCACCGCGCGTCTGCGCCGGCATGAGCTGGAAGGCATACAGAACGGCGATCCGCTCAACGATTTCCTGAGCGACGGCGAATGGCCGCTGATCGTGCGGCCGCTGACCTCGCACGCCGGCCATGGTCTGGAAAAGCTGAACGGACCGCAAGACATCGCGCCCTATCTGGCATCACAGCCGGGCGTGCAGCAGTTCTTCATTTCGCGCTTCATCGATTACAGCAGCGCCGACGGTCAGTTCCGCAAATACCGCATCGTGCTGATCAAGGGGGAACCCTTCCTCTGCCACATGGCGATTTCCAGCCACTGGATGATTCACTATCTGAACGCCGGCATGACCGAAAGCGAAGCCAAGCGCAAGGAAGAAGAACGCGTCATGCTCAGCTTCGACCAGGACTTTGCGGTGCGTCATGCGGAAGCATTCGCCGGTCTGTACGACACCTTCCCTCTGGATTATTTCGGCATGGATTGCGCCGAAACGCGCGACGGAAAACTGCTGATCTTTGAAGTAGACACCGGCATGATTGTGCACGCGATGGACCCGGACGATCTGTTCCCCTACAAGGCGGCGGCCATGCAGAAGGTGTTCAAGGCCTTCCAGAACATGTTGTTCGACGCCGCCGGCATTGCACGCCCGGCAGACGAGCTGCCGCATGCCTGAACTGCCATCCAGTTCGGAGCTGCTGGTTGCCGGCGGGGATGAACGCATCCGTCCGCTGGCGGGCCAGCGCTGCAACAAATATGGCATCAGTCCGGGGCCGGCAACGGCCAGCGTCGAGTTCTCATCGTCCACCGCCTCGCATATTTCTGCAGACGCTTTTGCCGCCGTCGAAAGTCTGCGCGCACGCTTGTGCAACGCGCCCGGCGAAGCCGCGATGCACGCGCTGTATCAGCAAGAGTTCAGCCGCATACGCTCCGGATTTTTTGAATTGTGCGGGCTGCAGCAAGCAGAGCACGCCGGCACCGGCTGGATCGTGGCCGAGTCCGGCACCGACGCCCACTTCAGCGCCGTGCGTCTGGCGGCGCTGCGGTTTCGCCAGCCGTTTCGCATCGTCATGCCGGAGTTCATCGAAACCGGCCGGGCCGTCTGCGATACCTTGCGCAAACCGAACGGCGTGGACGGCGCGACGGTCGCCGACATCGTCGAAGTGCGCCTGCGCAATGCCGACGGTTCCTTGCGCAGCATCGGCGAAATCGATCGCGATTTTCACACGGCGGCGCTGGTCGCGCTGGCGCAGGACATCCCGGTGCTGCTGATCCGCGCCGACGAATCCAAGACCGGTTGCCGTGCGCCCAGTGCCGATTTACTGCACATGCTGGTCAAGGCCGCGCCGGAACGTGTTGCAGTACTGATCGACGCCTGCCAGTTGCGCATTTCACGCGGCAGCCTGCGCGGCTATCTGGTGAACAACTACATGGTGGCATTGACCGCCTCCAAATTCTTTGCCGCGCCTTCCTTTTGCGGTGCGCTGATGGTGCCGCCGGCATGGCGCGCCGGGCTGGAAGAAATCACCCGCGCCGACGCCTGTAGCCAGCCGTCGCCCAATCCCGGTCTGCTGGCGCGCTGGGAAGCCGGGCTGCACACCATGCAGCAATACTTTGCGATTCCCGCTGCGCTGCGCCAGTTGCTGATCGCGCGCTTCGGCCAGGCGGTGCATGCCGCGATTCAGGCGTGTCCCGGCTTCGATCTGCTGGCGCGCAGCGCAGGCGTCGCCGCCAACGCCAACACGCAGGATGCCGACGCCGGCGATGTGAATGCGGCCACGCTATTCGCCTTCCGCGTGCGGCGCGTGGCGCCCTCGCGCCATCTGACGTCGCTCGAGATGGAGCAGGCCTATCGCACCCTGCAGCAAAGCCGGCATGCCAATGGCAGCAGCTATCTGCTGGGCCAGCCGGTGGCCTGCGGCAGTCAGGATTTTCAGCGCACGCAATGTCTGCGCATCAGCCTGAGCGCGACGATGGTGATAGAACTCAGTCGACTGCCGCCGGAAGAGGCCGTGACCTGGCTGGACCAGCAAGTGATGACTTGCCTGCAAACGCTGAAGGCCATCGTGGATCAGCAGAGTTCTTAACGCAGTTTCTTATCGAAGCTCCTTATCGAAGCTCCTCAATGCAGCTCCTTAATGCAGCCGGTTCGCCAGCCCGATCAAACCACTCATCGCTTCCTCTTGCGGACATGACCCCGACCTCCATTCCTGACTCTGCCGCGCATGCTTCCGTCGCCGCACTTGAGGTGCAGTCGCTGTCATCGGCGGTGGTTGAGCCGACCTCGTTCACGCTGCAGGCCGGCGAATGCGTGGCGATCCGCGGCGTGTCCGGCGCCGGCAAGACGCGTCTGCTGCGCCTCATCGCCGATCTCGATCCCGGCCAGGGCGAGGTGCTGCTGTACGGGCAGGCGCGCGGGCGCATGCCGGCGCCGCTGTGGCGTCGCCAGGTGGTGTATCAGGGGGCCGAGTCGAACTGGTGGGAGAACACGGCGGCCGCGCATTTCAGCGTGCAGCAACTGCCCTTCGTGCACGATCTGCTGCCGCGTCTGGCGCTGACGCCGGATCGGCTGGAGGCCGACATCACGCAATTGTCGACCGGTGAACGCCAGCGCATGGCGCTGATCCGCTCGCTGGCCGTTACCCCCAGGGTCTTGCTGCTGGATGAGCCGACCAGCGCGCTCGACGCCGACAATGTGCGACGCGTGGAAGCGGTGCTGGCGGAGCGCATGCAGGCCGGTCTGGTGATACTCATCGTGACCCATTCGGAAGAGCAAGGCTTGCGCATGGCCGGCAGGGACATCGAAATACACAAGCGGAGTCAGCCATGAAGGCACCCGCATGAACGCCATTCAACTTTCAACTGAAGACCTGTTGCTGGCTTCGCTGCTGGTGCTGGTCAACGGCGGCCTGTCGATGGCGCTGGGTTTGCGCGTGCATCGTTCGCTGTTGGTGGCGGCGCTGCGCATGGTGGTGCAGTTGCTGCTGGTCGGTCTGGCCCTGCGCTATATCCTCGAATGGAAATCCGCACTGGCGACTTCGCTGGTGGTGCTGGTGATGATCGCCGCCGCCGCCCGCGAGGTGGCGGTGCGGCCGGCGCGCCGCCTGCGCGGCTGGCAGTCCTACGGCATCAGCGGCGCCATGGTCAGCGCCACTTCGCTGCTGACGGTGCTGCTGGCGCTGCTGACTGCGATCCGGCCCGAGCCCTGGTACGACCCGCGTTATGCAATCCCGCTGATGGGCATCGTGCTGGGC
This sequence comes from Herbaspirillum lusitanum, assembly GCF_046025995.1. Lineage (GTDB taxonomy): Bacteria > Pseudomonadota > Gammaproteobacteria > Burkholderiales > Burkholderiaceae_D > Herbaspirillum > Herbaspirillum lusitanum_A. Next base: position 300,154 of record NZ_JAQQFM010000003.1, read on the forward strand.
AGCATCCTCAATTCAGCCAGCCTGACGCTGGATGTGTTCTTCAACAGCGTCTATAACTTCCGCAGCGTGATCGACTCGCGGCTGGCGCTGGGCGAAGCGCGCTTCGTCGCCTTGCGCCGCTACATCATGGCGGCGGTGCGCAGCGGCCTGATGCCCAATATCAACCAGATGTCGGCGGCCGGCATCATCACCTTGCCCGGCATCATGACCGGCCAGATTCTGGCGGGCATGGACGCGGTCAGCGCCGCCAAATATCAGATCCTGCTGATGTTCATTCTGGCCGGCGCCAGCGGTCTGGCCGCCATCGGCTGCGCCTGTCTGGCGGCCTGGCTGGTGACTGACGAGCGCCACCGTCTGCGCATCGAACGTCTGCGCGCCTGAGGCGCACCGGACATCTCTGCCGCCCTTACTTCCAGTAAATGATCTTGCGCTCGGCGTAGCCCACCGCGCCGAAGAAGATCATGCTGGCGGCCGAGGCCACGAAGATGGCTGACCACACCTGCACGAAGTCGATCTGCAGCACCGCCTGAAAGATGGTCCAGCCGAGGCCGCCGGTGGCGCCCAGCATTTCGGTGACGATGGCGACGATCATGCTGCGCACCGTCGATACCCGCATGCCGGCTGCGATCAGCGGCAGCGCCGCCGGAATGCGCAGACGCCACAGGATGGAGAAGCGATTGCCGCCGAAGCTGCGCATCAAGGCCACGGCGCGCTGATCGATCTGGCCGAGCCCGGCCAGCGCACTCAGAAAGATCGTGAAGCCGACCGCCAGCGTCACCATCACGATCTTCGATTGCGGGCCGATGCCGAACCACAGCAGCACCAGCGGCGCATAGGCCACCACCGGCACCGAGTTGATGGCAATCGCAGCCGGCAGCATCACGCGCCGCACGGCCGGAATCATGGTCATGATCACCGCCAGCGAAACGCCGGCCAGACTGCCCAGCGCAAAGCCGCTGATCGCTTCCATCACCGTCATCTGCGCGGCTTCGAACAGTTGCGCGCGCTGGGTGAAAACGGCGATCAGAATGTCGCTGACCTTGGGCAATATATAGGCCGGCAAGGACAGCAGCCGCACCGAACCTTCCCACAACGCGATCAGCAGCACCGCGCCGAGAATGGCCCAGCCGACGGCGGCCTGCGGCGATTGCGGGCCGTCGATCTGCGGCGCCGGCGCCGGATTTTTCTTGCGCGCCGCCGGTGCATCGGCAGCGGCCGGGGTTTTACTGATGCTCATGCTCTCGCTCATGCCAGCTCACTTTTCCAGAAGACGAAGCGGTGTTCGATCCAGGCCAGCAATCCGTAGAAGGCCGTGCCCAGCAGCGCCGAGGCCAGCATCGCGGCCCATAGCGCCACCACGTTTTCGTTGTACATCGCCTGCAGCAGCAACACGCCCAGACCGGTGGTGTCGCCGAACCATTCGCCGACGATGGCGCCGACCAGGCTCAGCGTCGAACCCAGACGCAGCGCCACGAAAATCTGCGGCAGCGCAATCGGCAATTGCAGGCGCAGCAGCAGTTGCATGCGCGAGGCGCCGAAGCTGCGCAGCAGCGCAATCTGACGCGGATCGACCGCCTGCAGGCCGACCAGCGTATTGACCGTGACCGGGAAGAAGGTCAGGTAAAACGCAATCACTGCCTTGGCCAGCAAGGTGTTGCCGAACCACAGCACCACCAGCGCGCCGAAGGCGATGACCGGAATCGTCTGCGACACCACAAACAATGGAAACACCATACTGCGCAGCAGCCGCGAGCGCGAGAACAGCACGCCGTTGAGCACGCCGACCACGGCGCCGGCGGCAAAGCCGATCAGGGTCTCCGACAAGGTGCGCAGGAAGCCGTCGACGTAAGCCTGCGGCGTAGCGAAGATGGCGCTGAGAATGGCGCTGATGCGGGGCAGGTAATACAGCGGGATATTGAAGAACACCACGCATCCCTCCCACACCAGCGCGAAGCCGGCGATGATCAGCAGGCCGCGCAGCAGCGTGCCGGCGGCGGCCGGCCAGGCAGCGTTGGTGGAAGGGAGTGCAATCATGGCAGGCGGTCCGCGAGCGGAATGGTGTTGAGGAAGCTGGCGTTGAAGGCGGTGTTCAGATCCACCGGCTTGCTGATCACCTTGTACTTCAGCAGGAAATCATGCGCCTTGACCACCGCCTTCGGATCGATGGCAAACAGGCCGTTCTTCTCGGCATCGCCGGCCTTCATCAGGCGGATCACTTCGGTCAGCATGGCTTCCTGATGTGCGCGTTCCAGCGTCGGTGCGATCTTCATGACGGTATCGACGGCGCCCTTGGGATCCTTGATCGCATCTTTCCAGCCGCGCAGCGTGGCACGCAGGAAAGCTTCCACCAGCTTCGGTTTTTCCTTGGCGGTCTTTTCCGACACGATCAGGGTGTCGCGCGGAAAGCTGATGCCGTAATCCTCGGCCACGAACAGGCGCAGCTTGTCGGCGCCCATGCGGTTCTTGATGGTGTTGAGTTCGTTGTACCAGGTGGCGGTGATTACATCCACGCTGCCGTCGACGAAGGGCGTGACGCTGACCTGCTGCGGCTGCAGCTTGATCTGATCAGGCGTGATGCCCTTGTTGGCGAGCATGCCCAGCAGCACGTAGTTGGCGCCGGTGAACCAGGCGGTGATGTTCTTGCCCTTGAAATCTTCCAGGGTCTTGATCGGGCCATCCTTGCGCGCCACGAACACGAAAGGCGTGAGCTGATGCGCCACGCCGATGCTGATGATGGGCAGGTTCTTGTCGCGCGCGGCGAATACGCTGTCGGTGCCGCCCGACAAGCCGAAGGTATCGGTGCCGGCCGCCACCAGATTTTCAGTCAGCAGATTCGGGCCGCCCGGATTGATGGTGAGGTCGATGCCTTCATCCTTGTAATAGCCCTTGGCCTGCGCCACATAGAAGCCGGCGAACTGGGTTTGCGGCAGCCATTTCAGACGCAGCGAGGCCTTGGTCAGCTCGGCCGATTGCGCCGGTGCGGAAAATCCGGCACAGGCCACGGCCGTGGTCAGTGCGCTCAGGGCAAGGAGAAAGCGGCGTTTCAACATGGGATATTCCTCAAGAGTGGGACTGCTGAATGAAATTTAAAAGCCGGGTTGCTGCTGGTGTGCTGAAGCTCAGAACGGGCGGTCGCCATGCACCGTCGTGCGATGCATCACGCGGCGATACTTGTTGTCGTCGTAAGGCGTGGCGCAATGCATGGTGCAGCGGTTGTCCCAGATCACCAGATCGCCGTCGCTCCATTGGTGGCGATAGGTGAAGGCGCCGCTGATGGCATGCGCATTCAGCTCGGCCAGCAGCGCGGTGCTTTCGGCTTCCGGCAGACCGACGATTTCCTTGACGATGTCCTGACCGACATACAGCGACAGACGGCCGGTGACCGGATGCGTGCGCACCACCGGTTGCACCACGTCCGGCGTGCGCGCTTTCTGTTCATCACTCAGCGGCGCGCGGTCGGCGAAGGCCTTGCCGTAGTAGCCGGTATAGGAGTGCACCGCCTTCATATTGCGAATGCGCTGCTGCATGGCCGGATCAAGCGCTTCATAGGCGCTGTGCATGCTGGCGAACAGGGTATCTGCGCCTTCCGGCGGCGTTTCAATCGCGTGCAGCAGCGAACCCATGCTGGGCTCGGCCATGTACGACAGATCCGAATGCCAGTTCCAGCCTTCCTTGTGATTGCCGATGGGCTTGCCGTTTTCGGCCACGTTGGAGAGCACGTAGATTTCCGGATAGCTGGTGGTGAGGAATTGCTTGAGCACGTGGATCATCAGATCGCCGAAACGGCGGCTCAGCGCCACGTGTTGTTCCTGCGTGATGTTCTGGCGCTTGAGGATCAGCAGCGAATGCTGATTCAGCGCAGCGATCAGGGCGGTGACGGTGGCTTCATCCGGTTCCTGGCTCAGATCCAGATTGCGCACCTCGGCGCCGAAGCTCGGCATCAGGGGCTGCAGATCAAGTACGGCTGGCATGGTTTTCAGATCCGGCGTGGCGCTGGAAAATTCGGTCGCATTCTTGTTGATGGCATTCATGGCAGTCCTATTCCCTGAAAGATGAATCGTGGCGATCGAGCTGGCGCAGCAGTGCCGGCCATTCGCGTTCGCCTGGTATCAGAATGTCGCCCTGCTGTTCCCAGAACTGGCAGGCGGCCTTTTCGCAGATGTCGTGCGGCGGCACCACGATGTCGCCGCCGCCGGCCACCGCCGCCTGCAGCGACAACTGGATGCGCGCGGCGCGTTCGAAGTAGTACAGCAGCATGAAGGCTTCGCCCGGCGTACGACCCACGCTCAGCACGCCGTGATTGCGCATCAGCATCAGGCGCGATTCGCCGAGGTCGGCAACCAGACGGCGCTGCTCATCCAGATCGATGGCCACGCCTTCGTAATCGTGAAAGGCCTGGCGCTGATAGAAACGCATCGCGAATTGCGACAGCGGCAGCAGACCTTCCGACTGCGCCGAGACCGCCACGCTGGCATCCGAATGCGTGTGCAGCACGCAGGCCGCATCGTGGCGCGCGCTGTGAATCGCGCCGTGAATCACGAACGCGGCGACGTTCACTTCATGCGGCGAGTCATCGATCTTGTCGCCGTTGAGATCGATCTTGACCAGGCTGGAGGCATTGATTTCCTCGAACAGCAAACCGTAGGGATTGATCAGGAACTGGTCCTCATGGCCCGGCACCCGCGCCGAGATATGGTTGTAGATCAGGTCGTCCATGCCGAGTTTTGCAACCAGGCGATAGCAGGCCGCCAGCGCCACGCGGGCTTCCCATTCGGCAGGATCGATGCCGGCCTTACGCGACGGAGTGGTCATGAGCGTCATCGCAGCTTTCCTCTTCTTATGTCAGACGAAGGACTTCATGCTTTCTTCCTCAATCGCTTCCAGCAGATTGCGCTTGAGATTGATGAAGGCCGGTTCAGTCACCAGTTCGGGCCGGCGCGGACGCGGCAGATCGATCTTCTGTTCCAGCTTGATGCGGCCGGGGCGCGCGGTGACCACCAGCACGCGATCGCCCAGAAAGATCGCTTCGTCGACGTCGTGAGTGATGAACAGAATCGTGCGGTTGTGGCGTTGCCAGACATCCAGCAGCCAGCGCTGCATCATGGTCCGGGTCAGAGCATCGAGCGCGCCGAAGGGCTCGTCGAGCAGCATCAGGTCGCGCTTGAAGAGGAAGGTGCGCATCAGCGCCACGCGCTGGCGCATGCCGCCCGAGAGCTGATGCGGCAATTGGTTCTCGAAACCGGCCAGGCCGAATTCGGGCAGCATCTTCAATGCCAGTGCGCGCGCTTCTTTCTTGCTCATGCCGTCCATCTCGATGGCGAGGATGGCGTTGTCGATCACGCTGCGCCAGGGCAGCAGCAGATCCTTTTGCGGCATGAAGGCCACCTGGCCGAGCAAGGCTGAAGCCTTTTGCTGGCGGCCGTCGAAGCTCAGGGTGCCGCCGGCGTCCGGCTCTTCGAGACCGGCGACGATATTGAACAGGGTGCTCTTGCCGCAACCGCTGGGACCGACCACGGTGACGAATTCGCCCTTCCTGATATCGACGTTCAGACCCTTGAGTGCGGTGGTGCTGCCGAAGGTTTTGGAGATGCCGTCCAGACGCAGCAGTGATTCTGCCGGTGCGGGGGACGCAGAGGAGTTCACGTCGCTCACGACTCTGGGCTGGCCAGATGCGCCGAAGTGACTATGGATGCCGCCTTGAATCATCGGTGGCGTTGCTTTGGAATGCACAGTGCCCATTAATGTATACCGATCCTTCCATGTTGTTATGCTCAACAAAGCAACATGCGTGCCAAACATACATGCGGCAAACAGGGAATCGTCATCCGTGCAAATTCACGAAACAATCAGCAGGCCAGAGCTGGCGCGCTAATTGCTGGCTTATCGGGGGAGTCGCTGGATGTAGAATGGCGGCCTGTGGCGGAGCACCGTCAAGTTTGCAACGCTGCTCAGGCAGCGTGGAGAAGAGGTCTTTTGAGCCTCGTGTATATTATTAACGTCAATTGGTATTATAAAAATGGCTGAAAGTGCACAAAAAGAGATCGCCCGTCCCCAAAAGGATGCTTTGCGCACCCCGGTAGCGCGTGAGGAGCTGGAAGTCCAGCCCAACGAAACGCTGGCCGACAGCCTGCAGCGACGTTTCGAACGCGACATCGCCAACGGCACCTTGCTGCCCGGCATGCGCCTGGATGAAAAGGAAATCGCCGAGCGTTTCGGCGTCTCGCGCACGCCGGTGCGCGAAGCCCTGCGCCTGTTGTCGGCCAGCGGCCTGGTCGATCTGCGCGGCCATCAGGGGGTGACGGTGCGGACCATCAAGGTTCAGGCTCTGCTGGAAATGTTTCAGGTCATGGCCGAGCTGGAAGGCCTGTGCGCGCGGCTGGCGTCGCGCCGCATCCTGCCCGAGCAGCGCCTGCAGCTGGAGGAAATCCATGCACGCCTGACCCTGGCCGCGAGCGAGGGCACCATCAATGAGTTCTACGACATCAACAAGGAATTCCACGAGGCGATCTATAGTGTGTCGCGCAATGAGTTCCTGGCGGAGCAGACCCGCTCGCTGCGCAACCGTGTCGGCGCCTACCGCCGTCAGGTGACCTATATGCCGGGCCGCATCGCCGATACGCTGCGCGAGCATGAAGAAGTGATGCAGGCCATCTTCGCCCACGACGGCGACCGTGCGCACGCGGCGATGCGCGGCCACATCAGCCTGCTGGGCGACAACCTGAGCGACTTCATCGCCCATTTCAATGTCGTGAACTGAGTCATGCGGGGCCCGGGGCCTGATGTGCGGGCTCCGGTTTCGACCTGAATCATCTGAAATTCCCTCCCTGCGGCTGTTCTGACGTGTCTTTTTGAAGGGTGTTGGCCGAGTTGGTATGCAAATTGCTAGATTTTGTATATCAACAGCCGAACATCACACACAGGAGAGTCATCTTGCAGCTGAATCTGAACACCAAATCCGTTTTGATCACCGGCGCCTCCAAGGGCATCGGTCTGGCCTGCGCCTACAGCTACGCCGACGAAGGTTGCCGCAAGCTGCATCTGGCCGCGCGCAACGGCGACGCCATGATTAGCGCCAAGGCCGATCTCGAGCAGCGTTACCCCGGCATCGAAGTGGTGGTGCATGCGCTGGATCTGTCGTCGACCGCCGCCATGGAAGCGCTGGTGGAGCAGGTCGGCTATGTCGATATTCTGGTCAACAACGCCGGCGACATCCCGGCCGGTTCGCTGGAGATCGTCAATGACGAAGCCTGGCGCAAGGGCTTCGATCTCAAGGTGTTCGGTTACATCACGCTGGCGCGTGCCTTCTACAGCAAGATGAAGGGCCGCGACGGCGTCATCATCAACGTGATCGGCAACTCCGGCGAAAACTGGGATGCCAGCTACATCGCCGGCAGCACCGGCAACGCCGCGCTGATGTCCTTCACCAAGGCGCTCGGCGGCGCCAGCCTCAACGACGGCGTGCGCGTGGTCGGCATCAACCCGGGCCCGGTCGCGACCGACCGCATGCTCAAGATCATGAAGCGCAAGGCCATCGACATGCTGGGCGACGAAGCGCGCTGGGAAGAACTGTTCGACAAATATCCGGGCAAGCGTCCGGCCACTTCGGAAGAAGTCGCCGATCTGGTGTCCTTCATGTCCTCGCCCAAGGCCGGCTATATCACCGGCACCATCGTCACCATCGACGGCGGCATTGCTTCGCGCGGTTCCGTGATCTGAGAAAGTGAACACGATCTTGCTGCGAGGCCATGATCCGGCGTCGGCAGTGCCCGGAATCCTCGCGTGCCAATGTACGCGCCGGTTGCTCCGCTCCGACTGCCACCGGCTGATGGCCTCTCGCTGCAGATCGTGAACACGTTTTGAGGCAAGACCTTCATCGCTCCTGAGCTGGCCGCTTTTAAAATGAACGCACCGCCCAAGCTTCCAATACGAAAAGAGAACCGCATGTCCAACACCGCCGCACCGTCGAACGCCGACATCCGCAACAAGTATTTCGATGAGCTGTTTTCCACCACCGGCCTGCGCTGGCTGGGGCAGAACACCAACCACATTCCTACCCATCCTGCGGTGCAGGCGGCGATGGTGGCTTCCATCAACGCCGGCGAGTTCAACGCCTACGCGCCGCCGCTGGGTTTCGAGGCGCTGCGCGACGCCATCGTGGCCGACCTCGGCACGCCCGACGCCAAGGCTTTGATCACCGATGGCGGCGTCAATGCGCTGGCCATGGTGTGCCGCGCGCGTTGCCGTCCCGGCACCACCTTCGTGACCACCGATCCGACCTGGAAATGGCCTTGCCTGTTTGCGCGTCAGCAAGGCGCGGAAGTGATCGAAATCCCGATCTACGATCCCGCCTGCAATTACCGCCTGACGGCCGATGCGCTGCGCGCCGTGGTCGATGAACGCACCGCCATCATCTATCTGGTCGATCCGAACAATCCACTCGGCATCTGCTACACCCGCGCCGAGATCGAAGAATTCGCCGCCATCGCCGACGAGTGCGGGGCGCTGCTGGTGCACGACTGCACCTATCGCGATTTCGCCGACAACCATTACCCGGCGATCCATGCCGCGCCGCATAACGCGGTGGTGTCGCTGAGCTTTTCCAAATGGCTGGGTCTGGCCGGTCTGCGCATCGGCGCATTGGTGGCGGCGCCGGCCTTGCTGGAAGAAATCGCCGGTTTCACCAGCAGCGTGCTGGGCGCCAGCGTGGTGGCGCAACGCGCGGCGCAGGCCGGGCTGGCCATCAAGAAAGAATGGATGGAAGAAGTGCGCGCCATCGACCGCGCCAACAAGGCCGCCATCGCCGCCGCCGTCGCCAGGATTCCCGGCCTGTCATTGCCGGTCTATCCCTCGCAGGGCAATTTCCTGGTGCTGGAAACCATAGGCGCCGACATCAAGCCGGAGGCGCTGGTCGATTGCTATTTGCGACGTGGTTTCATGATCCGCCAGGGCGCGTATCACACCCAGCGCTTCGGCGACCGCTTCATCAAGATCAGCACCTCGGTGCCGGCCGAATGGGTGACCGACTTCTGCGCCATCCTGCCTGAAATGGTGGAAGAGGCGCGCGCCATCAAGGAAACCCGTCCGCAATTTTGATCCTCGACATTCTGAAGCAGGAGCAGCGCATGTTCATCACCACCAAAGACAATATTCAATTGCATGTGGAAGAGTGCGGCAGCGGTACGCCGATCTTGTTCATCCACGAATTCGGCGGCAATCATCTGGCCTGGGAGCCGCAGCTCAGCTACTTCAGCCGCCGCCATCGCTGCATCACGTATGCGGCGCGCGGTTATCCGCCTTCGGACGTGCCGGAAAATCTGGACGACTATTCGCAGGTCAAGGCGGTGGAAGACGCGGTCGCGGTGCTGGATGGCCTTGGCATCGCGAAGGCGCACATCGTCGGCCTTTCCATGGGCGGTTTCGCCACCGTGCATTTCGGCCTGATGGCGCCCGAGCGCGCGCTGTCGCTGACGATTGCCGGCGCCGGCTACGGTTGCGAAAAGGATCTGGAAGAATACTTCCGCGGCGTCTCGCGCACCGTGGCCGACAAGTTCGAAAGCATGGGTTCGGAAGCCTTCGCCAAGATTTACGCGCTGGGCGCCAGCCGCGTGCAGTTCCAGAACAAGGACCCGCGCGGTTGGGCCGACTTTGCTGCGCGCCTCGCCACGCATTCGGCCAAGGGCGCCTCGATGACCATGCGCGGCGTGCAGGCCCGTCGTCCTTCCTTCTACGATCTGGAAGACGGTCTCAAGGCCATGCAGGTGCCCTCGCTGGTGATGGTCGGCGATGAAGACGATCACTGTCTGCAACCCGGCATCTATCTCAAGAAAACCATCCCGGCCTGCGGTCTGGTGGTCTTCCCCAAAACCGGCCACACGCTGAATCTGGAAGAGCCCGCAAAATTCAATCAGGAAGTCGCCGAGTTCATCGCTCAGGTGGAAGCCGGCGCCTGGCATAAACGCGATCCGCGCGCCAATCCCGATCAAGTCATGCGTACCGACTGAGGCCGCGCCATGACCATCTCCATGTCCGCATCAGCCGCTGTAGCTGCGCCCGTCCAGATCAATGCAACCCGGCTCTGGCAGCGTCTGATGACGCTGGCGCAGATCGGCGCCACGCCCAACGGCGGCGTCAACCGGCAAGCGCTCAGCGCAGAAGAAATCGAGGCCTGGCATGTGATGCTGGCCTGGGCGGCGGAGGCCGGTCTGGATGCGTTCACCGATCCTGCCGGCAATCTGTTCCTGCGTCTGGCCGGGCGTGACGCCACAGCCTTGCCGGTGCTGAGCGGCAGCCATCTCGATTCGCAGCCGACCGGCGGCCGCTTCGACGGCGTCTACGGCGTACTGGCGGCGCTGGAGGTGCTGGTCAGCCTGTCGGAAAGCGGATGGCGTCCGCAGCGCGATCTGATCATGGTGGCCTGGATGAATGAAGAAGGTTCGCGCTTTGCGCCCGGCATGATGGGTTCGGAAGGCTTCGCGCATCATCGCTCCATGGCCGACATCCGCGCTGCGCGCGACGTCGATGGCGTATTGGCCGGCGATGCGCTGGATCAGTTGCTGCACACCTTTTCCGAGCTGCCGCAACGGCCGCTGGGCTTTCCGCTGGCCGGCTATGTCGAAGCGCACATCGAGCAGGGCCCGGTGCTGGAAGCGCAGGAAAAAACCATAGGCGTGGTCACCGCGATTCAGGGCAAGAAAACCTTTGAAGTCACGATTCAAGGTACGCGCGGCCATGCCGGCACGCTGGCCATGCGCGAGCGGCGCGATGCCGTGACCGCGTTTGCCCGCATCTGTTGCGCGCTGGATGCGCAGATCGGCGGCTACGACGACATCGTCAAGTTCACCATCGGTCGCGTGCAGGTGCTGCCGAATGCGCCATCGGTGATTGCCGGCTCGGTCAGCTTCAGCATCGACCTGCGCCATCCCGACAACGCGATTTTGAACGCGCTCGGCAACCGGGTCGAAGCCATCTGCAACACCGAAGTGCGGCCCTGCGAAGTGGAGGTCAAACTGCTGGTAAACGCGCCGTCCAACGGTTTCGATGCGGCGATACAAGACATGATCGAGCAGTCCGCCGCCACCCGCGGCCTGCCTTCCATGCGCCTGCTGTCGGCCGCCGGTCACGACGCCCGCTACATGGCGCCGCTGTGTCCCAGCGCCATGATTTTCATTCCCTGTCGCGCCGGCGTCAGCCACGCCGAGCACGAATGGAGCGAACCGGAGCAGGTCAGCGCCGGCGCCAATGTGCTGCTCGATACCCTGATTCAACTGGCCGGAGAATAAGATGAGCCAATCCGCCGCAGCCTTGCAGCCGCCGCTCAACATGGCCGACATGCCGGTGCAACTGCCGTCGGCGCCGGCTGATGCCGCGCAGGCGCGCGCCCGTTATTTCAATTCCGGCAATGCCTTCAACGTCACGCTGCCGCCGGTGCCGGCGCACATCTTTCGCGACGAGGCCGAGCTGGCGCTGGCACGGCGGCAGAGCGCAGATGAAGTCAGCGGCTATGTGCTGTGCGATCGCTCGGCGGAACTCGGCTGCGCTTTTCCGGCGACCACGCCGCTGATGCTGGCGCGCTACGCGCATATCGCGGCAGGCGGCAGTCTGTCGGCCAAGCTCGTCGTCACGGGGTCGATCTGGTATGTGATCGCCGGCAGCGGCACGGCGCAATGTGCCGGCATGGAGCAAACGGAGAACTTCAGCTGGATGCAGGGCGATATCTTCCTGCTGCCGGGCGGCGCAGATATCAATCTGCTGGGCGGCGCTGCCGGCGCCACGCTGTGGATGGTGGCCAACGATCCGCAACTGGCGCACGACGGCCTGCAGCCGGGGGCCGGATTCACGGCGCCGGTGCACTATCCCGCAACCGAAATTGCCTTGCAGCTGGAGCGCGTGTTCGCCGCCACACAGGATGAGAAAACCTCGGGCCTGGCGCTGATCTTTTCCAGCGAAAAGATGGAGGCCAGCCACAACATCCTGCCGACCCTGACGCTTTCGTTCAACACCTTGCCGCCGGGCGAAGTGCAGCGCGCGCACAGCCATAATTCGGCGGCGATCACCTTGATCGTGCAGGGCGAGGGATGTCATTCCATGGTGGCCGGCGCGCAATGCGACTGGTCGCCCTGGGCCACCATGATCACGCCGCCGACTGCGCTGCATTCACATCACAATGAGGGCAAGTCGCGCGCGCTGTTTCTGATCGTGCAGGATGGCGGGCTCTACTATCATGCGCGCACCATGGGCTTTCGCTTCGCGCCAGAGGTGCCGGTCTGAACGCTGCAGCTTGCATCAGATATGTTCGCTATGGGACATGAGCCTGAGTCCGATAGCGCTTGAGCTGTCTTCAGTCTTCAATGCCGCATGCTGACGAAAAAAAGGCCGCGCAAGGCGGCCTGATTTTCATTTTTTGCTGAGACCTTCCCTGCACGCGCTTCAGCTTTTGCGGCTGCCTGATTTACGATCATTGGCTGCGCTCTTGCCGCCCATGGCTTGCTGACCGGCGTTTTTCTGACCGGCCTGGGACTTCTGATCCTGCCCGCTCTCGCGGCCAGGACCGGATTTGGCCGCCTTCGGCTCATTCTTTGCCTTGGCGTTTTCCAGTGTGATGGTGCTGTGTTTGCTGCTGCGATTGTCTTCCGACATGTGAATCTCCTGAGATGGGGTCGAGGTGATTCGCCGGCGGATTCGACCATACTTCCCGGAGGCGATACCGCATACTCTGCTCAAGGAGTGGGGTTAGCTGTAGGCGCAAGGCGCATACGGGCGTGGTCTAAGAAGAGGGAAAATGAATTGTCAGGAGAAGTACCTGGCGTTCCCCGAGCGTTCAGCTCCTTGGCCGGCCTATTTGCCCAGCAACTGATAAAAGGTCGGATCGTCTTCACAAGCGCCGCCGCCGCATTCCAGTACGGTCGATAGCAGATTGCCTGCCACCAGCAGCACGAACAGGATGCCGGCCAGTTTGCCCCAGCGTGATTTCCAGCCGGCTTCGCGCGCCGGCGTTTCCCAGCTCTTGAGCATCAACAGCAGCGCAATGCCGGCTATGGCGGCCAGTGCACTCAGTACCGCCCATGTATAGAAATGCAGGCCGAACAAGGTCGAGCCGTAGCCGGTATCGCCCGGCGTGATGTGCAGGAACACCTGACGCGTGGCGATCACGCCGGTGGCCAGCGCACCGGCCAGCGCCACGCCGTAATGCGCGCTGCGCACACCGAAGCGCACATTCATCAGCAGGCCGATGCCGATCAGCATCATGCCGGCGCGCTGCAGCAGACAGAGCGGGCAAGGCAATTCCCTGAGCGCCAGCTGGTAATAAAACGCAATCGACAGCGAGGCGCAGATGCCGAACAGGCCGAGGATATTGAGCACATTGCCGAGACTGGAAGCGCGATCGCGCGAGGAAGACAGCGTCGAAGAATTCATGATCGTCGTTACTCAAAAAGACAGATTGAGCGGACTGGTCGCATGGAAGCTGAACCAGTACAGCGTGACGGCGATAGTCGCCAGCCATAGCGCATAACCGATTTTTTTCAGACCGGCGACGATGCCGATGGCGGCCAGCAGGCCCAGCAGGAAGGGAAGATACATGAACATGTTGAAAGCCTTTGTCGAATGCCGGCGTTTTACTTGTGCCGGGATGATAGCAAAGCGGGCTGCAGAATAGGAGGTAAACTGCGGTGCAAGGCAGCAATGGAATCGGGCGCCAGGCATCAGAAAATCCAGGGCGCCGATTCGGATTTGCATGGCTGACAACAGAACAAGAAATCTGAACGAGGAGAACCACATGACCGAATTGAAGCAGGCTGTACGCGACATCAAACGCATCGCGGTGGTTGGCACCGGCGTCATCGGCGCCAGCTGGGTGGCTTACTTTCTGGCGCAGGGACTGGACGTGAGCGCCACCGATCCCATGCCGGGCGCGGAAGAGAAATTGCGCGAGGCCATCGGCCGCCACTGGCCCAGCCTGGAACTGCTGGGACTGGCGCCGGGCGCCTCGCTGGATCGCCTCAGTTTTCACGCCGATCTGGAAGATGCCTTGCAGGGCGCCGACTTCGTGCAGGAGAACGGCCCTGAACGGGAAGATCTGAAGATCGATCTGTTCCGGCGCATGGATGCAGCATTGCCGGCGCACGTGATTCTGGCCTCCAGTTCATCCGGCCTGCTGATGAGCAAAGTGCAGGCTGCCTGCGTCCATCCGCAACGCGTGGTGCTGGGCCATCCCTTCAACCCGCCGCACATGATTCCGCTGGTCGAAGTGATCGGCGGCGAACAGACTTCGAGCGAAGCGGTGCAGCAGGCGATGGCGTTTTACACAGCCATCGGCAAGAAGCCGATTCATCCGCGCAAGGAGGTCAAGGGACATATCGCCAATCGCCTGCAGGCAGCCTTGTGGCGTGAAGCCTTTCATCTGGTCGAGCAGGGCGTGGCGACTACCGAAGATATCGACACCGCCATCGCTTACGGCCCCGGCCTGCGCTGGGCGCTGATGGGGCCGTATCTCAATCTGCATCTGTCGGGCGGGGAGGGCGGCATCAGGCATATGCTGGATCACCTGGGGCCGCCGATTGAAAGCTGGTGGGCCGATCTGGGGGCGCCGGCAATCACGGAAGAACTGAAAGCCACCATCAGCGCCGGCGTCGCCAGCCAGATGAGCGGCAAGACGCTGGCGGCGCTGGGCGGCGAGCGCGATCAGTTGCTGCTCAAGCTGATAGCCTCGAAGACGCAGGCCAAGGTTTTGCCCTGAACCTGCGGCCGGAACCGGCGCAGAAATAGCCTAGGCCGGCTCGCCCTCATGCTGCTTGGCATAGGTCACCGAGACTTCACGCGGCAACTGCACGCCGTTCTTGACGGCCAGAATTTCGGCCATCACGCTGACCGCAATTTCAGCCGGTGTCTTGCTGCCGATGTGGATGCCGACCGGGCCGCGCAGCTGCGCCAGCGAGGCCGCAGTCTCGCCGAAGTGTTGCATCATGCGCTCGCGCCGGCTGGCGTTGTTGCGGCGCGAGCCGATGGCGCCGACGTAAAAGGCCGGGCTGTGCAAGGCTTCCAGCAAGGCCAGATCATCCAGTTTGGGATCGTGGCTGAGCGCCACGATGGCGCTGCGCTGATCGGGCTGAAATGCGATCACGGTATCGTCCGGCATTTCGCTCACGGTGCGCACGCCGGGTACCGACCAGGCGCCGATGTATTCCTGGCGCGGATCGCAGACCGTCACTGCAAAGCCGTTGAACAGCGCCATGGTCGACAGATATTCCGCCAGCGCGCCGGCGCCGATCAGCAGCATGCGATATTCGGGGCCGAGCGTGCAGGTCAGGCGGTGGCCGTCGAAATACAAGGTCTGCGGCGCATGCGCGCTGTCCAGTTCGACCCGGCCGTCCTCGCAATGCACCGTGCGCTGCACCAGCGTGCCGGCTTCCAGTTTGCGCACCAGCGTATCCAGCGTCGCATGCGCGGGATCGAATTCCAGCAGCAGTTCCAGCGTGCCGCCGCAGGGCAGACCGAAGCGATGCGCCTCGTCGGCGCTGACGCCGTAGCGCACCAGTTGCGGCTTGCGCTCAGTCTTGCCGGCCGGATGCAGATCGCCCTGATTGCCGGCATAGCGCAGGATCAGATCGTCTTCGATGCAGCCGCCAGAGACCGAGCCGACATGGCGTCCGTCTTCCCGCAGCGCCATCATCGCGCCTATCGGCCGCGGCGATGAACCCCAGGTTCTGACCACCGTCGCCAGCATGGCGCGGGCGCCGGCGGCGCGCCAGTCGCGCAGATCGCGCAGGACTTTGGTATCGATGCTTTCCATTCATTTCTCCCCGATCGCGCTGCTTGCCTGCATGCGCGTGAACATGGCTTCAGCGCGCGCCAGATCCTCCACGCTGTCGATGTCGCTGACGATGCCGGCGTCGTCCAGCACCAGATCCAATACTTCGCCGGCACGACGGCGCGCCTGCACGATAGCGGACGCACCGGTTGCGCCGGACAAGCCGGCCAGCGCATCGAAGCAGTCGCGCCGGAAACCGACCGGATGGCCGCGTTGTTGTTGATACTGCGGCAGCACCACTGCATGCGTGGCGAGTGCCCGCGCCACGCGCTGCAAGCTGTCCGGCTGCACCAGCGGCAGGTCGCCGGGCAGGATCAGCCAGCCCGCTGCATTGGGCACGGCCGCCACGCCGGCCCCAATCGAATCGCCCATGCCGGGGCCGGATGCGCTGCGCACGATATACATCTGTAGTCCCGATTGCTCGACCGCGCGAATCACATGCTGCAGCACCGGCAAGCCGGCGATGGGCGCATCCAGCTTGTGCTGCCGTCCGCCGGAAGCGCGGAAGCGCTCTCCCTTGCCGGCGGCAAGGATGATCACTACCGGCTGGTCGTGAGCGGTATTCAAGCGGAGGCCGGCATCTTGGCGATCAGCTTGTCCAGCGTGACGGGGTAGTCGCGCACCCGCACGCCGGTGGCGTTGTAGACCGCGTTCGAAATCGCCGCGCCGACGCCGCACAGGCCGAGTTCGCCGACGCCCTTGGCCTTCATCGGCGAAGTCATGGGATCGGTCTCTTCGATGAAGATCACTTCCTGATGCGGGATGTCGGCATGCACCGGCACTTCGTAGCTGGCGAGATCGTGATTGACGAAGAAGCCGGTACGCTTGTCCACCACCAGCTCTTCCATCAGGGCTGCGCCGACGCCCATGGTCATGGCGCCGATCACCTGACTGCGCGCCGATTTTGGATTGAGAATGCGACCGGCTGCACAGACCGCCAGCATGCGGCGGATGCGTGTTTCACCGGTGGCGGCATCGACCGCCACTTCGACGAAATGCGCGCCGAAGGTTGATTGCTGAAAGCGCTTGCTCAGGTCGCCGTACTCCATCGTATCTTCGGCCACGATTTCGCCGCCTTCTGCGGCACTGCCGAGCGGCGCCGAGTTGCCGCCTGTGCGCACCATGCCGTCCGTGAACTCGGCCTTGGCCGGATCCATGCCCAGTTTCTGCGCCACTGCTTCGCGCAGCTTGACGCAGGCCGCATATACCCCGGCGGTCGAGCTGTTGGCGCCCCACTGGCCGCCGGAGCCGGCCGATACCGGGAAGTCCGAGTCGCCCAGTTTCACCACCACCTTGTCCAGCGTCACGCCCATCATCTCCGCCGCGGTCTGGGCGATGATGGTGTAGCTGCCGGTGCCGATGTCGGTCATGTCGGTTTCCACCGTGACGATGCCGCTGCGGTTCAGCCGCATGCGCGCGCCCGATTTCATGTTCATGTTATTGCGAAAGGCCGCCGCCACCCCGATGCCGATCAGCCACTGGCCTTCGCGCTTCTGGCCGGGCCGGGCATTGCGTTGCTTCCAGCCGAAACGTTCGGCGCCGGTGCGCAGGCATTCGATCAGGCGGCGCTGCGAGAAGGGCCGGTCAGGATTCTCGGGATCGACCTTGGTGTCGTTGATGATGCGGAACATGATGGGATCGATCTTCAGCTTCTCCGCCATCTCATCCATGGCGATTTCCAGCGCCATCAGACCCGGCGCTTCGCCCGGCGCGCGCATCGCATTGCCTTCCGGCAGATCCAGCACCGCGAGTCGCGTCGCCGTCATGCGATTGGCGCCGGCATACAGCAGACGGGTCTGCTGCACCGCGTTTTCGGGTTTGCCGCCGGCCAGATCGCCGGACCAGGTTTCATGGCCGATGGCAGTGATCTGGCCGTCGCGCGTGGCGCCGATGCGGATGCGCTGAATGGTGGCCGGACGATGCGGGGTGTTGTTGAACATGAACGGGCGCGTCAGCGCCACCTTCACCGGCCGTTTCGCGGCGCGCGCGGCCAGCGCCGCCAGCACCGCTTCCGAACGCAGAAACAGTTTGCCGCCGAAGCCGCCGCCGATGTAAGGCGAGACCAGGCGCACCCTGGCCTTGGGGATGCCGAGCGTGGTCGCCAGCGCAGTGCGGCCCCAGTCGACCATCTGGTTGGAAGTCCAGACCGTGAGCTGATCGCCTTCCCATGAAGCGATGGAGGCATGCGGCTCCATCATGGCGTGGGCGTGATCCGGCGTGCTGTAGGTGGCGTCGAACCTGACTGCGGCCTGTGCGAACGCACCGGCGAAATCGCCGACCTTGGTGTCGGCCTTGCCGCTCTTGGGCATGGCCGCCTGATCGCGCGAGCCGGCCAGATCGTAGTTGCCCTGTTCAGTGATGTATTTCACCTGCACCAGTTGCGCGGCGGCGCGCGCCTGCTCGAAGGTCTCGGCCACCACCACCGCAATCGCCTGATGATAGTGCTGGATCTCGGGGCCGCCGAACAGCCTGGCCGTATTCCAGCTGGCCTTGCCGAGCTTGCCGGCATTCTCGGCGGTGACGATGGCAATCACGCCTGGTGAGCGCTGCGCCGCGCTCACATCCATCGAGGCGATGCGGCCCCTGGCAATCGCGGAGCCGACTGCATAACCGTAGGCCGCATCGGGCGCCGCCTCATGCTGCTCGTAGGCATAGGTGGCGGCGCCGGTGGTCTTGAGCGCGCCATCAATGCGGTCGACCGCGTGACCGATGATCTTGAGCTGATCGATGGGATTGCTGGTGGCGGGAGTATCGAATTTCATGAGATCAGCCTTTCTTCGCTTGTGCCAGCACCGCAGCCAGCGTGCGTTGCACCAGCGGAATCTTGAACGCATTGTCGTGCGTGCTTCTGGCGCCGGCCAGCAGCTTGTCGGTGACGGCCTGGGCGCCGCCCGCCATGCCACGTTCCGCCGCTTCCACCCGCCACGGTTTGTGCGCCACGCCGCCCAGCGCCACGCGGCCGCTGCCGTTGGACTGCACCACGGCCGCCACCGAGATCAGCGCAAAGGCATACGAGGAACGATCGCGCACCTTGCGATAGATATGCGTGCCGCCCAGGGGTTTGGGCAGCTTGACGCCGGTGATCAGCTCGCCCGCTTCAAGCGCGTTCTCGATATGCGGCGTGTTGCCCGGCAAGCGGTGAAAATCTGCAATCGGAATGCTGCGCACCGAGCCGTCGGCTTTGGTGGTTTCGACTTCGGCATCGAGCAGACGCATGGCGACTGCCATGTCGCTGGGATGCGTGGCGATGCAGGCATCGCTGACGCCGATCACCGCATTGTGCCGGCTGAATCCGCCGATGGCCGAGCAGCCGCTGCCGGGCACGCGCTTGTTGCACGGCTGGTTGGTGTCGTAGAAATAGGGGCAGCGCGTGCGCTGCAGCAGATTGCCTGCGGTGGTGGCCTTGTTGCGCAACTGGGTCGAGGCGCCGGCGAGCAGCGCGCGCGCCAGTACGCCATAGTCGCGCCGCACGCGCATGTCCGCCGCCAGATCGGTATTGCGCACCAGCGCGCCGATGCGCAGGCCGCCTTCCGGCGTTGCTTCGATCTTGTCCAGCATCAGACCGTTGACGTCGATCAGATGCATCGGCGTTTCGATCTCCAGCTTCATCAGATCAAGCAGATTGGTGCCGCCGGCGATGAACTTGGCGCCCGGCGTGCTCACCGCCGCAGCGGCTGCCTCGGCGGCAGTGTGCACGCGCTGATAGCTGAAGGCTCTCATGCGGCACCTCCGCCGACTTCGGTGATGGCATCCAGAATGTTGGAGTACGCGCCGCAGCGGCAGATATTGCCGCTCATGCGCTCGCGGATTTCGGCCGCGCTCAGCAAGGGCTGCGCATTCAGATCGCCGCTGACGTGGCTGGGGATGCCCTGCCTGATTTCGTTGAGCACCGAGACCGCGGAACAGATCTGGCCGGGCGTGCAGTAGCCGCATTGATAGCCGTCGTGCTTGATGAAGGCGGCCTGCATGGGATGCAAATGGTCCTTGTTGCCGAGACCTTCGATGGTGGTGATCTTCGAGCCCTCATGCATCACCGCCAGACTCAGGCAGGAATTGATGCGACGACCGTCGACGATGACTGTACAGGCGCCGCACTGGCCATGATCGCAACCTTTCTTGGTGCCGGTCAGATGCAGATGCTCGCGCAGGGCGTCGAGCAAAGTTGTGCGTGTATCAAGATCGAGCTGGTGCTGCAGCTCATTGACCTGCAGCGTGAGCCTGGCGCTCACCGGCGCCCGCGCCGGTGCAGTATTGCCGGTGACCGGGCTATCCGCCTTGCCGGCAGCGGCGGCGGGACTGCTCATTGAGGCAACTGCGGTCGCCGACAGGGCGCTCGCGATCATCATGTCGCGCCGGGAAATTTTGACAAGATCGAAGTCATCCATGGTTCGCTTCCTTTTAGCTGAATTACGATTGGCTGGCGGCGATTGATCTCTTCGCGCGGAGATCATTCTGGAATGGGCCGACTTTCGCAGGTCGGTGTCAGTGCTGGTTCTGGTTCTGATTCAGGCTCTGTTTGAGCCGGGGACAGTCGCTATAGTAAATGCTGCAGGGCATGATGATTCAGCGTCCGGCGCGCATGAACTTATAAGTGAGGTTCATGAATCCCGGTTCCGCGAAATCCGCCAAGGGCTCCGGCCTGCCTGCGGCGCAGACGAATGGATTGGCGATCATCTGCCACATTCTGCGCTTAAACCGGGAATTCATCAGCGCGGCACCGGCTTTCCGGCAATCTTGTTTTTCATGCAACTCAATGTGATCTCATGAGTGAGCTTGGCAACCCGGCTGCATGGAGTGCGGACGGATTAGCCGCAGGCCGCTCATTGCGGTCATGGCTTAGTCAGCTTTGATGGGGCGGAGTTTCAGTTGTCGTTGCCGACGCGAGGTTTCGGCAAGAGATGGATGCACGCAGATGCTTGCGTCTGTTGTCATGCGAGTGCGCCGTATCCGGCATGCGCACCTGAAGGCTTGCGATGAACCAGCCTTCAGGTGCAGTGCTATCGGAATCTCAGGCGAGCAGCACTTGCGGCGCATGGTCGAGGCTGTAGCGGGTGAACACGCGGTTCAGCGCAGGCAAGGGCGCCACTTCCATTTCGCGCGCGGCCGGTTCCATGATCACCATCGCCACCGTGGCCGACAGATTATCGTGGCTGCCCGGACGCGGCGGCCGGCACACCGAATACGGCAGGCCGAAGTTGTCGAAGAAGGCATCCTTCAATTGCTGGCGGCCGAGCTTGGGGCCGGCCTCATTGAGCAGCTTGCGCACGCGCCAGTCGCGGTAATGGCTGTCCGGCGAATTGGCGATGCCGAGATCGAGCAGCTTGGTGCGCGCCACCTGCGACACCCAGTGATTGGCATGCACGATCAGGCCATCATCGCCCGGGTAGAGCGGGAAGGCCTCATTGGTCGTGCATTCGAAGTCGATGCCGAAGCCTTCCGCCATGCCCAGCATGATGTTGTTGGAGCAAGACTTGGGCGTGGTGGCGACCGCCTTCATCGCCAGCGAAAAGATGTCCTGTTCCAGCACCTTGCGCCGGATCAGCGACAGCGGCACGCCCAGTTGGGTGAAGTCGCGATCCGATTCCAGATAGTTGGCGGTGATCGACACGCCGGCGCTGTTGAAACCGCTGCGCGCCAGTCCGCCGGCTTCGACGAAGGTCATGAAATCCGGGCCGTTGTCATTGCGCACGCGCAGCACGATGGACGTGTCGGCGCATTCGGCGCGCCAGTCCCAGTTCTGGCCGTGGATCAGATTGCCGCTGGCCGAACGCTCGGGCAGGATCAGCGCGCCGGTGCAGCCGTCGCCGGCTTCCTTGTCGACTGCCGCAACCTTTTCGGCACGCGCCTTGGCCAGCACTTCGGTGCGGGCATTGATCATCACGATGTCGGCGAAGTCGACGTTGGCGCCCTTGGCGATGCCGCGCATTTCATCGATGTAATGCGGCGCGTAGTCGCCTATCTGTTTCGCGAAAAAATCGATCAGCTGATTGCGCGCCTGTTCGCTGTAGCCCAGCCGCACCAGCGTCTGGCCATACAGGCCGATGCTGCCGCGCACGCGCTCGGCGGCCTGCTGGCCGTATTGCACGCCGCGTTCATGCGGCGTGCCGGAAACGGAAACGAAAGGAAATTGTGTGATGGTGCTCATGATCTCTGGCAATCCTCAAAAAGGGGCAGACAATGCAGCGGCCCGGCGAGAGCGTCTTTCGGTCTCTCGCGCGAAGGTCTGCGTTCGATAAAAATAAATGAGACCCGGGCGGCGGCCTGCCATGCCGCCCGGGTATTACTGGTGCGTTTTATTTGGCGGCAATGCTCGCCGACCACATCAGCGGCATGCTCTCCCAGACTGTGTAGCCCTTCACGCGGTTGCGGATGGCCCAGGCGTCCGTGATGTTGTACAGCACGATCAGCGGCGTCTTGGCGATCATCATGGCGTGCAACTGATCGAACAGCGCCTGGCGTTTCTTGTTGTCGGATTCGACGAAGCTCTGGTCGATCAGTTTCTGTGCCGCCGGGTCGTCCCACACCTTGCGCGACTGCTTGGCCTTGCTGCCGGAGAACTGCTCATAGCTCAGGGCCGGATCGAGACGCGAGGAATAGCTGAATGAACTGATCTGATAATTGCCGCTGTTGTAGCGATCCAGTTGCGTGGCCCATTCCAGCACTTCGATCTGGGCATTGATGCCGACCGCCTGCATCATCGCCTGGCTCAGCACCGCCACCGAATAGCTAGGCACGTGCGCACGCTTGTTGGCCTGGATCACGATAGGCTGGCCGCGATAGCCGGCCTGTTGCAGCAGTTGCTTGGCCTTGGTCGGGTTGTAGGTATAACCCTTCTTTTGTTCTGCGCTGTAGAACAGCGACTTGTCATAGACCGCCGAATTATTGACATGGGCCAGACCTTCCGATGAAGCTTCGACGATCTGATTCATGTCCAGCGACAGCGCAATCGCCTGACGGATGCGCTCGTCCTTGAGCACCGGATCATTGGTCTGCATCAGCAGTGTGTTCTTGCCGCCTTCGCTCGGAATGATCACGCTCAGATTGCGATTGGCCTTGAGCTCCTTGGCGTCGGAAGAGGTGATCTGGCCGGCATCGATGGCGCCCGATTGCAGGCCGGCCTTGGCGGTCGACATGTCCGGCACCACCAGGAACTTCACCATCGGGATCTGCGGTTTTTTCAGACCCAGATAGGCGTCGGGCTTGGTGCCCGGCGGCGACTGGTAATCGGCGAAGGCGCTCATGGTGATGTATTCGCCGCGCTTCCATTCTTCCAGCTTGTAGGGGCCGGTGCCGATGGGCTTGTCCCAGCTGCCGTCTTCCTTGACCGACTTCTTGCTGATCACGGCGGCCATGGCGCAATCGGTGCGCGCCATGTTGTTGAGGAAAATCGCCGACGGCTTGTCGATCTTCAGCACGAAGGTCTGGGCATCGGGCGCGGTCGCCGACAGCACCTTGGTGCCGGAGCGGCCGTCGAAATCGCTCAGGCAGCGCCAGTCGGTCTTGGGATTCATGTAGCGGTTCCAGCTCCACAGCACGTCGGCCGAGCTCATGGCGTCGCCGTTGTGAAACTTGATGCCGGTGCGCAGTTTGAAGGTATAGGTCAGGCCGTCCGGACTGATGGTGATGGACTTCGCCAGCAGCGGGCCGACCGAGCCGTTCTCGTGATAGCCGACCAGGCCTTCGACCATGTTGAGCACCACGCCGTCGGTGGTGTTGTCGCGATTGACGCCGGGATTGGTCGAACGGATATCGGCCGGTTGCGCGACCACGATCTGGGCCGGAGTTTGCGCCTGCGCGATGCTACAGGCGCCCAGCGCCAGCAATGCAAGCGCCGCCGGGGCTTTGAGGCGTGCAATGAACGGTGAAGATGGCATGGCTGAATTCCTCGAAGTGACTACGATGGTTGACTGAGATTGAATGGCGAAGTGATCAGGTGGTGAGCGCATCTTCCGCCGCGACCGGCTCATCGAAGCGCCACTTCAGCTGCATGCCGCCGCTGGCGGTCGGGATCAGCGCCGGAATCGCCGACAGCAGTTTGCGGGTGTAGGCTTGCTGCGGCTGATCGAAGACCGCATCGCGGCTGCCTTGCTCGATGATGCGACCGTTCTGCATCACCAGTACGCGGTCGGCGACCTGCTCGACCACGCCCAGATCATGGCTGATGAACAGGCAGGAAAAACCGTGGCGATCCTGCAGCTCGGCAAACAGCTCCAGCACCTGCGCGCGCACGGTCACGTCCAGCGCCGACACCGGCTCATCGGCAATCACGAAGGACGGATGGCGCACCAGCGCGCGTGCAATCGCCACGCGCTGACGCTGGCCGCCCGACAATTCATGCGGATGACGGTCGCCGTATTTGTCGTCGAGCCCCACCTCTTGCAGCATCTTGCTGACCCGCGCGCGTTTGTCGGCGTTCGACATGCCGTCAATCTGACGCAAGCCTTCGCCGACCAGCTGCGCAATCGTCATGCGCGGATTGAGAGAGGAGTAGGGATCCTGAAACACCATCTGGCAATTCAGGCGGTAATCGCGCCAGCCCGGATCGCTGCGATGGATCGCATGGCCCTTGAACAGAATGTCGCCTTCGGCCGGTTTGATCAGACCGGCGATGGTGCGCCCCAGCGTGGTCTTGCCGGAGCCGGAACCGCCGACCACCGCGACGATTTCCCTGGGTTGAATCGCCAGGTCGATGCCATGCAAAACGCGCTTGGATGCAGTCTTTGAAAACAGGCGCTGATGGCCGCCGTATTCCACCACCAGCTTGCGCACTTCGATCACCGGGGCGGCTGCCGGCAAGGTGCGCGCCGGCTGGCGTCGCGGAATCGCCGCCAGCAGCTTGCGTGTGTACTCTTGTGCCGGCGCCGCCAGCATCGCAGCGGTATTGCCGGACTCGACCACTTCGCCCTGCTTCATCACGATCACGCGTTCGGTATAGCGCGCCACCATCGGCAGGTCGTGGCTGATCAGCAGCACGGCGGTATTGCGTTCACGGGTCAGCGCGACCATCAGCTCCAGCACGTCGCGCTGCACCACCGCATCGAGCGCGGTGGTCGGCTCGTCGGCAATCAGCAGCGCGGGCTCCAGCAGCATCACCGAGGCCAGCATCATGCGTTGGCGCATGCCGCCGGAGAACTCGTGCGGCCAGGCCGCCAGCGCCGCCTTCGGATCGGCAATGCCGACGCGCGCCAGCATGTCGAGCGCCAGTTCGCGGCGCATGGTCTTGCTGAGTGCGGGGCGATGCAGCGCCAGCCCTTCGTCCAGCTGGGCGCCGATGGTCGAGGATGGATTGAGCGAGGTCATCGGCTCCTGAAACACCATGCCGATGCGTGCGCCGCGCAGTGAGCGCAGCTGCGCTTCGCCGGCCTGTGCAATGTCTTGGCCTTCGAACACGATGCTGCCGGCGGTGCGGATCAGCGGCAAGGGCGTCAGACCCATGATGGCGCGCGCCGCCTGGGTCTTGCCGCTGCCCGATTCGCCGACCAGACCGACGAATTCGCCGGGCGCCACCGCGAAGCAAACATCGCGCACGATCTGGCGGCCCCTGCTGCCGATGGCCAGCGTCAGACCGGAGACTTCGACCAGCTTGTCAGTGGCTTTGAGAGGTGAAATCGCAGTCGTCATTCCAGACCTTTCATGCGCGGATCGAGCAGGTCGCGTACGGCGTCGCCGAGGAAATTGATGCCCAGCAGCGTGAGCGCGATGCACAGGCCGGGGAAGATCGACAGATAGGTGGCCTGCGCCATGTAAGGCCGGGCCGAGGCCAGCATATTGCCCCAGGTCGGCGCCGGCGGCGGTACGCCCAGACCGAGGAAGGACAAGGCGCTCTCGGCCAGAATCACCCAGCCGAACATCGAGGTCGCCAGCACCGTCAGCGGCGCAATGCAGTTGGGCAGGATGTGGCGCACCATGGTGTACAGCTCGGAGTTGCCGAGCACGCGCGAGGATTCGATGAATTCCTTCTCGCGCAGCGACAGCACGGTGCCGCGCACGATGCGCGTGACCGATGGCGTATACGCCAGACCGAGCGCCAGGATGATGCCGTACTGATTGGCGCCGAACACCGCCAGAAGGGCCAGCGCCAGCAACAGGCCGGGGAAGGCCAGCAATGCATTGATGAAGGCCATCACGATGCGGTCCAGCCAGCCGCGCACGAAGCCGGTGACGACCCCGATGGCGGTGCCGACGATCACCGAAAACAGCACCGTGAGGCAACTGATCCATACACTGTTGGAAGCGCCGGCCATCAGCCGCGACAATTCATCGCGGCCGAATTCGTCGGTGCCCAGCAGCCATTCGGCGCCGGGCGCTTTGAAGCGCGCGGAGAAACTGATTTTGAGCGGATCGTGCGGGGTCCACACCAGCGCCAGCAAGGCGGCGCCCAGAATCAGCACCACGAACAGCATGCCGATCAGGGCTTGCGGAGTCATAAATTTTTTCATTCGGCCAGCACCCGAGGGTCGAAGAGGGGATAGCAAAGGTCGATCACCAGATTGGTCAGCACGTAGATCACGGCGACGAACAAGAGGCAGCCCTGAATCACCGGATAGTCGCGCGCGAAGATCGCGTCCACCAGCAGGCGGCCGAGGCCGGGTACGGTGAACACGGTTTCCACCACGGCCACGCCGCCCAGCAGATTGCCGAGCACCAGGCCGATCAGGGTCCAGGTGGGACCGAAGGAATTGCGGAAGGCATGGCGCATCATCACCGCGCGTTCGGACAGACCCTTGGCGCGCGCATGCGTGATGTAATCGAGGCGCAGCACTTCCAGCGTGCTGGCGCGCGCCATGCGGATCAGCACGCCGATCTCATGCAGGAACAGGGTCATGATGGGCATCACCAGATACAGCAGCCCGGTCTTCCAGTCGCTCATCACCGAGACATAGCCGACCACCGGCAGCCATTCCAGCTTGAGGCCGAAGAACAGCAGCAACAGCAGGCCCAGCCAGAATGTCGGCAGCGAGACCAGCAGTGTGGCCGCGCCGACCAGCGCCAGATCGGGCAGCCGGTTCTGTTTCCAGGCCGCGATCATGCCGGCCGGCACCGCCACCAGCACGGCCAGAAATACCGCCACCACCACGATCTGGGCACTCACGAAAAAGCGGCTCAGCACCAGATGCAGAACCGGCTCGCCGGTGGTGATCGACACCCCGAGATCGCCGCGCAGCGCATGGCCGCCCCAGATGCCGAACTGCACCGGCCAGCTCTGATCCAGGCCGAGGCGGGTGCGCAGATCCAGCAGGCGCACCGGGTCGGCCAGATCGCCCAGCAGCAGTTGCGCCGGATCGCCCGGAATCAGGCGGATCAGCACGAACACCGCGACGGCGACGATGAACAGGGTCGGCAAGGCCATGGCCAGGCGATTCAGCGTGAAACGAAACATGCCTTGAGTTCTCCGCGATGAAAGAGGTCTAGTCTAGCGCGCCGCTTCAGTTGCCGCGCAGGGTCTTGAGCGTGGCGGCGAAGAAGTCCTGCACCTTGTCGACGCAGGCCATGCCGTTGTGCGGCACGTTGTCGACCACGTCGAGCCTGACCTTGACGCCGGCCGCTTCGAAGGATTTGCGCAGGCTTTCCAGACGCTCCGGCCGCGTCTTGCCGGCATCGTTGGCGCCGGGCATGAAGAACTTGCCGCCTTCCTTGTGGGTGATTTCCCAAGTCTCGATATCGGCCTTGCCGACGATCATGTGCACCGGCAGCGCCTTCAATGCCTCCAGATCGAGCGGCTTGCCGAAACGCGTTTCGAAACCGCGCACGCCGACCCACCAGTCCTGATCCGGATCGAGCAGCGTGACCGAACCCGGCGCGCCGATCGACAGCGCCCACAGACGTTCGGGATGCAGATAGCCGAAGCGGTTCACGAACTGGCCGCCGCCCGAATAACCGAACAGCGCAAATCGGGAAAAGTCGCAGCCGAACTTGGTCGCCACTTCATCCACCATGTCGAGCAGCACCGCGTCGTAGTGGATGTCGCCTTCGCGCAATTGCTTGAAGCCGTCGCGGTTGCCGTCGCCCTTGGGGCCAGCCGGAAACAGCGGGCACAGCACGATGCAGTCGTTCCATTTGGCGAACTCGGCAAAGGCGTCGCGGTATTCGGTGAAGGCGCGGCCGGTGCCGTGCATCACCACCACCAGTTGCATCGGCCGCGCATCGGCGCTGCCGACGTGCGGCGGCACATAGGTGCAATAGGAAAAGCGCGGATCGCTGCGCGAAGCGTAGATGGTGCTGTTGCCCAGATCGTAAATGGCGCGCGCGCGCTGATCGAAGTCGGCCGCAGGCGCGGAGGTCTCAGACATGGCAAATCCTTGATGATGGCAAACGGGAAGAAGGCGGCGCAGAAACGGCCGGAGTACTGCATGAGGATGCATAGCCCGCGCCTGCATGCGGCGCGGGCGGCGTACAGTGCATTACTGAGCTAAGCGTCGAAGTGTTCATGGCCTGGTGGCGGGCTGGCGCCGGCAAGTGGATCAGACAACGGGGAAGGCTGCAAGTCTTGCGTCGAAACGATTATGGGATAAAAAAGGGAAAATAAAAATGTAGAAATCGTTTAGCATATATAAACAATTTCTTTATCAATCTGTTTGCTGTCTCCTGCCTCCCTGCACCTTATTCACACCACTGCGCCGCCATGAGCACCATTCGTTTCCTGCGTACTTTCATCGCAGCCGCACACGGCGGCTCTTTTGCCGCTGCGGCCGAGCAGGTGGCGCTGACGCAGGCGGCGGTCGGCCAGCAGATGCGCGCGCTGGAGGCAGAACTTAAAACCACGCTGTTCGACAAGACCGGGCGCAGCATGATGCTGACGCCGGCCGGCCACCTGCTGCTGCCGCGCGCGGTGGATCTGCTCGCGCAATACGACGCCATGCGTCGCGACATTCAGGATCAGCAGCCGATTGCCGGCAACCTCAAGCTGGGCTCCCTGATTACCGGCATGGGTTTGTTGTCGACGACGCTGGCCGAGCTCAAGTTCTTGCATCCCAGCCTGGAGGTCGAACTGCGGGTGCAGGATCAGTCCAAGCTGATGGAAGACGTCATCAGCGGCGAGCTCGACGCCGCGCTGGTGGTCGAGCGCCAGTGGCCGGACAAGCCCGGCCTGCTATGGACCCAATGCTATGTCGAGACCCTGACCGTGATCGCCAACTCCAGCATCGCCAGCGCCGACGTCACCATCAGCAGCCTGTTTTCAGCCTACCCCTTCATTCGTTTCGACCGTCGCACGCCGACCGGCGCGCATATCGACAAGATCATGCGCGGCATGCATCTGGTGCCGCAGGATTTTCTGGAGCTGAACTCCATCCTTTCTATCGTCGAGCTGGTGCGCAAGAACGTGGGCTTCACCATGGTGCCGCTGCTCAAGAATTTCGACTGGGAAAACGATCCGAATCTGTGCGTGCTGCATTTGCCGGGCCGGCCGGTGGCGCGCCGCCTCGGCATTCTGGAAAGCGGCCGGCGCAGTCATATCACCGGCGTGGTGCGCGATGAGTTGCTGGAGCAGTTGCAGCGCATGCGCTCGGGCGGTCGCACCGCATCCGGATTTTCTTCCTGATTTCCGGCGGCGTTTTTTCTCGGTCGGGCAGTGAAATCGGGGCCGCAGGATTTTTTCGCGGTAAAGCCTGAAAATACGCAGTCAGGCGTACGCCGCCACTTCATTCAATTCAGGAAATCCATGGATAGTCATATCGCCCCGGTCGAACTCGAAAAAGCCTACCGTCTGCTCAATCACGGCCCGACCGTGCTGGTCTCCGCCAGTCATGGCGGCGTGGATAACGTCATGGCGGCCGCCTGGGCCTGCGCGCTGGATTTCTCGCCATCCAGGCTGACCGTGGTGCTGGACAAGATGACCAGGACGCGCGCGCTGATCGAACAGAGCGCAAGGTTTGTGATCCAGATCCCCACCGCCCGGCAAGTGCAGTTGACGCATGCGCTCGGTACCACCAGTCTGCTGGAAGATCCGGACAAGCTGCAGAAAAGCGGCGCCGAACTGTTCCGCATCGAGGGGCACGATTTGCCTTTCGTGGCCGGATGCTCGGGCTGGCTGGCCTGCAAGCTGATTCCCGAACCGCACAATCAGAGCGCCTACGATCTGTTCATCGGCGAGGTGGTCGGCGCCTGGGCCGATACCCGCGTATTCCGCGAAGGCCATTGGCATTTCGAGGATGCCGGTCCGGAATGGCGCAGTCTGCATTACGTTGCCGGCGGCCACTTCTATGCAATAGGCGATCCGCTGATCGTGGCGACCGGCTCGGAGAGCTGAGCCGATGAGCCGCTGAGCCACCATTCTCGCCGCAGCCGTGCTTGAGAAGTCGCGGAGAGGGCGTGTTTTTGTGGCAATATGCGCGGGATCAAGAACAATAACTGCCAGGCCGCTACATGCTTGCTCTGGCGGAATATCGTGGATTCCTACATGCCCGCATCCCCGCCCGATTCCGAATCTGAATGTAAATCCGGCGCCCACTCCGATCCGCTCATCCGTGTTGCGCTGGTGGAAGACGACGTCCTGTTCCAGCATGCTTTTCAGGAAGCGATCCGCCAAGCGGCGGACATGCAGTTGCTGAGCATGTCGAGCACGCTGGCGCTGGGTTTGCAGGAGCTGCAACGTGTCGCGCCCGATGTGCTGCTGGTCGACATCGGCCTGCCTGACGGCTCCGGCGTCGACCTCATTCGTGTTGCACATGAGCTTCATCCCGACTGCAACATCATGGTGTGCACCGCCTTCGGCGATGAGCTGCATGTAATGCAGTCGATAGAGGCCGGCGCATCGGGCTATCTGCTCAAGGACAGCGCGCCGGAAAAGATCATCAGCGAAATCCGCAGCCTGCATGGCGGCGGCAGTCCCATCAGTCCGCTGATCGCGCGTCAGGTGCTGATGCGTTTTCGCGGCGGCAGCAAGGTCTCGCCAGCCGCAGTGGAAAGCGCCGCCGGCGCCTCGGGCGCAACGCCGGGCATGGTGGTGGCCGGCAAGGTGGCGGTAGCGGTCGAGGCCACGGTCGAATTGTCGGCACGCGAAAAGGAAGTGCTGGAATTCATCACGCGCGGCTTCACCGCAGATGAGATCGCGGGCCTGATGCACATCTCGCGGCATACCGTGCTGACCTTCATCCGCCGCATCTATGCGAAGCTGGAAGTGCATTCCAAGACCGAGGCGATTTTCGAGGCGCGCAGTCGCGGCCTGATCGGGGAGTGAGCGACCGCCGGCGCGCGAATGCAGCCGGAGATCGATTTTGTTGCCGGGTGGAATTTTCGTGCGCGGTGTACCTATTTCTAGGTACAGACGGCAGGCGCTTGACTGGTTATCATCCCATGCATAAGTTGGTGCTGTCAGCCGGTCCGGCCGCGTCTGATATCCCAGAAAATCATAACGGCCGATAAAAAGGCTCTGCTCTGTGTGCGTCGTGTCAACTTGTTGGCACGACGTTTTATTTTGCCTCCCGGAAAATTCAATGTGCCGTCAGGCGCTGTTCCGATGATCGCAGTCAGCAACACTCCCGCAGCGCCATACCGGCACAGCCCAAATCAAAATGCGCTTCAGTTTTTCGGCTGAACGGCGTATGCAATTCTTCATTCTTTCCGCGTTTCAGCAATGTCGCTTGAAGGTGTACATGGCCTGATCGGCGCGTTGCAACAGCAGTTGCGCGTCCGAGATTTCTTCCGGCATCAGGGTGGCGATGCCGATGCTGAGCGTGATTTCGCCATGCGGCCAGCTGGCGTTTCGCAAGGTTTCATGGATGCGCTCGGCCGCCAGATGGGCGCCGCCTTCGGGCGTCTCGGGCAGGATGATGGCGAATTCGTCACCGCCGTAACGCGCCACAAAATCGCTGCCGCGCAGCGGTATGCACAGCAGTTGCGCGATGTTGATCAGCGCGACGTCGCCTGCCGGATGGCCGTGGGCGTCGTTGTATTGCTTGAAGAAGTTGACGTCGATCATCAGCAGCGAGAGAGGCTGTCTGCTGCGCTGATGGCGCGCCGATTCATCGCCCAGACGCTGATCGAAGGCGCGCCGGTTGCCGATGCCCGTCAGCGCATCGGTGAGCACCTGACATTGCAGCTGGGCTACTTCATGATGCAGCGCCAGCCGTTCTTCCAGTTGTCGCGCCAGCGTCAGCAGGCCCATGCGCTGGCCCGGCAGCAGTGAACGCGCGCGGCGATCCAGCACGCACAGGGTACCCATGAAATTGCCCTGCGGCTGGCCGAAGATGGCGGCGGCGTAGAAGCGGACGCCCGGCATGCCGGTGACCATGGGAGCGCCGGCAAAACCGGCGTGGCTGCCGAGGTCGCCGATTTCAGTCAGGGCTGCACTGGTTACGGTTGCGGCTTCGCACAGACTGAAATCGTTATTGCTGCGCACCACCTCGCTCTGGCCAGGGAAGCGCCACCACTGGCAACGCTCGAAGATGCCGGCGGCGTAAGGCTGGTCGGAAGCAAGCGGCGGGCGTGTATCGAAATGACCGTGCAACTGCGACACCATGACGATAGGCGTTTCGCAGATCTGGCCGGCCAGCGCGGTGAAGTCGCGCAGCAGACGTCCCAGGCGTTCATCCGGCTCATGCGAGGGATGAGCCGGATGCGCAGTCCTGGCCCCATTGCCCAATTGCATTCCGGTACCTGACGGCGAGATGCTCATCTGTATTCCTGTTGGCTTGATTGGCCGGGCGGCGGGGGATATCGAAAGAAGAAGCTGAATGACCGGGCGGGATGAAAACCAGGTCGTGACGCGCGAAGCAAGTGCGCAATGTACAGCCGGCGGCTGCACCTGCATATCCCCAGAACTAGTGACAAGGCATTCATTGACAGCTGCCTATAATGAGCGCCGATCCCCTGAAAATATAAAAAAGACAACTATGGGGCGCACATGATTCAGCCTTGCTTCCCGGCATCGATAGGCTGATCGCTTAAGAACAAGATTTCAGGGGATGAGACGACATCATGCAACGCGCACCCGCACACCGATTTGATCCCGCCACGGCAGGCGCCGCCCCTCTGATCCATATTGCGCTGGTGGAGGACGACCTCGATTTTCGCGACACCCTGATTGAATCCTTGCAGGCGGCCGGCGACATGCTGCTGACCGGCATCGCCGGCACCCGCGCTGAAGGCATGAGTCTGCTGGATCAGCCGCCGCCGGATGTACTGCTGGTCGATCTCGGCCTGCCTGACGGTTCCGGTATCGATGTCATCCGCAGCGCCAGCCGTGAATGGTCGGCCTGCGACATCATGGTATGCACCACCTTCGGCGACGAAGCCCATGTCATGCGCTCGATCGAAGCCGGCGCCGCCGGCTATCTGCTGAAAGACAGCGAACCGCAATCCATGCTCAATGAAATCCGCAGCCTCAACGGCGGCGGCAGCCCCATCAGCCCGCTGATCGCGCGTCGCATCCTGATGCAGTTTCGGCAGGATGCGATGCCGGTGCAGGCTGGGAGCGTAGCACCGCCCGCAAGCACATCATCCGCATCAGACACATCGGCTGCAGTGGCTACGGTGGAGTTTGGCGCCGACGAGGCGCTCCATCCGCCCGCGCTGGCCGGCGCAGACGCCGAGCCGCAGGTGAGTCTCTCGGCGTGCGAGATGCAGGTGCTGGAGCTGATCACCAAGGGCTTCAGCGCTGAAGAAATCGCCGGGCTGATGCAGGTGTCGCGCCACACGGTGCTGACCTTCATCCGCCGCATCTATACCAAGCTCAAGGTCTCGTCCAAGGCGGCGATCTCTTCATTTCCTCCCTCTGCGTCTGTCCGGGCACGCTGAACTGCTGCGCCGATTCCGAAAAGCGGCCGCTGAACTCGCTGAACTCGCTGATTCGCAAGGCATGCAAGCGGCGACGGCATGACTGCGACGCATCCCCGGCGTCAGCGCTTGTGCATCGTGAGAAAAGCGGGCCGCGGCCGCGCTCGACACGGTAGCTGAAATGCCGTGCAGAAAGAGTATTCTGGCAAGCGTCAGTCCGCCGGAACCGGCGCCGATGATTGCCACATTCAGATTTAGTTTCGCCTGCGGCTCCGTCATTTATAATAGGAGCCTATATATAAATTGACTCCAATTTAAGGTCAATGCCATGAAAAATGAGATAGCGAAAAATCCTTTGAAGTTGATCGGTCAGATCAATCGTACGTTCGCACGCGTGGTGGATGCGCCTTTGCGTGAATTGGGATTCGCCATCGGGCAACTGCCGGTGCTGGTCGCACTCAAGCGCAGCGGTGAATTGCCGCAGAGTGAGCTGGCGCGCATCGCGCAGGTAGAGCAGCCCAGCATGGCGCAATTGCTGAACCGCATGGAGCGTGACGGCCTTGTCTCGCGGGTTCCTTCGCCCAGCGACAAGCGCAGTCATCTTTTGTCATTGACGCCGGAGGCGGCGAAGCGCATGCCGAAAGGCAAGGCGGTCATGGATCGCGTCTGTCGCACCGCCCTGAGCGGCTTCAGCGCAGAAGAGGAGGCGCAGTTGCTCGCATTCCTGCTGCGCGTGAATGTGAATCTGGGGAATGGCGAGCCTGACGAAGATCTGTGAGCAGACTCGACCTGGCCTATGTCGCTTTCTTGCCGCCGTTTTCCTGTGCCATCTTGCGCACCAGCGTATCGCTCAGCCATGTGATCCCCATGTCATTGCTGAAGTGCAGATGGCTGTGCACCATCACTTCAATGGCGGGCGTTTCGAAGGGCAGTTCCAGCAATGAAAATTCATGCTGGCGATTGATGCGTTCCGAAATGCTGCGCGGATACAGCACTGCGAAGTCGGTCTGACGGACGATTTCAGGCGCCAGCGTAAAGTGCGCCAGCCGCAAGGCAATGTTGCGCTGGATGGCATTTTCGTCGAGCCATTTTTCCACTCGCTGATGGCCCGGCGCCTCGGTCGCGGCGTAGATGAAACGCAACTCGCGGAACTGCTCCGGCGTCAGTTTTGATCCGGCAATCGCATGCGCGTGGCCGGCGCGCACCAGCGCGACGAAGCTGTCGGTCATCAGCGGCCTGCTGTGGCATTCGCCATGCAGCGACGGCAGATAGCCCAGTGCGAGATCGACATCGCCGGTCGCCAGCGAAGCGCCGACGGTGTGTACATCCAGCCGCAATATCTCCAGCCTGATCGACGGCGCCAGCTGCTCCAGTTCAGCCAGCAGCGGCGGCAGGTAGTAGAACTCGGAGACGTCCGACATGGCGATGCGGAACATGCGCGCCGAGGATTGCGGATCGAAGCTTGCGTATTCCAGCACCGCACTGTTGATGATGCCGATCGCTTTTCTCAGCGGCGCATGCAGTTGCGTGGCGGCAGGGGTCGGCACCATGGTGTTGCCGTCGCGCACGAACAGCGGGTCGCTGAATTCATAGCGCAGTCGTTTGAGTGCATGGCTGACGGCGGATTGGGTGAGGAACAGCCGCTCTCCTGCGGCAGTCAGGCTGCGGGTATCCCAGATGGCGAGGAATACCCGGATCAGGTTCAGGTCCAGCGTCTCGGTATTAATATTTTTCATTATCCATATGATGCATATGCGTTTGACCCGGGGGCCAGGAGCCGTGACACTGAGTCACTCAACTAGCGACATGTGCCGGCCGGTCTTGCTGGCGGAAGCTCGTTTCAGCGCCATGGCCGTTCGCCATTTTGATCCTTGTCAGCGGGACTAAAGAAATGATTAAGATTAATGCAGCCAACAAATATTTCTCATGCGCGCCCGGCAGTGCATCGGTGCGGATTACCACGGTCAGATACAGCCTGGCGCTGCGTTGCCTGATCAGGGATGCGGCACGCGCGCCGGTCAAAACCAGATTGGCCGGCGCTATCGGGACGCGGCGCGACTGGCTGGCCGAAGCCCTCGATGTGCATCAGCATGGTTTGCATGTGTAAAGGGACGGCAAGCGGAAAGCAGGGGGAGGGCGCAAGGGGGAGCGCAAGGCCGGAGGTATTTTGCCTGCGCTGCACAGGCAGGCTTTGAAAGCGTGTCGATTGCCGCTGAGTCCGATCCGGGCCGCATGCCATCCTGACGCGCCTACCTGCTGATATTCTGACTGCCGGACTCACATCGCCAGCCCCGCGCTGCTAGCGCGAGGGGAAAGTCGCCCTGGCAATTTCCACAAACCGCTGCAGCACCGGAGACGGATTCTCGGTGTGCCATACCAGCTCCAGCGGCATCTCCAGATTCAGATCTTCCAGCGGCAGAAACACCACGCTGTCCTCCGCCTGATAGCGCGCCAGCGCCGGCAGGATGGCGCATCCCATGCCGGCCGTCACCAGCGTCAGGATGGCGGCATTGTCGCTGCCTTCCATCGCCACGTGCGGGGTATAGCCGGCCTTGTGGAAGTGATGCATCAGATGGTCGTAATACATGGGCGTGGCGCCGCGCGGAAACCAGATCATGTCGACGCCGTTGAGCTCCGCCAGTCGCTTGGGCGGATGAGCGGCCCATTGCGAATCGCGCGGCACCGCCAGCATCAGTTTCTCGGTCGAGATCAGGGTGCCGCTCAGGGTGGGGTCATCCAGCGGGCGATAAAAAAGAAAGCCGGCGTCCAGTTCGCCGGCGCGAATCCTGTCCACCTGCGGGCCCGATATCAACTGATGCAGCGTGACCGAGACCCGGGGCGCGTCCTGGCGGAAGCGCCGCAGGATTTCCGCAATGATGGGCAGCAGACTGTGCAACACCGTCAGCCCCAGCGTCATCGTGCCGAGCTGACCGGTGCTGGCCTGGATCGCCTGCTGTTTGGCCGAGATCAGATCGTCCTGAATTTTGGAGGCATTGCGGAAGAACTGGCGGCCGGCGGCGGTGAGCGCGATGCCGCGCGGCAAACGCTCAAGCAGCGTGACGCCCAGTTCTTCTTCGAGGTTGCGGATTTGTTTGGTGAGAGCCGGTTGGGCGACGAACAGTGAGCGGGCCGCCTGACTGATGGACCCGTGTTCAACAGCTGCCAGAAAGTATTTCAGTTGGCGGATTTCCACGGGATATCAACTTGTTATGGCAAAGATCATATTCTCATATTTGTGCCAAACCGAGTCAATGATTAAGATCAGCGCAGCAGTTTTTCCATGCCATTCTGTCCACGAAGGAGCAGGTTTAATGTCAATTGCCAGCGCGATCGCAGAGGAAATAGTCGATCTCAAGAAAATACGTCACGGCTTGCACGCGCATCCCGAGCTCGGCTTTCAGGAGCATCGCACCGCCCAGGTCATCGCCGACGAACTGCAACGCCTCGGCATCCCATTCCACGCCAATATAGGCAAGACCGGCCTGGTCGGCGTGATCAAGGGTTTGCGCGGCGCCGGCCGCAAATCGGTGGGACTGCGCGCCGACATGGATGCGCTGCCCTTGCAGGAATGTACCGGACTCGCATATCAATCTTCCACGCCGGGCCGCATGCACGCTTGCGGCCACGACGGTCACGTCACCATGCTGCTCGCCGCGGCCCGCTATCTGCAGGCTCATCGCGACTTCGAGGGCACTGTCTATCTGATCTTCCAGCCGGGCGAAGAAGGCTATGCCGGCGCCCGCGAAATGGTGGAAGACGGCCTGTTCGAGCAATTCAACGCCGACGAAATTTATGCACTGCACAACTGGCCCAGTCTGCCGATCGGCACCGTCTCCATCGTCGACGGCCCGGCCATGGGCGCGACCGACCGCATCCGCATCCGCATTCGCGGCGTCGGCGGGCATGGCGGCGTGGCGCCGCATCGCGCCATCGATCCGGTGCTGATCGCCGGCCACCTGATCGTCGCCATGCAAAGCATCGTCAGCCGCAATCTCGATCCGCTGGAGTCCGGCGTGGTCAGTCTGTGCGGCATCAAGGGCGGCACCATGGATGGCTTTGCGGTGATCCCGGATGAAGTCGAGATCGTCGGCACCTGCCGCTCGCTGAATCCGGAAGTGCAGAATCTGCTGGAGAAGCGCGTCAACGAAGTGGTGCAAGGCGTAGTCGCCACCTTCGGCGCCACCGCCACGGTCGAGTACGAGCGGCTGTTCCCGATGGTGATCAATTCCTCGGCGGAGGCGCAGTTCGCCAACGAAGTCGCGAAAGAAATCCTGGGCGTCGAAAACGTGGTGGCGATCCCCAAGCCCAGTCTGGGCGGAGAAGATTTCTCCTTCATGCTGCAAAAGAAACCGGGCGCCTATATTCACCTCGGCACCGGCGTCGGCAAGAACGACTACGGTTTGCACAATCCGAATTTCGACTTCAACGACGACGCCATTCCCATCGGCGGCGCCTTGCTGGCAAGACTGGCCGAACGCTCTTTGCAAAAGGCCGCGCAGACGGACTGAGCAAGCTGCAACGTGAATCGGCGCATTCGCGCATACACCAGAAAAATAGCGGCAAAGACGCTTCGCTGACGAGCGAAGACGTGCGGTAGCGTGACCCGGCATGCGACGGCGGTAATGTCGTGGCCTGGTGACGGCAGTCTCAGGGGCCCCTCCCGATTTGATCATTTTCAACGCGTTCCGAATTCTGCAATGCCGGCGGACGGCTCCTCGCGAGCCGCCTGGATGGCTGCGGACAACCCTTGTCAATATCAGGAGTAATGGATGTTCTCGATCAAAAAAATGGCGCTGGTCGCAGCCATGATGCTGGCCACGCACGCTTCGTTCGCACAAGATCCGGCCAAGACTTTACGCATCGTGCCTCAGGCCGATCTCAAGATTCTGGATCCGATCTGGACCACTGCTTTCGTCACCCGCAACCACGGCTACATGATTTACGACACCCTGTTCGGAGTGGACGCCAACGGCAAGATTCAGCCGCAGATGATCGATAAATATTCGGTGGCGGCGGACGGCAAGTCCTGGACTTTCACCCTGCGCAAAGGCCTGGCCTTCAGCGACGGCAAAGCGGTGACGTCGGACGATGTGATCACCTCCGTCAAGCGCTGGGCGCAACGCGACAATCTCGGCCAGAAAATGATGCTGGCGCTGGACAAGTTCGAAGCGGTCGATGCCTCCACCTTCCGCATGACCTTCCAGCAACCCTTCGGCATGGTGCTGGAAGCGCTGGCCAAGCCTTCCACCAATCCGCCCTTCATCATGCCCAGGCATGTGGCCGAGACGCCGGCCGACAAGCAGATCGACGACACCACCGGTTCCGGGCCTTACATCTTCAAGAAGGATGAATATCGCCCCGGCGAAAAAGTGGTCTACATCAAGAACCCAAAATATGTGCCGCGCAGCGAAGAGCCTTCCGGCACCGCCGGCGCCAAGCGCGTGTATGTCGACCGCGTCGAATGGATCATCCTGAAAGATGCGCAGACTCAGACCAATGCCCTGATCAACGGCGAAGTCGACATGATCGAATGGGCCCCGGCCGAGCAGTACGCCACGCTCAAGGCCAATCCGAAAATCAGTCTGGAAAGCCAGTTGCCGAAAGGTTCGGTGGCGCTGCACCTGAATCACCTGATTCCGCCGTTCAACAATCCGAAGATCGCGCAGGCGGCTTTCATGGCGATCAATCAGGAAGCGCTGATGAAGGCGCAACTGGTCAGCAAGGATCTCTACAACACCTGTACCTCGATCTATCCCTGCGGCAGCGCCTATGCGTCCGACAAGACCGGCTACTTCACCGGCAAGCCGCAGTTCGCCGAGGCCAAGAAACTGCTGAAGGAAGCCGGCTACGACGGCACGCCGGTGGTGCTGATGTGGCCGACCGATTTCGCCCAGCTCAACAAATATCCACCGGTGCTGGCCGCCTTGCTGCAACAGGCCGGCTTCAAGGTCGATCTGCAATCGATGGACTGGCCGACCCTGGTATCGCGCCGCGCCATGAAATCGCCGGTGGCGCAAGGCGGCTGGAACGCCTTCATCACCGCCTGGGGCATTGCCGACACCATGAATCCGCTGTTCTTCGCCTCGCTCACCGGCAGCGGCGAAAAAGGCTGGTTCGGCTGGGCCACGGACGACAAGCTGGAGCAGTTGAAGGCGCAGTTCCTCGCCACCATGGGCGAGCCCGAGCGCAAGCAGCTGGCCGAGCAGATTCAGCTGGAAAACTTTGCCGGCGGCATCGTCGGTCCTATCGGCGAATACAAGCCGCTGACGGCTTACCGCAAGGGCGTGGTCAGCGGCGTCGTGACGGCGCCGGTCAATGTGTTCTGGAATCTGAAGAAGAACTGATTGCGCCAGGTATGGCAGTCCGATTTTTCGGACTGCCATCCGGCATGAATCTGATATCCGGTCTTTTCAGAAGGCAAGTCGGCAAGCACAGACGAGCCCATGCAGGATGCGATGCACGCATGTCTGCACCAGCCAATTGCAGGGAGTAGTTCGATGTTTTTCTTTGTCATGCGCCGGGTGGTGGCGACCGTTCCGGTTCTGGTGGTGGTCGCCTTCATCGTATTTCTCATGCTGCGCCTCGCCCCCGGCGATCCTGCCGCCTCCATCGTCGGCAGCGGCGGCACCAGCGAAGACATCGCTCGCGTGCGCGAGCAGCTGGGTCTCAACGCCAGTCTGCCGGTGCAGTTCGTGCAGTGGTCGGGGCGCATGCTGCGCGGCGATCTGGGCGAATCCTTTTTCATGAAAAAGAGCGTGGTCGAGCTGATCATGCAACGCGTGGAGCCCACCGTTTCGCTCACGCTGATTGCTCTGATCACCACCAGCCTGATTGCCATTCCGCTGGGCGTGCTGGCTGCGTGGCGTCACGGCGGCCTGCTCGATCGCATGCTCATGGGATTCTCGGTGCTCGGCTTTTCCATCCCCTCGTTCGTGATCGGCTATCTGCTGATCTGGCGCTTTGCGCTGCACACGCGCTGGCTGCCGGTGCAAGGCTATACCCGCATCGCCGACGGCGTCGGCCCCTGGCTGGCGCATCTGGTGCTGCCGGCGATTGCGATTTCCATCATCTACATCGCACTGATTGCCCGCGTCACGCGCGCGGCGGTGGCCGAGGCATTGACCGAAGACTACATCCGCACCGCGCGCGCCAAAGGCATTTCAGAGCTGCGCGTGCTGATGCGGCACGCCCTCGCCAATGCCGCGATTCCGATTGTCACCGTCATCGGGCTCGGCATCGCGCTGCTGATCGGCGGCGTGGTGGTGACCGAAAGCGTGTTCGCCATTCCCGGGCTCGGCCAACTGACGGTGGATGCCGTGCTGTCGCGCGACTTTCCCTTGATCCAGGGCATCACGCTGTTCTTTTCCGTCGTCTATGTCGGCGTCAATCTGCTGATCGATCTGAGTTATCTCGTGTTCGATCCGCGCATCCGTTACTGAGTGAAACCCGCCATGAAGCCAATTCAAACTCTGATGCCCGAGTCGGAAGCGCTGTCTGCTCCGGCCCCGGCAGCGGTCGTCCGGCGCAAGCCGCTCAAGCTCTGGCAGCGCGTGCTGCAAAACGGCGCGGTGCGCCTGGGCGGCGCGATTCTGCTGCTGTTCATTCTGATGGCGCTGTGCGCACCCTGGCTCGGCACTATTGATCCGCTGGCGCTCGATCCCGGCAGCGCCAATCTGCTGCCGCTGACGCACGCCGAATTCAACAGCCTGAGCGGCGAGACCTTTCAGCATTTCTTCCTGATGGGCAGCGACAGTCTGGGACGCGATATCTGGAGCCGCACCGTGTACGGCGCGCGGGTCTCGCTCACGGTCGGCATTTCAGTGGCGCTGCTGGCCTTGTTCTTCGGCATGCTGATCGGGCTGTTCGGCGGTTACTTCCGGCGCATCGACAGCGTGCTGATGCGCATCATGGACGGCGTCATGGCGATCCCGGGCATCCTGTTCGCCATCAGTCTGGTGGCGCTGTTCGGCGGTACGCTGCTGACCGTGGTGGTCGCGATTGCGATCCCGGAAATTCCGCGCGTGGCACGGCTGGTGCGCTCGGTGGTGCTGGCGGTGCGCGAGGAGCCCTATGTCGAAGCAGCGATCTCGCTGGACACGCCGACCTGGAAAATCCTGCTGCGCCACATTCTGCCGAATGCGATTGCGCCGCTGATCATTCAGGGCACCTATGTATGTGCGGCGGCGATTCTGGTCGAAGCGATCCTCTCATTTCTGGGCGTGGGCCTGCCGGCCGACATGGCGACCTGGGGCAACATCATGGCCGAGGGGCGGGCGCAGTTCAACGAGTACCCGCACAACGTTCTGTTTCCCGGCATCTTCCTGGCCTTGACGGTGCTGGCGGTGAATATTCTGGGCGATGGTTTGCGCGACACGCTCGATCCTAAATTCAACAAGCGCGGGAGCTGAGCGATGTCCGACATGCAATCTGAAAAGCGGGCGGCGGCCGGCCCGGACCGGACGCAAGCCGTGCTGCAAGTGCGCGACCTCTGCATCGCCTTGCCGGCCGGCGCCGACCGCGGCGACGCGGTCAGCCATATCTCCTTCGATGTCGCGCCCGGTGAAGTGGTGTGCCTGCTGGGCGAATCCGGTTCCGGCAAATCGGTGGTGGCGAATGCGGTGATGGGCCTGATGCCAAAGGAGTTGAAGGTGCGCCAGGGCAGCATGCATTTGCTGGGCGAGTCGCTGCTGGACGCGTCGGCCGCGCGCGTCAATCAACTGCGCGGCACGTCCATGGCGATGGTGTTTCAGGAGCCGATGACCGCGCTCAATCCTGTCATGAGCTGCGGCGACCAGATCGACGAGCTGCTGGTGCGACACACCGCGCATGATCGCGCGGCCCGCC
Organism: Herbaspirillum lusitanum; assembly: GCF_046025995.1. GTDB lineage: Bacteria > Pseudomonadota > Gammaproteobacteria > Burkholderiales > Burkholderiaceae_D > Herbaspirillum > Herbaspirillum lusitanum_A. Next base: position 342,518 of record NZ_JAQQFM010000003.1, read on the forward strand.
GCAGCATGATTCTGCGCATCTTCGAGCGCGTCGCCCTGCCCGAGCCGGACAGAATCTACGCGTCCTATCCGCATCAGTTGTCAGGCGGGCAGCGTCAGCGCATCGTCATCGCCATCGCGCTGATTCTGAAACCGGCGCTGCTGATCTGCGACGAACCGACTACCGCGCTGGACGTGACGACGCAGGCCGAGATACTGAAGCTGATCCGCGAGCTGCAAACCGAAAACGGTACGGCGGTGCTGTTCATCACTCACGATTTCGGCGTGGTGGCGGAGATCGCCGACAAGGTGGTGGTGCTGCAACTGGGCAGCATGATCGAGGCCGGCGACAAGGTGCAGGTGCTGCGCCATCCGCGCGAAGCCTACACGCGCATGCTGCTGGCGGCGGTGCCGGAACTCAAGCGTTCGGCGCGCGGGCCGGTGGCTCAGGCCTATCCCCTGCTGGAGGCGCATAACATCTGCAAGACCTACAGCAGCGGCAGCTGGCCGAAGAAGCGGCGCGAGGTGCATGCGGCACGCGATATCTCGCTGTCTCTGCGCCCCGGCGAAACCATAGGTATCGTCGGTGAATCGGGTTCCGGCAAGTCGACTGCGGCACGCTGCATCGCGCGTCTGATCGAGCCCAGTTCGGGCGATATATTTTCCGACGGGCGCTCGGTCGCCAAGGCCAGCGGCCGCGCATTGTCGCCGTTCCGGCGTTCGGTGCAAGTGGTGTTTCAGGATCCGTATCGATCGCTCAATCCGCGTCAGACCGTGGGTGAATCCATCATCGAAGGCGCGCTCAATTTCGGCATGTCGCGCAGCGATGCCTGGAAGCGGGCTGAAGAACTGATGCATCTGGTGCGCATGAAGCCGGAAGCGCTGAAGCGCTATCCGAATGAATTTTCCGGCGGGCAGCGTCAGCGCATCTCCATCGCGCGCGCACTGGCCTGTGAACCCAAGGTGCTGATTGCCGACGAAGCCGTCTCTGCGCTGGACGTCTCGGTGCAGGCGCAGATTCTCACCTTGCTGGATGAAATCCAGCGCCGCCTCTCGATCGGAATTCTGTTCATCACCCACGATCTGCGCGTGGCCAGCCAGATCTGCGACCACGTGATCGTCATGCAGCGCGGCCTGATTGTGGAGCAGGGTGCGGTAGACGATGTGTTCTTTGCGCCTCGCGAGGAATACACGCGCAAGCTGCTGGCGGCTGCGCCGGGCCGCGATTTCATGTTCGCGCGCGAGCAGCCTGCCGGCTGATTTGCCCAAAGATCGCCCGCCGGTTAGTATTGCTGCCCAGCGATACACGGTAATTTACACAGCGACTTATACGGCGACTTACACGGCGCGCGATCAGGGATTTAACGGTGCATAGAAGATGGACAGGGCTCTTGCTCATGGTGATGGCGCTCGCCGTTTTCACCAGCGCTGCGGCGCGCGCGGCCACGCCCTTGCACATCACCAGCGCGGAGTTGCTCAATCTGCCCGCCCATGGCTACAGCGCGCCGCCGTATCAGGCGCAAGATGTCGCTGAAGTATTGCAGCAAGGCAAGTGGGAAAAGGTCGCGCTGCCGCATGCTCTGGTGCGGCCCTTGCTGCCGCCCGGCGCAAGCGATGTCGACACCGCCGCCCATAGCGTCAATGGCGCTGAAGGTCCGCCGACCACGGTGAGCTGGTATCGGATGCGGGTTGCCGCCGGCGCCGAAAACGGCGTCCCGGACGCGCTATACATCCCGCGCTGGAAGACCGATGGCCAGCTTGCCGTCTACGGCGACAATCACTTGCTGTACGCCTCGCATGCCAGCGTGTACTGGAACGGCTGGAATATCCCGCTGTGGATACCCTTGAAGGCCACCGCCGGCGCCGCCGTGCCGCACACGATTCTGCTGCGCATCGAGCGGCCGCGCGATTCCAGCGGCGGTATTTCTTCGCTGTGGGTCGGCGAGAGCGCCGACCTGATCTGGCGTTACCGCCTGCGCTATCTGTTGCAGATCCAGCTGCCTTACACCAGCAGCGCCGCCTTTCTGGCGGTCGGCCTGTTCTCCTTTTTCGTCTGGTGCAAATTCCGCAGCGAGTCCTCGTATCTGCTGCTGTTCTACATCGCGGTGGCCTCCTTCCTGCGCACCTTGCACTATCACGTAGGAGAAGGCCGTCTGCCGCTGTCCGACGAGTGGTTCAGCTGGCTCACCGTCAATTCGATCTACTGGCTGGTGCTGGCCACGCATTACTTTCTTAACTATCTGCACCGTCGTCCTTCGCGCTGGATCAACCGGATGGTGCTCACGGTCACGCTGGCGATGTCGGTGCTCACCATGCCGCTGGTGTCAGGTTCCTTGATCGATCTGTACGGGCTGGCGCCGCTGGTCTATGTCATGTTGATTCTGGTGGGGTCGTCGGTATCGGTGTTCGGCGCACGGCAATCCTGGCGCGCCCGTTCCGGCGACGGACTGCTGCTGAGCGGCTGGGGCTTGCTGGGCATGCTGATGGGCGTGCATGACTGGCTGCTGCAGAACAATTACGTCAGCGTCGAGAGCCTGTATCTGGGGCCGTACAGCAACGGCGGCGCTTTTGCCATCTTCATGTACATCATTTTCCGGCGCTACATTCACGCCAATGAAAGCGTCCGGCTGGCCAATGCCACCTTGAAAAGCAGGCTGCAGCAACGCGAGGATGAACTGCAGGAAAGCTATCAGCGCCTGCGCGAAATCGAACATCGCCAGATGCTGAGCAATGAACGCCAGCGCATCATGCAGGACATGCACGACGGCATGGGCTCATCGCTGCTGACGGCGCTGCTGGCAGCCGAGAGGGGCAATCTCGACAAGAGCATGCTGGCCGATGTGCTGCGCAACTGCATCGACGATCTCAAGCTGACCATCGATTCGATGGAGCCGGTGCAGACCGATCTGCTGCTGTTGCTGGCGACGCTGCGCTTTCGCCTCACGCCGCGGCTGGAGAGCGCCGGCATCAGGCTGCGCTGGGATATCGACAACGTGCCTGCGCTGGACTGGCTGGACCCGCGCAATGCGCTGCACATATTGCGCATCCTGCAAGAGGCTTTCGCCAACATCATCAAGCATGCGCAGGCCACTGAAATCCGGGTGGCGACGGTGGTCCGGCCTGATCATGTGCTGGTGATCGTGACGGATAACGGAAGCGGCTTCCAGCGCGCCCATGAATCGGTGCGCAAAGGCAAGGGCCTCAACAATCAGATGCGCCGCGCAGCGTCGATCGGCGCTGCCGTACATTGGGATTCGGATGATACGGGTACCAGAATGACGCTGCAGTTGCCGATCCATTTTCCGGCGCGTCACTGAACATCGCATACGCGTTTGCAGATGGCGCTTATCCCTTGCGCAAGGCCTTGAGATAAACACAGAACATGTCCGCCATGGCATTGCCGTAGGCTTCTATATCTTCCTGCGTGCGTTCGCTGCCCGACAATTGCTCGCCCACCGTGGTCAGCGTCGTAATGATCAGATCGCCGGCCAGGGCGCGGGTGGCGTCCGATGTCGTCGGCAAGACTTCCAGCATGAACTTGCTGACGGTTGCATCCCAGGATTCTTCTATCTCCTGCGCTTCGGCGATATCGCGATACAAGGGCGCGGCGTCGTTGAGGGCCATGCGTACCTGCGCTTCGTCAAACTCGGTCCGGATGAAGGCATGCACCAGCGCGCGCAGTCGTTCCAGCGGCTTCTGAGCGCTATCTTCGAGAATGTCGCACACCAGTTCCGTGGTCTGCTTCCACTCGTCCGCCTGCAGCCTGAACAGGATGGCGACCTTGTTCGGAAAATACTGATACACCGACCCCACGCTCACGCCGGCCTTCTCGGCCACCCTTGCGGTGGTGAAACGCTGCGCGCCCTCCTTGAGCAAAACCTGAACAGCTGCTTGCAGAATCGCTGCGACAAGTTCTGTCGAGCGCGCTTGTTGCGGCTGCTTGCGCAGGGAAATCTGGGGTTTGCGGCGTTCGGTCATGGGAATTGAGGGCAGTTAAATAATGCGAATAGAAAACATGACTAATTCGTCGCATACTTCCATCTGACGAATTCGTCGCATTTTACTCCCGCGCACCGATGCGCTCAACCCGATACCGGATTTCACATGACCAAGTTCACCTCACCCCAGTTTTCAAGTCTGTTGGAACGGCTGTTCCAGGAGACGACGGCGATCTCGCCGGACAGCAGCATTTTTCTTTCTCAGCTCAGCGAAGCCGACCGGCAGCGGCTGATGCGCAGCAAGACTGAATATCTTGCGCTCTATAGCGGCCTCAAACATCTGCCGCTGGCAGTTTCGCGCGAGACCGGTCTGCTGCTCTACATGCTGGCGCGTGCAAGCAAGGCGCGCTCTATCGTCGAATTCGGCACCTCCTTCGGCGTGTCGACCCTGCATCTCGCCGCTGCGCTGCGCGACAACGGCGGCGGGCTGCTGATCACCACTGAATTCGAGCCTTCCAAAGTGGCGCGCGCCCGCGCCAATCTGGAAGAGGCCGATCTCATCGACCTGGTCGAAATCCGTGAAGGCGATGCCTTGCAAACGCTGGCGCAGGATATGCCCGACACCATCGACCTGCTTCTGCTGGATGGCGCAAAGGCGCTCTATCCGGACATCCTCAATCTGCTGGAAAGTCGTCTGCGACCGGGCGCCTTGATCATTGCCGACAACAGCGGCTACAGCCCCGAATATCTGGCGAAGGTCCGCTCCGCCGCCAACGGTTACCTGTCTTTGCCACAGCCTGAGGACGTCGAGCTGTCGTTGCGGCTGTTCTGAAGCGCAGCCATTCATCCACGCATTTAATATCAGTGAAAATCATGACTCACAAACACATGCAGCAGTCGCCCTCGATGGCGGCCACGGCGCCGCCGGGCGTCAATGTTTTCCTTAAACTTGCGCCGCTCACGCTGGCGGTATTCATCGCCTTTCTGACCATCGGCATACAGTTGCCGGTGCTGCCGCTGCACCTGCATGATGCGCTGGGCATGGGCCCGACCGTCGTGGGCCTGGTGGTCGGCGCGCAGTTCGCTGCAGCTTTGCTGTCGCGCGCCTGGGCCGGCAACTTCGCTGACATGCGCGGCGGCAAGCGTGCCGTGGTGAGCGGATTTCTGTTCGCTTCGGCCTCCGGTCTGATCTATCTCGCTTCGCTGAGCGTCATTGATATGCCGCAGGCGTCGGTCTGGGTGCTGGTGCTCGGACGTGTGTTGCTGGCGCTGGCTGAAAGCCTGATCGTCACCGGCACCATGGGCTGGGGCATCGCCCTGGTCGGCCCGCAGAACGGCGGCAAGGTGATGGCCTGGCTGGGCATGGCCATGTTCGCCGCCTATGCCGTCGGTGCGCCGGCCGGTGTGGCGCTCAACAACTATCGTGGCTTCGCCGGCATCGCAGTGGCCACCGTCGCGATTCCATGGCTGGCGCTCGCGGCCATCTCCGGCATGCGTGCTCTGGCGCCTACCGCAAGCCGCCGCACGCCGTTCTACAAAGTGCTGGGTGCGGTCTGGTTGCCGGGTATCGGGCTGGCGTTTTCCAGTGTCGGCTTCGGCGTGATCACGGCCTTCATTGCACTCTTGTTCGCGGCCAAATCCTGGGGCAGTTCTTCACTTGCGTTCTCGGCCTTTGGCGCCGCGTTCATTGCCGCACGCATCTGCTTCGGCCACCTGCCGGACAAGCTGGGCGGCGCACGCGTGGCGCTGGTCTGTGTGGTGATTGAGGTGGCCGGCCAGTTGCTGATCTGGGGCGCCGATACGACATCGTCGGCCTACCTCGGCGCGGCGCTCACAGGCTTCGGCTATTCGCTGGCCTTCCCCGGCTTCGGCGTCGAAGCCATGCGGCGTGCGCCGCCACAAACACGCGGACTGGCAATGGGCGCTTATGTCGCATTTCTGGATATCTCGCTGGGCATCACCAGCCCGCTGGCGGGTGCGCTGGCCGGGGCCTGGGGTGTGGGCGCGGTCTATCTCGCCGGCGCAGCTTCGGTGTCCTTGTCTTTCCTGGTGGCCTTGGTGCTGTTGAGCGGCAAGCAGAAGCGCGGCTAAGGGAAAGCCCCGATGCTCAGCTGCTGCGCTTGCGTTGCGCCATGTAACGGGCCGGTGAAGTGCCGAGCGCTTTGCGAAACATGGTCACAAAGCTGCCGGCGCTTTCATAGCCCAGGTCGTCTGCGACTTGCTGGACAGCAGATCCGCTGCCCAGCCATTTCACCGCGAGCATGAGATGGAATTGCTGACGCCAGCGGCCGAAGCTCATGCCCGTTTCCTGGGTGAGCAGTCGCGCCAGCGTTCGCTCGCTCAGTCCCACTCGTCGCGCCCAGGTTTGCGTGGTGCCGCGGTCGGCCGGATTTTCCATGATCAGATCGACTATCTTGCGCAGCCGCGCATCCGTCGGCATCGGCAGATGCAGATTGCCGGTCGGCGCCATGGCAATTTCGTCGAGAATCAAGGTCGCCAGATGGGATTCCATGCCGCCCTCGGGATAAAGCAAAGGAAAACTGGCAGAGCGGATCAGCAGTTCACGCAACAGCGGCGTTGCGACTACGGTGCAGCAAGCCGGCGGCAGCGTGGATGCGGCTTCGGGCGTGATGAAGACCACATAGCATTCGACCGTGCCGGCGGCGGTGATCTTGTGCAGCGTTTCACAGGGTATCCAGATCGCACTTTGAGGCGGCACGATCCAGAATCCGCCTTGCACCTCGCAGCTGAGAATGCCGCGCAGCGCCAGCAGCAGCTGCCCTTTGCGATGACGATGGAAATCCATCTCCTTGCGATCGCTGTAGAAACGCGCTTGCTCCTCCAGCACGCTGGCCGTCACGGTACCGCTGGCGCCGAAGCTTACTACCGGGCGCGGTACCAGATCGGGGTCCATCCACTCCCCCGCATCAGAAAATTCATTGAGGACAGGCATGTTTGATTGGCCTTGGGGACGATGATGCTGCCGGATTGGCAGGATTTACATATATTTTGGCAAAATTAAGCAATGATGCCAAGGGCCGTCATGTCTACCATGCTCGCAAGGCGGTCACGGAATTTCCCGCAGCCGCGTCTTACCCAGACTTACTGAGGACTCGAGACCATGGATTCATTGAGCACCGGCCGCGTGGCCGACACACTGCAACGGCTTTTCAAAGAGGCCGAACTGGCAGATCGTGCATTGATGGCGCAGTTCATCAACGCCGAGCAGCCCGAACAATTGATGGCCGACAGCATCGCCGAACACTTTGCGCAAGAAAGTCGCGATGTGCGCGGCTTCTATCGTGGCTACGCCAACAACTTTCTGAACGTGACGCCGGAGTATGGCCGATTTCTTTACCAGATCGCCCGCGCGCGCAAGGCGACACGGATAGTCGAGTTCGGCACGTCCATGGGGATATCCACGATCTATCTCGCTGCGGCCTTGCGCGATATGGGCGGCGGTCACCTGATCGGCACCGAACTGGAAGCCGGCAAGGCGGCGCGCGCACGCGCCAATCTTGAAGCGGCAGGGCTCGCCGACCTGGTCGAGATTCGCGAGGGAGACGCCCGCGAGACCCTGGCCGATGTCGGCGGAGAAGTCGATCTGGTGCTGCTCGATGGCGCATTCAGTCTTTATCTGCCGGTGCTGAAATTGCTGGAGTCGCGGCTGAAAACAGGCTCGCCCATCCTGGCTGAAAATGCCTTTGATCAGGACAACATCTACCTGGCCTATGTCCGCGATCCCGCCAACGGCTACCTTTCGCAAGCGATTCCCATCAGCGAGGGCAGGGGCAACGAATTCACGATCTTCACGCGATGATGACGCCTGCACCCGACCGCAATGCAACGGCGCCACGCCCGCCGGGACGCCTGAGCCGGGCCTTGATCCGCATGCTGATGAAACAGGCGCGTGTTGCCGGGACCGAAGCGCTTGCGGAGAACTTCCGGCTCCTTACCCTGGAAAGCCCTGCGTTCAAGCAGCTGCCTTGGCTGCCCGGACAGAAGATCCAGATCACGATGGGCTCCGCCTTTGTCGCGCGCACCTTCACGCCCATCGAATGGGATCAGGCGGCTGGCCGTACCCGCATTCTGGGATACATGCATGGGCACGGGCCAGGAAGCAGCTGGCTTCGCGACGCCAGTCCGGGGGACGAATGCCATGTTTTCGGGCCGCGTGCATCGCTGGATCTGAGTCAGGCAGACGGCATGTGCATCATGCTGGGTGACGAAACCTCAATCGGGCTGGCCTATGCATTGCACCGCCAGGTTTCCGGCATTCCCCTGCAAACTCTGTTTGAAGTGAGCGACCGAGCCAGTGCGCTGGCGGTGCTCGCACGACTCGATCTGGATGGTGTCGAACTCTTCGAGCGAAGGGAAAACGATGCGCATCTCACGCAGATCGAGCACCGCTTGCCAGCGCTTGCCGCAACCCAGGCAAGCTTTATCCTGACGGGCCGGGCCGCTTTCATCCAGCGCCTGCGCAGCGCTCTCAAGTCTCTGGGCGTGCCGGGCTCGCGCCTGAAAGCCAAAGCCTACTGGGCCGCCGGCAAGACCGGACTGGACTGATAAAGCCGGGCTCGTGCGGTGCAGGCAGCTTGATCGCACGCTATCGCATGCAGGATTTCAATTGAAACAAACGCCGGCGTTTTTGCAATATCCGCTTAACCGGGGATGCGCAAACTACGTCCATACCAGAGCTTTCTGGCAGGTGTCGGCAGCAGAAGCAGGCCAAACGGCGGCTGAATTCTGTTGGCGTTGGCGATTTGATCATTTCAATACGGAGTCATCCATCATGCGCATTCGTTTAGTGAGCTACCTCTTTTCCGCATTCACCATGGTCCTGGCTGCCGACGCATTTGCAGTCTCGAGCCAAAGCGATTTCGACCGGGCAATGTCGCCGCACGCATCATCCGTCAGGATCGCACTCGTCAATATGCCCGGCGAATCCGGTTCGGCCATGTCGAGGCTCGCCGATGCGCGGTCGGAGAGCTCGTCCTGCCGCACCCTGCGCTTGCAGATGAACAGCGCCGGCAGCGGCGAGCCTACGGCTCAACGAGTACTTCCAGGATATTCACGCGACGGCCGCTTCCCGGCAGGCGTTCAAACCAGCTCGGAGTATGGCGAGCGCGCAAAGCTGGAAGCGCGTCACTATTCCGAGTGCCGTTGAACAGAATGGCGAATGGCATCTGCGGGCGCTCAGGAATTTTTGGCATCGATGCCCGTTCCTGAGCGAAGCGCTTGCCCCGGTTTGCCGCTTAGCATGAACTCCCGCATTGCTGAGCACCAAGAAACAGGTGCAAGAAAGAGCTTGAAATAAGCGCAACGGACTAGCGGCGATGGCGCTGTGCGGTCAGCGCGTTTCGCTGCGGTGTTGCCCCCTTTTTTCTTATTCTTAACGCGTACGCGGCCCATAGCGCAGCGTCAGCAAAGTGCCCAGTGCCATCGCGACGGTGGCGAAGATCGGGCCGCCCAGCGCGCCGACATGATCCACCAGCACGCCGCCGCCGATGGCGCCGCCTGCGATGGCAATCTGAAAGGCCGCCACCAGCAGGCCGCCGGCACTTTCGGCGTGGTCGGGCGCAGCGCGCACGATCCAGGTCTGGAAACCGACCGGAAAGGCGCCGAAGGCGAAGCCCCACAGCGCAATTGCAACGGCGGCGACCACCGGTGAGGAGCCGGCTATCCACAATGACGCGGCAAGCACGGTGATGAATGCGGCGCCGAAAACGATGGCATGGCGCTCGCTGCGTTCGGCAATGAAGCCGCCGGCGAAGTTGCCGAAGAAACCTCCGATGCCGTAGCCCAGCAGCACCGCTGAAATCGCGCTGACCGAGAGATGGGTGACCTGTTCCATCAAGGGCCGGATGTAGGTAAAGCCGGCGAAGTGCCCCGACACCACCAGCAAGACAGCCAGCAAGGCGATACGCACATTGGTGCGGCCCAGCAGCTCGAACAGAATCTTCACGCTCGGATTATCTTTGGGCGGCAATTTGGGAATGGCGACCAGCTGCGCGAGCAGTGTGACGACGCTGACGATGCCGGCTGCGACGAAGGCGCTGCGCCAGCCCCACAGATTACCCATATAGGCGCCGATGGGCGCCGCGCAGACGGTGGCCACCGATACGCCGGTGAGGATGGCGGACATGGCGCGCGGGAACAGTTTTTCCGGCACCAGACGCATCGCCAGCGCCGCCGCCATGGACCAGAAACCGCCCAGCGCGATGCCCAGCAGCACGCGCGAAACCAGCAATACCGAGAGATTGCCGGCGGTAGCGGCAAGCACGTTCGAGATCACCAGCAGCAGGCTCAGGGCCAGAACGACGCGTTTGCGATCGAAGTTGCGGGTGAGTACAGGAATTGTCGGCGCTGCAATGGCGCCGACGATGGCCGTCGCGGTGACCGCCTGACCGGCGGCGCCGTCGGATACACCCAGATCGGTGGACATGGCGGTCAGCAAGCTGGCCGGCAGGAATTCGGCGGTGACCAGACCGAACACGCCCAGCGCCAGGGTTGCAATGCCGGCCCAGTTGGCGCCGGCCTGTTCGTGAACCGGCGTAGCTGTATGGCATGGCTGGGCGGGGCCGGCACCGTCGGCATAGTGCGAGCTGTTATTTTCGATGCAAGCGGCGTCGCGCATGGAAGACCTCAAGATGACATGGGACCTGCAGTGTATGATTGAAATGATAGACTTTCCATGCCGGTAACTCCGTATTTATTGATTATTCGTCCAAACCGGCAAAACCTGAGCAAAAAGGATGCAGCCATGGAAATCAAAGATGTCCCCAAAGATGTCCCGGACACCTTGACCGAAATTCTGCTGGGCTTGCGCCTGGACGGTGTGGAGTATGGCCGCTACGTGATGCGCGCGCCGTGGGCGGTGGCGTTTCCCGCCCGGCGTGAAGCGACCTTCCATTTCATTGCGCAAGGCAATTGCTGGATGCGCATGCCGCTGACCGACTGGGTCCATCTCAATCCCGGCGATGCCTTGCTGTTGCCGCGCGGCACCCGTCATGTGGTGGCGAGTGCGCCCGAGGTGCCCGCTGTTGACATCGATACGCTGACGCGTAAGGTGCTGTCGCCAGATCTGTATCTGGTCGATGGCAAGCACGATGTGAAGCCGGGTGAGCAGATCGCAGAGCACGACGATGCTGCGCTGCCTTCACATGTGTTGTTCTGCGGCGCGCTGCGTTTCAATCTCGATCCCTTGCATCCGCTGCTGGCCATGATGCCGGACGTCATGCGCGCCTGCGATCTCGGCCAGAGCGATCCGGCGGTGCTGGCCATGCTGGAGGCCATGGAGCGCGAGGTTACGCTCAATCGCATCGGCGCCTGCGGCATTCTGGCGCGTCTGGCGGATGTGCTGTCGGCCAGCATCATCCGCGCCTGGGTGGAATGCGCCTGCAGCGACGCGACCGGCTGGATTGCGGCCGTGCGATGTCCCCAGATCGGACGCGTGCTGGCAGCGGTCCACCTGCAGCCTGAACGTGAATGGTCGGTGGCTGAACTGGCCGAGGTGATGGGCGCCTCGCGTTCCAGCTTCATCGACAAATTCTCCAGCACCGTCGGCGAAACGCCGGCGAAGTACGTGGCCCGGGTCAAGATGTTCCAGGCGCGGCAATGGATCGCAAGCGAGGGCATGCGCGTGGCGGTGGTCGCCAGCCGGCTTGGTTACGATTCCGAAGCCTCCTTCAGCCGGGCCTTCAAGCGCATCATCGGTCACCCGCCGAGCAAGGCGCGCAGCGCCTAGCGGGCGACCATCCAGACTGCATTACAATTCATGCCATCTGGATTGCAGGGGCTGTTTCGATCTCATCGGATGCAGATCATCCCGGGTCTTCCTGACGACGAAAGGCGTTATCTTGGACATTGAATTGGCATCGCTCAGCCGTGCCGCGCTTGAAGAAGAGGTGGCTCTGGGCAAGGTGCAGCGCCTCGCCCTGTTCGAAGCGATCGACGACGGCTTCTGCATCATCAAGTTCATTGATGGCCCCCATGGCCCATTAAGCGACTACATCCATATTGAAGCGAACTCCGGATACGAGCGCCATACCGGCATCCGCGACATCATCGGCAAGCGCCTGCGCGAGATCGAGCCGGATCATGCAGACACCTGGCTCGACATGTACGGAAAAGTGCTTCGTACCGGCGAGCCGGTGCGTTTTGAACAGGAGTTCGTCGCCGTCGGACGCCATATCGAGGTCTCGGCCACGCGCGTCGGCTCGGTCGAGATGTGCCAGGTCTCGGTGCTGTTTCGTGATGTTACCCAGCGCAAGAAAACGGAAGCCGAGTTGCGTGAGAACGTGCAGCGCGTGCAACTGGCGATGGCGGCCGGCGCCATCATCGGCACCTGGCTCTGGGATATACCGTCGGACCGGTTTCGCGTGGATGACGGTTTCGCCAACGCATTCGGGTTTGATGCCGCCAAGGGGCGCAGCGGCCTCACGCTTGCCGAAGTGGTCGAGTCGGTTCACCCGGACGACCGTGACGGTCTTGCCCGGGCAGTCGAGCAAGCGGTTGCGCGCGGCGGCGCCTACGCTCACCAGTACCGGACGCGGCGGCAGGACGGCCAATATTACTGGTTGGAAGCGAATGGCCGGGTCGAGCTCATGCCCGACGGTACGCCGAGCACATTTCCCGGCGTGCTGATCGATATTGAAGGACGCCGCAACGTGGAGGCCGAGCGCGATAGCGCGATTGCCGCGCTGCGCTCGCTCAACGAAACGCTGGAGCAAAAGGTCGAAGAGCGTACCACCGCGCTGCTCAGCGCCGAGGAAGCGCTGCGCCAGGCGCAGAAGATGGAAGCGGTAGGGCAGCTGACCGGCGGACTGGCGCACGATTTCAACAACATCCTGGCCGGGATCGGCGGCAGTCTGGAGTTGATGAAGATACGTCTGGCCCAGGGCCGCATCGCCGACATCGATCGCCATCTCAGCGGCGCCCAGTCAGCCGTTAAGCGTGCTGCAGCGCTGACACAGCGTCTGCTCGCATTTTCACGCCGGCAGACGCTCGACCCCAAACCCTCCAATCTCAACCAGATCGTCGCCGGCATGCATGAGCTGATCGGCCGCAGCGTCGGCCCCGGCATTGCGGTGGAAACCGTGTCGGCGGGCGGACTATGGGCCGCCTTCGTCGACGTCGGCCAACTCGAAAATGCCCTGCTCAATCTGTGCCTCAACGCGCGCGATGCCATGCCGGACGGCGGAAAGCTCATGATCGAGACGGCCAACCGCTGGCTGGACGATCGCACCGCCGCGCAACGCGGCGTGCCTGCCGGCCAGTACGTATCGCTGTCGGTCAGCGACACCGGCACCGGCATGTCGCCGGACGTGGTGGCGCGCGCCTTCGATCCCTTCTTCACGACCAAGCCCATCGGGCAGGGAACCGGCCTGGGTTTGTCCATGGTCTACGGCTTCGCCGGCCAGTCCGGCGGCGTAGTCCGCATTTACTCTGAAGTCGGCAAGGGCACGCTGGTCTCGATCTATCTGCCGCGTCACCTTGGTGAAGAGAGCCTGGAAAATCTGGCGCCGGCGGAAGGCCCTTCGCCGGGCGCATCGGGGCGCAAGACGATTCTGGTGGTGGACGATGAGCCGCTGGTTCGCATGGTTGCCGTCGAGATCCTTGAAGAACTGGGTTACTTCGTGGTCGAGGCTGACGATGGTGTTGCGGCGCTGAAGGTGATTGCTGCACATCCTGATATCGATCTTTTGCTCACGGATGTCGGCCTGCCCAATGGCATGAACGGCCGGCAACTCGCCGATGCAGTCAGGGCGCAGCGGCCGGATGTGCCGGTGCTGTTCGTTACCGGCTATGCGGAAAACGCCGTGCTGAATCACGGACATCTCGAACGCGGCATGCAGGTATTGACCAAGCCCTTCGCCGCCGATGTGCTGGCCCGTCGGGTCAAGGAGTTGGCGGGCGGCGAGGGGCACGAGCCCGTTTAAGCAAGACTGCGCCCGGAACCGAATTCGCTGTTCCGGGCCTGTTCCGGGCCAAGTGGCAAATCATCCAGACAATTCAATTTCACTCCTTCCATATTCAGCGAAGCCCCGCGCAGCAATTCGCGGGGCGGCAGGCCGATCATAAAAGCTGTTTCATGCAAGATATTCCGAATTGCAGCATTTAAGCGGGGCTGTTCGCCTCACCAGAATATGGCACGCGCTCTATAGTCGGGCGTTGTCAATAAAATCGCAGTCCGGCCAAAGCAAAAAATGAAAAAACCTGGAATGGAATACCTTCCTCGCATGGCAATTTTTGCGCGCGTGGTCGAACTGGGTGCATTTTCCAAGGCAGCCAGGGAGCTGGGACTCACGGCTTCTTCGGTGAGTCAGCACATCCGGGCATTGGAAGGCTTCCTGGGCACCACCTTGCTGCACCGGACTACCCGCAAACTCAGTCTGACGGAAGCCGGCAGTCTGTTCTATCAGAATTGCGCCAGAGTCGTTACCGAAGCGCGCGAGGCGCAGCAAAATATTGCGACCCTGAACAATGAGCCTGTCGGTGAGCTGCGCATTGCGGCTTCAAGTTTTATGGCGGCCAATTATCTGGTGCCGGCGCTCGAGGATTTCATCAAAAGCAATCCCAAGATCAATGTATCGCTCGATGTGAGCGACCACAACATCGATTTGGTGGAAAGCCGCATTGATCTGGCCTTGCGCGTGGGGAGTACGGCCAAATACGGGGATATCCATCTGACGCGGCTCAATGCGGTATTGTGCGCGGCGCCGGCCTATCTGGAAACACATCAGGCGATTCAGACACCGGCTGATTTGCATCAGCACGATTTTCTCCTGTTCACGCCTCATGGAGAGCAGAGTTGCGTTGATCTGAAGAACCAGTCCGGCGACTCGGTGCGCGTGCGCCTGCAGCCGCGCGTCAGCGCCAATCATGCGCGCGCTCTGCATCGGCTTGCATTGCAGGGGCATGGCATCGCCCGGCTGCTGCAGGCAAAAGTTCAGGCCGATATCGATTCAGGGCAGTTGGTCGTGGTATTGCCGCAATGGCGTCTGGATAGTTTCACCGCCTACCTGACCACCAGGCATCGCGATGAAATTCCCTTGAAGGTCAAGAAATGCATTGAGCACATACAGACCTATTTCAGCTTGCATCACCCGGCTTCTGTACTCGGCGTCGTCGCGACTTCGGAAGGCGCATCCAAAGTCGCCGGATAGTCTTGACCGAGATTCTTGAGTTTCATCCAGTCCTGGCCGCTGCGCTCGACGATGACGTCATCCTGCGCCGGGTCCGACAGATCGATGATCTGACTCTCCACCACATCAACCGAGTCAGTCGTCGTAAACGCTTTAATCACCGGCTTGGTCAGATCCTGATAATTCTGCCGGATCACCACCGCCGTCCGTCCTGACTGTAACTTCACGATTGAACCAATCGGATAGATGCCCAGTGTTTTGACAAACGCGAGGTAGATGGAACGGTCAAAATGCCCGGCCCAGGAGGACATCTGTGCAACCGACTCCGCAGGATCCCATCCTGTTTTATAAGGCCGGTCGGAAGTCACCGCATCATATACATCGCAGATTGCAGCCATGCGCGAATAGATGGAAATCTGATTGCCGACCTGCTTGTTCGGATAGCCGCTGCCATCCATCTTTTCATGGTGGTGCCGGCAGACTTCCGATACATAGTCGGGCACGCTGGAGGAGCTTCGCAGATATTCATATCCCAGGATCGGATGACGTTGAATGACGCGGTATTCCTGGTCCGTCAGTTTTCCCGGCTTGTTGAGAATATCGAGCGGGATAAAGGCCTTGCCCACATCGTGCAGGTAACCCGCCAGTCCCGCTTCCTTGCACGAAACATCATCCATGCCCAGCGTGCGGCCCAGGGCCACCATCATGGTGCACACCGCGATCGAATGCAGATAGGTGTATTCGTCGGCGCGCTTGAGTCTGACGATGCTCAGCAAGGCATTCGAATTGCGCTGCAGCGAGGCGGTGATTTCCTCCACCAGATCCTGGCACTTGTCCATGTCCAGCGTTTTTCCCAGGCGGGCTTGTTTAAAAACGACCTGGGTAGTCTGCTTTGCGCTTTCATAAAGACGCAAGGCTTCATTCAGCTCGCTCTGAAATTCTTCCTCAGCAGTTTTGGGAGGCGCAGTCAGTGCCTCGCTGCCGGCTTGCGGTGCAGGCGTGACGTGCTCGACGTCCTTCCCCTGCGCAGGATCGATCCAGCAAAACTCATATCCCGAGGATTGTGCCTGGGCAATCTCGCTGGCGCGCCGGATCAAGAACTTCGCTCGCCAGAAAGGCGTGTCCATCCATGGGCCATCGAAGCCGCAGAAATACATATCCAGGGTAAGGTCGCCGACGCTGATTTTCTTTAGCTGACTCATTTTTTCTTAAATGCAGGGTGGGCGAATGCGACTGAAACCAGGCTGTCATTCAGATCACGCACTCGGTTTCGGCGATGTGGCCGTTCACGAGGGTGTTTTATTCGAAGTCAGAACTTGAACGTCTGTCTTGATAAGGAGTGGCTCAGGCGTTTCCGGCATCGAATCAGTTGCAATTGATTCACGGGAAGCAAGTGGGCGAAGTGGCCGGGTATTCAGGTGCGCAGCTCAATATGTTGGCGAATGTATTACATGCACAGGCAATTGATTAGTGGGCAAATGGTGACTAGATTCATTAATCAGATTTAAGAATGGAGATTTCGGCCGTCCGTGGCCTTGGCTGCATCAATTCCAGCGACTGGCGTGCGGCTCCGATACCAGCTGATTTCTCCTGGGCATCTTTTCGTATTGCCTGTCGGCAGCTGTCGGCAGCTACCGGCCCAATCGCGATCTGATTGTTAAATATTGTTAACGAGTTAACTAAATATTTGCCATCTTATCAACTGCCGGGTCATGTACTACATTAGCGAAGACCTGAGCCGGCTTATCAAAAAGATCACAAAAATAGTCCGGCGATGAAGCAAGACCGTAGTATCTGCTGCGCGAGCCGGTAGCGAAGAAGAGCATTGATGGGACTGGGGGAGAACTGTTCAATCAGGATGCCAGGAATGAAGGCCGGGAAGCAAAAGATGAAGTCAAGTATCTATCAGTTCATTCAGCATTCGGTGATCGCCAGAACGCTGAACACTTTGCAAACCAGGAGGCATGTATTGCTCCTCTTTGATGCGTCGGGGTGCGTGACCAAATCTGATCTGGCGGCCCTGCGCTTGATGGTGCCTAACTTGGTCGCGGACATGCACATTGATGTTTCCCTGATTTGCGTCAATCACCAGGAAAAATATGTGCTTCCCTTCAGCCCATTGGATGCATGTGAAAAAGAGGATTTCATTTGCGACAGATTTTCCTCCAGGATCGACATGCTGAACGTGCTGGCGGACAGATTGAGCGATGAGGATGAAAGATACGATGGCATTGTCGTGATGACAGCCGGCAAGTTTTCCCCCTTTACCTCAGGCACATTGCACGACGCCGTGGCGAGAAAATCGATGGCGCACAGCAGGGTTACACCGCCGGTCGGTTTTTTCCTGTTCACCCCGGGCGCGATTCCGAATGACCCGGCTTACACCATGACGCGGCACCTGGCTTTGCAGGGTGCGGCTGCTGTTCTTTGAATGCTGCGCATCCAGTGTGCCGGATGAGTTCAGAGCCCCGTTCGAGGTTAAGCCTGAGCGGGATGCTGATGTTCGTTTTTTGTCGCCTGCCAACTTTCGCGCAGTCATAGGGCGCGGCGGTGATTGCCGTACACTCCCGCCATGCCGTAGCAATGACCAACATCCATCCGCTCGGACTTATTAATGTGCCGGCTGCGGCTGCGCTTCCACGTATTGACTGGGTGTTTTGCCCAGCACGCGACGGAAGGCGGTCGTAAATGCGCTGGGACTCGCATAGCCCAGATCAAGCGCGACCCGGGTCACAGACTGGCCCAGGCTCAGGCGCTTGATGGCTGCCATCAGGCAGACCTGCTGTCGCCATTCTCCGAAACTGATGCCGGTCTGCGCCCTGAACAGGCGGGTGAAGCTGCGTCGGCTCATCCCGGCTTCGAGTGCGACGGAATCCAGATCAGTTGTAATCAAAGGCGAATCGAACACGCGCTGACAGACACGGGCAAGCCGTGCATCCGCAGGCAAGGGCGCGTTCAATGACAGCGCTGGCATGCTCGCGATCTCGGCCACCAGCAGCGCCATCAGCTTGCCGGCGCGGCCGTCGGTGTCGTACAGGGCGGGCAGGTCGATGGCCTCGCCGATCAGCTGTCTCAATAGCGCCGATACGCCAAACACGCCGCACCGCGCTGCCAGTCCTGCGGCCCGGGCCGCTTCTTCCGAGATGAATGTGTTGATCATCGTGACTGCGCCGTTCATCGTCATGGCGTGCTCGACGCCCGCGGGAACCCAGCACGCGCGCTGCGGCGGCACCAGCCAGTGTCCCTCCGGCGTTGCCAGACTGATGGCGCCGCACGATGCAAATGCAAATTGTCCGCGCCGATGCGAGTGCGAGGGAAACGTCGAGCTGGCCGGATAGTCGTTCGCGGTGACGACAACGCAGCGGGGAATATCCTCGTAAGGATCGAGAAGTGTATTGCGCATGGCCCGAATTCTAGCGTCTTTGACCTGCGGTCGAAGGCGGCATGCCGCCGTCATCCCTAAGATGTGGCATCCAACAGGCGCATCGCATGTCGTGCAGACACGCCGGCTACGCCGTTCAGTTCAACAATTTCATTGTTTCGGAGATGAGATGCCTAATACCTTCCATCGGGTGGGCAATGGCCCGCACCCTGTCCTTGTGCTGCATGGCTGGTTCGGCGATGCACGCTCATTCGAGCCGATTGAACCCTGGCTCTCGCAAGCTGTGTTCAGCTACGTCTTCATGGACTATCGCGGATACGGAGGAATGAAGGATGCCTGCGGCGACTACACGATCGATGAAATTGCCGCCGATGCACTTGCGCTGGCCGACGATCTCGGATTTTCCAGCTTCAGTCTGATGGGACACTCGATGGGAGGCATGGCAATCGAAAAGATCGCGGTGCGCGCGCCCGAGCGAGTGCGTGCGCTGGTGCCGATCGCGCCGGTGCCCTGCGGCGGCATCCGGTTCGATGCGGAAAGACGCGCATTGTTTGATGCTGCGGCAAACTCGCAGATTCACCGCGAGACGATCATTGATCGCAGTACCGGCAATTGCTTGCCTTCATCCTGGATTGCATGGAAGGCGGCCTCTTCGGCAGCGTGTTCTTCCAAGACGGCATTCGCCGCATATTTGCGCGCCTGGGCCGATACCGACTTCAGCGATGATATTGCGGGACGACACCCGGTGAAGGTATTGGTCGGAGCGAATGATCCGACCTTCAATACCACGCTGATGACTGAGACCTACCTGCGACGATATCCGCTGGCCGGCATTGAGGTCCTCGAAAATGCGGGCCACTATCCGATGAATGAAACGCCGCTGGCACTGGTCGCGGCCATCGAAGGATTTCTTCTCAAGGTGCTGAAAGAAGCCGGCGCCATCAACTGAGAAACGGAGCATGGCTTCACATGAAGCAGCGCATGGAGAATAGCGACGGCTTCAGCTTGCTCTTGTCTGTGGCTGCCCCGGCTACGTTACAAGCTGTTTCGAACTTTGCAATTGCGGCCACAAATGCAGGGTGAAATCACGCGCATAATTGCTTCCCTGGCAGTCTATCGGCTGCCGTACATTGTCGTTTTATCGTTCGGTATCACACAGGCAGGGAGCCAGGCACCATGAGTCCTCAAGAAACGCAAACGCTTCAAGATTTTCTCAATCAATTGACGCAGGTCCGCGGCATTGGCAAAGATGCCCAGGCGGACGCGATGATCTCGTCCGCCGTCGCGCAGCAGCCGGATGCGGCCTACTTGCTGGTACAGCGAGCGCTGTTGATGGACCAGGCGCTCGCGACGTCCAAGGCTCAGATTGCATCATTGCAAAGCCAGCTGCAGGCTTTGCAGTCAGGTGCGGCCCCGGCGCATGGATTTCTCGACAGCAATGCCTGGGGCAATGCGCCTGCGGCATCCCCCCGTTCCGGACCCGCTCCTGCTTATGTGCCGGCTTATACCCCCGCAGCCGCACCCGCGCAGCCAGCTTCGCCATACCAGGCGGCCCCGGCGCCGTCTTCGGGTTTCTTCGGCGGCGGCATGGGCAGCATGCTGGGTACCGTCGCGGCCACCGCCGCAGGTGTGGCGGGTGGCGCATTTTTGTTTCAAGGCATAGAACATATGATGAATAGCGGCAGCGGCTCGGGGCTGATGCATCAGAATGGCTTGAGCACGCCGGTGGAAAATGTTGAAAACACCACCGTCAATAACTACTACGGCGCTGACGCCGACAAAGAGCGGGCTCAAGCCCGCGACGACGGCGGCAGTGAAACGGCATCCGGCAATGATCTTGCGGACTTGAGCAATATTGATCTTGATGGCAGCAGCGACAGCAGCGGTTACGACGACTCCACGGCGTAATTACCCACCCTGCATACCCTGCAGGCCGGCTGCAAATTTCAGAAGCGCGATGACAAGGATGCAAGCAAAGCCTGCGAAAGCAGGCTTTGTCGTTTACGCATCATCAGGCAGGACAGCAATTCCCGAGGTTTGAGAAATGTTGCCCGTGAGCCTGATCCCGCCGGTTGTATATTTTTTTGAATTGATCTGAGCCTTTTCTGATTCTGGCGTGACATCCAAATAGGAACGCTTCATTTTGGTCAATGAGCGTTTCAATTTTCTCATTCCAGAACGAAAGGTCAGATCATGGAGCAGGTCCGCGCGTCGAAGCGCCAACGCAATTCCGTTTTTCAAATGAGGGCAGTGGCATCCGCCGCGCGCTATCTGGTGCTGATGACGCCGATGCTGGCCGCACCGGTCGCCTATGCGCAGACGACGTCGACTTCAGCCGATGCTGCCGCCACGACGACATCGACTGCCACCACCACCGGCAGCAATAGCAACGCCGTGTTGCCGACCGTGACCGTCACCGAAAGCGCCGATCCTACTGCGCCTTACGCCGGTGGCCTGGTCGCCCGCGGCGGCAGCCTGGGTGTGCTCGGCACGGCCAGCGTGATGGACACGCCGTTCAGCACCGTGAACTACACCTCCCAGGGCATCGAAGATGTGCAGGCGCGCGCCATCGGCGACGTGATCGCCAATGACGCATCGGTGCGCAATACCAACGGCAATGGCGGTTTCGGCGACAGTTATCAGATCCGGGGCTTCACCATGTCGGCCAACGATGTGGCGTTCAATGGCCTCTACGGTCTGGTGCCTCTGACTCGCATGCCGATTGCGATGGTCGAGCGTATTGAAGTGCTGAAGGGGCCGGGCACCCTGATGTACGGCATGGGCCCGGCCGGCGGCATCGGCGGCGCGGTCAATCTGGTGGCCAAGCGCGCCCATGAAGATCCGACCTCCAGCGTGACGGCGACTTACCTGTCCAATTCGCAGTTCGGCCTGAAGGGCGACATCGGCCGTCGCTTTGGCGATAACCAGGAATGGGGCATCCGCGTCAATGCGCTGTATGCCGACGGCAATACCGGTCTGTCGGGCAGCAATCAGCAGCAAACCATGGGTTCGGTCGGCCTGGACTATAACGGTAGCCGCTTGCGCTGGAGTCTGGACGCCTACACCCAGCACGAAGATGCGCGCAACTTCCGTCCTCAGTTCAGCATCGGCAACCTGACTTCGATGCCTGATGCTCCCTCCGGCAGCGCTAACCTGTATCCGGGCAATACGCTGCAGTCCGATGACAAGGCCGTAGCGACGCGTCTGGAATTCGATATCAACGACAACCTGACGGCCTATGGCGCGGTCGGTTATCACGTTGCGCAATCGGCGCAGAACTTCCCGCGTGCAACGATCACGTCGGTGCAAGGCGCCACCAGCGTCACCAATGGCTACTACGACCAGAAGGTGACTTCCACCTCGGCCGATGTCGGCCTGCGCACACGCTTCAACACGGGCGGTATCAAGCACACGCTGATCGCGGGTGCCAACATGCTGGACCAGCAGACCGACTACTTTTATCAGATGAGCGGGACGGCGGTCGCCTCCAATCTGTACAACCCGGCCGCGCTGGGTGCGCTGAACTTCGTGCGTGGCGAGCCGAGTCCACAAAGCCAGACACGCCTGACCAGCCTGGCGCTGACCGACACCCTGTCGATGCTGGATGACCGTCTGCGCCTGACCGTCGGTCTGCGTCGCCAGCAAGTCTACAATCATGGCCTGACCACCGGCTCGCAGACTTCCAACAAGACCGCCATTTCGCCGGTGGCGGCCGTTGTCGTCAAGCCGGTCGAGAATCTGTCCCTGTACGCCAATTACACGGCGGCACTGACGTCCGGCGGCTTTGCGGGCGCTCAATATGCGAATGCAGGCGAGGCGTTCGCACCGACCAAGTCCAAGCAATATGAAACCGGCGCCAAGGTCGACTGGGGCCGCATCACGACCACTGCCGCCGTGTTCCAGATCGAGCAGCAAAACAGCTCGACTCAGGTGATCAACGGTCTGACCTACGCCACGCAGGATGGCCGTGCGCGCATCCGTGGCCTGGAGTTGTCGGCCTACGGCGAGATCCAGCGCGGTCTGCGTTTCAATGCCAGCGGTACTTTCTTTGACACCCAGCAGTCGCACACTGCCGGTGGCGCAACCGACGGCAAGGAAGTCGGCGCGGTGCCAAGCAACAACTTCAACTTGGGCCTGGATTGGGATACGCCGTGGCTGCAAGGGCTGGCCTTGAATACCCGCATCGCCCGTACCGGCGCCATGTGGTACAACAACAGCAACGCGATCAAGGTTCCAGCCTGGACCCGCGTCGATATCGGCGCACGCTACATCACCAAGACCGCCGGTCAGGTCGTGACTTATCGCGCCAACATCGAAAACCTGTTCGACAAGAACTACTGGGTGATGCAGAACGGTTACGTCGGTACCGCTTCCGGCCGTACTTTCGTGCTGTCGGCGCAGGTCGACTTCTGATGTAACCAAGCAAGCGTGCGCATTTGGGCGTAGCCGAGCTTTTGCACGCTGTTGCCGCCGGACCTGTAAAGGTTCGGCGGCTTTTGTTTTTTGGGAGTGGGAAGCGGGCAGGCCCCAAGAGCGGCGCATGGACGTTTCAGCTTGAGCGGCCTCTGAAACGCAGGCAAGTTTCGCAGGCGCTCCGCTTTGGAAGCCGGTCTTCTTTTGGGTGTCGCGGACATCAATAAAACCAATACGTTCTTGCAAAGCCGGCTGGACTTAAGATATAAATGAAAATTATTCCCATTTGTCGACTTCTCCCAAGGTATTGTCATGCCCGCAGCAAAAATGCCTGCACAGCTGGATCTGCGCGTTCTGTACAGCGACCATCATGGTTGGCTGTTTGGCTGGCTGAAGTGGCGCATGGGAAATGCGGCCGATGCGGCGGATCTGGCGCAGGAGACATTCTTGCGACTGATCCTGAAGCCGGCGCCGGGCGATATGCGCAGTCCGGGAGAGGCCCGTGCCTACCTGCGCACTGTTGCTCAGGGCATGTGCATTGACCTCTGGCGTCGTCGGCAAGTCGAGCAGGCCTGGCTGGATACCTTGGCGGCACAGCCGGAGGCGGTTTTCCCCTCGCCCGAACATCGCGCCATCGTCATTGAGACGCTGATGGAAATCGGTGCCCTCATCAGCCGCCTCGGGCAAAAAGCCCAGCAGGCCTTCGTCATGGCGCAAATCCATGGCATGCCGACCCGCGACATCGCGCTGGAGCTGGGCGTGTCTGAACGGATGGTGCAAAAATATCTCTCGCAGGCCATGCTGAGTCTGATTCTGGTGGATGCGGGTTTGAGTAACTGAAGCATGCCGGCTCCCCTACGCCATCAGCGCGCACCCAAAGACGATGCACAAGCGGACTACGATAGCCTGGAGCAGGCTGCGCGCTGGTACGCCTCGCTGCAGGTCAATCAGGTGTCCGACGAACAGAAGATCGCCTGGCAGGAGTGGCTGGCCGCGCGGCCGCAAAACCGCCGCGCGTGGACTCATGTAGAAGCGGTCAGCCATCGTTTCTCCCCGCTCCGGGCCGACGGAGAGCGTCAGGCAGCGGCGGTGGCCATCAGCGTTTCATCCACGCAGTCGATCCAGACCAGGAAGCGTCGAACCGTGTTGCGCGGCCTCGCCGCGCTCGGCGGCGCTGGTCTTGCCGCCTGGGGCGCCTGGCGCTTCACGCCGGTTGCCGACACGGTGCTGGCCTGGAGCGCCGATCATCACACGGCGGTCGGCGAGATCAAGGACTTCTTCCTGGCCGATGGCAGCCATATCTGGCTCAACACCTTCAGCGCGCTGGATGTCGCGTTCGACGATTCCCGGCGCCTGCTCAGATTGCGTGTGGGCGAGGTGCTGGTCGATACCGCGAAAGACGGCGCCGGGCGGCCGTTCTTCCTTACCACCGACTTCGGGCGAATGGAGGCATTGGGAACTCGCTTTGTGGTCCGTCAGACGCGTGACTACACGCAGCTGACCGTGTTTGAAGGGCGTGTGGAAATCCGCAACCTGGCCGGCCAGCGCGCCATCGTCCCGGCCGGTCAGCAGCGCCAATTCTCTGCAGACAGCATTGCCGACGCAATGCCGGCTGATGCCGCCAGGCAAGCCTGGTCGCGCGGCGTCATCCTGGCCGAAGACATCTCCCTGGACGAGCTGGTGATAGAGCTGGCGCGGTATCAGCGCGCCTACGTCGGCGTTTCGCCCGATATCGCCGGCTTGCGTGTGAGCGGCCGCTATCCCGTCGCCAATTTGCCCAAAGTGCTGGGCATGCTTGAACGTGATTTGCCGATTCAGATATCCCGGCCTCTGCCGTGGTGGTTCAGTATCAGAAAGAAATAGCAAAAAAAGCCAGCTCAAAAAAGTAGCTCAGAAGCCGGCTAAAAAAGCAGGCGGGCACTGTTGGCCGACTTGCTCTTCGTGCTGAATAATTATTTTTCAAAAATCAGTTCGTTTTTTTGCTCCTCGTTCGGGTAATGAATGAAAGAGGACCATTCGACGGGCATGGCCAGCGCCGATAGCTGGCGCTGATGGATGCGAAATGGGCCTCTCCTTGCCAACCTCTACGGGGAATTCGTCCTATGCATCGCCAGCATCAGCAACATCGCCACTCAAATAACAAGCATGACAAGCGTCCTGCCTTGATCGCACGTGAAGGCGATGCCTGGCAAAGTCATCCGCGCCCCGGTGTTCTGGCGACCAGGCTGGCGCTGCTTGCCATGATGACGGTGAGCGGCATTTCTGCGACGCTGCCGGCGCATGCGCAGACATCGTCGGGCGATCAGGCCGGGCAAGTCGCCGTGCGCAGCTTTGATGTTCCGGCGGGTCCGCTGGCAAGCACCTTGAATCGCCTCGCAGACCAGGCCAACCTGCTGCTGAGCGTGCCGACCTCAGTCACCGCAGGAAAAAACAGCCCGGGCGTACGCGGCAAATACTCGGTCGATGGCGCCTTCCAGGCGGCATTGGAAGGGACCGGACTGCAGGCCGCTCGGCAGGCGGATGGCACGTTCGCGGTGATACCGGTCAGCACCGCGCTGCCTGCCGGCGCTACCCTGCCGACGGTGCAGGTCAATGCCAGCGCCGAGGTCAGCGGCTTGCCGGCGCCTTACGCCGGGAGCCAGGTGGCGCGTGGCTCCCGGGCCGGATTGCTCGGCAACAAGGATGTGCTGGATACGCCGTTCAGCACGATCAGCTACACCGCCGAACTGATGGAAAACCAGCAAGCCATTACCCTGGCGGACGTTCTGGCCAATGATCCGGCGGTGCGCTCCGTTTCCTATGGATTGACCAATGCGGCCGGCGCCGGCGATTCTTTCCTCATCCGCGGCTTTTCCATCCAGAACTCCGTGCTGTTCGACGGTATTCCCGGCATTGCTCCCTCCCGCACGCTACCGGTCGAAACCGCCGAGCGCATCGAAGTGCTCAAGGGACCGAATGCTCTGCTCAACGGCATGGCGCCGGGCGCCGGCGGCTCCGTTGGCGGTGCGATCAACATGGTGCCCAAGCGGGCCGACGATCAGCCGCTGACCAGAGTCACGGCGTCCTATATGTCGGATGGCATCGTCGGCGGCCACCTTGATCTCGGCCGGCGTTTTGGTGAAGAGAACCAGTGGGGCGTGCGCTTCAATGGCTCCTATCGCAATGGCAATACGCCAACCGAGGGCCAGTCGGTCGAACTGAGCGTGGCCACCATCGGCATCGACTATCGCGGACGTGAGCTGCGGGTATCTCTGGATGCCG
This sequence comes from Herbaspirillum lusitanum, assembly GCF_046025995.1. GTDB lineage: Bacteria > Pseudomonadota > Gammaproteobacteria > Burkholderiales > Burkholderiaceae_D > Herbaspirillum > Herbaspirillum lusitanum_A. The sequence goes on from NZ_JAQQFM010000003.1 coordinate 368,637, forward strand.
GCCACCAGACTCTCAACAACAAGGCGCCCCAGGGGTCCGGCGGCTTCGGGATCGATGATGCCATCGCGGTGGTCAGTGCGCCTGCCGGCAGCACGCGCGTGGCCCAGGACTGGGAGTTTTCCAGGACCCGCAGCAGTTACCTGCTACTCAAGGGCGAATACGATATCAATCCCGACTGGAGCATCTACGGTGCAGCGGGCGGCAGCAACAACACATTCAGTTACCTGTCCACCGACACTTACGTCTCCGATGCTCAGGGCAATGCGCAAGCGACCGTTTATTACTGGCCTGACTGGTACAACTACCGGGTCGTGCAAGGCGGTATCAAGGGCAAGTTCAATACCGGCGGCATCCGGCACCAGATCAATCTCGGCGCCACCTATCTGAAGAAAGACCACGGCTATACGACGGACTACTACGGCTTCACCAGTTTCGCTACCAACATCTACAACCCCCCGTCGGTTGCGGCGCCATCACTGGCGGGCTTTTCTTCCGATCCGGCTAAAACCGATACGCTGGAACTGCCGTCGGTGGCGCTCTCCGACACGCTCTCTTTTCTGGATGATCGCATCGCGCTGACGGTGGGCGCACGTCATCAGCGGGTCAAGTTCATTGCCTACGACACCGCTACCGGCGCCGGCACCACGACTTACGACCAGAGCGCACTTACCCCCGTGCTGGCGGCGGTGTTCAAGCTTCAGCCGAACTGGTCGGTTTATGGCAATTACATTGAAGGGCTGGGTCAGGGTGATACGGCACCGGTCGGCACCACCAATGCCGGACAGGTGTTCCCGCCGATCAAAACCAAGCAGCGCGAGATCGGCACCAAATACGACCTCGGTCGATTCATGGCGACGGCGAGCCTGTTTCAGGTTCAAAAGCCAAGCGGCTTGTCGGTCGCCAACGGCGACGGTACTTACACTTATCGGGTCAGCGGCGAGCAACGCAATCGAGGGCTTGAACTCAGCTTCTACGGCGAAGTTGCACGCGGTGTCCGGCTGCTGGGCGGGGCCACCTACACCGATCCCAGGTTGACGGGCACCGACGGCGGTGCCAACGATGGCAAGATGGCCGCCAACGTCTCGCGCTGGCAGCTCAATCTTGGTGGTGAATATGATCCTGCTTCACTGCCGGGCATCACGCTGTCGGCGCGTGCCATCAGCAGCAGTTCGCAATACCTCGACGAGGCCAATACCCGAAGCATTGCCGGATGGACGCGCTGGGACATCGGGGCACGTTACAAGACCATCATCGCGGGCAAATCCACGGTATTCAAGGCCGGTATCCAGAACCTGTTCAACCGCTCCTACTGGGCCAGCGGCTCGGGAAGCTGGCTGTACGTGGGGCAGCCTCGCGTCGTGAGCTTGTCCGCCAGCGTGGACTTCTAGTCGCTGCGATCGGACGCAGATCGACGATTCGCAAGAGCATGCGACTGAGTGAATACAACAAGTGCTGAAAAGACAGAAGCCTCCGGCTGGAGGCTTCTGTCGATACGGTCTGATTCTTGGCTGACGGCAGCGCCTGGTCAGGCTGCCGCTAAATGCCCGCGGCCCTGGTCGCTGCTGACTCATACAGGCATCAAGCACCGCAGCCAGGCCAGGCCGGCCCGGCGCGCGCGCATCAATACTTCCAGTTGATCGCCACGCTGCCATTGATAGGCGGGGCGTAGTAGCCCGATCCCTGCTTCACGCTGTAGAGATATTTTTTGTTGAATACATTGTTCAGGTTGAACGACACGCTCAGGTTCTTGCTGATCTCGTAGCTGGACATCAGATTGAGCACCGAATAGCCGCCCTGATAGGCCGCGTTGGTGGCGTCGTAGCTGGTCTTGCTTTGGTAGAGCAGGCTGGCGCCGACCTTGATCTGTTCCATTTGCGGCAACCGGTAAGTGGTCGACATGCGCAACTGGCGACGCGGCACGAAGGTACGCACCGAGTTGCCGTTATCGTCAGTCATACGCATGAGCACCAGCCCCATTCCCGCCTGCCAGTTCCTGCCGAGTTGGCCGTTCAGGCTGAAGTCGGCCCCTTCCGATCTGGCGTTGATGCCTTGATAGTAGTAAGAGAAGTCAGCGAAGGAACCGGCATAGTCGGCCAGCCCGGTTTGCCTGGCGCGGAACACCGAGGCCGAGGTGTTGAGGCTGCGTTCGAAAAACTCACCCTTCAGACCGAGCTCGTAGCTGTCGCCTTTTGCGGCGGCCAGCGTCGCGTGATTGACGTCAACCTGATACTGCGGATTGAAGATCTTGGTGTAACTGCCGAAGGCAGAGATGTTCCGGCTCAGATCGACCACCAGTCCGGCATAGGGCGACACTGCCGACTGACTCAGCACATGGGTGTCGCTTTCAGCGTAGCCGCTGGAATCGGCCCTGGTGTAGTTGGCGCCCAGCAGCAGCTTGACGCGATCATGCAGGTTCAGGCGCGTGGCGGCATAGATGGTCTTGCGCGTATCGACATAGGCTTCGGTGGTCATGTCGCCGTTGTAGACCGGTGAGGGAAAGGCGCCGCCGAAGGCTTGCGCCAGCGAGATGTCGTAGTAATAGCCGCCGGCGCCGGAGTCGGTGTTGCGACTGAGCTGATCCTGCTTGGAGCGCGACCAGCTCAGGCCCACGCTCAGATCGTGCCGGCGGCCGAACAGTGTGTATTTGCCGGTTACATTGCTGTCGATGAAGCTGCGCTTGTTGCTGCTGGTGGTCATCGAGGGAAAGCCGAGCAGGCCGGTGCCGGTCGCGGCATCGTAGGCGCCGGCGACGTAGAAGAGCGAGCTGTCGCTATCGATCACGTCATGGTTCAGCGAGGTTTTCCATTGCCAGTTGTCGCCGAGTTTCTGGTTCAGTTCAGCGAAGGCGCGCTGCTCCGTCGAATCGTAGAACGACCAGTCGGCCGAAGTGCTGGCGCCCACGCCGTACCGGGCCTGGCTGCCGTCGGCATTGGTCAGCGGCAGGGCGCCCCACATGGCGCCGCGGGCATGCACCTTCTGATAGCTGTAGCCCAGGGTCGCCGTGGTCGAATGGCCGAGTTCAGCCTGCACCACGCCGTAGAACAGGTCCTTGGTGGATTGGTAGCGGTTGAGATAAGAGTCGCCTTCCTGATGCGCCGCGACGATACGGCCGGAAACCGTACCGGCTTCGTTCAGGGGACCGGAGATGTCGGCGTCGAGCCGCCTGGTGTTCCAGGAGCTGAGGGTCAGGCCGGCCGCCGCCTGAAAGTCGGAAGTCGGGCGCTTGCGCACGAAGTTGACCGTGGCCGACGGATTGCCGGTCGATACGCTCAGGCCGTTGGCGCCTGCCAGTACCTCGATGCGGTCGAACATGGCGGTGTCGAGATCGCCGGCCTGGGCGCCATAAGTCAGGGGCACGCCGACGCCGTCGAAGGTGAAGTTGGTGACGTCGAAGCCGCGTGCAGTGAAGTAGGTGCGCTCGGTTTCCGCTTTGTCGGTGGTGACGCCGGCGGTGTTGGCCAGCACCTCATTGATGGTGTTGAGCCTGAAGTCGTCCATCTTGGCGCGCGTGGTCACCGTGATGGTTTGCGGCGTCTCGCGCATCGACAGATTGATCCTGGTGGCCGCGCTGGTCGCGCCTGTGGTGTAAGAGTCTGTCCCTTCACTGGCGCCATCCTTGATGGCGCTGACCGTCAAGGCCGGCAGCGCCTGTGCGCCGTCCGCAGTATCGGCTTCAGGCACAATGCTCCAGGTCTTGTCGCCGCGCGCCATGGCCTTGAGTCCGGTCTCTGCGAGCAGTCGTTGCAAGGCCTGGGCCACCGTGAAGCTGCCTTGCAGAGCGGGCGCATTGCGCTTGCTGGTCAGGTTTCCGGCATACAGAATCTGCACGCCCGACTGCTGCGCCAGGGCATTGAGCGACTGCGTCAGCGGCGCCGCCGGCAAATTGATTTGATGCGTCGCCGCCATTTCCGTGCGCGGGGCGGTTTGTGCCTGGACGTTGACGTGCCAGGCGGCGATGGCCAGGGCCATGCCGGCTGCCATGGCGTGGCGGGTGATGGTGTGCTTCGGACGGGTGATCTTGGGGTGGCGCGGATGACAGGACATGATTCCCTCGGGTTGATTGGTCTCAGGAATACATGTCGTTCCAGTGTGCCGGCAACCCTACCTTCCGCTGACAATATTTTTATCGCGGCCGGATTTCGGTGCCGCCATCGGATGTGCGACGCAGGGCGACCGGCAGGGTTTCCGGCAGCATCGCCAGCAACTGGCCGATGTTGGCGGCATCGAATACGCCCGATACCGTCAGGCCGGCCAGTCTGCGATCGGACAGCGTCAGCGGCTGGCTGCGGTAGCGCTGCAGGGTCGCGATGACTTCATCCAGAGGCGTGTCGCTGAATACGAGCCGGCCCTGGCGCCAGACCTGGCGCTCGGCATTTTCCAGCGCACGCGCTTGCAGCGGGAGGGTCTCAGCGCCGGCGGCGCTCACCGTGGTCTGTTGCAGCGGTGTGAGAACAATGCCGCTGTCCGGCATGCTGCCGCTGCGCCAGACGGCGACCTTGCCCTGATAGACCGAGACCTGGGTGGCGGCGGTCTGGCGCCAGACGTCGAAGTGGGTGCCGACCACCCTGACCTGGGCCGGACCGGCATCCACGAATAAGGGGCGCAGCGAAGAATGCGCCACGTCGAAATGCGCGCGCCCCTGCGCCAGCTCCATCCGGCGTGAGCGCAAGCGCCATTGCACGTTCAGGCGGGTGTTGGTGTCCAGCACGACATGGCTGGCGTCGGCCAGTTGTATGTCGACGATCTGGCCGATCCGGGTGGCGAATTCCTCGTGGTGATAGACCGGATCCAGCCACCACAGGCCGGCGCACACCAGCAGCGCGAGCACCGCGCCCGCCACGGCGGCCTGCTTGCGGCGCGGCGCGCGCGGCGGCGGCAGCGGGAACATGGCCTTGAGTGCGGCGCGGTGTTCGTCGACCGCCATCGCCAACTCTTCCCTTGGTGGCATGGTCTTTTCATGGCCCTGGGCTGTCTGCGCGCGCTGCATCATGCCCTCCCTCGTGCGCCGGGCTGCGGCAGCAGATCGCCCAGTGCGAAACGGCAGCAGGCAACGGCGATACGCATGTGTTTTTCTACCGTCTTGATGGAAATGCCTAAATAATCGGCAACTTCGGCCTGCGGCCATTCGTGGATCTTGTGCAGCACGAATACTTCGCGGCAGCGCGGCGGCAGCGACTCTATCGCCTGCGCCAGCAGCGCGAGCCGCTGCTTCGCCAGCAGGCGATGTTCGGGCTCGTCGGACGCGCCGGCGGCCAGCTCGTTGAGCTCAGGATGATCCTCGGCCCTGGCCGCGAACCGGGCCCAGGCGACGTCCCGGCGCAGATTGTCGATGGCGCGCCGCTTGGAGAGCGTACGCAGGAACGCCAGCGGCACCTTGATCTCTTCCGCCGCATCATTGTTGCCTAACAACTGCAGGCAGATGTCATGCACCGCTTCGCGTGCGCTGTCGCGTACCTGGCGATGGTCCGAATGAAACCTGCCGGTGGCGCGACAGACGTAACTCACCAGTTCATCGTAGTGATGAACCAGACGGTCAAGCAGGGGTGGGCGGGCATTGTTGGACAGCATCGCAGCGAGGGGGGGGCGAAACGGTACGGAGCGCAAAGGATACTACAATAATGAGAATTATTATCCTTTGCGCGGCGACTCCCCATTTCCTGCTGACCGCGGCCATGCAAACTACGCGGATATTTTCTGATGGGCGTCGGCGGTGCTATCGCGCCGTTCAAGGATGGCCAGCGGCTAGCGGTCTTGAAAAAATTGCTTCCTGCGGCGTATTCGTTTTACGTTGCCTGTCCGCAGAATCGACATGTCACGCAGCGCTTCATGGGGTCTTGAGAAATACCCCATCGTAAATTTTACGGATTTCAGCCACTGACTCAGGATCGTGCCACTTTTCGACGATATGGCGGTAATAGGGTTTGCCGCGATGGGCGATCAGCACCTTGTTGACCTTCTCGACTACCTTGCGCCCCCATTCATTCTTTGGGCACATCACCCGGTTGAATACGACTTCGTCTGCCTCCTGCATGGGAATGGCGACCAGTTCTCCAGGGTGGCCCATTACACGGGCCTGATCTGAAGCCAGCAGCGGCAACTCGATCATGTAGTCGAGGCGTCCCGCCAGCAACATGCCGATGGCTTCAACCTGCTCGGAATAATATTCTTTCGGCGGATAGGCCGTCAGCAATCTGTCCACGGTCGGGCTGTAGGATCGGTCGCGCATGACGGAGGTGATGAACTGAGGGTTCTGCAGCAGGGCCTGCAGCGACTGCCTGCCCTTGAACTGGTTCAGGCGATCGCGACGGACGATGATCCGCAAGGGAAGAAAAATCGAAGTGGGCAGAGAAAAATAGCCGTAGGCCTCACGCTCCGGTGTTTTCAAGGTGCCGTTATAGCACCAATGACTGCCTTTTTTGATCTCGCTGATGATGCGTGGAAACGGCGCCTCCAATTCCACGTGCTGGTACTGAGGCAGCTGGGTCTTCAGAACATCAAGGGCCTGGTCGAAGATACCTTGATGCGCCCACTCTCCCGAGCGGATCATATAGGGCGGCACATTATATTTGCCCCAGACGATCTGGTCGGCAGCCAAGGCGCTGGAGCCCAGTGCACTCATCAGCAAGGGGAGCAAAAGGTAACGCAGAACGCTATACAACATCAGCTGCTTTCTTCAATGATGCCGGCGGCGCTTATTCGGCAACCACAACCTGGTTGCGACCGGCAATTTTCGCGCGATACAGGGCAGCGTCGGCTGCCTGCAGCAGCGTATTGATATCACCACCGTGCGCAGGCGGCACACAACTGGCCACGCCAACGCTGACCGTGATGCGCCCGAACTGCGACAAGGCGTGCGGGGCATGCAGAGAGAAAATGGCGTCGCACATTTTGTGCACAATACTGAGTCCGGCTTCGGTGTCGGTGTCCGACGCGATCAGTGCAAACTCTTCTCCGCCAAAGCGGGCCACGGTGTCGCCGGCTCGGCCGACGCTTTGTTGCAGCATGCTGGCAACTTTGCGCAGCACCTCATCGCCTGCAATGTGACCATACTGGTCGTTGTAATGCTTGAACCAGTCCACATCGAACAAGGCGACCGTCAACGGTCTGCCATTGCGGGCGCAGCGGCGCCATTCCTGCTCCAGGGTCTGATCAAAACAGCGGCGGTTGGGAATGCCGGTCAGGGCGTCGGTCAGGCTGAGCAACCTGAGTTGCTCGTTGGCCTGCGCCAGATCGCGGGTACGTTCGGCAATGCGCAGTTCCAGCGACTTGTTCAGCGCACGCAGCGACTCTTTTTCCTGTTGCAACTCGTCATAGAGCGTGCGGTTCTGCGCCATGTGTTTTCTCAGGCTGGCCAGCATGGCGTTGATGGCGTCGGCCAGAAAATGCAATTCATGCTGTTTCTTGCCGGGCAATGCTATGTCTTGCTGCGTACCGGGCTGGTTCAGATCCTGCTCGCGCACGAAGGAGCTGAGCTTGGTGATGGGCGTACCCAGCCAGCGTTGAAACACGTAAAGGAAGATGAACCACAGCACCAGGGTCTTGATGATGGAGTTGATGAGAATGAGCATGAAGCCATAGGCCACTTTTTTGACGACCACGTGACGGCTGGAGTACACCGTCCAGGAGCCGATATCGTGGCTGACGTTGTGCTCGTCCCGATACAGGATGGGAAAGCGATGGCCGATGGCGGCATTCAGGAAGTCTGCCGTCACGGGGCTGCCCACGCCGTCGGCATCGACATGAATCTGCTTGCCGTTGCCGTCATAAATATTGCCGAGGGCGAGCACCAGCCGTCCTTGCGGATCTTCTATCTTGACGCCGGTCACGACCGGCAGATTGCTGATGCCCGTGAGCGTGGCCTTTTGTACGTCCCCCTGAAAGCGCCAGGTTGAGCTGGCCAGACTGGCGCCAAAGGTCAGATCCATGGCCATCAATTCATTGTCGATACCGGTTTTCGTGTGCTGGTAGTCAGCGCTCAGTTGCACGCAGGTAACAATGAGCGTCACCACAAAGTAACTGCCAAAAATGATGCGGAGTAAATGGACAGCCAAAGAATGCTTTGATACAAAATTCATGTTCTTAAGCGGAAGGTATGCTTTGCTCAAAGGAAAACAAGTTGCCGGGATCGTATCTGTTTTTCACACGCATCAATTGTGCCAGGTTGTCTCCATAGTAAGCCTTTGCCCAGTTCGGCAGGTTGCGGCTAGGGAAGTTGACATAGGATTGCGGCAGCATGAATGGCTGCATGGCGGCAAAATATTCCGTGAGCCAGGCTTGCTGCCTGCGCACCACATCCGGACGATCTATCGGCGCCCAGGCGCTTTCCATTTCAAAGATGTAGTTGGCGTTTCGGTGCACGTAGGCGGTGGCAGCGGGCGCCACGTCCCTGACCTTGCCGCCGATCGCAAACAGAATGCCCATATTTTCCGGCAGCAGCGAGCCGCCCGGCCACTTCATCATCCATTGCAGCATGGTCTCCAGCGCTTCCGGCGGCAGGGCGTCGGCCACGTAGCTTGAGCGCATGTCATACATGCCGTTCGGATCATCGGTGATCAGGTAGTCGCGCGCCTGCCAGTAGCTCATCTGGCGAATATCGCTCTTGATCGGCTTGACCAGCTTGAGTGCAGGCGCCAGCGCTTCCAGGGCCTTTTCGATCGGCCCGTAAAACTGGCCCAGCGTGGCCACCTGCAGCTGATTGCGTTGCGGTCTTGGTCCGGGGGCTTCGGGATAAGCCTTGGTGCGGGTCGAAATTTCCCGCGCGTGGTTGTTCTGGATTTCCTGCAAGGTCGTCAGCAGTTCGATCTGTTTTTCACCGGGCCACAGGATGTTGAAAATCGTCACGTCATCCTTGACCTCGTGCAGGTCGAAACTGAATCCGGTGTTGACGCCGAAGTTGCCGCCGCCGCCGCCGCGCAGGGCCCAGAACAGATCCTTGTAGTCGCCCTTGGCGTCGGCGCTGACCTGGCGGCCATTGGCCAGCACCAGATCCGTTTGCACCAGACTGTCGCAGGTCAGCCCGGCATGGGTAGCGGCGAAGCCCCAGCCGCCACCGAGCACCAGACCGCTGGCGCCCACGGTGGGGCAACGGCCGGAGGGAATCGAAAAGCTGGTGCCGCTGAAGGCATCGGCCATGTTCTGGTTACTGGCGCCGGCCTGGATGTAGCCGCGATTCTTGTCGAGATCGAACCACACCTTGTTCATGGCCTTGACGTCGATCAGCAAGCCTTTGGTGGTCGAGAATCCGGCATAGTTGTGACCGCCCGAGCGAATCGCAAATTTTTCGCGGTGGTCGGCGGCCCAGCGCAGACACAGCTGGACGTCGTGCGCATCGGCGCACATCGCCACGGCGCGCGGCAGTACATCCGCATAACGGGCGTTGTTGGGTGCGGCCGCCATGGCATAGCCCATTTCACCCGGCAATATCAGGCGACCGTGCAGACTCTTGCTTAAAGCCCGTAAATTTTTCGGCGAGTGCAGTGCCGGCGCTGCATTCAGTGCTGCAGGGAAACTGCTCGCGTACAGCAGCGCGGCCCCGGCTTGCAAAAACCTGCGCCGCGGCAAAGTATTCAAATCACGCATCATCAATTCCCCCTGAAGTTTATTTTTTCTCTACCCGTGGAATTGACCCGCTTTGCGAAGCAATTCTATCCGACCCGTATTATTTCGATTTTTTTGCCTCGGTCAACAAACTCAGTCCTTTCTTAACTTTATTTATGATTAACCGCGCTTGGTGGACGCCGTCAGATTTCCGGCGGGCAATATCGGCAGTGAATAACGCCTTGCAGTGCTAAACGACTGTGGCCCGATGAGGGCTTACCGGCCGTCAAAAAAATAGCGCTAATGCCGTTCAGCCAGTTAAATTTCCCGGGCAAGCCGTTCGGGCTGAGCAGGTCCGCAGGGCCGTATCGAAGCCGGCATGGGGCGTTTAGAGTGCATCAGGGCGAGCGGAGTTGAAATCAGACAGTACAAAAAATGCCGTTCAGTTCTCAACTGAACGGCATTACAGGCTATTGGGCTATTTGTGTGTGCAGTCCGATGCTGGTCATGCAACATGCAACGAGGGCGCAACAATTCTTCCAGGCTGGCCCTTACCCAAATAAAAATGTTTTAGGCGGCGTTCGTTGCCCTGCCGGAATCGATAGCCGCAGGCACCCAGTGTTTTCCGGGCACGGCGGCCAGGAGTGCCCGCGTGTAAGGATGAGCCGGATTGCTGAACACGCGCGCACTCTCCCCTTGCTCCACGATCTGGCCCGATTTCATCACAGCGATGTGGTCGCAGACTTGTGCAGCGACCCGCAAGTCATGCGTAATGAACAGAATCGACAACTGCAACTGATCCTGCAAGCGGGCCAGCAGCGCCAGTACTTGCGCCTGTACCGACACATCAAGCGCCGACACCGGCTCATCGGCCACCAGGATTTTCGGATCCATGGCCAGGGCCCGCGCCAGGCCCACGCGCTGGCGCTGGCCGCCTGAAAATTCATGCGGATAGCGTTCCAGAGCGTCCTGTCTCAGCCCGACCAGATCGAACAGTTCACGCGCGTGCTTCCACGCCGCAGTATGTGTTTTGCCGTGGGCGATGGGGCCTTGGGTGACGATGTCGCCGACCCGGCGACGCGGATTGAGCGAGGCATACGGATCCTGGAACACCATCTGTACCTGCGCGGCGTGATGGCGTCGCCCGGCAGCACTGCCAAGGTCGACCGGCTCGCCGAAAATCCTCATCTCGCCGGCCTCGGGCACCAGCAGGCCGAGCACGTTGCGGGCCAGGGTCGATTTGCCGGAACCGCTTTCGCCGACGATGCCCAGCGTGCTGCCGGCGGCCAGACTGAGCGACACATTGTTGACGGCATGGGTGACGCGCGCATCGCGCTTGAGCCAGCTTGGCTTGCCGTAGGTCTTGGAGAGGCCGCTCAGGCTCAGCGCAGTAGGACGTTCTTCGGTGCGTGCGCGCAGCGCAGCTTGCAAGGGCGGAACCGCGGCAATCAAGGCGCGGGTGTAAGGATCTTGCGGATGGTTCAGCACCGCCCCGGCCGGGCCGCTCTCGACCAGACGGCCTTTCTGCATCACGGCAACGCGGTCGGCGATGTCGGCGACCACACCGAAATCGTGGGTGATGAACAGAACCGCCGTGCCTTTGCGCTGCTGCAGTTCCTTGATCAGCTGCAGGATCTGCGCCTGCGTGGTCACGTCCAGCGCGGTGGTCGGCTCATCGGCAATCAATAGTTTCGGTTCCAGCGCCAGCGCCATGGCGATCATGGCGCGCTGCCGCTGGCCGCCGGAAAGTTCATGCGGGTAGGCATGAGCGGCCTTGCCGGGATCGGGAATATGCACCGACTCCAGCAGCGCAATCGTGCGCGTTTCGATTTCCTTGCGCTTGAGGCGAGTGTGCGCGCGGAACAATTCGCCGATCTGGTCGCCGATGGTGTACAGCGGATTCAGGGCGGTCATCGGCTCCTGAAAGATCATGCCGACTTCCCGGCCGCGCAAACGGCGCAGGCGCTCGGAGCTGGCGGTGCGCAGATCTTCGCCGTTCCAGGCGATGCGCCCGGCGCTGATCGCCACGCCTTCCGGCAGCAGGCCGAGCACGGCGGCTGCAGTCAGCGACTTGCCGGACCCGCTTTCGCCCACCACGCAGAGCACTTCGCCCGGATGCACGTCAAGGTTGATAGCGGCCAGTGCATGCGGACGATCACCGCCGGGCGGCAGTGCAATGCTGAGGTTCTGGATGGAAAGCAGGGCAGTCATGGGCGTCCTGGTGAAGGCGGTTCAGAGGCGCTGGCCGCCGGTGGCATCGATGTTCTGCCCGGTCACCCAGCGGCCGGCGTCGCTCGCCAGAAAGGCGACGATGCCGGCGATATCGTCAGGCTGGCCGACACGGCCCAGGGCGATGGTCTGCGCGATCACCCTGGCGATTTCGGGATCACGGGCGCGCGTATTGAGATCGGTGGCAGTGGCGCCGGGCAGCACGGCATTGACCGTGATGTTGCGTGGCCCGAGCTCTGCCGCCAGCAATAAGCTCAGCGCCTCGAGGCCGGCCTTGGCCGGCGCGTAGACGCTCATCTCCGGGTAGGCCGCACGCGTGCCCATGGACGAGACGTTGATGATGCGGCCGCCATCGCGCAAGCTCGGCAGCAGCTGCTGGATCAGGAAGAAAGGGGTCTTCAGGTTCACCTGCAGCACGCGATCGAAGTCTTCTTCACGCACGTCCGCAATGCGTGCGCGCAGACCGACGCCGGCATTGTTGACCAGAATATCGAGTCCGTCGGCACCGGCTTCCTTGATCACCGCTTTGGTCGCGCAGGCCAGCGCCCTGGCGCCGTCGGCGGCAGACAAATCGGCCGCCACCGTCCAGGCCTGTCCGCCGTGCTGGCGGATGGTGGCGGCCAGGGTCTCCGCCGCGTCGGCAGCCTGGTTGTAATGCACGATGAGGCGCGCGCCTTGCTCGGCGAGCGCGACTGCAATCGCGCGGCCGATGCCGCGGCTGGCGCCGGTCACCAGTGCGATCTTTCCGGTCAGATCAAAACGGCTCATGCGTTCACCTCATCGTCAGTTGTCTGCCAGTTTTGCGTGGCTTCGAGTTCGCGCGCCAGCTGGATCAGCACGTGGCGGTCTACCTTGTTGGTGCCGGCCCAGGGCAGTTCCGCCAGGAAGCGGACACGGCGCGGATGCTGATACGCCGGGCCATGCTCCAGCGCAAAGCGTTTGAGCGCGTCGGCGTCCAGTGTGCTGCCCGGGCGCCGCACCACAAAGGCCACCGGCACATGGGCTCGCTCCTCGTCCGGCAACGGCACCACGCTCACGTGGGTGACGTCGGGGTGGCGTTCAAGCAGCTTTTCCACTTCGACCGGATAGATGTTTTCGCCCGAGCAGACAAACATGTCGTCGGCGCGGCCGATGAAGTAGTAGAAGCCTTGTGCGTCACGGCGCATCACGTCGCCGCTGTAGTACCAGCCATCCTTGAGCACCTGCGCGCTTTTCTCCGGCAGATTGTGGTAGCCCTTCAGCACCGCCGGGTTGCGCATCAGCAGCACGCCTTCATTCTCGTCGGGGCCATCGGCCAGGCGCACGTGATCCACATTGATGGGGTGGCCGACCGCCAGGCCGGGCGCCGGAATGCCCTCGGGATGCGGGCCGAACACCGAGGGGCCGGCCTCGGTCGTGCCATAGCCGTGGGCGAACTGGGTGGTCGGAAATGCGGCTTGCAGGCGTTGCAGCAGGTCCAGCGTCATCGGCGCCGAGGCCAGCGCTACCCGTTTGAGCGCGGAGAAATCGCGGCCTTGCAGACGCAGCGGATCTTTGATGAGGCGGGCGAACATGGTCGGCACCGCCGTCAACACATTGATGCGGTAGCGCTCCAGCGCTTCAAGATAATGGTCGACGTCGAAGCCGGGCAGGATCACCAGTTGCGAATGCAGCGCGAAGGCGCGCTTGGCCATGAACAAACCGTTCATGTGGAACAGCGGCTGCGCCAGCAACAAACGCTGCGGCTCGGGGGCCGGCGGCGTGCTGACCTGCAAGGCCCATAACTGCCCGGCATGCGTCAGCGGCACGCCTTTGGGTTTGCCGGTGGAGCCGGAGGTGTAGAGCATCTGCGCCTCCTGGTCTGCGGCAGGGCGGATGCTGTCGAAGCCGGCGGGCGCAATCCTGGCGGCGAAACCCTCCGGGCCGGCGTCGTCGAAGTCGATCACGGGGACCTGCGCTGAGAAAAATTCGCGGCGGGCGCCATCGGTGAAGGCCAGCACGATCTGCGCATCTTTCAGCACATAGGCGATGGTGTCGCCGGCTTGTTTGATGTTGACCGGCACCGCGACATAGCCGGCGCGCATGATGCCGAAATAGGTGATCAGGAATTCAGCCCGGTTGAGTGAGGCGATCGCGATGCGCGCGCCGCGCGGCAGGCCTTGCTCCTGCAGCCAGCGCGCGACGCCGCCGGCCAGGGAGCGGATCTGCGCATGGCTGTAATGGCGAGGCCGGTCGAAGTCCAGCAGATCGACGATGGCCGGGGTTTCCAGCGACAGGGCGGGATCGTTCAGATCGCCCAGGTTGTAACGAAAGTCAGTCATGATGTTTAGCTAAAAATGCCGCGCCAGCGTTTATCGCTTGCGCAGTTTGGGATTCAGGGCATCGTTCAGGCCGTCGCCGACCAGATTGAGCGCCAGCACGACCAGCATGATCGCGACGCCGGGCACTGCGCTCAGATACCACGAGGATCGGATCAGCGTGCGTCCCTCGCCGACCATGCGGCCCCAGCTGGCAATGTTGGGGTCGCCCAGGCCGAGGAAGGAGACGACCGATTCATAAAGGATGGCCCCCGCGACCACCAGCGAAGCCATGACGATGACCGGCGGCAGTGCATTGGGCAGGATTTCGCGGAACATGATGCGCCAGGGATTCAAGGCCACCGCACGGCAGGCCTGCACGAATTCGCGCTCCTTGAGCGACAGGAATTCCGCGCGCGTCAGACGAGCGATGGGCGGCCAGGAGACCAGGCCGACCGCCAGCGTGATGTTGCCGATATGCGGGCCCAGTATCGAGACCACGGTCAGGACAAAGACCACATTCGGAATGATCTGGAACAGCTCGGTCAGGCGCATCAGGATTTCTTCCACCCAGCCGCCGCACCAGGCCGATAAGGCGCCGACAGTCACGCCGATGGCCGTGGCCGCCGCCGCCGCCACCAGGCCGATCAGCAGTGTCGCGCGCGCGCCATGCACGATCATCGCCGTGATGTCGCGGCCCATGGCATCGGTGCCGAGCGGAAAGGCCCAGTTCTCGAACGGCCAGATCTCGGGCGCGGCCACAATGCGCAAGGGATTGCCGGGATACAGCAGGCCGGCGGTGAGCGCCAGTAACACCACGACGCCCAGCAGCAGGGCGCCGATCAGCGCGCCGCGATGACGCGCGAAGCGTGCGAGGAAATGCTCGGTGCGTCTGGCCGGTGCAAGCGGCGCCGAGCGCAGGATGGAAGAGCTAGTCATGTCAGTGTCCCTTGATGCGGGGATCGAGCCGGACGTAGAGCAGGTCGATCAGGATATTGGACAGGATCACCACGGCCGAACTCAGTACCAGAATGCCCAGCACCACCGGGTAGTTGCGGCTCATCACGCTGTCGAACAGCACGCCGCCGATGCCCGGCCAGCTGAACACCGCTTCCACCACAATACTGCCGCCCAGCACCGCGCCCAGCTGCAGGCCGAACAAGGTGACCACCGGCAGCATGGCATTGCGGGCCATGTGCCGCAGCACCACGGTGCTGTGCTTCAGGCCTTTGGCGTAAGCAGTGCGCACGTGATCCATGCGGCTGACTTCCAGCATCGAGGCGCGCATCACGCGCGCGTAGTTGGCACTGTAGAACAGCCCCAGCGTCAAGGCCGGCAGGAACAGGTGATGCAGGATGTCCAGCGCCTGCGTCCAGAAGCCGTCGTCGAGGCCGATGGTGAGCATGCCGCCGACCGGGAACCAGCCCAGCTTCACGCAAAAGAGAATGATCAGCATGATGCCGAGCCAGAAGCTCGGCGCCGCAAAGCACAGCACGGCAAACACCGAGACGGCGGTGTCCCACCAGGTGTTGACCTTCAGCGCCGAGACGATGCCGGCGGTCGAGCCCACCAGCACCGCGATCAGCAAGGCCGCCAGCATCAGCAGCAAGGTGGCGGGCAGGTGCGCCCACAGGACATCGATCACCGGCAGGTTGTGGCGATACGAGTAGCCCAGATCCAGCCGCGCCACCGAGCCTATGTATTTGAGCAGCTGGACGGCGGGCGGCTGGTCCATGCCGTAGGTCACGCGCAGGCGCTCGATCATGGCCTGATCGGTCACTTGTTGTTCGGCCGTCATCACGTCGAGAAAGGTGCCGGGCACCATCTGGATCAAAGTGAAGTTAAGCACCACCACGCCCAGCAACAGCGGAACAGCCTGGAGCAGACGGCGCAAGATCAGGGCAAGCATGGCATCAACCTCTAGCTGTCGATCCAGGCGTCGTCCAGCGACTCGCCCTGGACGTTTGCACCTCGGGTGAAATTGCGGACCTTTTTGCCGGCCAGCGTGAACGACTCCATCTCCACCAGCGGAACGATAGGCACGTCGGTCGACGCCAGTCGGGCAAACTCCCACGCCAGTTTCTGACGCGCCTTGGGGTTGGTCTCCGTCATGAGGCGCGCGACCAGCGCATCCATTTCCTTGCTGGAGTATCCCGTTGCGTTGCGGAAGGCGGCGCCCTTGACGATGCCGTCGGTGGTAAAGAATTGCGTCACGATCGGCACCGGCTCCAGCGGCGCGGTGAAGTTGGAGAGCGCGATGTCGTAGTCGTAGTCGCCGTAGATACGCTTGAGCGCGGTGGCGCGGTCGACCGAGTCCAGCTTGACCGCCACGCCCACATCTTCCAGCGCTTGCTTGATGTATTGACCCAGTTTGGCATTCTCTTCAAACCATGCCGCAGCCACTACGTTCACCGTGAAGCGCTTGCCATCCTTCAGCGGCAGGCCGGCGGCGTCGAGCAATGCGGCGGCCTTCTTCGGATCGAAGGGATAGCGCGGCACGTCGCTGGTGTAGAACTGTGCGTTACTGCTGAAGATGGGCGAAACGGCGGGTTTGCCGCGACCGTAATAGATGGTGTCGACGATGAACTGGCGGTTGATCGCATGCAGCAGCGCCTGGCGCACTTCCTTGCGCTTGACGTGTTCGCGGCGCTGGTTGAATTCCGCCGTGACGGTCCAGGCCGAGTTTTCGTAGCCGCGCGTGTCGACCACCACCTTGCCGGTCTTGACCAGACGGTCGATGTCGCGCGCCGGCACCGGGTTGGAATAGGCCACCGACAACTCGCCGGTTTCCAGCGCCGCGCTGCGCGAGGCCGGGTCGCCCCACCAGCGGATGATCAGCTTGTCGAGATAGGGGCGGTTGGCGCTCCAGTAACCGGTGTTGCGCGCGTACAGCACATGACTGCCGCGCACCCATTGGCCGTACTTCCAGGGGCCGGTGCCCACCGGCGTGTTGTTCAGCGGATTGGTCAGCAGATCCTTGCCTTCATACAGATGGCGCGGCACCACCAGCTGGTACTGGCCGGCGAGGATGGATTTCAGGAAGAACTCGGGCGTCGGCTGGTCGAAATTCAGCACCACGGTATGGCTGTCCGGCGCACTGACCTTGCTCAGGGCCTTGAGCGCGATGCCGGCGGAGATCGGCTTCCAGTGCTGCAGGAAATTGTAGGCCACGTCCTTGGCATCGAAATCGGCGCCGTCATGCCATTTCACACCCTTGCGCAGGACGATCGTGTATTGCTTGAAGTCGGCCGAGGGCGTGATGGTTTCGGCCAGCACGGGCTGGAATTCCAGTTTCTCATCGAGCTTCAGCAGGCGTTCCAGGATCTTGGTGGAAGTCTGAAACGGGCTGGAGCCGCCGCCGCCGGGAACGAACAGCGCCTGCGGTTCGAGCCCGCCCCAGGTGGCGACCAGCGTACCGCCGCGTTTGGGCGCCGTGTTTTGTGCAATGGCCGGCAGTGTCCAGCTGGAAGTGGCGGCCAGTGCCGCGCCCGAGACGCTGCGGAAAATGAATTGACGGCGCGACAGGCCGGAGGTGCTGCTCATGATGTTGTTCCTTTTATGCAGAGAGCGTGGAATAGCTGGCGCGGCCGATGGCCACCAGCACGCCTTGATCGTTGAACAGGTCGACATCGGCCACGCCGACCGATTTGCCGGCGCGGCGCACCTGCGCCACGGCCAGCAGACTGGTGTTGATCGCCGGGCGCAGATAATCGACGCGAAAGTTGATGGTGGGCAGGCCGCGGCCGAGCTGCATGCCGACCGCGAAATCGCCGACGGTATCGATGATCGCCGCCAGCGGGCCTCCATGCCATTGGCCGCTCTGAGCGCCGCGCTCGAACGCCGGCAAGAAGGGGGCGAAGACTGTCAGCAGCCCTTTTTCATGATCGGCTTCCTTTACCTCCAGCTGCAGCGAGGCAATGAAGGGCGAGCGGTCGAAGTAGCCCTGAATGGCGGCGGCGTCGAGTTTGAGAGCAGGTGTCGATGTGCTCATCCGCCCACCAATACCTTGCCGAAGACATTGCGGTCTTCCAGGCTTGCCAGGGCTTGTGCGCCTTGTTCCAGCGGCCATTGCTTGTTGATCAGCACCTTGAGTTTCCTGGCCTGCACCAGCTCCAGCAGTCGATGCAGGTCCTCGCGCTCCCAGCCGTTCGAACCCAGGATCTGCAGTTCGAAGGTCCAGATGAAGCGCAGGTCTTCCTTCGGGTCGTAACCCGCGGTGGCGCCACAGGTCAGCACCCGGCCGCCGACGCGCAGACAGCGCAGCGATTTGGTCCAGGTATCGCCGCCGGTGAAGTTCACCACCACATCGACACCGGCCTGCGGGCCGCTGCGGCGGCGTCCCGGTTTGCCGTAACGCGTGTAGATCGCTTTGACGAAATCTTCTTCGGTATACAGGATGACGTCGTCGGCGCCCAGTTCGCGCAGGCGGTCGGCTTTCTCTTGCGAGCCGGCCGCCGCAATCACGGTAGCTCCGGCCAGCTTGGCCAGTTGTACGGCACAGACGCCGACGCCGCCGCTGGCGCCGAGGATCAGCACCTTCTCGCCGGCCTTGATGCGGCCTATGGTTTCCATCATGCGCAGCGCTGTGCCGTAGGCGACCGGCAATGCCGCTGCTTCGCTGAAGCTGACTTCGTCCGGCAGCCTGATCAACTGATGTGCGCCGACGCGGCATAGCTCTGCCAGTCCGCCATGGATGGTCTCGCCCACCAGACCGCCATTGACGCGGTCGATAGGATCGACCAGCACGCGGTCGCCGGCTTTCCAGTCCTTGACGTCGGCGCCGACCTCGGCAATTTCACCGGCGACATCCAGGCCGATGACGATGGGGAAATTCAGGCGGATGCCGGGCATGCCGCGCCGCGTGAAGACGTCGTGGTAATTCAGCGACGAGGCCTTGACGCGGACGACAACGTCATCCGGGCCAGGTGTCGGATCGGGGAAATGGTGATCCAGCGTCAACTTGTCGTTGTCGCCGTGTTCATGCAGGACGATGGCTTTCATGGGGAATTTCTAATGAGGGTTACCAGGCGGCCAGGCCTTGCAGGGCCTGGTCAGTAATGTGGATGCCGTGACGCAGCACGGACTGGCGCCAGACGCTGGCGTAAGGCACGAAGGCATCGATCAGGTCGTGCCGCAGAATGTAGTCGCGGGTGGCGTCGGCCTGATCTGCAGCTTTGAAGCGCAGCCATTGGTCCAGGCGCAGCGCTTCCCCGACGTGACGGCCGCGTGTGCCGAATTCGACCACCGCGCCGGCGATCTTGCGGCCCGGCAGGAAATGCTCGACGCCGCGAAACACCAAACCTTGATAGTCGGGGCGTGCCAGGCCATGCGGACGCTGGTCGAGCACGCGTTCGCGGCCCCACCAGCCGGCGGCCTGTTGCTGTTCTTCGCTGCCCTCGGCGTTGAAGCACAGGAAGAAAGGCTCGCCGTATTCACCGATGCCGGTGTGCCAGTCGATCAGCGCGACTTTTTCTGCATGCGGCAGATGCTCGCGCAGGATGATTTCCAGCGTCAGGTTGGACCATTCGCGTTGCGCGCCGCCAAACACCAGGCCTTGGGGGTGACGATACTGGCCGCTGGCGGTGGCATTGAAGGTGGCGTCGGCGCCGTGCTCGTCGCGAAAGGCATCGACCGCTTGCTTGACGCCGGCCAGCCCGGCCTCGCTCCATTGGGCCGGAAGCAGATGCGGGTGCAAGATGTCGTAGGCATCGTTGGGCGGATAAGGCTTGCTGTGATCGATGAAGTTGCGATTCAGATCGACATTGTTTTCCGTGGTGCGCGTCTCATGCGACCAGCCATAAGGGTTGATCGCATGGATCAGCACCACGTTGGTGTCGGCCGGCAGTGAGGCTGCACTTTGCGTCGCCAGCCAGCCGATCTGTGCGGCCGACCCGGCGGCACCTTCCAGTCCATGCGTGCCGCTGATCAACAGCAGCGTGCGCGTGGCATCGGCCGGGCCGAGGCGTGCGACGTCGATGCTCAAGGGCAGACCGTCCGGCGTTTGCTTGTCGGGATGGGTATAGCGCTGCAGCAGCGCGCCGGCCGCTTTTGCCTGCGCGGTAAAGCGCGCGCGGCCGTCGGCGTAGTCGCGCGAAAACGCCTGCCAGTGTTCCAGAGCGTTGCTCATGACTGCTGCTCCTGAACAAAGGCTTGCAAGGTGCCGGCGGTGTAAGCCGGATCGATCAGCAGCTCGCCATGCGGACCATCGCGGAAGGGCACTGCGTTGCGGCTCAGCAGCTTGCGCGTCGTCTCCAGATCGCGTACTTCAATTACGGAACCGGCCAGCCATACATTGTCCACGCCGTCCGGAATCCTGACGCCCGGATAGCGGGCGGCGAATGCGGCCGGTGTCAGGAATTGCAAGCGCAGCGAATCACGTCGCAGCAGCCAGCCTTCATCGCTGGCCGCGCCGATGGAGATGGCGCCGAACGCCTGGAGGTATTTCGCCTGCAGGCTGTTCGGATCGGGGTGCACGGCGATCAGCGCACGAATGCGACGTGCGGTGTTGGCGTGCTCCTGCCACTCAGGCCGAAAAACGAGGTGACGCGTCTGGTGACCACAGGTAAAGAAGTCCGGCACGCCGAAAACGCCTTGCGGAAAATTCAGGTTGAGCCACGCAGCGTCTTCCGATCCCTGTGCAAGATGCACCGGCCGCCCGCCGCTGACCGGCGCTTCTGCTTCGATGCCGACGGCTGCCAGCTCGCGCTTTACTGCAGCGCTGTCCGTGGTCTGCAAGGCCACGGCGACCGGGCCTTCATAGTGATCGGGGAAGTGCCTGAAGCGCGAGGTGGCGACTTGCTCAGGCGGGAAGTACAGCAGCTCGAGGTAGTTTGAATCGAGGATCAGCGTCTGGTTGCGGGTACCAGTGTGGTGGCGGCCTTGAGGCGCGAGAGAGAACCCCAGCTTTTTATAGAATTCGGTTGCGGATTCCAGATCGTTGACACGGATAATGTAATGATCCAGTCCGGTCACGGATGGCAGCGACATCAAATGCTCCTTGCATACTTAAGACATGCAAGCTTGCATGCGATCCTTGCTTGCGTGAACGAAGGATTCCGAATATTCATATACGGTCTTGCGCTCAGTGGGCCCGCTGTAGCGCGTACAAAATGCGAGCAGTGCGCGTATATGCTAATGCTGCTTTCAGTGATGCAGCGCAGTGGCCGTGCGTTATGTGAGATGAGTGGAAAGGAACGCTCCAGTCCCTTCTTCAACTGATGCGGACGCTTGAGAATTTACACCTGGGCCGATACATGGGCGCCGAAACCGGTTCATCCGGTACCGGCAGGGCCGGCGACATCAGCACCAGCCTTTCAGCATTTCAGGGACGATGCTTTTAGCCGTCTGCAATTCTGGTTCATTAAAAATGTTCGAATTTGGATCTGTACCATGGGCCACTGTCAGGCTAAAGTAAGCGCTAAGTCAATCCGACAAGCAAGTCGATTTCGTTAACGCAGCAATCGTGCTTAGGAGACGTGGATATGTCCGAGCTGTGGGCTGACATGCCCTTTAACGATTGTAGTTTTCCCTTTTTGCTGAGGAGTAAGCCAAATGTATGTTCCAGCGCATTTCAGTGAGTCCAATCCAGAAGTATTGAAGGAATTCATCAAGACCTATCCCTTCGGTCTCCTGGTGACCAATGGCAAAAGCGGGCTGGACGCCAACCATATTCCATTCGAAGTGCTCGAAGCGGAAGGGCTGGGCAAGCTGACGGCGCACGTGGCTCGCGCCAATCCGGTGTGGCAGGATGTGCAGAACGGGGATGAGGTGCTGGTCGTGTTCAAGGCCGCAGACTCATATATCTCCCCGACCTGGTATCCAAGCAAGCAAGAGCATCACAAGCAGGTTCCGACGTGGAACTACATGGTCACTCATGTGCACGGCCGTATCAGCATCCACGATGACGAGCGCTATGTGCGCGGCGTGGTGGCGCGTTTGACCCGTACCCACGAAGCGTCAATGCAAAAGCCTTGGAAAATGTCGGACGGACCTGCCGATTTCATCGACGGGCTGCTGAAGGCGATTGTCGGTATCGAGATTGACATCACCAGTATGGTCGGCAAGATCAAGCTCAGTCAGAACAAGGATGTGCGTGATGTGCGCAACGTTGGCGAAGTGCTGACAGCGCGCGGCTCCGACATTCTGGGGGCAGCAACGCTGCGCGCTGCGGACGAGAAGGAGAAATCGCAGTCCTGAGATGGATGTTGCCGGCGCCTCATGAAAATGGCCCTTGCGAGGGCCATTTTCATGCTCAGCTCATGTTCACGGATGTTCAACTTATGCGCAGCTCTTGATGGCTTTGGACAAAGCTACTACCGCCGCCTCAAGCTGCTCATAGGGAAAGTCGACCAATCCGAGTATCAGCCCCGGGCGAGCCTTGCCGGCAGAATACATGGGGGAAAGAGCGCGTACCGAGACCCCGCGTTTAAGCGCCGCTCTCGCCACGTCCCGGTCGTTCATGTGTTCTGCCAGCAGGAGGACGAGGTGGGCGCCCTGGTCGCTCGGCTGCAGCCACGCTGAACTCCGCCGAATGTGCTTGTGAAGCAGCCCGATAATCTGTTCGCGGCGTTCGGCATAGACGTTTCTGATACGTCGAATATGGCGGTCCAGATGGCCCTCTTCCATGAAGGCCGCCAAGACATGCTGGTCAGCCGTCGGCGGATGCCTGTCCATCAAAATCCGCGCACCGATGAAGGATTTCTCGAGTCCGGGCGGAACAATCGCATAGCCCAGGCGCAGCGATGGGAACAATATTTTGCTGAATGTCCCCAGGTAGATCACACGCTCAGGCGCCATGCCTTGCAGTGCCGGGAATGGATGGCCGGCGTAGCGCAGCTCGCTGTCGTAGTCATCCTCGACAATCCATGCCTTGTGCTTTTGCGCCCAGGACAGAAGTGCACTGCGTCGCGCCATGCTCAGCGGCATCCCCAGCGGATATTGATGAGAGGGCGTAACGAACGCCACCCGCGCAGCGCCATTTGTACGGATGCCGGCGGCGACATCGAGGCCCTCTTCGTCAACCGGAATGCAAGCCATCTGTCGGTGGCCAATGGTGTTCTCCAGGATCGCGCTCAACCCGCGATATCCGGGGTCTTCCACCCACGCAAGATCGCCCGGCTCGAGGAGCACCTGGCTGGAAAGATACAGACCCTGTTGCGTTCCGGACGTGACGATCACCTGTTCGGCCGTGCAATGCACCGACCTTGAGCGCCTTGCATAGTCTGCAATGGCCTCCCTCAACACGCGAATGCCCTGAGGATCATCGTAGCTTGCCGGAGCGCCGGGGCCGCGTGCGCGTATCTTGTTGCCGAGCCTACGCCAGACGTCATCCGGAGCGGCCAGGCCGACCGGGACAGAGACCGCGAACGGGACATGCGGCAGCGGATGCATCAAAGCAGCGACTTCGGCGAACTGAGTCGCGCGCCCGGTCAAGGCGAGCGGGGTGGCCAATGCTCTCGGCCTCGCTTGTTTTCCCTTGGCCGGAGTCGGCGGCAAGGAACTGGCGACGCTGGTCCCGCCACCCAGCTTTGTTTCAAGCACCCCCTCAGCCAGAAGCTGGCTAAAGGCTTCAACTACGGTCCCTCGGGCCACCTCCAGCGCTTGCGCGAGGAAGCGTGATGAAGGCAGCAACTCACCCGGTATGAGGTCGCCTCGTTGAACCGCGTCTCTCAGCAGCACAGTGAGTTGCCGTGCGAGATTGCCCGCAGAACGGTCAAGACTTCCCAGTGCAGGGAGTTCCACTACTTTAGGTCGGCGCGCCATAAATTCTGGTTCGGGAAGAATTGATCAATTTGGCTTGGCATCTTAAACCAGTAAGACGCAAAGAAAGTCGCTCAAGCGAACCTGTCCGCCAAGGTGATTGACACGTTTTCGCGTGCCGGTCGACACGCCGTTTTGTCGCTGCTCAGAGTGAACCTGATGCAATCCGGAAATAGAAATACGGTTCAACTCTTGACGGAAGCGCTTTGCCGGTTCAGACCATGCATGGAGTTTGCGCCGCAATGGCTGTCATAAAAATGGACGGATTCTGGCGTAAAAAAAATTGTTGTGGACTTCCGTATTCAGGAATATCCCTATTTTTCCATCATGGAATGATATATAAGATCTTCCTTATTTCTGCCCTCTCCAAATACAGGGAAGACGGAAAGAAAATGTAGCCCGGGGCTCCCCAAATCGATCGTGAATGATGAGAGTCGCTCCCATGCAAATTTTCGCGACGTCAGAATGTGCCTTCTCAATCGACGCAACCAACTGAAAAGGCAATAATTATTTCTTATTGCATGCAGGGACCTTCTATCAAGATACTCTCGGAGAAGCTAAACTCAAACACAACCCGCAAAATAACCCAAGAGCGAGACGAATCGTGATGATGTTGACCACACTAATAAACACCCTTCGTCGCTACTGGTCTCTCGAGCGAGACAGGCCGGAATTACTGAAGGCGCAATACAAGGCGTTCTCCGGAAAAATTCCGATGATGTATCTCATCTTGGTGATCAATAGTTGGGCGCTGGCTTTTACTCACTTTGATTCTGCTCCTTCCTGGCTCATCATTTATTGCCCGGCGGCATTGTCCTTTTTTTGTGTGGTGCGTTTCTTTTTCTGGCGGCGAAACCGCAACATTGATCCCACCCCGGAACAAGCGTGGCGAGTGCTATCAAGAACTAACCTGCTGGTCCCCCCGATTGCAATCAGCTTTTCAGTATGGGCGGTGCTGCTTTTCCCGTACGGAGATGCTTATGCCCAGGCGCATGTTGCTTTTTACATGGGCATCACAGTCATCTGCTGCATCTTCTGTCTGATGTACCTTCGTTCTGCCGCGTTGACGGCCGCTCTCATCGTCAACGGAATTTTCACTGTCTTTTTTGTTTCCTCAAATTTACCCACGTTCATTGCTGCAGCGTTGAATGTGGCTCTGGTCACGGGTGCAATGCTCGTCATCGTGACAAGCCATTATCGGGACTTCACCCTGCTGATTGACGCTCAGCTCAAGGCCGCCAAACTCAGCAACGAGAATCTGCAACTGGCCAACCTGGATTCATTGACTCAAATTCCTAATCGAAGAAAATTCTTTGCATCGCTTGACGCAACATGTGATCGAGCCCAGGTGAGCGGCTCCCGCTTTTCGATAGCCATCATTGATCTTGACGGTTTCAAGGCGGTAAATGATTTATATGGTCATTCTTACGGCGATGAGTTGCTTACCGAAGTCGGGAGAAGACTGCTGCAGAAATGTGATGAGCATATTCATCTCGCCCGTTTGGGTGGAGATGAATTCGCATTGATTTTCGACCGTGATATGGATGACCAGCAATTACAAATCACTGGTGACGAAATATGTCAGCACCTTCGCAGCCCGTTCGCTCTCTTCAATATCAAAGTTCAAGTCGCTGCCTCTATGGGAGTCGCCACTTTTCCCGATATGGCGGTGGATGCGCACACGCTTTACGAACATGCAGACTACGCCCTCTATCATGGAAAGCGCAGCCATCGTGGCACAGTCACTTTGTTTTCGGACGAGGATAAGAAGCAGATCCACAAAAAGGCAAACATCGATCAGGCGCTGCGGCTCGCAGATTTCGACACCGAATTAACTGTCTATTTTCAACCGATCGTAAATATCCAGGGGCGAACAACCGTCGCATTTGAGGCGCTTGCACGTTGGACTAGCCCTTTGGTCGGCGCTGTATCTCCAATGGAATTCATCCCTGCCGCAGAGCGAATGGGCATCATTAATCAGCTGAGTGTCACGCTAATGAAAAAGGCTTTGGCGATAGCGGATCATTGGCCGGTGGATATACTCCTGTCTTTCAATCTATCCGCGAACGATTTAAACAGCGCCCATGGACTCGGCGAGATCGTTAAAGTCATCAATGACTCCGGCTATGATCCGCATCGCCTCGATCTTGAAATAACAGAAACGGCAATACTCTATGATCTGGGCAAAACAAAATGCGCAATCGAATCCTTGCGTCAGTTGGGATGCGGTGTAACGCTGGATGACTTCGGAACGGGCTATTCAAGTCTGAGCCAACTTCATGCACTGCCGCTGACAAAAATAAAAATCGACAAAAGCTTCATTACAGGCATAGAAGACAAGCAGGCAAGCTACAAGATAGTCAAATCCTTGCTGGCATTAAGCAAGGACATGAACCTGGTTTGTGTTGTGGAAGGTGTTGAAACAGAAAATCAAAGAGCGCTTTTGTCGGATCTTGGGGCGTCCCTTGCACAGGGTTACTTATTTGCACCGGCATTGAACGCAGAAGAGACTTCCATGTGGCTGGCCGGTCGCGAAGTCGTCAATGTTCAGCAAGCGACAGAATCCTAGAGCGAAGATGTACCTCTGCGCGCGCAAGATTTTCAGAAGTCGATCCCTATTCAATGTCACTCCACGCAAAGACCTGCATGCATTTTGCTCCTCATTCAACTGTCACGGATTTCGCAAGGTTACGTGGCTTGTCGACATCCGTTCCGCGTGCTAAGGCCGTGTGATACGCCAGCAATTGCAAAGGCACCACGTGCAGGATGGGCGACAGCAGACCGTAGTGTTCCGGCATGCGGATGACGTGGACGCCATTGCCTGAGGTGATGCTGGAATCGGCGTCGGCGAAGACGTAGAGTTCGCCGCCGCGTGCGCGGACTTCCTGCATGTTCGATTTCAGTTTTTCGATCAGGGCGTCGTTCGGCGCGACGGTGACGACCGGCATTTCTTCCGTGACCAGGGCCAGCGGGCCGTGCTTGAGTTCGCCGGCGGCGTAGGCTTCAGCGTGGATGTAGGTAATTTCCTTGAGCTTCAGCGCACCTTCCAGAGCGATCGGATAGTGCAGGCCGCGGCCGAGGAAGAGCGCGTTTTCCTTGCGCGCGAAAGCATTGGCCCACGCGGCGATGCTGGGTTCCAGCGCCAGCACGCTTTGCAGTGCCACCGGCAGATGGCGCATGGCTTTCAGGTGACCGGCTTCTTGCTGTTCGCTCAGCAGTCCCTTGGATTGCGCCAGCGTCAGCGTCAGCAGGAACAGCGCGGCGAGTTGCGTGGTGAAGGCCTTGGTCGAGGCCACGCCGACTTCCACGCCGGCGCGCGTGATGTAGGCCAGTTTGCATTCGCGCACCATGGCGCTGGTGGCGACATTGCAAATGGTCAGCGTGTTTTCCATGCCGAGTTTGCGGGCGTGCTTGAGCGCCGCCAGCGTGTCTGCGGTTTCGCCGCTTTGTGAAATCGTGACGACCAGCGATTTCGGATTCGGCACACTGTCGCGATAGCGATATTCGCTGGCGATTTCGACATTGACCGGGATCCTGGCGATGGCTTCGATCCAGTACTTGGCAGTCAGGCCGGAGTAATAACTGGTGCCGCAGGCCAGGATCAATACCGAATCAATCTCCTTGAATACCTTGTAGGCCTGATCGCCGAACAGCTCGGGCATGATGCCGGCGATGCCTTCCAGCGTGTCGGCGATGGCGCGCGGCTGCTCGAAGATTTCTTTCTGCATGAAATGCTGATAAGGGCCGAGTTCGACCGCGCTGGTGAAGGCGTGCACGGTCTTGACTTCGCGTTCGACCGGCTTGCCGTCGATGTCGACGATCCAGCAGCGTTGCAATTGCAGGTCGACCACGTCGCCTTCTTCCAGATAGATGATCTGGTCGGTGGTGCCGGCCAGCGCCATCGCATCCGAGGCGACGAAGTTCTGTCCTTTGCCGACGCCGACGATCAGCGGCGAGCCATGGCGCGCGGCGACCACGCGGTGCGGTTCGTCGGCGCTGAAGACGGCAATTGCATAAGCACCGGTCAGGCGGCGCACGGCCAGTTGCACGGTCTCGAACAGATCGCCGCTGTACATGTGGTCGACCAGGTGGGCGATGACTTCGGTATCGGTCTGGCTTTCAAAGGTGTAGCCCAGCGCTTGCAGCTCGGCGCGCAGTTCGTCGTGGTTTTCGATGATGCCGTTGTGGACCAGCGCGATGCGCTCGCGCGAGAAATGCGGGTGGGCGTTGTGCGTGGCAGGCGCCCCGTGGGTAGCCCAGCGCGTGTGGGCGATGCCGGTGAAGCCGCTCAGTTTGGCTTCGTCGACCAGGGTTTGCAGATCGGCCACGCGTGAGGTGCTGCGTGAGCGCTGCAGCTTGCCGTCGATATGCAGCGCGATGCCGCAGGAATCGTAGCCGCGGTATTCGAGGCGTTTCAGGCCTTCAAGCAAGACCGGGGTGACGTTTTGTTGCGAGACTGCGCCGACGATACCGCACATGGAAGTTCTCCGAAGAAGAAAAGTGTGAAAGCATCTTAGGTCACACCGTTTGAAATAAGCTTTCTAATTAGACTTAAAAATGAATTATTATTTCTAATAATATTTATCATGAATTTTAAATTCATTTAATTATTTTAATTTAACTAATATTTCAAATGAGCCAGATTTTTGAATTGGATGAACTGGATCGTCGCATCCTGAATGCCCTGCAAGCCGATGCCGGCCAGACCAATCATCAACTGGCGGCCGCCGTGCATGCTTCACCGCCGACGTGTCTGCGGCGCGTCAAGCGCATGGTGGAGGGCGGCGTGATATTGCGGCAGGTAGCCTTGCTGGCGCCGGAGAAGCTGGGGCCCAGCCTGACCGCGATTGTGGAAATCACGCTGGATCGCCAGGGTGATGAGCATCAGCTTGAGTTTGAGGCTTTGGTGGCGCAGGAGAGCAGCGTGCTGCAATGCTATCGGGTCACGCCGGGGCCGGATTTTGTGCTGATGGTGCAGGTGGCTGACATGCCGGCGTATCACGCGCTGGCGCATCGGCTGTTTGCCGGGCACAAGAACGTGCGCAATGTGCGCAGCTATTTCTCGGTCCATCGCAGCAAGTTTGAGACGCGCGTTGCGGTGTGAGGCCGTAAGGCGGGCAAGAACGGATCGCTTGAAAACAAAGCCGGCCGCCATGATGGCAAGCCGGCTTTTTATTGCCTGGCCGATATCGGCGGGAGTCTATTTCTTGATCTTCAGCGGACGCTGCCAGCCGGGCAGCGAAAGCTGCTTGGCGCGCGACAGGGTCAGTTGATCGGCCGGGGCGTCCTTGGTCAGCGTGGTGCCGGCGCCGATGGTGGCGCCTTTGCCGACGCGCACCGGCGCGATGAGCTGGGTGTCGCTGCCGACGAAGACGTCGTCTTCGATGATGGTGCGGAATTTATTGGCGCCGTCATAGTTGCAGGTGATCACGCCGGCGCCGATGTTGACGCGGCTGCCTATGTCGGCGTCGCCCACGTAGGCCAGATGATTGGCCTTGCTGCCGGCGGCGATCTGGCTGTTTTTGACTTCCACGAAGTTGCCGATATGCACGTCGGCCGCCAGGTCGGTGCCGGGGCGCAGGCGGGCATAGGGGCCGATCTGTGCATTGGGTCCGACCACCGCGTCTTCGATATGGGTGAAGGCCTTGATGTGGGCGCCGGCGCCGATGCGCGCGTTCTTGATTACGCAATTGGCGCCGATGACGGCGCCGTCGGCGATTTCAACCTTGCCTTCGAACACGCAGTTGACGTCGATGCTGACATCGCGTCCGCATTCCAGCGAGCCGCGCACATCCAGTCGCGCCGGGTCGAACAGCATTACGCCGCGTTCCAGCAAGGCATGGGCGACGTTGCGCTGATGCACGCGCTCCAGCTCGGCCAGTTGCACCTTGCTGTTGACGCCCAGCGTCTCGGCCACGTCGTCCGGCTGCGCCGACACCACTTCCACGCCATCCGCCACTGCGCGGCCGATGATGTCGGTCAGGTAGTACTCGCCTTGCGCATTGTTGTTCGACAGCGTTGCCAGCCACTGGCGCAGCTGAGCCGTCGGCGCGACGATGATGCCGGTATTGATTTCACCGATGGCGCGTTCGGCCTCGCTGGCGTCTTTTTGCTCGACGATGCGCACGATCTTGCCGTTCTCGCGCACGATGCGGCCGTAGCCGGTCGGGTTGTCCAGCGTGATGGTGAGAATGCCGACCTTGTCGCTGCCGGCCGCTTCCAGCAGGCGCTGGAGCGATGCCGCTGTAGTCAAGGGCACGTCGCCG
The DNA here is from genome assembly GCF_046025995.1 of Herbaspirillum lusitanum. Lineage (GTDB taxonomy): Bacteria > Pseudomonadota > Gammaproteobacteria > Burkholderiales > Burkholderiaceae_D > Herbaspirillum > Herbaspirillum lusitanum_A. Next base: position 398,704 of record NZ_JAQQFM010000003.1, read on the forward strand.
TACAGGATCAGCGTCGGTGCGCCGTCATCAATGAAGGGCAGTGCCTGCATCACCGCATGGCCGGTGCCGAGTTGCGGCTCCTGCTTGGCAAAACTCAGATCCGCCGCCTGAAAGGCCGACGGCACCGCATCGCCGCCATGACCGTAAATCACGCACAGCCGCCCTGGCGACAAGGCGCGCGCGGTATCGATCACATGGCCCAGCAAAGGTTTGCCGGCCAGGGGGTGCAGCACCTTGGGTAATGCAGACTGCATGCGCTTGCCCATGCCGGCAGCGAGGATGACGATGTTCATAGGAGGATGGCGGGGAAGAGTGCGCTAAAGACGAGCGCAAGAAATGGGCTCAAAAATGGGGTGAAACAACGGAGCGGGAAGTTTAGCATGCAGATATCGCCGTGATCAGGCGGCCGGCCGATTGTGCATGGGCAAAGTTGAGGGTCAATTCGGCGTGTTCTCGGCAATTTGACTCAGAGGCTGCTGATTAAGATGATAGCCGGTTGATATTGCATCCACTCGCTGGTTGCCGGGCTGTACAGCTATGCTCCAGCAGCGCTGCATTGAACATTCAGTGGCGCCGGGCTGATCGAAAAGAATGCCGGGAAGGCAATGTGAAGATCAAAAGCTCAGCCGGTCAAAATTACGTGTGTCAGACGGACTCCATTTAAGGCAGTGCATGAAGATTCTTTTGTTGAACGATGAGTTTTATACCACCGGCGCCAGCATTGCCATGCTGCGCCTGGCCGAGCGCCTGGTGCAGCATCATGAAGTGACCGTAATGTCGCGTATCGACGGCGACGGCGAAATCAAAAAGAAATTTGAAGCGCTCGGTGTGCCTATCGTCAAGAATATCCAATCAGTCGACTTGCTGGTCGCCAATACCTTGATGGCCGGCGCGCACGTGGCAGAAGCGGCGCCGAAATGTCCGGTGGTCTGGTGGATACACGAGGCCGAAGTGGGGCGCGACATGATCCTGCGTTTTCCGCAACTGGCGCCTGGTTTCAAGCATGCCTCGCACATCGTTTTTCAGACCACATACCAAAAGATTGTCTACGGCAGTTTCCTGTTTGACAGTCCTGCCACGGTGCATGTCTTACCGTTCTGGAATGATGCTATCTACAAGCAGGAACATCTGCAGCCGGTCCCCAAGGAAAAAAAACGCATTGTCTGCATCGGCACCATCGAACCGCGCAAGCGCATGGAGGACACCATCATGGCTGTCGAAGCGATGGATGAAAGCCTGCGCGAGCAGGTCGAGTGCGTGTTCATCGGCAAGTTTCTGCAGATAAGCGATGCCGCCAGACAGCTGGTCGAGGCGGCGCCCGAACGCTACCGTTTTCTGGGGGAGCTGCCCAATGAAGAGACCCTTTGCTACCTGGCTTCCGCGGACGCCTACGTGCTGGCCAGCTATAGCGAATCGCAGCCGCTGACCATCTGGGAAGCCTTCGAGCTGGAAGTGCCGGTCTGCCTGTCGGATCTGGAAACCTATCGTCACGTCGGGCTGCATCACGCGCGCAATGCCATGCTGCACCCGGTCGGCAATATCGAAATGCTGTCGACCAATCTGCGCATGCTGCTGACCAGCGAAGCCTTGCGCAAGAGCGTAACCAGGGGCGGCAAGAAGCTTCTGTTGAATAACCTGACCAGTGATTGGGCCGAAGAGTTCGAACGCATCATCTATCGTGCGCAGACTCAGGCGGAAATTACCAAGATGGGATATTGAATCGCTCCCGGTACACCAATCCTGAAAGACTTATATGAGCCTGGATTTTAATCAGCGGGTAACCGCTTTGCTGCATACCCCCACCACCTTGATCAATGCTCACCATCTGTTGCAGGAGTGCACGCAGATTGAGTTGGATAATCTCTATATTCCCTCGGGATTTCTATGGGCGATCGAATACAAGCGCTCTCAGATATGCAAGGTGCGTGGTGATACGCCAGGTGCCATTCGCCATGCTCGCAAGGCTGTGGCACTGGTGCCCTACAACAACGATGTACTGGCTGAATATCAGAGCCTGGTGCGTAAATCAGCTGCTATCCGCAATATTGCATTGATCATCAGTTGCAAAAAATATGAAGCAAAAGCTCTGCAGCTTGCGCAGCAATATGATGATGCCAACATCGACTATCTGATCATCAGCGGGCAGGACACTTTGCCCATTCACCACCCGCGTGCGATCCAGGTAGAGGCCCCCGACAACTACGAAAGCTTGCCGCGCAAGACCGTCGCCGCCTGCACCTGGGTATTTGAGAATCTGGGCGATAACGTCGGCGTACTCAAGGTCGATGACGACCAGACGCTGTTCGATCCGGCGCGCGCGAGGCTGGTCCTTGAGCAATTGCGTCAAATGGATGTGTATGCAGGGGTGCCGGTATCGGGTACGACGCATGATCGCAACTGGCATTGGAACAAGTGTCAGGATCCGGCGCTGAATTCCCGTTCTTACGGTAAGCCGTTCCACCGCCCTTGGGCCATGGGTGGTGCTTACTATTTGGGGCCGGGGCCGTTAGGGAAACTGGTGGTCGCCATGACGCGGTTTCCCGGTCTGTACGACGGCGAATACTACGAGGACAAGCTGGTAGGGGACATGATGGTGCTGGAGCAGGTGGAGCTGCAGAACCTGAGCGGTTATGAAGACTTTGGCCTCAGTCTGACCGAGCAGCATCGCTTTAATCCGGGCTGAATGGCATCAGACTTCGGTGAAGGTTTTTCAACTTTCATATGACTAAGGCCGCTCAGATGGTGTTCATCTGAGCGGCCTTAGTTTCAATCAGGCTCGCACGAGCTTGGCGTTTGATGTCAGTCGATGCCGGCACGTGCCTTGGCCAGCTGTTCGATATAGAAATCAACGATCGATTTCGTCAGTTCCGCATCGCGCAGCGATGCCTGATAAAACAGCTCGCGGGCATCTTCATTCATGTTGCAGATTGCCGCCAGACGTCCCATCTGGAAAACGATCGCGGCGTTTTCAGGTTCCTTGGCCAGCGCTTCAGTGAGTGCTTCAAATGCGCCTTCGTACTGGGCGGAATTGATTCGCTGAATGCCGATTTCAAGCAATGTCGGCGGCGGCGGTGGTGGGGGCGCCACCACATTGTTTTTGGCCGCGAGGTTCATCATGTTGACTTCGCGCTCCAATTGAGCCAGGTCACTCATGTACGGATCCTGAGCGCCGCTGCGTTGTTCCGGTGTGGCTTTGAGCCATTGCTCGCAGAACGAAGCGAGATCGCGCACCGAACCGGAATTCAGATGGATGCCGGGAATGACTGCCAGCGAGGTCTTCAGCAAGCGGTCACGATCGTTGCTCATCGTCAGGCCGCAGAATGCCGGGCGCAGGCCGGCGCTGGTGAGCAAGGTCTCCAGCTCAGACAGGTTCCATTCGCGCATATGGCTGGGATTGGCCGGAGGACCTAAATCGTTGAAGCCACGTTCCAGATCGCGTTCGGGGGTAGACAGCAACGCCACTTTGGCGTGAATCAGGAATGAGCGGATAAGATCCATCAGACGTGTAGGATCGACCAGATGCTCAATCACATCGGAATTGATGATGACTGCACTCTGAAGAATTTCCACCGGCAGCTCAACCTTGCTGCCTGCCTCCAGATCAACCTCGATCCAGTTGCCGAATGGATATTCCTGGCGGCAATGCAAGAGATTGCTGCCGAAATCCAGACCGATAATCTGAAATTCAGGATAGAGCGGGGCAAGTTTGCGCGCGCGGCCACAACCGATGTCGATGATGTATTTGCATTCGTACTGGCGCGCCAGCGTTGCGGCCAGTGGATAGACATCGGGTTGCCACACTGCGCCGTCATCGCTGACGTCGGCATAGTATTCCGGCTTGGTGCGAGCCCGGTAGCCGGGTTTGATGAAAAAGCTTCCTGCAGTCACGATATTTCCTATACGAAAAGGCTTCGAAAGAGGGTAGCGGATACCCGGCGCAGGCAAGATTGTTTTTAATCAGTCTCAAGCCCGCAGTTTTTGTGCCCGTCGAAATTATTGTAGCAGTTCGACGAACTTAAACAGCAGTGAAATCAGTCTCTACTCCATCGTCCAGCCAGCGCAGAATCTGGCTCACGCGGATTTCTGCAGTATGCGAGCGCTGCATCTTGCGCGTGGCATTGCTGGTCAGGCGCTGCACCAATGCCGCATCGGTTTGCACACGCCGGATCTGCTCTGCCAGATGCTCCGGAGAATTCGGGTCATACAGCAGTATGTCTTCGCCATCCGTGAACAAGGCATTGGTGCGCGGACGGCCTGGCACCGTGCACGAAATGACCGGGCGACCGGCGGCCATGCCTTCATACACGCGACCAGGGAAACCCTGGAAAAACGACGGCAGATTGACCACCGCAGAACCTTGTTGCAGGCTGCCCAGCCACAGCGAAAAAATCTGCTCGCGCACACTTCTCAAGATGGAAAGATAGCGATTCAGATGATAAAGCCTGGCCTGCAAGCCCTCATTCAACGCCAGCGTCGCAATCTGTTGCAGGCGGTCGAAGAACTCCGGACACGATGTCTGATATTCAAGCGAGGGGCCGGGTTGCACCAGCAGACCCGCCAGCGCCGGGTGAGTCAGCCAGCCTTGCCGGTTGCCGTACAGCGCTCCGTAAAAGACGGCGTAGGAGTTTTCGACCGGCGGCGGTGCCTGGATACTCGCAGCAGGGACTGTCTGCGGCCACCACATGGCGTTGATGCCGCCTTGCAGATTCAGATCGGTGGCATCCTGTTCATCTGCCAGCAGCACGTGCGTCATATGCTTCAGACGCTTTACTACCTGCTCCTTGCGCGTTTTCAGATGGGGCGACATCTCGTAGACGTGGGGTTCGTATTGCAAGGACTCCATGACAAAGCCCAGGCGCACCGGCGCCAGCGTTTCTATCCAGGACAAAAAACCGTCGTCGTAGCTGGTGTGTACCAGTTCAATCCAGACCTGATCGAACTGCCGCCCCTGATACAGACTCTTGATGCGCGACAGCCAGTTGCCGGGCGCGTCGCTGCTCAGGCCGAACATGCTCGCGATACTGCATACTTCCACGCCCGATTGACGTAAAGCATGCTCAATACCCATCTGGGTCGGGTATCCAAGGCTGCGCCCCAATTTCCAGTTTGGAAATTCCAGGAATATAAACAATATCCTGGGGAGGGCGTTGGGCAAGCGATCTGACATCTGGTCCTTCTTCCTCGGTTTTCAATTCGGCACGTTCAGGTCTCGCCTGATGCCTGCCGCCTGGTTCAGTTGCGCTGCATGTCTTGCAGAATCAGTGCGCCCGCCGCCGCAAAATCTGCGGCCTGCCATACGCCGGCCGGGCAGGCCTGGCGTTCTTCTTCGCCATAACCCGTGGCGACCAGTATGCACCTTACGCCAGCAGCGAGGCCTGCCTCAATATCGCTGATCTTGTCGCCTATCATCCAGGAGCGCGCCATGGATATATTCCATTGCTCTTTGGCGGTCAGCAGCATGCCGGGTGCAGGTTTTCTGCAGCTGCAATTGCGTTCCTCGCCGTATTGAGGATGATGAGGGCAGAAATAATAGGCATCGATTACGGCGCCGGTGCCCAGCAGTTCCTCATCCACCTGCGCGTGCAACGTCTTGATCGCGGCCGTGTCGTAGTAACCACGTGCCACGCCGGCCTGATTGGTGATGACGATGTTGAGAAAGCCCGCTTCGTGCAATGTCTTCAACATCTTCACCGAGCCCGGAATCCATTCCCAATCTGCATATTTGTGCAGATATTTCTTTTCGATATTCAGCGTTCCATCGCGGTCGATGAAGACGCAGGCACGCGCTGCTGAAAGCTCCTGCTGCAGCATGTCAGACGTTGCCGTACTTGGTGTTCTTCATCATGGTGTAGCCCTTCACCAGATCGGCAATACCCATGTCGAGCGAGTGTGCAGTTCTGAAGCCGGTGGCTTCGATCTTGGCATTGGAGACGATGTAATTGCGCTGATCCGGATCTTTGCCGATCTCCGCTTCCGGGAAAATGAAGTCAGGCACATGGCGTGCGATGGCCTGGCACAGCTCCATCTTGGACACATTGGCGTCCGACAGGCCGACGTTATAGATCTCGCCCTTCATGCGATCGAAATTATTGATGCCGTGCAGGAAGGCACGGGTTACGTCGCGCACGTGCACGTAATTGCGCTTGAAGTGAGGCTCGAACAGCACGACGAAGCGGTCATATACCGCACGATAGGTGAAGTCGTTGACCAGCAGATCGATACGCATGCGCGGCGACATGCCGAACACCGTCGCCAGACGGAAGCTGATGGCGTTCGGATGTTCCATGATGGCATTTTCGATCTCCAGCTTCTCGATCGCATATTGCGAAATCGGACGCAGCGGCGACTCTTCCGTGCAGAAATTATTTTCGTCGCCGGTACCGTAGGCGCTGTTGGTGGTAGGCATCAGCACCAGTTGTTCCTTGCTCAGGTGCTTGAGCATCATGATGACCGCATCATGGTTGACCGACGAGGCGCCGACCGGATCCTTGTTGCACAAGGGGGCGCCGACATAGGCCGCGAGAGGAATCACCACATCGGCTTTCTGCAGCAGCGGAACCATGGTTTTTTCCAGGCGGATATCGCCACGCACCACCGTGAAATTGTCGTGGTAGCAGACATGCGACAGGCTGGTCTGCCCGTACATCAGATTGTCCAGCACGGTGACCTTGTGGCCGGCTTCCAGCAAGGCCGGAACCATGGTGGAGCCAAGATAGCCGGCGCCGCCGGTGACGAGGATGTTGTAAGTCATTTTGGAGAATCCTTTGCCTGTAGTCTTATTCAGTCTTATCAATCTTATTCGCCAAAGATGGCGACTTCCACACATTCGCAGAGTGTATGGGCCAATACGATATGCAATTCCTGGATGGTGCTGGTTGCCTGACCCGGCACGACGATGCTGAAATCCGCCAGCTGCGTTGCAGGGCCGCCGTCGCGTCCTGCAAACAGGATGCTTGGCACCCGCATCTCGCGGCAGCGCTCCAGCGCCTTCAGAATGTTGGGCGATTGTCCCGAAGTGCTGATGCCGAGAAACATGTCGCCGGCCACGGCTTTGCCTGCCAGCTGGCGGGCAAATACCTGGTCGAAGCCGTAGTCATTGCCAATCGCGGTCAGAATCGAACTGTCTGTCGTGAGCGCTTCGGCTGCAAGTGGCGCACGGTCGCGTGCCAGCTTGCTGACGAATTCCGCCGCCAGATGCTGAGCATCGGCAGCGGAGCCGCCGTTGCCGGCGATGTAGATGCGATGGCCGCGCTGATAGCAGGCCACCGTTGCGTCGACGGCTTCCGCAAAAACGGCCAGTGTTGCGCTGTTCTGCATGAGAGCCTGCTTGGCCTGGATGGAGGCCTCCAGATTGCGTTTAAGCCGGTCGATGGGCGTCATCATGATGTCTTTTACACGTTAAGGATGGTCGCCGCGCGGTGGTAGTCGCCGGGGATGCCGATATCGATGAAGCTGCCCTTGAATTCCATGCCGAACATGCGCTGCCCGGCAGCGAAAGCGCTCGGGAAAATATCGTTTTCAAGCGACGCGGCAATACCGGGTTCGAAGGACTTTCTGTCTTGCGACAGCAAGCCGCGCAAGGCGTGTGGCCGGACCCGATAGACGCCGCCGTTGGCCAGGCATTCCGCGCCGTCCTGGCTGGATTTGAGTTCGCTGATGCGGCCTGAGGGAGTCACTCCCATACCCAGGTAACGGCTGGTTTCCGTGGTACGGAACAAAGAAAAACACCAGTCGCTGTCGCTGGCTTGCGCGAATTGATCCAGTTGCGCCAGATCGACGGAAAAATAGGTATCGCCGTTCAACAGCAGGAAGGGCTGATCCGCATCCAGCCGGTCCAGCGCCAGCAGTACGCCGCCACCGGTGCCCAGCGGACTGGTCTCGATCACGTAGTCGAGCCGGGCATCGCGATATCGATTGCCAAAATGCGCGATGATCACTTCGTGGCGGTAACCCACCGACAGTATGAAATGATCTATCCCCTGCGCCAGCCAGTAATCCAGCTGGTATTCAAGAAACGGACGGCCCGCGATCGGCGCCATGGGTTTGGGCAAATCGGGAACGGCGCTGCGCAAGCGCGTCCCGAGTCCTCCTGCGAGAATGACGGCGGAGTGCAGGCTCATTTCAGACGGCGTTCAGAATGTCGCACAGCGCGTCGATTTCGGCATCGGCAAGATCGGGGAAGTTGCCGATATAGAAGCCGTAGAAATGCACGTGCTCGGTTTGAGGAAACTGTAAATAATGATCCGCCGGCACAATGCCCTTCAGGTAAGGCTGGCGCACCTGATTGCCGCCGCCCGCGCTGCCGCGACGGAATTCGACACCTGCTGCGCGCATGGCTTTCATCAGTCGCTCAACGAAGACGTCATCCGCTTCTTTCAGAATCAGATTGAAAGCGTAGTTGCTCGATCCTTCGAGCTTGAAGTCAGTGCGATAGCGGTTCTTGTCGATCCGGTTCAGGAAGCGCAGCAGATTCTGGGTGCGACGTTCAACGTTGGCGTCCAGTCGCTTCAGTTGGCTGCGTCCCATGATTCCGCCGATTTCGGTATTACGGACGTTATAGGCCGGATAGGCAAAAATGAAATCGGGATTCAGTTCCGGATTGGATTCGCGATAGTGCTGTTTGAGCTGGTCGTCGGTGGATTCACGCACCATGCCATGCGAGCGCAGCATCCGCACTTGCTGATAGACCTCGGGGTCGTTGGTGCAGACCATGCCACCCTCGATGGTGCTCATGTGATGCGCATAGTAAAACGAGAAGTTCGACATCCAGCCAAAACTGCCCAGACGCTTGCCGTTGTGGGTGGCGCCGTGAGATTCGCAGACGTCTTCGATCAAGGGAATGCCGCGGCGCTCCAGTTCAGCCAGCAGCTCATCGGTCAAGCCGTCGAAGCCTTGCACGTGGGTCAGGAACACGGCGCGCGTGCGGTCATTCAACTTGCTGATGATCTGTTGCGGATCCATTGCCAGCGTCTGCGGGCAGATATCGACAAACACCGGAGTGAAGCCGTTTTGCAAGACCGTCGCAACATCAGACACCCAGGCCAGCGGCGGCACCAGCACTTCACCGCCTTCCGGATGGCGCAGTTTAAGAACCGCCATGCTCAGCATATTGGCGGATGCGCCCGCATTGACGAAGACGCTGTATTTGACGCCCAGCCACGCCGACCATTCCTGCTCAAAGGCGCGTACGTTGGCGCCGTGCGTAAGAATCGGATCATCTTGCTGCAAATGGGCAATCACTGCGTCCAGGTCTTCGCGCAGGATATTGTTTCTCATCAACGGAAATTTCATCTTGCTTCTATCCAGTAGGTTCTCAATGTTCAATGGCGTGCGGCTATTTCCGGGCCGTGCAGGGCATTCCCTGCATCGTCATGTGCGATAAGCGATGCTTATTTTTCGCCGTAGTAGTCACCGTATTCGACGATGATGGTACTGCGTCCATCATCGCGCAGCAATGCGCGCTCGTAGGCCGGGAAGACGTCTTCCGGCTCTTCCAGGCGGATGATTTCTATGGTGCTGCACATCATGCGCAAGGCTTCCGTGTAATCACCGATGTGCTGGTGCTGAGGATGCAGCGGCCGTTGCGATCCGATCCCGGTGCGCACGATGGCCTTCGCCTTGTAACCGCCGGTGGACATCACGTCGATCTTGTCGAGGTGATTGATCAGCTGGCTCATGCCGCACAACAGAAAATTCCAGCGCGGGAAAATGCTGACAGGTACTGCGCCGGCCAATGCCATGCCGGTGGTCATGCCCATCTGCATTTCTTCTGCCACCGGCAATTCCAGCAGCCGTTCGCGTGGTACATCCTTGAGCGTATTGCTCATCGCAGTGCCGGGAACCGCCACCGCCTGCCCCATGAATACGGTGCGGGGATCTGCGGCCAGAAAGTCCATCGAACGTTTCAGTTCATCGAAGTATTTCATCTCGGTTCCTCAGAACTGCACGCGCATGCCGGCGCCGGCGTGCGGATACTTGGTTTGATAACGGTAATAGGTGATGTATTCGTCCGCAACATCCTGATAGCTCAGATGCGGCTGGTTCCAGGCTTCGCGGGTGTCCGTGCAGACCGACTTTTCATTGTCTTCAACGATGAAATGAATCGGCAATTTGTGGTTGCGGCTGTACTTGATCGACTCGTGAGCGATGCCCGTCTCGGAGGTCATCTCGCCCATGAAGCAATACACCTTGGCATCTTCGCCGCTGCGTTGGATCGCCATGGCAGCGCCGACCGCGATCGGCAACACGCCGCCGACGATGGCGGAAGAGTAAATGCGTTGCTCGGGGAAGCACAGCGAGATGGAGCGGCCGGCCATAATTTCATCCCGTACCTGTTCCGGCGGGACGCCCTTCAGCAGGCATTGATAGTGGGCGCGCCACGAACAGAAAACCCAATCCTGGGGCCGCACATTCTTGAAGACAGAAATAATCTGTTCTTCATTGCCCGAATACAGGTGGACCGGAGCACGGATTTTTCCTGCATTGAATGTGGCCGCAATTTCATCTTCGAATGCGATCAGTTCATCTTTAGTCATATTTCACCAAACGGAAATGACGCCACGGGGGCGTCAGTTGAAATGCCTGCCAGCGGACAGTTGCAAGATAAGTTCATACATTGGCCGCGGATGTTTGCTGCAGATACCACGCATAAGTATTACGCAGACCTGATTCCAGGTCGATGCCGGCTTGCCAGCCAAGCTGATGCAGACGACTGCTATCGAGCAGCTTGCGCATGGCGCCATCCGGTTTGGATGCGTCCCATACCAGTTCGCCCTGATAGTCCACCACTTTTGCCATCGCTTGTGCAAGTTCGCGTATCGAGACGTCGCTGCCGGTACCTATGTTCAGCGGCAGCGATAGCTGAGGCAGATCTTCGCGCAGCAAAAGCAAGCAGGCCGCGGCGATATCGTCGGCGTGAACAAATTCGCGGCGCGGTGCGCCGCTGCCCCACAGGGTGACATTAGCTGCGCCATCAAGCTTGGCCTGGTGGAAACGGGCCATCAGCGCCGACAGGACGTGGCCCGACTTAGGATCGAAATTGTCATTCGGCCCATAGGCGCTGTTGGGAATCACGGGAATAAAGCGCTGTTCACCATACTGGCGGTTGTAGGCCAGACAGAGGTGAACCCCGGCCAGTTTGGCGATCGCGTAGGGAAGGCTGGTCGGCTCAGGATGGCCCGACAGCAGCGCCTCTTCCGGCATCGGCTGCGCGGTTTCCCTGGGATACATGCAGGACGAGCCGAACATGATCAGTCGGCGCACATCAGCCCGACGGGCTGCGCTCAGCACGTTGAGCGCTATCGCCAGATTTTCATTGATGAAGTCGGCCGGCAGCGTCTGATTTTCAAGAATGCCGCCGACGCGGCCTGCTGCCAGCAGTACATATTGCGGCTTTTCCGATTCGAAAAACTGAATGACTTGCGCGCTGTCTCGCAACTCCAGTTCGGCGCGCGTGCGCGTGATCAGATTGCGATAACCGGCAGCCTGCAGCTTGCGGATCAGCGCAGAACCGATAAGCCCGGCATGGCCTGCAACAAAAATTTTCGCGTCCAGAGGCGGTGTGCCGGAGGGAGCAGTCGTCATCGTTGATGTGCTCATCACTCAAGTCCGTTCGGTTGATACATCACGACCCGGCTACCCGAGTCTTCGAATTTGAACGGAACATGAATCAGGTGTTTGAGGCGTTCGCGTACCTGATCTTGCAGTTCAGGTTTGACAAACAGCATCAGGAAGCCGCCACCCCCTGCGCCCATGATCTTGCCGCCGATCGCGCCGGCGTCAATCGCTTCCTGATACAGGAAATCGATTTCGCTGGTGGAAACCTTGTCGGACAGGCTGCGCTTGCACAGCCAGCTTTCGTGCAGCAGTTTGCCGATTTCGGTAATCGGCGCCCGGCTGTCTTGCAAAATGATGATGGCTTCTTCCACCATCTCACGCATGCGGTTGAGCTGGCTTTCGCGCTGACGCAAATTCTCGATCTGAGATTTTGCGACTTCCGAGGCAATGCGTGAAAACCCGGTGAAACACAGCATCAGGTGGCTCTGGAATTCCTGCAGTCGCTCCGGGCGAAGTACCACCGGGGCCGTATTGAAGTTGCCGTTGCGATGGAAGTCGATGCGGTTGAAACCGCCGTATGCGGCCGAGACCTGATCTTGTGAGCCGACGTTTTCGCCGATCACATTCTGTTCGATGTGAATGGCATTGGCCGCCAGGTCGCGCTTGGATGAATAGCGGCCTTCCATGGTCGCCAGCGCATGCACCAGACCGACCGTGAAGGACGAGCTTGAGCCAAGTCCCGAGCGTGCCGGCAGGTCGCCGTCGTGGTGAATTTCAAGGCCGCGCTCGCAGCCGGCCCAACCCAGAATCGCGCGTACCGCCGGGTGCTTGATTTCGTCTATGTGCTGCACGTTTTCGATCAGCGAATGGACGATCCGATGCTTGTGCTCGAAGAACGGCGGCAGATAACGGCAGGTGATGTAGCAATACTTATTGATGCTGGTCGCCAGCACAGCGCCGCCATGCTCGGCATACCAGGCCGGGTAATCAGTGCCGCCACCGAAAAAGGACATTCGGAAAGGAGTACGCGTAATGATCATATGTAATCAGTTAGAAGCAAGGTCACCGACCGTCTGCTGTGCAATCACCATTGCTCGTGGTGAGCCGCGGACATGGCTCAGTCGCCGAGAATCTTTCGTTTCAGTTTTATTTTTGTCATGTCATGCAGATGGCTGACCACATCCTTGCCGAATTTTTTCTCCACCAGGCTCAGATAGCCAGGATCCGAGAAGTAACGGTTGAATGCTTCGTCGCGGAATTTCAATACTTCCGCAGCGCTCAATGTTTCTGTTCTGAGAGGCAGACATTCATAGCTGTGCTGGGAATAGCCGATCCAGGTTTCCGGCAACGGCCATTGCTTCTCCAGCGCCATGTTGTAGAGCTTGGAGCCGGGATACGCCATTGCGCAATAGAAATTGGCGAACTCGCAGTTGGCTTCCAGTGCCAGTTCCAGCGTTTCCTGCATGGATTCGTGGGTATCGTCGGGCAAGCCGAAGATGTAATTACCGATCACGTTGATGCCGGCGTCCTGAATTTTTCGTACGGTCTTGATGATATCGATAGAGCCGAAACGGCCTTTCTCGACGCCGTCGCGCACCATTTTGCTGCCTGACTCAATACCCAGCGCAAGCCAGCGGAAACCGGCTTTATGCAGTTTTTCCAGAAAGCTGTCCTTGACGGTATCAACCCGCGCGTAGGCCCAGATGTTCAGGTCATAGCCGCGCTCGATGATATGGTCGCAGATGCCCAGCACGTGGCTAGGGTTGAGCACGAACATTTCATCGACGAATTTGATATTTTTGACGCCGTACTTGGTCACCAGAATGTCGATTTCCTTGATCACGGTATCCGGCGACCACATTCTGTACGAAGGTTTGCCGAACGGCGCGTTGATGCAGCAGAACGAGCATTTGTAGGGGCAGCCCAGGCTGGTATGCATCGATACATACGGCTGACGGTCGAAGATGTGATCGAAGCAATGCCAGTTGTGCGCACGATATTTGTCCATGGGCAGCAAGTCCCAGGCCACGCTTGGCATTTCTTCGTCCAGATTGTCCATCAGCTCTCCGGACGGATTGGACATGATCACGCCGCCCACTTTGTACCAAAGACTGGGGATGCCTGTGAATGAGGTGGTGCCGGCCTTGAGCGCCTGAGTGACGCCGAGAATGGTCTCCGGCCCCTCTCGATCGCAGACGAAATCGATACTCTCTTCACGCAAAGTGCGTTCCGGCAGTGCGGCCGGATGCGTGCCGGTCATCATGATCTTGCAGCCGGGGATGAGTTCTTTGAGCGCCGTGCAGGTCTCCCCGGCGGCGGGCATGTTCTGGGTGGACGCCGATGGTTGAAAGCCATACACGACCATGACAATCAATTTGCTGATGTATTGCGCATTGATGAGCTCGGCAGCGCCACGCGGACTGAGATTGTTGGCGGGAGCATCGACGATGGCGACCGATAGCCCCTTGCGCTGCAGATAGGTCGCGATCAGTCCCGCCAGTGACGGCGGTTCGATCGCGGAAAACTCATTGCCCAACTCCTGATACACAGCCTGCCGGCTGCCAGGATTGACTAGCACTACATCGACGTTTTTTGGTTCTGACACGCTGGGTAACTCCTCAATAGCCCACTTCACTGCGATCAGTCTCTTCGTTTCAGACGAAAGAACAGTCACCAGCCGCTGTGGGCGAAGCGCTTGTTATATGGCTGAGCGGATGGTCGCCGCACTGCCTGCAATGCTGAGGAGTCTACGAGGATTGTAGAAATTAAATGGCTTGATTACCGGGGGATTTCGGGCCTATCTTCCGAAAACGTGGGGTGGGGTGCGACTGCACTACGGAGCCATGAAGTCCGTGAAGGTCCGTGAAAGTCCGCCATTGCCACTTTTGCGAATTGCCATTCAGGCAACTTTTTTGTCCAGGCGTTCTTTTTCGGAGATGCGCTAATGGAGACGGGGTGGAATTGCTTATGCCGGGATGCCATCGGCCCGGCTTGCCACTTTCTCCGTCAGCAAGATTTTCACGCGAAAACCTCTGCATCAGCGAGCGAACGACCCAGGCGATCTTTGGCGGAAACGGTCACTTCGCCATCCGACTCCCAGTTGATGCCCAAAGCGGGATCGTTCCAGAGAATGCAGCGTTCGTGTTCAGGCATCCAGTAGTCGGTAGTTTTATAGAGAAACTCAGCATGCTCACTCAAAACCACAAAGCCATGTGCGAAGCCAGCCGGTATCCATAGCTGACGCTTGTTCTCACCCGACAAGCGTACGCTGCTCCAGCGACCGAAATTTGGTGAGCTGCGACGGATATCCACGGTGACATCCAGTACTTCGCCATACGTTACGCGCACCAGCTTGCCTTGCGGATGCTGAATCTGATAATGCAGGCCGCGCAGCACATTCTTGCTGGAGCGCGAGTGATTGTCCTGAACGAAATTCGTGTGCACGCCGGTCGCTTCGGCGAATTTCTTCGCATTGAAGCTTTCGTAGAAGAAACCGCGTTCGTCGCCGAACACCTGAGGTTCGATGATGACGATTTCGGGTAGAGATATCGGCTTTGTCTGCATGTGTGGATTCCGTGGTTCGTCGCTTCAATAACTCATGTCGCTCAGGAGTTGCAAAAGGTACTTGCCATAGGCATTTTTTTTCAATGGCGCTGCGAGTTTCTCCAGCTGTTCCGCATTGATATAGCCGCGACGGAATGCGATTTCTTCCGGGCAGGCGACCTTCAGACCTTGCCGCTTTTCGATGATGGAAATGAACTGCCCTGCTTCCAGCAGCGATTCATGCGTGCCGGTGTCCAGCCATGCAATGCCGCGTCCCATGACTTCAACCTGAAGTTGCTTGCGTTCCAGATAGGTGCGGTTGACATCGGTGATTTCCAGCTCTCCGCGTGCGGAGGGTTTGATGTCTGCGGCGATGTCGCATACCTGATTGTCATAGAAATAAAGCCCTGTCACTGCGAAATTGGATTTCGGCTGCAGCGGCTTCTCAACAATATCAATGGCGTTTCTTTGCTTGTCGAATTCGACCACGCCATACCGCTCAGGATCATTGACGTGATAGGCAAATATAGTGGCGCCGCTGGATCGCGCATCGGCCGCACGCAATTGCGGTTCCAGCTCGCGACCGTGGAAAATGTTGTCGCCCAGAATAAGTGCCGAGGAGGCGTTACCGATGAATTCTCGACCAATGATGAAAGCCTGGGCCAGCCCCTCAGGCGCGGTCTGTACTGCGTAACTCAGGTTAAGCCCCCACTGGTGGCCGTCACCCAGCAGTTCGGCAAAGCGCGGCGTGTCTTGGGGGGTAGAGATGACCAGGATATCGCGTATGCCGGACAGCATCAGGCTGCTCAGCGGGTAATACACCATCGGTTTGTCGTACACCGGCATCAATTGTTTGCTGATGACGGTAGTCGCCGGATATAGCCGGGTGCCGGAGCCGCCGGCCAGGATGATGCCTTTGCGCGCAGATGAACTTGCGGTCTGGATTTCTGTGTAGCTCATGTGGAGCTCCCGGCACCGTATTGTCGTTCCATCCAATTCAGATAAGCGCCGGAGCGCACATTGGCGACCCAGGTTGGGTGGCGCAAATACCATTCGACGGTTTTGCGGATGCCGCTTTCAAAAGTTTCTGCCGGCCGCCAGCCGAGTTCGCGCTGGATCTTGCCGGCATCGATGGCATAGCGGCGGTCATGGCCGGGTCTGTCCTTGATGAAAGTGATCTGATCGCGGTAGCTGCCTGTTGCTTTGGGTGAAAGCTGATCGAGCATGTCGCATAAAGTATTGACCACGTCGATATTGGCCTTCTCGTTCCAGCCGCCGATGTTGTAGGTTTCCCCCGGCTTGCCGTCGGCCAGCACCTTGCGGATGGCGGTGCAGTGATCGCTGACGAACAGCCAGTCGCGGATCTGCATGCCGTCGCCGTAGATCGGCAGCGGTTTGTCGTCCAGCGCATTGGTAATCACCAGCGGGATCAGTTTTTCGGGGAAGTGGAACGGCCCGTAGTTGTTGGAGCAATTGGTGGTCAGCGTCGGCAGGCCGTAGGTGTGGTGATAGGCGCGCACCAGATGATCCGACGCTGCTTTGGACGCGGAGTAGGGGCTGTTGGGCGCGTATGGCCTGGTCTCGCTGAACGGCGCATCATCGGGGCCCAGCGTGCCGTAGACTTCGTCGGTTGACACATGCAGGAAGCGGAAAGCAGCTTGTTCGTCTGCAGCTAATTCTGCCCGGTAGCGGCGCGCGACTTCAAGCAGATTGAAGGTGCCGTTGACATTGGTGCGGATGAATTCGTCTGGGCTGTGTATGGAGCGGTCGACGTGGCTCTCGGCCGCGAAGTTAATGATGGCGCGCGGTCGGTATTGTTGAAACAGTTGAGTGATCGCCGTCTGATCGCCGATATCGGTCTGGCTGAAGATGTAGCGAGAATCTTTGGCAAGCCCGGCCAGATTGTAGGGATTGCCGGCATAGGTGAGCTTGTCGATATTGAGGATGGCGTCATCCTGACCGTCCGAGGCGGACAAATAATCAAGGATGAAATTGCTGCCGATGAAGCCGGCGCCGCCGGTAACAAATAACATCGCGTTCCTCTGGAGTGCTTATGCTTTGAATCCGTTCGGATTCTGGCTTTGCCAGCGCCAGGAGTCGGCGCACATGTCGTCCAGTCCCAGCTTCGCGGTCCAGTTCAGGCGCGATGCCGCCAGCGCAGGCTCGGCGTAGCACGAGGCGATGTCGCCAGGCCGGCGTGCTGCGATGACGTAAGGAACCGGTTTGCCGGATGCTTTTTCGTAGGCCTTGACGACGTCCAGCACGCTATAGCCGATGCCGGTGCCGAGATTGACGGCCAGGCACTGGGCCTGCTGCATTTGTTCCAGCGCCTTGAGATGGCCGTGGGCCAGGTCGACCACGTGGATGAAGTCGCGCACACCGGTGCCGTCCGGAGTTGCATAATCGCCGCCCCAGATATTGAGCTGGTCGCGCTTGCCGACCGCCACCTGGGCGACGAAGGGCATCAGATTGTTGGGGATGCCATCCGGATCTTCGCCGATCAGGCCGCTGGCATGCGCGCCGACCGGATTGAAGTAGCGCAGCAGGCTGATCTTCCAGTCGGGCTGGGCGCGGAACAGATCGCGCAGCATGTCTTCGATCATGATCTTGCTGCGGCCGTAGGCATTGCTGGCCGACAGCGGATGTTCTTCATTGAGCGGCAGATATTGCGGATCGCCGTAGACCGTGGCCGAGGAACTGAATACCAGCGTCTTTACGCCGGTGGCCTGCATGGCTTCCAGCAGGCGCACCGTACCGACCACATTGTTGTCGTAGTACTTCAGCGGCAGTTGTACCGATTCGCCGACGGCTTTCAGGCCGGCAAAGTGAATCACGGCTTCGCATTTGAAGTCGCGCAGGGCTTGTTCGATTTGATGACCGTTGCGGATGTCGCCTTCCACCAGATCGACGGATTTGCCGGTAATGGTGGCGACGCGTTTGAGCGATTCGGGATGGCTATTGCAGAAATTGTCGAATACCACCACCCGATGGCCGGCGTTAAGCAATTCGACGCATGTGTGGGAGCCGATATAGCCGGCGCCGCCTGTAACAAGAATGTTCATGCTGGATTTCACCCCCGAAAGAAGACTTTCGGAATTATGTCAGACTCTGGTAGAACTCGATCTGATTTTCGCTGAGGGTGCGCAGGTCTTCATTGTTCAGATAGCCGCTATACCACTGGGCGGTCAGCTCCAGCGCGGTATACAGCTCCATCTTCGGAATCCAGTCCAGGCGCTGACGCGCCTTGGAGATGTCGAGTCGCAGGAAGGCCGCTTCATGCGGCGCATTGGCTTGCTCTTCAAGCAAGACTTCTACCGGCTTCACATCATTTTTCTGTAGCGAATGGTTGAAGGTCGCGCACAGTTGGCTGACGGTCTGCAGGTCGGTATCGGCCGGGCCGAAATTCCATCCTTCGGCATAGGGCTGGCCGGTTTCGTACAGGCGTTGCGCTACCAGCAGATAGCCCGACAAGGGCTCCAGCACAAATTGCCAGGGGCGAACGGCATGCGGATTGCGGATGCTGACCGGCTCTTCCTTTTCCAGCGCGCGCACGAAATCCGGAATCAGGCGATCGCCGGCGAAGTCGCCGCCGCCGATCACATTGCCGGCGCGTACGGTGGCAATCCCGGTTTGGCCTTCGGGATCCTTGGCGAAGTAGGAGCGGCGATAAGCCGAGGTCACCAGTTCCGCCGCGCCCTTGCTGCTGCTGTAAGGATCGTGACCGCCCATCGGGTCGTCCTCACGGTAGCCCCATAGCCATTCGCGGTTCTCATAGCATTTGTCGCTGGTCACCACGATCACGGAGCGCACGCTAGGTACATTGCGTGCGGCTTCCAGCAGGTGGGCAGTACCCATCACGTTGGTGGCGAAGGTGTCGATCGGGGTGGAATAGGCTTCGCGCACCAGCGGCTGTGCCGCCAGGTGGAACACTATTTCCGGCTGCACGGCAGCCAGCGTATCGCTCAGGTGTTTGAGATCGCGTACGTCGCCGGTGGTGGTTTGCACGCAATTCTGCAGGCGCGCCAGGTGGAACAGGCTGGGGCTGGTCGGTGCGGGTAAGGAGTAGCCGCTTACTTTGGCGCCCATGCGGTGCAGCCACAGGGTCAGCCAGCTTCCTTTGAAGCCGGTATGGCCGGTAATGAATACTCGTTTATCTCGCCAGAAATTAGATGACATCAAGCCGCCTCATACATGTAGTACAAACAGTCGAGTAGGTGCAGAGGCGTTGGTGCTGAATGCAGGCTGGTAGCAGATGCTCTACCAATAAAAATCTATCTAGCTCAGGCCACGTTCCCCTGCCGGGGGCACGACTTTCATGTTTTATGATTGTTTCTTATGCCGAAGATGCGGGTTTTGCCGTGATCTTCAGGACGATGAAATTAGAACATGGGCAATTTGCCGTTCAATCGACGATCAGGAGGGTATTTGGCACCTAATCCACACAAATATATTTCCCGGCAACCAATCTTTACGGGTGCAGGCCGTGTGGGGGACTCATACGCCGGATCGGAAGTATCGGGCGCTGGTTGAGTGCCGGAGGGAGGGGCTGCGATGGCGCGCTCGCTGCGAGCGGCGCAAGGCATTGAAATATAAGACTTTCAGGCCGGTTTTGTGCCTGCCTGAGCGGCTCTGCCGCTCAGGATTCTGCTGCTATTCGCTGGGAAACAGCGAGATGATCTGTGATGCTCCCAATGAATTGGTATTACCACTGGTGCCGGTTGCGCAGGGTTCTTCATCGAAGGCGATATCGCCATTCGCATCGGCTTCGCCGGTCGCCTTCAGACCGGCAAAATCGAACAGGTCACGATCCATCAGATGCGAAGGAACGACGGTCGAGAGCGCCGAGAAAATGTTATCCACGCGGCCCGGAAATTTCTTTTCCCATTCGCGCATCAGGCCCTTGATCTGCTTGCGCTGCAGATTTTCCTGGCTGCCGCACAGGTCGCAGGGAATGATGGGGAATTGCTTGACCTCGGCATAGCGTGTCAGGTCGGCCTCCTTCACATAGGCCAGCGGACGGATCACGATCTGTTTGCCATCGTCGGACTGCAGCTTGGGCGGCATGCCCTTCAGCTTCCCGCCGAAGAACATGTTCAGGAAGAAGGTCTCCAGAATATCGTCGCGGTGGTGGCCCAGCGCTACCTTGGTCGCACCCAGTTCGGTCGCCACGCGATACAGAATGCCGCGCCGCAGACGCGAGCACAGCGCACAGGTGGTTTTGCCTTCCGGGACCACGCGCGTGACGATGCTATAGGTATCCTGATTCTCGATATGGAAGGGCACGCCGAGACGGGTCAGATATTCCGGCAGCACGTGTGCCGGAAAATTCGGCTGCTTCTGATCGAGGTTGACCGCGATGATGTCGAAGTTGATAGGCGCGCGTTCGCGCAGCGTCAGCAGAATATCCAGCAGCGCGTAGCTGTCCTTGCCGCCCGACAGGCACACCATCACCTTGTCGCCGTCTTCGATCATGTTGTAGTCGCCGATGGCCTGGCCGGTCAGGCGGCACAGGCGCTTGTGCAGCTTGTTGTTTTCGTGGGCCAGCTTCTCAGCCTGCTTGAAGCTGCCGGCTGCTGCGGGTGCAGCTGTTGCCGGCGGCGCTTCGGCAGCGGCCGGAGTCGAAACCTCAGCGAATTCGGTCTCGCTGCTCAGTGTCGTCAGGGAAACCTCTTGCAGTCTATCGTTCATGGGACAACCTTGATGAAACGGTGCGCCGTGGCGCGGGTTTGGAACATTCTTTCAAGGCGAGCGACGCGATGTGCATCAATCGGCGCCTCGCCCTCGGCTTCACTCCGCGCTCTTCACGCGAAACACTTCAACGCCGACCGAATCGCAATCCGGATACACGTCCGGCTTCTCGGTGGAGACGCGCACCGCGCGCACTTTCGGATGCGCCAGCATCGCCTTGACCACGTCGTCGCACAAGGTTTCCTGCAGATGAATATGGCCTTGCGCCATGCGGCGGGCAATGGTGGAGCGGATGAAATCGTAGTCCACCACTTCGTCCAGCAGATCGTCCTTGGGCGTCGACAGCGCCAGAGGAATGAACAGGTCGACATTGATCAGGATGCGCTGCTCGCCCTTCTTCTCGAATTCGTGCACGCCGATATTGATCAGCACTTCGTAGTTGCGCAGGAACAGCCGGCGGCAGTCTTGTAAATCAGGGTGGGAAAGAGCAAGCATGGTATTCAATTTATTTGGCGATGAACATGACATCGCGCGACAAGGGGAGCAAATGCTGGCCGCCATCGACCAGCAAGGTGGTGCCGGTCATGGCCGACGCGGTCGCCACGAAACACACGGCGTCCGCAATATCCTGCGGGGTGCTGCTTTTGCCCAGCGGCGTGACGCGATGGGCTTGTTCGAACTGGCTGTCGGTCTGATCGCCGGACAGCATGGTGATGCCGGGCGCCACGCCCACCACCCGTACGGTCGGTGCCAGCGCTTGCGCCAGCAGCGTGGTTGCACTGTGCAGCGCAGCCTTGGACAGCGTATAGGACAGATAATCCGGGTTCGGATTGTACAGCTTCTGATCCAGCAGATTGATCACCACCGACTGGCTGCCGGCCGGCGTCGCCGCATGCAGCGCCTGCGCCAGCAGCAGCGGCGCGGCGACATTGGCGCTCATGTGTTGCTGCAGGCGGGCGCCGCTGAAGCTGGCGGCGTCGTCGTAGTCGAACAACGATGCGCTGTTGACCACACAGCCGACTGCGCCCAGTTCGCCGGCGCGCGCCAGCAAGCCGCGCACCGCATTTTCGTCGCCCAGCTCGCATTGCAGCGCTACTGCGCGGCGGCCGAGCGCCTCGATTTCCGCCACCACTCCCAGCGCTTCTGCACGTGAACGGTTGTAATGTACGGCCACGTCCCAGCCCTTGCCGGCCAGCGCCAGCGCGATGCTGCGGCCGATGCGCTTGCCGGCGCCGGTCACCAGCGCAACCGGACGGGGATGGGTCTGGCGCGCTGCGGCGTCAGCCGGCGTGGAGGAGGGAAACTCTGGTGTCATAGATTCAAATACAATATGGCCCATGCAATTGCAACTACCTGAACCTGCTGCCGACGCACTGGCAGCCTCGCTCTCCCTCCAGCAACTGATCGCCGGCGATATCGTTCGCCACGGCGGCTGGATTCCGTTTGCACGTTACATGGAGCTGGCGTTGTACGCGCCGCAAGTGGGCTACTACAGTGGCGGCGCCGCAAAATTGGGCAAAGAGGGAGATTTTACAACCGCGCCGGAAATTTCGCCGCTATTTGGCGCGACTTTGGCGCATTTGGCGACAGAACTGATCGAATCGAACCCGGCTTTGCCCTCGTTGTTCATGGAATTCGGCGCCGGCACCGGCAAACTGGCGCACGACATCCTGAGCGAACTGGGGCAGCAAGGGCGGGCGCCTGAGAAATATTTCATCGTGGAAATATCCGGGCAATTGCGCGCTCGACAACAGGAGGCGCTGCGCGATTTCCCGCAGGTGGAGTGGCTGGACATCCTGCCGGAAGCGTTTTCCGGGATCGTGATCGGCAACGAAGTGCTGGATGCGATGCCGGTCAATTTGCTGCTGAAAAGCGAAGCCGGCGGCTGGCTGGAGCGCGGCGTGGCGCTCGACGCCGCGCGCGCTTTCCGGTTTGAGGACCGGCCCGCCGATGCTGCCTTGTCGGCGCTGATCCCAGAGTCCGAGAGCCTGCCGGCCGGTTATCTGACCGAGGTCAATCCGGTCGCGCTGGCCTTCATGCGCTCGCTGTCGGACATGATGCTGGAAGGCGAGGCCGCCGCCGCGTTGTTGATCGACTACGGCTTTCCGGCCTCCGAATATTATTTACCGCAACGCGCGCAGGGTACGCTGATGTGCCATTACCGCCATCATGCGCATCCCGATCCGTTTTATTTGCCGGGTCTGCAAGACATCACGGCGCATGTCGATTTCACGGCGACTGCGGTGAGCGCCGCCGAACGCGGACTGGATGTGCTGGGCTACATGAGCCAGGGCGCGTTTCTGCTCAATGCCGGAATCGGGGAACTGCTGCTGCGGACCTCGCCCGAGCAGGCTGCCGCTTATCTGCCGCAAACCAATGCCGTACAGAAACTGATTTCGCCGGCTGAAATGGGCGAGCTGTTCAAGGTCCTGGCGCTGGGCAAGAAGGTGGAGTGGCCCCGACGCATGCTGCAACACGACCGTACGCATCGCTTGTAAAAGCGGCGACCGATCCACACCTGATTTCCTCACCCGAGAAGCCTATGAAGCCGGACTCCACAACGCACGCAGCATCCCGCAGAGGCCTTAAATGATACGTTGGGTACTGGTGATTTTCGTGGCGGTGATCGTGTTCTCGTCGCTGCTGCCGTGGCTGGAAAAACTCGGCATCGGTCGCTTGCCCGGCGATCTGCGCTTCAAGCTGTTCGGACGCATTTATTCATTGCCGTTTGCCTCCACCATCCTGCTGTCGACGGTGGTGTTTCTGCTGGCGAAAATTCTTTAAGTATTCAGACGTAAACAAATCCGACTCAATGTCGACGGAGCAAGCATGCGCGTGTTGCTGGTGGAAGACGATGCGATGGTGGGCGAGGCGGTGCGCAAGGGCTTGCGCCAGGACGGCTTCGCGGTCGACTGGCTGCAGGACGGCAAGGCCGCCGAGCTGGCCTTGCGTCAGGAAGACTACGCCATGCTGCTGCTTGATCTGGGCCTGCCGCAAAAGGATGGTCTGAGCGTGCTGAAGTCGCTGCGTCAATCCGGCAATGCGATTCCGGTGCTGATCACCACCGCGCGCGACGCGGTGGCTGACCGTGTCGCCGGGCTAGATGCCGGTGCTGACGACTATCTGATCAAGCCTTTCGATCTGGAAGAATTGTCGGCCCGCATGCGCGCCTTGCTGCGCCGTCATGCCGGCCGCGCCGATAGTCTGATTCAGGTGCGCGACGTCACCTTCAATCCGGCGACGCACGAAGTGTTTCTGCAAGGTCAGCCGGTCGCCTTGTCGGCGCGTGAATTTGCGCTGCTGCGCGCGCTGGCGGATCGTCCCGGCGTGATTCTTTCGCGTGCGCAGCTGGAAGAAAAACTCTACGGCTGGAACGACGGCGTGGAGAGCAACGCCGTCGAAGTGCACATCCACGCCCTGCGCAAGAAACTGGGCAGCGACTTCATCAAGAATGTGCGCGGCGTCGGTTATCTGGTGCCGGCCGGTGATTGAGAGACAGAGCAGATGAGTGTTTCCTTCATGAATTCGATCCGCAATAAATTGCTGCTGTGGCTGGGCCTGGGCCTGTTCGGCAGCATCATGCTGGCCGGCACTGCGCTCTACTATCAGGCACGCGGCGAAGCCAATGAAATCTTCGATTACCAGATGCGCCAGATCGCCGCGTCACTGCCGCGCCAGGCCTTTTCGCCGATCACGCCGGGCCAGGATTTCCCCGGACTCGATGATGAAATCATGATGCAGATCTGGGACCGCACCGGCACCGTGATCTATCACTCGCATGCGCGCAGCGCCATGCCGCAACAGGCGGAGCTGGGCTTCGCCGACGTCCCCGGCCCGAACGGGCTGTGGCGCGTCTACAGCGCGCAGATCGGCAATACCGTGGTGCAGGTGGCGCAGCCGCAAAGCGCGCGGCAAGAGATCGCCGCGCAAATGGCGATCAAGACCATGACCCCGCTGTTCCTGCTGTTTCCGCTGATCGGCATTCTGGCCTGGGTGGCGGTGGGGCGCGGACTGGCGCCGGTGCGACGTGCTGCAAAGGAAGTGCAGGCGCGCGACATGAATACGCTCACGCCGATTGCCGACGTCGGCCTGCCGCAGGAAATTCAACCGTTGACGCATGCGCTCAATGATTTGCTGGCGCGTCTCAAGCACGCCACCGAAACCCAGCGCGCCTTCGTCGCCGACGCCGCGCATGAGCTGCGCACTCCCCTGACCGCCTTGCGCCTGCAGGCGCAACTGGCGGAGCGCGCGGAGGACGAAGCAGAACGCAAGGCGGCTTTTGCCGATCTCAAGCACGGCATTGAACGCGCCACCCATCTGGTGCATCAGTTGCTGACGCTGGCGCGCCAGGAACCCGACCTGATGCACAACGCTGCGGTGGAATTGCCGGCCCTGCTGCGCGAGGCGGTGGCGGGTCTGTCGTCGGTGGCCGATCATCGCGGTATCGATCTCGGCGTGGCGGAAGATGTGCCGGCGGCGCTGGCGGTCGACGGCAATGCCGATGCCTTGCGCATTCTGTTCAACAACTTGCTGGACAATGCCTTGCGCTACACGCCGGCCGGCGGCGTGGTGGATGTCTCCATGCAGCGTGATGAACGCGGCGCGCCGGTGGTGACGATACAGGACAGCGGTCCCGGCATTCCCGAGGCCGACTTGCCGCGCGTGTTCGACCGTTTCTATCGGGCGCAGCAGCGTGCCGATCTGTCCGGGCAGACCGCCTTCGGCAGCGGATTGGGATTGGCCATCGTGCGCCAGATTGCCGATCTGCACGGCATCGAGGTGCAGCTCAAAAATACCGGGCAGGGTTTGCAGGCACAGGTGATTTTCAAGCGCAGCTAGTCGCAAAAAACGCGGCGCCTTTCAGAAAAGATTGCAGGATTTTTTTCTCTTAAGTTTCCCTTAATTTTCGACGCATACAGTCCACTCCAATGGCTGAAGAAGCCGGCTGGACATGCAGGCGCAATTCGCTCCATTTTGCTCCGCATGTCTCTTGATTTCTCTTTACCGAGGAGTGCACCATGAATCGTCGCGTCATTTTCGTTCGCAATACTCTGGCCGTGATGCTGGCCGCCGCCGTGGGCGGCAGCTATGTCTATTTTCGCGGCGTCGACCTGCCGTCCGCGCACGCGGCCGCGTTCAATACCGCGAGTGCGCCGCTGGTGGCCGCCAATCCGGCGCCGGCAGCACCGGCCGGACCGGTGGTGGCGGCAGCGACCGACTTCTCCGGCATCGTGCAGCGTGCCGGCCCGGCGGTGGTGAATATCAGTGTCACCGGCAAGGCGCAGCGGGTGGCTGACAACAGCAATGATGATGACGGCGATTCGGACGATCCGTTCGCGCAATTCTTCAAGCGCTTCGGCCCGCAACTGCAGATGCCGCGTTCGCCGCAGATCATGCATGGTTTGGGTTCGGGCTTCATCATCTCGCCGGACGGGCTGATCCTGACCAATGCGCACGTGGTGGATGGCGCGGCTGAAGTTACGGTGAAGCTGACCGACCGTCGCGAGTTCAAGGCCAAGGTGCTGGGCGTGGACAAGCAAAGCGATATCGCCGTGATCCGCATTGACGCCAAGGACCTGCCTATCGTACAGATCGGCAACCCCTCGCAGGTGAAGGTCGGTGAGCCGGTGCTGGCCATCGGTTCGCCTTACGGCTTCGACAATACCGCGACCGCCGGCATCGTCAGCGCCAAGTCGCGCAGCCTGCCGGATGACAATTACGTGCCCTTCATTCAGACCGACGTTGCGGTCAATCCGGGCAATTCGGGCGGCCCGCTGTTCAATCTGCAAGGCCAGGTGATCGGCATCAACTCGCAGATCTACAGCCAGACCGGCGGCTTTCAGGGCTTGTCGTTCTCGATTCCCATCGATGTGGCGATGAAGGTCGAGCAGCAACTGGTGCAGCATGGCAAAGTCACGCGCGGTCGGCTCGGCGTGTCGGTACAGGACTTGAATCAGGCGCTGGCGGAATCCTTCGGTCTGAAGAAATCGCAGGGCGCGCTGATCAGTTCAGTGGAAAAAGACAGCCCCGCCGAGAAGGCCGGGCTGCAGGCCGGCGACGTGATCCTCAGCTTCAATGGTTCCGCGATCGATCACTCGGTCGATCTGCCGACCCTGGTGGCCGATGCCGCTCCCGGCAGCACGCAGAAGATCGAAGTGATGCGTGCCGGCAAGGTGCGCAGCATGAACGTGACGGTAGGCGAGATGAAGCTCGCCAAGAATGACAAAACCAAGGACAAGGCCGAGCAGCAAGGTCGTCTGGGGCTGGCGGTGCGCCCCTTGCAGAAGGATGAGCAACAGCAACTGGGCACCAAAAGCGGCCTGCTGGTGGAAGATGTCAGCGGCCCGGCAGCGGTGGCCGGCATCCAGAGCGGCGACGTGATTCTGGCGCTCAACGGCACCACTGTTTCCAGCGTGCCGCAGTTGCGTAAGCTGGTCAGCGAGGCCGGCAAGAACGTCGCACTGCTGGTCGAGCGCGGCGATGAAAAGATCTTCGTGCCGGTGTATCTGAATTGATTTCGAATCGGGCCTGACGCGCCCTCAAGGCGTCACGCAGCAAGGGAGGGCCGGGTGCGTCATGCATTCGGCCCTTTTCTATTTCTATTTCTATTGCCGCGCCTGCCCGGACGCTGTCAGTCCCAATGCGCCTGGCGCTTGTCCTGCTCCAGGGCTTCCTTGTCGTGCGCAAACATGGCCTGCAATTCTTCACGCGCCTGTACCGCCATCGAGACCATCTGCTGCTGATCCTTGTAATGCGGATACAGCTCATACAGCGTCTTGATATTGTGCGCGCGGAATTTCATCGCCGCCTGACGTGCCTGATAGGCGCCGAAATCCATTTCCTTCAACACCTGCTGGCCCATCTGCAGCGCGCTTTCGAAAGTCTCGCGTTCCAGCACGGTGACGCCGCGATCCAGCAGGTCGTAATAATGCGTGACGTTGCGTGCGCGGGCGGCGATCTTCAGATGCGGGAAGGCTTGCTTCACGTCTTCCGCCATGCGCAGGCTGGCGTCGGCATCGTCGATGGCGATCAGCAACAGACGCGCCTTGTCGGCGCCGGCGGTGCGCAGCAGATCGATGCGGGTGGCGTCGCCGTAAAACACCTTGAAGCCGAACTTGCGCAGCAGATCGATCTGGTCGGGATCATGATCCAGCACCGTCATGCCGATGCCGTTGGCGTGAAGCAGACGGCCGACGATCTGGCCGAAACGGCCGAAACCGGCGATGATGACCGGATTGTCCTGCGGCTCCATGTGATCGTCGGGGCGCTGGTTGCCCGGATTCATCCAGCGCATCAGCAAGCGGTCGTGCAACAGAAGCAGCAGCGGCGTGACCAGCATCGACAGCGCGACGACCACCACCAGCACCGACGATACCTCAGGCGTCAGCACCTTGGCGCTGACCGCCGCGCCGAATACGATGAAGGCGAACTCGCCGCCCTGCGACAGCAGAAATGCAAAGAACAATTGCTGGCGTTTGGGAATCTTGAAGCACTTGCCGAGCGCGTACATCACCGCCACCTTGATCAGCAGAAAGCCTGCGACCAGGCCGAGGATGCGCCAGGGTTGCGCGAGGAACACGCCGAAATCCACCGACATGCCGACCGCGATAAAAAACAGGCCGAGCAGCAGGCCCTTGAACGGTTCGATATCGCTTTCCAGCGCGTGGCGATATTCGGAATCAGCCAGCAGCACGCCGGCCAGAAAGGTACCCAGCGCCATCGACATGCCGACCCACTGCATCAGCAGGCAGGTGGCAATCACCAGCAGCAGCGAAAATGCGGTGAAGATCTCGCGCATATTGGTCTTGGCGATCACGCGCAGGATGGGGCGGATCAGCACGCGACCGCCGAAGATCAGCAAGGCGATCACCAGCACCACCTTGCCCGCATGCAGCCAGCCTTGGCCGCTGCCTTCGATGGCGGCGACCCCCAGCAGCGGCACCGCCGCCATCATCGGGATCGCGGCGATATCCTGAAACAGCAGAATGGCGAAGGCGGCCGAGCCGGCCGGCGTGGCGGTGAGCTTGCGCTCGCCCAGCGTTGCCAGTGCAATCGCGGTGGACGAGAGCGACATGCCGAGCGCGGCGATCAGCGCGACTTTCCAAGGCACGCCGATGGCCAGTGCGCCGGCCAGCAGCGCAGCGGTGACCGCCGCCAACTGGGCGCTGCCCCAGCCGAAGATGGGGCGGCGCAGCGACCACAGGCGTTTCGGGTCAAGTTCCAGCCCGATCAGGAACAGCAACAGCACTACGCCGAACTCTGAAAATTCCAGGATGTGATTGACCTCGGTGATCAGGCCCAGACCCCAGGGGCCGATGACGATGCCGGCCAGCAGATAGCCGAGCACGGCGCCCAGGCCGAGACGTTTGGCGATCGGCACGGCGGCGACGGCGGCCAGCAGATATACCAGCGCTTTGAGTAAGTGTTCATCCATGGTGGCGGGCTTTGGCGAAGATTCTGATTGTGGTTGAAAAATGAGCGGGAGGGCGGCGTGGCAACTGCAGGCGGATCATGCCGCTGTCGGCTGCGGCGCATCTGCCGCGGGCCAGTCGGGATAGCTTTCCAGCAGGCGGCGATAGCGGCGGGCATGTTCTTCCAGCGCGGCTTCGCCGACCTGATGTGCGCCGTAGATCACCAGAGGCTCCAGCCAGCGCATGCCGCACAGTTGCGCCGTTTGCTGATAGGGCGGCAGGAAGGCATCGAAACTGTGGCCGTGTCGTCCGGAGGTCTGATAGGCGGCATGATCGCCGCCGGTGCTGGCCGCCAGCCACAGGCTTTTGCCGCGCAGCGCAGTCGCGTCGTGACCGAAGGCCCAGCCGCGTTGCAGCACCACGTCCAGCCATTCCTTTTGCAGCGCCGGCATGCTGTACCAATGAATGGGATGCTGCAGCACGATCAGATCGCTCTGGCTCAGCAGTTGCTGCTCATGCCTGACGTCGAGATGGAAGTCGGGATAGCTTTCGTACAAGTCATGCACCTGGACATGATCGAGTCCTTGGACGGCCTCGATCATCAGGCGATTGGCGCGCGAACGATGCGCGGCCGGGTGGGCGTAGAGGATGAGGATGCGTGGTTTGCTCATGTGTGGGAAGGTGTGATTTGGCGGTCGAATACGGTGTAAATAATAAAAAATCGAATTTGTCGGAACACTCGACCTCGGTCTGTTGTCTGGACTATTTCAAGCCACAAGAAATATGCAGGCCTTGTCTGAAGGTAATCAAGGAAAAATTCCGTAAAGGAAAAGAGGGGGAGTGCCAAAAAACCTTGAAGTGAATGCATTCGTACACATCATGGTTTTAAGCCCGCAAAAACGGCGCTCGGCCGGTATCGCCACATCGCTCAGGAAATTTCGCCAGAGATTAGCCGCGCAGCCTGCTGTGCTTGCGCAGTGGTAAAAGCAAATAAAAGCGAAATATTACGCTTATACTCTGGCAATCTTTCTAAGGCGATGCCTGCCTCGGAGCGCTGACACCCGCCGCAGTTTATTCATATTCACTCATTATTGCAGCCATGTCCGATATCCAAGACTCAGAAGCCAGCCAGCAAAATTCGCCGCAACCGGCCAAACCGTCCAATGCCTCGACGCAGGCCGAGACACCTTCGCCTTCAGCCGCGCCGGTAACAACTCCTGTAGCGGCGGCAGAAGCATCTGCGGCTGGCATGCCAGCCGCCGCTCAAGCCGCTGCGCTTCCGCCTCAAGCAGCTCAAGCAGCTCAAGCAGCTCAAGCAGCTCAAGCCCCGCAGCAGCCGCCCGAAGCTGCTCCTCCGCCTATCGGTCAGACGCCGTTCAAGCGCCATGATGAAATGGATGCGCCCTGGACCCAGACCTGGCGTCTGCTGGTCGCGCGTTTCCGGGCGATGTCGGACAAGGCCGGCCGGCGCGTGATGCAGCGCACGCTCAAGATCGGCGTCTCGGCGCGTATCTTTCATCCGGAAAGCGGCTCCAAGGGCTTGCGCAGCAAGACGCTGCAATATCTGGAAGAGTCGATCGCGCAGTGGGTCATGTCGCGCGATGTGCTGGTGTTCATGATCCCGACTGTCAATACCAATGGTCTGGTTCATCCCAGCAATATCCGTCTGCGCGATTACGCCAAGCATCTGGATGGCCTGGTGCTGCAGGGCGGCGCTGATGTCTCTCCGCAAAGCTATGCGCAGAACGCGACTCGTCCGGAATGGAGCGGCGACCGCGTGCGCGATATGTACGAGCTGGAGCTGCTGCATGAATTCATCGAAGCCGGCAAGCCGGTGCTGGGCATCTGCCGCGGTTGTCAGCTGATCAATGTGGCCTTCGGCGGCACCCTGTATCAGGACATCGCCACCGACGTGCCGGAGGCGATTCCGCACGTCAACGACATGTACGACAGCAATCACCACGCCTTGCGCTTTCCGCAGGGCTCCAGTCTGCCGTCGCTGGTGAAGACCGAGAATGCGCTGGTCAACTCGATTCACCACCAGGCGGTGCGCGATCTGGGCCGCGATCTTTCGATCGAGGCGGTGTCCGGCAACGACAACATCGTCGAGGCGATCCGCTACAAGAAGGCGCCGTTCGTGATGGGTTTGCAGTGGCACCCTGAGTTTCACCGCGCCGGCGGCGCCGAATTGCTGGATTGCACGCCGATTCTGGACAGCTTCCTGCGCGCGGCGCGCGAAACGCGTTTCTGATCGGATTTGTTGCGCCAAGTCATGCCGGCGCAGCCGAGCTGAGTGCAAACTGTATGCGACAGGCTCTTCCTAAGATCGCAACACCGAGGCCTGTCGTGGTACAAGGAAATAGTTAATTTCTTGTTAATTGCTGATGTTGCTTGTGTTGTCGGAAACTTTAGTTACAAATCCATATCGAACAAAATTAGCTGCCGTTAGAATCGGACTCAGAAGCCGTGCATCAGCAACTTCCGATGCCGGCTTTTCTCTCCGACTGCGGCCTCGCTCAGCATTCAATCAACCGAGACCAAGAAGGAGAATCCATAATGGCCCCATCCAACGCCCTTAAGACTGTGAGAAACGATATGAAGACACTGGTAAAAGATGCGCAGGAATTGTTTGCGGAAGCCGCTTCCGCCACCGGCGACAAGGCCGATGAGCTGCGCGCCAAGGGCCTGACCCTGCTGGAAGCCGCTGTTGAAAAAGCGCAGGCCGCGCAAGCCGTCGCGATTGAAAAGGGCAAGGAAGTCGCCACCCGCACCGACGACTACGTGCATGAAAATCCATGGCGCGCCGTTGCAATTTCCGCCGGCGTCGGTCTGCTGGTCGGCCTCGTCATCGGCCGCAGCAAGTAAGCGCCGTCGATGGCAAACCACCAACCCCATCCAAATCCGGAGCCAACTAATCCGGGGCTCGTCGCCGGCCTGCTGGGCATCGCCAAGAATCTGCTGGGTTTGATCATCAGCCGCATCGAGCTGGCATCTCTCGAGATGTCGGAAATCGGCGTGAACGTGATCCGTTTTCTGGTCATTTTCATGCTCGGCGCGATCGCTTTATGGTTCGCGGTCGCCTTCTGGTCGGTGCTGGTGGTTTTCCTCGCGTGGGAAGCCTGGGGTTGGAAGATCCTGCTGGCGTTCGGCCTGTTCTTCACCCTGGCCACGCTGGGACTTGCCTGGTACGCACGCTACATACTGACCGAAGGCAAGTTGTCTCTGCGTACGACGATGACAGAGTTGCGCAAGGACAGGGATGCCTTGCTGTAAATCTGCAGGCGACTCCGACACCAGCGAAACAAGCGAATAACAGGGAGATATATTCATGCCGGACATCGATCAGGGAATGACGCTGGAGGAGCGCAAGCGCAAAGTGCTGGCGCAGGGCGCCTTGTATCGGCTGGGTGTTATCGAGGCGCGTACTGTGGTGCGTTCCAACCTCAACGCCGAATCGCTCGCCAAGGGAGCGTTCAAGCGCATCGCCGGCGCCGCCAGTTCGGTACTCGGCGGTACCTTGAGCTCAGGCGCAAGCCTGCAGTCTTTGTCGCCGCTGGTGATCGGCGCGATGTCTCTGATGTCCAAGCGCTATCTGCGCAAACCGCTGATGTACGGCGGCGTGATCACCGCGGTCGCGGGGCTGGCTTTTTACCTCAGCAGGCGCAACAGGGATGATGCGCTTGACGACGATGAAGACGGATCTTTCACGCAAGTCGAATAGTTTTGGACTTGCGTGACTCCGGCGGGGCGCGCCGACGCGTCCATGCAAAAGTTGGATGATTCTTCAGCCCCGCTTCAACATTTATAGCAGGCCTCAACTCTCATCAAAAATTTCTGATTGGCCCACCTGAACAGGCCGGGCAATTGAAAAAGAAAGGATCTCCCATGTACAAATTATCGATAGGCGCAGTGGCGCTGGCATTGGCCGTTTCCGGTTGCGCCGACATGAGCGCGACGCAGCGCGGTACGGCAACCGGTGCCGGCGTGGGCGCGGGCATCGGCGGTATTCTCGGTGCTGCGACCGGCGGCGGTGGTGGTGGACGCGCAGTGGGCGGCGCGGCGATTGGCGGGGCGATCGGTGCCGTGGTCGGCAATGTCTGGTCGACCCGCATGGAGAACCAGAAGCGTGCGATGGAACAGGCGACCCAAGGTACCGGTGTGCAGGTCACTCAGACGCAGGATAATCGCCTGAAGCTTGAGATTCCGAGCGACATTTCCTTTGATACCGGCCGAGCCGACATCAAGCCGAATTTCCGTCCTGTGCTGGATCGCTTTGCAAGCACGCTGCTTGAAAATCCGGCGACGGTCGTGACCATCATTGGTCACACCGACAATACCGGCAGCGATGCCATCAACAATCCTTTGTCGGTGGAGCGTGCAACGCGCGCGCGTGATTATCTGAGTGCACGTGGCGTTGCCGCGAATCGCTTCACCACCGAGGGCCGTGGTTCACACGAGCCGCTGGTCGTGAATAATTCGGATGCCAATCGCGCGAAGAATCGCCGTGTTGAAATCTTTGTCGCCGAGCCTCAGCAGCAGCCACGCTGATTTGGATTTGAGCCTATGAAAAAGCCCCGGTTTTCCGGGGCTTTTTTGCTTCTTATTCGCGCTTTTCATCGCAAGAATTCATAGGCGTCATGGCTGGCGGAGCCAGTGTGCCGCACATTTCAGGTCGGATGCCGCAAATAAATAGCCGCTGCAATTTACTTGGCAACCTCTGGCCCAGGCGCTGCAGGTGCGGTCGACCCTGCGGCCGGAGCGGCGCCAGCAGCTGGTGCAGTGCCATCGGCGGCTGGCGCCGCAACCGCTGCGGCCTTTACCTCCGGCTCCTTGAACTTGGCGCCCGATTGATTGGCCATATACACCACGGTGCGTTCGATCTCCACATCATCAAGATCGGGATTGCCGCCTTTGGGCGGCATGGCGCGCAAGCCGTTGATCGCATGCGACACCAGTTTGTCGTACCCCTCTGCGATGCGGGCTTTCCAGGAGGCCGGGTCGCCAACCTTAGGGGCTCCGGCGATGCCTGCTGCATGGCAGGCGGCACAGGTCGACTTGAAAACTTCCTCGCCGGTTTGCAGTTGTTTGGGAGCGTTGGCATCACGGAAAGTGAAGCCATCATCGGCGACCGGTTTGATGCGTGCGGCGATCATTTCAGGTGTTTGGCCGGCGGAGCCGGCACCGACCTTGGGGCCATTTGTGACGTATTGCACTAATAAAATAATGCAGACTATCGGGACTAAAAAACCAGCTGCAATTGCTGCGATCAGTTGTTTTGGGGTTTTGATCGCTGAATTGTGTTCGTTATGTGCGTCGCTCATAATTCCCTCAGACAATGTTTCCTCGAATTGGAACGGATCCCGTCAGTACCCCTTATTTGCGCCCGGAACCCGGGCAGGGCATTCAATGCGCGATCTCGCTTAGCCGTCGATTATAGTCACAATGCAATTCGGGTGGGGGTGGAAAATACGCGCCCCGGCGTGGACGGCCTCTCAGAAAACCGGTATCCTTCAGGCCTCTTCAAGAATCCTCCTACGCGGCTGTAGCTCAGTGGATAGAGTATTGGCCTCCGAAGCCAAGGGTCGCTGGTTCGATTCCAGCCAGCCGCACCACTTTTCAAGTTCTTCTTTTTGTAGCTGATTTGCTTGCGCATGAGCAAGCGAGGTAGTTCTTCCAGGGCCTTAGGCAGTCTGGGACCACAGGCGCTGCTTCAGCGGTGCAGTCGATCGCTTGAGCGGGAGCCGTCAGACTGGATTTCGATATAACAAATGAATAGCAGCGGCCTGCGCTTGAGATTCTGCGAAGCGCTCGCTGTGTTGCAGCATTTTTTCGATACGCGAGTGTCCTTTTGCTTGAGAAGGCGGAGCGATCGATTGTTCGGCCCTGAGGATGTGAGCGATTTGCGAATGCTTCTGATTTGAGAATCAGCCTCTCGGAAGGCCTTGGCTTTGGCTGGTTTTCTGGTGGGTATTTGTTTAAAGTGCCGAAGCCGGCTCGTCTTGCTTTTGGAATTGCGGATGCTTGCGCGGTTACATGGCGTCCTTTTGTGTAGTTGCTGGGCAGAGTGTCCTTCTTGTTGCGCGAAGCAGGGATTGCCAGCCCCACACTTCTGCTGAAAATTTGATGGCGAATGCTGCTTTCACCGATGTAACTTTTGCTGCAACGCGCCAAAGTGATCCTGTACAGTATTTTCCACATCTCGCCGTCAAGTAGATGAGATAACGCTTTGATCTCGCAGTAAAAGTTTGACTAACCGGAAAGCCAGCCTTTATAATCGCCGGGCTTCTAAGCTGCCGTCTGCTCATAATGGGTGCGGCTTGCACGATATTGGATATATATGCTGCGCATTATTCTCCTGCAGCTTGTGACCATGGTCGTCGCTGCATGTGTAGCAGGTTTGTTGGGCGGCGTTCCGGCACTATGGTCGGCTCTGCTAGGCGGAGTTTGCTGTGTAGTCCCTAACAGTCTTTTCGCCCTGCGTCTTTTTACAAGTGCACGCAAACCTGGTGGCACCAACCCGATGACGTTTTTCTTCGGGGAATTTATCAAGATTGCTACGACTTTTGCGCTCATGGCTGCAATTGTTTGGTTGTACCACGGCTTGAACTGGCTCGCATTTGTGCTGAGCTTCATCGTGGTGCTTAAAAGTTATTTCATTTTACTGTTTAGACATCGACCATGACCGTAGAAGCTGCTGAGCACGCGCCCACCGCATCCGAATATATTGTCCACCACCTCGGGCATTTCTCTACCCATCACCAGACCAAGATTGTCGATTTCTCCATCCTGAACGTGGATACCATTTTCTGGTCCGTGTTCTCCGGTGTGATCGCTTGCCTGTTCATGTATCTTGCTGCACGCAAGGCGACTTCCGGCGTGCCGGGTCGTTTCCAGGCATTCGTGGAAATGGTGGTGGAAATGGTCGAAGACCAGTCCAAGGCCATCGTTCACGGCAACCGTGCTTTCATCGCGCCGGTCGCTCTGACCGTGTTCGTCTGGGTTGCCCTGATGAACTCGCTGGATTTTCTGCCGGTCGATCTGGCTTCGGGCATCTTCCGTCTCTTCGGCATGGGTGAAATGCATCACCGCATCGTGCCGACCGCCGATCTGAACGGCACACTGGGCATCGCTTTGGGCGTACTGGCGCTGATGCTGTATTACAGCGTCAAGATCAAGGGTGCCGGCGGCTTCATTCATGAACTGTTTGCCGCTCCGTTTGGCATCTGGATGGCGCCGTTCAATCTGCTGTTGAATATCATCGAATTTGCTGCGAAGACCGTGTCCCTGGGCATGCGGTTGTTCGGCAACATGTATGCGGGCGAGCTGTTGTTCTTGCTGATCGCATTGCTGGGATCGACTGCAACCGCGTTCGGCTTTGTCGGCCACGTGATCGCGGGTTCGATCTGGGCAATTTTCCACATCCTGATCGTGTTGCTCCAAGCATTCATTTTCATGATGTTGACACTGGTTTACCTGGGCCAGGCGCACGAAGCGCACTAACAAGGCTGCTGTACTGCTGTTCGGTTTTTGATTTTGTAATTTGATTCTTGTATTAACTTAACTTTCTTAAGGAATTGTCATGACTGATGTCTCTTTCGTTGCTTTGGCTTGCGGTTTGATCATTGGCCTGGGTGCTATCGGTGCTTGTATCGGTATCGCTATCATGGGCGGTAAGTACCTGGAAGCGTCTGCACGTCAGCCAGAACTGATGAATACCCTGCAAACCAAGATGTTCCTGCTGGCTGGTCTGATCGACGCTGCGTTCCTGATCGGTGTTGGTATCGCCATGCTGTTCGCATTCGCAAACCCGTTCATCGCGAAGTAATTCGGGCGGCATAGCCGATTCTCACAATGCCGGACGTCTGATTCCGGCACACGTTATTCTGAGAAGGAAATTACCGTGAACTTAAATGCAACATTGATTGCGCAGTTCGTGGTCTTCTTCATCCTCGCGGCCTTTACGATGAAATTCGTATGGCCGCCGTTGATTAAGGCGCTCGACGAACGCGCCAAGAAGATTGCGGACGGCCTGGCAGCAGCTGATCGCGGCAAGGCTGATCTGGCTGCCGCTGAAAAGCGCGTCCAGGTTGAGCTGGCATCGGCACGCGACGAAGGTCAGAAACGTATCGGCGACGCTGAAAAGCGCGCTCAACTGATGATCGAAGAAGCGAAGAAGACCGCTGCTGAAGAAGCCGCGCGTATCATCGCCAATGCCAAAGCCGACGCTGAACAGCAAGTGACCAAGGCGCGCGAGGAACTGCGTGCTGAAGTCGCGACTCTGGCAGTCAAGGGCGCCGAGCAGATTCTGAAGCGCGAAGTCAATGCAGCGGCCCACGCCGATTTGCTGAACCAACTGAAAACAGAGCTGTAATATGGCCGAACTCGCAACGATCGCTCGCCCATACGCAGAGGCCCTGTTTCGCGTAGCCAAGGCCGGTAGCCTGTCAGCCTGGTCCGATCTCGTCTCCGAGATGGCTCAGGTTGCTGCCAATCCGGATCTCCAGGCGCTCGCGCACAACCCGTCCGTTTCGCATGACAAGCTGGCCGAAGTGTTCAAGGCTGCGCTGAAGACATCGCTGAGCGTCGAGGCTGCGAATTTCATCAGCACGCTGGTGGCCAACGGCCGCCTGACTGCGCTGCCGGAAATCGCCGCGCAATTCCATGAGCTGAAGAATGCCCAGGAAGGCGCCGCAGACGCTTATATCGTCAGTGCGTTCGAACTGAGCGGCGCGCCATTGAAAGAGCTGGTCGCAGCACTGGAGAAGAAGTTCGGCCGCAAGCTGAATCCTTCGGTGACCGTGGACAACAGCCTGATCGGTGGCGTGCGCGTGGTGGTTGGCGACGAAGTGTTCGATACATCGGTACGCGCGAAATTGCAGCAGTTACATGTTGCTTTGGCTGCGTAATTGTCCGAGCCCCTGCTAAGCGATAGAAAAAAATTTTAGGAGTTAGTTATGCAACTCAACGCATCTGAAATCAGCGAGCTGATCAAGAGCCGGATTCAAGGCCTTGGCGATACCGCTGAAATTCGCAATCAGGGCACGGTCATTTCCGTGTCCGACGGTATCTGCCGTATCCATGGTCTGTCCGACGTGATGCAAGGTGAGATGCTGGAATTCCCGGGCAACACATTCGGCCTGGCGCTGAATCTGGAGCGCGATTCCGTGGGCGCCGTTATTCTGGGCGAATACGAACACATCTCCGAAGGCGACACGGTCAAGTGCACCGGCCGCATTCTGGAAGTGCCTATCGGTCCTGAACTGAAGGGCCGCGTGGTGAATGCATTGGGTCAGCCGATCGACGGCAAGGGTCCGATCGACACCAAGCTGACAGCGCCGATCGAAAAGATCGCGCCAGGCGTTATCGCACGTCAATCGGTTTCGCAGCCTATGCAAACCGGCCTGAAGTCGATCGACTCCATGGTGCCTATCGGTCGCGGTCAGCGCGAACTGATCATTGGCGACCGTCAGACCGGCAAGACTGCCGTCGCGATCGACGCCATCATCAATCAAAAGGGTCAGAACATGACCTGCATCTACGTTGCGATCGGCCAGAAGGCTTCGTCGGTCAAGAACGTGGTGCGCGCACTGGAACAGCACGGCGCGATGGATTACACCATCGTGGTGGCTGCGACAGCATCCGAATCGGCAGCGATGCAATACGTGTCGGCCTACTCGGGTTGCACAATGGGCGAATACTTCCGCGACCGCGGTCAAGATGCGCTGATCGTTTATGACGATCTGTCCAAGCAAGCTGTTGCCTACCGTCAGGTGTCGCTGCTGCTGCGCCGTCCGCCAGGCCGTGAAGCGTATCCAGGCGACGTGTTCTATCTGCACAGCCGCCTGCTGGAACGCGCCGCGCGCGTGAACCCCGACTATGTCGAGAAGTTCACCAATGGCGAAGTCAAGGGCCAGACCGGTTCCCTGACAGCTCTGCCTATCATTGAAACACAAGCTGGTGACGTTTCCGCTTTCGTTCCGACCAACGTGATTTCGATCACCGACGGTCAGATCTTCCTGGAAACTTCGCTGTTCAACGCCGGTGTCCGTCCTGCGATCAACGCCGGTATTTCGGTGTCGCGCGTCGGTGGCGCTGCTCAGACCAAGGTCATCAAGGGCCTGTCCGGCGGTATCCGTACCGACTTGGCACAGTACCGTGAACTGGCTGCGTTCGCGCAGTTTGCATCGGATCTGGACGAAGCGACCCGCAAACAGCTGGATCGCGGCGCACGTGTGACTGAACTGCTGAAGCAGGCTCAGTACTCGCCGCAATCGATTTCGCTGATGGCTGTGACGCTGTTCTCGGTCAACAAGGGCTATCTGGACGACGTCGAAGTCAAGAAGGTTCTGTCTTTCGAAGCCGGCCTGCATGGCTTCATGAAGACCAGCCACGCTCCGCTGCTGCAAAAGATCGAAGACTCCAAGCAACTGGACAAGGAAGCCGAAGCTGCACTGGCCGCCGCCATCGCCGATTTCAAGAAATCCGGCGCGTATTAATTTTCACTGAAGCTATAAGGAGTATGACTCATGGCTACAGGTAAAGAGATACGTGGCAAGATCAAGAGCGTAGAAAATACGAAGAAGATCACAAAGGCGATGGAAATGGTCGCCGCATCCAAAATGCGCAAGGCGCAGGACCGGATGCACGCGGCCCGTCCATACAGCGACAAGATTCGCAACATTGCTGCGAATCTGTCCCAGGCCAATCCTGAGTACACGCATCCGTTCATGGTCAAGCAAGATACGGCCAAGCGTGTTGGTTTCATCGTCATCACCACAGACAAGGGTCTGTGCGGTGGCATGAACACCAACTCGCTGCGTCTGTTGACTGCCAAGCTGCGCGAGTTGGAAGGCCAGGGCAACGCGATTGAAACAGTCGCGATCGGCAACAAGGGCCTCGGTTTTCTGAACCGTATCGGCGCCCGCGTTGCGGCCAATGCCGTCCAACTGGGCGATACGCCGCACCTGGAAAAGCTGATCGGCCCCGTCAAGGTGCTGCTCGACGCCTACCAGGAAGGCAAGCTGGATGCGGTTTATCTGGTGTACACCAAATTCATCAACACGATGAAGCAGGAAGCAACGCTGCAGCAATTGCTGCCGTTGTCCAGCGACAAGCTGAAGGCGGACGAAGGTGCGCATTCCTGGGACTACATCTATGAACCTGATGTCCAGAGCGTGGTGGATGAATTGCTGGTGCGTTACGTCGAAGCACTGATTTACCAGGCCGTCGCAGAAAACATGGCGTCCGAGCAATCGGCGCGTATGGTCGCGATGAAGGCAGCAAGCGATAACGCGGGGAGCGTAATTGGCGAGTTGAAGTTGGTCTACAACAAGACGCGTCAAGCTGCGATTACCAAAGAGCTGTCTGAAATCGTCGCCGGTGCGGCAGCGGTCTGATGACGTAGCGCAGCGATGCGTAACAGTATTTAAATTTTATATATTGAAGGAACGAAAATGGCTGATGGCAAAATCGTTCAGTGTATCGGCGCAGTGGTGGACGTGGAGTTTCCACGCGACGCGATGCCCAAGATTTACGATGCCTTGAAATTGGAAGGTTCGGAACTGACTCTGGAAGTTCAGCAACAGCTGGGCGACGGCGTCGTTCGTACCATTGCGCTCGGTTCGTCGGACGGTCTGCGCCGCGGCCTGACTATCACGAACACCGGCAAAGCGATCACCGTGCCAGTCGGCAAGGCGACCCTGGGCCGCATCATGGACGTGCTGGGTAACCCGATCGATGAATGCGGTCCGGTGAGCCACGAACAAACTGCTTCTATCCACCGCAAGGCTCCTGCATACGACGAATTGTCGCCATCGCAGGAACTGCTGGAAACCGGCATCAAGGTGATTGACCTGGTCTGCCCGTTTGCCAAGGGTGGTAAGGTCGGTCTGTTCGGCGGCGCGGGTGTGGGCAAGACCGTGAACATGATGGAACTGATCAACAACATCGCCAAGGCGCACAGCGGTCTGTCCGTGTTCGCCGGTGTTGGTGAGCGTACTCGTGAGGGTAACGACTTCTATCACGAAATGGCTGAAGCCAAGGTTGTGGATCTGGAAACTCCAGAGAACTCCAAGGTTGCCATGGTCTACGGTCAGATGAATGAACCGCCGGGCAACCGTCTGCGCGTTGCGCTGACCGGCCTGACGATCGCTGAAGGTTTCCGTGATGAAGGCAAGGACGTTCTGTTCTTCGTCGACAACATCTACCGTTACACACTGGCTGGTACTGAAGTATCGGCGCTGCTGGGTCGTATGCCTTCCGCCGTGGGTTATCAACCTACGCTGGCTGAAGAAATGGGCCGTCTGCAAGAGCGTATCACTTCGACCAAGACCGGTTCGATCACATCGATCCAGGCCGTCTACGTTCCAGCGGATGACTTGACCGACCCGTCGCCTGCTACTACGTTTGCTCACTTGGACTCGACCGTCGTTCTGTCGCGTGACATCGCATCGCTGGGTATCTACCCTGCGGTCGATCCACTGGATTCGACTTCGCGCCAGCTGGACCCGCAAGTCGTGGGTCAGGAACACTACGAAACAGCACGCGCTGTTCAGGGTATTCTGCAGCGCTACAAAGAATTGCGCGACATCATCGCGATTCTGGGTATGGACGAACTTGCTCCGGAAGACAAACTGCTGGTGTCGCGTGCTCGTAAGATGCAGCGTTTCCTGTCGCAGCCTTTCCACGTTGCTGAAGTGTTTACCGGTTCGCCAGGTAAATACGTTTCGCTGAAGGACACGATCAAGGGCTTCAAGATGATCGCCAGCGGCGAACTCGATCACCTGCCGGAACAAGCGTTCTACATGGTCGGTACGATCGACGAAGCAATCGAAAAAGCCAAGAAGATCAACTAAGGTCACTTATTGATCTCGGCGCCATTCCCGCGTAAGCGGGGATGGTCAACCGGATAGGAAACGACATGGCAAATACCATTCACGTTGACGTGGTCTCCGCCGAAGAAGAAATCTTCTCCGGTGAAGCCGAATTCGTCGCGTTGCCGGGTGAATCGGGCGAGCTGGGGATTTATCCTCGTCACACGCCGCTGATCACGCGCATCAAGCCGGGTGCAGTCCGCATCAAGGTGCCGGGTCAGGCGCAGGATGAGTTTGTGTTCGTGGCCGGTGGT
Organism: Herbaspirillum lusitanum; assembly: GCF_046025995.1. Classification (GTDB taxonomy): domain Bacteria; phylum Pseudomonadota; class Gammaproteobacteria; order Burkholderiales; family Burkholderiaceae_D; genus Herbaspirillum; species Herbaspirillum lusitanum_A. The sequence goes on from NZ_JAQQFM010000003.1 coordinate 441,028, forward strand.
CTGCTGGAAGTTCAGCCTCACACCGTGACCGTGCTGGCCGACACCGCGATTCGCGGCGCCGATCTGGACGAAGCCAAGGCGACGGAAGCGAAGCGACTGGCTGAAGAAGCGTTGGCCAATCGCGATTCGAAGATCGATTACGCCTCTGCACAAGCCGAACTGGCTGCTGCGGTTGCGCAATTGGCGGCGATTCACAAGCTGCGTCAGAAGCGTTAAGCAGAAGCAGTATTCTGCGATCAGTTTCGGCATCAAGAAAAAAGGCAGCTTCGGCTGCCTTTTTTCTTGTTTGCATTTTGGCAGCGATAGTAGTTGCCGCGTTTTGAGCAGGTCTTCTTCTTCTTCTTCTTCTTCTTCTTCTTCTTCCTCTTCCTCTTCCTCTTCCTCTTCCTCTTCCTTTTCAAAGCGCGATCGCAGTACCCGCAAAGCTTTCATATATGGGCAGCCGGCGCGCCGCATCATGATCGGGTAAAGTGATCGTTTGCGCGTGGTTGTCATCGGATCTGTCTGGCTGCAACCGTCACGTCTATCTCATCGCGACAGCTGCGACATCTGGTGTCGCAGCCTTAGCCTTATTGCAAAGGAGCGCATCCGTGAACGCAAGCACGTCCAAACCAGTCATCGCTGTTGTCGGCCTGTCCAATCGTCCTGATCGTCCCAGCTACGATGTGACGGCCTATATGCAGCGCCAGGGTTACCGCATCGTCGCCGTCAATCCTATGTATGCGGGCGAGCAGATCCTTGGCGAGCATTGCTATGCCAGCCTGAGCGAAGCCGCAGGGGCGCTTGTTGCTGCCGGAGTAAAGATCGATATCGTCGATTGCTTCCGCAAGTCGGCAGATATCCCACCGGTGGTCGACGAAGCCATCGCCATCGGCGCGAGCTGCGTCTGGATGCAGCTGGGCATTGCCAATGACACTGCCGCCGCCAAGGCCGAGGCGGCGGGGTTGAAGGTGATCATGGATCGTTGCATCAAAGTTGAACACGCCATGGGAATTACGCACGGCGTGCTGTAGTCGAAGCAGCTTCAATCATGCTCGCCACAAGATAGGGAGATCAGCGCCATGGCAACAAGCATTCGCGAACAATTCCGCGTCACCAAAAAGACCGAAATCAAGGACGAAAACGCGGCGCTCAAACCGCTCTCCAGCGGCGACAAGGCCGCCGATAAGGTCACGGTGCAGACGCTGGCGTTGCAGATCGCCGAGCAGCAGGCCATGCTCTACGCCAGCCATAGCAAGAAGGTGCTGGTGGTATTGCAAGGCATGGATACCAGCGGCAAGGACGGCACCGTCAACGGTGTGTTCGGCAGCGTCAATCCGGAAGGCATCCGCGTCATCAGTTACAAGGCGCCCAGCCCGCTGGAGTTGCAGCACGATTATCTCTGGCGCATCCATCAGCAGGTGCCGAAGCAGGGCGAACTCGCGGTGTTCAACCGCAGTCATTACGAAGACGTGTTGATCACGCGCGTGCATGACTGGATCGATGCCGCCGAAGCCAAGCGCCGCTACGGCCACATCAACGACTTCGAACGCATGCTGAGCGAAACCGGCACGGTGGTGCTCAAGTTCTTTCTGCACATCTCCAAGGAAGAGCAGCGCTCGCGCTTGCAGGAGCGCGTCGACGACCCCAACAAGCACTGGAAATTCGACGTGCAGGATCTGGAGGAGCGCAAGAGCTGGGACGACTATCAGAAGGTCTATCTTCAGGCGATTCAGGCTACCGATACCGATCACGCGCCCTGGTATGTGATTCCCGCGAACTCCAAGACGCATCGCAATCTGGCGATCGCCAACATTGTGCTGGAAACGCTGCAGGGCATGAAGCTGGCCTATCCGCCGGCCAAGAAGGAACTGGCCGGATTGAAGGTGAGCTGAGCATGCGCCGCTGGCTGCCTGAAGTGCTGGCTTTGCCCTTGTTGCCATGGTTGCTGGTGCAGGGCCGGCGCACCCGCCGCGTGACGCCGCGCATGCCCGAGGCGGCCGGCGCGCGTGAAGGTCTGTGTCTGCCGGCCGGCGCGAAGGACGCATGGCCCGTCATCGAAGTATTGGCCATCGGCGAATCGCCGGTCGCGGGCGTTGGCGTGGATACGCAGGATCAGGCCATCTCTGCCCGCTTCGCAGGGCAACTTGCAGAGCAATTGCAAAGTGCGGTGCGCTGGACCGCCTTCGGAAAGAACGGCGCAACGGTGGCCGATGCATTGCGCGATGTCACGCCGCAATTGCCGTCGCGTTCGATACAGATCGTGCTGCTTGCATTCGGCGTCAACGACAGCACCGCATTCCACAGCAGCGCGCGCTATCGTCGCGATCTCGGCTTGCTGATGCAGACCGTGCGCGCGCGGCTGCATCCCGATCTGATCATCATCGCGGGCGTGCCGCCGCTGCATCTGTTTCCGGCCTTGCCGCAACCGCTGCGTCATGTGCTCGGCATGAAGGCGGCAGTGCTCAATCGTGCTGCACGTCAGCTGGCGCAACAATCTTCGAAGACGATCTTTGTGCCGATCCGGAGCGACACCCGCGATCGCAGTCTGATGGCGCATGACGGCTACCATCCCTCCGCTGCCGGCGTGCACATGTGGGCAGCGCAACTGGCACAGGCGACGCTAAACGCATTCGAAAAGAGCAAGACGGAAGCCAACGCCTAGTCAGCGCCGCACGATAATCCGGCAATGCATATGAAAACGCCCGCTCATCGTGAGCGGGCGTTTTGCATGCCGGGCCGGATATCGCGGCCAAGCCTGGGATGGATCACCGGGCGCCGTATCAGCTCAGTGCAGCCACTTGTCGAACACGCGCTGATAGTCGCCGGTGGCCTTCAGCAGATGCATCCAGGCATCCACATAGTCCTTGAACACCACATCGCCGCGCGGCAGCATGAAGGCCTTTTCGGCGAACTGCAAAGGCTGATCCGGATTGACCGGGCACAGCTCATGATGCAGCTTGGCCTGCCACAAGGTCTCGCTGGAATCGGTCACCATCACGTCAGCCTTGCCATCCACGATCTGTTGAAAGATGGTGACATTGTCCGGGTGCAGAATCAGCTGCGCCTTCTTGTAATTGGCGCGCGCAAAGCGTTCGTTGGTGCCGCCCGGATTGACGATGGCGCGCGTGCCAGGCTGATCGATCATGTCGAAGTTCTTGAACTTCGCAGCGTCGGCGCAGCGCACGATGGGCGCCTTGCCATCCACCAGATGCGGCACCGAGAACGAAACCATCTTTTGCCGCTCCAGCGTGATCGAAACGCCGCCCATGGCGATGTCGCATTGCGCGATGAAGTCCCTGGTCAGCGTGGTCCAGCTGGTCTTCACGAATTGCGCTTCCACGCCCAGCGACTTGGCCAGCGATTGCGCCAGATCGACATCGATGCCTTCGAAACTCTGATCGGGCTTGTAATAGGTGAAGGGCTTGTAGTCGCCGGTCATGCATACGCGCAACTTGCCCGACTGCATCACCTGATCGAGGCGTGAGGCAGAGGCCGGAACGGCGTCGGCGGCATTGCTGATGGATGAAAGCGCGGCGCATGCCAGCAGCATGCCGCAGAGGATTTTTTTCATGCAAGTCTCCAGATTGATTTTTTGGCAATGTGGCGCTGTGCGCGCGCCTTGGTCACTGTTTGCCTGATGGGCCTTGATGCACTTTTTGCCCGGCAAAGCGGTGCCAGATGATAGCAAAAGTTCGGGCGCCGGCCGCGGCATGGCCTCAGCTTTTTGCTGATCCTCATCGCTTGTTACGCAATCGGGATGAACTCGGACCCGGGCCCGCTTACTAACAGGCATCAGCGGATGCCGAGCCGGTTGCTGTGATTGTCTGTGCGATTGTTTTGCAATGAGCGCCGGCGCCGACATCCGTTTTTTTCACGCTTGAACGGGAGACAACATGTTGCGATTGAAAGACCCGGCGCTGCTGCGTCAGCAGGCTTACATAGATGGCAAATGGTGCGATGCCGACAACCAGGCGACCAGCGCCGTGCACAATCCGGCCAATGGCGAACAGCTCGGCACGGTGCCGAAAATGGGCGGCGTCGAAACGCGCCGCGCCATCGAAGCCGCCAACGCCGCCTGGAAGGGCTGGCGCAGCAAGACCGCCAAGGAGCGCAGCCAGATCTTGCGCAAGTGGAACGATCTGATGCTGGCCAATGCCGACGATCTGGCGCTGATCATGACCGCCGAGCAGGGCAAGCCGCTCACCGAATCGAAGGGTGAAATCACTTACGCTGCCTCATTCATCGAATGGTTCGGCGAAGAAGCCAAGCGCGCCTATGGCGATACCATTCCGTCGCCGCTGGCGGGCAATCGCATCGTCGTGACCAAGGAGCCGATCGGCGTCTGCGCGGCGATCACACCGTGGAATTTCCCGGCGGCGATGATTACGCGCAAGGCCGGTCCCGCGCTGGCCGCAGGCTGCCCGATGGTGCTCAAACCGGCCGGCGCCACGCCGTTTTCAGCGCTGGCGCTGGCGGTGCTGGCCGAGCGTGCCGGCGTGCCGGCCGGCGTGTTCAGCGTGGTGACCGGTTCCTCCGATGCCATCGGCGCCGAACTGACCTCCAACCCGCTGGTGCGCAAATTGTCGTTTACCGGCTCTACCGATATCGGCCGTAAATTGATGGCGCAATCGGCGCCCACCATCAAGAAACTCTCGCTGGAGCTGGGCGGCAACGCGCCCTTCATCGTGTTCGACGATGCCGATCTGGATGCCGCCGTGGAAGGCGCGATTGCCTCCAAATACCGCAATGCCGGGCAGACCTGTGTCTGCGCCAATCGCCTGTATGTGCAGGACGGTGTCTACGATGCCTTCGCGCAAAAGCTGGTCGCCGCCGTGCAGAAACTCAAGGTCGGCGATGGCGTGGAAAACGGCGTGACGCAAGGGCCGCTGATCAACGAGAGCGCAGTCAAAAAGGTCGAGGAGCATATTGCAGACGCCACCGGCAAGGGCGCACGGGTGCTGCTGGGCGGCAAACGCCATGCACTCGGCCGCAGCTTTTTCGAGCCCACGGTGCTGGCCGACGTCACCAGCGACATGCGGGTGGCAAAGGAAGAAACCTTCGGCCCGATGGCGCCGCTGTTCCGTTTCAAGACCGATGAAGAGGCGGTGGCACTGGCCAACGATACCGAATTTGGTCTGGCCAGCTACTTCTACTCGCGCGATATCGGCCGCATCTGGCGCGTGGCCGAAGGGCTGGAAAGCGGCATGGTCGGCATCAATACCGGCCTGATCTCCAATGAAGTCGCGCCCTTCGGCGGCGTCAAGCAATCCGGTCTGGGGCGCGAAGGATCACATTACGGTCTGGACGACTATCTGGTCATCAAGTATCTGTGCATGGGCGGCATCTGAGATCTGAGCCGGGATACTGACGACATCAGCGGCGGCCGGCATGTGGGAAATGCCGGCCGCTCCATGGCGGCCATGATGCCGCGCATCAAAGTCCATGCGAATTGAATGAGATAATAGCGAATTGCCGTCCGCTATCAGAATCGACTCATGTCCCAATTTGCTCCCCTCAAGAACGACACATTCCTGCGCGCGCTGCTGCGCCAGCCGACCGACTACACGCCTATGTGGCTGATGCGTCAGGCCGGCCGTTATCTGCCCGAATACCGCGCCACCCGCGCGCGCGCCGGTTCGTTTCTGGGCTTGGCGAAAAATCCCGACTACGCTACCGAAGTGACGCTGCAACCGCTGGAACGTTATCCGCTGGATGCTGCGATCCTGTTTTCCGACATCCTGACCGTGCCGGACGCCATGGGTCTGGGTCTGTATTTTGCCGATGGAGAAGGTCCCAAATTCGAACGTCCGCTGCGCGACGAAGCGGCGGTCAAGGCGCTGCGCGCGCCCGATCTGGCTTCGCTCGACTACGTCTTCAACGCCGTCACGCAGATCCGTACCGAGCTCGATGGCCGCGTGCCGCTGATCGGTTTCTCCGGCAGCCCATGGACGCTGGCCTGCTACATGGTGGAAGGCGGCGGTTCGGACGACTTCCGCACCGTCAAGACCATGCTCTACGATCGTCCCGATCTGATGCATCACATCCTGCAAACCAATGCCGCTGCGGTCGCCGCCTATCTCAATGCGCAGATCGACGCAGGCGCACAAGCCGTGATGATCTTCGACACCTGGGGTGGCGCGCTGGCCGACGGCATCTATCAACAGTTTTCGCTGAACTACATGGCCGATGTCATGCGTCAGCTCAAGCGCGAAAAAGACGGCGTGAAGATTCCCGCCATCGTGTTCACCAAGGGCGGCGGCCTGTGGCTGGAGCAGATTGCCGCCATCGGCGCCGACGCCGTCGGCCTCGACTGGACCGTGAATCTGGCCGAAGCGCGTCGCCGCGTGGGGGCCAAGGTCGCGCTGCAAGGCAATCTGGATCCGAACGTGCTATTCGCCGGCCCGGATCAGATTCGCGCCGAAGTGCGCAAATTGCTGGAGTCCTATGGCAAGCCGGAAGCAGGGCAGGGCCATGTCTTCAATCTCGGCCATGGCATCTCGCAGTTCACGCCGCCGGAATCGGTGACGGTGCTGGCCGAGGCCGTGCATCGGATCAGCAGAGAACTGCGGGCTTAATTAACACGCCAGGGGAGTGCGAAGCATGCTCGCGGCCGTGCGCACGTGCTCGGAAAATGTCTGACTGACAAGATGTAGAAAGGGGCAGATACGCGCCACTTTCACTGCTTGCAGCGGTTTCTTTCTGAGCGACGCGGGCTGCGCGTGAACAACATAACAGTCAACATTGGTGCGGCTGGCGAGTTCGCTTCATCGATAGTGTGCAAGATGAGCGCCAAGTCCTGAATAAGAATTCCCCAGGCTCAATATTTTCCCGTGTTTTGCGCCGTCGGTTCGTCATGCAGGCTGGCCTTGGTGCAAAAAAATGCAGATGTCAATCCTGCTGCGCCAACTTATGCACAATATCGGGTCTGCGCTTAACAAGAATGTTTTTTATCCGTGGATAGAAGTGTTTCGCACTCCGGTTTTTGCAAGTGTTTGATTTTAAATGACTTAATTTTTGCCGCGCATTTGGGCAATCTATTGGAAGCCGCTCGTGACCTGGGCTGCAGGCTTGTCAATACCGACTTGTCCCCAAAGTTATCCACAGAGTTTGTGGATAGCTCAAAAAGAGCTTATGAAACGGGCGCTTACGGATGTATCTCAAGTTTTACTTGAGGTTTGTCGGCACCGTTCCAATGAAATGTTCCATTTTGTTTCTGTAATGAAATTAAATGATGGGTTGACAAAAACCGCTCAGCGTTTGCATAAGGAAGCACAAAAAAGGACTTATGCACATGAAGGGCCATGTCACCGGCTTGAAAAATAATTTTAAAAAAATTTTTTCGAGAACTTTTTATTTTCCTAAGTAATTGTTTTTTAAGGAATTATTTTTTGCTTTTGAATTGGGCAATTTATTGAAAGCCGCTTCCAGACTGGGCAAAGGGCTGTCAATAGCGAGTTGTCCCCAAAGTTATCCACAGGTTTTGTGGATATGCCAAAAAAACGCTATGAAACCAATAGTTAGCTTCGTTTTTCAGGATTTACATTAAGTTCGTGGAACAGTGGATTCTTAAGGTCGCCCTCGACACCCCCTTGCATACCGTCTTCGATTATCGTTGGCGGCAAGCGAGCGGCGAAGCACCGCCCGAAATCGGTCAATTGGTGATGGTGTCCTTCGGGCGCCGCGACACCATGGGCCTCATCGTCGAGCTCGCCACGCACAGCGAGCTGCCGCCGGACAAGCTGAAAGACGCGCTGGAGCTGCGCCGCCAACTGCCGCCGCTATCGCGCCAATGGCTGGACTTGTGCGCCTTTGCCGCCGATTACTACCAGCGGCCGCTGGGCGAAGTAGCACTGCCGGGCTTGCCCAAGAATCTGCGCGCGATCAAACCGACGGCCTTGGACAAGGCCCTCAAGGCGCTGGACAAGACGCCCAAGCCGGTCGCCGTCAGGAAAACCCGCAAGAAGGCGAAAGCTGCCGTGCTTGCAGATAATGCCAGCGCCAGCGTCGCCCCCTGCGCTGAAAGTCCGGAGGCGATGGCCGCGCCGGTGCACGCGGCCGGCCTCGCGGCTGAAGCCGAAGATTCTGCCCATGCGCCCGATTCCACCGAGCACGCGTCCGGCTCCGAGCTGTACTTCGGCGTCGCGCCACAGCTCAACCCGGCGCAGCAGGATGCCGCCGACGCTATCGCCGAGGCGCGCGGTTTTACGCCGCTGCTGCTGTACGGCGTGACCGGCAGCGGCAAGACCGAGGTCTATCTGCAGGCGGCGGCGCGCATTCTGCTGCGCGATCTCGATCCGGCCAGCGGCAAGCTGCCGCCGGCGCAGATTCTGATTCTGGTGCCGGAAATCAATCTCACCCCGCAGCTGGAAGGCAATATCCGCGCGCGCTTCCCCAATCTCGAGGTGGTCAGCCTGCACAGCGGCCTGGCCGAAGGCGAGCGCACGCGCGGCTGGCTGGCGGCGCACACCGGGCAGGCGCGCATCGTGCTCGGGACGCGGCTGGCGATCCTGGCTTCGCTGCCGCATCTCAAACTGATCGTGATCGATGAAGAACATGACCCGTCCTACAAGCAGCAAGAAGGCTTGCGCTATTCGGCGCGCGACCTGGCGGTGTGGCGCGCGCATCAACTGAGCATTCCGGTGGTGCTGGGTTCGGCCACGCCCTCGCTGGAAACCTGGCAGCACGCGCAGGCAGGCCGCTATCGCCGGCTGGAGCTGCGCCAACGCGCTGCGGCGCAGGCGGTGCTGCCGAAAGTGCGGGTGCTCGACATGGAGCGCGACAAGCCCAACGACGGTCTGACCTCCACCCTGGTGGCGGCCATGCGCAAGCGTCTGGAGCGCGGCGAACAGTCGCTGCTGTTCCTCAACCGGCGCGGTTATGCGCCGGTGCTGGCCTGCGACGCCTGCGGCTGGATCAGCAATTGTCCGCGCTGCACCGCCTTCATGGTCTTGCACAAGCCGGAGCGTCGACTGCGTTGCCACCATTGCAGTCTGGAGCTATACATTCCCAAGGGCTGCCCGACCTGCGGCAATATCGACCTGCAACCGCTGGGGCGCGGCACCCAGCGCGTGGAAGAAGGACTGGCGGCGATCTTTCCCGAGGCGCGCGTGTTGCGCATCGATGCCGATTCGACCCGGCTCAAGGGCTCGGCCCAGAGCGCTTTCGACAGCGTGCACCGCGGCGAAGTGGATATCCTGATCGGCACCCAGATGGTGGCCAAGGGGCATGACTTCAAACGTCTGACGCTGGTCGGCGTGCTCAATCCGGACACCGCATTGTTCTCGCACGACTACCGCGCCAGCGAGCGCCTGTTTGCGCAACTGATGCAGGTGGCGGGGCGCGCCGGTCGTGCCGGCCCGAGCGAGGAAGGCAATCCCAGCGAAGTGCTGATCCAGACGCGCTATCCGCATCATCCGCTGTACGGAGCGGTGACCCGGCACGACTACGACGGCTTTGCCGGCACGCTGCTGGATGAAAGGCGTCAGGCGTTTCTGCCGCCCTTCATGTATCAGGCCCTGTTGCGGGCCGAGGCGCGCGAGCTGGATATCGCGCTGGCCTTCTTGCAGGACGCCGCCCATTGTCTCGAGCATGGCGGCATCACCATCAACGAGCCGATCCCGATGACCATGACGCGCGTGGCCAATGTCGAACGCGCGCAATTGCTGATCGAGTGCGAATCCCGGCCGGCGCTGCAATCCTTCCTCAAGGACTGGATGCAGATTCTGCGGCAGATGAAAACCCGTGCGCGCTGGTCGCTGGAAGTCGATCCGGTCGATATCTGAGCGGCGTGCGGCCGCCGTTCATCGCCTGAAGTTTGTTGTTCTCCGCCTGAATCAGCTCATTCGTCGCATGGCGCTCGGCAAGTCGGGGGCGCTGATTCAGCATCCCGGTATTCCTCTTTTTCAAGTGTGCCGGGAGCTGACCATGTTGCAACAAATCATCATTCATACCCCGCTCTGGGTCTGGGCCTTGCTGGCTTTTCTGATGTATCGCGGCGCCGTCGCCAGCCGCGACCGCGAAGCGCCGCTGCTCAAGGTGCTGCTGATTCCGATGGTGATGCTGGCCTTGTCTGCGAACGGTTTGTATCAGCAGGCGCAGGCCGACTTTTCTGTGCTGGAGTTCGCACTGCTGGCGGCCGCCGTCTGCGGCTGTCTGAGCTGGAGTCTGGCCGGGCGCGGCGGCATCGTCGCCTATCCTGCGCGTGGCTCGGTTTTTCTGCGCGGCAGCTGGCTGCCCTTGCTGATGATGAGTTTCATCTTCATCGTCAAATATGCCGCCGGTGTAATGCAGGCCATGCATGTTCATTGGCTGCAGGCGTTCTGGTTCGCACCCGTCCTCGGTCTGGTTTATGGCGGCTTCATCGGCGCCGCGCTGGGCAAGATGTTGCGAATCTTGCATCTGTACCGGCGGGCGCAGTCGCCGGCCGCCCCATCCGGCCTGCAATCAGAGCAAAGATCGGCTTCAATCTGAGGGCGGCAAGCCGGTATAATCGGGGGTTTCTATCTTCATCAGTGCGCGGCGTCTGCCGCCTACCTCATTCGCCCCCATGCTTGTCCAACAGAAACAACGTATCACCGAATTATTCCAGGCCGCACTGGCGCCGCTGATCGCCGGGTCTGAACTGACGCCCAGCATCACGCTGGAGCGTCCGCGCGATCCTTCGCACGGCGACATCGCCTGCAACATCGCCATGCAACTGGCCAAACCGCTCAAAAAGAATCCGCGCGAACTGGCGCAGGCGCTGGTCGCCGCCGTGCTGGCCGATCCCGTCGGCAAGGGCCTGATCGAGACCGCTGAAATCGCCGGTCCGGGCTTCATCAATCTGCGCGTGGCGGCAGCCGCCAAACAGGCGGTGGTCAAGGTGGTGCGGGAGCAGGGCGCAGAATTCGGCAAGAGCCGGGCCGGTGCCGGCAAGAAGGTGCTGGTGGAATTCGTTTCGGCCAATCCGACCGGCCCGCTGCACGTCGGTCACGGCCGTCAGGGCGCGCTTGGCGATGCGCTGTCGGCCTTGCTGGAAGTGCAGGGCTACGATGTCCTGCGCGAGTTCTATTACAACGACGCCGGCGTCCAGATCGGCACGTTGGCGACCTCGGTGCAGGCGCGTGCGCGCGGCTTCAGGCCGGGTGATGCCGAATGGCCTGAAGCGGCCTACAACGGCGACTACATCGCCGACATCGCGCGCGATTTCCTCGACAAGAAAACCGCCTCGGCCAGCGACGGCGAACCCGCCACCGCCAGCGGCGATGTGGAAGACATCGAGTCGATCCGTCACTTCGCGGTCGCCTATCTGCGCCACGAGCAGGATCTGGATCTGCAAGCTTTCGGCGTCAAATTCGACAATTACTATCTCGAATCTTCTCTGTACCGCGAAGGCAAGGTGGCCGCTGCAGTGGACGCGCTGATCAAGGCCGGCAAGACCTACGAGCAGGAAGGCGCGCTGTGGCTGCGCACCACCGACTATGGCGACGACAAGGATCGCGTCATGAAAAAGACCGACGGCACTTACACCTATTTCGTGCCGGACGTCGCCTATCACATCAACAAATGGCAGCGCGGCTACGGCAAGGTCATCAACGTGCAGGGCAGCGATCACCACGGCACCATCGCGCGTGTTCGCGCCGGTCTGCAGGCTTGCGGCGAAGGCATTCCGCAGGGCTATCCCGACTACGTGCTGCACAAGATGGTCACCGTGATGAAGAACGGCGAGGAAGTGAAGATTTCCAAGCGTGCCGGTTCCTACGTCACGCTGCGCGACCTGATCGAATGGTCGGCCGGCGAGGCGGTCGAGGGAGAACCTCGCGATCTGACGCGCGGCCGCGACGCCGTGCGTTTCTTCCTGATCTCGCGCAAAGCCGATACCGAATTCGTGTTCGACGTCGATTTGGCGCTGGCGCGTTCCGATGAAAATCCGGTCTACTACGTGCAGTACGCGCATGCGCGCATCTGCTCGGTGCTCAATCAATGGGGCGGCGATGAAGCCGAACTGCTGGCGGTCACCGATCTGTCGCCGCTGACCGCGCCGCGCGAAGCCTCGCTGCTGGCCAAGCTGGCCGAGTATCCGGACATGCTGGAACACGCGCTGCAGGAACTCGGCCCGCATCAGGTCGCCTTCTATCTGCGCGATCTGGCAGGCGAACTGCATAGCTACTACAATGCGGAACGCGTGCTGGTCGACGATGTCCCAACCAGATTCGCGCGCCTGGCGCTGATGAGCGCGACCCGTCAGGTGCTGCGCAACGGCCTGGCTTTGCTGGGCGTCTCGGCGCCGTCCAGAATGTAAAGAATGCACATGAAGAGAAACGTGAAACAGTCGAAAGCGAAAACTCAGAAACAGGCCGGCGGCACTTTGCTCGGTCTGATCATCGGTCTCATCTTCGGTCTCGGTATTGCAGTGGTGGTGGCGCTGATGATCACCAAGTCGCCGATTCCTTTCGTCAACAAGGTCACCCGTCCGGAACGCGCCGAGTTGTCGCCTAGCCAGGCGGCCGATCCGAATCGTCCGCTGTACGGCAACCGCGACATCGCCAAGGAAGCCGCCAAGGATCAGGCGCAGTCGCAGACCCCGGTGCCGCCGAATACCGCAGCGCAGCCGGTCACGCCGGTGCCGCCGCCGGTCGCCGTTACGCCCAAGGTTGAAACCAAGCCGGCCGAGAAGGCCGTCGCCAAGGACGCTGCCAAGACCGACACCGCCAGCACCAGCAATAGTGCCGACGACAAGTGGAGCTACTTCCTGCAGACCGGCGCCTTCCGCGATCAGGCCGATGCCGAAAGCGCCCGCGCCAAACTGGCGCTGCTCGGTTTCGAAGCCAAGGTCACCGAACGTCCGGCCGACAGCGGCGTGCTGTATCGCGTGCGCATCGGGCCTTTCGCACAAGCCGAAACGATGAACCGGACGCGCAGCAAATTGTCCGACAACGGGGTCGATGCGGCGATCGTGCGCATTCCCAAGTGATTGAGTAAAAAGCGATCAAGCAAGTCCGTTCAGTTCTCTTCCCAATATCATCAAGAAAGAAGGGTGTAATTCATGCGTTTCTATCAACAAGTCCTGGCGGCCGTCGGTTTCGGTCTGGTGGCGCTGAGCGCCTCCGCATCGCCGGCCAATCCGCAGGAAGGCGCCGACTACCGTGTGCTGGATCAGTCGCAGCCGACCGAGTCGGGCAACAAGGTCGAAGTCACCGAGTTCTTCTGGTACGACTGCCCGCACTGCGCCGCCTGGGATCCGTCGCTGACGGCCTGGGTCAAGAAGCAGGGCGACAAGATCAACTTCAAGAAGGTGCCGGTTGCCTTCCGCGATACCTTCGTGCCGCAGCAAAAGCTGTACTACACGCTGGAAGCCATGGGCAAGGCCGATGAGCTGACGCCGGGCATCTTCCGTGCAATCCACGTCGAAGGTCAGCGCATCAACACCGACAAGACCATCCTCGCGTACATCGAGAAGATCGGTCTGGACAAGCAGAAATTCCTCGACCTGTACAACTCCTTCGGCGTGCAGACCAAGGCCCGCCGTGCAGCGCAGCTGCAGGAAAGCTACAAGGTCGACGGTGTGCCGATGATCGCCATCGACGGTCGCTATGTGACCTCGCCGGCGCTGGTCGGTCAGGCGCTGGCGAACCAGCCGGAATCGATGCAGCAAGCCGCAGCGCTGCAGGTGATGGATCACCTGATCGCCAAGGTCGCCGCAGAACATGGCAGCAAAGACAGCAAGCCGGCCCCGAAAAAGAAGTAAGGCCGTCTGCCGTCCAACGGCCCGTCGCTCGCGAGAGCACGGGCTTTTTTTATTGGCGTCGAGGAGTTGAACAAGAGCATGATTCGCGTATTCATTACCGGAGCTTCCAGCGGTATTGGTGCGGCACTGGCGCGCGCTTATGCCGGGCAGGGCGCAGTGCTGGGGCTGGTGGCGCGGCGCGAAGCCGAGTTGCAGGCCTTGCGCGCCAGCTTGCCGCGCGCTGAGCAACATCGCATTTATGCCTTGGATGTGACCGATCATCTGGCGCTGGCGCAGGCGGCCGAGTCCTTCATCGCTGATGTCGGCGGCGCTGAAATCGTCATCGCCAACGCCGGCATCTCACAAGGCACGCTGACCGAATTTACGGAAGACTTGCCGGTATTCGAACGCATCATCGCGGTCAATGTGGTGGCGACTGCCGCTACCTTTTCGCCCTTCGTCGCGCGTATGAAGGCACTGCCGCCGGAACAGCGCCGGATCTGCCGCCTGGTCGGCATCGGCAGCGTGGCCGGCATTCGCGGCTTGCCTGGCGCCGAGGCTTACAGCGCCTCGAAGGCGGCGGTGATCAGCTATTGCGAATCGCTGCGCATCGAACTGCGCGCCAGCGGCATCAAGGTGGTGACGATTGCACCCGGCTATATTGCAACGCCGATGACCCAGGTCAACCACTACAAGATGCCCTTCCTGATGCCGGTGGAACGTTTCGCCGCCAAGGCTGCTTCGGCCATTGCCGGCGGCGTCAGCTATCGCGTGATCCCGTGGCAGATGGGCGTGGTGGCCAAGCTGCTGCGCCTGCTGCCTAATTGTTTATATGATTTTGCCTTTGCCAGGGCGCCGCACAAGAAACGCAATCTCTGAACGACGCGGTTTCGTTCATCAGGAAGGACGTACACATGAAAATCATCTTCGCAGGCACTCCCGAATTCGCCGCCGTGGCGCTCGATGCGCTGTATCAGGCTGGCCATGAAATCACGCTGGTGCTGACCCAGCCGGATCGCCCGGCCGGACGCGGCATGCAGTTGCAGGCCTCGCCAGTGAAGCAGCGCGCGCAGGCGCATCAGACGCCGGTGGCGCAACCGCAATCGCTCAAGCTGGACGGCAAATATCCGGAGGTCGCGCGCGAGGCGCATGCGCTGCTGCAGGCAACGCCGCACGATCTGATGATCGTGGCCGCCTATGGTCTGATCCTGCCGCGCAGCGTGCTTGATCTGCCGCGCTACGGTTGCATCAATATCCACGCTTCTTTGCTGCCGCGCTGGCGCGGCGCGGCGCCGATTCATCGCGCCATCGAAGCCGGCGACGAGCGCAGCGGCATCACCATCATGCAGATGGAAGAAGGTCTGGATACCGGCCCGATGCTGCTGGAAGAAAGTCTGGAAATCGGCGAGGACGACAATACCGGCAGCCTGCACGACAAGCTGGCGGCCATGGGCGCGCGCATGATCGTCGAGGCCGTGGGTGTGCTGGAGCAGGACGGCAAGCTGACTGCAACGCCGCAACCGGAGCAGGGCGTGACTTACGCTGCCAAGATCAGCAAGGATGAAGCGGCGCTGGATTTCACGCTGAGCGCTGAGCAACTGGCGCGCCGCATCCGCGCGTTCAATCCTTTTCCCGGCGCGACGGCACGCAGCGGCGAGGCGCTGGTCAAGCTGTGGAATGCCCGTGCGATCAATGAAGAAAGCAGCGCGGCACCCGGCGAAATCATCAGCGCCGATGCGCAGCGTGGTGTGCTGGTCGCCACCGGCAAGGGCGTGTTGCAATTGAGCGAGCTGCAAAAGCCGGGCGGCAAACGCCTGCCGGCGGTGGAGTTTTTGAAGGGCTTCAGCCTCGAAGGCGGGCGCTTCAACTGAGTTCAACTGAGTCCAGCTGAGATCTCAAGGCGGTGTCGGCCGCAGTACGGCCGATGCGCGGACACCATCACGCGAGGGACATGAATGGATCAACTGGCCGCAATGCGCATGTTCCGGCGCGTGGTCGAGGCGGGCGGTTTCAGTGCCGCCGCCGACACCCTGAACATTTCTCACACCATCGTTTCGCGCCAGGTGCGCCAGCTTGAAGAAACCTTGGGCGCGCAATTGCTGAACCGCACCACGCGGCGTTTCTCGTTGACCGAAATCGGCGCCGGCTATTACCGGCGTTGTGTCGACATTCTGGAGCAGGTGGATGAGGCGGCGCGTCAGGTGGCGCAGCATCAGGAGCGGCCCTCAGGCCTGTTGCGCATCAACGCGCCTATGGCCTTCGGCACGCTGGAGTTGCCGCAATGGCTGCCGCAGTTCATGCAGCACTATCCCGAGCTGCATATCGATCTGGTTTGCAATGATCGCTTCGTCGATCTGATCGCCGAGGAGTTCGACGTCGGTCTGCGCATTACGCGCAAGCTGCCCGATTCCAGCCTGATCGCCAAACGGCTGTGCACCAGCGACATGCTGCTGGTGGCGGCGCCGGCGTATCTGCAGCGCTGGGGCACGCCGCAGCATCCGCAAGATCTGATGCAACACAATTACCTGGCGTATTCACTGGCGCTGCAATCGACCGAGCTGAGTTTCGCTGACGCTGCCGGCCAACTGCAGACCGTGCAGATGCGCGGCAGCATGCAGGCCAACAACGGCGACATCGTCTGCGCGGCGGTGAAGGCCGGCATCGGCATCACGGCTTCGGCCAGTTTTGTGGTGCATGAAGCAGTGGCGCGCGGCGAGATGGTGGTGCTGCTGCCCGGCTATCAACTGCAGCCGCGCGAGCTCTACGCGGTGTATCCGCAGAGCCGCCATCTCTCGCCCAAGGTGCGCGCTTTCGTGGATTTTGTTGCCGGTTATTACGCGACGCCGCGCTGGGTTTGATTTTTTCAATGTGAGCCTGATACCCGAACGGCGCCGCATTCGTAAACGCCGACGTGTTCAGTTCACCGCCAGCGCCAGGATGGCATCCGTCGTCAGCACGCTGCCGAAGGTGTCGCTCAGTCCGGTCAGCGTGGCCTGATGCAATTCGACATGCGAAGTGGTGCCGCCCAGCGGATTGTCGATGGCGCGCGTACCAGAGGCATCGGCCGCCACGATCACGGCATAGCCTTTGGGTACGGCATCACGCGCAGCGCCGGCGATGCAGTTGTGGGTCATCAGGCCGCAGATCAGCAAGGTCTTGATGCCTGCGTCTTTCAATTGCTGGTCGATGTCGCTGCTCACGAACACGCTGGCGGTATTTTTCTTGACCACTTTGTGATGCGGCGCCGGTTGTGCATCGGCGTGAAATTCCACAGTCGGGCTATCGGCTGCAAACACCACGCCGCCGGCCGGGCTCACATGCTGCACATGAAACACCGGCATCCGGTGCGCATCGGCATGGGCGATCAGGCGGCGCGCCTGCGCCAGGGTTTCAGCCGCGTCCGGCACCGGCAGCTTGCCGCTGAAATATTCATTCTGGAAATCGATGACCAGCAGCGCGGTGCTGCTTGCCTGCAATGCGGCGGGAGCTTTGGCGCCGGCCAGCGCGCGAATGCTTGGATGATGCATGATGAATCCTTTCAATTGAGTTGCCGTGCGGGTTATCGGTTCAGGCTGAATCGTCACGGACAGGGCGCAGCTTACACAACGCGCAAGGCTTCACACAGTAGCGCAAGGCGACAAGACTTGTGCGGATTCAGCACAAATCGGCGAGCGACCTTGCTTCAAACTGCGGGTGATCAATCCGGCAGAGGCAGCGGACTCGGCGGTTTGATTTCTTCCAGGCAGACCATGGATTTGACGCCGGCCACGCCCGGCACCTGCATCAGACGGTCGGTGAGGAAGGCCGACAAGGATTTGAGATCGGTCGCCGCCACCTTCAGCAGATAGTCGAAATCGCCGGAAATCGTATAGCACTCCAGAATCTCAGGAAACTGGCGGATCGCCTTTTCCACCGTGCGCACCTGCTTGAATTGCTCGCGCGCCAGGCTGAGATTGACGAAGGCGATCACATCCAGGCCCAGCGCCGCCGGCTCCACCTGCGCGGCGTAACCGCGAATCACACCCTCGCTCTCCAGCCGCTGCACGCGCCGATAACACTGCGGCGGCGACAGATTGACCTGCTCGGACAGCTCGACGTTGCTGGCGCGCCCTCGTGCCTGCAAGGTTTCAAGAATAATCTTGTCGTATCGATCGAATTTTTCCATGGAATTTGGTAGTGATGAACGATTCGTTCATATTATCCAGAAATCACGACCGAAAACGAAAAAAAATTTCTCGCGTTCCCGCTTATCCTTGAGGCCGTGTTGCAGTGCTGCAAATGGCCGTGCGCAAGACGGGGAAATGCCGCTGAACTATGGCGTCGGCATGGCCTCGAAACTGAGGCGAGGCACCTTCCGGTCCGGCGCCCCGCACGGCACTGGCTGTTCATTAAAAGTCTGCGCATCCGCGCAATACCACCTGAATTGCGCGGCCGATTTCAGAACCGATACAGGAGCCGATCATGACGAACGCCGCCATTACCCTCGAGCAAAAATACTGTGCGAGCAATTATCAGCCGCTGCCGGTGGTGCTGTGCAAGGGGCAGGGCGTGTGGCTGTGGGATGAGGAGGGGCGGCGTTACATGGACATGATGTCGGCCTATTCCGCTGTCAGCTTCGGCCATTCGCATCCGCAATTGATCGCGGCGCTGACGTCGCAGGCGCAAAAACTGGCGGTCACTTCGCGCGCCTTCTATAGCGACCGGCTCGGCCCGTTTCTGCAGACCTTGTGCGAGCTGACCGGCATGGCGCGCGCGCTGCCGATGAACAGCGGCGCCGAAGCCGTGGAAACCGCCCTGAAGGCGGCGCGCAAGTGGGGCCACAAGGTCAAGGGCATTGCCGACAACCGCGCGCGCATCATCGTCTGCAAGGGCAATTTCGGCGGACGCACCACCACCATCGTCGGCTTCTCGTCTGAAGCGCAATATCGCGACGGCTTCGGCCCGTTCGACGGCGGTTTCGACACCATTCCCTTCGGCGATGCGGCGGCGCTGGAGGCGGCGATCACGCCCGAGACGGCGGCGTTTCTGGTGGAGCCGATCCAGGGCGAGGGCGGCATCGTCATGCCGCCGGACGGCTATCTCAAGCAATGCCGCGACATCTGCACACGCCACAATGTGCTGCTGATCTGCGATGAAGTGCAGACCGGACTGGCGCGCACCGGCCGCCTGCTGGCCTGCGACCACGAGCAGATCCGGCCGGACGGTCTGGTGCTGGGCAAGGCGCTCGGCGGCGGGCTGCTGCCGGTCTCGGCCTTTCTGGCGCGCGAGGATGTGATGCGGGTTTTCACTCCCGGCGATCACGGCAGCACCTTCGGCGGCAATCCGCTGGCGGCGGCGGTCGGTCTGGCGGCTTTGCAGTTGCTGCGGGACGGTGCGCTGGCGGCCAATGCCGAGCGCATGGGGCAGCGTCTGCGCGATGGTCTGCGCGCCATCGCGCACCCGGCGATCCGGCAAGTGCGTGGACGCGGGCTGCTGATCGGCATGGAACTCGATCCGGCGCTGATCAGCGCAAAACTGTTTTGCGAGCGTCTGATGCAAGAAGGCATCCTGTCCAAGGAAACGCATGAAACCGTGGTGCGCTTCGCGCCGCCGCTGATCATCGACGCCGATCAGATCGACGTGGCGCTGCAGGCGATACGCCAAACCTTTCTTACCTTTACCGAACCAGCCAGGGAGCCCGCTTTATGAGCAAATACATGGACAACAGCATGGAGAAATACATGAGTCAATTCGACAGCCCATTCAGCGACAGTTTTCTGATGTGTCCGCCTGAGCACTTTGAAGTCTCGTATGTCATCAATCCCTGGATGGAAGGCAATGTCGCGCACGACGACAAGGCCCTGGCCGCGCGCCAGTGGCAGATCTTGCACGACGGCTTGCGTGCGGTGGCGCAGGTCGAGCTCATGCCGTCCGCGGCCGGTGTACCGGACATGGTATTCACTGCAAACGGCGGTCTGGTGCTGGGCGACAAGGTGATTCTGTCGCGCTTCCGCCATATCGAGCGGCAGGCTGAAGAGGCGCATTTCGATGCCTGGTTTGCCGCGCATGGCATGCAGGTGCTGCACATGCCGGACGATGTGCCCTTCGAAGGCGCCGGCGATGCCTTGTTCGACCGTCAGGGCGGTCAGTTGTGGCTGGGCCACGGTCATCGCTCCGACATCCGCAGTGCACCACTGATCGCCGGCTGGCTGGACACCGAAGTACAGACCCTGCAACTGGTCGATCCGCGTTTCTATCATCTGGATACCTGCTTCTGTCCGCTCAACGGCGGCTATCTGCTGTACTTCCCCGAGGCTTTCGATCAGGCCTCGCAAAAGGCGATTGCCAGCCGTGTGCCGGAGCAGCGTCGTATCGCCGTCGGTCTGGCCGATGCGCTCCACTTCGCCTGTAATGCGGTCAACAGCGGTCGCCACATATTTCTCAATCGTGCGTCGGATGGCCTTTGTGCGCAGTTGCAGGCGCTCGGTTTTGAAGTGCATCAGACACCGCTGTCCGAGTTTCTCAAAGCGGGCGGCGCCGCCAAATGCCTGACGCTGAAGCTGACTGAGCCGGTGCAGGCAGCTACCGTGCCGGCGGTCTCGCACCGCGAGCGTCTGGCCGAAGCGGGCATTGCGGCGGGATGATTTGCCGGGGTGAAACTGAAGTGAGCGAAAAAAAGCGAGAGCCGGTGTTCATACCGGCTCTCGCTTTTCAGTCACCGCATTCACTGCGCTTTCATCGTGCTTCATTGTGCATTCCTCAGCGCATGCAAATGCCGCCAGAACAACTCCGCGCCCAGATGCACATTGTCGGCCCAGTCATTGGCCGAGGCCTCGTTGGCATCGTCGGTAATGAACTTGAATGCGCGCCAGGGCACGCCGTAGAACTGACAGGTGCGTGCAATCGCGAACAACTCCATGTCCACCACGTCGACTTCCTGCTCCAGCAGCCAGGGATCGGTGGCGGTCACGAAGCTGTCGCCGGTGCCGCACAGCACGCCGGGATGGCCGGACGCCAGTCGCGGCACTTCATCCGGTCCGGCCAGAGGCGTCACTCCGCGCGGCGACAGGGGCATGGCCATCATGTCCCGCTGCAGCACGCTGCTGACCTCCAGCAATCCGGCCAGCGTCGGCCGTACTTTGCCGGCGGTGCCGAAATTGATCAGCAATGAAGGCTTGAGCGTGAGAATCGCCTCGGTCGCGGCGCGTGCCGCATTGACCTTGCCGATGCCGCAATAGCGCACCTGTACGCCGGCCGGCGCATCGGTCGCCGGCAGTTCGCTCTCCAGTGCGGTGAGAATCAGGATGTTGTCTTTTGGAACGGTCATATTGTGGTGATGTGGCGTTTAATGGATGAACACAGGCGAGATTGAGCAGATTCAGGGGAAGTCGGCCTCCTGGCTGCTGAGGTCGGCTGCTGAAACCCGTGGCCTTTCAAGCGCTGCCTCGCATTCCCTCAAAAGCGGTAAGGCTAAGGGCTTTCGCGTATAATTTCCATCTCTTTTTCGCCTGTAAAACCCGGTCCTGCCGTCGGCCGGGTTTTTTGTCTGAGGCGCGCTTTTCGCACTCGTGAAATCGCCCGGAACTGCGCGGAGAATGGGCCTGCGCAGGAACGATGAGAATTCGATTGCGCTGCTGCCCTGCTCCTTTTACATCGATCAGCCAAAGAACAGCCAATGAAGCCGAACGAACTCTGCCAGACCGAACTGTTATTGCGCGACCTGATGTCGCAGCGCATCCTGATTCTGGATGGCGCCATGGGCACCATGATCCAGCAATACAAGCTGACCGAGGAAGACTATCGCGGCGAGCGCTTTGCCGATTTCAGCGTGCCCGGCAAGGAAATGTTCGTCAAGGGCAACAACGAGCTGCTGTCGCTGACCCAGCCGCACATCATCCAGGAAATCCACGAACAGTATCTGGCGGCCGGCGCCGATCTGATCGAGACCAATACCTTTGGGGCCACCGGCGTTGCGCAGGACGATTACCACATGGCGCATCTGGTGTACGAGATGAATGTGCAATCGGCCCGACTGGCGCGTGCCGCCTGCGACAAATATTCGACGCCCGACAAGCCGCGTTTCGTCGCCGGCGCGCTCGGACCGACGCCCAAGACCGCCTCGATCTCGCCTGACGTCAACGACCCGGCGGCGCGCAATGTCACCTTCGATCAGCTCGTTACCTCCTATCTGGAACAGATACGCGGGCTGGTCGAAGGCGGTTCCGATGTGCTGCTGGTCGAAACCATTTTCGATACCCTGAACTGCAAGGCGGCGCTGTTCGCCATCGACAGCTTCTTCGAAGAGAGCGGCAAGCGTCTGCCTATCATGATTTCCGGCACCGTGACCGATGCCTCGGGGCGTATTCTGTCGGGCCAGACCGTGCCCGCTTTCTGGAATTCGATCCGCCATGCGCGCCCGCTCACCGTCGGTCTGAACTGCGCGCTCGGCGCTGCCTTGATGCGTCCTTACGCCGAAGAGCTGTCCAAGATCGCCGATACCTTCGTCTGCATTTATCCGAACGCGGGTTTGCCCAATCCGATGAGCGACACCGGCTTCGATGAAACACCGGACGTCACTTCGGCGCTGCTCAAAGAATTCGCCGAGAGTGGCTTCGTCAATGTGGCCGGCGGCTGCTGCGGCACCACGCCGCCGCACATCAAGGCCATCGCCGAGACGGTCGCTACGATTGCGCCGCGCAAGATTGCCGAGACCACGCACGAGATGCGCTTGTCCGGTCTGGAGCCGTTCACCATCAACGACGAATCGCTGTTCGTCAACGTCGGCGAGCGCACCAACGTTACCGGCTCCAAGGCCTTCGCCCGTCTGATCCTCAACGAGCAATACGACGAGGCGCTGGCGGTCGCGCGTCAGCAGGTTGAAAACGGCGCACAGATCATCGACATCAACATGGACGAAGCGATGCTGGACTCGGTCGCCGCCATGACGCGCTTCCTGAATCTGATCGCCTCCGAACCCGACATCGCGCGCGTGCCGATCATGATCGACTCGTCCAAGTGGTCGGTGATCGAAGCCGGTCTGAAATGCGTGCAGGGCAAGTCCATCGTCAATTCCATCTCGATGAAGGAAGGCGAAGAGAAATTCCTGCACGAAGCTCGCCTGTGCCGCGCCTACGGCGCCGCCGTGATCGTGATGGCTTTCGATGAAGTCGGCCAGGCCGATACCTATGCGCGCAAGATCGAAATCTGCGAACGCGCGTATCGCCTGCTGGTGGACAAGGTCGGCTTCCCGCCGGAAGACATCATCTTCGACCCGAACATCTTCGCGGTCGCTACCGGCATCGAAGAGCACAACAATTACGCGGTGGACTTCATCGAAGCCACGCAGTGGATTCACGACAATCTGCCTTACGCCAAGATCAGCGGCGGCGTGTCCAACGTCAGCTTCAGCTTCCGCGGCAACGATCCGGCGCGTGAAGCGATTCACACCGTGTTCCTGTATCACGCGATCAAGGCCGGCATGACCATGGGCATCGTGAATGCCGGCATGGTCGGCGTCTACGACGACTTGCCGGTCGCGCTGCGCGAGGCAGTGGAAGACGTGGTGCTGAACCGTCGCCCCGATGCCACCGAGCGCATGATCGAAATCGCCGCCACGCTGAAGGCCGGCGACAAGAAGGAAGAAGCGACGCTGGAGTGGCGCAGCGAGCCGGTCGAAAAGCGTCTGGCGCATGCGCTGGTGCACGGCATCACGCAGTGGATCGTGGAAGATACCGAAGAAGCGCGGCAGAACGTCGCCGCCAAGGGCGGCCGCCCGATCCACGTGATCGAAGGCCCGCTGATGGATGGCATGAACGTGGTCGGCGACCTGTTCGGCCAGGGCAAGATGTTCCTGCCGCAGGTGGTGAAATCGGCGCGCGTGATGAAGCAGGCGGTGGCGCATCTGGTGCCCTTCATCGAGGAAGAAAAACGCCAGATCGAAATCGAAACCGGCGTGGTCGCCAAGCCCAAGGGCAAGATCGTGATCGCCACCGTCAAGGGCGACGTGCACGACATCGGCAAGAACATCGTCACCGTGGTGCTTCAGTGCAACAACTTCGAAGTGGTCAACATGGGCGTGATGGTGCCGTGTTCGCAGATTCTGGCCAAGGCCAAGGAAGAGAACGCCGACATCATCGGTCTGTCCGGCCTGATCACGCCTTCGCTGGAAGAAATGGCCTATGTCGCCAAGGAAATGCAGCGCGATCCGTATTTCGCCGGCCTCAAGATGCCGCTGCTGATCGGCGGCGCCACCACCTCGCGCGCGCACACGGCGGTGAAGATCGCGCCTAACTACGAAGGTCCGGTGGTCTACGTGCCGGACGCCTCGCGCGCGGTCTCGGTGGCGCAGTCGCTGTTGACGCCGGAGAGCAAGGACCAGTACATCGCCGATATCCAGACCGACTATGTGCGCATCCGCGACCAGCACGCCAACAAGAAGGCCGTGCCTATGCTGACGCTGGCGGCGGCGCGCGCCAACAAGACCCGGCTGGAGTTCGCACCGCTCAAGCCCAAGTTCATTGGTCGCCGCTTGTTCAAGAATGTCGATCTGGCGACGCTGGCCAGGTACATCGACTGGGGCCCGTTCTTCCAGACCTGGGATCTGGCCGGTCCTTACCCTGCGATTCTGAAGGATGAAGTGGTGGGCGAAGCGGCCACTAAGGTGTTCGCCGAAGCGCAGGCCATGCTCAAGAAAATCATCGATGGCCGCTGGCTGACCGCCAACGGCGTGGTGTCGCTGTTGCCGGCCAATACGGTCAACGACGACGACATCGAAATCTATACCGACGACACGCGCAGCCAGGTCGCGCTGACCTATTACGGCACGCGCCAGCAGACTGAAAAGCCGGTGGTCGACGGCGTGGCGCGTCCGAATCAATGCCTGTCCGATTTCATCGCGCCCAAGGAATCGGGCATTGCCGATTACATCGGCCTGTTCGCAGTCACCGCCGGCCTTGGCATCGAGAAGCACGAGAAGCGCTTTGAAGATGCGCATGACGATTATTCGTCGATCATGCTCAAGTCGCTGGCCGATCGTCTGGCAGAAGCCTTCGCCGAATATCTGCACGAGCGTGTGCGCACCGATCTGTGGGGCTATGCGGCCGACGAGTCGCTCAGCAATGCCGAGCTGATCAAGGAGCACTATGTCGGCATCCGTCCGGCGCCCGGCTATCCGGCTTGCCCGGAACACACGGTCAAGGCTGAGGCCTTCAAGCTCATGCAATGCGAGGACATCGAGATGCAACTGACCGAGTCGTATGCCATGTTCCCCGGCGCATCGGTCTCCGGCTTCTACTTTGCGCATCCGCAGTCCAAGTATTTCGTGGTCGGCAAGATCGGTGAAGATCAGGTGCTGGACATGGCCAAGCGACGTGGTGAGAGCAAGGAAACCATCGAACGCTGGCTTGCGCCCAACCTGTAATCGTCCGACTGCGGCATTGCCGTTTTTGCATCAACTTTTCTGTATTTGTGACGGCCGCCGGCCAACTTGAAATTGGCGGCCGTCCTGCTATCATCCTGCCCCATGATCGATTCCGCCGACAACGCCACCCATTCTCTGCCCGTCACCGGGCCGACCCGCCTGCATTTTTCGGAGGGCTTGCGCAACACTTTTACGGTCGATCTCGGCCAGGATCTGCTGGGCGACTGGATCATCACCCAGTCGTGGAGCGGCTTGCTGCAACAACGCGGCGGCGGCAAGCGACTGGTGGTCGGCGATCATGAAACCGGCCTCAGAATGTTGCAAAAGATTGCCCAGAAAAAAGAAAAAATCGGCTACCGCCAGGTCACGCCGTATCACGTCGAATATCGCTGGGCCTGATCGGCGCCGCCCGGATATTGGTTGCTGAGCGGCTGGAGTGTTTACGCTCCGCACGCATCGATTTGCTCCCTGCCGCACCTTCCCTGTTTTTAACGCGTCCTCGCATTCAAGGCCAAACGCACTTGAGTGGGCGAGGGCGGTCGGCTGTCGTGATTGTTGAAAATTGCTCTTCTGCAAGCGCGTGCGTGCCGTGTTAGCCTAGCCGTCTGCGTGCTTGGCGGCCTGTGTTTGCCCGTATTCGGGCATATGCCTCCGCTTCGCAGGCCTCAAAACAATCGTCAAAAAATACACAGCGCCATCAGCGCGTTGCACAAAGACGCAACGGAGACCATCAGTGACACTCAGCCAGGACGGCGCTGCGCGCGCGCAAATCGATTCCCCTTACGCCGTGACGCGGCTGTTGATCACGCTGGTGCTGATGGTGCTGGGCGCCAGCGGCATGTACGTGGTCGCGGTGGTGCTGCCGGCAGTGCAGGCCGAGTTCGGCGTAGCACGCGGCATGGCCTCGATTCCTTATACCCTGACCATGATCGGACTCGGCATCGGCGGCGTGGGAATGGGGCGTCTGGCCGATCGTTTCGGCGTGACCTTGCCCTTGCTGATCGGTGGCGCCTGTATGGGCGCCGGCTTCGTGCTGGCGGCGATGGCGCCCAATATCTGGGTGTTCATGCTGAGTCACGGGATTCTGATCGGCCTGCTCGGCAGTTCATCGACCTTCTCACCGCTGATCGCCGATACCTCGTTGTGGTTCGTCAAGCGGCGCGGGATTGCGGTCGCCGTGTGCGCCAGCGGCAATTATCTGGGCGGTGCGATCTGGCCGCCCATTGTGCAGCATTACGTCGACAGCGTCGGCTGGCGCCAGACCTACATCGGCCTTGGCCTGGGCTGCGGCATTTTGATGTGTCTGCTGGCCTTGCTGATGCGTCCGCGGCCGCCGGCGGCTGTCGCCAGGGCCGGTTCTGCTGCTGCCGGCGGCGGCGCGCGGCCATTCGGCCTGAGCAGCAAGCAGGCGCAGATTGTCTTGTGCATTGCCGGCGTCTGTTGCTGCGTGGCGATGTCGATGCCGCAGGTGCACATAGTGGCCTACTGCGGCGATCTCGGCTACGGCCCGGCGCGCGGCGCGCAAATGCTGTCGCTGATGCTGGCCTGCGGCGTCGTCAGCCGTCTGGTGTCGGGCGCCATCTGTGACCGCATCGGTGGTCTGCGCACCTTGCTGCTGGGCTCGACGCTGCAATGTATCTCGCTGCTATTGTTTTTGCCCTTCGACGGGCTGGCCTCGCTGTATGTGATCTCGGCCATGTTCGGTCTGTTCCAGGGCGGCATCGTACCGTCCTATGCCATCATCGTGCGCGAATATTTCCCGGCTTCCGAGGC
This sequence comes from Herbaspirillum lusitanum, assembly GCF_046025995.1. Lineage (GTDB taxonomy): Bacteria > Pseudomonadota > Gammaproteobacteria > Burkholderiales > Burkholderiaceae_D > Herbaspirillum > Herbaspirillum lusitanum_A. The sequence continues at coordinate 467,886 of NZ_JAQQFM010000003.1, forward strand.
CGGCGAGCGGGTCGGCTCAGTGATCATGTGCACCATGCTCGGCATGGCGCTGGGTGGCTGGATGTCGGGCAAGATCTTCGATCTCACCGGCTCTTATCACGCCGCCTTCGCCAACGGCATCGCCTGGAATCTGGTGAATTTCGCGATTGCCTTCGCCTTGCTGAGCCGGGTGCGCAGTCGCAGGATTCAGACGGCCTGAGCCGGGGAGGCGGCGGGCTGGTCCTTGTCAAACGGTCGGCGGCAAGCGGCGGCGTGGCGAAATGATGCCGCTTTTCCCACTTCGCCGAGTTGGCAGCCGATGGCGTTTGCGTTACGCTTGCGCAGGCTTGCGAGGGCGTATTGATGGCCGCCCTGCTATGTCGCTGCTGTCTTTCATTGCGCCGTGCCGACGCCCATTCATTCTTCCGAACGCTTCATTGATTAAATGCTGATCCTGTTCCTCAAAGCCGTGATACTGATTCCCGTGACGCTGTTGCCGATTCTGAATCCGCTCGGCATCGCGCCGGTGTTCGCCAGCCTGCTCGGCAATGTCAGTCGCAAGGTCGAGCAGCGCATCGCACGGCAAGTGGCGATCAATTGCTGGTTCATGCTGGTTGGTGCGGTGTTCATCGGCTCTCATGTGCTGACCTTTTTCGGCATCTCGCTGCCCATCGTGCGCGTCGGCGGCGGCCTGCTGGTGGCGGTTTCCGGTTGGCGCATGCTGAGCGACAACAGTCAGGACAACTCGATTCGCACTCAGGTCGCCAAGACTTACGACGAAGACTTGTCCGACGATGAGATCAAGGCGCGCAGTTTCTACCCGCTCAGTTTTCCCCTGACGGTGGGGCCGGGCACCATCGCCGCCTCCATCACGCTGGGCGCGAACACTCCGGTGCGACTGGTGGACTGGGTGATTTCCATCGGCAGTGCTGCGCTGGGTGCGGCCTTGACCGCGGCGGCGGTTTATCTTTGCTACGGCAACGCGCAGAAGCTGGTCGGCATGCTGGGCCGGCTCGGCACCATGGTGGTGTTGCGGCTCTCGGCCTTTATCCTGTTGTGTATCGGAATCCAGATTTTCTGGTCGGGTCTGGCGGCCTTGCTGGCCGAAGCCGGGATCAGCGGCGTTGCACCGTGATTTGACGTCGTCAGCGAGTCCGGCCGGCCAGGCGCCGAAGCTTATTTCAACCAGCCGCGCTCGCCCAGCGCATCCTGCACCAGCTCGAGTCTCAGCAGCGGATTATCCAGCGCCAGCAGCGCCTGTTTTTGCTCTGCGTTGAGCGGCAACAATTCACACCAGCGATTTGCCACCCAGCCGCAATCGTTCAGCCTGTAAGGCGCAGCGATAGGAATATCGCTTTCGGCAATCGATTGATGGCGCAGGGAATCCAGCAGATTGGTCAGCGTCTTGACGGTGTCCTGCAATTCTTCCGGCACCGGCACCGCGTGGTCGCCTTCCAGCGGTTCTATCTCGGCAATCCACAAACCATTTTTTTGCAACTGCGAAGACAGCACGCGAAAGCGTGAAGTGCCGACGCATGAAATGCGCAGCAGACCTTGCGTGGGCGAGGACCATTCATTGATTCTTGCCAGCGTGCCGACCGGCACGAAGCTTTCGCTGTGACCCGGTTTGCGCACTTCGCTGCCGGAAGTCAGCGCCACCACGCCGAAACCGCTGCCATCGGCGATGCACTTGTTGATCATGTCCAGATAGCGTACTTCGAAAATCTGCAGCGGCAGCCTGCCGTCGGGAAACAGAGTGCTGGACAGGGGGAACAGGGGCAGGCTGGTGCTCATGGTTTCAAAGGCGCAGCGATGGCATCGATGAGGTATTCATCCTGGATCAGGGCCGCGAATAGCGGTTCTCGGCGGCGCATTCATAGCGCTGCACGATGTAGCCGTTGTCGTCCACGCTTTCCAGGTAGACGTCGAACTGCCACAGGCGCGCCATGTGGCGCAGGACTTCATTGGTGCTGTCGCTCAGCGAGCGGCCGTCGCTGCGGAAATGGCGTAGCGTCAGGCTGCGGTCGCCACGGCGGTTGACCGACCAGACCTGGATGTTGGGTTCCCGATGATTGATATCGTACTGACGCGACAAGGCCTGCCGCACATATTGATAGCCGCGCTCATTGTGGATGGCCGAGACTTCCATCTCGCTGCGGGTTTCGTCATCCAGCACCGCGAACATGCGCATGTCGCGCATCAGTTTGGGCGACAGATATTGGGCGACGAAGCTCTCGTCCTTGAAGTTGCGCATCACGTAATGCAGGGTCTCCAGCCAGTCGCTACCGGCGATATCCGGAAACCATTCGCGATCCTCATCGGTCGGATGCTCGCAGATGCGGCGGATGTCGCTCATCATCGAAAAACCCAGGGCATAAGGATTGATGCCGTTGTAATACGGCTTGGTGATCGGCGGCTGGAACACCACATTGCTGTGCGAATGCAGGAATTCCATCATGAAGCCGTCGGTCAGCCGGCCTTGATCGTAGAGCGTGTTGAGCAGGGTGTAATGCCAGAACGTGGCCCAGCCTTCATTCATTACCTGGGTCTGGCGTTGCGGGTAAAAATACTGGCCGACCTTGCGCACGATGCGCACGATTTCGCGCTCCCAGGATTCCAGCAAGGGCGCATTCTTTTCCGCGAAATACAGCAGATTTTCTTGCGGCTCGGCTGGATAGCGATCTTCGTTCAGCGCAGCCGCCGCTTCCTTTTTTGTGGGCAGCGTGCGCCACAACTCGTTCACTTGCGACTGCATGTATTCCTCGCGCTCGCGCTGGCGCGCCTGCTCCTGCGCCAGCGATAGTCGCTGCGGGCGCTTGTAGCGATCGACGCCGTAGTTCATCAGCGCGTGGCAGGAATCCAGCAATTCCTCAACCCGGTCAAAGCCATGGCGCTCTTCGCATTCGGCGATGTAGTTACGGGCGTAGACCAGATAATCGATGATGGCGCTGGCATCGGTCCACAACTGGAACAGGTAATTGCCCTTGAAGAAAGAGTTGTGACCGTAGGCGGCGTGAGCGACGACCAGCGCCTGCATGGTCATCGTGTTTTCCTCCATCAGATAGGCGATGCAGGGATTGGAGTTGATCACGATCTCGTAGGCCAGACCCATCTGCCCGCGCTTGTAATCGCGCTCGGTCAGCATGAAATGCTTGCCGTAGGACCAGTGCCGGTAATTGACCGGCATGCCGGACGAGGCATAGGCATCCATCATCTGTTCGGCGGTAATGATCTCCAGCTGGATGGGGTAGATGTCGAGCTTGTAGCTCGCAGCGACGCGTGCGATTTCCTCGTTGTAGCGTTCGATCAGTTCGAAGTTCCAGTCCGAGGGGCAGGGGAGCGGATCATGCTTGAATCGGCTGTTCATGCGTGCACCTGTTTTTCAAAGAGTTCGCGGAACACCGGATAGATCTCGGCGGCCGACATCACCTTCTTCATCGCAAAATGTGAATGGGTATCGAGCAGGTTTTCATACTCGGTCCACAGATTTTGCTCCGGCTCGGCGACCTGAATATAGGCGAAGTAGCGGGTCAGCGGCAGGATCTGGCTTTCCAGAATGGCGCGGCATTTCGGCGAATCGTCATTCCAGTTGTCGCCGTCGGAGGCCTGCGCGCAATAGATGTTCCATTCATTCGGCGAATAGCGTTTCGTGATGATGTCGTGCATCAGTTCCAATGCGCTGGAGACCACGGTGCCGCCGCTTTCCTGCGAATGAAAGAAGGTGTTTTCATCGACCTCGTCGGCGCGCGTATGGTGGCGGATGAAGACCACTTCTATGTGTTCGTAGTTGCGCGTCAGGAACAGATACAGCAGGATGAAAAAGCGTTTGGACAGATCCTTGCGCTGCTCATCCATCGAGCCCGACACGTCCATCACGCAAAACATCACCGCGCGGCTGGAGGGCTGCGGCTGGCGCACGCGGTTGACGTAGCGCAGATCGAAGGGATCGATGAAGGGAATGCGCCAGATGCGCGCCTTCAGATGATGGATTTCTTCTTCCAGCAGCTTGATTTCAGGCAGGTAGTCATTGGGCTGTTTGTTCAGATCGCATAACTGCGCTTCCAGCTCGCGCAGCTTGGCGACCAGCGGCCCGCCGAGCGCGATGCGCCGTCCCAGCGAGCTGCGCAGGGAGCGCACCACATCGATATTGTTGGGCGAACCATCGACTGAATAACCGGCGCGCAGATTCTTCCAGTTCGGCACCGTGGTCAGATTGGTTTCAACCAGACGCGGCAACTCAAGGTCTTCGAAGAAGTACTGCATGAATTCTTCGCGCGTCAGCTCAAAGGTGAAATCGTCCTGGCTTTCGCCATCCTTGCTGGCCTGGCTGCCGCCTTCGCCGCTGCCGCCGTTGGGCGGGCGCTGAATGCGATCGCCTTGCAGATAATCCTGATTGCCGGGGTGCACGGCTTCGCGCTTGCCGCCGCGTCCGTGGTGGAAGAAGGGTTCAGAGACATCCTTGCGTGGAATGCTGATGCTCTTGGAGTTTTCCATGTCCGTGATGCTGCGGTCGCGCACGGCGTCCGACACGGAGCGTTGAATATGCCCGCGAAAACGCCGCAAAAAGCGTTCCCGGTTGGCAATGCTCTTGTTTTTTCCAGCTAGCCTACGGTCGATAATCTGATGCAGCACTGTCCGTTCTCCTGCTGGTGGTACAGCGGGCGGGCTGTCCTGGCAGTCCTTGCGGACAGCCCGTATGTCTTGCCGAATCGGCGGCGGCATGCGCGGCCGCCAATTCTTCAGGCGCGGGATGCGGCGTCAGTTGCCATGCCGCATCCCGCGCGCTGCTATTGCTTTACGACGACTTGCGTACGCGCAGATACCATTCGCACAGCAGGCGCACCTGCTTCGGCGTGTAGCCCTTGCTGACCATGCGATTGACGAAGTCTTCGTGCTTCTGCATTTCTTCGTTCGATCCCTTGGCGTTGAAGGAGATCACCGGCAGCAGATCCTCGGTGTTGGAGAACATCTTCTTCTCGATCACCACGCGCAGTTTTTCGTAGCTGGTCCACAGCGGATTCTTGCCGCCGTTGTTGACACGCGCACGCAGCACGAAGTTGACGATCTCGTTGCGGAAGTCCTTGGGATTGCTGATGCCGGCCGGCTTTTCGATCTTTTCCAGTTCTGCGTTCAGCGCGGCACGGTCGAAGCTTTCGCCGGTATCGTGATCGCGGTATTCCTGATCCTGAATCCAGAAATCGGCGTAGGTCACATAGCGGTCGAACACGTTCTGACCATATTCGGAATACGACTCCAGATAAGCCGTCTGGATTTCCTTGCCGATGAATTCGGCATAACGCGACGCCAGGGTGTCCTTCACGATGGACTGGTATTTCTGTTCGACTTCCTGCGGGAACTGCTCGCGCTCGATCTGCTGTTCCAGCACATACATCAGGTGCACCGGATTGGCGGCGACTTCCGTCGAATCGAAGTTGAACACGCGCGACAGAATCTTGAAGGCGAACCGCGTCGAGATGCCGTTCATGCCTTCATCCACGCCGGCGTAGTCGCGATACTCCTGATACGACTTGGCCTTGGGGTCGGTGTCCTTCAGATTCTCGCCGTCATACACCTGCATCTTGGAGAACAGGCTGGAGTTCTCCGGCTCTTTCAGGCGCGTCAGAATCGAAAACTGCGCCATCATCTTCAGCGTGCCCGGCGCGCATGTCGCCTTGCCCAGCGAGGAACTGCGGATCAGCTTTTCGTAGATCTTGACCTCTTCCGACACGCGCAGGCAATACGGTACCTTGACGATGTAGATGCGATCCAGCAGCGCTTCATTGTTCTTGTTGTTGCGGAAGGCCTTCCATTCGGATTCATTCGAGTGCGCCAGAATCACGCCGTCGAAAGGAATCGCGCCGAAGCCTTCGGTGCCCTTGAAGTTGCCTTCCTGGGTCGCCGTCAGCAGCGGGTGCAAGACCTTGATCGGCGCCTTGAACATTTCCACAAATTCCAGCAGGCCCTGATTCGACAGGCACAGGCCGCCGGAGTAGCTGTAGGCGTCGGCGTCGTCCTGCGAATACTGCTCGAGCTTGCGGATGTCGACCTTGCCGACCAGCGTGGAAATATCCTGGTTGTTTTCGTCGCCGGGTTCAGTCTTGGAAATGGCGATCTGACGCAGGATGGAGGGGTAGCGCTTGATCACGCGAAACTGGCGGATGTCGCCATTGAATTCGTGCAGACGCTTGACGGCCCACGGGCTCAGAATCGGTTTCAGATAGCGGCGCGGAATGCCGTACTGTTCTTCCAGAATGGCGCCGTCCTCGTCGTAATCGAAAAGTCCGAGCGGTGACTCGTTGACCGGAGAACCTTTGATGGAATAGAAGGGAACATGCTCCATCAATTGCTTGAGACGTTCTGCAATCGATGATTTACCGCCGCCGACCGGGCCCAGCAGATACAGGATCTGCTTCTTTTCTTCCAGCCCCTGCGCTGCGTGGCGGAAGTAGGAAACCACTTGCTCAATGACTTCCTCGGCACCGTAAAACTCTTTGAAGGCCGGATAGACCTTGATGACCTTGTTGGCAAAAATTCGAGACTGCCGTGGATCTTCCCGCGTGTCGATCTTTTCGGGTTCGCCGATTGCCATCAGCATCCGTTCGGCAGCCGATGCATAGACCGCAGGATCGTTCTTGCAAAGACTCAGATACTCTTCGAGCGAAAATTCTTCTTCTCTGGTCTTGTCGAACCGGCTTGCAAAGCTGCTGTAAATATCCATACCACCTCCGTCGCTTCAATGTGTGAAACCCAATTGAAATACGTGTGACTAGACTTCTTACTTCCCGTCTGCGGTTTTCAAAGAATACGCCGATGTTCTTGTCTGATCGTCGATGTGTTCTTTGAGAGCCGGAGCAAACAGTACCTTGCAAATTGCCGATCCCTCGTTTTTATTCTATTCCTTTTTTCTTGATCGAATACAACAGAGTTTGTTTCAGCTTAGGAGGATTTTGTTTTCATGGTTCAACAAACAGCCAAGTTTTCATCGCCCTGCTCATCGATATGCCGATGGCGCCGTTTTCACTCTGCGGATTCGCCTCCCCCAATGTTCTTTCAATGAGTGAAACCGATCCGCGGTTGACTTCATGTTGAGGTATTTTTTCTGCGCGCACCATGGTGAAATCCCTGATGGAAATTTGCACCATCGAGGCTCAGAATCAAAGCGCCGCCATTACTTTTTTGCGGTCTTCGTTTCCTTTTCTGTGCTCTTTTTTTTGCGCGCACAATGTCCCCGCAGCGCGCATTTTTCTCCCGCCATGTTGCGCCGTCTTTGCAATCCGATCAGCTCGATCGCGCGACTGTGGCCGTACCCAGCCATCTGGCGCTTGCTACGGTGTTGACGGTCGCTTTCACGGTTGCCGGATATTGTGAACGACTGCTGTAATCTTTTACGGATTGCGGCGCACTTCGGATGCGTCCTCGGCGTTAATTCTTGCCGGGTCAAGATAAAAACACGGCGAGACGAATGACCGTGAATGTTGTTCATCTGCATGGTTTCGGTGCGCGGTAAATTTGTAGAAGTGCGGACATTGCTTTTCGTTAACTGGTCTTTTCATTCGATCAGGTCGGCGGGAGTTAACTCAAGTCATCTCCGAATGAAGTTGCCGCGAGGAATTGAGTAAATTGCAATTTTTTGTATCTCGACTAAAAAGTATGGCAAATCCGCCACGCATTTGTGACCGGAGCCCCCTGAGCATGGCGGCTAAAGGCGCTCGAAAGTGCATAAGTCATTGACAGGCAAATGAAAAATGCAGTCTAATTCAGGGTTCACCATCTGAAGAATTGCGCACGTGCCATCGCAGCGCTGTTTCGGTTTTCGGAACGTCGGAATACAAAACGTATAAAGACAGGGAAGACAAGCAGCGTAGAAACAAGATGTTAGAGGATGCAGAGGCCCGGACACCGGCGCCGGGGCATCGTCAATACGGAACAGGCGCGCTGAAAGCGGTTCCAGGAATTCCGATTTATTTTTGCTGATTAAGCGAGTCCATCATGAAACGTACTTACCAACCTTCCGTCGTGCGTCGCAAGCGTACCCATGGCTTCCGTGCACGCATGGCAACCCGTGGCGGCCGCGCTGTCCTGAACGCTCGTCGCGCCAAGGGCCGCAAGCGTCTGGCAGCTTAAGCTTGCCTGAAGCGCTGCTGCTTGTTGCGTGACAGACGACCGTTCAACTCTCTACTCACGCGATCGGCGAATCGTTAAAACGGATGAGTTTTCATCCGTTTTTCGTTTGCGCCCCGTATATCGCACCGATCATTTCGTGTTGTATGCGCGTCGCAGTGAGTTGCCGCAAGCCCGCCTGGGCGTGGTTGTCGCCAAACGGCTGGCGCCGCGCGCAGTGACCCGCAACACGGTCAAACGCATCACCCGCGAACTGTTCCGGCAGACGCAGTTGCCTGCATTTGACTGCATCGTGCGCTTGTCGAAATCCGTCAACGCCAAAAGCGATACGGCGACCAGCGTGCGGCTTAAGACGGCATTGCGTGCAGAAGTGACGCAACTGTTCGTTTTTTTGCAGAACGCACCCGCGTTTGCCAGGAAATAGGAAGTGATGAAAACGCCTTTGCTCCTGCTGTTACGTGCCTACAAGCTGGGAGTAAGCCCGTTTCTCGGGCAGAATTGCCGTTTCTATCCAAGCTGTTCCGATTACGCTGCCGAGGCGGTGCAAACGCATGGCGCGCTGAAAGGCAGCCTGCTGGCCGCCAAGCGCCTGTGCAAATGCCATCCCTGGCATGAAGGCGGCCTCGATCCGGTGCCGGCCTCCAGGGCCGCGTCCGGCAACTCTGGAAATTCCGGTGCTGCCGGCGCTGGTTCGGCACGCTCGCAGTCTTCTGCGTCATCTTCCTCCGCGCTCTCTTCTTCAACTGCGACCGTCGACGGTTGCAGCCACTCCTGACCGATAGATCAATACGCATATGGATATCAAACGTACCGTCCTGTGGGTTGTATTCTCCTTCTCCCTGTTGTTGCTGTGGGATAGCTGGATGCGCCATAACGGACATCAGTCGATGTTTTTCCCATCGGCGACTCCGACTCAGGAGCAAGCTGCAGCTCCGGCCGGCGCCAACGGTGCCAACGCACCGGTGCCAACCGGCACTACCGCTGCAGGCGCATCGACGGCCAGCGCCGCCGATGTCGGCGGTGCAGCTGTCGCCAAAGGCGAAACCATCACCATCACGACCGATGTGGTCAAGGCTGACATCGACACCGTCGGTGGCGAACTCAAGCGTCTGGAACTGCTGAAGCAACGCGATACGGTTGATCCGACCAAGAATCTGGTGTTGTTCGACTCCAGCGTCGGCCATACCTATCTGGCGCAAACCGGCCTGATCGGCGGTCAGTTCCCGAATCACAAGTCGGTGTTCACGGCCAAGCCGGGCGCCCGTTCGCTGGATAACGGCAACGAAGTGCAACTGGTGCTGGAAGCGCAGGAAAACGGCGTCAAGCTGACCAAGACCTACACCTTCAAGCGCGACAGTTACGTGATCGATCTCAAGCACACTGTCACCAACGACAGCAGCGCCGCGATCAATCCTTCGCTGTATCTGCAATTGCTGCGCGACGGCAACAAGCCGGGCGGCGAATCGCATTTTTATAGCACCTTCACCGGCCCTGCGGTGTACACCGAAGCCGACAAGTATCAGAAGCTGAATTTCGAGAAGATCGAAGAGGGCAAGGAACAGCACGCGACCAAGGCCGACAGCGGCTGGATCGCACTGGTGCAGCACTACTTTGTTTCGGCCTTCATCCCGCCTGAGAAGGTGCAGCGCGAAATCTTCACCAAGAAGGTTGCCACCAACCTGTACTCGGTCGGCACCATTCTGCCGATGGGCGCAGTGGCGCCCGGCGCCAGCGTGACCATGGATGCGCATCTGTATTCCGGCCCGCAGGATTCCAAGGTGCTGGAAGCGACTGCGCCTGGCCTCGACGTGGTCAAGGACTACGGCATTCTGTCGCTGATCGCCAAGCCGATCTTCTGGCTGATGACCCACATCCACGCGCTGGTCGGCAACTGGGGCTGGACCATCATCCTGCTGACCGTGCTGATCAAGCTGATCTTCTTCCCGTTGTCGGCTGCTTCGTATCGCAGCATGGCCAAGATGAAGGCTGTCACGCCGAAGATGACCGCGATTCGCGAACGCCACAAGGGCGATCCGCAAAACATGAACCGCGAGATGATGGCGCTGTACAAGACCGAAAAGATCAATCCGCTGGGCGGCTGTCTGCCGATCGTGATTCAGATTCCGGTGTTCATCTCGCTGTACTGGGTGCTGCTGGCCAGCGTCGAAATGCGCGGTGCGCCATGGTTGGGCTGGATTCATGATCTGACCGCACCGGATACGCTGTTCGGCACCGTGCCTTACTTCAACATGCCGGTCGGTCTGCTGCCTATCATCATGGCTGCTTCGATGTTCCTGCAGACCAAGCTGAATCCGACGCCGCCGGATCCGGTGCAGGCCAAGGTCATGATGTTCATGCCGCTGGTGTTCTCGTTCATGTTCTTCTTCTTCCCGTCCGGCCTGGTGCTGTACTGGGTCACCAACAACGTGCTGTCGATTGCGCAGCAGTGGGTGATCACCAAGAAGATCCAGTCCGGCGCAGCCAAGTAAGCAAGCCTCGTCCGCCCGGGCAAAGCCTGCCTTTGCCCGGGACTGAGGCCAGCATTGCAAGGCAGCCGCAAACTGCCTGAAAAATTAAAAAACCCGTGTCATTCGTTTCACGGGTTTTTTTTCGATCAAAAAAGTCTTTACAGGTATTTACTAAAAATGACGCTCGATTCCTCTCCTATCGCAGCCATTGCCACCGCCCCCGGGCGCGGCGGCATCGGCGTGGTCCGTTTGTCCGGCAAGAACCTGCTGCCGGTGCTGCAGGCAGTGTGCGGCAAGCAAAGTCTGCAGCCGCGGCATGCCACCTATCTGCCATTTCGCCAGGCCGACGGCAGCGTGATCGATCAGGGATTGGCGATTCATTTCCCCGGTCCGCATTCCTATACCGGCGAAGATGTGCTGGAGCTGCAAGGTCACGGCGGCCCGGTCGTGATGCAGATGCTGCTCAAGCGCTGCCTGCAGGCCGGCGAGGAAATCGGCTTGCGGCTGGCCGAGCCGGGTGAGTTCACCCAGCGCGCCTTCATGAACGACAAGCTCGATCTGGCGCAGGCTGAAGCCGTTGCCGACCTGATCGAAGCGACCACCGAAGCGGCCGCAAAGTCGGCGTCGGAGTCGCTGTCCGGCGCTTTCTCGCAAGTGATCCACGAACTGGTCGAGCAAGTCACCTCGCTGCGCATGCTGGTGGAGGCCACGCTGGATTTTCCGGAAGAAGAAATCGATTTTCTCAAGCAATCTGATGCGCGCGGCAAGCTGGATAAAATCCGCGCCACGCTGGCCGACGTCTTCATGCACGCCGCGCAAGGCGCGCTGCTGCGCGACGGTCTGAATGCCGTGCTGGCCGGTCAGCCGAATGTCGGCAAATCCTCCTTGCTCAATGTGCTGGCCGGCTCCGACGTCGCCATCGTCACGCCGATTGCCGGCACCACGCGCGACAAGGTCACCCAGACCATCCTGATCGAAGGCATGCCGCTCAACATCATCGACACCGCCGGCATACGCGAAGCGGAAGCCGATGGCAGCGGCCCCGACGAGGTCGAGCGCATCGGCATCGAACGCACCTGGGCCGAAGTCGCCAAGGCCGACGTCATCCTGCACATGATGGACGCCGGTCGCGGTCCGACGCTGGAAGACGAAGGCATCGCCGGACGCTTTCCCGGCAACGTGCCGGTGATCCGCATCTGGAACAAGATCGACCGCTCCGGCCACAAGCCGGCCATCGACAAGATGCCGGACGCGATCCACATCTATCTGTCGGCCACCGACAAGGTCGGCATCGACTTGCTGCGTTCGGAGTTGCTGCGCATTGCCGGCTGGCAGCAGACGGTGGAGTCGCGCTACCTGGCGCGCGAACGCCACCTGATCGCGCTGAAAGCGGCCGGCGAACATCTGCAACTGGCGGCCGAACATGCCGCGTTGGACAACGAAGCCGGCGAACACGCGCTCGATTTGTTTGCTGAAGAGTTGCGGCTGGCGCAGGAAAGGCTGAGCAGCATTACCGGCAAATTCACACCGGACGATTTGCTGGGCGTGATTTTTTCACGCTTCTGTATCGGCAAGTAATGTCGTGAATGAGGGGGGCCGGGTCTCTTGCCCCTGAAATTATTTTGCGTAGCGCCAAAAACAAAACCCGCCTTGATGGCGGGTTTTGTTTTTGGCCGAAGCCGATGGAAGTCGGATCAGGCTTGTTTGGCTTGCTTGCGGCGACGCAGGCACAGACCGGCCAGACCGATGCCGAGCAGAGCCAGGCTGGCAGGTTCCGGAACTGCTGCGGTTGCGAACAAGATGTTGTCGATGCCGATGGTGTCGCCGGTGGTGCTGCCGGAGTACGAAAAGACCAGTGAGCGGATCTGGTTGGATGCATCGGACACACCCATGTAAAACATGTTGTTGACCTGGAAGTTCAGCAGGTCGTAGACGGTCGCCGAGCCCAGATTGCTGCCGGTGCCGTTTGCGCCGCTGTAAGCCGTGATGCTCATCGGATCGGAGGTGGATCCGTAACCGAATTTGTCGATTGTTGCGAGCGCCACGCCCAGTACCGGGCTGGCAAACGAGATCGTCAGTGTTTTAGCGCCAGAGGGGCCATACAGATAATTGGAGGCAGCATGCGCGCCTTCGCCGGTTTGCGCATTGCTGGCATTGCTCTGGCCTGGCCCGGCGCCGTTGGTCACACCGCCGAATGCACCGGTGGTCGTCAGGGTCACGCCATCCGACAACTGATAGAACTGCGATTGCAGGGCGCCGGTCGCCATGGTGTCAAAGTTGACGTTGGAGTTCACCACGCCGCCCAGCGAAATCACGGAAGTGGTCCAGTCGGTCGAATTGCCGGATGGATTCGCCACAAAGAAAGTTGGTGCAGCGTATGCGGTGCTGAGGCTGGCTGCCGACAGCAAAGCGATGGCGTATTTTTTGAAATTCATGTTCAACTTTCGTTTGAGGTTCTTTGCGAATATTTACAATTTGCCTCCTTGTAGCAAAAAGTGATCCACATAATAAAATCAAGGACTTAAGCCAAATATCCCGATCTTTGCGGGCTCACTGTAAATTTTTTCGACAAATCCTGAATGCGAGCAGTCTTTAAGGCTGGCTTATATTTCATATTCATGGCCGGTGGCGCGTCTGAGGCAGTCGTGGATACGACCGCCAATAAAAAAACCGCCTGCCGGCGGTTTTTTTATGGCTTGAGGAATTGATCAGATCATCTTCTTGCGACGCAGATACATCGCAGCCAGGCCGAGACCGAGCAAGGCAATGCCGGCGGGCTCAGGGACTGATTGATTGGGGCCGTAGGTGATGTTGTCCACTATGAACCATCCTACAAGCCGGCCATCGCCATACAGATTTGGAGTACCGCCGGTGAACGTAAATACCAGCTTGGTAACATTATTTGTGTTGAAGGTAAGCGTTTGCAGAGTGTTCGAGGCAACCGTTTGTGAGCCCAGGAGATTCTGGGCTGCGTCATAAAGCGAAACGGTTGTCGACGTGATGTACTGCCAATCTGCAAGCTGCAATGAGATCAGCTGAACGGCGGAGTTGAACAAAATGAATTCGCCATTTTGACCATAGCCGTTGAACGCTTGCGTGCTGTTGTTGGCATAAAAGCCGTCGCCGTAGGTGTGGCTCAGATTTTTGCTGAAAGTACCGTCAGCAAACGAGTCACTGCGGTTGTTGTTTTCGGTGAATTTAACTACCGAAGCGTATGCGCTGCCGGTGATCAGCAGGAGGCATGCCAGTGCTGAGAATAATGTTTTCTTGATGTTCACTTTCGACCCATGTCTATTGTTGTAAATTTATGCAAAGCAAAAGATATGCCGTCTTTTGAAATCAAGGACTTACATTTATCCAATGGATGGAGTGTAAAAAATATCGACATGGTGATGATGAATTCCGATCGTGTAAGTACTTCGGGGCATGCGCAGAAGCAGATTCAACCGACGATCGTGCCCCGCAACATTCAGCATCAGTTGATAAGAATAAAAAGGGGTTGTTACAGCATGTAAAAAGGATAGGCTCATCCGGGAGGGCTGGTTATTCTGAACGTCCTCCCCCTCCAATTCATCACCCCTGAGAATTGGATTTAACCCGCGCTCCGTATGGTGCGCGGGTTTTTTTATAGCGCTTCGGTTTTGTCCTTTGCGGCGCCATGCGGAGTGCGTCGCGTGCCCTGCGGGTTGATCAGTCCGGTCTGCGCCAGATTCATCTGCAGCAGCAAAGTCGCCTGCTGCTCTGCAAAATAACTGCGCCGCTGCTAAGATGCCGCTTTCCCCCGAAACTCATCCGCAGGAGCAAGCATGTCATCCAATCCACGCGTTGCCGATTACCCTATTGATCCGAACTTCATCAGCCGCTGGTCGCCGCGCGCCTACACCGGCGCCGACATCTCGGAAGAGACCGTGCTGACCTTCCTCGAAGCGGCACGCTGGGCGCCCTCGGCTTATAACGCGCAGCCTTGGCGTTTCGTCTATGCACGTCGCGGTACGCCGGCATGGGACAGCCTGCTGGGTTTGCTGAATGAATTCAATCGCAGCTGGGCGGAAAAGGCCTCCGTGCTGATCATCGTGCTGTCGAAGACAGTGATGGTGCCGCCGGGCGCAACTGAAGCTGTACCTGCCACCACGCACTCTTTCGACACCGGTTCGGCCTGGGGCTATATGGCGCTGCAAGCCAGCATCTCCGGCTGGCATGCGCACGGCATGGCCGGTTTCGATAAAGAAAAAGCGCGTACCGAACTCGGCGTGCCGCCGGAGTTTTCGGTGGAAGCCGCGATCGCCATCGGCAAGCTGGGCGACAAGTCCATCCTGCCCGAAGGTCTGCAGGCGCGCGAGCTGCCAAGCCCGCGCGAGCCGCTGAGCAAACTGGCTTTCGAAGGCAAGTTCAAGGCCTGATCTGCGGTTGATCTGAAGAAAGTAATATGGCCCGATAAAAGTGCTGGTATTTCTATCAGAGCTCTTATACAATAGCGGTCTTTCAGCGAGAGCTGAATACGATTTAGGAGTGGTAGTTCAGTTGGTTAGAATACCGGCCTGTCACGCCGGGGGTCGCGGGTTCGAGCCCCGTCCGCTCCGCCAAGTTAAAAACGCCTGTTTAGTGAAAGCTAAGCAGGCGTTTTTACGTTTACATTTAAATTTTGCGCAGCAAAAACATTTCAGAGGCGGGGCGGAGCAAGCCGCCTGCGCGGCTTGCGGCGGGTCTCGAAGCGAAACGCTTGCAAGCGTTTCGGCGGCCTGCGCCTGTGTAGGAGAGCCGCGTCCTCTCCGCCATGTTAAAACGCCTGTTTAGCGAAAGCCAAGCAGGCGTTTTTACGTTGACCTTTGAATTTTGCGCAGCAAAAACATTTCAGAGGCGGGGCGGAGCAAGCCGCCTGCGCTTATTCCCCGCCACTCAAACTCGCCTGCATCAACAGCCACTCCCGGAACGAAGCAATTTCCTTGTCTGCTGCGTCGCTGCGCCGATAGCAAAGAAAATGCATCTCGCGTTCTATCGCTTTGAATCCATTTCCATTACTCCCCACGATCACCAGTTCGCCGCGCGCCAGTTCGGCCTCGGCGAAGCGCGTGCTTTCCAGCGCCACGCCGAGCCCGTCGACGGCCGCTGCAATCGCCAGCGCCCCGCGATCAAACGAGGGATGCGGGCGCGTCGGCATCTTCAGACCGTGCAGTTCGCACCAGTCCGCCCAACGCACCGGGTTGAGCTTGGATTCGATCAGCGTCATGTTCAGCACATCTTGCGGGGTATCGATCTGATGTTGCGTCAGCAGGTGCGGCGCGCATAGCGGCAGCGTTGCTTCCGGGCCCAGCGTTTCCACCACCACGCCGTCCCGATGCGGCGGCATGCCGTAGGCGATGTCGATATCCACGCCATCTTCACGCTGCAGTTCGCTGGCCTCCGCGCTCGAAGAGAGTTCAATGCTGATCGCCGGATGCGCCTGCATGAACCGGCCCAGGCGTGGGCTCAGCCATTTACTGACGAAGCTGGGCGCGCAATGGACAGCGAGCGCGCGATTTTCAGGCACTGGGCGGAACACCGCGCAGGCATCTTCGATGGCGTCGAAGGCCGGCGTCAGACGCTTGAGCAGCAATTCGCCGTCCAGCGTCAGCGTGACGCGGCGCGTCTGGCGCAGAAACAATTCCTTGCCGCACCAGTTCTCCAGCGCGCGCACCTGATGGCTGATGGCGGAGGTGGTGAGATGCAGTTCGCCTGCGGCCAGCGTGAAGCTGCCGAGGCGGGCGGCGGCTTCGAAAGCGCGCAGCGAAAAGAAGGATGGCAATTTGCGCATGATGGGGGCAGCTGGATTGATGGCTGCCTGGCAAAAACCATATGCCAGAGCCGGTCTCGTTGATTTGGAATAGTTTTATGCTTGAATCAGATTCAACGATGTGTGAAAACAGCTCTTTTGTCAACGCGGCAGGCAAGTGCCATGATGATCTTCGTTTCACACATCAGATTCGAATAAGAAACAAGGAGACCGCATCATGCTGGACAGCGTTAAACGTATTTCCGTGTATCAACCCGAGCAGCGAGGACTGAATTTTCCTGAGCTCCCCGAATTCAAGACGCCCGCCGAAGAACGTCTGCATCTGCAGAAGCGGCTGGTCGCAGCCTGCCGTGCCTTCGCGCAGCAGGGCTTCGATTACGGCTTCGCCGGCCATCTGACGATTCGCGATCCCGAGCATCCGCATCTCTACTGGACCAATCCTATGGCCGTGCATTTCGATCAGGTGCGGCTGTCGAATCTGATCCTGGTCGATCACGAAGGCCGTGTGGTGCAGGGCGATTACGCGGTCAATCGCGCCGGCTTCGTGCTGCATGCGGCGGTGCATGAGGCGCATCCCGACATCGTGGCGATGTGTCACGCGCACACTGAATACGGCACTGCGTTTTCGGCGCTCGGCAAGCCGCTGGCGCCGATCAGCCAGGATGCCGCTGCGTTTTTTGAAGACCATGTGGTAATCGGCGATGAGGCCGGCCAGGTCGCAGTCGAGGTCAAGGCCGGGCATCGTGTCGCCAACGCCTTTGCCGGCGTCAAGGCCGCGATCCATCAGAATCATGGCCTGCTGACCGCCAGCCGCCACAGCATCGAATCGGCGGCGTTCTGGTTTATCGCGCTGGAGCGCTGCTGCAAGCAGCAATTGCTGGTGATGGCGACCGGTGAAACGCCGCGCCTGGTGCCGCCGGAAAAAGCGCGCTACAGCCGCGAACATGTCGGCAGCGACTACATAGGCTGGCTGCATTTCCAGCCCATCTACGATCAACTGGTGGCGACCCAGCCCGACATGTTTACCTGAGAGGGATGAGGTAAAAAAAGCCCGCCTGTCGTGAGACAGGCGGGCTTCATTACTTGCTGCCAATCTTGCAGCTGATCGAGATACCAACCGAGACGCCAATCAACGTGCGTTCTTGCCGCCGCTCAATTGCTCGACCACCTGACGCGGCGCTTCGGCATAGTGCTTGAACTCCATCGAATAGGTGGCACGACCCTGCGACAAGGAACGCAGCGTGGTGGAGTAGCCGAACATTTCCGACAGCGGGACTTCGGCGCGCACCAGCTTGCCGCCGCCGACCATGTCTTCCATGCCCTGCACCATGCCGCGCCGCGAGGACAGATCGCCCATCACATTGCCCATGAAGTCTTCCGGCGTTTCCACCTCGACCTGCATCATCGGTTCCAGCAGCACCGGACCGGCGCGGCGCATGCCTTCCTTGAACGCCATCGAACCGGCCATGCGGAATGCATTTTCGTTCGAATCGACGTCATGGTATGAACCGAAGGTCAGCGTGGCCTTGATGTCGACCACCGGATAACCTGCCAGCACGCCGGCGCGCAGCGACTCCTGTATGCCCTTGTCGACCGCCGGAATGAATTCGCGCGGCACCACGCCGCCCTTGATCGCATCGACGAATTCATAGCCTTTGCCGGCCGGCTGCGGTTCCAGCTTCAGCACCACATGGCCATACTGACCGCGTCCGCCGGACTGCTTGACGAACTTGCCTTCGACATCGTCCACCGCCTTGCGGATCGCCTCGCGGTAAGCTACCTGCGGCCTGCCGACCGTGGCTTCGACGCTGAACTCGCGCCGCATCCGGTCCACCAGAATTTCCAGATGCAGCTCGCCCATGCCGGACATGATGGTCTGGCCTGATTCCTCGTCGGTATGCACGCGGAAGGACGGATCCTCCTGCGCCAGACGACCGAGGGCGATGCCCATCTTTTCCTGATCGGCCTTGGTCTTCGGTTCCACCGCCTGCGAGATCACCGGTTCCGGAAACACCATGCGCTCCAGAATGATCGGATGTTCAGGATCGCTCAGGGTGTCGCCGGTGGTGACATCTTTCAGCCCGACTGCGGCGGCGATGTCGCCGGCATACACGTCCTTGATTTCCTTGCGCTCGTTGGCGTGCATCTGCAGGATGCGGCCCAGCCTTTCCTTCTTGCCCTTGATCGGGTTGTAGACCGTATCGCCGGAATGCACGATGCCGGAATACACACGGAAGAAGGTCAACTGGCCGACGAAGGGATCGGTCATGATCTTGAACGCCAGCGCCGAGAATTTTTCATCGTCGGCGGGATGGCGCTCGATCACCTGATCCTGCTCATCATGGCCCTCGATGGCCGGCACGTCGACCGGCGACGGCAGGTAATCGATGACCGCATCCAGCATGGCCTGCACGCCCTTGTTCTTGAACGCGCTGCCAGCCAGCATCGGCACGATCTCATTGGCCACCGTGCGCAGACGCAGACCGTGCCTGATGTCGTCTTCGCTCAGCGGGGTGCCGCTCAGATATTTATCGAGCAGTTCTTCGCTGGCCTCGGCCGCCTGTTCCACCATGCGATCGCGCCAGGTGCGCGCCAGCTCCAGCAGATCGGCAGGGATCTCCTGATACTCGAACAACACACCCTGGCTCGCTTCGTCCCAGATGATGGCCTTCATCTTCACCAGATCGATCACGCCGGTGAAGTGATCTTCGGCGCCGACCGGAATCTGGATCGGCACCGCCTTGCCCTTCAGGCGTTCTTCAATCTGTTTCTGCACGCGGAAAAAGTCGGCGCCGACCCGATCCATCTTGTTCACGAAAGCAATGCGCGGCACCTTGTACTTGTTGGCCTGACGCCAGACGGTTTCCGATTGCGGCTGCACGCCGCCGACCGAGTCGTACACCATCACCGCGCCATCCAGCACGCGCATGGAGCGCTCCACCTCGATCGTGAAATCGACGTGGCCCGGGGTATCAATGATGTTGATGCGGTGCTCGGGATAATTGCCGGCCATGCCTTTCCAGAAGGCGGTGGTGGCAGCCGAAGTAATGGTGATGCCGCGTTCCTGCTCCTGCTCCATCCAGTCCATGGTGGCCGCACCGTTGTGCACTTCACCGATCTTGTGATTGACCCCGGTATAAAAAAGAATGCGCTCGGTAGTCGTTGTCTTGCCCGCATCGATATGCGCGCTGATACCGATGTTGCGATAGTTTTCTATGCGAGTCTTGCGGCTCATGGTGATTCCTTTCAGAGAGCGCCGGTCATTCCTTTTGAAGCCTGGATGGGGAGTGAAGTGCGTGTGAATTGCCAATAAACAATTGCATGAATGTAACGAATGGAGCGAGCGAAAAACAAACTCATCTTGCTCCGCCGGCAGGCAAAAACATATTGCCTGTTGGGTTAATGCAGTCGGCGCTGTCTTGCTGCCGAGCTTGCGTTTCCGCCATCTCGTATTTATGTAACGAGGATTAGATAATAGGAACGCCGGCCGTTTTCTTCAAGCTATTTTTGTAATACAGATTAAAATAAACTACACTGTGCTCCTTCAGCGACACACTTTCAAGGAAGACCGATGATACGAAGCAGGGGCCGTCCACGCAGTTTTGACCGCGAACAGGCATTGCAGCAGGCCATGCATGTGTTCTGGCAAAAAGGCTATGAAGGCACCACCATGGCCGATCTGACGGCGGCCATCGGCGTCAAGGCGCCCAGCCTGTATGCAGCGTTCGGCGACAAGAATGCCTTGTTCCGCGAGGCCGTGGAGTTTTACGCCTGCACCACCGGCGCCGGCCCGTTGCGCGTGCTGGAAGCCGGCAAGGGCATACACGAAGACATGCTCGGCATGCTGCGCGCCAGCGTCGAGATGTACACCGGCAAGACGCCGGGCATGCCGAGTCTGGCGAGCGGCAAGGGCTGCATGGTGGTGATCTCGGCGATCAACTGCGCGCCGGAAAATGTGGAGCATGCGGATGAGTTGTCGCAACGGCGGCTCAAACGCCGCAACGAAATCCGCAACCGTCTGCTCAAGGCGCAGCGCGAGGGCGAGATTCGCGAAGATGCCGACATCACCGCACTCGGCGATTTCTATACGGCCTTTTTGAATGGGCTGGCGCTGGGCGCACGCGATGGTTTATCGGCGGCGCGCCTGTCGGCGACTCTGCAGCATGCGATCCTGCCGCTGGAGATGGTGCTGGCAAAACCGCTGTCTGGTGAAAAAAAGAGTGCGGGGAAGGCGGCCGGCAAAACTACCGCCAGGACGCGCGCGCTGGCAGCCGGCTGAACAGCCGGGCAAGCAACATCTGCCTGACAAAACAAAACGGGAACGAAGCCAAAAGCATCGTTCCCGTTTGTATCTGCAAACTGCCATCGCCTTTGTGCACAGCACATCGGCGTTCAGTCAGATGTGCGTCAAGTCGCCTGCTTCAGGCCGCCTGCGCCATGGCGCCGGTGCCGTCGTTCTCGCGCAGCTGACCGCCCAGCGCTTCCAGCAGACTGGCGAACAGCTTGGCCAGTTCGCCGCTCATCAGCATGAAGTCGCCGTCGAAACGCTCGTCGTCGTTCATGGAGGTGATGTCGCTTTCTTCTTTCAGCACATCCAGCGGCGTAATGCGCTTGAGGCTGAGGTTTTCAGTCAGCACGAAGGACACCTTGTCGGCCCAGGTCAGCGCCAGACGCGTACATTGCTTGCCGGATTCGATATGGCGCCGCACGTCTTCGGCTTCCAGGGTGTGGCGCACGTAGCGCACGGTGGCCTTGCCTTCGCCGCTGGAGCGCAGTTCGGTATCCTGATCCACGGTGAAGCCGTTGGGCGCTTCATCGCTGACCAGCCAGTCGGTCATCGCGGCCGACGGCGACATCACGGTGCGCAGTGCCTCCAGCGGGAATTTCGGAATCGCTTTCAGCAAGAGCTTGATGATTTCTTCAGCCTTGCCGGAGCTGCCGGCATCGACGATCAGCCAGCCGTTGACCGGATCGATCCAGGCGTAAGTGCTGCGCACGATGCTGAAGGCGCGCGGCAGCAACTCATCGGTGACCTGTTCTTTCAGGTCCTTGGTCTGCTTGCGGCCCGGCGGAAAGCCCTGCTGTTCTTCCAGCTCGGCGGCGCGCGCCTTGGTCACCTGATTGATGACGCTGGACGGCAACAGTTTCTTCTCGGTGTTCAGCTGCAACAGAAACTGGCGATTGACGACGTGCACCAATTGCTCATTGTTGCGCGGCGACACCCAGCCCTGGCTCTGCATTTCCAGGCTGGGGCAGGCGGTAAATGCCTGAGGTGCAAGATGGGATTCGAGCTGTTCGGCGGTGATCGCCCACGGGGCCGGCAGGCGATAGAGTTGAAGGTTCTTAAACCACATAAAGCGTTCCGGGCAAAAGGGAGCATTTTACACGTTGCGACCGGCATCACGCGAGCCTTGAGGACGTTTACTGCATGGCGGGGATTGCTTGCCGGACAATCTGTGAGCAATCAGGCAAGAGAGGGGCAGGGGAAGAACAAAAGGGCGTGGCATGCGGCAATTGTTGCGCTGGAAGACGCGAAAAAACCGCAGTCGCATCTTCAGTCAGAGAAGGGCAGTTCCTGCTGAATCAGCTGCGGCGCTTCTTCCATCTCACTCTTCTTCGACAGCGTTCCCACGCGCACGCCCAGCAAACGCAGCCGTTGTTCCAGCGGCACGCGGCGCAGGCATTCGCCGGCCGCCTGGCGGATGGCGGCGGCATCGTCGGTCGGCGCCGGCAGCGTGACATCGCGCGTCACGCCGCGAAAATCCGAATAGCGCAGCTTGATGCCGATGGTGCGGCCGACGTAGCCCTTGCGGTCCAGATCTTCCGACAGACGCTTGCATAGCGCCGTGAAAATTTCCGACAGCTTGGCCTTGTCGTGGCGCGCGTGCAGATCGCGCTCGAAGGTGGTTTCGCGGCTGATCGATTTGGGTTCGGAAGAAGTGACCACCGGGCGCTCATCGATTCCGTGCGAGGCGTTGTACAGCCACTCGGAATAGCTGCGGCCGAAATGCGCGCGCAGCAGTTCCGGCTCGGCCTGCGCCAGATCGCCGACGGTGTGAATGCCGAGGGCGGTCAGTTTCTCTGCCGCCTTGGGGCCGATGCCATTGATCTTGCGCGCCTGCAGCGGCCAGATACGCAGCGCAATGTCTTCCCGGCAGAGCATCGTCAGGCCATTGGGTTTGTCGAGTTCGGAACAGATCTTGGCCAGCAACTTGTTGGGCGCCACGCCCACCGAACAGGTCAATGAGGTGGCCTCATGCACTGCCTGCTTGATCCGGCGGGCAACGTCTTCGGCCTCATCGGGCCACTCGCTGAGATCGATGTAGATCTCATCAATTCCACGATCCTCGATCAGCGGCGCGATGCCGGCGACGGCTTCCTTGAAGGCGCGCGAACAGCGTCGGTAAGCATCGAAATCGGTCGGCAGCAGAATCGCATCGGGCGCCAGTTGTGCCGCCTTCATGATGCCCATGGCCGAAAACACGCCGAGCGCACGTGCCTCGTAAGTGGAGGTGGTCACCACGCCGCGCCCGGTGTAGTCGCGCAGCCTGGCAAACTGCAGGCTGCCGTCTTCCTGCAGCACCGGTCGCGCCGCCGAGCCGCCGCCGATCACCACCGCCTGGCCGCGCAGTTGCGGATAGCGCAGCAGCTCCACGGACGCGTAGAAGGCATCCATGTCCAGATGCGCGATGCGGCGGCGATCGGAATCCATCCTGGGATATGTGATGAGAGAAATGAGGTGCGCGGCGAATGCCCGGACAATCAGGCAAACCAGAGCAGGGATTGTAAACCGCCTGCGGCCGCGCTGCCGCCATCAGTAATGAGGCGGCCTTTCGTTGGCGGCGCTGCGCTCATTGGACGCGTGCGCGGTTTCCTGCACGCGCTTGGCCAGCGCTACCAGCAGTTGTTCCAGCTCGTCGATTTTTCTTTGCTGGCGGTAGACGGTCTGGTTCAGTTCGTCGATGCTGTCTTCTTGCCGGGTCAGCTTGATCTCGATGTCGATCAGCCGTTCGTCGGTATTCACGTTGCTTGCTCCATGGGCGATGCCTGTGCGGCCAGCCAGTGTAATACACCTTCGCCGGCGGCGCGGCCGCTGGCAAAACAGGCCGTCAGCAGATAGCCGCCGGTGGGTGCTTCCCAGTCCAGCATTTCGCCGGCGCAGAACACGCCCGGCAAGGCGCGCAGCATCAGCGCGTCGTCCAGCGCCTCGAAACGCACGCCGCCGGCGCTGCTGATCGCTTCGTCGATGGGACGCGGACGCTGCAAGGGCAGCGGCAGGGCCTTGATTGCCTGCGCCAGTCTGGCCGGGTCGTTGAAATCATCCTTGTTGACCAGCTCGCGCAGCAGACCGGTCTTCACGCCCTTGAGTTGCAGACGGCTTTGCAGATGGCTGGACATGGAGCGCGCACCACGCGGATGGGCCAGTTCGGCCTGTACTTTTTCCAGCGACCAGTCCGGCAGCAGATCGAGATACAAGCGCACGATGCCGTTGGCGGCGATGGCATCGCGCAGACTGGGCGACAGCGCGTAAATCAGACTGCCTTCGACACCGCCGGCGGTGACGATGAATTCGCCGCGCCGGCCTTGCATGCTGCCGTCATTGAGCGCTACGCTGGCTGCCACCGGCTTGAGCGGCTGGCCGGCGAAACGTTCGCTGAAATGCGTGCTCCAGGCCACATCGAAACCGCAGTTGGATGGTTGCAGCGGCGCGATGTCAACCTGGAGCGCCTGCAGCCACGGCAGCCACGCGCCGTCAGAGCCTAGGCGCGCCCAACTGGCGCCGCCCAGCGCCAGCACTACGGCATCGGCCTGCATGGCGATTTCACCATCGGGCGTGGCGAAGCGCAATGTCTGGCCGCGCTGGTCCTGTTGTGCATCGTTTTGTTGCGCATTGCCTTGCGGCCAGCCCAGCCAGCGATGGCGCATGTGAAAGCGCACGCCCGACTCGCGCAGGCGATGCAGCCAGGCGCGCAGCAGCGGCGCCGCCTTCATGTCGGTCGGGAACACGCGTCCCGAGCTACCGACGAAAGTGTCGATGCCCAGGCCCTGTATCCAGGCGCGCAGTTGCTCGGCGCCGAATTGCTTGAGCAGCGGCGTCAGTTGTTCACGGCGCGCGGCATAGCGCGTGATGAAGTCGGCGAAACCTTCCGAATGCGTGATGTTCATGCCGCCTTTGCCGGCCAGCAGAAACTTGCGGCCGACCGAAGGCATGGCGTCGTACAGGTCGACGCTCAACCCTTGCGCCGCCAGCATTTCAGCGGCCATCAGGCCGGCCGGACCGCCGCCGATGACGGCGATGCGCGCGGCGCGAGGTGTCGACGCGGAAGCGTCGGAGGAAGCAGGGAAGGTGGACATCTTGGCAATCGTCAATGGAGTTCAATCAGCGCCGGTGGGGCGCAGCGTATTTACGTTCAAGGCGCGCCACCAGCAGCGCCAGGCAAATCGTCATGCTGAAGTAGACCACCGAAATCGTGATGTAGGGTTCCCAATAGCGGGAATAACTGCCGGCCACGGTGCGTGCAGCGTAGGCCAGCTCTGCCAGGCCGATGGTCGACACCAGCGAAGAATCCTTGAGCAGCGTGATGGCTTCATTGCCCAGCGGCGGCAGCATGCGGCGAAAGGCCTGCGGCAGCACCACATAGCGCATGGTCAGGCGGTAATCCATGCCGAGGCTGGCGGCGGCGTAGGACTGGCCGCGCTCGATAGACTGGATGCCGGCGCGGAAAATTTCCGAGATGTAAGCGCCGGCATTGAGCGACAGCGCCACCACGCCCGACAGATAGGCGCCGTAGTTCTGCTTGATGGTGCGCGCCAGCTCGCCTGAAATCAGCAGGCCGTGATCCTGATGAATCAGCAGCGGCATCAGTGCGAAGTGGATCAGCAGAATCTGCACGAACAGCGGCGTGCCGCGAAAGAAGGCGACATAAAAGCCGGCGATCCAGCGGCCCAGCATCAGCGGCAGCTTCCATGCGCCGTGGCGCACCTCCGACAGGCGCAGCATGCCGATGAAGAGGCCGATCACGGTGCCGGCCAGGATGCTGATCAGGGATACCTGCAGCGTCATGAAAAAGCCTTTGACGAACAGCGGGGCATAGCCCTGGATGATGCTCCAGCGAAAATCCATGTTGAACTCGTGAATGACTGAAAGTAAAAACGGGATGAGGCGATTTGCCTGCGGGAAAGCAAAGAGGGCGATTCCGACTACCTGCAGACCAGCGCGGTTCGCACAGCGGCAAACGATTTACATCATTTGGATGGCGCCGGCATCGATCCTTCTGAAAACAGACCGGCCGTGGCCAGCGCAACAGTCGGAAACATGAGGTCCGGCGATGGCCGCGCTTGCATGATTGTCCGTCTGGCAATGCCCGGCGACCCGGCGCGGGTGACAGTGTATATGGCGTACGCCCGGCTGGCAAAGTTGTTGTGGCGCCGTTGATAGCCGCCCGTCGAGGGCCGCATCACATCGCCGCGGGCGGCACCCTGTCAGGGCGACTGCGTACCGAAGTATTTTTCGCTGATGCGGGCGTAAGTGCCGTCGGCTTTGAGCGCCGCCAGACCCCGGTTGATCTGGTTCAGCAGCTCTGCATTGCCGCGCCGCACGGCGATGCCGTAGTGTTCTTGCGAGAAAGCCGGATCGGACAGTGTGCGGAAATTGGCGCCGTCATGGTGCCTGAGGTAGTACTTCACCATGGCCTCGTCGGCCACCACGGCGTCAACGCCGCGGCTTTCCAGTTCCGCCATGGCCAAAGGCATGGAGTCGAAACGCTTGATGTCGGGATTGTTCTTGCCCATCAGCTTTTGCGTGAGGAGGTCGCCGGTGGTGGCCGTCTGTACCGCGACCTTGCGCGTCCTGAGGTCTTCGAAGCGATGGATCTGCATGTCGGCCTGCGGCGCCACGATCAGCTGCCGGGCCTCGAAATAGGGCGTGGAGAAATCGGCCACCTGGCGGCGCTCGTCGGTGATGGTGATGGAGGAGATCAGGATGTCGCGGTCGCCCTGTTGCAGAGAGCTGAAAATGCTTTCAAACGGCGTATGGACGAATCTGAGCCTGAAGCCGGCCTTGTCTGCGATGGCGTTCAGCAGCTCGATGTCGAAGCCGATGATGTCCTTTTTCTCATCCTGCATTTCCATGGGCGCATAGGCGGCGTCGGTGCCGACCGTATAGGTCTTGATCGCCTGCGGACCGTCGACGGCAGTCTCTTTGCCGCAGCCGGCGAGCAGCAGACCGCATGCCAGGCTCAGCAAGAGATGCCGAAGCGAGACCGGAAGTGGTGTCTTGTGACATGCCGAAAAAGTGGATGTACTCATGTTGTCCCTCATGCAGGCGGGCCTGCTCTCGCCCAGAGTGGCTGCGGGATTGCGGCCGGGTATGCCGCGCATTTTTGCACGCGTGACGAGGCCGGCGCGCGCTAACACTACGCTCGCCCTTGCATTTGGTGTTTGTTCGAAAGGAGTCTGAAAAAATAATCGGCATCGCTTTGAAAGCAATGCCGATCGGTGTTGCGGAAGGGGCTGGAATGCTGCTATCCCCTGTTTGCCGACTTACTTGCCAAAATACTGCGCGCTGATCGCGGCAAAGGTGCCGTCCGCCTTCAGGTCGGCCAGGCCCTTGTTGACCTTGGCCAGCAGTTCCGGATCGTCCTTGCGCACGGCGATGCCATAGTTTTCCTTGGGGAAGCTGCTGTCGGAGACCGTGCGCAGCTTGCTGTTCGGATTGTTGGCGATGTAATTCTTGACCACCGGCTCATCCGCCACGACTGCATCGACGCCGCCGCCTTCCAGTTCCTTCAGCGCCAGCGGGGTGGAGTCGAAACGCTTGATGTTGGCGTTGTTCTTGCCCAGCACCTGCTGCACCAGATCGTCGCCCGAAGTGGCGCTTTGCGTGCCGACCTTCAGTTCTTTCAGATCAGCCATCTTTTGCACGCGGGTGTCGGCGGCCGGTACGGCGATGGTTTGCGTGGCTTCGAAATACGGCTCGGAGAAGCTCACCGACTGCTTGCGTTCTTCGGTGATGGTGATGGCGGAGATCAGTAGATCGCGGTCGCCTTGCGCCAGAAAGTTGAAGAAGCCTTCAAACGGCGTCGGCACGAATTTGACTTCGATACCGATCTTTTTGGCCAGCGCCTTCATCACGTCGATGTCGAAACCGACCACTTCCTTCTTTTCATTTTCAGCCGAGAACGGCGCATAGGCCGATTCCACGCCGACCAGATACACGCGCGCTGGTGTGGCAGCGGCGGCGGCCTGCGGCGCGGCCGGTGCTTCTTCCTTCTTGCCGCAGGCGCTCAGGCCGATCAGGCTGGCGAAACCGGCAGTCAGCGCCAGCGTGCGTACGGTGTTTTTCAGAAAACTGTTCATGCTTCAGGACCTCATCAAAAAGAAAATGGGGGGGCGGCTCATGCCGGGAAAAACGGGGATGCGCGTCAGGCCGCGCATCGGAAGTGGGGATTGTAAGGAAGGATTTAAGGGATGCAAGCGAAACCGGAAAAGAGCGCGCCACGCCACGCTGCGCAGCTACGGGTTGGCCGGCCTAATTCGCCAGCGGCGGACGCGGTTTGGACAGCAGCGCCTTCAGATTCGCCAGCCGGTTCTGCGGCGTGATCTGTTCGCTTTCTTCCGGTACGGCGGTGCCTTCATCGAGCCGCATTTCCTTGACGAAGCGCGAGATGTCGCAGGCGATGTATTCGCGGGCGCGCTTGCGCCGCTTGCACCAGCTCACGTGCAGCGTGCGCTGGGCGCGGGTGATGCCGACGTACATCAGGCGGCGCTCTTCCTCGATGCGGGCGGCGGCGACTTCGGGCGGCGTATCCGGATCGCCCTTGTGCGGCAGGATGCCTTCTTCCACGCCGACCAGAAACACATGCGGAAACTCCAGCCCCTTGGAGGCGTGCAGCGTCGACAGGCGCACTGCATCAGGATCTTCATCCTTGCCTTCCATCATGCTCATCAGCGCCACCATCTGCGTTAGTTCCAGCAGATTCTTTTCTTCGCGGTCGCGATCACGGCCGCCGCAGCCGCGTTCCTTGAGCCAGTTGGTGAAGTCCATCACGTTCTGCCACTTGCCTTGCGCAGCGCGTTCTTCAAAGGTGTCGTAGAGATAGAACTCGTAGTTGATCGCTTCCATCATGTCGTCCAGCACCTTGGCCGCGTTCTCGCCGCTACCCGACGGGCCGGGGCGGCTGGCGCGTGATTCCAGCGCATTGATGAAGTCGCAGAACTTGCGCAGCGGCAGCAGATGGCGGTCGCCCAGTTTTTCCTCGGTGCCGCCCTTGTAGACCGCTTCGAACAGCGAACACTGCCATTGGCCGGCGACCGTGCCCAGCGCTTCCAGCGTGGCCTGGCCGATGCCGCGGCGCGGCGTGGTGACGGCGCGGATGAAGGCCGGGTCGTCGTCCTGATTGGCGATCAGGCGCAGATAGCTGATGATGTCCTTGATCTCGGCACGGTCGAAATAACTCTGGCCGCCCGACATGACATAGGGAATGCGTTCGCGCCGCAACGATTTTTCCAGCACCCGCGCCTGGTGATTGCCGCGATACAGAATCGCGTAATCGGAAAACTTGGCATGCCGCTCGAAGCGATGCGCCGACAGCGTCATGGCGATCTGATCGGCCTCGGCTTCATCGTCGTCCATCGCCATCACCTTGATCGGATCGCCCAGGCCATGTTCCGACCACAGCGCCTTGTCGAACATCTTGGGATTGTTGGCGATGACCGCGTTGGCGGCTTGCAGGATGCGCGTGCTGGAGCGGTAATTCTGTTCCAGCTTGATCAGATGCAGATTGGGGAAATCCACCTGCAGCGTCTTCAGGTTTTCGATGGTGGCGCCGCGCCATGCGTAGATCGCCTGATCGTCGTCGCCGACGGCGGTGAACATCGGCTTCTTGCCGACCCCGGTCACCATCAGCTTGACCAGTTCGTACTGGCAGGTGTTGGTATCCTGATATTCATCCACC
Source organism: Herbaspirillum lusitanum (assembly GCF_046025995.1). Taxonomy (GTDB): domain Bacteria; phylum Pseudomonadota; class Gammaproteobacteria; order Burkholderiales; family Burkholderiaceae_D; genus Herbaspirillum; species Herbaspirillum lusitanum_A. The sequence goes on from NZ_JAQQFM010000003.1 coordinate 497,180, forward strand.
AGCAGATAGCGCAGCTTGCGCTGCCAGCGGTCGCGCACTTCTTCATTGGCGCGGAACAGCTCCACCGGCAAGCGGATCAGATCGTCGAAGTCGACCGCCTGATAGGCGGCCAGCGTGCCGACGTAGCTGCGGAAAATGCGCGCAGCCTGGGCCTGCTCTTCATCGACCGCCATCCTGAGCGCAACCTCGGGATCGACCATGCCGTTTTTCCACAGCGAAATCTCGGTCTGGATGCGCCGTATCAGTTGCTTGTCGGTGGTCACCGCCAGATCTTGCACCAGGGAAAAACAATCATCGCTGTCCATGATTGAAAAGCGATCCTTCAACCCCAGATGCTTGGCTTCCTGCCGCAGTATCTTCACCCCCAGCGAGTGGAAGGTCGACACCGTCAGATGCTTGGCCTGTTTCGGATCCTTGAGCAGCTTGGCGATGCGTTCCTGCATTTCCAGCGCGGCCTTGTTGGTAAAGGTCAGCGCCGCGATGTTCTTGGATTCGTAGCCGCAGTTCTCGATCAGGTGCGCGATCTTTTGCGTGATCACGCGGGTTTTGCCCGAGCCGGCGCCGGCCAGCACCAGGCATGGCCCTGCCATGTAGTGGACGGCTTCGTTTTGCGGAGGGTTAAGACCGAAAGAGGGGGCGGACATAAAGAGTGGCCTTCAAGCACGCGGCAGGCGGGGAAACGCAGCATTGTAGCAGCCCGCGATGTGGGACAATGCGCGTTCGTCATGCGCATGCAGCCGCGGTCTCGCTGCATGCGGGCAGCGGTAGTCGCGCCTCTGTCTCGATAATGCAAGGCAAACCATGAAATTCAACCATCTGATTCAAATCAACGATCCGCTCAATCCGCTGATCGACCCCATGAGCCGCGAGGAACTGTGGCACGGTCTGGTGCTGCGCGCCGAATCGCCCAAGCTGTTCATGCCGCATCTGGACGAATGCCGGCTGGAAGACAAGAGCGTCGATTCAGTACGGCGCGAGTTGCGCTACGGCGGTCTGGTGATCCGCGACAAGGTCACCTATCTGCCGCAGATTCAGGTCTTGTACGAAGTGCCGGCGCAGGGCAATATCCCCGAGTCGCGCATGAGCATGACCATCGAAGAACCGCAGGACGGCGTGCTGTTCGTGCGCTTCGAATACGACGACGGCCAGCCCGAAACCGCCGACAGCAGCGAAGCCTTCTACAACGAGTTCCGCCGCTCGGCCTATCAGGAAGCGGACATCGACACCATCCGCATCATCCGTGAGCTGAATGAAGACAAGGGCTCGATTCACTGAGCCCTTGTCTTCGCTGATCTGATGTTGATTGACGGTCGGGTCTGCGCGTCAGAACACTTGCGCCAGCGCGGTGTTGATGAAGGCGCCGCCCACGATCAGCCACACAAACAGCAGCGCTCCCAGCAACAGCGGACGCATTCCGGCGCGGCGCACTGACGACAGGTGCGTGGTCAGGCCCAGTGCGGCCATCGCCATCGCCAGCAGGAAGGTATCCAGATCCAGCAGCGCGCCGGAGACTGCAGCCGGCAGCGGGAACAGCGAATGCAGCGCGACCACGACGATGAAGGCAAAGGCAAACCAGGGGATGCCGGCGCCGCGCGAAGTCTTGTTGCCTGCATCTACTGCATTCGCAGCCGGCGAGGCGCGGTTGCGTGCCGTATCGCTGCGCTGGATATATGCCGACAGCAACAGCAGGAAAGGCGCCAGCATCATCACCCGCACCATCTTGGCGATCACTGCGGTATTGGCGGTGGGCTCGTCGATGGAGCGCGCGGCCGCCACCACTTGCGCCACTTCATGCACGGTCGAACCGATGTAGATGCCGAAGTCCGGGCTGCGGCCATGCCAGCCGCCGAAGTGCGCGCCAAGATCGGCGCTCAGCTGATACAGCATGGGATACAGGAAGATCGCTACCGAGCCGAACACCACCACGGTCGATACGGCCACCGTCACCTGCTCGCTGCGGGCGCGCAGCACCGGCTCGGTCGCCATCACCGCCGCCGCACCGCAAATCGAGCTGCCGGCGCCGATCAGCAAGACTGCGTTGCGCTCCAGCTTGAACACTTTCACGCCCAGCACCCAGGCCAGGCCGAAGGTGGACATCAGCATACAGGCGTCGATCGCCACCCCGCTCAGACCGACTTGTGATATGTCCTGAAACGTCAGGCGCAGGCCATACAGCACGATGCCCAGACGCAGCAGATTCTGTTTGGAAAACGCCACGCCGCTGCCGCATTGCGCCGCCATCCGTGGAAACAGCGTATTGCCCAGCAGCATGCCCAGCACGATGGCGATGGTCAGCGCGCTGAAGCCATGCGCCAGCAGCCAGCTGTTCTTGCTGGCTTCGATGGCGACCGCGGCCAGCGCCGCCGCCAGCGCCAGGCCGGGAAGGTGGCGGCTCGCCGCGCCGACTGCGAAGCGACTTGTGTGATTGCTGCCGGAAAGCCGTGCTGTTGCGCTGCGAGTGTTCATGTTGTACCCCTGCTGGTGATCGGGAACTGCGCCGATGATCGGTATGGGGACACTTTAATGTGCGGGCTTATAAAAGAAAAACGCGTTATTTTGTTAATATCTACCTGAAAAATCGATAGATTGAAGCGCAGACATGAAACTCACCCTGAGGCAATTGCAAATCTTCCTGGCGGTCGCGCAGTCAGGCAGCACCACGGCCGCCGCCGAAACGCTGGCCTTGTCGCAATCGGCCGCCAGCGCCGCCTTGAACGAACTGGAAAGCGCGCTTGATGTGCAACTGTTCGATCGCGTCGGCAAGCGCCTGATGCTCAACGACAACGGCCGCTTGCTGCTGCCGCAGGCGCAGCACATGCTGGATGCCGCCGCCACCATCGAGCAGCAATTTCTGGCGCCCGATCATGCCGGCGCGCAATTGCACATCGGCGCCAGCACCACCATAGGCAGTTACATGCTGCCGCAAATGATTGCCGGCTATCGGCGCGATCATCCGCAACTGCGGGTGCGCGCGCTGGTGGCCAATACCGCCGACATCGTCGCGGCGGTCAGCAATTTCGAGGTGGATGCGGCGCTGATCGAAGGCCCCTGCCATGCCGGCGATGTGCTGGTCGAACCGTGGATGACGGACGAATTGATCGTGGTCGCTTCGCCGCAGCACCCGCTGGCCACCGAGGGCAAAAAGCTGACGCTGAAAAAACTGAGCCAGGCCGACTGGTTGCTGCGCGAAGCAGGCTCAGGCACGCGCGAAGCGGTCGAGCATGCCTTGCTGCCGTATCTGCATCATTTGCCGTCCGCTTGCGAATTCGGCAATTCGGAAGCGATCAAGCGCGCCACTGCCGAAGGCATGGGCATCAGCTGCCTGTCGCGCGCCGTGGTTCAGGATTTGCTGGAGTCGGGGCGCCTGATCGAACTGACGACCCCGTTGCCGGTGCTGCGCCGCCATTTCTACATGGTGCGCAACAAGCATCGGGTCTTGTCGGTGCGGTTGGCATCTTTGCTGGAATTCTTCCGCAGCTGGGCGCAGCAGCATGAACAGCAATGATGCAAGAAGGCGTTGCGTTCAGGCCTTGCCTGATTTTCCTGAGGTGGCGCCCGCTGCCATGCGCGACACCGGAAAGCGCACTCTGACCAGCAGGCCCAGATCGCTGGGGCCATCGGCCAGAATGATGTCGCCGCCGTGCGCCGATGCGATGTCGCGCACGATTGCCATGCCGAGACCGGCACCGTGCGGATTCGCCAGCTGCGCCGATGGCGCGCGATAGAAGGGCGCGAACACGCGCTCACGATCGGCCGCTGCGATGCCGGCGCCGGTGTCTTCCACCTCCAGCACTGCATACACATCTGCGGCGATGTTCTGCTGGCACACGCGCATGGTCACCTTGCCGTCGGCCGGCGTGTAGCGGATGGCGTTGTCGAGCAGGTTCACCATCATCTCGTGCAACAGCAGAGGGCTGCCGTCAATCATCACTTCGCCGCTGGCGTCGAAGGCCAGATCGATGCGCCGGGCAACCGCGCTTTGCGCCAGTTCCAGCGCCACCTGCCTCGCCGCGTCGGTGAGCGAGACCGGTGCGATGCCGCCCTCGGCCGCGCCATGTTCGGCGCGCGCCAGCGTCAGCAGACGATTGGCCAGATGCACGGTGGAGTCGGTGGTGTTGGCGATGCTTTCGACCAGCTCGCGCAGCGCAACGGAATTGCCCGGCGTGCGGTCGGATTCACGCAAGGCCAGTTCGGCCTGCGTTTTCAGCACCGTCAGCGGCGTGCGCAGCTGATGCGAGGCGTCGGCGATGAAGCGGCGCTGGCCGGTGATCAGGGTTTGCAGGCGCTCCATATAGCCGTTGACGGCCAGCACCAGCGGCCGCACTTCCTTGTGCACGCGCGCCGGATCGAAGTCGGACAGATCGGTCGGCGCGCGCGACTCGACATCGCTGCGCAACTGCATCAGCGGCCGCAGCACGAAGCGCACTGCAAACCACACCAGCAAGGCCGCCACCACCACCAGCACGCCTTGCCGCCACATGGTGTCGAACAGGATCTTGCGCGTCAGGCCGCGTCGCGCATCCATGGTTTCGCCGACCTGAATCATGGCAATGCCGCGCATCGTATCGTCGTAAACCGGCTGGTACAGCGCAGCAATCCGCACCGGCTGATCGTGATAGTCGGCCTGATAAAAACGCACCAGCGCCGGATAGGCTTCCGAGCGCTTGACATCGGGCGGCAGCGGCGGCAGGTCTTCATAACCGGACACGAATTCGCCCTTGACGCCGGTGACCTTGTAATAGATGCGGCCGAGTGTGTCGGTCTCGAAACTGTCGAGCGCAACATAAGGCACATCGGCCACCACCTGGCCGTTGACCACCGACACGCGTTCGGCCAGCGCGCGGGTCGAGGCCAGCAGCGAACGGTCATAGGCCAGGTCGGCCACTTCCAGCGCGTTGTAATACACCGAGACCGCATCCAGCGCCACCAGCATCAGCAGCGGCACCAGCAGCCAGCGCATCAGCTGGCTGCGCAGGCTGCCCAGCTTGCCCGAAGCATGGCTCATGCCCTTGAGCTGCGCGCGCAGCCGGATTTTCATGCAGGGGCCACCTGCAGCAGATAGCCGAGTCCGCGCAAGGTGGTGATGGAAACGCGCCCCTGTTCGAGCGTATCGAGTTTCTTGCGCAGGCGATGGATGTAGATTTCGATGGCGTCGAGATTGGCGTTGTCGTCCAGCGAAAACACTTCCTGAAATAATTTTTCCTTGGGCACGGTGCGGCCGGCGCGCGTGAGCAAGGCTTCCAGTACGGCGTGTTCGCGCGGCGTCAAGGCCAGCAGCGCGCCGCCGTAGCTGAACATGCGCGAGACGGTGTCGAAGCTCAGTGCGCCGCAATGGATGGTCACCGCTTCGTTGCCCTGCGCCCGGCGCAGCAGCGCCTTGACGCGCGCTTCCAGTTCCACCAGCTCGAAGGGTTTGGCCAGATAATCGTCGGCGCCAAGATTGAGGCCGTTGACGCGATCGTTGAGCCCGCCGCGTGCCGTCAGGATCAGCACCGGCGTGCGGCTGCCGCGTGCGCGCAGGCGTTTCAGGACTTCCAGTCCATCCATCTTGGGCAGGCTCAGATCCAGGATCACCAGCGCGTACTCTTGCGTCAGCAGCAGGCTGTCGGCATCGGTGCCGTTGACCGCGCATTCGACCGTGAGTTGTGCATCGCGCAATGCCTTGGAAAGCCAGCGCGAGAGTTCGACGTGATCTTCAACCAATAGAATGCGCATGATGCTGATGCCATGGACGGAAAACTGCAGTGAATAGAAAAAAGAGCCGGAAAATATGAGACGAAACAGCCAGCATACAGACACCGAAAATATCGCGACGCCCCTCTTGATCAGCAATAAACCATGCACTGCAACAAGGAATCGCCATGCCTAAATTCCGGTCATGCAAGGACGCGCAGATCGCCATCAACATGGCGTTGCCGTTACGAATAGTTGCGGATGCTAACAGAAGCACCGCCGCTGCAACAGCGCCCGCGCGCGCGAATCGCGCAAGCTTTCATCACACTGAAAGCCTGTTGAAAGTTTGGCCGGGTAGCATGCGCCCACATAATCAAATCAAAAATAATAAAAACCATAGACCGGAGACACAGGATGATCTACCCCAGCATTCATGCGCCTGCGCGCAGCACCTTGCCCGCTTCTTGCCGGCCACAGCATCGCTGCCGACAGGCAGTCGAGGGCGGACACACCGCATTGACTATTTCGACCGGGCTCTGAGCCGCCTCATGCGCGCGTTCCTGCATGGCCGCCGGCAGCTGGCCTGTGTGCTTTTCCTTTCGCTGTTCAGCCTTGCTGCCGCCGCGATGGAATGCATCGTGCCGGCCAAGCCGGGCGGCGGCATGGACGGCGCCTGCAAGATGATGCGCAAGAGCTTGCCGGCGAATCCCGGCAAGGAAGGCGCGGATGTCAGGATCAGCTATCTGCCGGGCGGCATCGGCGCCGTGGCCTGGAGCTCGGTGGTGTCGCAGCGGCGCGGCGGTCCGGATACGCTGGTGACCTTTTCCGGCGGCTCGCTGCTCAATCTGGCGCAGGGAAAATACGGTCAGGCTGCCGTTTCCGACGTGCGCTGGCTGGCCGGCGTCGGCGCCGATTACGGCATGATCGCCGTGCGCAGCGACGCGCCCTACAAGAACCTGCGCCAGTTGATCGAGGCCATGCGCCGCGACGCCGGCAAGATCACCATCGGCGTCAGCGGCACGGTCGGCAGCCAGGACTGGCTCAAGGTGGCGCTGATCGCAAGGCGCGCCAATATCGATCCCAGAAATTTCCGTTTCGTGGCGCTGGAAGGCGGCGGCGATTCTTTCACCGCCTTGCAGGCCGATCACGTGCAGATGATTTCCGGCGACGCTTCGGAGGCGGCGGCCTATATCAAGGAAGGCAAATTCCGCGTTCTGGCCGTGTTGTCCGAGCAGCGTTTGCCGGGGCCGCTGGCCGATGTGGCAACCGCGCGTGAACAGGGCTATGACGTAGTGTGGCCGATCATCCGCGGCTTTTACATGAGCGCGCAGACACCGGATGCCGACTACCGGCGCTGGGTCGCCATCTTCGATCAGACCATGGCCAGCGAAGAATTCCAGCGCCAGCGCGCGGCCAGCGGACTGTATCCCTTCGCCATGACCGGCGCGCCGCTGACCGAATACGTGCGCAAGCTGGTCGAGCAATATCGCAAGCAATCGCAGGAGCTGGGGCTGGTCAGATGACCGCACCGTCTTGCCCATCACTAAAACATCAAGGAGATCACATGTTCGAAAAACGCCGCATCACCATTGCCCTGGCTTTGGCCCTGCCGCTGGCAGCTTTGTCCGCGAGCGCACTGGCGCAGGCGCCGGCCGGCTACCCTGCGGACTACGCCAAGATAGTCGACGCGGCGAAGAAGGAAGGCAAGGTGGTGGTCTACAGCACCACGGATTCCAAGGCGGCGGAAGCCCTGATCAAGGATTTCAGCGCGCTGTATCCGGCGGTCAAGGTCGAGTACAACGACATGAATTCCACCGAAGTCTATAACCGCTTCATCTCCGAAGCCGCCGCCGGCGGTACCACCGCCGACGTGATGTGGTCGTCGTCGATGGACCTGCAGATGAAGCTGGCCTCGGAAGGCTACGGCCTGGTCTACAAGTCGCCGGAAGCGGGCGCCGTGCCGGGCTGGGCCAACTGGAAGGACACTGCCTACGGCACCACCTTCGAGCCGACCGCCATCGTCTACAACAAGCGTCTGGTGCCGGAAGCCGAAGTGCCGACCACGCACGCCGAATTCACCAAACTGCTGACCACCAAGACCGACAAATACAAGAACAAGGTCACCACCTACGATATCGAAAAATCGGGCGTCGGTTTCAGCCTGATCACTCACGATCTCAAACTCAATCCGCAATTCTGGGATTTCGCCAAGGCTCTGGGCGGCGTTGCCGTGCGCGTGCAGTCGTCTACCGGCACCATGCTGGAACGCATCTCTTCCGGTGAAAACCTGATCGGCTACAACATCCTCGGCCCTTACGCGCTGACCCGCGCCAAGAAGGACCCGTCGATCGGCATCGCCTTCACCAAGGATTACAACCTGGTGCTGTCGCGCGTGATTTTCGTCAACAAATCGGCCAAGAACATCAATGCTGGCAAGCTGTGGCTGGACTACATCCTGTCCAAGCGCGGCCAGACCATCATCGCCAATGACGCGCAACTGTTCGCGATCCGCGGCGACGTCACCGGCGCCACCACTTCGGCCGAGCTGAACAAGCAACTGGGCGCAGCCCTGAAGCCGATGCCGGTCAATACCGAATTGCTGGAATACCTCGACCAGACCAAGCGTCTGGCTTTCCTCAAGCAATGGAAGGACGCCGCAGGCAAGAAGTAAGCGCGGCGCAATGATCCGTCTGCCGTGTCGATTCCGACGCGGCTGCGGATGATGCAGCAAACGACCCGGCTGACCGGTCGGGTCGGATTTCAAGATGGTTCTCTCTTCGCGGGGAGGTCGCGCCGGCGGCCGCCCATGCCACCGGCTTGTCTGCGTTTTCAGAGACCAGGCGTGGCGGCGGGTGGCAGCCCTCTCATTTTGGAACGGCAGATCATGCAAACAATTTCAAGTCCTCATCGCAGCGATAGCGCTCGCAGCGGCCTCGGGCGCTTCCTCACGCGACTGAACTGGCCGCGCGGCGTGGTCGTGGTCCTGGCGGCGCTGGCCATTTTCGTGCCGCTGCTGCTGATCTTCTATCAGAGCTTCTTGTCGGCGCCGTTCTTCGCGCCGGTGAAGACGCTGACGCTGGATTCCTATCGCTTCATCTTTGACGATACGGATTTCCGTCAGGCCTTCGTCAACGGTTTCTATCTGGCGTCGGGCCTGGCCCTGATCGCCGTGCCGCTGGGCGGCATGCTGGCCTTCCTGATGGTGCGCACCGATCTGCCGGGACGCGGCTGGATCGCGCCGATGCTGCTGGTGCCTATCTTCGTCTCGCCGATGGTGATCGCCTTCGGTTACGTGGTGGCGATGGGGCCGGTCGGCTTCTATACGGTGTGGGTGCGCAACATGCTGGGGGTGTTCGGTTTTGAGGGCGACCCGTGGAACGTGTATTCCTTCCCGGCCATCGTCATCATCGCCGGCCTCACGCACGTGCCGCACGTGTATCTGTATGCTTCGGCGGCGCTCAAGAGTCTGGGTTCCGACGTGGAAGAAGCGGCGCGTGTCGCCGGTGCTTCGCCGCTGCAGGTGGCGCTCAATGTGTCGCTGCCGATGATCATGCCGGCGCTGGCGTATTCCGGCGTGCTGGTGTTCTTCCTTGGTTTCGAAGTGTTCGGTCTGGTGCTGGTGCTGGGCGATCCCGAAGGTCACCTGGTGCTGGCGACCTATCTCTACAAGCTGACCAACAAGCTCGGCACGCCTTCCTATCACCTGATGGCGGCGGTGGCGGTGTGTCTGGTGGCGGTCACCATGCCGCTGGTGATGCTGCAGCGCTGGCTGCTGCGTTCGGCCAACAAATATGTCTCGATCAAGGGCAAGGGCGCACGCCAGAAGGCGCTGCCGCTGGGCAAGTGGCGCTGGATCGCGTTCGCGCTGATCACCGGCTGGCTGCTGTTCACCGTGATCGTGCCGCTGTCGGGCATCGCGCTGCGCACCTTCGTCTCGCACTGGGGCGACGGCGTGCAGCTGCTGGACGTGCTGACGCTGCAGAACTTCCGCGATGTCTGGAGTCAGCCGTCGCTGGTGCGCGGCATCATCAATACCGTGCTGATCGGCGTGATCGGCGGCGCCATTGCGGTGGTGTGCTACAGCGCGATTGCGCTGGCGATGCATCGCAAGAGCGACGGCATCACGCGCTTCCTCGATTACAGCGTGCTGGTGCCGCGTGCGGTGCCGGGTTTGCTGGCCGGTCTGTCTTTCCTGTGGGTGTTCCTGTTCGTGCCTGCGCTGCTGGATAACTTCCTCAAGGGTTTCGACAACGATATCGCGCGCTGGCTGGTCGAGAATTTCATTCCTCAGTTGCGCGAGTTGCGATCCACCATCTTCTCTGTCTGGCTGGCGTATTCGGTGGTGTGGCTGGCCTACGGTCTGCGTCTGATCACCACCGCCTTGCTGCAGGTCGGCCCCGAGCTGGAAGAAGCGGCGCGCGCAGTCGGCGCCCGGCGCGGCCAGGTCACACGCGACGTCACGCTGCCGCTGGTGAAGTACGGTCTGCTGGGCGCCTGGCTGATGGTGTTCCTGATCTTCGAGCGCGAGTATTCGACCGGCGTGTATCTGCTGTCGCCCGGCACCGAAGTGATCGGCTCGATGATCGTGTCGATGTGGGCCGCCGGGGCGGTGGAACTGGTGGCTGCGCTGTCCTTCATCAACATTGCGCTGGTGGCCATCGGACTGGGCATTGCCCTCAGATTCGGCATCAAGCTGCACGACTAATCACGTTATGAATTGACGCCGGGGCAGCGTAGCGCCGGCGCGTCTCTAAAGGAATCAACATGTCAGAACTCACCGTCAACGACCTGCACCTCGACTATGGCAGCGGCGCCAGCGCCAATCCGATTCTCAAGGGCGTTTCCATGCAATTGCAGCGCGGCGAAGTAGTCGCTTTGCTGGGGCCTTCGGGCAGCGGCAAGACCACGCTGCTGCGCGCGGTCGCCGGGCTGGAGTCGCCCAAGGCCGGCACTATCGACATCGCCGAGCGGCGCGTGTTCGACGGCGTGCGGAATTTTGAAATGCCGGCCGAAGAACGTAATCTCGGCCTGGTGTTTCAGTCGTATGCGCTGTGGCCGCACAAGACCGTGTTCGACAACGTCGCCTATGGCCTCAAGCTGCGCAAGATGGCCAGCACCGAAATTGCCGAACGCGTGAAGGAAGTGCTGTCGCAGCTCGGCCTCGGCCATCTGGGCGAACGCTTCCCGCATCAGCTCTCCGGCGGCCAGCAGCAGCGCGTGGCGATTGCGCGCGCGCTGGTCTACAACCCGCAAGTGATTCTGCTCGACGAGCCGCTCTCCAATCTCGACGCCAAGCTGCGCGAAGAAGCGCGGGCCTTCCTGCGCGAGCTGATCGTGCGCCTGGGCTTGTCGGCATTGATGGTGACCCACGATCAGGGCGAGGCGATGGCGATTTCGGATCGCATCCTGCTGCTCAACAACGGCAAGATCGAACAGCAGGGCACGCCGCAAAGCATGTATCAGACGCCGGATACCTTGTTCACCGCCGAATTCATGGGCAGCAACAATCGCCTCAAGGGCAAGGTGCTGCAGCGCGACGGCCAGCGCGTCACCTTGCAGGTCGAAGGCGGCACGGTGGTGGCCAGCGCACGCGGCGCCAATACCGGTAGCGAGGTTACCGCCATCATCCGTCTGGAGCAGGTGCGCATCTCCGATCAGCAGACCGACAACGCGATTCGCCTGCCGCTTTCCACCTGCATGTATCTGGGCGACCGCTGGGAATGCCTGTTCAAGCCGGCCAATGCGGACAGCACCGTGGTCGGCCTGCGCGCCTACGCGCCGCACAAGCTGGAGCAGGGCGAGTACTGGCTGACCTTGCCGGAACAGGCGTTGTGGGCATTCTGATCTGAGATCAGAGTTTTGAGATCAGAGTCACGGGCAGGGAGGTGCATGCGGCAAAGGCGCATGCACCTGATGGGCGGCAGGCAAACATAAAAACGATTTTTACCAAGGAGATGAAACAGTGCAAAAGAAATTAATCAGCGGCGCCGTTCTGGGCGCGTTGGCAGGGTTGAGCGGCGTGGCTGCGGCGCAGAGCAGCGTTACCGTCTACGGTCTGATCGACACCGGCGTGGAATACGTCAACAACGCCGGCGCCAACGGCGGCAGCATCACGCGTCTGAGTTCGGGCGCGATGAATACCTCGCGCATCGGCTTTCGCGGCAGCGAAGATCTGGGCGGCGGTCTGAAGGCGATCTTCCAGTTGGAAAACGGCTTCAAGCTCGACACCGGCGGTTTCGACGGCGATGCCAATCAACTGTTCAACCGGCAGTCCAACGTCGGCCTGGAAGGAAGCTTTGGCCGCGTGGTGGCGGGGCGTTCATTCAGCACCACCTATGATTTCATTCTGCCCTTCGACCCCATGGGTTACTCCGGACAGTATTCGTGGGTGACCTCGGCCGGCGCCACCGGTGCGCGCAAGGACGGCATGCCGACCGGCGTCTCCAACCTGATCAAATACCAGGGCCAGTTCGGCGATTTCAAGCTGGGTGCGATGTACGCCTTCGGTGAAGCCGCCGGCAATAACAGTGACAGCGCCAAGTACGGGCTCGGTCTGGGCTATGGCACCGGCCCGTTCACGGTTGCGGCGACCTTTGACCGCGTCAACGGCGCGGCGCTTGCGACCACCGGCGCTTACGACAAGGCCACCAGTGCGCATCTGGCCGGCGGCTATCAGTTCAGCGAAGCCTTCAAGGCCAACCTCGGTTATCGCTACTACAAGAAGACGCTGGCCTCCGGCGCCACCGATCTGCGCAGCGATTTCTTCTGGGGCGGCGGCAGCTACAAGCTGACGCCTGCATTCACCCTGATCGGCACCATCTACTATCAGAACATCAAGAACGTGGCGGCAGGCACCGATGCCGACCCGATCATGTACTCGCTGCGTCTGAAGTACGCCTTGTCCAAGCGCACCGATCTGTACGCCAGCGGCGCCTACGCCAAGGCCAGGAACAATCAGCTGGTAGGCGTATCGCGTGACGACGTCGGCTTCGGCAACAGCCAGGTCGGCGTGACGCTGGGGATGCAGCATCGGTTCTGATCGCAGCAGGCATCGTGAAAGAACATCTTGAGTGACGCGTTGAGTGACATCCGGCGCGCAAAGAAAAAGCGAGGCTCAGGCCTCGCTTTTTCTATTCCTCCCGCAGCTGCAAGAAGCGGGAGGCCATGCGCTCGTACTTCAATCCTGCGGCGGCGCCTCGAAAATCCCTGCGCTGCGATTCTTTTGCACCTGATCCCAGGGGAAGACGCGGCCGTTCATCGCGACATAGACGCCATGCGGCAAGACTTGCGCCACGCCGCAGGCGAAGCCGAAGTTGAATTGTGCATCCGATCCCTGAATCGAGTAGGGGATCATGGCGCCGGTCAGGATGATGGTTTTGCCCAGCGGCGCGGCGCCCAGAACGCGCGCGGTGTCCTGCATGGTATCGGTGCCGTGGATGATCACGATGGCGTCTTCAGGCGCACGACTGCAGGCGGCCAGCACGCGCTGGCGGTCGATGTCTTGCATGTCGAGCGAATCGAGTAGCGGCAGTTCTTCCAGTTCCGCCTCGATGGTCAGGCGTGCCCGCGCAATCACTTCCGGCAGATGGCTGGCGGCGAAGCCGAGTTTGCCGGCGATTTCGTCGTAGTGTTTGTCGAAGGTGCCGCCGGTGGCGATGATGCGTAGGCTCATGTCCGTTCCTGGTTTCTTGTCAGCAAAAATATAAAGAGGATGTCAGCCGCTCATGATACATGGGCCGACATCCTCTTTCCCCCGACGGGCAGCTTCGCTCGCTGCACCTTCTTTCCAGCAAGTGTTTTTGTCTTTCCGAATCAGGCCGCCAGCAATTGCGAATCGCCTGTCTGCTCTGCATTCGGGACCAGCTCCGGCGCCGGCGGCATCGGAATGCTGCCGTCGATCAGATACCCGAACAGGCGCTCGACTTCAATCGCCTGAATCAGCAGCTGCCCCTGATTGGCCTTGATCACCTGCGTCACCAGCATCGATTCACCCTGCATCGCAAACGGAGTATGGATGATCTGCGCCTGATTGAATTGCGGCACCGCATGCAATTCATCGACCAGCAGGCCGATGGTGTGCTGGCCGTGATTGACGATCATCACCTGGCTGCTGCTGGTGACGGCCGATTTGCTGCCGCGCATCAGCTGGCCGAGGTCGAACACCCAGATGAATTCCTTGTGGGCGTCGTCGCGTTGCAGGCCGAGTACGCCGATTTGTTCCGGGCGGCTGCCCATCGAGGTCGGCAGCACATCGGAGTACGGCACCGCTTCCATCACGTTGGCGGCAGCGATGGCGAACAGATTGTGGTCGGAGAAAAAGGTCGCGTATTCCATGCCGTCGGAGGCGGTTGGATCGCTTTCCAGAAGATAGGTGCTGCCGCCGGTCTGGGCGCCGTTCAGACTGACCGCGCCGAAGGACTGGAACACCACGGCGATCACGTCTTCCTTGTAGCCGTCGCTGACCTTGAATTCGCGATAGCCGTTGGAGACGCTGCAGGCGACGATGGCGTACTGGCCGTCATGCTCGGTCACGCGCGAGGCATGTTCGCCGTTGGCGATCTGCAGCAGCGCCGGATCGATGTCGAGCAGGCTGCCGACCGGGCGCGTGTCGTCAGTGCCGGAGATGATGCGGCCCGAACGGTCGACGTAAAAGGCCTTGGTCTTGGCCTTGCCGGCCAGGCCGCTGCGCAGCATGTTGAAGAATTCGGGAGTGGAATCGAACACGATGCCGATGCCGCCGACTACGCTGTCGTCATGCTGCAGATCGCGGATCGCAGCGTGATAGATATACGTATCGCGCTCGCCGTACAGCGTGCTCGGCTCGAACTTGCTGACATGATATTGCTGCCGGGTGCGCAGACTCGTCACCTGCGCCAGCGTTTCGGCATCAATGCTGCTGCCGAGCAGCGCGGCGCTGTCATCGCCGGTGCTGGCGATGATGCGGCCGTTGCGGTCGTAGACGAAAATGCGGGTGTAGACCGTGTAGAGGCCGTTGATGTAAGTCAGGATGTCAGTCAGCTTGGCGCTGCTGGCGGCATCGATCTGCGTTTGCGCCAGCGCCGCGCGCAACTCGGGCGTGAGCGCCCACCAGCGGCAATCGTCGGAGCGCTCATACAGATTGCGATCGAGCAGATCAACCAGCAGGCCGGCGGTAAATTCAGCATCGCGCATGCTGGACGCCAGCACCGTCTGATAGAGATCGTGGATCGATTGCGCGAACAGCTCGTTGCTGCGATTGCCGGTTTCGCTGATCTGATCGAGGATGGTTTTCAGTTTCATCATCTCGCCACGCTGACCGGCGGTCATCACCTGGCCGTTCCACACGATGCGCTGGATGGTCTTGGCCGCCGTCATGATGTCGTATAGCGGCGGGCAGAATGAATGTGCATGCGCCAGCAGGCCTTCGGCCAGTTCCGGCGACAGCGTGCTCAGCACGTCGCTGACGATGCCGCTGAAGGCGACTTCGACCGGAATCATCACCTGGCCCTGCCAGCCGACAGGGCCGGGATAGCCCTGATAGCCTTCCGATGCAAAGGTGCGCACCAGATATTCGCGGCCGCAGAACATCATCAGTCTGGCGTGCCCATCGCGATTCACCGGCACTACCGTTCCGGGTGGAATCCACAGTCCGTCGGCGCTGGCGATGACGCGATTGTCTCCGTCCAGCAGCAGCATGTTGGCGCGCGCATCGGGGTCGCGGTGCGCAGAAAAGATGCCGCACATTTCTTCTTCAAAATGGAAGCACAGGCACAGCACGCCGATCACCGCGCCGGTGTGGGGATGATGCATGCGGCGCGAATAAATCAGCGCGCGATCCTTGGCCGGTCGCAGGTCGGTGGCGCGGAAGGTTTCGACATAGGTGTCGGATTGCAGGGTTTGAGCAATCAGCGGATCGGCGCTGTGCTCCAGCGGCGTGGCGGGGTCGATCTGCACCAGCACATTGCCCTCGGTGTCGAGCAGGATGATCTCGTCATAGACCGTATATTTGTTGCGATACTCGCGCAGGCGATAGCGTGCAGCGTCGGCCGAGTCGTGGATGCCGGCGACGAAATTGCACAGCTCGCGGTCGGTCGCGAGAAAGCCGACATCGGCGGTGCGCTCGAACAGATTGCGTACCACGATGTCGATCACGTATTGCGCCTTGGTGCCGATTTCGGCCAGCACATTGCGCACCTTTTCTTCCACCAGACTGCTGACCAGTTCCCGCTCCAGCCGGCTGAAACCGTTGCGGGTGGCGGCCATGGTCGGCAGGATGGTTTTGGCTTCGAGCGGGCAGTTCATCTTGGCCGAGGCTTCGATCACGCGCCACATCAGATTCAGCTCTTGCAGCGATTGTTCGCACTTGGCGACGTCGCGCATGTAGGGCAGGAAGGTCTCTGTTTTTATTGCTACTGTTGCAGTCATCAAGTAGTCCCTTATGGAGTGCTCGCACGACCCGCCACCTGACGTCGCTGCATCCTGGCGATCCAGTGATCGATTTGGATGGCGTCTCTCTTCATGGTTCTGCATTGTCACCGTATTGTTTCGGTGTTTTCTCAAGGCAAAGAAAATCGCATGCCAGAGTCCAAGGATGCCGGCGGCGGTTGCTGTTCTCCGAGTGTGGTAGCGAGTGTGAGCGCTTGTTTTATGTTGATTTTTTTACGGCGATGTTGGGCTGCATCTTTTTGGCGCGGCCCTTCTGGTGCTTTTACTTCTGTTTATTTTTGCGCTGCGAATTCTAACTGAGGCGAAAAAATTTATGCATGAACGATACTCATCTGAGTTGCGCTCACTGCATTAAAACCACAGTACAGATGCCAGTACAGAGGCATTTTTGCCGCATGTCGGTGCGGAAATGCGCAGTCGTGCATGCCTCTTGTGCATAGTGTTATGTCGCGCTGACGGAGTACTGATTACGCGATGAATTTTGTGAAGCACATTGATGGTGCGCACAGGCAAGAGCCGGCAAGAATGGACGTGAAGCCTGCCGAACCCGACGCCCGCCAAAGTGAAAATCAAATGGGTTTTATAATGGAGCCCTATGAAACCGCTCGCTCCCGGCACCGTTATTTTTCACCGTCATCGCGGCTATGGCGTGATCGTGCTGGTCAATCTTTTGACCGGCTGGATCTCTGCGCGCTTTGGCAGCGAGGTGCGCACGCTCGATCTGAATCTGTCTTCCGATGAAGTTCAGCATGCGGATGGCACGCCCATCCTGTTCCGTCGCACGCCGCCCGATCGCATGCCGCAGGCGCGCCTCATGGCGATGGTGCGCGAGCTGCATCGCGCCGGTTATCAGCGCTTGTATTTATATAGCTGGCCCAAGCCTTCCGGGCTGCATTGGCGCTGGCATTTGTTCGCGGGGCCGCGGCAGTGGATAGAGCGGCCGTGGCGCGAAGGCTGGTATGGCTCGGGCGCCGATTACAACTTCAATCCGGTGCTGGGCTGGGGCGACAATCCGGGCGCAACGCCGCAGGAGCTGGCCAGCATGCTGGCGCAATTCGATCCGCATGGACTGGCGCAGGCGCTGGGCCGCGACGACGATCACACGGCCTGGTTTTCTTTGGTGTGCGATGCCTTGCTGCCGGATTACGCTTTCAGTCTGGGCTGGGGCCAGAGCAAGCAGATGCCTGAGCATTTGCCGGTGATTCCGGTGCGGCGCGGCGTGCCTGCGTATTCCGGGCCGCCTTTGCCGTGGCCGCCGGGCTGGCTGCATTTGTGGAAGATGTCGCATGCCCAGTATCAGCGCTATGCGACGCCGGCCAGCAGCGAGTTGCCGCTGGGGCCGGGGGCGGGAGAGTCTGCCTCGGGGACTAAGTCAACGCCTCAGGATTGAGTACGTTCTTCGGCGTGCCGGCGGCGTAGTCGAGGATGTTCTGAAAGGCGGCGCGGAAGTAGAGTTCGTAGCCGTCTTTTTCCACATAGCCCAGATGCGGCGTCGCCACCACGTTATCCATTTTCAGCAGTGCTGAATCGACCGGCAGCGGTTCCTGTTCGAACACATCGACGCCGGCCAGGCCGGGTTTGCCTTGCTCCAGTGCATGTTCCAGCGCACCGCTTTCGACCAGTTCGGCGCGGCTGGTGTTGATGAAGCAGGCGCTGGTTTTCATGCGCGCCAGATCGGCTGCGGTGACGATGCCGCGCGTGGCGTCATTGAGGCGCAGATGCAGCGACAGCACATCGGCCTGGTCGAAAAATTCTTCCTTGCTGGCTGCCGTTGCATGGCCGTGTTCACGCGCTTTCAGCAGACTTGGGTCGCGTCCCCACACCAGCACCTGC
This sequence comes from Herbaspirillum lusitanum, assembly GCF_046025995.1. Lineage (GTDB taxonomy): Bacteria > Pseudomonadota > Gammaproteobacteria > Burkholderiales > Burkholderiaceae_D > Herbaspirillum > Herbaspirillum lusitanum_A. Next base: position 515,111 of record NZ_JAQQFM010000003.1, read on the forward strand.
ATGCCGAAAGCCTTGCCGTAGCCTGCCACCATCTGACCGATCTTGCCGTAACCCCAGATGCCCAGTGTGCGGCCCTTGAGTGCGCTGCCGATCAGGTTGTGATGCGGGGTGGCGGAGACCTGTTGCCAGGCGCCCGCACGCAAAGCCGCCGTGTATTGGGGCACGCGGCGCATGGCGGCCATGATCAGCGCCCAGGTCAGTTCGGCCGGTGCGGTCGGATCGCCGACGCCTTCGACGATGGCGACGCGGCGTTCGGTGGCGGCGGCGACATCGACATGGCCGCTGACCTTGCCGGTCTGCGAGATCAGTTTCAGCAACGGCAGTTTTTCCAGCAACTGCTTGTTCAATACGGTGCGTTCACGGATCAGCACCAGTGCGTCGAAATTGGCCAGCCGCGCCGCCAGTTGGCCGGTGCCGCGCACCGAATTCGTGAATACTTTGACATCGTGTCCATCCAGCATGGCGAAGCAGTCGAGTTGGCGCACTGCATCCTGATAGTCGTCGAGAATTGCAATTTTCATGTGGGTCTCCGTCCGTATTTCGCGTGATGGCGTGTTTGACTGATGGGCTACTGCAGCATGATAAATCGATTGCGCGGTTTGTTCCTGCCTCAATGCGTCGAAGGGAGCGGACGGTTGCGGTCGTAGCGATGCTCAGTCTGCGATATCGATCACCAGCTTGCCTTCGGCGCTGCGACTTTCCATCAGTTGATGCACGCGGTTGACGTCGGCCAGCGCGAAGCGTCGTTGATCCAGCCGCAAGCGTATCTGACCTGCTTCCACCATGCGAGTGGCCTGGCGCATGATCTCGCCATGATGCGCACGGCCCTCGCCGCGTTCACACAGCAAGGGCAGCAAGGTGAATACGCCGGAGTAGGTGGCGGCGCGAAACGATAGGGGCGCCAGCTTGTGCGCGCCCCAGCCGGCGCAACTGACCACGTGGCCGCTATGATGTCGCGCGGCGAGGAAGGAGGCGTCGAGCGTGGTGCCGCCGACCGTGTCGTAGACGACGTCGAATCCTTCGCCCGCTGTGTATTGCGCCACGTAGTCTTCGACCGCGCTGCTGCGGTAATCGATGGCGATGGCGCCCATGCTTTCGATGGTCTCCCTGTGCGCCCGGCTGCCGGTGGCGAAAACCTGGGCCCCGAACGCACGCGCCAGTTGCACCGCGATATGGCCGACGCCGCCGGCGCCGCCATGCACCAGCACTTTTTGCCCTGCCTGCAGCCTGGCTTTGTCGACCAGACCTTGCCACGCCGTGACGAAGATCATCGGCAGGGCGGCGGCTTCGTGCATGCTGAAGTTGCGAGGTTTGAGCGCCAGCAATTGCGCGTCGACCGTGGCGAACTCGGCCAGCGAGCCGGCCATGCAACCGACGCCGCCGCTCATGCCGTAGACCTCGTCGCCAACTTTGAACGAGCTCACCTGACGGCCCACCTGTTGGACAACGCCGGCCAGATCGATGCCGAGAATCGCCGGCAACTGTACCCGCGCATGGGCGGCGCTGCCGTTGTGAATCTTGACGTCGAGCCGGTTCACGCCGCTGCTCTTTACGCGTACCAGCACTTCATGAGCGGCCGGTTGCGGGCGGGGAACGCGCGCGATCTGCAGCGGCGTGTCGAAGGCGGCGAGGCGGGCGGCTTGCATGGTGCTGCTGTCGGTGTTGCGGAGCTCGAGCTTGGTATTCATATGGCTTTCCTTGATGCTGATGGCGCATGGTCAGCCTGCTTGCTTAAGTGCGGCAGGCTATAAGTAATGCTTTCAAGTGTAGGGAAAGCCGCGTTGCAGAAAAACCGGGCCGGGCATAAAGCTGAATTATGAAAACGTGGATAATCGCGGCCGCGTTCGCAGAGGGAGCCAAGGGCTTCTACGATCTGACGGCGCAGCATTGGGCGCTGCGAATAATGCCGGTGCGATGGCACACCTTGGCTCGCATGTTGTGATAGGGCAAGTTTGCAAGACGTGATGCGGTAAAAAGTAGTGGCATAAAACAACGCGCTGCGCGATTTTCGATGAGCCGGAACGATGTATCTACGTTCAGCGATATGGGGAATAGGGGGGGGCTTCCTTGCTTCGTATCTAAAACACTGTCGCGCCCAGCGCCGCTGTTCCGCAGAATGGATTAAGGCAAAGTAAAAATCAGTCTGTTTGTCATTTTTTCAAGTTAGATATTCATATTGAGAATGACTAAATCGCCGCAATCCCTTTCAAATCCAGTGCTGAGGCGGATTTCGCCAGTTTTTAAGTTATGCACTTTGGTAATGAAAAAACAGCTCTGTTTTGGATTTGTAATTACCTACTACAAAACTCGGGTATATATCGCTACAAATTTTAGTATTTTGTTTTTTTAAGAGGTACAATCGGCGCCACTTTTTGTGATTTCCACTGTCGAAAAGTGACTCAATCCCGCGGCCACCCGAGCGCGCGGGCAGCGTGGCCGGACTTCAGTCGAAGCCGGTCGCCGTCGACAAGACCGCCGTAACACTGGCAGGCGCGCATGGCGTGAATTTACCGCCGCCGCCGACAAGCCAACGACGATCCTGCCGTGCCAACACGAATTCATTTAACTGAGGCATAGGAGGTAGCATTTATGAATCAACCCCTCATGGAAGGCGTTCCGACAGTGAACGCACCCGCTTACGTCAAACATCAGAAGCTGCAGAACTGGGTCGCCGAAATTGCTGCGCTGACCAAGCCTGCTCGCATTTACTGGTGCGACGGTTCGCAGGAAGAATACGACCGGCTTTGCGCGGAAATGGTGGCCGCCGGCACCATGAAGAAGCTGAATCAGGACAAGCGTCCGAACAGCTATCTGGCCTGCTCCGATCCGTCGGACGTGGCGCGCGTCGAAGATCGCACCTTCATCTGCTCCAAGAACAAGGAAGACGCCGGCCCGACCAACAACTGGACCGATCCGGCCGAAATGCGCCAGACCCTCAGCGGTCTGTTCGACGGTTGCATGCAGGGCCGCACCCTGTATGTGGTGCCGTTCTCGATGGGCCCGCTGGGCTCGCCGATTGCGCATATCGGCGTCGAGTTGTCCGATTCTCCTTATGTCGCCGTCAACATGCGCATCATGACGCGCATGGGCAAGGCCGTGTATGACGTGCTGGGTACCGACGGCGAGTTCGTGCCCTGCGTGCACACCGTCGGCGCGCCTTTGAAGGCCGGCGAGCAAGATGTCGCATGGCCGTGCAACGAAACCAAGTACATCGTTCACTACCCAGAGACCCGCGAAATCTGGTCCTACGGCTCCGGCTACGGCGGCAACGCGCTGCTCGGCAAGAAATGCTTCGCGCTGCGCATCGCGTCGACCATGGGCCGTGATCAGGGTTGGCTGGCCGAACACATGCTGATCCTCGGCGTGGAATCGCCGGCGGGCAAGAAGCACTACATTGCAGCGGCTTTCCCATCGGCTTGCGGCAAGACCAACTTCGCCATGCTGATTCCGCCCAAGACTTTTGACGGCTGGAAAGTCACCACCATCGGCGACGACATCGCATGGATCAAGCCGGGGCAGGATGGCCGCTTGTACGCGATCAATCCTGAAGCAGGTTATTTCGGCGTGGCTCCGGGCACCAATGAAAAGACCAACTTCAATTGCATGGCATCGCTGCGTGCCAATACCATCTTCACCAACGTCGCGCTGACCGACGACGGCGACGTCTGGTGGGAAGGCATGACCAAGGAAGCGCCGGCGCATCTGATCGACTGGCAAGGCAAGGACTGGACGCCGGAAATCGCGAAGGAAAGCGGCCGCAAGGCGGCCCATCCGAACGCGCGTTTCACTGTCGCGGCGACCCAGAATCCGGTGATCGACGCCGCCTGGGATGATCCGGCCGGCGTGCCGATCTCGGCCTTCATCTTCGGCGGTCGCCGTTCGACCACCGTGCCGCTGGTCACTGAAGCCCGCAACTGGGTGGAAGGCGTGTACATGGCCGCGACCATGGGTTCGGAAACCACTGCTGCCGCCGTCGGCCAGCAAGGCGTGGTGCGTCGCGATCCGTTTGCGATGCTGCCGTTCGCCGGTTACAACATGAGCGAATACTTCCAGCACTGGCTCAACATCGGCAAGAAGATCGCCGCTTCGCCGGCCGAGTTGCCTAAGATCTACTGCGTCAACTGGTTCCGTACCGATGCTGAAGGCAAGTTCGTGTGGCCGGGCTTCGGCGACAACATGCGCGTGCTGAAGTGGATGCTGGAGCGCATCGAAGATCCGCAAGGCGTGCGCGCCGGCGGTGTCGAGCATCTGTTTGGCGTGACGCCGCGCTTCCAGGATCTGCAATGGGATGGACTGGACTTCTCGGCCGAGCAGTTCGCCACCATCACTTCGATCGACAAGGCCGCATGGGCTCAGGAAGTTGAATTGCACACCGAGCTGTTCGACAAGCTGAAGCACAAGCTGCCGCCGGAACTGGCGAATGTGAAGGCCAAGCTGGAAAAGCAACTGGCCAAGTAATGATGCAAGCCGACGCGGGCTGCGTTGCAGCTCGCGCCAGCAAAGAAAAAGCGGTTGCCGGATGCATGCGGCAACCGCTTTTTTCATTGCGAGACGGATTTCACTCAATCAATCCGGCGCCTTGATCCGCAGCAGCGCTTCGCGCATCGCGGCCGGGATATCCACCGGTCGGCGCGTGGTGCGATCCACGTAGACGTGCACGAAATGTCCTTGCGCCGCAGGCGCGCTGTCATCGCCCCTGAAGATGCCGACTTCGTAGCGCACGCTGCTGTGCCCGATGTGGGCAACGCGCACGCCGACGCGCACTGCATCGGGAAAGCTCACCGGCGCAAAGTAATTGCATTGGGTCTCGATCACCAGGCCGATCACTTCGCTGGCGGCGATGTTCAGCACGCCACGTTCAAGCAGGTATTGATTTACCGCCGTATCGAACCAACTGTAATAGACGACATTATTGACGTGGCCGTAGACGTCGTTGTCCATCCAGCGTGTCTGGATCGGCTGGAAGTGCGGGTAGTCACCTTGCTGTCGGGGAATGGGTTTGCTGTTGTTCTGTTTCATGGCGATGGTCTCCCGGTCTCTCGGCGCGCTGCCTCCGGTTTGCGGCGCAGGCAAAATCTGCTTCCTTGCAGTAACATGGTCACGGGATGAAATCCCGCGCGCTTGATATTGTCCAATCGGGCCCCGGTGCAGTCAGTCGGCTCCGAAGTTTCATTGTGGCAATGCAGACTCGCTGCAGCATCCAATAGTAAGTCATCACCTTTCGAATGTGCTGCCGCCGGCAAGTCTACGTGGCAGTACCCAGGCAATTTTACGTATTCAGAGGTGAACTGCTTCCGATCATCGATAGTTAAACTCAATCAATGTCTATCAATAAATAAATTTGATCTATTTTGTTTGGGGCTTTACTATCGCCTCACTGCTTCTTTCAACCCAGTAAAGGAAATAAAAATGTCCCTGATTAACACCACCATCAAGCCTTTCAAAGCAACTGCTTACCACGACGGCAAGTTCGTTGACGTCACCGAAGCATCGTTGAAGGGCAAATGGTCCGTTTTCGTGTTCTATCCAGCTGACTTCACATTCGTGTGCCCTACAGAACTGGAAGATCTGGCGAACAACTACGCTGAATTCAAGAAACTGGGCGTTGAAATCTACGGCGTGTCGACCGACACCCACTTCGCGCACAAGGCATGGCACGACACCTCGGAAGCCATCAAGAAAGTGCAATACCCACTGATCGGCGATCCGACTACAACTCTGGCGCGTAACTTCGAAGTGCTGATCGAAGAAGAAGGTCTGGCACTGCGCGGTACTTTCGTGATCAACCCAGAAGGTCAGATCAAGGTTCTGGAAATTCACGACAACGGTATCGGTCGCGACGCTTCCGAACTGCTGCGCAAGGTCAAGGCAGCGCAATACGTTGCTTCGCACCCAGGTGAAGTTTGCCCTGCGAAGTGGACTGAAGGCGCAGAAACACTGAAGCCTTCCCTGGATCTGGTCGGCAAGATCTAAATCGCTGATTGGGCTGCTGCGCGGGCCGATCTCAAAGCTGTGATGCTCGCCGTACATTCGTACGGCTGCGCTTCTCGCTTCGACCTCGGACCGCTCGCTACGCCCACTCACGATTTAATGCAGTCATCGAGAAGTACAGAAACAAAAACTGAAGTACCAGTCCGGGCTCGGCGCAAGCAACGTCGCAGAGCTCACGAGGCCGAGCGGCGGAGTCCGGACAATATTGAATGCTCACATCAGAGGAAAGTTGAAATCATCATGCTGGATGCCAATCTCAAAACCCAATTGAAGGCTTACCTGGAAAAAGTCACGCAGCCAATCGAGATCGTCGCGTCGCTGGATGATGGCGCCAAGTCTCGTGAGTTGCAGGAGCTGCTGCAGGAAATCGTCACGCTGTCCGAGCGCATCACGCTGGTCGAGCGCGTGGATCACGCCGCACGCAAGCCGTCCTTTTCATTGAATCGCCCCGGTACCGATATCAGCGTGCAGTTCGCCGGTATCCCTATGGGCCACGAATTCACCTCCTTGGTGCTGGCGCTGCTGCAAGTCGGCGGCCACCCGATCAAGCTGGACGACAAGGTGATCGAACAGATCCGCAATCTGGATGGCGATTACACCTTTGAAACCTATATCTCGCTGACCTGCCAGAACTGCCCGGAAGTCGTGCAGGCGCTGAACGTGATGTCGATCATCAACCCGCGCATCCGTTCGGTGACGGTGGACGGCGCGCTGTTTCAGGACGAAGTCGAGAAACGCCAGATCATGGCCGTGCCGACCGTCTACATGAACGGTGAAGTATTCGGTCAGGGCCGCACCGGCGTGGAAGAAATTCTCGCCAAGCTGGACACCGGCGCCGCCGCTCGCAAGGGTGAAGAACTGAGCGCCAAAGAAGCCTACGACGTACTGATCGTCGGCGGTGGTCCTGCCGGCGCGGCTGCTGCGATTTACGCCGCCCGCAAGGGCATCCGCACGGGCGTCCTTGCCGAACGTTTCGGCGGCCAGGTGCTGGATACGCTGGCGATTGAAAACTTTGTCTCCGTCAAGGAAACCGAAGGCCCGCAATTTGCGACCGCGCTGGAACAGCACGTCCGCGAATACGAGGTCGACATCATGAACGTGCAGCGCGCTGAAGCGCTGGTGCCGGGCAAGATGATCGAGGTCAGGCTGGCCAACGGCGGCGTGCTCAAGAGCAAATCCGTGATCCTGGCGACCGGCGCCCGCTGGCGCGAAATCAACGTGCCGGGCGAGCGAGAATACCGCAATCACGGCGTGGCATATTGCCCGCACTGCGACGGCCCGCTGTTCAAGGGCAAGCGCGTGTCGGTGATCGGCGGCGGCAATTCCGGCGTCGAGGCGGCAATCGATCTGGCGGGCATCGTCAAGGAAGTCACGCTGATCGAGTTCGGCGCAGAACTGCGCGCTGACGAAGTCTTGCAACGCAAGCTGCGCAGCCTGCCCAACGTCAAGGTGATCACCTCGGCGCAGACTACCGAAATCACCGGCGACGGCAAGAAGGTCAATGGCATCACTTACAAGGAGCGTGAATCCGGCGAAGTGAAGCACATCGAACTGGAAGGCGTGTTCGTGCAGATCGGCCTGGTGCCGAATACCGAATGGCTGAAGGGCACGATTGCGCTGAGCAAGCACGGCGAAATCGAAGTCGATGCCAAGGGCCAGACCTCGATCCCCGGCGTGTTCGCCGCCGGCGATGTGACTACTGTGCCGTTCAAGCAGATCGTGATCGCGGTCGGCGAAGGCGCCAAGGCATCGCTGAGCGCATTCGATTACCTGATCCGCACGCCGTTCGATGACGTGCCTGCTGCCGAGAAGAAGGAAGCTGTCGCGGCTTGAGTTGTATCCGATAGCGGGCCGCAGAAAGTTAAAAAGACCACCGATGTTTCGGTGGTCTTTTTTTTGCGGATCGGAGATGTCAGCATCCGTGCTTGAAGGGCCACTGATGTGCTACTGCAAAACGCTGATGCAAGCATGATGATGCCGGGTGCGGCCGGCCGGTGAACTAGTGCGCGGCGTAGTTAGCTCAATCAGCCCAATCCGCTCTGTCAGCCCAAAGAAAAAGCCACCATGAAGGTGGCTTTGTTCTTTGCAGCTGTTATTTCGGTACCGTGCCGGGGAGCAGACCAAGGTCCGGCCGCGTTCAGAAAATCACATCACTTGAACAACAAGCGCAGCGAATCCCATGCGCGGCCGAAGATGCCGGCCGGGCCCACCGATTCCAGTGCGATCACCGGCAGTTCGGTGACGACCTTGTCGTCGATCGTGACCTTCAGGGTACCGATCTTGGTGTTCTCTGCAATCGGTGCGATCAGTGGATCGTTGCGGTCCAGATGGGTCTTGACCTTGTCGGCGCTTCCCTTCGGAATGGTGATGTAGACATCATTCTTGAAGCCGACCTTGATCTTGCTTTGCGAACCCTTCCAGACGTCGGGCGTGTCCACCGGCTGGCCCTTGCCGTACAGCTTGACGGCGTCGAAGTTCTGGAAGCCCCAGTTCAGCAGCTTCTGGCTTTCCTGGGTGCGGACCTGATCCGAGACGGTGCCGATCACGACCGAGATCAGGCGGCGCTCGCCGTTGGCGACCGGGCGCTTGGCCGAGGTGATCAGCGAGTAGCCGGCGCTGCTGGTGTGGCCGGTCTTCATGCCGTCGACGGTCGGGTCCAGCCACAGCAGGCGGTTGCGGTTGGGCTGGGTGATGTTGTTGTAGGTGAATTTCTTGACCGAGTAATAGGTCTTGTAGAAATCAGGGAAATCGTTGATCAGGTTGCGGCACAGAATCGACAGGTCGCGCGCCGTCGTATAAGTGTCCGGGCTGGGCAGACCATGCGGATTGCTGAAGTGAGTGCCGGTCAGGCCCTGACGTTGCGCTTCGCGGTTCATCAGTTGCACGAACGCGTCTTCCGTGCCGGACACGGCTTCAGCCAGCGCCACGGCGGCGTCGTTGCCGGAGACCGAAATCAGGCCGTACAGCAGATTGTTGATCGAGACCGGCTTGTTCGGCTCGATGAACATCTTGGAGCTGCTCGGATCGACCTTCCAGGCGTTGACCGACACGCTGACTTCCTGCTCCAGGTTCAGGCGTTTGTCGCGCACGGCGGCGAAGGCCAGGTAGGCCGTCATCAGCTTGACCAGCGAGGCCGGTTCGACGCGTTGATCGGGATCTTGCGACGCCATCATCTGATTGCTCGATGCGTCCAGCAGCAGCCATGTCTTGGCGGCGATGGTCGGAGGCGGCAGTGTCTGAGCGGATGTCGAAAGTGCAGAAACGGAAAGGACGGTGGCGGCAAGTGCCGCAAGTATTTTTTTCATCGTTGGCAGTAAGAGACCAGCAGGGAAAACATCGGTGCTGTAGTTTGAAAAGAGAGGTGAGCGAACCGCGCGGAAGTCAGAAATCGGAGAGCCTGAAAGTGAATCCAGCATCAAGTCATTGCTTCATGGCTTTATTGCGTCAGCCGGGATTATAAACGACGCAAGTACCGCAGCGGGCCACAGCCGGAAGGGACTTCACCCCTTGAAGAACATTCCGGCCGCGTTCGCCGCCCGGCCTGCGAAGCTGACAAGTTGCTGTCGGAATTCGGAGTCAGACCGAAGCCGGGCGGCGATGCCACATTTCGACTACCAGGTTCTTGATATGTTGCAGCTTGCGGTGAAAAAAATGATCGGAGCCTGGAATCACGATCACCGGCAGTTCCTGCGGACGCGCCCAGTCGAGCACGGCTGTGAGCGGAATGGTGTCGTCCAGCTCGCCGTGGATCAGGATCGTGTTGGCCTGCGCCGGCGGCATCGGCCATTTGCCGGCAGCGGTGCCGACCAGCACCATGCGTTCGGCGGCGTTGTTGTCTTGCAGCAGACGCTGTTGCAACTGCGCCTGCACGAAAGTGCCGAAGGAAAATCCGCCCAGCGCCAGCGGCAGATCAGGATATTGCTGACGCATGTGTTGCAGCAGCAAGCCCATGTCGTCGGTTTCGCCGTGGCCGTGATCGTGTACGCCTTCCGACTTGCCGACGCCACGGAAATTCATGCGCACCGCGACATAGCCCAAGGCGAGAAAAGTGCGCGCAAGCGTCTGCGCGACCTTGTTATCCATGGTGCCGCCGTACAGCGGATGCGGATGGGCGACCAGCGCCAGGCCGACCGGGGTCGGGAATTGTTCGGCATCGGGCAGATCCAGCGCGCATTCGAGCTGGCCGACCGCGCCTGCGATCATGAAATTTTGCGTATGGGCGTTCATTGCGGCTAAAGACGATTCAGAGAGGGGATATCTGGTGGATACAGCAGCGGCTCAGATCTTGAGGCGCTCGACGATCTTGCCGCCGACGATATGCGAATCGATGATTTCATCGATGTCTTCATTGTCGACAAAGGTGTACCAGGTGCCTTGCGGATAGATCACCACCACCGGACCTTCTTCGCAGCGCTCCAGGCAGCCGGCCTTGTTGATGCGCACCTTGCCGTCGCCAGCCAGGCCGAGTTGCTTGATGCGCTTCTTGGCATGTTCCTGAGCGGCTTGTGCGCCCTTGTCGGCGCAACAAGTGCGCTCGCCGGGCTTGCGCTGGTTCAGGCAAAAGAAGACGTGGTGTTCGTAGAATGGTTGGTCGCTCATGGTCTGAGAGGAAATCCTGTAGCTCGTGATGGGATGGCGGCTGGCGGTCGGTTCACGCAATCTGGGGCCGGGTACAGGTGCTTGTACCAAGGCAAACTGGGCAAGCCCAGGCCGTGCCGCCGCGACAGGCCCCAATGATACACCCGGCTCATTTTTGTTTCCGGTGCACCGGATGGTATAAAAACCAGATCGCGAGGAAGGGCCAGAGTATCGACAGGAACTGCGCGGCGCCGTCGAAGTTCAGGAATTTTCCCTGGACCCAGGTCTGCAGCGTCGAGATGTAATACGGATTGGCCGGCACCGCGTTGGTGGTCAGCAGGCTCAGAATCAGCGCCAGCGCAGCGATGCGGCGCTGTACCGTGGGTGGGGCGAAACTCAGACCGATCAGCATCATGCCGCCGATCAGGATGCCGCCGAAGGCGCTCGGCGAGAGCCAGACGAAGGCGTTTTGCGGCGCGAAGAACAGCGCGCTGGCGAGCGACTTCACGGCGATGCAGTTGAGCAGATAAAGCAGCGCCAGCGTGCGGCGCGGCGCCAGCTTGCGCATCATCTGGATCAGCAGCAGCGAGGCGCCGGTCAGACCGCAGGCGCTGACGATCAGGTCGGTCAGCCAGTATTGCTCGGCGCTGAGCTGGGCGTGATTGAGCCACAACGTGGCCAGATCGATGGGCGTATCCAGCAGATCGGAAATCAGCGCCGATAGCGGCGGCACCACATGGCCGAGGCCGAACAGATGGTTTTGCGGGTAGATCAGCGCCAGCGGCCACAGCCCGGCCACCACCAGGCCGCGGCTGGCCTCGCGTGTAAACCATTGGCGGCGCAGGCCGAGCAGCTTGCCGTCCTGCAGAAAATAGCGGCAACTGCGCGCGCCCAGCAAGGCGCCGATCAGCGCGCCGCCGGCATTGGTCAGCAAATCCAGATTGGATGGCACGCGTGTCGGCAGATAGGTTTGTACCGCCTCCATGCAGCCCGAGAGCAGGGCGCCGCCCAGCGCCGCCAGCAATACCGCCCAGCCCGAACGTACCTTGGGGTAGAGCGCGAACACGCCCAGCAAGCCGAGCGGAATATAGCCGGCGATATTGGTCCAGATGTCGAAGCCGGTCCAGTAATAGGGAAAGCGCGAACCCAGATAATCGAAAGGCCCCAGCCCCATGTCGCGCCAGCCGCTGAAGGGATACCAACTGGCGTAGACGATCAGCAGCGCATACATCAGCAGGCTGACGCGCGCAAACGAAGATGCCACCGCACGCGGTGCATTGGGAGTGGTCGACGGGGGAGCGGGCGAGAGGGATGGCTGAGCTTCCATGCGGTCGAGGGTACCCGATTTCAGTCGGGGCTGCACCTTGCCTGCGGTCAACTTTGCGATGTCGCAGGCGGTCCGCGCCGGCGCCAAAGCCATTACAATGCGCGCTATGAATTCGAGCAAAACATCTGCCCAATCGTCGCTGACATTTCCCGCCACCTCGGCGGCGCGCATCGCCGAATTGATCGCGCGTTCCGGCAACGAACACGCCAAACACATTCTGGTCGAGGCGGTCGCCGAGACCGGATCGACCAATGCCGATCTGATGCGGCGTGTGCCACAGCTGACACAGCCGCAATTGCGCGTGGCCGATTGTCAGACCGCAGGGCGTGGCCGTGCCGGTCGTCCGTGGCGCACTTCGCCGGAGTCGGCGCTGACCTTTTCTCTGGCCTGGCGCTTCGCTCAACCGTTGAGCGCGCTGATGGGTTTGCCGCTGGCCGTCGGCGTGTCGGTGGCGGAGGCGCTCAAGGTATTCGGTGTGCCGGTGGAATTGAAATGGCCAAACGATGTCTTGCGCGGCGGCGCCAAGCTGGCCGGTATCCTGATCGAAACTGCAGCCGACGAGCGCGGGCACGCTGCAGATCAACATGCAAAGAAGGGCTGCTGGGCGGTGATCGGCATCGGCATCAATCTGGCCGCACCGGACGGTCTGGTGCAGGAACTGGGACGCGCCATCGGCGCTGCGCCCGAACTCGGCGGGCAGTCGCGCGAAACGGTGCTGGCGGTCTTCATGAGTGCACTCGCCGATACCCTGGTGCTGTTTGAAGAGCAAGGCTTCGCCGCCTTCGTCGAGCGCTGGCATGCCTTTCACTCTTACGCCGGAAAGCCGGTACGTATCCTCGACAATGGGCGCAGCGTGCATGAGGGCAGCGCGGTCGGGGTGGATGCCATGGGCCGCTTTCTGATGGATACCGCACAAGGCCGCGTCGCGGTGCTGGCCGGTGATCTGTCGCTGCGCTTGCAGGAGCCGGTCTGATGGAAAACGCAAAGTCGCCATCCATGCTGCTGATCGACGCCGGCAATACGCGCGTGAAATGGGCGGTGCCGGCATCTGTCCCGGAAGCAGCGCTGACATCGGCTTGCGCTGCTCGCTGGTTGCACACAGGGTCTGCCGAACGCGCCGCGCTGGCCGAGTTGGCGCAGCAATGGGCCGCCGCAGCGGAAAGCCTGAACCTGTCAAGGGTGGTGATTTCCAACGTCGCCGGGCCCGGCTTGCGCGATGCCCTGGATGCATTGTTGCGGCAGAGTCTGGGCGATGCGCTCAGGATTGAATGGTTTGCTTCGCAGCCAGAGTGCGCGGGTTTGCGCAACCGCTATCGCAATCCGGCGCAACTGGGCTGCGACCGTTTCGCTGCTGCTATCGGCGCGCGGGCCTTGTTCCCGGCGCAGGATTTGATCGTGGCGACCTGCGGCACCGCGACCACGGTCGACGCCGTCAGCGCCGACGGACGTTTCCTGGGAGGAATGATCTTGCCGGGGCTGGGCACCATGGCGACATCGCTGGCGCTGACCACCGCGCAACTGCCCCAGATTCATGAGATCGGCGCCCTGAGCGCACCGTTCGCGGACAACACCGTCGATGCCATCGTGGCAGGTTGCATTGCGGCCCAGGCCGGCGCGATAGAACGGGCGGTGGCGACGCAACTGGCATTGTCCGTAAAGCAAGCAGGCGGAGTCGCGGCGCAGGTGCGCTGCGTGCTGGCCGGCGGCGCCGGCGCCATCGTGGCGCCGTATCTGACGCTGCCCGGCGCGCAGTTGGAAAAAGTGGATAATCTGGTCTTGATCGGTTTGCACACGGTGGCGATGCAGACCGACTGAGCATGGACTGGTTCTGAGCTTCGGGCTGAGGAAGATAAAGGAAGGAAGGCAAGGCAATAGATGAAGCTGAAATTGTTTTTCTGGCTACTGTTGATCGGCAATGTGGTCGTGTTCGGCTTGCAGCGCGGCTATTTCGGCGCGACCGCGTCCGAGCGCCATGAGCCGCAGCGACTGACGCAGCAATTGCGTCCGGAGGCGCTGGCCATCCTGCCGCCCAATAGCGAAAAACTGGTGCCTGCCGCCCGCGCGGCCAATCCCGATGCCGTTGCTGCTGCTGCAACGGCCGGTGCTCCCGCCGCCGCTCCGGAGCTTGCGGCGGCAACGCCTACCAGCACGCCGGCAGCTCCGGCTAGCGCGGCAACGCCAGCCAATGCCGCAGCGCCGGCTGCCAAGCCCGAGCCGCCGCAACAGCAAGCCGGCGCCAAGGTGGAAACGGTGGCCTGCACTGAAGTCGGCAATTTCACTGCGCCTGACGCCAAGCGTTTCTCGGCGCAACTGGCGAGCCTGAATCTGGGCAACAAAATACAATTGAAGACCTTGCAGGATGTCACCAGCAACATGGTCTATATCGCGCCGCAGGACGGCAAGGACGGGGCCGAACGCCGCCTGGCCGAACTGAAGCGGCTCGGCATCAAGGACTTTTATGTAATACCGGATACCTTTCCCAACCCGGCCTTGCGCTGGGGCATTTCACTCGGCATTTTCAAGACCGAAGACGCCGCCAAGGCCTACGTCGGCCAGTTGATCGGCCAGGGCCTGCGCAGCGCGCGCATCATCGCGCGCCGTTCCGGCGCCGGCAAGCAGGCGTTTCAGTTGCGTGACATGACGCCGGCCAACCGCAGCGCGCTGGAAAATATCAAGCGCGGTTTTCCGGAGCAGGAAATTCGCAGCTGCGAAGTGGGCTGAGCTGCGGTTGACCTTCAGCTTGCAGGCCGCTCACGGCGCGACTGCGGGCGCCACCGGATCGCAATTTGAAATACGGGCGGAAACCCGGCCCGGCATTGAATTTGTCGCTGAACGCCCGGCACGATAAATTCAGCTTGCCGATACGGCAAATCCGCAACATTCGGCAACAATCGCGCCGCGCTTTCCATGTAAAATCGCGCTCATTCGTTTTTCTTCCGTACAGGACCCTCGCCATGACCACCGACCTCACCAACGTCTCGCCCCAGATCAAAGCTGAAATCCTGGCGGAGGCCTTGCCGTATATCCGCAAATTTCACGGCAAGACGATTGTCGTCAAGTACGGTGGCAACGCGATGACCGAAGAGCGTCTGAAGCACGGTTTCGCGCGCGATGTGATTCTGCTGAAACTGGTGGGCATGAACCCGGTGGTGGTCCACGGCGGCGGCCCGCAGATCGACAATGCGCTGAAGAAAATCGGCAAGCAGGGCACCTTCGTGCAAGGCATGCGGATCACCGACGAAGAAACGATGGAAGTGGTGGAGTGGGTGCTGGGCGGCGAAGTGCAGCAAGACATCGTGATGCTGATCAATCATTACGGCGGCCAGGCGGTGGGCCTGACCGGCAAGGACGGCGGTCTGATCCGCGCGCGCAAGATGCGCATGCCGGACAAGGAAAACCCAGGCCAGTTTCTGGACATCGGCTACGTCGGCGAGATCGAGGCGATCAACCCGGCGGTGGTCAAGGCGCTGCAGGACGACGCCTTCATTCCCATCATTTCGCCTATCGGCTTCGGCGACGATGGTCAGGCTTACAACATCAACGCCGACGTCGCGGCCGGCAAGATCGCTGAAATCCTGCATGCGGAAAAGCTGATCATGATGACCAACATCGCCGGCGTGCAAGACAAGCAGGGCAATCTGCTGACCGATCTGTCGGCGCGCGAGATCGACGAAATGTTTGCCGACGGCACCATCTCCGGCGGCATGCTGCCGAAGATTTCCTCGGCGCTGGACGCTGCCAAATCGGGCGTGAACACCGTGCACATCATCGACGGCCGCATCGAACACTCGCTGCTGCTGGAAGTGCTGACCGAACAGGCCTTCGGCACGATGATCCGCTCGCACTGATCTGAGGATCGAGCTTGGACGGCATGCTGCGTCCGCTCCGTCGAGTCAGGCGGGAAACATGAGGCAGGCGAGCCAGCTGCCGCAAGATAAAAAGGGATGAAGCAAATGCTTCATCCCTTTTTGTTTGCCCGCTGCAGTTCGTGTCGTGCCTCTTGATTTAGCCACGGAGGCTCAATAGATTTGCTCGACCTGATATCCACGCTGCCTGAGCAGTTCAGGCACGCCTTGCGGCCCGACCAGATGCAGGATGCCGATGGCGGCGAAGGCCTTGTCCTGCTGCTTCAGCAGGCGTGCGATGCCTTCCGCCAGCAAGGGATTGCGCTGATCAAGCAACACGCGGCGGGTGAAGCGGTCGGCGAAGGATTTATCCATGTCCAGCAGCAAGGCGGCCAAGGCTTTGCTATCTGCGGTGCGCCACAGCTCTATCAGTTCCAGCAGTTTGCGTCTGGAGCCCGGATCGTTCAGCTCATCCAGCGTGTCGCTGAGGAAGCGGCTCTCCTCTTCATCGCTCAATTGACTGAACAGGGTCATCTGCTGTTCGGCGCTTTCCAGCTCGATGACGGGTTTGCCGCGCTGGCGCATGTAGCCGGCCAGGTAGATATCGATGGCGGAGCTGGTCTGGTAGCCGTTGGCGGCGTATTCCTCCACCGTCAGCGTGGTCGCCAGCAGCCATGGCCGGAAGCGTTCGACGTTGGCGACCGGAATCTTGTATTGCGCCAGCGCCGCCAGCAGTGATTGCGTCACGGGGGGCGGCAGCGTGTCGCGAAAACTTTGTCCGTCAGGATAGAGACCGTGGCGCAGCATGGCGTCCTGCAGACCTTTGCCGTCATTTGGATTCAGTTCCAGGGCAATCACCGGCGCTTGCTGCAGCGCCTGCATCACGCGCGCTTCGAGTGGGTAAAAATCAGGTTTGCCGACGTGAATGGTGCCGAACAGATGTAACGTGTGCCGGCCGTCCGAGATCTTGTACAAGGCGCCGCGCGCGGGAAGTTTGCCGTTGCTCTGGGCGTAAGCGGGCGGCAGGCAAAGAAGGCTGGAGAACAGGCAGAGCAGGCACTTGAATATCACTATAATCTGGGGTCTTGCTTTACCGTTCACTGCTGGCCTTTCTTTGCCCGTTATTCATGGCGTCCAATACTACACCGCTCTGGCTGTTCGACCTCGACAACACGCTGCACGATGCGTCGCATGCGATTTTCCCCGCCATCAACGTCAACATGAATCGCTTCATGACGCGCGTGCTGGAGGAGGCCGGCGAGCAGGCTGACGTCGATACCGTCAACGCCCTGCGCCGGCATTACTGGAAGCTTTATGGTGCGACCTTGCTGGGCATGGTGCGCCACCATCGCGTGAGCATCGGCGAGTTTCTCGAAGAGGCACACAAGTTTGATGATCTGACCGGCATGATGCGCGCCGAACGCGGCATCGGCCGCTGGTTGCGCAGGTTGCCGGGCAAGAAGATTTTGCTGACCAATGCGCCCATTCTGTATGCGCGCCAGGTGCTTCGCCATCTGGGATTGCACCGGCATTTCTCACGTCACATCTCCATCGAATCCATGCACGTGCATCGCCAGTTGCGGCCCAAGCCTTCGCGTTCCATGTTGCGCAAATTGCTGGCGCGCGAGGGCGTCAGCGCGCGCCGTTGTGTGCTGGTGGAGGATACCGAGGTCAATCTGAAGTCGGCGCGCGAGCTTGGCGTGCGCACGGCATGGGTCACGCAGTATCTGCTGGGAGATGCACAGACGCCGAATGCCACAGCCTTGCAGCGTCGCAGCAAGCACCCGGCTTATGTCGATGTGAAGGTCAGATCGGTGCGCCATCTGGCGCGGCGCTTGCCGCAGCTGGGCGGGCGTTTGAAGTAAGTTGTTCTTGTGCTGGCGCTCAGTCGGCGCAATCCGCGCACCAACCCTTGATCGTCAATTCCACTTCATGGCTCTGAAAGCCTTTGCCCAAGGTCTTGCGTAGCGCGCTTTGCAGTTGCGCTGCGCTGGACTGGCGCTTGGTCGATTCCGGCAGGACGCTGGCGAGGAAATCCGCGCCGCCGCTGCCATCCAGACAAAATACCCGGGCGCAGCGCGTGCATTTGAAATGGCCATGCTGATGCTGCTGGCCGTGATCGTGCTGATGCGCATCGGCGTGATCGGTGCCGGCGCTGTAACGGAAGATGCGGTCGTCGCTGGAAATCTTGTGCGCCAGACCGGCATCGGTCAGGCAGTCCAGCGCGCGATACAGCGTGACGCGATCCATGTCGCCAAACTTATCCTGAATATCCTGATGCGACACGGCGCTGCGGGCGTTGAGCAGTGAGCCCAGCACGTTGATGCGCGCCTGCGTGACGCGTACGCCCGCATCGCGCAACTGCGCTTCTGCCAGCGCAGATGCGGAAGGGGCATCGTGCTTGTGGCCTGGCGTAGAAATTGGCTCTGCGGATTTGGCTTTCATGGCTGCTCGTGTCACTGATGGGCTGGTGTAGTTTGTGTGCGGCTGTTGCTGCGGTTCAGATGGAATGTGCCGGCTTGGCTTCGCCTGCTGCTGTGATGGATGCGATGACGAATGCGCTGTGCACGTGATCCACGATTATGCCGCAAATCGATGGGGCTCGTGATTTTGCCTGGCTCAGCCATGGCGCGCGTTCTTATTTGGACGGGCTTTTCTTGGCGCGCGGGTGAGCGGCGTCGTAAACCTGCGCCAGCCTCTGGAAGTCGAGCGCCGTGTAAACCTGGGTAGCGGTGATCGAGGCGTGGCCCAGCATCTCTTGCACCGCGCGCAGATCGCCTGAGCTTTGCAACACATGCGAGGCAAACGAGTGGCGCAGCATGTGCGGATGCACGTCGCTGGCCATGCCCACGGCCTGGCCGTGGGCTTTCAGCCGCAATTGCGCCACCCGCGGCGACATGCGCGTGCCGCGCTCGGTCAGAAACAGCGCCGGCTGCTCCGGGGATTCTGTCTTGATCAGGGTTTCGCGCACCGCCAGCCAGTTGGCGATGGCTTCGCGCGCGGGCGCGCCGATCGGAATGCTGCGCATCTTGTTGCCTTTGCCGGTGACAAAGGCTTCACCGCTGCTGAGGTCGATCCAGCTGACGGAGTGATAACCGGCCTCCTGCACGTAGCGCACGTCCAGCGAGGTCAACTCGGAAACGCGCAGGCCGCTGGAATACAGCAGTTCGAACATGGCGCGGTTGCAGCGCTGCATGGGCGCTGCGGCATCCTTGACAGGGTTGGCTTGCGATACCAGATGGATGGCATCGTCCGCCGCCAGCGCCTTGGGCAGCGGCTTGCTCTTCTTGGGAGATTTGACGCCGTCGACCGGGTTGGACTTGAGCGGCATCTGTTCCGACAGCCACTCGAAGAAGCCGCGCCAGGCCGACAGTTTGCGCGCGATGGAGCGTGGGCCGAGGCCGCGGCTGTGCAATTGCGCGGCGAATTTGCGTATCTGGAAATGAGTGACGGCACTGAAATCAGGCTCGGTGGCGGATGATGCTTGAACCGAGTCTGCTTGCTTCATCAGCTCCAGCAGCTCCGTCAGATCGCGCCCATAGTTGACGACCGTATGCGCCGATAGCTTGCGTTGAGTCTGCAAGCTATCGAGATAGGCGCTCAGCAGATCAGATGGCTTGGTTGTCACGTATATGCATGGTTGCGGGTCTAAGAGCTTGGTGTTGATCAGCGTCAGTGCAGCAGGCAGGCCAGGGCTGCGCTGGCTGTTTCGCCGATGCGCGACAGAAAATCGGTACCCATGTCCGAGGTGAAGCGGGTCGGATCAGGCGAACCCAGCACCAGCAGACCGAAGGCTTCAGGAGCGGCACCGACGCGCAGCGCCAGAATCGCAACCGATTTGACCGAGGCCGCGTCTTCCAGCCAGGACACGGTTTCGAAATCATTATTGGGACCGCAGAATGGTGCGTTCAGACCATTCGAGAAAATGCGTGCATCGTCGGAGACGGCCGAGGTGAACCAGGCATCGGCATGTTTCTCGGCGACGTTCCAGGCGCGCAGGGTGACCTGCGGTACATGGAAAATCTCTTTCAGGCCTTCGACCAGCAAGCGCGGCAGATCGGCATCGTTGCGCGCCAGCAGCAGGGCGCGGGTCCAGGCCTGGAATTTGTTGGTGATCTCGTCATTTTCTTGCGCGATGCGCAGCAGATCGGCCATGTGCAGCTCCTGCACCTTGATCTTTTCGCGCAGGATTTCCATTTGCCGCTCTTGCAGCGAAACCGCGCGGCCCATGACTGGGCTGGTCAACTTGATGGTCGATAGCAGTTCGGCATGTTCCTCAAAGAAGTGAGGATGGTCCAGCAGATATTCAGCGATCGAGTCGGAATCGAGTTGAGTGGTCATTGGCAGTTTGATTGATATGAGTCGGGAGAGGGCGCTGGCAGGATTTTGCTGAGAAAGCAAATCGACGGCGGGCAGCGCTCAGGCATCGCGAGATTATCTACGCTATCCCCTGCGAAGACAATGGCTGACAGTGCGGCAAGAGCAGACTGGCGCTTAGCAAAACAGATTGACCAATGAAAACGGGCTTGCATGATTGCTCATGCAAGCCCGAATCATTCAACTTAAGTTTTGATGCCCGGCATTTTCATGCCGGATGTCAAAGCCTTAAATTAGAACTTGTGACGGATACCAACTGCGACTGCAGTTTGGCTAGCGTCAGCACTACCTGTGACTGCGTTACCAGTTGCATCGCCGAACACGCCGCTGTTGGCCATGTCGGAAGCACGTGTGCTAGCAACGAAAGCGTACAGGTCAGTACGCTTCGACAGCCAGTAGTCGGTGCCCAGGCTCAGTTGAGTCAGCTTGCCCTTGGAGGACGAGTTGAAGTCAGCACGAGTATGAGTCACAGCTGCCAGCAGTTTCAGAGAAGGCGACAGTGCGTATGCAGTACCGATTTCGTAGACGTCAGCCTTGTTGGCGGCGCCCAGAGTTTTCGAAGAAAACGCTGTTGGGGAAGCTGTGTTCAGATCTTGTTTGACGCGCGAATAGTTAGCATACACGCGTGCAGGACCGAACTGATAGCTGGCCACAACGTTCAGGCCCTTGTAGGCCGAGCTACCAACGTTGGTGGTTGCCGAGGCAGCCGAGATCAACGATGTATCCGAAGGAGTTGCGCCTTGCTTCGATTGGTAGTAGTTCAAACCCAGACCCAGAGGACCGTTTTCGTACTTACCGCCGATGCCGAACGATTGGCCAGCCGAAGTTTGACCAGCTGTTTCGCCGAAACCGTACATCAGGTTACCGGTGAAACCACCCAGGTTGTTGGTAGTGTAGCTAACGGAGTTGTTAGTACGTGTACCTTCCAGGCGATCCAGATTGTGACCGACAGCGCCAGTGATGCCGCCGAAGTCATTAACCGAAGTCATTGCGCTGATAGTGTCAGCGAAGTCGGTTTGACGACCCAGCAACACGGTACCGAAACCGCCTGCCAGACCAACCACCGATTTACGACGGAACAGGTTAGTCGAACCGGCATCTTGGCCGTTCAGAGCACCGTTGTCGTTGTTGAAGCCGGTTTCCAGATTGAACACAGCCTTCAGACCGCCGCCCAGATCTTCAACGCCCTTGAAGCCGATACGCGAACCTTGGATGATGCCCGAGTTCAGACCGAACTTGCTGCCAGTAGTGTTGTTGCCTGTATTGACAGCCTTGCTTGTGTACACAACGCCAGTATCAACGATACCGTAGATAGTAACGGAGCTTTGTGCTTGAGCAGCACCTGCGAACGCGCCGAGAACGGCCAGTGCCAGCAGAGATTTTTTCATTTGACATCCTTCTATAAAAATAGTCTTGAGGATCCGTACTTCTAGTCGGATGGTGAGACATTAAGGGTTCTCATCTGGCATGGCGGCAGATTGGTCGTCTGAGGCTTGGAATTTTGGTTGAAAAGGTAAAACTCCTCCCCTTGTGTTGTTTTTTTCAAACGCTTTACCCGCTTTGCGCACCGGGAGAGTCATTTTCTTGTTGAAGTTGCTTTTCGTAATCACAAGCGAGACGCATAGACTCGTGTTGTTAAAAGGTTTCGTTTTTGGCCTTGATGGCGCTTCATTTAAAAAAATATGATTTGTAGTGCATAATTTTGGTTTTCTGATCGGATCGTGGATAGCTGATGGCAAATCGAGAGGATCTGGCAATTATTCGCGCGGCCCGCGCAGGGCAGGCGCAAGCGCAACTGACCCTGGGGCAGCGTTATCTGTTCGGCGGCAATGGGCTGCCGCAAAGTCTGGCGACCGCGTTTCACTGGCTGGAGCGCGCTGCGCGTCAAGACGTCGCTGATGCCTGGATGTTGATCGCTCAGCACATTCCTTATGAAATAGTGCTGCCCTTGGCCAGACCACAGGATGCGGCGCTTTGGTATGAGCGTGCCTTCGATGCCGGTCTAAAGAAGGCCGGTCTGGTGTTCGCCCGTCTGGTTTTGGGTAATGCCGCTTTGTTGACGGCCGAGCTGAGAAAGAAGGCCGTGCGCGCTCTGGAGGTGGTGGCCAAGGACGGCAACGCCGATGCGCAATGGTTGCTGGCGCAACAGGTTCAGGGCAGCGCAGCTGCACCGGCTGCGAATCAGGTCGCACCCGTGGCCGCTACCAGATCTGACGCTCCGTATGTAAAGAAAGTCTCGCCTGATTCTTCGGCGACTTCCTCCTTTTCTGCGATTGAATCTCCGGAAAGCCAGGCACAACAATGGACGCAAAAGGCGGCCGATGCAGGAATCGAGCAGGCGCGTCATGCACTGGCTGAGATGGCGTGGGAAAAAGAAGATCGCACCGCATTTCTGAAAAGCGCCGCGCCTCTGGCCGACAATCTGCTGGAGCAGTACGAGCCCCTGATTGCTCAACTCAACGGGCCGTCAGACATGCTTGCGCGCAATCTGGGCGGTCAAAATACCGTGTTGCTGGTGCGTCTGGCGCAAGTTCTCCAAGAACAAGAGCAAGAGCAAGAGAAAGCCGATCTGCTCAAGGCTCAGCAATTATTGGAATTGGCTGCCTGCGCCGACGACCGTGGCGCGCAATTGGCCCTGGGCCTGCTATACGCCCGTATGGATCCGCATGGTGAACGCATCTTTGCCGGCCAGGGATCCGCCAATTACAAGAAGGCAATTCGCTGGCTGACGCTGGCCGGAGAGCGCGGTATGGCTGCAGCCTGGTTTGCGCTGTCGCGTATTTATCTAAAGCCTGAATTTTCGCAGCGCAATCTGACCGACGTGCAGCATTATCTGGAGCGCGCGGCGGAAATGGGCCATGTTGAGGCGCAACTTGAATGCGGCATGAGCGCCTGGCGTAACCGGCGCGACGATCCCGCCAACGACGTACGCGCGGTCTACTGGCTGCAAAAGGCGGCTACGCATGGCAATGTCGAGGCGCAAACGCTGCTGGGCAAGATTGCCGATCGCCCGGGGCCGGCTGCGTGGGCCGTCAATGCCAAGCAGCAGCTGACGCGTGAGATGATCAATGCCCATCCTTTTCTGGCGGCGCGCATAGAACTGGCAATCATGTTCGGTCTCAGCCGTCCGGAAGCCTTGCTGATCGACCTCAAGCAGGCCGATTGCGGGCATTGCCTGCTGGTGGATATCCGTACGCAATACGCCCGCAGCAAGCGGCGCCTCATATTAATAGAGACCGGCGAAGAGCGCGCCGCGCTCAATCGCGTCGGCCGTCTGTTCGAAGATGTGGATTGTGGCCAGACCGGCCCGGAGGGAAATTACCGGCAGCGCTTGTACCGTTTGCGCACCGTGTTGCCGGCCGCCGCTGCGGATGAGCTTTCAAGCATTCAGGAGGGCGCCTCGCAGGACGAGGAGACCCCGGTCTAGAAGGGGCCCGGCGGGCTGCACGAGGGGATATGCATAGCGCCGCCGCTTCTGAGTCAGGTGCTGATTCAGTCAGGCAAGTCGATTTCACCTTCAAATACCGAAACTGCCGGGCCCGTCATCAAAACTGGCTGGCCTTCTCCGGCCCAGGCGATGCTCAGTACGCCGCCATGAGTCTGTACTGCCACCGGCGATTGCAGCGCGCCGCGCAAAATCCCCGCTACGACAGCGGCGCAGGCGCCGGTGCCGCAAGCCAGCGTTTCGCCGGCCCCGCGTTCGAATACGCGCAGATTCACGTGGTGCGCGTCCACCACTTGCATGAAACCGGCATTGACCCGGCGCGGGAAGCGCGCATGGTTTTCTATCAAGGGGCCGTCAATCAAGACTGGTGCCGCCTCGCTGTCGCTCACGATCTGCACCGCGTGCGGATTGCCCATGGAAACCACCGAAATCATGACGGTCTTGCCATTAACCTCCAGCGGCCACAGTTTGTCGCTTGCTTCCGTCTGAGCTTGCAGGCCGGCCGTGTCGAACGGGACCAGCTGCGGCTCCAGTATCGGCGCGCCCATGTTGACGGTGATGCGGCCATCGGCTTCCAGTTGCGGCTCGATGATGCCGGACATGGTTTCAACCCGGATCGCGCGCTTGTCGGTCAATCCCTTATCGGTGACGAACTTGACGAAGGCGCGCGCACCATTGCCGCACTGCTCGACTTCGCCGCCGTCCGAATTATAGATACGGTAGCGGAAGTCGACGCCTGAGCCCTGCGGCTTTTCGACCACCAGCATCTGGTCGGCACCGATCCCAAAGCGACGGTCGCCGATGAACTTCCACTGCGCAGGCGTCAGCTGGATGTCTTGATGAATGGCGTCGATGACAACGAAATCATTGCCGGCGCCGTGCATTTTGGTGAATTTGATCTTCATGTATTGATGATAATTGTTTCGTCGCCATCACGCCGCGGCGGACGAATGTTGATGGTTTGTCGAGCCAGCCTCTGTTTTTCCCTCTATATATTAGAGGCAGTATCGCCGAACTCAATCCTCACTGTCTTTGTTGTAGACGCCAGGCATGCCGGGAGGGCGGGTCTTGAAGCGCTTGTGCGCCCAGAAATATTCGGCAGGGGATTCCTTCACGCGTTCTTCGATGAAGGCATTCATGCGCCGCGTGGCGGCCACGATATCGTCGCCCGGATAATCCTGCCAGTCCGGATAGAAGGTGGTCTTCCAGCCGCGATAGCCGGGCAGGAAAGTCGTGATCACCGGAATCACCTTGGCGTGGGTGGTCGCGGCAATGCGTGCCGGCGCCGTCAAGGTGGCTGCCGGTACGCCGAAGAAGGGGACGAATTCCGAATCGCGTGGGCCAAAATCCATGTCCGGCAGCATGATGAAAGGCAGGCCTTCGCGCATGGCGCGGATGATGGGCTTGACGCCTTTTTCGCGCGACAACAAGGTCACCGGCCGAAAACGCGAGCGGCCCCTGAGCAGCGCCTGATCCACGACTTCATTCTGTTGCCGGGCATAAATGGTGCAGACCGAATAATCCGAGTTGAGCACCAGCGCGATGCCAGGAATCTCAAGGCAGACGAAATGCGGGCACAGCAGGATCACCGGTCCGGAGTTCAGCGCGTCAAAGGGAATGCCGGGCTCGACCTTGATCAGTCGGCGCAGCCGCGCTTCCGACGCCCACCACAGAATGCCGCGTTCCAGCGCGCTGCGCGCATAAGCCTTGAAATGCCCGCGCGCAATCTGCTCGCGCTCGGCTTCGGTCTTTTCCGGAAAGCACAGGTGCAGATTGGTCAGCGTGATCTCGCGGCGCGGTTTCATGATGATGTAAAGCAAGGCGCCCAGCGCTTCGCCCATGCGGCCGAGAATCGGCAGCGGCAGCCAGTGCAGCAGCCACATCAATCCAATCAGCGCCTTCATTGCGCGGCTCCCGGCGGCGCCACACCTTTTGGGGTCTTGTAGCGGTTATAGCTCCATATATATTGCGCGGGGCAGCGTGCGATCAGTTTTTCCATCGCCAGATTGATGGCGCGCGCCTGCTGCTCGGGTGTCTCGCCCAGGTCTTCGTCGAAGGGCACGAAGCGAATGACATAACCACGGCCAAAAGGCAGGCGTTCGGCATACGACAGAATGATAGGCGCCTTGCTCATCTGTTGAAGCTTGGCGGGCAGCGTCATGGTGTAGGCCGGCTTGCCGAAGAAATCGGCCCATACGCCTTCGCCGTTTTGCGGCACCTGGTCCGGCAACAAGCCGATGGCCTGGCCGTTCTTCAAGGCTTTCAGCAGCGTGCGCACGCCTGACAGATTGGCCGGCGCCAGATGCAGATTGGCACGCGCGCGGGCGCCTTCGATCAGCGGCTTCAATGCGGCTTTACGCGGCGGACGGTACAGCGCGGTCAGGGATGTTCTGGTGGCAATGCTCTGGGCGATGATTTCGAAGCAGCCGAGATGCGGCGTCAGAAAGATCACGCCGGTTTGGGCGTCCAGCGCAGCTTGTGCCAGTTCCCAGTTCTCGATTTGCGCGGTGCGCAACACGCGCGTGGGGGATGCGCACCAGATGAAGGGCAGTTCGAAAATGCTTTTGCCGGCTTCGGTGATGGCCTGCGTCAGATGCCTGCCGTGAGCGGCGCGCTTGATATTCTGTTTGAGACGGCGCCGATATGAAGGCGACGCCAGATAAACGACCCACCCTATCAACATCCCGATCAGATGCAGCAGGGGCAACGGCAAAAAAGAGAGCAGGCGGAATAAAGAAAAAAGCATACTTGCCGTTAATGGAGGGGAGATTCAGAGGCGAAATTGCTGAAAAATTTCAAGAGGCGTAAAATAGCACAAGCCGTCGAGTTAATGACAACTTGCGAGACGGGATACAAATTTCGCTAAAGCGTCGCAGGCACGGTGGGATTGGCCGCGACATGGTTAATCCACTCGTTAAAAGGGGCCTGCAATGTCCAACGAATTTCTCTTTACTTCCGAATCCGTCTCCGAAGGCCATCCAGACAAGGTAGCCGATCAGATCTCTGACGCGATTCTGGATGCCATCTTCACACAAGATCCACAATCCCGCGTTGCCGCCGAGACTTTGTGTAATACAGGTCTGGTCGTGCTGGCCGGTGAAATCACTACGCGCGCCAATGTGGACTACATCGATGTTGCGCGCGAAACCATCAAACGCATCGGTTACGACAATGCCGATTTCGGTATCGACTACAAGAGCTGCGCAGTCTTGGTCGCGTACGACAAGCAGTCGCCGGACATCGCCCAGGGCGTGGACGAAGGCAAGGGTGTGGATCTCGAGCAGGGTGCGGGCGACCAGGGCTTGATGTTTGGTTACGCCTGCAATGAAACGCCGGAATTGATGCCTGCCGCCATTTATTACGCGCACCGCATCGTTGAGCGTCAGTCCCAGTTGCGCAAGGATGGCCGTCTGCCATGGCTGCGTCCGGATGCTAAATCGCAGGTCACATTGAAGTATGTCGATGGCAAGCCGGTCGCAATCGACACCATCGTGCTGTCGACCCAGCATGCGCCGGAAATGGAGCAAAAGGCGATCCATGAAGCGGTCATCGAGGAAATCATTCGTCCGGTAGTGCCGGCTGAATGGGTCAAGAACACGCGTTACCTGGTCAATCCGACCGGCCGTTTCGTGATTGGCGGTCCGCAAGGCGATTGCGGCCTGACCGGTCGCAAGATCATCGTCGATACTTACGGCGGTGCTGCACCCCACGGCGGCGGCGCGTTCTCCGGCAAGGATCCATCCAAGGTTGATCGTTCGGCAGCTTATGCCGGTCGTTACGTGGCGAAGAATATCGTCGCCGCCGGTCTAGCCGAGCGTTGCCAGATTCAGGTGTCCTACGCCATCGGCGTGGCCAAGCCGACTTCGGTCATGGTGACTACTTTCGGCACCGGCAAGATCAGCGACGAAAAGCTGGAGCAACTGGTGCTGGAGCATTTCGACCTGCGTCCAAAGGGCATCGTGCAGATGCTGGATCTGCTGCGTCCGATCTACGCCAAGACCGCTGCCTACGGCCATTTCGGCCGCGAAGAGCCGGAATTCACCTGGGAGCGCACCGACAAGGCTGCTGCCCTGCGCGCGGCCGCCGGTCTGTAATAGCAACATCAACAGGGATTTATCGGCACTGACCCGGGTTTATAAGTTGTCCGACCCGCGTTAAAATGTCGTTCTGACTGCATCGATGGAGACAAACTCCATCGATGCAGTTTTCACCTCCGCCTGTGGGCATTGCGTGCGGAGGGGCTGTTCAGCCATCTACAATGCCTTGCTGCATCAAGGAGCGTTGCGACGGGGAAACCTGCCAGGCTTGATGTGGTCAAGATGCTCAACCCATCTTAGCAACTGCGCTCACGTTACTTTTTTTCTGATTTTCCATGAAAGGAGGGCGTGAAGAACGCCGCAGTCATGACTACCAATTCCAATTTTCAAGACTATGTGATCGCCGATATCGGCCTGGCGCAATGGGGCCACAAAGAGATCAAGATCGCTGAAACTGAAATGCCCGGCCTGATGGCCATCCGTGAAGAATTCGCTGCTGCACAGCCGCTCAAGGGCGCGCGCATCACCGGCTCGATCCACATGACCATCCAGACCGCAGTGCTGATCCAGACGCTGGAAGCGCTGGGCGCCAAGGTGCGCTGGGCTTCCTGCAACATCTACTCGACCCAGGATCACGCTGCCGCTGCGATTGCCGACAAGGGCACGCCGGTGTTCGCATTCAAGGGCGAGTCGCTGGACGACTACTGGGATTTCACGCACCGCATTTTTGAATGGCAGGGCGGCGAGAATGAACAGGCCAACATGATTCTGGACGACGGCGGCGACGCCACCCTGCTGCTGCATCTGGGCACGCGTGCTGAAAAAGACGCATCGGTGCTGAACAACCCGACGTCGGAAGAAGAAATCTGCCTGTTCAATTCGATCAAGAAAAAGCTGGCGACTTCGTCCAACTGGTATTCCACCCGTCTGGCCCAGATCAAGGGCGTGACCGAAGAAACCACCACCGGCGTGCATCGCCTGTATCAGATGCACAAGGAAGGCAAGCTGGCCTTCCCGGCCATCAACGTCAACGACTCGGTGACCAAGTCCAAGTTCGACAACCTGTACGGCTGCCGTGAATCGCTGGTCGACGGCATCAAGCGCGCGACCGACGTCATGATCGCCGGCAAGGTTGCTGTCATTGCCGGTTACGGTGACGTCGGCAAGGGTTCGGCGCAAGCCATGCGAGCTTTGTCGGCGCAAGTCTGGGTGACTGAAATCGATCCGATCTGCGCACTGCAGGCGGCGATGGAAGGCTACCGCGTCGTCACCATGGATTACGCTGCCGAACACGGCGACATCTTCGTCACCTGCACCGGCAATTACCATGTGATCACGCACGATCACATGAAGAAGATGAAAGACCAGGCCATCGTCTGCAACATCGGTCACTTCGACAACGAAATCGAAGTCGCCGCACTGAAGCAATACAGCTGGGAAAACATCAAGCCGCAAGTCGACCATATCATCTTCCCGGATGGCAAACGCATCATCCTGCTGGCGGAAGGCCGTCTGGTGAACCTCGGCTGCGGCACGGGTCACCCTTCGTATGTGATGAGCTCTTCCTTCGCCAACCAGACCATCGCTCAGATCGAACTGTTCGTGAACACCAAGAACTATCCGGTCGGTGTCTACACCTTGCCCAAGCATCTGGACGAGAAGGTCGCGCGTCTGCAATTGAAGAAGCTCAATGCGCAATTGAGCACCTTGACCACCGAGCAGGCGTCGTACATCGGCGTGAGTTCCGAAGGCCCTTACAAGCCTGAGCACTACCGCTACTAATCGCAAGGCCCCGCCTATTTGCGGGCACGGTTGCGTGGAACATTGCGCGACCGTGCCTTGGATGCGGCGAGGCCGGCGAGGTGTAACCGACGCTTCAACTGATATCGGGCTGCTGCTTCTGCTTCTGCTTCTGCTGAATCAGCCGCCTCTTGTTTTATTCCTTCGTAGCGATATCTCCGTTATATCCGGCGTTGACGCAGCCAGTCCGTGCGCCGCCGGCTTCAAACGTTCAATGTTCTGAAAGGATTGCCATGCTGTTATTGCTGACCTGGCTGATCAATGCGCTGGCGCTGCTGGCGGTTCCCTATCTCTTGCATTCGGTGCAGGTCGACAGTTTCGGTTCCGCACTGCTGGCGGCGCTGATCCTCGGCTTCGTGAATACCCTGGTGCGTCCGGTGCTGGTGCTGCTGACGCTGCCGGTCACGGTGCTGACGCTGGGCCTGTTCATTCTCATCATCAACGGCCTGATGTTCTGGGTGGTGGCGCAACTGGTGGGCGGCTTTCATGTCGCCGGATTCTGGGCGGCGGTCGGCGGTGCGCTGTTGTACAGCATCGTGTCCTGGGCCTTGTCTACCTTGTTGCTGAAATCCGGGAAGAAGTAATGACACAGCACAATTTCAGCATCGAGTTCTTCCCCCCCAAGACGCCGGAAGGCGCTGAAAAGCTGCGCGCCACGCGGGCGCGGCTGGCGGAACTGCACCCCAAGTATTTTTCAGTCACCTTCGGCGCCGGCGGTTCTACCCAGCAAGGCACGCGCGACACCGTGCTGGAAATCATGGCAGAAGGTCATCAGGCGGCGCCGCATCTGTCCTGCATCGGCAGTTCGCGCGAAAGTCTGCGCGCCATTCTGAACGACTACAAAAGTCAGGGTATCCGTCGCATCGTCGCGTTGCGCGGCGATTTGCCGAGCGGCTATGGCGCCATGGATCAGGCGTCCAGCGAGTTTCGCTACGCCAATGAACTGGTGGAATTCATCCGTGCCGAAACCGGCGACTGGTTCCGGCTGGAAGTGGCGGCCTATCCTGAAATGCATCCGCAAGCCAAATCGCCGCAGGACGACGTGCAAAATTATGTGCGTAAGGTGAAGGCCGGCGCCGATGCTGCGATTACCCAATACTTCTACAACGCGGATGCCTACTTCCGTTTTGTCGACGAGGCGGCCAAACTGGGCGTGAACGTGCCGGTGATCGCGGGCATCATGCCCATCACCAATTACACGCAACTGATGCGCTTCTCTGATATGTGCGGCACCGAGATCCCGCGCTGGGTGCGCCTCAAGCTGGCCAGCTACGGCGACGACGCCGAATCGATCCGCGCTTTCGGTCTCGATGTGGTGACGCAGCTGTGCGAGCGCCTGCTGCAAGGCGGCGCGCCCGGCCTGCATTTCTACAGCCTGAATCAGGCCAATGCCACGCAGGCGATCTGGCAGCGGCTGGTGAAGTAGGGCGTCGACTCCGTTTCAGGCGCCCGATCTTGTTGAAAAGAAAAAAGCCGGACTTGTCCGGCTTTTTTCTTTGGGCTCGGCTTCTGGCATCCGTAATCTGCACCGGGCATGTCAGTTGTCGTTCTTTTAATTTTCATCCGTCAGTATCAGGTCGAGCGCGATGTCATGCGGCTCAGAATAAAAATCCGCGCGTGAAAACGCATAGGCCACGCCGACCGCAACAGGTTTGTCCGGCAGCGCCAGTGTGCGGTCGTAAAAGCCGCCGCCGTAGCCCAGTCGCATACCGGCCTGGTTGAAGCCGACGCAGGGAATCAGCAAGGCCAGCGGCTTCATCAGCTCAGCCGCGGGCGGCGGCACCGAGGTGCCTAGTGCATCTTTTTGCAGCACATCTCCGGGTTGCCAGCGACGAAACTCCAGCGGCTGATCTTTTTGTGTGACCACCGGCAGCGCGAGGTGCACGCCTTTGGCAATCAAAGCGTTATAGGCCTGAAACAAATCCGGTTCCTTGCGGATCGGATGAAATACGCCAAGACTGCCAATCCGATGTTCCTCGCACCAGGCGATCACCCGTTCGCAGATGCGGGCGTCGGACGTGTGTTTTTCTGCTTCGGACAGCGCTTTCCGGCGCGCCAGCAAGGCCGAGCGCAAGGCTGTCTTGGTTTCGGCGGTGCTGGTGTTGCTGCTGCTATCGGCAACGCTGGCGGTCGTCGCGGAGGCGCTTGATTCACGGGGTGTTTCCGCCGCCGTTTTGCGCGCTGTTTCAGCAGTGCCGCATGCTATCCTTGATGAAGTCATTTGTTTCACTTTGAGGTTGTACAAGAATGCGCCAGAAGAATCACCCGTTCAAGAAATGCCTGATTTCACTGTCTCTGGCCGCCATCGCCGTGCTTGGCGTGGCGTCTGCAGCGCAGGCGCAAAAACGATTGTCTGCGGGTGCTTCTGCCGACGATACCTTCATGGCGCTGCGCGAAGCGGCGCGTAATGACAACGCGGCGCTGGCGCTGGATCTGGCGGCGCGTCTGCCCGGCTACGACATCCCGTCCTACGTCGACTATTATCGGCTCAAACCGCGCGTGCGCGACTATACCGCGCCGGAACAGGAAATCCGCGATTTCCTGACGCGCTACGACGGCACCGCCATCGGTGACCGTCTGCGCAACGACTGGCTGCTGGCGCTCGGCAAGACCGGCAACTGGGTCACCTTTGATGAACAATATCCCAAGTTTGCGCTGGACGACGACACCCAGGTCAAGTGCTTTGCGCTCAACTCGCGCGCGGTCAAAGGGCAAAACGTCGCCGATGAGGCGCGTGCCTTGCTGGTCTCCCCCAAGGACTACGGGCAGGGTTGCAGCGAGCTGATTGCGACGCTGGCGCAGAATCATCAGTTCAGTGACGCCGATGTCTGGGGGCAGATTCGTCAGGCGGCTGAAAACGGCAACAGCGTGGTGGTGCGCCGCGCTGCAGTGCTGCTCGACAACGGCGACGTCAGCCTGCAGCAGGCGCTCGACAAGCCGGCCCTGATCGCGGCGCGCGGTCCGGGTCGCGGCGCGACCAATCATCAGACTTACATTATCGCTTTGGGGCGGGTGGCGAAAAACAATCCGGCGCAGGCCGCCAATTTTCTGAATAGCAACGGCAACCAGCTGACCGCGCAGGAGCAGGCCCTGGGCTGGGGGCAGATTGCGCTGGCGGCATCCTACAAGCTGGCGCCGGAAGCGCTCGATTACTGGCGCAAGACCAAGGACGCGCCGCTGTCGCAGGACGCGATGCAATGGAAGGTGCGCATGGCCTTGCGCGGCGGCGACTGGAAGATGGTGCGCGCCACCATAGAAGGCATGCCGCAGGGATTGCGCAGCGACATCACCTGGGTCTACTGGCTTGGCCGTGCGCTCAAGGAAGATGGCCTGAACGAGGCGGCGCGCCGCCAGTTTGAATCGATTTCACAGAACTTCAGCTTCTACGGCCAGCTGGCGCTGGAAGAGCTGGGCCAGAAGATCACCATTCCGCCCGGCCCGGTGCCGCCAGGCGCCGGCGAGGTGGCGGTCATGGCGCAGAATGAGGGCTTCAGACGTTCCCTCAAGTTCTATCAGTTGAATCTGCGCTTCGAAGCGATCCGCGAATGGAACTGGGAGCTGCGCAAGATGAACGATCGCCAACTGCTGGCTGCGGCCGAATTTGCGCGCCAGAGCGACGTGCTGGACCGCATGGTCAGCACCTCCGACAAGACCCGTACCGAATTCGATTTCACGCAGCGCTTCCCGGCGCCGCATCTGGGTGAAATGACAGCGGCGACGCGTCCGCTGGGCATGGAAAACGCCTGGATCTATGGCCTGATCCGTCAGGAGTCGCGCTTCATCAAGAACGCCAAGTCCTACGTCGGTGCTTCCGGGCTGATGCAATTGATGCCGGCGACCGCCAAGTTCGTCGCCAAGAAAATCGGCATGACCGAATTCACGCCGGATCAGGTCAACGACATCAACACCAATCTTTTGCTCGGCACCAGCTATCTGAGCATGGTGGTGAATAATCTGGAGGGCTCGGAGACCATGGCGACCGCCGGTTACAACGCCGGCCCGGGGCGGCCGCGCACCTGGCGCTCGACCTTGCCGCGCACGGTGGAAGGCGCGATTTTCGCTGAAATCATTCCCTTCAACGAAACGCGCGGCTACGTCAAGAACGTGATGTCCAACGCGACCTACTATGCGGCCATGTTTGAAAACCGTCCGCAATCCCTGAAACAACGCATGGGCAGCGTGGCGCCCAACAGCAACGTCGCCACCGATCTGCCTTGACCGAAAGAGTGTGATCCGGCGCGCGGCGCCAGCCAATGTCGGCTGAGCGTCCGCGTTGCGCCGTAAGGGAGAACAATATGGCTGTACGCAAGATACTTGTGATCGGCGGTTCCGGCTTCATCGGCAGCCGGCTGGTGCGTCTGCTCGGCAGCAGTACCGACTATCGCGTGATGGTGCCGACCCGGCGCTACGAGCGCGCCAAGCATCTGCTGGTGTCGCCGGTGGTCAGCGTAGTGGTGGCCGACCTGAATGACGAGGCGACCCTGTCGCGACTGGTGGCAGAGTCCGATGCCGTGATCAATCTGATCGGCATACTGCATTCGCGGCCGGCACGCGGCGGCAAAGCCTACGGCCCTGATTTCGACTACGCGCACGTCGAACTGCCGCGCCGCATCGCCGCCGCCTGCGTTCGACATGGCGTGCCGCGCTATCTGCACATGAGCGCACTGGGCGCAGCGGCCGACGGTCCTTCCATGTATCAGCGTTCCAAGGCCGCCGGCGAGCGCGCGGTGCTGGACGTCGCCGCCACCGCATCGCCGGCGACGCCGCTGGAGGTCGCGATCCTCCGTCCTTCGGTGGTATTCGGCGAAGGCGATAACTTCCTCAACATGTTCGCCGCCCTGCAAAAGAAATTTCCCGTGATTCCGCTGGGCAGTGCCAACGCGCGTTTTCAGCCGGTCTATGTGGGCGACGTGGCGCAGGCTTTCTTCAATGCGCTGCAACTGCCGCATTGCGCCGGCAAGATTTACGAGCTGGGCGGCCCGACCGATTATTCCTTGCGGCAGCTGGTGCAACTGGCCGGCTGGTATTCCGGTTGCTCACGCCCGATTTTTGCGCTGCCGCCGGCGCTCGGCTATTTGCAGGCCCTGATGCTGGAGCACCTGCCCGGCAAGCTGATGAGCCGCGACAATGTAGCCTCGATGCGGGTGGATAATCTGACTTCCGGGCCGATTGCCGCCGAGTTGCGCATCACGCCGACTTCGCTGGAAACCGCTGCGCCGCTATATTTGTCGCCGCGCGATCCGCAGCGCCAGTTCGACATTTATCGCAGCAACGCCAGACGCTAGGCATCAACAATAATCCACGCAGTTCCGCCACAGAAAGAACCGACATGCAGAACACTGAACTTGATCCGGTATTGTCCGAAACGCTGGCCAGGGCCGGCAGGCACCAGCCGACGCTGGTGATCGCCAACAAGAATTATTCCTCATGGTCGATGCGGCCATGGGTGGTGATGACGGCGTTCGACATACCGTTCAAGGAAGTGCGCGTGCTGCTGGATCAGCCGGATACCGCGAACCAGATCGCGCAGTTCACCGGTTCCGGCCGGGTGCCGGTGCTGCTCGACGCCGACATTGCCATCTGGGATTCGCTGGCGATCTGCGAATATCTGGCCGAGCAATTTCCCGAGCGCGGTCTGTGGCCGCAAAGCACCGAGGCGCGCGCCATCGCACGCAGCATCACCGCTGAAATGCATTCCGGCTTCACCGGCCTGCGCAGCGCCATGAGCATGGATATTCGCGGACGCTATCCGGGCCAGGGGCGCACGCCGGAAGCGCAGGGCGACATCGGTCGCATCTGTGAAATCTGGGAGGACTGCCTGTCGCAGTTCGGCCACCATGAATTTCTGTTCGGCGATTTCTCGATTGCCGACGCCTTCTATGCGCCGGTGGCAATGCGCTTCCGCACGTATCAGGTGTCGCTGGCGCCGGCCTTGCAGGCTTATGTGGACAGGCTCAGCGAACATCCCGCCGTGGCGCGCTGGATCGCCGAAGCGCTGGCCGAAAAAGAAATCCTGCCGGACCACCGCTGAGCATGAAAATCTACACCGTCGGCGGCGCAGTGCGCGACGGCTTGCTGGGCTTGTCGGTCCAGGATCGCGACTATGTCGTGGTGGGCGCGACGCCGGAGGAAATGCTGAAGCAGGGCTATCGCGCGGTCGGCAAGGACTTCCCGGTATTTTTGCATCCGCAGACGCAGGAAGAATATGCGCTGGCGCGTACCGAACGCAAAACTGCGCCCGGCTATAAAGGTTTCGCTTTTCACGCCGCGCCCGACGTCACGCTGGAAGACGATCTGGCGCGGCGCGACCTTACCATCAACGCCATCGCCCAGGCCGCCGACGGCAGCCTGATCGACCCTTATCACGGTCAGCGCGATGTGCAGCAAAAGATTTTCCGCCATGTCTCCGACGCCTTCATCGAAGATCCGGTGCGCATATTGCGGTTGGCGCGTTTTGCTGCGCGCTTCGCCGATTTCAGCGTCGCGCCTGAGACCAATGCCCTGATGCAGCGCATGGTGCGCGATGGCGAAGTCGATGCGCTGGTGCCGGAACGCGTGTGGCAGGAACTGGCGCGCGGCCTGATGGAGCAGAAGCCTTCGCGCATGTTCGAGGTGCTGCGCGCCTGCGGTGCGCTGGAGCGCATCCTGCCCGAACTGAATGCCTTGTGGGGCGTGCCGCAGCCGGAACAACATCATCCCGAAATCGACACCGGCGTGCATGTGATGCTGGTCGTGGATTGGGCTGCGCAACAGGATTACGCCTTGCCGGTGCGCTTCGCTGCGCTGCTGCACGATCTGGGCAAGGGCACCACGCCCGAGGACATGTGGCCGCGCCATCATGGGCACGAAGCGCGCAGCGCCAGGCTGGCGGAGCAAGTCTGTGTGCGTCTGAAGGTGCCGGGCGACTGCCGCGATCTGGCGCTGATGACGGCGCGCGAGCATGGCAATGTCGGGCGTGCTTTCGAGATGCGTCCGGCGACGCTGGTTACCCTGTTCGGTCGTTGCGATGCCTTCCGCAAACCGCAGCGCTTTCTCGACATGCTGCTGGCGGCGCAATGCGACCATCGCGGCCGCTACGGTTTTGAAGAGCGCCCGTTTCCGCAGGCGGCTTATTTGGAAGGCGCCTTGAAAGCGGCGCAGGACATCGATGCCGGCGCCATCGCCGGCCGTCATCAGACGCAGCCGCAGAAAATCCAGGAAGCGATTCAGCTCGCGCGCAGCGCGCGCGTGGCCGAGTTTGTTGCGGTGTATCGCAAGCTTCATCCGCAGACGGCGCCTGCCGCAGATTGATGGCGGCAGCGATTGGTCTACACTGTGCGCCATATTGACGATTCAGACGCCGATGTTCAAACGACTTTCACACTGGTTCAACAGCATGCGCGGCAAGGCGAGGCCGGAGGCGGGCGTGCCTGTCGCTGCGCAAACCGGCGTGGTGGTGGAGTCGAAGAAATCGGATCGTTCGCTGATCCTGGTCAAGGAATTGTCGCCGCGCGCGCGGCGTCACATGCTGCGCCATTTTCTGGCGCTGGAAGAGAAGGACCGGCTGCTGCGTTTCGGCACCAAGCTATCCGATGAAATGGTCACGCGCTACGTGGAAAATATCGACTTCGCGCGCGACACCGTGTTTGGCGTCTACGACCGCAAACTGCGTCTGCTGGGCGTCGGCCATCTGGCTTTTGCGCCACGCGAA
Source organism: Herbaspirillum lusitanum (assembly GCF_046025995.1). Taxonomy (GTDB): domain Bacteria; phylum Pseudomonadota; class Gammaproteobacteria; order Burkholderiales; family Burkholderiaceae_D; genus Herbaspirillum; species Herbaspirillum lusitanum_A. The sequence continues at coordinate 552,201 of NZ_JAQQFM010000003.1, forward strand.
AAGACCCGCATCAGCGGCGCCACCATCAAACCGGTGGTGGCTGAATTCGGCGTGTCGGTAGCGGCTGCGGCGCGCGGCATGGGTGTGGGCAGCAAGCTGTTTGAGCGGGGCGCGATGCGTTGTCGCAATGTCGATGTCGATACCTTGTACATGCATTGCCTGTCGTCCAACAAGGTGATGCTGCATATCGCCAAGAAGGCGGGGATGGAAATCCAGCGCGACTACGGCGAAGCCGATGCCTATCTGAAGATTCAGCCGGCCAGCTCGGTCTCGGTGTTTCAGGAGGCAATGGAAGAACAGGTGGCAATGCTGGATTACATCGTCAAGGCCAATATGCGCGCGCTGTTCAAGTGGATCGCCAGTCTCAGCGGAAAGAACAAGCCGCGTTCCTGAACGTCTGCACCGGAGTTTTTTTCAGACGCGGCCGGTCTGCTGCGCAAGCTTCGCTCTTCAACATTGCTCCGCTTCGCATTCTGCGTGCTTGATCCCGCGCAGCCTGCCAGTCGGCAAAACGGCGCATAATATCGCCATCTCTTTGAAACGAAACCCTGTGCCATGGACAACGTCAATACCGACGACTTTTTTGCCACCGTCGCCACCAAATCAGACAGCGGCGCACTGCGCGGCGATTACACCCATGCCGACGCCAACTATGTGGTTGCGCAAAACTGGGATGCCTATACACCCGAACAGCATGAACTCTGGCGCAAGCTGTATCAGCGTCAGGCCAAGCTGATCCCCGGTCGCGCCTGCGATGTGTTTATCGAAAGCCTGAAGGCGCTCGACGTGTCGCAGGGCATCCCGCGTTTCGATCGCACCACCGAGGCACTGTACAAGGCGACCGGCTGGCAGCTGGTGGCGGTGCCGGGTCTGGTGCCCGACCATACCTTCTTCGATCATCTGGCCAATCGCCGCTTCCCGGTCACGGTCTGGCTGCGCGAGCCGCATGAGTTCGATTACATCGTCGAGCCGGACGTGTTCCACGACTTCTTCGGCCACGTGCCGCTGCTGTTCAATCCCATCTTTGCCAACCATTTGCAGGAATACGGCAAGGGCGGCCTGAAAGCGCTGAAGCTGGATGGTCTGGCTTCTCTGGCAAGACTTTATTGGTACACCATCGAATTCGGCCTGATTCAAAGTCCGGAAGGTTTGCGCATCTACGGCGCCGGCATACTGTCGTCCGGCGGCGAGGTCGAGTACTGTCTTACCAATCCGCAACCGCGCCGGATTCCGTTTGAGCTGGAGCGGGTGATGCGCACCTTGTACAAGATCGACTCGTATCAGGAAACGTATTTCGTCATCAAGGATTTCGAGCAACTGTTCAGTGACACGGCACCCGATTTCACGCCCTTGTATGAACGCCTGAAGACGCAGGAAGTCTTGGCCGCCCATACCTTGTTGCTGGGCGAAATCAATTTGCCGCCGGCCTGATTTCTCGGTTGGTCGGGATCAAAAAAATGCCGCGCGATGCGGCATTTTTTTGTCTGATCGACAAGTGTGCGCTGACAGGCGAACGCCTGAAATCAAAGCGTACAGACGAAAAAAAGCGGACTTGGAGGGGAAGGCCAAGTCCGCGAGCTAGTGGTGCTTTCAACACTAGAGGGGAGGAACCTTGTACAGAGTGGTGGGGGATACCAAGCGCTGTTCAAGTGAGACTCATTAAACGCCAGCCCCGCCTGTCGACCAATTTCTTTTACCAGCTGTTACACCTGCTGCGCATTTGGTAACAATTGTTCTGATGGAAATTTTCAGAGAAATTCACTGAGCATCGACTCGCATTTCTGTTGCAACTCCTCTCCTCGCCGACCCCGCAGCCCGCATTTTTTACCTCGTACATTTTTCTGCCAGGCTCGCTTGATGCGTCGCCTGCATGATTGGTTTGCTCACGCAATGCGCTGTCCATTTCGGACCATTTCGTATTGCGCCGTGCGTAGCGCGCCCAAATGGCTTGTGCTAATGTAGCTCCCACTAAAACAAAGAAACCTCGCCCACAAGGCGCAAGAGTTTTTACGCGCCTGTCTTCATTGTGAGCAGGTGCATGTGCAAGCAAAGACACGATTTTTGCCACGGAGACTGCATGAACGCACCCCTGACTTCCGGTCAACGCTTGTTGCTGGACGATGTATCCCTCGACGACAAATACGCGCTTGAGCGCGGCCGGGTTTTCATGACCGGTATCCAGGCGCTGATCCGCCTTCCCATCCTGCAACGGCAATACGACCAGCGCGCCGGCCTCAACACCGCGGGCTTCATCACCGGCTATCGCGGCTCACCGTTGGGCACGGTCGATCAGACTGCGGAGAAGGCCAGAAAATATCTCGACGCCCAGCACATCAGATTTCATCCCGGCATGAACGAAGACCTGGCCGCGACCAGCGTGTGGGGCACGCAGCAGGTCAATCTGTTTCCGGGCGCGCAATACGACGGCGTGTTTTCGCTGTGGTACGGCAAGGGGCCGGGCGTCGATCGCTGCGGCGATGTCTTCAAGCATGCCAACATGGCGGGCACGTCGAAGCATGGTGGCGTGCTGGTGATTGCCGGCGACGATCATGCCGCCAAGTCTTCCACCACCGCGCATCAGAGCGAACACATCCTGAAGGCCTGCGGCATACCGGTGCTGTATCCGTCCACGGTGCAGGAGTATCTGGACTACGGTCTGCACGGCTGGGCCATGAGCCGCTATACCGGGCTTTGGGTGTCGATGAAATGCGTGACCGATATCGTTGAGTCGGGCATGTCGGTGATGATCGACCCCGATCGCGTGAAGATCGTGTTGCCGGAAGATTTCGACCTGCCGGCCGATGGCCTCAACATCCGCCAGCCCGATACCGTGCTGGAGCAGGAAGCGCGGATGAACAATCACAAATGGTATGCCGCGCTGGCCTACGCACGCATCAACAAGCTCAATCAGATCATCTGGGACAGCCCGCATGCGCGCATCGGCATTGTCACCGCCGGCAAGTCTTATCTCGATACGCGGCAGGCGCTGGATGATCTCGGCATCGACGAGCAGGTGGCGCGCGACATCGGCATTCGCCTGTACAAGATCGGCATGACCTGGCCGCTGGAAGCGGAAGGCGTGAAGGAATTTGCGCAAGGTCTGGAGGAAATTCTGGTGGTCGAAGAGAAGCGCCAGATCCTCGAATATCAATTGAAGGAAGAGCTTTACAACTGGCGCGACGACGTGCGTCCGCGCGTGGTTGGCAAGTTCGACGACACCGGCGAATGGAGCGGATCGCATCGCGAAGGCCACGGCAACTGGCTGTTGCCGGCCACCTATGAGCTGAGTCCGGCGCAGATTGCGCGGGCGATTGCGGCGCGCATTTCCAAGTACTTCGCCGGCCATCCGGTGGAGCAGCGCGTGCGCGCCCGCATTGCTTATCTGGAGGCCAAGGAGGCCACGCTTAACGTGAGCACCAAGGCCGATCCCAACAAGGATCGCATTCCGCATTTCTGTTCCGGCTGTCCGCACAACACCTCGACCCGCCTGCCCGATGGCAGCCGCGCGCTGGCAGGCATCGGTTGCCACTACATGGTGACCTGGATGGATCGCGAGTCCAGCATCTTCACCCACATGGGCGGCGAGGGCGTGACCTGGGTCGGGCAAGCGCCCTTCACCGATGAAAAGCACGTGTTCGCCAATCTCGGCGACGGCACTTATTTCCATTCGGGTTTGCTGGCGGTGCGCGCATCGGTGGCGGCCAAGGTCAATATCACCTACAAGATTCTGTACAACGACGCGGTGGCGATGACCGGCGGCCAGGAGTTCGACGGGCCGCTTGATCAGGCCATGATTTCGCGTCAGTTGGCAGCGGAAAACGTGCGACCCATCATCGTCGTCACCGACGAGCCGGACAAATATCCGGCCGATACACGATGGGCCGAAGGCGTCACCATCCGCCATCGCAGCGAGCTGGATGCGGTGCAGCGCGAGCTGCGCGAAGTGCCCGGCGTTTCCGCCATGATTTACGACCAGACCTGCGCCTCGGAAAAACGCCGTCGCCGCAAACGCGATGCCTACCCCGATCCGGCCAAGCGCGCCGTGATCAACGAGGCCGTCTGCGAAGGCTGCGGCGATTGCAGCGTGCAATCGAACTGCCTCTCGGTCGAGCCGCTGGAAACCGAGTTCGGACGCAAGCGCCAGATTAATCAATCCTCGTGCAACAAGGACTATTCCTGCGTCAACGGTTTTTGTCCCAGCTTCGTCACGGTGGAAGGCGGCAAGCTGAGAAAACCCAAACGCGTGCAGGCTACGGCAGCGGGCGCGGCAGATGAAAGCCCTGCAAGCCCGAAATTACCCGAGCCCTTACTGCCTTCGCTGGCGCAGCCTTACGGCATCATTGTGACCGGCATCGGCGGCACCGGCGTCATCACCATCGGTCAGATCGTGGCGATGGCCGCGCATCTGGAAGGCAAGGCCTGTTCGGTGCTGGACATGAGCGGCCTGGCGCAAAAGGGCGGGCCGGTGATGTCGCACGTGCGCGTGGCGGATCATGCCGATCACTTGCATTCAACCCGCGTCGGCACCGGTGCGGCCGATCTGGTGATCGGCTGCGATGTCATCGTGACGGCCAGCCGCGATGCGCTGTCGCGTATGGGCGAAGGCCGCACGCATGCCGCCGTCAATTCGGCGCAGACGCCGACCGCCGCCTTCGTGCGCAATCCCGACTGGCAATTTCCCGGCGCTTCGGCCGAAGGCGAAATCAGCAAGGCCTGCGGCGCCGGCAATCTGGCGCTGGTCGATGCCGGCCACATCGCCGGCGCGCTGATGGGCGACGCCATCGCCACCAACATGTTCATGCTCGGCTATGCCTGGCAACAGGGCTGGGTGCCCTTGTCGGAAGCGGCTCTGTTGCGCGCCATCGAACTCAATGCGCTGCAGGTGGAATTCAACAAGCAGTCCTTCGGCTGGGGCCGCGCCGCCGCACACGACCTCGACGCGGTACTGGCGGCAGCCAGGCGCAACGGCATGACGGCGCAGGTGATCGAGTTCAAGCGTGCGCCGGTGCTGGAAGAAGTGGTGGCGCGCCGCGTCGCATTTCTCACGGATTATCAGAACCCCGCCTATGCGCAGCGCTACGCAGAATTCGTGGAGATGGTGCGCGCCTACGAGAGTGCGCTGGGCGATGCCGGCAAGCCGCTCAAGCTGACGCAGGCGGTGGCGCAGTATCTGTTCAAGCTGATGGCCTACAAGGATGAGTATGAAGTCGCGCGGCTCTACACCGCGCCGGCCTTCCGCGAAAAAATTGCCGGCATGTTCGAAGGCGATTATCAGATCAAGTTTCATCTGGCGCCGCCGCTGCTGGCCAAGCACGACGACAAGGGCCATCTGATCAAGAAACAATACGGCCCGTGGATGATGCGCGCCTTCGGCGTGCTGGCGAAATTCAAGTTCTTGCGCGGCAGTGCGCTCGATCCCTTTGGGCATACCGCAGAGCGCAGACAGGAGCGCGCGCTGATCGATGAGTATCGCGACACACTGACGCGCCTGCTCAGGAATCTGAGCGCGGAAAATCTGGTGCAGGTGACAGCAGTGGCGCGCATCCCTGAAGACATCCGCGGCTATGGCCACGTCAAGGAGCGCCATCTCAAGGCCGCGAAACAGAAGGAAGCCTCGCTGCTGCGCATGATCGAACATCCAGAGCTGCGCGACATCAGCGTGGTCGGTATGCCTGCAGGGCCGGAGGGCGGTGGGAAGAGGGCTGCCTGAAGATTCGGGAGGCGGCGGAGGCCGAGACGTCCTGTTGTACCTGAGTGTCTGGCTGAGCCGGGCTCTGTCGAAAGTCAGAGCCCGGTGTCGTTTCAGCGCGGTCGCGAAGCTTAAACCAGGCGCCCGCCGCTCACCCGTTCTATCCCCGCCAGATCGCGCCAGGATTGCACTTCGGTGAAGCCTGCCGCATTGAGCAGCGCACGCACCGGCGCTGCCTGATCGTAGCCGTGTTCCATCAGCAGCCAGCCGCCGGAATGCAAGTGATTGCCTGCGCCGGCGATGATGGTGCGCAAGTCGGAGAGACCGTCCTGATGATCGGTGAGTGCGTCTACGGGCTCAAACCGCAGGTCGCCTTGCGACAGATGCGGATCGCCGGCGACGATGTAGGGCGGATTGGAGGCGATGAGGTCGAAACGTGCCGGCGCTTGCGCGTTTGCATTGCTTGTGGCGAGTGCCGCATACCAGTCGCTCAGCACGAAATTGACGCGCGCCTGATTGCTCGCAGCATTGTCGCGTGCAACGGCCAGGGCATCGGCGCTGGCATCCAGCGCGGTCACCGAGGCATCCGGCCGCGTATGTGCAACTGCCACCGCAATCGCGCCGGAGCCGGTGCCCATGTCGAGCAGACTGCCTTGTTGCGGCAGCCGTTCCAGCGCCAGTTCAACCAGCAATTCAGTGTCGGGCCGCGGGATCAGCACGGCCGGCGTGACCTTGAACACCAGCCCGTAAAACTCGCGTGCGCCGACGATGTAGGCGATCGGTTCGCCGTGCAGGCGGCGCTCATACAGCTGCGTCAGCAAGGCGGCTTCGGCGGCATCCAGCTGTCGTTCGGACTGGGTGATCAGTTGCACCCGTGTCAGCCGCAGCGCGTGGCACAGCAGCATGCGATTTTCCAGCGCGTCCAGCGGCGCCGCCTTGAGGGCGGCGGCCAGCGTGTTGCCGGCAAAGTCGGGGAGTTTCAACTGAGTTTGCGGAAAAAGAATCAGCGCACGATCAGCGGCGCTTGAACAGCACGCGTGCCAGTGCCAGGCCAAGAATCACGAACCAGATCAGCGACCATTGCGGAATCGACAGGCCGAATAGCGGCGGCAGCGGTGCTGCGCACAGGCCATCGGCCTGGAACATCAGCGGAAACATGTTGGCCGGAGCGATGTGATTGAGCGAGGTCTCCAGCGGGTCGATGCCGCAGGACACGCCAGGATGCGCCTTCACCCACAGATGCCAGCCGGCGGTCGCGGCGCCGCCGATGGCGGCCAGCACGCCGAGACCGGCGCCGATGCGTGTCGCGCCGCGCGGCAGGAAGGCGAAGATGAGGCAGACCAGCGCAATCACGCAGAACAGATAACGCTGGATGATGCACAGCGGGCAGGGCTGCATTTCTTCAACGATTTGCAGATACAGGGCCGCGCCCAGCAGCGCGATGCAGATGGCCGCGATCAGCAGCAACAGGGGTTTGGATGACTTCATGAGAGCGCTCGCTTTGATATGAGTTATGAGCCGGGTAATCAGTGATGCAGCACATTCAGGCAATGAGATTGAACCGTGGCGACTGAACCGCGGCGGACCGGTAAAACTGCATCTCAGAGGGACCGCCATGGTTTTGGTTCCCGCGCCGGCCCGGCTTTACACGCCTCGCCGACGCTGCATTCCAGGTCGCTGGAACAGGCAGAATCATACGCCTGCTTGGCCGATTCTTGCTGACACCGGGCTGTCGTACCTGGCTGGGATCAGGCGTCGTCGCCCAGTTGCGCCAGCAATTCGGCCTGATGTTCGGTGATCAGCGAATTGGTGAGCTCGTCCAGATCGCCGTCCATGATGAAGTCCAGCTTGTACAAGGTCAGGTTGATGCGGTGATCGGTCATGCGCCCCTGCGGGAAATTGTAGGTGCGGATGCGTTCGCTGCGGTCGCCCGAGCCGATCAGCGACTTGCGCGTGGCCGCTTCCTTGGATTGCTGCTCGCGCAGCTGCACGTCCTTGATGCGCGCCGCCAGCACTTTCAATGCGGAGGCCTTGTTCTTGTGCTGGCTGCGGTCGTCCTGGCATTCCACCACGATGCCGGTCGGCATGTGGGTGATGCGCACTGCCGAGTCGGTCTTGTTGATGTGCTGGCCGCCGGCGCCCGAGGCGCGGTAAGTATCGATGCGGATGTCGGCCGGGTTGATGTCGACGTCTTCGACCTCATCGGCTTCCGGCATCACGGCCACGGTACAGGCCGAGGTGTGGATGCGGCCCTGGGTTTCGGTGGCCGGCACGCGTTGCACGCGGTGGCCGCCGGATTCGAACTTGAGCCGCGAATAGGCACCGAAGCCGACGATGCGGGCGATGACTTCCTTGTAGCCGCCGACTTCCGAATCGGACGAAGACACGATCTCGACCTGCCAGCGATTGCGTTCGGCGTAGCGCGTGTACATGCGCAGCAGGTCGCCGGCGAACAGCGCCGATTCGTCGCCGCCGGTGCCGGCGCGGATTTCCAGAAAGATGTTGCGCTCGTCGTTCGGGTCCTTGGGCAGCAGCATCTTCTGCAGATCGCCTTCCAGCGCTTCCATACGCGCCTTGGCGCTGTTGATTTCATCCTGCGCGAACTCTTTCATGTCCGGGTCGGACAGCAGCTCCTGCGCGGTTTTGATATCTTGCGCGGCCTGCGTGTAATTGCCGTAGAGCTCCACCAGCGGACCGAGCTCGGCATGTTCGCGCGTCATCTTGCGGAAGTTGTCCATGCTGGCGGTGGCGTCTTCCTGCGCCAGCAGGCTGTTGAGTTCTTCCAGGCGTTCGGCCAGCTGGTCGAGCTTGGCAAGCATTGAAGGTTTCATGGGCGATTCGGTATCCGGTGAGCGGTGAGGCTGAATTTGAACGTGAGACCTGATGTGATGCAGGGCTGCGGCAGCGAGGTGAGCGGAGTATTAAAGGGAGCTGCCGGAGCGGGCCGACCGGCGAGGCCGGCAGTGGATTGCCGGGCGGCAATCAGAAGAGGGTAACGCTAACGCTTGGTGCGGAACAACTGCGGCAGCAGCGTGACCAGCTGGCTGCGCTGCTCGCCTTGCGCGTGATGCAAGGCCTGTTGCGGGCCGTGCAGGAATTTGGCGGTGAGACCCTTGGACAGTGCTTCGAGCACGGCTTCCACATCGTCGCCCTTGGCCAGCATGCGGCGCGCGCGCTCCAGCTCGGCCAGACGCAGGGTCTCGCCGGTCTCGTGCAGATCCTGAATCAGCGGCACCATGGCGCGCGTGTCGATCCAGTGCATGAAGGATTGCACGCGGGTTTCGATGATGGCTTCGGCTTGCGCCACGGCGGCCTGACGGTTTTCGACACCGCTTTGCACCACAGTTGCCAGATCGTCCACGGTATAGAGGAACACGTCGTCCAGACGGCCGACTTCGGATTCGATATCGCGCGGCACGGCCAGATCGACCATGAAAATCGGTTTGTGACGACGCGCCTTGACTGCGCGTTCGACCAGGCCGAGGCCGATGATGGGCAACGAAGAGGCGGTACAGGACACCACGATGTCGAACTCGGCCAGGCGCGTCGGCAGATCTGCCAGACGCAGCGCCGAACCGTTGAAGCGGTGCGCCAGCGTCTCGCCGCGTTCCAGCGTACGGTTGGCGACGGTCAGGGATTTCGGATTCTGCGCCGCGAAGTGGGTGGCGCACAGTTCGATCATTTCACCGGCGCCGATGAACAGCACGTTCTGGCTGGCGACGGAATCGAAAATGCGTTGCGAAAGTCGCACGGCAGCCGCCGCCATCGACACGCTGTGAGCGCCGATTTCGGTGGTGGTGCGGACTTCCTTGGCAACCGCAAAGGTGCGCTGGAACAATTGATGCAGATAAGTGCCGAGGCCGCCGGCGGCGTCCGCCTGGCGTACCGCATCTTTCATCTGACCCAGAATCTGCGGTTCGCCCAGCACCATCGAATCCAGCCCGGAGGCGACGCGGAAAGCGTGGCGCACCGCATTGTCCTGCGGCAGGGCGTAGAGGAAGGGACGCAGGTCGGCGTAAGGCAGACGGTGGAAATCCGCGAGGAAATGCGCGGTGCTGTCGATAGCGCTGTCAAAGCCGCCGTCAGGAGCGGTGCTGGCAGCGTATAACTCGGTGCGATTGCAGGTGGAGAGAATCGCAGCTTCGCCGGCCGGCAGCAGATTCGTTGCATTTTCGCGACCGCCGAACCATGCACGCGCCGCCGCCACCGCCTGACCGATCTGGTCAGCCGGAAACGCAACCTTCTCGCGCAGTGAAACCGGCGCGGTGGTGTGGTTGAGTCCGACAGCGAGCAATTGCATAGATAGGCGCCGCGCGTAGGCAGCAGTAAGCTAAAAAATCGAAGTAATTCGGGGCATTTCGACTCGACATTATACCTGTTGGGCAAAAAGGGGATTGGTTCCCTGCTGATAATAGGTATTCACATCTGATATAGATCATGTTTTGACATATGCGCAACAAGTTGCTGCGCATAAAGATCGGGCTGTTCCAGATCGGGGAAGTGGCCGCAATCATCAAAGCCGATCAGTTCTGCATGCGGCAAATACCCCAGCAGCGAAGCAGGCGGCGTGGCGCGATGCGAACGATCCAGCGCGCCCCAGATGACGGTGCAGGGCTGCATCGGTATCGTTATCGGCATTGGCATTGGCGACTCGATCGCCGCTCGCACCGGCAGGCGGCTTTCACGCAACAGGCCTTGTACCACGCCAGCCAGAAACAGCCGCCTTGCTTGAAGGACTGTGCCGTCGTCTGCGTAAAGCTGCCCATGTCGGCATGGGTCGGCAAAGCGCTGCGATACCAGCGCGTCGCCAGCGTCCGGCGCGCTGCCCAGGTGATCAGCTGGCCTGCCACGGGAACGCGTAAAGGCAGCGGGATCATGCGATAGGCCCAGGCTTGCATGTGCGGCAAGGACGGCGTTTGCGTCAGCATCAGGCTGGCGATGCGCTGAGGCTGCAATTGCGCGGCCCTGATCGCATAGAGGCCGTTGGCGCAACTGAAGGCCAGCGTTGCGCGCGGAATGTGCAACTGCGACAGCAGATCCAGCACGACCTGCGCGCCCTCCTGCAGCGAATGGCCATAGCCGGCGGTCGGCAGGGAAAAGCCGAATCCCGGCATGTCGAAAACAATCACGCGCAAGCGCGGTGTGAGCAATGCCATCAGCCGGGTGTAATGGGCGACCACGTTGGGGCCGTCGGGTGTGAAGACGACGCAGGGTTTTTCGTTGTTGCCCGCATCGCTGTCGAGCAGATAGAGGCGGCCGGCGGCGGTTTCCAGCATGCGTCCTGTCGGTGGCAGTCGACGCGATGTGGCGGTGCTGAAGCGCGTCAGCAGATAGTCGCTCAGCGCGCCGGGGAGGCCGGCGTATTTCATCTCAGCCTTGGTCGTCATCTTCGGACGGCGGGATGGCGCGCGCAGCGGCAGTTTTACCGCCCAGTTGTTCCAGCTGATAGCCGTAGCCGTACACCGGCGCCAGGCGATAGCCGCGCTCGGGGCGCAGCTGCAATTTGTTGCGCACGCGCGAGATGTGGGTGTCCATGGTGCGGGTCGGCAGTTCCGGCTCGGCGCCCCAGATCTGTTCCTGGATATAGGCGCGCGACAGCGGACGATCCTGATTGCGCAGCAGCAGCAAGGCCAGCTCGAACTCCTTTTGCGTCAGCACGATGTCCAGGCCTTCCAGGCTGGCGCGGCCCGAGCGCTGGTCGAAACGGTAGGCGCCGATGGCGATGATTTCGCCGGCAGTCTGCTGCGGATAGCAGCGCCGCAACAACAGATCAACCCGTGTATTCAGATCGCTGCGGCGCAGCGGCTTGATCAGATAATCGTCGGCGCCAGCCTGCAACAGCTCATGCAGCAAGTCTTGTTGCGCGTGGTTGGCGAGCAGCAGCACCGGAATGCCGTTTGTTTGCGATTGCGCAGCTGCTTCGTTCGCCATGGACGGACTTTCCGCCTGGCTGTCGTGGCCGGCGGCCGCGACCGGCTGCTGTTTCAGCCAGAGCAGCAACTCGGTGAGTTTGCCGCCTGTACCGTATTCCAGATCGATCACCAGCAAATCGGGCAGTGCGGCCAGCGTGGCCTCATGCCGCACATCCTGGGTAGTGCGGTAGACGCGGCAGTTGTGCGCGGACAGGGCGGCGAGCAAGGTGGCCGCTGCAGTATCGGTAGTATGGGCAGCCCCGGCAGGCAGATTGGCGCGGGAGGATGGACGGGCGTCGGAGCCAGCGGCTGCCTCATGCAGCAAGAGCAAGCCCAGCTTCATGGTATTGAGCAGAGCAGAGAGCTGATCACGCCGGCCTCAAGCATCGCGCCAAAAAACAAGCCGCTCATTCCCGGCCGGCCCGGCAGAGTCCGGAACCATGAGAGATGAGCGGCGGCATGCATCGGATCAGAGATGCTCAGGTCGGCGTTTCGGCGTCCGGCAGCACCACGTTCACGTCCAGCACTTCGAGATTGCCCTGGCGATCCAGAGAAATCTTGATGTCGTCGGCATTGACCTTGGTGTACTTGGAAATGACCTCGATCAGTTCCTTGTGCAGCGCCGGCAGAAAGTCGGGGCCCTGGCGACCGTTGGAGCGTTCGCGGGCGATGATGATCTGCAGCCGTTCCTTTGCTGCGGAGGCGCTTTTGGGCTTGGCCGGAAACAGGAAAGAAAGCAGGGACATATCACTTACCTCCGAAGATGCGCTGCAGGAATCCCGGTTTTTCGTAATTCGTAAACCGCAGTTCCACAGTTTCGCCAAGGAAACGCGCGACCAGATCCTGATAGGCCTGCGAGACGTCGCTGTCCTTGATATGGATGGCCGGATTGCCCTGGTTGGAGGCTTGCAGCACCGATTCCGATTCCGGGATGATGCCCACCAGCGGGATGCGCAGGATTTCCTGCACATCGGTGTACGACAGCATTTCGCCGGCTTCCACGCGCTTCGGTGAGTAGCGGGTGATCAGCAGATGTTCCTTGACCGGCTCGCCGCCGCTCAGCGCACGGCGCGACTTGGCCTGGATGATGCCGAGGATGCGGTCCGAATCGCGTACCGACGACACTTCGGGATTGGTCACGATGATCGCTTCGTCGGCGAAGGTCAGCGCCATCACCGCGCCGTGTTCGATACCGGCCGGCGAATCGCAGATGATGTATTCGAAGTCCATCTTGTTCAGATCGTTCAGCACGCGCTCCACGCCGTCTTCGGTCAGCGCGTCCTTGTCGCGGGTTTGCGAGGCCGGCAGGATGTACAGATTGTCGCAGTGCTTGTCCTTGATCAGCGCCTGATTCAGCGTGGCTTCCTGATTCACGACATTGATCAGGTCGTACACCACGCGGCGTTCGCAGCCCATGATCAGATCGAGGTTACGCAGGCCGACGTCGAAGTCGATGACCACAGTCTTGTGTCCGCGCAGAGCCAGACCCGATGCGAAACTGGCGCTGGAAGTCGTTTTGCCGACGCCGCCTTTACCGGATGTCACAACGATGATTTTTGCCACAAAAAACTCCTTAAAAGATCAGTGGTCGCTGATTTGAAATTGCAGATTTTAATTATTGACGACCGGGCGGCCATGGCGCTGGTCGGTATGTCGCTTTGCTCGGCACCTGTCGGACAGGGGCCTTGCCTTGATTCTTGATGTTTCGTGTCGTGGTTCTTGGTTCTATTCGCGGCGCAGTTCGTGACGCAGTTCAGGTCGCCTTCAGCGGCAACACATCGATGCGGTCGCCGCTCAGGCGCACCTGTATCTGTTTCTGCGCCAGCTCCGGCGGATGGCCGTTCTCGAAGGTCCGATAGACTCCGGCGATCGAGACCAGTTCCGCTTCCAGCGAAGCGGCGAAGATGCGCGCCTCGGTATTGCCGCTGGCGCCGGCCAGCGCCCGGCCGCGCAAAGGCGCGTAGACATGGATGCTGCCGTCGGCAATGATTTCGGCGCCGTTGTTGACCGCCGCCATGATCACCAGATCGCAGCCGCGTGCATAAATGCGCTGTCCGGCGCGCACCGGCGTATCGACGAACATGGTGCCGGCCGGCATGCTTTGCTGCACAGGCTGAGCAGCGGCCTGCGCTGCCTGCGGGCGCGCCGCAGGTGTTGGTTCGGGCGCAGCTTCCGGCTGCGGTTCCAGCTCCAGTTGTACCGAGGGTGATGCTGCAGCAGCCGGCTCCGGGGTTGGCGCTGCAGCTGCCGGCGCTGCCTTGGCCGTGCTGGTGGTGTCGATGCTCAGGCCGTGAGCGACGATGCCTGCGTGCAACTCCGGCGCCGCATTGCGCACGGCGACCGTGTTCAGACGGTATTTCTTGAACAGCGCCACCAGTGCAGTCCAGTCGATGCCGGCGGCATTGCCTTCCAGCGCGCCGACGTCGAGCACCGCGAATTCGTCTTCGAAGAAATCGGAAACGCCGCCGGTCATGTCTTTCAGGGCCTGCTCCAGCGCTGCCGGATCGGTCTCATGCAGAATTGCCGAAATGGCAACCACGGTGGAAATCTTGATGTCGATCGGTTTGCGGATTTTTTGCATAAATCGTTTCTTGGTGAGCGCCGTCCGCCAGGCTTGTGCCGGCGGGCGTTCGCATCGAATAATCAATTCTGAACAAACAGCAGGAAGAGCGGGGACGGCGTCCGGCGGTTGCCTTGAGTTGCCTCGCGTGGGCCGGCAAGCAAAGCCTCAGATGCAAACGCGGGCGGCGGATGAGACTGCGGCCGCTCGATCTGCGGCCGCCAGACATGCATTGCCGGGTCGCCGCGCGGTCTCCCTTGTTTACTGGGTCTGCATTATACAGCCAGCCCGGCTGCGCACTAGCGCCCGGTGCGATCTTTTGCGGCGCGGTTCCGGGCGACCCGGCCGGCTGAGCGAATGGACCCTGATGTTTCCATCCATCCGACGCTGGCGGCCGGACAAAAAAATGGCCGGGAACATCTCTCCAGAGGAGAAACATTCCCGGCCATCAGATACCACTGCATGCGTCGCGATTTACCTGCAATCCGCGACCGCAGCTTCAGCCGTCAGGCGGAGCACATAGCCAGCCGGATCAGCCCGGCACCTTGCCGTCCACGCCTTCGACGTAGAACTTGATGCCATGCAGGAAGCCGTCATCGGCCACTGCATCCTTGGCAACCTGCTCCTTGCCGGCGTTGTCCTTGATCGGACCCTTCCAGATCGGCGCGCTGCCGTCGGCGATGCCTTTCTTGCGCTCTTCCACCAGCGCCTTGACATCGGCCGGCAGCTCAGGGTTGAAGGCGGCCAGATCGATGCCGCCTTCCTTCAGGCCGATCCAGGTGGTGGAGGATTTCCACGAACCGTCCAGCACGGCTTGCACGCGGGCGGTGTAGTACACGCCCCAGTTGATCACCGATGCCGCCAGGTGCGCCTTGGGGCCGAAGCTGGTCATGTCGCTGTCCCAGCCGAAGGCGTACACGCCCTTTTCCTGCGCGGTCTGCACCACGGCTGCCGAGTCGGTGTTCTGCATCAGCACGTCCACGCCCTGGCCGATCAGCGTGGTGGCCGCTTCACGTTCCTTGCCCGGATCGAACCACTTGTTGACCCATACCACGGCGGTGGTGGCCTTCGGATTGACCGAACGCGCACCCATGGTGAAGGAGTCGATGTTGCGGATCACTTCCGGAATCGGCACCGAGGCCACCACGCCCAGCTTGCCGGACTTGCTCATCTTGCCGGCAACCACGCCGGCCAGATACGCGCCTTCATAGGTGCGCACGTCGTATTGCGCCATGTTGTCGGCGGTCTTGAAGCCGGTCGCATGTTCGAACTTCACGTCCGGAAATTCCTTCGCTACCTTCAGCATTGCTTCCATGTAGCCGAAGGTGGTGCCGAAAATCAGTTTGTTGCCGTCGGTTGCCAACTGGCGGATCACGCGTTCTGCATCGGCCGCCGATTCAGGCACGTTTTCGACAAAGCTGGTTTTCACCTTGTCGCCGAACTTGGCTTCGACCGCCTTGCGGCCGTTGTCGTGGGCGAAGGTCCAGCCGGCGTCGCCGACCGGCCCGATGTAGACGAAGGCAACCTTCAGCGGATCGGCTGCCGGTGCGGCCGCGGCAGGTGCAGCAGCGGCCGGCGCCGGAGCGGCTTCTTCCTTCTTGCCGCAACCGATCAGGGTTGCCGCCGCCAGAGTGGCGAGCATCGCAAGCGAAGCTCTGCGCGAAATGATCATGGTGTTCTCCCTCAGGTTCAGTGGTTAAGTGCGAGTAGTTAAGTACGTGTGGTTAAGTACATTTTTTGCTGCGAAAAATGATGAAGCCAATGCGGGCGATCATGCCGAGCCGGGACGGAAAGGCTTGCCCAGCGAGGCCGGCATGTTCAGGCGAATCCAGTCCGGATTGCGCGAGATCAGCGCCAGCACCACGATGGTGGCGAGGTAGGGCGCCATCGACAGGATCTCCGACGGGATGGTCACGCCCAGACCTTGCAGATAGAACTGCAGAATCGTGACGCCGCCGAACAGCAGCGCACCGAGCAGCACGCGCGCCGGGCGCCAGGTGGCGAAGGCGGTCAGCGCCAGTGCAATCCAGCCGCGTCCGGCCACCAGGCCCTCGACCCACATCGGGGTGTAGACCAGCGACATGTAGGCGCCGGCCAGGCCGCAGCAGGCGCCGCCGAACAACAGCGCGGCGAAGCGGATGCCGCGCACCGAGTAACCCAGCGCATGGGCCGATTCCGGCGATTCACCGACTGCGCGCAGCACCAGACCCGCGCGCGTGCGATACAGAAAAACCATGCTGGCCAGGCACAGCAGCAGCGCCACATAGCTCATCCAGTGCTGATGAAACAGCGCCGGCCCGATGAAGGGAATATCGCCCAACAGCGGCACCTTGCTTGCCTGCGCGGGCAAGGCCAGGCCGACGAAGCGCTGGCCGATGAAGGCCGACAGGCCGGCGCCGAAGATCGACAGCGCCAGTCCGGTGGCCACCTGATTGGTGGCCAGACGCAGCGCCAGCCAGGCGAACAGCGTCGCCATCAGCATGCCGCACAAGGCGCCGGCGAGGAAGCCCAGCAGCAGGCTGTGAGTCTGATAACCGACCGCGAAACCGGCGATGGCGGCGACCAGCATCATGCCTTCGGCGCCGAGATTGAGCACGCCTGAGCGTTCGTTGATCAGCAGGCCGATGGCTGCCAGCAGCAAAGGCGTGCCGGCATTGATCGAGGCTGCGATGAGGGGGGCGAGTTGTTCCATGTCCGTGTCCTTATGCCTTCGGTTTCCACACCAGGCGGTATTCGATCAGGGTGTCGCAGGCCAGCAGCAGGAACAGCAGCATGCCCTGAAACACGCCGGTGATGGCCGACGGCAGGCCGAGGCGCGATTGCGCCAGCTCGCCGCCCAGATACAAGAGCGACATGATGATGCCGCCCAGCACCGCGCCGACCGGATGCAGGCGGCCGATGAAGGCCACGATGATGGCGGCGAAACCGTAGCCCGGCGAGACCGAAGGCAGCAGTTGACCGATCGGGCCGGCGATTTCAAAGGCGCCGGCCAGACCGGCGAAGCCGCCCGAAAGCAGCAAGGCCACCCACAGTGCGCTGCGGCTGGAGAAGCCGGCATAGCGCGCCGCATGCGGCGCCACACCGCCCACCGTCAGCGAGAAGCCGCGCAGGCTGCGCGTCATGAAAATGCCCATGACCACAGCTGCCACAAGCGCCACCACGAAGCCGATGTGCAGACGCGTGCCGCTGATCAGCATCGGCAGCATGAACTCCGGAGAGAACACTTTCGACTGCGGGAAATTCATGCCGTTGGGATCCTTCAGCGGGCCGTTCACGGCCCACATCAGCAGCAGTTGCGCGACGTAGGTCAGCATCAGCGACACCAGGATTTCATTGGCGTTGAACTTGTCGCGCAGCAGCGCCGTGATGCCGGCCCAGAACGCGCCGCCGGCGATGCCGGCCAGGATCATCAGCAACAGACCGGCGCCGCCGGAGATGCTGTGTCCCGGCACGTCCAGCCACACCAGCATGGCGCCGGAACATAGCGCGCCGACCGTGAACTGGCCTTCGGCGCCGATGTTCCAGATACTGGCGCGAAAACACACCGCCAGCCCCAGCGCACACAGGATCAGCGGGATGGATTTCAGCAGCAGCTCGCTGATGGCGCGCTTGCCGCTGAAGGGATCGATCATGAATACCTTGAGCCCGGCCAGCGGATCCTTGCCGAGCGCGATGAACAGCAGGGCCCCCAGCAGCATGGTCAGCACGATGGCGATCAGCGGCGACAGATAGGTCATGCTGCGCGAAGGCGCGCCGCGTAGCTCGAGGCGGAAGGGCAGCGTCAGCTTAAGCATGGCCGGCCTCCGACGCATTTTCTGGTGCAGTTGCTGCCGGCGGCGTGTAGTCCTGCCACAGCCCGCTCATCCAGACCCCGACCTGCTCGCGCGTGGCCTGTTCAATCGGAACCGAGGGCGACAACTGGCCTTTGGCAATCACGTGCAGGCGGTCGCACAGCGCGAACAGCTCATCCAGCTCTTCCGAAATCACCAGCACCGCGCAGCCTTCCTGTTTCAGTTTCAGTATTTCGCCGTGGATCTGCGCCGCAGCCCCCACGTCCACGCCCCAGGTCGGCTGGGCCACGATGAAGACCGAGGGCTTGCGTTCCATTTCACGGCCGACGATGAATTTCTGCAGATTGCCCCCCGACAGGCTTTTGGCCAGCGCATCCGGGCCGCTGGCCTTGACCTTGAAGCGTTCGATGATCGAAGCTGCGGCGCGGCGCGTGAAGGCGAAATCGATCATGCCGCGCTTCACATACGGCGTCTTCTGATGCGACAGCAGCATGTTGGCGGTCAGGCTCAGCGAAGGCACGGCGCCGCGCCCCAGGCGCTCTTCCGGCACCAGGCCGAGGCCGCGGCTGCGGCGCGGATTGGGCGACAGATGGCCGACTGCGCCGCCGCCCAGCATGATCATGTTGGGCGCGGCGCGCTGGTCTTCGCCGGACAGCGCCGCCAGCAATTCCTGCTGGCCGTTGCCGGACACGCCGGCAATGCCGACGATTTCGCCGGCGCGTACTTCGCATTCTATGTCTTTGAGTTCGGTGGCGAACAGGTGCGCCTTGGGCAGCGACAGGCGATTGATGTGCAGCTTGCGCTCATTGCGTTGTGAGTCTGGATTGCGTTCGCGGCGCAGTCGCACCAGTTCGTCGCCGATCATCATGCGCGACAGGCCGGCGCTGGTTTCTTCACGCGGATCGCAGGCGCCGGTCACGCGGCCGCCGCGCATCACGGTGGCGCTGTGGCACAGTGCGCGGATCTCATCGAGCTTGTGGCTGATGTAGAGAATGCTGCAGCCTTCTGCCGCCAGCTTGCGCAGCGTCACGAACAGTTTCTCGACCGCCTGCGGCGTCAGCACCGAAGTCGGCTCATCCAGAATCAGCAGCTGCGGATGGGTCAGCAGCGCGCGCACGATTTCCACGCGCTGGCGTTCGCCTACCGACAAGGTATGTACGTGGCGATGCGGCTCCAGCTCCAGACCGTATTTTTCGCCGGTCTGCAGGATGCGCGTGGCCAGCTCTTTCAGATCGGTATCGGCGTCCAGCCCAAGCGCGATGTTTTCGGTCACGGTCAGCGTATCGAACAGCGAGAAATGCTGGAACACCATGGCGATGCCCAGCTTGCGCGCCACCTGCGGATTGGCGATCTGCACCAGCTCACCGTTCCAGCGCAGTTCGCCGGCATCCGGCTTGACCGCGCCGAAGATGATTTTCATCAGCGTCGATTTGCCGGCGCCGTTTTCGCCGAGCACGGCGTGGATCTCGCCCGGCGCCACGCTCAGGCTGACGTCGTCATTGGCCAGCACGCCCGGATAGGCTTTGCGGACATGACTGATTTGTAGACGAAGAGCTGCGCTCACTTGTTATTCCCCAGATATTTGCTAGTACGTCCGCTTGCAGGACCGTCCTGGCGCACCTTCCCTTTAGTGTGCGCTGCGGCGATCATCATAGACAAAATGCCGGGAAACAGAAACCGCTTTTGCATCCTGTCGGCGCTGCCGGAAAATCATTTGCCGCCGCGGTGCGCCCAGCTGGTGGTGCGTTTTTCGATGATGGCGAACAGTTCATACATGGCCATCGCCATGGCGCCGATCACCACCAGACCGGCAAAGGCCAGCGGCATCTTCATCGAGGAGCCGGCCGATACCAGCAGATAGCCTATGCCTTCGTTGGAGGCGTTCATTTCAGACACGGTGGAGCCGACGAAGGCCAGCGTGATCGCCACTTTCAAGGAGGCAAAGAAGTAGGGCATGGAACGCGGCAGACCGACTTTGAGCAGGATGTCCATGCGTTTGGCGCCGAGCACGCGCAGCACGTCTTCCAGTTCCGGCTCCAGCGTGGCCAGGCCGGTGGCGATGTTGACCATGATGGGGAAGAAGGAAATCAGGAAGGCGGTCAGGATCGCCGGGCCGGCGCCGATGCCGAACCACACCACCAGCACCGGCACGAAGGCGGCCTTGGGCAGGGCGTTGAAGGCGGTCATCAGCGGATAGGCGGCGGCATACAGCATGGGCGAGGAGCCGATCGCGAAGCCCAGCGTCACGCCCACTGCCACTGCGATGCCGAAGCCGACCATGGTGACCCAGAATGTCGCCAGCGCGTGATGCGTGATGGGGCCGGCGAATTCGATCATGGCCTGCAGGATGGACATGGGGCTGGGGAAAATGAAGTCCGACACCTGCATCACGCTGCAGACGAACTGCCAGACGCCGATGATCAGGAGCAGCAGGAACCAGGGCGCCAGCGTGGTGGCGGCCTTGTTCAGTTTTCCTTGGAAGAGGGTTTTCATGTCGTTTCCGATGCGTTCAGATGAGTCAGGTATCAGCTATCAGGTATCAGGTATTGCGTACGCGGCCGATATGCTCGCGCAGTTCATGCACCAGCGCGTTGAAGCTGTCGGTGTAGGTCAGTTCCAGCTCGCGCGGACGCGGCAGCGGATTTTCCTTGCGCGCAACGATGCGGCCGGGGCGCTTGCTCATCACGTAAATGGTGTCGGCCAGGAAGGCGGCTTCGCGCAGATCGTGGGTCACCAGAATCACGTTGAACTGGCGCTCGGTCCACAGATCGCGCAGCACGCACCACAGTTCTTCGCGGGTGAAGGCATCCAGCGCGCCGAAAGGCTCGTCCAGCAGCAGCATTTTCGGTTCATGGATCAGGGCGCGGCAAATCGACGCGCGCTGTTGCATGCCGCCCGACAATTGCCAGGGAAACTTGTCGGCATAGCCGTCGAGGCCGACCGTCTTCAACAGCTTGAGCGCGCGCTCGGTGTATTCGGCTTTCTTTTGCTTGAAATTCTTGCGGTACGGTTCGACGATTTCCAGCGGCAGCAGAACGTTTTCCAGCGTGGTGCGCCAGGGCAGCAGCGTCGGCGCCTGAAACGCCATGCCGACGATCTTCAGCGGGCCGGTGACCAGCGCGCCGTCAATCGAGACCGAGCCGCGATTCGGCTGCCTGAGGCCGGTCGCCAGCTTCATGAAGGTCGATTTGCCGCAGCCGGAAGGGCCGACGATGGAAATGAATTCGCCCGGACGGGTTTGCAGGTTGATGTCTTCCACCGCAAATTCGGCGGCGCCGTCGTAGGCGAGATAGACATGGCGGAAATCGACGAAGGTGTCGCTCATGGGCTGCATCTTTATTCAGTGAATCAGGAATGCTCGGGCAGTTGTTGCCTGCTTAATTCGATATGGCGGTATGGCAGGCCTGTCTGCAGGACTGCGGCTGCCGGCGCAATCAGTCGCGATTCGCAGGCAGCCGTCGGCCTGCAGCTTATTTCGGGAACACGTCCAGCTCAGCCTTGGAGGGCAGGAAAGAGCCGTTCCAGATCTTGTCGGCGTTGACCCGGGTCTTGGTGCCGTAGGCATCCGAGACTTGTGATGCCATCAGCGTCAGGCGCGGCAGAAACACCTGGCCGTAGCCTTCCGACTTGGCGTGCGGGGTGGCGATGGCGCTGGTGATGGCCAGCTTCAGGCGGCGCAGTTCCAGCTTCTCGTCAACCAGGCCGTCGCGTTCCTTGAGCACCTTGATCGCGGCTTCCGGATTGGCCATCACGTCCTTGGAGGCCTTGGCGAAGGCGCGCAGGAAACCCTTGATGGCTTCCGGCTTTTGCTTGACCATCGCTTCCGAAGCGATGATGGCGTTGCCGTACAGCTTGACGCCGTAGTCCGGGAACATCATCACGCTGATGTCTTCATCCTTGACGCCGCGGGCGTTCAGGTTCAGCAGCGAGGTGAAGTAGAAGCCGGTGATGGCGTCGACATCGCCGCGCGCCAGCATGGTTTCACGCAGCGGCGGGTCCATGCTGGTCCAGGCGGTCTTGCTAGCATCCAGACCGTTGGCCTTGGCGAAGATAGGGTAGCCGCGGCGGCCGGCGTCGAACACCGGAGCGCCCAGCTTCTTGCCGACCAGATCGGCCGGTTTCTTGATGCCCGACTTCTTCAGCGAGAAAATCGCGGCCGGGGTGTCGTTGTACACCATCATCACGCCCACCGGCTTGCTCGGCGCATCGGTATTGTTGGCGGCGAATTCCATGAGCGCCGCCATGTCGGCGAAGCCCATGTCGTAAGTGCCGGAGGCGACGCGGTTGACCGCATTGCCGGAGCCGTTGCCGGCGTCAATGGTGACGTCCAGTTTTTCCTGGGCGAAGTAGCCCTTGGATTTGGCCACCAGAAACAGCGCGGCCGGGCCTTCGAAGCGCCAGTCGAGCTGGAATTTGATCTTGGTCTCTTGCGCGAAAGAGGACGAAGCCGATACCAGGCCGAGCAGCAGCGCTGCAGAACAGCCGAGGAAGCGGAATGAACGCATGGGGGAATCTCCCGAAAACGAATCTGTGAAAAGGAGGTGGAAGCCGCAATGTGCGCAGGCCGGTGCATCGAAAACAGCTGCCGATGCCGGACAGGGTGCAAAACCAAAACTACGCGCCTGAACACATTCCGGTAATGCGGCTTCCACCGAAGTACAGCCTCAAGACACGGTCCGGCTAGAAGGAGTCGCCGGACTGCGGTACAACACGGTATCGGCCGGCGTCGTCCCCAACGCCGGCCGGATTGCCTCGGATCGCCCGCGATCAGAAGCGGTGGCGGATACCCAGACCGAAGCCGTTGGAACGGCCGAAGGTGGTGACCTTGTCGCTCATCACGATGGCGTACAGGTCGGTGCGCTTGGAGAGGAAGTAGTCGTAACCGACCGAAGTCGTGTTGCGGCTCACATCGTTGCCGATCAGGCTGCCCGAACGCTTGGTGTTGGCGTAGCCGACCAGCAGCGAGCCGTTGCCGATCGGTGCGCTGATACCGACGCTGGCGAGCTTGTCTTTCATTTCAGGCGTGCCGGCGGTGGTGTCCTTGCTGATCTGATAGGTGCCGTACAGCTTGACGACCTGGAAGTCGTAGGTCGCGCCGACCATTGCCGTCTTCTGGCGGGTGACCGAGCTGATCGGTGCGGTGGCATCTATCACGGCGGCGCCGGAGTTCGGGTTGCTGGCCTGCGCATCGAAGTACAGGCCGGTCAGCGCCAGGCCGCCGTTGAAGTACAGTACGTTGGCGCCGATGTTCTTCTTGCCGGTCTGGCCGGCGACTTCACCGAATTGGTAGTGCAGGTTGGCCTGCAGACCGCCGAATTTCGGCGTCGTGTAAATGATTTCATTGCTCCAGCCGCTGTCGGCCGCATTGGCTTGCGCCCAGGTGCGTGCGCCGAAGTTGCCGGAAGGGGTGTACACGTGCAGCACCAGCGGCGAGAAGGTGAAGGAGTCGCCGAACGGGTTGAACAGCACGGTCGGCAAGAAGCTGGGCGCCAGACCGCGGCCCATCATGAAACGGCCGTAGCTGCCGGACAGCGCGATATTGGCATCGCGCGAAAACAGGTTGTCGCCGCTGAAACGGCCGCTGGCACCGGTATCTGTCTGGAAGAAGGAAGTCAGTGCGAATTCGGCCTTGAGACCGCCGCCGAGATCTTCCACGCCCTTGAAACCGATCCACGATGTAGTCAGGCCGCCGGAACCGACCGAGGCTTTGCTGCCGGTATCGCCGCTGTTCTTCAGGCTGCCTGCAAACGCATCCACCAAGCCGCTCACGGTGACGCTCGACTGCGCCATCGCGCTGCCGGCCATCAGGCAGGATGCCAAGGCCAGTGCCAAACGAGTTTTCTTCATTACGCTCCCCTAGGTTGGACAAGTAACGTACGCAACGTACGTTACGGTTAAATTGAAAAGACGAAAAAATGTGTCAACGCAGGACTGAGAACTACGCGCTCCCCGCTCATTTTCAGCACATCGTCGGCAATTTCCAGGACAGATCGTTAGCAGATATCGTGCCAGTACGATTTGTGTAGTGACGGTGCTTTGCCGGCCGCGGATTTTTTTGTCATATCGGGCGGCTGGCATGCGGCCGTCGTCGCGCTGGTACGCACGCCGCCAAGGCGCTCCGTTCCGACTATTGCCGCTCCGATGTCTGTGCGATGCGATGGCGGCGTTTCACCTGTCCGATTTGCATCTCCCCTGCATATCGACTAAAACATGTGGAATGCGATGGAAAGCCTGATTTCATTTTGTTGACAAAATCATTTTCAATCTGCGACAAGTTGGTGCTATTCATGCACTGAATTTGACGCTATGCACTAAAAATGAAAACATAAAATTTCTTGTGCAGCATCCCTCATATCTCCTGTAAGCCAGTACTGTATTGGATTTTTAATTTTGCAGGACAGAATTGAGAAATAAAAATGTTGAAAAATATTGTCGACAGTGTGTGTGACAATAATCGAATGATGCGTGCTTTTTTTGTGCCGTCGCGGGAGTGAGCGTGGGCCGCCCTGGCGGCCCTTTAGCGTTTACCGCCGATCCCGGCCGTTTGTGGCTCGGCGCAGATTCAGCGCGCTTGCCTGGCTGCGATCGCATCTTGCTGTTGTGTTTTGACCGTCTTGCCGAGGCTTTGTGTGAAGGCGCGCGCATATATCAGATATAGGATGGCGCGCGTGTTTTTTTGCCCCGGCATCTTTTATGCTAAGCCCCTGCGGTGGCCCTGAGATTTTGAGGGCGACAGGGTGGAAAATGCGCAGGCATCCTTGGCGGCGCGGTCGCAAAACGCTATAGGCGAAATCAATAGAACCAACACAGGGGTAAGACAGAAACATGGAAGCATATATATTCGAATGGCTGAATCTGCTGCTGCGCTGGCTGCACGTGATTACCGCTATCGCCTGGATCGGTTCATCCTTCTATTTCGTCTGGCTCGACAACAGCCTGACGCGGCCGGCCGATCCCGAGTTGCTGGAAAAGGGCGTGGGCGGTGAGCTGTGGGCGGTACACGGCGGTGGCTTTTACAATCCGCAAAAATATCTGCTGGCGCCCAAGATGCTGCCCGAGCATCTGCACTGGTTTTACTGGGAGTCGTACAGCACCTGGCTGTCCGGCTTTGCCTTGTTCTCGGTGCTGTATCTGTTCAACGCCAATGTGTTTCTGGTGGACCGCAATGTGTTCGACATGTCGGGGCCGATGGCCGGCGGCGCAGCCATCGCCTTTCTGATTTTCGGCTGGCTGATTTACGACACCATCTGCAGCGTCTTCGGTGAACGCAAGAACGGCGACCGCACTGTCAACATTCTGGTCGGCCTGTATGTGGTGATCGCGGTGTGGGTGGCCTGCCATCTGTTTTCGGGGCGCGCGGCCTTCCTGCTGAGCGGCGCCACCATGGCAACCATCATGAGCGCCAACGTGCTGTTCTGGATCATCCCGGGCCAGCGCAAGATGGTGGCGTCGATGCGCGCCGGCCAGTCGCCCGATCCCATCCACGGCAAGCGCGGCAAGCAGCGCAGCGTGCACAATACTTATTTCACGCTGCCGGTGCTGTTTGCGATGCTGTCGAATCACTACAGCATGACCTACAGCGCCGAGCACAACTGGCTGGTGCTGTTGCTGATCATGACGTCAGGTGTGCTGATTCGCCAGTTCTTTGTGCTGCGGCACAAGGGGGTGTCGAACTGGTGGTATCCGGGCGTGGCGGTGGTGTTGCTGGGTTTGACGGCGTTTCTGGCGCGTCCGGCTTCCTTGCGGCCTGCCGTGCCCAAGCCGGCGGCTGTCGCATCGGCTGCCTCGTCTGACCGGCCTGCCGCAGCTGTGGCGGCTCCGGCAGCTGCGGCGCCTGCGAGCGGCGTTTCGTTTGCGCAGGTGCAGGAGGTGGTGCAAGCGCGTTGCATTCAGTGCCATGCGGCTGCGCCTACGCTGATGCCGACGCCGGGCAAGGGGATTTTGCTGGATAGCAAAGAGGCGATCTTGCAGCATGCGCAGCAGATTTATCAGCAGGCCTCGGTGCAGAAGGCGATGCCCTTGGGGAATATGACCAAGATTACGGACGAGGAGCGGGCGTTGATCGGGAAGTGGTTTGAAGCCGGGGCGACGGGGAATTGAGTCGGTTTTTGGGGGGATTGTTTCGACGGGCTGTTTTCCTTGCTCGTCAATAAAAAACGCCGGCATCTGCCGGCGTTTTTTTATCCATTCAGAAAAACTCAGGCTTCCCGATAAGGATGCGTAGCCTTCCAGTGTTCGGCGATATCGATGCGGCGGCAGATCCAGACGCGGTCGTGCGATTGCACGTAGTCGAGGAAACGTTGCAGCGCGACGATGCGGCCCGGACGTCCCAGCAGGCGGCAGTGCATGCCGATGGAGAGCATCTTGGGCGTTTCTTCGCCTTCCGCGTACAGCACGTCGAAGCTGTCTTTCAGGTATTGGAAGAAATGCTCGCTGGTGTTGAACCCCTGCGGCGTGGCGAAGCGCATGTCGTTGGTGTCCAGCGTGTAGGGCACCACCAGATGCGGCTGATCGCCGTCTGAGGTTTCCACCTTGGTCCAGAACGGCAGGTCGTCGCCGTAGTAGTCCGAGTCATAGGCGAAGCCGCCGTGTTCGACCACTAGTTGCCTGGTGTTGGGCGAGTCGCGGCCGGTGTACCAGCCTTGCGGTGCGTGGCCGGTCAGCTGGCGGAAAATTTCCACGGCCTGGCGCATGTGCTCGCGCTCGATGTCGATGTCGGTGTTCTGATAATGAATCCAGCGCAGGCCGTGGCAAGCGATTTCATGCCCGAGTTCGACGAAGGCGCTGGTGACTTCCGGTGAGCGTTGCAGGGCCATGGCGACGCCGAATACGGTCAGCGGCAGGCCGCGTTGTTCGAATTCGCGCAGGATGCGCCATACGCCCACGCGCGAGCCGTATTCGTAGATCGATTCCATCGACATGTGACGCGCCGGGTAGGCTGCGGCGCCGATGATTTCCGACAGGAATTGTTCGGAGCCGGGGTCGCCGTGCAGCACGTTGTTTTCGCCGCCTTCTTCGTAATTGAGGACGAATTGCAGCGCAATGCGCGCCTTGCCGGGCCATCGGGCGTGAGGGACATTGCGGCCATAGCCTTTCAGGTCGCGGGGATAGCTTTGTTGCTGTGACATAGATGTTCAGTCAAAAACGGTTCGTGGTTCGGAAAACGGAGACAACAATACAAAACAGAGTCGGAAGTCGGGTGCGGCGCCCGCGTAGATCCGGATGTTAGAGCTTACCGGCGCGCGACGCACGCTGCATGCGCACATGGCGGATTCACCGCGCCTTGCGCGACAGCGCCAGATAGAACACGCTGCCCAGCAGCAGGCCGATGAACCAGGAGAAATCCGCCAGCGCGCGCAGCTGCGGCGCCATCACGCAAGCCACGCTCATCATGGCCGCCAGCGCCAGGGCGCCGACCGCGTTCCAGTTGACGCCCCGGCTGTACCAGTAGGCGCCGCCGGCATCCATCGAATACATGTCGTCCAGTTTCACCTGCTGACGCTTGATCAGGTAATAGTCGCAGATCAGGATGCCGTACAGCGGGCCGATGCAGCCGCCCAGCACGTCCAGGGTGTAATGGATCATGGCCGGATTGTTGAACAGGTTCCAGGGCGTGATGAAGATCGAGGCCACGGCGGCAATCATGCCGCCGGCGCGCCAGCTGATCTTTTTAGGCGCGACATTGGAGAAATCGAAGGCCGGCGAAACGAAGTTGGCCACGATATTGATGCCGATGGTGGCGATCAGGAACGTCAGCGCGCCCAGCACGACGGCGGTGGTGTTGTCGATGCGCGCCACGGTTTCCACCGGGTCGGTGATCAGATGGCCGAACACCGGAACGGTGGCGGATGTGGTGATCACGGTGACCAGGGAAAACGCCAGAAAGTTGACCGGCAGGCCCCAGAAATTGCCGCGCTTGACCTCGGCAAAGGAGCGTCCGTAGCGCGCGAAGTCGCCGAAGTTGAGCATCGGCCCTGAGAAGTAGGACACCACCAGCGAGATCGCCGTGATCATCACCGGCAGCGCCGCCCAGCCGCTGTATTTCACCTCGCCCAGATTGAGTCCGATATTGCTCCAGCCTGCTTTCCATACCATCCAGCCGGCCAGGATGAACATCACCACATAGACCGCCGGACCGGCGAAGTCGATGAATTTCTTGATGGTCTCCATGCCGTTCCAGAACACCAGCGCCTGCAACACCCACAGCAGCAAGAAGCTGGCCCAGCCCAGCACGGACAGCCCGGCAAAGCCGTGCTGCTGCAGGTCGGCATAGGGTGCCAGCGCCGGCATGAACTTGAGCACCACAATCACGAAGGCGCTCGACGCCAGATAGGTCTGTATGCCGTACCAGGCGACCGCGATCAGGCCGCGAATCACCGCCGACACATTGGCGCCCAGCACGCCGAAGGAGATGCGGCAGATCACCGGATACGGCACGCCGCTGACCTGGCTCGGTCTGGCGACCAGATTGCAGAAATAGTTGACGATGGCGATGCCGATCACCAGCGCCAGCAAGACTTGCCAGCTGCTCAGGCCGAGCGCGAACAGGCTGCCGGCAAACACGTAGCCGCCCACGCTGTGCACATCGGACATCCAGAACGCGAAGATATTGTAGGCGCCCCAGGTCTGTTTCTTGAGCGGCGCCAGGTCTGCATTGGTCAGGCGGTCGCTGTAATGCGCGGCTTGCTGATAAGCGGCCGCAGAATGCGGCGAAGAGGCGGCGTGGCCTTGCGCAGGCTGCGGCTGAGCGGCAGGGGATGCAGAACTGATCGTCATGGCTGTCTCCGGGCTATGGGTCGGGAGCCGCGCCTGCGGAAATGACGAACTGAAATCCTTCGAGCTATTTCACTCTCGAAGCAGGCTGGTCAGGCGGCAGGCTGAATCAATTCAATTTCACTACGTTGAATCAGCTCAGCGCTGCTGCGGAACGGCCTGGCAGGGTCAGGAATGCTTGCCTAACACGCTGCGCAAATCGAAGTGATCGTTGTCATCCGGGCGAACTCGGTCTTCGCACAGATGCAAGTGATGTGCCATGTGTTCCTGCGCCGCTGCGATGTTGCCGCTTTCGAGCGCTTCCAGCACCGTATCGTGCTCATCGAACGAGCAGGCGTTATGGCCGGGCGCCTCGGTCTTGGCGATCATCAGCGTGGTGCGCGAGACCAGCTTGCGCAGGGTTTCCACCAGCAGCACATTGCCGGTCAGCTCGGCCAGCGCCAGGTGGAATTGCGCCGACAGCCGGATCCAGCGCGGGCGGTCGCCGCTCATGTACGACTCGCGTTCTTCCTCCACCATCTTGCGCAGACCGGCGATCTGGCGCACCCCGGCTTCACGCCCGACCTTGTCCAGCACCGCGTGTTCGATGATGTTGCGCAGCTCGAACATGTCGCGCACTTCGGCATGTGAGGGGCTGGCGATGAAGGCGCCGCGATTGGCTTCCAGATCCACCATGCCCTCGGTCGACAGGCGCGTCAGCACCTTGCGTACTGTGTGGCGGGCGGTATCGTAGATCTGGCACAGCGTCTGCTCGGTCAGCTTGGTCCGGGGCGGCAGCCGGTGTTCCATGATGGCGTCGTAGATGTCCTGATACATGCGTTCCTCGACGGCAACCGAGGCGTCGCGCTGAGCCGGCGCGGCCGGGCTGATGGCGGCGGACTGAAGACGGGATGGCTTGATGGCTTTGTTCATGGTGTGCGATTTGTACGATTTGTGCGATCGATAGCTGGAATTGTTGATCGGTTGCCGGAGCACTTGCCCGCAGCAGTCTTGTTTTTTTACATTATTCGTCTCAAACATTGTCGACAATATAAAAATACATTTGCAACAATATGGGGAGTTCTTGCACCAAAAAGAGGGTGTCCAGGTTTTTTTGCACCAAGCACTTGCTCGAAAAAACTGTGGGAATCCGGCAGGTTTCCAGCGCCTCAGCTTCTTGCTAAGGCGGGAAACCAGTTGCTCAAGCCGATTTTCCGTGCAGGATTGTCAGCAATTTCAGCGTTTATTTTGGACAAGGTATTCATCCCCGATTGTTGAATACGATCTCCGAGCAGATGCAAGAACCGTGCTTGCTCACAGTTTTTCGATAGTTTGGCGAATCATATTCTGTTTGAGGGAGACGCGTCTTGTGTCTGCCCCGCGGGCAGGTGTCCGGGAGGCCCTGATGTGGCCGTGGGCAGACCTGGCGCTGAGCGCGCCGTCTGAGTGGCATGGAGAGCAAGGAGCGGGGGCAGGAGGAACAATCAGCATCGCGTCGATGCTTGACTGAGGCGGACGCCGGCGAATGGCTTCGCCGGCGTGGATGATTTAATGCGTGCTCGCGTATTGCTCCAGTTCCAGCATCAGCGTCGCCTTCTCTTCATCGTTCAGGAAGCAGGCTTCGATGCCGTTGCGGGCCACCGTCAGAACCTGCTCGCGACTCATCGTGAGCGCCTCGGCCACCGCCAGATAATTGGCCGTCATGTAGCCGCCGAAGTAGGCCGGGTCGTCCGAGTTGACCGTCACCGCCAGGCCGGCGTCGAGCAGGCGCGCCAGATTGTGCTGGGCCATGTCCTTCACCACGCACAGTTTCAGATTCGACAGCGGGCACACCGTCAGCGGAATGCGCTGTTGCGCCAGCCTTTGCATCAGGGCCGGATCTTCTTCGCTGCGCACGCCGTGATCGATGCGCTCCACGTGCAGCAGATCGAGCGCGCCGATAACGTATTCAGGCGGACCTTCTTCGCCCGCGTGCGCCACCAGATGGAAACCCAGCGCCTTGCAACGCGCGAACACGCGCTGGAATTTCTCAGGCGGATTGCCGCGCTCCGAAGAGTCGAGGCCGATGCCGTTCCACAGATCCTGATACTGATCGCGCAGCGGCAGCGCCTGCTCCAGCGTGTCGAATGCTTCCTCCTCGCTCAGATGGCGCAGGAAGGACATGATCATGGCGCCGCCGAAACCGTCGGTGCGACGCGCATCGCGCAGTGCGCCGGCAATGCCCGCAAATACGGTGGCGATGGAAATGCCGCGCTCGGTGTGAGTCTGCGGATCGAAGAAGATTTCGGCGTGACGCACCTGATCGGCTTGCGCGCGCTTGATGTAAGCGGCCGTCATGTCGTAGAAGTCCTGCTCGGTCTGCAGCACATTGGCGCCGGCGTAATACAGGTCGAGGAAGGACTGCAGATCGCTGAAGTCGTAAGCTGCGCGGAGTGCTTCGACCGAGTCGTAAGGCAGCTTGATGTTGTTGCGCTGCGCCAGAGCAAACATCAGTTCGGGCTCCAGGGTGCCTTCAATATGCAGATGCAGCTCGGTCTTCGGCATGCCTTCGATGAAGCTGCGCAGCGCGGTGCCCGTGCTTGGGGCGGAGTCGGATGAAACGGCTGGGTTCATGGCAAATCACCTAGTATGAAAAAAGGGGCGAGAACAGCGTTCGCACATTCCCGGGTTCCCGGCACCTGAGAAACGAGGCGCGCAGATATCGCTTTTGCTGCGGCCCCGCTCCCGGCATTCCGGGCGTGAATGCCGGAAGCATAACCCAGGCCGGGCGCGATCACTATCATGCAATACGCATACCGGCATGTAGCGGCAGGGGCAAGCGAGAGCACGCACATGGCGCTCGCATCGCGCATCATGCATGGCGCCGGCCTCGCAATCGGCGGAGCCGGCATTCGTATTCAGACCAGATGTGGCCAGGGCGCCCGGCAACTGTGCCGGGCCTGCAACTTTTCCCGCATGACCTGCTCTGATCACGCTATGTCGCCGCTTGTTGGTATCCTATCGCTCTGGTGCATGACGATGGCGGCTGCTGCAGGGGAGACCTCTCATCGATCAAGCCGGGTGTAAAGATCCCGGCAAAACCTTCGCACCGGCAAACAGGCATGTTTTAATGCCTTGCCTTCCACAGGATTACGCATGAAAAAAGCTATTGCTCTTACCTTGTTATGTGGTTTCAGTGTCGCGCTGGTGGCAGGACTTTCGGGCTGCGCATGGATGCCGTGGCAATCCAAGGAAGACCCGACCGTGGTGCCCTTCAAGACCATCATGAGCGGCTCGTATCAAAGCTTCCTCAAAAACTGGGATGACGAAAGACATCCGGTCTTCTGCACCCTGATGCGCAACTCCCGCGAATGGGATGAATGGATGCATCCGGCAGCCGTGATGGGCGGCAAGAAAAGCTTCGGACCGCCGTCTTCCTTCTTCGACAACCGGCAACTGCTGCTGGTGGCGCGCGTGATGCAGGCACCGGACGCCGCCGAACGGCCGCACGTGTTTACCCCGCTCAGCGTTACCCTGCGTGACGGCGTGCTGCGTGCCAACTACCTTTATCGCAAGCCGGCCTCGGGCGCTACTTATAGCATCAAGGATTATCTGCTGCTGTCGATTCCCAAGGAGCGCTTCACCACCGGCAAGGTGCAGTTCTTCGAGAACGACAAGAAAGTGTGCGAGCTGAATCGCTGATTTTTACTGTCGCGATCGGCCCTGCAAAAGGCCCGCCGCATGGCGGGTTTTTTTATTTGTCCGTCCCGAATAGCGGATGGACGGAGCCGGTCGCCGGGCGAGGCGTCCGGATGTAATAGATGTCCCATTCCTCCTCACTCACTTGCTCGAACTGGTGATGCAGGTAAAAGCGATTCGAATCGCTCTCGCGCAAGGCGCCGACTTTGATCGGCAGCGCACGCCGGTCCGCCTCCGCACAAATCATCTGCATGAGCATCGAACCGAGACCCTGATTCTGAAACGCGGGCAGCAGGTAGAGATGCTGAAGCAACAGAGGATCGCCTTCCAGATCGAGAGACAGAAAGCCTGCAGCCTGGTCGCCGACATGAATGAACCAGCACTGCTCAGGCCTGAAGCCCGAAAGAAAACGATCGCGCGCGCGAACCGGATCAAAACGGCCGATCCGGAGCAGGCTTTCCTGCATGGCGGCGATTCTGATCGCAACGAGTTGTTCGGCGTCGTCGATGCTTGTCGCGCTGAGTTTTGGCTTCATGCCGGCCTTTCTTTCTGATGCGTACCGTGCCGCGGCTGGCCGACCCCGGCCGCCGGCGTTTGACTATTTCCTTGTCTTGCGAGGCTTGTGTGGCCGCTGTGCCGCCGCCAGTTCCGCGCGGCTCAGATAAAAATCCGTGCTGTCGCGCAGGCGCTCCAGCGTGAAATCGATGAAATGCCTGACCCGGCCGGGCATGTCGCTGCGATGGGCGTAGTAGAGATACAGACCCATGCGTTCGCTGAGGCTGTCGGTCATCAGCGGCACCAGCGCGCCGCTGCGAATCGCCGCCGTCGCATTGATGCTGTCGATCTGGCCTATGCCCATGCCGGCCGCCACTGCCTGCATTTCGGCTTCGGGATCGTTGCAGCACAGCGCCGGCGCGGGATGCCAGAAGCGGGTGTCGCCATTGATCTCGAATTCCCAGGGCATGGGTCGGCCGCTGCCCGGCTGGCGATAAGCGGTGCAGCGGTGAGCGCGCAGCTCATCGCTGGTCTTCGGCTTGGCATGCTGCGCCAGATAAGCCGGCGCGGCGCAGACGATCTGCTGCACTGAAAACAGCCGGCGGCTGACGATCTGCGACTCCGGCGGATTGCCGGCGCGAAAACCCACATCGATGCGTTCCGCCACCAGATCGCTGAAGCGTTCTTCCAGCATCAGGTCGATCTGAATCAGTGGAAAGCGTTGCTGAAATTCGGCCAACAGCGGAATCAGCACCTTGCGTCCGACCGCGCCGCCGGCGGCCACGCGCACGATACCTTCGTTGTCGCGGGCGGCGTTGCGCGTGCTGCTCAGGGCGCCGATCAGGCCTTCCAGATTCGGCTTGACGCTGGCCAGCAAGCGCTCGCCTTCTTGCGTCAGCGAGCTCTTGCGCGTGGTGCGATGAAACAGGCGGATGCCGAGCTGCTGCTCGAGCTGACGTATCGCCTTGCTCACCGCCTGCGGCGTGGTGTTCTGCGCTTCGGCGGCTTTCTGGAAACTGCCGAGCTCGGCGGCGCGCACGAAGCTTGAAATGGCTCGCAACTCATCCATGCGGATTCTTTCATCGGGTTCAGGCCGGACCGGCCGGAAAATTATACCTGCCGGTCTGAAACGGTTTCCACGTCCGGCCTTGCTGATCAACTACCTTGCTTGGTCGGCATGATCACCACTTGCTGCAAGTTGACGTGTTTCGGCAGCGACACCAGAAAGCCGACCGTCTCGGCAATGTCTTCAGGTTGCAGAAAGTCGATGTTCTGCGCCGCATTGGCCAGCCAGTCCTTGGCGCCCTGAAAGGTGACATGTCCTTGCAGTTCAGTGGCGACGCAGCCCGGTTCTATCATGGCCACGCGGATGTTCTTCGGGCCCAGCTCCACGCGCATATGGCGCGTCAGGTGGCTGACGTAAGCCTTGGTGGCGCTGTACACCGCGAAGTAGGGGAAGATGTACTGGCCGGCAATCGACGAGGTGTTGATCAGATCGCTGGCGATGCCGGCGCTGGCCGACTTCGCCAGTTGCGGCACGAAGGCCGAGATCACGCGCATGACGCCGTTCACGTTGAGATCGATCTGCTGCTCCCACTCCTGCATCTTGTTTTCTTCGATGGCGCCCGGCAGCATCACGCCGGCATTGTTGAAGACCAGGCTGGCCGGGCCGTAGCTTTGTTCGACGGCGGTGGCGGCAGCGTCCACCGACGCCTGATCGGTGACGTCGACCGTCAGCGCCATGGCCTCGCCGCCGGCCTTGCGGATTTCATCGACCAGGCGGTCCAGCGTTTCGCGGCGGCGCGCCAGTACGGCGACCCTGGCGCCGCGTGCGGCCAGCAAACGTGCGGTAGCGAAGCCGATGCCGCTGGAGGCGCCGGTGATGACCGCGACGCGGCCGGAAAGCTGGGATGTGAAGGCTGAAGTCATGATGTTCCTCTCTGGAGTTATGGCCGGAAGCCGGCGACAGGAGGCACTATAGGGAAGGACGGCATGCACCAGAAGCAGTGAAAACTCGTTTCAGTCGCAACCAGCGGTTGTTAATCAATGTGGTCGGCGCACCTGATTTCAGAGTGGAGGGCGCATGAAAAAAGCCGGAACACCCAAAGGTATTCCGGCTTTCTTTTTACTGCCGATTCAGACTTGCATCAAGTCCGCATCAAACTGGCATCAAGCCTGAGTCATGCCGATGAACTGTTGCAGTTCAGGCGTCTTCGGATTGGTGAACAGTTCTTCCGGCGGTCCGATTTCGTGGACCTTGCCCTGATGCATGAACACCACGCGGTCGCACACTTCACGCGCAAAGCGCATTTCGTGGGTGACCATCACCAGCGTCATGCCTTCCTTGGCCAGACTGCGCACCACGGCCAGCACTTCATTGACCAGTTCCGGGTCGAGCGCCGAAGTGATTTCATCGCACAGCAGCGCCTGCGGTTCCATGCTCAGCGCACGGGCAATCGCCACACGCTGCTGCTGGCCGCCGGACAGCTGATCCGGGAAGCTGTCGAACTTCATGCCCAGACCGACGCGCTCCAGATTGGCCTTGGCCAGTTCACGCGCCTTGGCTTCGCTCACGCCCTTGACGATCATCGGCGAGATCATCACGTTGCGGCCCACGCTGAGATGCGGGAACAGATTGAACTGCTGGAAAATCATCCCGACCTTCAGGCGCAGATTGCGCAGTTCCAGTTCGGTCTGACCGAGCTTGGCGCCGGCCACGCTGATCGAACCTTCGTTGATGGTTTCCAGACCGTTGACACAGCGCAGCAGGGTACTTTTTCCGGAGCCGCTCTTGCCGATGATGGCGATCACCTCGCCGGGTTCGATATCGAGACGGATTCCCTTCAGAACCTCGTTGTCACCGTAGCTTTTCTTGACGTTATCAATGGCGATGAGCGGCATTGTATTTCCTTTCTAAAAACTGGCTGTATTTGGACAGCGGCCAGCACAACACAAAGTAGAAGACGCCGACGGCGGCGAAGACGGTGAACGGACGGAAGGTGGCGTTGGTAATCACGGTGCCGGCCTTCGACAGTTCGACGAAACCGATGATCGAGGTCACCGCAGTGCCCTTGATGATCTGCACACCGAAACCGACCGTCGGTGCAATAGCGATACGCAGCGCCTGCGGCAGAATGATGTGACGCATCTGCTGGAAGTAGCCCATGGCCAGCACCGAAGATGCTTCCCATTGGCCCTTCGGAATCGCTTCCACGCAACCGCGCCAGATTTCAGCGAGATAGGAAGCGCTCCACAGCGTCAGCGCCAGACCTGCGGCGGCCCAGGCCGGTACTTCAAGTCCGAACAAGGCGACGCCGAAGAAGGCCAGGAACAATTGCATCAGCAGCGGCGTACCCTGGAACAGCTCGATGTACAGCTTGGCGACCTCACGCAGCCAGCGGCGACGCGAGGTGCGCAGGAACAGGATGACCAGACCGACGGCGCCGCCGGCGATGAAGGTGAACAGCGACAGCGCGATGGTCCAGCGCCAGGCCAGCATCAGGTTGCGGACGATGTCCCAGGTGGAAAAAGCAATCATGCGGACCTCCGGGCAGTGATGAAGTGATCGCCGATCAGGCGCAGCAGGCGGCGCAGCAGAATCGCCATCACCAGATAGATGCCGGTCGTGATCAGATAGGCTTCAAAGGCGCGGAAATTACGGCCCTGAATATAGTTGGCGGCGAACGACAGTTCTTCCACCGCAATCTGCGAACAGACTGCCGAACCCAGCATCACGATCACCACCTGGCTGGACAGCGCCGGCCAGATCTTTTGCAACGCCGGGCGCAGGATGATGTAGCGAAACACCTGCATGCGCGACATCGACAGACTGAGCGCGGCCTCGATCTGTCCGCGTGCCACCGCCGAGACGCCGGCGCGGATGATTTCGGTGCTGTAGGCGCCGAGGTTGATCACCATCGCCAGCAGCGCGGCCTGGATTTCGGAGATCTGAATGTTGAGGCTGGGCAGACCGAAAAAGATGAAAAACAACTGCACCAGGAAAGGCGTGTTGCGTATCAGCTCGACGTAGCCGCTGAAAATCGGCTTGAGCCAGTTAGGCCCTTGCGTGCGCGCCCACGCACCGACGATACCGAGTGCGATGCCGAGCACGCCGCCGATGGCGATCAGTTCGATCGTCGTCAGCACGCCCTTTATCAGCACATCCGTATAGTCGAATGTAGATAGAAAATCGAATTGGTAAGCCATGATGTGATCTGTGCCCTTTGCCTCAACGTGTGAAAGTAACCCGCCTGGTCCACGGTGTGGCCTTGCTACGGATGCCCAGGCGGGATTGCATCAGTAAGGCTTGCTTAGAGACCGGCCGGCAGCGGCAGGCCCAGCCATTTTTCGGTCAGGGTATTCAGGCTGCCGTCTTTTTTCGACTCAGCCAGGATCGCATTGACCTTGTCCTGCAGTTTCTTTTCGTCCTTGTTCAGACCGATGAAGCAAGGCGAATCCTTGATCAGGAATTTGGTTTCCG
Source organism: Herbaspirillum lusitanum (assembly GCF_046025995.1). Taxonomy (GTDB): domain Bacteria; phylum Pseudomonadota; class Gammaproteobacteria; order Burkholderiales; family Burkholderiaceae_D; genus Herbaspirillum; species Herbaspirillum lusitanum_A. Next base: position 589,558 of record NZ_JAQQFM010000003.1, read on the forward strand.
GCTTCTTGGGCGGGTTCTTGGCGATGATCGCAGCGGCCACCACGTTGCCGGTGGCGACCAGTTGCACCTGATTCGCCAGGAAGGAGCTGATGGTGCCGTTGTTGTCTTCATAGCGCTTGACGGTGGCGCTGGCCGGCACGATCTTGCTCAGTTCCAGATCTTCCACCGAGCCGCGCGTCACGGCGATGGTCTTGCCTGCCAGATCGGCGGCGCTGCTGACCTTGAGGTCGGCCGGGCCGAACACGCCATTGAAGAACGGTGCATAGGCGGCGGTGAAGTCGATCACCTTTTCACGCTCGGCATTCTTGCCCATGCTGGAGATCACCAGATCGACCTTCTTGGTGGTCAGGTAGGAAATGCGGTTGGCGCTGCTGACCGGAATCAGCTCGACCTTGACGCCCATCTTCTTGGCGATCAGGGTGGCGACATCAATGTCCAGGCCTTGCGGCTTGAGGTCGGAATTGACCGAGCCGAACGGTGGAAAGTCTTGTGGCACGGCCACGCGCAGCACGCCGTTCTTTTGAACGTCGTCCAGCGTATCGGCATGTGCGGCGGTGCCGGTCATGATCATGGCGCTGGCCATCAGGCCGAATAACAGCTTGGAGATCTTCATGGTGGTTTCCCTTGAGGCAACGTTTAAGTGCTTGATGAGTGGCCGTTTTTTATGGCCTGTTTTTCGATGCTGAACTGCGGTGAGACTCAATGTCGGCAATCGTGGCCGTTTTCATGGCTGTGCTTCCCGACACAGGTGCCAAAGCTTGCCGCAACGGTTCCAGAGGATCGTTGCTGCGTACCTGGTTGAGGCCGGATTCAACATGCTGCAGATGGGTCTGCATCAGTTGTTCCGCCACTTCCAGTTCGCCGCGCTCCAGAGCCGCGACGATCCGGATATGTTCCGAGCATGAATCCTCAGCCTGCTCCGACGATTGATGCAGCATCGCCGTGAGCGTGGTGCGGGCGGTCAGATCGCGCAGGGTTTCGGACAGCAGCGAATTGCCCAGGCATTCGCACAGGCAGACATGGAAATCGCCCAGCAGATAGCTGCGCGCCCCGATATCGTCACCTGCAATGGCTGCTTCTTCCCTGGCGATGTGATCGCGCAGCTGAGCAATCGAAGCCGCAGACACCGGACGCACGCGCGCCTGGCGCAGCAATCCGAGTTCAATCACGCGGCGCGCTTCAAACGCTTCGCGTGCTTCCTGCGGGGTCGGCTCGATGACAAACCAGCCGCGGCGCGCGCTGACCGTGACAATGCCGCGCGCCATCAAGCGTGTCAGCGCCTCCCGCACCAGGGTGCGGCTGACGCCGAACAGATCGGCCAATTGCTGTTCGCCGAGACGGGTTCCGGGCCCAAGTTGCTTGGCCAGAATTGCCTCGGTGATGCGAATGGCGATCTGTGACGACGATTTGACGGACTGATTTGTACCCATGGCCTCTCATCAGCAAATAGTGTGCCAATCTGATATACAAGATTGGCATACAAAACGGTGCGGCCAGATTATTACCGCTAAAACCCGCTTCTGCAAAGGGTTTCAGCAATTTTTCTCAAATATTTTTTTGCTTAAAATATGAGCAAAAATCCCATTGCGGTGCAGCATTGCATGATCTGTATTTGGTGATTTTGCGAGTTTTTGGTGCGTGTTTTTGTGGTGATTTGAGCAAGTCCGGTGCGCAAGACCGAAGCCTGCGGTATTGCCGCCATGCGGCGAGCCGGATGACGCTCAATGTGCCATGCAGCATTAAGCCCGCGTCAAACGTGAATGCTGTCGCAAAGAAATTTGCAAGGGAGGCGTGAGCGCCGTGAGACGGCGATCAGCTTGCCGCGAATTGAGGGGCGCTCCTGAGTTTCGTCAGGAGGACGGTGATCGAAGAGAGTGCCGCAGGTGGTATTGCCCCAGGTTCAGCCCGCAGGCAGCAAATTAATACGCCTTTGCGCCTGCGCATATTCATCCATCAGCCTTTGCACGATCTGTGCGGCGGGCTCGACGGCATGGATGGCGCCGATGCCGTGGCCGCTGCCCCAGATGTCTTTCCAGCGCTTGGGTTTGCCGAAATCGACGGCGGACTTGTCCTGCGGCTCCAGATTGTCCGGGTCGAGACCGGCGGCGCTGATGCTGGGTTTCAGATAATTGCCGGGCACGCCCGAGAAGTAGGGCGTGTAGAGAATGTCGGCGGCGCTGCCGTCGACGATCATCTGTTTGTGCTGAGGCAGCGCCATCGATTCTTCGGAAGCAATGAAGCGCGTGCCCATGTAAGCCAGATCGCAACCCATCGCCTGCGCCGCCAGCACGCCGCCACCGTTGCTAATGGCGCCGGCCAATACCAGCAAGCCGCCGAAAATGGCGCGCACTTCAGTCGCCAGCGCGAACGGACTGAGGGCGCCGGCATGGCCGCCGGCCCCGGCACAGACCAGAATCAGGCCATCCACACCGGCGCCGATCGCCTTCTTCGCGTGGCGCAGGGTGGTGACGTCGTGCAGCACGATGCCGCCGTAGGCATGGACTTTTTCCACCACCATGTCCGGCGCATGCAGCGAAGTGATGACGACCGGCACGCGATGCCGCACACAGCTGTCCAGATCGGCCTGCAGACGCTGATTGGATTGATGCACGATCAGGTTGACCGCATGCGGCGCGACTTTCCTGTCGGGATGGGCGCTGCGGTACGACGCCAGCGCTGTGCCTATCTGCGTCAGCCAGACATCCAGTTCTTCCTGCGGGCGCGCATTGAGCGCCGGGAAAGAACCGACAATGCCGGCACAACATTGCGCAATCACCAGCGCCGGATTCGATACCAGAAACATGGGCGAGCCGATCACGGGAATGCTCAGGCGAGCCGGCAGGTCGGCCGGCGTCGGCAGCAGAAATTCAGACGGGTTTGTCATGGCGGATCATTTAAAAAAAAAGCGTGAAGGAGCATCACCGGCATCGCTGACGCCGGTGATTCAGCTGTGTGAATCTGCGGCTGGGATGGATGCCTACTTCTTGCCGAAGGCGGCGATCCGCTCTTGCATGTCCGGCCCCTTGCCTGCATTGCGGAACACTTCGTGCGCCAGCCCGGCGTCCAGCGACAGGCCGTCGGTTTCCAGCAGCAGGCGCTTGTTGGCACGATGCGAAAACCAGGACCCGGCCAGCAGCTCGCGCGCCAGCTTTTCAAGTTCGGCATCGAAGACATCGTCGGCCACGCAGAAATTCGCCAGCCCCATGTTCTCGGCCTGTTTGCCTGAATAGCTGCGGCCCAGCAGCATCATTTCGCGCGCCCGTGCAGCGCCGACCCGGCGCGGCAAGCGCTGGCTCATGCCCCACAGCGGCGTCAGCGCCCACTTGGCATGGGTGTCGGCAAAGCGCGCCGATTCCGAGGCCACGATCAGGTCGCCGGCCAATGCCAGTTCCAGCGCGCCGGTGTAGCAATGGCTGTGCACCGCGGTGATCACCGGTTGCGGCAAGCGCGCCAGTCGGTCGATGGTGCGCGCCTGCAGATGCGGCATCGGCAGCGGCTTGCCGGCGGCGATGTCGTGCAGGTCGTTGCCTGCCGAAAAACAGCGGCCGGCGCCGCGCAGCAGCACCGCGCCGATCTGTTCGGTCTGCTGCTCCAGCTGCGCCACATGTTCATGCAGTTCCATGAACATCTGCACCGTCAGCGCATTCATCTTGTCGGGCCGGTTCAGCGTCAGCGTCGCCAGACCATTGCTATCTTCACGCTTTACCAGTTCAGTCATGACGGTCTCGCTCAGGATGGTTTGGCGGAGCTGCCGGCGCTGGCTTCAGCCTGCTGGCGCGCGCCTTCATGCGTCAGCACCAGCACGTCGCTCTCGCCGTCCTGCGCTACTTCGCCGTGCTGATTGATCAGGCGGAAGCGGCGTCCCAGCTTGCCGCTGCGGCCGCTCTTGCCGGGCTCGATGGCGGTAATTTCCAGCTCCAGATGCACCGTGTCGCCGATCATGATGGGCTTGAGAAAATTCCAGTTGCGCAGACCCAGCATGGCGATCACCGATTTCTCGAAGATGCCCAGCTGATGCAGCATGCCGGTGCAGATCGCAATGCCCAGCGTGCCGTGCACAATGCGTTGCTGGTAACGCGTCTGGCGTGCGAATTCGACGTCGGCATGGATAGGATTCCAGTCGCCCGAAATCATGGAAAAGAAGGTCAGATCCGCTTCGGTAATGGTGCGCCCGCTGCTGACAAAAATCTGTCCCGGCTGGAAGTCTTCCAGGTAATACGAACTCATGCTGTTCTCCGTTACAGCCGGTGGTTCCGGCCGCCGTTGCTAGTTGATTCAGGCCGCCTGCGTCAGACGCTGCATTGCCATGTCGCGCAGCTTTACGCGCTGGATCTTGGTGCCGTTGGAACTCTGGGTGCTGGGAAATTCATCCACCTGCCAGATATGCAGCGGCACCTTGAACGGCGCCAGCACCGCCGAGGCCGTCAGTTTCATTTCGCTTTCCCTGAGCTGCACGCCGCTCTCGCCGATGGCAAATGCAACCGGCCGGGTCTGGCCGCCGATCTCGACCGCCACCACCTGCACGTCAACCACACCGGGCACGGTCTTGATCACGTCCTCGATCTCCACCGGGCTGACCAGATAACCACCCAGGCGCATGGCGTCGCCTTGCCGTGTCTGATACACGAAGCTGCCGTCGTCGCGCACATAGCCGACGTCGCCGGTGCGGAAAAAACCGTCGGCGTCGATGGCCTTGGCGGTGGCCTCAGGATTGTTCAGATAGCCGGTGAAATTGGTGTCGGCGCGGATTTCGATGGCGCCGCTCAGCCCGGGGCCGAGGAGCTCGCCGCTGTCGACATCGCGGATACGCACTTCGGCGCCACGGCCGAAACTGGCCGGCATGCCGCCGCCCTTGATGCGTTCTTCCAGCGGCAGCTGGCGCTGTTGCAGCGAGAACAGCGCCTGCACTTCGCTGGAGCCGTACAGACCTATCATCGGAATTTCGCGCGCCCATGCCGCCTGCGTGTACTCGACGATACCCGGATGGAAGCAGGCGAAACCGAACACGCGCGCCGACGGGAACGGCCGGTCGCCCCTGGCGTTTTCGATGATGCGGTGAAACAGTTCGTCGCTGCCGAACACGTGCGTGGCGCGATGCCGGTTGATCAGCTCGGCGGCGGTCGGGCCGTCGAAGGTATCCATCACGATCACCGGTTTGGCGGCGGCAAAAGCGGCCATCGCGGCATTGAAACCGAACACGCCGCAGAACGGCAGCGTCGCCAGCAGACGCGTGCCTTCTTCCTCGAAACCATAGGCCGGCGCCACGCGCTGGCTGTGTATCGTGACCGTACGTTGCGGATGCAGCACCAGCTTGGGGCCGCTGGTGGTGCCGGAGGTGGTGAACAGAATGCTGTCGGCATCGGGCTGCGCCACATTCGGCACCTCGCCGTCCGGCAGCGTGCTCAGATTGAACGGCACCGTCGGTTTGCCCAGCACGGAAGGCGGGATGTTGTGATCGGCATCCACCACCGCCACCTTGCGCAGGGTCCTGGCCGATTCGGCCGGCACGTCGCGCAGCACCGCCGGGAAATCGATCTTGCGGAAGTTGAGCTGCAGGATCAGCATGCAGGCTTGCGAGCGCTCCAGAATATAGGCCAGCTCGTGCGAGCGATAGCGCGTGTTGACCGTCATCAGCGCCGCGCCGATGCGCGCCAGGCCGAAGTACAGCGCCAGCCATTCCATGCGATTGACCAGCCACACCGCCACCTTGTCGCCCGGGCGTATGCCTTGCAGATCGAGCCAGACGGCGCTGCGCTGAACCATCTGATCGAACTCGCGATACGTGATCTCGCGCTCGCCGTCGATGAAAGCCAGCGCATCGCCGTGCGCGGCGACGTTGCGCGCCAGCAGCGCCGGCATGGTGGTCAGCAATTCGGCCGACGCAACGGTGGCGGCAGCAAGCGTATGAGCGGAAGCGGCGGGTGAGTGAGTGGTGGCCATATCAGTACAGTTCCATCAGCTTGGCGTTATCGTTCAATTCTTCGGGAAGCGCCTCGCGAATGATGGCGCCGGACTTCATCACCACCACACGGTCGGAAATCTTCAGGGCTTCCTTGACGTTTTGCTCCACCAGCAAAATCGACATGCCGGTGTCGCGCTGCAGTTGCCGTATCGGCTGCAGCAAATCCTGAAACAGTTTGGGCGCGAGGCCGATCGAGGGTTCATCCATCAGCAGGCAGCGCGGCTGGCTCAGCAGGGCGCGGCCGATCGACACCATCTGCTGCTGGCCGCCCGACAGATTGCCGGCACGCCGTTCGTAGAATTGCTTGAGCGCGGGCAGCACCGACATCACCCAGTCGAGCCGCGCGCTGCGTTCCTGCACCGGCACGCCGGCCGACCACAGCCCCATCTTCATGGTCTCGGCCACGGTCAGGCCGGGAAAGATGCCGCGGCCTTCCGGCACCAGCGACACGCCGGCGGCGGTCAGGCCGCGCGGCTCCACCGTGCCGAGCTGGCTGCCGTCGAGAAGAATCTCGCCGCCCTGGCGCGGCACCAGTCCGAACAGGGTCTTGAGCAGGGTTGATTTACCGGCGCCGTTGTGACCGATCAGGCACAGCACCTCGGCCGGACGCAGATTGAAATTGAAGTCGCGCAGCACCGGGCGGCCGCCGTAACCGACCACCAGGCCACGCGTTTCCAGCACCAGCGGCTGGTTCGTTTGCTGCAGATTTGCTTGAGCGCTCATGCTGCCTGATCTCCGAAATAGATGGCCGCCAGATGCGGGTCTTTCAGCACCGTGTCGGGCAGGCCGTCGGCCAGCAACTTGCCCTGGTCGAGAAAGGCGATGCGATCTGAAATGCCGACCACGATGTCGAGGTTGTGTTCGATGATGCACACCGTCACGCCTTTTTTCACTTCGGTGCGCAACAGGTCGAGAAACAGTTCGTAGGAGCTGCGGTCCAGCCCCGAGGCCGGTTCATCCAGCAGCCAGATCCTGGCGTCGGCGGCCATGATGCGGGCCATGCTGAGGAACTTGCGTTCGGCATAGGCCAGATCGATGGCGCGCGTCTGCGCCTTGCCGGCCAGGCCGGTGCGCTTGAGTATCTGTTCGACCCGGTCGCGCCGTTCGGTGCGGCCGGCGCGACCGCCCGGCTGCCAGATCCATGACACCGGCTCCATCACCGTCAGCACGTTTTCTTCCACCGTCATGTGGCTGAACAGGCGCAGATCCTGAAAGGTGCGCGCCACGCCGAGACGGCTGATCTGGAAATGTTTCTTGCCGATCAGCGACTGGCCCTGCCACAGGATTTCGCCCGATTCGGGCACCAGATGGCCGGTGATCTGATTGAACAGGGTGGTCTTGCCGGCGCCGTTGGGGCCGACCAGCGTGGTGACGATGCCGGCGCGCAGATCCAGCGAGACATCGTTGGTGACCTTGAGTCCGCCGAAGCTCTTGTTCAGATTGCGGATGCTCAGCAGCACCTCGCCGCCGGCTTTCGGATCAGCCTTGCCGGACAGTTCGATGCCGGCGTTGGTCGGGATAGCGGCGGCTTCGATCACCGCCTGATCAGGGACATGCAATGCGTTCATGCTGCTTTTCCTTTGCTGGAGCCGACGATGCCGCCCGGACGGTAAATCATCAGCAGCACCATCGCCAGGCCATAGGCGATCTGCTGGATGGAGCCGATTTCAGTCTGCGGCAGAAAAGACATGTAGCTGAACACGCCCGGCAGCAGCATCAGCAGAATGGTGCCGACCAGCGGGCCGAGCAGGGTGCCGGTGCCGCCGATGATCACCATCGCCATCAGCAGCACCGAGGTGTCCAGCATAAAACTCTCGACGTTGATGAAGCCCATGTAGAAGGCATACAGCGAGCCCGCCACCGCCGCCAGCGCGGCCGAGATCACCACCGACATGGTCTTGATGAAGGCCACGTTCTTGCCGAAGGCATGCGCCGCCGATTCGCTGTCGCGGATGGCCTTCAGATTGCGGCCGAAGCTGGAGCGCAACAGCCAGGTGGTCAGGCCCAGCACCGGGAAGAGACAGCACAGCGCCAGCAGCAGAAACTGCACCGGGTCCGTCACCGCATGGCCGAACAGGTCGGCCGGCGGGATGCCGATCATGCCGCCCAGGCCGCCGGTCACGCTCTTCCATTCGGAGAACACGGTCACGCCCAGCACCTGCAGGCCGAGCGAGGCGGCGACGAAATATTCGCCGCGCACCCGCAGCGCCGGCAAGGCCAGCACCAGCGACAGCAGCCCGGCCACCACCATGGCGACCGGAATCACCAGGAAGATCGAGGCGTTCACATGCAGCGCAAAGTAGGCCGCCGTGTACGCGCCGACGCCGAAGAAAATCGCATGGGCGATCGAGAAGATGCCGGCGTAACCCATGATGAAATTGAGCGTGATCGCCAGCACCGCATTGATGCAGATCAGCGTCGCGAGATTGAGTATGTAGGCAAGCATGAGATCCTCTGGAGCCGGTGTCAGGGTCGGGGGTCAGTGCGCCGTGGCGCGGCCGAACAGGCCCGACGGACGGAACAGGATGAACAGGAACAGCACGATGAAGGTGATCGCCTCGCTCCATTGCGGTTCGAAATACAGCAGCGCCAGATTCTCGGCCAGTCCCAGCACCAGACCGGCGACGGCGGCGCCGCGCAGGCTGCCGACGCCGCCGACGATGGTGGCCGCCAGACTGATCAGCATCACGTGATGGCCGATGGCCGGATTGAGACCGGAGCTGGCGGCCGACAGCAAGGCCGCCGGCACCACCAGCAAGGAGCCCAGGGCAAACACCGTGTTCGACAGGCGACGCGGGCTCATGCCGTAGGCGCGCACCAGTTCCGGATTCTCCGACAGGGCGCGCAGCGCCATGCCGGTGTGGGTGCGCATCAGGAAGGTCTGCAGGCCGAAGAAGAACAGCAACGCGATGACGATGGCGATGCCCGACAGCGGCGACACGAACAGGCCGGGGATCACTTCCATGCTGCGGCTCAGCGTGGTATTGACCGATACGAAACTGCGGCCGAACAGAATGCCGCACAGGTTCTGCACGATGATGCCGACCCCGAACGAGGCCACGAAGACCGTGAAGAAGGAGCCTTCGTGCTTCTGGATCGGCACGTACACGAAACGGTTCAGCGCCAGGCCGAACAGCACCGCTGCCGCGGTCGCCGCCAGCACTGCCAGCAGCCAGTGCATCTGGGCTACCGACAGCACGTAATAAAAGGCGTAGGCGGCGATGGTGAAGGTCGAACCGTGGGCGAAGTGGAAGATGCGGGTGGAGCCGAAGATCAGCGAAAACCCGACCGCAATCAGCGCATACAGCGCGCCCACCTGAACACCGTTGATCAACAGCTGTAACAGCAGCATGGTGTGTCCTCTGGCAGCGTCGTGATTATTTCGGAGCGGCGGTGCTGACGACCTTGCCGCCCTTGCCGTCGATTTCATTGATCTGCATCGGCATCGTCACGGTGCCGTTCTCGGCCACCGTCACCTTGCCGCCGACCAGATCGAAGGTCTTGGTCTCGACGCGCTGCTTGAGCAGGTTCTCACCGGTAAGCGGCTGGCCCTTCTTGATCAGCTGCTGCGACAGCAGCGCAAACAGACGCACCGCGTTGTAGTAGTTGGCGATGTAGGCGGTCGGCATCTTGTTGTACTTCTTCTTGTAATCGTCGACGAAGCGCTTGGTCACCGGATCCTGCGAGGCCCAGTCGATGTTCTGCGAGGTATAGACCGAGCCGGCCGCTTCAGGCAGCGCATTGATTTCAGGAATCGAGAAGGCGGTGTAGCTGGCGAACAGTTGCTTCAGACCGTTGTCGCGGAACTGCTTGACGATCTGCGACTGCTGCGAACCGTAGGAGGCGACGTAGATCGCGTCCGGATTGGCCGAGCGCACCCGCGCTGCGATACCGCCGAACTGCTGCGCGCTGGCCGGCACCGACAATGCTTCCAGCAGCTGTCCGCCGGCGGCCGGCAAGGCGGTTTCCATTTCCTTCTTGATTGACTGGCCGAGCGGATCGTCAACGTAGATCAGCACCACGCGCTTCATCTTGCGCTCATTGACCAGGTAGGGAATCATGGCCCGCACTTCGTAGTTGGCCAGCGGGATGATGTTCCAGAAATACGGGCCCAGTTCCGCCAGATCGGGGCCGACGCCGCCGCCGTTCACCGCCACCGTCCTGGTGCGCGAAGAGATGGTCGAGATGGCCTTGGAGACGCCGGTGAACGCCGACAGCACATACGGCACCTTCTGCACATTGACCAGCTTGTTCATGCCGATCACGCCTTGCTGCGGCAGCGCCTGGCTGTCTTCGTACTGGATCGACAGCTTGCCGCCCAGCAGATTGTCGGCATTGACGTGTTCGGCCGCCAGATTGGCGCCGGAGCCGAAGATGTCGCCGTAGGACGCGTTCAGGCCGCTCATCGGAAACAGCGCGCCGATGGTGACGTCGGCGGCTTGCGAGGCGGATGCTGCGACCAGTGCGCAGGCCATGACGCCGGCGCTGATTACCCTCTTGAACTGTGACATTGCTATCTCCTTTTACTTTTATGAGCGGCGCCTTGTGCGGCTGCCTTTATGGTTGATGCATTGGCGAAATGCCGCTGCATCCTTGCTGCCTTGCTACTGATTCAACTGCCGCGAAACGCCGGCGCACGTTTTTCACGGAAGGCGCTGGCGCCTTCCAGATAGTCGTCGCTGAGGCCGAGTTCGCGTTGCGATTGCACTTCCAGGTCCAGTTGCTGCAACAGGCTGTTGCCGGGCGCGGCATACATCGCGCGCTTGGTCAGCGCCAGCGCGCGCGTGGCCGACTGCGCCAGTTGCTGCACCAGTGCGGCGCTGGCGCTATCGAATTCTTCATCCTCCACGCAGCGCCAGATCAGGCCCCATTCGGCGGCTTGCGCTGCGCTGAGTTTTTCATTCAGCATGGCCAGGCCGATGGCGCGCGCCGGGCCCAGCAGTTGCGGCAAAAATTGCGTGCCGCCGCCGTCCGGCATCAGACCGAGTCTGGTAAAACCCTGCACGAAATACGCCGAGCGTTTGGCGATCACGATGTCGCAGGCCAGCACCAGCGAGGCGCCGACGCCCACTGCCAGACCGTTCATGGCGCACATCACCGGCGCAGGCAAGGCGCGCAGGCGCAACACCAGCGGCTTGTAATAGCGCTCCAGCGCTTGACCCATGTCGCGTTTTTGTCCGGCCGGCAGCGGCTTGCGATCGCTCTGATCCTGACCGGCGCAAAAGGCGCGGCCGTTGGCGGTCAGCACCAGCACGCGCAGAGCCGGATCGGCTTCGACGCGATCCAGAAACGCGGCGATGTCGGCATGCATCGCATCGTTCAGGCTGTTCAGCTTGTCGGGCCGGTTGAGCGTGATGGTGGCGACGCCGTCGACGAAGCTGCACAGCACGGCCTCATTGCCGGCGGGAGTGTTCATCCCGGAACTCATGTCGGTGTCCACTTCTGGCTCAGCCGCGCAGATGTGCGCTGGCGCGGGCTTCGATGTCGTGCCAGATTTCGTGCGCCATCGGCGTCTCCGATTCTTCCAGGATGTGGCCGACCAGACCGATGGCGCGCGCCATCACGCCGAAGCCGCGCACGATCTTCCACGGAAAGCCGAATTCGCAGCAGATCGCGCCCAGCGCGCCGGTGGCGTTGATCGGCAGCACCTTGCCGGAGGCACGTTCGGCTTCGGCGCCGATCAGCTTCATCAGAGCGATGTACTTGCCGCTCATGCCGTTGTCTTCTGCGATCTGAAACAGCCGCGGCGTGCGCGGATCGATGGGTTTGTGCAGCGGATGGCCGAGGCCGGGAATGATCTGTTTGCGACCGCGATAGGCGGCCACGGTTTTTTCGGCCAGTTGCTGCAGATCGGGGTTGTCGCCGGCGCTGTCGAAGGCTTCGTACAGCATGCGCGCCGAACCTTCCGTGGTGCCGACGAAGACCGTGCCGAGACCGCACAGGCCGGCTGCCACCGCCGCCTGCAGCGACTCGGGCGCGCCGGCATAGGTCATGCGCGCGGCAATCGCGCTGGGCGTGATGCCGTGCTCCACCAGCGTGATCAGCAGCGCATTGAAGACGCGCGATTGCTCGGGCGTGGCAGTCTTGCCTGTGAGTTGAAAGTAGGCAAAGTCGCCCAGATTCATGTGGCCCAGAATTTCATTGGGCAGATCCTTGCCGCGCACCACGATGCGGTCGGGGGTGCTGTAGGCGATGTCGGAACGGATGCTTGATGTTTTGCCAGTCGTCTTGCCAGTCATGATGTCTCCGGAATGCGTTTCGGGGTTCGGTCTCTGTATCTCTTAGTTCTGTCTGTCGATATCCGGCGTCAGTCGTCGATCTCTGCGCTGCCGTTGCTCAATACGATCTTGTCGCGTTCCAGCGCGCGCGACTGAAAGCGCAGGCGCTTGCCCTCGCGCCAGATTTCGGTACGGATGGTTTCACCCGGATAGACCGGCGCCGAGAAGCGCGTGGCCAGCGAGCGCAGACGTTCCGGCCGGTAATCGCAGCAGGCCTGCAGCAGCGCGTGGCAGGCCACACCATAAGTCGCCAGCCCATGCAGAATCGGCTTCGGGAAACCGGCTTTCTGCGCCGTCTCAGGGTCGGCGTGCAAGGGATTGCGATCAGCCGACAGCCGATAGATCAGTGCCGCCTCCGGCCGCGTCGGCAGATCGCAGATCAGATCGGGCGCGCGCTCCGGCAGCGGACGGTTGTCGCTTGCGGGGGCTTCGTCGCTGGGTTGCCCCAGTTCGCTGAAGCCGCCGTCGCCGCGGCAGAAGCTGGTCTGCTCGGCGGTCGCCAGCAATTCGCCGCTGAGCTTGTCGCGGATCTCGCGTTGCACCACCAGCAGCGCGCCCTTGTCGCGTCCCTTGTCGACCACTGCGATCACGCGCGAATGGCCGGTGACGCAACCAACAGCCGGCAGCGGGCGATGCAAGCTCAGCTTCTGTTCGCCGTGCACCACCTTCAACAGATTGACGCCGGCCTCCGGTACCCCCATCCACAATCCTGGATGCGCCAGAATCACCGCCATGCAAGGCAGGGCCTTCAGATTCTGTTCGTAGACGAACTGCAACTGGCCGGCAGAAGTCGGGTCGGCGCCGACGCCCACGCCCAGCGCATACAACATGCTGTCGTCGGCGTCGTAGCTGTGTTCCAGCACCGGGAAATTCCAGTTCTTCAGCGTGTGATAGTCAATGGCCATGGCAGTCGCAAGGTGTTCGAAGGGAGGGCAAGTTCAGATTCAGATCGGGTCCCACTGGAACACGTCGGCGGAGCGGTCGAGCGCGATGAAGCTGGATTTCAGGGCCGGCATGGCGTGCGCGGCGATGCTCTCCGGCGACCAGCCTTCAGAGCGGTGCACCGAGCGCAGCGGACGCGGCTGGCTCATCAGGAAGATCTCGTTGTTGCGCACCGTGAAGACTTGCGCGTTCACATCTGCCGCCGCATCGCTGGCCAGATACACCGCCAGCGGCGCGATCTTGTCCGGCGTCATCTGCTTGATCTTGTCGACGCGTTCCTGTTGTTCCTGCGTCTTCACCGGGATCGAACTGATCATGCGGCTCCAGGCAAACGGGGCGATGCAGTTGGAGCGCACATTGAATCTCTGCATGTCCAGCGCAATCGATTTCGATAGCGCGGTCAGCCCCAGTTTGGCGGCCGAATAATTGGCTTGCCCCAGATTGCCGATCAGGCCCGAGGTCGAGGTCATGTGCACCAGGCTGCCGGATTCCTGTTCCTTGAAGTGCAGCGCGGCGGCGCGGCTCACGTAGTAGGCGCCGTAGAGATGCACTTTGAGTACGGCATCCCATTCGTCGCCGCTCATCTTGTGGAACAGCGCATCGCGCAGGATGCCGGCGTTGTTGACGATGCTGTCGATGCGACCGAAGGTCTGCACCGCGCAATCGACGATCTTTGCGGCGCCGGCGGCATCGGCCACGCTGTCGGTGCTGGCGACCGCCTGGCCGCCGGCAGCCTTGATTTCTTCCACCACTTGCTGCGCCGGTCCGGCGTTGGCGCCTTCGCCCGAGAGCGAAACGCCGATGTCGTTGACCACCACGCTGGCGCCGTTCTGCGCCAGCATCAGCGCGATCTCGCGGCCGATGCCACCACCGGCGCCGGTGACGATTGCGACTTTTCCATCCATCATTTTTTGTGTGCTCATGGCGCTTTCCTGTGCTGGCGCGCTCGGCATGGACGGACTGCGCCGGGCCGCCCGGGATATTCCGATGGCGGCCTGAGTCCTTGCCGATTGCTTGCTGCGTATTTAAGTCGCTAATTAAGTTGCCAATGCGCCGGCGCTCCGAATGGAGCTGCAGGCCTGTCTCTGTCGTTGTGATTCTGTGTCGATTCGTGGCGAATCTTGTCTGCTCGCTGTCTTGTGGCCGGGGCTGGTGACGATGGATTGTCCGGGCTCCCGTTGCAGCGATGTCCGTATAGTCTGAAAGCGCAGGAGGAGTGTCAAGCGAGCATTTTTAGATGTTCCGTACAACGGAATCAATCAATGCCTTCCATTTTTCCGAAGTCGAGGCTTTCGTTGCGCGCAGGCATCTTGCAGTGCAAGGCAGACAGGCGCGGCTTGCTTGTCCTACCTCTGTAAAGCCTTGTTGATCGGGGCTTTGCGAGGCAGCACGCGGATTTAATTTTGGCGAAAAATCCCTCGTGCGCTGCAACATGGCCGTTCGCTTTTCAAAACATATTTGTAAATTCCATTGTACGGAACATAAAATACACAGCGATTGACCGTCGTTTGTGGCTGCCGCATCTTGCTGCTACAGGCTCAGAAAAAACTGAGCCGGCAAGTCCACACAACACCAGACAACACTGATGTGCGCTCTCAAAACGAATCCGCGAACATGCTCAGTCATGATTTGCAGACAGGCGCACCGACCAGGAGACCGAGTGCATTTTCATCCCGCCCCGCGCATGCTGCATGCGCTCATTTCGTTCACGCATGAACACCGCGCCGCGTAAGCCTGCGCGCCGCGCCAGAGATGTGCGCATCGTGCTGCGCGCGCCGAATCCGCCGGATTTTCCGAGTCCCGAACGTCATGAGTCGCGCACCCAGCCGATCAAGCCGGTCGAGCGCGGTTTCGCGGTGCTGGATGCATTTCTCGGCGAGGCCGACTGGCTCGCCAATCAGGACATCGCCACCCGCACCAGCCTGCCCAAGGCCACCGTCTCGCGCCTGTCGCAGACGCTGACGCAGCTCGGCTACCTGACCTATTGCGAACGCCGCCGCAAATATCGGCTGGCGGTGTCGGTGCTGAGCCTGGGCTATGCCGCCAATGTCGATACCGACGTCATGCAGCAGGCGCGGCCGCTGATGCAGAAAATGGCCGACGACAACGGCGTGTTCGTGGCGCTGGCCGGGCGCGACGGACTGGACATGATCCTGTTCGAGAACTGCCACAGCGCCTCCAATCCGGCCACGGTCGGACTGGGCGTCGGCGAGCACATGCCGATGGCGGCCTCGCCGGTGGGCTGGGCCTTGCTGTCTTGCCTGCATCAGAACGAACGCAGCTATCTGCTGGACCACATGCGGCCGTATCACAAGCGCGATGAGTGGATGGCGGTGCGGCAGAAGATCACCGAGGCGGAGGCGCAGATCGCCGACAAATCCTTTTGCGTGTCGACCGGCGACTGGGGCCCCGACATCACGGTGGTGGCCGCGCCGCTCAAACTGCAGGACCGCATGCCCATGGTGCTGCTCTGCGCCGGGCTGGCGAAAACCCTGAGCAAGGCGCGCATCGAGCAGACCGCCGGCCCGCAGATGCTGGCGCTGACTCAGCAGTTGCAGGAGATGGAGGCCAGACGTGCTCAAGGCTGACAAGAATGCGGCGATCGGAGCCATCGGGGCCGCCGGCGCGCGCAAGCGCGTCGCCGACGTGCCGCCCTCACGTGGCGACGATCGCGCGGTGCAGCGCATGGCGGCCGGCATATCGACCGGCACCGCATCGGTGCCGGATGTGGCCGGCGACGATGCCGGCGATGACTCTGTCACCGCGACGCACACGCTGGAGCGCGCGCTCAAATTGCTCAAGGTGTTTTACGGCAGTTCCAAACCGCTTGCGCATTCCGAACTGGTGCGCCGCACCGGCTATTCCAAGGCCTCGGTTTCACGCCTGGCGGCGACGCTGGTGTCGCTGGGTTATCTGAACCGCGCACCCGATGGCGTGCGCGTGCAGATCGGCGTGCGCGGCTTGCGGCTGGGGCAGAAATATCTGGTCAATAGCCCCTTGCCGGAGATCGCACGGCCGGTGATGCAGGCCTTTGCCGACAAGTACGACATGTCGGTCGGCCTGGCGATGGCCGATCAGCTCGACATGATCTACGTCCAGTACTGCAACAGCAGCAAGATCGCGACGCTGCGGCTGGGCGTGGGGCGCGCGGTGCCGATGGCGCTCAGCTCCATCGGCCGCGCCTATGTGTGGGCACAGCCACCCGAGTTGCGACAACGATTATTGTTCGGCATCTGGAAGAAAAGCGGTGCGCACGGGCCGCAGGTGGTGGCCAAGATGGAGCGCGCTTTCGGCGATCTGGATACGCACGGCTACTGTCTGGCGGCCGGTGAATATCAGCGCGATACCTTCGCGGTGAGCGTGCCGCTGGCGGTCGGCAATCCGCCGCTGCAGATGGGGCTCAACTGCAGCGCGGTGGGGCCGATTCCCGATCGCGTGATGATCCGCGACGAGCTGGCGCCGGCGCTCATGAAGATGGCGCGGCTGCTGACGCTGGAACTGGAAAACGAGGACAGCTCGCTGTTCTGAGCAGCGCCTTTTTTAGTGCCTTCTTCAGGCTTCCTGCAGCAGCGCGCGCATGCGCTGTTCCATCCATTGCGCGGCGGCCGGCGGCGTTTGTCCGTGCAGCGCCAGCATGCGCACCGACAGCCGCGGTAGTACCAGATCCGAGCAGGGCAGCTCCTGCAAATTTTCATACTCCGCGATATTGATCGGCAGAATGGCCCAGCCCAGCATGTCGACCACCATGGCGGCAATCACATACACACTGTTTGAACGCCATACCGCCGGGCTCAGCAGCAGATCGGCGAAGTCGTCGATCTGCGTGACCAGTTGCCGGTGCTGCGCCAGCTCGGTGCGGCTGACCGAAGCCAGCAGGCTCAGCGCATGGCCGCGCGCCGCAAACAAGCCCTGCTGCACGCTGCCCACATGTTTTTGCGAGAGCGAAGACGCGACTTCGCCGCGATCGAACTGAAACGCCAGATCGGCGCGCCGGCGCAATACAAAGTCGGCCACTTCGGCGGCCGAACCGTTCAGCAGCGACAATTCCAGCGCCGGAAAACGCAGCGCCAGTTCCCGCAGCAAGCGCGCCACGGCGGGATAGGGCAGGGCTTCATCCACGGCCAGCGTCAGCCGCGCCGCTTCGCCGCCGGCGAAGGATTGCGCGCGCTGGTTCAGGCCCTGCGCCTGACGCAGAAATTCGCGCGCTTCCAGCAGCATCACCTCGCCCACCGGCGTCAGTTTGATGTTGCGACCCGAGCGATCGAACAACGCCACGCCGAGATCCACCTCCAGCAGCGCGATGGCCGAGCTGACCGCCGACTGCGCCTTGCCCTGACGGCGCGCCGCAGCCGAGATCGAGCCGGCATCGACGGCCGCCACGAATTGCCTTAACTGATCGAGAGTCCATTCCATCTATCTATTATTAAGATGGATTCCAACTTTTATCAACTAAAAAACAGGTGGATACTGCTGACTATGCTGTTGCATCTTTTTTTGCATCGGTTTCTTTATCCCACTTTTTGCCCGGCCGAGCGCCCCTGCGACGCTCGCTTCTTTTATGCATACCCTCAATTTTTCTTCGCTGGCCTTTGGCTGGCAGCGCGACACCTCGCGTTTGCAAGCGCTGATCGATCTGTTTCTGGCCAATGGCGATCATCGCTATATTTCCCATTCCGAACTGCAAAGCGGGCGGGCCTTGTCGCCGGCGTCATGGGCGCCGGATCTGCCGCAGATACTGCGCGCAGAACTGTCGGCGGCACTGGCGCCCGCAAGCGAACCGCCTGAAAATCCGGCGCCGATGATCGCCGTCGCCACCCTGGATCAACGCGTACTGGCGATGGCCCTCGTCAGCATCGAACGTCCTGCGGCAGCCCGGGCGTTTGCCACGCTGGAAGACTTGCTGGTGCATCCCGAGGCGCGCGGCGCCGGGGTCGGCAGCCGGCTGCTCGAATGGCTGTTTGCGGAACTGAAAGCGCGCGCCATTCATCGCCTGTTTCTGGAGAGCGGCATGGCCAATGCCGAGGCGCATGCCTTCTTCGGGCGCCACGGTTTCCACACGGTCTCGGTGGTGATGATGCGGGAGGAGCCCTCATGCTGAATCAAGTCACCAGACAAGCTGCCGTTTCGCTCACGCGCGAGTTGCCCTCGCGTCAGCGCTGGCTGGTGCTGGCGATTGTGTCGGTGGCGCTGCTGCTGATCGTGATCGACATGACCGTGCTCTACACCGCCTTGCCGCGACTGACGGTGGAACTCTCCGCATCGGCCTCGGCCAAGCTATGGATCCTCAACATCTATGCGCTGATCGTCTCCGGCCTGCTGCCCGGCATGGGCACGCTGGGCGATCGCGTCGGTCACAAACGCCTGTTCCTGTGCGGCTTGAGCATTTTCGGTCTGGCCTCGCTCGGCGCCGCCTGTTCCGCTTCGCCGGCGATGCTGATTGCCTTTCGCGCCTTGCTGGCGGTCGGCGCCGCCACCATGATGCCGGCCACCTTGTCCATCATTCGTCTGACTTTTGCCGACGACCGCGAACGCGCCATGGCCATCGGCGTGTGGGCGGCCGTCGCATCCGGCGGTGCTGCGTTGGGGCCGGTGATCGGCGGTCTGTTGCTGGAGCATTTCTGGTGGGGTTCGGTATTCCTGATCAACGTGCCCATCGTGCTGGCGGCGCTGCTGTGCGGGTGGCTGCTGCTGCCGGCCTCGACGCCGGGCGCAGACCGCCCATGGGACTGGATAGCATCCTTGCAGGCCATGCTGGGGCTGATCTGCACTGCTTACGCCTTCAAGGAACTGGCGCGCATCCATCCGGACTGGCAAGCCTTTGCGCTGGCGCTGGCCGGCGGTGTGGCCGGCCTGTCGCTGTTCGTGCGGCGGCAGTTGCGCAGCGCGTATCCGCTGATCGATCTGGCGCTGTTTCGCAATCGCATGTTCAGCGGCGCAGTGATCTCGGCCATCGTTGCCGCCGCCGCCATGTTCGGCATGGAACTGCTGTTCAGTCAGCGCCTGCAACTGGTGCTGGATATGTCGCCCTTGGAAGCCGGTCTGTTCATGTTGCCGCTGCCGCTGGCGGCCTTTGTCGCCGGCCCGCTGTGCGGCAGGTTGCTGGCGCGCATGCCGGCGCTGAAATTGCTGTCGTTGTCGCTGTTCGTCTCCGGCATCGGCATGGGCGCGTATTTGTTGGCCTACCAGGCCGCGGCCAGTCTGCAACTGCTCAGTCTGGCGCTGCTGGGCGCCGGCCTGGGGGCGACGGTGACGGTGGCCTCGTCCCTGATCCTGCAAAGCGCGCCGGCCGAACGCGCCGGCATGGCGGCATCGGTGGAAGAAGTGTCGTATGAGTTGGGCAGCGCCATCGGCGTCACGCTGATGAGCTGCATCGTTTCCGTGGTCTACGCGGCGCGGCTGGAGTTGCCGCTGCAAGGCGTGCCGGCTAGCGCAGGCGATAGTCTGGATGCGGCCTTGCTGGTTGCTGCAGAATTGCCGTCAGGGCTGGGCGTGCAGCTGACGATGGCGGCGCGCGACGCCTTCGATCAGGGCTTTGTGATTGCGCTGGCGGCTGCCACGGTGTTGTTGCTGGCGACGGCCTGGCTGGTCAGGCAGCGCCGTCGCAACTGATGCGCCCGGCCGGCGGGTTTATTGCACGCCGGCCTTGCTGCGCGCGCTGGGGGACTTGGTTTTGACTGCGTTTTTTACGGCGGCTTTGACCGTGCTCTTGCCGGTCCGGGCGTTGATTTTTCCTTCCAGATTCCCGCCCTTGTAAGGCACGCGCCCCGAAGGCACCAGCACCGAGGCGCTCTGCACATGGCCTTCCTGATCGTCGAAGAACATGTGGGCGCCGAAGGCTTGCAGCACTTCCGCCTTCTTCAGGCCGCCGAGGAAAAACGCTTCGTCGACATTCACATCCCAGGTGCGCAAGGTGTGAATCACACGCTGATGCGCCGGACTGTTGCGTGCGGTGACGATGGCGATGCGCACCGGGCAGGTGGCCGGCGTGAACTGTTTCTGAATCGCCGACAGCGCCAGCAGCAGCTTGGCGAACGGGCCTTCCTTCATGGCTTTCTTGCGGTGCCGCTGCTCGTGGCGGGTGAAGGCTTCCAGCCCCTTCTCGGCGAAGATGCGTTCCGACTCGGCCGAGAACAGCACGGCGTCGCCGTCGAAGGCGATGCGGATCTGATTTTCCGGCGCAATGTATTCGGTGGGGGCGGTGTACAACTGCGCCGCTGCCACGCCGCCGTCGATGGCGTCCTGCACGTCGCCGGTATCGCGCGACAGAAACAGATCGATCTTGAAGGCTTGCAGATAAGGCGCAATCGAGCCGCCGCCGGTGAAGGCGGCACGGCTGATGTCGAGCTTGTGCGACTCGATCGCGTTGAAGGCGCGCAGGCCGGTATCCGGCGTGTTGCGTGAGATGACCACTACTTCCACCAGACGCCGTTCGGGAATCAGATCGTTCAGCTTCAGCAGCGCCTTCACCAGCGGAAACGCGGTGCCGGGCGTGAGTGCATCATTCTCATGTTCACGCTGGTAGCTGGAGTAGGCCTCCACGCCTTGCTGATCGAAGATGAGATTTTCGGCCTCAAGATCGAACAGGGCGCGCGATGAAATTCCGATGACGAGTTTGTCTGAGAGATCGTAGGGCATGGAGGCTGAATCAAACTGAGTGGAACTGCGGATTGAACATCGAAAAAGAGGGCGCCTGAGCGCGCCGCACAGTGTGCCATATTTCAGCCTCGGCCTAGGCTTGGGCGTCGGTCTGGGCGACGACGTGAATCACCGCGCGGCTACTGCCTTTATCCATCGGCGATCCTCCGATTTGCTGATTAGGCAGCTTGCCGATCCTGTCGGAGGGGCACTCCAAACAGCCTGGAACGCTGTATTCTCAGCCTTTTCTGGCCGGTGTGCGAGGCCGCAAGCCGCGTTTTGCGATATTTGCTTTCTGTCCAATCCCGCAAAACCCCCATCTCCCTGCATGAAATTGCGCCTAATATCGTCCA
The DNA here is from genome assembly GCF_046025995.1 of Herbaspirillum lusitanum. Classification (GTDB taxonomy): domain Bacteria; phylum Pseudomonadota; class Gammaproteobacteria; order Burkholderiales; family Burkholderiaceae_D; genus Herbaspirillum; species Herbaspirillum lusitanum_A. Next base: position 610,728 of record NZ_JAQQFM010000003.1, read on the forward strand.
ATTGCATTCAAATGCGTTTAAACCGACTTGTTTCTCCCGGTCAATAAGAAAAATCGGATTGCGGCTCCCGAAATAAATTTGTATGATGACCGGATAACTTTATAACGACGAGACACTCCATGTTTCAGAAAATCCCTACGCAGGCGCTGAGCGACACGGTCGCGCGGCAACTGCTCGAGAAGATCGACGCGGGCGCATTTTCCAGAGGCAGCAAATTACCTACCGAAGTGGTGTTGGCGCAGGAATTCGGCGTCAGTCGCACCGTCGTGCGGGAGGCGATTTCCAAGCTTAAACATGAGGGTGTGGTCGAGCCTCGTCAGGGCAGCGGCGTTTTCATTACCGAGCAGGCCGGCATCAAACCGCTGCGCATCGACTACGCCGAAGTCAGTTCGCCGGAAGCGGTGCTGCAAATCGTTGAACTGCGCCGTGCCATTGAAGCCGAAGTGGCGGCGCAGGCGGCCAAGCGCCGTACCGATGACGACATGCGCGCCATCGAGGAAGCGCTGGCGCGTATCGGCCAGGATGTGAAGCAGGGCGGCGACGGCGTCGCCGCAGATGTGGAGTTTCATCGCGCGCTGGCCAGCGCCACGCGCAATCCCTACTTCATCAAGACGCTGGAGTTTCTGAGCCAGTATCTGGAAGTGGCGACGGCGGTGACGCGCGGCAACGAAGCGCGCTACGAAGATTTTTCGCGCCAGGTGCGTGAAGAGCATGAGGCGATCGTCGCGGCGATTCGCGCCGGCGATGAAATGGCGGCGCGCAGCGCGGCGCAGAACCACATGTTCAACGCGGCGCGACGGCTGAGCCAGGGGCAGAACTGATGCGGTCCGGGCAGGGCCATAGATGATAGAGAACAGCAGCACAGTACAAGCAAGATCGGAAACAGGAATTCTGTTCAGTGCGGCATGCAGCAAGCCGTCGCGGACAGCACGCAATATCAACCAGATGCAGCTGCGGCCACAATGAATGAAGCATTGGGCCGGCGCATCAATTCAGTGGAGACAATATGTCTAAGAATGTCGGTGTGATCGGTTTGGGTGCAATGGGTCTGGGCGTAGCACGCTCCCTGCTGCGCGCGGGTTTCAATGTGCACGCCTGCGACGTGCGCAAGGAAGTGCTGGAAAAGTTCGCGGCTGAAGGCGGCGTGGCGTGCTCCAGCCCGGCGGAGATGGGCAAGGCGGTCGATGTGCTGATCACGCTGGTGGTCAATGCGGCACAAACCGAGACTGTTCTGTTCGGCGACAACGGCGCGGTATCGACCCTCAAGCCCGGCAGCGTGGTGATTTCGAGCGCCACCGTGGCGCCGGATTTCGCGGTGGAACTGGGCCAGCGTCTGGCCGAAAAGAATCTGCTGTTGCTGGACGCGCCGGTTTCCGGCGGCGCCGCACGCGCTGCTTCGGGCGAAATGACCATGATGACTTCCGGCCCCGCCGACGTCTACGCCAAGATCGAAGACGTGCTCAAGGGCATGGCCGGCAAGGTCTACCGTCTGGGCGACGCGCACGGCATCGGCTCCAAGGTCAAGATCATCAATCAGTTGCTGGCCGGCGTGCACATTGCCGCTTCGGCTGAAGCCATGGCGCTGGGTCTGCGCGAAGGCGTCAATCCCGATGCGCTGTACGACGTCATCACCCACAGCGCCGGCAATTCCTGGATGTTTGAAAACCGCGTGCCGCACATCCTGAACGGCGACTATACCCCGCTGTCGGCGGTCGATATTTTCGTCAAGGATCTGGGCCTGGTACTCGATACCGCACGCCGCAGCAAATTCCCGCTGCCGCTGTCGGCCGCTGCGCATCAGATGTTCATGATGGCTTCGACCGCCGGTCACGGTGGTGAAGACGACTCGGCCGTCATCAAGATTTTCCCGGGTATCGAACTGCCTGCAGCGAAGTCCGCCAAGTAATTCAGGCCGCCACTTTTTCGATACGACAGCACACAGATCCGGAGCTATTCATGTCTCAGTCCAAACCTTTGCTTGGTTGCATCGCCGATGATTTCACCGGCGCCACCGACCTCGCCAACATGCTGGTGCGCGGTGGTATGCGTACCGTGCAGACCATCGGCATTCCTGCTGAAATTCCATCCGTGGCCGCCGATGCGCTGGTCATCGCGCTCAAGTCGCGCACTATTCCCGCCGCCGAAGCCATCGAGCAATCGCTGGCCGCGCTGCGCTGGCTACAGCAGCAGGGCTGCACGCAATTCTTCTTCAAGTATTGCTCCACCTTCGACTCCACCGACGCCGGCAATATCGGCCAGGTGACCGACGCACTGCTGAAAGAACTGGGCGCGGACTTCACGATTGCCTGCCCGGCCTTCCCGGAAAATGGCCGCACCATCTATCGCGGCTACCTGTTCGTGGCCGATGCGCTGCTCAACGAATCCGGCATGGAAAACCATCCGCTGACGCCGATGACCGACGCCAGCCTGGTGCGCGTGCTGCAGCGTCAGACCGAATCCAAGGTGGGTCTGGTGCGTTACGACACCGTGGCCAAGGGCGCGGCTGCGATTGAAGAACGCTTCACCGCCTTGCGCGGCGAAGGCGTGAAGATGGCGATCACCGATGCGGTGTCCGACAAGGATCTGTTCACGCTGGGCGAAGCCTGCGCCGGACTGAAACTGATCACCGGCGGTTCCGGCATTGCGCTCGGCCTGCCTGAGAATTTCCGTCGCGCCGGTCTGCTGCACGCCAGCGCCGAAGCCGCGCAACTGCCCAAAGTCAACGGCCTGTCGGTCGTGCTGGCCGGTAGCGCCTCAAAGGCGACCAACGCCCAGGTGGCGGAGTGGAACGCCAAGCATCCTTCTTATCGCATCGATCCGCTGGCGCTCGCGCGCGGCGAAAAGATCGTCGATCAGGCGCTGGCCTTTGCCGATCAGCACATCAAGCAAGAACCGGTGCTGATCTACGCCACCGCCACGCCGGATGAAGTCAAGGCAGTCCAGAAAGAACTGGGCGTCGCCAAGGCCGGCCATCTGGTCGAACAGGCGCTGGCCGATATCGCGGCCGGTCTGCATCAGCGCGGCGTGCGTCAGTTCGTGGTGGCCGGCGGCGAGACCTCCGGTGCGGTGGTACAGGCGCTCAACGTGCGCGCCCTGCGCATCGGACCTCAGATCGATCCGGGCGTGCCGGCGACTGCCACGCTGGATGCGGAACCGATTGCGCTGGCGCTGAAGTCGGGCAATTTCGGCAGCGTCGATTTCTTTGAAAAGGCGCTGCGCTATCTGGACGGCAAGGTGCCTGCATGAGTGTGGAAGCCAAACTGCGCGAAGAAATCTGCCGCATCGGCGCTTCGCTTTATCAGCGCGGCTACACCGTCGGCTCGGCCGGCAACATCAGCGCGCGGCTGGACGACGGCTGGCTGATCACGCCGACCGACGCCTGCCTGGGTTTTCTCGATCCGGCTGACATCGCCAAGGTCGACAAGGACGGCAACTGGGTCTCCGGCGCCAAGCCGTCCAAGACCCTGGTGCTGCACCGCGCGGTGTACGACAACAATCCTGAAATGCATGCCGTGGTGCACACGCATTCCTCGCATCTGGTGGCGCTGACCATCAACGGCGTCTGGAAGCAGGATGATGTGCTGCCGCCGATCACGCCGTATTACGTGATGAAAGTCGGCCACATTCCGCTGATTCCGTATGCCCGCCCCGGTGCGCCCGAAGTGGCGGCGCAGGTGGCAAAGATCGCTACTCAGGTACGCGGCGTGCTGCTGGAGCGGCTGGGCCCTGTGGTATGGGAAAGCTCGGTCTCCAAAGCTGCCTTCGCTCTGGAAGAACTGGAAGAAACCGCCAAGCTGTGGCATCTGTCCGGCGGCCGTGCAAGCGGGCTGGAACAGCCTGCGCTCAATGAGCTGAAAGAAGTATTCAAGGCCAGCTGGTAATCGGCTTTCAAGCCCGTCAATTGAAACCATGATCGTGGCGCCGCAAAGTGTTAGCGGCGCCACGATTTGTATGTATTGCCGTGGGGGGGGGGGGGGGGGGGGGGGGGCCTGGGGGGGGGGGGGGGGGGGGGGGGGGGG
>NZ_JAQQFM010000004.1:0-610344 GCF_046025995.1 Herbaspirillum lusitanum
CCTCATTCAAAACTCCTGTAGTTGTAGATTCTTACCGGAATCTTACACGTAAAATTTAAAGCCCCACGACTTTACTAGGTTATTACCGTAGCGGCCAAGCAAGCCCGCCGGATGCGGCTTGCGCGCTGAAGAGATCACGCCGGCGCGGTAAAATAGCGGCTCTTTAGAAAAAGGGAATCATGTCCGAAGTCTGGAAACCATCCGTCACCGTTGCCGCCATCATCGAACGCGATGGCCGTTTTTTGATGGTCGAGGAACATAGCGGCGGAGCGCTGCGCATCAATCAGCCCGCCGGCCATCTGGATCCGGGGGAGTCCTTGCTGCAGGCGGTGACGCGCGAGGCGCTGGAAGAATCAGCGTATGAATTCACACCGACGGCGCTGGTCGGCACTTATTTGTCACGCAATGTTTCGTCTTCGCGCGGCGGCATGAGCGTGACTTATCTGCGCTTCGCCTTTGCCGGCCGGCTCGGCGAAAAGCATGAACGCGAACTCGATGCGGGTATTGTGCGCACGATCTGGATGTCGCGCGACGAACTCGCCGCTTGTCAGGATCGCCATCGCAGCCCGCTGGTGCTGCAATGCGTGGAAGACTTCCTGCGCGGCCAGCGCGCGCCGCTGGAGCTGGTGCATACCGATCCCAGCGCAGTCGGGCCATTGAATGACGCGGGCAACATGTCTGCGCAGTGAGTCCGGCCCCTGATTGCTGAAAAAATATCGAATCACCTGTGCGCCGGATCCAACGGCGCACAATTTACAAAGAATTGACCATGAGCAAGAAAAAAGTTGTCATTGGCATGTCGGGCGGCGTGGATTCGTCGGTGTCGGCATGGCTGCTGAAGGAACAGGGTTATGAAGTGATCGGCCTGTTCATGAAGAACTGGGAAGACGACGATGATTCGGAATATTGCTCGACGCGTGAAGACTGGATAGACGCCGTCAGCGTGGCCGACGTGGTGGGCGTGGATATCGAGGCGGTGAATTTCGCCTCCGAATATAAAGACCGCGTGTTTGCAGAATTCCTGCGTGAATATCAGGCCGGCCGTACACCCAATCCGGACGTATTATGCAATGCCGAGATCAAGTTCAAGGCCTTCCTCGACCATGCCATGAAACTCGGCGCGGACTGGATTGCCACCGGGCACTATGCCCGCGTGCGGCAAAATCCGGCCGGCGCATTCGAATTGCTGAAGGCCATGGATGCCAGCAAGGATCAGAGCTACTTCCTGCACAGGCTGAATCAGGCGCAATTGTCCAAGACCCTGTTTCCCCTCGGAGAAATTCACAAGACAGAGGTGCGCAAGATCGCCGAAAAACTGAAGTTGCCCAATGCCACAAAAAAGGACTCGACCGGCATCTGCTTCATCGGTGAGCGGCCATTCCGTGAGTTTTTGAATCGTTACCTCTCTTACCAGCCGGGCCCGATCAAGACGGCCGAAGGCGATACAGTGGGCGAGCATCTGGGCCTGAGTTTCTATACGTTGGGGCAACGCAAGGGCATCGGCATCGGTGGCCTGAAATCGCATCAGAATGCCGACGGCAACAGTGAAGCCTGGTATGTGGCGCGCAAGGATGTGGCAAATAACACACTCTATATCGTCCAAGGCCATGACCACCCTTGGCTGCTGACGCCGAGCCTGAGCGCCGGACAAATGAGCTGGGTGGCAGGTCAGGCGCCGGCCGATTCGGCCTTGTCCGCCAAAACCCGTTATCGGCAGGCAGATGTACCTTGCACCATTACCTCTGGCTCAAATGACTTCTCGCTGCAATTTATAGACCCGCAGTGGGCCGTAACGCCCGGGCAGTCGGCCGTCTTATACGATGGGGACATCTGCCTCGGCGGCGGGATTATCGAAAGTGGCGCGATACCTGACTGATCCTTCGCGCAAGACATCCTGCGCAAATAGTTATTTTTGAACAACGCTCCTGACCGAATCTGCGGCAGGAGCGTTTTCTTTTTCGGGCTCCGATTTCGGGTGTCGCAATCCAATTCGCGGAATCGATAGAAATAATCAATTCTTCCAATTAAAAAGAACTTGCATTCTTCCCTCAAATGACAAATAATCTAAATAAGAATTGTTCGCATTTAATAGGAGGTTATAATGAACCAACTGAACGAACACGGCGTTGAGCGCCGCAACAAGCCAGGCACTACCGCCAATGGCACCCCGATCACTCGCATCAAGAGCCAGGATCTGTTCCGTCAGATGCGTGAGCTTGAAATCGATCATGGCGGTCGGATCTACAAGCTGCGCCTGACGCAACTGAACAAATTGATTCTGACTGCCTGATAAAGGCATTCAGATGACCGTGGATGAATAGATAGGCCAGCCAACGTTGACCGCGCGTTACGTTAGCCAGCAAAGCTAGCCAATTGAGGAGAGTTTGATGGTTACCGACAAGATGAATTCCGCTTTCATGGAACCCAATAGCGCGCCGGCCCAACCAGAATTACTGGTCTCTGCTGTGCTGCATTTGATGTCTCACTACACGGCCAACAATCAGGAAACCCAAAGCTGCGTCAAACTGGCGTCAGTCATTGAGCGACACCTGAAAGCCTTGGCCGATTTGCCTAATCTGGCGCCGGTACTGCGGGCAACTTGCCAGCAACTGTCGGAACAGTGGGCAAACGTGGTGGAACGGACGATGCCGCAGCCTGAGAAATTCAACTTCTTCTCCCGCATAGTCTCTGGCGCGAGATCGATTTAAGGCCTGATAAAGCAGGCGGCAAGGCGTACAATGATCGTATGTGTTTGTAACAACATCTCTGAAGGCAAGATTCATCAGGCGGTAGATGCAGGCATGACTTCCATGGCCGAGTTGCGCAAGCAACTCGGCGTTGGCACTTGCTGCGGCAAATGCCATTCTTGCGCCAAGCACGTTCTCCGCGAATGCCTGAGCAATGCTAACCAAACACATCCAGTCGCTCGACCGATGGTCTTTACACCATCAATGGCCGCAGCGTAATAAATCATGAACGCAATCTCCCCGCCTGTTATGAGTAACAGTAATTTCGCTATTTGGCGTCAGGTCAGGAAAATAGGGCCACTTGGCTTTATCATCATCCTACACCTTGCTTTCTTTTACGCTCTTCAAAGCGGCCTGATCCATCAGGTCGCCAATGCGATCCCGAAAGAAGTGATCGCGACGTTCATTACGCCTGAAAAGGCGCCTGAGCCGGCCCCGCCAAAGGCAGAACCAACACCACCCAAGGTAGTGAAGACAGTGAAGAAGGTGGTAACACCTCCGCCGCCAATTCCTGTAACACAAGCCCCAGCGCCTACCGCAATCAGCGCACCGCCTCAGCCACAGCAACCGCCCGCTGAACCAACACCGCCTGCCGCGCCAGCGCCTGCGCCTGCGGCATCACCGCCGGGTCCGATTCTGCCCAAACAGATCACCTCAGGCATCGAATACATTGAACCTCCTCGCGTAAATTACCCGGCCGTCTCCAAGCGCATGGGCGAAGAAGGCGTGGTTCAGTTCAAGGTGACGGTAAATACCAGCGGCAAAGCCGAAAAGGTAGATATCGTGAAATCGTCCGGTTTCCCGCGACTGGATGAAGAGGCTCGCCGCGCCGTCATGCGCGCGGTCTATAAACCTTACATCGAAGATGGCAAGGCAATCGTTGTTGCGACGACGGGCAGCATTGCATTCAAATTAAACAATTCATAACAGTAGTAAAGGAAGTCATCATGGAAGTTAGTCCGTACGGATTGGAGAGCCTTTGGGCTCAAGGGGATTTCGTCACCAAGGGCGTCGCCGTTCTGCTGGTCGCAATGTCTATCGCATCCTGGTATGTGATCGTCACCAAGGCAATTCAACTGCTGCGTTTCCGCGGCGCGTCGAATGCTGCCGGCCATCAGTTCTGGGATACCACCAGCCTGCCGGAAGGCGTGGCCACACTGGGCACCGACAACCCGTTCGCGGAAGTGGCCAAGGCGGGTGTTACCGCGATGAGCCACCACACTGCGCACAAGGGCCACCTGCACGATCAGCTGTCGGTCAGCGACTGGGTCACCCTGTCTCTGCGCCAGGCAATCGATGAAGCTTCCGGCAAGCTGCAAACCGGCATGGCGGTTCTGGCGTCGGTCGGTTCGACCGCACCGTTCGTGGGTCTGTTCGGTACTGTGTGGGGCATCTATCACGCACTGGTTTCCATCGGCACCTCCGGTCAGGCCAGCATCGACAAGGTTGCAGGTCCGGTCGGCGAAGCACTGATCATGACTGCACTGGGTCTGGCAGTGGCGATTCCTGCGACCTTCGGCTACAACGCTCTGGTTCGCGGCAACAAGACCACCATCGCCAAGTTGAACAAGTTCGGCTTCGACCTGCACGCATTGTTCGTGACCGGTTCGCGCTCGGCGTCGGAAGAGTCGGAGAAAAACGCTAACAAAGCCAAGCTGACAGCTGTTGGGAGAGCGTAATGGCAATGGGATCATTGTCCGATTCGGACGACGACTTCAATCCGGAAATCAATACCACGCCCCTCGTGGACGTGATGCTGGTACTGCTGATCATTTTCATCATCACCATTCCGGTGATGAACCACGCGGTGAAAATCGATCTGCCACGCGCCAGCAATCAGCCTGATGAAGTGAAGCCTGAAAGCGTCAATCTTTCGATTGATGCACAAGGCAAGGTGTTCTGGAATGAAGAAGAAATCGATAGCAACCAACTGAGCCTGCGTATTGCTGCAGCAGCACAGAAGCAACCGCAACCGGAACTGCATCTGCGCGCAGAGCGTACGACTCAGTATGAGAAAGTCGCTCAGGTCATGGCGGCGGCTCAATCCGGTGGACTGTCGAAGATCGGCTTCGTCACCGATCCTGAAAAGAAGTAAAGTAGATCAAGGCAAACGTTTGAGCATCGCTGGCCTTCGTGCCTCCCGGTGAATGCAATGAAACTTCAGCGTTTCATTCGGTGATCAACTTCAAACGCGTGCCTATGAACTACGCGTCTGAAAGCGGCGCTGCAGCGTTATTTCAACCAGCCCTTGAATAAACGCCCAGTCGCCGGAAGACATAAAAAGCCCTCACCTTCGAGTGAGGGCTTTTTGCATTTGATATCCCTTCTTTGTACATTCCGTGCGCGGGAGTCTGGGCGGCCAACATCTGTTTGTCGCATGAGTGAGCAGCGAAATCAAACAATGACAAGAATGATTCGCGCTAATTTATGCTGAAGAAACAAAATGCCTGCGCTATGATGCGTCCGTTCTTGCTTCCGCAAGCTGCCACCACGCTGTGGACGGGCTTCGGCAAGCTTCCCGCATCTTCAAATTCAAATATCAGAGGTTCCTATGAAAGGCGATCCAGCAGTCATCAAGTTGCTCAATGCACAATTGACCAACGAGCTCACCGCGATCAATCAGTATTTCCTGCACGCCCGCATGTACAAGCATTGGGGCTTCGACAAAATTGCGAAGAAGGAATACGAGGAATCCATCGGCGAAATGAAACACGCCGACAAGCTGATCGACCGCATCCTGATGCTCGACGGCCTGCCTAATCTGCAAGCCCTGCACAAGATCATGATCGGTGAAAATACCGAAGAAATGCTGGACTGCGATCTGAAGCTGGAAAAAGCGGCGCACAAGACTGTGAAAGAAGGCGTCGCCACCTGCGAACAACAGGGCGATTATGTGTCGCGTGAATTGTTCCAACTGATTCTGGACGATACGGAAGAGCACATCGATTGGCTGGAAACGCAGCAAGACATTATCAAGAAGATCGGCATCCAGAATTACCTGCAAACTCAGATCACCGGCGAATAATTTCTGCACGCCGCTCGCTGTCGTGACCAAGCTTGAAGAGGTCGCTCTGACCAATCAGGGATGGCCGCAGATAAGCGCCCCTGAATCAGGCAAGTCTGCAAGGCAAACAAAAAAACGCACTCTTATGAGTGCGTTTTTTTATTCCGGAAGCCAATTGCAGACGCATGAACAAGCGAGCATCAGCACCCATCCCCTCAAGCAATCAGAAATCAACGAGCGTCATGCCATTTGGCGGCACGTTGACGACAGATCACAGCTTGGGGGAGGAATCCTTGAACGACGGGCGCTCCATGATCTTTTCGTACAAGCGCAGCAACTCAGGATAGTCCTCACGCCATGATTGATCTGGAAAACGAAACGCCAGCCAGCCCAGCGCACAGCCCACCGCCACATCGGCCAGCGTGTATTGCTTGCCGACGCAGTACGGTTTATCGCCCAAGCCGTTGGCCATCGCCTTCAGCGAAGCTTCGACCTTGCCCCATTGGCGCTTGATCCATTCAGGGCTTTGCTGCTTGGTCGGACGCTGGGTCTTTTCGAGACGCACCAGCACGGCCGCGTCCAGCAAGCCGTCAGCCAGCGCTTCCCAGCATTTCACTTCGGCGCGCTCGCGGCTGTTTTGCGGGATCAGCTTGCCGACCGGGGTCAGCGTGTCAAGATATTCGGAAATCACGCGCGAATCAAACATCGCACCGCCATCGTCCATCATCAGGCAAGGCACTTTGCCCAGAGGATTTGACTGCTGAATCGTGGTCTCGCTACTCCAGACGTCTTCCAGCACGAATTCATAGTCGATTTTTTTCTCCGCCATGACGACGCGTACCTTGCGTACATAGGGGCTAGCGAGTGATCCGATGAGTTTCATAGTATTTATAGTAATAATCCGCGACGATTATAGCATTCAGGAAATTGAGCCCAGACGGTGCGATGCCATAATCCAACGCCGCGCCAATAGCGCGCGATAAGGGCCGCCACAGCCTTATCCTCTGCCGATCCGCTCAGCGGAATCCGAATCAGGGCGCGGCGAATGGTAAAATCTCGCTTCTTACGCAATCCGGGAGTTTTCCGACAAATTCCCGCCTATCTTCAATCACGTTTTTTCCCGCTCCGATCATGTCCCTCTCCGCCCTGTCCGCTCTGTCGCCACTCGATGGCCGCTACGCTTCCAAAACCGACAAACTGCGTCCGATCTTGTCTGAAGCCGGCTTCATGCATCATCGCGTGAAGGTTGAAATCGCCTGGCTGCAAGCGCTGTCGGCAGCTGGCTTTGCTGAAATCAAGCCATTCTCCGCTAATGCCATCGCGCTGCTGGACAAGCTGGCGAGCGACTTCACCGAAGCCGATGCCGCCCGCATCAAGGAAATCGAAGCGGTCACCAATCACGACGTCAAGGCGGTCGAATACTGGCTCAAGGAGCAGGTCAAGGACGTGCCGGAGCTGGTCGCAGCCTCGGAGTTCATTCACTTTGCCTGCACCTCCGAAGACATCAACAATACCTCGCACGGCATGATGCTCAAGGCCGCGCGCGACAGCGTCATGCTGCCGGCGCTGCAAGGCCTGATCAGCAAGCTGACCGAACTGGCGCACGAAAACGCGGCCTTGCCGATGATGTCGCGCACGCACGGCCAGCCGGCCAGCCCGACCACGCTGGGCAAGGAAATCGCCAACGTCGTCGCGCGCCTGCAGCGCTCCGTCAAGCGTATCGCTGCGGTTGAAATTCTGGGCAAGATGAACGGCGCGGTCGGCAATTACAACGCACACCTGTCGGCCTATCCGGAAACCGACTGGGCCGCGTTCTCCAAAGAAGTGGTGGAGCAGCGCCTGGGCCTGGTGTTCAACCCCTACACGATTCAGATCGAACCGCACGATTACATGGCGGAGTTGTTCGACGCCTTCGCACGCGCCAACACCATTCTGCTGGATCTGAACCGTGATATCTGGGGCTACATCTCGCTGGGCTATTTCAAGCAGCGCACCAAGGCCGGCGAAATCGGCTCCTCGACCATGCCGCACAAGGTCAATCCGATCGACTTCGAAAACTCCGAAGGCAATCTGGGCATGGCCAATGCTGTGCTGAAGCATCTGTCGGAAAAGCTGCCGGTCTCGCGCTGGCAGCGTGATCTGACCGACTCCACCGTACTGCGCAACATCGGCGTCGGCTTCGGCTATACACTGCTGGCCTATGACAGCTGCCTGCGCGGACTGAACAAGCTGGAAGTCAATCCGCAACGCCTGGCGGCCGACCTGGACGCGACCTGGGAAGTGCTGGCCGAGCCGGTGCAAACCGTGATGCGGCGCTACGGCATCGAAAATCCCTACGAGCAGTTGAAGGAACTGACGCGCGGCAAGGGCATTTCCAAGGATGCGCTGCGTGACTTCATCAATGGCCTGGCGATTCCGCAGGAAGCCAAGGATCATCTGCTGGCGATGACCCCCTCCAATTACATCGGTACTGCGGTGGAATTGGCCAAGGCAATCTGAACGGACTGACAGCAGATGCCCGGCTGGCGCGAGACAGCACGGGCAAAAACAATCACGCACGAGATAAAACTCGCGTCTGAATAAAACGGTGGAAGAAGCGGCGGAAGCCGCGTCTTCTGCCGTTTTCCATATCCAAGCCTGGAAATTGATGACAGAAACAAGAAAGTAGGCAAAAAATCGCGAAAAAAAGCAAGATTGGATCGAAAAACGGAACAGTGAAATACGGTTTTCGACACTATCTCAGGACACAAAAGCTATCTATACTCGCCTCTTGGCGGAAGAGATATCTTGACGCGCCCTTGACGCAGTACCGCAGCCACCAGCCACGCATGTGCAAGCAAGTCGCGCACAATTGTTCCAACCGCAACAATAAAATCATCACGCTCATGGATCGCTACACCAAACCCGCCGTGCTGCTGCACTGGCTGATCGCCCTCTTGATCATCGCCGCCTTCGCGCTCGGCCTGACGATGGTCAACATTCCAGGCCTGACGCCGACCAAGCTCAAATACTTCTCCTACCATAAATGGATAGGGGTAACCGTGCTGGCGCTGGCTTGCCTGCGCTTGCTCTGGCGCCTCACGCACAAGGCCCCGGCCTACCCTTCGCACATGCCCGCCTGGCAGCAAGCCGTGGCGCACTGGATGCATGTGGTGTTGTATGTGCTCATGTTCGGCATTCCGGTTTCCGGCTATTTTTACAGCCTCTCGGCCGGCGTGCCGGTGGTGTATCTGGGACTGTTTCCGCTGCCGGTGCTGATGGCGCCGAACCCTGAATGGAAGCCGCTGCTCAAAGACATTCATTACTATCTGAACATGGCGCTGCTGGCTTCGTTCTGCCTGCACGTGCTGGCGGCATTGAAGCACCAGTTCATCGATCGCGACAACTTGTTCAAACGCATTCTTCCCTGACGCTTTTTTTACCCTTTCCCTTACCCTTTTCCAAGGACGTTTTATGAAGGCGCAAATGATGGTTCGCACTACTCTGGAAAAAACTATGATCGCCGGTGCCGTTGCCGCTATCGCGCTGGCCAGCTCCGCCGCATTCGCCGCACCGCTCAAAGTCGATGCAGCCAAGAGCACCGTCGGCGCCACCTTCAAGCAATTGAATGTGCCGGTCGATGCCAAACTCAAGAAGTTCAGCGCCGTCATTGATTTCGATGCTGCCAAGCCTGAAAGCTCCAAGGCCAGCGTCGATATCGATGTCGCCAGCTTCGATCTGGGTGATGCCGAATACAACAAGGAAGTGCAAAAGAAAGAATGGTTCAACGCGGCCCAGTTCCCCAAAGCCACGTTCGTCACCAGCTCGATCAAGCCTAGCGCAGGCGCTGCCGCCGGCACCAAGTACGACGTCGCCGGCAAGCTGACGATCAAGGGTAAGAGCACTGACGTCAGCTTCCCGCTGACGGTAAAAAAAGAAGGCGCCACACAGGTGTTTGACGGCACCTTGCCGATCAAGCGCCTGACTTATAACATCGGCGAAGGAGAATGGAAGGACACCAGCATGGTCGCTGATGAAGTCTCCATCAAATTCCATTTCGTCGCGCAGTAATCATCCGCTAGACCCATCACTCCCGATCACCATTATCAAAGGATACGATTCATGAAATTGAGCCACGCTCTCCTCGCTGTTATCGCTGCCGGCAGCGTCGGTACTGCCTTCGCTGCGGATACCTACACCATCGATCCCAGCCACACCTACCCAAGCTTCGAAGCGGACCACATGGGCATGTCGGTCTGGCGCGGCAAGTTCACCAAGAACAGCGGCACCGTGACCCTGGATCGTGAGGCCAAGACCGGCACCATGGAAATCACCATTGATGCAGCATCGATCGATTTCGGCATGCAAAAGATGAACGACCACGCCAAGAGCGCCGATATGTTCGACGTCGAGAAATTCCCGACTGCTGTCTACAAGGGTACCTCGATGAAGTTCGAAGGCGACAAGCCGGTTGCAGTCGAAGGCACATTGACGCTGCACGGCGTGACCAAGCCGCTGACCTTGAAGATCAACAAGTTCAACTGCGGTCAGAACGCGATGCTCAAGCGTGAAGTGTGCGGCGCCGATGCTTCCGCAACATTCAGCCGCAGCGACTTCGGCATCAATTTCGGCGTGCCGAAATTCTCGCCGGAAGTAAAGCTGGCGATTCAGGTTGAGGCGATCAAGAGCAACTGATATTCCTCGCCCGCGCGGCGCTGAAAATCAAAAAGCCGATGCATGAACTGCATCGGCTTTTTTGTTTTCAATTTGTTCCGGATCATTGTGCAGCCCCGCCGGATGCCGCACAATGGCTCGCATTTGCCGGATTGCTGTCCTGCAAAACTTTTTAAAACGCGCTAATCTAGCGCAGCTACATGAGGAAGAAGCAGCATGTCGATAGCCGACCTCCGTAAAGATTACAGCCGCGCCAAGTTGTCCGAACTCGAAGTCGCCGCGGATCCGATTGCCCAGTTTGCAATCTGGTTCGATGAAGCGATCAAAGCAAAAATTCCAGAACCGAATGCGATGAGTATCGCAAGTGTCGGTCTGGATGGAAGACCCTCTTCGCGCATAGTGCTGATCAAGCAATTTGATCATTCCGGCTTTACCTGGTTTACCAACTATGACAGCCGCAAAGGACAGGAAGTAAAACTTTGTCCTTACGTAGCTTTGTTGTTCCATTGGGTCGAACTTGAACGCCAGGTTCGCATCGAAGGGAAGATTGAACGCGTTACCGCAGAAGAAAGTGATAGCTACTTCTACAGCCGTCCGCTGCTCAGCCAGCTGGGTGCCATTGCATCACAGCAAAGTCAGCCAGTAGACCAACGCGAAACGCTGGAACAACAATACGAAATAGCAAAACAGCAGTTCGGAGAACATCCGGTGCGCCCTGACAACTGGGGCGGCTACCGCGTGATTCCGGATCGCATGGAATTCTGGCAAGGCCGGCCATCCCGCCTGCACGACCGCGTGCTCTATACGCGACCTGAAGGTGGTGAATGGCAAAGGCAGCGCCTGCAGCCCTGAACTGACAGCATCGGGGCCGGAAAGCATCACATCACTGCGCGGAGGAAAATCGTGTTTTGGGAAAAGAAGCTTGACGCCTGGGTAGAGCAAATTCGCACCGTATCGGCACTGCCATTACGGCTGGTGCTATGGAATGGACAGCAATACGACTTCAGCACGCAAACGCCGGAAGTCACATTGAAGGTGCCGCAGGCATCCGCGCTGACCTCGCTGCTCAACCCCTCCCTCGCCAATCTCGGCGAGGCTTATGTCGAAGGCAAGATCGACGTCGACGGCCCCGTCAAAAGCATCATCAAGGTGGCTGGTTCGCTGGCCGCCAATTCATTGAGCGGCGACAGCACGCTGAGCCGCTTCGTGCGCAGCGTGAAGCACACCAAGAAAAAAGACGCTGAAGCCATCCGCTACCACTACGATGTTTCAAACGACTTCTACAAGTTGTGGCTGGACGAGAACATGGTGTACTCCTGCGCCTATTTCGAAAACGGCGATGAAGATCTCGCCAGCGCCCAGATCAAGAAAATCGATCACATCCTCACCAAGATCAAACTGCAACCAGGGCAAACGCTGCTGGATATCGGCTGTGGCTGGGGCGCACTGGTGCTGCGCGCAGCGCAGAAATTCGGTGCGAAATGCGTGGGCGTGACGCTCTCCGAAAATCAGTATGCGCTGGCAAAGGAGCGCGTCGAGCGCGCCGGCCTCAGCGACCGCATTGAGATTCGCCTGCAGGATTACCGCGACGTTACCGGCACTTTTGATCGCATCACCAGCGTCGGCATGTTCGAACATGTCGGCCTGAAGAATCTGCCGCTGTATTTCTCCCATATCAACAAACTGCTGGCAGACGACGGCCTGGTGATGAACCATGGCATCACCAGCACAGATGTGGAGAATGGCGAATCCCCGTATGGCGGCGGCGAATTCATCGACAAGTACGTGTTCCCCGCCGGCGAGCTGCCGCATATTGGCCTGGTGTTGCGAACCATGCAGGAAGGCGGGCTGGAAGCCTTCGACGTGGAAAATCTGCGCCGCCATTACGCCAAGACCTGCGGCGTGTGGGCCGACAATTTCGAAGCCAGATCCGATCAGATCAAGAAGCTGACCGATGAAAAACGCTATCGGATCTGGCGCGTGTATCTGGCCGGCAGCGCTTACGCTTTTGAGCGCGACTGGATTTCGCTGTATCAGGTGGTATGCGGCAAATCGAATCGCAGCGCACAGAGTCTGCCTTGGTCGCGCCGCTATATTTACGACGCCGCGTAATCAGTTCGAGCGCTGATTCCACACCATAAAAAAAAGGCATTCGGCTATACGCTGAATGCCTGTTTTTTTTCACGCAGGATCAGAGCTTCCTCCGATCCTGGCGCTGCCAACTATTGCGGACGACTCTTTTCAGTGAATACTTCACGGAATTTATCCAGCTTGGGCGCCACCACAAACGCGCAATATCCCTGGAAGGGATGCTGCTGGAAATAGTTCTGGTGATAGTCCTCAGCCTTGTAATAGGTCTCGACCGGGCTCAGTTCGGTCACGATAGGCGCATCCCAGACAAGCGCCATTTCCGCGATGATCTGCCTGGCGACTTCGTGCTGTTCCTGATCTGCGTAGTAGATCACCGAGCGGTATTGCGTGCCGACGTCATTGCCCTGCCTGTTCAGCGTGGTCGGGTCATGGATGGTGAAGAAAATTTCCAGAAGCTCACGGTAAGTGGTGATTTCCGGATCGAAGCTCAGCTTGACAACTTCGGCGTGGCCGGTCTGCCCGCCGCACACTTGCTCATAATTGGGATTGACGACTTTGCCGCCGGTGTAGCCCGATTCGACCTGCTCGACACCTTTGACTTGCTGATACACCGCCTCAAGGCACCAAAAGCAACCACCACCCAGAATTGCTGTCTTGCTGGCCATATCGCCTCCCTGTTGAATTGCATTGCTTGAAACTTTAACGCAAAAACAAGATTCATGCGGCTCGCTAATGACGACTCCGCATCATGGCAAGCTCAACAAGTGCGAACTGTCGGACAAATTTCAAGCAGGAAGGCTGACGACGCCACGCCAAACGGCCCTTTTGGGATCACATAGCAGCTGAAACGGGCAGTGTTTTGCGCGATCCGTTATCATTCAGGGCATGCACGGTCGGTACTTCATCCGGCTTTCCAGAATCAGATTCACAGGCTTATCGATGCACACAAGCTTTCCGCGCGCGACGACGCGCGAGTTCGACGCCAGCCATTTCCGCCAGGCACTCTCTCAATTCGCTACCGGCGTCACCATCATCACGACCAGATTGGCGGATGGTACTCTGCTGGGCCTCACTGCCAGCTCATTCAATTCGGTTTCGCTGGACCCGCCGCTGGTGCTCTGGAGTCTCGGCACCAAGGCCAACAGCATGCCTGTTTTCTCCGGCAATTCGCATTACGTGATCAACATTCTCGGCGCGGATCAGATTCATCTGGCGGAGCAATTCGCACGCAAATCCGAGAACCGTTTTGAAGGTGTGAACTACTCGCTATCTCGCACCGGCCAACCGATTCTGGACGGCGTTTCGGCCTGGTTTGAATGCCATAACCGCAGCCGCTATCCGGAGGGAGATCACGTGATTTTTGTCGGAGAAGTCGAGCAGTGTGAAGTGACGCCGCAGCCGGGGCTGGTTTTTCACAACGGGAAATTCGCCAAGATCGATGCGACCTGATGATGGATTGCTGAACTACTTCCCCGCCAGATTCAGAAATAAAAAAAGCGCCTTCCGGCGCTTTTTTCTTCACTGATCGAACCGATCAGAACGTGTAGCCAACGGACAGGAAAGTCACGATTGGATTCAAGGTCAGACTGGTTGCCGACTTGACTTGTGTGCCTGTCGGCAAAGTAGTCGTGATGTCCGCATTGGTCTTCAGTGGGATGTACGCAACCGAGAATCCCAGCGACCAGTTCTTGTCGAAGTTATAGGTCGCGCCTACGTTCAGAACCGGTGCCCATGAAGAGCTCAAATCCGCCGACGATTTCGCTGCTCCGGGCACGCCAGTAAAACGTTGCGACAAGGCACTTTGGAACTGGCTGGACAATTCCACATCCGAATACCACACGTACGACACACCCGCGCCGACAAATGGACGGAACTTGCTGTTGCCGTCGCCGAAATACCATTTGGCGACGATTGCCGGACTCCATTGCTTTGCCTTACCCAGCTCGCCCACACCTGCGAGCGTGCCTGTGCCGCTCAGCTTGAAGGTGGGCGGAATGCCGACGTCAGTAGTTACTGCAAAGTTATCGGTGAAGAAGTGCGTGAACGCAACGCCCAGAGTATCCGCATTTCCTACAGTAGCGCCGCTACCTGGCACGGTCGACGCCACCGGGCTGACGACGCGCAAAGTCTCACTGGAGTCCTGCGGAGCCAGATGAAACCAGCCCACGTTCACAGTGTTGCTGCCGGCAGTCTGCGCCATCGCAGGTGCTGCGCATGCGGCCATGACGGACAACGCGGCGATCTTTGGCAAAAGGGAAAATTGTTTCTGCATTTTTGTCTCCAAGAGTGAGGGCTGTGCCCGGTTTTTTGTTCCTGCCTGTGCCCGGGAATTATTGGCGGCGTATGTTCACCGCTTTCATGTCTTCCGTCTTTTATTAAGTAGAGGCGATGGCTGTGCCTCTTTTATTCAGTCTTACATACGTCAAACAAAAAGAACGCGCGTGCTATTCTTTGGCGATACTATGCCAGCTTTAAATTTGTTTGTATAGACGTGTCTGATTTTGACAACCGCTGCAAAAAAGCAGATGTTGTTTTCAAAAAATCGGGGATGAAAATTGCTCAGCCAAGCAGGCGCGCAATGATGCCTGTCGAGTCGAATGCGGCACGCCGCAAACGGTCGTTGATGCCCTGCCAGACTGACGTTGCGGGCAGCGCCTCAACCACGATGAGATCGGCGCCGGCGTGATCCATATCTCGCAGTGCAGCATAAAGATCGTGCGCGTAGGCATGCGGATCGGCGGCCATTTTTACTTCTGCATGGGCCGCCGAAGCCGGTGATTTTCCGTGATGGATCAGTGCAAACCTGTGCCCGTGCGCATGCAATTGCTGCAGCGTTTTTTCCAGAGAATCGGATTCGATTTGCGCCACCGGTGTGCTGGGTGCGTAATGCGCATCCAGCGTACCCGATGCACGCGGCGCCGCAGCATCCGGTAAAGCAGGCGCCTCACCAAGCACCGCCGTCAGCTGGTCGATGCTGATCTGCCCGGGCCTCAGCAACACCGGACCGTGCGTGGCGACGCGCGACAGATCGACGATGGTCGATTCGATGCCGACTTCGCAGGCGCCGCCATCCAATACATAATCGACCAGCGTATCGGCGACGCCGAATTCATCGCGCACATGCTGCGCAGTGGTAGGGCTGACGTGTCCGAATTTATTGGCGGAAGGGCCGGCAACGCCACCTTTGCCGCCGCGGAATTCACGCAGCAAGGCTTGCGCCACGGGATGGGAAGGACAACGCAAACCGACCGAATCCTGACCGCCGGAAACCGCATCGGGGATATGCGCCGCCCGCTTCAGGATCAAGGTCAGCGGCCCTGGCCAGAACGACGCGATCAGACGCCGCGCTTCAACCGGCACCTCAGCGGCCCAATAACTGATATCCGCCTCAGGCGCCAGGTGCACGATGACCGGATGATTGGCCGGCCGGCCCTTGGCGGCGTAGATGTCTGCAATCGCCGCCGGATTCTCGGCGTCGCCGCCGAGGCCGTACACCGTCTCGGTCGGAAACGCGACCAGCTTGCCCTGCTCCAGCTTGCGGGCAGCCAGTCTGACCGCTGCGTGATCGATTGCGAACTCATCCATCTCGTGTTTTCTTCGTCGTATTTTCTGTGCGGCCTCAGATGGCGATGCCGAGAATGCCGCACGCCGCCGTCAACTGTTGCTGCGCGACGTCAACCGTCGCTGCAGTAAAGGTCACATGCCCCATCTTGCGGCCGCGACGCGCCTCCGCCTTGCCATACAGATGCACATGTGCACCCGGCAAGGCCAGCACCTGATCCCAGGCCGGTTCACGCAGCGTGTCGCCATCGAACCAGACATCTCCCAGAATATTCAGCATGACCGCCGGCGAATGCTGGCGCGTATCGCCCAGCGGCAAACGCGCCATGGCGCGCGCCTGTTGTTCGAACTGGCTGGTGACGCAAGCGTCGATGGTGTAGTGCCCGCTGTTGTGCGGACGCGGCGCCATCTCATTGACCACCAGCGAGCCGTCCTGCAGCACGAAGAATTCGATGCACAGCACGCCGACATACGCCAGGCTGCCGATGATCTGCAAGGCGGCCTGCTGCGCCTGCTCGGCCGAAGCCGTCTTGACGTTCGGACCGGGCACGGTGGTGGTGAACAGAATGCCGTCGCGATGCACGTTCTCGGCGATCGGATACACCACCGCATTGCCGTCGGCGCCGCGCGCCACCAGCACCGAAATTTCATAGGCCAGCGGCAGCATTTTTTCCAGCACGCATGTCACGCCGTTCATACCGGCAAAAGCGCTGCGCACTTCGTCCAGCGTGCGCACGCGCACCTGGCCCTTGCCGTCGTATCCCATGCGCGCGGTCTTCAGAATGCCGGGCAGCAGATCGGGCGACAAGGCGGCGATGTCGCTGTCGGCATTGATCACCGCATGCGGCGCAGGCAACACGCCGGAGCGGCTGCCGCATTCGGTGAAGAAGGCTTTTTCGGCGGTGCGATCCTGCGCGATCGACACGCCGCTCGCCGCCGGTGCAACAAAGGTATGCGCCGCCAGCGCAGCCAGACTTTTGGCGGAGACGTTTTCAAATTCGGTGGTCACGGCGGCGCACAAGCCACCCAGCTCGGCCAGCGCTCTGGCGTCGTCATACGGCGCCTGCAACAGGCGATCCGCGACCTGGCCGGCCGGGCAATCCTGCTCGGCCTCGAGTACCGCAACCTTGAAACCCATGCTCTGCGCAGCGTGCGCAAACATGCGGCCGAGCTGACCGCCGCCCATCACGCCCAGCCAGGTGGCAGGCGTGGTTGAAGGAACGGCTGGCGACACATTGCTATCGGACGGCTGGCTCATGTAGGTAATTTCATGTCGAGTGCGACTTGCGTCTGGGTCTTGCGGAAGGCTTCCAGCCTGGCGGCCAATGCATCATCGGTCGTCGCCAGCATGGCGATGGCCGATAAGGCCGCGTTGGCGGCACCGGCTTCACCGATTGCATACGTCGCAACCGGAATGCCCTTGGGCATCTGCACGATGGACAACAGCGAATCCTCGCCGCGCAGATACTTGGATGGCACCGGCACGCCCAGCACCGGCACGATGGTCTTGGCAGCGATCATGCCCGGCAGATGCGCGGCACCGCCAGCGCCGGCGATGATGGCGCGCAGACCGCGTTCACGCGCGCTTTCGGCATAGGCGAACATCTGATCCGGCATACGGTGCGCGGAAATCACCTGCGCCTCATGCGCAATGCCGAAGTCCTTCAGAACCGCTACGGCATGCTGCATTACATCCCAGTCAGAGGAGGAGCCCATGACCACGCCGACCACCGGCTTCACAGTTGCGTTCATGATTCAGTCCTTCAGTTTTTCGCCGGTCAGGCGCTCCAGCGCTTCGCGGTACTTGGCGCCGGTTTTTTCGATGACTTCCGGCGGCAGTGCCGGCGCCGGCGGCGTTTTCTTCCAGCCATCGACGGTTTCCAGATAGTCGCGCACAAATTGCTTGTCGAACGACGGTGGCGAGATACCGACCTGATAGCTGTCCGCAGGCCAGAAGCGCGAAGAGTCAGCCGTCAGCACTTCGTCCATCAGATGCAGCACGCCGGCGTCGTCCAGACCGAACTCGAACTTGGTATCGGCGATGATGATGCCGCGCGTTGCCGCGTAGTCCGCCGCAGTGGTGTACAGCTTGATGCTGATGTCGCGGATGGTATTGGCCAGTTCACTGCCGATGCGTGCTTCCATTTCAGCGAAGCTGATGTTTTCATCGTGCTCGCCCAGATCGGCCTTGGCCGCCGGTGTGAAGATCGGCTGTTCCAGCTTGGCCGCTTGCTGCAGGCCGGCCGGCAATTGGATGCCGCAGACCGAACCGGTTTGCTGATAGTCCTTCCAGCCGGAACCGATGATGTAACCACGCACCACGGCTTCTACCAGAATCGGCTTGAGGCGCTTGGCCACCACGGCGCGTCCACGCACCTGCTCCACTTCGTCCGGCGCCACCACCGACTCGGGCGCAATGCCGGTCACGTGATTCGGCACCAGATTGCCCAGTTTCTCGAACCAGAAATCGGTCATCTGATTCAGGACCTTGCCCTTGCCGGGGATGGGTTCATTCATGACGACGTCGAACGCCGACAGGCGATCGGTGGTCACGATCAGCAACTTGTCGTCGCCGACCGCATAGTTTTCGCGAACCTTGCCGGTGCCCAGAAGTGGCAGGGAAGTGATGGAGGATTTGTAGAGACTGCTCATGATGGTGGTATTCCGTAAAGTCAAAAACCGGGACTGCGCAAGCAAGTCCCGGTCGGTTACTGCGCACGCAGAAATTTACTGCACGATTTGCGCGAGTTCGCCCTTCTTGTATTTCTCGGCAATTTTTTCCAGCGCCAGCGGCTTGATCTTGCCGGCCTGGCCTTCGCAGCCGAATGCCAGGAAGCGCGCCTTGCACACCAGTGCCGCAGCTTCGCGGGCAGGCTTCAGATAGTCGCGCGGGTCGAACTTGGATGGGTTTTCGATGAAGTAACGGCGGATCGCACCGGTCATCGCCAGACGGATGTCGGTGTCGATGTTGATCTTGCGCACGCCGTGCTTGATGCCTTCCTGAATCTCTTCAACCGGCACGCCGTAGGTTTCCTTCATGTCGCCGCCGAATTCGCGGATCTCGGCCAGCAGTTCCTGCGGCACCGACGAGGAACCGTGCATCACCAGGTGAGTGTTCGGAATGCGTGCGTGGATTTCCTTGATGCGATCGATGGCCAGGATGTCGCCGGTCGGCTTGCGCGAAAACTTGTACGCGCCGTGCGAGGTGCCGATGGCAATGGCCAGTGCGTCGCATTGTGTCTTCTGGACGAAATCGGCAGCCTGGTTGACGTCGGTCAGCAGTTGTTCGCGGGTCATCTTGCCGTCCGCGCCGTGGCCGTCTTCCTTGTCGCCCATCATGGTTTCCAGCGAACCGAGCACGCCCAGTTCAGCTTCCACGGTGACGCCGATGGCGTGCGAAAACTCGACCACCTTGCGCGAGACTTCGACGTTGTATTCGTAGCTGGCGACCGACTTGCCGTCTTCGTTGAGCGAGCCGTCCATCATCACCGAGCTGAAGCCCGACTTGATCGCGGCCATGCAGACCGCCGGCGACTGGCCGTGATCCTGGTGCATCACGACCGGGATGTGCGGATAGGCTTCGACCGCAGCCGAAATCAGGTGGCGCAGGAAAGCTTCGCCTGCGTATTTACGTGCGCCCGCGGACGCTTGCATGATGACTGGCGAGCCAACTTCATCTGCCGCCTGCATGATGGCGGTGACTTGCTCCAGATTGTTGACGTTGAACGCTGGCAGACCGTAACCGTTTTCGGCGGCGTGGTCCAGCAGTTGACGCATGGATACGAGTGGCATGATGGAACTCCAGGATAACGATGAAAAATCAGTACTCGCCGACCTTGAGAATTTTCAAGGCATTGGTGCCGCCGACCTGTCCGATCGGCTCGCCCCAGGTTACGACGATCAAATCCCCCTTCTGCACGACGCCTTGCTCCAGCAGCAGGTCTTGCGCGCCCTTGAGCATGGTCTCGGTATCGGCGCATTGCGCCAGTTCGAGGGTATGCACATTGCGGAACAGCGCAGCCTTCTGACGCGTCGCGACATTGGGGGTAATGGCAAAAATCGGTACATCAATATTGTGACGGCTCATCCACAGCGCGGTGGAACCTGACTCGGTCAGCGCAGCAATCGCCTTGACCTGCAAGTGATGCGCGGTGAACAGCGCACCGTAGGCGATGGACTGGTCGACGCGAGTGAAACGTACGTTGAGGAAATCCGCATCCAGGCGGCAATCTTCGGAGCGCTCGGCTTCCAGGCAGATGGCAGACATGGCTTCCACGGTTTCCACCGGATATTTGCCGGAGGCGGTTTCAGCCGAGGTCATCACGGCGTCGGTGCCGTCCAGCACGGCGTTGGCGACGTCGGACACTTCCGCGCGCGTCGGCACGGCGTTGACGATCATCGACTCCATCATCTGCGTCGCGGTGATGGTCAGCTTGTTGGAGGCGCGCGCCATCTTGATCATGCGCTTCTGCAAACCCGGCACGGCCGCGTTGCCCACTTCGACCGCCAAGTCGCCACGCGCCACCATGATGCCGTCGGAAGCGTCGAGGATTTCCTGCAGCAGCGGAATCGCTTCGGCGCGTTCGATCTTGGCGATCATCATCGGCTTGTGGCCATAGGCTTCGCCGGCGACGTTGCCGAGCTGGCGCGCCATTTCCATGTCGGTCGCATTCTTGGGAAACGACACCGCCACGTAATCCGCCTGAAAACTCATCGCGGTCTTGATGTCGTCCATGTCCTTGCCGGTCAGCGCCGGCGCCGACAGCCCACCGCCCTGACGGTTGATGCCCTTGTTGTTGGACAGCTCGCCGCCGATCTTGACCACGGTATGAATCTCATTGCCGAGCACGCGCTCGACCACCAGCACGATCAGACCATCGTTGAGCAGCAGCACGTCGCTGCCCTTGAGGTCACGCGGCAGTGCCTTGTAATCGAGACCGACACGCTCCTGGTTACCCATGGTGCAATCGGCGTCGAGAATGAATTTCTCGCCGTTCACGAGCTGGATCTTGCCGTTTTCAAACTTGCCGACGCGGATCTTCGGACCCTGCAGGTCGGCCATGATGGCGACTTTCTTGCCGCACGCATCAGCCACTTCACGCACCAGCAGCGCGCGGTCGATATGATCCTGCGCCTTGCCGTGGGAAAAATTCAGACGTACCACATCCACGCCGGCCTTGATCATGCGGGTCAGCGTCTCGCGATCGCTGGAAGCGGGGCCGATAGTGGCGACAATTTTTGTTGCTCTGGACATGAAAGCCTTTTTTTGTAGTGTCTCTGGTGTCTCGTCATGCGGTGCACTGCAGGCCCCGCACATCAAACTGAACCGGCTGGAGCCGAAACGCCCTGTGGGCGGCGGTCAAACTCAGCGGCCGCCGCGCCGTTTCGCTCGGATTACTATTATTGCGCGCGCTGCAAGAGGATTTCCACTGCCGGCAGGGTCTTGCCTTCCAGGAATTCCAGGAAGGCACCGCCGCCGGTCGAGATGTAGCCAACCTTGTCGGCGATGTTGTACTTGGCGATGGCGGCCAGCGTATCGCCACCACCCGCAATCGAAAAGCCTGGCGAGGTCGCGATGGCGCGCGCCAGTGTTTCAGTGCCCTTGCCGAACTGGTCGAATTCAAACACGCCGACCGGCCCGTTCCAGACGATGGTGCCGGCCTTGGACAGTTGCTCGGCCAGCAGGGCGGCAGTCTTGGGGCCGATGTCGAAGATCATGTCGTCGTCAGTCACATCCTTGGCATCTTTCACGGTCGCCACGGCGGTCGGCGAGAACTCCTTGCCGCATACCACATCGACCGGAATCGGCACCGAGGCGCCGCGCTTGGCCATCATGTCGATGATGGCCTTGGCTTCATCCAGCAGATCCGGCTCGGCCAGCGATTTGCCGATCTTCAGGCCGGACGCCAGCATGAAGGTATTGGCGATGCCGCCGCCGACGATCAGATTGTCAACCTTGTCGGCCAGCGCCTTGAGAATGGTCAGCTTGCTGGACACCTTGGAACCGGCGACGATCGCCACCAGCGGGCGCTTCGGCTGATTCAGGGCCTTGCCCAGCGCATCCAGCTCAGCGGCCAGCAAAGGGCCGGCACAGGCGATCGGCGCAAACTTGGCAATACCATACGTGGTGGCTTCCGCGCGGTGCGCAGTGCCGAAAGCATCGTTGACGAACACGTCGCACAGCTTGGCGATCTTTTGCGACAGCTCTTCACTGTTTTTCTTTTCGCCCTTGTTCAGACGGCAGTTTTCCAGCAACACGACCTGGCCCGGGGCAACATCGACGCCGTCCACCCAGTCAGCCACCAGCTTGACTTCAAAACCCAGCAGCTCGGACAGGCGCCTGGCGACCGGCGCCAGCGAATCTTCCGGCTTGAACTCGCCTTCCACCGGGCGTCCCAGATGCGAGGTCACCATCACAGCGGCGCCGGCTTCGTGCGCCTGGCGGATCGCCGGGATCGAGGCACGAATGCGCGTATCTTCGGTGATATTGCCGGCATCATCCTGCGGCACGTTGAGATCGGCGCGAATGAAGACGCGTTTTCCTTGAAGTTGCTTGGCAGAAATCAGATCGCTGAGTCGGTTGAATTTCATAGAGTCCAAAATCGAAGGTGGGGCGAAAAATGCGCTATTTTACTCCAGCCAGACCGCTGAACGACGGTTTTCTGGGCCAGAAAGCGATCCTGGGAGATGTCTGTCTGGCGCGCTACAGTAGGGTCGCAAAACAGAATAATTAGCTTTTTTACAAACAAGTCGCCGTCAAATGACGAGACGCAACACTGTGAATAGTGCCATTCCAGTCACGATAGTTCCCAACAAATGGCGCGTTGCAATAAAGAACAGCGCTCCACCGATGCCGGCCAACAGCTTGGGATTGGCCAGATTCAGCGCCAGGACGCCGTCGGCCAGCACCAGATCGGGGATCACGATGGCCGCCATGGCGGCGGCCGGGGCGTAGCTCAAAGCGTGTTTCAGACGCGGCGGTAACTTGACGGCATGACCAAACAGAAAAAAGCCGCTGCGCGTGATCAGGGTCGACAAGGTCAACAAGGCGATTGCCCCCCAGATGTACCACTCGCTCATGCCTGTTCCCTCAGATTTGCGGTGATCGGCTCCTCCGGGCCTTCGCGGCCCTTGCTCTTATTCTGATCATCGCCGCCGGAGCCCTTGTCGCCATCGGAACCCGGCAAAAATTTATCCACCATCATCGCCGTTGCCATCCCCAGCACCATCGCGAACAGCAAACCCAGCCGGTACGGGAAATTGATGGCGGCCACCGCCACCGCGCCGGACACCACCACGCCGGCCAGCGCCGCCAGGTTATTGGTCATCGGGATCATGATGGCGATTAGCGCCATGGTGCCGGCGAAACCGATGTTCCAGCTCTCGGGAATCTGGCTGCCCAGCAAAATACCGATGGTGGCGCCCAACTGCCAGCTGACCCAGCCGGGATAACAGACGGCGGCAAAAAAACCGATCTTGCCGGCCGGCTGATGCACGGTGTGGGCAGGAAAACGCTGCGGGAAGAAGGCCATTGAGATATCGCCGTTGAAGTAGCCGTACCAGATACGGCGATACCAGGGCAGATGCTCGAAATGCGGCGCAACGGCCGCAGAAAAGATGACGAAACGCAGATTGACGATCATCGCCGTCATGTAGATCACCAGCAGCGGGGTGCCCACCGCCAGCAGCGGCAGCACCGCGAACTGCGCGGAGCCGGCATACACCAGCAGGCTCATGCCCAGCGATTGCATGATCGTCATGCCTGACTTGACCATGGCCATGCCCGACACGATGCCCCATGCGAACACTGCCGGCACCGTCGAAGCGCTGGCGCGCCAGCCTTCCTGAAACGTTTCCCGCTCGATCCGGCGTGCTGCCTCCACTGATGGGGCGTCGCCGGACTCGCCTGTCTCCTTCTGCATCGTTATTCCGCTTTGTGCATTATTTTGGAAAGGGTTGCTGCTTTGGCTTTCCTGCAAGCATTTTTACCCAGGGCCTTCATTCTACAGATGAAGCTTTTCGCTCGCTTGAATCCGCTAAAATGGAGCTCTTTTTGGCAGACCCACGGAGAAACAGACCATGTCCATGGCAGACCGCGACGGAAAAATCTGGAAGGATGGCGCCCTGATCGACTGGCGTGACGCCACCATCCATGTGCTGACGCATACGCTGCATTACGGCATGGGGGTGTTCGAAGGCGTGCGCGCCTACCAGACGCCGCAGGGCACCGCAATCTTCCGGCTCAGGGAACACACGCAACGGCTGTTCAATTCGGCCAAGATTTTCCAGATGGAAGTACCTTTCGACCAGGACACCCTCTTCGAAGCGCAACGCCAGGTGGTGCGAGAGAATCAGCTGGAATCCTGCTATCTGCGTCCGCTGATCTGGATCGGCTCGGAGAAGCTGGGCGTGTCCGCCAAGGGCAACAAGATTCATGTCGCCATCGCCGCCTGGCCATGGGGTGCTTATCTGGGCGAAGACGGCATCAACAAGGGCATTCGCGTCAAAACCTCCTCCTTCAGCCGGCATCATGTGAACGTGTCGCTGGTGCGGGCCAAGGCTTGCGGCTACTACATCAATTCGATTCTGGCCAATCAGGAAGCGCTGGCCGACGGCTACGACGAAGCCCTGCTGCTGGACACCGACGGTTACGTGTCGGAAGGCTCCGGCGAGAATGTCTTCATCGTCAGAAACGGCAAGATCTACACACCCGACCTGGCCTCCTGCCTGGACGGCATTACGCGCGATGCGGTGCTGACGATGGCGCGCGACATGGGTATCGAAGTCATCGAAAAACGCATCACGCGCGACGAGATGTATTGCAGCGACGAAGCCTTCTTCACCGGCACCGCCGCTGAAATCACGCCCATCCGCGAGCTGGATCACCGTATCATCGGCAACGGCGCGCGCGGGCCGATCACCGAAAAACTGCAAAGCCTGTTTTTCGACGTGGTCTCGGGCAAGGCGCCGCAGTATCAGCACTGGCTGACCCTGGTGTAAGCCAGGCCAGTTACAAGAACGCAGAGGCAAGAACACAGATACAAGAGATTCAGCAGCAAGCACCATTATTTTCATCACAGCAGTCGTCAATCAACTCACATCAGATAGCAACAGGAACGGAGAAACACCATGAGCCAAGTTCAACAGACCCAGCCAGCTGCAGTTCAACTCGACGGCAAGGATTTGCCGGCCTTCTGCCCGAATCCGAACATGCCGCACTGGTCCTCGCACCCGCGCGTCTTCCTCGAACTGGATGCGCACGGCGCCGCCAAGTGTCCGTACTGCGGCACCCAGTATCAGTTGAAGCCGGGCGCCGTGGTCAAAGCCCACTAAGCTGCAGACTTCGACCTTGCAAGACCCGGAGGGCCGCGGCCCTCTTTCTTTATTCCGGAGATTTACATGCCCAGCGCAAAACTGATCCACGGTTCGCCCGATGAAATCGAGGCCGCGTATTACGATGCGCTGGCGCGCGCCGACCTCGAAGCGCTGATGGCGCTGTGGGCCGATGACGACGAGATCGTCTGCATCCACCCCGGTGCGCAGCGCCTGATCGGCCATGCGGAAATCCGCTCGGTGTGGGAGGACATCCTCTCCAACGGCGGCCTGCATATCCAGCCGCGTCAACTGCACACCACGCACAATCTGATGACGGCGATCCACAGCGTGATCGAAGAAATCAATCACGGCGCGGAACAGCAAAACGACGTGCACGTGGTCGCCACCAATATCTATCTGAAAACTGCACGCGGCTGGCGCATGGTGATGCACCACGCATCAGTCGCGCCCGGCCCGGCGCCGAGCGAAGCGCTGGTCAGCGGTGCCATGCTGCATTGAAACCGGCATTGAATTTGTATTCCTGAATGCAGGTGCGAACCGGGGACGCTCACACAGCCGGGCTTCGGCCCCATCGAAATCGGCAGCATCAGATCAGACACATCAAGCCACAAAGACTTTCCAGACCCATGCCCTACTCTGCTCCCCGCTGGCTTCCCGGCGGGCATCTTCAGACCATCTTCCCGGCCAAGTTCATCAGCAAGCCGCAGGTCAATTACCGGCGCGAGCGCTGGGATACGCCGGACGGCGATTTCATCGACGTCGATTTCGTCGACGGTCAACCGGGGCAGCCGATGCTGGTGCTGTTTCACGGCCTGGAAGGCTCATCCGACAGCCACTATTGCCGCGCCATGATGGCAGCGGTGGCGGCGCGCGGATGGACCGGCGTGGTGCCGCATTTTCGCGGCTGCTCGGGCGAAATCAATCTGGCGCCGCGCTTCTATCATTCCGGCGATGCGCAGGAAGTGGACTGGATACTGCAAAGGCTGAAGCCGCGCCGCGCAGCCATCGCCGCCAGCCGCCTGTACGCTACCGGCGTGTCGCTGGGCGCCAATGCGCTGCTGCGCTGGCTGGGCGAATCGCAGCATCAGGCGGAGTTCATCGACGCTGCATGCGCAGTGTCGGCGCCGCTCGATCTGGCCGGCGGCGGCGATGCGCTGGCGCGCGGTTTCAATCGCGTGTATTCCCACGTATTTCTGCGCACCATGCGCCCCAAATGCCTGCTCAAGCTGGATCAGTTTCCCGGCCTGTTCAGCCGCGACGCATTGCTGCAGGCGCGCGATCTGTACGCCTTCGACAATATCGTGACAGCGCCGCTGCACGGCTACCGCAACACCGATGACTACTGGGATCGCGCCAGCGCCAAGCACATCCTGCATGACATCAAAGTGCCGACGCTGGTGCTCAATGCGCAGAACGATCCCTTCCTGCCGGCGCGCTATCTGCCGCGCAGCGCAGCACCCTCGGTGCTACTGGAGTATCCTGCGGAAGGTGGTCACGTAGGCTTTGCTGCCGGCAACCCGCCGGGCCGGCTGGACTGGCTGCCGCAACGCTTGCTGCGCTTTCTGGAAAGCGGCAACTGATCCACGCTGCCACCGCTGCAGCAACCGCGCTCACCTTCACCAAAGCAGACGCCGACCATCAGCGTCGCACTTGCACGAGACCGCACCGCCCTATGGATGAAATCGTCAGACAAGCCATGGCCAAATGGCCCAACGTGCCGCACTGCTTCGGCTGGTTACGGCTGGATGCGCGCGGCGCCTGGCGCATGCGCGACGAACGGGCACAGCTACTGAATCTGGCCGGCGAACGCATTGTCCATCCGGCGCTGCTCGGCTTCATCTGCCGCAACTACGTGCAGGATGAACAGGGCCGCTGGTATTTTCAGAATGGCCCGCAACGCGTGTATGTGGATCTGGAATTGACGCCCTACATCGTGCGCAATAATCCAGGCGAGATGTTGAGCTTGCAGACCGGTGAAGCGCTTGATCGGGTCGACGCCGCTTGGATGGACGAAGAAGGTCGCCTGTATCTGTCAGGCGGTGAAAAATTCGCGGCGCTGGATGACCGCGATCTGACTGACATGCTGCCCTTGCTGTCCATTGATGGCATGCCGGCCGGCGATGAAGCCTTGCTGGCATGGCTGGAAGCGGCTGACGAGAATCCATCCGCTTCTGGTGGGCGATTGCAAATCCGTTGGCGTGAACAGCTAGTGGATGTGACGCGCGTGAAGCGCGATCAATTGGCCATCCGCTTCGGATTTGATCCCCTGCCGCGCGAAAGCACGCCCGCAGAATAGCGTGCGCGAGCAAGCCGGACTCTGCTCAACCACGTTCCTTGCTTTCCTTCATTTCCTCCTTCCAGCGCTCCTTCCAGTCGCGCTCGCGCGCATCGATCAGCGACTGATCGTAGAAGGTCGCATCCGGCGCACGGCGCGCAATCGTCAGTTGCTCCAGCGCCGCCGGCAAGCTGCCCGACAAGGCGTACGACTCGGCCAGGGCCAGATGCTGCAGCGCCTGCCTGCCCTGCGCCGCGTAAGCCTGGGCCAGCAAATCCTGCAATTGCACTTCCTGGCGATACAGTTGCGTCTGATCACGAAGAAAAGCCACTGCCTCGTCGTAACGACGCGCCGCAATCAAGGCGCTGGCATATTGCCGCGTCAGCACGCGCGACAGCGGGAACTGCTTGCGCATGGCGTCCGCTTCTTTCAGCGCCGCCTGCGCCTGCTTCTTGCCGATCTTGATGTCGATATCGAGACTGACGATCATCATGCTCGGCGCCATCGGTTGCGCCGCAGCCCTGGCCTCTTCGAGATAGATGTCGGCCTTGTCGAAATTGCCCTGACGATAGGCGACATAGGCCAGACCGTATTTGGCCGACATCACTTGCTGCTTGGTGTTTTGCCGCAACTGATTGCTGAAGTATTCATTGGCCTCGCGCAGACCTTGCACCGAATCGTTTTGCAGCACGCGGATGCGCGCCCGCGCCAGATGAAAATCGGGATTGTCGACGCGCTGGCGGTAACGCTGATCGCGGATGCGTCCTTCGATATCGGCGATGCGTTCGGTCGTCAGCGGGTGGGTCAGCAGATACGGGGGCACGGCGTCGCTGAAGCTGCGCGAGGCGGTCTGCAGACGGCCGAAAAAGGTCACCATGCCGGACGGATCGAAGCCACCGTCGCGCATGATCTGCAAGCCGATGCGATCGGCCTCGCGCTCGGCATCGCGGCTGAAATTGAGCTGGCGCTGAATCGCCAGACCGGTGCCGCCCATCATGGTCGCCATGGCGGCATCGCCGCCGGCTTTGGACACCCCGGCCAAAGCGCCCAGCACGATCGCCGCCAGCTGGATCATGGAATTCTGCTTCTGCTGTCCCAGCATGCGCGCGATGTGACGTTGCGCCACGTGGCCGATTTCATGAGATAAGACCCCGGCCAGCTCGGATTCGCTCTGCGACGCCAGAACCAGACCCGAATGCACGCCGATGAACCCGCCCGGCAAGGCAAACGCGTTCAGCATGGGATCGCGCACCATGAAAAAGAAGAAATCGTAACCGGCTTCGCCGCGCACTTCCGGCCGCACCGCCACCAGATTGAGGCCGAAGTTGTTGAGATACTCCTGCACCGGGCCGTCATCGATGTAATCCCGGTCGCGGCGGATGTCATGCATGATCTGCTCGCCCAGCTTGCGCTCCATCAGCGGCGACAGACTTTCACGCTCAGTGTCGCCGAGCGTCGGCAGGTTCTGTGCGACGCTGGCGACCGGCGCGATCGTCAGCGGAATGGTCGGCGCCAACAGCAAAGCAGCCATCAGCAAACGCACCATCTTTGTCCGCAACGGCGAGGAATGATGAGGCGCGGATTTTCTCTTCTGAAAAAATGCTGACTGATACATGTGCGTCGACGGTGAATTCGAAATCGGATTAAAGATGCCTTGCGTTCGGATTGCCGGATGTATTGGCGCTGCCCTGCCCGTGCGTGCGTGCGTACGGTGTACTTTGTCAGTTTTATGTACGGGCCGTATGGCTTGCCAGAAACAGTTTTCTATCTGTGGCGCCGCTGTCTGCCTTTTTGCTTGTCGCTTCCCGCACATGCCTGCGAAGCGGGGCAACAGTAGCGCAACGCGACGCCTGCTATGATACCCGCACTCCACGAACGTTCCTGCGATTTTGCCATCATGACTTCTGCCTCAGACAAAAACACTGCACCTTCCGGCCTCACCCATTTTGACCAGAGCGGACAAGCGCACATGGTCGACGTCGGCGACAAGAACGAGACCCGGCGCATCGCCATCGCCAGCGGCGTCATCCGCATGCAGTTGAGCACGCTGGAAATCATCCTCTCCGGGACCGCAAAAAAAGGGGATGTGCTGGGCATCGCACGCATCGCCGCCATCATGGCCGCCAAGCGCACCAGCGATCTGATACCGCTGTGCCATCCGCTGGCCCTGACGCATGTGTCGGTGGAGTTCGAACCGCATGTCGATCAATCCAGTATCACCTGCACCGCGCGCGTAGAAACCTTCGGCAAGACCGGTGTGGAGATGGAGGCGCTGACCGCCGTTCAGATCGGTCTGCTGACGGTCTATGACATGTCCAAAGCGGTCGACAAGACCATGGTCATGAGCGACATCTGCGTGACGGAAAAACGCGGCGGCAAGAGCGACATCAATTTTCAGCCTTGATAGCTCTCGGCTTGCCGGAATTCCTGCCGCAGAAAAAGAAAAGCGCCTCAAGGGCGCTTTTCTTTTATTGACCGAGCCATCTGATCAGACGCACTCGCCAAACCTGCATGGCATTAGCTGCCGGATCCTCAGACTTATCCACGGCAGATTGCAGGAGCATATTGCGGCTCCATCGTGCCGGCAACGAAACCGGTGTTGACGGTCGCATCCTTGGGCGTTGCCGCCTTCACCTCTTTGGCCGCACATTGCCATTGCACCGAATCGCCGCCGAGAATCGGCGTCAGTGTCAGCGTGCCGCCGTTACCGACATTGGGGCCGTAGCTGATCGTGATCACGCCGCCGATACCTTTCGCAGTCATGTCGCTGACATCGATACCGGTGACGTTTTGCGTCGGCGAAAATGTCGACAGACCGAGCTGTGCCTTAGTGAATACGCCGTTGTTGGCAGTGATCTGCTCAGCCACTGCCAGCTTGTAAGGCGCGACAAGATTGAGACCTTCAGTGACGCGCGTACGCGCAATATAGTTCTGATACTGGGTCGCGCCGATGGTGGCGAGGATGCCGATGATCGCGAGCACGACCATCAGTTCGATCAGGGTAAAGCCTTGTTGCTTGCCCACTTGCTTGTTCTTGCCTACGTTTGCGTGCATTTAAATCCCCGTCAAAAAATGAAATGGCGTTGCCAGTATCAGTAGCGCCCTCAGCGCAGCAAAGCGAATTAATTCCAAAGTATCAGCGTTTGTCATTGTCGGCGATGATATGCGTCAAAAGCATGAAATCCAAGTCCGGCTATTTCTATCACACGCACAAAAATCTTCTGTGCGTCTCATTTCCAAGCGATTGGCGGTCGCGCATGCGACCACCTCATGGCGGCCATATCGCCCGGCTTAGTGCTCGCGCTTCTTGCGATTCAGCGTCAGGCCGATCAGCACGACGCCGATGGCGCCGACCAGTCCCGGCAAACTCAAGTGCAGGTTCATGCCCGGGATGATGAATTCGCTGTCCGGAATAAAGTCCTGTATCCAGCCGCGCACCGCCGGATCGCTGAAAATCATGCCACCGGCCAGATATCCCAGCAAAGCGGCGCCCAGCGTGATGATAACTGGGAATTTTTCCATCAATTTCAAGACCAGCGTGCTGCCCCAGACGATGATAGGAATGCTGACCACGATCCCGAATACCACCAGGGTCAGTTGATGTTCGCCGGCCTGCTCAGCGGCGCTGGCGATGGCGATCACGTTGTCCAGACTCATCACCAGATCGGCGACGATAATGGTCTTGACCGCGCTCCACAACTTGTTGCTGCCGGAAATGTCGGCATGCTCATCTTCTTCGATCAGCAGTTTGATGCCGATCCAGATCAGCAGCAACCCACCCACCAGTTTCAGATACGGCAGCTGCAGCATGGTGACGGCAAAAGCGATCAGCGCAATACGAATCGCGATGGCGCCCAAGGTGCCCCAGACGATGCCCTTCATGCGCAAATTGGCCGGCAGGTTGCGGCAGGCCAGCGCGATCACGATGGCATTGTCCCCGCCCAGCAAAATATCGATGAGGATGATCTGGCCGACCGCGAGCCAGTTCAGATTCGTCAGAAACTCCATGTGCTCCCTTGTTTGATTGCACGGCTGATGCGCGCAGTAATGTGTTTTGCCGTCGCTCGCAGTTCGCGGCACCGCTCAGCGGTAAAAAATGGTCAAGACTGATGTACGGATCGAAAGATCTTCAACGACATCCGAAACGCACGGCGTATCGTGTTGCAGCCTGACGGGGGATAAGCCCTGTGTTGTGCAGCCGTGGAAACCTCGCACGCGACCGCAATAATCATGTTGAAGCAAATACAGCACGTGAACCCGCTTCGTGCCTTGTACTTAGGTCTGGCGCGCTCGCCCAGTGATTGGGCTCGCCCCTGAAGCTGCAGGCTCATCTGCTCGCAGCCCGGTCGACCTGTCAAAAACAACATGGGGAGCCGAAGCTCCCCATGCCGGATGTGCAATTCTTGCGCCTGACTCCGACCTCCGGTCAGAAGCCAGGCTGACGCTGAATTACAGTACCGATTTCAGCAGACGTGCCATTTCGGAAGGATTGCGTGTGGCCTTGATTCCGCACTCTTCCATGATCGCCAGCTTTGCTTCAGCAGTATCAGCACCACCGGAGATCAGCGCACCGGCGTGGCCCATACGCTTGCCCGGAGGCGCAGTCACGCCGGCGATGAAGCCGATGACCGGCTTCTTCATGTTGTCCTTGACCCAGTACGAAGCGTTGGCTTCGTCAGGACCACCGATTTCACCGATCATGATGACGGCGTCGGTGTCAGGATCATCATTGAAGGCCTTCATGATGTCGATGTGCTTCAGACCGTTGATCGGATCGCCGCCGATACCGACTGCAGACGATTGACCCAGGCCCAGCGCGGTCAGCTGACCGACGGCTTCGTAAGTCAGGGTGCCCGAACGCGACACCACGCCGATGCGGCCCTTTTTGTGGATGTGGCCTGGCATGATGCCGATCTTGATTTCGTCCGGAGTAATCAGACCTGGGCAGTTAGGGCCCAGCAGCAGAGTCTTGCTGCCCGACTTTGCCATACGGTTTTTCAGTTCCATCATGTCGCGGACCGGGATGCCTTCAGTGATACAGATCGCCAGATCCAGATCAGCTTCAACAGCTTCCCAGATTGCAGCGGCTGCGCCGGCTGGTGGAACATAGATCACCGAAACAGTCGCGCCGGTTGCCTTCTTGGCTTCGGATACATTCGCGAAAATTGGAATGCCTTCGAAGTCTTCACCAGCCTTTTTCGGATTCACGCCGGCGACGAATGCGTTCTTGCCGTTCGCGTAGTCGCGGCACATGCGTGTGTGAAATTGACCGGTTTTGCCGGTGATACCTTGGGTGATGACTTTGGTGTCTTTATTGATCAGAATCGACATAGCTATTCCTTGTCCTATTATTTACCGTTGGCTGCAGCAACAACTTTTTGCGCAGCTTCTTCCATGCTGTCTGCCGAGATGATCGGCAGGCCGGAGTCGGCCAGCAGCTTCTTGCCGATTTCTTCGTTGGTGCCCTTCATGCGCACGACCAGCGGCACTTTCAGGGAAACAGCCTTGGACGCAGCGATCACGCCTTCAGCGATCACGTCACAGCGCATGATGCCGCCGAAGATGTTGACCAGGATGGCTTTCAGTTCAGGGTTCTTCAGCATGATCTTGAATGCTTCGGTAACCTTCTCTGTTGTTGCGCCGCCGCCCACGTCCAGGAAGTTGGCAGGCTCGCCGCCGAACAGCTTGATGGTGTCCATGGTTGCCATCGCCAGACCGGCGCCGTTGACCAGGCAGCCGATATTGCCGTCGAGGGAGATGTAGGCCAGATCGAACTTGGAGGCTTCGATTTCAGCTGGATCTTCTTCGTCCAGATCGCGGAAAGCGACGATTTCTGGGTGGCGGAACAGCGCGTTGGAATCGAAGTTGAACTTGGCGTCCAGAGCGATGACCTTGCCGTCGCCGGTCAGGATCAGCGGATTGATTTCGGCCAGCGATGCATCGGTTTCCCAGTAAGCCTTGTACAGACCTTGCAGTTGCTTGCGCGCGTCGGCAACCGAAGCGGCAGGCACGCCGATCTTGGTGGCGATGCTGTCGGCATCAGCGTCGGTCAGGCCGGTCGCCGGATCGATAGCGATCTGGTGAATCAGTTCAGGATGGCTTTCTGCCACTTCTTCGATGTCCATGCCGCCTTCGCTGGATGCCATCAGCACCACACGTTGGCTGACGCGATCGGTCACCATCGAAACATACAGTTCCTTCTTGATGTCCGCGCCTTCTTCAACCAGCAGGCGACGCACCTTCTGGCCTTCAGGGCCGGTCTGGTGAGTGATCAGTTGCATGCCCATGATCTGGTTCGCGTATTCCTTGACCTGTTCCAGCGACTTGGCCACTTTCACGCCACCGCCCTTGCCGCGGCCACCAGCGTGAATCTGTGCCTTGACGACCCACACCGGACCACCCAGTGTTTCGGCAGCTTTCACTGCTTCGTCAACGGTCATGCATGGAATACCGCGCGGAACGGTCACGCCGAATTGGCGCAGGATTTCTTTACCCTGATACTCGTGGATTTTCATGGGAGCTTCCCTTTAAACGCTTATTGAATAAAACTTGCCGGATTGAAATTCCGCCGGCAGCGCGAGGCCGCCAGACGAGAATAAGGAGCACCGCCCGCATTGGACCATGCCGCTGAAGAGCGGAATGGCGCCGGACTGACCTGGGCGGGGAGCTGATAGATGCGAAGATTGGGGCATATGCATGCCATCTGTTCGTTGGGTCGCGGTGTTTAGCCG
Source organism: Herbaspirillum lusitanum (assembly GCF_046025995.1). GTDB lineage: Bacteria > Pseudomonadota > Gammaproteobacteria > Burkholderiales > Burkholderiaceae_D > Herbaspirillum > Herbaspirillum lusitanum_A. Next base: position 34,399 of record NZ_JAQQFM010000004.1, read on the forward strand.
ATTTTTGAGCCGATTTGCACTGCTTGTCTCTGTGTTCTTTTGCCAGCTGAAGCAATCAGGCACTGTCCAAAAACGACAACATCCGATTCACTGACACTCGTGCGCCGCAGCAAAAAACCTCCGGATTCTAGCACAGCTCAAGCCGGCTGGCAGCCTCAACCGGCGGCGAGCGAGCTCAACACACCGTCTTGCCTCTACGGAAAATCAGTAAAAAATGGGAGATAGACTGGCGAATCGGCGTCTAAACGCAAGAAAAATGCGGAAAAACTCTCATTTCGAGTCAATCGAACTGTTCGTCATCCGGCAACCAGGCTTTTTTGGCCGCCTGACTGATGCTGCGCTGCGAAAAACCGCGCTGCTGAAGGAAACGCATCTGTTTGGCGCGACTTTCGGCGTCTTCCGGCGCAGCTTTGAACTTGCGCCGCAGGACTTCGATGGCGCGCTGCAATTCATCGGCATTCAACCCCAATTTCAACTCGGCCATCGAATCTGAATCGATACCATGACTTTGCAGTTCGGAAATGATGCGGTGGTTGCCGAAACGCGCGGAACGACGGTGAATCAGCGATTCAGAAAATCGCTCTTGCGAAAGGAAGCGGGATTGTTCGAGCCAATCGAGGAGCGCCTCGATATCGTCGTCATCTTGCGCGTAAGCGGAAAGCTTACGCGCAAGTTCCAGACGACTATGCTCACGTGAAGAGAGATATTTGAGCGCCCGCGCCTTGAGGCTGATCGGAGGTCTTGGCATACCGATCTAGTTCGATGGCGAGGGCGAAACAGCAGTTACGACAGAAAACTGAATTGCAGATACGGTCATCAACGTCCGTAAAGGCATCAGGAAGCAGCAACCGGGGCTTCACCGCCAGCCAGTTGCGGTACACCCAGAGCGATACGTACTTTGTTCTCGATCTCACGCGCCAGCTCAGGACGCTCCTTCAGATAGTTGCGCGCATTGTCCTTGCCCTGACCAATGCGTTCACCGTTGTAGCTGTACCAGGCACCGGATTTCTCCACCACCTTGTGCTCCGAACCGAGGTCCAGAATTTCACCTTCGCGGGATGTGCCTTCGCCATAAAGAATGTCGAAGTGCGCTTCGCGGAACGGCGGCGCCACCTTGTTCTTGACGACCTTTACCTTGGTTTCGCTACCGATGACTTCATCGCCCGACTTGATCGAACCGGTGCGACGAATGTCCAGACGCACGGAGGCGTAGAACTTCAGCGCATTACCGCCGGTGGTGGTTTCCGGGTTACCGAACATCACGCCGATCTTCATGCGGATCTGATTAATGAAAATCACGGTAGTGTTGGTGCGATTGATGCTGCCGGTCAGTTTGCGCAGCGCTTGCGACATCAGACGGGCTTGCAGACCTGGCAGGGAATCGCCCATGTCGCCTTCGATTTCAGCACGTGGTGTCAGTGCCGCCACCGAGTCGATGACGATCAGATCAACGCCGCCGGAACGCACCAGCGCATCGGTAATTTCCAGCGCTTGTTCGCCGGTATCCGGTTGCGAGATCAGCAGATCGGACAGATTGACGCCCAGTCTCTGAGCATAAGTCACATCCAGCGCGTGTTCCGCATCGATAAAGGCGCAGGTGCCGCCGATTTTTTGCATTTCGGCAATGGCTTGCAAAGTCAGCGTGGTCTTGCCCGAGGATTCCGGACCGTAAATTTCAATCACACGGCCGCGTGGCAGACCGCCGACACCCAGGGCGATGTCCAGACCCAGAGAGCCGGTCGAAACGACCTGAATCTCTTCGAGCACGGCACCGTCTTCCATGCGCATCACGGAGCCTTTGCCGAATTGCTTCTCGATCTGCGCCAGAGCAGCGGCTAGCGCCTTGCCCTTTTCAGAATTGTTCGCAGCTTTTTTATCGTCCATAAATCTTCTCTCAGCAAAGGAAGGTAATCAGTTGTGGCCTGAACTGGAAGCCGCAGCCGCAGAGCATCGAATAAATCTCAACACTCCCCTGCAAACTTCACCACTGGCTCCAGCAGGTTTAACGCATAGCCAGCACTGTATAAAAAAACAGTTGTTTGCGCAAGTGGTTTTTTATAACCGCCTCAATTTGCAAGCTCGCCATTATATGAAATGGGCGTCTCGCATTCCATCTCGCGGATATTCTGCGCCAAACTGCCCTCGCATAGCCCGCCAAGGCAAAGAATCAGGCCGGATGGGCAAGATACAACGGAATAAGGCAAAGTTTAGGGCGCTAAACTTGTGACGGATTTCAGCGGTTCTGTTATACATTTCAATCTAGCAATAATTTCAGAGTTGAATCGAGTTTTTATGAGTTTAGTTCCTTTCGCCCGCATCAGCAGCCTGCGCTGCCTGATCATCGACGACATGCCGACCATGCGGCAAAACATGCGCATGCACCTGGGCCAACTGGGTGTGACGCGCGTCGATCAGGCCGCCACGCCGGATGAGGCGATCCGCTTTGCGCAGGCCGGGAGCTATGACCTCATCATCTGCGACTACAACCTGAACAAGGAAAGCAACGGCCAGCAATTGCTGGAATTTTTCCGCACCCAGAACATGCTCTCGCCGACCACCATGTTCATCATGGTGACCGCCGAGAGCGGCTACAGCCTGGTCGCCAGCGCCGCTGAATTTCAGCCGGACGCCTACATGCTCAAGCCGCTGACCGCGACCAAGATCGGCGAGCGAGTCGATCGCCTGCTGGAAAAGCAGAATGCGCTGCTGCCGATCACTGAAAAGATGAAGCGCAAGGATTTCGCCGGCGCCATCGTCGCCTGCGATCAGGTCTTGCAGACCGCGCCGAAATGGATGGTCGACGTGCTGAAAACCAAGGGCACGCTGCTGATCGAACAACGCCGTATCGACGAAGCGCGCAAGGTTTACGACGATGCGCTGGCGCTGCGCGACGATCTGGTGTGGGCCAAGGTAGGACTGGCGCGCTGCAATATCGTCGCCGGCCAGCTGGATGAAGCTAAAGTGCTGGTGCAAGATGTCCTGGCCAGCAACAAGCAGTTCATCGCCGCCTACGATTTACTCGCCCAGATTGATGAAGCCCAGGGCAATGAAGAAGCCGCACTCGATGCGCTGACGCGCTCTTCCGAAATCGTGCCTTCGGCCCGCCGCAGCCGCCTGGTGGGCGACGCCGCCTATCGCACCGGCAATCTGGATCAGGCCAAGGAGGCCTACGGCAAAGTGCTGCAACATACGCGCGGATCGCTGACTGCGCAGCCGACCGACCTTTTGTCGCTGGCACAGGTGCACGTGGATACCGGCGAAGCCGATCAGGCATTGGTGCTGCTATCCAAGGTGCCCAAGCGTTATGAGGATTCCAAGGCATTCAATTCGGCGCAGGCGGCGGTGCAGGCACAGGCCTATGTTCAGCTGGGCGATACGGTGTCGGCGGAACAGGCGTTCGCCACTGCCAAGGAAGCGGCCGGCGGCGAGATATCCGAAACCGCCACCCTGGCGCTGGCCAAGGCGGCATTTTCCATGGGGCGCGAAGAAGAAGGCGCCAAGCTGATCGCCGACGTGGTCAAGTCCGATCACGAGAACAAGACCCTGCAGACGCTGGCGCGCAAGGTGCTGAGCGACAGCGGCAAGGAAGCACTGGCCGATCAGCTGATCGATGGCGCGGTCAAGCAATGCATGGCGATCATCGCCGAAGCCAATGCACTGATGCGCAGCGCCAAGCCGGACGAGTCCCTGGCCAAGCTGGAAGAAGCACTGCACAGCATGCCGGAAAACACCGGCGTGCTGCTGGCCGCAGCGCAGCTGCATCTGCTGTGGATGAGCCAGCGCGGCTGGAATGACGACTACGTGAAACGCGTCAAACGTTATCTTTCTACCCTGGATCGATTGATCCCGGGTAACGAACGGGTCGCCAAGATGCACAAATTTCTGCGCGACACCTTGAGTAAAGTAGCCCCGAAGAACTGAGCATGAATCCCGAACTGGCCGCCATCATCGTGCACGACCTCAAGAACTCGCTGGGAGCGCTTGAGGGAGAATTGCGCGCCTTGTCGGAAGACAGCCCGCGCGCGCATCAGGCACACGTCAACTGCCTGGCGCTGCAGGAAAAGCTGATCGGATTTCTGACCTTGTACAAGGCGTCCTCGCAAGGCCTGCAGGCGCAGATCGAAGCCGTGTCGCCGCAGGATTTTCTGCAGGCGCTCCTGCGCCAGCAAGCCTTCGGCAAGCCCGGTATCAGCATCGGTATCGACACCGCGAATATGCCGCTGCTGGGTTTCTTCGACGAGCACCTGGTGGCGCTGGCGGTGGAAGCAGCATTGCAGAACGCCACGCGCTTTGCGCGCAGCCGCATCGATCTCGGATGTATTGCACAAAATGGCGGCGTAGTTTTTACGGTGCGCGACGACGGTCCCGGCATCGGCACACTGGAAGAAAAACCGTCGACCGGTCTCGGCATGGATCTGTGCCGCGCGATTGCATTGGCGCACAAAAAAGGCGAAGTCGGCGGCTCGGTTACGCTGTCCAATTTGCCAGAGGGCGGCGCTCTGTTCGAGCTGTATTTACCTTGAATTTCTGAATGCAGCTTCTGTGCAGAAAAAAAACGCCGACTCAGTCGGCGTTTTTTCATGGCGGCGGATAGCGGCTCAGACCAGCACGGCATTCACCGAGATATCGGCATTCAATACCTTGGAAACCGGGCACCCGCTCTTGGCCGCAGCTACCGCCTCATTGAATTTCTTTTCATCCTTGTCTTCGAGCTCGACCTTCACTTCCAGCTGAATGGCGGTGATGGTAAAACCGGGATCGGTCTTTTCCAAAGTCACCGTCGCGCTGGTATCAATCTTCTTGGGGCCGAGGCCGGCATGCCCGAGCCGGCTCGATAAATCCATGGAGAAACAGCCTGCGTGCGCAGCCGCAATCAATTCCTCGGGGTTGGTGCCGACGCCATTTTCAAAACGCGTCGAGAACGAATATTGGGTATTGGACAGCGCGCCGCTTTCCGTTGTCAGGGCTCCCTTGCCATCCTTCAATTCGCCATTCCAGACTGCCGATGCTTTGCGTTTCATATTGATGCTCCTTCTCAGGTTGGAGTGCCATGCCGCAAACGCCGGTTCATGCTGCGGGCGTTACGACCCAGCGTTCAATAATGCAGCCATGCAGCCTCTCCGACGATAGGACAAGCGCTTGCAATCGCGTAGGAATTTGCGCAGCCGTGCGCGATGCACACATCGGCAATCGATGAATAGGGAAGATAAGAGCAAAAGCGGCGCTTAAACACACAACAAAAAGCTGAGAGGGATAAACACTGAAGCGGTGAAACAGCGTAGCAGTGCTACTGCACAACAGACACTGAGCTACAGAGGCGATATCAAGCTGACTTGATATGCGATAGGGAGGGAGAAGCTAAAACGGGATTGGCGTCGGATAAATGCAAATAAAAAAACCGCCGGCCGAAGCCGGCGGTAAAACGGACATGGCGACGCTCATCCACTAACCGCCGCCTTCCGCGCCAAACTTAACGCTCTACGCGTAATTCTTTAGGACAATTGCTGGATACCCGCCAGCACCCAGCCGCCTTGGCCGTTTGCAGGTTTCGACAGGTTCCAGATTTCGCTGAACTGTGTCGGCGAGCTGGTCGGTTCTTCCTTGATGAAGCCGAAGAACTTCACGCTCGCCAGATAATCGTTGCCCACGGTTTCCACGCCCAACAGTTCTGCGTCAATGGAAACCACGTCAGTCTGGTTGGCTGCGGCACCGCGCTCCTGAACCTGCAGGCGCAACTCGGCAAACATTTCCGGCGTGGTGAATTCACGGATGTCGTTGACGTCAGCCTTGTCCCATGCCGCTTGCAGGCGGATGAAGTAGGTCTTGGCATTGCGCACGAAACCGACGGTATCGAAATCAGCCGGAATACCGTAGCTGGACACGACTTCAGCCGAGCCGAAACCGCTGCCGCCGAAGCCGCCTTGCGGTGCTGAAGGTGGCTGTGAAGGTTCCAGCAGCGAGCCGATCTTCGGGGTTGCGTTCGACTGATTGTCATCACCGCCGGCGTAGGCCGGACGTGGCTGCGAAGCCTCCGATTTACGACGGAACATGCGGTAGATGAACATCGCGGCCATCGCGATCAAGGCCACCATCAGGATCGTGCTGATCATGCTGGCCAGTGCGCCGCCCATGCCGAAGTGCGACAACAGAGCGCCCAGGCCGAGGCCCAGCAATGCGCCGCCGAGGATGCCCTTCCACGGGCTAGGCTTGGCTGCTGCAGCTGCCGGTGCAGCGGCTGGCGCTGCAGGCTTGGCTGCAGCGGCCTGATTCTGCTGCATCGGGCTCTGGGCCTGACGACTCGCACCGGACGACTGTTTGCCGATCGAGCCGCCGCCGCCAAGGCGCTTCGCCTCAACAGTGGTGAGGCCAACTGACAGGGTCATGACGGCCACTATCAGCGCGACAAATGCTTTTTTCATGCTATCTCCTGAGAAGAAAGTGATGTGATGCGGTCACATCGGCCGTGAAAACTGGATTGGTTCGATTGATGCGTGCAGAGCTGGTTTCGGCGCAAGGCCAAAACAGGAGGTCGCGAACGACAATTGCTTGTTTGAGTAGTTATCAGATGCGCCGGAACGCACTGCTAATGCAACACAAGTAAATGCCGTGAGGCGACAGGGATCAGGCCCGAGGCGGGCGAGCTGCTGGGGGGAGGAACGGAGGCTGGCTGATGGCGTCGTTGCCGAGCATCGGCGCCAGACGCGTTGATTCGGGGATCACAGGCCAGGCTTGCATCAATACCGGCTCGTCGCCGATACCTGCATGGGTAGAGAAATCTTCTCCGCTGTCAGCGTGACCGCTGTTTTCGTCGACATTGCCGAGATCGGCGGCAATGCTATCGCCGATCAGAGCCGCATCAACGGGTGCCACGGCATCGTCTTGCGCCGAAATGCTCAGAGCAGCAGTGTTCAGCATGCGGACCGGATCGGCCCAGGCAGCCTGCTGGCTGCTGGCTGGCTCAACCGTGATGAAGTCCGTCGAGGAAACCGATGCCGCATAGGTCAGCACCGCTGCAAATACTTGCATCGGTAACAAACAGATCAGCAAAAGAACCCAAAGGCGTTTCATCAAAATTTCCAGGCACGAAGGCGACGGATTATATATCAGCTAAACCAAATTCAAAGCGAAATCGGCGCGGCATTGCAAACTCGTAAACCTGCTCACGCCGACTGTTCCTCCCGAGATCGGGATGAAACGCAAAATATCAAGAGCCGTCGCTTGCAGTCGATCGCGCTTATTTGCGGTCAGGATCGGATGTTGTCATCCGGAACACTTTTACGGTGCGCCTTCAAGCCGCTTTGAAACAAGCGCACACCCGCAGAGGCACTCATTTACGTCGCATCAAGCACATTGCATTAGCGTTTGAATTGGTAGATTATGCATAAAAATAACACAATAATTCTATAACACTCGAGACATCGGTCAATTTCTTGACTGAAAAAATTCTATGCGCATCCTCCTTGCTGAAGACGACAGTGTTCTGGCCGACGGGTTGACGCGCTCTCTGCGCCACTCCGGCTACGCTGCCGATTGCGTCAAGAACGGGCTGGAAGCCGACTCTGCGCTCTCCACTCAGGATTTCGATCTACTGATTCTGGATCTGGGCTTGCCCAAGATGTCGGGCCTTGAAGTGCTGCGCCGCCTGCGCGCACGCAACTCACGCTTGCCGGTGCTGATCCTGACCGCCGCCGACTCGGTCGAGCAGCGCGTGCAAGGGCTGGACCTAGGCGCCGACGATTACATGGCCAAGCCTTTCGCCCTGTCCGAGCTGGAAGCGCGCGTGCGCGCATTGACGCGGCGCGGCGCCGGCGGCGGACCGACCGTGATCAAGCACGGCCCGCTCAGCTACGACCAGGTCGGACGCATCGCCTACATCGGTGAGCAGATGCTGGAGCTTTCGGCACGCGAACTGGGTCTGCTGGAAGTATTATTGCAACGTACCGGCCGACTGGTTTCGAAAGAGCAACTGGTCGATCATTTGTGCGAATGGGGCGAGGAAGTCAGCAACAATGCGATCGAAGTCTATGTCCACCGTCTACGCAAGAAAATCGAAGTCGGCGGCGTCCGCATCGCCACCGTGCGCGGACTCGGCTATTGCCTCGAAAAATTGCCTGACTCCGCTGCCGCACATGCCGGCCATGCGATGCCGCCGGTCGCCGGCGTCGCCTGAGGCCGGCATCACGCACGCGCTCTCCCCCCCACCTTTTCTCCACGGCGCTTCGCCGCAGCGGGCGGCAGCATGAGCGAGCTGCCGCAATCCGCAACGATCCCTACCGCTCAGGCGGCGGACAAGGACACCGCCATGCCCGGCGCTGCCACGCCGCGCAAGAAGCGCCGCGCCGCCATTGCAACCCAGCCGGAAGAACGCATCCAGCGTTCGCTGTTCGGCGAGATTCTGGACTGGATGCTCGCCCCTCTGCTGTTGTTGTGGCCGATGAGCATCGCCATCACCTACCTGATCGCGCAATCGATCGCCAATCAGCCCTTCGACCGCGCGCTGGAAGACAGCGTGACCGTGCTGGCACAACAGGTCTCCGAGCTCAACGGAAAAGTGGTGGCGCGGCTGCCGGTCTCGGCACGTGATCTGCTGCGTGCCGACGACGTCGACAATATCTATTACAAGATCAGCGGCCCGCGCGGCGAGTTCGTCGAGGGCGACAACGACATGAGCCTGCCGCCGCCGGATGACGACAAGCAGAACATCGGCACCGTGCAGTTCCGCAACGACATCCTGCACGGCAGCGATGTGCGCATCGCCTACGTGCAGGTCGATCTGCGCCGCACGCAGGCGCAGCGCATGGCCGCGCCCAATACACCGAAACTGGCTACCGTGCAGGTCGGCGAGACGCTGGAAAAGCGCGCGCAACTGGCCAATGAAATCATCAAGGGCGTGATCCTGCCGCAGTTCATCATCTTGCCGGTCGCACTGGCGCTGGTGTGGTTTGCGCTGTCGCGCGGGCTCTCTCCGCTATCCGAATTGCAGCAACGCATTCGCGCCCGGCGGCCGGACGATCTGAGCCCGATCGACTCGCGCCAGGTGCCGGAAGAGATCTCGCCGCTGGTGCGTTCGCTCAACGACATGCTGACGCGGCTGTCGCAGACCATCGTCATTCAGAAACGCTTCATCGCCGACGCTGCACATCAGATGAAAACGCCGCTGGCCGGCATGCGCATGCAATCCGAACTGGCGCTGCGCCAGAGCGATCCGGTGGATGTGCGGCGCTCATTGGAACAACTCGCCAAGAGTTCAGAATCGGCCACGCGTCTGGTCAATCAACTGCTGTCGCTGGCGCGCGCGGAAAACCAGTTGCCGCAGATTTCCAGCTTCGTGCCGATCGAATTGTCGGAGCTGGCGCGCAACGTGGTGCAGGACTGGGTGCAGATGTCGTTCACCCAGCGCATTGATCTCGGTTTCGAACAACCGGGGCATCCGATCATGATCTCCGGCAATCCGCTGATGCTGCGCGAGATGCTCAGCAATCTGCTCGACAACGCGCTGCACTACACGCCGCCCGAGGGCAGCGTGACGGTGCGTGCGCGCAGCGATGAAGCGGCCGGCCTGGCCATCCTGGAAGTGGAAGATACCGGCCCCGGCATTGCCGTGTCGGAGCGCCAGCACGTGTTCGAACGCTTCTATCGCATCCTCGGCACGCCCAGTTCGGGCAGTGGGCTCGGGCTCGCCATCGTGCGCGAGATCGCGCAACAGCATCACGCCGAAGTCGAGCTCAGCCACAATCCGCATTGCGAAGATCCCAAACATCCCGGCTGCCTGTTTCGCGTCACACTGCAACTGACCGCGCGCACCAATTTCATCGACGACATCGGCTGACATGGATCAAAGCCTCTATTCCACTTCCACGCCGGCGTCGCGCGCGCATGCCGCCGACCTGATCAATCACTGGGACAAGACGCGGCGCTACACGCTGGTACTGCTGGCAATCTGGTTCCTGAGCACCTTCGGCATCATCTTCTTTGCACGCGAACTGAATACCATCCATGTGTTCGGCTGGCCGCTATCCTTTTACATGGCAGCGCAGGGCATGCTGCTGATTTATCTGGCGATCGTGGTGCTCTACATGCGCCGCATGAAGCGCATCGAACAATTGATTCAACAGACCCAGCAAACACAACTCAGCAGCGAGCCCGTGCATGGAGAGTGACAAGCAATTCTTCCGGCGCCTGACGCGCTATTACTCCTTCTACACGCTGGGCTTCATCGCCTTCCTCTGCGTGCTGGCGATCCTTGAGCACGAAGGCATGCCGCGCTCGTGGATAGGCTATCTTTTCCTGTTCGTCACCATCGGTCTGTATGCCGGCATCGGCGTCGTCTGCCGCACCTCGGATGTGCCCGAGTATTACGTTGCCGGTCGCCGCGTGCCGCCGCTGTTCAACGGCATGGCGACCGCGGCTGACTGGATTTCCGCAGCGACCTTCATCAGCCTGGCCGGCGGCCTGTATCTGCAAGGCTTCGACGGCCTCGCCTATATCCTTGGCTGGACTGGCGGCTACTGCCTGGTGGCGCTGCTGATCGCACCTTACCTGCGCAAGTTCGGCCAGTATACGATTGCCGATTTTCTGGCGGCGCGCTATCCCGGCCGGCATGGCGGCACCACGATTCGTATCCTCGCGGTGGCGGCCACAATTCTGATTTCCTTCACCTATGTGGTGGCGCAGATCTACGGCGTCGGCCTGATCACTTCGCGCTTCACCGGCATCGATTTTTCAATCGGCATCTTCCTCGGGCTGGCCAGCATTCTGGTGTGCTCCTTCCTCGGCGGCATGCGCGCCATCACCTGGACCCAGGTGGCGCAATACATCATCATTCTGTTTGCCTATCTGATTCCGGTGGTGTGGCTGTCGGTCAAGCACACCACGGTGCCGGCGCCGCAGGTGGCGTATGGCGCAGTACTGCCCAAACTCAATGCGATCGAAAACAGGCTGGCCGCCGATCCCACGGAGCAGGAGATCCGCCAGCTGTTTCAGGCGCGCGCCGATGATTACGAAAGCAAACTGAAGCAGTTGCCGAAGTCATGGGAAGAAGGCCGGCTGGAAGCGCAGCATCACATCGACGAAGTCAAACGCGACACGCGCGCGACGCTGGCCGAAATCAAGGCTGCCACGCGCGCACTGAGCACTTATCCGAAAACCGAGGAAGAAGCGGAGCGGCGCTGGAGCGATGCGCGCAACGCCAATCTGGCGCGTGCACAACCGCCGGTATCGCAGACCGAGCCCTTCCCCGGCAAGGACAAGGAAAGCTCGGACATCAAGCGCAACAACTTCATGGCGATGGTGTTTTGCCTGATGCTGGGCACCGCCGCGCTGCCGCATATTCTGATGCGCTACTACACTACGCCGACCGTGAGCGCGGCGCGCAAGTCGGTATTCTGGACGCTGTTTTTCATCATGCTGATTTATCTCACCGTGCCGGCGCTGACGGTGCTGGTGAAGTACGACATCTACACCTCGCTGGTCGGCAGCAGTTACAACCATCTGCCCGACTGGGTGTATTACTGGGCCAACATCGACAAGCTGAATCCGCTGGTCAACATCACCGATCTCAACCACGACGGCATCGTGCAACTGGGCGAGATCTCGCTCGACGGCGACATCATCGTGCTGGCCATGCCGGAGATTGCAGGCCTGCCCTATTTCATTTCAGGGCTGGTAGCAGCGGGCGGTCTGGCGGCCGCGCTGTCGACCGCCGACGGCCTGCTGCTGACAATCTCGAATGCGCTCTCGCATGACGTGTATTACAAGGTGATCGATCCTAGCGCCTCGACGCAGAAACGCGTGACGATTTCCAAGCTGCTGTTGCTGGTGGTGGCGCTGCTGGCAGCCTACGCCGCTTCGCTCAAGCCGGGCGATATTCTGTCGATGGTCGGCGCTGCGTTTTCACTGGCCGCCTCGACGCTATTCCCGGCGCTGGTGCTGGGGGTATTCTGGAAAAGGGCGAATCAGCCCGGCGCCATCGCCGGCATCATCAGCGGCTTCGTGATGTGCGTGTATTACATGCTGCACACCAATCCCTCATTCGGCGGCAGCGCGGCCAATCAATGGTTCCACATCGCACCGATCTCGGCCGGCGTGTTCGGCGTGCCGGTCGGCATCGCTGCACTGGTCGTGGTCAGCCTGCTGACGCCGCCGCCTGATGAAAGCACGATAGCCCTGATCGATCATATCCGTACGCCATGAGACCAGATTGGCGTAGCAAGCTGGAACAATATTGTCGAGTGCCGCGGCGAGAGCAGAGTCCCTGCGCTCAGAACAGCAAACCCGGGCTTTCGTCTTCAGGCAAGACCGTCACCGCCACCTTCATGGTTTGCTGACCGCCGCCGATCAGCACTCCGCGCAAAGGCGACACGTCGAGAAAGTCGCGCCCCCATCCCAGCGTGATGTGCGCGGTATCCGGGAAGATGCCATTGGTCGGATCGGCGTCGATCCAGAAACCCGGCTGGCCGTCGTGACCGGGACAAAACACCGAGACCCAGGCATGGGATGCATCTGCGCCGATCAGGCGCGGTTGGCCCGGCGGCGGCTGCGTCAGCAGATAGCCGCTGACATAGCGTGCCGGCAGGCCGATCGAACGCAGACACGAGAGCATGAAGTGCGCGAAGTCCTGGCATACGCCGCGACGATTGGCGAACACTTCGGTCACCGGCGTCGATACCGTGGTGGCCGAAGGATCGAAGATAAATTCATTGAAGATGCGCAGCATCAACGCATAAATGCCGTCTTGCAGCGCCAGCCCGGGCGTGAAGCATTCGCTCGCATAGCGTGCAAATTCGCGTTTGGTGCGTACATGCGAGGACTCGAACAGGAAGCTGGCGGCATCGGATTCCTCCGGCGTCAGATGCTGGCCGGCGCGGTAGGACATGGCCGCGGCCACCTCCTCCCACGGCGGCGTTGCCACGAACAACTGGCGCGGCCGCAAGGCCACCCAGGATTCGGCATACACATCCAGACTGGAGTGATCCAGATCCAGCGAAAAGGCCTGCACGTGATTGCCGAAGCTGTCCTGATACTGGCGCACATTGGCCGGCGTCGGCTGAATGTTGATACTGTGCGAAGTGCAGATCTGCCAAGGCAGATCGCGCGGCGTGAGCCGCAGCACCTGATGCGACAGACGCACCGGCTGCGAGTATTGATACGAGGTCTGATGCCTGATCAGATAGGCGACGGAGTTCTGCGACGCATCCTCAACGGCGGGCTTTGCGATGACTGCCGGCGCCATATTTCCCGAACTTTGGCTCTGAGCCTGGCCGCGGCCTGGTCCCTGGCTCTGACTTTGTCCCTGACTCTGATCTGAACCGGCGTTCGCGTTCTCGTTGATATCGGGAATCATCGTCATACCCCCTGGCTGACCGGTGCGGTCAACGGCGTGAAGTAATGCCGCGACAGATCGTCCGACAAGGTGGCGGCGCCGCTGACGGCATCGCGCATCAGATGGCGCAAGGCCTCGTTGGCCTCTTTCATGGTGGCGGAGCCGTGTGCGAAGTCGTTCAGATTCATGGCATTGAGCTGCTCGCTCAGATGCGAAGGGATGCTCATGCTCAGCAAGCCAAGCTGCGATGCAATGTCTTGCAGATAGTGTTGCAGCATGCGGAACTGGTAGGCGATGCCATGCGGATTGCTGACGTCGAACACCAGCAGATGCAAGACCGGCAACCACTCCGGCGTGCGGCGATAGCGCACGCGATAGGTCACGATGCTGCTGGCCGATTCCAGCAACCACGATAGCGCCGCATTCTGGCGCGCCGGCTCGAGCTGCAAGAAGTTATCGAACAGTAGCGCCAGATTGGCCATGCGCTCAATATGACGGCCCACCATCAGGAATTGCCAGCCGGCGTCGCGCGTCATGTCGTCCATCGCATGCCCGGCCAGACAGGAACAGGCATCGATCACATTGCCCAGCACCTGCTGCACGGCGCCGGTGGTGTTGAGGCGCTCATGCACCAGCGCCGGCATGCGGTTGAGCGCGTGCCAGTTGTCCAGCGACAGATGCTCGCGCACCTGATAGGCCGAGTGATACAGCTGGCGCAGTTGAATGGTAACGCTGACCGCTGCCGAGGGATCGACCACCGCCGCATGCAGGCTTTGCTGCAAGCCGGTCAGCGTCGGCCGCGGTTCGGCCTTGGGCATCAGAATGCCGAGCTGGCTGCAGATCCAGCTGACGCTGCCGAGCATGCCGCGGCTTTCGCTCTGGCCGTCGGTCGTATATTGCAAGGTAGTGCGCAAGGTGCGCGCCAGATTGCCGACGCGCTCGGCGTAACGCCCCATCCAGAACAGATTTTCACCGGCGTGCGAAGAGACGTCGACGGTGCTGTGAATGGTGAGACTGGACGGTGCGGCCACGATATCGCTGTCGCCGGTATCGTCGCCGTCGCTGCCGTCATGATTGGCGTCTGCGTCACCGGACTCAGGCACGGGGCTGCGCAATATCCACACGTCCTTGCTGGTGCCGCCCTGCTGCATCGATACTTCGTCGCGATGCTGACGCGGCGCCACGCGCGTCAGTCCGCCCGGCATCACTTCATAATTGCCTTCGCCGTCCGCCACTGCAAACACGCGCAGGCTGACGGTGCGATTCATCAGACGGTAATCGCCGCTGCGCGACAGCACCGGCGCCTGCGACAGGCGCACCCACTCCTGCGCGGCATAGGCATGCGGCTGCGCCTGCAGACTGTCGATCAGGCGACGGCGCGCCTGGCCGGTGACATTGTGGCCGAACACCGGCTGCGCGCGCATCGAGGAAAACGCCGGCACGATCACCAGCTCATCCAGATTGGCCAGGGTGTAGTCAAGCGCGGGTTTTTCACCGCACCACCACGAGGCGACCGCCGGCAGCATCAGCGTTTCGCCGAGCAGACGTTCGCTGATGGCAGGCAGGAAACCATGCAGCGCCGTCGATTCCAGTACGCCGCTGCCGAGCGCATTGGCGATCAGTACATTACCCAGTCGCGCCGCCTGTGTCAGACCGGGAATACCGAGCGCCGAGTCGGAACGCAATTCGAGCGGATCGCAATAGTCATCATCCATGCGACGCAGGATGGCGTGTACCCGACGCAGACCATTCAGGGTCTTGAGAAAGACCTGATCGCCGCGCACGGTGAGATCGACGCCTTCCACCAGCGGAAAGCCTAAGGTATGCGCGAGAAAGGCGTGTTCGGAATAAGTTTCGTTGTAAGGACCGGGGGTCAGCAGCACGATCAGCGGCACCTCGCCCTTGGTCGGCGCCAGCTTGGTGAGCGTGGCGCGCAAGGTGTGGAAGTAGCCGAGCAGCGGCTGCACGTGCATGTCGCGCAGGGCTTCCGGCATGGCGCGCGCCATGATCTGGCGATTCTGCAAGGCATAACCGGCGCCGGACGGCCCTTGGGTACGATCCGACACCACCCACCATTTTCCATCGGCGGAACGCGCCAGATCGATGGCGTAGGAATGCAGATGCACACCGCCGGGCGGCTGCACATGACGACAGGGCCACAGATAGCCGCGCTGGCCGAACACCAGCGCCGGCGGCAGCAAGCCTTCGCTCAGCAGCTGCTGCGGGCCATACAGATCGCCCAGCACGGCATTGAGCACGCGGGCGCGCTGCGCCACGGACTGCGAGAGGAATTGCCACTCTTCGGCGGAGACGATCTGCGGCAGCAGATCCAGCTCCCAGGGACGGTTGACGCCTTGCGGATCGGCGTAGACGTTATAGGTGACGCCGTCGGACGCAATCGCATCGCGCACTTCGGCCGCGCGCCGGCGCAACATTTCCGGCGACAGGTTTTCCAGCTGATCGATCAGCGTCCGCCAGTGGGGACGCAGGCGGCCATCGGGCTGCAGCATCTCGTCGTAGCGATCGCTGCCGGACGGATAGCTTTCCAATAAACGCTGGGGCATAAAAAGTCAGACTGCAGCGGTGGCCGCATTGACGCAATGTCGATGACATCCGTCAGCGCCGCCACCGGCATAAGTTAAAAGTAGCGTAAGTCTAACGTAAAAGGAAACTCGGCCGACGCTCTGGAAGGAACGACGTCAAGCTTGCCCGGCGTGTGATTGAGACGGAAATAGCGCGCCAGACGGCGGCTTTCGGCCTCGAAGGCGTTGACCGGGAAGGTCTCGTAACTGCGTCCGCCCGGGTGTACCACGTGATACTGGCAACCGCCCAGGCTGCGGCCGTTCCAGGTATCGACCAGGTCGAAGGTCAACGGCGAATCGACCGTGATGGTCGGATGCAGCGCCGATGGCGGCTGCCAGGCGCGGTAACGAATGCCGGCCACGAACTCGCCGACCACGCCGGTAGGCTGCACCGGCACCGAGACGCCGTTGCAGGTCAGCACATAACGATCCGAAGCCATGCCGGAGATCTTGACCTGCACGCGTTCCAGCGAAGAGTCGACGTAACGCGCGTTGCCGCCGGCCGTGCTTTCTTCGCCCAATACGTGCCAGGGTTCGAGCGCGGTACGCAATTCGATCTGCATGCCCTTGACCACATAGTCGCCGATCTTGGGGCAGCGGAATTCCATATGCGGCGCGAACCATTCAGCCTTCATCGGATAGCCGGCATCCTGCATGTCATCCATGACATCCTTGAAATCCTGCTCGATGAAATGCGGCAACAGGAAACGGTCATGCAATTCCGTGCCCCAGCGCACCAGCTTGGCCGGCTTGTAAGGCGTCTTCCAGAAACGCGCCACCAGACCGCGCAACAGCAACTGCTGGGTCAGGCTCATGCGTGCATGCGGCGGCATTTCGAAAGCGCGCAGCTCAAGCAGGCCGAGCCGGCCGGTCGAACTGTCGGGCGAATACAGCTTGTCGATGCAGAACTCGGCGCGGTGCGTATTGCCGGTGACGTCGATCAGCAGATTGCGCAACAGGCGATCCACCAGCCAGGGCGCGCAACCACCGTTGGCCATTTGTTTCTCCATCTCGACGAAGGCCAGCTCGATTTCCACGGTGGAGTCGTTGCGTGCCTCATCGATACGCGGCGCCTGCGACGTCGGGCCGATGAACATGCCCGAGAACAGATACGACAGCGATGGATGGTTATGCCAGTAGGAAATCAGACTGCGCAGCAGATCCGGCCGCCGCAGGAATGGCGAATCGGTGGTGGTGATGCCGCCCAGCACCATGTGGTTGCCGCCGCCGGTGCCGGAGTGATGGCCGTCCAGCATGAACTTTTCGGTGGTCAGTCGCGACTCGCGCGCCGCTTCGTAGAGGTGCGTGGTCTGCTCGACCAGTTCAGCCCAGTTGTTGGCCGGCTGAATATTGACTTCGATCACGCCCGGATCCGGCGTGACGCTGAACTTGCGTACACGGGGATCGTTGGGAGGCTCATATCCTTCCATCAGCACCGGCTGCTTGATTTCTTCGGCCACGGCTTCGATGGCAGCGACCAGTTCCAGATAGTTTTCCAGCCTGGCCAGCGGCGGCATGAACAGATACAGCACACCGTTGCGCACCTCGGCGCACAAGGCGGTGCGGGTGATGTTGTTGGCCGAGGTGAATGCCTCCGGCGCGACTTCGCTGCTGGCGACGCTGGCTTTGCCGACCGGATTGCTCGACAAGGCGGCGCCCAGACTGCGTGCGCTGCCGCCGGCGCCGAGGCCGACTGCGGCCATGCCGGGTCCGGCCTTGACCGGGTTGAATGGATTGAGGGTGGCATTGCTGCCGATCGGCTCCAGCGGACCGCTGAACTGGCGCCGGATTTCGGCAGCACTCGGCAACGGCCGGAATTGCTGCGCGGGATCGGCGGCATGCACGAACGGGAAGTCGCCCTCCTTGACCCAGGGCAGCGAATCCAGCGGCAGACGATAGCCCATGGGCGAATCGCCGGGATACAGATAGCAGCGCTCGCTGCGCAGGAACCAGGAACCGCTTTGCCAGCCCATGTCGTCATCGCGGCGCGCCAATGGCAGCACATGCCCGACCGAGCTTTGCAGGCCCTGCGTGAAGACGCGCATCAGGCGCTTGCGCTCCTGCTTGTCGTCCACCCGCGAATCGAAGGGATCGACATTGCCCGGCAGACGGCGCTCGCGCCACATGTAATAGAAAACGTCTTCGTAGGCCGGGAAGATATTGTCGCGGTCCACGTTCAGACGCTGCGCCACGCGATGCAGGAAATGGCTGGTGACGATCTTGTCCTGCACGTTAGGCTTGGTTTCATCGCCGATCAGTTCGGGATTCATCCAGATCGGCTGACCGTCGCGGCGCCAATAGCAATTCAGCGCCCAGCGCGGCAACTGTTCGCCCGGATACCACTTTCCCTGACCAAAATGCGGCAAACCCTGGATCGCGTACTTGTTGCGCATGCGGTGATACAGATCGGCCGCCAGCGGCTTCTTGGTATCGCCCAGCGCAGCGGTATTCCATTCCGGCTCGTCCGGAAAATCCAGCGCCACGAAAGTCGGTTCGCCGCCCATGGTCAGACGCACGTCGAGCTGGTTCAGATCGGCATCGATGGCGTGGCCCAACGCTTCGATCTCGCGCCATTGTTCTTCGCTGTAGGGCTTGGTCACGCGCGGCGCTTCCCATATGCGCTTGACGCTCATCAGATGCTCGAACTCGACTTCGCAAGGATCGACCAGGCCGCTGACGGGTGCCGCCGAGCTTGGCTCAGGCGTGCACGACAAAGGAATGTGACCTTCACCGGCGAACAAGCCGGAAGTCGGATCGAGACCGACCCAACCGGCGCCAGGCAGATAGACTTCGCACCAGGCGTGCAGATCGGTGAA
Organism: Herbaspirillum lusitanum; assembly: GCF_046025995.1. Lineage (GTDB taxonomy): Bacteria > Pseudomonadota > Gammaproteobacteria > Burkholderiales > Burkholderiaceae_D > Herbaspirillum > Herbaspirillum lusitanum_A. Next base: position 53,118 of record NZ_JAQQFM010000004.1, read on the forward strand.
ATCGGCTTCGGGGCCGGAAGGGCCGTCCAGCGATTTCTGATCGGCCGTGAGCTGGATCAGATAGCCGGAAACGAAGCGCGCCGCCAGGCCGAGATGACGCAGCAGTTGCACCAGCAGCCAGGACGAATCGCGGCAGGAACCGGAACGCAGTTCCAGCGTTTCTTCCGGCGTCTGCACGCCCGGCTCCATACGGATGGTGTAACCGATATGGTTGGCCAGCTTTTGATTCAGTGCGACCAGGAAATCTTCGCTGCGCATCTTTTCGCGCGAGATGCCTGCCAGGAATTCTTCGAACTGCGGCGTCAGCGGCAAGGTCTTGCGATACGGCGCCAGTTCGTTCTGCAGCTCTTCTGCGTAATCGAAGGGGACTTGCTCGGCATAAGGCTCGAGGAAAAAATCGAAAGGATTGATGACCGACATCTCGGCGACCACATCCACTTCAATTTTGAATTCAGTCGTTTTTTCCGGAAAGACCAGACGCGCCATGTAATTGGCTTCAGGGTCTTGCTGCCAGTTGATGAAATGAGGTTCAGGCAGGATGCGCAGCGAGTAGCTCAGGATGCGCGTACGGCAGTGCGGTGCGGGACGCAGGCGGATGATTTGCGGTCCCAGATTGATCGGACGGTCATATTGGTACGACGTGACATGGTTCAGCGCCACATGAATTGACATGAAAATCCTTTACGACTGGCAATAGTTGAACGGAATCGATAAGCGATAGGCATCTGGAAATTTCACGATGTCATATCAAAATTTTTTGATCGCCTGATGCCCGCGCGGTGCCAGTTACAGCAAGGCTATGCTAATTGCCTATCGAGACTGCTGGCGGGCAACTTGTTTCATCTTTGGTGCATATTAATGAAATCTCGCAGGCGTGGGTAAATTTCCTTATCCCAGCGACGGCCGTTGAATACGCCGTAATGCCCCACAGCTGTCTGCACATGGTGCAAACGCATGTAAGGACGGATGCTCGTGCACATTTCTTGTGCAGCCAGAGTTTGTCCGACTGCACAGATATCGTCTTTTTCTCCTTCGATGGTGAACAAAGCAGTGCGGCGTATCGCCTTCAGGTTGACCTTGCTGCCCTGAAACATCAGTTCGCCCAACGGCAATGCATGCTCCTGGAACACGACGCGCACGGTTTCCAGGTAAAACTCGGCAGGCAGGTCCGACATGGCGAAATACTCTTCATAGAAGCCTTTGATGGGGTCGGCCTTGTCGTGATCTTCTTCCACCAGCAGGTTGTAAAGATTACGGAAGGCATCCACGTGCCGGTTCAGATTCATGTTCATGAACGCGGCCAGTTGGATAAAACCCGGATAGACCCTGCGCCCGCCGCCACGATGGCGCTCCGGCACGGTACTGATCAGATTCTTCTCAAACCATTCGATAGGCTTGCTCTTGGCCAACTCGTTGACGGCGGTAGGGTTGACGCGCGTATCCAGCGGCCCAGCCATCAGGGTCATGCTGCTGGGCTGCGCCGGATGGCCCGACTCCGCCATGACTGCCACGGCGGTAAGCGCCGCCACGGTAGGCTGGCAGACCGCCAGCAAGTGCGCGCCGGGGCCGAGCTTCTCAAGAAAACGCACCACGTGCCCGACGTATTCATCGAGGCCGAAGCGGCCGCAATCAAGCGGAATGTCGCGCGCGTTCTGCCAGTCGGTGATGTAGACGTCATGATCGCGCAGCAAGGTCTTGACGGTGCCGCGCAGCAAGGTGGCGAAGTGGCCGGACATCGGCGCCACCACCAGCACGCGCGGCTGCGCATCTGAAGTCTCTTTCTTGAATCGCAGCAGGCTGCCGAACGGGGTCTGATCCACCACTTCTTCGCGCACCGCCACTGTGCGACCGCCATCTTCTACGCTGGGAATATCGAAAGGCGGACGGCTATGTGTGAGCTGGGTGCGGGAAAAAACCTCGCAGGCCGCAGCCATTTTACGAAAGACCGGATTGACCGGCATGCCCGGCCAGGTAGCGCCGAACATCGGCGCCATGGCCCGCGCCGATGCGCGCAGCGGGTCGGTGGCATCAGCGTACTGCTGGTAGATCTGATAAGTATTGATCATGAAACGCTTGTCCCCGCAGAGTTTTCCGGCTTGTGTCCGCTTATTGCTTGCTTTGGTGGCTTGTTGCGGGCCTGTTGGTGATCTATTACTGATCTGTTGCTTGTTTCCTTTCGCTTGCTGCTCTTTATTGCGATGCAATAGTCATGCCACGCACCTGAGCTGGCACGACGTTTGCAAGTAACCATGCTGCATGGAATTGCAGGTCTCGCTTGCCCTCTCTTGTCTTGAATGAGCAGACGCAAGACGAAGAGATGATTGCTCGGTTTTCTTCTGCCGAAGCGTCAAGATTTATCGTGCTCAAAGTCAATAATTCACATACTGATAAAGGACTGACATGCCTAAGACGACTTTGCGCATCACCAGCAAAAATTATTCTTCTTGGTCGCTGCGGGGATGGCTGCTGGCCAAATTTGCCGGTCTATCCTTTCAGGAAGATATCGTTCCGCCGGACGATCCGGATGCACGCGCAGAGATTCTTCTGCTGTCTTCATCGATCCTGGTGCCCAGCCTCAAGCACGGCAGCATTCTGGTCTGGGACACGCTGGCCATTGCCGAATATCTGAACGAGATCCGGCCCTCGGCCAAACTGCTGCCGTCGGATCAGGCCGCGCGCGCGCATTGCCGCGCCATCTGCGGCGAAATGCATTCCGGCTTCAGCGCCTTGCGTTCGGCGCTGCCGATGAATCTGAAAGGACACTTCCCCAACTTCAAGGTGTGGTCGCGCGCCGAAGCGGATATTCAACGCATCACCGCGATCTGGAAGGAATGCCTCGCCACTTACGGCGGACCGTATCTGTTCGGCGAGCAGCGCACCGTGGCCGATGCCATGTATGCGCCGGTGGTAACGCGCTTCGTCACCTACGACGTCAAGCTCGATCCGGTCTGCTCGGCGTACGGCAAACGCATCATGGCGATGCCTGAAATGCAGGAGTGGATTGCCGACGCTCAACTGGAACCTGAGGACGAAGAGCTGGACGTGGAATTCTGAGATGCTGAGTGCGGATTCCGCCGCATTCATTGTTGAAGCTGTATGCACTGACCAATGCGGGACGCCGCAGAAAGGGTGGTAGCGATGAATACGATAGCTGAATCCGCACTAGCGGAAAATGTGTTTTCCCACGTCTGCGATGGCGACACGCAGTATGAGAGCGGAGGCTTGCGGGACTTCTTCCTGTACCGCGATCTCGGCATTGCTGCCGCCACCGGCGGTCAGGTCATCGCCCAACTGGTGAAGGCCAACATGGCGCCCGAGACCGGCACCGGCTGGCATCGGCACGAGGCCAATTTCCACATCGTCATCATGCTCAAGGGCTGGGCCCGCTTCATGTACGAGGATCAGGTAACGCTGGTGAAGACCGGCGACTGCGTGCATCAGCGGCCGGGCATCGTGCACTTTCTGTTCGACTATTCGCCCGACATGGAATATCTGGAAATCGTCAGTCCGGCCGACTTCACCACGGTAGAAATGCCGGCGCCCTGCCCGGTCCCGCCACCCACGCCATGGAACTGAAACCCTGACAATATTTGACCGTAACTTGATCCCGATCCGCGCTGTCACGGCGCGGATCATGTAAAACAGGAGGCATCCCGATATTTTCCTCTGTCCAAAAACAAAGGCGTCTGATAGTCTTGTTTGACACAGAACGACAGTCATAGCGCCCGCCGCGCTTGCCAGTTCATTCTGGCGGCGCGACCGATCTCAACTCAAAAACAATTCTCTTGGACTAAAGAGAGAATGAAATAAAATTTATGGCAAATTTTTTTGACGAGATGTATTCCAACGGCGCCCAACAGGTTCGCCCGCATTACTCCGAATTTTCAAACTGGCTGTCCGCACAATCGGCGGAAACAATCGCCCGCAAACGCGCAGAATCGGACCTGATCTTTCGCCGCGTCGGCATCACCTTCGCCGTCTACGGCAACGATGCCGGCACCGAACGGCTGATCCCTTTCGACATCATCCCGCGCATCATCCACGCAGCGGAATGGGCCAAGCTTGAAGCCGGTCTCATCCAGCGGGTGAAGACGCTCAACATGTTCATCCACGACATCTACCACGAGCAGAAAATCATCAAGGCCGGCATCATCCCTGCCGAGCAGATTTTCCAGAACGCGCAATACCGGCGCGAGATGCAGGACGTGGATGTGGCTTCCGATATCTACGCGCACATTGCCGGCGTCGATATCGTGCGCGCCGGCGAAGGCGAGTTCTATGTGCTTGAAGACAATCTGCGGGTTCCCTCCGGCGTGTCGTACATGCTGGAAAACCGCAAGATGATGATGCGCCTGTTCCCCGACCTCTTCACCCGCCACAAAATTGCACCGGTTGATCACTACCCCGATCTGCTGCTCGACAATCTGCGCTCGGTAGCGCCGGCCGGCGTGACCGATCCGGTGGTGGTGGTGATGACGCCGGGCATGTACAACTCGGCCTATTTCGAACACGCCTTCCTTGCTCAACAGATGGGCGTGGAACTGGTCGAAGGCCAGGATCTGTTCGTCAAGGACAACGTGGTCTACATGCGCACCACGCGCGGCCCGAAACGCGTCGACGTGATCTATCGCCGCATCGACGACGACTATCTCGACCCCCTCGCCTTCCGTCCCGATTCCTCCCTCGGCGTCCCGGGTCTGCTGGCCGCCTATCGCGCCGGCAAGGTCACGCTGACCAATGCCATCGGCACCGGCGTGGCCGACGACAAATCCATCTATCCGTATGTGCCGGACATGGTGCGCTTCTATCTGTCGGAAGAGCCCATCCTCAACAACGTGCCGACTTATCAGTGCCGCAAGAAGGACGATCTTTCCTACACGCTGGCCAATCTGGAAAAGCTGGTGGTCAAGGAAGTGCACGGCGCCGGCGGTTACGGCATGCTGGTCGGTCCGGCGTCGACCAAACAGGAAATCGAGGATTTTCGTCAGCGCATCATCGCCAAGCCGGACGGCTACATCGCCCAACCGACGCTGGCGCTGTCAGTCTGCCCGACCTACGTCGACGCCGGCATCGCACCGCGCCATCTCGACCTGCGGCCGTTTGTGCTGTCCGGCAAAAACATCTCGATGGTCAAGGGCGGCCTCACGCGCGTGGCGCTGAAAGAAGGCTCGCTGGTGGTGAACTCGTCGCAAGGCGGCGGCACCAAGGACACCTGGATTCTGGAGAAATAAGACATGCTGAGCCGTACTGCTGATCACCTGTTCTGGATGGCGCGCTATACCGAGCGCGCAGAAAATACCGCACGCATGCTTGATGTGCACGTACAAACCGCATTGCTGCCGCAATCCCCCGACGACGCCGAACAAGGCTGGCGCGCGTTGCTGGGGATTTCCGAGCTCTTGTACGGCTACGAACAGAAATACGACAAGCTGACCCAGAAGGACGTCATCGACTTCATGGTGCGCGATCCCGACAACTCATCGTCGATTGCATCCTGCCTGCGTCAGGCCCGTGAAAACGCGCGTGCCGTGCGCGGTGCGCTGACCACCGAGGCCTGGGAAATCCAGAATGCCACCTGGATCAAGATGCAGTCTTATCTGCAGACCAATGCGCTGGAGCAGAATCCCAGCGACTTCTTCGAATGGGTCAAGCATCGCTCGCACCTGTCGCGCGGCGTCACCATCGGCACGATGCTGAAAGATGAAGCGTTTCACTTCATCCGCCTCGGCACTTTCCTTGAGCGCGCCGACAATACCGCGCGTATCATCGACGTCAAGTTTCACGGCGCCAAGGAGTCCAAGAAGCAATCCGGCGCCACGCAGTCGCAAAGTCAGTCGCAAGGCGACATCCAGGAAGAAAATCCGCAAATCGATTTTTATTACTGGGCAGCAATTCTTCGTTCGGTGTCCGGCTTTGAAATCTATCGCAAGGTGTATCGCGATGTGATCACGCCGGAGCGCGTGGCCGAGCTGCTGATCCTGCGCGCCGACATGCCGCGCTCGCTGGCGGCGTGCATGGGTCACGTGCTGAGCAATCTCAAGAACGTGCACAACGACGTTTCCGCCGATACCGAACGCTTCGCCGGCAAGCTGCACGCCGACCTCAAGTTCAGCAGCATCGAGGAAGTGCTGGACGCCGGCCTGCACGATTATCTGACGGTCTTTCTGGAACGCATCTTTGAGCTGGGTAATCGCATCAGCAAAGATTTTCTTGTTCCTTTGGCAGCATAAATATTCAGATAAACAATATCGCTGCCTAAGAAAATTCTGAAAGCTGCCGTTAATGTAGGTACACGGCGACAGTTGGCCTCGTCCACGCTTCGCGTGCACGAGGCTTCCTGTAAAATCCGGCTTTTACTTTTTTAGATCACATCATGACTTATTGCGTGGCCATGCGCCTGAATAGCGGCCTGGTTTTTCTTTCCGACTCGCGCACCAATGCGGGCGTCGATCATATCGGCACCTTCCGCAAGATGAGCGTGTATGAAAACGCGGGGGATCGCGTGATGGTTCTGATGACGGCCGGCAATCTTTCCATTTCGCAATCGATACGCCAGCTGCTTTCGGATCGCACCAATGCCGAAGGCCACACCATCTGGACTGCCAAATCGATGTATGAGGCGGCGCAGATTCTGGGCGATACCATCCGCGCCGTGCATGACCGCGATGCAGAAGAACTGAGCAAGTTCGGCATCGACTTCAATGTGAGCATCATCTTCGGCGGTCAGATCAAGGGCGAGCGCTGCCGTCTGTTCCAGATGTATTCGGCCGGCAATTTCATCGAATCCCATGATGAAAACACCTATTTCCAGATTGGCGAAGCCAAGTACGGCAAGCCCATCATCGACCGCGTGGTCACGCCCAAGACCAGCCTCGACGAGGCCGCCAAGTGTGCGCTGATTTCGATGGATTCGACGCTGAAGTCGAACATTTCGGTCGGTCTGCCACTGGATCTCTTGCTGTACGCCAACGATCAGCTGGCCGTGACGCGCTTCGTCACCATCGATGAGCAGAACCAGTATTTCCAGATGATCCGCCGCAGTTGGGGTGCGCAGTTGAAGCGCGTGTTCGAAGCGATAGACGATCCGATCTGGAACGCCGCACCGGAAACCACCCTGAACGTATTGTCTTCGGTCGATGAACTCAGCGAACCGGTGCGCGTACCACCGCCGGTCGAAGTCACCCGCAGCATTCTGGAGCCGGTGCCGCGCCAGACGCTGGCCGAAGACGGCGGCAAGGAACAGGCGACCTGATTGCCTGCAACTTGAGCGGAAGATGAGCGCAAGCAGCGCTCATTATTCAGCGAGGGAAATACAGGCGATATCAGACGCACATAAAAAATGGCTGCAAGCAATTGCAGCCATTTTCATTTGCAGCGTCCGGCTTAGCATTCTGGCCTTGCCACAACTGAAGTCAGCGCCGTGAGACGGCGCCAACTTCAGCCGGAATATCAAACCACAATGGTCTGAGCTTCGCCTTCGGCGCGTTCGCGAATTTCGCCGATACGCATCACGGTTTCGCCGGCCGCCTGCAGTTGCGCCATGGCGGCATCTGCGTTTTCCCTGGAAACGATCACGGTCATGCCGATGCCGCAGTTGAAGACGCGGTGCATTTCAGCATCGGCCACGCCGCCGTGCTGTTGCAGCCAGGTGAACAGCGGCGGCATGGTCCAGGCCTTGCTGTCCAGCACAGCGGTCAGATTCTTTTGCAGCACGCGCGGCACGTTTTCGACCAGACCGCCGCCAGTGATGTGCACCAGACCCTTGACTTCCATTGCTTCCATCAGCGCCAGCAGCGGCTTGACGTAGATACGGGTCGGGGCCAGCAGCACGTCGGCCAGCTTGCGGCCGTGAAAATCAGAATTCAGGTCAGGCTTGGCCACTTCCAGAATCTTGCGCACCAGCGAGTAACCGTTGGAGTGCGCGCCCGAAGAGGCCAGACCCAGCACTACGTCGCCCGGAATGATCTTGGTGCCGTCGATCAGCTTGGATTTTTCGACCGCGCCGACCGCAAAACCGGCCAGATCGTATTCGCCATCCGGATACATGCTCGGCATTTCAGCGGTTTCGCCGCCGATCAGCGCGCAACCGGCTTGTTCGCAGCCCTGAGCGATGCCCTTGATGACATCGGTGGCGCTGGCCACATCCAGCTTGCCGCAGGCAAAGTAATCGAGGAAGAACAGCGGTTCAGCGCCCTGCACCAGAATGTCGTTGACGCTCATGGCCACCAGATCAATGCCGACCGTATCGTGACGGTTCAGATGGAAAGCCAGCTTCAGCTTGGTGCCGACGCCGTCGGTGCCGGACACCAATACCGGCTCCTTGAACTTCTTGCTGATCTCGAACAAGGCGCCGAAACCGCCAATACCGCCCAGGACGCCTTCGCGTGTTGTCCGCTTGGCAAAAGGCTTGATTGCTTCGACCAGAGCGTCCCCGGCGTCGATGTCGACACCGGCGTCGCGGTAGGAAAGGGAGACATTGGATGATGAAGTCATGATGATATTGGCACTGAAGACGGTAAAATAAGGAAATATTCAGGGAAAAATCCCTGTCAAACCGTGATTTTAACAAAACCGCTACGCCCCAAGACCGATTCCATGCCTTTTTCTTTCTCCGACGAGCAAAAACAAAATCTGGTGTGGCTGATCGTCGGAATTCTGCTGGTAACCCTGATTGCTGCTCTGGGGCCCATGCTGTCGCCCTTCATCGCCGCCGCCATCCTCGCTTACGCCCTGAATCCGGGGGTGGACTGGCTGGCGCGCCGCCGCATCGGGCCGCTGCGCCTGCCGCGTTTCATCGCCGTCAGCATCATGATTCTGCTGATGCTGCTGGCCGGACTGACGCTGGTGCTGATCGTGGTGCCGATGGTACTGAAACAGATTCCGCAGTTGCAGGCCCAGATTCCGCCGCAACTCGACAAGCTCAACGCCTTTCGGTCGCCGCGCCTGCATTTGCTGGGCATCGACGTGCGACTGGACATGGCCGGCATCAAGGCCCTGCTAACCCAGCAGATCAGCACCAGCGGCGATGAAATCTGGGCTTCGGTGCTAGCCTCGGCCCGCGTCGGCGGCGCCGCCTTGCTGGCCTGGGCCGCCAACATCTTGTTCGTGCCCATGGTGCTGTTCTATCTGCTGCAGGACTGGCATCCCTTCATCAAGCGCGCGCAGAGCATGATCCCGCGCCGCTGGGCCAGCAAGATCGGCGCGATGGCCACCGAGGTCGACGACCTGCTGGCGCAATATCTGCGCGGGCAGCTGCTGGTCATGCTGGTGCTGGCGATCTATTATTCGGTCGGCCTTTCTCTGGCTGGCTTCGACAGCGCCATTCCGGTCGGCGTGCTGACCGGCGTGCTGGTGTTCATTCCCTACGTCGGTTTCGGCCTCGGCCTGGTGCTGGCTCTGCTGGCGGCGGTACTGCAATTCGACGGCTTCTACGGCCTGCTGTCGGTGGCCGTGGTGTACGGCATCGGCCAGGTACTGGAAAGCTTTATCCTGACGCCCAAGCTGGTCGGTGAACGCATCGGCCTGCATCCTCTGGTCGTCATTTTTGCGTTGCTGGCATTTGGTCAGCTGTTCGGTTTCGTCGGCGTATTGCTGGCCTTACCGGCATCGGCCATCATCTCGGTATTGGCGAGCCATCTGCGCCGCGAATACCTGGGCAGCAACTTTTACAATCGCCAGTCATGAAACAAATTCCGCTCGACCTGAGCGCGGACCAGCCGCAAAGTTTCGATACTTTCGTCACCGGCCGCAATGAAGAACTGCTGCAGCATCTGCGTTACAGCGCTGGCCTCAACACCGGTGCCGACGCCGGCCCCGACACTGCTGCCGATGCTGCGCTCGGCAACGACCGCTTCATTTACATGTGGGCCGAAACCGGCGCCGGCAAAACGCATCTGATCAACGCCCTGGCGCATCATGCCGGCGACGCAGCGCGCATCATCCGCGCGGCCGACGCCTTCGACAGCGACTTCGACTACAGCCCGCACATTTCGCATTACCTGCTGGACGACGCCGATCAGCTGTCGGCGCCGACGCAGATCGCCGCCTTCAATCTGTTCAACCAGATCCGCGAACAGGGCGGCTGGCTGATCAGCAGCGGCCAGTTGCCGCCGGCCCAGCTGGAGCTGCGCGAAGACTTGCGCACACGCCTCGGCTGGGGCCTGATCTATCAGGTGCACGGTTTGTCGGACGACGAAAAAATCGCTGCACTGACGCAGTCAGCGCAAGCGCGCGGCATGGGTCTGCCGGCCGGCGTGCTGCCCTATCTGCTCACGCATTACCGGCGCGACATGCCTTCGCTGTCGCGCATGCTGGATGCGCTCGACCGCTATTCGCTGGAAACCAAGCGCGCCATCACGCTGCCTTTGCTGCGCGAACTATTACAACAGGAAGCCGAACAACAATGAATCTCGCCTTATTCGATCTCGACCACACGCTGATTCCCATCGACTCCGACCACGAATGGGGCGAATATCTGAGCCGCAGCGGGCTGGTCGATGCGCTCAGCTTCAGGCAGGCCAACGACGAATGGTTTGCGCACTATCAGGCGGGCACGCTGGATCCGGTCAAGTACCTCGAATTCGCCTTCGGCATCCTGTCGCAATTCCCGCGTGAAAAGCTCGATCAAATGCACCGCGACTTCATGCAGGAAGTCATCCGTCCGGCAGTGCTGCAGCATGCGCGCGACCTGGTCAAACAACATCTGGATGCAGGCGATCTGGTGGCCATCGTCACCGCCACCAATCAGTTTGTCACGGCGCCGATTGCAGAACTGTTCGAAGTGGAACACCTGATCGCCGCCTTGCCGGAACTCGACAGCGGCGGCAACATCACCGGCAAACTGCTGGGCACGCCGACCTACGGTCCCGGCAAGATCGTGCATACCGAAGCCTGGCTGAGCCGCATGGGCAAGACGCTGGCGGATTTCGAGCGCAGCTATTTCTACAGCGATTCGCAGAACGATATTCCCCTGCTGGAACGCGTCACCGATCCCATCGCCACCAACCCCAACGACAAGCTGAAAGCGCATGCCATCGCGCGCGGCTGGCCGATTCTGAACCTCTTCGACGGCCACGCACAATGATTAAGAAGCTGATCCGCTCGATTCTGGGCAAGGGCAAAAAAGCAGCTGCCGGCACCGAACCCGACATCCTCGGCCCCAAGCAGCACGGCATTGATCCTCAACTGGTGTCGCCGAATGCCGTGCGCGTCACGCAGACGCTGCAGGAGGCTGGTTTCAAGGCCTTCATCGTCGGCGGCGCCGTGCGCGATCTGCTGCTGTCGGTCAAGCCCAAGGACTTCGACGTCGCCACCAACGCCACGCCGGAGCAGGTCAAGCACTTGTTCCGGCGCGCCTTCATCATCGGCCGCCGCTTCCAGATCGTGCACGTGATGTTCGGTCAGGATCTGATCGAAGTCACCACTTTCCGCGGCGCCTCCGCCGAAAGTGCACTCAAGGATGAACACGGCCGCGTGCTGCGCGACAACACCTTCGGCGAACAGCATGAAGATGCCGTCCGGCGCGACTTCACCATCAACGCCATGTACTACGATCCGGCCACCCAAAGCGTGCTGGACTATCACGGCGGCATTGCCGATATCCGCGGCAAGACCTTGCGCATCATCGGCGAACCGGAAGCGCGCTATCGCGAAGATCCGGTGCGCATGCTGCGCGTGGTGCGCTTTGCGGCCAAGCTGAAATTCAATATCGATCCGGCCAGCAGCGCGCCGATTCCCATCATGGCGCCGCTGATCGACAACGTGCCGGCGGCGCGCGTGTTCGACGAAATGCTCAAGCTGCTGATGAGCGGCCATGCGCTGGCCTGCCTGCAGCAACTGCGCAAGGAAGGTCTGCATCACGGCCTGTTGCCGCTGCTGGACGTGGTACTGGAACAGCCGCTGGGCGAAAAATTCGTGACGCTGGCGCTGGCCAATACCGATGCCCGCATCAAGCAGGGCAAGCCGGTTTCGCCGGGCTTTTTGTTCGCTTCGCTGCTGTGGCATCAGGTGCTGGAAAAATGGCGCGCCTATCAGGCCGCCGGCGAATATCCGATTCCGGCGCTGCATCTGGCGGCCGACGACGTGCTCAATGCCCAGACCGAAAAGCTGGCGCTGCAACGCAAGATCGCCTCCGACATGCGCGACATCTGGGCCATGCAGCCGCGCTTCGAACGTCGCGTCGGCAAGGCCCCGTACAAGCTGCTGGAACATCTGCGCCTGCGCGCCGGTTACGACTTCCTGCTGCTGCGTTGCGAGTCGGGCGAACTGGATCTGGAGTTGGGCGACTGGTGGACCGCCTTCATGGAAGGCGGCAGTTCAGAGCGCGAAGAATTGCTGGCGCGCAAACCGAACGATAGCGGTTCCGGATCAGGTGCCGGCCCCGGCGGCGGCGCCGGCCCGGCCAAGAAACGCAAGCGTCGCGGCGGCCGCAATCGTTCCAAGAGCGGCGGTGCCGAAGGCGGTTCGGGTGGCGATGAAGGCGGAAGCCAGACGGCCCCATCTGCATCATCTGCGCCATCTTCAATAGCGGCCGCACCGGCACCCCGGACGCCGCGCAAGAAATCCCCGGACGCAGCTTAAGCAGTGAGCGCAGTTGCCTTGAACGTGGATAGCCAGGTCGAAAAATTCACAGCCTATATCGGCATCGGCGCCAACCTCGGCGACGCGCGTCAGACCGTCGCCGACGCGATTGCGCAACTGGCACAGTTGTCTCAGACCTCGCTGCTGGCGCAGTCTGCCTTTTATCGCACCGCGCCGGTCGACTCCAGCGGCGATGATTACGTCAATGCGGTTGCCGCCGTATCGACCTCACTGACGCCGCTGCAATTGCTGCATGCCCTGCAAGACATGGAACAGCGGCACGGCCGCCTGCGCCCTTATCGCAATGCACCGCGCACGCTGGACCTGGACATCCTGCTTTACGCCGAACAATCCATCGCCGGCGCCGAACTCGACGTGCCGCATCCGCGCATGACGCAGCGCGCCTTCGTCCTGATTCCCCTGCTGGAAATTGCTGCCGACATCGTCATCCCCGGCCACGGTCCGGCGCAAGATTTTCTGCCGCAGGTGCAGGGCCAGGCCATCAGCAAAATCTGAACGGCAAGCGCTTTGCAACCGGCATAGCGCATCCTCGCCCCACGCCCTGGCGCCTTTCATTTCATCCTCCAGCCCGTCGCTTCGTTTTACCGTGAACTGCGGCGCCGCTTTCTCATCCAACCCGAACTCGCCCGTCCGCAGCTTGCAGCGGATGTCGCATCGCCAAGCTCGGCGGCAAGGGGCGCACACCACCGGGAGATGAAGATGAAACTGGAAGGATCATGCCATTGCGGCGCCGTGCATTTCAGCCTCGACAGCAATACGCCCACCCCCTATCAGCGCTGCTACTGTTCGATCTGCCGCAAGACGCAGGGCGGCGGCGGTTATGCCATCAATCTCGGGGGCGACGCCGCCAGCATGAAGGTGCGCGGCAAGAAATTCATCAGCATCTATCACGCGCGCATGAAGGAAGAAGGTGCCCGGCGCGCCCACGCCAGCACGGCCGAGCGGCACTTCTGCAGCCGTTGCGGCAGCGCGCTGTGGCTGTTCAGTCCTGAGTGGCCGGAGTTGATACATCCCTTCGCCTCGGCCATCGATACACCGTTACCGGTGCCGCCGGAACACACGCATCTGCTGCTGGATTCAAAGGCATCCTGGGTCGAAGTGCAGGCGGGCCGCAAGGACAAGAAGTTTCAGCACTTCCCCGAGGAGTCATTGCTGGAGTGGCATCAGCGGCATGGTTTTGCTGCTGAAGATTGAGCCGGAAACGGCGCGCGCCCCTCAGGTCCTGACCTGATTTTCCGGCACAGAGAAATGCAGCGAGCGATCAACCCGGCGGACTCCCCGCCGTATCGGCTGAGCCGGCACTGCCGTCGCCGGGTGGCAAGGGACGCAATTCCGGCAGACGACGGTGATGTCCCTTGAGCCAGGTCGGCAGCTCATTGGCCGGCATCGGCTTGGCGATCAGATAGCCCTGCCCGATGGCGCATCCTGAATCCTGCAGCAGACGCCAGTCTTCTATGGTCTCTATGCCTTCTGCCACGGTCACCAGTTCCAGCCGGCTTGCCATGTCCAGCGCCGACTGCAGAATCACGCGCAGATTCTTGCGGCTGTGCGCGCCATGCACGAAGGAACGATCGATTTTCAATTCGGTAAAGGGAATGCGCGCCAGTTGCTGCATCGATGAAAAGCCGGTGCCGTAGTCGTCGATGGAAAGGCCGAAGCCCTTGAGACGCAAGCGCGCCAGCGTACCGAGCGCATTGCCAAGATTGGCCACCACCGAGCTCTCGGTGATTTCCAGCACGATCTGATCGGCATCAACCTCATGCTCATCAATCATGGTCAGAATCTTTTGCACGAAGCCCGGCACCTCCAGCGACAAGGGCGACAGATTGATCGCGACCTTGATGGCCAGGCCGCGACTATGCCAGGTCGCAGCCTGGCTCATGGCCTGGCGCATCATCACCAGCGTCAGTTCGTGAATCAGGCCGGTCTGCTCCGCCATCGGGATGAAACGATCCGGCGGGATCATGCCGCGCTCGGGATGCATCCAGCGCGCCAGCGCCTCCACCCCCTTCAACATGCCGCTGCGGATATCCACCTTGGGCTGATAGTAAGGAATCACCTCGCCTGCCGCCAGCGCCTGCGTCAGTTCCTGCTCGGTCATGGGCGGTGAATTGTCGTAGCGCTTGGGGGCAGCGCCGGGCGCCTTGAATGTCTTCAGCGCCCCCAGCAGCTTGTCCTTGCTGAGCGGTTTCTGCAAGGCGCCGAGCACATTCATGCCGAGCGCCTCGATCATGGTCTCCACCGAACTGAGCAAGGAGGTTTCGCGGCTGGACGCCACGATCAAGGGTACGTTGACGCCGCGCTGCTGCAACTGCTGGATCAGCTCGACGCCGTCCATGCCCGGCATCTCCAGATCGATGATGGCCAGGCTAGGCGGCAATTTCAGGATCGCCAGCAGATCGAGGGCCTCGTTGCCGTTGCCGGCTTCGTAGATCATCTCGATGCCGAGTTCGCGCATCAAACCCACGGTGTGTTGACGCTGCAAGGAGCTGTCGTCCACCACCAGCAGGGATTCGATAAGTTCGTTCAGATTTTCAGGAGCCATATCGACCGATCACCGCAGAAATGTTTTCCAGGGAGATGACGTCGCCGACGCCACCCAGTTGTATTGCCTCTTTCGGCATGCCGAATACGACACTGCTCGCTTCATCCTGAGCATAAGTGGCGGCGCCGCGATCAGACAATTCCTTCATGCCACGGGCGCCGTCGTCGCCCATGCCGGTCATGATGATGCCGACCGCGTTGCGCCCCGCGGCCTTGGCGACCGAGCGGAACAGCACATCCACCGAGGGTTTGTGACGGCTCACCAGCGGGCCGTTGACCACCTCGACGTAGTACTGCACGCCATCACGCTTGACCACCACATGCATGCCGCCCGGCGCAATCAGCACGCGCCCCGGCAACACCAGATCGAGATGCTGCGCTTCCACCACTTCCGCCTGCGACAGGCCATTGAGTCGCTGCGCAAAACTCTTGGTGAAGTGCTCCGGCATATGCTGCACGATCACTATTCCCGGACAGTGCGGCGACAAGCCGCGCAATACATACTCCAGAGCCTGCGGCCCGCCGGTCGATACGCCGATGGCCACAATCTTCGGCGTCGCCGGCTGATAGCCGTCGGCCAGGCCCGGTGCACTCAGCACGGCATCGGCGCTCAGGCGCGCATGGTCGGAGGCATGATTGCCGTCCGTGAATGTGCGCGGCAGAGGGCGGATGCCTTTGAACGGCGTGCCCGGCGCGGCGTTCTGAAGCGGCTGCGCCGACACATGAACAATCGCCGCCGGTTCATGCACAACGGCAACTGGCGCAGCCGTCAGTGCCGGGAACGCCGGGAATGCCGCTGCGCCCGCCGGCGCATGCTCGGCAGCATGCGCCGGCCGCACCACCCTCGCCTGTGCCGCCGCTCTGATGGCGGCGATCAGATCGTCCGAACTGTCATGCAGAAAATCACGCACGCCCAGCGATGGTTTGGTGATGATGCCGACCGCACCGGCCGCCAGCGCCTCCATCGTGATGCCGGCGTTCTTCTCCGTCAGCGTCGAGCAGATGATCACCGGCGTCGGCCGGATCGCCATGATCTGGCGCAGGAAAGTGATGCCGTCCATGCGCGGCATCTCTATGTCCAGCACGATGACGTCGGGCCAGGCAACGCGCATCTTGCCCATCGCAAAAATCGGGTCGGAGGCGGTGGCGATCACTTCGATGTCATGGCAATGCGCCAGCAGATCCTGCATCACCTGACGCACCACCGATGAATCGTCCACGATCATGACGCGCGTCTTCATCCCGGCCCACCCGACTCAGCCCGTTTCGCCTCTTCCTTCTTCAAGGTGCCGCGACCGCGGCGCACCCACACATCGCCCGTATTCAGATCGAAACGCAGATAGCGATAGCCGTCGCCTTCGATATCCTGCGCGGCAATCGGTATCTTGTGCTGCTTCAGAATATCCAGCGCAAATTGCGCGTTGGCCTGGCCCACCGGCTTTTGCAACAGTACGGTATCCATGGTACGGCTGCCGCCGAATACCTTGACCTCGTAATCGGCCACCCGCGTCTTGTGTCGTTTGATTTCGGCCAGCAATTGGCGCAAGGCATCTTCACCATAGCGACCATCCAGCGGCAGCTCAACGTCTTCCTGCCCGTTTTCCTTCCGGCCTTGCCGCTGCCGCGCCGGCAGCAAAAAATGACAGAGCCCGCCCAGTCCCTGCTCCGCATGCCAGAACACGATGGCGACGCATGAGCCCAGCAAGGTCTCGACGTAACAGTCGCCCTGCCCGAAAAATACTTCGCCGGGGCTGACGAAAATGCGCTCGGCACTCATCGGCTCTTCCAGTAGATCGAAGGCGACAGCATCTGCAGATCGAGCGGCATGCCGTGCAGCGATTCCGAATGGCCGACAATCAGATGGCCGCCCTGCTTGAGCTTACGGGTGACTGCGCGGATTACCTCGACCTTGGTCTCGAAATCGAAGTAGATGATGACATTGCGCAGAAAAATGATGTCGTACTGCTGATCGGCATCCTGCGACAGATCCATCAGATTACGCTGCTCGAACTGTACTTTGCGGCGCAGCTCCGGCGCGATCAGAAAATGCCCCTCGTACTTGCCGGTGCCGCACAGGCAGTAACGCTTGAGATAGGCCTCCGGAATATTCTGCCCGCGCGCCATCGGGTACAAGCCGCGCCGGCCGAAACTCAGAACACGCTGACTGATGTCGGATGCAAACACACTCCATGCCGCCTGGCGGCGCTGCTCGCCCAGCAGCATCGCCAGTGAGTAGGCCTCTTCACCGGATGAGCTGGCAGCGCTCCAGACCTTGAGATGCGACACGATCCCCAGCGTCGGCAACAATTGCTCTTTCAAAAAATCGAAATGACGTTGTTCGCGAAAAAAATAGGTCTCGTTGGTGGTGATCAGATCAATGGCGCGCTGACGTTCCGCAGTGGCCGAGGGCCTGGCGATCAGCGCGTGATATTCACCCAGCGAGCCAAGCCGCAGTTCGTTCATGCGCCCTGCCAGCCGGCTGTGCAGCAGCGCCTTTTTCGAGTCCGGCAAGTGCAAACCCACATGCTGCCGGAAGAGCTGCTGAAACAGCTGCATCTCCTGGTCGCTGACATCAATGTCGATGGGGGCCGGCGCATTGAACATGGATTCAACTGCCTCCGTTTTTTTCGCCGCCGTCGAAGCCGCCGTCCTCATCTTCGGAACTCATCCCCAGCAGGCTGGCCAGCTCATCCACCGACAGCACCTGCTGAATGTCGAGCGCAACCACGAAGCGTTCGTTGACGCTGATCATGCCTTCGATGAAATCGGCACGTATCCTGGCGCCGAAGGTGGGCCGGGTTTCGACCTTGTTGGCTTCTATGCTCTGCACCGCGCTCACGGCATCCACCATCACGCCCAGCAACAGCAGCTGCTCATCCTGGGTGAACTCCAGAATGATTACGCAGGTGCGTTTGGCCGGCACCGTCGGCGCCCGCCCGAAGCGTATCGCCAGATCGATCACCGGCACCACCGACCCGCGCAGATTGATCACGCCGCGCAAGAACGCCGGCATCAGCGGCACCTCGGTGACGCCGCCGAATTCGATGATCTCGCGGATATTCTCGATCGCCATGGCGAACTGCTCGCCGCCAACCAGAAAGGTCAGAAACTGCCGCATCTCTACCACTTCCGGCGCGCGCTTCTTCCTGAACAAGGACTCTCCGCCTATCGATAAACTTGGCATATGCCTACCCTTTGCAAACTGCTCTCTGAATTTCACACATCCGAAAAAGACGAATTCTTCATATTCTGGCCCGTCAGCATGGGCAACGACTGGGATCTCTTGCGTGCCGCGCCCGCAAACTTCCTTCCAGCATGCGCACTTCCGCTCCCGCTTTCCTCCAGCGAGAAATATTCCATCATTTCCTTGAGCTGCAGCACCTGGCCGCTCATTTCCTCCGACGTCGCCGATAACTCTTCCGATGCCGCGGCGTTCAGTTGCGCGGCCTGCGACACTTGACTGATTGCGGTATTGATTTGTATCAGTCCCGAATTCTGTTCCTTGGCCGAGAAGGAAATTTCATCGACCAGATCGGCGGTGCGCCGTATCGACGGCAACATGTTGTCCAGCAAATGTCCGGCGCGCTCGGCCAGCACCACACTACGCCCGGCCACCTCGACGATCTCCTGCGCCGCCATCTGCGAGCGTTCCGCCAGCTTGCGCACTTCGCCCGCCACCACAGCGAAACCCTTGCCGTTCTCACCGGCGCGCGCCGCTTCAATTGCGGCATTCAATGCCAACAGATTGGTCTGGTAGGCGATATCGTCGATCACGCCGATCTTGCCGGCGATCTGCCGCATCGCTTCCAGCGTCTGACGCACCACGTCACCACTCTCGCTGGCGGCGCGCGCGGCCTCGCCGGCGATGATATTGGTCTTGTTGGCGTTCTCCGTGTTGTGCAGGACGGTGGCGGTGATCTCCTCCACCACGGTGCCGGTCTCTTCCGCATTGGCAGCCTGTTCGGACGAATTCTGGCTGAGTTGTCCTGCGGCGGAGGCCAGTTCGCTCGAGGCCGAAGCCAGCATAACCGTAGTCACGTTGACGTCATTGAGCACCAGATTGATTTTCTCCAGCATCTGCTGCGCGCTGCACAGCATGCTGCCGTCGCCGAAACGCGAGATGTCAAAACGCACGGTGAGATCGCCATCCGCCACCTTCTTCAGCGCCAGCATCGCCTCTTGGGGATCGCCGCCGATCTGGCGCGCGAACATATAACGGGTATACAAGCCCAGCAGCAAGGCAAACAAAACCGCGCACGCTGTGACCGTACTGACTTCAAACAGATTGCTTCGCTCCAGCAGATCGGCGCGCGTCTTGTTGTCGGTGGCTTGCCGTACATTTTCGTCGGTCAGCAGGCGGAGTTGCTGACGCACTTTTTCCGATAGCAGATAAGTATCGTTGGAACTGTCAATGACAGCGGCATTGTCCAGAAGCTGCGCCCGCCGCTTCTCGATGGAGGCGTAGAAATCCTGAAGAATCTGCTCGCACTGCCTCTGCAGATCAGCCTCCAGTTCGGTCACGATCGAGGTGGTTTTATATGCGATGAAAGCCTGCCTGGTCTCTGCGAGACTCCCCTCCACTGCTCCGGCAAGACGTTGGCGCTCGGCAGGATCCTGCGTTTTCTCGAGCAGGGTGGTAGTCGCATACGCATCCAGCGCCCCCTTGCGCACATCGTTCAGATTGACGATGGTCTGCAGATTGGAGCGATAGATTTCCTGTAGCAAGCTGTTCACACGGAACAGGTTGTACATGCCATCCGCCCCGACCCCCAGGGTGATGATCGCCCCCAGTCCGAAACACAAGGCCAGTTTGCTTGCCAGTTTCATACACCCCTCCGACACCACAGTAGTACACGCATTCCGGACGCTCACCACGCGATCCGCACTTGAGTGTTGCATCGGGTCTTGTATGCCCGTTGGATCATTCAAATCACACAACTGCTGCGGGTAAACCCGCCACGGCCAAGATATTGCACCGCCCCTTGCTTCATTGCACCGGGGCCAGCTTCAGAAGCGCTTGAACGAAGATTCATCGACCGGTTCTTCGCCGGTATCCAGCATCGAGATACGACGCGAACGCGGGGTGCTCGCCTTGATCACCTGAGGTTCGTTGATCTGCTTGCCCGCGCGCCCGGCCTGCGCCGCCTGCAAAGGCGGCGCTTCGCCGACGCGGAAGAAACGCATCAGCTCCTGCAGCTGTATCGCCTGCGCGCTCATTTCCTCCGAAGTCGACGACAACTGCTCCGAGGCCGACGCCGTCATCTGCGTGGTCTGGGCCATTTGATGTACGGCATTGTTGATCTGCTCCAGCCCCGCAGACTGTTCGTTCGATGCCGCAGAAATCTCCTGCACCAGATCGGCGGTCTTGCGAATCGACGGCACCATCTGATCCAGCAAGGCGCCGGCTTTTTCCGCCAGACCGACGCTGTTTTCTGCGACGGCGATGATTTCCTGCGCGGCCGCTTGCGAGCGCTCGGCCAGCTTTCTGACTTCGGCGGCCACCACCGCAAATCCCTTGCCGTGCTCGCCGGCACGCGCGGCTTCAATCGCCGCGTTTAATGCCAGCAGATTGGTCTGATACGCAATGTCATCGATGATGCCGATCTTGCCGGCGATCTGTTTCATCGCCAGCACGGTCTCGCGTACTGCCATGCCGCCTTCGGTGGCGGCACTGGCCGACTTGCTGGCGATGCCGTCGGTCATGCGTGCGTTCTCGGCGTTCTGCGCAATGGTGGCGGTAATTTCTTCCACCGAGGCGCTGGTCTCTTCGACGTTGGAGGCTTGCTGCGAGGCGTTCTGGCTGAGCGCCTGGGAAGACGCGGAAATCTGCTCGGAGGCCGAGGCCAGCGAGCTGGCCGTACCGCCGACGTCACCGATCACTGCGGTCCACTTGGCGATCATCTGCTGCGTACTGAACAGCACGCTGCTGCGATCCCTGCCCGACACCGGCACCGCCACCGTCAGATCGCCTTCGGCCACCTTGCGCAGCACCGCCATGGCGTCCTTGGGTTCACCGCCTATCTGCGAGCGGATCGCGCAATAGGCGTACAGCAGGCAGATGAACAGCACCACCATCGATGCGCCCAGCAACCAGAAAATGCGTAATTCCAGCACGGCGTAATCGGACTGCGCCCTCTTCACGCCGGCGGCGGTGCGTTCGTCCACCATGCGCAGAAAATCATTGGTCGGCGTCATGATGCGGCCCAATACGTCGCGGTAGTTCTGGTCGAACACCAACTCCTGCGCCATGGCCTGATTGGGCGCGCCGGTCACGCTGAACTTGCCGGCGCCATCATCGAACTGGCCCTTCACTGCGTGAAATGCGGTGATGTCGATCTTCGACAACTGATCGGCGGTGGATTGCGCCTCCTGCATCTTGGCCAGCTCGGCGGGAGTAAAACCGGCCTGCTTCATCAAGGCGCTCAAAGGCTGCGCCGGACCGCTGGCAGCTTCCACCATCTTGCGCGAATTGACCAGCTCCCAGTTGAAGCGCTCATAGTTCTTGGGACGCGCACGCTTGCCGTTGCGGATGTCTTGCACCATGTAATAGCGCTCTTCATCGTTCGGGTCGCCGGTGGTGACATAGGCGCGCGCGAACTTGGTCATGTCCTCGGTGGTGCGGCGCAACTCATTGGCCAGCGTGAACGAGTAATAGCGCGACTCATGCGCATGATCGAGCGTGCTGTTGGCTTCCTTCAACTGTCGTGTGAGGCCCACTACCGCCGCCACCAGCAGCGCCAGCACAATCACCAGCCAGCTGAAAAGTTGCTTGATGCTCATGCGTTGCATAACTCGGGTTTGCATAGACGTCCTCTGTATCTTCCTGCCGCTCGGCGATGGCCTTACTGCTCCGACGCGAAACCGCGCTCCGGCTGAATCAAACGCACCTGCTCCTGCTGCTGCGTGTATTGAATAAGATGCGGCACATCCAGAATCAAGGCCACCCGGCCGTCACCCAGGATGGTCGAGCCTGACAAGCCCTTCACCTTGCTGAACAGCTTGCCCAGCGGCTTGATCACGGCCTGGCATTCACCCAGCAAACCGTCGACCATCAAGCCGGCGCGATGATGACCGTACTGCACCACCACCAGGCTCTTGCGGCCGCTGGCGCGTGCCGGCAATTCGAACAGCTCGCCCAGCGGAATGAAGGGCAAGGGTTCGTCGCGCAAGGTAACGATGTTGTTGTCGATATTCTGGCTGACCAGATTGATGCACTCGACCACCATGTCGAGCGGAATCACGAACACCGCATTGCCGACAATCACCTGAAAGCCGGAGATGATCGCCATGGTCAGCGGCAAACGAATTCTGACGACCGTACCCTGCCCCAGCACGGTAGCAATATCGACATCGCCGCGCAGCGCATCGACGTTTTTCTTCACTACATCCATGCCGACGCCGCGCCCCGACAAGGCAGTCACCTGCTCCGCCGTCGAGAAGCCCGGCTCGAACACCAGACGGAAAATATCGGCCTCGCTCAGTTCCGCATCGGCGCTGACCACGCCCTGCTCGACCGCCTTGCGCAAGATGCGATCGCGGTTCATGCCGCGGCCGTCGTCCATCACTTCGATCACCACACTGCCCGATTCATGCGTGGCATTGAGCCGCAGAATCGAAGCTTCCGGCTTGCCGGCGGCGACTCTTTCATGCGCCGGCTCGATGCCATGATCAATCGCGTTGCGCACGATATGCATCAACGGGTCGGCGATCTTTTCGACCATGGATTTGTCGAGTTCAGTTTCCGAACCGGTCATCACCAGCTCGATATCCTTGCCCAGATCACGCGCCAGATCGCGCACCACGCGCGGAAAACGCTGGAAGATTTCATTGACCTGCACCATGCGCAACGTCAGCGCGGCATCGCGGATCTGTTCCACCAGTCCGCCTATCGACTGTGTCGCTTCTTCGAACTGCGGATCCTTGCGCCGCTTGGCGATCAGGCTGGCGCCGGCGCCGGCGATGACCAGTTCGCCGACCAGATTGATCAGCTGATCCAGTTTCGACACTTCGATCTTGATGAACTTCTGTTCCTGCGCGCGCTTGTCTTCCAGCGAACGCGGCTTCATGGGCGCGACCGCCAAGGCATTTACCGCAGCCACTGCGGCCTGAATGGTAGCGGTCGCTGCGGTACTGCTCAATGCATGCACGTCCAGCGCGGCGATATCCGGCAGGTCTGCGGCCACCGGCAAACTGGCACGATCATGCTGCGCCAGTTCGAGTATCGCATTCCATTCAAAAGCGTCGAACGCGCCGATGTGATCGAACAGCACGCCCAGACGCGCAGCATCGACCGCGCTCAGTTGCGCCAGCTGCGCGGCATACAATGCCGGCGCACTGCGCGGCGGCAGTACCTGGATGCTACTGTCATCGCGCACGAATTCGAAGACGTCTTCCAGCGTCTGCTGCGTTGAATCGGAGGCGAAGGCGATTTCAAAACCGAGATAGCAATTCTCGGCATCCATCTCCGCAGCGGCCGGGATTTCCTGATCGATGACCAGCACCGCGGCCATGCGACCCAGCGTACGCAGATAGTGCAGGAAGGAAACCGGATCCAGACCATGCCGCAATACGTCCTGACTGAAACGCAGCGACAGATGCCAGAAGGGATTGCCGGTGACCGCACCATCCGGATCTGCGGCCGCCGCATGCGCAGGCGATGGTGCGGATGAAATCGTTGGCGTTGACGTTGACGCTGGCGGCAACGGTGACGATGCCGGCGCCAGCAGATCGAGATTGTCCTTGGCGGTGGCTTGCTCCGGCTCTTCGGACAGCAGACGCTGCAAGGCGGCTTCCAGTTCGGCGCGTTGCTGCGGATCGGGATCGGTGTCTTCGTGCAATTGTTCGATGGCATCGACCAGCGCGCCGATGTAATCGCCGCATTGCAGCAGCAGCGACATCAGCGCTTCGTCGAGCGGCAATTCATTCTTGCGTACGCGTTCCAGCACGCTTTCCAGGATATGGGTGAACGCGACGATGCTGTCGAAGGCGAACAGACCGGCCGAGCCCTTGATGGTATGCGCAGCGCGGAAGATGGCGTTGATGGCATCCTTGCTCGGACCTTCGGCTTCGATCTGCAGCAAGGCCGCTTCCATCGCGACCAGAAGTTCGCGCGCCTCCTGCACCAAGGCGTCCCGGGCGGCATCTTTCTTCATGACGCCCCCACGCCGTCTGCGGCGAAACCGGGCACGGCTCGCGCCTCATCATCGGCGGCGTCGGCGGCAGCGGCGAAATATCCATGCAGATGCAACAGGTCGAAAACCGTCAGCACTGCGGGACTGGAGGCCAGCACCACCACCCGCTTTCCCTGCAAGGCTGCTTCCTTGCGCACCAGCAGCAGCAATTGCACACCCGCGGTATCAATTTCATCGATGCCGCGCAGATCGAGCTGCAACACGGCATGCGCCTGACCCAGCGCGCGCAGCAGATCAAGCTTGCTTTGCGCAGCCTGAAAGATAGTGAAGCCGCCGTTCAGACTGAGCAGCAACTCTCCTTCATGGGTGGCGTAAGTCAATGGCATGGTCGATGCTCCGCACGCATATTCATTTCACCTCAAGGCAGCACCAGCTTGGCGACCGCTTCCAGCAACACCGGCGGCTGGAATGGTTTGTGCACCCAGGCCCGCACACCGGCGGCACGCCCCTCCTGCTTGATGTCTTCGCCGCTTTCGGTGGTCACCATGATCACCGGCGTGAATTTGTAGTTCGGCATCTGCTTCATTTCGCGCACGAAACTGAGGCCGTCCAGATTCGGCATGTTGACGTCCGAAATCACCAGATTGAATTTGCGGCCGTCGAGTTTGCTCAGCGCGTCCTTGCCATCGTTGGCCTCGACCACCTGATAGCCGGCGCTCTTGAGCGCGATGCTGATGGTTTGCCGCAGGCTGAATGAATCGTCGACGATCAGGATGGTTTTTTCCATGCGTTCCCCCGCTAAAAGAAATCGACCGACGAATGCAGCACGGGCGCCGACTGTCGGCCGCTGTGCATCTGTCGCTGTTCGTGAGTGGTATAGGTCTGTTCCAGATCAGCCAGCCATTGCGCACGCGGCGGCAAGCTGTGCCCCCCATCCAGCGCCTCATGCAGCTTGCTGATGTCGCTTTGCACATGGTCGAGGATCTGGCTGATGCGATCCTGAAATTGCAGGCTGACCAGGATCTGGCAGATCTCCTGATCGACTTCGCGATTTTCTTCCTGCAACTGATCGACCTTGCCGCTCAGCTTGAGCGCCGATTCGCGGAAATCCGACACCACCTGATCGATCACCGTGCGCGAATTGTCCATGACCGCGCCGGATTCGCTGTCGATTTCGCTGGCGGCGCTGATCGCCGCCTGGATCTGCTGACGCGCCGCTTTCGATTTGGCGACGATCTGGCGGCTGTTGCTGGCCGAGCGTTCTGCCATTTCCTGCCAGCTGCGCTCATCGCTGACCAAATCCGCGACGCCGGTATGGCCGGCGAGCTGTTCGTTTTCCTGCGCCAGCTGACGAATCTCTTCATGCGCGTGACTGAGGCTATCCATCTTGCGCAACAAACCCTGGCGACTTGCCAGTACATCTTCCAGCGCCGCAGCGATCGCACCGAGTTGCATGGCGGCGTTCTGTATCACTTGCAGTACATCGGCATTCTTGCCGCCCTGCGACAGCTTGAGAGCACCGCCCAGACGATCGTGCAGACCGGCGAAACGCGCAGTCAGATTGTCGATCGCCTCCTGCGTCTGGCTGCGCGCCAGTTGTACATTACCGCGCCAGGCCGGCAGCACGCCCGACATCAGTTCAGGCAGCGCCTGCGCCTGCGCCTCGTTGGCGACAACGGTGGAGTGCTGTGAGGTACCCTCCGCAACCGAGGTGGCGCCCGTCATCATAGGGGCCGCGGTTTCGACGTTACTCAATTGCACTTCATGTCCGGCAACCACCACGGCGACGGGTGCCGTGCTTTGGGGCACAGGCAAGGGCGAGGCAGCGTCCGCAGCCTCGCCGGCGATCCGCAGCGCGCCATTGAGATAGAAGGCGCCGCCCAGCAAGACCCCGACCAGCACCCCCAGCCACCAATGTTGCGCCAGCGATGCCATCAACACGAGGTTGAGCATGCATAGCAACAGCAAGATATTTCGCAAAGACTTCACATCCCGCCCCATCTGAAATTGTTCTTCTGATGCACATCCTGCGCCGGCATGCGGTCGTCCAGATGTTTTCGTCCCTATCCATTGCTTAACGGCAGGGCAAGACTGCTTTTTTAGCAAGCAAGCGAAATTTTACGAAAAAAGTTGCCCGCTAAAAACGTGTGGCTGGCGCAAAGCCTCGGCCCATCAACGGCTGATGAGCTATTGTGAAGCTTACAAGAAGCTGAGCGTCGCCGGAATAAGGGGGAAATACTGCCGGATTTTTCGGATTGAATTTCCCATAAGAATAATTTTCCCTGCGGCAAGGATGGTGCGCCGGAGTGCCTGGTACAAAATCCTCTACAATGCGGCACCTGCAATCTGCAATGCCGAGCGGAGCAAGCAGAGCGGGAAACCTGATCAGCGGATTGACGCACGCATGGATTTAACTACCTGTAAATACATTGCGGTCGAAGGACCGATCGGCGTTGGCAAAACCACGCTGACGAAGCGGCTGGCCGCCACACTTGGCGCCCGCCCCGTCCTTGAGCTGCCGACCGAAAATCCGTTTCTGGAAAAGTTTTATCGCGATGCCGCCCGGTACGCATTGCCGACCCAGATGCATTTTCTGTTTCAGCGCATGGAGCAGTTGCAGCCCCTCAATCGTGACGAGCGCGGCGAAGCCCGTTTCGTCGCCGACTTCGTGCTGGAAAAAGATGCGCTGTTCGCGCAACTGACGCTGGCCGATGAGGAACTCAAGCTGTATCAGCAACTGTATGCCCATCTGCGTCCGCAGGTACGCCAGCCCGATCTGCTGATCTATCTGCAGGCATCGCCAAGCACGCTGCTGCAGCGTATCGCGCAACGCGGCATTGCAATGGAAGGCGCCATTTCTGCCGACTATCTGCAACGCCTGTGCGACAGCTACAGCAACTTTTTTTATCACTACGAGGGCGCGCCGCTGCTGACGGTCAATACCGAGCATCTGAATCTGGCCGAAGGCGATTCGGATTTCAGCACCTTGCTGTCACACATCGCCGCCCTGCGCGGCAAGCGCGCCTATCTGAATCAGGGAGACTGAAAACATGTCAGGCTATTTGCAGGAAACCGGCGCGACGGCGCGCAGTAAAGCGATCACCACGCATACCTTGCAAGCCATGCGCGACAAGGGCGAAAAATTTTCCATGCTGACCTGCTACGACGCCAGCTTTGCAACGCTGATGGATCGTAGCGGCGTTGAAGTGGTGCTGATCGGCGACTCGCTGGGCATGGTCTGCCAGGGTCACAACTCGACCCTGCCGGTCACA
The DNA here is from genome assembly GCF_046025995.1 of Herbaspirillum lusitanum. Classification (GTDB taxonomy): domain Bacteria; phylum Pseudomonadota; class Gammaproteobacteria; order Burkholderiales; family Burkholderiaceae_D; genus Herbaspirillum; species Herbaspirillum lusitanum_A. Next base: position 80,665 of record NZ_JAQQFM010000004.1, read on the forward strand.
GTGCAAGACATCGTGTATCACACTGCCAGCGTGGCGCGCGGCAACGGCACCATGCTGATCATGGCCGACCTGCCCTTCGGCAGCTATCCGACATCGCAGGCGGCTTTCGACAATGCCGTCAAGCTGATGCAGGCAGGCGCGCACTCGATCAAGCTGGAGGGCGGCGCCTGGCTGGTCGACACCGTCAAGTTCCTGACCGAGCGCGGGATTCCGGTGTGCGCGCATCTGGGCCTGACGCCGCAGTCAGTGCATCAGCTGGGCGGCTTCAAGGTGCAGGGTAAAACCATGGACGGCGCCACGCGCCTGCATGCCGATGCGGTGGCGCTGCAAAATGCCGGCGCTTCCATGCTGTTGCTGGAAGCGATTCCGGCAACGCTGGGCAAGGAAATCACCGAGCGCCTCAGCGTTCCGACCATCGGCATCGGCGCCGGCCCCGATTGCTCTGGCCAGGTGCTGGTGATGCATGACATGCTGGGGGTGTTCCCAGGCCACAAGAGCCGCTTCGTGCGCAACTTCATGGACGGCGCGAACGGCATCGACGGTGCACTGAAGGCCTATGTGGCGGCGGTGAAGGATGGCAGCTTTCCGGCCCAGGAACATTGTTTCTGAGCGGAGGCCGGCCATTCTTTACGCGCTGCAGGACTGACTTCCCAGCCTCGCATCACTCAATAAAAAAGCCTGCTTGCGCAGGCTTTTTTATTGTTCAGGTGCAGCCGGTGTCAGCTCACTCTTCGCTGAGGTCGCTGTAGCGTGCAAGACTCTCGCTCAGATAGCGGGTGCATTCGTCGGTATTGCTGATGGTCGGCGACAAAGCGCTCAGCAGACCGTCGTGCACGCCGTAGACCAGCGGATGAATGCTCAGTTGCTGACCGCGCTCCCAGGCATCGGCGACAATGGTGGTGCGGCAGATGTTGGCGACTTGCTCAAGCACATTCAGCTCGCACAGGCGATCGTGCTTCTCGTTGTCAGACAGATGATCATGGAAGCAGCCGACGTGCTTTTCATGCACATCCTGCACGTGCTGCAGCCAGTTATCGGCGAGGCCGACACGGCGCTTGGTCAGGGCCGCCTGCACCCCGGCGCAGCCGTAATGGCCGCACACGATCACGTGCTTGACCTTGAGTACATCCACCGCGAATTGAAGGACCGACAGGCAATTCAGATCGGTATGCACCACCACGTTGGCAATGTTGCGGTGAACGAATAACTCGCCGGGCAACAGGCCCAGCAGATCGTTGGCGGGAACGCGATTGTCGGAACAGCCGATCCAGAAATATTCAGGCGAGCGCTGGGCGCCCAGCTTCTTGAAAAAATCGGGATCGCGGTCAGTGATTTCGCTGGCCCAGCGGCGATTGCCCTGAAGCAGCTGTTGCTGAACCTGGTCTTGTTGGCTTGTTTTTTTCATAGTCTTCAAGATCGAGTGTCATGTGGCCCGCTCGCGGCACGAGCGTGCAGCCGGGACGACATGAAGGTGGATGAGCGGAAGACCGTGCAGCTTGCCGGAATCCCGAGCGCAGCGCTGAAGCCGGCCGGGATCGGAGCCGGTCTGCAGCCCTGTTAAAAAGACTGAGGCCGACGCTGCTATCGATATCTTCCGGGAAAGTAGCGCAGCTCGCGCTACTGCAGATCTGTGCGGCACCCGCCTGCGTGTTGCAGGCTCATGCGCGCGTGGATCGCCGAGACAGCATTGTATAGAAAAAGCACATAAAAAAACCGGCACATCGGTAAAGACATGCCGGCCTGGTGCGGGCTTACTCGAAGAATTCCTTGACCTTGTCTTTCCAGGTCTTGGTCTGCGGGCTGTGCTTGGCGCCGCCTTCGGCAGTCAGTTGCTCAAACTCGCGCAGCAGCTCCTTCTGGCGTTCGGTCAGCTTGACCGGCGTCTCCACCACCACATGGCAGAACAGATCACCGGCATAACCGGAGCGCACGCCCTTGATGCCCTTGCCGCGCAGGCGGAAAGTCTTGCCGCTCTGCGTGCCTTCAGGAATCGAGAACGAGGCCTTGCCGTTGAGCGTAGGCGCTTCGATTTCGCCGCCCAGCGCGGCCTTGGCGAAGGAGATCGGCATTTCGCAATGCAGATCGTCGCCGTCGCGCTGGAACACTTCGTGTTGCTTGATGTGAATTTCCACATACAGATCGCCCGGAGGACCGCCGTTCACGCCCGGTTCGCCGTTGCCGGACGAACGGATGCGCATGCCGTCATCGATGCCTTCGGGAATCTTCACCTCCAGTGTCTTGTTGCGCTTCAGGCGACCGGCGCCGGCGCACGTCGGGCATGGCTCGGGAACCACCTTGCCGCTACCGTGGCACTTGGGGCAAGTCTGCTGAATGCTGAAGAAACCCTGCTGCATGCGCACCTGGCCGTGGCCGCCGCAAGTCGAGCAAGTGACCGGCGAGGTGCCGGGCTTGGCGCCGCTGCCGTGGCAGGTGTCGCACTCATCCCAGGAGGGCACGCGAATGGTGGTGTCGAAACCGTGGGCGGCCTGCTCCAGCGTGATTTCCAGGTTGTAGCGCAAGTCGGCGCCGCGATATACCTGCGGACCGGCGCCGCGACCGCGGCCACCACCGCCGCCGCCGCCGAAGATGTCGCCGAAGATGTCGCCGAACGCGTCGGCAAAGCCGCCCGCACCGGCGCCGCCGCCACCGCCGCCCATGTTGGGATCAACGCCGGCGTGGCCGTAGCGGTCATAGGCATCACGCTTCTGCGGGTCGGACAGCATTTCGTATGCTTCCTTGACCTCTTTGAATTTGTCCTCCGCGCCCTTGCTGTCCGGGTTGCGGTCAGGATGGTACTTCATCGCCAGTTTGCGATATGCCTTCTTGATTTCTTCGTCCGTGGCGTTTTTCGCCAGACCGAGAATCTCGTAAAAATCACGTTTTGCCATGTAAAGAACTCATTTCATAAGTAGGCGTGAATGCGAGCGAGTCCTGTCGGATCGGGTGCATGGCGCGCCAGGGAAGCAAACAGGCCGCTTCCTTCGGGTTCTGCTCAGAATAGTTGCGCTACAGACAGAAACCAACAATGTGAAAAAGCCGAGGGACTAGCTTGCGGCTGTCTACCTCGGCGCGTCGCCAGTGAAACGGCGACCTGTTTTGCTTGCCTGATACCTTGCTTCTTTGCTGTACGTCCGGCGCATGATCTTGTTGCATTCAGCTACATCAACGAACCCGGATTTGCCCTTTTCCAGCATGCAAATTTCGCGCCCGCTACCGCTTCATCCAGCCGGAAGCCGAGCCGCCGCGATGCATCAAGCGGCGGCCGGACAGGGGTCTTGCTATTACTTCACTTCCTTGAAGTCGGCATCGACCACGTTGTCGTCCTTGGCGGCTGCGCCTTCGGTCGCACCGGCAGTTGCGCCGGCCGCGCCGCCTGCAGCTGCGGCTTGCGCCTGCTGGTCGGCATACATCTTTTCGCCCAGCTTCTGCGCGGCGGTCGACAAGGCAGCGGTCTTGGCGTCGATGGCAGCCTTGTCGCTACCCTTCAATACCTCTTCCAGCTCCTTGATGGCGGCTTCGATCACTTCCTTCTCGCCGGCCGCCAGCTTGTCGCCGTATTCGCCCAAGGCCTTCTTGGTCGAGTGCACCAGCGCATCGCCCTGGTTGTGGGCTTCAGCCAGTTCCTTCAGACGCTTGTCTTCATCGGCGTTGGCTTCGGCGTCACGCACCATCTTTTCGATCTCTTCTTCATTCAAGCCGGAGTTGGCCTTGATGGTGACCTTGTTTTCCTTGCCGGTGGCCTTGTCCTTGGCGCCCACGTGCAAAATACCGTTGGCGTCGATGTCGAAGGTCACTTCGATCTGCGGCGTGCCGCGTGGCGAAGGTGGAATGCCTTCCAGATTGAATTCGCCCAGGCCCTTGTTGCCGGCCGCCATTTCACGCTCGCCCTGATACACCTTGATGGTCACGGCCGGCTGATTGTCGTCGGCCGTCGAGAACACCTGACTGAACTTGGTCGGAATGGTGGTGTTCTTCTTGATCATCTTGGTCATCACGCCGCCCATGGTTTCGATACCCAGCGACAGCGGGGTCACGTCCAGCAGCAGCAAGTCCTTGCGATCGCCGGACAGCACCGAACCCTGGATCGCGGCGCCGACGGCCACCGCCTCATCCGGATTCACGTCCTTGCGCGGCTCCTTGCCGAAGAATTCCTTCACCTTTTCCTGCACCTTAGGCATACGGGTCATGCCGCCGACCAGAATGATGTCGTCGATGTCGCTGACCTTGACGCCGGCATCCTTGATCGCGATGCGGCAAGGCTCGATGGTCTTGCTGATCAGTTCTTCGACCAGCGATTCCAGCTTGGCGCGGGTGATCTTCAGATTCAGGTGAACCGGTGCGCCATTGGCCATGGCGATGTAAGGCTCGTTGATTTCAGTCTGTTGCGACGACGACAGTTCGATCTTGGCGCGCTCGGCCGAAGCCTTGATGCGTTGCAGAGCGATGGCGTCTTTCGACAGGTCCAGACCGTTGATCTTCTTGAACTCTTCGATGATGTAATCGATGATGCGTTGGTCGAAGTCTTCGCCGCCGAGGAAGGTGTCGCCGTTGGTCGACAGCACTTCGAATTGCTTTTCGCCATCGACGTCGGCGATTTCGATGATGGAGACGTCAAAGGTGCCGCCGCCCAAGTCATACACCGCGATCTTGCGGTCGCCCTTTTCGGTCTTGTCCAGGCCGAACGCCAGCGCAGCCGCAGTCGGCTCGTTGATGATGCGTTTGACTTCCAGACCGGCGATACGACCGGCGTCCTTGGTCGCCTGACGTTGCGCGTCGTTGAAGTAAGCCGGCACGGTGATCACGGCTTCGGTGACTTCTTCGCCCAGATAATCTTCGGCGGTCTTCTTCATCTTGCGCAGCACTTCTGCGGAGATTTGCGGTGGCGCCAGCTTCTTGTCGCGCACGCCGATCCAAGCGTCGCCGTTGTCGGCCTTGACGATCTGGTAAGGCATCAGACCGATGTCTTTCTGTACTTCTTTTTCTTCGAACTTGCGACCGATCAGACGCTTGGCGGCGTAGATGGTGTTCTTCGGATTGGTGACTGCCTGGCGCTTGGCCGGCGCGCCGACCAGCACTTCGCCGTCTTCCTGATACGCGATGATGGATGGCGTAGTGCGCGCGCCTTCCGAGTTTTCAATGACCTTGGGTTGATTGCCTTCCAGAATGGAAACGCAAGAGTTGGTGGTACCCAAGTCAATACCGATGATTTTTCCCATGATTTTTCCTTTAATTCCTCTGCCCTGGATGCCGGGCCACAATGTTTTGGATGTTTTTAATATATGGAGAGAACTCGTGCTTTCAAGCGTCGCGAACGCGCGAAAAAGCAATTTTTATGCCCTTGCCCGTTCTTTACTTGCCTTGCGCCACTGTAACCAGCGCCGGACGCAGCAGCCGATCCGAAATCGTGTAACCCTTTTGCAAGACGGCGACCACGGTATTGGCTTCTTGCTCGGCCGGCACGGCAGAAATCGCCTGATGTTTCATTGGGTCGAGCTTCTCGCCGGCTTGCGGACTGACTTCCAGCAGCTTGTTTTTTTCAAAGGCGGACGACAATTGCTTGAGCGTCATGTCCACGCCTTCCTTGAGCGACTCCAGCGAAGGTGTTTCTATCTTCAGCGCCATTTCCAGGCTGTCCCGGACCGACAACAGCGACTCGGCAAAACCTTCGATCGCAAATTTGTGGGCGCGGCTGATGTCTTCCTGAGCGCGACGACGGATGTTTTCCGCTTCGGCCTTGGCACGCAGGAAAGCATCCTGCATTTCCGAAGCCTTGGCTTCGGCTTCCGCCAGCTTTTGTTCCAGTGTCGGCTCGGCGCCGACGGGAGCTTCGGCAGCCGTTGCGGCCTGAGCGGCAGCATCGGTCGGCTGAGTCGCCGCTTCGTTTTCAGCTTGTTTTTCCATCTCTTGCATACCTGATTTACCTCCAACAAATACAATTCTGGTGTGGACATTCGCCTGTCCGGGCAATTTTCCGCCGCCCGTCATGCGCTGCGATGCGCAGCACATGGGGCATGCCCTTATTTTTTCAAGGGCTTTCGGACCTGTTTCAGGCCCGAATTCGGCAAAAATTGACGTTCAGACAAGCAAAATGTCACTGCCTGTTACAAAAATGTCGCCGCGTGAAACAAACTAGAAGCAGACGCGCTCTAAGATATCCATATGCGGCCGGAACAGGGTTGCACAAGCCAAGCCAGGGATGTTCAGCGTTTCCTCAGCTATCCCATCGCAGTATCGCTTTCAGCAAGGTGACACCATGAAATTGCCACTGATTGCAGCATTCATCATCATTACCTACAGCCTGCTGGCTGCCGCCTGGATCAGCTATTCGCGTTTGCCGCTGCTCTATGCGCTGTAAATACCGGCGCAAGCGCGGTATTCAGCCAGTAAGGCAGACAGTCAGATGGACGATAGAGCTGCGGCGCATTGAAAATATTGCAAATAAAACAACAACATTAATCACAACACCTCGCCCTGCCTGATCCCGCGATATCGGCCCTGCCCCCGACACACTCCGGACTCGCTTCCCCCGCCGTTTTTAATTTTGCGGCGGCCCGGCGTCGTATCAGCCCGCTATTCTAGCAGGCCCTAACAAGGCTCTGAAGCTTTGGAGATGCTCAATGCTCGCCTGGCGGCGACGCTATTGGCGACTTCCCTTGATTGATCGCCTGGGATTTGCGCACTTAGGTGGGTGCGCTCAGTTTTCGCGCGCGCTCGGCGGAAATACCCGCCTCCAATGCCGCATCTTGCCGCGCCGCCGGATTGCTCATGGTCGGCCAGCCGGCCAGATGCTGCTCGGCAATCTCTGCCATGCCCTTGCCCCAGACTTCGGCTTCGTTCAGACAAGGGATGAAATGGAATTCCTTGCCGCCGGCATGCAGGAACTCGGCCTTGGCTTCCATCGCAATTTCTTCCAGGGTTTCCAGACAGTCGCTGATGAAACCTGGACACATCACATCGACCCGGCCCACGCCCTGCTGTGCCATTTGCTGCAAGGTCGGCGCAGTATAGGGTTGCAGCCACTCAGCCTTGCCGAAGCGCGACTGGAAAGTCACTTGATATTCATCATCGCCCAGCCCCAGTGCCTGCGCCAGCAGACGCGCAGTCTTGTGGCATTCGCAATGGTAGGGGTCGCCCAACAGCAGCGTGCGTTTGGGCACGCCGTGAAAACTCATCACCAGTTTGTCCGGGCGGCCGTGCAGCGCCCAATACTCTTCCACCGACTGGCGCAGCGCCGCGATGTAGGCCTGATGATCGTGATAATTGCGGATCAGTCTCAGCTCCGGCACATTGCGGATCTTGCGATAGTGCTGAAAAACGGCGTCGAAAATGGAGGCGGTGGTGGTGCCGGAATATTGCGGATAGGCCGGCAAGACCAGGATACGCCCGCAGCCTTCGGCCTTGAGCCGGTCCAGCACATCGGGCAAGGCCGGCTGGCCGTAGCGCATGGCGCAGACCACCTCCAACTGATGCCCGCGCTGCGCCAGCACATTGCGCAACAGCGCAGTCTGGCGCTCGGTATGCACCTTGAGCGGCGAGCCTTCCGGCATCCATACGCTGGCATATTTGGCGGCCGATCTGCCGGATCGAAACGGCACGATGATGCAATTCAGGATGAACCACCAGATGGCGCGCGGAATTTCGACCACGCGCTGATCCGACAAAAATTGCTTCAGATAGCGTCGCAGCGCCGGGGCATCCGGCGCGTCCGGGGTACCCAGATTGACCAGCACGACAGCGGTCTTGACCTGGTTGCCGTGGGTGTAAGGAGGTTCTTTGCGAAAGGCCATCGTGATCCGTGAAAGTCTGATTGCGCAGGGCGTCTTTAGTATTGTGTATTTATGCCAGAGGCCGGTTTCGGCGCCGCTTCAGGACGCCAGCAACTCGCGCGCATGCTTGCGCGTGGTCGCAGTGATCTCCAGGCCGCCCAGCATGCGCGCGATTTCTTCCACGCGCGACTTGGCGTCAAGGCCGTCGATCTGCGACAAGGTCTTGCCGCCTTCGCTGCGCTTGCTGACCTGGAAATGCTGATTGGCCTGACTGGCGACCTGCGGCAAGTGCGTCACGCACAAGACCTGGCGCTCCTGGCCGAGGCGCTTGAGCAGACGTCCCACCACTTCCGCCACGCCGCCGCCGATGCCGCTGTCGACTTCGTCAAAGATCAGCGTGGGTGTGCTGGTCGCGGTGGATGCGATCACTGAAATCGCCAGCGCGATGCGCGCCAGTTCGCCGCCGGAGGCCACCTTAGCCAGCGGCCGCGGTGCGACGCCCGCGTGTCCGGCCACCATGAATTCCACTTGCTCCAGACCATAGCTGGCCGCTTCGCCGGCATGTAACGCAATTGAAAAGGTACCGCCAGCCATGCTCAGATCCTGCATCGCAGCCGTCACTGCAGCGCTCAATGCCGTGGCCGCCTTGGTGCGTGCCTTCGACAGCTTTTGCGCCAGCGCCATGTAGATCGCTTTCAGTTTTTCTTCCTGCGCACGCAGCGCATCGACGTCGCTGGCGTCGGCCAGTTGCTTGAGCTGCTCGGAAAGCGTGACCTGTTCCTGAGGCAATTCTTCCGGCTGCACGCGGAATTTGCGCGCGGTCGAATGGACCGCTTCCAGGCGCAGCTCCAGCTGTTGCAAACGCGCCGGATCGAGCTCCACCCGGCTCAGATAATCGTTGAGCGCATACACCGCCTCCTGCATCTGGATACGCGCAGGCTCGAGTGCATCAAGCACCGGCTTGAGACCGGCATCGACATCCACCAGCTTGCCCAGCTTCAGGTTCAGGCTGGTCAGTTGAGACAGCATCGGCGCCTCGGATTCGGACAGCGCCGCCAGCGTTTCCTGCGCACCGCCAATCAGGCTGGCAGCGTGCGACAGGCGGCTGTGCTCGGTACTGATCTCGGTCCACTCGCCGGGCTTGAGCGCCAGCTTGTCCAGTTCGTTGACTTGCCATTCGAGGCGTTCACGCTCCAGCAAGACGTTCTTGGCATTGCGTTCGAACTCTTCGCGCTGACGCGCCAGCGCCGACCAGCTCTTGAAGGCCGCGGCCACCGCGCGCGCCTCGTCCAGCAAGCCGGCCTGGCTATCCAGCAGTTGGCGCTGTGCATCGTTCTTCAGCAAGGATTGATGCGCGTGCTGGCCATGGATATCGATCAGCATTTCGCCGAGTTCGCGCAACTGCGTGGCGGTGGCCGCGATGCCGTTGATGAAGGCTTTGGAGCGGCCGTTGTTGTCGATCACGCGCCGCAGCAGCGCGCCGCCGTCTTCGTCGGCGAATTCATAGTGTTCCAGCCAGCCTTGAATTTCGGGCGTGCCGGCGAAATCCGCCGTGATGTCGGCCTTGGCGGCACCTTCGCGCACCACGCTGGCGTCGCCGCGCCCGCCGAGCGCCAAGGCCAGGGCGTCGATCAGGATCGATTTGCCGGCGCCGGTTTCACCGGTAAACACGGAAAAGCCGCGCGAAAATTCAAGTTCGATCGCGTCAACAATCACAAAGTCACGAATCGTCAGGGTACGCAACATGGTCGGTCAGAAGAAAACGTTGAGGGGAGTCATACAGATCGCCGCACATGAAACCGCAGCCGCGTTGCTGCTTCAATCACGCAGCAAGACGGCTTTCGATTCCATGCAGAGACAGTGGTGGCCGTCGTTCAGCGACGCTTATTGTAGTCGGCCTTCCACCGAAGGATATTCATTCCAGTGCAATTTACGCCGCAAGGTGTCGAAATAGCTCCATCCGTGTGGATGCAGAAAGGTCACCTTGTGCGCCGAACGACGGATGACGATGCGATCGCCGTGCGACAGGCTGGTCAGCGATTGCATGTCGAAGTTGGCGCTCATCTCACGCCCGTTGACCACCTGAATCACGATTTCACAGGAGTCGGACAAGGTAATCGGCCGGTTCGACAGGGAATGCGGCGCAATCGGCACCAGCACGATGCCGTGCAGACTCGGATGCAGAATCGGCCCGCCCGACGATAGCGCATAGGCGGTGGAGCCGGTCGGCGTCGCCACGATCAGGCCGTCGGAACGCTGGTTGTACATGAAGCGGCCATCGACTTCGACGGTCAGTTCGATCATGCCGGAAGTGGCGCCGCGCGATACCACCACGTCGTTGAAGGCCAGCGCGTGAAAGATCTGTTCGCCGGCGCGATATACCTTGGCGTCCAGCAAGGAACGCGACTCCGCCTCAACTTTACCGTCCAGCATGTCGGCCAATGCCGGTATCATGCCATCCAGCGGCAGATCGGTGATGAAGCCCAGACGTCCTTGATTGATACCGATCAGCGGCACGTTGTAGGGCGCGAGCTGGCGCGCGATGCCGAGCATGGTGCCATCGCCGCCGACCACGATGGCAAGGTCGGCATACTGCCCGATCTGCGCCGGCGTCATGGCGTCGTAGCCGTCGAGCGCAACATTGGCCGCGGTTTCCGCTTCGAACACCACGGTATGACCATGCGTTTCGAGAAACACGGCGATGTCGGATAAAATCTGCGCAATACCGACGGTCTGATACTTACCGACGATCGCGATGGTTTTGGGCACAGCTGCCTGTATGGGTAATTTGATGGGCCACATGCTGCGGATTAAAACATATTTGACCGGTCTTTGTAATGAATAAACCTGCAACACCCCCAACCGCGACAACTGCGGCGAGCTCCTCTGCCGGCGCGCCGGTGCGCGCAGTGCTGTTCGATCTGGACGACACACTGTGGGCCATCGAGCCGGTGCTGGTGCGCGCCGAGAATCTGCTGTTCGACTGGATGCAAGCCAATGCGCCGCGTGTGACGCAGCATCACAGCATCGCCAGTCTGCGCCAGCGCCGCCTGGAATTGATGGAGCGCGAACCGGCCTACCGCATCAATCTGTGGGCCTTGCGCCATGCAGTGCTGACCGAGGTATTTCAGGAACATGAAGAAGATCATAGCCGCGTTGACGAGGCCATGGCCTTGTTCAGCGAGGCACGCAACGCGGTCACGCTGTTCGACGACGTGCTTCCGGCATTGCAGTTACTCAAGCAGGGCCTGGCGCTGGGCACCGTTTCCAACGGCTTCGCCGACCTCAAGCATATCGGGCTGGACGGGCATTTTCAGGTATCCATCGCAGCGCACACCTTCGGTCGCGCCAAACCTGATCCTTCCATTTTTCTGGCCGCCTGCGAAGCCTTGCAAGTGACGCCGCAGCACACCGTGTACGTCGGCGACGATCTGATGCTGGACGTGCAAGGCGCCCAGCAGGCCGGTCTGCGCGCAGTGTGGATGAATCGTTTCGAACGTGAATTGCCGCCGCACGTGAAGCCCGACGCCGTTTGCAGCAACCTGCACGATCTGCAGCGCTGGTTGGCGGCGCTGGAATCGCAGGCAGGCTAAGACCCGCTGCGCAACAGGACATCCGAAGAATCGAAGAATGCTGGCAGGCTTTCGGCCGCATCGTTAGAATAGCCCCATGCAACTTGATAATCGCGCCCGCACTCTCCTCAAAGCCCTGGTCGAAAGGTATATCGCCGACGGCCAGCCTGTGGGTTCGCGCGCCTTGTCGAAACTGTCGGGACTGGAGCTGTCGCCGGCCACCATCCGCAACATCATGGCCGATCTCGAAGAGATGGGTTTCGTCGCCAGCCCGCATACCTCGGCCGGCCGAGTGCCGACGCCGCGCGGCTACCGGATGTTCGTCGACACCCTGCTGACGGTCGAGGCGATTGATGAAAGTGCGCTGGAAAGCCGTATGCAGTCGCGCTTCCCGACCAGCAACTCGCCGCAAAAGATCATTACCAATGCCGCGCAGGTCCTGTCCTCGCTGTCGCAGTTCGCCGGCGTGGTGATGACGCCGCGCCGCGAATCGGTGTTTCAGCAAATCGAATTTCTGCGCCTGTCCGAAAAGCGCATCCTGCTGGTGATCGTCGATCCCGGCGGCGACGTGCAAAACCGCATGCTGCTGACGGAGGTCGATTACACGCCGTCGCAGCTGACCCACGCGGCCAATTATATCAACCTGCATTACGGCGGTCTGAGTTTCGATCAGGTAAGGCAACGTTTACAAGGCGAACTGCGTCAGCTGCGCGACGACATGACCAGCCTGATGCAGGCGGCGGTCGAAGCCGGCAGCGACGCCATGAGCGAAGAATCGGACAACGTGGTGATCTCCGGCGAGCGCAATCTGCTGACGGTAGCCGATCTGTCGTCCAACATGAGCTCGCTGCGCAAGCTGTTCGACATGTTTGAACAAAAGACCGGCCTGCTGCAATTGCTGGATGTATCCAGCAAGGCCGGCGGCGTGCAGATTTTCATCGGCGGCGAATCGCAGCTGGTGCCGATGGACGACATGAGCATCGTCACCGCGCCCTATGAAGTCAATGGCAAGATCGTCGGCACGCTGGGCGTGATCGGCCCGACCCGCATGGCTTACGAGCGCGTGATTCCGATTGTCGACATTACGGCCAAGCTGCTGTCGAGCGCGCTGAGCGGGCAGCATTGAAGAACATGACGTACTGCAGCGCAAATGAAAAACGCCTGGCTCACACCGGGCGTTTTTCATTTGACCACCTCAGTCGGACTACCCGGCTTGATTGCTCACGCCGCGTAGTCCGACACTGGTAAATCAAGGCAAATTATTTTTTGCTTTTTTGGCAATTACGGCAGTGTCCGTAAAGCGCCAGCGCGTGGTCGGCGATCTCGAAACCGTGCTCTTGAGCGATCTTCAACTGGCGCTTTTCGATCTCGGCATCGAAGAATTCTTCGACCTTGCCGCAGTCCAGACAGACCAGGTGATCGTGGTGCGAACCTTCGTTCAGTTCGAACACGGCCTTGCCGGTTTCAAAGTGATTGCGCTGCAAAAGGCCGGCTTGCTCGAACTGCGTGAGCACACGATAGACGGTCGCCAGACCGACATCAAGATTGTCGGACAGCAACATCTTGTAAACGTCTTCGGCGCTCAGATGGCGCACGGCGGTGTTCTGAAAAATCTCAAGAATTTTCAGGCGAGGCAAGGTGGCCTTGAGGCCGCTTGCTTTCAATTCGGATGGATTATTAGGCATGGTTCAGTAATTTCCCGGTTATCTGGCTTATCATATAGCGTTTTAGGCTCATGGCTCAACCCGGTTGAAATTTTATGCAAATGCTGCCCCGTATGATGTCCCGTTATTCCTCGTATAAAACCTCTGCGCTCGGCCTGTTGCTGGTGATGGCAGGCCTGCTGGCAGGCTGCTCTTCGACCAAGCCCGAACAGAAGGCAGACGCCACCGCGCCCGGCGGCGTGAAGGTGACCGGCAACAACGGCAGCCTGTTCGGCTTCCTCAAGCCTTACCGCATCGATATCCAGCAAGGCAACTTCGTTTCCAAGGAAATGGTGTCGCAACTGAAGCCGGGCATGACCCGCGAACAGGTGCGCTTCGTGCTGGGTACCCCGCTGCTGGCCGACATGTTCCACGCCAATCGCTGGGATTACGACTTCCGTCTGGCCAAGGGTAACGGCCAGATCATGGCCAGCCGCGTGTCGGTGTTCTTCAAGGAAAACCTGCTGGAGCACGTCGAAGGCGGCGATGATCTGCCGACCGAGCAGGAATACCTGACCCTGATCTCCAACGCCAAAGTGGGCGCACGCCCTGAGCTGAGTGACACCAACATCAAGCCGGCCTCCCCGGTCGCACCATCTGCCAACGAAAAGTAACATGACTGCTCTGAAACTGGCGGTAGCCGGCGCCTCCGGGCGCATGGGCCGCATGCTGATCGAAGCGATCCAGAACGCCGACGACCTCACATTGGCCGGCGCACTGGATACCCCCGCATCCCCCGCACTCGGCATCGATGCCGGCGCCTTCCTCGGCAAGGCGGCCAATGTCGTGATCGAATCCGACCTGGCCAAAGGCCTGGCCAGCGCACAATTGCTGATTGACTTCACGCGCCCCGAAGGCACGCTGAAACATCTGGAATACTGCGCGGCGCACGGCATCAAGATGGTGATCGGCACCACCGGTTTCGATCAGGCCGGCAAGGATGCCATCGCCGAAGCGGCCAAGAAAACCGCGATCCTGTTCGCGCCCAACATGAGCGTGGGCGTCAACGTCACCATGAAGTTGCTGGAGCTGGCGGCCAAGAGCTTTTCGCACGGCTACGACATCGAAATCATCGAAGCGCACCATCGCCACAAGGTCGATGCACCTTCCGGCACTGCGCTGAAAATGGGTGAAGTGATCGCCGATGCGCTCGGCCGCAAGCTGGATGACGTCGCCGTGTATGCGCGCGAAGGCGTCACCGGCGAACGCGATCCCTCCTCGATCGGTTTCGCCAACATCCGTGGCGGCGACATCGTCGGCGACCACACCGTGCTGTTTGCCGGCATAGGCGAGCGCATTGAAATCACGCACAAGTCTTCCAGCCGCGTCACCTACGCGCACGGCAGCCTGCGCGCCGCGCGCTTTCTGGCCGACAAGCAGACCGGTCTGTTCGACATGCAGGATGTGCTGGGCCTGAAGTAAGCCCGTCTGCCATCGCACCAGACACGCCGCCGCGCACACCCTGCCCGGCGGCGAATTTTTTATCAGCGGCGCACTCTGATTCATTCGGATTACACTTGATGTGAAGTCCGGCCCCCCGATCAATCTCCCCCCTCACTCCAGGAAAGCACACGAGCATGGAACAGACCACAGGAATCGCACATTACTGGGCGCAAGGCGACGCGGTATCGCACAGCGTTGCCTATCTGCTGTTGCTGATGTCAGTCGCCAGCTGGTACTACATCCTGTCGAAAGCCTGGAGTTCGTGGCGCATCCGCCGCGGCAGCAATGCGCTGGACGGTTTCTGGAAAGCGCCGACCCTGCCCGACGCCATCAACAGCATGCAAGGCATGGACAGCGAGCAGATTTATACGCCGCTGGCGGTGCGCGCCTCGGAAGCGGCCGGCATCTCATCCAGGCAGCAAGGTGCGCCCTCACTGAATGCCGCCACCGATCCCGGCGAGCTGATCACGCGCACGCTGCGCCGCGAAATCAACCGCGTCTCGGCGCGTCTGGAACGCGGCCTGACCTTGCTGGCCTCGGTCGGCTCGACCGCGCCCTTCGTCGGCCTGTTCGGCACGGTCTGGGGCATTTATCACGCGCTGGTGGCGGTGTCGGCCAGCGGCACGGTGCAGATCGACAAGGTCGCCGGTCCGGTCGGCGAAGCGCTGATCATGACCGCGCTGGGGCTGGTGGTGGCGATTCCCGCGGTGCTGGCCTACAACGCCTTCACCCGCGTCAATCGCTTGACGCTGGCCGAGCTGGACGGTTTCGCCCACGATCTGCACGCCTATCTGACCACCGGCGAACGCGTCGGCAAATAAGCGATACATAAGCGACGAGCAGCACCTCCCCCAACCACGTATTCAGGAGAGCGCCATGAGCTTCGGCGGATTCAACGACAACCAGCACTCAGGCCCGATGGCCGACATCAACGTCACACCCATGGTCGACGTGATGCTGGTGCTGCTGGTCATCTTCATCATCTCGGCGCCGCTGTTCACGCACGCGCTGAAACTCGACCTGCCCACCGCCAAGTCTTCCCCGGCGCCGGAGAAACCGACCACAGTCAGCATCGGCATCGACGCGGTCGGCAAGCTGTTCTGGAAGGATCAGCCGGTCAGCAAAGATGAATTGCAGCAAAGACTGGCCGAAGCCGCGCAGCAGCAACCGCAGCCGGAAGTACAACTACGCGCCGACAAATCGACCCGTTACGAAGTCATCGCCGACGTCATGTCCGCCGCGCAAAGCACCGGCCTGAGCAAGATCGGCTTCGTCACCGATCCCAAGCCGGAGGCGGCGGCCAGCAGCGCTGCACCGGCTGCTAAAAACCAGGTCGGCACGCGACAAATATCGAAGTGAGCAGCAAGCCGCATCCCACCAGACACACAGCAAAAAAGCAGAAAGCACACCATCATGCCAAGCGTACAACTGGCGGGCGACCGCATCACCGACTGGGACAGCTTCCACACCGAAAGCGCACTGGCCTTCGGCTTCCCCGACTTCTACGGCCGCAACATGAATGCCTGGGTCGACTGTCTGAGCTATCTGCGCGACGACGACGGCATGTGCAAATTCAAACTCAAACCCAAGGAAGTCTTACGCATAGAAATCAGCGGCAGCAAAGAACTGCACGCGCGCCTGCCCGAACTGGTGGAAGAAGTGGAATTCTGCTGTACCGCGATCAACGACCGCTGCGAAGACTATGACGAACTGCCCACGCTGGAATTGATCTGGAAGTGATGTGCACTTATTGAGGAAATGACCGTAAAACGAGATAGACGAGATAACAAACAAAAAAATAACAAAGTCTCAAGCAAGCAGCAAACACCAGAAATGAGACACCGCAAAGCCGAAGGCGAGCAAAAATCCCGATGCCGAAGGCGAGGCAGTTAAAAGAATTCCCCCGTGGGGACGCAGCCGGTGATGTGGTGCAGAAAATGGATCAGAAGTGAAACTTGTCTGAGCGCAGCGAGTTTGTTTCACTTCCCATTTTTTGCGCCGCAGCGCCGGGAACCCCAAAGGGGCAAGTCTTCGGGGTCGCCTTTCTTTGCTCACTTTCTTTGGCGAAGCAAAGAAAGTGAGTAGCTGCCGGGCTACCCCGGCGCTCCCCTCCGCCCGAAGAAACAAAAGAATCAATCAACGCACTCCAGCCGGCAATTGCAAACAACCCAAAGCACCAACGCCAAACCCAACCCAACACAACCCAACACAACCCAACACAACGCATCGCATCGCATCGCATCGCATCGCATGCGTATCACACCAAGCAAGATCCAACTGAATCAGTCAATCAACGCATCCCCATCATAAAACGGATAAGGCCCCTCAAACTCCCCCACATAAGCCGTATGGCTGATCAGACTACCGGCCGCCTCATCCCATAAATGCAACTGAAACCCCGGCGGCTCCAGTACAAACTGCGAAGCCGCCTGCGGATCCAGATCCAGCATCACCTGATGCGAAATTCCCGGGCAAGTCGAAGCAATCGTCCCGCCGAATCGCACATGAATCGGCCGATGCAAATGCCCGCATAAAACACGCTCCACCTGCGGATGACGCCGCACCACCTGCTCCAGTAATTCAGGCTGCGCCAGACCGATATCGTCCATGTGCCCGATGCCGGTCTTGAATGGCGGATGATGCATCACGATCACGGTCGGCGTCGCCGGCTGCTGCGCCAGGACTTCATCCAGCCACTGCAGACTGGCAGGCGCCATTTCACCCAGACTGGAACGCGGAATCACGGTATCCAGCGCAACGATGCGCAGCGCGTGGGTGTCGATCACATACTCGATGCGCTCGCCGCCCTGCTGCAGATAAGTGTGCTCGGGAAACGCCGCGCGCAAGGCCGCACGCTCGTCATGATTGCCCGGCAGCAGATAGAAAGGCATGCTCAGCGGCTGCAGCAACTGACGCAGAAATTCATATTCGCCGGGCAGGCCGAAATCGACCAGATCGCCGGTCAGCACCACCGCATCGGGACGTTGCTTGAGCTGATTGACCTGCGCCACGCAACGTCGCAGGCTCTCGGCGGTGTCCACCACCCGATACGATTTCTTGCCGCCGGTCTTGATGTGCGGATCGGATATCTGACACAGAATCATGCGGTCACCTGTGCAGTTGCATGGGTGCTCATGCCGTCATCCGAAGACAGGCAATTCAGCAAGGCGTGCGGCGCAATTCGCAGCGCCACCGTCTGCCCCGCATGCCAGTTGCCGCGCCGCGCAGTTTCGGCGATCACGGTCTGGTTGCCGTATAGCTCGATCACGAAACGGGTGCGGTCGCCAAGGAAAAAACTGTCGAGCACGCGCCCCTGCACATCGCTGCCGCTGAAAGCGCCTGCTTCCTGCGCGTCGAACACTTCCACATCTTCGGGACGAAACATGGCGGTCACCGGCGCGCTGATTTCCGGTGCGCGCTGCGGCGCCGCCGGGAACGCCAGACGGCCGTTGCCGATGTACAGATAGCCTTCACGCAACGGGCCGCTGATGCGGTTCATGGTGCCGATGAAATCAGCGACGAAGGGGCTGGCCGGCTGGAAGTAGATTTCCTGCGGGGTCCCGATCTGCGCGATCTTGCCGCGCTCCATCACCACAATCCGGTCCCCCAGCGCCATGGCTTCGCCCTGATCGTGCGTCACGTAAATCGCGGTGATGCCGAGCTTGCGCAACAGGCGATTCAGATCGGCGCGCACCGCTTCGCGCAGCTTGGCGTCGAGCGCCGTCAGCGGCTCGTCCAGCAGCAGCACGCGCGGCTCGACCGCCAGCGCACGCGCCAGGGCAACACGCTGCTTCTGGCCGCCCGACAACTGATCGACGCGACGATGGCCGAGGCCCTGCAGGTGCACCATCTCCAGCAAGGTCTCGATGCGCTGCAGACGTTCGGCCGGCGCTACCTTGCGAATCTTCAGACCGTAGGCGATGTTCTCGCCCACCGTCATGTTGGGGAACAGCGCGTAGTTCTGAAACACCATGCCGACGCCGCGCTTCTCAATCGGCAAGGCGGTCACATCTTCATCGCCGAACATCACGCGACCGCCGGCATCAGGAAACTCCAGCCCGGCGATCATGCGCAGGGTGGTGGTCTTGCCGCAGCCGGAGGGGCCCAGCAGCACCAGCGTTTCGCCGGGCGCGATCTCCAGATTGAGCGGCTGCAGTGCCTGCGCGCCGTTGGGATAGGTTTTGCCGCAGTGCTGCAGCTGGATGGAAACGGCATTTTTCATAAACGGACTCGTGTACGGCTGCTGTGCGCCACCCACTGCATGGCGATCAGCAAAGGAATAATCATGAAAAAGAAAATCAGGGTGTAGGCGGAACCGACTTCCAGTCGCATCGATGCGTAAGCGTCGGCCAGGCCGACCGGCAGCGTCATGGTGAGCGGCGTGTGCAGCATCCAGGTGATGTTGAACTCGCCGATGGAGAGCGTCACCACCATCAGCGCGCCGGCCACGATGCCCGACAGCACATTCGGAATCACCACGGTAAAGAAACGCTGCATCAGGCCGGCACCGAGGCCGGCGGCAGCCTCTTCCAGCACCGCCAGCTGCGAGGACTGCATCACCGCCAGCACCGGGCGCACCATGAACGGCAAGGTGAACAGCACATGCCCGACCAGGATGAACAGCAGGCTGCCGCGAAACGCGCGGTACTGGCCGTAAGCCATGATCAGCGCCAGCGCGGTGGCCAGACCGGGCACCGCCACCGGCATCATCAGCAATTCTTCGATCACGCGCGCCAGGCGGCTGTTGCCGCCCTTATGGCGCGCCAGCGCGTAGGCCAGCGGCACGCCCAGTACGGCGGTCACCAGCAGACAGGCCAGTGCGATGAAGATCGAGCGCCAGATGGTGGCCTGATAGGCATCCCACACTTGCAGCACCCAGCGCGTGGTGAAGCCGCTGGAAAGGCCGACGAACACGTTCTCCGTGATGCCGGCCAGCATCGACAGCAGCACCGGCACGATCAGGAAGGCGCACACCAGCAGCGTGAACGCCAGTTGCAGATAAAAACGCCACGACCTTTGCATGTTGCGTCCTTTCTTCACATGGACTTCCGACGCGCCGCTCATGCTGCCGCCGCCACGCCGTTGCCGGTGAGCGAGCGCGCCAGCGCCAGCACCAGCCAGGTAATGACGCCGAGCACGATGGACAGCGCCGCCGCCATCGCGAAATTCGCGTAGCCGGTAAATTCGTTGTAGATGGTCATCGGCAAAACATCAATCCGCGTGGCCAGCGTGAACGCGGTGCCGAAGGCGCCGACGCTGGTGGCGAAACAGATCGCACCGGATGAGATCAGCGCCGGCAACAGCGCCGGCATGACGATGTCGGTCAGCACGCGCAGCGGACTGGCGCCCAGCGAACGCGCGGCTTCTTCCAATGCCGGATCGAGCTTTTCGGCGGCCGCCACCACGGTCAGGATGACGCGCGGAATCGAAAAATAGAGGTAGCCCAGAAACAGTCCGCTGAGCGAATAGGCAAACACCCAGGCGTCGCCGAAGAGGGCATGGCTGATGGAGCCGATCAGGCCCTGACGGCCGGCCAGCATGATCACCATGAAGCCGACCACGACGCCGGGAAACGCCAGCGGGAAAGTCAGCATCGCCATCAGCAACTGCTGCCCGGGGAAACGATTGCGTTGCAAGAACAGGCCGACCAGCGAAGCGATCAGCAAGGTCGCCAGCGTGACCACCGCCGACAGTGTCAGCGTCGACAGCAGACTGATGAAATAGCGATGATTGGTCAGCACCGCGAAATAGGCGGCAACCCCGTCCGGTCCGCTGGCGCCGACGCTGAACAGGCGCAGCATGGGCAGCAGCCAGAAGGCCGCGAACAGGGCCAGCCCGGGCGCGGCGAACCACAGCCAGGGCTGCGGCCGCCGCACTGCCGGTGCGCCCCGGGGCGCCGAATGCTGAGGCGTCCCGGGTGCTTGCTGAAGAGGCAGGCTGCGCGACATGTTTAACGCACCTCGGCCAGATAGCGCTCGCTGAACTTGCGCTGCACTTCTGCCATCTTGCCGTAATCGACCGACTTGGCGCGGGCGTATTCGGACGCCGGCAGGAAGCGCGATTCAGCTTCCTTCGACATCGCCGATGCGCGCACCGGACGCAGATAGGCATTGGCCCAGATCGCCTGACCTTCGTTGGACAGCAGGAAGTCCAGCACCTTCTTGGCATTGGCCTGGTTCGGGCCGTTCTTCACCAGACCGACCACGTAAGGAACGGTCACCGTGCCTTCGGTCGGGATCACGAAGGCGACATTGGATTTGTCCTTGTACTTGGCGCGATAAGCGTCGAAGTCGTAACCCAGCAGGATAGGGATTTCACCCGACAGCAGACGTGCATACGAAGTCTGCTTGGGCACGATAGGCTGATTCTGCTGCAGCGACTTGAAGAAGTTGATGCCCGGCGTGAAGTCGTCCAGCGTGCCGCCCAGCGCCTGGTTGATCGCCACCGCGCCGACATAGCCGACGAAGGCGCTGGCCGGATCCAGATAACCGATCAGACCCTTGTATTCCGGCTTGAGCAGATCCTTCCACGACTTCGGCACCGGCTTGCCCTTGAGCGCGTCGACGTTGACCATGATGCCCATGGTGCCGGAGTGAATCGTGAACCAGTAACCGTCAGGGTCCTTCAGGCCGTTGGGAATGTCGTTCCAGCCGGCCGGCTTGTAGGACGTGATCAGATCGTTCTTCTTGGCTTCGATGCCGAAGGTCACGCCGACGTAGGTGAAGTCAGCCACCGGGCTGGCTTTCTCTGCCGTCAGCTGCGCCAGGGCCTGGCCGCTGTTTTTGTTGTCGGGCGGCACGGTGATGCCGGTCTTGTCCTTGATGGCCTTGATCTGGGTGGCCCAGTCAGCCCATTCCGGCGGACAGTTGTAGCAGATCGCATTTTGCGCGGACGCCGCGAGCGAGGCCGACAGCAGCAAGCCGCCGGCGATGGTTTGAACAACACGTTTCAGGAACATGTCCGATCCTCTCAGATGGTGAAGTGTGAAAAAACAGGAAAAACAAGAACAACTAAAACTTACTCAATCAGGCAAAACAAATTCGGAAATGCATGGAGCCGGGCTCAGTCCTCCGGCGCCGGGGCCACATAAGCCGCCGCCGAAGCGCCGGTGCGTATTGCATGCGGCAGGATGCGGCGCTGCTCCGCCGCGGCCAGACCGGCGTTGTCGTTTTCGATCGCCGCCACCAGCGTGCGCAGCGCCACTTCGCCGATCTGGCCGGAGGGCTGCACCACGCTGCTGAGCACAGGCTCCATCAGTTCGCCCAGCGGAATACCGTCGAAACCCATGACCGAGATGTCTTGCGGCACACGCAGGCCGAGCGCGCGCAGATCGCGCATGGCGCTCAGGGCCAGCAAATCGTTGGAACAGAACAAGGCGCTGGGACGGCACGCCGGATCGGCCAGCAATTGCTGGTAATCGGTCGCTGCGGTCAGGGTGTGCCGCTGTACTTCAATCGCCGGCAAAGGCGCAAGCTGCGCCGCCTGCATCGCCTCCAGATAACCTTGGTGTCGCTGCAATGCGCGGTCCGAGGCGCTGAACTGGCCGGACAACATCTGGATGCGGGTGTGGCCCAGCGCGATCAGATGCGCCACCGCATCGCGCGCGGCCTGGCGGTTGTCGACCGAGACCGCAGTCCGGCCTGGCGCGTTGTCGCTGAGCTGGTTGTAGGCCAGAACATAAGGAATCCGTTCGTGCTCCAGCAAATCCAGCGTGGCGTTGGCGCCGGCATCGGCCACAGTGAGAATCACGCCATCCACGCGATGGCTAAGCAGGCGTTCGACCGCGGCCGATTCGTCCTGCGGCAGATATTCGGTGGCGGTAAACATGACCGAGTAAGCGAGCTCGCGCGCCGCCAGCTCTATACCCTGCAGACACTGGGCGAAGACGGTATTGGACAAGGTCGGCACCACCACCCCGACCGTGCGCGAATTGCCGGCGCGCAGATTGCGCCCGGTGAAGTTGGGCCGAAAGCCCAGCGCAGCGATAGTTTGATGGATGCGCTCGGCAGTTTCGGCGCTGACCGATCCCGGTTTGTTGAGCAAACGCGACACCGTGGCGATCGAAACGCCAGCCTGAGAGGCAACTTGTTTGATGGAAGGTCGCACGATAGTGAGCGCTGAAGGCCGATAGATGAAAACGATTACATCTTGACCGGCCTTTGTTACCGCCTCATGACGATGAATGACGAGCCATTCTTAGAAGAATTTCAACTAGTTTCCGCAATTCAATATTTCTTTTATAGATTTGTTTCCATGCGGAAATCAAATTAAATTGAGATCACTCGCGTTTTGAAGCCTGCGCGAGCATTCATTCACCCATATCGGAGCTCATATGAAAAAGCCACAGCACAGAAATATTCGATCCACCCAGACCCATTGCCTGCAAGTCTGTCGTAATGCACCAGGATCACTGGCATCCCTGGCGTCTTTGGCTTCACTTGCCTCGGCCATCGCGCTGACGACATTCAACCCGATGCCAGCTAACGCGGCGGAGTCAGCCGAAATCAAGGTGAAGGGAGTCATCAAGCCGCCCGCCTGCACGCCCAATCTGGTCAGCGGCGGCGTGATCGATTACGGCACAATCCAGGCCAGCGCCTTGCGCCCCAACGAGTACACCGTACTGGGTGAAAAGAGCATTCCGTTTTCCATATCCTGCACTGCCGCCACGAAGATGGCCGTACGCTCGACAGATAATCGCGCGGCGTCTATGGTGGCAGGGATCGTCGACGGCGTGCCCGCCACCGCTGCCGGCAGTCATTGGGGTGATCGCTTCAACTATGGCCTGGGCATGGTCAACAACAAGCCCATCGGCGGCTATGTACTCGCGTTCCGCCAGGACACCTTCAAAAGCGGCAGCCAGAACGTCGACACGATCGTTTCCGCAGATGCAACAACATGGAAAAAATCCAGCATGGGGGGCGCGCCAAAATCAGAAATCATCTCTTGGGCTACGCCGGGCACCGTGCTGCCCGCTGCCCTGCTATCGGTGACCGGCACCATCATGATTAACGCGGTGCTCAACAAGCCAGGCGAATTGCCGTTGAACCAGGAAATCCCGCTGGACGGTTCGGCTACTCTGGAGGTGATCTACCTGTAATACTTGCGGCAAGCCAGTGAGTCTCAAGGCGCCATAAAGCAAAGGGCCGTTACGACCCGATACAACACAACACCACAAAGGCGCATTCCCGCTCAGGATTGACCGCCGCCCGCAGCAGACCGCCCCTCCGCCGTCCCTTCCGCCCACGGTACTCCTCAAGAAAAAATTTACTCAGCCTCGCAAGCAGCCGGCAAGTCTTCCGCTTTCTTTACATCAAGCCCGTAATCCGCCTCTGCCGGGCAACGCTTACTTGATTTCTTCTCGCCTGAAGAGAATAAGCGCCGGAATCCATCGCGGTTGTCCGTGAGCACCGCAGCAATCGGCGACTTACTGGGCCTGCAGGCGCATGAGCCGCTATAAGAGCCGGTATAATGCTGGGTTTCGATCTCCCACCGGTTTCAGCCCGTCATGCAAGATAAATACAGCCCAGCCGAAGTAGAACAATCCGCGCAACAACACTGGACCGCGATCGACGCCTACAAGGCCGTCGAACACGCCAAAGACAAGAACGGCAAGGACAAGCAGAAGTTCTATGCCTGCTCCATGCTGCCCTATCCGTCCGGCAAGCTGCACATGGGCCACGTGCGTAATTACACGATCAACGACGTGATGTACCGCTATCTGCGCATGAGCGGCTTCAACGTGCTGATGCCGATGGGCTGGGACGCCTTCGGCATGCCGGCCGAAAATGCGGCGATGGCCAACGGCGTGCCGCCGGCGCAATGGACTTACTCGAACATCGAGTACATGAAGAAGCAGATGCAGGCCATGGGTCTGGCGATCGACTGGTCGCGCGAGATGACCGCCTGCACGCCCGAGTACTACAAATGGAATCAGTGGATGTTCCTGAAGATGCTGGAAAAAGGCATCATCTACAAGAAGACCGGCACCGTGAACTGGGACCCGATCGATCAGACCGTGCTGGCCAACGAGCAGGTTATCGACGGCCGCGGCTGGCGTTCCGGCGCGCTGATCGAGAAGCGCGAAATCCCGATGTACTACGCCAAGATCACCGACTACGCCGAAGAGCTGCTGGAGCACGTAGAAACCAAGCTGCCGGGCTGGCCCGAGCGCGTGCGCCTGATGCAGGCCAACTGGATCGGCAAGTCGACCGGCGTGCGCTTCGCTTTCCCGCATGAGATCAAGGACGACGGCAAGCTGATCAATGACGGTCAGTTGTGGGTCTTCACCACCCGCGCCGACACCGTGATGGGCGTGACCTTCTGCGCCGTGGCGCCGGAGCATGCGCTGGCGACTTATGCCGCAAAGAACAATCCTGCGCTGCAAGACTTCATCGCCGAATGCAAAAAAGGCAGCGTGATCGAAGCCGACATGGCCACGATGGAAAAGAAGGGCATGCCGACCGGCCTGTTCGTCACCCATCCGCTGACCGGCGCGCAAGTGGAAGTGTGGGTCGGCAATTACGTGCTGATCACCTACGGCGACGGCGCCGTGATGGGCGTGCCGGCGCATGACGAGCGCGATTTTGCGTTCGCCAAGAAATACAATCTGGCGATCAGGCAAGTGGTCGCGCTGGAAGGCAAGACCTACTCCACCGACGCCTGGGAAGAATGGTACGGCGACAAGGAAAGCGGCAAGACCATCGATTCCGGCAAGTACGACCATCTGGACTATGCCGGCGCCGTCGATGCGGTCGCCGCCGATCTGTCGGCCAAGGGTCTGGGTGAAAAGAAGATCACCTATCGCCTGCGCGACTGGGGCATCTCGCGCCAGCGCTACTGGGGCACGCCGATTCCTATCATCCACTGCGCCGATTGCGGCGACGTGCCGGTGCCGGAAAAAGATTTGCCCGTGGTCCTGCCGGAAGATTGCGTGCCGGACGGCAGCGGCAATCCGCTCAACAAGCATGAAAAATTCCTGAAGGTCGATTGCCCAAGCTGCGGCAAGCCGGCGCGTCGCGAAACCGACACCATGGACACCTTCGTCGATTCGTCCTGGTACTACATGCGCTATACCTCGCCGCAAAGCAATGAGGCGATGGTCGATGCCCGCAACGACTACTGGATGCCGATGGACCAGTACATCGGCGGTATCGAACACGCCGTGCTGCATCTGCTGTACGCGCGCTTCTGGACCAAGGTCATGCGCGACTTCGGCCTGGTGAAATTCGACGAGCCCTTCACCAACCTGCTGACGCAGGGCATGGTGCTCAACGAAACCTACTATCGCGAAGAATCCAACGGCAAGAAGATCTGGATCAATCCGGCGGATGTCGAACTGAGCTTCGACGACAAGGGCCGTCCGGTTTCAGCGATCCTGAAGAGCGATGGTCAGCCGGTGCAGATCGGCGGTACCGAGAAGATGTCGAAGTCGAAGAACAACGGCATCGACCCGCAGGCGCAGATCGATCAGTACGGCGCCGATACCGCGCGCCTGTTCACCATGTTCGCCTCGCCGCCGGAGCAGACACTGGAATGGTCGGGCACCGGCGTTGAAGGCGCCAACCGTTTCCTGCGCCGGGTCTGGGCCTTCGGCTTCAACCATGCGGCGCGCATTGGCGGCGCCGGCGCGCTGGATGCGGCGCAACTGGACGACAAGCTGAAGACGCTGCGCCGCGAAGTGCACAAGATCCTGCAACAGGCCGACAACGACCTCAAGCGTATCCAGTACAACACCGTGGTGTCGGCCTGCATGAAGATGCTCAACACGCTGGAAGCAGCCAAGCTGGACGACAGCCCGGCCGCCAATGCGGTACTGGCCGAGAGTTTCTCGGTTTTCCTGCGCGTGCTCAATCCGATCACGCCGCACATCACGCACGTGCTGTGGCAGGAGCTGGGCTATGCCGCCAAGCAGGGCGACATCCTCGACGCCGACTGGCCGCAGGTCGACAACGCTGCGCTGGAGCAAAGCGAAATCGAAATGATGGTGCAGGTCAACGGCAAGCTGCGCGGCAGCGTGACGGTCGCCAAGGACGCCGACAAGGCCAGCATAGAAGCGCTCGCGCTGGCCAACGAAAGCGTGCAGAAATTCCTGACCGGCGCGCCGAAGAAAGTCATTGTTGTGCCCGGCAAGCTGATCAACATCGTCGTCTGACCTCCTGATATCGAAGCGGAACCTGCAATGCACAGAATGCACACATCTCTTCAACAACGTATCGTTCACGGTCGCCAGTGGCTGCTGATGCTGGCGGCGGCGCTCCTGCTGAGCGCCTGCGGCTTCCACATGCGCGGCCCGGCCAATCTGCCGTTCAAGTCAATCAACCTGGGCTTCTCGCCGGGCTCGACACTGGGCGTGGAACTCAAGCGCAACATCCAGGCCAGCGGCGTACAGGTGGTGGATGACGCCAAGTCGGCCGAGGCCGTGATGCAGGTGCTCAGCGACACGCGTGATCGTCAGATCCTGACCCTCAACACCAACGGCCGCGTGCGTGAATATGCGCTGTTCCAGCGCTTCAGCTTCGTGGTCAAGGACAACAAGGGCGTGATCATTATCCCGCCGACCAATGTCACCCTGCGCCGCGTCATCACTTATGACGAAAATCAGGAACTGGCGAAGCAGGCTGAGGAAGCGCTGCTGTACCGCGACATGCAGAGCGATCTGGTGCAACAGATCCTGCGCCGTCTGTCGGCCAGCAAGCCCAAGACCGACGACGCTGCGTCGATGGAATAAGCCAGCCAACTCAGAAACCGACCTCAGCCACCATGCAACTCCGTCTCGACGCACTCGATGCGCATCTCAACAAATCGCTGGCGCCACTGTATGTGATCGCCAGCGACGAGCATCTGCTCGCGCTCGAGGCGGCGGACAAGATACGCAAGACGGCACGCACGCAAGGTTTTACCGAGCGCGACGTGCTGGTGGTGGAGCGCAGTTTCAAATGGGGCGAGTTGCTGGCAGCGAATCAGTCGCAATCGCTGTTCGGCGACAAGAAACTGATCGAGTTGCGCATCCCCACCGGCAAACCCGGCAAGGATGGCGGCCAGGCGCTGCAGGAATACGCCGCCAATCTGAGCCCCGACAACATGACCATCATCAGCCTGCCCAAGCTGGACTGGGCCACGCAAAAGGCGGCCTGGGTCGGCGCCTTGCAGCAGGCGGCGGTGTATATCGACATTCCGCTGGTCGAGCGCGCACAGTTGCCGGCCTGGATCGGCAATCGCCTGACCGCGCAGCAGCAGAGCGCCGACCGCCAGTGCCTGGATTTCATCGCCGACCGCGTGGAAGGCAATCTGCTGGCCGCGCATCAGGAAATTCAAAAGCTGGGCCTGCTGCACCCGCCCGGCAAGCTGTCGTTCGAACAGGTGCACGACGCCGTGCTCAACGTCGCGCGCTACGATGTCTTCAAGCTCAACGAAGCCATGCTCTCGGGCGATGTCGCCCGGCTGACGCGCATGATGAGCGGCCTGAAAGGCGAAGGCGAAGCGCTGCCGCTGGTGCTGTGGGCGCTGACCGAAGAAATCCGCACGCTGCTCAAGCTGAAATCGGGCGCCGCGCAGGGACGCCCGGTCGGTGCGCTGCTCAAGGAATACCGCATCTGGGGCCCGCGCGAAAAACTGATGGAACCGGCCTTGCGCCGCATCAGTCTGCCCGCCTTGCAGGCCGCATTGCAGGAAGCCGCGCAGATCGACAAGATGGTCAAGGGATTGCGCGCCAAGGCATTCGCCGGCGATGCCTGGGATGCCTTGTCGCAACTCGGACTGAAGCTGGCGCGCGGAGCCTGAGGCAGCAGAGCTGAATCGTCAGGCTCCCGTCACGCGGCAGTTCTCACAGGCAACGACATCGCACCACCAGGTAATCAACAACACCAGCAAAGCTGCACTATCCGGCACCGGCCTCAGGCCATGCCGCCAGAAGGGAATCGAAACATGGACAACATCGAACACTACATGAATGAAGTCGGCCAGCGCGCGCGCCAGGCCTCGCGTGCCATGGCCAAGGCCGACAGCGCCGCCAAGAATCTGGCGCTGTCGCTGATCGCGGCCGCCATCCGGCGCGACGCAGACATTCTGCGCGCCGCCAACCAGCAGGATCTGGACGCGGCGCGCGCCAACGGTCTGACCGAAGCCATGCTGGATCGCCTGACGCTGTCCGACAAGGCCATCGCCACCATGGCCGAAGGTCTGGAGCAGATCGTCTCGCTGTCGGACCCGATCGGTGAAATCAGCAACATGAAATATCGCCCGACCGGTATTCAGGTCGGCCAGATGCGTGTGCCGCTGGGCGTGATCGGCATCATCTACGAAGCCCGTCCCAATGTGACGGTGGACGCCGCCGGCCTGTGCATCAAGAGCGGCAACGCCACCATCCTGCGCGGCGGTTCGGAAGCGATCAACTGCAATCAGGCGCTGGCCAGACTGGTCAAGCAAGGTCTGGCCGAAGCCGGTCTGCCGGAAGATGCAGTGCAAGTCGTGGAGACCACCGACCGCGCCGCCGTCGGCGCACTGATCACCATGACCGAATACGTCGACGTGATCGTGCCGCGCGGCGGCAAGGGCCTGATCGAGCGCCTGATCAAGGAGGCCAAGGTGCCGATGATCAAGCACCTGGACGGCATCTGCCACGTCTACATCGACGACAAGGCCGACAGCCGCAAGGCGCTGGATGTGGCCTTCAATGCCAAGTGCCATCGTTACGGCACCTGCAACACCATGGAAACTTTGCTGGTGGCGCGCGCGGTCGCGCCGCAGATTCTGCCGCCGCTGGCCGAACTGTATCGCGTCAAGGAAGTCGAGCTGCGCTGCGACGAGGAAAGCCACGCGATTCTGGCCGACTATCCGCAACTGGCCGTGGCGACCGAAGAAGACTGGAGCACCGAGTACCTGGCGCCAATTCTGGCGGTGAAGGTGGTGGCCGATGTGGATGAAGCGATCGAACATATCAATCGCTATTCCTCGCAACACACCGACAGCATCATCACGGAAGACTACACGCGCGCCATGCGCTTCCTGCGCGAAGTGGATTCAGCTTCGGTGATGGTGAATGCCTCGACGCGTTTTGCCGACGGTTTCGAATACGGACTGGGCGCCGAGATCGGCATTTCCAACGACAAGCTGCACGCGCGCGGCCCGGTCGGTCTGGAAGGCCTGACCTCGCTCAAGTACGTCGTGCTGGGTCAGGGTCAGGTCAGGCAGTAAGCCCGCCCGTCCCTGCGTTTCACTGCCGCTCGCCACACAGAAATAGCTGAAGTATTGCCAAAGGAAGCCCATGCTCTGGATCAAAGCGCTGCATATCGTCTTCGTCACCTCGTGGTTCGCCGGGCTGTTCTATCTGCCGCGCATTTTCGTGAATCTGGCGCAGGAAAGCGAAACCGTCAGCCGCGAGCGCCTGCTCGGCATGGCGCGCCGCCTGTATCGCTTCACCACGCTGCTGGCGTTTCCGGCGCTGGCCTTCGGCGCCTGGCTGCTGACCTATGGCTTCGGCCGCGGCCCGGGCAACGGCTGGCTGCATGCCAAACTGTTCTTGGTGCTGCTGGTGATCGGTTATCACCACGCCTGCGGTTCACTGCTCAAGAAATTTGAACTCGGCAAAAATACGCGCAGCCATAAATGGTTTCGCTGGTTCAATGAAGTGCCGGTCATTTTGCTGTTGATCATCGTCATTCTGGTCGTCGTCAAACCCTTCTGAACCTGCAGCAGGTTTTCAACTACTTTAGCCAACCCGGAGCCATCCATGAGCAAGGTCTGTGAATACTTCTTCGCGCCGCATTCGCCTTACGCCTATCTGGGCCACGCTCGCTTCGTGGCGCTGGCCGAAAAATACGGGGTGCAAATCCTGCTCAAGCCTTTCGATCTGAGCAAGATCTTCGGCGTCTCCGGCGGCCTGCCGCTGGCCAAGCGCGCACCGCAACGTCAAGCCTATCGCCTCAAGGAACTGGCGCGCTGGCGCGACTATCTGGAACTGCCGCTGAATTTGCAGCCGACCTATTTCCCGGTGCAGAGCGACGCTGCAGCACGTCTGATCATCGCCACTCAGCTCACGCACGGCACCAGTGCGGCGCTGGCGCTGACCGGCGCCATCATGAGCGGGGTCTGGGCCGAGGAAAAGAATATCGCCGACACCGCGACCCTGATTGCCATCGCCAATACGCTGGAGCACGACGGCGCTGCCCTGCTGAAGTCCTCCGAGACCGCCAGCGTGCAGGCCGAGTTCGATCGCTTCACCGAAGAAGCCAACGCCGCCAGCGTGTTCGGCGCGCCCTGGTTTGTGTTTGAGGGCGAAGGCTACTGGGGCCAGGACCGGCTCGACTTTCTTGAGCGGGCATTTGCCGCAGCGTAAGCGTAGTAAGCAAGAATAAAAAGGGCTGTGCCAGCCGACGGCTGCACAGCGGCAATATCTGCAATATCAGCAGCATCAGTGAGATCGGCAACATCTGTAACATCAGCAAGCTTTTCACCGTCCACCAAGGACATCAGATTCACCACGGATAAAAGGTACCCCCATGACCACACCCTATTCTTATTTCTGCCCCTGCCCGCGCGGCCTCGAAAGCGCACTGGCCGAAGAGCTCAATGAAATCGCCGTGCATGCCGGCCCGGAAGCGGCGCTGAAAGTACACAACCAGGTGCCCGGCGGCGTGCACTGTTCCGGCACCATGCAGGCCGCGTATCAGCTCAATCTGCACTCGCGCATCGCCAGCCGCGTGCTGATGCGCATGGCGCACGGCGCCTACAAGAACGAAAACGACATTTACGATCTGACGCTGGCGCAAGCCTGGGAAGACTGGTTCAAGGTCTCGCACACCATCCGCGTCGATGTGACGGCGGTGAAGTCGCCGCTGCGCAGCCTGGAATTCACCACCCTGAAAATCAAGGACGCCATCTGCGACCGCTTCCGCGACCTGATGAACCTGCGCCCTTCCGTCAACACCAAGACGCCGGACATGCGCATCACCGGTTTTCTCGATGCACACAATTTCACGCTGTATCTGGATACCTCGGGCGAGGCGCTGTTCAAGCGCGGCTGGCGCGATGAAACCGGCGATGCGCCACTGCGTGAAAATCTGGCGGCCGGCCTGCTGCGCGTCAGCGGCTGGAAACCGGGCGTGCCGCTGTTCGATCCGATGTGCGGCTCCGGCACCATCCTGGCCGAAGCAGCGCAGATCGTGGCCGGCGTGCCACCGGGCGCACGTCGCCGTTTTGCGTTCGAGAAGTTCGGCAATTTCGACGCCGGCACCTGGCTGTCGATCAAGGGCAATTTCAAGCCCAATCCCTTCCCGACCACGCCGACCATTTTCGGCAGCGATATCTCGGGCGACATGGTGGAAATCACGCGCCAGAATCTGATCAATGCCGGCATCCAGTTCGACGTGCCGCTCAAGCAAATCGAAGCGCAGGAAATCAAACCGCCGCTGGATGCCGACGGCCAGCCCATGGTCGGCATCATCCTGACCAATCCACCGTATGGCGAACGGATCGGCGTGCGCGGCGACCGCGCGCTGCCGACCGAAGAACTGTTCGAAGCCTTCTTTGCCGCCTTCAGCACCACGCTCAAGCAGCGTTTCGCGGGCTGGAGCGTGTTCCTGTTCTCTGGCGATCTCGGCTTGCCCAAGCTGATGCGTCTGAAAGAGGCGCGCAAGACGCCGTTCTTCAACGGCGCGCTGGAGTGCCGTCTGTTCCGTTTCGACATGGTGGCCGGTTACAACCGGCGCGAAGAAGCCAAGCCGAAGCCGGCTGCAGGCGAGTGAAGAGATAGGCAGACTGGCGAGGATGAATGAAGCCTGAACAAGGCTGCGTTTTTAGTACCAATGCCGTTCAGTTCATCACTGAGCGGCATTTTTATTTGTGCGTTGCGCCCGACGCTTTGAAACCGGCAAGCCACTACCCTTGCCGCTTATCAAAATCGGCCATTGTCAATTTTTTCAAAACAATCTGTCCTGCCTCCCCTGATTTATCTGCTCGCATTTTTTCCCTACAGTGTCATCACTGCAGCCGGATCGGAGTCTTTCCGCTCAGGCTTATATGAACCACACCTGTCCGGGGAAACCACATGACTACCGTCACCGCCAATACCAAAGCCGACTACGCCGCCTTTCTGCTGCGCGTCACCATGGGCATTTTCTTTCTGGTGCACGCCTGCGTGAAGATTTTCATCTTCACCCCGGCCGGCACCGTGGCCTTCTTCTCGTCGCTGGGCGTACCCGGCATCCTGGCCTATCCGATCATCGCGCTGGAAGTGGTCGGCGGCATCGCGCTGGTACTGGGCTACTATGGCCGCTATCTGGCGATTCCGCTGGCGCTCGACCTGGCCGGCGCCATCGTGCTGGTGCATGGCAAGGCCGGTTTCGGCTTCACCAATCCGCACGGCGGCTGGGAATATCTGGCGCTGTGGATCGTGGCCCTGATCGCAGTGTTCCTGCTGGGCGACGGCGCCTATGCCCTGAAGCGCGAGCCGCTGAACAAATAAGTCCGGTGCGCCCTGAGCAATCGGCCGTCACGGCAATGATTGCCACAGCAGGGCCTAACGGGCCCGCTCCCTTTTCTGATTTTCCTGCTCTGTTCTATCGGAGGAAACCATGTCCGCACAATTCACCCTGCCCTCGCTGTTCGTCTCCCACGGCTCGCCCATGCTGGCGCTGGAGCCCGGCAAGACCGGGGCTATCCTGAGCGCCATCGGCGCGGCATTGCCCAAACCGAAAGCCATTCTGATGGTGTCGCCGCACTGGGAAACCGTGAGCGCGCGCGTCGGCAATCTGCAGAAGCAACGCGTGATTCACGACTTCGGCGGCTTCCCGCAGCCCTTGTATGAACTCGATTACCCGGCCGCCGGCTCGCCGCCGCTGGCCGAGCACGTGGCGCGTATTCTGCGCGACGGCGGTGTCGATGCCGGCACCGACGGCAGCTGGGGACTGGACCATGGCGCCTGGGTACCGCTGCGCTATCTGTATCCGCACGCCGATGTGCCGGTGGTGCAGTTATCGCTGCAGCCGCATCAGCCGCCCGCCTATCACTATCAGATAGGTCGTCTGCTGGCGCCGCTGGCGCGCGAGGGCATTCTGCTGATCGGCTCCGGCAGCTTCACGCACAATCTGCGCGAACTGCAGCGCAGCGATCCGACCGGCCCGGTGGCGCCGCATACGCTGGAGTTTTTGCACTGGTTCCTGGATCACTTGCAAAGCGGCGATCTGGAAAGCCTGCTGGCCTATCGCAGCCTGGCCCCGCATGCGGTGCGCACGCATCCGACCGACGAGCATTTGCTGAGCCTGTTCTTTGCCATGGGCGCAGCCGACGACTGGAAGCGCTTCGTGCATCTGGACAGCGGTTCGACGTATCATAGCCTCCGCATGGACGCCTTCGCCTTCGGCTCTCAAGCCGATTTGCTGGCAAAATTGCCGGCCGCTGCCTGAGCACAATCTGGCTTGATGTGCATCAGCACGCGGCGCGCGGGCATCGCGCATAGTGCTGCAATACACTGAGCGCCGCCGTCGATGTTCTGCCTGGAATCCGACGGCGGCGCGCTTTCACATCAGGGATGGATAATTTGAACAAACTGCGCGAAATCGAATGCTTCATCGCCGTGGCCGAAATGGGCAGCTTCGTCAAAGCGGCCGACGAGCTCGGTATTTCCAAGGCGGCGGTCTCGCGCACCATCCTTGAGCTGGAAGCCCGTCTCGGCTCACGCCTGATGCAGCGGACCACGCGCCGCCTGTCGCTGACTGAAGCCGGCAGTCTTTATCTGGAACGCTGCAAGCAGATCGTGGCGGCGCTGGAAGAAGCCGATGAAATGCTCAGCCTCGGCGCCAGTAAGCCCAGCGGCCTGCTGCGCATCAACGCCCCGCAGACTTTCGGGGTGCTGCATCTGGCGCCCTTGTGGCCGATGTTCATGCAGCGCTATGAAGGCGTGAATCTCGACGTCACGCTATCGGATCGCATCGTCGACATCATCGACGAGGGATTCGACATGGCGATCCGTATCGCGCGCCTGTCCGACTCCACGCTGGTGCACCGCAAGCTGGCCGCTACCAGCGTGCAGGTCTGCGCCTCGCCGGCTTATCTGGAGAAACACGGCAGGCCCACCCATCCGCACGATCTGGCGCAGCACACCACCATCGGCTACACCTATTCGGCCAGCAAGGACGACTGGCATTTCATGGGCCCGGACGGCCCGGTCAACGTCAAGGTGACGTCGCGTATGCACATCAACAATGGCGACAGTTGCGTGGCGGCCGCGGTGGCCGGCATCGGTATCACGCGCCAGCCCACCTTCATGGTCGATCAGCATCTGCGCAACGGCTCACTGATCGCGCTGATGCCGGAATACGTCACCAGCGAACTCGGCATCTATGCCGTCTATCCCAGCCGCACGCACTTGCCTGCCAAGGTGCGCGCCATGATCGACTTCCTGGCGGAAGCGTTTCAACAGGTGCGCTGGGCCGAAACCTGACACCGGCATGAGGACCGCAGCCGGTTGAGCAAGGCCTCGCCGCAAAAGCCGGCAGCGCCCCCAAACTTTCCTCCTTTGCATCACGCAGAGCGACAAACCCCGTGCGCCACGGCACCCTGCCAGGCCAGCCCCCTCACGCCGATTCAATACCCTGCTCGCCGCTTCCGATGAGTAGTCCATCGGCACGCTCCCCCAATAGCAAGGCACGAGCACGGTGGAATCTTTCGACGATGTCAGATCAACATCTTGAATCGGCCTGATCCGCCGTCTCTGCGATATCTGCCCGCTGAATTTCAGCATCAAATACGCACCACTTCCATCCAAAAAAAAGACATTCTGGTGCATAAAAATCTCTATTTTTGTCACCAGCATCCGCAAAAAATATAGCTTTTCATCAGATTGAAAATAGACTTAACCCATTCATTTTAATAAATAAATTACTCAAATTCCCATCCACACACAAGCTTAAAAAAACATGGTGGCATGCCTATTGCTTTATATCCTTTATTGCATGCAACAAATCATGCAACGGCAATCATTTTCCGAGAGATGAAGGCGTGCAGATAACGCCGTAACAAAGTGGACAAAAGATCATTGATGAGCCCGAACTCTTCTTCTGTGCAGCCTGCAAGCGACTCCCCTGTCTTGCAGCAAGCCCTTCAAACCCAGTTGCCAGCCATGCTGGCCCTGCTCGAAGAGCTGGTCAATATCGACAGCGGCTCTTATGACGTCGCGGGCGTCACCCGCATCAGCACAAGGCTATCCGGCCTGCTGGCCGACATCGGCTTTTCCATCAAGCGCCTGCCGGTGCCCGAGCGCGCCGATCTGGTGACGGCAACGCTGCGCATGGGCGGCCAGGGCCGGCTGGTGATTCTGGGCCATAGCGATACGGTCTGGCCGGCCGGCACCGTGGCCGAGTGGCCATACACGCGCCTGGATGCAGAGCGCGCCACCGGCCCCGGCGTCGGCGACATGAAGGGTGGACTGGTGATGGCGCTGTTCGCGCTGCGCGCCCTCATTGCCGATGGTTTTAACGGACTGGAATCCATACGCCTGATCCTGGTGCCCGACGAAGAACTGGGCAGCGCCAACAGCCGCCCCGTGATCGAAGCACAGGCGCGCGATGCAGACGTAGTGCTGGTGCTGGAACCGGGTCGCCCCGGCGGCGGCGTGGTGAGCGCACGCGGCGCGCTGGGCGCCTTCTTCATGAAAGCCCACGGTTGCAGCGCGCATTGCGCCAGCAATTACGCCAAGGGCGCCAGCGCGCTGCGCGAACTGGCCGGCAAGGTGGTCGAGCTGGACGGCCTCTCGGACCCCGACAACGGCGCCATCGTCAATGTCGGCGTACTGCAAGGCGGCACCGCCCGCCAGGTGGTGCCGGGCGAAGCGCGCATGGATATTGATCTGCGCGCCCGCACCGATGCGCAGGCAGCCACTTTGCACGCCGCCATCGAACGCATTGCGGCCGATTCGCGCGACGAACGCGTGCAGGTCGAACTGAGCGGCCGCCTCACGCGGCCGGCATTCACCGGCGAACGCAACCGCGCGCTGGTGGCGCTGGCGCAGTCGGTGGCCGGCGAACTCTCGCTGCCGATCTTCGAGGCGCCGCCGGCCGGCGGCGGTTCGGACGGCAACTTCACCGCCGCCCTCGGAATTCCCACCCTGGACGGACTGGGCCCGGTCTGCCATGACATCTGCAGCCGCCAGGAAATCATCGAACTTCAAAGCCTGGTCGATCGCGCGGCGCTGCTGTGCGGCCTGATCCGGCAACTTCCTTCACTTCTTTCTCAAGGTCACTGACACCATGGCACTACTCACCGGCAAGCAATATCGCGCATCCCTCAAAGACGGCCGCCAGGTCTTCGTCAACGGCGAACTGGTCGAAGACGTCACCACGCATCCGGCCATCAAGCCCATGGTCGATGCCATGGCAGCGCTCTACGATCTGCAGCACGACGAACGCTACAAGGACGTGTTCGGCTACGTCAACGAAGATGGCGAAATCGCCAGCCGCGTCTACAAGCTGCCGGAAACCATCGAAGACCTGCGCAATCGCCGCGAGATGACGGCCGCCATTCTCAATGAAGTCAGCCCGGTGATCGACCGCTTCGGCGACGAGACTGTGACCCCGCTGTTCGTGATGAAGGATCGCAAGGCGCTGCTCGACAAGTACGACACGCGCTACTACGAAAACGCGGTGCGCTGGCTCAAGAAACTGCAGGTCAGCAACTGGTTCCTGACCTCGGGCAATACCGACCCCAAGGGCGACCGCAGCAAGCAACCCTACCAGCAGGACGACCCTGACATGTACACCCGCGTGGTCGAAGAACGCGAGGACGGCATCATCATCCGCGGCGCCAAATTCGAGACCGGCGCCTGCTATGCGCACGCGGCTTTCGTCAAGCCGACCGTCGGTTCCTGGGTGCCGGAAAACACCGACTATGCAGTGGCCTGCATCGTGCCGCTGAATTCGCCCAACCTGCGCCACATCTGCCGTGCGCCACACTTCGACAGCCCCAACGGTTTCGATAAACCGCTCTCGTCGCAGTTCGACGAGCTGGATACCCTGATCGTTTTCGACGACGTCTTCGTGCCATGGGAAAACGTCATCTTTTCGCGCAAGCCGGAACTGGCTGCATTGATCCGCCAAGACCTGCACAACTGGGCGGCCCAGGGCTTCCTCAACCGCGCCTATGCCAAGGCGGATACCCTGGTCGGCGCGGCGCTGCTGGTAACCGAGCACACGCGGCTGGGCGCAATTCCCTCGATCCGCGAAAAGATCGCCGTCCTCATGGGCTACCGCGAAACCATCCGCGCCTTCATCTTTGCTTCCGAGTCGGAACATCAGGTCAGCGAGAGCGGCATGATCATGCCCAACCTGAGCATCCAGAACGCGGGGCGTGTTTACGCTTCTTCCAATTTCTATGAAATGGTGCAGATCCTGCGCGATCTGGCAGGCGGTACTGCGGTCATGCAACCCGACGAGCGCTCGCTGCGCAGCCCCCTGACCGGCCCGGACGTGCAGAAATATTTCCGCATCGGCAGCACCACCGCCGAAGACCGCCTCAAGGTGCTCAACCTGGTGAACGAGCTCACCGCCAGCAGCTTCGCCGGCCGCATGTGCGCGTACGCGATGTTCGCCGAAAGCCCGCCGATGGTGCAGGCCATGTCGCTCTACAACAGCTTCGATCGTCAGGGCTCGCTGCAGCGTGCCGCGCGTCTGGCCGGCGTCGCCGCCTGAAGTCCGTGATCCATTGAATCCGCTGAATCCATTGCATCAATTGACGAGCACTCTCATGACAGAACCTCTCCACACGCCGGCAGGCGTCGCCCTGGTCGTTGATCAGGTGCGCAAGCACTACGGAGCCTTCACCGCGCTCGACGACATTTCCCTGTCAGTGCCGCCGGGCGCATTGCTGACCCTGCTGGGCCCCAGCGGTTGCGGCAAGTCCACACTGCTGCGCATCATCGCCGGCTTTGCCAGCGCCACCGGCGGTCAGGTGAAAATCGGAGACAAGGACGTCGCTGCGGTGCCGCCCTTCCAGCGCGAAACCGCCATGGTGTTCCAGAGCTATGCCTTGTTTCCGCACATGCGCATAGTCGAGAACGTCATGTTCGGATTGAAGATGCGCAAGGTGAAAACTGCCGCCGCCCGCGAACGCGCCATGCAGGCACTGGAAATGGTGCGCCT
Organism: Herbaspirillum lusitanum; assembly: GCF_046025995.1. Taxonomy (GTDB): domain Bacteria; phylum Pseudomonadota; class Gammaproteobacteria; order Burkholderiales; family Burkholderiaceae_D; genus Herbaspirillum; species Herbaspirillum lusitanum_A. The sequence continues at coordinate 119,277 of NZ_JAQQFM010000004.1, forward strand.
GGCGCATCTCGCCGACCGCTATCCGGCACAGCTCAGCGGCGGCCAGCAGCAACGCGCGGCGCTGGCGCGCGCACTGGTCACCGATCCCAAGATCCTGCTGCTCGACGAGCCCTTTGGTGCGCTGGACAAGAGCCTGCGCGAAGAAATGCAGGTCGAGCTGCGCAAGCTGCAGAAGGCCGTCGGCGTGACCACGGTATGCGTTACCCACGATCAGGCTGAAGCCATGACCATCTCCGATTACGTGGCGGTGATGAAGGATGGCCGGCTCGAACAGTTCGGCCGGCCGCTGGAAATCTACGATCGCCCGCGCTCCGAATTTGTCGCCACCTTCATCGGGAGCGCCAATGTGTTCAAAGGCAAGGTGCAATCCGCCGCCGGCGAGCGCGTGGAAATCACACTGCCGGGCGCCGGCACGATCAATCTCGCCGCTACACGTGCGGCCGGGCAGAACGCGGCCGTCGCGGTGCGGCCCGGGGCACTGGCAATCGGCAGGCCGGATATGCATGGCGACCCTGCGCACGACAGCTTGCGCATGCCGGGTCAGGTGGCGTTCTGCGTCAACCTGGGCCACGGCGTGAGTTACGAAGTCGCGGTGCCGGGCGTGGGCAAGGTGATGGTCGAACGCCCGCGCCGTCAGGACGACACGCTCTTCGAACCCGGCCAGCAGGTGGTGCTGACCGCTGCGGCGCGCGACTGCGTACTGCTGGAGGCATGACCATGGCTACCGACAAGGACGCTCTGCAACATCGGGCCTCGCCCTGGAACTTCACGCCCGCCTTCGTGGTGATGGCATTCTTCTTCAGCGCCTACGCCACCTTCCTGTACACCAGTCTGCTGCATCAGGTGCCGGGCCAGGCCACTTATGGAGGCGCCCCCAGCCTCGCCAACTACGCACGCTACTTCAGCTCGGCGTCCGATCTGGCGGTGCTGGGCAAGACGCTGTGGCTGTCGGCAGAGCTCACCCTTGCCTCGCTGGTGCTGGGCTATCCGGTGGCCTATGTCATCGTCCGCACCGAATCAGGCGCCTTGCGCGGCCTGCTGCTGGGCGCCATGGCGGTGACCTTCCTCTCGGGATCGGTCACCCGTGCCTATGCCTGGCTCATCATTCTGGGCAACAAGGGACTGATCAACGCACTGCTGCTGCAACTCGGCGTCATCGCCAAACCGCTGCAACTGGTCTACAACGAGACCGGCGTGTTCATCGCGCTGCTGCACTTCGTGCTGCCGTTCTTCGTGCTCACCATGATGGGACCGCTCAAGAACGTGCCGCGCTCACTGGAGGAATCGGCCATCAATCTGGGCGCCACGCGCTGGCGCGCCTTCCTGCATGTCACGCTGCCGCTGGCGGTGCCCGGCATCATTGCCGCCAGCTCGCTGACTTTCGCGATGGCGCTGAGCTCATTCCTGTTTCCGCTGGTGCTGGGTGGCGGACGCGTGCGCATGGTGGCCAATGCGATTTACGAATACATCTTTGCGTCTTACGATTTCCCGTTCGCAGCGGCGACCGCAACCATCTTCCTGGCCGTTGCGCTGTTCTTCGTCTGGGCCTTTTCCGCCGCGCAGAAAGCGCTCACCCCCGGCATGAAAAGGAGCGCCTGATGCACGGCAACTACAAACTTTATTCGCCGACGGTGCTGGCGCTGACGCTGGCCACGGCCTTCTTCCTGCTGGCGCCGGTGATGTTCATCGTGATTTACGCCTTCAACGACAGCAGTTATTTCAGCTGGCCGATGAGCGGCCTGTCGACCAGGTGGTTTGCCAACTTCTTTGCCAACGACCGCTTCATGGCTGCGGCGAAAACCAGCATGACCATGGGTGCCATCGTCACGCCGCTGAGTCTGGCCATCGCCGTGCCCACCGCCTATGCGCTGGTGCGCTGCGAGTTCCGCGGCCGCGAGCTGATCAACGCCTTGCTGATGTCGCCACTGCTGATCCCCGGCGTGGTGACCGGCATCGCCTTCCTGATCTATCTGAGCAACATCGGCATCGGCCCCGGCTTTACCGGCCTGGTGATCGCGATGACCTGCTTCAGTCTGCCCTTCGCGGTACGTACGCTGGTGGCCAACATGCATGGTCTGCGGCCCGAACTGGAAGACGTGGCACGCAATCTGGGCGCCGGCGACTGGCCGGTGTTCTGGCGCATCGTGCTGCCGCAGTTGCGCCCGGGTCTGCTGGCCGGAGGCACCTTCGTATTCGTCGAAGCCATCGATAATTTTTCGATCTCGGTCTTCCTCTCCACTGCCGATGTGAGCACGCTGCCGGTCGAGGGCTACAGCTATATCCGCGACTTCGACGATCCCACCGTGGCCGCCATGGCGGTGGTGCTGATCGCGCTGTCGACTGCTCTGGTGTTGCTGGCCGGACGACTGGTAGGACTCAACCGCATGTTCCGCATCGAATGAATCCGCCCCCTGCTACTCACGCTCCCGACCTCATTTCCAAGGATGCCGCCATGGATGCCAGAACGCTTTTCCTCGAGGCCATGCGCCACACCACTGCGCCGGTGGCGGTGGTCACCACTGACGGCGCGGCCGGCCGCGCCGGCGTGACCGTCAGCGCCGTGTGCTCGCTGTCGGCCGATCCGCCGTCCATCCTGGTGTGCATTCACGAGATGAGCCCGGTGCTCAATATCATCCGCCGCAATGGCTGTTTCTGCGTCAACCTGCTGGGCGCCGAACAGAGCCACGTGGCCGACAGCTTCGCCGGCCGCGTCGCCCGCTGGCGCGACGAGCGCTTCGCCTGCGCAGAATGGACGAGCGCCGTCACCGGCGCGCCGGTCCTGCAAGCTGCACTGGCCACGCTGGACTGCGCGCTGGCACGCGACATTTCTCATGCCACGCATGCGATGCTGGTCGGTGAAGTCCGGAACACACTGGTCACACCGGGCCCGGGCCTGTTGTATGTAAACCGCGGCTACCACAGCATCGGCGCACCAGTGCCGGCCCACGCAGAGGCTTTCGCATGACTTTTTCCATCGTCGGGCGTTGCGCCCGCACCGGCATGCTGGGCATGGCCGTCACCTCCTCCAGCTTATGCGTCGCCAGCCGCTGCGCCTGGACGCGCGCCGGCACCGGCGTGATCGCCACGCAGAATCTCACCGATCCGGGCCTTGGCCCGCTCGGTCTGGATCTGCTGGCGCACGGCAGGCCGGCGAGCACGGTGCTGGAGATGCTGGTGCGCGCCGATCCGCAGTCCGGCCATCGCCAGTTGCTGGTGCTCGATGCGCAGGGTCGCACAGCTCATTTCACCGGTGCGCAGGCGCTGCCGACTCATGGCTTCTCACTCGGACAAGACTGCGCCGCTGCCGGCAACATGCTGGCCAATGATGCAATCCCGCAAGCCATGGTGGAGACCTTCACTGCGACCGCTGAATTGCCGCTGGCCGAACGTCTGCTGCGCGCGCTGGAACGCGGCCTGGCTGAAGGCGGCGAGGAACGCGAACTGCGCTCGGCCGGCGTACAGGTCGCGCATACGCTGAACTGGCCGGTGGTTGATCTGCGCATCGATGGACAGAATCAGCCGCTGACCGCGCTGCGGGCGCTATGGCATTTATACGAGCCGCTGCAGGACGGATATGTCAGCCGCGCCTCTGCGCCGCAGAATTATGTGCTGGCGCCCGCGCCGGCGAAGTCAGCCCCGGCGTCAACCATTCAGGATCAATGATGAAACTGCTCTATTCCACATCGTCCCCCTTCGTGCGCAAGATCACGGTGCTGATCCATGAACTCGGTCTGCACGAAGGTATCGAGCGACTGCCCAGCGCAGCCAATCCATTGCAACGCGACGAACGCATCACGCGCCACAATCCGCTCGGCAAGGTGCCGGTGCTGATCACCGATAGCGGTCTTTCGCTGTTCGATTCGCGCGTCATCGCCGATTACCTGTGCAGCCTGTTGCCCGGTAATTCGCTGTTGCCGGAGAGCGGTGATACGCGCTGGCGCATCCTGCGCGATCAGGCGCTGGCCGATGGACTGCTGGATGCAGCGCTGCTGGTGCGTTATGAAATCGGACCACGCCCGGAAACTCAACGCTGGGCTGGCTGGATCGATGCGCAGACCGCCAAGATAAGAGCCGCGCTTGACGTGCTTGAGAGCGAGGCCGCAGGCTGGAGCGGACGCTACGACCTCGGCATCATCGCCGCCGGCTGCGCGCTCAGCTATCTGGATCTGCGCTTTGCCGAACTGAACTGGCGGGCACGCTGCCCCGCGCTCGCAACAATCATGGCGCCGGTATTCGAGCGGCCGGCCTTCTTGCAGACCGTGCCGCTATTGCCAACGCCGCCGGCCTCGCCGGCCGCCACAAATCCATCCACTCCCGTGCAAGCCCCTCGCGGCCCGCGCGTCTGAGTCCAATCAACCCGTCTACAAGGAAATCACCGTGAGCGATCTCGCCAACGCCATTCAAGCCCCGGCCGCCTCCGCCGAGGATATTGCATCCTTATTCGCATCGAGCTCGCCCGAAGAACGTCAGGTACGCCAGGACCTGGCGGCGGCCTATCGTCTGGTTGCGCTGCTGGGCATGGAAGACAGCATCTGGACCCACATCTCGGCGCGCGTGCCGGGCACGCATGACCAGTTCCTGATCAACCCGCACGGCGTGCTGTTCCGCGACGTGACCGCCTCCTCGCTGGTAAAGATCGACACCGAAGGCCGCATTCTGGCGCCGACCAGACATGCGGTGAATACCGCCGGTTTCGTGGTGCACAGCGCGGTGCACATGGCGCGCCATGATGCCGGCTGCGTGGTGCATCTGCATACCGTTGCGGGGGTTGCGGTGTCGTCGCTGGCCTGCGGCGTGCTGCCGACCAATCAGTGGTCCTTCCAGTTTCACAACCGGGTGGCTTATCACGACTACGAAGGCATCGCGCTGGATACCGCTGAACGCGAAAGCCTGATCGCCGACCTCGGTCCGACCTCGCGTGTGCTGGTGCTGCGCAATCACGGCATGCTCACCCTCGGCAACACCGTGGCGGATGCCTTCATCCTGATGCGCAATCTGGATATCGCTTGCCAGGCGCAGATAGCGATTTCCTCAACCGGTCTGCCGGTCACCGAAGTCCCCGAGGCGGTACGCGAACACACCGCACGTCAATACGAGCGCAGCGTGGAAAAGCACCATGCCGATCCGTCGAACTCTTCCATCAGCCTGGAGTGGAGCGCTTTGGTGCGTCGCCTGTCGCCGCCTGAAGCTACCCATTTCAGCGACTGATACCCGCAACTCATGATCGTAGAGCCGGCCGCCGGCCTGGCGCCGGCGGTGGAAGAGGATTCGGGGGTCTCCCCAGTCAGGGCTGTTTTTTTGCCCTTCACTGCATGCAGCAATGAATGCTGGCATGGATTCTGCTAAAACAGGTTTTCCACACCCGAGATTAAGATCCACGTTTTATCGGACTCTACGACAACAAAGCGAGACAAGTCATGAATAACGAGCAACCAACACCATCCGCCCCGGCCACCGATCTGGCATCCATGGTCGACGCCAATACACCCTGGTTCGTGCCCAAAGGTGTGCCGGTCGCGCGCATGGCCGACCAGATCTACCGGCGCCTGCGCACTGCCATCCTCAGCGGCGAGATCCCGGCGCGGACGCGGCTGGTGGAACTGGACGTGGCGGCGCGTCTGCAGGTCAGCCGCACGCCGGTGCGCGAAGCAATCTCGCGGCTGGTGAGCGACCTGCTGGTCACGCCCATGACCTACGGCGGCGTGGAAGTCGTCGATACCGCCGAAGAACAGGGCGACATCTTTGCCATCCGCGAAGCGCTCGAAGGCAGCGCGGCCCGGCTGGCCGCCGAGCGCATCACGGAGGCCGAACTTCAGGCCCTGGATCAGGTACTGGAAGAAAGCATGGCGCTGCCGCTGGATGCGCTGGCGGAGCGAGCCGTGCTCAACGACCGGTTTCATACGCTGATCCTGCAGGCTTCGCGCTCGCAACGTCTGATCCAGATGGTCGAAGGCTTTCGCGAATTCTTCATCGATGAGGTCAAGCTGATGCGCTACACCCAGCGCGACACCCAGACCGCTCTCAAGCACCACCAGGAAATCGTCGCAGCGCTACGTGCCCACGACGGCAAGCGAGCCGAGCGTCTGGCCCGCAATCATCTCGAACACAGCAAGGCGCGCCTGCAAAAACCAGGCAAGCGTCGCCGATCCTAGTTTCTCCACCCAGCCACCACCAATCGCCATGAAAACTCCAAACGTCCGCTTCCTCTGCTCCGCTCTCGCGGCCGCTTCTTTCGGCCTCCTTGCCTCCCTGCCCGCCAGTGCGCAAGAAAAATCCATCAGCGTCATGATGTGGGGCTCCACCTGGCAGACCTCGCTGCAACAGTCCAGCGCCGACTTCACCAAGAAGACCGGCATCAAGGTCAATCTGGTGACGCAGGGAAGTTCCGGCGAAGGGCTGGTCAAGCTGCAGACCATGAAGGCCAAGCCTACCATTGACGTCTGGTTCACCACCGCGTCGGTAGCCGAGCGCGCAGTCACCGACGATGCGCTGTTCGCGCCGCTGCCGGCTGCCAAAATGAATAATCTGGGCGAACTGGCCAAGGGCACGGCCACCGACAGATACGTCGGCATCTATGGATATCCGGTGTCCATCATCTATCGCACCGACCTCGTGCCGGAGCCGATCAAGGCCTGGTCCGACCTGTGGCAGCCACGCTTCGCCGGCAAGCTGGCGATCCCCGCGATGGGCATCTACCAGGGCCGGGCGCTGATGATTGCGTCGATGAGCGCAGGCGGCAGCGCCACCGACGCCGACAAGGGCTTCGAGATGCTGGGCAAGCTCAAGCCCAACGTGGTGATGTTCTACGGCACCGATACCCAGGCGCGTCAGGCGCTGGCGCAGGGAGAGGTCTCGGTGCTGGTGGGACCGCCCTCGCAGGCCAAGCGCATGGCTGACGCCGGACGTCCGGTTGCCGTGGTGAGCCCCAAGCCGGCCATCATGAACTTTGATGTGGCCACCATCGTTCGTTCCGGCAAGGAAGATCTGGCCGCCCAGTACATCAACTTTCTGCTGGAGCGTGAAGCCAATGAAACCCTGGCGCGCAACCTCAACATGAGCCCGGTCAACAAGAACGCCAAGCCGTCCGACTACCTGGCGCCGATGCTGCCGAAAGCAGAGGATGCGTTCATTCCCAGCGAAGAGTTCATCAACAAGAACATCGCCGCGTGGACCGAGCGTTTTAACCGCGACATCGTCAAATAATCCCTTCCCCGCATGACACCGGCCTGCGTTCCTGACGGGAAAGCAGGCCGTTTCCTTTTCAGGCCTGCGGGTGCGCTTGAAGCGCACCCGCACCGCAATGATTGCAAGAGCCGGCTCGGCGCCTGGCTCATGCAGCAGCCTCAGCACTACCGCCATTGGCGAACTCTTCACGACCGGCAATAAAACACTGCGCAGGATACAATCCAGTGGTCTTACCAATCACAAGTAGTTATTCCAGCAGGCCAATTGCTTGAGCGCTGCCGTGAAAATTCATTGAGCTCGCATACTTTGAGGTACCGGACGTTTGCGCTCCCGGCCTGATTTTTCCTATGCCGAACGGCTGAATTTCCACGCACAGATCGAAAAATATAACTCGTATTCAGTCTCCATCGCCTCGCTGCCGCCTCTCTTGACATCTTTTCGCCAAACGCGCAAAGTGACCACAATACAGACTATATGTCCATATAGTGAACAACAAAAGCCAGGCAGACAGATCAATCGAGGAGCATTCATGACCGAGCAAACACCCGCCGCATCCAAGCTGATGCCGTATCAATTCCCCAATCCCAAGGAAGCGCCACTGGAAATCGTGGTAAATCCGGCCATTCCCGACGACGAACGCGTCTGGGTGCCACAGGCCGAGAACGTCTGGTTCCGGCCGCTGTGCCTGAATGTGTCGCAGGGCTACTGGACCAATCTGCTGCGCGTGCGCAAGTCCGGCGTGCTGAGCCGCCATCGCCATCCGGCGCCGGTGCATGGCATGGTGCTCAAGGGTAAATGGCACTATCTGGAACACAACTGGATCGCCGAACAAGGCAGCTACGTGTTCGAACCGCCGGGCGAAACACATACCCTGTTCGTGCCGGAAGACGTGGAAGAAATGATCACCTACTTCCACATCACCGGCGTGATGTTCTACTGCGACCCATGGGGCAAGTTCGAAGGCTACGAAGACGTCTACACCAAGCTGGAAATGTGCCGCAAGCACTATGAAAGCGTCGGCCTGGGCAGCGACTTCGTCAACCAGTTCGTGAGATAAGCATGGCCTACGCAAACGCCGATTACGACTTCACAGGCTGTGTGGCGGTGGTCACGGGCGGCACCGGCGGCATTGGCGCCGCCATCAGCGAGCGGCTGGCCAAGGGCGGCGCGCAAGTGGTGTGCTGGGATCTCAAACCCAATCCTGAATCACGCTTCACGCAGGACACCGTGGACGTCAGCGACCCGGCCTCGACCGATGCTGCCGCTCAGCGATTGCTGGCGCGCAGCGGCCGCATCGACTTCCTGATCAACAACGCCGGCTATGCCGGCTCGACCGTGCCGCTGGACGAATACGACGTGGCCGAATGGCATCGCATCGTCAGCGTCAATCTGCTGGGCGTTTTCCACGCCTGCCGCAGCGTGGTGCCGGCCATGCGCGCCGCCGGTCAGGGGCGCATCGTCAATATCGCTTCGCTGGCAGGCAAGGAAGGCACGCCCAACGCTTCGGCCTATAGCGCGTCGAAGGCCGGCGTGCTGGCGCTGACCAAGTCGCTGGGGAAGGAACTGGCCAACGCCGGGGTGCTGGTCAATGCGCTGGCGCCGGCAGCGGTCAAGACCGCGCTGCTGCAACAGATGGATCAGGCGCACGTGCAGAACATGATCAACAAGAGTCCGATGGGCCGTCTCGGCACCGTCGATGAAGTATCGGAAATGGTGGCCTGGCTGTGCTCAGGCTCATGCACCTTCAACACCGGCGCCGTGTTCGATCTGTCCGGAGGTCGCGCCACCTATTGATTTTCGTTTTACCGCTGCACCCTGCAGTACGGCAATACCGTAGCAACGCGTCAAAACTAAAAAACGACTGTTTCAAGCACCGCGCAGACGACGCAGGCAGTCCAAAAAAATATTTCGGCTGATGTAACTGAAAGCCGCGCCAACGCCTTTCTATTCTGGAGACTTACATGGAAGTTCAAAAGAGCCCCAAGCTCAAACGCATACAACTTGTTGCACTCACGTTTCTGATGCTGGCGGGCATCGTCAACTATCTCGACCGCAGTACGCTGTCCATCGCCAATCATTCGGTCAGCCAGGAGCTCGGCCTGTCCGCGTCGCAAATGGGTCTGCTGTTGTCGGCCTTCTCGCTGGCCTATGCATTTTCGCAATTGCCGATCGGCGCCATGCTGGATAAATTCGGTGCACGCATCATGCTGGGCGCCGGCATGTTCGTCTGGTCGGTCGCACAACTGGCCGGCGGCTTCATCGGCAATCTGCAGCAGTTTCTGGTGGCCCGCGTGTTCCTGGGTCTGGGCGAAGCGCCGCAGTTTCCGGCCGGCGCCAAGGTCGTCAGCGAGTGGTTCGCGGTGCGTGAGCGCGGCGGCCCGACCGGCATCTTCGTCGCCTCGTCCACCATCGGCCCGGCGCTGGCGCCGCCGATCCTGACCATCCTGATGCTGTCCTTCGGCTGGCGCATGATGTTCGTAATCATGGGCATACTCGGGATTGCGGTGTCGGTGGGCTGGTACATCTTCTATCGCAACCGCAATGAAGTCGAACTGACCCCGTCCGAAATCCTGTACCTGGCCGACGGCAGCGATAACGATCCGAACGCCAACGCCAAACTGACTTTCGCCGAGTGGAAGAGCCTGTTCAAATACCGCACTACCTGGGGCATGCTGTTCGGCTTCATGGGTGTGATCTACATGGTGTGGCTGTATCTGACCTGGCTGCCTGCCTATCTGGAACATGAACGTCACCTGAGCATCGCGCGCACCGGCTGGGTGGTGGTGATTCCTTACATCTTCGGCACGCTCGGCATGCTGTCCTCGGGCTATATCGCCGACGGTCTGATGAAACGCGGCATGGCGCCGATTCGCAGCCGCAAGTGGCCGATCTGCGCCGGCCTGATCGGCGCCGGCGCCTTCACCATTCCTGCCGCCTATACGCCGAGCACCACCATGGCGATCGTCTATATTTCGCTGGCGATGGCGTTCGTGAACATGGCTTCGGGCGGCGCCTGGGCCCTGGTCAGCGTGGCGATTCCACGGCGTCTGGTGGCATCGCTGGGCAGCATGCAAAACTTCGGCGGCTACCTCGGCGGTTCGCTGGCGCCGGTGATCACGGGCGTGGTGGTCGATCAGACCCACTCCTTCATCAACGCGCTACTGATCAGCGCGGGCGTGGCCTTCGCGGCAGCGCTGGTGTACATGTTCGTGGTCGACAAACCGATCGACGCGCACGCATAAATTTCAAGCACTCTGGTGGCGTGGCGACCTTGCCCGCCACATGGCCGCAGCTGCATGCGCATGCAGCTGCGCTCCGGCTTTTTTCAAACTGCAGCACCGCATTCATTACAGCAAGGAACCGACATGACGTTTTCGACCGATATCTTCAAGGGCAAGACCGCACTGGTCACCGGCGGCACACAGGGCATAGGCGGCGCCATCGCGCGCAAGCTGGCCAGCCTGGGCGCACAGGTGATCGCCGCCGGCCTGCCGCCGTTCGCCACCGAAGAATTCAAGGACACCGGCATCACGCTGGCGTCGCTGAACGTGACCTCGGACGAAAGCGTCAAGCAATTGCTGGCCGATATCCAACAGCTCGACATCGTGATCAACTGCGCCGGCATCATCAAGCGCGGCGCCGAACTCGAAATCGACGCCTTCGAACAAGTCATCGCCGTCAATCTGAACGGCACCATGCGCGTGTGCGCAGCGGCGCGTTCGCTGCTCAAGGAAAGCAAAGGCTGCATCGTCAACACGGCGTCCATGCTGAGCTTCTTCGGCGGCGGTCTGGTGCCGGGCTATAGCGCCAGCAAGGGCGGCATCGCGCAACTGACCAAGTCGCTGGCGATTGCCTACGCGGCCGACGGCATCCGCGTCAATGCCGTAGCGCCGGGCTGGATCGCCACGCCGCTGACGCAGGCGCTGCAGGATGATCCGCAACGTGCCGGCCCGATTCTGCAACGCACGCCGCTGAACCGCTGGGGCACGCCGGAAGATGTCGGCAATGTCACCGCCTTCCTGTGCACGCCCGCCGCCTCTTTCATGACCGGTACCATCGTGCCGGTGGATGGCGGCTATCTGATTTCCTGAGTACATCAGGCAGACATCAGCGGAGTGCCGTCGCCGACCGTGCTCCGCTATAATCTGGCGCTCCCGCTGCAGCCATCTCCATGCATCAACACCTGCCAGGCACGCTTATGACCACTCCCGCTCACAGCCCGGAAGACTCGACCAAGATCGCCGGCACGGCTGCGTTCTCCAAGTTCGTCGCCGTGCTGCAGCTGATCGCCGACCAGACCGGCTCCTCGCTCAGCATTTCTCAGCTGGCGGCGCTGAGCGGCTATCCGCGCCCGACCGTGTATCGCATTCTGGGCGCGCTGATGGCCGAAGGCATGGTGGTGGAAAATCCGCGCACCCGCAATTTTGAAGTCGGCCCGCGCCTCATCAATCTGGCCAGCAAGGCCTGGGACCGCAGCGATATCCGTACCACCGCCATTGATGCGCTGCGCGCGCTGCGCGACATCACGCGTGAGACGGTGCATCTGGCGGTGCCCAGCGACACCGGCATGGTCTACATCGAAAAGCTGGAGAGCCCGCAGGCGGTGCGCATGACCTCGCGCATCGGCACCCGCGTGACGCTGTATTCAAGCTCGGTCGGCAAGGCGTACCTGTCGGCGCTCGGCAGCGAGGACAGCGAACGCCTGATGCGCGCGATTACCATGCAGAAATTCACTGAACACACCATCACCGACATCGCCACGCTGCGCGAAGAAATCGCACAAACCCGGCAACGCGGTTTCGCCGAAGACCGCGAAGAAAACGAGGCCCAGATTTTTTGCCTGGGCGCGCCCATTCCCGGCCCTGATGGAGCGCCGGTGGCCTGCATCAGCATCAGTATTCCGCTGTTCCGCAAGCAGCAGGATGTGCAGGCCAGCTATATCCAGCCGCTGCTGGAAACCTGCGCCGGCATCGCGCGCAAGCTGGCCGGCCCGGGCTGATCAGCCTGGCTTGCCGCCCCCCCCCGGCAAGCGTCAATAAAGTGTTACCAATTGCGTTTCCCGCCGTCTTGCGCGCGCAAAGCTGCTTAAATTCCGGCTTTGCCTTGATGGAGCAACGACGATGCCGGGCCCTGCTTTTTCCCCACGACTGAATCAATGGCGGCGCATCGCCCATGCGGCCGCCGGCGGCGCTCTGCTGTGCGGCGCACTGTGGATGGCGCCGGTCAGCGCGGCGCCGCTGGTCGACCTGCTGGCCAGCGACATCCTGCCGATGAGCGAGCAACTGCGCAGCGATCTGAAGCTGACGCCGAATCAACAGATCCTGTGGAAGCAGACCGACCAGAAAACCCGCGCCATCCTGCGTCAGCGCCAGACGCGGCGCGAGCGCCTGCAAGCCGAGACCGACGCCGTGCTGCACAGGCCGGACGGTGACTTCCGCGAACTGACACGCGGCTACGATGAAGACGGCGTCGCCGCCGAACAGGAAGGCAGACAACTGCGCGAGATCTGGCTGACCATGGGCGATGCGCTCGACGATCATCAGCGCAAGATCGCGCAGGATTACATTCTCGATCGCATGCAACGCGCCAGTGAAGGCAGTGGCGGTGGTCGTGGCGGCAGCGGTGGCCGTGAAAAAGGCGGAGGCATGGGCGGAATGGGAGGCATGAACCGCGGCGGCATGGGCGGCAGTTCCGGCATGGGTGGCAGCGGCATGAATTCCGGCGGCGGCAGTGGCAGTTTCAGTAGCGACTCTTCCTTCTGAGCCGGCAATGAAAACGCAGCGAACTCATGTGAGTTCGCTGCGGCGGGTGATCAAACGGATCGCCGATAACGAATTGATTCGGCCTCAGGCCGCCGGCGGCAACTCGACCTTGAACAATTCCTTGCCGTCGACATCGTGCAGCGACATGGTCAAGGCCTTGCTCTTGGCGTCGATCTTGCCGATGCCGAAGAACTGATAGTTATCGGTCGGCGGGCGGTTCTGTTTCATGTCGGCCGGGATGCTGACGAAGCGTACATCCGGCCCGAAAGTACGATCGATTTCACCGGGGCCGAAAGTGCCTGCATTGAGCGGGCCACCGACGAATTCCCAGAACGGATCGAAGTCGTTGAACTGCGCGCGCTCCGGCGAATAGTGCGTGGCCGACGCGTAATGTACATCGGCCGTGACCCACACCACATTCCTGATGCGATTGCGCTTGATGAAGCGCAGTAGCTCGGCCACCTCCAGTTCCCGGCCCGAAGGCTTGCCGTGGTCGGCATTGGCCCACGCTTCGAAAGTGCCCTGCGGTACATCCGGATTCAGATCGGGCACCACGATGGAAATCGGCATGTCGCTGGCAATCAGCTTCCAGGTCGCGCGTGAACGCAGCAGCGACTGCTTGAGCCAGCGCATCTGCTCGCTGCCGAGAAAGGCGGCATCCGCGCCGCCGGTCTGCCGATTGGGCGAATTGGCGCCACGATAGCTGCGCTCGTCGAGCATGAAGGTTTCCAGCAGCGGCCCGTGATTGAAGGCGCGATAAATGCGATGCGGATCGCTGCTGTCGATGCGGAAGGGGTTGTATTCAAACATGGCCTGCCGTGCGCGCGCCGTCAGCACATTCAGCTCGCGCTCCTGATAGCGCTTCTCGGCCGCGCCGATGACCTGGCCCGGATACCAGTTGTTGCGCACCTCATGGTCGTCCCACTGCACCAGAAACGGTACCTCGGCGCAGAAGCGGCGCTTGCTTTCATCGAGCTGGTTGTAGGCGAAGTTGCCGCGATAGTCGTCCAGCGTCTGCGCCACTTTCGATTTGGCTTCGGTCACCACATTGCGCCACAGGCTGCCGTCGTCCAGTTTGACCTCGGCCTGAATCGGACCGTCGGCGTAAATCTGGTCGCCCGAATGAATGAAGAAATCCGGCTTGAAGCGACGCATTGCCTCATACACGCGATAGCCGCCCCACTCACGATTGATGCCCCAGCCCTGCCCGGCCTCGTCACCGGAAAACGCGAAGGTGATATCGCGCGGCGGCTTGCCCGCCCCCATATCAGCCACATCGGGAATCACCAGACTGCCCTGTAGCGCCTCGCTGATGGCGGAGCTATGCGTCAGATCCTGAAAACGCACGCGATAGTGAATCCGCCCCGGCGGCAGATCGCGCAATTCAACACGTGCGGTGTAATCGCTGCGCGCCAGTGCAATCGAGCCCTCGATGCGGCGTGCGTCGCGAAAACTCTCGTCGCTGGCATATTCGATCAGCATGCGCGCATTGCGGTCGCTGCGACTCCAGATGATGGCGCGGTCGCGCGTGACGTCGCCGCTCATGATGCCGCCCGGCAGTTGCGGGCGCAGGCGTTCCGAGGTGATCACAGCCGGTGCCGCCGGGCTATTTTGCGCATGCGCTCGCATTGTCTGAGCGGATGCCAGCAGCGCGCCGCTGCCCAGTACTGCATCGCGCAGAAACAAACGGCGGCGGCGATCGAGGGGATGTTCATGGTCAGGCATGGCGACTCCTTGGCTGGCGGTTGAAATGACGCGCTCGGCCAAACGACACGGGGCGCGATGAAATATTGCAATTTAACAATGCAATATGACCGCGGCATGAACGCCCCCAGCCAGTCATCAGGCACCGTTTCTGCGATGGCAGAGCATTCCGCACGCTGATTTCCCTGCCGAAATACTTCGCACCAAAATATTCAGACCAATGCCCGATTCACGTGCATCCCGCCCATTTCTCAAAGCCAACAGAGTCAATTTATACTTAATAATCAATCACCTAAACATAAAGCACCAAAATGGAATGTTTTTTGCTTTAAGAGCAAGCCTCAGCGCATTTCTTGCACAATTATTGGGAGATTTTGTAGTGGACGATCATAAAAACGGAGCGGATGCCTTATTCGTCCTGCTCGGCGCCATCATGATTCTGGCGATGCATGCGGGCTTTGCGTTTCTCGAACTGGGGACAGTGCGCAAGAAGAATCAGGTCAATGCGCTGGTCAAGATTCTGGTCGATTTCGCGGTCTCAACCATCGCCTACTTCTTCGTCGGCTACTACGTCGCCTATGGCGTCAGCTTCTTCGCCGGCGCCGAAACCCTGGCCGCACGCAGCGGTTTCGAGCTGGTCAAATTCTTCTTCCTGCTCACATTTGCAGCAGCCATTCCGGCCATCATTTCGGGCGGCATTGCCGAGCGTTCCAAATTCCATCCACAGCTGATTGCCACCGCCGTGCTGGTCGGGCTGGTCTACCCCTTCTTCGAAGGCATTGCCTGGAACCAGCATCTGGGCGTGCAGGCCTGGCTCAAGAACATGTTCGGCGCCGAATTCCATGACTTCGCCGGCTCCATCGTCGTGCATGCGGTGGGCGGCTGGATTGCCTTGCCCGCGGTGCTGCTGCTCGGCGCACGCCGCGGCCGCTACAGCAAGGAAGGCGCGGTCGCCGCGCATCCGCCCTCGAACATTCCCTTCCTCGCGCTGGGCGCCTGGATACTCACGGTGGGCTGGTTCGGCTTCAACGTCATGAGTGCACAGACGCTGGACAAAATGAACGGCCTGGTGGCGATGAATTCGCTCATGGCGATGGCCGGCGGCACGCTGGTGGCCCTGATCCTCGGCCGCAACGATCCAGGCTTCGTCTACAACGGCCCGCTGGCCGGACTCGTCGCAGTCTGCGCCGGCTCCGACCTGATGCATCCGCTGGGAGCCCTGATCACAGGCGGCGTCGCCGGCGCCATCTTCGTCTGGATGTTCACGCGTACGCAAAACAAATGGAAGATTGACGACGTGCTCGGCGTGTGGCCGCTGCACGGCCTGTGCGGATTATGGGGCGGCCTGGCCGCCGGCATCTTCGGCCAGCGGGCGCTGGGCGGCATAGGCGGCGTCTCGCTGATGTCGCAACTGTGCGGCAGCCTGCTGGGCATCGCCATCGCCCTCGGCGGCGGCTGGATCGTCTACGGCGCGCTGAAGAAATGCATAGGCATCCGCCTCGACCCGGAACAGGAATACGAAGGCGCCGATTTGTCGATTCATAAAATCTCGGCGACGGCGGAGCGTGAGACTAGCTGGTGATTGATGATAATTAACAATAAAATCTGTATTCGGAGAATAAAGTCTGTATGGAATCGCAAAGTCTGTAAAAATGGTTTGATACCATACCAATAGGTTGCTCATTAGACAAACGCCAAAAAAGCAAAAAGCCACCTCAACAGGTGGCTTTTTGCTTTGAAACATCAATGATCATACTTCCCAAGGTCTGCTATCGGCCAGAAACAGACATCTGCTGACGAGATTGGTGGCCCAGTAGATGGTAAATACGCTCGCCAAAATGTTTAACGATAGAGCGGCACTATCGTAAGCGCCAATTCAAAAGACCAAAAATCTCTATCAGGTCAACATACTTAAAGCGGTAGCACGTAGGGAAAATAAGCAGGCCTCCTTCGAATTGGCATAATTTTTTCCCAGCTGTAAGCCAGATTCAGTAATTGCTGCTCGGTGAAACTTTTCCCCAAAAACTCGATGCCGATCGGCACGCCGTCTTCCGTGTAACCACCAGGGATTGAAATCGCAGGCAATCCGGTCCCTGAGCTCAATTGCGCATTGACTCCTGTCTGCGGATTTCCGATGAGCACAGCCTTTCTCCGCATGACTGGATAAGCAAAAACATCGATACCGTTGCGGCACATCTCATCCTGCAACAAACTGCGGAGACGCTTACGTGCGGCTAGTGCCGATTTGTATTCAGCGTTGTGCTGCCTCAGGGGCCTATTGCGGTCCTTCAAAACTTCATCGACTTCGGCATGATGCATATTTTGCTGTATCAACTGATCCAGAGACTGCACAGGGGCCTGCGGATGACGCCGCAGATAAGCGGTAAAGTCGAACTTGAATTCATGGCGAATGACATTACTCTCCTGCACCATGGCTTCCAATCCGGGCAGGTGCATTTCCTGCAACTCGGCACCATGGTTTGCAAAGACCCTGAGCATTCGTCTGATCAGCAGCGCAACCTCACTGTCCTCTACCTCCGTACCAAACAAGTTATTCAACACGCCAATCGTGATGCCCTGAATTGCATCTGTGCGCAAACCGTTGCGATAGCTCAAAGGTATATGTTGAGCAGCATGCAGCGTACTACTATCCTCCGGATCGGTACCTACCGTCGCATCCAGCATGATCGCCAAATCCGTTACACAGCGCGCCATGGGCCCCGCTACATCCTGAGTCGATGAAAGAGGAATGATGCCGCTTCGGCTAGACAAGCCAGCACTCACACGCAGGCCAATCAGACTTTGATTTGCAGCTGGAATACGGATCGAGCCGGCGGTGTCGGTACCCATTCCTGCGGCAGCAAAACTGGCGGCAATGGCGGCACCGGTGCCACCGCTGGAGCCTCCGGGGACACGGCCCAGTACATACGGATTGCGCGTGTAACCCGATAGCGACGAAGCGTTCGTGACACCTACGGCCAATTCATGCATGGTCGTTTTTCCGAGAATGACGGCACCGGCTTCGCGCAAGCGCCTGATCTGAAAGGCGTCATTCTTCGGATGAAAATTCTTCAGCACGGCAGAGCCACCGCTGGTCGGCATGTCGATCGTTTCGAAGTTATCTTTCACCAGCACCGGTATGCCGTGCAGCAGACCACGAACGCTGCCGCCGCGCCGTTCCATGTCGAGCGCGTCCGCCTGGCGCAGTGCGTGGGGGTTGATCCTGGCGACAGCATTGATGCATGGCCCCCGTTGGTCAAGCGCACGGATACGCGCCATGTAGGCAAGCGTCAAGCGGCGCGCGCTGATGAGGCCGCACTGCTGTGCCGACTGCAACTCTTCGATCGAACGTTCGGTGACGTCAAAGCTGCTCATGCAAAGAACCCGGTCCGCAGCGCGTCATTGCACATGGCAAGCCACCAAATGGCCATCCGAACGCACCGTCAATGCCGGAACCTGCTCTTTGCACACAGGCTGCGCCTGCGGACAGCGTGTGTGGAAACGACACCCTGCCGGTGGATTGGCGGGGCTGGGCGGGTCGCCGCGCAGGATCTGGCGGGTCGCCTTGACCTTGGGATTGGGCTGCGGCACTGCCGACAGCAGGATTTGCGTGTACGGATGTTGCGGTCGCGCGAACAGGGTGTCACGATCGGCCAGCTCCACGATTTTGCCCAGATACATCACGGCAACGCGATGACTGATGTGGCGCACCACTGCCAGGTCGTGGGCGACGAACAGATAGGCGATGCCGAATTCCTGCTGCAGATCCATCAACAGATTGATCACCTGCGCCTGCACCGACACGTCCAGCGCCGATACCGGCTCGTCGCACACAATCAGCTTGGGATTAAGCGACAAAGCGCGTGCAATGCCAAGACGCTGGCGCTGGCCGCCGGAAAATTCGTAGGCATATTTCTTCATCGCGTCTGGGCGCAGGCCAACCTTGGCAAACAGCCATGCCAGCTTGTCGTTCTCAGAATCCTTTCCGCCTCTGTTTTGGGCGCGGAAATTGCGCATCGGTTCGGCCACGATATCGCCGGCGCGCATGCGCGGGTTGAGCGAGGCGTATGGGTCCTGAAAAATGATTTGCATGTCTTGCCGGCGCAGTCTCATTTTCTCGGCGGACAGACCGACCAGTTCTTCACCGTCCATCGTGACGGAGCCGGCGGTCGGTTCGATCAGCCGCAACACCGATTTGCCGGTGGTCGTTTTGCCGCAGCCTGATTCTCCCACCAGCGACAAGGTCTCGCCCTTGGCCAACGAAAAGGAAACGTCTTCGACCGCTTGCACCACTCGCCCCGGCTTACCGAACATGCCGCCTGGCGTGATGTAATGCTTCTTCAGGTTGCGAACGTCCAGTAAAGGCGCCTGCAAATATTCGCGTTCCGGTTTCATGAATGTGCTCCCATGAGGTCGTCCTGTGGCGCAGCTTGCTGCGCAATTTCCTGCCATCGAAAACAGGCCACCGAATGCCCGTGTCCAGCCTCCATTAGCATCGGGGTCTCTTGCCGGCAACGCTCTACTGCGTAGCTGCAGCGACCGGCAAACGCACAACCACGCGCCAGCTCGTGCGAGGCAGCCACTATGCCGGGGATTTCCAGCAGGCGTCCTTCCACCGCCGCATTCATCGCAGGCATCGATGCCATCAACGCGCGCGTGTAAGGATGCACGGGCCGCTCAAACAGTTCCTCCGTGCTCGCCTCTTCCACCTTACGCCCGGCATACATCACCACGACGCGGTCGCAGGTCTCGGCCACTACGCCCAGATCATGCGTGATCATGATCACACCCATACCCAATTTGGCCTGCAAGTCTCTCAGCAACTCAATGATCTGCGCCTGTATCGTGACATCCAGCGCCGTGGTCGGTTCGTCGGCGATCAGCACCTCCGGATTGCAGGCCAGCGCCAGCGCAATCATCACGCGCTGACGCATACCGCCTGAGAGCTGATAGGGATATTCATTGACGCGGCGCTCCGGTTCGGCGATCTGGACCAGGCGCAGCATATCGGTGGCGCGTGCCAGCGCTTCCTTCTTGCCCAGCTTCTGGTGCAGCATGATGGTTTCGGCAATTTGCACGCCGATGGTCATGACCGGATTAAGCGAACTCATGGGATCCTGGAACACCATCGAGATGCGATTACCGCGGATCTTGCGCATCTCTTTTTCACTTAACTTGAGCAGGTCCACGCCGTTGTAGCGGATGGCCCCGCCGGCAAAGCGGCCCGGCGGCATCGGTATCAAGCGCATGATGGACAAGGCGGTCACGCTCTTGCCGCAACCCGACTCGCCCACCACGCCCAGAGTTTCGCCGGCACGCAAGGTGTAAGAGACGCCGTTGACCGAGCGCACTGTTCCGCTGATGGTGTCGAAATGCGTGCTGAGCTGATCGATTTCCAGTAAGGGCGGCTGATGCGCCGACGCATGGACGGAGGAAGGGACTGTGGATGTCATGTAATGCTCCTATAGCTGGCGTGCCAGCCGTGGGTCTAGTGCATCGCGCAAGCCGTCGCCCATCAGGTTAATGGCCAGTACGGTCACGGCGAGGAAAATGCCTGGGTAAAGAATGATGTGGAATGCCACCGCGATGAAGTTGCGCCCCTCCGCCATCATGTTGCCCCAGCTCGGGATCTCCGGCGACACGCCGACGCCGAGAAAGGACAGCACCGCTTCCACCAGCACCGCCGATGCCGCGATAAAGGTCGCCTGTACGATCAGCGGCGCCAGAATATTGGGCAAGATGTGGCGCCACAAAATCACCGGCAAGCGCGTACCGATGGCGTGCGCCGCCTCGACAAACAATTGCTCGCGCAAGATCAGCGACAGTGAACGCACCAGGCGCACCACACGCGGCACCTGCGGGATGGTGATGGCGACGATGATGGTGCCCAGTCCTGCCTTGGTCACAGCCATGAGCGCAATGGCCAGCAGGATATCGGGAATCGCCATCAGACCGTCCATGATGCGCATGATCACCGCATCCACACTGCGTACGAAGCCGGCCAGCAAACCCAGGATAACGCCGATGGCGGTTGCCGCCGCCGCCACCGACAAAGCCACCAGCAGCGATACGCGCCCTCCCCAGATGGTGCGGCTGAAGACGTCGCGTCCCAATGCGTCGGTGCCGAACAGATGCTCTGCCGAAGCGGACTGCAAACGCGCGATCGGATCAATGGCCTGCGGATCCTGGCTGGCGATCAACGGTGCAGCCAGTGAGATGATCGCCATCGCCACCAGCAGCAAAGCTCCCAATATCAGCGTGGGGTTTTTGCGCAACCAGCGCAGTGAGCGCGTGGGTGCCGACGTGCCTGGGACGGCCGTCTCTGCAGCTATTTCAGCAACCTGGCTCGCCACTGCCGTAGATGAATCTGACATGATGAAATTCCTTGTAAACTGCGGCGCGCTCAATAGCGGATGCGCGGATCGAAAAAGCGATAGCTGAGGTCAATCAACAGGTTGATCAGCACATACACGCCGGCTGATAACAACAGCACACTCTGGATGACGGGATAGTCGTGACGCTGTACGGCATCGACCACCAGACGACCGACACCCGGAATGGCGAACACCGTTTCGGTGACGACCACGCCACCGATCAGCAGCGACAGACCCACGCCCACCGTGGTCACAATGGGAATGGCAGCGTTGCGCAAGGCATGCAGCAACACCGGCATGACACCCAATCCTTTGGCGCGTGCCGTGCGGATGTAGTCTTCACTCAACACTTCGATGACAGTAGCACGGGTCATGCGCGTGATCAGCGCGATATACACCAGCGCCAAGTTGATGCAGGGCAGCGTCAGGCTGCGCAACCAGGGCCACACCCCCTCCGACAAACTGACGAAACCCTGAGTCGGAAACCACTGCGCTTTGATCGCCAGGCCATAAATCAGCAGATAACCGACCAGAAACACCGGCACAGAAAACGCCAGTACGGCAAACAGCATGATCAGGCGATCTACCCAGGAGCCGGCGCGATAGGCCGCAACGGTGCCCAGCGGAACGGCGAACAGCAGCGTGAGCGCCATCGTCAGCAGGGCGATCGACAAGGTCGGCTCCAACCGCTGCCCCAGCAGTTTGCTCACGGGGATCTGGGTAAAGATGGAACTGCCCAGGTTGCCATGCAAGAGATTGCCGCTCCACAACGCAAACTGCTCCCACAACGGCTTGTCTACCCCCAGCTGCGCGCGCAGTCGCGCGATGTCCTCAGCCGTAGCCGAGTCGCCGGCGATCAGCGCCGCCGGATCGCCCGGCGACAAGTGAATCAGCATGAAGACGATCAGCGCCACCACGATCATGACTGGCAAGATCGATAACAGGCGTTTCAAAAAATAAGTCATATCGGGTACTCCTCGCTATTGCGATACAAATTCATCCATTGCGTTGACGGCGGACTCACTTGTCCAGCGCCCACAACATCGGCACGTCGCCGACCTGGCGCTCGATGTTTTTCACCGTCTTGCGCGCAGCGAACGCTCCCGAGAACTGGCCCAGCGGCAAATACAGCACCGACTGGTAGGCCTGCTTCTGGAAATTGTCGAGAGCGATCTTGCGCTTAGCGGCATCGGTCTGGCGCGTCCACTCCAGGCGCAACTCGTCGAGTTTTTTATCGCAGGGCCATCCCGGCTGAGTGTTGCCGCAGGCAGCTCCAAGCACGAAGTTGCTCAACGGCGAGTCTGTCGCCTGCGCCGCCACCAGCGTGGTGTAGGCGCTCCAGCCGCCCGCCTCCGGCTTGTCCTTCTTGGTGCGACGCGACACCAGCGTCGGCCAATCCATCGACTGCACTTCCACTTTCAGGCCGATGTCTTTCATGGTCTGGATCGCCACCAGCCCGGAGCCATTGATCGATGGATAATCGCTGGGCAACATCATCACCACCTTCTCGCCCTTGTAGCCGGACTCGGCCAGCAATTGCCTGGCCTTGGCCAGGTCGGCGCCATGGTAAGGCTCAGCCCCCGCAGCCGTCTCGCCGGGCGCGCCGCAGATGAAGAACGTGGGGCAATACTTCATGCGCAGGTCGGCCGGATAACCCATGGCCGTGGTGAACTTGGCCTGGTCGACCGCATGCAGCAATGCCTGGCGCACCTTCTCATTGTTGAACGGCGGGTACAACGTATTCAACACCAACGCTCCCTGCGAGGCGCCGGTAGCGCCCACTTTGATGCTGGTATCGGAGCGCAGCGGATTGATATAGTCGGGCGGAATCTGCTCGATCATGTCTACTTCGCTATTCTTCAAAGCCGCCATGGCGCTGTTGGAGTCCGGCAGAATCACCCATTCGATCCGGTCGATGGTGCCGGCGCGATTGCCAGCCAACGCGCTGACCGGTTCGCTGCGGCCGACGTATTGCGCATTGCGTACGAACACCACTTTGCTGCCGGGCACCCATTCGTCCCGCTTGAATTTATAAGGGCCGGAACCGATCACTTCAGTCACCGCGCCGTTGCCGGCTGCCTTGATCAGACGCTCCGGCATGATCACGGCCGGCAGGCTGGTGCTCTTCGAGAGTGCTTCCAGTACCTGGCCGAATGGCTCTTTCATGCTCAGGGAAAACGTCGTCTTGTCATTTGCGCGCCATTGCGCGCCAGCTGCAATCATCGCGCGACCGTAGTTGTCCTGGGCCTGCCAGCGCTCCAGCGAAGCGACCACGTCCGCCGCCGTTACTGGTGCGCCGTCATGGAACTGCAAGCCTGGCCGCAAGGTGAACGACCATTGCTTACCGCCGTCAAAATAGCGGAATTTGTCGACCATCTGAGGACGCGGAACACCACCGGCATCGCGCGCGAACAACGTGTCGTAGACCAGCATGGCAAAGTTGCGCGTCACATAGTTGCTCGACACGATGGGATCGGTAAATTTCAGATCGGCCTGCGGAACGATGCGAAACACCTTGGCCTGGGCATGGGCCGCCATCGGCAGACAGAGGGCGATGCCGGATAAGGTCATACAGGCAATGGCGACATAACGGCGAACATTCATACTTTGCTCCTGGCAAAATCGGCTACTGAATCGGAGACGGCGCAGCTCGGCCCATGGCGACAACGGTCTTGACGCAACTGGTGCGGAAGATCCCGTGTTTCGCATGCCGAAGACGCTCCCCTTCGTTAAAGACGACAACAAAGCGCCTTTCCCAACACGCTTCGATGCCTGTTTTTTTATTTGCTGCTTACATTTTTATTGCATTTTTACTACTATCCAATAACTACCGCACAATGACAATTGCTGTTTTTCTCTCTTGGCGATGCCTTTGAAACATAGTGCTCATGTCGGTGCACGATGCAGACGTTTTTGCTATCGTTTCCTTGAATCTGCACTGACAAGCAGCGCCACGATGTCTTGCGTGCACTGTTTTATTCTTCACCCGGCGGCGACATATTCCCGTTCTGTGGCGCTCATGCCACGCCGCATCGGTGTACTTTCTTTCGGGCCGGTCTGCGACTCGCCGTCGGCGATACACTGCCGCACGATGTCTCTGAAACGCAGCAAGGCCGGGTTGCTGTTCTCGGCTAGATGGATGAAAGAGAAATCGATGGGCACCGAAAAATCGTGGAAATCGAGAAATTTCACGCGTGCAGGCGGTCGCGCGCGATTGTCCGAAATCACTACCGCCGCCCCCAAGCCAGCCGATACCAGCGCCATAATCGCCGTCACCGTCGACACTTCCTGGACCACGTCGAGCGTTACCCGGCTATGCGTGCACGCGGCAAATATCTGGTCGTAGTACGCGGGATAAGTGGAACGCGGAAAACCCACCACCGGCTTGCCAGACAGGTAACGGATGCTGACCCGTTCATCCTCCCGCACCTCCCACTCCTGCGGCACGGCCATCACCACGTCCTTGCGTGAAATCGACAGCATGCGGAATTTTTTCGGCAGCGGCGCGAACAGGTTCAAGAAGCCGCCATCGAGCGCCTGCGATTCGATTTCCGTCAGCTGCTGCGTGGTATTCAGCGGCACCAGCTCGACCTTGACCTGAGGCGCTTCTTTCTGGAATCGGCTGAATGCCGTTGGCAACACGCCAGTCCATCCCGCACTCTCGGTAAAGCCGATGCGTATCACGCCTTGCATGCCGGCAGCGGCTTCACGCGTGAGGTGCGTGGCCTCTTCCAATGCCAGCAACGTTCGCTGGACGCTAGACAAAAATATACCGCCGATCTCGGTGAGCTTGAGGCCGCGCGACGTGCGCTCGAACAGCGTTACACCCAGTTCGCTTTCGAGGTCCATGATCTGCCGCGACAAGGCCGGCTGCGTGACATGGATGCGTTCCGAAGCGGCACGCACGCTGCCCTGCTCCGCAACTGCAATGAAATATCGTAAGTGCCTCAGTTCCATGGGCGTGACTTTCGTGATGACGGTGGTCGTTCGGCTTGCACGGTTCAATGGTCCAGCAGTAGCTGCTGCCTGCGCGGCGCCTCCGCTTGCAGGCTGATTTCAGTCAACTTGAAACCGCCGACCATGCCGTTGAGTTTTTGTGCGTGCTCGTTGAGCACCGACGAGGCAGCTGCGGCCTCTTCCACCAGCGCGGCATTTTGCTGGGTCGATTGCTCGATCTCGCCGACCGCCAGATTGATCTGACTGATACCAAGGTCTTGCTCGCTCATGGAACGATCGACCTCCATGATAAGAGTGGCCACGCGCTGGATGCTGTGCACGATGTCGGCCATGTTCTTGCCGGCGTTTTGCACGCGTGAAATACCGGTCGCGACCTTGGCCTCGGAAGTCTCTATCAATGCCTTGATTTCCTTGGCGGCAGTAGCGCTGCGCTGCGCCAGACTGCGCACTTCGCTGGCGACGACCGCGAAGCCGCGACCGTTTTCCCCAGCGCGCGCCGCTTCCACGGCCGCATTCAGCGCCAGGATATT
This sequence comes from Herbaspirillum lusitanum, assembly GCF_046025995.1. Classification (GTDB taxonomy): domain Bacteria; phylum Pseudomonadota; class Gammaproteobacteria; order Burkholderiales; family Burkholderiaceae_D; genus Herbaspirillum; species Herbaspirillum lusitanum_A. Next base: position 144,789 of record NZ_JAQQFM010000004.1, read on the forward strand.
GGTCTGGAAAGCAATGCCGTCGATGACACTGATGATCTCGGCGATGTTGGCCGATGAACCGGCAATCTCGGACATGGTGCTGACCACTCCTTCCATCACATGCATGCCGTTCTTGGCCGCATCGCTGGCGACATGCGCCAGTTCGCTGGCGTGCTTGCTGGCTTCGGCCGAGCTCTTGACGGCGCCGGTCAGTTCTATCAACGACGCAGAGGTTTCTTCCAGCGTGCCGGCCACCGACTCGGTGCGCGCCGACAAATCGTGGTTGCCGAGATCGATTTCGCGCGTGGCGACCGACATCGCCTCGCCGCCCGATTTGATTTCGCGCAATATGCCTTCGATCTTTCCAACGAACGCATTGAACGATATGCTGATCTTCGCCACCTCATCGCGCCCCAACACCGGCAGACGCTTGCTGAGGTCGCTGCCGCCGGCGCCGATCTCGTTCATGGCATCCGAAACCCGTGCCAGACCGCGCACCGACCGCGCCGTAAGCACACTGCTACCGAGCGCTGCCAGCAACGCCATCAAGGCCACCGCGACCGATGACGCCAGCAACACGCTGCGCAGGCCCGTGGTCGCCTCCTGCAGGTCAAGGGCCACGGCCAGCAGCCAACTGGTGCCGGGAATGGCCCGCACCAGCAAGAGTTTGTCGGCGCCACCCAGGTTGACGCGCAACAGCTGTTCCGTACCGGCCAGCGCTTTCAGGGCCGGATAGGCCAATGCCGGCGAAATACTGTCGGAGGGCTTCAAGACGAATTGCGCATCGGCATAGGCCAGCACGACGCCATTCTGATCGACCACGATGCCGAAGCTCGACGGCGTGGGATGAATTTTCCCAACCACGTCGCTCACCGTCTGCAGCGAAACGCCCCCGGCGACCACGCCGACCACCTGGCCGTCGCGCACGATGGGCGCCGTCAGCGACACCACCGGCACCCCCGTGGCCGAACGATATGGCTTGGTGATTTGCGACATGCGGGTCTTGGCCGTGTCGGCATACCATGGCCGCGAAGTGGGGTCGTAGGTGGCCGGCAAATCGGACGAGTCCGCCACGAAACTCTTGTCTTGCCAACCCGTTGTGGTCAACGCAAAGCCGCCGCCTTTCTGCAGTTGCTTGGTCAGGCCATGCGGGTCGCCGGCTTCTATGGTGGCGGCGGTTGCCGCCACTGCCACCGCTTTGGCCGAAATCCATTCTTCCAGTGCTCGGGTATTGCCTGCGGCGATCGCAGACAAGTCCTGGCGGATGGTTTCCATGCTGTCAGTCCGCACGATCAGGTAAATGGTCGCGCTGGTGACGGCCAGTGCAATCACGACGGTACCGGTAGTAATCGCCAGCATTTTGGTACGCATTGAAGAAAACATGTTTAGCCCCCGCTCTGAACCCTTAAAGACTGCGTCCATCCAACCTGTCTTAGCCGCCATCGCCGCCGGTGAGCACCATGCCGCTGCGGCTGGCGCGATGCCGGCCGCCTTGCCAGGCCAGCACGCCGTTGACGACCACGGCGACGATGCCCTCCGCAGCGGCGATCGGCTTTTCGTAGCTGGCGACGTCTTTGATGGTTTTCGAATCGAAGACCACGATGTCGGCATGCATGCCCACGGCCAGTACGCCGCGTCCCGTCAAGCCAAAATTGCGCGCGGTCAGGCCGGTCATCTTCCATACCGCCGTCTCCAGCGAAAACAGCCCGAGGTCGCGGCTATAGCGTCCCAACACGCGCGGGAAGGTTCCCCACAGGCGCGGATGCGGCTTTTCACCGGTCGGTATGCCGTCCGAGCCGATCATGGTTTCCTCGAAGGCCAGGATGTTCTTTACGTCTTCCGGATCCATGCTGAAGTACACCGCGCTAGCCGGTTGCAGGCGCCGCGCCGCTTCTTCACGCGAGACATTCCACTCGTCGGCGATGTCGCCCAAGTAGCGTCCGGCACAATGGGGATACGTCTGGCTGGACGCGATCAGTACCTTGCCTTCCAGCTTTTCTGGAGCACTGTGCAACATGGTGGAACTGGCGTTGTAGGGATAGCAGTCCAGCGACACGCATTGGCATTGCATCGCGGCCTTGATGCGCGGCAAGGTGATCGCCGACTTTCCGAAATTTTTTTCCCGCTGCAGTTTGTGATGGGAGATCACAACAGGCACATCCAGTTCGCGACCGATCAGGAAAGTCTCTTCCAGCGCCTCCATGGAATGGTCTGCCTCGTCGCGCATGTGCGTCACGTAGAGCGACTTGCGGCGCGACAACGGGCGACCGACGGCGATGATTTCTTCCGTCGACGCCGCCATGGCAGGCGGGTAGGCTGTGCCGGTGGACATGCCGATGGCGCCGGCCTCGAGCGCTTCTTCCAGCAAAACCTGCATCGCGACGATTTCGGCATGGGTGGCAACGCGATCGAGCGTGTCCATGCTCATCACCCGCAGGGTGGAATGTCCCACCAGCGCCGCGACATTGACCGCCGACGGCGTGTCGCGCAGCGCCTGTAAATAGGCGGCAAACGTCTCGAAACGCGGCTGGTTTTCCCCGCCCAGCAGATTGAGCGGTGCCGGCATCGGACTGGCGTCGCTCAGCGGCGCAATGCTGATACCGCAATTGCCGGTGATGACCGTAGTCACGCCCTGCGACACCTTGTAGCTCATGTTCGGTTGCGACAGCACGGCCTGGTCATCATGCGTATGAGAGTCGATAAAACCAGGTGCAACGATCTTGTTGCGAGCGTCGACCACGATGTCGGCCTCGCGTCCGGCGAGATTGCCGATCTCCGCGATCATGCCGTCAATCACGCCGACATCGGCCTGAAAGCGCGGTTGGCGATTGCCATCGATCACCATGCCGTGACAAATCAGCAGGTCGAATTTTTTGTTGGCCGGTGTTGGCGTGCTCATCAGTACGACTCCAGGATTCAATATGATTGCGCGACCGGCTTGACCGGAATGGGCGCTGCTTGAATCGGACTATAGGAGGGTGAAACAACGGCGTCCAATGAGAAGATTTGGCTACCCTATAACCTTTGGCTATATACTTTGATTGCCTTGAAACCGTGGAGCAGCAAGAATTTCCCCTGCTCACGACCAGATGAGATTCTCATGCGCCTGCGACATATAGAAATATTCAGCGCCATCATGCGTACCGGGAGTGCGGTCGGTGCGGCGCGCCTGCTCAATGTGACCCAGCCGTCTATCAGCAAGATGCTGCAGCATGCCGAACAGACACTGGGATTCAAGTTATTCGAACGCTCCAAGGGGAAACTGGTCCCCACGCCGGAAGCACTTCGTCTGCAGGAAGAGCTGGAGCCGTTCGACAAGCAATTGACGCGCATCAAGCGCGTGGTCGCGGATCTGGCCGTGGGCAGTGCCTCCCCCCTGCGCATTGCCGCCACCCCTGCCATCGCGCATCACATGGCGCCGCGCGCTCTGGCGCAATGGTGTCGCGCGTATCCCGCTTCAGAATGTGTGATGGCGGTATCGCATACCCGTGAAATGCTATACGCCCTGCTGTTGAACGAGGTCGACCTCGGGCTGACAATGCAGTCGATCTCTCATCCAAACCTTATCTCGACGCTGATCCGATCCTGCGAAATCTATGCGATTGCCCCGAAGGGCTGGTGGCCCAAAAAAATACTGAGCGAGCCGCTCCAGGCGGAAGAATTATCGGACCAACCTTTTGTCGGCATCGATATCACATCGCCGTTGGGGTCAGCCATGTCCATCTGGTTGGAGGACATTTCGCCACCGCCCAACGTCCGCGTACAGGTTCAGACTTTCACGCTTGCACGCGCGCTGGTAGAAGAAGGAATTGGGATCGCCGTGGTGGACAAGTATACCGCCCATGCCAAACTGATCGGCTCGGAGATTCAGATAAGAAAGCTGTCACTGGACATACCAACCAATATCTACGCGCTGACAAACGGCTCGCGCCCGCCGCCAAAAACCGCGGCCTACTTGCTGGATATCTTGAAGAATACGAAGGATTGAAACAAATCAAGTGCGCGGCTGAGCTTACTTCTCGTGCAATGAACGGCGGCAATCGGCCAGAAGCAGTCATCCGATGAATGCCCTTGTTGGTGCAAGCTGATCCTCCATTCTTACTAAGGAGAGTCAGATGAAGATGCTATAACTATGCCAGTTGCTTCTTGAAACAAGGGCAGACTCGCCGGACACAAACCACCGCGACCATGTAGCTATCGTCACCGAGACTGGTGTCTCGACACGGGCCTTTAACAATTACTTCTCGAACGAAGAGGTTATGATCGTCGGTATCGGTGCGATCCGCGCCGAACCGCCCATGTTTGCCGAGGAACGGAAGTCCGGCATTGAGATCGCGTTTATCATCGCGGTGCAAATCGGCGCCGCCTCGATGTGCACGGAGGTCCAATTTCAACCCGCCATTCCTTTAGCCTTATCGTTGCTCGACGCCCTCCAAAGAACAGTGGGCCATTTATGTCTAAACGAAGCTGGTTCGCAAATGCTCAATGAATGCGCTGAATGCGCGGGTTGGGTGCCTGGACGGCAGATAGTAAAAACAATGGCCGTCGAAGGTAGGCGAATACTCTTCTAGTAATCGCACGAGCTGTCCGGATTCAATTTTAGCCGCCACATGGTGTATAGGCACGTAGCAAATCCCTGCACCGCGCACCGCGGCAGCAACGATCGTGGCGAGGCTATTGCTAGTCAGTGTTCCCGGCGGATCAATCGTTATAGATCGACCTCTGTCCTCGAAGTCCCAACGATAAATTCGGCCGTTAGCGAAGCGCTGACGGATACAGCGATGCTGCAGCAAATCTGCCGGCAGCCTCGGCGGCGGATGGTTCGCGAGGTAGGCAGGAGCAGCGGCGGCAACGAGCGAAGACTTTTTCGATATCGGGATCGCCACCATATCGGGTGGAACGTCATCTCGAAACCTGACCCCAGCATCGAAGCCGCCGGCAGCGAGGTCGACAAGGGCAGAGTCTATGACTAACTCTACCTGGACAAGCAGATGACGGGCTTGGAATTCGGATAGTCCTCTTTCAAGGAGTAGAACCGCACCGTATTCCGCGGCAGTGATGCGAATTTGACCTGAGAGTTGGTCGGCATCGTCACGTAATTCAGCGATGGCATTCTCCACACTATTCAGCGCAGGCCTGAGACGTTCGGCCAGCCGAGCGCCGGCCTCTGTGAGACCAACGCTACGAGTTGTTCGGTTGAGGAGACGCGTTCCAAGCCTGCTCTCTAAGGCCCGCATGGCATGGCTCAGTGCCGATGGTGAAAGGTCCAGGAGAACAGCCGCGCGCCGGAAACTGCCATGCTCCGCGATCGCGAGAAATATAGTTAAGTCATCGAGAAATGGCCTCATTAGTGAAAATTTCTCATTAAGCTGTTCATATAAGCCCATATTGTTGTGATTTATTTCGCTAATTATAATGTTGATGAATTGGCGCAAGCAACGGACGGGTTTCCAGCGCGAGCCATCACCTGGAGCCACCCATGACCGATATAGCTAAGACCGTAGTGATCACAGGCTCATCAAGCGGTATCGGAAAGGCAACGGCGCAGGTCTTTGCAAGAGCCGGGTGGAACGTTGTCGCCGCAATGCGACTGCCGGCTGTGGAAAAAGATCTTGTAGAGACCGACCGGTTGAAGCTCGTCGCCCTCGACGTTCAGGACGCCGCCAGTGTCACCGCGGCTGTCGCGACATCGATATCGGCATTCAGCAAGATTGATGTTTGGATTAACAACGCAGGCTACGGCACTTTTGGCCCGATAGAAGCGGCGTCGCAAGCACAAGTGCAGCGGCAATATGATGTCAACGTCTTTGGGGTGATTCATTGTGTCAAAGCTATAGCTCCGCACTTCCGCTCAAATCGAGAGGGCGTAATAATCAATGTTAGCTCGATAGGAGGCCTGATGGCCTTGCCCGCCTATACCCTTTACAACTCCACCAAATTTGCAGTTGAGGGACTATCAGAGGGGCTGTGGTATGAGCTGAGCAGGTTCGGGATCAGGGTCAAGATAGTGGAGCCGGGTCTTACCAAGACCAACTTCGGAAGTAGCTCCATGGATTTACTCGATCACTCGGAGCTGCCCGCTTACGAGCAAATGATGGAGGCAATAAACGCCGCGCGTAAAGATAACGTCTCGCGCTCAAGCTCGCCAGAGTTAGTCGCAAATACGATCTTTGAAGCCGCGAACGACCCTGGCGATCGTCTGCGCTATCTCGTTGGAGCCGACGCCAAGCGCCTCTGGCGGTTACGCCGATGGATCGGCGCTCAAACACAGATGCGCATTGTTCGCCGCGCCTTAAAAATGAGCTGATTGGAACAACGAACCATGCCGAAGCTGCGATACATACTTCCCTTCTTGATAGGAATTTTATCCATGAGCGCCCCCACCGAAGCTTCCCCACGCAACAAAGTGCTAGGCACATGGAGAATGATGTCAGCTTGGCTCGATCCGGAGGGCGCGAAGGTACCGGCCTATGGCAAGAGGCCGAACGGATTGCTTAGTTTTACATCCGATATGCATTTCGTCGAAGTATTAACCGACGCGGACGTTCCACGTTTTGTATCTAATATGCGTGGTGAAGGCACCGACGTAGAAAATCGGATTGCCATGGCAAAAACCATTGGTTTCTTCGGGACATACACAGTCGATGACGAGGGCGAATTCAGCGGCAACCAGGTCGATGGATCAACTTTTCCGAACTGGACTGGTGACGTCAGGAGTCGCAACGAGCTGCGCCTGATCGTGGAAGGAGACAGGATGACGGAGAACTTTCAACGGCCGGATGGTACCAAGATCGTCATTCATTGGGAACGTGTTCGTTAGCCCTTCATCCAGAACCGACGAACCTGCAAGCATTGTTACTTCAAATGCAAACCAAGATTGCTACTCGATACTACGCTCGCAAAGCAGGCCGTGTCGTAGGTCTTGTCGCTGTAGCGGCAGGTAGCGCTGCTACGGCACTACGTGGAAGAAATGAATATGCTCTTCCTCGGATGAGATATTCCCTTCAGTGATAAAGACTAAGTCCGCTTTTGGGTCGAAAACAGATGGAAGCGACCGGCCAGAAGCGGTCTTCCGAGGCGTCTGCACTAGCCAGTGTGTACGGTGGTGTGTCTAGGGCACTTCTCTGAAGGCGTAACAATTAGCCCTCGCGTCGTTTAACGCATGGTGCTCCGGCAAGGCATTCTTCTTATGGTACTCATAGCGAAGCAACTCGTTGATTCTGTCCGCTACGAGTCGGCGTTTGCACCAGGGAGGAACCCTACCATCCAGTGCGTCATAGAATAAATCCCAGTCGGCCTGATAGTCGTAGCAGATATAGGAATAGTGCTTGAGGCGACGGCTGCAATCGGCCAGAAACAGACATCGAGATAAAAAACTCTCCATCCGCGCAAAGGAAGTGCCATGAATCAGAACGAACTGTACGCGGCAGACCAGCTCAAAATTCTCATCTGGTCTGGCTTTTATGACATCGATCAGGTCAACGAGGCCTTAGACGACATTCTGGAAGAAGATATTGATGAAGAAAAATTGCAAAAATTCATCGATGAACAATTTTATGAGAAGAGAGTACAAGAGAAAGATTGGCCGTCAAAAACGGATTGTGACAGGCTTGACGCGTTGTTCCAGGAGTTGAATGAATCGATGATCATTGCATTGCAGAATGCTGGTTTTACTAACCAAGATGGTCTAGGCGATGTGCGACAAATTTGGTCGGAACAACCTTCTCGTGCTTATCGGGGATATTGTTTCTACCACCAGCAGAGTATGGCAAGCGCACTAGCAGGAAGGGGACTGCTGCTTTCTTATGGCGATTTGGCCAATACCGACGAAGGAACCTTGGCAATCGCTGGGGAGATAGTCTCAGCGCTGGAGCGGCATGGGTTCAGAGTTGATTGGGACGGAAGCGCACAGACGAAGATCAACGTTCCTCTGATCAAATGGCATCGCAGGGGAAAGCGGAAGCGGTCTTAGTCGTGACCTAGACCTGGCAGTTCTCGGTTTATTAGGTCAGACACTGTATTGCTATTTCCTGGAATATCTAATTCGATCTGTAAAGTCTGCAATCGGCCAGAAGCGGACTTTGTATAAATCTATCATCCGGTACGAAAACTCTTTTATCCAAAACGAGAAGCTATGCAGAAAACCGAATTTGAAGAGATTTTTGACGAGATAGTCGCCCGCCCGTTAGAAGCTATCGGGTTTCAAAAGAAAGGGACGCGATTGCTAAGCGATGACGGGTTGGTACAGATTGCTTGGGTACGCGGTGGAGGACGGCTTGCCAGCCCTGGAACGATTGTCCATCTTGCTTGTTTTCGCCACTCGTTTCTGCGAGATAAATCCGAAACTGTGCCCACTGCAGCTCCCGGTGAACCCGGAGAATATCCGTGGGTATTCAGTTCTGAGGAGTTGTTGAACACTAATCCCCAAGATTGGGCTTTTGATCCATCAAGATTAATGTCTCTTCCCTATGGGCGACTAGATTTCTCAACGCTGTCTACGGCAGATGTAATTAGTGCATTGACTGACAGGCGAACTGCATTTACTAAATATGTCAGTTGGGCTCGCGCTCTATCCTTGAAGGAAGCGCACGAGCAGATCGCATCTCATGTTGAGAAATTTTGGGTGGCCAGGCTGTGGGATCAGGACTATCGTTCGTTCCCGACCTCTTCTCATCCTGTTTGAAAATGGCTTACCGAAGTTCGCAACCGGCCAGAAGCGGCCCTTGAGATTTTAAGTTACAGAACAACAGTTGATATGAAAAATGAAGGAAAGCGGGAAAAGAACTGGAAAGATCTGTATACCAGATCGACCAAACTTGCCCGCGCAAAGCAACTTGGTATTGAGTATCCAAGGCTTTTCGAAGCCAAGCTGAGACAAAACTCTGTTTCCGAGGCCGACGAACGAATAAATGTTCTTTTCGTTTGCAGCAAAAATCAATGGCGAAGCCCAACTGCGGAAACCATCTGGCGCAGTCATCCAAAATTGAATGTGCGGTCTGGCGGAACAAGTCCAAATGCTCGACACCATGTTTCAGAAAACGACATTCGGTGGGCTGACGTAATTTTGGTGATGGAAGAAAAGCATAGGTCGCGACTAAAAGCAGAATACACGCGCGTTCTGGATTTTAAGCTTATCTACGTGCTTGATATCCCAGACGAATATAAGTACATGGATGCAGAGCTGATTGAGCTGCTAAATCAGGCGGTGCCAGCGATTCTGATGTTAGAGTGAAGTCCGCTATCGGCCAGTAGCGGTCATCTGCAGATATGCCCCTGCAGAGAGGCGTCCGGAAAATCAGGATTCGCTGTCAGAACGGCACAGCCTTCGTGGTCGCACCGCTTTCTGGTGAGCCGCCAAGCTTGAATAACACCACAATATGTGCCAAGCGACCTGCCTGTTCTTGTAGAGATTGAGCTCCGGCGGCAGCTTCTTCTACCAATGCGGCATTTCGCTGGGTTGATTGATCCATGTGCGCCACAGCGTCATTGGTTTGATTGATGCCCTGACTTTGCTCCCGGCTGGCCGCAGTGATCTCAGCCACCACATCACTGACCTTCCTTACGCTTTCCACCACGCTTCTTATGGTGACACCGGCTTCAATCACAGTCTCTTCTCCAGTGGATATCTGTTCCACGGAATCCGTGATGAGAACATTAATCTCTTTGGCTGCAATGGCAGAACGCTGCGCCAGCGACCGTACTTCTGACGCCACTACTGCGAAGCCGCGACCTTGCTCACCGGCGCGAGCCGCTTCCACAGCCGCATTCAATGCAAGGATATTGGTCTGAAAGGCGATACCGTCTATCACGCTGATAATATCCACGATCTTTTGAGACGACGCCTTGATGACCGTCATGGTTTGTACTACTTGTTCCACCATCGCGCCGCCCCGACCGGCGATCTCGGAGGCTGACTGTGAAAGCTGATTGGCTTGTGTCGCGTTGTCGGCATTGTGGCGCACGCTGGAAGTCAGTTCTTCCATTGCTGCCGCCGTTTCTTCCAGCGAACTGGCCTGCGCTTCCGTACGCTGAGACAAATCCATATTGCCGCTGGCAATATCGCGCGACGCCGCATGAATGGTGTGACTGGCATCACGAATGTCGATCATGACGCCTTCAATCTTGTCGACGAAGCGATTGAACGCTGCACCAATACGCGCGAGTTCATCGCTACCTTGCATGCGGAGGCGGCGCGTAAGATCGCCGTCGCCGTCAGCAATTTCTTCCAACGCCTCCTGCACCGCCAGTAAACGCCTCAATGACTGCGACACCAGCACGCCAAGGATAAGTGCAGCTAACCCGGTCACCAGCAACGAGGTGATCAGCGAGGTACTTAACATGGCGGTCAGCGGCGCAGAGGCATCCGCGAGATCAAGCGCAATCACCAGCATCCATTCGGTACCGGCTACCCGAACCGGAAACAACATTTTGTCGCGGCCGGCGAGAATGACATCCTGATGACGATGGCTGGCATCCAACTTCGACAGCGTCTCCACCTCAATCGCCTGATTCAGAGTCGAAACCGGTTTCAGATCAAATTGTTTGTCCGGGTGAGCGATGATGTTTCCGTCGGCATCAAGGAGAAAGGCATAACTGTTCTCTGTCGGCTTGATGGCGACAACGGTACGCACCACGGTGTCGAGCAGCACATCAGCAGCAGCAACTGCTGCCAGCACGCCGTCGCTGCTCACTGCTTCCGCAAATGTAACCAGCAACTTGCCTGTGCTCGAGCTGGTATAAGGCGCTGTGACTATCGGCCCGCTGCTCTTGACTGCCTGCAGATACCAAGGACGCATGGTCGGATCGTAATCGGCAGCACGTGCGCGATCCTGCGAAAAAACTGCATGCTTGTCCTGATAACCGATATAGGCCTGAACGAAGTCTCCTGCTTGCTCGGCGGTCTTTACAAAAGGCTTGGGATCCTGCGTCAACGCGGATTGCTTAATGGAACTCACCACCAGTTTCTTGGCGGCCACCCACTCGGCGATAGTAGCAGCCCGGCTTTGTGCCAACTGCCCTAGCTGACTATCCAGCGAAGATAACGTACGCGAACGCACAGTGACGAAATTAGCCCCGACGACGACCAGCATCGCCAACACAACGATGCCGGCGCAAATAGCGATGAGGCGATTGCGTAAGGAAGAAGAGTTCATGATATTTTCATTGGATGCCCCTTGAGCAATCGCTCTGCTGAGCCGGGCGTCAATCGGGATAAATGACACGTGGCCTATCGCAAGAATCGCGCTTCCAGTTCGCGCATGTACTTGTCGCCCTGAAGTCCGATGATGTCGGCAACCGCGGGAATCTCTTTATCGACGTTGGCAATGCCGCCGTCCCTGCGAATCTGCTCGAATACTTTGCGCATGGCGCCGGCAGCTGCCCGAATAGCGTGATTGCCATAGATGACGATACCGACTTTTCCCAGCGCTGCAATATCCGCTTCAGTCAACTGCGGATAGGCAGTAGGCACCAACACCAAAGGGACTTTTCCTGACCAGGCCTGGATGAAGGAAAGGATTTCGTCGGGCGTCTTTTGTTTCGAGTGAATCAGAATCGCATCTGCGCCGGCCTCGACGTATGCTTGGCCGCGGCGGATAGCTTCTTCTTGTCCCTGCCCCGCGATCAACGCTTCCACTCTCGCCACCACGACAAAATCCTTGTCGGTACGCGCCTCGACTGCTGCCGCTACCTTGCCTTGAAACTCTTCGATACGCACCAGTTCCTGCCGTCCTTCTGCACGCAGACTGGTGTCTTTGGGAAAAGTCTTATCTTCCATCACGATTGCCGACGCACCGGCGGCTTCGTATTGCGGGACGATGTAGCTGACATTGACCGCATTGCCGAATCCAGTATCGATGTCCGCGATCAGTGGAATGGAAACAGTCGCGGCAACCGCCCGCATCATTTCCAGATGTGTGCTCATCGAAAGGATGTTTGCATCGGGCACCGCATAACTGGCTGACAATTCAAAACCACTACCCCAGATACCTCCAAATCCGGCCTGCTCTGCCAGCTTCGCCACCAACGGATTATGTGCCGCCATGGCGGTGAAGAGCGTGCCGTCGTTGAGTGCGGCGCGCAGTCGTTTATTCTTGCTCATCGTTGATCCTTGCTTGTGTGAGTGTTGAGAAACTGATTTATTGCAGACGCGCGCAAGCCGCTGCTATCCGTGCTGTAGCAAGCTTGAGCTCATCGTCGGCTGCGGCATAGGACACCCGGAAATGCCCGGGCAATTCAAATGCGGTGCCGGGCACCACGGCCACGCCGCTTTCGCGCAGCAAATACAGGGCAAGTTCTGTATCCGAGGCAATCAGATTGCCGGAAGGATCGCGACGGCCGAGCAGCCCCATGCATCCTGGGAAGGCATAGAACGCCCCGGGCGGAAGATCACAAGTAATGCCTTCAATCTTGCACAAGTCGCCGACAACCTGATCACGACGCCGGCGAAAAGCCTCGACAAATCCGGGCAAAAAATCCATCGGCCCGTCAAGTGCTGCAATTGCCGCCGCCTGACTGATCGAGCTGGTATGTGAAGTCGACTGCGATTGAACCAAGTTCATGGCCTTTATCAGTTCCTTCGGACCCGCGCCGAAACCCACTCGCCAGCCGGTCATGGCGTACGCCTTCGAGACACCGTTAATGGTCAGCGTCCGCGCAGCAAGTTCGGGAGTGACCGCCGCGGGCGTGGCAAACGGCGTTGTCTCATAGCGGATCTTTTCGTAGATATCGTCAGCCATGATCCATACCTGTGGATGGCGCAACAGCACCACCGCCAATGCCGCTAATTCGGCGGCGCTATAGATCGCGCCGCTTGGGTTGGAAGGTGAATTGAGCATCAGCCATTTGGTGCGCGGCGTAATGGCTTCTTCCAATTGCTCGGGTGTGATCTTGAAACCGGCACCTGCATTGCAGCGCACGATTACCGGGGTACCGCCTGCCAGCAAGACCATCTCTGGATAGGAAACCCAGGCTGGTGTCGGGATGACGACTTCATCGCCCGGATTGATCGTCGCCTGTAACGCGTTGTACAGCAATTGTTTGGCGCCGCAGCCGACCTGAATTTGCTCGGGGGTATAGCGCAAGCCATTGTCGCGTTCGAACTTTCGGCTGACCGCTTCACGCAGCGCCAAAGTGCCGGGCACATCGGTATAGCGCGATTCGTTGCGATCGATTGCCGCCTTGGCGGCGTCGCGCACGTGCTGCGGGGTCGGGAAGTCAGGCTCGCCCTGGCTCAGAGTGATGATGTCGCGGCCGACCAGTTTCAGCTGATTGGCCAGTTGAGTCATCTCCTTCGTGGCTGAAGGTTTGGCGCCCAGCACACGGGTAGCCAGAAATTGTGTTGCTTGAGTTGTAGAGTCGTTCATTCTATGGTTCCTACTTTAAGACGGAAAATCCAGCGCGCCAGCGCCAGGGAGGTAAAGATCGTGATCAGCAGCAGTACGCTGTAGGCACAGGCCAGTGCCAGGCGGCCGCTGTCTACTTGTTGAAAAATTTCAATTGGCATGGTGTTCATGCCGCCGAAATACAAGACGATGGTGGCCGACAGCTCCGACAAAGTGGTGACCCACATCAGGACGGCGGCAGCACCCACGGAAGGACCGATCACCGGCAGTACCACGCGCACAAAACTGCCCAAGGTACCGACACCGAGACTCATTGATGCTTCTTCTATCGAATCCTTAAGGTTGTGCAAGGGGCCCGTCGCGGAGCGCACGCCGCTGGGTACCCGCCGCAGAAAATATGCCAGCGCCATGATGATCCAGGTCCCCGTCAGCGCCAGTGGCCCACTGCTGAATGAATTGATCAGCGCAATACCCAGAACGGTGCCGGCGATAGTCAGCGGCAAAGTCACCAACACATCAAGAACGTGTGTAATCAATGAACGACGTTTGACGATGAGATAAGCGGTGGCGATGGAAAAAACGACTCCCGTCGCTGTCGCTATGGTCGACAAGAACAGCGAGTTATACAAAGGTTCGGGTGCTCTTACCAACGCGTAGTGAAAATGATTGAGCGTAAAACCGCCGTACCGGAGTACCGGTCCCACCGAGGGAGTAAAAGCCGTCACAAGGACGACTAGCGCCGGCAGCAGAGACAGCGCCACGATCAGCAGCACACTGCCGGCTGCGGCCATTGCCTTGCCGCCTTTAAGTGGAATAGCTACGGGCGTACGTCCTGATTCCATTTGGAATTGACGCCGTTCGACGACAAACTTCTGCAACAACAGCAAACCGGCGCCGAGGTAAACCAACAATGACGCCATGGTGGTTTGCATCTGCGGATTGCCGCCCATCTCGCTGACAAATTCGTTGTAGGCCTTGACCGCCAACACCGGTGTGCGCGCACCAAGAATCGCCGGCACGCCGAAGCTGCCGATCACATGTGTGAACACAATCAAGGCGCCGGCGAACACCGATGGCAGCAGGAGCGGCATGGTGACACCGACCAGCACCCTCGGCAGCGGGCGCCCCAGACTTAGCGCAGCCTCCTCCAAACTGCGATCCATCGATTTCAGCCCAACCAGCACCGCGACGAACGCATAGACGTAGTTATTGAGGGTCATAACAAACACCAGTCCCCACCACGAGTACAACGACGGCAACTCAGTACCAAGCGGTTCAAGCCAGCTGTTGATGAGTCCCTGCTTACCAAGCACAAGCACCCACGAGGCCGCGACCACCACATCCGGAATCACCATGGTGATCAACGGCAAGATCATCAACATGCCCGCAAAAGGAAATTTGCAGCGCGCTACGACCAGCGCCAGCCCGCCGCCGATGAGTAGCGAACCCGCAGTGACGGCGACGCCGAGGATCAACGTGTTGAAAAAAACTTCGCGATAAGATGGTTCGGAAAAAAACCGTACGTAACCATGCAAGCCCCAATGCCCGTCCGGATTGATGAAGGATTTTCCTAGCATCGACACCAGCGGCCACAGCAGAAATATCGCCATGAGGCAGATCGCAGCGATCGCAGTCGCCATCCATGCAGGATCACGTCTTAATCTGCCGGCGATCATGTTGCCTCCACCAGATGCGCGTCGAACGGCAATTGCAGCAGCACGTTCTCACCGCGAATACGCTGTCGTTGTTGAGCGTTGCCGCTGCTGGCGACAGCGATCGTTCCCGCAGGTGTGCGGATGGCGTAGCTGGTGAGGCTGCCGCGAAATTCGACATGCTCCACCACGCCCGGAACCTGCCCCTCTTTGGGTGCATCGGCCTCCGCAAACGAGATCTCTTCACTGCGCACGGCCAGTTTGATTCCCGCCCGAAACGGTACTGCGCTATTGGTCAGCAATACCCCTGCGGACGAATCGAAACGTCGCAGGCCGTTGACTTCAGGCAGTTCCTGATTGATGGAAATCAGATTGGCGCTACCAACAAAATCGGCAACGAAGGACGTACAGGGACGCGTATACACTTCGCGCGGCGTCCCTAGCTGTACGACACAACCGCGATTCATGACGGCGATCTGATCTGACATTGCCAACGCTTCTTCCTGGTCGTGCGTCACGAATACTGTGGTAATGCCGGCCTCGATTTGCAACTCTCGGATCATGCTGCGCAACTCGACGCGCAATTTGACATCCAGCGCCGATAGCGGCTCGTCCAGCAACAACAGCTTTGGCTCAATCACCAGCGCCCGCGCCATCGCCACCCGCTGACGCTGTCCGCCAGACAAGGCGGATGGCGGGCGATCTGCGAAAGACTCCAGTCCGACGCGTTTGAGCATGGCCATTGCGCGCTGCGTTGCCTGATCTCTTGGAACATTCCGGGCCGCCAGTCCGTAGCAAACGTTGGCGAGAATCGAACGATCCGGAAACAGTGCGTAGTCCTGAAACACCATCCCCACGTCCCGACGATTGACCGGTACTCCCGTCACATCGACGCCGCCGAACAGAATGCGCCCGCTATCGGGGCGAATGAATCCCGCCAGCATACGTAATAGACTGGTCTTGCCGCAGCCAGACGGCCCCAGCAAGGTGAATAGTTTTCCGCTCGGTATCTTCAGATTCAGTTGACGGAACAAGGCTTGCTTGCCGTAGCTTTGTTCGATATTTTCAAATACAACTTGCATTGTCATCTCCCTTTTATGCGCTCTTGCGCGATCAACGCGCAGAGATGATTTCGCGCCACTCGGCGAGGAACGCTGCGCGATCCTGGCTCATCTTTTCCTCATCAAGCGGCACCACTTTTACGGCACTCAATGCAGGCAATGTCGAGAGAGTGCTTACGTCGATATCGGTACGCAAAGGACGGCGGAATGCTGATTTAAAGATATCGGTCTGCGCTTCTTTCGACGCCAGAAACTCGTACAGCTTGCGAGCCTCGGCAGGATGCTTGGCACCTTTGATCAAGGCCATGCCCTCCACCGACATGAACGTTCCTTCAGACGGGTAGACCAGCTTGATCTCCTTGAGGCCGCCGGCGACGTATTCATAAGCGGCGTATTCCATGGTGAGCGCAACGGCGAATTCACCTTTGGCGACACCGTCGTAGGCGGCAGATGTGGTTCCGACGATCGTGGCGTTGCGTGCAATGCGACTCAACATGGCTTTGCCGAGTGTTTGTCGAATACCGTACAAGGCGACAAAGGAAGCGCTGGTGCGTTCAGGATCGGGAATAACCAACCGACCCTTCCAGCGCGGGTCGCTCAGATCGCTCCAACTCTTCGGAAGAGCCCCATCCGTGACCTGACGTGCGTTCACCATCAATACGTTGACATGGACATTGGTGCCCAACCACAGGCCGTTGGGTCCGCGATAGGCGGCGGCAACAGTATTTGCCTGCGGTGATGCATACGGGTCGAGCTGGGCTTTGAATTCCGCAATCGTTGCCAGTCCGCCGGACCAGAATATGTCCCCCAGAGGATTGGCGGCCTCCGCCTTGATGCGCTGCATCAGCGCACCTGTGCCAGCACGGACCACAGAGACTTTGATATCCGGATTCTTCTTTGTGAACAGTTCCACTACACGGTTGACGGTTTCTACATTGTTTGACGAATACAGGACCACTTCGGCAGCCGCCGCCGGCTTAACCAAGAAACTGACTGGTATGAGTAATAATGATAATAGGCGACACTTCTTCAACATGATTTGACCTTTTTGAATAGATGAGGGAAGCTGGACTGGCGATGATTGCAATGTACTATTACCGTCCCATGACAGAAAAGCGCCACTATCTCAATCTACGCATAGAAGGATGAGTTTTAATCATGCTTAAACATCTGGACGTACCTCTCACGGCGATTCGGGCGTTTGTCACCATCGGCCGCCACGGGACCTTCACCCGGGCTGCGGCCGCACTGGGGATTACCCAAAGCGCAGTCAGCCGCCATGTAGCGACGCTGGAGAAAGCCGCCGGCATCAAATTGTTCGAGCGACGCGGCGCGACGATTGCGTTGACCACTGCCGGATCGCAGTATTACGACGCTGTCAAAGATGCAGTGGCAACGATCGAACTCGCCACACAGCAGATGTTTCAAGGGGAAAACAGCAACGACCGGTTGATGGTGCGCACTTCCATGCCAAGCTTTGCAATGACGGTCGTCGTGCCGATGCTGGGTGCTTTCATGGCCCAATCGCCGCTGCGGGTCGATCTGATTACATCCTTGTCGCCACCGTTGCCGCAGGACGAATTCGACGTCCTCATCACGCGGGATCTGGCTATTCCGAATAGCGAAAGCTGGGAATTGCTGCAAGAAGAACTGGTATGCGTAGGCGCCCCTCCATTGGTACAGAAGCACCGAGCACAGGCGCCGCACCGTTGGCCGATGATTGCGACAACATCACGCCCGGATATTCTGGCGACGTGGGCCATCGCAAAAGATATCTCACCGGATCGCTTGCACGTCGGTGCAATGTACGATCATCTTTTTCTGGCTGTTGCCGCAGCAATCGGCGGCACAGGATTTCTAGTCGCACCGCAGTTGTTGGTGCTTGACCAGCTGCGGGCAGGAACACTGATCATGCTGGACGATCAGAAAATCTCCTCCGGCGCGACCTATTGGGCTTACATGAATTCGCAAACGCAACAGGTACAGGCCGGCCGAAACTTTTGTCGCTGGCTTAAGGGCATGTTGAGAACTCGAGTAACTCAGTTAGCAAATGAATTGTCTGAGGCCCGCACCAAATAGGTTTAGATTGGATGGTATAAATTAACGGCAGCAATCGGCCAGAAACAGACATTCACAAAAGCAGAAATTTCTGGTTGCCCCACGTTAATTTTTCGGTGGTATGAAAGATTCGGGGCGTAGGCTCGCGAAACTTTCGAAGAATAGTTTTTCTCATTGAGAAAAAAATGGCGAGGCTCCACAGCCTCGCCAAAACACTACCAGAGGACAACTTCTATGGACTTAACTGGTCGCCACTCGCCTGTCTTGCTGTTGCCGCCTCGGGGGGCGAACGCTGACATCCGCAAAAAACAGCACTCAGCCATCAATCTAGTGTGAAGACGTTAACAAGCTCAGATAGCTTGAGTGCTTGCCCTTGAAGGGAATGCGCCGCGGCGGCTACTTCTTCCACCAGAGCGGCATTCCTCTGCGTCACCTCGTCCATCTGCAAGATTGCGGCATTGATTTCACCAACACCGCGATCCTGCTCGGCGCTTGCCGCACTGATTTCGGCCATCACTGAACTGACTCTTTGAACGCTGGCAACAACCTCTTGGATCGTTGTTCCCGCTTGGGTCGCCAGCAAGCTGCCTTCCGAAACCTGCCGCGTAGAGTCACCGATCAAGCCAGCAATCTCTTTTGCCGCGAGTGCAGACCGCTGCGCCAAGACTCGCACTTCGCTCGCCACCACCGCGAATCCCCGTCCCTGCTCGCCGGCACGGGCCGCCTCAACCGCCGCATTGAGTGCAAGGATATTGGTCTGAAATGCAATGCCGTCAATCACCGCAATGATCTCGACGACCCTTTTGGACGAGGCATCTATGCCAATCATGGTATCGACCATGCGGCTTACCATGTCGCCTCCCTGAGCAGCTACTCTGGAAGCCCCCGCGGCCAACGTGTTCGCCTGATGGGCGTTATCGGAATTCTGTTGCACTCCAGAGGTAAGCTCCTCCATCGCGGACGCGGTCTCCTCCAGAGCGCCAGCCTGGGATTCTGTTCTTGCCGATAAATCTGCATTGCCATGTGCGATTTCACTGGACGCGATCTTAATGATTTCACTCGACGTCCTTATTTCCCGCAAAAGATTCGATATCTTTTGGACAAACTGATTGAAGGCCCGCGCAATTTGCGCGAGCTCATCAATCCCGCTTGCGTCGATTCTCTGCGTCAAATCACCTTCGCCGCTGGCAATGTCATTCAGCGCATCGCGCACGAGTCCCAGGCGCACCAAAGCCTTTGCGATCAGTGCGCCCAGCAAGGCAGAAGCAGCGCAGGCAATCAGTGCGGCGATCAGCACCGACGAAATCAACACCTCCTTCAATGGCCGCATTACATCAGCACGATCCAGGGCAATCAGCAATTTCCAGTCAGTACCAGGTACGCTAACTGCCTGAAGCATCACGGCCTTCCCGTCCAACTCCACATATTTGCTTCGTTGAGAACGTTCTAACTCAGACAAAAATCCGGAATTCAATCCTGGATCAATGTCCGATACCGGCTTTAGTGCAAGTGCAGAATCGGGATGGGCAATGATCTTGCCGGCACTATCGACCAAGAATGCAAAACTATTCGGCGTAGCTTTGATGCCGACCACGATCTGAACGACTGTATCAAGGAGCACGTCGGCGGAGGCGACCGCGATGACCTTGTTCTCTGATCGTACGGCCTCAGCAAATGTCACCAATAATTTTCCGGTGCTGGCACTGACGTAGGGGGAGGTGACGACTGGGATTGAAGCCTCCGATGCCTTTATAAACCAGGGCCTCTTTGTTGGATCGTAGTCCGGCGCTCTGCTCCGCGACTGCGAAAACGAAGCACGCTTGTCCTGATAGCCGATGTAGGCGTCATCGAATCCACCGGCCTGTCGAGCCGCCTTGAGTGCCGGAACGGCATCTTCCTCTCCAGTGGACTGCACGATGGAAGACACAACCAACTTTTTAGATTGAATCCAGGCAGCGATGGTCGCCGCGTGGCTATCGGCCAGCTGGCGCGTCTGCACTTCCAGACGTTCAAGCAACTGTGATCGTGTTGTGACGTAGTTCGCGCCAACCATACTCAACATTCCGGTCAGCACGGTGGCTACGCAGACCGCGATCAAGCGGGCACGCAGTGTAGACAGCAACATCACTTCCTCATCTATGGATTGATTTTGGCCGGATGGCGCCATGTGCAGTGATGCAGCGCCAGCCAATGCGGCGCCGCTACAGAACCGCATGTGCGGGGCTGATCAGACATCAGTCTGATTCTTGATATATTCAAGCAATCGCCAAGAAGGCCGCACCGCATAGATGCGGCCCTCGAGATGGCTCGGATCAGCGCATAGCCTTGGCAAATGCATCGAACCTGTCCATTGCTTTTTCAAGAAGCGCCATTTCGAGGGAAATGGAGATGCGGAAGAAGGGGCTTAGACCGAATACTTCGCCTGGCACAGCCGCCATCTCACTTTCATCAAGAAGGGCCTCGGCAATGGCGACATCCGTGCTCAACTTCCGTCCCGCCCCGCTAGTACGGCCGATCCAGTCACGGCAGTTGATGTAAACGTAGAAGGTTCCGGCTGGCTTGATGGCCGAAAGTCCCGGCACCTTGTTCAGGCGCTCCACCACGAAATTGCGGCGCGCCTCGAACACTTCGCGATTTGCGGACAGGAAGGATTGGTCACCTTCGAGAGCCGCGATAGCCGCAGCTTGAGCAATGCTGCTCGGGCTGCCGGTTAATTGGCTGAGTAGATCACCGATGGCCTTCATCACTTTCTTGGGGCCGGCAGCGAATCCCAGACGCCAGCCCGTCATGACGTAGCCCTTGGAGAAGCCGTTGATCGTGATAATGCGGTCAGAGAATTCCGGGATGATTTGCGCGAACGTTGCCGTTTTCTCTCCATCGTAGGCAAGATGTTCATAAAGTTCGTCAGTCACAATCCAGACATCGGGATATTTCTTCAGCACCTCCGCCAGCGCACGAATCTCATCTTCGGTATAAATGGCCCCCGATGGATTGCTAGGCGAATTGAAGATAATTGCGCGAGTCTTCGCGTTGAGAACGCTCGCCAATGATTGCGGCGTGATCTTGAACCCGGTCGATTCCTCACCCACCACGAACACTGGCTTTCCGCCGGCCAGTTCTACATGATCCGGATAGGTGACCCAATACGGCGCGGGGATAACGACTTCGTCTCCGGGATTAACGACACTAAGCATGGCCGCATAGATGATCACCTTGGCGCCGCTACCGACCACAATCTGGTCAGCGGCGTAGCTCGCGCCATTTTCGCGCGCGAGTTTAGCGATGATTGCTTTCTTCAGGGGCGCGAAGCCGTCCGCTGCGGTGTATTTCGTGAAATCGGTGCGAATCGCCTCAATACCCGCATCCTTGATGTGTTGCGGCGTGTGGAAGTCCGGCTCACCCAGGCTCAGGGGAATGACATCGCGGCCCGCGCGCTTCATTTCAGCGGCAAGTGCGCTCATTGCCATGGTCGGCGACGGTTTGATTTCGGTGGCGCGTTTTGCAAGTATTGGCATGATTTGACCTGTTTCGTGTGCGATAGGGTTATTGCATTGATCTCAGTTGGTGCTTTCAGCCGGGGCGACCTTGTCGTTGACCAGGCCGGCGTCATCAAACAGTTTTCGGACGAGCCCGGACGCCTTGGCGTCTTCAAGAAATGCAGAAACATAGGACAGCGCTAGCGGCCGCTTCTTGGGCACGGCGATCGCAATCCCCGCGCTGTGAAGATGGCCGTCCAGAATGCGCGAACCAGGAATCCCTGCCTGGTATAAAGCCAATACATCGCGCGACAAGGAGACCGCATCGACCCGACCGTCGCGCAGCATCTCCATGGCTTCACCGACTGTCTCGGACGAGACGATCGTTGCAGAAGGCAAGGCGCGCGCGGTGCCACGAATGGTGGTGGTGTTCGCAATGCCTGCCACCTTGGCGCTTGGCTTGTCGAGATCAGCAATGGCGTTGATTCCAGAATCTCCGCGCACCAGGCCTGTCGCCTGGAGGACGAAATAGCTCGGCCCGAAATCGACCCGTCGGCGACGTTCCTCGTCGACCGGCATGAAAGCGACATCAATGACCCCACTTTCAAGTGCGTCGGTCAGTTGTCCGGAATTGGGGGCGACGTAGAAATCGATTGGAACACGCAGTTGCGTTGCAAGTGCTTTCCCCAACTCGGCTGTCACACCGCGGGGCTGGCCGTCACCGTCCTTGACGACGAAGAAGTTCGACATCTCCGGCGCAAACGCGACTCCGAATTTGATCACGCCACTGGGCGCAAGCTGACTCCTGGTCGCTTGCCCCTCAGTAGGGGTAGATGGTGGTTGGGTAAATTGAGGATGGGTCATGGCAGTGTGCGATATGGGCGATAAATCAAGCGGGGCAAGGTGCCCTCACTTCTAAACATGTTTGAGCCTGGTCAGCTTTACCAATTGGTCGAAATATATTTCGCCTCGGTAAACTCCAGGAGCCCGTGGTGCGCTCCTTCTCGTCCCAGGCCGCTTTGCTTGACGCCGCCAAACGGGGCGGCCGGATCGGAAACGAGACCTCGATTCAAGGCAATCATCCCGCTCTCCACCATTTCTGATACGCGCAACCCGCGAGCAAGATCGCTCGTGTAGATGTAAGCGACCAGACCGTATTCGGTGGCATTGGCGAGCTCAACAGCTTGAGCTTCGGTATCGAACACGACGATAGGAGCCACAGGGCCGAAGATTTCTTCGCCCAGAAGATCGGCATCAGACGACACATCCGTCAGTACCGTAGGCTGGAAGAAATAACCTACGCGGCCAGGCGCCTTTCCGCCTGTCAGTACCTTCGCCCCTTTTGCCACGGCGTCATCTACCAAAGACGCTACTTTCTCGACAGCAGCTTTATTGACCAATGGACCGCACTGTGTGCCGGGCTTGATACCGTCATCAACCACCAAGGCGGCGATTCGCTCAGCAAGCCGACGACTGAACTCTGCAGCTGCCCCACGCTGGACGTAGAAGCGATTTGCCGCCGTGCAGGCCTCGCCGCCGTTACGCATCTTGGCGATCATTGCGCCTTCGATGGCCGCATCCATGTCAGCGTCATCAAACACGACAAACGGTGCATTGCCGCCCAGCTCCATCGAGCAGTTAATGACGGAATCCGCTGCCTTGCGCAGCAAGATCCTCCCGACTTCAGTGGAGCCGGTAAAGGACAATTTGCGGACACGCGGATCTTCCAGGATAGCGTTGGAGACCTTGCCGGCGGTTGATGTAGTCAGAACATTCACGACTCCTGCCGGAACCCCCGCCTCAGCCAGGAGTGCGGCGATCGCATAGGCAGTCAGCGGGGTTTCGGTCGCCGGCTTCAGAATGCAGGTGCATCCGGCAGCAAGCGCCGGGCCAATCTTTCGGGTTGCCATGGCTGCCGGGAAATTCCATGGCGTAATGAGCAACGAGATTCCAACCGGCTGATACTGTACAAGCGTACGCGCCATGCCCGAGGGGGCAATGCTGATCTCGCCATTGATGCGAACCGCCTCTTCTGCATACCAGCGGAAGAACTCTGCGGCGTAAGCGACTTCTCCTTTTGCATCGGTCAACGATTTTCCGTTTTCCAGCGAAATGAGCTTTGCCAGTTTTTCGGCATCCCGAATCATCAAGTCATAGCAACGGCGCAAGATATCGCTACGGACACGTGGCGCTGTCTTCGCCCAATCTTTTGCGGCCTTATCTGCAGCGTCTACCGCCTGAATTGCGTCTTCGACACTGGCGTCTGCCACGCTGGCCAAACGGCTCTCGGTCGCAGGATCGATAACGTCAATCCTCTTTCCGGTTGCCGACGCACGCCAGGCGCCGCCGATGAAAAGGTCAGTAGGGATTGACGCAATGTTGAGCTCAGTTGATGCCATGATTTCCTCTGATATGCCGCGGGTATGAGTTAGTGAGTGCCGTAGAAGGCGTTCTGAACAATTTCACGCACGCCCTCAACATCAAGCTTGCGGGGGTTGTTATTGATAAGTCGTGCTGACAGCATTGATTGTTCGGCAACCCAGTCCAACTTATCCTCGGGCAGGTTCAAGCCCGCCAAGGTGCCAGGTATTCCGATACGGGCGCACAGATCACGAGTGCGCTCGATCGTTTCCAGAACGATTTGCTCTGAGGTGCCATGTGTGACACCGATTGCGTCCCCCATCGCCAGCAGTTCATGAAGGCATGCGGGCGCGTTATATGCCATGACATAGGGAAGAAGCGTCGCGACACCCAGGCCATGCGCAGTGTGCGTGAGCGCTCCCACCGGATACTGAATCGCGTGTGCCGCCGCCGTCCCCGCCCCCCCAAAGGCCATCCCTGCCGAAACGGCCCCATACATCAGCATGCTGCGTGCGTTGACGTCCGAGCCGTCCTCGATTGCGCGAGGAAGATGTTTGAAAATCGCTCGAATCGCCACCAGCGCATGCTGGTCGCTGAACAGGTTCTTGCCGACGAACACTCGCTGCTGGGACAACTCCGGCGTGCGCGGGTGACTGATCGCGGTTAAGGCTTCGATAGCGTGTGTCAATGCGTCTGCGCCTGACAAGGCCGTCAAGCCTGGCGGGCAGGTCAAAGTGAGTTCTGCGTCGCAGACGGCGGTATGCGGGATCAGATAAGGACTGGACACTCCGACTTTCAGGTCGCGTGCATGATCGGCCAGTACCGCCACGGGAGTGACTTCGGAGCCTGTGCCCGAGGTTGTAGGAACGGCGACCACAGGAATGACAGGACCTGGGACCTTGAACTCCCCGTAAAAGCGATCCATCGGCCCACCATGGGTGAGCAGCAAGCTGACCAACTTGGCCATGTCCATGCAGCTTCCCCCGCCGATACCAGCAATCACGTCGGGATTGAAGCCTTCACAGAACTTGACGCACTCCTCGATACTTGAAAGCGGCAATTCCGCTTGCGTCCCATCAAATACCAGGCAATCCAGCCCCTTCGACTTCAGATCCGCGAGAATTTCATCCATCTCAGTGGATGCCGCGAAGCGTTGATCGGTGCAGACAAGAACACGTGTTCCGATACGCCCAATAATCTGCCCAAGCGCGTGGCGCTGGCCGTTTCCGAAGATGATCGCATTGGGCGACCGCATTACTCCGAAGATTTCATCCATCTGTGTCACCCTGTTAGTCAATGTAGAAGCGAAGAGCCGAGCTCATTTCCTGCGGGATCAGCCAGATCTCGTATCCGCTGCCAGACCTCTGGAGCAATGAGAACTCCGTTTTTGAGGCTCGCATCCCTCTGGAGCAACGCGCGATCTCCCGGCACCACTACCGGCCGCTCTGCAACAGCCGGTACAGATGTCCGAAGCATATTCAGGTAGTCCGTAACCGATTGCGTCATTGCATCCGACTCCGGCTCGATGACGATGAACACGTCGCCCTTGTTGCACAGCTTCGTTGAGTCAAGGGTGCCTGCCACATCGCGCCCCAAAGCAGATGCGGTGAGTGCCCCGACCAATATTTCGAAGGCAAGCCCCAGCGCATAACCTTTTGCACCACCGAACGGAGCGATCGCCCCGTCCTTGGCGGCAGCGGCATCGATGGTTGGATCGCCCTTGGCATCAAGGGCCCAACCAGGCTGGAGAGCCTGCCCTCTGTTGGCGTAGTCATGCACCTGGCCCATCGATATGAGGCTGGTTGCCATGTCGAGAACGAAAGGATCAGGGGTGGCAGGAACGCCAATGGCCACTGGATTGGTACCGATCATGGCCTGACGGCCACCCCAGGGATGCACCAGTGCCTCACTGGTGGTAAGTGCAATCAGCACTTGCCCGTCTCGGGCAACACGCTCCGCGTAGAGCGCTAGCATGCCCAGATGATTGTTGTTGCTGATCGCTGCAGCCGCCAGGCCGGCAGTCTTTGCGCGAACTGAAATCTTTTCCAGCGCGGCCCAGGCTACAACCGGCCCCAACCCTTGCTGCCCATCAACCTGCAACAACGCATCCCCACGCCAGCGCGACGTCCCTTCCGTCACAGGATTTGCTATGCCGTTGCGGATTCGTTCGATCACACGCGGCAGCCTCAACAGGCCGTGTGATGCACGACCGCGAAGCTCAGCTTCCAGCAAGAGATCCATTTGCATCCTTGCTCCGGCGTCAGGTACTCCGGCCTTCTTCAGGGCCGCAATTCCCACCTGCAAGGCTAGGTCGCTCTCGACTCTGATCTTTTCACTCATAATTCCAGTCCATTCTTTCCAACCTGCATCGCTCTTCACTTGCGGGCGATCTCCCATCCTGGTGAGTTCGCTCGCATTACCTCGCTCCATGCTTATGCATGGAGCGATATGGTTTGCCTACTTTCCGGTCAGAGCGTATTCGGCTGCAATGGGTGAATCAGTCGGCTTGGCCACAACGGCGTTGAATTCAGCACTCATCGGGATATTGAGATTCACGCCCTTGGGTGGAATTGGGGCCTGGAACCATTTCGCATAAATGCGATTGATTTCCCCTGAGCGATACACGTTGGAAATCGCCGCGTCGACTACCTTTTTGAATGCGGGATCATTGAGCGGCTCGATGATCCCGAGCGGCTCGACAGAGAGTGCCTCCGAGCTCAGAACATAATCTCCCGGGCTCTTCGATGTCGCGGCGAGAGATGCCAGGATAATGTCGTCATTGATGATGGCTTGCGCCCGATCTGTCTCAAACATCAGGAATGCTTCAGCGTGGTCACGCGCAGTGAGAATCGTGATCCCAAGCTTTCGCTCGCCATTGAGCGTCGCCAATTGTTTGATGTTCGAGGTGCCGGAGGAAGCCACCACAACCTTGCCCTTCAAATCGTCGAGTTTGCGATAGCTCGATGATTTCTTTGCCATGATCCGGCTTGACGTGACAAAAATGGTCGGAGCGAAAGTGACGACCTTTTGTCGTTCCTCGTTGTTGGTCGCGGAATCGCAATTCAGGTCGATGGTGCCGTTGGCGATTAGCGGAATGCGGGTAACTGCGGTGACCGGCAGCATCTTGATATCCAGCTTGGACAGTCCAAGCTCTCGCTGCACCGCAGTGGCGGCTTTCAAACACAGGTCGACCGCATAACCGATATAGGCCTGGTTTTCAGTCAGATAGGAGAAAGGAATCGAGGAATCACGCACTCCCAAGGTGATTAGCCCGGTTTCCTTGATCTTCTTCAGCCGTCCCGTCAGATCCTGTCCATGAGCGCTGCCAACAATTACGCCGAGGAGAAGCGTTGCCAGTGCA
The DNA here is from genome assembly GCF_046025995.1 of Herbaspirillum lusitanum. GTDB lineage: Bacteria > Pseudomonadota > Gammaproteobacteria > Burkholderiales > Burkholderiaceae_D > Herbaspirillum > Herbaspirillum lusitanum_A. The sequence goes on from NZ_JAQQFM010000004.1 coordinate 172,080, forward strand.
AGTTTTCCGCGTTTGAGTTGTTTCATCAGAGTGCCTTATCCATTCCCGAGTTGAAAGGTGGTACCGCTCTTATTTGTCCAGCACAAGGTGTCCCCGCCTTACCCCATTGAGATTCCTCACAGCTTCAGAACGAGCAAAGTAGAAGCGCAAGCCTTGGTTGAGAGAACCCTGGAGTTTTTATGCAGAAGGCGCCGCAACATCAGGCGCAGGCAAATGATAGCCAACGCACTGGCTCTTGTATGATACAGTTGCGCATAACTGTTCAGAACTGTGTCAATAGATGACTACTACAGATATTGCAGTCTCTCTCACGAGAAATTCCAGCATTCCGCTTTCCCAGCAGCTCTCTTCCGAGATCGAGCAATTGATCGACCGCGGTGTACTGCGAGGAGGCACCAAGCTCCCGTCGGTTCGGGTGCTGGCCGAGGCGCACAGCACCAGTACGCATACTGTGGTCGAGGCCTATTCACACCTGGTCGCCCGTGGCGTCGTGCTATCGCGGCGCGGATCAGGCTTCTTTGTCGCAGAGAATCCGACTAAATCCTCGGTGTCCGAAGTCGCAAAATTGAGGGAGTCGCTTGACCCAAAGAAGTTGGGACAAGAATTAATGTCTGATGCGCCGACATCGTCGGTCCGCCTCGGAGGTGGGCCGGTCGGTTCCGATTGGGTCGACTATATCGAGCTGGAGTCTGCGGTTCGGAAAATCTCGCGCGGACTTCTTCCAAGGTTCGGAGCCCTGGGCACGACGCAAGGTTATGCCCCTCTCCGGGAAATGCTGGCAAGACAGCTTTCGCAACGCGGTATCAAGGCTGCCACGAGCAATTTGCTGCTGACCAATGGCGCGACACAAGCGATTGACTTGCTAATCCGACTCTTGGTCAAGCCCGGTCAAACCGTGCTCATAGATGATCCAGGCTACTTCCAGACTGTATGGGCGCTCAAGGTAAGAGGAGCGCATATTGTTGGCGTCCCCAGGAATCTGGACGGACCGGACGTTGCCGCGTTCGAGAAGATTTGCACAGAACTAAAGCCGAGCATCTTCTTTACGCAGAGTGCGCTACAGAACCCCACCGGCTCCATGCTGTCCTTATCGGTTGCGCACGACCTGTTGCGCGCAGCCGAGAAGCATGGCGTAACTATCGTAGAAGATGATGTCTCGGCAGATCTGGCGCCGGAGAATTCGCCAAGATTGGCCATGCTCGACCAGTTGAATCGCGTTATCTATTTGGGAAGCTTTTCAAAAACACTGACTCCCAGCCTCCGAGTCGGCTATTTGGCCACCAAGCGGACTGACTTCCTTGAGGAGCTCGTGACACTGAAATTAATCAGTTGCTACGCGAGTTGTGAGCCTAACGAGGCCATTGTTCATTCCTTGTTGGCCGATGGCCACTATGCGCGACACGTCAGGCGGCTTGATCGCCGCCTGCAGGAAAGAGCCTCCACCGCAATAGCGCGCCTTGAGCAAGATGGCTTTCGAATTGATCAACCGTATATCGGTGGCACATTCGTATGGATGAAGCAGGTAGACATTCCGGATGCCATGGCTCTGACCAACCAGGCATCGCGAATGGGGATGCTGTTAGCACCGGGTTGCGCATTCCGTCCGAATCTTGAACTCAGCCCCTACCTTCGCTTCTCACTTCCGCTTTGCACCGACTCAGCGCTAGACATGCTCTCAAAGGCGGTATCTGCGACCAAAAAAGAGTTACGCCGAGGTTAGAGCAGCATGCAGCGGCTCTCCCAAAGCCCCGAATCGAACAGTTTGTGCATACTCAATCTTTTTAGCTCTAGCCCCAGCGCTTGCAATATCAGAAACAAAACGGTGACTGTTGATTTGCGTCGAGAATTGACCCACGTTTAGAACACAATTCTGCTTATGAGCATAAGTAGGAGATCGAAGTGATCGACGTGGCATTACTAGGAATTATTCGACGCTGGCACCTTCGTGACCAGATCCCATTGCGAGAGATCGCCAGACGTTTAGGCATCTCACGCAACACCGTCAGGCGAGATATTCACGCTGAAGCCATCGAGCCAGCCTATGCAGATAGGCGTCCCCGGAGCGCCCTAGATAAATACACACTAAAACTCTCAGCGTGGTTAAAGACTGAGGCGGTCAAATCACGCAAGCAGCGGCGTACCTTAAAGCAGCTTCACTTAGAGCTGCGATCCTTGGGTTATGAGGGGTCGTACGATCGGCTCGCTGCCTTCGCGAGACGCTGGAAGGTGGATCAATTGGAGAGGGTCAATTCCGCGAGCAAATCAACAATTTATACGCAGTCTCGGCCAGAAGCCGACCTTCGAACAAATAAATCAGCCCGCTTATGCAGGCTGATTTATTTGGGGCATTCCGATTGTCCGCGCAGGTGAGCTAGAAGTGTTCTCGTCTCCGAACTGGGTGTCCGTGATCAATGAAGTGCGCAATGTGGCCGATGCGGATCAAATTTGCGAGCGTTGACAGAATTTCGACGAAGTCGGACGCCATGGGAATCCATGTCTCCCCATTACGCTGGAAGGCACTTGGCGGCGGCTTGATAGCCCGCTTAACGGCGCGCTGTATCCGAGACACACCAATATTTCAATTGAAACATTGAAGGAATGAGCTGAAACCCTGGTGTAACGCGGCTGGATCAAGATACACACATACCGAACCTGATGTTCGGCCCAACTCAAGGAGAACACCATGCGTACCTACATCACTTCCGCTGTCATCGTCGCCGGCCTGTTTGCAAGCACGGGCGCCTACGCCGCAGAGATCGTCATGCCGCAGGGCATCGATTGGGCTATGTGGAGCGAATGGCTGCGTGAAGCCGCCGGTTCCTTGCCAGGCTGATTTCCGAATAACAAACTGAAGGGTGAAGCCATGCGTATCTATACCGTATATCTTTTGGTGATTGTTGGGCTTCTGGCCGTATCGGGTACCCAAGCGGAAGCTGTGATATCGCCGCCGAATGAGTACGCCATGGACCACTTTCATAACGTCATTGCAATGAGGTTTTCATAAATAATCCTGAGCTTCCGATCGGATCACATCATGCCTTTCTCTCGCCTTGCCTTGCTAATGGTCTTCGGCCTACTCATTTCATCCGGTGCTCAAGCAGCAAATTCAATGCTGGATTCCGAAGTGCTGTTTTCATTCACAAGTAACTTGTCCAGTTCTTTAACCCGGTATTGGTGGCAAGCCTACTTTTAATAGCCAAGATCGGCGCCTCTCGCTAGCCGCTGACAAGGATGCCGGATCGCTTTGCGCTTCAAGCGCAGCCGTCCCAGGATTATTTGTACCGACAAGGGCAAAGAATTCTGCGGTCGGGCCATGTTGCGCCGGGTGCAGCATCGAGACATGCAGCAAGAGACCCGCGCCATTTCAGGAAATTTCAGGAAACGTCGTCCGCAGCCGATACTGGCGTTGCCGATAATTGCCCTCGAGGCCGCTGAAGCTGCAATCGACGTCGCTGAACAGGCGGCTGACGCGGTTCAGGGTGGAACGCTGCTCCTCGGTCTCGATGGAGATCAGACGCCGCTTGCTGCGCGCGTAGTGCTCGCAAATGTCGACCACCAGACAATGGCCGTAGTCGGCATTCTTCACATCGATCAACAGCGCTTCCGGCTTGCTCAGACCGAAGCTTGCGGCCAGTTCAATCCGCGCGCTGAGAAATGGGCTTGCGTTCCTCAGCTTTTCGCTCAGGCGCATCAGGGTGTCTCCGGCCCAGGTATTGAGGCTTGATTGTGCAGAAAACGCTTCCAGCGCGGTCTTCGCGTCTTGATGGTTTTGCGCCGCCGCCTTTTGCCACCAGTAGATTGCTTTGACATCGTGCAGCGGATCGTCGCGGCGGTTGCGCCAGTAGGTCTGTGCGAACTCGTATTGCGCATCCACCAGCCCGAGGCCGGCGGCCTTTTCCAGGTAGCGCAGAGCGACATCCAGATTCCGTTGCGAATAGATGGAACGTGAATGGATTCTGGCCAGCGCGTGCCATGCGGCAGCCGAGCCGCCTTCGCCAGCGAGGGTGAGCCAGTGCAACGCCTTCTTGAAATTGGCCAGGCCATGCTCCATGAACACCCGATTGCCGCCGCGGTCGATCTTTGCGCAGAGCAGGCCGAGCTCAAGCTGCGCCTCGATGTTTCCGGCCAGCGCGGCCAACTCCAGAATACGGCTGATCTCGATGGGATCAGGCTGCCGATGCGGGTCCATTTGCGAATGCATCTGCGGATACGTTTGCTGCAGACGCCATTGCGCAAATCGCAGCAATAAGGCCGACTCCTCGGCAGACAGGAATACGCCGCCGGTGACCTCCACCTCTTTTTCCAGCTGGGCCACCACCACGGCATTTCGCTTGAACAGCTTGTCGACCAGGACAGCGGCGCCGCGGGCAAAAGCGGCGTAGTCCGATTTTTTCCAGGCCTTGTCCAGCAGCGCATATTGCGCCTGCTCAATGCCTGCGTGTGCCGCCTTGGTGATCAATCGATCTTCAAGCGTGAGCACGGCATCCGCCGACGGCGCCTTCGCGCTGTGCCCTTTCCCGTCATCGTCGCCGACGCGAACCTCATCCTTGCTGTGCCGCTGTATCTGCTGCGCGAGCAACCACTGCGCCTGATGATCGTCCTGGCTGGCGAGCACGGACAAGGCGCCGATGGCTCTGGCCTGGCTGCTGCTGTCGAACTGCTCTGCATTGTCCAGCACCAGACGGGCGAAGGTCAGGCCTGCGTGCGTGATGCCGGCATCGAAGGCCTTTTCGTACCAGACTGCGGATTCACGCGGCGGCGATAGTTCCTTCACCTGATCATAGGAGATGTTCTTTCCTATCGTCATCCAGGCATCATCAACGCCTTGTTGCGCTGCCCGTTTCAACCAATAGAATGCAGTGCCGTTGCTTCGCGGCAGACCGGTTCCGCCGCACAGGTATCGGTTTCCCAACGCCAGTTGTGCCATGGATGATCCTGCGCGTGCGGCTTTGATCACAGCCATTTCTTCTCTTGTTGCCATTGTGTTTTCTGGTTGCTTGCGTAAGTGAAGTGGAACTTGAAGTCGGCCGCCGTATGAACAGAGGCGCGGGCCCGGGCATGAAAATCTGCCGGCACGCACGCCGTCATGACGAGCAATGACTTCGCGAAAATCAAGGCAAAAGGAGTCCCTTCCGGCGCAAGCAATTGCGTCGGTTATCAGACTGCCTCGGGGGGGGATGGCTCGACTATGAAGTCGGCGTGGGCACCTTCTCAGAGCCGGCTGCCCAGTGACTTAAACGAGCACGTGTACTGGCGCCGACGGATGAATGATTCAGGCTTGGCTGAATTGCGAACGGACGGGGAAAATGGATGTTCATCACTGGCAGAGACTTGCGAATATCCATGGCGATGCATGGCCGCTGTGATACTTAAAATCTATACAAGCGCGGCTGGAATCGAACATCGTCATCATAAATAAATCGACATCTTTAACGCGATATGGCGAGGCTTGATTGTAGTTGAGCTCGGCCTGCTTATTAGACGCGTATTGCTCAATGGACTATTGCGGGAGCAGCAATGATTTCGTATTTTCTCGCGAGAAAAAAATGAAGAAGGGCACTGCATGAAAATCATGCAGTGCCCTTCTTTCAAGTTCTGTCTGCTGTCGCCGAAACGACGGGAGATGAATTAGAACTTGTGACGGATACCAACTGCTACAGCAGCCTGGTTGCCATCGGTGCCGGTGCTGTCGGCGATACCGGTGTTGACGATATCGGTAGCACGGATGTACGACGCGAACGCATACAGATCGGTACGCTTGGACAGCGAGTAGTCGGTACCGAAGTTGTACGCGGTCAGCTTGCCCTTGCCCGACACGCCGTCGAACTGAGCGCGTGTGTGTTGCACAGCGGCCAGCAGCTTCAGCGATGGGCTCAGAGCATAGGCAGTACCGATTTCATAGATATCGGCCTTCTTCGAACGCGCCAGAGTGCGGTTGGTCAGTGTGGTCAGCGAACCGACGCTGGACGCAGTCAGGTTGGCCTGAGTGTTCAGGTCTTGCTGAACGCGCGACCAGTTGCCGTACACACGTGCCGGGCCAAACTGGTACGAAGCCAGCAGATTCCAGCCCTTGAACGCGGTGCTGCCCTGGTTTGCGGCCAGAGTATTCGGTGTCACGGTGGTTGTCGACGAAGGAATCAGGCTGACATCGGATGGTGTGCTGCCGTTAGCCTTCGACTGGTAGTAGCTCACGCCCAGACCCAGTGGGCCGTTTTCGTACTTCAGGCCACCACCGAAAGATTGACCGGCGGAGGTTTGACCAGCTTGCTCGCCGAAACCGTACAGCAGGTTACCGGTGAAGCCGCTGATGTTAGTCGTGGTGTACGAAATCGAGTTGTTGGTGCGCGTACCTTCCAGACGATCCAGGTTGTGACCGACGTTGCCGGTCCAGCCGCCGAATTCGTTAACCGAGCTCAAAGAAGACAGCGTGTCGGCGAAGTCGGTTTGACGACCCAGCAATACAGTACCGAAGCCACCTGCCAGACCCACCACCGACTTGCGGCGGAACAGGTTGCTGCCGGTAGTCGCGTCGGAACCTTGCAGACCGCCGGTGTCGTTGGAGAAGCCGGTTTCCAGGTTGAACACGGCGCTCAGACCGCCGCCCAGATTTTCAACGCCCTTGAAACCGATGCGCGAACCCTGGATAACGCCGGAGTTGATGCCAAACTTGCTGCCTGTGCCGCCGTTGGTGGTGGCGACCTTGCTTTGATATACAACGCCGGTATCAACGATACCGTAGATGGTGACGGAGCTTTGCGCTTGAGCAGCGCCTGCGAATGCGCCCAGAACAGCGAGTGCCAGCAAAGATTTTTTCATTTGAAATCCTTCTATAAAAATAGTCTTGAGGATCCGTACTTCAGTCGGATGCACAGACATTAAAGCTTCTGCTGCCGCGTGACTTCACCTTGGTTTATAGAAGCAATTTTTTAGATCAGATCAAAAAAATAAAATGGCATCTGTTGTATTTTTTTCTCGCGGCAATTCTCATGCGACGGCAATCCGCGCTGTTTCTCGCTATCGCTGCGCTGCCAGGATTTCACACACGCTTTTCATGTTGGAAGAATCTGGTCAGATTAAGCATGCGAGAAACCTTTGAGATAAATCACACAAGGATTTATCTGAAATTCTTTTTGAAACATCACAGCACTAAATCTCGGGGAGAATGTCGTCATTCCGGTAAATTTATTCTTGCCCGCCAATCTCCGGACGACCGCAAGAATCTATTTTTTCACGCACTCGCATTTGCTGTTCGCCTCATCACCCGCACATTTCCGTCATCGAAGAAATGACAAAGGCCACCGTCAAGGTGGCCTTCATTTTTATCGCCGGCTCGGAAGTATTTGCATCTCCCGCCAGCACTGATTCAATAACAAGAGCGCGTCAGATCTCATCCAGAAAGCGATGCATCACATAGGCATCCACCAGTCCGAGCTGCTTGTGCGCGAAGACCTTGGGCAGTGTGCCGACGATGGCGAATCCCAGCTTCTGCCACAACGCGACCGCAGCAGTATTGGTGCTGACCACGAAGTTGAATTGCATGGCCAGGAAACCGGCCTTCTTTGCCTCGCTCAGGCAATGCTGCCCCAGCATGCGCCCCAGCCCCTTGCCGCTGCCGCCGGAGTGCACCATGAACGATGCATTGGCGACGTGCCGGCCGAGATCGCGCTGGTTGGCAACGATCTTGTACATGCCCAGGATGCGTCCTTCTTCTTCCGCAACATAGGACGAAACGCCGGGCCCGAACCAATAGGCAAAGGCATCCGCATGACTGGCGTCAGCCGCGAACACATACGTGCTTTCAGTCGCGACCACTTCCTGAAAGATGGGCCACATGGCCGGAAAATCTGATTCAACCGCCGGGCGGATATTCATGTCGATGCTCTTGTCTGCAAAGTGCGGATTCTACCCGAATGAGTGCAGCAGACCGATTGCCGGAGCAACTGGGCGTCGCTCTCAAAACCTCACGCTCCGCGCGCAAGTGACGGAAAATCCCGAGGAATGGCGCCGAAGCGCTCAGGCCTGCGGCATCGTCATCGTCAAGCGGCAAGCTGAACGCCGACGGCTCTGCGCGGGCAACGTCATGCAGGCTCACGATAGGCGCGGCTGGAAATGGCAACCGAATTGCCATCGGGATCTTTGACATTGGCAAACGCGTAGCCCTTGGCCTGGTGCGTGCTGCCGAAGATCAGGCCCTGCCGCGCGCATTGCTGCTTGAAACCATCCACATCGCGCACGCTGAACATCAGCTTGACGCCGACCTGCCCCAGCTTCACGGTCTTGGCTGCCTGATGAATGAGGATGGCGGCGCCGGAGGCGGGCGATGTGAGTTCGATCAGCCCCTCTGTCATTTCGCCCGTCGTCTGGAAGTCGAAGTGCTTGCGATAGAACTCCGCTGTCACTGAAGGATTTCTTGCATAGATGAGGATGGTATTGAGCACTGCCGACATGAGGCGCCTGAATGTGTGGTGACGGGAGCGTAACTCTATCAAGGAAGTCTATTTTTTTCAGCGAAAAATGCGCCGCGGATGGCTGCGCAGAATTGCCGGCTTTGCGCCACATTCATGGTGAACGCGGCGAGAGTGCTCCACCGCGCCTCATTCAATTCACGGACAGATGCTTCAACACCGTCTCCTTGGTCGGAATCGGTTCGATGGCGCCGTAGCCGGTAGTGGACAGCCCTGCAGCCACATTGGCGTAACGCACCGCGTCGTCGATGCTGTCGCCGGCCACCAGACGCGAGATCAAGGATCCGTCGAAGCAGTCGCCGGCGCCGGTGGCGTCGATCGCGCTGACCTTCGTCGGCGGCACGTGGCGTGCACCGGCGACGCCCTTTTGCCAGATCCAGGCGCCATCGGCCCCGCATTTCAACACCACCTGCTGCGCGCCGTGATGTTCGCACCAGGCCAGCACGTCGTCGCGCGTGGAGACGCCGGCGATGATCTGGGCTTCATCCAGACCGGGCAGGAAGATATCGGTGCTGGCGATGGTCTGCTCGATGATGGCGCGCGCTCGCGTCAGCGGCCACAGGTTCAGGCGCAGATTCGGGTCGTAACAGATGCGCGCGCCGGCCTGGCGGGCGATGTCGATCGCGGCAAACACGGCATCGCAGGCATTGGCGCTGATGGCCTGACTGATGCCGGAAACGTGCAGGTAGCGGCATTGCGTCAGCAGAGTCTGCGGCAGCCGCTTGGGATGCATGCGGCTGGCGGCGGAGCCCGCGCGCATGTAATGAAAATGATGCCCGGCTTCGTCATGACTGACGAAATACATGCCGGTATGCGCCTCGGCATCAATCTCCACGCCCTGCATGGCTACGCCTTCGCGGCCCCACAGGGCTTGCAGCATGCGGCCGAAGCGATCATCGCCGATCCGCGTGCAGTAAGCCACACGAGCGCCCTGACGTGCCGCGGCAATCGCGAAGTTCGAGGTGTCGCCGCCAAAACCCTGGCGATATTGGCCGGCACTGGTTTCATTGAACTCGATCATCGGCTCGCCGATGGCGATGATGTCGAAAGCTTTATCGTTGTTCATGGTATCTCGCGAGGATGCTGGAATGGTAGAAGGCCGCCGGCTTAAATCAGGCCGCTGTTGCGCATGGCCGCTTTCACGCCGTGCTGACGGATCAGCGACAGATCGCGGATCAGCGCATCGCGCACGCTGGCATTGCCCGCCAAGTCTTCGCCGAACACCGCACTCAGCGCGAGCAGCGCTTGTACGCGCGCGGCGCTGTCTTCAGCGGACGTGGCAGCAGCCTGCAAGACGCCCGCCAAAGGATCTGAAACCGGATAGCTGCGGCCTGCCTCATCTTGCCCCGCCAGATACTGGAACCAGCCAGCCAGCGCAAACAGCAAATGCCGGCAATCGGCGTCGGCAGCCAGACGATTGCGCAAAGTGCCCAGCAGGCGCTGCGGAATTTTCTGAGAGCCGTCCATGGCGATCTGCTGCAGGCGATGCTTGAGGGCAGGATTGCGAAAGCGCTGCATCAGTTCGGCGCGGTAGGCGGGCAACCCGGGGCGCTCCAGCGTAGGTTCGACTTCTTGCGCCAGCATGGCGGCGACGAAGCCCGACAAATCGGCATCCTGCATGGCCTGATCCACAGTCTCGTAAGCCATCAGCGCCCCCAGATACGCCAGCGTCGAATGGCTGCCATTAAGCATGCGCAGCTTGGCATGTTCGTAAGGCGCGGCATCAGCAACGATGGTGGCGCCGGCGTCCTCCCAGCGCGGGCGCGGGCCGCAGAAGCGATCTTCGATCACCCATTGCGTGAAGCGTTCGGTCATCACCGGCCAGGCGTCGTGCAGACCCAGTTGTTGCTCGACATGGCGGATGTCGACTTCCGTGGTCTTCGGCACGATGCGGTCGACCATGGAGTTGGGAAAGCTCACCTGTTCGGAAATCCAGGCGGCCAGTCCGGCGTCGATTTGCGCAGCAAACGCCAGCACCATGCCGCGTGTGGTGTCGCCGTTGGCAGGCAGGTTGTCGCAAGACACCACGGTGAACGGCGCCGTGCCGCCGGCACGGCGTTGCGCCAGCGCACGCACGATGAAACCGATGGCGGTCTTGGGATCCGCCTGTTGCAGATCGTGCTGAATGTCGGGGTGATCCAGCAGCAGCGCGCGGCTGGCCGGATCGTAGCAATAACCTTTTTCGGTCACGGTCAGGCTGACGATATGGCAGCGCGCATCGCTCATCGCGGCGAGCACCGCTTGCGGATTTTCCGGCGCGACCAGTGCGGCTAACAGGGTGCCGACCACCATCAACTGCTCACCCTGGCTATCGCGCACCGCGACGCTGTAGAGATAATCCTGCGGCGCCAGCGCATCGTGGGTATCGGCCTGACGCAGCGAAACACCGACGATGCCCCAGCGCAGGTCGCCGGCGGCGACGGCGGCTTCCGTGTACAGCGCCTGGTGCGCGCGATGAAAGGCGCCCAGCCCGAGGTGCACGATACCCGGCGCCAGTTTGCTACGGTCGTAGGCCGGCAGTTTGAGGCGTGATGCGGTGGAATGATTTGCGCTTGCGGCGAGGGTCGCCAATTGTGCTTGATTGATTCGCATGGGCTGGATGGACTTGATTGGCTTGTCGGCTTGCGTTAAGCCGACGCCCACCCGGCATGCGGTGGAACGAGGGCATGGGATTGGAGGAGGCGCGATTGCATTTGCATGCAGGCGCCAGGCTGCTCAGGATTCGGAAGACTCCGGGAAGTCGGGAGATTGCGGGACGACGGAATCCTTCAGACTCCAGCCGCGTGAAAATTCACGGGTGACGCGATCCAGATGGGCGCGCATGGCGCGTCGTGCGCCGGCCGAGTCGCGGGTAGCGATGGCTTCCAGAATGCGGCGATGGTCTGCCAGCGTGGCATGACGCAACTCGTCGGTGTGAAAGTGCTCGTCCATCTTGCTCCACAGACGTCCGCGCTGATTCCACATGCATTCCACCACTTCCACATACGCCGTGTTGCCGGTCGCGCGCGCTACCGCCAGATGGAAGGTGCGATCGGCCTCTTCATTGCGCTTGCGGTCGCTGTAGAAGCGCTCCATGTCGTTGACGGCGGTGAGAATGGCATCAATCGCGCTATCGGTCGCCATACGCGCGGCAACGGCGGCGATTTCACTCTCGATCAGCTTGCGCGCCGAGAGAATCTCGAACGGCCCCGAACCCGAGCCGGCCTCATTGACCGAGGGCGCAATGTGCAGTTTCTCGTTGACGTAGACCCCGGAACCCAGCCGCACCTCGACGATACCGCTCAGTTCCAGCGCGATCATTGCCTCGCGTACCAGCGCACGGCCCACATCCAGCCGCAAGGCCAGCTCGCGCTCGGACGGCAGGCGTCCGCCGGCGGGGATTTTCTCATCGCGGATGATTTCTTCGATGCGTTTGGCGACGACGCGGTAAGCGCGCGTTTCCTGGGCGTTCGGATCATCTTCGCTGACGGCTTTGGCGGCTTGAAGTGGCGGATTCATGGTGGCTCCTGCAATTGGGAAGCATCATAGCACACAAGATAAATTGGTTGACCACTTATGATTGGTCAACCAATTTACTCAATCAGGTCTAGCCAATTACGTTTTTGGGTGCGATACTGGCGCGACCAATTGGCAAGCAGGCCAATCATCCGACCATGAGGAAACCGTGAAGATCACCGATGCAAAAGTCATTATCTGTTCACCTGGACGCAACTTTGTCACGCTGAAGATTTATACGGATGAAGGCCTGACCGGCATCGGCGACGCCACCCTGAATGGCCGCGAACTGGCAGTAGCGTCCTACCTGACCGACCACGTCATTCCCTGCCTGATCGGGCGCGACCCGCATCAGATCGAAGATATCTGGCAATACCTTTATCGCGGCGCCTACTGGCGCCGCGGCCCGGTGACCATGAGTGCCATCGCCGGCGTCGATACCGCGCTGTGGGACATCAAGGCCAAAGCCGCCAATATGCCGCTGTATCAATTGCTGGGCGGCCGCAGCCGCAGCGGCATCATGGTCTACGGCCACGCCAATGGTCGCGATATCGAGGAAGCCACCGACGAAGCGCTGCGCTATTCGGAAATGGGCTTCAAGGCGATCCGCGCTCAGGCCGGCGTACCCGGTCTGAAAAAGGTGTACGGCGTATCGAGCGGCGCGCAGATGGCCAGCGGCGCCAAATTCTACGAACCGGCCGACTCATCCCTGCCGTCGGAACACGACTGGTCGACCGAGCGGTATCTGGATCATGCCCCGCGCCTGTTTGAAAAACTGCGCGAAACGCTGGGCTGGGATCACCATCTGCTGCACGACGTTCACCATCGCCTGACGCCTATCGAAGCCGCACGCCTGGGCAAGTCGCTGGAACCTTGCCGCCTGTTCTGGATGGAAGACCCGACGCCGGCCGAAAATCAGGAGGCCTTCCGTCTGATCCGCCAGCACACCGTGACACCGATCGCGGTGGGCGAAGTCTTCAACAGCATCTGGGACTGCAAGGACCTGATCCAGAACCAATACATCGATTACATCCGCGCCACCGTGGTGCATGCCGGCGGCATCACACACCTGCGCCGCATCGCCGATCTGGCAGCGATCTATCAGGTGCGCACCGGCAGCCATGGCGCCACCGATCTGTCGCCGGTGTGCATGGGCGCAGCGCTGCACTTCGATACCTGGGTGCCCAACTTCGGCATTCAGGAATACATGCATCACACCGACGAGACCGATGCCGTCTTCCCGCACGATTACAGCTTCAGGGACGGCTTCCTGTACGCCGGCGAGAAGCCCGGCCACGGTGTTGATATCGACGAGAAACTGGCAGAAAAATATCCCTACCGCCGCGCCTACCTGCCGGTGAATCGCCTGGCCCATGACGGTACGCTGACCAACTGGTGACAGGGATGCAGAGCGATCGGAAACAAGCTTAAAACCCGGCCGCATGCATGGCATCAACAGCATGTACGGCATGACAGATCACATACAGGAGACAATTAAAATGAGCATTTCCCGCAGACAGTTCAACCGCATTGCACTGGGCGCCGCTTCGGCCGCCCTGTTCTCCCTGGCCAGCGCGCCGGTTCACGCGGCCGACAAGCAATACAAGTTCAAATACGGCACCGCCTTCCCGAATGATCATCCGGGCGCCGTGCGCATCAAGGAAGCGGCTGATGCCATCCGCAAGGAATCCAACGGCCGCATCGATATCCAGGTGTTCGCACAGAGCACGCTCGGCAGCGAGCCGGACATGATCTTCCAGGTGCGCTCCGGCGCAATCCAGTTCATGTCCACCGCCGGCACCAACCTGCAGTCGATGGTGCCGGTGGCCGGCATCAACGGCGTCGCCTTTGCCTTCAAGGACTACAAGCAAGTGTGGGCGGCGATGGATGGCGAACTCGGCGCCTACGTGCACAAGCAGCTGGAAAAAATCAACGTCTACACCTTCGACAAGGTGCTCGACAACGGCTATCGCAACATCACCACGGCGACCAAGCCGATCAACACGCCGGCCGATCTGGCCAACTTCAAGATCCGCGTGCCGGGCATTCCGCTGTGGATCGCCATGTTCAAGGATCTGGGCGCAGCGCCGACCTCGATCAACTTCGGCGAGCTGTATTCCGCCTTGCAGACCAAGATCGTGGACGGCCAGGAAAATCCGCTGCCGCTGATCCAGAGCGCCAAGTTGTATGAAACGCAGAAGTATGTGTCGATGACCGGCCATACCTGGGACGGCCACTACATCTTCACCAGCACCAAGTTCTGGAACAGCCTGCCCAAGGATGTGCAAGAGATCATCTCGCGCAACTTCAACGCCGCCGCCGTCAAGGAGCGCGCTGACATCGCCGAACTCAACACCCATCTGGAAGCAGAGCTGAAGAAGCAGGGCATGGTCTTCAACTATCCCGACAAGCAACCCTTCATCGATGCGCTGAAGAAGGCCGGCTTCTATACCAATACCAAGGCCAAGTACGGCGCCGAAGCCTGGACCATCCTCGAAAAGTATTCCGGCCCGCTGTAATGCAGGCCTCCTGCGCGCGGCCTCCGGTACTGCGCGCAGGAGCAACAGAACAACCGGGAGCTTGACTGCGCGGCACGCCTTGCGGGCATACCACCCGCTCGCCGCGGAGAACGGAAACAGTACGCGTACGGCATGAACAATAAAAAAGATGCCGCCGTCACGTCGTGCAGTGGAGAGAAAAATGCATACATTAGAAGCAACCCCGGTGCCGCAGGCATCGACCTCGCCGATGGCGGTGTTCGGAAAACTGCTACAGAAGTTTTCCGAGATCTGCGCCGCCGTACTGGTGCTGATCGAGATCGGCGTACTGATCGCAGGCACCACCGCGCGCTACTTCTTCGGACATCCGCTGACCTGGACCGACGAACTGGCCTCCATGCTGTTTCTGTGGCTGGCCATGTTCGGTTCCGTCATTGCTTTGCGGCACGGTTCGCACATGCGCCTGACCACCTTCATCAACAAGATGCCGCCGGCTGTGCGCGGCTGGGTCGAGGTATTCGGCATGGTGCTGGCGGCGACCTTCCTGATCTTCATCCTGATGCCTTCGTATGAACAGTTCGAAGAAAGCCTGATCGTCACCACTCCCACGCTGGAAATCAATGAAGGTTTCCGGGTCGGCGCGATCCTGGTCGGCGTGGTGCTGATGCTGCTCACCGCACTGGAGCGCATGTTCACCGTCGCTACCCTCAGGCAACTGGCCGGCACCATCGGCCTGGTCGTCGTGATCGGCACCGGACTGTGGCTGAACGCCGATCATTTCGCCGAACTCGGCAACGTCAACCTGATCATCTTCTTCGTCACCATCGTGCTCGGCTGCGTGGTGCTGGGCGTGCCGATCGCCTTCGCCTTCGGCCTTGCCACGCTGTCCTATCTCGCCTTCGCCACGGATACGCCACTGTCGATTCTGCCTAACCGCATGAACGAAGGCATGTCGCCGCTGATCCTGCTCGCGGTGCCGCTGTTCGTCTTCCTCGGCTCGCTGATCGAAATGGTGGGACTGGCGCGCGCCATGATCGGTTTTCTGGTGGCGCTGATCGGCCACGTGCGCGGCGGTCTGCAGTATGTGCTGCTGGGCGCGATGTATCTGGTGTCGGGCATTTCCGGCGCCAAGGTGGCCGATATGGCGGCGGTGGCGCCGGCCCTGTTCCCCGAGATGAAAAAGCGCGGCACCAGCGACGGCGATCTGATCGGCCTGCTGTCGGCCTCCGGCGCGATGTCGGAAACCATTCCCCCCAGCCTGGTGCTGATCGCCATCGGTTCGGTCACCGGGGTGTCGATTGCTTCGCTGTTCGTGGGCGGCCTGTTCCCCGCCATCGTCGGCATGCTGTGCATGTGCGTGGTGGTGTACTTCCAGACCAAGAATGAAAAGATGGACGGCGTCGAACGCGCACCGGGCCGCCTGGTGTGGAAAGCATTCTTCGTGGCGCTGCCGGCCATCGCGCTACCGTTCGTGATCCGCACCGCAGTGGTCGAAGGTGTTGCCACTGCGACGGAAGTGTCCACCATCGGTATCGTCTACACCATCATCGTCGGCCCGCTGGTGTATCGCCAGTTCGACCTCAGGCGCATCTATCCGATGCTGATCGAAACCGCCTCTTTGTCGGGCGCCATCCTGCTCATCATCGGTTGCGCCACCGGCATGTCGTGGGCGTTGACGCAATCGGGTTTCTCGCATCAGCTGGTTGAGGCGATGAGCACGGTGCCGGGCGGCAAGCTGGGCTTCCTCGCCATTTCGGCGCTGGCCTTCATCGTGCTCGGCAGCGTGCTGGAAGGCATCCCGGCGATTGTGCTGTTCGGTCCGCTGATGTTCCCGATCGCACGCGTCATGGGCATCAATGAAGTGCACTACGCCATGATCGCCATCTTCTCGATGGGCCTGGGCTTGTTCGCGCCGCCGTTCGGCGTCGGCTTCTATGCCGCCTGCGCAGTCGGCCGTGTGGCGCCGGACAAGGCCATCGGCCACGTCTGGCCGCATATTGCCGCACTCTTCTTTGCTTTGATCCTGCTGATCCTGTTCCCCTGGATCTCGATCGGTTTCCTGTAATCGCCTGCCGCCGGCGCGTCTCTCAAGAGCGCCGGCTTTTTCTTGCCAGCCGGAGTCACCACCATGCTCAGTATCGTCGTTGAAAAACCTCACCAGATCGCCGTCATTGAACGGCCCCTGCTCGAACCGGCCGCGGGCCAGGTGCGCGTACGCGTGCGCTATGCCGGCATCTGCGGCTCCGACCTGCACATCTACCATGGCCAGAATCCTTTCGCGGTCTATCCGCGCGTGATCGGCCACGAGTTCGTCGGCCGCATCGACGCGGTCGGCGCCGGGGTCGATGCGGCACGTCTGGGTCAGCTGGTGGCGGTCGATCCGGTGGTCAGCTGCGGCGAATGCTATGCCTGCTCGGTGGGCCGTCCGAACGTCTGCAACCATCTGGAAGTGTACGGCGTACACCGCGACGGCGGCTTCTCCGAAGCGGTCTGCGTGCCCGCCGCGAATGCCTACGACATCCCGGAATCCATCGCCGAAAGCTGCGCCGCCATCATCGAGCCGTATGCCGTAGCGGCCAACGTGCTCAATCGCACCGGCGTGTTTCCCAATGACGTGGCACTGGTCTATGGCGCCGGGCCGATCGGCCTGACCGTGGTCGAAGTGCTCAAGGGCGTCTATGGCGTGCGCACCATCGTCACCGACCGTCTGGATGAGCGGCTGGAACTGGCGCGTGTCTGCGGCGCCGACGAGGTGGTCAATACCGGCCGCGAATCGATCACCGACGCACTGGCGCGTCTGGGCGTGGAGCGTGGACCGACCTTGATCATCGATGCCGTCTGCCACCCCACCATTCTGGAAGAAGCCGTACGCATCGCTGCGCCGGCCGCACGCATCGGCTTGCTGGGATTTTCTTCCGAGCCATCCGCCATCCCGCAGCAGGAACTGACCAAGAAGGAATTGTCACTGCATGCATCGCGCCTGAACTGCGCCATGTTCCCGCGCGTGATCGAGTGGGTCAGCAAGGGCCTGGTGCGTCCCGAAAAGATCATCACGCACCGGGTCGACTTCCGTGATGTCGCCAAGGCCTTCGAGATCGTGCAAAAGGACCCGAAGAACAGTTGCAAGGTGTTGCTGGATTTCGCACCTGTCGAATGATGTGCAGCATGCCGGCAAGTCTCCCGGGATTTGCCGGCATTACCCTGGCCGCGCTCACACGGCCGCGCTTCCGCTCTGCAGTTGAAAGCCGCTCCCCCCTGTCCGTCCCTCCTCCGATATCCGCCTCGCACAAAGAATCCGCAAAAAATCACACCAGACATTGATCCGGACACGGGTAGCTTGACGTGCGATGGGCCTAATATGAGGTGCTGGTCTGATCGCCGCCGTAGTACGGCCGATATGTTTCGGCCGGCGCGACCAGATACGGACGGTTCGCAAGGAACCGCCTTCTGCGGGAATGCTCCCGATCAATTCAAGAGGTGAAGCTATGAATGACAAACCCGGCGCCGAGCGCCAGACTCATGCGGAATGGGAAAAGGATCTGGAAGCGGTCGATCTCGAAATCGTCAGGCTGGCGATCATCTGCCAGGTACGCCTGCTCGATCCGGGCATCATCTCGCATGTGCTTGATGATCAGGCCTGGGTCTGCGGCACCGAACATCCGAACGCGTTCAAGAGTCTGCGCGGGCTGCTGTTTTTGCACTATGACATGCAGCAACGCATGGTCGAGTCCTATGGCAAGGTCGACACGGCCGAGATTGTTCTCAGAGTGAGAGAGCATCTGGCGCCGCGCATCAGCGATCAGCTGGGAAGCCTGTCCTGAAGACGCAGGCCGATCGCCGGGATCGATACCGCGCCGGCGGTCTGTTGATCTGGCTTACCAGTAACCCAGAATCTTCCACCAGATGCTGCCGAACACGCTGAAGATCAGCAGCTCGATCACGCACATCACAAAGCCCACGCGCCACCAGGTGCCCATCGTGACATAGCCGCTGCCGAAGATGATGGGCGAGGTGCCCGTGGCGTAATGCGTGAGCGTCATCATGATGGCCGAACCGGCGGTCATCATCAGCATGAAGGGCGCCACATATTCGTTCGGCAGCAGTTGTGCGCCGACCGTAAGGAAGGCCAGCAACATCGCGCTGACGTGGGCAGTGGTGCTGGCGAAGAAGTAGTGCGAGAACACAAACACCAGCAATAGCACTGCGGCAATTGAGGGCCAGCCCATGCCGCTGGCGACAATGGCGTCTTTCATGCCGCCCGAGAACCAGGCGATCACGCCGGTCTTGTTCAATTGTTCAGCCAGCATGACCAGCGCGCCGAACCACACCAGCGTATCCCAGGCGCTCTTTTCCGACAGGACATCGTCCCAGTCTATGGTGCCGGTGATGATCAGCGCAAACAGGCCGACGAAAGCGACCACCGTCGGATCCAGCGTGAAGGCCGGGCCGAACAGCATGGCCGGCACGTTGGCCCACAGCAGCAGCAGCATGGCGAAGGTGCCCAGCATCACGCATTCCTTGGGCGCCAGCGGCCCCATGCGGGTCAGTTCGGCGCGCGCATATTCGACCGCGTTGGGAGTTGCCTTCAGCTCCGGCGGCGACAACAGATAAATCACCAGCGGCATCAGCAGCAGACACAACAGGCCCGGCAGCAGCATGCAGGTGGCCCAGGCAGTCCAGGTCAGATGCAGGTTCTGGTGCGTGGCCCTGGCCACGTAATCCACGACCAGCGGATTCGGCGCCGTGGCGGTCAGGAACATCGCCGAGGTGATCGGATTGGCGTGATAGTTGACCAGCGCCAGATAGGTGCCGACCTTGCCCTGTGTCCCCTTGGCCGGATCGGACTCGAAGGCGTTGGCAATCGATTTCATGATCGGATGCACGATGCCGCCGCCGCGCGCCGTATTGCTGGGCGTGAACGGCGCCAGCACCAGTTCGCAGATGGCCAGACCGTAACCTATACCGACCGTTTTCTTGCCGAACAGGGAGATGAAGATGAGACCGATGCGGCTGCCGAGACCGGTTTTCTTCAGGCCGCGCGAAATCAGGATGGCGACCACGATCAGCCAGATCAGCGGATTGGAAAAGCTGCTGAGCGCATCGGCAATCGCGCCCTTGGATGAACTTGACGTGACTTGCGACAGCGAGACGATGACGATCGCCATCATCGCCATCACACCGATAGGCATCACCTTGAGAATGATGGCGACGATCGTGGTCAGGAAGATTGCCACCAGCGTCCAGGCCTTGGGCGTGAGACCCGCGGGCGCCGGAATCAGCAGCAGCGTGATCAGCACCGCGGTGGCAATCAGGGCCGGCACCAGCTTGAACGGCACGGCCTGATTGAAGTAGCGGAACGTCCTTTTGACATATGTCAGCATCGATATAACCCTGTTGTCGTTTTCGGAGTCTGGTTCCGGCTGCCACGCGGATGCACTGGCGGATGATGGCTTGCATATCTCCTTCGCGGCGCGTGCACGTCGGCACGCTACGCTGATGTACGACAGCCACGACGCGCATTGCCTGAAACGGCAACGCGCTCTGTTTTTACGTCTGGCGCAGCGCGCCGCTCAAGCGGCGAAATCCAGCACCACCCGCCCTTCGATTTCGCCGCGATGCATGCGTGCGAACACATCGTTGATGTTGTCCAGACTATCGGTCGAGACGGTGGCCTTGACCTTGCCTTCATTGGCGAATATCAGCGATTCCTGCAGATCGAGCCGGGTGCCGACGATGGAGCCGCGCACGGTGATGCCGTTCAACACCATGTCGAAAATCGACATCGGGAAATCGCCCGGCGGCAAGCCGTTCAGCGACACCGTACCGCCGCGCCTGACCATGCCCAGCGCCTGCGAAAATGCCTTGGGCGACACCGCGGTGACCAGCACGCCATGCGCGCCGCCGATTTCTTTCTTGATCACCGCCACCGGATCGGAAGTCCTGGCGTTGACGGTCAGCGCCGCGCCCAGACGTCTGGCCAGCGCCAGCTTGGCGTCGTCGATATCCACCGCGACCACGTTCAGCCCCATGGCCTTGGCGTATTGCACCGCCATGTGGCCGAGACCGCCTATGCCTGAAATCACCACCCAGTCGCCCGGCTTGGTATCGGTGACCTTGAGTCCCTTATACACGGTAACGCCGGCGCACAGGATGGGCGCGATCTCGACGAAGCCGATCTCTTTCGGCAGATGGCCGACATAGTCGGCATCGGCCAGCGCGTATTCAGCGAAACCGCCGTTGACCGAATAGCCGGTGTTCTGTTGCGATTCGCACAAGGTTTCCCAGCCGCCCAGACAATGCTCGCAATGGCCGCAGGCCGAATACAGCCAGGGAATCCCGACGCGGTCGCCGGCCTTGATATGTTTGACGCCGGCGCCGACCTCCGCCACGTAGCCCACGCCCTCATGGCCGGGAATGAAAGGCGGATTCGGTTTGACCGGCCAGTCGCCTTCGGCTGCGTGCAGGTCGGTATGGCACACTCCGCATGCTTCGATCTTGACCAGCACCTGCCCGGCGCCGGGCGTCGGCACGGGAACGTCTTCGATCTGCAATGGCTTGCCGAATGCCCGGACCACGGCGGCTTTCATCATCTTGCTCATCATCGTTCCCTTGTATTCACGTCATCAACGTTCAGGGTTCAACAATGAGTCAATTCAGTTCCGCTTGTATTGAGGCACATCAAGTGCCGGGCAATCAAAAGCGCGACCAGGACGTCGCCAGTATCGGCAAGGCCTTGCGAATTGAAAGTTCAGCGCCTCAGGTGCGCGCGGGCGTGTCGCTCAGCGGCAGCACGCTGACCCAGTAGCGGGTACGCATCAGCACCTTGACCGGCAGCGTATGCTGAAGGGTGCTGAGGATGCGGTCGGTGTCGGCCAGCTGGAACACGCCTGAAATGCGCAGGTCGGCGACAGCGGCGTCGCACATCAGCACACCCTCGCGGTAACGCCCGACTTCCGTCAGAAAATCGGCCAGCTTCATATTGTCGGCGTAGATGCTGCCGTCCAGCCAGCTGGTCTGCGCCGGATCGATGGCGCCGGCCTGGCCGATCTTGCCCGCAGAGAAATTGACGCGTTGCCCGCTCAGCAGTCTGGACGCCGGCACGCCGCCTGCAGGCGTAAGTTCGACGCTGCCTTTGACGACTGCCAGTTGGCTGAATTGCCGCTGGCGACGCAGCACAAATTGCGCATCCTGCAAACGCAGCCAGCCGTCATCGGTGGCGACGATCAGCGGCCTGCGTTCGGCAACGGCCTGCACAAATATTTCGCCCTGCCTGAGACTGACCCGCCGCAGCTCATTGCTGAAATCGACCTTCAATACACTGTCGGTATTGAGCACGATGCGCGTGCCGTCGGTCAGCGCAATGGTTTTGCGTTGACCGACATCCGTTGCATGCGACAGGCTGCCGTCGCGGCTGTTCCGATACAGCATCCAGGCCAGCGGAGCGACGAAGACGGCGGCGACGCCGGCCTTGATCAAATGGCGCCGTTTGAGTTCGGTTTTTCGATGGAGGGTCCGGCTGAATTCGGCCGGGATGATGCGCATCTTGCCGAGCAGGCCTTCGGCCTTTTCCCAGGCTTGCTGATGGGCGGGACTTTGCTGCTTCCAGCGCAACCATTCCGCCTGCTGCCGCGGACTCATTTCGCCCGCGTGGAATTCGGTCAGCCAGCGTGCGGCTTCTTTGAGAATGCCGGGGTCGATATATTGATGGGTCGCCGTCGATCGCGTGCTCATTGCATGGTCAGCAGACACTGCTCGAATGCGGCGCTCATGTAGCGCTTGACGGTGCGTTCGCTGACATCCAGAGCGGTGGCGATCTGTGCATAGCTCAAACCGTCCAGTTGCGACAGCAGAAAGGCTTCACGTGTTTTTGCCGGCAACGCATCAAGCAAGGCATCGATTTCCTGCAGAGCTTCGAAAATCAGCAGGCGCTGCTCCGGCGACGGCATCTGCGCCTCCGGAATCATGGCCAGCGCTTCCGCATAGGCGCGCTCCAGCGATTGCCGTTCATAGAAGTTGACCAGCAAGCGCTTGGCGACGGTGCGCAGATAAGCGCGCGGCTCGTCAAGCTGGCTCAGCGTGTTGCCGTCATGCAGCCGGATGATGCGCAGGAAGGTGTCCTGTGCGATATCGCTGGCGCTGTCGACGCTGTCCAGCTTATGCCGCAGCCACGACTCCAGCCAGCGATGATGCTGGCGATAGAGATCGCTGACCTGAGCGGAAAACTCATCGGCGACGGGCTGCTTGGCGCACAAGGTGGACATTCTGAGCGTATCGGGATCGTGATTAGATGATTGATCGAATCGAAATCAAATTTTTTTTGCAAAAATATCGATTTATTATAATAACAATGATTCGCATTAACAAATTCAATCGCACTTTCGGACGACTTCTTGCCTGCGCTGCGTAGTTTTAATGAGACGTTGCACGCCGATGTCACAGACGGAAAGTCGAAAAAAATGCCTGCAATTGCAGGCATGGAAAGGCTGGCTTGCATCAATGGCCGCGCCTCTGCTACGCGATGGAAATCGAGAGTGTGGCTGCGCCTCCAGCCGGCGCAGCAGACGGACCATCGCCGTCCACGCCGTGCAGCAAACGCTGCGCAAAGCTGCGAAAGGCTGCATGCGCCGACAACTGTAATTCATAGCCGATCTTTTTCATGAAGGCGGCGGTCGAGGTCTGCGGCACCCGCGCCATCCAGCGCATCGCCTCGTCGATACGGCCACGTTCGGCCAGCATGCAGGCGTAGCTGTATTGCCCGCGAAAATCGCCGGCCTCGGCCGACGCTCGGTAGTACTTGAAGGCGATATTGCGGTCCGCCTGCACCACGATGCCTTCTTCGTAATAGCGGCCGATCAGGTTGAGCGACTTGGCGTGTCCCGTCTGCGCCGCCTGGCCGTACCACGACAAGGCCTGTGCATGATCCTGCGCCACCCCGCGGCCGGTGGCCAGCAGATTGGCATAGTTGTACATGCCCCAGTCCAGCCCGGCCTGCGCCGCCTTGAGAAACCACAAGGCCGCCTGCGTCAGATCGACGGAGGTGCCCCAGCCGTGTTCCGCGCAACGGCCGCGCATGTTCATCGCCATCGCATGCCCCTGCTGCGCCGCCTGGCAAAAATGGCGATACGCCAGCGCAGCATTCTGCGCCACGCCGCGACCATCCAGATACAGTTGCCCCAGCAAGGCCTGCGCATGGGCATCGCCCAGGCCGGCAGCACTTTGCAGCGAGCGCGCCAGTTCCTCCGGCGGCCCGGCCAGCAAAGCCTGCCATTGCTGCGTGCTGATGCCGTCCAGCGCGCGTTTGTCCTGCGGAATTGTCATGCGCGCTTCTGTCATTTCTGTCATGTGTTGGCCCATTGGCGAATCAGGTTGTGATACACGCCGATCAACGCGCGCCGCGCGGTGTCGTCGGCTTGTGTCGCATTCAGTGTCTGGATTGCGTTATCCATGTCGAACAGCAGGCTGCGCCGGCCGTCGTCGCGCACCAGACTTTCTATCCAGAAGAAACAGGCGACCCGCACACCGCGCGTGATCGGCATCACCTGATGCAGACTGGTGGCCGGATACAGCACCATGTCGCCGGCCGCAAATTTGGCGCGATGGCGACCGTAGGTATCCTCGATTTCAAGTTCGCCGCCTTCATAGTCTTCCGGTTCGCTGAGGAACAGCGTGGCCGACAGATCGGTGCGGATCTTGCGTCCGCCGTGTGGCGGAAAGCGGATGCTGCCATCGATATGCGCACCAAAGCTCATGCCCTCGCCATAGCGATTGAACATGGGTGGATAGATCGCGTTCGGCAGCGCCGCGCTGATGAACAGGGAATGCCCCTCCACTGCCGCCAGCACGATTTTCTGGCATGCCTGCGCGACCTCCGAGCGTTCGTCGATCTGTTGATTGAACTTGACCGGCGCCCCCTGATAACCGGCAGTCGCCCGGCCATCCACCCAGGCCGCACCTGCTTCGTCCAGACGCTGCCGCAGCGTCTGCAATTCCTGCTGATCAAGCACATGGGGAATCCGAACTAACATGTCTCTTCCTCTGCCCGCTCTCTTTGTTGCACCGAAACGATAAGCATAAAAACAATCTTCAAACGAAAAATTCCTGCAGCGGAAAAATCCGCCGCAGGAACAAGCCCATGCCGTCCCGGAATGACGCGTTCTCACATTACGCGCCATCACCGGCTTCACCTCAGACCTGCTGCATCAATACTTCACATTCAGCGCCAGTGTTGCCGAGCGGCCCGGTGCAATCGACGCATAGTGCGATGCGTAGGCCTGGTTGTAGTAGACCTTGTCGCTCAGGTTCTGAATGTTCAGCTGCAGGCTCATGTTCTTGTCGATCACGTAGCTCGCCATCGCATCGAAGCGCGTATAGCCGGGCACCCATTTGGTGTTGGCCGTATTGCCGTAGACCCTGGAGGTGTAGAACGCACCGCCGCCGACGCTCAGCCTGGGCATGACCATGTAGGTGCTCCACAGGCTGAAGCTGTTCTTCGGGATGTTAGCGAACTGCTTGCCGTTGGTGGTGCTGGCATTGCCGCCGTCCACGATCTTGCTGTTCATGAAGGTATAGCCGCCGAACAGCTGCCACTTGGCCGTCAGATTGCCGGCAAAGCCCAGTTCAAGGCCATCGACCTTGTAGTTGCCGGCCAGTTGCGTGGTGCCGTCGGCCTGAGTCACGCGCGCATTGACCTTCTCGGTACGGAACAGCGCCGCAGTCAGCGACAACTTCTTCTCCATCACGTCCCACTTGGTACCCAGCTCGTAGCTCTTGCTGCGTTCAGGATCGAGGTTCTGATTGGCCGCGCTGATACTGCCGTCGGAGGTGCCGTCGTTGGTGTTCAGGCCGGCCGGATCGGACGAGGTGCTGTAGTTGACATAGATGCTGCCGTTTTCCGCGGGCTTGAAGACGATGCCGGCCTGATAGTTGATGAAACTGCTCTTGCTGTACAGGTCGCTGGCGGCAGTCGCTGCAATCGCCACGCCGGTCGGACTGGCGGCGGCGGTGATGGCGGGAGCGGCATTGGTCCTGGAAGTCGAGCGATAGCTGTCGTAACGCAGACCGGCATTGATCGACCATTGCTTGTTCAGCTCTGCGTTGTCGAACATGTAGACCGAGTAGGTATTGGCAGTGGCATAGGTCGGACGGTTGGCCTGGCCGATGTAGCCGTTCCAGGGATCGTTGGGATTCGGACTGTACAAGCTGGTGCAGTTGTAGCTCGATGCGGCGCCGGTGCCGGCCAGACAGGCAGCGGTGCCGGTCGAGGTGCGCACCCAGTAGCTGTCCTTGGTGGATTCTTCGCGCGACATTTCAAAGCCGACCGAGAAGTTGTTCTTGACCGAACCCAGCATGAATTCGCCATACAGTTCGGTCTGGTTCTGGATGTTGTTGCCGTCGTTGATGCGCGTGTTGGCGCGGCGCCAGACCTGACCGTTGTAGGCATTGCCCTGGCTGTCATCCGGCTGCGTCCAGATGTAGTTGTACGAAGTCTTGGTGTAGCGCGTGGTGTTGCGCACGTGCAGCTTGACGTCGAAGTCATGCTCGATGCGCGCAGTCGCGATATCGGCCTGAGTCTGACGGAAGTCGCGGTCGGCCAGCCCGTAGAAGGCATTGCGATTGACATTGTAAGGACTGCCGTCGCCGTTCAGTGCATTGCCGGCGCGCGGATTATTGTAGGGAATGCCGCTGTCCGGCAGATCGTCGGATTGCATGTGGTAATAGCTCAGCGTGACGCGGGTCGGCGAATTCAGGCCCAGCGTCAGGGAAGGAGCAAAGCCCCAGCGGCTGTTGAAGATGGCGTCGCGGCCGGCCACGCCGGAGTCGTGATACATGGCGTTCAGGCGGATCGCGGCGTTGTCGCCCAGCAGATAATTGCCGTCCGCGGTCAGGCGCTTGTAGTTGTCGGTGCCGATACCGATGCTGCCTGCGCTGAACTGCTCCTTCATCGGCGCCTTGCTCACCAGATTGATGCTGCCGCCGGTGGAGCCGCCGCCGCCGAAGGCGGAGCTGGCGCCCTTCACCACTTCAACCGATTCGACGTTGAAGATTTCACGCGACTGCGAACTCAGGTCGCGCATGCCGTCGACATAGGTGCTGCTCTGCGCATCGAAACCGCGAATGAAGGGACGGTCGCCGACCGGGTTGCCGCCTTCGCCGGCGCCGAAGGTAATACCCGGCGTGGTGCGCAGCGCTTCCACCAGCGAGGTAGAACCGGTCTGGCTCATCACTTCGGAGGTGATGACGGTCACGGTCTTGGGCGTATCCAGCAAAGGCGCTGTGAATTTGCTGGACGATGCGGTATCGGCCTTGACGCTGCTGCCGCTGCTTTCGGTCACGGTGATTTCCGGCAACGATGCCGCTTCGCCGCTAGTCTGCGCATGCGCATCCTGCAGCATGGCCTGGCTGCCGAACGTGGCAAACAGCGTTGCCGCTATCGGGGTGAATCTGCGATCCATGTACTTCCTTCCGCTCTGTTGTTATGTGCGCTGTCTGGCTGGCTGAAACGGAAGAACCGATGGCTGGCGGAACGCTGGTTGAAAACAGTGGCGAACATTTCCGGAGCGGAAACGCTCACCGCTAATCGATACAAAATCCTTGCTGAAAATGAGGCGCCAGCTACAGCCCGCTTCAAAAAAAAACGGCGCAAAAGCGCTCCCCTGCGGCCTGACCGGAGTCGCCGCAATGATGGACTTCAAACAGTGTTGATCAGGCCGGATCGGCTCGCTATCTCAGCCTGGCTTGCTCCCCGCAGCGCAATCGCTGCAAGTGATGTGCACCGTGAGCGGCGCGGCAGCGGGCGACAGCCCGGCGCGCGCGCCCTGACGCAACAATTCTTCTTCCAGCGTGCCGGATTCCAGCATCACGGTGCGCCGGCAATGCACGCACACCATGCGGCAATGTCCCACCGTGGCCTGAGACGACAAGCCTGACGATGATGACGGCGACAACCGTGACGATGGTAGCGACGCCCCCGTCTGCGGCGCCGATCTGATCCAGTAGAGATATTTGACGTCGTCGCCGTCCATGTTCCAGCTGCGCTGAAGCACGCCCTCCTGAGTCAGGTCCTTCATCACGCGGTAGACGCTGGCCAGACTCAGCTTCTGTTCGCGCGTCAGCATGGCCTGATACACGTCTTCCACACCCATCCTGCTACGCGGCGAAGCGGCCAGCAATTGCAGCACGTACAAGCGACCGCTGCTGGGCCGCACATGCATGCGCCGCAGATGTTCGCGGGCCTGACTGAGCGCGGCTGCTTCCGCTTTCGCTTCCGCGTCTTCGGTCACTGCCACGGCAGGCGGGAACGCAGCCTCGCCAGAGGGTGCGAATGCAGCTTCAGAATGAGATAGCAACATGGCGGTCAATACCTGAAATGGGCGCTGAGCACGGCGGAACGTCCCGCCGCGATGGTCGCGTAGACCGGATACGAGCTGTCGTAATACAGCTTGTCCGTGAGGTTGTAGAGATTGAGTTGCAGCTCCAGATTGGCGTTGGCCTGCCATGCCAGCATGGCGTCGAACTTGGTGTAGGCCGGCACGTAATTGGTGTTGGCGGAGTTGGCGTAAAGCCGGTCGCTGTAGGTAAGGCCGGCGCCGACTCTGAAGCCGGCCGGCAAGCGATAGCCTGACCACAGCGTCAGCGACCGGCGCGGCGTCAGTGGAAAAATATTGCCGTCGTTGGCGCTGGTCGGGCCGTCATCGTTGATGCGACTGTCGAGATAACTGTAACCGGCCGCCATGCTCCAGTCGGCGCTGATGTTGCCGCGCGCGCCGAGCACCAGACCTTTCACGGTTTGCGTGCCGCCATTGACCGAACCGCGACCGATGGAAATGCGGGCATTCGTCTTCACCGCGCGGAACATCGCGGCACTCAAGACCATGCTGCGACCCGGCGCGTTGCCGACATCCCATTTGACGCCTGCTTCGATATTGCGAATGCGTTCGGGCTCCAGATCCTGATTGGCGGCGGAGATGACATCGCTGCCCTGCCCGCTGTCGGAGCCGACCGGATTGGCAGCGGTGGAAAGCGTGCCGTAGACGCTCAGATTGTCGGCCGGCTTGAAGATCAGGCCGAGCTGATAGCTCCAGAATGCGGAGCGCTTGCTCAAGCTGCTGGCGCCTTCCGTGCTGGTGGAAAAACGGTCGTAGCGCAGGCCGCTGTTGAGCAGCCAGCGCGGACTCAGCGTGCCGGTGTCTGCGGCATACAGCGAGACCGTGTCGGAGGTGGTGGTCAGCACACCCGTCGCGGAATCGGGCTGAGCGACACTGCCGGTCCACGGCCCGGCGGGATTCCAGCCATACAGCGACGTACAGTTGTAGGCGACCTCGCAACCGGCGCCGCTGATGATGTCGTTGCCGGCGCTGTCGCGTACGTCGTAGTTGCTGCGCTGGCCGCGTTCGCGACTCAGCTCCAGTCCGGCGACGAATCGGTGGCTGACGGCGCCGGTCGCGAAGTCGCCGCTCAACTGGGTCTGATTCGACATCGCACGCATGTCGAACACTGCGCTCTTGGCCTGCAGTTGCAGCAGATCGCTGCCGCTGCCAGTGCCGGCCCATTGCGGATTGGTGGCGATGAAATCCATCGCCGAGGCTGAATATTGCGTCAGATTGCGCAGACGCATGCCGCCGTCGAGCTTGTGCACGACTTCGACCTGGGCGATATCGGCCGAGCTGCGGATGAAGTCGCGGCTCAGCAAACCATAGAAGCGATCGCGGCCGACATTGATCGGCGCGCCGCCGCCCTGCGCATAAGGCACCGAATAGTCGGGCATGTCGTCGGTCTGCAGATGGTAGTAACTGAGCGTGACGCGGGTCGGCGTGTTGAGCCCGAAGCTCAGCGAAGGCGCGACACCCCAGCGGCCGTAGCTCACTTGTTCGCGTCCGGCCTTGGCCGAGTCCTGCCACATCAGATTGAGTCGGGCGGCGCTGGTGTCGTCCATGCGGCGATTGACATCGACCGTGGAGCGCCGGTAATCGGCGCTGCCGACGCCGAGGCTGGCATCGAAGAAATTGTCTGCCTGCGGCGTCTTGCTGACAATGTTGACGCTGCCGCCGCCGGCGCCGCGACCGCTGTAGATCGAGCCCGGCCCTTCGATCACCTCGATCTGTTCGACCGCAAACACTTCGCGGCTTTGCGCGCCCGGACTGCGCATGCCATCCACGAACAAGGAATTGCTGGAATCGAAACCGCGAATGAAGGGACGATCGCCGCCCGGTGCGCCCAGCGCATCGGCGCCCTTGAAGGTGATGCCGGGAATGCTGCGCAAGACATCGGCCACCGAGCCGGCCTGCATGTCCTTGATCAGCTCGGCCGGGATCACGGTGACCGAGCGCGGCGTATCGAGCAGCGAGGCGGTCAGCTTGTGCGGCTGCGTTTCAGCGCCCGCACCATTGCCAGCGGCGGCCGGGCGCACGGTCACCATCGGCAGACTGCTTTCCTGCTGCATGCGCTGAACAGGCTGAGTAAGCTTCTCGCCATCCGGTGGCGTGAGCAGCTGCAGCACGAAATCGCCCTTGCCTTGCATCACTGCCCGAATGCCGGTGCCGCGCAATACGATCTCCAGACCTTCAGACACTGAATGGCGGCCCTGCAGTCCCGCGCTCGATTTACCTGCGGCGATTGAAGGCTGATAGGACAGCGTGATGCCGGCGCGCGTCGCAAAGCTGCCCAGAACCTGGGACAGCGACGCCGGCGCGATTGAAAACTCAATCCGCGCGGGCGCTTGCGGCACTTGTTGCTGAGCTACAGACGTAGCGGCACCGACGTTCGTCACTGCGAGCATCCCCTCAAGAATCAATGCAATCCAGACAAGGCCTCTCATCGGCTTTGCCATCCATTTTCTGCAGCAAGGCACATACTGATTCCGTATCACGAATCATCCTCATTGATATTCAGTGCTTGCTTGTTCATGTGCATGACAGGCGAGGTGCAAAAAGGGGACACAAAAAGATGAAATTGATTTTCCGGCGGCAGCGCCTGGCTCTGCGCCATCAGGCAGACACGTGACGGATACGATGAAAATTACCGAAGAGAAACATACACTGGACCACGCAACACCGCGCAACGCGGCGCCGACGCATGCCGCGCCTTGTTCAAGCCGGCAGGCTGGCTGCCGTTTTATGGGCAGCCCATTCGACCACCGCCTGGTCGCCGACCGCTGCGAAACAGGCAACGGTGCAGGCACGTTCGGGAAAACGATACACGGCGGCGACGCTTCCGGGGCCGGAGCCGGTATGGCCGATGCTGCGCCCGGCCGGACCTGACTGCGCGATCATCATCCCCAGGCCGTAGCCGAAATCGACACCAGGCCGGCCCGGCAAGGTGTTGCCCAGCGGCCGCATGCGCAACATCTGCTCCAGCAAGGGCGCCGGCAACAGTTGCCCGTCGAGCAGACGATCCAGCAACAAGGCAGCCGAGGCCGGCGTGCCCGTCAGCAAACCGTGATACACCCAGCGCGGATGATAGTCGCCGGGATTGCCGCAGTCAGTGGCAAGCAAATCTTCAGGCGTTTCGGCCAGCGCCACATCACCGGTATCGGAGCTAGCCAGCGGTTTGAAAACCAGCATGTCCAGCGCCGACTGCAGATCGCTGCCGACCGTAGCTTCGATCAGCTGCCGCACCAGCAGATAGCCGGTATTCGAATACGCCCAGCCCTGCCCCGGCGCGAACTGCAGTTGCTGATGCTGAACCCGCTCCAGCATTTCCACCACCGTCCAGGGCGCGTCCTTGCGTGCGACGGCGTGTGCGTAGTCAGAAAGATCGCTGTAGTTGGGTATGCCGGCGGTATGGCAAAGCAATTGCCTGAGCGTGTAGCCCTGAGCAGCGAGCGGCGCATCGAGGCCCACTCGGCCATCACGCACCAAGGCCAGCGCGGCGGCGGCCAGCACGGTTTTTCCGAAGCTCCACCAGAGCACCGGACGCGCCTGAGGATCCGCAGCGATCAGTTTGCCGTCACGGACGACGGCGCTGCGAACAGTATCTGGAGTGGCTCTGGAAATGGTGACTGGGCTCATGGAGAAATTCGGCTGCACGGGCCACCATTTTATATCCGTGTGCTGTACAGGCCCGAGTTGTGCAGTCGATGCGAACAACGAAGGCCGAGCAGAGAAAGAGAAAAGAAGCAGCCGGATCAGCTCAGGGAATAGTCGGCGCTCTTCAGCGCGCCGGGATCGGAATTCAGCAAGGCCAGCGCACCGATGCGCGACATCAGTTGCAAGCGACGCTCCTCATTCTGCATGCCGGACGTGTCGGGTGTGCCGCCAGCGATCTGCGCCAGTCGCAGCTGCGCAGCAAAATCGGTGGAGCGCGAGGTCTGCAAAGGCGTGGTCTCATCCTTGATCAGCTTGCCCAGTTCATAGCTTGAGACGCGCGTCTTGCGGCTGGCGGTCTGCTGCAACAAGGCCTGGACCAGCGCCCCCTGATCGTAGGCAATATGCAACGTGCTGTCGGCCCGATCGTCGATCTGGTGATAGCTATAGTTCTGCGACTGCTTGTCGGTGCCCAGCTTGAGCGGCAGGTCTGCCAGCAAAGACTGGTGATACGCAGCCTGCAGGCGCGCGCTCTGCTGCTGCACGATGCGACGCCCGGCCTGATCGCGCCCCGCCACGGTGGTCTGCTGCGATACCTGATACGAGAAACTGTCGACCTCTTCCGGATGCAGCGGATTGATGGACTTGGTGGCTTGCGTCACCGTCGCCGAGAAATCGGCCAGCCCGCTCAGCATGCGGCGATCCGCAGCATCGGGCGCGACGGCGGCACCGCGCTGCCCATCCGCAGAAGCTTGCTTGCCGACATTTGAGAGCATCTGGGCGAAGCCATCCTTGAACATCGTCATCAGCGATTCATCACCATGGCCGCGTTGCCGGGCCTGATCGAACTGCTGCAGATAATGCGAGATGGCGCCGGCCTGCTGCTGCGCGCTGCCGGACAAGGCCGGATTGCTCAGATCCACCGCCAGCTTCAGAGCGCCG
The DNA here is from genome assembly GCF_046025995.1 of Herbaspirillum lusitanum. Classification (GTDB taxonomy): domain Bacteria; phylum Pseudomonadota; class Gammaproteobacteria; order Burkholderiales; family Burkholderiaceae_D; genus Herbaspirillum; species Herbaspirillum lusitanum_A. The sequence continues at coordinate 204,501 of NZ_JAQQFM010000004.1, forward strand.
GCCGGGCCGCTGGTGTTGAGCGTGCGCGCCCGGCTGTCTGCATGAAAATCGATGGACTGGCTTTCCTGGTCCAGCTTGGCGTGCAGCTCAAGCGACCCAAGCTGCGCGCTGTCGAATTGCGTGAGCGCATCCAGATTGAGGCGCGGCGGTTGTGCACTCAGGCCATCGATGGCCGCCTGAAATGCATCGGCCAGCTTGCCGAGCGCGGCACGCTCGGCATCACTCAGCGTGCCGCTGATATCGATCTGCACCGCCAGACCTGCGGCGCTGCTGCCCAGACTCAGGCCGACCTTGGCGCCGCTGGTGGTGACGATATCCAGCGCGATGCGATTGTCGGCATAGCGATGCGCCTGTTGTTGCAAGACCTGCTGCACCACGCTGTCATGTTGCTGCGCGACGTCCGACAAGACCACCGACTGCGAGAAGTTGCCACCGCCGGCGGCGATGCTCTCCAGCAGCGATTTGCCCAGCGCATGAAAACGCGATGCGGTGGACGCGCTCTGCGCATTGCGTCCCAGCAAGCTGCTGACCGCATCGCCGCCGGCGTTTTCCCATACCGCGATCTTGGGCGCCGGCGTCAGAACGCCGGCCGCAGAATAAGTCTGCAAGGTATGCACGGCATTGCCGCCCGCGTTGCTGGCAAGCGTGACGACCGCACTACCGGTCGGCTGGCTGGTGACGGCCGCCACTGCGGACGTGGCGACAGCAGCCGTTGAAACAGAGGCCGGCAGTGAGACGCTAAGCGGAGCAACAGTGGTCATGGCGTGGAAGGAAATACGGCGATCGACATGATCGCCACCCATGCACTAACGGCACCCGCGCGCGAAGCTTGAGATGCTGAGACGCCGCGTTTCGGAACGCTGTGTCTCAGTGCTTCAAGAGCGGACGCCGGTTGGTGCAACTAGAGATCCAGCTTGAGGGTCGCGACGATGCTGCGTTCCGCCCCCGGCGTCACGTAGAGATTGTTCCATGAGGAGGTGTAGTAATTGCGGTTGAACAGATTGTGCACATCGACTGAAACGCGCGCGGTCTTGTTGATCTGCCAGTAGCTGATCAGCTTCACGGTGGTGTAAGACGGCAGCGAATACGTGTCGGCGGCATTGCCCGAACGATTGCCCACGTAATTGAGTCCGCCGCCCAGACCATAACGGCCACCGTTGGCCAATGCATCTTCGCGGATCGCCAGCAAGCCGCCGCTCAGCTTCGGGATATTGGCCAGACGGCTGCCGATGGCCAGCGTGTTGTCCTTGGTCACGCGCGCATCGGTCCAGGCGAAGTTGCCGGTGAGGCGCCAGTTGGCATTGATCTGCCCGTACACATCCGCTTCAAAGCCGGTGCTTTTGACTTCGCCGGCCGCCACCGAATACCCCGGCACGTTGCTGCTGGTCAGCACATTGGTCTTGGTGATGTCGAACACGGCAAAGTTGGCGCCCAGGCGCTCGTCCAGCGTCTGCAATTTCCAGCCGGCTTCATAGGCGGTCGAATACTGCGGATCGAAAGGCTTGCCGTTGATGTCGGTGCCGCTGTTGCCCCGGAAGGATTTGCCGACCGAGACATACATCGAACTCCAGTTGTTGGGCAGATAGGTCACGCCGGCGCGCGGCGACACGGCGCTCTGCTGTTGCGAAGTGTCGGTGCGGGCAACGCGGTTCTGCACGCTCTGCTTGTATTGATCCCAGCGCAGACCGCCCAGCAGTTTCCATTGGGGCGAGAGGCTGATCTGATCCTGCGCAAACAAGGCCTTGACGCGTTGCCGCTCGTCCGAGCTGGAAGTAAGACTGGTCAGCGCCGGCGCAGGTGTGCCGTAGACCGGGTTGTAGATGTCGATCGGATAGTTGGCCGAACGCAGGATTTCAGTATTCATCCAGAGCGTGGAAGCCTCGGCGCCGAACAGCACGGTGTGGCCGATGGCGCCGGTATTGAATTTGCCTTCCAGCTCGCCCTGGAAGGAGATATCGCGCGAGGGCAGCTGACGCCAGGTCGCCTGGCGATTGAGCGTACGATTGTCGGCGGCCAGCGAAGTCGCCTCGGTGTAGCGGCCGTCGAAGCTGCTTTCCTTGTAGCTGGCGCCGACGCGGGTGCGCCAATGCTCCGACAGCGTGCGGTCCAGCGTCAGCTGATGCGTATTGCTGGTCAGCGTCATGTTGCCGTCGGCCGGCTCGTTGAGCACGCGGTCGCGCGGCAACGTGCCGAGTACGCCGCGTACATTGATCACGCCGCGATCCAGCGGCGTATTTGCGCGCAGGAATTCGGCTTCGTAATTCAGCAGCGTGCGGCTATCGATCACCCAGGAGAAAGAAGGCGCGATCAGCGTGCGCTTGTTGCTGAGCAGATTGGAGCGGCTGTCGCCCTCCTCCGCCATCAGGTTGAGACGATAGGCAAAGTCCTTGCTGACCGGGCCGGTGCTGTCGAAGGTGGAACGGCGCAGACCGCGGCTGCCGATGCTGAAGTCCGCCACATTGCGCGGGGTGAACTCTGGTTTCTTGGTAACGATATTGATGGTGCCGCCCGGCTCGCTGCTGCCGTAGACCGCCGAGGCCGGGCCCTTCAGAAATTCGAAACGTTCCACCGTCGCCGTGTCGCGCGGCGCGTTATAGCCGCGCGATCCGGGAAAGCCGTTGACCAGAAAGCCCATGTCGGTACTGCTGAAACCGCGGATGCCGAAATTGTCCCAGGTGCCGCCGAAGTCGTTGAGGCGCGCAATGCCGCTGACGAAATCGACCACATCGGCCAGGCGGACCGCGCCTAGATCTTCAATCTGCTGAGTACCGATCACGCGCACGGATTGCGGTACTTCACGCAACGGCGTGTCGGTGCGCGTGGCGCCGCTGCTGCTGACCGGGTTATAGGTGCGGCCGGCGCGCTCGGAAACCACATCCACCGTCGGCAGGGCCGTCTCGGCGCTGTCGCCGGCACTGGATTGGGCGCCGGCAAAAGGTGCCGCCATCAGCAGACCTGTGGCCAGCAAACGTGCGGAGGCGCGAGCGGAGATCCGCGCAGAATTCGACGTGCAATTGCGAAAATACATAAAAATCCGTAAAGAATCGAAAACCCGGAAATATAAATGAGAATTCATCTCATTTGTGAATTTTCTTTACGAGTGTAAGTTCGCATATCCTGATTTTTATCAATATCTGCAAGGGATTGCGTAGCAAATCAGTATGCGAGTCGATCTGCTCTCTTATTGATCTGAAAACTATCCCCCGGCTAATCACCTTCGCTCTTTTTTGGTCTCCGAAAAACTGCTGCCGTCAAGTACAGACGACAGCCGTTCTGCATCACGAAAAAACTACCAGCGATAAGTCAGGGTCGCCAGAATCGAACGTGGCTCGCCGTAGCGGCAACCGGTGGAGGCGACGCATTGCACGTAGTCCTTGTTCAGCAGATTCTTGGCGTTGACCTTCAATTGCACGCCGCGCAGACGGCTGCTGATCTGTTGCAGGTCGTAGGCCAGCATGGCGTCGAACAAGGCACGCGCCGGAGCCGGATCGCTGACGCCGGCAATCGGTGAGCTGCTCAGATAACGCACGCCGAAGCCGGCTTTCAACCCATGTGCGCCCGCCTTCGAAAAGTCATATTGCAGCCAGGCCGAGGCTGAGTGATACGGCACGCCGGAGACGCGCTGACCGACCTCTGCAGCGACATTGCTCCTGGTGGTGCGGGCGTCGGTGTAGGCGTAGTTGGCGATGGTTTCGAGCTGGCCGAACTGAGCGCGCGCTTCCAGTTCTGCACCACGCGAACGCATTTCGGCGGTCTGCACCGAGTAGCTGGTATCGACCGGATCCACGGTCAGGCCGTTGGTCTGATTGATCTGATACACCGCCGCGCTGAACAAGGCATTGCTGCCCGGCGGCTGATAACGGATGCCTGCTTCATACTGCTCCGCCTCGGTCGGCTTGAAGCGTGCGCCGCTGCGGTCGGTGCCGGCTTGCGGCACGAAAGACTGACCGAAGCTGGCGTAAGGCGCGAGGCCGTTATCGGCCAGATAGACCAGGCCGGTGCGACCGGTGAACGCCTGGTCGCGCGCATTGGTGACCGCTTGCGTGCGATAGGCCGTGACCGAGCTGTCGACCCAGTCCTGACGACCGCCGATCAGCAGCACCCATTTGTTGTCCAGCTTGATCTGGTCTTGCAGATACAGGCCGAACTGTGTGGCCTGAGTCTTGCTGCCGTTGTCCACCGATGTGATGACCGGCGTGGCGCCATAGACTGGATTGTTCAGGCTGATGCCGCTGACGCTGCCGGCGTAACGGTGTGAAGAATAATTACTGTCGAAATAGTCGAAACCGACCAGCAGCTTCTGCCTTAGACGGCCTTCGCCGATATCGATTTCCAGCGACGTGTCGGCGGTCAGGCCGTCCGACTTTTCCGCCCGATTGACTACCCCGCGCGACATGATGCCGGTGGTGGCATTGAGCGTACCGTAGGACAGATAATTGAAACTTGCGTCGGCATTGAAGTAGCGCAGATTGTGGCGCAGCTTGACCTGATCACTGACGGCGTGCTCGAACAAATAGCCCAACGAATAGACGTCGCTGTCGTAGCGATCGTAGTTTGGCTCGCCAACGAAGAAGCTGCGTGGAATACGGCCATTCAGCGTCAGCGCTGAGGAGGCCGGCGCCACGAAGCGCGTACGCATTTCCTGATAGTTGGACAGCAAGGTGAGCGAAGTACGTGCGGATGGCGCCCAGGTCAGCGCACCGGCCAGATAGCGCTTGTCGTCGTTGATGTAGTTGACCGAGGTGTCGGACTCACGCGCCAGTGCGCTGAGGCGGTAGCTCCACACGCCGTCGTCGGTCAGCGCTCCGGCGAAGTCGCCGGTCATCTGTTTGCGGTCATTGCTGCCGACATCGGCGCTCAGTTCATGATACGGCTCGACAGTCGGCCGCTTGCTCACGGTGTTGATGACGCCGCCGGGACTGAGCTGACCGTACAGCACCGAAGCTGCGCCACGCAACACCTCGATGCGCTCCAGACCGAAGGGCTCTTGCGAGCCGTCGTAGACGCTGGGTTGATATTTCATGCCGTCGCGCAGCATGCCGGTATTGGCATTGGCCAGATTGAAGCCACGGATACGGACATCATCCACCATGCGATTGAAGGATGAGGCCTGACCGACCACGCCCGGCGTGTATTCCAGCACCTCCGACAGCGAACTGGATTTGCTTGCCTCGATCTGGTCTGCAGTCGCCACCGACAGTGACTGCGGTGTTTCCAGGATGGGTGTATCGGTCTTGGTGGCGGAGCCGCCACGCTTGGCAACCAGGCCATGCAGCGGCCCGGTGATCGATTCGCGCTGCGCGGCGCCGGCCACAGTGATGGTCGGCAACGCCGAAGATGCGGACGACGGCAACGCCGCGACCAGTGCATAGCCGCCATCGGCCTTTAGCGCGGCGCTCAGACCGGATCCGCTCAATAGAACGGCAAAGCCCTCGGCCACCGTATAACGGCCGTTCAGCCCCGCCGTATTGCGCTTTTGCGTGATCTCCGGCTCGAACGACAGCAAGACCCCGGCGCGACGGGCGAAGGCGTTGAGACGCTGATCCAGAGGACCGGCAGGGATGTCGTAACTGAGGCGAGCTGCTTCATTGGCTTGCGCGTAAGCCGGCGCGCCGCCGTGCAGCATGGCGGCGCCAAACAATGCAGTCTGCAGCGCGAGGGCAATGCGGTGTCGGGAAAACAGCGGGCGGGCGGCTGATCGGCCGGCACGCGCCATGGCGGGAACGGATTGCTTGCGGTTATTCATGGTCGTCCTTGAATCGAATAGCGAGGGTGCTATCAGGTAAACCGGACGAGTCTTGAAAACCTGCAGAAAGGAATGAAAAAAACAGAAAAAATCTCAATACATCAGCCTGGCCCATGTCAGGCCGGCTTCAGGCTGATCCAGTAGGAAGTCAACATGTCGATCTTCACCGGCAGCGTGCGGGCCACCGCCGCCAGCACCTTGGCCGGTTGATTGAGCGGGAAAACGCCGGAGATCCTGAGATCGGCGACGGCATCGTCGCAGCGAATGCGACCGGGCAGATAGCGGTCCAGCTGCGCGACCAGCTCGCCCAGACGCATGCGATCCGCCACGATCATGCCCTCGGTCCAGGCGATACCATCAGTATCCGCCGGCACAATGTTGACGCGCGAAAGCAAGCCGCCGGCACTGAACACGGTTTGCTGTCCGGCGTCGAGACGCACAGCCTCGCCCGCCTGCTGCCGGCGGATTTCCACCGCGCCTTCGAATACGGCGACCAATACCGATGTTCCCTGATCCCATACGCGAAACTCCGTTCCCAAGGCCTGGATATCGCCAAACCGGGTCTCCACGATGAAAGGCCGGTAACGGCTGGCCGGATCGTGCGCGGTGGTAATCAGCAATTCGCCGCGATACAGACGAATACGGCGCCGGCTATCGCTATAGTCGGCGTCGAACGCGGTCTGCGTGTTCAGGTGAACGGCAGTGCCGTCGGCCAGTGTCACCTGGCGTTGCTCGCCGATGTCGCTGGCATAGCTCGCCAGCATGCTGCGCCAGGGCAGCAAGGCCTGGCTGCCCCATGCCAGCGAACCGACGCCGCATACGATGGAGAGCGTCTTGAGCGCAAAGCGACGGTTGTATTTGCGGCGCGCGGGGCTGTCGCCCAGCGTCGCATGGCTAAGGTCGGAAGGAAGACTCTGTACGCGCGTGGTCAGCGCCTGCAACCTCGACCATGCCTGTTCGTGTGCGGGCCGCGCGGCGCGCCAGCTGCTGCACGCCTGGTGATCGGCCGGCGTGGCTTCCCCCGAATGCAGTCGGACCATCCATTCAATGGCTTGCTTGACGCTCAGCTCGTCGGGTGCACTGCCGTCAGTCTGGCTGGCGCTCATTGGCAATACTGAACCTGGTAACAGGCGGCGAAGGCCCGCGTCATGTATTGCTGAACCGAACTGAGCGAGACCTTGAGTTCGGCGGCAATGTCGGCGTAGCTGAGACCATCCAGCTGCGACATCAGAAAAGCGCGTCGTACCTTATCGGGCAGACCGGCCAGCATGGCATCGATTTCATTGAGTGCCTGCAGCACCACCATGCGCGCCTCGGGCGAAGGCGACTGCGCTTCCGGCAAATGGCTCAGCGCGTCAAGAAAAGCCGCCTCCAGCGCGCAGCGCCGAAAATGATCGATGACCAGACCACGCGCGATGGTGGCCAGCAAGGCCTTGGCTTCGGTGAGGTAGAAGGCACGGCGGGCATCGATCACGCGCACAAAGGTGTCCTGCGCCAGATCCGCCGCATTCTCCGCATTGCCCATGCGATGCCTGAGCCATCCAAGCAGCCAGCCATGGTGCTGGCGATACAGGCCGGAAATGTCTTCGCTGGTAAGGGGAGTGTTCACGCGCAGGAGCCGCAGGCAATGATAGGAATGATTCTTATTATAGATTCATTCGCACCCGCAAGCCACCTTGCGTGCAGGCAAGCAATTCATATCAGCAGATGCATGCCAGCCAATGCCTCAACGCTGATATCAAGACCTTGCCGGCGCGGCCGCTTGCAGCAGGTTCACTGCGATCCTTCAGTTGCCGCCGGCACGCTTGCTTGCGCCGGTTCTGTCGGCACCGGATCGACATGCGTCATCACGTCCAGCACATGATGCGCGTCCATTACGCGCTGGCGCGCCGATTCGGCAATCGCATGCCCCTGGGTAACGGTTTGTGCACCGTCGATTTCCAGGTGCACATCGACCAGCGTCATGTCGCCCATCTTGCGCGTGCGCAGATCGTGTACGCCATAGACGCCGGGGGTCTGCGTCAGGGTCGCGCGTATGGCTTGCAACTCTTCCTCGGAAACCGCCTTGTCCATCAGATCGTTGAGCGCCGACCAGAAAAAACGCCAGCCCATGCGAATCACCATCAAGCCGACCACCGAAGCGGCGAGCGGATCGAGCAGCGTGAAGCCGAGCAGACTGCCGCCTATGCCCAGCGCCACCACCAGCGATGAGGCGGCGTCGGAACGCGCATGCCAGGCGTTCGCCACCAGCATGCTGGAGCGCACGCGCTGGGCCACGCCCAGCATGTAACGAAACAGCAGCTCTTTGCTCAGCAGCGCGGCCAGTGCCACCCACAAGGCCAGTACATGCACCGGCGGCGTATGGCCGAAGTTCTGGATCTTATGAATCGCCGAAAACAGCATGCCGATGCCGACCGCCAGCAGCAGGCCGCCCAGCGCCAGCGACGCGGCATTTTCATAACGTTGATGGCCATATTGATGATCGGCGTCGGCGCGCTTGCGACTGTGATGGGCGGCGAACAGCACCACGAAATCGGCGATCAGGTCCGACAGCGAATGCACGCCGTCGGCGATCAAGGCCTGGGAGCCCGAGAAAATCCCGGCGGCGATCTGTAGCGTGGTCAAGGCCACATTGACCACAATACTGACCATGGTGCTGCGGCGGCCGGCGCGAAATCTGAGTTCGGCCTCGGCAGCTGCTTCTTTTGCAGTACTTAGCATATTGATAATCCTGGCGACCTGTACGGCCGCAAAGCTTGTGCTCTGCGGCAAATTGCTGGATCATCTTGCCACTTTACAATTGATCCTGCAGCCTTTACAACAAAAGCCTGCAGCGGATTTCAAGGGGCACCAGAGTAGGTGGCAGCGCGAGGAATTGTCGGGCATCAAACCGGCCTGGGCAGAATGGGGTTCTGCCTTTCTGAATGTCGACCGCAAGCACGGTCGGGTTCACGGCCCGATTGCATGTCTGATTAAAGCCTGCGGAAAATCTGCCGAGAAAAAAGAATCAGCAGCACTCATCCGAGGAACAGCATGGAACAAGCAACTCCGCAAACCCTCTCGTTCGGGTTCGACAGGGCCAGCGGTGAATTGAGCGCAACCTATACGCCGCGCGAGGGTTTTCCGGCGCTGACGCTGGCGTTTCTGAAGCAGGCTCTCACCGACAATGGCCTGACCAAGCTGCACATCGAAGAATCCGTGCTGAATGCCTTCGTGCGCAAAGCCGAAGACGCCAAGGAGCCGGTTTCGCAAGTCATCGGCCAACGCCGCGACGGCGAATTCTCGCTGGAAGTGGCGGACGATCTGATGACCGCTTCGCTGACCCTGGTGGCGCCGCGCGGCGGCCGCGCCAAGAGCGTGGAAGTGATCAACGCCATCCGCGCCGCCGGCATCACCCACGGCATCCTGCATGAACAATTGCGCGGCGCGCTGAGCGCCGGCCAATGCAACAAGCTGGTGATCGCTCAAGGCGACATGCCGAGCGTGCCGGAACCGGCACGCTTCGAAAGCCTGCTGGAAGAAAAGAAGGAAGAACTGTCCGAGATCGACGAAGACGCCGTGGTGTCGTATGCCGACATGGGCTATCTGCTGCTGGTCAGCGCCGGCGATCCGCTGATGCGGCGCACGCCGCCGGTGCAGGGCAAGGAAGGCATGGACATCAAGGGCAAGCCGGTGCCGGCCAAGCCGATTGCCGACATCGGCTTCGCCAAGGAATCAACCGGCGCCGAACCGAGCGAAGAAGATCCCGATCTGCTGGTGGCGACCGTCGCCGGCCAGCCGACGGTGATCAAGAACGGCGTCAAGGTCAATCCCATCATCGACATTGAAAACGTCGATCTCAGCACCGGCAATCTGGATTTTGAAGGCACCGTGCGCGTCTCCGGCGACGTCAAGACCGGCATGCGCCTGCACGTCTCGGGCGACGTCATCGTCAGCGGTACGGTTGAGGCGGCGGAAATCGTGGCCGGCGGCAACGTCACGGTCAAGGGCGGCGTGATCGGCCACAGCGAAGGCGCATCCACCGCACAGGCCGGCACCACCTCCATCGCTTCGCGCATCAAGAGCCAGGGCTCGGTGCAGGTGCAGTTCGCTGAAAGCGCGCATATCGAAGCGGCCGAAAGCATTCTGGTGATCGGCAACGCACGTCAGTGTGAGCTGCTGGCCGGCAACGAAATCATTGTCGGCAAGGGCAATCCGCGCGTCGGTCAGATCATCGGCGGCCGCATCCAGGCCACGCAGCTGATCAAGGCCAACGGCATCGGTTCGGCGAACGGCAATCTGACCAAGGTGCAGGTCGGCCTCGACCCCTATCTGGAAGAGAAACTGGAACTCAAGGATCAGGAGTACAAGCGTAAGCTGGCTGAACTGGATCGCACTATCAAGCAGATTTCCTACTACAAGCTGAATCCGCAAAAGGCCACGCCGCAGGTACTCGAAGAGACGCACGACAAACGCAAGGCGCTGGCGCAGGAAGTGAAGATCATTCTCGAGGAATACAACGAGATGAAGGAAGAACTGATCTCCGCCGAGCAAGCCCGCATCGTGATCGCCAAGGCGGTCTACGAAGGCGTGGAAATGCGTATCGGCAGCCAGGTCTGGCAGGTGCCGAGTGAAATGAGCGGCGGTACGGCACAATTGATAGGCGGACACATCGAATACGCGCGCAAGAAGTAAGACCGCACTTCCGCCTGCCCCCATGCCAACCAGCCAGCGCACCGGACGGTACCGGCAAGCGCAACACAGCGACAGCGTCTGCAGCTGCAACAGCCCTGCCTTCGTCGGCTGGGTCAGCCTGCCGCTGTCATTGCAGAAAACCCCGCTCTTGTGCAAACGGAACAGTAAGGGGAGCGCCGATGCCTGGCGCGATCAGTTTCAACGGCGATGAAGAGAGTCGCGCTGTCGACGACCTACCCGCGCTGCGCGCGCGGCAACGCTCCTGGCGTTAAAAATATTCTGAAAAACCGGTTTAGTGCCAGGCAATGTCGCGGCTACAAACACGGGCAAGACATAAAATTGTGAGTTGGCAAAAATGGGTAAAACGTTCAAACAAACGCTGCGCGAATTCAACTGGGAGCAAAATTTCCTGGTGAAAAGATGGAAGTTACGCATGCGTTATGCGTTGATGGGCCTGATTAAATTTGTCTTGTGGCCACGAAGGAAAAAATATGATTTGTCACAAGTCAAAAAAATTCTGATTGTCAGAAATGATCGTATCGGCGATATGATCGCAACGACCGCATTAATCAGGAATCTGTCGCGGTGCGGTTATACGGTCTATGTATCTTCGAGGAAGCCCTCTTTAGACATCATTCGACATAATCCCCATGTCAGCGGCACATTTGTGTATGACGACAGCAGCCTCGGTGCTTGGCTCAACACGATCAGAGCTGTGAGGAAAGACAAATTTGATCTGGCGGTTGACGTCAGATGCAACCGATTTGTCGATATTAAAAATATAGTCTTTTGCTCATATATAAAAACACCGATTCTCGCTGGCTTTAATAAGAGTGATATAGCGACATTCAATTTTCCTATTCCATATTATTCCCCTGAAAGTCATGTGACGGTACAGTTGCGCACTTTACTGGATCAGCTTCACGTCAAAGCGGACGACCTGCACTATGAGCTTTTTGTCAGTGATGACATCAGAAAAAAGGCCTTGAACTTCTTGCAGTCTTTGGACAATGCCGGCAAAAAAAGGATTGCTGTGTTTAATCCTTTTGGTAGTCTGGCTGCACGTTTTTTGTCCGACGAACAAATTAATGCCGTGTGCCAATTGCTCAATCGTGATTACCACATTGTGTTGATTGGAGAAAAAGACCGTGTCCAGCATTTGCAGGCATTGAATGGCGTATTTCTTTTTGATTCGCAAAGCATATTGGACGTCATACCTCTGATCGAACTGTCAGATCTCGTGGTCACGGTAGACACTGCGATCGTGCACCTGGCAACTTGCTATCAGAAAAATACCATCGCCTTCTATATCAATACCGTACCGGTCGCACCGGTAAGTACGATTATTAAAGTCGTGCGTTCCCATGAGATGTTTTTGTTGAACAGCAAACTTCAAGATTATTTTCAGGATAAGAAGTACATCATAAAAGCTGCGCCAGACAGAACGATTCCTGTTAATCATCTTGCGTGGGCGCCTAATAATCCCCATGCACAGCAGATTCTGTTTGACCGTGATCCTATCAGTGCCGTGGACAGCGCATTGTTTGAAGCGGAGGTGGCCAAATCTCTGAGAACGATCCAAGAAGGGAAGGAAGAGGATCGACGTCTCCCCACATTTGAGTAGCACGCGGAAATGAGACTCTCATCCCGTCCTGCAAGGAAAATCGCCATGCCTGAATTGATAGGAAGTCAGATGGATTCGGGCGTTCAAGAAATAAAACCGCAAAGAAGGAAATCTCCCGCATGGCCGATTTAGCCCGCCTCGACGCCGATCAGCTGAAGCAACTGGCGCGGCAAAGCGCCGCCATCGTCGCCAGTTGCATTTGTGACAATTCGGTCTTCGCCGGCTGGGGCAGCCTGCCGCTGTCGCTGCCGGAAAACCAGCTGGAAGATATAGGCACGCTGCTGCAGGACGCCTACGTCGAACCCAGCTTCGTCGAATACCATCCGGACGGCAGCCGCTACGAATCACCGACCGCGCCGGTGGCCGTCCACTACTTTCCCTATAACCGCTGCAATGTGGCGCGCTGCACGCTGTGCGGGCGCCATTACCTGCGCTATGTCGAAGCCGGCGGCTACTTCGTCGATCGCCGCATCCGCGCCTTGCTGGATGCGACGCTGGTCAGCGATGCACCGCTGGCGGCCTGAACAGAATTCCGGCGCCGGCGCTTTTTTCTGAAAAAATGGCCGCGCACCGAATGCAGGCAAACCGCACCCGTTTTGAAGCAGTCGCGCGCTGGAAACTGGCATTTTCGACATGTTTCGGTCGGATTTTTTCATTTTTCGCCGCTTTTGGCCCCAGACAAGCCGAAAAAAAGCTGGCACACTTCCTGCTCACATTATTTTTATAAATTGCATCTGATGGCCTGACCCAGCTGGTCCAGCCACTGGATAGCCGGACATACTTAATCAAGATGAAATCGCTAGAACCCGTCAGCGTCACCCGTTTGTACCGCATGATCGCCGATCAGATCGCCGGCCGTATCCGCTCGGGCGAATTCGAGCCCGGCAGCCGCTTGCCCTCGGAGCGCGATCTGGCCGAATCGCTGCAAGTCAGCCGCACTTCGGTGCGCGAAGCACTGATTGCGCTGGAGCTGGAAGGCTTTGTTGAAGTGCGGGTCGGCAGCGGCGTGTTCGTGATGGCTTCCGCCAATGAAAGCAAGAAGACGCGTGCCGTGACGCCGGCAGAAGATCAGGCCACCACCGATCTGCTGAGCGATATCGGGCCGTTCGAATTGATCGCGGTGCATCTGATGGTGGAGCCCGAATGCGCCGCGCTGGCGGCTCAGCACGCCACGCCGATGCAATTGGCGGCGATCATTTCGGCCGCGGCCGGCATCCGCCAGGGCGAAGAACAGCGCCAGGCCAATCGCGATTTTCACGTTGCGGTGGCCGCCGCCAGCGGCAATGCGGCGCTGGCGATTACGGTGGCCAACCTGTGGGAATTGCATGACAACAGCGCGATTTTCTACAAGCTGGAGCAGCATCTGGTGATGAAGCCCGAAGTCTGGCATCTGGCGGCGACCGAACACGACGCCCTGATCGAAGCCATTCTGCGACGCGATCCGGAGGCCGCCCGCGCTGCCATGCGCGAGCACTTCATGGGCTCTCAGCATCGTCTGGGCGAGGATTTTTACCCGCATCTGGTGTAGCGGGAGGATGGAACTTTCATTGTTCCATTTTGATTAAATTGGTCCAACCACTGGGCCATTGTGGTGATTTTTGTGGAATCGAATTGAACGGCAGCCGTCCGTCAGCACAGGCGGCAAGCACATAAAGAGACACCCAAAAGCAGGGAAACACGCAGAAGCGCAAGCAAGAAAACAGGCAGCAAATGCAGTTCAACAAGCGCAGGTTCAGCAAAACAGTAACAGCAGCAAACCCATCAGCAGCAAATGTGACGCAGGCAGTGCATTACTCAACACTAAGGGAAAACATGAAATCACCAATTGGAAAGCATCTGGCCGGGCTCGCCGCCATCGCCACTCTCGCCGCCGTTCTGGCGCCCTTGCCCGCCGTGGCGCAGACCAAGGGCGGCACCCTGTTCGCCGTGGTGCAGCCGGAACCGCCGTTACTGGTGCTGGGCCTGAACCAGCAATCGCCGACCCAATACGTGGGCGGCAAGATCTATGAAAGCCTGCTGACCTATTCGCAAGATCTCAAGCCCATGCCTTCGCTGGCGAAATCGTGGAAGGTCTCCGACGACGGTCTGACCTACACCTTCGATCTGCAAAGCGGCGTGACCTGGCACGACGGCAAGCCATTTACGGCCGCCGACGTAGTCTTCAGCGTCGACAAGTTCCTGCGCGAAACCCATCCGCGTGTGCGCGTGGTGATCAACAAGTATCTGGAATCGGTGACCGCGCCGAACGACCTGAAGGTGGTGTTCAAGCTGAAGGAAAAGTTTGCACCCTTCCTGTCGCTGTTCGGCGCCGACAACATGACGGTCATGCCCAAGCACATCTATGAAGGCACCGACTTCAAGAGCAATCCGGCCAATCAGCATCCGATCGGCACCGGCCCCTTCATGTTCAAGGAATGGAAGAAAGGCTCCAACATCACGCTGGTGCGCAACCCCAACTACTGGAAGAAGGGCCTGCCTTACCTGGACGGCATCGTGTTCCAGGTCATCCCGGATGCGGCTTCACGCGCGCTGGCATTTGAAAAGGGCGACGTGCAAGTACTGCGCGGCGGCGACATCGATTACGTCGATGTGAAACGTCTGCAAGCGCTGCCGAATGTCGAGAACACCAATCAAGGCGCAGAAATGTTTTCGCCGATGACTTCGCTGGTGATGAACGAGCGCAAGCCGCCCTTCAACAACATCAAGGTGCGTCAGGCCGTGATGCATGCGCTGAACCGCAAGTTCATCGTCGACAACATCTTCTTCGGTATCGGCAAGGTTGCGACCGGCCCCATTTCGTCGAGCACCATGTTCTATGACAGCAATGTGCCGGTCTACGACTTCAATCTGAAGAAGGCGCGCGCACTGATCAAGGAATCCGGCGTCGATTTGGCTGCCACACCGATCAAGCTGCTCTCTTACCCCTACGGTTCGGCCTGGGATCGTCTGGGCGAATACACCCGGCAAAGTCTGGAACAGATCGGCTTCAAGGTAGAAATCGAATCGGCCGATGCCGGCAGCTGGGCATCGCGCGTGGCCAACTTCGACTTCGACCTGACCTTCCACTTCACCGACCAGTTCGGCGATCCGGCCATCGGCGTCTCGCGTCTGTTCCTCTCGTCCAACATCGTCAAGGGCTCGCCCTTCGTCAACAACGAGGGCTACAGCAATCCCAAGGTGGATGAGTTGCTGAACAAGGCTTCCTCGGCCAACACGCCGGCCGAACGCCAGAAGCTTTACTCGCAGGCGCAATACATCCTGGTGGATGAAGTCGCCAACGGCTATCTGTTCGAAATCAAAAACGTCAGCTTCTTCCGCAAGAACGTGAAGAACCTGATCACTTCCGGTATCGGGCTGAATGCTTCGTTCGACAAGGTGTACATAGAGAAGTAATGCGAGAGAAGTAAAGCGAGAGAAGTAATGCGCGAGCGGTCATTCGCAACAGGCAATCAAAGCGCAATCGAAGCAAACGTAAAGCCGCGCCGGCTGCGCGATCTTCTGCCACGACGGATCAGGGTCGGAAGCAGAAATTGCCAGCCGGCCATCGGCCACAAAGGTGGTGCATCTTGAAACTCATATCCTTCCTGATTTCGCGACTCGGCAAAGCCCTGGTCGTCATTCTCGGTGTCGTCACCGTCAATTTTCTGCTGATCCGGCTGGCGCCGGGCGACCCGGCGTCGATCATGGCCGGTGAAGCCGGCTCTTCCGATCCCAGCTATGTCGCCCAGATGCGCGAGCAATTCGGTTTTGATCAGCCGCTGATCGTGCAGCTCGGGCACTACCTCAAAGGCGTGCTGCAGTTCGATCTCGGCTATTCCTATCGCAACAAGCTGCCGGTACTGGACCTCATCCTGGAGCGACTGCCGGCCACGCTGTTGCTGATGGTCTGCGCCTTCGTGTTTTCCATCATTCTCGGCGTACTGCTCGGCGTGCTGTCCGCCCGCAGCCGCTACACCAACCGCCGCACCTGGATCGACAGCCTGATTATGGCCGGTTCTCTGGTGCTGTATGCGACGCCGCTGTTCTGGCTGTCGCTGATGGCGATCATTTTCTTCTCGGTCACGCTGGGCTGGTTGCCGGCCTTCGGCATGGAATCAGTCGGCGCGGGGCTGACCGGCTGGGCCCATGTCTCCGACGTTGCCCAGCACCTGGTCCTGCCGAGCATCTCGCTGGGCTGCTTCTTCATGGCCATGTATGCGCGCCTGACGCGCGGCTCCATGCTGGAAGTGATCGGCATGGACTTCGTCAAGACTGCACGCGCCAAGGGCGTGCCGGCCAATCAGGTGATCCTGCGCCATGTGCTGCGCAATGCACTGCTGCCCGTGGTGACCTTCGCCGGCATCCAGCTCGGCCAGATGGCTGGCGGCGCGGTGCTGACGGAGACCGTGTTCGGCTGGCCCGGCATCGGCCGCCTGATGTTCGATGCGCTCAACCAGCGCGACTATCAGTTGCTGCTGGGCGTTTTCCTGATCACTTCGGTGATGGTGGTGGCCTTCAATCTGCTCACCGACCTGATTTATCGCTTCATCGATCCACGCATAGAATCCGGAGCCTGACATGCGTTCCTTCATAGTCCGTTTCATCTCAAACAAGGGCGCCGTCGCCGGCCTGCTGATCCTGCTGGTGGTCTTGCTGCTGGCGCTGTCGGCCTCTTTCCTGTACGAAGAATCGCCATGGGCGATGGTCGCCACGCCGCTGCTCAAACCCTTTGCCGATCCCGATTACCTGCTCGGCACCGACATGCTCGGGCGCGACATCGGCGCCGGCCTGGCTTACGGCGCTCGCGTGTCGCTGCTGATCAGCCTGATCTCGACGCTGGTCGCGGTGTTCTTCGGCGTGCTGATCGGCGCGCTGGCCGGCTTTTACGGCGGCTGGATCGACGACGTGCTGATGCGCTTCACCGAGTTCTTCCAGACCATTCCGCAACTGGCGATGGCGATCGTGCTGGTGGCGATCTTCAAGCCATCGATCTATTCCATCGTCGGCGCGATTGCGCTGGTCTCATGGCCGCCGGTAGCACGCCTGGTACGCGGCGAATTCATGTCGCTCAAGCAGCGCGAATTCGTACAGGCCGCCATCGTCATCGGCCAGAAACCGATGCGCATCATCTTCACGCAGATTCTGCCGAACGCCATTTCACCCATCATCATCACCGCCTCGCTGATGATCGCCACCGCGATCCTGACCGAGTCCGCGCTGTCCTTTCTCGGACTGGGCGACCGCAATCTGATGAGCTGGGGTTTCATGATCGGCGCTTCGCGCACCATGCTGCGCGAAGCGCCGTGGATGAGCGTGATGCCGGGTCTGGCGATTCTGTTCACGGTACTGGCGATCAATCTCATCGGCGAAGGCCTGAACGACGCCATGAACCCACAACTGCACAAACGGGGAACCTGATATGGATGCCATCCAGACTGCAACAAAGCAGGATGCCAAGCGCTTGCTGAGCGTGCGTAATCTCACGGTCGCGCTGCCGCGCAGCGGCGACCGTGCCTTCGCGGTGCAAGACATTTCCTTCGACATCCATGCCGGCGAGATCGTCTGCATCGTCGGCGAATCGGGTTCGGGAAAATCGATCAGCGCCAACGCCATCATGGGCTTGCTGCCGCACTATCTCAAACCCCAGGCCGGGCAGATTCTGTTTCAGGGCCAGGACTTGCTGACCTTGAATGAGGAAGCGCTGCTCGGCCTGCGCGGAAAAAATATCGGCATGATCTTTCAGGAACCGATGTCGGCCCTGAATCCGCTGATGAGCGTAGGCGATCAGATCATCGAAGTGATGGCGGTGCACGGCGCCTACCCCGGCAAAGCGCGCGCGGCCCGCGTGCTGGAGATGCTCGATTTCGTCGGCCTGCCCGATCCGGCCAGTCTGCGCAATGCCTATCCGTTCCGCCTGTCGGGCGGCCAGCGCCAGCGCGTGATGATCGCCATGGCCTTGGCCCTGGAACCTTCGCTGCTGATCGCCGACGAGCCGACCACTGCGCTCGACGTCACCACGCAGGCGCAGATTCTGGCGCTGATCAAACGCATA
The DNA here is from genome assembly GCF_046025995.1 of Herbaspirillum lusitanum. GTDB lineage: Bacteria > Pseudomonadota > Gammaproteobacteria > Burkholderiales > Burkholderiaceae_D > Herbaspirillum > Herbaspirillum lusitanum_A. The sequence goes on from NZ_JAQQFM010000004.1 coordinate 222,576, forward strand.
CAGAAATCGATGGGCATGGGTGTCATGTTCATCACCCACGATTTCGGCGTGGTGGCCGATATTGCCGACCGCGTGGCCGTGATGCAAAAAGGCCGTCTGGTGGAACAAGGCGTAGCCGACGAGGTACTCAATCGCCCGACCCATCCTTACACGCAGCGATTGATTGCCGCCGTGCCGGACGGCCGCGCCGCAGCCGTCGGCGCAGAAGATCCATCTGAGGCAGTGTTGAAAGTGGTCGATCTGCGCAAGACCTATGTCACCGCGCGCGGCCTGCTGATCAAGAAGCGCGTGGTGCATGCGGTCGACGGCGTCAGCTTCGCGGTGCAGCGCGGGCAGACGCTGGGCATCGTCGGCGAATCAGGCTCCGGAAAATCAACCATCGGCAAATGTCTGCTCAAACTGATCGATATCGACGGCGGCCAGATCTGGTTCAACGGGCAAGACATCGCGCCGATGTCGCAAGCCGAAGTACGTCCGCTGCGACAGCAACTGCAAATGATTTTTCAGGACCCGTTCGCCTCGCTCAATCCGCGTCACAAGGTCGGCCAGATCATCACCGACGGCCCGGTGGCCAACGGCGTCGATTACGCCACCGCCGCCGCCCGCGCCAGAGAATTGCTGCGGCTGGTGGAGCTGGATGAATCAGCCTTTGAGCGCTATCCGAATGAATTTTCGGGCGGCCAGCGACAACGCATCGGCATCGCCCGCGCACTGGCGCTGGAACCGAAAGTTCTGGTCGCTGATGAGTCGGTATCGGCGCTCGACGTCTCGGTGCAGGCGCAGGTGCTGCGCCTGCTGCAGGAACTGCAACAGCGCCTGAATCTGGCGATGATTTTCATCACGCACGACCTGCGCGTGGCATCGCAGATCTGCCATCAGATCGCCGTCATGCACAAGGGCCGCATTGCCGAATACGGGCCGCCGGCACAGATCCTCGATCAGCCCACGCACGACTACACCAAGAGATTAATCGCCGCCATCCCCGGCAAGAACTGGCATCCGACGGCGGTTCAGACGGCGGCTCACTCCGCCATGACCGGACACAACGTCAGCCTCTGAAACAACAAGGGCCGGCAGGGCGAACCCGCACAGCGAGTACCCCGCCGCGCCCCAAGGACACAGCATGAAATCAAGCAACAGCAATTCCGGCGGCGCAGGCACGGCCGCCCAGCAAGACAGTGGCGATAGTTTCGACTACGTGATCGTCGGCGCCGGCGCCGCCGGTGCGATTCTGGCCAACCGGCTTAGTGCCGATCCGACAGTGTCGGTCTGCCTGCTGGAAGCCGGCCCGCGCGATTGGCATCCCTTTCTGCGCATACCGGCCGGCTTCATCAAGATCATTTCCAACAAGTCCTTTGTGTGGCCGATCACCACCGAGCCCGGCACGTACACCGCAGGGCGCCGCGTGCCGCTGCCACAAGGCCGCACGCTGGGCGGCACCACCGCCATCAACGGCATGATCTACAACCGCGGCCAGGCGGCGGACTACGACGGCTGGGCCGCCGCCGGCAATCCCGGCTGGAGCTATGCAGAGGTACTGCCCTACTTCAAGCGCAGCGAACAAAGCAGCATCGGCGACGCGCGCTATCACGGCCGCCAGGGGCCACTGGCCGTGTCGGCCTTGAAATGGATACATCCCATCTGCGAGGCCTTCATCCAAGGTGCGGCAAATGCCGGCATCCGCCGCAATGAGGATTACAACGGCGCGCAGCAGGAAGGTGTGGGGTATTTCCAGCGCACCATCAAAGGCCGCTGGCGGGTCAGCACGGCGCAAGCCTTTCTCAAGCCGATACGCGCGCGCCGGAATCTGGAGATCCGGACTGACTCGCAGAGCACTGCGCTGATCCTGAAAGGCAAGCAGGCGGTCGGCGTGCGCTATGTGGTCCAGCGCGATCTGGCGCAGCCGCAGCAGGTGTTTGCGCGACGCGAAGTGATCGTCTGCGGCGGCGCCATCAATACCCCCAAGCTGCTGCAATTGTCCGGCATCGGCCCGGCGCCCTTGCTGCAAGCATTGGGCATTCCGCTGCAACATGAATTGCCGGGCGTCGGCGCCAATCTGAAAGATCATTTCTCGGTGCGGCTGGTAGCGCGCGTCAGGAACAGCAAGACCATCAATGAGATGGCGCGCGGCTTCGGCCTGTTCGGACAGGTGCTACGCTGGCTGGCCGGACGTCCGAGTCTGCTGTCGGTCAGTCCGTCGCTGGTGCATTGGTTCACGCGCTCGAACGAGCAGCAGCCGCGCGCTAATCTGCAAGGCGTGTTCTCGCCGGCCAGCTACAAGGAAGGCTATCTGGGCCTGCTGGATGGTTTCCCCGGCATGACGGTCGGAGTCTGGGATCATCAGCCGCTGAGCAGCGGCTTCGTCCATGCGCGCTCGGCAGACCCGCTGCAGGATCCCATCGTGCAGCCCAATTATCTGGAGCATCCGCATGACCGCAAGGTGCTGCTGGAAGGCATGCGCAAGGCGCGCACGCTGTTGCGCACGCCTGAGCTGAACAATTTCTTCGTGGAAGAGACGCTGCCCGGCGCACAAGTCACCAGCGATGAAGCCTTGCTGGCATTCGCCTCGCGCTATGGCGTATCGGCCTGCCACATCTGCGGCACGGCCAAGATGGGCCCGGCCTCGGACCCCATGGCGGTAGTTGATCATGAGTTGAAAGTGCATGGCCTGCACGGCCTGCGGGTGGTTGATGCTTCGGTGATGCCGGCCCAGCCTTCAGCAAACACCTGCGCCGCCACCATGATGATTGCGGAGAAGGCTGCCGACCTGATTCTGCATGCGCGCCAACGGAAAGACGCCGGTTCGGCTACTCTTGATACTGATGTTGATGCCAATGCGAACGCTCAGACAGCGGCGCACCGCGTCAATCACTGAGACCAGCATCGCATACTTGCCATTGCCGCTCTCTTTACCCTGCTTCATGAAAGGATCGCCATGCCAACAGATTCAGATCGCGACACTGCGGTGCATATCGAACTTGAAAACACCAACGGCAACGCGCTCTGCGGCGCCGACATCGAACGCAAGGCCCGGTTGTATGGCTGGCCGATGAGCGCCGACAAGGCGCAACAGGTGGCAGAAGCCGGCAACCTGCGCGTCTCCGCATTCTATCGTTCCGCCACACTCGGTTTCGACGATGGCCCCGGCTTCGAAGCAAGCCTGCAGGCCTGCCGCTATCAGCCACAGGAAAATGTGCAGGAAGACTTGCGGGAAGGCGTATGAACACAGCAACCAATACCAGTCTGCCCGCCGATTGTCTGGACATGACGCTGGTGCAAGCCGCGCAAGCCATCCGCGACAAAAGCATTTCCTCGGTCGAACTCACGCGTGCGGCACTGGATCGCGCCCATGCGCTGCAAGCTCGTTTCAAGGCCTTCATCCGTATCGATGAGGAGCAGGCCATGGCCGCCGCTCAACGCTGCGATGCCCTGAGCAGCGGCGCCGAATTGCGCGGTCCCTTGCATGGCGTGCCATTGGCACACAAAGACATGTTTTATCGCCAGGGCGAAGTATCGACCTGCGGCTCGGGCCTGCGCAAAAACTGGGTGGCTCCGGTCACGGCGACCGTGCTGGAACGGCTCGACCGCGCCGGCGCGATCCAGATCGGCACGCTGCACATGACGGAGTTCGCCTATGGTCCGAGCGGCCAGAATGCCACGCTGGGTGATGCCCTCAATCCCTGGAACCCGGACTACATTCCAGGCGGCTCTTCATCCGGCCCCGGCATCGCCACCGTTACCCGCACCGTGTTCGGCGCGCTCGGTTCGGACACCGCCGGCTCGGTGCGCATGCCGGCCCATCTGTGCGGCGTCACCGGCATGAAAACCACCCACGGCCTGATTCCCGTGAACGGCTGTATGCCGCTCTCCGCTTCACTGGACGCCATCGGCCCGCTGACTCGCACAGTGCAAGACAATGCGCTGATGCTGGCGGTCATGGCTGGCATGGACGATCTGCTGCCTGCCCACACGCATGCCTACATCAGGGCAGCCGAACAGGGAACCAGCGGCGATCTGACGGGCCTGCGCATCGGCCTGCCGGTCGGCTACTTTGACCGCCAGCTCAATGCCGAAGTAGCACAGCGCTGGAATGAAATGGCGCGTCAACTGGCCAGCCTCGGCGCCCAGGTCGTGCCGGTGGCCATGCCCGATCTGGATGCGATCAATGCCGCCGGCGTGCTGCTCACCTGGGGCGACGTCGTCAGCCTGCATGGCGAGCAGATGCGCGAGCGCCACCACGAATACAGCGCGCAGACGCGCGGCCGGCTGCAATCGGCGCTGGCCATCAACGAACGCGATTACCTGAACGCGCAACGTTACCGCGGCATCGCGCTGCGCGAGTTTTGCGCCAGCGTTTTTTCGCGCTGCGATGCCTTGCTGGCCCCCATGCTGTCCTTCCCGGCACCACGGCTGTCACAGGTCGATGTGACGGGCGGTGCTGCGATGGCCAACATCCTGGAAGAAATGACGCGCCTGGTGCGCCCCGCCAACATGCTGGGCTTGCCGGCCTTGGCGCTGCCGGCCGGCTTTACCTACAACGGCATGCCCTGCGGCATGCAATTACTGGCGCGGCCGTTCGGCGAGAGTCTGCTGTATCGGATTGGCGCCGCATTTCAGAGCGCCAGCCACTGGCATACGATGGCGCCGCCGCTGCGCCACGCTGAACCGGCTACAGCGACGGCAGCGGTGACTTCGGCATAAATCAAACCCCGGCAAGAGAAAAATACATGAGCCCATATCAACACCCGCAGCCCGCTGAGCAGGATCATCAGATTTATGAAGCCGGCAACGTCCCGCTGCAATCGGGGCGCACCTTCCGCAAGATGAAGATCAGCTACAAGACCTTCGGCACGCTGAATGCTGCGCGCGACAACATGATTCTGTATCCGACCTCGTATTCGGCGCGGCATTCGGACATTGAATTCATGGTGCAGCCAGGCGCTGCGCTGGATCCCGGGAAGTACTTCATCGTGATCCTTAACCTGTTCGGCAACGGCCTGTCCAGTTCACCCTCCAACACCCTCTGGCCGGATCAGGGTGACCGTTATCCGCATGTCACCCTGTACGACACGGTACAAGTCCAGCGCAGGATGATTGAAGAACTATGGGGCGTGAGCAAGATCGCCATGGTGTATGGCTGGTCGATGGGCGGCATGCAGGCCTATCACTGGGCCGCCGTGTTTCCCGACTTCATCGAGCGCATTGCGGTGGTGTGTGGCGCAGCGCGTTGCGCGCCGCACAACAAGGTATTTCTGGACGGCGCCGGCAGCGCATTGACCGCCGACCCGGCATGGATAGATGGGATCTTTACCGACAAGCCGGTGCGCGGCTACCGCGCCATGGGCCGCGTGTATGCCGGCTGGGCTTTGTCACAGACCTTCTACCGCGAAGAAACCTGGCGTCAGTTGGGTGCGACTTCGCTGGAAGATTATCTGGTGACCTTCTGGGAAACCAATTTCTCACGCCGTGACCCTTCCGATCTGCTGGCGCAATTCTGGACCTGGAGCAACGGCGACATCAGTGCCAATGAGCGTTATCACGGCAGACTGGACTATGCACTGAGCGCGATCAGCGCCCGCGTGCTGTTGATGCCGGGCGATCACGATCTGTATTTTCAGGTGGCCGACAATGCGGCCGAGATGAAGCATCTGCGCCATGCGACGCTGGCGCCCATTCCCTCGATCTGGGGCCATCGCGCCGGCAATCCGGTCAACCAGCCGGACGACCGTGCGTTCATCGAGCAACATGTGCGGCAATTGCTGGCACAGTAAGCAGCGTTCGGAGGCATCCGCCCAGGCCTGAGCATTAAGGTTCAGCCGCCTCAGCGACGCTGAGCGGCAAACTGACCGACATCAACGCCAGTTCCATGCGCCGGTATGCGCCCACCTTTTGCCAGAACAAGCGCGCGTCGTCGTTATCCTGATACACCAGCATGTGGCAGCGGCCAATACCGGCGGCGGACAGTCCGTCGAGCGCACGGGTCGCCAGCAGTTTGCCGAGTCCCTGCCGCTGGTGCGCCGGGGCTACGGCGAGGTGGTAAATCATGCCGCGCCGGCCGTCGTGGCCGCACAGGATGGTGGCGGCCAGCGTCTGGTTTTCGCATGCGACCAAGCTCAGCCCCGCATTGCGTTCGAGGAACAAGCCGATATTTTCGCGCGAGTCGGCCTCGCTCAGGCCCAGGCCGGCAGTGGCCGTCCATAGCGCATAGGCCGCGTCGTAGTCTGATTTTTTGAATTCACGAATGTCCATCTTGAGGTTCTGTTGATTTCCGAATGGTCTGCAAGCGCTCCAGCGCCCTCCCTTGTTCATCGAAGTTGCTGTCGGCCAGCCATCGCCGCAGCGCAGTCGCGTGACGCGGCCACTCCGGCGCCAGCATGGAATGCCACAGCACATTGCGCTGCACGCCTTTGATGACGAAGCCATCGCGCCAGCGTCCTTCATAACTGAATCCATAACGTTCGGCAGCCAGCCGCGACGGCTCATTGCCTTCCAGACAGCGCCACACCAGACGTTGATAAAGCAGTTCGTCGAACACATGCTGCATCAGCAGAAATACCGCTTCGGTGGAGGCCCGCGTGCGCTGCAGCGCCGGTGAAAACCAGATGCTGCCGATTTCTATGGCGGCATCGCTCGGATAGACGTCGCATAGCGAGAGCCAGCCTTTGGCAAGCCCGTCACGGCTGTCGATCACGGCCCAGAAGGGTTGCAAGGCTCGGGCTTCCAGTTCCAGCAAATTGTCGCGCAAGGCGTCGATATCGCTGAACGGGCCATATCTGAGATGCCGCCAGGTGTGCTCCGCTCCCTGCATGGCCTGCCACAAGTCCGGTACATGCAATGCGCTCAGCGGCGCCAGCCGCACGCTGCGCCCCACATGTTCGCGCTTGACCGGAAACGGTCTGGGCAGCACCGGCAAGCTGTCCTTGTTCATCGTTATTGTCCTTTCGAGCTCAACTGCATGATGCAAATGATAAGCCGCTGCGACGACAACGGCATCCTGCTTACGCCGTCCTGCATCAGCGATTCAGCTTGCCCGACATCAGGATCTGGAACAGGGTTTCCGCCGGCCGGCTCAGTCGCCGGGCGGTCAGCGCCACGTATTCGATATCGGGCAGCCTCGGCAGGCTGGCGTGGTTGAGCGGCTGCATCAGATCGCGCGAGGCCAGATGCTGCGGCAAGGGGCTGAGGCCAAGGCCGCCGCGCGCTGCCGCCATGCAGCCGGCGTGGCTGCCGCTGGTGCAGACGATGCGCCATTGATGGCCGGACTTGACCAGCGTCTGCAAAGTAGCAGCGCGGGTGATGCTGGGCTCCGGCAGCAGGATCAGCGGCAACGGCTGACTGAGGTCGACCTGGGTCTCAGGCCGCGTCAGCCATTGCATGGGCGTGCTGAACATGCTCTGACCGCGCTGTTCGCCGCTGCGGCGCTTGCCGACCAGCAAATCCAGCTTGCCCTGCTCCAGCAACTCATAGAGGTCATTGGTGAGGCCGATGGTGATTTCCAGCTCCACCTCGGGATGCTGGCTGCGGAAGGCCGCCAGCATGTCGGGCAACGGCCCCATGGCGAGGTCGTCGGAAGTGCCGAAACGCACGCGCCCGCGCAGGCGCGCGGCCTTGAACTGGGCCTCGGCGCGCGCGTGCGCCTCCAGAATCAGTCGGGCATGGATCAGCAGGCTTTCGCCATCGACGGTCAGCGCCAGCGAATGGGTATCGCGAATGAACAGGCGGCGGCCGACGCTTTCTTCCAGCCGGCGGATGTGGTCGCTGACCGAGGATTGCGTCAGCCCGAGCTGGCGCCCCGCCTCGGTGAAACTGGTGGAGACTGCGGCGGTGCTGAAAGTGTGAAGCCAGACTGGATTGAGCATGCAGCCATTGTCATCGGAATAAGCGATGACAGTCAATACTATCAGAGGGGTTCCCGTTGATCGTGGTTTTTTCTATCATTCAGCCATCCATGGCATCGCGCCATGTTCAAGATCATCAATACTGCGCGCATCACGCCAGACCAGAAGGGGAAACCACATGAAACGCTTTTTACCCGATCGCTTTACCCAAATGCTGCTGGGCACGGTGCTGCTGGCCAGCCTGTTTCCAGCCACCGGCAGCTTCGAATCCTTCATGCATATCGCCAGCAATGTGGCGATCTCGCTGCTGTTCTTCCTGCACGGCGCACGCCTGTCGCGCGAAGCTGCGATGTCCGGCCTCAAGCAACCCAGGCTGCACATCCTGACGCTGTGCTGTACTTTCGTGCTGTTCCCGCTGCTGGGTCTGGGCTTCAAGGCGCTGTTCCCGAATCTGCTGACACCGCAGTTGTGGCTGGGCGTGCTGTTCGTCTGTACCTTGTCCTCCACCGTGCAATCCTCGATCGCTTTCACCTCGATTGCGCGCGGCAATGTACCGGCCGCCATCTGCGGCGCCACCGCCTCCAATCTGCTGGGCATCGTGGTGACGCCGCTGCTGGTGACGCTGCTGCTGCATCGCCATCATGAAGCGGGCGGCATCAGCGAAGTGCTCAACATCCTGCTGCAATTGCTGCTGCCCTTCGTGCTGGGCAATGTGCTGCGCCGCTGGATAGGCGAATGGGTGGGACGCCATCGCGGCCTGCTGGCGGTAGTCGACCGCGGCGGTATTCTGCTGGCGGTGTATGCCGCCTTCAGCGCCGCCGTGGCGCAAGGCGTGTGGCATCTGTTCCCGCCCGCGCAACTGGCCTTGCTGGTGTTCGTCAATGCCTGCCTGCTGGGCACCGTAATGCTGATCACCACCTTCGGCGCACGCGCCATGGGCATGCCGCGTGCCGATGAAATCGTGCTGGTGTTCTGCGGCTCGAAGAAGTCGCTGGCCTCCGGCATTCCGATTGCCTCGGTGCTGTTCTCGGGCAGCGGCGTGGTGCTGCTGCCGATCATGATCTTTCACCAGATGCAGCTGATGCTGTGCGCGGTCATGGCGCGCCGCTATGCAGAAAAGCTGGAACGGCAGGAAGCTGCTGCAGGATCCACCAGCGCTGCCGGAGACAACGCCGCCGCTATCGCGCGCTAAGCGCGCTGAGCACGCCGAGCCGCAGCAGCACTTTTTCCTCCTGATTTCATCTCTTCTCCAGGGCTCCTGACACAACGGTGTCAGGAGCCCTGTCGCATGATGTCTCCCATGCCAGCCCGGCATATGCACATACAAGGAGAGCAGCATGCACACACGTATCAACTGGTTCGAAATTCCCGTCACCGACATGGCGCGCGCCACACGCTTCTATGAAACCCTGTTCACGACGAAACTGAAAGAAGAAAACATGGGCTCCGGCACGCTGGCGATTTTCTGCGATCCCAAGGGCGAAGGCGTCGGCTGCCTGATGAAGGGCGACAACATGGAGCCGACTTCGGCCGGCACCATCAACTATCTCGATGCCGGCGCTTCCCTGCAAATCGTGCTGGACCGCGTTGCCGCAGCCGGCGGCAAGATCGTGCTGGACAAGTTCACGCTGCCGCGCGATCTCGGTGTCATCGCTCACGTGCTCGATACCGAGGGCAACCGCATCGGCCTGCACGCAACGAATTGACACCCAAGCTGACATTTGACTGACAGCATGGATGCGGCGGCGACTCTGCAGAATCGTCGCCGCATCGGCCTCTGCATTCCCCCCCCTATCTCGCTGCACAGCACCATCGATAGCTATGACAAGCGGTCTGCAAGCGTGCCAGAATGGCGCCCATTCACAACCATTCAGCTGCCCGCCAGAGGCAGCAAATTTCCCATGCGCAGAGCCGACCGTCTGTTCCAGATCACGCAATACCTGCGCGGGCGCAGGCTCACTACCGCGAAACAATTATCCGAATGGCTGGCGGTTTCCGAGCGCACCATTTATCGCGATATCCGCGACCTCTCATTGTCAGGCGTGCCGGTGGATGGCGAAGCCGGCGTCGGCTATCGCATCAAGCCCGGTTACGATCTGCCGCCGCTGATGTTCAATCCCGACGAAGTCGACGCACTGGTGATCGGCATGCGCATGGTGCAAGCCTGGGGCGGCCCGCAACTGAGCGCCTCGGCCGCGTCCGCGCTAGCCAAGGTGGTGATGGCGCTGCCCAAGGACAAACGCGAATTCGTTGAAGCCACGCCGCTGTTTGCTCCCAACATTCAAATGGAGGCGCAACAGGGCGAACGACTGGAAACCCTGCGTCAGGCCATCAACAGCCGCCACAAACTGATGCTGCATTACAGCGATGCGCAACAACGCGTCTCGCAGCGGCTGGTGTGGCCGCTGGCGCTGTCGTTCTGGGGCGGACTCTGGATGCTCGCGGCGTGGTGCGAGGAACGCGAAGATTTCCGTTCCTTCCGTCTCGACCGCGTGCAGCAGATGAGCGGCAGCGGCTACTATCCCGATCGCAACGGGCGCCGCCTGTCCGATTTCGTGCGTGCGATTCGCAGCGAGCAGCGGCACAACCGTCCGGGCGGGCTCGCCCCCGGCCTGGGCCAGTGAAGCACAGCCGCGCCACTCATGCGAAATCCGCATATGCTGCTGCCGATAACTTCCTTCATTCCCGCATGCAATCGGTTTAGGCTTGAATCATTCGAGATTCTTTCAGGCACACCATGCATCGCGGAGTCAGCAAACCAGCATCCCTCAAAGCCGGCCGACATCAGGCCGCCACGCTCGCCGTCGCCAATGCAAACACAGAAGTCGACGACAGCGTATTTTCGCTGCGTGACCGCTGCGTGCTGTGTGTGGGCGGACTGACCGGCGCCCGCAATCACTATCGCGCCGAGATCGAAACACGCGAAGGCCGCTTCGTGCATCACGACGGCGGACGCGAAGACAATCTGCATCGCCTGATGCCGATGCTGAGCGCCGCCGACGTGGTGATCTGCGCCTCCGGCAACATCAGCCACAACGCTTATCACCTGGTGAAGACTACCTGCAAGAAACTGGGCAAGCCTTGCGTGCTGGTCAAAGGCACCGGCATCGCATCCTTTGTCGATGGGCTCAGCAGTCTGGTGCCAAGGCCGTTGCAAAAGCCGGCTTCGCAACGCGGCGAAACGCTGTTGAAACACGGACGCTGACTTGGCGCCCTGACTTCATTCGGCCTCGCATTGATGGCCCTCGCCACGACCATTGATTGTTGTCGCCTAGTCAGTATCAGGCAGTCCATTGGAAAAAAATCGCAAAGCCCCCTACAATCAGCAGCTATCCGGCGCCGCCATTCTGCGCGCCGCCGCTGTCATCCTGTAGGGAGCCTGTTTGAACGACGTCCGCCTCACCGCCCTTTCCTTCTTTTCATCGTCGCGCATGCGCAGCGCAGCTGCAGTGCTGTCGGCCTGTGCCGTGCTGGCTGCCGGTCCTGCTCAAGCCGCGCCCTCAGCCACCTTCGGCATCGAAGTCGGCAACGCTCTGTTGTGCCTCAACCAGCTCAATAGCAAATATTTCTACGATTACCTGACCGTGGCCTTCGGGCCGCCTTACAAGACCGAAGGCGGTGCCTACTGGTTCAAGGCCAGCGGTTCGATCTGGGGCGTGCAAGTCACCGACGTGCTGGTCAACGACGGCAGCAGCCAGGCCGACTTCATCGGCGCCTACTTCAAAACCACGCCGGCCAAACTGGGCGACGCCGTCACCGCCGCCACCGGCATCCGCTTTTCGCTGGAAGACACCACCACCTATTCGCCCCGCCATTCACAGGCCGGCAGCATGATTGTCTACAACGACAACGACGCCAAGATGTACTGCGCCAAATCCAAATTTCTGGTGCCGGGCCCTCAGCAATAAATCCTGAACTGCCTCCGCTTCCGGCTGATGTCGATTGCCGACAAAAGCAGGGGCAGACCACACAAACGGCAACGCCCGCCTGGCAGCATGAGCATGCTGCCAGGCGGGCGTTGCACTGAAACTTTGCCTGCCCACGCTAGGGGCAGGATTTCATCCAATCAGCCGGCAGTTTCCTCGGATACCGTACGTACGCAATCGCGGCCGTCGGCCTTGGCCACGTACAGCGCGCGATCGGCATCGCGCAGCAGATCTTCCGGTTTGTGCAGCTCGCGCTTTGGCACGATGGCGCCGACGCCGATGCTGATGGTGACCTTGCCGGTGGGGCTGGCGGAGTGCGTGATCGACAGCTTCTCGACCGAGGTGCGAATCCGCTCGGCCACGATCATCGCGCCCTGCAGTCCCGAGCCCGGCAACAGCACCGCGATTTCTTCGCCGCCGTAGCGCGCCGCCAGATCTTCCGGCCGCGTATTGGTGTCGCGAATCGCGCTGCCCAGACGGCGCAGCACCTGATCGCCGGCCATGTGGCCGTACAGATCGTTGTATTGCTTGAAGAAGTCAACGTCGATCATCAACATCGCCATCGATACGCCGGTGCGGGCGGCACGGTTGAATTCCTCGGTCAGGCCCAGTTCGAACTGGCGACGATTGGCCAGGCCGGTGAGCGCATCTTCCAATGCCAGGCGCGCCAGCGTCTTGTTCATTTCTTCCAGATTGACGCGTGCCTCGTCCAGCTCCATCTCAGCCTTCTTGCGCTCGTTCATCAGGCCATTGAAGGCTAGGCTGAGATCGCCCAGTTCGTCCGGCCGCACATTACCTTCCATCTGCGCGAAGCTCTTGTCTTCACGAATCTTCTGGATATGCGCGTGCAACTGATGCAGAGGGCGCAGCATGCGCGTCGTGAACCACCAGGCCAGCCAGCCCGACAGCAGCGTCAGCACCGCCGCCGCCAGCAAGGCGCGATTCTGCATTTCATGAATCGGCGCGTAGGCATCCTTGGTCAGATAGTGCGAACCGATGATCCAGCCGGTGCTGTCCATGCGCTTGAAGGCGAACAGCGCGCGCTCGCCGGCGCGATTATTGCCTTCCACGCTACCTTCAAAACCTTCCAATGCCTTGTTGTTGACCAGATTCTGACCGCCGGCCTCATCCATGTGCTTGAGGATGCGCTCCTTCTCCGGATGCTCCACCAGCATGCCGGCGGGCGTCAGGATGTACATGAAGCCGCTCTTGCCCAACTTCACGTCGGTGAACTGACCGAGGAAATTGTTCTGGCGCAGATCGATACTGGCCATGAACACCAGCTCGACGTCACCCTTCTGATTCAGCACCGGCTCGGTCATCAGCACAATCGCGCGGCCCGACATCTTGCTTTCCAGCGGCGTCGAAATAACGCCCTTCCTGGTCTTGACCGTCTCCAGCAGATAATCGCGATTGGCCATGCTGAAGCGATTGATCTGAGTCGGATCGATGAAGTTGGCGACCACATTGCCGTTCGGCTCGACCACCGAGAAATTGAAGAACAGTGAGGTCAGCGACTGATGCTGCTCGATGTACGCCTGCATCAGCAGCGCGTTGCCGCGTGCGCCCGGCGGCATGCCCTGCGCCAGCGAACGCAAGGCAATGCGGCGATCAGCGAAGCCGGCGTCGAGCGCGGCCGCCGTCAGTTTGAGCGCCGTGAACTGCTGTTCGCCCAGCTCGTCGCGCATGTCGCGCCGGATCACGAACAGGGAAACCGCAGTCACTACCACCGCAGTAATGAGAACAGCGGTCACCACCGCCAATGCCAGACGTGTTTGAAGAGCCAGTTTGAGTCGCAGCATATGTAGAAAACCGATCTTTCCTTGAGGAAAGTTATTGAAATGAAGCGCTACCTGAATAAGGTTTGCGCAGATTGTCTGCAGACTGCCCCGACATCTCTCGGAGACGATGCCGCCCGCCCCGCTTGCGCACTGCATCACCCCATGCCATTCGCGCAAGCAAGCCGCCATTATTCTCCATTTTCGACATCACGGCGCTCGAAAACAGAGCGAGATGCTACAGCCTCAGTCGCGGCGATGCAAACCTGCAACGTTATGCATGGACCGGCTAAAACGGCGCACGCGTCCAGCCTCCGGCGCTGCGCTAGACGACTTCCAGCGCCAGCAGAATCTGCAGCCGGCCCTGTGCAAACTGCCGCGCCTGCACCAGCAGTTCTTCCAGATTTTCCTGCTCGCTTTCCAGCCGCTGGCCGTCGCGCACCAGTTTCTTGCCCTGTGCCGAGATGTGCTGCCAGACAAATGGCGGCCAGGACTCGACCGCCTCCCCCGTTTCATGGCGCGCCAGCAAAAACAATTGCTGAATGCGATCGGCCGCCACGCCGCCGCCGCTCAGCGGACTGCAGAGATGACCAACGTCGCCATCGCGGCTCGCCTTTTGCAAGAGATGCAGATTCAGCGCACGCGTCCGATCCCAGGTCTTTTGCAAGTCCTCCGCGCTGGTCTGCGGCTGTGCCAGAGCCGGGGCCATCGGCGCCACATGGCCGGTGGCGATCAGCATCATCACCGAGTCGACAATCTGCACCGGCGTCAGCTTGCTGGCCGCCAGGCTGTCCGCCAGTTGCGCCAGCATATGCGGGCGATGATCGCTCATGGCCTGCATGATGGGTTCGTAGACCTGCCGATTCAGCGTGATCTCGGAGGCAGCGTTTTGCAGCGTCAAGGGCACCTGCGCCGGGTCGGTAAGCAAGACCACCGCCTGCAAGGCCAGAGCCTGCATGCGCTGCGGCCCGTCCATGCGCTGCGCACCGCGTACCCAGTAATCGCGGCGAAACTGCTGATTCACCATGAAGTCGCGCACGCTCTGGCGCATCACCGGGTCGGCCACGCCTTGTATGAACTGGCGTTGCGCCGGCGTCAGATTGGCCATGTCGAGCTGATCGGCGAAATGCGCCGGACAGGCGAATTCCAGCCCGGCCGATGACAGGCGCTGATGCATCTGCGCAAAGGACTCCGGATGCCAGTCGCGATTGAAATATTCATGCGCCAGATAATTGCGGCCCTGCTGCTGCAAAATCTTCAGACGGTCGCGCATGTGCGGATTGGCTTGCGCGTAGACCGGGTCGGTGTCGAACAGGGCGGCGGCAAATTCCAGCGCAGCGTCGATGCGCTGTTCGGTCGGCATCCCGGCGGCGTCGTTGGCGGCCTGCGCCGTGTGCTGCACCAGCAGATCGCGCAGCGGCATCAGCGCGGCCCAGCCGGGCTGGGTGTTGTAGCTGATGTAGAGCACCCCGCCCGGTTTCAGCTTGCGCTGGATGAAGTCGAAAATGATGTCGCGATTGTCTGCCGAGACCCAGCTCCAGATGCCATGCAGGGCGATGAAATCGAAATCGGGTAAATCGCTGCGGCTGCAGAATTCGTTAAACGCGGTGGCATCCATCTGCGCGCCGCTGCCGGATGCAGCTGCCAGCTCCTGTGCGAATGAGGCTTGCGCCGGATTGAAGTCATTGCCCCACCACTGCACATCCGAGCCGGCGGCATGCAGATTGGTGCTCAGTCCCTGACCGAAACCCAGCTCGCAGGCAGTCTTGATCTGAGGCGCCTGCAAACCCTGATAGGCAAACGCCAGCGGCAGACGCGCCGGATTCATGCCGGGGTAATAACCAAAGGTATAGGCGATGTCGAAGACGTAACCGTCGTTCCAATTATTCAAATCTGCCTCATGAGGAATGAAGAACGCGTCATGCAAGGATAGGCTTGCAGCGAGCGAACCCTCCATCGACTGCAAATCGGATGCTGGGATTGTATGTGATCGCGGCCTGGCTTGCCGTCAGGAATGCGTCAGATTGCAGCAATGAGGGGAGAGAGGCGAAAGCAAAAAGAAGTGATGCGTTTTTTGCATGCGCGGCATGCTGCCGAGGCAATCAGGCATCCGAAGAGGGCTGCGAACCATGCCGCTTCATCTGCGCCTGGCGGGTAGCAGTCCGCCAGCGCCAGCGCGAATACAGGCGATTGAGCAATTGCTGATATTCGCGCTCATCCTGCTGGGAGCGTCGGGTCTGCTGATGCAAGACGGCAAAACGCAACAGCAGCGGATCGCCGGCAGGCATGCATTCGCCAGGCCTGGGCTGCGGCCGCTCATCGCGCCATGGCAAATGGGCAGCGAGGGCCATCAGCCTGCGGCCTGCGCCAGCGACACGCAGCGGCGCGCCAGAATTTCGGTCGGGTCGAGCACCGGCACGCATTTGCCGTTCACTTCAAAGGCTTCGTTCTGATGCATCAGCAAGGGCAGTTCGGTACAGCCGAGGATCACCACGTCGGCGCCCTGCTGCGCCAGCAAACCGATCTGTTCGATCAGCGCCAGGCGCAGATCGTCATTGACGAAACCGGCTTTCACGCCGTGCTCGCCATAGATGATCTGCATCACCTGCTCCTGCTGCTCAGGGGCCGGCGTCACCAGTTGCATGCCTAGCCGTTGCGCGGCCTCATGATAGACCGTGCTGGCGATGGTGCCGGCGGTCGCCAGCAGGCCGATGCGGCACGGCTGGCCGTACTGGCGCGCCACGTAGCCGACAGTCTCGTCCAGCATGTTGATGATGGGCACCGACAGATGCGCCTGTATGCGCTCGACGAAGGCATGCGCGGTATTGCAGGGAATCGCGATGATGTCGGCGTTATCGTTTTCCAGACGCTTGCAGGCGGCATAAATGGCGACGGTGGGATCGGGGCCGTCGGCCACCAGATTCTGCGTGCGGTCGGGAATCTGCGGATTCTGCTCGACCACCAGTTTGATGTGATCCTGATCTTTTTCCGCCGGCGTATTGCGGATCACCTTGCCGATGAAATCCACAGTCGCCGCCGGCCCCACGCCGCCCACCACGCCGATCTTGAACTGGCGCGCCACCACGCCTTCGTAAGCGATCACCGATTCCGCATAGACCTGATTGGTGTCGATCAGCGGGATACCGCGTGCGATCAGCGCATCGGCCACCATCGCCACCTCGGTCATGCCCGGCAAAATCACTTGCGCGCCCTGGCGCAGCAAGTCCTGGCAAGCCTCGTACAGGAGATCGATGGTATTACCGCTCATGCAACCGTGCTTGATGCCCTGCGCGCCGTATACCGCGCGCATCACACAGGCGTGCTGCACGGCATCGGAGGGAAACAGCAATTCGTATTGATCAGCGGGGAAGTACTTCTGAAACAGCTGCTTCTTGCGCACATAGCTGGAGGTCAGCACGCCGACGCGTTGCAGCTTGGGCAGACGGGTTTCCAGATGGCGCCGGATCGCGGCCAGCATGTCGACGATGGGCAGGCCGACTTCCACCTGCAGCTCGTCCAGAAAGGTGTGACTGATGAAACAGGGCAAGGCCACCGCCGCCGCACAGCGCTCTTCGAACTGACGCACCATGTCGAATACGTAGAGCTTGCGGGCATTGGTGTAGGCATTCTCGGCGCCGGCGATGTCGGCCTCCTTGAACGGTTTCTGATCGAACAGGATTTCCACCCGGCGCGCGGGCGGCATGGCTGCCGCAAACCGCGTCATCTTGAAAAACACATCGGCGCTGGCGACCGAACCGAGGCCGCCGATGATGCCCACCGCGTTGTAGCGCGGACTGTGCTGATAGCCTGAACCGCTGATGCCTGACATAGCCTTCCCACCCCGATTTTGTTGCATTGCACAGAGCATACAAAAAGCGCGGAGCAAGACTATGCAAGTTTGCTCTGAGGCTATGCAATAAGGACATAACCCAGTTCCGGTGCGGGCTGGCGGTGATACGATAGTTTGCACGGGGTGGCAAAAATGCTGTTTTCAGGACAAGCTGTTACTGCACTGCATGACAAAGCGATAACACACGCACCCGCCATCCCGCCCGCACATCGGCAACGCGCATCACATCGACAGGGGACACATGGACATCAAGTGGATAGAGGATTTTCTGAGCCTGGCGGTAACGCGCAATTTCTCGCGCTCGGCCGAGCATCGCAATGTGACGCAGCCGGCCTTCAGCCGCCGCATCCGTGCGCTGGAAGCCTGGATCGGCGTCGAACTGGTTGATCGCAGCACCTATCCCCTGAGCCTGACGCCGGCCGGCAAGCTGTTCAACGACACCGCCGCCGAAGCGATCCGCATGCTGCATGACGCACGCGATCAGCTCAACAGCGTGCATACCGCCAAGAACATGTTGCGCGTGGCGGCCGGCCATTCGCTGGCGCTGAGTTTTTTCCCGGAATGGCTGAGCCGCGTCAAGCGCCAGTCGGCCGGCGAAATCAGCGCACGCATCACCGCCACCAATGTGCACGACTCGGTGCTCTCGCTGACGGCCGGGGAATGCGATCTGCTGCTGTGCTACCACCATCCGCAATTGCCCATCCTGCTCGATCCCGAGCAATACGAATTTCTGGTGGTCGGCGCCGAACGCGTGCTGCCGGTCACCGCCCCCGGCGCCACAGGTGCGCCGGCGTTTCAACTGCCGGGCGGCAAGGACAAGCCGGTGGCCGCGCTGTCATATCCGAATGCCTCGTTTTTTGGACGCGTGGTCGAGCTGATTCTGGCGAACGCGCCGCGCACCGCTTATCTGAAATCGGACTACGAGTCGGACATGGCCGAACTGCTCAAACGCATGACGCAAAACGGACTGGGCCTGGCCTGGATGCCGGAGCGCATCGTCGCGCGCGAACTGGAAGACGGCAAGCTGCTGCGCGCCGGCACGCAGGAATGGTCGCTGGACCTGGAAATCCGCCTGTTCCGCTCGCTGCTCAACAAGCGGCCGGCGCTGACCAGATTGTGGGATGAGCTGGCGCAACCGGCGCGCAGCTGACTCGGCGCTGCCTTGCTTCAGCGCCGGTTCAGAGCGAGTTCAGGGCCTCAGGCCTCAGTATTCGGTGTATTTCCTGGCATTCCCACGCGCCTGATCGAGCGGATATTTCTTGCGATTGAGCTCCATCTTTTCCAGCACCGCAGTCTTTAGATCGATGCCGCAATGATCGGCAAACTGGATCAGATAGACCAGCACGTCGGCCACTTCATGCCGCACGCCCTCACGCGCCTTGTCGTCCAGCTCGGCCTCCTCGCCGGTGCGCAGCCACTGGAAATGCTCCAGCAATTCGCTGGCCTCTACCGACAAGGCCATCGCCAGATTCTTGGGCGTATGAAATTTCAGCCAGTCGCGTTCGCTGGAGAATGCGCGGATCAGATCGCGCAACTCGGTCAGATCGGAAACGGCGGCAGGAGATGAAGCAGAGGAAGCAGAGGAAGCAGAGGCAGAAGAAGCGGCGGAGGTTTGCGTCATGGAATATCGATCCGAAATAGGTCTGAGGCGGGATTGGCCTGATACCTCACTTTATCACTCCCTGCTCGGTGTAAAAGCTGGGCTGACGATCGCCCCCCCGCCAGCCCTTCATGCAATCGCCGGATGATTGACCTGAAGCAAGGCACAAGACAGCGCAATCGGCGACAATCCGGTTCGCTTGCAAACAAGCTGAAAACACGAACGCAGCATGCCGCTGCCTTATCTGAAGGACTGCATGAGACACATCGCCGCTGTAAATCGCTCCCTGAAACGCCTCGCCATGCCGGCGCTGATGATGCTCGTCCTGGCGCCTGGCTTGAGCCTGCTGAGCGGCTGCGAAAAGACCGCAGAAGAAAAGATTGCCGAGCACGCGGTGCCGGTGCGCTCGCTGGGCATGCCGCTGGATACTTTTGCCACCGGCTTCAATCGCACCATGGTCGAGGTGCTGACCGATCGCAAGGACGACGACCCGGCGCACACCGCCAGGCTCTACCGGCTGGATGCCAGCCGCCTGCACGTCGGCAAACAGGAAAAGTGGCTGGAGACCACGGTCGGACCGGCGCAGACATCGATCCTCGCCAGCGTCGACAAGGCCGGTGAGCTGAAGGCGGTGGGCGTATTGCTGACCGATCGTTCACAGGCCGCACATGAAGAATTTCTGCTGTGCGCCGAAACCAGCGCACGCAGCTTTGTCACCAGCGCGGATGAGCGCGGCAAACTGCTGAGCATCATCAATCGCCTGACCGGCGTGGCGCTCAACAATCCCGGCCAGCGCATGACCGAGGTCGTCGGCGAGCGCCTGCTGTCGGTAGAAATCGTTCCGCAGGGCCTGCTGTTTCAGGTCGCACAAAAACAATAGGCTGACACGCTCGCAACCTACCCGCCTCTCTCCAAAAAACATTGCCACCTCGCAATACACAGATACAAATTGACGGCCTTACAGCAGTGACTGCATCGTTGCAACCTGACTTTGAATACAGGCATGATTTGAATGTGATTGCCTGCGCTGGATCATTCTTTGGGTAATTGCGCCTTGCAAACCCTACTCATCTTTTCGACAATGAGGCTTCGTTAGCAAGGCAGTCATTCGCATCATCGTTCGTACGGTTCGCGCCAACAGATCAATAAGAAGTTGCCCGTCTCGGGGGAGACCCGGCAGGCCAGTGCCAGCAGTTTTCCGAATCATTGTTTTATGTACGATCGCCCGCTTCGCTGCATTTTTTATGCATGCCGCGACAGCCGAGCGGCATTCAATCAAAACAGCAAAAGGGGAAACAGACATGCGAACTAATCTGCCGGTGAGCAGCACCGAATATGCATTGCAGGATGGCAAGTCCATCGTCTCCAAGACCGATCTGCAAGGCAACATTAACTACGTCAATCCTTACTTCATCGAGGTCAGCGGCTTCAGCGAAGAAGAGCTGATCGGCGCCCCGCAAAATATCGTGCGCCATCCCGACATGCCGGTGGAAGCCTTCGCCGACATGTGGTCCACTCTGCGTAGCGATCTGCCATGGACCGGGCTGGTCAAGAACCGCTGCAAGAATGGAAATTTCTACTGGGTCTCGGCCAATGTCACCCCGGTGCGCGAGAACGGCAAGGCGGTCGGCTACATGTCAGTGCGCACCCGTCCCAGCCGCGAGCAGGTGAACGGCGCCGATGCGCTGTACAAGCGCTTCAAGGCAGAGCAGGCCGGCGGCATCAGAATTCATCGCGGCGCTGCTGCACCCTCGGGCATGGCCGGCAAACTGAATCAGTTGCAGGACCTGTCGATCGCCGCGCGTCTGGCGCTGATCATGGGCCTGCTGACTATTCTCTGCGCGATCGGCGGCGCCAGTGCCGCCACGCATATCAGCAGCAGCGGCGGCGATGCCTTGCCGGTGCTGGGCGCGACAGGCATCGGCGCCTTGCTGCTGCTGGGCGGCTGGGCGCTTTTGCATCGCAGTCTGGTGGCGCCGCTGCGACATGCGATTGAAGTAGTGCACGGGCTGGCCGGCGGCGATCTCGGGCTAAGCGTCAAGGTCAACCGGCGCGGCGACATGGGCATTTTGCTGCAGGCGCTGCAGCAGTTGAATGTGAATCTGCGTTCCATCATCGGCGATGTGCGCGACAACGTGAATTCGATGTCGGTATCGACGCAGGAAATCGCCAACGGCAATATGGATCTGTCGACCCGCACCGAATCGCAGGCCTCGAATCTGGAAGAGACCGCCGCCAGCGTCGAAGAGTTTGCCGCGACCGTGAAGCAGAATGCCGATCATGCGACAAATGCAGACCAGCAGGCGCAATCGGCGGCCACTGTCGCCCGGCGCGGCGGCGAAGCGGTGCAGAGAGTCGGCGCCACCATGGAGGAAATCAATTCAGCCTCGCACAAGATCGTGGACATCATCAGCCTGATCGACGGCATCGCCTTCCAGACCAATATCCTGGCGCTCAACGCTGCGGTGGAAGCGGCGCGCGCCGGCGAGCAGGGACGCGGTTTTGCGGTGGTGGCGTCGGAAGTGCGCACGCTGGCGCAACGCTCCGCTGCCGCCGCCAAAGACATCAAGGAACTGATCGATGACTCGGTCAAGAAGGTCGGCAGCGGCAATCAGCTGGTCAGCGAAGCGGCGCAGACCATGAGTGAAATCCAGCAGTCGATCCAGGGTGTGACCGGCACCATGAACGCCATCACCGTGGCCAGCCAGGAACAGAGCGGCGGTATCGATCAGTTGAATCAGGCGATCAATGCCATCGATGAAACCACGCAGCAGAATGCGGCGCTGGTGGAACAAGCGGCTGCGGCAGCAGAGAACCTGCGCGATCAGGCGCTGCGTCTGAGTCAGGCGGTATCGATCTTCAAACTGGCGCCGGTGGCGGCCGCATCGGCATCTGCACCTCAGCACGGCGCGCGCGCGGCAAGACCTTCGGCGCAGGCGTTACAAGTCTCGTGATGCCGTCTCCGCCTGAGCATGTTCAAGCTGCCAAGGCTCTTGGTATTGAGAGATGGCGTTGATCTGCAGTCGCGGAGCGCTTTACAAAAGCTTGCACATCTTTACGCGTTCGCGGCGCCTGCCATGTGCTTTCCCTACACTGCGCTTGCTATCATCGTTTACACATTGATCGATACCGAAAACCCACGTTAAACAGTGTCTCGACCATGTAAACCGGACGCAGATTTCCGCCTCCGGATTTCACAACAGTCAGCATGAAGGGAACATCTCATGAGCATTTCATCCATCTCCTCCGGCAGCGCGCTGTACAACGCCGTGGTGCAACCGATCAAGAACGTCGTCAAGGAAGTCGGCGATGAGATCGGCAGCGCGGTCGACGCTACCGTGAACACTGTGTCGTCGGCGGTCTCCACCGTCGGCCACGACATTTCCGCCGGCATCAAGTCCATCGGCAGCATCATCGATACCAAGGCCTGAAGCAGGTCTCAGATCTGCGGCGCTGTTTTCCCTGGCCGAAAAAAAATCCCTGCACTAAACGGCAGGGATTTTTTATGGGCGAAAACGATGGGACTGAATCCACCTGGTCCGCCGCCCCGGCTCGACGCGAAGCAGCAGACCGTTGATACGGGCCGGCTATTGCTTGAGGCAGCTCGGATAAGGCGGCGCCTCATCGGCCACGCGATCGCACACCCTCACCGGCATCAACAACCGATAACGCTGCACCCATTTGCGGGTATCGATGCTCAGCGCGTCCTTCGAAGCTGCGCCGCGCTCGGCCCATTGCACGGTGTAGTAATCGCGGCGGCCCTTGACCACCATGATCAGCGCCGTCTCGCTGATCGGCGTGGCTGCCGCGCCGGCGGTGCCGCAGCTCATCACCGCGATGTAACGCTGATAGCCATTGCTGTCGTCTGCCGCCAGAGTTTTCTGATTGAAGGACTCGGGACAGGCGCGCTGAAAGTTCTCTGAAATCGTTTCGGCGAAACGCTCGGGCGTGGCGTCCGGCTTCTGCGCCAGATCGCGGGTGCCGGTGACCGACAACATCTGCGTCCACGTCTCTTCGTTCTCGCCGCGCAGCACCGCTTCGCGCAGATAGCGTCGCTCGCTGGCGTTTTCATTGATCAGCACGAAACCGGCCGGCATGCCGACCGCCAGCAACTGGCTGAAGATGGGCGTGACGGCAGTCGCCGCCGCTGCGCTTGAGGGGGCAGTCGGCGGCATGGGGGCGGCCGGTGCAAGCGGCGCAACCGGGGTATCTGCTGCAACTACCGGAGGAGCCGAAGCCGGGGGCGATGCCGCAGGCCGGGACGTAGCGCAGGCCGCAAGCATGAGGGCCGTCAGCCCGATCAGGCCGGTTGAAATGGATTTGGCTAGGCCGGTGTTCATGGTCTTGAGCGCCTTGCAAGAGGTAGAAAATTCGAGATGCGGATTCTTGCAGATGCGCCGGACGGCGGCAAGAACAAGTTCAGCGCGGCAAGAGAAGAGCCACCCGGCAAAGGGTGGCGTCAAATCACTTGCTGTCGGTACAGCTGCGATACGGCGCGCCTTCGCCCGGCACCGGATCGCAGAGACGGATCTGGCCGAACTTGCGGTAGATGTCTTCCCACTTGCCGGTCGGGATGTTGATCGGCGGCATCATGGGCTGGCCGTGCTCGGCCCACTGCACCACGTAGTAATCGCGTTTGCCCTTGAGCACCGCGATCATGGCGGTCTCGCTGACCTGTCCTTGCCCGCCCATCATGGCACGCGTGCCGCAACTGCCGACCACGGCGTAACGACCATCGGCGTTGCCGACCACCTCATTGAGCGGCATCTGCGCAAAGGCATTGGGGCAACTGCGGTTGAACTGGCCGATCAGGCTCTGCGCCAGATTCTCGGGCGTAGTGGCCGGATTGAGCGCCAGATTGCGCAGCGCCGACACGGTCAGCTTGCGGGTCCAGTTGTCGGAGGTTTCGCCGGCCGGCAGCAACTCGCGGCCGAAACTGTCTCCCCCCTGGCTTTCGCGGCCGATATGAAACGTGGAGGGCGACTGAAAGAACAGCAACTGGCTGAACACCGGAATTGCAGTCGGCGTCACCGGTTCATCATCGGCGGCCGGTGGCGGCGTCATGGGCATCTGCGCGGAGGGTGCGATCACGGAGGGTACGACATCGGAGGCGGCAACTTCCGGCGCCGGCGGCGTAGCGCCGTTCCGGATCGGCGCGCCCGGCTCAGTGGCGGGCGCCAGCCCGGCCTGATCCGGATTCGGCACGGCATACACCTGCGCGCCGGATTCTTGCCGGGCGGCCTGCTGCGCGCCCGCCGTTGCTGCAGACGGCGGCGGCGAGCGATCGATGCCCCAGGGTTTATCCAGGGAAATACTGCTGCCGCAGGCGCTCAGCAAACCCAGCAGCGGCAATAGCGCCAGCGCGGCCGAGCGCTTGAATCCGTTCACTGAAATGAAAACCCCTGATGCACGCCGCTTGCTTGCCATTTTGTTCATGTTTTATTCGGTCCGATGATTGAATGCCCTGCTTCGCCTTACTGACCGCCGTGCGGCGATTTGATTCCTCACGCCAGCGACCAGGCCACGCCCCCTGAAACCCGTATGTTACTTTACCCATCCGCCCACCGCAGCGGCGCCTGCAGCAAGACATGCATGGCGGAACATCTGCGGCGCAGCAAGCGCCTGGCATACGATCATCACGGGCCAAGGGAAAACAGGACGAAGAAGGGAGAACACCACCATGCTGCTGCATTACATCTATTTGCTGGCGATCACGGCGGAAGCCATGTCCGGCGCCATCATGGGCATACGCCGCGAGATGGATCTGTTCGGCATCAGCCTGATCGCCACCGTTGCCGCACTCGGCGGCGGCACCGTGCGCGACGTGCTGATCGGCCACTATCCGCTGGGCTGGGTCGCGCATCCGGAATACCTTGCCTTCACCATCTGCGCCGCCATCGTCACCGCACTCGCGGCGCGCAAGCTGCATCATTTCAAATCGGCGTTTCTGGTAGTCGATGCGCTGGGGCTGGTGGCCTTCACCATCATCGGCTGCGACATCGCCCGCGGCTTCGACAGCTTTCACCCGGCGATTGTGGTGATCTTCGGCATGGTCACCGGCGTTTTCGGCGGCCTGCTGCGCGACGTGCTGTGCAATGAAATTCCGCTGGTGCTGCAGCGTGAAATCTATGCCAGCGTCTCGCTCCTGACCGGAGCCGTGTATGTCGGCCTGCTGCACTTGCAGGTCGACACCAGCGTCGCCACGCTCAGCGCCCTGGTGCCGGGCTTTCTGATCCGCCTGCTGGCGATACGCTTTCACTGGGAACTGCCGCGCTTCAACGACAAGGGCATCAAGGGTTTTGAATGAGTAGCGTGCCGCAGCGAGCCGCCACTCGACCACTGCGGATGCCGAAACCGGCCGCTCGTAACTGAAGCCCCACCCTCTTGCAACACAGGCAATACTTTGTTTCAAAGCGCTGACGCTGCTTAGCAAACTCCAGGGGTTCGATACGGCCTTATTTACATCTATGTTCACAAGGAGTTGAAATGAAGCGCCTCAGCGTATTGGTCATGGCAGGCATTCTGCTGCTTTCTCTGGGCGGCTGCGTCTGCGCCCCCTGGTTCTGCGGCCCCGGCGGTGGCGGGCCGGGCGGCGGGGGACATGGCGGCGGCGGCTGGGGTGGCGGAGGCGGAGGTGGTGGAGGCGGCGGCCCGCACTAAGTCCAGGCAGCGCCAAGGAACCTAAGAGCAGTCTTTACAGTCACTCCGATCAAGAAGTGTAAATCCTGGGGGCAGGTGCTGAGCAAAGCGACAACTTTGCGCAGCACCTGCCCTTATTTTTTGATCCGTCAGACCGCAAAGGCCTCCCATGTCGAAGCAAACCTATACGCCTGCCGGTACGCAGGATCACCTTCCATGGCTGGACGGTCTGCGCGGCATTGCGGCGCTCTGGGTGCTGGCCTCGCATGTGCAGATCCTGACCGGCCTGCGTAATATCCCGGTGCTGTCATGGGGCGGTGTGGCGGTTGATCTGTTCATGCTGCTGTCGGGCTTCCTGATGGCGCATAACTATTTTCTGCGACAACGCAGCGAACCCTGGGAATCGCCCCGCACCTTCTTTCTGTTCTGGCTGCGGCGCTTCTTTCGTATCGCACCGCTCTACTATGTATTGCTGATCGTCGCATTTTCGGTAGGCGCCCTGCTGGCGCAGGACCGCATGACCATCGCAGCCTTGTGGCCCTCGACAGCATCGCCGCTGCAACGCTATCTCGACGGCAGCGCCGCCAACTATCTGACCCACCTCAGTTTCCTGTTCGGCCTCATGCCCGACTACGCTTTCCGCACGCCGCTGCCGGACTGGTCCATCGGGCTGGAGATGCAGTTCTACCTGGTATTCCCCTTCATCATGCTGGCCCTCGCGCGCCTCGGTCCGCTCCTGACGACGCTGGCGGTACTGGCGGTCTGCGTCGTGGCGCGGCTTTGCTTTCCCGAATATTTCCAGCGCTTTGAAATGCCGGCCTTCATCGCCATGAAACTGTACGTCTTCATGGCCGGCATCTGGATCGCCGTCGCCCGCAAGCAAAAGTCGATGACGCTCTCGATGCTGGCCGGGCTCGGCATCATGCTGGTGTGGGCGCTCGCCGATCGCACCTTCCACGTGTGGGAGCCGCGCGCCATGACCGTCGGCCGCCTGCTGATCGTCGCCGCCATGTTCTATCTGATGAACAACGGCACGCTGCCCGGCAGCATGCTGCTGCAAAAACCGACGGCGTTTCTGCGCGCCTGGCTGTCCGGACGCGTCGCACGCTTCCTCGGCGACACCTCGTATTGCGCCTATCTGCTGCATCTGCTGATTGTGCTGCCGGTTGCCGGCGCGCTGGCGAGGAACGCCCAATACATTGCAATGCCCGCCGCCCTGCGCTTTCTGCTGGCGCTGGCGCTGATCCTGCCGCCGGTCTATCTGCTCTCCTGGGGGCTGTTCCATACCGTGGAGAAATTCGGCATCCACATGGGACGTGTGCTGGTCAGAAAGTTGTCGCGCGGCACTCCCCGCGGCGCTGCGCTCCCCGGTGAATCAGGCGCAGGTGACAAGGCGGCACACGGTATCCCACGATAGAAATCCGCGCAGACCTCGCCAGCCCGCGGCGATTACACGCAGAAAAAAAAGCGAGGACGTCCGGCACTCGCACCCGTCATTCAAATCATGCCCCCCTTGCCATGTAGGGCAACGGGCGCTTGCTCCAAGCGCCCGGGCTTGACATTTTCCCCAGCGCAAGAGATTCTTTCGCGCACTCGAAAGCGAGTGTCCGTCACACAAACGCATGGGGAATAACAATGAACGAGCAGCTCAATCAACCCGGCCAGCCCCCAGCAAGCCCTGAATTTTCCGCCGCCACACCACCACCGCCCGGCGGCTTCGCACACAGAGCGGCGCCTGAAGAGCGCTTCAGCTTCAGCGGACGCGGCTCCGAATATTTCCGCATCTGGATCGTCAATCTGCTGCTGTCGCTTGTCACTCTGGGCATCTATTCCGCCTGGGCCAAGGTCAGACGCCAACGCTACTTCTACGACAACACCAGCGTCGCCGGCACCAGCTTCGAATATCACGGCAATGCCTTTGCCATCCTCAAAGGCCGCATCGTTGCTTTCGTCTTGCTGGCGGCCTACAACTTCGCCTTCAAGAGCAGCCCACTGATCGGCCTCGCCATCATGCTGGCGTTCGCGCTGGCGGTGCCGTGGCTGATCTGGCGCAGTCTGCAGTTCAAGCTCTACAACTCCAGCTATCGCGGCATCCGTTTCGGTTTTCGCGGCAAGGCCGGCGGCATTTATCTGAACTATCTGTTGCTGCCGGTGCTGACGGTGTTCAGCCTGTATCTGCTGACACCGTTCACGCATCAGCGCATCAAGCGCTATCAGCATGGCGAATCGCGTTTCGGCACCAGCCACTTTTCTTTCCACGCCAGCGTCGGCGGTTTCTACAAAACCTATCTGCTTGGCTTGGGTATTTTCTTCGCCGGACTGATCGCGATTCTGCTGCTCGGCGGCGGCGCCGTGTTCGCCAGGGGCACCGACTTCGACGGCAGCGAATTCTTCTCGTTCGGACTGATGCTGTTCGCCGTCTATGTCTGGGCATTCATGATCCTGCCGCTGTTTTTCACGCTGCTGCAAAACCTGATCTGGAACAACACGCGCCTGGGCGAACACCGTTTCAGCAGCCGCATGCGCTGGCCGCGCCTGATGTTCATCGCCTTTACCAATATCGTCGGCATCGTCTTCACGCTGGGCTTGTATACGCCATTTGCGCAGATCCGCACCCTGCGCTACCGGATCGAATCGATGAGCCTGCTGCCGGCCGGCAATCTGGATGAATTCATCGCCGACAACGCGCCCCAGGGCTCGGCCACCGGCGAAGGCTTTTCCGATCTGCTCGACTTCGATCTTTCACTCTGAGCACACGGCGGACCATGATGCAGGTTGCAGCTTTTTATTTCGACGGCAAGACTTCACGCCGGCATGCGGTCTCGCTGGAAGTCGATGGCGACGTGGCGCACATCAGCGGCGATGTCGAACGCATGTGCCCGATCGCTCAATTGCGGGTGTCGGAGCGGCTCAATCGCGCCGCGCGCAAGGTGACGTTTCCGGACGGCGCCTATCTGGAAATTCAGGATGGCGCAGCCTTCAGCGAACTGCTGCGCAGCACCCGCCATCGGGATTCGCTGGTGGTGCGCATTCAGCAAAACTGGCGCGCCAGCCTGATCGCCACGGCGGCTTTGCTGCTGGTGCTGGCCGTCAGTTACCTCTACCTGCTGCCGGCCGCCGCCGGGCTGATCGCACGCACCTTGCCGGCCTCGGTCGAGCAGCGCGTGGGCGCCGGCACGCTGGATTTTCTGGACGATCACATCTTCTCACCCACGCAATTGCCGGCGCCAAGACGCGCCGCCATCATTGCCCGCTTCAATGCGCTGACGGCGCCGATGGCGGATGCGCCGGCCTATGAAATCCTCTTCCGTAAAAGCCGCATCGGTCCCAATGCGCTGGCGCTGCCGTCGGGCCAGATCGTGCTGACCGATGAAATCGTGACGCTGCTGGATGACGACGATGCGGTGATGGGTGTGCTGGCGCATGAGCTGGGCCACGTGCATCAGCGCCATCTGATGCGGCGCCTGATCCAGAGCTCGGCCATCGGTGCGGTCGCCACGGTACTGTTCGGCGACGTCTCGGCAGTGCTGGTGAACGTGCCGACGGTGCTGCTGGACATGAAGTATTCGCGCGACGTTGAACGCGAGGCCGACGACTATGCGCTGGCCATGTTCCAGGCCAACGGCATCAGCCGGCAGAAGCTGGCCTATGTATTTGAAAAACTGGAAAACAAGAGCGAGAACCAGGGCGGCGTCATGCCCTATCTTTCCAGCCATCCGGCCAGCGCGGAGCGGGTACAGCGGATTCTGGGCGCGAATTAAGGACGCCTGGAGATTTCAGGGGAGACCGCGAGATGCGCGGTGCTCAGCGCCGGGCGGGCACGGCATCGATTCAGCACGCGCCCGACACATTTCTCAGAACTGTTCCCAGCCATCGGCGTTATTGTCGGCGGTGGCACTTGCCGGCCTGGCGACAAGTTTCCTCTCTGCCGCCAGCTTGATTGAACTTGCCGGCTGAATCCTCGCAACTTTGGGTGTGATATCTGTGGCGGGGGATTTCGCCGGGGCTCTGACAACAGGTGCGGCAAGGCTGTGATTGCCGAGCTTGAAAATGCTGACCACTTCCGACAGGCGTCCGGCCTGATCCTGCAGCGACTGCGCGGCTGCAGCCGCTTCTTCCACCAGGGCGGCATTCTGCTGCGTCACTTCGTCCATCTGCGTAATCGCCAGATTGACCTGCTCGATCCCCTCGCTCTGTTCCTGGCTGGCCGAGCTGATTTCACCGACCACATCGGTCACGCGGCGCACGCTATCGACCACATCGCTCATGGTGGCACCGGCCTGCTCCACCAGCATGCTGCCTTGCGCCACTTGCGCTACGGAGTCGTCGATCAGAGTCTTGATTTCCTTGGCTGCCGAAGCAGAACGCTGGGCCAGGCTGCGCACCTCGGAAGCGACCACGGCAAAACCGCGTCCCTGCTCGCCGGCACGTGCGGCTTCCACCGCCGCGTTCAGCGCCAGGATATTGGTCTGGAAGGCGATGCCGTCGATCACGCTGATGATGTCCACAATCTTCTTCGACGATGCATTGATCGAACCCATGGTATCGACCACTTTGCCGACCACGTCGCCGCCTGCCATCGCTACTTCCGAAGCTGATGCCGCAAGTTGATTGGCCTGACGTGCATTGTCGGCATTCTGCTTTACGGTGGAGGTCAACTGCTCCATCGCGGAGGCGGTTTCTTCCAGCGAGCTGGCTTGCTCTTCAGTGCGGGATGACAGATCGAGATTGCCGGTCGCGATCTGGGTCGACGCGGTGGCAATCGTGTCGGTGCCGTGGCGCACATGACCGACGATTTCGGCCAGGCGGTTGCGCATCAGACGGATCGAGGCCATCAGGCTGGTCTGGTCGCCGCTGCGCAGATCGATACTGGTGGAGAGATCGCCGTTGGCAATGTCGCTGGCGACCGCCATGGCATATTGGGGTTCGCCGCCGAGCTGAAGCAGGATGCTGCGTGTGATCAGCAAGGCCGCGATCAGGCTCAGAATGAAGGCCGCCGCACTGACCGCGGAAAGCAATACCGAAGAATGCTGATAGGTCTCGTGACTTTGCGCCACGGTCTGATCCATCGCTGCGCGCTGATAGTCGGACAGTTGCCTGAGCGCATTGAACATCGCGACCTGCTTGCTGCGCATGGTGCCGAACAGCAAGGCCCGGGCCTCATTCACATCCCCCTTCTGCAAGGTCGTCAGCAAGTTCTGCTGTTCGCCGTAATACTCGACGCCGGAACGCTGCAACTCGACCAGCAAATCCTTGCCCTTGCCGCTGATGATGACTTCGCGGAGTTTTTTCAGTGTCTGCTCGTTTTCGTCGCGCGCCTTCTTGATCCGGTCAAGTTCCTGCGCATTGATTTTTTCATCATTCGACAAAGCCACATTCCGAACTGCGCGCGCGATCAGATTGACGTTGCTGGAAATGCTGTCGATCAACAGAATTTTGGCGTAACGGTCATTCACCAGCAGATTGACGTTGTCATTCAGCGCCGCCAGCCTGGTGTAACTGAAGACGGCAATCCCCAGCAGTAGCGCCAGCACCAGACCGAAACCAAGATACAGCCGATTGGCAACTTTCAAATTGGAAAAACTCATGGCGGGTTGCTCCTGACAGATAGATGGACCTACACGATGAAATGGCTGATGCAATATTGCATGAAAGCAAAAAATCTCATAGCCCTATGTGAGAAGACGACAGATGCTCCAGCCACAACGGCCATGCGCGCTATCGGTGCAATGCGACCGCAGCGCTGGTGCGCCGCCGTTCTGAGCACTCGCAAAGGGATGAAATGGCATCAGCCAGCCCTTGTTAACGGACGGCATAAGCGGCAGCTTTAGCAACAGACGCTTATGCGCAGCATTTGCCGCCCACAGAAAGCAAGTCTGAGTGGGGCAGGAGCGATGCCGATGATCTGGTGATGTGCGAAGATGATTCCTTGCGTTTCTTCAGGCATCGCGACGCAATTTCCCGATAACAACAGAATACGACTCTATGCGCCTGGCCTTGATTTCAGACATACACGGCAATCTGCCCGCGCTTGAAGCGGTGGTGCATGACTTCAGCCGACGCGGCGTCGACGCCGTGATAAATCTGGGCGACAGCCTGTCCGGCCCCTTGCTGCCGTTGGAAACCGCACAATATCTGATGGCTCAGAACTGGCTGCAACTGGCCGGCAACCATGAACGCCAGTTGCTGTCCGCGCAAACCGAAGCAATGGGCCTCTCCGACCGCTATGCACGCGCACAACTGACGCGCACGGAGTTGCAATGGATCACATCGCTGAAACCGACTGCTCACTACGCGGCGGATATTTTTCTGTGCCACGGCACGCCCGCCAGCGACACGGAATATTTTCTTGATTCGCTGATGGACGATCGACTCCGCATGGCGACGCCTGTTGAAATCGAGCAGCGACGCGGCAGCATGGACAGTGCTCTGATTGCCTGCGGTCACACCCACATTCCAAGGCTGATGCGCACAGCGCAGGGTCAACTGCTAGTCAATCCGGGCAGCGTCGGCCTGCCCGCCTATGACGATATTCATCCGCACTTTCACGTCGTCGAAACCGGTAGTCCGGATGCGCGTTACGCCATCGTGGAGCGCATCAACGGCGTATGGCAAGGCATGCTGCTTGCCGTTCCCTACGACTACCGGCCGATGGCACAACTGGCAGCCGAACGCGGCCGTGCCGAATGGGCTTGCGCTTTGAGTTCCGGCTATCTGAAGTAGCGCGGGAACAATCGATCTGCACTGAAAAAACCAGCAGATGACGAGCGCACAGGCGCAGCAGATGCAAAGTAAATGCTGACTCAATCAGCACTTCTCGCAGGCAGCTCAGCTCTTTAAGAATGTGCCGCGCTGCGCACGGCAACAACTCGCAATCACACACCTGACGGTGAAGTCACTACCTGATTTCAGGGATATCCGATGGGCTCGGCTGATGCTATTCTGCGCGCGCCCAAGGGTGATGCATTCAGCCTGATCGCTGGCACGCCAATGCAATCAGCGATGCACGAAAGTCGCCGCTGCACTGTGAAGGAAACAGTGCAGGCTCGGATATCTGGCACGCCTTATGCGTACGTGAAAGTCACGCCACAACATTTATCAAGTGCATGTAGACTGTCGTCGGCGCGCAAATCAATATCGCTGCAATGAGAAACGGCCCGCGTTTTTCCTTGCATCAACTAAATCCATCTCAGCACATTGCCCGATGGAAAAATACAGTCTGATTGCCAATCGGCAAACTGGCTTTTTGCAAGCGGCGTGACTGCAGTCGCGCGTAGATCTGCTCAGAACGGAAGTGCAGCAAGGACTTCAGACAAAATAAATACTCTGCTTAACAGAAGGAGTTTCTGATTGTGAATTCACGCATAGCCTCACCCATTTCCGGGTCTCGCATATGCCACACGGCAACATGCGGCAGCACCTCCTTAATCCTGTTCACATGGGGAACTCGATGACGGTCATTCGCTCCAACCCGTCGGCAACCACTCATCCAATTTAAAAAAAGTTTCAAGGATGCGCGCGCGTTGGTCAACTTTATAGCCGCGCAATCCGGACGCTGTCTGCACCGTCCGTCGATCGCTCAAGTGGCGATTCGGACTCAGCAACAGCTGGCGGACAAGCCTACAAAAAACCAAGAAAAGGAACGGGCGAATGAACAGTTCAGTACCGGAGCATCCTCCGGCCGAAGGAAGACTCAAGAACTCTGATGCAATCAGGCACTTGCTTGCGATCAGCAACGACAACGAGAAACAGATTCTCGCCAACCATCCCGAACTGACGGCGCTGGTGTCCGACATTCAGGCTGCGCTCGACTCCGGCCTGCGTGGCGCAGGCGATCAGAATCCGATTCCGGTGCTGCTGTGCCAACTCGCGCGTAGCTACTATCTGGGCGCGGTGCGCCTGATCCTGAGCGGGCAAGTCTCGGCTATTTTCCCGGTGCTGCGCGCTGCACTGGAAAGCATTTCCTTTGCCGTCCTTGCGGCACAAAGCTTGCGCAATGCCGACATCTGGCTGAATCGTGAAAAGAGCACCCGTGCCTGGGATCGTTGCGCCAATCTGTATCGCTTCCCCGAGGCCGTAAAAGTCCTGCGCAATCTGGACCCTGATCTGGCCCTGGCCTTCACCGAGTATCACGATGCCTCGCTGGCCGACGTCGCGCCGCCCAGAAAGCACAATGCATTTTTCGATGCCCAATTGAAGCATCTGGTGCAAGACGGCAGCGCTGCCAACCTCGCCCGCATCTATCTCCCCCCCTCCGGCGCCATCTTCAAAGCGCTCGACGCCAGCGTCCGCTATGGCTGCCTGATCCTGGCCGGTCTGCAATATGCGTTGCCGCAGCACACCCCAAGTGTCAACGCATCCAGGCTCAGTATTGAAATATGGGGCGAGATAGAGGCGTTGATGAATGCGGGTGGTTCCAGCGATGCAGACGGCAGCGCATCGAATTGAAGACAGCGGGAGTTTGTTGCAGTTTGCCTGCCAGGCATTGATCGACCGACAGCGTTAAGCAGCAACGGATTTTATTCCGAACGCTCCATCATTCTGCTGACAGCTATGCCCGCGTGGACGTTGCGAGCCAGATGATGAGAACTTGCAATCCCAGCGATCAGCGTTCTTGCATTCTGCATTGATACATTCTGGTTTTCAGCCGAGGCCAAAAAGAGACTAAAAACAGATTCATCGCATGTCCTTCCGGATTCGTGTACAATACGAATCTGTACTTGCATCAAGTCGTAATCTTGTTGGTCCCAATTCCGCATGACTGTTGTTCCTCTTCCGGTCGTTCTGTCTTTTCTCCTTCGGTTTCATTTCTTGGTTTCAAGTGCCTTTCAGGCATGTCGCCTCTATTCAAATTGAAGGAAATTATCATGAGCAGCCAAACAGGTGTAGTTAAGTGGTTCAACGACGCTAAGGGTTTCGGTTTCATTACCCCTGATGCAGGTGGCGCGGATTTGTTTGCACACTTTCAGGACATTCAGTCCAACGGCTTCAAGAGCCTCTCGGAAAACCAGCGCGTGTCGTTTGACCGCGGCGTGGGTCCTAAGGGCGAAAAAGCCAGCAATATTCAAGTCATCGCTTAAAGCCAGTACTCGCCTCTGATCAGGTGCCGCTTCTTTCAGGAAGTAGCGACTGGCAGAAACGGCGAGACAGCAAAACAGGCGTCCTTGCTTTCCTGATTTTCGGACATCCGCAGACCGGTACTTTGCAGATAGCAAAGATCGGTAGACAAGATCAGGATTGCGACGATGCACAGTGCCTTCGGCAAATCACGATTTGCCAGGGCCTTAGCCAACGCTTACCGGCTGTTGACACCGCGCAGATAGCACGGGTTGATGGGAAATGGTTCAGTTGGCTAATCACAGGCTCCGACCTGTGAAGCAAATAATTTGTTAGCCGTTCGTAGTCGGCTTCATTCGCATGAATGTGGCACAAGATTGACGAACAACTGTATTTGAAACGGCACCGCACACGATAGCGCGGGTTGTTCCAGGCCAGCGACACCATGCAGATGGCATGGGTCAAGGAAGATCCAGCATTAATAGATGAACGGCCCACCTTTGGTGGGCTTTTTGCGTTTACGGCCCCGCCTTGATTTCAGATCACCGACTGCTTCGCCAACAAGGCTGCTACAAGTTTCATGCTCGTGAACTGATGAAAGCGAGCCATACGCCTGTTGGCAAAATTCATGCAGAACGAACCGTACCTGATCGCAGCAATGAAGCGAGCGCAGACAACAACCCGTTCCGTCCAGCCTCACCTGGCTTAAAGAAGAGATATCACTTCCATGCGATGAAGCGGCCTTAGATCTCGAAATCAGCCATCCCGGACAGAATGCAGTAACAGATTGTTACATCGCGGATATTTGCATTAACTACGCGAATTATTTAAGAGATCCGCTCTTCCAAAAAGCGACTGTGCACCGCAACAATATGATAAATTTAGCGAACTAGCTATTGACTAAAAAGATTACGCACAAACGTTTCCAGGCGGAAATCAAGTGTGGTGCGCTCGCATTCAAACATTCAGATTAGGCAGATTTTTCTTATGCCCGGCTCACATCTGCGCCAAAGCATTTAAAGAAATATCCGTTGTGCTGTCGTCGTTCCCGATTGCCCTGCAGTTGCTCTGTATCAAGCATAAAAATTAACAAGCACAACGCCGACTAGTCCATGAAGGAAAGCAAACAGCTCTTTTCACATTTGAAGTAATTCAGCTTCGCGAGATTGTTCTCGCGCGTGCGTCAATTCGCGATGGATTTTTCAAGAGAAGAATTCCGGTTGCGGATCTAACAAGAAAACCAAAAGGCACAACGCCAGATGTCAGATGTTGCTTAAAGAAATCGTCAAATATTCCGGCAAAACTCAGCTGATTGCTGCCGGGCTTATTGCATCCGGATTCTCGAACTTCGTTTTGATCGCGCGACTGCGGCAAGCTGAAGAACGCTGGATGTCGTCACATCTTGAAATGCTCACTTATCTGGCAAGCTCGATTGCCGCGTGCGGGCTTGCCTGCAGTTTCATTTTTTCACCCGAGAGCAGATCGTGCTTTCACTCGAAAGCGCTTTTTGCCCACCCCGTTTTTTCTATTGTCACGGTCCCGTGTGGAAACAAGCTGATACTTTTTCCGCCGGATTGACGTTCAACCCTGATGTTATTGAACTCCAAGCATCTTCACTGAAAGCGCTCTATGACTATCGTAACGAATTGGCTTAAAGACCCCAGCAGCCTGTTTTTCTTTTGCGGCCCCTGCGCCATCGAATCGCGCGCGTTTGCGCTGGACACTGCGGCCCAACTCAAAGAGATCTTCGTTGAAGCCGGCTTGCCGTTTGCCTACAAGTCCTCGTTCGACAAAGCCAACCGCAGTTCAGGCGACAGCTTCCGCGGAGTCGGCCTGGAAGAGGGACTGTCCATCCTGCAGGAAGTGAAGGACACGCTGGGCATTCCGGTGCTCACCGACGTGCACGATGCCTGGCAGGTCGAGCCTGTGGCCAAGGTGGTGGATATTCTGCAAACCCCGGCCTTCCTGTGCCGTCAGACCGACTTCATCGCGGCCGTCGCGGCCGGCGGCAAGCCGGTCAATTTCAAGAAGGGTCAGTTCCTGGCCCCCTGGGACATGAAGAACGTGATCGACAAGGCCAAGGCGGCGGCACGCGAAGCCGGCCAGCCCGATGATCACTTCATGGCCTGCGAACGCGGCGCCACCTTCGGTTACGGCAATCTGGTCGTCGACATGCGCGGCTTGCAGATCATGGCCGAATCCAGCGGCGCGCCGGTGGTATTCGACGCTACGCACTCGGTGCAACTGCCAGGCGCCAACGGCGGCAGCAGCGGCGGCCAGCGTGAATTCGTTCCGGCGCTGGCACGCGCCGCGGTGGCGACAGGCGCCGTGTCGGGCCTGTTCATCGAAAGCCATCCGGATCCGGACAAGGCGCCGTGCGACGGCCCCAACATGGTCTCGTTCAAGGATTTGCCGGCGCTGCTGAAGCAGCTCAAGGCCATCCACACTGCCACCCGGGCCTGAGGTCTTTCATGCGTTGCATAGCAGTCATCCCTGCACGCTTCGGGTCGAGCCGTTTGCCGGGCAAGCCGCTGGCCGACATTCTCGGCAAGCCGATGATTCAGCATGTCTACGAGCGGGTCAGTACGCTGGGCGAACTGGAGGATGTGGTCGTCGCGACCGACGACGAACGTATCGTTCAGGCCGTGACGGCCTTCGGCGGCAAGGTCGTGCTGACCTCCCCCGATCATCCTTCCGGCACGGACCGGCTGGTCGAGGTCATGCGGCATCATCCGGCCGATCTTTACCTCAACGTACAGGGCGACGAACCGCTGGTGAATCCTGAACATCTGCGCAGTCTCTTGCAGGCTATGCAAGATGCACCGCAGACTCAGGTCGGTACGCTATGCCACGCCATCAGCGCCGCCGAAGCCGACAATCCCAACACCGTCAAGGTGGTGCGCAGTCAATCCGGAGACGCACTGTATTTCAGCCGCGCGCGCATTCCCTTCGTGCGCGATCAAGCCAGACAAGCGCGCTACTTCAAACATGTGGGCGTATATGCCTACCGTGCCGAAGTGTTGGCCGCGTTCCCCACTCTGCCCGCCAGCGAACTGGAGGCCGCCGAGATGCTTGAGCAGTTGCGCATCATGGATGCCGGCTGGCGGATCCGCGTCATCGAAGTCGATCATGCCGCGCCCGGCGTGGATTCACCGGCCTGTCTCGATCGCGTGCGGGCGCTCATGGCGGGCAAACCTGATCCGGCACAAACCGCCGGCAGTCTGGCTGATGTGAAGCTCGTCATTACCGACGTCGACGGCGTGTTGACCGATGGCGGCATGTGGTACGACCATACGGGCGAATGCCTCAAACGCTTTCACGTGCGCGACGGCATGGGCATCAAGATGCTGCAGGAAGCCGGCATCAGCGTCGCCGTGGTGTCCGGCCGCGACTCGGCCACCCTGCGCAAGCGACTGGCCGATCTGGGCATCACCGCCTTCCATCTGGGCGCCAAGGATAAGGCTGCAGCCTGCCATGCCCTGATGGCCGAACACGATGTGGCGCCGCTTGCCACCGCCATGATCGGCGATGACAGCATCGACTTGCCCGGCATGGCGGTGTGCGCCTGGCCGGTAGCGGTGGCGGATGCTGCCGACTACGTCAAGCGCCATGCCCGCATCGTGCTGACCAAGGCCGGCGGCCAGGGCGCCTTCAGGGAATTTTCCGACAGCCTGCTGGCGGCCGGCAATCGCTCTGACATTTATAACAGCGTGGCCGGTTACAGCCAGGCCATGAACCGCATGACACAGTGAGAGAAGAACAAGATGAAGCAAACCGGTATCAGAGTATTCCAGGAACAGGCACAGGCGCTGAACCTGATCGCTGAACGCCTCGGCGATGAATTCGAACACGCCGTCGACATGATGTTCAACACCGAAGGACGGGTCATTGTTTCGGGCATGGGCAAGTCGGGCATCATCGGCGCCAAGATCGCAGCGACGCTGGCATCTACCGGCACCTCTTCGTTCTTCGTGCATCCGGGCGAGGCTTACCACGGCGACCTGGGCATGTTCCAGGGCATCGACACCGCCATTCTGATTTCATACAGCGGCGAGACGGAAGAAGTGATTCGCCTGATTCCCTCCTTGCGCCACTTCGGCAGCAAGATCATCGCCATCGTCGGCAAACCCGAGTCGACGCTGGGCAAGAATGCCGACATCGTGCTCAACGTATCGGTGGTGCGCGAAGCCTGCCCGAACAATCTGGCGCCGACCACTTCGACCACCGCCACACTGGTCATGGGCGATGCGCTGGCCGTCGCACTGATCGAAAAGCGCGATTTCAAACCCAACGACTTCGCGCTCTACCATCCGGGCGGAAGCCTGGGCAAACGCCTGCTGACACGCGTCAAGGATGTGATGCACACGTCCTTGCCGTGGGTGCATCGCGACACGCCTCTGACCGACGTGATTGCGCGCATGACCGAGGGCGGTCTGGGCATGGCGCTGATCGGCGACGACGAAAGCCGCCAGACACTGGCCGGCGTCATTACCGACGGCGACTTGCGCCGTGCTCTCGTGGCGCGCAAGGACATCTATCGCATTACCGCCAGCGAAGTGATGAACACCACGCCCAAGACAGTGCAGGAGTCTGACATGTTCGTCGATGCCGAAGCCAAGATGCTGGAGCTCAACATCACCGCACTGGTTGCACTGGACGACACTCGGCGCGTGGTGGGCGTGCTGAAACTGCTGGATGCAAAACGGATTTAACGGATAGAAAAGCCCGTGACCTGACACGTCATCACAATAACAACTGACCCTTCGAGCATTTCATTATGATGATCATCGTCTCTGGCCGCGTGGCGCCAGGGTACCCGGCGCAATCTCAGGCCGGAAAGAACTCTCCCGCACCCGACCACGGGAGGCATCATGAGTGCAGCCGCTAACGCCCGCTGGATTGCACTGACGCAACTGGTCAAGATCGGCTCGCAGCTGGTCAACATGTTTGTGCTGACCAAGCTGATCGCACCGCTGGACTACGGCTTGATGGCCATGGCCGGCGTGGCGACCAATCTGGCCTTCATCCTGCGCGATCTGGGCACCGCCGCCGCCATCATTCAGAAAGCCGATCTGAGCGAAGCGGATACCTCCTCGGTATTCTGGCTGAACATGGCCGGTGGCGCCCTGCTGATGCTGGCCTTGTGGATCGTCGCACCCCTGATGTCATCAATGTTCGAGGAGCCTCGACTCACTAATGTGCTGTGGGTGCTGGCCCTGACCTTTCCGCTGGCGGCAAGCTCCACCGTGCACCAGGCACTGCTTGAACGGGTCTCGCAATTTCGTCTGATCGCCGGCATTGAATCGGCCTCATCGCTGCTCTCCTTGCTGATCGCGCTGGCGCTGGCATTCCACGGCGCCGGCGTCTGGGGTCTGGTGGCGCAGGCGCTGATGATGACCAGCATCACCACTCTGCTGCTGTGGTGGTACTCGTCCTGGCGGCCCTCGTTTGTGTTTGACCGGGCATCGCTGCGCAGTGTGTTTTCGTTCAGCGGTTCGATGGCCGGCCATCAAATGGCCAGCTATCTGTTCAGAAACGCCGACAGCTTCGTCGTCGGCCGCCTGTTGGGCGCGACGGTATTGGGCAACTACTCGCTGGCCTACAAGCTGATGCTGTTCCCGGTTCAGAACATTTCCTGGGTGGCGGTCCGCTCGCTGTTCCCAGTCATGAGCCGCCGCCAGGACGACAAAGAATATCTTGCCGACCTGACCCTGCGATCCATCAAACTGGTGTCCTTCATCTCGGCGCCGATGATGTTTGGCGTGGCCGGCGTGTCAGACCTGTTTGTGCATTTGTTTCTCGGCAGTCAGTGGTATCTGGTCGGCCAGATTCTGGCGCTGCTGTCCTTCGTCGGTTACGTACAAGTGATTACCAGCATTGCCAGCCCGGTGTTCATGTCGCTGGGCAAAACCAGCTGGATGCTGAGAATCTCGCTGGTCGGTACGCCCCTGCATATCCTGGCGTTTGTGACCGGCGCGCTGCTGGACGGTGTGAGAGGGCTGGCCATCGGCTATCTGATCGCCTCATTGCTGATGGCGCTGCCGGTGTTTTACTTTTGCTGCCAGACACTCTCGATTCCGCTGCACAAACTGGCCTGGGCCTTGCTGCCATCGGTTCTGTCGTCCGCCGCCATGGTGCTATGCATCACCATGTGCCGCGACAGCATGCATGTCTCCGGATATTTGTTATTCTTTTCGCTGACGGCATTGGGCGTAGTGTCCTGGCTGGCGATGGTCGCCCTGTTTCAGAGATCCGAGGCCAGGGATTTCATGAATCTGGCCTTCAGGCGCATCAAGAAATCATGACATGAGGAGCAACACGTAATCGTTATGGAATATGTTGCATTAATCAGAACCTTCAACAGCCTGCCGCTCGTACTCGACGTCATCGCCGCGTTGCGGGCCCAAACCTGCCCGCCCGCGGTTATCATGGCGGTCGACAGCGGATCGGAGCCGGCACAGGCCGCGCAGCTGCGCGAGCAGGTCGATCAGTTTATTGATGTTTCCGGGAAACCATTCAACTACGCCCGGTCTATCAATGTGGGCGTGGCTGCCGCCAGCGCCCCCAATGTGCTGATCATTTCCTCGCATGTGGTTGTGCGGGATGACAAATTGCTGGAGGATTTTTTCCAGGAGCTCAGCAAGACGGGCATGGAAGTCGGTTCGCTGATTGCCAAGCCGGAGCAAAGCTGGTTGTCGCGGACCGTCACCGATGCGACATTCACCGGTGTGAACGGCCTGACCAATTCCTGCAGCTTTGGTCCGGCCCGCTTCTTCCGCGAAATGCCTTTCCGCGAAGAGGTATTTGCCTCCGAAGATCAGGAATGGACCAGAAGATTTCTGGATTCAGGCGCAGCAGGAATGACCATCGTTGAAACATCGAGAATCGATTACCTGAACAAGAACTTTAACTTCAGAAAAAAATACAACGAAGAAATGGCTCTTGCAACCTATGTCGACCGCAAGCGCATGGGAGCAAAATCGATACTCACTTGGATGCTTAAATCGGCCTGGTCGCTCGGTGTGCGCGGAGATCGCGCCAAAGCCTTGCATCGATATCAGGTTGCCGTCGGTCTATTGAAAGCAAGATTCAAGAAGCCGGAAATCAATTCAAAATATTTTTAAGGGCCCCTCATGAAGCTAGCTTTTTTCGTACTGGCGGATCTGTTCGTGCCGCTCATGCTGAGCACAGGCGCATGCCTTAAAAAGCATCATGGCCACACTGCGTGCTACCTGAACTTCCTGCCCTCCGACCACAAGCTGCTGAGTAAAAATACCGATCAGTATTTCCCGAAACATCTGGCCAGCCTCGACGGCTGCAAAGACGGCGTGGAGATCATGTTCTCGGAGTCGGAAGTGGAAGGCATGGTCAACTTCATGCAGCTCAAACATGGCGGCAGCCTGCAGGAATGGCACGCCAGAGTGAATGCCGTCGCACGTTACGTGCATCGCTTCATGCAGGCCGAGCAACCCGACGCGTTCGTGCTGTGGAACGGGCAAGA
Organism: Herbaspirillum lusitanum; assembly: GCF_046025995.1. Taxonomy (GTDB): domain Bacteria; phylum Pseudomonadota; class Gammaproteobacteria; order Burkholderiales; family Burkholderiaceae_D; genus Herbaspirillum; species Herbaspirillum lusitanum_A. Next base: position 264,765 of record NZ_JAQQFM010000004.1, read on the forward strand.
CCACATCGGCCAGGTCATCAGCGTTCTCTGCCGCGCCAAGAACATTCCCGTGGTCTATATGGAAAACGGTTACTTCAGCAATACCCTGCAGGCCGATCCGCAAGGCGTGAATGCCGCCGCCAGCCTGGCCCAGCTGAATTACGAAGAAATCATGTCCCTGGCGCAGGCGGTACCGACAAGCGCTGCCGGTCACGACAGCGCACCCGAATTTGCGTTTCAGCCGCTGTCGCGCTCGGAGTCGGCGCTGATCGCGCTGGCGCACCGCACCAACAAGAACTACTACAGCACTTATCCGGAACAGCGCGGAACAAGCCGCCTCAAGTCATGGCGCATCAAGCGCTATCGCAACACCATCCCGAACGATGCGGCGCAACTGCCCGAGCATTTCGCCTTCGTGCCGTTCCAGGTGCATGACGACACCCAGGTGCTGCTCAACTCCAGGCTGGTGCATTCAGTCGAAGAGTTCTTCAAGACCGTGCATGCCGCCATCCGGCGCACCTGCGGCCCGGATTATCCGATCATCGTCAAAGAGCATCCCGAAGATCTGGGACGCTATGACTACGAACCATTGCGCAAGCAGTTTCCGGACGTGATCTGGTTCCGCAAATTCGACATCGAGACCCTGCTCGATCGCGCCGACATGGTGTGCGTGATCAATTCCTCGGTCGGCTTGCAGGCGGTGCGCCGCAAGAAGCCGACGGTGGTGCTGGGCGAATCCTTCTATTCAAAGCCGGAGATCGCTTTTGTGGTCAAGCATCTGGATGAACTCGACACCATGGTGGCCAAAGCCGCGCAGGGCGTGGATGCGCAAATGGCTGAGCACATCGATCAATTCATCGATGCGCTCAATCAGACCCTGTTCGTGAAAGGCACCTGGAAACACCCTGCCTGCGTACAGGCCGCGCCCGCCGTCGCCCTGCGCCTGACGGAACTGTTTGGGAAATCGGAGCAGAAGCTGCCGTCGCTGGCGGCCTGATCGCGATGTTCGAGGAAAACCGGCCTCGGCAGATGACAGCCGGCCTTTGATGCAATGCCGTTCAGTGAAGTGCTGAACGGCATTTTTGTTTTATACCTGCCGCGGTCAGCGGCACCAGTACACCATACTTCTCAGCCTCAGCCGTCCGCATTGATGCGGGCAATCAAGACCTTCAGCACCTCTTCGGCACGCTCATTTTCTACCTGGCAAGTGCCGGCATTTTCATGACCGCCACCGCCGTATTCCAGCATCAGCGTACCAATGCTGGTCTTCGAGGTCCGGTTCAGAATGGATTTGCCGGTAGCAAATACCGTGTTCTGCTGCTTCACGCCCCACAGTACATGAATCGAAATATTCGTCTGCGGGAACAAGGCGTAGATGATGAAGCGGTTGCCGGCAAAAATCACTTCTTCGTTGCGCAGATCGAGCACCACAAGATTCTTGTGCACCGTGGCGCAACGCAGGATTTGCTGCTTGCACTTTTCCGCATGCTCGAAGTACAGCTCCTTGCGCTCCTTGACGTCGGGCGAGGCCATGATTTCATCGATAGACTGCGTTTTGCACAGCTCGATCAGATCCATCATCAGGTTGTAGTTGGAAATGCGGAAGTCGCGGAAGCGACCCAGACCGGTACGTGCATCCATAAGGAAGTTGAGCAAGTCCCAGCCTTCCGGATTCAGCACTTCCTGCTCGTTGAAACGTGCGGCGTCGCCCTTGTCGACCGCGGCCATCATGTCGCTCCATGCTGCGGGGAAAGCCTTTTCTGCGCCGTAGTAATCGTACACCACGCGTGCGGCCGAAGGCGCATCCGGATGAATCACGTGATTCTTGCGATCACCGGTGTTGCGGATGGTTTCCGACAAATGGTGATCGAAGGCAATATGCACGCCCTCCACGAAAGGCAGGTTGGTGGTGATGTCGTTGTCGCTGATGGCAATTTTTCCGTCCTGCATATCTTTGGGATGCACAAACAGGATCTCGTTGATCATGTCCAGATGCTTCAGCAGAACGGCACAGACCAGACCGTCAAAATCACTACGCGTCACCAGACGATATTTCTTTGCTTCCGACATGAGTATTCCCCCTAGTTAATGAAATTCCAATCGGCATCCGCCGTTCCAATGCAATGTTTAATGTTACAACTTAAAACCATGCGCGGACAGAAACTCTTGCCCACGTTTGAGCCGACTTGAACATCAATCAGAAGCCACATCAAACTCTTTTCAATCATCCAGGCAGAACTTGGGAAGCGTTTGCGTATTCCGCCCCAACACAATCCATAACTGTGTCACGCCAGACGAGTCCATGAGCAAAGACATCGCAGTAAAAATTGGAAAGAATATTGCCGCTGCGCGCAAAGTCCAAGAGCGCACCCAAGCAGATGTCGCCGAGGCGGTACCGGTCCTTTCGCGCAATTTCAAAACTGCGGAGACGATGAAGAATCACTGACAAAACTTGTATTTCAACTTGTTAGTCGAATTCCACATGCAGAGCCAGATCGGGACACCATCAAATTTCAAGTAGATAAATTTCGAGAAAAAATCGGCGAAATACTTCAGCGCTTGGACAACATAGAAGTCTCATCCGCTTCCCGTGAGGTTGTGGTTGATACGGAGAATTCATCGGCCAAGCTTTTTGAAGAAATAAAAATAATGTTTCAGGATCTACCATCCAGAATTGAAAAACGGGTTTCAAGTGATGGGAGGAGACGTAGAAGAAAACTGCATCCCGGCATGTTTGAGGAGTTGATGCACGTTACAAAAGATCCGAAACTGGGTATGAAAATTGCACTCAGTTTTTATCGAGAAAAAATGCCGTGGCTTTACGATGAAGGAATAACCATCCTTAACAGGATGAATCGGCCAACGGTTCAAATAGAAAAGGTGTTTTCGGATTTTGAACGGCTTCTAATGATAACGGTGCAAAGCCCTGCATTTGAAATTTTAATAAACGATGAGGAAGAATATTTCTTCTTGCGCGAATTGCCCCATATGATATTGAGCCATTTTCACCGAGCTATTTTTGGCAAATAGCAATGGCTTCATAGAAATAACAGAAATGGCGGCGATAACAGCTTGAAGTACTCGGCCACTACAGAATCGATACCACTGAACAACGTTCGAGTTCACAAAACACCCCAAAACCCGCGTAAAATGCCGGTTCCGCGGGTGTAGCTCAATGGTAGAGCAGAAGCTTCCCAAGCTTACGACGAGGGTTCGATCCCCTTCACCCGCTCCAGTGTCCGTTGCGGACGGCCTTGGTTGCGCCCTTCGGATTGCGGCTGTTCCGCTTCTTCAGTCTTTTGCTTCCCGAGTATTTCATGTCAGAAAACAAATCCGGCAAACCACTTTTCTATGATCCGACCGAACATCGCATCCGCAGCTTCGTGACGCGCGCGGGGCGTTTGTCCGGGGCGCAGGCGCGTGCGATCGAGGAGCTGGGGCCCCAGTTCCTGCTGCCTTATGCCAAGGCGCCGCTGGATGTGGATGCCGCGTTTGGCCGCACTGCACCGACCGTGTTCGAGATCGGTTTCGGCATGGGCGAGACCAGCGCCAAGATCGCGCAACTGATGCCGGAAAAGAATTTCATCGGCGTGGAAGTCCACACGCCGGGCGTCGGTAGTCTGCTGAAGCAAATCGGCGAACAGCAGATCGGCAACATGCGCCTGATTCAGCATGATGCGGTGGAGGTGCTGACCAATATGATCGCGCCGAATTCGCTGGCGGGTGCGCATGTGTTCTTCCCCGATCCCTGGCACAAGGCGCGCCACAACAAGCGCCGTCTGATTCAGGGGCCGCTGGTGGCTTTGCTGAGTTCGCGTCTGATGCCGGGTGGCTATCTGCATTGCGCCACCGACTGGGAGGAATACGCGCTCCAGATGCTGGAAGTGCTGGGCGCCGAACCGACGCTGAAAAATACGGCAGAAGCTTATGCGCCGCGCCCGGATTACCGGCCGGTGACCAAGTTTGAAAATCGCGGCATCAAGCTGGGTCACGGCGTGTGGGATCTGGTGTTTACCAAGATCGCCTGATCGTCGTTCACACGCGGCCGATCAATTCGGCAGGCACTGAAAAAACGGCATGTGCGCGCAAGCGACATGCCGTTTTCTATTGCGTCCCCCTTCACGTTTCTTGCGCCGCATGCGCCGGGCGTCGATCCGGACTCAGGTCAGCTTGAACACGCTGACTGCGCGCGCCAGCCCGGCGGCCTGATCCTGCATGCTTTCAGCGGCAGCGGCGGCCTGCTCCACCAGCGCCGCGTTCTGCTGCGTCACCATGTCCATCTGCACCACTGCTTTATTGACTTCGTCGATGCCGGCGCTTTGCTCGCGGTTGGCGTGCGTGATTTCATCCATGATGGCGGCGACCTGCTTCACCGAGGCCACGATCTCCTGCATGGTTTCGCCGGCGCCGTCCACTAGTGCGGTGCCGGCGTTGATCTTGCCGACCGAGTCGCCGATCAGTTCCTTGATTTCCTTGGCGGCGGTGGCGCTGCGTTGTGCCAGCGTGCGCACTTCCGAAGCGACCACGGCAAAGCCGCGCCCTTGTTCACCGGCACGCGCCGCTTCCACCGCGGCATTCAGTGCGAGGATGTTGGTCTGGAAGGCAATGCCGTCGATCACGCTGATGATGTCGACGATCCGGTGCGAACTCTGCCCGATTTCCTGCATGGTGCCGACCACCGCCGCCACCATGTCGCCGCCCTTTGCCGCCACGGAGGATGCGTTGCCGGCCAGTTGATTGGCCTGCTGCGCGTTCTGCGCATTGCGCTGCACGGTGGAGGTGATTTCCTCCATCGAAGCGGCGGTTTCTTCCAGCGAGCTGGCCTGCTCTTCGGTGCGCGCCGACAAGTCGCGATTGCCGTTGGCGATTTCGGTTGAAGCAATCGCAATGCTGTCGGTACCGATGCGTACTTCGGAGACGATGTTGACCAGGTTGTCGTTCATGGTTTTCAGCGCGTGCAGCAATTGCGCGGTTTCATCCTTGCCGGAGACCATCACCTGCGAGCGCAAATCGCCGGCGGCGACGGTTTGCGCAATCTGCACCGCTTCGCTCAGCGGACGCGTGATACTGCGCACCAGCCAGTAAGTGATCAGTCCCCCGCCCACCAGCGCCAGCGCAATCGAGATCAAGAGAAGCAGACGCGCCTGCTGATAGTTTTGCAGGCTCTCGCCATTGATTTCCTCGCGCATCTGATCGGCATGCTTGAGCACCGCACCGACGATGTCGTCGATCATCTTGGTCGGCAGGCGATCCACGCCTTTGACCAGCTCGTCCACCTTGCCGACGCTGGACGGATCGTCCGAGACATATTGCTTGAGTGCTTCCAGATATTTGCCGAGCAGCTCGGCATGCGCCTGCTGCGCCCTGGCGACGTCGCCGGCATCCATGCCGATGGAGGGCATCAGAACCTCCAGCTTTTTCAGCATGGTCTGAGTGCTCTTGCTTTCATCGATGAAGGCCTGCCGGTATTTGTCGAAGCTGGGCTGATCCTTGCCGCGCAGCAAGGTGTTTTTCCACTCCTGCACCTGAATCTTGAACTGCACCTGTGCACTGCGCGCGGCATCAATGGATTGCTCGATCAGCGCCGCCTTTTTCATGGCATCGACGCCGTCCTTGTAGCTCTCATCGAGCACTAGCCAGCCGCGAATGCCGACGAACGCGGTGGCCAGCAACAGCAGCCCCGCCAGCAAACCCAGACGCACACCTATTTTCAGATCGTTCAGCTTCATGCCTGCCCCCAATGTTTGCTTCGACACTTGCACAATAAAGCCTGGCTTGCGATAGCAGCATCAGAGAATTCCTGACGCTGAGAGGGCGTGTAGATGCTGCACCACGCTTATGTTGCGCAGCAACAGCCGACAATCAGTTTATCGGCAATGCGCAGGGGGCGCTGAAGGCCTTTTGCGCCTTAACCGAAAATAAATGTGGGGTGAATGAAAGGCCCGCCAGGGATGAGAACGGCTCAGGCGGCCGCGCTGAATTCCGAAATCAGGGTGATGATCTGCGCGCCATAGGTGTCGAGCTTTTTCTCGCCGACGCCGTTGACGTGACGCAAGTCGTCGATCGATTGCGGACGCGCCTTGGCGATTTCACGCATGGTGGCGTCGTGGAAGATGACGTAGGCCGGCACGTTGTGTTCGCGCGCGGTTTCGACGCGCCACCAGCGCAGCTTGTCGAACAGCAGTTGTTCGTCGGCCGAGAGATCGGACTCGACGTAACCCGAGCCGGAACGTTGTGAAGTGCGCTTTTGCTTGACCGGCTTCTGATATTTGCGCAGCTGAATCGATTGCTCGCCGCGCAGCACCGGGCGCGCCAGATCGGTGAGCTTGAGCGCGCTATAGGATTCATGATCGACCGTCAGCAGGCCCAGCGCAATCACCTGGCGCAGGATGGCGCGCCATTCGGCTTCGCCGCGATCGCTGCCGATGCCGAACACCGAAAGCTGATCGTGACGCCATTGCTTGACGCGATCGCCGTCGATGCCGCGCAGCACTTCGACCACGTGGCCGGAGGCAAAACGCTGCTCGACGCGATAGACGGTGGACAGCAGTTTCTGCACTTCAACCGTGGCGTCGAACGACACCGGCGGCGTCATGCAGATGTCGCAGTTGCCGCAGGGCGTGGCTTCCTGACCGAAGTAATTGAGCAGGCGCACGCGCCGGCAATGCAGGGTTTCGCACAGGCTGAGCATGGCATCGAGCTTGACGCCTTGCACCCGCTTGAAGGTTTCGTCGGCTTCCGACTCGTCGATCATGCGGCGCTGTTGCACCACATCTTGCAAACCATAGGCCATCCAGGCATCGGCCGGCTGGCCGTCGCGGCCGCCGCGTCCGGTTTCCTGATAGTAGCCTTCGATGCTCTTGGGCAAATCCAGGTGGCAGACGAAGCGCACGTCCGGCTTGTCGATACCCATGCCGAAGGCGATGGTGGCGACCATCACGATTTTTTCTTCACGCAGGAAGCGCGCCTGATTTTTGGTGCGCAGCGCGTAGTCCATGCCGGCGTGATACGGCAAGGCATTGATGCCGTTCTCGCGCAAAAACTCGGCGGTCTCTTCCACCTTCTTGCGCGACAGGCAGTAGACGATGCCGGCGTCGTCGGCATGCTCGGCCTGGATGAAGTCCAGCAACTGCTTGCGGCCGTTGGCCTTTTCGACGATCTGATAACGGATGTTGGGACGGTCGAAGGAGGAGACGAACTGGCGCGCTTCTTCCAGTTGCAGGCGATGAATGATTTCTTCGCGCGTCTGCTGGTCGGCGGTTGCAGTCAGCGCGATGCGCGGCACATGCGGGAAGCGCTCGTGCAGCACCGACAGCTTGATGTACTCGGGACGGAAATCGTGACCCCATTGCGACACGCAATGCGCCTCGTCGATGGCGAACATGGAGATGTTGGAGGCCTGCAGCAGCTCCAGGCAGCGCGGCGTCATCAAGCGTTCCGGCGCGACGTACAGCAGATCCAGATCACCCTGGCGCAGACGCCGTTCGATCTGCATGGCTTCGTCGAAACTCTGGGTCGAATTGAGGAAGGCGGCGCGCACGCCGACTTCATCCAGGGCATCGACCTGATCCTGCATCAGCGCGATCAGCGGCGAGACCACCACGCCGACGCCCTTGCGCAGCAGCGAAGGAATCTGATAGCACAGCGACTTGCCGCCGCCGGTCGGCATCAGCACCAGCGCGTCGCCGCCCTCGGCCACGTGCTGCACGATGTCAGCCTGATGCCCGCGGAAGGACGAATAGCCGAACACGGTCTCCAGCACGTGCAGCGCACGTTCGGGCAGTGAAGCGGTTTCGGGCAGGGAATCGAAGTTGACCATTCTGAGCAAGACTATTTCTGAAAACGCCGGCGCACATCAGTACGCCGGCAATACACCGGCAACGCGCCATTATTGCAGGATGCCGCGGCTGACCGCCCATAACAGGAAGACGCCGAGCACCGCACGATACACGATGAAGGGCCAGGTGGAGAAACGTTCGAGGAATTTCATCAGACCCCAGATCGCCGCGAACGCCGAAATACTGGCGACCACCAGGCCGAACAGCAGCACGCCCCAGGCTTCCAGCGGGATGTGCGCGTGCAGCAGCACCGCCAGTTCCTTGAGGCCGGCCAGCGCAATCGCCGGCAAACCAAGCAGGAAAGAAAAACGCGCCGCCTCTTCGCGACGGAAATTCAGGAACAGTGCTGCGGTCAGCGTCGAACCGGAACGTGAGACGCCCGGAATCAGCGCACCGACTTGCGCCAGCCCGACGATCAGGGCATCGCGCAGCCGCATCTGATCGACGCTGCGCCTGTGCTTGCAGATCAGCTCGGCCAGCGCCAGCAGAATCGCCATGCCGATGCAGGAGTAGCCGATCACGGTCAGGCTGCGCAGCGGCGAGCCGCAGGCGTTCAGGACATGCGACAGGGCCAGCCCGGCGATGCCGATCGGGATGGTCGCCAGAATGATGGCCACGGCCAGGCGAAACATCGGGTCGTTGAAGTCGCGCCGGCGATAGGCGGACACGCTGCCGCCGGTGACGGCGCGCACGTCTTTCCAGAAATAGCTGACCACGGCCGCCAGCGCTGCCAGTTGCATGGCCGCGGAAAAGGCCGAGCCGGGATCATGCCAGCCGAGCATGGCCGGCACGATGCGCATGTGCGCGGTGGACGAAATCGGAAGCAGTTCGGTGATGCCCTGCACCACACCGAGAAAACCGATCTGCAAATAATTCAGAGAGGCGAAGCCGATATCCAGACCGGCGCTGCACACATTGGCCATGAGTCAAAGTCCTGTTACGAGTTGGCGTTGCTTTTATGGGTATGCCGGATCGGGATGAGCGTCCGGCTGGTCTGCTTTGTTTGCTGCATTTTTTTGCCGCACTTTTTGCTGATGCCGACGTCATCGCAGCAATATTTACTGACGTCGTCCTGACACAAATACTGTCCCTTAAACGCCTGATCCCGGCTCACGCCGGGATCAGGGGACTGCGGGAGTCAAGAATGAATGCTGAGCCTGAGCGCCGGGACTTAATCGACCCAGACCACCAGCCCGCTATACGCAGTGGCCAGCACCACGATGCCGAACACGATGCGATACCAGGCAAACACGGTGAAATCGTGCGAGCTGATGTAGCGCAGCAACCAGCGCACGCACAGGAAGGCCGAGACGAAGGCCGCCACTGTGCCGACGGTGAACAGCGGCACATCGGCCGAGCTCAGCAAGGCGCGATCCTTGTACAGCGAATAGATGGTCGCAGCGAACAAGGTCGGGATCGCCAGGAAGAATGAGAACTCGGTGGCCGCCTTGCGCGACAGGCCGAACAGCATGCCGCCGATGATGGTGGCGCCGGAACGGCTGGTGCCGGGAATCAGCGCAAACGCTTGCGCACAGCCGACCTTGAGCGCATCCAGCGGCGTCATGTCATCCACCGAGTCAATGCGCGGCGAGGCCATGTTCATGCGGCCCTTGTTACGGCGTTCCACCCAGAGAATGATCAGGCCGCCGACGATGAAGGCAATCGCCACCGACACCGGATTGAACAGCACTTCCTTGATCTTTTTGCTGAACAGAAAGCCGAGGATCGCGGCCGGCAGAAAGGCGATGATCAGATTGATCACCAGACGCTGCGCCTTGCGGTCGCTGAACAGGCCGCCGAGCACCGAGGCGATGCGCACGCGATATTCCCAGCACACCGCCAGAATGGCGCCGGCCTGGATCACGATTTCGAACACGTCGACTTTTTCCTTGGGGAAAGCCGGGCTGGAGAATTCCAGCAGGCTGCCGGCGAGAATCAGATGGCCGGTGGAGGAGATAGGTAGAAATTCGGTCAGGCCTTCTACGATGCCCATGATGAGCGCTTTGAGCGCGAGAATTGTATCCATGCTGGGAGTCTGGGTAGGAGTGGTGAGTAGGGTCGAGGTGAAAAGGAAGCTTGCCGCGAAGGGCTTTTTTCCTGCCTGGAATTGCTGCAAGCCAGCATTCTACAGTTTAGGCGCTACCATGTCGGCTTTTAGCGGCAAAGATCGGCGTCGCCAGGCAGCGACCGAGGTCGACACCGGCGGCAAAACCGGGCGCGCAGCGCCTGTTCAAACGGAAAGGAAAGTCATGGCCGGCATCACCATTTATCACAACCCGAAGTGCGGCACCTCGCGCAATGTGCTGCAGGCGCTGCAGGACGGCGGCGCCACACCGGCCGTAATCGAATACCTGAAGACGCCGCCCGACCGCGCCACGCTGAAGAAGCTGATCGCGGAGATGGGCGTGCCTGTGCGCGAGATGATGCGGCAAAAGGAAAGCATCTACGAAGAACTGCAACTGGCGGACGCCAGATGGAGCGATGAGCAACTGGTCGACAAGATGCTGGAGCATCCCATCCTGATCAACCGGCCTATCGTGGTGACATCCAAGGGCACGGTGCTGTGCCGCCCCAAGGAAAAGCTGGCGGAGATTTTTCCCTGAGTTAGGGCCGATGCGCGCCGACGTGCACCAATGGATGCCAGGGACTCGGACTTGAAATCAGGCGCCGGGCGCAGTCAGACGTTCCAGCCGGCCCAGCCATTGCATGGCGGCTTCGCGGTTGTCGCCGCACATTTCCGCCGAGGCGCTCAGACCACCGCAGAAGGCCGGACGTTCGGGCCGGCCGAAGATGGCGCAACGAAAGTCATCCATCAATTGCACGCAGCGCACACCGGCCGGCTTGCCTGCGGGCATGCCTGGAATCGGGCTGGTGATGGAAGGCGCGGTGCAGCAGGCGCCGCATTGCGGACGGCAGTTCATGATGGCGTGGTCGGTCTGACAATAGCTTGAATCGAGTCGCCGCAGGAATACGTCACTGGCGGCGGGCGCTATTTTAGCTTTTTCCGCGGCTTGCAGACGCGGCCCGGGTCTTTACATGCGATTGCAGGTCGAATTGAGCGGCGTTCTTGACGCCGTGAACAATGCCACATACATTTCCGACTCCCCGGTAACTTAATGCCCTGCGCTGCTTTCAGGGCCTCAGGCGACTTACCGGGCCGGGATTCTTCCGTTTCAGCACTCTGGTCTGCTCATCCATGTCCGAATCCGCCAAAGAACCGCGTTGGGAACGCCGCAAGCAGGACCGCCCGCAAGAATTGCTGGCGGCCGGGCTGGCGTTGTTCGTCGAGCGCGGCTATGCGGCCACGCGACTGGAGGATGTGGCGGCGCGCGCCGGGGTCTCCAAGGGCACGCTGTATCTGTACTTCGAAAACAAGGAAAGCCTGTTCAAGTCGGTGGTGCGGGCCAATATGCTGCCGCTGGTGGACGAGGCCGAAGACATGGTCGAGCGCCATACCGGCCACAGCGCCGACTTGCTGCGCGAGCTGATTCTGAGCTGGTGGGGCGCGGTCGAGCACAGCGGACTGGTCGGCATTTCCAAGCTGATGATGGCGGAAGCCGGCAATTTCCCCGAACTGGCGCAGTTCTATCAGGCCGAAGTCATCAGCCGTTGCGATGCGGTGATGGTGCGCATGCTGGAACGCGGCGCGGCGCGCGGCGAATTCCGCAGCGTGGACGCCGAGCAGATGAAAAAAGTGATCGTGGCGCCGATATTGATGCTGATGTTGTGGAGCCAGTCCTTCGGTCCCTGCAGCATCCCGCCGCTGGACCCGCAAGCCTATCTGGCCAGCCTGATCGATTTATGCCTGCACGGCTTGCTGAAGCCGGAACACAAGCCGGCGCAACAGCAGCCCGATTGAACGAGACATGCCTGAGCCGCCCTCCGGCTCCGGCCCACAATAAATAGCAACACACCAGGCACACGAGCACGATGACCATTCCTTTCTTCAAGCGCCGCTGGGTGCGCATCACCCTGCTGATTCTGGTTGTGCTGATCAGCGCTTCGCTGCTGCTGAAAAAACGCGCGCCGCCAGCGCCGCCGGTGGCCACGGCCAGCAATGCACCGAGCGTGATGGAGTTCGTCGCCAGCGATATTTACACGGTGCAGACCGGTGAATTGCGCCGTGTGCTGCCGCTGTCAGGCGCGCTGCGGGCGCTGAATCAGGTCTCGGTCAAGGCGCGCGTCAGCGGCGAGGTGAAAGAAGTCCTGGTGCGCGAAGGCGAAGCCGTGCGCGAAGGCCAGGTGCTGGCGCGCATCGACACGGCCGACTACCAGGCCAAGCTGGAACAGGCGCGCGGTTCGCTGCTGGCCTCGCAAGGCCAGCTCGACATCGCCACCCAGACCCGCAACAACAACCAAGTGCTGCTGGACAAGGGCTTCATCTCGCGCAATGCCTTCGATACCGCCGCCAGCCAGTTCAGCATCGCCAGGGCCAACGTCGACACCGCGCGCGGCGCGCTGGACGTCGCCAGGAAAGCGTTGAGCGACACCATCATCAAGTCGCCGATGAAGGGCCTGATCAGCGCCCGCAATGTGCAGCCCGGTGAAAAGGTGGCGATCGACGGCAAGCTGCTGGACGTGGTCGATCTGAGCCAGATGGAGCTGGAAGCACCGGTGCCGACCACCGATATTCTGAAGGTCTCGAGCGGCCAGGAAGTGATGGTCAGCATCGAGGGTCTGCCGGATGCGATGAGCGGCAAGGTGGTGCGCATCAACCCGGCCACGCAATCGGGTTCGCGCTCGATCATGGTGTATGTGCGCATCGACAATCCGCAAGGCCTGCTGCGCGCCGGCATGTTTGCCGACGCCAGCCTGACGCTGGAAAAAAAGAGCGATGTGCTGACCGTGCCGGCCACCGCCATCCAGACCGAAGACGGCAATGCCTTCGTCTACGCCATCGAGAACGGGGTGCTGAAACGACGCCCGGTAGTGACCGGCCTGAACGGCGTGACGCTAGTGAAGCAGGGACGCATCAATGCCGTTGAAGTCAGCCAGGGCTTGCAGGCCGGCGCGCAGATCGTGAAGGCCAATCTCGGCATTCTGCGCGACGGCACTGCGGTGCGCGTTCTCGGCGCGGGCGACGCGGCAGCAGCGGCGCCGGTAAAGGCCGGCTCGGCGTCTTCGAGCCCGTCCAATGCCGCCAATGCCGCCACCGCCGGAAATGCGATGCAGGCGCCTGCCGCCTCACAAAACGGCATCGCGCCTGCTGCTCCCGCTGCAACGCCGGCGACGCAGCCGCAGGGGCGCTGAGCGATGTGGTTCACGCGTATCAGTATCGGCAATCCGGTCCTGGCCACCATGATGATGCTGGCCTTCGTGGTGCTGGGCCTGTTCTCCTACCAGCGCATGCGGGTCGATCAATTCCCCGACATCACGTTTCCGGTGGTGGTGGTGCAGACCACCTACCCCGGCGCCTCGCCTGAAAACGTCGAGTCCGACGTCACGCGCAAGATCGAGGAATCGGTCAACACCATCAATGGCATCAACAGCCTGACCTCGCACTCCTACGAAGGCCTGTCGGTGGTGATCGTGGAGTTCGATCTGACCGTCGATCCCTCCCAGGGCGCGCAGGACGTGCGCGAAAAGGTGGCGCTGGTGCGCGCCGCCTTCCGCAAGGAAGTGGATGAACCGCGCATCACGCGCTTCGATCCGGCCGATCAGCCCATCTTTTCAATCTCGGTCACCAATGCGCCCGACGCCAGGCCGCGCACGCTGCGCGAGCTGACCACGATTTCCGATCAGGTGATCAAGAAGCGGCTGGAGAACGTACGCGGCGTCGGCTCGGTGACCTTGGTGGGCGGCGTCAAGCGCGAGGTCAACATCTACGTCAAACCGGCCGAGATGGAGGCGCTGGGCATAGGCGTTAACCAGATCGTGGACGCGGTCAAGAATGAAAATCAGGAATTGCCGACCGGCGCCATCCGTACCGCCGATGCCGAGAAGACCGTGCAGGTGCAGGGCCGCGTCAGGAATCCGGAAGATTTCAAGCGCATCATCGTGGCGCGCCGCGGCGGCCAGCCGGTGACGCTGGAGCAGGTGGCGCGGGTGGTCGACGGCCAGGAGGAACAGGAGACGCTGGCGCTGTACAACGGGCAACGCACGCTGGCGCTGGACATCCTCAAGGCGCAGGGGCAGAACACCATCGACGTCGCCGACGGTCTGAAGCGCGCCATCAGCGACATGCAGCCCAGCCTGAAACAGCTCTATCCGGGCGTGACGCTGCAGGTGGTCAAGGACGGTTCGCGCCAGATCCGCACCGGCGTCGAGAACGTGCGCCGCACGCTGCTGGAAGGCGCGGTGCTGACCATCATCATCGTGTTCCTGTTCCTCAATTCATGGCGCTCGACCGTGATCACCGGCCTGACCTTGCCGGTGGCGCTGATCGGCACGTTTCTGTTCATGTACATGTTCGGCTTCACCATCAACATGATCACGCTGATGGCGCTCTCGCTGTGCGTGGGCCTGCTGATCGACGACGCCATCGTGGTGCGCGAAAACATCGTGCGCCATGCCGGCATGAGGGTGAACGGCAGATATAAATCACACCGCACGGCGGCGCTGGAAGGCACTGCCGAAATCGGGCTGGCGGTGCTGGCCACCACCTTCTCCATCGTCGCGGTGTTTTTGCCGGTGGGTTTCATGGGCGGCATCATCGGCCGCTTCTTCCATCAGTTCGGCATCACGGTGACGGCGGCGGTGCTGATTTCGATGTTCGTGTCCTTCACGCTGGACCCGATGCTGTCGTCGATCTGGCCCGATCCCGATGTGCATCAGGGTGAAAATCGGCAGCGGCGCGGCTGGTACGACCGCAGCATAGGCCGTGTGCTGCAGCAGTTCGATCGCATGGTGCAATGGCTGTCGGCGCGTTATCAGAACATGCTGAAGTGGTCGCTGCAGCATCGCGTGCTGACGCTGCTGCTGGCGCTGCTGACCTTCCTCGCCGGCTTTGCGCTGCCGGCCAGCGGCCTGATCGGTTCCGAGTTCGTGCCGCAGGCCGATTACTCGGAAAGCGGCGTCACCTTTTACACCCCGGTCGGCTCTTCGCTGGAGCTGACCGAAAGCAAGGTGCATCAGGTGGAAGCCGTGCTGCGCCAGTTCCCGGAAATCACCGACATCTACAGCACGGTCAACACCGGCAATGCCCAGGGCAAGAATTATGCGACCGTGTTCATCCGCCTGAAACCGCGCAATCAGCGCAGCATCAGCACCACGCAGATGGCGCCCATGCTGCGTGACAGGCTGGCGCAGGTGGCAGGTATTACCGTGACCCACGTCGGCACGCTGGACGGCGTCGGCGGCGACAACAAGCAGGTGCGCTTCAGCCTGCTGGGTCCCGATCTGCAGCAGCTGGCGCGGCTGTCGGATCAGGTGCAGCAAAAACTGAAGGCGATGCCCGGCGTGGTCGATCTGGATTCCAGTCTGAAGGCGCAGAAGCCGACCATTGCCGTCGAACCCAAGCGCGACATCGGCTCCGATCTCGGCATCGGTGTGGCGCAACTGGGCGCGGCGCTGAGTCCCTTGCTGGCCGGTGAGGCCGCCAGCAGCTGGCGTGCGCCCGACGATGAAAACTACGACGTCAACGTGCGTCTCTCGCCCGACGACCGCAACACCGTGGACGACCTGTCGCGCCTGATGCTGGCCAGCACGCTGAGCAATGCCGACGGCACGCCGCGCATGGTGCCGCTGCGCCAGGTGGCCGATATCCGCGAGACCGTCGGCGCCAACCAGATCAACCGGCGCGACCTGAATCGCGAGGTCGAATTGTCGGCCAATGCCTCGGGCCGCTCGGCCGGGCAGATCAACGCCGAGATCAAGACCATGCTGGACGGCATGCACTGGCCGCCCGGCTATCGCTACCAGATCGGCGGCTCGACCAAGAGCATGAACGAATCCTTCGGCTACGCAGTGGGTGCACTGGCGCTGGCGATCGTGTTCATCTACATGATTCTGGCCTCGCAGTTCGCCAGCTTCCTGCAGCCGATCGCCATCATGTCGTCGCTGCCGCTGACGCTGATCGGCGTGTTTCTGGCGCTGATGTTCTTCCGCTCGACGCTGAACATGTTTTCCATCATCGGCTTCATCATGCTGATGGGCTTGGTGACCAAGAATGCGATTCTGCTGGTGGACTTTGCCAATCAGGCGCGCAAGGAAGGCATGGAGCGCGGCGCCGCGCTGCTGGAAGCGGCGCATGTGCGGCTGCGGCCGATTCTGATGACCACGCTGGCGATGGTGTTCGGCATGGTGCCGCTGGCCTTCGGCGTGGCCGAGGGTTCGGAGCAGCGTGCGCCGATGGGCCAGGCGGTGATCGGCGGCATCATCACCTCCTCGCTGCTGACGCTGGTGGTGGTGCCGGTGGCCTATACCTATCTGGACGACCTGGGCGCCTGGGTCCAGCGCAAGTGGCGGGGCGCCGGGTCTGAAGATGCCCGTAGCGAGGCGGAACGGGACCGCGATTCGTGATCCGCAGCCCGGCTGCATCCGCCCGTCTGCGGCATTGCAGCAACAGGCAAGTGCGCGCCGGGCCGCCCCCCGCTTATATGAGCTGTTTTGCGGCCTCGTGTTTGATAAAATGCTGCTTTTCCGTCGTTATTGAGCCTAAGCCATGAATATCGAACAAGCCCGCTTCAACATGATCGAACAGCAAATCCGCCCCTGGAACGTGCTGGCGCAAGACGTTCTTGATTCCCTGATGGTGGTCAAGCGCGAAGATTTCGTCCCGAGCGTGTACAAGAATCTGGCTTTCTTCGATACCGAAATCCCGCTGCCGGGCGGCGAAGTGATGCTCACCCCCAAGCTGGAAGCGCGCGTGCTGCAGGAAACCGCGATCAAGAAACACGAATACGTGCTGGAAATCGGCGCCGGTTCGGGCTACATGGCGGCGCTGCTGGCGCACAAGGCGCGTCACGTCACCACCGTGGAAATCTCGCCTGAGCTGAAAGCCCTGGCCGAGCAGAACCTGGCTGAAAACGGCGTGGTCAATGTCGATGTGCAACTGGGCAACGGCGCGCAAGGCTGGACCGGCGCCGACGGCAAGGCTGCCGAATACGACGTGATCGTGATTTCCGGCTCGCTGCCGGTGCTGCCGGACGCCTTCCTCAAGCAACTCAAGGTCGGCGGCCGTCTGCTGGCGGTGATCGGCGAAGCGCCGGTGATGACGCTGCAAGTGATCACCCGTACCTCGGAACAGGTGTTCGATACCGTCGGCATCGTCGAACTGCAGACCAAAGCGCTGCACGCGGCGACCACCCTCTCCCACTTCACTTTCTAGGATTCTGCATGGAGCACATCACCGCCCCGGAACTGGCCGCCTGGATCGCCGATTCAGAGCGCCCGACGCCTCTCCTGCTCGATGTGCGCGAGCCCTGGGAGAACCAGACCTGCAGCATCGAGGGATCGACCCTGATCCCCATGAATACCATTCCCGGCCGTTTTGCCGAACTGGATGAAGAACAGCCGGTGGTCTGTATCTGCCATCACGGCGCGCGCAGCGCTCAGGTCGCCGCTTTTCTGGAACGTCAGGGTTTTACCAAGGTGGCGAATCTCACCGGCGGCATCCACGCCTGGGCGACCCAGGTCGATTCCGCCATGCCGACCTACTGATCTCCTGAATCCGCAACGCCTCGCCCTCACGAAGACGGCAAGGCGTTGCTGGGCAACTCAGGCCTCGGCTTTCTGCAGCTCACGCCCCGACCTTGCATCTCCCCGCCCGCTCTGCAGCGGCCCGTCGCCACAGCCGGCAATTTTGCAGAGTCCCCAATCCCATGCGCCGACTTATTTCCCATGCAGTGATCGCCGCCAGTCTGCTCACCCCGGCCGGCCTGGTGCAAGCTGCCGATCTGGTACAGGTCTATCTGCTGGCGCTGGCCAACGATCCGGTCTACACCAGCGCGCGCTACGCGCTGGCGGCCGGCCAGGAAAAGATCACCCAGGGCCGCGCGGGGCTGTTGCCGGCGGTGGGTCTGGGCGGCGCCTATACCCGCTCGGATGAAAACTTCGGCAGCGCCAGCAATACCTACAGCCTGCAATTGACGCAGCCGCTGCTGCGCCTGGCCAATTGGGAAACCTACCAGCAAGGCAAGCTGTCGGTCGCTTCCAGCGAAGCGCAATTTGCGCAGGCGCAGCAGGATCTGATTCTGCGCGTCGGCCAGGCCTATTTCGACGTGCTGGCGGCGCAGGATGCGATGTCCTTCCTTGGCGCCCAGAAGATCGCGATTTCAGAGCAGTTGGCTTCGGCCAAACGCAATTTCGAGATCGGCACCTCGACCATCACCGACACCAACGAAGCACAAGCCCGCTACGACCTCGCCAATGCCCAGGAAATCGCCGCCCGGAACGACCTGGAAGTTGCGCTGAGCAAGCTGCAGCAGATCATCGGCGCGCCGCCGACGCCGCTGTCTGTGCTGCGCCCGGACGTAAAGCTCAGCGCGCCGCAGCCGGCGCAGATCGATACCTGGGTCGCCAGTGCCCAGATGCAGAATTACGGCGTGGTGGCGCAGCAGATCGCACTGGAGATCGCGCAGAGTGAAATCAAGCGCAATCGCGACGGCCATACGCCGACCGTCGATCTGGTGGTCAAGCGCAGTTTCAGCGATCAGAACAGCGTCAGCACGCCCTACCTGAACGGGCGCGGCTACAGCAACTCAATCGGCGTGCAATGGAATATTCCGCTGTATTCCGGCAATTCGGTCAGCAGCAAGGTGACCGAGGCGGTGGCGCTGGCCGAGAAAGCACGCTCCGATCTGGAGAACGCGCGCCGCACCGCCGTGCTCAATGCGCGTCAGGCCTATCTCGGGGTAGCAAATGGCCTGTCGCAGGTGAAGGCGTATGAGGCGGCGGAAATTTCCAGTCAGTCTTCGCTGGACTCCAACAAGCTGGGCTATCAGGTCGGCGTGCGCATCAATATCGATGTGCTGAACGCGCAGCAGCAGTTGTACTCAACCCGGCGCGATCTGGCCAAGGCGCGTTACGACACGCTGATGAACAGCCTGAAGCTGAAGGCGGCCAGCGCAAGTCTGAAAGAAGAGGATTTGCAGCAGATCAATGTCTTGCTGACGGCGCCGCCGCCCTGATCAGTTCTGTAGCGTGGGTGCGGTTTTGAGCGTGTGAATGGCCGCGGTCAGCAGATTTTCGGCCTCTTCCGCCAGATCGAAACTGGTCGGCGAAAAGAACCAGTCCGTCAGCAAGCCACTGAATACCGCGTGCGCCATCAGACAGGCGCGCCGCACATTCAGATTCGGCGGCAACTGGCCGCGCGAGATGGCGTTGTTCAGAATCTGCTCCATGCGGAACATGCCCTGCATGTGGCATTCGCGCTGGCGCACCAGAATCGGATCGTCGTGATCGACAAATTCGCATTTGTTGAAAATGATGTCGAACACCTTGCGGCAGCGCGGATCAGTAACCGCCTGCTTCAACACAAACACCCCGCCCTTGATGAACTCCCCCAGCGGATCGGTCACGCGCTGATCGGCATTCTCTTCCATGATGGCTTCCATCGGCAGCCGCACGCGCTCGCACATGGCGTCGAACAGATCGCTCTTGTTCTTGAAGTGCCAGTAAATCGCGCCGCGCGTCACATCGGCGGCCTTGGCGACGTCCGCCAGCGAGGTGTGCGAGACGCCGCGTTCGTGGAATACCTGTTCGGCCGCATCCAGAATGCGGGCGCGGGTTTCCAATGCTTCTTCCTTGGTTGAGCGTGCCATGTCAGAGCCGTCCGTGAAGGGTAGCGAATGCTGCCAACGACGGAAAATCACTCATTTCAGGCCTGCCGCCGGCACAAAATGATGCGACGCAACCTGAATGCGAATTTTCCATCGGGAACGGCTTGATACCGTCCATCCGGATTACCCCTGACTTTGCGCTCGACATCTTGTGTGACGACATGATCACTTTACTCCCTGACAATGGTGCAACATTTTGACGCAGCGCAAACTCGTTTTCGCCAAATTCCATTGCCTGAAAAGGCAGCAAGAACTCAGGAAAGACGGCGCTTGGCGCTCAAAATGTAAGAGATCGCTCATATTTTTCTACGCTGAGCCCAAGTAATTTGTTAAATTATGAGGCTGAACCGAAGAAATACATACATACACGAATGTATGTATAATAACACCCGTTTCAAGCCCCTGCTTTAAATCTGCTTTAAAAATAATCAACCCAGTCTTTCGACGCCGACTTGCCCGCATTTTTTGCTTTGCAACAATTTTGCGTTAGCCTTGCTGTTTCATTCGTTTCACCGAATTCGATTCATCGCCGCTGCAGCGGTGCCTTACTTTTTACTTACGTGCGAGATATTTATGAGCTCAGTTAGTCGTTTCACGCGCCTTACCCTGACTGTCGCAGTTGCCGCCGCTTTGGCTGCCTGCGGACAAAAACCGAATGCGCAAGCCGGTGCCGGCATGCCTCCGGCCGAGGTATCCATCGTCACCATCGCTCCTGAGCGCATCACCATCAGCAACGACCTGCCCGGTCGCCTGGAAGCCACGCGGATCGCCGAAGTGCGCGCCCGCGTCGCCGGCATCGTGCTCAAGCGCACCTTCCGCGAAGGCGCCGAAGTGAAGGCAGGCGAGGTGCTGTATCGCATCGATCCGGCCCCGTTCAAGGCCGCTTATGACAGCGCGCAAGCCACGCTGGCCAAGGCGCAAGCCAACGTCACCCAGTCCACGCTGAAGGCGCAGCGTTACAAGCCGCTGGTGGAAGTCAACGCCGTCAGCAAGCAGGAATACGACGACGCCTTTTCGACCCAGAAGCAGGCTGAAGCCGATGTCGCAGCAGCCAAGGCCTCCGTGCAGACCGCCGCGCTGAACCTGGGCTATGCCACCGTGACTTCGCCGATCTCCGGCCGCATCGGCCGCGCGCTGGTGACGGAAGGCGCACTGGTCGGTCAAGGCAGCGATGCGACTCAACTGGCGGTGGTGCAACAGCTGGATCCGATCTACGTCAACCTGACGCAATCGAGCACCGATCTGCTCAAGCTGCAGCAAGCGATGTCCAGCGGCAAGCTGCAAACCGTGGGTCAGGGCAAGGCCAAGGTCACGCTGGTGACTGACGACGGCCGCGCTTATCCGCAGTCGGGCAAGTTGCTGTTCTCGGATGTGACGGTGGATGCCACCACCGGCAGCGTCACACTGCGCGCTGAATTCCCGAACCCGAACCGCACGCTGCTGCCGGGCATGTATGTGCGCGCCAAGCTTGAACAGGCGGTCGACGAACAAGCCATCGTGGTGCCGCAGCAAGCCGTGGCGCGCGACCTGAACGGCTCGTCCGTGCTGGTGGTGGGTGAAGGCGACAAGGTTGCTGCACGTCCGGTCAAGACCGGCTCGGCACAGGGCAACAGCTGGATCATCACCGACGGTCTCAAGGCCGGCGACCGCGTGATCGTCGAAGGCGTACAGAAAACCAAGCCGGGCGCCACCGTGAAACCGGTGCCCTGGAAGGGTGGCGTCGGCGATGCTGCCGCACCGGCTCAGCAAGCTCAGCCTGCCGCTCCGGCGCAGGCTCCGGCCAAGCAAGAAGCCGCCACCAAAGCTAACTAAGAGGCTGTCAGATGGGAAAGTTCTTTATTGATCGCCCCGTTTTTGCGTGGGTGTTAGCAGTCTTCATATTACTGGCGGGTGCGCTGGCCATTACCGGCCTGCCTGTCGCCCAGTATCCGAGCATTGCGCCGCCGACCATCGTGGTCACGGCGACTTACCCGGGCGCGACCGCGCAAACCCTGGACGATTCGGTGACCAGCCTGATCGAACAGGAAATGAACGGCGCCGACGGTCTGCAATACATGGAATCGCAAAGCCAGGCCAACGGCCAGGTGCAGATTACCGTGACCTTCTCGCCTGAAACCAATGCCGATCTGGCTGCGGTGGATGTGCAGAACCGCCTCAAGCGCGTGGAAGCGCGTCTGCCGGCGGCGGTGACGCAACAAGGTGTGCAGGTGACCAAGTCGCGCAGCAACTTCCTGCTGTTCATCGGTTTGTCGTCGACCGACGGCAAGCTTGATCCGGTGGCCCTGGGCGACTATCTGTCGCGTAACGTGCTCAACGAAGTCAAGCGCGTGCCGGGCGTCGGCCAGGCGCAGCTGTTCGGCACCGAACGCGCGATGCGCATCTGGATCGATCCGAACAAGCTGATCGGTCTGAACATGACGCCGGCCGACGTGACGGCCGCCATCACCGCACAAAATGCGCTGGTGGCGGGCGGCACGCTGGGTGCGCTGCCTAGCCCCGGCACGCAGCAGATTGCTGCGACCGTGGTGGTGAACGGCCAGCTGACCAGTCCCGAACAGTTCGGCGATATCATCCTGCGCGCCAATCAGGACGGCTCGACGGTGCGTCTGCGCGACGTCGCCCGCATTGAAGTCGGCGGCCAGTCGTATGACACCTCCGGCCGTCTGGACGGCAAGCCAAGCTCCTTCATCGGCGTGCAGTTGTCGCCGACCGCGAATGCGCTGGGCACCGCCACCGCCGTGCACAAGAAGATGGAAGAGCTGTCCAAGTATTTCCCGGCCGGCGTGAAGTACACCATCCCTTATGACACCTCCAAGTTCGTCAAGATCTCGATCGAGGAAGTGGTCAAGACCCTGATCGAAGCGATCGTGCTGGTGTTCCTGGTGATGTTCCTGTTCCTGCAAAACATCCGCTACACCATCATCCCGACCATCGTCGTGCCGGTGGCGCTGATGGGTACGTTTGCCACGCTGCTGCTGTTCGGCTTTTCGATCAACGTGCTGACCATGTTCGGCATGGTGCTGGCGATCGGTATTCTGGTCGATGATGCGATCGTGGTGGTGGAAAACGTCGAACGCATCATGAGCGAAGAAGGTCTGTCGCCGCGTGAAGCAACCCGCAAGGCGATGGGCCAGATCACCGGCGCGCTGATCGGTATCACGCTGGTGCTGATCGCGGTGTTCATCCCGATGGCGTTCTTCGGCGGTGCGGTGGGTGCGATTTATCGCCAGTTCTCGCTGGCGATGGTGGCCTCGATGGTGTTCTCGGTGCTGATGGCGTTCACCCTGACCCCGGCGCTGTGCGCCACCATCCTGAAACCGGTGGAAAAGGGTCACCACCACGAAAAGTCCGGCTTCTTCGGCTGGTTCAATCGTCGCTTCAACAAGACCGCCGCCGGTTATCAGGGCTTCATCGCCAAGATGCTGGGCAAGGCCGGCCGCTACATGATCCTGTACGTGCTGATCGTGGCGTGCGTGGGTCTGCTGTATGTGCGTCTGCCGGCGTCCTTCCTGCCGAACGAAGACCAGGGCTACATCATCACCAACGTGCAGCTGCCGCCTGGCGCCAGCACCGGTCGTACGCTGGAAGTGATCAAGCGCATCGAAGACTATTACCTCAAGGATCCGGCCGTCGAGCACGTGGTGGCGATTGCCGGCTTCAGCTTCTCGGGTAGCGGTCAGAATGCAGGTCTGGTGTTTACGCCGCTGAAGGACTGGGCTGATCGCGACAAGTCGCAGTCGGCCGATGCCATCGCCGGCAAGGCTTTCGGCGCCTTCTCGCAGATCAAGGATGCGATCGTGTTCCCGCTGAACCCGCCGCCTATCCCTGAACTGGGGAATGCCACCGGCTTCACCTTCCGTCTGCAGGATCGCGCCGGTCTGGGACATGCTGCACTGGTCCAGGCCCGCAATCAGATCCTCGGCATGGCGGCACAGAGCAAGGTGCTCGCAGGCGTCCGTCCGGAAGGTCTGGAAGATGCGCCGCAGCTGCAACTGGATATCGACCGCGACAAGGCCAATGCGCTGGGCGTGCCGTACTCGACCATCAACAGCGTGCTGTCGACAGCGCTGGGCTCGTCTTACGTCAATGACTTCCCGAATCAGGGCCGTCAGCAACGCGTGATCGTGCAGGCCGATGCCAATCGTCGCCTGCAACCGGAAGATCTGACCAACCTGTACGCCAAGAACTCCGGCGGAACCATGGTGCCGTTCTCGGCCTTCACCACCTCCAAGTGGATCAACGGTCCGGTGCAGCTGATTCGCTACAACGGCTATCCGGCGATGAAGATCGCCGGCGGTGCAGCACCGGGCCGCAGTACCGGTGAGGCGATGGACGAGATGGAAGGCTTCGTCGCCAAGCTGCCGGCAGGTTTCGGCTTCGAGTGGACCGGACAGTCGCTGGAAGAAAAGACCTCCGGTTCGCAGGCGCCGGCGCTGTATGCACTGTCGCTGATCGCCGTGTTCCTGGTGCTGGCTGCGCTGTACGAAAGCACTTCGATCCCGCTGGCGGTGATGCTGGTGGTGCCGCTGGGTATTCTCGGCGCGCTGCTGGGCGTGACGCTGCGCGGCATGCCTAACGACGTGTACTTCAAGGTCGGCATGATTGCGGTGGTCGGCTTGTCAGCCAAGAACGCGATTCTGATCATCGAGTTCGCCAAGGACCTGCAAGCACAAGGCATGGGTCTGATCGAAGCGACGCTGGAAGCGGTGCACCTGCGCTTCCGTCCGATCATCATGACTTCGCTGGCCTTCATCCTCGGCGTGCTGCCACTGGCGATCGCCAGCGGCGCCGGCTCCGCCAGCCAACGCGCCATCGGTACCGGCGTGATGGGCGGGATGATTACCGCGACCGTGCTGGCCGTGTTCCTGGTTCCGGTGTTCTTCGTCGTCGTGCGTAAAATTTTCAAAGGCAGCGATCGTCAACGTGAGTTGGACGCAGCCAATCACAAGATCGATGTGGAGGACAAGAATGCTTAATTTTTCAACACTGCGCTTGCGCCATCTGAGTGCAGTCCTGCTGGTGGCCGGCGTCATGTCCGGCTGCACGCTGGCGCCCACCTACGAGCGCCCGGCGGCGCCGGTGGAAACCAGCTATCCGGCAGATGCCGGCGGCAAGGCCGATCTGGATGCGTCCAGTCTCGGCTGGCGCCAGTTCTTCCCAGATCAGCGCCTGCAAGCGCTGATCGCGGCGGCGCTGGAAAACAACCGCGATCTGCGTACCGCCGTGCTGAACATCGAAGAAGCGCGCGCCCAGTACCAGATCACGCGCGCCGACCTGCTGCCCAACCTGAACGTTTCCGGCTCGGCAGCGCGTAGCCGCACTGCGGCCAGCCAGTCGCTGACCGGCCAGCCTTACATCAGCAACAGCTATCAGGTCGGCCTGGCAGTGCCTGCCTTCGAGCTGGACTTCTTCGGCCGCGTACGCAGCCTTAAGGATGCAGCGCTGGCGACCTATCTGTCGACGGAAGAAGCCCGCAAGTCGGCCCAGATCAGCCTGATCGCGCAAGTGGCGCAGGCTTATCTGACCGAGCGCTCTTATGCCGAGCAATTGCTGCTGGCGCAACAGACGCTGGAATCGCGTCAGTCCAACATCGATCTGGCGCAAAAGCGTTTCGACGTCGGCGCTTCATCGGCACTGGATCTGCGCCTGTCGCAAACCTTGGTGGAATCGGCGCGGGTCTCCAAGGCTCAGCTGGAACGCCAGCGCGCACAGGCTGAAAATGCGCTGACGCTGCTGGTCGGCAAGAAGATCAATGAACTGCCGGCGGCGCCCACGCTGTCGCAGGAACAGATCGTCACCGACATCCCGGCCGGCCTGCCGTCCGACCTGCTGACCCGTCGTCCCGACATCCGTTCGGCCGAACAGAGCCTGCTGGCTGCCAACGCCAACATCGGCGCCGCACGCGCAGCCTTCTTTCCGAAGATCTCGCTGACCGGCTCCTTCGGCAGCGCCAGCAGCACGCTGGGCGGCTTGTTCGAATCGGGCTCGGGCGCCTGGAGTTTCGGTCCGCAGCTGTCGCTGCCGATCTTCGACTACGGCCGCAACAGCGCCAATCTCGACCTGGCTGAAGTGCGCAAGAACAAGGCCATCGTGACCTACGAGAAGACGATTCAGACCGCCTTCAAGGAAGTCGCCGATGCCCTGGTGGCACGCGGCAGCCTGGACGAAGAGATCAAGGCGCAGGAAGCCTTCCTCACCGCCCAGCAGGATCGCCTGAAACTGACCGACCTGCGCTTCAAGAACGGCATCGCCTCCTCGCTCGACCAGCTCGACGCGCAACGCGACCTGTTCTCGGCACAGCAAGCACTGATCCAGGCGCGCCAGTTGCGTCTGAACAATGCGATCGATCTGTACAAGGCTTTGGGTGGCGGGCTGAATGAAAATTCTGAGCCCTCTAAAAGCAAGCAATAATTTAGGTATGTCTTGACAGTTAACTGATATGAGTTATAAGAGCAGGCTTCGCGCCTGCTCTTTTTTTAATTAACCTCAATGACAAGACAATCAAACCCGCCAATTCATCTGCAATACCGCCCGGACATCGATGGCTTGAGGGCTGTAGCGGTATTATCAGTGGTAATTTTCCACGCGTTTCCGGAGATGCTGCGGGGAGGATTTGTCGGGGTAGACGTATTTTTCGTCATATCTGGATACCTCATTTCTGCGATCATTTTTGAGAGCTCAAGCAAGGGACACTTTAGCTTTCGTGAGTTCTACATCAGACGAATACGTAGAATTTTTCCTGCCCTGATCCTGGTTATGAGCGCAAGCCTCCTGCTCGGATGGTATGTGTTGCTTAGTGACGAATACAAACAACTCGGGAAACATATCGCTGCCGGGGCGAGTTTTATATCCAACTGGATTCTTTTTGCCGAGACCGGGTATTTTGACAATTCAGCTGACACCAAGCCCTTACTGCATTTATGGAGTCTGGGAATCGAGGAGCAGTTTTATATTATTTGGCCAATACTGGTCTGGTTATTGTGGAAACGCAGAGCATTGTTTTTGGCAGCAGCGGTCTCCGTTCTACTTTTGTCTTTTGCCCTAAATGTTCGGGCAGTCTCGCTCAACCCGGTGGAGGCATTCTATCTACCTCATACGAGATTCTGGGAGTTGCTTGGCGGCGGACTTCTAGCATATTTATCTCGCAACCAGAGTAGTTCATCATTGGCATCGCGGATACGCCAATATGGCTGGGTTCCACCGATAACGGAACCTTCAATCAGGAACATTTGCTCCTTGTTTGGAGCCGTATTGCTGGCATATGGTTTTGAACACATCAATAAAGAGCTGCCATTTCCCGGAAAATGGGCAGCCCTTCCTGTCTTGGCAACCATTCTGCTGATATATGCCGGACCAAACGCCTGGTTCAATCGGACGGTTTTATCAAATCGCCTTGCTGTCTGGATAGGCTCAATCAGTTTTCCCCTTTACCTTTGGCATTGGCCGCTGCTTTCTTTCGCAAGAATTATTGAGAGTAAAACTCCAGAACCTGCCGTTCGCTTGTTTCTGGTCGCAGCCGCAGTATTTTTAGCATGGCTGACCTATCGACTAATTGAACGCCCGATTCGCTTCAAAAGTAGCGGTACCTGGACAGCCGCGGCTTGCGCCATATTGATCACCATGATTGGATGTGCTGGATACGTTACATACCAAAACGAAGGATGGCCATACCGCACATCGATTCGCGACTATGCGAATAACAGGAACGAACTGATAAGAACGGCGGAGATAGATAAACAATGCCTTGAATACGCTGGCGCGACCGGCCCCTTGCTTCCCTATTGCCGGTTTAGCAATATGCGCTCTGCTTCAACATTTGCCATCGTGGGTGACAGCCATGCTCATGTCGCGTTTCCCGGCATCGCAGAGCATCTTCAACTGCGACATATCAATTCGGTATTGCTGGCAAACAGTAGTTGTCCCCCTTTGCTTGGGGTGCCTATTTATGGTCAGACGGAATCAGAAAAGCTTGATTGCGCACGCCGAATTAGGGAATTGATTGATCTTGTCATCGCAAAAAAAGATATTCAGAAAATCTTTCTTATTATGCGTGGCCCCATTTATTTCACTGGAACAGAACCACTTACAGGACCGCTTGATGTATTACACGGCAGAGCCGTTTCGGTTGAAACCTATATGGAAGGCTTGCAGCAAACCATCGATGAATTGAGCAGACACAACAAACAGGTGTTCTTGCTGTTGGAGAATCCGGAATTAGAGCATCCGCCAGAGCTGTGCCTGCCACGTCCTCTCAGGTGGGATACTAAAAATTGCGCTCTTGAGAAATCTGCAGTGATGTTACGTCAACAGTCTTACATCACCTGGGCCCGAAATTTGAAAAATGTCACCCTGATTGAAAGCCTTGATACGTTCTGCCCAAATTCCGAATGCCGGATATTCGATAGCAAGGGAACTCTCATGTACGCAGACGACGATCATCTGTCAGTTGCGGGCAGCAGATTTCAGGTCACCAATTTATTGTCGAAATATCTCGACAATTAGATTCGTGAGTCGTCATGAACACTGAGACAACAAGCATTCAAAGGCAACGATGCTGTCGGAAGATACATGAGTATTTCCAAGTCTCTCATTCAGCCCGGGCCTCTGACGTTTTTGAGATGACGGGAAAGTTGAGGCGTGTACGCTTCAGTTGAGCAGGGTCTTGCATCCTCCGAGAGGGCGAGTAAATCCGGTGGCGGCGCCGATGAGACCATCAGCCTTAATGCGCATTGACGATAGGCCCGTTGACCATTACCAATAACGACAGATGGGCGAAGCATGCCCTACGCTCTTTTTCATACAGATGAAAGAGGAAGATATGAATTAGCCATGGTGAATATTTTGGCAAACTATCGAACCAGCATAGGGGACAGTAATTGCAAGGTCCTGGTTGTCGCCCCCTGATGCTGCTGTGCAAATCCTGCGGCGGCCTTGCTCATGGCAGAGACCAGCGCGAAATCAGTCAACAGCATGTTCGTGCGCGTCAGCATGTCACCGGCGTCCTCTACACGCAAAGCCGCCCCTGCGCCAATCGCGTCCTCGGTCACCATCAGGAAATTGAACGTATGCGGCCCGATCAATACCGGCTTGCCCAGGGCCAAGGCCTCGATCAGATTCTGCCCGCCCAGCGGCAACAAGCTGCCGCCGATAAAGGCAATATCGCAGGCGGCGTAATAGGCGAACATTTCTCCCATGGAGTCGCCTAGCAGAATGTCGGTATCCAGCGGCAAGGTGGCCTCGCCCATGGACGATCGCTGTACCACTTTCAGTCCCCGCGCTTCAGCCAATGCGGCGACTTCGCCAAAGCGCTGCGGATGACGCGGCACCAGCACTGTGAGCCAATTGCGCTGCGTGCTATTTTTCAATGCAGCGAAAATCAATTCTTCTTCACCCTCGCGCGTGCTGGCGCACAAGAGCACTTTCCGCGCACCGATTTGCCGGCGCCAGGTCGCGCCGAGTTCCAGCATCGAAGCCGGCGGCATCACGTCGAATTTCAGGCTGCCGGTGACGTGCACCTCGCGCGCGCCAAATTCGCTCAGGCGCTGCGCATCGGCAGGAGATTGCGCGGCGACGCAATCGATGGCTTCAGCGGCGGGCCGCAGCAGGCTGGCAAAATGCTTGCCGCGCCGTAGCGAGCGCGCCGACAAACGGGCATTGGCCAGCAGCATAGTCACGCCTTGGCGGCGACATTGCGCGACCATATTTGGCCAAACCTCGGTTTCCATCAAGATGCTGATGACGGGCTTGAAGTAGCGCAGAAAGCGCGCGCACATCCAGCCGGTATCGTAGGGAAAGAAGCTTTGGATAACGCGCTCGCCGTGCGTGGCAAAGAGTTGTTTGCCGGTGGCGCGGCCGGTGGCGGTCATGTGTGTCAGCAAGACGTGGTGCTGCGGATATTCCTGCAGCAAGGCATTGATGAGCGGTTCTGCGGCGCGGGTTTCGCCGACGGACACCGCATGCACCCAGATCAGCTTGTTGCGCGCCTGAGGCGGTATCGCATCAAGCTGCCGGTAAAAACCGATCCGTTCCGGAATGTGCTGGCGGTAGCCCGGCTCTTTTCTGCCACGTCGCCAAAGACGCAGCAGAACCAGCGGCAGAGCGATCCACCACAACATCGAATAAAACAGGCGCATCAGCGTCAGACCAGTGGGTGCCCGGCAAGCCGGGTGAGGATGGCCAGCGGGCTGGAGGAAGGATCGTATTGCTTGGCGGCCGCCAGATGCAAGGTCTGCTCCAGCATGTATTGGCCCGACATCACCGAGTGCGAAGCCTGATCCGAAAAACAGACCCAGACCGAGCCGGCGGCGAAGGGCATGGTGATCTGCCCGGCGTTCTTTTGATATTCCAGATCGCCCTTCATGCCGTCATGCAGTTGCAGCATCAGATGATCGTATTCACTGCGCAGCGATTTGGTGACATGCAGCGCTTTCAGCGCACTGGCTTGCCAGCGCGAATAGGGCTTGGCGCGCGGCAGAAATTTGGCCGCCACGGTTTCGAAAGGCTCGCCAACGCGCCACACGCGCGGCACGCCATCAGGGTTGATATTGCAGAACACGCGCAGGATGCGTTCGCCGTAATTGGGACGCGAAGGAAAGGCATCGACATGCAGACGCCGGTCGTCGGCACGCCAGGATTGCGTGCGTGTTTCGACCTGGGTCGGACGATAGCTGGTCGGCGCCAGGCGCAACTGGCCGCGATACTTCGGCAACAGCGAATAAACCAGCGTCTGCGCCTGCTCACGAAAACGTCCGATCATCAGCGCCAGCGCCAGCTGATTGTCAACGCCGGCAGCAGCGCCCTTGAGATGACCGCGTTCATCCAGGCTGATGTTGCGCTTTTTGGGGTCGCGGATTTCCGGCGTCAGGAGAGACAACTCGGACTCCAGCAATTCAAACGCCAGATGCGGGAAATACAAGACCTTGCCGGCTTCGAGGCCGGCAATCCATTCCTGATTGGGTGCATTGACCTGCCAGTCGGCCAGATCGATTTCGATGATTTGGGATTCCATCCCGCTATTATGCCCGCTTGCAGCAGCCGCGTGTATCCATGCGATCTGCCGCAAAAGCCCCTGCGGCAAGGATGTTAAGACTTTATCCGAGCGATTTGATGTGCATCAAGCAAGTGCTCCCGACGGCGTCGAAGCTGGCGACAAAGCTGTCGGAGACTGGCACAAGAGGAATTTCAAATCTGCATCAGGCCAGCACTTGCCCGATGGCTGCGAGCACTTGCGGCACATCCGGCGCAGCGCCGGTGTCGCCCAGATTGACGATGCGCGGAGACCAGTTCCCTTCGGTTTTCCAGCGCGGGGAATCGCAATACAACTCGACCGTGGGGCGGCAATAAGCTGCAGCAATATGAGTTAACCCGGTGTCCAGGCCCACCACCAGATGAGCACGCTGCACCAGCAACACAGCTTCCATCATGCTCAGTTGCGGCAATACGATGGCGCCGGGAATCTGCGTCGCCAGTTCTTGCGCGGCGCTCTTTTCACGCGTGCTTCCCCACGGCAGCAAAACCGGCAAGCCGCGCGCCTGCAAAGCGTTGCCTACTTCCACCCAATTGGCCTGCGGCCACTGCTTGGCGGCGCGTGCGGTGCCGTGAAAGAACACGGCATAGCCTTGATCCGGCAACCATTCGTGAGGAATATCCGCCGGCGGCGCCTGCATAGCAAAGTCGGCTGAGTCGGCATCACCGATCTGATAGCCGAGCGCGACGGCGGCAACCTGGCGCGCGCGCATCACAGCATGCGTATGCAAGCCGACCTTGACGCTTTGCGTATGAAAAATCCGGGACAAAGGCTCATAACCGGAACCTTCGGTGGCATTGGCCAGACCGACACGCTTGCCGCCGGGAGCCAGTCGCGCCATGCGCATCACGATACTGGTCTTGAGCAAGCCCTGCGTATCGAATACAAAGTCGTACTCGAATTCGCGTAGCTGGCGATGGAAGGAAGAAATCTCTGCGCGCGTCGCCGCGCTTGACAAACTTTTACGCCAGCGGCGCAGCGCGATGGGGATGATACGCGCGACATTTGGATTCAACCGTACCAGGCTGGTGTAGGCCTCTTCCACCACCCAGTCGATCTGCGCATCGGGAAAGTGGCGCCGGATGTCCGCCACCATGGGCATGTTATGCACGACGTCCCCCAGCGAGGACACGCGGACGATCAAAATTTTCAAGGCTGACCCACTGTGACTGTTATTGGCTTGTGGGCCAGCATCTTACTCCGATCAGAACGGCAAGACCACATCCGGGCGAGCCGCCAGAATCACGCGCTTGAACTCGGCCTGAATCCGCGCCAGCGCCTCCTCGGTTTCAGCTTCGAAACGCATCACGACCACCGGCGTGGTGTTGGATGACCGCGCCAGACCGAAGCCATCCGCATATTCAACACGCAGACCATCGATGGTGATGATGTCTTTCGCATCGGTAAATTTGGCATCGCTGGCCAGCTTGGCGATCAGTGCAAAATTCTCGCCCTCTTGCAACTGCAACTGCAGCTCAGGCGTGCTGACCGATTCAGGCAAGGCATTGAGCAAGGCCGATGGATCGGCTTCACGGCTCAGCAATTCCAGCATGCGCACGCCGGCGTACAAGCCATCATCAAAGCCGAACCAGCGATCCTTGAAGAAGATATGGCCGCTCATCTCGCCACCCAGCGGCGCACCGGTCTCACGCAGCTTGGCCTTGACCAGCGAATGCCCGGTCTTCCACATCAGCGGCTGACCGCCGCGGGCGCTGATCCACGGCGCCAGATGGCGCGTACATTTGACGTCGTACAGGATCTCCTTGCCGGGATGGCGCGTGAGCACATCGGCGGCAAACAGCATCAACTGGCGATCC
Source organism: Herbaspirillum lusitanum (assembly GCF_046025995.1). GTDB lineage: Bacteria > Pseudomonadota > Gammaproteobacteria > Burkholderiales > Burkholderiaceae_D > Herbaspirillum > Herbaspirillum lusitanum_A. The sequence continues at coordinate 297,145 of NZ_JAQQFM010000004.1, forward strand.
GGGAAAATGATCTGACCACCCTTGGTCACCAGACCGAGACGATCGCCGTCGCCATCGAAAGCCAGACCGATTTCATTATCGGTCTCTTGCAGGCAACGGATCAGATCTTGCAGGTTTTCCGGATGTGCCGGATCGGGATGGTGATTCGGGAAAGTACCGTCGACCTCGCAGAACAGCTCAGTCACTTCGCAGCCCATGGCGCGATAGATTTCGGCAGCGAAAGCACCTGCCACGCCGTTGCCGCAGTCGACCGCAATCTTCATCGGCCGCGCCAGCTTGACGTCGCTCAGCATGCGTTTGATGTAGGCGTCCTTGATGTCGTGGGTGCTGTAGCCGCCGCTGCCTTGCGGGAATTCGCCCTTGACGATGGCGTGATATAGCGCCTGAATGGTGTCGCCGTGAATCGCCTCGCCGGCCAGCACCATCTTGAAGCCATTGTAGTCAGGCGGATTGTGGCTACCGGTCACCATGATGCCGGATTGCGAATCGAGCACATTGGTGCCGAAATACACCATGGGCGTCGCCACCATACCCAGATCGATCACGTCAACGCCTACCGATTGCAAGCCTTGCGCCAACGCAGCAGACAACTCCGGGCCGGACAGACGGCCATCGCGTCCGATAACGACCGATTTCTGACCTTTTGCCAGCGCAGCAGCGCCGAAGGCCTGGCCGATCCCACGGGCAACGTCGGCATCCAGCGTTTTGCCGATGATGCCGCGGATGTCGTAGGCTTTGAATATAGATTGGAATATCCCGTTCATATCATCCTTAATAGCGCCAATCGGTTCAATTTTACGTAACTGAAATTAAATATGTCAGCCAACTTCTTGAGTGGCGGCCAAGTATACCCAGTCGACGATGTCTGTCGAAGATACATAACCAGATACTAAGCGCCCGAGAATCTCCCTGATATGAGCAACCTCATTCGCAGCCACAGCCTCAAACAGACGATGCAATGCTGGCTCCAGTTCACTCCACGGCAAATAATCTTCGTGCGCTTTCATGATACGGGGATGAATCGTACGTTGAGGACTTTCGCCGATCAGCAGCTCTTCATAGAGTTTTTCTCCTGGACGCAAACCGGTAATTTCTATTTCAATATCGCCATGAGAATCATGTCCCGCTTCCTTGACCGCCATTCCGGACAATTCGATGACGCGCCGAGCCAGATCCATGATTTTGACTGACTCGCCCATGTCGAGCACAAACACTTCGCCACCTTCCGCCATAGCGGCGGCCTGCACTACCAATTGTGCAGCCTCAGGAATAGTCATGAAGTAGCGTGTAACTTCAGGATCGGTCACCGTTACAGGGCCGCCATCCCTGATCTGCTGCCGAAACAAGGGAACAACGGATCCCGACGATCCCAATACATTACCAAAACGCACCATTGAGAATCTCGTTTTGTTTGACTGTTCTATCCCGTCAGGGTCTTTGCCAATCCCGAATATGGGATTAGGACAAGCTGATAAGGCCTGGAGAATCAATTCGGCAAGCCTCTTGCTGGCACCCATGATATTCGTAGGACGAACTGCCTTGTCTGTGCTGATCAAAACGAAATCGCTCACGCCCTCTTCAACAGCGACACGCGCCAGATTGTAAGTTCCTAGCACATTGTTTCGAATGCCTTCGGCCGGATTGTGTTCCACCATCGGAACATGTTTGTATGCCGCGGCGTGATAAAGCGTTCGAGGCCGCCAGGTCTTGCAGATTTCCTTAATGCGGGGATAGTCACGAACATTTCCCAACAATGGCACAAGTATAACTGGCACTCCATGAAGCTTTGCCTGCCTCAGCAACTCTTCGTGGATGGAATAAAGGCTGAATTCGTTGTGATCAATTAATAAAAGACAAGAAGGACGTGCATCCAATATCTGCCGGCACAATTCGCTGCCAATGCTTCCCCCCGCACCGGTAACCATCACGGTTTTGTCTGTGATGTTACGGCTGATCAGCGCCCAATTGGGCGGCACAGGGTCACGTCCAAGCAAGTCCGCGATATCCAATTCCTTGATATCAGATACTGCGACGCGCCCTCTGACGATATCAGTAAGGTCGGGCAACGAGCGGACATGCACCTGATAGCGGCGCAAATTCGCCAGAATCTGATTTCTGCGAGCGCGCCCGATTGCAGGCAACGCTAGCAAGACATCCGTGATGCCGTAAGAACTAATCAGATTTTCCAGATCGTTCGGAGCATAAACCCTCCGTCCGTTGACGGTCTTTCCTTCTAATTGCGGATCATCATCAAGAAAACCGATAACCGCCCCAGGTTTTTTCTGCTGGAGCGCAGCTGCGACTTGCGCCCCCGCCTCACCCGCACCATATATCACAATGCGCGAAGCATCCTCATGGCGCTCCGGAAGAATATGATTTAACCAGAAGCGCGCTCCAACACGGCTGCCGCCCACTAAAATCAGCAGAAGAAGCGGCTGAAGCACGCCCACAGACCGCGGCACACCTGGAAAATTCAACCAAAGCAGAAGGCAAAAAAAACAGAGGCCATAGGTCCCGATACCCTTGGCAATCGCGAACATCGCAGACATCCCCGTAAACCTGAAGATTGCTCTGTAAAAGCCAAGTCGTACGAAAATAGGAAAGGCAAGCAGTGGCGCAATCTGATAGACATGCCACTGGTACCCCCGAGGCCAGTACCACGTATCAAGTCTCAACGAGAATGCCAGCCATGTGGCCAATAGCGACATCGCTACATCCACAGCGATGACAATTACCTGCTTGATATTTTTTGGCAGACGAATGAGACGACTCTGCATACCCAACTAACTAAATATTTTTATAAAACTGCAAGATCAATTCCTGCATCGATGAATTCGGAAACAAGCCAGTTTCATTTCCGCTTATTGAACACAATACGTCCCAGCTGCAGCATCAGGCCTACGACGGTTCCGATTGCCAGGCCAACGATCAACAACAGCGGTTTACGCGGCTCCACGGGGCGCGACGAAACGTAAATTGGCGTAACGAGTCGGGTATGGTGATTTTTTAGCAAGGCGCTCTCCAGGGTGTCGATTTTTGCGGACAAATTGACGAGTTCGTCACGCTTCGCCAAATACACGGTCTGGTAAAGGCCTGTGCTTTCCATTTTGGCCATGAAGTCGCGATTTTCCTGCAGTCGCTTGCGCAGATTATCAAGACTACGCTTCAGGTTCTCTTCAAACGGAGCAGCAAGCTTTTCCTGTTGAGCTCGGATCATTTCGAACAAGGCATCTGCGCAGCCCTTTGCGACGTCCTGATTGGGCCTTCGAACGGAAAAATCCACAACATTCGTCAATGACCTTGGGGCCTTTGCAACCACGATACTGGCGAGCGTTTCCTGGGCATAAGAACTATCTTGAAAACCGCATTTATCCGCAATGTCCTTTGTATATGCGGAAGGCTGGCGCAACCGTTCTATCAAAAGCGCGGGCGCCTCGACCTCGCCGGTTCTGCCGTCGCTGGTGGTGATCTGCTCCATTTCCACCAGCATACTCGCCTCATACTTTGGCGGAGTAAATGCCGCTACACCCCATGCAGCCACGCCGCCAAGGACGATACAAGATCCGATGACCTTCCAGCCCTTTCTGACAAACTCAATCATATCCCCCAAACGAATTTCATCGTCTTGCTGCGAATGCGGCATGTCGCTCATTCTTTTATTCCTTGCTCATGAAAAAAATTCAGTACGGCTGCCCATCAATGGGATACCCCTTCTCGCAGCACTACCTTAACGGCGGTCAGCCATAAGATTTTCAAATCGAAGTAAAACGAACGCCGCCGCAAGTACTCAACTTCCAAAGCTACCTTCTGTGGAAGCGGCAATTCATCCCGGCCATTCACTTGAGCCCATCCGGTCAAACCGGGAACCAAAAGGTCAACACGATTCTCGGATCGCAATTTAATCAGATCATATTGATTAAACAAGGCTGGCCTTGGGCCGACAAAGCTCATATCCCCTCTAAAAATACTCCAGAGCTGCGGCAACTCGTCCAGACTACTACGTCGCAAAAATGAGCCAATGGAGGTCAAATACATGTCCGGGTCACTGAGCAAATGGGTGGCCACCGCCGGCGTCCCGATTTTCATGCTGCGGAACTTGGGCATTTTAAAGATTCTGTTGTGCCGGCCGACCCGGTCCGACCAGTAAAGCACCGGCCCCGGGGAAGTTACGCGAACCATGAACGCCACCACAAGCAAGGGCAGCAACAAGAAAACTGTTGCTACAGCCGCTAAGCACAAATCAAATATTCTTTTCATTTTTACGACTTAGAAACATGATCAGACGATCCTAGATATGCCCGTGCCGTTTCGTGCAGACCTGCATCCAAACTAAGCGGGGGCACCCACTCCAGCATCGCTCTTGCCTTACCTGAGTCCACCTTCAGCGATGAAAGCAAGCGAACGGAAATATCACGTTTTCCCATTGCAGTTGCGGCTAAATCCAGCATCCGCGGAGGAACAGAGAAAAGTCTGGCAGGTTTGCCCAAGGCCATTCCCAACCTGCGCAACAGATCACTCGTTGAGATATCCTCGCCATCCGCAACCAAAAATGTCTGTCCTCCCGCCTTGGAGTGCGTGACGCACACTTTGATCAGATCAGTCAGATTGTCTAGCCCTACAAACGAACGCCTGTTGTCGACAGCAGCCAAGGGTAACGGAACGCCTCTGTCGAGCCATTTCATCATGATATTGAAATTACCAGGAGCGCCCGGCCCATATATCAAAGGAGGCCGAACAACCACCACGTCCATGCCGCCGCTACTTGAGATTTGGGCCAGTCCTTGCTCTGCTTCCCATTTTGAAATGGCATAAGCGCTAGCAGGAGCCGGAATATCGTTTTCGGTAAATCCCTTGTCAGCTGTTTGCGCTCCATTCACACCTATAGAACTGATGAAAATAAAACGCCGAACACCTGCGCTTTCAGCCTTGCGTGCCAATTGCAAAGAGGCAGCCGTATTCACGATTCTGAATTCTGCCAAGGGATCTGAGGTCTGCTCTCTGAGAACATGAGCACGAGCTGCCAGATGGACCACAACTTCCGCACCAGCCAATATCAAAGTCCAGTCAGTCCCGGCATCAATATTCCCGCACGCACAAACCTCATCGGCAGCAATACCCACCCCGTCCCGATCTGAACGGACGACCGCGACCACAAAATACCCCGTTTCTCTGAGTAATTTGCACAATGCCCTGCCGACAAATCCGTTTGCCCCAGTAACGACAACGCGCATCATTGCTCCAAGGATGCGGCCTTAGGTCGAGAAATAAACTGCCGTCCTCTCGATATCAGCTTGCGGACAGCAAATAGCGTCACGCTGGAGGATAAGTTGTGTTTGCGCAATGCCCGCAATATTTCACCGTTTTGCTTGACGATATTGCTGATGCTCTTATTGGTTGTCCCTCCCAGTCTCATCTTCACAAATACGCCTTCAATATATTGCGACGTGACTGAACGCGCCTCAAGAAAACGCATCATCAGCTCGACATCGGCGGCAATACGATATTCCAGATCGAATCCGCCACATTGATCGTAAACCGTCTTCTTTACAAAGAAGGTCGGGTGAGGAGGGCACCAGCCAAACGAAAACGATCCTTTGCGAAATGATGAAGATCTCCAATAGCGGACAATTGAAGAGGTATCTTCTGTGCGGACGTAACAAAGATCACCGTATACGGCATCAGTATGCCCTCCGGCAAAACCCTCGACCACCTTCTGCACTACGCCGTCATGCGCATAGATATCATCGGCATTAAGAAAACCTACGATATCACCTGATGCCAAGGCAATGCCTTTATTCATGGCATCATAGATTCCCTTGTCGGGCTCCGACACAAGCTTTGTGACATGCGCCTGATTTTCGGCAATGCGTTGAAGCGTCTGGTCCGTCGATTTGCCGTCAATGATGATGTATTCGACATTGTCATAAGTCTGTGCCGCAACCGAACGAATGGTGTCGCAAATCGTGTTCTGATTGTTGAAGACTACAGTGATGATTGATACCTTAGGCCTAAACATTACTTGAGTTTCCATAAATATCTTCTTGCCGCCATCAAGCCGCTAACGACAAATTGTTGCCGGCTACATCTAGAATTCCGACAAAGGTATCGTTGAACTGCACCTGATTCCATTGTGCTGCGTGGTTGAGACCTGCCGCTCGCAATCTTTCACACAGATCATCATCGGTCCACAGAGCCTCCATCGCTGCTGCCATATCATCAGTAGATAGTGGGTCAAAGAGCAAGGCAGCGCCCCGCACCTGCTCGGGCATCGCATAGATGTTTGAAACAGCGGCAGGACAGCCACAGGCGAATGCCTCCAGCGGTGGAATGTTCGTCGGGCCAAAGAAGGTTGGCATCATGAGCGCTCTGGCTCGACGATAAAAACCCGACAGATAGACATCGGGAATGAAACCCGGAAACAACACTCGGCCGCCAAGTCCCAACTCGTCGGCATGAGCCTTAACCTGTTCATACAAATGACGCCGGCCGCCGCTGAAAACGAGATGCAGATCAGAATGCCGTTCCGCCACGCGTGCAGCTGCATCCAGCAAGCGACGATGGTTTTTGTGCTCCCAGAACTGGGCGGGATAGAAAATAAACTTTGCAGGTAGGCGATATTTTTCGGCGAAATCAGCCGGTTCCGGCAATGTGATGTACGTCGGCACGATATACGGCAGGACAAAAATCTTATCGGGATTACCACCGTAAGAATCCAAGACATGCTGCTTGCCCAGTTGCGAATCCACCAAAACCAGCTTGGCCTGCTTCACCAGACTTCCAAAACGATGCTCTCGAATTCTGAACCTACCTGCTTTGGATACTTCGGGGAAGTGCGATTCATAGCGATGCATCAGATCGTGCACGGTGCCAATCGCAGGCAACGGGACCTGATAAGTTAGCGCGTCCTGAGCCGGAAACAACCACATCTCACAATCCAGTGCCACGAGGCCACGAACAACGGGATTGAGAGCAGATAATTTCTTGCAAATCCACGCAGGCATGCCAGACACAAGAAATAAAGTCGCCATGCGCATGCCGACCCTTCCCGACCGCATACGCGATGCACGATACGGATATTGGGCCAAAATGGGTTCCCACAGAGGCTCAACATACGCGACTTCAACTCGTGCACCGCATTGACTATATTGCCGAAGGCCCTCAAGTAAGGATTGCGCGTACTGAAACATTCCTCCGGCGTTAGGAGAGATTCCGAGAAAAATACCAATGGACTTCATTTAGACAATACCGCACAGACACCCCATGTTTGCTCCGATGCCGCTTGACCGGTCATCCATTCACACGATGAGACAAAATTAAGGCCGGCATCACGCGCGAGCATCTCGATTTCCGTAAGGAACAGATACCGCATGCGGTGCGTTTCACTCAACTCTTCCACGAAGGTAGTCTTCTTGTCACGAATAAAAATGTCATAGCGCACGTCCACATAGTTCTCAATCATATTGACTGAAGGAGTTGCCACGCGGGTGACTGCAATTTCATCGGACTCCATTCGTTTCATGCGAACAGATGGCCGTTCGGTTAAGACGGCCGGCCCATGCCAAAAGTCGAATATGAAAGCACCACCATCCTTAAGATGTTGAGCCGCGTTTTGGAACATTGCTCTCAAATCAGCATTGGTCGACTGGTAACTTACAACATGGAATAACGAAATCACGATATCGAACTTGAGGCCCGCTTTATAGGTGCGAACGTTGCCCGAATCAAATGTCAATCGTTCCCGCATTGCCGGTAGCGCTTCTACCCGCTGTTTGGCGGCCGCAAGCATGTCATCACTCAAATCAATGCCGTGGACTGTATATCCCTTTTCCACCAGGCGCTGCGCATGAATTCCGGTACCGCAGCCCATTTCTAAAATACTCTCAGCTCTTGGCACGTGCTTGCGCAGCAACGAGGCAATAAATTCAACCTCACCTGCATAGTCCTTGTCGCGATACAACAAATCGTAGTAACGAGCGTAGGCCCCAAAAACACTCATTTCAAAATCTCCTTGAGCTTCGCAGCCACTTCTTCCATCTGCACCTCGGTCAACGCCATGCCGCTTGGGATATAGAATCCTCGTTCGGCAATGCGCTCTGCGACCGGATAACTCTCCCCTTTGAACAGCCCCATCTTTCTCAACACCGGCTGCAAATGCATAGGATAAAAGAAGGGGCGACAGCCTACTCCCTTTTCTGCGAGCCTGCGCATTCCCTCTATGGCATCAAAACTCACGCTGTCATCGAGTACCACTCCGAATACCCAATAGATGTTTTCTGCATAGCTGGTCCTCGTCAAAGGAAGCTGAATTCCACTCACACCGGAAAGCAGATCAGTGTAAACGGCTCCCATCCGACGCTTACGTAACACGAACTCATCCAGCCGCTCCAACTGAGCCACGCCCAGCGCAGCTTGCATGTTGGTCATACGCATATTCCAGCCAAGGCGCTCGTGTACAAAACGGCGCGGCGGCTCAAAGCATAAGTTACGTAAAGAGCGGATTTCTTTGGCAATTACCTCATCATCGGTCAACACCATGCCACCTTCGCCGGTGGTGATGTGTTTGTTGGGATAAAAGCTGAATACACTGATATCTCCAAAGCTTCCACAGGGCTTGCCGTTATAGGTTTGCCCATGCATTTCCGCTGCATCTTCAATTACAGCGAGGCCTCGATCTTGAGCCAGCGCCAGCAAAGGAGCGACATCGACTGGCAAGCCATAGATATGGACAATCATCAGAGCCTTGGTGCGAGGCCCAACTTTTAGACGTACTTGTTCGACCGTCATGTTCCACGTATCGGGATCGCAATCCACAAGCACGGGTATTGCGCCTCTACGGACGATCTGGCTGATGCAGGAAATAATGGTAAACGTCGGCAGGATTACTTCATCGCCCGGCTGCAGATTCAGTGCTTCAACCGCGAGATCAAGTGCAGCCGTTCCATTGGATACGGCAATAGCAAACTTGCGCCCCATTTTTGCAGCGAATTGCTCTTCAAACTGCTTGATGTAAGGTCCTTCTGAAGATATCCAGCCGGTATCGATGCATTCAGCCAGATATTTCTTTTCGTTGCCGTTTAGCAGCGGTTCATTTACTGGGATCATTATTGTTTGTCCTCAATCAACTTCACTTGATTATGCTCGATAGGTCCGAATCTGGTTTTGTCTCGCTCTCCGGCATATGGCCCCTGCTTGACTTCAATGATTTCTGCTTCTTCAACGACATAGAATCCGTGACCGCCATAGGCCAGTAAAATGACATCTCCGGCATTCAGTTCGGTGCTTTCCAGATACTCCTGAGCTTCGGAATAAAAATCTACTCTCACCTTGCCAGACTTGATGAAGAGGACTTCTTTTGTAAATTGCACTTCGCGCTTCACCGGATTGTGAACGTGCGGTTGAATCACATAGCCCGTTGGCCGCTTCATGTACGCCAGTTGCTGGGAAAAATCATCTGGCGTGAAAAATTCAATGCCGTCTTTTCGATACTGTGTTCGGATGATGATGGCCAACGTCATCGAATCCTTGGTAATGTTCTGAATCATTTTTCAATCCAATAACCGCAATAACAATTTCTATAAGATGAGAACAGGTAGTTCTTCTCTGCCAACACTTCCATATCGCTCAGATCGACTCCACCAATTTCTCAAACGCTCGCCACTGATGTTCTTTTGTGTAGCAATTCTCAATATTCTTGCGACCAGACTCCGCCATTGCAAACCAACCGCCGTAATCGGCAAGAATCATTTCGATCTTCATGATTGCATCATCCGCATCGACATAAGTTTCAAAATCGCGGCCTGCCGTCATCCCTTCGGGATAGATACCCGCATCGGACAACATGAGTGCACCGCATCCCATCGCCTCCCAGCACCGCATATTCCCACGGTACTGGCTCGCCATGTCGATCGCAGCATTAATCACGATCTTGGCATTGCCAAACAACTCGTACAGTGAACGTCCAAATACGGGCGGACGAGTTACCTTACGCAAGTCAGAGTCGATAGCTAAGTCTGAAAATGCGCGGCGAAACAGGAAATTATGATTGACAATTCGCGCGGCCTTTCCGAGAAGGAAATGAAAACGCACATCGTATCGATCTCCAAGTTTCGAGATCCGCTTCAGCAAGTCGTTTCTCTTGACATGATGGCGACTGTAACCACCTGCAAACGCGATATCAACCTGGCGATCGCGCCCTTTGACATATTCCGATGCGGCAGGGTCATGTGCAGGCTCAAACCAAGCGGTTTTGAGTCCCAGCTTTTGCCACTGCTCCAACAATCCCTGGAAATTACAGAGGCAACGGTCATGTGAGCTCAGATCGGCGCCTTTTATCGGAGACGCAATCCAGCAAAGAGATGCCTTGACGGTACCCGGCAAACGACGAATGAACTTAGAATCGTAAGTTATCGGACCATGATTATAAAAAACCTCTGTCCGATGATCTTCAATTTGAGCCAGAACAATTTCTTCCGTAGAAGCACTGACCGGCATGCCCTTTTCTTTAGCCCAAGTGCGCTGAGAGTGCATATCATCGGGAACAGAGATAAATGCCCACTCCTTGCGCTGATCAATAGGCTCCAAAATGTGTGACGACAGAAAACGATCCGACAACAAATGTTGACGGATTTGCTCTGAATCAGCTGACGAAGGCCAGCCGTGCTTTGTAGAAAAGTACTGAAGATAAGCATCGCCGAGAGGCATCAATTGGAATAAACGCATCAACTGACCTCTTTCAAATTCAATACTTTTTGCTGGGCCCCGCTCGTCCAGAACGCCGAACACATGACCAGCACCAGAAAACCACCGGTTAGCAAGGTGGTGAACCAGGATGAGTTCGCCAAATTCACGAGGCTGGGCACTGCAATCACGCACATCAACCTTACGTTGCGCGGCGGCACGACCATATCGAATACTCGAAGGCAAAGTCCTACGATGGCACCAATAAGAATTACACCTAACAGCCCGGCTGCGGCCAACCCATCAGTCGCGAAGAAGTTGGCGTTTGCATTCATGTCCAGGCCCATGAATTGACCGATTACCTGGCCAATCTGCATCGAATACGGATATCCGAAAAGTTTACCCAAAATATTGATATGCGAATAAAGCGTGACTGTGCTTTGGCTGAAAAAATCATAGTAAGCACCGGTAAGTGCTCCCACCATTCCGAAAATTCGCATGTAAACAAGCGCCACGAAGTTTTCATAAAGCACAGAGTCGTCTTCGGTGAGGAAGATGCCCAAGATCAGCGGAGCAATCATCATGACTATGCAAAATAAGGATACTCCGGCAGCGCTTGGTCTTTTCTTGCGGAACACCAGAAAATACATCATAGGAATCACACCTATCGACAACAATACCGACTTGAGCGCAAAGGTGGCGTAAATAAATATCTGGCCTAACACCCCCAACACCAGTAGTGCGTAGCGTCGATGGATAAGTCCTACTCCTATCAGGAATGGATTCAGCGCGCCAGACATGATGCCCGTGACGTAGCCAACCTGCGTTCCCTCCGCTGCAATATCAGCCAAAGCGCGTTGACCGTAGACATCCGTGATGTCGGCCAGCGAAAGGGCATCCCGGAAAACATAAAATACGTAAGCGACCGATACAATATAAGTCAGGATGAACAGCCGAGAAAACCAACGACGCGGCAAACGAATCTCAATGCGGGCGGTAGAGACTCCCGAACAGACAAAGAGCAGCAGCATACTCACGCATAGCGCAGTTGCAAGCAGCAGCATATCCTCCCGATACCCTTGCATCACCGGATATAGCAGTGCCGGTACATAGATAAAGTAATAAACGAACCAAATTACGAAAAGCGACAGGCGGCGGAGCGCCATGGGAAACAGCACCACCGGAATCATTGCCAGGACGAAGCAATAAAGCAATTCGCCGACGTTGTAGTCTCCCAGTGGAAAGCCGAGATAATCCCAACGTCTGAGCTTAAAGACGTAGACGTAATAAAGACAAACAAAATAGATAGCAGATGCCAGGACAACCCCTATCCTAGCCTTCGATATGCTGACATCTGCCACCCGCACGATCCGAATTTCACTGTCGTTCATCCCCGTCCTTTCGCAACGGGGGACAACAATACATACGACAAAGTAATATGTATCAAGTAAAGCAAGGATGAAATCACTCCAAACAAGATGACGGCACTCATCGATCCCAACTTCATCTTGATGATGAAGAGCCACATTAGAGCCAAAGCCGCTAAGCGCGCTATATCCCACAGTAATTGCCATCCTTGCTTACCCATAATTACGAGGGTCATGTTGAAAGGAGTGGTGATGAAGGTAATGTAATACAGAGGCGCCAGAACCTGGACAAAGCGGCCAGCCACTTCCCAATCTTGTCCAAGAATCCACACCACAAGCTTCGGCCCGGCAAACAGGCAAATGATCATCGGAACAAGACCCACGAGGGCATTGAAGCGCGCAATTTCCATCAGTTTCACGCGGGGGGCACCATCTGCATCATTGTTCGCAAGAAAAGACATGAAAGCCTGAGACTGAGCGGTCGCCAGCATTGTGATAGGCGCACCGAGGGCTCGATCAATCAGCGCATAATTTCCAGCCTCTCCAGCGTGAAACACTGCTAGCAGCATGACACTGGTAAATGAGCTTCCGAGGACATTGATCAAGGCGCTCGGCATAGAAAGAAGAGGCAAATGTCTATGTATCCGACAAACTGCCAATGTCCGCCTTCCCATCGCAGGCAAAGCGCGCAAAAAGCGCGCGACCTCCGACTTGACGGAAAAAATCAAAAGCGCAGCCCGTCCGCAGGCATCCGCCACCACGAGACTCAAGGTTGACGGAAGCACCGCTCCTGCGCCTATGCTGACTGCCACGTAGGCACCTGACTGTCCGATTTTTCCATTCGCGATCTTCGATAGGGTCTTCAGCCGCAAGCAGACGTTGTTAACCACTTGTCCCAAACCGGACAATAGCAAGGTCAATGGAATAAGAAATACATAAGCGCCGAACTTCAACACCAGTGCTGGAAACGCAAACCACAGAGCTGTAACAATAACCAGCGAAAGTGCCCCTGTAACGAAACACAGCACCAAACATGCCTTCACGATATGTCTGAGCTGATGTCGTTTCGCCGAAAGAATTGCAATTTCAAACCGCAAGGAAGATCCCACCAGCAACAACGTAACGATGGAAAGCATCGACTGCAAGGTGCCAAAAGCATCCGGAGAATATAAGCGCGACATAACAGGCAGCGCGGCAAAGGCAATGCCTTGCGCTATAATCGCGCCCCTCAGCATGACGGCCGTATTCCTGGAAAATTGAGACACGATATTAGATGCCCGACCGCTGACGAACGGCCTCAATGAAATCGGACGAAATTGTCTGTTGAAAATCAATTTCCGGTTCGAGATCGCTACGCGACGGCGCCCCCAGAACACGTATTTGTCGCTGGCCCGGAAAGCAAATACGAGGAACCTGCCCCAAGAAGCAGCCCCAGATGCTAAAGCCCGACCCAGAGGAGATCAATGCCGTAGCCTGCGCTATAGAAAGCAAATCGGTCACTGCGGCTTGCTTGGGAGCTCTGGCAACATTATTCAACGTCAGCACCGCCTGCAAATCACCATCATCCCCATCCGAATACACCAGTGCAGGTACTTCCCTGCCCAATGCTGAACGCAACTGGAGCAGCATTTCGGCGTACCACTGGACAGGCAGGCGCGTGTTCTTTGAGCCTTCTCGAATCGACGCGTCATTCGATGCCACGCTGAAATCACCTAATCTGATGTGAATCGCAACATGAGCGGCTTCAATAGTTGTTGGCCGATAGCGGGACTTGGTCATTGCGATAAGCGCTTCAAGCAATTCGGGAGAACGACCTTCAATCTCCTTGAAATGCTGCTCGAAGTTGCCGCTGACAAGATTTTCAAACACCACCAATTGGCGCTGCTGGCGATGCACTTTCCCGCTCTCGCCCAACTCGACCGCATTAATCTTCGGCAAGCTTGCAATCAGCCAAGCTCTCCGCAAACCGGTGACGTAATGTGGAAAGTTGAAAAACCTCTGGTATTCGCGCTTATCACGCTCACGGCGGAGATAGGGCCCTATACGCAAATGATTCCAATTGGGGGATAGCATCGGAATCGAATTATCTCGGCACCAGACTTCGCATCTGGCCCAGGCCAGCAGACTGTGCGCCAGACCGAAACGACCTACGAGAGGCAAAGCGAAAGTGCTCGACTCAGTCATTTTCACGGCCGATCAATGTGTGCCAGCACAGAACTCAACCACGGAATCAACAACATATTGCTGTTGCTCAGCCGTCAGTTCCGGAAAGATCGGAAGCGACAAGCAGGTCTCCTGCAAGGCAAAGGCGTTGGGGAAATCGGCATGCTGATGCCCATAGCGTTTGTAAGCAGGCAAAAACGGCAGCGAGACGGGGTAATTGATAACGGTCTGAATTCCTTTTTCGGAAAGGAACTGCGCCAGTTCGTTACGCCGCTGATGACGGATGACATAGAGATGGAACACGTGCTCTCGCTCGGGTGCACACATCGGCAAAGTCAAGCCAGGAATACCCTTGAGCTTCTCATGATAAACGCCAGCCACGCGCTGCCGCGCTTTTGTCCATTGATCCAGATGAGGCAACTTCACATCGAGAATAGCCGCCTGCAAGCCATCCAGCCGGCTATTGATCCCCTCAATTTGATGATCACCTTTACGAACTCCGCCATGACGGGCAAACATTGTCATGTAATGAGCCAAATCAGCATGTGCGGTGACCACAGCACCTGCATCGCCCATCGCACCAAGATTTTTCCCCGGGTAAAACGAAAAACTGCCCGCAACGCCAAACGTACCGACCGTCCGGCCGTTGAAGGTGGCAAGGTGTGCTTGTGCACAATCCTCAAGCACCCACAGATTGTGTTCTTCTGCCAATTTCATGACGCTGGCCATGTCAGCCGGCTGCCCGTATATATGAACAGGAATAATCCCGACCGTACGGCTCGTGAGCTTCTGTTTAATGCAATCAGGATCAATCGTATAAGTATCCTGGTCCACATCGCAAAATACTGGTGTTCCTCCAGCTTGAGTCACGGTCTCACTGGTAGAAATCCAAGACATGGCAGGCACAATGACTTCATCGCCAGCCTTGAGTTTCAAGCCTATCATCGCGATATATAGTGCATCAGTTCCATTGGCGCAGGAAACGCAATGCGGTGAGCCGACGCGACTCGCAAAATTCTTTTCAAAGCTTTCTACCTGAGCTCCGCGGATGAATGAGGAATTCTCAATCACATCAGCAATCGCCTGATCAATTTCTACTTTGATAGTCTGATATTGCGCATGCAGATCCACAAAAGGGACACTTGGATTTTTCATAGAGGCGTAAATAAATCGTTCAAATAGAGGTCTCGGAGAGAGGGCTTCCCTCATCCATTCCGCGAACCAGTTTCGCGGGATTCCCGGCGTATATTCCAGAGATTGAAATATCTTTTGTCACCACGGCTCCTGCGCCGATGACGACGTCGCTGCAAATACTCACAGGAAGGATCGTGGCGTTACTGCCAATGGAGACCCGGTCACCGATTTTCGTGGGTTTCCAGAGTTGCTTATTTCCCCTGGCAGGCCCTCCCGTGGAAAACAGGTCATTGATGAACATGACGCCATGGGCTATCACGCATGCCTCGCCGATGTCGACCAACTCGCAGATAAAACTATGGGACTGTATGCGAGAACCACGCCCAATCCGCACATCTTTCTGAATCTCAACAAACGGGCCGACAAAAACGCCGTCCTCCAAAATGCATCCATATATATTTGCAGGTTGCACAATGGTGACATTCTCACCAAGAATAACGTCGCGAATTGCAACCTCCTTCAGATTGGGTTTCCCCGGCTTGCTCACGAACGTTCTCCAAGCCGGCAGAACTTAGGACGGAATCTGAGAGGAACTTCACGGCCTGACTCAATAGATTCATAAATGGCATTGATCAACTCCAAGCTGCGGCGCCCTTGCAAGCCATCGACCAGATGCTGCCGCTCCCCGCGAATGGCGTCAACGACATGTTCGTAATACGCTTGATGGCCGAAACCATACACATTAGGCGGATTCACCGAATACTTATCCATTACATCTTCATCGCCAGCCTGCGGCTCAACAAAGCTCCAGACCTTCATTTTGTTTACAGCAAAACCGGCGATCTCCACAGAACCACCTTCGCCCAGAATAGAGATAGACCCCTCCAGGTCATTGGGTCGCACCGCAGTCGTCGCCTCAATAATGCCAAGAGCACCGCTTTTGAATTTAAGAACTACAACGGCAGTGTCTTCTGCTTCGATGTTTGCAAGTGCAGTCGCCCCTTTCGCGAAAACACTATCCACATCACCCAGCATCCATTCCAGCATATCGACGTGGTGACTTGCCTGATTGGCAAGAACTCCGCCATCCATTGCCCACGTCCCGCGCCAAGGCGCCTGATCGTAATAAGATTGCGTACGGCACCAACGCACTCGCACGGTACCCAGTGATATCTTGCCGAACCGCCCCTGCTCCAGCGCCTCGCGCAACTTGACAACCGGAACATTGAAGCGATTTTGCTTCACTACGAACAGCTTCACTCCTGCAAAATCGCAAGCCTGAATCATTGCATCAGCATCATCCAAAGTCAGAGCCATCGGCTTCTCGACCACAATGTGCTTGCGGTATTGCGCAAGCTGAACCACGTGCTTGGCGTGACTACCACTTTCGGTCAGAACTACCACGACATCGATATCTGCCGACCGCATCATCTCGTGCATGTCCGCAAAATACGGCACCGAAAACTGTTCTCCAATTTTCTGAGCCTTCGGCAAATCGATATCACATACCGCGGCCAACTCAGCGCCGTAGATTTGCTTCAGCCCGAGCAATTCAGAGTGACGTTTCGCAATGCGTCCGCAGCCGACCAAGGCAAATTTGAGCATTACTACGCTCCTAAAATGAAAGAATGAAAGAGTTTCAAAAACACACGGACAAAATGCTTACCGGCATTACAAGGCTATTCAACACTCACATTGATGCTGTAGCCATGGTGCTTCAGTAAAGCATGTTGCTTCGCCTGCTCCAGATCATGAGTGACCATTTCTGCGCACATTTCCTGCACTGTAATTTCTGGTACCCAGCCGAGCTTTTCTTTTGCCTTTGCAGGATCACCCAACAATGTTTCTACTTCCGTGGGACGGAAATATCTAGGATCAATCCGAACAACGATGTCACCCACTTTAAGTGCAGGAACCTTGTCACCGCTTATAGCGGCCACAACCGCGCATTCTTCGATACCGCTGCCAGTGAACTCCAGGGTGACACCTAATTCCGCAGCGGACCAAGTAATGAATTGACGCACGCTGTACTGAACTCCAGTGGCTATCACGAAGTCCTCAGGAGTATCCTGCTGAAGCATCATCCATTGCATCCGCACATAATCTTTGGCATGCCCCCAATCGCGCAGCGCATCAAGATTCCCCATATACAAGCATTCCTCCAGTCCTTGACCGATGTTAGCCAAGCCCCGGGTAATCTTGCGAGTTACAAAAGTCTCGCCCCGGCGAGGACTTTCGTGATTGAACAAAATGCCGTTACAAGCATAAATACCGTAAGCCTCGCGATAATTCACCGTAATCCAGTAGGCATAAAGCTTGGCGACAGCATACGGACTACGGGGATAGAACGGCGTCGTTTCCTTCTGAGGAATTTCCTGAACCAAGCCATACAGCTCGCTGGTGCTTGCCTGGTAAAAACGGGTTTTCTTCTCAAGACCAAGAATACGAATGGCTTCCAGTATTCGCAAAGTTCCTATTGCATCTGTGTCCGCAGTGTATTCAGGAGACTCAAAACTCACGGCAACATGACTTTGCGCACCGAGGTTATAAATCTCATCAGGCTGCGCCTCCTGAATGATACGAACCAGATTACTGGTGTCGGTCAGGTCGCCATAATGCAGCTTGAGTCGTGCATTCTCAATGTGTGGATCCTGATAAATATGGTCAACTCGCTGCGTGTTAAAAAGACTCGCTCTCCGCTTGATACCGTGGACAACATAGCCCTTATCCAAGAGGAATTCAGCCAAATAAGAACCATCCTGTCCGGTAATCCCGGTAATTAAAGCGACTTTCGGTTGCATTGATGTATCGTCTTTCATTGGTAAATATTTTTCAGAAAATCCTCATACGCCAGCCGCAGCCCGCTCTCAAGAGCAATCGTAGCCCCCCAACCAAGCTGATTCAAACGACCACTATCCATCAGCTTGCGAGGCGTGCCATCTGGCTTACTTGGATCGAACAATATCTCACCGCCATAGACGACAACCTTCGCGATGGTAACCGCCAACTCCTTTATGGTGACGTCGCTGCCACAACCAACGTTGATATGACTCAGCATAGGCTGCGTATGCGCGTCATAACGAGGCTTATCCAGATTCATGATATGGATGCAGGCAGCAGCCATATCGTCCACATATAGAAATTCTCGCATTGGAGTTCCGGTACCCCATATGGTCACAGACGGCGCGTCATTTTGCTTTGCCTCATGAAACCGCCGGATCAGGGCGGGGATGACGTGACTATTTTCAGGATGATAATTATCGCCAGGGCCATACAAATTTGTCGGCATGGCACTCCGATAATCAATGCCATGACTCGCACCGTACTGGCGATTGTAGCTCTCGCAAAGCTTGATACCCGCTATCTTGGCTATGGCGTAGGGCTCATTGGTAGATTCAAGCGGCCCCGTCATCAACGCGTCTTCGCGCATTGGCTGAGAAGCCTCTCTCGGATAGATGCAACTCGACCCCAGAAACAAGAGCTTCCTCGTTCCGCTCCTGAATGCAGCGTCGATAATATTTGCTTCTATCATCAAATTTTCATAGATGAACTCGGCCGGATAGGTATTGTTCGCGTGAATCCCGCCGACTTTTGCAGCAGCCAAATAGACCTGATCCGGACGCTCTTCCTCAAAGAAAGCTTTGACTGCGGCCTGGTTAGTCAGATCAAGGGAATGACGATCCCTAGTGACCAGCTGTGTTGTACCGGCGTCATCGGCCAGCAGTTGACGAGCAATAGCCGAACCCACCATACCGCGGTGCCCGGCAATAAAAATCTTAGGCATTAGAAAAATTCCATCTTTTACTGTTGCTGCTTAGCTCGGAACGGCGGACATACCAGAACCTGACAGATCAATTATCATCAAGTTGATGTGCCACTTGATTTTTACGGACTTCTTTTTTTAAGAGCGCAATTTCTTCTTTTAATAGCTCGTACTCCAATAGTTTCAACCTCAAAAACGAGGCGGTCAAAATAGCTTTTTCAGCAATACCTGCAGGAGTGAGCAGATAAACGTAACCAAGCTTATTCTTGCTGCCTTTAAAATTCTGAATTTTGACGTGCCCTTTTTCGACCAAGGACTTCAAGCAATAATTGACACTCCCCAAACTCACATCTAATTTCTTGGCCAAGTCTCTTTGATTTATTTCGGGGCTATCTTGTAGATTCTTCATTATTCGAAGGCAAATATCTTGCTTCACACGGTCTCGACGATCTGACATATTTGCCCCTCCCAATAAAGCCAAGGTCGCCGGCATTCACCCAAAATAAAGGCAACATTCGTTCAATGAGTGAACGAATTGTGCCATATTCTGGTGCTTACAGTCTATTTACAAGTCGGTTAAAACTCACATATAAAGCGATAACATCTCCAACTACTGGCATATTCTGGCGAACTCAAGCATGACCAATAATCGACCTACTGAATCAGTGACTTTTTTTGCATTAGGAGATTTACAAGGTTGCAACTGTCAACTGAAGCAATTGCTCAAGCGGCTCCCTTCGCCCCCGCACGATCACCTCCTCCTCTTCGCCGGCGACCTCATCAATCGCGGCCCGCAATCCCTGGAAACCCTGCGCACCGTGCGCGACATGGGCGAACGCGCCAACTCCGTGCTTGGCAATCATGATCTGCATCTGCTGGCGGTGGCCAATGGCATACGGCCGGCGCATGCCAGCGATACGCTGGACGATATCCTCAATGCGCCCGATCGGGAGGAGCTGATCGACTGGCTGCGCCATCGGCCGCTGGCAATTCATGAGCAGGGGCATCTGCTGGTGCATGCCGGGGTGTTGCCGCAATGGAGTCTGGATCAGGCGCTGGCGCTGGCGCATGAGGTGGAAACCATGCTGCGCAGCGACGATTGGGTTAACTTCCTGCGTCACATGTACGGCAATCAGCCGGCGCGCTGGTCCGACGATCTGCAAGGCTATGAGCGCCTGCGCTGCATCATCAATGCCTTCACGCGGCTGCGCTTCTGCCAGGGCGACGGCACCATGGATTTCAGCGTGAAGGAAAGCGCCGGCGCGGCGCCGCCGGGCCTGATGCCATGGTTTGAGGTGCCGGGCCGCAAGACCGAGGATGTGACCGTGGTCTTCGGTCACTGGTCGACGCTGGGCCTGATGCTGCGCCCCAATCTGATTGCGCTCGATACCGGCTGCGTCTGGGGCGGCAAGCTTACTGCGGTGCGGCTTGAGGATCGGGCCTTGTTTCAGGTGGATTGCCCGCAGGCGCAGAAACCGGGCTGATCTCTTCTTCCCCCGCATAGCCAAGGCCGCCCGCGACCACGCGGTGCGCGAGCCTGGCCAGCTCGCGCCGATGCGCGCCGGCCGTCGGTATCACTTCCAGCTGCTTCAATTCCGCGGTCATGCCGCGCGACTTCAGAATCGCCAGAATGCTGTCCACGATGGTGGTGTCGCCGATGAAATTGGCGGCCGGGTGCAGATTGCCGTCGCGATCCAGATAGCGCAGCGCGTAAGGCTGCACCGGCACCCTGGCATCGATGGCAGCCTCAAACAGATTCGCATGAAACGGCAGCAGCGTGCCTTGCGCTGAAGTCGTGCCTTCCGGGAAGAAGGCCACATGCTCGCCGCGCCCTATGCTGTCCACCAGATCCTTGAAGATACGTCGCACGTCGCTGGCCTTGCCGCGCGAGATGAAAATCGTACCGGTCTTGGCGCATAACCAACCGATCAGCGGCCAGGCGCGGATGTCCGACTTTGCAACGAAGCGGCAAGGCTGCAGCGAGTTGACGACGAAGATGTCCAGCCAAGAAACGTGATTCGAAATCAGCAAAGAACGCGGAATGGGATGCGGGCTGTCGATGCGGATGTGTATGCCGCAGATACGCAGCAGGCGGCGCGACCAGCGCCGGATATGCGCCTCTTGCCCTTTGGCACTCGTGAACGGAAACAGAAAGGCGCAGATCGCCATGCCGACAAACAGATGCGTCACCAGACGCAACAGGCGCAATACGAACATGAGGCGATCTAAGTTGAGTGGAGGTAAATGAAATTCAGCAAGACGCAATCAGCAGATGCTTTACGACGTCAAAACAGATCGCCGGATGAAGCATCAGACAAGGCGGACGACATCACTGCCCTCCGCCCTGCATGATCAGCGCTCGAAGGCCAGGTGGCCCGAGACCACGGTCGCCTTCACCACACCCGGCAGTTCATAGCCGAGGAAAGGCGTGTGCTTGCCCTGGCTGGCCAGCGCCCGGCCTTCGACCTTCCACATCGCTTGCGGATCGAAGATGCAGATGTCGGCGCTGCTGCCCACGCTCAGATTGCCGGCCTTCAGACCAGCGACCTTGGCGGCGCGATGGGTGATCTTGGCGACGGCCTTGGACAGCGTTTCCTTGCCGTCGCCGCCATCGTTTTCCTGGGCCCACTTGAGCGACAGCGACAGCAGCAATTCCAGTCCTGTTGCGCCCGGTGACGCCTCGCCGAACGGCAGCAACTTCTCGTCATCATCCACCGGCGTGTGATCCGAGCAGACCACGTCGATGGTGCCGTCGGCGAGTGCCGCGCGAATCGCCTCGCGGTCGCGCTGCGAACGCAGCGGCGGGTTCATGCGCGCGTTGGAATCGAAGAAACCGATGTCCAGATCGCACAGGTGAATGTGGTGGGCGCCGACGTCGCAAGTCACCGGCAGGCCTTCGCTCTTGGCCGCGCGCACCAGTTCCAGACCGGCGGCCGACGACATGCGGCACAGGTGCACGCGGGCGCCGGTGGCGCGCATCAGTTCGAAGATGGTGTACAGCGCAATGGTTTCCGACATCACCGGCACGCCGGACAAACCCAGACGCGATGCCGCCGGACCGCTGTGGGCGATGCCGTGGCGGCCCAGATGCGGATCCTGCGGGCGCAGCCAGACCGTGTAGTTGAAGGTCTTCGCATATTGCAGCGCGCTCATCAACACCGTGGTGTCGAGTATCGGTTCATCAGCCTGCGAAAAACCGATACAGCCGGCGTCGGTCAGCTCGGCCATTTCGGTCAGGGCCTTGCCCTTGAGCCCGGCAGTCAGCGCACCCAGCGGATAAACGTGGGCCTGATTGAGCGACTTGGCGCGATGCTTGAGCATCTCCACCAGACCCGGCTCGTCCAGCACCGGATCGGTATCCGGCGGGCACACCAGGCTGGTCACGCCGCCCTGGATTGCGGCCTGCATTTCGGACTCCAGCGTGGCCTTGTATTCGTAACCCGGCTCGCGCAGGCGCGCGCTCAGATCGACCAGCCCGGGGATGACCGCCAGACCGCTGGCGTCGATGGTTTTGTTGGGCGTGAAGTCAGCCGGCGCCTGGCCGATGCCGACGATCTTGCCGGCCGCCACATACACATCCTGCTGAGCATCGATGCCGTTCGCAGGATCGATCAGTCGTCCGTTTTTGATATGAAGTTTCATCAGTTAATCTTTTCTCGCCAAGTCTTTTAGTCTGCGCAACCCACTCAGTTGCCGGCCACAATTCCCATCACCGCCATGCGTACCGCGATGCCGAAGGTCACCTGCGGCAGGATCACCGCCTGCGCACCGTCGGCCACTGCCGAGTCGATTTCGACGCCGCGGTTCATCGGGCCCGGGTGCATCACGATGGCGTCCGGCTTGGCCAGCGCCAGGCGTTCCGGCGTCAGGCCGTAACTCTTGAAGAACTCTTGCGCCGACGGCAGCAAGGCGCCGCTCATGCGCTCGTTCTGCAGGCGCAGCATGATCACCACGTCGACATCCTTCAGGCCTTCTTCCATGTTGTGGAAGACGCGCACGCCCATCTGTTCCAGGCCGCCCGGCAGCAAGGTGCGCGGGCCGATGGCGCGCACTTCAGGCACACCCAGCGTGGTCAGTGCATGGATGTCGGAACGTGCCACGCGGCTGTGCAGGATGTCGCCGACGATGGCCACACGCAGATTGGTGAAGTCCTTCTTGTAGTGCCGGATCGTGTACATGTCGAGCAGACCCTGCGTCGGGTGCGCGTGGCGGCCGTCGCCGGCGTTGATCACGTGTACGTGCGACTGTTTGGTGTCGATCAGGTGCTTGGCGATCAGGAAGGGGGCGCCGGATTGCGCATGGCGCACCACGAACATGTCGGCGTGCATCGCCGCCAGGTTGTCGATGGTGTCCAGCAGCGACTCGCCCTTGCTGGCGCTCGAGGCCGAGATGTTCAGATTGATCACGTCGGCCGACAAGCGCTTGGAAGCAATCTCGAAGGTGGTGCGGGTGCGCGTGGAGTTCTCGAAGAACAGATTGAACACACTCTTGCCGCGCATCAGCGGCACCTTTTTCACTTCACGGTCACCAATGCTGACGAAGGAAGAGGCGGTGTCGAGAATGTGATTCAGAATCGCTTTGGGCAGACCTTCAATGGTCAGCAAGTGTTGCAGTTCGCCGTTTTTGTTCAGTTGTGGATTAAGCATGGACCACCGTCAGGGAAAAGCCGCCGTCATCGGCGCGTTGCAGTTGCAATGATTGTTGTTTGTCGAGCTTGACCGTGCCGGCCAGGAAGTCGGCGGCAATCGGCAGTTCGCGGTCGCCGCGATCCACCAGTGCCGCCAGCAGAATGCGCGCCGGACGGCCGTAGTCGAACAGTTCGTTGATCGCGGCGCGGGTAGTGCGGCCGGTGTACAGCACGTCGTCCACCAGCAGAATGGTGCTGCCTTCGACGTCGAAAGGAATCTGGCTCGGCTTGACGTCCGAACGCAGGCCCTTTTCAGAAAAGTCGTCGCGGTAGAAAGAAACGTCGATGAAACCGAGACGCTCGCTCAGTTGCAACTCGTCTGCCAGACGCTCGGCCAGCCAGGCGCCGCCCGAATGGATGCCGACGATGGCGACGTTGCTTGCGCCTTGCAGCGCGGTTTTGACTTGCTGTGACAGCTTCCGGTACAGCGCTTCGGCGTCCAGCGACGAAGCGTCCAGCAGCGGCTGGTCGGGCGTATTAGAGTGGCTCATGAGTATCGTCAAAGTATTGCTGCAAAATGATGGCGGCGGCTTGATCGTCGATGCGTTCGCCGCGCTGATGCTGGATCACGGCCGACGAGTAACGCTCGTCCACCAGCACCGTGGTGACGCCATAGCGGCCGTGCAGCTGGTTGGCGAAGCGCCGGCAGCGCACCGACATTTCGTGCTCGGCGCCGTCCGGATGCAGCGGCAGGCCGACGATGCAGCGCGCCGGTTGCCATTCCTTGATCAGGGTTTCGATGGCGGCGAATTTGGCGTCATTGGTGGCGGCCGCGATCACCTGCAGCGGCTGCGCCTGCTTGAGGCCGGTGTTGCCGACCGCGACGCCGATGCGTTTGAGTCCGAAGTCGAAAGCCAGCACTGTTTCCACCGTGCCGGCCTCAGGCGCGTCCCGACTGGCCGCTCAGCATCACCGGGTCGATCCCCAGCAGACGCAGCGCGGCAGCGAATCGCTTTTCCACCGGCAGATCGAAGATGATGGAAGGGTCGGCCTTGACCGTCAGCCAGCCGTTGCGGCCGATCTCTTCTTCCAGTTGACCGGCGCTCCAGCCGGAGCAGCCGAGGCTGACCAGCACCTGATCCGGACCATCGCCATGCGCCACCGCTTCCAGCACGTCCTTGGAGGTGGTCAGCGCGATGTCGTCGGTCACCTGCAGCGTGGAAGAAAACTTGTCGGTGGTCGAATGCAGCACGAAGCCGCGCTCCACCTGCACCGGGCCGCCGAACATCACCGGGCGGCGATACATTTCCGGCATCGCTTCAGGCGTATCGGGGATGATTTCCAGCTTCAGATTGATGCGGTCGAACAGCACGTTCATGGTCATGTCGGTCGGCTTGTTGATCACCACACCGAGCGCGCCGTTCTGATTGTGTTCGCACATGTAGACCACGGTGCCGCCGAATATCGGGTCCAGCATGGACGGCATGGCGATCAGGAAGTGATTGGTCAGATCCAGGTCGAGCGGCGTCAGCTCTTCGCTATCGCCTTCAACCGTGATGTCACCCGAGCGGGTCCGCGCCGGCAGATCGCCGGCCAGATCGAAATCGGGCGTAAAAGAGGTAGTGCGTCGCTTAATCATGCGCGACATTTTAGCAGTTTTAGCTTGGGGCCCTGAGCCACGGCGGCGCTAAATAGCGGCGAGTCGCAGTGAATCGGGCCGACGGCCGCGGTGCACGCTTGCCGGAGCATGGCAAAACGACAAGATTGACCCCGGATTTGTTCGCGACCACCTGCGCGGACGCCACGCAGGCTTCAGTGCGCGCCTCAGTTTCCTTTCAGCAATTGAGCGATTGCCTGCCGCGCGCGCCGCCCCAGCTCGGCCAGATCGACGCCGGGGATGGCGTCTTCGCTGACCACCGAGCGGCCACCGACCAGTAGCGCCTTGAGATAAGGCCGGCCGCCGCCGGCCACCGGGCCGATGGCGGGATCATGCAAACCGAAGTAACGCGGATCGTCGAGACGATACAGCGCAATGTCGGCCTGCTGCCCGACCTGCAAGCCGTCCAGCGCATCGAGCCCGAGCACGCGCGCACCGCCGGTTGTGCCCCAGCGGATCACATCTTCCACCGTCGCCGCGTCCGCCCCGCCCTCGAAGCGGCCGCCGCGAAACTGCGGCTGCGCCTGCTGACCGCGCCGGGCACGCTGCATCAGCCAGGCCGCATGCGTCTCCGACAGCATGTCGGCGGCTTCGTTGGAGGCGGCGCCGTCGACGCCGATGGAAATCGGCACGCCTGCTTCTTCCAGCTGCCGGATCGGGGCGATGCCGCTGCCCAGCCGGCCATTGCTTTGCGGGCAATGCGCGATGCCGGTGCCGGTGGCGCCGAGCAGGCGGATTTCTTCCTCATCCAGCTTGACCAGATGCGCGAACCAGACGTCCTTGCCCAGCCAGTCATGCTGAGCCGCGAACGCCACCGGCGAGCAGCCGTGCATGGCTTGCGCACTGTCCTGATAGCCCACCGTTTCCGACAGATGACTGTGCAGTCGTATGCCCTGGCGACGCGCCTCCGCCGCCATCACGCGCAACTCTTCCGGCGCGGCGGAATACAGCGGCGTGGTCGGCGCCATCACCACCCGCCGCATGGCCTGCGGCGCCGGATCGTGGTAACGCTGCACCAGCCGCGTCACATCCTGCAGATAGCCGTCCAGCGTTTCAGGACGCAAGGCGCTCGGCAGTTCCGCCTCCAGCTGCCGGGTGCGGGTGGCGCCGCCGCGGCACAGCACAAAGCGCAGACCCAGCGCCTCGGCTTCTTCGAACAGAATCTCCGAGGTGTCGTAAGGCATGCCGGGGTAGTACAGATAATTGTGATCGGCAATCGTGCCGCAGCCGGAGCGCAGCAATTCGACCATGCCGATGCGCGCCGCCAGCCGGAACAGTTCTGCATCGAAACGCGCGCGATAGCGATACGGTGTCGCCGCCAGCCACGGCGTCAGCGACAGATCAATGCCTTGCGGATCGCCCTTGAGCAGCGACTGAAACAGATGATGATGCGTATTGACCCAGGCCGGATAGGCGATGCAATCGGTGGCGTCGATCTGCTGTTCTCCGGCTTGCGGCGCCAGCTTGCCGATAGCGGCGATCACGCCGTCGACGATGCGCATGTCGGGGCCGGGCGTGCGCGCAGCGTTTCCGGCAAGCCCGGTCATGATGCTGTGGATGTTTCTGATCAGTGTGGTGCGAGTCATGGTTCTCTCGGTTGGATTCGACGAATGATGCGGATGGGTCAGCTCATCTCGCTTTCATGCCAGCCCGCCAGCGCCAGCCGCGACAAGGTGCTCATCATCCAGAACAGCAGAATGCCGGTGACCGTGATCAGAAACAGCGCGGCGAACAGACGCGGGATGTTCAGCTGAAAACCGGCCTGCAGAATCTGATACGCCAGCCCCGAGCCGGTGCCGCCGGTGCCGGCCACGAATTCCGCCACCACCGCGCCGATCAGCGCCAGTCCGCTGGAAATCCGCAGGCCGCCGAAGAAGTAAGGCAAGGCGCTGGGAATGCGCAGACGGCGCAGCGTCTGCCAGCGTGTCGCCTTGTTCAGCTTGAACAGATTCAGCAGCCCCGGGTTGACGCTGCGCAGCCCGAGCGTGGTGTTGGAGATGATGGGAAACAGCGCCATGATGGTGGCGCACACCACCAGCGCCGCCGTGGTGTCCTTGACCCAGATGATGATCAGCGGCGCAATCGCGACAATCGGCGTGACCTGCAAGATGATCGCGTAGGGGAACAGACTGATCTCGACAAAGCGGCTCTGCACGAACATGAAGGCGATCAGCACCCCCAGCGCCACCGCGAAGGCAAAGGCGAGGAAAGTGATCTTCAGCGTCACCAGCAGCGAGTCGAGCAGCAAGCCCCAGTCCGCCGCCAGCGTCTTGGCGATCAGCAGCGGCGTCGGTACCAGATAGGCCGGCACCTCCAGCAGCGTGCAGACCAGTTGCCACGTCAACAGCAGGAACAGACCGATCAGCAAGGGCGCCATCACGCGCCAGAATCCGGGTTTAGTGATCAAGGGCGTCATGACTGCCTCCTCCCTGGTTGGCCAGCGTCAGATAGTCGGACAGCGTCTTGCAGTACTGCATGAACGGCGCCGAAATGCGAAAGGCATCGTCACGCGGGCCGGGCGCATCGATGGCGACATCGGCGATGATGCGGCCGGGGCGCGCCGCCATCACGATCACGCGGCTCGACAAAAACACCGCCTCGTAGATGCTGTGTGTAACGAACACCACGGTCAGATCCTGCTTGCTCCAGATGTCGCGCAAGTCGGCATCGAGCCGGTTGCGGGTGAACTCATCGAGCGCGCCGAAAGGCTCATCCATCAGCAACAGATTGGGTTGCGTCGCCAGCGCCCGCGCTATCGACGCGCGCATCTGCATGCCCCCCGAGAGTTCACGCGGCAAGACCTTGTGGAAATTGTCCAGTCCGACCAGCTTCAAGGCATCGCGCACCCGTGCATCGCTCTCGTTGCGCGCCATGTGTTTCAGATCCAGCGGCAGCCGCACGTTCTGCTCGACCGAGGCCCAGGGCATCAGCGTCGCTTCCTGAAACACCATCGCCAGCGTGTGGCCGGGCGTGCCCACCGTCGCCAGATTTTTGCCCCACCAGCGGATATGGCCGTGCGAAGGCTCTTCCAGTCCGGCGAACATTTTGAGCAAGGTGCTCTTGCCGCAGCCTGACGGCCCCAGCAGAGACACGAACTCGCCGCGCTTGATCTCCAGCTTCACCTCATCCAGCGCGCGCGTGCCGTTGCGATACGTCTTCTCGACACGCTGCGCGCTCAGCACGGCATCGCTGCCGGCCACGCCAGCGTCGGCGCCCTGTTCCAATGCCGCCAGTTGCGGCATTGCCTGATCATCTCGTTTCATCATGGCTCCTTGCCCGGTCATGGTTGGCAATCAATCCTGCCGGCGAAAAACTTCGCTCTCGCCGTGCTCTTCCAGCAATTGCAGCAGCATCTTGCGCATGATCAGCCCCGGCTTGTCGGAGGCCATGTGGAATTCCTGCTTGCGGCGCACGTCGATGCAGGCATCCGGATCGGTGGCTTCGAGAATCTCGCGGTCTTCCACCAGAATCGGCGCATCCCAGGCGATCAGTTCGGCCTCGGGACAGTCTTCTTCGGTGTCGTTGCGATACAGCCATTGCGCCAGCATGATGGAGCCGTCGTCGATCGGCGTGGCGCAGTTGTAGATGATGTGATGCCGGCCCGAAGCCGGATAGGTGCAGCCGAAACGGCGCGCAAACGGCAGATACCAGCGGTTGAACATGTGACGCATGGTGGTGTCGTCGGTGGTGCCGGTGACGCGGAAACTGGCCGGCACGTTCTTGATCGGCACCAGCGTCTCGGCTTCGAAGCCGTAGTCGGTTTCATTGATTTCATACTTCTCCGGCTTGGGCTGGTCGTACAGGCCGAAGGTGGCGCGATGCACGTAACTGAAGTGCGAGTTGTCGAAGGAGTTTTCCATCATGCGCAGCGCGCTGGTGTCCCAGCGTTCATAGAACTGGAAAATGCGGCGATAGCCCGGCGTGGTTTCTTCCGGGAAGAAGGGAATGTCGCGCAGCGGTTTTTCCAGCGCCACCCAGACATAGCCGTAACGCTCTTCGCAATAATAGGATGGCACCATGGCGCCGGCCGGCACCGCGCCATCCGCATTTTGCGGCACGCGCACGCAGGCGCCGGAGCAATCGAAAGTCCAGCCGTGGTAGCCGCACACGATGTTGCCGTTTTCGACAAAGCCCTTGGACAGCCTGGCGGTGCGGTGGCAGCAGCGATCCTGCAAGGCGGCCGGCTTGCCGTCGGCCTTGAGCCAGACCACGATGTTTTCGCCGAGCAGCGTGAAGGGCTTGGGGCCGTCTTCCAGCATGGAGATCGGCATCAGCGCGTACCAGAACTTGCGCAAGACTTTTTGTTTGGTGACCAGCATGTTTCTACTCCCAT
Source organism: Herbaspirillum lusitanum (assembly GCF_046025995.1). Classification (GTDB taxonomy): domain Bacteria; phylum Pseudomonadota; class Gammaproteobacteria; order Burkholderiales; family Burkholderiaceae_D; genus Herbaspirillum; species Herbaspirillum lusitanum_A. Next base: position 326,866 of record NZ_JAQQFM010000004.1, read on the forward strand.
GACAGATCCGGAGCCAGGCGGCATGCCAGTGAAGTGCAGGCCGCATCAGTCTTCCGGATGTCCGGCCGGCGCGCCAACACGGTCGCCTTCGCCAGATGATTCGATAAACCGCTTAAAACGCTTTCCTGTTGTTGCGCCCGCTTCAGGCAGCCACACCGGCGGCGCCGAAGGTTTCCCGCACCTTGGCCGCCAGGTAATCGCCGATGCTGCAGGGCGCGTAGCGCGCCGGCCGCTCGGCGGAGCAGCAGGTCGGCAGACATTCGATGATCTGGGCCTGATCGCCGTCCTGAAAGAAGGGCAGCGAATAACGCGGCAGCGGCTTGTCGTTAAGCACCCGATGCGGATTGCTGTGATACAAATCGTTGCTCCAGCGCTGCAGCAAGTCGCCGATATTGACGACGAAACTGCCGTGTATCGGCGCGGCGCGCACCCAGTCGCCGTCGGCATTGCAGACTTCGAGGCCGCCGATATCGTCCTGCGCCAGTATCGTGATCAGGCCCCAGTCGGTATGCGCGCCGGCGCCGATCTGGTTATGCGCGGTCTTCGCCGGTTGCGGCGGATAGTGCAGCAGGCGCTGCGTGGCGATCGGCGTGCGCAAGGCCGGCTCGAAGAAGTCCTCCTCCAGATGCAGCGACAGCGCAATGACGGACAGCAGACGATGCGAGAGCTGTCGCAGCGCGTCGTAATAGCGCTGAGCGTGCTCGCGAAAACCCGGCAGATCCTGCGGCCACAGGTTGTGGCCATAGCGCAGACTGCCCTGCTGCACATAGGGATGATCGGCTGCGATGTCGAAGCCGAACTGAAAGCCCTCCTTCAGATCGGCCGGCGAATCCACATCCAGCGCTTGCGCGCCCATGCGTTCATAGCCATAGCCCGAGGGCGAATGCGACATGTCGAGCGCAGCCTTGGACGCAGGCGGCAGGGAAAAGAAGCGGCGCGTCCAGTCGAACTGGCCATCGACCAGTTGCTGCCGCACGCCGTGATTGACCAGATAGAAGAAACCGACGTCGCGCGAGATCTTGTGGATCTCCCAGGCCACCGCTTCGCGTTTTGCCTTATCGGGAGAAAAGGCATCGGCGAAATCGATGACCGGGAGGCGGCTCGCGGTCTTGGGTGGGGCGTACAGAATCATGGCGTCCTCACGCTGTGGCTTCTGTTTTATCGGCGTCCCGCCTGCGCACAAACGCAGGCCGGGCGGCTCAGTTATTCGCGCGTCCGCCTCAGGGCATGACGTGCATGTCCTTGACGAACCTGGTGGTATAGGCCTTGCGATAGTCGGTATCGGCCTTGAGCAGACCGGTCGCGACCATGGTGTCGTAGGTTTTCTTCCAGCGCTCATCGGTCATGGTGCCGATGCCGTATTTCGCCGCATCGCCGCCGGTCACCACCTTCAGCTCCTTGAGCTTGTTGAGCGCGTAAGCCAGTTGCTCGTCGCTCATGTTCTTGTTGTCCTGCTTGATCAGGGCATTGCCCGGGGCCGGATCTTCCAGATAGCTCTTCCAGCCTTCGGCGGTGGCCTGCACGAAGCGCTGCACCAGCTCGGGCTTTTGCGCCACGGTCTTTTGCAGTGTGATGATGGTGGTGCCGTAAGGCGGATAACCGTCGTTGGCGAACAGGAAGAATTTGCTCTTCACGCCGGCCTTGTCGGCCTGAAACAATTCGGACGAGGGGTAGGCCTGCTGCGCGATGTTGGGATCGGCGAAGAAGGGTTGCAGATTGAAGGTATAAGCCTTGGTCTGCGCATCGGTGTAAGCGAACTTCGACTTCAGCCACGGCCACCAGCTCGACTGGCCGGAGCCGGCCACCAGAATGGTCTTGTTCTTCAGCCCGCCGAGGCTGCCGACGTCGTCGTGCGTCATCATGCCCTGCAGGTCCGACTGGAACGAGGTGCCCACCGTCACCAGCGGCAGACCCTGCTCGACGCCCTTCATCACGGTGAAGTCGTAGCCCATGCTGAAATCGGCCTGACCTGCCACCAGAATCTGCATGTTATTGACCTGCGGACCGCCCATCTTGATGCTGACGTCCATGCCGTATTTCTTGTAGATGCCCTTGGCCACGGCCTGATAAAAACCGCCGTGCTCGGCCTGCGCATACCAGTTGCTCAGCAGGGTGACCTTGTCTTCGGCGCGCGCGAGCGAACTCGCCTGCAGGGCCAGCATGCCGAAGATCGCAACGCTCATACGGATCAATGATGTTCGCTTGTTCATAGCCTTCCTTTCCGGTGGGTTTATGTATTTCTGTGACGACCAAATCCTTGCCAACTGCGCTTTTCCGACGCATTCATTTCTAGAGATCCAGCACCAGCCGCGCACTGCTGCAACGCGAGACGCAGGGCAGAATGCAATTGCCGGCGGCGCGCTCGCGACTGCTCAGCACGCTGTCGCGATGCTCGGGCACGCCTTCCAGTACGGTGCTCTGACAACTGCCGCAAAAGCCTTCGCCGCATGAAGTGCCGATCTCCACGCCGGCTTGCGCTGCCGCGTCGACGATGCTTTGGCCCGGCTGCACCTGACAGCGCACGCCGGACTTCTGCAACACCAGCTCGAACACGGAGGAGACCGGCTCATCCGGCGTTGGCGCAGAAAAGGGCGCTGCGGCAAACAGCTCGAAATGAATATCCGCCTCTTCCCAGCCGAGGCTCTCAGCCTGCGCGCGCACCTGCGCGATGAACGGCGCCGGGCCACAGAGATACAGCGGCGTATTGCGGGCCAAGGCTGCAAGCGCCTTGTGTAAAGCCGCGGCCACCGCCTCTGCATCAAGGCCCAGATGCAGCGTGCAATGCGGCGCCATGCCGGGCTGCATCAGTGCGCTGAGAAAGGCGGCATGTTGCAGACTGCGCGCAAAATAATGCAGCTGAACAGAACGGCCGCGATGCAAGAGATCGGCGGCCATCGCATAGATGGGGGTGATGCCGATGCCGGCCGCGAACAGCACCGGCGGCACCTCGGAGGCCTGCAAAGGAAAAGCGTTCTGTGGCGCACCGCTGCTCAGTTGCATGCCGACGCGGGCCTGCTCATGCAGCCAGCCGGAACCGCCGCGTGTCGCGCTTTCGCGCTTGACGGCGATGCGATAGAAGCGGTCTTCGCCGGGCACGTTGCAGAGCGAATAACAACGCTCCAGGCCATTCGGCAGCGACAGTTTCAGATGCGCGCCGGGCGTCCAGGGCGGCAGTGATGCGCCTGCATTTTCAGCCAGGTTTGCGGCGTGCAAATCAAAGACGCGGATACCCTCGCCGTCTTCGCGTATGGCATGGATGCGCAAGGCGATGCGGCCGTCGACCGGCATAGACACAGCGCCAGACTCAGCGACCGAGGCCGCGGCGAAGCGCTTGAGCGCGGCGTTCATCGTGTTCCTCGCATGCCTCGCACGCTGCAAGCGGCGATCATCAGAACCATGCGAGAAGTTACGCAGCGGCGCTGATCGCGAACGAGATCACATGTAAGAAAGGAAGGAAAACCAGCACATGCAGGTGAGCCCAAAAAAGAACTCGATGCGCTGCAAACAGAAGCAGTCCGGATCATTTTCTCGTGTCCTATAAATTCATACAGGGCTACCGGCTGTTCCGGTAGCGTCACGAGCAATGCCCCGCAGACGATGATGTTCAGATCGCTGCTAGCCGCTTCTACTCAGTTCCAAATCTAGCAAACGGCGTGCCAACCCCGCGCCGAGCCCTGCGCCGCATCGTCGAGCCAGAAAATGGATCAAAAAGCAGCAGATCAGCCGCTTTTGTTGAAGGAAAAACAAAAACGGGGATGAAAGTTTTCATCCCCGGTGCAAAGCCTTGATGCAAATCAGTGCATGAACGGATTTATCGTGATCGCCTCGCCCCAAAATTTGGCATGCACCAATTCACTATCGCGCTTCGCAGCATCCTTGGGGGCTTGCCCCCTATATACATAGATAGAGAGGCAAGCCGGCCGGTTTTATACGCCGTGCTTCTTGAACCACTCCACCGCATGCGCCCAGCCGTCCTTGGCGTCCGCCTCGACATAGCTGGGACGATAATCGGCATTGAAGGCGTGGCCGGAATTCGGATAGACGATGAATTCCGATTTGTTGCCGGCTTTCTGCAAGGCATCCTTCATTTTCTCCACGGTATCAACCGGGATGCCATTGTCCTTGCCGCCGTACAGGCCCAGCACCGGCACCTTGAGAGAAGCCGCGATGTCGATCGGCTGTTGCGGCATCAGGGCGCTCTTGTCGCCCACCAGACGGCCGTACCAGGCAGCGCCGGCCTTGATCCTGGGATTGTGCGCGGAGTACAGCCAAACCACCCGACCGCCCCAGCAGAAACCGTTGATGCCCATGCGATTGGCGTCGCCGCCGTTTTCTGCCGCCCATTTGACGAAGGCGTCGAGGTCGGTCATGACCTGCTCGTCGGGCACCTTGGTGATGATCTCCTTCTGCAGTTCGGCGATGGAGGTGTAGGCCGCCGGGTTGCCCTGACGCACGAAAAAGTCCGGCGCGATGGCCAGGTAGCCGAGCTTGGCGAAACGGCGCGCGATGTCGGCGATATGTTCGTGCACGCCGAAGATTTCGGAGATCACGAAAATCACCGGCAAATTGGTCTTGCCTTCCGGCTGGGCGCGATATGCAGGCACGCGCTGGCCGTTGACGGTGACCGAAATTTCACCCGCAGTCAGGCCGCCGGTGTCGGTCTTGATCATGGTCTGCGCGCATACCGGCAAGACGGCGGCGGCAAAACCGGTGCCGATGGCGGTCTTGAGGAAGCTGCGGCGATCCGGGGTATCGGACAGGCTGCTCTGGCCCAGCAAGCTATCGAGGTCTTTGCGAAAATCGTTCATCGTGGTTCTCCGTTTTCAAGGCTGAGTTCAGGACTGATTTCAGGGTTGGCAGAAGGCATGCAAGACATGGCCACCAAGGCCGATGCGATGAGGCCGGGTACGGCTGAAGCGCTAAGCGAATGAAGCAATGAGGCAATGCTGGCTGGCGGCTGTACAAGCAGAGCCAAAAACAAAAAGCGGCCCGCATGCAGGCCGCTTTCGCAGAACAGATTCTGGATCTGATTCAGGGTCCGGCTCGCATCCCACAGCGGATACTAACCGCAAACTGCGATCAGCGCCGCTGTGGAAAGTCACAATCGCGCCGGCCTGAATCAGCAGCCCGGTGCAAGGCTGCCAGTTGACTATCTCATGCCTGCACCGCCAGCACATTGCCGGAAGTACCGTGCGACAGCTCGGGCGCGCCCGGCGTGACATCGATGGTGCGCTCCTCGGCATAGGCGGATGCTGACGGCAAAGCGGTCTGGCTGGCGTCGAGACGGAACACGCTCACCAGTTGCTGCAGATTGCCGGCCTGGTTCTGCAGAGAGCCGGCCGCAGCAGCGGCTTGTTCCACCAGCGCCGCATTTTGCTGGGTCATGTCGTCGATCTGGATGATCGCTTCATTGACCTGCTCGATGCCGCTGCTCTGCTCGCGATTGGCGTGCGTGATTTCCGTCATCACGTCGGTTACGCGCTTGATGCTGCTGACGATGTCGTTCATGGTGCTGCCGGCCTGTTCCACCAGCTTGCTGCCGTTCTCAACCTTGCCCACCGAGTCGCCGATCAACACCTTGATTTCCTTCGCCGCGCTGGCCGAGCGCTGCGCCAGCGAGCGCACTTCCGAAGCCACCACTGCAAAGCCGCGCCCCTGCTCGCCGGCGCGCGCCGCTTCGACCGCCGCGTTCAGCGCCAGGATGTTGGTCTGGAAGGCGATGCCGTCGATCACGCTGACGATGTCGGCCACCTTTTGCGAAGAAGCATTGATCGACTCCATGGTCGCCACCACTTGCGAGACGATGCTGCCGCCCTGCACCGCGACGTCGGAAGCGGCCAGCGCCAGTTCGTTGGCCTGATGCGCATTCTCCGCGTTTTGCTTGACGGTGGAATTGAGCTGCTCCATCGAAGATGCGGTTTCTTCCAGGGCGCCGGCCTGCTGTTCGGTGCGGCCCGACAGATCCAGATTGCCGCGTGCGATTTCGCTGGAGGCGGTGGTGATGGTCTCAGCACCGACCCGCACCTGCGACACAATGGCGGCCAGCTTGTCGCGCATCACCTTCATCGCCACCATCAGACTATCGGTATCCCCGGCGCGGGTTTCGATATGCACCGCCAGATCGCCTTCGGCAATCTGGCCGGCAATCGCAGTTGCATAGTCGGGCTCGCCGCCCAGCTTCTTCAGCAAACTGCGGGTGATCCAGTAGCCGGCCAGAATCGCCGTCACCACGCCGACGGCGCTGATGATCAGCATCAGCAGCCGTGCCTTCTCATAAGCGTTGGCGCCGGCGGCGGCCGACTCCTGATTCAGACGATCTTCCAGCACGCTCAGGGCCTTGAGCTGCACCTGCCAGCTCTTCTGCACCGGCAGATACTGATCCTTCAGAAATTGCGCCAGCTCGTAGGCTTCACGGCGCTGACCGAATTCCACCGCCTGCACGATCAGCTTGTCGGCGATGTCGGCCTGCTCCTTGATCTTCGGCAGCATGGCCTTTTCTTCGTCGGTGGTGCCGGGTGAACTTTCAAACATGGTCTGCAGCTTCTGCGCCGCCATCTTGTACTTGAGCGACTGGCCGTCGATGTATTGCGCTTCGACGTCCACATCTTCAGGTGCAGCCGGCAGCATCAGATTGCGCAGCGAGATCGAACGCTCGGCCACGGTATCCATCATGTCCTTGACCAGCGCACCCTCGGGATTCTTGATGTTGACCACAGTATTGAAGCGACCCTGCACCTGATGCATGTTGTAGATGCCGAACGCGGTGACTACCACCAGCAGCAGCACCACCCCGCCAAATCCGAGCCCGAGTCGCGAGCCCACCTTCATCCCTGTTGCTTTCATTGCCTCCTCCTTGCTTTTAATTTGATGGAGGCTGGCAACGGCTTGCGTGGAAGGGTTAAGCCGAGTGCAGCAATTGCATCACCGGCCGTATTGAATTGACGCAATGGCGCGCCATCCATGCCGATCCCGCAATGCCGATGCGACTCATGTCCCCTGCCCGCTTGCCGCCGTCACAGCCTCTTGCGACGTCATCCAACTTCGCGCAACCAGCGCCTGCGCGCAACACGAACCGCACCCGTGGCTTCGCCATTCTGAGTACGGATCATGCCTCACCGCGACCACGCAAAACGTCAGTTGCAGTGCTGCCGGTTTTACTGCCTGTTAATTTTTATGCTGTGTTTTTGGGTACTGCTTTGTCTCTGCTGCTTTATTGTTGTGTTTGTCTCTGCTCTGTCTTGATTCTTTTATTCGGGCGCTGCCTGCTCCGCCATCTTGTTATTCTTTCTGTTACTGCAATTGCATCGAGCGCCGCTCAGCTTACATTCAATTGCCCGCGACGCCCGACTTTCATCTGCACTTCATGCTCAGCCAACGGGCTTAATGCGCTTCGTCCCAATTCTTACCGATTCCGACCTCTGCTAGCAAGGGAACTTTCAACTCCGCAACATTTTTCATCAATTCAGGCAGCTTTACTTGCACAAGCGCCAACTCTGACTCCGGTACTTCCAGCACCAGTTCATCGTGCACCTGCATGATCATCTTCGATTGCAGGCCGTCTGCTTCGAGCCAGCCCTGCACCGAGATCATTGCCAGTTTGATCAGATCGGCCGCAGTGCCCTGCATCGGCGCATTGATCGCCGCGCGTTCGGCGCCCTGACGACGCGGGCCATTAGGTGAATTGATTTCAGGCAACCACAGACGTCGACCGAACACCGTTTCCACATAGCCGCGCGCCTTGGCCTGCATACGCGTTTCATCCATGTAGCGTTTGACGCCGGAGAAGCGCATGAAATATTTGTCGATATACATCTGCGCCGCCGAGCGCTCGACGCCGAGATTGCCGGCCAGACCGAAGGCGCTCATGCCGTAGATCAGACCGAAGTTGATCACCTTGGCATAGCGGCGCTGCTCGCTGCTGACCTCACCCAGGCCGACCGCAAAGATTTCTGCCGCCGTGGCGCGGTGAATGTCCTCGCCGTCGGCGAAGGCCTTCAACATGTTTTCGTCTTCCGAGATGTGCGCCATGATGCGCAACTCGATCTGCGAATAGTCGGCCGAGACGATCACGCTGCCGGCCGGCGCCACGAAGGCTTCGCGGATGCGGCGCCCCTCGGCGGTGCGGATCGGGATGTTCTGCAGATTGGGATCGTTCGATGCCAGACGTCCGGTCACCGCTACCGCTTGCGCATAGTTGGTGTGTACGCGGCCGGTGGTGGCATCCACCATCTTCGGCAGCTTGTCGGTGTAGGTCGATTTCAGTTTGGACAGGCCGCGATAGTCCAGCAGCACTTTCGGCAGCGGATAATCCTCGGCCAGTTTCTGCAGCACTTCTTCATCGGTGGAGGGCGTGCCGGACGGCGTCTTTTTCACCACCGGCAATTCCAGCTTGCCGAACAGGATTTCGCCGAGCTGCTTGGGTGAATTCAGGTTGAAAGGCTGACCCGCCAGATCGTAGGCCTGCTGTTCGATTTCCAGCATGCGCTTGCCGAGGTCGTTGGATTGCTTCGCCAATTGCTCGCTGTCGATCAGCACGCCGTTGCGCTCGATTTTCTGCAGCACCACCGAGGTCGGCACTTCGATCTTTTCGTAGATATAGAGCAGCTTGCTGTCATGCGCGATCTGCGGCCACATGTTCTCATGCAGCGCCAGCGTGACATCGGCGTCTTCCGCCGCGTATTCGGTGGCGCGTTCTATCGTCACTTCATCGAAGCAGATCTGCGATGCGCCCTTGCCGCAGACTTCGGTGTAGCTGATGGTCTTGCGCTCCAGATGCCGCGCCGCCAGGCTATCCATGTCGTGCGGGCGATGCGATTCGAAGACGTAGGATTCCAGCAGCGTGTCGTGTTTGATGCCGCGCAGCGCAATGCCGTGATTGGCGAATATGTGGCTGTCGTACTTCAGATTCTGGCCCAGCTTGGGCTTGCTGTCGTCTTCCAGCCAGGCCTTCATCTTGCCCAGCACGAAGTCGCGCGCGAGTTGCGGCGGCGCGTCCTGATAACGGTGCGCCACCGGAATGTAGGCGGCTTTGCCGGCCTCACAGCACAGCGAAATGCCCACCAGTTGCGCCTGCATGGTATCGAGCGAAGTGGTTTCGGTATCGACCGCCGTCAGCTCTGCCTCATCAATGGTCTTCAGCCAGCCGTCGAGTTGTGCTTCAGTCAGCACGGTTTCATATTCGACCGGCACGGCGCTGGCGAACAGGCCGCTTTGCGCAGGCTGTCCGGCGGCAGCGATGTTTTCGCCTGCGACTGCACCGGCCTCAGAACCGGCAGCAGGCGATGCGGTTTCTTCGCTGACCTCCTTGAGCCAGGTGCGGAAGTTGTAGCGCGTGAACAGGTCTTTCAGCGTCGCTTTATCTTGCGGCTGCATGCTCAGCGAGCCGAGAATCGACTCCATGTGCGCCGACAGATCGCAGTCGGTTTTCACAGTCACCAGAACTCTTCCCTGCGGCAGCCAGTCCAAAGCCTTGCGCAGGTTTTCACCGACCACGCCGCTGATCTTGTCGGCATTGGCCATCACGCCATCCAGCGAATCGTATTGCGCGAGCCATTTGACGGCCGTCTTCGGACCGCATTTCTCGACGCCCGGCACGTTGTCGACGGTGTCGCCGATCAGGCTCAGGTAATCGACGATGCGCTCGGGCGGCACGCCGAATTTTGCAATCACGGCGTCGCGGTCCAGCGTTTCATTGCTCATGGTATTGACCAGCGTGACGGTGTCGTTGACCAGCTGCGCCATGTCCTTGTCGCCGGTCGAAACGATGGTATTGAGTCCCGCTTCAGTCGCTTGCACCGAGAGCGTGCCGATGACGTCGTCGGCCTCGATGCCTTCGACCATCAGGATAGGCCAGCCCAATGCACGCACTGCAGCATGAATCGGTTCAATCTGCAGCGCCAGATCGTCGGGCATGGATTTGCGGGTGGCCTTGTATTCTGCGTAGAGATCGTCACGGAAAGTTTTCCCCTTGGCGTCGAACACACAAGCCACGTAACTTGCGGGATAATCATTACGCAGTCGGCGCAGCATATTGATGATCCCGTACAACGCACCGGTCGGCGCGCCTTCCGAGTTACGCATATCGGGCAGCGCATGAAAAGCCCGATAGAGATAACTGGAACCATCAACTAACAACAAGGTTTTTTGCATATGGAACTTAGAGGAAAAAATGTCCCGCGACTGCGGGAGGTGAACGATATTGAACGCGCCACTGCGAAGAAGGCGCGCGAGTCGTGGCATGTACTCACGATTATGGCAGAATTTATCGAGTCCACTGAGCGCCTGTCGGAACTGCGACCGGCGGTTTCGATCTTCGGTTCCGCCCGCACCAAACCCGACGATCCGCATTACGCGTTGTGCATCGACATCGCACGCCGCCTGTCCGACGCCGGCTACGCGGTAATTTCCGGCGGCGGCCCCGGCATCATGGAAGCGGCCAACAAGGGCGCTTTCGACGGCGCTTCGCCATCGGTCGGTCTCAACATCGAACTGCCGCACGAGCAGCACGGCAATGCCTGGCAGGACATCTCGCTGTCGTTCCGCCACTTCTTCGCGCGCAAGGTGGCCTTCGTCAAATATGCCGATGCTTACGTGGTGCTGCCGGGCGGTTTCGGCACATTGGATGAGCTGAGCGAGGCCTTGACCCTGATGCAGACCGGCAAGTCGCGGCTGATGCCGGTGATTCTGGTGGGCAGCAAGTTCTGGTCTGGCCTGATGGACTGGATCAGGACCACGCTGGTCAACGATGGCATGATCTCGCCCAAGGACCTGAACCTGCTGCAAGTGATCGACGATCCGGCCGAAGTGGTCGTCGCGATCCAGAAGTTCTACGCGGAACGCGACAAGCCGGTGGAAACAGAAGAGGATGCAGAACGCCAGAGCGGCATGTATCTGTAACGAGACGCCGGTGCGTCAGCTCGTTGATGAAGACCCGCATGCTTCGGCATCGCGGGTTTTTATTTGCCCTCACATTTGCAAGCCGGCCGCTTTTTCTTGCGGCCGCGCTGAACGTTCGTCGTTTTTTTGCGCCGAAGCCAAGAGCACCAAAAAAATCAGCAGCAAAAGCGCGAAGCTCATCTGGAGTTTATTGCCAGAATGACTATTTTCCCGGATGAAACTTGCAGAAGCGGTATCGATGGTTTTGCTACAATGCCCGCTAACGATGTCCAACCTATAAAGAAGAATCATCATGAACTCACCCAAAGTGTGGTCCAAAGAATGCCTCGCTGCCGTGCTGATCAGCATCAGCGCGGGTCTGGCGTCGCCTCTGGCGATGGCGCAAACGCCCGCCGCACCGTCGGCTGCGCCGGCGCCGCCACCACCTGAACTGGAAAAACTGGAAGAAGGCGAACCGCCTGCCGTGACCATTCAGAAACCGGGTGGCGGTGGCGGCAACAACGGCAACAGCATCAACGAACGCCGCGATCATGGCCAGACCAAGGAAATCGAAGTCAAATCAGGTCCCAGCACGTATTACCTGAAACCGCATCAGCAGGTCGGCAGCTCGACCCCGGGCGATGCGCAAAGCGGCCCGCCGACAGCGGCGCAATGGAAGGTCAAGGAATTCGACTGGGGCGGCAGCAAGCAACCGAAGAAGACCGACGCCGATAGCGACGCCAAGTAAGCCGTCAGCAAGAACAGGCAAGACCGAGGGCACTGCGGGTTCGCTCGCAGCAAGACATAACAAGCCCGGCGCAACAGGCCGGGCAAGCTAAAATGCAGCGCCCAGCGCCGATTCATCGGCGCTCAACCTTTTTGATTTTTCCCCATGGCAGTATTTACTCCGGTCAGTCTGGATGATCTATCCGGCTGGATCACACAATTCCCGCTCGGCAAAGCGCTGTCCATCAGAGGCATTTCTTCCGGCATCGAAAACAGCAATTTCTTCATCAATACGGATAGCGGCGAGTATGTGCTGACGCTGTTCGAAAAGCTCGAAGCGGAACAGTTGCCCTTTTATCTGGAACTGATGCGCCATCTGGCTGAGCGCGGCATTCTGGTGCCGGCGCCGGTGGCCAACCGCGACGGAAAAATCCTGCATCAGCTCAACGGCAAGCCGGCCGCCATCGTCAGCAAGCTGGCCGGCGAATCGCAGCTGGCGCCGCAGCCTGTGCATTGCGCCGAACTGGGCGCGATGCTGGCCTGCATGCATATGGCGGCGGAAGACTTTCCGATTCGCCAGCCTAATTTACGCGGTCTGGAGTGGTGGCTGCAAACCACGCCGACAGTGCTGCCCTATCTGCCGCCCGAGTTGCAGCAATTGCTGAGCAGCGAAGTGAAATTTCAGCAGGACTTCGCCGCCGGCCAGGTCTATGCCGAGTTGCCGCTGGGCCCGGTGCATGCCGACCTGTTCCGCAACAATGCGATGTTCGTCGGCGAAAACCTGACCGGCATCTTCGATTTCTATTTCGCCGGTTGCGACACCTGGCTGTTCGATCTGGCCGTCACCGTCAACGACTGGTGCGTGGATCTGGACAGCGGCGCGCTCGATCTGCCGCGCCTGCAAGCCATGCTGGATGCTTACCGCGCGGTGCGACCGTTTACCGCGGCCGAACAACAAGCCTGGCAGCCGATGCTGCGCGCTGCGGCACTGCGCTTCTGGCTGTCGCGCCTGTACGACTTCTACATGCCGCGTGCCGCCGAGATGCTGACGCCGCACGATCCAGGCCATTTCGAACGCATCCTGCGTCTGCGCATCAGCGAAGCTGTTCCGGCGCTGGCGTGACGCAGATGCGCCGCCCCTATTGATGATTTGAAACGCATGCAAAAACTTCCCGCAAAAACAGGCTGGATCTGGGTCAAGGAAGGCTTTGCGCTGTTCCGCAAGCAACCTGCCGAAATCTCGACGCTGTTTCTGGCCTACATGTTCCTGATGCTGGCGCTGGGCATCCTGCCGGTGATCGGCCAGGTGCTGCCGCTGATTCTGGTGCCGGTGTTCGCCATGGCCTTCATGCAGGCCTGCGCCCAGATCGAACAGGGCCAGCGCGTGTATCCGACGCTGCTGATGATCGCTTTCCGCAGCCCGGTGCTCAAGACCTTGCTCAAGCTGGGTCTGCTCTATGTGCTGGCGGCGATGATTGCGGTCGGCGCCTCCAGCCTGGTCGACGGCGGCGTGTTCTGGCGCGCCATGACCGGCCCCGGCCTTGATCCAACGCAGATTGCCGGCAGCAATCTGCAACTGGCGATGATCATGGCCGGCGTGATCTATATTCCGGCAGCCATGACCTTCTGGTACGCCGCGCCGCTGATCATGTGGCAAAACATGACGCTGGGCAAAGCGCTGTTCTACAGCTTCTTCGCCGTGCGCCGCGCCGGCGCCGCCTTTGTGCTTTACGGCCTGGCCTGGTCCGGCCTGGGCGTGGTGGTGCCGATGGTGATCAGCCTGATCGTCGGCCTGCTGATCGGCAATGCCACGATCATGATGTTTATCCTGCTGCCAATCTCGATAATATTGACCGTAGTCATGTACTGCTCTTTTTACCCGACATACACTCACGTCTTCGGCAAGCCTTACGGCAGCGCGAATGGCGTAACACCAGCCTTCGGAAGCGATTCCGACGACACCACCAGGTAACGCAGCACGAGGGAGCACGGCGCATCGGGGCGCCGCCCTCAAGTTCGTTCACGCCAGCATCGCGCCAGCCGCAGCTTTCCGTCGCTTTCTGCAGTACACCGGGAATCACAACACAGCTTCTTTGACAGGGGTAAAAGATGCGCATGAACACGCCCGTCAGCAATGTGGAACGTCCACTGCTCGACGGCAAATCGATCGTCTCCAAGACCGATCTCAAGGGCAATATCACTTACGTCAATCCATACTTCATCGAAGTCAGCGGCTTCAATGAAGAAGAGCTGCTGGGTGCGCCGCAAAATCTGATCCGCCATCCGGACATGCCGGCCGAGGCTTTCGCCGACATGTGGAAGACCATCAAGAGCGGCACGCCGTGGACCGGTCTGGTCAAGAATCGCAGCAAGAGCGGCGACCACTACTGGGTGCGCGCCAACGTCACGCCGATCCGCGAAAACGGTCAGGTGGTCGGCTATATGTCGGTGCGCACCAAGCCCGAACGGCAAGCCGTAGCCGATGCCGAAAAGCTCTATGCCAGCATCCGCAAGGGTCAGGCCAAGGGCATTGCGCTGGAGCGCGGCGAAGTGGTCAGCACCGGCCTTGCCGGGCGTCTGGCGAAACTGGCGCACATCCCGCTGAAGACCCGCATCACCTTGTCGATGTCGCTGCTGTTGCTGATGCAATTGTCGGTGGCGGTCGCCGGCTTTTTCTCGCGTCACGATCTGTGGGTCGGCGGACTGGCGGCGGCCTCGGTGCTGGTCACGCTGTCCTTATGGGCGGCCTTGCACGGTGCACTGGTGCGGCCGCTGCAGCAGGCGCTGGACGTGACCTACGCCATCACCGGCGGCGATCTGTCGAGCCGCATTACTTCCGACCGTCACGATGAAACCGGGCGCCTGCTGCGCGCGCTGCGCCAGATGAACATCAATCTGACCGCGATCATCGGCGACGTCCGCACCAATGTCGAAACCATCAGCGGCGCCACGCGCGAGATCGCGTCCGGCAATCTGGATCTGTCGCGCCGCACTGAAGCGCAGGCCGCCAATCTGGAAGAGACCGCCTCCAGCATGGAGCAACTGGCCTCGACCGTTAAGCAGAACGCGGCCCATGCGCTGCAGGCCAACCAACTGGCAGACTCGGCCTCCTCGATCGCGCTCAAAGGCGGCGACGTGGTGACCAAGACCGGCGCCACCATGAGCGAAATCAGCGAGTCGTCAAAGAAGATCGTCGACATCATCGGCCTGATCGACAGCATCGCCTTCCAGACCAATATTCTGGCGCTCAACGCGGCGGTGGAAGCGGCGCGCGCCGGCGAACAGGGGCGCGGTTTTGCGGTGGTGGCGAGCGAAGTGCGCAGTCTGGCGCAGCGCTCGGCCGGCGCGGCGAAAGAGATCAAGACCCTGATCGACGACTCGGTGGAGAAGGTGGAAATCGGCAATCGTCTGGTCGACAACGCCAGCAGCACCATGTCCGAAATCGTCGACTCGGTGAAGCGCGTAACCGGCATCATGAACGAGATCACCATCTCCAGCCAGCAGCAAAGCCAGGGCATCGATCAGGTGCATGAGGCGGTGACGCACATGGACGAAGCGACGCAGCAGAACGCGGCGCTGGTGGAACAGGCGGCGGCCGCGGCCGGCAGCCTGGAAGATCAGACCATGCGTTTATTGCAGGCGATTTCGGTGTTCAAGTTCAGCGCCAAATAATGACTGAATATTGATATATTGATCGCCTACCCGCCCGCAGCAAACAAAAAGCCGGATGAAATTTCATCCGGCTTTTTTTACTCCGTCGCAGTTCCCGCATCACTGCACATCGACATCGGAAAACAGCGGCGGCCACGCGCGATAAGCGTCGCGATAACGCTGCAGACGAATCTGCAAGGCAGCGTGCCGCGTGGCATTGGGCTCATATACCGTCAGCCGTGGCGGCTTGCTGCAGACTTCCTGCTCCTGACCGCCGGCCGCCAGCCAGGCCAGACGCGCAGCGCCGAGCGCACCGCCGGCTTCGCTGCCGACATGGGTAACGATGCGCACCCGCAGCACATCGGCCAGCAATTGCGCCCAGTAAGTGCTGCGCGCGCCGCCGCCGACCAGCGACAACTCGCTTACTGCGGCGCCCGCCACCCGCAATGCATCGAGACCATCGGCCATGCCGAAACAGACGCCCTCCAGCACCGCATAGCCGAGCGCAGCGCGTTCGTGTTCCGGCGCCAAGCCATGAAAACTGCCCTGCGCATAAGGATCATTGTGCGGCGTGCGCTCGCCCGATAGATACGGCAGAAACAGCGGCGCGTTGTCCAGCTGATCCTGATTCAAGGCTTCGATCTCGCACAGCAGCGTCTTTTCATCAACGCTGCACAAGCGGCAAAACCAGCGCAGACAACTGGCCGCCGACAGCATCACGCTCATCTGATGCCAGCGCTGCGGCAGCGTGTGACAGAAGGCATGAATGGCGCGCGCCGGATTCGGACGAAAGCGATCGTTCACCACGAACAGCACGCCGGACGTGCCGAGCGACAGAAAACCGTCGCCCGGATTCACCGCGCCGATGCCGACCGCACTGGCGGCGCCATCGCCGGCGCCGCCGGCCACGATGACTTGCGCTGACAACCCCCAGGCCTGCGCCACCTGCGGCAGCAAAGTGCCGGCACAGGCGCTGCCGTCGGCCAGGTCCGGCATCTGCGCGCGTTGCATGCCGCCGGCTTCCAGCAATTCATCGGACCAGTCGCGTTTTTCAACATCGAGCCACAAGGTGCCGGCGGCATCCGACGGATCGGAAATCTTCTGTCCGCTCATTTGCAGACGCAACCAATCCTTGGGGAGCAACACGCAGGCGGTCCTGGCAAAAATCTGCGGTTCATGGCGCGCCACCCACAAGAGCTTGGGCGCAGTGAAACCGGGCATCGCCAGATTGCCGGCCAACTGATGCAGGCGCGGCGCGCGGCGCGTCAGTTCGGCACACTCGGCGGTGCTGCGCGCATCGCTCCACAGAATCGCCGGACGCAGCACCCGGTCTTCGCTATCCAGCAGCACCGCGCCATGCATCTGGCCCGACAGGCCGATGGCGCGGATTTCGCCGAACACCGCCTCGCCCAGTTGCGCGCGCAGCGCGGCCACGCTGTCGCAGGCGGCTTGCCACCAATGCTGCGGGTCTTGTTCCGACCAGCGCGGATGCGGACGCGACACGCTCAAGGCCGTGCCGGCCAGCGCCAGCATCTTGCCGCCGCTGTCGATGACCACGGCTTTGACTTCGGACGTGCCCAGGTCTATGCCCAGATACATGGCGCTCCTCGTTGTTTTTATGGGTGGCGCTATTCTAGCGCTTCACTTGTTGCAGCCAGGCATTTATCCGCCCCAGCGCCGGCTTCAGTACGCCGTGCAAGCGCTGGTCGCCGGCCAGCTCGCCCCACAACAGGCGATCGGCGCAAAAGGCTTGCAGCGGATCACTGGAGTCCAGCATGGCGCGCGTGGCTTCATGATCAAAAATGCCGTCCTGATATTCGTAAGGCAATTGCCCCTGATGCCAGCGCTGCAGAAACACGAAGAACAGCGCCGGCAGCATGGCGGTGGCCTGCGGATCGGCGCCGCGCGCGAAGCATTCCTGCAAGGTCGGGCGGATGAAGCCGGGAATCTTGGAAAAGCCGTCGGCCGCGACGCGCTGGTTGGTGTCCTGAATATTCGGATTGCTGAAACGCGTCAGCGTGGTATCGCGATACTGCGCCAGATCGAGCGGATTCGGCGTCAGGCAGGGAATCACATCCTGCGTGATGTAGTCGTAGGCCATGCGATGAATGTCGGCATGCGCCGTACCTTCGTGGATGTAGTTCAGGCCGATCAGCGTGCCGGCCCAGGCGATGCAGCTGTGGCTGGCATTGAGGATGCGGATCTTGGCTTCTTCATACGGCAGCACCGAGGCCACCATCTCGACGCCGACTTTCTCCAGCGCCGGACGGCCTCCCTTGAAGTCATCCTCGATCACCCACTGGATGAAGGATTCGGCCATCAGCGCGCAGGCGTCGTCGACACCGGTGGCCGCCAGCACGCGCTGCCGCACCTCGGCGGTCGGGCGCGGCGTGATCCTGTCCACCATGGAATTGGGGCTCGATACATGCTGCGCCACCCATTGCTGCAGTTCGCTGTCGCCGCGCAGTTGCAGGAACTGCAGCAGGCCATCGCGGAAGCGTTCGCCGTTATGGCGCAGGTTGTCGCAGTTGAGCAGGGTCAGATCGCCGCCGCCGGCCGCCTTGCGCGCCGCCAGCATCGCGGCAATCGCGCCATAAATGGTACGCCGTGCGCCTTCGATGTCGGCGGCCAGATCGGCGTTGGCGCGGTCCAGCTGGTGACGATGATCCAGGTAGTAACCGCCTTCGGTGACCGTGAATGAAATCACGCGCGTGCGCGCGTCGGCGCCGGTGCTGATCAGCTCGCTGAGCTGCAGATCCCAGGGCACGATGCGCTGCACCGAACTGATTTCTTCATAGCTGCGCCGGCCTTCGGGCGTGACGGTTTCCAGCGTATAGCGCCCGTCCTGCGCCTGCAGGGCTTGCAGCAGCGGCGCCATGTCTTCGCGGATATTGGCCAGCGCCAGTTGCCAGCGCAGATCGGCGGCATCGCCCTGCTGCCGCAGGCGATGCAGATAGACCGCCTGGTGTGCGCGGTGAAACGATCCGGCGCCGATGTGCAGCCAGATCAGATTGTCTTGGGATTGCGCCTCGCTCATCTGCGCTCCTTGTAATGGCGTGTGATTCGAATTCGTGCTTGATGCGACGTGCTCATGCCTGCCTTGTTGATCAGTGCGTGGCGCCTGCGCTGTGCGCCGCAGCCGGCACATCCGTCATGCGCGGCAAGGCTCTGCCATCCTGCAGAAACAGATGGCAGCGCGCCGCATCGGCGGCAAAGCCAAGCACGCTGCCGGCCTGCGGATGCACGGTGTCCGGCACGCGCGAGATCAATGGCTCTTCCGACGTCGCGCCGGCGGCATAGAGGTAAGAAAAATCGCCCAGCAATTCCAGCGCGCTGAAGCTGGCGCTCAGCATCGGCGTCTGCTCCGTCACATGCAGATGCTCGGGCCGCACGCCCAGAGTGACCGCTTGCCCGACGATCAGACCGCTACCGTCGACGCGCGCCAGTTGCGTACCGCCGCCCGGCAATTGCAGCAGCACGCCCTCGCTGCTGACGGCCGCCACGCTGCCGTCGATGAAGTTCATCTTCGGCGAGCCGATGAAGCCGGCCACAAAACGATTGGCCGGATGGTGATACAGCTGCTGCGGCGTGCCGACCTGCTCGATGCGGCCCTCCGACAGCACCACGATCTTGTCGGCCAGCGTCATCGCCTCAATCTGATCGTGGGTGACGTAAATCATGGTGGTCTTGAGATCGTCATGCAGCTTGGAAAACTCCAGCCGCATCTTGACGCGCAGGGCGGCATCCAGATTCGACAGCGGTTCGTCGAACAGGAACACGCTGGGCTGACGGGTAATGGCGCGGCCGATGGCAACGCGCTGGCGCTGACCGCCGGACAAGGCGCGCGGCTTGCGATCCAGCAGATGATCGATGTGCAGGATCCTGGCCGCATGCTGCACGGCGCTGTCGATCTCGGCCTTGGATTTGCCGGCGATCTTGAGGCCGAAGGCCATGTTGTCGTACAGGCTCATGTGCGGATACAGCGCATAAGACTGGAACACCATGGCGATGCCGCGCTTGGAGGCCGGCACGTCGTTCATGCGCCGTTCGCCGATGTTGAGGTCGCCGTCGCTGATGTCTTCCAGACCGGCGATCATGCGCAGCAGCGTGGATTTTCCACAGCCGGACGGCCCGACGAAGACGACGAATTCACCGTCGTCGATATCCAGATTGATGTCGCGCATGACTTCGTTGTCGTCGTAGCGCTTGGCCAGATTTCTGATGCTCACGGCTGCCATGGAATGCTCCTTTTTGCGTTGCCCGATAGGGGCTTGTTCAGGGACTGTCTGCTTGCAAACGCTCAGCGCAGCCAGATCAGTTCGGAAATCAGTTGCGGAAACAGGCGCATGTCGTCGAATACCTTGATGGCGCCGGCCGCCTTGAGATTGCGCGCCATCGCCTTGCGGTCATGCGCCACGCCGGTGAAGCCCAGCACGTGCATGCCGGCCGCCACCGCTGCGCGCACGCCGGTGACGCTGTCGTCCACCGCCACGCAGCGGTGCGGATCGACGCCGAAGCCGGCTGCCGCCGCCAGATACACATCGGGCGCCGGTTTCGGCTTGCCTACCTCGTGCGCGCTGTGGATGTGCCCGGCGAATTGCGGCAACAGGCCGCAACGCTGGAGGCCGCGCGCGATGCGATCCGGGCTGCTGTTGCTGGCCACCGCCTTGGGCAGGCGGATCATCTGCAGTGCATCGGCGATGCCGCTCACGGCCTGCGCCTCGTTGCTGCAGGCCAGAGCCACTTCCTGGTTGATGCGTGCGGCCTGCAGTTCATTGAGGCCGAGCGCAAATTCCGCATTGACTTCATCCAGCAGCAGATCGGTGTACATGCCGAGGCGATTGGCGATGGCGCTGTGCAGCAGCGCGCTGCGCGGGTCTTCTTCCCTGTCGCCGGGATCGCCCTGCGCATCCGCGCTGCCGCCGGCATCGGCAACACTGAGCGCCGGCAGCAGCGGCAACAATTCCTGGTGCAGCACGCGCAGCGCAATGCTTTCGCTGTCGAGCAGCACGCCGTCGCAGTCGCAGACGAGATGAGTAATTGCCTGAGCCATCATCATTTCACCGCGCCAAAAGTCAGGCCGCGCACCAGCTGTTTCTGCGCCAGCCAGCCGAGCGCCATGATGGGCGCAATCGCCAGCAGCGAGGCGGCCGACAGCTTGGCCCAGAACAGGCCTTCAGGATTCGAGTACGAGGCGATGAACACCGTCAGCGGCGCCGCGTTGACGCTGGTCAGGTTGAGGCTCCAGAAGGCTTCGTTCCACGACAGGATGATCAGCAGCAGCGCCGTCGATGCCAGACCCGGCATGGCGGTCGGCAACAGCAGATAGATCATTTCCTGCCAGGCATTGGCGCCGTCGATGCGCGCCGCTTCCAGAATTTCCTTGGGCACATCATTGAAGTAGGTGTAGGCCATCCACACCGCAATCGGCAGATTGATCAGGGTGTAGATGATCAGCAGGCCCGATACGCTGTCCAGCAGGCCGGTATTTTTGGCCAGCAGATAGATCGGGATCAGCACGCCCACCGCCGGCATCATCTTGGTCGACAGCATCCACAGCAGCAGCTTCTGCGTGCGGCCGGTCGGGAAGAAGGCCATCGAGTACGCTGCCGGCACCGCCAGCAACAGCGACAGAATGGTCGAACCCAGCGACACGATCAGCGAGTTCCTGACGAAGGCCAGATAGTTGCTGCGCTCGAACACTTCGCGGAAGGTATCCAGCGTCGGCATGAAAATCAGGCTCGGCATGTAAGCCTGATGCTCGGTCTTGAAGGCCGTGATCGCGATCCAGAAAATCGGGAAGAACAACACGATGGCGCAGGCCCAGGCCAGTACGCCCACCCATAGGGGGCTGGTTTTCTTGTCGCTCATTTTTCGTTCACTCCCTTCAGATTCTTCGCCAGCATGCGCACCAGGAAGAAGGACACGATGTTGGCCAGCACCACCGCAAAGATGCCGCCGGCGGAGGCGATGCCGATATCGAATTGCTGCAGGCCGATGGAATAGACCAGGTAAGTCAGGTTGGTGGTTTCGGTGCCGGGGCCGCCGGCGGTGGTGGTGAAGATTTCAGCGAACACCGACAGCAGGAAGATGGTCTCGATCATGATCACCACCGTGATGGCGCGCTTGAGGTGCGGCAGCACGATGTAGAAGAAGATGCGGATCGGACCGGCGCCGTCGAGCTGGGCGGCTTCCTTCTGATCGCCGTCCAGCGATTGCAACGCCGTCAGCAAGATCAGGAAAGCGAAGGGAATCCATTGCCAGGAGACGATGATGATGACCGACAGCATGGGGTATTCGGCAAGCCAGTCGATAGGCTGCAAACCCAGATGGCGCATGACGAAGGCCAGCATGCCGTAGACCGGATGCATGATCATGTTTTTCCAGATCAGCGCGGCCACGGTCGGCATCACGAAGAAGGGGCCGATCACCAGCAGACGCGCGATGCCGCGTCCGCGGAAGGGCTGATCGAACAGCACCGCCAGCAAGGTGCCGCCGATCACGCTGATCACCAGCACCGAGCCGATCAGCAATGCGGTGTTGGCAATCGAGGGCCAGAAAGCCGGATCTTCCAGCAGAAATTGATAGTTTTCCAGACCGACGAAACCGGTCTGGTCGGGCGCCATCAGGTTGTAGCGATTCAGCGAAAAGTAAATCGTCATCGCCAACGGCACGATCATCCATGCCAGCAACAGCAGCACCGAGGGCGCCTGCAGCAGACGCACCGGCGAAAAGCGCGACGGGCCTTGGGAACGGGTGCCGGAGGAAGCGGGTGAGCGCTTCGTCGCGGTTGAATCTGAAGAGCGTTTGGCGCTTGGCATGGTCGGTGGATGCAGCGGATGAATCGATGACATGGCGGCCTCGATGCGGTTCTGGTTCTGAAAATGAGAGCGACGCATTGCGTCGGCTTGATCCGGATGAGGCTGTTGCGGCGCCCGCAAAAGAGGCGGGCGCGCAATCAGGCAGACGATGCCGCGCGTGGAGCCGGCCATCGTCCGCTCTGCAGACCCGGCTTACTTGAAGTAACGCCCTTGCCGCATCATGCGCACGGCCTGTGCTTGCGAGGCTTGCAGTGCAGCGTCGGCGGTGCTTTTGCCGGCCAGCGCACCGGCAATCGCCTGACCGGTCACGGTGCCGATGGACTGGAACTCCGGAATGGTGGCGAACTGGATCCCGGTGTAGGGAACCGGTTTGAGCGTCGGGCTGTTGGCATCTGCGGTCTGAATCGCGTTGAGCACGAAGTCGGCGTAAGGCGATGCCTTCTTGTACTCGGGCGAAGCATAGGTCGACATGCGCGTGCCCGGCGGCACCAGGCTCCAGCCGTTATCCTTGGCGACCAGCTGGATGTATTCCTTGGAGGTGGCCCAGGCGGCGAACTTCTTGGCGGCATCCTGCGACTTGGACGACTTCGGCACCGCCAGC
This sequence comes from Herbaspirillum lusitanum, assembly GCF_046025995.1. GTDB lineage: Bacteria > Pseudomonadota > Gammaproteobacteria > Burkholderiales > Burkholderiaceae_D > Herbaspirillum > Herbaspirillum lusitanum_A. Next base: position 349,540 of record NZ_JAQQFM010000004.1, read on the forward strand.
GACCAGATCCACAGCCAGTGCGATCCCTTATCGGTGGCGGCGATCGGCGACGGTGCAAAGGCGGTCTTGTCGGAGACCTTGGAGTCCTTGCCGTGATACAGCATGCCGGCAGCCACCGTGGCATCTATCCACATGCCGCATTTGCCGCTGGAGAACAGCACCAGGTTTTCATTGAAGCCGTTGGAGCTGGCGCCCGGCGGACCGTATCTGCGCATCAGTTCGACGTAGTTGCCGACCGCCTGTTTCCATTCCGGGGTGTTCAATTGCGGCTGCCATTTTTCATCGAACCAGCGGCCGCCGTAGGCGTTCACCATGGTGCCGATCAGCGCCATGTTTTCGCCCCAGCCTGCGCGGCCGCGCAGGCAGATGCCGTACACGCCTTTGGCCGGCTCATGCAGCTGCGCGGCCAGCTTGCCGATGTCGTCCCAGGTCGGTTTTTCCGGCATGGTCAGCTTCTTTTGCGCGAACAGATCCTTGCGGTAATAGGTCATCGAGCTTTCCGCGTAGAACGGCAGCGCATACATCTTGCCGTCGGTGGTCAGCCCTTCGCGCACGGTCTTGATCAGATCGGCTTCGTCGTAATCGGCCGGCAGCCCGGTCATCGGCGCCAGCCATCCCTTCTTGGCCCAGATCGGCGCTTCATAGGCGCCGATGGTCATCAGATCGAACTGGCCGCTATTGGTGGCGATGTCGGTGGTCAGGCGCTGGCGCAACACGCTTTCCTCCATGGTCACCCAGCGCAGCTTGATGTCGGGGTTGGCTTTTTCAAAGTTGGGCGCCAGCTTTTGCAGCTCGATCATGTCGGGGTTATTGATCGAGGCAATGTTGAGCGTGACCTGCTCTGCCTGAGCGGCGCCGCTTGCAAGAGCGGCGAGGGTTCCCAGTGTTCCTAGTGTTGCGAACAGTGCGATCGTGATTGCAGAACGACGTGGTAAAACGCGGGCGTTGGAACGCATGCTTGTCTCCGTTATGCCTGACGACACGCCCTCCCATCGCTGCTGCAGCGGAACACCGTGTTCCGCATCGCGATTTTTCGTGTCTGTCTTCGGCTTTGTTTTGAGCAAATAATATTTTTGTGAGCAAATAATCAGACATCCCAAAAATAAAGTCAAGCATTTGTCTTTTGATTGAGCAAATGCTTAAATTTGGCAATAATGAGACCCATGCAGCACGCAAAACCGGCAAGATCAGCCGCCGCCTTACAATGTGGGATCACGGGATTTTCCCGTTCCTGCATACATAACAGGCGGAATCAGATCACGGGGCGTCCGCAGCAAAAAAGGGAAATCGATGTCATCCAGCCAATCCAAACTCGATCTGGCCGCACGCGCGGCGTGGATGTATTACGTCGCCGGCAACACGCAGAATGAAATCGCCGAACGGCTTGGCATTTCGCGCCAGATGGCGCAGCGCATGGTGGCCTACGCCGGCGCCTCGAATCTGGTCAAGGTGCAGATCACGCATCCGGTGTCGTCCTGCCTGGAACTGGCGCAGGGCCTGCGCCAGCGCTATGGCCTGGAGGTCTGCAGCGTGGTGCCGAATGCAGTCGATCCTGCCGCCGGCGGCGGCGCACATGATGCCAATCCGCGTGAAGCGCAGGAAGTGCAGCAGATGCTGGCGGTCGCCGGCGCCGAAGTGATGGAGCAATATCTCGGCCGCGAAATGCCGCTGATCGTCAATGTCGGCTCCGGCCGCACGCTCAAGGCCGCCATCGAAAAGATCAGCGAAATGGAGCGGCCGCAGCATCAGATCGTGTCGATGATCGGCGCCTTCGCCTCGGACGGTTCGGCCAATCGCTACGACGTCGCCCTGCTGGCCGCGGAAAAACTGCAGGCGCGCTTTTATCTGCTGCCGGCGCCGCGCGTCGCCGAGAATGAGGCCGACCGCAAGCAATGGTGCAATCACCGCGCCTACAAGATCGTGACCGGTCTGGCCGAGAAAGCCGACGTCACTTTCCTCGGCATCGGCACCATCGCGCTGCAGGGCGCGATGCACGAAGACGGCTTCATCGACGATGCCGAAGTGGCGCAGTTGCAGCAGCAAGGCGCGGTCGGCGAAATGATTTGCCACGCTTTCGATGCGCAGGGCAAGCTGCTGCGTTCGTCGCTGTCCTCGCGCATCACCACGCCGCCGCTGAATGCGCGGCCGGACAAGCCGGTCATCGCGCTGGCCGGCGGCAGCAAGAAGGCGGAGGCTGTGCGCGCGGCCTTGCGCGGCGGCTGGCTCACCGGTCTTGTGACCGATGAAGTGTGCGCACGACATGCGCTGCTGGACCAATAAGAATCTAAACATCAACGACGGCACGCGTCTGAAAGCGCCGTCCATGCCAACAATAACGAGCAATCGCAACGGAGACCTTGCATGAGCCACATGCCCGCAGAATTCGTCATCTTCGGCGAAGCCCTGACCGACTTCATCCGCCAGCCCGACGGCCAATGGCGTGCGTTGCCCGGCGGCGCCTGCTGGAACGTGGCGCGCGTCGGCGCCCGCCTGGGCGTGGCGACCGGCTATGCCGGCAGCCTCAGCACCGACGTGTTCGGCCAGGAGCTGTATACCCTCACGCGCGAAGCCGGCCTCGACCTGCGCTTCACCCAGCAAGTCGCCAAAGCGCCGCTGCTGGCGATGGTCACCTCGACCACGCCGCCCGATTATTTCTTCATCGGCGACGACAGCGCCGACCTGCATTTCGACCCGGCGCAATTGCCGGCAGGATGGATGGACGAGGCCAGAGTCTTGCAGTTCGGCTGCATCAGCCTGACGCGTGAACCGCTGGCCTCGCGCCTGCTGGAGATCGCCACCGAAGCGGCAAAGCGCGGCAAGCGCATCGCCTTCGATCCCAACTGGCGCAAGCTGATGGATCAGCCGGCCTACCACGTTCTGATGCGCAAACTGCTGGCGTTGTCGCATTACGTGAAGGTCTCGGATGAAGATCTGGAGAAGCTGTTTCCGGGGGACGAGCATGCTCTGGCCACCTTGCAGCAGCTGGCGCCGCAGGCCGAAATTCTGCTCACGCGCGGCAGTAAAGGCATGCGCTGGATCAAGGGCGGGCAGCAGATCGATCAGCCGGCGTATCGGGTTGAGGTGATCGACACCGTCGGTTGCGGCGACGCCTCCATGGGCGGCTGGATCGCCAGCATTCTGCGGCAGCCGGATGCGCCGGTGCAGGCGCATTTGCAATGCGCGGCGGCCTGCGCGGCCTTGTCCGCTGCGCGGGCGGGGGCGTATGCGGCGACCTGGGAGGAAGTGCAGGCGTTGGCGGGATCACCAGTCCGCAACGCCCCTGCCTGAGGATTGCAGTGATCTGAAGCCTGCATTTGCGCATCAACGAGGGGCCGGCCGGAATGCTCTATCATGAGCTTTCATTCATGAAATTCATTTCCGGAACACTCACCGCCCGGCCATCACATGAGAGACCTTCCTCCCACTGCCAGCTTGCGCGCCTTTGAGGTCGCGACACGGCACGCCACGTTCACCTCTGCCTCGGAAGAATTGCATGTCACCCAAAGCGCGGTCAGCCATCAGCTGAAGCATCTCGAAGAGATCTGGGAATTGCAGCTATTCCAGCGTGGGAAGTCATTGAGTCTGACGCCTGCCGGCGCAGCACTTGCGCCCATCGTGCGTGAATTCCTCATGAAACTGGAAGCCACGCTGTCCGACCTGAGGGAGCAGAACGGCAGAGTCCGGCTTAAGGTCAGCACCACCTATTCCTTCGCCCTGAAATGGCTGCTGCCGAGATTGCCGGGCTTGTCCCGGCAACATCCGGAAATCCTGGTCACCCTGGAAACCACTGACAAAGCCATCAAATTCTCCAGCGCCGAACCGGATGTTGCGATCCGCTTCGGCAATGGGAATTACCCGGGCCTGCACTCCGAATTCATGTTCAGGGAACAGATTTTCCCGGTGGCCAGCCCTGATCTGCTGCAACGCTTCGGCGCGCCGCGCGAGCCTGCCGAATTGCTGCGCTACCCGCTGCTGACGCGCGATGGCGCGGATCTGGTGCCGAAATGGGAGCTCTGGTTTCAGCAAGTGGGCGTCGGCATTTCTTCCTTGCAGGAAAGCGTCAGATTCGCCGACACCAACATGACCATTGAAGCTGCACTGCTGGGTCAGGGAATCGCGCTGGCGCGAAGCGGGCATGTCGAAGCCGAAACAGGCGATGGCAGCCTGGTCAGATTGTTTGACGTGCCGTTCGCGTCTCCCGTCGCCTACTATTTCGTCTGCCCTAAGGGCGTCGAGGCGCAAGCGCACGTTGTCAGCTTCCGCAACTGGCTGCTGGCGGAAGCCGGCAAGGCTGAACAGGCCTACCGCTAGCACATGAGGATTTACTCATGTCGCAATGAAGAGACTTCGCTTTAATCAGAGCGCCGGGCTGCTTAGTATGGGGCATGCCCTTCCACATCGTTTTACTCGTATTGTTTGCGGCCCTCTTGCACGCGGGCTGGAATGCGCTGTTGCGCAGCGGAGTCGACCGCCTCTGGTCCATGACGGTCATGTGCCTGGCGGTAGCGCTCGCCGGCACTGCAATCGCCGTGTTCCTGCCGGCGCCGGCCAAAGCCAGCTGGATATATGCCGCGCTTTCGGCAGGACTGCATGTCGGCTATAACCTGTTTCTGGTCAGAAGCTATCAGGTCGGAGACCTGGGGCAAACCTATCCGATTTCACGCGGTTCTTCTCCCGTATTGGTCACCGCCGCAGCATCTGCCTTCGCCGGAGAGAGTGCAGGCCCGACCACTTTGCTCGGCATCGCGCTGGTGTCGGGCGGGATTATTTCCCTGGCGTTCAGAGGACGCCGGCTGGCCGTTCCCAGCCTGCCGTATGCTCTGGGAACCGGATGTTTCATTGCCGCTTATAGCGTGGCCGACGGCATTGGGGTGCGTCTGTCCGGCGCACCGATGGCCTATACCGCCTGGATGTGCGCCTTGTGGGGTGTCTTGATGCCGGCGGTATATATCGGCCTGCGCGGCACAAGCAGTTTGTTCGCCGTTCGCCCCGGATTCTGGACCGCCTTCATGGGCGGGCTGGTTTCTCTGCTGGCCTATGGCATCGTTATTTACGCCATGTCCGGCGCGCCCATGGGGGCGGTATCGGCATTGCGCGAAACCAGTGTGCTGTTCGCTGCCCTGATCGGCTATTTTTTCCTGGGCGAGTCCCTGACCTTGCGCAAGATGCTGGCATGTACGGTGATTGCCGTCGGCACCTTCCTCATCGGCTGAACGCGACATGGGCAATCCTCCGCACATCAATAGTCTGTCAGCCCTCGGTTCCCGCTCGCCTGAAGGCCCGGTCGCTTAGTCACGATTCCAGCCATTTCCACTCTTCAAACGCATGGAGGTTTACCAAATGAATACACGCTCTCCCGCTCCGCTCATTCTGATCACAGGCGGCAGCCGTGGCGTAGGCGCTGCCACAGCGCGGCTGGCAGCTGCGCAAGGCTACGATGTCGCCATCAGCTTCATCGCCGGCGAATCCGCAGCGCTCGCAGTGATATCCGATATTGAAGCCCTGGGACGCAAGGCATTGGCGATGCGCGCGGACAGCGCGGATCCGGAACAGGTCGCTCAATTGTTCGCCGCCATTGATCAGAAGTTCGGCCGGATGGATGTTCTGGTGAACAATGCTGCGGTGCTGGCACCGCAGTCGCGTCTTGAGAATCTCGGGTTCGAGCGCATGCAGCGCATCTTCGCGGTCAACGCGATCGGCCCCATTCTCTGTGCGCAGCAAGCCGTCAGGCGCATGGCCTATCGTTACAGCGGCCAGGGCGGTTCCATCATCAATATCTCATCGGCATCCGCCCGGCTCGGCAGCCCGAATGAATATGTCGACTATGCAGCGTCGAAGGGGGCGCTTGAAACATTCACGACCGGCTTCGCCAAGGAAGTCGCGCGGGAGGGAATCCGGGTCAATTGCATTCGTCCCGGGCACATCTACACGGAGATGCATGCCAGCGGCGGCGAGCCGGGGCGGGTGGACCGGGTCAAGGACTCGATCCCCATGGGCCGAGGCGGGCAACCGGAAGAAGTGGCGCGGGCCATCCTGTGGCTGGCCAGCAGCGAAGCGTCCTTCATCACCGGCACCTTCCTGGATGTCACCGGCGGTAAATGAGAAACCGCGAGAGACGGCCAAAGCGCCGGTCACAGGCAGCAGCGCAAGCCGGCAAAGAGCTCAGTTGCCAGCCAGAAGAAATACAGGCATCAGCCGACCTTCTCCAGCTTGGCCACACTCAAGTCCAGCAACTTCATCCCGAACTTGCCGAAGTTGATGTGCGCTCGCGTGCTGCCGCCATCGCCCTCGATGTTCACGATCACGCCTTCGCCGAACTTGGCATGTGCCACACCCTGTCCGATGCGCCACTCAGAGCCCTGACGATTGAAGCCTTGCGCAATCTTGTTATTGCCGGACTCGGGCGTTTCCACCCACGCCGCCTTGGGATGCGCGAACCAGCTGTTGGGCTGCTTCACCACCTTGGACGAAAGCCACTTGATCGAGTCCTCAGGCAACTCATCGAAGAAGCGTGAACGCAGGTTGTAGCGGGTCTGACCGTGCAGCATGCGCGTCTGCGAAAACGTCATGTACAGACGCTTGCGCGCGCGCGTGATGGCGACGTACATCAGGCGTCGCTCTTCTTCCACGCCGCCCTCTTCCTTGGCGCTGTTCTCATGCGGGAACAGGCCTTCTTCCAGACCGGTGATGAATACCGCGTCGAACTCCAGGCCCTTGGCCGAGTGCACCGTCATCAGCTGCAGGGCATCCTGACCGGCTTGCGCCTGATTGTCGCCGGCTTCCAGCGAGGCGTGCGAGAGGAAGGCCGACAGCGGCGACATCAATGTCACCAGCGAAGCATCGGCGTCGATGATCTCGATGCCGTCGCCCAGCGTGATGCCGGTACCGGCGCTGGCCAGCGCCTGCGGGCCGAGGAAGGCCGGCGCATCCAGGCCAAAGCCCTCTTCCGACACGAACAGGGTCGCGGCACTGACCAGCTGCTCCAGATTTTCGATGCGGTCGGCGCCTTCTTTTTCGCTTTGATAATGCGTCATCAGCGTGCTGCGCTCCAGCACCAGCTTGACCATTTCCTGCAACGGCATGTGCTGGCTTTCGAAGCGCGCGCCTTCGATCAGCTTGATGAAGGCATTGAGCGAGGAACCGGCCTTGCCGGCCACATATGGCACGGCGGCATACAGCGAACAGTTGTACTGGCGTGCGGCGTCCTGCAGTTGCTCCAGCGCCTTGGCGCCGATGCCGCGCGTGGGGAAATTGACCACGCGCAGGAAGGCCGAATCGTTGTGCAGGTTGTCCATCAGCTGCAGGTAGGCGATCGCGTGCTTGACTTCGGCGCGCTCGAAGAAGCGCTGACCGCCGTAGACGCGATACGGGATCGCCGAGCTGAACAGCGCGTGTTCCAGCACCCGCGATTGCGCATTGGAGCGATACAGAATCGCGATCTCGCTGCGGCCCCAGCCTTCGGCGATCAGATTCTTGACCTGCTCGATGATCCACTGCGCTTCAGCCAGATCGCTGATGGATTCATAGATGCGGACCTGTTCGCCGTGGCCGGCGTCGGTGCGCAGATTCTTGCCGAGGCGCTTGCTGTTGTTGGCGATCAGCTCATTGGCGGTGTCCAGAATGTGGCCGTGCGAGCGGTAGTTCTGCTCCAGCTTGATCAGATTCTCGACCTTGAATTCACGCTCGAAGGCCGACATGTTGCCGACGTTGGCGCCGCGAAAGGCGTAGATGCTCTGATCGTCGTCGCCCACGGCAAACACGGCGCCGTGCGGACCGGCCATCAGCTTCAGCCACTTGTATTGCAGATCGTTGGTGTCCTGAAACTCGTCCACCAGAATGTGGCGGAAGCGCGCCTGATAATGCTCGCGCAGCGGCTGATTGCGCGATAGCAGTTCGTAGGTGCGCAGCAGCAGCTCGGCGAAATCGACCACGCCTTCGCGCTGGCACTGCTGATCGTACAGCTCGTAAAGCTCCACGAACTTGCGGTTGTAGTCGTCGGCGGCATCCACGTCTTTCGCGCGCAGCCCTTGATCCTTGGCGCTGTTGATGAAGTACATCAGATTGCGCGGCGGATATTTTTCATCGTCGACATTGAGCGCCTTGAGCATGCGCTTGATGGCCGACAACTGATCCTGCGAATCCAGAATCTGAAAGGTCTGCGGCAGACCGGCATCCTTGAAATGCGCGCGCAGCAGGCGATTGCAAATGCCGTGGAAGGTACCGATCCACATGCCGCGCGTGTTGATCGGCAGCATGGCGGACAGGCGCGCGGTCATTTCCTTGGCGGCCTTGTTGGTAAAGGTCACGGCCAGAATGCCGGACTGCGAAGTCTGGCCGGTCTGGATCAGCCAGGCGATGCGCGTGGTCAGCACGCGGGTCTTGCCGGAACCGGCGCCGGCCAGGATCAGCGCGGATTGCGCAGGCAGCGTGACGGCAGCCAGCTGTTCTTCATTCAGATTGTGGAGGAGATTTTGCATCCTGCGATTATAAGGCGGCGCGCGTCCGAGAGCCGCCGATTGCCCGCGCAATAATCGCGCAATAATCGCGCGGCCCTGCGCAGACAGCGTCAAAAAGAGTGAAACGCCATGCGCTATACTCCTGCGCTTCAGATTCTGCGCCCGGTTTTCGCCGGCAGAATCGCGATCCATCAGGGGAGATCTTCCTGCCATGTTCATCCGCGCCATCTGGTTTCCGACTGTTCCGCTGCGCCGTCCGCGCGCCATCCTGCATGCGTTGCAGCACCTGATCGCGCTCGGCTGCTGCGCCTTGCTGCTGTCAGCCTGCGCAGGCTTGCGGCCCGGCAGCGTCGATGCGCAGACGCAGGCCGCTCTGCGCCAGTTGCTGGAATTGCAGAAACAAAGGCTGGACGTCGCCACGCCGGTGGCGCGCAGCAAGTGGAATTCGGGTGCGGCGATCGACGATCCGGCGCGCGAGGCGGCGATTCTCAATGAGGTGGCGGCTCAGGCGCAGAAAAGCGGTGTCGATCCGCAATGGAGCCGGCGTTTCTTTCAGGATCAGTTCGATGCCGGCAAGATCGTGCAGCGCGAACTGCATGCGCAATGGCGTGCGCAAGGCTTGCCGCCTTTTGCCGCGCCGCCCGATCTGGCGCGCGAGGTGCGCCCGGTGCTGGATAAGCTGACGCCGGCCTTGCTGCAATCCTTGCTGCGTCTGCAGGGGCGCTGGTGCGAAACCGGCATGCGGGCCGAGCTGGCGGCTTTATCGTCGCGGATTCTGGCAAAGGACTATGACCGCGCCGTGCGGGAGCGCGCACTGGCGTCACTGTTGTGCCCGGATTGATTTGCGTGCCTGAGCTTGAGCTCACTCGCCGCATCTCAGCGAAGGGCATTATCAAAATGCCATCGTCGCGCAAAAACGACTAATTTCGCGCAAAAATCATGCTGGCCTGCAGCATTTTTTCGAGAAGAGTAAAATTCCAGCTTGCTGTTCACGCGCACACTGGCGCGCGCAGCGCCTCTCCCGACTTTCCCCATCATGTCCGACGATTCTTGTAGTCCATCCACTGCGACAGCGGCCCCGCTATCACCGACCGCTGTCACGCTTCAGATTCTTTCCACCGTACTGTTCACCTTCCTGGTGTATCTGGCCATCGGCATCCCGATGGCGGTGCTGCCGGGCTATATCCACCTGGATCTCGGTTACAGCTCGTTTATCGCCGGGCTGGGTATCAGCGTTCAGTATTTCGCCACCTTCGTCAGCCGCGCCAATGCCGGCCGCATGATCGATACCGTCGGCCCCAAGGCCACCGTGATGCGCGGCATGCTGTTCTGCACCGCCAGCGGCGTGGTGCTGTTTCTGGCGTCGCTGGCGCAGACACTGCCCTTCCTCAGCCTGTGCCTGCTGATCGTCAGCCGCACCTTGCTCGGTCTGGGCGAAAGTCTGGTCGGCACCGGCGCCATCATGTGGGGCATCGGCCGCGTCGGCACACACAATACCGCCAAGATGATTTCCTGGAACGGCATCGCTACCTATGCGGCGCTGGCCATCGGCGCTCCGTTGGGCGTGATCCTCGACCGTTCGCTGGGCTTTGCGGTGATCGGTCTGAGTGGTCTGGCGCTGACGACGATCGGCTACCTGCTGGCGCGCTCCAAGCCGGCCGTGGACGTGGTCCAGGGCGAACGCCTGTCGTTCAAGCTGGTGCTGCGCCGCGTGTTCGCCTACGGCATCGGCCTGGCATTCGGCACCATCGGTTTCGGCTCCATCGCCACCTTCATCACGCTGTATTACGCAGACCATCAATGGGGCAACGCGGCTTACTCGCTGACGCTGTTCAGCGCCGCCTTCGTCGGTTCGCGTTTGCTGTTCGCCAATTCGATCAACCGTTTCGGCGGTTATCGCGTGGCGGTGGTGTCCTTCATCACCGAAGCCATAGGCCTGCTGCTGCTGTGGGTGGCGACCGTGCCGGAAGTGGCCATGCTGGGCGCAGCACTGGCCGGGTTCGGTTTTGCGCTGGTGTTTCCGTCACTGGGTGTGGAAGCGGTCAATCTGGTGCCGCCGGCCAATCGCGGCGCCGCGCTGGCGGCTTACTCGGTGTTCCTCGATCTGGCGCTGGGCTTCACCGGCCCGCTGGCAGGGCTAATCGTCGGCCAGTTCGGTTATCCGCAAGTGTTCCTGTTCGCCGCCATCGCTTCGCTCGGCGCAGTGGCCTTGTCGCTCTCGCTGTACCGCAGCGCGCAACGGGCGGCCTGACGCCCGGCGTCATCTCTGCATGCCCATGCAATGGGGCCGATAGCGGCAAGGCTATCGGCCCCATTGGCATTTTTTCGCTTGCGATCAGGAACAATGTCCGCATGTAAGTAATCAGTCACCTGTTGAAACAGGATGGGGAACATGCCCGATTTGGCATAGAATCGCCATGTTGTTTTAAACCGCTTACGAAAAACCGAACACACAAGGAGCGTCAAAATGGCCAAGAAAAATCCTACCCAGATCAACATCGGCATCAACGACAAAGACCGCAAGAAGATTGCGGACGGTCTCAGCAAACTGCTGGCCGACACCTACACGCTGTATCTGAAGACGCACAACTTCCACTGGAACGTGACAGGCCCGATGTTCAACACCCTGCACCTGATGTTCGAAGGTCAGTACAACGAACTGGCGCTGGCCGTCGATCTGATCGCAGAACGTATCCGCGCACTGGGCTATCCGGCACCGGGTTCGTACAAGGAATTCGCCAAGCTGTCGTCGATTCCTGAAGCCGATGGTGCGCCCAACGCGCAGGAAATGATCGCGCAATTGGTGGCCGGCCAGGAAGCCGTCACGCGCACCGCACGCTCGATCTTCCCGGCCGTCGATGCTGCCTCCGATGAACCGACCGCCGACCTGCTGACCCAGCGCATGCAATTGCATGAAAAGAACGCATGGATGCTGCGCAGCCTGCTGGAAGGCTGATAGCATCGAAGCTGTCTGAGCTTGCGGCGCGCTGCCGCAGCTCAAAAAAAATGCCGCCGTGATCGTGAGATACGGCGGCATTTTTCATTGAGGCGCTACTGCAACATTCGCGCGTAGTGATTCAGTGCATCAAAACAAAGCGGCAAATTCCCGCGCCGCCTGCTCCGCATTGCTCTCGGGCCCGTTCATGTAAACACTGCTGATGGCAGCCACCATGTCCGCGCCCTGTGCAATCAACGGCCGGCAATTCTGCTGCGTCATGCCGCCGATCACCACCACCGGCAAGGGAATTTCCTTCTTCGATTCAGCCACGATTTCGGGCGCGGTCACGAAATCATATTTCTTCACGCGCGAGGGATAGAAACCGCCGAAGGCCACATAGCTGGCGCCGGCCGGATACGCATCACGCGCCAGTTGCAAAGTACCGTAGCAGGAGGCGCCGACAATCTTGCCCTTGCCCACTGCCGCGCGCACTTCAGCCACCGAGGCATCGGTGCCGCCGACGTGGATGCCGTCGGCATCCAGCGCCAGACACAGCTCCAGATAGTCGTTGATGACGAAAGGTACGGCATGCTTGCGGCACAGCGCCAGCAAGGCGCCGGCCTGCTCGCGGCGCAAGTCGGCGTTGGCGCTCTTGTGGCGGTATTGCAGCAGCGCCGCGCCCCCCTTCAGCGCCTGCTCCGTGGCGCTGAGCAGCTTGTCGGTGTCATCCCAGTCGGGAGTGACGATGTACAGGCCCTTGAGGCTTTGTGCGAATTTTTCAGTCATGATTTTCTCCTGCCGAAGGCACAACAAAAGCCGGCACGCGATTCGGAATGCGCTGACCGGCGGCAATGGCGTATGAAGTATTCAGCGCGTGCTGCGTGTAGTCCTGCGCGGCGGCGATAGCATTGCGCATCGGCGTGCCTTTGGCGAGCTCGGCCGCGAGTGCCGCCGCCAGCGTACAGCCGCTGCCGTGGAATTCGTCCGGCAGACGCGGCCAGCTCCAGTGTGCGCTTTCTACCGCTTCTTCGACGTGCTCGGATTGAAAGAAGGTGCCGAACCAGCGATTGACCACATCTTCCTGTTGCGGGCCATGCCCGCCCTTGAGCAAGACATGACGGCAACCGCGCGCCATCAGACGCGCCGCCTGTCGCGCCGGCGTCAGGCCGGCGCCGCACAGGCGATTCGCTTCATTCAGATTGGGGGTGATCACAGTCGCCAGCGCATATAGCGGCTCCAGCACCCGGGCGGCATCGTCGTTCGACAGATTGTCTCCCTTGCCGTTGGCCAGCACCGGGTCGAGCACCACCGGCAGATCAGGCTGCGCCACCCTCAGTTGACGGATCAGCGCCGCGATCACTTCGGCATTGGCGCGGCTGCCGGCGATGCCGAGCTTGACTGCCGAGATGCGGAAGCGGTCGATCAGCGCCTGCGCCTGATGCCGCACCAGCTCTGCATCCAGCGGATGCACGGCAAACACGCTGACATTGTCCTGCACCGTCAGCGCGGTCGGCACCGACAGCGGATGGCAGCCGAGCGCGCTGATGGCCGGAATATCCGCCTGCATGCCGGCGCCGCCGCTGGGATCGGAACCGGAAAACACCAGCACGCAAGGCGGCGCGGCGCGATAAGAAGACTCGGCCAAGGTCATGCGATGCGGCCCGCCATCGGCGACGAAGGCGAAGCCGAGAATCGGCGTGCGATGCGGCCCGCCAGATAGGCTTCACGCCCGGCCTGCACGGCTAGTTTCATGGCGCGCGCCATGCGAATCGGGTCGCGCGCGCCGGCGATCGCAGTATTCATCAGCACGCCATCGCAGCCCAGCTCCATCGCAATCGCCGCATCCGACGCCGTGCCGACGCCGGCATCGACCAGCACCGGCACCCTGGCCTGATCGATGATCAGCGACAGATTCCAGGGATTCAGAATGCCCATGCCGGAGCCGATCAGCGAGGCCAGCGGCATCACCGCGACACAGCCGATTTCTTCGAGCATCTTGGCCTGGATAGGATCGTCGCTGCAGTAGACCATCACGTCGAAGCCGTCCCTGACCAGCGTCTCGGCCGCCTTCAGGGTTTCAGGCATGTTGGGGAACAAGGTCTTTTCGTCGCCCAGCACTTCCAGCTTGACCAGCTTGTGACCGTTCAGCAGTTCGCGCGCCAGTTGCAGCGTGTAGACCGCGTCGGCCGCGTTGTAGCAACCGGCGGTATTGGGCAGGATAGTGAACTGCGAAGGCGGCACCGCATCCAGCAGACTGGGCGCATTCGGGTCCTGCCCGATGTTGACGCGGCGGATCGCCACCGTGATGATGTCGGCGCCGCTGGCATCGGTCGCCAGCCGGGTTTCGTTCAGATCCTTGTATTTGCCGCTGCCCACCAGCAGGCGCGAGCGGTAGGTTTTGCCGGCGATGGTCAGCCCGGCATCTTCCTGTATGGAAGGGATGTCGTTCATGTTCATGTCAATTCCTTTGAGAGCGTGGCGATGACGGGAAGATGGCGCGGCTCAGCCGCCGCCGATCGCCCGCACTACATCCACTTTGTCGGTCTCGGCCAGCGCGTGCGCCGCCCATTGCTGGGACGGCACCACCTGCCGATTCACGGCCACCGCCACTGCGCGGCCGGTCAGCTCCAACGCTGCGATCAGTTGCTCCAGCGTGGCGCCGTCCGGCAGCGGGTGCGGCTTTCCGTTCAGTTCGATCTGCATGGTCAATCCTGTTGAAGCGTCAAGTCTTGGAATAGATCTCGGCGCCCATCTTCACGAACTCCACCGATTTCACCTCCATGCCCTGCTTCAGCGCAGCGATTTCCGAGATGCCTTCCTTGGCGGCGTAATCGCGCACCTCCTGCGTGATCTTCATCGAGCAGAAATGCGGGCCGCACATGGAGCAGAAATGCGCCACCTTGGCCGAATCCTTGGGCAGGGTTTCGTCGTGGAATTCACGCGCCTTGTCCGGGTCGAGACCGATGTTGAACTGATCTTCCCAGCGGAATTCGAAGCGTGCTTTCGACAATGCGTTGTCGCGAATCTGCGCGCCCGGATGGCCCTTGGCGAGATCGGCCGCGTGCGCAGCGATCTTGTAGGTGATGATGCCGTCCTTCACATCCACCTTGTTGGGCAGGCCCAGATGTTCCTTGGGCGTGACGTAGCACAGCATCGCCGTGCCGTACCAGCCGATCTGCGCGGCGCCGATGCCGGAGGTGATGTGGTCGTAGCCCGGCGCGATGTCGGTGGTCAAAGGACCCAGCGTGTAGAACGGCGCTTCGTGGCACTGCTCCAGTTGCAGGTCCATGTTTTCCTTGATCAGATGCATGGGCACGTGGCCGGGGCCTTCGATCATGACCTGCACGTCGTGCTTCCACGCGATCTGGGTCAGTTCACCTAGCGTCTTCAGCTCGCCCAGTTGCGCTTCGTCGTTGGCGTCGTAGATCGAACCCGGACGAAGGCCGTCGCCCAGGCTGAAGCTGACGTCGTAGGCCTTCATGATGTCGCAGATGTCTTCGAAGTGCTCGTACAGGAAGGATTCCTTGTGATGCGCCAGACACCATTTCGCCATGATGGAACCGCCGCGCGAGACGATGCCCGTCATGCGCTTGGCGGTCAGCGGCACGTATTGCAGACGCACGCCGGCGTGGATGGTGAAGTAGTCGACGCCTTGCTCGGCCTGCTCGATCAGCGTGTCGCGGAAGATTTCCCAGGTCAGGTCTTCAGCCTTGCCGTTGACCTTTTCCAGCGCCTGATAGATAGGCACGGTGCCGATCGGCACCGGCGAATTGCGGATGATCCATTCACGCGTTTCGTGGATGTTCTTGCCGGTCGACAGATCCATCACGTTGTCGCCGCCCCAGCGGATGGCCCAGGTCATCTTTTCGACTTCTTCGCCGATGGACGAAGTCACCGCCGAGTTGCCGATGTTGGCGTTGATCTTCACCAGGAAGTTGCGGCCGATGATCATCGGTTCGACTTCAGGGTGATTGATGTTGGCGGGGATGATGGCGCGGCCGCGGGCGACTTCGTCGCGCACGAATTCCGGCGTGATGGTGGCGGGAATCGAGGCGCCGAAGGACTGCCCCGGATGCTGGCGGCCCATCAGGTCGGCCAGCTTGTTGCCCATCGGGCCGGAGGCTTTGAGCTGCTCCAGATATTCCTGGCGGCGCAGGTTTTCGCGGATGGCGATGAATTCCATTTCCGGCGTGATGATGCCGCGGCGCGCATAGTGCATCTGCGAAACATTGCCGCCTTCCTTTGCGCGGCGCGGCTTGCGATGCAGGTTGAAGCGCAGCTCGGCCAGCGCCGGATCGTTCAGACGCTGCTGGCCGTATTCGGAGGTCGGACCGTCGAGCTCGTCGGTGTCGTTGCGTTCCAGAATCCACGGCAAACGCGGCGTGGACAGACCGGCGCGGATGTCGATTTTGACATCGGGATCGGTGTAGGGGCCGGAAGTATCGTAGACGTAGATGGCCGGATTCTTTTCCGAACCGAACATCGCCGGCGTGTCGGACTGGCTGATCTCGCGCATCGGCACGCGAATATCAGGGCGCGAACCGGTGACGTAGATCTTGCGGGAATTCGGT
The DNA here is from genome assembly GCF_046025995.1 of Herbaspirillum lusitanum. Taxonomy (GTDB): domain Bacteria; phylum Pseudomonadota; class Gammaproteobacteria; order Burkholderiales; family Burkholderiaceae_D; genus Herbaspirillum; species Herbaspirillum lusitanum_A. The sequence continues at coordinate 365,505 of NZ_JAQQFM010000004.1, forward strand.
AAAGGCTGGACGGCTGCCTCATCGACCGTGGCGGTCGCGGACAGGAATTTCGGATTGGCGTTCATTTTGGCTCCTTTGCGGTTGGCTTTTGGAGCCAGCAAAGGAGGATACGGAGAGGGACGGATTGCCTTGAAGATTGCCTGACATCAAGATGCAATGCGCCGGTTCCGGCAGCTTCCCTTCGCTGGCATTACCCAGATCAGGTTCAAGGGTATTTCTCACCCGTCAACATCCGGCCTTCGCAACTTGCTGCTGTTGCAAAGTCCGTACAAAGACAGGACCCCTAGCGTTTACACGGCGTTGTTTCAAACGTCGTGGGCCGGATTCTACACCTTCAATTGCGCCGCCTGCATTACAAATTTTCAGGAGTTGCCATCGGGGAAACCTGCGCTACGAAGAGCACGCGCGTTCTCTCGGCGTCAGCGATTTTGCGGTGGGGAGCCGCATTCTGCTGCCGCTCCTTTATAATGGACGGTTTCGCAAAAACACACGTCAAATCATGGAATTAGCCAAGTCTTTCGAGCCTGCCGACATTGAAAAATACTGGCGCGAGGAATGGGAAAAGCGCGGGTATTTCGCCGCCACCACCGCGCCGGAAAAGCCATCGTTCAGCATTCAGCTGCCGCCGCCGAATGTGACCGGCACGCTGCACATGGGCCATGCCTTCAATCAGACCATCATGGATGGCCTGACCCGCTACCACCGCATGCGCGGTTTCAATACCGCCTGGATTCCGGGCACCGATCACGCCGGCATCGCCACGCAGATCGTCGTGGAGCGCCAGCTCGATGCACAAAAGATTTCGCGCCATGATCTGGGCCGTGAAAAATTTGTCGAGAAGGTCTGGGAGTGGAAAGAAAAATCCGGTTCCACCATCACCGGCCAGATGCGCCGCATGGGCGCCTCGACCGACTGGGATCGTGAGTACTTCACGATGGATCCGAAGATGTCGACCGCCGTCACCGAAGTGTTCGTGCGCCTGTTCGAGCAAGGCCTGATCTATCGCGGCAAGCGTCTGGTGAACTGGGATCCGGTGCTCGGCACGGCGGTCTCCGATCTGGAAGTGGTGTCGGAAGAAGAAGACGGTTCGATGTGGCACATCAATTATCCGCTGGCCGATGGCAGCGGCCACATCACGGTCGCCACCACGCGCCCCGAAACCATGCTGGGCGACGTCGCCGTAGCGGTCGATCCCACCGATGAGCGTTACGCACACCTGGTCGGCAAGATGCTCAAGCTACCGCTGAGCGATCGCGAAATTCCCATCATCAAGGATGAATACGTCGACAAGGAATTCGGCACCGGCTGCGTGAAGATCACGCCGGCGCACGACTTCAACGATTACGCCGTGGGCGCGCGCCACAATCTGGAAAAGATCAGCATCTTCACACTGGACGCCAAGATCAATGAAAACGGCCCGGCCCAGTATCAGGGCATGGATCGCTTCGACGCGCGCAAGAAGATCGTCGCCGACCTCGAAGCGCTGGGCCTGCTGGATCTGGTCAAGCCGCACAAGCTGATGGTGCCGCGCGGCGACCGGACCAATGTGGTGATCGAGCCGATGCTGACCGACCAATGGTTCGTGGCGATGAGCAAGCCGGCGCCGGAAGGCACTTACTTCCCCGGCAAATCGATTGCCGAAGTGGCGCTGGAAAAGGTCGCCAACGGCGAGATCAAGCTGATTCCGGAAAACTGGAGCAACACCTACAACCAGTGGCTCAACAATATCCAGGACTGGTGCATCTCGCGTCAGTTGTGGTGGGGCCATCAGATCCCGGCCTGGTACGACGAAGACGGCAAGGTCTACGTCGCCCGCACCGAAGAAGAAGCCAGGGCGCAAGCCGGCGGCAAGAACGTGACGCGCGACAACGATGTGCTGGATACCTGGTTCTCGTCGGCGCTGGTGCCTTTCTCCTCGCTGGGCTGGCCGGAGCAGACGCCGGACTACAAACTGTTCCTGCCGTCGTCGGTGCTGGTGACCGGCTTCGACATCATCTTCTTCTGGGTGGCGCGCATGGTCATGATGACCACGCATTTCACCGGACAGGTGCCGTTCAATACGGTGTATGTGCACGGACTGGTGCGCGACGGCAACGGTCAGAAGATGTCCAAGTCCAAGGGCAATACGCTCGACCCTATCGATCTGATCGACGGCATCGGCGTGGATGAACTGGTGGCCAAGCGTACCGTCGGCCTGATGAATCCCAAGCAGGCCGCGAGCATCGAAAAAGCCACGCGCAAGGAATTCGCGGATGGCATCCCGGCCTTCGGCACCGACGCGCTGCGCTTCACGTTTGCCTCGCTGGCGACGCTGGGCCGCAACATCAATTTCGACCTCGGCCGCTGCGAAGGCTATCGCAATTTCTGCAACAAGCTGTGGAACGCCACGCGCTTTGTGCTGATGAACACCGAAGGTCAGGACTGCGGTTTCGACGGTCACGTCAAGGGTGAATGCAACAAGGAAAAACTGCAATTCTCCAAGGCCGACCGCTGGATCGTGTCGCTGCTGCAGCGCGCCGAAGCGGAAGTGGAAAAGGGCTTTGCCGACTACCGCTTCGACAACATCGCGTCGGCCATCTACAAGTTCGTGTGGGATGAGTATTGCGACTGGTATCTGGAAGTCGCCAAGGTGCAGGTTCAGACCGGCAACGAAGCGCAACAGCGCGCCACCCGCCGCACCCTGCTGCGCGTTCTGGAAGCTGTACTGCGCCTGGCGCATCCGGTCTTGCCTTTCGTCACCGAAGCGCTGTGGCAGAGCGTGGCGCCGCTGACCGACAAGCAACTCGACCCGGCCGGCGACTCCATCATGCGTCAGCCTTATCCGCAAGCCGATCTGGAAAAGATCGACGACGAGGCCGAAGCCTGGATGACGCAGCTCAAGACGCTGACCGATGCCTGCCGCAATCTGCGCGGCGAGATGCAATTGTCGCCGGCGCTGCGCGTGCCGCTGATCGTGGAAGCGGCGAATGCAGACGCCGTCACGTCTTTCCTGCCGTATCTGCAATCGCTGGTGAAACTGAGCGAAACCCAGGTCGTGACGCAACTGCCGGAATCCCCGGCGCCAGTTGCCATCGTCGGCGATGTGAAGCTGATGCTGAAGGTGGAAGTGGATATCGCCGCCGAACGCGAACGCATGAGCAAGGAGATCACCCGCATCAGCGGCGAGATCGTCAAGGCCAACGGCAAGCTGTCCAATGAGAGCTTCGTTGCGCGTGCGCCGGAAGCGGTGGTGGCGCAGGAAAAGGAACGCCTGGCCAACTTCACCGCGACGCTGGCCAAGCTGCAGGAGCAATTGGCCAAGCTGAAGTAAGCGTCGTCTGCAGCAAGGAAGCAAAGAAAGCCGCCGCCTCTTCGGAGCCGGCGGCTTTTTCCTGCCTGCAAATTTACTCTCCGGCAAGACTTTCCCCGCTACCGCCATCGTCAACGGCGGCGTGCTTTTATTTGCGCTTGCCCGGCGCCGGCCGCTTGTCTACACTAGGCCGACAAATTAGAACATCCGTGCTTTTAATGGCAAACGGTCAACCATCAACAGGAGACATGATGAAAACCACGACATCGCGCAGCCCCCTTCTTGCAGCGGCGCTGCTTACCGGCCTGCTGGCCTGCACCTCGGCCTGGGCCGATGGCTCGCCGGTCGGCCTATGGAAAAACATAGACGACGCCACCGGCAAACCCAAGGCGCTGATCCGTATCAGCGAAAGCGAGGGCGAGCTCAAGGGCAAGATCGAGAAACTGTTCCGCGCGCCGGAAGAAGATCAGAATCCCAGGTGTGAAAAGTGCGAAGGCGATCTGAAAGATCAACCCATTATCGGCATGACCATCCTCAGCGGGCTCAAGAAAGACGGCGATGACTACAGCGGCGGCCAGATCCTCGACCCGGCCAACGGCAAGCTCTACAAGAGCAAGCTGAGCGTGATCGAAGGCGGCAAGAAGCTCAATGTGCGCGGCTATATCGGCATGCCGATGCTGGGCCGCACGCAAACCTGGGTGCGCGAAGAATAGTGATATTGCGCAGAGTGTTTCTTTGCATAAAGGCAGCCGCGCGCTGCCTTTATTTTTGTCCTTCGCAAGAATTTTCTTGTTCTATAATCAATTCGGCCGTGAGGTCGAATGTTGTGAAAACAATATAAAAAATAAAGTGCGCTGGCGCTGGATACGGATGTGCTCCGATTCATTTCCGCGCAGAAAACTCAGGTTCTGGTAGGGGAGGACGTATGTTTCGCATGTCGTCTGCATCTATTGTTTTCCGCAAAATGGTCGCGCTCGCATTGCTGGCCGTGGCGTTGTTCTATTCCGCCGCACAAGCATGGGCCGCCACCCCGCCACCGCCGGCCAGCATCGTCCTGATCGGTTTCGCTGCGCCGCTCAGCGAATTCAGTGCCAGGCATGGGCGCAACGCCGCACTGCTGGCGATTGAAGAGGCCAATAAAGATAATCCTCGCATCGCCGGCCAGCCGGTGCAGTTTCAATTGCTGGAGCAGGATGACAAATCCGATGTGGTCGTCACGCCCTACGTTGCGCGTACGCTGGTCGCCAGCAAGGTGATCGGCGTCGTCGGCCACTGGAGCAGCGCCACCACCATGGCGGCCGCGCCAGTCTACAGCGATGCCGGGCTGGCACATATTTCACCGACGGCATGGACCCGCGAGCTGACGCAGAAATCGTTCAAGACCATATTCCAGATGGTCGGCAACAATGCCGCCGGCCTCGCCTTTGCCGCCGACTATCTGGTGCGCGATCAAAAACTGAAACACGTTTTCATACTGGATGACGGCGGCTACCTTGGCACCGCCATGGCCGGCTATTTTTATGAGAACGTAAAAACTGCCGGCGGCGAAGTGGTTCATCGCGCTTCAATCAATAGCAAGACCTCGGATTTCAATCCACCGCTGCAAAGGGCGCAACAATTGCAGCCCGATCTGATTTTCTTCAGCGGGCGTACAGTGCAGAGCGGCGTGCTGACCAGCAACCTGCCGCGCTTCCAGATGCAGCCGGCGTTGCTGCTGACCGACAACGTGGTCAACGAGGATTTTCTGCGCAATGTGGCCAAGACCGAAACACCGGTCATGGCCATCGTGCCAGGCACGCCGGTGCAAAGACGGCCGCGCATGGCGGCGCTGGAAAAGAAATATATCGAACGCTACGATGCAGAGATGACGGCCTTCGGCGCCTATGCCTACGACAGCGTGCATCTGCTCATCGCGGCGGCAAAGAAGTCCAATTCGCTGGATCGCGGCAAGATCGTGGAGGCGCTGCGCGAAATCCGGTATGCCGGCGTGACCGGCAACATAGGCTTCGATGCCAGCGGCGCTTTGCTCAGGCCGGACTACACCTTGTACCGTATCGAACAGAAGAAATGGGTACCGGTAAAGGTGTTCGGCGGCAAGTGAAGCACCGCTGCGGCACACCGCAATTCAGTGATCGAGTACGTTAAGCCGCAGGCTTGTGATGCTGCGCGACATAGCGATCAAGCTGGCGCGCAAAGGCGCGGCCGTCGCTCTGGCTGAAGGCGGCCGGGCCGCCGGTTTCGACGCCGCTGCTGCGCAGTTCTTCCATGAAGTTGCGCATCGTCAGATGCTGCTGGATATTGTCGGCGGAGTACATTTCACCGCGCGGATTGAGCACCGCCCCGCCCTTCTCTATCGCCTCTGCCGCCAGCGGAATGTCGGCACTGATGACCAGATCGCCGGGCTGCGTCAGACGCACGATTTCCTTGTCGGCAACGTCGAAGCCGGCCGGCACCACGATGGATTTGATGAAGCGTGAAGGCGGCACCCGCAGCTGGCGATTGGCGACCAGCGTCACCTGGATGCCGGTGCGGTCGGCCACGCGGAACAGCATGTCCTTGATGACGCCGGGACAGGCGTCGGCATCAACCCAGATCTGCATGTGTAACCTTGAAGTGAAAATGCTGCGAGCGCTGCCGAGAATGCCGCGTCGCGCGAGCGTGTGAATCTTGAACCGAATGAAGGTCGGCAAGCGCAGCAAGGCGCCGAACAGGCGGCGCCATGCTGCTCAGCATTCTCACACAAACGATACGGTCAGGCCGGGCAAGGTGACACCGGAAAATGCCGTGACCCAGGTCTGACCAGGTTCGACCGGATAGGCATCGGTCCAGGTGCCGGTGGTGATGATTTCACCGGCCTGCAATTGACGGAACTGCGTCTGCTTTTGCAGCAACTGATGCAGATGCCACAGCGCGTGCAAGGGACTGTCCATTTCGTCGTTGCAGAAACCGGCAGCGCGCAAGGTGCTGCTGGTGTCGGTATTGCAGGACAGTGAAACGCTGGCGCTGGCCAGAATCTGGCTCAGGTGATGACGCGTGCCGTAGGAGAGCACGTGCGGCTCGCCGATGATCAGCGTGCCGTGCAGGCCGAAGGCGGCGATTGAATCGGCCACCGTGAATTCCCAGTTGGCGAACGGACAGGCAACGATCTCGAAGCCATGCGCCATCCACTCCAGGCAATCGGCCATGTCGTCGAGCGTGGCGTCCGGCGCCGGCGTCTTGCCGAGCTTGAAGACGATTTCCGGCTCGATGCGCGGTTGCATCGCGCCGGCCAGCGATTGCAGGCCGTGATTGTCTTCGGCGAAGCGCACCGTGGTATCGAAAATCGGCGCCCAGATGGTGGTGCGGGTATCGTCGGTGACGCCGTAACGACTCCAGGATTTGTGCACCGAGAATCCGATCTTGCGACCGATGGGCTGTTCGCCTTGCGCGACGCGGACATTGCGGATGCAATGCGCGATATCGTAGGCATCCTCCACCGTCAGTTGCTCGGATTTGGAGATCAGGGGGAGCAGGCGAGAATTTGCCCGCGCATCCAGCAGTTGATGCGCGTACCGACTGGCTTGACTCGACATTAGCATGAGGGGCTCACATCGAAAGATAGTGAATAGCTATGCATTGTCGATGACGATTAGTTTTTGCACAAGTAAAAACTCGCCTTTATACGGGCTCAGGCAAAATATTCATGAGAGGCGTTTGGTGATGCCACAGACTTTCTCGCAGAAAATATTGGCAGACCGGCAAAGCCCTTGCGGGTGGCGGATCAGCTAAGCACAGTCTGGATAAGGCTTTACGCCCAGATGTCCAGCATGCAGACAGACGAAAGCCGGGCCCCATGCAAATTCAGCATGAAGCTCGCGATTTGATTGCGCCATTCCGCGTAATGAATAATTTCAATTGGCGCAAGAGCGTGCCGCACGTGCGCCTCCCGTTTTCAGGCATTGAAAGTGAAATTGGCCGACGCAGCCCCCCAGATGATTCGGGACGGCAGTTCAGGCGCCGTTCCACAGATCGCCATTGGGCCCCGTGCGCGGCGCGGTGACGCCGAAGTGTTGATACGCCGCCGGCGTGGCAATGCGGCCGCGCGGTGTGCGCTGGAGATAGCCTTGCTGGATCAGATAAGGCTCCAGCACGTCTTCGATGGTGTCGCGCTCTTCGCCGATGGCGGCGGCCAGATTGTCGAGTCCGACCGGGCCGCCGTTGAACTTGAACAGCACGGCTTCCAGCAGCTTGCGATCCATCACATCGAAACCGACCGGATCGACATCCAGCATGATCAGCGCGGCATCGGCCATCTCGCGCGTGATCCGGCCCTGGCCCTTGACCTCGGCATAGTCGCGCACGCGACGCAGCAGGCGGTTGGCAATACGCGGCGTACCGCGGCTGCGCTTGGCGATTTCCAGTGCGCCTTCTTCGACGATGGGCGCATTCAGCAAGCCGGCGCTGCGCGTGACGATGCGCGCCAGTTCCGGCGGCGTGTAGAACTCCAGCCGCGCCACGATGCCAAAGCGGTCGCGCAGCGGATTGGTGAGCATGCCGGCGCGCGTGGTGGCGCCGACCAGCGTGAACGGCTGCAGATCGAGACGCACGGAACGCGCCGCCGGGCCTTCGCCGATCATGATGTCGATCTGATAATCCTCCAGCGCCGGATAGAGAATTTCTTCCACCACCGGCGACAGGCGATGAATCTCGTCGATGAACAGGACGTCATTCGCTTCGAGATTGGTCAGCAGCGCGGCCAGATCGCCGGCGCGTTCCAGTACCGGGCCGGAAGTCTGGCGCAGATTGACGCCCATTTCGCGCGCGATGATGTGCGCCATGGTGGTCTTGCCCAGGCCCGGCGGACCGAACAGCAGCGTGTGATCCAGTGCCTCCTTGCGCGCGCGCGCGGCGGAGATGAAGATCTCCAGCTGGCCGCGCACTTTTTCCTGCCCCACGTATTCATCGAGCTGCTTGGGGCGCAGCGCGCGCTCGATCGCCTCTTCATTCGGCGAAGCGGGCGTAGCGGCAATGATGCGCTGTTCGGAAAAATCGTCGGTCTGGATACTCATGATGTCTTGATCCCTGAGGAAACTGGCAAGTGCGGCAGGCGCGCTTCAATGCAAATGGCGAACGGCAGATGAAGGACGCGCTGAAAAAGAACGGAGCAGATGAAGCGGCTCAATGAGCCATGCCTCATGGCCGGCTCTCAAGCTCAGCCTTTGGACAAGGCCTTCAAGGCATGCTTGATGCCATCCGATACGCTGGCATCCTTGGGTACCTGCTTCATCGCCAGCACGGCTTCCTTCTCTGAGTAGCCCAGCGCCAGCAAGGCGTTCAGGATATCCGAAGCGGCATCAGAGTGGACCGCGCCGCCGGCCGCGCCCAGATCGGCGCCCAGCTTGCCCTTGAGTTCCAGCAGCAAGCGTTCGGCGGTCTTCTTGCCGATACCCGGCACGCGCGTCAGGCGGCCGGCTTCCTGCAGCGTGACCGCCTGCGCCAGATCTGCCACCGACATGCCGGACAGGATCGCCAGCGCGGTGCGTGCGCCGACGCCGGAAATCTTGATCAATTCCTTGAACGTATTGCGCTCTTCGGCACTCCCAAAGCCGAACAATACGTGCGCGTCTTCGCGAATCGCCAGATGCGTCAGCAGCACCACTTTCTCGCCGAGGCCCGGCAGATTGTAGAAAGTGCTCATCGGCACGCCGACTTCATAACCGACGCCGTTGCAGTCGACCAGCAGGTTCGGAGGATTTTTTTCGAGCAGGATTCCGGAGAGGCGACCGATCATGATGTACTTGGCTTTGCGTTTGCAAGGGCTTCAAAGATAATGGCGGAATGATACAGCACTGTTCGGATGAACAGTATTACTCCGGCGCCGCCAATCTGTTTTGCCAGCGACAAAAGATGGCAAAAGCTGCCGGCGCAATCAAATGCGTCGGCAGCAACTCAACAAAACCAACAAGGATAAACATGGCGGGTAGCAGCTTTTTTGCATTGATCGACGACATTGCCAGCATTCTGGATGACGTGTCCCTGATGACCAAGGTCGCGGCCAAGAAGACCGCCGGCGTGCTGGGCGACGATCTGGCGCTGAACGCGCAGCAGGTCACCGGCGTCAAGGCCGATCGCGAGCTGCCGGTGGTGTGGGCGGTCGCCAAGGGCTCGCTGAAGAACAAGGCGATTCTGGTGCCGGCGGCCCTGGCCATCAGCGCCTTCGCGCCCTGGGCGGTCACACCGCTGCTGATGCTGGGCGGCGCCTTTCTGTGCTTCGAAGGCTTCGAGAAGCTGGCGCATAAATTCCTGCATGGCAAGGAGGATGGGCAACCGGATGAAACCCCTGCCGCTGGCGTCGAACGCAGCGACAGCGAGCGCCAGACCTATGAGCAGGACAAGATCAAAGGCGCAATCCGCACCGACTTCATTCTGTCGGCGGAGATCATCGCCATCACGCTGGGTACCGTCGCCGGCGCACCTTTGCAGCAACAGATCACGGTGCTGGTCGGCATTGCGCTGATCATGACGGCCGGCGTCTATGGCATCGTGGCCGGCATCGTCAAACTGGATGACGGCGGCCTGTATCTGCTGCGCACCGCAACCGCCAGCGGCTTCGGTCAGATCAAAAAGAAAGTCGGCCGCGCGATTCTGGTGGCGGCGCCTTACATGATGAAGAGCCTGTCGGTGATCGGCACGATCGCCATGTTCATGGTCGGCGGCGGGATTCTGACGCATGGCATTGCAGCCGCGCATCACTGGATCGAAGGCGCAGCAGCGGCGCTGGGAACGACACCGGCAGTGGGCGGCTTGCTGGCGGTCATTGCGCCCTCCGTGCTCAACGCCATTTTCGGCGTGATCGCCGGCGGCGTGGTACTGCTGCTGGTGGAGGCAGTGAAACGCGCGATTGCGCTGCTCAAAAAATAAACCGGCTTAGGAGTAAAGGAGGCTTCAGCAGACTGCAGCGACTGTGACCAAGGCGTCGCCGAGTTTTGCAGCTAGCCGACCAGTCGTCCGCCGCGCACGCGCAAGCCCTTCTTCGCCAGCGCCGGCGCCAGTGCGCCCAGGGCGCTCAAGGCATCGCCGCTGTGTGCATGGCAGATCGCCACACCGAGTGCATCGGCGGCATCGGTGCCGGGCAAACCCGGCAATTTCAGCAAACGCTGCACCATGTCCTGCACCTGCTGTTTCTGTGCGCGGCCATGCCCGGCCACCGCCTGCTTGATCTGCAGCGCGGTGTACTCCGCCACCATCAGGTCGGCCTGCACCAGCGCGCAAATCGCTGCACCGCGCGCCTGCCCCAGCAATAGCGTGGATTGCGGATTGACGTTGACGAACACCTTTTCAATCGCCGCACAGTCGGGCGTGTAGGTTTTGATCACCTCGGAAACGCTGGCCAGGATGACCTTGAGCCGTTGCGGCAGATCGGCATCCGGAGTCTTGATGGTGCCGGATGCGATGTAGCTGAGCTTGCTACCCTGCTTGTCGATGATGCCGAAGCCGGTGGTGCGCAGGCCGGGGTCAATGCCGAGAATTTTCATGGAAGGCAGTCTATACGATAGGGCTCATTCCGGTATCGGAAAAAAACCGGACGAATTTTCAGACAGCGCCCTATCAGCGACGCCATCAGGAGACCGACATGCGCCCAGACTGGGCCTGCTGCAGCCATTGCTGCACCGATGGACGTTGCCATTGCAGCTGCGCATAGCGCAGCATGGTTTCCGGCAGCGCATCGCCATGCAGGGCCAGCCGGTTGATCATCAGAGCCAGATCGGTATCGGCGATGCACCACTCGCCGAACAGGTTGTCGCCATTCCGCACATTCCCCAGCAAGCCGTCGCAGGCCGACACCAGTTTCTCCACGGCCGCTTGCGCCGCGTCGGAAAGCGGCGCAAAACCTTCCTGATAAAAGACCACTTCAGTCGGCCGCTCCTGACGGATCGGCATCAGATCGCTGCGTAACCAGGCTTGAATTTCACGCGCCTTGGCCTTTTGGGCGGGTGCGGCCGGATACACCGCACGATGGCCCGGGGCTGGAAAAAGCTCTTCCAGATATTCAGAAATCGCGGACGATTCGGACAAGAAAAACTCGCCATCGGCCAATGTCGGCACGCGCCGCGTGAGCGATACGCCGCGATATTCCTGCTGCTGATTCTGGCGCGTCGCCAGATCGATCGCCATCGTATCGAAAGACAGTCCTTTTTCCGTCAGCGCCACGAAGGCGGACATGGCGTAGGGACTGATGAACTGGGCATCAATGTAGAGCTTGAAACGCGGGTTGTTCACAGCACGCTCCCTGAATGTTGCCGGGCATGGCCCGGCCAAAGCAGACATCATAAACCGGCGGCACAAAAAAATTGCGCGGATGACGCAAAGCGTCAGCGCGCAACTTCAGAGGCAATCCGGACTTGCCGGGCAGACGCCCGGCAATGATCATGCGATCAGTGACGGAAATGACGCGTGCCGGTCAGCAGCATCACCACATCACGCTCATTGGCGGCATCGATCACCTCCTGATCGCGCATCGAACCGCCCGGATGGATCACGCAAGTCGCGCCTGCATCGACCACCACATCCAGACCGTCGCGGAACGGGAAGAAGGCATCCGACGCCACAGCCGAACCGGCCAGCGTCAGGCCGGCGTTCTGCGCCTTGATCGAAGCGATGCGCGCGGAGTCGATGCGGCTCATCTGGCCGGCGCCGACGCCCAGCGTCATGCCGTTGCCGCAGAACACGATCGCGTTGGACTTGACGAACTTGGCGACGCGCCAGGCGAACATCAGATCCTGCAATTGTTGCTGAGTCGGCTGCTTCTTGCTGACCACCTTGACGTCTTCCAGCAGCACGTTCTTGGCATCCGGCGACTGCACCAGCAGACCGCCGCCGACGCGCTTGAAGTCATAGGCGTTGAGGCCATTGCCGAGAGGGATTTCGAGCAGACGCACGTTTTGCTTGGCGGCGAAAATCTTTTTGGCTTCGGCGCTGAACGATGGTGCGATCAGCACTTCGACGAATTGCTTGGCGACCGCTTCAGCGGCGGCGCCGTCCAGTTCGCGGTTGAAGGCGATGATGCCGCCGAAGGCCGAAGTCGGATCGGTTTGCAGGGCCTTGCTGTAGGACTCCAGCGGATTGGCGCCAACCGCCACGCCGCATGGATTGGCATGCTTGATGATGACGCAGGCGGCGGTGTCGGCGGCGTCGAAAGTCTTGACGCATTCCCACGCTGCATCGGCATCGGCGATGTTGTTGAACGACAGTTCCTTGCCTTGCAGCTGGGTGTAGTTGGCCAGCGCGCCGTCGCTCTTCTTGACGTCGCGGTAGAAAGCGGCCGACTGATGCGGGTTTTCGCCGTAACGCATGTCCTGCACTTTTTCGAAATGCAGGTTCAGCGTTTCCGGATAGGCGCTGCGCGTGGCGTGTTGCTTGTCTTCGCCCAGCGAGGTGAAATAGTTGGTGATGGCGCCGTCGTATTGTGCGGTGTGCGCGAATACTTTCTTGGCCAGCGCAAAGCGTTTCTCATACGGCAGATCGCCATTGGCCTGCAGTTCGGCCAGCACGCCGACGTAGTCGCTCGGGTCGCAGATGACCACCACATCCTTGTGGTTCTTGGCCGAGGAACGCAGCATGGCCGGGCCGCCGATGTCGATGTTTTCGATGGCGTCTTCCAGTGCGCATTCATCCTTGGCGACGGTCTGCTGGAACGGGTAGAGATTCACCACCACCATGTCGATGGTCGGAATGCCATGCGCTTCCAGCGCGGCGACGTGCTCAGGAAAATCGCGGCGCGCCAGAATCCCGCCGTGCACTTTCGGATGCAGCGTCTTGACGCGGCCGTCCAGCATTTCCGGGAAGCCGGTGTAGTCCGCCACTTCCGTTACCTTGACACCGTTGTCGGCCAGCAGCTTGGCGGTGCCGCCGGTGGACAAAATGTTGACGCCCATGGCCGAAAGCGCGCGCGCGAAGTCGAGCACGCCGGCCTTGTCGGAAACGGAGATGAGTGCTTGTTTGATCATGGTAGACAGGACTGTGAGAAATGCATGGAAATGAAAGGATGGATTCCGGTACGGCTACAGATAAGGCCAGCGCCGACGCCGGACTATAAAGCAGACTGGGCTAGAGCAGCCCGTGCTGCTGCAATTTCTTGCGCAGCGTATTGCGGTTGATGCCGAGGATTTCGGCGGCCTGGGACTGATTGCCTTCGGCGCGCGCCATCACGGTCTCGAAGATCGGTTTTTCAACCGTGGCGAGCACCATGTCGTAGACATTCGTTGGCAGTTGTTCGCCCAGATCCCGGAAATATTTTTCCAGGCTTTTCTTGACGACATCCTCAATACTTTCTTTACTCATTACTTGATGTTTCTTTTTTTATCGGACACTGTCGCGGTCTTCCGCATCGCCCATGGCGCGCCGTATCGTGTACATCATGTACGTCATGCGCTGCTGTGCCTGCGGGAAGTGTGTTGCGACAGTCTCTGTCTGTTGATCAATTGCGGCCGATCGGCCGCGTCAAACTGCTTTACTGCACCGCGCCGGACTAGGCGGCAAGCGGCTGATCGGCAAACCCGTATTGTAACCGCTCACCATAGGCCAACTGCGATTCGAAGAAGGCCTGCACCGCCTGCAACTGCAGCCGGCAATCTTCCAGCCGGTTCATGCGCTGGCGGAACTCCTCGCCGCCGGGCAGATCGCGCACATACCAGCCGATGTGTTTGCGCGCCGTGCGCACCCCCAGATAATCGCCATAAAACGCGTAGTGCGCCTGCAGGTGTTCATCCATCAATTGCGCAACTTCACTCACCAGCGGCGCCGGCAGATAAGTGCCGGTGCGCAGGAAGTGATCGATCTCGCGGAAGATCCACGGGCGGCCTTGCGCAGCGCGGCCTATCATCACCGCATCGGCGCCGGTCTGCTGCAAGACCTCGCGCGCCTTCAGCGGCGTGGTGATGTCGCCGTTGGCCACCACCGGGATCCGCACCGCCGCCTTGACTGCTGCGATGGTCTGGTACTCGGCGTCGCCGCTGTAGCCGTCGGCGCGTGTGCGGCCGTGCAGCGTCAGCATGGCGATGCCGCTCTGCTCGGCCAGCGCGGCGATCGCCAGCGCGTTCTTGTTGGCGCGATTCCAGCCGGTGCGAAACTTCAATGTCACCGGCACATCGACCGCGCCCACCACCGCTTCCAGAATGCGGCCGACCAGCGCCTCATCCTGCAGCAGCGCCGAACCGCACCAGCTGTTGCAGACCTTCTTCACCGGACAACCCATGTTGATGTCGATGATCTGCGCACCGCGATCCACGTTGTACTTCGCGCAATCGGCCAGCATGGCGGGATCGGCCCCGGCGATCTGCACCGCCTTGGGCTCCATCTCGCCATCGTGGTTGATGCGGCGCGAAGTCTTTTCGCTCTGCCACAGACGCGGATCCGATGCCGCCATTTCTGACACGGCGTAACCTGCGCCCAGCTGCTTGCACAACTGGCGGAAAGGACGATCGGTCACGCCAGCCATAGGCGCGACAAACACGTTATTTCGCAGGGAATACGGGCCTATGTTCACGGATCGAATGTGGGGAAATGCAGAGGAAGGGCGCTATTTTAGCGCGATTGCGAGCCCTGCCCAACAAGATTTGAGCTTGGTTACAAAGCGTTGCCGACAAATAAACGCAGTTGCCGTATCGACAAGCAGAAGGTCTCCGGCATGCGCGATTGCTGCCGCAAGCTTTCGCGCAAAAACATGAAACGCGAGCCGGATGAAAGTATCAGCATCCGCATCGGTCGCCATTCACTGTATCCGGAATGCTTCGGGAACACTCTTGGCAACTCTGAAATACGAGGAAAATCTTGCCTTCCGGAAAAGGAAACGGCGCCCGCAGGCGCCGCCTTCAAATGCGAACGAGCACAAACTATCAGCGATCAACCTCGTCCAGCGTCTCGCGCGAGAGATGGCCGATCTCGCCCCAGGAGCGCAGATGCGCGCGCTCGCCGTCCCAGTGCAGGCGATTGATGCTGGCGTTGTAGATATCAAACGTGCGCGGCTGGGCAAAGTGGGTCTGACTGGACCAGTGGTGCATGCATTCCAGCACCCCGCCATGGGTGACGATGGCGATGCGCTGATAGTTGCCGCTGGTCACCAGCCGCTGCACTGCATCGACCGAGCGCTGATAAAACTCGCGCATGGTTTCCGCAATACGTTCGCCGGCCGGATAACGGGCATCCGGCTCGCGCGCCTTCCAGACCCGGTAAGCCTCGGGGTAACGCGCTTCGATATCCACATGGCGCAGGCCTTCGAATGCGCCATAGCAACGTTCACGCAAGCCCAGGTCGGTCTGCACCTGCAGGCCGGCCACTTCGGCCACCCCCAGCGCAGTGTCGCGCGCGCGCTGCAGGTCGCTGGCGAAGATCGCATCCAGCGGCTCCTGCGCCAGCGCTGCGCTCAGCGCCTGCACCTGGCGTACACCTGCGGCGTTGAGGGGAATGTCGATATGGCCTTGCAGCCGCTTGTCCACATTCCAGTCGGTTTCGCCGTGGCGAATCAGCAAGATTTCAGTCATTCACTCGTCCGTGTGTGTCGCAGTTTTGGTGGTGAAGCACTCAGATCTTGACCGCCGGATTGAGCGTGTACAAACCGCTGATGCTGGCCTGAGCGAGCACGTGATCGCGCAAGGCGGTGACCACCACCGAGCCTTCCAGCTTGCCGCTGACCGGCAGTTGCTCGATATCCAGCGCATACAGCGTGAAGATGTAGCGGTGCACGATCGCATCGTTCCACGGCGGACATGGGCCGTCGTAGCCGAAGTAATCGCCGCTCATGTCGCCGTCGCCGGCAAACCAGCCGGTGTAATCATTGAGGCCCTGGCGTGCACCGGGCAATACATTGCCGGCAATCACCGGACCGGCCTTGCCGCGCGCCTTGACGCCGTCGCTGAACTGGCCCTCGGCAATCGCTGCGGTGGCGGCCGGAATGTCGACCAGCGTCCAGTGGTAGAAGTCCACGCGCGGCAGATCGGCCGGGACGGTCTTGCCTTCCTGATTCACATCGTCGCCGCGTGAAGGCACGTCGGGATCGTGGCAGACCAGCGCCAGCGATTTGGTGCCGGCCGGCAGCTCGCTCCAGGCCAGATGCGGATTACGGTTGGCCGACAGCGCCACATGGGTTTTGGGGTCGATCACGGCAAAGGCAAACTGGCCCGGTATCGCTGCGCCGTCCTTGAAAGATTCGCTCCAGAGTTTCATCGGTCCTCCTGCAAAATGTTGCCCGGCCGGCGAGTTTGCCGGCCACGGCCATGCCATAAAAACAATAATCTCAACAATATCGGACTGATGCCGCTTGCATGCAGATCGGCGCTATCTGCGGATTTTCAATGCTGCGATGCCGCCGCCGACATCGCGCTAGGCGATGAGCCTGCGCTGTGCCGCTCAATGCTTGCCGACAGCACCAGCAGCAGCCGGTTTGACCTGCAACCACAAGGTCACCGGCCCGTCATTGATCAGCGAGACCTTCATGTCGGCGCCGAAGCGGCCGGTTTCGACCGGCGCCTGCACATGCCGCACGCGCGCACGCGCCACGAAATGATCGAACAGTTGACGCCCCAGCTCGGGCGCCGCCGCCGGTGTGAACGAGGGCCGCGTACCGGAGTTGGTGTCGGCCGCCAGCGTGAACTGCGGCACCAGCAGCAGACCGCCGCCGACATCGGTGACGCTGCGATTCATCTTGCCGGCCTCATCAGAAAATACACGATACGCCAGCAGTTTGCCGAGCAGGGCGTCCGCCTCGGCCACGGTGTCGCCGCGCTCGGCGCACACCAGCACCATCAGGCCGCCGGCTATGGCGCCGATCTGCACGCCTTCCACTACGACCGCAGCCTGCGTGACTCGTTGCAACAAAGCGATCATGTCGCGATCAGGACAATGTCACGCGCGCAAACTTGCGCTTGCCGACCTGGATCACGAACTGGCCGGCCTCAAGCTTCAGCCCCTTGTCGCTGATCACTGCGCCGTCGATACGCACGCCGCCCTGCTCCACCATGCGCAGCGCTTCCGAGGTGGACGCGCACAGATTGGTTTGCTTGAGCAACTGGCCGATGCCCAGCGGCGCACCGCTCAGGCTGACTTCCGGCACATCGTCCGGAATGCCGCCCTTGGAGCGGTTGACGAAATCGGCCAGCGCATCTTCGGCCGCCTGTTGCGAATGGAAACGCGCCACGATTTCTTGCGCCAGTGCAACCTTGATGTCGCGCGGATTCTTGCCGCCTTCGACCTCGACCTTGAAGCCGGCGATGTCGGTCATCGAACGGAACGACAGCAGCTCGTAGTAACGCCACATCATGACGTCGGAAATGCTCATCACCTTGGCGAACATGGTGTTGGCCGGTTCGGTGATGCCGATGTAATTGTTCTTCGACTTCGACATCTTCTCGACGCCGTCCAGACCTTCCAGCAGCGGCATGGTCAGAATGCACTGCGGCTCCTGGCCGTAATCCTTTTGCAATTCGCGGCCGACCAGCAGATTGAATTTCTGATCGGTGCCGCCCAGCTCCAGATCCGACTTCAAGGCCACCGAGTCGTAACCCTGCATCAGCGGATAGAGGAATTCATGCACCGAAATCGGCGTGCCTTCCTTGAAGCGCTTGGTGAAATCGTCGCGTTCCATCATGCGCGCCACGGTGTAGCGCGACGCCAGCTGAATCATGCCGCGGCTGCCCAGCGGATCGCACCATTCGGAGTTGTAACGGATCTCGGTGCGTTCCGGGTCCAGCACCAGACTGGCCTGGGCGAAATAGGTCTTGGCATTGAGTTCGATCTGCTCGCGCGTGAGCGGCGGGCGCGTGGCGTTGCGGCCGGACGGATCGCCGATCATCGAGGTGAAATCGCCGATCAGGAAGATCACGTTGTGCCCCAGATTCTGCAACTGACGCATCTTGTTGAGCACCACCGTGTGGCCCAGGTGCAGGTCGGGCGCGGTCGGGTCGAGGCCGAGCTTGATGCGTAGCGGCTGCCCGCTTTTTTCGGAGCGCGCCAGCTTTTGTGCGAACTCGCTTTCGATCAGCAATTCGTCGACGCCGCGCTTGGCGACGGCCAGCGCCTCTTGCACTTTATCGGACAGCGGCAAGGCTGTGGATGAGTTTACCTTGGAGCTGCTTTGTTGGGATGTGGGCTGGTCTGAGTTCATCGATATAACTAAAAAATTGACTTTTGTAGGACAGTGCCTGAAATCGAGTTGCTATAATTCCGACTTTCGTTTTTCTGCTGAGCATCTGTATAAAGCCTCAAGAGCACAGTCAGCGGAGAATTTGCATTCATCATCTGTTCGGGATCTTTCGCAGGCGCAACGTTGGCGGGGGACCATAACGCAGCGTTTCATTTCATTGCCTGGCTCAATTACATAGCGGCAATGACGCAGCGGGATCCGGGGCAGAAAACGTCAGATTTTAACGTATTGCATGTTCCCACAAGATAAATTCACACGCATCACGTCCCGATGCCGCTCTGCCCTCCATTCCTGCCATCTGCGATTCACAGGTTTGTCCCGCAAGACTCAGATCGTCTCCGCTGTGGCGCTGTTTCTCGGCGCCTTCACTTTGGGCGCCGCCGGTTTCGCGCCGGCCGAACCTGACATGAGCGATGCGCCGGTCAATCCGGTATCGATCACGCTGGCCTTGCCAAACCTGCAACAGCAGGTCGGCGAGCTGGAGCAAAATTCCCAGTACTACGTTAACGAAGAGAAGGTGCGTTCCGGCGACACGCTGGCGACGCTGCTCAATCGTCTCGGCGTGGATGATGCCGAAGCGACCGACTTCATCAAATCGGACACGCTGGCGCGTTCGGTCATGCAGTTGCGCGCCGGCAAGCGCGTGGTGGCGCAGACTGACGACGAAGGCGAACTGATCCGTCTGAGCGCCACGCTGGAAGACGGCCGCGACCAACCGCTGCGCAATCTGGTGATCAGCCGCGAAGGCAATGGTTTCAAGGCAGAAGCGCAACCGGCCACGCTGGAGCGCCGCGTTGAAATGCGTTCCGGCCTGATCTACTCCTCGCTGTTCGCCGCGACCGATGCGGCGCAGATTCCCGACGCCATTTCGATGCAGATGGTCGACATGTTCTCGACCAACATCAACTTTGCCGCCGACCTGCGCCGCGGCGACCGTTTCAATGTCGTGTATGAAACATTCTGGCAAAACGGCGAACTGTTGCGCACCGGCCGCGTGCTGGCAGGCGAATTCAACAATGCCGGCAATCGCTATCAGGCGGTCTGGTTCGATGAGCCGGGCAGCAAGGTCGGCGGCGGGTACTACGCCTTCGACGGCAAGTCGCTGAAGAAAGCCTTCCTCAAATCGCCGCTGGCCTTCACGCGGATTTCCTCCGGCTTCTCGATGCGCCTGCATCCGATTCTGGGCAAGTGGAAGCAGCACACCGGCGTCGACTTCGCCGCGCCGACCGGCACGCCGATTCACGCTTCGGCCGATGGCCAGGTTGAATTCGTCGGCCAGCAGAACGGTTACGGCAACATCGTCGTGATCAAGCACTGGAGCGGTTATTCCACCGCCTACGGTCACATGAGCCGCTTTGCTGCGGGCCTGAAAAAGGGCATGAAGATCAGCCAGAACGACGTCATCGGCTATGTCGGCATGACCGGCTGGGCCACCGGCCCGCACCTGCATTACGAATTCCGCGTCAACAATGTGCCGCGCAATCCGCTGTCGGTGGATGTGCCGAACAATATGGCGCTGACCGCACCGCAGATGCAACGCTTCCGCGCCGTGGCGAGCGCCATGGATCATCGCCTGGAACTGCTGCGCGCGCCGGCGGCGATCAATGACGGCGTGAAACTGGCCTCCAAGTAATGCCGAAGTAATACCATCCTGAGCCGGTTCACCCGAGTGAACCAGACTCACAGAAAAGGCAGTCGCTGTAGAATTGGCGACTGCCTTTTTTCATGGGCGCACGCCGTTGAAATCAAGCCATAGAGAGCCGCATTTCCACGCATCTGCACTTCGCCCCATCAAGCTTTGCATCGAAACATCAGGAACATCACATGGCCACTGCTCCCTCTTCCACCGACACTTCGTCGCCCTCGCTGTATATCGGTCTGATGTCGGGCACCAGCCTGGACGGTGTTGACGGCGCGCTGGCCGCTTTCGGCGTCGATGGCGGCATGGCGACGCTGGCGACCGCCTACGTCCCTTTTCCCGATGAGTTGCGCGCCAGTCTGATGGCCCTGCAGGCCGGCGGCGAAAATGAAATCGAACGCGAGGCGCTGGCCGCCAATGCGCTGGCGGTGCGCTACGCGCAATGCGTGACAGCGTTGCTGGAGCAAGCCGGGCTGGGCCCGGAGCAAGTGCACATGGTCGGCGTGCATGGCCAGACCATACGCCATCGTCCGGAACTGGGCTTCACGCGCCAGACCAATAACCCGGCCTTGCTGGCCGAATTGAGCGGCATCGACGTGGTGGCCGACTTCCGCAGTCGCGACGTCGCTGCCGGCGGTCAGGGCGCGCCGCTGGTGCCGGCCTTTCACCGTGCGGTGTTCGGCGATGAATGGCAATCGCGAGTGGTGGTCAACATCGGCGGCATTTCCAACATCAGCATTCTCCCGGCCGGCAGCGGGCAAGCGACCAGCGGCTTCGATACAGGCCCGGGCAACGTCCTGATGGATGCGTGGATCAATCGCCATCAAGGCAAGCACTACGATGCCGACGGCGCCTGGGGCGCAGCGGGCCAGGTGCATGCCGGCCTGCTGGCGCAATTGAGCACTGAAGAATTCTTTCGCCTGCCGCCGCCCAAAAGCTCGGGACGCGATCTGTTCCATCTCGGCTGGTTGCAACAGGCACTGTCAAGAATCGGCGCCGATATCGCGCCGCAAGATGTACAGGCCACATTGACGGCACTGACCGCGAGCAGCATCGCCGATGCCATTGCCGCTCATGCGCCGGGCACGGATACTGTCTATGTCTGCGGCGGCGGTGCGGATAACGGCTATCTGATGCGTCTGTTGCAGGAGCGTCTGGCCATGCGCTCCGCTGAAAAACACATCGCCGTGAAATCGACCGCAGCACTGGGCATCGCGCCCAACCACGTCGAGGCGCTGGCCTTTGCCTGGCTGGCCTGGCGTTTCGATCAACGCCTGCCCGGCAACCTGCCGGCGGTGACCGGCGCACGCGGCTTGCGGATACTGGGCGCCCTTTATCCGGCCTGATGCAGCGCCCGGAATATCGAGAGCATAAAAAAGCCCCGGCATGCCGAGGCTTTTCTTTTGCAGCACGCGCGCGTCAATCACGCGCAATGCGGCCATTGTCGATGCGCACCCGATCGCCCACGCGCAAATCAGTCCCGTTTTCCTGAGCGAAACTCTGCATCGAACCATCGCTCATGCGCACGCGCACGCTGGTCACCTCGGTGCCAGCCGAATTGTTGCGCTGTATCTGGTTGCCCGCATAGGCGCCGCCGGCCGCGCCGGCAACTGTCGCAACCGTACGTCCGGTGCCGCCGCCGACGGCATTGCCGACCAGCGCGCCTGCGACGCCACCGATCACTGTGCCAGCCACGCCGTTGCTTTCCTTGCGCGTCACTTCCACCGCTTCCACCACGCCGGTAGCGGAATACGATGAGGATTGATAGCTCGGCGATTGCGAGACATTGCTTTGCGGGCTGGCGCAACCGATCAGGATGCCGGCGAAGCTGAGGCTCACCACCGCGAGCGATACATAATGATGGCGGATATGACGCATGACTTTCTCCTGTTTGCTGTCTGACACCACCGAGACGCTGCTGCAGTGCCGCCCTGCTTGCTTTAGCGGTACGTGTGCCGACTGCTCGGTGGATCTTGATCAATTTTCCGCATCGCTGATTCGAACGGTGCATGCATTTTGCTTTGCAAACGGCTGCCGCCAGAATCGGAAAAGAACGTGAATCGGCGTCAGACAAGCGACCACGTCGCCATTCCGCGACAGCTGAGGGATGAGAGATTTATCCGACCCATGCGGGCGGTGTCGGCATCATGCCGGCGCGCAGAAAGAAACTGAATCACATAAAAACAAAACGGGCGCATGCATCAGCATGCGCCCGTCACCTTGACTTAAAAAAGCAGACTTAGTTGAGCCAGCCGCGCCGACGGAAATACCAGAAGGGCGCAATCGCCGAGCCTATCATCATCATGATGGCCAGCGGATAGCCTATGCCCCACTCCAGCTCGGGCATCCATTTGAAATTCATGCCGTAAATACTGGCGATCAGCGTCGGCGGCAGGAAGGCGACCGAGGCCACCGAGAAAATCTTGATGATCTTGTTCTGGTTGATGTTGATGAAACCGACGGTGGCATCCATCAGGAAGTTGATCTTGTCGAACAGGAAAGCCGTGTGTCCGTCCAGCGATTCGATGTCGCGCAGAATCTGGCGCGCGTCTTCGAACTGCTCGGAGCTGAGCAGACGGCCGCGCATCAGGAAACTGACTGCGCGGCGGGTATCCATCATGTTGCGACGGATGCGGCCGTTCAAGTCTTCCTCGTGGGCGATGGTGTTGAGCACATGGGCGGCGTCCTGGTCGCTCAGGCTTTTCTTGAGCACGCTGGTGCTGACCGCTTCCAGCTTCTGATAGATGCCTTCCAGCGCGTCCGCCGAATATTCGGCATCGGTCTCATACAGATCGAGCAGCACGTCGCGGTAGTCGCCGATGGAACCCGGCCGCGAGCGTGCACGCATGCGCACCAGGCGGAACACCGGCAGGTCTTCGGAATGCACCGAGAACAAAATATTGCGTGCGAGGATGAAGGCCACGGTCATGGTGGACGAGGTATCGTCGTCGCCTTCAAACAGAAAATCGGTACGCAGATGCAGGTCGCCGTTTTCCGCTTCGAAGTAACGCGCGGAGGCTTCGATGTCGCTGAACTCGTCTTCGTCCGGCAGCGTCACGCCGTAGATGCTTTTGACCCAGGCGCGCTCTTCGTCATCCGGCTCCGTCAGATCGACCCAGATCGGCGTGGCTTGCTCCAGATCGGAACGGCTTTCGATGTTGACCTGATTGAGTCGACCATTCTGCAACACGAATACATTAATCATGGAATCTCACTGGCAAGCAAAAATCGGCGGTCGGATCAACCGGGGTATCAAGGATGGCGTCGCCGGCGGTCTCGTAGCCACAATTCAGAAAGCGGAAACGGAAGCCCGGCAAAACAGGCCGCCGCCAAGGCTGCAAGCAATAGCACATGCGGATGACTGCGGCATGACGACCTGGCCTTTGCGCCCCTCAGGCTCGCGCTCGCGAGGATGATCGCAAGCGCAGAACGAGCGCAAGTGTACGTTCATCGATAGCCGCAGGCAAGCGCCAATACAGCGGCAAACCGCTCAGGGAGGCGGCGCTGCGACACGCGGCGCGGACTTGCTACTTGTGCGTAGGCGGCAAGGCCGCAGCGCCCATGCGGCGCAGGATCAGGCTGCTGCGATTGGCCAGATAGGCCGAGCTGCGATTCTTGTCATAGAAGCGCGGACGCGGCAGCATCACCGCCAGCCGCGCCGCCTGCTCCGCGCCCAGATTGGCGGCCGTGGTGCGGTAATAATGCTGGGCTGCAGCCTCGGCGCCGAACACGCCGTTGCCCCATTCGACCACGTTCAGATAGATTTCAAAGATGCGCTGCTTGTCCATCAGGAATTCAAGC
Source organism: Herbaspirillum lusitanum (assembly GCF_046025995.1). GTDB lineage: Bacteria > Pseudomonadota > Gammaproteobacteria > Burkholderiales > Burkholderiaceae_D > Herbaspirillum > Herbaspirillum lusitanum_A. Next base: position 389,409 of record NZ_JAQQFM010000004.1, read on the forward strand.
ATGAAGGTGATGATGAATTCCTGGCCCTTGCGCAGATAGCTGCGCTCGCCCGACAGAAACAGATTTTTGGCCAATTGCTGGGTGATGGTGGAGCCGCCGGCCACCACCTTGCCCTTCTTTTCGTTCTTTTCGTAAGCGCGCTCCAGCGCGTCCCAGTCTATGCCTTCATGCACCGAGAAATTGGAATCCTCGGAGGCGATGATGGCGCGCTTGAGATTGCTGGAAATGCGGTTGTACGGCACCCATTTGAATTGCAGCTCGGCGTCCGGATTCTTTTCGCGCAGCAGGGAACGCTGCTGGCGCATGAAACTGGTCGAGTCCGGATTGTGATCCACCCACCACCAGATCTGGACGAAGAAGTAGGCTTGCAGCAACAGCACACAGGCTATCGGCAACAGGATCAACCACATAATCAGCTTGCGCAGAGACTTCATGGAAAGGCGGGATGAATTTCGGTTTACCAAGGATTGCTCAGTTTTCTGAAGCGCTCATTCGCTCAGCTGGCGGCGCAGCGTGGCGAACACTTCCGAAGTCTCCGGACGCACCCCGCGCCACAACGCAAAGGCTTCCGCCGCCTGCTCCACCAGCATGCCTAGACCGTCGCGCGCCAGCGCCCCCTGCTGCTGCGCAAACTGCATGAACACGGTCGGCTGGCGGCCGTACATCATGTCGTAGGCCAGCGTGCCGCTATTGAAACAGGCGGCCGGCAAAGGCGGCAGCTCGGCGCCCAGGCTGGCCGAAGTGGCGTTGACGATGAGATCGAAAGAGCCGTCCAGCGCTGCGTAGTCGCAACTGGCGACCGGGCCGTATTCAGTGAATTGCTGCGCCAGTTCCTCGGCCTTGGCGGCCGTGCGATTGGCCAGCAGCAATTGCGCCGGCTGCTGTTGCAACAAAGGCAGCAAGGCGCCGCGCGAAGCGCCGCCGGCGCCCAGCAGCAGAATCCGTTTGCCTTGCAAGGCCAGCCCGGCATTGATGCAGATGTCTTGCACCAGACCGGCGCCGTCGGTGTTGTCGCCAACAATCCGGCCCTGCTCGAACTTGAGTGTATTCACTGCGCCGGCCAGACGCGCGCGTTCGCTCAGGCGATCTGCCAGCGCATGCGCTTCGAGCTTGAAGGGAAGTGTGACATTGGCGCCCTTGCCGCCCTTGCGCATGAATACCTGGACGCTGGCCCTGAACCCCTGGAGCGGCGCCAGCAGACGCTCATAACTGAGCTGCTGGCCGGTCTGGGCGGCGAACTGGGCGTGAATCTCGGGAGACTTGCTGTGGGCAATCGGGTTGCCGATGACGACGTATGCATCCATGGTGAAGTCTGCCTTTTCTAGTTCTGTGCGTGGCCGGCGCCGAGCCGGCCGGCGTTTGCATTGCCGTAACCGATTGCATGTGCATCAATATCTGCCATCACCCTCTGCCGCCGACCTCCTGCATCAAGGCCTGCCTGCGGTCAATTTCAGTTGACGCCGACCTGGGTCTGCAGCGTCTGCTCGCGGGTGAACTTGAAACGGGTAATGATTTCCCAGACATCGTCCTTGCCGGTGGTGCGCATGTTTTCAGGAAAGCGTCCGAACGGCGCCGAGCGTCGCACGATCGCCAGCGCCGCCTGATCCAGCGCCGGGTTGCCGGAGCTGCTGCGCACCTGCACACCGCCGTCGCGCTCGTAGATCGAGCCGTCCTGAAACACCGGGATCAGCAGCAGCAATTCGCCGTACAGCTTCTTGCCGTCCTGCTGCGGAAAATTCAGGGTGCCGACCTTTTCGATCTTGTCCTGCATGGTCTTGTAATACTGCGCATAGCCGACCGCGCGCGTGCTCGGCGTAATCTGCGTTTTCTTGGGGCGCTTGTTGTAGTCCTCGATGTTCTTGGACACCTCGGCTTCCATGCGCGCCATCGCCTTGGCCGTCTCTATCATGTCGCGCGCATTGAGCTGCGGCGTTTCCTTCGGCTTCTGCGGCTCGGTCACCGGCGCCACCGGCTGCGTCTTTTGCTTCATTTGCGCCAGCACCTTCTGCTGCTGCGCTTCCAGTTCCGCGACGCGACGTTGGGCGGCCTTCACGCTGTCGCCCTCGGCCTGGCGCTGCAGGTCCGGCAGCGGCGATTTGGCACGGCCCTTGTCGGCATTGCCGCCGCCATCCAGATTGGCCTGCGCCACGGCGTCGGCGTTGACCGGCTTCTTGTCGTGCTTGGCGTTGACCAGAATCACTTCCAGCCCCGGGTCGGCCGGCTTGAACTTGAACGCATCGGGCGGCGCGAAATGAATGGCCAGCAGCACGCCGTGCAGCAACAGCGAAACGCCGATGGCAATACTCAGCAAGCGATGACGAAAAAACAGATCCACGGCGACGACGAAGGTTGGAAAAGACGCAATTCTACGCCAAAGGCGGCATCATTCCGCAGCCGTTTCGGACTTGATGTGCGGTTCATCTGCTGCCGCCGCATTCGGTGCAGCGTCCACCTGTCGGGCGTCGTGCCCGCTGGCAATTTCGGCGCCGGGTTCGCTCGCGGATTCAGTCTCAGATTCCCCGGCGGCGGCATCCGCGCCACCCTCTTCATCCGCCTCGTCCAACTCTTCGAGCTCCTGATCGGCGGCAGGCGCCGCACCGGCCGCCACTTCCAGCAGACGCGCCTCGACCGACAGATCGACTTCATCCCAACGCAGCAGATCGAGCTTGACCTGCACCCCGCGCGCCAGTTGCGGCATGCCGGGCATGCGCAGCACCAGCGGGATTTCGGTCAGGCGCAGGATTTCATCCTTGAGCACCACGGCATCGACCACGCGTGCGTTTTCCTGCGCCAGCCAGCGCAGGCACCAGTAGCGCTCCATGCCGGACTGGAAGTCGGCATAGCCGGAATAGGCTGCATCGAAGGCCGAAACGATCGCGAACAGGTCGGCGTCGCGTGGTTTGAACGGCGCCACCAGCGGCGCGGTCACGCCATGCTCGATGCAGGCCAGAATCTGCCATTGATTGACCAGATCGGTATAACGACGCAGCGGCGAGGTGCTCCACGCATATTGATCCACACCCAGGCCCTGATGCGGCGCGGCGTGGGTCACCATGCGCACCTGCATCTTGGCGGCCCAGCCGCCGGCGCCACCGCCTTGCGCCCGGTAAATGCCCGGCACGCCATGGTCGGCCATCAGCTTGCCCCAGGTGCTGTTGGCGAAAATCATCAGCTCCGCCACGATCTTGTCGAGCGGGGCGCCGCGCTTGCGACGCACAATGCTGACCACGTCGTTCTCGACGTAGAAGTTGAAGTCGACGCGATTGTTCTGCTCCGGCCGCAGACCGAAGCTTTCACGCTTGGCCATGCGGCCCTGTTCCAGCATCTGCACCCATTGCCACAGCAAGGCGATTTCATCCTTGTGCGGATAGTCGCCCAGATTTTCGGCCAGCGCCTCTTCGGTCACCAGCTGATCAAGATCGTTGTGGCGCAGATTGGCAGCGATGTGCACGCGTTCGGCGCGGGTCTCGGTGGCGAGCACTTCCCAGGTCTGCGGATCGAGCGTGGCGTACAGCGACAGCGCCGGGCAATCCTTGCCGGCGTCCAGCGTGAAGGCGGCGACCAGCTCGTCCGGCAGCATGGTGATCTTTTCACCCGGCATGTAGACGGTGGACATGCGCTGACGCGCCATGGCGTCGATCGCGTCGTCGCGCTTGATGCCCAGGCCCGGAGCGGCGATGTGAATGCCGACGCGCAGCTTGCCGTCCGGCAAACGTGTGACCGACAAGGCATCGTCGATTTCGGTGGTGGTGACGTCGTCGATGGAGAAGGCCTGCACCTCGGCGAGAGGCAATTCAGGCGTAGCCGGAATCGCCACCGGCGGGAAGCCGACGCCCTTCGGGAAAAATTCGAACAAAAACTTGGCGTAGTGCAGATCCTTGGGCGAAGCAATGCCGCCGGTAGCCAGCATCAGGCGTTGCGGCGTGGTCTGCAACTCCTTGCAGGCGGCGTCCAGCGCCTTGAATTCGATACCGTTCTTGTCCGGCTTGAACAGCAATTGCAGCGCCAGCGGCTTGAAATTGTCCGGCAGGCGATTGGCCTTGAGCTCGTCCACGTATTGCGCCTGCACCAGCGCCAGTTGCTTCTTCTTTTCGACGCCGGCCAGCGCAGCCTGCAAGGAAGCCTGCGGCGCCGCCTTGTAGCGGCCCTTGCCCTTCTTGTAGAAATAGATGGGCGCGGTATGCAGGCGCAGCAGCAGACCGGCGGCTTCCACCGGCAAGGGTGCATGACCGAAATACTCGGCGCCCAGCTCAGTGAAGCCGAACTCTTCTTCGCCCGCGACTTCCCACAGGAAATCCAGATCGATTTCGTCGGAGATGAGCCTGGCCTGTTCCAGCAATTCCAGCGGCGCCGGCGTTGCGAACTGCAACAGTCCGTCTTTGGCCTTGACCTTGCTGCGTTTGCCGGAGGCCATCTCGACCTGATACGACTCGCCCTGCTGAGTCATGATGGAGCCAGCCTTGAAGTCGCCGGATTCTTCGAACAATAAATTCATGTCGTGCTTTGCTTGTTTGCCATCAGCGTGTGGATGGCGGGTAAGAAAATATCGGTCACCAGCATGATGCCGCCCTTGCGCAGGAAGAGCGAGCGGCGCGCATGCAGCGGACCGGGAATATGTTGCCAGGCCAGCGCGCGCGCAATGCGCCGCACCAGCGGATGTTCTGGGTGCAGACGCGCATATTGCAGCGTCCCGCGCCGCACCAGCGGATCGGCGAACAGGGTGGCGCCCAGCGGACGCTCGCCCAGGCCGCCGAAAAACGGCCAGTCCGAAGTCACGGCGCCGGCCGGAATCACAGTGTGGCCGAACACCACCGGCTGCCCATCGCCATACAGAATGACATCGCGCTCGGCCACCCGCGCTTTGGACGGCAGCGCCAGCGGTGCGCGTTCATCGGCCAGGATTGACGCATGCTTCTGCTGCACACGCTGCACCGAAAACTGCCGCGTGCGCGCCATCAGCTTGAAGGTCATCGAGCCGGGATCGCTGAGCCAGGCTTTCAGTTGCGGGGATTCCAGAGACTGCGCCGCATGCGGATGATGCATCCACTGCGCATAACGAAGCGAACGCGACATCAGTGATCTGCCTTGCCCTGAACGCCCGCATCGATACCGCAAAAACTCAGCACGGCGTCGGCATAATCGGCGAACACATCAATACCGTGGTCACTGCCCTGAATCACGGTCTGCTGCGCGCCGGGATAATGCGCAACCATTTCGCGCCAGTCCAGCACTTCGTCGCCGGTGGCGGCGATCAGGAAATAACGTTGCGGATCGCTGATGCGCTCGACGCTGAGCGCACGCAATTCGGCGATGTACTCGTGCTTGAATTCGAACGGCTCGTCCGAATGATATTGCGTGGTGACGCCGACATAGGACTCCAGATCGCGCGGCGGCTTCACTGCCGGATTGAGCAGCACCGCGCGGCAACCCAGCTGTTCCGCCAGCCAGGTGGCGTAAAAGCCGCCAAGCGAAGAACCGACGATGCTCAGCTGCGCCGGATCGGCATCGTGTACCAACTCTTGCGCCAGAGCGATGGCGGCGGCCGGCGAGGCCGGCAACTGCGGGCACAGATATTCGTCGGCGCGCCCCAGCGCCTGCATGCGCCGGCCGAGGTAATGCGCCTTGAAGGATTGCGGCGAGGAACGAAAACCGTGCAGATACAAAATCATGCCAGCGCGTCCAGAAGCTTTTGATGGACGCCGCCGAAACCGCCGTTGCTCATGACCAGCACCTGATCGCCCGGCTGCGCCACCGCCTTGACCTGCTGCACCAGCAACTCCAGATCGTCGAAGGCTTGCGCGCGCGCGCCCAGCGGCGCCAGCGCCTCGGCCAGATTCCAGCCCAAGGCGTCCTTGCCGCTGCCCTTGGCGCCGTAGCCGAACACCAGATCGGCGTCGCTCAGGCTGCCCGGCAGCGCATCTTTCATGGTGCCCAGCTTCATGGTGTTGGAGCGCGGCTCCAGCACGGCCAGAATGCGTGCCGCGCCGACCTTCTTACGCAGGCCGGCGACGGTGGTGGCGATCGCGGTCGGATGGTGGGCGAAGTCGTCGTACACGGCGATGTCGCGCACGGTGCCGCGCAGCTCCATGCGGCGCTTGACGCTTTCAAACCGGCCCAGCGCAGCAATCGCCTGGGCCGGCGCAATGCCGACATGACGCGCGGCAGCGATGGCGGCCAGGGCATTCATGCGATTGTGTTCACCGCTCAGCGCCCAGTCCACAGTGCCTTCCGGCCGGCCCTTGAAGAAAACGTCGAAGCGGCCGTCATCATGCGTCTGCAAGGCCCAGCCTTCGGTGCCGCCGGTGGCGACGCCGAAATCTTCGTGTTCGCTCCAGCAGCCGCGCGCGATCACGCGCTTGAGCGCATCTTCGCGACCATTCACCAGCAGCCGGCCGATGCCGGGCACGGTGCGCACCAGATGGTGGAACTGGGTCTCGATGGCCGCCAGATCGGGGAAGATGTCGGCGTGATCGTATTCCAGATTGTTCAGAATGGCAGTGCGGGCGCGGTAGTGCACAAACTTGCTGCGTTTGTCGAAGAAGGCGGTGTCGTATTCGTCGGCTTCGATCACGAAGAAGGTTGATTCGTCAGCGCGCGTGGCCTCACCTGAAATGGGGGTCTTGCCGCCCAGCCGGGCCGAGATGCCGAAGTTCATGGGCACGCCGCCGATCAGAAAGCCCGGCGCGTAACCGGCGCATTCCAGAATCCAGGCCAGCATGGCCGAGGTGGTGGTCTTGCCATGGGTGCCGGCCACGGCCAGCACCCATTTGTCTTGCAGAATATGGCGGCCTATCCATTCCGGGCCGGAAACATAGGCCAGCCCGCGATTGAGGATTTCTTCCATCAGCGGGTTGCCGCGCGAGACGACGTTGCCGATCACGAACAGATCGGGTTTCAGCTCGACCTGCGCCGGATCGAAGCCCTGGATCAGGGCTATGCCTTGCGCTTCAAGCTGGGTGCTCATCGGCGGATAGACATTGGCATCGCAGCCGGTCACCTTGTGGCCGGCTTCTTTGGCCAGCACGGCCAGACCGCCCATGAAGGTGCCGCAAATGCCGAGGATGTGGATATGCATAGAGAATCTTGATAAGGAATCCCGAGATTTTACCTGAGCCGACGCATCGCAGCCCGGGTTCGCCCATGCCCGGACTGTGGAAAAACGCTGAAAACCGGCATAAAGATGTCCGATACAGGCCATCGCCATCCATAAAGAAGGGGCAGCGAAGGAACCGGCATGTTCGCTCACACCCGCCGCCCCGTTTAAGCAGGGCAGGGAAAATGGCGAATCAGGAGACGGATAGCAGGACATGTCTGCTGTTACCGACTTTTGACCGATCCGCCGGCGGCGCCCGGCCATGTCACTTTGGGCGAGCCTGCAGGCCTCGGGGTATCATGTCGCCCATGCCAGACTTCTATCAAAGTGAAACCGAACAGCTGCGCGCCGAAATCGCCGGCCTCGCGGCGCGCCTGATCGCCGAAGACGGCGCCGATTACGGCACCGCCAAGCGCAAGGCCGCCAAGCAGATCCTGGGTAACAACAAAATTCGCGGCGAAGTGATGCCGGATAACGCCCAGATCGAAGACGAAGTGCGCCTGTATAACGAATTGTTTTTCGGCGACACCCAGCCGGCGCGCCTGAAGCATCTGCGCCAGGTGGCCTTGCAAGTGATGCAGGAACTGGAGCGCTTTTCGCCCTATGTCGTCGGCGCGGTGCTCAACGGCACGGCCGGCGACCACTCCGACATCCACTTGCAACTGTTCGCCTCCAGCCCCAAGGACGTGGAAATTTATCTGCTGAACAAGAACGTCAACTTCGAAGTCAGCGAAACACCGCATTTCAGGGGTGGTTCGCAGATGATGGAAACGCTTAGCTTCCTGCTGCCGCAACGCGGCGCCGATCCGGAAGGCGTGCATCTGACGCTCTACGACATCGACGATCTGCGCGGCAGTGCGCGCAGCGGCCCGGGCAAACGCGCCGAGCGGGCCGATGCCGCTGCGCTGCGGCGGCTCATGGAGGAAGAAGAGGCGCGCGCCGGACAACCCCATTCAGAAGAAAATTCATGACGAAGATTCGCAATATCGCTTTGCTGGCAGTGTTTGCCGCGATCTGCGCCGGCATCGGTTTTTATGTGAGCCACCGCAATACGCTGCCGCAATCGCCCGAAACCAAGGCCCTGACCAGTCTGCTGAGCCAGAGTCTGCCTGACGTGAACGGCAAGCCGCAGCCCTTGTCGCAATGGCAAGGCAAGCCGCTGATCCTTAATTTCTGGGCCACCTGGTGCGGCCCCTGCGTCGAGGAAATGCCTGAGCTGATGGCGCTGCAGAAGGAAATTGCTCCGGTGCAAATTCTGGGAATCGGTATCGATTCTCAGGAAAATATCGCTAAATTTGCAGAAAAATTGCATATCCAGTATCCTCTGTTCGTTGCCGGAACCGGCGCCACCGATTTGCTCAGGCAATTCGGCAATCAGGCGGGCGGTCTTCCCTTCACCGTTCTGGTAGGAAAAGACGGCAATGTCAAAAAGGTCTATCTGGGCCGACTGAAGTTCGATGAGCTGCGCAGCGATCTGGCTTCCCTGAAAAACATGTAAAGAAAGTTCTACTTGCCAAATGGAGTCATTTGACGGCAAAATGCGCCCATCGTCGTCAAACGGAGCCTAATCTCCATGGCAAAAAACCTTCTCCTGCTCAATGGACCGAACCTGAATCTGCTCGGGACCAGAGAGCCGGACGTCTACGGATCCACTACCCTGGCCGATGTCGAAGACCGGGCCGCAGCGCAAGCCAGCGCTGGCGGAGCAACGCTGAAGTGTTTTCAAAGCAATCACGAAGGCGCACTGATCGACCGTATTCAGCAGGCCCGCAAGGAAGGGGTGGACGCCATCGTGATCAATCCGGGCGGACTGACCCATACCAGCGTGGCGCTGCGCGATGCGCTGGCCGGGGTCGCGATCCCGTTTGTGGAAGTGCATATTTCAAATATTCATCAACGCGAGGAATTTCGTCACTTTTCCTACCTGTCCGGCATTGCGCGGGCAGTCATGTGCGGCTTCGGCGTCGACGGCTATCGTCTGGCGGTCGATTACTGGCTGCAACAATCTTGAGCGCGCACGCATCATTGAGCGGCCGCCGCCCGAGCATGCATTTTTCTCCAGTCTCTCATCGCATTTACTAATTTTTACCCGACTTAATTTCATAGCGCCGGCGCCAACGCAGTGCCGGCGATTTAATCAACTCTGCTCTACTTATTACATTCCGAGGAATTCAAATGGATTTACGAAAACTCAAAACACTGATCGATCTGGTTGCTGAATCGGCCATCGAAGAGCTGGAAGTCACCGAAGGCGAGAGCAAGGTCAGGATCGTAAAATCCTCCCCGAACGCGCAGAACCAGGTCGTGATGATGCAACCGCAAGCCGGTTACGCGCCGATGCAGCAAGCTGCAGCAGCGCCGGTCGCCGCTGCCCCGGCAGTCGCTGCCGCGCCCGCCGCGCCCGAAGGCCACATCGTCAAGTCGCCGATGGTCGGTACTTTCTACCGTTCCTCGGCGCCGGGCGCTCCGGCGTTTGCTGAAGTCGGCAAGGAAGTCAAGGAAGGCGAGACCCTGTGCATCATCGAAGCGATGAAGCTGTTGAACGAGATCGATGCCGACAAGTCCGGCGTGATCAAGCAAATCCTGGTCGAAAACGGCCAACCGGTCGAGTTCGGCCAACCGCTGTTCGTGATCGGCTAATCTGTCATCCCGGCACTACCGGAACTTTGCCGGCGTAGTGCCGGCGGACGAAGAAGGGGCTGTTGCCTGCATTGCACGCAACGGCCCGGTTTCCGGTTTACATTCAACGCTTGACCTTAGCGACGCCTCATTCCTCTTATGTTTGAAAAAATCCTGATCGCCAATCGTGGCGAAATTGCTCTACGCATCCAGCGCGCCTGCCGCGAGATGGGCATCAAGACCGTGGTCGTGCACTCCGAAGCCGATCGCGAAGCCAAATACGTGAAGCTGGCCGACGAATCGGTATGTATCGGCCCGGCGCCGTCCGCACTGAGCTATCTGAACATGCCGGCCATCATCAGCGCTGCTGAAGTGACCGACGCGCAAGCGATCCACCCGGGCTACGGCTTCCTGTCGGAGAACGCCGACTTCGCCGAGCGCGTGGAAAAATCCGGCTTCGTCTTCATCGGCCCGCGTCCGGAAAACATCCGCATGATGGGCGACAAGGTCTCGGCCAAGCAGGCCATGATCCGCGCCGGTGTGCCGTGCGTGCCCGGCTCGGAAGGCGCATTGCCCGACAATCCCAAGGAAATCGTGCAGATTGCACGCAAGATCGGCTACCCGGTCATCATCAAGGCAGCCGGCGGCGGCGGTGGCCGCGGCATGCGCGTGGTGCATACCGAAGCAGCGCTGATCAATGCCGTGACCATGACCAAGACGGAAGCCGGCGCCGCATTCGGCAATCCGGAAGTGTATATGGAGAAATACCTGGAAAATCCGCGTCACGTGGAAATCCAGATTCTGGCCGACGAGCACAAGCAAGCCATCTGGCTGGGCGAGCGCGACTGCTCCATGCAGCGCCGTCACCAGAAGGTGATCGAGGAAGCACCGGCGCCGGGCATCCCGCGCAAGATCATCGAGAAGATCGGTGAGCGCTGCTCCGAAGCCTGCCGCAAGATGAACTACCGCGGCGCCGGCACCTTCGAATTCCTCTATGAAAACGAAGAGTTCTACTTCATCGAAATGAACACCCGCGTGCAGGTGGAACACCCGGTCACAGAAATGATTACCGGCGTCGACATCGTGCAGGAGCAGATCCGCATCGCGGCCGGCGAAAAGCTGCGTTATCGCCAGCGCGACATCGAACTCAAGGGCCACGCCATCGAGTGCCGCATCAATGCGGAAGATCCGTTCAAGTTCACGCCGTCGCCGGGCCGCATCACTTCCTGGCACGTGCCGGGCGGTCCCGGCATCCGCGTCGATTCGCATGCTTACGCCGGTTATTTCGTGCCGCCGAACTACGATTCGATGGTCGGCAAGGTGATTTCCTACGGCGCAACGCGCGAGCAGGCCATCCGCCGCATGCAGATCGCGCTGTCGGAAATGGTGGTCGAAGGCATTTCGACCAATATCCCGCTGCACCGCGAACTGATGGTGGATGCGCGCTTCTACGAAGGCGGAACCAATATCCACTATCTGGAACATAAACTGTCAGAACGTCCGGCTTCGACGCCGGTGGCCGACAAATCCGTGAAGAAGTGAATATGGGCTGGACTGAAATCGTCATCGAAGTCGCACGCGACCAGGCCGAGGCATTGTCCGACGCCTTGATGGAAGCCGGCGCGCTGTCGGTGTCGGTGGAAGACGCCGATGAAGGCACCGAGGCCGAGCAGCCGCTGTTCGGCGAGCCCGGCATGGTGCCCGAGCAATCGGCGTGGGAACGCAGCCGCGTGGTGGCGCTGGCCGGAGTCGACTCCGATCACGCCACCATCGTTGCCGATGCGGCCCTGGCCATCGGTCTGGATTACGCCTTGCCGTTCGCGCTGCGCGCGGTGGAAGAGCAGGACTGGGTGCGCCTGACGCAATCCCAATTCGAGCCCATCCACATCGGCCAACGCATCTGGGTGGTGCCGAGCTGGCACGACGCGCCGGACGACAAGGATGCACTGGTGCTGGAACTGGATCCCGGTCTGGCGTTCGGCACCGGCAGCCATCCGACTACCCGTCTGTGCATGGAGTGGCTGGAAGGCCACGCCGCTTCGGCGCAAACCCTGCTCGACTACGGCTGCGGCTCCGGCATTCTGGCGCTGGTGGCCGGCAAGCTGGGCGTGCCGCAAGTCATTGGGGTGGACATCGACCCGCAAGCGCTGGAAGCAGCACGCTACAACTCGACCCGCAATCATTGCGAGATCGCCTACCACCTGCCGGAGGAATTCGCGCAGACGCATCCGGAAGGCGAGCGTTTCGATGTGGTGGTCGCCAACATTCTGGCCGGCCCCTTGCAATTAATGGCGCCGATGCTGTCAGGCCGCGTTGCAGCGGGCGGCGCGCTGGTGCTGTCGGGCGTGCTGGATCGTCAGGCGCAGGAGGTGATTGCCGCCTACGCACCGTTCATCGCACTGGAAGTCTGGGCCGAGCACGAAGGCTGGGTGGCGCTGGCAGGCCGTCTGCCGGAGTAAGCGCATGGCGCTGGCAACCCAATGTCCGCATTGCTTTACCTCGTTCCGGGTCGCCAGTGACCAACTCAAATTGCGTGGCGGCCTGGTCCGCTGCGGCAATTGCAAGCAAGTCTTCAATGGCAATGACTACCTGATCGATCCGGCCGTGGCCGACGCCCAGGTTCAGGCAGCGCCATCTTCGCCGGCAGCACCCACGCCCCCGAAGTCGGAAGGCAAGGCTGTAGCCTCGGCCGCGCCGGCGACGCCCTCGCCTTTTTCCGGCCTGGCCTTTTCCGAACGTCCTGCGATGCCGCCGCCAGGGCAGAATTTTGCACCTCAGCCTGTGCCGCCTTCGCGCATTCCTTTGCCTGCAGCCGGCCCCGGCGTCGCCAACGCACCGGCGAACGCGGTACCGGCGCAGGTCACGCCGAACGTATTTCGCAGCGGCGCCAGTCATGAATATCTGGATGCGGCTGCAGAAGCGGAAGCATCCGATGCCGCCGCCATCCCCGACCTGGACAGCGAACTGACGCGCGGCAATCAGGCGTTCGCCTACGTCTCGCCTCAGGATCCGGCCTTTGCGCTGCCGAAGACGCGTTCCATCGACTTCAATATTCCGGAGCATGGCGCCAATGCCGGGCTTGCGGAGGCCGCTGGCACTATGCCGGTGCGCACGGCGATCAAAGACGCAGGAGCCGAATCCGAAACATGGCGCGATGAAGCCAGTGCCGGGCATGGACAAAACGACTCCGCCGGCAGCATGCATGCTGAAGAGGCCATCGCCGCTACTGCGATTGATGCAGCTCAAGCACATCCGGAAGATGACCATGAAGACGCCGGGCACGATGACGCGCATGCGCCTGACCAAGCCGATGAGCCCGATGAGCCCGCCTTCGTCAAAAAAGCCGAACGGCGCGAAAAGCTGGGCCGCATTGCCCGCGCAGTCATGATCGTGCTGGCCTGCGTGCTGGCGCCGGCGCTGCTGCTGCAAGCCACTTATTACTGGCGCAACCAGATCGCCGCCACCGTACCCGCATTGCGGCCGCTGCTGGCTGCCGCCTGCGCCGGACTGCATTGCACGGTCGGTCTGCCGACCGAAGTGGAAAAGCTGTCGCTGGAATCGAGTGAGCTGCAACTGGTGCCGCCCAACACCAATATCTATACGCTCAGCGTGGTGCTGCGCAATCGCGGCGCCAGCGCCCAGGCCTGGCCGCACATCGAGCTGACGCTCAACAACGACGATGAGAAAGCGGTGGTGCGACGTGCCTTCCGTCCGCGCGAATATCTGTCGCAAGCCCAGATCGACAACGGCATCCCCGGCGACAGCGAGCAGCAGCTCAAACTGACCTTCGAACTGAGCAACGCGGCGCCGTCGGGCTATCGCATTTATCTTTTCTATCCCTGAGCAGTCCTTGAGCGATTTCCCTGAAGGCGGCAGCGCTTTCTTCTACAATGCTGCATCGCTGTTCCATTCAACACCTCTTCACTCCTACATAAAATCATGAGTTCACTGATCTGCGGCTCCCTCGCGTACGACAACATCATGCAATACGACGGCCGCTTCGCTGATGCGCTGCTGGCGGATCAATTGCACAAGATCAATGTCTCCTTCCTGGTGCCGAGCATGCGCCGCGAGTTCGGCGGCTGTGCCGGCAACATCGCCTACAACCTGAAACTGCTGGGCGGCGAGCCGGTCATCATGGCCACCGTCGGTCTCGACAGCGCACCGTATCTGGAGCGCTTCGCGGAACTCGGCATTTCGGCCAAATGCATACGCGTGATCGACGCCTCGTTCACCGCGCAATGCTTCATCACCACCGATGCCGGCGGCAATCAGATCACCGCCTTCCACCCGGGTGCGATGACTTACTCGCATGAGAACAAGGTCGCCGATGCCGGCGCCGTGAAGTTCTCCATCGTGGCGCCGGATGGCCGCGACGGCATGCTGCAGCACGCAGAACAAAGCGCCAGCCTGAACATCCCGCTGATCTTCGATCCGGGCCAGGGCATGCCGATGTTCAACGGCGATGAGCTGAAGCATTTCATTGATCTGGCGACCTATGTCGCGGTCAACGATTACGAAGCCGAATTGCTGACGGCCCGCACCGGCCTGTCGCTGGATCAGATCGCACAACGCGTGTCGGCACTGATCGTGACGCGGGGCGAACTGGGTGCCGAAATCTATGCCGACGGCAAGAAGATCGACATCCCTTGTGTACCGGCCGCGCAGATCGCCGATCCCACCGGTTGCGGCGACGCCTTCCGCGCCGGCATGCTGCACGGTTTGACCAATGACTTCGACTGGGCCACCACCGGTCGTCTGGCCAGCCTGATGGGCTCGATCAAGATCGCTTCGCAAGGTCCGCAAAACCACGCACCGTCCAAAGCGGAAATCGAAGAGCAATTCCATCAAGCTTTCGGCTATCGCTTCGGCTGATTGGGCCGTCCGGCTGATTTTTCAGTTCCAGGGCGACAGGATGCCGTGAGCGATTTCCTTCACGGCATTCATCCGCAGCAGCATCGGCGCTATTCCAGGCCTTACCGACTGAGAGGAAACATCATGCGACATCTGCTGCCCCTGGCGAAAGCATCCGCCCTCGTACTGAGCGCCATGCTGGTGATCGCGCCCGCGCTGGCCGCCCTCAAACCCGGCGACAAGGCGCCCGACTTCAAGGCGCAGGCATCGCTGGGCGGGCAGGTATCGACCTTCTCGCTGGACGCCGCACTGAAGAAAGGCCCGGTGGTCTTGTACTTCTATCCGGCCGCGTTCACCTCGGGCTGCACGGTTGAGGCACATCTGTTCGCCGAGGCCATCGATCGCTACAAGGCCTTGGGCGCCACCGTGATCGGCGTGTCGAACGACAAGATCGAGACGCTGAACAAGTTCTCGGTCAGCGAGTGTCGCAGCAAGTTTGCAGTCGCCGCCGACACCGACCAGAAAATCATGAAAGCCTACGATGCAGTGCTGATGTTCAGTTCAGCCAGCCGCACCTCCTACGTGATCGCGCCCGACCACACGATCATCTACGAATACAGCGACCTGAGTCCGGACAAGCACGTGGAAAATACCCTGCAGGCTTTACAGCAATGGAGCGGCAAGCAAAAGAAATAAGATGGGAGTTGGCGCGGGCCGCCATTCCGACAAGGGGTGCGGCATAGCGTGCATGCAGGCCGCTGGAACGAGCCGGCAGGAAGACAGGCAAGCCAAGGATGCAGGAAGAAAAAAGCAAAAGGCCGGAGCGATCCGGCCTTTTCTCATTCACACATGCCCGCAAAGCGCAGCCGATACGGAGCGCTGATCAACGGCGCTTCTTCATGCCAGCGACAGCAGCAAGGTGCTCACCAGACGCACGGCTATCTGCAACAGAATCAACACCACCAGCGGCGACAGGTCGACCCCACCGATCAGCGGCATCACGCGGCGCAGAGGACGCAGCAACGGCTCGTTCAACGCGCGCACGAAGGGCGCCAGCGGCGCATGCGGGTTGACCCAGCTGAAGATGGCCTCAATAATGAGCGTCGCCATGAAGCCGTAGAAAATCCATTGGAAGAAACGCACCAGCGACAACAGGATGATGGTGCGGAAATCGAAACCTGACTCGATCCCGACTGCGGCGATGATAGACAGCACGATGATCAGGAAGGCGCCGATCAGGCTGGCCCAGTCGTAACTGCTGCCCGGCATGATGCGCCGCAAAGGTTTGACCAGCCAGTCCGACAGCTGGAACACGAATTGCCCGACCGATTGCGGCGGACGCACGCGCACCACCTGCACCCAGAAACGCAGCAGCATGACGCCGGCGAGAATGCTGGCGACCGCATCAACGATCAACATGAAAATACTATGCAGCACGAAGCTTCTCCATAAGTGAGGAATTGAACGCGACCCATCAACACGATAGCGCAGTAGTCAGAATGGACTACGCTTGCAAAGAAAGAACGGATGATACTGAGCTGATTTCATCCGATGCCGCCAGACTGCCGAGGAATAGCTTTTCTGCCCCCCGCAGAAGAATAGCCCGTACATTGTGCCATCTCAGCGGTTTTTATAGTGCGCTCGGAGAATAAATTGCCGCCGGCCGGCCTGCGCATGCAGACAAGGTATCAACGATGCGGCAATCGCAGCGCATCCGGCACAGCTTTCGCCGTGAAGCCTGATGAGCCTGAGACAGGCTCGCCATCTTTACGCAAGCAAATCATCTCGCACGGCAGCGACCACGCTCCTGACAACCAGTCCGGCGCAGAAGTCATACGAATCAAACACTTATTCCTCATTTTGCTTCGCAACTATTTTGTTTAAGGCCTCGCCGGGTCTTATTTGGCGCTGCTCGTTCAACAATTCCGGAGCGGAATCTTCTTCGCCACAGGTGAATTCTTGCAACAGTTCCCGATGGCGACAATCGGCAGAAACGGGCATGCGTTCGAATACGCCAAATCCTTCCCGCCAGTTACCTGGATTGCGCCCCTGATGATCGACAAGCCACTGTGCGGCGTTCGGCGAGACTCTTTAGGTCTCGCCTGTTTTTTGTGGAGACACCCCACTACAGGATCACGCGATGAAGCATCGGCGGCAAATGAGGCTGTTTCATGCCTGGATCCCGGCGACGCACCCATGCCCCGCCAGCCGAGAATGCATGCACCCGGCTGTGCGCCGTTTCATTTGAAATAAAGACCTGTCTGTTCTGAAATACGATGGAAAGGGCCTGCTCTTACAGTCTTGCTACACGGTGCGGCAGATGGCAGCAGTCGCCTCCAGACATGTCGCCCCCCCCCCCGCTTTAGAACGCCGAGCTTCAGAAGCGACCATGACTCTTTCCGGGACATGAGGCTGCTCCGGGGGCGACGACTTCATGCTCGCATCACGATTTGCCGACGGCGGCGCATCCCGGCCCTAAATCGGCATCCCTTTTTACTTTTGCAGGAGAACCGTTTGTCTCTTCCCAAGACCCGCAGCCTTTTGACTGCCATATTGTTGAGCCTGGCAACGCTGTCGCTGACGACCGCATCAACCCAGGCGCACGCCGCTAACCCGGCATCGGCCAAGCCGGCGCCATCTTCTGTAACGCTTGCCTTACCCGCCGGCGTCAGCCTGGGCCCTTCCGCCGAAGGGATCACCGAGTACCGTTTCGCCAATGGCTTTCGGCTGTTGCTGCTGCCTGATGATTCACAGCCGACCGTGACCACCAATCTTTCCTACCTGGTGGGTTCGCGCCATGAAAACTATGGTGAAACCGGCATGGCGCATCTGCTTGAACACCTGTTGTTCAAGGGCACCCCGCGCCATCCTGCGATCACGGAGCAATTCAGCCGGCGCGGCATGATGGTCAATGCCGCGACCTGGGTCGATAGCACGAACTATCACGAAAGCTTCGTCTACAGCGACGACAACCTGCGTTGGGTCATCGAGATGGAAGCCGACCGCATGGTGAATTCCCGCATCGCCAAGAAAGACCTCGATACCGAAATGACGGTGGTGCGCAACGAGTTCGAGAACGGCGAGAATTCACCTGCGGATGTCATGCTCAAACGCATGCAGGGCGTCGCACTCGATTGGCATGCCTATGGCCGCCCTACCATTGGCAACCGCAGCGATATCGAGAACGTGAAGATCGAGAATCTGCGGGCCTTCTACAAGACCTACTACCAGCCGGATAACGCGGTGCTGGTCATTGCCGGCAAATTCGATGCTGCCAAGGCACTGCGCTGGGTTCATCACAGTTTCGGCAAGCTGCCCAAGCCTGGCCGCAAGCTGCCGGTATTCTGGACGGTCGAACCGACACAGGATGGCGAACGTCAGTTCTACATTCGTCGCCAGGGCGATGTTCAGCTGGTATCGGTGGCCTACAAGATCCCGGGCCAATTGCATCCGGACGCCAAGGTGCTTGAGCTGGCCGGGGCCATCCTGACCAACCCGGCTGATGGCCGTCTGCAGAAGTCTCTGGTAGAGACCGGCCTGGCGGCAAGCGTCGGGCAACAGCAACTTGGCGCGGTGGCGCCAGGCCTGCAGATGATGACAGTGACGGTGAAGAAGGACGGAGATCTGGAAGCCGCGAAACGCGGCCTCATCGCCGGCATCGAATCCCTGGCCGCGCAACCGCCTTCGGAGGACGAACTGGCGAGGGCCAAGCTGGCGCAGACCAATCTCTACGAGCGGCTGGAGAGTAATCCGCAAATGATGGCGATGGTGCTCAACGAATCCATCTTGCTGGGCGACTGGCGTCAGCTCTTCGCGCAGCGCGATCAGGTCGCGACGATCAGTGCCGGGCAGGTCGCCGCGGCGGCGGGCAAGTACTATCGCCGCGACAACCGTAGCGTTGGCATGTTCGTCCCGGAGGAAAATCCGCAGCGCACCGATGTACCGGCATCGCCTCCGATGGCCGCAGTGCTGGCGCATTATCAGCCGCGCACGGCGCTTGATCGCGGCGAAAACTTCGACATCTCGCCTGCCAATATCGCCTTGCGTACCCACGTGCTGCAACCCCGGCGGGATCAGCAGACGCTGTTGAAGATAGCGCTGCTGCCCAAGAAGACCCGGGGCAGCGTGGTGACGGTAGGCCTGAGCATGGACTTCGGCGATGAGCGCAGCTTGTTCGGCAAGCAGGCCTTGAGCAAGATGACTATGCTGATGCTGCAACGTGGCACCACCTCCATGACCCGCCAGCAACTGGCGGACGCTTCGCAGCGCCTGAAGATGAGCGGCGATCTGCTGCAATTCCAGACCACCAGCGACAACCTGGTGCCTGCGCTGCAACTGATGGCGGATGTCTTGCGCCATCCCCGTTTTGACATAGCGGAGTTCGAGCAAATGCGCAATGAACTGCTGGTATCGCTGGAAGCCTCGCGCGGCGATCCGCAGGCGATTGCCAATGAAGTGCTGGCACGCCACTTCAACGCCTATCCCGCTGGCGACATGCGCTCGGCCCTGTCGCTGGAGGAGCAGATCGCTCAGGTCAAGAGCGTCAGCCTGGATCAGGTCCGCCAGTTCTACAAGGACTATTACGGCATTGCCAACGGCAGGCTGGCCATCATCGGCGAATTCGATCCGACGGCGGCGCGCAAGGCTCTGGACGAAAGCCTGGGCAACTGGGCCAGCCCGGCGCCCTACCAGCGCATCCTGTCATCCTGGCACGAGGTCGCCCCAATGCATAAGGTGATCGATACGCCGGACAAAGAGAACGGTGTTTTCATGGCGCGCCAGAACATACGGCTACGCGATACCGATGACGATTATGTGGCCATGCAAGCGGTCAACTATCTGATCGGCGGCGCTACCAAGACCCGGTTGAACGACAGGGTGCGCCAAAGCGATGGCTTGTCTTATACCGTCTTGTCCGTCGTGAATACGGAAGAAATGTCCGATGACGCCAATTTCTCGGTGATGGCCATCGCCGCTCCGCAGAACCTGGACAAGGTCGAGACCGGCGTGCGCGAGGAATTGGCCCGTGTGCTGAAGGACGGTTTCACCATGGAAGAACTGGAACGCGCCAGGTCAGGCATGCTGTTGATGCGGCAGCAAAGCCGCGCCGACGACTTCAGCCTGGCTGCGCAATGGCAGAACCTGCTGGACCGCGACCTCAACCCGGAATGGATGGAACAGCAGGACAAGCGTGTCGCCGCGCTCACGCTCGAGCAGCTCAATGCCGCTGCGCGCAGGCATCTCGATCCGACCAAGCTCAGCGTGGTCATTGCCCGCGACGCCGCCAAGGCAAAGGCGGGCGCGCCAAAGTAAGGCGGGGTGTTCCACTATGGCGGCTTGACGTTTCTCCTTCTGGCAAACGGGAGAAATGGGGGATTGCCGCACGAAGCGGACGATATGCATTGGTGGTGAGCACCTGCTTACAAGGCAGGTGCGCGCAGACAGACAGACGAAAAAAAACCGCTGCATGACATTGCCACGCAGCGGAGTTTCTTGCCCGATTTTCATCGGGCGACAGAGCGATCCGAATTACGGACGGCTGGTGCCTGTCGGGAACGGCCATGCAGCAGCCGGGTTCAGCACAGTCTTCACTGCAGGTGCTGCTGCAGCTGGCTTAGCGGCCGCTGCCTTTTTTGCAGGAGCCTTCTTGGCTGCTGCCGGCTTTGCCGCTGCCTTGACGGCAGGCTTAGCTGCTGGCTTAGCCGCAGCCTTGACTGCTGGCTTCGCTGCTGCCTTGACGGCAGGCTTAGCTGCTGGCTTCTTCGCTGCAACGGCCTTCTTAGGCGCTGCTGCTTTCTTCGCCACTGGCTTCGCTGCCGCCTTGACTGCTGGCTTCTTGGCGGCGACTGGCTTCTTAGCTGCCACTGCCTTTTTCGCTGCGACCGGCTTCTTCGCTGCAACTGCCTTCTTCGCTACCGGCTTTGCGGCTGCCTTCTTCGCTGCGACTGGCTTCTTCGCTGCAACAACCTTCTTCGCTGCGACTGGCTTCTTGGCGGCGACTGGCTTCTTAGCTGCCACTGCCTTTTTCGCTGCGACTGGCTTCTTCGCTGCAACGGCCTTCTTCGCTACCGGCTTTGCTGCTGCCTTCTTAGCGACTGGCTTGGCTGCTGCCGGCTTCTTGGCGGCGACTGCCTTCTTCGCTACTGGCTTTGCTGCTGCCTTGACGACTGGCTTCTTAGCTGCAACGGCCTTCTTCGGAGCTGCGGCTGCCTTGGCGACGACTGGTTTCTTTGCAGCGGGCTTCTTGGCCGCTGGTTTCTTTGCTGCTGTTGCCATTTTGTTTCTCCTTCTTCACGTGATGGAAAAAATCAAGCTTGATATAAGAAACCCTCCTGCGACATCGCGATGACGCAGGCGGATTATTCATCGGCACAAGCATGGTTCTGCTTGCGCTAATGAATTCGGCACCAGCTGAACTGCTGCATCCCCTCAACTATGCAGCACTTCAGCTATCTTGGTCGGGGCCTCCCCGCACACCAGGCGGCTCAGAGGCAAAGGCCTGCATGCAGGCGCGAACGACCAAAAAAAACGCCGGCGATCAAACGCCAGCGTCGGAATAGCAACTCCGGAACACCCTCAGGTTTTCCAAAGGAAAAGCCGCCTGACCCGACACGATGGGGTTAAGCGGCGATAACAGAGAAGATCGATTCGGTCTTTTACTGTTCATTAAATTTGGCGATTGCCTTTCAGTTTCGACGTCCTGCATCTTGCAAGCTGCAGGATCGCCGTTGTGCTTTATGGTCTTGTTGAAGAGCACTTACAAGACAGCACATCATTCCCAATTCAGAGCGCCTCCGGTTTGGTATTCGATGACCCGTGTTTCGAAGAAGTTGCGCTCCTTCTTCAAATCGATCATCTCGCTCATCCACGGAAACGGATTTTCTTCTTGCGCGAACAATGGATCAAGTCCGATCTGTTGTGCGCGACGATTAGCAATGAATCGTAAGTAGCCTTTGAACATCGGCGCATTCAATCCAAGCACGCCTCGCGGCATTGTATCCTCTGCGTAACGATATTCCAACTCTACCGCGCTTAAAAACAACGATTTGATTTCGTTGCGGAACTCCGCTGTCCACAAATGCGGGTTCTCCATCTTCACGGTGTTGATCAGATCGATTCCGAAATTGCAGTGCATCGATTCGTCGCGCAGGATGTACTGATACTGCTCTGCCGCACCCATCATTTTGTTCTGACGACCGAGCGCCAGAATCTGTGTGAAGCCAACGTAGAAGAACAGACCTTCCATGATGCAGGCGAAGACGATCAGCGACTTCAGCAGCTTCTGATCATTCTCGGTAGTACCGGTCTTGAACTCGGGATCGGTCAGCGTATTGATGAACGGGATCAGGAATTCGTCCTTGTCGCGGATCGATTTGACTTCGTGATACGCGTTGAAAATCTCGGCTTCATCCAGACCCAGCGACTCGACGATGTACTGGTAAGCGTGGGTGTGAATCGCTTCTTCGAACGCCTGGCGCAGCAGGTACTGGCGGCATTCCGGCGCGGTGATGTGGCGATAGGTGCCGAGCACGATGTTGTTGGCGGCCAGCGAATCGGCGGTCACGAAGAAACCCAGATTGCGCTTGACCAGACGGCGCTCATCTTCGGTCAGACCATTCGGATTCTTCCACAGCTCAATGTCGCGCTGCATGTTGATTTCCTGCGGCATCCAGTGATTGGCGCAACCTGCCAGATACTTGTCCCAAGCCCATTTGTACTTGAACGGCACCAGCTGATTGACGTCGGTGTGGCCGTTGATGATGCGCTTGTCGGCGGCATTCACACGCTTGGTGACATCTACCTGTCCTTCGTCTTTGGTGACCAGGGCCGGGTTCAGTGCAACGTCCGAAAACTGTTGACGCGCAGCCTGTTGATGGGCTGCCGTTTGCAACTGAGGTTGAGGCGTTTGCGGAGCGCGCGACGCTGGCGTCGATTTCGCGTTCACTTCATCATCCCAAGAAAGCATGTTTGATCCTTTAAATTATTGACGTACCTGACTGCTGATTGTGCTCATTCACGGTCACCGATTGTGCGCCGCAGGACATCTGCCTTGCGTCGTCCGAGATCGATACTGACCGCGCCGTTTGTCTCATCGAGACCTGAGCTTGCTTGCTGCAGTATGAATTCTTTTGCGCATCCTCCAGGCCATGTCGCCTGAAGTCGTGCCGCAGCTTTGCTGGCGCTGATGGCCATGGCGCCGTTGGCCATGATGTTACCCCGCTGGCGCCACCGGCGATGGACCGCTTTCACAGTCACACCGCCGGTGTCCGGACCTTGCTGATCTGACGATGCATCAAGGCCCCCGTTACTTCTGTCTCTGCTTCTACTGCCGCTACCTCTACTGCGTCTGCTTATGACTGGCCGGGATTACTGGCAAGCTTCGCATTCTTCAAAGCCGGCGTCGCCTGGACGCATGGTGCACACCGGACCATCGGCTTCGAGCGCAGCGCCCGGGCTCGGCATTGCATAGGCAGCCGGCGCCGAGGCTGTGGCCGCAGCTGCTGCAGCCGATGCCGATACGCCGCCATCCACTGCCACCGCGTTCAGTGCGCCGGTCTTGGAAGTCGACTTCTCGGTATGGGTCGCGCCGATGGTGCGGAGATAGTAGGTGGTCTTCAGACCGCGCAACCATGCCAGCTTGTAGGTGTCATCCAGACGCTTGCCCGACGCGCCGGCCATGTAGATGTTCAGCGATTGCGCCTGATCGATCCACTTCTGACGACGCGATGCAGCTTCCACCAGCCACGACGGCTCGACTTCGAACGCAGTCGCGTAGATGTCGCGCAGGTCTTGCGGGATGCGGTCGATCTTGGCCAGGCTGCCGTCGAAATACTTGAGGTCGGAAATCATGACTTCGTCCCACAGGCCGCGCGCCTTCAGGTCACGCACCAGGTATTCGTTGATTTCAGTGAATTCGCCCGACAGGTTCGACTTCACATACAGGTTCTGGTAAGTCGGTTCGATGCAAGCCGACACGCCGATGATGTTGGAAATCGTCGCCGTCGGTGCAATCGCCACGCAGTTCGAATTGCGCATGCCGAATTCCTTGATACGCGCCCGCAGTTCGGTCCAGTCCATGGTTTCGGAGCTATCGGTTTCCAGATAGCCGCCGCGTTCTTCGGCCAGCAGCTTCAGGGAATCCTGTGGCAGGATGCCGCGATCCCACAGCGAACCGCGATAGGAACTGTAACGGCCGCGCTCTTCGGCCAGTTCGGTCGATGCCCAGTATGCGTAGTAGCAAACGGCCTCCATCGAACGGTCGGCAAACTCGACCGCATCCATCGAAGCATATGGCACGCGCTTCATGTGCAGGCAATCCTGGAAGCCCATGATGCCCATGCCCACCGGACGGTGGCGCAGGTTCGAATCACGTGCTTTCTTGACTGCGTAATAGTTGATGTCGATCACGTTGTCCAGCATGCGCATGGCGGTGCGGACGGTCTTTTGCAGCTTGACGTGGTCGATCTCGCCATTGACCAGGTGGGCCGGCATGTTGACCGAACCCAGATTGCAGACGGCGATTTCGGATTCGTTGGTATTCAGTGTGATTTCGGTGCACAGGTTGGAACTGTGAACCACGCCCACGTGCTGCTGCGGCGAACGGATGTTGCAAGGATCCTTGAAGGTGATCCATGGGTGGCCGGTTTCAAACAGCATCGACAGCATCTTGCGCCACAGGTCCAGCGCCTGAATCTTCTTGAACAGCTTCAACTCGCCGCGCGCCGCCTTGGCTTCATAGCCGAGGTAGGCTTCTTCGAAGGCACGGCCGAACTTGTCGTGCAGATCAGGCGTGTCGGATGGCGAGAACAGGGTCCACTCGCCCTTTTCCATCACGCGCTTCATGAACATGTCGGGAATCCAGTTCGCGGTGTTCATGTCGTGCGTACGGCGGCGATCGTCGCCGGTGTTCTTGCGCAGCTCGAGGAATTCCTCGATGTCCATGTGCCAGGTTTCCAGGTAGGCGCAGACCGCGCCCTTGCGCTTGCCGCCCTGGTTGACCGCGACGGCAGTGTCGTTAACCACTTTCAGGAACGGAACCACGCCTTGCGACTTGCCGTTGGTGCCCTTGATGTGCGCGCCCAGCGAACGCACCGGAGTCCAGTCGTTGCCGAGACCGCCCGCGTATTTGGCCAGCAGCGCGTTTTCCTTGATGGCTTCGTAGATGCCGTCCAGATCGTCGGCCACAGTGGTCAGATAGCAGGACGACAATTGCGAACGCAGGGTGCCCGAGTTGAACAGCGTCGGGGTCGAGCTCATGAAGTCGAACGAGGACAGCAGGTCGTAGAACTCGATGGTGCGTGCTTCGCGATTGATTTCGTTGAGTGCCAGACCCATCGCCACGCGCATGTAGAACGCCTGCGGCATTTCGATGCGGGTGCCCTGGATGTGCAGGAAATAGCGGTCATACAGAGTCTGCAGGCCGAGGTAACCGAATTGCAGATCGCGCTCAGGCTTGATGGCGTCGGCCAGCTTGGCCAGATCGAACTGCGCCAGCTTGGGATCGAGCAGCTCGGCGTCGATCCCCTTCTTGATATAGCGCGGGAAATATTCCAGATATTCGGCCGGCGCGTCGGCTTGCGCCACTTCCTTGCCGAACACTTCCTTGCGCACGGTGTGCATCAGCAGACGTGCGGTGACCTGACTGTAGGCCGGATCTTTTTCCATCAGCGCGCGCGCTGCCAGAATCGAGGACTTGTGCAGCTCTTCCACCGGCACGCCGTCGTACAGATTCTTGACGGTCTCGGCCAGGATGGCTTGCGCGTCGACATGCTTTTCCAGACCTTCGCACGCGGCGTTGATCAGGGTACGGACTTCGTTGAGATCCAGCAGGCGGCTCTTGCCATCTTCCACCACGTGCAGTTGCGGCGCGACGATATCGGCAGCAGCGCTGCTGCCTTGAGCGCGTTCTTCCATGCGCTTGGCGCGATACAGCACGTAAGCGCGGGCGACATCGTGTTCACCGGAGCGCATCAGCGCCAGCTCAACCTGATCCTGGATGTCTTCAATATGAAAGGTGCCGCCGGTCGGCTGACGACGCACCAGCGCCGATACGACATTGGTGGTCAGTTGTTCGACCATTTCGCGCACACGCGCGGAAGCTGCGCCCTGCCCGCCATTGACCGCCAGAAAAGCCTTGGTCACGGCGATCGAAATCTTGGACGGCTCGAAACCGACCACTGCGCCGTTGCGGCGGATGATGCGGTATTCGCCCAGACCGGTTGCCGCCTTGATCGCTGGCGCCACGGTTTCGGACGAAAAGCCGGAGCCCGGATTGATGCCAAACTCAGCTGGGGATTTGACGGAAATTTCTTGAGTAGAGCGCACTTAGCCTCCTAAAGCATAAACGGGCAGTCAGACTGCCCTTGTTACCGATTAGAACTCTCGATAGACGAGAGATTCGCGAAAATAGCGCAAGCGTCCGACAATGAATCCTGCGCAAAGCAGTTCCACTGCTGACGAATACTTGCTTGAACAACCGAAGATATTGAGAAGAGAAGAGACGGCGAGACGTTGTAGGACTTGATTACTGCCTCACGAACCTTGCACTTTCACTGAAGCGTTGCCAGACCCTGCAAACTTACCAAAACACTATATCTAGTTCAGAAAGAACGATTGAGACTAATTCTAGTAGCGACGCCTGAGAGATGCAACCGCTATTTCTTCATATTTTTACGCCTGCCCTGCTTGACATCCTTCTAGGCCAGCAGGGAAGCGCAGTTGCGCCGCTTCAATTTTTTCAGCCAATTCCTCGCGATAGCGCGACCAATCAAAAAATGGACCCGGATCGGTTTTACGACCAGGCGCAATATGTTCGTGCCCGGCAACGTCGGCCAGCGCATAGCGGCGACGCAGCGCAGCCGTCAGCGACGTCAGCCGCTGATACTGAGGTGCAGTGAAGACTTCGAAGTCGGTGCCCTCAAGCTCGATGCCGATGGAAAAGTCGTTGCAGCGCTCGCGCCCCTGGAAGCTGGAGACGCCCGCATGCCAGGCGCGCTGGTTGGCAGAGACGAACTGGATGATGGCGCCGTCGCGCCGGATCAGAAAATGCGCCGACACCCGCAGCGGCCGCAACTGATCGAAGTAAGGATGCTGATCGCAGTCGAGCCGGTTGAGAAACAGGTCTTCTATATAGGGGCCGCCGAATTCGCCGGGCGGCAGGCTGATGTTATGCACCACCAGCAATTCGGCGATGCTGCCGTCGGGCCGCTCGTCGCAGTTGGGCGAAGCCAGGCGCTGCGCGCCATGGCACCAGCCGGCGCCGTCGATTTCCAGATCAAGGGCGCCGCCATCTTGGTGAACAGAGGACATGGCGTCAGAACGAGGCGAGGCGGCGGTGCTCTTCCGAGCAGTAGTGCGCGCCGGAGGCATGGGTGACCGCCTCCGAGATCGGGAAGTGGATGCCGCAATGGGCGCATTGCACCATCGGTTCGACATCGCTGTCGACCGAACGCATGCTACCCGGCTCCGGGCTCTTCGGCCTCGGCTTGCTCGCATTCGCGCTTTCGGCGCCGGCCAGCATGGATTTTCTGGCGCGGTGGAACCAGACGAACACGGCCAGCGCCACCACCAGCCAAATCAGATATTTCATATCAGTACCCGATGCAGCACGACTTCAAGTACGAACCGGCTGCCCACATATGCCAATAAAAGAATCGCAAAACCGGCCAGCGTAAAACTCAACGCCGTCCGTCCGCGCCATCCCTGCCAGCGGCGTCCGGCCAGCAACAGCCCGAACAGCACCCACGACAGCAGGGTAAAAATCGTTTTGTGATCCCAGCGAAAAGCGGTGCCGAACAACTTCTCAGAAAACACCACGCCCGACAACACCGTCAGCGTCAGCAAGAGGAAGCCGAAGGCGATCAGGCGGAACAGCAATTTTTCCATCGTCAGCAAGGCCGGCAATCGGTCCAGCGCCATCGCGAACCAGCCGCCGCTGCGCGCCATGGCGCCCGGCCGGGTATGCAGACGCGACTCCTGCAACACCATCAGCACCGCGTGAAAAGCGGCGATGGTCAGCGTGCTGTAGGCCAGAATCGAAATCGCGATATGCCACAGAAACCAGTCCGACTTGCCGGTCAGAAGCACCATGTTGCCGGGAAACACCGCCGGCAGAATCACCGCCACAGCTGCCACCGGCAGCACCATCACGCGCATGCTGTCGAGCGAGAAATTGCGATTTTCCAGCCAGTAGGCCGCCACCGAAATCCAGAGCGTAGCGGACAACATGACTGCAAACCCGACCCGCACCGACTCCGGCGCGAACATGTCTGCGGTCAGCGCACCGCCGTGCAAAATCCAGCCCAGCATCGTACCCAGCGAAATCGGCAGGCGCCGCTCGGAAGGCAGAAAAGCACAGCCGATGTACAGCAGCGCAGCCAGGATGAATAAATAAGTTTGCATCGGATAAGTTTACACTATGTCGGCCGCCTGCTGACCTTCCGTCCCTTGCACCAAGGCGCTGAGCGGAGGATGGCGCATGGCGATTTCGATGCAGCGATGCGATCAGACCTTCAAGGCGGGCGCCTGCGGATTATTTATATGAGGCCGAAACGCCGGAACAAAAGCAAAATCCGCGTAAAGGCGAACGATTGCTTGTAAGCAAATGCCGCGCCAGCGCTACGCTGAACATGAGGCGCCCCTTGCTCCACAAGCAAATCCGCGACACAGGCTGCCATGAGAAACGGCAGGCGCATCGCAACCTGCCGTTCCTCACCTCCCCCATGTTTTGCTGATGCGTTGCAGATTCCTGATCAAGCAAATCTGCGGCCTGCATCGCATCCGCTTCCGCGGCTCCAATTTTTGCACGACAAACTCTCGCACTATATATAAGGCAGTACGGCCGAATGCACTCGGCGACGGACTTCAGTCCACCGCCGCCGCACGCATTTCGGCATTGTGATGGCGTTGCTGCTCTTCCATCACCAACTGGCCGAGTTCGCGCTTGAGGGCATTGAACTCGGGATCGGCCGGATCGCGCAGACGCGGCAGCGTCACCGTGATGTCGCGTTTGATGGTGCCGGGGCGATAGGTCATGACCACAATGCGGTCGGCCAGATAGATCGCCTCTTCGATACTGTGCGTGACGAACACGATGGTTTTCTTGAACTCGTCCCAGATACGCAGCAGCTCGTCCTGCAGATTGCGCCGGGTCAGCGCATCCAGCGCGCCAAAGGGTTCATCCATCAGCATGATCGGCGAATCCAGCGCCAGCACGCGCGCAATCGCCACGCGCTGACGCATGCCGCCCGACAGATCCTTGGGGAAACGGCTGCGGAAATCGATCAGACCCAGCTTGTCCAGCAGTTGGGTCACGCGCGTCTGAATGTCGGCCTTCTTGACGCCTTTGATTTCAAGTCCAAAGGCAACGTTCTGCTCCACCGTCATCCAGGGAAACAGCGCGTACTCCTGAAACACCATGCCGCGATCGGGGCCGGGCTCGCTCACCAGCTGACCGCCGGTCGTGATCTGGCCCGATGACGGCAGGGCGAAACCGGCAATCGCATTGAGCAGCGTCGACTTGCCGCAGCCCGAAGGGCCGAGCAGGCAGACGAACTGGCCATCGGGAATATCCAGATTGATATCCTTGAGCGCCACCACTTCGCGCTCGTCCGACTTGAAAACCTTGTTGACGCCGGTGATCCGGATCTGAGGTGTGGAATTCAACATGTTCATCTCAGTTCTCCAGACCGCGGTGCCAGCGCAGCATATAGTTGTTGAGGCGGCTCATGCCGAGGTCGATCGCCAGACCCAGCAGGCCGATGGTGATCATGCCGGCGATGATCTTGTCCGACCAGAAATACTCGCGCGCTTCCATGATGCGAAAGCCCAGACCGTTGCTGACCGCAATCATCTCGGCCACGATCACCACGATGAAGGCGGTGCCGATACCGATGCGCACGCCCGACAGAATGTAAGGTACCGACGCCGGCAGCATCACCCGCAAAAACAGTGTGCTCTGGCTGGCGCCGAGATTGCGCGCCGCACGCAGATAGATGCTGTCGACCTGGCGCACGCCGGCGATGGTATTCATCAGCACCGGGAAAAACGCGCCCAGCGAGATCAGGAACAAGGCCGGCGGATTGCCCAGCCCGAACCACAGAATCGCCAGCGGAATATAGGCGATCGGCGGAATCGGGCGGATCACCTGCACCGTCAGATTCATCAGTCCGTAGATGCGCTGACTGGAGCCCATCAGCAGACCCAGCGGCAAGGCCAGGCCGGCGCCGATCAGGAAACCGGCCACCACCCGATACAGACTGCCGATGGCATCAGTGATCAGCTCGCCGGAAAACACCCAGGCCAGCCAGCTGCCATCCGCCGGATCGTAAGCCTTGGTCGGCGAAATGTACTCGAACCACTTGTGCACCACCGCCCAGGGCGATGGCAGCACCAGCGGATTGATCCAGCCCAGCGAGGACGCACCCTGCCAGATGGCGATCACCAGCACCGGCACGATGAGCCCCTGCAGGACTCCCCCATTTTTTTGTTTGGCCATGGCCCTTACCTTTAGCTGATGGATGAATGGCTCGTTTACTTGAGATTCATGCTCTTCTTGGCCTGCTCCAGCAGATCGGTCTTCACCCAATCCTTGGCGACCGGCGGCTTGGCCATCTTGCCGGTACCGTACTTGGCCATGGTGTCGGTGGTGACCTGGATGTGCTCGACGGTGATGTCATACGCATAAGGCGAATTGCCGATGGCGTCGTAGAAATCTTCCTTGGTGATCTGGTTCTTGAAGATCACTTCGCGCACATACTTTTCAGCCGTTTCCTTGTTGTCGATGAAGGTCTTGGTGGCTTCCAGGAAGCAGCGCATGAACTTCTCGGCCAGCGGACGCTTCTCTTTGTAGAACTTCTCGGTCATCACCATGGTGCGGTAAGGCTCACCGATCGGCGTGTCATAAGGCTTCATGACTTCCACGCCGAAGCCCTTGTTGATGGCCTGCGAAGACTGCGGCTCGCTCTGCATCATGGCATCGATATTCTTGCCCAACAGCGCCTGATTCAGATCGGCAAAAGCCAGATAGACGATGGTCACATCCTTGGCGCTCAGACCGTTCTGGCCCAGTTCGGCATCCAGCAGCACTTCATGGATACCGCCCCGCGTCACGCCGACCTTCTTGCCTTTCAGATCCTTGACCGACTTGATGCCGGAATCCTTGCCCGCCACCAGCCGTGCGCCGCCCTTGGCGAAACCGGCCACGACGTAGATCGGTGCACCGTTGGCGCGGCCCGAAATCGCCGCCTCGGACGCGGTAGTACCGACATCGAGCTCACCGGCCAGAATGCCCTGCATCACGTCCGGGCCCTTGGCGAATACCTTTTCATCAACCTTGATGCCGCATTTCGGTGCAATTTCCTTGATATAGGACACCGCGCCGTAATGCGCAAACTTCAGATTACCCAGGCGGATCACATCATCTGCAGCCTGGCTGGTGGTGGCGATGGCAGCGCTGGCCGCGATCAATGCAATGCCGATCAGTTTTGTGGACATCTCTCTCTCCTTGTCTTTAGTTGTTGAAACAGGCCGGTGCGCGCCGGTTATCTGCATTTTTTTATTTTGAATGTTCCCTGGTGGGGATTGCGCTTACGCAACCTCGCCATGTATACACAATTCGCCGGAGCAGGACAAGATGGGAATTATGCTTAACGGCGGTCAAGACCGCGTCCTCCGCCTCCAGCAAGCCGCGCCGATCAGGTAAAATGCCCGATTCTTCCGCAGTCAGCGCGCCGGCCCCGCGCCATGTTTGAACGCTGCTGCCGCCTCATTTTTCAAGGTAATCCGCCATGCTAGACAATCTGACCCAACGCCTCGCCAAAGTCGTCAAGACCATGCGCGGGGAAGCGCGCCTGACCGAAACCAATACCGCCGACATGCTGCGTGAAGTGCGCCTGGCCTTGCTGGAGGCCGACGTTGCCTTGCCGGCCGTGCGCGAATTCATCGCCAAGGTCAAGGAAAAAGCGGTCGGCGAAGAAGTCATCGGCTCGCTGACGCCAGGGCAGGCGCTGGTCGGTGTGGTGCAACGCGAACTGGCCAGCCTGATGGGCGCCGATCTCGGTCCTGAAGCCTCGCAACTGAACTTCGCCACCCAGCCGCCGGCGATTATCCTGATGGCAGGTCTGCAGGGCGCCGGTAAAACCACCACCGTCGGCAAGCTGGCGAAATACCTGCGTGAAAACAAGAAGAAAAAGGTGCTGACGGTTTCCGCCGACGTCTACCGTCCGGCCGCGATCGGCCAGTTGCAGACCGTAACCGGCCAGGCCGGCGCCGACTTCTTCCCGACTCTGCCGACCGACAAGCCGGTCGAGATCGCACTGGCGGCGCTGGATTACGCCAAGAAGCATCACCATGAAGTCCTGATCATCGACACCGCCGGCCGCCTCGGCATCGACGAAGCGATGATGCAGGAAATCCGCGCAGTGCATGCCGCCGTCAAGCCGATCGAAACCCTGTTCGTGGTCGACGCCATGCTTGGCCAGGACGCCATCAATACCGCCAAAGCCTTCAGCGACGCGCTGCCGCTGACCGGCATCGTACTGACCAAGCTGGATGGTGATTCACGCGGCGGCGCCGCGCTGTCGGTGCGTCACATTACCGGCAAGCCGATCAAGTTCGCCGGCGTTGCCGAGAAACTGGACGGCCTGGAGGCCTTCGACCCGAGCCGCATGGCCAACCGGATTCTGGGCATGGGCGACATCCTGGCGCTGGTCGAGGAAGCCAAAAAAGGCGTCGACATGGCGGCCGCGCAGGATCTGGCGCACAAGATCAAGGGCGGCGGCAAGTTCGATCTGAACGACTTCAAGGCGCAGCTGGGCCAGATGAAAAAGATGGGCGGCCTGTCCAGCCTGCTCGACAAATTGCCGGCGCAGATGCAGCAGGCCGCCGGCAACGCCAACATGGATCAGGCCGAAAAACAGGTACGCCGCATGGAAGGCATCATCAATGCCATGACCGCGCAGGAGCGCGCAAAGCCAGAGCTGATCAAGGCTTCGCGCAAACGCCGCATCGCCACGGGAGCCGGCGTGCAGGTGCAGGAAGTCAATCGCATGCTGTCACAATTCGACCAGATGCAGACCATGATGAAGAAGCTCAAAGGCGGCGGCATGATGAAGATGATGCGCAACATGAAAGGCATGATGCCGGGCATGCGCTGAGGTCTTTGAGAGGCACGTTTCCCGGCCTTTGCGAATCGCCGCGATCCCTTTACCGGCGCGGCTCGACAAGGATTACGCAAAGGTCGTTGTTTCCCTGCTGATTCACTCCAAAAACCCGTAAAAAATACTTGCATGGCTGCTCAAAGCGCACCACTATTAGCGGTGCGTAATTGAACGCATCCAACTCATTCCTTGTCGAGGAGTCTTTCAGATGGCCACAGCGAAAAAACCAGCAGCCGCAGCAAAGAAGCCAGTAAGCAAAGCAGCCGCTCCAAAACCAGCCGCAAAGAAACCAGCCGTGAAGGCTGCTCCGAAGGCTGCACCCAAAGCGGCCGCAAAACCTGCCGCCAAACCAGCGGCGAAAGCAGCTGCCAAACCAGCAGTAAAAGCAGCACCAAAGGCAGCCGCCAAGCCCGCAGCGAAGAAACCGGCAGTCAAGAAAGCCGCAGCACCACGTACCCCCAACGCCGCCTTCATGAAGCCGCTGACACCGTCGGCCGAGCTGGCACTGGTCGTCGGCGCCAAGCCTCTGCCACGCACTGAAGTCACGAAGAAGGTCTGGGAATACATCAAGAAGAACAATCTGCAAAACGCCGAGAACAAACGCAACATCGACGCCGACGACAAGCTGAAAGCCGTCTTCGCCGGCAAGAAGCAAGTCACGATGTTCGAAATGACCAAGCTGATTTCCGCCCATCTGAAATAAGGCGACAACATCGGTTTGCACATCGGTGCAAAACAAAAACGCCCGCAACTTGCGGGCGTTTTTGTTTGTGGCGGCGCTTGTGCCAATCGCCCTATGGTACGCAGTTCAATGTGACTTCGCCGGCACGCCATTCTTCTGTCTCGATTGAACAGGGCAAGATGATCACACTGGTCGAGCGCCGGACGCGTTGCCGGCCACGCCGCAAACGATGAAGTTCGCGTCAGACAATCACTCTATATACATCAAGCAAACCAGAGCTGATCCATTCGGATTCAAGCGTGCCGCCCCCTGCATCCGGGCTACAGGCGATGCCCGTGACTTGCTGATGACAACAGCTTCCATCCAGCATTGAATTTCCGACAAGTAAGCCCAGAAACTTCGTGCCGCTGCTGGAGTCTAGCCTCAGTGATTTTCAAGAAGCCCCGCCACAGACACTTGTCTGCATTGAAGAATTGATAAAAGAAGGAGATGACAATGCCAACATTTCAACCTCGCTCAACAGCTCGTTTCAGCACGCTCGTCGGCAGTCTCTTGCTCACTGCCTGTGCGTTCATATCGATCAATCCGGCCTCGGCCGCCGATGCCCAACCCGGCTCGAACTATGAGAAAGAACGCGCCGCCTGTCTCAACGGCAGCTCGAATCAGGATCGCGCAACCTGCCTGAAAGAGGCTGGAGCGGCGCGTGAAGAAGCCGCGCGCGGCAAGCTGAACGATCCGGCCCAGACGCAGTATCGGCAGAACGCACTTACGCGCTGCAAGGCGCTGCCTGATGCGGATCGCATTGAATGCGAAAAGCGTATCGACGGCTCCGGCGTAACCCAGGGCAACCCCATGGATGGCGGCGTGCTGCGCGAAAACGTGACGATCGTGCCGGGCACACTGAGCAAGTAGGCGACCAGGCGAGCACTCATGCGGCGAAGGGGCGGATGTAAAAAGACCAAGGGCCCGCATGATGCAAACATGCAGGCCCTTGGTCTTGGTTATTGCCTGTTACCTATTTCAAGATCGCGGCGTCAATACGACTCCGTCTTGCAGATGGAGCCGAACGGAGTTTCACCGTCGACGCTTAGTCCTTCAGCTTGGACTGAATGAAGCTCAGCGCTTCTTGCAGCGGCACCGCGGTTGCAGCGGTGTCGCGGCGACCCTGATATTCGATCTGGCCATCCTTCAGACCACGGTCGCCGATGACGATGCGATGCGGCACGCCGATCAGTTCCCAGTCCGCAAACATCGCGCCCGGACGCTCTCCGCGATCATCCAGAATCACGTCGACGCCGGCGTTTTGCAGTTCAGCGTAGAGCTTGTCGATTTCGGCCTTGACCGCTTCGCTGCGGTCGTAACCCATCGGGCACAGCACCACGGCGAACGGCGCCAGCGAGGCCGGCCAGATGATGCCCTTGTCGTCGAAATTCTGCTCGATGGCGGCGCCCAGAATGCGCGTCACGCCGATACCGTAGCAGCCCATCATCAATGCCTGCGGCTTGCCGTTTTCGTCCAGGTAAGTCGCCTTCATCGCTTCAGAATACGCGGTGCCGAGCTGGAACACGTGACCGACTTCGATGCCGCGCTGAATCGCCAGCACGCCCTTGCCGTCCGGCGAAGCATCGCCTTCGACCACATTACGGATATCGGCGACTTCAGGTTCAGGCAAATCACGGCCCCAGTTGACGCCGGTGTAATGGAAGTCGGCTTCATTGGCGCCGCAGACGAAATCGCTCATGTTGGCGACGGTACGATCGGCCACTACCTTGACCGGCTTCTTGGTGCCGATGGGACCGAGGTAGCCCGGCGGCGTGCCGAAGCTTTCGACGATCTCGGCTTCGTTGGCAAAACGGTATCCGCCGAGTCCGGCGATCTTGCCGGCCTTGACTTCATTCAGCTCGTGATCGCCGCGCAGCAGCAGCAACCAGATCTGTTTCTTGGACGCGTCCTCTTCATTGTCCACGGCCAGCACAATGGACTTGACGGTGCGTTGCAGCGGCAACTGCAGCAACTCGGCCACGGCTTCGCACTTGGCCTTGCCCGGCGTCGCGGTCTTTTGCAGCGCTTCCTTGGCGGCTGCGCGGCTGGTGTCGACGGCAATTGCTTCGGCGGCTTCCATGTTGGCGGCGTAATCGGAAGTCGGGCAGTACACCAGCGCGTCTTCGCCGGTGGCGGCGATCACGTGGAACTCATGCGAACCGGAACCGCCGATGGCACCGTTGTCGGCAGCCACTGCGCGAAACTGCAGACCGAAGCGGGTGAAAATGCGCACGTAGGCGTCATACATGATCTGGTAGGACTTCTTCAGCCCATCCAGGTCGCGGTCGAAAGAGTAAGCATCCTTCATGGTGAATTCGCGGCCGCGCATCAGGCCGAAACGCGGACGGCGCTCGTCACGGAACTTGGTCTGGATGTGATAGAAGTTAACCGGCAATTGCTTGTAGCTGCGCAGTTCGGTGCGCGCCACATCGGTCACCACCTCTTCCGAAGTCGGCTGGATCGCGAAGTCGCGGCCATGGCGATCCTTCACGCGCATCAGCTCGGCGCCCATCTTGTCCCAGCGGCCGGTTTCCTGCCACAGCTCAGCCGGCTGCACCACCGGCATCAGCAATTCGACAGCGCCGGAGCGATTCATTTCTTCACGCACGATGGCTTCGACTTTGCGAATAACGCGCAATCCCATCGGCATGTAAGTGTAGATACCGGAACCCAGACGCTTGATCATGCCGGCCCGCATCATCAGTTTATGGCTGACGATTTCGGCATCGGACGGAGCTTCTTTCAGGGTGGAAATAAAAAAACGGGAGGCGCGCATGACGATCGGTTCTTTTTAAAAGAGGAGGGTTATAATCGTTGTAATTTTAAAGGATTAGCTGGCTGATGCACCCACTCTTTGCACAATTGCTCCTTGCTTCAATGACATCCGCTAACAACAGATGTGATTGCTCCTGACGCAGGCCACTGCCGCTCGCGCGCTTCATGCCAATCGCGCGGCAAACTGCCCGAGCACGCCTGAGAGGAACGTCCGCCGCAGAAAGTTTTGAGGTACACCATGCTGGATCGAGAAGGCTTCCGCCCGAACGTCGGCATCATTCTGCTCAATGCCCACAACGAGGTATGGTGGGGCAAACGGGTGCGCGAGCATTCGTGGCAGTTTCCGCAGGGCGGAATCAAACACGGCGAAACACCTGAACAAGCCATGTTCCGTGAGCTGGAAGAAGAAATCGGCCTGAAGGCCGAACATGTCAAGATCATCGGACGTACGCGCGACTGGTTGCGCTACGAAGTCCCGGATCATTTCATCAAACGCGAAGTTCGCGGCCATTATCGCGGCCAGAAACAAATCTGGTTTCTGCTGCGCATGGTCGGGCGCGACTGCGACGTCAATCTGCGACTGACTTCGCATCCGGAATTCGATGCATGGCGTTGGCACGATTACTGGGTGCCGCTGGACGTCGTGATCGAGTTCAAGCGCGAAGTCTATCAACAAGCCCTGCAGGAATTGTCGCGCTTTCTGGCGCGGCCTGCGCATGGCCAGCGGCGTGGCGACGCGATTGCCGGGCCGGCTGCGACAGTGCCGCAAGCTCATCAGGCCGATGTTCCGAATGCCGCGCCGGCGCAGCTTAGCCCTGTCGCGACCACGCCCCATAACAAGTGAAGCTCATGCCATCTCCATTGAAGAATCAAGGCCAGACCCGTTCCAGCGCATTCGCCCGATTCAATCTCAACGCGCGCGCTCTGCGCCGTGCAGCTTTGGCCTGCATGCTACTGGCGGCGAGCGCCGTCAGTATTGCGCAGCAACTCGGCAATAACAACTTCGACGAAGATTTCGACGACGAAGAAAAGCCCTGGCAGGAAATCGCGGTGCAATTGCCGGCCGCTCCGCAAGAAGCCAATCTGGCCGAGTTTTATCTGAGCCCGAACGCCACCATGAAGGCCTATGTCGATCTGAAATCGGTCTCCATCGGCACCGACAAGGTGGTGCGCTACACCGTGGTGACCAAGACCAATGG
Organism: Herbaspirillum lusitanum; assembly: GCF_046025995.1. GTDB lineage: Bacteria > Pseudomonadota > Gammaproteobacteria > Burkholderiales > Burkholderiaceae_D > Herbaspirillum > Herbaspirillum lusitanum_A. The sequence goes on from NZ_JAQQFM010000004.1 coordinate 426,831, forward strand.
CGGCGCCGTGAATGTTTCGTATGAAGGCATGCGCTGCGAAACCTTCGAAAAGAAGAGCTACGCCTTCGGCCACCCTGATGGCAAATGGGCACGCTCACGTCGCGACAAGTGGCAACAGTTGCGCGACGTCGGCGCCAATCGCATCGATGGCGCACTGTTCAAGGATTACTTCTGCGAAGGCCGCATCGTGGCCGACAACGGTAACGTGACCTCGATCGTGGACCGTCTGCGCAAGCAGCAAGCGATCGATCCGGTGCGTCGTTAAGCAAGACCATTCAAGCCCATCCTTCGGCCTTGAGCAAGAAACGGGCAACAAAAAAGCGCGGCATGCCGCGCTTTTTTAATACCTGCGAATCTGAGTCAGCTCACAGCAAGACCAGATTGTCGCGATGAATCAGTTCAGGCTCTTCGACGAAACCAAGAATCGCCTCAATCTCCGACGATGAATGACGGATGATGCGGCGCGCATCAGAGCTGGCATAGTTGCTCATGCCGCGCGCAATCGCCTTGCCCGATTCATCGGTGCAAGTGATTACATCGCCGCGACCGAACTCACCAGACACTTCGACCACGCCGATCGGCAACAGCGACTTGCCTTCCAGACTCAGCTTCTGCACCGCGCCGGCGTCCAGCACCACGCGCCCGGCGGTCTGCAAATGATCGGCCATCCACTGCTTGCGCGCGGTCAGTTGCGCGGTCTGCGCATTCAATTGGGTGCCGATGGTTTCGCCCTCGGCCAGACGCGTCAACACCTTGTCTTCACGCCCCCAGGCAATCACGGTGTGCGCGCCGGAAGTGGCTGCACGCTTGGCCGCCAGAATCTTGGTCAGCATACCGCCGCGACCAATGCCGGTGCCGGTGCCGCCGGCGATCAGTTCCAGCGCCGGATCACCAGCCTTGGCGTCGGTGATCAAAGTCGCGCTCGGATCCTTGCGCGGATCGGCGGTAAACAGGCCTGGCTGATCGGTCAGAATGATCAGCGCATCGGCCTCGATCAGATTGGCGACCAGCGCGCCCAGCGTGTCGTTGTCGCCGAACTTGATTTCATCGGTGACGACCGTGTCGTTTTCATTGATGACGGGGATCACGCCCAGTTGCAGCAGCGTGAACAAGGTCGAACGCGCATTCAGATAACGCTCGCGATCTGCGAGGTCGGCGTGCGTCAGCAAGACCTGCGCGCTGTGCAACTCATGCGCGCGAAAACTGCTTTCATAGATTTGCGCCAGGCCCATCTGACCCACTGCGGCGCAGGCCTGCAGATGGTGAATGCCGGTCGGACGCTTGTCGAAGCCGAGGCGCTGCATGCCTTCCGCCACGGCGCCGGAACTGACCAGCACCACTTCCTTGCCCATCTGACGCAATTGCGCAATCTGCTCCGCCCAGCGGGCGATGGCAGCGCTGTCGAGACCCTTGCCGTCGTTGGTGACCAGCGAGGAGCCTACTTTGATGATCAGCCGTTTGGCGCTTTGAATGACCGAATGCATATTCTTATCTGAGGAAACACGGCGAATGTGAAAGCAGGATGATAGCCGGAACGGCTGGGATGCGCTGAGGCGATGATGCTGAATGACACTGAATTTCGGTGAATGCGCAGAGCGACTGCTTCGACTTGATTCACATCGGCTTCACATCGAAGCCGCCATGGCGCTTGAAGCCGGACCGGCGTGCGATCTGAATATCGCAACGCCGGCGCTAAGCTTCAGAACTCAATCAGTCGAGCACTTTGAAGCGAGGATCGTCCGGATCGATAGAGGAAATATTGCGCGCCTCTTCGGTCATCTGGGTTTCTTCGGCGCGGTGCTCCTGATCGCGCTTGGTTTCCAGATAGCTGTAGATTTCAGTGATCAGATCTTCGCAGCCGTCGCGGTTCAATGCGGAAATCTCGAACACCGGACCCTTCCAGCCGAAGCGTTTGACGAAGTCCTTCACGCGCTTGACGCGATCCGCCTCCGGCACCACGTCCAGCTTGTTGAGCACCAGCCAGCGCGGCTTGTCGAACAAGGACTGATCGTACTTTTTCAGTTCCTTGACGATGGCCTTGGCTTCCTTGACCGGATCAACGGTGTTTTCAAACGGCGCCAGATCGACGATGTGCAACAACAGACCGGTGCGTTGCAAATGGCGCAGGAACTGCACGCCCAAGCCGGCGCCGTCAGCGGCGCCTTCGATCAGACCCGGAATGTCGGCGATCACGAAACTCTTTTCGTGACTCACGCGCACCACGCCCAGATTAGGATGCAGCGTCGTAAACGGATAGTCGGCGATCTTCGGACGGGCGTTGGATACCGCGGTGATGAAAGTCGACTTGCCGGCATTCGGCATGCCCAGCAAGCCTACATCAGCCAGCACCTTGAGCTCCAGGCGCAATTCACGGCGTTCGCCTTCCTTGCCCTCGGTCTTCTGACGCGGCGCACGGTTGGTCGATGTCTTGAAGTGGATATTGCCCCAGCCGCCTTCGCCGCCTTTGGCCAGCAAGACGGTTTCTTCGTGGTGCGTGAGGTCGGCCAGATGCTCGCCGGTATTGGCGTCGACAATCAGGGTGCCGACCGGCATGCGCAGGAAAATGTCATCCGCGCCCTTGCCGTAGCAATCCGAGCCGCGACCGTTTTCGCCATGGCGACCACGGTGCAGCTTGGCATAGCGATAATCGATCAGCGTATTGACGTTACGGTCGGCTACAGCCCAGATGCTGCCGCCCTTACCGCCGTCGCCGCCGTCCGGTCCACCGAACGGGCGGAATTTTTCGCGGCAAAAACTAGCAACACCGTTGCCGCCATCGCCAGCAACGACCTCGATTTTTGCTTCGTCTATAAATTTCATGTTTTTTGCCGCTTTAAAAACTAAAAGGCTCTACCAGCGGCAGAGCCTTTTATTTCGCGCAATCCAGCGGAATGAACCGCCGGGATAGCTGAAGACGCTTAAGCCGTAACGACTGTCACGTATTGACGTTGCTGCAAGCCCTTGACAACGAACTTGACCTTGCCGTCGACCAGTGCGAACAAGGTGTGATCCTTGCCCAGACCGACGTTTTCACCTGGGTGAACGCGTGTGCCGCGTTGACGAACGATGATGCCGCCGGCATTGATTGCCTGACCGCCGTAAACCTTGACGCCGAGTCGCTTCGACTCTGAATCACGGCCGTTGCGCGTAGTGCCGCCGCCTTTTTTGTGTGCCATTTAAGGACTCCTTGATCTAAGTGTAATCTACGCAGTATTAAGCGTTGATCGAGACGATTTGCAGTTCGGTGTAGTTCTGACGATGGCCTTGACGCTTCTGATAATGCTTACGACGACGCATTTTGAAGATCTTGACCTTGTCATGACGACCTTGCGCTACTACAGTAGCCAGCACCGTTGCACCCTCGACCAATGGCGCACCGAATTTAACGGTTTCGCCAGCGCCCACTGCGAGCACTTGATCCAGCGTGATTTCGGAGCCAATGTCTGCAGGTATCTGTTCTACTTTAAGTTTTTCACCAGCAGCAACTTTATATTGTTTGCCGCCGGTTTTTATGACCGCGTACATGTGAAACCTCATCGAATAATTAATGAACGATTTTCTTCCTGAAAGCCGAAACTGCTAGACAATTCGGGAAAACCTCCAATTATACATAGACTTAGCACCTCGGTCAAAAGCGCCGTGCGGTTTCGCGACCGCACTGCAACACAGTTTCCCGACAGACAATCTTTTACCCGGCTTTACCCTGTGGAAAAGGCCCTTTAGGCTGAGTCGGCCTTGTCATCGTATAATCCCGTATCTAACCGCAATCACCTTCTTTCACAGGTTTCGTCTTGTCTGCTGCCGTTCATACCGCCTCGCAAAACACCATCATGCAACCGATCGCTACCGACATGGAAGCGGTCAACGCTGTTATCCGGCGGCAACTTTACTCCGAAGTGCCGCTGGTCAATCAGGTTGCCGAATACATCATCAGCGCCGGCGGCAAGCGTCTGCGCCCGGTGCTGGTGCTGCTGATTGCCAATGCCTTCGGCTATCGCGGCGAACAGCATCACTCGCTCGCTGCCGTGATCGAGTTCATCCATACCGCCACCCTGCTGCACGACGACGTGGTCGATGAGTCCTCGCTGCGCCGCGGCAAGCAGACCGCCAATGCGCTGTTCGGCAACGCCGCCTCGGTGCTGGTCGGCGACTTCCTGTATTCGCGCGCCTTCCAGATGATGGTCGGCGTCGGCAATGCCCGCGTGATGGAAATCGTGGCCGATGCCACCAACGTCATCGCCGAAGGCGAAGTGCTGCAATTGCTGAACATGCACAACCCGGATGTCGACGAATCCGATTATCTGCAGGTGATACGCTCCAAGACCGCCAAGCTGTTCGAAGCCGCCAGCCAGATCGGCGCGCTGATCGCCGGCGCCGATGAAGCGGGCATCGAAGCCGCCGGCGAATACGGCCGCTCGATCGGCACCGCCTTCCAGCTGATCGACGACGTGCTGGACTACTCCGGCAACAGCGCCGAGATCGGCAAGAACGTCGGCGACGACCTGCGCGAAGGCAAGCCCACGCTGCCGCTGATTTACCTCATGCAAAACGGCACGCCGGCCGAACGCGAACTGGTGCGCAGTTGTATCGAAAACGGCGATGAGCAGCACTTCGACCAGATCCTTGCTGCGATCACCAACTCCGGCGCACTGGCGTATACAAGAGAGCAGGCCGAGATCGCAGCACGCCGCGCGTCCGACGCAATCGCCGGGCTGCCGGATAGTCAGTACAAAAAATCCTTGCTAGAATTATCGGTGTTCGCGGTAGACCGAAATCACTGATTCACCAGCACCGAATCGTTGATGTTTCGACTACCCGGCCAGTGTTTGAATCTAGCGGGGTGTAGCTTAGCCTGGTAGAGCGCTACGTTCGGGACGTAGAGGCCGGAGGTTCGAATCCTCTCACCCCGACCAGAGAATTTCTGAGCCAGACTCGATTCTCGGGTGAATCAAAATAGATACAACACATGACAACATGCGGCGGATAAAACTGTCGTACACAAACTGTCGCACCAAGCAAAAAACCGGATCAGTCGATCCGGTTTTTTCTTTTTGGGGCCGGACAGATTTTCTCGTCCACCTCGTTTTTGTCTCCCCCGCCCTCGCTGCCGCTCTGCTTCTTCTGCCCCACTCATTTCAGCGCGCGCCGCCTGCGACGATCAAGGCAGCGGGAAACCTTTGACGGCCAACATTGCACCCGTTCGAGTGAAATGATCCCGATCCGAAAAATTCGGTGCGTCCTCGCTTTCCAGTTTGCAGATCCGCGCGTTGCACAGATTGTCGAATGAAGAAAAATAGGTCGCGCCCTTGGAAAAGATCGACTTGAATTCGTCATGCAGTTGCACTCGCTCACCTCTGAACACCAGATGCGACAACTCGATATTGAGCACCTTCTGATACACCAGCAACTGCGGCACCGCGACGAAATACTCAGGAGAAGGACCATACACGATGACGCGCTTTCCCATCTGACTCAGCAGCAAGACGGTACGCCGTAAATTATCTACATCGCCCTTCTCCCATCGCGCCGCAATCACCACGGTGTCGACGCCTGCGCCGGAATCAGGCAGCCACTTCCGCAGCACGTGCTCGATCAAGCTGCGGCAATAAAGCGGGCCGCCGGTGTCCAGCGTCGGCTTGCAACCCACCGCCGTCGCCTGCAATATCTTCACCGAAGGATGCTGAGCCGAGAGCGCCGGAACAATGTTCGCGGCATGACTATCACCGATGACCAGCGCCGATTTGACGCCGGGCGCCTGCCCCAGACATGCGCCTGAATCGAAGAAGCTCATATCCGGATATTTCTGTGTAAGGAAGCACTTTCCGGTGTTGAACAAGCTCACGTCGGCTTCCATCGCCGCAGCGTATTTCAGCGCATCCGGCGAACTCTGCCACAGCGCCAGACTGCCCAACTGAAGGCCCATGAAATAGGGAAACAGACCGACGCAAGCGACGCCGAACGCCAGCATGATTTTGTGTGCCGGAAATCGCTCGGCCATTGCGCGAAACGGCTTTTCCACGAAACGCCAGCTCAACCATGCGAGCAACAAGCTCAGCATCAGCAACAACCATTTGACCGGCCGCGGATACAGCGACACCGTCAATCCCGCCAGACACGTCAGGGGCCAATGCACCAGATACAGCGAATAGGAAATCTTGCCTATCCAACGCATGGGCGACAATCGCAATATCCAGTTGGCAATGCTGTTGCTGCCCACGCCCGCCAGAATGCCGGCCGCCCCCATCACCGGCAGCAACGCCGACATACCGGGGAACACCATCTTCTCGTTGTAGAGAAAACATGCAGCCACAATCACCGCCAGACCAACGTTCGACAGCAAACTCCAGATGCGCTCGGACAAATAAGTTGAATGCATCGCAGCCAGCAAGGATCCGGCAAGCAGCTCCCAGGAGCGCAGCCACGGAAAATAGAACGCCTTGTATTGACTGACCGGCGTCACGATGGCCGCGGCAACGAAAGACACGAAAAACAGCAGCAGCAGGATCAAAATCAGGCGCCGGCGATTGCTCTTGCCGATGGCCAGCAGCAAGAGCGGGAAGACCAGATAGAACTGTTCCTCGACCGCCAGTGACCAGGTGTGCAAAACCGGGTTGGTCGAATCGTTGGCGAAGTAATCGGTCGTCGTATAGAACCAGAAATTGGAATACGAAAACGCCGCGGCAGAAAGAGAATTCAGCAGACTGCCGGACAATCCGGGCGGCAGCAGCATGAAAAAAACCAGAGCCGTCACGATCAGCATGGCATAGAGCGCCGGCGCGATACGCAGAATCCGCCGCGCATAGAAACGTGCCAGCGACTGCCGCCCGCTGTCTTTTGCGGCAAGCAAGATGCCGGTAATCAGATAGCCCGAAATCACGAAGAACACATCAACACCGACAAAGCCGCCCGAGATTGATGTGAAGCCGACGTGATACAGCAACACGGCCATCACTGCGACGGCGCGCAGTCCGTCGATCTCGCCTATGTGGGCTTTTGTTGCGGGCGCGGCCGTGGTTTGCAGCTTGTCAGCCGGGTATGAAGATCTGTCGATTGAGATCATGGGAGAGCGCCTCGATCCATAAGTGCTGAACGGAAAAACGTGCGTAGCGACACAGCCGAGGCGCCATCAGCAACTCACGCCGGCGTGCGCAAAAGCAAGTGGCCTGAGAGCGGCCATGCGATGAGATATTTAGGGGCTGCCGATCACGGCGCCTGGCCGCTGGCGCAGCGACGCAGCAAGGCCTGCGCAAAGCGGAATGTCCGCATGGCAATCAGGACGCGCCGCATGGGCGCAACGAGTGCAATGAGCACGATGGGCGCAGCACGCGGGCTGGCATGGCAGGCAGCGAATGAAAGCATTTTTCCCCGGATTCTTTTTGTGATGCTTTGTGTTTTTTATAAGAAGAATCATAGGCAGAAAAAAAAAGGAAAGCCTCATCCGTTTGGATGAGAAGCCTCAATCATTCGAAAATAAAATGCATGCCGGCTGCACGGCATGCAACAAGGCAGTGCGCATCAATGCCGCTGCGCGTGAAATGTGTCGGCAGGAGGAGGTCGATGGCTCACGGTGCGAACCGAAACCAAGAGCGAATGGCGGGCAGCACACTGCTTACGCGATTTGTGTTTGCGTGCCTTGTATGCCTTGCGTGGATTTATGCACTACCTGCCAGGCAAGCAGTTCATCAGGCAATGAAGTCGGAAGAGACCGGTACCAACGGCCCCGGCTGAGTTGCCAGCAACAAGCGCATCAGGTCGGGTTGCCGCCTGACGCCGGTCTTGGCAAACAGACTGGCCAGATGCGTGCGAGCGGTGTTGCGGCTGATCCCCTGTTTTTCGGAATAGCTCTGCAGCGTTTCCTCCTGCAACAATGCCACCGCCAGCTTCGCTTCGGCCTGCGTCAGCTTGAACGTGGCCTGCAACATATTGGTCGGCGGCAATTTCGGGGTAATACTATGTTCCATCAGAATTGCGGCGGCGGCGGAGTTCTCCGTCGCGTCCAGACTGTCGCGCGTGCCGAAGGGAATCGCTGACACAGTCAGGACGCCCGATGTTCGCCGCAGTCTCATCCATGAAGCGCGAGGCGCCGAAGCGGAAAGCGCGCCCTGCAGCAGACGCGCAAGATTGTCGCGGTCGTCGGGCTCACGCGCCACCAGACTATCGCGAAGAATACCGATGCCATCGCCGGCCGACAGCAATGCCGAAGCCGCCGCATTCATCGAAACCAGCTTGCCGGCCGCCGACAAATAAACGATACCGACGTTTGCGGCCAGATTTTCCACCAGCACCCGCTCCTGCTGCAGCAGCAGATTTTGCTGCTGCAACTTGCCGCGCAATGCAGCGGCCCGGTTCAGATGCGGCGACAGGCGCTGCAGGAATTGCACGTGCTCCTCCTGATAAAACGGCGCATCCGCGTGCCTCAGAAAACCCAGGACTTCCCGCTCTTTGCCGCCCCCGCCCAGATGACAGGCGGCAATGTGGCGAACGCCATTACGTCCGAGAAAATCATTGTAGAACTCGCTGTCCCGGATGAATGTTTCATCGAACCGGGTCTGATCCAGACGCCACTCGCCGGCCTCACCCGCATTCAACCAGGCCAGCCTCGGATCGATACGCGAATAGTAGGCGGCATATTCCGCCTCGCCCCCAGCATAAGACTCATGCGTAATGAGGGAGGATGAAACCGCCCCGCAGTCCAGATCCATGCGCACGTAATGCCCCGCCGCCGCACCGATCCCGGTGCATATTTTTTGCATGACCGGCACCAATAGCCTGGTGTCATGGACCGACTCGTAGATCAAGCCAAGCAGTTCCTCGAAACTTGCGTCAGCTACCCCCATGCCCCACCCCCATTCCCTATTCCCTGCATCCCGGATTGCGACGCCGTGTCTCAGGTCTGCCTGCTTACAGCGGCAGCCTGATATTTTTTGCATCGCAATATGCTGAAAATTATCAGACCCGCAGGCAATATGAAATGAAGAAAATCAGTCTTGGGCCAAATTTTTTTCAGCAAACAAAAGAATGATTCCGTCCGTCAATAAATTCATCGGTCGATGATGTTTTCCTTCCGGCATCTTTTACTCCCTCCCAAAATGGCAGTTAAAAAAGGGCGAAAAAAAAGCGCCGCCAAAAGGCAGCGCTCAAGCCCGGAACAAGCCACTAGGTATAAATCAACGCTCGATAGTGCGGTTCCAGCGCGTATTCCATACCGCGCGATTCTTGTTGATTTCATCCCAGTCCACGGCACGCGAATTCTTCAGGAATTCATTCATGCGCTTTTGCTCGGCAGCGGCCGGGCCGGTGACCTGCACCTTGGTGTTGGTCGGGTTGAAGCTGCCGTTTTCCAGCGCCTTGCCTTGCGCTTCCGGGCTCAGCAGATAGGCGGCCAGTTCTTGCGCCAGTTGCGGCTCGCTGTTGTTGGCGATCACGCATTGCGCCACCATCAGCACCACCGCGCCTTCTTTCGGTTGCACGTATTCGACCGGGATACCCTTGCTTTTCAGAATCGTGACCTGGGTCGGCGTGTAGGGAAACAAGGCGGCTTCGCCGGTCTGCGCCATTTCAGAAATCTTGGCCGAGCTGGCGATGTATTCCACCACGTTGGGACCGATGGTCTTGGGCCAGGCGCTGAAACCCGGCTCGACGTTGCTGTCGGTGCCGCCCTTGAGCTTGTTGAAGGCGAGGAAGGCATGCAGGCCGAAGGTCGAGGACGACAGCGACTGGAACACCAGCTTGCCCTTGAGTTTGGGGTCGGCCATGTCCAGCCACGAGGTCGGCGGCGCCCAGCCCTTGTCGGCATAGACCTTGGTGTTGTAAGCCAGGCCCGTCATGCTGATGGTGACGCCGGTCGCCATGTCGTCCTTGATGTGCGCCACCGGCAGCAGGCCGGCCAGGCCCGGATTCGGCTTCTGCTTTTCGCACAGGCCCATGCCGATGGCGCGATACATCACGCCGTCATCGAGAAACATCACGTGCATCTGCGGCTTGTCCTTAGCGGCCTGGGCCTTGGCCAGAATGTCGGACGAGCCGCCCGGCACCACCACCACCTTGACGTTGTTCTTCTGCTCGAAAGGGCCGAACACGAACTGGGTGTAGGTCTTTTCCATGTTGCCGCCGTTCATGCCGATGTACAGCGTCTTGGTCTGGGCATGCGCGGCGAAGCTGGCGGTCGTCAATACGGCAAGCGCAGCGGTACAGGCCAGCAGACGCGAAGGCTGGCGGAACGAGGGTCGGGCAAATGCTGGCGGGCGTGAAGGCGACATCATTGAATTTTCCTTTCAGGGACGGAAGTGAAATCAGCAACAGGCGTGGACGATGCCACAGGAAGAGCCACAGGTGAAAATCGATCGATTGCAAATGCATCCAGCGGAATATCGCTATGCCCCTGGCAAATCAGTTCGGACAACACTTCGCCGGCCGCCGGACCGATCTGAAAACCGGCGCCGCAGAAACCGAAACCGTGAAACAGGCCGGCCTGCTTGCGGCTGGCGCCCAGCACCGGCTGGCGATCCGGCAGATAGCCTTCGACTCCGCTCCAGGTGCGGATGATGTGGACGTTACGCAGCGCCGGCAATAATTCCACCGCCTGCGGCAACAAGGCCAGAATCGCATCATGCGACGCTCGCGCGCGCGAATCATCCTGCGCGTAGCCGCGACCGCCGCCCAGCACTACGTTACCGCGCGCCACCTGGCGGCAATAGATGGAGCCGCCTTCGACGCCCAGACTCCAGGGCAGAAAATGCCGGATCGGCTCGGTCACCGCCATGTTGGGATGGCCGCTGAACATCGGCACGGCTTCGCCGAATGCTTCAGCCAGCTTGCCGGCCCAGGCGCCGGCGCAATTGATCAGCACCTCGGCGCGCACTTGCAAGGTTTCGTCCCCCTGGCGCGCCTGCAAGCGAAAGGCTGCGCCGTCGTGCAGCGCATCCAGCACCTCGCAGCGCTCGATGATTTCGGCACCGGCACGCTGCGCCGCACGCGCAAAGGCCGGCGATACCAGACGCGGATTGGCCTGGCCGTCGTCCGGGCACAGCGAACCGCCGACCGCCGCACCGCCCAGCCATGGACACATCTCGCGCAGCCGTTCGCCGCTGATCAGTTCGATACCGAGGCCGAAAGGGCGGCTGATCTCGGCGTAGTGTTCCAGCGCCTGCATGTCGGCCGCGCTGCGCGCCAGTTTGAAATGGCCGCTGCGCACATATTCGCCATCGATACCGATCAGCTCCTGCAAGCCGGCCCAGATGCGATGCGCGCGCTGCGACAAGGGCAGTTGCGAGAGCGAACGCCCCTGACGCCGCACACCGCCGTAGTTGATGCCGCTGGAGCGCGAGCCGCAGAGGTCGCGCTCCAGCAGAATCACCTTGCGCCCGGCCTTGGCCAGGGCCAGCGCTGCCGAACTGCCGACAATGCCGCCGCCGACGATAACGACTTCGGTGGAGAGCTGCTTCATGATTCCTCTCCCAACTCTTCCGACATCACCGGCTGCATCGCAATGACATTCGGCGAGATGGCCGCCTTGGCAGCCACAGCAATATGCATGCCGATCGGCACCGGCTTGAGCGGCGCCTGGCCGCGCAAGCGCCCGACCTGCGCCAGCGGCACGCCGGCTGCCTGCGCCAGAATTTCGGTGGCGGCGGCGCCGCACATGCGGCCCTGGCAACGCCCCATGCCGATGCGCGTGAGCGCCTTCAGGCGATTCATTTCCTGCGCGCCGCAAGTGCGCGCCGCTTGCCGCAAGTCGCCGGCGCTGATCTGTTCGCAACGGCAAATGATGACGCTGTCGTCGGTGGTCTCGGCCCAGCGCTGAGGAAACGGAAACGCGCGCTCCAGCCCTTTGCGAAAGGCCGCGATGCCGGCCAGCTTTTGTTCCAGCATCTGCTCGCGCGCCGGCGCAATCTTTACCCCGCGATCTTTCAGCAAGGCCAGCGCCGCACGTTCACCGGCCAGTTCCGCCGCATCTGCGCCCATGATGCCGGCGCCGTCGCCTGCAAGATACACGCCGGCCACGCTGCTGCGTCCGGCCGCATCGCGCTCGGGCAGATGCGCGCGCTGCAGCGGATCGAAGGCAAAGCGGCAACCGAGCAGATCGGCCAGCTGCGTTTCAGAGCGCAGCGTGTAGCCGAAACCCAGGGCGTCGCATGCAAGGCGATACTCGGGCGCGGGATTGGCGTCCGGCGCCGCCATGTTTTCACGACGCCAGATCACGGCATCAACTTGTTCGCCGCCCTCCACCCGCAACAGCCGCGCATGGCTGTGCAGGGGAATGCCATGCGCCAGCAGCCAGCCCAGGTAATACATCCCCTTAAGCAATACCGACGGCATGCGCAGCATCACAGGCAAGGCGGCGATGCGATCCATCAGACTACTGCTGTCGAGCACCGCCATGACTTGCGCGCCGGCCCTGGCGTATTGATAGGCCACCAGATACAGCAGCGGCCCGGTGCCGGCCAGCACCACGCGGCGGCCGATGGCGCAGCCCTGAAATTTCAAGGCCACCTGCGCTCCGCCCAGGGTGTAGACGCCGGGCGTGGTCCAGCCGGGAAACGGCAACACGCGATCGGTGGCGCCGGTGGCGACGATGATGTCTTGCCATTCCACGCTGTCGGCGCTCAGGGTATTGCCGTCGAGGATGTCGATCAGGCCCGGCTGCGCGTTCCACACCAGCGTCTGCGGACGATAGTCGAGCTGCTTCTGCAGATCGGCGAAGGTCTGATGCAAGGCATGGGCGCGGCTTGCTTCAAATCCATACAAGCTCTGTTTGCTGCGCTGAAAACCGGCCGGCGGCTGGCGGTAAATCTGGCCGCCGGCGCGCGGCGCTTCATCCAGCACGATGGGCCGCAGACCATGCTGCACCAGCGTCTGCGCGGCGCGTATGCCGGCCGGCCCGGCGCCGACGATCACCGGCGGTCGTTTGTGATCAGTCATGCGCGGCCTCCGCCTGCATCCGCGCGATCACATCGGTTTCCAGCTGCATGCCGGCGCGGATGAAGGTCGAGCAGGCGCGCAGACGTTCGCCGACGGCGGTGCGCACCCAGCAATCCTGGCAGGCGCCCATCATGCAGAAACCGGCGCGCGGCTGGCCGCTGAATTCATTGCGGCGCACGCGTGCGGTGTGCAGCAGAATCGCCGTGAGCACGGTGTCACCCTCGAGCGCGGTGGCCGGCTCACCGTCCAGCATGAAGCTCACCGGCGCCCGCCCGGCTTCGGCCACGCGGAAGAATTGCGGGCGTGAGGAAGACTTGTCCGGCGCATTCATGAGCGCCCCACCAGTACGCGATCCAGACCGTAGACGCGATCCAGAATGATCATGGCGCCGGCGGTGATCGCCACCATCAGCGCCGACACCGCCGCCATCATCGGATCGATGGATTCAGTGGCGTACATATACATGCGCACCGGCAGCGTCACGGTCGACGGCGAGGTCACGAAGATCGACATCGTCACTTCATCGAAGCTATTGATGAAGGCCAGCAGCCAGCCGCCGGTAATGCCGGGCAAGATCATCGGCAAGGTGATGCGCAGGAACACCGTGGTCTTGCTGGCGCCCAGCGACTGCGCCGCCTGCTCTGCGCTGCGGTCGAAACCGATCAGCGCCGACATCACCAGGCGCATAGTGTAGGGAGTGACGATCAGCGCGTGCGCCAGAATCAGCCAGCCGAAACTGCCGGCGCCGCCGACCAGCGTGAACAGGCGCAGCAGCGCCACGCCCAGCACCAGATGCGGGATGATCAGCGGCGACAGGAACAAGCCCTGCAACAGGCCCGACCAGCGATTCGGATAGCGGATCAGCGCCATGCCGGCCGGCACTGCAATCGCGGTGGAAATGGTGGCGGCGGACAGGCCCAGCCACAGGCTGTTCCAGAACGAGCTGACGAAATCGGGATACTCGAACACGGCCTTGAACCAGCGCAGCGAGAGTTGCGGGCCATGAATCGTGAGCGTGTTTTCCGGGGTGAAGGCGATCACGCAGACCACCAGAATCGGCGCCAGCATGAAGCTGATCACCAGCGCATTGAACAACAGGGCGAAAGGTCCGTTCTTGTTCATGGCTCAGCCCAGCGCTTTCTTGTAACGACGTTCGATCATGCGGTTCCAGCCCAGCATCACCACCAGATTCGCCAGCAGCAAGAGCAGGGCGATGGCGGCGCCGAGCGGCCAGTTGAGTTCGTGCAGGTATTCGTCATAGATCAGCGTGGCCATCATTTTCAGACGGCGGCCGCCGAGCAGGCCGGGGATGGCAAACGAGCTGGCCGACAGGCCGAACACGATCAGGCTGCCCGACAGAATGCCGGGCATGATCTGCGGCAGCACGATGCGGCGCAAGGCAGTGGTCGGCGAAGCGCTGAGCGACAGCGCGGCGTTGACCACGCCGGCATCGATCTTTTGCAGCGAGGTCCAGACCGGGATCACCATGAACGGCAGCATCACGTGCACCAGCGCCACCACCACCGCGATTTCGGTGTACAGCATCTTGAACGGACCGATGCCGAACATCGCCAGCGCGCCGTTGATCAGACCTTCCGGCCCCAGCAGCATGCTCCAGCCGAAGGCGCGCACCACCACCGAAATCATCAGCGGCGCCAGCACCACCAGCAGCATGATGGAGCGCCACGGCTTCTTCATGCGATTGAGCACATAGGCCTCGGGCGCACCGACCACGATGCAGATCAAAGTCACCAGGCCCGAGATCCAGAAGGTGCGCCAGAAGACCGCGTAGTAATACGGATCGCCCAGCACCGCACGGTAATGCTCCAGCGTGAAAGTGCCGGCCTTGGGACCGGTGTCGGCGTCAAAGACGTTGAAGGACAGAATCACCGTCAGCAGCAGCGGCACCAGCAGCATCACGCCGCACAGCAGAATCGCCGGCGCCGACATGAACCAGGGCAGGCTGCGCGCAGCGCGGGCGCTGGCGGCGGCCGAGGCTGCCGTGGCGGCATTGGCTGAATCGGAAGGCAGGGCGGCGGAGCGGCTCATGATGCGACCTCTTCAGCGGCCTGCGCTGCACCGTTGCGGCTGGAAGAAATCAGACGCAGATTGTGGTCGTTCCACAATACGCCCACGGTCTGGCCGGTCTCCAGCATCGGCGCGCCGTCGTTGGCGGCCAGCACCGTCAGCTCGCCGAGCGGCGTGACAATGCTGTACATCCACTGGCTGCCGAGGAAAAAGCGTTGTCTGACCAGACCGTCGCAACGGCCCTGCCCCGGCGCCACGCATTTGAGCTTCTCGGGACGCAGACCCAGCACCACCTGCGCGCCGGCGCGCAAGCCGCTGTCGGCCGCTTCCAGCGTCAGCCCGATGCCGCCGACGTTGATATCGGCGTGATCGCCGGCCTGACGCAGCACAGTGCCGTCCAGCAGATTGGCCTTGCCGACGAAGGTCGAGATGAAGCGGTTGGCCGGATGCTCATACACGCTGAGCGGGCGATCGACCTGCGTCACGTGGCCGGCTTCCATCACCACCACGCGGTCGCTGATGGACATCGCTTCGCTCTGATCGTGGGTGACCATGATGGTGGTGGTGCCGACCTTGCGTTGAATGTCGCGCAGCTCGAACTGCATTTCTTCGCGCAGCTTGGCGTCCAGATTGGACAGCGGCTCATCCAGCAACAGCACCGGCGGTGCGATCACCAGCGCGCGCGCCAGCGCCACGCGTTGCCGCTGGCCGCCCGACATTTCGCGCGGATAGCGTTTGCCGTGCTGCTCCAGATGCACCAGCGCCAGAGCCTGCGCCACACGTTCGCGCTTTTCGGCAGCCGGGCATTTGCGCATCTCCAGACCGAAGGCCACGTTCTGCTCCACCGTCATGTGCGGGAACAGCGCATAGGTCTGAAACACGATGCCGAGGCCGCGCGTATTCGGCTTGGCGTGCGTGATGTCGCGGCCATCGAGTTCGATGCGGCCGCCGCTCACGCTTTCGAAACCGGCAATCATCTGCAGCGTAGTGGTCTTGCCGCAGCCTGAGGGGCCGAGCAGCGAAATGAACTCGCCCTTTTCAACGCTGAGATTGAAAGACGATACCGCCTGAGTATCTCCGTAGAACTTACTGACATTGGTCAGCGTGAGGAACGACATGGCAAGTCCTTTGCGTAAGGGGCGATCGCGGCGGGCCTGAATAAGTGCAGATTCCGCAAGATCGTTTTAACTGTGGAAGTTATTACAGCCTTCATGCAATTTCCTTGCCAATTCTGATATCGTATTTCACAGAACAGGATATTTTTTTAAATTATTCCACTCAATGAAATTTAAACTCAGATCAACCAACAGCAATTCCATCCAGCAGACATGAGCGCCGAATCCCCCGAGCCGAATCTTCCCGCCAATGGCGTCCAGCGCACTTTTGCGGTTCTGCGTGCGCTGGCCGATGCACCGGCACAAGGCATGCGCGTGACGCAAATCGCCAAAAGCATAGGCTTGACGCAAGGCACTACCCACCGCCTGCTGCAATCGCTGGTCAACGAGGGCATGGTCGAGCAGGATGAGCGCAGCAAGCTGTATCGGCTGGGCATGGACCTGTTCAGCCTGGCGGCGCGCGCCGGCAACGGCTGGGATCTGCGCAATCTGTGCCGGCCGGCGCTGCTGCGCCTGTGCGGCAGTCTGGGCGACACGGTTTTTCTGCTGGTGCGTTCGCGCTTCGATGCGGTGTGTGTGGACAGAGTCGACGGCCCGTTCCCGATCCGCGCCTTCACCGGCGACATCGGCGGCCGCGTGGCGCTGGGCGTGGGTCAGGGCGCGCTGGCGATTCTGGCCTTCCTGCCGGAAGAAGAAAGAGATGAAGTGATCCGCTACAACCTGCCGCGCATCGGCGAGTTCGGCGTGTTCGACGAAGTCTATCTGCGCACCGAAATCGAGAAGATCCGTCACAGCGGCTACGCCGCGCGCAACGCCGGCCTGCTGGACGGCATGGCCGGGCTGGCGGTGCCGATTTTCGATTGCGGCGGCCGCATCGTGGCGGCGCTCAGCGTCGGCACGCTCACCTCGCGCCTGACCGAAGATCGCATGCCCACCGTGGTGCAGATGCTCAAGCGCGAAGCCGATGCCCTGAGCAAGCGCATCAATCCTTTCGACCCGGCGCTGCGGCGGCCCATGCATCAGGCCGCCGGCACCGAGCCCGCATGAATTCACAACAGATAAACAGGAAACTCCCATGACGAGCGATACAAGCCGCCGCCCCTTGCTACTGATCAAATCCGGCGGCGCTGCCGCCTTGCCCGACTGGCGCGACGCCTTTGCCGAGTTCGCCCCGGAAGTCGAGGTGCGCGAATGGAACGATCCGGCAGTCGATGCCAATGCCGTCGACTATGCACTGGTGTGGCAACCGGACGCCGGGCGCCTTGGCCGCTATCCGAATCTGAAAGCCATTCTCAGCAGCGCCGCCGGCGTCGATCACATTCTGGCCGATCCGCAATTGCCGGCCGACTTGCCTATCCTGCGCATGGTCACTGCCGAAACGGTGCAGCGCATGGCCGAATTCACCGTCATGAGCAGTCTGATGCTGTTGAAAGACATGCCGCGCATCATCGCCCAGCAGGCGGCCAGCGACTGGACCGAGTTCGCCACGCCGCGCACCGCGCGCGAAACGCGCATCGGCATCATGGGGCTGGGCGCGCTGGGCCTGGAAAGCGCGCGCATGCATGCGCAGCTGGGCTTCATCACCGCCGGCTGGGCGCGTTCGCCGCGCACGCTGGAGGGCGTTGAATGCTACGCCGGGCCGGAGCAGTTCGGGGCCTTTCTGGCGCGCACCGATATCCTGATCTGCCTGCTGCCGGAGACCGAAGACACGCGTCACATCATCGATCGCCCCCTGCTGCAGCAATTGCCGGCCGGCGCCTGCGTGATCAATGTCGGCCGCGGCTCGCATCTGCAATCGGAGCATCTGCTGGCCGCGCTGGACAGCGGCCATATCGCTTCGGCGCTGCTGGATGTCTTCGATCAGGAGCCCTTGCCGGCCAGTGCGCCGTTCTGGCGCCATCCGCGCATCATCGTCACACCGCATGGCGCCGCCACGCCCTCGCGTCGCGAACGCGCACGGCAGGCGGCCCTCACAATCCGCGCCATGGAAAGCGGCGCGCCGCTGCAGCATGTCTACGATCGCCAGCGCGGATACTGAAACGAGCCGGCATCATGCTCGCATAAACGCCCGCCTGGCATCAGGCCGGGCGGCTTGCAGGAACATGCGCCATCGACTAGACTTTGCGGCTTCGTGGCCTCGCCGCAGATGCTTGCCGCTGACCAACATCAGCAGCACCGGTAATACCGGCAACATCGCAGCGCCGCCGTGCTCCTCGAATGAGGCAACCTACCTTACGGTGACCTTTGGATACCGTGCCCTTATGGGTGCAAATTCTTGCACTTTGCATCCTGATTCTGCTCTCGGCCTTCTTTTCCATGACCGAGACGGCACTGATGGCCGCCAATCGCCATCGTCTGCGACATCTCGCCAAGCAGGGCAACCGCCGCGCCATCACCATTCTGTGGCTGCTTGAGCGCACCGAACGCCTGCTCTCCCTGATCCTGATCGCCAACACGCTCATCAATGCGCTGGCCACCGCATTGGTCACGGCCATTGCGATCAACACCTTCGGCAATCATCAGCGCGTGATCACGGTGGCGACCGCCTGCGTGGCCGGCCTGCTGATCATTTTTGCGGAGATCGTGCCCAAGGTCATCGGCGCCACCTATCCGGAACGCATCTCGCTGTTCACCAGCTTCATCCTGAAGCCGCTGATGCGGATCGCCAAGCCGCTGATCTGGTTCGTCAATATCTTCGTCTCCAACATCCTCAAGCTGCTGCGCATCAAGGCCAGTGCGCGCGCCCAGGAACAGCGCCTGTCGCCCGACGAGTTGCGCTCCATCGTGCTGGAAGGCGGCAGTTTCATCCCGCAAAAACACAAGAGCATCCTGCTGAACCTCTTCGATCTGGAAAAAATCTCGGTGGAAGACGTGATGACGCCGCGCCATCAGGTGGAAGCGCTGGATCTGACCGAACCCATCCGCGAAATCCGTCAGCAACTGGCGACCTGCTATCACAACAAGCTGCCGGTGTACGAAGGCGAGATCAATCGCATCGCCGGCATCCTGCATGTGCGCAAAACCGTGGCGCTGTTCAATCAGGAAGAAGAAATCACCCATGACGATCTGCGCGGCCTGCTCAGCACGCCCTATTTCGTACCGGTGGAAACCGATGTCTTCACGCAGTTGCAATACTTCCAGGAAAACCACGAACGACTCGGCGTGGTGGTCGATGAATACGGCGAGGTGCAAGGCCTGGTGACGCTGGAGGACATCATCGAAGAGATGATCGGCGAATTCACCACCTCGGTGCCGGGCAGCTCGCGCGCCGACAGCGTCGGCTGGGACAAGGAAGGCAGTTGCCTGGTCGAAGGCAGCGCCACGCTGCGCGATCTGAACAAGCGTCTGGGCCTGCAGTTTCCGCTGGACGGCCCGAAAACGCTGAACGGGCTGCTGCTGGAATATCTGCAGGATATTCCCGAGGCCAACGTGGCCCTCAAGATCGCCGGCTGCGTGATCGAAATCGTGCAGGTGCAGAACCAGTCGATCAAGATGGTCAAACTGATCGCACCGGCGCAGACCACCGGCGGCGACGGCAGCAGCAGCAATGGCAAGGGCAAGGGCCTCGAATAAAGCCCAGATCGCGGCATTTTCACGGCAGGCAGGACTGAGCACCGATCCCGGCGGGCGATACTTTTCGCCTTCCGGTTCAGCCCGCCAAAGCGCCATGAACCGGCCCCTGCGCCTGCAACTCCGCCGGCGCGCTCGCCGGAGTCCTGCATGCCCAGCCTCATTCCCTCCTCTTCCGCTTCTTTTCCGGCGTCCTTTCCTGCGCCCAATGGCGGCGATCTTGCCGCCGGCAGCGAGGACGCGCCGGTAGTCCGCTTCCTGCAAAAACTGTTCAGCGACGCCATCGCCATGGGCGCCTCCGATCTGCATTTCGAACCCTTCGAACACTTCTACCGCATCCGCTTTCGCATCGACGGCGTGTTGCATGAAATGGCGCGGCCGCCGCTGTCGCTGAAAGACAAGCTGAGCACCCGCATCAAGGTGATCGCACAGATGGACATCTCGGAAAAACGCGTGCCGCAGGATGGCAAGCTGAAGCTGGCGGTGAACCGCGAGCATGTGGTGGATTTCCGCGTCTCGACCTTGCCTACGCTGTTCGGCGAAAAGATCGTGATGCGGATTCTGGATGGCAGCCAGGTGCAGATGCGCATTGAGGCGCTCGGCTACGAAGCGGCGCAGCAGCAGACCCTGCTCGACGCCATCCGCCGCCCGCACGGCATGGTGCTGATGACCGGGCCGACCGGCTCCGGCAAGACGGTGTCGCTGTATGCCTGCCTGAATGTGCTGAACCAGCCCGGCGTGAACATCGCCAGCGCAGAAGACCCGGCGGAAATCAATATGCCGGGCATCAATCAGGTCAGCATCAATGAACGCGTCGGCCTGAGCTTTCCGGTGGCCTTGCGCGCCTTCCTGCGCCAGGATCCGGACGTGCTGATGGTCGGCGAGATCCGCGATCCGGACACCGCCGACATCGCGATCAAGGCGGCCCAGACCGGCCACATGGTGTTTTCCACGCTGCACACCAACGACGCGCCGTCGACGCTGACGCGGCTGCTCAACATGGGTGTGCCGGCCTTCAACATCGCCTCCTCGGTGATCCTGATCGCGGCGCAGCGCCTGGTGCGCAAACTGTGCGAATGCAAGCAGCCGCAGCGCCTCGCTCCCGCGCTCCTGCTGCAGGCAGGGTTCAGCGAAGCGGAACTGGACGGCGACTGGTGCTGCTATGCCCCGGCCGGCTGCACGCAATGCCATCAGCGCGGCTATCGCGGCCGGATCGGGATTTATCAATTGATGCCGATCAGCCAGGCGCAGGAAGCGCTGATTCTGGCGCACGCCAACACCCAGGACATTGCCCGGCAGGCACGCAGCGAAGGCGTGAGCGATCTGCGCCGCGCGGGGCTGAACAAGGTCAGGCTGGGCGTGACCAGTCTGGATGAAGTGCTGGCTTGCACCAATCTGTGAGGAGACAGAACATGCAAAACGCCGCGCCCAGCAAACATCCGCCCCAAGAGAGGCAGAACACAGGTCACCTATTCGTCTGGCGCGGCCGCGATCGTTCAGGCAAACCCATGCAGGGCGAGTTGCAGGCCGCCGGACCGGCGCAGGCGCGCGCTGCCTTGCGCCGGCAAGGCTTGGAGATCGACAGTATTCATGCGGCCGGCAGCGGCGCCAATGCCCGCCGTTTGCAGAAGCAGCACAGCGCCCGCATCAGCGATAAGCAGATCACCATGTTCACACGCCAACTGGCGACCATGCTGCAATCCGGCGTGGCGCTGCTGCAGGCTTTCGACATTGCCTTGCGCGGCGAAAGCAATCCGGCGCTGGCGCAGATTCTGGCGACGGTGCGCGCCGACGTCGAACAGGGCGAGGGCTTGCATCAGGCCTTTCGCAAACATCCTCAGCATTTCGATACGCTGTTCTGCAATCTGCTGGAATCCGCCGAGCAGGCCGGCATGCTTGATGACATGCTGACACGGCTGGCCGAGCACAAGGAAAAGTCGCTGGCCCTGAAACGCCGCATCCGCGCGGCGCTGACCTATCCGGCCGCGGTGGTCGCGGTAGCGATGGCGATCACCGCCATCATCATGTTGTGGGTGGTGCCGGCCTTCAAACAGATCTTCGCCAGCTTCGGCGCCGAGCTGCCTTTGCTGACCAAACTGGTGATGGGCTTGTCGACCTTCATGCTGGCGCACTGGCTGGTGCTGTTGTACGGCATGGGTGCGGCGGCATTCGGCGCCATGCATGCCTGGCGCACGCTGCCCGGACTGCGCGGCCGCTTCCAGCGCGCGAGTCTGCGCCTGCCCCTGTTCGGCGCGCTGCTGCGCCAGGCCGCCATCGCCCGCTGGAGCCGCACGCTGGCAACACTCATCGCTGCCGGCGTGCCGCTGATCGACGCGCTGCAGTCGGTGACAGGTGCGGCCGGCAATGTGCTGTATGCGGACGGCACCCAGCTTATCCGGCGCCGGGTGAAAGACGGCGACAGCCTGCACGCTGCGATGGCCGCCAGCGCCCTGTTTCCAGCGCTGGCGACGCAAATGGTGGCGATCGGCGAAGAGTCCGGCGCGCTCGACCACATGCTGAGCAAGGTTGCCGAGTTGCATGAAGCGGAAGTGGATGCGGCAGTTTCCGCCCTCACCAGCCTGATGGAACCGATTATCATGGCGGTGCTCGGCCTGTTGATCGGCGGCCTGGTGCTTGCCATGTACTTGCCGATCTTTCAAATGGGGTCGGTGGTCTGATGCACGGTAGTCTGACGCAAATACTGGAGTTGCTTTCCCAGCCTGGCAATGGCGCCCTCAGCCTGATGGCCGGCGTGCTGGGCTTGCTGATCGGCAGTTTTCTGAACGTGGTGATCTACCGCCTGCCGCGCATGATGCAACGCGCCACCGATAATTTCATCGCGCAGGAAAGTGGACAGGATCTGCCGCATCCGCAGCGCTACAACCTGCTGCTGCCGCGCTCCTGTTGCCCCCGATGCGAACAGGCCGTGCAGCCGCAGCACAACATCCCGGTGCTTGGCTATCTGCTGCTGCGCGGTCGCTGCGGCCAGTGCCGCCAGCCGATTTCGCTCACCTATCCCCTGGTCGAAACGTTCAGCGCACTGCTGTCGGCCTTGCTGGTGTGGCGCTTCGGAGCGGGCATGGAGGGTGTGGCGGCGCTACTGTTTGCCTATTTCCTGTTAAGCATGAGCATCATCGATGCACAGACCCAACTGTTGCCGGACGACCTCAGTCTGCCGCTGATGTGGCTGGGCTTGCTGGTCAATCTGGGCCACACCTTCGCGCCGCTGCAGGACGCTGTAATCGGTGCTGCCGCCGGTTATGGCATGCTGTGGCTGATTTTCTGGGCTTTCAAGCTGGCCACCGGCAAGGACGGTCTGGGCTATGGCGATTTCAAGCTGCTGGCGGCGCTCGGCGCCTGGCTGGGCTGGCAGGCGCTGCCCTTTATCCTGCTGATGGCGTCGGCGCTGGGTGCGGTGGTCGGCATTGCGCTGGTGGTTTTCCGCAAACAGGCGCTCGACCAGCCGATTCCCTTCGGCCCATATCTGGCGATTGCCGGTATGCTGGCGCTTTTGCATGGCAAGGATTGGCTGACGGGAATCTTTTACGCTTATTGAGAAGGCTCAGGTATTTTGAATTCCTTCGTGAGCCACAGGCCATCAGCCGGCAGCAACCCCCATCGCGGCAAACCCGCTTTCTCGCGACACAAGACATGAACTCTCCCGCTTTCTGGCACGCATCGACCACCCCGCCCTTCTCCGTCGGACTGACCGGCGGCATCGGCAGCGGCAAGACCACGGTCGCCGACATGTTCGGCGAACTGGGCGCATCCCTGATCGATACCGATGCCATTGCCCATCAACTGAGCGCACCGGGCGGGCGCGCAATCGCCGCGATCCGGAACAGCTTCGGCACAGAGTTCATCACTGAAGCCGGCGCCATGGACCGCGTGCGCATGCGCGCCCATGTGTTTGCCCAGCCGCCGGCGCGCAAACAGCTGGAAGCCATCCTGCATCCGCTCATCCGTAGCGAAACTGCGCGCGCGGCGCAAGAGGCCAAGGGCGCGTATCTGATCTTCGTGGTGCCGCTGCTGGTGGAGTCTGGCAACTGGCAGTCACAGACCGCGCGCGTACTGGTGGTGGATTGCGAAGAAGAAATCCAGATCGCCCGCGTGATGCGGCGAAACAATCTGACCCGTGCCGAAGTCGAGGCCATCATGGCCGCGCAAGCCAGCCGCCAGGCCAGACTGGCTGCGGCTGACGACGTGCTGGAGAACAATGGCGACGCCGCCGCGCTGATGCCGCGCGTGCAGCAATTGCACAGCCAATATCTGGCGCTGGCGGCAGCCGGCTGAGCGCCGCATTCGTGCTAACTTCAAATACTCAGGAACGCTTTGCACGGCCGAGGTTCGAAAGCTCAATCGCGTGTTTGCCGACGCATTGCGCATCGCGCCCATGCTCTGACCGACGAATAAACGTCAATCCGGCCGAATAAGGCGAAATCACTGCGAATTCAGTGCCGACGGCATTTGTAATTTTCCTTCGCATCGTTCAGAATCACGTAAAAATGTAACTCGCTCTCTCGGCGTCGTTCGATTTGCGGATTCATCGAATTTCTCGGCGCCTTGTCGACTCCGGTTCAACCAATAAAGGGAAGCAGCTTTGATCGTTTACGAATACCCTTTCAACGAGCGTATTCGCACGCTGTTGCGACTGGAAGACCTGTACGAGAAGTTTGTCTTCTTCCTGCATCAGGAAAGTCCGCTGCAACATCACGTTGCGCTCTCGACCATTTTTGAAATGCTGGAAGTGGCGGGACGTGCCGACCTCAAATCCGATCTGCTGCAAGAACTGGAACGCCAAAAGCAGATCCTGCTGGCCTATCAGTCCAATCCCAATGTCGAGCCGGACATGCTCAACGCGATCCTGGCGGAGGTCGATGCGGCCAGTGCCGCCCTGGCGGCCTCGCAAGGCAAGACCGGCCAGAACATCCGCGACAATGAATGGCTGATGAGCATTCGCGGCCGCACCATTATCCCGGGCGGCGCCTGCGAATTCGACTTGCCGTCTTACCATGCCTGGCAACAGCATGGCTTCGAGCGCCGTTTCAATGATATTTCCAACTGGTTTGCACCGCTGATCCCGCTGTGCGACGCCATCGCCATCGTGATGCGTCTGCTGCGTGAATCCGGACATGCGGTCAAGATCAACGCTGAAGGCGGCAGTTATCAGCAAATGCTGCAAGGCAAGGTGTATCAGATGCTGAGACTGTCGCTGGACATCGATTTGGGTGCGATTCCCGAGATTTCTGCTAACAAATACATGCTGTGGGTGCGTTTTACCTCACAGGATGGTGACATGAAGCCCAAGGCTTTCGAAGGTGAAGTGCCGTTCGAACTGGCTTTGTGTGGATTCTGAGGTAAACCATGGCAACTTTTGTCGATTGCCCGACCTGCGGCACCAAAGTCGAGTGGGCTGAAAAAAACAAATTCCGACCGTTCTGCTCGGAGCGCTGCAAACAGATCGATCTGGGCGCCTGGGCGGAAGAGAAATACGCCATTCCGGCAGTCAATCTGCCGCAGGAATCGGACGACAACACGCCGCTGCAGTAAGCCGGCGCACGCGATGCAGGCCTGCCCTGCATCAACTTCCTCTGCAACAACTCCATTTGACCGATCCACGATCAACCGCCGGATCGCGAGCGACGCGCAGGCCTGGCACGCGCGCGGGAATCGTCGCGCCCGCCCGCATTGAACGCAATCCGGCGCAGAAATGCAAAAGCCGCCGATACTGCCGGCGGCCTTGCCTGCCATACTCTGCAGGACGCTTTAACCCGGCCCTCTGCCTTGGGGCTTCAGGCCTCGTAGCGCAACCTGTCCAGCCATTCAATCAGCGGAATCGTCGCGGGCAGCAGCGGCTCGACGCCGACACTGCCTTGCCAGGCGAAAGCCTGCCCTTCCAGACTTTGCGGCTCGCCGCTCCACGCGCGGCTGATGTAGAAATGCAGGCGTACATGCGCATGCGGATACACATGCTGCACGCCGCACCAGGCTTCGGCACTCAGAATCTCGATGCCCAGCTCTTCCATGAACTCGCGCTTGAGCGCATCAAAGATGGCTTCGCCGGCCTCGACCTTGCCGCCCGGGAACTCCCAGTAGCCGGCATAAGGCTTGCCTTCGGGGCGCTGCCCCAGCAACACGTCGCCGTTGGGCTTCATCAGAATGCCGACCGCCACATCGATAGGCGCAGCCAGGACTTCATCAGCCATCAGCCGCGCGCCTTTCCTGCGTAATCCTTGGCAAATTGCCAAGCCACCCGCCCCGAACGCGAACTGCGTTGCAGCGCCCAGCGCAGGGCATCGGCGCGTGCTTCTGCAATCTGCGCATCGTTGCAGCCGAAATGGCGCAGCCAGTGAGCGACGATGTCGAGGAAGTCGTCCTGCTTGAACGGATAGAAGGTGACCCACAGACCGAAGCGCTCGGACAGCGAGATCTTTTCTTCCACCGTTTCGCCGGGATGCAGATCGCCGTCATCGTTGTGGGTGTAGGTGCTGTTGTCGGACATGCGTTCCGGCATCAGATGGCGGCGGTTGGAGGTGGCGTAGATCAGCACATTGTCCGATTGCGCGGCGATGCTGCCGTCCAGCGCCACCTTCAGCGCCTTGTAGCCGCCCTCACCCTCCTCGAAAGACAGATCGTCGCAGAACACGATGAAGCGCTCCTTGCGCGCCGATACCAGCTCGACGATGTCTTGCAGATCGTGCAGGTCGTCCTTGTCGACTTCGATCAGGCGCAGGCCCTGCGCCGCGTATTGATTCAGGCAAGCCTTGATCAGCGAGGACTTGCCGGTGCCGCGCGCGCCGGTCAGCAGCACGTTGTTGGCCGGACGGCCTTCCACGAATTGCCGGGTGTTCTGATCAATCTGCTCTTTCTGCGGGCCAATGTTATGCAGGTCCGACAGGCCGATGTGCGAGATATGGCCCACCGATTGCAGATAACCCGGACGCTGGCCCTGGGCGCCGCGCCAGCGGAAGGCGATGCCGCCGTCCCAGTCCGGAGTTTTAGTGGCAGGTGGAAGAATGGATTCGACGCGGGCCAGCAAGGCCTCGGCGCGTTGCAAAAATTGATCTAACTGAGTCATGATGATCTGCTTGGGAATGGTGGTTGGCGCCATTGTGGCGCAATGCGGCTGGAAGCTGGATGAAAAAATTTCCGAGGGCGCCAAGCATTCATGTTGCCACCACCACCACGGGACCACGTTCGCGACCGGTCGGCGCAACGCTGTCATGTCTTACAGCACAGCAAAGAACCCTGCTTGTTGCTCTTTAAATTGCTCGCCTCGCGGACGTCGGCCGGATGCTATCGGAGATGAGATGCAAGGCGCAAGACGCAAGACGCAATACGCAGCCAGACTGGAGTCTGGCGAGGCTTTGCAACGCCGCAGATCGCTCCGATAGCGCCCGGCCGCCGTTCACGAACGGTAATCGGCGTTGATCGACACGTAGTCGTGCGACAGATCGCAGGTCCAGATGGTCGAAGCCGCCGCGCCGCGCGCCAGCTTCACGCGCACGGTGATTTCGCTTTGCTTCATCACGCGCTGGCCGTCTTCTTCGCGGTAGTCCGGATTACGGCCGCCATCCTTGGCCACCCACACATCATCCAGATACAGATTGATCTTCGACACATCCAGATCGTCGACGCCGGCGTAGCCGATGGCGGCCAGAATGCGGCCCAGATTCGGATCGGAAGCAAAGAACGCCGTCTTCACCAGCGGCGAATGGCCGATCGAATACGCGATCTTGCGGCACTCCTCGATGCTCTTGCCCTCTTCCACGGTCACCGCGATGAACTTGGTCGCGCCTTCGCCGTCGCGAATGATCTGATGCGCCAGATTCTGCGACAGCTCGGTCACCGCGGCTGCCAGCTGCTTGTATTCGGCGCTGTCGTCACTGGTGATTTCCAGCTCGCCGGCGCCGGTGGCGATCAGCATGAAGGAGTCATTGGTCGAGGTGTCGCCGTCGATGGTGATGCAGTTGAAGGAGTGATCAGCGGCATCCTTGACCAGCTGGTTCAACAGCGCCTGCGGAACCTTAGCATCGAACGCCAGGAAGCCCAGCATGGTCGCCATGTTCGGCTTGATCATGCCGGCGCCCTTGCTGATGCCGGTCATCACCACCTGCTTGCCGCCGATGCTCAGCGTGCGCGAGGCGGCCTTGGGCTGGGTGTCGGTGGTCATGATGGATTCGGCGGCGTTGAACCAGTTGTCGCTCTGCAGATTGGCGATGGCTTGCGGCAGGCCGGCGGTGATGCGATCGACCGGTAGCGGCTCCAGAATCACACCGGTGGAAAATGGCAGAATCTGCGCGGCGCTCACGCCCAGCAATCCGGCCAGCGCCTCACAGGTCGCATTGGCGCGCGCCAGACCTTCTTCGCCGGTGCCGGCGTTGGCGTTGCCGGTGTTGATCACCAGCGCGCGGATCGGCGCGTCAGCGCTGACCTGCGCCAGATGCGCCTTGCACACCTGCACCGGTGCCGCGCAAAAACGGTTGAGCGTAAACACGCCGGCCACGGTGGCCGTCGGCGCCAGCTTCAGCACCAGCAAATCCTTGCGATTGGCCTTGCGCACACCCGCCTCGGCATGGCCGAGTTCGATGCCGGCGACGGCTTTCAGGTCAGAAGAAACGGGGAGCGGGGAATTGACGGCCATGGCGTGCTTTCAGCAAAAATCAAAGGGTCTATTTTAAACACTTTCGATCACGGCCAGATGACAAGGCGCACGGCCCCGCGCAAATCCGGATCGAATCCTGAGCGATGGCAGCCCGACAACAGAACTTCAACTCATCGCTCGCAGGCAAAACTCAGGGCAGCAGATTCTTCACCACCGCCAGCCACGGCCGCTGCGCAATCGGAATCGCACGCGATTGCGCGTCGATCGGAATCAACGACTCCGATACCGAATTGAAGACGTTGCCGCCGATCACGCCGGCCCAGCCTTGTTGCGGGTGGACTTCGAACACCATGTCGCAATGTCCGGCCAGGCCGGGTCGGATGTCGTCCAGCGTAGCGGCGTCGTTGCTGCCGCGCGGCGCGCACAGCAAGTCGCCCGGCGCGATCGGTTCGCTGGCGGCGGGACGCAGGACGAATTGCGGCGCAGGCAGATTCTGGCGTTGCCTGAGGAAGCTGAGATAGTTGAAATGCGTTTCGCTGGGCGCGAAATCCTGGGGCGCAACATTGCTGCTCACCATCAGATAGGAAATGAAGGCCGCCGACCAGGCCTGCTGGCAATCGGCGCCGGTCAGGTCGCGGCCGACCGCATGCCAGTACTCCGCCACTCTCCCGACCGCTTCGCCTTCATCTTCCAGCAAACCCAGACGCGGCGCGCTGAACGGTTCGCGCCGCATGTCAATCTGCTGGCCGCCGAAGAACTGCCATTCGGCATTGGCGGCAGCCAGCAAGGCAGCCCGGGTCGGCGGCGCAGTGCTGATCCTGACCGGCGGCACGGCACGCGTGGTGGATGCCGCAACGCGCGCGGGCTGTGCTGACGAGGACGAATCCGAGGCGCAGGCCGACAGCAGCAAGGGCAACAAGGGCAGCAGCGCCCATGCGGCCAGGCGCGGCAAGCCCGAAGAACTGATTGAGACGGAAGCAAGGAAACGAGAAGCGCCGCCGGCATTCGCCGGTGCAGGGAAAATGCCGGGGAGGCGCATGGATTTACTCCGGGGAGACCAGTTTAAGGCCGATGATGCCGGCCACAATCATCAGCAGACAGAGCAGGCGCGCCGTCGATGCCGATTCGTTGAACAGCACGATGCCGAGAATGACGGCGCCGACCGCGCCGATGCCGGTCCAGATGGCGTAGGCCGTGCTGAGCGGCAAGGTCTTCACCGCCAACGCCAGCAGGACGATGCTGACCACCATCGCGCCGGCGGTGGCGAGACTCGGCCACAAGCGGGTAAAGCCCTCGGTATATTTCAGGCCGACGGCCCACGCGATTTCAAACAGACCAGCCAGTACGAGAATGATCCAGGCCATTGCGTCCTCTTCAAAATGATGGGGTCGTCCCCGTTGATATCGGAAGCCGCGCTTCCCACATGCAAGGTCGTCCCCGCACGCTTTTTCTTCATTCCAAACAGGAGCAAGGCCGCAGCATCGCGTCGAAACTCGACGCAAGGCTGCGGCCCGCTGCAGCGAGCGCGGCGTCTCAACTGAAGACGCTGCGCTGCTGTATTGCTAACTTTTTGCTGCTAGCTTTGGCACTGCTTGCCTGGCGATCTGCGATCAGGCCAGCTTGCCGTGGCATTGCTTGTACTTCTTGCCGCTGCCGCATGGGCAAGGATCGTTGCGCCCCACCTTGGGATACTCGTCGGAGGCATCGCCGCTTTCGCTGCTGGCGGTAGGCGCCAGCAGTTCTTCCGGCGCGGCTTCGGCATCGAAGTCAGCATGCTGGTAATGCACGTTTTCCAGCTGCGGCGCTGCCATGCCTTCTTCGGCCGCTTCGATCTCTTCGCGACTTTGGATGCGCACGGTCATGACGATCTTGACCACTTCGTTCTTGATCAGATCGAGCA
The DNA here is from genome assembly GCF_046025995.1 of Herbaspirillum lusitanum. Classification (GTDB taxonomy): domain Bacteria; phylum Pseudomonadota; class Gammaproteobacteria; order Burkholderiales; family Burkholderiaceae_D; genus Herbaspirillum; species Herbaspirillum lusitanum_A. The sequence goes on from NZ_JAQQFM010000004.1 coordinate 456,970, forward strand.
TCTGGCCGAACAGCTCAAAGGCTTCGCGCTTGTATTCCTGCTTCGGATTCTTCTGCGCATAGCCGCGCAGGTGAATGCCCTGACGCAGGTGATCCAGCGCGGCCAGGTGTTCGCGCCAGTGATTGTCGATGCTCTGCAGCATGACGCTGCGCTCGAAACCGCTGAAGGCTTCCTGGCTGACCACGGCGACCTTGGCTTCGTAGGTGGCGGCCGCAGCCGCCAGCACGCGTTCCAGAATCTCTTCGTCGGTCAGATCGGGCTCGGCTTCCAGCATGGCTTGCAGCGAGAGATCCAGTTGCCATTCGTTCTTCAGCGCGGCGTCCAGCGACGGAATGTCCCATTGCTCTTCAACCGACTCCGCCGGCACGTACTGGCGGAACAGTTCGGTGAACACGCCTTCGCGCAGCGAAGTGATCATCTCCGACATTTCGGCGGCTTCCAGCAACTCGTTACGCTGCTGATAGATCACCTTGCGCTGGTCGTTGGCAACGTCGTCGTATTCCAGCAATTGCTTGCGGATGTCGAAGTTGCGCGCTTCCACCTTGCGCTGCGCCGATTCGATCGAACGCGAGACGATACCGGCTTCGATCGGTTCGCCTTCCGGCATCTTCAGACGATCCATGATGGCGCGTACGCGGTCGCCGGCGAAGATGCGCAGCAGCGCGTCGTCCAGCGACAGATAAAAGCGCGAGGAACCCGGATCGCCCTGACGGCCGGAACGGCCGCGCAGCTGATTGTCGACGCGACGCGATTCGTGACGCTCGGTGCCGATGATGTGCAGGCCGCCGGCGTTCACCACGTGGTCGTGCAGCGATTGCCATTCGCCGCGCAATTGCGTGGCGCGCGATTGCTTGTCGGCGTCGGCGATGGCGTCGTCGGCTTCGATGATCTGGATCTGCTTTTCAACATTGCCGCCCAGCACGATGTCGGTACCGCGACCGGCCATGTTGGTGGCGATGGTGATCATCTTGGGACGACCAGCCTGCGCCACGATTTCCGCTTCGCGTGCGTGCTGTTTGGCGTTGAGCACGTTGTGCGGCAGCTTGGCCTGATTCAGAATGCCGGACAGCAGTTCGGAATTTTCAATCGAGGTAGTGCCGACCAGCACCGGCTGACCACGCTCGTAGCAATCCTGAATATCCTTCAGCATCGCCATGTATTTTTCCTGCGCGGTCTTGTAGACCTGATCCTGCCTGTCCTTGCGCGCATTCGGGCGGTTCGGCGGAATCACCACGGTTTCCAGGTGATAGATTTCCTGGAATTCGTAGGCTTCGGTGTCGGCGGTGCCGGTCATGCCGGACAGCTTGCCGTACATCCGGAAGTAGTTCTGGAAGGTGATCGAGGCCAGGGTCTGGTTCTCGTTCTGGATCTTCACGCCTTCCTTGGCTTCCACCGCCTGGTGCAAACCGTCGGACCAGCGGCGGCCGGTCATCAGACGGCCGGTGAATTCGTCGACGATGGTGACTTCGCCGTTCTGCACCACGTAATGCTGATCCTTGTAATACAGGGTATGCGCGCGCAGGGCGGCATACAGATGGTGGATCAGCGTGATGTTGGCGGCGTCGTACAGCGATGCGCCTTCGGCCAGCAAGCCCATCCTGGTCAGGATCTCTTCGGCCTTGTCGTGACCGGCTTCGGTCAGCAGCACCTGATGACTTTTCTCATCCTTGGTGTAGTCGCCCGGCACTTCGACCTTGCCCTTGCCGTCCGGCGTTTCTTCGCCGACCTGCAAGGTCAGCAGCGGCGGCACGGAATTGATCTTGTGGTACAGATCGGTGTGATTTTCAGCCTGACCGGAAATGATCAGCGGAGTACGCGCTTCATCGATCAGGATCGAATCGACTTCATCGACGATGGCGAAATTCAGCGCGCGCTGAACGCGGTCGTCGCTGTCGAACACCATGTTGTCGCGCAGGTAGTCGAAACCGAATTCGTTGTTGGTGCCGTAGGTGATGTCGGAGGCATAGGCCTCCTGCTTCATGTCGTGTTCCATCTGCGACAGATTGACACCGGTGGAAAGACCGAGCCAGCTGTACAGACGCGACATGTCGTCGGCGTCGCGCTGGGCCAGGTAATCATTCACCGTCACCACGTGCACGCCCTTGCCGGACAAGGCATTCAGATAGGCCGGCAGCGTCGCCATCAGCGTCTTGCCTTCACCGGTGCGCATTTCAGCGATCTTGCCGAAGTGCAGCGCCATGCCGCCCATCAGCTGAACGTCGAAGTGGCGCATCTTCATCACGCGGCGGCTGGCTTCGCGGCACACCGCAAAGGCTTCCGGCAACAGGTCGTCAAGCTTTTCGCCATTGGCGATTCTCTGTTTGAATTCCGGCGTCTTCGCTTGCAGTTCGGTGTCGCTCAGCTTTTCGATGCCGGCTTCGAGCGCGTTGATATCGCGAACGATTTTTTGATATTGCTTGAGCAACCGCTGGTTACGGCTACCGAAAATCTTGGTCAGTAATGACATGCTTGGATTCTAAAAAAGAGCCGAAAAAGAGGACCCCGGCGCGGCAATCGCCCCGCATTGAGCCGGAATCAGGCTGAAACACGTCCCATCGGCAATGATGAATGAGTTTCGATAAACCTTGGATTCTAGCACGCAGGCCCCGCGGCGTTGAGCAAGCAGCGCGCAGGCTTCAATGCTATGGGTGCAAACCGGATTATTGTTATGCGGAAAACATGACGGACGACGCGATTCTTCCCCGCCGCCGGCTAGGGCCATAGATCAGGATCATGTGCAAAGATTCAATAGCCGGAGGCGGCGCAACGGAAGTAAAGACCGGCGCCGGCCGGCTTCGTGCCGCCGCGCGCATCATGCGTCCGGCCTTCGCACAAGGCAGCCCCTTTACTTTCCGGCAACAAAAACCGGCAGCGCCTTGGGCTGATTGCCGCCGGTAGCGCCCAGCGCCAGGAACTTGCGCGGATCCTGAGCGATGCCGCGGATGCGGACTTCGAAGTGCAGATGTGAACCGGTCGAACGGCCGGTGGAACCGACATCGGCCACATGCTGCCCGCGCTTGACGATGTCGCCGACCTTCACGTACAGCTGCGAGGCATGCGCATAACGCGTGATGATGTTGTTGCCGTGATCGATTTCCAGCATGTTGCCGAACTGATAATGGTATTCCGAAGCGATCACCACGCCGGCTGCCGCCGCCACGATTCTGGTGCCGACCGGCGCCGGAAAATCCAGGCCTTCATGAAAGGCGTTATGCCCGGAAAACGGATCGAGACGCCAGCCGAAGCTCGATGAATTGTAGGCAACGTTGACGGGTTGATTGGTCGGCAACAGACGCGACTTGATCTTGTCGCTCATCAGCGCCGACTCTACCGCATTCATGTAATCGGAGCGATGCACCACATCGTTGGACAAGGCATCCAGCATCTTCTGCAGCTCGCTGAAACCGACTTCGCGGCCGGCGCCGCCTATGCTGGAAATTTCAGCGCCGCCGCGCCCCGGCAGCTCCTTGAAATTGAATTCTTCCGGACGGATCCCGGCCAGCCCCTGCACCCGTTCGCCCAGCGCATCCAGACGCATCAGCTGCGCCTGCATCTCGCCCAGCTTGACCGCCATCACGGCCAGATTTTCCTTCAGGTATTTTTCCTTGCGATCGTCTTCCTGCTGGGTCATGGACATCATCAGCTTGTGCATCGCCGGCGAAGCTTCGCTGTCGGAAGCGTGGCGCAGCACGAGGTAGGAAATCAGCACGGAACTGGCGGCGACGGCGGCCACCAACAACAGCAACATCAACAGCAGGTGTCTTGAAGTCAGCGTCACCGAACGCGCGCGCGTGAAGCGCGGGTGCAGCAGGATAATTTGCATCTTTACTCCCTAGACTGCGGCTGCCGCCCTGGCGGATGTGATAAGGTTTTGCAGATGAAGCATGCATCTACATTCAAGCCCTATCGCGCCCCGTTGAACAGTACTCAACGTGCGGCGAGAAACACGAAAGGCGCAGCGGATTTTTTACGCACCGACACATCGATGGCGGCATTGTTGCCAGCCCTTGCGCGCATGTCTGCGCTGCAACGAGCCTGTGCAGCAAGCCTGCCTGCGATGTTCAATACTTGCGAAATATTGCAGTTCGAATCGGGCCAGATGGTATTGAGTACGCCCAATGCAGCACTGGCAGCCAGACTCAAGCAACAGCTCCCCAGGCTGCAAGACCGCTTGCAGAAAGATGGCTGGCAGGTTAATTCAATCCGAATCAAAGTGCAAGTTACCCGGATCACCCCGCCGGAGCCGCCCCGGCGCGGCCTGGATTTGCCCAAGACCGCCGTTTCTTCGTTTGCGGAGCTCAGCGAATCGCTCGAAGACAGCCCGCGCAATCAGGCTTTGAAGCTCGCGATCGATTCCATGGTACGCCGTCGCCGGTCGCAGCCATAAGCCGAACAGGCAAAGAAAAACATTTTTATTTCCGCCAGGCAAAGCGCGCAATATTGATTATTTGCAATCCTTTACGCCTGCGCGCATCCCGATATTCCCGCGGGCGCCATGTGATATTGAAAAACAGTATTGCAAAATAAAAATGGCGAGACGCTTGCACGTCTCGCCAAACATTCAGAGATTCAAATCAGCTGAATCAGTTGAGCGCCCACTCCTGCTCGGCCTGCATCACGTAAGTCGGCGGCGCTGTTTCCAGCGTGTCGAAAGTGACGATCTCATAGGCATCAGGCTGTTCCAGCAAGGCGCGCAGCAATTGATTGTTGAGTCCGTGGCCGGACTTGTGGGCGTCGTAGCTGGCCAGCAGCGGATGACCGATCAGATACAGATCGCCGATCGCATCCAGAATCTTGTGACGCACGAACTCATTGTCGTAGCGCAAACCGTCTGCGTTCAGAATCCGGTATTCATCCATCACGATCGCATTCTCGAACGAACCGCCGCGCGCCAGCCCCATGCCGCGCAAGGTTTCCACATCCTGCATGAAACCGAAGGTGCGCGCGCGGGCAATTTCCTTGACGTAAGAATCGATGCCGAAATCGACTTCCGCGATCTGGCCGGTGCCGTCCACGGCGGGGTGATTGAATTCGATGAAAAACTTCAGGCGAAAACCATTGTAGGGCTCAAGACGCGCCCACTTTTCCTTGTCGCCCGAGCCTTCGCGCACTTCCACCGGCTTCTTGACGCGAATGAATTTCTTGGCGGCGCTCTGTTCCAGCAAGCCCGCTTGCTGCAGCAGAAATACGAAGGAGGAAGCCGAGCCATCCATGATGGGAATTTCTTCGGCGGTCAGATCAATGTAGAGATTGTCGATGCCGAGGCCGGCGCAGGCCGATAACAGATGCTCGACCGTGGAAACCTTGGCGCCGTCCTTGGTCAGGGTCGAGGCCATGCGCGTGTCGCCGACGCCGGTCGCGGTCATCGGCATTTCGACCACCGGGTCCAGATCGATACGACGGAAGATGATGCCGGTGTCCGCAGCGGCCGGCCGCAAAGTGAGTTCCACCTTGGTTCCGGAGTGCAGGCCGACGCCGATGGTCTTGACCAGATTCTTGATTGTGCGCTGTTTCAACATCCCGCCATTATAGCCAAGAAGGTCTGGCGTCGCCGTGGCCAAACCAGTTTGTTGCAAATCGGACGCGGCTGTAAAGAGCCACGCCATGCACTGGATGAAGCAGGCCTTGCGCTTGAACCCGGGCAATGAAAAACGGCATGTTCCACAGGAACATGCCGTTTCTTTTGCGACAGATGCGCTGATGATGCACTGAAGAATTCACCAGCGGTTCGGTAACCGCAGCCAGCTCGTCAGGAGCGCATCAACGCAACTGAAGCGCGATCTCAGCCCAACTGACCCAGCAGCGTTTCAGCGTTCGAGACTTCGAACTTGCCTGGCGCTTCCAGATTCAATTGCTTGACCACGCCGTCTTCGATCAGCATCGAATAACGCTGCGAGCGGATGCCCATGCCCTTTTCGGTCAGGTCGAATTCCATGCCCAGCGCCTTGGTGAGAATGGCGCTGCCATCGCCCAGCATGCGCACGATGCCGGTGGCTTTTTGCTCGCGGCCCCAGGCGCCCATGACGAAAGGATCGTTCACCGACAGGCACCAGATTTCATCGACGCCCTTGGCCTTGAACTGATCCGCGTGCGCGATGTAACCCGGCACATGCTTGGCCGAACAGGTAGGCGTAAATGCGCCCGGCAGCGCGAACAGCGCGATCTTCTTGCCCTTGACCAGATCCGAGACCTTGAAAGTGTTGGGGCCGAGCGCGCAACCTTCGGTTTCGGTCTCGATGAATTCAGCCAGATTGCCTTCAGACAGGCGGTCGCCGACTTTGATTGTCATGGTCATTTCCTTATTGTTGATGAACGTGATGAATTGGATGAACTGGATAAGTGCTTGCAAGACGGCTGCAACAATTGCCGAAAAACAAACGCCGCGCACAGGGCGCGGCGTGCAGGCGATAGTATGCCTTGTTTATGACGGCGTCGTGTTCCGCGAACTTGACCGGAACCCGGCGCCGTCGTACTTCCTTCTACCCGGACAGCTTAGTCGGCTTGCTTGCGCAGGAAAGCCGGAATGTCATAGGTTTCCATGCCATTCTTTTCCAGTGCGCGCACGGTGTCGGAAGCCGACTCGCGACGCCATACCGCCGGCGCCTTCAGGCCGCCGAAAGTCGGTGCCGGCTGCGCCATGCCGCCTTGCAGCGTGCCGGTGCCGGCCATCATCGGCTCGTTGTGCGTACCGGTACGCAGCATCGGCGTCTGCACCAGTTGCACCGTCTTGCGTGCACGGCCCAGACCGGTCGCCACCACGGTGACGCGGATCTCGTCGCCCATGGTGTCGTCGTAGGCGATACCTTGCGCGATCGATGCATCTGCTGCAGCGAAAGCGCGCACGGTCGACATGACTTCCTTGATTTCCTTACCCTTCAGGCTGCGGCTGGCAGTAACGTTGACCAGCACGCCGCGCGCGCCGGACAGGTCGATGCCGTCCAGCAGCGGCGAAGCCACGGCCTGCTCGGCTGCCACGCGTGCGCGGTCGACGCCGGATGCAGTCGCTGTGCCCATCATGGCCTTGCCCTGCTCGCCCATGATGGTCTTGACGTCGTTGAAGTCGACGTTGATATGGCCCGGCACGTTGATGATTTCCGCGATACCGGCGACGGCGTTGTTCAGCACGTCATCGGCGTGCGACAGCCATTCGATCATGCTGTCGTCTTCGTAGATTTCTTCCAGCTTCTCGTTGAGGATGATGATCAGCGAGTCGACGTGTTGCGCCAGCTCTTCCAGACCCGCGTCCGCGATGTCCATGCACTTCTGGCCTTCGTAGGAAAACGGCTTGGAGACCACGGCCACGGTCAGCGCGCCCTGTTCCTTGGCCACTTTTGCCACTACCGGTGCAGCACCGGTGCCGGTGCCGCCGCCCATGCCTGCGGCGATGAACACCATGTGTGCGCCGCGCAGTGCATCTTCGATGCGCGAACGGGTTTCTTCCGCCAGTTGACGACCGACTTCAGGCTTCATCCCTGCGCCCAGACCGGTATCGCCGATCTGAATCACATTGTTGGCCTTGGACTGCTTCAATGCCTGCGCATCGGTGTTGGCGGTGATGAACTCAACGCCGGAAACGCCCTTGTTGATCATGTGCTGCACAGCATTGCCGCCTGCACCGCCCACGCCCACCACCTTGATGATGGTGCCGAGTGTCGCATTGTCGACCATATCGATTTCCATGATGACTCCTTAGATCCTTAAATATATGTGTGTGCAGCTAGCAGTTGATAGGCATCACGCGATGTGACGACTAGCAACTGAGAACTGCGTGTCTGTTCTTTAACCAAAACAAAAGCTGAAACCAAAAACCAAAACTAAACCTGCTGACCCTGAAACTGAACTACCGAAACCGTAACGCCATTGACCTTGAACCACTTAACTTTTTACATCCTGATGCATCTCAGAAATTGCCGAGGAACCACTCCTTCATCCGCTGCCATACCGCCTTTACCGACCCTTCCTGACGCGTCACGATGTAACCGCGCAGGTATTGCTTTTTCGCTTCCAGCAACAGACCCAGCACCGTCGAATAGCGCGGACTGCGCACCACGTCGGCCAGTTGACCGCTGTACTCCGGCGTCCCCATGCGCGCCGGCTTGAGGAAGATGTCTTCGGCCAGTTCGATCATGCCCGGCATCAGCGAAGAGCCGCCGGTCAGCACGATGCCCGAGGACAGCACTTCTTCGTAACCCGACTCGCGCACGACCTGATGCACCAGCGCAAACAATTCTTCGACACGCGGTTCGATCACTGCCGCCAGCGCCTGACGCGACAGCGTGCGCGGATTGCGATCGCCGAGGCCCGGCACTTCCAGCGTTTCGGTCGGATCGGCCAGAATCTGCTTGGCCACGCCGTAACGCAGTTTGATTTCTTCCGCTTCCAGCGTCGGTGTGCGCAGCGCCATTGCGATGTCGTTGGTGATCTGATCGCCGGCAATCGGAATCACCGCCGTGTGACGAATCGCGCCTTCGGTAAACACCGCCACGTCGGTAGTGCCGCCGCCGATATCCACCAGCACCACACCCAGCTCACGTTCATCCGGGGTCAGCACCGAATCGGCCGAGGCCATCGGCTGCAGAATCAGATCCGACACTTCCAGACCGCAACGGCGCACGCATTTCACGATGTTCTGCACCGCCGACACGGCGCCGGTGACGATATGCACTTTGACTTCCAGACGGATGCCGCTCATACCGATCGGTTCGCGCACGTCTTCCTGGTTGTCGACGATGAATTCCTGCGGCACGGTATGCAGCAGTTGCTGGTCGGTGGGAATGTTGACGGCCTTGGCGGTTTCGATCACGCGTGACACGTCGGCCGCCGTTACTTCCTTATCCTTGATCGCCACCATGCCGCTCGAATTGAAGCTGCGGATATGGCTGCCGGCAATGCCGGTATAGACGTTTCTGATCTTGCAGTCGGCCATTAGTTCAGCCTCTTCCAGCGCGCGCTGGATGGACTCGACCGTGGCTTCGATATTGACCACCACGCCCTTCTTGAGCCCCTTCGATTCGGACTGTCCGAGGCCGATCACTTCATGTCGTCCGTCCGACAACACTTCGGCCACCACCGCCACCACTTTCGAGGTGCCGATGTCGAGTCCGACGATCAGGTTTTTTGCGTCTTTTGTCATATCGTTCCGCTTATTTTTTCTTTCCGTTCAATGCTGCCAGCACCAGTCCGTCGGCCTTCAATGCCAGACCGTTCGGATAGCGCATGTCGACGCTTTCAATCTTTTTACCGCTCAGGCGTTCCGACAACTGCGGATACGCCGCCACCAGCCGGTCGATGCGATCCTTGAGCACCGCATCGCCCTGTTCGCGGCCCAGCTCCACCGTCATGCCGTTATCCAGTCGCACCGTCCACGCATAGCGATTCGACAACTGCACCGACTCCGGCTCCAGCCTGATGGGCGCAAACCATTGCTGAAACTGCTGATAGCGCGCCACCACTTCTTTCTCGCTGCCGTCCGGCCCTTCAAATTCCAGCAGATCGCCGTCGTCTTCGGCCTCGGCCAGGTTGGCGGTAAACACATCGCCCTTCACCGACAGCAATCTTCCTTCGTCGCCCCAGGTGCCCAGCGCCCGGTGCTCTTCAATCTTGACTACCAGCTTGTCCGGCCATTCACGCCGCACCATCGCCTTGCGCACCCACGGCACCGCTTCGAAGGCCGAGCGCACCGCGCTCAGATCAGTGGTAAAAAAATTACCCCTGATCCGCGGCACCGCCGTCGCCCTCACCGTCAGCGCATTGACGCGCGACAAGGGCAGCTCGGTCGCGCTTTCGATGCGGATCGCGTGCAGCGTAAACATCGGCCGCTGCGCCAGCCACCACAGCCCGGATGCCATCAACGCAACCAGCGCCAGCGCCACCAGCGCGCTGCTGACCGCATTGAGCATCTTGACGTCTTGCCACATAGTGCTACTCGCTCTCCGTTCGCTATCTCTACTGCGACGCCTGCGGCGTCCAGTCTTTCGAAGGCGTCATGTCGAGCGCCGCCAGTTGCAGAATCTCGCAGCACAAATCTTCGTAACTCATACCGGTCGCCTTGGCCGCCATCGGCACCAGCGAGTGCCCGGTCATACCAGGCGAGGTGTTGATTTCCAGCAGATACGGTTCCTGAGTACCGTCGGCCGCTTCGCGCAGCATGAAGTCGACGCGCGACCAGCCGCGGCAACCGAGCGCATTGAAAGCCTGCACCGCCAGTTGCTGCACGCGCTGCGTGAGCGCCGCATCGATAGGCGCCGGACACAGATACTTGGTGTCGTCGGTGAAATACTTGTGCTGATAGTCGTAATTGCCTTCCGGCGCGCGGATCTCGATCACCGGCAGCGCGCGTGCATCGCGACCGCTGCCCAGCACCGGCACCGTCAGTTCGCGGCCACGGATGAACTCTTCGGCCAGCACCACATCGTCGTATTTCGCGCACAGCGCAAAACCTTCCTGCATGTCGGAATAGCCGTTGACCTTGCTGATGCCGATGGTCGAACCTTCATGCGGCGCCTTCAGCATCAATGGCAAGCCCAGCACATCCGGCACCTGGCGCAATTGCTCGGGCGTCGATGCGTGTGCGTCCAGCACCAGGAAGCGCGGTGTCGGCAAATCATGCCCGAGCCAGATACGCTTGGTCATGATCTTGTCCATCGCGATCGACGAGGCCATCACGCCCGGGCCGGTGTAGGGCAGACCCATCTGCTCCAGCGCACCTTGCAGCGTGCCGTCTTCGCCGTAACGGCCGTGCAGCGCGATGAACACGCGGTCGAATTTTTCGGCTTCCAGCTCGCCCAGACTGCGTTCGGCCGGGTCGAAAGCATGTGCGTCCACGCCCTTGCTGCGCAAGGCCTGCAACACGCCGTTGCCCGACATGATCGACACTTCACGCTCGGCGGAACGACCGCCGAACAATACGCCGACCTTGCCGAAGCGCGCTTTATTGTCCTGGCTCATGCTGCCCCCTGCCCGGTCTGCTGACCGGAAGCCTGCGCGGTCAACCTGGCCGGCACGCCGCTGATCGATCCGGCGCCCATGGTCATCACCACATCGCCGTCGCGCACTACATTGAGAATCGTGGCCGGCATATCGCCGATCTCTTCCACGAACACCGGCTCCACCTTGCCCGCCACGCGCAAGGCGTGCGACAGCGAGCGGCCGTCGGCGGCGACGATCGGCGCTTCGCCGGCCGAATACACTTCGCCCAGCACCAGCACGTCGGGCGCCGACAAGACCTTGACGAAATCTTCGAACAGATCGCGCGTGCGGGTGTAGCGATGCGGCTGGAACGCCAGCACCAGACGACGGCCCGGATAGGCGCCGCGCGCCGCCGAGATGGTCGCGGCAGTCTCCACCGGGTGATGGCCGTAATCGTCCACCAGGGTGTAATGCCCGGCCGGCTTGCCGGCGGCGTCGAACAGCGGCACCTCGCCGTAGCGGGTGAAGCGGCGGCCGACGCCGTTGAATTCGGTCAGCGCCTTTTGAATCGCAGCATCGTCCACGTCCAGCTCGCGCGCAATCGCAATTGCGGCGCAGGCGTTCTGCACGTTGTGCATGCCGGGCTGATTCAGGCTGATCTTCATCGGCGCATAGCCTTCCTGCACCACGGTGAATTCCATGTGCCCGTCGACTGCCTTGGCGTCAATGGCGCGGATGTCCGCGTCTTCACGGAAGCCGTAAGTCAGGATGGGCTTGGAAATCATCGGCATGATTTCGCGCACATGGGCGTCGTCGATGCACAGCACCGCCACGCCGTAGAACGGCAGGCGCTGGGTGAACTCGACGAAGGCCTGTTTCAGCTTGGCGAAGTCATGGTTGTAGGTTTCCATGTGATCGGCGTCGATGTTGGTAATCACCTCGATCACCGGCGTCAGATTCAGGAAGGAGGCATCGGACTCATCGGCCTCGGCCACGATGAATTCACCGGTGCCGAGCTTGGCATTGGCGCCGGCGCTGGTCAGCCGCCCGCCGATCACGAAAGTCGGGTCCAGCCCGCCTTGCGCCAGCACGCTCGCCACCAGGCTGGTGGTGGTGGTCTTGCCGTGGGTGCCGGCAATCGCGATGCCCTTCTTCAGACGCATCAGTTCGCCCAGCATCACCGCGCGCGGGACGATTGGGATGTGTTTCTTGCGCGCCGCCAGCACTTCCGGGTTGTCGCCCTTGACCGCGGTCGAGGTCACGATGGCGTCGGCGCCTTCGATGTTTTCCGCGGCATGGCCGTAACGGATGCAGGCGCCCAGTTGCGCCAGTCGCTGAGTCGCTGCATTGCTGCCGAGATCCGAGCCGGACACGCCGTAGCCCAGATTGAGCAATACCTCGGCGATGCCGCTCATGCCTGAGCCGCCAATGCCGACGAAATGAATGTTTTTGACCCGATGTTTCATTGCCTTACCAATCCTTCCAGCACGCGCGCGATTGCCTCATTGGCATCGCGCCGGCCTTGTTCATATGCAGCCTGAGCCATCTGCAGGCATTGCGCCCGGTCCAGCTGCTGCAGCAATGCCGCCAGACTGTCCGGGTTCAGTTCGTTTTGCGGCAAATGAATTGCCGCCTGGTTCGCCGCCATCCATTTGGCGTTGTCGCGCTGATGCGAGGTGGTCGATACCGTCAGCGGCACCAGCACGCTGGCCACGCCGGCAGCCGTCAGCTCCGACACCGTGATCGCACCGGCACGGCAGATCACCAGATCGGCCTCGGCGTAGCGACGCGGCATGTCGTCGATGAAGGCCAGCACCTCCGCCTGCACCTGCGCCTGCGCGTAAGCTGCTCTCAACGCATCGATATGTTGCTTGCCCGACTGATGCGTCACCAGCGGCCGCTGTTCCGGCGGCAATTTTGCCAGCGCCGCCGGCACGCAATCGTTCAATACCTTGGCGCCCAGACTGCCGCCCACCACCAGAATCCGCAGCGGGCCGCTGTGCGCGGCATAACGCGGCGCCGGTTGCGGCAGCGCGATGATTTCCTTGCGCACCGGATTGCCGGTGACTTCAGCCTTGCCGGCGGCCTTGCCGAAATCGGCCGGGAAGCCGAACAGCACCTTGTCCGCCCACGGCGCCAGGGTCTTGTTCGACAGCAGCAGCGCCGCATCGGCATTCACCAGCACCAGCGGCTTGCCGCGCAGACGCGCCATGAAACCGCCAGGCACGGTCACGTATCCGCCCATGCCCAGCACCACATCCGGCTGACGCCGGCCGATGATGCTGAAGCAGCGCGCGAAACCGGCGACCATCCGGCCTATGCCTTTGATCGTATGCGCCAGACCTTTACCGCGCAGTCCGGAAAACACGATGCTGTCCATCTCTATGTTCTGCCTGGGCACCAGATCGCGCTCCATGCCGTGCGTGGTACCCAGCCATGAAACCTGCCAGCCGCGTGCGCGCATGGTGTCGGCAATCGCCAGTCCCGGGAAGATATGGCCGCCGGTGCCGGCCGCCATGATCAGCAGCTTGCCGGGACGCTTCATCAATGCGCTCATAGCCGGCCTCCGCGCATCAGCATGCGATTTTCATAATCGATGCGCAGCAGAATCGCCAGACCGACGCAGTTGAGCAGCACGCCCGAGCCACCGTAACTCATCAGCGGCAGAGTCAGCCCCTTGGTCGGCAACAGACCCAGATTCACGCCCATGTTGATGAAGGCTTGTACGCCGATCCAGATGCCGATGCCCTTGGCCACCAGTCCGGCGAAGGTCAGGTCCAGCGCAATCGCCTGACGGCCGATTTCAAACGCATGCTTGACCAGCCAGTAGAACAGCAGCACCACCACCAGCACGCCGACAAACCCGAGCTCTTCGCCGATCACCGCCAGCAGGAAGTCGGTATGCGCTTCCGGCAAGTAATGCAATTTCTCCACGCTGCTGCCGAGGCCGACGCCGAACAGCTCGCCACGCCCGAAGGCGATCAGCGAGTGCGACAACTGATACGCCTTGCCCAGCGCGTTCTCTTCTTCCCATGGGTTCAGATACGCGAAAATCCGTTCGCGTCGCCACGGCGACAACACGATCACCATCGAAAACACGCCGACCAGCGTGGCGCCGATGCCGCCGAACCAGACACCGTTGATACCACCCAGAAACAGAATCCCCATGGCGATGCAGACGATCACGCCGAAGGCGCCGAGATCGGGCTCCAGCAGCAGCAGCAGGCCGACCACGCCGACCGCCAGCGTCATCGGCGCAAAGCCTTTGACCAGCTTGTGCATCACCGCCTGCTTGCGCACTGTGTAGTCGGCGGCGTACAGCACCACGAACAGCTTCATCAGCTCCGATGGCTGCAGATTGAATACCTTGAATGACAACCAGCGCTTGGCGCCGTTGACGCCCTTGCCGATGCCGGGAATCAGGACCAGCGCCAGCAGGATCAGCGTGCCCGCAAACAGATAGGGCGCCCAGCGCTGCCAGGTTTCAATGCGCACCCGGAACACGATCAGGCCGGCCACAATCGAGATCACGATGAAGATCGCCTGGCGCACCAGGAAGTGATAGTTCGAATACGCCGCGTACTTGGGCGAATCAGGCAGCGCCACCGAGGCCGAATACACCATCACCATGCCGAACAGCATCAGCAGCAGCACCACCCAGATCAGCGGCTGATCGTATTCCATCATGCGCGAGCGCTGTTCGATACCGCCCACGCCGCCCAGCCCGCCAGCGCCGGGCTTGTTGAGCCGGCCCTTGATGGCAGTGGCCGGCGCGCCTTCGACTACGCTGCCGATCAGATTGCGGATGGAGGGCATGCTCAGTTTCATGCGATCACCTCGCCGCGCGAGAGTGCGAACTCGCGCACCGAATCAACGAAGACCTCGGCGCGATGCGCGTAATTGCGGAACATGTCGAGACTGGCGCAGGCCGGCGAGAGCAGGACGATATCGCCGGCGCGCGCCATTTCGGCGGCAAGCGCCACGGCTTGTTCCAGCGTCTGGCAATCGATCAGTTCGATGCCGCTGTCGCCGGATCCAAAGCCGGACTGATCCGACACCGCCGCGCGGATGGCCGGCGCATCGCGCCCGATCAGGAACACGGCGCGACCGTATTTTTGCAGCGGCGCAGCCAGCGGCGTGAAATCCTGACCCTTGCCATCGCCGCCGGCAATCAGCAGGATCCGGTTCGGGCGTCCGCCATGGCCGAGGCCGTTCAGCGCGGCGACAGTGGCGCCGACATTGGTGCCCTTGCTGTCGTCATAGAATTCGATGTCCTGCACCACGCTCACCAGTTCGACCCGATGCGGTTCGCCGGCATATTCACGCAGACCGTGCAGCAGCGGCGCCATCGGCAGATCGGCGGCGCGGCACAGGGCCAGCGCGGCCAGCGCGTTCATGGCGTTGTGCAGACCGCGAATCTTCAGCGCATCGACCGGCATCAGACGTTTTTGCGTGACCTGCGGAATCAGTTCGACCTGATTCTTGCGGCGGCGCTTGCCTTCCGGCCGTTCGTCTTCTTCCTGCACGAAGGCATAGCCCAGCCAGGCCATGGCGTTGTCATCGATCAGGCCAAAGCTTTCCGGTGAAGTCGGCGCATCGCTGCCGAAACTCATCAGCGGCGCGCTCGGCTCGGACATGCGCATTACCAGCGCATCGTCGCGATTGAGCACGCGTACGGTACGCTCGCCGAAGATGCGCGCCTTGTCGGCGGCGTAGGCGTCCATGCTACCGTGCCAGTCGAGGTGATCCTGCGTCAGGTTCAGCACGGTGGCGGCGTCGGCCTGCAGGCTGTACGTCGTGTGCAACTGGAAGCTGGACAACTCCAGCACCCAGGCCTGCGGCAGCGTGCCGCGATACACCGGCACCGGCGGCGGAGGCGGCGGCACAGCGATCAGCGGCGCATCCATGTCTTCGACGGCGAGGATAGCGGGAGCGATCGCTTCTGTGTCTGCGGCGTCTGCCGTTTCTATTGCCTCGCTATCTTGTTCAGCTTCGGCAGCGTCCCGGGATACCGAAGCATCTGAAGTCAGCTGAGCTTCGGACTCCTGGGCATCCACCGAAGCGATATTCTCGGCCCCGACCTCGGTCGCTGCTTCAGCGGCATCGATTACATCCGGCGGCGTCGCCAATGATGTCTCAAGGCCAGCTTCAGCAAGCGGTTCAAGTTCTGAGGACTGCGCTGTTTCCGCGACCGGATTCAGCGGCGATTCACTTGCACTGCCTTCTACGGAGAGATTTTCTTCGTCAGGCGCGGCAGCCTGGCCGCCGTCATCCGCTGCGACTACCGGCTCAGCACTCTTGCTCGCATCGCTTTCCGCCGGGGCATCAGCAGCATCCAGCGAATCCGGCTGTGCCTGTGCCGGCGGAGCAACCGCCACGCTGCTCTGCGCCGGCGCATTCTCTGTTGCTATCAGTGCGGCGGCAGCCTTGTTCGCCCTGGCTTGCTGCCTTGCCAATTTTGCAGCTTCCGCCTGGGCTTCGATTTC
This sequence comes from Herbaspirillum lusitanum, assembly GCF_046025995.1. GTDB lineage: Bacteria > Pseudomonadota > Gammaproteobacteria > Burkholderiales > Burkholderiaceae_D > Herbaspirillum > Herbaspirillum lusitanum_A. The sequence goes on from NZ_JAQQFM010000004.1 coordinate 473,364, forward strand.
TGCCGCTGCGGCAAGCGCTTCGGCCTCTGCCTGAGCCTGCGCCGCCGCCAATGCGTCAACCTGCGCCTGCTCTGCCGCCAGCACGGCTGCGGCCTCGGCAGCTGCGGCAGCTTCCACTGCGGCTTGCGCTTCATCGATCGCGCGCTGCCTCTGGAATTCGGCGTCGATGATCAGCGCTTCGCGCAAGACATCCAGCGCGGCCGGGCTGATATTGCCGGCGACCTTGGTGCTCAGGCCGGCGCGCTGGCACAGCATGCCGGTCAGGCTGGTGACCGTGGTCTTGCCGTTGGTGCCGGTAATGGCCAGCACCTTGGGCTGATACAACTGCTCTTCGCGCAGCACGGCCAGCGCCTGCGCGAACAATTCGATCTCACCCCACAGCGGAATATTCTTTTCAGCGGCGAGCGGCGTCAGTGGCGCCAGATCGCCATGCGGCGTGAGGCCGGGGCTGACGGCAACGAAATCGATGTCATCCAGCAAGGCCGGCGTCAGCGGCTGACCGCTCACGACCTCGGCATCGGGCGCAGCTTCGCGCAGCGCCGCCAGCCGTGCGGCCAGCGCGCTTTCCTCGCGGGTATCGGCAACGCGCACGCGGGCGCCGCAGTGGACCAGCCACCGCGCCATCGCCAGGCCGGACTCACCGAGCCCGAGCACCAGTACGTGTTTGCCTGAATAGTTCATCGATATCCTGCTCAATTCCACAATCTCAATCCGACCAATCTGCTTGTTGCTTTTCCATCCGACTTCATTTACGCGCCTGTATCAACGCAGCTTCAGCGTCGACAGGCCGAACAGCACCAGCACCATGGTAATAATCCAGAAACGCACCACCACCTGCGTTTCTTTCCAGCCCTTCTGTTCGTAGTGATGGTGCAGCGGCGCCATCAGCAGCACGCGCTTGCCGGTGCCGAAGCGCTTCTTCGTATATTTGAAGTAAGCCACCTGGATCATCACCGACAGGGTTTCCACCACGAAGATGCCGCCCATGATGAACAGTACGATTTCCTGACGCACGATCACGGCGATGGTGCCGAGCGCGCCGCCCAGCGCCAGCGCACCGACGTCGCCCATGAACACCTGGGCCGGATAGGCGTTGTACCAGAGGAAGGCCAGACCGGCGCCGCCCATGGCGCCGCAGAAAATCAGCAGCTCGCCGGCGCCCGGAATATGCGGAATGAACAGATACCGAGCATAGCTGGCGCTACCGGTGAGGTAGGCGAACAGGCCCAGGCCGGCGCCGACCAGCACGGTCGGCATGATCGCCAGGCCGTCCAGACCATCGGTCAGATTTACCGCATTGCTGGTGCCGACGATAACGAAATAGGTCAGCGCGATGAAGCCCCACACACCCAGCGGATAGCTGATGCTCTTGAAGAAAGGCACGATCAGATCGGCCTTGGGCGGCAGATCCAGGCTGAAGCCGGAACGCACCCAGGCCACGAACAGATCCAGCACCTTCATGTTGCTGACTTCGGACACCGAAAACGCCAGATAGAAGGCTGCCACCAGACCGATCAGCGACTGCCAGAAATATTTTTCGCGTGAACGCATGCCTTCCGGGTCGCGATGCACCACCTTGCGGTAATCGTCGACCCAGCCGACCGCGCCGAAACCCAGCGTCACGATCAGCACGATCCAGACGAAACGATTGCTGAGATCGGCCCACAGCAAAGTCGAAATGCCGATGCCGATCAAAATCAGCACGCCGCCCATGGTCGGGGTGCCGGATTTGATCAGATGCGTTTGCGGACCGTCGGTGCGCACCGCCTGGCCGACCTTCATGCGTGTGAGCATGCGGATCACGGACGGGCCTGCGATCAGGCCGATCAGCAGCGCCGTCAGCGTGGCGAACACGGCGCGGAAGGTGATGAAATTGAAGACCCGCAGAAAACTCAGATCCTGTTGAAATAATTGCGCCAGCCAGAGCAGCATGTTAATGGGCCTCCTGTTGATGTTGCGAGTCCGAATCAACACTGACCAGATGCTGCACAACGCGCTCCATTTTCATGAAGCGTGATCCTTTTACCAAAACCGTGGCGCCGGCCGGTGCGGCTTGCGCCGTCGCCTGCTGCAGCGTTTCCACGTCGTCAAAATGCCGGGCCTGTATAGCATCCTTGCCGGCGGCGGCATTGTAGGCCGTCACCGCATGCTGCATCAGTTCGCCCAGCCCGAAGAAATGCGCGATGCCGCGCTCCTGCGCGTAGGCGCCGATCTCTTCGTGAAATTTTCTGCCTTCATTGCCGACTTCGCCCATGTCGCCCAGCACCAGCAAGCGTGGCTCGGCGACCTGCGCCAGCACATCAATGGCGGCGCGCACCGAATCCGGATTGGCGTTGTAGGTGTCGTCGATCACCAGCGCGCCGTTCGCTGCGGTCTTGCGCTGCAAACGCCCATTGACCGGCGCGAAGGCTTGCAAGCCGCGCACCACTGCCGCTACCGGCACGCCGATGCCGAGCGCGCAGGCGGTCGCCGCCAGCGCATTGCGCACATTGTGTTCGCCGACTGCGGCCAGCTGCAGCGAGAATGTGCCGTCAGCCTCAGCGCCTGCGCCGTGCACACTGACCTGCAGTTCACTGCCGAATTGCTGCGCCTGATAGCTGGCGCTGACGTTGGCCTGCGGCGTCAGGCCGAAGCTCAGCACACGACGCGCGCCGGCTTCTTCGCGCCACAGCGGCGTGAAGACATCGCCTTCCGGGAATACCGCCACGCCGTCCTGCGGCAGGTGACGGATCACCGCGCCGTTTTCGCGCGCCACAGCTTCGACGTTGACCATGAATTCCTGATGCTCGCGCTGAGCGTTGTTGACCAGGCCCAGCGTCGGCTCGGCGATGCGCGACAGCAGCGCGATTTCGCCCGGATGATTCATGCCCAGTTCGATCACGGCGGCGCGATGCGCCGGCGCCATGCGGAACAGCGTGAGCGGCACGCCGATCTCGTTATTGAAATTGCCGCGCGTGCCGAGATAGCCTTCGCTGCCATAGGCGGCGTCGAGTATGGCGGCGATCATTTCCTTGACCGTGGTCTTGCCGTTGCTGCCGGTGACGCCGATCAGCGGCAACTGGAACTGGCGCCGCCAGCCATGGCCGATCTGACCCAGCGCGATGCGGGTGTCAGCCACCACGATCACCGGCACCTGCGGATCGGCCGGCGCCTTTTCCGCCACGATGACGGCGGCGCCTTGCTGCATCACCGATTCAATGAAGTCGTGCGCATCGAAACGCTCGCCGCGCAGCGCCACGAAAACAGTTCCGGCGCTCGCGCTGCGGCTGTCGGTGACGACGCCTTGCAGCGCCGTCAGGGTCGCAGCGGATTCTTCTGCACTGACGGGGTGAACCACCTGCGCGCCCGGCAGCCATTGCTGCAATTGTTCGAAGGAGAACCGCATCACGCGCCTCCCATCATGGTGGAACGCGCCGCCAGCGCCAGCGCGACGTGATCGGCATCGAGGAAAGGCAGCTTCTTGCCGCCCACTTCCTGATATGCCTCATGCCCCTTGCCGGCCAGCAGCACGACATCTTGTTTAGTGGCGTGACGGATCGCCCACAGAATCGCGCCGGCGCGATCTGGCAATACCTGCGGCTCGACACGGCTGATGCCGGCACGGATTTCGTCGATGATCTTTTTCGGATCTTCGCTACGCGGGTTGTCGCTGGTCAGGATCACGTGATCCGCCTGCTCCGAAACCTGACCCATCTGCGGCCGCTTGCCCGGATCGCGATCGCCGCCGCAACCGAACACGCACCACAGCTGGCCGTTGCGTTGCGTTGCGACCTGCCGCAGGGTGGACAGGGTCTTGTCCAGCGCGTCCGGCGTGTGCGCGTAGTCGATCACGATCAGCGGCACATCAGGTCCGCCGAATTGCTGCATGCGACCGGGTGCAGGGGTGAGCGCGGCCGCTGCTGCGACCACGGCTTCCCATGATTGCCCCTTGGCCAGCAGCACGCCCATGATGCCCAGCACATTGCTGACATTGAAACGTCCCACCAGCTGCGTCTTGATCTGGCCATGTCCGAAGGGCGAATCGACGTGGAATACGGTGCCGCTGTGGCTGCTGCGAATCTGGCTGGCGCGCAGCGCCGGCACACCGGCGGCGATGGCCGGCAATTCTTCATCCAGCGCGTAGCCGATGATGGGTACCTGGCGCGCCTGCACCAGCGGCAGCAGACGCTGGCCCATGCCATCGTCCAGATTGATCACCGCGTGCTGCAGGCCGTCCCATTCGAACAGTTTCTGCTTGGCGGTTTCGTAGCCGATCATGTCGCCGTGGTAATCCAGATGATCGCGCGTGAAATTGGTAAACAGTGCGACATTGATGTGCATGCCGTTCATGCGGCCTTGTTCAAGTCCGATGGAAGAAGCTTCTATCGCCAGCGAAGCCGCCCTGGATTTGCGCAGATCGGCCAGCTTGCGCTGCAGCAGCACGGCGTCCGGCGTGGTGTAGCCGGTTACGTCAAAGGCATGCGCCGCGCCGTTCTGGAACAGGCCGACGCCCAGGGTCCCGACCACCGCCGCCGGGCCATTGCCCAGAATTCGCGACAAGGCCTGGCCCAGCCAGTAGCTGCACGAAGTTTTGCCGTTGGTGCCGGTGACGGCGACGGTAAACATGGCGGCGTCGGGGTGCTGATACCATCCGCTGGCGATGTCGCCGGAGATACGGCGCAGATCCGGCACGGCCAGATGCGCCACGGCTTGCTCGCCGTCCCACTCAAAATCGCTTGCCTCGAAGACCACCGCACGCGCACCGCGCTCGATCGCGTCCGCAATATAGGCGCGGCCGTCCGCATCATCCCCCGGATAGGCGAAGAACACATCGCCGGCGCCGATACGGCGCGAGTCGGATGACAATTGCGCGTCTGAGCCGACTGCGGTCTGCAGCCAGCTCAGAATGGCGTTCACGCTGAGAGCCTGATTCGTCACTACATGCTCTCCTCAAGCGCATCCTTGGGGATGATGATATTGGTCACGCTGGAATCCGGCGGCACGTTCAACGCCCGCAAGGCATTCGCGGCGACGTTGGCAAACACCGGGCCGGCCACCGGGCCGCCGTAGTGCTGGCCGTTGCTCGGCTCGTCGATCATGACTGCAATGATCAGGCGCGGGTCGGACATCGGCGCGATGCCGGTGAACGAGGCCACATATTTGCGCACATACTTGCCGCCTTCGATCTTGTAAGCGGTGCCGGTCTTGCCGCCCACCCGGTAGCCGGGCACCTGCGCCTGCGGCGCGGTGCCGCCGGGCGCGACCACGGTTTCCAGCATGCGGCGCATCTGCAGCGCAGTGTTTTCCGAAATCACGCGATGGCCGATCGGCGAGTCGTTCACCTTCTGGAACGACAGCGGAATGATGTCGCCGTTGCGGGCGAAGATCAGATAAGCATGCGCCAGCTGAATCAGCGACACCGAGATGCCGTGACCGTAGCTCATGGTGGCCTGCTCGATCGGGCGCCATGACTTATAGGGACGCACACGACCGGCAACCGCACCGGGGAAGCCGAACTTGGGCTGCTGACCGAGGCCGACGTTGGTGAACATCTCCCACATTTCTTCAGGCGGCATCTGCAGCGCGATCTTGGCGGTGCCAATGTTGGACGATTTTTCAATGATCTGCGCCACCGTCAGCGGACCGTGCGCGTGCGAGTCGCCGATGGTCGCGGTGCCGATGGTCATCTTGCCGGGCGAGGTCTGGAACACGGTGCTCGGCGTGACGCGATGGGTATCCAGCGACAGCGCCACGGTAAATGGCTTGAGCGTCGAACCCGGTTCGAAGGTATCGGTCAGCACCCGGTTGCGCAGCTGGGCGCCAGTCAGCACCGAGCGGTCGTTGGGGTTATAGGTCGGCATGTTGGCCAGCGCCAGCACTTCGCCGGTCTTGGCGTCAACCACGATGATGCCGCCGGCCTTGGCCTTGTGCTTTTCGACCGCTTCTTTCAGTTGAGTGAAGGCGATGTACTGGATCTTGCTGTCGATGGACAGCGTCAGATCCTTGCCGTCATGCGGTTCGCGGATGGATTCGATGTCTTCAACGATGCGGCCGAGGCGATCCTTGATCACGCGCCGGCTACCGGTCACGCCGGCCAGTGTCTTTTGTGCGCCCAGCTCCATGCCATCCTGGCCTGCATCTTCGACGTTGGTGAAGCCGACCACGTGCGCCATCACTTCACCTTCAGGATAGAAGCGCTTGTACTCCTTGCGGGTTTCGATGCCGGGGATGCCGAGCTTGACGATCTTGTCGCTGGCTTCCTGCTCGACCTGGCGCTTCAGGTAGACGAAGCTGCGGTCGGAGTCGAGCTTCTTGCGCAGGTCGGCGTCGCTCATGTCCAGCAGCCTGGCCAGCTCGCGCAACTTCTCGGGCGGCGCCGCCTGCACGTCTTCCGGGATGGCCCAGATCGCCTTGACCGGCACCGAGGACGCCAGCACCTGGCCGTTGCGGTCGGTGATCTTGCCGCGCGTGGCCGGCAATTCCAGCGTACGCGCATAGCGCGAAGCGCCCTGCTTCTGCAGGAAATCGGTCGATACGCCCTGCAGCCACAAGGCGCGCACGATCAGCGCCGCGAAGGCCACGAACAGCACGAACAGCACCACGCGCGAACGCCAGGCCGGCAGTTTCACCTGCAGGATGGGATTCGACGAAAAAGCCACGCCCTTGGAGGCGGCTACGCGTGCGCCGGCGATGTTGGTGCGGGGCGGCATGCGCGTCATTTGACCCCCACATTCAGGTATTGGGTGCGGGCCGCGGTCAGCGCTTCCATATTAAGGTCGCGCCGCGCCAGTGCTTCGATGCGGGAATTCTTGCCGAGAGTGGATTGATCCAGCTGCAATTGCGCCCAGTCGATATCCAGCTGGCGGGCCGCCGTCTGCGCGCGCTCCAGCTCAATGAACAGGCTGCGCGCTTTATATTGCGCATTCACCACCGACAGCGCGCACGCCACCAGCAGCACGGTCAGCAGCAGGCTGAGACGGCCGGTCATGGCGTTGCTCCGGGAGCGGTGATGGGCATGCGTTCCAGACCTCTCATGACGGCCGAACGGGCGCGCGGATTGCCTTCGACTTCCGCGTCGCCGGGCTTGACGCGACCCAGCAGCAGGCCTTCCGGCTGCGGCAGATCGACGGCGCGGATCGGCAGGCGGCGGTCAGGCTGCGGCGCATGGGCTTTGGATGCCATGAACTGCTTGACGATGCGATCTTCCAGCGAGTGAAAGCTGATCACAACCAATCTCCCGTGCTGCGCCATCTGCCTGAATGCCTTTGCCAGACCTATCTCGAGTTCTTCAAGCTCTTGATTGACGAAAATCCGTACAGCCTGAAAGGTACGAGTGGCCGGGTCTTTGCCTTTCTCGCGGGTTTTGACGGCTTGTGCCACGAGCGCGGCAAGCTGTCGTGTGGTTGAAATTGACTCGACTGCCCGGCCAGCAACAATCTTCTTTGCAATCTGAACAGCAAACCGTTCTTCCCCATAATCTCGTATCACCTTTGCTATCGTCTGTTCGTCCGCCGTTGCCAGCCATTCCGCTGCGGACATGCCGCGCGTCGTGTCCATGCGCATGTCGAGCGGGCCGTCCTGCCTGAAACTGAAACCACGGGCCGCATCATCAACCTGCGGCGACGAAATACCCAAATCCATCAACACCCCGTCGACCTCAGCAATGCCGCGTTCGGCCAATGCCTGATCCAGCGTTGCGAAACTGTCGTGCACGATCTCGAACCGCGGGTCCTCGATCTGCTGCGCCGTCGCAATCGCCAACGGGTCCTTATCAAATCCAATCAATCTGCCTTTGGGGCCGAGTCTGGCCAGAATCGCGCGGCTGTGTCCGCCGCGACCGAAAGTGCCGTCCAGGTAAATACCGTCGGCGCGTACGCCTTCAATCGCCAGCATGTTGACCGCTTCATCCAACAGCACGGTGCGGTGCTGCAATTCGGGCACCGATTGCAAAGTCATCTCGTCAGGCCGTCAGAATGAAAAAGTACTCAACACGTCGGGCATGCCAGACGCAACTGCCTGCGCCTCGCTCTCGGCCAGCTTGGCGGCATCCCATATCTCGAAGTGGCTGCCCATACCCAGCAACATCACGTCGCGTTCCAGACCTACGGCCGCGCGCAACTCAGGCGCAATCAGGATGCGGCCGGCCGAGTCGAGCTCGACGTCGGAGGCATTGCCCAGAAAAATACGCTGCCACGCGCGTGCCGACATGGGCCATGCAGCGATCTGTTCGCGATGGCTTTCCCAGGTAGGACGCGGGAAGAACAGCAGACAACCGTGCGGATGGCGCGTCAGCGTGACGCGTCCTTCGCACTGCACGGTCAGGGCGTCACGATGCTTGGCCGGAATGGTCATCCGTCCTTTGGCATCGAGATTGAGTGATGAGGCGCCCTGAAACACGTTGTTTGTCCTGTTGATCCTAGCGAGTGGCACTGCTGGAAAAGTCCGTTTTGCGCAGAGAGATGTAAATTTCCCCCACAAAAAAACACTTTTTCACACTGCCGCCCACTTTAGAGGATGCACTATTACAGGTCAAGCGGTATACCGAGGAAAAAAGAAGGATTTTGTAATAAAGTCAAAGACTTAGCGCACTTCCTTAAAACCGTTCCACAAGCGCTTTTTCAAAGAAATGAAGGACTTAGCAGATACACTGAATGTGCAACCTTAGCTATACACATGTGTTTGGCGACTCAATTGAGCAACCACGCGGATTTGCGCGAGGGTCTCACTGCCAAAAACAGGAAGTCGCTGCCTTAAATCGGGGCAGATTTGCAGAGGGTGCTCTCGACGTGCTGGCGAAGAAAACTCAAACAGATTCGATTCCGCCCCTGAGGTTTCCTTGCATTTGATTTTGTCGCCACGCGCGCCAAGCTGAGGTAAATTTCGGATTCCCGATTTTTGTCGCAAGCGAAAATTCGGGTGAACAAATTCTGTTTTCTTGCATCGATATTTTTCAACCCACCGCTGTCCGATCAGGACAAATCGCCCTAAAACACAGATAGGGCTTGCTGATACGCGGTATTCCAGTGCTAAAATCTCGGCACCTTAACAGTGAAAGGAAGTTTAAAGTGAACAAATCTGAATTGGTTGACGTCATCGCTGCTGATACTGAAATCTCCAAGGCTGCCGCTCAGCGCGCTCTGGACTCGGTTATCGAGAACATCATCAAGGCCGTTACCAAGGGCGACACAGTGCAATTGGTTGGTTTTGGTTCGTTCTCGACTGGCAAGCGCGCTGCACGTACCGGCCGTAACCCGCAGACTGGCGAAGAAATCAAGATCGCCGCTGCCACCACGGTGAAGTTCTCCGCTGGTAAAGCGTTCAAAGAAGCAGTGAACAAGAAGAAGAAATAATTTCGACATTTGAATGCCGCGACCTGGGTGTCGCGGCATTCAAATTGATTGTTCCGCCATACTCCGCCCCGCTCCAGCCCCCCCCTCAGCAGCTCCGCAACGCCTCCTCGTACACCCTGCATTTCAAGCTTCACTATCTCTTTGCGCTGACCCGGCTCGTTTTGGCCCCGCGTATCCACGCGCTCTTCCCGGCCAGACATCCGCTCCGGCTGCTGCAATGCATCAGGCAGCCATGTTGCACGCGCTTTGCCGCGCTGAATCGCCCCCCGCTCAGATGAATTCTCCTCATCTGCCGCCGCCGACACCGCCGCTTTGCAACATCCCGGGCAAGCAACACAGCCAGGCGCAGCCGCGAAGAGTACAGCTGCGGCTTTACCGCCAGCCCCTAGCCCACGGCGCTTTCAACCTCTATGATGTATTTGTACCGAGCAGTACAAACTCACTCACCGCGACAGGACACTGCACATGAACACTCAAAACGCCCGCCCGCCACTTCCGCCATTCAGCCGCGAAACCGCGATCCAGAAGGTCCGCGCCGCTGAAGACGGCTGGAACTCCCGCAATGCCGAACGCGTCTCGCTGGCTTATACCGAAGACAGCTGGTGGCGCAATCGCTCGGATTTCCTGCAGGGTCGTCCGGCCATCGTCGCCTTTCTCGCCAACAAGTGGACGCGCGAGCAGGAATATCGCCTGATCAAGGAGCTGTGGGCCTTTGAAAACAATCGCATCGCCGTGCGCTTCGCCTATGAGTGGCATGACGCTGCGGGCAACTGGTTCCGCTCCTACGGCAATGAGAACTGGGAATTCGATGAACACGGCCTGATGCGTTTCCGCCATGCGTCCATCAACGATGTCGCCATCAGCGCTGCCGATCGCAAGTTCCACTGGGATCGTTCGGGCCCGCGTCCGGCCGACCATCCCGGCCTGAGCGACCTGGGACTGTAAGCCCATGCGCAGTACATCAAGAAATGGAGAGGGCAGCGCCGCCAACGATGATCGCAGCGAAGTGATCGCGCAACTGGCGGAAGTATTCCGCACCTACGGCTACGAAGGCGCCAGCCTGACCCGCATCACCCAGGGCACCGGCCTCGGCAAGGGCAGCCTGTATCACCTGTTCCCGGGCGGCAAAGATGAAATGGCGCAGGCGGTGCTGGCACATATCGATCTGTGGTTTGAACTGAATGTGTTTGCACCGTTGCGTGAGAATGCTGCTGAAGCCGATGACGACTATCCTCAGCGCATCGCACACATGTTCGATGCATGCGGGCGCTATTTCTTGTCCGGCCGCAAAGTCTGCCTGGTCGGCGCGTTTGCACTGGACAGCACGCGCGACCGCTTTGCCGACGCCGTACGCGGCTATTTCGTGCGCTGGGCCGAAGCCTTGCATGCGGCGCTGCTGCGCGCCGGCCATCCGTCACACGAAGCGGCGGCGCTGACCGAGGATATTCTGGGCGGGATTCAGGGCGCGCTGGTACTGGCAAGAGCGGTGAATCAGGCGGATATCTTCACACGCACGCTGGAGCGGCTGCAGGAACGCGTGAAACGGGCTGCGGCTGCCCACGCCGGACAGAAGAGAAATAAAACTTGAGCAGCGGCGCAGGCAGCCTGACGAAGCAGTCATGCATTCAATGAAGCTGAGGCGTCACATCCCCGCACAGAAAACAAAATGGCGACCCGCAGGCCGCCATTTTTCCATTCTGCGCATGCCTCAGGCCAGATCCGCCAGAGGGTGATTCTCACGCGTCCACGGGCTGGCGAAAAATCCCTCCACCCAGTCGGCATCGACCTGTTCCAGCGTCGCATGCTTCCATTTCGGCTTCTGGTCCTTTTCGATGATCAGGGCGCGCACGCCTTCCGAAAAATCAGGGCGCGCCGCACATTGCAGCGACACGCCGAACTCCAGCCGGAACACTTCGGCCAGCGACATATGCCGCACCTTCTTTTGCAACGCATAACCCAGCCAGGCAGAAGCCGGCGCACCGGCGCGCAAGGTGGCAACGGCTTTCCTGAGCCAGGCGTCTTCGACTTCCAGCGCCAGAATCGCGCTGACGATTTCCGGCAGCGTCGGCTTGCCGCATAGCGCATTGATCAGATCCTGATGCGCGCGCAATTGCGAAGCTGCGAAAACAATAGGCTCGGCGGCAGGCTCGGCAACAGATGCGCCGTCGTCCTGCGCCTGCAGCAGCAGACCGTCCAGCGCCGCGTGATCGTCGCCGCTATCCCAGCGCTGCGCCAGCAACTGATCGATCAGCGCCTGCTTATGCTGCTGTCCGATGGTGTAATCCGCGAGTCCGGCATAGATGGCGTCGTTGGCGTTCATCAGTGCGCCGGTCAGCGCCAGAAACACGCCGGTCTTGCCCGGCATGCGGCTGAGAAACCAGCTGCCGCCGACATCGGGATACAGGCCGATGGTGATTTCAGGCATCGCCAGACGCGACTTTTCGGTCACCACGCGATGACTGCAACCGGCCATCAGGCCGATGCCGCCACCCATCACAATGCCATGGCCCCAGCACAGTATCGGCTTGGAGTAGGTGTGGATAAGATAGTCGAGCCGGTATTCATGCTCGAAAAATTCGACCGCATAGGGATTGCCGCGGATGTCTTCGCGATCCGGTGCAGCATGATGTTCCAGCATGGTTTTGTAGAGTTGCTGCAGATCGCCGCCGGCGCAAAAGGCTTTTTCGCCCTGGGCCTGCAGGATCACCATGGCGATGGCCGGATCGGCCTGCCACTTGCGCAACTGCGGGGTCAGCAGATTGACCATGTCCAGCGACAGTGCGTTGAGCGTCTTTTCCGACGCCAGCGTCGCCACGCCGATACGACGTCCGCCTTGCGCGGACCATTCTTCAAATGCGACCGGATTGCTGTTTTGAGTCATCGGGGCTCCTGACTTGTCTCATGCGGCCCGTCGCCGGTGGCCTCGCTTGCCGGCAAGCCCGCAGGAAACACCGGAGTGCGCCGCTTTGTTGTGGATGGTGTGGAATTCAATGAAGCAAGCCGATAGGCCGGATTCTGTTACGACGGTTGCCCGTTATGACAGCCATTCCTCTAGGCGCTGGATTGCTCCAGCACTCAAGCTCTCTACCCGCACGCTCCGCGAGCAACATCAACGCGTGCCTATTTGAGATTGCTCCGAGTGGAGGTTACCGCGTTTCACCGTAACTAAATACGCTCGTCTCTGTGGCCCTGTTCCTCGCCTTATACCGGCTTGCACCGGCTTTCGGCGGACGGCCGTTAACCGTCACCCTGCTCTATGGAGTCCGGACCTTCCTCCCGCCGCCCCTTGAGAGGGCAGCCAGCGGCTGTCTGGCTTGCTTCGGGCGCTATTGTAACGCAGCAAACAGCCGCGCCAGGGAATGCGATGCAGCAAAGCGATTTTGCAGCATCGCACAAAGCTCCCTGAGAAATGCAGCACGGGCCCATGAAATGCAGGTATCTGGAGTGAGCACAGCCATAAAACAGGCGCTTTTACAGGCTTTTTCCACGGTTTTGGCGGCAAGCCCGGCCGCTAAACTGATTTTCCAAGCTCATTCGATGCGCAAACTGAAAAATCGCGCAATTCCTCACCCGGCAATGACACTAAGGCGCTCAGATAAGCAACCGCGCCGCATGGCTTGCACACAGAAGGGAAGCAGCATGGCCGACGCCTTCAACACTTATCGCCCCCATCGCCGACGCCGGCATGCCGTATTGGCATCGCTATCGGCATCGTTGATGGTCGTCGCTTTCAGCCTGCTGCCAGGGACGGGGCATGCTCAGGAAGATACCCAGACCGTGTTGCTCGGCTTCGCCGGCCCGCTCAGCGGCAGCTCGGCCAAGGTAGGCAAAGGCCAGCAGCAGGCGGTGGAACTGGCGATTGCCGACGCCAACGCACATCCCTTCAAGATCGACGGCAAGAAAATCCAGTTCAAGCTGCTGGCGCAAGACGATCGCGGCGACGCCCGCACCGCCACGCTGGTGGCGGATTATCTGGTCAAGGCCGGTGTCGTGGCGGTGATCGGCCACTGGAATACCGCCGCCAGCCTGAGCGCCGCGCCGATTTATGCCAGAGCCAATCTGGCCCAGATCGCACCGGGTTCGACCGGTCGCCAATACACGCAAGGCGGCTCGAACAGCAGCTTTCGCATCGTCGGCCATGACGATGAAGGCGGCATCTATGCCGGCAATTACGCGGTGCGCACACTCAACGCCAGGCGCATCGCGGTGATCGACGACGACACCGTGTTCGGGCGCAACCTGGCTACGCAATTCATCGCCAGCCTGCGCGACAACGGCGAAACGGCAGTCGCGCGCGAAAGCATCAACAGCAAGACTTCCGACTTCAACGCCGCGCTCAGCGCCATCAAGAGCAAGAACCCCGATCTGATTTTCTTCGGCGGCCTCGGTGCGCAAGCGGCCACGCTGACGCGCAGCATCGCCCGCATGCAGATGACAGTGCCGCTGATGGCGGCCGACGGCACGGTCGGGCCGCTGTTCATCGAACTGGCCGGCGCCGACGGCAACGGGACGCTGGCGCTGGCGCCCGGCCTGCCGCAAGAAAAGATGAATGGCTGGAAGGCCTTCGAAAAGAAATACAGGAACGGCGCCGACGGCGACATCGACTTCTTCGCGCCGTTTGCCTATGACGCCGCGCAGGTGCTGATCGCCGCCATCCGCCAGAACAATTCGCTGGATCCGCAGCGCATCGCCGCCACTTTGCACGGCATCAGGTTTGCCGGACTGAGCGCAGCGATCTCCTTCGATGCCGAAGGCAATCTGAACAATGCCGGCTACACCATGTATCAGTTGAAGAACCAGAAATGGCAGGCGCTCAAGACCTTCGGCGGCGGCGGCCGCTGAGGCCATTCTGAAGCAGCGCGAGCGCCGGAAATCAGCGCCGACGCAATGCAAAATAGGCATAGGACAGCCCGTGCGCTCTCACTTATAGTAGCGCTCTGCTGCGTCCTGCGGCACCGATCGTCCGTGCCATGCAGGCAGGTCCGGAACTTGCTCAAGCTGATGACGAATCTGCCGATTCGGAACGCCAGGTTCAGGATCGCTCCCGCCGGTTTCCCGGTTTTGTTGCACACAGGATTTCCATGCATATCTGCGTATTAGGCGCCGGCGTGATCGGCGTGACTTCGGCGTATCGCCTGCTGCAAGACGGCCATCAGGTGACACTGATCGAGGGCCGCGAGGCGCCCGGCATCGGCACCAGCCTCGGCAACGGCGCTCAGTTGAGCTACTCGTATGTGGCGCCGCTGGCCGATCCTTCGGTCTGGAGCAACTGGGCCTATTACATGTTCAGCCCCAGCTCGCCGATGACGCTCAGGCCGACGCTCGATCCGGCGCAATACCGCTGGCTGATCAAGTTCCTCGGCGCCTGCAATGCCGACCGCGTCAAGCGCACCACCATCGAGCTGCTGCAACTGGCGTTTTTCAGTCGTGACCAGCTCAAGCAGTGGAACGACAGCCTCAATCTCGATTTCAGCTATCGCACCGCCGGCAAACTGGTGATGTTTACCGATCCTTCCGGGCTTGATGCGGCGCGCCGCCAGGTCGCCTTCCAGGCGCAATATGGCTGCGAGCAGCAAGTCATCAGCGCCGAGCGCTGCCTGCAACTGGAGCCGGCGCTGGCTGCTTCCGACCGCAAATGGGCAGGCGGCGTTTATACGCCGAGCGAAGAAGCCGGTGATTGCGCACAGTTCTGCCAGGCGCTGGTGCGCGAGATGCAAAACAATCCGCAATTCCGTTTCATGCCCGCCACCAGGGTCGGCAAGGCGCGCATGCAAGGCGGCGCGCTGCGTGCGGTGCAAGCCGGCGCGGAGTGGGTGGAGGCAGAGAATTTCGTGCTGGCGCTGGGACCGGAAAGCCCGGAATTCGCACGCCAGGTCGGTCTGACGCTGCCGCTGTATCCGCTCAAGGGATACAGCATCACAGTGCCGCTCCTGGACGAGGCAGCGCAAAAGGCGGCGCCACAGGTATCGATCACCGACATCTCGCGCAAGATCGTCTATGCGCGCCTGGGCGAACGCCTGCGCGTGGCCGGCCGGGTCGAGCTGGTCGGCATGGATCGCAGCATTCCTCAGCGCGCCATCGACGAACTCAAGCTAGGCGTGCGCGAGCTGTTCCCGGCCAGCAGCGACCTGAGCAATGACGCCAGCCTGGCGCCGTGGTCGGGCTTCCGTCCGGCTACGCCGAGCGGCGTGCCTATCGTCGGCGCCTCGCCGGTGAAAAACCTGTATCTCAATCTGGGCCAGGGTGCGCTCGGCTGGACGCTGGCCTGCGGCAGCGCCACGCTGCTGAGCGATCAGATCGGCGGCCGCAAGTCGCAGATCGACGTCAGCCCCTTCCGCTTCGGCGCCTGAGCGCCAGACCCTGAAGCAATCGAACGGCGCATATCCGTACACATGGAGATGCGCCGTTTTCACATGCGCGCTGTTCCGGTCTTCGCGGCCATGCTCTGCAAGATCCCCGCATTGCGTCTACCATAGTGCGACAACAAAGCGGTGCCATGCTGTGCTGGCACTGAACAAGAAACACGAGACCTCAAACAAGACTAAGCATCCGCCGGATGCATCACCATGGAGACTTCAATGCGGGAAAATCGACTGCGTACCCTGTTCGCCGACAAAAAACTGGCCCTCAACGGCTGGGTGTCAATGGGCAATTCACTGCTGGCCGAAGTGCTGTCGCACAGCGGCTATGACGCGGTCACGGTCGATCTGCAGCACGGTCTGTTCTCGATCGAAGCGGCGGTGTCCATCCTGCAGGCGATCTCCACCACCGGCGCCGTGCCGCTGGCGCGCTGCTCCGAAAACAGCCTGGGCGAAATCAACAAGCTGCTGGACGCCGGCGCCTACGGCATCATCTGCCCGCTGGTCAATACACGTGAGGACGCCGAACAATTCGTGCGTGCCTGTCATTACTCGCCACGCGGCGGCCGCAGCTACGGCCCGGCGCGCGGCGTGCTGTATGGCGGCGCCGATTATTTCACGCATGCCAACCGCACCGTGCTGACGCTGGCGATGATAGAAACCAAGCTGGGTCTGGCCAATGCCGAGGCCATCATGTCGGTGCCGGATCTGGACGGCATCTTCATCGGCCCGGCCGATCTGGCGATCGACATGGGACTGGCGCCGGACAACTGGAAAGACAAGCAGGTCACCGATGCCATCCAGTCGCTGGTGGCGCTGGGTGCACAACTGGGCAAATACATCGGCATCTTCGCCGGTACCGTCGAGATGGCGCAGCGCATGAAGGAATACGGGCTCGACATGGTGGCCCCGGGCACCGATATCCAATTGCTGCGCGCAGAGGCCCAGGCCAGAATTGCCGCGCTACGCTGATGCCGAATAAAAGCGATGGCGCAGCAATGCCTTCGCGACATCCTCATAAAGTTATTTTGAGAATAGTCCTATATCAAGCACGGCTGTCGATTCGGATAATTTGCCTTACCCGATAGGGATTGAGGCAGCCGCAAGATCGCTCCCCTTCCCGCTGCGGGCCACCAAGGGGAGTCGATCATGCCAGCATCCAGTACCTGCACGACCAGCGCGACCAACGCATCAACACCAGCAATCCCGTCAGTCACGGCCTCGCGGCGCACACTGAAATGCAGTCTCACATATATCCTCACCGGCGGCACTTTCCTGCTCGGCGCCTGCAGCCCGGCCCCAAGCAATCTTGACGCATCGGCCTTGCCGACTACGCCTCTGCCTGGCGACCAATTCTCCGCGGCAGCAGGACTTCCGCACACGCTGAACGCCGAACAACTGTATCTGGCCTGCGCACGTGAAGCCGCCGAACACGGGATCAGGGTCAAACCGTTTCCCTCCACGCAAGCATCAGCCAAAAACGGAGGTAAAGAAAGGAAAGCGGATGCCGACGCGCCCGCCATCGACGTCATGGACATGAGTGTGGAAAACGGTTGTGAAGCGCGCCCCGGCACAGCGCGCAATACCGCCCCCGGAAGCACGCAGCCATTCTCCGCCTATCAGGAAATCCGGGAAATCCGGGACAGCGGGAAGCGCCTGAAAATTACGCAGCAGATGCCGGCAGAGCGGCTGCAAGTCGAGCTGGGCGAGCAGACGCCAATGGCCGACGGCGCCCGGAACAAAGCAGATGAAACCATGATGGACGGCAGCAAGCCCTTGAAGAACGCGCCGAACGCGCCGCGCTGGGCTTGCAGCGCCGGGCGCGACATGTCCATGCAAAGCCATTTCATGCTGCTCAATCTGTGCCTGCACGACACGACCCCGGCGCAGGCCGAAGCGCAAACCCAGAGCTACAACCCGCAGCACAAAAAGAAAACGCGCGTCATCATGCGGCTAGCCACCTGATGACACGCGTACAAAACTGAGCCGCACTGTCTGCATTCAGGTCGCCCGCACAATAAAGCGGGCGCCTGAAAAACCGCGAAGCACTGATTACTTCACTGTCAGCCGCCCGAAAAACGGATAGCTCGGATCGTTGTAACCCGGCGTCGATGCATGGCCCGGCGTGACCAGACTATCCACCAGCTCCTCCTCTTCCGCCGTGATCTTCAGATCCACCGCCGCGTAATAATCTTCCATCTGCGCCAGCGTGCGCGGGCCGGCGATCACGCTGCTGATGGCCGAATTGGCGAGCACCCAGGCGGTCGCAAATTGCCCCAGCTTGACCCCGCGCGCTTCGCAGTGCTGCTGCAGACGCTCGGCGATTTGCAGGGATTCATCGCGGAACTCGGTTTCCATCATGCGCTTGTCGCCGCGTCCGGCACGGGTGCCTTCCGGCGGTTTCTGGCCCGGCTTGTATTTGCCGGTCAACACACCGCGCGCGATCGGGCTGTACGGCACCACACCCAGACCGTAGTTGGCGCAGGCCGGCAGGATTTCCACTTCCGGGCCGCGATTGAGCAGGTTGTAATACGGCTGGCACACCAGCGGCAGCGGCACATTGTTCTTTTCGCACAGACGCGCGATTTCTGCGATGCGCCAGCCGCGGAAGTTGGACACGCCGAAGCCGCGAATCTTGCCATTGCGGATCAGATCGCCCAGCGCCTGAATCGCCTCTTCCAGATTTTCATCCTGATAATCGCGATGCATGTAGAGGATGTCGAGATAGTCGGTATCCAGCCGCTTCAGGATATTGTCGGTCTCGCGCACGATCCAGTTGCGCGAATAATGCGACTGATTCGGCGCCGCGCTCATCGCATTGCCGAGCTTGCTGGCCAGCACCCAGTCATGGCGCTGACCGCGCAGCAACTGGCCCACCAGCTCTTCCGACTTGCCCTTGGTGTAGACATCGGCGGTGTCGATGAAATTGACGCCATGCTCGCGCGCCGAGGCGACGATGCGGCCGGCCTCGTCGATGTCGGTCTGATCGCCGAACATCATGCTGCCCAGACACAGGGCCGATACCTTGAGATTGCTCTTGCCGAGACGTCGATATTGCATGCTGTGCTCCTTAGCTTTTATCTTGGGGGATGCCGCCGCCCTCATGCAACAGCGCGAGGCCGGGAAAATGAGGATGAGTCGAATGCCGCGCACCGCCCTCAGCCAGGGACGACGCGCACGCAACAGGGAAGATTCTAGCGGCTTATGGAAAACGCGGCTTGACGCGCCGCGCACGCGGGCTGGATCAATTCCGCAGCGACTGCGGACAGGGGTGGAAACTCAAGAACTGAGTGCCTCTTCTTCCAGCCAGCGCCGCTTGTCGCGCAAAGGCGGCGCGCCGAACAGGCGGCTGTATTCGCGGCTGAATTGCGAGGTGCTTTCATAACCCACCAGATGCGCCGCCATGGTGACGCCGGCATCGGTGGAAATGATCAGGCGCCGCGCCTCCTGCAGGCGCAGATTCTTTTGATACTGCAGCGGGCTCATGGCGGTCACCACCTTGAAATGATGGTGCAGCGAAGACACGCTCATGTGCACATCGCGCGCGATGTCATCGATACGCAGCGGCTGCGCAAAACCCTCGCGCAACATGCGGATGGCCTTGGCGACACGGTTCATCTGGCTATCGTGCAGCACAGTCTGGCGCAGCATCGCGCCCTCGCCGTTCATCAGCAGGCGATAGACGATCTCGCGCTTGATCAGCGGCGCCAGAATCGGAATGTCGCGCGGCGCATCGAGCAGTCGCAGCAGGCGCAAGGTGGCATCCAGCAAAGTGCTGTCGAGGCGATTGACGTGCATGCCGCGCGAAGGGTCGGCCGGGGCAATCGGCGGCAGCTTGTCGTCGCCGATCAGCTCGCCGATTTCAGTGCTCGGCAGATCCAGCCGCAGGCCCATGTAAGGCTCTTCCGGGCTGTGGATGATGACCTTGCCGCACACCGGCAGATCGACCGAGGCCACCATGTAATCCATGGGATGGCATTCATAAGTCTCGTCGCCGACCAGCAGACGTTTGGAGCCTTGTCCTATCACTGCAAACATGGCGTGCTGAATCGCATGCTGGGGGCCGCCCGGCCTGGTGATGCGATGCACGAAGAAACCGGGGATCGCGGTATCGCGCGAACCTTCCTGATCCGCGGTATGGCGCGTCAGCAGCGCAATCAGTTCGCGCCGGCCGGCTTCCAAGGCCTGTTGCTCGGCACTGTTGTCCGCGCTCGGCAGCGGTGGCAAAGAGGCCGGAGCCGAAAAGAAGGCTTCAGGAGATTGATGCGTGGGATGGGTGTCGCTGGACTCGATGAGCTGCATGCGGCCCTCGTGATAAGAAATGAGAGGAAGAAACGGAAGACAGTCGGACAGCTTAATGCAAAGAAGCGGACTGCCTGATTCTCCACCCATGATTTTGCAGGAATAGGCAATTTTCCCGGACAATCAGGTCAATCAAGGCCTGACATCCCTTTTTAATCAGGGCCATCAGAGCGCCCTTTGCAGAAAAAACAAACCTGAACGGCACAGGCACAAACTGCCTGATTTTCCGGCACTGCGGACGATCAGGCAAAAAATTGGCAGCTTTCGGCAACTTTTTTTTGCTGCGCCGCCAGATAATCCTTCTCGACTCCTGGTCCGACCGCCCTGCCGTTTCAGCGCAGCGCGACGGCGTTCCGACACCCATCCCGCACTCCCCGATTGAAGCCGCCGGCCAAGCCGTCGCGGCAGGCATCGGGGTCTGCATTTTCCTGAGGACTGCCGCATGCAACAAATCTGCCCGCAGAAAACCGAAGGCGCCAAGCCGGCAGATCATGTCTGCCCGGCGGGCGCCCTGGATGAAGCATGCAGCGAAATCAGTCCGCTCTCAGAACACGCTTTCGGCGATGTTGTGCTGTTCGATGACCGTGCGCACGGTGGTGTGGGGATCGGCCTCGGTGACGAATTTGCATTCGCCGGCGTCCTTCATGCCCATGGTGCAAGCCTTGTGCAGCGGGCAGGTGGCGAACAGTTCGGCCACCCAGTCGACGAAGGCACGCACCTTGGGCGACAGATGGCGGTTATGCAGATACACCACCGAAATCGGCATCGGCACCGGCTTCCATTGCGCCAGCATTTCCACCAGACGACCGTCATCCAGATAGTTCTGAACCATGTACAGCGGCGCCTGCACCATGCCGAAACCCTGCAGCGCGCAAGCGACGTAGGCGTCGCCGTCGTTGACCGAAAGCTTGCCGTTCATCTTTATTTCGGTCGGCACGCCGTTGACCATGAAGTCCCAGTCGATGGTGCGACCGGTGCGGCTGGAAAAGTAATGCACCGCCTGATGGCTCTGCAGATCTTCCAGCGTGTGCGGCACGCCATGCCGTTCGAGGTAGATGGGCGAGGCGCAGGTCACGCTCTGGAAAGTGCCGACGCGGCGCGCCACCATCGAGGAATCCTGCAGTTCGCCGACGCGGATCACGCAATCGACCGCCTCCTGCACCATGTCCACCGGCCTGTCGCTCATGCCCATCACCAGCTCGATGTCCGGGTACTTGGTGTAGAAGTCGCACAAATGGGGCAGCATCAGCAGGCGGCCGATGGAGGCCGGCACGTCAATGCGCAGCCGGCCTTGCGGGCCGCGCGTGACATTGCGGAAGGAAGCTTCGGTCTCGTCGACATCGGCCAGGATGCGGATGCAGCGCTCGTAGTAGGCGGCGCCGTCCGGCGTCAGGCTGATGCGGCGTGTGGTGCGATTGAGCAGGCGCACCTGCAACATGCCTTCCAGACCCTGGATGATGGTGGTGACGGTGGTGCGCGGCAGATCCAGATTGTCTGCTGCTCGCGTGAAACTGTTGGCATCCACCACAGCGGTGAACACTTGCATCGCCTGAAAACGATCCATGTCGATCTCCTTTCGTTCAGTGCCGGCCGGGCCGGACTGATTCAAACGCGGGGCGCTCACCGAAGTCTGCGGCGGCTGGCGCAGCCCCTTGCCAGCCGGCCTGAAAACAAGGAAGCCGCACTTTGGCAACTCCGCTCTTTTGCATCCAAATTACAACAAATTTCCCTCAAAACAAGAGCAGACCTGAATCCCGTCCATCTGCAAAACCTGCGAATGAAGCCACAAACGGGCCATGAAACAGCCTGTTTTGCAGAGGAGGCGGCAGCGGAAAAGACTACGCTGAGCCGTATTCTGACGAACTATTGCTCGTCGATTGTTCGGTCCGGGCGAATAGTGTTGTTGAATTATAGGCGTTTATTTGGGGCCGTGCTGTGGCGCACAATCCGCTTCATTCTCCGACAAAGGTCATTTGACCGCGACACCATCATGCCAGGCTCGCACCCGCTCGATATCCGCAATTTCTTCGTCCCCGGCCCGCTCGGACGCATTCCGGTGCGCCTGTACACGCCGGCGCAGGAAGCCGGCACCCGCAAGAAAATGCCGCTGGTGATGTATTTCCACGGCGGCGGCTTCGTCGGCGGCTCGCTCGACGACGCCGATGCCACTGCCGGCTTCATCGCCCGCTACAGCAGCAGCGTGGTGCTGTCGGTCGGTTACGCGCTGGCGCCGGCCAAACCCTTCCCGGCGGCGCCCGAAGATGCCTACGCCGCCGCAGTCTGGGCCTGCACGCATGCCGACGAAATCCGCGCCGATGTCAGCCGCATGGTGGTGGCCGGCGACGATGCCGGCGGCAGCCTGGCCGCCAGCCTGACCATGATGACCCGCGACCGTTGCGGCAAGCCGCTGGCGGCGCAGGTGCTGATCAGCCCCATGCTGGATCCCAGCATGCGCCTGCTGGGTGATGCCAACCACCTGAAATCCGACCTGACGGCCGAGAAATGCGCGGCCAGCTATCGCCAGTATCTGCCACAGACCATGCAGCGCATGCACCCCTACGCGGCGCCGCTGGAAGTGAGCCGGCTGGCAGGTTTGCCGGCCGCCTTCATCGCCACCGCCGAGCGCGACGTGCTGTGCCAGGAGGCAGAAAAGTATGCCGCCGCACTGATACGCGCCGGCGTGCCGACCCAGGTATCGCGCTTTGCCGGCATCACCCATGGCGCGCTGCGCACGCATCTGCCGCTGCTCAAGGAAATCGTGAACTTCCTGCGCTGCCGCTTTGCCCGCGCCCTGGGCGACGACCACAACAACACCGACTACATCCCTTTTGCTTTTCAACCTTCTCTCTGAGGTCAATAACATGAACACACCTACAACTCTGCGCAAGCGCTTCGCTCTTACCGCCACCGTGCTGGCGGTGATCGCCCTGACCGTCGGCGGCGCCATTTCCGCCATCGGCATCTCGGCCAACGCCAGCACACCGCCGGCCGCGCCGCCGGCCGCCGGAGTCGATGTTGCGGCCGTCGTCGGCAAGAAGATCATTGACTGGCAAAGCTATTCCGGCCGTATCGAAGCCGTCGACCGGGTTGAAATCCGGCCGCTGGTCTCGGGCACGCTGACCGCCGTCCACTTCAAGGACGGCGCACTGGTCAAAAAGGGTGAAGTGCTGTTCACCATCGATCCGCGCCCTTACGCCGCCGAAGTGGCACGCGCCGAAGCGCAACTGGCCGGCGCCGAAGCACGCGCCGGCTACACCTCGACCGACGTCGCACGCGGCCAGCGTCTGCTGAGCGACAACGCCATCGCCCGTCGCGACTATGAAGAAAAGCAGAACGCCGCCCGCGAAGCCGCCGCCAATGTGCAAGCCGCCAAGGCGGCACTGCGCGTGGCCCGCCTGAATCTGGAATACACCCAGATCGTGGCGCCGGTGGCCGGCCGCATCTCGCGCGCTGAAGTCACGGTCGGCAACGTCGTGACTGCGGGCGCCGGCACCGTGCCGCTGACCACGCTGGTGTCGGTGGCCAAGGTCTACGCCTCCTTCGACGTCGATGAACAAAGCTTCCTGCGTTACGTGAATCCGGCGCGCGCCGCCGGCACCTCGGTGCCGGTGTATCTGGGCCTGGCCAATGAAGACGGCTATTCGCGCCAGGGCAAGGTCGGTTCGGTGGATAACCGTCTCGACGCCACCTCCGGCACCATCCGCGTGCGCGCCGTGTTCGACAACGCCGACGGCCAGTTGCTGCCGGGTCTGTATGCCCGCATTCATCTGGGCGGCGGTGCACCGCGCGAAGCCGTGCTGGTCGCGGAAAAAGCGCTCGGCACCGATCAGGACAAACGTTTCGTGCTGGTCGCCGATCAGACCAATCATGCGGTCTACCGCCAGGTGCGCGTCGGTTCGGCGCAGGACGGTCTGGTGGTGGTCGAAAGCGGTCTGAAGTCGGGTGAGCGCATCGTCGTCAACGGCCTGCAACGGATTCGTCCGGGCGACGCCATCACGCCGACCGAAGTACCGATGCTGCCGGTCGCCGACAAGGCTGCCGCCAACGACGCCGATGCCAAGGCCAAGCCGGCGGCCTGAGGCAGGAATCGTCAGGGCATAGCGCCAACTCAATAGCAAAAACAGGGAAGTCCGGAATGCGGCGACGCCACGCTGGCATGGCGCGGCCGCCGCATCCGGAAAGCTGAACAGGGAACCCCAATGAACATCTCAAAATTCTTCATCGACCGCCCGATTTTCGCGGGTGTGCTGTCGATACTGCTGCTACTGGCCGGCGTGCTGGCCATGTTTCAGCTGCCGATTTCGGAATATCCGGAAGTAGTGCCGCCTTCGGTGGTGGTAAAGGCCCAGTATCCGGGCGCCAACCCCAAAGTCATCGCCGAAACCGTGGCCTCGCCGCTGGAAGAGCAGATCAACGGCGTGGAAAACATGCTGTACATGCAGTCGCAGGCCAACAGCGACGGCAATCTGACCATCACCGTCAACTTCCGCCTCGGGGTTGATCCCGACAAGGCGCAGCAACTGGTGCAGAACCGCGTGGCGCAAGCCTTGCCGCGTCTGCCGGAAGACGTGCAGCGGCTGGGCGTGACGACCATCAAGTCGTCGCCGACGCTGACCATGGTGGTCCACCTGATCTCGCCGGACAACCGCTACGACACCACCTATCTGCGCAACTACGCGGTGCTCAACATCAAGGATCGCCTGGCGCGGATTCAGGGCGTGGGCGAAGTCGGCCTGTTCGGTTCGGGCAACTACGCCATGCGCGTCTGGCTCGACCCCAACAAGGTGGCGCAACGCGGCCTGACCGCCAGCGACGTGATCAAGTCGATCCGCGAGCAGAACGTGCAAGTGGCGGCCGGCGTGATCGGCGCCTCGCCCAGCTCGCCTGACGTGCCGGTGCAATTGTCGGTCAACGCGCAAGGCCGTCTGAAAACCGAAGAAGACTTCCGTGAAATCATTCTGAAGAGCGACGCCGGCGGCGCCATCACCAAGCTGGGCGATGTGGCCCGGGTCGAGCTGGCGGCGTCCGAATACGGCCTGCGCTCGCTGCTGGACAACAAACCGGCGGTGGCGATTCCTATCTTCCAGGCGCCGGGTTCGAATGCGCTGGATGTGTCCACCCAAGTGCGCGCGGCGATGAAGGATCTGGCCAAGGATTTCCCGGCCTCGGTCGAATACCGCATCGTGTATGACCCGACCCAGTTCGTGCGCGCTTCCATCGAAGCCGTGGTGCACACCCTGCTGGAAGCGATTCTGCTGGTGGTGATCGTGGTGATCGTGTTCCTGCAGACCTGGCGCGCCTCCATCATTCCGCTGCTCGCGGTACCGGTATCGATCATCGGTACCTTCTCCCTGATGCTGGGCTTCGGCTACACCATCAACGCGCTGTCGCTGTTCGGCATGGTGCTGGCGATCGGGATTGTGGTGGACGATGCCATCGTGGTGGTGGAAAACGTCGAGCGCAATATCTCGGCCGGGCTGTCGCCGCGTGAAGCAACCTACCGCGCCATGCAGGAAGTCTCGGGCCCGATCATCGCGATTGCGCTGACGCTGGTGGCGGTGTTCGTGCCGCTGGCCTTCATGACCGGCCTCACCGGCCAGTTCTACAAACAGTTCGCGATGACGATTGCGATCTCGACCGTGATTTCGGCCTTCAACTCACTGACGCTGTCGCCGGCGCTGGCGGCCCTGCTGCTGAAGGATCATCACGCCAAGCCGGACTGGCTGACGCGCATGATGGATCGTTTCCTCGGCGGTTTCTTCGTGCGCTTCAACCGCTTCTTCAACCGCGCTTCCGACGGCTACGGCCGCGGCGTGACCGGCGTGATCAAGCGCAAGGGCAGCACCATGGCGGTGTATGCAGTGCTGCTGGCGGCCACCGTGGGTATCGGCTATCTGGTGCCGGGCGGTTTCGTGCCGGGCCAGGACAAGCAATATCTGGTGGCCTTTGCGCAGTTGCCCAACGGCGCTTCGATCGACCGCAGCGAAGACGTGATGCGCAAGATGAGCGACATCATGCTGAAAGAACCGGGCGTGGATAGCGCGATTGCCTTCCCCGGCCTGTCGATCAACGGCTTCACCAACAGTTCCTCCGCCGGTATCGTGTTCGTCGGCCTGAAGCCCTTCGAAGAGCGCAAGAGCAAGGAACTGTCGGGCAATGCCATCGCCATGTCGCTGAACAAGAAATTCGGCGGCATCAAGGAAGCCTTCACCGCCGTCTTCCCGCCGCCACCGGTGATGGGTCTGGGCACGCTGGGCGGCTTCAAGATGCAGATCGAAGATCATGGCGCAGTCGGTTACGCCGAACTCGACGCCGCAGCGCAAGCCTTCATCAAGGCCGCCGCCAAGGAACCGGCGCTGGGCCCGATGTTCTCCAGCTATCAGATCAACGTGCCGCAACTGGACGTCGACCTTGATCGCGTGAAGGCCAAGCAGCTCGGCATTCCGGTGACCGATGTATTCAACACCATGCAGATCTATCTGGGCTCGCTGTACGTCAATGACTTCAACCGCTTTGGCCGCGTGTATCAGGTGCGGGCTCAGGCTGATGCGCCGTTCCGCGCCACCGCCGACGACATCGGTCAGCTGAAGACACGCAATGCCGCCGGCGACATGGTGCCGCTGTCTTCGGTGGTCAAGGTCAAGCAGACCTTCGGCCCTGAAATGGTGGTGCGCTACAACGGCTTCACTGCGGCCGACATCAACGGCGGCCCGGCGCCCGGCTACTCGTCGGATCAGGCTGAAAAAGCTGCAGAACGTGTGGCGGCTGCCACTCTGCCGCGCGGCGTGCGCTTTGAATGGACCGACCTGACGTATCAGAAAATCCTGGCAGGCAATGCCGGCGTGTGGGTGTTCCCGATCAGCGTGCTGCTGGTGTTCCTGGTGCTGGCTGCGCTGTATGAAAGCCTGACCCTGCCGCTGGCCGTGATCCTGATCGTGCCGATGAGCATTCTGGCGGCCCTCACCGGCGTCTGGCTGACCAAGGGCGACAACAATATCTTCACGCAGATCGGCCTGATGGTGCTGGTCGGCCTGTCAGCGAAGAATGCGATCCTGATCGTGGAATTCGCCCGTGAACTGGAAATGCAGGGCAGCACCCCGATCCGCGCTGCGATCGATGCCAGCCGCCTGCGTCTGCGTCCTATCCTGATGACTTCGATCGCCTTCATCATGGGTGTGGTGCCGCTGATCACCTCGTCCGGCGCCGGTTCGGAAATGCGTTATGCGATGGGTATCGCGGTGTTCTTCGGCATGCTGGGCGTGACCCTGTTCGGTCTGTTCCTGACGCCGGTGTTCTACGTGTTGCTGCGCACGCTGGGCGGCAGCAAGAAGCTGCACTCGGCCTCGCAGCACGCAGCGCCGCTGACCGCTGGCACGCATGTCGAAAGCCATGCCCTGCCCGGCCCGCAGGACAACCGCTGAACCACGCCAAGCCGACTCAATCTGGAGTAAGAAAATGAATTTCGACAATACGAATGCACATGGCGCCCAGGCCCTTCTGGGCAAGCTGGTCCGCCCTGCACGCATCAGCTCGGCTTTGCTGGCGGCGCTGCTGGTGCTGGCCGGCTGCTCGGTGGCGCCGACCTACGAACGGCCGGCGGTAGATACGCCGGCCGCCTTCAAGGAAGCCGCAGCGCCACAGACCGGCGAAAACGGCAGCCAATGGAAGGCCGCACAACCCGCTGAAGACATCGCCCGCGGCGAATGGTGGAAGATCTTCAACGACGACAGCCTGAATGCGCTGGAAGATCGTGCCCAGCAAGCCAATCAGGATCTGAAGGCGGCTGCGGCCCGGCTCGGCCAGGCGCGGGCGCTGACGCGCGATGCGCGCTCGGGTTATTTCCCGCAGGTGGACGCCGGCATCGGCGCCACCCGTCAACGCACCTCGCCGGCCTCGCAAGGTCTGCCGGCCGACGCCAACACCTCGCCCACCACGCTGTACCGGGCGCAGGTCGGCGTCTCGTATGAAGTGGATCTGTTCGGTCGCGTCTCGTCCACAGTCGATGCCGCCACCGCCGACGCCCAGCGCAGCGAAGCGCTGTTCCACTCGGTGCTGCTGGCCTTGCAGGCCGACGTCGCGCAACAGTATTTCCAGCTGCGCGAACTGGATGCGGCGCTGGAGTTGTATCGCGGCACGGTCGAGCTGCGTTCGCAATCGCTGAAGCTGGTGCAGCGCCGTTTCGATGAAGGCGACATCAGCGAAGTGGATGTGGCGCGCGCCAAATCCGAACTGGCCTCGGCCCAATCCGAGGCGCTGGGCATTGCGCGCAGCCGCGCCACCGCCGAGCACGCGCTGGCGGTGCTGCTGGGACAAACCCCGGCCGAATTCAATTTCGCGCCGCGTCCGCTGACCCGCCTGTCGCTCAACGTCCCGGCCGGCCTGCCCTCGGCGCTGCTGGAACGCAGGCCCGACATCGCCGCTGCCGAGCGTTCGATGGCGGCGGCCAACGCCCGCGTCGGCGTTGCCAAATCGGCCTTCTTCCCCAGCCTCAACCTGACCGGCGGTTTCGGCTATGAATCGGCGCAACTGGGCGATCTGTTCAACTGGTCCAGCCGCACCTTCCTGCTGGGCCCGCTGGTCGGTACCGCCCTGAGCATGCCGCTGTTCGACGGCGGCCGCCGCCAGGCCGGCGTCGACCGCGCCCGCGCCAGCTACGAAGAACAAGTCGCCACCTACCGCGGCACGGTGCTCAACGCCTTCCGCGAAGTGGAAGACAACCTCGCCAACCTGCGCATCCTGGGCGACCAGACCAAGGCCCAGGACGACGCGGTACAAGCCTCAGCCCGCGCCGCCAAGCTCTCGCACGTGCAATACCGCGAAGGCTCGGTCAGCTTCTTCAACGTCATCGACGCCGACCGCACCGTCCTGCAACAGCAACGCGCAGCAGTCCAGCTCGACGGTGAACGCGCCCGTTCCACCGTCAACCTGATCCGCGCACTGGGCGGCGGATGGGGCAACGCGCAGGCAACCACGCAAGTGTCGTCGGCAGAGTAACGAGCAAACATTGATGTAGCAAAGCCGCAGGCGAGCAAAAATCCCGAAGCCGAAGGCGAGGCGGTTAAAAGAAGTCCCCTTGTGGGCCAGCCGGCGGCGCGGTGTAAAAAATGGATCAGAAGGGAAACTTGTCTGAGCGCAGCGAGTTTGTTTCCCTTCCCATTTTTTACAGCGTGACGACGGGAATCCCCGGCAACTGAGCCCGTCCGAAGAAAAAACAGCATCGCCAACACGCAACGCAAAAAACAAACAGAGAACCCAACATAGAAAAGGCCAACATCATGTCCATCACCCTCCACCAAACCAGCATCCCCGTCCTCATCCACGGCCTGCAAACCCTCTCCACCCTGCTCGACAAAGCCGAACAGCACGCCGACGAACACAAGCTCGATCCGCAACAACTGATCGGCGCCCGCCTGTACGAAGACATGTTCCCGCTCTCGGGCCAGATCCAGCGCGCCAGCGACACCGCCAAGGCCACTGCAACCAGACTGTCCGGCGCCGCCGCCCCCAGCTTCGCCGATGAAGAAGTCAGCTTCGACGACCTGCAGCAGCGCATCAACAAGACCATCGTGTTTCTGGAAAGCGTCACTGCCGATCAGGTCGACGGCCAGGAACAGCGTGAAGTGAAAATGAAGCTGCGCGGCGAAGAGCGCGTGATGACAGGCCAGGACTATCTGCTGCAATTCGGCCTGCCGAATTTCCTGTTCCACGTCACCACCGCCTACGGCATCCTGCGCAATCAGGGCGTGAAGCTGGGCAAAATGGATTTTCTGGGACTGTAAGTTCCGGCCGCAAGCGCTTCAGGCAAAGAAAAAGCCGCCACTGCCAAGGCAAGGCGGCGCTTCCTGAAGTGACGAAGATTTCCCCCGTGGTTTTTCAGCCCGCTTCGGCGGGCTTTTTTTCGTCCTGCGAATACAGCATGCGAAACACCGTGGCGCGTTCGTCTTCCGGCAGATTGTTGACGGCCTGCAGATAGGCCACCGTGGCATTGCAGGTGGCAACCGGATTGCCCACGCGCGCGGCCGGCGAGGACAGCAGTTTCAACTCATCGCGCGAGAGACTGCTCAGCGCCTTGCGCAGCGCGGCGGCTTTTTCGCGCTGGGTAAAACGGCGCGCATTGAGCGGATCGCTGTCGCTGATCAGCGTCATCGTGACCTTCATTTCACGCGCAGCGAAATCCGGCGGCAGCAAGGCTTGCGGCCCGGCGCCGCTGTTGCTGGCACGCGCGCCGGGGAAGATCAGTTCGGTGCAGGCGGTCGCACTCTTGATGCGCAGGGCTTCGGCCTGATCCAGCACCAGTTGCTGGAATTCCGCCAGTGCGCGGTCGGAGGCAATCGGCAGCAGACGGCGCGTGACCATGCCCAGCTGCTCGCGGCTGGCGGCCAGGATTTCATTGTCGGTGGCAGAGGCCTGCGCGCGCGTCCAGGCCAGATCGACAATGCGCTTGAATTCCAGCGGATAGTGTCTGGCCAGCAGATTGAACAAGGCGCTCTTGCGGAATTCATTGGCCAGATCCTCGCGGGTGGCGGCCATGGTGGCCAGCACCGTGGTCTCGCCGCCGGCGCTGATGCGGGTCAGCACAGTGGCGCGCAACATCTCGGGAATGGTCGGATACCAGCTGCCGCTCTGCGGCGTGTCAGCGATGCGTTCGATGAAATCGTAGGGCAGGCCGAAGTGGGAATAAGTCTGCTGCGTCAGCGCGCGATCGAAGGGCTTGTTGATGCGGTCATCGCCGCCGACGGTATAGAGCGTATGGAAACCCAGCCGTGCATGCGGATCGATGGCGCGATCGCGGCCGGCCAGAAAAGCCAGCGTGCAGGCCGAGGAACATTCCTGTTCGACATAGGTGTTGAGGCCGCGACCGGCAATCACATCGGCCACCAGTTTGCCCTCGCGCACCCAGCCGCCGGCCGAGTACAGCACCACGGTAGTGACCTCGGGCGCAGCATCCAGCGCGCGCGCCAGTCCGTCGGCCGCGCCATCGTTCATGCCGCCTTGCAGCAGGATGGATTTGCCGCCGGCGCGCACCTGATAAGTAACCGGCGGGCCGAGCTGCTTGCCGCGCGCGATCTCCAGCATTTCGCGGAAAGAGCCGGTGGCGTGCCAGCTGCTGGAGCCCAGACTGAAGGCGCCGAACACGATCATCAGCTTGGCCATGATCACGGCCCAGCGACGACCGCCGCGCGCGACATGGCGATTGGCGGAACGCCAGCAACCGACCACGCCCCACAACCAGCTGATGTAACTGAAGCCGGCGATGACCAGCACCCCGGTCACGCCATAGCGCGCCGGCATGTTGTTGGTCAGCCGCGCCAGCAGCGAAATCGTGAACGCCGGCATCAGCGATGCCAGCAGCACAGTGTGAAGCCAATACGAGCGTCCCAGCGAATAATCGCCGCGCCAATGTTTGCCGATGAACCAGCCTTTGCTGGATTTGGATGCTGCCGCTACCACCAGATGCGTTCCCTCCGTCGCGTCCTGAATGTATTTCTGTCTGCCGTCGCAAGACGCCGGCCGACCGCCTGACTGAGCGCTCAAACGCGTCAGCGAATCCGGCATCATGCTTCGACCAACCGGTCCGGATCAAGCTGCAGCCGCGCACGTTGCGCGAAAGCGACATTGTACGCGGCCTTCACCAGCGTGGGATCACGCGCGGGATGAATCGCCGGATCAGCCCTGCCGCATGCGGCTCTTGTCGCTGCTGCAAGGCCCGCTTTCAAGGCCTGCAAGCATGCACTCCTGTACAAAAATCGCCTGACATGGGTATTTGCAGCACATGCCGGGCTTGCTCCTTTTCCGGTTCTTTGTTTGCCTTGCCGTCCGGGCCAACACTATAATCGAGAATTATTCTCAATATTATTTGAGGGACTTCTAGAATTTCCCTCCAGCGGCCATGCCCATCGTCGACGCGCCCAGCCAAGCCATCGAAAGCCTCTACAAAGACCACAGCAACTGGTTGCGGGGCTGGTTGCGCGCGCGGCTGGGCAATGCCTGGGACGCGGCCGATCTGGCGCATGACACCTATGCACGCATCCTGCACAAGGGCACGCAGCCGGCGGCCGAGGATTCGCGCCGCTATCTGACCCAGATCGCCAGCGGTCTGATGATCGACCTGTTCCGGCGGCGCGGCATCGAGCGCGCCTATCTGGACGCGCTGGCTTTATTGCCCGAGGCGCAGGCGCCTTCCGAAGAAACGCGGGCGCTGGCGATTGAAGCCCTGCTGGAATTGGATCGCATCCTGAACGGACTGGCCCCCAAGGTGCGGCGCGCCTTTCTGTTATGCAAACTGGATGGCCTGAGTTACGGCGAGATTGCGCGCGAACTGAGCGTGTCGCTCTCATCGGTCGAGAAATACATGGTGACGGCGCTGCAAGCCTGCTATCTGGCGCTGTACGAAAGCAGCCCGTGAGCCATCGCGAAACTGGCGCCATCGGACAGTTCGAAGAAACTGCGCAACGAACCGGCCAGACCTCCAGACAGGCCATTGATCAAGCCATCGTGCAGCAGGCGGCGCGCTGGATGGCGCGCCTGTGGTCGGACGATGTCAGCGCGGCCGACACCGCAGCCTGCGCGCACTGGCGCCAGCAACATCCAGAACATGAACGCGCCTGGCAAAGACTGCAGAGCATGGAGCAGAAGTTTTCCGCCATGCCCGATCCGGCGGCGCGCCATGCGCTGAAATCGGCGCCTGAAAAAATCATGCTGACGCGCCGCAAGAGCCTGCAGATGCTCGGGCTGGCGCTGGCCGCCGGCGGCAGCACCCAGTTGATCCGGCGCAGCGACACCTGGCGCCTGCTGTCTTCGGATTACGCCAGCGCAGTCGGCGAAATCCGCAACCTCAGCCTGCCCGACGGCACCCAGGTGGTGCTCAATACCAACAGCGCCATCGACATCGATTACACGAGCAGTGAGCGCCGCATTCTGCTGCGCGCCGGCGAGATTCTGGTGAGCACTGCGCCCGACAACGCGGCGCAGTACCGGCCCTTGTCGGTGCACGCGCGCGACGGCGGCATCCGCGCGCTCGGCACCCGCTTCGTGGTGCGCCAGCAAGATCAGCAAACCAGCGTTGCCGTGCTGCAGGACGCGGTGGAGATACGCCCGCGCCAACACCCGGATCAGCTCATCCGCCTCGATGCCGGCCAGCGTCTCGACTTTTCGGCGGCGCTGAGCGGGCCGATCGAAACGCTGGGCGAAAACACGGCGAGCTGGTCGCGCGGCGTGCTGGTGGCGGAGCAGATGCCGATCCAGGCCTTTATCGACGAGCTGGGACGCTATCGTCCGGGCATCCTGCGCTGTGCGCCGGAGATCGCCGACATGAAAGTCAGCGGCGTGTTTTCGCTGCGCGACACCGACCGCTCGCTGCAAAACCTGACGCTGGGTCTGCCGCTGCAGCTGAGCTATCGCACCCGCTATTGGGTCACGGTATTGCCGCGCTGAAACCATCCCCATTTTTAAAATATTTTTGCTCCGCGATTGAGGGTTTCGCTTTCTCGTTCGGAAACAACAAGAACGAACACGCAAATATCCTTAAACGAAAGGGCAGGACAACATGGGGCAGGGGAAAATCACCGCGCGCTACGGCCACGCACAAATAACGGGCAGCAGCATCGATCATGCAGGGACAAGGCCATCGGGCTTGAACCGGCCCCGGGCCGTTGTGATCGCCGCCAGAACATTGATCTGTCTGGGCCTGGCGACCGGCATCGCCGGCACGCTCAATATTCAGGACGCCTATGCGCAAACTGCCGCAGCCGCCACCCGCTATGAACTGCAACTGCCGCCGGGATCGCTGGATCAGACCCTGAACCGCTTCGCCGGCGCCACCGGCATCGAACTGTCGATGGACGGCGCACTCACCGCCGGCAAGAACAGTCCGGGCCTGAAAGGCAATTTCAGCATCGACGAAGGCTTTGCCGAAATCCTCAAGGGTCAGGGACTGAGCCCGGTGCGCGGCAGCAATGGCGCTTACTCGCTGCGCCG
This sequence comes from Herbaspirillum lusitanum, assembly GCF_046025995.1. Taxonomy (GTDB): domain Bacteria; phylum Pseudomonadota; class Gammaproteobacteria; order Burkholderiales; family Burkholderiaceae_D; genus Herbaspirillum; species Herbaspirillum lusitanum_A. The sequence continues at coordinate 507,331 of NZ_JAQQFM010000004.1, forward strand.
CATCGAAGCGGCAGCGCAGGAGGCATCGCAATCGCTGCCGACGGTCAACGTCAGCGGCGAAGCGGAACGCACTGCCACCACCGAGCAGAGCGGCTCCTACACCACGCGCGCCGTGAGCATCGGCAAGATGAACCAATCCCTGCGCGAAACGCCGCAATCGGTCACGGTAGTGACGCGCCAGCAGATGGATGACCAGAATCTGGTGCAGCTGGATCAGGTGCTGGCGCAGGCGACCGGCTTTACCAAGTCGCAGCGCAATTTCGGTTCGCACACCTTCATGGTGCGCGGCTTCGCCCTGAGCAACTATCTGCAGGATGGCATTCCCGGCACCGCCTACGATCCGACCGGCTGGTTCCCGATGGACACGGCGATCTATGACCGTGTCGAAATCCTGCGCGGCGCAGCCGGCCTGATCGTCGGCGCGGCCGATCCCAGCGGCGCGGTAAATCTGGTGCGCAAGCGCCCGCGCGCGGAAAGACATTTCGACGTCACCACCAGCATCGGCTCCTTTGATAACTACCGTACCGAAGTCGATGCCGGCGGCCCGATCAATGCCGAAGGCACGCTGCGCGGACGCGTGGTCGCGGCCTATCAGGATCGCAAGTATTTCTACGACGTCACGCATTCGCGTGAACCCTTGCTGTACGGCGTTCTGGAAGCGGATCTGAGCCGCGACACCAGACTGGCGGTAGGTTTCCGCCATCAGGAAAACACCATCGACGGTCTGTGGCTGTTCGGCCTGCCGCGCTACAGCAACGGCAACGCGCTGGATGTCTCACGCTCCACCGCGCTGGTGCAGGACTGGAACCGCCAGACCACCAACGTGAATGAATTCTTCGGCGACGTCGAACACAAACTGGGCGGCGACTGGAAGGCCAAGCTTTCATACAACCACTCCGAAGGCAGCCTCAATCAGAAGCTGGCCCTTCCGCGTGGCGCGGTTGATCCGGTCACACTGTCCGGCGCGCGCTTCTACAGCCTGTACTACAAGCAACTGACGGTCATCAGCGACAGCGTCGACGCCAATGTCACCGGGAGCTTCCAGGCGCTGGGCGGAACCCATCAACTGATGGTCGGCGCCGACATGTCGAAAGTGCGCAGCAACTCCAAGAGTGCGTCGCGCAGCAGCACCACGGCCATCAATGTCTTCGATACCAATCACTCCGCTATCGCCGAACCAACTGCGGCACCGGTCTGGAGCGATGACTCCGATACGCGCGACGAGCGCTACAGCGTGTATGGCAGCACCCGCCTGCAACTGGCAGAGCCGCTGCATCTGCTGCTGGGCGGGCGTCTGAGCTGGGTGAAGTATCAGGCGGTCAGCCGCCTCACCGGCAACAAGACCAGTGATTACAAGCAGGACAGCGAATTCACGCCTTACGCCGGGCTGGTCTATGACCTGAACAAGCAGTGGTCGGTGTATGCCAGCTATACCGATACCTTCCAGCCGCAGAGCTCTTACCAGACCGCATCCGGCGCAGCACTCAAGCCGGCGGTAGGCTCCAATATCGAAGCCGGCGTCAAGGGCGAGTTCTATGACGGCCGTCTGAATTTCTCGGCCGCCGTCTTCAGCGTGAAGAAGGACAACATCGCGGTGATCGACAACGCCAATCTCGGCAACTGTCCCAACTCGCTGGCCTCCACCGATTGCTACATCAACGGCAGCACCTATCGCAGCCATGGTTTCGAAACTGAAATCAGCGGTGAGCTGACGCGCGGCTGGAACGTCGCCGCCGGCTACACTTTCGTGGTCAGCCGCAATGACGCCGGGCAGAGCATCAGTGCGGAAACGCCGCATCATCTGCTGCGCCTGTCGACCAACTACAAGCTGCAGGGCGATCTGAGCGGCTGGTCCGTGGGCGGCGGCGTTTCGGCGCAAACCGGCTACGCCTTTCCGGCGGAGGACAATACCAGCGTCATGATGGGCGAAGGCGGACGTGCAGTCTGGGATCTGAATACGGCTTACCGCATCAACAAGAACTGGAGCGCGTCACTCAACATCACCAACCTGTTCGACAAGCGCTACTACAGCATGCTCGGCACGCTCGCGCGCGGCAATTACTACGGCGAATCGCGCGCCGCAACACTGACGCTGCGCGGCAACTTCTGAGCATGAGTTGCAAGCGCAGGGCCTGCGCCACATCGAAAGAGGCGGCGCAGGCGGATCATGCAGGGAGAGCGGCGTGAAGGACAGCTTCCGGCAAAGCATGTCCTGGCTGCACACCTGGTGCGGCCTGACTTGCGGCTGGCTGCTGTGCGCCATCTTCCTGGCCGGCACCCTGAGCGTGTTTCGTGAGCCGATCACGCGCTGGATGGAAGCGCGTCCGGCACTGCCGGCTGCGCACTCCGGGCCTGCCTCATCTGCCACTTCATCTACAACCACAGCGGATCCGCTGGCGCCGGCAGTGCATTACCTGGCACAACATGCTGCGCAGGCGCGCGCGTGGATCATCACCCTGCCCGCGCAGAGCGGCGACGCCGTGCTGCTGTCGTGGCGCGCCGCGAACGCCGGCGGCGGTGGTAAAGCCGGCATGCAGCAGGCCGCGCTCGATCCCGCCAGCGGTGCGGTGCTGCCCTCGCCCTGGGGTCGCGCGACCGAAGGCGGCCGCCATTTCATGTCCTTCCACTACATGCTGCATGCCGGCATTCCCGGCTTCTGGGTGGTCGGCTGGGTCGCCATGTGCGCGCTGGTAGCGCTGATCTCGGGCGTGGTGGTGCACAAGCGCATCTTCAAGGACTTCTTCACCTTCCGTCCCGGCAAGGGACAGCGTTCCTGGCTGGACGCACACAACGTCAGCGCGGTGCTGGCGCTGCCCTTCCTGTTCATGATCGTCTACACCGGCCTCAGCTATTTCTACAGCAGCTATGTGCCCTTGCCGCTGCGCGCGGTCTACGGCGACGATACTCAGGCATATCAACGATTCCAGAATGAACTGACGCATGCTGACGCTGCAAATGCCGCGGCTGCTGCGACCGGCAAGACCGGCAATGTGAGCAGCGTCGCGCCGACCTCAGCTCAGCGGCCCGATCTGACGCCGCTGTTGCAGCAGGCGCGCGCACTCACCGGCGGCGAGATCCGCCGCATCGTTGTCGAACAGGCAGGCAAGCCCGGCATGAAGATACGCCTGCTGGGCGACGGCACGGATCACGACAGCACAGCCATCCTCAATCAAAACGGCGTGCTGCTGCTTGAAGCGGCCAGCGGCAAGATTGTGCAATTGCAGAAATCCGGTCCACCCGAAAAATTTTCCAGCGAACACATCCATGGCGTCCTGGAGCGCCTGCACATCGCCAGCTTCGGCGGCTGGGGCATCAAGTGGCTGTACTTCCTGAGCGGCCTGATGGGCAGTGTGATGATCGCCACCGGCACGCTGCTGTTCGCGATCAAACGGCAAAAGAAAAGCCTGATGGAATTCGGCGCCGGCACGGCCTTGGTCTATCGCTGCGTCGACGTGCTGAACATCGCCGCGATCATCGGAACCTGCCTGGCCTGCGTCGGCTATTTCTACGCCAACCGTCTGATCCCCGCCGACCTCGCCGGCCGCGCCCAGCTTGAAATCAGCGCCTTCTTCTATGTGTGGCTGGCCAGCCTGCTGCATGCCGCGCTGCGGCCTGCCGGCAAAGCATGGATCGAACAACTGGCGGCCACCGCCGCGCTCTGTCTGGCGCTGCCGCTGCTCAACTGGCTGAGCACCGGACAACAGCTCGGCTTCTATCTGTTGCAGGGCGACTGGCAACGCGCCGGCGTCGAACTGACGGCACTGGGCTTCGGCCTGCTGTTCCTGCTGATCTTGCGCAGACTCACCACCAGAACCGCGATGAATGAAAAAGCGCAGACGGCGCGCAGCGCACGGGAGGGGAATGCATGAGCGGCACCAGCAACAGCGGCGGAAAAAATCGCGGCCGGCATTATCGCTGGGAAATTGTCGGACGCATGCTCGCCGCCATCGCCGGCGGCTATCTGCTGGCCGCCATGACGGCAGCGCTGCTGGCGATCGCGATTCCGGCGATCTCGCCGCTGACGCGGGCAGAGGGCGTGCTGATCGCCACCCTGCTCAGCTTTCTGTTCTACGCGTTGTTTGCGATGTGGGTGTTCAGCATGCGCAGCGCCGGCAGGATGTGGACCTGTCTGATGCTGCTGGCGGCGCTATTGGCGGGCTTGCTCGCGGTGTTTTCGGACACGCTCTGAGCCTGTGCCACGGCAGGAGATGCCGACCTCTGAAATGGCGATCAAGCCGGACCGGGCGCCGCCCCCCCCTTATTCAGGCCTGCTTGCTCTCCAGCAGCCTGACCAGCGTATGCATCACGCGATTGACCGGCGTCGCCACGCCCAGCGCTTCGCCGCGACGCAGAATGAAGCCGTTCAGATGATCGATTTCACTGCGCTTGCCGCGCGCCAGATCCTGCGCCGTCGATGAGAATTGCGTCGGCATGGTGGCGGCGATCTTGCGCACTGCGCCGTCGATATCCGGCGGCAGAATCACCCCTTCCGCCTGCGCCACCGCCGTGCATTCGCTGACCAGCGAAGCGATCACATCCTTGACGCCTTCGCCCTGCACGATCCTGCCGTAAGGCAGTTGCGTGATGGCGGACAAGGCGTTGTAGGCGCAGTTCAGAATCAGCTTGGCCCACAGCGCGCCGCGCACATTATCGGAAACTTCGGTCGGCACGCCGGCCGCAATCAGCGTCTGCGCCACCGCCGCGCTCGCACTTGAGGGCTCGATCACCAGTTCGCCGCGACCATGATGTCTGACGTGGCCGGGGCCGGCCATTTCGGTGGCGACATACACCACCGCCGCCGCCACTTCCTGCGGCACCACGGTGCGCAGACGATCGGCATTGTCGGTGCCGTTCTGCAGCGTCAGCAGCAAGGTCTGCGGCGTCAGAAACGGCAAGAGTTGCGCACCGGCCGCTTCGGTGTCGGTGGACTTCACGCAGAACAGCACCAGCTCGGCGCCTCGCACAGCAGCCGGCCCGGTGCTGGCCGACAGCATGACCCGTTCGTCAAAGCTCTGGGCTTCCAGCCGCAAGCCATCTCGCTGCACCGCCTCCACGTGTTGCGGCCGGCCGATCAGCACCACCTCGTGGCCGGCGCGCGCCAGCATGCCGCCGTAATAGCAACCGACTGCGCCTGCGCCCATCACTGCAACTTTCATGTTTTCCCCTTGGTCTCTGTGGCCGCGAGCGGCACGTACTTTTTGTCAGACAACCGTCACCATGCGCGGCCGTCCTGCATTTCAGCGTCCGAGATTAGCACAAGGAAAAGATCGATTCAGAAGCGGAACACGGGATCAGGAAGACGCGACCGCTTCAATGCGGCCGCATCGGCTTGAAGGCATGATCGTCAGATCAAGCCTCAGCGTCAGATGAAGAGATGGATCAAGCAGCCGCTCAGCGCTCCAGCTTGAAGAAGGACACCGCGCGTGAAAGTCGCGTGGCCTGATCCTGCATCGAGGCCGCTGCGGCCGCCGCTTGCTCCACCAGCGCCGCATTTTGCTGCGTCACTTCATCCATCTGCACCACCGCCTGATTGACCTGCTCGATGCCGGTGCTCTGCTCCTGACTGGAGGCGGAAATCTCGGCCACGATGTCGGTGACCCGGCGCACACTGGCGACCACGTCGGACATCGTCGTGCCAGCCTGTTCCACCAGTTTGCTGCCGGTGTCCACATTCGCCACCGAATCGTCGATCAGGGTCTTGATCTCTTTGGCGGCCGAGGCGGAACGCTGCGCCAGCGAACGCACTTCCGAAGCCACCACCGCAAAGCCGCGCCCCTGTTCGCCGGCGCGCGCCGCTTCGACTGCGGCGTTGAGCGCGAGGATGTTGGTCTGGAAGGCAATGCCGTCGATCACACTGATGATTTCAACGATCTTCCTGGACGAGGCGTTGATCAGTTGCATGGTGTCGATCACCTCGCCCACCACGCTGCCGCCCTTGATCGCGGTGTCCGAAGCGGACTCCGCCAGCTGGTTGGCCTGGCGCGCATTTTCGGCATTCTGTTTGACGGTGGAGGTCAGTTCTTCCATCGCCGCTGCGGTCTCTTCCAGCGAGCTGGCCTGTTCTTCGGTGCGCGAAGACAAATCCAGATTGCCGGTGGCGATTTCGTTGGCGGCCGTGGTGATGGTGTCGGTGCCGCTGCGCACTTGCGACACGATCTTGAGCAGACTTTGGTTCATGGCCTGCAAGGCCTTCATCAGTTGTCCGGTTTCGTCATTGCCGGCCGCCTCGAAACTGACCGCCAGATCGCCGCCGGCGATACGTTCCGCCACCGTCACCGCAGAATTGAGCGGCCGTGAAATCAGGCGCGCAATCCACATCGACAACACCAGCGCGAACACCACACAGGCCGCCAGCAAGGCGAAGATGCCGACGCGCGCGCTGCTGTAAGTGGTATCTGCCAGGATATTCGATTGCTGGGCGCCCGCGTCATTGAGCGCCACCGCCTTTTCGATGGAAGCCAGCGCCTTCTGATAGTCCGCGGAGGAGGCGACGTTGACTTCCTGCGCCTCGTCCTTCTTGCCATCCTGCGATAGCGAGACGATCTTTCTGTGCACGACGAAGAACTGTTCTACGTTCGCCACGATGTCGGCGTAAATTCTTTTCTCCTCTTCGCTGGAAATTTCCGCTTCATAGTCCTTCTGCAGCTTCTTGAGCGTCACGATCAGGCCATCCGAACCTTTGGAGTTGGCGGCCATTTTTTCGGGATCCTTGAGCAGAATGTTCTGCGCTTCGCTGCCGCGTATGCGCGCCATCAGCAATTGAATCTGCGACAGGCTGCGAATCTTGGGCAGCCAGTTGGTGGCGATGTCGCCCGAGGCATTGTTTACCTTGGACAACTGGAACACCGCGAGGAAACCGAGCGCAAAGACCAGCAGGATGACGGCAAAAAATGTGGCGATGAGCTTTTTGGCGATCTTCAAGTTGTAGAACCAGCTCATGAACATGTCTCCTGAAATGATGAAATGAAATGGCACGGGCGCCCCGCCTGTTACTGCAAGGAAATCGCCTGAATCAACTGACCATGTTGCGCGGCTCGTTTTTCTATTCTGCGCCGGCCTTTGTGGTGCGCTGCTTCACTACTTAACGACCACGCAAGACGCGATCTTTACCTGCAGGCGTGTAAATATTTGATGACGGGCACAGGCGATCAGGGAGGAACCCAATGCGAGCATGCATGTACATTCTGAGCGGCATAACAAGCAGCTTCGCGCTGAGGTCCATGGTTGCAGTCGACAAGCGTTCGACATTCCCCGGCGCCAATGAAAAATGCCGTTCAGCTTTTCAGCTGAACGGCATTGTCTTTGCGATCGACACTGAGCACGCGCTCAGGGCACGAAGCCCGGAATCTTGCTGTGATCGACTTCATCGATCTGGCTCGGCTTCATGAACTTTTCGGCGTAGCGCTGATACACCTTGCTGCGCACGAAGACGTCGAACAGGTCGGGGTCGATGTGGTCACGGGTGCGGAAACCGCCCAGAATTTCCAGCGCCTCGCTCAGCGTATTGCCTCGCTTGTAAGGACGGTCGGCGGCGGTCAGCGCTTCGAAGATATCGGCAATCGCCATCATGCGCGCCTGCAGCGACATCTCATCGCGCTTGAGCCCCTTCGGATAACCCTTGCCATCCATGCGCTCGTGGTGGCCGCCGGCATATTCGGTGACGTTGCGCAACTGCTTGGGCCACGGCAGCGACTCCAGCATCTTGATCGTGACCACGATGTGATTGTTGATGATCTGACGTTCGGCGTCGTTCAGCGTGCCGGCGCGAATGCGCAGGTTTTCCGTTTCATCAGCGGTCAGCAGATTCTGCATCTCGCCGGCCGGTCCGCGCCACTGACGACTTGCAATGTCCAGCACGCGCTGCTGGTCGTCCGGCTTCATGCCTTCGCTGCCGACATTGCTCTTGCGCAGCAGATTGCGCTCCTCATCGAGCAAGGCACATTCCTGCTGAAATTGCTGATCCAGCTCGGCGGCTTTCTCAGCGGTCAGCGCGGCGCCCAGAGCGCATTTCTCCTTGAGGATGCGAATCTCGGCATCGCGCTTGAGTACTTCAAAACGGGTGTCGACCATCTCGATGCGGTCAAAGATGGTCTGCAGTTTGGTGGCCTTTTCCACCACGTGATCGGGCGTGGTGATCTTGCCGCAATCATGCAGCAGGCCGGCCACCCACAACTCGCGGCGGTCGCGTTCGCTCATGCTGAAACCGGCCAGCGGTCCTGCGCTGGTTTCATGCGTGGCCTCGGCCAGCATCATCGCCAGTTCCGGCACGTGCTCGCAATGGCGGCCGGTGTGCGGCGACTTTTCATCGATGCCGAGGTTGATCAGCTTGATGAAATGCTCGAACAGATTTTCCAGGCGGAAGATCAGTTGCTGGTTGGTGATGGCGATCGCCGCCTGCGAGGCCAGCGCTTCGATGAAGTGCTGATCGGTTTCGGAAAACGGATGCGGCTTGCCGGTGTAGGGATCAATCGCATTGATCAGTTGCAGCACGCCGACCAGCTCGCCTTCATGATCCTGCATCGGCACGGTCAGAAAGGATTCCGAATGGTAGTCGTACTTCTGGTCGAACAAGCGCATGCCGGAGAAATTGAATTCATTGACCTGATACACGTCCGGAATATTCACCGAGCGCCGCGTATTCGCAGCGTAGGCAGCCACTGCACTCAGGTTGGGTTCGCCGCCGGCCAGTTGCAGCGGGATGTTGGGAATGCTGATCTTCTCCGCGCTGCTGCCGCCCTGATGCATCTGCAGCGAGTCGTTGATCGAGATGTAGAAGGCCAGACTGTTGTCGTCTTCGTCAATCCGGTACAAGGTGCCGCCGTCGGCCAGCGTGATGTTCTTTGCCGTTTGCAGGATATGTTCCAGCAGCAGCGGAATATTGCGGTTGTTGCTCAAGGCAACACTGAGCTCTGTCAGCTTTTCCAGCCGATAGGCGATGTCGATGTGATGCGTTTCCATTATGTGTGACCGCGCGCAGAAAGTGGATGAGGAAGAGCAACGGCGAGAACAGGCGCAAGGACGCCGCCGGCCTGGACGACGTGAATCCGGGCATGAGTCCGCGCCTGAAGCCGGACACGAATCGCGGTGCAAATCGCAGCGCGAACCACAGTGCAAATCACAGCGCGAATCAGCGCGCGAATTGCACCGTGACTGGCGTCATGCCTCAAGCCATGAATCGCAAGATTCAAGGCGCTGATGACGAGCGGCATGATCCGGTTTCCGGAGCGGTGGCTGCAGCCTTCCCTGCTGACTGACGTGCGCATCTTTTCCCTGATAAAGATGTACTGCTGGTTGACGTGTTGGCGTGCGTTATCGGTATATTTGTCTGTGCATGTTTCATGCCACGTAGCGCAGGCACCCCTGCCGTTCGCTCGCGTTTTTATTCTTTCCTGCTGGCTGTCGATGCTGGCAAGCGGCCTGAGGCTCGCATCCTGCTGCGGCGATGTTTTGTTTGCCGACAGCCAACCTGCTCATTATCTCCAAGCCGCGTCATTTGGTGCAACTTATTTAAGTTGCCACACAGAAGCTGCGCGACGGAACAACAGCCATGCTCGCCGGCGCGCTGCGGCAAGGGTGTTTTGATTGATTTAGGCTGACGGATCGCTTACCATCGAAGCTCGTTGCAATAATTACCACACCACCCGCAAAGCCTTGTCCAGCGGCAATTTCAGACTGGTCATGCAGAGCGGGCAACGACAGGGGAAGCACGGAGATGGTCGCGATGCGAACAATTACTCGGCAAGTGCATCGAACTCGATACGACCAGAATACTCATCAATAACAAGCTCAAGATGCGCGTAGAAATTCTCGGATGCAGCGGCGGTATCGGTGGCAACACCATGCGAACCACTTCGATGCTGATCGATCAGGACATCCTGATCGACGCCGGCACCGGCGTCAGCGACCTTCCCTTGGTGGCGCTGGCCGCCATCGACCACGTCTTCATCACGCATTCGCATCTGGATCACATCGCCTGCCTGCCCTTCATCCTCGACAGTGTGGGCGACATGCGCAACACGCCGCTGACCATGCATGCAACGCAGGCGACGCAGGACATCATCCGCAGGCATATTTTCAACTGGCAGATCTGGCCGGATTTCAGTGAAATCCCGTCGCCGGAAAATCCTTTCCTGCGCTTCAACACCATCGAAGTCGGCAAGTCGCTGCGCATCGGCCATCGCAGCATTACCGCGTTGCCGGCCAACCATACCGTACCGGCGGTCGGCTATCAGCTGGAAGATTTGCGCAGCCATGCCAGTCTGGTGTTCAGCGGCGACACCACCAGTTGCGACGCTTTATGGAAAATGGTCAACGAGATCCCGAATCTGCGTTACCTGATTCTGGAAGCAGCCTTCCCCGACAAGCTGCGCGAACTGGCGATGATGTCTAAGCACCTGTGCCCTAGCCTGCTGCTGGAAGAACTGGAGAAGCTGCAGAGCGATCCGGAAATTCTGGTCACGCATGCCAAACCCGGCCAGTCCGATCAGATCGAAAAAGAACTGCGGGCAGGCGCCGGCCAACGCAGGATCAAGATGCTGGCCATGGAGTCGGTGCTCACCTTGTAAAGCAGCGGCAGCGCATTCAAGGCCTTGTGCAGCTGCCGCTCCGCGCCCCCCTCTTCAACGCCCCCTCTGCCTCAACTCACTGAACGACGCAATCGATAGAACTTGTTCTGCTGGTGGTCAAGGCGGGCACATTCTGGCTGATCGATGGCGGCATCGTCACCGGCACACCTTGCGCCGGCGGTATGAGCACCGGCGGTGCATTCAGATTCGCGACGAAACCGAACTGCCCCGCCTGGAATACCTGCTGGCCACCCGGATTGACGACAATCACGGCGCCCTGCGACACATCGACGTGCAAGCCGTTCTGTGGAGTCGAACCGCTGGTGGTCGGCACGCCGCCGCAATCGTTCTGGCAGAACAGCGCACCGAAATTGGTGCCGCGAATACCGATGGTCGCCGTCGGCGTATTGAAATTGACCGCCTCATGATTGCGCTTGCCGACCAGTCCGGTCACCGCACGCAAACCGCCCTTGACCAGATTGATGGCGACGTTGTCGTTCTCCGGTTTTTGCTCGTCGTAGAGATATTTCGCCACCTGGATTTCCGATCCGGGACGCAACACGATTTCCGCGTTGTCCATGAACTTGACCCGGGTGTAGGTTTCCTTCTCGGTGATCAGGGTGTCGCCTTCCAGAATCGACGACTTCAACGCCAGCACCACACGCTTGCCATCCGCATGCTTGGCCGACAAGACGCCCGACAGGTGCGTGACGGTGCCGACCACCTTCGATTGCGCGTGCGCGCTGGCGCCCGCGGCCGCCAGCAACAGCAGCATGAGGAAATGTCGCAGCAGCGCCGCTGGCGCGGCTTGTGTGCGGAGTCTGAAGAGTCGTTGCATGCTGCTTCCCAAAATGCCCGGCCGTGTAGTGGATTGCGGTTTGAATTGCGTTGCGTTCACGTTGTTCATCCTCAACTGCAATACATCTTGGCGCTGGACTTCGCCCGGCTGTCGCCGGCTTCGGTATCACCGCCAAAGGTGCCGCTGCTGCCGCCGACGGTCTGAGCCGGCGTTGCCGTCACAGGAACGACCGGAACCGGAGAGACCATCACCGTCTGCGTGACCGGATTCGAGAACAGCACCGGCGTGGTCGTGACCTGATTGGTCGATACGGCCTGCTGTTGCGATGCGTTATTGATCGCATTCACGATCACCGGCGAGGTCGCAGTCGTCGAACTACCGACCGGCACCGGGATTCTGGTGCCATTCGCGTCCGTAATCGTCACACCCTGCGCATAGGCAATCGGGATATTCGGATTGTCGACCGAGAAGATCGCGATGCCCGGCGGCGAGGTCGAGATGTTGGCGTTGATCGTCAGGCTGTTGCCGGCGCTCAGATTGATGTTGCCGCCCGCAGATTGCAGCAGGCCGTTGATCACCAGATTGTCCGAGCTGGAACCGCTGTTGCCGGCCGTCAGAGTGATATTGCCTGCCGCATCGAGACCGCCGCTGCCGATGGTCAATGGGCTATGCGTCACCAGGCTGATACTGCCGGTCTTGGACTGCACCTGGCCGGTGGTGTTGATGCCGAGCAGCGCCAGCCTGCTGGCGGCGCTGGCGCTGTTCGTCGCCGGCAGATTGCCGAGGAAGTCGGCATTCGAACCGATCGCCTGCGTGATCATGCCGCCGGTGTTGCTGATCGATACATTGCCGCCCGCATTCGTCACGCCGTTCAAGGCCACCACCGAAGTATCGGCAGTATTCAACGAATTGGTCAGCGAGATATTGCCGCTGCCGCTGTTGTTGGCGGCAAAGGCTGCGATCTGATTGCCGCTATTGTTCAGCGCGGTGCCGGTGACGGAAGAAGTGATCAGCTGCTTTTTCACGCGCAATGCAGTGCCGGACTGCTGCGCCACGGAAGCGTTCTCCGACTGCAGCACCAGATTGTTGGCGGTCACCTGCCCAACTGTCAGTGTGCCGCTGGCCTGGTTCAGGGCCGCATCATCCAGCGTCATGCTGCCGCCGGTCTGGGTGAAAGATTCGGACACGTTCAGCTTCGATCCCGTCAGGCCGGTGACCGTGCCGGAACTCAGGGACAGGCTGTCGAAACGGGCGTTGCCGGCCAAGGTCAGGCCGCCGGACAGCACGCTCACATTCAACGAGGAAAGCGCATTGGCGATGGTCACATTGGCGCTGGAGGCCTCACCAGTGCCAACGCGCAGATTGCCGCTGCCGGTGGTGCTGCCATTGAGCGTGAGCGCACCGGATGTCACATTGATTGCACCGTTGTCGGTGGTCGCCGAACTGACTGTCAGGTTGCCGCCATTCACATTCAGCGCACCGCCCGAATTGACGATCAGCTTGTCGATCGTATCGTTGCCGTCGCCATACACCGCGCTCACGCTGCTGTTGACCACCACCGTATCGATCTGGGTCGGCAGATAATTCACGACGTTGCCGTCAGCGTTTCGCCATACGTTGCGATCGCCCCAACTCCAACTGCCGTCGATGTTCCTGGCATAGAAAGTGTCCGATCCCATCAGGGCCAGCCGCACGCCAAATTCACCGTAAGTAGCCTTGACCATCTGCTTGGCGCCATCCACCGTGAGTACATCGCCGGTGACATAACGGAAGTAGCTATTACCCATCGCGCCGGTGCCCTGATTGAAACTGAAGGGCGTAAAACCGATATCGGATGCTGGTATGTAGCCATTCAACAGCTTGGTCTGCAAGGTGCCGCCAGTAGAGCCGCCAAAATTGACGGAAGCCCCTCCGAAAGTGATCCGGTCAAAACTTTCGTCACCGGCAATATCCACCATCACAATACCGCTGGCGCTCTGCGAGAAATTGCCATTGATGGTCATGCTGCCCACCGTGCCATTGCCGCCGGGCGCCAGGGTACCGCTGTTGTTGAAGCCCTCGCTGCCGGTACTGGAAATTGTGCCATTGCCGCCGATGAAGCCACCGACGTTATTACTGATGCTGCCGAACGTCATGGAGCCGCCGTTCAGCGTCACGTTGCCGCTGTTGCTGAAGCTGCCCGAGCTGCCGACGCTGGCGCCAGAGGCCACCAGCACAGTGCCGCCGCTGTCATTGACGAAAGAACCCGCCCCCTTCAACTGGCTCGCCGCGAGGAAATTGATGCTGCCGCCGTTCTTGTTGCTCAGCACCGAAGAGGAACCGGTCTCGAAAGTCCCGTTGACGCTCACGCTGCCGTAGTTGTCCCAGGCTGAATAATTGTCCAGCAGCAGCCCCAGCGTTCCGCCCTTTACCGTCACATTGTTATAGGTGCTCAGCTTGTTGGAGTGCGCTTCGTCGGCGCCTTGCAGGATCACCGCCGAACCGTTGCTGCCGTCGAGCGTCAGCGACGGGCCGTTGGCGGCCAGTGTCAGCGGCGCACTCAGGCTCATGTTGCCGGTCCAGGTCATGTTGCCGGCGCCGGTGAAGGCGGTGCCGCTGTTGAGCTGCATGTAGCTCAGCGTGACATTGGCGCTATTGGCAATGTCGACGTTGCCGCTGAGCTGCCCGCTGGTCAAGCTCAGCGCACCGCCCGTCACGCTGATATTGCCGCTGCTGTTGATCTGATCCACGCTCAGCGAACCGGCGCTCAGGCGCAGCGTGCCGGTGTTGGAAAATCCGTTGCTGTCCGTAATGGTCTGGCCGGAGCCGCCGACATTCATGGTGCCCGAATTGAGCATCGCAGATGTGCCGGAGACGCTCAGTGTGTTGCCGCTGCCGGTGATGTTGGTGGTGCCGCTATTGCTGAACCCGGCGCCGCCTTCAGACTGAACTCTCACGGTATTGCCGCTGCCGCCCAGTGCCAGCAAGCCGGCATTATCGAAGCCGTTACTGTTTTGCGCCTGCAGCGTGTTGGACGAGCCGCTGAGGTTGATCACGCCCGTGGCCGAGTTGGACAGCCCGCCGATACCGGCCGCCAGCGTGTTGCCGGTGCCGCCCAGATTGATCGTGCCGGTGTTCACAAACTGCTGGCCGCCGCTGATGCTCAAGGTGTTGCCATTGGCGCCGATGGTCAGTGTGCCGTTGTTTTCCAGAGCACGGATGTTGGCCGTGGTTTGCGCAGCGCTCTGGCTGATGTTGGCGTTGTTGACGATTTTCCCGGCGCCGTCACCTTCGCCGTAGGCATTCAGGTTCACGGTCTTGCCGGCGCTGCCGAGCACGATGGAGCCGGCGCCGTTGTTGATGATCGCCGCAGCCGTGGCCAGGTTGGTGCCATTGATCAGCAGGCTGCCGGTATTGGTGGTGGTGCCATTGAGCACCATGCTGCTGCTGGTAATGTTGAGCGTGCCCGAATTCGTCACGTTGCCGTTGACGTTGACCGTGCTGCCGTTGGCGTTGACGGTACCGGCATTGCTGAGATTGGCAGTGAGCGTGGCCAGATCATCCAGCGTCAGAACGCCGGATGCGGAATTATTCAGTCCCAGGGACGCCGTCACCGTTGCGTTGTACAAACTGAATTGCCCGCTGTTGGTGATCTGGCCGCTGGCGACGCTCACATTGCTGTTCTGCAGAGCCAGGGTGCCGGAATTGATCAGACCCAGGGCCGCGATGATGCGCGAATTGATCGCCGTGATCTGGCCGTTGCTGTTGTTGACCACCTGCCCGCTGGCGGTGGTCAGATTGCTGTTCTGCAGCGTCAGCGTTCCCGAATTGCTGAAGCCCTGCGCAGCCGAAATGCTGGAAACGTTGGTCGACAGTTGCCCGCTGTTGATGACTTGCCCGCTGCCGGCGGTCAGCACACCGTTTTGCAGCACCATCGTGCCGGCATTGTTCAGTCCGTGGGTCGCCGTCAGCGAGCCGTCGGTCAGGCGCAAGGTGCCGGTGCTGGTGACTTGCACACTGTCCGCAGTCAGACTGGCCTGCGTCACGTTCACGGTCCCGGCATTGTTGAGCGATCCGCCCAGGATGACTGAGTAGGACGTATCGCCGGTCAGCGTACCGCCGCCCAGCACCACCAGATTGCCCGCCTTCAGGGAGCCGTTCGATGCCAGGTTCACGGTCGAACCGGAACCGATGGTCAGGCCGCCGTTGCCATTCCCGTTCACACCTTCGCTGGCCGTCAGCACGCCTTTGTGCAGCATGATGGTGGCGCCGTTACCGATAGTGGCGGCATGCGATGTGCTGCTGCCGGTGCCCAGATAATTGCTGTTCAGATTCAGGCTGAGGGCGGAATCGCCATAGCCTGCATCCGTGATATCGGCATTGATGTTGATATTGTTGATGGCGTTCAGCGTCAGGCTGGTGGAGCTGTTGCCGGTCTTGACGATGGCGCTGCTGACCGTGATGTTGCCGGCGCCGGTGCCGCTCTGACCGGTTGTGAGGGTCACACCGATACCCTGATTCAGCTTGGCGGTGATGGTGTCGGCGCCGATCTTGGCGTTTTCGCCCACCGACGAAATCGCGTAATTGACCTGGCCGCCGTCATTGCTGGTCGACACGTTTGCACCGCCGGCGACGACTTCGATGTCATACGGATCGATATACCATTGGCCGCCGGAACTCAGGGTCGGTGCGTTCACCACATTCAGCGACCTGAGGCCTGAAGTTTCGACGAACCCGCCCTGGCCCGGTGCGCCGGTGGCAGAAACCGAGCCGTCGATGAAGGCGGCGTTGTCCGCATACAGCGTAATATTGCCGCCCTGCGTGGCGCCGTCGGCGCTGATGCTGGACGTGGCCGAAGTCGTCAGATTGCCGGAAGCGCGCAGGAAAATGCGACCGCCTTCCTTCACCGCACTCGAAGCGCTGATGATGCCGCTGTTGTTGATCAGACCTGCCGCAATGCCGATACGGCCGGCCGATGCCGTGATCTCGCCCAGATTGGTCACGCTGCCGGCGCTGCCGGTCACGGCCACGCTGACGCCCGGCGTTGCGGTATCCACCAGTTTCACGGTTTCGCCTGCGGCCAGCAGCACTTCGCCGTTCGGACTGCGGATGATGCCGCTGTTTTCGACACTGCTGCCGATCAGATAGACGCTGCCGCCGGTGGCGCTTTTGATGGTGCCCTGATTCTGCACCGCGCCGGCGATGTCGCCCTTGGTGAACGTAAGGCGGCCCGCCAGAAAATCGCTGTCGCTAATCGCCAGCGTGCTGGCGATGAAGCGGCCGACATCGATGCTGCCGCCGGGTCCGACCAGAATGCCGTTGGGGTTGATCAGCGCCACGGTGCCGATGGCGCCGCGCAACTGACCGTAAATCTGGGTGACGTCGCCGCCGGTCACGCGCGCCAGAAAGGCCGAGGCCGAACTGAGCTGGCTGATGTCGACGATCGCATTCGAGCCGATGCTGAAGCTCTGGAAATTGGCGATGGCTTGCGGCGTGAGCTGGTTGATGTTCAACACGTTGCCGTTCTGGCTGAAGACCACATTGCCGTTGACCACACTCCAGCCGGTCGGCAAGGTATTCGGCGCCGGCGCGGCAGCCATCACCGGCGCATTCCAGGCGCCGCACACCGCAGCAGTTGCCAATGAAACACGCAAGGTAGATGCCAGCATCGAACGCCAGGAACGGCGCAGCAGACCGCTCAGCAGATTCGGCAAGGGCTTGCGCGGACGCCAGCTCAGCGTCAGGCGGCGATTGCCGACGCGCATGGTGATCGAGGGCGGCAGCAATTCAATATTCGGAGCATACGATGTGGCCGGCCGGCGTGAAGCGTCCTGCGCTTGCATGGTGTCTTTGGCGTGTTGTTGATGTGAGTTTTGCATGTCAGAACCCCAAGGTCGCGCTGAGGTGGGCGTTCCAGTCGCCGCGATTTTCAGTCGTCGAGGCCCCCGGCAAACTGACGCGTGCGATGTCCAGCTTGATGCTGAAGGTGCGTCCCATGGTGTAGCGCGCGCCAACGCCGGCGCTGGAGACGGTGGTGCTGGAAAAGAAAGAACTGCCGGCGGTTTTGTTGTTGTAGCCGCGACCGATATCGTAGAAGGCCAGCAGGCGCAGATTGCCGGGCAAGCCGTCCTTGTTGGCCAGCTCCGGCGTATAGACTTCGGCGTTGACGATCATGCCGCTGTCGGCCGCCACCGCGCGCTCGGTGAAGCCGCGCACGGTGGTCGAACCGGCCAGGCCGAATTGCTCGGAAGAGACCAAGGGATCCGGTGCATATTGCGCACTGGCGGCCAGACGCATCTGCCAGTCGCTCTTGAAACCTTTGGCCCAGCTGCCGCCGCCGCGCAGGATCATGAAATTGTCGGTGGTGTCGCGATTGCCGGCGATATAGGAATAGCGATCGCTGCGGCCGCTGCTGCTGGTGTAGCTGGGGCCGGTGGCCCAGTTGCGCACGATGCCGATGTTGTAGTCGATGCTCTGCGCCACGCTCTGATGCTGGGCGCTGTAAGTCAGGCTCATCGGCAAGGTGGAATAGCTCTGGCAACTGCCGCTCTGGATTGCCAGGCCGACGAAATTACATGTGGAATCGATCTTCTTGTAGTCGAGGCCTGCCACCAGCTTGCTGCTGCGTTCGCCTTCGCGCGGAAAGAAATGATTCCAGCGCAGGGCATACACGTCGCCTTTGCCGGTGAAGCCGAACAGGCTGCCCAGCGTAGGCGAGGAGCCGGTGCTCACACTGGACTTACCGTAAATGAAATCCAGACTGTCGCCCAGCGCATACAGCGGCACGCGATAACCCAGCGAGTACAGATCGACCTTGGCGCCGCTGGGGCTGTCGGGCGATGTGGTGTAGGCCAGCGTCGCTACCTGATCGCGGTCGAACAGATTGCCGTATTGCACCGCGACGCCGGTGCGCCAGTTGCCGCTGTCGGCGTTGCCGGTGTTGTCCAGCGTGAGGAAGGCGCGCAGCGGATTGTTGTCGGTGACGGCGATTTTGGCATCCACCTCGCCTTCTTTTTCGCCGGACTCCAGCGTCACCGCGATCTGCTTGGCCGGGCTGTCATTGGCCAGTTGCACCGATTGTGAAATCGCGCGCAAATTGGGCGATGTACCGCTTTGCAGCGCCGGCACGCTGGCGCGGATGTTGGCTTCGCTGAAGTGTTTGTTGTCGGTCACGATGACCTTGCCGATGATGTTTTCGGTGACCTGAATCCGCACCACGCCGTTGTTCAGTTCCTGCTCCGGCACGTAGACCTGCACCGCGCTGAAACCGGCCTTGCGGTAGGCCAGCTCCAGCGCTTCCAGCGCCTTTTGCACGTCGCCATAGACGCGGCCACGGCCGGTCAGCGGCGCCACCGCCTGCTGCACGGTCTGCTCGCTGAGCAAGCTGTTGCCGTCGATCTGAAAACGAGTAATGTCGAAGCGCTCTTCGGTTGATGCCTCCGCTGTCACAGCGGTGCCCGTCTCTGGCGACGCCGGCGCCGCCATCTGCGCGCTCACGCCCAAGGACGCCGTCGCCAGCGCCATCCCCATGAAAACCTGCTGCACACCTGATTTCATTTTATGGTTCCAGGCAATGCTCGTCGGCATGCCGTTTTCTGCTTGTTGCTCCCCGCTCCTACGCCGCATTCCATCCCGCGCGGCGTTCTTGCGCCCTGAATTGTTCTTGCTGCCCGGCAGCAGCTTTTTTTCTGTTGTTCTGGCTGCCGGTTTTACTGGCCTTGTCCGATACCGCCCGCTTGATACTCCTCTTGGTTCGCAGTCGGCCGCGCGCGATCAAGCCGCTGCGCGCACAAACGGGCGCGCGCAGTACGCGCTCCGTTCTTGACAGATGCAAATGACAAAAAGAGAGAATTCCCCTGAAGCTGATGCTTGTTGCGCCGGCAAACCCCTTTGCCATGGCGCCTTCCGCATGCGAGCAAGAAAGCCGTCCGTCACCCTGAAACGAAGGCATCTTGATGGCTGTAAAGTATAGAGATTCGGCTTCTCAGCGTCGATAGAAATCCATTCCGGCACGGGTTTTAGACGCTGCGCCGAGAAAAATCACAACGAATAATTCCTCACGGGAAATATCATTCTCGCCAAACGGGAATATGACATGAACGCCCCGTGCGACGGCGCAGAGCCCGCCGCAGCACTCGCCTCCGATCATTGCCGCGCGGAAATTTATTTGGTCTCGAAAGTCGTCACGCCATCCCAGTCGGCCGGCGGCGGATCCTGACGGAAACGCGCGATGCGTTCCAGATACAAGCCATACAGACCATGCGCCTGTTGCGCCTGCAAGGCGAGAATCGCCTGTTCGGCGGCATCCCATTGCTGGCTGCGCACCATTTGCAAGGCCGCATGCCATTGCTCGCAACGCGCGCGCGTGTCGGCATCGATTTCGTCCTTGTGCGCCAGCGGTTCGTAGATCGGCACCGGTTCGTTCTTGCCCTTCACGCGCACCCGGTCGAGTTCGCGATAGATGAATTCCGGCGCGGCGTCGCGCGTGACCTGGCCCACCAGAATGCCGACGCCGTACACCTTGGTGATCGACTCCAGACGCGAGGACAGATTCACCGCATCGCCCATCACGGTGTAAGCCTTGCGGATCTTGGAGCCCATGTCGCCCACGCGCATCATGCCGGTGTTGAGGCCGATGCCGATCTTCAGCGGCGGCCAGTTGCGCTTGACGAAATCGGCGTTCAGCAAGACCGTGGTCTGCTGCATCTTGAGTGCGGTGGCGACCGCCCGTGCGGCGTGATCGGGCAGCGTCAGCGGCGCGCCCCAGAAAGCCATCACGGCGTCGCCGATGTACTTGTCGAGCGTGCCGCGGTTGCCGCGAATATCTTCCGACATGGCGGTCAGATAGGCATTCACGTATTCACGCAATTCGTTCGGCTGCAGGCCTTCCGAAATCGTGGTGAAGCCGCGCACGTCGGAGAACATCACGGTCAGTTCGCGGCTCTCGCCCTCCATGTTGTAGCTCTCCGGATTGGCCGCCATTTCCGCCACCAGCTCGGGCGCCACGTATTCGCCGAACAGATTGACGATGGCCTTGCGGTTGCGATATTCGAACAGATAGCCCCAGCCCAGATTGAAGATGAACAGCGCCGCCACCAGGATCAGCGCCATCGCCAGCGGCAGCACCAGGCCGCCGGCGTTGTACAGCCAGAAGTTGAAGGCGCCGATGGCCAAGGCCGATGCGCCGGCAAACAGAATCGCCCATAGCGGGCCCATCAGCGGCAGCAGCAAACCCAGCAGCAGACCGATCACCACAATTTGCACCAGATCGAAGCCGACCGCGAATTCGGGGCGCTGCTTGAAGTCGCCGTCGAGAATGGAGGCAATCAGATTGGCGTGAATTTCCACCCCCGGATAGTTGGGGCTGACCGGCGTCGCCCGCAAGTCGTACAGACCCGGCACGGTGGTGCCGACCAGCATGATCTGGTGCGACAACTGCCCGGGCTTGATGCGCTCCTTGAGAATATCCACCGCCGGGATATAGCGGAAGGCGCCGCCATGCGGACCGCCGCGTCCGCGATAGGTCACCAGCGCAGTCAGATGGCGCTCGACCGGAATGAACAACGGCTCCGGTTTCACATCCATGGCCAGCGAGTCAAGCGCGCCGTAGTCGCGCAATTGCGCGTCCGACATTACCGCGTCGTTTTGCAAAAACACCGGCTTGATCTGCTTGCCGTTGAGCGCCACGCGCGCGCTGGCCAGCGCCAGCGATTCGTAGAAACCGTTGCCGACCTGCGCCAGCAGCGGCACCCGGCGAATCAGGCCGTCGCTGTCGAGCAGCGGATTGAAGAAGCCGCCGGAACGCGCCGCCTGCTGCAGTTGCGGCAGATTGGCGCCATAGGCTTTCCAGCTGATCACGTCGAGCCGGCGACCGCCCAGATCGGCGGTGGTAAACACCGGCCTGGGCAACTGGCCTTTGGCGATGGCATCCTGTTCATTCGACAGGTTGTAGCCCATCACCACCGGCTGCCCCTGCAGCGCTTCGGCAAAGCGCGCGTCATAGTCCATCTGCGATTTGAGCTGCTGCAACTGGCGACCGAATTGCGGCAGCGATTTCAGTTCGCCCTGCGCCAGTTGCTCCAGCCGCGCATAGCCCGAGCTGTTGTCCGGCTCGGCAAACAAGACGTCGAAACCCACCGCCTGAGCCTGATAGGTCTGGGTCATCTTGCGCACCAGCTCGGCCACCACGTCGCGGCTCCAGGGCCAGCGGCCGATTTCATCGATGCTCTTTTCATCGATGTCGACGATGACGATGCGCGGATCAATCTCGACCTTGGCGATGCGCATGCGCATGTCGTAAAAGAACAGATCGATGCGATCGATCAGCGCCCCCACGCCCGGCAGCATGCCCACCGTCTGTGCTCCGGCCGCGCCTGTCAGCACCAATGCCAGCAACCAGCGCGCCCCGTGTTTGGCGAATATCCGACGCAATCGACCCACGTTTTCCCCCTGCAGTTTTGTTTGCAGCGATGATGCCAGCAGTCGGGGCTTCTCACAATCGTGCAGCCTGCGATGGCGAAGGGAAATGCACTATCGATCTCGGATCACCACAGAAAATTTCTCCACGGCATTTATTTCACTGCGATTTACCGGTGCTCAGTCGGCGATGGCGCAGTCGTGATCGAGCAGGACTTCGGCGCTGCCGCGTTCGCCGCGCTCGAAGTTGACCGGCATGTTGATCAGATAAAAACCTTCGCTGCCATCCTCGAAATAAGCGCCGGTCAGCAGCAGCGATTGCGCGCCCATCATGCGCGCGGCCTGTGGCGTCGTTGCTGCAGCCAGCCTGAAAGGCGACAAGCGCTCCAGCGCATCGGCCGGCAGCCGCATGATGAAATACTGATGCCCCTCAAGCATAAAGGGCATCCAGCGTTCGAGCGGGTCGGCCGCATGCGCGCGCAATTGCCCGGGCAGATCGGGGCGCATGCAATCGATATGGATATGCAGTTGCAGCTGGCTGCGCGCCGCCGCCGAGTTGATCTCAAGACCGATCTGTTCGCGCGCCAGCGAACGTCCCAGCGCTGCGCCGACGCGCGCGCGCTGTTCCCAGGCATGACGCCAGTAATTCGGAATGGTCTCGCTTTGCAGTTGCGGACTCTCGATGCCGCTCAGGCGTTGGGTAGGAATCAGCAAGAACTGGCCGCGCCCGACGATGTCTTTCAGAATGGCGAAGCCATGTTCGCGATCCACCATGCTGCAGGGCGCCGGGTGGTTATGGGCGATGCTGTTGGGCAGGCATTCCTGACTGATGATTTCCCACAGCTTGTCGGGGTTGGCCGGTTTGGCCACAGCCGATGTTGAACGACCGGCAAGGCCAATCACACAGCAGGACAGCAACAGAATGAGAATGCGGTTGTGATTGAGCATGGCATGAGCAGCAAAGACAAACAGCTGAAGACGAACGGGCGAAAATACCGGAGTCGCTCAGCATAGACAGTCCGCATGTCGGCACGATGACAAGCGGCCCGGCGGCGGCAAACAAGCAGGCCGGACTTGCGCTACAGTGCCGGACGGAAACCGGCTACCCGACTACCGCAAATGAGGAGAACGCAGATGAAAGACATTCCCCGCATCACGCTCAACAATGGCCTGCAGATGCCGCTGCTCGGTCAGGGCACCTGGAACATGGGCGACTCGGCGGCGCATGCGGCAGCCGAAGTGCGCGCACTGCAAGCCGGCATCGATCTCGGCATGACGCTGATCGACACCGCCGAAATGTACGCCGACGGTAACGCCGAACGCATCACCGGCCAGGCGATCGCCGGCCGTCGCGACGAGATTTTTCTGGTCAGCAAGGTGCTGCCGCACAATGCCTCGAAACGCGGCACGGTGGCGGCGTGTGAAGCCAGCCTGAAACGGCTGGGCACCGACCGGCTCGATCTGTATCTGCTGCACTGGCGCGGATCGCATGCGCTGGCGGCGACCGTGGAAGCCATGCAGACGCTGGTCGGGCAGGGCAAGATTCGCGGCTGGGGCGTCAGCAATCTGGATACCGATGACATGGACGAATTGCGGCAGACGCCGGACGGCGATCTGGTGCAGACCAATCAGGTTTTATACAACCTGTCGCGGCGCGGCATCGAGTTCGATCTGCTGCCCGACAGCATCGCGCGCGGTGTGCCGGTGATGGCTTATTCGCCCATCGAGCAAGGTCGCCTGCTCAAGGATGCTGCCCTGAATAGCGTCGCGCGCCGCCATGCAGCGACACCGGCGCAGATTGCGCTGGCCTGGGTGATACGCCAGCCGGGCGTGATCGCCATTCCCAAGGCCAGCACGGTGGAACACGTACAGCAGAATCGCGCCTGCCTGAACTTCACTTTGAGCGAGCAGGACTTGCAGGAACTGGACGCCGCCTTCGCGCCGCCGCGCCGCAAACAGGCCTTGCAGATGCTCTGACGATGGATTGAATCAGGCGGCCGCGCGCGGTGCCGATCCTGCCTTTAATTGGCGCAGCAGAAAACGCACCGCCGCCGGAATAGGCGCGATCACCGGCACGCTGAAACGGCGGGCCAGAGCAATCGCTGCCTGGCCCAGCGGACCGCCACCGATGATCACGGCCTGCGCGCCATCTTCTTCTATGCACAGGCGCACGGCGTCGGCCAGCGCCTCTTCCAGCGCATGCGGATCGGCCGCAAGCTGGCGCGGATCGCCCGAGGTCAGACGAATCCCGGTGTAGCGGTCCAGCAGACCCAGCTCATCGGCACGACCGTTGATGGCCTCGACCAGCTCGGGCGTGACGGTGGCGATGCCAAAACGCCGGCCGTGCTCCGCCGCCTCCAGCATCGAGGCTTCGCAAATACCCGCCACCGGCACCTTGCTGGCGGCGCGCACCCGCTCTATGCCGGGGTCGCCGAAGGCGCTGATGATCACACCGCTCCATTGCATGCCGGCCCCGGCTTCGGCCTGCTGCCAGTTGCGTTCGACCTCCGGCGCGGCGGCATCCAGCTCGCCCTGATTGACGATCATGCCGGGTCCGCGCTGGGCGCTGACGCCGTTGACCGAGAAGCCGGGCGGCAATTCTTCCGCCGCAATCTGCACCATCATGTCGGTGGTGGCGACGGAAGAATTGGGATTGATCAGCAGTATTTTCTGAAGACTCATGGCGGCTTGTGCGGTCGTTTCGTTTCGGTTTTGGGTTGGGTTGATTTCAGTATCAGGAGCGGCTGGCCGCCGCAGCCGGCGTGGCGGCCAGCGCGGCTTCGGCCTCTACCGGCAAGACCAGCGCATCGGGCGACTTGCCATAGGTTTCCGGTGCACTTTGCACGCTGACGATGAAGATCACGTACATCGCAGCGATCATGCCGAACACGCCGGCCAGACCAAAGCTGTCGAACAGACGGCCGGCCGCCAGCGGCATGAAAGCGCCGGCCGCAGTGCCGGTCGCCAGAATGAAGGCGGTGCCGAAAGCGCGCACACGGGTCGGATACAGCTCAGGCGCATAGATCCAGATAGTGGTGTTGAGCAACAGCACGAAGAACTGGAACACCGCGCCGGCAATCAGAATCAGCACGATGCTCTTGGCCAGGAAACCAATCGACAGCGCTGCCAGACAGGCACAGGCGGCGCCGATGGTAAGCACACGCTTGCGCGGCAGATGGAAGCCGAAGATCGAGGCCGCAATCGCGCCCAGCAAGCTGCCGCTCTGCATCACCATGGTGAACAGCAGGCTCTTGGACATGCTGTAGCCGAGACTGACCAGAATCGTCGGCATCAGGGTCAGCACCGAAATCTGCGCGCCGTAGGTCATCCAGATCGAGATGCACAGCGGGATGGTGCGACGCGCCAGCGCACCCCGGAAGATCTCGGTGATGCGCACCTTGACCTTGGGCTTGAGTTCTTCCGCGGCTGTTTCATTGAGGAACTGCTGCTGCGTGCCGCTGCTCTTGCCGAGCTTGCCCGAGGCCAGCTTGTTGAGCACCAGGTTGACTTCCCTGACCCGGTTCTGCGACAGCAGAAAGCGCGGCGTCTCAGGAATGTAGCGGCGATAGAAGGCACCCAGCAGGGCCGGCGCCATCAGGCAGAAGAACAGCCAGCGCCAGCTGTCTTCACCGGGGAACAGCGTGAACACCAGCAGACCGAAGGCCGGCGCCAGGAAATTGCCGAGACCGCCGGCGCCGACATTGACCAGCCCGACCGCCGTGCCGCGAAACTTGGTCGAGCAGAATTCGGACAGCATGGTCACGGCGATGGCGACTTCGCCGCCCAGACCGAAACCGACGATCGCGCGGCCGATGGCCATCACGGTCAGGTCCGGCGCCAGCCCGCAGATGCTGGCGCCCAGCGTGAACAGCAGCAGATCGACGGTCAGCATCACGCGCCGACCGTAGCGGTCGGCGATCAGCCCGGACATGATGCGGCCGACGGCGGCTGCGGCGAAGGTGACCGTATTGAGCAGACCAATCGAAGTGGCATCCAGACCCCATTGCTGTTTCAGCATGGGGCCGACCAGGCCGATGGCGTTCTGCTCGAAACTGTCGAACAGGCAGCCGATCAGCACCAGAAAGATGATGGTGTGATGCGCACGGGTTACGCCGATCTTGTCGAGCGCCTGATCCAGTTCGGCGACGCGCGCCGATTCTGGTGCGGAAGAAGGGATGGGACCACCAGCCATGAGAGACTCCTTGAATTCATTGAAACAGGAAGAAACGGAAAATTCACCTGACCCGTCCGGTCTTCGCCCTCATCGAAGAGAGCAGGTACCGGGCAAATCCTGTGTGGGCTGGCGGCACGTCGCATCACAATCTGCATCGCTTCTGCAACGTTCGCTTTCTGCGGTCCTGCTTGCAAGTCATGTCATCGCTGCAACCCTGAGCGAACGCTTCAGATCGGGGCCGGCTGCGATGAAATCACTGTACTCCGCGTTGCCACACATTGAAACCTAAATTTCAATAATTATTAATTCATGAAATTTAGATTTCACACATGACTGCAGTCTTAGCAAGCGGCGTGCCAGATTGACTTACTCATCGCCAGAGCCGGCGGCGAGCACAAAGAAGTGATTGCCGGTCCAGTCTGGACAAGGCCTGGCGGGAAATTGGCGTAGTCACATCGCGGCGGCAGGATTTACCCCGACGCAATTAGTGAATGGAAAGACAAGAGAAAAACAAGGGAAAGCACCAAAGACGGTGCATGCAAATGAAGCAGCGCGCACCTTTTGCGCGCAAAGCCTGCGCTGAAACAGGCCGTGCAGAAGGCATCAGGACTGAAATTCGGATTTCATCGCAGCGCAGCTTGCATCAGGCTGCATGCATTGCCGCCCTGCAATTCAGTCGAAATCACCCAGCTCATCGTGCGCCTGCTCCACCGCTGCCAGACGCTTGCGGCCGGCGCTGCCGGAACCTTCGATCACCATGCTTGAAATCAGATCGCACAGGGCCATCACGGCGACGTGGTTGTCCAGCACGCCGGGGCCGCGGCATTCGCATTGCAGCGACCAGGTGGCGCCGGCATAGTCGGCCGAGGTCTGGTCGCTGATATACAGCAGACGCGCGCCGGCCTTGCTGGCGGCGCTCAATACCTTGTCCATCTGCGACGTCTGGCGGCGGGTGCCGAACACGATCACGCAATCGCGCTCGCCGAGGCCGCTCAGATATTCGGCCACGGTTTCGCCGGGGCCGGGCAGCGCCGTCACGCGCGGCAGCACCTGAATGATCTGCCAGCGCAGATAGACGGCGAAGGCGTGGCTGCTGCGGCTGCCGAAGATCAGCACCTGCGGCGCGTTGACGATGGCCTTGCAGATCTCGCCCATGACGGCGTCCGACAGGCGCTCGAAGGTGCTGGCCAGATTGGCCTGAGATTGCTGGAAGTGGGTGGCGACCGGTTTGCCGCGCTTGCTGCTGGCCGGGCTGGCCTGAAACAGCGGGGAGCCGGTTTCCTGCTCTTCGCGCACATGGCGGCGGGCTTCTTCGTAGTTTTCGTAGCCGATGCGGCGGATGAAGCGGCTGACGGTAGAGGGCGAGACACCGGCCAGTTCGGCCAGCTCGTTGCCGGCATAGCTGGCCAGCTCACCGGGAAACTCCAGCAGAAAATCGGCCAGCTGGCGCTCGGTGGCGGACAACTCATCAAGCCGGCTACGCACGCGGCGCACAAAAGATTCGGTAGAAGATCCCATTAATCCTGCGTTGATCCTGTTTGGCAAGGTTGGCAAGGCTGGCGACCATCGGCTTTGGCGGCCTGAATGTCAGGTCTGGCTGAAACCGCGCTTGGTCTGCTCTTGGCCTGCCGTCCTCAATGCTGAAGAAGGCGGCCATCGCCGAATGTGCTGCATTTTATAGCAGCCCCGGCGATCTGCCTTGCGACGCCTCAAATGTGCGGTGTTTGCAGGAGCGCAATCAGCCCGCCCTCACACCCTGCCGATCCGCCAAATCTGCAGAATCAGCCGAACTTGCGCATCGCATCCAGCGCCAGGCCGCTGCCGATGGAGCCGAACAAGTCGCCTTCCACGTGCTGGGCATCGGGCACCAGCGCGCTGATCCGACGGCGCAGCAGGTTCACGCCGCTGGAGCCGCCGGTGAAAAACACGGTGTCGATGTCGGCAGGCTTGAGACCGGCGTCGCGCAGCAGACCGGTCACGGTCTGCTCCACCGAGCCGACCAGATGATCGACGCTGGCGTCGAAGTCTGTGCGGCGCAGCTCCAGCATCTCAGGCGGGCGCAGGCGTTGCAGGTCGAGCATGGTGGTCTCTTCGGACGACAGCGCGATCTTGCCGGCTTCCACCTGCAGCGCCAGCCAGTGGCCGCAACGCTGATCGACCAGATCCAGCAGACGCGCGAACTTGTCGCGCTCGCGCACTTCGCGTCCGACATCCTGCAATTGCTGCCAGACCTTGCGCGTATACAGTTGATTGATGGTGTGCCAGGTCGCCAGATTGAAGTAATAGCTGGACGGGACTTCGCTGTTGCTGCTGAGACGTCCGCCCAGGCCGAGCAAGGGCATCACGCAGGACAGGCTGAGATATTTGTCGAAGTCGGTGCCGCCGATGTGCACGCCGCCGTTGGCCAGAATGTCGTCGCGTCGCTCCACTTGCGTGGCGCGCTCGGGCGACAGGCGCACCAGCGAAAAGTCGGAGGTACCGCCGCCGATGTCGGCGATCAGCACCAGCTCTTCACGCGTGATGCGCGATTCGTAATCGAAGGCGGCGGCAATCGGTTCGTACTGGAATTCGATATCGGTGAAACCGACGCTGCGCGCGATCTCGGCCAGGGTATCCTGCGCCAGTTGATCGGCGGCGGCGTCGTCATCGACGAAATGCACAGGGCGGCCCATCACCACGCGCGAGAAGGATTGGCCGGCCGCTTTCTCGGCGCGCAGCTTCAGCTCGCCGATGAATTGCGCCAGCAAGCCGCGAAACGGCAAGGCGCGGCCCCCGACTTCGGTCTGGCCGTCAATGGCGCCGGAGCCCAGCAAGCTTTTGAGGGAGCGCATCAGGCGCCCCTCATAGCCGGCCAGATAAGCCGTCAGCGCTGCGCGGCCGTAGGTGAATTCATTATCGTCGGCGTTGAAGAACACCACCGAGGGCAAAGTCTGCTTGCCTTCTTCCAGTGGCAGCAACAGCGAGCCCGCGCCTTCCAGCCCACGCCAGCCGACGGTCGAATTTGACGTGCCGAAATCCACGCCGCAAGCCTTGGCCATGCGATCACTCCTTCAAAATGGGCCGGCAATGATATAGAAAAGTGCAGGCCTTGTCTGTAAGAGCGCCCGACGCCGTTCTGCCGGCGGCACGGCGTCGGCTTGTCGTTCTGTCGTGCACTCTGCGACCCCGTTCCGCAGCAGCGCAACCTGCAGGCCTGCGCCTGTCTATGTGCGTAGCAATTTGGATGCCGGGACTGATGTGTATTGGCCGCGCCGCGATACAGACCGCAGTAAAAGGCCGGGACGAAGGGTATCACTGGCGCGTCGCCCGAGTGGGCGGAAACTGTGAATGCCCGGCGCGCAGAGGCGTGAGCGTGACCGAAATGAAACATTCGGGCCGCCGGATCATGTGAGCCGATAGCCTGCGCGGCCAGAAAGTTGAAAAGCCGGCAAGTTCCTCACGGGAGCTTGCCGGCCGGTTTCCGATCCGCGATGGCGCCTGATTAAGCCTTGTTATCTGCGACTCAGAAATCCTGCACGGTCGGACGCAGCACGATTTCGTTGATGTCGACGTCGGCCGGCTGCTCGATGGCATAGGCCACGGCGCGCGCCACGGCATCCGAGGAAATCGCCATCTTGTAGAAATCCTTGACCATGGAGGAGCTGGCTTCGTGCGAGCTGCCGTGCTTGAGTTCGCTGTCGACCGCGCCCGGCAGAATCGTGGTGGTGCGAATGGCGCCGCCGACTTCATGCCGCAGGCCTTCGGAAATCGCGCGCACCGCAAACTTGGTGCCGCTGTAGACCGTGCCGCCCGGGCTGAACACCTTGATGCCGGCGACCGAAGCAACGTTGATGAAGTGACCGCTGCCTTGCTGCTGAAACACCGGCAGTGCGGCGGCGATGCCATACAGGACGCCCTTGATGTTGATGTCGATCATGCGATCCCACTCCTCGACCTTGGTCTCGCTCATCGGCGCAATCGCCATCAGGCCGGCATTGTTGAGCACGACATCGATGCGGCCGAAGCTGCTGATGGCGGTATCGATCAGTGCCTTGACCTGCGCCGCATTGCTGACGTCCGTCGCCGCCACCGCCACCTTGCCGCCGGCGGCGCGGATGTCGGCGGCGATGTCATTGAGCTTGTCCAGACGGCGCGCACCGAGCACGACGGAGGCGCCCAGCGCCGCCAGATGACGTGCGGTGGCTTCGCCCAGGCCGCTGCTGGCGCCGGTAATGACGACGACTTTTCCTTCGATGTGCTTGTTCATGATCTGTCCTTTGTTTGATTGCTTGCGTTGTCTGATTTGTGTGAGCGTTCCGGCGGCGTGCCATGAACCCGGCTGAGCGCCGCTGCGTGTCGGCTCTTACCGCATGCAGCGCTGAACTCTGCAGCTGTTGCGATGGAAAGAAGTATGGCGTCGGCGACTATGCCAAACAATGGAAATGATAAGATTTCAGAATTCCAAATTCTGGAACCAAGAGGAAATCCCTGCATGTTGAATCGACTGGAAATGATGCGCATCTTTTGCGCAGCGGCCGAGGCCGGCAACTTCAAGGAAGCGGCTGTACGGCTGGGCATTTCGCCGCAGGCGGTGACGCGCGCGGTGCAGGAGCTGGAACATCTGCAGGGCGAATTGCTGTTTCATCGCAATACGCGCCAGGTGCAAATTACCGCCTATGGCGAAACGCTGGCGGCGCGCGGACGCGAAGGCGTGCGCATGCTGGATGACTTGTTCGAACGCGAATCGCGCCCGGCCGATTCCGAGATGAGCGGCCTGGTGCGGCTGACCGCGCCCAGCGCGCTGGGACGCAAGATCATCGTGCCGGCGCTGGCCGAGATTGCCGGCCGTTATCCGAAACTCAACTTCGATCTGCGCTTCAGCGATCAGTTGTCCGACGTGGTGAACGACAAGATTGATATCGGCGTGCGCGTCGGTTTCCTGCATGACAACCGCTTCGTGGTGCGCAAGCTGGGCAAGGTTCGCTTTCACGTATTGGCGACGCCGCGCTTCATTCGTCAGTACGGCAGGCCGCAGAACATAGAGCAACTGCAGGATTTCCCGCTGAGCGCGCTGGTGGATCGCAGCACCGGTCGCTTCTGGCACTGGATGTTCAAGGATGGACAGCAGATCGTACCGAGCGCTCCGCGCTTCATCTGCGACGATAGCGGAGCTGAAATCGACCTGGTGCGCAGCGGCCAGGTCCTCGGCCAGATCGCCAGCTTTCTGGCCGATCAGGCCATGAGCGCGGGCAAGCTGGTGCCGCTACTGGAAGATGTTGAGCCCGAGCCATGGGATATGTACATCTACCGTCCGCAGCGCGGCCCGCTGCCGGCCCGGCTGCGGATGGTGTACGACCACCTGGTGCAGACGCTGTCGGCAGACTGAGCACGACCTTGTTGATGCATCATTCCGCAAGCATCGCCGCAACAGCCTGAGCGCCGATATTTACATTAAATCTAATTTTAGATAATATGTCTTCATGAAAAAACGCGCGCCTACGGAACAGGAAATACTGGTCGATCAGCTGCGGCAGATTGCCGATGGCCTGGGTCGTACTTTTGCGCCCTTCTGCGAAGTGGTGGTGCACGACCTGCGCGATGCCGATCACTCGATTGTGGCGATCCACAATAATCTTTCCGGACGCGAGATCGGCGACGCCACCACCGAACTCGGGCTGGCGCGCATCGCCGACCCGGCCTATCCGGAAATCATCGCCAACTACGCCAATCGTTTCCCCGATGGGCGACAGGCCAAGAGCACCTCGATCGGCATCAAGGATTCCAGCGGCCAGTTTGTGGCGGCGCTGTGCATGAATATCGATCTGACGCTGTTCGGCGCGCTGCACAGCATGCTGGGACAATTCGGCGGCACCGACGATGCGGCCGGCATCCGCGAGACGCTGGAGCCGACCGGCGCCGAAGCGATACGCTCGCGCATTGATCAGTTTGCAGCGCGGCTGTCGACCACGCCGCGCGCGCTGAAGGCGGAAGAACGCCGGCTGCTGATGCGCGAGCTGCGGCAATCGGGCTGCCTGGAGATACGCCGCGCAGCGGAAATCGTTGCGCTGCATCTAGGGGTATCGCGCGCCACGGTTTACAACGACGAGAAGTAAGCAGCATTAACCGGAATCAACGATAGACAGCCATGCGCCGAGGAGGCGCCCAGCACCAGGTTTCATCATTCTTCACTGACATCTCCGCCAGAGGACCAAGCCCATGAGCAAGCCAACTCCCTCCGATCTGCCCACCTATGACGATGTCGTTGCCGCGGCCGGCCGCATTGCCGGCCTGGCGCACAAGACGCCGGTGCGCACCTCGCGCACCATCGATACCGAAATGGAGGCGCAGCTGTTCTTCAAATGCGAGAACTTCCAGCGCATGGGCGCCTTCAAGTTTCGCGGAGCGATGAATGCCTTGTCGCAGTTCGACACGCGCCAGCGCGCCGCCGGCGTGATCGCGTTTTCTTCCGGCAATCACGCGCAGGCGGTGGCCTTGTCGGCCCGGTTCCTGGGCATTCCCGCCACCATCGTGATGCCGCTCGATGCCCCTGCGGCCAAGGTGGAAGCCACACGCGGCTACGGCGGCAACGTGGTGACCTATGACCGCTACACCGAAGACCGCGAAGAGATTTCCACCCGGCTGGCGCGCGAGCAGGGCCTGACGCTGATCCCGCCATACGACCATCCGCATGTGCTGGCCGGCCAGGGCACCGCCGTCAAGGAACTGATAGAAGAAACCGGCCCGCTGGATGCGCTGTTCGTCTGCCTCGGCGGGGGCGGTCTGTTGTCCGGCTCGGCATTGGCGGCGCGCGCCCTGTCGCCGGACTGCAAGATTTACGGCGTCGAACCGGAAGCCGGCAACGATGGCCAGCAATCCTTCCGCAGCGGCTCTATCGTGCATATCGATACCCCCAAGACCATTGCCGACGGCGCCCAGACCCAGCATCTAGGCCAATATACGTTTGAGATCATCAAGCGCGATGTGGATGACATCGACACGGTAAGCGATGCGCAGTTGATCGAAAGCATGAGGTTCTTTGCCGAGCGCATGAAGATGGTCGTGGAGCCGACCGGCTGCCTGGCCTTTGCCGCGGCACGCGCACGCAAGGAAGAGCTGAAAGGCAAGCGCGTCGGCATCGTGGTCAGCGGCGGCAACGTCGATCTGGCAAAATTCGCAGGCTTTCTGGCGAGCTGAGCGCGCTCCGCCGGCGCGCGCCATTGTTCACAGCATTAGACTCAAGCGTTTCCCACACACCGTTCACGAAAGACATTTCGCCATGCCGCATCTGTTCCTCGAATACACCGACAACCTGCCGCAATTCAACGCCGCAGAAACCTTGTTCAAGCTGAATGAAACCTTGCTGGGTTCCGGCCAGTTCGGTCCGACTGACATCAAGGCGCGCGCCACCAGGCTCGATCTCTATCAGGTGGGCGTGCAGGACATGAGCAAGGCGAACCAGACTCAGCACGCCTTCCTGCATGTGCGGCTGGCGCTGCTGAGCGGGCGCACGCCGGAGGTGAAGAAGGAATTGTCGGACAGCCTGATGGCCGTGTTGAAAGCCTCCTGCACCTGGCCGGACACCACCCTGATGCAGATGACAGTGGAAATGCTGGACATGGACAGGCCGTCTTACGGCAAACAGGTGTTTGCGGCCAAGGAACAGGCAAGCTGAGACGCCGGGGATCCCGAACGGCGAAGCGATGTTCCGGATCCTCTGCGCTTTCAGACGCTGGTGCTGGCGGCAGTAAATACGGCTTCCATGCCGCTTGATACGCCCCCCCCCCTGCAGATGAGCGGTTTGCTCAGGCAGATGATCAGGGCTCAATGCAAGAACAGCCGGGATCAGGGGAAAATACCGCCGCCATTGCCATAAGGCCAGTTGCACGCGCACCACATGCTTCAGCACCAACACAGCCGGGCCGTATTGCACTCACTTGCCATGGGGCAAGCCCGCTACCGCCGTTTAAGGGCTTGCCCAACTGCAAATTCAGTCCGCTATCGGCAGCGCGTCATAGGGAGAAGTCAGGGATGGCGC
This sequence comes from Herbaspirillum lusitanum, assembly GCF_046025995.1. GTDB lineage: Bacteria > Pseudomonadota > Gammaproteobacteria > Burkholderiales > Burkholderiaceae_D > Herbaspirillum > Herbaspirillum lusitanum_A. The sequence goes on from NZ_JAQQFM010000004.1 coordinate 541,278, forward strand.
CCCTCATCTCCACGACTTGCCGCGCTCTTTGTGCACGCAAATCCGGCGCACGTCTCGCAGATCTCGGGACAGCCGCCCCTCCGCCAACACCTTCATACATAAAACTTTTGCGTTGAAGACTGCCTGCATACCCCATGCACGCATGTTTCTTGCTAAAGTACCAACTGCGTCTCGAAATACTTCATAAATCAAGCAAAATGAAATGTATGGAGTATCTTTCTTGGTAGGGGCCGAGAAAGCGGCGATGCGAATGATTCCGGCCGCCGCTCCTTCCCGATCTGCGCGCAAACACAAACAATGCAGTTATGACTAATACCGGGGCGGCCCCGCCAGCAAGGGCTACGCCTCCATGACGGGTTTAGATGCAGTGCAATATCAGACATTCCTTACACGCGTTACAGCCACTGTCCTATCCCTGCCGACTCAGCTTACGAACTATCTTCTAGTCTCCGGAGCCAAGTTCTGCAGCTTTGTTTTGCAATCCGACAATTGTCATCATGATCAGCTAACACCGTCGATTGTGATAGGAATTGCATCGTTTTCACTCAAAACACCATCTAAATTGTAAGCGGATGTACTAATTGGATGAACTTCGGAACCGCTTCTGTTAATTTAATGTCGCAGGGCAATATTTTATAAAACGCGGTTGTCCGCAGCTGCGTCGGAGTTGTCCATACGCTCCTTGCCGTTAATGCAACGGGAAATGCAACGCGAACAGATTTGTTCCATCCGATTATCTATCTGACACGAGCACACACCATCATGAACGACATGCAAACCGAATATCACCCAGGCCTGTTCCTGACCACGGACACAGCCAATACACGCATCCAGATGGCACACCGCAGCGGCGACTCCGATGCCTGGTTGCCTACGATGCTGGCAGATTTCGTGTCGCTGGCGAGCAGCCTGTGCGAAGTGCCTATCGGTATGGTCTCGCAATTGCACGAAGACATCGGCCTGCAACACCCTTTCCTGTCGTTTCTGACGAATGGCGAAATCGACCGTCGCAACCAGTGGTGGCGCTTTCCGGGCCAGACCGGCGTGATCCGCAGCTCCTGCGATTTCACGCTGTGCGAATTTGCCGCCCAGCGTCCTCGCGAAGTGACGGAGATCAGTGATCTGCGCGCCGACAGTCGGTTCAGTGAAACCGTACTGACCACCACGCCGCCGCAAATTCGCTTTTACGCCAGCGTGCCGCTGGTGGCGAGCAACGGCGATGTGATGGGCACCCTGTGCGTGATGGACAGCAAGCCGAACTCACTCACGCCGACCCAACGTGAAGCGCTGCGCGTGCTGGCCCGTCAACTGGAAGCCCAGCTGGAAAGCCGCCGTACCGTACAGAAGCTGGAAGAACAGACCCTGACCGACGCCCTGACCGGCATCGGTAATCGCCGCAATTTCGATCTGCGTCTGCGTGAAGAATGGACCCGCCATCTGCGCAACGCCAAGCCGTTGTCGATGCTGATGGTGGATGTCGACTACTTCAAGCAATACAACGACACTTACGGCCACCCGGCCGGCGACGCGCTGCTGACGCAACTGGCCCGCGTATTGCGCTCGCCGCTGCGTGCCAGCGATTTCGTTGCGCGCTACGGCGGCGACGAATTTGCGCTGATCCTGCCGGATACGGAAGAGAACGGTGCGCATCTGGTGCGCGAGCGCATTCATGCAGCAGTTGAAATCGCCAAGTGGCCGCATTCGGAAATCGAAATCAGCGTCGGCGCCGCCACACTGACTCCTTCTGAAATGTGCGACTTCCATGCGCTGCTGCAAGCGGCTGACACCGCCATGTATTCGCGCAAGAAGAATCGCAGCACTACGGCTCACAACTGAGGCCATTGCGCCTCGGTGGCATCCCGGGAATCCTGGGAAATCAGCGGAAGATAAAGAAGTAGCAAGGAAGGTAGGGCAATCGCAGGAGCACAGCAGCGCTGCATCCTGTGCCCGGCATTGATGCCGGCCTCGCACGGTGCACGGCGCAGGCGGATCGGATGGCTGAAACGGAAGCCTACTTCAGCCAAGCGCTGTCAAATGCAGTGAAATGACCTAGTCTCGTCTGGTCCCATCTCAATGACTGCCCCATCAGGTCTTCGCCATGCCGAAGACTGTGGGCGCAAGAAAATTCAGCAATATAGACAAGCAGCCCGCACATCGGCCCGCATTTTCAGGCGCCCGATGTCCGGGCTGTTTGTCTATCGCAGGTTTACGCTGCTTCCTATTTCGACGGCACGTCCGGAATCACCGCCGTGGCATCCACTTCCACCAGATATTCCGGCCGGGCGAACGCGCTCACCACGATGCCGGTCGAAACCGGGAACACGCCCTTGAGCCAGCGCCCGACCACGCGATACACGTCTTCGCGATAGCGCGGGTCGGAAATGTAGATCGTGACCTTGCAGATGTCTTCCAGCTTGCCGCCGGCTTCCTTGAGCAACATATCGATGTTGTACATGGCTTGTTCGGTCTGACCCTTGGCATCGCCGATGCACACGCTTTCGGAGGTGTCGAGATTCTGGCCGATCTGGCCACGCAGGAAAATCGTGGTGCCGCGGGCGACCACGGCCTGGCACAGATCATTGTCGATCGCCTGTTCCGGGTAAGTGTCTTTGGTGTTGAAGCAACGAATGCGGGTGTGTTCCATGTGGGCCTCGATTGAGTATCTGGGTGAGTGGAAAGCGTTTGAAAAATTCGATATAAAAAAAAAAGGGATACGAGCGGCGGATCCGATATCGCGGATACCGCCCTGCCACGATTATTTCTTGTCGAAATAACCTGCCCGGATTGAAGCGCCGATCAGGTTGACGATCAGGCGACCGGCAGTCACGCAGGTCAGCTTGCTGGCATTGTCCTTGGCCGGCTGGATCTCTACGATATCCATGCCGACCACGCGGCCCTTCTTCACCAGTCCGTGGATCAGCTTGCGCGCCTGCAGGAAAGTCACGCCGCCCGGCGCCGGGCCGTCGACTGCCGGCATGATGGTCGGATCCAGACCGTCGGCATCGATGGTCAGGTAATAGTTGCCGCCATCCGGGATACGCGCCAGCACCGCATCCATGCCGATGTCGTGCAATTCATAAGCACTGATCAGATCCGAACCCCAGGCCTTGGCCGCCTCGAAATCCGCCGGCCGACCGCTGCCCTGCGCGCGCAGACCGATCTGCACGATGTGCTTGATGAACGGCAGTTCGGAAGCACGGCGGATCACGCTCGACAAACCGTCGCGCACGCCGTTGACTTCATCGCGCCAGTCCAGATGCGCATCGATATGCACCAGCGTCACCGGGCCGACTTCATCGAAACCGCGCAGGATGGGATTGGTAATGCCATGATCGCCGCCCAGCACGATGGGCATGCCGCCGCCGCGCACGATCTGGCGAATCGCGATTTCGGCGCGCCGCTTGTGATCGTCGGGCTTGTTCAGATCGGGCAAGACATCGCCGCAATCGACGAAACGAATATCGGTGCGCCCCTGCAACAGCGGACCATCGATATCGAAGTCGTAATGTTCGGGCGCGCGCACCATGCGATCGGTCAGATCGCGAATCGCCTGCGGTGCATTGATCTGATCGTTGCTGTAAGAGCGCGGACCGTAAGCAGCACCGAAAGGCATGCCGAGCACGGCGATATCGGCCTTGAGATCGGTCATGTCGGTGACCAGCTCGGAATACAAAAGCGTTTTGTGGCCGGTGCGCGGCGGGACCGTCAGTTGTTCCATGCGGGCTGCTCCTTGGAGGCGAGTGCGTTAAAGAAAGAATTCTGTTGCCAGCAGCAATGCAGGGCCGCCATGGCGCGCAGAAACTGCTGAGACGGCGTCGACTTTAGCCATCAACACGGATAATAAAAACTGATTGTTTTGCAGGTATAGTCTCGGAAAATGAAACCTTTGCCAAAGCAGGTTTTTGCACTATCAAGGCCCGCTCAGACCATGGAAATGCGCCTCCACGGTGCAGAACGCCAATGCAACCCGGATCATTCACGGCGCAGGCAAACACAGGCGCAAGTTCTTTCTCTTTATATAGATAACAGCCGTCACCATGATCAGACTCGATTTCGATGAACGCGATCTGCGCTCGCTGCGCGTATTCTGCAGCGTGGCGCAAGCCGGCGGCTTCGCTGCCGCCGAGAAACAGTTGCACATGTCCAAGGCCTCCATCAGCCGCCACGTGCGCGAGGTCGAAGAACGCCTGGGCGTACGCCTGTGCGAGCGTGGCCCGGCCGGCTTCAAGCTCACGCCGGAAGGCACGGTGGCGCTCAATCTGGCCACCAGCGCGCTGCGTTCGCTGGAGCGCATCCGGCCCGAGATCGATGCCGTGCATGGCGTGCTGTCCGGCCCGCTGGCGATCGGCATCGTCGAGCATGCGCTGACGCATCCCGACTGCGAGATTCCGCAAGCCATCGCCACGCTGCGCCAGCGTGCGCCCAATGTGCAGCCGCAGATCACCATCATGACCTTCCCCGAACTGAATCAGGCGCTGCGCGAACACAGTCTGGACGTGGCGATTCGCGGCCGTTATCCGGGCGAAGGCGAATTCAATTTCCTGCCGCTGTTTTCCGAGACCCACAAGGTCTATGCCGCCGTACGCAAACAGGGTCAGGCGACTGCGCGCGATCTGCCGCTGGTGTATCGCTCCCATCCTTACGTCGACCAGGCGCTGGCCAGCGAAGGCTATCCGCGCGGGCCGGATGCCGGCGGGCTGGAGGCGATCGCCTTGCTGGTGGCGACCGGCCACTATCTCGGCATCCTGCCAACCCATTATGCGCAGTTGATCGGCAAACGCTATGCCCTGCGCGCGCGCCCCAACAGTCCCTCCTATCAGCATCAGATCTGCGCCGTGACAGAAGTCTCGCGCCCGTCCACCCATCGGGCCGAACTGTTCCTCAACATCCTGCGCGAACTGCATCCGGAGCCGGCCTAGCGATCACCCCGGCAGCAAGCGCGATCCGGCTTGCTGCCGGGCTCAAGCTTGCCGCATCTGATTCCCGCCTGTTGATTTTGCATTCCCGAAACGGCGGGCGGCATCATTTCCTCTTCACCCGGCGCCATCACCAAAGCAGGGCACGCGAGCGCATTCTGCTGCCCGCCTCAGCCCATCGCAGAGCGTTTTCCAACGCTGGACTTGCCGCCCGGCAGCTTGCCAGGACCATCGCTTGCACGCGCCTGCATTGATTTTTGAATCACGCCAATCGCCCCTCCTCGTTGGCAAACTCATCCATACGATTTTCAGAATCGACTCAATGATTCAATAAATGATTCATTTGAATCATTTACAAATCGGATTGGCACACATGTTGCTGAATAGCCTGTATCCCCAAGAATCGCGGAGCAGGCACGTGAACCAACAAGCACTCATCTTGCTGATCAAGCAACGCTACGACAGCCTGCCGCGACAGGTGCGTCTGGCGGCCAGCTTCGTGCTCGATCATCCGCACGAAGTCGCCGTGATGTCGATGCGCGAACAGGCGCGACTGGCGGAAGTGCCGCCTTCGACCATGACGCGCCTGGCCAAGGCGCTCGACCTGCCCGGCTACGACGACGTACGCGATGTGTTCAAGAACAATCTGCGGGCGCGCGGCAATGAATTCGGCCAGCGCGCGCACGGTCTGGTGGAACTGAATCAGAAGATCGGCGAAAACGCGCTGGCGCTGGATGTCGCCAACAATGCCATCGCCCACATTCAGACCTTGTGCAGCGGCGATAACCTGGCGACCGTGGTGCGCGCAGCCAAGCTGCTGTCGTCGGCGCGCCATATCTATTGCCTGGGACTGCGCGGATCGTTTCCGGTGGCGTTCCAGTTTTCGCATGTGTCGGAATATTTCGCGCGCAACGTCACGCTGATCGACGGCGCCGGCGAAAGCGGCGTGATGAAGATCATGCATCAGCTCAGTTCACGCGATGCGCTGCTGGTGTGCAGCATGGCGCCGCACTCGCGCCGCGCCATGTCGATCTCCAGCCATCTGGCCAAGGCCGGCGTCAAGCTGGTGGTGATTACCGACAGCGCCAGCAGCCCGATTGCGCGCATGGCGAGCGAAACGATTCTGGTCAGCAAGAAGAGCTCTTCCTTCTTCGACAGCCTGGTGCCGGCATTTCTGGTGAGCGAGATTCTGGTGGCGCTGATGGCGGCCACCGCCAAGGTCGACGTCAAAGCGCTGGTGTCGGACACCGAGAAAAAACTCTGGGGCATGGCCGAATGGTGGGGCGCGCAGGAAGAGGAAACGCCGGCGCCGAAAGTCCGCACCCGCAAGAAGAGCTGAACCTGAGGCATCAACGCAAGCCCGCCCGACCTTATCGCCCGTCTTTGCATCAACCACGCAGTTTTCAATCCGCTCTTGCACAACACGTATCTCTGAAAGGATATCGAAATGAAACGCCGCTCCCTCCTGCTCAGCCTGATCGCCACGCTCGGCACGGCCGCTCTGTTTTCCGGCAACGCCATGGCCGATGAAGTCTATACCGCCATCATGGCGCGCAAGTCGATCCGCATCGCGGTGCCGGTCGATTACCCGCCGTATGGTTCGGTCGACACCGACATGACGCCGCGCGGCTACGATATCGACATGGCCAACCTGATCGCCAAAAAGATGGGCGTCAAGCTGGAACTGGTGCCGGTCAGCGGCCCCAACCGCGTGGCCTATCTGCAGACCCGCAAATCCGATCTGACCATTTCCTCGCTGGGCAAGACGCCGGAGCGCGCCAAGGTGATCGACTTCAGCATCGCCTACGCGCCCTTCTTCGATGCCGTGTTCGGCGTCAAGAACGTGCAGGCCAAGACCTATGCAGAACTGGCCGGCAAGACCATCTCGGTGACACGCGGTTCGATGCAGGATCAGGAACTGGAAAAGCTGGCGCCGGGCGCCATCGTCAAGCGCTTTGAAGACAACAACTCGACCATCGCCTCCTTCATGGCGGGCCAGACCCAGATGTTCGCAACCGGCACCGCCGTCGCCGCCGCCATCCTGAAAAAGGATCCGTCGATCAACATGGATCTGAAGGTGATCCTGGCCAATGCGCCCTGTTATGTGGGCGTGCTCAAGGGTGAAAGCACCTTGCTCGCCAAGGTCAACATGATCGTGCGTGAAGCGCGCAACGACGGCACCGTGGATGCGCTGTCGAAGAAGTGGCTGGGCGCACCGGCCGGCGAATTGCCGGAATAAGTCATGTAAGCAACCGCCGTTGTCGCCCGCCTGCATCGCTGACGGCAAGGACGACCACGGTGGACTCCGGGCGATGGCCGCCGCAGATGCGGCGCCATCGCCCTGTTTTCATTTGTAGCGACCACTTCATCCACGTTCAGGATCGCGCGGCTACCCACCTTCACTACTTCAGGAATGACTGTGTCTATACCCCCCAGCGACAACACCACTGCCATCGACAAACTCGCAGACTGGATCGTAGGGCTGCAGCCGGAACAAGTACCGGCCAGCGTGCAGCACATTGCGATTACCTGCCTGATCGATACGCTGGGCGTGATGATCGCCGGCGCCGCCAGCCGCGTGGCCGCCATCGCGCGCGCCGCGGCAGCCGATGAAAGCGGCAGCAATTCGGGTACCTGCACGGTATTCGGCGCCAGCCGCTACATGGTCGCCAGCGCGGCGGCGTTCGCCAACGGCACGGCTGCCCACGCGCTGGATTTCGACGACAACTGTTACGCCGGTTTCGTGCACGGCTCGGCGGTGATCGCCCCGGCGGCATTGGCGGTGGCGCAACACATCGATGCTTCCGGGCGCGACCTGCTGACCGCTTTCATCGTCGGCAGCGAATGTGAATATGCAGTCGGCGCCGCCAGCCGCAGCGTCCTGTACGAAACCGGCTGGTGGACCACCGGCGTGCTCGGCCCGATCGGCGCCTGCGCCGCTGCCGCCTGGCTGTTGCGCCTGAACCGGATGCAGACGGCGGCGGCATTGGGTCTGGCGGTGGCAGCGGCCGGCGGTCTGAAAGCCGGCTTCGGCACCGATGCCAAAGCGCTGATGGCGGGTCGCGCGGCACAGGCCGGCGTCAACGCCGCGATGCTGGCGCGTCATGGCGCCACCGGGCCGGCACATGCCTTTGAACACCATAACGGCTTTGCGCGCCTGTTCAATCAGGGAGTGTTCGACGTCAACAAGCTGGATCGCCTCGGCCGCGAATGGTCTCTGGAAAGCCCCGGCGTCGATATCAAACGCATTCCGGTGTGCCTGTCATCGCACGCAGCGGTGGATGCGGCCTTGGAACTGCTGCATGAGAACGGCTTCAGCCTCGATGAGATTGCGTCCATCACTTGCGACGTGCCGCCCATCGTCATCGCCAATCTGGTGTACCAGCAACCGGCCACGCGCCAGGAGGCGCAGTTCAGCATGCAGTTCGCCATCGCGATTTCACTGCTCTACGGCACGCTGGGGCTGGAACATCTGAATCCGACCGCGCTGAAAGACGAACGCGTGATCGGGCTGATGCAGATCATCGACATGCATCAGGGCGCGCAATGGGAATCGCGCGAACTGCTCGCGATTGCACCCGAGGGCGCGCAGGTAGTCATCACGCTGAAGAATGGCCGCCGCTACGAACGCTTCCGCGCAGCGGCGCGTGGAACAGCGGCAGACCCACTGTCGCGTGAAGAGATCGAAGAAAAATTCTTGCGCTGCCTGGCGGCTGGCGAGCGGCAGGACGGGCCGATCTTGCTGGCCAATCTGCACGCGCTGAGCATGCTGGCTTCCTGCCGGGCGCTGGTGCCGGCGCGGGGACGTTGATCTGCAGCGCGCTTCATATTTACGCCTTCGATGCACACATGCATGGATGAAAAGGCACTGAGTCATTGGCAACAGCGCCGTCCGTTGGCTCAGGCCAGCGTCAGCGCAATGCCCATGTCGAGATAGGGCTGCATCAACTCCGGCGAGGTCGTGGCCGGTAACACAATGCCGCTGATCTCGGACATGCCGACGATCCGGTAAGGCGACGCCGTCGCCAGTTTTTCCGAAGAAGCCAATACGATGGTGTCGGCCGCCGCCTGGCACATTGCGCGCTTCACACCTGCCTCTTCGAAATCCCCTGTCGCAAGCCCGGCTTCCGGATGGACGCTGGTCACCCCCATGAAATAAGTATCTGCACGGATCTGCGCGATGGCCTCCAGCGTGGCGGCCCCGACATTGACGATAGAGTGCCGGAATAGCCGGCCGCCCAGCATGATCACCTCGATTTCCGGATGCGCCATCAGCTCCATCGCAATCGACGGACTGTGGGTAACAACCGTCGCGCGCAACTGGCGCGGCAGTGCGCGTATCAGCTGGGTGCAGGTCGTGCCGCCGTCGACGAATACCACCTGCCCCGGCTGCACCATCGCGGCGGCTGCGCGGCCGATGGCAGCCTTGTCGTCCGGCGTTATCTGCTGGCGCGCGGCGAAATCCGCAAGCGCCGGGCTGGTCGGCAATGCTCCGCCATGGACCCGCTGCAACAGGCCTTCTTTGGCCAGCTCCCGCAAATCGCGCCGGATCGTATCTTCGGACACGCCTAGCTCAACGCTCATTTGCGTCGCGACAATCCGTCCATCGCGACGCAGTACATCCATCAATTCTCGTTTCCGTTGGCTTGTGAGCATGTTTTCATGCCTCCTTCATTTTTTCTTGACCATGCATCATATTGCACGATAGTTTACACAAAATCACTTTCAAAGAGATATATCATGCAAGATCGTGTAAAAATAAAAGATGTGCAATTGCTATCCGATGACTGGGGCACGCTCAAGAAGACCAGGTATGCGCTGCGCAGAAGCGATGGCATCTGGGACGAACAGACGCGCGAAACCTATGATCGCGGTAACGGCGCAACGCTGCTGCTGTACAACCGGAAGCAGGGTACGGTGGTGTTGACGCGGCAGTTCCGCTTGCCGGCCTATGTCAATGGCCACGATGGATTCCTGATGGAGACGGCGGCCGGCTTGTTGGACGGCGCCGAACCGGAACAGCGCATTCGCGCAGAAGTGGAAGAAGAAACCGGCTATCGGGTCGGCGTTGTGCGCCGTCTGTGGGACGTCTTCATGAGCCCGGGGAGTGTGACCGAACGCCTGCATTTTTTCGTCGCCGAATATGAACCGGACCATCGCGTGGGCAAAGGCGGCGGCCTGGTCGAAGAAGGCGAGGACCTGGAAGTGCTGGAACTCGGCATCGAGGAAGCACTGGCAATGATCGGCACCGGCATCGTCGACGGCAAGACCATCATCTTGCTGCAATATGCACAGCGGCACCTGTTCGCGCCACGCAGCATGATGATCCTGATTGCCGGGCCCTATCGATCGGGTACGGATGGCGCCCCCGGCCGCATCGCGCATAACGTCGCCGTCATGGAGGCCTGCGTGCTGCCCTTGTATCAGGCCGGCCACCTTCCGGTACTGGGTGAATGGCTGGCATTGCCGACGGCACGTCTGGCCGGCTCGACACGTGCCGGCGATGCCGTATTCGATGCAGTGTTTCACCCGCATGCGCTGCGCCTGCTTGAACGTTGCGATGCCGTGCTGCGCATTGGCGGCGCCTCCGCTGGCGCCGACCTGATGGTGAAACAAGCCCTGCAGGCCGGCAAGCAGGTCTTCGAAAGTCTGGATCAGATACCACACGCATGAAGCGCGGGCAGTCGTCGAGCGGCCGCGATGTCCTTCAGTCTGCTTGCGGCAGAGCCCATGGAAGACGCAGAACGATTCAGAGCAGATGTGCTTTTGAAAATTGCCGCGCCACGTCAAAGGCCGCAGGAGCAAGGAGTGACGGGTTTCGCCTCGGCGTTAGGCCCGCAAAGCGACAGCGAGGAGAGACCTGATCATGAGCTTGGTCACAAAGCGCTCGGCGAATTGAAGCCAAGTGGCACGACAAATGAGATTGCTACCTTTCTTGCCATAGAGAGGGAGACTTTATTGGATGCTTTTCCTGCAGCAGGAGCCGCTCAGCAAAAATCCGCTCGTCGCACCCGGCATCAGAAAAATAGCGGGCGACCTGTTTCCCAGGCTGCCCGCCAAAGCATTTGCACGCTCTCCCGAAAATTTATTTCAACCACTCCTTGATGCGTTTGCTCAGCATTTCGCAACTGATGCCATAACGGTCGTGCAGCGTGGGTAACGCGCCGGCATCAAGGAATGCGTCAGGCAGGCCGGCCATCTCGAAGCCCGCCGGATGCACGCGATGACGCATCAGAGTGGTGGCCACGATCTCGCCCAGGCCGCCGATCACCGAATGGTTTTCGGCCACGACGACCAGACGGTTTTTACGCTTGACCTGCTCAAGCACCGTGGCTTCGTCGAAGGGCTTGATGGTCGGGCAATGCAATACGCCGACACTGACATTGTCCGCTTCGAGCGCCTTTGCCACTTCCAGCGCGCGCATGGTCATGAAGCCGCTGGAGATGATCAGCACGTCGTTGCCGTCGCGCAGTTCCTTGGCTTTGCCCAATTCAAACGTGTAGTCGTATTCGTCCAGCACCAGCGGTACATTGCCGCGCGCCAGGCGCATGTAGACCGGGCCCTGGTGCGCAGCGATCTGCGGCACGGCCTGTTCCAGATCCAGCGCGTCGCATGGATCGACGATGGTCATGCCGGGAATCGCGCGCATCATCGCGAGATCTTCCGTTGCCTGGTGACTGGGGCCATAGCCGGTGGTCAGGCCGGGCAGCGCGCAGCAGATTTTCACATTCAGATTTTCTTCGGCGATGACCTGGTGAATGAAATCGTAGGCGCGGCGCGTGGCGAAGACTGCATAAGTCGTGGCGAACGGCACCAGACCTTCCTTGGCCATGCCGCCGGCGGCGGCCATCAGCAACTGCTCGGCCATGCCCATCTGGAAGAAACGTTCCGGATAGGCTTTCTGGAACAGGTGCAGGTCGGTGTACTTTGCCAGATCGGCGGTCAGGCCGACGATCTCCGGCCGACCGGCGGCGTATTCGACCAGCGCCTTGCCGAAGGGAGCGGCCTGGACGCGCTGCCCTTCGCCGGCGATCGAGGCGATCATGGCCGAAGTGGTGAGACGCGGCTTTTTTTCGGCTACGGTATTCATGCTTGGCTTCCTTCTTGATGAGACTGGTCGAGGATGGACAGTGCCTGTTGCCACTCCGGCGGATCGACACGGATGAAGTGATTCTTCTCGCGCTCTTCCAGGAAAGGGACGCCCTTGCCCATCAGCGTATCGAACAGGATGACGCGCGGTTTCGGCTCAGCCAGCTGGCGCGCCGTATCGAAGGCCTTGATCACCGCCGGCAGATCGTTGCCGTCGACACGTTGTACATGCCAGCCGAATGCCGCCCATTTGTCTGCCAGCGGCTCGAAGCCCATGATCTTCGACGATGGGCCGTCGGCTTGCTGGTTGTTGATGTCGATCAGACAGATCAGATTGCCGAGCTGGTGATGGGCCGCCCCCATGGCGGCTTCCCAGGTGGCGCCTTCGTCGAGCTCGCCGTCCGACATGGAGTTGTAGATGAAGGCGGCATTGTTCTGGTAACGCAGCGCCAGCGCCATGCCGACCGCAATCGCGAGTCCCTGGCCCAGCGAGCCGCCCGATATTTCCATGCCGGGCGTGTAAGTCGCCATGCCGGACATGGGCAGGCGGCTGTCGTCGCTGCCGTAGCTCTCCAGTTCTGCTTCCGGCACGATGCCGGCTTCGATCAGGGCGGCGTAGAGCGCGATCGCATAGTGTCCGTGCGACAGCAGGAAACGGTCGCGGCCATGCCATTCCGGCTCGCCGGGGCGTAGCTTCATGGCGTGCTTGTAGGCCACTGCAAGCACGTCGGCCCAGCCCAGCGCTTGACCGATGTAACCCTGCCCCTGCACTTCGCCCATGCGCAAGGCGAAGCGGCGGATCCGATATGCGCTGCTGCGCAGATTTGCCAGATTGTCAGACATGAAAATTCCTTCGCGGATGAAGACTTGATAAATACGGGATGGATCAGAGGAAGCCGATGGAGAACCAGGGCACGAAGGCCACGATCAAGAGGCCCACGACCAGCGCGCCGAGATAGGGCCAGATGCGTTTGACGGCGACGTCCGGATGTACGCGGCCGATGGTGCAGGCGGCGTAATAGCCCAGTCCGAATGGCGGTGCAAACAGGCCGACGCCCATCGACAGGATGATCACCATCGCGTAATGCACTTCGTGGACGCCGATGGCCTTGGCCACCGGGAACAGCAGCGGCGCGAACAGCACCATGGCAGGAATGCCTTCCAGGACACTGCCCAGCACCACGAAGGCGGCGATCGACACCAGCAGGAAGCCGTACTTGCCTCCGGGGACACCGGTCATCGCTTCGGCCAGGCTGTGCGAGAAGCCGGATTGCGTCAGCGCCCATGACATGCCGGTGGCGGTACCGATGATGAACAGGATAGCGCCGGACAAGGCCGCAGTGTCCACCAGCATCGGATACAGGCGTTTCCAGTCGAACTGGCGATAGACCAGCAAGCCGGCCACCACCGCGTAGACGATGCCGATGGTCGATACTTCGGTGGCGGTCGCCACGCCTTCAACCACGGCGGTGCGGATCAGCATCGGCAGCAGCAGCGCCGGCAAGGCGATCACCAGCGTGCGCATCACCACTTTGCCCGGAGCGCGCTTGAAGCCTTCTGTGATCTCGGCGCTGCGCCAGCGCGCCAGGATCGCCAGCAGCGCAGCCAGCACGATGCCGGGCATGATGCCGCCGGTGAACAGGGCGGCGATGGACACCCCGGCCACCGAGCCTATCGTGATCAGCACCAGCGAGGGCGGAATCGTTTCGGCCATCGCGCCCGAAGCGGCCAGCAGCGAAATGAGTTCGCCCTCGTGATTGCCGCGGCGCTTCATCTCCGGCAACAGCACCGGCGCCACGGCCGCCATGTCGGCGGTCTTGGCGCCGGAAATTCCCGACACCAGCAGCATCGCGCCCAGCAGCACGTAGTTCAGGCCGCCCCGCACGTGACCCAGCAAGGAAGCCAGGAAATCCACCATGGCCTTGGCCATGCCGGTCATCTCCACCAGATGGCCGAGCAAGATGAACAACGGCACCGCCAGCAGGATCAGCGAACTCATGCCTTCGTCGAAGCGCCCGGCCACCACGGCGAGCGGACTGGTGGTCACGGTCAGCATGAATGCCACCGTCGCCAGGCCGAAGCAAAAGGCAATCGGAATGCCAAGCAAGACCGACACGCCCAGCACCAGTCCGAAGAAAATCACGAGATTCCAGTTGCCCACGCTTTGCAGCCAGCCTGAGCCCAGATACATCGCACCGGCAATCACAGCGATGGTGACGGCCACGCCGATGAAATCGACCAGCCGCTGGCGCGAGATGCGCAGCAGGCTGATGGCGATCATCAGTGCCGCTCCCGTTGCCACTGCGGCCGCACGCACCGTGTTGGGCCAGCCCAGTGCAGGTGTCTGCACGAACATTTCGTCTTCTGCGTATTCCCACATCGGCACTATCAGGATCAGCAGCATGAGGCAAGGCGCGATGATGGCCAGGGCTTCGGCCCAGGCCTTGCCGCGCTCGCTCATGAAGCCGACCAGCACCGTAGTGCGCATATGGGTGCCGCGCCGCAGCGCCACTGCAGCGCCCAGGTTGGCCAGCCACAGAAACAGGATGGAAGCCAGTTCATCGGCCCAGGGAATCGGGCTGTTGAACACAAAGCGCATCACTACGCCGGCCAGCAGCACTGCGACTTCGCCCACCACCAGCGCGGCGGCGGGGATCTCGATGGCGTGGCCCAGCCAGTGCTCCAGGCGCGCCGGCAGCGAGCTGTCGGCGACAGCAGGCTGCTCGAGCGAGAGCGCGCTCATCCCAGGCTCCCTACGCTGTTTTGCAGTAGCTTCCAGGCTTCATCACCGAACTTGGCGCGCATGTCCTTGTAGAAGTTGGCCTTCGCCAGGGTTTCCTTGAAGGAGTCTTTGTCCGGTTCGACGATTTGCAAGCCTTTGCTGGCCAGATCGTTGCGGGCGAAGCCGGAGAAGGCTGCGATATCGGCGCGCTCATCGCTGGCCGCCTTATCCAGTTCACGGCGGACGATTTCCTGGATGTCTTTGGGCAGGCGCTCGAAGGCGCGGCGGTTGCCGAGGATCCAATAGGCATCCCATACATGATTGGACATCGTGCAGAACTTCTGGACTTCATACAGGCGCGCGGTGCTGATGATGGCCAGCGGGTTTTCCTGACCTTCCACCAGCCTGGTCTGCAGCGAGGAGTACACCTCATTGAAATTGATCGGCGTCGGGCTGGCGCCGAGAGCGGTAAACAAAGACGTCAGCATCGGCGCTGCCGGAACCCGCAGCTTGAGACCCTTCACATCGGCCGCGTTCTTGATCGGCTTGGTGGACGTGGTGATCTGACGGAAACCGTTATCCCAGGGCTTGGACATGGTCAGCAGACCGACCTTTTCAATCTGCGCGCGCACATAGGCGCCCAGTTGCCCGTCCATCGCCGACCAGACCGCCGGGTAGTCGTGAAATGCGAAACCGGTATTGACGATGCCGGCGGCCGGCACCAGCGTCGACAGCACGGTATTGGCCTGGTTGAAAAATTCGACGCCGCCGTTACGGATCTGCGACATCAGATCGGTATCGGAGCCCAACTGGTTGGCCGGAAACAATTTGATTTCCATGCGACCGCCGGTCGCCTCGCGGATACGATCGATCGCCTGCTGTGCGCGCTTGTTGACGGGGTGCGAAGGGTCCTGCCCGGTCGCGAACTTGTAGGTGAATTCAGCGGCATTGGCCGGACGCGTCATGATGGAAAACAGTGGCAGCGCCGCTCCGGCTGCGCCGACTTTCAACAGCTGGCGACGGGTGATACCTTTCCTGGCATTTTCGTTGGTCATGTCTTGTCTCCTGTTATTTTCTGATGGGATGAACCCGGGGCCGGCCGGCGCACTGCACTTGCGCATCGCGCGATGCAGCTTGCGGCCGGTGGCAGCGGTTTAGTGAATCAACATGCCGCCGTTCACATCGAGCGTGATGCCGGTGCAGTATTGAGAGAGATCACTGGCCAGAAAAACGCAGACGCCTGCCACATCGTCCGGGCCGCCGAGACGCCCCAGGGGAATGGTCTCGGCAATTTCCGCCTTCTTTTCGGCGCTCAGAATGTTCTTGTTGATGTCGGTCGAGATCAGGCCCGGCGTGACGCAATTGACGCGTATGCCTTCCGCGCCGAATTCACGGGCCATGGCGCGGGCCAGACCCAGCACGCCTGCCTTGGCCGCCGAATAGTGCGGGCCACCCAGAATGCCGCCGCCGCGCTGCGCCGACACGGAAGAGATGCAGACGATGGCGCCGCTCCTCTGCTTGCGCATCGCAGGCAAGGCCGCCTGCGACATGTACAAGGTGCCGCGCAGGCTCACATCGAGAATGCGGTCGTAGTCCTTGCCGGTAATGTCGAGAAATTTCACCGGCTGGGTAATGCCGGCGTTGTTGACCAGGATGTCGATGCGGCCGAATTTTTCCAGCACGGCGGCAGCCGCGGCGTCGCAAGAGGATTTGTCTGTGACGTCCGCGACCAGTCCCAGATGACCTTCGCCAAGACGCGCGGCAGCCGCTGCCGGATCGGCTTGTGTCAGATCAAGAATCACCACGCGGGCGCCTTGCGACGCCATCATGCGTGCAGTTGAAAATCCGAGTCCGTTGATACCTGCACCGCCAGTGATGACGGCGACTTTGTCCTTGAGCAGCATGAAATAGTTCTCCAGTGAGTTGGCGTTCGAGTCAGGAACACTGGAGACAATGCGGGCGAGTGCGGGCCATTGTGCGCTGCAACGGCTCTTTGACGGCCGCTCACATCTGTCTCCTTATTGTTCTGGCGCTGATGTTCAACCTTTCCGGACCCGACGACAAGTGAAGGTTTGTCATGGAAAAGTGATGAACCATCATCTGCCCGCGCGTGCTGTAAACGGCCGTGGCAGAGCGCCGTTTTCAAGCATTGCCGCCGCTCGGAAAATGAAGTCAGCAGCATCAGGACGGCGCCGTCACAAGATCAGAATGGCGCGGAAATCGTTGACGTTGGTGTAGGTCGGTCCGGTCACGCACAGATCGTCTATCGCCTGGAAGAAGCTGTATGAATCATTGCGTGCGACATGGTCCGGCAATGTGCATCCGACGACACTGGCGCGCGCCAGCGTATCCGGCGTGACGAAGGCGCCGGCGTTGTCTTCGACGCCGTCTATGCCATCGGTGTCCGCCGCCAGCGCCCATATATCCGGGTGCGCCTGCAACGCCCCGGCCAAGCCAAGGCAGAATTCACCGGCGCGGCCGCCTTTGCCCTGCGGCATGCCCGGCATGCGCGGCCGTATGGTCACGGTCGTTTCGCCGCCCGACAGCAGCACGCAAGGCCGGCTCAGAGGCGTTCCGCCGCGGGCGATGTAGCGCGCCAAAGCCGCATGCACCTTGCCGACCTCGCGCGATTCACCCTCGATTTCATCCGACAAAATATGCGCCTCGACGCCTGCTGCGCGTGCCGTCGCGGCGGCCGCCTCAAGCGAGCGTTGCGGCGTGGCGATCAGGTGGGCTTCGTTTGACATGAAGCAGGCATCGGCGGACTTCGGCGTCTCAAGCGCACCCGCTTCGAGCGCAGCGATGAGCGGCGCCGGCACTGCGATGCCGTAACGACGAATGATGTCCAGAGCATCCGCGCATGTGCTGTCATCGGCGACCGTGGGCCCGCTGGCGATGACCGACACATCGTCGCCCGGCACATCGCTGATGGCCAGCGTAATGAGCGGCGCCGGTGCGCAGGCAAGCGCAAGCCGTCCCCCCTTGATGCGCGACAGGTGCTTGCGCAGACAATTCATCTCGCCGATGCCGGCGCCGCTGTCGAGCAGCTGCTGATTGATTGTCTGCTTTTGCGCCAGCGTCAGTCCTTCGGCCGGCAAGGTCAGTAAAGCCGATCCGCCTCCGGAGATCAGGCAGATCACCAGATCGTCTTCAGTCAGATCGCGCACCAGCGCCAGCATCCGCTGCGATGCCGCCAGACCGGCAGCGTCGGGCACCGGATGCGCTGCCTCGACCACTTCGATGCGCACGTCGCGCGCATCCGGGCGCGCAGGCGTATGCCCATAGCGGGTCACCACCAGTCCTTCCAATGGCGCAGTGGCCGGCCATAGCGCCTCAAACGCGTGCGCCATGGCAGCGCTGGCTTTGCCCGCGCCGACCACAATGGTGCGCCCCTTGGGCGGTCTGGGCATGAATCCTGACAACACGTCCGCGGCCTGGGCGTAACTGACGGCGCTGTCGAACAGCATTTTCAAAAAGGATTTCGGGTCGTCCATGATGCTCGGCAAGAAGTTGGGGGAAGAGAAATACGTGGGATCATTGATGTGCAAAGCGAATTTTGCTGCTATTGCAAATGAGGGGGCAAACGATAAAATCTCAGCAATACTTCGAGCCAGCGCATGTTGCAGCGCATTAGAAAAGAACAATACGTCGAGACGCCATGATTCCCCCGTTGACCTCCCTGATGGCTTTCGAAGCCATCGCCCGTCGCAAGAGTTTCAATCTGGCGGCGGCAGAACTTCACCTCACGCCCTCGGCCATCAGCCACCAGGTCGCGCGTCTTGAAAAATTGCTCGGTCTGCGCCTGTTTGAGCGTTCCACCAAGGGCGTGGAGCTGACGCCAGCCGGTCAGTCTTACCTCAAGCGCGTGGCGGGGGCTCTGGGAGCGATCAATTCTGCAACCGACGATCTCCGGCACGGCGTGGAAAATTCCCTGCATATCCATTCCAGCCCAAGCTTCGCCAGTTTGTGGCTGATGCCCAGAATCGGCCGCTTCACGCAAATGCATCCGGATATCTCACTGGGCCTGTCCGCTTCGCCGGAGGTCTCCGATTTTGAGATCGGCCAGGTCGATCTCGATATCCGTTGCGGGGTGCCGCACTGGCCGGACCTGGAAATCGAACCGGTCCTGACGGAGCGCATCATTCCGATGGCCAGCCCCGATTTCCTGGCAAAACACCGCATCGACGGTCCTGCCGATCTGGTTCAGGCGCCCTTGATCCAGTCGCGCGGAAGTCTGCTGCAATGGCCCGAATGGTTCGCCAGATATGCGCCGGAGATGCGTCCGGAGCGCATCGCATTGAGATTCGATCGCGCCATGATGAGCATCGAGGCCGCGGTGCAAGGTTTGGGCGTTGTTTTTGAGAGCGACGCTTTCGGGGCCGATCACCTTAAAGCCGGTCGTCTCCGCCCGGTCTTCAGAACCGGCATGACGCTGGACATCACCCAGCATTTCGCCGTGTGCCCGGCACGCAATAAGTCGCGCCCGGAGGTCATCTGCTTTCTGCACTGGCTACGCGAAGAGAGCAGCCGGCCCGCCGGTTAGCAGCGGCTAGATGACGGGGATTCAGTCATCCCTGAATTTTCATCGCTTGCCTCCGGAGGGACCCTCGAAAAGAATGAAGGTCCTTTAAGAAAAAACGGAGACAAGCGCTCGGGCCGGATGGCCCGGTCGCGTCATTGCCATGACCGAACACAAACTGCAGCCCTTGGCGCATGCCATTCGCTTCCTGTCGATCGATGCCATCGTTCGCGCGACGGAAGGTCATCAAGGTGTCCCCCTGGGCATGGCGGAGATTGCTACCGCCCTCTACGCCGGACATCTCAGATTCAATCCCGATGAGCCTACCTGGTGGGATCGCGACCGGATTGTGCTGTCGAACGGACACGGCTCCATGCTCCTGTATTCGTTGTTGTACCTGACCGGCTACCAACACATCACGCTCGACCAGATCAAGGGCTTCCGCGAATTCGGATCGCATTGCGCCGGCCACCCGGAATACGATCCCGAGCTGGGTATCGAAGTGACCACCGGGCCGTTGGGGCAAGGCATCGCCAATGCCTTTGGCATGGCCGTGGCCGAGGCCTATCTGAATGCGCGTTTCGGCGATGGCCTGGTCAACCATCGCACCTACGCTTTTGTCGGCGACGGCTGTCTGCAGGAAGGTATCGGCCAGGAAATGATTTCCCTGGCCGGACATCTGAGGCTGTCCAAACTGACGCTGCTGTGGGACGACAATCAGATCACCGATGACGGCAAGACCGAACTCTCGATTACTGAAAACGTCGCTGAACGTTTTCGCGTGGCCGGATGGAATGTGATCGAAGTGGACGGCCACGATATCGATGCGGTCAGCCAGGCGCTCAATGCCGTGCAGACCGCAGACAGGCCGTCGATGATCGCCTGCCGCACCATCATCGGTCGTGGCATTCCGCGCGTGCAGGGTCAACGCGGCGGACACAGCGCGCGCCTGTTCGACGAGGACGCGAAGGCCGCACGGGAATTGTTGAAGTGGCCGCACGGCGAGTTCGACGTGCCGGCGGAAATCCTCTCGCCCTGGCGCGAATTCGGCCGGCGCAACAATTCGGCCTGCAGCGACTGGAAACAGCGGGTCGCAGCACTGCCCGCGGCGGACAAGGCTGAATTCGAACGCGTCATGCGCGGCGAGCTGCCGGCCGGCTGGCAGGACGTGCTGCAAGCGTTCAAGCGAGACGCTTTGAAGCCGGAACATGCACAGGGCGGCATTCTGATCTCGGCGGCGATCAATAAACTGCTGTCGGACATCATTCCCGAACGCATGGTCGGATGCGCCGACCTGGAAGCGCCGACCGCGCACAAGGGCCCGCTGGCAGCGTTCACCGCCGCCAATCGCGGCGGCGCCTATGTCCATTGCGGCGTGCGCGAACATCTGATGGGCGCCATGGCCAACGGCATGGCCGCGCATGGCGGCGTCATCCCGCTCAGCGTGACCTATCTTGCGTTCTCGGACTATGAACGGCCGGCCATGCGCATGGCTGCGCTCATGGGCTTGCCGGTGAAATATGTCTTCAGCCACGACTCCATCGGCATCGGCAAGAACGGGCCAACGCATCAGCCGGTCGAAATTCTGGCGTCGCTGCGCGCGATGCCCAACATGCTGGTGATGCGTCCGGCTGACGCGACCGAGGCGGTCGAATGCTGGGAAGTCGCGATGCAGCACCAGTCCGGTCCCGTCAGCATGGTCTTTGCGCGCCAGATGCTCGCTCCGGTACGCGAAGTCTTCAGCGAGGACAACCTCAGTGCCAGAGGCGGCTATGTACTGCGCGAGGCACAGTGCGGTCAACGCCAGGTCACGCTGCTGGCAACCGGCTCCGAGGTCGTCATCGCCAAAGAGGCGCGTGAGAAGCTGGAGGCGCAAGGTATTGCGACAGCGGTCGTTTCGCTGCCTTGCTGGGAGTTGTTCGATGCGCAGGACGCGTCATACAAAGAGACCGTGCTCGGCAGCGATGTGGTGCGCGTGGGCGTCGAAGCTGCCGTGCGCTTCGGCTGGGATCAATATCTGGGCAGCCGCGGCGGCTTCATCGGGATGCCGGGCTTCGGAGCGCCAGGCCCGGCCGACGTTTTGTACCGCCACTTCAATATCACCTCCGAGGCCGTCGTGCTTGAAGCGACGCGGCTCCTCGCGACAACCGGAATTCACTCAGCATGAAAATCGTATTTCTCGACCGCGCCACGCTGCCGCCGCAAACCAGTCTGCGCCAACCGTACTTCGATCATCAGCTTGAGGTGTACGACCACACCTTGCCGGAAGA
Organism: Herbaspirillum lusitanum; assembly: GCF_046025995.1. Classification (GTDB taxonomy): domain Bacteria; phylum Pseudomonadota; class Gammaproteobacteria; order Burkholderiales; family Burkholderiaceae_D; genus Herbaspirillum; species Herbaspirillum lusitanum_A. The sequence continues at coordinate 562,794 of NZ_JAQQFM010000004.1, forward strand.
AGTCGCCGCGCGCATTGCCGATGCCGACATTGTGGTTCTCAACAAATCGCGCCTGAGCGCGCAGGCCATTGCAGGCGCCGCCAGACTCAAGATGGTTGCCGTCGCAGCCACCGGCACCGACAACGTTGACATTGCCGTTTGCCGCTCGCGCGGCATCGTCGTCAGCAATATTCGCAACTATGCGATCCATACGGTGCCCGAACACACGTTCGCGCTGATCTTCGCACTGCGCCGCAGCATCACGGCCTACCAGCATGCAGTTCGCCAGGGCCGCTGGCAGGAGTCCGGTCAATTCTGCTTTTTCGACTATCCCATCAAGGATCTGGCCGGTTCGACGCTGGGCGTGATCGGCGACGGCGTACTGGGCCAGGCAGTGGCAAGCATGGGTCGCGCGCTGGGGATGAACGTGCTGTTCGCCGCCTACAAGGGGCGTGAGGACATGGGGCCGCTCTATACCCGCTTCGATGAGGTGTTAAGCCGCTCGGACATTCTGAGCCTGCACTGCCCCTTGACGGCGGACACCAAGGGCATGATCGGTGCCGCCGAGTTTGAAAAAATGACGCGCCGGCCCTTGCTGATCAATACCGCGCGCGGTGGCCTGGTTGACGAGGCAGCCCTCGGCCCGGCGCTGGATGCCGGCCAAATCAGCGGGGCCGGTTTCGACGTGGTGAGCGTCGAGCCGCCTCCGGGCGATCATCCCTTTATTGGATTGCTGGAGCGGCCGAATTTCCTGCTGACGCCTCATGTCGCCTGGGCCAGCGATGAAGCAACGCAAGGGCTTGCGGATCAGCTGATAGACAATATCGAGGCGTACGTCAAAGGAAAGCCGGTCAATCTCGTCGGCTAGATTTTCACGACAAAATGAAAACCGCTCAGGGATTGCACGGCCCCATGGAGAGCCGCCCCGGGCCTTGGTCCCATGGCAAAAATTTCAAGGTCTCTTTCACCTTGCGTTACTCAAGCCGAACCAGGCCGATCAGGAAAACCGGCTGAAATCCGGTTTGCGCTTTTCGAAGAAGGCGGTGAAGGCTTCCTTGGCTTCCGGCGCCGTCAGCATGGCGGCGAAGTGTTCGATCTCGGCCGTCATCTGCGCTTCGGTGGCGCTGACGCGATTCTTCTTCATCAATTGCTTGGTGACGCGGATGGAGCTGGCCGGCAAGGCAGCCAGTTTGGCGGCCTGCTTCTGGGCGAAGAACAGCAATTCATCGGCCGGCAGGATGCGATTGACCAGGCCCATGTCGCGCGCTTCTTCGACGTTGAAGGCTTCGCCCAGCAACAGCTTTTCGGCGGCGCGCTGGTAGCCGGACAACTCCGGCAGCAGCATGGAGGAAGCGGCTTCCGGGCACAAACCCAGCTGCGTGAACGGCATCGAGAATCTGGCATTGTCGGCCGCATACACCAGATCGCAATGCAAGAGCATGGTGGTGCCGATGCCAACCGCGACGCCCGACACTGCTGCAACAATCGGCTTGGCGGCATGGCTGATCTGCCACAGGAACTGGAATACCGGCGCGTCCTTGCTGTTGGGCGGATTCTTGAGAAAATCCTCCAGATCGTTGCCGGCACTGAAGGCTTGCGGCTTGCCGGTGAACAGGATGACGCGCACCGCGTCGTCGCTCTGCGCGTCTTTCAATGCATCGGCCAGTTGCTGATACATGGCGGCGGTGAGTGCGTTCTTCTTGCTTTCGCGGTCGAATGCGATGCTCAGGATGCCGTTCTCTTTGCTGATCTGGATGTCCATAGGTCTCCGATGTCTCTCATGTAAAAAAGCCGCACGGCGTGAGCAGTGCGGCTTTGTTTTTTTATCGATGTGCCGCAAACCCGTTCATGATCTGTAGCGGGAAGCTAGCAGCGGGTGACGCCCGCTCGCGGCCTCGCAGCAAGATCATGAGCGGTTTTTACATGCGCTCGAAAATGCCGGCCGCGCCCATGCCGGTACCGACGCACATGGTCACCATGCCGTACTTCAGATTCTTGCGGCGCAGTGCGTGGATGGTGGTCGCGGCGCGGATGGCGCCGGTTGCCCCCAGCGGATGGCCGAGTGCGATCGCGCCGCCCATGGGATTGACCTTGGACGGATCCAGGCCGAGATCATTGATCACTGCCAGCGCCTGAGCGGCGAAGGCTTCGTTCAGTTCGATCCAGTCCATCTGATCCTGCGTCAGACCGGCCGCGCGCAAGGCGGCGGGAATCGCTTCCTTGGGACCGATGCCCATGATTTCCGGCGGCACGCCGCGCACGGCGAAGGACACAAAACGGGCCAGCGGCGTCAGGTTGAATTGCTTGAGAATTTTTTCGCTGACGATGATCAGCGCACCGGCGCCGTCCGAAGTTTGTGAGCTATTGCCGGCGGTGACGCTGCCCTTGGCGGCGAACACCGGCTTGAGCTTGGTCAGCGCGGCGAGGCTGGAATCGGCGCGCGGGCCTTCATCCAGATTGACGGTGCGGGTCTTGATATCGATCTGGCCGGTGGCCAGATTCGGGAAGCGCTCGATGATCTCGAACGGCGTGATTTCATCGTTGAATTCGCCGGCCTGCTGCGCAGCAATCGCCTTCTGATGCGACGCCAGCGCGAACTCGTCCTGCGCTTCGCGCGAAACCTTCCACTGCGCCGCGACCTTCTCGGCGGTCAGCCCCATGCCATAGGCCATGCCGACGTTTTCATCCTTAAAGGCGTCGATGTTAATTGATGGATGGAAACCCATCATCGGCACCATCGACATCGACTCGGCGCCGGCCGCGATCATCACATCGGCTTCGCCGACGCGGATGCGATCCGCCGCCATCGCCACCGCGGTGATGCCCGAAGCGCAATAGCGGTTGATGGTGACGCCGCCTATGGTATTCGGCAGGCCGGCCAGCAGCACAGCATTACGCGCCATGTTCAGGCCTTGCGCGCCTTCCGGAAATGAACAGCCGACGATGGCGTCCTCGATCAGTTTCGGATCAAGCCCCGGCACCTGCGCCAGCGCCGACTGCATGGCGCGCACCAGCAGATCATCCGGACGCGTGTTCTTGAACATCCCGCGCGGCGCCTTGCCGATCGGAGTGCGGGTAGCGGCGACGATGTATGCGTCTTGCAATTGTTTGCTCATTCTGTTGCTCCTGTATTAGGGCTTGCTTCTTTTGTCTGTCTCTTCAGGTATTCGTTAAGGAGTGAGGAAGCGTAGCGAGCGGGCCGAGGTCAGTGTGAGAAGCGCAGCCGTACGAAGGTACGGTGAGCATCGCAGCGCTGGCATCGGTTCGCGCAGTAGCTTCATCACCCTTAATTGCGCACTGGTTTGCCGGTCTGCATCATGCCCATGATGCGTTCCTGCGTTTTGGGATGATTCAGCAGTTCCATGAACGCTTTGCGCTCCAGATCGAGCAGCCATTGTTCGTTGACCACGCTGCCTTCTTCCACCAGACCGCCGCTGACGATTTCCGCGATCATCTGGCCCAGCTTGAAATCGTGCGCCGAGATGAAACCGCCGTCGCGCATGTTGACCAGCTGCGCCATGATGGTGGCGACGCCGTTGCGGCCGATGACCGGCACTTGCGGCGGCAGCGGCGCGCGATAGCCGGCGTCGAACAGCGCGCGCGCTTCGACCTTGGCCACATGCAGCAATTCGTAAGGATTGAAGACGATCACGTCGTCGTCCTTGAGGTAGCCCAGCTTCTTCGCTTCCAGCGCCGACTTCGACACATTGGCAGTGGCCGCCGCCAGCATGTATTCCTTCAGGAATTGCAGGATGTCGTTGCCCTTGGCTTCCTTGGCGGCCCGCACCGCCGCTTCCTTCAGACCGCCGCCGGCCGGGATCAGGCCGACGCCGACTTCCACCAGACCGATATAGGACTCGATCGAGGCCACCCGCTTGCTGGCGTGCAACAGCAATTCGCAGCCGCCGCCCAGCGCCATGCCGGCCACCGCGGCGATCACCGGCACGTTGGCGTACTTCAGACGCTGATGCGCCTGCTGCAACTGATGCACCACCGGTTCGATGGCCTTGACGCCGCCCGACATGAACAGCGGCAGCATCGACTGCAGATCGGCGCCGGCCGAGAAGGCGCCGCCTTCAGCCGCATCCGCATGCCACAGCACCAGACCCTTGAAATTCTTTTCGGCTTCGTCGAGGGCCTTGTTCATGCCGTCGATCACGCCCTGGCCGATCACATGCATCTTGGTCTTGAAGGACAGGATCAGCACGTCGTCGTTCTGATGCCAGATGCGGACCGATTCGTCTTCGAAGAAGGTGGTGCCGGCGGTCTTGCCGTCGGCCACGCCTTCGCCCACCAGCGGTGCACGGAAAGCCTGGCGCTGATACACCGGCAACTCGGAGCGGGCAACGTTGGCCTTCTTCGACGGCGAGTACGAACCTTGCGCGCTGTGCACGCCTTCACGGCCGTCGAACACCCAGGCCGGCAGCGGTGCGTTCGAGAGTGCCTTGCCGGCGTCGATATCTTCCTTGACCCAGGTGGCGATCTGCTGCCAGCCTGCGGCCTGCCATGTTTCGAAGGGGCCGACGCTCCAGCCGAAGCCCCAGCGCATCGCGAAGTCGAGATCGCGCGCATTGTCGGCGACGGTTTCCAGATGCACGGCGATGTAGTGGAAGGCGTCACGGAAAATCGCCCACAGGAACTGGCCTTGCGGATTGGTCGAATCGTGCAGCGCCTTCATGCGCTTGACCGGATCCTTTTCTTTCAGGATGCGGCCGATGATTTCGTCGGCCTTGCCGCCGCCCGGGACGTAATCGCCCTTGGCCGGATCGATGCGCAGAATGTCCTTGCCGACCTTCTTGTAGAAGCCGGCGCCGCTCTTCTGGCCCAGCGCGCCCTGCTCGACCAGCTTGGCCAGCAAGGGCGGCGTCGCATACGAGGAGAAGAAAGGATCGTCCTTGAGATTGTCCTGCATGGTCTTGATGACGTGGCCCATGGTGTCCAGACCGACCACGTCCGCGGTGCGGAAGGTGCCGGACTTGGCGCGACCCAGCTTGGCGCCGGTCAGGTCATCCACGACGTCGACCGACAGACCGTATTTTTCAGCTTCGATCACGGTCGCCAGAATGCCGAACACGCCGACGCGGTTGGCCACGAAGTTGGGGGTGTCGAAAGCGCGCACCACGCCCTTGCCCAGCGTGGTGGTCAGGAAGGCTTCCAGCTTGTTCAGGATGTCCGGATGGGTGGTGGCGGTCGGGATCAGCTCGACCAGATGCATGTAGCGCGGCGGGTTGAAGAAGTGCACGCCGCAGAAACGCGCTTTCAGTTCGGCGTCGAAACCCTCCGACAGTGCGGTGATCGACAGGCCTGAGGTGTTGGAGGCGAAGATGGCGTTCGGCGCAATGTGCGGCGCAACCTTCTTGTACAGATCATGCTTCCAGTCCATGCGCTCGGCGATGGCTTCGATGATCAGGTCGCAGCCTTGCAGCAGGTCCAGATTGTCTTCGTAATTGGCGACCTGGATCAGTGCCGCGTCGTCCTTGTTGGCCAGCGGCGCCGGGCTGAGCTTTTTGAGATTGTCGATGGCGCGCTGGACGATGCCGTTCTTCGGGCCTTCCTTGGCGGGCAGATCGAACAGGATGACCGGAACGCGGGCGTTGATGCAGTGGGCGGCGATTTGCGCCCCCATCACGCCGGCACCGAGCACAGCCACTTTTTTGACGATGAAATTGGACACGCAAGTCTCCTTCTATAGGCAAAGCAAAATCGAAAAATTTGGATGCAGCGCGACAGTCAGACAGCGAAACGACACTCTACGCTTTATTGATGCCCGACGGCGCTTTTTGCCGGCCGGCAAGCATGTCCGCCGGCGCTGATCGCCTGGGATGCTGCGCCCAGGCTGATATATAACTTGTGGTCATGACTGGCCGGTGACGCCGGCCCGACTACGAATGCGGCCGGCCTCGCCGGTTCCCGATGCAGATCGGGGCCGGCGAGCTATTCTGCAGATCAGAACAATTCAGCATCCAGCGCCATCAGACTGGCCGAGCCGGAACGCGCCTGACGGATCAGCATCGCGGTTTCCGGCAGCAGACGCGCGAAATAGAAACGCGCGGTGGCCAGCTTGGCAGTGTAGAAGCTATCGCCGGAGCCTTGTTTTTCCAGCGCGATCTTGGCCATGCGTGCAAACAGATAGGCGTAGACCAGATGGCCGACCACACGCAGGTAAGGCACGGCGGCGGCGCCGGCTTCATCCTGATTGGCGAAGGACTTCATGCCGATTTCCATGGTCAGCTTGGTGACCTTGTCGCCGATGTCGGCCAGCGGCGAGATGAATTCGGACAGCGCTTCATCGGTGCCGTTGTCTTCGACGAAGGCCTGGATCAGGGCGCCGAATTTCTTCAGCTTGGCGCCGTTGTCCATCAGAATCTTGCGGCCCAGCAGGTCCAGCGACTGGATGGTGTTGGTGCCTTCGTAGATCATGTTGATGCGGGCATCGCGCACGTATTGCTCCATGCCCCATTCGGCGATGTAGCCGTGGCCGCCGTAGACCTGCAGGCATTCGGAAGTGGAGATCCAGGCGTTGTCGGTGATGAAGGCCTTGACCACCGGCGTCAGCAGCGCCACCAGATCGGCCGAGTCCTTGCGCACCTGCTCGTCCGGATGAGTCAGCTCCTTGTCCAGCTCCAGCGCGACGTAGGAACAGAAGGCGCGGCCGCCTTCGGCATAGGCCTTGGCGGTGAGCAGCATGCGGCGCACGTCGGGGTGGACGATGATAGGATCGGCCGGCTTGTCGGCGGCCTTGATGCCGGACAGGCTGCGCATCTGCAGACGGTCCTTGGCGTACACCAGCGCATTCTGATAGGCCACTTCGGTCAGACCCAGGCCTTGCATGCCGACGCCCAGACGCGCTGCGTTCATGAACACGAACATGGCCTGCAGACCCTTGTGCGGTCCGCCGATCAGCCAGCCGGTGGCGCCGTCCAGATTCATCTGGCAGGTGGCGTTGCCGTGGATGCCCATCTTTTCTTCGATGGCGCCGCAGAAAATCGGATTGCGCACGCCCAGAGAACCATCCGCGTTCGGCATGAACTTCGGTACGATGAACAGCGAAATGCCCTTGGAGCCCTGCGGCGCATCCGGCAGACGCGCCAGCACCAGGTGCACGATGTTGTCGGACATGTCGTGATCGCCGGCCGAGATGAAAATCTTGTTGCCGGTGATCTTGTAGGAGCCGTCGGCTTGCGGCTCGGCCTTCGAGCGCAGCAGGCCGAGGTCGGTGCCGCAATGCGATTCGGTCAGGCACATGGTGCCGGTCCATTCGCCGGAAATCAGCTTGGGCAGATACAGCGCCTTCTGCTCATCGGAACCGTGCGCGTGGATGCATTCGTAAGCGCCGTGCGACAGGCCGGGATACATGGTCCAGGCCTGGTTCGACGAGTTCAGCATTTCGTAGAAGGAATTGTTCATCACCAGCGGCAAGCCCTGACCGCCGTATTCGGCATCACAGGCCAGCGCCGGCCAGCCCGCTTCGATGTATTGCTTGTAGGCTTCCTTGAAACCCTTGGGCGGCGTGACGCTCTTGGTTTCACGATCGTAGTGGCAGCCTTCGCGGTCGCCCGAATGATTCAGCGGGAACAGCACTTGCGATGTAAATTTTCCGCCCTCTTCCAGTACCTGGTCGATCAGCTCGCGATTGGTGTCGGCGTGCGGCGGCAGGTCTTTCAGTACGTCTTCGACTTGCAGCAGTTCGTGCAGCACGAATTGCATGTCGCGAAGCGGGGCATTGTATTGGGGCATGTTGTGTCTCCGGCTGGGCTGGGTGAATCAGAACGAAAATCAGGGCTGAACATCGTTGCGCAGCGATCAGAACGACGATGCGCAAGCACATTCAAACTGCGTTTTAAGCTTTGCTTCAGGCTGCTTTCTTGGCAGCGCTTTTTGAATTCTTGGCGGCCTTGTCGGCGGCGGCTTCTTCTTGCAATGGCGAACTGCGATAGCTTTCGATCAGACGGTCGAAGCTGGCCTGCGCGCGCTCCACACTGCCCGGAATATTCAGGAAGCGAGCGTCATGATGCAAAGCCAGGATCAGACCGTAAATCTCGTAGACCATCTGGCCGACATCGATGTCGCTGCGCAGATGCTGCAGCTCCATGGCCTGCTTGATGCTGCGCTCCAGCGCATTGCGCCAGGCCTGCACCATCGCCACCAGATGATCGCGGATCGCGCCCGGGCGGTCGTCGTACTCCACGGCGCCGCTGATGTAGATACAGCCCAGCGCGATTTCAACCGTGACCAGTTTCACCCAGCGCGAGAACATGCTGTGCAGACGCGGCAGACCGCGCGCTTCCTTGATGCTGGGATAGAACACTTCCTGCTCGAAACGGGTGTGATACAGGCGCACCACCTCGATCTGCAGATCCTCGCGCGAGCCGAAGTGGGCGAACACGCCGGACTTGCTCATCTTCATCTTTTCGGCGAGCAGCCCGATCGTCAGGCCTTCCATGCCATCGCGGCTGGCCAGTTCGAGCGCCACATCAAGAATCGCGGCGCGCGTCTGTTCGCCCTTGCGCAGAAATTTGGGACGGCTACCCGTCGCAGTGCTTGTCTCTATCATCGTTATCTCTTTGGCGTCGGCTTTTTGAAGCTATGTGCTCTGAGGCACAATCGCAAACTTTATGTTGCATCAACATTATGCGAGGTTGATGCAGCAGTTTGTCGAGAAGTCCCGAGAATTATATTCGAACGATCGTACTATTATTCATCCGCACTTAAATGTCAAACAAAAAACTGAGTGAGGCGCAAAGGAATATTAGTTTTTATGCGGAAGCTGTTCGCGGCATTTCCAGGGAGAAAATCTGTCGCAATCCTGCACAGCGAATCCGCAACAGCAACTCTTCGGCTCAGCGCCGACGGGCCATTTCACCCTGCACAGGAAAACTCTCGGCCAGCCAATCGATGAATACGCGCAGCCGGTTGCTGAGATGACGATTGGGCGGATAGACCACGTAGAAGGGATAAGGCGGCGGCTGCCATTCGCGCAAGATTTCCTGCAGCTGCCCTGTCGCCAGCGCCGCCCGCGCAGCGTAGGCAAAGGTCTGGATGATGCCGAGTCCGGCCAGGCCGGCGGCCAGATGTGCGTTGCTCTCATTGACGCCGATCCTGTGCGCCACCGCGATTTCGCTGGGCTCGCCATCGCGTTCAAAGCGTAAAGGCATAGCGCGACCGTTCTGCGCCGACAGATAGCTGACGATGCGATGACCGTTCTTCAGTTCGGCCGGATACGCCGGCACCCCGAATTGCTTCAGATACCCGGGCGTGGCGCAGGTCACCATCGCCGCGTGGCCGATGGCGCGCGCCACCAGCGACTGCTCGCTCAACACGCCGCCGCGGATCACGCAATCGACCTTGTCGCTGATCAGATCGACCGCCCGGTCGCTGACGCCGAGATCGATGCGGATGTCCGGATAACGCGCCATGAAATCCGGCAATGCCGGAATCAGAACCGCGCTGGCGGTGGAAGAACCGATGTCGATGCGCAGATGGCCGCGCGGATTCGACTGCGCGGCATTGAAGCTGCCGTCGATGTCCTCCAGATCCTTGAGCAGCCGCCCGGCCTTGCCGTAATAGGCGGCGCCCTCGGCCGTCACCGATACCCGGCGCGTGGTCCGCTGCAGCAGCTTGACGCCCAGATGCTGCTCAAGCTGCTGGATCAGCTTGCTGAGCGTGGCGTTCGGCATGTTGAGCGAATCGGCGGCATGCGTGAAGGTGCCGGCCTCCACCACCCGCGCAAATGCGCGCATTGCCAACAGTTGATCCATGTCTTTGCTCCCGTTTTCCTGTTCCGTGCTGCGACTGTGCCGGCGCCCTCGAGCCGGAGGCGGGCGGATCAGACCTCCCCCGCAACGCCAGATTATCCACATACATGAATAATGTATTAAATATTAGCCACTTTATTCAATAATCGGGCGCCCGTACAGTAGCTCCCATGCCAACACGAAAGCACGGCCGGCCAGGATCAGAGCAAGGCCGCTGCGGCATGAAGCTTTTCCACCACTCAACATCATCTGTTACGGAGCACATCATGAATCAGCAACTCGCAGGAAAAATCGCATTGATCACCGGCGCCACCAGCGGCATCGGCCTGGCCTCGGCCCAGGAATTTGCAGCGCAGGGCGCACGCGTGTTCATCACCGGACGGCGTCAGGCCGAACTCGATGCGGCCGTTGCCGCCATCGGCAAGAACGCCACCGGCATCCGCGCCGATGTCTCCAGGCTCGATCAGCTCGACGCCGTCTACGCGCAGATTGCCGCCAGCGCCGGCCATCTGGATGTGGTGTTCGCCAATGCCGGCGGCGGCGACATGATGCCGCTGGGCGCGATCACCGAAGCCCATTTCGACAGCATCTTCGACACCAATGTGCGCGGCACGCTGTTCACCGTGCAAAAGGCCCTGCCGCTGCTGAGAGACGGCGGCGCCATTATCCTGACCTCATCGACCACCTCGATTCAAGGCACGGCCAACTTCAGCGTCTACAGCGCGAGCAAGGCAGCGGTGCGCAACTTTGCCCGTTCCTGGCTGCTGGATCTGAAGGAGCGCGCCATCCGCGTCAATGTGATCAGCCCCGGCCCGATCCGCACGCCAGGTCTTGGCGGTCTGGTGCCGGACGAACATCGTCAGGGCTTGTTCGATCACCTGTCGTCGCTGGTGCCCATGGGACGGCTGGGCGAAGCCTCGGAAATCGGCAAGGCAGCCGCCTTCCTGGCCTCGGATGCAGCCAGCTTCGTCAATGGCGTGGAATTGTTCGTGGACGGCGGTAGCGCCCAGATCTGAGGCTGCAGCCAGCAACGCCGGCGCCGGCCTCAGGAAGAGGAGCGATCCAGCAAACGGCGGTCGCGCTTGGTCGGCCGCCCCTTGAGTTCGGCGGCCGGTTCATGGAACAGGCGATGGCGCTCGGCGGCCTCGATGCGCTTGCGCACGCTGTCTTCGGTCTCGCCGTATAGCGCCTGCGCAATCGCCGCCGAAGCGCGCTTGTCGGCGATGCCCTTGATCAGCACTTCCCACACGGTCGAACCATTGTCGATATCGAGCCGGTCGCCGATCCTGACGCTGTGCGACGGCTTGGTGCGCTCGCCATTGAGCCGCACCTTACCGTGCTCCACGGCGTCGGTGGCCAGCGAGCGCGTCTTGAAGAAGCGTGCGGCCCAGAGCCATTTGTCGATTCGGGTGGTGTCCAATTGAGGGAAAGCGTCGTGAATTAATAAAGTGAACTGCAAATTCTAAAGCAGCGCACGAAGTCCTGCTGCGGGCCTGATCTGCAAAGCCGAAGCTGCAGCCGCAGCAGATCAGGCGGCAAAAGAAAACGCCGGCAATGGCCGGCGTTCCTTATGCTACTGAAGACTCAGGCTGGCATCAGCGCTCAATCGCCAGCGCCACACCCATGCCGCCGCCGATACAAAGGCTGGCCAGCCCCTTCTTGGCATCGCGGCGGATCATTTCGTGCAGCAGCGTGACCAGCACGCGGCAGCCGGATGCGCCGATCGGGTGACCGATGGCGATCGCGCCGCCGTTGACGTTGATCTTGCTGGTGTCCCAGCCCATCTGCTTGTTGACCGCGATGGCCTGCGCTGCGAAGGCTTCGTTGATTTCCATCAGGTCCAGATCCTGCGCCGTCCAGCCGGCCTTCTTCAGGGTCAGCTGCGAGGCCGGCACCGGGCCCATGCCCATGATGCTCGGATCGAGACCGGCCGAGGAATACGACTTGATCCTGGCCAGCACCGGCAAGCCGAGCTCGGCCGCCAGCTTGGCGGAAGTGACGATCACCGCAGCCGCGCCGTCATTGATGCCGGATGCATTGCCGGCGGTGACGGTGCCGTTCTTGTCGAAGGCCGGACGCAAGGTGCCCAGCGCTTCGGCAGTCACGCCCGGCTTGATGAATTCGTCGGTGTCGAACAGCACGGTTTCTTTCTTGACCTTGATTTCGATCGGCAGAATTTCGTCCTTGAACTTGCCGGCCTTCTGCGCGGCTTCCGCCTTGTTCTGCGAAGCGGCGGCGAATTCGTCCTGCTCCTGACGCGAGATGTCGAATTTCTTGGCGACATTCTCGGCGGTAATGCCCATGTGATATTGGTTGTAGACGTCCCACAGGCCGTCGACGATCATGGTGTCGGTCAGCTTGGCGTCGCCCATGCGGAAGCCGTCGCGCGAATTGTTCAGCACGTGCGGCGAAGCGCTCATGTTTTCCTGGCCGCCGGCGATGACGATCTGGGCGTCGCCGCACTTGATCGCCTGCGCCGCCAGATGAATCGCCTTGAGGCCGCTGCCGCAGACTTTGCCGACCACGAAAGCCGGCACCATGTCGGGCAGACCGGAACGGATCGCAGCCTGGCGCGCCGGATTCTGGCCGACGCCTGCGGTCAGCACCTGACCGAGGATGACTTCGCTGATGAGCTCCGGCTTGATGCCCGTCTTCGCCAGCAAACCCTTGATTACCTGTGCGCCGAGATCGGACGCGGCGATTTTCGACAATGAACCGCCGAATTTACCGACCGCTGTTCGTTGGGCTGCGACAATGACGACATCATCCATTTTCTTGCTCCTCTTTGTTGAAATAGCCGAAAGCTGATGCAGCTCGCCCGCATCACTTCCGTTGAAACAGGGACGACCATCTTAGTCCATTTCAACCGCGAAGGCGATACGGTGATATTTCTGTATCAGAGTGTCATGATTACGCGCGCCGGCGCCGCGCCGGGCAGTTTGTCTTTGTCCGCTTCATGTGCACATATGCGCGCTTGTCTGTGCAAGCGGACGACATTCCGCAGCCAACTCCGGATGAAGCAGCCGAAACACTGAGGCAGAAGTCTGACGCCTTGTCGGCACCGTCGATGCGCTCAGGCGTCCTTGCCCAGCGTGATGATGTGAATCACGGTACGGTACATCAGGAAAGCCGTGCCATGCCAGAGCCGTTTGTACCAGGGCACATTGGCAAAATCGGAGAGATGCACCACCCGTCCTTCGGCGGCGCCGATCTCGATTTCGGCGCGCAGGTATTCCGAAAAGCCGCGATCATTGATCACCACATTGGCTTCCTGATTCACGAACAGGCTGAGGCCGTCGTAATTGCTGGAGCCGACCGTAGCCCAGTGATCGTCCACCACCGCCACCTTGGCGTGCAGTTGCGTCCTGGTATATTCGACGATGCGCACACCGGCCGCCAGCAGCTTGGGATAGAAGGAATGCGCCACCGCATCCTGCATGCGGAATTGCCCCACACCCAGCAGCAGCGTCACGCGCACGCCGCGCAGGGCGGCCTCTTCCAGCGCGCGCCGCATCTTGCGGCCGGGCGCGAAATAGGGATTGGCAAGGAAGGCGCTGTCGCGCGCATGGCCGAGCGCCTGCAGATAGGTGCGCTGAATGGTGCGGCGATTGCGCAGATTGTCGCGCACCACCAGACCAGCCAGCGCTTCACCGTGGACCGGCACAGGCAAAGTGTGACGCGCGCGCTTGAAATTTTCCCAGCGCGCGCGCAGTTTCATGTGACCGATGCGCATCCACTGCGCATACATCTCGCGGTGAATATCCTGCACCAGCGGGCCGACGATGCGCACCGCGAAATCCCAGCGCGGCGCCGGCAGCACGCTGCGATGCGAATCGTCGGAAATCATGTCGTCGTTGATGTTGAGCCCGCCGACAAAGGCGCACTGCCGGTCCACCACGCACAGCTTGCGATGGCTGCGCGCGATGCCGCGCCGGAACCAGGGATTGAAGGAACGATGATGTACACCGGCCTGCATCAGCGTCTGCTTCAGCTGTCTGGTTTCCACGCGGCCGGTGCCGATCCAGTCGGTGATCACGCACACCACCACGCCGCGTGCGGCGGCGCGTTGCAGGGCGTCGCGCACCAGAATGCCGGTGTCGTCGATGGAAAAAATATAGGTCTCGAGATAGATCTCGACGCGGGCCGCGTCTATGGCCGTGATCAGCGCCGGAAAGAATCCGGCGCCGCTGTGCAGCAAAGCGATTTCGTTGTCGGCACTGAAACTTACATGGCGCATGTCGGACGCTTCATTGGTCTTGTCATCGGTCCGATTATCGGATGCATTTATGTCGGCGCTGTGTCGGCGTGCGCTGTCGCTGCACTGATACGCAGCTCCGGCCTTATTTAAAGCTCAATTCGCTGATGATGGGCGCATGATCCGACAGTTTGGCCCAGGGGCCGTCGCGCAGCACTTCGGCGGTTTCCACCTTGAAGCCGCGCAGGTAAATCCGGTCCAGCCGCAGCCACGGCATCACCGCCGGGAAAGTGCGCGCCGGCTGTATCCTCGGCGCCATGCCGCTGACCTTGCGAAAATAACCCATCAGGCCCTTGGCAATCGGCTGATCGAACACTTCGTTCACGCCGAGACGAATGTGCAGCATCTTGCTGAGCTGATTGCTCCAGTCGTTGAAATCGCCGGCGATGATCAGCGGCGCATCGGGCGGCGATGACGAACGCACCGCCTCGATCAGCGCCGCAGTCTGACGCCGGCGGCCGCCGGCAAACAGGCCCAGATGAATCACATAGCAATGCACCTCGACGCCTTCGACCGGCACGATGCAATGCAGAATGCCGCGCGACTCATAGGAGTGATCGGAGACGTCCTGATTGCGGGAAGAAGAAATGGCGAAGCGCGAGATCAGCGCATTGCCGTGGTGGCCGTGATCGTAGACCGCATTCATGCCATAGGCCGAATGATGGGAGTCGCCGGCAATGAATTCGTGCTGCCCCTGTTGCGGCCAGTTGGAGGTGTGGCGCACGGCGTTGAGATCGTGGCGCCCTTGCACTTCCTGCAAAAACAGGATGTCGGCATCGAGCTGGGCCAGCGCTTGCTTCAAGGCAAGAATGCGCGGCCGTCCGCCGAATGAGGTCACGCCTTTGTGGATGTTGTATGTCGCGACGCGCAGCTTCATGAAAATACGACCTGTCCTTTCTGAGCAATCTGGCTTCCGCGCAATCCCGGCTCAATCACTCGATACCGGCCTGCGCTGTTGCACGTGTTGTTGCGGAAGATCCGCCGTGCCGAACTGCTCCCCGAATTTCTCTCCCCGCACTATGCCTGACGCTGCCCTGCCGGCCCTTGCTCGCCGCTCAACCCGCCCGCATGTAACGCGGCAACTGCAGAATCGCCTCGGCATTGGACGGCGAGAAACATTGATCGGCCGCTGCGCGATACGGCAACCACTGGAAGCGCGTATGTTCGCGCGGCGCCAGCACCACCGGAATATCGCGCGGCACCAGCAAGCCGAATACATGCTCGGTATTGCGCGTGACGCCGGGCGCGTAGCGGTGCCGCCAGACCGGATAGATTTCGTAGATATTGGACAGTTGCCAGTCCAGCAGATGCGAAGCCGGCACGGTTCTCCGCTCCTGGTCTGCTGATTCTACTGCCTGCGAAGCAAGCACGATGCCGGTCTCTTCCTCGACTTCGCGTCGGGCAGTCTCCGACAAGGCTTCGTCCGGGGTGTCTTTGGATCCGGTCACCGATTGCCAGAATCCTTCCTTGTCGGTGCGTTCGATCAGCAGCACTTCGCGTTCTGCGGTGTGGATCACCACCAGCACCGATTCAGGAATTTTATAGGGAAGACTCATCTCGTTTATCCGTCATGCAATCGCCGCTTCCCGTGGAGGAAGGCTCAAGCCGACATTGTATAGAGAGATGAGGCAATCAGACCTCATCAGCCGCAATCGCGCTTTCTTCCACCAGCCAGTTGCGGAAACTGCGCGCCGCCGCGTGCTCGATGCGATCACGCGGCCACACGGCGTAATAGCCGCCGCCCAGGCTGGCGCTGGCATCACAGGCGCGCACCAGCAAACCTGCGCGCATGCAGGCATCGATCATGTGACGCCAGGCCAGCACGATGCCCTGCCCTTCCATCGCCAGCTGCAGCAGGATGGGATATTGATTGGACAGAATCTGATGCTGAATGCGGCTCTCGCCGAGTCCGTTCTGCGCCATCCAGTTTTGCCAGGACATCCATTGGCGCTGACCATCCTCCAGCATCAGGAGCGTCTCCTGCGGCAAGTCCTCGGGCGCCAGAGTACGGCCGGCCAGATAGGAGGGCGAACACACCGGGAATACATCCTCGTCATACAGGCGGCGCGCCGCCATGCCGGAGGGCGGCCCGTCGCGCAGGAAGTAGATGCCCATGTCGAAATCGGTTTCCGACAGCGAGGCCAGACTGTCGTTGACGATCAGGCGCAAATGGCAATCGGGCTGCAAGGCACGGAAACGCGCCAGCCGCGGCGTCAGCCACAAGACTGCGACGCCGGAGGAACAGGCCACCGTCAGCTCGCTGTGGCCCTTGCGTTTCATGACATCTTCCGTGACCTCGGCGCAGCCGACCAGCAGCCGCTGTACTTCTTCGGCATAGCGCTGACCGCTTACGGTCAGGCGCAAGGCGCGCGGTTCGCGGATGAAGAGTTTCTTGCCGAGAAAGCGCTCAAGCTGGGCAATCTGGCGGCTGATCGCGCTTTGCGTCAGATGCAGCTCGGCCGCGGCGCGCGTGAAACTGCTATGCCGCATCGCGGCCTCAAACGCAATCAGCGAGGGCAAGGGGGGAAGCGGAGAAATACGCATGACTGAGGCTCGGCGGGACTAAAGCCTCATTATGGAGCGAAAACCATGCCCGCCCGCACTGGCGCAGGCAGGCATGGTTTTCAGGCAGTCAAGGCTCAGGCCTGGCTGCGATACAGATAGCCGCCCTGCATGACCAGGGCCAGGTGCTGGCCCTGGCCGGTGAGCAGGCGGATGTCGTCCAGCGGATTGCCATTGACCACAATCAGGTCGGCACGGGCGCCCACCCGCACCGTGCCCAGTTCGCCCTCGCGCTGCAGAATCGCAGCGGCAATCGAGGTCGCCGAACGGATCGCTTCCAGATTACCGAGGATTTCGGCGCGAATGATGAACTCCTCCGACTGATCCTGATGCATCTCGCCCAGCAGGTCGGAGCCGAAACCCATCTGCACGCCATGTTCGGCATAAATCTTCAGTGAGTCGCGGCCGGCCTGGCGTACCGATTCGATCTTGGCTACCGAATCCGCCGGCAGGCCGAGACGGGCGCCGTCGCGCGCCAGCGAGTCGTAAGTCACCAGCGTCGGCACCACGAAAGCGCCATGCTCGCGCATCACGCGCGCGGCATCGGCATCAACCAGATTGCCGTGTTCGATGGTGCGCACGCCGCAACGCACGGCGCGGGAAATCGCGCGGCCGGTATACGCATGCGCCATGACATAGGTCTGCGCAGCTTCAGCTTCGGCCACGATGGCGCGGATTTCATCTTCGCTGTATTGCGTGTTGCCGATCGGATCCGTGGGCGATGCGACGCCGCCGGAAGCCATGATCTTGATCTGGGTGGCGCCCTTCTGAATCTCTTCGCGCGCCGCCAGACGCACGGCGTCGACACCATCCGCCACGCGCGCAATCGCGCCGGCACGGAAGGCGCAGGAACAGGGTTCCAGCACATCCGAACGCGGCCGGAAATCGCCGTGCCCGCCGGTCTGCGACAAGGCCTTGCCCGACGGGAAAATACGCGGCCCGGGCACCAGGCCGATGGCGATGGCTTGCGCCAGGCCCCAGTCGGCCCCGCCGGCATCGCGCACGGTGGTGAAGCCACGCTTGAGCATCGCCTCAACGATAGGCAAGGCCCGGATCGATGTCAGCGAACCGGGTTGCAAGGCGTTCGCGCCCAGATTGGCGAGCGAGGCCAGCACGTGCACGTGGCAATCGATCAGGCCGGGCATGACGGTCTTGCCGCTGACGTCAATGCGCTTGGCGTCGGGTGCGGTGATGGGCGTCGACGACACGTCGATGATGCGTTCGTTTTCAATCAATACATCGTGGCGCAGCAGCAGGCTGCCGTGTGCCGGATCGAGGACGTTGCCGCCCTGCAGGAGAATCTTGGTCATGGAAATAAATCAGGCTCGTTGCAAATATTGGGGCTCGCGCACGAAGCGCGTGCCGACCAGGCTGATGGCGGCGGCAATCATCACGTAGAAGGCCGGCGCCATGGTGCTGCCGGTGGCGGCGATCAGCCAGGTGATGAAGAAGGAGGCAAAGCCGCCGAAGATGGTCACGGCCAGGTTGTAGGCCACCGACAGGCCGGTTGACAAGACCTTGGCCGGGAACAGCTCGGAGAACGCCGCCAGAATCGGGCCTGTATAAGTCGCGATGAGAATGCCGAACACCAGCTGGAAAATCAGCAGCGAGATCAGACCCGGCGCGCTATTGATGTAGCTGAACATGGGATAGGCCAGCAGCAGGATCAGCAGCGCAGCGCCGGACAGCAGTCCGCGCCGGCCGAAACGATCGGCGATAAGACCGACGATGGGCGCGAACACCATGATGCACAGCCCGCCCACCATGCCGGCGATGAAGCCGGTCGATTGCGGCAGCTTGAGCACCTTGATCGAATAGGTCGGCATGTAGAACAGCAGCACATAAGTACAGACCGTCCACAGGATCACCATCGAAAAGCTGGCCAGGGTTTCGCGCGGGAAGTTGCTGACGATTTCCTTGAGCGGCGAATCGGTCTTGTCCTTGGCTTCCAGGAAAGCAGGTGTTTCATCGAGATGGTGGCGGATGTAATAACCGACCGGGCCGATGATGATGCCCAGCAGGAAAGGCAGGCGCCAGCCCCAGCTTGCCAGCGCCTCGGGACTCAGGCTGCCCGTGACGAAAGTGCCGACCGCTGCGCCCAGCAGCACGGCCACGCCGATGCTGGCCTGGATCCAGCTGGAATAAAACGCACGCTCCCTGACCGGTGCATATTCCGTCAGGAAGGCGGTGGCGCTGCCCATTTCGCCGCCGGCGGAGAAGCCTTGCAGCAAGCGTGCGACCACGATGATCAGCGGTGCAAACACGCCTATCTGTTCGTAGGTCGGCGCCAGTCCGATCAGGGTGGTGCCGGCCGCCATCAGCAAAATGGTCAGCGACAAGGCGGCCTTGCGGCCGACGCGATCGGCATAGATGCCGAGCAGGATGCCGCCCACCGGACGCATGAAGAAACCGACGCCGAAGGTGGCCACGGCCAGCAACAGGGAAGTCAGCTCATTGCCGGTCGGGAAGAACAGCTTGGCGATGACGACCGCGAAAAAACTGTAGACGGTGAAGTCGAACCATTCAAGGCCGTTGCCGATGACGGTGGCGATGATCGCGCGGCGGCGCTGGTCGGTGCTGACCGTCGGCGGCGCAGCGGCGTAGGCGGTATTGGCTTGCATGAATCTCCCCTTAGATTGAACACAAAGACACGCGTTCGATAATAGGGGGAGCAAGAAGCAAGCCGGAAATGATATCTGCGCATGTCGCCATGCTTGCAGCGCATGCATGCGTAAAAGATTTATATCGAATCAGGCGCCGCAGGCGAGCGACCAGCATTGCTGTACGCATGAAAAAAGGCGCGATGCATTACTGCATGCGCCTTCTTCTTTTGTCCGCGCCGATCCGGGATCAGGCGCGCACGGTATTGAGCTGCTTACGCCTTGACTGCCGGCTCTGCATTGCGCAAACGGATGTGCAGTTCGCGCAATTGCTTCTCGTCGACCGCCGACGGCGCTTGCGTCAACAGACATTGCGCGCGCTGGGTCTTCGGGAACGCGATCACGTCGCGGATCGATTCGGCGCCGGCCATCATGGTCACCAGACGATCCAGGCCGAAGGCGATGCCGCCGTGCGGAGGCGCGCCGTATTGCAGCGCGTCGAGCAGGAAGCCGAACTTCAGGCGTGCTTCTTCGTCGTCGATCTTCAGCGCGCGGAACACCTTGCTCTGCACGTCGGCGCGGTGGATACGTACCGAACCGCCGCCCATTTCCCAGCCGTTCAGCACCAGGTCATAGGCCTTGGCGATGGCGGCACCCGGGTTGGTCGAGATGAAATCTTCGTGACCATCCTTGGGCGAGGTGAACGGGTGGTGCAACGCGACCCAGCGCTGGTTGTCTTCGTCGTATTCGAACATCGGGAAGTCGACCACCCACAGCGGACGCCATGCGTCGTCGAACAGGCCGTTCTTCTTGCCGAAGTCGCTGTGGCCGATCTTCACGCGCAGCGCGCCGATCGCATCGTTGACCACCTTGGCCTTGTCGGCGCCGAAGAAGATCAGGTCGCCGTCTTGCGCGCCGGTCTTTTCGACAATCGCTGCCAGCGCCGCATCGTGCAGGTTCTTGACGATAGGCGATTGCAGACCATCGCGGCCCTTGGCCTTTTCATTGACCTTGATGTAGGCCAGGCCCTTGGCGCCGTAGATGGCGACGAACTGGGTGTAGGCATCGATTTCCGAACGCGGCATGTCGGCACCGCCCGGCACGCGCAGACCGACCACGCGGCCGCCTTCGCTGTTGGCGGCGCCCGAGAACACCTTGAAGTCGACGTCCTTCATGACGTCGGTCAGTTCGGTGAATTCCAGCTTGACGCGCATGTCAGGCTTGTCCGAACCGTACATGCCCATCGCGGTCGCGAAGTCCATGACCGGGAACGGGTTCGGCAGGTCGATATCGAGCACGTTCTTGAACACCAGACGGATCATGCCTTCGAACAGATCGCGGATTTCCTGTTCGTTGAGGAAGGAGGTTTCGCAGTCGATCTGGGTGAATTCAGGCTGACGGTCGGCGCGCAGATCTTCGTCGCGGAAGCACTTGGTGATCTGATAGTAACGGTCGAAGTTGGCGACCATCAGCAGCTGCTTGAACAGTTGCGGCGATTGCGGCAGCGCGAAGAATTCGCCGGCGTTGACACGCGACGGCACCAGATAGTCGCGCGCGCCTTCCGGCGTCGATTTGGTCAGCATCGGCGTTTCGATATCGATGAAGCCTTGCGCGTCCAGGAACTTGCGCACTTCCATCGCTACCTTGTAGCGCAGGCGCAGGTTGTTCTGCATTTGCGGACGGCGCAGGTCCAGCACGCGGTGCGTCAGGCGGGTGGTTTCCGACAGGTTGTCGTCGTCCAGCTGGAACGGCGGCGTGACCGACGGGTTCAGCACTTCCAGCTCGTGGCACAGCACTTCGATCTTGCCCGACTTCAGGTTGGCGTTGCCGGTGCCTTCAGGGCGGCTGCGTACCACGCCGGTGATGCGCAGGCAGAATTCGTTGCGCACGGATTCGGCGTTCTTGAACACCTCGGCGCGGTCTGGATCGCAGACCACTTGCACCAGGCCTTCGCGGTCGCGCAGGTCGATGAAGATCACGCCGCCGTGGTCGCGGCGACGATGCACCCAGCCGCACAGGCTGACGGTTTGGCCGAGCAGTGCCTCAGTGGTGAGGCCGCAGTATTGAGTTCGCATGGACATATTCAGATTCCGTTGACAGTTTTCTTGCAGATTTTTATTCGAAGGTGTTTGTGTGGATACCGTGGCGGGGCTGGACAGCGTCATCCCTGACGCCGAACGCCCCTTCAATTATGGGCCGTGGTATCGGTGATGATTTTCTTCTCGGCCACCAGCATCTCGGGCGCTACCACGCCCATGGACACGATGTACTTCAGGGCCTCGTCGACCGACATGTCGAGTTCGATCGAGTCGGCGCGCGGCAGCATCAGAAAGAAACCGGAAGTCGGATTCGGCGTGGTCGGCACGTAGACGCTGATGTAGTCACCCTGCAGATGATTCTTGACTTCGCCGCCCGGCACACCGGTCAGGAACGCAATGGTCCACGAACCCTGGCGCGGATACTGGATCAGCACCGCCTTGCGGAAGGCATTGCCGGAGGACGAGAACAGCGTGTCCGACACTTGCTTGACGCTGGAATAGATCGACTTGACCACCGGGATGCGGGTCAGGATGCCTTCCCACAAGGACACCACCTGGCGGCCGATGAAGTTGCGCGCAGCCAGACCGGTCAGGAAGATGATCAGCAGGGTCAGGATGGTTCCGAGACCGGGGATGTGGAAACCCACCAGCGCTTCCGGCCGCCATCTTTCCGGCAGCAGCAGCAGGGACTGATCCATCGTTCCGATGATCAGGTTGAGCACCCATAGCGTGATCGCGAGGGGCACCAGAATCAGCAGGCCGGTGATGAAGTATTTACGCATGGTCTTTAAGGTGAGCGGCGCGCCGGAGCGAACCGCTTAGGTTGCGCTCGGAGTCGAAGGTGCGGCCGGGGCCGCAGGCGCAGAAGAGGCCGCCGGCGCGGGCGTAGCGGCCGGTGCGGCTGCAGGCGGGGCGCTGTCGGGGGCGCTGCTTTCGGTCGCAGGCAAGGCGGTGCCGGTGGCGCCGGTGCTGTTCGCCACGCCGCTGCCATTGCCGCGGAAATCGGTGACATACCAGCCGGAACCCTTCAGCTGAAAGCCGGCTGCGGTCAATTGTTTCTTGAAACTGTCCTTGTGGCAGGACGGGCAAACGGTCAACGCATCGTCGGACATCTTTTGCAAGACATCCTTGGCAAACCCACACGCTTCGCAGCGATACGCATAAATCGGCATGACTAACTCCGCAAAAATCTTCCAAAACCCTGAATTATAAAGGTTTTTATGGGGGATTTTGCGAAGGGTCGTGCAAGGAAGCGCCGCCGGCTGTATTTATTGCAACACGGCGACAACAGGAGGAGGCCCGAACAGCGCGCGGAAGGGACTGGAAGGGGCGGAAATTGCCAGGAATTGGCATCCCGGCAAGATTTCGCGGCAACTGAGCCTGGCCCGGCATACGCCCACCCGGTTATCGGGTAGAACCCGGACGCGGGCCGCGGCGCTTCAGCGATCAGGCTGCATTCTGTTCCGTCGCGGAAGGCGGCTGCTTGGCTTCGCCGAGGGTGCGCAAGAACTCGCGGCACCACCAATGCACGTCATATTTGCGTATGCCCTCGAGCAAGGCGGCATGACGCTCGCGCCGTTCGCCCAGCGACATCTGCAGCGCCTGCTGGATCACCTGCGCGGTACCATGCGTGTCGTAAGGATTGACCATCAGCGCTTGCGGCATCTGCTCGGCGGCGCCGGCGAAGCGCGACAGCACCAGCACGCCGGGGTCTTCTTCATCCTGGGCGGCGACGAATTCCTTGGCCACCAGATTCATGCCGTCGCGCAGCGGCGTCACCAGCGCCACCGCGCAGGCGCGGTACAAACCCGGCAGGCGCTTGCGCGCCACGGTGCGGTGAATGTAGCGGATCGGCATCCAGTCGAAATCGCCGAAGTCCCCGTTGATCGACCCGCACAGACTTTCCAGTTCATGCTGGATGTCGTTGTAGGCATCGACATCTTCGCGGCTCGGCGAGGCCACCTGCAGCAGCGTGGCGCTATGCCGATTTTCGGGATAGGCCAACAGCAGCTCGCGAAAAGCGCGGATGCGCTGCGGCAGGCCCTTGGAATAGTCGAGACGATCGACTCCGATCAGCAGACGCCGGCGCGAGTATTCCTTGACCGTGGTTTCGTAGGTCTCGCGCGCTTCCCTGGCGCGCCCCAGCCGCTGGAAATCGGCGACGTCGATGCCGATCGGAAACGCCTCGGCCTGCACCGTACTGTTGAAGGCGCGGAACTGGTTGGCGCCCACCGATTCGGCGGTCGCTTCCGCCTTCACGTAATGCGCAAAGTGCTGGACGTCGAGGTGACTCTGGAAACCCACCAGATCGTAGGCAAACATGGCGCGGATCAACCATTCGTGCGAAGGAATCGCGGCCAGTATCGGCGGCGGCGGCAGCGGTATGTGGAGGAAGAAACCAATGCGGTTTTCGCAGCCCATGGCGCGCAGTTCGGCGGCCAGCGGAATCAGGTGATAGTCGTGAATCCAGATGATGTCGTCCGGCTTGAGCAGCGGATACAGCTTGCGCGCGAACAGTTGGTTGACGCGGCGGTAGCCGCCCAGATGACCCGATTCGAAATTGGCCAGATCGAGCCGGTAGTGAAACACCGGCCACAGCACGCCGTTGGCGTAGCCGCGATAGTAGGAATCGTGATCTTCCTTCGACAGATCCAGCTCGGCCAGCGTCACGCTGCCGGCCTGATGCACATGCAACTCGCCCTCGCCGGGCGTGCCATCTTCAACGATCTTGCCACTCCAGCCGAACCACAAACCACCGGTGCGCTTGAGCGTTTCGCCCAGCGCCACTGCGAGTCCGCCGGCCGCCGCTTTACGCGGATCGGCCAGGCGATTTGATACCACCACTAAACGTCCCATCAGATGACCGCCTCCCAGGATGCCGACAAGCGCATCGCACAATTGATGATGCCCACCATCGAATACGTCTGCGGGAAATTGCCCCACATCTGGCGCGTGACCGGATGGGTGTCTTCAGACAGCAGACCGAGGTGGTTGCGCGCATCGAGCATCGCCTTGAAAATCTCGCGCGCCTGTTCCTTGCGGCCGATGCGCGCGAGCGCGTCGATACGCCAGAAGGTACAGATGTTGAATGCCGTCTCGGGCCGGCCGAAATCGTCCGGCGCCTCGTAACGGCGCATGTAAGGACCGTCGCACAGATGCTTTTCGAGCGCCTCGACGGTCGAGATGAAACGCTGATCGGTCGGCGCAATCAGGCCGACTTCCACCATCAGCAGCACGCTGGCGTCGAGGTCGCGGCCGCCGAAACTTTCGGCATAGGCCTGACGCTGCTCGTTCCAGGCTTCGTTCAGAATGCGGTCGCCGATTTCCTTGGCGCGTTCGCCCCAGTATTTGGCGCGTTCGGCCAGATCCAGCCGCGCCGCAATCTTGGCCAGACGGTCGCAGGCAGCCCAGCTCATCAGCGCCGAGGAAGTGTGTATCCGCGAACGCGTGCGCAGCTCCCACATGCCGGCATCGGGCTGATCGTAGACCTCATAGGCGCGCTCACCGACCGCTTCCAGATGATGGAAGTGCTCGATGCCGGCGCGATGATGCAGGCGCATGTCGTGGAAGGCCTGCGCCGCGCCGAGCACGATATTGCCGTAGACGTCGTGCTGGAAATGTTCGTAGGCCTGATTGCCGACGCGCACCGGACGGTGGTTCAGATAGCCCGGCAGGTGATCCAGAATCTGTTCCGGCAAGCCCTCTTCCAGACCGATGCCGTACAAGGGCTGCACATGGCCGCCGGCCGAACGCACGATGACATTGGTGAGCCAGCGCAGATAATCTTCCATGGTGCCGAGTTCGGACAGGCTGTTGAGCGCGCGCACCACGAAGAAGGCATCGCGCAGCCAGCAATAGCGATAGTCCCAGTTGCGCTGGCTGCCGGGCGCTTCCGGCACGCTGGTGGTCATGGCGGCGATGATGGCGCCGGTGTCTTCATACACAGAAAGCTTGAGCGTGATGGCGGCGCGAATCACGGCGTCCTGCCATTCCAGCGGCGTGGCCAGCGCGCGGCTCCAGTTGCGCCAGTAGGCCAATGTTTCCTGTTCAAAATCGCGCGCAGTGTCGCCGATGCCGCCGTGCAGGGTTTCGTCCGGGCCGAGGATGAAGTTGTACGGCCGGCTGACCACGAAGGCGGTCTCGTCGACGATGTAGCTGATCGGCGCATCGGTGTTCAGACGCAGGGTCTGCTCATCGCCGACGAAGCGGATATGGTTGCTGCCGCGCGTTTCCAGCGGCACATCGCGGCCCCAGTCGAACTTCGGCCGCAGGATCACGCGCATGCGCGGCGCGCCCGACAGCGGATGCACGCGGCGCACCAGTTGCAGCGGTCGGAAGAAACGCCCGCGGCTGGCGAAGCGCGGTGCGAAATCGGTGATTTCGACGCCCTGCCCCAGCGTGTCGTACAGGCGGGTGCGCAACACGGCGGTGTTGGGCTCATACCATTGCTCGCTGTGCGAAAAATTCTCCAGCTGAAAGCTCCACAGACTGCCGTTGTCGCTGGGGTCAAGCAGCGCGTTGAACACCGGATCGCCGTCGAAACGCGGCAGGCAGCACCAGACGATGCGCCCCATCTTGTCGATCAGCGCGCTGAAGGCGCAGTTGCCGATCACGCCCAGGTCCAGCGTCGAGGTCGAAAGAATATCCTGAGCCTGGGCCGCCAGATGCGGCTGCTCGGAGTGCTGCGATTGAGAGTGCGGAGAAGGCTGTCCGGCTTGCTCGTTGGATGGCGTGATGTCGGACTGGGTGGCAGATTGCGTAGCTTGCGTAGGTTCCATGGATTCCCTCATTGCTCCGTTATCCAGATTTCTTGATTTTGTGTCATGTCGCGGGCAACTGCCCGGCATGCTCTGCGTCGGTATGAATCTTTACTGCGCTGGTGCAGAAGCAGCGGACTGCGTGGTGCGCCTGCTGCGGATGATATCGCGCCAGGCGGCGGATGGATGAGCAGGTTTGCTGCACTGCTGAAATATGATTGCGCCGGCTCGAAAACATTCCGACAAATTGCGTCGACCTCGCAGCGCCTGGCTTTGCGGCTTGCTCAGCCGGACGCGGGGGTCAGCAAAGGGGGCGACGCAGGCAACGCTCGCGTCAGAGATTGTTGCAAGAGCGACAGCACCGCCGCCGGATTGTCGACACGCAGGCCGGCCTGGGTGGCGCCGTTGCCGACCTTGATGCCAAGGCCTTTGGCGACTTCGGATTGCACCCAGGCAAAACCGGCTTCATCGGTCACATCGTCGCCGATGAACACCGGACGCCGCCCGCGAAACGGCGCTTCGCGCATGAAGGCGGCAATCGCATCGCCCTTGTTGATATGCGGCTTGGCTTCGACCACCATCTTGCCGCGCAGCATGGAAAACCCGGGCTCCTGCTGCAGTGCTGCGCTCATGGTTTCTATGCACAGCGATTCGAGATGCGGCTGATGCCGGTAGTGCAGCGCGACCGCACCGCGCTTGCGCTCCATCAGCAGACCGTGGCTATCGGCAAAGGCTTGCAGACGCTGTTGCAGATGGCTGGCATCGGGCACCGGCTGCTGCACCACGCTGCCATCGGCGGTGCGCCGCTCGGCGCCATGCACGCCGGCAAGCGGCAACCGCAAGGGCTTGAGAAAGTGATCCAGCTCATCCATGGGGCGGCCGCTGACGATGGCGATGGCGCCGCCGCTTTCCTGTTGCAGCCGCTGCAGCGCCTCGATCAGCGCCGGCGACACCAGCACGCCGCCCGGTTCTGAAGCCAGATCGACCAGGGTGCCGTCGAAGTCCAGAAACAGCGCATCGGCTGCCCGGTCATAGGGGTAATTGTGCTCAGTCATGATCTTTCAGGTTGATTAAAAGCAAATTAGTTCCCATCGCATTATTGCAACAGAGAAATTTCACAATAGAAAATCATCGAAAATCACAGATAAATACAATCGCCTCCAGGGGATCAAGATTGCCACAAAAATGAGCACACGCTGAGACAAGGAAAAATCGGATCGGCCTGACGATGCCCGCTCAGTCCGATGCAGAGGTCGGCAATCGGCGCCACCCAAAACAAAAGCGGCTGCCGGAAAACCGGACAGCCGCTTGTTGATTCATGCGCTTGCTTCATTTACGAAGAGGTATCCAGCCGGATTCCCCCTCAGATCTTGCCCGGGCCTTCCGGCACATTGGCCAGCGCTTGCGGGACAGGCGCCACGATCTGCGGCATCAGCGAACCGACCACCATGCCGCCTATGCTGAACATCAGCCCCATCAGCTGCGGCGGCCACAGACCATCCGGCGCGGCGTATTCCAGCGTGATCCAGGACAGCAAGCCAAGCACCATCGCCATCAAGGCGCCCTGGCGCGTGGCGCGCTTCCAGTACACACCGAAAGCCAGCGGCACGAAGGCGGCGACCAGCGTCACCTTGTAGGCGTTTTCCACCATCTGATAGATGCTGGACTTGCTGTTGAGCGCCAGCGAGGTCACTGCCACGGTGAAGATCAGCACCACCACGCGCATCGAGAACAGGAACTCCTTGTCGCTCTTCCACGGGCGGATTTCCTTGAGCACGTTTTCGGTGAAGGTGACCGACGGCGCCAGCAAGGTGGCGCTGGCGCAGCTCTTGATGGCCGACAGCAGCGCGCCGAAGAACATCACCTGGGCGAATACCGGCATCTTTTCCATGATCAGGGTCGGCAGCACCAGTTGCGAATCGGTTTCCAGCAGGCGCTCCACCATGGCCGGATCGATCAGCGTGGCCGAGTAAGCCAGGAAGATCGGGATGAAGACGAACATGAAATAGATCACGCCGCCCAGAATCGAGGCATTGCGCGCGATGTTTTCGTTCTTGGACGACATCACGCGCTGGAACACGTCCTGCTGCGGAATCGAACCCAGCATCATGGTGATCCACGCGGCAAAGAACCACAGCACCTCCTTGGGCGTGGCGGAGGGCCAGAAATTGAACTTGCCGGCATCCGCTGCGTGCTGGATGACCACCGCCGGGCCGCCGACCATGTCCGACACTTCCCAGCCGATGTAGAGCATGCCGACCACCACGATGATCATCTGCAGGAAGTCGGTAATCGCCACCGCCCACATGCCGCCCATCAAGGTATAGATCAGCACGCTGCCGGCGCCGATGATCATGCCCCAGTGCATGGGGATATAGCCGCCCGACACCACGCTGAACACCAGACCCAGGGCCTTGATCTGCGCCGCTACCCAGCCCAGATAGGAAATCACGATACAGATGGTGACCAGCATTTCAGCCGCACGGCCGAAGCGCTTCTTGTAGTAGTCGCCGATGGTCAGCAGGTTCATGCGATACAGCGGCTTGGCGAAGAACACGCCGACCAGAATCAGACACAGCGAGGAACCGAAAGGATCGGCGACGATACCGCCCAGACCTTCCTTGAGGAAGGTGGAAGACACGCCCAGCACCGCTTCGGAGCCAAACCAGGTGGCAAACACGGTAGCGGTGACGATCGACATCGGCAGCGAGCGGCCGGCCACGGCGTAGTCCTTGGAGGTCTTGACGAACTTGGTGGCATACAAGCCGATGCCGACCGAAATGACCCAATAGAGGACGACGAACCAGAGAAGAGCATTCATGCCTTGTTCCTTGCGCAGTAGGGCAAAACCGTCCGAGCGGCGGGGATAAAAACGCGCATTATAGCGGCATCTGAGCGCGTCTTTCGTCTCTGTCGAACAGAATCCGGCTGCGCTTCGGCCAAATTTGAGCGACTTGATTTCCACACGGACAGACTCGCATCGCCGCAGCGATGCACCGGCGTCTTCAAGCAAAAATCGCTCCTGCCGCCTGCACAAAAATCAGGCAGGGCATGGCCCATCAAAAGAGGAAGTAAAGAAATGCAAGAAGTGCGATGGCGGTGGCGGTGGCGGTGGCGGTGGCCGGCATCAGACTCCGCCCCGAGCTGAATCGCCGGCACGGAGCGGGAGCGCATTCCGGCCAAGCCAGGCAGGACCAGTGCCGGCACGAACCGGCTTTATTCGACCCGCGCCAGGCGCAGCGACAGCAAGCCGAGATCGATCACCGCCGAGTCCTTGCCGCGCATCTGCACCTTGAAGCCCTGCTGCGGATTCTTGTCGGGAATGACTTTGACCACGTCGCCCTGGGTTTCGAAGCGAGCCGGAATCAGCTTGCCGTTTTCGGTCATGCTGTCGGCGCTGAATTCGAAGGTCACCATGCCGGTGGCGTCGCGCCATTTGCCGATCAGGGGATGGTCGTCGATGTGCAGCCAGGTCTTGATGCGGGCGATCCAGCCGGGCTTGCCGGCGGAGGCGTCCTGCACTTCGCTGCTTTCCTTGCCGAAGCCTTCGAACTTGTTGGCCAGGCGGCGCCGGTTTTCGGCGGCTTCGCTGACCTTCCATTTCTTGTCGACCAGCGTCAGCGTCAAGGTCAGCTCCAGTTTTGCCTTGCCGCTTTTTTGCAGGATCTGTTCGCGCAGCGGCGAGTTCTTCAGCCACGGCGCCTGATCGGCGATCTCCAGCACGGAATGCGCCGGCGCCATGCTTTCTTCCCCGACTTGCTGCACCTGATCGAAGCCCGTCAGCGAACGTACGCTCAGGCTGTTGCCCAGACACACGCGGCCGTTGCGCACCCATTTGCGGCCGACATCGGTGACGTTGTAGATGTATTGCGAACGGTTGAAGAAACCGAAGCCCGAGCTTTCCAGGCGCGGGCCTTCCAGCACACCGGCCTGCACCAGCAGATCGGCCCAGCCGCGATTGCCCGATTCGAACTGGGAAATGCTGAGCACATTGTTTTGCAGACGCTCATTGGCGGCGCAGAGCAGCGCCTCGCGCATGCGCGCGTTTTCGGACAGATATTGCTCGACCGCGCGACTGAAACTTTGTTCGGTGGCAGCCTCCGGCGCCAGCCACCAGTTGACCGCAGCGCCGGCGCCCAGCACCAGCGCCCCGATCACCAGCCCGATCATCCAGGTCTTGCGGCGGCCGATGCGCAGACGGGAAGGCTTGCGCGGCGGCTCGGTGGCGGTAGTCTGCATGACCGGCATCACGGCACCCGCAGTATCGGTACCGGCATCCATTTGGGATGCCGCTTTTTGAGCTTCCGGCGGTCGCAGCACGGCGCCGCACTCGTCGCAGAAAACCGCCACATCGAGGTTGGCGCTGCCGCATTGGGTACAAAAACGCGTCATGGCATATCCTTATTTCAGCTTGCTGCCGCATGCGCCGCAGAATACGTCGGAGGGCGCGACACTGGCATGGCATGACGGGCAAGCCGGTGGCGTATTTGCGTTGAGGATACGCGGCGTCGCGGCATCGCTCGCCGGCTCTGCGGCAGCCGGCAATTCAGAAGCTGCCGGCGCAGCAGATGGAATTGCGTCGTCCTTGCCGCGAACCGAGGCGGCCTCGGGCTCAGATTTTCCGCGTCGTGCCGCCAGCTCACGCGCATTCGCACGCGCCTGTTCTGCCTTCCTGCGCGCTGCATCCAGACGCTGACTCAGAGCGGTTTCGGGGCCGGCAAAGTCCATGCCCTCAATGCTGTTGAGATAAATGATGCAACTGCCCTTGCACCAGATCAGCGCCGGCACCACCGCCGCCAGCGCGAACAGCAGACCGCCGCCTAGCATGCCGGCCATCACATGCGCGCTGGCGCCCAGACCGAAAAAGCCGAAGCCCGGAAACAGACCCAGCAAACCGCCGCGTCCGAAGCCGATGATGCCGGCCGAGAGGCTGGAGGTGATGCCGGAACCGATCGCCACGATGGCCGAAATGAACAGCGCCACCAGCCCGGTGATCAGCATCAGCAGCACTTCCGACAGCAAGACCATGATCAGTTGCCGGCGCACGATGCGGTTGAGGCGGGAGATCACTTCGAACACGCCGCTGCCGTTCCACACCGCCGGCCCGGCCAGCGGCAACAGCACGCCGTATAAGGAAAACACGGTCACGCCCAGCACCACTGCCGACACCGGGAAGGCGACCACATACAGCAGCGGACCGAGCAGCGGAATCTTGCAGATCAGCAGCACGAGGGCCACCGCAATCACCACCGCCAGTACGATCAGCACATACAGCAAGGCCACGCCCAGCAGGCGATGGCTGGTGCAGAGCGACAGCAGCACCGCGTCCCTGATGCCAAGCTGACCGGCCTGGCCCTGAGCGTCCGCCATCAGCAGGATGCCGACGCCATTGCCGCCGTAAAAGAACACCAGAAAAGACAGGATGAAACCGAGGAAGGAGATGCCCAGGCCGAGTTGCGCGCCCAGCAGCGACAGCACGCCGCCGGCCAGCGTACCGAGTACGAAAGTCAGCCCCAGCAAGACCAGCGCACGCGTATTGCGAAAGGCCGAAACCGACGCCAGCAATGAATTGAATCCGGGCGGCAGACTGGAATTGGTGTCGCTCATGCATTCCCCTTGTTTTATCGAATGGGCGGCAGCGGATCGGTGC
The DNA here is from genome assembly GCF_046025995.1 of Herbaspirillum lusitanum. Lineage (GTDB taxonomy): Bacteria > Pseudomonadota > Gammaproteobacteria > Burkholderiales > Burkholderiaceae_D > Herbaspirillum > Herbaspirillum lusitanum_A. Next base: position 594,391 of record NZ_JAQQFM010000004.1, read on the forward strand.
GGGCCTGAGAAGTGCCGACCGGGTCTGCACCGATGATGGTGCGGGCACGCCTGCTCAAACCGGCCTGGCTGAGCGGATTGACCCGTTTCGGCTGCGGACGTTCATCCGCGCGCGCTGACACTTGGCTGACAGGCGCCGCAACCGGAGCGCAGCGGAACCGGCTCTGCGCGACTCGCTTGGGGTCTGCGCCTCACCTGCCGCTAGTTTTGATTATTGTTTTGATACGAGGGGCAACCGTCCTTGCCCCACTTGCCGTTGCACAGCCCCCAGAGGCAGCTCTCGCGCGAGAACAAGGACAGTTTCTGGCAGGCCGCGACCTTGTCCGCGGTGCCTGGCAAAGCGGTGACCGGCGCCGCCGGCGCTGCCGCACGCACTTCATTGGCGGCACGTTCGGCATTGGCGCGCGCTTCGGCCATGGCGGCGTCGGCCCGCTGCTTGCGCTCCTCGCGCTCGGCCTTGAGCGCCTCGGCTTTTTTCCGGCGGGCTTCGGCGGCCTGCTTTCTCGCCAATTGCTGCGCCTCTTTCTGCGCCGGAGATGGAAGCGCATTGTCGCCGGATGCGGCATCCGCCGGCTCTGAAGCCGCTGATGATGTGGTCAATGCAGTCGGAGCCGCCGGCGCTTCGGATGCCGGCGCTGCATTTGCCGCCGCCAGGGCCGAAGCTGAGGCTGGTGCAGTCGCCGGCGCGGCAGTTGGCGAAGCGGGCGACACATTGGGCTGCGCCCGACCGTTCCACCACATGGCAGCCACGATCATCAGCGCCACCAGCAGCACGGTCATGATGATGGGCGCGGTGCGCTTGCGCTGCGGCTCGGCCGAGGCCTGCATCATGACTTTTTCGGATGGGCTCCAGGACTTGGCCGCTTCGGCAAAGCCGAACTCGCTGGTTTCGCCGTTCGATGTGGCAGGCCGCAAGGCGTGCCGCGCCAGGTATTCGGCCACCGGATCGATGGCCGGGCTGGCGGAAGAATTCTCGAGTGCCGTGGCCGACGAGGAAGCGGCACTCGTATCCGGCGCTACCTCCGGGCTAGCCGGAACTGCAGCATTGCGCAGCGATGAATAATCGGTAATGGCGGCGACGGCGGCGACCACCTGCGGCGGCACCTCGGCCACCGGCCGAGGTTTGACGGCAAGCGCCACATATTCGTCCGACACAGCGGTGTCACCGGAGAAACCCAGCGGCGCCGGCGCAAACTGCGAACCGGCAGGCGTGGCGGCGATGGATGCCAGCACGGCGGCGGCGATCTCGGTCTCGTCGGGGCGACCGCTATCTGCCGGCATGCCGGCTGGCGTCAGATGATTGCCGCACTGAGAACAAAATCTGGAACCTGGCTTGTTGTGATGACCGCAGCCGCTGCAATCGAGCTGGGCGGAGCTTGCGGCCCCGGGCCTGACAGACGACGCAACAGCCTGAGTCGGCAGAGACTGGCCGCAACTCAAGCAGAATTTGGCGGATTCCCGATTCGCTGCCGCGCAATGAACGCACTGCATAAGGCTTCCCTTCCCCTTTTGATCTCACTGATCTTGCTGAACCGGCTGCGGTCTTGTTTATCTGTTTTGGGCGGCCGGGGTGACATTGTGCACCCAAATTTCTCAAAGGAAAACCCGCAGCAGGGCCGGTTTGGGGATTTTTTGCGGTCGCAGCAAATTCCTGCCGTAGCGTATGTTGAAACATCTGCAAGAAGCCAGGCAGATGCAAATGAAAACAGAGCGATCCGTCAACACGGAATCGCTCTGCCCGGGGAATCACTGCGCGCGGCCTGGCAGCCGCGCCAGGATCAGGAGACGATGCTTTCCAGCGCGAACAAATCGGCCGGATTTTCGCGCTTGCGGATCAGGTGCGCGCGCTCGCCATCCACCAGCACTTCGGCGGCGCGGCCGCGCGTGTTGTAGTTGGATGCCATGGTCATGCCGTAGGCGCCGGCCGAGGTCAGCGCCAGCAGATCGCCGGGCTGGATGGCCAGTTCGCGCTCGCGCGCCAGCCAGTCGCCGGATTCACATACCGGGCCGACCACGTCGTAGACCTGCGCACCGTTCTGCTCCTGCCTGACGGTCTGCACGCCGTGCCAGGCCTGGTACATCGCCGGGCGCATCAGATCGTTCATGGCGGCATCGACCACGGCGAAATTCTTGGCTTCGCTGTGCTTCAGATATTGCACTTCAGTCACCAGCACGCCGGCGTTGCCGACGATGGAACGGCCCGGCTCGAACATCACCTTGATCGCTGCGCCGGCATATTTTTCCTTGCGCCAGGCATCGACGCGGGCAAACAGACGCGCCAGATAATCGCCGATGGCGACCGGCTTTTCATCGTCATAAGTAATGCCGATGCCGCCGCCGATGTCGAGGTGATGCACATGGATGTTTTCGGCCGCCAGCTGGTCGATCAGTTCGATCACCTTGTCCAGCGCTTCCAGCAGCGGTGCGTCATCCAGCAGCTGCGAGCCGATGTGGCAGTCGATGCCGACCACTTCAATGTTGGGCAGCGACGCCGCGGTGCGGTAACAGTCCAGCGCGTCTTCGTAGGCCACGCCGAATTTGTTTTCCTTGAGGCCGGTGGAGATGTAAGGGTGGGTCTTGGCATCTACATTGGGATTCACGCGCAGCGAAATGCGCGCGCGCTTGCCGGCTTCGCCGGCCACCTCATTGAGGCGATGCAACTCGGGAATCGATTCCACGTTGAAGCACAGGATGTCGTGCTGCAGCGCCAGCTTCATTTCATCGCGGCCCTTGCCCACGCCCGAGAAAATCACCTTGCGCGGATCACCGCCGGCGGCAATCACACGCAACAGTTCACCGCCCGAGACGATGTCGAAACCGGAGCCCTGCTGCCCCAGCAGATTCAGCACGGCCAGATTGGAATTGGACTTGACGGAGTAGCAGATCAACGCCCCCTCGCTATCGCGGCCGGCTTTGCGGCAGGCGTCGGCGTAGGCCGAGAAATTTTCAACCAGCGCGGCTTTTGAATAGACATACAGCGGCGAGCCGTATTGCCGGGCCAGTGCATCAAGCGAAACCTGTTCAGCGTGCAGCACGCCATTGCGATAGGAAAAATGGGACATGAAATTTATCTGGAAGTTAAAAACGCCGGCAAGGCCGGCGCGTAGTCATACAGAACAAACGAAATCTGAATTCGGACAGGTACATTATTTCAGTGCTATCGCAGCCCCCGGATTCAGAGCTGCGTATCGTGCAATCGTCATCGAATCCGGCTTATTTGCCGGGCGTCTGGGCGTTGCAGGCCAGCGAAGCTGAGCCATTTGCAGGCGCAGCCTGGCAGGCCATCGGCTGAGCATTTCCCATATCCCCCTTCTTTGCGGCATCGGTCGCGGCGTCCGGATTGGGCGCGACCTCATGCGAAGTGGTACGCGCCGGCGGAATCTTGGGCATGTACAAGGGGCCTTTTTGGCCGCAACCGGCCAGCAGCAATACCAGCAAGGCGGCGCCAGTGGCGCTGACGAATCCGGCACGATGGAACTGAGAAATAGATGACTTCACGATAAAATGTCGGATTACTTCAAATGCTTCGGAGTTTAGCATGACGGAATCAGAATTCCTGGACCTTGCAGATGCCACCCTCAATGCAATCGAGGGCGCGCTGGAACAGGCCTGCGACGAGGGTGAGCTGGATGTGGAGTGCAGTCGCAGCGGCAATGTGCTGGAAATTGAATGCATAGACAACGGCTCCAAGATCATCGTCAACAGCCAGGCGCCGATGAAAGAGATGTGGATCGCCGCCCGTTCCGGCGGTTTTCATTACAAATTCAATGGCAGCCAATGGATCAACACCCGCGACGGCAGTGAGATGTACGCCACCCTGTCGGAAGCGGTCAGCGCCCAGAGCGGCGTCAAGGTAGACATCAGACCGGCCGACTGACAATCAAAAAAACCGGTAACGGCGCCGGGCGAGCGCCGCGCCATCGCATTTCAGACAAGCGGGCCTTTATACTTGCTGGCTTTCTGTTGTCACGACTGCAAGCCGCCGGCCGTTTTCAATCGTCGCCCCTTTATTCTTTTTTAGATTCATCTTCTTGAAACCTGTTGCATTCATGCGCCGTCCTCACTCGCCGTCCCGCCGTCCGCCCGCGCCCCGCGCCCTTCAACGCGGAGTTGGCCGTCTGCAGTGGATCATTCTGCTCGCGGTGCTGGCGGTAGCAGCCGCCTGGGGCTTGCCCAAACTGGCGGATCGCTGGTCGCACGACCATAGCCCGGAGGCGATTGCGGTCGAGCGCGAGCTGCAAGCGATCAGCCAGGGACTTGAAATCTACAAGAAGGACAACGGTCGCTATCCCAGCTCGCAGCAAGGTTTACTGGCGCTGGCGATCAAGCCTACGCGGGCGCCGGTGCCCAACGGCTGGCAGATCGGCGGCTATGTGGACAAGCTGCCGCACGACCCCTGGGGCAATCCCTACCAATACCGCGCCAATGAAGAGGGCAGCGAGTACGAACTGTTTTCGTTCGGCAAGAGCGGCGCCGCCGGCGGCGAAGACAGCGAACAGGTGATTCGTCTGCACTGAAGCGCAAGCTTCTCCGGCTCGTTTCTGATTCGCTTTCTGCAGCTTTGCGCTGCGTTACGCGTGTTGGCGGATGTAGCGCAGTATCTATCTGGTATCTGGCCTCCGGCATCCGCTTCTTAGCCTGCACCCGCCATGGCGCAATTGTCCGGGCGCCCACTTTTCTTTTCATGCGGCGCTGCGGCGCCGTGCTTCACCAATGCGCTGCCAATCCGAAGCGCGAACCTACCGGTTCAATAGCGAGCGCCCTGCTCGCAAAAATCGGCATTAAATTCCATCCGGAATTATTTACTCGCATTCCCAATCGATCCTCTTCAGATCGCCCACGCCCTCAAGTCCAGCCACACACTAATTTGCGCGTCAACAGATTTTGGGGGCGCCGTTGTTTCGGCACATCGACTTACAAAATCCTTACTAAAATTTACACTTATTTAGTAATATAAATAGAAATAATTCTTATTACTGAACAAGGAAAATAGTTCATGAAGTCCCGCCTAAAGCCAGGCACCCTGGCTGTCCTCACCACGCTGTCGCTCTCCACGCTCGCCGCACATCAAGCTCAAGCCCAATCCACCAGCCTGCCCGAAGTGCAGGTCAGCGGCTCGCGCGCCAATGACAGCTATGTGGCGCCTACCTCCGTCAGCGGCACCAAGAGCGAAGCGCCTCTGCGCGACGTTCCGCAGACCATCAACGTGGTGCCGGCGCAGGTGATGCGCGACCAGGGCGCGCTGTCGATTCAGGATGCGCTCAAGAATGTGCCGGGCCTGGGTCTGTCGACCGGCGACGGCCAGCGCGATCAGGTCTTCATCCGCGGCTTCACGGCCATCGGCGACCAGTTTGTCGACGGTTTCCGCGACGATGCACTGTATTTCCGCGACCTGTCCAACGTCGAATCGCTGGAAGTCATCAAGGGCCCGGCCGCCGTGCTGTACGGCCGCGGTTCATCGGGCGGTCTGATCAATCGCGTCACCAAGAAGCCCGGCATCGACATCAATGACGTCGGCGTCACCCTGACCAGTTTTGCCGGCCGTCGCGCGGAAGTCGACGTCGGCCGCGGCGCCGGCGACGGCGTGGTGTCATGGCGCCTGACCGGCGCCGTGGAACGCGGCGACAACTACCGCGCCCAGCAATTCATCGACCGCACCGCGATTGCACCGTCGATGGAATTGCGCTTCTCGGCCGACACCAAATTGCTGCTGCAGGCGGATTATCTGGAAGACCGCCGCGTGATGGACTTCGGCATTCCGTCGTTCAAGGGCCGTCCGGTCAGCGTAGATCCGGGTACGTATTACGGCGCCCGCAACGCACGCGATGCCGACTTCGTGCAGTCGCGCGTGGTCTCGACTTCGGCCGTGCTCTCGCACCGTATCAACGAGTCGCTGTCCTTCAAGAACAACTTCCGCTACTACGACTATCACCTGAACCGCAACCCGACCAACATCAGCGGCAACGTCAATGAAGTCACCCAGACCATGACGCTGAACCACTCCAAGCTGGTGCGCGACGAAAACGGCTGGTTCAATCAGAGCGAACTGACGCAAAAGCTGCAACTGGGCAGTACCAAGCACGAGATCCTCTACGGCGTGGAGTTCGGCAGCCAGAGCAAGGATGCGTTTACCTACGCCGGCGTGACAGTCGCCACCGGCGTGAACATCTTCAATCCGGTGCTGCCGACGGTCAACCCCAATACGCTCGGCGCCCTTACCAGCACCTATGGCACCTACAACACCTTCGGCGGCTATCTGCAGGACAACATCGCCTGGAACGATCAATGGAAGACCCTGGTCGGTGTGCGTTATGACAGCTTCGAGCAAAAGTCGCGCATCGTCGGCGGCACCTCGCCGGGCAGCCTGGCGCGTACCGACACCGCATTCAGCCCGCGTGTGGGCCTGGTGTGGCAGCCGACCGAGACCCAGTCCTACTACGTCTCGCTGAGCAAGTCCTTCCAGCCCTCCGGCGAAAACTTCGCGCTGGCCGTCAACAACGCCGACCTGTCGCCCGAAACCACCCGCAATACCGAAGTGGGCGCCAAGTACGACCTGCTCGATGGCCGCGCCAGCGCCACGGTGTCGCTGTTCCGCCTGGAGCGTAACAACATCAAGACCACCGATCCGACCAACAACAACCGTCTGATCCCGGTAGGCACTCAACGCACCGACGGCGCCGAATTCACCTTCAGCGCCGACCTCAAGGGCGGCTGGAAAGTCATGACCGGTTATGCCTATCTGGATGCCGTCATCACCGACTCCACTGCATTCGACGCCAGTGCGCCGGGTACCGGCAACGTCCCGGTCAAAGGCAAGAACGCCACGCTCACACCAAAACACAGCGCCAACCTGTGGCTGACCAAGGATCTGGGCAGCGGCTTCACCGTGGGCGGCGGCGCCAATGCGGTAGGCGCGCGTGCGGCCAATCCGGGCAACACGGTGCTGCTGCCGGGCTACGTGACGGCCGATGCAATGGCAGCCTATCGCACTGCCAGGTACGAAATCCAGTTCAACGTGAACAACATCTTCAACACCGGCTACATCATCTCGGGTCACGGCTCCAGCCCCAACCTGAGCTTGCCGGGCGCGCCGCGCAACGTGATGCTGAGCCTGCGTTATCACATGTAAGCCAGCGGTTTCCGCTGACGAAAAAAGCCTCCGAAGCAATCGCTTCGGAGGCTTTTTTCTTTAGTGCGCGCTGACTGAAAAATTCAGCTGTCTTCATCCCCAGCCAGCTTTTTCTTGAGCAAGGCTTTCAGTTCCTGCCGCTGCGCCGCTTCGCTCTTGCGATGCGGCCCGGCACCGCCGGCACGCTGGCCGGCGGCAATCGCGACCGGATTGCGCGGCTTGGAAACGCGCTGCGCCGGCTCGATACGAAAACTCAGCTTCTGCCGTGTCCCCAGCGTCTTGTTGGCCATGGCAGCGCTCCTTGTCTCGGAATCCGCGCGTTACAGCACGTAACGCGACAGGTCCTCATTCACCGCCAGCTCACCCAGGCGCATATCGACATAAGCGCCGTCGATGGTCAGCGTCTGCGCATCGCCTTCGCCGGCGATGAAAGAAATTTCTTCCAGCAGCTTTTCCATCACGGTGTAGAGACGACGCGCGCCGATGTTTTCGGTCTTTTCATTGACCGAGAACGAAATTTCCGCCAGCCGCTTGATGCCGCTGTCGACGAATTCGATCTTCACGCCTTCGGTCGCCAGCAGCGCTTCGTATTGCTTGGTCAGGCAGGCATCGGTGCCGGTCAGGATGCGTTCGAAGTCGGCAATCGACAGCGAATCCAGTTCGACCCGGATCGGAAAACGACCCTGCAGTTCAGGGATCAGATCCGATGGTTTGGCCAGATGGAACGCACCCGAAGCAATGAACAGGATGTGATCGGTCTTGATCATGCCGTACTTGGTGTTGACCGTGGTGCCCTCCACCAGCGGCAGCAGATCGCGCTGCACGCCGGCACGCGACACATCGGCATTGCCGTTCTGCGAACGCGTGGCGATCTTGTCGATTTCATCGAGGAACACGATGCCGTTCTGCTCGACATTGGTGATCGCCTTTTTCTTCAGCTCTTCCTCATTGACCAGCTTGCCGGCTTCCTCTTCGATCAGGAACTTCATGGCTTCCTTGATCTTGATCTTGCGCGTCTTCTTGCGGTTGTTGCCGAGGCCGGAGAACATGGACTTGATCTGCTCGGTCATTTCTTCCATGCCGGGCGGCGCCATGATTTCCATCTGCTGCGCGCCTTCGTTCAGCTCGATCTCGATTTCCTTGTCGTCCATCGCACCTTCGCGCAGACGCTTGCGGAAAGTCTGGCGCGTAGTGCTGCCGCTATTGCCGGCGGCGCTCTTGTCATCGCCGGCTTCCTTATCCTTGTTTTCGGTGAAGCCGAAATCGCGCGCCGGCGGCAACAGGATGTCAAGTACGCGATCTTCCGCTGCGTCTTCGGCGCGCGCGCGCACCTTGCGCACTTCGACTTCACGCGTTTGCTTGATGCCGATGTCGACCAGATCGCGAATGATGGTGTCGACGTCGCGGCCGACGTAACCGACTTCGGTGAACTTGGTGGCTTCGATCTTGATGAAAGGCGCATCGGCCAGCTTGGCCAGACGGCGCGCGATCTCAGTCTTGCCGACGCCGGTGGGGCCGATCATCAGAATGTTCTTGGGCGTGATTTCGTGACGCAGCGGCTCCTCGATCTGCTGCCGGCGCCAGCGGTTGCGCAGAGCGATGGCGACAGCGCGCTTGGCGCGACCTTGTCCGACCACGTGTTTGTCGAGTTCCGAAACGATCTCTTTGGGTGTCATGTTCATGTTGGTTCTTCACTTGTTCCGGGTCATGCCGCTGACTGCAGCAGACCACACTGCGCCGCTGACCGGCGCTGCAATTCAAATGGGAGGAGGCTTGATCCGGCAGGATTATTCCAGCGTCTCGATGATGTGATTGAGGTTGGTGTAGATGCACAGCTCGCCGGCGATCACCAGGGACTTCTTGACGATATCGGCCGGCGCCAACTCGGTATTTTCCTGCAGCGCCTTGGCCGCCGATTGCGCAAACGTACCGCCGGAACCAATGGCGCCGATGCCGTCGGTCGGCTCCAGCACATCGCCGTTGCCGGTGATGACCAGGGTGGTGTCGCGGTCGGCGGTCAGCAGCATTGCCTCCAGCCGGCGCAGCATGCGGTCGGTGCGCCACTCCTTGGCCAGTTCGACCGACGCACGCATGAGATTGCCCTGATGCTTTTCCAGCTTGGCTTCGAACAGGTCGAGCAGCGTGAATGCATCGGCCGTGCCGCCCGCGAAACCGACCAGCACCTTGCCGTGATACAGCTTGCGCACCTTGCGCGCGGTGCCCTTCATGACCACATTGCCGAGCGTCACCTGACCGTCGCCGCCCAGCGCGACCTGATTGCCGCGTCGCACCGAGAGAATGGTGGTGCCGTGAAATTGTTCCATGCTTGCCTCTGATGAATGTTGATGCGCCCGGCGGCTTGCGCTCAGGCTACTTAATCTTGATTTACCGCGTTTTTTTGAGATGGGGATCGTCCCAAAGATTGCAAGGACATTGCAGTCACGTGACTGGATGCGGCTCAGCGAGGCAGAGCTGGCGTGCCTGAGCGGGACGCCTCACCCGACAGGTATTCTACGCGCGGCCGCCAGGCCAGCCAAAAATTTCTTGTTTGCAAATGAAAATGCACTGAAAAGAAAAGAGCGCCCGCCGGTCATTCCGGCGAGCGCCCTCTTTGTCTGGCGAGAATCAGTCGCCAGGCTTGAAGCTTCGTGCTCAGAGCGACAAAGTCATCAGACTGGCATTGCCGCCGGCCGCCGTGGTGTTGACGCACAAGGCGCGCTCAGCCACCAGACGCCACAGCGGGATCGCGCTGTCTTCGGCGGCGGTGATCAGCGGCACCAGCGCACCGCCGCGTTCGGCCAGCCTGACGCGCCATTGCAGCAAGGCATCGACATCCACCAGCGCGGCGTGCAGCGGCTCGGCTTCCAGCCGCTCGGCCTGGCGGATCGCTGCGCGCAACTGTTGCGGCAGGCCGCTCGGAATCAAGGCTGCCGTCGCGGCATCGACCACCACGCTGTTGCCGGTGGCGAAGGCTGCCGCCAGTTGATTGAGCAAGGCGCCGACGCTGGTCGCCACGCACAGCACCAGACCGCGCGGCGCGAAGGCCAGCGTGTTGCGCTCGCCGGTCGGGCCCGGCAACAGCAGGCTGCGCTGCAGCAGGCTTTCGGCCTGGTAATGCTTGCCGGTCGTCGCCAGACGCGCATGGCCATGCGTCGCGGCCCAGTTCAGCAGGCTGTCGAGCAAGGGATTGGCCTGCGCCGAAGGCCTGGCCTGCTCCAGATCGCCCTGCAGATTCGGATTGCGTTGCAGGCGCTTGAGATACAGCGGGCCGCCGGCCTTGGGGCCGGTGCCGGACTTGCCTTCACCGCCGAAGGGCTGCACCCCGACCACGGCGCCGACGATGTTGCGGTTGACGTAGATGTTGCCGACATGCGCGCGGCTGGCGACGTAGTCGATGGTTTCGTCGATGCGCGAATGCACGCCCAGCGTCAGGCCGTAGCCGCTGGCATTGATGCTGTCGAGCAGTTGCGGCAACTGCTCGCGGCGGTAGCGCAGCACGTGCAGCACCGGGCCGAATACTTCACGCTCCAGCTGGGCGATGGAATCGATTTCGATCACGGTCGGCGGCACGAAGGTGCCTTGTTCGCAAGCGGCATCCAGCGGCAGCTGATACACCGAACGCGCCACGCCGCGCATCTTGCTGATATGCGACAGCAATTGTTGCTGCGCATCGGCGTCGATCACCGGACCGATGTCGATCGCCAGACGATCGGGGCGGCCGACGCGCAATTCCAGCATCGCGCCCTTCAGCATTTCCATGGTGCGGTCGGCGATGTCTTCCTGCAGGCACAGCACGCGCAGCGCCGAGCAACGCTGGCCGGCGCTGTCGAAGGCCGAGCTCAGCACATCCTGCACCACCTGTTCCGGCAAGGCGCTGGAATCGACGATCAGCGCGTTCTGGCCGCCGGTTTCGGCGATCAGCAGAATCTCGCCGTGTTCATCCAGGGTGCGCGCAGCAAGCGTTCTGTTGATCAGTTGCGCGACGTCGGTGGAGCCGGTGAAGATCACGCCCTTGACGCGTGCATCCGCAGTCAGCGCGGCGCCCACGGTTTCGCCGCGACCCGGCAGCAATTGCAGGGCGGCGCGCGGAATACCGGCCTCGTGCATCAGTTGCACCGCGCGATACGCGATCAGCGGCGTCTGCTCGGCCGGCTTGGCCAGCACCACGTTGCCGGCAGCCAGCGCGGCGCTGATTTCGCCGATGAAGATCGCCAGCGGGAAATTCCAGGGGCTGATGCACACCACCGGGCCCCAGGCCAGCGCATTGCCGGCGTGGCGCGACTGCACCGCGTAGTAGCGCAGAAAGTCGACCGCTTCGCGCACTTCGGCAATCGCGTTCGGCAGCGACTTGCCGGCTTCACGTACGGCCAGCGCCATCAGTTCGGCCATGTTCTGCTCCAGCAGATCGGCGGCATGCTCCAGCATCTGCGCCCGTTCGCCGGCGGCGTGCGCCTGCCATTGCGGCGCGAATTCGGTAGCGGCGTGCAGGGCGGTTTCGACATCTTCCAGCGAGGCTTCGGTCACCTGACCCACCACCTCACGGCGGTCGGCCGGATTGTAAATGTCCTGCACCACGCCGGCGAGCGCTGCGCCATCCAGCAGCGGCCCGGCTTGCCATTGGCGCTGCGCCATGGCAACAAACAGCTGATCCAGCTGACGCAGGCGATCTTCATTACTGAGATCGATGCCGGCCGAGTTCTTGCGCTCCTCGCCATACAGACGATGCGGCACGGCGATGGTCGGATGCGGCGCGCCGCCCTGGGCGCGCACCGACTCGATGGGATCGGCAATCAGTTTTTCCAGCGGTACTTCTTCATCCACGATCTGATTGACGAAGGAGGAATTGGCGCCGTTTTCCAGCAGCCGGCGCACCAGATAAGCCAGCAGGGTCTGATGCGAACCGACCGGCGCGTAGATGCGGCAAGGCTTGTCGAGCTGATCCTTGCCGACCACCTGGTCGTACAAGGTCTCGCCCATGCCGTGCAGGCACTGGAATTCGTAATCGGTGATCTGATGCTGGCGCGCCCAGTTGTAGATCGCGGCCAGCGTGTGCGCATTGTGTGTGGCGAATTGCGGGTAGATCACATCAGTCGCAGCCAGCAGTTTCTGCGCACAGGTCAGATAGGACAGATCGGTATGCACCTTGCGCGTGTAGACCGGGTAGCCTTCCAGACCATCGACCTGGGCGCGCTTGATTTCGCTGTCCCAGTAGGCGCCCTTGACCAGACGGATCATCAGCTTGCGGCCGTGGCGGCGCGCCAGATCGACCAGATAATCGATGACGAAGGGGCAGCGTTTCTGATAGCCCTGCACCACGAAACCGATGCCGTCGAAACCGGCGAGATCGGGATCGGCCACCAGTGCCTCCATCAGATCCAGCGACAGTTCCAGACGATCGGCTTCTTCGGCGTCGATGTTCAGGCCGATGTTGTATTGCCTGGCCAGCAGCAGCAATTGCTTCAGGCGCGGCAGCAGTTCCGCCATCACGCGCGCCTGCTGCGCGCGCGAATAGCGCGGATGCAGCGCTGATAGCTTGACCGAAATGCCGGGACCGTTCTTGATGCCGCGGCCGTTGGAGGCGCGGCCGATGGCGTGGATCGCGTCTTCGTAGGATTGGTAATAGAGGTCGGCGTCGTGCATGGTCAGCGCCGCTTCGCCCAACATGTCGTAGGAATAGCGATAGCCGCGCTTTTCATTGTCGCGGCTGTTGTCGAGCGCCTCGGCGATGGTCTGGCCGGTCACGAACTGATTACCCAGCATGCGCATCGCCAGATCGACGCCCTTGCGGATCAGCGGCTCGCCGCCCTTGCTGATCAGACGCGTCAAGGCCGAACCCAGACCGCTTTCGCTATTGGTGCCGACCAGCTTGCCGGTAATCAGCAGGCCCCAGGTCGCGGCATTGACGAACAGCGAAGGCGACTCGCCCAGATGCTTGCGCCAGTCGCCCTTGCTGATCTTGTCGGCGATCAGACGGTCGGCGGTCTGATGGTCCGGAATGCGCAGCAGCGCCTCGGCCAGACACATCAGCGCCACGCCCTCTTCCGACGACAGCGAAAACTCATGCATCAGCGCATCGACGCCGGATGAGCGGGTGCGCTTGTCGCGCACCGCCTGCACCAGCTTGCGCGCCAGTTGCTGCGTATCTTGCTGCCACTGCGCGCTGCTGCCGACCTGGCTCAGCAGCCACTGCACGGCCTCGCGCTCGTCGCGACGATAGACCTCGGTGATGGCCTGGCGCAAAGGCGTCTGCGCATGCATCACTTCGGTGTGGAAAGCGCTGAAAGGCAGATGGGAGATATCGGCGGCGGGTGCAGCGGACGGCGCGGCGGCAGTAGTCATGGGTGGGCCAGAAAGAGAAATGAAGCGGTGTAAGAGAAAATGTGCAGAAGATTCGGAGAAGATTTTTCTTTCCGCGATTCTATGCGGGCGCCACCAATATTAATTCTGTATTTTTAGCCAAACCTTTGAATTTAATTTTGCTTCAGTCATTTATTCAAAATTAAATATCACAACAATCCATCAGCATTGAGCATCAATCGCGCTGCAAGCGCGACGCCGTGCGGCAGTCAGCGGGCCTTGTTTCAATCGAGGCCCGCGCTGCGCCCGCTTTGCCGCGATTGCGGGCACGATCAGCGCTGCAAGGCAGTTGCAGTTCCGGGATCGCCCCGAAAATCCTTTTCCGAACCGAGCAAGAAAGCGCGCGTCCAGCGCCATCTGCGGCATTGCCGATACAGCCAATAGCTGCCCAGCAAGGCCACTGTGAAGCGGATGAAGAACTGATCTTCGCCGAACAGCCAGGCCGCCGCCATTGACAGCGCCTGATGCAGAAACAGGATCACGATCGCCGCCTGCCCCAGCCCTGCCAGCGCCTGCGACAGGCGCGGATAGCTGGCGCTGATGCGGCGTGCAATCCAGAGCAGCGAAATGCAGCAGGCCAGCGCCGCGATGAAGCTGAGCACCGGCGTGCCGTAATGGGAAACCTTCATGTCGTAGGGCAGATACAGGCCCCCGTCGAAATGATGATTGGCGATCACCACTGCCATGAAAAACAGCGCGGCGCCAGTGGCCCAGAGGTAGATGCGGCGCACCTCGAAGTCGGATTGAAGCGCCGCGTGAAACAGATAGCCGGCATAGAAAAACGGCGCCGCCGCCAGCGCCACATTGGCATTGCCGATCAGCCAGAACTCAGGAAAGACAAAATTGTTCAGATAGCTCAGAGCCAGCATGCCGGCGTGCAGCCAGAGCAAGACCCGGCGCGAACAGCGCCGGATCAGAAATGCTTCCATCAGCAGCACCGTGAAGAAACAGGTGGTGAACCAGAACGCCGTTTCGGCCGTGGGCAAGGCGCGCCCGCCCAGCAGGAAGGCTTTGAAGAAGCGGATGATCGCGCGACTGTCCTGCGGTAAATGAAGGAGAAGATTGGTGGCTTGCGGAATCATGAACAGCAGCAGAAACGCAGCATAGGGAATCAGCAACTGGATCGCCTTGCGCCGGATGAAATCGCGATAGTCCGGCGGCGGCCTGAACAGATAGCCGCTGATGAAGAAAAACAGCGGCATGTGAAACAGAAAAATCAGATCGAAGCTGTAACCTCCGTACACGTGCCCCCACACCACCATGATGATGCCGATGCCGCGATAAACGTCGATCCACTGTTCCCTTTGCATGTGCGTGTCCCTGAAGCGATAACTGAAACGATCGGCCCGCAGGTGCTCAGAAATGCTTAGAAATGAGCGATGTACCGACGATTCTGCGCAATCAGCAGAATCGGCACCTCGGCTGATCTATTCAGGTGACAGCTGCTTCCAGGCGGAGTTCGACCGGGCATGGCATATGTCGCCACCGCTGATTTTATGAATGTCGGAGTTATCACAGTCGCAACGCACATTGCAATCAGACTGAATTCGGTTCAAAATCAGTCCTCTTAGTTCAAGCCCAGCCGATTTTGCTCAATTTTTCAGGACGACGCAGCGCTCATGACTTTCTCCACTCAAATCAAACCGATCTCCTATCTGAAATCCCACGCAGCCGAAATCATCAAGGATTTCGCCGACAAGGACGACACGCTCATCATTACGCAAAATGGCGAGGCCAAGATGGTGGTGATGGACATCGCCAAATATGAAAGACAGCAGGACACATTGACCATGTTGAAAATTCTTGCCTATGGTGCGAAGGAAATCGAGGCAGAGAAATTTCAGGACGCCTCGGACTTTTTTGCCGCGATGGATGGTGAATGAATCTGCCGGTAAAAATCTTGCAGTCGGCTCAGGCCGATTACAGGAATCTCAAGAAAAGCGTGACACGTCAGCTTGGTGAAGAAGTCTGGGGAAAACTGAACAGAGATATTCAGGCGACGATCAAAACCATCTCTGAACATCCTCATGCGGGCTCGGCGCTGGAAGAACTTGAAGAAATCGGCAGCGGCCGGTATCGACAAATTTATGTCGGCAAAAACCGCATCGTGTATGAAGTGCGCACGGAAGCCATCTATGTTCATATTTTCATGCACGTGCGCAGAGATTTGATGGCGCTGCTGCAAGACAGATTACTGTCCTGATTTAAAAATTTGAGATATCGCCTGAAGACAGATACAAAAAACGCAGTGCATGAAAATGCACTGCGTTTTATTTTTAGATCAGCCGAATCTGAATGCCCTGCGGCATCGCCGATTCTTCAGGCCTTGAGCCTGATCGCCCTTATTCGCCCTCGCCCAGATAAGCCGCCTTGACGCGCGGATCATTGAGCATGTCAGCCGCCTTGCCTTCCATCGTGATCAGGCCGGACTCCATCACGTAACCGCGGTGCGCGGCCTGCAGCGCCAGC
>NZ_JAQQFM010000005.1:0-584072 GCF_046025995.1 Herbaspirillum lusitanum
CTGCGTGCCGGTGTTGCCGTTGGCCTGATGCACATTGCTTTGAATGTCGATACCGGCAACCACCCGGCCGTAGATGGTGACGCTGGTCTGTGCTTGCGCAGAGGAGGCCAGCGTGGCCGCCGTGGCGATAGTGATCGCGCCGGCCGCCAGCAGACGGCTGCCGCGCATGCTTGATGATGGACGTGGTTTCTTATGGCTGCGTTGTGGCAGCGCTGTGCTTTTTTTCATGCTGAGTCTCCGAATCTTATGCTTGTTTTGTGATGCTTGCGGCCTGGTGGCGGTGTAAGCCCGGCCTTCCCGTGGCAGATCTGAATGAGAGCGTGTCCTCCTTTTTATTGCTTGAAGTGAATTTAAATTTTACTTATAAAAATTAATTTCAAAATATATCGACTTGTATCGAGCAATTCATTGGTAATCAATCATCTTGATTTTGATATCTCTCTAGTGAATTTGGTTATCAATGCCTTGTTTCGCGGCAAATTCAGCCGATTCAGAAGCATCCGGATCTTAGCAAGGAAAACTTAAATATAAAATTAAATTTTATTGATGAATTCATTTTGCGGTGTAATAATCGCCACACGCCAAAACAGCAGCACCTCAGATGAGCGCCCGGCGCCATCGAAATGCAGCAATAGCGACTGGCAAGGCCGGCGAGATGCACAACCAGAAACAAGGCAGCACGAGACGAACTCAATACAGCGCCGGGGCAGCGGCACCGCCGCCCGGCGTGATGAATGGGATACACAGTGGAATGCAGGACCTGAGCCTGATCCACCAGATTGCAAACTGCATAGACGGCAACAGAGACGATGACCAAAATTATTTCCATGCGCGTGCTGGACGTGCGCTTTCCTACCTCGCAATCGCTGGACGGATCGGACGCCATGAATCCCGATCCTGATTACTCCGCCGCCTATGTGGTGCTGGAAACCGATCAGCCCGGCCTCGAAGGCCACGGCCTGACTTTCACCATCGGCCGCGGCAATGAAATCTGCTGTGCCGCGATCAAGGCCATGGAGCATCTGGTGGTTGGTCTCGATCTGGACTGGATCAGCGCCGACATGGGCCGCTTCTGGCGCCATGTGACTTCGGATAGCCAGTTGCGCTGGATCGGCCCGGACAAGGGCGCAATTCATCTGGCCACCGGCGCGGTGGTCAATGCCGCCTGGGACCTGTGGGCCAAGGCCGAAGGCAAGCCGCTGTGGAAACTGGTGGCCGACATGTCGCCGGAAGAACTGGTGCGCAGCATCGACTTCCGCTACATCACCGACTGCATCACGCCGGAGCAGGCGCTGGCGCTGCTGCGCAAGCAGGAAGGCGGCAAGGCCGAGCGCATTCGTCTGCTGGAGCAGGAAGGTTATCCCTGCTACACCACTTCTGCCGGCTGGCTCGGCTACGACGACGCCAAGCTGCGCCGCCTGTGCCAGGAAGCCATAGACGGCGGTTTCAATCACATCAAGCTCAAGGTCGGCCGCGATCTAGCGGACGACAAGCGTCGCGTCACGATTGCACGCGAAGTGATCGGCGCCGACCGGCATCTGATGATCGATGCCAATCAGGTCTGGGAAGTCGATCAGGCGATTGCCTGGGTCAACGAGCTGGCCTTCGCCAGACCCTGGTTCATCGAAGAGCCGACCAGTCCGGACGACGTCGAAGGCCATCGCAAGATTGGCGAAGGCATAGGCGCAGTCAAGGTCGCGACCGGCGAGATGTGCCAGAACCGCGTGCTGTTCAAGCAATTCATCATGCGCGGTGCGATCGACGTAGTGCAGATCGATTCCTGCCGCCTGGGCGGCGTCAATGAAATTCTGGCGGTGCTGCTGATGGCCGCCAAGTACGACTTGCCGGTGTGCCCGCATGCCGGCGGCGTCGGCCTGTGCGAGTACGTGCAGCATCTGTCGATGATCGATTACGTCTGCATCTCCGGCAGCAAGCAGGGCCGCGTGACCGAATACGTCGATCACCTGCACGAGCATTTCGTCGATCCCTGTGTCATCAGGGATGCGGCTTACATGCCGCCGACTGCGCCCGGATTTTCGATCACGATGAAGCCGGAGTCGCTGGCGCAGTACCAATTCAAGGGCTGATATCCCGAAGGGAATCAGCGCCGTCTGTCATATTTGAAGCGGCGACAGACAGCACAAAAAGAAAAAGCGGAACGGAGACAAGACGTGGATTTACATCTGAAAGACAAGGTGGTGATCGTGACCGGCGGCGCCTCGGGCATCGGCGGCGCGATCTCGATGCAACTGGCTGAAGAGGGCGCGATTCCGGTGGTGTTCGGGCGCAGCCAGCCCGATCCTGAATTCAAGGCGGCGCTGTTGCACAAGCAGGCCAGGGCGCGTTTCTTTCTGCTTGATCTGATGGACGATGCCAGATGCCGCGAAGCGGTGGCTGAAACGGTGCAAGCCTTCGGCCGTCTGGACGGTCTGGTCAACAATGCCGGCATCAACGACAACATCGGCCTGGATGCCGGGCGCGACGCCTTCGTGTTGTCGCTGGAAAAAAATCTGATCCATTACTACGTCATGGCGCATTACTGCGTGCCGCATCTGAAACAGAGTCGCGGCGCCATCGTCAATGTCTCATCGAAGACGGCCGTGACCGGGCAAGGCAACACCAGCGGCTACTGCGCATCCAAGGGCGCACAACTCTCGCTGACGCGCGAATGGGCGGCGGCGCTGGCCGCCGACGGCGTGCGCGTGAATGCGCTGATACCGGCCGAGGTGATGACGCCGCTGTATGAAAACTGGATTTCCAGTTTCGAGAATCCGGAAGAGAAGCTGGCGGCCATCACCGCAAAAATCCCGTTCGGAAAACGCTTCACGACCTCGGAAGAAATGGCCGATACGGCGGTCTTTCTGCTATCGGAGCGTGCTTCGCACACCACCGGGCAATGGGTCTTCGTCGATGGCGGTTATACCCATCTGGATCGGGCTCTTTCCTAGTCAAGAACACTGTTTGAGGAGCGATCACCATGCGCTATTGCCTGGCACTTGACCTGAAGGATGAGCCCGAGCTGATCGCCGGCTATGAGCAGCATCACCGCCGGATCTGGCCGGAAATCGCCACACATCTGCGCGCGCATGGCGTGCTCGGCATGGAAATTTACCGGCTCGGCACGCGCATGACCATGCTGATGGAAACCGACGACGCGGTGTACGACGCCGCCAAAATGGCGCAGGCCGTGGTGGATCAGCCCAAGGTGCGTGAATGGGAAGAACTGATGTGGCGCTTTCAGGCGCCGACACCATGGACGCCAGCCGGCGAGAAGTGGACGCCGATGAACAAGATCTTCGATCTGTCGGCGCAGTGAAAGTGCAGTGAAAGTGCAGTGGAGGTGTAGTGAATCGGCGAACGCCATAACAAGAACAAGGCGACGCAGCAGGTAACAGCCATGAACCTTGATCCGCCAACGAATCGGCAGGCAGATCGGCAGGGCAAGAAAGACGAGGCAGACATGCAGCAAACAGAATTCACCGCAGTATCAGGAACAAACGCAGCCACATCGAACGGCGCTGTGCAGCCATTGATTTCCTTGAGGAACGTCAGCAAGCGCTTCCCGGGCGTGCTGGCGCTGGACAATTGCCAGCTCGATCTGCTGCCGGGCGAAGTGCATGCGCTGATGGGCGAGAATGGCGCCGGCAAATCGACGCTGATGAAGATTCTGTCCGGCGTGTATCAAAAGGACGCCGGCGAGATTCTGATGGACGGCAAGCCGGTCGAGATTCCCGACCCGCGCAGCGCGCAGCGTCTGGGCATCGCCATCATCCATCAGGAACTGAACCTGATGAATCACCTGAGCGCCGCACAGAACATGTTCATCGGCCGCGAGCCGCGTCGCGGCTTCGGCCTGCTGCTGGACGAGCAGGCCATCAATCGTCGCACCGCCGCCATCTTCGAGCGCCTGCGGCTGGATCTCGATCCGCGTACGCCGGTCGGGCAGCTCACGGTGGCGCGCCAGCAGATGGTCGAAATTGCGCGCGCACTGTCCTTCGATTCGCGCGTGCTGATCATGGATGAGCCGACCGCCGCGCTCAACAACGCCGAGATCGACGACCTGTTCCGCATCATCCGCGATCTGCAGGCGCTGGGCGTGGGCATCGTCTACATCTCGCACAAGATGGATGAGCTGCGCCAGATTTCCAATCGCGTCACGGTCATGCGCGACGGCAAATACATCGCCACCGTGCCGACCGCCGAGACGCCGATGGACACCATCATCAGCATGATGGTCGGCCGTCAGCTGGAAGGCGCCAGCGGCGAAGTGCCAGATACCTCGGCCAATGATGTCGTGCTGGAAGTCAAAGGCCTGTCGCGCGGCAGCGCGATCAAGGACGTCAGTTTCAAGCTGCGCAAGGGCGAGATTCTCGGCTTTGCCGGGCTGATGGGCGCCGGCCGCACCGAGGTGGCGCGCGCCGTTTTTGGCGCCGATCCCATCGATGCCGGCGAGATTCATGTGCATGGCGGCCGCGCGATGATCAAATCGCCGGCCGATGCAGTGGCGCACGGCATCGGCTATCTGTCGGAAGACCGCAAGCATTTCGGTCTGGCGACGTCGCTGGATGTGAAGACCAATGTGGCAATGTCGAGTCTGGGCAGTTTCGCGAAGAACGGTATCTTCCTCGATCAGGCGGCGATCCGCCGCACGGCTGAAGGCTATGTGCGCCAGCTCGGCATCAAGACGCCGTCCATCGATCAGCCGGCGCGTTTGCTGTCGGGCGGCAATCAGCAAAAGATCGTGATCGCCAAGTGGTTGCTGCGCGACTGCGACATCCTGTTTTTCGACGAGCCCACGCGCGGCATCGACATCGGCGCCAAGAGTGAAATCTACAAATTGCTCAACGCGCTGGCAGAGCAGGGCAAGGCCATCGTGATGATTTCCTCCGAGCTACCGGAAGTGCTGCGCATGAGCCATCGCGTGCTGGTCATGTGCGAAGGGCGCATCACCGGCGAGCTGAGCGCAGCCGAAGCCACACAGGAAAAAATCATGCAGCTGGCGACGCAGCGCGAATCCGTCGTCACTCAGTGAACCGGCGCATTCACGTATTCAGATATTCACAAATTCACGTAACCGAGATCACAGTCCCAGGACGATCATGGCCCAACATCCTCATTCACCTTCACAGGTCAAGCTCACCATGACTTCACCATCTTCCGCTTCCAATACTCCTGCAGCTGCCACCGCCGTGCCTGACGCCGCTGCCGGCGGCCTGCGCGCCCGACTGTTCAATCCCGCCGCACGGCAAAAGCTGCTGGCCTTCGCCAGTCTGCTGGTGCTGATGGTGTTCTTCAGTTTCGCCAATTCCAACTTCCTGGAAGTCGACAATCTGGTCAGCATCTTGCAATCGACGGCGGTCAACGGCGTGCTGGCGATTGCCTGCACCTTCGTCATCATCACTGCCGGCATCGATTTGTCGGTCGGCACGCTGATGACTTTCTGCGCCGTGATGACCGGCGTGGTGCTGACCAACATGGGCATGCCGATTTATCTCGGCATCGCCGCCGCGATCTTCTTTGGTGCGCTGTGCGGCTGGGCGTCGGGCATGGTGATCGCCAAGCTCAAGGTGCCGCCGTTCATCGCCACGCTGGGCATGATGATGTTGCTCAAGGGCCTGTCGCTGGTGATCTCCGGCACGCGTCCGATCTACTTCAACGATACGCCGGGCTTCTCGATGATTTCGCAGGACTCCTTCATTGGCGATCTGATCCCGGCGCTGCCGATTCCCAACGCGGTGCTGATCCTGTTCCTGGTCGCCATCGGCGCCAGCGTGCTGCTCAACAAGACCGTATTCGGCCGCTACACCTTCGCGCTGGGCAGCAATGAAGAAGCGCTGCGGCTGTCGGGCGTGAATGTCGACTACTGGAAGGTCATGGTCTATTCGGTCGGCGGCGCCATCTGCGGCATCGCCGGTCTCTTGATCGCCTCGCGTCTGAATTCGGCGCAGCCGGCTCTCGGCCAGGGCTATGAACTGGATGCGATCGCCGCCGTGGTGATCGGCGGCACCTCGCTCTCGGGCGGCGCCGGCACCATACTCGGCACCATCATCGGCGCCTTCATCATGAGCGTGCTGACCAACGGTCTGCGCATCATGTCGGTGGCGCAGGAGTGGCAGACCGTGGTCACCGGCGTGATCATCATTCTGGCGGTCTACATGGATATTCTGCGCCGCCGCAAGCAATAAGTCGTTTTAACCCCATTGCACGGCGTCCGCCTTGCCGTCTTCCGTGACGGCTGCCTGCGGCGCCGGTTTTCCCCGCAATCGCTGTAATGCTTCACATCAACCATCAGGAGACTTTAATAATGATAAAGAGAAGAACATTGAACATCGCCCTCGGTCTGACTTTCGCGCTCGGCATGAGCGGCGTCAGCGGGCTGGCGCAGGCGCAGGAAACCTATATTCCGCTGATCTCCAAGGGCTTCCAGCACCAGTTCTGGCAGGCGGTGAAGGCGGGCGCCAATCAGGCCGCCAAGGACTACAACGTCAAGGTCAGCTTCGAAGGTCCTGAGACCGAAGCCATGGTCGACAAGCAGATCGACATGCTGTCGGCGGCCTTGGCCAAGAAGCCCAAGGCGATCGGTTTCGCCGCGCTCGACAGCAAGGCGGCACTGCCTTTGCTGAAGAAGGCGCAGGCCGCGAAGATTCCGGTGGTGGCGTTTGACTCCGGCGTCGACAGCGATATTCCGGTGACCACCGCGACCACCGACAACAAGGCCGCCGCAGCACTGGCCGCCGACAAGATGGCCGAGCTGATCGGCAAGGAAGGCGAAGTGGCCGTGGTTGCGCATGACCAGACCAGCCGTACCGGTATCGACCGCCGCGATGGTTTCGTCGATCGCATCAAGTCGACCTATCCGAAGATCAAGATCGTCAGCATCCAGTACGGCGCGGGCGACCAGTTGAAGTCGACGGAAGTGATGAAGTCCATCCTGCAGGCTTATCCGAAACTGAAGGGCGCATTCGGCACCAATGAAGGTTCTGCCATCGGTGTGCTCAACGGCGTACGCGAAATGAAGCGCAAGATCGTGATCATCGGTTACGACTCGGGCAAGCAACAGAAAGATGCGGTGCGCGATGGCCTGATGGCCGGCGCCATCACCCAGAATCCGGTCGGTATCGGCTACAAGACCGTGGAAGCTGCGGTCAAGGCGCTCAAGGGTGAAACTCTGCCGAAGATCATCGACACCGGCTTCTACTGGTACGACAAGACCAATATGACCGATCCTAAGGTTGCGGCAGCCTTGTACGACTGAGCGGTCTGATTGCGCATGCCTTGAGCATTCGCTTATTGGCTCAAGCGCAGGCCCGCGCATTGATAGTCTCGATGCCAGGCCTGTTTTCAAATGAAATTGGTTTCAGAATTATCGGAATACTGAATGACTCAGTTGCGCATCGATTCGCATCAGCATTTCTGGCGCTACCGCGCTGAGGATTATCCCTGGATAGGCGCGTGCATGGATTTGCTGGCGCAAGACAAATTGCCGGCTGAACTGCAGCCCTTGCTGCAGGCGCAGAAGCTGGACGGCTCGATCGCCGTGCAGGCGCGCGCCGGGCGCGAGGAAACGCGTTTCTTGCTGGAGCTGGCGCGCACCAATCCGCGTATCGCCGGGGTGGTCGGCTGGGAAGATATTGCGGCGCCTGAACTGGCGGCGCGCATGCAGGAATGGGAAGGCACCGCGCTGCTCGGCTTGCGGCATCAGCTGCAGGATGAGGAAGACGTTGCGGCCTTTCTGGCGCGCGATGATTTCAATCGCGGCATGGCCTGGCTGCAAAGTGAAGAATATGTGTATGACGTGCTGGTGTTTGAATCGCAGTTGCCGGCGACACAGACATTTTGCGCGCGGCACGACCAGCACTGGCTGGTGCTCGACCATCTCGGCAAGCCGGCTTTGCGCGAATTCGGCAAGGGCAGTCCGGCCTTCGCCCGCTGGCGCGAACAGCTGACTGCGCTGGCGCAATTGCCGCATGTGGCCTGCAAGTTGTCGGGGCTGGTCACTGAGGCCGACTGGAAGCGCGGTTTGCGCCAGAGCGACTTCGAACATATCCGGCTGTGTCTGGATTCGGCGCTCGATGCTTTCGGCCCGCAGCGCCTGATGTTCGGTTCGGATTGGCCGGTGTGCCTGCTGGCGGCTTCCTATTCGCGTGTTGCGAGCCTGGTGGAAGAGTGGGCCGAGACTCGTCTGTCGGCCGATGAGCAGGCGCAATTGTGGGGCGGCACGGCGGCGCGCTGTTACGGCATCGCCAACTGACGAAATACGCTTTAGAAAACAGAAAGCCGGCCGCGAATCAATCGCGGCCGGCTTTTTTTATGCAGGGCTTTGCTTACGCCAGATTCAGCTTGGGGTAATCGGTATAGCCCTTGGCACCGCCGCCGTATAGCGTGGCGGCATCGAACTGCGCCAGTTCGGCGCCTTGCTTGAGGCGCTCGACCAGATCCGGATTGGCGATGAAGGGGCGGCCGAAAGCCACCAGATCGGCCAGATTGGCCGAGCGCGCCTTGAGCGCCATCTCCAGATCGTAGCCGTTGTTGGCCATGTAGAAGCCCTTGAACAGGTCGCGCAGCACTTGCAGGTCGAAACCGTTTGGCACTTCGCGCGGACCGCCGGTAGCGCCTTCCACCACGTGCAGATACACCAGCTTGAAGCGGTTCAGTTGTTCAACCACGTAGCTGAAGATTTCCTTGGGATTGCTGTCTGCGCAATCGTTGGCCGGACTGATCGGCGACAGGCGGATGCCGACGCGCTCGCTCGGCACTACCGAGGTCACGGCTGCCACTACTTCCAGCAGCAGACGCGCGCGGTTTTCGATACTGCCGCCGTAGGCGTCGGTGCGCAGATTGGTCTTGTCGCGCAGGAACTGATCCAGCAGATAGCCATTCGCGGCGTGGATTTCAACGCCGTCGAAACCGGCCTTGATCGCCAGTTGCGCTGCGGTTTTGTAGCTCTCGATCAAGGCCGGCAATTCCGACAGTTCCAGCGCGCGCGGCGTGACGAAATCCTCGAAACCGGTTTCGGTGAAGGCCTTGCCTTCAGGCTTGACCGCCGAAGGCGCTACCGGCAAAGCACCGTCCGGCTGCAGCGATGGATGCGAGATGCGGCCGACGTGCCACAACTGCAGGAAAATACGGCCGCCCTTGGCGTGCACGGCATCGGTGACTTTCTTCCAGCCGGCGACCTGCGCATCGTTGTAGATGCCGGGGGTGAAAGCATAGCCCTTGCCTTGCGGCGAAATCTGCGTGGCTTCGGCGATGATCAGCCCGGCGCCGGCGCGTTGCGCGTAGTATTCGGGCGCCAGTTCGCTGGGGATGTCGCCGGCCTGGGCGCGGCTGCGGGTCAGCGGCGCCATCACGATACGGTTTTGCAGTTGGACAGCGCCAAGTTGTACTGGCTTGAAGAGATCGCTGGATTGGCTGGCAGTGCTCATGTAATTCCTTTCTGTTGTTGTCTTCGGGAAATGCATGTTTTCGCCGCAGATCATGCGTAGCGAAAACACGTTCGGAACTTGTGCCGAGGGAAGCAAGCAGGTGCCTTGCTATCTCGGGCTTGCGCGGCGCTTGATTTAAAACCCGACCAGTCTAGTCGAGAATTATTTTTAATGCAGAACGCCGCTGGACTTGCTTTTCGGAAAAATTCTCACCCTGAGATCAATGCCCTGGGGAAGAAGTGGGGCCGGATGGCAGAGCATCAAGCAGTTTTATTGCGCGCTGCATCACGTCGGCCCTGGCCAGTCGATTGGCCTCCAGCGACTGGCGCTGGCGACCGGGATCGTCGAAGTCGTGACTGGCGCCCGGGTAGAGCGTGACCACCGGGGACGGGCCGCCCGCCGAGACTGAGCTGCTGCTTAGTAAGCGCTGACAGGTCGCGGGCGAGACTTCTTCATCGTCGCCGGCCAGAAATACGAAGAGCTCGGTATCGGCCCGATATGCGCGGCTCAGCACCGCCGCCGGGCCGCAGCCGGGATAGAAGGCCAAGGCGGCGCGGAAGCGTGGACGTCCGTCGGCAGCATCAGCGGTGTGGGCGGCAGCCTGCAGCAGCATCACATTCAGCGCAGTGCTGCCGCCGTTCGACCAGCCTTGCAGCATGATGCGCTTGGGCAGCACATCGGGATTTGCGCTCAGATAAGCCAGCGCGGCTTCGGCATCACCAGGGCGCACATCCAGTTCGTTGACTGCGGCACGCTGTGCTGCACCGTGCGTATGGCGGCCGAAACCGTGCGCCATGCCGCGCGGGCCGAAGCTGTCTACATGCAAGGCCAGATAGCCGTGGGCAGCCCAATAGCGGCCCCACATCGCATGCCGCAGCGATAGCGTAGTGGCATTGCAGGGTGAGGGCAGATCGCGCGCCACGCGCGTGCATGAGACATTGACGCGGCTGGAGTAAGGCCCGGCGCGCCCATGCAGCATGACGATGGCCGGATGGGGGCCGGCTCCCGCCGGCCGGAAAACATAGCCGACCAGTTCGGTCTTGCCATCGGCTGCCGGGAAATAGACGGTATCGATGGCAGGCGCATCCGCTGCGGGCGGTTCATCAGCTGCCGCGAAGCCGAGCGGCGCGGTAAACATGAGTAATAAGAAACTGATCGGCAGCGCTGAAGCAAGCGAATTCCAGCGCGATGCGGATGGTGATGGCGGCAATAGTGTCATGCGCAGGACGCTCCGCTATTCGCATATATATTTACGTCGGCCTCGCGGCCATGAAAAAAGCCACCGGCTGAGCGGTGGCTTTCGGGATGCTGCATGTTGCAAGCGATGGGCTTGCGATCAGCCGCGCGCCGACTTGCTGCGCGCCTGCGCCAGCAGGTAGCTGGTCAGCAGCGGCACCGGACGGCCGCTGGCGCCTTTCGCTGCGCCGCTCTTCCAGGCGGTGCCGGCGATGTCGAGGTGGGCCCAGGTGTACTTGCGGGTGAAGCGCTCCAGGAAGCAGGCGGCGGTGACGCTGCCGGCCGGCTGGCCGCCGATGTTGGCGATGTCGGCGAAGTTGGACTTCAGTTGCTCCTGATACACGTCCTGAATCGGCATGCGCCATGCAGTGTCGCCGCTGGACTTGCCGGCTGTCAGCAGATCGTTGGCGAGCTGGTCGTGGGCTTCGTCTTCGCGCGTGAACAGGCCCGAGTTGTGGTGGCCGAGGGCCACGATGCAGGCACCGGTCAGGGTCGCGATGTCGATCACGGCGGCCGGCTTGAAGCGTTCGACGTAGGTCAGCGCATCGCACAGAATCAGACGGCCTTCCGCGTCGGTGTTGAGCACTTCAATCGTCTGGCCGGACATCGAAGTGACGATGTCGCCCGGCTTGGTGGCAGTGCCCGATGGCATGTTTTCGCAGGTCGGGATGACGCCGATCACGTTCAGCTTGAGGCCCAGTTCGGCGATGGTGCGGAAGGTGCCCAGCACCGAGGCGGCGCCGCACATGTCGTACTTCATCTCATCCATGTTCAGACCCGGCTTGAGCGAAATGCCGCCGGTGTCGAAAGTGATGCCCTTGCCGACCAGCACCACCGGCGCGTCCTTGGACTTGCCGCCCATGTGCTTGAGCACGATGAACTTGGGTGGTTCGTCGCTGCCGTTGCTGACCGACAGGAAGCTGCCCATCTTCAGCGCCTGCAGTTGTTTGCGGTCCAGCACTTCGACGTTGAGCTTGAATTCCTTGGCCAGCTTCTTGGCGGTGTTGGCCAGGTAAGTCGGGGTGCAGACATTGCCCGGCAGGTTGCCGAGGTCCTTGGTCAGCGCCATGCCGTTGGCCAGCGCCACGGCTTCGGCCAGACCATCCTTGGCGGCGCTTGCTGCTGCCGCATCGACCAGCACGGTGACTTTCTTGACGCCGGTGGGCACCGGATCTTTCTTGCTTTTCAAGACATCCGTGCGATAGATGAAGTCACGGCCGGCCAGCACCACGCAACGCAGCGCCCACGACAAATCGCGGCCCTTGATCTGATCGGCCGGCAAGGCCAGCGCCGCATCATTGCAACCCAGCGTAGCGAGCACGCGCACCACGGCCTGGGCCGCCAGCGCGAAACTCTTGTCGGCGATGGTTTCTTCCGCTCCCAGACCGACCAGTACAATGCGTTCTGCAGCGACGCCGGTGACGCCACGCAGCAGCAGGGTGGAGCCGGGTTTGCCGCTGATGTCGCCGGATTTCAGCGCATTGCTGATCGCGCCCAGCTTGTCGAGCGCGCGTGCTGCGCCGGTCAGCTTGCGGTTTTCAAATACGCCGACGACCAGAGCGCCAGTTTTGACGGTAGTTACCGAGTTTTTGGCGTCCAATGTTTTTATGCTAAAGTCCATCGCTCATCCTTTGTTTGATTTACCTCGCGATTATAAGCTTCGAATGATTTTTCAGCGCGCACTTCGACGCGAATTGATGAGCACCGCCGGTGCTGTCTTCACTACGCTCTTCACCATTACGCTCACTGTGATGCTGATCAAGATCCTCGGCCAGGCGGCCGGAGGCCAGGTCGGCTCGCAGGACGTATTGGCGCTCATCGGTTTTCAGTCGCTCAATTACATGCCGGTCATTCTGATCCTGACCGGCTTCATTTCCGTGCTGCTGGTCATGACCCGCAGCTATCAGGACTCTGAAATCGTGGTCTGGTTCGCCTGCGGCCTCAGTCTGACGCGCTGGATTTCTCCTGTGCTGCGTTTCGGCTGGCCCATCATTCTATTAACCGCCGTGCTCAGTTTTGTGGTGACGCCCTGGGCCAATCAGCAAAGCTCGGAATTCCGCGAGCGCTTTGAAAAGCGCGAAGACATCGCGCGCGTTTCACCCGGCAAGTTCCAGGAATCGGCCAGCGCCAACCGCATTTTCTTCGTCGAAGGCATTTCGGGCGACGCTTCCAAGGTCAAGAACATCTTCGTCAACACCATCAGCGAGGGCAAGAACAGCATCGTGGTGGCTAAAGAAGGCGAGATGCAGGTCGACAAGGATGGCGAAAAATTCGTGGTCATGAGCCAGGGCCGCCGTTACGACGGCACCCCGAGCCAGCCGGATTTTCAGATGGTCGAGTTTGAAAAATACGGTCTGCTGGTCGGCAATCAGTCGCAATCCGCCGCCGGCGACAAGTCGGCGCGCGCGCTGCAACTCAACGAACTGCTGGCCAAGAACGACGGTTTTGCGCGCGGCGAATTGCTGTGGCGTCTGGCCTTGCCGCTGATGGGCGTGATGCTCATGCTGCTGGCGATTCCGCTGTCCTTCGTCAATCCGCGCGCCGGCCGTTCCATCGGTCTGCTGGTGGCGCTGCTGCTGTTCGTGGTCTACAGCAATACCGTCAGCGTGTTCCAGGCATCGGTGGCGCAGGAGCGCATGTCCTTCATGCTGGCCTGGTGGCCGGTGCACCTGATGGTCGGCTTGCTGGTGTTCGCCCTGTTCGCGCTGCGTCTTAATATCAACAGCCGCTATCACCCGGGCGTGTTGTGGTCGGCCCTTCGCCGTGCAATTTCTTTCAAGCGGCAGGCCTGAGATGAGAGTCATACAACGTTATTTCACCACTGAAATCACGCGCTCGGTGCTGTTTGCACTGGCCGCGTTTCTGGCGCTGTTCGCCTTCTTTGAATTGATGGGGCAGCTGGAATCGGTAGGCCGCAACGGCTACAAATTGCAGCAGGCGGTGCTGTTCGTGGTGATGGGTTTGCCCGGCAATGTGTATGAGCTGATGCCGATTGCCGTGCTGATCGGCACCATCTACACCTTGTCGCAATTCGCGGCGCGTTCCGAATTCACCATCATGCGCGTGTCCAGCATGTCGACCCGCATGACGGCCAAGGTGCTGGGGCGCATCGGCATCGGTTTCGCCATCATGACGATTCTGTTCGGCGAGCTGGTCGCACCCAAGGCCACCGAGCTGGCGCAGAAACTCAAGCTGGAAGCGCAGGGCTCCTCGCTGTCCTCGCAGTTCCGTTCGGGCATGTGGGCCAAGGATGTGATCAAGGACAATGGCATGGAGGGCAATGTCACCGGCACGCGCTTCATCAACATCCAGGCCCTGCAGCCGGATGGCCGCCTCGATGGCGTCAAGATTTACGAGCTGGACAATGAGTTCCATCTGGCGCAGATGATTACCGCCGAGCGCGGCGATTATCTCGGCAATCACGAATGGAAGCTCAGCAATGTGCTGATGAGCGACTTCGCCGACGGCAATAAAGATCGCAAGATCACCGAGCCGGTCAAGACCGAGAAGCTGGCCACGCGCAACATGATTTCGGAAGTGACGCCTGAGATTCTGTCGGTGCTGTTTGCCGATCCCGACCGTATGTCGGCCTATGATCTGCGCGCCTACACCAAGCATCTGGAAGCCAATAACCAGCGCACCGAGCGCTATGAAATCGCGTTCTGGAAGAAGATCGTCTACCCGCTCTCTATTTTCGTGATGCTGGCCCTGGCCTTGCCCTTCGCCTATCTGCATTTCCGCGCCGGCGGCGTCAGCCTGAAGATTTTCACCGGCATCATGATCGGCGTCGCCTTTCAGCTGATCAACAGCCTGTTTTCGCATATCGGCTTGCTCAACACCTGGCCCGCCCTGGTCACCGCCGCATTGCCCAGCGTGTTGTTCATGCTGATGGCAATCGTGGCGCTGCGCTGGGTCGAGCGCAATTGAGGCGGCCATCATGACACTTCCCGCCAGCCCGCTTCCTGATGCCCATTTCCCACCGCTGCGCGGCCTGATCCTGTTCGCCCATGGCGCGCGCGATCCGGCCTGGGCCGAGCCCTTCAAACGCCTGCGCGAACTTACGCAGACTGCCTTGCCGCAGATGCAGGTGGCACTGGCTTTTCTTGAACTGATGCAGCCCGATCTGCACACATTGAGCGCGCAGATGGTGGCCCAGGGCGTGGAAGACATCACGCTGGTACCGGTGTTTCTGGGGCAGGGCGGACATGTGCGCCGTGATCTGCCGGCGCTGGTCGAGCAGGTCAAGCTGGCGCATCCTGACGTGGCCATGCGCGTCAGCGAAGCGGTGGGCGAAAATGCCGCCGTGCTGCAGGCGATTGCGCAATACTGCGTGTCGGCGGTCGACCTCGGCTAGTCGGTCCCATCCATCAGGGAGGCAGGATTTGCGCTACAAACGGATCATTCTGCTGGTGCTGTTTCTGGCGGCTTTGCTGGGGCTGCTCGAATGGTCCGGCATGCGTGCCAATTTCAATGCCGAATACATTCATCGCCTGCTGGAGGAAAACCTGTGGCGCGGTCTGGCGATTTACATCGTGCTGTTTTGCATCGGCAATCTCTTGCACATTCCCGGCTGGATTTTTCTGGCGGCGGCAGTGCTGGCCTTGGGTAAAGTCTGGGGCGGGATGGTGACCTATGTGGCGGCAACACTGTCCTGTGTGATCACCTATTTCGTGATCCGCCTGATCGGCGGCGATTTCTTGCATGAAATCCGGAATCGCTACGCGCGCCGGATTCTGCAGATACTCGACAGCCATCCGGTGACCTGCATTTCTTCGCTGCGCGTGGTGTTCCAGACCATGCCTACCATCAACTATGCGCTGGCGCTGTCCGGCGTCGGCTTCCGTCCCTATCTGCTGGGAACGCTGATCGGCCTGCCGCTGCCGATCACACTCTATTGCCTGTTCTTCGACTATCTGGCGCGCGTACTGCACTGGCAGTGAGCGCAGTGAACCCAGTAAGTCAGATCTCAATTGCGCTCTGTTTTTCAGAATAGCCTGGCGCCGTTGGGCACCGCCTGATCCGGTCTGAACAGCACCACTTCGCCTGCGGCGTCAGGAAATCCCAGCGTCAACACTTCCGACATGAACTTGCCGATCTGGCGCGGGGGAAAATTCACGACCGCTGCAATCTGGCGTCCAATCAGCGCTTCCGGCTGGTAATGCGCAGTAATCTGGGCGCTGCTCTGACGGATGCCAATGCCGGCACCGAAATCGATCCTCAGCTTGAAGGCGGGCTTGCGTGCTTCAGGAAACGCTTCCGCGGAAACGATGGTGCCGATGCGGATATCGACTTTCAGAAAGGTATCGAAATCGGTGGCGGCTGCGGCAGGCGCATTGACGTCGTGCAGGAGATGCATGATGGGCTTTGAAGAGAATGCAAAGCCGGAATGATAGCAAGAGCCGGTGCGCGTGTGGATCGGGGTTCAGGCCCGGCGCAAGTTGATTCGGCCTGCTGACGCGGCTCAATCGCGACCCGCCAGCGCCTCGCCTATCATCACCAGCACCGGCCCGCTGCATTGGATCAGGCCTTGTTCCAGACCGCTCAGTTGCAGATGCAGGATGTGTTCATTCTCGCGGCTGCAGTTTTCTACCACCACCACCGGCGTGGTCGGCGCATAACCCAGTTGCAGCAGACGTCGCGCGGTCGCCGTGGCTTCACGGCCGCCCATGTACTGCACCAGCGTATCGCCGTTGGGCATGATCACTTCGTTGGGCTGATCCGGCGCCGTGCTGGAGGTGAACAGCGACACGCTGCGGGCGACGCCGCGCCGCGTCAGCGGACGTTTGGCCGAGGCGGCGGCAGCCAGCGCGGCGGTGATGCCCGGCACGATTTCGTAGGGGATGTTGTGGGCTTCCAGCGCGCGCAATTCTTCGTCGGCACGGCCGAACAGCATCGGGTCGCCGCCCTTGAGGCGCACTACCATGCGATATTCCTGGGCGCTGGCGACCAGCTTCTCATTGATCTCGACCTGCGCGGTGGAGCGCTGGCCGCTGCGCTTGCCGACCGATACCTTCACGGCCTGCGGACACAAGTCGAGGATTTCATCGGTCACCAGGGCATCGTGCAGCACGATTTCGGCCAGCGCCAGCAGGCGCGCGCCGCGCACCGTCAGCAGATCGGCGGCGCCGGGGCCGGAGCCGATCAGATACACCTTGCCCGGTTGTGCCGGGGAAGATGTGTCGGAAGGAAAGTGCGCCTGGTGTGCTGCAGAGGGTGCTGCCGGATCGGTGGCCATGACCGGGGAGGTAAGAGTTTAGTCGAGGCGAATCATACCAGCGGCCACGGTCTGATGCGTGACTTCGTCGATCAGAATGAAGGCGCCGGTGGTGCGGATCGCTTCATACGAATCGGCCGCAATCGCCTGCTGCAGATTGAGCGACACGCGGGCGATGTCGTTGAGCTTCAGCGTCTCGGCCGGATGGCGTTGCTGGGTGTTGATGTCCAGCAAGGTATCGACCCTGGACACGCGCGCCGCCACTTGTTTGGTGGTGTGCTTGAGCCAGTACTTGCGGCGCGGATCCAGCGTGTCTTCCGACAGCCAGCACAGATCGGCGGTGATCGCCTTGAGCGCTGCCGGCGGCTGCTCGGCCGAAGCCAGCATGTCGCCGCGCGAGATGTCCAGGTATTCGTCCAGCAGCAGCGTCACCGACTGGCCGGCCCGGGCCGATTCCAGCGAGCCGTCCAGCGTCAGGATGTCCTTGACGGTGGCGCTCTGGCCGCCCGGCAGCACGCTGATCCTGTCGCCTTTCCTGACCTTGCCGGCTTCGATGCGGCCCATGTAGCCGCGGAAGTCGTTTGCTTCGTGGCCGTTGTGGCGCGCAACCAGTTGCACCGGGAAGCGCAGCGGCTCCTCATGCGCATCTTCGTAGACCGATAGCGACTCCAGCAATTCGATCAGGGTCGGGCCCTTGTACCAGGGCATCCTGGCGCTTTCGGTGACGACGTTGTCGCCCACCAGCGCTGACAGCGGGATCGGATGCACATCCTTCAGGCCCAATTGCTGTGCGAATTCCTGATAGGCGCCGACGATGCGGGTGTAGACCGTTTCGTCATAATTCACCAGATCCATCTTGTTGACCGCGACGATCACGTGCTCGATCTGAAGCAGATGCGCGATGGTCGAGTGGCGCTTGGTCTGGGTCAGCAGTTCGACGCTCCCGTCGTCACCTAGTTTGACCTTGGAGACGTCGACCAGAATGATCACGGCATCGGCCGTGGAGGCGCCGGTCACCATGTTGCGGGTGTACTGCTCATGGCCCGGGGTGTCGGCAATGATGAACTTGCGCTTGGGCGTGGCGAAGTAGCGATAGGCGACGTCGATGGTGATGCCTTGTTCGCGCTCGGCTTCCAGACCGTCCGTCAGCAGCGACAGATCGACGGTGTCACCTACGGTGCGCTTGTGCTTGGCGCGCGAGATGGCGTCCAGCTGGTCGGCGAAGATGCCCTTGCTGTCGAACAGCAGGCGGCCGATCAGCGTGCTCTTGCCGTCATCCACCGAACCGGCGGTGATGAAGCGCAGCAGGCCGCGTTCGTTTTGATTTGCATCGGCGCCGGCGGCCGTATTCGGGTTGTGTTCAGCGACTGCGGCGTTCATCAGAAATATCCTTCTTTCTTGCGTTTTTCCATCGATGCTTCGGAGGTCTGGTCATCCATGCGGGTCGCGCCGCGCTCGGTGATCTGGGTCACGGCAGTCTCGGCGATGATGGCCGCGACCGTGCCCGCGTCCGACGATACCGGGCAGGTGCAGGAGATGTCGCCGACGGTGCGGAAACGCACCACCTGGCGTTCCACGGTTTCACCTTCGCGCGCCGGCGTCAGATCGGTCAGCGGCACCAGCAGGCCATTGCGCGGGATCACGTCGCGTTCGTGCGCAAAGTAGATCGAGGGCAGTTCCAGCTTTTCGCGGGCGATGTATTGCCAGACATCCAGCTCGGTCCAGTTGGAGATCGGGAACACCCGCATGTTTTCACCCGGATGCACGCGGGTGTTGTACAAGTCCCAAAGTTCGGGACGCTGGGCTTTCGGGTTCCATTGGCCGAATTCATCGCGGAAAGAAAAGATGCGTTCCTTGGCACGCGCTTTTTCTTCATCGCGGCGCGCACCGCCGATACAGGCGTCGAACTTGAATTCGTCTATCGTCTCCAGCAGCGTCACGGCCTGTGCCGCATTGCGCGAATCGGTCTGCGGATTGCGCAGGCGCACGGTGCCGCGCTTGATCGAATCTTCCACCGAGCGCACCACCAGACGCTCGCCCAGTTCGGCGGCGCGGCGATCGCGGAACTCGATCACTTCGGCGAAGTTGTGGCCGGTGTCGATATGCACCAGAGGGAAGGGGAACTTGCCCGGGCGGAAAGCCTTTTCGGCGATGCGCAGCAGCACCACAGAATCCTTGCCGCCGGAAAACAGCAGGGCAGGGTTGCTGCACTCGGCGGCGACCTCACGCATGATGTGAATGGCTTCCGATTCCAGCCAGTCGAGATGGCGGCTGCTGGCCTTGTCCAGGAAAATGTTTTCTACCACTGTGTTCATAGAACGACCTCTGTGTGCTCTCTGTATTGCGAATAGCCGATTGGCTTTTTGATCTTGCTTTTAATTGCTGTAGATAGCTGACGCTTGCAGGCTTCAGGCGCTTTCCGCCGCATGCGACTTGATGCGGATCAGCTTGCCGTCCACCACGTGCAGACCACACTCCTTGGAGTCCGGGTTTTCCCACCACCAGCGGCCGGCGCGTACATCTTCGCCGGGCTGAATCGCGCGCGTGCAGGGCTCGCAGCCGATCGAGGGAAAACCCTGATCGTGCAGCGGGTTGTAAGGCACGTCGTTGGCGCGGATGTAGTCCCACACGTCCTGCTCCGACCAGTCCGCCAGCGGATTGAATTTCTGCATGTCGTGCGCCTCGTCGCGTTCCTGCACATGCAGTTCGGCGCGTGTCACCGATTGAGCACGGCGCTGGCCGGTGACCCACGAAGCATTGCCTTTCAGCGCGCGATTGAGCGGCTCCAGCTTGCGGATGTGGCAGCATTCCTTGCGCAGTTCCACGCTGTCGTAAAACGCATTGCGGCCATGCGCCTGCACATATTGCTCAACCGCTTGCGGCTGCGGGCGATAGGGCGTGACTTCGTAATCGTAGGTCTCGCGGATGCGGTCCAGCATGCCCAGGGTTTCCTGATGCAGACGTCCGGTTTCCAGCGTGAAGATGCTGATCTTGTCCTGCAGCTTGCCGCGCAGGATCAGGTCGGTCAGCACCATGTCTTCCGCCGCCATGCTGGAAGCGAACACCGAGGGCGCGTAGTGCGCCGCGATCAGTTCCAGCGTCGCTTGGGTTTTTGCGATGAGATCCTGCAAAGCCTGGTTCGACATGATGTTGCCCTTTTTCTTTATTCCGGCCTGCCGCATCAGTTCACTGAGGCGGCAGGCATTGCTGCTGCAAATGACGGTGTTGCTATGTGTTGCTGAACTTCAGTCCGCGGTCACCGCGCTGCGCTTGACGCGGCGGAACAGCGGATTCTTTTCGTCCCACGAGGTCTGATATTTTTCCGAAAAATCGGTCAGGCCCTTGAGTGCGTCGTGGATGTTCTTGTCGGCGCGCACCGCGAAGGCATCGAAGCCGACGCGCTGCATGTAGAACAACTGGTCGCGCAACACATCGCCGATGGCGCGCAATTCGCCGGTGTAGCCGAGGCGGGCGCGCAGGTTGTAGGCGATGGAATAACCACGGCCGTCGGCAAACTTCGGAAAGTCCACCGCGATCAGCTTGAAGTGCGCCAGATCGTCCTTCAGCGCTTCCGGCCGCTCGTCGCTGGCGAACCAGACGCCGAGCTCGGCGCGCCCCTGCAAGGCGGCGCGTTGCGCTTCCCATACCTTCAGCGGCACGACGACTTTTCCTGCGGGCAGCGGCACGCTGTCAGGGGTCTGGTCTTCGGCCAGGCGCAGCAGTTGCCAGTCGTCGCCGACGACGGTCTTGTTCTTGATGATCTCAGGCATGAGCGTCTTCTCCTACTGCGTGATCCGCCTTGATCGGCGTGGCATAAACGAATTCCTTGAACGGCGTCACGCCGATGCGGCGCACGGTGTCGATGAAGCGTTCATCTTCAGTGCGCTGCTTGACGTAGACCTGCATCAGGCGGTCGATCACGGTCGGCATCTGATGCGCCGAGAACGATGGACCGATGATCTTGCCTATGCTGGACTGATTGCCCTGAGCACCGCCCAGCGACACCTGATACCACTCGGCGCCGTCTTTATCGACACCCAGGATGCCGATGTTGCCGACGTGGTGGTGACCGCAGGCGTTGATGCAGCCCGAGATGTTCAGTTCGATGTCGCCGATGTCGTGCTGGTAATCGATGTTGTCGAAGCGTTCCGCGATGGCTTGCGCAATCGGAATCGACTTGGCGTTCGCCAGCGAGCAGAAATCGCCGCCGGGGCAGCAGATGATGTCGGTCAGCAGGCCGATGTTGGGCGTCGCCAGGCCCTTGGCCTTGGCTTCTTTCCACAGCGTGTGCAGTTCGCTGATCTTGACGTCGGCCAGCACCAGATTCTGCTCGTGCGTCACGCGCAGTTCGCCGAAGCTGTAACGGTCCGAGAGATCGGCCACGAACGTCATTTGTTCGGCAGTGATATCGCCCGGCGGCACGCCGGTCTTCTTCAGCGACAGCACCACTGCAGCGTAACCCGGCACCTTGTGCGGCTTGACGTTGCGCAGCAGCCAGTTGGAGAAGCCCTTGTCCTCTGCCTTCAGGCGTTCGAACTCGGCATCGCCGGCCGGCAGCGTTTCGTAAGCCGGCGCGGTGAAGTATTGCGCCACGCGTTGCAGTTCTTCTTCGGTCAGCGTCGACGGGCCGTCCTTGATGTGGGCCCATTCTTCCTCGACCTGACGGCCGAATTCTTCAGGGCCGATGGCCTTGACCAGAATCTTGATGCGCGCCTTGTAGATGTTGTCGCGACGGCCGTACTGGTTGTACACGCGCAGAATCGCTTCCAGATACGACATGGCGTGCTGCCATGGCAGGAAGTCGCGGATCTGGCTGCCCAGAATCGGGGTGCGGCCCATGCCGCCGCCCACCATCACGCGGAAGCCGACTTCGCCGGCTTCGTTGCGGATCACGTGCAGACCGATGTCGTGCACCGCAGTGGCGGCACGATCCTGCTCGGAACCGCTGATGGCGATCTTGAACTTGCGCGGCAGATAGGCGAACTCGGGGTGGAAGGTGCTCCACTCGCGGATCAGTTCGGCGTAAGGACGCGGATCGACGATTTCATCGGCGGCGACGCCGGCCAGTTCGTCCGAAGTGGTGTTGCGGATGCAGTTGCCGGAAGTCTGGATCGCATGCATTTCGACGCTGGCCAGTTCGGCCAGGATGTCCGGCGATTCTTCCAGCTTGATCCAGTTGAACTGAATGTTCTGGCGCGTCGTGAAGTGACCATAGCCGCGATCGTACTTGACCGCGATCTCGGCGAACTTGCGCAACTGATTCGATGCCAGCAGACCGTAAGGCACGGCGATGCGCAGCATGTAGGCATGGCGTTGCAGGTACAGACCGTTTTGCAGACGCAGGATGCGGAATTCTTCTTCGATCAGTTCGTCGGACAGGCGGCGGCGCACCTGATCACGGTATTGGGCAACGCGCTCTTTGACGATCTGATGATCGTATTGGTCATAGCGGTACATCTTTAGGTCCCTGTAACGTCTTAGCGGAGTCTTGTGTTGCGGGCTGACGCCTGACTCACTATTGATGAAAAATCAGCCTACCAAATCAGTTTCACGGCAACGCTCGTCAGCGTAATTGCCAGCAGGCCACGCAAGAATTTCTCCGGTACCGCCCGCGCTGCGAGCGAACCGATGGTGATACCCGGCAGTGAACCCAGCAGCAGCATTGCCAGCAGCTCCCAGTTGATCGATCCCAGCCACCAGTGGCCGAGTGCGGCAATTGCCGTCAGCGGCACCGCGTAGGCGATGTCGGTGCCGGCGATTTCAGCCGGTGAAAGACGGGGGTAGAGCAGCACCAGCAAGGTTGCGCCGACTGCGCCGGCGCCGATCGAAGAGATCGTCACCAGCGTGCCGAGCACTGCACCGGCCAGAATGGTTGCATTGCGCAGTTGCGCGCCTTGCAGTTGCCGTTCCGGGTGGGCATTCAGCCAAGCCTGAAGTTTAGCTTTAAACAGCAATGCAATCACGGTGAGGAACACCGAGATGGCAATCGAATAACGGATGATGCCGCTGATCTCGTCGCTGATCGCGCCGAAATGCTTGAGCGACAAAGTGGTAATCAGGGCTGCCGGCAAGGCGCCGTAAGACAGCGCGCGCACGATATCCCAGCGTACGGTGCCCTTGAAACGGTGGGCGAAGGTGCCGGCAGTCTTGGTGGCTGCCGCAAACGCCAGATCGGTGCCGACCGCGACGCTGGGGTGGATGCCGAACAGCAGCGTCAGCAAGGGCGTCATGAGCGAGCCGCCGCCGACCCCGGTCAATCCGACCAGTAATCCGACAGCAAATCCGCTCACTACATAAGAAACAGTCATAACACCTCGCCCATAAGACGTTGAATCGTAATAAACTAATGTTTCAAACCAAACTACATAGTATTTATTTGCTTATATGCGCCTATGGCATATGCAAATGAGATTGCTGAGCCATGCTGCTGAGCAATCGGCTACCGAAAGACTTTCATGAATCTCCATCAATTCCGTTTCGTGCGTGAAGCGGTACGTCAGAATTTCAATCTGACCGAAGCCGCCAAGGCGCTGTATACGTCGCAGCCGGGCGTCTCCAAGGCGATTATCGAACTGGAAGAAGAACTGGGCGTCGACATTTTCACACGTCATGGCAAGCGCATTCGCGGCCTGACCGAACCCGGTCGCGCGGTATTGAAGTCGGTCGAACTGATCATGCAGGAGGTCGACGGCCTCAAGCGCATCGGCAAGGAATTCGCCGCGCACGATAGCGGCAGCTTCACCATCGCCACCACCCATACCCAGGCGCGCTACTCGCTACCCAAAGTGGTGCAGGCTTTTACCCAGAAATATCCCAAGGTGCATTTGTCCTTGCTGCAAGGCAATCCCAAGCAGATTACCGAAATGGTGCGCAACGACCAGGCCGATATCGCCATCGCCACCGAAGCGCTGGCCTCGGGCGAAGGCCTGGTTTCCTTGCCGTGTTACCAGTGGGAACACGTGGTGGTGGTGCCGGCTGATCATCCCTTGCTCAGCGCCAAAACCCTGACGCTGGAAGAAATCGCCAGCTTTCCGCTGATCACTTATGATGCCGCTTTCAGCGGCCGCAGCAAGATCGATCATGCCTTTTCGCTGCGCGGCCTGAAACCGGACATCGTGCTGGAAGCCATCGATGCCGACGTCATCAAGACCTATGTCGAACTCGGCATGGGCGTCGGCATCATCGCCGGCATGGCCTTCGACGCCGAGCGCGACCGCAATCTGCGCATGCTGACCGCCGGCCATCTGTTCGGCACCAATGTCTCGCGTGTGGCGCTCAAGCAGGGCGCCTATCTGCGCAGTTATGTTTACACCTTCATCGAATTGCTGGCGCCGACCCTCAACCGCAAGCTGATCGGGCAGGTGATGGAAGGCGAGAAGGATATGTACGAACTGTAGTCACAGTAAATGTAGAGAATCCTCCCGGGCAGGCCCGGGAGGCGTTAAGGAAGATGCACTGATGAAGAACCTGCTGTTCGGCCTGCATGGCAAAACCCTGCGCCATGCGCGCCGTTTCTGGTTGCAATACGGTATTTTGTGGACCGGCGCCGTGATCACGGGGCTGATCGCCGTCATGTACGCACGCCTGATCGATCTCGGCTTCGAGCTGTTCCAGAAAATGGAACACCGTCATTCCTGGCTGCCGCTGATCGTGACGCCGGCCATGAGCGCGCTGTGCGTATGGCTGACCCGCAAGTATTTCCCCGGCGCCGAGGGCAGCGGGATTCCGCAAGTCATCGCGACATTGGGCGAGCAGGGCGAACGCAGTTCGACGCTGGGCCCGAAGTTGCTGTCGCTGCGCATCGTGGCCGGCAAGATCGGCGTTTCCTTCCTCGGCATTCTGGGCGGTTTCACCATCGGCCGCGAAGGCCCGACGGTGCAGGTCGGCGCCGCCCTGATGTACAACATGCGGCGCTTTTACCCTCGCCCCAGCGCCATCCTTGAAAAACGCCTGATCCTGGCCGGCGCCGCCGCCGGCCTGTCGGCGGCCTTCAATACGCCGCTGGCCGGCATCGTGTTTGCGATTGAAGAGCTGTCGCGCAGTTTCGAGCAGCGCGCCAGCGGCATCGTCATCACCACCATCATCTTCGCCGGCGTGGTCGCACTCGGCCTCAACGGCAATTACACCTATTTCGGCGCCATCACCGCCGGCCCCGACACCATGCGCGAAATGGTGATCGCGGTACTGACCTGCGGCATCCTGATGGGTGTGGCCGGCGGCATCTTTTGCTGGCTGCTGCTCAATACGCAGCGCTGGATTCCGGCGCCGCTGCGCAGCTTGCGGGCTGAACGTCCGGTGCTCTTCGGCGCGCTGTGCGGCCTGATCGTAGCGGTGATCGGCGTCATCGCCGGCGGCGCCACTTTCGGTAGCGGCTATGTCGAAGCCAAGGGTTTGCTGACCGGACAGGAGCACCTGTCGGCGCTGTATCCGCTGGCCAAGCTGGCATCCATGATCGGTTCTTATCTGCCGGGGATACCGGGCGGGATTTTCGCGCCGTCCTTGTCGATCGGCGCTGGCTTCGGCAATGTGCTGCACATGCTGTTCGGCGACATCTCGCTGCCGCTGCTGATTGCGCTGGCGATGGTCGGTTATCTGGCGGCCGTGACGCAGTCGCCGATTACCGCTTTCGTGATCGTGATGGAAATGATCAACGGTCACGCGCTGGTAATCTCCTTGATGGCGACCGCCTTGCTGGCGAGCCGCGTGTCGCGCTTCTTTGCGCCGCCTTTGTATGAGGCGCTGTCGGAACGCTATGCCGCGCATACTAAATATGCGCATCCGCCGGCAACTGATCCTGCATCTCCATCAGACCCCGATCGGAAGTCGGCTGGCTGAAGCGGGCATCCGTCTCAGTCCAGCGCCTTGTCGCTCGGAAAACGTATCGCCTGCTTGAGCAGCGGGCTCATCGGCAGATTCAGCGATGCATGCCGCGCGTCTATCGGCTGCATGAACCAGCGGTCGTAGATGCGATAGATCTCGCCGCTGTCGAACAGACGCACCAGTTCGCGATTGACGATCTGCTTGAAGTCCACATCTTCCTTGCGCATCATCAGACCGTATTGCTCCACCGACAGCGCTTCGCCGGTCACGATATAGGTTTCCGGCCGCGGCATTTCTGCGCGCCGGCCCAGCAGCGATACATCGCTGGCAACCACAGCATCGACACGGCCATCCTGCAGCATGGCGATGGCTTCGCTCAGCAAGTTCACCTCCGCCAGCGTGATATTGAGCGCGCGCAGTTCGCTGCGCCTGCGCACCTGCGGCACGGCCGTGCCGCCTTTGAGCACGGCCACGCGTCTGTTCAGCAAATCGGGCCAGTTGCGGATGCCGCTGTCGGCGCGCACCAGCATGCGCGTCGATGCGAACAGATGGGGCTGGCTGAACGCATATTTTTCGCGGCGCTGTGCACTATTGGTCGTGTTGCCGCATTCGATGTCGGCCCGGCGTTCGGTCAGTGCGGTGAAGCGATTGTTGCCGTCTACCGCGAGATACTCCACTTTGAGTTGCGGCAGCTTCAGTTGCAGACGCGTGGCTTCGGCAATTCTGAGGCAAAGCTCCAGGGCATAACCGGTGGTCTGGCGGTTGGCATCCATGCCGGAAATCGGCAACAGGCCTTCGCGATACGCCAGCACGATGGTGCGCGTTTCGCGCATGTGGCGCAGCGTTTCGGACTGTGTTTGCGCGTGGAGATCGTGTGCGCTCAGCGCCAGCAGACATAAGCCTGCGCCGCGCAGCAGCGAGGTCTGTTGGTGGGCGATATAAAAAAACATCCCGCAACGCCTGAGCCATTGCGGGATGTTCATGGGGGCGCGAGCGCGCTGGCCGGATCCGACGATTGCGCCTGAGCGCATTTCGTTCAGACCTGCGCCACCGCCGCCGCCCGGTTGGTTGCACGGCAGCCGTCCAGCAGGAATGACAGGCCGACCACCAGCACCAGTTCGCCTTCTGCGGAACGGGCGGTGCCGGTGATGCCGTTGGTATGGATGGCCGTGAGCGGCTTGATCACCAGGTCGGCAGTGCCTTCCACCGCTTCCACACCCAGAATATAAGGATGCGGAACCGCCATCACGATGCCGACGCGTTCATTGCCCGGCTCGTAGCCAAGCACGCCGGCCAGCGAATGCACCGGCAACGGACGACCCTGGTCGCGCAGCACCGGGGCGCCG
Organism: Herbaspirillum lusitanum; assembly: GCF_046025995.1. Classification (GTDB taxonomy): domain Bacteria; phylum Pseudomonadota; class Gammaproteobacteria; order Burkholderiales; family Burkholderiaceae_D; genus Herbaspirillum; species Herbaspirillum lusitanum_A. The sequence continues at coordinate 27,042 of NZ_JAQQFM010000005.1, forward strand.
CCGACTTCGTCGAAGTTGTCCGGCAGCTCGACCACACGCTCGACCACCGCCATCGGCAGCGCCAGCGCTGCGCCGGCGCAACGCACCAGCATGGTCGGGATGATCGACAGTTCGATCGGCAGACGGATAGAGAAACGGGTACCGACGCCCAGTGTGGAATCGATGCGGATGGTGCCGCGATGCTTTTCCACCGCAGTCTTCACCACGTCCATGCCGACGCCGCGGCCGGACACGCTGGAAGCCACTTCCTTGGTCGAGAAGCCGGGCAGGAACACCAGTTGCAGCGACTCATCTGCGGTCAGCGCCTGATGCTCGCCGATCAGACCCTTGGCCAGTGCCTTGCTGCGCAACATTTCAGGATCCATGCCCTTGCCGTCGTCGAACACTTCGATCATGACGCTGCTGGCTTCCTGCCATGCCTTGAGCGAGATGGTCGCCTTATTCGACTTGCCGGCGCTGATGCGATCGGTTTCGATGCCGTGATCCAGCGAGTTGCGCAGCATGTGCACCAGCGGATCGTAGAGGCTGTCCACCACCACGCGGTCAACTTCGGTTTCGGCGCCTGAGATCGCCAGATCCACGTCCTTGCCAAGATCCTTGGCCAGTTCGCGCACCAGTCGCGGGAATTTCTGGAACAGACGACCGACCGGCTGCATGCGGGTCGACAAGGTCGCGCGCTGCAATTCGCTGGAGTAGCGCGAGGCGCGGCCCAGCGTTTCGGCCAGCGTCGACATCAGCGCGGCGGCTGTGCCTTCGAACTTGAACTGCTGCAGTTTTTCCAGCAGCACGGCAGCCTGATTGGCGGCCTGCACCGATTCGCCGGCCACTTCCAGCAGGGCGTCCAGTTTACCGGCATCAATCCGGATGCTTTCTTCCTTGCCGGGTGCGTTATCGCTGGCGCGGCGGGCGGGTGCTGGAGGCGCCGCCGCGGGGGCTGCAGCTGCAGCAGGTTTGGGATCGGCGGACGGCAAGGATTTCGGATGACCTGAAGCCGATGCTGCAGCCGGTTCGGCGGCGGCGGCTTCGGCGGCGGCGATCACATTCGCGACCGCGCTGTCGGTGCTGCCGGTTTGCGTCACAGCCTGATACAAGGCATCCCAATCCAGTTGACCGTCTTTCATGACGCTGGCGTTATTGGCAGGGCCATTGCCGGCAACCGCCGCCGTAGCCGATGCTACCGGTGCGGCGACGGGAGCCGCGGCAACCGGCGCAGGAGCAGGAGCAGCAGCAGCGGGTGCAGCCTCTTCAGCCTTGCCTTCGATGGCCTGGGTCAGGATGTCTTTCAGGTCGGCCGGCATCGAGGCCAGGCTGGCCGGATCGGCGCCGTTGGACAATTCGGTCAGCTGGTCAGCCACGAAACCGCTGGCTTGCAGCGCCGCTTCAATGGCCAGCGGCGTGACCTGAGCCTTGCCGGTGCGCAGTGCATCGAACAGGTTCTCAGTCAGGTGGCAGGCTGAAACCATGGCCGGCAGGTTCACGAAACCGGCGCCGCCCTTGATGGTGTGGAATGCGCGAAAAACCGCATTCAGAATTTCCAGATCGTCGGGATGTCGTTCAAGCGTCAGCAGATGCTCTTCAACGTTGGTCGCCAGATCCAACGCCTCAACGACAAAATCCTTGAGCATTTCGTCATCCATTAGAACCCCAGGCTGTCGAGTAAGTCATCCACATCGTTTTGAGCCATTGCCGCGCCAGGCGCGGATGGGCCGTTCATCAGTTCAACCGGTTTTTCGGCCTTCTCTTCCATCAGCGCCTTGACTTCAGGCGGCGCGTTGTCGCGCAGCAACTGGGCCAGCTCGCGCTCAGCAATATTGGTGATGGCGACGATTTTCTTGATCAGTTGGCCGGTGATGTCCTGGAAGTCCTGCGCCATCATGATTTCAAGCATGCGGGCTTTTTCGACTTCGGTCGATTCCAGTACGGCTACAGAGAGTTTTTGCGAATCGCCGGCCAGGCTCTTGAATTCGTCGATGTTCATCTGGCCGGCATACAGGCGGGCCCAGCGATCGTTGATGTCCTTGGCATGGGCCGACAGCTTATCCTGCGCCGGCATGCCAGAATCCAAGGCATTGAGCACCTTGTTGGCCGCTTGTTCGGTCAGCGTGGCGATGTGCTCCAGGCGCCCCTGGGCGTCGCCGATCTGCAGCGCGACGTCGGTCAGCGAGCGATCGTAACCCAGTTCGCGCATCGAATCGTGCAGCAGACGCACGATGCCGCCCAGGCGTTCGTACATCGGTTTTGCAGTCAGATCTTCATCATCGCCGGCAGCAGGGGCTGCTGCAGCGGGAGTTGCAGCAGCTGCACCGTCAGCAGTGGCCGCCGGAATGCTCTTGGCGGAAATTTCGTCGAACAAGGCCTCTAAATCTAGATCGTCGCTCATGATCTCTGTTTCTCCCTACGGGTGGATGCGTTATATATGTTCGCGCCGGCGGCGGAAATGGTCGTCGTCACTTGGAATGCATGGGCTTATGAGGCGGCTGGGGCGGTAGTTCCTTTCTGGCTGAACTCACTGATTACATGCATAACGGCAGAATCTTCCCAAGTCTGAAGCACATTTGGGAACGACCTTGCCCGATGGCGCGTTGCCGCATCCCGGGGAAGCAAAAAAAGGGCGGACCGATCCTGTTGCGAGGAGTATAAGCCGCGACCAGAAGCCCCTATCGGGTAAAAAGCGATTGAATTTCCCCATTTGTTCCGATTTACCCGGCAATCGACCCCTCAAATGTATTCGAATATTTGTAGCGGGCAATATTACTGTATGGCACTTCATTTTGCCATCGGCAATTGCCCGTCCAGTTGCTCCTGTCTGGGCAGTTGCATACAATGGCGCCGTTTTGATGCCGGCGGCCATTTTGCGATCGACAGCCGCGGCGCTGGCAAACCATCCCGGATACCACTGTCGAAATGGCAAGTTATTGCAAAGAAGTCATTTGCAAGAAGCATGCCCATTGACGGGAAGACAGGCACGAGACTTTTCTTATCTGAGAGCCCGCAGCAGTTATTCTCAGGCCTTCGCATGCCGCGCCAGCATTTATCCGTAAAGCGGGCACACGGTAAAATTCAGCGCCCGCGATGACTCCTGATTGTCTCCACACGCACGCCGCGTCGGCGAGCATCCGACTTTCAGCCATTCATCCTCCCCTTCACCATGATCGGCCCACGATGCGACGCATGATATGGCTGCTGTCTCTGCTGCTGTTGCTGGCTTTGCTGGCCTTGAGTGCCGCCGCGCTATGCGGCAGCACCGGATGTCTGCGGCCGTCGTCGTCAGCCGATTCGATCGGCTTGCTGCTGTCCCTGCGCGTACCGCGCGCCTTGACTGCATTCACCGTCGGCGCGCTGTTGGCGCTGGCCGGTGCGCTGATGCAGGTGCTGCTGCGCAATCCGCTGGCCGATCCTTATGTATTGGGTTTGTCGGGCGGTTCCGCCGCAGGCGCTTTGCTGGCCTTGCTGGCGGCAGCGCGCTTGGGCATTTCCAGCAATGGCATTGCCGCCGTCGGCGCCGCAATCGGCGCGGCGCTGGCGGTGCTGTTGCTGTTCGGGCTGGTGCGTCAATCCTTGCGGCATCTGGCGCTTTCCCCTTTGCTGAGCAGCCAGCGCCTGCTGCTGACCGGCGTCATGCTGGCGGCCGGCTTCGGCGCCCTGATTTCGCTGGCGCTGTCGATTGCGCCGGACAGTCAGCTACGCGGCATGGTGTTCTGGCTGATCGGCGATCTGGACGATGCGCGCCTGCTGCCGATTGCCGCCGTCGTGCTGCTGCTGGCGCTGGTCTGGGCGGTGCTGCATGCGGCGCAACTGAATTTGCTGGCGCGCGGCGAGAGTTTCGCCCAGTTGCTCGGCGTGCCGGTCCTGCGCCTGCGCGTGATGAGCCTGTGTATTGCCTCGCTGGCGACCGCTGCCGCAGTCGCCATGGCCGGCACCATCGGCTTCGTCGGTCTGGTGGTACCGCATGCTTTGCGGCTGTTGGTCGGCAATGATCAGCGCTTGTTGCTGCCGGCTGCGGTGCTGGGCGGCGGCGCCGCATTGACGCTGGCCGATTTGCTCGCGCGCACCGTGGTTGCGCCCACGCAGTTGCCGGTGGGCGTCATCACCGCGCTGGTGGGCGTGCCGTTGTTTTTGTGGCTGCTGGCGAGGAGCCGCGCATGAACACCGTTATAAATTCCGCCAGCAAGTTTCACCAGACTGCACTTTTGCGCACCGGGCAATTACGCATTCAGCACGCACAGCGCCCCTTGATCGAGGCCTTGAACTGGGAGGTCAGTGCCGGCCAGTTCTGGTGCGTGCTCGGCCGCAACGGCGCCGGCAAGACCAGTCTGCTGAATGTGGTGGCCGGCCTGGCTCAGCCTGCCGGCGGCCGCATTCATTTGCATGGCAAGGCGCTGGACGCCATCACGCCGCACGAGTTGGCGCGTGTGCGTGGCCTCTTGCAACAGCATCAGATCGATACTTTTTCCAGTTCGGTTATCGACACCGTGCTGGCCGGCCGATTTCCCTGGCGCGACAGTTCGTCCTGGGGCAACAACGAGCAGGATCGCCGCGTCGCGCTGGCCGCCCTGGCCGCGCTCAACATGCAGCAGCACGCGCAACGCGACGTGCTGCACTTGTCCGGCGGCGAGCGCCAGCGCGTCGCTCTGGCGACTTTGCTCACGCAAGCGCCGGAGCTATTGTTGCTGGATGAGCCGACCTCGCATCAGGACATCCCGGCGCAGATGACGATGATGCGCTTCCTGCGCACGCTGGCCGAACAGCAAGGCAAGGCGCTGATCGCCAGTTGTCACGACATCAACCTCGCAGCGCGTTTCGCCACGCATGCGCTGCTGCTGGGCGAGGGCGAGTGCTGGCAGGGCCGGGTTGCGGATGTGCTTAATGTCGCCAATCTGGAGCGCGTTTTCGGTAGCGGGTTTGAGCGCGTGGAGACGGTGCAGGGAGCCGTCTATCTCGCTCGCTGATTGCAGGGCAATCCGACCTAGCGCACCTTCTCCAGCAGACCGCAAACCTGCTCGGTGGCATCCAGAATGCGTGGCCCGGCGCGGTTTAGCCAGTCGGCATTCACGACATAGAGATGCTGTTTGGTAACCGCTTGCAGGCGGCCGTATTGGCGCCAGCGTTCCAGTGGCTGATCCTTGGCGTCGCTGGGCGTGAGGATGACTTCGGGATCGGCCGCCAGCACCGCTTCCACACTGATGGTGGGCGCCAGTTGCGGCAGCTCGGCGAAGATGTTGCTGCCGCCGCACAGGCGCAGGACCGAGGACACCATGTGCCGGCCGTTGAGCGTCATCAGCGGCTGGCTCCAGATCTGATAGAACACGCTGACCGGGCGCCGCTCCGCGTATTTCTGACGCAGGCCTTGCCAGCGGCGGCGGAATCCGGCAGCGGCTGTTGCACCTTCCGCCTGCGTGCCGCTCAGCCGGCCGAGGCGCTCCAGCGAGCTGGCGATGGTCTCGAAATCCTGTGGCTGGCTTTCAAAGACCGGGATGCCGAACTGGCGCAGGCGCGCCACCTGGCTGGCCTTGTTGCCGCTGTGCCAGGCCACCACCAGGTCGGGTTTCAAGGTGAGGATTTTTTCCAGGTCGAGCGCATTGATGCTGCCGACCGAGGCGATCTGTCTGGCGGCGGCCGGATAGTCGCTGTAATTGCTGACGCCGACCAGACGCGCACCGGCGCCTGCCGCGAACAGCATTTCGGTGGTGTGCGGCGAGAGACTGACGATGCGTTGCGCGGCTTGCGGCAAGCGGATTTCATTGCCCTGGTCATCCGTGACCACGATGGGCGCGGTCTCAGCCCATGCACCTGGCATTGCCAGCATGCTCGTCAGACAGAGCAGTGTCAGCGCCAACCTGCGCGACCTGCGCCAATAAGCCTTGAACAAGCAGCGGAGAGTCGGCTGAACTGATGTGCGCAGCCCGCCGGATGCGGACTGAAGCCGGAGCAAGGCCGGCGTCGGCATCAGATTTCCAGATTGTCGATCAGGCGGGTCTTGCCCAGCCTGGCGGCGGCCACCACCACCAGCTTTTCGCCTTGCGCCATGTCCCCGGCCGAAGGCGGCTGCAGGTCGATGCGCTTGCGGATGGAAATGTAATCCGGTTGCCAGCCGCGCTGCGCCAGCACGTCCATCGCCGCTTTTTCGATGTCGGAGGTGTTGAGGCGACCACCGCGTACTTCATCGGCGACCTGATTCAATGCGCGGTACAGCGCCGGTGCTTCTTCACGTTCGTCGCTGGACAGATAGCCATTGCGCGAGGACAGCGCCAGGCCATCATCGGCGCGGAAGGTTTCGGCGCCGATGATTTCGGTCGGCAGCGCGAACTGCCGCGCCATGTTGCGCACGATCATCAGCTGCTGATAATCCTTCTTGCCGAACACCGCCACACGCGGCTGCACACAGGAAAACAGCTTCATCACCACGGTCGAGACACCGGTGAAGAAGCCCGGGCGGAATTCGCCTTCGAGGATGTTGCCGAGGCCGTCCGGCGGTTGCACGCGGTATTCCTGGGGTTCCGGATACATGTCTTTTTCAGTCGGCGCGAAGAGCACGTAGACGCCTTCCTTTTCCAGTTTTTCGACGTCGTTCTGGAAGGTGCGCGGGTACTTGTCGAAGTCTTCGTTGGGGCCGAATTGCAGGCGATTGACGAAGATCGAAGCCACCACCGGATCGCCGTGGGTGCGCGCCAGGCGCATCAGCGACAGATGGCCTTCGTGCAGATTGCCCATGGTGGCGACGAAGGCGGTGCGCAGCTGGCCGCGCAGATGGTCGCGGAGTTCTTCAATGGAGGAAATGATTTTCATGCGAGTCTCTGCTGTCTCTTGAGTATTCGGATAGGTGATGGTCAGGCTGTATCAGTCGCCGTGCTCGGCAGGCTGCAACAGGCTGATATGCCGACAGGCGCTCGCTCAGCTCGGCGAGTAGGAAAGTCTGACATAGATGGGCGCGAAGGCCTCGGCCTGGGTGATTTCGATCAGGGTTTCTTTCGCCAGTTCGAGCAGGGCGATGAAGTTGACCACGACCACGGGTACGCCGCGCATGGGATCGAACAGGTCGGAAAACTCGACAAAGCGCGCCGATTGCAGACGACGCAGAATGCCGGTCATGTGCTCGCGCACGGAGAGTTCTTCGCGGCTGATGTGGTGGTGCGCGGTGAGTTTGGCGCGCTTGAGCACGTCGGCCCAGGCCGATTTGAGGTCGTCCATGTCGACGTCCGGCCAGCGCGTGACGACGGTCTGTTCGACATAGATCTGGGTGCGCACATAGTCGCGGCCGACCTGCGGCAGCGCATCCAGTTCCTGCGCGGCCAGTTTGATCTGTTCGTATTCCAGCAGGCGGCGCACCAGCTCGGCGCGCGGATCTTCCGCCTCTTCGCCGGCGTCGACCTTCTTGGCCGGCAGCAGCATGCGCGACTTGATCTCGATGAGCATCGCGGCCATCAGCAGATATTCCGCCGCCAGTTCCAGATTCTGCTTGCGGATCTGTTCCACGTATTCCAGATACTGCAGGGTGACCTGCGCCATCGGGATGTCGAGAATGTTGAAGTTCTGTTTGCGGATCAGATAGAGCAGCAGATCCAGCGGACCCTGGAAGGCTTCGAGGAAGACTTCCAGCGCATCCGGCGGGATGTACAGATCGGTGGGCATCTGGAACAGCGGCTCGCCATACAGCTTGGCGAGCGCGACGCCATCGATGACATCCGGCGTGGTGTCCGGATGTCCGTCAGGGGAAATGCTGGAGGCGTCGGAAGAATGTCCGGCGTGTGCGGTCATGCCTGGGAGGTCTTAGTGGTTCTGATAAACGTAGGGCTGTTGCGCCACGCGTGAGTCCTTGTCGCGGGCGCTCTTGTCCAGATCGATCGGAGCCTTGTCCCACAGCAGGGCGCGGCCGGCGCGTTGCTGTTCTTCCAGCGAAGGATTCTTTTGCTTCAGTTCGGCGATGAACTGAGTGATCTCGGATACGTAGGTGATCTTCTTGGCGAACATGATATTTTCAGGCCTGGATTGAAACGGACCTTATTTTACCTTGTCTTTATCGGTGATAATCAAGCCGCCATGAATATACAGCTCCCTGACCTTATTCGAAAAACGCTTTCGGCAGCCGGCGCTGTGCTTGCCGCTGTGACAATGTTCGGTTGCGACCGCAACGGCAACCCCATAGAGGAGTTCGGTTTGGACCAGTTGCAGAAGGGTGTTTCGAGCGAAGCCGAGGTGCGCAAGATCATGGGCGAGCCCGATACCGTCTGGGACGATGGCCACGGCGCCCACACGCTGGAGTACCCGAAAGGGCCGGAGGGCGTGCGCACCTGGATGTTCGCCATCAACCCGCTGGGTACGCTGATCGATTACCGCCAGGTGTTGACGAGCGACAACTTTTCAAAAGTGTTGCCGGGCATGAGTCAGGCCGAAGTGCGGCGTCTGCTGGGCCGGCCGCGCAGCGTGATGCAGTTCGCGCGCAAGAATGAAGAAGTCTGGGACTGGAAATATATCGACGTCCACGAGCAACGTCTGTTCAACGTGCATTTCGACCTGAACAGCACACAGGTCGCAAGAACCTCGATTTCCGAAATTTCGGGACATTGATCGGGGCTTTGCCTTAAGTAAGCGGCTGGCAATTGCGGTCTCATCCCGCCCTGCGTTGGCGCAAGGCTTCCTTCAAAAAACAGGGCAATTCAAGGTGGGTGCGAATAGTCGCCGCTGCGCTCATCGAGCATGACTTCGGCGGCGCTGCTGCCGGGATCCATGCGGCTTCTGCGCAGCATGCCGGCTTCGTCCAGCACCGAATAGGCGGTCGAGCAGAACAGCGAATGCATGCGCTTCATGTCGCTGATCAGGTCCAGATGCAGCGAGCTGGTTTCTATGCTTTGCTGGGTCTGGCCGGCCAGACGCACCAGGTGAGTCTTGGCGTAGGCACGCTCCAGATCGCGGAAGGATTCCTTCTCCGCGAGCAATTTTTGCGCGCTGCGCAGATCGCCTTCCAGAAATACCGACAAGCCCAGCTGCAGGCTGGTCACCAGGCGCGCGTGCATCTCGCAGACTTCCTGCATGCCGGCCGCCGAAAAGGTGCGCTGCGGCGCAATCTTCTTGCTTTCCACGCCCTTGACGATGCGCACGATGATGTCGCCGGCCTGTTCCAGATTGATGGTCAGCGTGATGATGTCGGTCCAGCGCCGCACTTCCTTGGCGTTGAGCTCTTCGCGCGAGACGCGCGCCAGGTACATTTTCAGCTCGGTGTACAGCTTGTCGACGTCGTCATCCAGCTTGCGGATCTGGGTGGCGCGGATGGTATCGTTTTCACGAATCACCAGCAAAAGGCTGTTGAGCATTTTTTCGATGATGTCCCCGATGCGCAGCACTTCGCGCGAGGCATTCGCCAGCGCCAGCGTCGGCGTATCGATGGCGGCCGGGTCGAGGTGGCGCGCATGCACACCGTCGTCGTCCAGCTCTCGATCCGGCAGCAGGCGCACGCACAGGCGCGACATCGGCTCCACCAGCATCAGCAGCAGCGAGCAGCGCACGGTGTTGTAAATCACGTGGAAGGCCACCACGCCGAAGCGCAGGTCGGTGGTCAGATAGGCAATCCAGACTTCGAGGAAATTGATCAGCGGCAGCGCGATGACGGCGCCGCTCAGGCGGAACAGCATGCTGCCCAGCGCTACGCGGCGGCCCGCCACATTCTGGCTGGCGGCGCTGATCAGCGCCATGATGCCGCTGCCGAGATTGGCGCCGATCACCAGGCATAAAGCCACCTTGAGCGAAATCACGCCGGAGGTGGCCAGCGTCGCCGCCAGCAGCACCGCGGCCAGACTGGAATAGGTCAGCATCGCGAACAGCGCGCCGATCAGGGCATCGAGCATGATGTCGCCGGTCAGCGAGGAGAACAGCACCTTGATGCCGGCTGCCGCCATCATCGGCCGTGTTGCGGCGCTGATCATTTCCAGCGCCAGAAGGATCAGACCGAGGCCGATCACGGCGCGCGCCAGACGTCCGATGGAGGTATGACGGCGCGACAGATACACCACCACGCCGGAGAAAATCAGCAGCGGCGACAGCCATGAAAGATCGAAACTCAGAACGCCGGTCATCAGCGCGGTGCCGACATCGGCGCCCAGCATGATGGCCAGCGCGGGCGTTAGTCCGACCAATCCCTGTGCGACGAACGAGCAGACGATCACGGCGGTGGCGTTGCTGCTTTGTACCAGGCTGGTGACGCCGACGCCGGCGGTGAACGCCATGCTGCGGCGGGTGATGCTGGTGCTCAGAATACGGCGCAGCTGCGCGCCGTACACGCGCAGCACATCGGTGCGGACAATATGCGTGCCCCACACCAGCAATGCCAGCGCCGACATCAGATGCAGCAGTGTGATCATTGGCGCGCCAGCAAATGTTGGGTCAGCTCGGCGAAACCGGCGCCGCAGGGCTGAGCGGTGATGAAGTGGGGCGCATGCGTCAGCCGGTCGGCGAACTCCATGACGTTGGCGACGCCGACCGACAAGGGGAAGTAGGCGAACATCGGCGCATCGTTGGGCGAGTCGCCCGCAAACACGCAACGATTGATTTCGTCGTCATCGCTGAGATCAACGCCGTAGCGCTCCTGCATCATGAGGCGCGCCATGCTGAGTTTGTCGTAGTCGCCAAACCAGCCGTTGACGTGGATGGAACTGATTTTTGCTGTCATCCCCGCATTTTCCATGATTTTCACGATGCGGTCGATCTCGTCCCTGGCGAGCGGCGCCACGTCCTCGCAAAAGTCGATGGCCAGATCGTACTGGCGGCAGAACTGATCGGAGGCCACGGCGCAGCCGGGCACCTCGCGCAGAATCTGCTCACGTACTTCAATCAGGCGCGCGCGATTGTCGGCGCGGCGCGCTTCATCCAGCAGATGGCGGGTGCGCAATTTGTTGGACGCATGGTCGTGCCACATGTACAGCGCACCGTTCTCGCCGATGATGCCGTCCACCGGCCACAGCCGCGCGATCTGGTCGCACCAGCCGGCCGGGCGGCCGGTCACGGGGATCACGCGCAAGCCGGCGTGCTGCAATGCTTCCAGCGCATCGTAGGCGGTGGCGCTGAGTTTTCCTTCGGTCGTCAGTGTGTCATCGATGTCGGTAAAGACGGTGGTGACCTGAGCGCGAGGCATCTGGGTCAGGGGCTTCATTGTTGCAACTCCAGTAATTGTGGTTGGTGGTCGGAGGATCGCGTATGGCTGTCGACCGAGAACGATCTGATCTGTGGCAACAGGTCTTCGCTGGTGAAGATGAAGTCACAGGTAAATGCCTCGGGCCATTGTTTGCGGTCATATAAACCGACATTGATCGGATGGGCTTGGTTCCCGTGCAGGTGCTGCCAGGCATCGTGCAGGCGCGGCACATGCGGCGACGCGGAACCGTCGGCGGCGCGGAAGGGATCGCGCAATCGCGCATGCATCGCGTCTTCCGGACGGAAGTTGAAATCGCCGGTCAGAATGGTTTTGGTCGCGTGGGGAAAGGCGTGATACGGCGAGCCGCGCGTGTCCTTGACGCGCTCATGCGCGGCGCGCAGACAGGTCTCTTCGTGATAGCTGCGGATCGCCTCGACTTGCGCCTTGCGTTGCAGCGCGGAATAATATTCCAGATGCGTGTTCATCACCCTGATCGGACCGAGCGGCGTATCGAGGGTCACTTCCAGCAAGGTGCGCGGCATGCTGATCACGCTGGCGTCGAACGGCCACGGCAATTGATGACGCAGTACCCGCAGCACCGGATAGCGCGACAGAATCATGTTGCCGAAGCAGCGGCGGCCGCCGTCCGGCCCCAGCACATCGACGCCTGCCACCGGCACCGGCGTGAAGTCGGGCAACAGACGCGCGAAGTCTTCAAACTGATTTTCACCGGCGCTGCCGGCCAGACCGGGCGCCGGAAAATTGGCGCCCACTTCCTGCAGGCACAGCACGTCGAAGTCGCCCATGTTGCGGGCATCGCGCAGGATGCGCCTGGGATCGACCTTGCCGTCGATGCCGCGCGACCATTGAATATTCCAGCTCAGTAGTTTCATGATGAATGTTTCCCTTTCAGCGGATGCCGGCGCGCATGAAGGACTGCACGAACTGGCGCTGGAACAGCAGGAAGGCCAGCAGCAGCGGCGCTGAAGTCATCAGCGTGGCGGAGGTGATGATGGACCAGTCGACCCCCTGATCGGTCGATGAAAACACTTGCAGGCCGACCGTGAGCGGACGCGACTCGACCGAGTTGGTCACGATCAGCGGCCACAGGAAATTGTTCCAGTGGGTGCTGATCGACACCAGTCCGAAGGCCAGATAGATGGGTTTGGCCAGCGGGACGTAGACCTGCATCAGCGTCTGCATGGCGCTGGCGCCTTCCACGGTGGCGGCTTCATCCAGCTCGCGCGGCACCGTCTTGAAGGTCTGGCGCAGCAGGAAGATGCCGAAGGCCGAGGCGAAATAGGGCAGGCCGATCGACAGAATGGTGTCGCGCAGACCCAGCAGATTCATGGTGTTGTAGTTCTCCACGATGAGGATGTCGGGCATCACCATCAGCTGCATCAGCACCAGCATGAACATGATGTTGCTGCCGCGGAATTCGAAACGCGCAAAGGCATACGCCGCCATCGTTGCCAGCACCATCTGCGCCACCAGAATCATGCTCACCAGCAAAAAGGTATTGAGGAAATAGCGCGGGAAGGGCGCGGCATTCCAGGCATTGGCAAAGTTCTGCAGCGTCAGCGGCGCCGTCAGCGAAAAACGCGTGGCGAATTCGGCCGGGTGGAAGGCGGTCCACAAGGCGTAGATCAGCGGCAGCAGCCAGAGGATGCCGAGCACCCAGGCGGCGCTGGTTTCGAGAAACTTGCTTCGTTCGCCGAAGGGATTGGTGGTGTGCGAGATCATTGGTAGTGAGTCCTGCGGTCGAGAATACGGAATTTGACGAAGGCGATGACGGCCAGCATGAGCAGCAGCACCACGGTCAGCGCGGCGGCGTAGGACGAATCCCAGAAACTGAAGCCGACTTCATAGATGTAATACAGCAGCAGCGAGCTGGCATTGTCCGGCCCGCCCTTGGTCATCACCACGATGTGGTCGACCAGGCGGAAGGAATTGATCAGCGCATTGATCAGCACGAATAGCGTGGTCGGCATCAGCAGCGGGAACTGCACCTTCCAGAAATACTGCCAGCGCGATGCGCCTTCCAGCCCGGCGGCCTCGGCCAGCACCGGCGAAATCTGCTGCAGCGCGGCCAGATAGAAGATCATGAAGAAGCCGGCTTCCTTCCAGATCGCCACCACCATCATGGCGCCCAGCACGGTATCGGGATTACCCAGCCAGTTGTGCGAGGGCAGGCCGAGCGCGTTGGTCACTTGCTCCAGCAAACCGTATTGCGGGGTGTAAAAGAACAGCCAGATATTGGCCACCGCGATCATCGGCAGCACGGTCGGCGTGAAGTAGGCCAGGCGCAGCAGGCTGCGGCCAAACAGCTTTTCGTTGACCCATAGCGCCATCATGATGGCCAGCGCAATCGAGACCGGAATGGTGCCGAGCGCGAACCACAGATTGTTGAACAGGGCGCGCCAGAACACCGGGTCGTCGGCCATCAGTGCATAGTTTTCCATGCCGACGAAGACCGACGGGTTGGCGCCCTTGGGCGTGGAAAAAAAACTGTGCCAGATGGTCGCTACCGCCGGATAGTGCGTGAAGGCGACCAGCAGCACCATCGCCGGCATCAGCAGCAGCCAGGGCGTCAGAGAAGAGTGAGTGCGATTCATGAAAAAACCTTTTGCCGTCGGACGGCGAATACGGGGCCGGAACTGAGGCGCGCGCAATACGGAGCGCGCTCCATGCAAAACAAAAACGGCTGAACGAACTCAGCCATGAGCCATGAGCGATGGCAGGTGTGCACCGGCCATCGCTTCAAGCCACAAGACCGATCAACGACCGTAAGAACGCAGGATGCGATCCGACTCGCGTTGCGCATCCTTGAGTGCGGCTTCCGGCGTCTTGGTGCCGGACAAGGCTGCCTGCAGGTTGTCGTTGAGCGCCTTGGTCACGCGTTGATTGTCATGCGTCGACAATTCCGCCACGCCGTATTTCATCTGCTCGCGCGCCACACCGGCGGCCGGCACGTCTTGCAGATATTTCTTCATTTCCGGCGTATCCCAGGCATCCTGGCGCGGCGCCACGTAGCCCGTGGCGATCGACCATTGGGCCGCGCGCGCCGGTTCGGTGGCGAAGCGGATGAACTTCATCGCCGCTTGCTGCTGTTCCGGCGAGGTCTTGTTGAACACGTAGAAATTGCCGCCGCCGGTCGGGCTGCCCGGATGCTTGTTGGCCGGCAGCATCGCCACGCCGAACGGGAAGCTGGCGTTGCTGCGGATATTGGTCAGGTTGCCGGTGGTGGTCCAGATCATGGCCGCCTTCTGTTCCAGAAAATCCTTCGGTGTGGTGCCCCATTCGATGGAACCGCTTGGCATCACCTTGTGCTTGGCGGCCAGATCGACCCAGTATTGCAGCGCCTCGACTGCGCCCGGCTTGTCGAAATAGGTCTTGGTGCCGGCCGAATTCATCAGGATGGTGTCGTTGGGCGTGGTCAGGCCCTGGAACATCCAGTAGGTGAAGCTGGTCGAGGGAATCTTGATGCCCCATTGCGCGACGTTGCCGTTGGCGTCGCTCTTGGTCAGCTTCCTGGCGTATTCCACGGTTTCCGCCCAGGTGCCCGGCGCCTTGTCAGGATTGAGACCGGCTTCCTTGAACAGCTTCTTGTTCCAGTACATGACGATGGTCGAGCGTTGGAAGGGAATGCCCCAGGTCTTGCCGTTGGACTGGCTGTTTTCCATGAAGCCCTTGTAGAAACCGTCGATCCACTTCTTGTCGTCGGCGCTGCCGGCCAGCGTGTCGATCGGGACGATTGCGTTTTCATCGATCAGCGTGAACAGGTCGGTCGACAGCAGCACCGCCAGCGTCGGCGGCGTGCCGCTCTTGAATGCGGTCAGCGCCTTGACGATGCTTTCCTGATAGGTGCCGGCGTAGATCGCCTTGACCTTGATGTCGGGATTGCTCTTTTCGAAGTCGGCCACCATGGTGTCGATGGTCTTGGTCACCGCGCCGCCGACGGCGACCGGATAGTAGAAGCTGATCTCGACCGGCTGGGCGGCGAAGGCATTGCTGCCGAACGCGGCGCTGACGGCCAGAGCGGCCACGGATTTTAAAATGGTTCTACGCATGTTGAGTCTCCCTGAGATTGGTTGAAACTTGCACCGCAATTGAAGATTGCTGTTCTTGGTTACCGATTCTGGCCCGCAGTCCCGGCTTGGTTTGCTGCACCGCCATGGACTGCCGCCAGCCTGCTTGCTACTGCCGGATCGTGCTGCTGAAAACGATGCGCGCTCAGGCGCGCTGCTTACGCCAGATGGCGCCGCAGCCCGCTCTGGCGGTCGAAGAAATACTGGTTCGCTTCATCCCAGCCGAGCTGGATCTGGTCGCCGACCTTCAAGGACAATTGTCCCGGCACGCGCGCCAGCAAAGGCGCATTGCCGATGCGGGCGCCGATGATGGTGTCGGCGCCGAAGTATTCGATGCTCTCGACGCGGGCGGCAATGCCGCGCTCGGCCAGTCGCACATGCTCGGGACGAATGCCGAGTTGCCAGGCGTCGCCATCGGCGCGCGGCAGAATCACCGGGCCGCTGCTGCCTTCGATGATCTGACCGGCGTCGCCGGCGGCCAGCGGCAGGATGTTCATCGGCGGCGTACCGATGAAGCGCGCCGCAAACACCGAAGCCGGTTGCGCATACAGCTCGGCCGGCGGCGCGTTCTGCTCGATCTTGCCGTCGCGCAGCAGAATCACCTGATCGGCCATGCTCATGGCTTCGGTCTGATCGTGGGTGACGTAGATCATGGTCATGTTGAGTTGCTGCTGCAGCGCGCGGATTTCACGACGCATTTCCTGGCGCAGCTGGGCGTCGAGATTGGACAGCGGCTCGTCCATCAGGCACACCGGCGCATCGGCGATGATGGCGCGGCCCAGCGCCACGCGCTGTTGCTGGCCGCCCGACAACTGACCGGGGCGACGATCCAGCAGATGCGAGAGCCCGAGAATGTCGGCCACGCGCTTCAGACGCGATTCGAAATCCTTGCTGGGCTCCTTGCGCACGCGCACGCCGAACAGGATGTTGTCGCGCACGTTCAGATGCGGGAACAGCGCATACGACTGAAACACCATGGCGATCTTGCGCTGCGCCGGCGGCAGGTGGGTGACGTCGCGTTCGCCGATGTGAATGCTGCCGCCGGAAGGCGTATCGAGGCCGGCGATCAGACGCAGCGTAGTCGACTTACCGCAGCCGGAAGGGCCGAGCAGGACGGTGAAGTCGCCGGATTTGACGTCGAAATTGATGCCTTTGACGGCCTGGGCCTCACCCCAGTTTTTGGTAATGCCTTTAAGCGAAATGGATGCCATTTTCGCGGTCCCCTCGATGGTCAGAAAATAATCAGAAGAATCAGTCGAATCGATCCAATTGCCTGATTGGTCGATTCGGTCGAATCAGAAAAGACGATCCGGAAGATTCAAAAAGGGAGCCGGTCTTGATGCGGGGTGTGTCCGCGCCGGCTTGTCCCGTGTGCCTGTCTTGCCTTGTCTCGTCTCGTTGCGCTTTTGTAATTTTCTATTGATGTTGCGTGCTGCCCTTGCTTCAGCCGGCGCTCCGCATGCGGCTGCTGCAGAAATGCTTGTCGCTGAATTGCAGAAACCAGCGTTTGAACTCGGCGCGTTGCTCCGGGCTCATGTGCAGACCGCATTTGGTTCTGCGCCACAGCACGTCATCGGCTTCGCAAGCCCATTCTTCCAGCGCCAGATATTCCACTTCACGCTGGCTCAGGCCGCCGCCGAAGTCGATGCCCAGCTCCGCCGGGCTTTGCGCTTCGCGCAGAATCAGGTGCGCATTCAGGCCATGGCGTGCGAACAGCTTGTCGAGGAAATGTGCATCGAGCTGCGCATATTTCTGCTGCAGACGCGCCAGCTCCTGTGCGCGCTCCTTGCGGTCGAAGCCGCCGCCGGGCAGTTTCTCCTTGTTGGTCCAGCTAGCGCGCCGCGAGCGCTCCTTGACCCAGGGCTCCAGCTTGTCCATGACGGATTCCGCCAGCCGGCGATAGGTGGTGATCTTGCCGCCGTAGACCGAGACGCAGGGCAGTTGCCCGGCATCCTGCAGGATCAGCGTGTAATCGCGGGTGACGGCGGAAGGGTTGTCCGACTCATCGTCGAACAGCGGACGCACGCCGGCGTAGCGCCAGACGATGTCTGCTGCGCTGATCGGTTTTTCCAGATAGGCATTCACTGCACGCAGCAGATATTTTTCTTCCACCTCGCTGATCTGCGCGCCATGCTCCATGTTCTCTTGCGGCACGTCGGTGGTGCCGATCAGCGTGAACGCATCTTCGTAAGGGATCATGAAGATGATGCGTTTGTCGTTGTTCTGCAGGATGTAGGCGTGCTCGCCGTCGAACAGGCGCGGCACCACGATATGGCTGCCGCGCACCAGCTTCACCGCGGCGTGACGGCTTTCGCCGCCACCGGATGCGGCGCCGGCATTGAGCTGGCGATCCATCTGCGCCACCCAGGGGCCGGCGGTATTGACGATGGCGCGCGCCTGCACCTGGCGTTGCTCGCCGCTCTTCATGTCTTGCAGCGTGCACTCCCAGTGGGCGCCGGCGCGACGGGCATCGGCCAGGCGGGTGCGCGCCATGATCTCGGCGCCGTGTTCCTGGGCGCTGAGCAAGTTCAGGATCACCAGCCGGGCATCATCGACCCAGGCGTCGGAATAGGCGAAGCCCTTGGTGATGTCGGTGCGCAGGCCGCTGGGATGCTGCATGCGGTCAAGTGCGATGGCCGCCGAATACGGCAGGCTGATGCGACCGCCGATGTGGTCGTACAGCCAGAGGCCGAGGCGTATCATCCAGCGCGGGCGCAGACCTTTTACGTGCGGCATGACGAAACGCAGCGGCCAGCTGATGTGCGGCGCGATATTGAGCAGGTGTTCGCGCTCGGCCAGCGCTTCTGCCACCAGACGGAATTCGTAGTATTCGAGATAGCGCAAGCCGCCGTGGATCAGCTTGGTGCTGGCGGAGGAGGTGGCGCCGGCGAAGTCGTTCTGTTCGCACAGCGCTACCTTCAGGCCGCGGCCGGCGGCGTCGCGCGCTACACCGGCACCGTTGATGCCGCCGCCGATGATCAGCAGGTCGTAAGGAGTAGTCGCGTTCATCGTGTCTGTTTGCCTGCTTTGTTGAGGGCCGGCGCCGCGGTCTTCTGCTGTTCCACCAGCAGCCGTGCGCTCGGTTCGTCGATCACCAGTTCGTTGATGAAGCCACCCACCAGCGCCGCCTGCAGGCCGGGAATCTTGCCCTTGCCGGAGACTACGCAGATCGAGTGCGCGGCGCGCTGGAACAGGTCGAGATCGGGGCCGCTGCTGCGGGCATTCAATGCGACATCGTGCCAGCTGCCGTCCTTGCGGAAGAACACCGTGGCAATGTCGCCCACCACACCGTCTTTGCGTATGCCTTGCACGTCCTGCTTGTCCAGATAGCCGCCGGTGTGTACGTGGCTGCCGGTTTCTGCCGCGCCGATGCTGAACAGCAGAATCGAGGCGCGGTCCTGCAGCGCACGCAGCGACTTGATGCTCTTCTCGCGCCACAGCGCGGTGCGGGTGTCGGCGTAGTCGAAAAAGGCCGGCACCGGAAAGCTGTGGGCGCGTGCGCCGTAGTTCTGCGCAAAGCGCGCCACCAGCGATTCGCCGAACGTGTTGACGATGTGTTCGCCGGTGCCCGAACCGTTCAGTTGCACCACGTCGACGTCGTGCACATGCTTGGGCAGGAGGTTGTCGGCAATCGCCGCCAGCGTGTTGCCCCAGGCCAGGCCGATCACGGTTTTCGGCACCACCAGCGAATTGACGTAGGCGGCGGCATGCGCGGCAACGCGTTCCATCGCCTCTTTCTCGCTGGCAGCGGCCGGCACCGGGACCACCTGGATCGAGCGCACGCCGTAGTGCGCCTTGATCGCTGCTTCGAGATTGCCTGACAGTTCCTGCGGATCGTGTACCCGGATCTCCACCAGGCCGTGGTCCATGGCATAGGACAGCAGGCGCGAAACCGTGGCGCGCGAGGTGCCGATTTCCTCGGCAATGGCGGCGGTCGTCATGTTCTGAAAGTAGTACAGACGCGCTACCCGGACGGCGGTGTAGGCGGTGTCTTGACGATCCCCGTTAGCCATTTTTTCTTTCTGAACAAATGATCATAGTGTTTGGACGTTTGTACGTTAATCGAAATAAATCGAGCGTGCAAGCAGTAAAGATGTGCCTTTGCAGCATGCGGGTCTACTTTAATGGTCATTTGTTACAGGCTGATGAACGAGTGTTCATGCTGAAATGCAGGCCGGACGGGGTATTTGGGACAGGCCTGGTCCGCTGCGTTTATGGCCGCAGCAGAAACTATTTTTTTATATTGTTTTGTGTATAAGAGGGATGACTGTTGGAAAACGACCTCGCGTCCATGCTCGCTTCAGGACGCGGCGTGCCCGGTGTTCAATAGGGAAGTGCAAAGAGGAGGGGGAGGCAATATCAGCCGAAGCTGCCGGAGTATGCAGCGCCGGATGAGAAGACAGGCAAGTGCGGAGAGCGCGGCTAAAAGCAGAGAGCGAGGGAGAAATCGAGCTGAGATCGAGGTGAAATCGAGGTGAAATCGAGGTGAAATCGAGGTGAAATCGAGGTGAAATCGAGGTCGAAAAGCAGCGCCGGCAATCAGCAAAGCAACACAGTCTGAAAATCCAGCCTCAGTGCCTCACCATCCTGCGCATGACAATCGGAGGTGCTTCGTTCGGATTGGCGCGCGTGTATTCCAGCTCCGGCGCGATTTCAAAGCCGAAGGCCGCGTACAGATCGACCAGTTGCGCCTGATCGGTACGCACTGCCAGACGCAGTTCGCGCACGTCGGCGCTTTGGGCGCGGTGGATCAGGGCTTCCATCAGATGTTGCGACAGACGCTCGCCGCGGTAGTCTGGCGAGATGCCCATGCGGCGGATTTCCCAGACGTCTTCTTCGGTGTCCAGAGGCAGCCAGCGCACCGAGCCGGCCGGGACTTCGTCGCGCAGCAGCACGAAACCGCCGCCGCGCTGCAGATCTTCTTCTACGTGTTGCGGTTCTTCCCGGTGGCCGCTGGAGCTGGGCGCAACCTTGTTGGCCCAGCTGCCGCGCGTGAGTTCGGCGATCAGCAAGGCATCTTCAGCAGTAGCTTCACGTATCAGCAAATCCATGGCGGCGCTCCGGTTCATTCAGATCAACGTACCCGCATGCCCGGTTCTGCGCCCGGCCATGGGTTGAGGATGTAGATGCCCGGCCTGGATTTTTCATCCTTGGCCGAAGCCGCCAGCACCATGCCTTCCGAAACGCCGAACTTCATTTTGCGCGGCGCCAGGTTGGCGACCATCACGGTCAGTTTGCCGACCAGTTCTTCCGGCTTGTAAGCCGAGGCGATGCCCGAGAACACATTGCGCAGGCGGCCTTCGCCGGCGTCCAGCGTCAGGCGCAGCAGCTTGGTCGAGCCTTCGACCGCTTCACAGTTCACAATTTTGGCGATGCGCAGATCGATCTTGGTGAAGTCGTCGATGCTGATTTCCGGCGCCAGTTCTTCGATACCGGCATCCTTGCTTTCTTCCGCCGGTGCGGCGGCTTCAGCCGCGGCCGCTGCAGGTGCGGGCGCATCAAACAGCGCATCCAGCATCTTGGGATCAACCCGTTGCATCAGGTGGGCGTAAGCGTTGATGAGGTGAGCATCCGGCAATGCAGTCTGAATATCGGACCAGGTGAAGGGTGCGACATTGAGGAAAGCTTCCACCTGCGCCACCAGTTGCGGCAGCACCGGCTTCAGATAAATGCTCAGCACGCGGAAGGCTTCCAGCAGGCGGCTGCAGACTTCATGCAGCTGCGCATCCTTGGCGCTGTCCTTGGCCAGTTCCCATGGCTTGTTGGCATCGACGTAGGCATTGATGACGTCGGCCTGTTCCATCACCGCGCGCAGCGCCTTGCCGTATTCGCGCTGGTCGTAGAGCGCCTGGATTTCCGGCGCGACCGCGCGCAACTTGCTCAGGAAGGCGTCGTCAGCGGTGGCCCAGGCGGTCGACAGCTTGCCGTCGAAACGCTTGGCGATGAAGCCGGCGGCGCGGCTGGCGATATTGACGTACTTGCCGATTAGATCGGCGTTGACCCGCGCAACGAAGTCGTCCGGGTTGAAGTCGACGTCTTCCACCTTGGCGTTGAGCTTGGCGGCAATGTAATAGCGCAGCCATTCCGGGTTCATGCCGATGTCCAGATAGCGCAGCGGCGAAATACCGGTGCCGCGCGACTTCGACATCTTCTCGCCGCTGACGGTGATGAAGCCGTGCGCGAACACATTGGTCGGCACCTTGCGGCCGGCGAACTTCAGCATGGCAGGCCAGAACAGCGTGTGGAAGTAAGTGATGTCCTTGCCGATGAAGTGGTACTGCTCGGTCTTTTCGTCGGCCATGAAGGCGTCGAAGTCGCGACCGGTTTTGGCAAAATAGTTTTTCAGCGAGGCCAGATAGCCGATAGGCGCGTCCAGCCAGACGTAGAAGTATTTGCCCGGGGCATCAGGGATTTCGATGCCGAAATAAGGGGCGTCGCGGCTGATGTCCCAGTCGCCCAGACCGGTGTTTTCTCCATCCTTGCCGTCCAGCCATTCGCGGCACTTGTTGGCCACTTCCGGTTGCAGGCGCTGGTGGTCGAGCGCCCATTCGCGCAGGAAGGCCACGCACTTGGGATCGGACAGCTTGAAGAAAAAGTGTTCCGACGATTTCATCACCGGCGTCGCGCCGGACAGGGTCGAGTAGGGATTCTTGAGGTCGGTCGGCGCGTACACCGCGCTGCAGACTTCGCAGGAATCGCCGTATTGATCCTTGGCGCCGCACTTCGGGCATTCGCCCTTGATGTAGCGGTCCGGCAGGAACATGCTTTTGACCGGATCGAAGAACTGATCGATCGTCTTGGTAGTGATCAGCTTGGCGTCGTCGCGCAGCGCGCGATAGATTTCCTGCGACAGCTGATGGTTTTCTTCGCTGTCGGTCGAGCTCCAGTTGTCGAAGGCAATGTTGAAGCCGTCCAGGTACTGCTTGCGGCCGGCAGCGATATTGGCGACGAACGCCTGCGGCGTGACGCCGGCTTTTTCGGCGGCAATCATGATAGGCGCGCCGTGGGCGTCGTCGGCTCCGACGAAATGAACCTCATGGCCCTGCATTCGCTGGAACCGGACCCAGATGTCGGCCTGGATATATTCCATGATGTGGCCGATGTGGAACGCGCCGTTGGCGTAAGGCAGGGCGGTGGTGACGAACAGTTGGCGTGCTGGGGCTGATGAGGTGCTCATTGGCGATGCAGGTTGAACGAAGTCAAAATGGGAAAGGCACACATTCTAGCAGCCGCAGCCAATGAGGACGAGCGATGCCGGCGGCGGGCGGTCGAAGCCTGCCTGTTCTGATGTCAGAGTAATAATTTTGTGAAAGGGCGAGACCGCGCGGCAGAGGCGGGCGGCAGGCGATTGGTTTAGACTTGCGGGATTCAAGCTAGGAGATTCAATGAGCATTACCGTGGATGACATCAAGGCCACCCTGTTGCAGGTGATCGACCCCAATACCGGCAAGGACCTGATCGCCGGCAAATCCGCCCGCAACATCAGGATGGAAGGCGGCGTCGTGTCGCTGGACGTGGAGCTGGGCTATCCCGGCAACAGCCAGATCGAGCCGATCCGCGCGCTGGTGTCCGGCGCGCTGGGTAAGCTGCCGGGCGTGACGGCAGTCAATGCCAACGTCTTCTTCAAGATCGTTGCTCACGCTGTGCAGCGCGGCGTCAAGCTCAAGAGCAATGTCAAGAACATCATCGCCGTGGCGTCCGGCAAGGGCGGCGTCGGCAAATCGACCACCGCCGTCAATCTGGCGCTGGCGCTGGCCGCCGAAGGTGCGCAGGTCGGCATTCTGGATGCGGATATCTACGGCCCTTCGCAGCCGATGATGATGGGCATCAGCGGCCAGCCCGAAACCAAGGACGGCAAGACCATGGAGCCGCTGGTAAACCACGGCCTGCAAGTGTCCTCCATCGGTTTCATGATCAATCCCGACGAACCCATGGTGTGGCGCGGCCCGATCGTGACGCAGGCTCTGCAGCAGTTGCTGGATCAGACCAACTGGCGCGATCTGGACTACCTGATCGTCGACATGCCGCCCGGCACCGGCGACGTCCAGCTCACGCTGTCGCAAAAGGTGCCGGTGACCGGCGCCGTGATTGTCACCACGCCGCAGGACATCGCGCTGCTGGATGCGCGCAAGGGCTTGAAGATGTTTGAGAAGGTCGGCATCCCGATTCTCGGCATTGTCGAAAACATGAGCATGCATATCTGTTCGAACTGCGGTCATGCCGAGCCTATCTTCGGCGTCGGCGGCGGCGAAAAGATGTGCGCCGACTTCGGCGTGGATTTCCTCGGCGCCTTGCCGCTGACCATGTCGATCCGCGAGCAGGCCGATTCCGGCCGGCCTACGGTGGTGGCGGAGCCGGACGGCCAGATTGCGGAAATCTACAAGAGCATTGCACGCCGGGTGGCGGTCAAGGTGGCGGAGAAGGCGCGCGACATGACCAACAAATTCCCCAGCATCGTGGTGCAGAACGATTGAGCTGAACCAGTTGCAAAGAAGGCCGGCGGGTATCGCCTGTGCGGCCTCTCATTCAGCTTGTTTTTCAGCCGGTTCACCAGCGTTTCAGCCGGCCCCCCCGCGGCGCCCCTGCATGGCGTGGCGCGCTTCAAACCGGTAAAATACCGCTTTTCGCATTTTTATCCTTCAACGGCTTTGGCGTTCCAAGGCCGTTTTGGTTTTTACTGAAGATCATGACTGCTCAAACTCCTGTCGTTCGTACCCGTTTCGCTCCCAGCCCTACCGGCTATCTGCACCTGGGCGGTGCCCGCACCGCGCTGTTTTCGTGGGCGTTTGCTCGCCGTTTCGGCGGCACCTTCATCCTGCGCATCGAAGACACCGATCTGGAACGTTCGACGCCGGAAGCGGTGCAAGCCATCATTGACGGCATGCAATGGCTGGGTCTGCATCACGACGAAGGTCCGTTCTATCAGATGAAGCGCATGGACCGCTATCGCGAAGTGATTGCGCAGATGCTGGAGCAGGGCACCGCTTACTACTGTTACTCGTCGCCGGAAGAAGTCGAAGCGATGCGCGAGCGCCAACGCGCCGCCGGCGAAAAGCCGCGTTACGACGGCACCTGGCGTCCGGAGCCGGGCAAGACCTTGCCGGCGATTCCCGAAGGCCGCAAGCCGGTGGTGCGCTTCAAGAATCCGCTGGACGGCGACGTCAGCTGGAACGACGTGGTCAAGGGCACCATCACCATCTCCAACCGCGAGCTGGACGATCTGGTGATCGCGCGCCCGGACGGTACGCCGACCTACAACTTCTGCGTGGTGGTGGACGACTGGGACATGAAGATCACCCACGTGATCCGCGGCGATGACCACGTCAACAACACCCCGCGCCAGATCAACATCCTGAAGGCGCTGGGCGGCGTGCTGCCGGAATACGGCCACGTGCCCATGATTCTCGGCGCCGACGGCGAGAAGCTGTCCAAGCGTCACGGCGCGGTCAGCGTGATGGATTATCCGGCCCAGGGTTTCCTGCCGGAAGCGATGCTGAACTATCTGGCGCGTCTGGGCTGGAGTCACGGCGACGAAGAGATTTTTTCGATGGAACAGTTCTGCGGCTGGTTCGATCTGGATCACCTCTCCAAATCGCCGGCGCAGTTCAATCCGGAAAAACTGGCCTGGCTCAATAATCATTACATCAAGCTGGCCGACAACGCGCGTCTGGCCGATCTGGCGCGTCCGCTGCTGGAAAAGGATGGCGCAGTGTTCGACCATGCGCCCGATCTGCCGGCCGTGATCGGCTTGCTCAAGGAGCGCGCCAACACCATCAACGAACTGGCGACTGCCGCGCTGATGTTCTATCGCCAGCCGGCGCCTGAGGCTGCGCTGGTCGAACAGCACATCACCGACGCCATCAAACCGGCGCTGGCCGATTTTGCCGCACGCTGCGCGACGGTGGAGTGGACCAAGGAAGCCATCGCACCGATGATCAAGGAAGTGCTGGCCGCGCATAAATTGAAGATGCCGCAACTGGCAATGCCGCTGCGCCTGATCGTTGCAGGTCAATTACAGACCCCGGCCATCGACGTCGTGCTGCAATTGTTCGGCCGCGCAACGGTCGAGCAACGCCTGAAAAATTATTTGTAATAAAAAACGGTTTATTTTTAAAAATAGGCTTGATCTTTGGAAATGACTATTGCATAATCTCGCTTCTTCGCAAGGGGGGTATAGCTCAGCTGGGAGAGCGCTTGCATGGCATGCAAGAGGTCAGCGGTTCGATCCCGCTTACCTCCACCAGCGACCACACACCAGCTAGTGTGGTTATTAAGTCGGAAGACTTAAGCAAAGCGAAGAAAAGAAGTTGCAGTACTGTTAGTCCCCATCGTCTAGAGGCCTAGGACATCACCCTTTCACGGTGAGTACGGGGGTTCGAATCCCCCTGGGGACGCCAGATTTCAGATATCTGTGCGTCGGATTCAAAGTAGTACAGGTATCAAGCAGTGCCGGACATATGTCCCCATCGTCTAGAGGCCTAGGACATCACCCTTTCACGGTGAGTACGGGGGTTCGAATCCCCCTGGGGACGCCAGGAAAAAAGAAAACGCCCGCGCAAGCGGGCGTTTTCTTTTGTGCGTCCGGAATTCGGTGATGCGCTTGGCTCCACAAATGCTTTTTAAGCGCTAACTTTGCACGTAGCTTTGAACTCGTTTGCAGTTGAAATTGCACTTTTGTAAATCACAATTTGACCGTTAAACAAAAAGCCGATCAGGTATTAACTGAACGGCTTTTTGTTTAGCGACGAAGCGTATCTAGCTTATATTTACTGCCTTGTTGATGCTCCACAAATATGTGATGCTGGAATAGATGTTCGTGAATAAGGCAGGCCTGACGCTCTATCATGGCCCACTAACTACCAACTAATCAACTCAACTGGATACGATGGAGAATAGCAGGGTACCTCCACTCTTTAATTTCTGTTGGAATCAAGCTGATTTCAATGGCGAATTCAATAAGGGGCTTGTCACTATTGTGGCGATTGATCAACAAAATCGCATGCATGCTATAGGTACAGGTTTCATAATTCTTGGCGGAGGACATACCGCGACGTGCGTGACGGCTGCACATGTTTTCAGTGAAATTCGTAAATTGCAGAGTTCACCAACACGCCACAGCGCCTCAACTTTGCAAGAATTCCTTCCGCTACCTAAAGAAATTGAGTTAAACACCAATAAGGTAATTGCCTTTGGATTAGATGGGGCCAGAGTGGGAGTTGCCCGAGTAAACGGCTACATGTTCAATGAGCAAAGCGATATAGCTGTGTTCAATATAACTCTGCAAGATTTGAGTCATCCGTCTTTTTTTGATACCGAATTTGTTTTAAGCGAACGAACTCCAGAAGTAGGTGATTTAATATCTATCTTAAGTTTTGATCGCATGAGCGTATCAACTCGGGAGGAGACAAAACCCGAGTCGGCTAGCTTTGAAGTGCAAAGACGCGTTATTTTGCGTGCTGGGCGTGTATTGGCCTATTACCCTAACGGTCATCGCTTGTGTAAGGGGCCATGCGTTGAGACAAGTATCCCGGTCTACTCTGGAATGAGTGGTGGCCCTGTGTTTCACTATAGTGATATTACTAGCCAGATAAAACCATTTGGTATCGTCTGTAGCGATCCGGATATCGATGACGAGAAAAAACAAGATCGGAGTATTGAAGGTCGATCCGTTGTTGCCCTGCTTCCATGCGACGTTTCATCTAACGATAGAGGGGAAAGAGTAACTAAACTTTCTATGAATATTGAGCCAATATCAAACCTTGGTGGATTATTTAAACCACCAGCTATCTGCTAAATCAGCGTGCCAGTCCTTTAATGACACGGAAGTAATGCTATAGGAATAGCGCGGACTTTTGTATTGATAATGAATTTGGTCTGCGTTCACGTTTTGCTCTACTTAATGTCCTTGATGGCTTTTGAGTTGCATTCAAAACTGATCCACCTTTGGCGTGTACCCCCTCACAGCAACCGGCCGATGGAGACCAGCGTGTTATGAGCTGAGTGATTGATTCCGCATCGGGTTTAAAATTCATCACAGCTGGTCGGACGTTCCTCGTTCCGCAGATACCTGTTGAGACCCCGCGAAATTTCGCACGCCGTGTCCTCAACCCAATGGAGAGCAGAACAATGGCCTTGAGAAGCATTCGCGGAGCAAGCGCAGAAGATGTACCGATTCTTACTCAGATTCGGAACGATGCTCACGCAAAAAAGGTGGCTCACGGTGATTACGCATGGGGCCAGGAAGGCGACGGATTTTCCGAAGGATGGGTGCTAAACAGCCTCTCTCTAAGAAAAGTCTATGTTGTCGAGCAAGAAGGTTTGCCCGTGGCGACGTTTTCTCTGGATTGGGATGATGAAACCCACTGGGGCGCGCAAGAACCGATCGCGGGCTATGCGCATGGTCTTTCCGTGAAGAATGGATTTAACGGACTTGGACTTGGAAATTTTATGATCGATTGGTGCGCTCATCAGGTGCGCAGTCTGGGCCGAAGTTTTGTCCGACTGGACTGCGATTCGAGAAACACCAGGCTATGTGCCTACTATGAGTCGCTTGGTTTCATCCGAGCAGGATTCGGCCCCAAACTCGAACATGGCGACCATGTCGATTCACTCTACGAGAAATCGGTTTCTGGCCGGTAGCGGAGGTCTGCGATCAAAGCAGACATTGAAGAAAACTAGTGCCCGGAAAAGATTTCTACGACGCTTTGAGGTGCATGTGGTCCGAAAAAGCGCTGATGATTCCGAAACGTCTGGTCTGCGGCAGCTTCGCTTCGTGGAAACAATGCTTGCTCGTACTCTGCTAGCGCCGCCTCAATGTCATCAGGATTGGCAGAAATGGCTTTACCCAGTTCTGCTCCGTCATATATGGCAAGGTTGGCTCCTTCCCCCGCAAACGGCGACATCAGGTGCGCTGCGTCACCCAGTAACGTGACGCCAGGTATGCGTTCCCATCTATGTTGGATTGGTAGGGCATATATCGGTCTCACAACCGGCCTTGTTTCACCATCCGTAATCAGTGCTTTCAGCTGCGGCGCCCAGTCATCGAATTCAGCGGCAATGCGTTGCAGTGCCGTTATCGCATTGCTGAAATCAATCCCGCTAATCCATGCCTCGGGCTTATTGAACGCAATGTATGCGTGCAAGCTTCCACTCGCGTAACGATGTGCCAGGATGGCTTTTCCTGGTTCTACAGCCATCAGCGTCCCGGTGCCAATTGCTTCTGCACTTGGTTTATGTCGAGTGTCACCATCGAAAAGCTTGGTTTCTATGAACGTGGTACCTATGTACGCAGGCTGTGCAGAAGAAAGAAGCGGCCGCACTCTTGACCATGCGCCGTCGGCGCCCACCACAAGGTCAGCAGTTACGGAAGAAGCATTGGAGAATGTCAGTTGATGCCGCCCGTCACGCAAATGCTTGGCTTTTGCGACTTTGTGGTTCCACTTGATGGCATCTGCAGGCAATGACTCAATGAGAAGCTGGCGAAGTTCTCCTCTATCTACTTCCGGCCTGGCGATACCACCTGAACCGGGCTTATCAAGCAGAACATTCCCGTGTCTATCGACCACTCTTTTAGCATCCTCACCGGGAAGAACGAGGCTAAGGAATTTTTCGTAAAGTCCTGCGGCTTTTAATCCCAATTGACCGTTGTATTCGTGAATATCAAGTAATCCACCTTGGTCACGTTCACGCGACGATGTCTCTGCTTCGTAAATGGTCGCTCGGATTCCATTGATGTGCAGAACACGCGCGAGCGTCAATCCGCCCAGGCCCGCACCTACGATTGCGATTCGAGAATTTAATGCTGACTTTGATAAGCCGGGAGATTTGCACATAGCGCGTTCCTATCAATACGGCGAGTCGCGCCAAAGCACGACAGTCCGTAATAAATCCGACAGAGGTCGGGGAAACGCTGGTCAACCGTAGGTGCTGGTTGACGTGTATGCGGTCGTCGGAGTTGTGGTTAAAGAACCAAATCCTGGACCGTTTTTCGCGGAGTTCCGCAAGTATTGCACGTCCCTACGTTTTGGTAAAACGCACATCGCCGTTACGCCTATGTCCTGTTCTGGCCGGACGCAGTCATTCGAATATCTTTTTAGGCTCTTCGAGAAGCCTATCCCAGCGAGAAAACAATCGGAATCCAACGTAGTCGTTCTTATATTTAAAGATCCATCGATAGTAGCAATCCCAGTAGCTAATCATTCTAGCTTTTGCCTTTGCATAAAACGCCGGGTTTTCTCTCAAGAATTGGGCATACATTCCAGCATCGAAGTGATCAAAATTCTTTTCTATGTCATAAAGCATTTCGATGACATATTCACTTGCCAACAAAATTACAAACGGAACGATCCACGGTTGGCTCTGATTGAAAAGATTCGCCAGCTGACGCTGTCGAAGATAACCATCGTGGTGTCGCGTTAGTATGCATGTGTACAAAGTACCTGCTTCCACAGGAAGGCTCTTGAACACCCGCTCGTCGACTTGCTGATAAATCCGGACAGGAAGTTCGAGATTCTCTCCCGCGATCTTTACCTCGATTAAAGATCCACTTGAGAAAGTTATTGGGAGAGTTCTTTCCACAAACAATGCCGCGTATTCCCTCAAATGTGAGGGAAATGCATTTGTTATATGAGCGAGCGTATTTTGATCGACGGGCACGATATTTATTCTTGGAGCCTTCTTATCAATATTGCTGTCCGCTTTTGGCGGCGGCTTCTGGCCGATTACGGTCATCCAGTTAATCGCAAAATCATAGCTCAAAATCGCTAAGACCCATTCGCCCGTTCAGGCCGGCCAGTAGCCGTTCAGCCATTGACTGAGCGGCAATATTCGTGACACTGGCAAAGCCGGATCAAATGCCCCGCGATGTTCTCAAGCACCACCCATTGGGCGCCCGATCGGTGCGTCTTCAAGCCCGATTCATTCAGGAATTTCCCTATGGGCCGCTCACAGTGCATGCCTTAGGATAGGTGCCGGTCAGGGACGCGTCTCATGCGCGCCGTTCCCAGCCATCTATCCAAATCAACTGTCCCAACCGGGAATAGCAGTTGGTGGTTCGTGTAAGCGTTTATTCGCACATGCTGGTTGGACGAGAATCGAAATGCAGAAACAATTTAAATTGAATGTCGCCGCCAATATTCTGGCCAAGTTCTTGATTGCGGTCTGCGTCGCCGGCGCTATCGCTTCTGCAGCAGAGGCCAGAACCATCCTTTTTGTTGGAAACAGCTACACCTACGGACAAAATTCCTCGGTGCGCTACTACAAAGCCGATACCGTTACCGACCTGAACGCGCAGGGTGCGACGGCCAAGCCTGTCGGTGGAGTTCCTGCAATCTTCAAGGCATTTACCGTGCAGGCGGGGCTTGATTACACAGTCTCGGTCGAGACTGTCGGTGGGATTGGCCTGGACTATCACTATGCGGAGAAACGGCATGCTCTCGACAAGCATTGGGATGTCGTGGCACTGCAAGGTTTCTCCATGCTCGAAGGAAAACAACCTGGCAATCCGGAAGTGCTGAAATCGGCCTGCAAGAATCTGGTAGACATGTTCCGGGCACAAAACCCGCATGGGGAAGTATGGATGACGGCCGTCTGGAGCCGTGCCGACCAGGTCTATCCGGAACACACGCCATGGTATGGCACGCCGATCGACAAGATGGGGGCAGACATTTCGGTCGCCTACAATGCCGCCGCAAAGAACGCCAACGCCAGCGGCGTGGTCGAGATTGGTCTGGCGTGGAACCGCGCGATCGCCACCAAAGTCGCCGGAAGCAATCCGTATCTGGGCATTCCGTCCTCGCAGATCAATCTCTGGTCCTGGGACAATTTTCACCCGAGTGACTACGGTTACTATCTGGAAGCATTGATGCTGTTCGGGAAGATTACCGGGAAAGATCCGCTATCCCTGGGAGAAAAAGAGAGCGTTGCGGAAGATCTCGGCTTTTCTAAGAGCCAGGTAGTCGCCTTGCAAAAGATTGCGCACGATCAATTGTTCTCTGAATAACTGATCCAAACCGCATCCCTGTCAGGAAACTCCCTCGCCCCGCACCCGCCTGGGATAGGGAAGAACCCCCGTCCCAGGCTAAGTCCTGTCAGTACTTGAACTTCGCGGTCAGCAGGAAGGTCCGTGGGCTGCCGAAGGTGATCAGTGTCGCCGCCGGCGTGGTGCCCTGGATGTACTCCTTGTCGAACAGGTTCTTGATGCTGAAGTTCAGGCCCCAGGAATCCGCTTCGAAGCCGGTATTTACATCAAACACGTTATGCGATGCAAGAGCGACGTAGCTGGTGCCGCGCTGCGAGGTACGGGCGCTCTGGAAGCGTGAACCTGCGCCGACGTTCCAGCCCATCTTGTTGGGATTGAAGTAGTACTGGGTGAACAGGCCGACAGAGTTTCTCGGCACCAGATTGATGCGCTTGCCGATATCGCTGGTAGTCAGGCTCTGGGTGGTCTTGGCGTAGGGGATGTAGCTGTAGGACGCCGATACATTCCACTGTCTTGTCAGCGAGGCCGTGGCCTCTGCTTCGAAGCCCTTGGTGACCTGCTCGCCGGTCTGTACGGAATAGCCCAGGGTGGCGTCGGCTTCGGTCACGTTCTGGCGGCGCAGGTCATAGACGGCAAAATAGCCTTGCAGGCGCTGGTCGAAGCCCTGGAACTTCAGACCGGCTTCGGTTTGCTTGCCGGTCTCCGGCTTCAGCAAGGTGCCGTTGGCGCCCAGGTCGGTGCCAGGCATGAACGAGGTCGAATAGCTGACATACGGCGCGAAGGAGTCATTGATGCGATACATCAGCGAGGCGCTGCCGGTAAATGCCGTGTCGGTATTGGTCGCCGGAGCGCCGCCCAGCAGATGTTGCACGTTCACCCGCGTCCAGTCATGGCGGCCGTTCAGGCCGATGATCCAGCGATTGTCGATCTTGATGGTATTGCGCAGGTACAGGCCTACGTCTTGCGTGGTGGTGACGTCGCGCGATGCCGTTCCCGGGCGGATGGAGGTGACGCCGTAGACCTGCGTATCCGCATTGAAGGCATTGATGGTATCGACGCGCTGGTAGTAGTCGCTGCGCTCGCGCATCGTGTCGAGACCGGTCACGATGTCGTACTTGACCCGGCCGAGATCGAAGCTGCGCTGGAGGTAATTGTCCATCGCGATATTCACATCGTTCTTGTCCTGGTTGTTGATCTGGCGCGCCACCAGCGGGAACCTGGCCGCGCCTGTCGCGAAGACCGAATTGGTCCAGCTGCTGCCCTTGCTGACCACGAAGTTCTGCTTGAAGGTCCAGCCATTGTCGAAGTAGTGGGTGTAATTGCTGCCGACGCGGTAGACGTCCACCTTGTAAGGCCGGTCCGGCTCGCCGACGAAGATGCCGCGTCCGTATTTTTCCGACCAGTTCAGCGGCACGCCCTGATTGCGGATGTATTCGCGATGCTGGTAGCTGGCAATGATGGAGAGCTCATTGCCGGCGTTCAGGTCGAAGTTGTATGAGCCCGCCACGTACTGGCTCTTGAAGTACACATGGTCGGTGGGGTCGTTCTGGTCCGAGACGTGGGCCACCAGGCGAAATGCGCCTTTGCTGCTGCCTTTGTTGGGGGCGATGTTCAGATCGACGGTGGCATCTTTTTGCGCATAGCTGCCGTAGCTCAGACCGGCGTTGAAGAAGGTGTCCGCCTGCGGGCGTTTCGTGGTCAGGTTGACCAGGCCGCCGGGCAGTGCCATGCCGAAGCCGACGGATGTCGGGCCCTTGACGACCTCAATCGAACTCAGGCCGAAAATGTCTTCCGCGCGCAGGACATTGGTGGAATTCTGCGTGCGCAGGCCATCGACATAGGTCTGCGCCGAGGAAATCTGGCCGCGGATCATGAAGTCATCCCAGCCGCGCCGGCCATAGGCGCCGGCGGTGACGCCGGCGACGCCATCAAGGGCTTCCGCGACCGTCTTTGCCTGTCTTTCCTCAATCTGCTTACCTGTGATGACGGTGACCGATTGCGCGGTCTCGAATAAAGGGGCATCCGAGCGCAGCACGCCCGGGGCGCTTTTGGCCGTGTAGTCTTTCTCGTTGTCCTGTTTCTTCTCGCCGACGACCTGGATGGGAGTCAGTCCTTCTGTCGTATCGGTGGTTTGCGCCCAGGCAGACATGGGCATTGCGGTCGACATCAGTGAGATGCCCAGCAGCACATGCTGCTTGCGTCGGGATAATTTTTTGGTCATGGCGAAATCCAGTTGTTGTTACCGAAGGTAGGGAATGGCGAGATGGCGTAATCAGTGCGATCCCATCGCCCAATCAACCGCCGCGTCGAACAGCTTGAGTCCGGAAGCGGAAAGATTGGTGAAGGTTTCGTTATCGAGGAAGAACATGACGCGGCGCGCAGGCGCCAGGTACTCATAGTCCATCGTGGCGCCTTTTTCGTAGCCGAAGATGACGGCCTTGTCCGGCTGGCCGTACACGGTGGCAATGGTGGAGGCGCCCAGGCCGGGCTTGCCCCAGTTCATGGCGGCGGGCTTTTCGTAGACGTTGGCCACGCCGGCCGGCAGCCCTGCCGCCAGCGGATGAGGCGCATTGACGAGCCAGACATAGCGCTCCTTTTCGACCTTGCCGAAATCGATATCGGTGCGCTTGGCGGTCATGCCCAGGTCGTCCAGCAGGTCGCTCTCCCAGGTGAGCATGGGCGCGGTCACGTTGCGGTAGGCGCCCAGCAGGTCGCGCGACCGAACGGTGGAGGAGAGGATGACCAGGTCGGTGTCGCGCGCCGCCTCAACCGGGGCGTACTGGCTATGCAGGGTGACGATGTAGCCGCGCGCGGCGAGGTGCTGCTGAATCTTCTGATCCACCGGCAGGCTCTTGCCTTCCATGCGCACGACCAGCAGCACTTTCCTGGGGGCCGGCTCGGCGGCGTGGGTCTCGACGGAAAGCATGCTGACCAGCAGAAACAGGGCGGCTAGCAGCAGAGATGTGAGGAATCTGGGCGCTTTCATGAGGTTTTTTCCTTAAAAGAAGAACGGAGAATCAGAATCGGCATGATTTGAGTGAAAAATGAATAGGGCCAGGTTTTAAATCGGGCCCTTGCTCATCTCCCCGGTTTCGACTGATTTGATTTCAGCCAGAAAGGGACGAAGCTGATCGCACTCTGGAAAATCTGCCCAATACCTCTATTGCCAACCGAGAATCAAAAAAGGGAACCGGTTTTTCGTAGAAAGATGTAAATCCTGAAGAGGGGCGTCGTAGCAGTGGAGGGGAGAAGAAAATCTCCCGGGAGATTGGCGTCATGGGCTCACCCAGTTTTGGCCAGGGATGAGGATGACGAAGCTGGGGCAATGCGATCTGCCCGCCGCGCCGATTTGCGCTATCCTCATTGCCAATCAAAAATTCCAACGATAAGGCGGTGATGCATTTGGCCGTAGCCAGAACGCTGCGGCCACATTCCGCCACTACAAATCGACCTTCAAGGAGAACGCATGAGTGAAGCCGCTTATCTGGACATCGACGCGCGCGGTGTTGCCGTCATTACGCTGAACCGGCCCGATGTTCACAACGCTTTCGACGATCAGTTGATCGCACATCTGATCGCACTGATCAAACAGGCGCAGGCAACGCCGCAGACGCGCATGCTGTTGCTGACGTCGACCGGCAAATCATTTTCGGCCGGCGCCGATCTGGCCTGGATGCGGCGCATGGCCGACGCCTCGCGCGAAGACAATCTGCGCGATGCACGCAATCTGGCGCTGCTGATGGAAACGCTCAACAGTTTTCCGGCGCCGACCGTGGCGCGCGTGCAGGGCGCGGTGATGGGCGGCGGCGTCGGTCTGGTGGCGTGCTGCGACATCGCCATCGCGTCCGACGCGGCTTTCTTTTCCTTGTCGGAGGTCAAGCTAGGTCTGGCGCCGGCCGCCATCAGTCCTTACGTCATCGCCAAGATGGGCGTGTCGCAGGCGCGCCGCTATTTCGTGTCGGGCGAGCGCTTCTCGGCGATTCGTGCGGCGGCAGTCGGTCTGGTGCACGAAGTGGTGCTGGCGACCGAACTGGACGCCAAGGTCGAACAGATATGCACTGGCTTGCTCGCCAATGGTCCGCAAGCCATGCGCGCCGCCAAGCAACTGGTGCAGGTCGCCAACCCCTTGCAGATCACACCCGAACTGAGCGAATACACCGCCGGCGTCATCGCCGATCTGCGCGCCTCGGATGAGGGCAAGGAAGGCTTGCGCGCCTTTCTTGAAAAGACCGCGCCGGTCTGGGTGACGGGCTAAGATTTCCTCTTGCATGATCCGGTTCGCATGAGGCTCTGTTTCTCATCTCTTCACTGATCATTTATTCTCAAACTCCCCAAGAGGCGCCGATGCATCGTGCGCCTCATTTTCATTTTTGACGCCATGAAATCGACTTCCACCCGCATGCTCGGAGCCGTGCTGCTGACACTATCCGGCCTGACTTCCGGTGCCTGCGCCAGAACCCTGTGCACGATCGCCGTCGATGCCGCCAGCGGCAAAGTCGTCACCCAGAGCGGGGAGTGCAATACACGCGTCACGCCGGCTTCCACGTTCAAGATTGCGCTGAGCCTGATGGGTTTCGACTCAGGCTTTCTCAAGGATGAGCATCATCCGGCGCTGGCGTTTCGCCCGGGCGATCCGGACTGGGGCGGGCAGGACTGGACGCAGGATACCGATCCGGCGCGCTGGATGAAATATTCGGTGGTCTGGTATTCGCAGCGCATCACGCATGCCCTGGGGGCGCAGCGGCTGCAGCGTTATGCGCAGGCCTTCGGTTTCGGCAATGCCGACCTCAGCGGCGATCCCGGTCTCGACAATGGACTGGAGCGTGCATGGATCAGTTCATCGCTGAAGATATCGCCGGCCGAGCAGATTGCCTTCTTGCGCAAGCTCGCCATGCGCACGTTGCCGGTGTCGGCGCAGGCGCTCGACATGACGTATCGCATCACCACCCTGACGCCGCTGGCGGAGGGCTGGGAGCTGCATGGCAAGACCGGCGCTGCTTTCCCCAGACTGCCCGACGGCAGCAATGACAGGGCACGCGGTTACGGCTGGTTCGTCGGCTGGATGAGCCGTGGCGACAAAACGGTGGTATTCGTCCGCCTGACGCAGGACGAGCGGCTGGAGCAGGGATCGCCGGGCATCAGAGCGCGCGACGCCTTCCTCAAAGAGTTGCCGGGGATAGGCGCAGCGGCCTTGCATTGAATGCGGTGTGCCGCGTTGAAGTGCCGGGGCGCAGGCGGTGACTACTTCGCGACCGGAAACGGAATCACGCCCGCGCTTGCTGCGCAGGTTTCGCTGGCCGGCAGCCATTCTTCCAGCGTCACTTCAAAGGTCATGCAGACCGGATTGGCGCCTGCCACAAACGGTCCGCCGAACACATTGCCGCTGAGGTCGGCGACCACGCCGGTCAATGCGGCGCGCACCGTGCCGTCTTCTTGTGAGCGCACTTCGCCGGCCAGACTGACGATCTCGGCGGCCGGGCCCTTGATCTGCAGGTATTTGCCATCCTGCGTTTCCAGGCAGGCATCCACCAGACTGCCCAGCGCGCCGCGCACGAAGGCATGCCGGAAACCGTGTGCCAGGCAGAGTTTTTCCACGCCCAGCACCAGATCTTCATTGGGCGCGATACGGGCATAGGCGACGCGGCCCATGTTGCCGCTTTCGACCATGGCTGCTTCATTCATTTGTCGTCTCCTGATACGGTTTTATAAGTGAAATGTTGGTTTCGGCGTCGTAGGCCACGCGCAGCTGGATGTCCGTAAAGGCGGTCACCAGCACCGAAATCGGCCGTGCGCCGACGATGGAATTCTGCGTAAGGATGTGGCCGCCCTTGACCGCGCCGTTTTCGGCACGCAGTGCGCCGTGGCAGTGGATGATGGGTGCGCCTTGCTGATTCTTGCCGATGGTGGCATTGCCGAAGATCAGGCAGGAACGCCCGGCGCGCAAGGGTTCGGCATAGCCGACGCGCGTCTGGCCGGATGGATCGACCTGCGCCACGCAATATTCGATCTGCTCGAAGTCGCCGCCGAGGATGGTGGTCGAGGCATGCTCGATGCCGATGGCCGCCAGCGGCAGGATGATGGCGTCGAACATGTTGGCGCCGGGGGCCAGCGTCAGTCGCACATGGCGGCCGCGTCGCGATTGCCGGCTTTCGATGCGTACCGGATGCGCCGGACCGGGATGGATCAGCAGGCGTGGACGGTCGGGCTGCAGGGAAGCTTTCATGGCGGTGATCCTATGCGTTCGTGAGAGGCTGGCTGGAAATCGGAAATCGGAAGGTGGGGCGCCGCTGCAGTGCGCGGCTGATATACGGGGGCAGCGCCGACGCGGAGGTATGGCCGCGTCGGCGACTGCAAGGCGAACCGGCGGATGCGGTTGCGGCCGGCGCCGCTGATGCGGGCGACGCCATGGTTCAGGTCAGGCTGGATCACAGCGCAGTCTCCGTTTTAGTTATGCGGCCAGTATAGATTTGTCGACTTAGTATTTGTAACCAAATTAAATTACAATCGATTTAAATATTGGGTTGTTTTGACTAATTTATTAATTTTTATTGGTCGAATAAAGGCGAAATCAGAATGAAGCTGGATAAAGTCGACATCAAGATACTGAATCACCTGGCCGGCGATGGCCGCATCGGCTGGAAGGAGTTGGCCGACAAGATCGGGCTGTCATTGACGCCGACCTTGCGTCGCGTGCGTCTGCTCGAAGAAGCCGGCTACATCCAGGGGTATTTTGCGCGGCTGGACGAAGCGCGACTGGCCGGCGAGCTGGTGGTGTTTGTGTCGGTGGCGATGGACAAGCAGGAGCAGGAAGCGCTGCTCAATTTCGAAAAGCGCATCGTCCAGGTGCCGCAGGTGATGAGTTGCTTCCTGATGACCGGCGACGCTGATTATCTGCTGCGGGTGGTGGTCAAGGATCTCAATACTTTCCAGAGTTTTCTGACCGACACGCTCACCCGCATACCCGGTGTGGCGCACATCAAATCGAGCTTCGCGCTGAAGTCGGTGCTGAACCGGACGGCGCCGCCTTTGTAAGCGGGCGGGCCGGCATGCCGCCATGCCGCCATCATGCGATGCCAAACAAAAAGCCGCATTCATTCAAGGATGCGGCTTTTTGATGCCGGTCCGATTGCTGTTCAGACTTCCACTGCATCCAGCGGCCAGGCCAGCGACAGCGGCGTCAGGCGCAGGCCGAAACTGCGGGCCGTCGCCGCCAGCAGACCGGCGTCGCGCGGAGCGGCGATGCGTGCCAGCAGGTCGCGCACGGTGTGGCTGGATGGCGATCCGGCGAGGCGCTCGACCGGCACTGCCACGCCATTGGCCAGTTGCGCCAACTCTTCCAGGCTATGTTCATCCGGCCCGCCCAGCTCATGGATGCCGGGCTGGCCGGCGCCCAGCGCGGCGGCCTCGGCGATGGTCGCGACGTCGCCCAGGTTGATCGGCCGGCTGGTGCGCTGCAGGTCGCCGAACAGCATGACCGGCGCGGCGGGCGCCGGCTGCAGCAGCGCCTGTTCGAAGGGCAGCGGCTGCGGGCTGCCGCGTACTACCGGGCCGAGCCGGAAGATCACGCTGTCGGGCAGTTGCATCAGCAACTGTTCGGCTTTGCCTTTGGCTTTGAGATACCAGTTGTCCGAAGCGGCGTCGGCCAGCAGCGACGAGAAATACACCACGCGCGTGCGCCGTTCGGCCAGCGCCAGCGCTACGCGTTGCGCGGTATCCACCATGCCGGCCCGATAATCCTCCCAGCACCCGGCGCCGAACACGCCGGTCAGCAGCACCACTGCATCGGCATCAGCGATGGCGCGGATGCTGTGCGGGTTGTTGGTCCAGTCGCTGATCACATCGTCGGCCACCAGCGGCGCCGGGCGCCGCACCAGTGCCGTGACGCGGATGCCGGAGTCGCGCAGCAGCAGGAGCAGCAGGCGTCCGGTGGGGCTGTTGGCGCCGGCCACCACGACATGTCTGCGCGGCGCGGCGTTGGAAAGGGGATGCATCATGTTTCCTCCTGTATGGGGAAGGGCGACGGCGGGATTGCAGGATTGCGGGAGTGTGGCGCGGCCCGATATCGGGATCAGCGCCGCGCCAGCGTGATGGCATGTTCCGGGCAGGCCGAGACGCACAGGCCGCAGGCGCGGCAGGCGTCGGCGTTGGGCGTGTAGGCGACCTGCATGCCGTGTACGCGCAGCTTCATGCGCGACAGAAAACCGAGCGCCTTGAAATCCTGTTCATCGATGCGGCGTACTTCGAACACGTTCTCGGGACAGACCGGCACGCAGTCGGCCTTGCCCTCGCAGCGCTTCAGGTTGACCACCGGCACGATGACGCCGGGCGGCTGCTTGCAGTTGGCCGCTTGCTTGACGGATGGGGCGCCCATGCTCATTCGCCCTGGCCGTTTTGACGGGGACGGCCGCGGCCGAACCTGCAGAAGCGGGTTTCGACGCGCGCCCGTTCTTCCGGCGTCATGGCTTGCCAGCGGGCGCGTATGCGGCGCTTTTTGTCGTGCCAGTCACCGCGTCCGCGGAATCCGCCGAACAGGATGCGGCATAACACCAGCAAGCCCAGCGCGCGCCAGAAACCTATGTCGGCGGCGCCCGGGAAGATGGGCGGCACCACCCAGTTCCAGAGCAGCATCACGGCGCCGCCCAATACGCCGGCGCACAGCACCACAAAGCACAGCTTGAGCGGCCAGTACATCCTGAAGCGGCGTCGGGGTCCGATCTGATCCATTACATCTCCAATTCGTCGTAAATAGCCTGCAGCCGCTGGCGCAGATGCAGGACCGCATAGCGCTTGCGCGCCAGCAGGGTGTTGAGGCTGGTGCCGCTGGCGGCTGCCATTTCCTTGAAACTCATGCCGTCGAGCTCGTGCGCGATGAATACCTCGCGCTGCGGCTCCGGCAACTCGTCGAGCGCATCCTGCAATGTTTCGAGCAGCACGGCGCGGGCGTAGGCCGCTTCCGGGCCGCTATCGTCGGCCGGCAGTGTCAGGTCCAGCCGCCAGGCGCCTTCTGCGGAGTCGAAATCCTCGACCTCGCCGGGTTCTGCCAGCGGTTCTTCCCTCTTCTTGCGAAAGCGGTCGATGATGCGGTTGCGCGCCACCCGGAACAGCCAGGCGCTGACCTGCTCGATGGGTTCCGGCAAACGGTAGGCCTGCACGAACTCGTGGAACACGTCTTGCAGGATGTCTTCCGCTTCGCCGGCATCGGCTACCCGACGGCGAATGAAGCCGCCCAGGCGCGAACGCTCGCGTTTGACGGTGGCGGTGATCTCGCTGTCCTGATCGCTCATTGCGGGGTGGGTGGAAGTTGACTGCATGCCCTGAAGACGGATCATCTTCAGAGATATTGTGTGAGGCGATAAATTTATTTTGCCGGATGGCGAGATTCTACCGGGCTGCCTTGTTTCGCCTGCATCGTGGCAGCCGCGCAATAAGAAACGCACCCGGGCGGGTGCGTTTCAATGTGCAGATCAGGATCAATGAGGGGCGATCAGAGCTCGATCTTCGTCCCCAGCACTTGCAGGAACTGCGCCAGCCAGGCCGGGTGGCCGGGCCATGCCGGCGAAGTCACCAGCTTGCCGTCGGTGATGGCGGCATCCACCGCGATATCGGCGTACTGCCCGCCTGCCAGTTTGACTTCCGGCGCGCAGGCCGGGTAGGCCGAGACCTTCTTGCCTTCGATCACGCCGGCCGCCGCCAGCAATTGCGCACCGTGGCAGACGGCGGCGATGGGTTTGTCGCTCTTGGAGAATTCGCGTATCAGTGCGATCACCTTTTCATTGAGCCGCAGATACTCGGGCGCGCGGCCGCCGGCGATCACCAGCGCGTCGTAGTTGCCGGCGCTGACATCGTCAAAGCTGGCGTTGAGTGCAAACAGGTGGCCCGGTTTTTCGGTGTAGGTCTGGTCGCCTTCGAAGTCGTGGATCGCCGTCTTTATCTTGTCGCCGGCTTTCTTGCCGGGGCAGACCGCGTGCACCGTGTGGCCCACCATCTGCAGGGCCTGAAACGGCACCATGGTTTCATAGTCTTCGGCGAAGTCGCCGGTCAATAACAGGATCTTCTTTGCTGCCATCATGTTCTCCTTGAGGGATGGAGGATTGAAACCGGGCTGGTTCAAAGGCTGTCCTGCGACTGGCTGCCCGGCGGAGGGAAGTTGCGATGGCTCTCTATTTAAGCCACTGCATCTGACGCGAATTGCCCATTAAAAAATCCCGGTTCATTTCCACGCATTCGCGCAGATAACTCCACAGCGCCGAGACGCGTGCCACGTGGCGCTGTTCGCTGGCGGCCACCAGCCAGAACGAGCGCGTGATGGCGATTTCCTGCTCCAGCACCGGCACCAGATCGTCGCTCTGCTGGGCCAGAAAGCAGGGCAGGATCGCCAGCGCGTTGCCGCTGCGCGCGGCGGTGTATTGCGCCACCACGCTGGTGCTGCGAAACGCGCGGAAGGACTCCGGCGCGAAATTGTCCTTGTAGCGCAGCTCTTCGCTGAACACCAGATCGTCGATATAGCCGATGAAGTTGTGCTGCTCCAGATCGGCTACGGCGCTGATGGGCGCATGCGACTCCAGATAGCCGCGCGTGGCGTACAGCTTCAAGACATAGTCGGACAGTTTTGTGACCACGTAATTACCCGACAGCGGGCGCTCGATGCTGACGCTGATGTCGGCCTCGTGCTTGGACAGATTGACGAAGCGCGGCATGGGCAGCATGTCCACCGAGATATGCGGATGCTGGGCGCAGAAATGCGCGATATGCGGCGCCAGCACGAAGGTGCCGAAACCTTCGGTGGCGCCCAGCCGCACCTGGCCCGACAGCATGCGGTTGTGGCCGCCCAGTTCTTCCGCCGCCGCATAGACCGTGCTTTCGATGCGTTCGGCATATTCCACGAGCCGGTAGCCGTCGGCGGTCAGTTTGTAGCCGTGATTATTGCGGTCGAACAATTGGCTGCCGACCTGTTCCTCAAAGCGCTTGATGCGGCGCGATACGGTGGAATGGTCGATGCCCAGTTTCTTGGCCGCATCCACCAGACCCTGGCTGCGTGTCAGCTCCAGAAATATCCGCAGATTGTCCCAGTCCAGCATGAAGTCTCCTTGATTGCGGGGCGGCCTTTGTCGGCTCGCACCGGTTACACATAGCCTGTGGCGCGATTTGCATGGATGCAAAAGCCTTTTGAATTTTTGGTTATTGTAACGATATTAACGCACATGCAAAATAAGTCGCGGTTGTTTCCCATCGTCATTGCCAGCAGCGAACTCAGAGTCGCGCGGCCAGCCAGGCTGAGATGGGCGGCAAACCGACAAAAACGACAATATTAGGAGACAAAATGCGTAAAAACGGTGTGAGCCCCGCAGTGCGGGCTCTGGCGGCAGCAGTTGCCTGTACTTTTTCCCTGTTGGGCGTCAGCGGTACGGTATCGGCGCAGAATGCCGACACCGTCAAGGTAGGCATTCTGACCGACATGTCGGGGCCGTATTCTGCGATGGGCGGGCCCGGTTCGGTAGTGGCCGCCAAGCTGGCGGTGGAGGACTGCCTCAAAGCTGAATGCAAGGGCATGAAGATCGAAATCGTCTCGGCCGACAATCAGAACAAGCCGGACGTCGGCGTCACCCGCGCGCGTGAATGGCTGGACCGCGACAAGGTCGAGGCGATTGCCGACCTGACCAATTCCTCGGTCGCGCTGGCGGTGCAAAAGCTGATCAAGGAAAAGGGCGGCATCGCCATGTACAGCGGCCC
This sequence comes from Herbaspirillum lusitanum, assembly GCF_046025995.1. Taxonomy (GTDB): domain Bacteria; phylum Pseudomonadota; class Gammaproteobacteria; order Burkholderiales; family Burkholderiaceae_D; genus Herbaspirillum; species Herbaspirillum lusitanum_A. The sequence continues at coordinate 69,961 of NZ_JAQQFM010000005.1, forward strand.
GGCGACCGGCGCGCTGACCACGGCCGAATGCACCACCAACGGCTTCCACTGGATGTTCGATACCTATTCGCAGGCGGCCGGCGCAGCAGCGGCGCTGACCAAGCTGGGTAACAAATCCTGGTACTTCGTCACGGTGGATTACGCCTTCGGCCACTCGCTGGAAAAGGATGCCTCCGACGTGGTCAAGGCCAACGGCGGTACGGTAGTGGGTTCGGTGCGGCATCCGCTGAATGCCTCCGATTTCTCCTCCTTCCTGCTGCAGGCGCAGGCCTCCAAGGCGCAGGTGATCGGCCTGGCTGACGGCGGCACCGACGTCGTCAACGCCATCAAGCAGGCGCGCTCGTTCTCGGTGGGCGACAAGAATCAGCGTCTGGTGGCGCTGCTGGTGTTCCTGTCGGACGTCCACGCGCTGGGTCTGGAGGCGGCGCAAGGGCTGGTCTACACCGATGGTTTCTACTGGGATTACGACGACCAGACGCGCAGCTTCTCCAAGCGTTTCGAAGCGCAGTTCAAGAACATCAAGCCGACCATGGTGCAGGCCGGTGTGTATTCCAGTGTGTATCACTTCCTGAAGGCGCGCGCCGCCGCCAAGACCTCGGACTGGAAAGTGGTCTCGCAAAAGATGCGCGAGATTCCGATCAACGACTTCGTCATGCGCAATGCCTCCATCCGTCCCGATGGTCGCGTGATTCACGACATGTATCTGTACCAGGTGAAGGCGCCGGCTGAATCCAAGGGCCCCTGGGATTACCTGAAACTGCTGTCGGTGATTCCGGCGCAGCAAGCCTTCCGCCCGATGGACGCAGCTTGCCCGCTGGTCAAGTAAGGCGGCACAAGGGAAATCATTTACTGCCGGGATGCCGCGCTTCTGAACACGATCTGCGGCCGTCCCGGTTCCTTCTTCATCACTATGGAAAAATCATCATGAGCCAGTCCAACATCCCCAACGTTCCCCTTTACCTCAACGGCGAGAAAGTGCAATCGACGTCCAAGGAATGGCGCGACGTGATCAATCCGGCGACGCAGGAAGTGGTCGCGCGCGTGCCTTTCGCCACCAGGGAAGAAGTCGACCGCGCCGTCGCCAACGCCAAGGAGACCTTCAAGACCTGGCGCACCACCTCGCTGGCGCAGCGCATGCGCATCATGCTCAAATTTCAGCAACTGCTGCGCGACAATATCGCGCCGCTGGCCGAGATGATCACGCGGGAACACGGCAAGACCCTGCCGGATGCCGAAGGCGAAGTCATGCGCGGGCTGGAAGTGGTGGAGCACGCCTGCTCGATCACATCGCTGCAACTGGGCGAGCTGGCCGAAAACGTCGCCGGCGGCGTCGATGTCTACACGCTGACCCAGCCGCTGGGCGTGGGCGCCGGCATCACCGCCTTCAATTTCCCGGTGATGCTGCCTTGCTTCATGTTTCCGATCTCGGTCGCTTGCGGCAATACTTTCGTGCTCAAGCCTTCGGAGCAGGATCCTTCTTCCTCGCTGTTCCTGGTGGAGCTGGCCAATCAGGCCGGCCTGCCGCCTGGCGTGCTGAACGTGGTGCACGGCGGCCCCGACGTCGCCAACATGATCTGCGATCACCCCGATATCAAGGCGGTATCCTTCATCGGTTCGACCAACGTCGGCACCCACATCTATCGCCGCGCCAGCGAAGCCGGCAAGCGCGCGCAATCGATGATGGGCGCCAAGAACCACTGCATCGTGCTGCCCGACGCGCCCAAGGATCAGGCCATCAACAACCTGCTGGGCGCCGCTTTCGGCGCCGCCGGTCAGCGTTGCATGGCGAACTCGGTGGTGGTGCTGGTCGGCCAGACCAAGGAATGGATTCCCGAAATCGTCGAGCGCTCCAAGGCCATGAAAGTCGGCCCGGGCAGCGATCGCAAGGCGGATGTCGGTCCGCTGGTGTCCAAGGCCGCCAAGCAGCGCGTGGAGCGCCTGATCGGCGTCGGCGTGGAGCAGGGCGCCACGCTGCTGCTGGACGGCCGCAACTGCAAGGTCAGCGGCTTTGAGGATGGCAACTTTGTCGGGCCGACCGTGTTCACCGGCGTCAAGGCCGGCATGGATATCTACGAACAGGAAATATTCGGCCCGGCGATGTGCATCGTCGAAGTCGAAACGCTGGACGATGCGATCGCCTTCATCAACGCCAATCCGAACGGCAACGGCACTTCGATCTTCACCTCGTCCGGCTGGGCCGCACGCAAGTTCCAGAACGAAATCGATGTCGGCCAGGTCGGTATCAACGTGCCGATTCCGGTGCCGGTCGCGTATTTCAGCTTCACCGGTTCGCGCGCCTCCAAGCTCGGCGATCTGGGCCCCAACGGCAAGCAGGCCGTGCTGTTCTGGACTCAGACCAAGACTGTGACCGCACGCTGGTATGCGCCGGATGAAGAAGCCGGTCAGGTCAACACCACCATCTCGCTGAAATAACAGGAGGCCGCATGAGCGCCAATATCGTATTCATCGGACTGGGCAATATGGGTTTGCCGATGGCGCAGAATCTGGTGAAGGCCGGATTTTCCGTCAGCGGTCATGACCTGGTGCGCACCAGCGTCGATAAGCTGGTCGAAAGCGGCGGCAAGACACAGGCCGATTCCATGGCGGCGGTGGCCGAGGCCGACATCGTGATCACCATGCTGCCGGCCAGCAAGCACGTCGAGTCGCTGTATCTCGGCGACGCGGGCATTCTGGCGCGCGCGCGGCCGGGCACGGCGCTGATCGACTGCTCCACCATCGCGCCGGAAAGCGCGCGCAAGGTGGCGGCGCTGGCCAGGGAAAAAGGCTTCGACATGCTGGATGCGCCGGTCTCCGGCGGCACCAACGGCGCCACGGCCGGCACGCTGACCTTCATGGTCGGCGGCAGCCAGGACGCCTTTGCCAAAGCCCTGCCGTATCTGGAAAAAATGGGGAAGGCCATCTATCACGCCGGCGACAGCGGCAGCGGCCAGACTGTCAAGGTCTGCAACAACATGCTGCTGGGGATCCTGATGATAGGCACCTCGGAGGCGATCCGGCTGGGTGTGGCCAACGGCATGGATCCCAGGGTGCTGTCCGAAGTCATGTCCAAGAGCTCCGGCCGCAACTGGACGCTGGAGGTCTACAACCCATGTCCCGGCGTGATGGAGAACGTGCCTGCATCGAAAGACTACGCCGGCGGTTTCGGCGTCGATCTGATGCTCAAGGATCTGGGGCTGGCGGTCGAAAGCGCGCTGGCCACCGGCAGCGCGATTCCGCTCGGCGCAGCCGCGCGCAACCTGTACGACATCCACAGCAAGAACGGCGCGGGCAAGCTGGATTTTTCCAGCATCTACAGCCTGCTGGGTAAAGCCAAATAGGTTTTGTGATGCAGTTGCTCTGATCTCCGGAGATGTAATTCTTGCGCGGCTTCGGCCGCGTTTTTTATGGGAGTCAGGAGGGCCGCGGCTGACGCCGGGCGAGGTGCGCAGCGTCATTGTGGATGAGTCGTTGATGAAATGAGGTAGCCTAGAGCCTATTCAGGTTGAAGGAAGATTCATGAACGAAATCATCTGCCCGCATTGCGGCAAGGCATTCAAGATCGACGAGGCGGGCTACGCGAATATCCTCAAGCAGGTGCGCGACAGCGAGTTCGAGCAGCAACTGCATGAGCGTCTCGAACTGGCCGAGCAGGACAAGCGCAACGCCATCGAGCTGGCGCAGACCAAAGTCGCCGGTGAAATGCAGAAGACCACGGCCGTCAAGGATGCCGAAATTGCTGATCTCAAGGCAAAGATCGAGGCGGCAGCGGTAGCGCAGCAACTGGCGATCAGTGAGGCGCTGGGTTCCGTGGCGAAAGAGCGGGATAGCCTGCTCAACCAGCTGGAGCGGTCGCAGCAGGACAAGCAGACGATGGCGCAACTGGCCGAAGCCAAACTGGTCAATGAGCTGCAAAAAACGGCAGCCTCCAAAGACGCACAGATTCAAGAGTTGAAGACGCAGCTGGAGGCGGGCAAGCTCAGTCAGAAACTGGCGATCACCGAAGCCGTGGGCACGGTGGAAAAAGAGCGCGATCAGCTGAAACACGGCTTGGCGCAGGTGGCGCTGGAAAAGCAGCTGGCCGAAAAGTCGATGAAGGACAAGTACGAAACCCAGCTCAAGGACCGCGACGATGCCATCGAACGCCTGAAAGACCTGAAGGCGCGCCTGTCGACCAAGATGGTCGGTGAAACGCTGGAGCAGCATTGCGAGACCGAGTTCAACCGCATCCGCGCGATGGCGTTTCCGCGCGCCTATTTCGAGAAGGATAACGACGCCCGCAGCGGCAGCAAGGGCGATTACGTTTTCCGCGACATGGATGAGGCGGGGACCGAGATCGTCTCCATCATGTTCGAGATGAAAAACGAGAGCGACGAAACGGCGACCAAGAAAAAGAATGAAGACTTCCTGAAGGAGCTGGACAAGGACCGCATCGAAAAGAAGTGTGAATATGCGGTGCTGGTGTCTTTGCTGGAACCTGAGAGCGAGCTATACAACACCGGCATCATCGACGTGTCGCATCGCTATCCGAAGATGTATGTGGTGCGTCCGCAATTCTTTATTCCCATCATCACGCTGCTGCGCAACGCCGGCATGAAGTCGATGGAGTACAAGTCGGAACTGGCGCTGGTGAAGGCGCAAAACATCGACATCACCAACTTCGAAAACGAACTCGACACCTTCAAGAGCGCCTTCGCCAAGAACTATGATCTGGCGTCACGGCGTTTCCAGACGGCGATCGACGAAATCGACAAGTCGATCGACCATCTGCAGAAAACCAGAGAAGCGCTGGTCGGCACCGACCGCAATCTGCGGCTGGCCAACGACAAGGCGCAGGATGTGTCGATCAAGAAACTGACCAAGGGCAATCCGACCATGGCGGGAAAATTCGACGAGCTCAAGAGCGGCGATGCTGAAGGCGCATAGGTGCATAGGCGCATAGGCCAATACCTCACTACGTCAATACGCTGAAGGCGCAACTGGCCCGAAGCTCGCAGCGACGTCGCTCGCGCAAAACGAAAACGGCGCCCGCAGGCGCCGTTTTTTTGTCCACCGGATCGGGCCGGCGCTTACTTCTTCACTTCATCTTCGATGTGCGCTTTCACGATGCTGGCGAAATCGGCGTCGGCGGTGAAGCCCAGCGCCTTGGCGCGTTTGGCTTCGAAGGCGCCCGGCCAGGAGTTGACGATGCGCTTGATCGCTTCGTCTTCTTTCCATTCGATCAGCTTGACCACTTCAGCGCCGGCCACTTGCTCCAGCGCGTCGACCATTTGCTTGACGCTGACCGACAGGCCGTCGATGCTCAGGAAGCGAGACAGACCCAGATCGGCGCCGTTGATTTCGTGGCCGTGGATCAGATTGGCGATGGCCTGACGTGGCGACATCAGCCACATGCGTGTTTCCGGGCTGACCGGGCAGACCGTCGCCACGCCGTTCAGCGGTTCGCGGATGATGCCGCTGGCGAAGCTGGAAGCGGCCTTGTTCGGTGCGCCGGGGCGTACCGAAATGGTCGGCATGCGCAGGGCGCGGCCGTCGATGAAACCCTTGCGGCTGTAGTCGTTGACCAGCAGTTCGCCCATCACTTTTTGCGCGCCGTAGGAGCTTTGCGGCATCAGCAGGGTGTTGTCCGGCACCACGGCCGGCAGTTCGCCGCCGAACACCGCGACCGAGCTGGTGAACACCACGCGCGGCTTGGTGCCGAGCGCGCGCGCGCGTTCCAGAATGATGCGGGTGGCGTCGAAGTTGATCTTCATGCCCAGTTCGAAATCCGCTTCGGCGTGGCCGCTGACGATGGCCGCCAGGTGGAAGATGGATTGCGTTTCGGCAGTGATGACGCGCTCGATAACGGCAGCGTCAGCGATGTCGCCGGTAACGGCATCGATACGCGGATCGTCGAAACCTTGCGCGGCCACCACGTCGAGCAGGGTGATGCGCTTGATGTCTTGCAGTTTGCCGTCCTTGCCGGTCAGCTGGCCGCGTTGCAGCAGTTGGCGCGCCAGACGGCTGCCCAGAAAGCCGGCGCCGCCGGTGATTACGATATGCATGTTTTCTCCTCTTTGCTTGGTGTGTCTGTCTGATTGTTTTGCCGGATTTCAGTTGATCCCGCTTTGATCCTGATTCGGGATCGACGATAGATCGCTTGCTGCTCTTGCTGTCATTTTTGCAATGAGCATTTCATATTCTGGCCGCTGCCTCTGAATGGCGTGGAAAGCGGCTCAGAATGCGCCCCTGCATTGATCGCAAATTATAGCAGAAGTTGTCATACAACTTTTTGATTGAGCGCATTTGAAGGATGTCTCAAAAGCGCCCGGCAAATGTTGCGAAGGCGTTATTATGGCGGCCATATGAAAAATAAAGAGCCCGCCGCTGTCCGATCTTCCCCTGTTGCCAAATCATCCGTACGCAAAGGCGGGGGGACTTTGGCCGACCATGTCACGCGTACGCTGGCGCAGCAGATTCGCGACGGCAGTTTTCCGGCCGATGCGCGCTTGCCCTCCGAGATGGAGTTGACCGAGCATTTCTCGGTAAGCCGCACCGTGATTCGTGAAGCGATTTCGCGTCTGAAATCCGACGGTCTGGTCGGCGCCCGGCGCGGCAGCGGCACGGTGGTGTTACGGGCCGGCGGCAATGTGCCGTTCCGGCTCGATATCGACGTCAAGGATTCGCTGCAGGCGGTGTTGCGGGTGATCGAATTGCGGCGCGGTATCGAAGGCGAGATGGCCGCGTTGGCAGCCACCCGCCGCACCAAGACTCAGGTGCGCAGAATTCAGCAATTGCGTCTGGCGATCGACAAGGCGGTGGCGGCGGGACGCGACGGCGTGGCCGAGGACTTCGCTTTGCATGCGGCGATTTCAGAGGCTTCGGGCAATCCCTTGTACACCTCGCTGCTGCAATTTCTCGGGCAGTTCCTGCATGCGGCGATCCGCGTGGCGCGCATCAACGAAGCGCGCCGTGAAGATTTCAGTCAGCAGGTGCGCGCCGAGCATGAGGCGCTGGCGCTGGCGATTGAGGCGGGTGATGCCGAAGCCGCGCGCGCTGCGGCCTTGCAGCATATGGAAAATTCGGCACAACGCATCCGCGCCGCCGATCAGGCGTTCTGGGCCAGCGAAGGCGGGCGCGAAGCGAGCAAGCTGGCGCGTTCCAGAGTGAAGGGCTAAGCCGGCAGGAAGGAGATTGCGTCTGACGTGCAATGCAAGCGCCGAGGCGCCTGTCGGGCAGAGACGAAAAAAAACGCTGCGGGAAACCGGCAGCGTTTTTTTGCATGCGCAAGAAAATCAGTTGCGGACGACTTTCTTGTACTCGTTGGTGCGTGTGTCGATTTCGATCATGTCGTCCTGGCTCACGAACAGTGGCACCATCACGACGATCTGATTGGCTTCGATCGCGTTTTCAATCTTGGCTTCCTTCAGGACGTTGCCCGAAGTGTTGCCCTTGACTGCCGGTTCCGAATAAGTCACCAGACGCACGATGGTGGTTGGCATTTCAACCGAGATCGCCTTGCCGTCGTAGAACACGGCTTCGCATTCCATGCCGTCTTTCAGGTAGTTCACGGCGTCGCCCATGTTCTCGCCTTCGATTTCGTACTGGTTGTACTCGGCGTCCATGAACACGAACAGCGGGTCGGCGAAGTAGGAATAGGTCACGGCCTTCTTGTCCAGCACCACCACGTCGAACTTGTCGTCGCCGCGGAACACGTTTTCCTGCGGGCTGTTGGTCAGAAGATTCTTCATCTTCCACTTGTAGGTGAAACCGGTGCGGCTGGAGCCGTTGACATCGGAACGCAGAACAATCATTGGCTTGCTGTCAACCATAATGATGTTGCCAACACGAATTTCTTTTGCAAATTTCATAGCGGATATCGTAAAAAAGTAGTGTGCATCAAAATCGTCTGTAGCCCACCGGTGAACAACTCTTTACCGAACACCGCAAGCCCACGCATGATTAAATTTAAGATGCGTTAAAGTTAGCCCTAGATTTTAACCTATTTTTCTGCGGCTTCTAACTAACTGTTTCGGCAAACTTCAGCAAATTGGAAGCCAAGTCGCCATTTGCCAACATTTGGGCTTGCCAATTCATGGAACGGGCGGCGATCTGCGGCATGTCGGTTTCCAGCGCCGGCCACAGTTGCGACCAGTCGGCGATTTCCGGCAAGGCCTCGTTCCAGGCCAGCGCCAGGCGACTGAGCGCCTCGGTGGCACCGCCATACACTTTCAGGAAAGCCTTCAGTTTGACGTGATGCAAGTTCTTGTCTTGCGGATAAATATGCCAGATGAAAGGCTTGCCGGCCCATTGCGCGCGCACGAAGGAATCTTCGCCGCGTACGAAATTCAGATCGCAGGCCCATAGCAATTTGTCGTAGTCGGGCTGCGGTACGAAGGGCAAGACGCGTACCGTCAGCGCGCCTTGCGTGGCGTGAGATCCGGCGAGCGCTGCCTGGCCGAGGAAGGCCTGCACGGCATTGCCGGCGACGCCTTCAGGCACCAGGCAGGTGATCGGCCGGCCGGCGCTTTTCCATACTGCAAACAATTCAGCGACCGGCGCCTGCGGATAGCAGAACAGTGAGACTTTCAAGGCGTCGATTTCCGTCGGCGCCACGCCAAGATGGCCGAGGAAGGCTTGCATCGCAGCCGGATCCCGCTGAAAGGCAGCGCGTTGCTGCTCCAAACCGTGCTCCATCAGCAAGCCGCCGGTGCGTGCGTTGAATCCGGGGAAGAAAAAATGCTTGGTCAGCGGCAGCGTCGAATGCGGCGAGGGCAGGGTATGGCAGCCTTCCACCCATTCTTCCGCAGTCAGTCCTTCCAGATTCAGCCAGACCGCGCGCGGGGTGCGCTCGGCCATGGCCTGGATGTAGCCGGGCGGGATATTGCAGCCGAAGAACTCGATCACGATGTCGGCGGCGCTGAATGTACCGTTCTGATCACGCCAGTGCAGCACCGTCACGCCCTGAACTTCTTGTGTTGGCGCCTCAGTATCGACCTCGGGACAAATGCGCTGAAAGCTGATCAGGTCGTCGACCCAGAGTCTTACCGCGATACTGTGTTCGCGTTCCAGTTGCCGCGCCAGACGCCAGCAGATGCCGATATCGCCGTAGTTATCCACGACTTTGCAAAACAGGGCGAGCGAGCGTTTGGGCTGCGCGGGGGCGGAAGTGAGCTGATTCATGTGCGCTGAGAACAGGTTCTGATTGGGTCGGCATGATACAGGGATAAAAGGCTGCGGGCCGGCTGCAGGGCAGGATAGAGATGGGAAATGGCGCGCGGAGCTTGGTGGCCGTTTGCAGGCAACGCTGACTATTTAAATTAAATTGCTTGCAATTTAATTTTGAGCTGTATATTATTCGACTCATGGACACCGCACACAAACCGACACTGCCGGAAGCGATGATTGATCAGGCTCTGATGCTGGACAATCAACTCTGCTTCGCCATGTATTCGGCTTCGCTGGCGATGACCAAGGCCTACAAGAAAATCCTGGCCGATCTGGATATGACGTATCCCCAATATCTGGTGATGCTGGTGCTGTGGGAGAATAATCAGATGAGCGTATCTGAGCTCGGCGCCAAGCTGTTTCTGGATTCCGGTACGCTGACGCCGTTGCTCAAGCGCATGGAAATCATGGGGCTGCTGAGCCGGGCGCGTGATGCGGCAGACGAGCGCCGCGTGCTGGTGACGCTGAGCGCCGAAGGCAAGGCGCTGCGCAAGCGGGCGATGCAGGTGCCGGAAAAGCTGGTGTGCATGTTGCCGCCGCTGGAGCAGATCAAGAGTCTGGTCGCGCAACTGAAGGACGTACGCAAGAATTTGCAGGACGGCGTGGAAGAGTAAGTTGAAGCGTCTGAAGTAGAAATTGAGCAAGACCGTTTGAAATTGTTGTGGCATCAGGCAGTAGCAATGCTTCATGTTCGGCCGAGTTTTAGCCGATTGTTTTATTTAATTTATATTGTTCGCAATTTTATTGTTGTAAATTTAAATGAGTCGCGGTCGAAATTTTCCCAGCGCTCATCCAACCCACCGAAAGGAAGAAAAATGTCAGTCGAAAAGATCCTGTATCAAGCTCAAGCAACTGCAACCGGCGGCCGTGAAGGCACTGCCAAGTCGTCCGACGGTATTCTGGACGTCAAGCTGACAACACCGAAGGAACTGGGCGGCGGCGGCGGCAACGGCACCAACCCTGAGCAACTGTTCGCAGCCGGCTATTCGGCTTGCTTCATCGGCGCCCTGAAGTTCGTCGGCGGCCAGGAAAAGGTTGCCATTCCGGCTGACACCAGCATCACCGGCACCGTCGGCATCGGCCAGATTCCAGGCGGCTTCGGCATCGAAGTGGCGCTGGCAATCTCGATCCCCGGCGTGGACCGCGCAGTGGCGCAATCGCTGATCGAAAAGGCGCATCAGGTTTGCCCTTATTCGAACGCAACACGCGGCAACATCGACGTCACCCTGACGCTGGTATAAGTTCTGCCGCGGGCAGAGCGCCCGTAAAAAAGCCCCGCAAGTGATTGCGGGGCTTTTTCTTTGCCGCCTGGAGTTGGCCAGCTCCGATTTTTCTCCGAAACGGATCAGCGGCTCATCCGCTCCAGCATGTTGCCCACGATGCGACGGTGAAAGGGCATGATGGTCGCCAGATAAGCCTTGCCGAACAGGCGCCGCGTGCGCACCAGCGTGGTGACGGTCAGCCATTGTTCGTGGTCGGGGCCGGCGTCATCCCTGGATTTTTCGATGCAGACGCGAAAGTCCAGATGTTGATCATCCAGCCCCATCAGCAGGCTGTGCTGATCTTGCGCCAGCACCGGAAAGCCCGGCAAGCCGCCCTCGTTTTTGCCGGCCTCAGCAGCGGCCGGCGAGCCGATGCCAAGTTTTGCGCGCTTCAGACCAAACGGCCTCACCAGCAGATTGCGCAGGTTCAGCAGAGCATCGATCCAGGGCGCCTTGTTCTTCATCATGCTGGCGGCCAGTTCGCCGATCTCTTGCGACGCCAGCGCCGGCTTCAGTCTGATGCGAAAACTGTCGCCGAAATCGGCCCCCGGCAACACTTTCCAGTGATGCGCTTGTGGCGCAATCTCGATTGCTTTCCCTGCCTTGCTCGTGCAGAGCATATTGCCTCCCTGATTTGGTCCCGGCCAGCTTAGCTCAGTTTTTCCGGCGGCGTTTGCCGTCCGCCGCCTTGGCGCTGGCGAAGCGTTCGTGCGTCTCGTCGGCGTTGCGGCGGCCGAAGGCATAGTTCGCCTCCAGCCACATGACGTTGATGATGCCGAAGGCCAGCGCCAGGCCGATGCCGAGTATCCATGCGAAATACCACATATGCTTCTCCAGAAAATGAAGGGTTAATGGGCCTGCAGCGGCAGGCCCATGGAATGCATCAATAAGCGGTGTGCTCGTTGTCGCTGATGTGCTTGAGCGTGACCTTGCCGCGCATCACGCGATACACCCAACTGGTGTAGACCAGAATCAGCGGCAGGAAGATCAGCACCATCCAGAACATCAGACCCAGCGTTTTCTGGCTGGATACCGCGTCCCAGATCGTCAGGCTGCTGCGCGCATCGAGCGAGGACGGCATGATGAACGGAAACAGCGAAGTGCCCGCGGTCAGGATGATGCCGGTCACCGACAGGCCGCTGCTGACGAAGGCCATACGCGGTTTGCGGGCCAGGCTCAGCAAGCCCGAGATCAGGGCAAAGCCGACACCCATGGCAGGCAACACCCAGGTGATAGGCCAACGCGCATAGTTATCCATCCAGGCGCCGGGCGCAGTCACCACGGTCTTGGCCAGCGGCATGAAGGCGCTGTTGGCGTCCGGCATGTCGGTGATGCGGAAGCCGCTGATGCCATGCGCCACCCAGAAGCCGCCGGCGGTGAACAGGACGGCGCTGAGCACGGCTGCGACCATCGCCACCTTGCGCGAGCGCTCGGCCACCATGGCATCCGTCTTCACCTGCAGATAGGTGGCACCGTGGTTTACCAGCATCGCCACGCTCAGCAGCCCGGCCAGCAGACCGAAGGGATTGAGCAGGGCGAAGAAGCTGCCGGTGTATTCCACCCGCATGGTGTCGTCGTAGTGGAAGGGCACGCCCAGCAGCAGATTGCCGAAGGCCACGCCGCAGATCAGCGGCGGCACGAAGCCACCGGCGAACAAGCCCCAGTCCCAGGCATTGCGCCAGCGCGGATCGGCCACCTTGCTGCGATAGTCGAAGCCGACCGGGCGGAAGAACAGCGAGAACAGCAGGATCATCAGCGCGATGTAAAAGCCGGAAAACGCGGTGGCATACACCAGCGGCCAGGCCGCAAACGTGGCGCCGCCGGCGGTGATGAACCAGGTCTGATTGCCTTCCCACACCGGGCCGATGGAGTTGATGACGACGCGCCGTTCGCCGTCGCTCTTGCCGACGAAGGGCAGCATCATGCCGACGCCGAAGTCGAAGCCGTCGGTCAGTGCGAAGCCGATCAATAGCACGCCGACGAAGGCCCACCAGATGAGTTTCAGGGTTTCATAGTCGAAGATCATGTTGCTTTCCTCATTAAGTCTGCATCAGGCGGCATGGCCGGGAGTGTTGGGATTGAGCGGTGGCGGCAGCACCGGCGGTTCGCCGCTGTCGTGCCTGGAGTTTTCCCAGTGATACTTGCCGGTATGCAGGCTGCTGGGGCCGCGCCTTGCGTACTTCACCATCAGGATCATTTCCACGATCAGCAGGAAGGTATAGAACAGGATGAACCCGGCCAGGCTGAAATACAGGCTCGACGGTTGCAGCGACGAGGCCGACAGATGGGTCGGCAGAATGCCGGCGATGGTCCATGGCTGACGGCCGTATTCGGCGACCAGCCAGCCGAGTTCAATGGCGACCCAGGGCAGCGGAATGCTGAACAGGGCCAGCTTGAGTAGCCAGCGCTGCGGCGCCAGACGCTTGCGGATCAAGAAGTAGAACGAAGCCGAGAAGATGAACAGGAACAGCACGCCCAGCGCCACCATGCCGCGGAACGACCAGAACAGCGGCGCCACCTTGGGAATGGTGTCGTTGACCGCCATGGCGATCTGCTCCGGTGTGGCGTCGGTCACGTTCTGGGTGTATTTCTTCAGCAGCAGGCCGTAGCCCAGATCCTTCTTGGTGCGATCGAACTCGGCACGCGCCGCCGGCGACTTGTCGCCCGATTTCAGGCGCAGCAGCGCCGAGTAGGCCAGCATGCCGTTGCGGATGCGGACTTCATGTTCCTTCTTCAGGTCCTTGATGCCGATCACTTGCTGATCGACCGAACGCGTCGCGATCAGGCCCAGTGCATACGGAATCTTCACCGCGTAATCGGTTTTCTGCGCCTGGTCATTGGGGAAGCCGAACACCGTGATGCCGGCCGGCGCCGGATGGGTATCCCATTCCGCTTCGATGGCGGCCAGCTTGACCTTGTTGACTTCACCGGCGGTATAGCCGGATTCATCGCCCAGCACGATCACCGACAAGGTCGAGGCCAGACCGAAGCCGGCGGCGATGGCAAATGAACGCAGCGCGAAGGCGGTGTCGCGCGCCTTGAGCAGATAGAAGGCAGAAACGCCCAGCACGAACATCGAGGCGGCGACATAGCCGGCCGCCACCGTGTGCACAAACTTGACCTGCGCCACCGGGTTGAAGATCACATCGCTCATGCTGACCAGTTCCATGCGCATGGTCTCGAAGTTGAATTCGGCGCCGACCGGATTGTTCATCCAGCCGTTGGCGATCAGAATCCACAGCGCAGACAGGCTGGAGCCGAGCGCCACCAGCACCGTGACAACAAAGTGCTGGGTCTTGCTCAGCTTGTCCCAGCCGAAGAAGAACAGGCCGACGAAGGTCGATTCCAGGAAGAACGCCGCCAGACCCTCAATCGCCAGCGGCGTGCCGAAGATGTCGCCGACATAGTGCGAGTAGTAGGACCAGTTGGTGCCGAACTGGAATTCCAGCGTGATGCCGGTGGCCACGCCCATGGCGAAATTGATGCCGAACAGCTTGCCCCAGAAACGGGTCATGTCCTTGTAGATCGGGCTGCCCGTCATCACGTAGACCGCTTCCATGATGACCAGAATCCAGGACAGCCCCAGCGTGAGCGGGACGAATAAAAAGTGATACATCGCCGTCACTGCAAATTGCAGCCTCGACAGCGAAACGACTTCATCGATCGGAACCATGCGTTACCTCTAAAGTGGATGGAGTGACATTGGGTTGTGATGGGGCGGGGGAGGCGACGGGATTGCCGGAAGCCGGCGCCAGCATGCGTTGCTCGACGCGTTCGACCGGCATGCGCATGTGCTTGGCTTCAGGGTGGGCAAAGAAGGTTTTGGCGAGCACCGTCAGCAGCGAGATCTTGATGATCAGCAGCAGCGTGATCTCCAAGCCCAGCGGCAGCCGCGTAAATCTGGGAATGCGGGGAAGGCGCTTGAGCGCAGAGAGGGCTGGCATGTCTTACTCCTTGTTGGCCGGCGCAACGGCTGGCCGGTGTGTTATTTCGTCTTGTCTGCGGTCGAGTCTGATTCGGCCGAATCGGCCAAATCAGAGGAGTTGGCTGAACTGGCCGAGGCGGCCGCGCGCTTGTCGCCGCCAAAACGGAACTTGTCGCGCACCTCCAGCAATTTCTTCACCTTCGATCCCATCTTCATCAGCGACACCAGGGTTTCCGGCGACAGGCGCTGGACGTCGTCGAACCACGAACTGGAGAGTTCGATCAGGTCGTACATTTCGCGCATGCGCTGTTGCGCCTGCTTGTCCTGTTTGCTGGACGGGTTTTCCAGCAGCGCATCGCGCAGCATGGACAGCGTCGGCTCGATTTCGCGACGGCGCCGTTCTTCCAGCAGCGCTTTGAAGATGTCCCAGATATCCTTGGGCGGTTCGAAATACTCGCGCCGGTCATTCGGCTGATGCAGCAGTTTTACCAGCCGCCACGACTGCAATTCCTTCAGTCCCATGCTCACGTTGGAGCGCGAAAAACTCAGGTATTCGGCAATTTCATCGGCATTCAAAGGCTCGCCGACCACGTACAACAGTGCGTAAATCTGGCCGACGGTGCGATTGATGCCCCAGCGGCTGCCCATTTCGCCGAAGTGCATGATGAAGCGCTGCATCAGAGGAGTCAGTGTGTTTGTTTGCATGATGTTTTGAATTTTCAGTAATTACTGAAATTTAAAGCATTCCTGAATTGATGACAATGACACGCGTCAATGAATTTTCTGATGACAGTTATGGACTTTGGAAATAATGGCTGCTTCAGGCGTCGTGCAGATTGGCTTGCTTCATCTGCTTACCGATCCCATTCAGCGTGCAATGTCGCCGATATTCAGACTAAAGCGCGATATCGCATGCTGCCGGAAACAGCGGATTCTGATCCGCAAAAAAACCGGCTTGTCGTAATATCGGTCGCCGCTCGCTCCCCCGGGATACTTGCGGCCGACCTGATTTTTACGGCTGATGTGATTTTCCATCTTTCCTACATGCAAAGAGGCACTCGGCTGATGGCCTGCTTGATATCGATCAAATAAGCTTGCAAAAGCAGGGGAGCTGGCCAGCGTGCGCAGGGTAAATGGCACATCGAGGGTGGCCTTGGAACGGCGGAGCGGATGGCGCAGAAGAGCCGGCACGGTTCGGCTACCGCCATCCCGCAGGCTGGAATTCTGATCGGCGGGACCTTGCGGTCTATACTGCGCGCAGCTCCGGCACATTGCTCAAATCAACCAAGAATGAGGCGCTGCCTCTGTACAAAAAAGGATATTCCGATGCTGGGTTTCGACTTTCGCATAGCGCGCATTACCTGGACCGTGTTTCTGGTCGCGCTGCTGCTCTTCATCACTTACACCATTTCTTCCACCGTGCTGGTGGTGGTGTTTGCGGTGTTCTTCAGCTATCTCATTTACCCGCTGGTGGAGCAGATCGAGCGCATACGCCCGGCGCGGGTGCCACGTACGGTGTCGATTGCGCTGGTGTTCGTGCTGGTGATCGTGATCGTATCGGCGGTGGCCGCCATCTTCGGCTCACGCATTCAGGACGAAGCGCTGCATCTGAGCGAACAATTGCCGGCGCTGCTCAAGAGCAATAATCTGGTCAATCGCATTCCCTTGCCCGGCTTCATGGAGCCGATGCGCGCGCGCATCATCGGCTTTGTGCAGGATCAACTGGCCAACGGCACCGATCAGGCCATGCCGCTGGCCAAGCAATTCGGCGTCGGCATCATGCACGCCGCCAGCAATCTGATCTATCTGGTGCTGGTGCCCATCCTCAGCTTTTTGCTGATCAAGGAAGCGCCGGCCATGCGCGATGAGGGTTTGTCCTGGCTCAATTCGGCCAACCGCCGCATGTGGGACGGCATCATCAAGGATCTGGACGTGCTGCTGTCGAAGTATGTGCGCGCCATGCTGTTTCTTTCCATTGCTACTTTCATCAGCTACAGCATCGCCTTTTCGCTGATGGGCGTGCCGTATTCCATGCTGCTGGCCGGATTCGCCGCCGTGCTGGAGTTCGTGCCCTTCGCCGGACCGCTGGGCGCCAGCGTCGCAGCTTTGCTGGTGGCCGGCTTCAGCGGCTACGACCATTTACTGTGGATGCTGGGCTTCATCGTCGGCTATCGCCTGTTCCAGGATTACGTGCTGAATCCTTATCTGATGAGTGAAGGCGTCGAAGTCAGCCCGCTGATGGTGATCATCGGCTTGCTGGCCGGCGATCAGCTCGGCGGCGTGGCAGGTATCTTCCTGTCGGTGCCGGTAATGGCGGCGCTCAAGATTGTGTTCGTGCGCGCCAGCGCCGCGCGCAAGGCACGCCGTGCCGCAGAAGAAAGAGAGGCGCAGGCGAGGGCGCTGGAATTGGAAAAGGCCGCAGCTGCTGCGGCAGCACCGCCGACCGTGGTGCAGGTCAACATAGAAAAACAGACCTGACCGATACAATCCCGGACGACGGATGAGAAGGGCGCTGCCGGTGGCAGCGCCCTTTTTTCATGTCGGCGCGCTGGTGGACGAACTGATTGTGCTTGCCGCCGAAGCCGGAAAACTCAACTCAAACCTGACCCAGCCCGCTTGCGGGCAAGTCGCCGTGGCGCTGCCGCCATGCAGGGCCATGATGGCCTTGACGATCGCCAGGCCGAGGCCATTCGATTCGGTGAACGCGCTGCGTGACTGATCGCCGCGATAGAAGCGGTCGAATACCCGGGCCAACGCCTGCGGCGTCATTTCAGCATTGCGGTTGTCGATGCGAATGTGGCTGCCGCCGGCGTCGGCATGTGCCGAAATACGCACGGCGCTGCCGCTGTCGCCATAGCGCACGGCGTTGACCATCAGATTGCTCACCGCGCGTCGCCACATCACCAGATTGGCCTGGCAGATGCCGTCGGCCTCCAGCTCGAAATGCATGCCACGCTCGTCGGCCACGCCTTCAAAATAATCGACGACCTTCTTCAGCTCGTCGGCCAGCGCCAAGGGGCTGCGCTCCACCTTTAGCGCCGCGTGATCAGCCTGCGCCAGAAACAGAATGTTCTCGACGATGCGCGATAGCCGCTCCAGCTCCTCCACATTCGATTCCAGCAACTGCTCATATTCTTCCGGCGTACGGCGACGGCCCAGCGCCACTTGCGTCTGGCCCATCAGCACATTGACCGGCGTGCGGATTTCATGCGCCAGATCGCCCGAGAATTGCGAGAGATGCTGATAGCCGGCATCCAGCCGGTCGAGCATGGCGTTGAAGGCTTCGGCTGCATCGCGCAATTCCTGCGGCATGCCGGCCTGTTCGAAGCGCGTGGCCAGCTTGTCCGGCGTGATCTGCGCGGCCAGCGCGCTCATGCGGCTCAAGGGCTGCAGACCGCGTCTGAGCACGGCAAAACCCAGCGCCGCCGTCAGCAGCACCGCCAGCGCAGCGGCACCGGCCACGCGCCAGCGATACGCCTTGAGCATGGCGGCTTCCTGCGTCATGACATAGGCGGCGACGATTTCCACGGTGTCTTTGCTGCCTTTCGATGCGCTGCCGACCTCCGCCAGCGCCGACACCCAGCGCACGCGCACGCCGTCGGGGCGCACATCTTCATGCAGTGCGGAGATGCCGAGCGGGGTGCCGACCGGCACCGGCGTCAGCGCCGGCGGCACCAGATGATCGGGATTGCTCTGGATGAAGGGCGCGCTGCCCTGACGCCGGAAGATGCGCACGTCCTGTTCATTGCCCATCATGCTTTCGAACAGCGCCGGGCGTTGCTCCATCTGCTCGACGTTGTACAGGTCGTGCATCAGATTGCGGAAATGCTCGACGCGGCCGATCAGCGTGTAGTCGGCGCGCACATCCAGCGACTGCCGCACCGAGCCGTACAGATACATGCCCAGACCGCTGACCACCACGCAGGCGATGGCGGCGAACAGTGCGCTTACGCGCAGCGTCAGTGTGATGTTGCTGCGGCTGATGTTGCGTTCGGCCTTCATGCCTATGGGTTCTCAGAAAACATGTAGCCGACGCTGCGCACGGTGTGGATCAGTTTCTTTTCGAACGGCGCATCGATCTTGGCGCGCAGGCGCTTGATGGCGACGTCGACCACATTGGTGTCGCTGTCGAAATTCATGTCCCACACCTGCGACGCGATCACCGAGCGCGACAACGCTTCGTCCTGACGCTTGATCAGCAGATGCAGCAGCATGAACTCCTTGTTGGTCAGCACAATGTTGACGCCCTGACGCGTCACCTTGTGGCGCACATGATCTAGCTGCAGATCGGCCACTTCGTAGACTTCGGCTTCGCGCACCACGCCGCGCCGCAGCAGCGTGCGGATGCGCAGCACCAGTTCGGTGAACGAGAAGGGCTTGACCAGATAATCGTCGGCGCCCAGTTGCAGGCCGCGGATGCGGTCATCGACATGATCCTTGGCGGTCAGAAACAGCACCGGCAGATCGCTTTTGACGCGCAAGGCGCTCATCACCTGCCAGCCGTCGATGCCGGGCAGCATCACATCCAGCACCACCAGATCGTAATGGCCCTCCAGCGCCATGTGCAGACCGTCGGTGCCGTTGCGCGCCAGATCGACGGCATAGCCGGATTCGCGCAAACCTTTTTTGAGGTAGTCGCCGGTCTTGGGGTCGTCTTCGATAACGAGAATGGCCATGGGGCAGTTTGCAGTCGGAGGAGTAAATGAAGTCGTGCCACAGCCGTGTTTGCCTGCGCCGGGCAATTGCCGGCATGCAAAACACGTATTGCGATGCCGCCGATTCTAGCAATTCGGGCCGCGTGCTTCATGACAAAATTGTCATCAAATTGCCACTTGCGTGTCAGTGCATTTTTCTTAGCATCTCGGTCAAGCAGGATCAAAGCGGGCCTTGCGCGCTTATCCGATGCATCTGTCTTTCGCTTATTGTTTTCGTCTATTGTCCTTCACTCTTTTTTGGAGCCAGCATGCTGATCAAGATTCGTCCCGACCAGATCGAGATTCCGCAAGCCTCGGAAATCACGCCACAGGCCATATTCCAGTCGCGCCGCGCCTTCATCGCCAGGGCCGCCGCTGGCGCTGCGCTGGCCGGCGGCGGCTGGGGCGCGATGAGCGATGCGCTGGCGCAGCAGGGCGGCAACGGCAAGAAGTTGCCGGCCACGCTGAACAAGGCCTTCGCGGTCATGGACAAGCAGACGCCCTATAAAGACGCCACTACCTATAACAACTATTACGAATTCGGCACCGACAAGGCCGACCCGGCGCGCACCGCCGGCACGCTCAAAACCAATCCGTGGACGGTGGATATCGAAGGCGAAGTCAAAAAGCCATTCACGCTGGATCTGGATGCCTTGCTCAAACTGGCGCCGCTGGAAGAACGCATCTACCGCCTGCGCTGCGTCGAAGGCTGGTCGATGGTGATTCCGTGGATCGGCTATTCGTTGTCGGCGCTCATCAAAAAAGCCGAGCCGACCGCCGGTGCCAAGTATGTGCAATTCATCACGCTGGCTGATCGCAAGCAAATGCCGGGATTGTCGGACCCGGTGCTGAACTGGCCCTATACCGAAGGTCTGCGCATGGATGAGGCCATGCATCCGCTGGCGCTGCTGACTTTCGGCATGTACGGCGAGGTCTTGCCGAACCAGAATGGTGCGCCGGTGCGCATCGTGCTGCCGTGGAAATATGGCTTCAAGTCGGCCAAGTCCATCGTCAAGATCCGCTTCGTCAAGGAACAGCCGAAGACCGCCTGGAACATGTATTCGACGCAGGAATACGGTTTCTATTCCAACGTCAATCCGGAAGTCGATCACCCGCGCTGGTCGCAGGCCACCGAGCGCCGCATCGGTGAGGGCGGCTTTTTCGCGCCCAAGCGCAAGACGCTCAAGTTCAACGGCTACAACGAGGTCGCCGGCTTGTACGCCGGCATGGATTTGCGCAAGTTCTTCTGAGGCGGCAGCAACTGCGCCTCATCCCTTTCTGCATAGGAAAACCATGTTCGCTCGCCTCCGCAATCTTTCTCAGCGCCAGGTCAGAACTGTCTGGCTGCTGGTGTTGCTGCTGTGTCTGTTGCCGTTGGCGCGGCTGATTGCGCTCGGCGTCACCGGCGCCGACGGCGGTCTGGGCGCCAATCCCATCGAGTTCATCACGCGCAGTACCGGCGACTGGGCTTTGTATTTGCTGAGCATCACGCTGGCAGTCACACCCTTGCGCAAGCTCAGCGGGCTCAACTGGCTGGTGCGTCTGCGACGGACCCTGGGCCTGATGGCCTTTCTGTATCTGAGCCTGCATTTTCTGACTTTTTTCTGGTTCGATCACTTCTTCGATCTGCAGGAAATGTGGAAAGACATTCTCAGGCGGCCTTTCATCACGGTCGGCGTCATCGCGCTGGTCTTGATGCTCCCGCTGGCGCTGACCAGCACCAACCGCATGATTCGCCTGCTCGGCGGCAAGCGCTGGCAACTGTTGCACAAGTTGATGTATTTGATCGCGCCGCTGGCTGTGTTGCATTTCTGGTGGGCCAAGGCCGGCAAGAATCTGATTGCGCAGCCTGTCCTGTTTGCATCCATCGTCGGCGTGTTGTTGCTGGCGCGCGTCGGCTGGTGGCTGCAAAAGCGGCGCGCGGAGCAGGGCCGGGCGACCGCGGCGGTGACACGCAAGGCAGCATAGCAGCGCATATTCTTTTTGAAGAATCGCTTGTCGCTTGTAAGAAGGCGATCCGGTTCGACGACTCATTCATATTTACCAGGTACAGAGGAGCACGATCATGGCGCAGAAAAGTAAAGTTGTTGATATGTCGCGCAGACAGTTCGCGGTATTGGCCGGGATGGCATTGCTGGTCGGTAGCGCTTGCCTGAATCCGGTGCGGGCGGCAGAAAAGGCGGTGCAGATTCCGGCGCCGGCAATGGCCGAAGCGCCCGGCGGCGCCACCAGCGAGACCGCGGTGCTGGCCGGCGGCTGCTTCTGGGGTGTGCAGGCGGTGTTTCAGCACACGCAGGGTGTGCTGAGCGCGGTGTCCGGTTATGCCGGCGGCAAGCGCGAAGACGCCAAATACGATCGCGTCGGTTCGGGCGCCACCGGCCATGCTGAATCGGTGCAGATCAGTTTTGACCCGCGCCAGATTTCTTACGGCCGCATTCTGCAAATCTATTTTTCAGTGGCGCATGACCCGACCCAGCTGAATCGCCAGGGCCCGGACAGCGGCACCCAATATCGCTCGGCCATCTTCTACCAGAGCGAGCAACAGAAGAAAGTCGCGCAAGCCTATATCGCCCAGCTCGACGCTGCCAAAGTCTATCGCTCGCCCATCGTGACGCAGCTCACGCCTTTGCAGGGCTTTTACGCGGCGGAAGATTATCATCAGGACTATGCGACCTTGCACCCGACCCAAGGCTACATCGCCTACAACGATCTGCCCAAGATTGATAATCTGAAAAAGATTTTCCCGGCGGTCTATCGTGCTGAGCCGGTGACGGTGTTCAAGCGCTGAATGCAGTCAGCAACATAGCTCTCCGTGAATAACGCCCGGCCTTTGAAGCGCCGGGCGTTTTCTTTTTGCGCAGCGCTGCAAGGCCGCCAGCGTTTGTGCCCGCGCAAATGCGACAATACGCAGGTTTTGTATTTGAGTTCAGGCGCATCAGATGAATGCCACCGAAGTATTGAGACAGGCCCACCAGTTTTTTCAGCTTGAGCAGTTCGCGGAAGTCGAACAGCTTCTGCTGCCTTTGCTCGGCGAGCAACCCGAGAACGTTCCCGCCTTGCATCTGCTGGGCGCGGCGGCGCTGGCGCAGGCACATGCGCGTGAAGCTGCACTGGTCTTGCAGCGCGCCCTGCGCATCGAACCCGGCAACGCCGCCATCGCCTACAAGCTGGGGCGCGCCTACTACGAGCAGGAGCGCTATCAGGATGCCTACGCCCTGTATCGTCAACTGATCGATGGCGGTCAGCGTCATGCAGAATTCTACGTGGCGGCGGCCTCGGCGCTGCAAGCCATGCCGGATGCCGACGGCCGACGTGCGCAGGCCCTGCATTTGATAGAGCAAGCCCTGCAACTGCAGCCGCAGCAAGCCGAGCTCTGGCATCGCAAGACCTTGTTGCAGGAAGAAATGAAGCAGGTGCCGGCGGCGCTGGAGAGTCTGCAACGCGCCCTGCAACTGGATGATCAACGCGCACTGTATTGGCTGGACTTCGGCCTGCTGCTGCACAAGCAGCAACGTTACGAAGAGGCCTTGCCCTATTTCGACCGCGCGCTGACGCTGGATTCAGGCGCGCAGGCAGGCGCCGATGCCTGGACCAGCAAAGCCACTTCGCTGAGCCGTCTGCGCCGCTACGAGGAAGCCATCGAATGTTATCGGCTCGCGCTGAAACTGAATCCTGACGACGTCGATGCCAAGGTCAATCTGGCGCTGTCGCTGCTGGTGCTGGGCCGCCTGCAGGAAGCCTGGCCGCTCTACGAATGGCGCTGGGAAGGCCGCAGCGCCGATCCCTATCGGCACGCAGACATCCAGCCCTGGTCCGGCGCCAGTTCGCCGCAGGGCAAGCGCATTCTGCTGTGGGCTGAGCAGGGCCACGGCGACACCATCCAGTTTTGCCGATATGCGACGCAGCTCGCCGCGCAGGGTGCCAAGGTGATTCTGGAAGTGCCGCCAAGTCTGCACGCACTGATGCAATCGCTGGCACCCGAGGCCGGCATCGAAGTGGTCAGCAACGACGCGCCGCCTCCCGCAGCCGATTTTCAACTGCCGCTGATGAGTCTGCCGCTGATCTTTGACACTGACATGGAATCGATTCCGTCTGCCACGGCGTATTTGCAGCCAAGTCGGCACAAGCGCGAGCAATGGCAGCCTGCGGCAAAACTGCCGGCAGCGGGAGCCGCGAGCAAGCGCCGCCGCATCGGCCTCGTCTGCTCCGGTAATGCCGGCAACCAGAACGATGCCCGCCGTTCCATCGCCTTACAGGAATTTGCCCCCTTGTTCGACAAGATCAACGATGCCGATTTCTTCCTGCTGCAACCCGACCCGCGCGCGGCAGATCTGGCCTTTCTGCGCACGCGCACGGACATCGCCTGGCCCGGCGAACAGGTCATTGATTTCGACGACAGCGCGGCCTTGATAGCAAGTATGGATTTGCTGATCAGCGTCGACACCGCCGCCGCCCACCTGGCGGGCGCGCTCGGCATACCGGTCTGGATTCTGCTGCCGTGGGCGCCCGACTGGCGCTGGTTTCTCGGACGCGACGACTCGCCGTGGTATCCCGCCGCCAGATTGTTCCGGCAGACGCTGGCGGGGGAGTGGGGGGAGGTGCTGGCTGAGGTACAGAATAATCTGGGAAATTAGACCTGCGTTTTGCGAATGCTCCATCCAGATATAGCTGCGGTCTGGCTAGTTGTTACATGGACAATATAAAAATATTTATTGTTGTATTTTTATCGTTGTCCGGAGTGAGGGGCGCTTGCGACGCTAAAATTCGGGCCGGGGAATTTGCTCTGAAGAATGACTAAATTCACGGTCGAGCAGATTGATAGTAGGTAAAAGCTTCATAAGATGAGCAAACAAAATAAAACGAAGTCGTGCGTGAAGATGTCAAAAAAATTCATTCGCCCCGACTTGTACAAATGCATAAAAAGTTTTTCTATTTCTCTGCTGGAAACCCCAGTGCTGCTAATCGAGAGGGCTTGACTGTGAGAGTCATCTTTCAACAGGTCATCTTCGTTTTGCTTTTTCTGTTCCTCAGTTTGGGAATGGTTGTCAACAAGCTTGCCGGCGCAAGTTTTCATCTGCTGCTATTGGCCAGTCTGATTGGGATCGCATTAGGCGGGCAGCAAAGACGAAAGCAGTTTTGGCTGACATTGACGAAGTTCTGGCCCCTGCATCTTGCAATGGCCGGTATGGCGCTGGCTGTGTTTGCCAATCATCTGTCGCTGGGAGGCGGCTCCGTAAAGGAATACAACTTCCCGCTTCGTTTTTTCGCGTTCACATTCTTGTTCTGGCTGTTTTTACAGATGGAGCTTGTGCAGATGCGGCGTTTGCGGTGGGCGTTCGCACTCGGCGCGATCATCATGATGGTTAGAACTTACTACATGACGCAGGGTGGCGCTTCGCGGGAGTATTCCAATTTCATGCCAATCATTGCCTTCACTGAATTGGCTGCGTTGCTCGGGTGTCTTGGGGTGCTTTCCATACATTGGGACAGACTTCGCGCAAACTGGCGGTTTTATGGCAGAACCCTGTTTCAGGTCTTTGCCGGCATAGCGGGTCTTTATGCCGTCTACCTTTATCAATCGCGTGGTGCCTGGTTTGCCATTCCTGTGTTTGTGATTGCAGGATGCGCACTCTTGAGTCCTAAGCGTTCGTATAGCCGAATGTTAATCGGCGTTCTGATTCTCGCTTCCATCACATTAATTTACGGGGCAACAGAAACGGTTCAGCAACGGCTTCAGCAGGCGGAATCCGATCTGAGAGGGCTCGCTGCCGGTCAGGCGGACACTTCTATCGGGATTCGATTCCAGTTATGGAAGGGCGCGTGGATTTTGCTCAAGGAGCATCCTTGGGCGGGCGTCGGGAGTGAGGGTTTTGCGGGGGCGCTGCGAGATCTTGCCGAACGAAAAATTCTTTCACCCAGTTCGATAGCATTGCCTCATGCCCACAATGAGTTTCTGTTTACTGGCGCTGTATATGGCTCAATTGGGCTTATTGCATTGTTGGCGCTGTACCTTGTGCCCTTGATTTACTTTGTCAGATTTTTATGGGTTGACGATAAAGCACAGAAAGCAACTGCGATGATGGGGGTGGTTTTGGTGTGTGCCTTCATCGCAAACGGCCTGGTGGACGTTATGTTTTTGTGGCGCGAGTGCGCTATTTTCTATGGTGTTGTTCTATCTTTTTTGATGGCTTGTGCGGCCAAGGAGCGGCAACTGGTACCGCTTGCTCAGTTACCCTGATCTGAAAGCAGCATGGTTACACGCAAAAGTGGGATCAAGGTTCCGAGTACATCTTCAGGATAGAAACGTTGATATTTTCTTCGCTTGATGCTCAGGTCTGAGCTGAAATATTTGATGGCTATCTGCCCAAGCGCGCGAACTGAGTGCAATTGTCAGAAGGGCAATTCTCTCTGACTCGCCCGCTGGTATTGAATCGCGAAGCTCTAGCACGTGCTACATTTGATTCTTTCCTTTGCGGAGCGCGGTTGCAATGAGAGGTTCGCCTGAGAATTCCCGTCTGTTTTACTCGTCCACTTTCTGTCTGATGACATCGCATGCCAGTCTTGCCGAAAAGCAGCACAGCGATGCGCTCTCAATGATGACGGAGGCGTAAATGTGCACCAACTACACGCCACCGCGCCGTGAAGCGGTCGAGGCCATGGTGCCTCTCAAGCGCTCGACGGACGAAGACTGGAAGGATGAAATCTATCAGGATTACGCTGCGCCGCTGATCCGCGCCGGCGCCGACGGCAACTTTGAATTGATCACCGGCAGTTATGGCATCGTTCCGAAGGACCATCTGCCGCCCGATATCAAGCGCCTGTCGACCATGAACGCGCGCGCCGAGACCATCGGCGAGTTGCGTTCCTACAAGACCGCCTGGCGTGCCTGCCATACCTGCCTGCTGCCAACGCAGGTGTTCTACGAGCCGAACTACGAAAGCGGGCGCGCCGAGCGCTGGGCCATCGGCATGGCCGATGAGGCGCCATTTTGCATCGCCGGTATCTGGCGCGCATGGAGCGAGGACGACGGATCGATTTCTCATTCCTTCACCCAGATCACGATCAATGCCGACCAGCATCCTGTCATGCAGCGCTTCCAGAAGCCGGGGGAAGAAAGGCGCAGCGTGGTCATCGTGCCCAAATCCGAATATCAGGACTGGCTGAACTGCCGCGACCCGGAAGTCGCGCGCTCCATGCTGAATCTCTACCCGGCGGACCTGATGAAAACCTATCCGGCATCGAAGGGCTATAGCGACCGGCCGCGCACCGCTTCGCTGTTCTGATCCTGGCTCAAATGAGCAGTACAGCAAAAAGGGACTTCAATTGCTTGAAGTCCCTTTTGTTGTTTTGCTGCCGTCTTTTCTGCAAAGGCGTCGCACTGCGTGCGCGCTTTTTTATATAAATCGTTTGGCAATCACACTTGCGGCCGACGTCGGCGTGCCAGCATCAAGCCGGCGAAGCCCAGCCCCAAGAGCGCAATCGAAGCCGGTTCCGGCACGTTGGATGTCTGATTGAAGATGGCGGTGAAGGCAAGGTCGGTATATTGGTTCAGACCGAACAGTGGTTTGTCCGCCGGGTTGCCGCCGAGCAGATTATTGAAGATGCCGTCTCCTATCGTTCCATCAGAGAAGGCGCTGAGCAAGCCGGTCAGCAGTGCAGGACTGGATACGCCGTAGGTGGTGAGATAGGCGAAGTAAGTGCCGGGAGCGAGGTAGGTATTGATAGCGTTGACCGCCAGCGTCTGGATGCCGCCGGTCGAAACGATATTGGAGGAGAAGAGATTGGCGCCGATGATCTCCGAACCGAAGTAGCCATTGTCATCAAATTTGGCCAGCGCGAATTTCAGGTTGCCGGTAGTCCCGCCGTAAGAATAAAACGACCAGCTGTTCAAGGTGGCACCCTCGGTCAGCGTGAACGCCTCGCCGATGGCATTGGTCGGCCAGACGGTGATGGGCGTAGTCACGGAATAGGGCGGCGTCACATTCGAGTAGACCACGGTCGCTTGTGCTGCAACGATGGACAGCATGGCAAGCGCCACACCGATGATGAATTTTTTAAAGACCATGTTTCCCTCAAGCTTTATATGTCTGCAGATTGCCTTGTAAGGAAAATGTAAAGCAATTCGCAGGCCAAGATTATATGTCATTGATTTGTCAGGAAACTTGAGCTTTGGCCGGACTGCTGTGTAAAAAATGTCGACAGATATTTCCTGCTACTGTTGTCCTCTTGTCCATGAAATACTTAATGATTTCAATCACTTCAAGAGCAGGTGCAGTCGGGATGCGAGAATGTTGCTCGCTTTTTTAAAGTGTAAAAAAATCCGACAGTCGTCCGCATTGCTTGGCGGGAAGGACTTGCATAAGTTTTTCGGGCGTCACTGATGGATATCGACTTTTTTGCTGGATCTCATTGAGAGATCGCTAATCGGCCATGCAGTCGATATTGAATTTCCGGGCGGGAATGATGAGAGCATGGCTCGCCAGGAATTGGTCGCGGCGGCAAGGATCAAGCAGCGCCGCAATGTTGAGAGTGGCAGAGAAATGCACACAGGCTTAAATGGAAAAAGGCCTCAATCAACTGATTGAGGCCTTTTATATTCTGGTGGGGCGTGAGTGATTCGAACACTCGACCTACGGATTAAGAGTCCGCTGCTCTACCAGCTGAGCTAACGCCCCGTGCTGTACGTGCTGCTGTACTGCAAGAGAGGTCGCATTATAGGAGGGGTTTTTCATCTCTGCAAGTCCTTTTTGGAAATTCTTTTGATGAAATTCAAATTCACGTGCCTGGTGCGCATGCATCTGACGTTTTAGGTTTGATGCGTGCTTCGTTCGTCTCATTGACCTTTGCAAATGCTGACAAGGAGTTCCAGATTCGAGCCGGTGTATTGCCGGCACTTCTAACGGATGAGAAGACGATCTCCATGCGAGACATGGGCCGGCGCTTCCGTTTCGCTCACTGCAAAAACTTCGTAGCAATCACTTCATGACTGCCGGGCACCAGCGGTGGCCATCGCCGTTGCCCAAAATGTTGATCATCGGCAATGAATCCAGCCTTTACAAGGCTTTGCGGTCAAATGAGTGCCAGACCTTTACAGCAATTCGACCTGCTTTACAGTAAGATTGCCCTCGTTTTACCTTACCAATTAAATAACTAAGAAAAACAATGCGCACTTCAGGGCTTGAGGACGTTGCCAAGGCGACGCAAGGGGAAGAGCGGCCGCCGGGGTTTCCTGCGCGCGTTCAGGGCGTGTTGCGACATCTGCCCGCAGCGCTGGTGATCGCGCTCATTTCCATCAGTTACTCCGTCAGTTACGGCGCGATGATTTTCGGCAGCGGCGGCAGCGCCTTGTTGCTGGCCGGTTTGCCGCTGTTGTTCGTGACCACCTGCGTGGTGATGCTGATGCAGGCTTGTTCCAGCACCCTGCCGTTTGTGGTGGCGGGGGCGGACTCCAATTCCACGGGCATTCTGGCTTTGATGGTGAGCAGCATCTGGGCCGGCATGGGCGAGGCGCATGCCGATCCGCAGGCGGCGATTGCGACCGTGTTGATGGGCGTCGCGTTGAGCACGGTGCTGGTCGGCCTGTTGCTGACGCTGCTGGGTTCGGCGCGACGCGGCAATCTGGTGCAGTTCGTGCCGTTTCCTGTTCTGGGGGGATTTCTGGCCGGCAGCGGTTATCTGCTGTGGACCGGCGCTTTCGGCATTCTGACCGGGCATGCGGTGGACGCCGATTTCTTCTCTGCGCTATCGCATCTGCATTGGGTGACGGTGGTGCCGGCGCTGATCGTGGCGGTGGCGATGCTGGGTGTGCCGGGACGCAAGTTCGATCATCCGGCGGTACTGCCGCTGGGACTATGCGTGGCGGCGCTGGTCTTTTATGCGGGCATGGTCTTGTCGGGGGTGTCGGTCGAAGAGGCTCGCAGCGCAGGCTGGATGTTTCAATCCCTGAGTCTGAGCGGCTTTCATACGCCGGCGACCTTGTCCTGGAATCTGATCGACTGGGATGTGCTGTTCAGCCACTACAGCGAATTCCTGACGCTGGTGGCGGTGATGACCCTCACCATTCTGCTCAACGCCACCGGCATCGGACTGGCGACGCGGCGCGACGTCGATTTCAACCACGAGCTGCGCAGCGTCGGCGTCGCCAACGTCGTGACCGGCGTGCTGGGCGGGGTAGTGGGTTGCCATTCGCTGAGCCGCACTTTGCTGAATTACCAGTTCGGCACACGCAATCGCACCGCCAGCATTCTGGCCACGTTCATCTGTCTGGTATGCGCGCTGTTTTTTCTGCCGCTGATTTCCTATCTGCCCAAGCCGGTGCTGGCAGGTCTGCTCATCGGGTTGGGCGCCGGCCTGCTCAATGAGTGGGTGCTGAAGGCGCGCCATCGTCTGGCGCGCGGCGACTATTCGCTGATCGTGCTGATTCTGGCGGTGATCGCCTGGCATGGTTTCGTCGCTGGCGTGGCGCTGGGCAGCGTGGTGGCTTGCGTGCTGTTCGTGGTTGACTACAGCCGCGTCTCCTGCGTGAAGATGGAGTTCACCGGCGTGGCGCTGCACTCCAAGCTGGAGCGGCCGATGGAAGCCAGCGCGCAGCTCAAGGAAGCCGGCGAGCGTTTGTTCGGCATGTGTCTGCAGGGCTTTCTGTTTTTCGGCAGCGCCAACCAGATGGTCAATCGCGTGCGCCAGCAATTGCAGCGCCCGCGTGATTTCATCATCATCGATTTTCGTTATGTGCAAGGTCTGGATGCCTCGACCTCGCAGAGTTTTTCCAAGCTATGCCAGGTGTGCGATCAGCATCAGACAATGCTGATTCTCACCGGCGTCAGCGACAAGATCCGTCTGCCGATCGAACGCGCCATGGCCGGACGCGCTGCGCTGCAGGAATTTGCCGACCTCGATGCCGCGCTGGAGTGGGTGGAAAACCGGGTGCTGGCCGCCAGCGCCGCCGAACACGCAGACGGCGATCTCCAAGTGAGTCTCAAGGAATATTTTGACGAGCGCGAACTGAAGTCCTTGTTTGCACGTATGGAAAAAGTCGAACTCGACGCCGGCACCTTGCTGTTCAGCAAAGGAGAAATCGGCGACTGCATGTACTTCATTGAAGACGGACAGGTCAGCATTTCACTGAGCCTGAACGGCGGCAAGAAAGTGCGGCTGCGCACCTTTGCCAATGCCACCATCGTCGGCGAGATGGCCTTGTACAGTGGTCAGAAGCGCACCGCCGATGTGGTCACCGACCGCCATACCCGCGCCTACCGGCTGAGCATGGCGCGCCTGCGCCAGCTGGAGCGCGAAGATCCTTCGGCAGCCTTGCAGCTGCATAACTATGTGGTGAGAGTGCTGGCCAGCCGGCTGGCCGCAACCAATGAGGCGTACCGGCTGACGTATTGAGATATCGAAGTTGGCCCGGCTTCAGGCGTTCAGTGCATGCTTGATGCCGTTGACCCAGGACTTGGCCGGCAGCTTGGTTTCGGTATTGATCTCGGTCGCGCGCTCGTACAGCGCCGGGATGTCGATATGCGGATTGCCCTTGAAGGCGATGGCGACGACGTTGCCGTCGTGGACCTCCGGCAGCGAGATCACGGTATCGAAAGCGAAAGTCATGGCCTTCAGATTCTTGGCGTAGCTGGGATGATCGCCGAACAGATTGACGGTCATGATGCCGTGTTCGCTGAGACTGTCATAGCAGGCGCGGTAGAACTCCGGCGTGTCGAGCACCGGGCCGCGTGCGGTGGCGTCGTACAAGTCAACCTGCAAGGCATCGATACTGCCGTGGCGCGCACTGTCGGTGATGAAATCCATTGCATCCATTTCCAGAACGGTGAGCCTGTCATCGGCCGGCGGCAGCTTGAACATGCTATCGCAGATGGCAATCACTGAGGGATTCAATTCCACCGCGGTCACCTGCGCTCCGGGAAAATTGCGGTAGCTGAACTTGCTCAGTGCGCCGGTGCCCAGACCCAGTTGCACGATGTGCTGCGGCGCCGGGTTGAACAGCATCCAGGCCATCATCTGTTGCGCATATTCCAGCTCGATCCAGTCCGGCTTGCGAATCCGCATCGCACCTTGCACCCACTCGGTGCCGAAATGCAGATAGCGCACGCCTTCTTCTTCGGACAGCGTCACCGGCGCGAACTTCGGTTTGCGTGGTGCGGCCGGCGTTGCCGCCGGTTTGCCGCGCCGGGCTTTTTCCGGACCGGCTTTGGTATTGCCTTCGGCTTCGATGGATTTTCTTTTGATCAGCATGATGGTGAAGTGGTGCGATGAGACTGGAAACAGATTGCCGCCGCTATGGACCGTGCCGGCAATTGCGGCCGCCCTGAAAGCGAAGTGCGAATGATACCTTGCCGCCCGCAAACGATTGCAAAAGAAGCGGTGTTCTGACTCGCCCCGGTCTCTGTCGTTGAGCGCAACCGGTCGCAACTTGGCGCACGACCTTGCTCGCCCGTTCAGGCCTGCTTCGATCCATCCGGCTCAAATCCCGCATATCCACATGCGGAATCATTCGTTCTGATACCGAGCTAGGGCATGTGAACATGCATGCCTTAACAATTCAGGGGAGTGCGATGCGTGTATCGGTGAGCAAGGCCATTTCGGCGGTTTCGGCAGTGACTCTGGCAGTCGCCATGTTGACCACGGCAGGGGCCGCGTGGGCGCAGGAGCGGACCAGGATCAAGGTGGGTATTTCGGTGGGCAATTCGGAATCGACGTTTGATGTCGTCAAGAAGGTAGCCGCGCGCGACGGTCTGGACATTCAGGTCATCACCTTCAGTGATTATCTGCAGCCCAACGAAGCGCTGGCGGCCGGCGATCTGGACGCCAATGCCTTTCAGCATCAACCGTTTCTGGACAGCCAGATCAAGTCGCGCGGCTACAAGATCGTGCCGGTCGGCTTGACCATCACGGCGCCGCTGGGCATCTATTCCAAGAAATACAAATCGGTCGATCAATTGCCGGTGGGTGCCAGCATCGGCATCCAGAACGATCCCTCCAACGGCAACCGGGCCTTGTTGCTGTTGCAGAAAGCCGGTCTGATCAAGCTCAAGCCGGGCGTCGGCGAGAACGGCACCAATGCCACTCCGCTGGACGTGATCGACAATCCGAGGAAGCTCAAGCTGATCGAACTCGACGCCGCGCAACTGCCGCGCTCGCTGGACGATCTGGCGGCCGCCTCGATCAATAATGACTACGCTTTCAAGGCCGGTCTGTCGCTGCAAAAAGACACCATCGCGGTGGAAGATGCCAAGGGTCGTTACGCCAACCTGATCGCGACCCGCGTTGAAGACAAGGACAAGCCCTGGGTCAAGAAACTGGTCAAGGCTTATCAGTCGGATGAAGTGCGCAAGTTCATCGAAACCGAATTCAAGGGTTCGCTGGTGCCGGCGTTTTGATCGGCGCGTCTGAATTCTCGCGTGGAGTCGCCGGTTGAACAGGGCGAGTCATGCCGGAGGCGGGCAAGTAACAGGACCGGCGGCAATTTCACAAATTGCCGCCGGTCATTTTTTTTGCGCGTGCCCGTCAGCAAGCGGCACTGAGAGAAATGCGTAAAAAAAGCGCTGATCTGCTCAGGCAGGCGTTTTCAGCGGTCTGATCCATTTATTTTTAAGCGGGTGAGGCTGGATTTTGAGCGTTCGTCATATACACTTCGCTCATGCTTAAAAATCTCATCTTCTGCATAAAGCTGGCGATTGTCTTTGCCGCCATTGTCTTCTTTGGCAAGGCCATGCAGTACCTCATCCTCAACGGCGGATTCTCCGGCGCGTTTTACGATTTCATCTTTTTCCGCTCCTAGGAGCCGGCCGCCGGTCTGTTCGATTTATCTCCCAGGCAAGATCACTTCCGCTACGATAGCGTCCCTGTCCTGCATTTCATTTCAGGCCGGCGGTTCATGACGCAGTCACCGAAACATGGCATGCTCGCCTCTCAACATTTACTCGACGTTAAAGGATCCACAGAAATGAGCAATATCCACTTCATTGGTGGTGAAAAAGGCGGAGTCGGCAAATCACTGGTCTCCCGCGTGCTGGCCCAGTATTTCATCGACAGTCATATTCCTTTCCGGGGTTTCGATACGGACAAGTCGCATGGCGCGCTGATGCGTTTCTATTCGGATTTCTCGGCGCCGCTGATTCTTGAGCAGCATGACAGCCTGGATCCGGTGATCGAACGCGCGCTGGAAGATCCGCAACGTCGCATTCTGGTCGATCTCGCCGCGCAGACCCAGCAGTCGCTGGCAAGCTGGATCGAAGATTCGGGCGTGCTCGACTTCGCCGCCGAGCACGGCATGGCGCTGACCTGGTGGCACGTGATGGACACCGGCCGCGATTCAGTCGATCTGCTGCGCAAGTGGCTCGATCAGTTCGGTGGACGACTCAAGCTGGTGATCGTGCTCAATGAAGTGCGCGGCGACCGCTTCGAGATTCTGGAAGCTTCGGGTGAACTGCAGCGTGCTGAAGCCTTGGGCGCGAGCGTGATTTCCCTGCGCCGTTTGCCTGACGCCACCATGCAGAAAATCGATCAGCAAAGCGCGAGTTTCTGGGCCGCGCTCAATCACGGAGACCGCGGCAACGCCGGGCTCGGCATGCTGGAGCGTCAACGCGTCAAGATCTGGCTGAATCGTACTTACGCTGATATGGCAAAGCTGGCGCCGTAAGTGTAAGCAGCATTGCTCGTGACAGAAACGGTTCGCTCGAAAGGCGGACCGTTTTTTATGGGCTACAAGCAGCGGTCTTGGGCTATTTTTTTAATGAGGTTCCATAGGACTTCGGTGTTCGTCTTCAGACCTTTAATGCCGACCACTGCGCCAGCTTTTCAGCATAGGCCAGCGTATAGGCCGGGCTGCTCGATGGCAGCATGAGTATCCTGTATTTATCCGCGCGTTCTTTGAGCGCCTTGATTCCCAGTTTGGCCGCGGTGCCGCCATTGAAGGCGATCGTGTGTAGCAGGGGCAGGCTCTCGATCAGGGCGGGAAGATCATTGCTGGTGTGGCCGACGATATTGCTGTCGAGACTGCCCTTGCGCTGCGCTTCGGCCACCACATCCCACAGACCGACGCCATGCGCGAGCAGCGCTCGCAGGCGTGCTTCGTATGTCATCGCGCGCAGATCTGCCCCGACCACTTCCGACATGAGTTTCCAGAATGCGTTTTGCGGATGTCCGTAATACTGGGCGATGGTGAGCGAGACTACGCCGGGCAGGCTGCCCAGAATCAGGATGCGGGTGTCGCTGTTGCATACCGGGGGAAAGCAATTGAGGATGGCTGTTGCGCTTGTTGCGTCGGCTGCTTGCGGCATGCTTTGCAGCTCGTCGGAGGCGGCGAGGGATGTGCGGCTGGTCTTGGATTTACTCATGAACGCTGGGTGAATACGCATGACGAAAAAAAACAGATGCGGGTGGTCGGAAGGTTTTGCATATGCCGCGTAAGCGGCTGCTCTGCGCGATCACGGCAACCGGGCTAAACTAGCCTACACCATCCGTGCGGGAGATGCATGTGCAAACCTGCCGGCATCATTTCCGACGGCCGGATGGCGAGCCCGATACGGTCGCAGCTAGGCGGCGGTATCGGTGAAACATGAGCAGGCACAATCAACTACAACAGGGACATCTTCCATGGGACAAAAAGTGATTCTGGTCACCGGCGGCAGCCGCGGCATCGGTGCTGCGACTGCGCAACTGGCTGCGGCGCGCGGTTATGCAGTGTGCGTCAATTATGTGTCGAATCGCGCTGCGGCCGATGCCGTGGTGAACGACATCAAGAGCAAGGGCGGCAAGGCCATCGCGGTTGCCGGCGACGTCGCCAAAGAGGCTGACATCGTGCATCTGTTCGACACGGTGGATAAAGAACTCGGCCCGCTCAGTGCACTGGTCAACAATGCCGGCGTACTGGATCATCAATCACGCTTGCAGGACATGACGGCCGAGCGCATCAATCGCGTGCTGCTGGCCAATATCACCGGCAGCCTGCTGTGCGCCCGCGAAGCGGTGCGTCGCATGTCGACCCGTAACGGCGGCAGCGGCGGCGGCATCGTCAATCTATCTTCAATGGCGGCCAAGCTCGGCGGCCCTGGTGAATATGTCGACTACGCGGCCTCCAAGGGGGCCATTGACGCCTTCACCATCGGTCTGGCGAAGGAGGTCGCGGCGGAAGGCATACGCGTCAATGCAGTGCGTCCCGGCCTGATCTACACCGACATCCACGCCAGCGGCGGCGAAGCAGGGCGCGTCGATCGTCTCAAGGATGCGGTGCCGATGAAGCGCGGCGGTACTGCTGAAGAAGTGGCGCATGCCATCATGTGGTTGCTGTCGGATGAGGCCTCCTACGCCACCGGCACTTTCATCGATATTTCCGGCGGTCGTTGATCGCAGGCATGGGCCGCTCCGGAAGATGCTTTTCCGGAGCGGCCTTGCGGTTATGCAATGCGCAGCCGCCGCCATGCGATGCCAAACTCAGGTCGTCTTATGTTCTTCAGTGCAGCGCAGGAATCGCCTTGCGCTTGTCCGCATCCGAAGGTTCTGCCTCTTGTAATCGGCGGAATCGAATGCAAATAAATGTAAAATGAACAAAGCTTGGATCGCCGGGTCTATTGCAATCTGCGTTATCTGGGCCCAACGCAAGCGATGTGCATGTTCGTATAAACAGGCTGCCATTCAGCCAAGAATATTTGGTCGTAATATGCGTCGCGCTACAACAAGCTCCTGAAAAATGCGTCCCGAAGTTTCAGTCCTTCGCTGCTTTGTCCGATAGCGCGGGCAAATTGATTTCAAACCGGTTTCAAATCGGTTTAGTGTGCATCAGCTTGCATCGGTTTAGGATCTGGCGATTTTGTTGTCATCGGTCACCTGTTAAATGTTCTCTGTGTTGGAGTCGAGTATGAAAAAGTTGCTTTTGGTTATTTCTGCCAGTGCCGCGATCAGCGTGCTGGCCGGTTGCGCAGTCACCCCGAATTCCGCCAGCGTGTACAACACACGTCAGGCGCAGGGCGAGCAGACCGTGCGCATGGGCGTGGTGGAGTCGGTACGTAACGTCACCATCGACAAGGGCGCGAGCGGCGTCGGTACCGTGGCCGGCGGTGCGCTGGGCGGTATCGCTGCAGGCTCCAGCATCGGCGGCGGCAATGGCGCCTTGGCGGCCGGTATCGTCGGTGCGCTGATCGGCGGCGTGGCTGGTAACCGTATTGAAGACAATATGGCCCAGCGCCCCGGCCTGGAAATCACGGTACGTCTGGATAACGGCGAACTGCGCGCGATCACCCAGGATGCCGATGAACCGTTCCGCGTCGGCGAACGGGTACGCCTGCTGTCTTCGGGTCGTACCACCCGCGTCACGCACTGATCGGACGTTTCAGTCAGCATCGTCGCGGTCGCAACGCGACAAAAAAACCGGCTTCAGGGCCGGTTTTTTCATGGGGGAAACATTTGTTGCCGAAGGCAGATGCTTTGGCAGCGAGTTGTTGTTGAAATATGACACGCTGTCGCTAACGCTGATCTTCTGTCATCAAACACGCGGAAGATGATCTGTATTGCACGCTTGTTGCAGGCTTTGTTTATAAGTTCCCGATTTTATTCTTGAGGGCTGAAGCAGGCCGCCTTAGCAGGTATAATGCGCGCCATGAATGCGCCATCAGATCCACAAGTAGATTCCCTCAGAGTACCTCCCCATTCCATCGAGTCCGAGCAGTCTGTGCTGGGCGGCTTGTTGCTGGATAACGCTGCCTGGGACCGTATTGCGGATTTCGTGAACGCAGAGGATTTCTATCGCTACGATCACCGGATCATCTTTCAGCACATCGTCAAGCTGATCAACAGCACCAAGCCGGCGGACGTGATTACCGTCTACGAAGCCTTGTCCAACAGCGGCAAGGCGGAAGAGGTCGGCGGTCTTTCGTATCTGAACGCGCTGGCGCAGAACACGCCGTCTGCCGCCAATATCCGTCGTTACGCCGAAATCGTGCGCGACCGCGGCATCCTGCGCAAGCTGATCACCGTGGCAGATGAAATTTCCGGCGATGCCTTCCATCCGCAGGGCAAGGACGTCAAGCAGATGCTGGACGAAGCCGAATCCAAGATTTTTGCGATTGCCGAAGAAGGCTCGCGCGGTTCGCAGGGTTTCGTTGAAATTCAACCGCTGCTGACCCAGGTGGTGGAGCGTATCGACGAGCTCTACAACCGCGACAACAGCAGCGACATTACCGGCGTGCCGTCCGGCTTCATCGACCTCGACAAGATGACTTCCGGACTGCAGCCGGGCGACCTGATCATCGTCGCAGGACGTCCGTCCATGGGTAAGACTGCGTTTTCGATCAACATCGGTGAAAACGTCGCGATCGACAGCGGCCTGCCGGTCGCAGTGTTCTCCATGGAAATGGGCGGCGCCCAGCTGGCGATGCGTATGCTGGGTTCGGTCGGCCGTCTGGATCAGCACCGCCTGCGTACCGGCAAGCTGCTGGACGAAGACTGGCCGCGTCTGACGCATGCGATCCAGAAGATGAACGACGCCCAGTTCTACATCGATGAAACCCCGGCGCTGAGCCCGATTGAATTGCGCGCACGTTCGCGTCGTCTGGCGCGCCAGTGCGGCAAGCTGGGCCTGATCATCATCGACTACCTGCAACTGATGTCGGGTAACGGCGGCAGCTCGTCCGAAAACCGCGCCAGTGAAATTTCCGAAATTTCGCGAAGCCTGAAAGGTCTGGCGAAAGAATTGCATTGCCCGGTGATTGCCCTCTCACAGCTCAATCGCTCGCTGGAGCAACGCCCCAACAAACGTCCCGTGATGTCCGACTTGCGTGAATCCGGCGCTATCGAGCAGGATGCCGACGTGATTTTGTTCATCTATCGTGATGAAGTCTACAATCCCGACTCGCCGGACAAGGGAACCGCCGAAATCATCATCGGTAAGCAGCGTAACGGCCCGATCGGCAGTATCCGCCTTTCGTTCCTGGGCATGTACACCAAGTACGACAATTACGTCGGTCACCTCGCCAATCCATACAGCGGCGACTGATGAAGCAGTAAGCTGCCGGCTTGCCGCCGTGCAGACGACGCGGACGGCGCATCAGCTGTTCCCCGTCAATTGAGTGATGCACCTAATCATTAAAATAGAGAGTGAAACATGTTTGGACGACTGATGCCGACCGAAGGCAAATTTTTTGACCTCTTCAATCAGCACGCAGAACTGGCAGTCAAATGCGCCAAAGAAATGGTGGCGCTGATGACCAATTTCGATGACCTCGAAATCCGTGTGCATGCGATTGAGACGCTCGAGAAACAAGCCGACAAGATCACGCATAACACCATCGAACTGTTGCACAAGACCTTCATCACGCCGCTCGACCGCGATGACATCCACCAGCTGATCACGCGCATGGATGACATTCTGGATCTGCTGGAAGACGCGGCCCAGACCATTTCCCTCTACGACATCAAGTCCATCACGCCGGAAGCCAAGCGTCTGGCCGAGTTGTGCCTGGCCTGTGCGCAGAAGGTGCAGTCGGCGGTCGGCCTGCTGCACAACATGGATAACTCGCGCCAGATCCTGACCATCTGCCAGGAAATCGATCGCCTGGAATCGGATGCCGATCACGTGATGCGCGCCGCCATGTCCAAGCTGTTCCGCGATGAGCCGGACGTGCGCACACTGATCAAGCTCAAGGCCATCTACGAAATCCTCGAAACCGTGACTGATCGTTGCGAAGACGTGGCCAACATCATCGAAGGCATCATCGTCGAAAACGCCTGATGGTTTTTCGCGGCGTCCCGGCGCAGGCATTTTTACGCATGAATTTTTGCTCATGTGCTGCCCGCTCCGATGATGCATTAGCGTTCGTCCGGCGCAGGCCTGCAGACGTCCGATCAAGATAACGGTTCATCCATGCATACTGTTCAAATCAGCTTTCACATTCTCGCGCTACTGATCATTCTGGCTTTGCTGTTCGATTTCATGAACGGCTTCCACGATGCCGCCAACGCGATTGCCACTGTGGTTTCCACCGGTGTGCTGCGCCCGCAGACGGCGGTGGCGATGGCAGCCTTCTTCAATCTGGCAGCGGTGTTCGTATTCCACCAGCTACACGTGGCGGCTTCGGTCGGCAAGGGCACCATCGACCCGGCAGTGGTTGATCACGTGGTGGTATTCGGCGCGCTGGTCGGCGCCATTTTCTGGAATCTGGTGACCTGGTACTACGGCATCCCTTCGTCGTCCTCGCATGCCCTGATCGGCGGTCTGGTGGGCGCGGCAGTGGCCAAGGCCGGCACCGGCGCACTGATCTCCTCGGGCCTGCTCAAGATCATCCTGTTCATCGTGCTGTCGCCGCTGCTGGGCGTGCTGTTCGGCTCGATCATGATGCTGGTGGTGTCATGGATGTTCGTGCGCTCCACGCCGCGCAAGATCGACGGCTGGTTCCGTCGCCTGCAATTGCTGTCGGCGTCGATGTACAGCCTGGGCCACGGCGGCAATGATGCACAAAAGACCATCGGCGTGATCTGGATGCTGCTGATCGCCGCCGGTTATTCCAGTGCCGAAGCGCCGCCGATGTGGGTCATCGTGAGTTGCTATTGCGCCATCAGTCTGGGCACCTTGTTCGGTGGCTGGCGCATCGTCAAGACCATGGGCCAGAAGATCACCAAGCTCAAGCCGGTGGGCGGTTTCTGCGCCGAAACCGGCGGCGCCATTACCTTGTTCATCGCCACCGCGATGGGCGTGCCGGTCTCGACCACGCACACCATCACCGGCGCCATCGTCGGCGTCGGTGCTTCGCGCAAGTTGTCGGCGGTACGCTGGGGCGTGGCCAGCAACATCGTCTGGGCCTGGGTGTTCACAATTCCGGCATCCGCCTTCGTGGCGGCGATTGCCTGGTGGATAGGCAGCAAGATTCTGTAAGCCGTTCAAGCTAGTCGTTCTGCCGCTTGCCGCAGCGTTTTAATACAGGCAGACGTTGCCGCACCAAAGAAAAAGCCACCTTGCGGTGGCTTTTTCTTTTACTGCATCGTCCGGCAATACTGTGGGGATCGAGTCCTTACAGCACGTCGCTGGCATGATCCGCCAGACGTGAACGTTCACCGCGCGCCAAAGTGACGTGGCCGCTGTGCGACCAGCCCTTGAAGCGATCCACCACGTAAGTGAGGCCGCTCGAACCTTCGGTCAGGTAAGGCGTATCGATCTGCGCGATGTTGCCCAGACAGATGATCTTGGTGCCGGGACCGGCACGCGTCACCAGCGTTTTCATCTGCTTCGGCGTCAGATTCTGCGCTTCGTCGATGATCAGGAATTTATTGACGAAGGTGCGGCCGCGCATGAAGTTGAGCGACTTGATCTTGATGCGCGAGCGGATCAGATCCTGGGTGGCGGCACGCCCCCATTCGCCGGCATCGCCGTCCGACTTGTTGAGCACTTCCAGATTGTCGTCGAAGGCGCCCATCCAGGGCCCCATCTTTTCTTCCTCGGTGCCTGGCAGGAAGCCGATGTCTTCGCCCACCGGCACGGTGACGCGGGTGACGATGATTTCGTTGTAGGTCTTGTTTTCCAGCACCTGCGCCAGACCGGCCGCCAGCGCCAGCAGCGTCTTGCCGGTACCCGCCTGACCCAGCAGCGTGACGAAATCGCATTCGGGATTCATCAGCAGATTGAGCGCAAAGTTCTGCTCGCGGTTGCGCGCAGTGATGCCCCACACGCTGTTCTTGGCGTGACCGTAGTCGCGCAGCGTCTGCAGCACGGCAGTTTTGCCGTTGATCTGGTTGACCTGGCCGTAGAAGGCCGGCTCGCCGTTCTTTGGCTCGATGAAAACGAACTGATTCACCAGCAGCGAAGGTACATAAGGGCCGGTCACGCGGTAGTAGGTGTAGCTGGTGCCGTGCTTGCTTTCCTGCCACGACTCCATGCCCTTGCCGTGCTTGTTCCAGAAGTCGTCCGGCAATTGCTGGATGCCCGAATACAGCAGGTCGGTATCTTCCA
Organism: Herbaspirillum lusitanum; assembly: GCF_046025995.1. Lineage (GTDB taxonomy): Bacteria > Pseudomonadota > Gammaproteobacteria > Burkholderiales > Burkholderiaceae_D > Herbaspirillum > Herbaspirillum lusitanum_A. The sequence goes on from NZ_JAQQFM010000005.1 coordinate 110,992, forward strand.
GCACGTGATCGTTGAAATAGTCTTCTGCGGGCAGGCCGATGGCGCGCGCCTTGAGGCGCATGTTGATGTCCTTCGACACCAGCACCACGGCGCGCTCCGGATACTGCTGATCCAGTGCGCGCACCACGCCCAGAATCTGATTGTCGGCCTTGCCTTCGGGCAGGCCTTCCGGCAGCTTGGCATTGGTCAGCTTGGTCTGGAAGAACAGGCGGCCCTTGGCATCCTTGTTGCCCAGTTTGGCGAGCGGAATACCCATGTCGATCGCATCTTCTGCGATATCGCTGACCAGCGCATCCAGCGAGCGTGAAATCTGGCGTGCATTGCGCGCGACTTCCGACATGCCTTTCTTGTGGTTGTCCAACTCTTCCAGCGTGACCATCGGCAGATAGATGTCATGCTCTTCAAAGCGGAACAGCGAGGTCGGATCATGCATCAGCACATTGGTGTCGAGCACGAACAGTTTGCCGCCGCCGGATTTGTCGGCGTTGCGACTGCTGGACGATTTGGTGCGCGATTCGCCATGCTTGGCCGCTGCCGGCGTCTTGGTGACGGCAGGGCTCTTGCCGCTGATCTTGGCGCGCGGCTCGGTAATCTTTGCTTCAATCACGGCCGGCGCGACCGCCTTGGTCACGACGGCAGGTGCGACAGAGGTTTCAACCAATGTGATGTTCGGTTTGACGGGCTTGCTGCTTTCGGCCTTCGGATAATCCTGGGTGGACAATAAGGCTGCTGGTTTACTCGGCATTTTTGGCAGGGGCATCAGAACCTCGGTAGTAAATGAAGAAAACACCGCTTTGTCAGAGCGAACAGGGACTGCAGGCACAACAACTCAAGGTAGCTGCCGCTAGTGAAACCCTTCTGCGGTAAAGCGTCACGGCCGCTGTCGTTCATGCAAACGGCGGCATAGGAAAAGCGGGGCAGGAGGGCTTGATTAGCGAGAACGCTAAATTGAAAAGTAAAAAAGCCGTTTTGGCAGGCGCGTGGCCTAAACCATAAACGGCTTTCAGGAAACGGTTTTCTATTTGAATTCAATGGCTTGTATCGATAGACCGCATATGTCATCAAACGCGGCAGGATCACTTGCCAGGCGACCCTGACACGGCTTGAGATTTATCTTTCGTTTCATCGCCGACAAGAAACTGCAAGCTTCGGCGAACTTAATTCTCAAGCAATGGTTTTGACAAAGGCCAGCACTTCATCCACGTGGGCTGGAACCTTTACTCCACGCCATTCTTTCACCAATGTGCCCGATCCGTCAATCACAAAGGTGCTGCGCTCCACGCCGCGCACTTGCTTGCCATACATGTTTTTCATCTTCATGACATCGAACATGATGCACAGCGTTTCGTCAGGATCGGAGATCAGTTCGAAGGGCATGCCGAGCTTGCCCTTGAAGCCTTCGTGCGACTTGATGCTGTCGCGGCTGATACCGAAGATTTCAGTATTGTTTTTCAGGAAGTCAGGATGCAGATCGCGAAACTGCATGCCTTCGGTCGTACAGCCCGGCGTATTGTCCTTGGGATAGAAATACAGGACGATGTTCTTGCCCTTGTAGTCGGACAGATTGAAGGTCTTGCCGCTGGTCATCGCAGCCGAAAATTCGGGCACGGTCTTGTTCAAAATGGATGGTCTGTCGGTCAAAATGGCGCCCCGTTTGGTTGTCGTCTTGTTTGCTAGTGCTGGTATTTCTTAAGCTTGTAATGCTGGTATCAGATGTGCTGTGCGGTCTGTGTTGTCGCAGTGAGAGATACTTACATCGACTGCAGAATCATGTCGCCGGAACGGCCCGGCAACTCGCCCCAGGCGATAGGCAGTATCGGCAGCACATCGTCTTTCACGCTCTGGTAATAATCGCCCATCGATACCAGTTCGTAGCCTTGCGCCTTCCAGCCCGCCAGCAATTGCTCGAAGATGGGGGCAAGTTTCTGGCCTTCAAGTTCTGCATGCAGCGTGAAAACATGGTCGCGCGGCTGTGCCGTCAGACGCAGCAGCAGCGCGGCGACATTGCTGGTATCGATCGGCGTGCCGCGTATGGTGCGGCCGAGCAGCTCGTCCAGCGTCGGCAGGGTCGTCGGCAACTGCACGCAGGACAAGGTCTTGCCGCCGGCCGACAAACGATAAGGACCGGCATCGGGATCGGCCAGGCTGCCGTCTTCATTGAGTTGCGAACGGCCGTCGGACGAATATGCAATGCCGAACTGATCCAGCATGCTGAAGGCGTAATCGTTCATCTGCCAGCCCGCCGCACCGTGGGTGCCCGGCGGCACGCCGAAGATGTCGTGGAAGCGGCCATAGGCCTGCTGCATGGTTTCTTCTGTCCATTGGGTATCGGCGGTGCGCACATTGTCTTGCCACACGCGATGATCCCAGGTGTGGACGCCGCATTCAAAGCCGGCATCGCGCACCGCGCGCATGAATTGCGCGCAGGACTTGCCGATATCCGGCGCCGGCAGCAGCGTGCCATACATCAGCGTCTTGATGCCGTAGTGCTCGACCACAGAAGTGCGCGAGACCTTGCTGAAAAAACCCGGGCGGAAAATCTGTTTCAGCGCCCAGCCGGTGTGATCGTAGCCGAGCGAGAAAAGGAAGGTGGCGTTGGCCTTGTGCCGTTGTAACTGGCGCACCAGATTCGGAACGCCTTCGCGGGTGCCGCGATAGGTGTCGGCATCGATTTTGAGAGTGAGTTTAGGCAAAGTGCTGAGCTGAAAAATTCGTCTTGAGGTGAACGGCGCTGCGCGAATTCAACGCATCGCTTGGGGATTTGAGGCATGCAGAAGGTGACGGTGAAACGGAGGCAGGGGAAACATGAAACGCCATCTTGCCAAACCTTGAATCTGCCGGGCGCTGATTGTTTAAAACGTCGAGAGCAGCGTTTTTGCAAACCATGCGTCAGCCTAGCATTACGGAAGTGATAGAACAATACACAGCGGCTGCGATCAGGCTATGCAAGCGCATAAATTGAGCGAAACAGAATGCGGAGATTGTCGGTCTAGCAAGTAAGTGACAGGCTACCGCCGCTGAGCTTTGTCCATGCTGAAAAATGCTGAAGACTTGCTGAGTGTTTGCTGACAGCAGCAAGGTCTCTTTCGAAGGCGATGCGCAAAAAAATAACTCCGCCGCAGCGGAGTTATTTGTTTTTGCCCTGAAGTAATCCGGAGATCACTTCATTGCAGCGTGAGTATCAACACTCATCAGTCCATCAGCGCCTTGGCTTCCGCCACCTGGCCGCGATAAGCGTCGAAGATGTTGCGCAGGGTGTCGGCCATGGTGGTGGTCGGCTTCCAGTTCAATTCTTCGCAGGTGTTGGTGATCTTCGGCACGCGGTTCTGCACGTCCTGATAGCCCTTGCCGTAGTAGGCGGTCGAAGTGGTTTCCACCAGTTTGACCTGTTTGGCGCTGTCAGCGTACTCAGGGTACTCGGCAGCCAGCTTCAGCATCATGTCGGCCAGATCGCGGATCGAGTAGTTGTTGACCGGATTGCCGATGTTATAGATCTTGCCCGAAGCCACGCCGCCTTCGTTGGCGATGATCTTCATCAGCGCATCGATGCCGTCATCGATGTAGGTGAAGGCGCGCTTTTGCTGACCGCCATCCACCAGCGAGATGTTCTCGCCGCGCACGATGTGGCCGAAGAACTGCGTCACGACGCGCGAGCTGCCTTCCTTCGGGGTGTGGATAGAATCCAGACCGGCGCCGATCCAGTTGAACGGACGGAACAGGGTGAAGTTCAGGCCGGACTCCATGCCGTAGCCCCAGATCACGCGATCCATCAATTGCTTGGCACAGGAGTAGATCCAGCGCGGCTTGTTGATCGGGCCGCAGATCAGCTCGGATTCTTCCGAATCGAATTCTTCGTCATGGCACATGCCATAGACTTCGGACGTCGACGGGAACACCAGATGCTTCTTGTACTTGGCCGCGGAACGCACGATAGGCAGATTGGCTTCGAAGTCCAGTTCGAATACGCGCAGCGGCTGGCTGACGTAGGTCGAAGGCGTGGCGATCGCTACCAGCGGCAGGATCACGTCGCACTTCTTGACGTGGTACTCGACCCATTCCTGATTGATCGTGATGTCGCCTTCGAAGAAGTGCATGCGCGACTTGTAAGCCTCGTTTTCCAGAATGTCGGTGATGCGGTCGGTCATCATGTCCATGCCATAGACATGCCAGTCTGTGGTTTCCAGGATGCGCTTGGACAGGTGATGGCCGATGAAGCCGTTGACGCCGAGAATGAGGACTTTTTTCATGGTGTATAGCGGCCTTCAGGAGGCCATGTATTTCAGATAATTGTTGAGAGAAGCGTCCTGATCATTGATCCGGATACCCAAAATTTGCAGGAAGTTGCCGTCGCCGCAGCGCGCGTACAGGCGTCCGCCTTCAAAGAACTTGTCTTGCATGCCGTGCGCTTTCTGCAATGCAGGATGCGCAAACGGCGGCACCAGTCGCGTTCGTGTGACCGTAATTTTATCACCCGCGATTTCTTCGAAAGCGCCGGGATAGGGCGGGGCCACTGCGCGCACCAGATTATGCACTTCGCGCGCGGTTCTGCGCCAGTCCAGACGGCCGTCTTCAGGCTTGCGGCCGCCATAGTAACTGCCCTTGCTCAGATCGTTTGGCAATTGCGGGGTGCGGTCCGACAGCATCGCCGGCAGCACATTCCACAAAGTCTGCTCAGCGGCCACCACCACCTTGCCGAAGACTTCATAGGCGGTGTCTTCCGGCAGGATAGGCACCGAAGTCTGCGCCACGATGCTGCCGGCGTCCGGTTTGAGCGTCATTTCGTGCAGCGTGGCGCCGGTTTCGATCTCGCCGTGCAGCACCGCCCAGTTGATCGGCACGCGGCCGCGGTACTTCGGCAGCAGCGAACCATGCATGTTGTAGGCGCCGCGCTTGGCCACCGCCAGCAATTCCACCGGCAGCATGTGGCGATAGTAGAAGCTGAAAATGAAGTCCGGTTGCGCCGCCTGCACCTGTGCCAGCACCTGCGGCGTGCGCGGATCGGCGGGTGTGATGAAAGGAATGCCGTTGTCGCTGCACAGGGCCGCAACCGAACCGAACCAGATGTTCTCGTCCGGATTGTCCTCGTGAGTCACCACCAGCGATACGCGGACACCGCGCGCGAGCAGCACTTTGAGGCAGCGTACGCCTACATCGTGGTAGGCGAAAACGACGGCGTTCATGATGTCTGTTTTTCTTCCGAAGAGGTTTGTTCAAGAATGGTCTGCACCACATAGCGAGGGCGCGAGCGCACCTGCATGTAAATGCGGCCGATGTATTCGCCCAGCAGGCCGATACTGAAGAGGATAACGCCCATCAGGAAGAAAGTGATCGCAAACAGCGTAAATACACCGCCGACTTCAGCGCCCAGCAGCAGGCGGCGCAGCACGATCAGCACAAACAGGGCGGCCGAGGCGAACGACAGCGCGATGCCCAGCAGCGAGAAAAACTGCAGCGGCACCAGCGAAAAGCCGGTGACCAGATCGAAATTGAGGCGGATCAGGCTGTACAGCGAATACTTCGATTCGCCGGCCGAGCGCTCTTCGTGCTCAACGATGATTTCGGTAGGCTTGCGCGCGAAGGTATAGGCCAGCGCCGGCACAAAGGTGTTGACCTCGCGGCATTGGTTGACCAGGTCGATCACGTTGCGGCCGTAGGCGCGCAGCATGTTGCCCTGGTCGGTCATCTTGATGCGTGTGATTTTTTCGCGCAGGCGGTTCATGGCCTTGGAGGCCACAGTGCGCCATGCCGAGTCCTGACGCTCACGGCGGATCGAGCCGACGTAGTCGTAGCCTTCGCGCATCTTGGCGACCAGATTGCCGATTTCTTCGGGCGGATTCTGCAGGTCGGCATCGAGCGTGACGACGACGTCGCCGCGCGTGGCTTCGAAGCCGGCCATGATCGCCATATGCTGGCCGTAGTTGCCGTTGAACAAGACTACGCGCGTCACATCGGGGCGCAGGCTGAACTGCTCGGCCAGGATACCGGCCGAACGGTCGCGGCTGCCGTCGTTGACGAAAATGATTTCATAGCTGTAGCCCAGCGCGTCTAGCGCCGGATACAAGCGTTCAAACAATTTGGCGAGGCCGGATTCCTCGTTGTAAACCGGGATGACCACTGACAGTTCTGGTTTCATCGATACTCGTACTAAAAATAGGCGGAAGGCCCGATCATCGCCGCCATTCGGTTGAGCTGTGCCAACCGGCGGCGCCATGTTCAGGCCTGCCTGATTTAAATCGGGGTTAAAAAACTTGACGCAAGATTAACGAAGCACGGATTTTACAGTGTCGACGGCACGTTCCACATCTTCTTTACTCATTGCAGTAAACATCGGCAGCGACACGATCAGGCGTCCCACGCGTTCTGCAACCGGGAACATACCTTCCTTGAAGCCGCGATCGCGATAAAGTTTCAGCAAATGGATAGGCGGGTAGTGATAGCCGATGCCGACTTGCTGTTCCATCATCTTTTCCATGAAGGCGGCGCGCGTGATGCGTTCCGGCAAGACCAGCTGGAACATGTGCCAGTTGGAATTCTCGAAGTCGGCAACCGGCAGCTGGGCGCCGAATTCCGCTTCGAAGTCCTTGCCGAAGCTGGCGAAGTAGTGCTTTGCCAATTCTTTGCGCTTGGACGTGATGTGCTCGATGTGGGCGAACTGACCCAGGCCGATGGCGGCCGCAACATCGGTCATGTTGAACTTGCCGCCCAGCACATCCACTTCCAGACCGTCGAAGCCGCTGCGGGTCACGCCTTGCAGGCGATATTTTTCGGCCAGACGCGCTTCGTCGGCATTGTTCAACACCAGGCAGCCGCCTTCGGAGCTGGTGACATTCTTGTTGGCCTGAAAACTGAACGACACCATGTCACCGAATGAGCCGATGCGCTTGCCGTTCCAGGTAGAACCCAGCGCCTGCGCCGCGTCTTCCACCACGCGCAGATTGTGCTTCTTGGCAATCGCATACAAGCGATCCATGTCGGTCGGCAGACCCGACAGATAGACCGGGATGATGGCCTTGGTGCGGGGGGTGATGGCGGCTTCCAGCTTGTCCAGATCAATGTTGCGGGTGACCGGATCGATATCGGCAAACACCGGCGTGGCACCGGTTTCGATGATCACGTTGGCAGTCGCTACCCAGGAAATCGGTGTCGTGATGACCTCGTCGCCGGCGCCGATGCCGGCGATGCGCAGTGCAATTTCCATGGTGCAAGTACCCGAATTGAAGGTACGCACGATGCGGCCGCCGAAATAGTCGGACAGCTCTTTTTCGAATGCCTGGACTTTCGGACCGCTGGTGATCCAGCCGGAGCGCAGCACATCGCCGACGGCGGCAATGGTGGCTTCATCGATGGTCGGTTTGGAAAACGGGAGGAAAGGCAGGCTCATGGATGATCGCTTATGAGAGGAAGTCAGATGAAATAATGATGAGGTTGGCGGCCGGCAGGGCCGTGGCCGACAACCGCGCGCTATTGTAAATCAGCTTTTGGTCAGCAAAACCACGCCGATGATGATGACGCCGATGGCCAGGATACGCTGCGCCGACATCACTTCGCCCAGGAAATACCAGGCGCCGATGGCATTGATGATGTAGCCCAGTGACAGCAGCGGGTAGGCAATCGTCACATCCACGCGCGACAGACCGATGATCCAGACCACCACCGAAATCACGTAGCAGCTCAGGCCGCCGAGGATGGGCAATTGGGTCGCCAGCTTGAGGCCGGTACCGAACCAGTTTTCCGCCGTCAGGTGAATCGCGCCGACCGCGTTGGTGCCGGCTTTCAGCAGCAGCTGAGCGACGGCGTTGAGGCAGATGCCGACGAAAATGAAGCCGAAGGTGGTCAGGGTCATGGTGCGGTTTTCTTGTTGTCGGCGGCGGCAGGAATGGTCGCAGCGGCGCCCGGATCGTTGGCCACGATCACGCGGCGCGGATCCTGGCCGATCAGGCGCATCGGCACGCCGCGCTCCTGCAGCTTCTGATAAATCTTCGGATCCATGATGGCGATGTCCTTCTTGCCGGCATTCTTGTCCGCCACCCATTGCGCAACGAAGGCATCGACCGTCGGCATCCACAGATACGGCTCCTGCTTCAGGCCGAACTCCATTTCATCGGCGTGCTCGACCAGCGTCATGGTGCGTTGCAGATAGAACGGCAGCGCCTGTTCGTAGCGGCCGACCAGATACATCGGGGTTTCAGGCTTGAGTTCGGCCTGCAGCGCCGGCAGGTAATCGACGCCGGCCGAGTAGCGGCCTTGCGGATCATGGCCCAGCATCAGCAACTGGCCGGCGAGGAAGCCGGTGGCAGCCAGTGCCACCACGGCGGCGTCCTTGTGCTGGCGCGCCAGACGGATCGCGGCCACGCCGCCGACGAAGGCGATGATGGTCGCGGCGTAAATCCAGGGCACGTGCGCTTCCACCAGCGGCAGCGAAAACGCGTCCTTGGCCAGCGACGGCACGCGCGGAATGAAGGCCAGCGCCACTGCGCAGGGCACTGCCACCAGCGAGCCGGCCCAGGCCACCGCCTTGTAATCGGCGCGTTCCAGATAGCAGGCGATCAGAATCGCCAGAGAAGGGAAGATCGGCAGGATGTAGGACGGCAGCTTGGAGTCCGAAATGCTGAAGAACACGAAGATGAACACGGTCCAGATCAACAGCATCTTCTTCGGTTGGAAACGGCCGCTGCTCAGGCTGTTGAAGGACGAGCCGTCGCGCTGTTCGCGCACGCCCGACCACAGACCCTGAAACATCACGCCCAGCCAGGGCACCATGCCCAGCAGCAGAATCGGAATGAAGTAATACCAGGGACCGGTGCGACTGTGGATCTTGCTGGTGAAGCGCTGGAAGTGTTCATGAATGAAGAAGAACTGAGGAAATTCCGGATTCTTCATCGACACCAATACAAACCACGGCGTGGTGATGGCGAAGAACAGGATCAGGCCCTTGACCAGATGCAGGCGCTTCCAGATCGCCCAGTCGCGCAAGACCACGGTGTACAGCACCAGCACTGCGCCCGGCAGCACGATGCCGATCAATCCCTTGGACAGCACCGCCAGCGCCATGCCGGCCCAGCACAGCAGCATCCAGTTGCGCTGAGATTCGCGGGTGGCTTCGTCGCGTTGTCCCATCAGCAAACCGCACAGCGCAATCGTCATCATGCCGGTCAGGCCCATGTCGAGCGTGTTGATGTGACCCATGCCGGCCCAGAAGAAGCTCGACGCCAGCACCAGGCCTGCATAGAAACCGATGCGGCCGTTGTTGAACACGCGGCTGCCGGTGTAGACCGACAGGCCGATGCCGAGCAGGCCGCACAGGCCGGTCCACAGACGCGCCTGCCACTCGCCGAGTCCGAACAGTTCGAAGGTGACGGCGTTCATCCAGGTTTGCAGCGGCGGCTTTTCAAAATATTTGATGCCGTTCAGGCGGGTGGTGATCCAGTCCTGAGTGGCGACCATTTCGCGCGCCATTTCGGCATAGCGGCCTTCATCGGTCGGCACCAGAGTGCGTGCGCCCAGCATGTAAAGCCAGACCAGCAAAAACAGGATGACCAAGGTCCAGACGAATGCCGTCGATTTGTGCAGTTCACGCATTAATGCAGATTCCTAGAGTGTTTTTATTGTGGCGGGGTGATGATCAGCGCCAGCGCCACCTTGCGGCCTTCGGCCATCAGGATGTTGTAGGTCCGGCAAGCGGCCTGATTATCCATGCATTCCACGCCGATGCGGCGGTCGGTCAGCACCGCAGTCAGCCGGGGATGGACAAAGCGCTGGCGCTCGCCGGTGCCGACTATCACGACATCGGGCTGCGTGGAGTCGATATGGGCGAAGTGTTCCGTCGTCAGTTGCTCGAAGGAATCGACCGGCCATGGCACGGGCGGGGATTCAGGCAGCACCAGCAGGCTGTGGGTAAAGTGGACTGCGTTCAGTTCGACGCCCTGGTCGTCGTAACCGGTCACGGTCTGGTATTGCTGGGTTTGATTAGAGTGAAGCTTCATGGCGAGATGGGCCGGAATGCAGCCGGAGCGGCATGTCTTTCGGCAATCAGGTCGTAAAGTGCTGCATTGTAGCCGTTTCCTTTCCGCGGCGACGCGTATTTGATTGATAAAATCGACGGCTTTCGGCAAAATGGCCGGTTCCCGCTGAGCCCGGCTGCGGCTTAGGATGCGCCGCCTGGTGCCAGGAGGGGGACTCGAACTCGCAAACCATCTACCGATATATTGCAAATCGAAGAGCGCTAAGCGCCTGTTCCGCACCCCCCTCTGATCGGGCCGCCGGCCCGGAGACGCAAAGCAGGCGACCGGCCCGTGCTCATGCTGTGAAGAAACTGATCCGGACGATCCGGAAAGACGAGACTGCCGCGTCAGAGGACTGATTCTGCTGACTTGCTGCAAATAAACAAACTGCCAAAGGATGGTGCTGTGCGACCGATTCAGAAATCGAAGAAACTGGCCGATGTCTGCTACGACATTCGTGGTCCTGTGCTGGAAAAAGCCCGTCAGATGGAAGAAGAAGGGCAAAAGATCATCAAGCTGAACATCGGCAATCTGGCCGCCTTCGGTTTCGACGCGCCGGAAGAGATCGTGCAGGACATGATCCGCAACATGGGCAATGCCTCGGGTTATACCGACTCCAAGGGCCTGTTCGCGCCGCGCAAGTCCATCATGCATTACACCCAGCAAAAGAATATCCACGGCGTCACGATTGACGACATCTACCTCGGCAACGGCGCCTCCGAGCTGATCGTGATGAGCATGAACGCCTTGCTCAACACCGGCGACGAAGTGCTGGTGCCGTCGCCCGACTATCCGCTGTGGACGGCGGCGGTCAGCCTGTCCGGCGGCAAGCCGGTGCATTACGTGTGCGACGAGCAGGCCGGCTGGCAACCCGATATTGCCGACATCAGGAGCAAGATCAATTCGAACACCAAGGCCATCGTGGTGATCAATCCGAACAATCCTACCGGCGCGCTGTACACCACGGAAGTGCTGAAGGAACTGGTCGAGGTGGCGCGTCAGCATCAGCTGATCATCTTCGCCGACGAAATCTACGACAAGGTGCTGTACGACGGCAACACGCACACCTCGCTGGCGTCGCTGGCCGATGATGTGCTGTTCATCACCTTCAACGGCCTGTCCAAGAACTATCGCTCCTGCGGCTATCGCGCCGGCTGGATGGTGGTCTCGGGCGAAAAGAAGCACGCCAAGGATTACATCGAAGGTCTCAACATGCTGGCCTCGATGCGCCTGTGCGCCAATGCACCCGGCCAATATGCGATCCAGACCGCGCTGGGCGGTTATCAGAGTATCAACGATCTGGTCGCGCCCGGCGGCCGTCTGACCAGGCAACGCGATCTGGCGCACCAGCTGCTGACCGCCATTCCCGGCGTGACCTGCGTCAAACCGAAGTCGGCGCTGTACATGTTCCCGCGCCTCGATCCTGAAATCTATCCGATCAAGGACGATCAGGAATTCGCCTACGAATTGCTGGCAGAAGAAAAAGTGCTGATCGTGCAGGGCACCGGTTTCAACTGCCCGACGCCGGATCACTTCCGCGTGGTGTTCCTGCCGAATCCTGACGATCTGGCGGAATCGATGGGCCGTATCGCGCATTTCCTGGAAGGCTATCGCCGCCGCCACGGGACGGCCTGATGCTGCGTCAGGCGGCTTGAACTTGCCTGTTTCGGATAGCAGCATCAGCATGAGTTTTACCGCAGTACCCGCCACACCCGCGTGGCGGTCATTTTTATCAACCACGAAGACAATATGAAATCCATCAAAGTAGGTTTGCTCGGCATCGGTACCGTGGGTTCCGGTACTTTCAATGTTCTCAAGCGCAATCAGGAAGAGATTGCGCGTCGCGCGGGACGCGGCATTGAAATTACGATGGTGGCCGATCTGAACACAGAGCGCGCCACCGAGCTGACCAATGGAGAAGTCAAGGTGGTCAACGACGCCAATCTGGTGGTCAGCGACCCGGACATCGATATTGTCATCGAACTGATCGGCGGCTACGGCATCGCCAAGGATCTGGTTCTGAAGGCGATCGCCAATGGCAAGCACGTGGTCACCGCCAACAAGGCGCTGATCGCCACGCACGGCAACGAAATCTTCAAGGCCGCGCAGGAGAAGGGCGTGATGGTCGCGTTCGAAGCGGCAGTGGCCGGCGGCATCCCTATCATCAAGGCCTTGCGCGAAGGCCTGACCGCCAACCGCATTCAGTGGATCGCCGGCATCATCAACGGCACCACCAATTTCATCCTGTCCGAAATGCGCGACAAGGGGCTGGACTTCGACGTCGTGCTCAAGGAAGCGCAACGTCTGGGCTATGCCGAAGCCGATCCGACCTTCGACATCGAAGGCGTGGACGCTGCGCACAAGCTGACCATCATGGCTTCGATCGCTTTCGGTATTCCGGTGCAGTTCAACAAGGCGCACGTGGAAGGCATCACCAAGCTGCAGGCCAGCGACATCACCTACGCTGAACAGCTGGGCTATCGCATCAAGCTGCTGGGCATCACGCGCCAGACCGAGAAGGGCATCGAGCTGCGCGTGCATCCGACGCTGATCCCGACCAGCCGTCTGATCGCCAATGTCGAAGGCGCGATGAATGCGGTCATGGTGCGCGGCGACGCCGTCGGCGAAACCCTGTACTACGGCAAGGGTGCAGGCTCCGAGCCGACCGCCTCGGCCGTGATCGCCGATCTGGTTGACATCACCCGTCTGGCAACTGCCGACCCCGGGCATCGCGTGCCTTATCTGGCATTCCAGCCGAACGCCATGGCCGACACGCCGGTGCTAGCGATGCAGGATGTCACCACCAGCTACTACCTGCGCATGCATGTGGCCGACAAGCCTGGCGTGCTGGCCGACGTCACGCGCATTCTGGCGGACTCGTCAATTTCCATCGATGCCATGCTGCAGAAAGAGCCGGCCGAAGGCGAGCAGCAGACCGACATCATCATGCTGACGCATCAGACGCAGGAGCGGAACATCGAAGCGGCCATCGCCAAGATCGAAGCCCTGTCGACGGTGGTGGGCAGCGTGACCAAGATTCGTCTGGAAGAGCTGAGCTGATTGATGGCTCGGCCTTAAGCTGAGCCTCAAATGAAAACGGAGCCTGCGGGCTCCGTTTTTTGTAAGCCATTGATCGCCGGCGGTCGATGATGCCCGGAAAGAAATCGCCGGGGCCGTTTGCGCATTGAGCAGGCCGACGCGCAGAAGCGCGTCGCCAATAACAAAACGAGCGCCTCATGGGCGCTCGCTTCATTTGCGGGTACAGCGGGCGCTGCTTGCTTTACTTCTTCGGCATTTCGTAGCTGCACACTGCCTGGAACATGGCATCGGCCACCGACATCGGCTTCGGCTTGGAGAATTCCATGCCCTTGAGCGCGTCGGAATGGTTGCGCATGTCGCCCTTGCCGTCGTTTTCAGCGTAGATGATTTCATTGGTCAGCTTCATGGTGCCGGCCTTGCAGTTGTACTGGTGCATATCCTTGTAGGACTTCAGGCTGGGAAAGCCGGAATCGCCCTTGTTCGGACGCGCTTCCTTGAAATTCCACATCGACCAGGCCTGGCGGATACCGCCGCTTTCGATGATCGAGTCGGTGTCGATCGACAGTTCGGAGGTGTCCGAACCACCGATGGCTTGCCAGCTTTCGGCGTGTGCCGTAGCACAGGCCAGTGTGCCGGCAGCGATGCCTGCCGCTGCAATCCATTTCTTCATGCTGTGCTTGGTGCTTTGTTTCATGCCGTATCCTTGTTTTGTTGTAACCGTGTTTTGAGGCGCCGGCGCCGGATTAATTCACTGATCTGTCGTCTGAATCACGCTTCGCGCCCATGCTGACGGCCTTTTTTCTCCTGACTGCCATCTGCCCGAGTGGCGCAGCATAGCCTGCCTTCCGGGCCGTTTCAAGACTGGTAACGTTTTATTTCAAAACCTGCCGGCTTGTCAGCATGCGCTCAGTGATGCGGCCGGACTTACCCGCCCGGATGCGCGCCCGGATGTCGTTGCCGGCGGCGACGCGGCTATAATGTCGGTCTTTGCAACGCGCGCCCGCGCGCCTGCCGATATTTCGGCTATCGCCCATACTCACCATTACGCAAAAACATATTCAGCCATGCAATACGTATCGACTCGCGGTCACTCAGCTACTCCTTCCTTTTCCGAAATCCTGCTGGGCGGTCTGGCCCCGGACGGCGGCCTGTATCTGCCGGCACACTATCCGCAGGTAAGCGGCGCCGAGCTGGATCAATGGCGCACGCTGTCGTACGCCGACCTGGCCTACGAAGTGCTGAAGAAATTCGCGACCGATATTCCTGACGCCGATCTGAAGGCGCTGACGCACAAGACCTACACCGCCGACGTCTATCGCAACACGCGCGCCGGCGATGACGCTGCGCGCATCACGCCGCTGCGTACGCTGGAAGAGCAGGACGGCAAGAAGCTGGTGCTGCAAGGCCTTTCCAATGGCCCGACGCTGGCCTTCAAGGACATGGCAATGCAGTTGCTGGGCAATCTGTTTGAATATGCGCTGGCCAAGAAGGGCGCGGAACTCAATATCGTCGGCGCCACCTCAGGCGACACCGGCAGCGCCGCCGAGTACGCGATGCGCGGCAAGCAGGGCATACGCGTGTTCATGCTGTCGCCGCACAAGAAGATGAGCGCCTTCCAGACCGCGCAGATGTTCAGCCTGCAAGACCCCAACATCTTCAATCTGGCGGTGGAAGGCGTGTTCGACGATTGCCAGGACATCGTCAAGGCGGTGTCCAACGATCTCGATTACAAGGCCACGCAAAAGATCGGCACCGTCAATTCGATCAACTGGGCGCGCGTCGTGGCGCAGGTGGTGTACTACTTCCGCGGTTATCTGAGCGCCACCACCAGCAACGAGCAAAAGGTCTCGTTCACCGTGCCGTCCGGCAATTTCGGCAATATCTGCGCCGGCCACATCGCACGCATGATGGGCCTGCCCATCGACAAACTGGTGGTCGCCACCAATGAAAACGACGTGCTCGACGAATTCTTCCGCACCGGCGTCTACCGCGTGCGCAAGTCGGCCGAGACCTATCACACCAGCAGCCCCAGCATGGACATCAGCAAGGCCTCGAATTTCGAGCGTTTCGTGTTCGATTTGCTCGGCCGCGACAGCCAGCGTGTCAAAGACCTGTTCCACAAGGTCGAGACCGCTGGCGGTTTCGATCTGACCGGCAAGGACGGCAGCGACGGCAATGAATTCGCCAGCGTGATCCGCTACGGTTTTGCCTCCGGCAAATCGACGCACACCGATCGTCTGGAAACCATCCGCTTCGCCGAACAGGCATATGGCATCACGGTCGACACGCACACCGCCGACGGCATCAAGGTGGCGCGTGAAAACCTGACGCCGGGCGTCACCATGATCGTGCTCGAAACCGCCTTGCCGGCCAAGTTCAACGAGACCATACGCGAAGCGCTGGGACGCGACGCCGAACGTCCGGCCGGTTTTGAAAACATCGAAGCATTGCCGCAGCGCTTTGAAGTGATGCCGGCAGAGGCCGGCAAGATCAAGGCCTTCGTCGCGCAACATACCGGCCTGTAAATCCTGCGCCGGTTCGCCATGCACATGTCTTAAGCTGAACGCCGCCTAGCGGCGTTCTTCGTTTGCGGCGCCTGCTGCGGCGGATTGCTCTAAAATGGCAGGCCGTTGTATCCGGCCGGACGAAACGCTACGCGGATTACCCGGCCTTACCGATTTCACACGAACCGATCATTCCCATGCCGCCGAATTCGTCCTCTCCCGCTTCTTCAGATTCTTCCGCCGCAAGTGGCGCAGCTGGCAAGCCGATGCGGCCGCCGCTGCTCAGCGTAGCGCAGGCTCTGGAAATCCTGCTCAAGGCAGCAGCTCCTGTCAGTGAAGTCGAAGAACTGCCGACCTTGGACGCCTGCGGCCGCGTGCTGGCAGCGGCGGTGCAGTCGCAGATCAATGTGCCTGGCATGGACAATTCGCAGATGGACGGCTATGCGGTGCGCGCGGCAGATTGCGCCGGCGGCGAAGCGAAACTCAAGGTGTCGCAACGCATTCCCGCCGGCCACGTCGGCACGCCGCTGCAAGCCGGCACCGCCGCCCGCATTTTCACCGGCGCCATGATGCCGCAAGGCGCCGACGCCGCCGTCATGCAGGAAGTCTGCGAAGCGGTGCGCGAGGCCGATGGCGACTACGTTATCGTGCGCCACGCGCCGGCCAGCGGCGAATGGGTGCGCCACATCGGTGAAGACATCCGCGCCGGCAGCACCATCCTGCACGCCGGCACGCGCCTGCGTCCGCAAGAACTGGGGCTGGCGGCATCCATTGGACAGGCGACGCTGAGCGTGCGCCGCAAGTTGCGCGTGGCCGTGTTCTTCACCGGCGATGAACTGAGCATGCCGGGCGAACCGCTCAAGCCGGGCGCGATTTACAACTCCAACCGTTTTCTGCTGCGCGGCCTGTTGCAAAAGCTGGGTTGCGAGATCAGCGATTTCGGCATCGTGCCGGATCAACTGGCGGCGACGCGCCAGACTTTGCGTGCGGCGGCAGCCGCGCATGATCTGATCATCACCAGCGGCGGCGTGTCGGTGGGCGAGGAGGATCATGTCAAGCCGGCAGTCGAAGCCGAAGGGCGGCTCAATATGTGGCAGATCGCCATGAAGCCGGGCAAGCCGCTGGCCTTCGGCGAAGTTGATCGCGCCGTCGATAGCAGCAAGGGCGGTGGCTCCGGCAGCAGCAACGGTCCGGCCTTCTTCATCGGCCTGCCGGGCAATCCGGTCTCGTCCTTCGTCACCTTCCTGATGTTCGTGCGGCCGTTCATCCTGCGTCTGCAGGGCATGGATGCCGCCGCAGTCGCGCCGCAAGTCACCGCGATGCGCGCCGATTTCAACTGGCCCAAAGCCGACAAGCGTCAGGAATTCCTGCGCGTGCGGCGCAACGCCGAAGGCGGGCTGGATCTGTTCCCCAGCCAGGGTTCCAACGTGCTGACCTCCACCGTGTGGGCCGACGGCCTGGTCGATAATCCACCGGGCCAGACCATTGCCGCCGGCGATATGGTGCGCTTCATTTCTTTCTCGGATGTGCTTTCATGAAAATCGAATTACGTTTCTTCGCCAGCGTGCGCGAAGCGCTGCAAACCTCGCAGGAAGTCCTTGAGGTGCCGCCCGGCGTCAAAACCGTGGGCGACGTCCGTGCTTTTCTGATGGGCCGCGGCGGTATCTGGGCCGAAGTGCTGGCGCCGGAAAAAGCTCTGCGCATGGCCTACGATCAGGTGATGACCGAAGCCGACACGCTGATCGAAGACGATGGCGAAGTGGCTTTCTTCCCGCCGGTAACCGGTGGCTGAGCCGGCCGGTTTTGTCTTTTGCCACCGCACAATGAGCCGCTCATGAATCAGACTTCGCTCGTCACGTTGGACCACTATCAGCGCAATGCAGAACAGTTCCGCGAAGGTACCTGGGATCATGACGTCAGCCAGAACATCGCCGCGTTGCTGGATGGCTTGAAGACCGGCTACGCCTTGCCGGGGGCAGATGCTGACGCCGCTTTTTCCATCCTCGATTTCGGCTGTGGGCCGGGGCGTGATCTGCTGGCGTTCAAGGCGCTCGGGCATCAGCCGGTCGGCCTCGATGGCACACTGGGTTTCGTCGAGATGGCGCGCGCGGCATCGGGCTGCGAGGTCTGGCATCAGGACTTTCTACAACTGGACTTGCCCGCCGGGCGCTTCGATGGCGTGTATGCCAATGCCTCGCTGTTTCACGTGCCGTCGGCCGCTTTGCCGAGTGTGCTGGCGCAATTGCATGCGACGCTGAAAACCGGCGGGATTCTGTTCAGCTCCAATCCGCGCGGCGACGACAAGGAGGGCTGGAGCGGTGAGCGCTATGGCGTCTGGCACAGCCTGGAAGGCTGGCGGCGTTACCTGCTCGCTGCAGGTTTTTCCGAATTGCGGCATTATTACCGGCCTGACGGCCTGCCGCGCGAGCAACAGCCCTGGCTTGCCAGCCTGTGGCGCAGGAATTGAAGCGCGGAGAGTTCGCGATTGCCGCATGAAGTTGAACCGAAATCCGATATCTGCTGCCGGATCTCGGTCAAATGCGCAATCAAACGAGCCCGGCCAAGGCAATAATTCAACAAGAACAGACCTACCTGATCCATCCTCATCCATGAGCCTGCAAACCTTTTTGCTGTATGTCGCCGCCGTTTTCGTCCTGACCGTCACGCCGGGCCCGGCGGTACTGATGTGCATCACCAACGGCATCCATCACGGCACACGGCGCGCGCTTGTCAGCGCACTCGGCAGCATCACCGCAGTGTGCTGCATCATGGCGGTGTCGGCCGCCGGTCTCGGTGCGATTCTTGCCGGTTCGGAGAAGGTCTTTCTCGTGTTGAAATGGCTGGGCGTGGCTTACCTCGGCTATATCGGCTGCAAGACGTTTTTCTCCAGGCAGTCGGCGTTCGATATGGCACCGTCGAAAGAGGGCGGCGCCGATGCTGAGTCAGCCGCCTCCACCGCCCTTGTCGAATCCGGCGCCACGCGTCGCAAGATCCTGCTGCGCCTGTATCTGCAAGGACTGCTGGTCGGCGGCAGCAATCCCAAGGCCTTGCTGTTCTTCACCGCATTTTTTCCTCAGTTCATCGATCCGCATGCAGCGCAATTGCCGCAATTTCTGATGCTGGGCGCGACCTTCGTCTGTTTTGAGTTGTTCTGGCTCAGCTTCTATGCCGCCTTCGCCGCGCGCGTCGCGCCGTGGCTGGCAACGCCCGGCCGGGCGCGCCTGTTCAACCGCCTGTCGGGCGCGACCTTCATCGGCGCCGGTGCGCTGCTGGCGGGTGTACGGCAATAGACGGCTGATGCAGCGCCGATGCAGGAACCCAGCTGAACACGTAAATTAAAGGAATACAGAAGCGGAACGCGGAAGCACATTTCTGCGTATGAGCATCCGGACAATCCAGTTTCTTTGGGAGGAAATCGAAGCATGTCGCCAACATGCCCGTCGGGGGAGACTTACAAGACATCGTTCAACGATGCGTACTCATCCACACCTAAAGAAGGATTCAGACGTGATTTCTACCCAATTGGCCGCCTGGGCGGCCCATGACACACAACTGCTGCTAGTGACGCTGGCGGCGCTGCTGACGATTGTGGCGCTGATCAGCTTTCTCAGCATCGCACCGTTTCTCGCCATCCTGATCGGCACCTTCGTCGCCGGCATCGGGGCCGGCCTGCCGCTGGAACATATCGCCACCGCATTCAGCAAGGGCGCCGGCAGCATTCTCGGCGAAGCCGGCATCATCATTGCGCTCGGCGCCATGCTGGGGGCGCTGATGGCGGACTCCGGCGCCGCCGACCGCATCGTCAGCACCTTGCTGCAATATGCGCGCGGCAGGGCCATTCCCTGGATGATGGCGGTGGTGGCGCTGGTGATCGGCCTGCCGCTGTTCTTTGAAGTGGGTCTGGTGATGATGGCGCCGATCATCTTCGTGATGGCGCGCCGTTCCGACATGCCTATCATGCGCGTGGCGATTCCTGCACTGGCTGGCATGACCACCTTGCACGCCTTGCTGCCGCCGCATCCTGGCCCGCTGATCGCCGTCAGTGCGCTGCACGCCGACCTCGGCACCACCATGCTGCTGGGCTTCATCGTTGCGATTCCGGCGGTCATCATCGCCGGTCCGCTGTACGGCAACTGGCTGGCGCCGCGCCTGAACGTGAGCGAGCCGGATCAGATCGGCAAGCTGTTCAGCGCCCGCGAAGACCAGTCGCAACCGGGCTTTCTGCCTTCCATCATCACCATTCTGCTGCCCGTCCTGCTGATGCTGGGGCGCACCGTCGCCAAGATCTGGCTGACGCCCAAGACCGAGCTGTTCGAGATGCTCAACTTCTTCGGCGAGCCCATCATTGCGCTGACCGTCACGGTGCTGTTCGCGGTCGTGGTGCTGGGCTGGAGCCAGGGCACCAGCCGCTTCGTGGTGGGCACCACGCTGCGCAAGGCGCTGCCGCCGATCGCCGGTCTCTTGCTGACCATAGGCGCGGGCGGCGGCCTCAAGCAGGCGCTGCTGACTGCAGGTATCAGCGACACTATTACCAAGGTTGCTACCGGCACCCATGTACCGCTGATCCTGCTGGCCTGGATCATCGCCGTGGCGCTGCGTCAGGCCACCGGTTCGGCTACCGTGGCCACCACCGCCACGGCAGGCATCGTCGCGCCGCTGGTGGCGGGGCTGTCGCCTACACATAATTCCTTGATGGCTTTGGCCATCGGCGCCGGTTCGGTGTTCTTCTGCCACGTCAACGACGCCGGCTTCTGGATGGTGAAGGAATACTTCGGACTCAACCTGAAGCAGACGCTGGCGACCTGGTCGGTGATTCAGACCCTGGTGTCGGTGATCGGTCTGGGCATGACGCTGCTGTTGTGGGGCTTTCTGGTCTGATGGCAGTTTGCGGGCGGTATCTGAACGGACCGCCGCAGCCTGAAAAAAAGACGGAGGCCGGGGCCTCCGTTTTTCTTTTGTCCTGGCGCTGGGGTGCTGGCGCGCGTCGAATGCAGGCCGCACGCTGCTGGTAGAATCAGGGGCCGCAAGTTCCCGCGCATTGATATGCGCTATCACCCTTTTTCAAACAGATTCAGCCATGCCCGTCCGCGTCCAGTCCGCCGATTTCGATCTCTCCGCTGAGGTGGCGCAACTGCGCCGTGACAATCCGCAGGTCGGCGCGGTGGCGGCTTTCGTCGGCGCGGTGCGCGACCTCAATGACGGCGCGCAGGTGTCGGAGCTGGAACTGGAACACTATCCCGGCATGACCGAGCGTGCGCTGGAAGAGATCGTCGGCGATGCACGGCGGCGCTGGCAGATCATTGATGCGCTGGTGATTCATCGCGTCGGCCCGCTGCTGCCGCTGGATCAGATCGTGCTGGTGGCGGTGATTTCGCGGCATCGCGGCGAAGCCTTCGCCGCCTGTGAATACATCATGGACTATCTGAAAACGCAGGCGCCGTTCTGGAAAAAGGAACAGACGCCGCAGGGCGCGCGCTGGGTCGATGCGCGCGAGAGCGATGCGCAGGCGCTCGCCAAATGGAACAAATTTTAAGGAACTCCGCTCTTGCCATTCCCATTCAGAATGCCGCGCATGCCCGTTTTGCCGACCACCGCCACCGCACCGTTCTGTCCGGCAGAAATCGCCGGCACCATTGCGGTGCCGCCCGGTGCCGGCGTCTGGCAAAAAATCAAACTCTATGTCGGCCCCGGCTTGCTGATTTCTATCGGCTATATGGATCCCGGCAACTGGGCCACGTCGATACAGGCCGGCTCCCAGTTCGGTTATCAATTGCTGTTCGTGGTCTTGCTGTCGAGTCTGGCGGCGATTTTGCTGCAATGCCTGTGCGCGCGTCTGGGCATTGCCACCGGCAAGGATCTGGCGGTGCATACGCGCGAGCAATATTCGCCGCTGGCGGGCAAGGGAATGTGGCTGATGGCCGAGCTGTCCATCATCGCCTGCGATCTGGCCGAGGTGCTGGGTTGCGCACTGGCCTTTCATCTCTTGCTGGGCGTGTCGCTGCCGGTCGGCGTGATGCTGACCGCGCTCGATACCCTGATCGTGCTGGGCCTCAAAGGGCGCGGCTTCCGCCAGATTGAGGCCATCATTCTCGGGCTAGTGATCACCATCGCCGCCTGCCTGCTGGCGCAACTTGCCTTCGTCAAGGCCGACTGGCATGCCGTCATACAGGGTTTCGTGCCGTCCTTGTCGGCGCTGTCCGGGCGCGAGCCGCTGTATCTGGCGATCGGCATCGTCGGCGCCACCGTGATGCCGCACAACCTGTATCTGCATTCCTCCATCGTGCAGACGCGCAGCGTGCAGCGCGATCCGGCTTCCTTGCTGGACGCAGTGCGCTACACCCGGGTCGACACCATCGTTTCGCTGATGATTGCGATGGCGATCAACGCTGCCATTCTGATTCTGGCGGCCTCGGCTTTCCATCGCACCGGCAATACGACCGTGGCCGATCTGGATGTGGCCTATCACCTGCTCGATCCGATCACCGGTTCCTCGATGGCGGCGGTGCTGTTCGGACTGGGCTTGTTTGCGGCCGGCCAGAGTTCGACTTTCACCGGCACGATAGCCGGGCAGGTGATCATGGACGGCTTTTTGCAGATGCGGATTCCGTGCTGGCAGCGACGCATCATCACGCGTGGACTGGCGCTGATCCCGGCGCTGATCGGGGTATTGATGCTGGGCTCGCAATCGGTGGGCCGTCTGCTGGTGTTGAGCCAGGTGGTGTTGAGCCTGCAATTGCCGTTCGCCATGTATCCCCTGATCCGTCTCACCAACCGCCGCGATCTGATGGGCGATCTGGTCAATTCCTGGCTGGTGAAGGCGGTGGCCTGGCTGTTGTTCGTGACGATTTCCGCGGCAAACATCTGGCTGGTGATTCAGGTGTTTGCCGATTAACTGCCCGCAAATGAAAACGGCTTCCGAAGTGAAGTTCGGAAGCCGTTTTTTTACTTCTGCGGTTCTGGCGACTCTGTCGCCTGCATGCTGCACGCGTTAGTTTTTGACCGGCGCCGCTTGCGTCTGCGCAGGCTGTTGCGCCGATGTGCCGGGCTCCAGCACCACCGTACAAGTCAGACCCGCCGCCAGCAACACGCCTTGCGGCACTTCGTCGATCTGGATACGCACCGGGATGCGTTGCGCCAGACGTACCCAGTTGAAGGTCGGGTTGACGTCGGCCAGCAGTTCGCGGCTTTGGGGATTGTCGCGGTCGTAAATGCCGCGCGAAATGCTGTCCACGTGGCCGCGCAGTGTGGCACCGTTGATCAGTTGAATCCTGGCCTTGTCGCCGACCTTCAGCAGCGGCAGCTTGGTTTCTTCGAAGTAGCCGTAGACCCAGAAGGAGTTGCTGTCGATGATGGCGATCTTGGCCACGCCGGCGCTGGCGAAGTCGCCGCGGCGCACATTCAGATTGGTGATGTAGCCATCCACTGGTGCAAATACCTTGGTGCGGTCCAGATTCAGTTTGGCCGTGTCGCGTTGCGCCAGTGCCACCTGGTATTGCGCCTGAGCCGATTGATACTGGGCCTGCGCCGCCTGGAACTGGGCATCGGCCGAGGTAACCTGGCTGCCGGCATCTTCACGCGCTTCACGCGAGACCACCAGTGCATCCATGTCGGCACGGCGACGCGCCTGTGCACGGCGCATATTGAGATCGGTGCGGCGGCCGTCGACTTCTGCGCGCCGCACATCAAGATCGGCCTTGCGCGCCAGCACGGTGGCATCGGCCTGTTGCAGCGCCAGCTGGTAATGGGCCGGGTCGATTTCCATCAGCAGATCGCCCTTGTGCACCAACTGGTTGTCGCGCACCGGCAGCGCGACTACCTGGCCGGCGACATCCGGTGCGATGTTGACGACATCGGCGCGCACGCGGCCGTCGCGCGTCCATGGCGATTCCATGTAGTGCTGCCATAGCTTGTAGGCCAGCAAGATCGCTGCAAGGAAGATCAGCGTGGTGATGATGAAGCGAAGAATCGATTTGACCGACATGATGGAAAACTCCTGACTTATTTCTGTATCTGTTTTTCTTGGAACCGGGTGTTGTGTAGCGAATTTAACTGGCTAAGCGTAGATGGCCAGCCCGAGCCAGGCCGCGATGCAGGTGAACAGGCTGACGCGGACCAGCGCCGGATGCCATACCAGCGAATACACACCGAAGCGCACCAGCACCCGGTCCAGCAGCAGCGTGATGGCGCCGGCAATCAGCACCGCCAGCAACAGCGTCGGCACGTAGGCGTCGAAGAATGAGATTTCACGCGGCATGAGAGGCTCCATTGGTTCCAGAGGTAATGTTGCTGTTGCTATCTTGGCCGTCCTTCGGCGCAGGCTGCAAGGGCGAGTAAGGATCGAGCAGGGCGGTGCGGATGAAATGCAGGTAGCTCAGCGTGCGCTGCAGGCGATGGCGTTCGCTGCGTTCGCGATAATGCGGGCCGATGGCTTGTTGCACTTCGGCGATGGCGCCGTCGTTGGCGCTCAGCACTGCGGCCCGGGTGGCCGGGTTGGGGTGGTTGAAGAGCTCCGGCAACGTTTCGCGCAGGCGATCCAGCGCAGCATAGGCGGGCGGCGGCAACAGACCCGGATTG
This sequence comes from Herbaspirillum lusitanum, assembly GCF_046025995.1. GTDB lineage: Bacteria > Pseudomonadota > Gammaproteobacteria > Burkholderiales > Burkholderiaceae_D > Herbaspirillum > Herbaspirillum lusitanum_A. The sequence goes on from NZ_JAQQFM010000005.1 coordinate 135,110, forward strand.
CCGCTGCGGATGGCCTGCAGTTCGGTGCGCAATTCAATCACGGCGTGGCCGATTTCCAGCGTCGCAAACATCCAGCCGAAGGCGTTCTGGCGCAGTCCCGGACGGCTGCTGGTCAGCACCGTGATCTGGTGCATCAGATCACGGGTGCCACTTTCGAACTGCAGCGCCAGATGCGCCAGCTTGCCGAAGCAGGCTTGCACCACTTGCTTGCGCAATTGTTTTTCCAGGTGGCGCACGGTCCAGTTGGTGGTCGGCGGTAACAGCAGCATGAAAGCGATGGTGGTGACCACCAGCGACACGATCAGCGCAATCGCTTCGTTGATATAACCGGCGGCGTCGAAGTGCACCAGATTGTCGGGTACGGCGAGGAAGGGGAAGAAGATGCAGATGCCCAGTCCGTAACCGGCCAGCTTAGGCTTGGTGGTCAGCAGCACGGCCATCATCAGCACCGGCGTGAGCGCCGCCGCCAGCATCCAGAAACCATCCAGGCGCGGCAGGATGTGGAAGGTATATACATAGCCAAGCACCATCGCCACCACCACACCCATGGTCACGGTGCGCGTGGCTTTGGCGGGATCCGGCGCGGCCGAGGTAATGGCGCAGAAGGCGGCCGCATTGAGCGCCGCTACGCTACCGCTGGGCCAGCCGCTCAGAATCCAGAACGTGGAAAGGCCGATCAGTGTGATCGCAGCGCGGGCGCCGGCGATGCTGGCGGTCACCATGCTGGTCTTGGGTGCGTAGTTGTGCTCCCATTGTTCGCGTTCATGGCGCCGTTGCACCAGCGATGCGTAGGTCAGCGTGTAGGCGTGCAGCTCATCGATCACGCGATACAGCAGCTCGGAGGCAGTGTCGAAATCGAGTATCGCCTCGTCGTCCAGCAACTGTGCGTTTTCAGTCCGGGTGGCGCGCACCCGGCGCGGCAGTTCCTGCTTGTAGGCATCCAGCTTGAGCGCTGCATCGGCCGCATCCAGCGCGCCCATGACCGGTTCGCCGCCGCTGCGCGTGAGCAGCGGCTGCACTTCGCGGAAGTAGGGCGAGATCATGTCGATCACGCGCTGCGCCGAAGCATTGCTGCTGGTGTGCAGGCGGTTCATCAATTGATGCAGGGCGTGCACGCGGGTCGACAGCGCCATGAATTCACTGTTCATGCGCGTCAGGCGGCCGCTGCGCAGGCGCACTTCCGGGTCTTCGAAAATGGCCGAGCTGCGCAGCGCTTCAAGGCCGATGATGTCGCCGACGAAGCGGGCGTTGGTAGCTTCGAGTTGCTTGCGGTCGGAGGTGCCGCCCAGCGTGCTGCCGATCAGATCGACGAAGGCGGTGAAGCGAGAGCGGATGATGCGCACCAGACCGGGTGAACTGGCTTGCGGGAACACCAGCGCGCTGACCACGCCGACGCAGACGATGCCGACCGTGATTTCAGTCACGCGCGTCATCACCGAAGTGAAGGTGGTGGCAGGATTGAGCGCCGCCGGCAGACCGATCAGCGCCACCGTATAGCCGGACAGCACGAAACCGTAAGAGCGGAAATTGCGGTTGTGGGCCGAACCCACGGTGCACAGCCCGATCCAGCAGGCCGAGGCCAGCAGGAACAGTTCGGGCGTCTGTGCGAACAGGCCGACGAACAGCACCACGACGACCGAACCGATCAGGGTGCCGACCACGCGGTAAAAACTCTTGGCCAGGATCATGCCGCTCTGCGGCTGCATCACGATGAACACCGTGATCAGGGCCGAGCGCGGCGAGTCCAGATTCAGTGCGTAACCGATGCCCAGCGCCAGCAAGCCGGCGAACACCATCTTGAAGACATAGATCCAGTTGGGGAAATCGGTCTGCCACCATTCGCTGGCGGCCTCGCGCAATTGCCGTCCAGGCGAGGGGGAAGGCGATGCCTGTACCGATGTGGCGGGCGTGCTCACTTGGCGACTCCTGCTTGAGCCTTTACCTCTGTCGAGGCATCCGCTGCCGCCACTTCTTCAGGCGCCGGTTCGAGACCGCCGCCCAGCGCCACCGTCAGGCTGGCAAAGGCATTCAGCTTTTGCGCCAGCAACTGCTGCACCATCTGCTGCTGATGCAGCCATTGGGTCTGCGCGGTCAGCACGTTCAGATAGCTGGTCAGGCCGCGCTGATAGGCGCGGGTGGCGATATCGACATTTTTTTGCGCCGCCTGCACCGAGAGGTCGGCTTGCTGCTGCTGGCGGTCGAGCGCGCGCAGGGTCACCACCTGATCCGAGATGCTTTTCAGCGCCTGAGTCAGCAGCAGATTGTAATGTTCCACTTCCAGATCGTAACCGGCGGTGGTGGCGCCGAGCTGGCCGCGCAGACGTCCGCCTTCGAAGATCGGCAGCGAAATCGCCGGGCCGTAAGTGGTGGTGATGTTCTTGGCGCTGGCAAAACTCAGCAGACCGCCGCCGGCTGCTGTCGGGCCGATGCTGGCCAGCAGATTGATGTTGGGATAGAAATTGGCCTTGGCCACGGCGATGCCCTTGGCGGCAGCTTCCACACGCCAGCGTGCGGCGCTGATGTCGGGACGGCGGCCGATCAGTTCGGCCGGCAAGGCGCTCGGCAAACCGAGGGCGGCCTGCAGCTTCATGCCGGGGCGGGTGATGCTGTCGCCGGCGCCGGGGCCTTCACCCAGCAGCGCCGCCAGTTGATTGCGGGTGAGTGCGATGCTTTCGTTGAGCGCTTCCATCTGGCGCCGGGTTTCCGGCAGCGGCACTTCGGCCTGCGTGATTTCCATCTGGGTGCCGATGCCGCCCCTGAAGCGGCGATTGGCCAGATCCAGAATCTGCTGTTCCTGTTTCAGCGTGGCCTCGGTGTTGTCCAGCAGGCCGTATTGCAACGACAACTGTACATAAGTGCGAACGACATTGCTTTCCAGCTCCAGCTGCGCGGCGCGGGCATCGGCGGCGACGGCATGGATTTCATCCTGGGCGCGTTCGGTGGTGTTGCGGTTGCGGTCCCACAGGTCGAGGTTATAGGACAGGCTCAGCACCGCGGTGTTGTTCCAGGTCAGCTTGTCGCGGAAGCTGGCGCCGTAATACACGTTGTCGGACCAGTCCTTGCGGCCGATGGCGGCATCCAGCGAAGCTTGCGGCAATTCGCCGGCATGCGCCACGACGGCCATGGCTTGCGCCTGGCGTACGCGGGCGGCGGCGATCGCCATATTGGGATTGCCGGCCACGGCGGCGGCCACCAGCCGGTCGAGTTGCGGGTCGGCATAGGCTTGCCACCAGGCCCGGCTGGGCCAGCCGGCTTCGGCGCCGACCTGGCGTATGGCCTGGCCGGCGTCCAGCGTGGCGACTTCGCGCACATTGGCCTGGGGCTTGATGCCACCCTGATCGGCGCAGCCGGCAATTATCAAGCTCAGCGCAATGAAGGGGAAAACCAGCAGGCGACGATTGGAACTACTGTTCATGTCATTACCTAAAAATATGCAAATATCAGATGCTATGCATTATATTTTGTAACGATAAATGGAAAAATTCGCTTATACGCAATGGTTTTTATCAAATACTGCAACAATGATTCCCCTGAATTGAGTAACAATGCTGATGCCCACCAGTGTCGGAAATGCTGAGAATGGACAGAAATAATGCGAGTTTAAATTCGGATTTTCTTCAAGGGAAGCCGCAGATTTGACTTTGCCGATAGTAAAAACGCGGATTCATTTACGCATGAAAGTGGTTTGCGTGATTCAGGATTCTTGTATACCTGCCGTTTTTTCGTCGATGTTTCATTGTTGTTCTGTCGATTTTTAGCTGATTCCCGCCCAGCGTCTGTTGCTTTCACGCTCGTTTCTTGTGAATGCCGCTTGCCGGAAATCTCACCTTCAGCGATTTTCCGCCCTGGTTTTCAGCATAGGAGTGGAATGGATACCTTGCAAAACATGCGCATTTTTGCGCGCGTGGTCGATGCCGGCAGTTTTACCTCGGCGGCCCAGCAGATGGGCCTGACGACCGCACACGTCTCGCGCGCGGTGGCCGATCTGGAGCGCCATCTGCGCACGCGCCTGATGAATCGCACGACGCGCCGCATCGCCCTGACCGAAGCCGGCGAGCGCTATCTGCTGCGCTGTCAGCAGATCATGTCTTACGTCGAAGAAGCCGAAGCCGAAGCCAGCGCCGCCTACGTCAAGCCGTCCGGCCGGCTGCGGATTCATGCGATGACCAGCTTCGGCCAGCGTTATGTGATTCCGGCGATTTCAGGCTATCAGAAGCGTTATCCCGATGTCGCGGTTGAGCTGACGCTGGCACAACGCATTCCGGACATGCTGGAAGAGGGCTATGACGTCTCACTGGTGCTGGCGCGTGAATTACCCGACTCCGGCCTGATCTTTCGTCAGCTGGGCAGCACTTTCAGCATGCTGTGCGCCTCGCCGGCCTACGTTGCCAAATACGGCTCACCGCAAAAACCGGAAGATCTGGTCAATCATGCCTGCCTGCAACTGGTGAGTCCGGTCTCGCCGCTCGATGAATGGGTGATCGAGGGCCCGGACGGTCATACCCAGATTGCGATCAAGAGCAACTTTCAGGTGAATGTGGCGGAAGCCATGCTGCTCAGCATCCGCGAAGGCATGGGTATCGGCGTGCTGCCTATCTATTCGGCGGTTGACCCCTTGCGCGCCGGCACCATCGTGCGCGTGCTGCCGCAGCATCGCATGCAGCAGATGGGGGTGTACGCCTTGTATCCCTCGCGCCAGTATCTGGACGCCAAGATCAGCACCTGGGTCGACTGGATGCATGAAAGCGTGGACAAGGCCTTGCAGGAAGATCATCTGGCGATGGAACGCATCGCCACCTTGCGCGAAGAAATGCAGGGCATCAATACCGCCAACGAAGGCGCCGCGCATGGCAGTCTCTGAGACGGCCGGCACCGGCGATTTTGCCGGCGCAGCACCTGTCTGAAGCGCAGCCGTTCTGGCATCATGGCACTTTCTTCAAACATGAAATGCAATTGCGCAGAGGATACATATGGGATGGCTGGCGGTCGGGGCGGGGGCAACACTGGGCGCATGGCTGCGCTGGCGCATGAGCGTGGTGATGAACGTGGCCGGGCATGCCTTGCCTATCGGCACGCTGGCAGCCAACTGGATCGGCGGCTACGTGATCGGCTTTCTGGTGGCGTATTTCGAGCAGCATCAAAGCCTCTCGCCGGAATGGCGTCTGTTTGCCATCACCGGATTTCTGGGCGGCCTGACAACTTTCTCTACATTTTCGGCTGAAGCCATGATGCTGCTGCAGCGTGGCGATTACCTGTTGGCCATCGGCCATTCGGCACTGCATCTGTTCGGATCCATCATTCTGTGTGTGGCCGGCTTTGCAAGCTATCGGGCGCTGGCCGGATAGGGCGGCAGTTGCCACTTCCGGCGCCTAGGTCCTTGTTTTCTCCGCCACAGTTCGCAGTGCGGTGGAGTGGTTCCCCGGCGCCGGAAAACGAAGCTGATGCAGATCAAATTCAATGCCGATTCGCTTCTGTCTGCGCGACGATTTAGCTATCGCGCTTCGCTTGAAAATCGACCGTACGGCCCAATTTTGTATTCATTGAAAAATTGGAGCGAAACATGCGAATCGACAAACTCACGACCAAATTGCAGGAAGCGCTGGCTGATGCGCAGAGCCAGGCTGTCGGCAATGACAATCAATATATAGACCCGCTGCATTTGCTGCGCGCCTTGCTGAATCAGGATGATGGCGGCAGCCATTCCCTGTTGCAGCGCGCCGGCGTGAATGTCGCCAGTCTCAACACCGCGTTGCTGGGCGCCATACAGCGCTTGCCCAAGGTCACCGGCAACGGCGGCGAAGTGCAGGTGGGGCGGGAGCTGCTGGCCTTGCTGAATCTGGCCGACAAGGAAGCGCAAAAGCGCGGCGACCAGTTCGTCGCCAGCGAAATGGTGCTGCTCGGCCTGCTCGACGACAAGTCCGATGCCGGCAAACTGGCGCGTGAACATGGCTTGTCGCGCAAGTCGCTGGAAGCAGCGATTACCGCCGTGCGCGGCGGCGCCAGCGTGTCCTCGCAGCAGGACGAAGGCCAGCGCGAAGCCCTTAAAAAATACACCCTCGATCTGACCGAGCGCGCCCGCAACGGCAAGCTGGATCCGGTGATCGGCCGCGACGATGAAATCCGTCGCGCGATTCAGGTGCTGCAACGTCGCAGCAAGAACAATCCGGTGCTGATCGGCGAACCGGGCGTCGGCAAGACCGCCATCGTCGAAGGTCTGGCGCAGCGCATCGTCAACGGCGAAGTGCCGGACAGCCTGAAGTCCAAGCGCGTGCTATCGCTCGATATGGCCTCCTTGCTGGCCGGCGCCAAGTATCGCGGCGAATTCGAAGAACGCCTGAAATCGGTCTTGAAGGAAATCGCGCAGGACGAAGGCCAGACCATCGTCTTCATCGATGAGCTGCACACCATGGTCGGCGCCGGCAAGGCCGAAGGCGCGATGGACGCCGGCAATATGCTGAAGCCGGCGCTGGCGCGCGGCGAACTGCATTGCGTCGGCGCCACCACGCTCGATGAGTATCGCAAATACATCGAAAAGGACGCCGCGCTGGAGCGTCGCTTCCAGAAAATTCTGGTCGATGAGCCCAGCGTGGAGGCCACCATCGCGATCCTGCGCGGTCTGCAGGAAAAGTATGAGGTGCACCACGGCGTCGATATTACCGACCCGGCCATCGTGGCCGCGGCCGAGCTGTCGCATCGCTATATCACCGACCGCTTTTTGCCCGACAAGGCGATTGATCTGATCGACGAGGCGGCGGCCAAGATCAAGATCGAAATCGATTCCAAGCCAGAGGTGATGGACAAGCTGGATCGTCGTCTGATCCAGCTCAAGATCGAGCGCGAAGCGGTCAAGCGCGAGAAGGATGAAGCTTCGCAAAAACGTCTGCAGCTGATCGAGGATGAAATCGAAAAGCTGGGCCGTGAATACGCCGATCTGGAAGAAGTCTGGAAGTCGGAAAAAGCCAGCGTGCAGGGCAGCCAGCAACTGAAGGAAGAGATCGAAAAGGTGCGCCTGCAAATGGAAGAGGCAACCCGCAAGAGCGACTGGCAGCGGGTGTCCGAACTGAAGTACGGCAAGCTGTCGGAGCTGGAAAAAGCGCTGGAAGTGCAGAACAAGAAGGACGAAGCCGGCATCGCCGCGCACAAGCCCACCCTGGTGCGTACCCAGGTGGGTGCGGAAGAAATCGCCGAAATCGTGGCGCGCGCCACCGGCATCCCGGTGTCGCGCATGATGCAGGGCGAGCGCGAGAAACTCTTGCATATCGAAGAGGTATTGCATCAGCGCGTGGTGGGGCAGGAAGAGGCGATTGTGGCCGTTTCCGATGCCATCCGCCGTTCCCGCGCAGGGCTTGGCGATCCTGGCCGGCCTTACGGTTCTTTCATGTTCCTGGGCCCGACCGGGGTCGGTAAGACCGAGCTGTGCAAGGCGCTGGCGACTTATCTGTTCGATACCGAAGAATCGATGATCCGCATCGACATGAGTGAATTCATGGAGAAGCACTCTGTGGCACGGCTGATCGGTGCGCCACCGGGTTATGTCGGGTTCGAAGAAGGCGGTTATCTGACCGAGGCGGTGCGGCGCAAACCGTACAGCGTGATTCTGCTCGACGAAATCGAGAAGGCGCATCCGGATGTCTTCAACGTGCTGCTGCAGGTGCTGGACGATGGCCGCATGACTGACGGTCAGGGGCGCACGGTGGACTTCAAGAACACCGTGATCGTGATGACCTCCAATCTGGGGTCGCACAGGATTCAGGCGATGGAAGACAGCGATCCGGGCCTGGTGAAGCTGGCCGTGATGGCTGAAGTGCGCGGGCATTTCCGTCCCGAGTTCATCAACCGTATCGACGAGATCGTGGTGTTCCATGCGCTCGACGAGAAGAACATCGGCGCCATCGCGCGTATCCAGTTGAAGATTCTGGAGCAGCGTCTGAACAAGCTGGACATCGGTTTGCAGATCTCGGACGCCGGCTTGCAGAAGATCGCCGAGGCCGGCTTCGATCCGGTGTATGGCGCGCGGCCCCTGAAGCGCGCGATTCAGCAGGAAATCGAAAATCCGCTGTCGAAACTGATCCTGGCCGGGAAATTCGGGCCCAAGGATGTGGTGCACATCGCCGTCAAGGACGGTGCGCTGGAATTCACTGCGGCCTGATTTGTTTCAATAAAGGCAATATCTGCCGTGCCGGCGCTTCAAAAAGGCTTGGCCCTGCAGGAAATTCAAACGCGATGAGGGCGACCTCATCGCGTTTTTTTATTGCACTGCAGATGAAAGTTGTCATACATATAAAGATGGGATTTATTGCAGAAAGGCTACACATTTGACATGATTTTTTTCATGCAGAGAGAGAGTAAGAGGTGGGACTAGGAAAAGCCTTGCTCAAAGCGAAAGGCCTATGCTATCTAGTTCTATAACTCGCTATAAATTCGATAGATAAATCGAAAAAAAATTGGCTGAGATTCAAGGGTTTTTTTTCGCATACAATAGTTGCCCTTACGAAAACATTTTGCTGCATGACGGCAACAATTTGCAGTGCAAAAGCAAACACGGGCGCAGGACAAGATCGTGCGAAAAATTGGTGGCAGTGAAGGGCAGGGGGTGTCATTCTGAAGCAGTCTTCTTTGCAGCGGCTGTTTATTTTGCCGTTCATCTTTCTGATGGTGTGTCTCGCATGCACGATAGGATGGTTTCTCTATCGTGCGGGTAATGACGCCACGGAAGTACTGGCACGCAATGCCTTGATGGAGGTCATGGGCCGCGTCGGCCAGGCGATCGATCGCCAGACCCTGAGCGCGCGTGAAAGTCTGCGCGTGGTTGCGCCGGATCCCATTCCTCCCCTTGAAATCGGCGGCAAGCCGGTACTGATTCCTTTCCCCACTGATCGCCGCTTGCTGGAAGAGCGTTTGTGGATCGCCAATTCCTTGTTCGAAGATCCGAGCTACGTCTATTTCGGCGGAGTCGACGGCAGCTTTACCGGCCTGCGCCAGGAAAGCGCGAATGTCTACATGTTCAGCACACGCGACGGTCAGGGCGGCAAGAATTATGTGTACTACCTGAACGGCCCCGGCACCGAAATGAAGTTGCGCGCCGTGCAGGAATACGAACCGCGCGATCGCCCCTGGTATACCCGGGCGGTCGAGCGCAAGCGCGAAACCTGGTCGCCGGTGTTTACCGATTTTCGTCTCAAATTCCTCGGTCTGACGCTGTCCAAGCCGGTCTATGCCGAGAGCGGCCAATTGCTGGGCGTGGCCACCAGCAGCATCGGCCTGCGCCATCTGACGACTTTTTTGCAGACCTTGCCGCTGGGCAGCAATGGCGTCGCCTTCGTGACTGAAATGGGCGGCGAGATGATCGCGTCTTCCGCCAACGAAGCCCTCTACAAGCCGACCACCGGCAGCGAGTTCGAGCGCCTGAACGCCAGCCGCAGCACGTCGGCTACCGTGCAGCAGGCTTTCATGGCGGTGCAGGAATATCTGAAAACGAACAAGCCGGTTCCCGGCCAATTGGTGTTGCTGGCATCGCCGGCCGGCAACAATCAGATCGCGGTGGCCTTCCGCTTGCATCACGATGACGCCGGCATCGACTGGCTGGCGATCAGTGCGGCGCCGCGTTCCGATTTTCTGGGCTCGGTCACCGGCGGCGTCTATCAGACGCTGTTGCTGGGCCTGGTCGCGGTATGCCTGACCTTCGTCATCGGCTTTGTGCTGCTGCGCTGGGTGCTGCGAGATATCCGCATGCTGACGCTGGCGGCCAAGAGCATCGGCAACGGCGAGCCTTTCCCCAAGTTGAATATCGACCGCAGCGATGAAATCGGTCAGCTGGCGCAGAGCTTCCAGGAAATGGAGCGCAATCTGCGCACCGATCGCCTGACCAATGTACTGAATCGCGACTCGCTGATTGCGCAGATCGAATTCCGTCGACGCAATGCCTCGGAGGCCAATCCGCTGCACTTTGCCTTGCTGTTCATCGATCTGGATCGCTTCAAGGCGGTCAACGATCAGTTCGGTCATGACGAAGGCGACCGCGTGCTGATTTCGGTGGCGTCACAACTGCAGCGCGCGCTGCGCCGCGACGATACGGTTGCGCGCTTCGGCGGCGATGAATTCGTGGTGTATCTGCATGGCGTGTCTGACGAAGAAATCGCCAAGTCGATTGCCGAGAAGATCCGCCATTCGATCAACAAGCCGATACCGGGCCGCGATGGTCACGAGTATCAGATCGATGCCTCGGTCGGCGTGGCGCTGTTCCCGCAGGACGGACTGGATGTGGAAACGCTGTTGCGGGTGGCCGATTCACGCATGTTCGATCAGAAGCGGATGCATCGCATCCTGGCCTATTGAATTGTTGCCGAGGCCGGCGCCTGCCTGGCACTTGCCGGCCCCGGCTACAGCAACTCCACGCTGGGCAGATTCAGATAGCTGGTCTCGCGCGTGGTGGCGATGAATTCGCTCAGATAGGATTTCTCGGATACTTCCGGCAAACAAGCCGCGTATAGCCGGCCGGTCAGGCCATTGGGCGTGATGCGTTTGGCCAGCACATAATCCCGGTTCAGATAATTTTGCGCCGCCCAGATCGGCAGCGTGGCGATGCCGCGCCGGCTCGCCACCAGTTGCAGCATGGCGACCGTCAATTCGGTGGTGCGGCGCTCGGTCTGGATGCCGGCCGGTTTGAGCACCTGGCGCACCACGTCCAGCATGTCGTCCGGCACCGGGTAAGTGATCAGCGTGTCGGTGGCGAAATCCTTGGCGCTCAGAAAGGGCCGATCAGCCAGCGGATGATCGTGCGCCAGCAGCGCCACGATCTCAAAGCGGAACAAGGCGTGGAAATCCACGTCTTCGCCGGGATCGATGTCGGCCACGATGGCGATGTCGGCACGCCGGTCATACAGCAGGCCGATGGGGTCGGCCTGAAAACCCGAGACGATATCCATATCCACTTCCGGCCAGCGGCGGCGGAAGGCGTCCATGGACGGCATCAGCCAGTCGAAGCAGGTATGGCATTCGACCGCGATGCGCAGTTGCCCGGCGACGCCTTGCTGCAGTCGTACCAGATCGCGTTCGGCATTGGCGACCTGCGGCAGCACGCTTTCCGCCAGTTTCAGCAGACGCTCGCCGGCCGGGGTGAAGCGCACCGGCACCGATTTGCGCTCGAACAGCGGTGCGCCGTGATGATCTTCCAGTTGCTTGATCTGATGCGACAGCGCCGACTGGGTGACGTTGAGCAGCGTCGCGGCGCGCATCAGATTGCCGGCTTCCTTGAGCGCTTGCAGGGTTTTCAGATGGCGTAATTCAAGTATCGATTGCATGCGTTCTTATCCGTGCTCAGCCTTGGTTCGGGGCGAAAAGTACCGAAAATCCGGCGCAAAGCCTTGCTCCGACTGACTATTAGTAAATCTCAAGTTTATTCATAGAATATATCGTTTGAATAATATATGAGCGCCCGGCAAGATGCCAGCATCGAAATGCCGCAGCGATGATTTCCATCAAATCTCACATCAATGCGATGAACGCGACCAATGCGATCAATGCGGCTTTCAGATTCCAGATCATTTTGACGAATACCGGAGGTCGGCATGGCAGTGGCACACGTTTTGGGTTTTCCGCGCATAGGCGCACAGCGCGAATTGAAGTTTGCAATGGAAGCATTCTGGAAGCAGCCGGGCGATGCCGCGGCCTTGCAGCATCTGCAAGAGACCGGCCGCACGCTGCGGGCGCGCCATTGGCAGGCGCAAGTCGATGCCGGTCTGGATCTGATCACGGTGGGCGATTTCGCCTGGTACGACCAGGTGCTGAATACGCTGGCGCTGCTGGGTGCGCTGCCGACCCGTTTCGGTTTTGATGCGCAACGGCTGACGCTGGCCGACTATTACACGCTGGCGCGCGGCGACCAGGTCAACTTCGCGATGGAGATGACCAAATGGTTCGATACCAATTATCACTATCTGGTGCCGGAATGGACTGCCGATGTCGGCTTCGACGGCGGCGCCGAGTGGCTGTTCGATGAAATCGCCGAAGCCCGGGCCCTGCTGCGGCAAGGCGGCAAGGCACAGGCCAAGGTCGTGCTGCTCGGGCCGTTGAGCCTGCTGTATCTGGGCAAGATCAAGAGCGGCCTGTCGCACAAGCTGGACTTGCTGCCGCGCGTGCTGAAGGCCTATCAGGCGCTGCTGCAAAAGCTGAAGACGGCCGGCGTGGAATGGGTGCAGATCGATGAGCCGATTCTGGCGCTGGAGCTGGACGCGCAATGGCGGCGTGCGTTTGCGCCGGTGTATTCGGCGCTGGCGGTGGAGCCGCAATCGATTCCTTCCTTGCTGCTGGCGACCTATTTCGACGGCGTGGCCGCGCACGCTGAATTGCTGAGCGGTTTGCCGGTGGCGGGCGTGCATCTGGATCTGGTGCGGGCGCCGCAGCAACTGGCTGCATTCATAGCCGGCTGGCCGCAAGACAAGGTGTTGTCGCTGGGCGTGGTGGACGGCCGCAATATCTGGCGCACCGATGTCGACCACGCGCTGCAGATCTTGCAGACGGCGCAGGCGCAACTCGGTGAGCGTTTGTGGATTGCATCAAGCTGCTCGCTGTTGCACGTGCCGGTCGATCTGGCGAATGAAAACAAGCTGGATGCCGAGCTGAAAAGCTGGCTGGCATTTGCGGTGCAGAAGCTGGACGAGGTGGTGCTGCTCAGGGATGCGCTGGGAAGGAGCGAAGGCGAGGACGGTGGTGCAGTGTTGAAGCAAAAACTCTATCTGGCGCGTGCCGCGCGTGCTGCGCGCAACAGTTCCGAACGCATCCACAACGCGCTGGTGCAAAAGCGCCTGCAAGGCGTGACGGCGGCCGATGCCGAGCGCCACTCGGGTTTTGCCGAGCGTATCGCGACCCAGCAAAAGAAATGGCAATTGCCGGCTTTCCCGACCACCACCATCGGCTCCTTTCCGCAGACGGCGGAGATCCGCCAGACGCGTGCGGCCTACAAGCGCGGCGAAATTGGCCATCTGGATTATCTGGAAAAGATGCGCGATGAAATCCGTCTGGTGGTGGACAAGCAGGAAGAGTTGGGCCTCGATGTGCTGGTGCACGGCGAGCCTGAGCGCAACGACATGGTCGAATATTTCGGCGAGCAATTGTGGGGTTACGCTTTCACCGCCAACGGCTGGGTGCAGAGCTATGGCTCGCGCTGCGTGAAGCCGCCTTTCATCTATGGCGACGTGTATCGCCCCGAAGCGATGACGGTAGGCTGGAGCAAGTTTGCCCAAAGCCTGACCGAGAAACCGATGAAGGGCATGCTGACCGGCCCGGTGACGATGCTGCAATGGTCCTTCGTACGCGACGATCAGCCGCGCTCGACCACCGCGCTGCAGATTGCGCTGGCCTTGCGCGATGAAGTGGTGGATCTGGAAAAGGCCGGCATCGGCATGATTCAGATCGACGAACCTGCCTTCCGCGAAGGCTTGCCGCTCAAAGCCGCCGACTGGCGCGAGTATCTGGACTGGGCGGTGCGCGCTTTCCGCATCAGCGCAGCCGGCGTACAGGATGAGACGCAGATTCACACGCACATGTGCTATTCGGAGTTCAACGACATCCTGCCCTGGATCGCAGCCATGGACGCCGACGTCATCACCATCGAAACCTCGCGTTCCGACATGGAGTTGCTGGACGGCTTCGGTGAGTACGCGTATCCCAACGATATCGGCCCCGGCGTGTACGACATTCACTCGCCGCGTATTCCCGAGGTCGCGGCAATGGTGCGCCTGATGCAGAAGGCGCGCGGCGTGATTCCCGATCAGCGTCTGTGGGTCAACCCGGATTGCGGCCTGAAGACACGCAACTGGCCCGAGACCTATGCGGCGCTGGCCAACATGGTGGCGGCGGCAAGGCAATTGCGCTCGGCAAAGGCTGACACGGGGCAGGCGAAGCTGTCATCGCCGGCGCAGACGCTTGCTGCAGGCTCCGGCATACATTCCGGCGAAAGCTGCTGCAGTCACGCCGAGTGAGGTGCTAAGTCTGCAATGAAAAAAGGGCCGCCATCTCAGGCGGCCCTTTTTGTTGAGGATCGCATGCAAACGCATACACGCGCACATGCACGCATGTGCGGATCAAGCGATCTGGCGTCGGTAAGGAATCGAGGTCTGCGCGCCGCGCCGGGCCACGCTATAGGCTGCCGCGTTCTGACCAAAGGCAATGGCAGCCTGCGGTGTCTGGCCTTCCGACAGGGCCGTGACGAAGCCGCCGATAAAGGTATCGCCGGCGGCGGTGCTGTCGACGGCATCGACCACGGTAGCGGCATGGTGCGCGCATGTTTCGCCCAGCGCCGCATAGACGCCGCGACTGCCCAGCGTGATCAGCACATTGCGGCAGCCCTGCGCCTGCAGGGCGATCGCGGCGGCTTGCACTGCCTGCATGTCGCCGCCGTCCAGACTGGTGCCTAGCAACATGCCGGCTTCGATTTCGTTAGGGATCAGGTAATCGACCTTGCTCAACAATGCTGACGGCAGCGGCGCTGCCGGCGCCGGATTGAGCACCACCGTCTTGCCCAGCGCATGAGCGCGCTCGATGGCGTGGCTGATGGTGGCCAGCGGCACTTCCAGCTGCAGCACCACGATGCTGGCGCGGCTGAGCAATTGTTCGGCCTGATCAATGTGGCGCGGATGCAGTTCGGCATTGGCGCCGGCGGCCAGCAGGATGCTGTTCTGGCCCTGAGCATCGACCGTGATGGCGGCAATGCCGCTGGCGGTATCGGGCACTTGCTGCAGATGGCGGATATCGACGCCGTCATTGGTTAGACTTTCGCGCAATGCCGCGCCGAAGGCATCGTCGCCGACACAGCCGATCATGGCTGTCTGCGCCGGCGCCCGGCTGAGGCGCGCGCAGGCTACCGCCTGATTCGCGCCCTTGCCGCCGTGCGCGGTGTGGAAGCGGCCGCCGGCCAGGGTCTCGCCGGGCAAGGGCATGCGCGGCACTTCCAGTACCAGATCCATGTTGATGCTGCCGATGATGACGATCATTTTTGCTTGCTCCCTTGTTTGTCGTGCTTGCCCGGCGCTTGCAAGATCTGTTTTTGCGGGGCGAATGGCGGCCGTCTTACATAGCGGCCTGCGCCGCGTTCTGCGCGCAGTTCGCCGCGTTCGAACACCAGCTTGCCGCGGCTGATGGTATGGCTGGGCAGACCCTGTACTGTACGCCCCTCAAACACATTGAAGTCGCCCAGCGAATGCTGGGTGGCGGCTGAGAGGGTGCGGCTGGCCAGCGGGTCCCACACCACCAGATCGGCATCCGCACCTACGCTCACAGAGCCCTTGCGCGGATAGATATTAAAAATGCGCGCGGCATTGGCCGAAGTGATGGCGACGAATTCCGAAGGCGTGAGCCAGCCGCTGCCGACGCCGGCATCCCAGATCACGCTCATGCGTTCTTCCACACCGCCGCAGCCGTTCGGAATTTTCGTGAAATCGGATCGGCCCATGGCCTTTTGCCCGGCGCAGAAGGTGCAGTGATCAGTGGCGGTGGTGTGCAGGTCGCCGCTGCGCAATCCCTTCCACAAGGCTTGCTGATGTTCGGCCGGGCGAAACGGCGGACTCATGACATGGGCCGCAGCGCCGGCAAAGTCAGGGTTGGCGTAGACGCTGTCGTCGATGAGCAGATGCCCGGCCAGCACTTCACCGTAGACGCGCTGGCCGGCAGCGCGGGCGCGGGCAATCGCCGCCAGCGATTCGGCGCAGGAGACATGCACGATGTACAGCGGCGTTTGCAGCACATTGGCAATGGCGATGGCGCGGCCGGCGGCTTCGGCCTCGACCTGCGGTGGGCGCGACAGCGGATGCGCCGCCGGCGCGCGCATGCCTTGCGCCAGCAATTGCTGTTGCAGCAGATGCACCAGTTCGCCGTTTTCTGCATGCACGGTCGGCATGGCGCCGAGTTCCAGCGCCCGCGCGAAGCTGCTGATCAGCACGCTGTCGTCGGCCATGATGGCGTTCTTGTACGCCATGAAGTGCTTGAAGCTGTTGACGCCATGCTGTCGGACCAGGGTTTCCATCTCGGCAGCGACGCTGTCGCTCCACCAGGTGACGGCGACGTGGAAGGAATAATCTGCGGCCGATTTTTCAGCCCAGCCGCGCCAGATGTGAAATGCTTCCAGCAGCGATTGCTGAGGCGCCGGAATCACGAAATCGATGATACTGGTGGTGCCGCCTGCCAGCGCGGCGGCGGTGCCGGAATAGAAATCGTCGGCCGTGACCGTGCCCATGAAAGGCAGTTGCATGTGGGTATGCGGATCGATGCCGCCCGGCATCACGTACTGGCCGCCGGCGTCGATGATGGCGGCGCCGGCCGGCACCTCGATCTGCTCGCCGACGGCGACGATGCGGCCGTCGCGGCACAGCACGTCGGCGCGAAACTGGTGGTCGGCGTTGACCACCGTGCCGCCGCGAATGGCGATGTGGCTGGGCGATATGGCGGAATGAACGTTGCTGTTGCAGCTCATGGTCGAACCTCTTGTTTCAATCTTCAGTTAGCCAGGGAAGTCCACATGGCGGCGGTACTGGCCGTCAGAAAACCGGCCAGCACCGCACCCAGCAGGCAGCGCAGGCCAATGCGCCCCAGCGTGTCGCGTTGCGAGGGCGCCAGCGCAGAGATGCCGGCGGTCATGATGCCGACCGTACCGAAGTTGGAAAAACTGGATAGTGCAAAGGTCGAGATGAATACCGCGTGCTGCGACAATTGTCCGGCGGTGCGCATCCTGGTCAGCTCGATGTAGGCGACGAATTCATTGATCACGATCTTGGTGCCTAGCAGGCTGCCGACCTGCAGCGACTCACTCCAGCTGACGCCGATCATGAAGGCCACGACGCGCATGATCTGTCCGAACAGATATTGAAAGGTCAGGCCGTCGAACACGCCGCCGCTGCTGGTGCGTATCCATGCATTGACGCCCAGCAGCTCGCCCGCCAGATCGCGGGTCAGCGCATTGAGCAGGGCAATCAGCGAAATGATGGCGATCAGGATCGCGGCGCTGGCGACGCACATCTTGACGCCGTCCATTGCGCCGTCAACGATGGCAGTCATCAAGGAGCGGCCGGCGCCATGCTCCTGCGTATCTTCGCCTTCGCCGGAGTCGCTTGCGTGCATGGAACTGGACATGCCGGCGCGTGCGCTGATGGCAACGGCCAAATGCTGAGGGTTTTCAGGGAACAGGATCTTGGCAAAGATGATGGCGGCCGGGGCGTTCATGAAGGACGCCAGAATCAGCATCGAGGCGAAGCGCGCCTGATCGACCGGATTGTCGCCGCCCAGCAGGCCGACGTAGGCGCCGAGCGTGCTGCCGGCCAGCAAAGACATGGCACCGATCAGCAGGCAAGCCAGCTCCGACTGCGTCATGTGCTTCAGATAGGGGCGCACCAGCAAGGGCGATTCGGACATGCCGAGAAACAGATTGCCGGCGGTCGCCAGACTTTCCACACCGCTCAGGCGCATGCTTCGGCGCATCAGCCAGGCCATCGCCGCCACCAGTTTTTGCAGGATGCCGAAGTGGTAAAGCACGCTGGTGAGCGCGGCAAAGAAGATCAGGATGGGAAAGACCTTGAAGGCATAGATCCAGTCGAACAGCTTCAACTGTTCGCTGCTGTCTTGCGCGACGACGGTGCCCAAGCTGACTTCGCCGGCCGCATTCCTGACCAGGCCGAAATTGTCCGAGGTCAGATTGCCCAGCAGGAAATGGGCGCCGACGCCGGCAAAATCGAGCAGGGCGGTGAAGGCGGCGCCGATGCTGAAAAAGGCGGCGCGCACCGGCGGAATATATGAAATCACGATGAATAGCAGACTTTGCAACAACAGCGCCAGCAGCACGGTGCGCCAGGCGATGCGGCGCCGGTCGGGCGACAAAGCATAGGCGAGCAGCAACAGCAGCGCGATCGAGATGAGTGCTTTCAGAATGGACATAGGCGCGGCATGAAGGTGGCGTGGGCGTAGGCGGCTGATGGGAGACCGGCGGGAGGCGGCGCGGGCAATGAACTGATCGCCGGCTACCCGGCCGTCCCGGCAAGCGGATCAGGGAAAGCGGGCGATGCGCTCGGTCAGTAGCGCAAAGAATCCGTCGGCATCGACCTTGACGCCGACTTTGCTGCGTTTTTGAGCTTCCAGCACGCGCCAGTAGTCGCAGTTGGTGCGGCCGTAGCTGCTGCCTTCCTGGGTTTCGACGGCGACGTGCATGTCGCGGAATTCAAACAGTTCGGGTTTGATCAGATAGGCCGCCGTCATGGGGTCGTGCAAGGCACCGCCGTCCCAGCCGTAGCGCTGTTCGTGATGCTCGCGGAAGAACTCCAGCAATACCGCGGCGAATTCGCCGTTGCGGGTGCCGAGCTTGCGGAAGGCGTCAACACGCGCCGGCGAGGCGATGGCCTGATGCGTGATATTGAGGCCGAACATGGTGACCGGCGCCGCGCTTTCAAAGACCACGCGGGCGGCGTGCGGATCGCACAGAATGTTGTATTCGGCGGCCGGACTCCAGTTGCCGACGTCGACGCTGCCGCCCATCAGCACCACTTCCTGAATCAGCGGAATGATTTTGGGTTCCAGTCGCATCGCCAGCGCCAGATTGGTCAGCGGCCCGGTCGGCAGAATCTTGATCTGATGCGGATAACGAAACACCGATTCAATGATGAAATTGACGGCGTGCATGGGTTCGACATCGCGCACCGGTTTCGGCAGATCGGGGCCGTCGAGGCCGCTGGCGCCGTGGCAGGATTCAGCGCTGAGCCGGTTGCGCATCAGCGGAAGTTCAGCACCGGCACAAATGGGAAAGTCGTGTCCTATCATCTCGCGGATCACGCGCGCATTGTAAGTCGTGCGCTCCAGGCTGACGTTGCCATAAGTGGTGGTGACCGCCATGAGTTCGAGTTCCGGGCTGGCGCAGGCGAGCATGATGTTGATGGCATCGTCATGGCCGGGATCGCAATCGAGAATTACTTTTTGCCGCATGGTTCGTCTCCGAAAAGGGCGGGATGGACGACGCACGGGGGCCGGCGCCGCATCCTCGGGCCGACGCGACTGCGCGCCGGCCCAATGTGAAGCGGCGGAATTTAGCATGCCGATTGTGGCTTGCAGAACAGGAAAAACCGGCGGAGCTGAATAGTGCCGGTTTCTGGTTTGATTGCGTTTTAAAGATGAAAAAGCAAAGCAGCTTGCTTTAAAAATGCTTCGAGTCTGCGTGGTGAATCACGATCTGCGAAGCATTTTTTCGTCGGAGAGCGGGCGATGAAAAGAGCAGGGCGATTGATCACATGGACTCTGTCATACAGGTGTCGTGCAGGCGCTCACTGCGCTTCCGTTCTCATCTACGATGCCGCCAGCCAGTGCTTCAGGGCTCGCGCAAGACCCGCTGAATCGCCACGGTCTGCGTGACGATTTCCTGTAAGTCCTGGTTCAGCAGAGCACTGCGGCGTTGCAGGGTATGCCAGCCGGACCAGTTGCTGGTCTCAACCGATACTTGCTCCGGCAGCATTGGGCCGACCAGCACCTGTTCATCATTCGGCATCGGCACGGTGGCTGAGGCGGCGTCGGCTACGGCCACCGCGCTGGCGGAGGCCTTGGCCTTGCGCATCTTGGCCGGCGCCAGAATACGCTGAGCGGTGCTGATCTGATCGCTGGCCTGCTGATAACTGCGCTCGACGATGTCATTCACGGCATCGCGCGGCAGGCCTTCGGCATGGCGGCGCAGCAGTATGCGCAAGGCCGCGATGTGGGCTGCGACCAGATAATTCTGCACGATGAAACGATTGATTTCCTTGACCGCGCGGTGCTTGCTGACCGGCTCATCCATCATGCGCACCAGCGCCGAAATCAGGGCCGACAGGCTGTCCATGAAGCCCTTGCGGCAAACGCGATAGAAGAAGTCGTCGCCGACCTTGCCTTCCAGCATGTCGCGGCTGGCGGTGAGATAGCGTTCGCCGGATTTCAGGACGCCGCGCATCAGGCGCGGCAGGTCGCGATATTCCCAGCTCGGCAGCACGTAGCTGAAGATGGTGGCGATGATGACGCCGATGATGGTGTCGACCAGACGTTCGCCGACCACGCCCTGATGGCCGGCCGGCAGCAGCAGGTTGAGCAGCATCAGGATTTGCACCGAGGCGGCGATCGCGGTATAGCGGTATTTGACGTAGGTAAAGGCCGGTGCCGCGACGCTGGCCAGGAACAGCACCGCCATCAGACCGGCCTGGCTGTGCACGAAACGCAGGATCAGCGCCGTGATCAGACAGCCGATGACGGTGCCGATCAGGCGATCGGCCATGCGTTGCTTGGTGGAGCTGAAATTGGGTTTGAGGATGATGACGATGGTCAGCACGATCCAGTAGCCGTGCGCCATGTAGGGCAGGTGATTGGAGATCCACAGTCCTGTGGTGACGGCCAGCGCGACACGAATGGCGAAGCGGAAGATCGGCGATTGCCAGCGCAGGTTGGACAGCAGCAGGCCGAACTTGTATTTCTGCTGGGTCATGAACGGCGTCATGTCGGAACCCGGCAGGATAGGAATCGGGTCGACCGGACGCGAAGTGGCGAGGTGCAACTGACCGATCAGTTCGATGATGTCGCGGATCTTGTTGTAGGTCACGCGCAGGATGGTCAGCGCCTCGTCTGGAATCTTGCCGGCCTGATTGTCTTGCTGCAACTGCTGCATTTCATACTGGATCGCGCGCAGTTCGGCCTTGTAGTTGACGCTTGGCGTCGATTCGCGCTTGCGCGTGATGGCGTAGGCGATGGACTCAATGTCTTCGGCGGTCTTGTTGGCCAGATCGCGCAGGAAGATCATGACGTCGCTGTCGCCGAAATGGCTGCGCAGGAAAGCGTAGTCGCCGTGGGTCGAGAGAATCTGCTCGTACAGCTCGAGCATGCTCAGGTGGACCTGCACCAGCAGGCCATCCTGCTTGGTGTGCAGATCGCGCAGGATCAGGTCGCGCGCGGCCTGCTGCTTGTCGGCCAGCACGATCTGCTGGCGCACCAGCAGATTGAATTGGGCGGTGAGATCCTTGCGTACATCGTAAAAGTCGGCCTTGATGCGCAGATAGCGCGCCAGTTCGAACAAGGCCTCGGCCAGAATCTGCTGCTTGATGCGGCGCCGCAAAAACCAGGATACCGCCATCGAATAGGCCAGATAGCCGAGGCCGCCGCACAGGAAGAAGAAGCTGTGTATGATCGCCGCGCCGATCGGCAACTGGTTTTCCATGGTCAGCGTCATCACCATCAGCGCTGCGAATTGCAGCGGCATGGTTTTCTTGCCGTAGACCACCATCATGCTGGCGAAGAAGCTGACTACCACCATCATGGCGCTCACCAGCCAGGGGAAGGGCGCGCACAGGCTGATGATGAGCATGACCAGCGTACAGAGCAGCACGCCGGCCAGCATTTCATTGAATTTGTGACGCAGCGGACTGGGCAAGTCCATCAGGCTGGTGCAGAGCGCACCGAGGAAGACCGTCATCGTGACCTGCATGTCGTCGGCCACGTTGAAGACCAGCAAGGTCAGGCCGATCACTCCGATGGCGATGCGTACCCCTGTGTAGAAATAGTGACTGAACAGAAACGTACGAATATCCAGGGCGTAATGCATGAAGGCTATAGACGCGTTGCGGCGCGATTAAATTTTCGTAGCCGCCATTTTGTGCCTTCTTGGAGGATTAAACAACCGATGATCGGACCGCCCTCGAAACCGAACCCGCCGATTGAGGCGATCGGCAGGGCTGGCAGGCGTTAGCGCATGACGCTGCATGACGCTGAATGTTGCATGGAACTGCAGATTTGATATGGGCCACGCCGGCAAGCTGCCTGCTCTTGCCGGCCGCTTCTATATAACAACAAACTGCGGCGCCTTAAGTGGTTGGGCGTGTTGCCTCTCAGACCAGTCGCCCGCACCGTTGCTTGAATATCTGCGGTTCTGATTCAGGGCAGAGGAAAAATCAGGCAGGTGGTGGTGGCATGCGCATAAATCTTGCCCTCGGCATCGAGGATGCGGCCTTCGGCAATACCGACCTGCTTGCCCACCTGAATCACTTTGCCTTCAGCGCGCACCGGCCCGGACTTGTCCGTCAGTGTGCGGATCAGGTTGACCTTGAGCTCCAGCGTCGTATAACCCAGACCTTGCGGTAGCACCGAATGCACCGCGCAGCCCACCGCCGAATCCAGCAGGGTGCAAAAATAGCCGCCATGCACGCTGCCCAGCGGATTGTAATGACGCTTGTCCGGTGTGCCCTGAAATACGATGCGCCCGGGTTCGCCTTCTACCGGGATGAAATCCAGGGTTTCGCCGATAGGTACCGACGGCAACTGGCCGTCCCAGATTTTCTGCAGAAACGCCATGCCGCTGCCGGCTTTCAGGTCCGCCAGCGTGGATACTCCAGGCGCCGCCAGCCGGGCTCTGACTTCTTTTTCTTGCGCATGCCACAGCGCGAGCGTCTCTTCTCTTGTCGTCATTGTTTCAGTCCTGTTGTGTGTCGCAGCCGGTTGCAGTCAGCCGTGGCGCAAGCCAGGCAAACGGTGTCGCCACCGTGTCTGGCCTTGCCGCCGCAGTTGCAGGCATTGTTGTAGCTGCGGATTTCATTGATTTCGCGAGCTGACTATTATTATGCAAGATTCAATCGGCTGCAGACTTTTTCGTAAGCCTGGCCGTGTCGACTTGGATCACGGCGCCGAAATTGAACAGAAATAATCGGCAGATTTCACGATGAGCAGTTTTCATTTTGCATTGTGAAATACGCGATTGCACAGCACCAAAATTATTTTTCATTTTCAGAAATATGGTTTCGCATCGCAAAATTAATAGTCTAAGTGATTGAATATAAATAATAAAAAAATGTTTTTATGTCTTATATAAGACATTGTTGCTACGCACATCGAGGTCTACTATGAAGTCATGGAATTTGCAGTGCAAAGTGATTTTGAGCGCCGATGCGACGTGTTCCGAATTACTTTTCGCTCGTTTCAGGTTCATTTTCCCGGCTTCATTTTTTGACCTCAAAGGAGACTTACCATGGCAACTCGCGAACAACAAATTCAGGCGCTCACTACCGACTGGGCAGAAAATTCCCGCTGGAACGGCATCAAGCGCAATTACAGCGCCGAGGACGTGGTGCGTCTGCGCGGCTCGGTGCAGATCGAGCACACGCTGGCCAAGCGCGGTGCGGAGAAGCTGTGGAATCTGATCAACAATGAACCCTTCGTCAATGCGCTGGGCGCTCTGACCGGCAATCAGGCCATGCAACAGGTGAAGGCCGGGCTGAAGGCGATTTATCTGTCGGGCTGGCAAGTGGCCGGCGACGCCAACCTGGCCGGCGAAATGTATCCGGATCAATCGCTGTATCCGGCCAATTCGGTGCCGATGGTGGTCAAGCGCATCAACAATACTTTCCAGCGCGCCGACCAGATCCAATGGTCGGAAGGCAAGAACGACATCGACTTTTTCGCACCTATCGTGGCCGATGCCGAAGCCGGTTTCGGCGGCGTGCTGAACGCCTTCGAGCTGATGAAATCGATGATTGAAGCCGGCGCCGCCGGCGTGCACTTCGAAGATCAGCTGGCATCCGTGAAGAAGTGCGGCCACATGGGCGGCAAGGTGCTGGTGCCGACCCGCGAAGCGGTCGAAAAGCTGAATGCGGCGCGCCTGGCGGCCGACGTTTCCGGCACCAATACGCTGGTGATTGCGCGTACCGATGCCGAAGCGGCCGACCTGCTGACTTCCGACGTGGATGACAACGACAAGCCTTTCGTCACCGGTGAGCGCACGGTCGAAGGCTTCTTCAAGACGCGCCCCGGCATCGATCAGGCGATCTCGCGCGGTCTGGCCTATTCCGAATATGCCGATCTGGTCTGGTGCGAAACCGGCAAGCCGGATCTGGCCTTCGCCAAAAAATTCGCGGAAGCGATTCATGCCAAGTTCCCCGGCAAGATGCTGTCGTACAACTGCTCGCCGTCGTTCAACTGGAAGAAGAATCTGGACGATGCCACCATCGCCAAATTCCAGCGCGAGCTGGGCGCCATGGGCTACAAGTTCCAGTTCATCACGCTGGCCGGTTTCCATGCGCTGAACTACTCGATGTTCAATCTGGCGCACGGCTATGCCCGTAACCAGATGTCGGCCTTCGTTGAACTGCAGGAAGCGGAATTCGCTGCCGCTGAAAAGGGCTTCACCGCCGTCAAGCATCAGCGCGAAGTCGGCACCGGCTATTTCGATGCGGTGACCCAGGCGATTCAGCAAGGTCAGTCGTCGACCACTGCACTGCACGGTTCCACCGAGGACGAACAGTTCTTCGAACAAAAGGCGGATCGAAAAGTGGCCTGATCAATTCAGGTGAAAGATTGCGAGAGGAGAGAGGGGACAACATCCCCGCTGTAAGAAAGGCCGCACTTCACAAGAGTGCGGCTTTTTTTATGGTCTGGCGAGATTTGATATGGCGAGGTCCAAACATGTGCGCCGTGTCGCGCCGACGCATTCAACATCACAGTGTGCGCTGGCCCTGAATTTCACCGTCGCGCACGTCGAACACGACCTCACCCAGGGCCTCCACATCGGCCGGATCGTGGGTGATCAGCAGCATCGGCACCTGCAATTGCTGCTGCAGCTCGCCGAGCTCCTTGCGCATGCGCTCCCGCAGCGAGAGGTCGAGCGCGGAAAATGGCTCGTCCAGCAGCAGGATGTCGGGCTCCGGCACCAGCGCGCGCGCCAGCGCGACACGCTGGCGCTGACCGCCGGAAATCTGTGCCGGATAATTGCCGGCGATGTTCTTGAGATCGAAGGCCTGCAACCACTTTTGCACCGAGGGATGCTCTGTCGGGCGAGACAGATTGAGGGCGCCGCTGCGCAGGCCGAAGGCGATGTTTTGCGCTACGGTCAGATGCGGAAACAAGGCGTAATCCTGAAACAGATAGGCCACCTTGCGTTGTTGCGGCTTCAGATTGATCCGCTGCCGGGCGTCGAACAGCAGGCGCTGATGCAGACGAATGCTGCCGCTGTCGGGTGTCATCAGGCCGGCCATGGCCTTGAGCGTCAGACTCTTGCCTGAACCCGACGGGCCATACAGCACGATGCGCCGGCTTTCCGAGGCAAAACTGATGTTCAGCCGGAAGCTGCGCTCGCCCGCCCGCAATTCTTTCTGGATCTGGATTTCTACGCTCACGATGGAAAATCTGTCGGGTCTGGTCGGTTTCGGAGTGCCTTGGTACGGCGCATTTTAGTCGTGTTCAGATCAGCGCAAAGGCAGCGGCGTGCGATTCGGCACCAGCCGTCCGGCCACCATCAGCACCACCACGCAGGTGATCGAAGTGATCAGTACCAGCATGGTGGCGGTGGCGTCGTCGCCGGCTTGCACCGCTTCGTATATCGCGACCGACAAGGTCTGAGTGCGGCCCGGCAGATTGCCGGCGATCATCAGCGTGGCGCCGAATTCGCCGAGGGCGCGGGCGAATGCCAGCAGCACGCCGGCGACGATGCCCTTGGCCGCCAACGGCAGGCTGACGCGGAAGAACACGCCGAGCTCGGAGACGCCCAATATGCGCGCGGCATCTTCCAGTTGTGCATCGACATTTTCAAACGCGGCGCGCGCCGCTTTCAATACCAGCGGAAACGCGACAATGGTGGAGGCCACCACGGCACCTTGCCAGGTGAATACCAGTTGCACGCCTATGCTGTCGAGCCAGGCGCCGAAAGTGCCGCGGCGTCCGAACAGCACCAGCAGGTAATAACCCAGAACAGTGGGCGGCAGCACCAGCGGCAAGGTCAGGATGGAGTCGACCAGGTCGCGTGCAGTCGAACGCCAGCGCGACAAGCCATAAGCCACTGCAACGCCGAAGATCAGATTGAGCGCGGTGGCCCAGCCCGCGACCTTGAGCGAGAGCAGCAGCGGTGTCCAGACTGAATGCATGAGGCAGCCTGGCAGTTTAAGGTTTCAGAAAACCATAACGCGCCAGCACGGTCTGGCCGGTCGGCGACAGCACGTAGGCCAGGAATTTGGCAGCCAGTTCGCTCTGCTTGGTGCCGGCGGTCAGGGCAATCGGATATGTCGCAGGCGAGTCGGAAGGAATGCGCACCGCGACCTTGACCTTGTCCGGCATCACTGCCGCATCGGTGGCGAACACGAAGCCGGCTTCGACTTCACCGCGTGCCACGTAATCCAGACTCTGGCGCACGTTCTGCGCCAGCACGCCCTTGGCCGAGACTTGATCCCACAGGCCGGCATGTTCCAGCGCGACCTTGGTGTAACGGCCGAACGGCACTGAAGCCGGATTGCCGTAGGCAATGTGCTTGACTTCGGGCTTGGTCAGGTCGTTCAGCGAACTCAGATTCAGCTTGCTGTCGTTCGGTACGATCAGCACGATCTGGTTGGCGGCGAAATTCTTGCGGGTGGCGGCATTGACGGCCTTTTCGGCGACCGCCTTGTCCATCGCGGTCTGATCTGCCGAGGCGAAGACATCGGCCGGCGCACCTTGCACGATCTGCTGCATCAGGATGTCGGAGGCGCCGAAATTGGTGATCACCTTGACGCCCGGATTCTGTTGCTCGAAGGACTGCGCCAGGTCCTTGAAGGCGTTGGTCAGGCTGGCGGCAGCCGACACCACCAGATCGGTGGCTTGCGCGGCCGGGGCCGAAAACAGCAGGGCTGTGGCCAATGCGATGCTGCCGGCAGCCTTGAATGTGGTCTTGGTGAACATGGATGTTTTCCTCGAAGTCTGATTCATTATGTGATGGCGAGGGCGGCAGGATTGCGCTGTACTTGCGGTCTTGCTCTGCCGACGCATGAAAATGGCCCTCGCAGACATGCAAAAGCGCGCACGGGCGTCATCCTTCGTGCGCGCTTTGAAATCGCATTCGGAATATACGCAAGGATATAACGAGCGTCAACCGCAGGTCTTGCCGGCTCCTTGCTGACTGCAATCCGGTATTGCGTCTTAACCTCGGGCCGCTAAATCTGTCGCATCCGCCACAATTCTGTCTGACCATCTGCATCTGCCTTGTTACAATCTCGCGCATGACTTATTCCAAGGCCGTCAGATTACGCGTGATGCAGGGCGAAAGTATTGCTTTCGGCCCCGGCAAGGCCGAACTTTTGCAGGCGATAGAACGTAGCGGCTCAATCTCCGGCGGTGCGCGTGAGATGGAAATGTCCTATCGGCGCGCCTGGTTGCTGGTGGAAGAAATGAACCGCTGTTTTGCTTCGCCGCTGGTGGAAACCGCAACCGGCGGCGCACGCGGCGGCGGCGCTGTGATCACCGCGCTGGGCCGGGAAGTCCTGGCTCGCTATCAACGCATGCAAAAGAAGGCAGAAACGGCCATCTCCGCCGATCTCGCCCATCTCAATTCCCTCATGTCGGATCAAGGCTGAGGCCGCCTGGCTATGCGCGATCTCTTGCTCAAATATCGCTTGCGCCTGATCAATGGCTTGCGCGTTTCCGAAACCCATTCCATGCTTTTGTGGGGCGCGGTAGCAGGTTTTGTCGGCGCGCTGGCGACCATTGCTTTTCGCGAATGCATCGCCGGTTTGCAGATCCTGCTGACCGGTCACAGCGGCAGTTTCGTCGAAATCGCCAAAGGCCTTCCATGGCAAATGCGAGTGTTGTTGCCGACTTGCGGCGGCATTGTGGCCGGCCTGTTCCTGGTCTGGGCCAAACGCATGCCGGCCAGCGCCGGCTCCGACTATATGGAAGCGGTGGCGATCGGCGATGGTCAGATTCCGGTGCGGCACACCTTGTTGCGCAGTATTTCATCGCTCTCCACAATCGCCTCCGGCGGTTCCATCGGCCGCGAAGGGTCGATGGTGCAACTGGCGGCCTTGTGCGCTTCGCTGATCGGGCGCATCTCTCATTTTCCTTCTTCGCGTCTGCGGTTGCTGGTGGCTTGCGGTGCCGCCGCCGGAATTACCTCGGCTTACAACGCTCCCATCGCCGGCGCTTTTTTTGTGACCGAGATCGTGCTCGGCGCGCTGGTGATGGAAAGCTTCGGCCCGGTGGTGGTGGCTTCGGTGGTCGCCAATATTACGATGCGCGAATTGCCGGGTTACAAACCGGCCTACGAAATGCCGTTCTTCCCGGAAATCGCCGGTCCCGAATTGTTGTTGTTCGTGCTGCTTGGGATTCTGGCGGGCTGTCTGGCGCCGCAGTTTTTGCGTCTGCTTGATTTCAGCAAGCAGGTGTTTCGCAAGACCAAGCTGCCGTTGCCGGTGCGGCTTGGCGTCGGCGGCTTGCTGGTCGGTCTGATCTCGGTGCAGGTGCCCGAGGTCTGGGGCAATGGTTACAGCGTGGTGAATTCCTTGTTGCATACGCACTGGGTGTGGACGGCGGTATTGTCGGTGGCGCTGTTCAAGATTCTGGCAACTGCGCTGACTACCGGGTCCGGCGCCGTCGGCGGTATTTTTACGCCGACCCTGTTCGTGGGGGCGGCTGCCGGTTTCCTGTTCGGCGACATGGCGCATGCCTTGCTGCCGTATCAGATCTCGCAACCGTTTGCGTATGCCATGGTCGGCATGGGCGCCTTTCTGGCGGCCGCCACCAATGCGCCGCTGATGGCGATTCTGATGATCTTTGAAATGACCCTCAGCTATCAGGTGGTCTTGCCGCTGATGTTGTCTTGTGTCGTTGCCTACGTGATCGCACGCAGTATCGATGGCCGCTCCATGTACGAGATCACGCTCAAGCGGCATCGCGACGCGCAGGAGCGCCTGAAGCTGCGCGGGACGCATATGAGCGAACTGATCCGCCCGGCCGAAACCGTGCTGGGCACTGAGGCGACGTTGTCGGAAATGAGTGCGCTGTTCTTCAAATATCCGGTCAAATATATCTACATTGTGGACGCTCGCAATTACTACTGCGGCGTCGTGGCCTTGCAGGACATCACGTCTTGCCTGATGGATAAGAAAGATGCCGGCGACAAGCGCGCCAGGGATTTTCTGCGGCCCCATTTTCTGCACGAAGTGACGCCCGAAATGTCGCTGGGCGAAGCGCTGGAATTGTTTCTCGATCATCAGGGCGAGCGTTTGCCTGTGATTGCGAGTAGCGAAGAGCCGCTGCTGCTGGGCGCGGTCTACAAGACCTCATTGCTGGATGCTTACTTCAGGCTGGATCGCGTGGCTAACAGTTAAGCCTGGAAGTAACTATTACTTGAGCGCGCTGAGAAAGCCGGGATCGGAATTGAGAAGCAGTGAGCGAATGCGAGTGAAGCCTTGCAGTAAAGAATTGTTAAGCGCGGAGTAGTTTGTAACAATAAAGGGAGCCGTCCGCTATTCAGCGTTTATCCTTGTTAGAATGCCAAATTATTCGCTGATTCGGCAAAAATATCCTTGAGTCAAAGACGTTTGACCCAAGCAAAGTAACGTTTAAAGAGAACTGATTTTCTTATGCTGAGTTACCGCCACGCCTTCCACGCTGGCAATCACGCCGACGTGCTCAAGCACTCCGTGACGATCCAATTACTGCGTTACCTCGGTCAAAAAGAAACCGCCTACATGGTGATCGACACGCACGCCGGCGCCGGTGTGTATGCGCTCGATAGCAATTTCGCCAGCAAGAATGCCGAGTATGAAACCGGCATAGCACGTTTGTGGGATCGCGACGATCTGCCCGAAGCGCTGGCCGAATACGTTCAACTGATCAAAGACATGAACCCGAGCGGCAAGATGCGCTACTACCCGGGTTCGCCTTATTGCGCGGAAAAGAAGATGCGCGAGCAGGATCGCTTGCGTCTGTTCGAGCTGCATCCCGCCGAAGGCAAGATTCTGGAAGAAAATTTCCGCAAGCTCGAAGCACATGCCCTGGCGCAAGGACAACGTCCTTCGGCGCGCGGCAAGCGAGTGATGGTGCAGCGGGCCGATGGCTTCGCCAGTCTGAAAGCCATGTTGCCGCCGCCTTCGCGTCGCGGCCTGGTGCTGATCGATCCTCCTTACGAAGACAAGCGCGATTATTCGCGCGTGCGCGATGTGCTGGAAGAAGCGCTGCTGCGTTTTCCGACCGGCACGTATGCGGTCTGGTATCCGGTTCTGCAACGCAATGAATCCAAACAATTGCCTGAGCGCCTGAAGCGCCTGGGTGCCAAGAGCTGGCTGAATGTGACCTTGTCTATCCATGGCCCGGCGCCGGATGGCTTCGGTCTGCACGCCAGCGGCATGTTTATTCTGAATCCGCCATGGACGCTGGAACCGATGCTGCGTGAGATGATGCCGTATCTGGTCGACGTGCTCGGCGTGGATGAAGAGGCAGATTTTCTGCTGGAGACAGGTGAGGCATGACGTATTCGCAATTTTTCCGGGTCGGAGAAAGTGCTGTTTTTTTTCAGCGGGCAAGCCTGTGTTTTGCCAAAGAAGCGGTAACAGCGCTTACAATGCGCGATGTTGTTCAGGGAAAACATTTCACGCCGTTGCTGGGGTAATTTAAAACAATAACCATGACCGACTCGCCTTCCGATCAAATCAACCCCGTGCTGCCTGCGCTCGATTTTTTCCTTGCCCGCCAACCGATTCTGAATCGCGAGCAGGAACTGATCGGCTACGAACTCCTGTTTCGCAGCGCCGCAGTAGGTCCGGCCAACGTCAAGGACGACGTGTCGGCGACCGCCGCGGTGATCGCACACGCCTCCGAACTCGGTCTCAATAACGTCATCGGCGCGCTGCAAGGCTTCATCAATGTTGATGCCGCTGTGCTGATGAGCGACTTCATCCATTTTCTGCCGGCCGACAAGGTAGTACTGGAAATTCTGGAAACCGTCAAAGTCACGCCTGAACTGGTGGCACGCGTCAAGCAACTGGCCGACGCCGGTTATGTCTTTGCGCTGGATGACGTGGTTGCCGCCTCGGAAGAGATCGAGCAATTGATGCCGCTGGTCAAGATCATCAAGATCGACGTGATGGAAGTGGATCCGAGCAAGTTGCTCAAGCTGAGCGTGCACTTCAAGCGCGCGGACAAGAAGCTGCTGGCCGAGAAGGTCGAAACCCTGCAGCAGTTCCGCGATTGCGTGACCTTCGGCTTCGACTACTTTCAGGGCTATTACTTCGCCAAGCCCATGGTCTTGCAAGGCAAGAAGCTGGAAGCCTCCAAGATCGTCATCATGCACATTCTGGCGCTGCTGGTGCGCAATGTGGACAACGGCGAAATCGTGCGCTACATCAAACGCGATGTGGCGCTCAGCCTGACCCTGCTGCGATTGGTCAATACGCCGGTCTACGGCTTCCAGAAGTTCATCGATTCGCTGGGCCAGGCTCTGATCGTGCTGGGGCGCCGGCAATTGAAGCGCTGGATGCAGATTCTGCTGTTCGCCAATACCGATCGCCACAAGGCGCACACGCTGTCGCCGCTGCTGATTCTGGCGGCCACGCGCGGCAAGATGCTGGAGCTGATCACCGAGAAGATTCGTCCGGGCCGTCGCAAGATGTCCGAGATTTCCTTCACCGTCGGCATCATGTCGCTGGTCGATGTGCTGTTCGGCATGAACATGGAAGGGGTTTTGCGCCAGATCACCGTCAGCGCCGAAATTCGCGAAGCCTTGCTGCATCACGGCGGTTTCTACGGTTCAGTCTTGCGCCTGGTGGAGTGCACCGAGCAGCGCGAAGATAATCTGGTGGAAATGAATGCGCTGCTGACCGAACTCTCGCTGACCTGGGAAGATTTCTTCGAGGCTGAAAAGCTGGCCTTCGAATGGGGCAACAGCATTTCCACCAACCTCGGCGTGCCATCGCCGGCGGCTCAGGAAGCGTTCAAGGACGAGGACGACGACGATTGAGGTGGAGGCAGGCAGCTTGTGTATGCTGCCATCGCCGTCCCGGTTGAGCATGACGCCGTCTTTGCCCCAGACATTCGACAAGTCTGCAATGCGGCAGGTCTCAGTACCGTCCGGTGCTGTCTTGATTTCAGCGATTCTTGCGCCTGATCAGCGCCAGGAATTTCCGGCCCAGCCGCTTCACACGCTGCAAACCGCTCCACATCGCTGATGACCGATCTCGATTTTCCCTGCGCATTTTCAGCGCTTCCCAATACCGTTTGACGCCCAGCCTGATGCTCGCCATGAGGCCTTGAATCTGCCGCCAGCCGCGCGTTGCGTGCAGCTGAGCAATCATCTTGTCCTTGAAATTCAGCAGGGTAATACGCCAGCGCGCGAACCATGCCAGCTTCAGCAGATTGCGCTGTGTCAGCAGATAAATACGCGCTACCAGGGCGGTGCCGAGTACCTTGGCGATCAGGATCACCAGCAAGCCCAGCGTCGGATGGCCGTGCGCGATCGACATCAGCGCCAGCAGTTTGACCGGGAGCAGCAAGAGGCTGGGTGCGATGAAAATGGCCAATGCAGCATAGGGCGGCAAGTCCGCAATCCAGCGCTGCACGCGCATCAGCAGAGGCCAGTTGGGCAGCCAGTCCATGAAACGCTGCGTCACTGCCCACAGCCATTCCTCCAGCATCAGCAGCAAGGCGATCAGCCAGATGCAGGGCGCCAGCAAGACCTTGCGCAACCGGACCGCGAAGCTGCGCAGCGGGCGAGGGGATTTGTTCAACGTGGGAGTGGGCGCTCAGCGCGGTTCACGGGTTCTGGCGTGCATTGATCTGGCGTAGCCAGCGGTCGCCCCATTTGATGTCGCTCATGCAGGATGCATAGCCGGTCACGGTGCGCGCGGCGCGTTCCAGCAACTGGATGTCGGCCTCGTGCTGGCGCGCGACGTGCGGGTCTTCCAGGAACAGCACGCGCCGGCATTGTTCATCGAGGATCAGTTCTGCGATCTGCGCATCGCCGCCCAGCGGACCGCTCAGGAAAGGCTTGACCCAGTTGCGACCGGCTTCTCCCTTGATCTTGACCGCCAGCTCATTGAGCAAGCCGCCGGTGGTGCCGGTAGCGCAGCGGAAGCCGAATTTGTCGAGTACCTCGAAATGTTTTTCAGCCAGCTCCAGCATGCGCGACTTCATGGCATCGTGCGCGATCAGGGCGATGCCTTCCTGCGCCAGATCGAAGCGATCGTTCAGTGCCGGATCAGGCGCGGCGCCGTTGGCCACCGCTTCCAGTTCGAACCACTCCTGCGCGCCGGCCAGCGTCGATAAAAACGGCTTGCCGTGAATCACGCACTGGCGCTTGAGCGCCACGGCTTCCGGGAAGGTGGAAGAAGGATCGACCGGATCGATCAGATAGATGATGGCGTCCAGCGTGCGTGCCGGGTCGGTATCGACCACGCGCGACACCAGCTTCATCAGGCCGCCCTGGCGGCCGTAGGGAAAGCGCTCGATGTGCGCATAGCCGTCCAGCAGCTTCATCTGGCCCATCGCATCCAGCGTGCGGCCGACCACGATCAGCTCCGGTTGCAGCAGCTCTATGCATGTACGCGAGCCGCTCAGCAGTTGCACCAGTGCGGAGTCCGGTGCGTCCTGATGAGCGCGATTGGCGGCCAGGCCGATACGATAGCGGGAAGTGTTTGAGGGCATGGAAGACATGGGCGTCGGGAGTGTTGAGCGGTGGGCTGAATGCGGCAATGGTGTTGAGGCGATCCGACGATGATTGAGTACGCAGGGACTGCCATTCATTTTTATGCGATCCGCAGGCCGAAATATGCAGCGCGCGGAGATGCGTTCGCCGCGACTTTAACATACCGTTAAAATGCGAGATAGTCGGATGCCGTGCTGCGCGCCAATGCCGCAGCTGCAGCATCTGCCGCTGCGGCATGCATGCCGGGAATCAGGGCAATCAGAGAGTTGAAGAATCATGAATAAAGCGTTTGTAAAAGAGTCCGATGGCGACGACGATGATGAGCTGGCCTTGCCGGCAATTCCCGCCGGCACCAAGAATTACATGACGCCGGCCGGTCACCTGCGCATCAAGAATGAGTTGCTCAAGCTGATCGACGAGGATAGGCCGGAAGTTGTACGCATCGTGTCCTGGGCGGCGTCCAACGGCGACCGCTCGGAAAATGGCGACTACATCTACGGCAAGCGCCGCCTGCGCGAAATCGATCGCCGCATCCGCTTTCTGACCAAGCGTCTGGATCTGGCCGAAGTGGTCGATCCGGCGGTGCATCACGGCAGCGACCAGATCTTCTTCGGCGCGACCATTTCCTACGAAAATCAGAAGGGCGAAGCGCATACGGTGACCATCGTCGGCATTGATGAGCTGGATCCCCTGAATGGAAAAATCAGCTGGATTTCGCCGGTGGCGCGCGCCTTGACCAAGGCACGCGAGGGCGACGAGATCAGCCTGCAGACGCCGGCCGGCGTCGAACAACTGACGATACTGGAAGTCTCCTACCCGGCGCCGCAATCCTGAGTCTGCCCCGCCGGCTTGCGCCGCGCTGTTCTGACGTCGGCGCTCCCAATTAGTAGATAGAGCCTCATCCTGAGCCCATGTGTTGTGCCTGCCTGCGCGATGCCTGTGTTCCGGGCTAGGCCTTGCCGGATTTTAATGTTCGCGCTGGCATGAATTTCGCGTAAGCAGGAGTCGAACGGCGCAGAGTGTGCAGCTTATGCAGTCAAACGGGGAAAAATACGGCATCATGCCGCTCCTGCTGCAATCAGAATAAATGGCAACACCGTAGTAAATGTAAAAGGGGAACTATGTCGATCGTCTATGCCAGTCTGAATCATCCGCAACGCGTGGCCCTGGCCGCCGAGGTGCACTCGCGGCCGTTTTTGCGGCTGCATGCGCCGGAGACGCTGACCCACCTCGCTGTGTATGTGCGTGAAGCGGGCAACGGCATCAACCACGGCAAGGATCAGCATGTCTTGCTCAGTGCGCTGTGCACGCATTTCGGCGTATCTGCACCGGATCAGGAAGCCAAGCACTTCTATCACGACTTTGGCCGTTTTCGCCTGAAGTGGGAATGCCACACCGAATTTGCCACTTACACTTTTGCGCAAGAGCATCAAAGCGCCTTGCCGACGGCGCAGGCCTTTGCACAGGTGCCGCTGGCGCATGTGCCGCAGGAGTGGCTGCTGTCGCTGCAAGGCAAGATCATGGTGGCGGCGCACGTGGTGCTGGAGCATGGCGCCGACGATACCGCGCAGACCGCACAAGACATGGAGGCCATCTTCGAAGGCAAGCTGATGACCTCCAGCAAGGTCTTGCAGGGCGGCGAAATCTGGACCGACTTTGTCATCCAGTCGGACGGCTTCAGCCGCTTCGTGGTGCGCGACATCGATCTGCGCGATCTGCAGGGCGGCCGTCTGGTGCAACGCATTCTGGAAATCGAAACCTATCGCATGATGGCTCTGCTGGGCTTGCCGCATGCGCAGCAGGCCGGGCCGACCATGAATCAGATCGAAGGCGATCTGGCGGCGTTGACCGCCGCGATGGTGACCGCCGATCAATCCTTCAAGGGCACCCCGGAAGAGCACGCCGAGGATGAGCGCATCCTGCGCAAGATTACCGGCCTGGCGGCGCGCATCGAAAAGATGTCGCTGGAAAACAGCTATCGTTTTTCCGCCTCGCAAGCTTATTTCAGGCTGGTGCAGGCGCGCATCGAAGAGTTGCGCGAGACCCGCATCGAAGGCGTGCCGACCATAGGCGAATTCATGGACCGGCGATTGGCGCCGGCGATGAATACCTGCCAGGCGCTGGCGCAGCGGCAGGCGGCGCTGGCCGAGCGGATTGCACATACCAATGATTTGCTGCGCACCCGCATCGGCATCGTGCAGGAGCAGCAGAACCGGCAAATCCTGCAATCGATGAATGCCCGCGCGGCGCAGCAACTGAAGCTGCAACAGGCGGTGGAAGGCCTGTCGGTGGCGGCGATTTCTTACTACATGGTGGGCTTGTTCGGCTATCTGGGCAAGGCGGCCAAGGCGGCCGGCGTGCCTATCAATCCCGAGATCGCCACCGGCATCGTGGTGCCGGTGTTCGCGGCAGTGGTGTGGCTGGGCTTGCGCCGTCTGCACAAGGGCATGCACGAGCATTGAGTCGTGCCGGCTGGCGCTGCCGTGCAATGCTGACTGGCGGCGCACAGTCTGACCGCAATGGAAAACACCTCCGTCAGCTTCTCCGCATCGCTCATGCGATGGGAGAAGGGCGGAGGTGTTTTTTTATCGGCCAGACTATGGCGCGGCAGGTAAAAGGTTGAAACGAGCTGGTGCAGATCAGATTGCAGCGGCGATCTTTTCCTGAGCTTGGGCAATCGCCTTCTTGCTGCTTTCTTCACCCATGGCGACGCCTTCAGCGATCACCAGTTCGACTTCGGTCATGCCGATGAAGCCGAATGCGCTCTTGATGTACTTGCCCTGGAAATCCAGTGCTTCCATCGGGCCTTCCGAGTACATGCCGCCGCGCGACAAGATCACCACCACGCGCTTGCCGGTGACCAGGCCGACCGGGCCGGTTTCCGAATAGCGGAAGGTGCGACCGGCGCGGAACACATGGTCGATCCAGGCCTTGAAGGCCGATGGCGGCGCAAAGTTGTACATCGGCACGCCGATCACGATGGTGTCGGCCGCCAGCAGTTCGTCCACCAGTTTGTCGGACAGCGCGATCAGGCTTTGCTGCTCGGCGCTGCGCTGTTCTGCAGGCGTGAAGTAGGCGCCCAGCAGCGCTTCGGTGACGTGCGGCAAGGCCTCAGCGGCGAGGTCGCGATGCACCACGGTGCCGCCGGCGTTCTTGGCTTGCCATTGCTGCGCGAAGGACGCGGTCAGTTGGCGCGAGATGGAGCCGTTGGTACGGGCGCTGGAGTCGATCTGCAATAAGGTGCTCATGTTGATTCCTTGGGTTGGGAGGATGCCGCAGGAGGCGCCTGGCGCACAACGGCAATTCCGGTTGATGTTCAATGATTCGGCGCCGATTCGCCGGGAAGGGTGTTTGCCCAAGCCCCGACGATCAGACCGCGCCGGATTGCTTGGTGAAGAGGGCTTTGGCAGCGACTCAGGCATGCAGGCTTTCTGGCGATGAAGTGAGCATAGAGAGATTTCATTCGCAACATAAGATAGGGGAGTATGATTTCACTCATCCATTTTTATGAGTAATGAGTTCATCCATGCCCGATCTCAACGATATTTCCCTGTTCGTCCAGGTGGTGCGGGCCGGCAGCTTTGCTGCGGCAGGCCGCAAGCTGGGCATGCCATCCAACACCATCAGCCGTCGCTTGCAGGCGCTGGAGTCCAATCTCGGCCTGCGGTTGCTGCAGCGTTCCACGCGGCAACTGAATGTGACTGCCGCCGGACGTGAATTCTTCGAGCGCTGTGCCCCCGGCATTGAAGACATCGAACAGGCCAGCGCCAGCCTCCATGAACTCAGCCGCGAGCCCAGCGGCAGTTTGCGGGTGGCGGCGCCGGCCGATTTCTTCGACAATTTCTCGATGGACTGGATACAGGAATTCATGCGCATGTATCCCAAGATCCAGCTTGAGTTTCTCCTCAGCGACAGCCGCGCCGACCTGATTGCCGAAGGCATCGATCTGGCGTTTCGCGGCGGACATCTGCCCGATTCCACGCTGGTGGCGCGCAAGCTGGCGGACAGTCATCGCGGGCTGGTAGCCAGTCCGGTCTATCTGGAGCAGCACGGTGCGCCTCAGAGTCTGGCCGACCTGGCTACGCATCAGTGCCTGGCGGCCTCACATGCGACGCAACACACCACGTGGAAGCTGGAGGGGCCGGGCGGCATGGAAAGTGTGCGGGTGGCGCCACGTCTGTGCATCAACACTGCCCAAGGTCAGTTGCGTGCCGCGCGCGCAGGCCTGGGAGTGGCCTTGCTGCCGTCCCTGCTGGCGGCCGAGGATTTGCGCAAGGGCAGCCTGATTCACGTGCTGCCGAGCTATCAGCGCGATCTGACTGCGCTGTATGCGGTCTACCCGCATCGGCGTCAACTGGCGCCGGCAGTCAGCGCCATGATCGCCTTTGTGGCCGGCAAGGTAGAGCATGGAGCTTGTGACGGCGGCATCACCGGGACGAACGCGCCGCCGCGCATGCGTATTTTTGCGGAGCAGATGGCCTAGTCGCTGAGGCGTCGTCCGACTTTCTGTCTGGCGTGGCAGACAAAGCAAAGAGGCCTGCACGGAAATGCAGGCCTCTTTCTGTTTTTGCAGTTGAATACATTGCAGTGCTCGATCTGAGCAGCCTAGCCGCGCTCACGCAAAATGCGCGCGACGCTGTCGATCTTGCGGATGCCGCGCATGGTGCGCGCCAGATGCACGCGATCTTCGACCTGAATGGTGAAACGCAGATACTTCATCGATGCATCGCCTTCGTCGTCCATGCTGACCGACATGATGTTGGCGTCGGCCTCGCCGATTTCGGCGGCAATGCGCGCCAGCGTGCCGCGCTGATTGTGGATCAGGATGGTGATGCGGCAATCGAAGCGGCGATTCAGATCGTGGCCCCAGACCAGATCGATCCAGCGATCCGGTTCTTTTTCATGCAGGCGCTTGGCGGTTTCGCATTCTTCGGTATGCACCACCAGGGTCTGATCCGGCTTCAGATAGCCGGTCAGGCGGTCGCCCGGAATCGGCATACAGCACGGCGACAACTGCGCAGATGCACCCTCATTGCCGGTGATGACGACCGGATCAGGCTTGCTCGGCAGCACGTGGCCTTCCACATCCAGTTGCGGCACGCTGGTGTTGGTGTCGAACATGCCCATGATGTGGCGCGCCACCAGCGGCGCCATGCGCGTCCCGATGCCGATTTCGGCATGCAGGTCTTCCATGGTCTTGGCGCTGGACTCGTTGAGCAGACGATCGATGATGTGCGGCGGCAATTCGGCATCCAGCCCCAGCGCTTGCAGCGCACTGCCGAGCAGGCGCTTGCCCAGCGCCTGGGATTCGACCTGATTCACCGTGCGCAGACGATGGCGGATCGCCGAGCGCGCCTTGCCGGTACGCACATAGCCCAGCCAGTTCGGGCTGGGGCGCGAGCTCGGCGAGGTGATGATCTCGACGATGTCGCCATTATGCAGTTCTGCGCGCAGCGGCACCGGTTCGTGATTGACGATGGCCGAGGTGGTTTGGTCGCCGACGTCGGTGTGAATGCTGTAGGCGAAGTCGAGCGCCGTGGCGCCGCGCGGCAGTGCAATGATCTTCGACTTGGGCGTGAACACGTAGACCGAATCGGGAAACAGGTCGACCTTGACATGCTCCAGAAACTCGGCCGAGTCGCCGGTCTGTTTCTGTATGTCCAGTAGCGATTGCAGCCAGGCGTGGGTACGTTGTTGCAAATCGGTCAGACTGCCTTCGTCATCTTTGTACAGCCAGTGCGCAGCCACGCCGGATTCGGCGACACGGTGCATTTCCTGGGTGCGGATCTGGAATTCAACCGGTGTGCCGTAGGGGCCGATCAGGGTGGTGTGCAGCGATTGATAGCCATTCAGCTTGGGAATCGCGATGTAATCCTTGAACTTGCCCGGCATGGGTTTGAACAGCGAGTGCAGGGTGCCCAGCGCGACGTAGCAGTTGGCGAAACTGTCGACCACCACGCGGAAACCATAGACGTCAAGCACCTGCGAGAACGACAGATGCTTGTTGCGCATCTTGCGGTAGATGCCGTACAGGGTTTTTTCACGGCCGTCGACCTGGGCCGAGATGCCGGCGGCGATCAGCGTGCTGGTCACCGATTCCATGATCTTGGTGACCACTTCGCGACGGTTGCCGCGCGCCGCTTTCACCGCTTTCAGCAGGGTCTTGTGACGCAGCGGGTGCAGGTGCGAAAACGACAGCTCCTGCAACTCGCGATAAATATTGTTGAGCCCGAGCCGGTGCGCGATCGGCACGTAGACTTCCATGGTCTCGCGGGCGATGCGGCGTTTTTTCTCCGGCGGCATCGAGCCCAGCGTGCGCATGTTGTGCAGGCGATCGGCCAGCTTGACCAGGATCACGCGCACATCGCGCGCCATCGCCAGCAGCATCTTGCGGAAGTTTTCGGCCTGCGCTTCGACCTGGCTCTGAAACTCGATCTTGTCCAGCTTGGACAAGCCGTCAACCAGCGACGCCACCGGCGCACCGAAGCGCTCGATCAGCTCTTCCTTCTTGACTCCCTGATCTTCCATCACATCGTGCAGGAAGGCGGCCATCATGGCTTGCGCATCCAGCTTCCACTCGGCGCAGATTTCGGCGACTGCGAGCGGATGAGAGATGTAAGGTTCACCGGATTTGCGCATCTGACCCAGATGCATTTCATCGGCAAAGCGATAGGCTTCCTTGACCTTCTTCAGTTCGGAAGGCGTCAGGTACTCTTCGAGCTTGGGAATCAGGTGAGCAAAAGTCGCTACCCCGCTGTGCAACGCAGGTGGGGCGGCTTCTGTCGGGGAAGACGAGCGCCCGGATCCGGGTGCTCGTTTGCTGCTAGGCGTAGCTGATAACGTAGAATCTGTTGGGGTCAGGCTCATACTTGATCGATATCAGCTTCATGGAAGGGGCGAGGGAACTTAGGCCGGAACCTTCTTGAGCATTTCGATGCCGACCTTGCCGGAAGCGATTTCGCGCAGCGCGGTCACGGTTGGCTTGTCTTTGGCTTCGACCTTAGGCGTGTGGCCTTGCAGCAATTGACGTGCGCGATAAGTCGCAGCCAGCGTCAGTTGAAAACGGTTAGGGATATGCTTGAGGCAATCTTCGATGGTGATACGGGCCATAAGAACTCCTGAAATGCGGTGAAATCTGATCGGTTCCGGAATGCTCCGGGCTGAATCTGCTACTGAATTTGCTGCTTTTACCTGAGCTGTTTGCGCTGTCTGCCTGCCAAGCTAGAAGCCCGCTTTTCAGCGGGCTTTCGGTCCATCTCCGGCAATCCTTGTAAAGCTTCTCGATGCTTCCTGCACCTGCTTGCACCTGGCATTACTGGTTGGCGTGAATGCCAAGCTGGTTGAACAGATGCGTATTGCGCGCTGCTTGTTGCGGGAAACGGCATCTTGCTGCTTTCACGATTGCCATCAGTTCTGACAAAGCGACTGCAAACTCTTGATTAATAATAACATATTCGAACTCGGGAGAGTGCGCGATTTCGCCGCCGGCTGCCAGAATGCGGCGCGTGATGACATGGGGCTCATCCTGGCCGCGCTTCTTGAGGCGCTCTTCCAGCGCCGCAATCGACGGCGGCAGAATGAAGATGCCGATCGCATTCGGGAATTGCTTCTTCACTTGCTGCGCGCCTTGCCAGTCGATTTCCAGCAGCACGTCGGTGCCATTGGCGATCTGATCGGCGATCATCAGGCGCGAGGTGCCGTAATAATTGTCGTGGACTTCCGCCCACTCCAGAAACTCGCCTTCAGCCTGACGCTTGAGGAAATCCTCGGCGTCGGTGAAATAGTATTGGCGGCCATGTTCTTCGCCCGGGCGCGGTGCGCGCGTAGTGTAGGAAATCGACAGTTTGATGGCCGGCTCCTGTTGCAGCAGGGCGTTGACCAGTGTCGATTTGCCGGCGCCGGACGGTGCCACCACCATGAACAGGCTGCCGGAGGTATGTGATTTTGCGGGCATGAGATCTCTCGCGTAAATGGTTTTATATGACGGGTGTGGCTGGCTTGCCGGGCGCGTTTGGCGGCGCGGCCGGCAAGTCTGAGAATTACTCCAGATTCTGAACCTGTTCGCGCATCTGATCGATCAGCAGCTTGAGCTCCATGGATGCATCGGCCAGTTCCTTCATTGCCGCCTTGGATCCGACGGTATTCGCTTCACGATTCAGTTCCTGCATCATGAAATCCAGGCGCTTGCCGACCTGGCCGCCTTTTTTCAGGATGTGCCGGGTTTCCGAAAGATGCGTAGCCAGGCGGGCCAGTTCTTCAGCGATGTCGATGCGGATGCCGTACAGCGTGACTTCCTGGCGGATGCGCTCCAGCGACTCTTCGCGCGATAGCGTCGGCGCGACATTGCCTTCTTTTTGCGTCGCTAGTCCCAGCGCCTCGGTCATGCGGTCAGTGGCTTTTTGCTGGAATTGCGCCACCAGTTGCGGCACCAGCGGCGTAATGCGTTGAACGATGGCTTCCATCGCATCGACCCGCGCCAGAATCACGGCTTGCAAGGCCGCACCTTCGCGCGCGCGGCTGTCGACGAAAGCATCCAGCGTTTGTGTCATCGAGGCCAGAATATCGGCCTGCAAGCTCTCCTGACTGATTTCCGCTTCTTCGATCACGCCCGGCCAGCGCAGCAATTCATTCACCGACAGCGGTGGGGCATCCGGAAATTGCGCGCGCAGCTGGTCTTGCATCGCCGCCAAACCATTGATCAGGCCGGCATTCAAGGCTTGCGTGCTGCCGCCGGCCACCTTGCGGCCGAAGCTCAGGCGGCATTCCACCTTGCCGCGCACCAGACGGCCCATGATAGCTTCGCGCAGTGCCGGTTCGACCGAACGCAGATCGTCATTGATGCGGAATTGCAGATCCAGAAAGCGCGAGTTCACGCTCTTGAGTTCCACCGTAATCGTTCCTGCCGTGCTTTCGCGCGTGCTGACCGCGTAGCCGGTCATGCTGTAAATAGTCAAATTCAACTCCGGGTGAGGCATGCCTCGGCGCACGGAATGCGGGGCGGCATGCAACATGTATGTCCATAGGGAAATGAGCGAGATGAGCCCTTGCGCGAATGTCCCGCATGGCGTGCTTATATTGTGCTTGGTGGCCGGCTTCCTTTACAAAGACGCCGTTTGTCAACACAATGCCGGGTCAAAACGCATCCGCTTTCGTGGTGCGTGCAAGCATCATCTCGTCGGATATCGCATTTTAATGAAGATTACCGGCTGCGGGCTATTAAATGATCTGCAGATGATGCCCGCTTTGCGCCGGGTGATCTTTTTAGTGCTGCGAGTCTCGCATGGCACATCAACCTGATCCGGCGTCAGCTTCGAACTGCGGGCCCGCTGCATCAGATCTGAGCGGGCTTTGCACAGAATCCGGCTGCGCAGTCGCGCACACTACACATGTTCAAAAGGAAATCTTTAATGTCAAATTCACATCGCCCCAGCGGCCGCTCGACCTCCCAACTGCGCGACGTGCGGCTGACGCGCCAGTACACCAAGCACGCTGAAGGTTCGGTGCTGGTCGAATTCGGCGATACCCGCGTTCTGTGTACCGCCAGTATTGAAGAGAAGGTGCCGGGTTTTCTGAAAGGCAAGGGGCAGGGCTGGATGACCGCCGAGTACGGCATGCTGCCGCGTTCGACGCATACCCGCATGGATCGTGAAGCCGCACGCGGCAAGCAATCCGGCCGCACCCAGGAAATTCAGCGCCTGATCGGCCGCTCGCTGCGCGCCGCTTTCGATCTGGAAGCCTTCGGCGAACGCACCCTGCATCTCGACTGTGACGTGCTGCAAGCCGACGGCGGCACCCGTACCGCCGCGATCACCGGCGCCATGGTGGCCGCGCATGACGCCTTCTCGGTGCTGCTGCAACGCGGACTGATCACCACCATTCCGATCAAGCATTTTGTCGCGGCGATTTCGGTCGGCGTCTACAAGGGCGTGCCGGTGCTGGACCTGGACTATCTGGAAGATTCGGACTGCGACACCGACATGAACGTGGTGATGACCGACGCCGGCCATTTCGTCGAAGTGCAGGGCACGGCAGAAGGAGCCGCCTTTGATCGCGCCACCCTGAACAGCCTGCTGGATCTGGCGCAGCAAGGCATTGCCGAGCTGAATCAATTGCAGAAAAAGGCGCTCGCTCTTTAATCAACAAGCCGGCTGCAGCAAGCGGCCGGCGCCGAATCCTTTTACAATTCAGGCTTGCGTGCGTCATCGGGCCGAGTTATCAAGCATGTATCAAATCCGGCGCCGCCAAGCTTGCTGAACACATAGGATATCCATAGAAAACGCCATGTTGAGCGCTTCCGACATGGCGTTTTTATTTGCGTCGCCGACCGTCTGAATCAGCTATCGGGACAACGCAGCAAACACATTTACGACCACTCCGGACGCACATCATCCAAGCAGAAAGCCATCAGCCATGACACAGAAAATCGTTCTTGCCTCCAACAATGCGGGCAAACTCAAGGAATTCGCCAGCCTGCTCGGCGAGATCGGCCTGGACGTGCGTCCGCAAGCTGAATTCAATGTGCCGGAAGCGGAAGAACCCTTCGCCACCTTTGTGGAAAATGCGCTGACCAAGGCGCGTCACGCGGCGCGCCTGACGGGCCTGCCGGCGCTCGCGGATGACTCAGGCGTGTGCGTCAACGCGCTGGGCGGCGCACCCGGCGTGTATTCGGCGCGCTATGCGGGCGAACCGAAATCGGACGCCGCCAACAACGCCAAGCTGGTGGCCGACCTTGCCGCACATGCCGACAAATCGGCGTACTACTATTGCGTGCTGGTCTATGTGCGCCACGCCGACGATCCGCAACCGGTGATCGCTGACGGCGTCTGGCCCGGCGAAATCGTTGCCGCGCCGCAAGGCGAGGGCGGTTTCGGCTACGACCCGTATTTCTTGCTGCCGCAACTGGGCAAGACCGCAGCGCAGTTGTCGGGCGCCGAAAAGAACGCCGTCTCGCATCGCGGCCAGGCCTTGCGCGCATTGGTCGGGAAGTTGAAATGATTCCGATCAAACCGATCGGCGCCAACGTCGCGCCGGAACAGGCGCAACCGGGTGCGGCACGCGCTGCGCTGGCGTTTCTCAAGCCGGGCAGCCTGCAACTGAGCG
This sequence comes from Herbaspirillum lusitanum, assembly GCF_046025995.1. Lineage (GTDB taxonomy): Bacteria > Pseudomonadota > Gammaproteobacteria > Burkholderiales > Burkholderiaceae_D > Herbaspirillum > Herbaspirillum lusitanum_A. The sequence continues at coordinate 179,619 of NZ_JAQQFM010000005.1, forward strand.
CCTTGCCGCCGCTATCGCTGTACGTGCACTTTCCCTGGTGCGTCAAGAAATGCCCCTATTGCGACTTCAACTCGCATGAAGCCAAAGGCGGCGCGTTCCCCGAACAAGCTTATCTGGATGCATTGCGCACCGATCTGGAACTGGCTTTGCCGCTGATCTGGGGCCGCAAGGTCTATTCCATCTTCATCGGCGGCGGCACGCCGAGCTTGTTGTCCGCCCAGGGGCTGGATCGTCTGCTCTCCGATATCCGCACCTTGTTGCCACTGGATAACGGCATCGAAATCACGATGGAAGCCAATCCCGGCACCTTCGAAGCTGAAAAATTCAAGTCGTATCGCGCCAGCGGCATCACCCGTCTGTCGATCGGCATTCAGAGTTTCAATCCGCAGCATCTGAAAGCGCTGGGCCGGATTCACGACGGCGCGCAGGCGCTCAAGGCGGTCGACATTGCGCAAGCCAATTTTGATAACTTCAATCTGGATCTGATGTACGCCTTGCCTTCGCAAACGCTGGCCGAGGCGCGGCACGATATCGAAACCGCCATCGCCTTCCAGCCGCCGCATCTGTCGCTGTATCACCTGACGCTGGAACCGAACACGCTGTTCGCCAAATATCCGCCGGCGGTGCCGGACGACGACGCCAGCGCCGACATCCAGGACATGATCGCCGAGCTCACTTCCAATGCCGGCTATCAGCATTATGAAGTCTCGGCCTACGCCAAACCGGAGCGGCGCGCGCGCCACAATCTTAACTACTGGCAATTCGGCGACTATCTGGGCATAGGCGCGGGTGCGCATTCCAAGTTGTCGTTTCCACATCGCATCGTGCGCCAGATGCGTTACAAGCATCCCCAGACCTATCTGGAAAAAACGCAGGCCGGCGTCCCGGTGCAGGAAGAGGCCGAAATCGGTCGCGATGCGCTTGGTTTTGAATTCATGCTGAACGCTTTGCGTCTCAACGAAGGTTTTCCCGCAAATCTGTTCAGCGAGCGCACCGGGATGAGCATCAATCAGATCGAACAAGCGCTCGATGAGGCCGAGCGCAAGGGGATGTTGCACCGCGACCACATTTCCATCCGCCCCACCGATTTGGGCCGCCGTTTTCTGAATGATTTACAAGAAATTTTTCTCAGTGAGTAAAGCGTGATGCAAGCTCATCTTTATGGGTTATATTTAGAAAATATTTTGATTTAATCAAGAGTTCTCAAGGGAAACTTTTTTATTCATTAATTAATAATTTACAAAATTGTCGCCAACCGATTGTCGCCACAACAACGGAGCGACCGCTAAAAATATGGCTGTTCAGGATAAAAGCATTCCCTTTCCTCTCGTCTTTCTGCAGCCCGTTGCTGATGTCCATTATGTCTGGACTGCGCTGTCGCTCCATATCTCACCGATCGATGGGGATGGCGGCGCCTTGTTTTCACGCCTTTTCAATGAATTCGGCCTGAAGGATGCGCTCGGCGAACTGTCGTGCATTCTCCCGGTGCATGACCCCGAACGTTTCTTCCCGGAATTTACCCGTCCCTTGCCGGCCGGCCGCGTGATTCTGCGGATACCGGTCGAGCATTGCGTGGCGGCAGTCAAGCTGGCGTCGTTGGATCGCTTGCACGCGCAAGGTTTTTCCATCATCGCCGATGGCCTGCCGGCGTCTGCATCCACCGTCTACGAACATATCGATTCCTTGTTGCTGGAGTCCAGCGTCGGCAATTTGCCGGCGGCGGCCGACTGGCTGCAGCGTTTGCGCGGACCGCATCTGGTTGAAAACGTGGCCGATCCGGTGCAGTTCGATGCTTGCCGCGCGCAAGGCTTCCGCTGGTTTGCCGGCGAATATCCGCTGCATCCAGATAGCCGCCCCTCGCAAAAAAATGCCATTTCGCGCGCTCGTCTGCTGAAATTGCTGGAGCTGGTGGCGCGCGATGCCGACGCCACCGAAATCCAGGCACTGCTCAAGCAAGACCCGGGTTTGTCGTATCAATTGTTCAAGCTGGTGAGTTCTGCCGCCTTCGGTTTTTCTGCGCACATCACCAATTTCACGCAAGCCATCAATCTGCTGGGACGACGCCAGTTGCAGCGCTGGTTGCAATTGCTGCTGTATGCACGCTTCCCCGGCGACGAAATGGCCAATCCGCTGCTGCCGCGCGCCGCCGCGCGCGCTGCCTTGATGGAAGCGCTGGCGCAGCGCATGGGTTACGACCGCAGCGAGCAGGATCGGGCCTTCATCGTCGGCATGTTTTCCTTCCTCGACATCCTGTTGTCGATGCCGCTGGAACAGATTTTCGAACCGCTCAGATTGCCGGCCGATATCGTGGATGCACTCGTGCATCGCACCGGACCGTTGGGCGTGGTGCTGGATCTGGTCGAGCGTGCCGAGTTCGGCAGCAAGCCTTTGCGGCACAGCGATCTGGAAGCTGCCGGTCTGGATGCCGAAACTTACTGCGAATGTCTGATTCAGGCATATCGCTGGGCCTCCCTCGTCAGCAGCGAGGCCTGACATCATGATGACTACGCTCAGCGGCGACGATCTGGCGGCCTGCACGGCTTTGCTCGACGTCGTGCAGAGTCTGCAGGGCCAGGCCCTGCACGCCGCTCTGGGCGATATCGCTTCCGGTTTCGTCAAGCGTCCCGGCTGCCAGTATTTTCCCGATGCCGCACCGGAGGCGCCGATTTCTCTGACGCAGGAGTTGCGTCACGAAGGCGTGCAGTATGGCCATTATGCTTTTCCTGAAGCGCCGACTGCCTACACCGCGACCGAGAGCGAGCGCCTGCATACGCTGGCCGGGCTGACGGCGCGTCTGTTGCAGACCCGCGCTGAATCCGAGAAACGGGTCAGGGCGCTGGATCAGATCGAGGCCAAGCTCGAACAGCAGGCGCAGATTCTGAATCAGATGCACGAGTCCGTCATCACGATGGATCAGGCCGGTTTCATCACCAGCTGGAATCGCGGCGCCGAGCAATTGTTCGGCTACACCGCGATCGAAGCCATCGGCCGCAACGTGCTGTTTCTGTACGAAAGCGAAGACGAGGACGATTCGGCGCTGGCCGATATTTTCATGTCGCAGGGCGGGCGCGAGATGGAAGTGCGACGCCGCAAGAAATCCGGCGAAACCTTCTGGGCCAGCCTGTCCCTCTCTGTGATGCGCGATCAGCACGGTCAGCCGATCGGCCTGATCGGATACATCAACGACATCACCGAACGCAAGAACGCCGAAAAGCTGATTCACCACCTGGCCTATTACGACTCGCTCACCGGCCTGCCGAATCGCACGCTGCTCACGCGCACCGTGGATCAGGCACTGAGCGAATCGCAGGAAAACAGCCAGTACGGTTGCATCATGTTCATCGACCTGAACCGCTTCAAACCGATCAACGACACGCTGGGCCATGTGGCCGGCGACATGCTGCTGGTCGAAGTCGCGATTCGTCTGCGCCGCGCACTGCGCGATGAAGACGTGGTTGCGCGTCTGGGCGCCGACGAATTTGCGGTGGCGCTGTTCAACATCGACCGCGATTACCACGCTGGTTTCGTCGCGCAGAAATTGCTGGCCTTGTTCGATGAACCCTTCTTCATTGACGGCCACGAATTGCGTGTGGGCGCCAGTATCGGCATCAGCATGTATCCGCAGGATGCTGCCGACACCGAAACTCTGCTGCGCCTGGCCGACATCGCCATGTATCGCGCCAAGCAGGGCGGCGAAAACAATGAAGGCGGCTACGCTTATTACAGCGAAGAAATGAGCCGCAACAAGCTCGATCTGCTGCGCATCGAGACCGGGCTCATGCACGCCTTTGAGTACGACGAGCTGCTGTTGTACTACCAGCCGAAGGTCGACATGCACACCGGCATCGTGACCGGCGCCGAAGCGCTGGTGCGCTGGCAGCATCCCGAACGCGGTCTGCTGTTGCCCGGCGAATTCATTCCGATCGCGGAAGAAACCGGCCTCATCGTGCAGCTCAGCGACTGGGTTCTCAACGCAGTCTGTACCCAGGCGCGCGCCTGGAAGGAAGCGGGCCTGCCGCCGGTGCGCATCGCTCTGAACATCACCGCGCGCGAGTTCACTCGCTCATTGCCGGATCGCGTGCGCGCCGCCATGAGCCGTTATCAGCTCGATGGCGAATGGCTGGAGCTGGAGATCACCGAGAGTATGCTGATGCATGGCACCGACCGCGTGATTGCCATCATGGAAATGGTGTGCAATCTGGGGCTGACGATCTCACTGGATGACTTCGGCACCGGCTATTCCAGCTTGTCCTATCTCAAGCGCTTCCCCATCAACACGCTCAAGATCGACCGCTCATTCACCATGGGCATTCCCGAAGACACCAACGATTGCGCCATCGCCAGCGCCATCATCGGCATCGCCAAGCAGCTGCGTCACAAGGTCATCGCGGAAGGCGTGGAAAGCGAACAGCAACTGCAATTCCTCAAGGACGCCGGCTGCGATGAGTTGCAGGGCTATCTGTTTTCGCCGCCGGTGCCGGCGCAGAAATTCCATGAAATGCTGATGTCCGGCAAGCGTCTGGAATTGAGCTCCGACAAGAATGCCGGTGGCGTCGCCGGGGGCTGAACGATAATTTGATCCAGACTGTATCGATAAAAAAAAGCGAGCATGGAGCTCGCTTTTTTTTGCCTGAAAAATGCATCCACATCGCACTCAGAGCGTTTCGCTGAGCTTCATCTGCACCAGCAGCTTCTTGATTTCCGGCACGCAGGAGCCGCAATTGCCGCCGGCTTTCAGGCAAGCGGTCACTTGCGAAACTTCCTTCAGATCCTGGCTGCGGATGGCGTCGCAAATGGTGTTGCGCCCGACGCCGAAGCAGGAGCACACCGTCGGTCCCGCATCGATGCCTTTTTCCAGCGGCTGGCCGATCAGCAGGCCGACGCGATCTGCTTCTTCCAGCTGCGGCTTGTCGAACAGGCTGGCCAGCCACGAGCGCGAAGGCAGGTCGGGGCGCGGCGACAGGAACAGGCACATGTCGATGCGATCATCCACCAGATGTACCGCGCGGTACACGCCTGCGGTGCCGTCTTCGTATTCCAGCCAGTCGGCATTCAGATCGTCCACGCCTAGCAGCTCGCGCGCCCAGGCGCTGTGGTCGGCGATGTGATTGCGACCCGCCAGCTCGTAGCGTGAAAATTCGCGCCCCTGAATCCGGGTCCAGTGCGTGAGTTCGTTCAGCTGCCCTGCCTGCATGTCTTGCCGGGTCAGGATGAAGCCATGCCATGCCACGCGGAATTCTTCGATGCGCACCGGCGTGTGCTTGAATTCCGGCTCGCCAGAGACCGGGTCGACTTCGGGATTGACCAGTGCACCGACGCGCGCATCCGAGGCCGATTGACTGTTCCAGTGGATAGGCACGAACAGGCTGCCGCGTGCGATACCGCCGCCATGCTGCACGCGCGCCACCATCGCGCCCCAGCGTGTGCTGATACGCGCCAGAGCACCTTCGCGCACGCCATACAGCAGCGCGTCCTGCGGGTGCATGTCGACGAAGCATTCCGGAATGTGATTGGCCAGCGTCGCCGACTTGCCGGTGCGCGTCATGGTGTGCCACTGGTCGCGCACGCGGCCGGTGTTGAGCGTCAGCGGATAGTCTTCGTCCGGCAGATGTGCGGGGCTGCGCGGCGCGGTCGGCACGAAGCGCGCCTTGCCGTCAGCATGGCTGAACTGCAGATTGCCGAACAGGCGCGCGGTGCCGCTGATGCTGCCGTCCGGCAGGCGCTGCACCGGCCATTGCACCGGCGCCATGCGGTCGTAGTCCTTGCGTCCCATGCCGGTCAGGCCGGACAGATTGAACAGGCGCGGGCTCTTGCCGGCAATGCCCGATGTCGCATCCGGCAGACCGTTGCGATAAGAGCTCAGGCGCGCGTGTTCGTCGAAGATCTCGTGCGCACTGCTGAAATCGAAACCGCTATAGCCCATGCGTTGCGCAACCGCGCACAGGATCTGCCAGTCCGGACGCGCTTCGCCGGGCGCCGACAGAAAAGCGCGCTGGCGCGAAATCAGGCGTTCCGAATTGGTGACGGTGCCGTCCTTTTCGCCCCAGCCCAAGGCCGGCAGCAACACATGCGCAAAGGCATTGGTGTCGGTCTTTTCGATGATATCGGTGGCCACCACCAGTTCACATTGACTAAGCGCACGCGCGACCTGGTCGGCGTCCGGCAGGCTCACCATGGGATTGGTGGCGATCACCCACACCGCCTTGATGCGGCCATCCTCGATGGCGCGAAACAGATCCACCGCTTTCAGTCCCGGCCGGTCGGCAATCTGCGGCGATTGCCAGAAGCTTTGCACGATGTCGCGATGGACAGGCTGATCCAGATCCATGTGCGCCGCCAGCATGTTGGCGAGGCCGCCGACTTCGCGTCCGCCCATCGCATTGGGCTGGCCGGTAATCGAAAACGGCCCCATGCCGGGACGGCCGATGCGGCCGCTGATCAGATGGCAATTGATGATGCTGTTGACCTTGTCGGTACCGGAGGTCGACTGATTCACCCCCATCGAAAACGCAGTAATGACTTTTTCGGTGTCAGCAAATGATTCGTAGAAATCCAGCAGGTCGCGTACGTCGACCTTGCAGATTTTTGCCACCGTGGCGGGATCGGCGCATTCGGCATCGGCCACCGCCAGCGCTTCGTCGAATCCATTGGTATGCGCTTCGATGAAGGCATTGTCGCGGCCGCCGCGATGCGCCAGAAAACTCAGCAAGCCATTGAACAGCCAGACATCAGTGCCGGCCTTGACCGGCAGATGCATATCGGCCAGTTCGCAGGTGGCGGTGCGGCGCGGGTCGATCACGATCAGCTTCATCGCCGGCCGCTGTTCTTTCATCCTGGCGATGCGCTGGAACAGAATAGGATGGCACCACGCGGTGTTGGAGCCGACCAGCACCACCATGTCGGCCAGCTCCAGATCCTCGTAGCAGACCGGTACCAGATCTTCACCAAAGGCGCGCTTGTGGCCGGCCACCGCCGACGACATGCACAAGCGTGAATTGGTATCGATATTGGCGCTGCCGATGTAGCCCTTGAGCAGCTTGTTGGCGATGTAATAGTCTTCGGTCAGCAACTGGCCGGAGACATACAAGGCCACCGCATCGGCGCCATGTCTGGCGATGATGTCGCTCAGGCCGCCGGCGACCTTGTCGAGCGCGGCATCCCAGCTCACGCGCTGCATTGCGCCGTCGGCGTCGCGCATTTTCGGATGCAGCAGGCGGCCGTCCAGCGCCACGGTTTCTCCCAGCGCCGAGCCTTTCACGCACAGCCGGCCCTGGTTGGCGGCATGGTTCTCATCCCCGGCGATGGCGATGCCGCCGTCGGCTTTCAGGCTGGCCTTGACGCCGCAGCCGACACCGCAATACGGGCAGGTGGTCTGCGTGACCAGATTGGCAATCGGAGTGAGGGAGAGATTCACGATGAAGTCCGTTCAGTATCGTTCATGTCGGGTGTGCAGCTTCATGTACATCAAGCTGCCTGCACGCATAAAGCCTGCCCGAACAGCAATTGATGGCGCATCGCAGAAATGTCCGAACCGTTCTGGATCAGATCGAAATACCAGGGGCCGTCCTTGACGTCGCCGTACAGCACCGCGCCGACCAGCCGGCCGCCCTTGAGCACCAGCCGCTTGTAGATGCCGCGGCGCGGATCGCGCAAAACCAGATCTTCGGTATCCTCGGCGCCGATGAAATCGCCGGCCGAATAGAGATCGACGCCGGTCACCTTGAGCTTGGTGGCGGTGGCTTGCTGCACGTAGCGGCGATGGCCGGCGCCGGCCAGATGGGCGCCGCAGACCCGTGCCTGATCCCAGATCGGCGCCACCAGACCGAAGGTGGCCTGGCGATGCTGCACGCATTCACCGACGGCGTAGATGCGCGGGTCGTAAGTCTGCAGCGTGTCGTCGACCACGATGGCGCGCTCGCAATGCAGGCCGGCATCCCGGGCCAGCACGATGTTGGGGCGCACGCCGGCAGTCATCACCACGAGGTCGGCCGGGATCTCGCTGCCATCCTTGAAGCGCACCGCCGTGACGCGATCCGGACCGACGATCTCGGCGGTATGGGCGCTCAGCAAAAAGCGCAGGCCCTTGGTTTCCAGCGCCTTCCTGAGCAGCGCAGCGGCCGGTTTGTCCAACTGCTGATTCATCAGCGTATCGCTGACATGCACCACGGTCACGTCCATGCCCTGGCGCATCAGTCCATTGGCCGCTTCCAGCCCGAGCAGACCACCGCCGATCACCACCGCATGACGATGATTGCGCGCTGCATCGAGCATGGCGTTGACGTCCTGGATGTCACGGAAGGCGATCACGCCCGGCAACTCATGGCCGGGCACGGGAATGATGAAGGGCCTGGAGCCGGTCGCCAGCAGCAGACGGTCGTAACTCACTTCGACGCCGGATTGCGACAGCACGGTGCGGCGGCGGCGGTCGATCTTCACCACCGGGTCGCCGGCATGCAGCGTGATGCCATGCTGCTGATACCACTCGCGTGTATGCAGCATGATGTCGTCCATGCTCTTGTCGCCGGCCAGCACCGGCGACAGCATGATGCGATTGTAATTGCCGTGCGGCTCGGCGCCGAACACGGTGATGTCATACAGATCCGGCGCCAGCTTGTGCAACTCCTCGACCGTGCGCATGCCGGCCATGCCGTTGCCGATCACCACCAGCGACGGTTTCTTGATCGTTGCAGCGTCAGCAGATGCCGGCAGCGCCGTCATGCGCCCACCCAGACCTTGCCGTCGGCGATGCGCGCCGGGTAGGCGCTGACCGAATGTTCCGGCGCTTCCAGGCATTCGCCGGTCTGCAGATCGAAGTGATGTTTGTAGATCGGTGAAGCCACCACGATGCGCTCGCCGAGGCTGCCCACCAGACCGCGCGACAGCACCGATGCGTCCGAGTTGGGATCGTAATTGCCGATGGCGAACACGCGCGTTTCCTGCAGCGCGCTATCGATGAGGCGGAACACCGCCACCTGTTCGCCGTTGATCAGGGCGCAGACGCCGGTGTTCGGCACGATGTCGCCGATTTCACAGACTTCAGTCCAGTGTTCGATTTGTCGGTCGCTGTGCATGACTTCCTCCTTGATGCTCATTTCATCAGATCGCTTCAGCGACCACCGGGATTTCGATCAGCTTGCGCTCGGCCACCGTCGCCGGACGAATCTGCCCGCGTTCATCCACGAACTTCACGTTGCGGTCGGCTTCCTTGCTGTTGACGAAGTGGCGGAAGCGCTTGCGCGTTTCCGGATCAGTCACGGCCTTCTTCCATTCGCACTCATAAGTATCGACCACGTGCTGCATGTCGTTTTCCAGTTCGGCGGCAATGCCGAGTTTGTCGTCAATCACCACGCTCTTCAGATAATCGAGGCCGCCTTCCAGCGTTTCGCGCCAGGTGCTGGTGCGTTGCAGACGGTCGGCGGTGCGCACGTAGAACATCAGGAAACGGTCGATGTAGCGCACCATGGTTTCCTTGTCGAGATCGGAGGCGATCAGTTCGGCATGGCGCGGCTTCATGCCGCCGTTGCCGCAAACGTAGAGATTCCAGCCTTTGTCGGTAGCGATGATGCCGACATCCTTGCCTTGCGCTTCCGCGCATTCGCGGGTGCAGCCGGAGACGCCGAACTTGATCTTGTGCGGCGAACGCAGGCCCTTGTAGCGATTCTCCAGTTCGATTGCCAGGCCGACGCTGTCGCCCACGCCGTAGCGGCACCAGGTCGAGCCGACGCAGGATTTGACGGTGCGCAGCGACTTGCCGTAGGCGTGGCCGGTCTCGAAGCCGGCGTTGATCAGTTCTTCCCAGATGTCCGGCAATTGCTCGACGCGGGCGCCGAACAGATCGACGCGCTGGCCGCCGGTGATCTTGGTGTAGAGGCCGTATTTCTTGGCGATCTGTCCGACTGCGATCAGGCCGTCCGGCGTGACTTCGCCGCCGGCCATGCGCGGCACCACCGAGTAAGTGCCGTCCTTCTGGATGTTGCCGAGGAAGTAGTCGTTCGAATCCTGCAGGCTGGCATGCTCTTTTTTCAGCACGAAGTCATTCCAGCACGACGCCAGAACATTCGCCGCCAGCGGCTTGCAGATATCGCAGCCCAGACCCTTGCCATGCTGCGCCAGCAGCTCGCCGAAACTCTTGATCTTGTTCACGCGCACCAGATGATAGATTTCCTGGCGCGAGTAGGGGAAGTGTTCGCAGACATGGTTATTGACGGCCATGCCATGCTTCTTCATCTCGGCCTTCATCACCTGCGTGACCAGCGGCACGCAGCCGCCGCAGGCGGTGCCGGCCTTGGTGCAGCTCTTGAGCTCGCCGATGCCGGTGACGCCGGACGCCACCGCTGCGCACAGCTGACCCTTGGAGACATTGTTGCAGGAGCAGATTTGCGCGCTGTCGGGCAGGGCGTCCACGCCGAGGCCGACCTTGGCCTTGCCGTCGGCCTGCGGCAGGATCAGGAATTCAGGCGACTCCGGCAGTTCGATGCGGTTCAGCATCATCTGCAGCAGCGTGCCGTATTCGGCGGCGTCGCCCACCATCACCGCGCCCAGCAGATGCTTGCCCGATTCCGATACCACAATCTTTTTATAGATTTGCCTGCGTTCATCGGTGAACTGAAACGAACGGCTTCCGGCTTCCTTGCCATGCGGGTCGCCGATGCTGGCAACGTCCACGCCCATGAGCTTTAACTTGGTGCTCATGTCCGCCCCCTTGAATTGCGGAATGCCGGCGGCGTCTTCCTCCAGATGCGCCAGCACGTGTCTGGCAGCGATGCGCGCCATGTCGTAGCCCGGCGCCACCAGGCCGAAAATCTTGCCGTTCCACAGCGCGCATTCGCCGATGGCGTAGATGTTCGGATCGGAGGTGATGCAGCTGTCGTCGATCACGATGCCGCCGCGGTCGCCGACCTTCAGGCCGGATTCGCGCGCCAGTTCATCGCGTGGGCGGATGCCGGCCGAGAACACGATCATGTCGGTGTCGAGGTGGGTGCCGTCCTCGAAGTTCATGCGGTGCGTGCCGGTTTTTCCGTCGACGATTTCCAGGGTGTTCTTTTGCGTGTGGGCGGTGACGCCGAGATCCTGAATCTTCTGACGCAGAATACGGCCGCCGCTGTCGTCCACCTGCACCGCCATCAGGCGCGGCGCGAATTCGACCACGTGGGTCTCCAGATTCATGTCGCGCAAAGCCTTGGCGCATTCCAGACCCAGCAGGCCGCCGCCGATGACTACGCCGGTCTTCGAACGCTGGCCGCATTCCAGCATGGCTTCCAGATCTTCGATGGTGCGATAGACGAAGCAATCCTTGCGCTGGTTGCCGGCGACGGTAGGAACAAAAGGGTAGGAGCCTGTGGCCATCACCAGCTTGTCGTACGCCAGCGTTTCGACCATGCCATTGATATTGACAGTCACGGTCTTGCCGATGACGTCGATGCTCTGGGCTTTAGCGTTGAGCCTGAGTTCGAAATCGATGCTGCTCTTGCCGGCGTCGAAAAAGCCGGGCGCAACCAGCGACAGATCGTCGGCCGACTTGCCTGCAAAGAATTCGGACAGATGCACGCGGTCGTAGGCCGGGCGCGGTTCTTCGCATAGCACCGTGACCTTGATGTTGGCGGCGCCGCTTTCTGCCAGCGACTCCAGAAACTTGTGGCCGACCATGCCGTGACCGATGACGATGATGTTCATGTTCTCTTCTCCTTAAGGCGAATCAGGCGGCAGCTTTGTCTGCGAGTGCCTGGGCAAGCACTGCATCGTCCGCCGGGTCGGAACTTGAAAAACGGACGGCCACGGCGCACAGCGCCGAGATCGTGACGAGCACGCCGAGCATGCTCAGGGTCGCTTGCGTGTTGCCCAGACCTTTCATCAGAAAGCCCGCCAGCACCGCACCGACATTGCCGCCGGCGCCGATGATGCCGGCCACGCCGCCGAGCGCCTTGCGGTCGATGAAGGGCACCAGCGCATAAGTCGCGCCGCAGGCCATGTGGGTGAACAGGCCAAAGCACAGCATGGCGATCACGGCGAGCGTGACGCTGCCGGCATGCGCAAACCACAGCAGGCCCAGGCCTTCGCCCAGCATCATGACGAACAGCAGCGTGGCGCGCCGGTTGAGGCCGCCGCGCAATGCAACTTTGTCCGAGATGAAGCCGCCGAGTGCACGGGCAAACAGCGCCAGCAGGCCGAAGCTGGCAGCGGCGATGCCGGCGCTTTCCAGCGACAGGCCGAAGTGATCCACGTAATAGATGGCGGCGATGTTGTGGATGAAGATTTCCACACCGAAGCAGGCGCCGTAGGTGACGAACAGCATCCATACGCGATAGTTGGCGGCGGCGGCGCGGAAGCTGGCCCAGCCGCCTTTCTTGCCGCTCTCGATGGGGATGCCGGCTGCGCGCAGATCGGCGTAATTGCCTTGCGGGCAATCCTGGGTATAGCGCCAGTACAGACCCGCCATCACGATCATCAGCAGGCCCGGCACCAGCAGCGCAATGCGCCAGCCCATGCTGTGGCTCACGCCCATCATCAGCAGCGCCGCCAGCAGCAGCGGCATCAGGCCTTGCGCCACGCCGCCGCCGGCATTGCCCCAGCCGGCGGTCGCTGCGTTGGCTGTGCCGACCACGTTGGGGGCGAACATCACCGAGGTGTGGTATTGGGTGATCACGAAGCTGGCGCCGACGGCGCCGATCAGCAGACGGAAAAACAGGAAACTCTCATAGCTCTGCGAAAACGCGACCCCGATCACCGGGATCGCGCCGACCAGCAGCAAGCCGGTGTAGGCCTTGCGCGGACCGAAGCGGTCGCACATGGGGCCGATGATCAGGCGCACCAGTATCGTCACCGCCACCGCAGCGATGTTGATGTTGGCGATCTGGCCGGGCGTGAGATTGAATTCGCCCTTGATCACCGGCATCAGCGGCGCGCAGGCGAACCAGGCGAAGAAGCTGACGAAGAAGGCCATCCAGGTCAGATGGAAGGCGCGCATTTGTGGCGTGCGTATCGAAAACAAGTTGATACTGCTGGCTTTGCTCATGTGTATTCACCCTGTAAAAATGCAAAAAGGCGTCCGCTTCATCCCGGGTTTCCCTGGGCTTAAGCGGACGCCTTTGTCCTTGTGCGCTGCAGATCCATCTTTAGATCGGCATCAAAATTGGGTGGATCGCCTTTGATCCGTAAGCCCTCATATGCAAAGCCTGTGCCAGGCGCGCCAAATCCCTTGATGGGGAAGGGTTTCAGAGGGAAGAGGGGATATCGCGGAAACGATGATGACAAAAATACATGTCATGCTGTGATGTATTGCGGTGCAGCTCGCGCACTAATAGTGCAATGCATGGTGCGATTTTGGGTAGGGCATCGCGCGCGGGCTCAGCAGCTGCAGATTTTGCCCTTGCTGCTATGAAATGAAACTGCCGCGCTGCGGAGAGAAAAAAATAATTTCCCGGTGGAAATCAAGTGTCGGGAGACGGCCGGGCGCGCATTGATTGCTTCTGGAATTGTTCGAAGCGATGCAGCTCCTGTTCGATGGCCGATTTCAGCGGCGCCGACTTCTTTTCACTCCAGCTCCATTTCTGTATCAGCAGTTTGCCTGCCTGCCGGTCCATCTTGAGATCAAGCGCGGCGACGATGCGGTCGCCCATCAGCACCGGCAAGGCAAAGTAACCGAGCACACGTTTATCGGCCGGGACGTAGGCTTCGAAGCGATGCGTATAGCCGAAAAACAACTCCAGCCGCTTGCGTTGAATCACCAGCGGATCGAAAGGCGACAGGATATGTACGCGCGAGGACGGTGTCGGCTCCACGATCAGCTCCAGCGTCTCCGCCGCAGCCCAATGCTGAATTCCGGGCGCGCTTTCAATATGCACGGGCACCAGCTGCCGGCGTTTTACCGCGGCCGCCAGCAATTCCTTCACCAGTGGCTTGATCTGCAGGTTGCCGTAGCAGATCGAATCCAGGCTGACCATGCCTTGCGCCAGCAAGGCGCGCCGCAGCAGATATTGCGCGAACTGTTGCTCCTTGACCGGCTGCGGCCGGCGCCGCCAGCCGAAATGGCGGCCGGCCAGTTCATAAGTCTTGAGCATGCCGGTGCGCTTGCTGATCACCAGATCGCCGATGAAGAAGCCCCAGCGCAAGGCGCGTCGGCTTGGCTTGCGGCTGCCCCAGGGATGGGTCTTTTCGACCAGCACTTCGTCATCGATATCACGTATCGACAGGCCGCCTTCCTTGCGGATGCGTTGCAAGAGCGCCTGATAGTCGTCTGCATCAATGCCGGCGAAGGAGGCATGCGGCTTGAGCCGCCGCTGTTCCATCGCCGGCAGAAAATGACGAAACTCCGAGGTCGGCACATAGGACAATGCATGCGTCCAGTATTCGAACACCGACTTGTCTTGCGACTGCGCCTGTTCCAGATCGCTTAACTGATAGTCAGGAATGCGCGTGTACAGAATGTGATGATGGCTGCGCTCGATGACATGGATGGTGTCGATCTGCACATAGCCCAGATGTTCGGTAGCCAGCTTGACGGCGTCAGCGCCGGCACCGAAGGGCGCAGTTTCATCCAGTCGTTGTGCATGCAGCCAGATGGCGCGTGCTTGTTCGGGCGTCAGTGAAAGAGAAGCGGTACTCATGGTCGGGAGCGGCGCGGCATGTGACTCGCCGTATGGTTGAATGGGTTGATCAGATGAGCGGAACAGGGAAGCGGGTCAGGTCTGATTTACAGGCCGTATTTGAGATCGCGCTTCAGCGCGGCTGAAATGCAATGAGGCCCATGCCGAGCAGCGCCACGCCCACACCGGCCATGTCCCAGCCGCTCGGTCGTACGCCATCCATCAGCCATAGCCAGCACATCGCCGCTGCAATATAAACGCCGCCGTAAGCGGCATAGACGCGACCGGATGGCGCATCGTGCAGCGTCAGCAGCCATGCGAACAAAGCCAGACTCAGTGCCGCCGGGATCAGCAGCCAGATCGATCTGCCTTCTCTGAGCCAGAGATAGGGCAGGTAGCAGCCGACGATTTCGGCGAGTGCGGTCGCGAGATAAAGCAAGAACGTCTTCATTGGCAGGAGGTGTTTCTCATGAGCATCTATTTATTTTGATGTGGCGTTCAACGTACGCAATCCGAGTATCGGTAGTCACGTTGCTGCGACAGCACATAAATTAAAATTTTTTGTCACCGGCGCGAATCGGTCTTGTATTACTGAATGATATACGGAACACTTCAACGGTTCGTTGTGCTGCGCCAAAGTGCCGCGAATGCAGTGAGGAGGGAGCCAAATCAACTTATATCGAGCTCTCATTGCCAAAAAATAAAAGCGAAAATATTTTCCATGAGCCACACCAGCCATACGCTGGGAATTCCCTGGCGGCTGCAGTTTTTCAAGAATTTGAACGGTTATCATCCACTGGTCGCTTCGTTCATCGATAGAAATTCAGGCGTTACACCCGTCGAAATTTCGTTTGCAGCAGGTGCCGAGCGGCATCTGCACAGTATTTTGCAGTCACGCGAACAGGCTACGGCGTCTCTTCCGCAGAAGCAAAAACAAGATTACCTGGCGTGGTCGAATGCGATGGATCAATGCGCGATCGATGCACGAGGAGCGGATTTCGACACGCTGTTTTTGCACACGACGCCGCTTTATCACGGAACAAAGCCTTGGATCTTTCACTTCGAAAGTTTTCCTTCGCTTTTTCATCCTTTCTTCTTTACCGGCAAAATTGCCGACGTGAATCTTCGCGAAACCGAGTATTTCAAGAAAGTCAAAGCGGCCTTCGAATCGGATCAGTGTCGTGCGATCTTCACGCACATGAAATCCAGTTTGCAAATCGCAGCAAACGTTTTCGACAGCCCGAAAATAGCCGCAAAATTGAGACTTGTACGGCTTGGTATTGAATCCCGATCGCAGTCTCAGATTCTTCCAAAATTTTCCAGGCAAGGCAAAATCCGCATCCTTTTCACGAACTCACATCACAATGATGCCGGTTCGTTTTATATAAGAGGGGGGCATAATTTACTGAAGGCTTTTCACAGAATTCGCCAAGAGAACAAACATGTCGAATTGACGATCTTGTCGTCATTGCCAAAGAATCTCGGAATATGCTTTTCTCTGGAAGAATTCGAAGGAGTCAGTTGGCTTCGTGAGCGGGTTTCAGATGCTGAGATGACCGAACTCTATTTGAATCATCATATTTTTGCGCTGCCGTCGGCATGCTTGCATTCCTATAGTTTGCTCAACGCAATGTCGCATGGATGCGTTCCTATTGTGACCGACGCGCTGGGATATGAGGAATATGTAATGCCTGTCGCTGATAGCGTCATGCAAATTAAAGGGGTTCGCGATCAGGTGTATCGCAATCAGAGCGGTGGCTGGATTGCAGATAATTGCATTCCCTTTTCAGATTGGCCATCGGATAGCTACGTCGATCAGATCTACCAGCTGCTGACGAAAAATCTGGATCTGGCGACCTTGCAAGCGAAAGCGGTTCGCAATCATGACTTCTGTACGGAGCGCTATAGTCTCGCCGCCTCCCATCTGGATTTCAATGAGATGCTGGCGAGTCTTCATTTTCATTGAGTTCGCTTGCAGCGGTATTCAGTCTTCATGCAGATTGATCGTGGCTCGCTCATGATCGCTCTTGCGCATCCAGCGCTTGTGCAGATAGCGTTCCAGGGGACGGCCGGCAATGAACAGGATCAGCACCAGCGCGGTGGCGATCAGCGCGATCTTCCACCAGCCGGCGCCGCACACGATGCCGATGGCGGCGGTGACCCAGATCGAGGCGGCGGTGGTGAGGCCGCGCACGCGTTCGCTGGTGCGGTCGTGGATGATCACTCCTGCGCCGAGGAAGCCGATGCCGGTGATCACTCCCTGAATCGCGCGACTGACCGCTTCGTGGCTGAATTCACCATCGTTGAGCGCAAAGTTCATGCTGGCCATGGTCGCCAGTGCGGCACCCAGCGACACCAGACCCAGCGTTTTCATGCCGGTCGGTTTGCCGCGCAGATTGCGGTCGATGCCGATGACGGCGCCGATCAGCATCGCCACCAGCAGGCGGCAGGAGATGTCAAAATAGTCTGTCATGTCTATGGAGTGATTCAGCTGAGAAGCGAATTGCATCGCATGCTCCGGGGATCGCGCACGGGAATGTACGCGATCCGTTGAAAGCTGAATCATGACAGCAAAACGGGAAAAGAAGAATGCGGCAGCAATGGGCCAGGATCAGCGCGCAGCTAGTCCTGCGAAGGCGGCTCAGGCAAGGCGCCGCAAGACAATCAGTTTCTGGGCCGCTGCGCGCCGTTCACCGCCACATACACCGCATACACCGAAGTCGTCGCCGTGATGAACAGGCGATTGTTGCGCGGACCGCCGAAGACCACATTGGAGACCACTTCCGGAATCCGGATCTTGCCCAGCAATTCGCCCTCGGGCGACAGACAATGCACGCCGTCGCCGGCGCTGGTCCAGATGTTGCCGTTGCTGTCGAGACGGAAACCGTCGGCCAGACCCGGGTTGATCTCTGCCAGCAGCTTGCCTTCGCCCAGACGCTTGCCGTCGATCACATCGCATACGCGGATGTGGTGCGGGCCGCCGGCACGGTGCGTGAGTCCGGTGTCGGCGATGTACAGTTTGCTTTCATCGGCTGAGAAGGCAAGCCCGTTGGGACGTTCGAAATCGCTGGCGACGATGCTCAGTTCCTGCGTCGCCGGGTCGAGGCGATAGACGTTGCAGGCGCCGATTTCACTCTCGGCCTTGTAGCCTTCGTAGTCGCTGTTGATGCCGTAGTCAGGATCGGTGAACCAGATCGAACCATCCGATTTGACGACTACGTCGTTCGGCGAATTGAGGCGCTTGCCTTGCCAGTGCGAAGCCAGCACGGTGATGCTGCCGTCGGCTTCGGTGCGCACCACCTGGCGTCCGCCATGCTGGCAACTGACGATGCGGCCTTCGCGATCCAGGGTATTGCCGTTGGTGAAGTCGGAAGCGCGCCGGAACACGCCGCCGCCGATTTCAGGCGCCCAGCGCATCATGCGGTTGTTGGGAATATCGCTCCAGATCAGTTCGTCAGTCGCGGGCAGATAGACCGGTCCTTCGGCCCACAGGCAGCCCTGATACAGGCGTTCGATGGTAGTGGTGGCGACCACCATGCGGCGAAAGCGCGGATCATGGAATTCGAAAGGGGTGTCCGGCATGGTCATGCTTGTCTCCTCCTGGATTTTTAAGCGGTTGTTTGATGATGTTGCCGTCAGCGATAAGCGCGCCTTTGGCCCGACAGCACGATCACCAGAATGATGATCAGGCCCGAGAGTACTGCGCGGCCGCCTGCGCTCAGGCCTATCACGTTGAGCAGGGTATTGGTGAAATACAGCAGCAGCGAAGCGCCCCAGATGCCGGCCACGCTGGCCTTGCCGCCGGTGACGCTGGTGCCGCCGATGACCACCACGGCCACGGACATCAGCAGATATTCATTGCCCATGTCGAGCGAAGCGCCGCCGCTGAAACCGGCGATCAGCAGCGCCGCCAGCGCCGCGAACAGACCGCTGGCGATGTAGCACAGGCAGCGGATGCGCTCGACCTTGACGCCGGCCAGCCAGGCGGCGCGCGTATTCTGGCCGACCGCCGACAGATGGCGTCCGAACAGCGTGCGCGCCAGCAGCCAGGACAGCGCCAGCGTCACCACCAGCGCCAGCCAGGCCACTTGCGGAATCTGCACCAGCCAGCCGGTAGCGAAATCGGCGATCACGCGCGGCGGTTCGATCTTGACGCCGCGTCCGTAATGAATCGCCAGCGATTGCAAAATGAAGCTGGACGACAAGGTGGCAATGATCGGCGGAATGCTGAGCGCGCGGATCAGCAGATAGTTGACTAGGCCGACCGCGGCGCCGACACCGAAGGCTGCCGCCACGCCGGCCAGCAGCAAGCCGTCGTCGGCACCCATCAGGCGCATGGAAACCGCGCCCGCCAGCGCGATCGTGGAGGGAATCGACAGATCGATATTGCCGGGGCCACAGGTCACCACCAGCATCTGACCCAGCCCGACCAGCACCATGAAGGCGCCGAACGACAGCGCCGACAGCGCGATGTTGGCGGAGGCATCGATGCCGGCCACGCCGACCGTGCTCAGCCACACCAGCACGGCGCCGAGAAACGACCAGATCCAGGGACGTTGAGAGAGCTGGGTGCGCATGTTCATGCTCCTTTGCGCGCCAGCAGTGCGCGCAGTGACAATACGATGATCAGGATCGCTCCCTGCAGCCCGATCTGCCATTTCGGCTGGATGCTGAGGAAGGATAGAAATGAGGCTGCGATGCCGAGCGTGATGGCGCCCAGCACGGCGCCTACCGGCGACACCTTGCCGCCGACGAAATTGCCGCCGCCAAGAATCACCGCCGCAATCGATACCAGCGTGTAACGCTGTGCGATGTTGGCGTCGGCGGAAGTGGTCAGCCCCACCAGCGTCAGCGCCGACAAGATGCCGAGCAGTGCGGCCAGCGCATACATGGCGGCCTTGGCGCGCAGCATGGAGCCGCCGCTGCGCAGCACCGCCTTGGGATTGCCGCCGGCGCCGCGCAGCCGCACGCCGCGCGAGGAGCGCATCAGATACCAGTGCGCGACCAGCGCGATGACGGCACTGTAGACGATAGGCGTGGGGATCAGAGGTACTGCGGCGTTCATGGCATCCTGCAGCCATTGCGGTGTGGTGCCCCCGGGCGTCGGCATCAGGATCAGCGCCCAGCCGCTCCACACGAAAGACAGACCCAGCGTCACCACAATCGAGGGCAGGCTGAACATCTCGATCAGCACGCCGATGGCGGCATAGATCAGCACGCAGCCCGCCATCGCCGCGATCGCCAGCAGCGGTTGCTCAGGCAGCCAGCTGACCGCGATGCAGGCGATCAGACTGACGAAGGCGCCGATCGACAGATCGAGATCGTTGACCGTGATCACGCACAACTGCGCCAGCGTCGCCAGAATCATCGGCACTGCCAGATTGAGCAGCAGACCGAGACCGAAATAGCTGAGCGTATTGGGATTGATCCAGAAAATCGGCAGCAGCACCGCCGCCAGAGAAAACACCGGCAGCAGAGTCGTCTGCAGTTCGCCGCGTGAAAGTCGCATCATCATGCTGTTGCTCCTGCCTTGTTGCCGCCGGTTGCGAAGGGGCCTTTGCTTTCCGCCCGCGCCGACGTCGCGCCGAAGGAGGCGGCAATGATTTTTTCTTCCGAAAGCTCATGCCGCGCCAGTTGCAGCGTGATGCGGTTCTGATAGAACACGTAGGTGCGGTCGCAATAGGACAGCTCATCGTTCTCGGTGGTGTACCAGATGAAACTGCGCCCCTTGGCCGCCTCGGCGCGGATCAGGCGATACATGTCGACCTTGGTGTTGAAATCGACCCCGCGCATGGGGTCGTCCATCAGGATCAGATCGGCATCGGAAGACAAGGCGCGCGCAAACAGGACCTTTTGCTGATTACCGCCCGAAAGCGAGAGCATGTTGTTGTTCATGTCCGGAGTACGGATGGCGATGCGCTCATGCCATTCAGCGGTCAGGCGCTTTTCGCCTGCGCGATCAATCAGGCCCATTCTTGCCAGCGCCGAGAGACTGCGCAGCGACAGATTCTCGGCAATCGACCACAGCGGGAAATTGCCGTCGCGCGCACGGTCACCCGCCACGAAAGCAATCCGCAAGCGCTGCTGATATTGCGCAAACAGATTCACCAGCACCTCGGTCTGGCCCTGACCGGCGAGGCCGGACAGCCCGACCACGCAACCCGTGGACACCCGCATGGACTTGACCGGCGAACCCTGCGGCATGCTCAGTTCCAGCAGTATTGGATGCGCGGATATGTCATCCGCGTCGCGAACCTCGGCGGCGCTTTCCGCACGACTCTGCTGCTCGGCCGCCGACTGTACTTTTTCATGATCGGCATGCCCCATGGCCTGCACCAGCGCTTCACGATTCAATTCGGCAGCAGCTTGCTGCAACACCATCTGGCCGTCGCGCATCACGGCGATCTGATTGCAGCAGTCGAAAATTTCACCCAGCATGTGCGAGATGAACACTACGCTGAG
This sequence comes from Herbaspirillum lusitanum, assembly GCF_046025995.1. Classification (GTDB taxonomy): domain Bacteria; phylum Pseudomonadota; class Gammaproteobacteria; order Burkholderiales; family Burkholderiaceae_D; genus Herbaspirillum; species Herbaspirillum lusitanum_A. Next base: position 200,663 of record NZ_JAQQFM010000005.1, read on the forward strand.
TCCGCCTTGCAGACGTTTGCCGATATAGGCGGTCAGTTGTTTGGCGGTCTGCGCGTCCAGGCTGGAAGTCGGCTCGTCCAGAATCAGCAGGCGCACCGGCTTATCCACTACGGTGAAGGCGCAGGCGATTTCCACCATCTGTCTTTGCGTGAGCGTCAGTTCGCCGACATTCTGATCCGGAGAAATGCCATGGCCTGTGAAGATCTCATCGAGTTGCGCGCGGATCAGGGCGCGTGCGCGATTGCGCCAGCCCCAGCCTTTCAGCGCCGGATGAAACACGCACAGGTTTTCCGCCACACTCAGATTGAGGCACAGCGAAAGCTCCTGAAACACGCAGCGTATGCCTTGCTGATACGCGACCTGGCCCGAGTAGGAAGAGAGCGCCTGGCCTTCGATGGCGAGCTGCCCGCTATCCGAAGAAAAGACGCCGGCCAGCACATTCATCAGCGTCGACTTGCCGGCGCCGTTATGCCCGACCAGGCCCCAGCATTGGCCATGCCCGATATTCAGGCTGACGTTCTGCAGCGCCTTGACCGGGCCGAAGGATTTGCTGATCTGTTGCAGACTGCATAAGGCATTCACGATAGTGCACCTGTCCGTTGGAGGAGTGGGATTCTTTGCAATCGGCGGCGTGCAAGCGGGGTAGAGCGCCGGGAAGCGAACAGTGCGGAATGTGTCTTGCTGACGATGAAAAATGAAATGCGCTTGCGATCCTGTCGATTGCAAAGCATGTTTTTCAGGACTGAAATCCGCATGCATCCGCCGCTTGCCGCGAAGCGCCGCAAGCGGATGACGTCCGCGGCAGCTTCGCTTCGCAAGCCGGCCCACCTGGGTTCACCGGCTGTGCATCAGCCTTGCCTGCTTACTTTTTGCCGTCGAGCAAACGCAGGGTCTCTTCTTGCGAGAACGTGATATCGGCAACACCGCCTTGTGGCGTCTTGGCAAGCGCGCCCGGCAATTGTTTTTCATCCAGCGTCAGAATCGGCGCCACGATATCGATGTCCTTGGGGATTTTTTTACCGGCGAGCACCTGTTGCGCAACCCAGAAAGCCACCGTCACTGCACCCGGAGGATTGGAGGCGGAATAGGTCTTGTAACCGGTGCCGATCTGTGTCTTCCACCATTGCAGTTCGTCTTCGCGATTGCCCAGAATGATGATGGGCAGAGGGCGATTGGCCGCCTTGAAGGCCTGTGCCGCACCGAAGCCGTCGCCGCCTTGCGTGACCACCCCGTCGATCTTGGGCAGCGTCGGTAGAATGCCGGAGACCGCCTTTTGCGCCACGGTCTGGGCCCAGTCGCCATTGACCGAGCCGACCACCTTGAGGCCCGGGTGCTTCTTCAGGCCATCCAGGATGCCGGCGTGAATTTCACCGTCGACCGAAACGCCGGCCAGGCCGCGAATCTCCAGCAGATTACCCTTGCCGCCGAGACGCTCGGCCAGATAATCGATCTGCGCTTCACCCATCTTGCGGAAGTTGAAGGTCACGCGATATGCGCAAGGCTCGGTCACGATGCCGTCGTACGACACCACCACCACGCCGGCGCCGCAGGCCTTCTTGATCGTACCGTTCAGCGCTGAGGGCGAAGCTGCATCGACCACGATGGCGTTGTAACCCTGCAGGATCAGATTCTGGATTTGCTGCGCCTGTTCGGTGGCCTGGTTTTCAGACGTAGTGAAGGCGGGCGCGCTGCCGATCAGCTTGCGTTTGACCGCATCGTTGGCCGTAGTCTCCCAGCTTTTCAGCATGGACTGGCGCCAGGCATTGGCAGCGTAATTGTTGGACAGCGCAATCTTCTTGGACGAGGTATCGCCCGTCGCGGATTGAGCGGAGGCGCTTAATGGAGAAATTGCAGCAACAGCAAAAGTGCTGGCGAACGCGGCCAAAGTCAGCGCGCGCATGGACGGCTTGGTCATGCTTGTCTCCTGTTTTTCTGTTCTATGACAGTTGTTGTTGGTTGTCTTGTTGATTGCTTTGTTCACCTGCCGTTGCGCATTGCAATAAGCTTGTCAAGGACGTAACTGTTTTGCAAATTCAAGGCGTAAGTGATTAGGTCATCATACAAATTGAATTCAATGCGTGTCAACAACTGGTCAAACCAGATGACCAGTTTTACATTTCAAAGTTTTCTTGTGAAAGCTTTTTTGAGTAATTCTTTTCAAGCGACGGAAGATGAACTTTGCCAGGCAGATGCATGCTGCATCAAAATTGAATGACTGCTTTACGTGAACTAATTGTCAGCTGCCAGGCAGCTTATGCATATGTGATCGTTACGGTGCGGTCAGGCGAGTTTTAAACTGGACGTCTGCAATTGCGCCGCTTCAAGAAAAACGCCCGATAGTGATATCGGGCGTTTTTTGTTCAGGCATCCCTGCAGCACGGGATTTGAGCACTTAGTATCGATAACCCAGGGTCAGCAAGATGGTGCGGTCATCGCCCAGGGCAACTGCTCGTGCCAGACCACCTGCGTAATACTCGGTGTTAAAGATGTTCTTCACGTTCAACGCAGCGCGCCAGTGCGCGGCATTGTAGGCGACGCCCAGGTCAGCAAGCACATAGCCTGGCAAGGTATAGCCGTTGGTGTGCTGCATGCCTTGACCGTGCACGCCACCATTCGCCTCCCATCCGTTCAGTGCGCCCTTGAAGCGATAACGGGCACTGGTGTTGAAGCTGTGGCGCGGTACGTTATCCAGCCATTGACCTACGGTGGTCACGGTCTGGCCGCCGTCATCGGTCACAGTGGCGGCAGTGTAGGCATAACCCGCCATCAGACTGAGACCATTCCTGAAGTCTGATGTGATGCCGACTTCTGCGCCGCGTGAACGCTGCTCGCCGACCGCCACGCTGAAACCGGTGTTGGCTGTGTCGCTGACCAGCACATTGCGGCGACGCAGGTCAAAAACGGCCAGGTTCAGGTTGGTGCGACCTTCATCCATTTCCACCTTGACGCCGGCTTCCCACTGCTTGCCCGTTTCCGGTTTGAAGGTGCCGCCATTGATGTCAGTGCCGCTGTTTGGATAGAAGGATGTGGCGTAACTGACGTAAGGGCGCACGCCGCGCAGGACTTCATACATCAATGCCGCAGAACCGGTGGTGGCTGTGGCCGGATTATCTGTATGGGTTGCAGTGCGATTGTTGGTCGAATAGGTGGATGCATTGTCACGGCGCAGGCCGGTTACCAGTTGCCAGCGATCACCGAATTGAATCTGGTCACGTGCGTAAATACCCAGATCGCGCACCGTCGTGGCGGTGTTGGTCGTTGGTGTGGCGGGACAAACCAGGCGTGCACCGTAGACCGGACTGTAGACATTGAGAGCCGCCACCGTACAAGTGAATGAGCGCACATCTTCGCGCGTATTCAGATAGTCGGTACCGAAGGTGATTTCATGCTTGCCAAACGCAGTGTTGAATTTACGCTGCAGGTTGGTATCCATGGTGAAGGTTTGTCCGTTGTAGGTCTGATCCGTACCGGTACGAGTGAGACTGCGGCTGGTGGCATTGAGCACATTGTTGGCGACCAGCTGGCCGCTCATGGTGAATTGTTGGAAGCGCAGGTTGTTATGCAGCGTCCAGCCATCTTCAAAACGGTGTGTCAGCGAATAGCCCAGACGTGTTTCGGTCGCGTTATACGGTTTGGCGGCAGGTTCACCGATAAAGCGGCTACGGGGCAAACTGCCGTTGACATTGCTGTTGATCGAACCAGACAGCGGCAGACCCTGCTGACGGATGTAGCCGCGCTCCTGGAAGCTGGTGAGGATGGTGAAGTCTGTGTTTGCGCCAAGATCCAGCGACAGCGATGGTGCGATGTAGCGGTTCTTGAACCACACATAATCGGTGGCGTCGTTCGAGTTCGAAATCAGGCCGTTGATGCGGAAGGCTTGCTTGCCGTTTTCCGACAGCGCTTTATTCAGATCGACCGTGGTCTGATAAAAATCATGACTGCCGACGGTGACATCCACATTGGCAAAATCGTAGCCCTGCGGTCGCTTGCTGACCATGTTGACCAGGCCGCCCGGCAACACCAGGCCATACAGCAGCGAAGCCGGTCCTTTAAGAACTTCAACTTGCTCCAGGCCGAACAGCTGCTCGGCAACGCGGTTAGATGCCGCGGTGCGCAATCCATCCAGATACAGCGAATCCGAAGCAACCTGACCGCGAATAATGAGGTCATCCCAGCCGCGGCGGCCATATTGGTTAGAGACGACGCCCGGCACATTCTCAAGCGCATCAGACAATGACACCGCCTGCTGGCTATCGAGTACTGAGCGTGGAACAACTGAGATGGTCTGCGGAGTCTGCGCCAGAGATGTAGAGGACTTGTTGACCTGCGGCTTGCTTGCATTGAAACCGGTGTCAGGGCCGCTCTCGGAGACAACGTCAATCGTAGGAAGTTGATTCGCTTCGGAGGCTGTGGTCGCTGAATCAGCAGAAGCTGCGGACGGCGTCTGGGCGAAAAGAATGGAGGGAGCCAAGGCAGCCAGACCTGCAAGCTTGGCGCGAGTGCGAGAAGAGACCATAGTAATGAAGTTTCTTTTTATTGATAATGAGAATAATTTTCATTAATGATATTCGTATACGCGGCACTGCATCAAATTTATTCGAGATGACGTATGGTTTTTTGACAACATGAGCAAGCATGCGACGGGCGGCAAGACTATGAATCTTTCGTAGTGGCCAATGCGACGTGCGCGTCAGTGCCATCGAACAATATGGATTCGACCAGGGCTAGAAAATATGCAGACATTCCCCAAGCAGAGGAACGTCCATATATGAGGATGGCCGAGTCTTGCCTGGCACCAGACATGGCAAATGATCTCGCCATGCTTGAGCAAATCTTCAGGCGCCGTTCATGCAGACCCTAGGCCTTGAATGTTTACCGGTCGACGCTTTTTTCTTGTGTGGCATAGGTCTCTAGCGCTTTGCCGATGATGGCATCAATGCGGGATTTCATCAGTGCTTTGAATTCCGCCGGAAATTTTTCGCTTTGAAGGACTGGCGCCAGAAAGTCTGCCGCCTGCATGCCGATCGATTGAATCGAATGACTCGGATTCGCTGTACTCGTTGATAAGTGGCCGATGATCGAAATGAGAAGTGCGAGATCGGAGGCTGCTGTCGCAGCATTGTTGTCTACCAGCGAGTTCACGGTTTTTTGGAGCTGCTGAAATTCTTCGATGCTTGGACTGCTTGTGTCATTCACGCTATTCTCCTCGTTGGCTTAGTTGAGCCCGCATCATATCGTCTGATAGCCTCCGAAGCTGAATGGGAGAAATCCATTTCATGTCCGGCGTTGCGTCATATAGAGCACCTGCGCGGCATCAAAATAGTATTCGTTCCTGCCGTTGGTAATCCGATAAATGTCATCCTGGATATGCTTAACTGGGCCGACGAGCTTTTGATCAGAAGAAAAGATGATGAGCCACTCGACGTCTTCTCCTTCGAGTTTCATGGCTGCTTCGACTACGTTTATCATTGCTTTCCCCTTATCTTGTTTGCGAAGAGAAAGAATACACCAGGCGTCCGCGACGCAATGGGATACGGAAACGGCAGCACGCACGGCAGCTGCTTAAGGCGGAGAAATGTAAGCGATTGAAATTGCGCTTGAGCAGATTGATGCGCCGCATTATCTTTCAATCGTCTCCTCTGATTCTTCCCCTGGGATTGGATTTAGCCCTCGGCCGCAAGGCCTGAGGGCTTTTTTTATGCGCTGTGGATGGCTCAGATTCAGAAGGCCAACGGCCATTTTCGAACCCTTTTCATACACTGATTGATGAATAGGATGTGGGCATCCCAAGCTGTAAGCGCGCGGAAAAGTGATCATATGCCAGAACGTCCGGAAAGCGGCCGGTTTTCGAACGGGCGGAGGTCAGGGGGCAAATTTCAGATTGTGCGGGAGGAGCAGACTTTGAACGCATCCAGGTCGATATTCAATCATGTTCTCAAGTGTTGAGAAAGTCGTCCGTAAATATTCTTTACAAGTGTAAGGAGAGAAGCTGTGACGGAAATTTCAAAATACACAACATCCACTTCCGCAGCAGCGTCTGACGTGTCTGTGACGACTGTCTCTCTGAAGGCGTTTTACACACAGGCCCTTGATTCGCCGGCCGGCACAACGGCGACGGTTTCTACGCTGGCGCAGCAGATAAGTGATGCTGCAAGCAGAGCGGCAGCACGGGATGCAAAGCTGGGTTGGAATGAATTGGCCTCTGCAGCCCAGACCAGCGTCGACAGAATTGTTGGTTCGACCTATCAGTCGAACCAGGCTCGCAACGATGCGGAAGTGCCAGGGACAGATGACCCTGCGGCGCGCGCGCGAGCGAAACAGGCAACTGATTTCCTCCACAATAAGGCCGCGAACCCTTTTGCCGGCATGCCGAGAGAGCAGTTGGCGTTAATCGCTTACGACGAAGGTGGTCCATTTACAGTGAATGAACGCGCAGCTGCATGGAGCGAGGCGTCAAACCAGGAGTCTGCATGGCGAAAGCAAATTGACTCGAAGTCGATGGAGTCCTTCCATCGAACCGGAAATTCAAATGCTCAGGGCGTAGGACGAGAGCTGCTTGACCACTATAAAAGTTTATCGCCCATCGAGCGGGCTCAATATCCACGTTCGTACGAAGTGCAGCTGCAGGTCATGGCTGAATCAAGTAGTCGATATTCCAAATCACCGCAGCTCGATGCCTTGAATTTTCTGGCGCAGCTGAGTAAGTGGGCGAAAGCAAAAGAAGCGGATGGATTTTCTTCGGAGGGGCTCTGTTGCGTGAAATGCTGAACGAGCTTTCCGCCCGGCATCCGCGCGTGTTTGATCAGGATGATGTTGATACGGAGACCCTGTTCGAACAAGACAAACTCAACTGGGACGAGCGCTATTTCTCCGTGCAACGGAAGCTGGCAAAAGGACGATTTACGCGTAACCGCCTCGATCATCTGATCCAGGTTCGCCGTTATTTCGAACAACAGGGGCATAAAGGCTTTTTGTCATCTCCATCCAAGTCCAATGAAGGAACAGATACAGCCATGGAACAATCAGTCTACGAACCATTTGAGAGTCTTCGCAACGCGGTGAGAGATGATCATCTGCATGCGGCACAAACTGCGTTGCGCCTGGAGCTTGATTATCAGCATCTCGATAGTGCAGAACTCCGCAAGGCAGCCAGTTGGGCGAAAGCCCAACTGCCGTCCATATTCGAACCGTATCGTGAATACGATTTTGCCCGCGCCATCGACCAGGACAGCGCGCAATGGAACGCTGATTACTACAATACCCAGATCGTCTACCTGAACGCTAATTTTTCTGAGGAGCGTTTCCTGCATCTGGTTGCCGTTCGCGAATTCTTTCATCCTCAGCTTAAGGTATCGATTCAGAAGCCGGTTTCCGCTCCTGTGGTTGCAGTACCAGCAAAGGCATCGGGCAGCTCATCACGAGCCAAACCGAAATCGGGTGCTGCGTCTGCGAGGCCCTCTGAATCTGAATCTGAATCTGGTATCTCTTCGCTGATGCGCACCGCCTTGCTCATCGGAGGCGCCATTGCAGCACTGGCGATCGTCTTGTTGACAATCGGGAGGTAGGCAAGAATGAGCGGAAAGAGCAGCACGTTGCAGGAGACGCTGAAGAGTACGGCACTGACTTTGGAGGCCGGGCGGGCCTTGATCAACCGCAGCTACCTGGGGGAAATGGAACGCTACCAGGTGCAGCCGTTGGAAAAGGGCGCGCAGCCATTCAACCGTGCTGGCGACTTACGGGTATTTCGTGTAGAACGCATCGTCCAGGACAATAAGCAGTCTGTGCTGGAAAGTACGACGGCCGTTTATACCGCCTTGGGGGCGGCAGGTTATACCGTCTTCCTGTACCTGATCTGCGATGGTGTAGAAACAGATCTTTATATCGGTACACGCGGCCAATCCGGGCAGATGCTGGGCCACAACTCCGGTGAGTTGCTGCGCGAGGCATTCAAAGGGCATTTCTCCGGTAGCGCACTGCAGCCGCTTGATGCACAACAGACTGATGCCATCTTCGAGCGACTGCTCAAGGAGAAGACCAACACATCGGCAAGCGTGACGGCCGTCACTGGTGTGCCGGCACTCTCCACCGACAATCGAGAGCACTTCATGCAAGGTCTGGAGCGCTTCATCGATGCTGCAGAACGACGCGTTTATCAGGCACTGATTTTGGCCGAATCCATGTCTCCCCGGAGCCTGGAGCAAATCCGCAGCGGTTATGAACGCGTCGCCACGCAACTTTCGCCGTTGCAAAAGATGTCTATCTCCCTGGGAGAGCAAGAAAGCGACAGCGTTGGCATGAGCATCAGCCAAAGCTTGAGTACTTCTCTGGGCGAAAGTCTTGCGCTCACTGAAAGCCAGGGACAGACACAGACCACCGGTACATCCCGGACACAAACGCATGGAACATCCGATTCTCTGAGTGCGCAAACAGGTGTGGCAAAGGCTGCCGCGCTGGCGCCATTGGTCGGTGCAGTTGCCGGCACGTTGTTAGGCGGTCCCGTAGGTGCAATGGTCGGGAGCCAGGTCGGCTCAGCCATGTCAGGCTTGCTCAATGAACAGAAGACTACGGGGACGAGCGAATCCCGCTCTGAAGGCAGCAGTGAGAGCACCAGTCATACCCAGGGTACTGCCCGCTCCAGCACCTCTTCGACTACGCGTACCCGCAGCGATACGGATACACACTCTATTAATCGCACCAGTGGCAGCACAAAGCAATACTCATTGGAGATCCAGGACAAAGGTATTGAACAACTCCTGACGCGGATCGACCATCACCTGAAACGCATCGATGAAGCCCAGACCTATGGTGGGTGGCAGAGCGCCGCTTATTTCATCGGGGATAGCGTGGCGTCGTCCGAAACATTGGCCAGTCTGTATCTTGGTCTGATCCGCGGCAACAATTCCAGTCACGAAGATTTTGCACTGACCACGTGGAACTCTGTCCGCAAGTCAGCTGTGATCGATTGGCTTTCAACACTGAGTCATCCTGCCCTGCGGCCGCAGTTCTCGCCACATCTGCCAATTACACATCTGACGCCAGCGACACTGGTCTCTAGTATGGAGTTGTCGATTCAGCTCAGCCTACCACGTCGCTCGACTTCTACCGTGGCCGTAGTATCCACGCAGGCATTTGGTCGCAAGGTATTGCGGATGGATGGAAAGTCCGGGCCCGAAAAAATCCAGCGCAGAATTGAGCTCGGCAACATCCGCCATCTCTGGGAAAATTTGCCCCAGAACATCTCGCTTGACATGGACCAATTGGCGAGTCACGTGTTCGTCAGCGGTTCAACCGGTGCCGGGAAAAGCAACACGCTCTACGAGATGCTTCATCAGATCGATGCAGAAAATATCCCCTTTCTGGTCATTGAACCAGCCAAAGGTGAGTATAAACATGTCTTTGGACACCACCCGGACGTTCAGGTATTCGGTACAAATCCTGCGTACGGCACCTTGCTGAGGATAAATCCTTTCCGCTTCGAGGCTGGTATTCATATTCTTGAGCATGTGGATCGACTGATCGAGATCTTTAACGTCTGCTGGCCAATGTATGCAGCCATGCCGGCGGTATTGAAAGACGCCATCCTCCAGGCTTATTCTCAGTGCGGCTGGGATCTGGAAACCTCCGTTAATCGTGTCTGCGATAGCTTGTTCCCATCCTTCCTCGATTTGCTCATCACGCTGGAGCAAGTCATATCTGAATCGGCCTATTCGGCCGAACTCAAAGGAAACTACATCGGTTCATTGTCGACGCGGATCAAATCACTGACTAATGGCTTGAACGGCCAAATCTTCAGTGCCGATGAAATCGATAGCGAAATCCTGTTCAATAACAAGGCAATCGTCGATCTCAGTCGTATTGGTTCTTCCGAAACGAAGTCGCTGATCATGGGTATTCTGGTGATGCGCCTGAGTGAGTATCGTATGGTAAATGGAGGCATCAACCATCCGTTGCGTCATGTGACCGTCCTTGAAGAGGCGCATCACTTACTCAAACGCAATGCTGGCGAAACAGGCGCTGAAGGTGGCAGTCTCGCCGGCAAAGCCACTGAAATGTTGACCAATGCGATTGCAGAGATGCGTACTTACGGAGAAGGCTTCATCATTGTGGACCAGTCGCCGCATGCAGTGGATTTAGCTGCCATCCGCAATACCAACACCAAGATCATCATGCGTTTGCCGGACGAAGCCGACCGGCGGTTGATCGGTAAATCAATCGGGTTGAAGGACGACCAACTCGAAGAGATCGCACGATTGCCCAAGGGAGTAGCCATCGTCCATCAGAATGACTGGCTTGAGCCTGTGCTATGCCAGGTGCGCAAGTTCAAGGGGGAAGAGCGGCGCTACATCGCTCCCGTTCAGCAACCGGGAGCGATGCCAGCTTCGTCAGCGACCATACTGAACTGCCTTCTTCAATTTCTGATGGGACATCGCGTTCCGACACCGGCGAATGTAGACCTGGACAAGCTGTCGACGCAGCTCGACAAATTGGTGGTGTCCGGAAGCAGCAAGCTTGTTTTGTACGAATTGATCTCGGCACGGCGCGCTGGCAAAGAGACCTTGCTCATGCACGATGCTGCGTTTGATCAGTTAGCACGGGTCGTCGTTGATGTGCTGGGCTGCCGGCAGCAGGTACAGAAATTGATTCGTAGTGCGATCGATTTCCCGCAATTGGGCGACTCACTGCATGCCATGCTCGAACAAAAGGCGCCGGGTATTGACCTTGCCCATTCCCTGGCCACCCAGCAATGCCTGATGAAGGATTTCAGCTTGCAGAAAGAGGAGCATGTTGATATCTACGCAGCGTGGAGAACTGAATTGACGACCAGGAGCAATGTATGAGTCTGGAAGTTTTTGTATCGAACGCCCCGGAAGGGCTTGGCCGGCTGGCCGAACTATCGAGGGAAATGCCGGAAAAAAGCCTGGATATAAAGTCGCTGGATCGCCCGTTAGCTCGGGAGATTTTGCCCGAAGCTCGGGAGAGTCGGCCGCCGATGTCAGCAGAGACCAGGGAGAAACTGGAAGGAAAGGGATTCCCGAGCTCCGTTCTTGATGCAATTGGCAGCGATGCAGAAGCTGCCATTTACGACAAGGCTCCGTTGGAAGGGGGCCAGGTAAATGGCAAGGATGCACTTTTACGTACTGATATTGACCCGGACGCAAAAGATGATCGTGGCAGGACGAACGTAGAACGCATGCAGAAGGGGCTTGCCCCTCTGGACAGCAAAGGTGAGCCACTGCAACTGCATCATATCGGCCAGGAGAATACTGCACCACTGGCGGAATTAACCCGGGACGAACATTGCCGCAATGGTAACGACAGCATTTTGCATGATAAAAAGCGGGAATCGACCATCGATCGCATGGAATTTGGCGACGAGCGCGCAGCCCACTGGCAGGCGCGCGCAGAACAACTGATCAACCAAAAGGACGCTGCATAATGAAACAGCTTCAAGCCCTCGTAGCTCGCAGTGGTGCTGATACGCGTAAAGTCGATCCCGCTGAGATTCAAACGCTTGAACAGAAATTGGGATTTGCGCTGTCGGCTGACTACAAAAACTTCTTATCCGAGTTTGGTCAGATAGAATATGGGCACCATGAAATGTATGGTTTGGGTATGGCCGAAGACTACTTTCTACATGTGTTCAAGGAGTACAAGGAGTTGGTAAAGGATCACACTTATCCCGCAGGTGCGGTTCCGCTTTTGGAGATTGGGGACGGTCACTATTACCTCTATTTGAATCGTAGTGGCGAGGTCATTCAGTGGGCAACACCCAATGGTGGAGTTGTCCGGGTCATGGACACTGCACTTGAGCCTTTTCTCTGCAAAGTGCTGTTTGGCTCAACGTAACTATAACTAGACTTTCACCCACGTTGGCGCAGGCGGACACCTGCAGCTCCTGCGGCTGCTGCTGCAATCGTACGGCCTGCTTTATGCGTATGATTAGCCGGCATCTATCACATCGCGTTTCCTTTTATCCAATGCACCGCGGTGGAAGGCTTTTCGTTCATCGAGGTTGAGTTCGTGAATCTGGATCGCCACGACGGCCTTGACGAGTCCGTCAACCTGGCGCTGCTCGACACGCTGGGATGCGACGAGTCACGGCACAGTCAGTGTTGCGCACCATATTCCGGGAACGGCTGCAACATGCCAACGCCGTTCTGGCGGTATTGGACTACACCCAGCTCAAGTCCGAGGCGGAAGCTGAGCTCATTGCCGAATTAAGGGAAAATCTCTAGCCATGCCCAAGGGCGAATGTTTGCGTTGGTGAACAAGTTTGATCGTATGGATTGAACTCCGAAAATGCCGAGGCCACCGTGCACTATGTTGCGCAAAAAATTACTACACGACGTGATGCCTACGACGCCTATTTTTCCTGTATCTGGCCAGCATGCTTATTTGGCGCAGCGCACCCGGCTTACGATGAAGCATGGCAATGGCAATGGCAAAGATAGCGGTCTGGGCTGGCAGGATGGTTGGGTAGACGCCTTTTCCTGCACGGCACTTTCCTCATCAGAGCGGTCCGGCGTTATTAAAAAAATCAAGAAAGGAATCGGGGCATGATGTTTTTTTCAGAATATACGATCCTAGAGAAGCCCGGTCTGATCACGGATCCATTGGGGTTGTCGATTCCATACTCCCGTTTGCAGGACAAGCTGTTCCGCCAATTTACCGTGCTGTCGAACTATCCTGCGTATCACGGGGCCTTGTGCCTGTTCTATCAGATGCTGGAACGTCAGGGTATCACTCCGAACCGCAAAGATTTTGCACAGAAATTTCGTGAGCTGGAAATTTGCTGGGGTCTTATCCATGCCAGCGCGCCGAGCACCTCCATTCTCAATGTCACCAAATATGCCAGTCTGATACAGGGGCGTGAACGGATCAGCTTGTCTGATATTTCCAAGGGAAGCGATATCTATCGTCGCCTCGGTTACGGTACCCTAGGGCATTATTCAGGGCCGTCTATCGAATGGGGTTTGCTGGGTAAAGGGGGCAAGACGCTGACGGCGCTTGGCAGAAAACTGGCGGATGCCTTCGGCGAGCGCAATGAAACGTCGGGCACCGACATCTTCAAGCGCTGGCTGGCTGGCAAAGCTATCTCGATCGCGGAGATCGGCGAGGCTCGGGCTTTTCGGCTGGATCGCGAATCGCGATCGAGGCAGGAAGCCGGAGTATGGCAGGAGGTCATCGCGACCTATTGTGATGCACATCCCCGGACCAAGGCACTGTGGACCGCTCCGTTGACCACCCGCGAGCTGGAGAAACTGCACGAATCGGCCAGCACTTACGACGCACACTGTATGCTGCTGCCCCAGCGCTACAACATGCTGAGCAGCGAGTTGGGGCTGATCCGCCAGTTCGAGCAAATGAGCGCTACGATCCAGTTCCTGTTTGAACTTGAATATGTCGCTTGCGGTGGCGCGGCTGCGCACGGCCTGGTGCTCAAGGAAGTCAACCCGTTGCTGGTGAAGCGCCTCACCGACATCGCTGCCCAGTACGTTGACGTCCCAGAGCATATCGATCCGAAGGGGATGTTTGCGGGACTGGCGCGACTGCACGGTTCGCGCGAGGTCACCGATTTCATCGTGCACCATCATCAGCGACATCAGCGCGCCAAGCAGGTCTCACCCTTTATCGTCGAGGGCCGGGTCGTGATCGCCGAGCGGTACGATCCGCGACAAGTGGCTAGAATGTTCGACGACGTGTACAAACACGATGACACCGATCGTCAGCAGGCCGAACTGACATTTCGCTACCGTCGCGACTGGCATTTCGGGCGGGCATCGCGTTATCAGGCTTATGCGGAGGCGCTATGAGCATCGCTTATCAGCATCGTCCGCTGCCCGAGTTGTTTGCCGACTTGGCCATCGAATCCGACCAAGATCCGATCCAGCAACTGCTCGCGCTGACCTTCGAGTTCGATGACCGCCAGTTGCTCAATCTGATGGCGGGTGTACCACTCAACGATGACTCGACGTTGAGCGTGAATCGCCTGCGTTTTCTGGATGGGTGCCAGCCGACGGTTGTCTATGACGCATCCAATACCTCGGCGTTCAACGCGCTGCCACATTTCATGAACCTGCTGCCGGTGAAGGCAGCACCCTACAGTTGCCATCATGCGAAGGCCTATCTGGTCATTACCGGTGCGTCGATGCGGCTGGTGCTGGGATCCTTCAATCTGACGCGCACCGGGTTGAGCCGCAACCGTGAGGTCTTCGCCGAGTTTGAGTGGCGGCAAAACAGCACGGGGAAACCAGAAAGTCATGCAGACGCCGATGTCTGGCGCGACTTCGCTGCCATTCTGGAGAAGGGTTATCGCGGCAGGGGGGCGGCGCAACACTCTGCAGAGCTCGCTAGCGCAGCCGCCACCATCCGGGGCCGGGTGGCAGATGTCGCCGGTGGCCAGAGGGTGCTGATCGCGTCGGGTTTCTCTCATCTGGAGGCCAATGCCGCCATCGACCAGTTGGCTGCTCTATGGCGCAGCCGCCATCGCGGCGCCCCCGTCGAAGTGGTGGCGGTGTCGCCCTTCTTCGATCAGGCCTCGTCCTACCTGATCGATGATCTGGTGGCCAGGATCGGTGTCCCCGCATCCATGCGTGTGGTGACCGGTGCGAAAGAAGTCGGCAATCTGAGCCAGCGTCATTTCGGCAAAGCGGGCGGTGGTCTCGAGACGCGCTACTTACACCTGATTCACGCCGACATGAGTGCGCAGGAGCGACGGCGTATCGCCGTGGCCAATGATATCCGCGACGGCACGGTGATGCTGGAGGCAAGGGCATTGCATGCCAAGGTGATCGTGTTGTGTGGTGAACAAGGCAAGAACAATCTGTACTACATCGGCAGCGCCAATTTCACCCGCAAAGCCTGGCTCGGCGACAATCAGGAACTTGGTGTCGCCTGGTTTGAGGACGGCGCATCCAGCGATGTCGCGCGTGGCCTGATGGAGGGCGTGTCCGCCGATCCGGCCAACCATTACGACACGTTGCCTGCGGTGCGGATACAACAGGAGCGCGAGGAAGATCGCGACTATGCCGGGGGGATCGCGTATCCGGAGTTCATCCTCCGTATCACCCTTCACGGCAGCGAAGCGTTGCAGTTCATGCAATTTCACTTCGAGACGCATCCCGATCAGCCTGCATCATTTGACCACTACCGGATCCAGTGGGGGCGTCACGTGCTTGAGGTAAGCGAGATGCGGTCGCAGGCCTTCCCCTGGGCGGCCGCATCGAGCGTGCTGTTACAACGGGAGAATCTGCATTTTCAGCCTCTTGAGGCACCTGACATCGCGGGGTATTACCTGCCCTACATCTTGCAGGACGGCTTGCGCGAGCAGGCCGATCTGGTCCTGTTTCCCGATCCGGAAGCATGGCTGGCCTACTACTTGAATCCGTACAGCGGTGTGGCAACGGGCGGGCCTGACGAACGCCTGCCCAATGATGCGGGAGGCGAGGACGGGGACTATCCTGATCGCGAGGCCAATCCAGTCATTGCGATGCAGCGTTACCTGAATCTGTTCGCCGATACGGAAGCCGCGCTGATCGAACGCGCGCGCTTGGTCGCAGGACGTGAACCGCTGAGCGAGACTGGATATCGACGGCACTTCGGCAAGCCGCTGACGACTTTCCTATGCTTGCTGGATCGCGAGCAGGCCCGCATGCGGAAACACGGCGAGTCACAAATGGCAGACATGATCTGGCTCTTCAAAGCTGGCGAATTGCTAGGGTTGTGCCGCAAATTGGGCGAGTCGCTGCCGCTGATCAAGGAACTGGTGAACACGCTGGAACAGAGGATCGCTGCCTGTGGCAGCTCAGGCAACAACGCTATGCAGAGTTATGCGCACTATCAGGGGAGGGCGCGATCATGATTAATAAAATACCTTTCGACAGCATCGTTAGCCGGACGTCCAAAAAAGCACTTATGCAAGGCGACTGGGATCGCCAGCGTGCGTCGGCCAAACGGATCGGCGAGCAGTTTGCAAGGGGATACGACAGTATGTTGCTCGCCGATGAGGTCGGCATGGGAAAGACCTACGTGGCGCTCGCCGTAATGGCGCACTATGTGATGCAGGAACAGTCCAATCATCGCAAGGTCTTGCTGGTGACGCCACCGAGTGCCGTGCTGCGGCACAAATGGGTACAGGAGATTCGCGGTTTCAATCATGCCTATCTCCGCTCGATGGCGCTACCGGAAGAGACCGGCGGAAAGGAGCTGCGCCCTTGGGCGATCGGCAGCTATTGGGAGTTGTTCCGCAATCTGCATGACGTAGGCGATGTCGATTTGCGTCGGGTGACGTCCGACACGGGAACGGCTTTCCTGTACGCATTGCGGAAATGGGCATTATCGCGGAGGCATGTCGGCTCCCGTCAATACTGGCCGGCACTGACAATTCAGTCGGATGAGGATCTTCTGTATCTGGCCTTCCAGTCTCAGTTCTCGATGGCGGCCTTATGGCGGTTTCTTGATAGTGAATATGCATTGCGCTTTCAGCTGTTCAAGCAACGTTTTTTGGCGCTGAAAGAGGGGCGAGATCTGAGACAAGAATTGTCCATGCTGTTGCGCGATTTCTCCGCTGTCCAGGATAGCTTTGAACCCAATGTCTTTGTGATCTCCATGTCGTCGCTGGCAGCTCCCAGGCGCAATGAGGGTAACAACCAGTTCTTCTTCCGCTACATGGCGGCATTTCTCTTGGCGTGGAGAAGCGATGACCAAAAGCAGACCTTGGTGAAAATACTGGCAGACATCGGCGTCTTTCCGGCCAAGCAGATACGTTCATGGGCTGGCTTTCTTGCATACATCGCCAGCCTACGCGATCTGGATCTGTATGGCTTGCGCACGTCCACCAGGGAAGTGCTCTATCACGACGCGCACTGGGAAGAGTGGTGTCGACTTCGTGCTGCGATGCTTGCCGGAGATGCGTCCGGCGTGCCCGTATTTTTCGTCAGGATGCGCGACCAGATTTTTGAGAACAAGCTACAGCGATCTGGCATCGGCTTAGCCGTGATCGACGAAGTGCACAACTGGAAAGGCGGGAAGCACAATGCAGAGTCGTTCAGGAAAAATTGCAGCACGTTGATCCCTCATAAACTCATCATGTCGGCCACGCCGTTTCAGATCGAAGAGGACGAGATCAGGAAGGTGTTCAGCTTCATCACTAACTGTGCCGTGACATCGAAGAGTTGGTCGTTGGTGGACGAACTCTTCGGTGCGGACAAGCGATTGGTCACTGCGTGCCTGGACGCTAGCAAGGC
Source organism: Herbaspirillum lusitanum (assembly GCF_046025995.1). GTDB lineage: Bacteria > Pseudomonadota > Gammaproteobacteria > Burkholderiales > Burkholderiaceae_D > Herbaspirillum > Herbaspirillum lusitanum_A. The sequence continues at coordinate 217,909 of NZ_JAQQFM010000005.1, forward strand.
GTTTGCGGCGGCGTGGGAAGGACTTGGTGACAGCGCCCAGGAGCGGGCATGCCAGTATCTGTTTGCCGCAGCCAATGGCGATGAAATCGGTCGTCGTGCTGCTGGCATCCTCGCGGACGAATCGTCCGGCGCGCCATTATTGATGTTCGCACAGGCTTTAGTGGCATATCGCACGTGTATCGTGCAGCTTCAGGAGAAGCTTTCTCTCCTGATCGTGCGTCACACCAAACCACGTGCCAAGCGTCATTTCTGTATTGGCGACGAGTTCGATGAACAGATGACACAGCGCGGCGACGGGCAACGCTACGGCCTGTATCGCAGCGAGGGTTACAGCAATACTACGTCGGCATTCACGGCCTTCGTGGGGATGCGTCTCGGGCAACTGGCGATGCGTCTTAAAAAAGGCTCCATGGAGGCGCGTGCACGCTTGATGGGCGGAATGACATCCAGCATCGGTGCGTATCGGGAGAGCCAATTGGCCAAGGATATTAGTGTACCTACGTTTAGCCAGGCGGACGCGACTGAGCTGGTGCGATATCAACAGATGTTTGACGAGATCCTGGATGTGGCTGGGCATCCCAAGGTAAATGCGACAGTCAGCCGCGCACTGGAGAATTTCAAGCAGGGCAACAAGACGCTGATTTTCTGTGAACGCCTTGAGACATTGCATGAAATCGAACAGGCCTTGCATAAGAAAATTGCGGCCATATGGCCGGCACCATCCGGGGCTGAGCGTCAGAACCTACTCAAGAAAACCGGATTCGTTGACAATCTCTGGGCCTTGTCGCTGGTCCACGCTGGCGTATTGCAGCAGAACGTGATCGACGAGGCACTCGATACGGCTGCGCCGCAGGTGGCGAAATGGCTGGCCAGGTGGCACCTCAAACGGACTGCGCGCCGCATTTGCCGTCTGACCGATATACATGTCATTGCCAGCGCGGCGGTGAAGGACGCGCTGAACGCGCCAGAATGGCAGCCGGTGCTTGCCTTATTTTCCGCGTTTGCGGCGTTGCTCGATGATGACGCCGTCGATATTCACCAAGTGCCCAGCTATGTGAGCGGTACAACGCGCACCGAGGTACAGCCGATCGACGAAGATCATGACGCGCATGACGATGAAGAGGCCGCAGAGGAGATTGCATTGGCCATCAGTCGACTCTATCGCCTGCCGCACAATTTCTGGTGTGCACAGCCGCATCGTGACCTGCAACAGGCCTTCTGGGCGCTGCTGCAATCGGAAGCGGCGCAACTGATGGCGCGTCACAATAAAGCGGGAGAGAGCGCAGCGGGCACAACTAGCTTGCCGCTGGACGCATTTTTCGGCGTACTGGAGGATCTCATCGGGGGGGCTCGCAAGATTGTATTGCGTACTGAGCTGCTCCAGCGCTACAAGGCGTTTTCACCGGCTCGGGGCGATGACGAATCATTGATCCAAGGATTCGCCCGGATGCCCGTCGGCGAAGGGGAAACCATGCTGACGCGCCTTGTCGGCTTTATAACAGGCTTAGCAGAAGAAGACGGGTCCATCAGCCAGCAGGACAAGGAGGACTCGAAACGCAAGAGTCTCTGGCGTGGCGTGTTCATGTCGGGTGTCGGCAACATCGACTTGCTTGACGGTTCGGTAGGAGCGGAAAAACGTGTTTCCTTATGCGCCGCCTTCAACTCTCCGCTGTTGCCTTATATCCTGATCTGCTCGTCAATTGGCTCGGAGGGTATTGATTTGCACCGCCATTGCGCCGAGATCATCCTGCACGATCTACCGTGGAATCCTGCCCGGCTTGAACAGCGTATCGGACGACTGGATCGGGTCGACTCCCTGGCCAAACCTGATCGTGGTACGCCTTTGCATATCCGCATCCCGTTCCTTGCGAACGCCTACGAGAAGTACCAATATGATCTTGTCTTCTTGCGCGCGCAGAAATTCGAGGTCTTGCTCGGTCAGCCTGATTTTTCCACGACGGTGGATGAAGAAAGCTACGACGGCGATGAGGAAGAAGTGAATGTAATGGAGCTGAATGCCGATGAGGATGTCGTGTTTCCCGAAGAAGGGCGTGGTCGGGTCATTTCGCTACCTCCTGTATTGGTGGAATATCTCAAGATTGACTTGTCTGTTAATGCATCGGATTGATGAAACGCGCTCTCGGTATGCTCCATATCGTCTCGGCAAGATAAGCGTTACTGATGTCGGGAGTACATGCTCGTATGGGCGAACGGTATGTACCTATCAGAATCTGATCGTAGAGGCCGTAGACGGTTTTTTCGAGTGAACACCTGCTCGGGTGTGCAACCTGTATGGATCAGCAGGATCATTTAGAGAGAAAGTTGTGTATGGAAAACGGGAATCGGCAGCGTAAATCGAAGACAAGCATGGCCGACGTCATCATCGTTGCCTCCGTATTGGGCGCGATCGTCTGGATATTCAAGGTTCTGCTTGGCTGGTTGATGGAGCAAGCGTGGTTTAAAGCCGCCTGGGCCAAAACCTGGGTGCGTGTGGGTTTTTATATGGCGGCGGTGATCCTGGCGAGTTTGATCGGGCCACTGCTCGGGTGGTGGCTGACTCCGTCAACAACGGAGGCGGCTGTTGCAAGCAAGGTTGAACCTGCCTCTGTCAGCGGCATATCGAAGCTCCGCAGTTTGGCGCTGGAAGGTGCGCTCGTTGCTCGCCTCGACGGAAAGACTTCCTCGCACCGGCTGATCAAGCTGACACCACCGAGCGCGGCGCAAGTAGTCGGAGTGATGACGGCCTTGAAGGTGAAGACCTTCAAGGATGCATCGAATGGGAACCCGACTTTCGAGGATGCGAAGATAGTCGAGGAGCAGTCTACGTCTGTTATGACGAAGAAAACCAGGCTGGACATCGGTGGTAACACCGTCGCGACCTCGTCTCTGGAAGATATGGAGATGCCTTACGAAATGCAAAGCCTCTCCTCATTGGATGCCCAGACAGATATCTTATTAATCAGTACTTGGATTGGCGGTAACGCATGTGAGAGCGAGAAGCAGGTGCTGCTGTTGAGGGATGGCGACCAGTTGCAAGCCACCAATCCCTTCGGTCGGTGCCTGATGTCCTGGTATGACGATACAGAGCGTGGCATGACGTATTTTACCTATCAGGCGAATGGTGATCGTTCGCTGGAGGTATTTGTGCTGGATCAAGTACCGAATAAATAGCTGTTTATTTATCGGCGGACGTTTGGATGCGTAGTTCTGGTGGGGTCTGAAGACCAGTGTTCAATTTCCAGTGGACGTTTCCGATTAGACGTTTAGTTGATTGGGGCTGGTCTCAAGGGCGGTAGTAATCCTTCTGATTGATAGTTGCCATGCCGGGCGAGTTGTGTTTTCCTGCTTGGCGTATGCTGGTTGCGAGATGGTCAGCCGCTGAGTGATTTCGGTCTGTGTTAGCTTCAAATGCTCGCCCCAGGCGCATAATGGCGCGAAATTTACTTCGGCGAAGTGATGCACTGGTTGCGTGATGCAAGTGCCGCACTGACCTTTATTACACTAGGCGGCCCGTGTTAAAACGAATTCGTAGAAAGCTTCACTAGCAAGCTGAGTGACGAATTGCTCAACCGGCGAGGCGAAAGTGCTGATCGTAAGATGGCGCTAGTTTTGCAACGAGCTCATGCCACATGGCGGACACAAGTACCAAGCACCAGCCACTGGAGCGACCAACATTTAGTAGCCAATCACGAGTCATTTAGTGCGTGGTGCTTTTCAAAAACCTACAGGCGATAGGTTGCCGGCGGATCTATGCCGGCGAATCGGGTTATAGGGCAATTTCAGTGTAATCAAACATGTTCGATGGAGCAGCAGCTCTGTTCGTATCCGATCAAAAAAAATAGAAGAGGAGTGCCCGAGAGGGCTACTCCTTAATTCGGATCAATAGCTGAGAGACTTAGCGGGAGTTTGCGGCTCTTCTTGTGGCGCTGCCTTTTGCGGACGCAACAGCATCCTTAAAGGCTTGTAGTTCGACCTTGGACGGATCATGTGAGTTACCGATGCAATAAGACACCGCCGAATTGCCAGACGGATCCGCTTCCAGAGACTCCTTGCCGCACGCGAAAGCATCTTTGTAGGCGCGAGTGTTTTTGTAGTCGGAAGCTTGAACATGAGCGTTGAAACCAAAGAGGAGCAAGGCGCCGGTAGCAAGGCTAGCCGCGAGTGGGCGAGTAAGTTTAATAAGATTGAGCATGTTCCGTTTCCTTTCTATATGAAGTGGCTTAGCAGATGAGCGTAGTTAGTTAAAGGTATAGGTGTAGTTGCCTTGATTTGTGTTCAGGACGACTTCTTTGACCTTGCAGGTATACGCAAAGAGCTTGACGCCTTGGCCGTATTTGAAGGTAAGTGGGAGAGGATAGATGCCACCAAGCTTAGTCTTGCAATTACCGCGATTGATGTTGTAGCCGGTGAGCACGACTTGGTCGGTCACAGCTTGAAGCTGAACAACTCCGACGCCTTGTTCAACATGCATGTTGACATCGAAAGGGGCTTCATCCGCATGTGCAATGGCGCAGGCGAACAAAGCGCTCGTGAGGGCCAGCGAACGTAATGCTTGTTTCAAGTTTTTCTCCTTGTGGTTTGTAACCCATAGTGGGTTATGGGATATTCTAAATTGGGTTTGAAAATGGCGCCATGCCTAATCCAATTCATCAGTCGAACTACACGCTTTTCAGGGAGATGTTGGCCCACATACGGCTTGAAAAAGGGTTGCTTCAATCTGAAGTGGCGGAGCGTCTCGGCAAGCCTCAGTCTTTTATTTCGAAATACGAGAGAGGTGAAAGGCGTTTGGATTTCGCTGAATTCGTCGAGATCACGGAGGCGCTCGATATTGATGCGGCCGCGTTTGTGGCGCAGTACCAAGCCAGACTAGGCAAGTCCTAACGGTAAATGTTCGATCAATGATAAAGATCGGAGACTTCATCTTTGATTTACGATCCCAATCTGTAAGTCACGAGAGTTGCTTTTTTGCTATTTATATCTTCTCTCTGTGGCGGACTGAAACAACTCTGTCGCATCAGCCAATTCTTCTCCCCCGCTCAAACGGCCCATTGCAAGATCTGAGCGCTATGCCGTTGACGCGGGATTGATTCATGCGATCAGCGCAATTGCCTGATCCAGGGCGCCGTTCTTGAGATTGGCGCCTGCGCCGAACCAGGCCGAGTCCAGGCGATAGTCAGTACTGCGGGCACGGCGCTCGTGGTCGACAAATTCGGTGACGGCGTTGAGGAGCCCGAAGGCCGTACCCTTGGATGACGCCAGGTCGGCACCACGGCCATGGCCGTCATACAGTTCCAGGATTTTCTTTACCGCACGTTCATTGGTAAATTTGGCCGCAGGATCTGTCAAAAGGGATGAGACGAAGGCTTCGGCCTCGTTGCTCTTGACCTTGCGTTCCGACAGTTTCTTCATCTGGTAGATAAAATCCGTCCAGGACGCCGATGACAGGCCCAGTTGCTGCTTGACGGCCTTCGGATCGAACGTCGTCGAGTGCGGTACTTTGACTGCCGCTGTGCCGTCTTTCAGAGCGATGGCGAGCGTGTTGTTGCAGACCACGCGGATGCTGGTGAACTGCGCGGTCGTAGCCAGGGTACCATCGCAGCCGGTTGCCAGAAGCAAGTAGCCATTCAAGGTGTCGTTGCCCTTGATGTTGGCGGACATGTTGGTCTTGGCGAGCGCCCACACTTTGCGACCGCCTTTCAGCACGCCAGCTGTTTCGAGAGTGAAGCCGTGGGCCTTGGTGAGGTCGCGGTAAAACTCGAGCACGTCGCGCGGCTGCACGACCTGGAAGCGCTGGGATACAACGGATAGTGCTTCTCCCGTGTCGGAGCGGTAGAGCACTTTCTGCTCGTTGAATGCTGTGTGGCTGGCGCCCTCGCTTGCCTGGAAGTAGACCGGAGATTCCTGGATATTCCATTCCATGCCAGCCTGTTTAGCCCAGACAGAAATGGCGGACTTGGCCGGCAGCTTATTGCCGAGGCCGTGCCAAGGCGTTGCGTTGGCGTAGGCCATGGTTTCGATCAGATGCATTTAAAATCCTATTGAAGAAGATGTGAAAACAAAAATGCCTACGGCCGCTAGGCCGTAGGCATTGATGTGGATAATGGAAAATTACGGTAGAGGGAAAAGCTGCAGCCTATGGATGGCCAAACGTGTGGCCGCAGTCGACGCACTCGTGATTGTCGAGGACGTTGTTGTCGATTGCTTCGCCTGCAGTTGCGCCCGCGATCGAACCGGCGGCACCTCCAAGCAGAGCACCCATCAACGCCCCTGCGACTCCGCCGAAAATCGAGCCAACCGGACCAGCTACCATGCCTAAGCTAGCGCCGGCTTCAGCGCCTCCCCAGATGGCAGCAGCGCTTCCTGCCGCACCTGCCGCACCTGCTGCAGCGCCTACTGCACTACTTGCTTTACGCGCAATGTTTCGGGTAATGACTTTGGTGGACTGACATTTTGGACAAATGATAGTTGATGACATGAAGGCTCCTGAATTTTAAAAATACCCAATAAAAGCGGGTAGAACGAGCGAGTGTGGCCCGGTTCAGGTAGGTGATATATGGATGAAAAATTCTAGAGTGTTCTCGAAACGCTGCTTCACTAGTTTGAGAATTCACTTAAGTCGAAAGAAAGGGTTCGGGCCATGGGCGGTACTTGCCATTATGTGGCCGACTGGGAATTTACCCATTTGTCCTCACCCCTCTATGGGTGAGCACCAAATTCCGCTTGATAAAAATTTTTACCGAAATAAAAATTACTTTATCATTGTTGAGGTGATTAAGAAAAAATGGCTCATTTCATGGATCGGTAACGCCGATCATCAGGCATCTGTTGAGGCGTCAAGCTCAAACAGTGGCCCAATTGCGACCGCACTACTAAATGGTGAGCGCTTTGATAGGGTATGCTTGTTGACCAATTATGGCCATAATCGCAGTTCGGCTTACTGCTCATGGCTTGAGTCACAGTGCAACTACGATTCACTGGCCGTCGATTTGCAAGAAGTCACGCTCCGTAGTCCGATCGACTACGCGTCAATCTATGCGGAAGTTGCCAAGCACCTCAAAGATTTGGGGTTGCCGCGTGAGGGGATTGAGCTCACATTTCACCTAAGTCCAGGTACGCCAGCTATGGCGGCTATCTGGATCATGCTGGCCAAGACTCGCTTTCCGGCCCGACTAATTCAAACCTCGAGAGAGCACGGCCTTGAAGCTGTGGATTTCCCGTTTGACCTAGCCAGCGATTTCTTGCCCGAATTCCTGCAGCGTAGTGCCGAGAGAATTGAGCGCCTATCTCAAGGGCCGCAGGAAAGCTCCCCGCAGTTCAGCAAGATCCTTCATTGCAGTGAGGCTGTGCGTCAACAAGTGAAGCTGGCTCGCCGTATTGCTGCCCATGATGTGCCAGTGTTGATTCTTGGTGAGACGGGAACGGGTAAGGAGCTTTTTGCCGAGGCCATCTGCGCCGCCAGCGAACGAGCTGAAAAGCCCTTTATCGCCGTCAATTGCGGCGCAATTGCTCCGGAGCTAGCCAATTCTGAGCTTTTTGGCCACGTAAAGGGTGCTTTTACAGGTGCGATCACAGCCCGCAAGGGGCATTTCCAAGAGGCTCATGGCGGTACTCTTTTCCTTGATGAAGTCGGTGATCTGCCGCTCGAGACTCAGGTGCGTCTGTTGCGTGTGCTTCAATCCAAGGAAGTTACACCGCTTGGAGATTCTAAAGCCATAAAAATAGACGTACGAATTGTGGCCGCAACACATCGAGATTTGGTCGCAGATATTGCTGCAGGGCGATTCCGCGAAGACCTCTTCCATCGACTAGCGGTAGGGATTCTTCGTTTGCCGCCGCTGCGGGCACGAGATGACGACGTTAACTTGTTAGCCGCAGCGTTTTTAAGCCAAATTAATGCTGATGCAAAAGGGCGCCCGGAGGCGCAAGAGAAGAGATTTTCCGAAAATGCAAAAAAACTTCTCAGGCTGCATTCTTGGCCGGGTAACATTCGAGAGCTTTATCATACCGTTTTGCGGGCTGTAATCTGGTCTGCTGGCCCCGTTATAGAGGGGGAAGACCTACAAGCGGCACTACTGCCAATTCAGCCTGCTAACTCAGATCTAGATGGTAGGACGATGGCTCAAGGATTTGATTTGCAAGAGCTTCTAGATGAGATGGCGCGTGGCCATATCCTGAGGGCACTTCAAGAAACGGGTAATCGAAAAACGGCGGCTGCCAAAATATTGGGGTTCTCCAATCATCAAACGCTGGGGAATTGGATGAAGAGACTCGGGCTTGAAACACAAGATTAATAAACTAGGGGAGGCTGGCACGGTTTTCGCAGAATCTAAGGCATGAACGCCACGAGAGCTAGCCAGATGTCAATGCAAGACATTAAATCGCTGAATTTCGAGCCGCTGCGCGCGGTCTATCCTGAACTTGCCAATATGGGCGGATACGCGGAGCACTACGCTCACACGGATCCGGAGAGCGCGCTTGTTAAGTTGCGCAATTTTTCCGAGCGCCTCGTTGACCGTCTGTATTTCAAGCTCAAGCTGGAACGAGTTCCACAGTCTAACTTTGTGGACTTGCTGCAGAACGCTAGTTTTAGAACTATCGCTCAGCCGCTGGTATTGGACAAACTACATCTACTTCGCCGCCTCGGTAATCGCGGCGCGCACGGTGAAGACGTGGAAGCAGCAGATGCCGTGCGATGCGTTCAGGAGGCTTGGCAGCTCGCTCGGTGGCTTCACGTGACATTTCTCGATGGCAAAATCGAGGACTTCACTGATTTCCAGCAGCCACCTCTCGAAGGCATCGATAGCAAGGCTGAGTTCAAGCGCAAAGCAAAAGCCCTTGCGGAGGAAAATAAACTTAAGGAAGAGCGGTTGCGGCAAGCGCTGGAAGAGCTCGAAGCATTGAGAGCTGCTGACCGGGTGAGCGCCCCTGCAGTTGAGTTCAGCATGCCTATCAGCGCGGAGGCGCTGCAATTTACCAGTCAAGCCTCGATTAACGCAGTCAACCGACTGCGCTTCTCGGAAGACAATACACGTAAATGGTTGATCGACCGCGATCTCCGTATGGCAGGTTGGAGCGTTCCACCCGGTAAAGCCAGCAGCGAATCTGTTGGACAGGAGATTGAAGTACCTTATCAACCCACAGCCACTGGCAAGGGTTACTGTGACTATGTACTCTGGGATGACAACGGCAAACCCTTAGCGGTCGTAGAAGCTAAGAAAACTCTGGTCGATGCGCGCGCTGGGCAAGAGCAGGCGAAGCTCTATGCCGATGCCTTGGAAAAGGTGCACGGCCAACGGCCGATGATTTTCTATACCAACGGCCATGATATTTGGGTTTGGGACGACGTCGGAGGTTATCCGCCCCGCGCAGTATTTGGCTTCTTCTCAAAAGACACGTTGCAATACCGTGTGGGTTTTCAGCGCCGCGAGAAGTTGGATTTGCTCAACGGCGTACGCCCAGATGCCAATATTGCTGGTCGCCTATATCAGCTTGAGAGTATTACCCGCGTTGCTGAGAGGTTCGCCCAGCACCACCGCCGCGCTTTAGTGGTTCAGGCCACAGGAACAGGAAAAACTCGCGTCGCCATTGCTTTGGCGAAGTTGCTGATAGATGCACGCTGGGTTAAGCGAGTGCTCTTCCTCTGCGACCGCAAAGAGTTGAGAAAGCAAGCGAAAAATGCGTTCAACGACTTTGTCCAGGAACCTATCTATGTCATTGGTCAAACCAATGACATAGGCAAGATGGATGCGCGTATTTATATCGGTATCTACCAGGGGCTGATCAACGACTATGAGTCATTCGATGTAGGTTTCTTCGACTTGATCATTGCCGACGAATCGCATCGCTCGATCTACAACCTGTATGGCGATCTCTTCAAGTACTTCGATGCTATCCAGGTAGGTTTAACAGCTACTCCGATTGAGATGGTTAGCCGCAGCACGTGTCGCCTTTTTGGTTGCGACTACAAACTGCCTACAGCCAACTACCCGCTGGAACAGGCCATTCAGGATCGCAATCTAGTGCCTTTTCGCGTCGTCACGCATACCACTAAGTTTCTTCGTGACGGCATCAAGACAGCCCATCTGACTGACGAGCAAATCGGTCAGCTCGAAGACCAAGGTATTGATCCCAACACCCTGGATTTCGATGCGAAGGAAATCGACGACGCCGTCTTTAATAAGGATACCAACCGCGTCATCCTGCGCAATCTCATGGATCACGGCGTGCGTGACGCCGATGGTCAACTACCGGGGAAGAGTATCGTCTTCGCTCGTAGCATCGATCATGCCCGGATGATGGCTGAACTGTTTAACGAGATGTACCCGCAGTTTGCCGGCAAGTTTTGCCGGGTGATCCATTCCAAAGAGGCGCGAGCCGAGGAGCTGATTGACCAGTTCAAAGAACCGAATGGCGACCTACGCATCGCTATCTCCGTCGACATGCTGGACACCGGCATCGATGTGCCAGAAGTAGTCAACTTGGTTTTCGCCAAGCCGGTAAAAAGCAAGGTCAAGTTCTGGCAGATGATAGGACGCGGTACTCGACTGTGCAAAAACCTCTTCGGCCCTGGAAAGGATAAAGGCGAATTCCTGATCTTTGATCACTGGAACAACTTCGAATTCCACGACCTAAATATTGAAGAGGCAGAGCCGTCTACGCCTAAGCCATTGACGCAACGCCGCTATGAGGCTCGTATCGAGCTCGCGACTCTCGCATTAGCCAAGTCTGACCTTGCTGCCTTTGATTTACTATCCGGTCAAATTCAGCAAGATGCAGCATCCCTTCCCGACGGTGCTATTGCAGTGCGCGAAAACTGGAAAGCTGTGCAACAAGCGCGTGATGTCAAGCTGGTCCATCAATTTGCTCCCACTACGCGTCAATTGCTAACTGATTCAGTGGCCCCATTGATGAGTGCTGTCGATGTACGCGGCCAAGGCGACGCCTTGCGCTGGGATCTCTTGTTGGCCAAGGTGCAGGCAGCTGCCATTGCCACTCCTGAAAAGCCTAATCCGCATCGGGCCGACGTCCTTGAATGGATAGATCGTCTACCGCCACACCTGAATCCAGTTCGGGCCAAAGCAGGAGAGCTCAAGACGCTGCGCTCTGAAGCGTTCTGGCAGCAACCTAGCTTTGAGGCGCTGGATGCAATGCGCGTGGCGTTGCGAGAGCTGATGGTACTGGCAGAAGCGCCAGTTTTTCAGCCACCGCTCCCGACGGTCGTACTCGACATTCAGGAGGAGAGGGCTGAGTATCAGGCCCATATTCGTCCCACCAACATAAAGTCGGTGGACTTTGGCATTTATCGCAAGGCCGTACAAGCAGCGCTAGAACCTTTATTTGAGACAGATCCGGTTCTGCTCAAGGTAAGAAGCGGGGATACCATCACGCAGGACGAACTAGACAAGCTCAATAGCCTGCTTCACACTCTCAACCCAGACGTGAGTTTGTCCGTCTTACGCGACTTTTTCCCTGACACGGCTATTCCGTTGGCTCATATTCTGCGTGCCATCGTCGGTCTGGATCATGAGGCCGTCGAGTCCAAGTTCACTTTGTTTGCACAGGCTCACGCGCTGAGCAGCCAGCAATTGCGCTTCCTTTCGATGCTCAAGGACCATATTCGTCAGTTCGGAGCCATTGCTGTAGCTCAGCTCTTCGATGCACCGTTCAACACCCTGCACGCTGAAGGTCTTGGTGGCGTTTTCCCTAGCCCACACCAACTCGATGAAGTAGTGGCATTGGTGCGCGGGTTTGGCGAACCATTGCGGCAGGCGACCGATAGTTAAAAATTAGTTAAATAGTAGAAAGCACCATCATCATGATCACTGGGCCTCTCAAGAGCCGCATTGACAGCCTCTGGACAGATTTCTGGACTGGCGGCATTACCAACCCACTGACAGTGATCGAACAGATCACCTTCCTTATGTACAGCCGGCTGCTTGACATGAAGGAGCGTGCCGACGAAAAGCGTGCCTCATTGACCGGCCATGCCTTTGCACGCCGCTTCGGCGAAGACGATCAGGACTGCCGCTGGGAGACGTGGCGCCATTTCGGCAGCGAGAAGATGCTGCCCCATGTGCGGGACCGCGTGTTCCCACACTTCCGACGCTTGGCCGAGCGCAGTACCGGTGATGGCAGCATGTTCGCATCCTTCATGAAAGATGCGCAGCTAATGATTCAAAAGGGGACTTTACTCTCCAAAGCCGTGGCGGCAGTGCAAGAGCTGCCGCTGGAGCGGGGCGATACCAAAGGCGACTTGTACGAGTACCTGCTTAGCAAGCTCACCACCGCCGGTATCAATGGCCAGTTCCGCACGCCGCGGCACATCATCCGCTTGATGGTGGCCCTGATGCAGCCTCAACCCACTGACCGAATCTGTGATCCCTCTTGCGGTACCGCCGGCTTCCTTGTCGAAGCCTACGACTACCTCCTGCGTGAGTACACCAGTGAGGCCGGTAAACATGTAGAGCTGCTGGATGGGGAAGAGCACATCACCTATAGCGGTGATCTGCTCTCGCAGCAAGGCCATCGTAAGCATGTAGACAGTGACATGTTTCACGCCTACGACTTTGACGCCACGATGCTGCGCATTGCCAGCATGAACCTCGTTATGCACGGCGTTGGCGAGCCCGACGTACACTATCAAGATACGTTAAGCCAGAGTTTTGAGGATCGTCATCCGAAAGGCTCCAAGGGGGCCTTCGATCTGATTCTCGCCAATCCCCCGTTCAAAGGTAGTCTGGATGAACAAGATGTGGCTCCAGACCTGTTGCGTATCGTTAAAACCAAAAAGACCGAGTTACTCTTCATGGCGCTCATCTTGCGCATGCTCAAAGTCGGCGGCCGTAGTGCCACTATTGTTCCGGATGGAGTTCTTTTCGGCGCCAGCAAGGCTCATTTACAGCTACGCCAGCATCTGATTGAGAACAACCAGTTGGAAGCGGTGATCTCGTTACCCTCTGGTGTGTTTAAACCATATGCCGGTGTGTCTACTGCTATCCTTATATTTGCTAAAGGCGGCAAGACTGAATCTGTGTTCTTCTACGATTTGCAGTCGGACGGGTTCACGCTAGATGACAAGCGGACGCAGATCGGTGACGGTAAGGGGGACTTGCCGGATGTGTTAGCGAAGTATCGAGACTGGTGCGAAGGAATAGGCAATTTCAGTGATCGCACCGCGAAGGCATTTCAAGTCCCGGCAGATGAGATTCGGGCTGGGGGCTTTGATCTTGCGATTAATCGATATAGTCAGCAAGTTTTCCAGATTCAAAAGCACCAATCGCCACGGAAACTACTGGAAAGGCTGCGCCTATTGGAGGTGGAGATTCAGTCTGACATCGAAGATCTGGATGGTCTAATCTGATGTCAAGCACTCTTCAATCATTTCTTCTTCCTGTGCGAAGTGCAGATCCTGCGTTAGTGTTCGGCGAAAACGAATTTACCTACGTTGATATTTCTGCGATTAATCGTGATCAGCGAAAAATTGCCTCGCCTCAGGTGTTGACCACGGATATTGCACCCAGTCGAGCCCGCCAAATTCTTGCTACAGGAGATGTAATAGTTTCTACTGTTAGGCCAAATCTGAATACTGTAGCCTTGGTTCCGGAATCGCTAGACGGCGCAATTGCATCAACTGGTTTCTGCGTACTTCGCCCTGATCGCGATCTTCTAAACGAGCGTTTCCTTTTCCATTGGCTCTCTTCCGAGTCAACTGTGCGGCGACTGGTTCAGCGGGCTACTGGTGCTACGTACCCGGCAGTTTCGGACAAAATAGTTAAAACACAGTTGTTTGATCCCCCAGCCCTTGCCGAACAACGACGCATTGCCCGCATTCTTGATAAGGCTGCTGGCCTGCTCCAAAAACGTCAAGAGGCTCTTCGCCTTGCGGACGAATTCCTGATGTCAGTTTTCATCCACATGTTTGGTGATCCGGGTTCCAATCCTAAAGGATTTGACCTAGGTACCATTCGCGACGTGGTTGCATCAGCAAACTACGGCACATCTGAAAAGGCCAGTCAGGAAGCTGGCAAGTATCCCATTCTCCGAATGAACAATATCACCTATGAAGGGGGGTGGGATTTTTCGTCTTTGAAGTACGTGGATCTGGATTGTGAGACTGCTCACAAATACCTGGCTCAACGCGGAGATTTACTTTTCAATCGGACCAATAGCAAAGAATTGGTGGGTAAGACAGCCGTCTACATGCGGGATGAGTCAATGGCAATTGCAGGCTATCTCGTTCGCGTGCGGATGAATGGGCGCGGTAACCCACATTATGTTTCGGGATACTTAAACTCTGCTCACGGAAAGCGAACTCTGGCAGGACGTGCAAAGAGTATTGTTGGTATGGCTAACATAAACGCCCAAGAGATGCAGGATATTCCATTGCTACTACCGCCAATCGAGTTGCAGAACAAGTACGCCAGAATCGTTGAGGCAGTGCAGATCCGCTTAAATACGCAGCAAAAGTTCCTTCGCGAGTCTGTGGCGCTTCAGTCGGCGTTGAGCCATCAGTTTTTCGGTACGGCCGAGGTATAGGGGGTATGAAACATGCTGACCGGCTTGCAAATTAGAAATTTTAAAGGTATTGAAGGTCCGATCGAAATTCCCATCAAGCCCGTTACCTTGCTCTATGGTGTTAATAGCGTAGGCAAGAGTTCAGTGCTGCATTCGATGCATTTCATGCGGGGCGTATTGGAAAATAATGATTTGAATCCAAAGGGTTCTCCATACGCAGCCGATGATATAGATCTCGGAGGGTTCTTGAATTTACTTCACAAGCACCGTACTGGGAGTCGTATGGTGCTGGGGTATAGCTTGAATCTCGATAGCATTGATTTGCCTGAATATGAAGCAGCATCTGCAATTTCTATTAGCGACAAACTCAAAGACGCCCATATCGAGTTCGGTTTTAGTGTTGATGATCAGGATCACCTCCCTAAGCTTGACTATTATCTTGTTTCCCTGAATGGAGTCGATGTAGCGTTGGTGATGCCAGACACCGTGCAAGCTGCGGCTGGGAGAAAAAGGCTCGCATACATCAATGTTCGAAACCCGTTACTTGTATCAGCGGCCCAAAGTCAAACAGGTGACACTTCAACAGAGGTTATTGATCTAAATCTACGAAAGTTGATTCCAAGAATCGAAGATGACGACGATCTGGACGCCGAGCTTGTTGGGGCTAGCCAAGAGGAAATCGGAAATCGTCGTGAGGAAAAAAAGAAAGAGTTAGCTGCTGAGTACACTATTCATAGCACCCATCGTGACCTGCTGACATACCCCGTAACTGGATTTCGCAGCGGTTTGCCACGTTGGGGGAAGCTTGTCTCATCTCCTGTGTTCGAGGAGCTCTCCGGAGAAGAGTTCGGAAATAAGGTCGATGATGTTGATCTTCTTGAATTGACACCTGGCATTTTGACTGAGCTCATTGTTGGGCCTCTAGAGGTGTTGCGTGACTTACTAGCTGATTCACGAGCAATTGGCCCGCTGAGAACAATACCCAAACGACGCTTGAATCTTGGGAGCGAAGCGAACGAGGCTGATTGGTACGGTGGACTGGCCGCTTGGTACCGTCTTCATGAGAGTTCGCAAAGCCATCTCGCCGAAGTGCATACGTGGCTGTATGAGTCGAATCGTTTAGGGACAGGATATGGTCTTGAACGAGAGGAATCACGGGAGGTGCCACTTCAATATCTAGACGCGGTTCGGCCCGGGGCAAGTTCCACGCTTGAGATCAATTGGGCTTCTGTGGATTCACTGCCCGTTACTCGTCGTGTATGGCTTATCGACACGAAAAATCAGGTTAAGGTGACTCCGCACGACGTTGGCGTCGGCCTCTCTCAACTGATTCCCATAGTCACGGCAGCTGTAGATCAACATGCATCTCTGCTGCTAATCGAACAGCCGGAGCTGCACATTCATCCTCGCGTTCAAGTTGGCCTCGGGGATTTATTTCTTCAAGCGGCGCGTAAGTTCCAGCGCAATTTTCTGATCGAAACTCACAGTGAGGCATTACTCCTGCGGATGATGAAGCGCATACGTCAAACACAAGACGGCGAACTCCCCAAGGAGATTCCCCCCGCGAGCGCTGATGACATCGCGGTCTATCTGATTCAGAACGAGGGGAAAGGTGTGGCCATCATGGAAATGCGCATGAATGATCGCGGAGAGTTCCTTAAGCCCTGGCCTAAGGGGCTTTTCGAGGAATCCCTCAGGGAGACTTTCTGAGCATGCTACGTGAATTCGCTTTTAGTCCGGATGTTTTCTTCCCTGAAGCGTTTGGAGTCAAAGGTGCCAATGGGGAGTTCATCGCCGCCGAAAATCATGGGCATGTCGCGTTGGTAGTGCTTTGGAAGGGGATAGAGCGGTTCGGAGTGATACGTGACCTTGCAGATGGAAATTGGGGGCGCACCTTGGAAAATCGCCGAGAGGGGCTCCACATTAGATCGCGCGAACTCTTGAAAAAGCTCCTGCGGGATGGCCGGATTGTCAAGACAGTGGCGAGTGGGGTTTCTCCCCCCGTCGCTGAAATGGGGTGGTTACTTGAGGCTCTAGCATCGCATGCGGCGGATCCGGAAATTTCTCAGTTTTTCGGTACTGACGATTTTTGTGGTCCGTTAAAAGCGGCTGACTATCAGCACCTGCCCAAAGGTATCTCGAAGATTCCATTTTGCTCCCCATTCTCCGGTGACGGTTGCTCAATCAAGGTCGATCGGAACGTCGCGGCATACATCAGCACCTTGCGGCCGCTGATTAAGTACAGCCGTTCACTTATGTTCATTGATCCCTACCTCGATCTGCAGTCTGCCAACTATAAAGACTTCTTGATCCTTCTCAGAGAAATTGCTGCGGTCAACCCAGGTATTGATATTGAATTGCATCGACAAATTAAACCTACGCAAGGTGAGAAACTTCTCTCTGCAAGTGAATGGAAAAACAGGCTTCATGACGCTGTCGCTATAGATCCGGTCTTGAAAATATTGAAAATCAAGGTGTTTATTTGGGATGAGTTTCATGATCGCTACCTTATCTCGAATCTGATGGGTATCTCAGTCCCCTACGGTTTTGATACCACAAAGAAGGGGGACGCAACGCGATGGTCAATGCTATCTCCTTCCGATACGGATGACGTCCGTCAGGAGTTCACAGAAGGTGATCCTCAGCGCCGGCGAAAAATTCAGATAACCTAATAAACCAAAAAATTTTTACCTATTTTTTCAGGGAAAAATTACCAACGAAGATTTCTGTTTGACAGATTGAGGGGGAGATGATGTCAGCAAAGACTGCACGCTTTCAAGTTGATTCCAGATTGGCCCGGCTGCTTAGTCAAGAATATCCGTCGACGGAGAAGGCACTCAAGGAACTGGTGGACAACGCCTGGGATGCTGATGCCGAGAACGTCTCGATTTCATTGCCTGCGCCGATGACGGACGCGCCTATCGTCATAGCAGATGACGGCTCGGGTATGACGCGCGCTGAGCTCGAGTCGCACTATCTCGCCATCGCCCGTGATCGGCGCGAGCAACGCGGCGATAGGACTGCGGGTAAGCAACGTCTTGTTAAAGGCCGCAAGGGCATTGGCAAGTTCGCAGGCTTAATGGCTGCGACTGAGATGACACTGGAGACTTGCACGCGTGGAACGTTAAGCCGCTTTACGCTCCGAATGAAGGATCTTGCTGGTGTCGAAGACATTGAGCACCTGCCTATCCATATAGAAACAGAACCGTGTGCTATTGAGTCGCACGGTACGACCATTAAGCTGTATTCCCTGCACGGGGAGCTTGCCTTCCCAGATGCAGGGAGGATGCGGCAAGTGCTGATCTTTGAGTACGGGCGCGCTGCCGATTTCACTGTGCACGTCGATGGAAAGTTGCTTGGTGTTGACGACGTTGTCGGTTCATATACGGACCAAAGTTTGGAGGTTGCTGGCGTTGGCCTCGTTCAGGTTCGGTTTGCCATCGCGGATGAACGGTCAGCACAGCGGCAGGCCGGCATCGTGCTGCGGGTCGACGGAAAGGTTGTGGGAAAGCCGTCCTTTTTTGGCTTAGAAGAGCGAGAGGACTTCCCCCAGAAGCTGAAATCCAAGCTCTATGGCGAGGTACAAGCTGACGGCCTGCGCGACCATGTTACCGCGGGTTGGGACAGCGTGATCGAGAACAGCAGCTTGTTGTCTGCCGTCACCGAGCAGATTCAACCTATTCTGATTGCTGCTTACAAGGAGCGATATAGCCGTGAAATCCAGTTAGCACAGGCACGGATCAACAGGGCGATCAAAGACAGGTTGGCAGCGATGCCAGAGCATCGTCGTGAGTTTGCCGATAAAGCAGTGCGTAGGACTCTCGAGCGTTTTTACGGAGAAGAGCCCAGCAAACTGGAGCAGTATGTTCACGTGCTGCTCGATGCTATTGAGCACGTAGAGTACGGTGCCGTCTTGTCACATATCCATGACGCATCTCGGCGAGATGTGGTGGCTATCTCGGCGGCACTCGATGAATTCGGCATGGCTGACATGGCTACGCTGGTAACTCAGGCTAAAGCGCGCATGCAATTCCTCGACGAATTGGAGGCACTTGCACGCAATCCAGAAACGCGTGAGGTCGAGATGCACAAGGCGGTTGAGCGCAATCTATGGATTTTGGGCATGACCTACACCTTCTTCCGCTCGAATCAGACGCTCAAGCGAACAGTTGAGGATGCGCTGGGCCGCAAGTACGAGGGGAGCAAGGCCCTTGATCGCCCCGACCTGTTGCTGAATGAAGATCTCAACGGTCTGTGCCTGTTGATCGAATTCAAACGCCCGTCCCACGCTCTAAGCCATGACGACTACATCCAAGCTATCAGTTATCGGCATGAACTTTCAAAGCACATGGCCAAACCGATCAAGGTTCTGTTGATAGGCGGGCGGAGATCACCTGATTTCCCTACCACGCAGCGCGAAGCAGAGGTCGAGGCTTTCACGTTCACAGACGTCATTGCATCAGCGCGACGAGCAATCAGTTGGCAATTGTCGGCATACTCGTGAGCATCTCTGCATGGAAGTCAATCGGCCTTATTGGTAATATTTATTGAAATAATGTAATTAAAATTGAAAATTACATTGATTATGCTGATGTGAGCCTTTTCTAACTGTTTGAAATAAAAGGATTTTTTCTCTGGCATGGTGTTCGCATTACTTAAGTCGTAGGCAGCCACAGGGTGTGGATGCCATTCAAGACTGAAAGGATGTGCATCATGGCACGTAAAGTTTTTTACAGCTTCCACTATGTCCCGGATAACTGGCGCGTTTCGCAGGTAAGAAACATTGGAGCAATTGAGGGCAACAGGCCCGCGAGCGATAACGATTGGGAAACCGTCACCAAGGGAGGAGAAAAGGCGATCGAGAAATGGATCGCTGATCAGATGGTCGGGCGTAGTTGTATCGTTGTTCTGATCGGATCTAACACAGCCAATCGCAAGTGGATCAATCACGAGATCGTAAAAGGGTGGGATGCCGGCAAGGGCGTGCTAGGTATCCATATTCACAATCTCAAAGGCGTTGACGGAAAGACGAGCAGTAAAGGCGCAAATCCGTTTGACTTCATCACGCATGGTCCCTCTGGCAGAAAGCTCTCCGCTATCGTCACAGTCTATGACCCACCAGGTAATGTGAGTACTGACGTTTATGACCACATCAAAAAGAATATTGAGACGTGGATCGAGGGTGCGATTGCTATCCGGGGTAAAAATTGAATACGCCAAACTACGCATTCGCAGCCGAGCGGGAACAGCGTCGCTTTATCGTCAACTTTGGCGACAAAGTGCTAAACGGCGAAGCAGCACTTTTTGTCGGTGCCGGGGTGTCCAGAAGTGCTGGGTTCGTAGACTGGAAGGCACTCCTACGCAATGTTGCGGAGGAACTCGATCTAGACATCGGTAAGGAGCACGATCTACTTGCCTTGGCGCAATATCACGTCAACGGAAACGGTGGCCGTTACGAGTTAAATCAGCAATTGATCGACGCTTTCACTCGAGATGCCACCAAAACGCACGTGCATGACATCTTGGGGCGCTTGCCAATCGACACGGTCTGGACCACTAACTATGACCAATTGCTGGAAAAGGCATATGAGACCGCCGGCCGTCGCGTTGAAGTAAAACTGTCTATCCAGAATTTGGCGCAGGCCCGTAGGGGGCGTGATATCACGCTTTACAAGATGCACGGTTGCATCACGCAGCCGCATGATGCTGTGCTGACCAAGCAAGACTACGAGATCTACGACACAACGCGCCGGTTGTTCACAGACAGCTTGAAAGGGGATTTCATTGAGAAGACGTTGCTCTTTTTGGGATTTAGCTTTACAGACCCTAATGTCGAACGAATTTTGGCAAAGGTTCGCGAGCAACTGGGGCAGAATCAGCGTGCCCACTATTGGATTACCCGCCGACCGCCGAAAATCTGCCCAGAAGGTCGGCGACCTTCGGAAGACATGGAGTATGACCGTCGGAAGGCGGAACTTCAAAGTGCAGATCTTCGGCGCTATGGGATTCAAACCATTTGGGTTGACGATTACGCCGATATTCCACATCTTTTGAGGGCACTTGAGGCTTACGTCATGCGTCGAGGAGTATTCGTTGCCGGAGCTGCAAAGGATCCGGCACCATTGGGACGTGAGAGCTTAGATCAACTGAGTCGTCTGCTAGGGGCTACTATCATTGGGCGGGGATTTAACCTTGTGTCTGGCTTCGGTGTTGGCATAGCCGAACAGACGATTCTAGGCGCCTTCCACGCAGTATATGAAAGTACTCAGGCCCAACCTGCTGACCGAATCCTGATTCGGCCGTTCCCTGGCAATGCGCCGTTATCGACCAGAGCCGATGCCTTCAAGCGTCATCGGGAAGATCTGATTTCCCGTGTTGGAGCTATTGTTGTTCTTGCCGGTAATAAGGCCGATAACAACGATGCTCCGATGCTGTCTCCAGGTGTCGAGGAAGAAGTGCAGATAGCACTAAGTCTTGGAAAGCCAATCATTCCAGTGGGTATTAGTGGTCATATAGCACGCAAGATTTGGGAGGCCGCCACTACCGACCCTCATCGCTATCTTCCAGGAATCCACTGTGAAGCGGAATTAGCTACGCTTGGCAAACCTGACGCCAGTATCCAAGAGGTTTCAGATGCAATTGGAACCCTTTTGGAGCGCGCTGAAAGGCTAGCCTCAACTAAGAATTGACGGATTTAAACTGAAATCCACTTCGAGCTATCGCTGCACAAATCCACGAGCAGCTGAAATTAAAAAAGACAAAGTCATACCTGCAACGATCGTATGGCAATTTCTTTATGTGGGTTTTTATGTGGGATTAAATATAGAACGGGCCTGAGAGGCCCGTTCTATATGGTGTTCTGGCGGAGGCTGTGAGATTCGAACTCACGGACGGGTCACCCCGTCGGCAGTTTTCAAGACTGCTGGTTTAAACCGCTCACCCAAACCTCCTGAAACTTTTGCTGTGCTTTGGTGCCGGCGCATACGTCCAAGCCTTGCAAGCGAGCGGCGGATTATACATCACTCGGAGAAATTTGACGATTTTTGCCGCGAGACCTGTCTTGCTGCCGTGTGCCTGCGGCCATGCGCCTGCGCATGCTCCCGTCCTTGTGAGGCCTCGGCCCGGCTGCTACACTGCGGGCTTCCGCGAGCGGGGGCTATTTTTTCATCACCATGTAGATGGCCAGTCCGATGATCAGAACAACGCCGATTTCCAGCGCGAATACAATTACGCCACTCACAACGGTCTCCTTTTCGAACATGGCTTTGCAAGATGCAGCGCAATTTTCAGAGCGGCATGCTCAGATATGCCGCCCGTATTTGCGTCTGAGCCGAACGCGTACTTTACCCCTATGATGGATTCACTGCTTATTTCAGGTCTGCTCAATTTCGTTCTCGGCGCCGTGCTCGGCGTAGCCGGTGGCCTGTTCGGCATTGGTGGCGGGCTGATCGGAATTCCGGTGCTCGGTTATCTGTATGGCATGGATCAGCAACTGGCGCAGGGTACTGCGCTGGTGATGATCGTGCCCAATGTGATGATCGCTTTCTGGCGCTACAAGCAACGCAACAAGATCGAGTGGAAGTCGGCGCTGATGATGTGCGTACCGGCGGTGTTCACTACCTATTTTGCAGCACGTCTGGCGACCAGCCTGAACGCGCGCACGCTGCACTTCTGTTTCGCGGTGTTCATGGCTTTGCTGGCCTTGTATTACCTGTGGACGCTGCTGCGCAAGAACAAGTCCGAGAAATCGGGCATTCTGCTGCCGCAAAATTATATGTTTACCGTAGGCATTTCAGCGGGAGCTTCGGCCGGTTTCTTCAGCGTGGGCGGCGCCATCGTGGCGGTGCCGATGCTGGTGGCGTTCTTCGGGGCGACGCAGACGGCGGCGCAGGGGCTGGGGCTGGCGATGGTGACGCCGGGGACGCTGGTGGCCTTGTGGACTTATGCCAGCGCCGGGCATGTGGACTGGGCGGTGGGGATCCCCATGGCGCTGGGCGGCGTGCTCAGCATTTCATGGGGTGTGGCGCTGGCGCACCATTTGCCTGAGCGGCGTCTGCGGATTCTGTTTTGCGGCGCGCTGATTGCGTTGTCGCTGTGGATGATGATTCACGGCTGATGCGCAGGTACTCGGCGGTATTGTCCTGATCATGCTCTGATCATTCTTCAAAGGCGGCGTAAGCCGCCTTTTTCATTTGCGCGTGTTCAGATCGTCCAGAGATGCATATCTTTTCTCTCAGGCGATTTTCTTCTTGCCGGCCGCAGCACCTATCGGCGTCACATTGTCTTCGGTAGCGGCGGTCTGTGCGGTTTGTTCGCGGATGAAATCGACCAGATTGCGCGCATGCAGCGACAGCGCATCCATGTTCTGCACCACCATGCTGCGCTCGCGCACGCTCCAGGGATCGCTGAGTTCCACCAGCGCCAGTTGCATGGTGTGGCGATGACGCAGCGCGGCCGACAGCGGCACGATGCCGATGCCGACATTGGTTTCTATCATGCGGCACATGGCTTCGAAGCTGCGCACCTGTATGCGTAGTTTGAGTCGTTGTCCGCTCTCGGAAACGATCTTGCTCAGGAAGTGGTGCAGGGTGCTGCCTTCGTGCAGGCCGACGTGTTCGTATTCCAGCGTGTCTGAAAACGGAATCGGGCCGATTCCGGCCACGGCCAGCGGATGCTCCAGCGCGGTGACCAGCACCAGCCGGTCGGTTGAAAAATTAAGAATCTCCAGACCATCGCCTTGTACCGGCCCGGCGACGATACCGATGTCGGCCGTGCCTTCCTGTATGCCACGCATGATGTCGTGATTCAGACGTTCTTCCAGCGCGACGTTGACCTGCGGATGCAGCGTCAGGAACCTGCCGAGAATCTCCGGCATGAATTCGGTCACCGCCGTGGTGTTGGCGAAGATGCGGATATAACCCTTGATGCCATTGTTGTACTGCTGCATGTCGCTCTTGAGGCGTTCCACTTGTTGCATGAACTGCTGCGCATGCTGCAGGAAGGTCTGGCCGGCCGGCGTCAGTTGCACGCCTTTGTGTTCGCGATACAGCAGGCGCATGCCGAAGCGCGTTTCCAGTTCCTTGATGCGATTGCTGGTCGCCGCCAGCGACAGATTCATGCGCTCGGCGCTGCGTGTGAGGCTGTTGAGTTCGGCAATGAGAATGAACAGGCGCAGATCGGTCAGGTCGAAAAGCATGATGAATCCCGTCGGTGGCGATGCGTGAAATTGTCTGGCGTGTGCGGTCGTTCAAATAGACTGCATCCGGAAATTGCGTCTCATGTTACGCCGAAATGGCATGCGTCGTGGCACTGGTGATGGCGGTGTTCCGCGTGCTGCAACACAGCAATCGAAGTGCTCGATGCGCCTGTGAATTGCGTCCGGCGGCTTCGGTGTGCAGCGCATCAATCCCGAAAGGCAGAGCACGCGCCGCTGTGCGCTGGCTTAACTTCTGCTGTAGCCCCCCTTCAGAAATGACAGATTGTCATGCACGGAGGGCAAGGCTCAGACTGGGCGCACTTCAATTCAGGCGCTCATCCATGCAATCCAAGGAACTCGATCTGCCCATGCTGAGGCAATGGGTGGATAAAACCGAAACTCATCAAGACCATATCAATCCGGCTTTCGCTTCGGCATTGGCGGCCACGCTGGATGGCCCGCAACAACCGAAGCAGGGTGATCCTTTACCGCATCTGTGGCACTGGATTTATTTCTGGACTGTGTGCCCCCAATCCGAAGTCGGCGACGACGGCCATCCCAAGCGCGGCGGCTTTTTACCGCCGGTTCCTTTGCCGCGCCGCATGTGGGCCGGGGGCAGATTGCGCTTCGATGCACACTTGCCGGTCGGCGTGCAGGCCAGCAAGACTTCGCGCATCAAGAGCGTGGATGTGAAGCAGGGGCGCACCGGCAATCTGGCTTTTGTCACGGTGGCGCATGAGATCGGCCATGGCGGCAAGACCTCAATCTACGAAGAACACGACATCGTCTACCGCGATCTGCCGCAGCCTGGTGCAGCGGCGGTCGCGGCCAAAGCAGCGCCCGCCGATGCCCAATGGCGTCGTCGCATCGAGCCCGATCCGGTGCTGCTGTTTCGCTATTCGGCGCTGACCTTCAACGGTCATCGGATTCACTACGACCGCAGCTACGTCACCGAGGTGGAGGGCTACCCGGGCCTGATCGTGCACGGTCCGCTGATCGCCACCTTGCTGGCCGATCTGCTGCGGCGTGAAATGCCGCAGGCGCAATGGCGCGAATTCAATTTCCGCGCGGTCGGCTCGCTGTTCGATATCGAAGCCTTCGAGATCTGCGGCAAGCTGGCAGAGGACGGCAAGAGCGCCACGCTGTGGGCGCAGAATCTGCGCGGCGAACTGGCGATGCAGGCCGAGGTGCTGCTGGCCTGAGTGTGCGTCCGAATGCGCCCTGAATCGCCAGCGACACCGTCACTACCAAATTCATTCGTGGGCCGACCCGCTGAAGCAGGCGGCACGCGAGATCACATCATTACATCAGACTGGAGACCACATGTCGTATCAGACAGACGCGTATCAGGATTTGCGCGACGCAGTACGCGATCTTTGCAATACTTTTCCGGCCGAATACTGGCGCAAGGTTGATGAAGCGCGCGGCTACCCCGAGCAATTCGTCGATGCGCTGACCAAGGCCGGCTGGCTGGCCGCGCTGATCCCGCAAGAGTACGGCGGCTCCGGCCTGGGGCTGACCGAAGCTTCGGTGATCATGGAAGAAATCAATCGCACCGGCGGCAATTCCGGTGCCTGTCACGGCCAGATGTACAACATGGGCACCTTGCTGCGCCACGGTTCGGATGAGCAGAAGCAGCTGTATCTGCCCAAGATCGCCAGCGGCGAACTGCGTCTGCAGTCGATGGGCGTGACCGAGCCGACCACCGGCACCGATACCACCAAGATCAAGACCGTCGCCGTGAAAAAGGGCGACCGCTATGTGGTCAACGGACAGAAGGTCTGGATCTCGCGCATCCAGCATTCCGATCTGATGATTCTGCTGGCGCGCACCACGCCGCTGGATCAGGTCAAGAAAAAATCGGAAGGCATGTCGATCTTCCTGGTCGATCTGAAATCGGCGATAGGCAAGGGCATGGAAGTGCGGCCGATTCTGAACATGGTCAATCATGAGACCAATGAACTGTTCTTCGACAATCTGGAAATCCCGGCCGAGAACCTGATCGGCGAAGAGGGCAAGGGTTTCAAATACATCCTCGACGGCCTCAATGCCGAGCGCACGCTGATCGCCGCCGAGTGCATCGGCGACGGCTACTGGTTCATCGACAAGGCCGCGCAATACGCCAAGGAACGCATCGTGTTCGACCGGCCTATCGGGATGAACCAGGGTGTGCAGTTCCCGATTGCCGACAGCTATATCGAACTCGAAGCGGCCAACCTGATGCGCTTCAAGGCATGCGAATTGTTCGATGCGCATCAGCCCTGCGGCGCAGAGGCCAACATGGCCAAGTTCCTGGCGGCCAAGGCATCCTGGGAAGCCGCCAACGTCTGTCTGCAGACGCATGGCGGCTTCGGCTTTGCCTGCGAATACGACGTCGAACGCAAGTTCCGCGAGACGCGTCTGTACCAGGTTGCACCGATTTCGACCAACCTGATTTACTCCTACGTCGCCGAGCACGTACTCGGTCTGCCGCGTTCGTTCTAAGGGAATCTCATGAGTCAGACTGCTGCATCATCCAAGGATTTTCCATCGCGCACGCTGAGCGGATTTTTGGCCAGCCTGCGTTATGAAGATATTCCGGCGACGGTCATCGCGCGCGCCGAAGATCTGTATCTGGACTGGTTCGCCTCGGCGCTGGCCGGCAAGGGCGCACGCCAGATCGGGATCATCGAGCGCTATGCCGAGCGCATGGGCCCGGCCGAGGGCAAGAGCACCATCCTCACCAGCCGCAAATCCAGCTCGCCGTATTTCGCGGCGCTGGTGAACGGCGCGTCCTCGCATCTGGTGGAGCAGGACGATGTGCACAACGGTTCGGTGTTTCATCCGGCGGCGGTGGTGTTTCCTGCGGCGCTGGCAGCGGCGCAGGATCTGGGCAAGTCGGGTGCGGATTTTCTGGTGGCGGCGATTGCCGGTTATGAAGCCGGCATCCGCATCGGCGAGTTTCTAGGCCGTTCGCACTATCGCGTGTTTCACACCACCGGCACGGTCGGCACCGTCGCCGCTGCGGTGGCGGTCGGCAAGCTGATGGATTTCAACACCGAGCAGTTTCTCAACGCACTCGGTTCGGCCGGCACGCAGGCGGCTGGTCTGTGGGAGTTCCTGCGCGATGCAGCGGATTCCAAACAACTGCATACCGGCAAGGCTGCCGCCGATGGTCTGCTCGCGGCTTACCTGACGCGTGACGGTTTCACCGGCGCCCAGCGCATTCTTGAGGGCGCCCAGGGCATGGCGGCCGGCATGTCGTCGGATGCGGATCCCTCGCGACTGACCGACGGTCTCGGCAGCCGCTGGGCCACGGCGGAGACTTCGTTCAAGTTCCATGCCTCCTGCCGCCACACGCATCCGGCAGCCGATGCCCTGCAGTTGCTGATGCAGCGCGAAGGCTTGAGTCATGAGCAGATCGCCAGCGTCAATACGCGCGTGCATCAGGGCGCCATCGATGTGCTGGGGCCGGTGGTCGATCCGCAGACGGTACATCAGGCCAAGTTTTCCATGGGTACGGTGCTGGGCCTGATCGCGGTACATCAGCAGGCCGGGCTGACCGAGTTTGAGCAGCAGGCCTTGCAGGATAAGCGCGTGAGCGATTTTCGCGGCAAGGTGAAGATGACGTTCGATAACGAAGTCGATGCAGCCTATCCGGCGCGCTGGCTGGGTCGCGTCGACGTCGAGACGACGGATGGCCGCCGGCTCAGCGCCGCGGTCGATGTGCCCAAGGGCGATCCGGACAACACCTTGACGCGGCCAGAGCTGGAGTTGAAGGCGCACAAGCTGATCCGCTTTTCGCAGGCGGCCAGCGACAAGGAAATCCGGAAGATCATTGCGCACGCCTGGCACTTGCATGAAGAGAAGTCGCTGAGCGAATTGTTCTGAATCGCTGGTGTACAGAGCCCAGGCGACAATACAGATCAGAAGATCAGTTGAAGAATTTTGTGAGTTCCGCTCAGCGGATTACGGAGACCCATACCATCATGATGCCAAGCACCCGCCCCCTCGAAGGGATTACCGTCATTAGTCTGGAACACGCGATTGCCGCGCCGTTCTGCACGCGCCAACTGGCCGATCTCGGCGCCCGCGTGATCAAGATCGAGCGCCCCGGCGTCGGCGATTTTGCGCGCGGCTACGACGAGCGCGTGAACGGCTTGTCCTCGCACTTCGTGTGGACCAATCGTTCCAAGGAAAGCCTGACGCTCAATCTTAAAGACGAAGATGGCAAGAATGTAATTGACGGCCTGCTGGCGCAGGCCGATGTGCTGGTGCAGAATCTCGCTCCCGGCGCCGCAGCAGGTCTGGGCTTGTCGGCCGCCAGGCTGCACGAAAAATATCCGCGCCTGATCGTCTGCGATATTTCGGGTTATGGCGAAAACGGGCCATATCGCGACAAGAAAGCCTACGATCTGCTGATCCAGAGCGAAGCCGGATTCCTGTCGGTGACCGGCACGCGCGACGACATGGCCAAGGCAGGTTGTTCGATCGCCGATATCGCGGCGGGCATGTACGCCTACTCGAATATTCTGGCGGCGCTGATCAAGCGTGGCCGCGATGGGGAAGGCAGCCACATCGACTTGTCGATGCTGGAAGCGCTCACCGAATGGATGAGTTTTCCCATGTATTACGCTTATCAGGGCGCATCGCAGCCGGTGCGCTCGGGCGCCGAGCATGCCACGATTTATCCCTACGGCCCGTTCATGGCGGGCGACGGCAAGACCGTCATGCTGGGCTTGCAGAACGAGCGCGAGTGGAAGGTGTTTTGCGAACAGGTTTTGCAGGATGCAGCGCTGGCGAGCGACCCACGGTTCTCCAGCAATTCGCGGCGCCATGAGCATCGCGATGAGTTGCGCAGTCTGATCCTGAAGATGTTTGCCGACATGACGGCCGAGCAAGTGCTGTCGCGCCTGGATCAGGCGCAGATCGCCAATGCCGGCGTCAGCAGCATGCAGGATCTGTGGCAGCACCCGCAACTCGCGGCGCGCGAACGCTGGGCCGAAGTGCCGTCGCCGGCCGGCGTCTTGCCGGCGCTTTTACCGCCGGGCGTCAACAACTCTTATGCATACCGCATGGATGGCGTGCCGGCGCTGGGCCAGCATACCGACGCCATCCTCGGCAGCCTCGGCTATCAACCGCAAAAGATTGCCGAAATGCGCGAGCGCGGAGCGATCTGATGGAGGCCGGCATCCATGTTAGCCAGGACGCCAGCTCCTATCTGTTCGTGCCGGCCAATCGGCCCGAGCGTTACGGCAAGGCGCTGAGCAGCGGCGCCGATGCGGTGATCGTCGATCTGGAAGATGCGGTGGCGCCGGCGCTCAAGGACGAGGCGCGCGACACACTGGCCGATTGGCTGCAGCAGCATGGCCCGCAGCCGCGCTTGTGGGTGCGCATCAATGCTGCCGATAGCGCATGGCATGCAGACGATCTGCGCTGCTTTGCCGGTTTGCCACTGGCCGGTATCGTCTTGCCCAAGGCCGAGGCGGCCGACTCGCTACGACGTGTGGCAGACGCGATGCAGGCTACGCACGCTGAGAGAAAAGTGCTGCCCTTGATAGAAAGTGCGGCCGGCATTGCCAATATGCGCGAGCTGGCGCGCCAGCCCGGCGTAGCGCGGCTGGCCTTTGGTTCGATTGATTTGCAGGTCGATCTCGGCATGCAATGCGATGCGCTGGAGAGCGAACTGGCACATCTGCGGGTCGAGATGGTGCTGGCTTCGCGGCTGGCTGATATTGCGCCGCCGGTGGATGGCGTGACAACTTCATTTGACGATCCTGCCTTTCTGGAAGAGGCTGTGGCACGTGCCCGTCGTCTTGGTTTTGGCGCCAAGCTGTGCATTCATCCCAGACAGGTTGAAGCGGTCAATCGCGGTTTCTTGCCGAGCGCGGAAGAGGCGGCCTGGGCGCGTGCGGTGATGCAGGCGGTGTCGCATAGCGACGGCGGCGCGATCTCGCTGAACGGCAAGATGATCGACAAACCGGTGATCATGCAGGCGCAGCGTTTTCTGGCAAGGCTGGGCGAAATAAATTCAACTGAGGGTTCAGCGGTCTGAGGTCGGCTTCGGTGTAATCTGATGTCTCGAAAATCCTCGCAAGCCATCACATCCACCGGGAGAGACAGATGAAAATTCAGGCCGCCGTATTGAGAGCAATGAGCGACGTCCAGCCGTTTGCGCAAAGTCAGCCGCTGAAGATAGAGACCCTGGAGCTGGATGCGCCGGGGCCCGGCGAAGTACTGGTGAAGATACGCGCGGCCGGGCTATGCCATTCCGATCTGTCGGTCATTACCGGTGCGCGGCCGCGACCGGTGCCAATGGCGCTGGGACATGAAGCCTCGGCGGAAGTGGTGCAGACCGGCGCCGGCGTGAACGATCTGCGGCCGGGCGATCTGGTGGTGCTGGTGTTCGTGCCCAGCTGCGGGCATTGCATGCCCTGCATGGAAGGCCGTCCGGCCTTGTGCGAACCCGGCGCCGAGACCAATACCAAGGGCCAGTTGCTGTCCGGCGCCATGCGTTTGCATGGGCAGGGCCAGCATGTGAATCACCACCTCGGGGTGTCTGCCTTCGCCGATCATGCCGTGGTTTCGCGGCGATCCTGTGTGAAGATCGACGCCGACATCGATCCGGTGGAAGCCGCCTTGTTCGGCTGCGCGGTGTTGACCGGCGTCGGCGCCGCCGTGAACACGGCCGAGGTCAAGGCCGGCACCACGGCGGCGGTGCTGGGCCTGGGCGGAGTCGGTTTGTGCGCGATGCTGGGCGCGCTGGCGTCCGGCGCGCGCCAAGTGATTGCGGTGGATCTGCATGACAGCAAACTGGAACTGGCGAAGCAGTTGGGCGCGACCGCCACGGTCAATGCGCGCGATCCCGATGCGGTGGAAAAGGTTAAGGCCTTGACCAAGGGCGGCGTCGATTATGCATTCGAGATGGCCGGTTCGGTGCAGGCGATGGAAGCTGCGTATCGCATGACGCGGCGCGGCGGCATGACCGTCACCGCAGGTTTGCCGGCGCCGGATCAGAAATGGGCCTTGCAACAGGTCAGCCTGGTGGCGGAGGAGCGCACGGTGAAGGGCAGTTACATTGGCTCCTGTGTGCCGCTGCGCGATATTCCGCGCTACATAGGCTTGTATCGGAGTGGCCGCTTGCCGGTCGACAAACTGATGGGGCAGCGCATGCCGCTGTCGGAAATCAACAGCGGTTTCGACCGCCTTGCTTCAGGGGAGGGCTTGCGCGATCTGATTGTGTTTTAGCAAAACTAAAATGATTGAGGAGACAGGCTAATGAACAAAAAATTATTCGCAGCCGTGAGTGGTGTATGGCTGACGCTGGGTGCACTTGCGATGTCGGGCAGCGCGCTGGCGCAGCAGCCTATCGTGATCAAGTTCAGCCATGTGGTGGCCAACGATACGCCCAAGGGCAAGGGTGCGGAGCGCTTCAAGGAACTGGCGGAAAAAGCGACCAAGGGCCGCGTGAAGGTGGAGCTTTATCCGAACAGTACGTTGTACAAGGACAAGGAAGAACTGGAAGCGCTGCAGCTTGGCGCAGTGCAGATGCTGGCGCCTTCGCTCGCGAAATTCGGCCCCCTGGGCGTGAAGGAGTTTGAAGTGTTCGACCTGCCTTACATCTTCCCCAATCGCGCTGTACTGGCGCGCGTGACGGAAGGCCCGGTCGGGCAGGGCCTGTTTCAGAAACTGGAAGGCAAGGGCATCAAAGGCCTGGCGTATTGGGATAACGGCATGAAGGTGATGACCGCCAACAAGCCGCTGCACAAGGTCAGCGACTTCCGTGGGCTGAAGATGCGCATCCAGTCATCCAAGGTGCTGGACGAACAGTTCCGTGCCCTGAAGGCCAATCCGCAGGTGCTGGCCTTCTCCGAGGTGTATCAGGCCATGCAGACCGGGGTGGTGGATGGCAGCGAGAACACGCCTTCCAATGTCTACACGCAAAAAATGCATGAGGTGCAGAGCAATCTCACGGTGTCGGATCACGGCTATATCGGCTATGCGGTGATCGTGAACAAGAAGTTCTGGGATTCGCTGCCGGCCGATGTGCGCGGCGAGCTGGAGGGCGCAATGAAGGATGCCAGCAAGTATGCCAATGCCATCGCGCAAAAGGAAAATGAAGATGCATTGGCCGCGATCAAGGCGTCCGGCAAGACCAAGGTGTATTACCTGAGCGATGCCGAGAAAGCCGAGTGGCGCAAGGCGCTGATGCCGGTACACAAATCGATGGAGTCGCGCGTCGGCAAGGATCTGATTCAGGCGATCTACAAGGAGTCCGAGGCGCTGGGTATCAAATAAGGCGAGAAGGCGGCTGGTCTGCCGGTAGCAGGAAAAAAATGCCGTTCAGTTGTTGGCTGAACGGCATTTTCTATTGAGCGCTCTGTTTTCCGATGAAGTTTGTGCCTCAGCCTTGCACCATCTGCTTGCTGTCGGCTTCAGCCTGTGCCTGGCTGGCGGCGAATTGCTCGGCATATTCAGCGCGGCGCGCCTGATCCGATTCGATCAGCAACTGATAACGTGTTTCCGAGACGCGCTGTTGCAGCACGGCGGCATAGCGCTCGCGTTGCAGCCATTCGATGATCAGCGAGGCCAGCATGACGATGGTGGTGTAGACCAGAACCAGGAAGATGTCTTTCTGGTTCAGGCCATCCATGGTGTAGAAGGGCTTGCGGAAAAAGAACATCGCAGTCGGCACGCTGACGAATAGCAGGACGAAGGAATAGAAATAGCCGAACAGATAACTCGCAATGATGCAGTTCAGTGCGAAGAACAGCATCGACATCGATTCATCGACGAAAGGGCTGAGTGCATAGCGCAGGCCGAAGGCGATGATAAATCCCAGTGCACAGGCCAGCACCGGACGTATCCCCTGTGGTCTCCAGCTTTTCGCATTTTTTAGTTTGATCAGACTCATGAGGGCTTTCGCGCTTGTTCTTGAGGTGTCCATGGTCTTGCTCTGCCTTAGCGCCGTGTATGAAGCGGCCTGGTGAATAGTAAATTACTTATCTTGCAGCGGCCTGACGATGCTGCAACTCGTATTCCGTGTTTCGGTTTTTGTTGTATTTATTGACGCCGGTCTTTCAGCGGCGAGGTGTGCGCCAAGTACTTGCGCGACAATTCATTGCCATGCAGATCGATGCTGCGGCGAATGAATTGCACTGTTTCATTGCTGACAATCTCGCGTTCGTTGTCGACCGTGATGATGTGATAACAATCGCCGAGCCAGACCATCTTGCGCACTTCAGAGGAGATGCCTTGCTGGATCATTTCGGCATTGCGCGGGGAGGCGGTTTCATCGTCGATGGAATGAATGATCAAGGTATTGGCCCGCACCAGCGGCAAGGCCTGCCGTACATAGGCCATCATCCTTTGCGCTGCGCGCAGATGGCGCGCGGGGATCGAAGCCGCACCGACTGCGGCGACGCCGTCCTTCTTCAACGCATTGCTGACACGGCGCCGCATTTCGAAATTCTTGATGCCGTAGGGTTCGCTTTCCTTGTACGACCAGTTGCGAAAGCCCATGTCGTAGACCACCGCCAGCAGTTTCTGATAACAGGGCACCGACCAGCCGTCGTATTGCAGCACTGGCGACAGCAGCACCACGCTCAGCAATTCGCTGCTGCGCGATGCCACCGCCAGCGCCAGCGTGGCGCCCATGCTGAGGCCGCAGATGGAGACCGTCTTGAATTCTTCCTTGAGGCGCGACACCTTGCTCTCGACGATGGCGCACCAGTCCATCCAGTTTGGCGAGACGCGTTCGTTGGTCAGCGCAGCGGAGTAGTTGTCGATATTGAGCAGCACCACCGTACAGTTGGCTTTTTTGAGCAGCTTGGGAATGGTGCCGAGTTCCAGCGCGGAGCCGCACAGGCCGTGCAGCAGAATCACGGCGTGATCCTTGTGCGGGCCGGAGGGCCGTTCTTCAGTGATGTCGTCGCTGACTTCGACGCTTGCCTTCGATTCCATAAACCTGTTTTATTTGATGAGCATCCCACTGCTCTATCCGGCGATGCGTTCGCCCCCCGTTATGCTGCAGATCCGGAGCATTTCTTATGCTTTCTTTTAACTAAAACCTCAACATACATGCAAAAAATCAATTAACTTCGATCGCTAGTCTACTCGTGGACAGAAAATGTTGCCAGGCGTTGCATATTTCATGCATTTTCATTCACGCATGGACGCATTTTTTGCGGCGTTTTTGGGGCTTTGGGGAGCCGTCTTTTTGTCCTTCTTTTTCAGACAAGTTAACGTACAAAAGTCTTGCGGCGTGGACAGGCCGATGAGAGCATTTGTCGGAAATTTTTCTTCCTCATCTATTCATCGGCGCGTTTGATAGCTTCTTGATAGCTTGCCGATGTTGTTTCGCACTTATTCATTAAAAATGCCTGGAAAAATTTCTTGATGAAATTTCTCTGGAGAAATGTCGCCGCTTCATGTCAAAAAAAACGCTGCAGAAAACGCTGCTCTTCATTGTCATTTCAGTGTCCTTGCTTGCCCTGTTGTCCTATGCCGCAACGCGCCTGAGCAGGATACCGGCGCCACCGGCTTTGCTGGCCCTGGCGCTGGAATGGGAGCCGCCTTCAGGCAGCTATAAATTCTTTGACAGCAGCGAGGTGCAAATTGCGCCGCCGCCGGATTCCGTCGATACGCAGCCTTTACCGGAGCAGTTGCAAGCCCTGGCGCCGCAGATTGCCTGGCGCGATGGACAATCCATAGACTTTGCGCAGTTCCTTAAGGCCACGCATACCAATGCTTTGCTGGTGCTGCATCGAGGCGCGCTGGTGTTCGAAAGTTATCCGCGTGGCTCGCAGCGCGATACTGTGTTTCCGTCTTTTTCGCTTGCCAAATCCATGCTCTCCGATCTGGTCGGCGTGGCGCTGAACGAAGGCAAGATCGGCTCGCTCGACGATCCTGTCAGCCTTTATCTGCCGGAGCTGCCGGCACGCTTTTCCAAGCTGCGGGTCTACGATCTGTTGCACATGCGTTCCGGCATTCATGTCGATGAACGTTACGACAGCGTGTTTTCCAGGATCGCCTACATGTACATCACCACCGATCTGCGGCGCTTCGTGCGTGAGCTGGATACCGTTGCCTATACGCCGCAGCAGGGATTCGAATATCGCAGCGTCGATTATCTGTTGCTGGGCATGCTGCTGTCGGCGGCCACCGGCGAATCGCTGAGTCACTACCTGCAGCACAAGATCTGGCAGCCTATGAGGGCGCAGTATGCCGCGAGCTGGAGCATCGACAGCGATCGTAATCAAGTCGAAAAAGGCTTCTGCTGTGTGAATGCGCGCGCGATCGATTTTGCGCGCTATGGTCTGCTGCATTTGCGGAACGGTAAGCTTGGCGAACGCCAGATTCTGCCGGCGCAGTGGATGCAAAAACCGGAGGCGACCGGCCATGCCGACGACCATTTCGACTATGGCCGTGGCTGGTGGCTGCCGCGCCTGAATGGCTCAGGCGACGCGCGCGATTACACCGCGATCGGGATTCATGGGCAATACGTGTATATCGATCCGGTCAGCGATACCGTGATCGTCAAGCTGAGCGATCACGGCGCGGAACAGGATGAGGCGCTGACGGTGGCTGCGTTTCGCAGCATGGTCGCCGCGCTGCAGAAGCAGGCGCACTGAGGTCTGATTGCCGGCCCTGTGAGCGCGTTGTAAGCCTCTGTAATCGAGAGAAACTCAATCGGTGGTACTCGGACTCCAGAACACCTGCTTGACGGCGTGCATGGCCGCCAGGCGCTGCACCAGCACTTCCAGCTCGTCGCCGTTGACCGAGGTTGCCGCCAGCGTCGCCTCGATCTCGACTTCGTCGTCGCCAAAGGTGCGGACTTCCAGATCGTGCGTCGGATATTTGCTGCTGTCGAGAATCTGCGTGAGCTGCGCCAGCACCAGTTTCTGATGCGCGCGCTCGACGATCAGGTGCAGCGTGTTGGTGACTTCCACCGAAGGCACATCCAGCGGCTTGCGGTTGATGGCGTTGACGATGGGGCGCAGCAAGGTATTGGCGGCAAGGACGAAGACTGTCGCCAGTATCGCTTCCAGAATCAGATCGGCACCGGCTGCTGCGCCGACGGCGGCCGAGCCCCACAGCGTGGCGGCGGTATTGATGCCGCGCACATTGCCTTCTTCGCGCATGATCACGCCGGCGCCGAGAAAACCCACGCCGGAAACGACATACGCCACCACATGCACCGCGCCGTCATGCCCGTGCAGGCGATTCGCCATGTCGACAAACACCGCAGAACCGAGCGCGACCAATACATTGGTACGCAGGCCTGCGGTGCGTTGCCGGTACTGACGCTCAAGACCGATCAGGCTGCCGAGCACGAAGGCGGTGGTCAGACTGATGAGCGTGTCGAGCAGCGACATCAGGTTGATGTTCTGCAGGGCTTGGAGAGATTGCAGGGATTGCATAGGGCGTCGCTCGCGTGATGGCAGATGAATGGTGTGCGGGAACTGCCTAGACTCGCAAGAGTTTTCGGCGCACATCGTCCCGCGCAAAATTTGCGCAGACATTATCAGCAGATGAGAGATGCGTCCAGCATGAAAGCAAGGATGTGAGGCGGCAGAGATGGTGTGTTTTTACCGTAGGGGGAATCAAGCTCGCCCGCACACTGCAGCGGTCGGACGATGGAATCGTTTACGCGAGGAAGCCTGAGAGATGAAATCGCAGTACAAATAAAAACTCCCGCAATTGCTTGCGGGCGTTTGTATTTTGGCGGAGACGGAGGGAGTCGCCTGCACCGCGCAGGCCGCTGAATCGCTTGCAAGCGATTCCCTTCGAATCCCTCACGTAAGCCGCGCAGGCGGCTTACTCGCCGCCGCATATGGGTTTGCTGCGCAAACGAAAATTGAACTGCAAAATAAAAACGCCCGCAATTGCTTGCGGGCGTTCGTATTTTGGCGGAGACGGAGGGAGTCGAACCCTCGATACAGGTTTAAGCCCGTATGCTTCCTTAGCAGGGAAGTGCCTTCGACCACTCGGCCACGTCTCCACACTGAAGGCAAATTGCTGCGCTGCCTCAGCGAAGTCACGCATAATAACTTCTCATCCGCATTTGGTCAATCACATCGCTCGATAATTTATGCAGAGCGGGGAAGGTCCTGCAAATGAGCGGCGGCCTATGCCGCCGACAGCATTATTTAGGGCTGTCCAGATCGAATGCCTTGTGCAATGCGCGCACGGCCAGCTCCATGTATTTCTCATCGATCAGCACCGAGATCTTGATTTCGGATGTCGAGATCATCTGGATGTTGACGCCTTCTTCCGACAGCGTGCGGAACATCTGCGATGCGATGCCGACGTGGCTTCGCATGCCTACGCCGACCACCGAGACCTTCGATACCTTGGTGTCGCCGCTGATGCTGGCGGCGCCGATGTGGCTCTTCACGCCGTTGTTCAGCACATCAATGGCCTTTGCGTATTCGGCGCGCGGCACGGTGAAGGTGAAATCAGTCTTGCCTTCGAAGGACTGATTCTGAATGATCATGTCGACTTCGATGTTGGCATCGGCGACCGGGCCCAGGATCTGATAGGCGATGCCCGGACGATCCGGCACGCCGAGCACGGTGATCTTGGCTTCGTCGCGGGAAAATGCGATGCCGGTGATGGTGGCTTGTTCCATATTGGTGTCTTCCTCAAACGAAATCAGGGTGCCGGAAACGGTTTCTTCGTCCAGCGACATGAGTGGGTCAGTCAGCGACGACAGCACGCGCGTCGGCATCTTGTAGTTGCCGGCAAATTCGACCGAGCGGATCTGCAGTACTTTCGAACCCAGCGATGCCATTTCCAGCATCTCTTCAAATGTGACGGTGTTAAGACGGCGGGCGTCGCTCACCACGCGCGGATCGGTGGTGTAGACGCCATCGACGTCGGTGTAGATCAGGCATTCGGCGGCCTTGATCGCGGCAGCAACCGCCACGGCCGAAGTGTCGGAGCCGCCACGGCCCAGCGTGGTGATGTTGCCGTCGGCATCCACACCCTGGAAGCCGGTGATCACGACGATCTTGCCGGCATTCAGATCCTTGCGGATGCGGACGTCGTCGATCGATCGGATGCGCGCCTTGGTATAGGACGAATCGGTCTTGATCGGCACTTGCCAGCCGGCGTAGGACACCGCTTCTTTGCCGAGCGCCTGCAGCGCGATGGCCAGCAGCGCGACCGAAGCCTGTTCGCCGGTCGAGGCCAGCATATCGAGTTCGCGGCCTTCGGGCTGAGCCATGATTTCTTTCGCCAGGCCCAGCAGGCGATTGGTTTCACCAGACATTGCGGATGGAACCACAACGATCTGATGGCCAGCGTCGTGCCATTTGGCAACGCGCTTCGCGACATTCTTGATGCGCTCGGTTGAGCCCATCGAAGTGCCGCCGTATTTGTGAACGTATAGAGCCATAGGGAATGAAAGAATGGGGCCTGACTTTGACGGAATGCGAGCTAGGCCGGGGAAAACAAACCCTTGACTCTACATGGCTGGCGTGAAATTCACAAGAAAAAGCTGTGATTTGCAGGCGCACAAGACGATTTTGGCGGTTCGGCAATAAGCGGCCCGGGCTTGCTGAGAATCATTCGAATCAAATCGGGAGTCATCTGAATGAACATTCAAACGATATAAAAGATTGAGCACATGCGGTTGTGGAGACTGAGTCCGCGCTGATGAGCCAAAGCAGGAGTTGGATAAGGGCGGGTGAGACGGGAGGTAAGACTGAAGTCGGCGCTTGAGGGTTTGGGGCACCGGCCGCCATATGGGCTGAGGGGAGGACAGCGGATATGGCAACAGGTGCGGCGGTCTTGCAGGTACAGCGGGTAACGCTACAACTTGATCACAACAAATGATGCAGGGACAAATGTTTGTTGGCTGGCAGTACATCTAAAAAGACGACTGCATGCTGACTACTAAAACATCGGTATTGCAGAGCTGCTG
Source organism: Herbaspirillum lusitanum (assembly GCF_046025995.1). Lineage (GTDB taxonomy): Bacteria > Pseudomonadota > Gammaproteobacteria > Burkholderiales > Burkholderiaceae_D > Herbaspirillum > Herbaspirillum lusitanum_A. The sequence continues at coordinate 256,527 of NZ_JAQQFM010000005.1, forward strand.
AAAGCTGGATCTGCAGCTGACGATTCCGGGGAGCGGAGCCGGTAAGCTGTCAATCTTCGCAGTCGAATCAAGCGCCGCTATACAGGCTGTCCGACTTGCGTTGTGCTTGCTGCACTTCGCTCTTCACTTCCTGACGGCTCAGACCGGTGCTTGGCTGACGCACGATAGGATATTCGTTACGCGAAGCGATTTCGTGATTGGCTTGTGCTTGTTGCAGCTCAGCGATCACGTCGGCGCGGGTCTTGGTCGACACGAACTTGGTTTCTGGCGGATATGGAGCTTCAGCCATTGCTGCGCCTGCGGCGGCGAGAAGAGTAGTGGCGACGATGATTTGCTTGATGTTCATGATGATTGTTCCTTCTGACAGTGGATTTTCCAATCCTGAAATGCGTAAAACGAATTGATGTCCAAATAATTTTCTTTGAGGCAACTGATTCGGGCGGCCGTTGCCGGTCGTCATAGAGGGCTACGCACTTCGGGCCCCGGTTGAGATGTCTTGCTATTGCTTGTCTTAACCGATGGAAGCAGTGTACGAGTTGCGCGATCAAAGAAAAATGGGTTTAATCGGAATTGACTATTTCTGTTTCTGGAACAATAAAGGGGTTGAAAATGGACAGGCTGCAATCGATGCGCGTCTTTGCCAAGGTAGCGGAGCAGGGCAGCTTTGTGCGCGCGGCCGAAAATCTGGAAATCTCCAATGCGGTCGCTACCCGCTTCATCGCCGATCTGGAAGCGCATCTCGGCACCCGTCTGTTGAATCGCTCTACGCGCAAGCTGTCGCTGACCGAAGCCGGGCAGGCCTATCTGGAGCGCGTACGTCACATTCTGCCGGAAATCGACGATGCCGAAGCCTTGGTCTCGCTGGAGACCAAGCGGCCGACCGGCACACTGGCGCTGTATTCGGTTTCCGGTTTCGGCCAGACCCAACTGGGCAAGATTCTGCCCGGCTATGCCAAAGCCTATCCCGAGGTGGTGCTGGACATCACCTTGTCGGATCGCCCGGTCGATCTGGTGGAAGAGGGCATGGACGTGGGGTTTTTCAGCAGTCTGCAAAAGATCGATGCCAGCATGGTGGTGCGCAAGTTGGGGGTATCAAGGGCGATCTTGTGCGCCTCGGCCGAATACATCGAAAAACATGGCGCGCCGCAGACGCCCGATGAACTTTCCAGTCATATCTGTCTTAATTTTTCTCATGAGCATCTGCGCCACTACTGGCATCTGGAAACCGAAGACGGGATGCGCGATGTCGCCATCATCAGCAGGGTAGTGTCCAACAACAGCACGCTATTACGCGATTTTGCGCTGGCCGGCATGGGGATCGTAATGCGGCCTTCGTTCAGCCTCGGCGACGACTTGCGCTCAGGCCGCTTGCAGCGGGTGCTGCCGAACCACCGCGCAGGCGAAATCGCAATCTCGCTGGCTTACTCCAGTCGCCGGCAGATGTCGGCCAAGGTGCGCAGCTTTGTGGATTACATTTCGGAGATGTTTCCGCATCCCGAGGCGGATGCCTGGCTGTAAGCCAATTCAGGCTGGGACGGGGGAGTTATTGTGCCGGTCTGAAGGGCTCAGACCAGATCGCGCAGCTTGTCGAACAGGCTGCATTCCTCTTGCCATTGCCGGCGCTCGGCCGAGCTGATGGCTTCCTGCTGCAATTCGCCGTCGGTTTTTTGAGTCTGGGCCAGCAAAATGCGTTCAGCCAGCCGGGTGTCCGGCTCCATCGGACCGAAGAAGGCCACGGTCTGGCCCAGTTGAATCAGCACGGTGGGGAAATTGTCGACGTCCATGTCGCCCACCAGATCGGCCTGATCTTCAATATCGATCCAGACGAAATGATGCTGGGGGTAGCGTTCGGCCCAGGCCCGGAAAGCGGCGTCGTATTCGCGGCAACTGCCGCACCATTGCGCGCACAGGCAGGCCACCACCCAGGTGTCGTTGCGCAGGGCATCGGCTAGTTGGCGGCGGTTGGTTTGATCAAGTATCTGGTAGGACATGGCGGCTTATTTTACCTTGTTCAGCTGGCAGCGCGGTTTGCGCCGGCGCAAGCGAATGAATCCATGTGCCGAGCAGGGCGATTGGCCTCGGGCACGGTAAAATAGCGAGATGTCTACGATACTCGCCATTGAAACATCGACCGAACTCGCGTCCGCCGCGCTGCTGCAGGACGGCAAGCTGCTGGCGCGCGAATCGCTCGGCGCGCAAACACATTCCGACAGTATTCTGCCCCTGGTGCAGGCCTTGCTGGCCGAGGCCGGTTTGAGACTGCAGCAATGCGATGCACTGGCCTTCGGCGTCGGGCCGGGTTCGTTCACAGGCGTGCGTACCGCCTGCGGCATCGTGCAGGGCCTGGCCTTCGGCGCCGATTTGCCGGTAGTGCCGGTGGTGACCCTGGCCGCGATGGCGCAGGCTTGTCATGCAGAGCATCAGGCGGAGGAGGTGCTGGCGATTCTCGACGCGCGCATGGGCGAGGTTTACTGGGCGCGCTACCAACTGGTGGACGGCGACTGGCGCGAGTTGCATGCGCCGGCGTTGTCGGCCGCCGATCAGGTGCAAACTGCCGGCAAGCCGGTCGCCTGCGGCAATGGCCTGAACGCTTACGCCGATTATTTCAGCGATGCCTTCAAGGCGCGTGAATTTGCCGCTGCCTATCCGCTCGTGATGCCGCACGCCAGGCATGTCGCAGCACTGGGCCTGCGCGCTTTCAGCAATGGCCATACGATCGCCCCACAAGAAGCGCAGCCGCTTTACCTGCGCAACAAGGTCGCGCTGACCACCGCCGAGCGCGCAGTCAGAGATGCCGAAAAGCAGGCGAAAGGCGCCGCTGCCGTCGCCGCCAAGGATGCCGCATGAGTGCACAGGGCATAGGTTTGTCGATGCTGAACATGCTGGAACAGCGTTTCGGCAAGCTCGATTTTTTGCCCATGCAGGTGGACGACATCGATCAGGTGGTTGCCGTCGAGCAGCAGATCTACTCGCATCCCTGGACCCGCGGCAACTTCCTTGATTCGCTTTACAGCGGTTACCAGTCGCAGACGCTGCGCACTGCCGACGGCCGCTTGATCGGCTATTTTCTGGTGATGCTGGCGGTCGACGAGGCGCACTTGCTCAATATCAGCGTTGCCGCCGACATGCAGCACCAGGGCTTCGGCCGCTTGCTGCTGGAGCAGGCCACTACACTGGCGCGCAAGCATGCCATGACCAGCATGCTGCTGGAAGTGCGCGCCTCCAATCTGCACGCAATGAAGGTTTACAACCGCTATGGATTTTCCGAACTCGGCCGCCGCCGCAATTACTACCCGGCCGGCGGTCTCATGCGTGAGGACGCAATCGTGATGAGTCTGGTCTTATGAGCGCTGACATCGATACCGCAGCAACTGCGGCGCCCGCTCCCGGCTCTTCGCTGCAGATGCTGGAAGCGCTGGGCATAGGCGCGGTCTGGATTCGTCGGGAGCTGGCTGCGCCGGCTGCCGAAATGCAGGCGGAGTCTGTGCTGTTGATGCACGAGCCTGCGGTCGAAAGTGCGCCGCTGCCGCAGGCACCCGCCGCGCCGGCCGTGCCATCGCAGCAATCCAGGCCAGCCGTGCCTGCCATGCCGCAACTGTCCGCGCCGCCCACGCGCATGCCCGCGCTGTCATCCGACGGCGGCCGCCGCAATCCGCCTCCTGCGCCCAGTTTTAGTTCCGGCAACAGTCCCGGCAACAGCGCAGGCGATAACGACGGTCCTCCGTCCTGGCTGGATGAAATGGATCAGGCCGGCGTTGCGGTCGATCATATTTTTGTGCCGCGCGGTGAAGACGATGAGGAAGATGACGCTCAGCCCGCCATCGATCCGCAGATCGCCCGGATCGCCGGGATGGAATGGCCGGAGTTGAAAGAAACCGTGGCTGCCTGCCGCCGCTGCGGTTTGTGCAATGGCCGCAAGAACACCGTGTTCGGCGTTGGTGATGAAAAGGCCAAATGGCTGTTCATCGGCGAAGGTCCGGGACGTAATGAGGATCAGCAAGGCGAACCTTTTGTCGGCCCGGCCGGCAAGCTGCTGGACAACATGCTGCTGGCGATGGGCCTCAAGCGCGGTGACAACGCCTATATCGCCAACATCGTGAAGTGCCGTCCCACCGACGACAACGGCAAGGATCGTCCGCCGACACCGCAGGAAATCGCTTCCTGCATGCCCTATCTGCAACGCCAGATCGCGCTGATCCAGCCGACCGTGCTGGTCGCGCTGGGCAAGACTGCGGCCTTGTCGCTGCTCGGCCTTGATCCGGCGACGCCGGTTTCCAAGTTGCGCGGCACCGTGCATCGCTATCAGGATCTGCCGCTGGTGGTGACTTACCACCCGGCTTATCTGTTGCGCCAGCTGGGCGACAAGGGCAAGACCTGGGCTGATCTCTGTCTGGCGATGGAAAGCTTCAGTCAGCACACCGCTAGCGCATGATGCTGACCTGCATGGCGCACGTCGTCGCATGACCGCTTTTCAGCGCAACTTCCAGCGCCGCTGGCCTGACTTGCGCGATCCCCATGTGCGCGCACTGGCCTGGCTGCTGGATGCGCCCGATCTGATGGACGCCGAGGCGCCATGCTGGAGCGGACGTATTGCGACGCTGGGCGAGGTCGATGCAAGCGTCGCCGGCTGGCTGCATGAGCTGGATCGCCAGCCGCAGGCGCTGCATCAGCATCTGGCGCATCAGCCGTCCGCGCGTCTCGGCCGCTATGCCGAAAAACTGCTCGGCTTTTATCTGCAGCAGCATGGGCAGTTGGTCGCCGGCAATCTCCAGGTGCGCAATGACAGCGGCAGCCGCGAGACTCTGGGCGAATTCGATTTTCTGGTGCGGCGGCCGCAGACCGCGCGCGATGCCAATGGCGTGCAAGGCCTGGAGCACTGGGAGTTCGCAACCAAGTTCTATCTGCTGGAAAGCGACTCCGATCGCCTGCAGTCGGATGCCTTCGTCGGCCCCAATCTGGCCGATTCGCTGGGTGCCAAAATGCGCAAGATCATGCAGCAGCAACTCATGTTGTCGCAGCATCCTGCCGCGCAGGCCTTACTGCCGGCGCCGGTGACTTCAGCGCAGGCACTGGTCAAGGGCTGGCTGTTTTATCGGCATCACGCGATGCAGTTGCCGGCCGGCCTGGGCATATCGGCGCAGCATTGCCGCGGCTTCTGGGCCACCGTCAGCGAATTGCAGCAGCGCATCGATACAGATCCGCATGCTCTGCGTTATCTGTTGCTGCCGCGGCTGAGCTGGCTGGCGCCGGCGCGGGTAGGCATCAACGCCACCTTGAGTGCGGAAGAATTGCCGGCTGTGCTGGAACAGCAATTCCAGCGCGAACCGGCGCCGCTGATGCTGGCCTTGTGCGAGCCGCTCGATGCGCAGGGTGAGCGCGCTGGTGACGCCGATGCCAGTGAAGTAATGGAGATTGAACGCGCCTTCATCGTGCCGGACGACTGGCAGACGCGCGCCGCGGAGCGCGTGCGGCATGCACTGGTGCGAGTCTGACCGCAGCGGCAGTATATTGAATTTGAATGTGAAAAAAGCCGGCTGACATGCCGGCTTTTGTTTTGCTGCAGGGTTCGTGTTTGTGTCAGTGCTTGTGCTCACCGATCAGCGACAGTGAGTCGTGCTCGCGCTGATTTGCGGCATGACGGCGCATGATCAGATACATGATCGAAGCCACAAAGCTGCCGAAGATGATGATGACGATGTTGACGTCCAGATTGAGTTTGACCATCAGCGCATACAGCACCAGCATGGTCAGCACCGACAGGTTTTCATTGAAGTTCTGCACTGCGATCGAATGGCCTGCGCTCATCAGTACGTGGCCGCGATGCTGCAGCAGTGCATTCATCGGCACCACGAAATAACCCGACAGGGCACCGATGATCACCAGCAGCGGATAGGCGACCCAGACCGAAGTGACCGTCGTCATCAACATCACCACGATGCCCATTGCAATGCCTAGAGGCATCACGCTCAGCGATTTTTTCAAGGGCACGAAACGAGCGGCGGCAATCGCACCGAGCGCCACGCCGACGGCCACCACGCCTTGCAGAATGGCAGCCTTGTCGAGACGCATGTGCAGCGACTTTTCCGCCCACTTCAGCACGATGAATTGCAAGGTCGCACCGGCGCCCCAGAACAGCGTCGTGACCGCCAGTGAAATCTGGCCCAGCTTGTCCTTCCACAGAGTGTTGAAGCAGCCGGCGAAATCGACGATCAGCTTGATCGGATTGCGTTGCTGGTGCTCGTAGCGGGCGCCGGTATCGGGGATGTTGAGATTGAAGATGCCGGCGATGATGTAGATCACGCCTATGATGCAGAGTGCGGCTTCGGTGGGAGTGTCGATCGGTAGATCGAAGTAGGGGAAATCGAGTTGCAGCAGCGCGCCTGAAATATGCGGATTGACCAGTGCGCCGCCCAGTACCGTGCCGAGAATGATGGAGCCGACCGTCAGCCCTTCAATCCAGCCGTTGGCGGCGACCAGGCTTTCGGCGGGTAGCAGCTCGGTGAGGATGCCGTATTTCGCTGGCGAGTAGGCCGCCGCGCCGAAACCGACCACCGCATACGCCAGCAAGGGGTGAACCGTGAAGAACATCATGGAACAGCCGACGATCTTGATCATGTTGGTAATGAACATGACCTTGCCCTTGGGGAAGGCATCGGCGAAGGCGCCGACGAAGGCTGCGAGTAAAACATAGGAGACGACGAAGAATAGCTTCAGCATCGGCGTCATCCACGCAGGAGAGTGCATTTCCGCCAAAAGGGCGATGGCTGCAATCAGCAATGCATTGTCGGCCAGCGAAGAAAAAAACTGCGCCGCCATGATGGTGTAGAAACCGCGATTCATCCGTATCCAAGATGTAACAAATTATCTCCGGCTAGCTTTATACCATGAAAAGATGACGTCTCAGTGATTAGGCTGGACGTAAAGACAATTCATTCTCGCCACCCGGATGGACGCGGCTGAGATGCTGGCGGTAAGGAACTTGCAGCGCCTTTTACGGCGCCGCGATCCAGGCGGATGCCGGCGGATTCGAGCCGACTTCAATGCTGTGTCGACATCAGATCAGGCCTGCACGCGCTAAAACAAGCTCCGGTATGGCCTCGTCTGTTCTTAAGTGTTGGCCTGACGGCCCCCGGCTCCTCAGCGTATATACCTAGACCGCAGTATCTGCCGATCGGCTCCCTGAAAAGATGCTTTGTATCATGCCGGCGCGAGGAAATGCATTCTTAAAGACTACTTGGTTCGGTAAAATGGCCGCTGGTTCCCCGCCCATGGGTTTCACTTCTCCTCTCCATCCCCAGTTTTATGCCAAGACCTATCCTCGCATCGATCAGTATTTCTGCGCTACAACACAATCTGGCGGTCGCCAAAAAGCACGCCGCCGGCGCCAAGGCCTGGGCCGTGGTCAAGGCCAATGCCTATGGACATGGTTTGCGGCGCGCCATGCAAGCGTTCGCCGAGGCTGACGGGCTGGCGCTGGTCGAAGTCGATTACGCCGTGCAATTGCGTGAGTGGGGCTGGCGCAAGCCGATTCTGCTGCTGGAAGGATTCTTCGATGCCAGCGATCTGCCGCTGCTGGTGCAGCACGATATTCAGTTTGCGGTGCATTGCAAGGAGCAGATCGCGATGCTGGAAGCCGGCCCCCGGGAGGCGCAATACGACGTCCATCTGAAGATGAACAGCGGCATGAATCGCCTCGGCTTCAAGCCCGATGCCTACCGCGCGGCCTACGAGCAACTCAAGGCCATGCCCTCGGTGCGCAGCATCACCATGATGACGCACTTCGCAAATGCCGACGACGCCGGCAATCCGGATCTGCCGTTTGCTGAACAGATCAAGCGCTTCAATGACGCGACTGCCGGCCTCAGCGGCCAGCGCAGCGTCTGCAACTCGGCCGGCGATCTGCTGCACGAGGAATTCGCTTTCGACTGGGTGCGCCCCGGCGTGATGCTGTATGGTGCAACACCGGGTGGCGGCAGCGCCCAGGATTTTGGATTGAAGCCGGCGATGACACTGGAAAGCCGGATCATCGGCATACAGCACATCGTGGCCGGCGATGCGGTCGGCTACGGCAGCCGCTTCGTGGCCGACAAGCGCATGACCATCGGCGTGGTGGCCTGCGGTTACGCCGATGGCTACCCGCGCCATGCGCCGAACGGTACGCCTGTTGTGGTGGACGGCGTGCGCACCGTGACCGTGGGACGGGTATCGATGGACATGCTGGTGGTCGATCTGAGCCATGTTCCGGACAGCGGCGTCGGCAGCAAGGTAATGTTGTGGGGCGCGGACTTGTCGATCGATGAGGTCGCATTCGCCGCCGGCACCATCGGCTATGAATTGATGTGCGCGCTGGCAGCGCGCGTGGCAGTCAAAGAAACCGCATGAATGCGGTAGCAAAAGAAACAGTAAAGGCTTAACAGAGATTCAATGGCGAAAGCAAAAACCAATTACACCTGTACCGAGTGTGGCGGCGTCAGTAATAAGTGGGCGGGCCAATGCCCGGCCTGCGGCCAGTGGAACACCCTGGTGGAAACACTGATCGAGACCGGCGGCGTCAATCGTTATTCGTCGCAGCCGCAAAGTCTGGCGCAAACTGCGCCGGTATTGAGCCTGTCGGATATTGAAGCGATTGATGTGCCGCGTTTCACCACCGGCATCGACGAGTTCGACCGCGTGCTGGGTGGCGGTCTGGTGCCGGGCGGGGTGGCGCTGATCGGTGGCGATCCCGGCATCGGCAAATCGACCTTGTTGCTGCAGGCGCTGGCGAATATCTCCAAAGTAAAGAAAACGCTGTATGTCAGCGGCGAAGAATCCGGATCGCAGATTGCCATGCGCGCCAAACGGCTGGCGGTGGACGCCGGCGAGCTGAAGTTGCAGGCTGAGATTCAGCTGGAAAAGATTCTGGCGACGCTGGCCGAGCAAAAGCCCGAAGTCGCGGTGATCGACTCTATCCAGACCATCTATTCCGATGCATTGACTTCAGCGCCGGGTTCGGTGGCGCAGGTGCGCGAATGCGCGGCGCAACTGACGCGCGCGGCCAAGATGTCGGATATCACCATCATCATGGTTGGTCATGTCACCAAGGAAGGCGCGCTGGCCGGTCCGCGCGTGCTGGAACACATCGTCGATACCGTCCTGTATTTCGAGGGCGATACACATTCCAGTTTCCGTTTGGTGCGCGCCTTCAAGAATCGTTTTGGCGCAGTCAACGAGCTGGGCGTGTTTGCGATGACCGAGAAGGGCCTGAAGGGTGTTTCCAATCCCTCGGCGCTGTTCTTGTCGCAGCACGACAATCAGGTGCCGGGTTCTTGTGTGATGGTCACGCAGGAAGGTACGCGTCCGCTGCTTGTGGAAATTCAGGCGCTGGTGGACAGTTCGCACGTGCCCAACGCGCGCCGCCTGTCGGTCGGTCTGGAACAGAACCGGTTGGCGATGTTGCTGGCGGTGCTGCACCGCCATGCCGGCATCGCCGCCTTCGATCAGGACGTTTTCATCAATGCAGTGGGCGGCGTCAAGATTACCGAACCGGCAGCCGACCTGGCGGTGCTGCTGGCGATCAATTCGTCGATGCGCAACAAGCCGCTGCCGCGTGGTCTGGTGGTGTTCGGCGAAGTGGGGCTGGCCGGTGAGATCCGTCCTGCGCCGCGCGGTCAGGAACGTTTGCGCGAAGCTGCCAAGCTTGGCTTCTCGATTGCGGTGGTGCCGAAGGCGAACGCGCCCAAGCAGGAAATCGAAGGCTTGCGCGTGATTCCGGTCGAACGTATCGACGATGCTTTGCAAAAGGCGCGCGATATTGATGATTGAATTGGCGATTGAGTTGCGATTGATTGGCCGGCTGGTCAGCGTGCTGACTGTGCCGATTTACAACCATGGATGTTAGTCGCTGGTCACAATTTGTAAGCGAGGCGAGTGCCGGATCTCTTCGCATTTCGCTTTGCGGAGCGTGCTGCAGTCGCAGGCTCAGCCCGGCAGATCATAGGTCACGATGACCTGATTCATTTCTCCGTTGACCGGCCCCGGCAAGGGGCCGCTGCCCTTCACGCGATAGTAGAGCGTGAAGCCTCGTGCGGCATCCTTGCCGTTGAAGAAGCGTGTGCTGCCAGCGGCGTTGCGCGTGACATTCCAGCAGCTGTTCTGATCTTGCCAGCACAGCACCGCTTCGAAGCCGGCCGGCTTGGAAGCGACTCCATATCTCCACGATACATTGTTGATGCTGGCGCCCGGCGGCACCGGCACGCTCACGCGGAAGCTCGTCGCGTAGTCGGCATTTTTGGCGACGATGCCAGGGCCCATCGCTTCACTGGAGTAAGAGGCGGAGCGTTGGTTGATAGCGGGGACTGCGGGCGCAGGGGGCGGCGTGGTAGATGCTACAGGGGCGGCTTGTGCCGGTGCCCCCATGATGAACACGCCTGGCCCATTTCCGCTATGTGCAGAGGCCGCAGGCGCGACGCTCAGAGTGCGGTCAACATAGGTCTGTGCTTGCGCCGGAGTGTGTCCAAGGGCGAGGATCAGCAGCGCGAGCACGGGCAACTGCGATCCTGATCCGCTTGTGAGGATGAATTTTTTGAGCGCAAAGAATCGCAGGCTGAACATGATGTGAGGCTGCTTCAGCCGTAACGGCGCGACTGGCCGTAAAGCGGAAAGCTCATCTGCACCACCAGACCGCTGCTAGTGTCGGCATGGCCGTGCAACAGCAGTTTGCCGCCATGGCGCATGACGATGCGATTCACGATCGCGAGGCCGAGGCCCGATCCGTTGGCCTGACCGCGTGCGGTATCCAGGCGGGTGAAGGGACGCAGCAGACGTTCGTGTTCGTGTTCCGGTACACCCAGACCATGATCGGCAATTTCCACGATGGCCTGATGTCCTTCGGCGCGGCAACTGATATCGAGTTCTGCGCAATCGGTATTCGGCGTTTTGCCGTAGCGTCTGGCGTTCTCGATCAGGTTGCTGAACAGGCGCTCCAGTTCGGTACTGTTGCCAGGGATTTCCAGCACCGGCTGAATCTTGGTTTGCATTCGCACGTCGCTCAATCGCATGGCGTTATTCGCGGCATCCTGCAGCAGGCCGCTCAGATCGATGGGCATGAAACTGCTGGCGTCCGAGGGTTTGGCATAGTCGAGGAACTGGCCGATGATGGCATCCATCTGCGCCAGATCGGAATGCATGCCGTCGCGCGACTCGTCGCTCAGATTGGCCATTTCCACTTCCAGCTGCATGCGCGCCAGCGGTGTACGCAGGTCGTGCGAAATGCCGGCCAGAATCAACGCCCGATCAGATTCGACGCGATTCAGATCGGCCACCATCTGATTGAAACTGCGATTGGCTTCTTCGATTTCGGTGGGGCCGGATTCCGGCAGCGGATCGGGTTGCTTGCCCTTGGCAATCGCGCGTGCCGCAGCCGTCAGGCGCGCCAGCGGCTGGTTGATCAGGGTCGAAATGAAGACCGCGCCGATCAGCGACAGGAATAGCGCAATCGAACCCCAGCCCAGCCATTGCAGACTCGAGGTGCGGTCGAGACGACCACGATCCAGCATCAGCCAGTATTCGTCTTCGTCGATCTTGAAACTGATCCAGAAACCTTCCACATCGTTGACGCTGGAGGCGAATAGCGTGTCTTCATCCAGCGTCTGGCGGACGTAGTATTCCAGCTCGGGAAGCAGGGGAGAATCGTCGGGCGGCATCACCTTGTCCGACTTTTCCAGCGGATAGATGCGAATGCCCTCGTTGCTGGCCAGATCGAACAGCAGTTCGCGACGCATCTCCGGCGCCGAGTGGGTCAGCGCGGCGCGCGTAATGGTGACGACGGAGACAATCTGGGCCGCCAGCTGTTCTGCGCGCGGGCCGCGTTCAACCATGCGGAAGCTCGCCACCCAGGCCACCATGCTGGCGGTGATCAGGAACGTCAGCAGGAAGAAGGTGCGCCAGAACAGCCCGTTGCTAAACCATGCGAATTGAGTTCTGACTTTCATGGGCGTACAGCGGGCCGGTTATGGACAGACAGAATGTCGGGCGACAGAATATTGAGCGACGGAGTCAAGAGCGGGCGAGGCAAGTACTGCCAAAACGAACCAGTCAGCGCGGCTTCCCTTCGGGGATGAAAACGTAACCCAAGCCCCATACAGTCTGGATGTAGAGCGGGTTGGCCGGATCGGGCTCGATCAGTTTGCGCAGGCGTGAAATCTGCACGTCCAGACTGCGATCGAAAACTTCATATTCGCGACCGCGCGCCATTTCCATCAGCTTCTCGCGCGACAGCGGTTGCCGCGCATTGCGGGCAAACACTTTGAGCACCGAGAATTCGCCGGTGGTCAGGGAAATCGTTTCGCCGTTTTTCTTCAGAGTGCGGGTGCCGAGATCGAGGATGAAATCGCCAAACTCGAAGGTCTCCGGCGTTTCGGAAGGTGCGCCCGGCAACTCGTCCGGCCCCTTGCGCCGCAGGACGGCGTTGATACGCGCGACCAGTTCGCGTGGGTTGAAGGGCTTGGGCAGATAGTCATCGGCGCCCATTTCGAGGCCGATGATGCGATCCACATCTTCGCCCTTGGCGGTCAGCATGATGATAGGCGTTTGATCGCCGGCGCCGCGCAGACGGCGGCAGATTGCCAGACCATCTTCGCCTGGCAGCATGAGGTCGAGCACCAGCAGATCGTAGCGCTCGCGTATCCACAGCTTGTTCATCGCCTGCGCATTTTCGGCGGTGACAACGTTGAAGCCCTGTTCGGTGAGATAACGTCGGAGAAGATCTCGGAGGCGGATGTCGTCATCGACTACCAATATTTTGAATTGATTGGCCGATGTTGTCGTATTAGTATTAGCTGCGTTATTCGTATTCATGGGGCCTATGGTAACGTCTTCGCGGAATTCGGCAATATGCGCTCATTGAAAGATTACAAACTGTTACATCCCTTACTTTAATCATCTTATACCATCGCGCCGAGCGTCCTACACTGGTAAACAACAGATCCGTTAGATCATTGTCTACCCGGAATAGTGGAAAAAAAGCGTTATGAATATCGTTGTGATCAAAAAGCTTGGTCTGGCCGCAATCCTGATGCTGGGGTTGTCGGTTGCTGTGGCCCGGCCTCCCGAAGGTGGTCGCCCGATGCCGAATCAATCAAATGATTTCAGGCATCAGGGCGCGCAACCGCAATTCGGCAACGGCGGCGGACAGCGCAACGACTTTGCCAATGAGCAGGAGGCGCAGCGGCGCGGCAAACTCAGTCCTGATGAACGGCGTGAATTGCGACGCCAGATCAACGAAGCGGGACAGGATATCTATCGCGTAAAACGCTGAGCACTGCCGACTCACCATTTACCGGTCACTCAGCAGCGTCTCATCAGAAGTCAAAAAAGCCCGGAGGTTCTGCCTCCGGGCTTTTTTATTTTCAGTTGCGTCACTTTAGACCATATGGATCGGCAAGTATGAATTGCCGGTATGCAATGCCATCATCCTGCGGCTGCGTTTCAGCTCCGATGCGCGCGCTCCAGCTTTTGCTCCAATCGATGCTGGACGGCTTCGAAACAAAGACTCAGCATCCAGTAGATCACCGCCGCAGCCACGTACAGCGGCAGTGGCCTGAAGGTGACAGCAATCACTTCCTTGGTCGCCAGCATCAGCTCGGTGACCGTGATGACCGACACCAGCGAGGTATCCTTGATCAGGCTGATCAGGGTATTGCTCATGGACGGCACAGCGATGCGTACGGCTTGCGGCACCACCACGTGAAGCAGGGTTTGCGGATAGGTCAGGCCGATACTGTAGGCTGCGCTCCATTGCCCCTTGCCGACGCCGAGGATGGCGCCGCGCAGGCTTTCCGACAGATACGCGCCCGCGTTCAGGCTTAGCGTCAGCACACCCGCTGCCAGCGGCGAGAATTCGATGCCCACGCTCGGCAGGCCGTAGTACACGACGAAGATCTGCACCAGCAGCGGCGTGCCGCGCATGAGGCTGACGTAGATCGCCGCCGGCCAATGCACCGCGCGCCAGGGGACGATGCGCGCCACCGCCAGAATGAATCCCAGCACCAGGCCGCCCAGCATCGACGAGAGGGCGAACAGCAGCGTGTAGCCGACGCCCTTCATCAAGGTCGGCATGGCTTGTTGCAATAGTTCGAAGATTTCCATGATGTACCGTCAAATAAAAATATCCCCGCTGCAGCGCGGGGATATTGTGGTGAGGCCGAGCCCGGTGCGGGCGGCCTGCCGGTCAGGCTGTAACCGGCAACGGCTTATTGTGCGGTCGGTGTCTTGCTGACGTCAATCCCGAACCATTTGATGGATGCCGCCTTGAAGCTGCCATCCTTCTGGATCTCCGCCAGCGCCTTGTTCAGCGCGGCCTTGAATTCAGGATTGCCCTTGCGGAAGGGAATGCCGATCTTGTCTACCGTGCCGACCGGTGCGCCGCCCTTCAGCGGCAGATTGGCGTTTTTCAGCAGATAGCCGACCAGCAGGCTGTCGTTGAGCGCCGCATCGATGCGGCCGCTGGCGAGGTCGGCCAGATATTCAGGCGCACCGGGATAAGTGCGCACGTCGATGCCGGGAATGCTCTTGGCCTTCTGCTCGAAGTTGGTGCCCTGGCCGAGGCCGAGTTTCTTGCCCTTCAGATCTTCCAGGCTTTTGAATTCGCGCTTCTCGTCCTTGCGCACGATCAGTTGTGCGCTCGACAGCGTGTACGGGTCAGAGAAATCGAAGGCCTTCTGACGTTCGTCGGTGATGCCGACCTGATTGATGATGACGTCGTACTTGCCGGCGCCCAGACCTGCCAGAATGCCGCTCCATTCGGTGGTGGTGAACTCGGGCTTCACGCCCAGTTTCGCTGCCAGCAGATTGGCGACGTCGACTTCAAAGCCGGTCAGTTGTCCGGTCTTCTGATCCTTGAAATTGAAGGGCGGGTAATTGCCTTCCAGCGCCACCTTCAGGGTGCCGCGCGACTTGATGCTGTCCAGCACGTCGGCAGCGCTCGCATTCAGGCTGGCCGCCGCCAGCGTCAGGCCTGCCAGCAGCAGGGGCAGTTTGATGAGTGTGCGCAAGCTTGTCGTTGTCATTTTTCTTATCCTTTCGAAATACAGATGAACATGGACGTGCATATTGCCTCATGGTTCATTTTTCGCAAGCACTCGCTTTAGACAAACATGTAAGAAGCTCATGCCGCGCCGGCTTCCGCCGTCTGATTCGCATCATGCCCCGGCGCATCGCGTCGCAGCACCAGCACCAGCACCAGCACCAGCACCAGCACCAGCACCAGCACCAGCACCAGCACCAGCACCAGCACCAGCTCAAGCCCGAGCCAGCCCCTTGTTCAGCGCCGGCCTGCATCGCGGATGAGCCTTGCGGGAAATGGGGCTTTGGTCGATCTGACCGGGCAGCGGCCTGCCTCAAGCTGCAAGGCCGTGGATTTGAACGGATCGTGGAGCAGTAATCCATCGTTGGCTGCCGCAAGCTTCCGGCTGCTTGCGGCGGGCCGCGTCGGTCTCTGGCGAAGAAATTGATCAGAATCGGAACGATCTTCAGAACCCGATTCAACTTCAGGCTTGAATCTGTTCCAGCAGTTCCTGCTGTCCGAGCCAGTCGTTTTCCAGCTGGTCCAGTTCCTTGATGCAGTAAGCCTGATCGGTGATCAGCGTCTTCAGTTCCTGCTTGTTGGCGTCGTCGTAGATGTCAGGGCTGGCCAGGCGCGCATCGATTTCAGCCTTGCGCGCATTGGCCTTGGCGATCTGCTCTTCCAGGCGCTTGATGCGGGTCTCAATCGGCTTTCTCTGCGCGGCCGTGCGTTGCCGTTGTTCGGCCTCCAGACGCTTTTGTTCGCGGCGGTCGCCGCCTGCAGGTTCGGGCGCAGCCTTGGCCGCCGGCGCCGGCGCCGGTGTTGCTGCTGCCGGCGCGGCAGCGACTGCAATCGCCTTGACCGGCGCCGGGGTTGCCGTTGCCGTATTTGTGGCCGCAGTCGCCGCCAGATTCTTGGCCGCCAGCTTGGTCTTGAAGAGCCAATCCTTGTAGTCGTCCAGATCGCCGTCAAAGGGCTGCAATTTGCCGTCGGCCACGATCAGGAACTGGTCGGTGGTCGCGCGCAGCAGATGGCGATCGTGAGACACCAGAACCAATGTGCCTTCGAACTGCGCCAACGCCATGGTCAGTGCTTCTCGCGTTTCCAGATCCAGGTGATTGGTCGGTTCATCGAGCAACAGCAGATTCGGACGTTGCCATACGATCAGGGCCAGCGCCAGCCGCGCTTTTTCGCCGCCCGAGAAGGGGGCGATGCTGGAGGAGGCCATGGTGCCGTTGAAGTTGAAGCTGCCGAGGAAGTTGCGCAGCTCCTGCTCGCGCACATTGGGCGCGATGCGCGCCAGATGCCACAGCGGCGATTCGTCATGGCGCAGCATTTCGACCTGATGCTGAGCGAAGTAACCGATCACCAGGCCTTTGCCGAATTGTGCGGTGCCGTTGAGCGCCTTGAGCTCGCCGGCAACGGTCTTGATCAGGGTTGATTTACCGGCGCCGTTCACGCCCAGCAGGCCGATGCGCTGCCCGGTCTGCAGAGAAAAGTCGATGCCGTGCACGATGGCTTTTTCCTGGAAGCTGCCGTCATCCGGATTTTCGATGCGATAGCCGGCGTTGACCTTTTCCATGACCAGCAGCGGATTCGGCGCCGACAAGGGCTCGCGGAATTCGAATGAAAACTCGGCCGCTGCGCGCAGCGGCGCCAGCTCTTCCATCTTGGACAGTGCCTTCATCCGGCTCTGTGCCTGACGCGCCTTGCTGGCCTTGGCCTTGAAGCGATCGATGAAGGATTGCAGGTGAGCGCGCTGGCGCGTCTGCTTTTCCAGCATGCCTTGCATCAGTTCCAGCTGGGCCGAGCGCTGACGTTCGAAGGCGGAATAATTGCCCGAGTAGCGCTTGAGCTTGCGCTCGTCGATGTGGACGATGACGTTGACCACGCCATCCAGAAAATCTCTGTCGTGGGAAATGATGACCAGCGTGCCGGCATAGCGCTTGAGCCAGTCTTCCAGCCAGATGATGGCGTCCAGATCCAGGTGATTGGTCGGTTCATCGAGCAGTAGCAGATCGGAAGGACACATCAGCGCCTGCGCCAGATTGAGGCGCATGCGCCAGCCGCCGGAAAAACTGGCCACCGGCTGTTGCATCTGCTCCAGCGTGAAGCCCAGACCGATCAGCAATTGTTCGCCGCGCGAGCGCACGGTGTAGGCATCGGCATCGGCCAGCGCACCATGCAGCTCACCGATCAGGGTGCCGTTTTCCATGCTCTCGGGAGCCGCTTCGGCGATTGCCAGTTCGGCTTCCAGCTTGCGCAAAGTAACGTCGCCGTCGATCGCGTAATCCAGCGCAGCGCGATCCAGCGCCGGGGTTTCCTGCGCCACGTAGGCCATGCGCCACTTGCTGGGGAAGTCGATGTCGCCCTGATCCGCATGCAGCTCGCCGCGCAGCATTGCGAACAGGCTGGACTTGCCGGCGCCGTTGGCGCCGATCAGACCGATCTTGTCGCCGGGATTGAGCGTGACGTCGACATTTTCAAGCAAAGGCTTGATGCCGCGGGCGAGGGAAACTTGCTGGAAACGAATCATTGCCAAATCAAAGGTGAGGGCGCGGCGCCATCGCGAAAAACGAGCATGACGCTGCAAAAAAATGAACAGGCGAAAGCCGCCTGCAAGAGTCGATCAATCAATCAGTCAATCGGTAAATCAATGAAATCGTGAATCCGAAAATGCGTGAATCCGCGAATCCGCGAATCACGGCACGCGACATCGGGGACATCGCTCGCCGCCTGCCTTGGCATCCGAGCCTGCGCCGGATGCCTCTCAGCTCAGCTGCAACTGCTCGGCGGTCAGCAGGAACACCATGTCGTCACCGGCGCTGGTCGAGACCCAGGTCAGTTCCAGCTCGGGGAAGGCGGCTTCGGCGAAGGCGCGTTCATTGCCGATTTCCACCACCAATATGCCGTTCGGCGTCAGCCGTTCCGCGGCGCCGGCCACGATCTTGCGCACCAGATCCATGCCATCGTCGCCGCCGGCCAGCGCCAGTTGCGGCTCGTGCAGATATTCCTTGGGCAGCTTGGACATCGAGCCCGAATTCACATACGGCGGATTGCTGATGATCAGGTCGTACTTGCGTGGCGGCAGTTGCGTGTAGAGATCGGATTCGACCAGATTGATGCGCGCCTGCATCTGGTAATCATCGACGTTGCGGCGCGCCACTGCCAGCGCATCCTTCGAGATATCGACGGCGTCGATCTGCGCTTCCGGGAAAGCATCCGCCATCAGGATGGGCAGGCAGGCCGAACCGGTGCAGAGATCAAGAATGTGCTCGACTGCGGCTGGATCCTGCAGCCAGGGCACGAAGTGATCGGGGATGATTTCGGCGATGAAGGAGCGCGGCACGATCACGCGCTGATCGACGTAAAAGCGATAGCCGCTGAGCCAGGCTTCGTTGGTGATGTATGCGGCCGGTTCGCGGCCGGTGCAGCGGCGCTCGATGATGTTCAGCAAGGCATCGACTTCGTTTTGCAGCAGACGGGCATCGAGGAAAGGATCCAGTTGATCCAGCGGCAGCTTGAGCGTGTGCAGGATCAGATAGGCGGCTTCGTCGAGCGCGTTGGTACTGCCGTGGCCGAAGAACAGTTTCTCGGTGTTGAAACGGGTAACGGCGTAACGCAGCAGATCGCGTACGGTAGAAAAATTGTTCGGTGTCATGGTCTGATCTCTTGGTGAGTTCGCTGATGCTTGTTCGCCCTGGTCGATGGCGTCTTTAAAAATACTGCGCCATTCCGGTGTAGGCCGGAATGGCGATGCATGCTGCCGACGGGGTCGGTGCAGCGTCAGCCCAGCAGGTTTTCCAGCGTCTTGCGGTAGATGTTTTTCAGCGGATCGATGTAGCGCAGTTCGATGTATTCGTCGATCTTGTGGATGCTGTCGTTGGGCGGACCGAACTCGATCACCTGCGGGCAGATCTGCGCGATGAAGCGACCGTCGGAGGTGCCGCCGGTGGTCGACAGTTCGGTCTCCAGACCGGTTTCATCCTTGATCGCCGCTGCCAGTGCGGTGCTCAGATCGCCGCGCGGCGTCAGGAACGGGCGGCCGCCCACGGTCCACTTCAGGTCGTAGTCGAAGCCGTGCTTGTCGAGGATGGCATGCACGCGTTGCTGCAGGCCTTCCACCGTACTGGCGGTCGAGAAACGGAAATTGAAATCGATCACCACCTCGCCCGGAATCACGTTTGATGCGCCGGTGCCGCCGTGGATGTTCGACATCTGCCACGAGGTCGGCAGATAGTATTCATTGCCCTGATCCCATTGCTCGGCGACCAGTTCGGCCAGCGCCGGCGCGGCCAGATGGATAGGATTTTTCGCCAGTTGCGGATAGGCGATGTGGCCCTGAATGCCCTTGACCGTCAGCTTGCCGGACATGGTGCCGCGACGACCGTTCTTGATCATGTCGCCCAACTGTTTGGCGGAAGTCGGTTCGCCGACGATGCAGTAATCCAGTTGCTCGCCGCGCGCTTTGAGTTCGTTGCAGACCACCACGGTGCCGTCGGTGGCCGGGCCTTCTTCATCGCTGGTGATCAGGAAGCCGATCGAACCCTTGTGCTCCGGATGGGCCGCGATGAATTCTTCGCAGGCCACGACCATTGCCGCGATCGAGGTTTTCATGTCGGACGCGCCGCGCCCGAACAGTTTGCCGTCGCGCTCGGTCGGCTGGAAGGGATGCGACTGCCATTTTTCAAGCGGGCCGGTCGGCACCACGTCGGTATGGCCGGCGAACACCAGCAGCGGCTGCGCCGTGCCCTTGCGCGCCCACAGATTGGTGACCTCGCCGGACTGGATGGTTTCGCACACGAAGCCCAGCGGCGCCAGCAGTTCCGCCAGCCGCGCCTGGCAACCTTTGTCTTCAGGGGTGACGGAGGAGAGGGAAATCAGTTCCTGGGTCAGGGCCAGCGTCTTGCTCATGATCAGTCTTCAAAAATGTGTTGATACTGGTCGGCCTTGAAGCCGACGTGATATTGCTTGCCGTCGAACAGCACCGGGCGCTTGACCACGGAAGGGTTCTCCACCATCAGTGCGACTGCAGCCGCGTCGTCGGTGATCGCTGCCTTGCGCTCGTCGGTCAGTGCGCGCCAGGTCGTGCCCTTGCGGTTGACCAGCACGTCGCGCTCGACGTCCTTGAGCCAGGCTTGCGCCTGCGCCGCGTCGAGGCCTGCCTTCTTGAAATCGTGGAAGGTATAGGCGATGCCTTGCTCGTCCAGCCACACGCGGGCTTTCTTGACGGTGTCGCAGTTCGGAATGCCGTACAGCGTGATGTTCTTTGCCATGCTTTCGTTCTCGATGGGGATGCTTCAGAACACGACGCCGCGCCGGCGTACTCGACAGCCGGCGCGGCGCGGGGTACTACACTGCGTCAGGAATTATTCGCCGCGCAGTAGTTCGTTGATCGAAGTCTTCGAACGGGTTTGGGCATCGACCTTCTTGACGATGATCGCTGCGTACAGGCTGTACTTGCCATCCTTGGACGGCAGGTTGCCCGGCACCACGACGGAGCCGGCAGGCACGCGGCCGTAATGCACTTCGCCGGTTTCGCGGTCATAGATCTTGGTCGACTGGCCGATGTAGACGCCCATCGACAGCACCGAGTTTTCTTCGATGATCACGCCTTCCACGACTTCCGAACGGGCGCCGATGAAGCAATTGTCTTCGATGATGACCGGGCCGGCCTGCACCGGCTCCAGCACGCCGCCGATGCCGACGCCGCCGGACAGGTGAACGTTCTTGCCGATCTGGGCAGCCGAGCCGACGGTGGCCCAGGTGTCGACCATCGCGCCTTCATCGACGTAAGCGCCGATGTTGACGTAGGAAGGCATCAGCACCACGTTGCGGCCGATGAAGGAACCGTGACGCGCCACTGCCGGCGGCACCACGCGGAAGCCGCCCTTGGCGAAGTCTTCAGCGGTGTAGTTGGCGAACTTGGTCGGCACCTTGTCGTAGAACTGCGGATAGCCGGCGACGCCGGACGAGACCACCACGTTGTCTTCCAGGCGGAACGACAGCAGGATGGCCTTCTTCACCCACTGGTTGACCTGCCACTGGCCGACGCCCTGACGATCGGCGACGCGCAGCGTGCCATCGTTCAGGCCGGAGATCACTTCGGCGACCGCATTGCGGATGTCGGCCGGAGCGGACTTCGGGGACAGGCTGGCGCGGTCTTCCCACGCCTGATCGATGATTTGCTGAATGGATTGTGTCATGTTGATATCTATGAACGGTTGGATGAAAAATGAGAAAAAATGGCTGGCCGGATGGCCCGGATCAGATGCGCCGGGCCTTCAGGTGTCAGGCTTTCAGTTTCTGGGTGAATTCGACGATGCGGTGCGCCGCTTCAAGGCATTCTTCCACTTCGGCGACCAGCGCCATGCGGATGCGGCCGGCGCCGGGGTTCACGCCGTGGGCGTCGCGCGCCAGATAGCTGCCCGGCAGAACGGTGACATTATATTCGGCATACAGGCGCCTGGCATATTCGACGTCCGACAAGCCGCTGCTCTGGTCGATGCGCGCCCACAGATAAAAGCTGGCGTCCGGCAATGCGACATCCATGACCTGCTGCAACAGCGGGGTCACCTGAGCGAACTTGGCAATGTACTTGGCGCGGTTTTCCTGAACGTGGGTTTCATCGTTCCAGGCCGCCACCGAGGCGGCTTGCACCGCCGGATTGAGCGCCGCGCCGTGGTAGGTGCGGTACAGCAAGAATTTCTTCAGGATGGCGGCATCGCCGGCCACGAAGCCGGAGCGCATGCCCGGCACATTGGAACGCTTGGACAGGCTGGAGAACGAGATCAGACGGCGATAATCGCTGCGGCCCAGCTTGTGTGCCGCTTCCATGCCGCCCAGCGGTGCCTCGTCCTTGAAATAGATTTCCGAATAGCACTCGTCGGAGGCGATCACGAAGCCGTAGCGATCCGACAGATCGAACAATTCCTTCCAGTCGTCCAGCGACAGCACGGCGCCGGTCGGATTGCCCGGCGAGCACACGAACAGCAATTGCACGCGGGCCCAGACGTCTTCCGGCACCAGGCTGAAATCGGGCGCGAAGTTGCGCGCCGGGTCGGAGTTGACGAAGTAGGGCAGCGCGCCGGCCAGAAAGGCCGAGCCTTCATAAATTTGATAAAACGGATTCGGGCACATCACCAGCGCGCCCGGACGCGAGGCGTCGACCACGGTCTGGGTCAGCGAAAACAAGGCCTCGCGCGAACCATTGACCGGCAATACCTGCGTGGCGGCATCGATCTTGGGCAAGTCATAGCGGCGTTCCAGCCAGCCGGCGATGGCCTTGCGCAGCGCCTCGGTGCCCAGCGTACTCGGATAAGTTGCCAGACCGGCCAGATTGTCGGTCAGCGCCTTTTTGATCAGTTCCGGCGTCGGATGCTTGGGTTCGCCTATGCCCAGGCTGATCGGCTTGAGGCCGGCTGCGGGCGTGACATCGGCGAACAGCTTCTTCAGCTTTTCGAAAGGATAGGGTTGCAACTGATCGAGTAATGGATTCACGGCGGCGGCAAAGAAAATGAGGGCGACAAACCAGGGTTCGACGGTTCGATGTTCAGACGGTGTGACGGTCTGCCGGCTGGCCGCGCGATGGATTGGCGGCGGCGAACGGATCGAAGCCCGCCATTATACTTGTCCGCCGCGTACAGGTGGTGGCTTGCGATTTGAGCAAACTTCGGGCGCGCTTCGGTTTGAGCGGCTTCACCGAAAGTCTTGTTCATCGATTATTTCCTGTGGGCAATTTCTGCAATCGAAGGGGCTAAGTTCATCTGTTCTCGGCTTGGTGCCTGGCTGCCAGCGTTTATTGTCGAGGTTTGCCTAAATTGCTGCGTGGATCCCAAGCGGAGAAGAAAATGAAAAGTCTGAAGTCCCAATTGCTGTTGGCCCTGGTCGTCATGTGGGCCGGTTTGCTGGTGCTGGCCACCTGGTCGGCGTTCAACTCGCGTCAAAACATGATGGAAGAGCGCAAGGCCGGTCTGCGGCGCGTGGTCGAGGCGGCCGACGGTGTGGTCAAGGCCTATGTGGCGGACGTGGCCGGCGGCAAGCTGGAACTGGCGGAAGCGCAGAAGCGCGCGCTGGAGCGCATCTCGGCGATGCGTTATGACGGCGACAACTATCTGTTCGTGTTCGATTCCAAGCCGGTGGTGCTGATGCACCCGACCAACAAGGCGGTGGTTGGCAAGAATGTGGGCGACCGCAAGGACAGCGACGGCAAGCTTTACTACGTGGAAATGGTCAAGGTCGGCAAAGAACAGCAGCGCGGCTTCGTCGAATACATGGGCCGGCTGCCGGGCGCGGACGATACCAATCGCACACTCAAGCTGAGTTATCTGATTCACAACCAGACCTGGGACTGGAATCTGGTATCGGGCGTCTTCATGAATGACGTCGAGGCTGAATTCCGCTCCAGTCTGTTCAAGCTGCTGGGAATACTGGTGATCGTGGGCGTGGTGGTGTCGGCCATGATGCTGACCATCATTCGCCGTATCACGCGCAGTCTGGGCGGTGAGCCGGCCTACGCGGTCGATATCGCCACCCGCATCGCCGGCGGCGATCTGACCGTGGCGGTGCAGACGCGGCCGGGCGACAAGAGCAGTCTGCTGTTTGAAATGGCCAGCATGCGTGAACGTCTGGCCACCGTGATCAAGGGCATTCACCTCGGCACCGATGCCATCGATGTCGGCGCCCGCGAAATTGCCGCCGGCAATCTCGACCTTTCTTCGCGCACCGAACAGCAGGCCGGTTCGCTGGCGACCACCGCGTCCAACATGGACACGCTGACTTCCACAGTGAAGCAGAACGCCGACAACGCGCGTCAGGCCGGGCAACTGGCCAACAGCGCCTCCGATATCGCCTTGCGCGGCGGTGAGGTGGTCGGGCAGGTGGTGCAGACCATGCAGGGCATTACCGAAAGCTCGCGCCGCATTGCCGACATCATCGGGGTGATTGATGGCATCGCCTTCCAGACCAATATTCTGGCCCTGAACGCAGCGGTGGAAGCCGCCCGCGCCGGTGAGCAAGGCCGTGGTTTCGCGGTGGTGGCGTCCGAAGTGCGCAGTCTGGCGCAGCGCAGCGCGCAGGCCGCCAAGGAAATCAAGGAACTGATCGAAGACTCGGTCTCGCGCGTCGGCAGCGGTTCGGAGCAGGTGGCGCGCGCCGGCCAGACCATGGATGAAGTGGTGGGCGCGGTACGCCGTATGACCGATATCGTCGGCGAGATCGCCTCGGCGTCGGAAGAGCAGCGCGGCGGCATCGAACAGGTCAACCAGGCCATCATCCAGATGGATCAGGTGACTCAGCAAAATGCTGCGCTGGTGGAAGAAGCGGCCGCAGCGGCCGGTTCGCTGGAAGATCAGGCGCGCAAGCTGAAGGTGGCGGTGGCGGTATTCCGCACCGACAGCGAATTTGACGCCGGACTCGGCCATGCCGCAGCGATGCCGGTGGCACCGTCTATGAAAGCGGCGGTGCAACGTCCGCCGGTAGTTGCCAAGCCGCTGGCGGCACGCAACAACAGCAGCGCCGCGCCGCGTATTGCTGCGCCGTCCAAGCCCGCAAGCGCCAAGCCGGCAGCCGCTGCCGCAGCGGCTCCCAGGAAGCCGGCGGCCCCGCAAAACGATGAGGACGGTTGGGAGACTTTCTGAGTGGGTGTGGTTTAGCCGGGCAGTGAGTAGATCAGCATGACGAGACGGGCCGGATCATCCGGCCCGTTTGCATTGCCGGGCTGAAATCGAAATCGATTTGCTTCAAGCCTGAATAAAGTTGAAGGTGGCGGCGCGCCGCTGACTTGACCTGAGCGCCGCTCGCGGATATCCCGGAAGGCCGCCGGACGCGCTAAATACCTGCTTTGTGCACCTGCAATGTTATGATACCGGCCTTCTGCGGCGAATTTTGTCCGTCTTCTCTAAAACAGCTTGATCAGTCGATAACGTGCGCTTAACTTCCATTAAACTGTCTGGATTCAAGTCTTTTGTCGATCCTACTCATTTTCACGTTCCGGGCCAGCTGGTGGGCGTGGTGGGGCCTAACGGTTGCGGCAAATCAAATATTATCGATGCGGTGCGCTGGGTGCTGGGCGAGTCCAAGGCCTCGGAACTGCGCGGCGAATCGATGCAGGACGTCATCTTCAACGGCTCCACCAATCGCAAGCCGGCTGGTCGGGCTTCGGTCGAACTGGTGTTCGACAACTCGCTGGGCAAGGCCGCCGGGCAGTGGAGCCAGTATGCCGAGATCGCGGTCAAGCGCACGCTGACGCGCGACGGCACTTCCAGCTACTACATCAATAATCAGGCGGTGCGCCGTCGCGACATTCAGGACATCTTCCTCGGCACCGGCCTTGGCCCGCGCGCTTACGCGATCATCGGGCAGGGCATGATTTCGCGCATCATCGAAGCGCGTCCTGAAGAGCTGCGGATTTTCCTGGAAGAAGCCGCCGGCGTCTCAAAGTACAAGGAGCGCCGCCGCGAAACCGAAAACCGCCTGCACGACACCAGCGAAAATCTGGTGCGTCTGGATGACATTCTGCGCGAGCTGAACGCCAATCTGGAAAAGCTGGAAGCGCAGGCCGCGGTCGCCAAGAAATTCCACGAGTTGCAAAACGATCAGGAAGAAAAGCAGAAGCTGCTGTGGCTGCTACGCAAGAACGAGGCCAAGGCCGAGCAAGAGAAATTCTTCAAGGACATCGAGCGCGCCCAGATCGATCTGGAAGAGCAGACCGCCAAGCTGCGCCACGTCGAGCTCGAGCTGGAACACATGCGCCAGGCGCATTACGGCGCCGGCGACCGCTTGCATCAGGCGCAAGGCCATCTGTATCAGACCAACTCCGAAATCGGCAGTCTGGAAGCGCAGATCAAGTTCGTCATCGAATCGCGCAATCGTCTGCAGTCGCAATTGAATTCGCTCACCGCGCAGCGCGACCAGTGGCAACGCCAGGGTTCGCAGCAGCAGGACGAGCTGGCCGAAGCCGAGATCGCGCTGGAAGAGTTCGGCATGCGCGTCGAACAGTCGCAGCAGGCTGTGCACGACGCCAACGACAGACTGCCCTCGCTGGAGCAGGCATGGCGTGAGTCGCAGCTCAAGACCACCGAGTCGCGCGCCAAGATCATGCAAGTGCAGCAGCAGATCGAACTGCAATCGACGCATCAACGCAATGCTTCCAATATTCTGTCCGGCCTGGCGTCGCGTCGCGAACGCCTGATGCAGGAAAAGAACGGCCTCAACCTGCCGGACGAGTCGCATCTGGCGAATCTGAAGATGCAGCTGGAAGAAAAGCAGGCTTCGCTGGAAGAAGGCAGCATGCAGCTGGAAGAGGCGCAGGAGCAACTGCCGCGTCTGGAAGAGGAACGCCGCACCTCGCAAGAGCTGGTCAGCAAGGAAACCTCCAGCAATGCCCAGCTCGAAGCGCGTCTGAGCGCCCTCAAGCAACTGCAGGAAAGCGTGCAGGCGCAAGGCAAGGTCCAGCCCTGGCTGGAAAAGCACGGTCTGGCCGAGTTGCCGCGCCTGTGGCAGAAGCTGCACATAGATCAGGGCTGGGAAACCGCACTGGAGGCCGTGCTGCGCGAACGCATGTCGGCGCTGGAAATGTCGAATCTGGATTGGGCCAAGGCCTTCTTCAGCGACGCACCGCCGGCCAAACTGGCGCTGTATGCGCCGAATGCCGGCATCAGCGCTGCCCAAGATTCGCCGCAACAGGTACCCGGCCTCAAGCCGCTGATCAATCTGCTGCAACTGAACGATCCCGGTCTGCGCGCCTTGATGCTGGACTGGCTCAACGACATCTACATCGCCGACGACACCGCGACCGCGTTTGCCGATCGCGCCAGGTTGCCGGCCGGCGCGCTGTTCGTGACGCGTCAGGGCCACGTGATCAGCCAGTCCAGCGTGCGTTTCTATGCCTCCGATTCGGAGCAGGACGGCATGCTGGCGCGCCAGCAGGAAATCGAAAACATCACCAAGCAGCAGCGTGCGCAATACATGCTGGCGGAAGAAGCCAAGACTCGCGCAGTGCGCGCAGAAGCTGCGCTCAGCAGCGCTTCGCAACGCTTGCAGGAACTGCGTCAGCGCGTCAACGGCCTGACGCAGTCGGCGCATGCCTTGCAGATCGAAGTGATGAAACTGACCGAAGTGCAGGAGCGCTTCAACCAGCGCAGCACCCAGATCGTGGCCGACCTTGCGGAAATTCAGGCGCAGGAAGGCGAGCAGCAACAGATTCAGGCTGAATCCGAAGCGCGCTTCGAGCAGCTCGACATCGAGCTGGCCGAACTGCAGGAATCGCACGAAAACGGCCAGACCGATTATCTGAGCAAGGAACAGCAGCTCAACGACGCCCGTCAGCGTCTGCGCGAGCTGGAACGCAGCGCGCAGGAAACCGAGTTCGCCGAAAAGTCGCATCGCAGCAAGATCGACGAACTCAAGCGCAACATCGCCACCGCGCTGGAGCAGGCGGCGCAACTGTTCGCCAGCATGCAGCAAGGCAGCCTGGAACTGGAAAGTCTGGACGATCAGGCTGCGCAGGCCGGTCTGCAGGAGTTGCTGGATCGCCGCACCGAGCAGGAACGTGCGCTGGCCGATGCCCGCCACGAACTGGATCAGTTGTCGCAGCAATTGCGCGGACATGAAGAAAGCCGCATGCAGGCAGAACGCAGCCTGCAGCCGCAACGCGACCGCATCACCGAATTGCAGTTGAAGGAGCAGGCGGCGCGCCTGAATCAGGAACAGTATTCGCAGGCGCTGGCCGAGACGCAGGCCGACGAAGCGGCGTTGTCCGAGAAGCTGACCAGCGACATGCGCCCTCAGTATCTGCAAGGCGAAGTAACGCGCCTGACCAATGCCATCACGGCGCTGGGCGCCGTCAATCTGGCCGCGCTGGACGAACTGGCGACGGCTTCCGAGCGCAAGAACTTCCTCGACGCCCAGCACGCCGATCTGAACGAAGCCATCACCACGCTGCAGGATGCGATTCACAAGATCGACATCGAAACACGCGGCCTGCTGCAAGATACCTTCGACAAGGTCAACGGTCACTTCTCGGAGCTGTTCCCGATTCTGTTCGGCGGCGGCCAGGCCAAGCTGATCATGACCGGCGACGAGATTCTGGACTCCGGCGTGCAGGTCATGGCGCAACCGCCGGGCAAGAAGAACGCGACCATTCACCTGCTCTCGGGCGGCGAAAAAGCGCTGACAGCGACCGCGCTGGTGTTCTCCATGTTCCAGTTGAACCCGGCCCCGTTCTGCTTGCTGGACGAGGTCGATGCGCCGCTGGACGATGCCAACACCGAACGCTTCGCCAACATGGTCAAGCGCATGTCCGAGCACACCCAGTTCCTCTTCATCTCGCACAACAAGATCGCGATGGAAATGGCGCAGCAACTGATCGGCGTGACCATGCAGGAGCAGGGTGTGTCGCGCATCGTGGCAGTCGACATGGAAGCGGCCTCCAACTTCTCGTCGTCGGAGCAGGCGGCCTGATGCAAGGGAGTTACTTGTCATTCATGCAAGCCGGCGCCCGGCGACGGCTTTGCAAGGAACGGCAAGCAGTTTTGGCGCGGGGCTCACGGGCCTTTGTCGGCTTGACAAGCCCCGGGCGGAACACTACCCTGACTGCCTTGTCTTACCCTCCGGCGCTCGCGTCGGCCTTGCCGGATATGGATTGCGGCTGGTTATGGACAGTGCGGAACAGTGCGTGCCGTGCCGAAAATGCAGGCCGTATCGATAATAATCAGCCCGGAAAAAATAATAAAATCTTGATCGCGACTCTTGCCGCTGCCCGCTTCACCAGTATCTGCGCCGATGTTCAGGTCATCCATCGGCGCGGCGGATATCAAGCCCGCCGACCGATGCTGCATCGGACTGCGTTGCTTCTCCTGGAATGCATGGCGCAAGCGCGCAAAGCCGCGTATCAGCCTCTTGGACTTTTAGGATTTCGGATTCCTTCAATGAGCAGTTTTTTTGAGTCAGGCATTTCTATGCGCATGCGCAGTCTTGCCCCTGGTTACATTCCCGGTAGCGCCGCTGTTTGCCGCGCTGCATTTTCCCCTGCCAGCCTGAAGGTGCATACAGCATGATGGATCTTCAAACCAGCCTGATTGTGATCGGCGGCGTCTTTGTGGTGGCCGTTTTCTCCTATAACAAATGGCAGGAGCACAAGGCGCGCAAGACGGTCGAGCGCGCTTTTTCTTCTTCCCATGACGACGTGCTGATG
Organism: Herbaspirillum lusitanum; assembly: GCF_046025995.1. Classification (GTDB taxonomy): domain Bacteria; phylum Pseudomonadota; class Gammaproteobacteria; order Burkholderiales; family Burkholderiaceae_D; genus Herbaspirillum; species Herbaspirillum lusitanum_A. Next base: position 285,761 of record NZ_JAQQFM010000005.1, read on the forward strand.
ACGCCGGATCAGGCCGAAGCCGACGGCCTCGCCGCAGCAGAACGTAAGGCCGCGCGCGAGGCGCGGGCGCAAGCCGGCGGACAACATGATCACGATGATCAAGATGAGCGCGCCGAACCGGGCCTGTATGAGATCCCCGAACGCAAGCCGGTGTCGGCACCGGTGAAAGCCTATATGAACGAGGCTTCTGCACACGAACAGATAGAGCCTTACCTCGGTGATGCGCCGGTGGCCACGCGCGACGCTGAACATGATCGCGATGCAGTGATCTCCGAAACTCTGGCGGCCGCGCCGCAATCGACGGTCGCGCAAATCATCGCCGGCGCCGAAGAGCAGCAGGACACCATGCCGAGCTTTGCGCCGCCGCCTGAGATGCAGGTCAAACTGCAGCCGCAAGCACAGCGCGATCTGCCGGTGGATGAGCTGATCGACTGCAATATCCCGATCGCGCTGGATACCGCGGTGCGCGGCGACAAACTGTTGCCCGCGCTGCAGAGTTTGCGCCATGTCGGCAACAAGCCGGTGCATTTCATCGGCCGCACCGCCGATGGCGAGTGGGAAGGCATTGCGCACGGCGGCGTGTATTCGGCGCTGCTGGCCGGCGTGCAACTGGCCAACCGCAGCAATGCGCTCAACGAAATCGAGTACTCGGAAATGGTCATGCGTCTGCGCGATCTGACCGACAGCCTGAACGGCGAACCTGAACTGCCTGACATGATGGACGTCATCAGAACCGCACAGGCTCTGCATCAGTTCATCGCCGACCACGACGTGCAACTGAGCGTGAATGTACACACCAACGGCGCGCCCTGGAATCTGGCGACCTTGCTGACGGCATTGACGCGTCAGGGCTTCGACCGTCGCACCGAAGGCTATCTGGTGATGCAGGACGGCGAGGGCGAGGTGTTGTTTGCGTTATCCACCAATGCATCGCAGGCCGATGAAACCACCGACCGTCTGACCTTGTTGCTGGATGTGCCCCGGGTTGCGCCTTCGCGCGACGGCTACGGCGCACTGGTGGCCTGCGCACGGTCGCTGTCGGCCCGCCTGGGCGGCACCATGGTCGACGACAGCGATCAGATGTTGTCCGATGCGGCGCTGGCCGACATCGCCGAACAAGTCGGCGCTTTCTACAGCGCGATGGAGTCGGCTGATATTCCGGCCGGTTCGACGCGCGCCACGCGTCTGTTCAGCTGACCGGCGATTTTCGCCGGCACTCAGTATCGTCAGCCTCCACGTTTCTCAAGATGCCAGCAGATTCAACCATCGCAGGCGGCCCGTCGCAAGACTGGGCTGCCCGTGCGCTTGAGCTCCGCCAGGAACTCAATCGCCACAATCATTCCTACTACGTGCTGGATCAGCCCAGCATTCCCGACGCCGAATACGATCGCCTGTTTCAGGAATTGCAGGCGCTGGAAACCGCACACCCGGAACTGCTCAGTTCCGATTCGCCGACCCAGCGTGTGGGTGCTGCGCCGCTGCCGCAATTCGATCAGGTGCGGCATGCGATTCCGATGCTGTCGCTCGGCAACGGCTTCAGCAGCGAGGATATCGAAGCCTTCGACAAGCGCGTCATGGACGGCCTCGACACCGAACAGAGCGTGCGCTACGCCACCGAGCTGAAGTTCGATGGTCTGGCGATCAGCCTGCGCTACGAAGACGGCTTGCTGGTGCAGGCCGCCACGCGCGGCGACGGCACCACCGGTGAAAACGTCACCACCAATATCCGCACCGTGCGCGCAATTCCGCTGCGCCTGCATGGCAAGAACATCCCCACGGTGCTGGAAGTGCGCGGCGAAGTGCTGATGTACAAGGATGATTTCGCGCGACTCAATCAGCGTCAGCGCGACGCCGGCCAGAAAGAGTTCGCCAATCCGCGCAACGCCGCCGCCGGCAGTCTGCGTCAGCTTGATTCGCGCATCACGGCGCAGCGCACCTTGCGTTTCTTCGCTTATGGCATCGGCGTGCTGGAAGGCATGGACATGCCGCCTTCGCACTCGGCTTTGCTCGACTGGTATCAGGCGCTGGGACTGCCGGTGTGCAAGGAGCGCGCAGTGGTCAGCGGCGCGGCTGGCTTGCTGGAGTTCTTCGCCGGCATCGGCGCCAGGCGCGAGAAATTACCCTACGAAATCGATGGCGTGGTCTACAAGGTCGATCGCCTGGATCAGCAGAAGCATCTGGGCTTTGTCTCGCGCGCACCGCGTTTTGCGCTGGCGCACAAATTCCCGGCGCAGGAAGCGCTGACGGTGGTGCAAGGCATCGAAGTGCAGGTTGGACGCACCGGCGCCATCACCCCCGTCGCGCGACTGGCGCCGGTGTTCGTGGGCGGCGTCACGGTCACCAATGCCACGCTGCACAATGAAGATGAAGTGCGGCGCAAGGATATCCAGATCGGCGACACCGTGATCGTGCGCCGCGCCGGCGATGTGATACCGGAAGTGGTGGCTTACGTGCCTGAAAAACGTCCGGCCGACGCCAGCCAGTTTGTGATGCCGACGCACTGCCCGATCTGCGGTTCGGACATCGTGCGGCTGGAAGATGAAGCCATTGCCCGCTGCTCGGGCGGCTGGCTGAAATGTCCGGCGCAGCGCAAGGGCGGTCTGCAGCATTTCGCTTCGCGCCGCGCCATGGACGTCGAGGGCCTGGGCGAGCAACTGGTCGAACAACTGGTGGACCGCAATGTGGTCAACACGCCGGCCGATCTGTATCGTCTCGGTCTGAGCGCCCTGGCGGAGCTGGATCGCATGGCCGAGAAGTCGGCCCAGAACGTGCTGGATGCATTGCAGAAATCCAAGGACACCACGCTGCAGCGCTTCATCTACGCGCTCGGCATTCGCCATGTGGGCGAGGCTACCGCCAAGGAGCTGGCACGTCACTTCGGCAATCTGGACAAGGTCTTGCAGGCCAGCGAAGAACAATTGCTGGAAGTGGCCGACATCGGCCCGGTGGTAGCCAGTTCGATCCGCGCTTTCTTCAGCGACGCGCTCAATGTCGAACTGGTCGAGCAGTTGCGCGCGGTCGGCGTGCACTGGCCTGAACATGCAGGCTCGGACAGCCAGCCCAAGCCGCTGCAGGGAAATATTTTCGTATTGACCGGCACGTTGCCGAACATGTCGCGCGACGAAGCCGCGCAGATGATTGAAGCGGCCGGCGGCAAGGTCACCGGCTCCGTATCGAAGAAGACCAGCTACGTTGTTGCCGGGGCGGAAGCCGGCAGCAAACTGGCCAAGGCTGAAGAGTTGGGCATCCGGATTCTGGATGAAGACGGTCTGAAAGCGCTTTGCAGCGCGTGAAGTTTGCAGATTGCAAATGAAGTATCGCGCGCTGCGAGTATTGATTGACAACAACAATTGCAGTCGGGCAGAGCCTGTAGCGAGCCCGGCGTAAGAGTGAGTTATTGAAACACCTGTTTGTTTTTATCTCGGAGAAGCAATGATCAAGAAGATTACCAAAGCAGTATTTCCTGTGGCCGGATTAGGCAGCCGCTTTTTGCCGGCAACCAAGGCTCAGCCAAAGGAAATGCTGCCCATCGTCGACAAGCCGCTGATTCACTACGCAGTGGAAGAGGCAGTCGCTGCCGGCATCACCGACATGGTGTTCATCACCGGCCGCAACAAGCGCGCCATCGAAGATCACTTCGACAAGGCCTATGAGCTGGAAGCGGAACTGGAAGCCGCCGGCAAGAAGCAATTGCTGGAGATCGTGCGCAATGTGGTGCCCAAGAACGTCAACTGCATCTTCATCCGCCAATCGGCGCCGCTGGGTCTGGGTCACGCCGTGTTGTGCGCGCGTCCGGTGATCGGTGAAGAGCCGTTTGCGATTCTGCTGGCCGACGATTTCATGGACGTCGACGCAGGCCACAAGCCGGTGATGGCGCAGATGACCGAAGTCTACGAGCGCGAAGGCATGAGCCTGCTGGCGGTGCAGGACGTGCCGCGCAGCGACACCAAGCAATACGGTATTGTCAGCGCCACCTCGTATCAGCCGGATCTGGAGCGCGTCAACGCCATCGTCGAAAAACCGGCGCCGGACGATGCACCGTCGACGCTGGCGGTGGTCGGCCGCTACGTGCTGAACAATCGTATTTTCGATTACCTGGAAACCATAGGCAAAGGCGCCGGCGGGGAGATTCAGCTGACCGACGGTATCGCTGCCTTGATGCAGGCGGAATCGGTACTGGCTTATCGCTATCAGGGCCAGCGCTACGATTGCGGCTCCAAGCTCGGCTATCTGAAGGCGACCGTGGCGATGGGGCTGAAGCATCCTGAAACCGGCGCCGGTCTGAGCGAATTTCTCAAGCAACTGGGATAATCGCGCATGATCCTGCATGATCGTGCTGCAGCCGATTGCTGCTGCAGTCGATATCATGCAAGGCAATCGGTAGTCATCATGGCAAATCCCGCTGAGGCGGGATTTGCTCATTCAGATGCGGCGATGTGTTCGGCAAGCTGCATCTGAATGGCAATTCAATCCTTCCCTCAATGTCTCAATTCCGTAGTGGAGAGCAAGCCTCATGGCGATTCGTGAAATCCTGAAAATGGGCGATCCGCGCTTGCTGCGTCAGGCGCAGCCGGTGACCGCATTCGATACGCCCGAGATGCGCTGCCTGATCGAAGACATGTTCGACACCATGCGCGCCGTCAATGGCGCAGGCCTGGCCGCACCGCAGATCGGCGTCGATCTGCAACTGGTGATTTTCGGCTTCAGCAAACAGGCGCGCGAGGGCGATGCGCCCGATGTGCCGGAGACCGTGCTGATCAATCCGGTGCTGACGCCGCTGTCGGAAGAAATCGAAGACGGCTGGGAAGGCTGCCTTTCGGTGCCCGGCATGCGCGGCGTGGTGCCGCGCTGGCACAGTCTGCGCTATACCGGCTTCGATGAGCAGGGCAATGTCATTGATCGCACCGTGGATGGCTTCCATGCACGCGTGGTGCAGCATGAGTGCGATCATCTGGAGGGCGTCCTGTATCCGATGCGCATTCGCGATTTTTCACAATTCGGTTTTACGGAAGTGCTGTTCCCGGAAATGGATCCGAATCAGGATGACTGAGCGCTGAAGGCGTCGCCGCCCTCATTTTTCGTCGGTCATCGTTCATGAATCAAGCAGCGCCGCGCTCGCGCGGACAAGCAGGTTAAAGCAGCGCAAGGGAAACAAACATCATGAGTGAACATCCGGGATTTCCCTACAAGGGCCATCGCGTCGTACCGCAGGTCGAGCAGCAGGATGACGGCAGTTATGCAGCCTGTTTCGAGATCCGTTCCAAACTGTCGGGCACGGAGGAAGTGCGCTACGAGCGCCGCACGCCGACCAGCGTGTTTCCTACCGAAGATGAGGCGATTGCCTATATCCTCGATTTTTCCGGCGACTGGATCGACCAGAATCAGTTCTAAGACAGTTCTGGTCTGACATTCGACGTGACGAGCGCGTCTGCAGGAAACCGGCGCGCACAAAGTAAAACCCCGCCATGAAGGCGGGGCTGTTGGCCGAGACGTCCGAGAAATTGCTTGGAACAGCAATTCCATCAGCCCCTCGATCACGAACCTGGCGAGGTGCCCATAGGACCGTCAGCCATGTCGCGGGCATAGCTGTTAGGCTGGCCGCGCACTTCCTGATAGTCGTGATCCACATAGGCGCCGTTCTGTGGCATCCAAGCCGGATCGGCGGTGTAGGCAGGAGCACCGGTCGCGCTGGAATAGCCGCTGTCGCTCTGGCCTTGATACGATTGCGACGGTTGCGAAGAATAGTCACTCGATTGCGTCGGGGTATAAGTGGACTGGGCGAATGCTCCGGTACTGAAAGCAGCCGCGGCCACCAAAGCGCTTATCATTTTGATCGACATAGTTGATCTCCTTGGTTGGTCGTTTCGGCAAGTGCGGAAACGTGAAGCCAGAATAGAAAACTTCTGGCTTGCGTGCAGTCAGTGCGGCCCAGCTATCGCTGTGGGACAAATCGCGCGAGGATGACAGACGAGCACGCTGTCACCTGTTGCAAATTCATCTTGAGCGGCCTGATTCAGCGCGTTTTCAATGCCGATGTGATTGCCTTCAGGGCTTGCTCCACAAGGCTTTGCGCAAGCTGAACGACATGTTTGCTCGGCGTTTTTTCGACGTCGACATTCAGGTGTTTCTCCCACGCATTGTTGTAACAAAAACTCTCGCAACAGGATAGGCGCTGTGATTTTTGCCATGTACCGCCGAATAAAAGTTGGTGAATCAGGGCGGAAGAATCAAGGCTTATTGCGGCGCGCATGAAAAAAGCCGGTGAAAATTCTCACCGGCTTTTGCCTTGTCGGCGCTGATTGGGGCAGATCGCGGATCGGCCCCGTCATTTCATTCGCGGGCGAAATCAGGCTGTCTCTTTTACCCGCATGGCGATGTGCGCCAGCGCTTCTTCGATCTGGTCGATCAGGATCAGGCACAGATCGCCTTCCTTGAGCGATGCCAGCGCAGTATCGATGGCCAGGAACTCGCCGTAGATTTCCTTGGTTTCACGCGTGCGGGTGGCATTGACCAGACCTTCGCGCAGCAGTGCGATGACTTCCCCATCGACCCGGCCGCGCTGGCATTGATCCTGATACAGCACCACTTCGTCGAAGGCTTCGCCGAGGATTTCAGTCTGCTGGCGGATGTCGATGTCGCGCCGGTCGCCGGCGCCGCTGATGACCACCGAGCGATGCTTGGCCGGGATGCTTTCCACCGCCTTGACCAGCGCCGCAATGGCGTCCGGATTGTGGCCGTAGTCGGCGATCAGGGTGGCGCCGCGATAGTCGAACAGATTGAAACGCCCGGGAGCGGTATCGGCGTCGCTGATGAAGCTGCGCAGCGCCGAAGAAATCAGATTCCAGTCCAGCTCCAGCGCCCAGGCCGCGCCGACCGAAGCCATCACGTTTTCAACCTGGAAGCCGATGCCGCCGCTGCGCGTTAAAGGAATGGCGGACAAGGGAAGACGCTTCTCGAAATCGCCTTGCGCGGCCACGATGTCGCCGCCGTCGCGATACACCACGCGCTGTCCCTGAGCGCGATGCGTGGCCATGATCGGATGTTGCGGGTCGAGCGCGAAGAAGGTCACTGCGCCGGGGCTGGAGGTAGCCATTTTTGCGACCATGGGATCAGCCGCGTTGAGCACGGCGGTGCCGGTCGGCGCCACGTTTTCCACAATCACGCGCTTGACTACGGCCAGGTCTTCCACGGTGCTGATGTAGCTCAGGCCGAGGTGATCGCCCAGACCGATGTTGGTGACCACGGCCACCTGGCAGCGGTCGAAACCCAGACCTTCACGCAGCACGCCGCCACGCGCTGTTTCCAGCACGGCGGCGTCGACGTCAGGGTGGAACAGCACATTGCGTGCGCTGCGCGGGCCGCTGCAGTCGCCGGTGTCGATGCGTTGCTTGTCGATGTAGACGCCGTCGGTGTTGGTCATGCCGACGCGCAGGCCCTTTTCGGCCAGCAGGTGGGTGATCAGACGCACGGTGGTGGTCTTGCCGTTGGTGCCGGCGACGGCCACTACCGGAATGCGGGCGTCGTCGCCGTCGTCGTACATGGTGGAAATAATGGCTTCGCCGACGTCGCGGCTCTTGCCGTAGGACGGCGAGAGGTGCATGCGCAGGCCGGGCGCGGCGTTGACTTCAACGATGCCGCCTTCCTGTTCTTCGAGCGAGGCGTGCACGGTATTGCAGACCACGTCGACGCCGCAGATGTCGAGGCCGACCATCTGCGCGGCGGCGATGGCGCGGGCCGCCATGTCCGGGTGGACGTCGTCGGTGACGTCGGTGGCGGTGCCGCCGGTGCTCAGGTTGGCGTTATTGCGCAACACCACGCGCACGCCTTGCGCCGGGATCGAGTCCAATGTCAGGCCCTGGCCAGACAGCACGGTGAGCGCAATCTCGTCAATGCGGATCTTGGTCAGCGAAGTGGCATGGCCGTCGCCGCGCAGCGGATCGAGATTGACCTGATCGACCAGCTGGCGCACGGTATGGATGCCGTCGCCGATGACTTGCGGAGGATCGCGGCGCGCAGCGGCGACCAGCTTGTTGCCGATCACCAGCAGGCGATAGTCGTGGCCGGGCAGATAACGTTCGACGATGACTTCATCGCTGATCTTTGCCGCCGCCCGGAAGGCGGATTCGATATGCACGCGGCTGCTGATGTTGACCGCCACACCCTTGCCCTGATTGCCGTCGAGCGGCTTGATCACGACCGCCGAGCCGATTTCATCGGCGGCGGCCCAGGCCTCTTCCACCGTGGTGACCACGCGGCCGTTCGGCACCGGCACGCCGGCGGCGTGCAGCAGCATCTTGGTCAGATCCTTGTCCTGCGCGATCGATTCGGCGATGGCGCTGGTGTGGCTGGTTTCAGCCGCCTGAATCCGCTTCTGGCGGCTGCCCCAGCCGAACTGCACCATGCTGCCGTCGGTCAGGCGGCGATAGGGAATGCCACGGCGCAGCGCAGCGTTGACGATGGAGCCGGTGCTGGGGCCGAGGCGTACGTCTTCGTCCAGTTCACGCACTTGCGCCAGGGCCGGCGTGACGTCGAAGGGCGTGTCGTCGAAGGCGGCCTTGCACAGATCGACGGCCAGACTGAACGCCAGGCGGCCGACCGCTTCTTCGGTGTATTCGACCACCACCTGAAACACGCCGGCTTCCAGCGTCGAGACGGTGCGGCTGAAGGTCACCGGGCAACCGGCCTGCGATTGCAGGGCCAGCGCTGCGGCGGCCAGTGCATGCGCCATCGACACCGCCTGGGTGCCGCCGTCCGGCTGCAGAAAACCGATTTGCGGGAAGCGCGCGCGCAAGCGCTGTTCGAAGCCGGGCATGTCATCGATGACACGTTCGGTCTCGGGGCAGGAGACGATGGCTTCAATCGCAGTGTGCCTGCTCCACAGGTTCGGGCCGCGCAGTGCGCGAATTCGGGATACGTCCATGAACTGTTTTCCTGAGTGTCTCTTAAAGGGCTCTGATGTACTGCTTGTCTGGCATTGCCGTCAGGCTGGCTGCGCTTGCGTCTGGGTCTTGAACGTCAGTCCCTGTTCCTCTGCGCGTTCGGTGCCGAACAATTCGATGCCGGCGCGGATCAGTTCGGAACTGATGTCCAGCGCCCAGGCCGCGCCGACTGCCGCCAGCACGTTCTCGACCTGATAGGCGACTGCGCCGTTCTGCGTCAGCGGAATCGCATCCACCGAACTGACCTTGGTTTCCTGGCTGCCATGCGCCTGAATCACGGCGCCTTCGCGCAGGAACACCGCGCGCTTGCCTGCCTTCAGATGTTCGGCCAGCAATTCGGAATCCGGATCAAGACCGAAGAAGATCACTTCGCCGTCGCACAGCGAGGCCATGTCGGCCACCAGCGGGTCGTCGGCATTGAGCACGGCGACGCCGTCCGGCAGCACCACATCGACCTGAGTACGCTTGACCTTGGTCGCCATCTGTTCGGCGTTTTCGATGTAATACTCGGGCAGGCTGTCGTTGGGGTCGATGTTGGCGACCACGCCCACCTGGCAACGGTCGTAGGCCAGACCTTCGGACAGAATCGCGACGCTGCTGTTTTCAAACACGGCGGCTTCCACCGCACGGTTCAGCAGCACCCGATGCGCTGCCGCCCAGTTGGCGCGATTGCCGCGTTCGACCGGACGTTCGCCGAAATACAGGCCGTCGCCGCAAGCCAGACCGACGTGCTTGCCGCTCAGATGAATGATGCGCGCCACCAGACGTGCGATGGTGGTCTTGCCGTGGGTGCCGGTGATGCCGACGATAGGGATGCGGCCGTTTTCGCCTTCCTTGAACAGATTGGCGACGATGGCCTGGCCGACCGGACGCGGTTTGCCTTCCGACGGTTTCAGGTGCATCAGCAGACCGGGGCCGGCATTCACTTCAACGATGGCGCCGCGTTGTTCCGCCAGCGGCCTGGAGGCGTCTTCCATCACGATGTCGACGCCGGCGATGTCGAGGCCGACCACGCGCGCGGCCAGCGAGGCGGTGGCGGCCACGCTGGGGTGAACCAGATCGGTGATGTCGATTGCCACATTGCCGTTGCGCAGCAGCAGCACTTTCTTGCCGGCCGGCGGCACCGAGTCGGCGCTCAGACCCTGGCGTTCGAGTTCCAGACGTGCGGCCGGTTCGCGCTCAAGGATCACCGGGTTGAGCGGATGTTCTTCCAGATCGCCGCGACGCGGATCGGTATTCACTACGTCGATCAGCTGCTGCACGGTGGACTTGCCGTCGCCGATCACGAAAATCGGTTCGCCACGCGCAGCGGCGGCCAGCTTGCCGCCCACCACCAGCAGACGATGTTCATTGCCGCGCACGAAGCGTTCGACCAGCACGCTGCTGCCTTCTTCCAGCGCCGCCTTGTAGGCGGTTTCAACTTCGGCCTGGGTATTCAGATCGATGAACACGCCGCGGCCGTGATTGGCGTCGGAGGGCTTCACCACCACCGGCAGGCCGATGTCTTGTGCGGCATCCCAGGCATCGGCCGGGCTGTCGACCATGCGGCCTTCAGGGATAGGCACGCCACAGGATTCCAGCAATGTCTTGGTCAGATCCTTGTCGCGTGAAATGCTTTCGGCGATGGCGCTGGTCTGATCGGTTTCGGCGGTCCAGATGCGGCGTTGCTTGCAGCCGTGGCCGAGTTGCACCAGGTTGCCCTCGGATAAACGAATCGAAGGGATGCGGCGCTCGTCGGCGGCATCGACGATGCAGGCGGTGCTGGGGCCGAGGCACAGGGAATCGACCATGTCGCGCAACTCATCGAGCTTGGCTTCGACGTTGAAGGGCTTGTCTTCGATGGCCGCCATCACCAGTTCGCGGGCCGCATACAGTGCTGCGCGGGTCACGGTTTCATGCCGTGCGCGTACCACCACTTTGTAAATGCCCCGCACCGAGGTTTCACGCGCCTTGCCGAAACCGCCGGGCAGACCGGCCAGGTTTTGCAGCTCCAGCGTGACGTGTTCGAGGATGTGGCCAGGCCAGGTGCCTTCTTCCAGGCGCTTCAGAAAACCGCCGCGTTCGCCGTAGCTGCAGCGGTGCTCGACCAGCGACGGCAACCAGGTAGTCAGCCGTTCATTGAAGCCGGGCAGGGTATTGGATGGAAAGTCTTCCAGTTCGCCGATGTCGATCCAGACTTCGAGAGCAGACCGATAGGTCCAGATATTCGGGCCCTGCAGGGGCAGGAAGCGGAGGAATTCTATGTTTTTCATATCTGAAGGTAATGCTGGTTGCGCGTTGAACTTGTAATGAACACGTGACATGTCATTGCCGAACTGTTCTTGCCTTGCTGCCTGGCTACTTTTCTTGCATTTCTTCTTGCCGTGCGTGTTGCCCGTTATTCAATCTGATATTCCACCTGGGTGTTCAATTCTGCCGTGATGAAGGTGCGACAGAATTTTTCCGTCATCATTCCGTCAGAATAGCGCATGGCCTACTAACGTGTTGCCGGGCAATTGGTTTACTGGCGTGAATAAAAAGACAAGCGAAGCGGAAGATCGGGGTAGACCGGCTTGCCGCAGCTCAATAAAAACTGCTGCGGCAATGTTGCTGGATTTTAATGAAGCGAACTCCCGAACAGAAACTTGCAAGTTTTGCATCGGGCAGCGGATGAATTCATCTGAGTAGTATGTGGATGGCAGGTAGTGAGCGTTATTGTCGCAGACTGTCGCGGCTCGTGCAGTGAAATCGTCAATCGCGGCAAGCAAGCCTGCGGTGCAACTTGCGTCAGGGGTATGCGCAGGGCTCGCATGAGGGCGGGATCGGGAGTGATGCGACCTGAACCGCCCAGCAAGGCTTAGGCTCTGATCCCGGAAGTATTGTTCAGCCTTCGTGCACCGAATGGCTTGCCTTAGCGTTAAGCCTGCAAGTCCTGACATTGCAGTCAGACTCAGGTGCTGCCGCTGCGGGTGAAAAGCGTGAACGCGCAAGCCTTGAAATTGCTTGCTTGAAAGCAATGTCCGAATTTGCATCCGAATCATCGCCTGATTGAGCTCAAAAGCGCTGCGTTATAATCGCGCGCTGCGCAAATCCGCGCGTGGTTCGGACTGCGGTTTGTCTTCGACTGGACTGTGAATTTTTGTTTGACGCTCGCCTCGGGCTTATTGCTGCCTCTACATGACTATAGACTCCATTCCTTCCGCTACTGCCAGCTTGCCCGAACATTGGCAGTCGGAAATTTCCGCGCAACTAGCCGCTTCCGAAAAAATGGTCGCCTGGCTGGAGCTGGATCTCGATACCCAACTGCAATTCAAACGCTCGCTGCTGGTGGCGACCGAGTTGCGCTTGCTCTCCAGAAACTCCGACGGCGCCGGCTGGCAGGAATGGGCATATCGTCCGGACATCAGTCTCAAGCATCATGACCACGCCGGCGTCGGTACGCTGGAGCTGTGCGACGAGCAGGGCCGGCTGGCGCAATGGCGCTATACCCTGGCGCAGAATCCGCAGGCGCTGCGCCTGGTCAAACTGTTCGAGCAGCAGCGTGATGCGCAGGCCTCGGGCGTGATGCAGGAAGAGGACAGCGGCGACGTCTGCCCGCAATGCAAGGCGCCGATTCCTGAAGGTCAGGAAACCTGCGCTATCTGCCCTGAAGTGAAGGAGGCGCCGCCGTCCACCTGGGCGCTGTTTCGTCTCAGCCGTTTCGCGAAACCTTACAAGGGGTCCTTGCTGCTCGGTTTTCTGCTGACGCTGGCCTCGACTGCCGCCACGCTGGTGCCGCCCTACATGACGATGCCGCTGATGGACAACATCCTGATCCCATTCCAGAACGGCGCGCCCATCAATACCCATCTGGCCATGCTGTATCTGAGCGGTCTGCTGGCGTCGGCCTTGCTGGCCTGGGGGCTGGGCTGGGCGCGGACTTATATTCTGGCGCTGGTCAGTGAACGCATCGGCGCCGATCTGCGCACCACCACCTATGAACATCTGCTGCGCCTGTCGCAGGAATATTTCGGCGGCAAGCGCACCGGTGATCTGATGGCGCGCATCGGCTCAGAGACTGACCGCATCTGCGTGTTCCTCTCGCTGCATCTGCTGGATTTCGCCATCGATGTGCTGATGATCATCATGACCGCAGCCATCCTGATTTCGATCAACCCCTGGCTGGCGCTGGTGACCTTGCTGCCGCTGCCGTTCATCGCCTGGATGATTCACGTGGTGCGTGACCGTCTGCGTCATGGTTTCGAAAAGATCGACCGCATCTGGTCGGAAGTGACCAATGTGCTGGCCGACACCATTCCCGGCATCCGCGTGGTCAAGGCCTTCGCGCAGGAGAAGCGTGAGGTGGCGCGTTTTCGCGAAGCCAATCGCCACAATCTGGTGGTGAATGACCGCGTCAATAAAATCTGGTCGCTGTTCACGCCGACCGTCACGCTGCTGACCGAAATCGGTTTGCTGGTGGTGTGGGCCTTCGGCATCTGGCAGGTTTCCAACAATCAGATCACGGTGGGTGTGCTGACCGCGTTTCTGGCCTACATCAGCCGCTTCTACACGCGTCTGGATTCGATGAGCCGCATCGTGTCGGTGACGCAGAAGGCGGCGGCCGGCGCCAAGCGCATCTTCGATATTCTGGATCACGTTTCCAGCGTGCCGGAGCCGGCCAATCCGGTGCATATCGAGCATGTCAAGGGGGCGATTGAAGTCCGCAACATCGGTTTCCGTTATGGCAACCGCGCGGTGATCCGCAACATGAGTCTGTCGATTGCGCCGGGCGAAATGATCGGCCTGGTCGGCCACAGCGGTTCGGGCAAGAGCACCATGGTCAATCTGATCTGCCGCTTCTATGATGTGTCGGAAGGGGCGATCCGCATCGACGGCGTCGATATCCGCTCCATGCCGATTTCGGAATACCGCCGCAACATCGGTCTGGTGCTGCAGGAGCCGTTCCTGTTTTTCGGCACGATTGCCGAGAACATCGCCTACGGCAAGCCGGAAGCGACGCGCGAAGAGATTGTCGCTGCGGCACGCGCAGCCCATGCGCATGAATTCATTCTGCGTCTGCCGCAGGGGTATGACTCGCTGGTCGGCGAGCGCGGTCAGGCTTTGTCGGGCGGCGAGCGCCAGCGCATTTCGATTGCGCGCGCCTTGCTGATCGATCCACGGATTCTGATTCTGGATGAAGCGACTTCTTCGGTGGATACCACCACCGAGAAGGAAATCCAGAAGGCACTCGACAATCTGGTGCAGGGCCGGACCACGATTGCGATTGCGCACCGTCTGTCGACCCTGCGCAAGGCCGACCGGCTGGTGGTGCTGGATCGCGGCCAGGTGGTCGAGGTCGGTAATCACGAAGAGCTGATGGCGCGTGAAGGCCACTATTACAAGCTGTATCAGGCGCAGGCGCGCAACCCGGACGGCGATGCCGAAATCTCGGTCAGCGATGAAGAAAAGGGAGCATGAGCATGAGCCTCGCCAACACAAATACCAGCTTCAACAGTGTGCAAGCTGCTACCGGCCTTGCTTTCGAACTGCGCCGCAATGCGTTCGGCCGTCTGGTCTTCATCGATCTGGAGGGGCATGAATACGAGGGCGCGATTCCGGTGCGGTCCTTCCCGGTGAGCGCGCCCGATCAGGGCATTTCGGTGGTCAGCAGCGATGGCAGCGAACTGGCCTGGATCGATAAGCTGAGCGATCTGGCGCCGCATTTGCAGGCGATGATCGAAGAGGAACTGGCGAGCCGCGAGTTCATGCCGGAGATCCTGCGTATCGTCGGCGTCTCGACTTACGCTACGCCCAGCGAGTGGCAGGTTGAAACCAATCGCGGCGTCAGCACCTTCACGCTCAAGGGCGAAGAAGACATCCGTCGTCTGGCGCAGTCGGCGCTGCTGATTGCGGATACCCACGGCATCCAGTTTCTGATCCGCGACAGCAAGGCGCTGGACAAGCCGAGCCGCAAGATTCTGGATCGGTTTCTGTAACTGCTTGGGTTGGGTTGGCGTCGCAGGACTGGCGGCTTGCACTTTCGGAATGAGGTGCTTGCTGCCAATTCCGTGGTCAGCGCCAAGGGCCTGAGCATCTTCAAAACTGAATGCGGAGGGCGCTCAGGCTTGTCTGCCCAGCGCCTTCCGTGTTGCCTTAAAATTCTTCATCCGGCCGCAGATAACGCCACTGCCCGGTCGGCAAATCTCCCAGCTTGACGTTGCCGATGCGCACGCGCTTGAGGCCGATCACCTTCAGTCCCACCATGTCGCACATGCGGCGAATCTGACGCTTCTTGCCTTCGCGCAAGGTGAAGCTGAGCTGATCTTCATTCATCCAGAACACCTTGGCATGACGCAGCGGTTTGCCGTCCATGATCAGGCCGTGGTTGAGGCGCTTGAGTTCATGTTCGGGCAGGGTGCCGGGCTTGGAATACTTGACCCGCACCAGATATTCCTTTTCCACCGAAGAGTCTTCGCCGATCAGATGCTTGGCGACGCGGCCGTCCTGCGTCAGCACCAGCAGACCGACCGAGTCGATGTCCAGACGTCCGGCCGGCACCAGGCTGCGCAATTGTTTTGGGTGGAACTCGGTGTCGACCTGGTCTTCGCTCCAGCGCGATTCGGCATTGACCAGCACTACCGCCGGCTTGTAGCCGTCTTCGGCCTGGCCGCTGACAAAGCCCATGGGTTTGTTGATCAGGATGGTGACGCGCTTGGATTGCTCGGCGGCGGCCTGACGTTCGACCGTGACGCGCTGATGCGGCAGCACCTTGCTGCCGAGCACTGCCACTACCACGCCGTCGACCCGCACCCAGCCCTTTTCTATCCATTCGTCGGCTTCGCGGCGCGAGCACAGGCCGAGTTCGGACATGCGTTTGGAGAGGCGTACTGGTTCAGTCATGGCAGTGATTCGGTAATGTCGGTGAAGCCTGGTGAGGCAATGAAAAGAGGTCGGGGGCCGGCTGCATCGCATGCAGTCCGGCGCTCGTATTTTAATGGATGCGGTGATGATTATCGCCGCCGGCTTTTTTATCGTCGTGGCTTCAGATGCGCAAGGTCTTGAGCAGTTCGGTCTCCAGCATGATCTGATTGCGCGGTTTGTTGAGTGCGGCGCCATCGATCAGGAACACGTCTTCGACGCGCTCACCCAGCGTCATCACCTTCGCCGTGTGCAGGTTGATCTTGTATTTCGCCAGCACGTTCGAAATCGAATACAGGAGGCCGGCACGGTCATTGGCCGAGATCGACAGCAAATAATACTGGCCACGATCGTCCGGCCGCAGATCGACCGAAGGGTTGATCGGGAAGGTGCGCGACAGGCGCGACAGGCGCGCTTTCGAAGGCGACGGCAGGGGGCTGTCGGATTGCAGCAGCTCGCCGAGTTCATGCTCGATCAGGTTGATGATGTCGCGGTAATTCTTGGCAAAGATCGGGGCGCTGATCAGGAAGGCATCCAGCGCGTAGTTCTTTTGCGTGGTGTGAATCTTGGCGTCCAGAATGCTGAAGTTCTTGGCGTCGAAATAGCTGCAGATGCGCGCGAACAAATCAGGGCGGTCCTTGGTGTAGACCGCCACCTGCACGCCTTCGCCGATCGGCGCCAGGCGGCAGCGCACCAGCGGGATATCGCTGTCGATCTTGTCGTAGAAGCAGCGCGTCTGCCAGGCGATGTCGGAGGCGTCCGAGCGCAGGAAATAGGCGACGTCGAGCTGGCGCCAGAACTGTTCGTGCGCATCGGCCGGCAAACCATACAGGCGCAGCGTCTTGATGGCTTCCTGCTGGGTGTTCTTGAGTTCGCGGTCGGCCGATGGCGCCTCGCCGCCGAGCACGCGCAGGGTCATGCGATACAGGTCTTCCAGCAGCTTGCCTTTCCAGGCGTTCCAGACTTTCGGGCTGGTGCCGCGAATGTCGGCCACCGTCAGCAGGTACAACGCGGTGAGATGGCGTTCGTCCTTGACCGACTGCGCGAACTGCATGATCACGTCCGGATCCGACAAGTCCTGCTTCTGCGCCACGTGCGACATGCTCAGGTGATGTTCGACCAGGAACACCACCAGCTCGGTGTTCTCTTCCGACATGCCGTGCTGTACGCAGAACTGACGGGCATCGGCCATGCCGAGTTTGGAGTGGTCGCCGCCGCGGCCCTTGGCAATATCGTGGAACAACGCCGCCACGTAGAGAATCCAGGATTGCGCGAAGTTGGCCATCAACTGGCTGCAGAAAGGGTATTCGTGCGCGTGTTCGCTCATCGTGAAGCGGCGCACGTTGCGCACCACCATCAGGATGTGCTGATCGACCGTGTAGACGTGGAACAGGTCGTGCTGCATCTGGCCGACGATGTGGCGGAAGTTGGGCAGATAACGGCCGAGAATGCTCATCGCGTTCATGCGGCGCAGCGCATGGATCACGCCGCGCTTGCTCTGCAGGATCTGCATGAACAGCTTGTGATTGTCGGGATTGCGGCGGAAGGCGTTATCGATCTTGAAGCGCGCATGCCACAGCGCGCGCATGCTGCGGGCGGTCATGTTCTTCAGCTCGGAGTGCTGACACATCAGCAGGAACACTTCCAGCATCGCCGAGGGTGTGCTTTCGAAGGTGTCTTCCTGTGCAATGTCGATAAAGCCGTTGATATCGTTGAAGCGCTCGTTGATCGGCTTGGGCACGGTCTGCTGCGGGAACAGATGCGCTTCGATGTTCTGCAGCAGGATGGTATTGAGCTGGGTCACCGCCTTGGCCGCCCAGTAATAGCGCTGCATCAGGTATTCGCTGGCGCGCCGGGTATCGGTAGTCTTGAAGCCGAAGGTCTCGGCAATCGGCGTCTGGATGTCGAACACCAGACGGTCTTCGCGACGGTCGGTGTAAATGTGCAGACGGATGCGGATGTCCTTGAAGGCGCGTTCTTTCTGTCGCAGCTGGCGCGCTTCGGTATTGGTCAGCATGCCATGTTGCGCCAGCTTGCTCCAGGAGTCGCCGAGGCCGGCCGCCTGGGCTACCCACAGGATCACTTGCAGATCGCGCAGGCCGCCCGGGCTTTCCTTGCAATTGGGTTCCAGGCTGTAGGGCGTGTCTTCGAACTTGACGTGGCGCTGGCGCATTTCCAGGGTCTTGGCCTGGAAGAAGGCGAGCGGGTCGAGCGCGGCGTGATAGCGTTCCTGCAAGTCCTTGAACAGGCTGCGGCTGCCGGTGATCAGGCGCGCTTCCAGCAGGCTGGTCTGCACCGTGATGTCGGCCGCCGATTCGCTCATGCATTCGTCCACGGTACGGATGCTGTGGCCGATTTCCAGCCCCATGTCCCAGAACACCTGCACCAGCTTTTCCAGCTTGGCCTGCAGCGCAGCGTCCGGCGCATGCTCCAGCAGGATCAGCACATCCACATCCGAATGCGGGAACAGCTCGCCGCGGCCGTAGCCGCCGACCGCCACCAGCGCATTGCCGTCTGGCATTTGAAAATTGTTCCAGGCTTCGGTCAGCGCGGCATCCACGTTGCGCCGCAATTGGATCAGCAAGTGCTCCGGTTTGCCATCGGCCTGAAAGACTTCAATCGCCTGCTGGCGGGCGGCTTTCAATTGTTTTTTGAGCGTGATGGCGAAGGTCGGCATCTGGAGTCTGCAATCGGTAGGAGCGGGTGGTTGAATGGAAGGGCAGCGAATATATGCCACATTGCCAGACCGGAGACGCAGGCAAAGCAAAGAATATGCCCTGAATCGCATTGTTTGCTGTGCGATTCAGGGGGTGTGTCAGTCTGCTTCGACCAGTTCAGCAGGTTTGACTGGCTGGAGCGTTGATGCGGGCGTAAGCCCTCCCGGCATCAGGCAGCTGCAGTCGCGGCCTGATTCTGGATGAAGGCCGGCGGCGCCGGCATGCCGGCAGAGGCAGTCAGGATTTCGAAGCCGGTTTCGGTCACGAGTACAGTGTGTTCCCATTGCGCCGACAGGCTGCGATCCTTGGTCTTGATGGTCCAGCCATCGCCCATTTCACGGATTTCGCGACGGCCGGCATTGATCATCGGTTCCACCGTGAAAATCATGCCGGCCGCCAGTTTTTCCAGCGTGCCCGGGCGGCCGTAGTGCAGCACTTGCGGCTCTTCGTGGAAGACCTTGCCGATGCCGTGACCGCAGAATTCGCGCACCACGCTGTAGCCTGCCTTTTCCGCGTGCTGCTGAATGGCATGGCCGATATCGCCCAGATGTGCACCGGGTTTGATCTTGGCAATGCCCAGCCACATGCATTCGTAAGTGATCTCGGTCAGGCGACGCGCCAGGATGGATGGTTCACCGATAAAGTACATGCGACTGTTGTCGCCGTGATAACCATTCTTGATGACGGTGATGTCCAGATTCAGCACATCGCCGTTTTTCATCACCTTGTCGCCCGGAATGCCGTGGCAGATCACATCATTAAGCGAGGTGCAGGTTGCCTTGGGGTAAGGCGTGTAGCCTGGCGGGCAGTAATTCAGCGGGGCCGGGATGGTGCCTTGTACATTTGTCATGTATTCATGGCACAGGCGATCTACTTCGCCGGTGGTGACGCCGGGTTTGATGAAGGGCGTGATGTAATCGAGCACTTCCGCCGCCAGGCGGCCGGCAACGCGCATGCCTTCGATGTCTTCGGCGGTCTTGATGGAGATGGAGCCCATATTTCTTGATTGTTCGCAAAATTCGTCAAGTGAGAATTATAGACGAGCAGGGTCTTTTCTGTTGTTTGCGGAAGTTTTTCGATTCGGCGGATATGCGGCCAGTTTTGGCGGGGTGGCGATGGATCAGGCTGATGGGCGTCGCCTCGCTTGAATTTGAGAGGACGGGCGAATGAAAAAGCAAAGGAAGTCGTGCTTGAACGAATTGCTCGGATCGAGTAGAATGCTCGGCTAACCTGAATCGAGAAGGTTGAAGTCCAGATTTGCGAGCTATGTTATGTGGCTTTTTGCAGTTCCGGGCTTGGTTTCAAGGGTGTGTCGCAAGGCAGGCCAGGGAAGCCGAATCGATATTTTATAGCAGTCATTGAAACGCGAATCCGTTCGCAAAAGGGTGTCGGGCCAAGCATGGGCCGGATTACCGAGCGGATTCCAGACCTAACCCTGGAGAGAATTATGTCCGTAACTATGCGCGAAATGCTGGAAGCCGGTGTCCACTTCGGTCACCAAACCCGCTTCTGGAACCCAAAGATGGCCCCGTTTATCTTCGGTCATCGCAACAAAATTCACATCGTCAATCTGGAAAAGACCCTGGGCATGTACCAGGAGGCGCTGAAGTATGTGCGTCAACTGTCGTCCAACCGCGGCAATATCCTGTTTGTCGGTACCAAGCGTCAGGCGCGTGAAATCGTCGCCGGCGAAGCACAACGCGCAGGCGTTCCTTTCGTCGACCAGCGCTGGTTGGGCGGCATGCTGACCAACTTCAAGACCATCAAGACATCGATCAAGCGTCTGAAAGACATGGAAGCGTCGATCGAAGACGGTTCGGTTGAAAAGCTGAGCAAGAAAGAAGCCCTGCTGTTCAGCCGCGAGCTGGAAAAGCTGCAAAAGGCAATCGGCGGTATCAAGGATATGGGCGGCATTCCTGACGCAATCTTTGTGATCGACGTCGGCTACCACAAGGGCGCCATCACTGAAGCCGCCAAGCTGGGCATCCCGGTTATCGGCGTGGTTGATACCAATCACTCGCCAGAAGGCGTGACTTACGTGATCCCTGGTAACGATGACTCGGCCAAGGCAATCGCTCTGTACGCACGCGGTGTGGCTGATGCGGTTCTGGAAGGTCGTGCCAATGCCGTGAACGAAGTGGTCGAAGCCGTCAAGAACGGTGGCGACGAATTCGTTGAGGTCAGCGAGCAGGCTTAATTTCAGCCTTTGCCGGTGAAGTTGAAAAAGGGGTGACAGCGGAACAGGCGCAGTTGGCCCCTTTTTTTTGAGTAAATTTGTTCGAATTTCGGATGTTTCGCGGTCTGCGCGGGACGTCCTCTAGTTAGGAGATGGATATGGCGGCAATTACCGCAGCACTGGTTGGTGAACTGCGCGCGAAGACCGACGCGCCGATGATGGAATGCAAGAAGGCACTGACCGAAGCCGAAGGCGACATGGTCCGCGCTGAAGAAATCCTGCGCGTCAAGCTGGGCAGCAAGGCCTCCAAGGCTTCGTCCCGCGTGACTGCTGAAGGCGTTGTGTCGGCGTTCATCGCCGGCGGCGTTGGCGCTCTGGTTGAAGTCAACTGCGAAACCGACTTCGTGACCAAGAACGATGAGTTCATCGCTTTTGCCAATGCAATCGCCAAGCTGGTGGCTGAAAACAATCCGGCCGATCTGGCTGCTGTCGCTGCCTTGCCGCTGAACGGCAAGACCGTTGAAGAAACCCGCACCGAACTGATCGGCCGTATCGGCGAAAACATGTCGGTGCGCCGTTTCCAGCGCTTTGAAACCACCGGCAAGCTGGTTTCCTACCTGCACGGTACACGTATCGGCGTCGTGGTCGAATTCGACGGTGCTGACGAACAAGTCGGCAAGGATGTCGCGATGCATATCGCTGCGATGAAGCCGGTTGCGCTGTCGTCCGAGCAAGTGCCTGCCGATCTGATCGAAAAAGAGCGTTCGGTGGCAACACTGAAAGCTGCTGAATCGGGCAAGCCGGCTGACATCGTCGCCAAGATGGTGGACGGTTCGGTGCAGAAGTTCCTGAAGGAAGTCTCGCTGTTCAATCAGGCTTTTGTGAAGAACGACAAGCAAAGCGTGGAACAGATGCTGAAGGCGACCAATACCAGCGTGAAGTCGTTCGTCATGTTTGTGGTGGGTGAAGGCATTGAGAAGAAGCAGGATGACTTTGCTGCTGAAGTGGCGGCGCAAGTGGCTGCTGCGAAACAGGCACAGTAAGAGTTGAAATGAAAAGCGGGCCGAGAGGCCCGTTTTTTTAAGTCCTTCGGAACTTTCGCGAGGATTTTCATCTATTGGAATGCCCATGGCTAGCAGCAAGGCTTGGTGTGTTCTGACGGATGTGCAAGCAGGCGCCGTAGCATAGAATACGACCGTTGCTCGCAGTTTTTCGGTATCGCATTGGCGCATGCGTCGAGCCGGAATCAGCTGTGACGCGGGATACAAGTTAAATCGGATAGATACGGAGCCCAGCAAATGACAACACCTGCCTACAAGCGCGTACTCCTTAAACTTTCCGGCGAAGCGCTGATGGGCGACGATGCCTACGGCATCAATCGCGCGACCATCGAACGGATGGTGGCGGATGTGGCAGAAATCAGCAATCTCGGCGTGGAACTGGCGATCGTGATCGGCGGCGGCAATATTTTCCGCGGCGTGGCGCCAGGCGCGCAAGGCATGGATCGCGCGACAGCCGATTACATGGGCATGCTGGCCACGGTGATGAATTCGCTGGCACTGGCCGATGCCATGCGTCAGGGTGGCATGACCGCCCGCGTGATGTCGGCAATCGCCATCGAACAGGTGGTCGAACCTTACGTCCGCCCCAAGGCCCTGCAATATCTGGAAGAAGGAAAAGTCGTGGTGTTCGCCGCCGGTACCGGCAACCCGTTTTTCACGACTGATACCGCCGCCGCGCTGCGCGGCTCGGAAATTGGTGCGCAGATCGTGCTGAAAGCCACCAAGGTCGACGGCGTCTATACCGCCGATCCAAAGAAAGACCCAACCGCAACTCGCTATACTTCGATTTCTTTCGATGAGGCGATTGCCAAGCATCTGCAAGTCATGGATGCTACAGCTTTTGCGTTGTGCCGGGACCAGAAGCTGCCGATCAAGGTGTTTTCCATCATCAAGCCGGGTGCGCTCAAGCGCGTCATCATGGGCGAAGACGAAGGCACGCTGGTACACGTCTGATTTGTCGCCCGAGTTTAAAACGCATCAAGGAAGCGTCGCGGCGCATAATGTCGCCGTTTTCCGCGTTGTATTACTTTAAGTAACGTTATTGCAATAATTGCATCAATTAGGAGAGCAGCATGAGTGTCGCTGACGTCAAAAAAAACAGTGAACAGAAAATGAGCAAGTCGATCGAGCAGCTGAAGGCCAATCTGGCCAAGGTTCGCACGGGTCGCGCTCACACCGGCATTCTGGATCAGGTCATGGTGGACTATTACGGTTCGCCGACAAATTTGTCGCAGGTCGCCAACCTGACGCTGATCGACGCCCGTACCATCGGCGTGCAGCCGTATGAAAAGAAAATGCTGGCGGCGGTTGAAAAGGCCATCCGCGAAGCGGATCTGGGCCTGAATCCGGCCTCGCATGGCGAACTGATCCGTGTGCCGATGCCGCCACTGACCGAAGAGCGCCGCAAGGAAATGGTCAAGCTGGTCAAGAACGAAGCGGAAGATGCCAAGATCGCCGTGCGCAACGTGCGCCGTGACGGCAATGAATCGCTCAAGAAGCTGGTCAAGGACAAGGTTTGTTCGGAAGATGACGAGCGCCGCGGCCAGGACGACATTCAGAAGCTGACTGACAAGTTCGTCGCTGAAATCGACAAGCTGGTCGGCGACAAGGAAAAGGAAGTGATGACCGTGTAGTGCTGGTCGCCAGCGGCAGCGCCCCCAGTCTGGCGGTCGCAGCCCTACATCCAGGCCGGCGTTCGATCCGGCCTGTTTCAGGTTGCAGGCCGATGGGGGACACAAGAGCCTGAAACCCGACTCCACAAAAAGCCGCTTTTTTTCGTGCCGATAAGGCCGTAGAATCAAGCGCTTTACCGCTGGCAGCTGTTGATGCCTTGGATTGCATTGCATCGATGAGCCAGGTATCGGTGAGAGTCAAAGAAGAATGCTTCCGGATTTTTGACGGGAATTGGCAGTGATATGCGCGCTGATCCCCGATATTCCGTGAATTGGCAGATAAGTCCGGCTTGAGCGGGACCAATATTATTAGTGTAAGTAAGACATCTTCATGAAGCATCAAAGCTCAACTCTGGCGGTACCGGAAATTTCTGCGGTGCCGCGCCATGTTGCCATCATCATGGATGGCAACGGACGTTGGGCGACCAAACGCTTTTTGCCGCGCGTGGCGGGGCATGCCAAGGGCGTTGATGCCGTGCGCAGCATCGTTGAAGCTTGCGCGGTGCGCGGTATCGAGTTCCTGACCTTGTTTGCGTTCAGCTCCGAAAACTGGCGCCGTCCGGCCGATGAGGTGTCGGTGCTGATGCGCTTGTTCATGACGGTGCTGGAGCGCGAAGTTGATCGCATGGATGCCAATGGTATCCGCCTCAAGATCGTCGGCGACATGAGCCGTTTCGATGCCAAGCTGCAGGAAATGGCGCTCAAGGCGGAGCAGCGCACGGCAGCAAACACGCGCCTGACGCTGACGGTATGCGCCAACTACGGCGGCCGCTGGGACATCATGCAGGCGGTCGGCAAGATGGTGCGCGAACAGCCGGACGCGACCGATTTCTCCGAAGATCAGCTGCAGCCTTATCTCTCCATGGCGTATGCGCCTGAGCCCGATCTGTTTATCCGCACCGGCGGCGAGCAGCGCATCTCCAACTTCTTGCTGTGGCAACTGGCCTACAGCGAACTCTATTTCACAGAGACCTTCTGGCCTGATTTCGACGCTGCAGCGCTGGATCTCGCGATTGAATCCTATCGCCAGCGCGAGCGCCGCTTCGGTCGTACCAGCGCCCAGGTGCTCAATCAGAAAAAGGCTTCCTGATGTTAAAAACGCGTGTCATCACGGCGTTGATTCTGTTGGCAATCCTGTTGCCTATTCTTTATTTCGATTTCTTCCCGGCGTTTGCTGCGGTGTCGGTGGTGTTTTTTGCCGCTGCCGCCTGGGAATGCTTCCGTCTCTTCAAAAGCCCGCGTCCGATAGTCTGGGCGGTGGTGTGGACGCTGATTTTCAGCGTCATCCTCTTCATTACCGGCTTGCCCGGCGTGCGATCGCTGTATGCAGTCTGCGTGGCGTTGTGGGCGCTGCGTTTCGTGCCGGCACTGCGGGTCGGACTGCCGTCGCCGGAGGCGGTCTCCAATCGTCTGCTGAACGGCACTTACATGCTGTCGATTCTGGGCTGCTTCGTCGCCATCGTCGATCTGTTTCAGCGTGCGCCTCTGTATCTGCTCTCGGTGATGGCGGTGGTGTGGGTGGCGGATATCGGCGCCTACTTCTCCGGCAAGGGCTTCGGCCGTCACAAGCTGGCGCCCAGTATTTCTCCGGGTAAATCCTGGGAAGGCGCCATTGGCGGCTGGCTGGCGGTGCTGGTCATTTCCGCCGCTGTGGTCATGTGCTCCGTGCTGGGTGAAACCTTCCAATTCAAACTGTACAGCCGCTGGGGCTGGCTGGGTTTCATTGGCGTGACGACCTTGCTGGTCGCCGCCAGCGTGGTCGGCGACCTGTTTGAGTCGCAACTGAAGCGGCGCGCGGGCTTCAAGGATAGCAGCAATCTGCTGCCTGGGCACGGCGGTGTGCTGGACCGTATCGATGCCCTGATCCCGGTGTTGCCGCTGGCGGCGCTGTTCGATCTGTGGCTGATGGCGGCCTGAGCCTGAAGCCGGCAGCGGCAGTATGCCTGCCGCCTCAGTTGCTGTGTTACACGCGATCTCTGGAAATTTCATGCAGTCAATAAGCATTCTTGGTTCAACCGGTTCTATTGGCGTGTCGACGCTCGACGTGGTGGCACGCCATCCGGATCGCTATCGCGTCTATGCCCTGAGCGCCCACTCGCGGGTAGATGAGCTGGCGGCGCAATGTGCCCAATTCAGGCCTGAGGTGGCTGTGGTCGGTTCGGCCGCCGCCGCGCAGCAACTGCAAAAGTTGCTGCAGGAGCGCGGCTTGCGTATTGAAGTCACCTATGGTGAACAAGCCTTGTGCCGCATCGCCGATGCTGAGCGCTGCGATATCGTGATGGCCGCCATCGTCGGCGCCGCGGGCCTGGCGTCTACGTTGGCTGCGGCCCGTGCCGGCAAGAAAATTCTGCTGGCCAACAAGGAGGCGCTGGTGATTTCCGGCCAGTTGCTGATGGATGCGGTGGCCCGGCATGGCGCTACGCTGCTGCCTATCGACAGCGAACACAACGCGATTTTCCAATGCCTGCCGCATGACTTCACCCGCTCGCTGCCGCAGCATGGCATCGACCGCATTCTGCTGACTGCGTCGGGAGGTCCCTTCCTCACGCGTGAAGTGGCATCGCTGGACGATGTCACGCCTGAAGAGGCAGTGGCGCATCCGAAGTGGGTGATGGGGCGCAAGATTTCTGTCGATTCAGCCACCATGATGAACAAGGGGCTGGAGGTGATCGAGGCGCATTGGCTGTTTGGTGCGCCGGCCGATCAGATCGAGGTCGTGATCCATCCGCAGAGCGTGATTCATTCCATGGTCTCGTATGTGGACGGCTCGGTGCTGGCGCAACTGGGTAACCCGGACATGCGCACGCCGATCGCCAATGCGCTGGCTTACCCTGATCGCATCGCCTCGGGCGTCGCGCCGCTGAATCTGGCGCAGATTGCCCAACTGTCGTTCACCCAGCCCGACCTGCAGCGCTTTCCCTGTCTGAAACTGGCGTATGATGCTCTGCGCGCCGGCGGATCGCTGGCCGCCATTCTCAATGCCGCCAACGAAGTTGCAGTGCAGGCATTCCTCGAACGCAAGATAGGCTTCCGCATGATCGACCAACTCATCGCACGCGTGATGGATGCCATCCCGTATGGCGCCGTCAGCGACATCGAGACTCTGCTTGAGCAGGACGGCATCGCCCGCGCCAAGGCCGAGGCGCTGATCGCATCATGACGCTGATCCATACGCTGCTGGCGTTTTTCGTCGCACTCGGTTCGCTGGTGGTGGTGCACGAACTGGGACATTACCTTGTCGCGCGCTGGTGCGGCGTCAAGGTGCTGCGCTTTTCGGTGGGCATGGGCCGCGTCATCTATTCGCGCCGCTTTGGCCGCGATCAGACCGAGTGGGCGCTGTCGATCCTGCCGCTGGGCGGTTACGTCAAGATGCTGGACGCGCGCGAGCAGGATATCAATGACATGCGCCCGGAAGATCTGAAGCGCGAGTTCACGCGGCAGTCGGTCTGGCGTCGCATCGCCATTGTGGCCGCCGGCCCGGCTGCCAATTTCATTCTCGCCATTCTGCTGTTTGCCGGACTTTACATGCACGGCATTCCCGAGCCGATTGCCAAGCTGCGCGCAGCGGCCAGCGATACCGTTGCCTATCAGGCAGGTTTGCGCGGCGGCGAACTGATCACGGCGATCAATGGTGAGCCGGTGCATGTGTGGTCTGATGTGCGCTGGCAATTGATGCAGCCGGCACTGGAAAAGGCAAGGGTTCGCATCGACGTCGAGCGTCCGGCGCCTGCTTCGGGCGGCAAGCTGCTCGACACGGTCAGCATTCCATTGGCCTCGCTGAACGCCGAAGATCTGGAAGGTGATTTTGTCGCCAAGCTGGGCCTGGCGCTGGCGCGTCCGCCGGCCATTCTGGGCAAGATCATGGATGGCCCGGCGCAGCAGGCCGGCCTGCAGACCGGCGACCTGATCCAGCGCATCAATGGCGCGGCGGTCAGCGATGGTCTGGCCTTCGTCGAGAAGGTGAGGGCGTCCGCCGGTCAGACTTTGAAGCTGGAAGGTTTGCGCGGGCAGCAGCCGTTCACCGCCGACGTGACTCCGGACAGCGTTACCGACAACGGCCAGACCATTGGCCGCATCAAGGTTGAAGTGCCGCTGGCGCCGGAAATGGCGCTGGCCAGCGATCCGCCGCTGACCGCATTGCAAAAGGGTGCAAAGCGTACCTGGGATACCAGCATTCTGACCTTTAAAATGATCGGCAAAATGATCGTCGGTCAGGTCTCTCTGAAGAACATTACCGGCCCGATCACCATTGCCGACTACGCGGGGCAGACGGCGCGCGTGGGACTGGTCAGTTATCTCAGCTTCATCGCCTTCATCAGCATTAGTCTGGGTGTGATGAATCTCTTGCCGATCCCGGTTTTAGATGGCGGTCATTTGCTGTATTATTCGCTGGAGATTTTGACCGGGCGTCCCGTTTCAGAGCGTTTTGGGGAGATTGCTCAGCGTGCCGGCTTTGGAATTTTGATGACATTGATGCTTGTTGCCGCGTTCAACGACATCGTGCGTCTGATGTTTTAGATAGATCCGGCCTGATTGCCGCAAGCGTGTGCAGATGAACGATCTGCGCAGCCAGCGGCAGCAACGACCGGATTTTTACATTTTGCCGACTTCAGGTGGCTGTTGTTAAGCAATTGTCAATTGGCGCTGCGCCAGTTCGCTATTGCCTGCCGATAGCTATGCGGGGTTTTTCCGCTCAGGTGGAACATCCGGGCCTTCTCGGCTCATTTCGGCTATTTCGCAGCAGAAACATTGTTCATACACGATAGATGAAATTACATTCTTCGCAATTCCCTATCCCGACCCTTCCGACATTTTCCCGTCGTCTGATCGCTGCCGCCGCGTTTGCACTGTGCTCCAGTCAAGCCATGGCGGTACAGCCGTTTGTGGTCAAGGATATCCGCGTCGAAGGCATTCAGCGCACCGAGGCCGGCACGGTATTCAGTTACCTGCCGGTGCGCGTCGGCGATACCTTCACCGATGAAAAAGGCACGGCCGCGATCAAGGCCTTGTATGCGACCGGTTTCTTCAAGGACGTACGGATCGAGTCTGAAAACGACGTGCTGGTGGTGCAGGTGGAAGAACGTCCGGCGATCGCCAGCGTCGACTTCACCGGCATCAAGGAATTCGACAAAGAGCAACTGACCAAGGCGCTGAAGGAAATCGGCGTCGGCGAATCGCGTATTTTCGACCGCTCGCAAGTCGATCGCGCCGAGCAGGAACTGAAGCGTCAGTATCTGTCGCGCGGCCTGTACGGCGCCAAGGTCACCACCACCGTGACACCAATCGAACGCAATCGCGTGGCGATCACGTTTGCGGTGGATGAGGGCGAAGTGTCCCGCATCAAGCAAATCAATATCGTCGGCAACAAGGCGTTTTCCGACGGCACCCTGCGCGATCAGCTGAAGCTGACCACGCCGGGCTGGTTCACCTGGTACACCAAGGCCGACCAGTATTCCAAGCAAAAGCTGTCGGGTGACATCGAAAGCCTGCGATCCTACTATCTGGATCGCGGCTATCTGGAAATGCAGGTCGAATCGACTCAGGTTTCCATCACGCCGGACAAGAAGGACATCTACATCACCATCAACGTCAACGAAGGCGACAAGTACACCGTCTCCGACGTCAAGCTTGAAGGTGAAATGTTCGGCATGGATCAGGAACTGGCTTCGCTGATTCAGCTGAAGAAGGGCGAGATCTACTCAGGTTCCAAGCTGACCGACAGCACCAAGAAGATCGGTGAGCGTCTGGGCAACTTCGGTTACGCCTTCGCCAACGTCAACGCCAATCCGAACGTCAATCGCGAGAAGAAGGAAGTTGCCTTCACCATCATGATCGATCCGGGCAAGCGCGTGTATGTGCGTCGCGTGAACGTGGCCGGCAATACCAAGACGCGCGATGAAGTCATCCGCCGCGAATTCCGTCAGTTCGAAGATTCCTGGTATGACGGCGAGAAGATCAAGCTGTCGCGCGACCGCGTCGACCGCCTGGGTTACTTCAAGGAGGTCACAGTCGAGACGCCTGAAGTGGCGGGCACCGCCGATCAGGTGGACGTCAACATGAAGGTGGAAGAAAAGCCGACCGGCAACATCATGCTGGGCGCCGGCTTCTCGCAATCCGACAAGCTCAGCCTGACCGGTTCGATTTCGCAGGAAAACGCTTTCGGCAGCGGCAACACCGTCGGTATCGAAGTCAACACCAGCTCGCGCTATCGTACGATTTCCGTTTCGCAGACCAATCCCTACTTCACGGATGACGGCATCAGCCGCACCTACGAAGTCTATCTGCGCACGATCCGTCCTTCGACTTATGCCACCGGTGACTACCGCGTGCGTACGCTGGGCGGCAGCGTCAAGTTCGGTATCCCGTTCTCGGAACTGGATCGCGTGTTCTTCGGTATCGGTATCGAAAACACCAATGTCAGTACCGATCTGACCAGTCCGACGCTGTATCGCCAGTATGTCCGTGACTTCGGTAATGCGGGAGCAGCAGGTTGCGCCGTGACCGACGTGTCCAGCAATGCAAGCTGCGGTATCGGCAGTGCCAGCACCCTCAGCTTCCCGCTGACCGTGGCCTGGCAGCGTGACGGCCGTGACAGTGCGCTAGTTCCGACTCAAGGCCGCTATCAGCGCGCCAACCTGGAAGTGTCGGCAATTGGTTCGCTGCGTTACTATCGCGCCAGCTATCAGCACCAGTACTTCCAGCCCATGTTCAGCAAGGCTGTGACGCTGGCACTGAACGGTGAACTGGATTATGGCCGTGGTATCGGCAGCAAGCCGTATCCTGTGTTCAAGAACTACTACGCCGGCGGTATCGGCACCGTGCGCGGCTACGAAGCTTCGTCGCTGGGCGGTCTGAAAGACCAGTACGGCGATTCGATGGGTGGCGCATCTCGCGTGTACGGCAATGCAGAGTTACAATTCCCGTTCCCGGGTTCGGGCCAGGATCGTACCCTGCGCTGGTTTACCTTCTTCGACGGCGGTAACGTCTTCGCTGACGGTCAGAACATCAAGTTCAACGACCTGCGCTATTCGGCCGGTATCGGTATCAGCTGGGTGTCGCCTATCGGCCCTCTGAAGCTGAGTTACGGTAAGCCATTGAACTTGAAGGACGGAGACAAATCTCAGAACTTCCAGTTCCAGTTGGGAACCGGTTTCTAAGTTGTTCTGACTGAACGCTTTCAAGTGAATAATCAGGCCGCCTAGTGCGGTCAAGAGCAAAAAATTTTGCAATACGGAGAGTAACCTTGAAGTTTCTTACCAAATCGTTTTTTTCCCTGCAAGCCGTTGTGATGGCGGTTTCCCTGTTGAGCTTTTCTGCTGCGAACGCGCAGGAGACCAAGATCGCTTTCGTCAGCACCGAACGCATCTTCCGTGAAGCAGTGCCGGCCAAGGCCGCGCAGACCAAGCTGGAACAGGAATTCGCCAAGCGCGACCGCGAACTGCAAGACATGGCGGCCCGTCTGAAGACCCAATCCGAAAAGATGGACAAGGATGCAGCAGTCCTGTCGGAATCCGACCGCGCCAAGCGTCAGCGTGATCTGTCCGATCTGGACAAGGAATTCCAGCGCAAGCAGCGCGAATTCCGCGAAGACCTGAATCAGCGTCGCAACGAAGAACTGGCCGTGGTGCTGGAACGCACCAACAAGGTCATTCGCCAGATCGCCGAAGCTGAAAAGTTCGACATCGTGTTCCAGGAGGCCGTATTCGCCAGCAAGCGTATCGACATCACTGACAAGGTCTTGAAGGAACTGGCGAAGTAAGCCACAAGCAATTCAGGCAGTAATTTTCCCTGTTCGGGGAGTGTCGGGCTGAAGTCAATATCTGATCTCAGCCCGATTTCAGTTTTCTTGCCGTTCGGTTTCAGTTTGAGTGCGCTTGATCGTCGATTGAGCTTGAACGCAGCTTCGAGCCGATCGCAGCAAAAGCCGCCGAGCCTTAACGACGGGCTGGCAAGCAGCAAGAGACCGGACATTTCGCAAACGCACACAGATACGGAAGGCCAAGATGAGTATTCGGCTGGCACAATTGGTCGAACGCTTGGGTGGCCAGTTGAAAGGCGATGCGCAGACGCAAGTGCAGGGCATCGCTCCACTGGATGCGGCCACTGCGGCGCATATTACGTTCCTATCCAATCCCAAGTTTCGTTCCCAGGCAGAGCAGACCCACGCGGCTGCATTGATTCTGTCCGAAGCCGATGATGTGCAGATCGCCGACTATGCCGGCGCACGCATTATCGTCAAAAATCCTTACGCCTATTTTGCGCATGCCGCTCAGTTGTTCGAGCAGCTGGCAGCTCAGCCAAAACCGGCAGGTATCCATCCCAGCGCCTTTGTTGATCCTGCCGCCAAAGTCTCCGCTTCGGCGGTGATCGGCCCGCATGTGGTGATCGAGGCCGATGCTGACATCGGCGAGCGTGCCGTGATCGATGCCGGCAGTTTTGTCGGCCGCGCCGCCAAAGTCGGGGCCGACACGCATTTCCACGCCAGGGCGACCTTGCATGCGCGTTGTGAAATCGGTCAGCGCGGCATCATCCATTCGGGCGCGGTGATCGGCGCCGACGGTTTCGGCTTCGCCAATGAAGCCGGCGCCTGGGTCAAGATTCCGCAGGTCGGTCGCGTGATGATCGGCGACGACGTTGAAATCGGCGCCAATACCACGATCGATCGCGGCGCCTTGTCTGATACGGTGATCGAAGAGGGCGTCAAGCTCGACAATCAGATCCAGATCGCGCACAACTGCCATATCGGCGCTCATACCGCGATTGCGGCCTGTGTCGGCATCGCCGGCAGTGCCAGGATCGGTAAGTATTGCTCCATCGGCGGTGCCGCCATGATTCATGGTCACATCACGATCGCCGACAAAGTGCACGTCTCGGCCGGTACGCTGGCCTTGCGCTCGATTCTTGAGCCGGGGCAATACACCGGCTTCTATCCTATCGCCAAGCACGGCGACTGGGAAAAATCCGCTGCGCTGGTGCGCAATCTGGGCACCATGCGTGAGAAAATCCGGGCGTTGGAAAAATCGCTCAAAACGCTGACACAGAACCAAGAAACAAATAATGAATAGCCTCGACATCAATCAAATCAAACAATACCTGCCGCACCGCTATCCGCTGCTGCTGGTGGACCGCGTGCTGGAATGGGAAAGCGGCAAGACCATTACCGCCATCAAGAACGTGACCGTCAATGAAGAGTTCTTCAACGGCCACTTTCCGCACAAGCCGGTGATGCCAGGTGTATTGATGATTGAGGCGCTGGCGCAGACCGCTGCGCTGCTGTCCTTCCTGACCGAAGGCCGCAAGCCGGATGAAAATACTGTGGTGTATTTCGTCGGCATCGACAATGCGCGCTTCAAGCGTCCGGTGGAACCGGGCGATCAGTTGAAGATGCATGTGGAAATCACGCGCCGCGCGCGCGGCATCTGGAAATACAAGGCCGTCGCTACCGTCGACGGTCAGGTAGCGGTCGAAGGCGATCTGATGTGCACCATGCGCAGCGCTGCCGACGCCAGCCAGTCCGCCTGATTGCCACTTCCTATACGCTGAACATGTCGAATATTCATCCAACCGCCGTCATTCACGCCGGTGCGCAGCTCGATTCGACGGTGCAGGTCGGCCCTTACGCGGTGATCGGCCCCAACGTCCGGATTGACGCCGGTACCAGGATCGGTCCGCATGTCGTGATCGAAGGTCACACCACCATCGGCCGCGACAACGTCTTCTTCCAGTTCGGTTCGATCGGCGCCGCGCCGCAGGACAAGAAATACGCAGACGAACCGACCACGCTGGAAATCGGCGACCGCAACACCATCCGCGAATTCGTGACCTTCAATCGCGGCACCGTGCAGGACGCCGGCGCCACGCGCATGGGCAACGACAACTGGATCATGGCCTACGTCCATCTGGCGCACGATTGCCAGCTGGGCAGCAACATCATCCTGGCCAACAACGCCACGCTGGCCGGTCACGTGCACCTGGGCGACTGGGTGTTCCTGGGCGGCTTCACCTCGGTGCATCAGTTCTGCCGCATCGGCGCGCATGCCATGACCGCATTTACCGCCGCCGTGAGCCAGGACGTGCCGCCCTTCGTGACGGCCGCCGGCAATCGCGCGGTGCCTGCCGGCATCAACAGCGAAGGCCTCAAGCGGCGCGGTTTCAGCAGCGAACAGATCATGGTCATCAAGCGCGCCTACAAGGCGATCTATCGCTCCGGACTATCGCAGGATGAGGCCAAGCAGCAGTTGGCCCAAATGGAAGCGCAGACGCCGGATTCGGCCGAGCATCTTCGTGTGCTGCGCGAGTTCATCGAAGCTTCGGCCCGTGGCATCATCCGCTGATCAGTCGGTCGCACTGGTTGCCGGCGAAAGCTCCGGCGATCTGCTCGGCAGTCGTTTGCTGGCCGGCTTGCGCGCCCAGATGCCGGATCTGCGCCTGCATGGGATAGGCGGGCCGCACATGGCGGAGCAAGGCTTCGTCAGCGATTGGCCGATGGATCAGCTGACCGTGCGCGGCCTGTTTGAAATCATTCCGCGTTACCGCGAAATCAAGGGCATCCAGAACGCGCTGCGCGACAAGTTGCTGCAGGAGCGGCCGGCAGCCTTCGTCGGCGTCGACTATCCCGGCTTCAATTTGGGGCTGGAAGAGCAACTGCGCAAGGCCGGCATTCCCACCATTCATTTCATCGGCCCGCAGATCTGGGCCTGGCGTGGCGGCCGCATCAAGAAGATCGCGCGTGCGGTGTCGCACATGCTGGTCATCTTTCCGTTTGAAGAAAGCATTTACCGGCAGGCCGGGATTCCGGTCACCTATGTTGGTCATCCGCTGGCAGAAGTGATTCCGATGCAGCCCGACATGCCGGGTGCACGCTGGCGTCTGGGTTTATCCGAGATGACGCGTGTGGTGGCCATTCTGCCGGGCAGCCGCATGTCCGAGCTGAAGCACAACGGCCCCGGTTTTCTGGAGGCGGCGCGCCTGCTGCGTCAGCGCGATCCTTCCTTGCAGTTCGTCACGCCGATGGCGGGCGAAAAGCAGATGGTCTTCTTCAACAGCCAGATCGAGCAGGGCGGCTATCAGGATCTGCAGATCAAACTGGTGCTGGGCCAGTCACATGCCGCGATGGAAGCCGCCGATGCCGTGCTGGTGGCCTCAGGCACCGCATCGCTGGAAGTGGCGCTGTTCAAGAAGCCGATGGTGATTGCCTACAAGATGATCTGGGCTTCGTACCAGATCATGCGGCACATGGGCTATCAGCCCTGGGTCGGTCTGCCGAATATTCTAGCGCGCGAGTTTCTGGTGCCGGAGCTGCTGCAGGATGCGGCCACGCCGCGCGCATTGGCCGACGCCATGTGGCAGCAATTGGAAGATCATGCGCATCAACGGCGCCTGGTGCATCGCTTCACCGAGATGCACCACACGCTGTTGCGCGACACCAGCAAAGAGAGCGCGCAAGCCGTCTCTGAAGTTTTGCAAGGCCGCCGCCCCGGCGCATCAAGAATCTGATTCAAGTCGGGCCCGCATTGATTCTGTCCGGCCCCACTCAGCAAGGAAAACACATGCCAAAAACGCTCAACGCGGCGAAGCCGGTCAAGTCTGCCAAAGTAGCCAAGGCTGCAAAAGCGGCCAAAGCGGCCGAGAGCAATCTGTCCCTGTTCGACTATTCGAGCTATGTCGACGAAATCATCTGCGGCGTGGACGAAGCAGGTCGCGGCCCTTTGGCTGGTCCGGTGTTTGCAGCCGCCGTCATTCTCGATCCAGCCCGACCGATAGAAGGGCTGCGTGATTCAAAAAAACTGTCGGAAGCCAGCCGCGACAGTCTCGCCATGTTGATCAAGAGCCATGCGCTGGCGTGGGCGATTTCATCCTGCTCTGAACAGGAAATCGACGAGCTCAACATTCTGCAGGCTAGCATGCTGGCCATGCGCCGCGCCGTGGAAGCCTTGCAGACGGTGCCGACGCTGGCGCTGATTGACGGCAATCGCTGCCCGGTGATGGCAATCCGCTCGGAAGCCATCGTCAAGGGCGATGACAAGGTCGCCGCGATTTCCGCCGCCTCGATTCTGGCCAAGACTGCGCGCGACGCCGCCTTGCACGAACTGCACGCCATCTATCCGCATTACGCCTTCGATCAGCACAAGGGCTATCCTACGGCTTTGCATCTGGAGCGCCTGCAACTGCACGGCGTATCGCCCGTGCATCGCCGTTCCTATGCGCCGGTGCGCGCCTTGCTGGAAGTCGCAACTCCGCCCGCTTTCCTGGTTGCGGCACAGCAGCCGGCGCAGCCAGGCAGCTTGTCTGTCGCGATGGAGTTTGGAGAGTGACGTTGACATCACCCTATCTGCTGTTTAACGGAGGCCACTGCGCATGAAGCTGATCAGCTCCCGCGATAATCCGCTGTTCAAGGAACTCAAGCAATTGGCCGCCAGTGCGCAAGCACGCCGCAAGGCCGGACGCAGCCTGCTGGACGGCGTGCATCTGGCGCAAGCCTGGCTGCAGCAAGCGCAAGGTGCTGCGCCGCTGATTTGTATCGTTGCCGAAAGCGCCGAGGTCAATGCGGAGGTCGTGTCGGTGATGGACGCTTGCCGCAGTCTCAGCGGTTGCCAGTGCATCGTGCTGCCGGATGCGCTTTATCAAAGCATCAGCCAGGTCGAAAACGGAGTCGGTCTGACGCTGGTGGTGGATACGCCGCAACCGCAGATGCCGACCCAATTGTCCGGCGCCTCGGTGCTGCTGGATGGCCTGCAGGATCCTGGCAATCTCGGTTCCATTCTGCGTAGCGCCGCGGCATCGGGCATTCGTCAGGTGTTCTGCTCCCCCGGCACGGTTGCCGCGTGGTCGCCCAAGGTACTGCGTGCCGGCATGGGCGCACATTTTATGTTGGACATCTTTGAGAATGCCGATCTGTTCATGCTGTGCGCCGACGCTGCGGTGCCGGTGCTGGCAACCAGTTCTTACGCGACCCGCTCGATCTATCAGGCCGATTTGCAAGGCGAAGTGGTCTGGCTGTTCGGCCATGAAGGTCAGGGCGTGGCGCCCGAGCTGATGGATGCGGCGACGACGCAAGTGGTGATCCCGCATGCCGGCGCAATGGAGTCGCTCAATGTGGCGGCAGCGGCGGCCGTGTGTTTCTTCGAAGCCATGCGCCAGCGTCAGGCGGCAATTATTGCTGCCGAGTCTGCTCAGTAATCGGCAGATGAATTCTGTCGACGACATTTTCAGATTTTTCCTCGGACGCTGGAGTTTGCAGCGCAGCGTCTGCGACAGTGATGCACGCCCGACCGGTGAGGCAATCGGCATGGCAGAGTTTGTCGAATCACCCTGCGTTCCATCGCCGTCGAAGACTGCCGAAGTTGGCCCCCGCCGGCAACTTCAGCGTGGCAGCATGCGCTTGTTGCGCTATCGTGAATCGGGTCAAATGACTTTGTTTGCGGCGGCGAAAGCGGTTTCGTTTTCGCGTGCATTCGACTACTTCATCGGCATCGAAGAGAATGCCGATGAAGCTGAGTCTGAGTTTTCGAAAGAAAAATCAGTGCCATGCGTGCAGGTTTTTTTTGCCGATGGCCCACAATCGGGCGAGCTGTATCAGACCTACTTCTTCGATGCTTCAGCGCATACCTTGCGTCCCGACAGCACCCATCTCTGCCTCGCCGATCGCTACAACAGCGAATATCGCCTGACGAGCGGGCAACAGTTCGATTTGGATACCGTGATCGCCGGCCCGCAAAAAGATTACGTGCTGCATACCAGCTTCATTCGCCTGGCATGAGCACGTAGTTCGACAGACTTGATGATGGCAGCCATGAGCAAGTCATGGCTGCCTGCAACCCGGCGCGGCGAT
Source organism: Herbaspirillum lusitanum (assembly GCF_046025995.1). Taxonomy (GTDB): domain Bacteria; phylum Pseudomonadota; class Gammaproteobacteria; order Burkholderiales; family Burkholderiaceae_D; genus Herbaspirillum; species Herbaspirillum lusitanum_A. The sequence goes on from NZ_JAQQFM010000005.1 coordinate 323,034, forward strand.
GATCAGAGCCAGCGTGTTTCCGGCTTGATTTCCTGCAGGATGGTGGCGGCGATTTCTTCAATCGATTTGGCAGTCGACGACATCCAGCGTATGCCTTCACGGCGCATCATCTTTTCCGCCTCATTGATTTCATAGCGGCAATTTTCCAGCGCGGCGTATTTGCTGCCGGGTCGGCGTTCATTGCGCACTTCGGCCAGACGTTCCGGCGCGATGGTCAGACCAAAAATCTTTTTCTTGTGCGGCAGCAATCCGCTCGGCATCTTTTCGCGTTCGAAGTCGTCGGGGATGAGCGGATAGTTGGCGGCCTTGATGCCGTACTGCATCGCCAGATACAGACTGGTCGGCGTTTTACCCGAGCGGGAGACGCCGACCAGGATCACATCGGCCTCCGACAAGTTCTTGTTGGACTGGCCGTCATCGTGCGCCAGAGAAAAATTGATGGCCTCGATGCGGTTCTTGTATTCCTCCGAATCGGCCGTGTTGTGGCTGCGTCCGACGGTATGCGTGGACTTCATTTCAAGCTCTTGTTCCAATGGTTCGACAAAAGTCTGGAACAAATCCATGTGCATTGCTTTCGAATGGCGGATGACACCCGAGAGATCGGACTTCACCAGCGTTGAGAACACGATGGGCAATTTGCCATCTACTTCGAACGCTTCATTGATCTTGCGGGTGGCGTCATAGGCTTTGTCCAGTGTGTCGATGAAAGGCAGGCGCACTTGCTTGAATCGCAACTCGAATTGACTGAGTATGGAGTGCCCGAGTGTTTCCGCAGTGATGCCGGTGCCGTCCGAAACAAAGAAGACGGTACGGTTGGCCGCTATGAGCGGTGCGGGGCGCGGAATGGGCGTTGGATCGAGCATGATGTTGTCAGAAATAAATGAAAAAAAAGATTGGCACCGTGAAAAAAACGGCGGCTAGCCTGTAAAATGCCCAAGAACTGATCGAGAGGCTCATCCTAAATGATCGTCCAATGTCTGCGCAGCTTAACCGAATTTGTCCTGATGTTTGCCATCGCAAACGTCTTCGGTTCGTGTGCGCGTTTCTGGAATCGATTGAGCCCGTTTCTCCCGTCTATCGCATTGCCTCCGTCCCAGAATAACAAAAAACAAATGACGCATGCAGCGCCCGTGAAGATTTCTTATCATCAAAGTAGGGGTTGTTATGTCCAACGCAGCAAATATGGGTGCTACCCAGGGGGCCGCATACGTAGTCTCCTTTGAAAATCTTCGCATGACGGACGTCGAGTCCGTCGGTGGTAAAAACGCGTCCCTGGGTGAAATGATCAGCCAGCTCGCAGAAGCCGGAGTCCGGGTGCCAGGTGGTTTCGCCACGACGGCCCAGGCCTTCCGCGACTTCCTCGAGCACAGCGCGAATGGCGGCGAAACGCTGGCCAAACGCATCGAGACGCGTCTCTCCACGCTGGATATCGAAGACGTGCGCGCACTGGCTCAGGCCGGTGCCGAGATCCGTCAATGGATCGTCGAGACGCCTTTCCAGCCGCGTCTGGAACAGGAAATCAATTCTTTCTACGAAAAGCTGGTTGCGGATTCCTCCAGCGAGATGTCGTTTGCCGTCCGCTCTTCGGCCACGGCTGAAGACTTGCCGGACGCTTCGTTTGCCGGTCAGCAAGAGACTTTCCTGAACGTGGTCGGCATCGAAAACGTACTCGAAGCGATGAAGCACGTGTTCGCTTCGCTGTACAACGATCGCGCCATTTCGTATCGCGTCCACAAGGGCTTCACTCACGCTGAAGTGGCTTTGTCCGCCGGCGTGCAGCGCATGGTCCGTTCCGACGTCGGCGCTGCCGGCGTGATGTTCACCATCGATACCGAATCGGGCTTCAAGGATGTGGTCTTCATCACTTCCAGCTACGGTCTGGGCGAAACAGTGGTGCAGGGCGCAGTCAATCCGGACGAGTTCTACGTCCACAAGCCCATGCTGGAACAAGGCAAGCTGCCTATCATCCGCCGCAACATCGGCTCCAAGCTGATCAAGATGGAATTCACCGGTGAAGCCAAGGCCGGCCGCTCGGTGCGCACCGTCGATGTGCCGGTGGAAATGCGCAACCGCTATTCGCTGAACGACGCTGAAATCGTCGAACTGGCGAAGTACGCCACCATCATCGAGAAGCACTACGAGCGTCCGATGGACATCGAATGGGGCAAGGACGGCCGCGACGGCAAACTGTACATCCTGCAGGCGCGTCCTGAAACCGTGAAGTCGCAGCAGAAGGCGACCGATGCGCAGCAACGCTTCAAATTGAAGAGCTCGGGCACCGTGCTGACGACCGGTCGCGCCATCGGTCAGAAGATCGGCGCAGGTCCGGTGCGCGTGATTACCGATCCGTCGGAAATGGAACGCGTGCAACCGGGCGACGTGCTGGTGGCCGACATGACCGACCCTAACTGGGAGCCGGTGATGAAGCGCGCCTCCGCCATCGTCACCAATCGTGGCGGCCGTACCTGTCACGCAGCGATCATCGCGCGTGAACTGGGCGTGCCGGCGGTGGTCGGTTGCGGCGATGCCACCGAGATCCTGAAGGACGGCACGCTGGTAACCGTGTCCTGCGCTGAAGGCGACGAAGGCAAGATCTACGACGGTCTGCTGGAAACCGAAGTGACTGAAGTGGCGCGCGGCGAACTGCCACCGATCCCGCTCAAGATCATGATGAACGTCGGCAACCCGCAACTGGCTTTCGACTTCCAGTCGATTCCCAACGGCGGTGTCGGTCTGGCGCGTCTGGAATTCATCATCAACAACAATATCGGCGTGCACCCGAAAGCGATTCTGGAATACCCGAACATCGACGCCGACCTGAAGAAGGCTGTGGAGTCGGTGGCGCGCGGTCACGCATCGCCGAAGGCGTTCTACGTCGACAAGCTGGCCGAGGGCATGGCGACCATCGCTGCGGCCTTCTGGCCCAAGCCGGTGATCGTGCGCTTGTCCGACTTCAAGTCGAACGAGTACAAGAAGCTGATCGGCGGTTCGCGTTACGAGCCGGATGAAGAAAATCCGATGCTGGGCTTCCGCGGCGCCGCACGTTATCTGGCCGCCGACTTCGCCGAAGCATTCGAAATGGAATGTCAGGCCATGAAGCGCGTGCGTAACGACATGGGTCTGACCAACGTCGAAATCATGGTGCCGTTCGTGCGTACACTGGGCCAGGCTGAAAAGGTGATCAACCTCCTCGGCAAGAATGGTCTGACGCGCGGCGAAAACGGTCTGCGCGTCATCATGATGTGCGAAGTGCCATCCAATGCGATTCTGGCTGAGCAGTTCCTGGAGTTCTTCGACGGCTTCTCTATCGGTTCCAACGATCTGACGCAGTTGACACTGGGTCTGGATCGCGATTCCGGCATGGAATTGCTGGCTGCCGATTTCGACGAACGCGATCCTGCGCTGCAAGCCTTGCTGACCAAGGTCATCTCGACTTGCCTGGCAAAGGGCAAGTACGTCGGCATCTGCGGACAGGGGCCTTCGGATCACCCGGATTTCGCCGAGTGGCTGATGGAGCAGGGCATCGAATCGATTTCGCTGAATCCCGATTCGGTGATCGACACCTGGCAGAAGCTGGCAGCCAAGAAGTAATTGTTCCTGAATCTTGTCTGATGCCGCATTGCTGTAAGAAAGTTCAGACAGCAATGCGGCGCAGGCAGCAGCCGGAGCGACTACAGCAGCATTCGAAAACGCGGACTTCAAGTCCGCGTTTTTGCTTTTGTGAGTTAGACTTATGCCGCTCTTGCCGCAAAGGCATGTTGGCAATTTTTCAGAATGCCGGCGTTGGCAAGACATAGGCGGACGGCAAGCGCCAAAAATCACAGCCATCTGCATGAATATGGAGCTGCGGCCAGACACCTGAAGTCCTCAGGCAGAGGCTCCCGCAGCTGTAAAGAACAGCGCAAATAATGCCGCAGAAAATGGCGTGACGTACTGGCCAAAGCGAGTCGCATCAAGCACCAGCTACAACAAAAAACCAGAGATGCGCAAGCAATTGCGCGCGCGAAAGGAACAAGGAAAATCGATATGACAGCCTGGGCTATTTGGTTGGTGCTGGCCGGCGTGCTGATTGCCGCCGAGCTCTTCATCGGCACGTTCTATCTGCTGATGCTGGCGCTCGGGCTGGTCGCAGGTGGTATCGCTGCCTTGTTGCAAGTGTCGCTGGAGTGGCAGTTGCTGATCGCAGCCGTGGTCGGCATCGGCGCCACCATCGCCTTGCGCCGCAGTGGATTCGGCCGACGCCGTGTGCGTCAGGCCACGTCCGATCCAAACGTGATTCTCGACATCGGTCAGAGCCTGCATGTCGATCAATGGCAAGCGCAAGGGGATGTATATATCGCGCGCGTCAAATATCGCGGGGCCATGTGGGATGTTGAACTGGTGCCCGGCATCAGCGCTTTGCCGGGTCAATATGTCATCCGCGAAGTGCGCGGCAGCCGTTTGATCGTCGCGCCTTAGTAAGCGATTTTGCCCGCAGGCTGCTTCATCGGCATCCATCCGCCATCCGGGTTTATCCCTATCTGCATCAATCGCAACAGCAACAGGAGAGCAATATGTTCGGCAGCGTAACCCTGATCATTTTTTTCATCGCCATCGTCTTCGTCATCAAGACCGTCAAGGTGGTGCCGCAGCAGCATGCCTGGGTGGTGGAGCGTCTCGGTAAATATCATGCAACGCTCGGCCCGGGCCTGAATATTGTGGTGCCCTTCATCGACCGGGTCGCCTATAAACACATCCTGAAAGAAATCCCGCTCGACGTCCCGCCGCAGGTTTGCATCACGCGCGACAACACACAACTGCAGGTGGACGGCATCCTGTATTTCCAGATCACCGATCCGATGCGCGCGTCTTACGGCTCCTCGAATTACATCGCCGCGATCACGCAGCTGGCGCAGACCACCTTGCGTTCGGTCATCGGCAAGATGGAGCTGGACAAGACTTTCGAAGAGCGCGATCACATCAATACCACCATCGTCAGCGCCATCGATGAATCGGCGGAGAACTGGGGCGTGAAAGTCCTGCGCTACGAAATCAAGGATCTGACGCCACCGAAAGAAATCCTGCACGCGATGCAGGCGCAGATCACCGCGGAGCGCGAGAAGCGCGCGCTGATTGCTGCCTCTGAAGGCCGCAAGCAGGAGCAGATCAATATCGCCACAGGTGAACGCGAAGCCTCGATTGCCAAGTCGGAAGGCGAGAAGCAGGCTTCGATCAATCGCGCGCAAGGTCAGGCGGCGGCGATTCTGGAGATTGCCGAAGCCAGCGCCGAAGCGATTCGCAAGACCGCTGCGGCGATTCAGGCGCCGGGCGGTTCCGACGCCGTCAATCTGAAGGTGGCTGAGCAATACGTGGCGGCCTTTGCGCAACTGGCCAAGACCAATAACTCCATCATCGTGCCGGCCAATCTGGGCGACATGAGTTCGCTGATCGCCAGCGCCATGCAGGTGGTGAAGTCGCAACCCAAGTAAATCCGATAGGGGCTCGTTGATTTCGCTCACCGCTCGCCGCTGATTTCGACCACGGAGCATCTGCCAAGTGCGCATGCCCTGGGATAGCAAAAATGAATTCGAACGTGAAGGAAATGTAATGTGGACTGCAATCCGGCGTCAGGCGCAAAAATGCCATCGCGCCTTGCCGATCGTGGCTTTCAGTGTGGCGGCATTGTGTGCGCTGGGTCATGGCGAGGCGCATGCCGACGACGAGGCGCTGGCCAGGCGCGTCGATACGCAAATGGAGCAGTTGTTCGCCAGATACCAGATTCCCGGGGCCTCCATCGCGGTGGCCTATCGCGGTGAATTCGTCTATCAGCGCGGCTACGGTCTGGCTGTGACCGAGACCAGTACGCCCGCCACGCCGCAGACTCTCTATCGCATCGCCAGCATATCCAAACCGGTGACGGCAGTGGCGGTGCTCAAGCTGTTTGAAAACGAATTGCCGCAAGCGCTGTCGCGCAAGGTCTTCGGCCCCGATGGCCTGCTGCCTGATGCTGCGCATCCGGAATTCGCCAACCCCAAAGATCCGCGTGTGCTGGATATCACTCTGCGCGACTTGCTGCAGCACACCTCCGGCTGGGGCGCGAGCGACTACGATCCGCAATACGATCTGGTCGACATTGCCAAGACCATGAACGTTGAAGCACCCGCCCCGGCGCGCACCGTGATCGCCTACATGCTGCAGCAGCGCATGCTGGATGAGGCGCCCGGCACTGAATTTCATTACAGTAATTTCGGTTACAACGTATTGGGCCGCATCATCGAATACAAAAGCGGCAAGCCTTACGAGCAGGCGGTGCGCGAAGCGGTATTCCAGCCGGCCGGTGTAACCAGCGCTTCCATCGGCAATGACAAGCGCCTGCAGCGTGTCGCCAATGAGGCGGTGTACTACGACGACCCGCGCTGGCCGCAAGTGCCGGATCAGGAAGGCAACGGCGAGATGGGGCCCGAGTCTTATTTCGGCTTCCATTTGCAGACCATGGATGCGCACGGCGGTTGGGTGGCAAGCGCCAGCGATCTGGTGCGCTTCGTCAATGCCACGCTGGGTGGGCAGGGGAGCCAGGGCGCAGTCGCCTTGCTCAGGCCGGAGACCGTCAAACTGATGCGCGCGCGCAATCCGCGCATGCTGCAAAACAATAACGGCCTGGGCTGGGTGGTGACCACCATGGATGGCGTGCAGATCATCTCGCATAGCGGTGCGCTCACCAGCGGCACGTATGGCTACCTGCAGGCGCGCGATGACGGCTGGTCGTGGGCAGTGCTGTTCAATCGCCTGCCGATTGCCTATCCGCCGGAAAAAGCCTTGCCCGAATTGCAGGCGTTTCAGACTGCGGTGCAGCTCAATCTGATGAGCGCGATCATCGATAAAGCTTTGCCCCTTCCAAAAGAGTAGTCGGCTTGGCGCCGGACAAAGCTGTCTGGCGCGAAGACGTAAAAAAAAGCCGCCCTGTGTCATGACAGGGCGGCTTTTTTCTTTGCAGCGCAAGGTTCCACGCAGTTCAGACTTGCCTCTCACACATCCGATCCGGTCGCATGCGACGGTGCCAGGTCCGAGATATGGAAGGGCAGCGTGATATCTACGCGCAGGCCGCCATCGAGGCGGTTGGCGGCGTTGATGTAGCCGTGATGCGCTTCCACGATGCGGCGCGCAATACTCAGACCGAGGCCGTGGCCGTCGCTGTTGGTCTTGGTGCGGCTGCTGCGGAAGAATAGTTCGAAGATCATCTTCAGTTCGTCTTCCGGCACGCCCGGCCCGCGATCCAGCACCGACAGATGCAGCAGGCTGTTGATGTAATCGACCTGGGTATGGATCTGCACCGTGGTATCCGGCGCAGTATGCTTGATGGCGTTGCGCACCACATTTTCGACCGCGCGATACAGCAGCTCGGGATTGCCCTTGATCGCCACCGGACAATCGGCCACGCCTTCCACATGCTTGCCGTTGGCTTCGGCCTCGAAGCGGGCGTCATTGATCATGTCGCCCAGCATCAGCTGCATGGAAATGTTTTCTTCCATCGAACCGGTCACGCTGGCTTCCAGCCGCGACAGCGTCAACAGTTCGCCGACCAGCTTGTCCATGCGCACGCTTTCGCGCTCGATGCGCACCAGTGTGGCATCCAGCTTTTCAGGCGGTTGCACTCGGGCCAGGCCGATCGCGACCTGCAGCCGTGCAATCGGCGAGCGCAGTTCGTGCGACACGTCATGCAGCAGACGCCGCTGGCTTTCCATCAGGATGCGTAACTGCGCAGTCATGCTGTCGAAGTCGCGGCCGAGATCGGCCAGTTCGTCGCTGCGCTTGCTCATGACCTGTTCCAGCTGAATATCCAGCTTGCCGGAAGCGGCCTGTGCGAAGGCATTTTTGAGGCTGCGGATCGGGTAGGAGAAATACCAGGCTAGCAAGAAAGCAAACACCACGCTGGCGAACAGCGAGGCCGCCATCGGCAGCACCGGGAACATCCAGCCGCGATCTTCCGGACGACCTCCGCCCGGCGGCCGCATGCCGCGGTCTTCCGGATTGTCGGCGGCGCCACGCAGGCGCGGCGTGCCGCTATGGCCTTCCGGCGGGCCGTCTTCATTTGGATTGGGAATGAACAGCACATAGCTGCGGCCGTCGGCCAGCTTGACCTGTTCCACCGCATGCCGGCGCTTTTCATTGCGCAAGAGTTGCCGTGCTTCCTCGACCAGCTTGGCGCTGACCGGGCGACCCATCAGATCCTTGTTGTCTTCGTCAATCGCGTACAGCTGCTGACGCCGCTGGCGGCCCTCATTGATCAGGCCGCGCAAAGCTTCGGCGCCGCCGAACTGCAAGGTGGCGGCGGCCGAACGGATCATGAACGAGGCCGGGGGGCTGAGATCGATTTCCGAGGAGCTGCGGTTGCGTTCCATATTTTCTATGGACACCATCACCCCGACGCCCAGGATGGCTGTGACTTGCGCGATTGCGATGAAGAAAAAGAATTTCCAGAATAGCCGACCCACTTTATTCCTTCAAGAACTGGTAGCCAAGTCGATAGACGGTCTGGATGCAGGATTTGTCGCTGCCGAGTGCGGCGATTTTCTGACGGATGCTGGAGAGGTGTACATCGATGTTGCGATCGAAGCGCGCCAGCGGACGGCCCAGACCTTGTTCCGACAGGTTTTGCTTGCTCACCGGTTTGCCGGCATTGCGCGCCAGCACTTCCAGCAGATTGAATTCGCTGCTGGTCAATTCCAGCGGCTTGCCGCTCCAGCTGGCGCGGCGTTGCTCCGGCCACATCGACAAGGCGCCGACGGCCAGTGGCGAGTAGGGCGCCTGTTCGTTGTTTTCACTCGAGGAGCGGCGCAGGATGGCGCGAATGCGGGCCGCCAGTTCGCGCGGCGTGCAGGGCTTGGGGACGTAATCGTCGGCGCCCAGCTCCAGGCCGATGATGCGGTCGGTGTCGTCGCCCTTGGCGGTGAGCATCACCACCGGCATGCTGCTCTTGGCGCGAATGCGGCGCAGCGTGTCGACGCCGTTGAGGCGCGGCATCATCACGTCGAGCACGGCGATGGCGTATTTGCCGGTCAGCGCTTCTGCTGCGCCGGCTTCGCCGTCGTAGGCCACGTTGACTTCAAATTTTTCTTGCTCCAGATATTCCTTGAGCATGTCGACGAGTTCAACATCGTCGTCGATCAATAGTACTTTTGACATCGCTGTGCTTCCATTTCTACATGTGCTCGGACATCAGGGCTGCCGGGCGTCGCCAGCCGCAAATATGCCGCAAAATGTTTTGCAGAGGTGTTTCAGGCGTCTTTACAATTCAATCTTTACATTCATTTACCTGCTGCTGCAGAACATTCCGGTTCATTTCCGCTCATCGCGTTGATCTTTCTGCAAGGAAATGAAATGCGCAGAAAATTTGTCGGGCCGGCAATTGTGTCTGTATTCAATGTTTGCATCGCCAACATCGCCGCCACGCTCGCCACTGCAAGCTTCGCGCGCAGCTTGCACTGTGATCAAAACTTTACTCCAATTTACTCAATCGACCTGAAATTTACATGCGGCTATCGCCGATACTGACGATAGTTTCATGGCGGTTTCAGTCATGCAGCGCCAACGGGGGCGCACTAAAGTCATCAATATATAGCGCGATAGAGCGGGAGTTCATCATGGCCATCAGCAGTCTTTCCAGCAGCAGTTTCAGTTTATCCGACCTCAGCGCGCTGAGCGGTGTCAGCAGCGCCAATTCCTCCAGCGCTACCGTGCGCATGGGCGACGGCCCGCCGCCACCGCCACCGGGCGGAGGGGGTGGCGGCTTGCTGGGAGCACTCAAGGATATTCTCTCTTCGCTTGGCGTTTCGCTGGATTCGGATAGCACCGCGACCAGCGCCACCAGCGCGATTTCACTGTCGTCCAGCAGCGCAGTGTCTAGCAGCAACACGGATGCCAAGCTGGACTCTTTCCTGCAAAGCCTGATGGCGGCCTTGCATGCCCAGGGCAGCAAACCACCGCCGCCCCCTGCATCGAGTTCCGACTCGTCGAGCTCTTCCTCATCGAGTAGCGACAGCAGTGATTCGACTAGCGCAGTGGATAGCACCGACACCACTACCGCGACGTCCTATACAACTTCGGGACGTCGTCCGCCGCCGGGTGGCGGTCTGGAGGCCGATCTGAAGAGCCTGATCTCCAAGCTCAGCTCAGACGACAGCAGTTCGGACAGTTCATCCTCTTCCGACTCCAGCTTGTCCGGCCTGGAAAGCAGCTTCAGCAGCTTGCTGAGTTCGCTGGGGGTGTCGGGCAGCACGACCTCCTTGTCCAGCTTCCTACAAAGTCTGCAAAGCAAACTGAACTCCGGCAAGACCACCGGCAATCTGGTTGATACCACTGCTTGAGGTCGGGCCGCAGCATACATTGTCCGATGCGCGACATGCTAAGCTGACCGTCATGAACATGACGGACGCTGCTCGGCTTGAGCAATTGATGAGCCTGATGTGCGAGAGCATCGCACTCGGGCTGGCACAGCAAACGCAACTGGCGTTGGCACGTGCAGATGAGGGGCTTGCACTGCAGCCGGATTTCTTTCCACTGCAGATGCAGCGCGGCCGCCTGCTGCAAGAGCAGGGCCATTACGCCGAAGCCGCAGCCGCCTATCAACATTGTCTCAATACCCGGCCCGATCTGGCCGAGGCCGGCTGGGCGCGTGAGCGCGCATTGCTGGCAGCGGTGCAGCAGTGCGAGCAGCAACTGCGGACTGCCACCGACACATCCGATATTTCCCATTTCGTTTTGCAGCGTGCACAAGCCTTGCATGCGCTGGGACGCCATGTCGAAGCGCTGGACGGGCTGGCCGGCATTCATGCCGGGCGCGCCGGTGATTTCGATGTTCTCAATCTGCAAGCCGACATCTTGCTGCATCTGAACCGCCATGAAGAAGCGCTGGCTTGCTATGTCCGCGTCTCCGCTGAAGGCGCCGACTTTTCCGAGCCCCTGTTGCACTTCAATCGCGGCAACGTATTGCGTCAGATGGGCCGGATGCAGGATGCGCTGGCGGCTTATGAACAGGCGCTGGCAGCGTATCCGCAATTCGCGGAGGCGCGCGTGGCGCGCGGTCATATTCTGCTGATGCACGGTCAATATGAAGAAGGCTGGCGCGAGCATGAGGCGCGCCGCGATATCGCCTTGCTCAAGCAAAACGAGTTGCGCAGCCTCAGTCCGCGATGGCAGGCTGGTTTTGCAGACATGGCGGCGCTGCATCAGAAGACCGTGTTGCTGTGGGCTGAGCAAGGCCTGGGCGATACGCTGCAGTTTGCCCGTTACATTCCGCTGGTGGCTGCCATGGCCTCGCAGGTCATCGTCTGCGTACCGCCTTCGCTGAAAACTCTGCTGGAGTCGGTCTGCGTGCAGGCGGTGGCGGAAGGGCGCTGTCGCTTCATCGACAACGACAAGGAATTGCCGCCGCATGATCTGTATTGTTCGCTGATCAGCCTGCCGCTGATGCTGGAAAAATTTGCGCCGGCCGCAGCGGGTGGCGCTGCTTATCTGGCAGCCGATCCTGTCTTGCGCGAACAATGGGCGCAGCGTCTGGAAGATGCGATTGCAGAAAAAAGGCCCTCGGCCGCGCCGCGCCTGCGCATCGGACTGGCCTGGGCCGGGCGCCAGTACGGCACCGTGAATCACAGCCGCGACATGCGGCTGGCGCACTTGCAGCCTCTGTTCGATCTCGATGCCGATTTCATCAGTCTGCAGCAATCATTGCCTGAGCCCGATGTCGCGGTGGCCGAAGAATTGCCGGCGCTGCATTCCTTTGCGCTGGAGGACTGGTCGCAGACCGCGGCGCTGCTCGCCAATCTGGATCTGGTGATCGCGGTGGATACCTCGATTGCCCATCTGGCCGGCGCGCTGGGTAAACCGCTTTGTCTGATGCTGCGGCTGGAAGGTGAATGGCGCTGGGGCGTGGCGCCGCACACGACAGATTGGTATGCCTCGGCACACCTGTTTCGTCAGAGTCAGCGTGGAGAATGGGGGGCAGTGGTTGCCGCCGTACGCGATTACTGTGCCGGCCTGATTGCTGTTGCCTGATTGCCGCAGCGCTTTCGTCACCATAAAAAATGGCTGCATTGTGCAGCCATTTTATTTTTGGGCAGTGTTGAAGCGCTGAGTCGTATATCGTACACGTCGATATCTCAGCGCAGCATCGATGCGAGCAACACAATCAGTTGGTAGGGCTGAGATCAGCGGCGATGCTGTTTCATGGCGGCCTGCACTTCACGCTTGCCGTCGCGTTCCTTTTCAGTCTCGCGCTTGTCGTGTTGCTTCTTGCCCTTGGCCAGGCCGATGTCGCATTTGACGCGGCCCTTGCTGTAATGCAGGTTCAGCGGCACCAGCGTGTAGCCGGAGCGCTCGACCTTGCCGATCAGCTTGCTGATTTCGGCCGCATTGAGTAGCAGCTTGCGGGTGCGCGTGGTTTCGGGATGGACGTGGGTCGAGGTGCTGGTCAGCGCGCTGATATGCGAGCCGAACAGGAAGACTTCGCCGCCGCGCACGATCACATAGGCTTCTTTCAGCTGCGCGCGCCCGGCGCGGATCGCTTTGACCTCCCAGCCTTCCAGGACGATGCCTGCCTCGAATCGCTCTTCGATGAAGTAATCGAAAAAGGCTTTTTTGTTATCAACAATGCTCATCTAATGGTGGTCGGTTAAAATTTCAACTTTGCGATTTTATCAAACGGACCACCTTCAATGGCAGTCGTACACAAAACCGTCCTGATCAACTACAGCGCCGAACAGATGTTTGCGCTGGTGGACAAGGTCGAAGACTATCCTGAATTCCTGCCCTGGTGTGGCGGAGTTGAAGTCAGCGAACGCGGTGAGAGCACGCTCACCGCCAAGCTCAAGATCAATTATCACGGCCTCAAGCAGTCGTTCAGCACCCAGAACACCAATGTGCCGCCGACCAGCATGACCATGCGTCTGGTGGAAGGGCCGTTCAAGCATTTCGAGGGCCGCTGGAATTTCAAGCCGCTGCGGGCTGACGCCTGCAAGATCGAGTTCGATATGGAATATGAATTTTCCAGCCGGATTCTGGAGTCGGTCATCGGTCCGGTATTCAGCATGATCGCCAACAGCTTCGTGGATTCATTCTGCAAGCGTGCCGAACAGATATATGGCTGAACCCGCCCAATTGCAAGTCCGGATCTGCTACGCCACGCCTCAGCTGCAGGTCGTGCGCGAGCTGCTGGTGCCGGCCGGCGCAACGGTGCAGCAGGCCATCATGCTGAGCGGACTGCTGCGCGAACATGCGGCCATCGATCTGACCAGCTGCCGCGTCGGCATCTACGGCAAGCTGAAAGAGATGGATGCGCCGGTGCGCGATCAGGACCGTATTGAAATCTACCGCCCGCTGATTGCCGATCCGATGGAGTCGCGCAGGCGCCGCGTCACGCACAAGGCGGCCAGGCCCGTTCAGCAGGGCGGCTGAGGCTGCGCCTCTTCAGGCTCGCGCGTTGCGCCTGTTCTCATTGTCTGTGCGCCAACTCTTCACGCCGCGTTTCTGAAGAAATGCGGCGGCTTTGCCACAGCTGTCGCGTGTAGCCATGTAAAACTCAGCAGCAACAAGACGCAGGCAAAGCTTTTCTGTATAATTCGCTTTTGCGCCTATAGGAAACACTATGCGTCTTCTCCAAAAAGCACTCACATTCGATGACGTGCTGCTCGTTCCGGCCCATTCGGACATCCTCCCTAAAGATACTTCGCTCACGACTCGCCTTACCCGCAAGATCACGTTGAACATTCCGCTCGTCTCTGCGGCAATGGATACCGTGACCGAAGCCGGCCTGGCCATTGCCATGGCGCAAGAAGGCGGCATTGGTATCGTTCACAAGAATCTGACGCCGAAAGAACAGGCGCGTGAAGTCGCCAAGGTCAAGCGTTTCGAATCCGGCGTGGTGCGCGATCCGATCACTATCCCGCCGACCATGAAGATCCGCGACGTCATCGCTCTGTCGCAACAGCATGGCATCAGCGGCTTCCCGGTGGTTGAAGGCAAGAGTCTGCTGGGCATCATCACCAATCGCGATCTGCGGTTTGAAGAAGACTTGAACGCCGAAGTGCGCGCCAAGATGACGCCGCGCGACAAGCTGGTCTACGTCAAGGAAGGCGCCGATCCGGAAGAAGCCAAGCGCCTGATGAACAAGCACCGCCTGGAACGCGTCATGGTCGTCAACGATGCTTTCGAGTTGCGCGGCCTGATCACCGTCAAAGACATCCAGAAATCCACCGAACATCCTTTCGCCTGCAAGGACGAACAAGGCAAGCTGCGCGTAGGCGCTGCGGTCGGCGTCGGTCCTGATAATGATGAGCGCATCGAACTGCTGGTTGCCGCCGGCGTCGACGTCATTGTGGTCGATACCGCACACGGGCATTCGTCCGGCGTCCTGAACCGCGTCAAATGGGTCAAGACCCGTTACCCGCACGTGGAAGTGATCGGCGGCAATATCGCCACCGCGGCGGCGGCCAAGGCACTGGTCGAACACGGCGCGGATGCGGTCAAGGTCGGTATCGGTCCCGGCTCGATCTGCACCACCCGTATCGTGGCCGGCGTCGGCGTGCCGCAGATTACTGCAATTGCAAACGTCGCTGAAGCACTGCGCGGCACCGGCGTGCCGGTCATCGCCGACGGCGGCATCCGCTTCTCGGGCGACGTCGCCAAGGCACTGGCAGCCGGCGCATCGAGCGTGATGATGGGCAGCATGTTCGCCGGTACTGAAGAAGCACCGGGCGAAGTGATTCTGTACCAAGGTCGCAGCTACAAGTCGTATCGCGGCATGGGCTCGCTGGGCGCAATGGCCGACGGTTCGGCCGACCGCTACTTCCAGGACGGCGACAACACCGCCGACAAGTTCGTGCCGGAAGGCATCGAAGGCCGCGTCGCCTACAAGGGCAGCGTGGTGGCGATCCTGTATCAGCTGGTCGGCGGCGTGCGCTCCTCGATGGGCTACTGCGGTTGCGGTTCCATCGACGATTTCCGCGAGAAGGCGGAGTTCGTCGAGATCACCTCGGCCGGCATGCGCGAATCGCACGTGCACGATGTGCAGATCACCAAGGAAGCGCCGAACTATCGCGCAGAGTAATTGATGAGCCGGTTGCCGAAGTCGTCGCTGGCCTCGCGCCAGGCAGCAGTGCCTTTCATTCTGGTGACGGTACTGTTCGACGTCCTCGGCTTCGGGCTGATCATTCCGGTATTGCCGGCGCTGGTCGGTCAGTTTGCGCAGGATCCGGCTTCTCAATCCTATTGGTATGGGCTGCTCAGCGCGGTCTACGGTCTGATGCAGTTTGTCTGCGCACCCTTGCTCGGCGCCTTGTCGGATCGTTTCGGGCGACGTCCGGTGATCCTGATCTCGGTGTTCGGCCTCGGTCTTGATTTTCTGCTGCTGGCCTTTGCGCCATCGCTCACCGTGATCTTGCTGGCGCGCGTGATCGGCGGCGCCACGGCGGCCAATTTCTCGGTCGCCAATGCTTATATCGCAGACGTGACCAGCGGTGAAGAACGCGCCAGAAGTTTCGGTCTGATCGGCGCCGCCTTCGGCGTCGGCTTCATCCTGGGGCCGGTGATCGGCGGCTTTCTGGCCGTGGTCGATTTGCGTTTGCCCTTCTTTTTTGCCTCGGGCCTGGCTGCGCTCAACTGGTGTTACGGCTATTTTGTACTGCCGGAATCCCTGCCTGCAGAGCGCCGCAGCCGTTTCAAACTGGCCAATGCCAATCCGTTTGCGGCCTTGCGCGGGCTGGCTCGTCTGCAAGGTGTGGGCGGTCTGGTTGGCGTGTATGCCTTCAGCATGCTGGCGCAATTCGTGCTGTACACGGTCTGGGTGCTGTATGGCACCTTCCGTTTCGGCTGGGGGCCGGAAGAAAACGGCGCATCCTTATTCATGGCCGGTGTCGTTTCAGCGGTGGTGCAGGGCGGTCTGCTCGGCATGCTGCTCAGGCGCTGGGGCGAGATGAAGGCCATGCAGATCGGCTTTTGTTCCGCCATCGTGGCTTACATCTGTTATGGTCTGGCGCAGCAAAGCTGGGTCATGTATTGCATCATCTTCGGCAATTTTCTGGCCGCGATTTCGGCACCGGCGATTCAGGGACTGATTTCAAAAGCAGTTGATCCCAAAGAGCAGGGCGTAATGATGGGCGCGCTGACCAGCATCAATAGCGTCACCATGATTGTGGCGCCTTTGATCGGCGCACCGATGCTGGCCGAGGTCAGCAATTTGCCCAAGTCCGACTGGCGCATCGGCAGCGTATTTTTCGTCTGCGCCGGGCTGCAGGCGATTGCCTGGTTACTGGCGCTGCGCTTGAGCGGCAGGAAAGAATTCAAGGCTGCTTAGCGAGCAAATCAGCAGCATGCAACATCTGGCAATCGCCGCCTTGCCAGGCACGATTTTTTAGTATCAACGCAGCACAGGTTTCGAGACTGAACTGCAAAGAACCGATTTTTATTTTTCCGACTGACTTCACACAGCCACCGCTCACTGCCATGCACTCAAAAATTCTGATTCTCGATTTCGGTTCCCAGGTTACCCAGCTGATCGCACGCCGCGTGCGCGAAGCCGGTGTGTTTTCCGAGGTCTTTCCCTATGACGTCAGCGATGAGTTCGTGCGCAACTACGGCGCCGCCGGCATCATCCTGTCGGGCGGACCGAACAGCGTGACCGAAGGCGACACACCGCGCGTGCCGCAATCGGTGTTCGAACTGGGCGTGCCGGTGCTCGGTATCTGCTACGGCATGCAGGCCATGGCGCTGCAACTGGGCGGCGTGGTTGAAATGGGCCATCTGCGCGAATTCGGTTACGCCGAACTGCGCGCGCATGGTCACACCGCCTTCCTGGAAAACATCAGCGACTTCACCAATGCGCAAGGCCACGGCATGCTCAAGGTATGGATGAGCCACGGCGACAAGGTCAATGAAATGCCGCCCGGCTTCAAGCTGATGGCTTCCACCGGCAACTGCCCGATCGCCGGCATGGCCGACGAAGAGCGTCGTTTCTACGCCGTGCAGTTTCACCCTGAAGTCACCCACACCTTGCAAGGCAAGGCCATGCTGGGCCGCTTCGTGCACGAAATCTGCGGCTGCAAATCGGACTGGAACATGCCGGACTACATCTCCGAAGCCGTCGAATCGATCCGCAAGCAGGTCGGCACCGACGAAGTGATTCTCGGCCTGTCCGGCGGCGTCGACAGCAGCGTGGCGGCGGCCCTGATCCACCGCGCCATCGGCGACCAGCTGACCTGTGTGTTCGTCGACCACGGCCTGCTGCGCCTGGACGAAGGCAAGATGGTCATGGAGATGTTCGGCAAGAACCTCGGCGTCAAGGTGATCCATGTCGATGCGACCGATCAGTTCATGGGCCATCTGGCCGGCGTGACCGATCCGGAAGCCAAACGCAAGATCATCGGCCGCGAGTTCGTCGAAGTGTTCCAGGTCGAATCGGCCAAGCTCAAGAGCGCCAAGTGGTTGGCGCAAGGCACCATCTATCCGGACGTGATCGAAAGCGCCGGCAAGGGCAAGAAGGGCGCGCACACCATCAAGAGCCACCACAATGTCGGCGGCCTGCCTGAGACGCTGAACCTGAAGCTGCTGGAACCGCTGCGCGAACTGTTCAAGGATGAAGTCCGTGAGCTGGGCGTGGCGCTCGGTCTGCCGCATGAAATGGTGTATCGCCATCCATTCCCGGGCCCAGGTCTGGGCGTGCGCATCCTCGGTGAAGTGAAGAAGGAATTCGCGGATCTGCTGCGTCGCGCCGATGCCATCTTCATCGAAGAACTGCGCAACACCAAGGACGAAGACGGCCAGAGCTGGTACGACAAGACCAGCCAGGCGTTCGCTGTGTTCCTGCCGGTCAAGTCGGTGGGCGTGATGGGCGACGGCCGCACCTACGAATACGTGGTGGCCTTGCGCGCAGTGCAGACGCAAGACTTCATGACCGCACACTGGGCGCACCTGCCGCACGAACTGCTGGGCCACGTATCGAACCGCATCATCAACGAAGTACGCGGCATCAACCGCGTGGTCTACGACATCTCGGGCAAGCCGCCTGCGACGATTGAGTGGGAATGATTTTCCCCTTGGGGACGCATTTCTCAGCATGACCCGTTGCTTGAGTCACGATCAAAGCCCTGTTTGTACAGGGCTTTGTATTTTGGATTGAGCAACTGGATGGAGAAGCGGCGCCTGGCCGTTCCTGCATGGTAGGCAAGCATCTGCGCACGAGCTGGGTGCGGTGGCGGATGACGGATAATAGCGCCCACCTCTTTAAAGCATCATTTTTGGAATTCCCTCATGGAAATTAAAGTCAACTTCCTCGACAAGCTGCGTCTCGAAGCCAAGTTCGATGACTTCACCGTTATCGCCGATCAGCCCATCCGCTACAAGGGCGACGGCTCGGCACCTGGACCTTTCGATTATTTCCTGGCCTCGTCGGCCTTGTGCGCGGCTTACTTCGTGAAGTTGTACTGCAACACGCGCAATCTCTCGACCGAAAATATTCGCCTCTCGCAGAACAACATCGTCGATCCGGAAAACCGCTACAAGCAGATCTTCAAGATTCAGGTCGAGCTGCCTGCCGATTTCTCGCCGGCCGACCGCAAGGGCATCCTGCGCTCCATCGAGCGCTGCACGGTGAAGAAGGTGGTGCAGGAGGGGCCGGATTTCGTCATCGAGGAAGTCGAGAATCTCGACGCCGATGCCCAGTCGTTGCTGACCGCCAGACCCGATACCGATGCCAGCACCTATATCCTCGGCAAGGATCTGCCGCTGGAGCAGACCATCGCCAACATGTCGGGCGTTCTCGCAGAGCTCGGCATCAAGATTGAAATCGCTTCGTGGCGCAACATCATTCCCAACGTGTGGTCGCTGCATATCCGCGATGCCCATTCGCCGATGTGCTTCACCAACGGCAAGGGCGCGACCAAGGAAAGCGCGCTGGCCTCGGCGCTGGGCGAGTACATCGAGCGCATCAGCAACAACCATTTCTACGCCGGCGCGTTCTGGGGCGAAGAAATCGCCAACGCCGAGTTCGTGCATTACCCGAACGAGCGCTGGTTCAAGCCGGGCCGCAAGGATGCACTGCCGAAAGAGATTCTGGATGCCTACTGTCTGGACATCTATAACCCCGACGACGAGCTGCGTGCTTCGCATCTGATCGACACCAACTCCGGCAATGCGCAGCGCGGCATCTGTGCGCTGCCGTATGTACGGCAGTCGGATGGCGCGGAGGTGTATTTCCCGTCCAACCTGATCGAAAACCTGTTCGTCAGCAACGGCATGAGCGCCGGCAATACGCTGGCCGAAGCGCAGGTGCAATGCCTGTCCGAAATTTTCGAACGGGCGGTCAAGCGTGAGATCCTGGAAGGCGAAATCGCCTTGCCGGATGTGCCGCAGGAAGTGCTGGCGAAATATCCCGGCATTCTGGCCGGGATTGCCGGTCTGGAAGAGCAGGGCTTTCCGGTGCTGGTGAAAGATGCATCGCTGGGCGGCGTCTATCCGGTGATGTGCGTCACGCTGATGAATCCGCGCACCGGCGGTGTGTTTGCCTCATTCGGCGCGCATCCGAGCTTTGAAGTAGCGCTGGAACGCAGTCTCACGGAGCTGCTGCAAGGCCGCAGTTTTGAAGGCCTCAACGATTTGCCGCGGCCTACCTTCGCCAGCGAAGCCGTGACCGAGCCCAACAATTTTGTCGAACACTTCATCGATTCCAGCGGCATCGTGTCGTGGCGCTTTTTCAGTGCCAAAACGGATTTCGAATTTGTTGAGTGGGATTTTTCCGGCCAGGGTGAAAATTCCAATGCAGATGAAGCCGCGACCTTGTTCGGGATTCTGGAGGGCATGGGTAAAGAAAGCTATATGGCGGTGTACGACCAGTTGGGTGCCACCGCCTGCCGGATTCTGGTGCCCGGGTATTCGGAGGTCTACCCGGTCGAGGATCTGGTCTGGGATAACACCAACAAGGCGCTCTTGTTCCGCGCCGACATTCTGAACCTGCATCGCCTGGATGATGCCGCGCTGGAAGCGTTGCTTGAGCGTCTGGAGAACAGTGAGCTCGATGAGTACGGCGACATCGCCACCCTGATCGGCATCGAATTTGACGAAAATACCGAGTGGGGTCAGCTGACGGTGCTGGAGCTGAAGCTGCTGATTCAGCTCGCCTTGCAGCAATTTGAAGAGGCGCATGAGCTGGTCGGCGCCTTCCTCCAGTACAACGACAATTCGGCCGAGCGCGGCCTGTTTTATCAGGCCTTGAGTGTGGTGCTGGAGGTGCTGCTCGACGACGAGCTGGAGCTGGATGATTACGAAGTCAACTTCCGCCGTATGTTTGGCGACGTCCGGATGGATGCCGCAATGGGCGCGGTGGACGGCAGCGTGCGCTTCTTTGGTTTGACGCCGACCAGCATGCAACTGGAAGGGCTGGAGCGTCACCATCGCCTGATCGACAGCTACAAGAAACTGCACAAGGCGCGGGCTAAAGCGGCCGCCGGCGCCAGTTAAGCGGGCCGTATCAGAATCAAGCATGCACACATTAGAACAACTCCGTTCCGGAGAGCTGGCCGGCATTCGCCGTCTGAAATTGTCTTGTGGTCTCACCAGCTTTCCAGGCGAGATCATGGATCTGGCGGAGACGCTGGAGATTCTCGATCTGTCCGGCAATGCGCTGTCGGCGCTACCCGATGATCTGGCGCTGCTGAGCAAACTGCGCATTATTTTCTGTTCCGACAATCAATTCACCGAACTGCCTGAAGTGCTGGGCACTTGCAGCGAGTTGAGCATGGTCGGTTTCAAGGCCAATCAGATTCGCACGGTAACGGCGCAGTCTCTTCCCGCCAGATTGCGCTGGCTGATTCTGACCGATAACCAGATCGAAGAACTGCCGTCCGACATCGGCAACCGTCCTGCGCTGCAAAAGTTGATGCTGGCCGGTAATCGCTTGCGATCGCTGCCGGCAGCGCTGGCCAACTGCAAGAATCTGGAATTGATCCGCATCGCCGCCAATCAACTCGCAGAGATGCCGGCTTGCCTGCCGGCGTTGCCGCGCTTGTCCTGGCTGGCGTATTCGGGCAATCCGTTTTCTGCCGCCTTGGAAGCGCGCGCCCTGAATGCGCCTGCAGTTGCAGAAGTCAGCTGGAAGAGCCTGGCGTTGCAAGAGTTATTGGGCGAAGGCGCGTCCGGCTTCATTCATCGCGCTGCTTACCGCGACGCGGGTAATGACTCCGCACACGTTGCGCTCAAGCTGTTCAAGGGCGCGGTCACCAGCGATGGTTCGCCGCAGTGTGAGATGGCGGCGTCCATCAGCGCCGGCCGCCATCCGAATCTGATCAACGTCATCGGCAAGGTCAACGATCATCCCTCGGGCATCAGCGGGCTGGTGATGGAACTGATCGATCCTGAATTCAAGAATCTGGCCGGGCCGCCGAGTCTGGATTCCTGCACGCGCGACGTCTATCCGGGCGATGCTGGTTTCGATCTGCCGGCGGCGCTGGATATCGCGCGCGGCATCGCTTCCGTCGCCCGCCATCTGCATGCGCAAGGCATCATGCATGGCGACCTCTATGCGCATAACATTCTGCATTGCGAACAAGGCCGGGCTCTGATCGGCGATTTCGGCGCGGCTTCATTCTATGCGCGCGAAGACCGGTCTTCGGCAGAGTGGCTGCAGCGGCTGGAGGTGCGGGCTTTCGCCTGCCTGCTGGAAGAACTGCTTGAGCGCTGCCATGCCGTCGCCGGCGACGAGTCTGCGCTGGCCACGCTGGATGATCTGAAGACCGCCTGTTTCAGCGAAGACAGCGCACGTCGTCCTTTGTTTGCCGAAATTGATGAGCGGCTGCAGGCGTTGATCGCCGGACTGGATCATCGGCCTGTGTCTGCCTGACGCCCCTGGCTGGTGCCGGCTGCTTATAAAAAACCGCATCGCCGGCAACGATGCGGTTTTTTTATGGCCGGCGTTTCTACAAATCAGATGGCGGGAAAACCATGGCGCCGTGCGCGCCAGGCCACCAGCAATGCCGGCGGCAGCAAGATCAATAAGGCCCAGGGAAGCGCATTCACGCCGCGTGTTTCCAGCAACACGCCGCCGGCCAGACCGCCGCCGGCAATCGCCAGATTCCACACCGTGACGATCATCGATTGCGCCACATCGGCGCCATCGCCGGCAGTCTTGGCGGAGGCGGTCTGAAACAGCGTCGCCGCACCGCCGAAGGCCAGGCCCCAGAGTGCGATGCCGGCATAGATGACAAGCGCACTGCCATCGGCCAGTGCCAGCATCAGCGCCGCCACGATAAACAGCAGGCTGCTGCTCAACACCAGCGCGCGCAGCCAGCGGTCGATCAGCAAGCCCACCAACCAGATGCTGAGCAAGGCCGTCAACCCAAACACCAGCAGCACCAGGTCGATCTGCGTCGCCATGCCGGCGCGTGCCAGAAACGGCGCGATATAGGTGTACAGCACATTGTGAGCCAGCACGAACGCCAGCGTCACGAACAAGACCGGTCGCACGCCGGGCCGCATGAACACCTGGCGCAAGCTCAGGCGGTGGCCTGCAGACTGGCCGGCGAAATCGGGCACACGGGCGATCACCCAGCCGATCAGGATCAGCGTCAGCACACTCATGATGCCGAAGCACACGCGCCAGCCTATCAGCCCGCCGAGAAAGGTGCCGGCAGGAATCCCCAGCGACAAGGCCAGCGGTGCGCCGACCATGGCGACCGCAATCGCGCGCCCTTGCAGGTGTTCCGGCACCATACGCGCGGCATAGCCGGCGGCCAGCGCCCACAGCAGTCCGGCAAACACGCCAGCGAAAAAGCGCGCCACCAGTGTCAGCGCATAAATGCCTGAGAGCGCAGTGATCGTGTTCACCACCGCAAAGCCGGCGATGGCCACCAGCAGCAGCTTGCGGCGGCGCCAGCCTTGCGTCATGGCCGTCAGCGGAATGGCGGTCAGCAGCGATCCCATGGCGTACATGGTGACCAGCTGCCCGATCAGCGCTTCCGAGCTTTGCAGATCGGCGCTCATCTGCGGCAGCAGACCGGCCGGCAAGGCCTCGGTCAGAATGGTGATGAAGGCAGCCAGCGCCAAGGCCAGCAAACCGCTCAGCGGCAGGCGGTCGACGTTGGCGGGCGTTGCAGGAGCCGGTTTGGCGTCGGCAAGTTCGGCAGGGCAAGGTGGATTGGTGGAAGTCATTGGCATTAAAGATGAATGATGGGGCAGAGCCTGGTGTCGCAGACAACTGGGGGCCGGCAGTAACAAGGCCTCGGAGCGCAACGATAAGCCAGGCATCCATTTTTGAGAATAAGGCTATAGTTCACAACACAAAGGACATAAATGTCATGAATGAGCATGCCTTGGCAACGTCGCTTGACGATTCCCGGCGGTCGCCCGATGAAACCGATGCCAGGAAGCGATGTAATACGCAACAGCAAAGGATGTAGACAATGGAATCAAAGGGATGGACTGACCAGCAATCAGCCGGAGCGCTGAATGGATAGCCTGAGCTCGCTGAACGCCTTCGTGCGCGCCGCCGACACGCGCAGCTTCACCGCCGCGGGCCGTCAGCTGTGCGTCTCTTCCTCTGCCATCAGCAAGGCCGTGGCGCGGCTGGAGGAGCGTCTCGGCGTGCGCCTGTTTCACCGCTCCACGCGCAGCATTACGCTGACGCCGGAAGGCAGTCTGTTCCTTGAGCGTTGCCGCCGTATTTTTTGCGAGGTGGAAGCGGCCGAACAGGAGATCGCACGCACCCAGGACGCGCCGCGCGGCAAGTTGCGCATCAGTCTGCCGCTGGTCGGCATGCTGATGATGCCGACGCTGTGCGCCTTCATGCGCGCGTATCCCGAGATTGAGCTGGATCTGGATTTCACCGACCGCCTGGTCGATGTGATCGATGAAGGTCTGGACGGCGTAGTGCGTACCGGCGACGTCAGCGACTCGCGCCTGATGTCGCGCATCCTCGGCACTTTTCGTTTCAAGCTGGCTGCGGCGCCGGCCTATCTGGCGCAACGCGGCACGCCCGAGCGCCCTTCGCATTTGATGCAGCATGCCTGTCTGCATCATCGCTACGCCAACAACGGCAAGCTGGAGCGCTGGCCCTTGCGCAGGAGCGGCAAGGATGGCGCCAAAGACATGGAATGGCCGGTGACTGCCGCCGCCAATTCCATCGAACCGCTGATCTACATGGCGGAGCAGGGGCTGGGCATCGCCTGTCTGCCCGACTTTGCGATCCGCCGCCAGCTGGCCGACGGCAGTCTGGTGGCGCTGCTGGACGACTGCATCGAACACGAAGGTGCATTCCGCATGTTATGGCCATCCAGTCGCCATCTTTCGCCCAAGCTCCGAGTCTTCATCGATTTCATGGCGCAGCACTTGTTTGCGGTCTGAGCGCCTCGCTGCTGCCTCGCTCAGCAATGTGTCTGCTCATGCGGCAAAATCCGTAGCCATTGAAGCGGCGCGCCAAGCGTCGAGATCGGCAGTGACCGTGTTCATTTTCTGTTGCGCCAGATGGCATGCGATGCGTCCGGCGAACAGGTGCAGCGGCGGTTTTTCGACGGCCGCCGCCTGCATGATCAGCAGCGCCAGCCGCTCGGGATCGCCGGCCTGCTGACCGGCCAGCGAGTCCAGATGCAGATCCAGCGAGGCCTGTGCTTCGGTATAGTCGGCGATGCTGCGCGCAGCCAGCATCAGCGATCCGCTGGAGAGAAAATCGGTGCGGACCGGCCCCGGATAGACCACCGTGGCCTTGATGCCGAGTTCGGCGGTTTCCGCCGCCAGTGTTTCAGTGAGGCCGGCCAGCGCAAATTTGGTGGCGACATAGCTGCCCCAGCCGGCATAGCCGCCCTGAAAGCCGACAATGGAGGCGATATTGATCACGTGGCCGCTGCGTTGCCGTCGCATGTGCGGCAGCGCCTGACGCAGGACATTGATCGGCGCGAAGACATTGATCTCGAAGTTGCGGCGCACCTCGGCGTCGCTCATTGCTTCCAGCGTGCCTTGCTGGCCGTAGCCGGCATTGTTGACCAGTACATCAAGACGGCCGAAGCGCGTCACGGTGGCGTCAACTGCGCGCTGCACGCTGTCCGCATCAGACAGATCGACCTCCAGCGGCAGCAATTGACCAGCCTTGCCTTCAGTCTGAATTGATTCAAGAGATGCGCGCGTGCGCGAGGTGGCGGCGACATTCTGGCCATGGGCCAGCAGCGCCTTGACCAGGGCCAGGCCGAGGCCCTTCGACGCGCCGGTGACGAACCAGGTGTTGGGAGAGGTATTCATGGTGTATTCCTTCATGCTTGCAGCCTGTTTTCAGGACGGTTCAATAAGGGCTGGCTGTCGGGCGCACCACCAGTTCGCTGACATCCACATCGGCCGGCTGTTCGATGGCGTAGGCGACCGCGCGCGCAATGGCGTCCGGCTGGATGGCGATGGCGCGGAATTCACGCATGGCGGCGCGTGCGCTGTCATCGGAGATGCTTTCTGCGAGTTCGGATTCGACCACCCCGGGGCAGACCACGGTCACGCGTAGGCGCTGGCTTTCCTGGCGCAAACCGTCGGAGATGGCGCGCACGGCGAACTTGGTCGCGCAATACACGGCGGCGGTCGGCGACACGCTGAGACCGCCTATCGACGAGATGTTGATGACCTGGCCGCCATTCTGTTCTTGCATGGTCGGCAGCACTGCCGCAATGCCGTGCAGCACACCACGGATGTTGACGTCGATCATGCGGTCCCATTCATCGATCTTGAGCGCCGCCAGCGGCGACAGCGGCATGACGCCGGCATTATTGACGATCACATCGATGCGGCCGTGACTTGCCAGCGCGGCGTCGGCAAAAGCCTGCATGTCGCTCATGCTGGTGACATCCAAGGCCTGAAATCGGACCGAGCCGCCATTGCCCGCATGTTTGTTGGCGAGTTCCTGCGTCAGCGCAGCCAGTTGATCAGTGCGTCGCGCGCCGAGCAGCAGGTGATGGCCCTGGGCTGCCAGCAGGCGTGCAATGGCCTCGCCGATGCCGCTGCTGGCGCCGGTGACGAGAATGACCTTGGGTGTCGATTGAGCGTAGTTCATGATGTTTCCTTTGCAGTGGGAAATAAACGGGCGGCACGCCCGGGATGCAAGCCGGTCCGGCATGCGCTGCATCGCTTGATGCGGTGAATCAATGTTATGCAGGAGGGGCCTGCCACGCTATGCACAGGGCTATGCAGTTCTGGCCTATTTCTATTTTCAGGAGGAGTTTCTGCTGCAAAAAGTGCGGATATGATGTCTCATTGCTCTTTGCCGGCACCGTCGGCATTTCTCCGAGCCTGATCCGTCTGCCGCAGACGGCCTGAAATGGAAAACTCCGCATGAACCCATCCGATCCCGACTACGCTTCAACGCGCATGATCGCGCTGATCCGCCAGCTCGCTCCGCAAGAGGGTTACACCATGTCGGCGCTGGAGTGCGTGCGCTTCATGCGCGCCGACCGACCGCTGGCGCGTACGCCGGTCTTGTACGAGCCGGGCATCGTGATCGTCTGTCAGGGGCGCAAGCGCGGTTTTCTCGGCGACGAAGAATATGTCTACGACGCTCGCCACTATCTGGTGCTGTCGGTGCCGCTGCCCTTTTCCAGCGAAACCGAGGCAACGCCGGAAGAGCCTTTGCTGGCGCTGTTCATACGCTTGGACATGACCGAGATCGCCGATTTGGTGCTGACGCTGGATCAGGCCGGCGGCGCATCGCCGATGGCGGCACGCGGCATGATTGCCACGCCGCTCGAAGGTGCGCTGGCCGACGCCACCTTGCGTTTGCTGGAAGCGCTGTCCCGGCCGCTGGAGGCGGCGGTGCTGGGGCCTGCCATCGTGCGCGAAATCTGTTTTCGCGTGCTGATGGGCGAGCAGGGCGGCTCGGTGCGCGCGGCGCTGGCGCATCAGGGGCAATTCGGCAAGATCTCCAGAGCATTGCGGCGCATTCATTCGGCCTATGCCGAAGCGCTGGATGTGAGCACCCTGGCTGATGAGGCCGGCATGAGCGTGCCGGCTTTCCACGCCCATTTCAAATCGGTGACCCACACCTCGCCGATTCAATACATCAAATCGACTCGTCTGCATGAGGCGCGGTTGATGATGATTCGCGACGATCTCACGGCGGCGGCAGCGGCGGCGCGTGTCGGCTATGAAAGTCCGTCGCAGTTCGGGCGCGAGTTCAAACGCTTTTTCGGGCGCAGCCCGGGCGACGAAGTGCGTGAGATGAAAAGCGCGTTCGAGCTGGCGCCGGCGCAACTGGGCGGGGCAGTGTTGCTGTGAGGTGCTGATGCAATAGTTTTACCCGGGAAATGGCAGCAAGGCTGCCGGCGCAATTGACGGCACTTACTTACCGGCTTGATGTCGCAAGGCATGGGTTGCCGGCAGATGGCGCGTCGTTATGCGCAGTCATGCGCCGGCCTGTCTTGCTTGCATCGCTATCGGGTCATGATCATGGGCAAAATTTTCATCGGCATTTCAGGTTGGCGCTACGCACCGTGGCGCGGCGAATTCTTTCCCAAGGGGCTGAGGCAGGCGGATGAGCTGCAGTTCGCATCGCGCGCCTTGCCCTCGATTGAGCTCAACGGTTCTTTCTATGCGCTGCAACGGCCGGAAAGTTACCGCGCCTGGTACCAGGCCACGCCTCCCGGATTCGTCTTCAGTCACAAGGGTAATCGCTACATCACGCATACCTTGCGCCTGCGCGAAGTGGAGGGCGCACTGGCGAATGTGTTTGCCTCGGGCGTGTTTAATCTGCGTGAAAAGCTGGGCCCGTTTCTTTGGCAGTTTCCGCCCAGCTTTCGTTACGACGCCGATCTGGTCGAGCATTTCCTGAGCCTTTTGCCGCATGACAGCGAACAGGCGCTGGCGCTGGCCAGGCAACATGAACCGCGTATGCAGGGCCGCACCGCGCTGGAGATCGACAAGAAGCGCAAGCTGCGCCACGCGATGGAAATCCGCAATGACAGCTTTGCCGATGCATCCTTCATCAAATTGCTGCGCAAATACAGGGTAGCGCTGGTGGTGGCCGATGCCGCACGCAAGTGGCCTTACCTGGAGGATGTGACCGCCGACTTCATGTATCTGCGCCTGCACGGCGACAAGGAGTTGTATGCCAGCGGTTACAGCGAAGCCGCGCTGGACGAATGGGCTGAGCGGATACGCGCGTGGGCCGCGGGCGGCCAACCGGAAAACGGAACACGCATTTCTTCAATGGCGCCGCCGGCCAGGAAGAGTCGGGATATTTATTGCTACTTCGATAATGACATCAAGGTGAAAGCACCTTTCGATGCGCGGCGCCTGATCGAAAAGCTGGGACTGAAATTGAAACTGCAGCCGCTCGATCACGCCTGAATGCCGGAAATGGAAGGGGCGTCAAGAGTGTATGAAGGTAAAGAGATACATGTCAGTGAGCATCCGATCGCCCGGAAATCCTCAGGCGCTCAAGGGTTTGGCCGATTTGCCGCGTGGGAAATCGGCTTGCAGCGATCTCCCAAAACGTGGCATTTATGCCAAACATAGAAAATAGTCGATGAACGTCTCATATAATAACGATTCTCATTACTGAATTGGCGATTGCCTTCGACTATGGACGTGCTTCAATCACATGAAGCAGATCCGCTTCATCTGATTTATTGCGGCCATCACAACTGGCTGGTGCAATGGCTGCAGCGCAAGCTGGGCAACGTATTCGATGCGGCAGATCTGGCTCAGGACACCTATATCCGGGTGGCCACCGGCAAGACCATGCCGGCGCCGGAAGAGGCGCGGCCGTATCTGGTGCAGATCGCCAAGCGCCTGATGATCGATCTGTATCGCCGGCGCACGCTGGAAGAGGCTTATCTGTCGGCGCTGGCTTGCCTGCCCGAGCCATTTACTCCCTCGCATGAAGACACCCTGATCGTGCTGCAGACGCTGAGCGCGATCGACCGTGCGCTCGACAGCCTGCCGGAGAAGGTGCGCGAAGCCTTCTTCATGTCGCAGTTCGACGGCATGACCTACAGCGCCATCGCCTCGGCGCTGGGCATCGCCGTTGCCACGGTGCGCAAGCACATGTTGAGCGCAACGCGGGCCTGCTTCCTGGCGATGCAGGCAGACGGGCGCCGAATGCCGATGGAAGCGACGACCAGATGAATGCCACACCTGCCATGCTTTTTCCAGTGTCCCATGGCGCCGATGACGCAATCGAGCCGGGCGGCGATGCGCTCGATGCGGCGCTGAACTGGTTCGTGACCCTGTCTTCGGGCGAGGTCAGCGCACAGGAGCGCCGCGAGTTCGAGCAATGGCTGGCGCAGCCGGGCAATCAGCAACACTGGGGTTTGATCGAACAGTTTCAGCACGCCCTACGCGGCGTACCGGGGCCGGTGGCCGGCCAGGCCTTGCGCAAGACGCGGCAACCGGTGATGTCGCGCCGCATGGCGCTCGGTGTGCTTGGCGGCATCGCCGCCGGCGCCTTGCTCTATACCCAGCGCGACAGCCTGTTGGAAATGAACGCCGATCAGCGTACCGCGACCGGCGAGCAAAAGACGATCACGCTGGCTGACGGCACGCAAGTGATGCTGGACACGCATACTGCGCTGGATATCCGTTTCGACGGCCAGCAGCGCCGCATCATTCTGCGGCGCGGCGCGATCATGATAGAAACCGCGCATCAGCCGGGCTGGGCCGATCAGCCTTTCATCGTGCAGACAACGCAGGGCGAGGTACGCGCGCTGGGCACCCGCTTCACGGTCAGAGAGGAAGATCCATCGCGCTCCGCAAACCGGCGCGTGCTGGTGGCGGTGATGGAGGGCGCGGTGGAGATCAGTCCCGGCGCCCGGGCCAATTCCGCCCGACTCAAGGCTGGCCAGCAGACCGGTTTCAGCGCCAGCCGCATTGATGCGCCGGCACCGCTGGATCTCAACGCCCAGGCCTGGGCGCAAGGCATGCTGGTGGCGCGCAGCCGCACCCTGGGCGACTTTTTGCAAGAGCTGGGCCGTTACCGGCCCGGCATTCTGAACTGCGACGGCGAGGTCGCCGAGATGCGCGTCACCGGCGTGTTTCCGCTGGACGACACCGACCGCATTCTGAACGCGCTGGCGCAGGCGTTTCCGCTGCGCATCAAGCGGCGCACACGCTACTGGGTGAATGTGGCGGCCAGATAAATGCGGAGGAGTGGATATTCCATCGCCTGCAATCCCGCCGCTGTCGCAGCACGAATGTCCCCGCCGCTCGCAATCAAAATTATTTTCCGGATGGCGTAGCACTTTTCGAATCTCGTTCGTAAAGGATGTGAACGATCACAAAACATCCAACCCACGAGGACTCGATTCATGCGTCAACTTTCCGCCGCGCGCCGGCAACAACTGCCCTTGCAGCCCGCTCCCATGGCCTGCCGCGCACTCTCCACGACCTCCCACGTTTTGCTGACCGGCAGTCTGCTCATGGCGCTCGGCAGCAGCTTCAGTCCGGCGCTCGCGGCTGATGCCGCAGCGACGGGCAGCCCGACTGCAGCCGCCGCGCAGCGCTACGACATTGCCGCCGGTGCGCTGGATCAGACGCTCAATCAGTTCGCCGCGCGCGCCCGCATTCTGCTGGTGCTCGATCCGGCACTGGCGCAAGGCAAGCAAAGCAAGGGCCTGAGCGGCAGCTACACCGTGCGGCAGGGGCTGGAAAGCCTGCTCAGCGGCAGCGGTCTGGAAGCCTTGCAAAAGGCCGACGGCAGCGTGGTGATCACGCAGCGTGCAGCGGGTGACTCGGCCAGCGCCTTGCCGGCGGTGACCGTGGTGGCCAGCGCGGCGAGCGAAGGCAGCGGCCTCAAGCGGGTGGCAGCCTCCGGCGCACTGGGTTCGCGCTCGGTGCTGGATACGCCGTTCTCGATCAGCGTGGTGGATCGCGAAGACATTCAGGATCGCCAGGTCACCAACGTCGAGCAGGCGTTCCGCTTTGATCCCACCGTGACCTCGGCCAGCGGCGAGTACGGCCGGGGCTCCTCTTTGCTGGTGCGTGGTCTGGGCATCGATGCCACCAACGGTTTCAAGATGGATGGTCTGGCGATTCCGGGCTGGGGCAACGATCTGCTGCCGATGGAAATGTTCGAGCGCATCGAACTGCTGAAGGGCCTGAGCGGCTTCATGTACGGTTTCGGCTCGCCCGGCGGCATCATGAACTATGTGCAGAAGCGTCCTACCGATGAAAACAC
Organism: Herbaspirillum lusitanum; assembly: GCF_046025995.1. Classification (GTDB taxonomy): domain Bacteria; phylum Pseudomonadota; class Gammaproteobacteria; order Burkholderiales; family Burkholderiaceae_D; genus Herbaspirillum; species Herbaspirillum lusitanum_A. Next base: position 354,187 of record NZ_JAQQFM010000005.1, read on the forward strand.
CTTCTCGGTGGATGTCGGTTACAAGAGCAACTCGCTGCTGTCCGAACACGTCGATGTCGGCGGTCGCGCCGGCGACGACAAGCGCCTCGGCTATCGCATCAATCTGGTTCATGAGCAGGGCGGCACTTACTTCAAGGGCGGCGAGCTGATCCGCGATGCGGCGTCGCTGGCGCTCGATCTGAAGCTGACCAACGACCTCACGCTGACTTTCGATACCCTGTACGCCAAGCGCAAGTCACTTGGCAATGCGTTCTGGGGCATGTCGCTGGCCAGCGGTCTGGCGCTGCCGGCGACCATCGATCCAAGCACCCGTCAGCAGCCTGAAGGCGCCTACTTCAACAATGAAAACATCATGGTCACCACCGGCCTGCAATGGCGTCTGAACGAAGACTGGAAGAGCAGTTTCTCGTATCGCTATGCACGCGAAGATGTGGACTATGTCTACGGCAACATCAATATCCTGAATGCCGCCGGCGACACCTCGACGTCCATGAGCGCCGGTATCTACGGCTTCCAGTTCCAGCAACTGCAGGCCATGCTGGAAGGCCAGGTCAACACCGGCGCCGTCAAGCATCAGCTGGTGTTCGGCGCCAGCCGCCAGGAATACCAGTCGCTGTCGGATCGCAGCGGTGTTTCGCTGGCGCTGGGCAGCGGCAACATGTATCGCGACACCACCTTGCGCACCACGCTGAACAACGACACGCATACGCAATATCGTTCCGCTGAAATCATCCAGAATGCGCTGTTCGCGAGCGACACATTGAGCTTCGGTGAAAACTGGTCGCTGATCGCAGGTTTGCGTTACACCAAATTCGATCAGATCGGACTGAACACCAGCGGCGTCACCACCACCCGGTACAAGCGCAATCCGTTGACGCCGACCATTGCGTTGATGTTCAAGCCGGCGCCGGATACCACCTTCTACGGCAGCTATGTGGAAGCGCTGGAACGCGGCGGCACCGCGCCGCTGACGGCGGCCAATGCCAATGAGATTCTCGGTCCGATGAAGAGCAAGCAGGTCGAGCTGGGCGTGAAGACCGAGCGTGAGACCTGGTCGACCTCGGCCGCCTTGTTCCGCGTGCAGCGCACCGCCGAATTCACCAACAGCGCCAATTACTACGTGCAGGATGGCGAGACGCGCTATCAGGGTTTTGACCTGTCCGGTCGCTACGATCTGAACAAGGATCTGTCACTGAACGGCGGTGTGATGTGGCTGGACGCCAAGTATCAGAATTCGTCGAGCACGCTCCAGGGCAAACGGGTGGTCGGCGCGCCGCGCTTCCAGGCCACCGCAGCCGTGCGTTACCGCGTGGCGGCCTTGCCGGGCCTGTCGCTGAATGCCGGCGGCCGTTACGTCGGCTCATCCAAACTCAGCACCGACAACACGCTGGACCTGCCTTCGTATTACAGCTTCGATACCGGCGCTGTCTATCGCACCCGACTCGGCGGCAAGGACGTGACCTTCAATGCGCAGATTCAGAATCTGACCAACCATCGTTACTGGGTCTACAACGGCAGCAACTACATTTTTGCAGCAGCGCCGCGCACCCTCAGCCTGAATGCGCGGATCGATTTCTAAGTCTGCAGCTTGAGACTAAGCGATCAGTCTTTACGTTATTGCGGTAATAAATCAACAGCGCGCAGCAAGGACTGAATAGGGAGGGGACATGGCGGGATTCCGGCAACGGCATCCCGCCATTTTTTATTGCGCGAGTATTTATGCGGTGCGTGCGTGTGATGCCGGTGCATCGGGATGTTCGCTGCCCAGCCGGTTGATATCCGGAGATTCCAGCAGGCGGCGGTCGGCGCCATGGCGCGCCACATTCAGCATGGCGCGTCCGATCACTTCTGTGGTCAGCACCTGATCCGGCATCAGCCTGCGTGCCAGCGGCATCAGCGGCGCCGCGAATACATAGAAAATCCGGTACAGCGGCGTGCGCGAACGGGCGCCATGCAAGGCCTGAATCACCCCCGGCCTGAACATGTAAGCGGCCTTGAAAGGCAGGCGCAGCAAGGCATTTTCGGTGCGTCCCTTGACCCGCGCCCACATGCTTTTGCCTTGCTCGCTGCTGTCGGTGCTGGCGCCGGAAACATAGGTGAATGTCATCTGCGGATTCAGTCGCGCCAATACTTGCGCCGCCGCCAGCGTCAGATCGTAGGTCAGGAGCCGGTAGTCGGCTTCGCGCATGCCGCCGGACGATACGCCGAGGCAAAAGAAGCAGGCGTCGAAATTCTTCAGACGGTTTTCAATCTGGCGGTAGTCGAACAGATCGGGCTGCACCACCTGCTGCAGTTTGCGCAGATGCATTGCATCCACGCCGAGTCTGCTGGTGTCGAGCTCGCTGCGGCCGATGACCTGCACCAGCGCGACATCGTCGGCCAGCAGACATTCGCGCAACACGCCATGGCCCAGCATGCCGCTGGCGCCGAAGATAAGCACGTTCAAAGGGAGACTCCTTGCGGCCATTGCACGCCGCTCAATTGTTCGGAAACCTGCCACAGCCTGGCCGCGACGGCGCTGTCCTGAGCGCGGCGACTGATTCCGGCGCGCGTGACGCGGCCTTTTAGTTCAAGAAATGCCGGGCCGTAGTAGCCGCCGTTTTCCGCCTGCGGCGCGGTCGCGGCAAACAAACTCGGTAGGGCGCCGTCGGCGGCGCGCTGACTGAAAAACGGCTGAATCAGCCAGCGATTGAATTGCCATGCGCCGCCGCTGAGTCCGGGGCCATTGACGATCAGATCGGTGCGCGCATAACCGGGGTGAGCGGCGATGCTGCTCAGCTTCCAGCCGAGAGCGTCGCTGCGGCGTTGCAACTCCAGTGCGAACATCAGCATTGCCAGCTTGGACTGGGCATACGCCGGCCACGCCGCATAGCGCCGCGCGAATTGCAGATCGTCGAAATGAATTGCGCCGCGCACCCGGTGTGCAATGCTGCTGAGGTTGACCACGCGCGCAGCGCCGGCCTTGCGCAGCAGCGGCAGCAGATGCGCCGTCAGCGCGAAATGCGCGAGATAGTTGGTGCCGAACTGCAGCTCGAAACCGTCGCTGGTGGTCTGGCGCAGCGGCGGCGCCATCACGCCGGCATTGTTGATCAGCAGATCAAGGCGACCATGTTGCGCCGCAAATCGCGGAGCGAATTCGGCCACCGACGCCAGACTGCCGAGATCCAGATGCTGGTAGCGGAGATTGGCGCCGGCATGACGGTTGAGGATGCTGGCGATGGCGGCCTTGCCCTTGCCTTCATTGCGTCCGGTCAGCACTACTTCTGCCCCGGCGCCCGCCAGTGCCAGCGCGGTCTCATAACCGAGGCCGCCGGTGGCGCCGGTGATCACTGCGATGCGACCGCGCTGGTCCGGTATGTCGCGCGTGTTCCATCCATTCATTGTTGCTGTCTCCCTTGGTGGCGGGTTGACCCGGACGGGCTGGGCCGGATCATGGACTGAGTTTGCTGCTCTCGATTGAGTTCTTGCGGCATCATGCGCCCGGCAATTCAGCCAGCGGCGTGTCGCCGAAGACCGTGGTTGCCGTCACCGCCTTCCAGCGTTCGGCATCGGCGATACGTTGCCGGTCGATCATATCGAAATAGTGCAGAGCGTCCGTGCCCAGCAGCAGATGCATCGGCGGTTGCGGGTGATAAGCCAGACCCAGTACCACTTGCGCGACGCGGCGCGGATCGCCCGCTTCTTTGCCGGCGTAGTCCTTGATCAGATCGGCCATCTTGCCGACCGATTCCTGATAGTCCGGCATCACCTGCGGCATGTCGGCGCGTGCACGCACCGCCCAGTTGGTGCGCATGCCGCCCGGCTCGATGGCACAGATCTTGATGCCGAGCGGCGCAGTTTCCATTGCCAGCACTTCGGTAAAGCCGCCGACCGCCCACTTCGCGGCCTGATAGGCACTCATGCCCGGCGTGCCGATACGACCACCGACCGACGATACATTGATGATGTGTCCGGAACGCTGCGCGCGCATGGCCGGCAGAACCGCGCGCGTGAGATGCACCACGCCGTAGAAATTGGCATCGATCTGGGCGCTGAAATCCTCATCCGGCATCTGTTCGAAAGGCAGCATCTGGCCATAGCCGGCGTTGTTGATGAGTACATCGATGCGCCCGAAGGCCTCGATTGATTTTTCCACGGCGCTGCGTGCTGCAGATGCATCTGTGACATCCAGCGCCAGCGGCAGAATGCGGTCGCCGTATTGCTGTGCCAGCTCATCGAGCAGTTCGGGCTTGCGCGCAGTGGCGACCACCGAATCGCCATGGGCGAGCGCCGCTTCGGCGATGTCGCGCCCCAGTCCGGACGCGCTGCCGGTAACCAACCATACTTTTGACATGATGCTGATCCTTTCAGGTTTGATTGCGCAGCGCCGTGAAGCAGGTCGCTGCTGCGCTTTGGATAATCGACCGGTGCATCGGTCGTAAATAAGGTATGAGCGAGTAATCACTCATTAAATGCCAAAAACAAGCTGCATGAATAATGCGGGATATGGCTGCCGTGTCTGATGTCCTCATACTCCGATGATGCAGCAGTGTGTGCAGCGCAGTCGCAGTCCTTCGTTAGCAATCTGAATTCAGCTCAACGGGCGTGGCCACCGTGGCGGCGATTTCAGATGCTGATGTTGTCTGAGCTTACTTCCCCAGCGCCTTCCAGAATGCCTCGAAGCCGTTCTCGCAGTAGAACTCGGCTTGCGCCGGATAGCGCCGCATGAAGTCCATCGTGGCATCGGCCAGTGCACCCATGATGGCGCCGGCAAAACCGCAAGGCTCTGCCAACAGAGCCGGATTCTTGATGCAATGCTGCAGCAGTCCGACCAGGTCGCCGAAGGCTTGCGAGCCTTCGGCCCGGGTCGCGTCGGTGATGCATTCGGCCACGCTCAGCTGCGCCAGCACCTTGCATTTCTCGGCATTGACGACACCCCAGTTCACATAGCGATGCCAGGCCAGGCGTATGGCTTGTTTGGGCGTGGCGGCGCGCGCCACTTCCTCGTCCAGCAGCGCTTCACGCAGGTCGCTCTTGATCTCCAGATAGAGCTGATTCATCAACTCATCCTTGGTCGCGAAGTAGGTGAACAGGCTGCCTTCGGCCACGCCTGCCGCCTTGGCGATCCTGGCGGTCGACGCGGCGGGCCCGAACTCGGCCATCACCGTAACGGCGGCGGTCAGAATGGCATTGCGCTTGTCTTCACTTTTGGGGCGGGCCATGGATATTGCTGCCTGAATTAAATAATGAATGAGTAAGCACTCATTATTAATTCAAAGAGAGAAGAAGGCAAGGAGTTTTTGCAGCGAAGTGCTCCGGTGCATAAAGGGCGAGCGTAATGCAGCGCGCGACTTGCGGACTTGTCTGAATCGCAGAGGACGAGCGGCGACAAGCGGGCAACGTGAAAACAAGTAAACGCAGATGAAGAAATTGATCCAGAAAATTACCTATTTTTGTCTATGAAAACTTCGGTTTTTAAGCATCATCAGATATAATCAAATAAGAATAATTCTTATTTGTGATCTGTGCGCAGAAGTGAGCCGAAAACAGCTTCGCGCGTGCTGAAAATCACCTTGATATTGGCGAGGTTCCGGCATCCGGAGGCCTGTCAGACAGGAACTGCATGAATTCGCAAGTGGAACCTCAACAAGACAAGCCGGACTATCGCCGGATTTGCCGGCGCATGCGCTACACCATCGGATGTCCGGCAGCGTCAGCGATGCTGATGATGACACCGCTCCTGCCGCTTGTTTCCCGAGCGTCGAATGGCCCGGTGTCTGAGTAGCCGGCTCCGGCCTTTTTCGCAGCCAGCGCACCGAATTGTTCTTCCGCAGCCACGACGATACTTGCTCCGCCTCAAGGCGGGCAGAGGTGTCGTCTTCGTCTGTGCGCCATCGCGCCGGCAGCTTTATTCGACCTATCCAATTGAACATCGGAGCACCTCATGAAATTTCCCAAACTGAAATACAGCGCAGACAAACCTGCGCCGGCAGCGCAAGCAAGCACAGGCGAAGATCAGGCGCAGCCGCGCAAGCATCTGTTCTCGGCCGTGGCCGTGGCGGCGACACTGGCGCTGGCCAACCCGGCCTACGCCAACTATCTGTGGCTGGAAAAAGATGCTGCAGCCAAGGGCGCCTTCAAGGTTTTCTCCGGCGAACTGGAGAAGCCCGACCGCGCATTGCCGCAGATCGACATGCCGCGTGCGTTTCCGGCGGATGCCGCCGCGCCTGAGAGCAACAGCCTGCCGCTCACGCCGCAGCCGGATCACTTGCAGATCGACGCTGCCAGGGTCGCCGGCGATCTGCGGTTCAGCGCGCGCCAGGTGAGCGTGAAGGAAGGCGGCAAGAATGCACTGGTGATCTATCAGGCGCGCTATGGCCGTGCCGAAACCAAGGCTGTCAACGATCTGGAGCTGGTGCCGACCACCCCCGGCGGCAATACCTTCAAACTGATGTGGAAGGGCAATGCGGTCGCCGCTTCGCAAGTGAATGTCGAGACCTCCGAAGGCTGGCGTCGCGTGCTCAAGCCGGGCGCCGACGGCACCGTCACCATGGAAACCCCGTTCCCCGGTCTGTATGTGATGGAAGTGACCGCACGCATTAATGGCACAGTGACCATCGATGGCAAACAATATGAGGACGTACGTCACGTGGCGACATTGAGTTTCGAGGTCGCGCGCTGATGGCGGGCGGGGGCGGGAGGAAGCCGGGGGCGGACAAGCCATTCTGGAAAAATCCACGCAGGCTGGCGCTGTTGGCCGTGCTGGCGGCCCTGGCCGGCGCCGCGTGGTGGATGACGCGGCCGGCGATTTCCTACGACACGGTAAAGATAGTGCGTGGCGATGTCGAGGCCAATGTGGCCGCGGTCGGCAAGCTGCAGCCGCGCCGCTATGTGGATGTCGGCGCGCAGGTGTCGGGCATGGTGCTGCGGCTGCATGTGCAGCCCGGCGACGCCGTGGAAAAAGGTCAGTTGCTGGTGGAGATCGATGCCAACGTGCAGAAGGCGATCGTGGATGCAGGACGCGCATCGCTGAGCGGCCTGCGTGCCCAGCTGGCGGATCAGCAGGCGCAGCATTTGCTGGCCTCGCAACAGGCGGCGCGTCAGCGCGCGCTGGATGCGGGACAGGCCACGCGCACGGAGGATGTTCAGATTGCCGAGGCGGCGCTGGCGTCGGCCGCCGCCAGGATTGAAAACCTGAAGGCGCAGATCGCACAGACCTCCGCCACCGTGCAGGCCGACGAAGTGCGTCTGGGCTACACGCGTATCTATGCATCGATGGCCGGCACGGTGGTCTCGGTCGACGCGCGTGAAGGCCAGACTCTGAACGCGACGTACCAGACGCCGACCATTCTGCGGCTCGCCGATCTGTCCACCATGACGGTGTGGACCGAAGTGTCGGAAGCCGATGTGCGGCGCGTGCGCGGCGGCATGCCGGTGTACTTCACCACGCTGGGCGGCGATCAGCGCCGCTGGCACAGCAAGGTGCGCCAACTGTTGCCGGCGCCGCCTTCGCCGGAAGGCAAGAGCGCGGACACCGCGCTGGCGCCATCATCCAACAAGGTGATCCTGTATACAGCCTTGTTCGACATCGACAATACCGATGGTGAACTGATGCCGCTCATGACGGCGCAGGTCAACTTCGTTTCGGCCGCGGCGCACGGCGTGGTGACGGCGCCGCTGGCGGCATTGACGGCGATTCCGGTGGATGTCCCGGTCCCTGTGCATACAAGCGCAGACGGCGCTGCGGCGAAGCCGATGCCGCCGGTACAAGCGGCTCCGCATGCGCGTCCAAAAACGCAGCGCTATCGTGCGCGTGTATTGGCGGCCAACGGCAAGCCGCAGGTGCGGGAAATCGAAATCGGCGTGCGTAATCGCGTCAGCGGTGAAGTGCTGAGCGGCTTGGAAGAAGGCGATCTGCTGGTCACCGGCGAGCGCAGCAACGCCAGCGGCGTCAAGAGGTTCCAGCTTTGAGCAGCGTGAAGCTGGATGTCGTGGGGCAGCGTGTACCGCTGGTCGCACTGGACGCGATTCGCAAATCCTACGGCGGGCATGACGTTGATCAGGGCGGCCCGCCGGCAGTCGACGTGCTGCGCGGCATCAGCCTCAATATTCATGGCGGCGAGTTCGTGGCCATCGTCGGCGCCTCCGGTTCCGGCAAGTCGACGCTGATGAATCTGCTCGGTTGTCTCGATCGGCCCAGCGCCGGCCAATACCGTTTCAACGGCCGCGATGTATCCGGCTTCGATGCCGACCAGCTGGCCTGGTTGCGGCGCGAAGCTTTCGGTTTCGTGTTTCAGGGCTATCACCTGATCCCGACCGAATCGTCTTGCGAAAACGTCGAAGTGCCGGCCATCTATTCCGGCATGCCCGAGCAGGAAAGACGACAGCGCGCAGAAGCCTTGCTGACCCGGCTGGGATTGAGCGAGCGGCTGGATCACCGGCCGCATCAATTGTCCGGCGGCCAGCAGCAGCGCGTATCGATTGCGCGCGCGCTGATGAACGGCGGTCGCATCATTCTGGCCGATGAGCCGACCGGGGCGCTCGACAGCAGCAGCGGCGCCGAAGTCATGAAGCTGCTCAACGAGCTGGCCGACGCCGGTCACACCATCATCCTGATCACCCACGACCGCAATGTCGCGGCGCAGGCGCGGCGCGTGATCGAAGTGCTGGACGGGCAGGTAGTCGGCGACAGCGATCCGGATGGCCGGCGGCAGTATCAGCATCAGCTTGCGCAGCAAAGGGACGGCGAGACAAAGACGGTCGCTCCCATGCCCGATCTGGCGACCAGTCTGGAAGTGGCGGGAGAAGACAGTCCGCGCCTGCTGCTGGGCGAATTGCGCGAAGCCGCGCGTGCTGCATGGCGCGTGATGTGGATCAATCGTTTTCGCACCGGGCTGACGCTGCTGGGCATCATCATCGGTGTGGCATCGGTGATCGTGATGCTGGCCATCGGTCTGGGTACGCGGCAGCAGGTGGTGGCGCAGCTCGGCGCCTTCGGCTCCAACCTGATGTACATGGCCTCGATCGGCGAGAGCTCGCGCATTCCCGGACGCAGCATCACGCTGCAGGATCTGGAAGCGGTGAGCGAGATTCCCAACATCGTGCACGTGCTGCCCAACGTCACCGGCAACAAGGTGGTGCGTTACGGCAATCAGGACATCCAGACTTACGTGCGCGGCACCGGTTCGGCTTTGCCGAAAATCCAGAACTGGCCGCTGGCGCGCGGTGCCTTTTTCTCCGAATCCGATGAGCGCGAACTGGCATCGGTCGCAGTGCTCGGGCACAAGCTGGCGCGCGATCTGATGCCGGGCGTGGAAGATCCGATCGGGCAGGTGGTGCTGATCGGCAATGTGCCGATTCAGGTGGTCGGCGTGATGAGCGAGAAGGGCGCGCTGACCGGCGAGCGCGATGAAGACAATCTGCTGATCATGCCCTTCAGCACTGCGGGTGTGAAGCTGTTCGGCCAGCGCGAGCCGACCTATACAGTGCTGGCGGTGGCCGACGTCGGCGCCATCGCCGAGACCCAGAAGCAGCTTGAAGCGCTGCTGCTGGAACGTCACGGCATCCGCGATTTCGGCGTCGGCAATGCCGCCGCCTCGATCGCCGCCGAAGCCAAGACGCGCGACACCATGACCCTGATGCTGAGTCTGGTGGCGGCGGTCTCGTTGCTGGTGGGCGGCATCGGCGTGATGAACGTGATGCTGATGACGGTGCGCGAACGCACCCGCGAAATCGGCATCCGGCTGGCGACCGGCGCCCGTCAGCGCGACATCCTGCGCCAGTTTCTGACCGAGGCGGTGCTGGTAACGGTAGTCGGCGGCAGCATCGGCGTGATCGCCGGTCTGCTGATCGGCCTGCTGCTGATCGTGGCCGGCGCGCCGGTGATCTTTTCGCTGACCTCGATCCTGACCGCTTTTGGTTGCTCGGTGGCGACCGGACTGCTGTTTGGTTACATGCCGGCCAAGAAGGCGGCGCAACTGGATCCGGTGGCGGCCTTGACTTCGGAGTGATTGCCGAATCGATGCCTGCTTGATTGGATGAAATTGCCGCTTTGGCCCGGGCCTGAGGCAGCAGAGGAGAGGGCGCGAAGGAGCGAGGGGCGGAAAGGGCAGACGGCTTAGGCCACTCGGTAACGAGTGGCGACTTGTCCCCTTATTTTGTGAGTAAGCTTGTGGATAAGCCTGGCTCGCCATTTGCATCCCCATATCCCATCTGCCTTGCAGCGTTGTGCTTGAATTTTAAGCAGCCGAGGGAGCGCTCAGCTTTCTCCTCTGAATTTGTCCTCAGGGTGCCGCGACCTGAAAGACCGCAGTCGGCCAGAAGTCGGCGTAATTTCACTCTCTTCGAATGAGGTTTTTTACGCGTTTTTTACGTAAATCACATCAAATAGAATCCGGTTTTTATGCCGAAGATTCTAGATTGGCGTCTCCGTCACTACGGGCTTGTACATGCAAGCCGCGACTCCATGAGGCCGATCGCTATTCTTCAACACGAATCAACACAAGGGCCGGGCGTATTGCTCGACCATTTGGATAAAAACAGCCTTCCCTATCGACTCATTTCTCCTGCGTCGGATGGAAACGCTCCAGTCGATGCAAGCAAATTTGGTGGCATTGTCGTGTTGGGCAGCGACCACTGTGTCAATGAAACTTTGCCGTGGATCGAAGATGAGCAGGCATTGCTGCAAGATGCCATCAGGCGTGACGTTCCGATTCTCGGGCACTGTTTTGGCGCGCAGATGCTGGCGCGGGCCATGGGAGCAAAAGTCAGCCGCAATATCTGTGCGAATATCGGCTGGAGCCCGATATGGGTCACACCGCACGCGCAGCAGCGTATGGGCTTGCCCAGACAGGTGACGATCTTCAACTGGCACTATGACACTTTTGACATCCCCGCCGGCGCCACCCGTACGATGTACGGCAGTCATTGCCTGAACAAAGGTTTCCTCCGCGGTCGCCATTGGGCATTCCAGGGACACCTGGAAGTGACCGAGGCAAGCGTCACAAATTGGTGTGCAGCGGGGCGCGCCGAACTCCGTCGCGCGCATGGACCTGCGGTTCAAAGCGAGATGCAAATTTTGAAGGGATTGCATGAGCGCATCCAAGCATTGCACTTGATCGCGGAGCAAACTTACCATGCCTGGACCCGACAGTTGGACAGGCCGGTCTTTGTCGCACTGAGCGCTGCATCCTCGTATGCGTGAGCAGCGATAATCCGATGCGCCGGTTGCCAGAAGTTTGCCTTCGCCAGGTTCACTCCCCAAATAGCTTGCTGCAACAATGATGCCGGATGCATCGCATCGGGCATCTTGTATTTCAACGCTGTATGCGGCCGTTTCCGGGCGTAGAGTCGAAGCATTCGACGTCAGCAATCGGGCGAGGAACTGCGCGATTGCCCGACCCATTCCTTGCCGGAATTCAACGCCGCCGAAACTTTGCCGCGAGAGAGCCTGCTACGCCATCTGAGTGGCGGCATTTAATTGTCAGCCGATCGGCATGCGAACAGCTTCACGCAACCACTCCCCCCAGAGATCCCAATCGATGGAAGCCGGCGTAACCATGTCGGCGGCGCAGGCGCCCGATGTGACGAATAAGCCGGCGATGATGGCAAAGAAAGCGAGGTGGATACGCATGGTGTTCTCCTTGGGTTGAGGCCGAACAACAAGTTCGGTATGGAGGCATCTTGATCTTCATGCGTTAGCGCTGGATTTCAGCTGCTATGTCCCAGGTTGCAATTGAAATATGAATGCGACGGCCTGGAGCAGAGCTGTTGCCGGCCGGTCAGCAATACGCGCTACCACCGGCTTGAAATCAGAGGCCGATCAACATCACATGGCGGCAGGGTTTTTTGAGGGCGCGCACGGTCGCAGGCGTGAACAGCAGTCGCCTATTTTGTTGCGCCTGCGTGGCGAGTTCCTCAAGATGTGCAGACAGAATAGTTGTTCTGCGAGAAATAAAACGATGCGGCCGACAAGCTCGCTCGGCAAAAAACGCGCGCCATGCCGCCGCAAAAGCAACACCGCCGCCGACGCAAGAGGTCGGGCGCGGCTATAATAGCGCCCTTGCTTGCGGCAAAATTCCCAGAAATATCAGCAACTTGAATCATTTGCACTGCCTTCTGGCCACGTGATTCGCTGATATCCATTGCCGTCACAGCCATCCCTATACTGTTTTTGCGCTTCGCCCGCGCCCGACTACCGTGACTTACAGCATCAAAGAAATGTTCTACACCTTGCAAGGCGAGGGCACGCACGCCGGCCGTCCTGCCGTATTCTGCCGCTTCAGCGGCTGCAACCTGTGGACCGGGCGCGAAGAAGATCGCAGTAAGGCGATCTGCCAGTTCTGCGATACCGATTTCATCGGCACCAACGGCGACGGCGGCGGCAAGTTCAAGACGCCGCAGGAACTGGCAGCGGTGATCGACAGCCTGTGGCCGGCCACTTATGCACCCAGCAAGTACGTGGTGTTTACCGGCGGCGAGCCGCTGCTGCAGCTTGATGATGCGCTGATCGCGGCCATGCATGCGGTCGGATTTGAGATCGCGATCGAGACCAATGGCACAATTCCGGTGCCGGCCGGCGTCGACTGGATCTGCGTCAGCCCCAAGATGGGTTCCGAGCTGAAGGTGTTCAAAGGCAGCGAACTCAAGGTGGTGGTGCCGCAGGCCGGCCAGCCGCTGAACGAGTACGAACAACTGGATTTCGAGCACTTTTTGCTGCAACCGATGGATGGCCCCGATGCTGTGCGCAACACCAGAATGGCGATCGAGATGGTAAAGAACAATCCCAAGTGGAAGCTCAGCATCCAGACCCACAAGCTGCTGCAGATTCCCTGATCCCGGTCCGTTACGGCAACGCCAATCTGATCCGCCCGCACTGCGCCGGGCGGCGATTGATTACAATCCTTGCTGGCGGCATGTTCCGTCCAGAATCCTGTTTAGTATTTTCAAGAAATCATTCATCACACCCAGTCCATGCTGACGATCACCCGCAAACTCGAATTCGATGCCGGCCACCGCATCCCCGACCACAAAAGCCAGTGCCGCAATCTGCACGGCCATCGCTATACACTGGAAATCACGCTGGTGGGCGCAGTGATCGAGGTCGAAGGCAGCTCCGACAACGGCATGATCATGGACTTTTCGGATATCAAGACGCTGGCCAAACAGCATCTGGTGGATGTCTGGGATCATGCTTTTCTGGTCTACGAAAAGGACACGCCGGTACGTAACTTCCTGGCCAGCCTGCCGGATCACAAGACCGTGATCATTGACCGTATCCCTACCGTGGAAAATCTGGCGCGCACTGCCTTCGACATTCTCAAGGCGGCGTACAAGGATCATTACGGCACTGGTCTGCATCTGCAAAAACTGGTGCTGCACGAAACCCCGAATTGCTGGGCTGAAATCACTGCGGACTGATGACGGCATGACGCTTTCCCTGCCTACCTCCACCCCCACCTCAAGCGAGGTGCAGACGCCGGTCGTCAGCGCCGCCGATTTGCGCGATCGGCAGGACCTGGGGTTCATGCAGGCGGCGCTGGAGCAGGCCGCGCATGCCAGAGCGCTGGGCGAGGTGCCGGTCGGCGCCGTGGTGGTCAGGGACGGCGAGATCATCGCCAGCGGTTTCAATCAGCCCATCGGCCGCCACGATCCCAGTGCGCATGCCGAAATCATGGCCTTGCGCGCCGCCGCCGAAAAGCTCGGCAATTATCGTCTGCCGGGCTGCGAGCTGTACGTCACGCTGGAGCCTTGTGTGATGTGTTCCGGCGCCATGATGCATGCGCGGCTGGCGCGCGTGGTCTTCGGCGCGACCGACCCCAAGACGGGCGCTTGCGGCTCGGTACTGAACCTGTTCGCACAGGAGCAACTGAATCACCATACTCAGGTGCAGGGCGGCGTGCTGGCGCAGGAATGCGGCGATCTGCTCAAGGCCTTCTTCGCTGAACGGCGCGAGCAGCTCAGGCTGAAGCGGCTGCAGGCTGCAGCGGCAAGTGCTGAGCAGAATCCAATCGATGACTGAGGCATCCATGAACGATATGTCCCTCCCGCCTGAAACCGGCGGCTTGTCCGCCGCCGAACTGCAGCAGATCGCTGCGCTGATCCCGGTCGGCACCTGCGTGGCGGTGGTCGCGCCGGGCGGCGGTGCGCCGGATCAGGCCAATGTCGAACGCGGCGTCGCCTTGCTGCAGGCCATGGGTTGCACGGTCAGGAATTTCTATCAGCCGGAACAGCGTTACCAGCGTTTTGGCGCGACCGATGAGGCGCGTGTGGCGCACTTGCATGAAGCTGCGCGCGATCCTGAAGTCGATGTGCTGCTGGCCTTGCGCGGCTCCTACGGCGTGTCGCGCATTCTGCCGATGATCGATTTCGAGCTGCTGGCCGCCAGCGGCAAACCGCTGGTCGGCTACAGCGACATCACGGCCCTGCATCTGGCCCTGCTGGCGAAAACCGGCGCCGTCAGTTTTGCCGGGCCCATGCTCAACGGCGACTTCGGCGGCCTTACGCTCAATGCCGGCACCTTGCGCGGTTTCTGGCAGACGCTGACGCAGCCGCGCAGCAGCATCCACAGCCGCCCGCAGCTGGCTGACGGCACCCCCTCCTGCGGCGATAGCGCGCCGGATGCGCACAATCCCGCACTGAATTGCAGCGGCACCTTGTGGGGCGGCAATCTGGCGATGGTCACGCATTTGCTCGGCACGCCGTATTTTCCGCAAATCGAGGGCGGCATCCTGTTTCTGGAAGACGTCAACGAGCATCCCTTCCGCGTCGAACGCATGCTGCTGCAACTGGAATATGCCGGCGTGCTGCAGCAGCAGAAGGCCATCGTGCTGGGGGATTTTTCCGGCTACCGGCTGGCGCCGGCCATCGACAACGGCTACGACTTCGGCGCCATGCTGGCATTTCTGCGCAGCCGTCTGCGCACGCCGCTGATGACCGGCTTGCCCTTCGGCCATGTGCCCGATCTGGGCACGCTGGCGGTCGGCTCGCATGCCGAGCTGCGCAGCACCGGCGCAGATGGTTTCAGTCTGGAGATGAGCGGCTATCCGGTGCTGAGGTGATAAGCAGGATCGGTCTGATGACGTGGACAGAAATGAAAAACGCGCCTTGCCGGCGCGTTTTTTTCGTCCCCATGCAAGGAGGACAGATCACATTTCCTTGATCTCGACCTTCACGCCGTCTTTTTGTACGGTAATCTTGCCCGGTTCGAAGCGTTTGCCGTTCATCTGCAATTGCTCGGGCTGGAAGGTATAGATGGTGTAATCCTTCAGAAACTGCTGCGCCGCCTGATTTGCCAGTGTGTTCAGCTGCTGGCCGTATTGCGGCGGCACGTCGGCCACCTCCACCTTTTCCACGGCGGGCGAATCGAGTCGCACCGAACGCGTCGGCGCATCGTATCTGAAGGCGCTGCTCAGGGTCAGCACGCTGTTGATCGGTCTTTGCAGGATGAGCTTGTTGTCGATTTGCGCATCGACTACGGTGGTCAGACGATTGCGCGCTTCATCCATGGCCAGGCGCGGGTTGCTGAGCGTGACGTCGAAGATGTCCATGTAGCGCATCTTGCGCGGAAACTGCGGCGCAATCGCGCTCTGCAGTTCCTGCTTGCTGACGGTGTACTCGCTGGTCCAGACGTTATAGGCGGCCTGGCTGAGGCCGGCGGCGCCGCTCAGCGCGAGCACCGCGCACAGCCGGGCAATACCTTTGCGCCAGTGACGCCCGGCTTGCAATGGAGGAATACGGAAGCAACTCTTGGCAAATTTCATTCTTGTCCTTCTGGTCTGAACGGCGGCAAAGCGCTTAGAAGCGGCTGAGCTGCAAAGATTCCTGCGATGCACATCCAGGACGCTGGCGTCGCGTGAACGTGGGCGCCCGGCAGTGTACTTGATCCGGCGCAGCGATTCCGGCGCATCTGCATCGCACCAGGCCTTTGATTGCTGCGCAGAAATATTTGTCGCGCCGGCAGCTTCGTGCCGCGCAACCGCGCCGGACTTGACGCGCAATGGTAAAATCTCTCGTTTCGGGCTCGCCTGGCGGGCTTTCGGCTTTCAATTCTAGTAAAGGTTTTGTGTAGTGCTATCCACAGCAAATATCACCATGCAGTTCGGCCCCAAGCCGTTGTTTGAAAACATTTCCGTCAAGTTCGGCGATGGCAATCGCTATGGCCTGATCGGCGCCAACGGTTGCGGCAAGTCGACCTTCATGAAAATCCTCGGCGGCGATCTCGAGCCATCCGGCGGCAACGTCAGCCTGGACACCAATGAGCGTCTCGGCAAGCTGCGCCAGGATCAGTTCGCCTACGAAGAAATGCGCGTGCTGGATGTGGTGCTGATGGGCCACACTGAAATGTGGGCGGCGATGTCTGAGCGCGATGCGATCTACGCCAATCCGGATGCCACCGACGACGACTACATGAAGGCGGCCGATCTCGAAGCCAAGTTCGCCGAGTACGACGGCTACACCGCCGAAGCGCGCGCCGGCGAACTCTTGCTGGGTGTGGGCGTGTCGATCGAACAGCACCAGGGCCCGATGAGCAACGTCGCGCCGGGCTGGAAGCTGCGCGTGCTGCTGGCGCAGGCGCTGTTCTCCAATCCCGATATCCTGCTGCTCGACGAGCCGACCAATAACCTCGACATCAACACCATTCGCTGGCTGGAAGACATGCTCAATGAGCGCAATTCCACCATGATCATCATTTCCCACGATCGCCACTTCCTCAATCAGGTCTGTACGCACATGGCCGACATGGACTACGGCACGCTGAAGGTCTATCCGGGCAATTACGACGAATACATGCTGGCGTCTTCGCAAGCGCGTGCGCAGCAATTGTCGGTGAATGCCAAGGCCAAGGAAAAGGTCGCGGAACTGCAAGACTTCGTACGCCGCTTTTCGGCCAACAAATCCAAGGCGCGCCAGGCGACATCGCGCGCCAAGCAGATCGACAAGATCAAGGTCGAAGACATCAAGCCATCGAGCCGCGCCAATCCTTTCGTGCGTTTCGACGGCGAGAAGAAGCTGCATCGTCTGGCGGTGGAAACGCAAGGCATCAGCAAGACCTATGATCGTCCTATCTTCAAGAACTTCAGCATCATGGTTGAAGCCGGCGAACGCATCGCCATCATCGGCGCCAACGGCGTCGGCAAGACCACGCTGTTGCGTTGTATCGGCGGCGATGTCGCCGGTCTGCAAGCCGACAGCGGTCTGGTGAAATGGGCGGAAAACGCCAACGTCGGTTACATGCCGCAGGATCCGACCGAGGAATTCGCCAAGGGCGAAACCCTGACCGACTGGATGGGCATGTGGACGCAGGAAGGCGACGACGATCAGGCGGTACGCTCGATTCTGGGCCGTCTGCTGTTCTCCGGCGACGACGTCAAGAAGTCGGTGCAGGTGCTGTCCGGCGGTGAAAAGGGGCGCATGATGTACGGCAAGCTGATGCTGGGTCGTCACAACGTGCTGCTGATGGACGAGCCGACCAATCACATGGACATGGAATCGATCGAGTCGCTCAATATTGCGCTTGATAAATATGCCGGCACCCTGATCTTCGTTTCGCACGATCGCGAATTTGTGTCCTCGCTGGCCACCCGTATTCTGGAAGTGAAGGAAGACGGCGTGGTGGACTTCCAGGGCACCTATGAGGACTACCTGGCCAGCCAGGGCATTGAGTAAACTTTGAAAGCTGTTTAATAGCCATGCAAGCTACCGCAATGAAGGTCGTCGAATTTGAACGGCCGCAGATGGAGACAGGCAGCAGTTGCACAGCCAATGCGTGGGCCAAGGTACCGGCCACGCCGACGGCAACGGAGCGCGAATCGCTCAAGGCGCGCATCCGTCAGCTGCTGAAGGAAAAACAAGCGGTGCTGGTGGCGCATTACTATGTCGACGCCGACCTGCAGGATCTGGCTGAAGAAACCGGCGGTTGCGTGTCGGACTCGCTGGAGATGGCGCGCTTCGGCCGCGATCATGCAGCGCAGACCCTGGTGGTTGCCGGCGTGCGCTTCATGGGTGAGACCGCCAAGATTCTGAGCCCGGAAAAACGCATTCTGATGCCCGATCTGGACGCCACATGTTCGCTCGATCTGGGTTGCCCGACGGATGAATTCGCGGCGTTTTGCGATGCCCATCCGGATCGCACGGTGGTGGTCTACGCCAACACCAGCGCTGCCGTCAAAGCGCGCGCCGACTGGATGGTGACGTCCTCGATCGGACTCGACATCGTCAAGCACCTGCATGAGCAAGGCAAGAAAATCCTGTGGGCGCCCGACAAGCATCTGGGCAGCTACATCCAGAAGCAGACCGGCGCCGACATGCTGCTGTGGCAGGGTTCCTGCCTGGTGCATGACGAGTTCAAGGGCGCCGAACTGGAACTGATGCGGCAGGAACATCCGCACGCCAAGGTTCTGGTGCATCCGGAATCGCCGGAAGCAGTGGTGGCGCAAGCCGACGTGATCGGCTCCACTTCGCAACTGATCGACGCGGTGCGCACCCTGGATGCCAGAGAATTCATCGTCGCCACCGACAACGGCATCCTGCACAAGATGCGCATGGCGGCGCCGGACAAGATTTTCATCGATGCCCCGACTGCCGGCAACAGCGCCACCTGCAAGAGTTGTGCGCACTGCCCGTGGATGGCCATGAACGGTTTGCAGAACCTGTTGCAAGTGCTGGAAACCGGCAGTAACGAGATTCACGTTGATCCTGCGATCGGCAAGAAGGCAGTGGTCTGTATCGACCGCATGCTGGATTTCGCCGCGCAGAAAAAAGCCAAGGTGCGGCCGTCGGCCAAACTCGAAGACGAACAAAAACTGTTTGCAGGAATCGGTCCAGCATGAGCACCAATGTCGCCTCAGTCAGCACCATCAAAACCACCAGCAGTCTGAACAATCCGTACGCGCCTTTCGATGCGGCGCTGCATGCCGCTTTCGACGCCAACGTCAATCTGGCAATCGCGGAAGACGTCGGCAATTGCGACTACACCGGCCTGCTGGTGCCGGAAAACGAATTCGTTACCGCCCGCGTCATCGTGCGCGAGCAGGCCGTGCTGTGCGGCGCGCCCTGGTTCGAGGCAGTCATGACCCGGCTTGATCCGCGTCTGCACGTCAGCTGGAGCTACGCCGAAGGCGATCTGATGCAGCCCGACACCGAAGTCTGCCGCATCGAAGGTCCGGCGCGCGCATTGCTGACGGCCGAACGCGGCGCCTTGAATTTCCTGCAATTGCTGTCCGGCGTGGCGACCGCAACACGGCGTTACGTGGATCTGGTGAAGGACACCAATGCGCGCATTCTCGATACGCGCAAGACCATGCCCGGTCTGCGACTGGCGCAGAAATACGCGGTACGCGTCGGCGGTGGCCTGAACCAGCGCCTGGCGCTGTATGACGGCATCCTGATCAAGGAAAACCACATCGCCGCGGCGGGCGGCATCACGGCGGCCGTCACCGCCGCCATCAAGCTCAATGCCGGCGTGACGATTCAGGTCGAAGTCGAAAATCTCGCGCAACTGAAAGAAGCGCTGGCCGTCGGCGCCACTTCCGTTCTGCTCGACAACTTCAGCCCCGAGCTGATGCGGGACGCAGTCAGGCTGACCGCCGGCAGCGCTTTGCTGGAAGCGTCGGGCGGCATCAACATGGATACCGTGCGCGCCATCGCCGAAACCGGCGTCGACCGCATCTCCATCGGCAGCCTGACCAAGGATATTCGCGCCACCGATTATTCGCTGCGTGTAGTGGAGTGATGGCGCTGTAGCGGCAATCTGCATTCTAAAGGCCCGCTGTATGCGGGCCTTTTTGCGTGCGCTTGTCTCGCTCGTCTTTGAATCGCTGCTTGCGACAAGTCCGCTTCACGGCCTAACGGCGCTGCTAAAATGCAGGCTGGCCGCATGAGCGCGGCAGGCTGCATTTCAGTGGGCGGCGGTGAAGACCGCTGGGGTAAAAAGTAGTTGGTCCGGCATCGGTAACGATAGTCGTATAGCCGCAAACGCCGACCGCGGTCGATGATGATCCGCACTAAGCAAACAATAAATCGTGAGGCCTCAGCCTCGCGCGGGGAGTTCAATTTTGAATCAGCAAAGACGTGATCCATCCAGTTCCCTGGCCGGTTTTGCCGCGCCACTAGTGTGGGCGCTGTGCTACTTCGGTTTCGGTTACCTGTCCCATGCGCTCAACGGCTCCTTTGTCGCAACCGGTTATCTGTGGCTGCCGGCCGGCATCGCCGTCAGCGCCTTGCTGCTGACGCGCACCGTGCGCTGGGGGCCCTTGCTGCTTGGATTTTTCGCGGCGCAGCTGCTGCTGGGCTGGCTGGAGCAGCGCGAGCTGTGGCGCATGGCCTTGCTGTCGCTCAATGAAGTGGGCGTTACTGCGGTGGTCGTGTGGCTGGTGCGGCGCGCGCCGTTTCCCATGCAGGGACTGTATTTTCTGCGCGGTCTGCTGATGATAGGCGTCGGCGCCAGCGTAGTGAGCGGACTGACCGGAGCGATCTGGTTCAACCTGGCGCAAGATGCGCCGTTCTGGCCGACGCTGCGTGTGTGGTCGTCGTCGGATCTGGTCGGCATCCTCATCGTGGTACCGGTGATTGCCGGCTGGTCGCAGTTTCGCGCCACGCGCTCGGGCGGCATTGCGCGCACTGAATTCATTCTCGGCTTGCTGGCTTTCGCCGGCGTACTGGTGACAAGTTACGTGGCCTTCGACAGCGAGATTGATCGCGTCGTATTCGACATCAATTTTTCCACCACCTATCTGCCCCTGTTCTTCATCGCGCTGGTGACCTTGTTGTGGGGCGGACGCGGCGGCTCGCTGTCGGTGGCGGCGCTGGCGCTGATAGCCTTTATCTACAACTCGCTGGGCAAGGGGCCGTTCGCGGAACTGGTGCAGCTGCATTCCAGCAATGCCTTGCTGGAACTGCAAGTGTATCTGGCGGTGGCGGCGCTATTGTCGTTACTGATCAGTGCGCTCAAGAGTACGCGTGAAGAGGCGCACGAAGCCGCCGACCAGTGGAAGAACGAGGTTGAACTGGCGCTCAGCATCAGCGGCCAGCTGGTGTTCAGCATCGACCCCGATCATCGGACGGTGGCCTGGAACGGCGATGTCCAGGGCTTGCTCGGCGTACCGCATGACAAGGTCGCGACGCTGGATCAGGTGCTGGCGCACGTCCATCCCATGGATCAGGAACGCCTGCGCCAACGCTGGCTGGACGATACCAGCGACGACGTGCGCGAAGCGATGCATTTCCGGCTGCAGCTCCCGCCGGGCCAGGTCAGCATGGTGACCGACATGAGCCGCAGCCTGCTGGACCCGGATGACAAGCTGACCATCGTCGCCGGCGCCTGGCATTTCAATGCCGTGGAGGCCGGCGCGACGCGGAGCGAAGCATGAGCACGCGCGTCGGAGCCTTATTGATACATGGTCTGGGCGGCACCCAATACGATCTCGGCATCATGCATAAGGCGCTCAAGCGCGCCGGCATCGAGACCCATGCCATCACCTTGCCGGGACACGGCACGCAGCCGGAAGATTTGATCCCGGTGCGCGCCGAGCAATGGCTGGATGCCATGGTCGAGCAATACCGCACGCTGCAGCCGCAATACGATCAGCTGCACATCATGGGCATGTGCATGGGCGCGCTGGTTGCCCTGGCGCTGTGCGAGCGCGTGCAGCACAGTGCGGCGCAAGGCAAGCTGGTGACGCTGGCGCCGCCGATCTACATCGACGGCTGGTCCACGCCCTGGTACGCGCCGCTGCGTGCGCTGTTGTATTACGTTCCCGGCGTCGGCACCCGCATGAAGGTAGAGGAGGGCGAGCCCTTCGGCATCAAGAATTCGCTGGTGCGCGCAGTGGTCAAGGCCAAGTTCGAGCGCGGCGACAATTTCCATTACCGCTGGGTGCCGATGATCTGCATCCGCCAGGTTGATCGGCTGCGCGCGTGGGCGCGTCGCGCCGCCGCCGTGATCAAGGCGCCGACCCTGATCGTGCACGCGCGCGAGGATGAGCTGACCAGCCTGCGCTCGGCCGAATTCTTGCAGGCGACCATGGCCGACGCCCGCACCGTGGTGCTGGAAAACAGCTATCACATGATCTGTGTCGACAATGACCGTGAGCAGGTCGCCAACAGCGTGCTGGAATTTTTCGGCTTTCCGCCTATGCCCGTGCGCAGTCGTGAACGCAGAGCCCGGCGTCCGGCCGATGAAGCCGGCGGCGAGGGCAGCGAGGTCGAAGGACTGGAATGAAGCCTGACTTTTCTGATTATTCTTGCCAGATGTCAATTTGCCCCCCCGTGTAAGCGACCGGGATAAGCCTTCCCGGTGCTGAGACAGTCTGCCGTTACCGCTATGAGCGTTGGCGAACAGATGCTGCATGTTCAACATGCTAGCGTGAGCCTGAATGCATGCAGATCTGATTTTCAGATCCCGATCTCAACTCACGCGGCAGGGGAATTGATGAGCAAAACAGCGCTGGTGTCCGGTGTAGGCACAAGCAGTTTCGATAGCGGTCTCGTCATCAAAATGCGTTTGCGCTCGGGCGCGTTGCGCATTGCCCGCCAGATGCCCTTGCTGATCGCCATTCGCAACGAGCAGGGTGAAATCTACCGCGTTATCGGCACCAGTGGTTCGGGCGAGTTCTTCAAGCTGCTGGCGTTGCTGGACGCGCTTGATTTCTTCGATGAGCTGAGCGACCCGGATCTGCCGGGCGGTGGATATCACGCCATCTTCGTACCCCGGCTTGCTGCTTTTACCCATCTCCCGGTTACGCCGCCATTACTCCCTGCCGCAGCGGTGATGATTCCCGGGGCCATGCGGGCAACTGAGTTCGCCGAGGTATGTAAGCTCCAGGGCGCCGCGTAGGCGCATTGGCCGTAAATGCTTCCCCTGACAGCTCAGATCGCATCCGTTCCGACCACGCAGATATGCGGGTTGCGCCTACATCTATCCGGGATGCATCAGCACAC
Source organism: Herbaspirillum lusitanum (assembly GCF_046025995.1). Lineage (GTDB taxonomy): Bacteria > Pseudomonadota > Gammaproteobacteria > Burkholderiales > Burkholderiaceae_D > Herbaspirillum > Herbaspirillum lusitanum_A. The sequence goes on from NZ_JAQQFM010000005.1 coordinate 377,104, forward strand.
TATCGGGTCTCGCCTGCGGAGGTCAGGGTCAAATCCGCGGGCGCATCACTTCGACCAGATTCTCAGAGGTATTCAGATGTCGGACGTCAAGCCAAACAATAAATCAGCCGTCCCCAAAGCCGCAGACGCCAAGCAGCCGAAAGAAGACAGCAAGGGCGCTCAAGCCGTGCCCGGCCGTAACGGCGCACATGAACAGAAAGGCCCGGTCGGGCGTCCCGTCATCAAGGGGCCGGCGCAGAAATATCTGAGCGGCAAACCTTCCACCAGCGGCCGTCGATCCGGCAGCAGAAACAGCTGAGTCACTGATCCGGTTGCCTTGCCTGAATTCTTGCCGGACGCGCTGCGTGTTCCTTGCAGGAATTCGGCAAACCGCATTCGCGTTCATGCTGCGGCGGAGATCGCGGCCAGACCCGATGATGATTTAAAACGACCGTGTTCAAGGAAGTACACATGGCTGAGCAAGACCAGTCCGGTCCGCCGGCAAAGCCCACTCGGCCGGAGCCAGAGAGTCACCCTCCAGTCCAACAACAAGGCGGCCCGTTTCAGCGGCCGGGCATTAGCCGGCGGGACCAGGAAAAACAGATGCAGGCCGGTGAGCAGAGCGACGCACACCCGGCTGAGCAAGATCAGAAAAATGCGGGCCGCCATACGTAGTTCGATATGCAGTTCGCAGCGCAGTATCGGCAATTCTCCTGGCGCTCAGTCAAACACCTGGCTGATGCTGCGCATCAGCCAGTTCGCAAGAAGAATATTCAATTTGATGTTCTGACATCGGGATGGCGCAAGCCGCCGTGTGCTTGTGCTGCGGATGACGCCATGAGCAGATGATGCGAGGCGCCGATTGTCTGCTGTGGTCACAGCAGCCCTTGCCGTGTCGGCCCGGCACTGCACACGCGATTGCGTCCATCGGCCTTGGCCTGATACAGGGCCGCATCGGCAGCATTGAGCACCGCATCGATATCGGCGTACAACTCGCGCCGGTAGGTGGCGGCGCCGATGCTGGCCGTCACATGTCCGCACTGGCTGCGGGCATGGAGTATGTTCAGTTGCTCAATCGCAGCACGTATCTTTTCGCCGACCAGCAGCGCGCCGTCCGCATCGGTTTCTTCCAGTACCACGATGAATTCCTCGCCGCCGTAGCGCGCGGCGATATCCGAGCTTCGCGGCAATTGGCCGGCGATGGTCTGCGCCACGGCGACCAGCACTTCATCGCCTTGCTGGTGACCGTAGTTGTCGTTGTAGAACTTGAAGTAGTCGACATCGATGAACAGCAGTGAAAAGCTGCCTTCCTGGCGCCGGCAGCGGCCCCAGAGCGCGGCCAGCATGTCGTCCAGCGCACGCCGGTTGAGCAGGCCGGTCAGGCCATCGATGCGCACCAGAGTACGCAGTTTTTCTTCCGCCTCCTGGCGTTGTCTGAACTCCCGCCGCACCACTCTCAGCAGCAATACGCAGGCAATCGAAAACAGCAGCATCAGTGAGGCCACCGCATACAGCGAATCGCGCCAATGCATGAAAATGTCCTGCTCGGAGCGCCCCACAAACACCATCAGTTCGGTACCGGGAATATTTCTGAAGGCATAGAGCCGCTGTACGCCGTCGGTAATGGCACGGACGACGAAACTGCCGCTGTCGCGCGCCATCATCGGCTTGATCTGCTGAAAGCCGGGACTGGTGCTGATGTCGCGGCCGATGGCGTCGGCTGTAGAGGGCAGGCGCATGTAGACCACGCCGTCGCGAGAGTAGAGCGACATCACGCCGGCTTCGCCCAGTTGCAGACCGCTGAACAGATCGCGGAAGTAGGACAGGTTGAGCGCCATCAGCACTACGCCGGCAAAGCTGCCGTCTTCATTGGACAGTCGCTTGGACAGCACGATCACCTGCAAGCCCCTGGCGAACTTGGCGTCGATAGGTTTGGAGATGTAGAGGCCGAGGTCGGGCTTGTCGCGCTGCTCGGTGAAATAGGGGCGGTCGCCATAGGTGTTGCGCGCATCGCCCGGCATGGATGACACCAGCACCTTGCCGGCATGATCCAGCACCGCCATGACCTCTACGTGCTTTGCCGGAAGCGTGCTGCCGAACAGATAGGAGCGCTGCTGTTCGCGCGACAGCTGGCGGAACGATGGATGCTGATAGCGATGCGTCAGCGAATCCAGCGACAAGGACAGGATCTCGATATTGCGCTGGATGTCGCGTTGTGCGATCAGCGTGATGTTCTGTGAGGTTTCGACCGCGTAATGCCTTGCCTCATCGTGACTCTTGTAGAGCATCCAGGCGCACAGGCCAAATACCATTGCGACCAGCAGCAAAGCATTGATCCGCAAAATCTTTCGTATGCGCTTAATTTTGAAATCCTATCTGCATCAGTATCTCAGGCTTGGTGCCGGCTATTTCACAGCGGCGGCGATGCGGACATCATGCATGTGAGTTCAAGTGCGTACGCATCGCTGCCATGGCCGTTTTTCCTGGCGGAAATCTGTTCATGGAAAAATGCGACAGGCAGAATTAACGCATAAAAGCGCGGGCAATACACACCTTGCTGCAGCGCAACGTAGGGGAAAGGCGACAAGTCTGCATGCCGACTTCTAATGCGCAATGTCTTGTGATAAAACCGCCAGGCGCTGTTGGCCCGGCACGGCGCTGTACCTGCGAAGCAAGCGGCGACAGCTTGTTCGGTGGCGAAAGATCCCGGTGACCGTCTCAGGTCAGAATCGAATGCGTCATCCCCGCCAGCGCAATCAGGGTGGTAATCGTCCACAGCGCAAATCCATGTTTGTCATGCCATAGCGCAAGAGCCGATTTCGGATGCCATGCATTCAGCTCGCTCTCGACCAGCGCTGACACATAGGACTGAATCCTCAGCAACTCGGCGTCAATGCAGCGTTGGGTATGCGCCTGCGATTCATCATGGCCATGCTTGCTGCAGTGCAGCCGCTGATCGATGGCCGCCATTTTCTGGAACACCTCGAGTGAGCCGGCCATCAGCAAGTGCTCAAGTTCATGCAGCGTCCGGGTGACTTCCAGCCCTCGTGCAGCGGCGGTGGTGACCGCCATGGATATCTCGCGCTCAGCCATCTCTTCGATGAAGGGTTGAACGTAGTTGTCCCAAAAAGTCTTTCTGGCATAGCCGTCAAAACTGATGCTCTGGAAAGAGATCGGGTTGCCGGCGAAGTCGCGCACATTAATATTCTCACCGCTGTCCAGCATCAGCCAGGGCGTGAGTTGGCGGTGGATGATGCGGGCGAAACCATTGCGCAGTCTTTTTTCAAAGAACGGGTAGAGCGGCGATCTGTCCATTTTTCCCCCGGAGTGCGATGGGTGATGTCAGCCAAGCCGGCCAGGCCGACCGAACAGTTCCAACTGATACGGCTGTTCATCGACGGCCGACTGCAATAGAAATGGCAGGCACAAAACCTGATGAGCTTGCGCATCCTTACTTCCTATACGGATGAGGGAGTGAAACGGATGCGCTATTGCCGGAGATTTCGCAATCATTCGCCACTGCGGTTGTAGCAGTCCTTGGCGGCCGCAGTCTAGCGGCGGTCATGTGCCCGCCTGCGGTATTTAACCCGGGCCATGCTCGGCCCCCGTATTTCGCCGTTTTGTTGTATAACAACTCGTTTTCCCATTTCCTCCCACTGAAGCGCATGAGCGCGCATTGCAGAATCGACGATGACCGAGCGTGGTGACATTAGTAACAAGACAACCGCAGCAAATGAGAGCGGTCCGGTTCATCCCCGGATCGGATTTGAGATTCAAGGCCGTTTGCTGCGCGCATTGTTACTGCTGAGTGTCGTCATTTCCTTTGCGCTGCTGGCCGTGCTCGGCATCGTGCAGTGGCGCGAATTGCAGGAGCAGGCGCGCTTGTCTGCAGAACGCGCTGCGGTAGTTGCCAGAGAGCATGCAGACAAGGTGTTCGAACTGGACGCTTCCCTGAATGCGCGCATCGAGGAACTGCTGGGCGTGATGGATGACGCCCAGATCCGCGCCGATGAAAAATCCATCCACGCCAAACTGCAGCGCATGATTTCCGGCCTGCCGCAGATCATTGCGGTGGCGGTGATCGGTCAAAAAGGCGATTTGCTTGCGCACAGCCGCGACTATCCGGCACCCGCCGTCTCGATTGCCGACCGCAATGATTTTATTGCCATCCGGCAAGGTGGCGGCGAATCCATTTCCAGCGTGATGGTGGGGCGTCAGGTGACGCAGGCGCTGTTCAATGACAGCGTGGCCAGACGTTCCGAGTCGGGTGAATTTCTGGGCATGATTCTGGTGTCGCTCGATCCCGATTATTTTTTGTCGTTCTACAAAGAGATGCTGCCCGGGTTGATGCATCAGTCCTTGTCGCTGGTGCGCAAGGACGGCTACATCCTGGTGCGCTATCCCAAGTTGATCAATGCGGTGCCCAAGGTGCCGCCGGGCGCGCCCTTCATGCGCGGCATCAGCCAGAATCCGCTGTTCGGCACTGTCTCCGGCAGCTCGCCTCTGGACGGCGACAACAAGATCATTTCCTACCGCCGCGTCACCAATCACGATGTGTATGTGGTGTCGGCGCGCTCCCTGTCGGAAGTCTGGCGCAGCTGGTTCCAGTACATGTCGCTGGCCGCAGCCTTGCTGCTGGTGCCCAGCGCCTTGTTGTGGGCCATCATCATCTTCGCGATACGCCGCGTGCGCGACCAGAAAATTGCCTGGCAGCGCTGGCAGCAGGAAGTGGCATTGCGCCACAAGATCGAATCGGATCTGCGCGAATCCCAGAAATTCGATGCGCTCGGCAAGTTGCTGGGGCGCGTCGCTCACGACTTCAACAATTGCCTGATGGTGATTGCCACCGGGATGCAGATCATCCGCCTCAAGCGGGTGCCGGCCATCGAAAAGCAGATCGATGCCATCGAGCGTTCCATCAAGAGCGGCGAGCAACTGACGCGGCAATTGCTGGGCGTCAGCCGCCGCCAGCCGCTCAAGCCGGAAGTGTTTGCGCTGCAGACCAAAATATCCGAATGGCAATTGCTGCTGTTTAATACCGTCGGTGCACATCGTTGCAGCATCGAGGTGGCGCCTGATACCTGGCCGGTCTGCGTCGATGCGGTGGAGATGCAACTGGCGCTGATCAATATTCTGGTCAATGCGCGGGATGCCAGCAACGCCGACGGCCGCATCGCGCTGCACATAGAAAACGTGCGGCGGCCCGGCGACGCCCGGATGCAGGAGCATTTCGTTTGCATCTCGATTGCCGATCAGGGCACCGGCATGTCGGAAGAAACCCGTACCCAGGCGTTCGATCCTTTGTTCACCACCAAGGAAGCAGGCAAGGGCACCGGGCTCGGTTTATCGCAGGTCAGGAATTTCGCCCGAACTGCAGGCGGCCATGTACTGATAGAGAGCACTTTGGGCAGTGGGACCAGGGTTTCGATTTATCTGCCGCCGGCCGAGGGCGTGCCGTTGAATCATGCGGATGCGCCGGCAGCGCCGCAGATCAGACCTCTGGATATCCTGCTGGTGGAAGACAATCTGGATGTGGCCGAAGGTATCGTCGCCTTGCTGGAAAGCGTGGGCCACAGCATCACGCATCTGAGCAACGCGCTCGATGCTGAAGAGTTTCTGGCACACCAGCGGGTCGATGCCGTCATCTCCGACATTCATATGCCGGGCGGCATCACCGGCATCGCGCTGGCCAAAAAACTGCACATCAATTTCCCGGCCTTGCCGGTGATTCTGATCAGCGGCTACGCTGAAGATTTGCAGGCCGCCGTCAATGCCGGCTTCAGCGTCATTTCAAAACCCTTCACACTGGAAAGCATCAATCTGCAACTGGCGGCGCAGGTCAAGTGAAGCGCCGTGCCGGCCGGCTTGATCACTGTCGTGAACAGTGATTACCAATGATTACCAATGATTGCCAATGATTGCCAATGATTACCAGGGCCAGGCGATGCCGGCATGCCGGCCCTGATCCTGCAAAGCCTGCGCATACAGCATGCGCGCCACAGTCAAGTCCTGCAGCGCCAGGCCGGTCATGTCGAACACGGTGATGTCTTTATCCGCCCGTGCAAAAACGCTCTTGCCGCTCAGCACATCGCCCAGTTCGGTGACGGGCGTTTCGGCATGCCATTGTGTCTCGCCGATCTGGCGCGCCTGATTCGCATCGTCCACAAACACTTTGGCTCGCGCCAGTAAGTCAGGCGGCAATTCTCGCTTGCCCTTGGTATCCGCGCCCACGCAATTCAGATGGGTGCCGGGGCGCACCGCGTCGAGTTCGAACAGCGCAGCTTTTCCCGGGGTCGCGGTGATCACGATGTCGCTTTCGCTCACGGCCAGATTGTGGTCGGCGGCCGGCGCGATATCGCAACGCGCAGCGAACCTGGCTTCAAACTTTTCATCGCGTCTGCGGTTGGTGTTGACGTAGCTCACTTGCTGCAGCGAAGGCAGACAAGCCAGCGCAAACTGCACTTGTATGGCGGCCTGTACGCCGCTGCCGAATACCGTCAGTCGGATGCTGTCTTGCCGCGCCAGGTGCATCAGCCCGAGCGCCCCGGCAGCACCGGTGCGCATGGTGGTGACCGCATTGCCGTCGATGATGCACAGCGGACGGCCGGTCTCGGGGGCGATCAGCATGATGGTGGCCTGATGCGGTTCGCCGCCCAGCGCGCGATTGGCGGGCCAGAATCCGGCCGCCTTGAAACCCAGCAGCCCTTGCGATTGCACGTCGCCCGATTTGATGCCGAATACGCCACCGGTCGATAGCGGTTCACGCACCAGCGGAAACACGCGTCCTTCTCCGGCTGCATGCAACAGAAATGCTTCGCGCACCGCCGGCAGTACCGCTTCGGCAGTCAGCAGTGTTTCAACCTGATGTTTGTCCAGCAGCAGCAAGCGGGCCTCGGCCGGGTTCGGTGGCGAGAATGGAGTAGCGGATGTCGGCATGAGGTTCCTGTTCGGATAAGTGGTTGAGCTCGTGCAGGCATTGAGCCGAGCAAGTTGCGACATTCTATTTTCTTTCGTGCGCGTCGACGGCGCCGGCATCACCAGCCGTGCAAGCGCGGCCAATGCCGGACCTCGCCGGCGGCATCTATTGCAATGTATTCCGGATATTGAGCGCCGGTAGCGCAGGCGTGATTCGGCAGAATACGCAACTGCGTGCCAATGGGAAAGCGCCTGACGATATCGGCGTCCACGCCGTCTCGCAGAGACAAAATGCCGTGCTCCTGATTGGCGCTGCTCAGCACGTAACCGGCAAGCGGTTGAGCAGCAAGGTCGCACACCTGGCCGTAGGCAAAGTCGCATTTCTGTCTTTGCGTGCCGCGATCGCGGCTCATGGCCATCCAGCCGGCATCGACGATGGCCCAGCCCTTTTCTTCCTGATGGCCGATCACGGTGGTCAGCACGCTGAGCGCGATTTCATCCATGCGGCAGACGCCGACGTTGTGCATCACCAGATCGAAGAACACATATACGCCGGCGCGCACTTCGGTCACACCTGCCAGCGATTCCGCCGCCAGCGCAGTCGGGGTCGAGCCCACGCTGACCACCGGGCAGGGCAGACCGGCGGCACGCAAGCGTTCAGCGGCCAGCACGCAGGCTGCGCGCTCCTGTTCGGCGATGGCGATCAGCGCCACCGGCGTGTCGTATTCATAACTGGAGCCGGCATGCGTGAGCACGCCGCCCAGCTTCATGCCTCCCTGATGCAGGCATTGGCCGACGTCCAGCAGCGCCTGCTGTTCTGGCTTGATGCCGGAGCGATGGCCGTCGCTGTCGATTTCTATCCACACTTCCAGGATCTCGCCATGCAGCTGGCCGAACTGCACGATGGCTTGGGCCGAGGCCAGACTGTCGGTAATGATTTTCAGATCGCAGCCGAGGCGGCGCAGGGCCAGGGCCTGCGGCAACTTGTTTGCGACCATGCCGACCGCGTACAGGATGTCGCTGATGCCGTCGGCATAAAACTGCTCGGCTTCACGTAGCGTCGATACCGTGACGCCGCAGGCCCCCGCCGCCAGTTGCTGCGCTGCCACGGCCGCGCTTTTGCTGGTCTTGACGTGCGGCCGGAACTTGACCTGCAGACTATCCATGCGCGTTTGCATGCGGGCAATGTTCGCTTGCATGCGGTCCAGATCGATCAGGGCCGAGGGTGTATTCAGATGGGCAAGGGCCGACATGTGTGCTCCGGAATCAGGTGGTGACAGCGTCGTACTTTAAGATTAATAGGGTAAGTTATGTTTAAATAAAGTGCGATCAAACCTTAAGAGAAATTGAATATAGAAATCACTGGAAGGAATGCAATGATCAAGGTCGAAGACCTGCAACTGATGGCCGCGCTGGCGCAATCCAGCTCGCTCAGCGAGGCCGCTCGCTCGCTGAATCTGACGCCCTCGGCCTTATCGATGCGCCTGCGCAGTCTGGAGACCTCGCTGGGCGTGGCGCTGGCGACTCGCACCGCCCGGCGCCTGAGCCTGACCGCCGACGGTGAAGCGCTGGCGCAGGAGGCGCAGGGCTTGCTGGGGCGCATAGAACAATTGCCGGAGATGTTTCAGCGCAACGAACAGCGCCTCAGCGGCAGCCTGAAAATTGCGGCGCCCTTCGGTTACGGGCGACAGTGCATTGCGCCGCTGCTGGTGCGCTTCGCACGCCTGCATCCGGAACTGAAACTGCAACTCGATCTGCGCGAAACACCCTGGCCCGACCGCCATGACGCCGACATCGTGGTGCATATCGGCAGCGTGCGCGATTCGTCCTGGGTGGCGCGCACGATTGCGGACAACGAGCGCTGGGTCTGCGCCAGCCCGGCCTACATCAAAAAGAACGGCATGCCGCAGACGCCGCGCGATCTGCTGCAGCATGCCTGCATCTGTATCCGCGAGAACGATGAAGACGTCAGCCTGTGGCATTTCCGGCGCGAGAAGGCCGATGCGGAAATCCGTTTCGGTGCGCGTGAGTCCTTGCGCATTCATCCGGCGCTGCTCACCAATGACGGCGGCACCGCGCGTTACTGGGCCGAGCAGGGGCTGGGCCTGGTATTGCGTTCGCAGTGGGATGTGGAGGCGGCGGTGGGCCAGGGAAAACTGATACGCGTGCTGGCGGCCTGGCAATTCGACCCGGCGCCACTGATGATCATGGTGCCCTCGCGCAAGGGCCTGCCGGCACGCGTGCGCGCGGCGATGGATTTTCTGGCGGCCGAGTTGAGTGCCTAGGCTGAGCGGTATTCCGGTAGTGTCACAAGGTGCCGCTCAAAACTGCCGCATCACCCGCACCGTCACATAAGGCAGACGCTCGGTCGCCGCTGAGGCGCGTGCGCTGTGCAGGCGATGCAGGGTGATCTGGTTGACTTCGGCATGGCTGCCCGAGATGTGTTCGGTCAGCAGTTTGGCAGCCTGCTCGCCGTCGCGGGCATCGATTTGCGCAAGGATGGCGGCATGCTCATCGTAGGTCGATTCTACGCAATCACCGTAGATGAAATCGAGGCGGCGCACGATGCGGATGCGATCGGTCAGACGATCGAAGGTGCCCGCCATTTCCTGATTGCCGGTGGCGCGCACCAGGGTCTGGTGGAAGTTTTCATCAAGCGTGGCCACCAGGCGGCCATCGCTCAGGCGTTCCGCCGGCGGCACGCACCAGACCATTTTAAGATCGTCGACCATGGCGATGTTGATGTCGCGGCTGGTGCCGGCGTCCCGGCACAATCGCGTCACTGCATGCACTTCAATCAGCATGCGCAGTTCATACAGGTCGGCGAAGCGCTTGAAATCCATGGGAATCACTTCCCAGCCGCCGCGTACATAGCCTTGCATCAGGCCATCGCTTTGCAGGCGTTGCAGCGCCTCGCGCACCGGCGTGCGCGAGACCTTGAAGAAAGCCGCCACTTCCGTCTCAGTAACCTGATCGCCGGGCAGCAGCCGCATTTCGAAAATGTCTTCGCGCAGACGCGCGTAGACATATTCGGGCAGCGAGGCCTTCACCGGTTCTGTAGGTTCCGACGATGCTTGGCCCGGACTGTCGCCAGTGATCAGGGATGAAACGGAGAGTGCTTGCATGGCAACGCGGCCTTTTCAATAAATGCAGAGAATTACCAGGCGGCGATGCAGCCGTCGGTGCGCGGCTCGGTGCCGCCGCACAGGACACCGTTGGCATCGCGCCAGATGATCTGGCCGCGACCGAAACCGAGCTGGTTGCCGGACCAGCTCACTTCATGGCCGAGCCCGGCGCTGCCGAGACCGCGGAACAGATGTTCGGCGGTGCTGTGTTCGATGCTGACCTTGTTGTCGCTTTCCCATTCCCAGCGCGGCGCGTCCAGCGAGGCTTGCGGGTTGAGGCCGAAGTCGACCGTGTTCATCACCATCTGCACATGGCCTTGCGGCTGCATGAAGCCGCCCATCACGCCGAACGGACCGACCGCTTCGCCGTCCTTGCTCAGGAAGCCGGGGATGATCGTGTGGTACGGCCGTTTGCCCGGCGCCAGGCAGTTCGGATGTGCTGCATCCAGCGTGAAATTGTTGCCGCGGTTGTGCAGCGAAATGCCGGTGCCCGGCACTACCAGACCCGAGCCGAAGCCCATGTAATTGCTCTGGATGAAGGACACCATGTTGCCCTCGTTGTCGGCGGTGCACAGATACACGGTGCCGCCGCGTGGCGGATCGCCGGCCACCGGCAGCGTGGCGCGTGCGCCGATCAGCTTGCGGCGTTCATCGGCGTAGGCGTCCGACAGCAGATCCTCGACCGACACGCGCATGTGATCGATGTCGGCGATGTGCGCCAGACCGTCGGCGTAGGCCAGCTTGATGGCTTCGATCTGGCGGTGATAGGTGAGCAGGGTATCGCGCTCGCTGAAGTCGAAACCCTTGAGCATGTTGAGTGCCAGCAGCGCCACCAGACCATGGCCGTTCGGCGGGATTTCCCAGACGTCGTAGCCGCGATAGTTGGCGCGGATAGGGTCGACCCATTGCGGGCGGAAGTCGGCCAGATCGCTCAGTTCCATGTAGCCGCCGGCAGCGCGGATGAAGGCGGCGGTCTTCTCGGCCAGCGCGCCCTGATAGAAGCTGCGGGCATTGTCGTCGGCAATCGATTGCAGGGTGCTGGCATGGCCCGGCGAGCGCCACATTTCGCCGGCACGCGGCGCGCGACCGGAGCCGTCGAGGGCGCCGAAAGTGTCGAACCAGGATTTGAAATGGTCTTCCTTGAATACACGCGAAAAATTCTTGTAAGCCTGCTCCCATGCCACCGCCACCACCGGCGAGATCGGGAAACCGTCCTGCGCCAGACTGATGGCGCCGGCCATGGAACGCGTGAGCGGCAGCTTGCCGAAGCGCTCGGCCATGGTGACCCAGGCTGAAGGCGTGCCCGGCACGGTCACCGGCAGTGCGCCGTATTTCGGCACTTCCTTGTGACCGGCTGCAGTCAGAGCGTCGAGCGACATCGCCATCGGCGCCGGGCCGCTGGCGTTCAGACCATGCATCTGACCCTTGTGCCAGATCAGCGCAAAGGCGTCGCCGCCGATGCCGTTGGCGCTCGGTTCAACCACGGTCAGCGCGGCGGCTGCCGCAATGGCTGCATCGATGGCGTTGCCGCCGGCTTGCAGCACTTGCAGACCGGCCTGCGCCGCCAGCGGCTGCGAGGTCGCGACCATGCCGCGATGGGCGAACACTGCGCTGCGGCGCGATGCATAAGGGTAGTGATTGGCGTTGAAGCTTGGCATGTTTGGCTTTCTGAAATCGTGAAAGTGACGTAAGTGCAATGAGCGATATTTTAGCGATACAGATGACAGGCTACGTATTCGCCGGGCGCGGTTTCCACACGCGGCGGCGTGTCCGTTTTGCAGACCTCCATACAGGAGGCGCAGCGCGGATGGAAATGGCAACCGGCAGGCGGCGAGGCCGGATTCGGAATGCTGCCCTTGAGCACGATGCGCTTGCGCACCTGATCCGGATGTTCGCGCGGAATCGCCGACAGCAGCGCCTGCGTGTAAGGATGCTTGGGCGCGTTGTAGATGCTCTCGCAACTGCCGTATTCGACCATGCGCCCCAGATACATGACGCCGATGCTGTTGCTGACGTGGCGGATCACCGCCAGATCGTGCGAGACGAACAGATAGGTCAGGCCGAATTCCTTTTGCAGTTGCTGCAGCAGATTCAGAATCTGCGCCTGAATCGACACGTCCAGCGCCGATACCGCTTCATCCGCGACCACCAGTTTCGGGCGCGTGATGATGGCGCGCGCGATGCCCACGCGCTGGCGCTGGCCGCCGGAAAATTCATGCGGATGGCGGCCGGCATAGGCCTGGCTCAGTCCGACCACATCCAGAATCTCGGCTACCTTGCGCTTGCGCGTGAGGCGGTCGAACAGGCCATGCACGATCAACGGTTCTTCCAGCACTTCGCCGATGGTCATGCGCGGATTGAGCGAGGCGAACGGATCCTGAAACACCATCTGCATGTGGCGCCGCATGGCGCGCAGCGGACGCGAGGGCAGGGCCGAGATCTCCTGGCCCATGAATTTGACGCTGCCGGCAGTCGGTTCGATCAGGCGCAAGACGCTGCGGCCGGTGGTCGATTTGCCGCAGCCCGACTCACCGACCAGACCCAGCGTTTCACCTTCGGCGATCTGAAACGAGACATCGTCCACCGCACGCACCGGCGCGGCGCCGGCGCGGCCCGACGCGAAGTGTTTTTTGAGACCGGAAACCTGCAGCAAGGGAGTCGTCATCTTCTTGTCCTCTTATCTTTTTCTTCGCGTCAGTTCGGATACCAGCAGCGCGCCTGATGGCTCGTTGCTGCCGTTTTTGCCGCCACCGCGACCGGTGCCAGCATCGGCGCGTCGGAGTAGCAGCGTGCTTGCACCTTGGGGCAGCGCGCAGCAAAACGGCAACCGGCCGCCACCGAACCGGGCAGCGGCACCGAGCCGGGAATCGCCTGCAGCAATGCGCCGGGCGTGGCGTCCAGCGCAGGCCGTGCGCGCATCAGCGCCTGCGTGTAGGGATGCGCCGGCGCGTCGAACAGATCGCGCACGCTGCTTTGCTCGACCACCTGACCGGCGTACATCACGACCACGCGGTCGCACATCTCGGCCACCACGCCGAGGTCGTGCGTGATCATCAATATCGAGGTGCCTTGTTCGTCCTTCAGCGCACGCATCAGATCCAGAATCTGCGCCTGAATGGTGACGTCCAGCGCGGTGGTCGGCTCATCGCAGATCAGCAGGCCGGGCTTGCACAGCAGCGCCATGGCAATCATCACGCGCTGACGCATGCCGCCCGAGAGGCTGTGCGGATAGTCGTTCACCAGTTGCTCGGCGCGCGGCAGGCCGACCCGCTGCAACATGGCGATCACCTGCGCATCGATCTGCTTGCGGTCGAGCTGGCTGTGCATGCGCAGCATCTCGCGCAATTGATCGCCGATGCGATGCAAGGGATTGAGCGAGGTCATCGGCTCCTGGAAGATCATCGCGATTTCCTTGCCGCGCATGCTGCGCAAGGTGTCGCCGTCGGCTTCCAGCAGATTGCTGATGGCGATGCCGTCGTTGTAGCTGATGCTGCCGCTCAGCTGCGCCTTGCTGGCCATCGGGAACAGCTGCAGGATGGACAGCGCGGTGACGCTCTTGCCGCAGCCGGATTCGCCCAGCAAGCCGACCGTTTCATTGGCGCCAACCGAGAACGAGACGCCGTCGACCGGCGCCACGCGCTTGCCGTGACTGACGAATTCGACTTTGAGATTGGAGACTTCCAGCATGTTCGTTTTTCCTGAGCTGATTTATCTGGATAACTTGGGATCGAACACTTCGCGGATGCCGTCGCCCAGCAGATTGAAGCCCAGCACCACCGCAAAGATGGCGATGCCCGGCCACAGCGCCAGCGTCGGATTGGTGTTCAGATAGCCTTGCGCGATGTGCAGCATCGAACCCCAGCTCGGATCTTCCGGCTTGGCGCCGAGGCCGAGGTAGGACAGGCCGGCTTCGGCGATGATGGCCGAGCCCATCGCGAAAGTGGCCTGAATCACCAGCGGCGCCATCGCATTGGGCAGCACATAGCGCCACATGATGCGCAGATGGCCGGCGCCGACCGAGCGCGCCGCCATCACGTAATCCAGATTGCGGATGCTCATGGCCTGGCCGCGCGCCAGGCGGATGAAGGCCGGTGCGAAGCCGATGCCGACCGCCACCATGGCGTTGTAGAAACCGCCGCCCAGCGCCGCCGCCAGCGCCAGCGCCAGAATCAGCGAAGGGAAGGCCTGCAGCGCATCGACCAGACGCATCACCACCCATTCATCCCAGAAGCCGCGGAAGTAGCCGCTGGCGATGCCGATCGGCACGCCGATGCAGAACGCCAGCCCCACCGCGATCATCGCCGCCTGCAAGGAAATGCGGGCGCCGTACAGCATGCGTGAAAAGATGTCGCGGCCGAGATCGTCGGTGCCCATCCAGTGCGCGGCGTCCGGATTGGACAAGAGATTGCTGTAATCCTGATCGAAGATGGGATCGTGCGTTGCCAGCAACGGTGCGAACAGCGCCACCAGCACCAGCAGCAAAATGATGAGGGCGCCGACCACCGCCAGACGATTGCCGGCGAAGCGGCGCAGGCCGGCGAAACGCCGGCGCTGCGGCAGCACTTCAGACGCGCGGCCCGGCATGGAAGCGGACGCGGCCTGGTCAGGATGGACGGCGGGGACGGGAGTAGAGGGTTCCATACGCTTCTTACCTTGCAATGCGCGGGTCGATGACGGTGTACAGCACGTCCACCACCAGATTGACGATCACCACCATCAGCGCGGCGGCCAGTACGCCGCCCTGCACCATGATGTAGTCGCGCTGAAAAATGGCATCCACGATCATCTTGCCCATGCCGGGAATGCCGAAGATGCTTTCGGTAATCACCAGTCCGCCCAGCAGACTGGAGACCATCAGGCCGCTGGCGGTGACCACCGGGATCAGCGCATTGCGCAGCGCGTGGCCGATCACGACCTGCCAGTCCTTGAGGCCTTTGGAAAATGCGGTGCGGATATAGTCTTCATTGAGCACTTCGAGCAGGCTGCTGCGCACCATGCGCATCAGAATCGCCGACTCGCGCAGACCGGTAGCCAGCACCGGCATGCACATCGCCGCCAGATTGGCGCGCCAGTCTTCGCTCAGCGGTACATAGCCCGAGGCCGGCAGCCAGCCCAGCTTGACCGCAAACAGGATGATGAACATCATGCCCAGCCAGAAGTGCGGCACCGACATGCCGAACAGCGCCACCAGCGTGCTGAAGTAATTGGCGAAGCCGCGCGGTTTGGCGGCCGCCATGATGCCGGCCGGCACCGCAATCAGAATCGCCACCGCGAAGCTGCCCAGCGCCAGTTCTATGGTCACCGGCAGACGCTGCATCAGGGCATCGATGACCGGCGTGCGGTCGATGAAAGAGCGGCCCAGGTCGCCGTGCAGCACGCCGCCCAGCCAGCGCGCGTATTGCACATAAATAGGATCGTCCAGACCGAGCTGGGCGCGCAGCGCGAGCGCGGCTTCCGGCGTGGCTTCCTGGCCGAGAATGGCGGACACCGGATCGCCCGGCAGAATCGCCAGCAGCGAAAAGATCACCATGCTGACCAGCAGCAGCGTGGGGATGACCAGCAGTAGGCGTTTCAATAATGGAGACATGTGCACAACATGTTGGGTAGGACGGTGAATGCCGATGCGGCAGATGCTGCGTGCGAACCCTCGTCCGCACGCAGCCATGGCTGCTGGCTCAACGCACTTACTTGGCCAGCGTCGCGGTGCGGATCACCCCGTCAGGGACATAGCGGAATCCCTTGACCGACTTCGAAATGCCGAACAGCACATTGTCGTGGTTCAGATAAACGTAAGGCACTTCCTTCACCAGGATCTGCATGGCCTGATCGTAGAAAGCCTTGCGCTTGGTGTCGTTGCCTTCCAGACGGGCTTGTTGCAGCAGATCGTCGACTTCCTTGGCGCCGTACTTGGAGTAGTTCAGCGAGCCGTTGGTGACCACGAAGTCATAGATGTTCTGGTCAGGGTCGGGACGGCCGCTCCAGCCCACGAACAGGCCTTCATAAGTACCGGCCTTGCCGGCTTCGATCTGGGTCGCCAGTTCAGCCTTTTCCAGCGTCACGGTGATGCCGGCCGGACGCAGCATGTTCTGCACCATCTGGCCGACCTGCGATTCATACGGCGTGGTCGGCAGGGTCAGCTTGAAGCTGAAGCCGGCTTCCTTGCCGGCCGCCTTCAGCAGCGCCTTGGCGCGCGCCACATCCACTTTGGGCGGCAGATCGGCTTCGCCATTGGCAAATTGCGCCTTGCTGAACGGCGAGTGGCTGGGCGCGACTGCGCCGTTGTAGACCACCTTGGCGATGGCGTTGCGGTCGATCAGGATGTCGACCGCCTCACGCACTTCCTTCTTGTCGAACGGCGGCTTGGATGTATTCAGGTAGAAGCCGCGGAAGCCCAGCGACGGTTTGTTGATCACCGAGTAGTTGGCATTGGCCGGGATATTGGTGATTTCCTTGTAGGGGAAACGATTGGTGACATCGACCTGGCCGCTGCGCAGATTGTTGAAGGCGACATTGACGTCGCTCATGATCTTGTAGACCACGCCGTCGACCTTCGGCAAGCCGGCTTGCCAGTAGTGCGGGTTCTTTTCCAGCGTGATGGTGGCGCCCTTGAGGCGGCCCTTGTATACGAAGGGGCCGGTGCCGACCGGATTGTTGACGTAGTCGTCGCCGAATTTCTTGACGGCATCGGGCGATGACATCATGCCGGCGCGGTCGGTCAGAATCGACATGAAAGGCGCGAACGGCGTGCTCAGTTCCAGCTTGATGGTGCTGTCGTCCACCACGGTGATCTGCTTGATGTACTTCAGCTCGTTACGTCGCAGCGAGCTCTTTTCCTGGCCGCGCAGCAGATTGAATTCCACTGCCTTGGCGTTGAAGGGCGTGCCGTCATGGAATTTCACGCCCTTTTGCAGATACAGGGTGTAGGTCTTCTGATCGTCGGAGATGGTCCAGCGCTGCGCCAGCATCGGCACGATCTTGCCGGTCTCATCGAGGTCGACCAGCTTGTCGAAAATACTTTGATACACCATGCGCTCGGCGATCATCGACGATTGTGTCGGATCGAGCTTGCCCGGATCGTCGTCCAGCGAAATATTGATGGTCGCGGCGGATGCCGACAAAGCCAGACCAGTCAGCAAGCCGGCAGCGGCAAGGCGCAGACCGAGACGGCCCATGAAGCGGGAAAGCGGGAGAAATGGCATGTTCATCCTTGTTCCTTTAAATGTTGGCATCAATGTATACATCAAAGTCTACATGCATTTTCCATGCCATGTCGACACCGTGATTTAGAAAAATCACTATTGCATTTTGTTAATGAATGACAGTTTCCGGTCTTCAAGCGCCGCGCCCAAGGATTTCCGCACGGGAAACCATCCGGGTAGCCGGCGACGTTCGGCCTTTGCCTGCACTGCGCGCAAGCTTGGGACACATTTATTGCACTTGATCAAGCGCGCTGATGGTGCACGCTGCAGCACATGCCGAGGGCGTGCGTGTATGAAATGGTGCGCTCGTGCAAGTGTCGCCGAGTGCTGCCGTTGAGCATGCCCGGGTCTGCCCGGCTTCTGCAAAAGCGGTATGATCCGGCGCTTGAATATTGAATGAATGCAGGGCGGCTTGCATAAAGCCGACGCACGGAGAAATGAGCAAGGACAACCGCATTGAAACCAAGGCAGCACCTGCCATCGGCGCGCCGGAACTGGCGCTGATCACCATCACCTGCATGTGGGGCGCCACCTTTCTGATCGTGCATAACGCCGTCGCAGCCAGTGGCGCGCTGTTGTTTGTCGGCATGCGTTTCGGCGTCGCCGCGCTGCTGCCGGGTCTGATCTTTTTTCGTCAGGTGCGTGGACTGACTCGCGCAGAACTGGCCGCAGGTGCGCTGATCGGCGTCAGCATTTTCGGCGGCTATAGCTTGCAGACTTACGGTCTGATGAGCATCTCCAGCAGTCGTTCTGCCTTCATCACGGCCTTTTATGTTCCCTTCGTGCCGATTCTGCAATGGCTGGTGTTGCGGCAGCGGCCGTCGCTGATGGCGTGGATCGCGGTCGGTATCGCCTTCGTCGGGCTGGTCCTGATTACGGGGCCGGATGGCGTCGCTTCCGGCATCAGTTCCGGCGATCTCTTGACGATGCTGGGTGCGGTGGCGATTGCAGCCGAGATTCTATTGATCAGCCGGGTAGCGCCCGGCCTCAATATCGTGCGCGTGACGGTGGTGCAACTGGCCACTGCTTCGCTTCTGGCATTGGGCGGCGCGCTGATATCCCGCGAGCCGACACCGGAGCTGAACTTGCTTTATGTGGGCAGCGCAATCGCGCTGGGCGTCATGAGTGCCATCATTCAATACGTGATGAACTGGGCGCAGAAGCGTATTGCGGCGACCAAGGCCACGCTGATCTACGCCGGCGAACCGATCTGGGCCGGGCTGGTCGGCGCCATTGCCGGCGAAAGAATCACCCCGCTGGCCGCGGTCGGCGCATTGCTGATCGTGTGCGCGAATATCATCGGCGAGCTGAAGCTGAAGAAAATCATCAAGACAGCAAAGACCGAAAAGACCGCGCAGACCGGCAGCAAGCGCTGAGCAAGTCTATGAATCGAGCGCCAGAAAGCGGGTGCCGGGCACCGGATTGAAGGTCACGGCGGGCGCTTCGCTGAAGCCGAACTCTGCATAGATTTTTTGTGCGGCGGCGAACTCCGGCAACACATCCAGACACATGCGCGCATAACCGGCGCTGCGCGCTTCCTGCAGAATGCGCTCGACCAGACGGCGTCCCAGATTTTCGCCGCGCGCGGCAGGGCGTACATACACGCGCTTCATCTCGCAGCTGCTTTCATCCACCTGGCGCAGACCCACGCAAGCGACCACTTCATCTGCACGCCAGGCCAGCAGCAGACGGCCTGCAGGCTGCGCATATTTTCCCGGCAAGGCGGCGAATTCGCTCTCGTAATCCTGAAACGCGAGACTGACGCTGACGCTCGCAATGTATTCGCGGAAGATGCAGATCACCGCGTCGAGATCGTCGGGAAAACGGGCGTGGCGGATTTCTGTCATGGTTGCTGCTTGCATTCCTGTGGGCTGCCTTTCGTGGTGTGATGGTGTCCGTAGCGGCACCGCGATTCGGGCCGGCGATGCGATATGTTGTGGCCCTAGCTGATGCGCAGAGACATGCCTGCCTTCTTCGGCGGCAGCGATGCTTCGAAACCGTATTTGCGGTAAAACTCCGGCGTGCCATGATCCGCCATCAGGCTGACATACGCGGTCGGCAGGGCGGTAGCATGAATGTATTGCATGAGCCTTTGCATGATCATGTGACCCAGTCCTTTTTTCTGATGCTGCGGCAGCACCGCGATATCCACCACTTCAAAGAAGCAGCCGCCGTCGCCGATGATGCGGCCGATGCCGACCGGCACATCCTCGGCATAAACGACGACGCTGAACAAACCGTTTTTCAGACCGATGGCGGCCGCTTGCGGCGACTTCCTGCTCATCCCGGCGGCCAGTCGGATGTTGATGTAATCCTCGATCTCGGGGACGGTTTCTCTGAGCTGGTAATTCATGGTCGATGTCCAATCAAATGAGGCTGAGCCGGCAATTATGCGACAGTCTGCAAGGCGGGCAGAGAGGGATGGCTTCGGTGTTTCGGGTCCAGTTCATCGGCGTATAGCAGCGGATCGCATTGGGATGATCATTCTCCGGCGAAGCGCGTGATTTCTTCCCGGTCACGCAAACATATTTTGGTAGCCGTGAATGTGTCGAACAAGCGCTGATGCGCGGTGAACGAACTCGAACCTTCGCGCGAGCGATATGTGGACGACCAGCTCAGCAAAGCCTCGAAACCCGCCGCTGTCGCACCATTGCGCTTGCCGCGCCGGCGAATATTGGCGACGCATTCCTGTTCGTCCGTGCACAGCCAGATCAGTCCATCGGCGCGTGCCGTGATCTGCTCCACCAGCCAGCCGTAAATGCCTTCAATCACCCATGCATCTCCGGCGGCAGCGGTCTTGGTCAAGGCCATGGCCTGATCCCTGTCGCGCGGCAGATTGTAGCCATCCGCCTGCCAATGGATGCGGTCCAGATCGATCCACGGCGCATCGTGGCGGCGCGCAATGCGCTCAGCCAGCCAGCTTTTGCCGGAGCCGGAATTGCCGATGATGATGGTTCGGGATGTGCGCATATTCATGGAGAATGGGGATTGTGACTTGCAAGCGGGACCAGGACTGCAGAATTTTAATGTATCGCAGCAACATTCTCGCGCGGCATGTATGGCCAATTGCTCATTAAACTTGTGCCGGTCTGCAGCGTTCAGTGAAAAATGCTTGCGAGCAAGTGTTATAGGGCGATGCTATCGATTTTATTAATATTGATAATCAAAGTATGTTCGGTTTAATGCAGTGCAAAGAGAATCTGCGTATAGAATACAAAGCAAAAAAGACGTGCAATTCAAGCATCGTCCACGAATAACTCTCCCACCTTTTGTACAAAGTCAACGAATGAGCTTCGCAACTGCCGGTGACGTCCTGCTGATTCAGTCTCTTGAGGCTGTTCCCAAGATACTTGATATGGTTTCCTTTCTGACAAAACTTCGTTTTGTCTGCGTGGCCAGAGTCACGGATGAGCATTGGACTGCCTGCGCCGTCAAGGACGATCTCAATTTCGGCCTGCGTGCCGGCGACGATCTGATTCTCTCCACCACCATCTGCAAGGATGTGCGCGAACGCCTGGCACCGGTGGTCATCGATGCGGTCAGCCGCGATCCGATTTATTCCGATCACATCACGCCCAAGATCTATCAGTTCGAAAGCTATTTTTCGATCCCGCTGATCCGTGAGAACGGCGAGTATTTCGGCAGTCTGTGCGGCATCGATTCGGTCGAGCGCGAGATCTCCGATCCTAAGACCATCGCCAGCCTCGGCATGCTGGCCGAACTCATTTCCCTGCAGTTGAAAGACAGCCATAGCCTGGTCAATGAACGTGAGGAATTTGCGACGCTGAGCCGCAATGGCGCGCGCGATCTGGCCGTGATGAATCAGGCGCTGGTGGATGAAAAGGTGGCCTCGGAACTGCGTGAAACCTTTGTCGGTGTGCTGGGTCACGATCTGCGCAATCCCATCAATTCGATCCTGCTCGGCGCCTCGGTGCTGGAGAAAATGTCGCTGGACGAAAAGGCCATGTCTATCGTCGGTCGCGTGCGTCGCAGTGCGCTGCGCATGTCGGGCATGGTCAACGATATTCTGGATTTCACGCGCGGCCGCATGGCCGGCGGCATTCCTGCCGTGATGCAGTTCGAACACAACATGCTGGGCGTGTTCGAGCATGTGATCAGCGAACTCCGAAGCGCTTATCCCGAGCGTGAAATCATCGTCAAATTTCCCTCGCTGATCGAGCTGCAATGCGACCCCGGCAGGCTGGGGCAGGCCTTGTCGAATCTGCTGAAGAACGCGCTGGCGCATGGCGACGAAAGCAGCCCGGTCATTGTGACCGGCGTCAAGATCGGCAGCTGGTTCGAGCTGGCGGTGGAAAATGCCGGCAAGCCGATTCCGGCCGATCAGCATGGCGCCTTGTTTGAGGCCTTCACGCGCCTGAAAAACAATTCCGAGGGGCTGGGACTTGGCTTGTTCATCGTCTCGGAAATCGCACGCTCTCACGGCGGCACGGTGCAGGTGAATTCTGAAGCAGAGCGCACCGTGTTCTCGATGCGCATTCCCTGCTGACACCGTTCGGATCGAACCGATTCGACGAATCAGCCCGTACCGCAGCATAAAATCTCAGTGCCTGGCGCTCAGAGACACCGACAGGGAATCTCTGAGCGCCTGCGCCTGTGCCGACAGATTGTCCGAGGCTGAAGCAACTTGCCCGACGTTCTCGGTATCGATCTCCATGCCTTTTTCCAGTTCTTTCATGCCGTGGCTGAACTCCACAGTGTCGGGGCTCTGTGCCTTGCTGGCCTGACTGATTCCATCGATCAGGCGCGCGACGTCGCTGGCGCCGCTGACCACCTCGCGCATCGATTGCCCGGCGTGGGTCGCCAGCATGGAACCTTCTTCAGTGAATCGATGATCAGCGTCTTGATGTCGCGCGCGCCGCTTCGACTGAGGCATTCATGGCGAGGATGTTGGTCTGTGCCGCGATGCGCTCGATGGTGGTGACGATCTCCGCCATGCGATGCACCGCGCTGTCGATTTCACTCATCTGTGCGTAACGACAATATTCCCACGCCGGTTTTTGTGAGCTTGTCGGCGTGCGGTGACGCCGTTCTCACATTTCCTTGACCGTGCTTTTCTTGATTGCGCCCAGTTTTCTTGAAATTCGACGTGAATCTTGCCGGTCGGCACCTATTTCTATCCCGTTCTGTGGCTATTTGCATCAGCTCAGGTTTTTCCTGATGAAGTTCGGCGGTGGACTAGGGAAGGCCCTGATTCACCAAAGTGCTGTCAAAAATTAAAGTGTGTCCATACCCGCTGCAAACAAGTTCTCGCAAGGGGCGAGATCGGGGAGTCGGGAAAATCGGGAGAATAAAATGTTTTTTGCCAAGAAAAATCGCTTCGTTTGTGCTTCCGCCGCCGCTCTGCTGCTGGCAACCAGTGCTCCGACTTTCGCCGCGACTGCAACCGGCTCCTTGATCATCAGCGCCTCGGTGCTAGCCTCCTGCACCGTGGTGGGCTCCACTATCGCCTTCGGCGCCTACAGCTCGACGCAAGTCGATCAGACCGGCAACATCGCCGTGCTGTGCACCAACGGCACCACTTACAACGTTGGCCTGGACGCAGGTGCAGGCACCGGCGCTACCACCGCAGCACGCAAGATGACCGGCAGCGGCGGCGGCACACTGAACTACGCGCTGTATCGCGATTCGGGCCGCACCAACAACTGGGGTTCGACCATCGGCACCGATACCCAGGCCGGCACCGGCAGCGGCCTGCTGCAGAATCTGACGGTCTACGGCCGTATCGCTTCGGCTCAGACTCCGCTGGCAGGCACTTACACCGACACCGTGACTGTCACACTGACTTACTAAGTCGCTCCGCTGAATTAACTTCGCTTTAAACAGAAATGCCGCTCAGTTAAACACTGAGCGGCATTTTTGTTGGCGTCTGCGCTGTCGCTCTCCGTGGCCCGCGATCAGGCCGGATCATATCGGGAAATATTGCTTTCGAACGCGGAAGATCAACGCAATCAAGCCCGCACAAGGCGATCCTCAGGCAGCATGCCGCCGCAGAAATCCGACAGGTTGCGGATGGTGGTCTGCATGATCTGTCCGATGGCTTCTTCGGTGAAGAATGCCTGGTGGCCGGTGACAATCACGTTGGGGAAGGACACCAGCCGCTGGATCACATCGTCGGTGATGATGGTGGAGGACAGGTCCTGGAAGAATAGGCTGGCTTCCTGCTCGTAGACATCAATCGCCAGTCCGCGTAAATGTCCGCTCTTGAGCGACTCGATGGCCGCTTCCGTGTCGATCAGGCCACCGCGGCTGGTGTTGACCAGAATGCAACCCGGCCTCGTGGCCGCCAGCGACCGCCGGTTGATGAGGTGCTGTGTCGCTTCGATAAGCGGGCAATGCAAGGACACCACATCGCTGGCCGCCAGCAATTGAGGAACATCGAGATAGCGTCCGCCCAGTGCTTCGAATTGCGGGTTGTGGTGTACATCATGGCCGAGCAGTTGGCAGCCGAAACCGGCCATGATGCGTGCGAAGATCGTGCCGATTTTGCCGGTGCCGATCACGCCTACCGTCTTGCCGTGCAGATCAAAACCCATCAGGCCGTCGAGTTCAAAATTGCCTTCCCGCGTGCGCATGCTGGCGCGCGCGATTTTCCGGTTGACCGCCAGCAGCAGTCCGACCGCGAATTCGGCGACCGAGTAGGGCGAATAGTCGGCCACCCGCATGACCGTAATACCCACGCTGGCGGCTGCGGCTGCGTCGATATGGTTGTATCCGGTAGAGCGCGTGAGCACCAGCCGCGTGCCCTGACGGGCCAGTTGCGCGAGTACCTCGGCGTTGGCATCGTCATTGACGAAGATGCATACGGCCTCGCAGCCTGCAGCCAGCGGGGCGGTGGACAGGCTGAGGCGGTCTTGCAGAAACAGCAGTTCGTGCGCACCGTCGCTGTTGGCGCGCGAGAGCAAGGTCTGGTCGTAGCGCCGGGTGCTGAATACTGCGGTTTTCATGGTCTGTGTTCCCGAGAATGATGGGCCAGCGAATTTGTGAGCGTGTTGTGGTTCTGTGAGTTTCGCATACCCATATACATCCGGCACCCGCTAAAACACCCGCCCCAGCTGCAGGTAGAGATTCCAGACGCCTTGCTGGCCCAGCGCCACGCCCAGGTAGAGCGGGCCGATGGCGCTGCCGCCGCCGACGAATACGCTGATGCTCTTTTTGTACGGCCCATCGCCGAAGGCGCTGCGGTTCTGCCAGACGTTACCGGCTTCCAGACTGGTGCCGAGCACCGGATTACGCAGGCCCGGCAAGCTGTATTCATTCAAGTCGCGCAGATAGGTGACACGGCCGTACAGCAGATAGTTGCCGTAGAACTGATCCGTTGCGTAGGCCGACAAGTGCTGAAATCCACCCAGGGAAAAGCCCAGGCCGGCATTGTTGGCTGACAGGCTGGTGGCCGCTTGCAATGCCAGATTCAGGGTATTGCGGCCGTGGCTGAAGGCCCACAGCGTTTCGGCCTGGATATCGCTGTAGCGATTGTCGTCCTGTCCCAGTCCGCGATTGGCTTCGGCGTAGACGTAGTAACCCTTGCGCGGGAACAGCGGATCGTCGAGCTGGTCCAGCGTCAGCCGCAGCCGCGCCACCGGTTGCGTGGTCTGCGCCGCATCGTAGAGCGAGACCGAGCCGCTGGTGAGGTTGTAAGCCGGAGTGTATTTGATGTGCTGATAATTCACGCCCAGCCGCAATTCGCCCAGGCGCGCCAGCGGCAGACCCAGATCGACGCCGCCGATGGCGGAGTCGATGCGATATTGCGTCAGCGGCGTGGCCTTGGCGTCGCTGCCGTCGGGATAAAAGTCGAAATAGCGCCGGCTGATTTCAACATAGGGCGCCACATACATGCCGGAATTGCCGAACACCGGCTGCCGCAATTCGCTTTGCAGACTGGCGCGCTGGTTGCCCAGCACCAGATCGTTGCGCCATTCGAGTCCGCTCTGATTGATCCAGGGATAGCGGTGGCCGATCTGCAGATTGAAGCCGCCGCGGCCGTTGAAGTTGTTGGAAACACCGAGGCCGAACAACAGATATTGCGGGCCCCAGGATTTTTCTTCGGCATCCACCACCAGCACATTGCGCCCATCCCGCCGCACCATCTCCTGCGTCACGGTGTTGAAGTCGCCGTTGGTGGAAAGCTGCGACAACTGCTGATTGATGGCATGGCCGTCGTAGACCTCGCCTTCCTTTACCTGCAAGCGGCTGCGCACAAAGGACGGCGGAATGCGGCCGCTGGTCTTGATCTCGATGGCGTCGATGCGCGTGTTCTGCGCCAGCGCGATATTGCTGCCGCTGCTGCCCCCGCCATTGCGGGCGGCCAGATAGGCCTGCCATTGCTCCGGCGCGAGCGACAGCTGGGTCAGTCGCGCATTCTGCTGCTGCGCCGCTTCCCAGCCGGCATTGACGCCATCCTTGCCGCGCGCAAAGTCGGTGAAGGACATGCCGCTCAGATCCGGTTCGATCAAGACATCCTTGCCGTTCAGCAGCGCCTTCTGCGCCTTCACGTTCTGCTGGATCAGGATGCCCACCATCTGCTGTGCCACGGCGGTCGGCGATTGCAGTGCCGATGCATCCTGCAGCGGGGTGGCGATGTTGACTGCGATGATGATGTCGGCGCCCATCTCGCGTGCATCCTGCACCGGCAGATTGCTGACTAGACCGCCGTCGACCAGCACGGTGTCGCCGATTCTGAAGGGGGCAAACAGGCCCGGCACGGCCATGCTGGCGCGCATGGCGCGCGGCAGAGAGCCCTTGTCGAGCACCACTTCCGTGCCCTTGCTGAGATCGGTGGCAATCGCACGGAACGGAATCGGCAACTTGCCGAAGTCGATGTTGGCCGGCAGTTGCGTGGTCCAGTTCTGCAGCAGCGCCAGCAGGTTATTGCCCTGTACCAGACCGGAAGCCAGCTTGAGTTTGCCCTCGTCGTAGCCGGCGGCAATCGAGATCGGATATTGAAAATCGTCTTCGCGCTGTGATTGCGGCAGGCGCGAACGTTCGTTGCGGTCAAAGGCGATATCGCTCAGATTGGTCTGCGACAGCCGACGCTCGAGATCCTCGGCCGAGATGCCGGTGGCATACAGGCCGCCGATCAGCGCGCCCATGCTGGTGGCGGCGATGTAATCGACCGGCACATGCAGTTTTTCCAGATATTGCAGCACGCCCAGATGCGCATAACCGCGCGCGCCGCCGCCCGACAGCACCAGGCCTATGCGCGGCCGATGTGGTATCGCCGAAGTCGAGGCCGGCACAGTCGTCGTGACGGCGCTGCCGGTAGCCGCAGTGATGGAACCCGCTGCCAGCGGTTGTTGTATCAGCAGCCGCGTGGCTGGAGCGTTCGCCGTTGAGGCATCAGCCGCAATGAGGCTTTGCGCTGATGCCAGCGCCGGAACGATGACGGTCAGCGCCAGCAGTGAAAGGCAAGCTTGGCGGACGGGAATGACGAATGAAAACGGATGCACGGCAGGCGCCCTGAGTTGAGCGAGCGCTCGCCACAGGCGGCGCTCATGTCGTTAATTTTCTTGTGATTTTTCCGGCCGGCATGACTTGCGGACGGACGACGCATATTAAACCAGTGCGGCTGTTGCAGCGCAATGGCCGGCGGCCTGATTCGGAGCGGGAGAGGGTTTGGGGAGTGGGCCGGCAAGGAAAACTGTACGGCTGCGGGCAAGCATTCAGGCTTGAGCGACCTGCGGCGCAAGCGTTTTCGCAGGCTCAGGAGTAATACGCGCCGACCGGCGGCTCGGCCAGAAACTCCTTGGCGTGACGTATGCTTTCCGGCGGTACCTGGCGCAGCGATGCACGGTGCGCTTCGACGCTATCCCAGACTTCCAGGATCACGATGCGGGTCGGGTCGGCGTGGTCTTGCAGCAGTTCGCAGGACAGGCAGCCTGCCGAGGCGCGGATATCGGGCAGGATATCCATCAGAAAGTCCTTGAGTTCTGCGCTGCGTCGTTCACGGGCATGGAAACTGTTGATACGAGTGATGCTCATGATGGCCTCTGTCTGCACATTGAAAATTGCACATGCCTGCGCATGCCGTAAACGGTCTGCAAAAATCCTAACCGCCGTAAGCGCCGGCCTGCAAGCGGATTCGATGCTGCGCTGCAAGGGGCGCAGCATCGCTGAAACAGGTTCGACCGGCCGCCTTGCCCATCGGTTCAGAACTGCGGCCGGTGAAGGCTGCCGCTGCGCCCGGCTATTGCCCGGCCAGAACGGTAGGCGTGGCGCGCGGCAGGGTCTGCGGATAATCGCGGCTGAAATGCAGGCCGCGGCTTTCCTTGCGCTCCAGCGCACTGTTGACGATCAGCGAAGCCACATCGACCAGATTGCGCAGCTCCAGCAGATCGCGCGTGATGCGGAAGTTGGCATAGTACTCATCGATTTCTTCCTTCAGCAGGCGGATGCGATGCTGGGCGCGCTGCAGGCGCTTGTCGGTGCGCACGATGCTGACGTAATTCCACATGAAGCGCCGCAATTCATCCCAGTTATGCGCGATCACCACTTCTTCGTCGGCGTCGCTGACGCGGCTTTCATCCCAGTCGGGCAGATCGGCTTGCTCCTGTATCGCCTGCTGCTCGATATCGCGCGCTGCGGCGCGGCCCAGTACCAGGCATTCCAGCAGCGAATTGCTGGCCAGACGATTGGCGCCGTGCAGGCCGGTGTATGCGGTTTCCCCGACCGCATACAGGCCGGGCAGGTCGGTGCGGCCGGCCATGTCGGTCACCACGCCGCCGCAGGTGTAGTGCGCGGCAGGCACCACCGGGATCGGCTGCCTGGTGATGTCGATGCCGAATTCCAGGCAGCGTGCCTGAATGGTCGGGAAATGTTCCTTGATGAATTCCGGCGGCTGATGGCTGATGTCGAGATCGACGTGATCCAGTCCGCGCTTCTTCATTTCAAAATCGATGCTGCGCGCCACGATGTCGCGCGGCGCCAGTTCGGCGCGCTCGTCATGTTCCGGCATGAAGCGCTTGCCGGCGGCGGCGCCGGCCGATTGCGGCAGCTTCAGCAGCGCACCTTCGCCGCGCAGCGCTTCGCTGATCAGAAATGACTTGGCGTAAGGGTGATACATGCAGGTCGGGTGGAACTGGATGAATTCCATATTGGCAACGCGGCAGCCGGCGCGCCAGGCCATGGCGATGCCGTCGCCGGTCGCCGAGTCCGGATTGGAGGTGTAGAGATACACCTTGCCGGCGCCGCCGGTGGCCAGCACGGTGTGCTGCGCAGCGATGGTGAGCACCTTGTCTGCCTTGATGTCTTGCACATATACGCCGAGGCAGCGCGGTTCGCTGCCGGCGTCCAGCTTCTTGCTGCTGATGACGTCGATGGCGCAGTGATGTTCCAGCAGCGTGATGTTGGGATGCGCGCGCACCTGCTGTTCGAGCGTCACCTGCACCGCATGTCCGGTGGCATCGGCGGCGTGGATGATGCGGCGCTGGCTGTGGCCGCCTTCACGCGTCAGGTGATAGCCGAGTTCGGCCTGATCGTCGCGCGTGAAAGGCACGCCTTGTTCGATCAGCCATTCAATCGCTTCGCGGCCGTGTTCGACGATGAAGCGGGTCGCAGCTTCATCGCACAGACCGGCGCCGGCGATCAGGGTGTCGGAGATGTGCTGATCATGGCTGTCGCCCGAATCCAGCACCGCCGCGATGCCGCCTTGCGCCCAGTTGCTGGCGCCGTCCAGCAGTTCGCCCTTGGAGACGATGACGACCTTCTGTGTGTGTGCGAGGTGAAGAGCAACCGACAGACCTGCCAGGCCGCTGCCGATGATGGCGACATCGAATTTCATGATCGTTTTAATCTTTTGACGTTGAACGGATGGGGGAACGAAGGGCGGATAAGATCTGAATGAAAACTGATGAAACAAAGGCAATGAAGCGACGATTATACCGAGCGCTGCGAATGGCTGGTCGTGAGGCATTCCGGCGCCATCGTCGTCTGTCGTCGATAGTGCAAAAGCAGAGGACGCAAAAAAGGCCGCGCGGGCGGCCTTTCTTCAGTGCGTCGGTGAATCCCTGCCTGGAGCGGCGGGAATCAGTCCGGAATCAGCCCGGAATCACCGGCTTCACTTTTGCCGCCGCCTGCTTGGCGCGGATGCGTGCCGATTCGATGTCTTCAGCCGCTGCCAGCGCCACGCCCATGCGGCGGCGCTGGAAGGACTCAGGCTTGCCGAACAGACGAATATCCACGCCCGGGATACGCAGCGCTTCGGCCACGCCGTCGAAGGCGATGGCGCGCGCATCATGCTGGCCATAGATCACGGCGGATGCACCCGGCGTTCTCAGCGCGGTGTTGACCGGCAGACCGAGGATGGCCTTGGCGTGCAGTTCGAACTCGCTCTGAACCTGGCTGACCATGGTCACCATGCCGGTGTCGTGCGGACGCGGGCTGACTTCGGAGAACCAGACCATGTCGCCCTTGACGAACAGTTCAACCCCGAACAGGCCCAGACCGCCGAGGTTTTCAGTGACCTTGCGTGCGATGTCGCGCGCCTTGTCCAGCGCGCCTGACGGCATGGGATGCGGCTGCCAGGATTCGACGTAATCGCCCTTGACCTGCACGTGACCGATGGGGTCGCAGAAGCTGGTGATGGTGTCGCCGTTTTCGTTCAGCGAGCGCACGGTCAGCAGCGTGATTTCATAATCGAAATCGATGAAGCCTTCGACGATCACCCGACCGGCATCGACACGGCCGCCGGCGGCGGCATAATTCCACGCGCCTTCGATTTCATCCGGGCCGTCGATCTTGGACTGGCCTTTGCCGGACGAAGACATTACCGGCTTGATCACGCAGGGATAACCGATCTGCTGGATCGCGGCCTTCAGTTCGTCGAGGCTGTCGGCGAAGCGGTAAGGCGAAGTCGCCAGGCTCAGCGTTTCGCCGGCCAGACGGCGGATGCCTTCGCGGTTCATGGTCAGCCAGGCGGCGCGTGCGGTTGGAATCACATTGACCTTGCCTGCCTTTTCCAGCTCGACCAGCGTCTCGGTGGCAATCGCCTCGATCTCGGGCACCACCAGATGCGGCTGCTCTTTTTCGATCAGTGCAGCCAGCGCCGCGCCGTCGGTCATGTTGATGACATACGAACGATGCGCGACCTGATGGCCGGGGGCATTTTCATAGCGATCCACCGCAATCACTTCCACCCCCAGACGCTGCAGAGCGATGATCACTTCCTTGCCGAGCTCGCCGGAGCCGAGCAGCATCACTTTGGTGGCGGAAGGAGAGAGCGGGGTGCCGAGGCGGGTTGTCTTAGTCATAACAAAATAGGCCTGAAATTCATCAATCGCGCGACGATACCAAATCTTGCAGGTTTTGGACAGCGGGAATCGAGTTGCCGGTCCCGTATCGGCGAGCAGAGGGGCCGGCCGGACGATGCCTGCGACGCGATGTCATTCATGGGATATGGCAGTGCAGACTGCCAATGAGCATGCAATCGGGATGGGGCGCTTTTTTTACGGCATGCCTTTGTCAAATCTCAGAGGCCAGGCGCAGATATCTTGTTCGGTTTTGCGAAATTTTCGGGTAATTGGTGACTAAAATTCAGGCAAAAGAAGATCAGGTACCGGATTTGACCTGTTACCGCCACTTTGCAGCACCTTCGACCGAATTAAGATTGCGGCAACATAGCTTAGTGTCGGCGTATTTCTTGCCGGCGGCAACGCGGCCGAACCTCTCTTTCAATATATATGGGCCGGTTTGCTGTAGAACTGAGTACAAACCTGGCAGACATCATGCATTTTCACCGTCGACGATGGCACCGGGGGGGATGACCGCCGATACATGGATTCCAGCTGAACATGAAAGTAGCACCCTTGTTTTCTATCGTTGTGACGACACACCGCAGGCCGCAGCTTCTTGCGCGTGCGTTGAACTCGTTGCTGGCCCAGACCTGCACCGATTTTGAAATCGTCCTGGTGACGGATGAAGGCAGTGTTGAGACCAAGGCCGCTGCAGCCACCTACCTGCGTGAGCACGATATCTTTCTGGTCCTGCCGCATACAAAAGGGCCGGCGGAGACGCGCAATGCCTGCGTCCATCACGCCAAAGGACGCTACGTTCTATTTCTGGACGACGACGACAGCTTTCAGAGCGATTTCCTGCAAAACATTGCCGATAGCAATCGCTTCATGGGCGACGCCATCAATTACGTCAGCTACACGCAGCTGCGCGAGTTGCGCTCGGCCGAGGGAATGCAAACGCTGTCGTCGACGGAGATCGACACCAGCGCTACCGACATTGCCAGCTTGCTGATCAGCAACTTCATCCCGAACAATACAATTGTGATGTCTTCTTCAATTGCCAAGCGGCATCATTTCGATGCCAATCTGAACAGCCATGAGGATTGGGACTATCTGGTTTCGCTGGTGCAGCAATACGAATTCAATTTTCTCGATATGTCGGGACCTGTGGTGCACATCAACGCCGGCGAGAGCCGTAACAACGACGCCAAATCGAACGGCTCGCTGGCGCTGGACTTCCTCTCCATTTACCGTAAATGGCCGATCGACGATCCTGAAGTAAAAGCCAAACGAAAAGAGATGCTCAGAACCCTGGGTTTCGATTTGCCTCAAGAACTTCTCTGATATTGATCTGAACACTATCCATGCTGACTGCGCTCATCCCGACCAAGAATCACGGCATTTATCTCGAAAACCTCATTTCCAATGTGCTTTTCGCCGAAGGCTCGCCCGTATGGCAATTGCTGATCTGCAATGATGCGTCTACCGACGATACGGCGGCCATCCTTGCCAGACATGCAGGCAATCCGCGTATCCGGGTATTTGAAAACAAGGCCAGCATCGGAGCGATTGCCTCATCCATGACGATGTACCCATACGTCGAAACGCCTTACGTCATGTTCATGTCCAGCGATGATTTCTTCTACCCGGAACAAATGGGGCGTTTGTTCGGAGAAATGCTCGAGCGCGATTCTTATGTCGGTTTCGGGAAATACACGATCCAGGACGGAGAACAGATTACCGAACTGCAGCATCCAGGATGGCGGGCCAGATTTGCGGAAGGTGCCGACGATTTCCGTGCCTTGCTTGGATTCGATCACTACGCCTTTTTATGTACGACCATTTTCCGCAAGGAATTTTTGCCGAAGCACGGTGTAAACGCCATTCCCTACGATCTTTCGTTAAATAAAAAGGTCTCGGTTGATGGGCTGGGAGAGTTTCGCGGACACGACTGGAACGTGCTGATCGAAATGGCTGCCATGCATCCGGAGAAATTTCATTTCCTCGACGAATATTGCGGTTGTTTCCGTAAAGTGGCTTCCCAGCTTTCTTCAGACGAAATTTATGTCCATACCGGAAGGGCCACCTTTGAAATGGCGCTCCTGCTGTTGCGACATCTGTCGGACTACACGCTGCGCAAGCGAATCAAGGACTCAGATACCTTTCGCAACGCGGTCAAGAATTTGTTTTACGCGAAATTCTCGGGAGTGACGGAGCAGGCCAAGCAATCCGATAATTTTCAGCAGATATATAAACCGGTGATACTGGCTGCCGACACGCTGATGAACAACATGTAGCGCACAAACGGCTCAGCTGAATCGGAAATCGGCGCGCTGCGCTTGAAAGATTCCAGTTTTCTGATTCTGAACCGTATACATATCATTAGGCTTGTTTGCATCGAACGGGCCGCTGATACGCAGATAAATGGTAGAAGGACAACATGGATAAGTACGCAATTGATAGCCACAAACTTGTCTATCACCCGCAACGGGTAGCACAATTCCTGGACGCAGGCGACCGCTGGGATAAGGCCAAGTCGGTTTACCCCATTTACGTTGAGGTATCTCCGGTCGGCGCCTGCAATCATCGCTGCACGTTCTGCGCGGTTGACTATATTGGCTACAAGAGCAACATGCTCAACGTCGACCTGTTTTCGGAGCGTCTGGCCGAGATGGGCCGCCTGGGTGTCAAAAGCATCATGTACGCCGGCGAAGGCGAGCCTTTGCTGCACAAGAAGATCAACGAGATGGTGAAGGCGACCAAGGATGCCGGCATCGATGTGTCCTTTACGACCAACGCCACCGTGCTGAACGACGACTTCATTGCGCGCTCGTTGCCGTTGACTTCGTGGATCAAGGTCTCGCTCAATGCCGGTACTGCCGAGACCTATGCCAAGGTGCACCGCACCAAGGAAAAGGATTTCGCTCGCGTGATCGGAAATCTGCAACGTGCAGTTGCCCACAAGAAAGCCCATGATCTGAAATGCGTGATCGGCGCGCAGTCCTTGCTGCTGCCCGAGAACGCGCACGAAATGGAAAGGCTGGCACTGATTTGCCGCGATGAAATCGGCCTCGATTATCTGGTCGTCAAGCCGTATTCGCAGCACATGTTCAGCGAAACCCGCGTATATCAGGACATCAACTACAACCAGTCGCTCAAGCAGGCGGAAAAACTGCGCGCGCTGAGCAACGACAAGTTCCAGGTGGTGTTCCGTGAGAACACCATGATCAAGTCGACGCAAGTGGAAAGCCGCTACACCAAATGCAATGCAACGCCATTTTTCTGGGCCTATGTGATGGCCGACGGTGAGGTCTACGGTTGCAGCGCCTATCTGCTGGATAAAAAATTCATGTACGGCAATATCAATGAAGAGTCGTTCCAGGCGATTTGGGAAGGCAAGAAGCGCGAAGAGAATTTCCGCTACATCCGTTCCGAACTCGATATCAAGCAATGCCGTGTCAATTGCCGCATGGATGAGGTCAACCGTTACTTGTTCAAGCTCAAGGAAGGTCTGGTCGAACACGTTAATTTCATCTGAGTTCGTTTCCCAATTTTTGATCTGAACAGAGCCTGATTACATCGATATGAAATGTTTAGTTACCGGCGGCGCCGGATTTATTGGTAGTCACCTCAGTGCATTGCTGATTGCAGAAGGTCATGAGGTCCTTGCTCTCGATAACCTGGCGTCCGGTCGCTTGAAGAATCTGGAAGCTTTGGCCGGCAATCCGCGTTTTTCTTTCGTGCAGGCCGATATCCGCGACGCTGCTGCGCTTGCGCCTGCATTCAAGGGTGTCGATTGGGTATTCCATCTGGCAGGCCTGGCGGATATCGTGCCGTCGATTGACATGCCGGGCGAGTACTACAGCACCAACGTCACGGGCACCTTCAATGTGCTCGAATGCGCGCGCTCCAATCAGGTCAAGCGTCTGGTCTATGCGGCATCATCGTCGAGTTACGGCATTCCAGATATCTATCCAACCGCAGAAAGCGCGCCTATCCGTCCGCAATATCCCTATGCGCTGACCAAGTACATGGGGGAAGAGTTGGTGTTGCAATGGGCACAGGTCTACAAGCTGCCGACGGTGTCGCTGCGCCTGTTCAATGTCTACGGCACGCGTTCGCGCACCAGCGGGGCATATGGCGCCGTGTTCGGCGTGTTTCTCGCACAGATCCTCAAGGGTCGCCCGCTGACGGTGGTCGGCGACGGCAAGCAGACGCGCGACTTTACTTATGTCACCGATGTAGCACGCGCATTTTTGAGCGCAGCATCGTCAGACATCAGCGGTGAAGCGATGAATGTGGGCAGCGGCAATCACTACAGCGTCAATCGCCTGGTCGAATTGCTCGGCGGCGCTGTTGAGTACATTCCCAAGCGTCCGGGTGAACCCGACTGCACATTTGCCGATACCGGCAAGATCGAGCGCCTGCTCGGATGGCGCGCCAAGGTCAGCTTTGAAGAAGGCGTGGCCACAATGATGGCCAGCGTCAACGACTGGAAAGATGCCCCGGTATGGGATCCTGCGAGTATCGATAAGGCGACCAAGGTGTGGTTTCAATATCTCGGCAACGAAGGAAAATAAGATGGCTTTGACGCTACTTTCCCGTGTCCGGATGTTTGGCGATGTTATTGCGCGTTCGGAATTGAACGATGGTGAAGGCCGCAGCATCGCTCTTGAAAATGGCATTGACGCGCTGTGCGGAAAACTTTCCGCCATCCGCGACAACAGGCGTAACGTCTACATCGTCGGCAACGGCGGCAGCGCAGCTGTCGCGGCACATGCAGTGACCGACTTTTTCAATGTGGCCCAGCTACGCGCCACCACGCTGCACGAGAGTTCTTTGCTTACCTGTATGGCAAACGACCTCGGCTACGAAAATGCTTTCGCCCGCATGCTTGGGCAGATGCTCGAGCCTGAAGACATGCTGATTGCCATCAGCAGCTCGGGCAACTCCATGAACATCCGCAATGCGGTGAATGTCGGCAAGGACAAGGGGGCGCACGTTGTCACCTTGAGCGGGTTCGCACGCGCCAACCCGCTGCGTGCAATGGGTGATCTCAATTTCTGGCTCGACTCGCACGACTACGGCTTTGTCGAAATCGGACATCAATTTGTACTGCATAACATTGCAGATCGTTTCAACGAAAAATTAAGAGGCTAGGACGATGGCCGTTTCTAAAGTGCTTTCTGTCAATGAATTAGCCTTGGTGACACAAGGCCTGCGTGCCGAAGGAAAACGTGTCGTCCTGTGCCATGGCACTTTCGATCTGATGCACACCGGCCATATTCGCTATTTGCAACGTGCCGCCAAGGAAGGCGATGTGCTGATCGTGACTGTGACGGCCGATGAGTTTGTCAACAAAGGGCCGGGACGTCCGGTTTTCGGCGAGCATATGCGTGCTGAAAACCTGGCCGCGCTGGAATGCGTCAGCCATGTCGCCATCAATTACGCCTTGACGGCGGTCGATCTGCTGGATCGCCTGCAGCCGGCTGTGTATGTCAAAGGCAGTGAATATCGGGATCATGCCGGCGACGTCACCGGCAATATCGCACGCGAGAAAGAAGCGGTTGAGCGGCACGGCGGTGAAATCTTCTACACCGATGAAATCACCTTCAGTTCCAGCAGCCTGCTGAACGAACATTTCGGTGTGTTCCCTCCTGAAACACGCGCTTTCCTGGAAGGCTTCAGCCGCCAGTGGAGCGACAAGAAAATCCATGCGCTGATCGACTCGCTGGCAGATCTGAAAGTGCTGGTGGTGGGCGACGCCATCATCGACCAATATCATTACGTTTCGCCGCTCGGCCAGACCGGCAAGGGCAATGTGCTAGCCGTGCAGCACAAGAGCGAAGAGCAATTTGCCGGCGGTTCGCTGGCGGTCGCCAATCACGTGTCGCAGTTCGTCAAGAACGTGACCTTGCTGAGTGCGCTTGGCGAATATGACAGCCACGAAGAATTTATCCGCGGCAAACTCAAGAGCAATGTCGAGCCGGTCTTTACTTATTTTGCGGGTGCGCCGACGGTGACCAAACGCCGCTTTGTCGACGGCGACCTTGCCAAGTTTTTTGAAGTCTATTTCTTCCAGGAGTCCCCGTCTTTCGTCGACGGCGGCGAAATGGTGCTGGATTGGCTCAATGCCCATCTGTCCGAATACGACGTCGTGATCGTGGCAGATTTCGGAAACGGCTTCATCAATGACAAGATGGTCAAGGTCTTGTCCGAAAAGGCCCCCTATCTGGCGGTTAACACCCAGATCAACAGCGGCAATCGCGGCTTCCATGTGATCGATCGTTATTCGCGTGCCGATTTCGTTTCGCTCAACGAACCGGAAATGCGCCTGGCAGCCCACGATCGTCACGGCACACTGGAAGATGTCTGCTCCGGCGTCGCTGCCAAGCTCGGCGCCAAATACTTTGCCGTCACACGCGGGACCAAGGGCGTGGTGCTGTTCGACGTCAAGGACAACAACTTTACCCGCGTGCCGGCGCTGTCGTCGCGCGTGATCGACCGTATCGGCGCGGGTGACGCGTTTCTGTCGCTGTCAGCCCTGTGTCTGGCGGGCGGACTTGATTGCGATGTCGCCAATTTCGTCGGCAGCGTGGCTGCAGCGATGGATGTGCAGATTGTTTGCAACCGCGAGCCGATCGACTCCGTGGGTTTGAAGAAATACGTCTCCACCTTGCTCAAATAGGCAGACAACAAGAAATGAAACAAAGTAATCCAAAAGAGTTGCTGCAAGCGATGCTGAGAATCCGGCGCATAGAAGAAACGCTGGCCAATCGTTATGCAGAGCAGGAGATGCGCTGTCCTATGCACCTGTGCATTGGACAGGAAGCCATCGCAACCGGCGTGGTTGCCGCCCTTGAACCGAGCGACAAGATGTACGGCAATCACCGTGCGCACGGCCATTATCTGGCCAAGGGCGGTAACCTGACCGCCATGATCGCGGAACTTTACGGTCGTGAAACCGGTTGCTGCGGCGGCCGTGGTGGATCGATGCATCTGATCGACATGGATGTGGGCTTTATGGGGTCGACACCGATTGTGGGCGGCACCGTACCGCTGGCGGTCGGGTCTGCGTGGGCGACGTCGCTGCAAAAGAAAGACACCATCACGGTGCTGTTCCTGGGCGACGGCTGCTTTGAAGAAGGCGTGGTACATGAGTCATTGAATTTTGCCGCCTTGCATCGCCTGCCGATTTTGTTCGTGTGCGAAAACAATGACTTTTCCGTCTACACGCGTCGCAATGAACGCCAGCCCGAGCGACCGATTTATCGCGTCGCTGCAGCGCACGGCATGGCGGCTGCGCAAGGCGACGGCAACGATGTGCAAAACGTTCTCGAGATGACACGCAAGGCGGTCGCCGATCTGCGCCAGGGGCAGGGGCCATGGTTTCTTGAGTTCAATGCCTATCGCTGGCGTGAGCATTGTGGTCCCGACTTTGACGACCATTTGAACTATCGCTCGGCCGATGAAATCGCCGCAGGCAAGCAGGATTGCCCTATCGAACGCTATAAGGCTGTTTTGCTGCGCGACCATGGCGCCAGCGCCGCCGACTTCGCCGAGATGGAGGTGGTCATCGCGCGCGAAATCGAACAGGCTTTCGCGACCGCCTTGGCGGCGCGCAAGCCGACGCTGGAAGATGCGAGGTCCCATGTCTACGCCTGAGACCCATGGCCGCCAACTGAGTTACGTCGAAGCGATCCGTGAGGCGCTGGATCAGACCATGGCGCGCGATGAACGCGTGATCGTCATCGGCGAGGGCGTGCCTGATCCAAAAGCAATTTTTACTTCGACCGCAGGACTGCGCGAGAAGTATGGTCCGCAACGCATTTTCGATATGCCGCTGGCGGAAAATGGCTTGACCGGAGCCTGTATCGGCGCCGCCATCGCCGGCATGCGCCCGGTCATGATTCATCAACGCGTCGATTTCGCCCTGTTGTCGATGGACCAGCTCGTCAACAACGCCGCCAAGTGGCACTACATGTTCAATGGCAAAGCCAGCGTCCCGCTGGTGGTGCGCATGATCGTCGGCCGCGGCTGGGGGCAGGGGCCACAGCACTCGCAGAGTTTGCAGGCGATGTTCGCGCAGATCCCCGGCATCCGCGTGGTAATGCCGACTACTGCCTATGATGCCAAGGGCATGATGATTGCCTCGATCGAGGACAACAGTCCCGTCATCTTCATCGAACATCGCTGGCTGCATCACGTAAAAGATGAGGTGCCGCAGGAGTACTACCGTGTGCCGCTGGACAAGGCGAAAATCATCCATGACGGTGCCGACGTCACCATAGCGGCCTTCTCGTACATGAGCTTCGAAGCATTGATCGCGGCGCGCGCCTTGCTCGCGATTGCCGGTGTGAGCGCTGAAGTGGTGGACATGCGCTCCATCCGTCCGCTCGATGTGGACGCCGTACTTGCCTCAGTGCGCAAGACCGGTCGTCTGGTTGTCGCGGATACCGCCTACAAGACCGGCAGCATTGCCGGCGAGCTGATCAGCGAAGTCACGGAACAGGCGTTCAGTATCTTGAAAGCGGCGCCGATGCGCGTCTGCTCACCCGACTTTCCGACACCGTCGGCGCCGTCGATGACGGAGCATTACTATCCGACGCCACAGACCATCGCAGATGCCGTTTTGAAGTCGCTGGGCAAGACTTTGTCCGCCGATGTGCAGGAAAAATTACGCAGCGCGATGCAAAGAAACGGGCCGCACGATGTGCCCAACCGCGATTTTTCGGGACCGTTTTAACTGAGTTTTCACTGATAGAAACAGGTACAGCCATGCATTTCCACCACGCCACCGCCATTTCTCCCGCACCCTCGGGCGACTGGGCAGCCCTCTCGGATGCCGAGCGCATCTCCGGTATCGATCGTTCGGTACAAGCGCAGCATCCTGTGTTCAAAGAACAGTTGACGGTTGTCTCCGCCCGGCACGACGGCCAGGTGATCGTGCGTCTGGCGATGCCATTGGGCCCATCCGATCGGGGCACACTGCTGATGGATTTTGAGGATTTTTTAAAACAAGCCGTTGACCAGGGCATTACCGTTTGGGGTGAATCACTGGGCGACAAGAATTCGTTGAGAAATCTGCGCGGCATCGAGGTGAAGTCATGAGCAACGCCGTACAAACCAAAGACGGGGCGCTGATCCTCGACTCGCACAAGCTGTCTTATCACTACGACCGCGT
Source organism: Herbaspirillum lusitanum (assembly GCF_046025995.1). Classification (GTDB taxonomy): domain Bacteria; phylum Pseudomonadota; class Gammaproteobacteria; order Burkholderiales; family Burkholderiaceae_D; genus Herbaspirillum; species Herbaspirillum lusitanum_A. Next base: position 416,750 of record NZ_JAQQFM010000005.1, read on the forward strand.
GCAGGCATGGGAAGCGGGCGAGCGCATCGCGCCGGTCAGTGTCGATATGTCGCTCACGCGCGGCTGCGGCGCCATGTGTTCGTTCTGCTACGCAATGATGCAGGAGTCGCAGGCACGCAGCGGCATCAAGGTCAACCATGCGCTCAATCTGCTGGACGATTTCGCTGAAATTGGCATACGCAGCGTGTCGCTGGTGTCCGATGGCGAAAGTACCTTGTCCAAGGCTTATGTACCATTTATCCAGCATGCGGCGTCGCTCGGCATTGATGTCGGCAACGCCACCAACGCCTGGGAATGGGGGCCGGAGAAAGTCGACCAGATCTTGCCGCACATGACCTGGATACGCTTTACGGTAGCGGCGGGCCGCCCGGAAAGCTATGCGCGCATCATGTACAAAGGGCCTGAGCACACCGAAGTCTTCGATCGCGCCATCAAGAACATCAAGTACGCGGTTGACCTCAAGCGCCGTCTCGGCTTGTCGGTGACGCTCGGTATCCAGATGGTCTTGATGCCGGACTTGAAGGATGAAATCATCCCGTTCGCGCAGCTGGGGCTGGACCTCGGTGTCGACTATGCCGTGATCAAACATTGCTCCGACGACGAACAAGGTACGCTGGGCATCGACTACAGCCAATATGAAGCGCTGTATGGTTTGCTGGAGCAGGCCGAATCGATGAGCAACGACAAGACCAAAGTCATCGTCAAGTGGTCCAAGATCCGCGATGGCGACCAGGCCTCTTATAGTCGCTTCTATGGTCCGCAATTCCTTCTTCAGATCAGTGGCAGCGGTCTGGTTGCGCCATCGGGCATGTTCTTCAATGCGCGTTACTCGAAGCTGCACATCGGCAACTTTACTGAAGAGCGCTTCAAGGACATCTGGAAGTCCGAACGCTATTGGCGCGCCATGAATTACCTGGCTTCCCCTTCGTTCGATGCGCCGACGATGATGGGCACACTGCCGATCCAGCATTACGTCAGCGTGGCGCTGGACAACCATGCCAAGGGTATCCAGAAGATTCAGCCAGGCATGGATCCGAAACCTTTGCACCACAACTTCCTGTAAAGAAGATGGCCAGTCGTCTGCCATGAGGCGCCTGGCCAGCTCTTGCATAAGTCTTGTACCCAGTACTTGCAGGCTTCGCCGGTGAGCAACTTTTAATGTGTCACCTTATGCGGTGTACTGGAGTCGGAACTACTCTTCATTCAGCTCCATATCCAGCATCACTCCACTCAGACACTTGCCATGCGCGTCCAGCGCCAGCGAGCGGGTGACGCCGCCGCCCAGGGCCTGGCGCATCACGAAGTTGAGTGCGCCGAGTTGCGCCAGCTCATAGCGAACGACCTCGCCGCCGACCACGCCGGCGAAATGCTTTTTGATGCGTTCGGGCGTGAGCAGCTTCAGCAGTAAAGGGTAGTCTTCCTGCCTTCTGGCAATCACCGAGATGTTGGAAATGTCGCCCTTGTCGCCGGCGCGGGCATGCGCGATCTCGCGTAACAGCATGTCAGACCTCTTCGTAATGGATGGATGCGTGCACCAGTTCGCGCGGCACCAGCGCCGACAGCATGGCGATCACTTCGCGCGTCGATTTGCTGGCGCCGCCGCCGCCGGCCGGGCCGCAGGTGTAGAGCGTTTCGACTTCGTTGCCGATGCGCACCGCTTCTTTTTTGCTGGCGGTGCGGCCGGTGACGCGGGCGCGCACTTCATACGGTTCCGCAGATGGTCTGGATGCGGCTGCCGCCGACATGCGTTCGCCGCAAATCGAATTGACGCCGATCAGGTCGAAACGCAGTTCGCTGCTTTGTACACCGGTCAGTTGCAGGCGTTCGCGCACGATGTCCAGCGCCAGTTGCGCGCGCGCCTGGGCGCCGGGGCCGGCGTAGGAAATCTGGCCTTCGCCGATGAAGCTGTCGCGATAACCGAGCGAGGCTTTCAGCGTGCCGGTGCGGGCGCGCCCCGAGCCGCCGCTGACGGCGACGCGATCCGGCCCGGTCTCGATGATGCTGACTTGCGAGAAATCGGCCACCACGTCCGGCGTGAAATAGCTGCGCGGATCGTGAATTTCATACAGCAATTGTTCCTTGCAGGTGGCAGCAGTGACCTGGCCGCCTGAGCCCTCGACCTTGGTGATGACAATGCTGCCGTCCGCCCCGATCTCGCCGATGGGGAAGCCGAGGCGCGCCAGTCCCGCCACGTCCTTGACGCCGGGGTCGGCGAAGTAGCCGCCGGTGATCTGCCCGGCGCATTCCAGCAGGTGGCCGGCCAGTGTGCCCTGGCCGAGTTTTTCCCAGTCGTCGGCGGCCCAGCTGAACTCATGCATCAGCGGCGCCAGCACCAGCGAGGGGTCGGCCACGCGGCCGGTGATGACGACATCGGCGCCGGCCGCCAGCGCAGCGACGATGGGTTCAGCGCCGAGATAGGCATTGGCCGAGATCAGCGAGTCGCCCAGCGAGCTGACCGGGGCGCCGTTGTCTTCAATATTGAATGCGCCGTCTTGCAGAATCTGCAGCACGTCGTCGCCCGTGATGGCGGCGATCTTCAGGCCCGTCAGGCCGAGTTCGCGCGCAATCGCACTGATCCTGGCAGCGCCGGCGACGGGGTTGGCGGCGCCCATGTTGGTGACGATGCGTATGCCTTTGTCGGCGCAGATTTTCAGTACAGCGTGCATGCGATCGGCCAGCAGCGGATCGTAGCCGGCTTGCGGATCGGCCAGCCGCGTCTGCTGGCCGATGGCGATGGTGCGTTCGGCCAGGCATTCGAAAATCAGATAATCGATATCGCCTTTTTCGGCCAGCTCGACCGCCGGTTCTATGCGGTCGCCGGAGTAACCGGCGCCGCCGCCTATGCGTATTTTCTTCATGCTCACATCCAGACTAAAACGTTGATGCTGCGGCCAAGCGCGGAGGGCTCAGAACAGCGGAAACAGACCCAGCAGCACGCAGGCGATGGTCATCACCAGCGAGGCGCCGAACAGGAAGGGGATGGTGTATTTCTGATGATCCGCCAGTTCGATGCCGGCCAGGCCGCAGACCAGGAAAGTGGCCGGCGTCAGCGGGCTGACCGGGAAGCCGGTGGTCATCTGGCCCAGCAGCGCAGCCTGCGCCACCTGAATCGACGGCACGCCCAGCATATGGCTGACTTCGGCGATCACCGGCAAGACGCCGAAGTAAAACGAATCGGGGTCGAACAGCAGGCTCAGCGGCATCGACAGCACGCCCAGCACCACCGGAATGTGGCTGGCCATTTCCGGAGGGATGAAGCCCACGGCGGTCTTGGCCATGGCGCTGAGCATGCCGGACTTGGTCATGATGCCGGTGAACACGCCGGCGGCGAACAGGATGCTGGCCATCAGCAGCGCCGCCTTGGCATGTGCATCGACGCGGGCACGCTGCATGGCGACGTCGGGATAATTGATCATCAGCGCCAGCACCACGCCGATCATGAACATCACCACCGGATCGACCTTGCCGCTGATCATCACGCCCAGCACGAACACGGTCAGCACGATGTTGGCCCAGAAATTGCGCGGGCGGCGGATCTTCAATTGCTCTTCGGTCAGCGCATGCTCCTGCACGAAACCGACGTTGGAGCCTTTGCCGAGACCGAGCCGGCGTTCTTCCTTCAGGCCCAGCAGATAAGACGCGATGAAGACGAAGGCGAGACCGACCAGCTGTATCGGGATCAGCGGCGTGAAGATGTCGCTGACCGGAATATGCAGCGCGGCCGAGGCGCGGATCATGGGGCCGGTCCACGGCAGGAAGTTGACGCCGGCCGCCATCGAGGCGACGCAGGCGAGGATGCGCTTGTCGATGCCGAGCCGGTTGTACAGCGGCAGCATGGCCGGGATGGTGATCAGAAAGGTGACGGCGCCGGAACCATCGAGGTGGATCAGCAGCGCCAGTAGCGCAGTGCCCGGCACGATGCGCGTCGGCCGGCTGCCGACCGTGCGCAGGATGCGGCTGATGATGGGATCCAGCATGCCGGCGTCGGTGACGATGCCGAAGAACAGGATCGCAAACACGAACATGCCGGCCACCGGCGCAATCGCGGTGACGCCGGCGACGATGAATTTGGAGGTCTGCAAGCCGAAGCCGCCGATCAGGGCGGCAATGATGGGAATGGCGATCAGCGCCACCAGCGGTGACATTTTCTTGGTGAGAATGGCCGTGAACAAAACGACGATCGTGATAAAGCCGAGCAGGGCTAGCATGCGTGTCTCCGGAATTTTTAATTCAATATTTTTATTCGAGGGCTGAAGGGAACGGCGTAGTGGCCTATCCGGCATTCAGGCAGTGCGAGTGTAGGAGTGCGTCGATTTTGTTGTAAAGTCGATTTTTTGGATCAATTAAACGGAATTTCAGGATAATGCTCTGTGCGCATGCGTCAGAAAAATCCGGCGTGCGACTTACGGTACAACAAGAAGAAGGAGAATTCGAATGGTGCATGGCAATATTTCGGCTCGGCTGCTGCAGGCATTTTTGCATCTGGCCGATTGCCGTCATTTCGGCCACGCCGCCGAACGCTGCCATGTCTCGCAGTCGGCCTTCAGCGCGATGATCCAGAAACTGGAGGCGGCGGCTGGCGCCCGGCTGTTCGAGCGCGATACGCGCAACGTCACGCTGACGCCGGAGGGCGAGCTGTTCGTCGAGGTGGCGCGGCAATTGGTGGCCGATATCGAATCCGCATTTTCCAACATGAGCGACTACGTGGCGCGCCGCAAAGGACGCGTGACGATTGCCGCTTTGCCCTCGCTGGCGGCGGGCTGGCTGCCGCCGGTCCTGGCTGAATATCGCACTCTGTATCCGGGAGTGACGCTGGAATTGTTCGACGCCATTTCCGACCATTGCCTGGACTATCTGCGTCAGGGCAAGGCGGATATAGCCTTGACGGCGCCGGGGCCGAATCTGCTGGAGTTCGATACCCAGCCGCTGTGCTCCGATCCGTTTTATCTGGTATGCCGCAGCGATCACAAACTGGCGCGCAAGCGTGTGATCAGGCTGCCGCAGCTGGCCGGCTGCGAGCTGATTCATCTGGCGCGTTCAACCAGCGTGCGTCAGCATCTGGATGCCTTGCTCTATCCCGGCGGCATGCTCCATACCGGTTTTGAAGTGGAACATCTGGCGACGGTGGCGGGGCTGATCGAAAGCGGCCTCGGCGTGAGCGTGGTGCCGGAGCTGACCTTGTTCCAGTTCCGCCTGCCGAATCTGGTGGCAATCCCGCTTGATGCGGCCGAGCTGGTGCGGCCGCTGCTGGTGGTCACGCCCAAGGAAAGAAGTCTCTCGATTGCAGCGCAGGGCTTGCTGGAGCTGATCTTGCGCAAGAGCGAGAAGACCTGAGGAGTCTGCCCGGATGTCGCTGAACATAAAAAAAGCCGATCAGGTTATCCGGTCCTGATCGGCTCAAGTATTGAAGGATTATTTCTTATGCTGCCGCGTCAGCGGCATCCTTCTGCCATCGCATTTTATTGCTTGATGCTGTTGTCAGTTCAGTCTGCCGCATAGATGTCGTTGTGCACGGTTTCCTTGACGAAGAACAGACCGATCACGACAGTCGCCAGCGCGATCACGATCGGATACCACAGACCGTAGTAGATGTCGCCCTTGAATGCCACCAGCGCGAACGAAGTGGTTGGCAGCAGACCGCCGAACCAGCCGTTGCCGATGTGGTAAGGCATGGACATCGAGGTATAGCGGATGCGGGTCGGGAACATTTCCACCAGCGCGGCGGCAATCGGGCCGTACACCATGGTCACGTACAGCACCAGAATGAACAGCAGCAACAGCACCATAGGCTTGTTGATCTGATCAGGATCGGCCTTGGTCGGATAACCGGCCGCCTTGATGTCGTCAGCCAGTTCCTTGGACAGCGCCTTGTCCTTGGCTGCCGCCTCGTCTTTCGACAGACCGTTGGCATCGTAGGAGGTGATGATCTTGTCGCCGATCTTGATGGTGGCGACCGAGCCCGGTGCACCCGCCACGTTTTCATAGTTCACCGAGGCGGCCGACAGCTTGGCCTTGGCGATATCGCACGAAGAGGTGAATTTCTTGGTGCCGGTCGGATTGAACTGGAACTGGCAGGCGGCAGGATCGGCAGTCACCACCACCGGGGCCTTTTGCAGTGCGGCTTCCAGCGCCGGATTGGCATAGTGCGTCAGACCGCTGAAGATCGGGAAGTAGGTCAGCGCTGCGATCAGGCAACCGCCGAGGATGATAGGCTTGCGGCCGATGCGATCCGACAGCGAGCCGAAGAAGATGAAGAACGGCGTGGCCAGCAGCAGCGCCAGCGCGATCAGGATGTTGGCGGTAGCGCCATCCACCTTCAGCGATTGCGTCAGGAAGAACAGGGCGTAGAACTGGCCCGTGTACCACACCACAGCCTGGCCGGCGGTCAGACCGATCAGCGCCAGGATCACCAGCTTCAGATTCTTCCATTGGCCGAAGGCTTCGGTCAGCGGCGCCTTGGAGGTCTTGCCTTCCGACTTCATCTTGAGAAAGGCCGGCGACTCATTCATCGACAGGCGAATCCAGACCGAGATGGCCAGCAGCAGGATGGACACCAGGAAAGGAATGCGCCAGCCCCATTCGGAAAATGCAGCCTCGCCCACCGAAGTGCGCACACCCAGAATCACCAGCAGCGACAGGAACAGACCCAGCGTCGCAGTAGTCTGGATCCACGCCGTGAAGGCGCCGCGACGGCCTTCAGGCGCGTGCTCTGCAACGTAAGTCGCTGCGCCGCCGTACTCGCCGCCCAATGCCAGACCTTGCAGGATGCGCAAGATGATCAGAATGATCGGTGCGGCAATCCCGATCGAGTTGTAGTTGGGCAGAATGCCGACGATGAAGGTCGATGCGCCCATGATCAGGATGGTGACCAGGAAGGTATATTTACGTCCGACCAGATCGCCCAGGCGGCCGAATACCAGCGCGCCGAACGGACGCACGATGAAGCCTGCCGCGAACGCCAGCAAGGCAAAGATGAAGGCGGTGTTGGGATCGGTGCCGGCAAAGAATTGCTTGGCAATGATCGCTGCGAGCGAGCCGTACAGATAGAAGTCGTACCATTCAAAAACGGTCCCGAGCGAAGAGGCGAAAATGACTTTCCGTTCTTCAGGTGTGATGGCGCGCGCAGTCGGATGGACTGTTGCTGTCGTCATGCTTGTCTCCTTGATTTATTTATCTATTTAATTGATGGCCAAACAGGATGGTCAAACGGAGCGCGGGCGAGGCCGTGATCTTCCGGTCACCGCAAAAGCACGCCGATGCAGGATACGAACTACACGCAAGACTACCAACAAGCACCCCGAAAACTGCGTGCATATCCCGTACGCTGGCCTGTCGGCCCATTTGTCCATGCGCGCAGTGTGCGACTCAAAACTTACGCAGGACTTGCTTGAAACTTACACAAACTTACAGCGAGGAAAGAGGCATTTTTGCGTTGCGCTGCAGCAGAAAAAGTCGCGTCGGATAAGGCGTGCAGCGCGGTACTGCGGAATCGGTTTGGTGCGCTTTCCGGGATGGGAAAACGAAGAGCTTAGGGCGATGGCGCCAGTCTTCGTCAGCGAATTTGTGGTGCGGCTTGCTGCAGCATAATCATGGCTGCTTGCATCAGGCCGGATATTGTCCGCATGGCAAGCGTTGCCTGCGGTGGCCGGACGCAATATGCTAGGGGCCTATTCCACTCAATGCGAGAGCGCATGTCCTTGATTTTCAGCCGGCGTGCTTCACCGCCCAGCTTCGCCTTCATTGTGAGAAGCGGAGTGTGCGGCCTTGTGCTGGCCGCATTGCTGAGTGCCTGCGGCGGTCCGCCGCCGAGCACGCAGGCCGATCGCGATGCCATGGCCAAGGAAATCATCGAACAAAAAAAGACCACCTCGGATGGCACCTCGACCGCGACCACGGTAGACGGCTACAAACAGGATCTGGCCAAGCGCATCGCCCAGGTCAATTTCACCAGCGTGTATGTGGAACGGCCGCAAGCCTTGCTGAGGTCGGTGATCGTGATCAAGTTCGTGGTCGATGGCGACGGCAATCTGGTGCGCAGCGAAATCCTGCGCAGCAATCGCGACAAGGCCGCCGAGACCAGCGCCATGAGCAGTCTGCGCAATACCGCGCCGTTTCCCAAACCGCCGGCGACCTTGCTCAAGCAGGGCAGGGTCGAATTATCGGAAAGCTGGCTGTTCAACAACGACGGCCGTTTCCAGTTGCGCAGCATTGCGCTGGCGCAGATGGGGGAGTGAGCCCTAGGGAAAGGTGCTGAGCGCTTGCGCGCGAACCTTTCAAGTCTTCAAGCCTTCAGATTTTTCATCGGGCCGGCGCTGCGGCTATTTCAGGCTGATTCCTTGCGGCGATATCTGCGGATTCCCACAAGTACAAGCGCGTCGCATGCGTGCACTGGATGGGTCGCCCGCTCAGCTGCTGCCAACGGGCTCGCAGATTCGCCCGGCGCGGGGCGTCTGTGTATAATGTCGCGCGTGCATGACCTGATACGTGGTGCGCCCGAGCTTTCATCTTTATCCCTTGAATGCTCCGCCGGAACAGGCGAACGAGAGTTCGCCTTTTTTATTATCTGCGCCGCTGTGGGCGGCGCTTCCGGCAGGACGCACGCGTACGCATATTTATTGACCGGATCGATTTTTTGATTGGCTATTCATGTTTGAATTCATTCGTACCCACCAGCGTCTGATGCAGTTCTTGCTGCTGCTGTTCATTTTTCCGTCGTTCGCGTTTTTCGGACTGGAAGGCTACAGCAGCCTGACCGATAGCGGCAACGCCGTCGCCAAGGTGGCAGGCCAGACCATCACCAAGGAAGAATGGGACGCGGCCCAGCGTCAGCAGCTCGACCGCATGCGCCAGGCATACGGCAGCCAGTTCGATGCCAAATTGTTCGATACGCCGGAAGCCAAGCGCGCCGTGCTGGACAATCTGATTGCACAACGCGCGTTGGCAGCCGAAGTCACGGCCAATAAGCTGGTGGTGCCTGATCAGGCATTGCAGCAAAGCATTTTGCAAATCCCCGGTCTGACCAAGCCAGACGGCAAGTTCGATAACGAACAGTATCGTGTGCTGCTGGCTGCCCAAGGCATGACGCCCAAGAGCTACGAAGCGGGTCTGCGCCGCGAAATGGCGCTGCAGCAGCTGAACGCGGCGATTCAGACTACAGCGTTTGCACCGAAGACCATTTCCGGCCGTCTGTCCGATCTGAACGATCAGGAGCGCACCGTGCAGGAACTGAGCTTCAAGGCCGCTTCCTACGCGTCGCAGGTCAAGGTCACCGACGACATGCTGAAGGCTTACTACGACAAGAACGGCAAACTGTTTGAAGTGCCGGAGCAGGTCAAGGCCGAATACGTGGTGCTGAACGCTGCTGCGGTGGCGGCGCAGACCAGCGTCAGCGACGACGACATCAAGTCCTATTACGAGCAGAACCAGAAGTTGTATGCCAGCGCCGAACAGCGCCGTGCCAGCCATATCCTGATTGCAGTGAAATCGGGCGCATCGGCGGCCGACAAGGCCGCCGCCAAGACCAAGGCCGACGGCTTGGTCGCGCAACTGCGCAAGACCCCGGGCGATTTCGCCAAGCTGGCCAAGGCCAACTCGCAGGATCCGGGTTCCGCTGAAAACGGCGGCGACCTCGGTTACTTCGGCAAGGACGCGATGGTCAAGCCTTTCGAAGATGCGGCTTTCAGCCTGAAGCAAGGCGAGATCAGCAATCCGGTGGAGTCTGATTTCGGCTACCACATCATTCAGGTGACCGGCATCAAGCCGGCAGCCGTCAAGCCGCTGGATTCGGTCAAGGATGAAATCGCCGGCGAAATCAAGAAGCAACTGGCGTCGAAGAAGTATTCCGAGCTGTCGGATCAGTTCAGCAACATGGTCTACGAACAGGGCGACAGCCTGCAGCCGGTGGCTGACAAGCTGAAGCTGAAGATTGAAACTGTGTCCGGTCTGACCCGCGTGCCGAATCCTGCGGCAGCGCCGACTGCACCTTACAACAATGCCAAGTTCCTCAGCGCGCTGTTCGGCGATGACGCCATCAAGGCCAAGCACAATACCGAAGCAGTCCAGGTTGCACCGAATACCTTGATCGCGGGCCGCGTGGTCGAGTACAAGCCGGTCAGCAAGCGCCCGTTTGATGAAGTCAAGGATCAGGTGCGTCAGCGCGTGACCTTGGAAGAAGAAATGGCCTTGGCCAAGAAAGCCGGCGAAGCCAAGCTGGCGGCCTTGAAAGACAAGGATGACGGCAGCGGCTTCGGCGATGCGAAGCAGGTTTCGCGCGTGAAGACCGAAGGCTGGAATCAGGCGGCTTTCCTGTCGGTGATGAAGATCGACACTGCCAAGCTGCCGGCCTACGCCGGCGTCGAAGTGCCGGGCCTGGGTTATCAGATCTATCGCGTGACCAAGGTCAGCCAGCCGGCGACCATTGATGCAGCGCGCCGCAAGGCCGAGAGCGAGCAGATCGCCAATGCGCTGTCGCAACAGGAAACGCTGGCTTACCTGGCCTTCCTGCGCGAAAAGTCCAAGACCAAGCTGCTCAAGGGCGCAGCCGATGCGCCGGCTCTGGATACCTCCAAGTAATGTATGAATGGTCGGACGCTCACTGGCGGGCGTCTGATCACGGGGTTGCCTTCAGGTAATCGCATGACATCCGGAGTTTGATCGCAGGAAACGCTTGTCAGAGTATTGTCAGGTGAACAACGGAAAAATATGCCTGAGCGCAACGGACGAGTTCTCATCTGTTGATAATTGGGTAAAAAATTTAGTGAAATATTAAAAGGCCGCTTTTCCAGCGGCCTTTTTTGTTTCATCATGTACGCAGCGCAGCATTTACAAGTGGCTTGTCATCGGATTCGGGGGATGAGCCGTTGGACTGTGCAGCTGATGATGTTTGCTTGAATCTGGCCTGGAAATCGGGCCTTCGGGGATCAAGCAGACCTGAGCGCAGGGCAGTTTGCGCGGATTCATGTTTTTCAGATCGTGTGTTTCACCAGTCCTGCCAGTTGCACGCGTATTTATGTCGTACATTTTGTTGTCGTTTGCATAACCAAACATAATATTTCATGTCCGCTCCTGTACTGATCATCCAAACCGGCGATCCCAACGAAACACTGAAAAGCAGTTATGGCACTTACGCCTGCCATATCAAGCGCGCCGCGGGATTGGCAGATGAACAGACCGATATCGTCAAAGTCTGCGAAGGCCAGCCGCTCAAACCTCCGTCAGCGTATCGCGCGGTGTTCATCACCGGCTCTCCGGCCATGGTGACCGACAAGGAAGACTGGAGTGAACGCACCGCCGACTGGTTGCGCGAGGCTGCGGACGAAGACATGCCGATGTTCGGCATCTGCTACGGCCATCAGTTGCTGACCCACGCCTTCGGTGGTGAAGTAGGCTACAACCCGGCCGGTCGCGCCGCCGGCACCATGCATGTGGAAATGCTGGACTGCTGCCGCGGCGAGCGTCTGCTGCAAGAGATGCCGATGCGCTTCCCGGCGCACATGCTGCACATGCAGGTCGTGCTGACGCCGCCCAAGGATGCCATCGTGCTGGCGCGTTCGCCCATGGATCAGCATCACATGCTCAAGCATGCCGAGAACATCTACTCCACCCAATTCCATCCTGAATTTTCATCCGACTTCGTGCGTGCTCATCTGAGTTACTACGCCGAGATTTATCGCGGCAGCGGCATCGATGCCATGGCCTTGTATGAACAGGTGAGCGACACGACGCAGGCGGCCAGCCTGTTGCAGCGCTTTCTGCAACTGCACGCGCGCCACTGAGCTCCATCCTCGCTAGACAGGCTTAGCTCAAGACAGCCGCCGCAAGACCACTACGTGTGGCCTTGCGGCGGTTTGCCGTCGGGGTTTTCTTTTGTATGCCCTTGCGCTGCGGTGTGCGCTCAGCGCTCAGCGCGCGCCGATCAGCGGCTTGAGATGCGGCCACACGTTATCCAGCAAGATCGGCTGCGCCTGTTCGTTGGGGTGAATCCGGTCGGCCTGGAACAGCTCCAGCTTGTCGGCAATACCTTGCATGAAGAAGGGCACCAGACCGGACTTGGTCTGTGCCGATAAATCCTTGAACATCGCAGCGAAGCGCCGTGTGTAATCCGGCCCGTAGTTGGGCGGGATCTGCATGCCGACCAGCAAGACCCGGGCTTTGGCTTTCTGCGACATGGCGATCATCTCGCTCAGATTGTCGCGCGTGGCGTTCAACTGCAAGCCGCGCAGGGCATCGTTGCTGCCCAGTTCAATGATCACTACATCAGGCTTGTGCCGGGCCAGCAGCGGCGCCAGACGATTCTTCCCGCCTATGGTGGTGTCGCCGCTGATGCTGGAATTGACCACAGTGGCATCGATCTTGTTTTCCCTGAGCCTCTGTTGCAACAGCATGCTCCAGCCTTGGCCGCGTTCCAGCCCATATTCGGCTGACAGGCTGTCGCCGAGCACGAGCAAGGTTTTTGGGGCAGAATAAGCGCTCATTGCGCATAGCATCATCGCGATGCCTGCAATGCAGTGCCGCAGCCACCTCCCTGCGCTGATCCTGCCTGTGATCGTCTTCAACCCTTTACGATTGTCCTGCATGCCCGAATCCACTGTTGCCGTTGTGCCTGCCATTGAAGTCCTTCACTTATCGAAACGCGTCGCTGACGCCTCGGCCGAATCCGGCCAGCTCACCATCCTGAATGACATTGATTTTACCGTGCTGCGCGGCACCACGCTGGCCATCGTGGGCGCTTCCGGTTCCGGCAAATCGACTTTGCTGGGCTTGCTGGCCGGCCTGGATACGCCCAGCGACGGCACGGTCAAGATCGACGGCGAGGATATCTTCGCGATCGATGAAGATGGTCGTGCTGCGGTGCGCAAGGGCAAGCTGGGATTTGTGTTTCAGTCCTTTCAGTTGCTTGGCCACCTGAGCGCCATCGAAAATGTGATGCTGCCGCTGGAGTTGCGCGGCGACGCCGGCGCGCGCGACAAGGCGCAGAAGATGCTGGAGCGGGTCGGACTCGGCAGCCGTCTCAAGCACTATCCGAAATATCTGTCCGGCGGAGAGCAGCAGCGTGTCGCGCTGGCGCGCGCTTTCGTCACCGAGCCGCCCTTGCTGTTCGCCGACGAGCCGACCGGCAGTCTCGACGCTGCCACCGGCGAGGCGGTGATCCGCCTGATGTTCGAACTGAATCAGGAGCGCGGCTCGACGCTGGTGCTGGTGACGCATGACACATCAATCGCGGCGCGCTGCCAGCAGACCATCACGATAGCGGCCGGACGACTGGCTTAAATCTGGGTGCATTTCCATAGTCAATAAAAAAGACGCCATCCGATGGCGTCTTTTTCATTGCGCGTTGCTATCGTCGTACATCAGCTCAGCATCGGGCTCACGCAGCCCTGGCGCCTTTGGCAAAGCGATGTATGCGGCGATGCTCCACATAGGCGATGCCCACGCCGCTGGCGCAGATGATGCCTATGCCCAGCATGGTGAAGCCGTCCGGAAACTGGCCGAACACCAGCCAGCCCATGGTCGTGGCGGAGATGATCTGCGCATAGAAGAAGGGCGTCAGTACGGAGGCTTCAGCATGGCGGAAGGCGCTGATCTGCAGAAAGTGGCCGACCGTACTGGTGATGCCGGTGGAGATCAGAATCATCCATTCGGTCAGCGAGGGTGAGTGCGAACTCCAGAAAAACGGCACCAGCACGGTGCTGATCGCGCTGCCTACGATGCCGCTGTAGAACAGTGTGACCATGGGATTGTCCGCCTGGTTGGCCTTGCGATTGAGGATGGAAATCAGCGCCATGGCGGTGGCCGACAGCAGGCCGAGCAGCACGCCGTGCAGCGGAATATCGCCGCCCGGACGAATCACGATCAGCATGCCGGTGAAACCGACCAGCACGGCCACCCAGCGCGACACATACGTCGCTTCCTTCAGCAGCCAGGGTGAAATCGCCAGCACCAGCAGCGGCGCGCAGAAATTCATCGCCGTGCCTTCCGCCAGCGGCACGATCTTGATCACGGAAAAGAACAGCAGCGTCGACACCAGCAACAGTACGGCACGCGCGATCTGCAGGCCGGGCCGCTTGGAGTGCAGGATGCTCTTGCCATTGCGCCGGCGATACAGCGGCGCCAGCGTTACCGCCATGAACAGCGTGTTGATGGTGTAACGCATCCAGGCAATCATGACCACGTGATAACCGGCCATCGCCAGCAGCTTGCCGGCGGTGTCCAGCAGCGACAAAGTCCACAGACCGCCGATCAGAAAGACGACGGCCAGCGTGATCTGGGATCGATGGTGTGCCGCGCTCATCGCCAGCTGCGCGGGGCTCATGGCGCGAACCGTTCAGCACGTGCAGCTGCTTTCCTGAAAATGGGGTGAGCGAGTGATTTCTTCTCAGTGTTGCTGGGGCGATGCTGCCGGGCGTTGAACATGGTCTCGGATGATTTTATTGAAAACGGCTCTGATGGCCGGAATGAATTCGCTGGCGGTCAAACCGACCGGGCCCAGTCCCTGTTCTACCAACTGGTCGGCGGCGGCGCCGTGCAACCAGGGCGCGGCCAGGGCCGCATGACGCGTCGACCAGCCTTGCGCCAGCAAGGCGCCGCACAGGCCCGACAAGATATCGCCGGTGCCGGCGGTCGACAGGCCTGGATTGCCGTTCGGATTGATGACAATCTCGCCGTCGGGAAAAGCGATCACGGTGCCGGCGCCTTTCAGCACCGCGATGGTATTGAAATGCCGCGCCAGCAGACGCGCCGCATGCGGCCGGTCGGCCTGGATCTGTTGCGTGGTGAGATCCAGCAGACGTGCAGCCTCCAGCGGATGCGGCGTGATGATGCTGATGATCGCGCTCTGTGGCGCACCGGAACCATGCGGCGGACTGCGATGATGCAGTTTGTGCTGTAGCGCCGGCTCGGCCGCGATCAGGTTGAGGGCGTCGGCATCCAGCACCAGATTGCTTTCGCTTTCAAGCGCACGCGCCAGAATGTCATGTGCATGGCGCGAAGTGCCCATGCCGGGGCCGACTACCAGTGCTGCGCTGGAGGCGAACTCGACGCGATCGGCGACGCGGAACATCAGTTCCGGGTGCGCGCTGTCGTAGGCCGGACCGTCATCGACGAAGGCCACATAAACACGGCCGGCGCCGCCATAGGCCGCAGTACGCGCCGCCAGCACCGGGGCGCCGGCCATGCCGCGTGCACCGCCGACCACGATGACGTCGCCATAGCTGCCCTTGTGCGAATTGCTGGCACGCGGCCGCAGCGCCGACGCAAACTGTGCCGTACCGTTGAGAAAGGCCTGGGCCGGCTTGATGCCGGCGGCATCGGTATCCAGCGTGCGCAGTAATACGGTGCCACTGTGATCCTTGCCGTCGCAGGTGTGCAGGCCGGTCTTGTCGCCGATGAAGGTCAGGGTATGAGTGGCGCGCACCGCCACGCCATCGGCACCGCCGACGATGCTGCCGCTGTCGGCATTCAGGCCGCTGGGGACATCGATGGCGAGAATCGGGCAGCGCAGACCGTTGATATGCTCAATGAGCGCGCGTACTTTGGCGCTCGGCGGCCGCGTCAGACCGATACCGAACAGACCGTCCATGACCAGGCCCCAGCGCTGTTCGGGTAAATGCGCGAGGCTGTCGCCGGCAATGAAAGTCACGCCGGAGGACTCGGCGCGCTGTAAGGCGGTCCGGGCATCTTCGGGCTGTTTATTGCGGTCGGCGTGCAGCATCACCCAGGTCGGCACGCTTGCTTGCGCCAGCAATTGCGCGGCCTCCAGTGCATCGCCGCCGTTATTGCCGGGGCCCGCAAGAATCAGCACCGGCAAGCGTTGCCGTGTCTGTTCACAGCTCTGAATCAGTTGCAACGCTTGTTCAGCGCAAGCGGCGCCGGCGCGCTGCATCAGGGTATAGGGCGGCAGGGCGGCGAGCGCGGTGCTTTCCACCTGCCGTATTTCTGCAACCGAATAGAGCGCGCTCATAGCTGTCGATGCCTGAGAAAGGTTTGAATTTACCGGGGAGGGAAGTGCCGGTTCATTTTAAGGCAACTTGCGAAAAACCGCTTTTGAGCTAGATTTGACACGAAATTGTACGGGTTTAAGTCTGTGTCCGGAATGTGGAGTTTGATGAAAAATATCGATGCATGCGGCCGTTGAGTGGCCGAGCAATGATGGCCGGCTGATGGCAACTCAGGCGTGCAAATCATCACCGACAAACAAGCAAACAGGGTGAGGGGAAGTGAACCGCGACTGTCAGGCAAACGGCGCAGGCGGTCAAAAAAAATGCTGAAGACCAGCTTCAGCATTTCGGCGCGATCGACTATTTGGCGACCGGCATATGCTGCAGCAGCAAACCTTCAGGATCGAAAGCCGGTTCTTCGCCGGCCAGCATTTCTGCCACCAGTGCGGAGGAGCCGACGCTGGCGGCCCAGCCGCTGGCGCCGTGACCGACGTTGACATACACGTTGCCTTGCAAAGTCGGACCCAGCAGCGGCATGCCGCTGGGCGTCAGCGCCATCGAGTTGCTCCAGAAATGCGCCTGATTGTAATTGGCGGCGTTCGGATAATAATCGCCGGCGATTTTCAGCAGATTGCGCAGCGCCTTGGGCGGCGGCGTCTTGCTCGGCGATACGAAGCCGAGCAAACCCGAAATACGGATGCGATTGCCGATACGCGTCATCGCGACCTTGTAGGCTTCATCCACCAGCGCTGCGTTCGGGGCGTCGTCCGGATTCTTGATCGGCACCAGCGCGGAATAACTTTCCAGTGCATGCAGCGGCAAGACCGTACCCAGCGGGCGCAGCAGATTGGCGCTTTGCAAGCCGGCTGCCACCACCACGCCATCCACCATCAGGCGGCTGGATTCGAATTGCGGCGCCTCGACTTCCAGCGCCACACGGCCGCCGAATTCGGGCTGCAGCGATTTGACGGTGCAACCGAAATGAAATACCACGCCCAGCTCTTGCGCCGCCAGCCGCATCTGCTTGGCGAACAGCACGCAATTGCCGGCCTGATCCTGCGGGTAGTGAATCGCTCCTGCCAGCGCTGCGCCGGAGGCAAACGCCGGCTCCAGCAGGCGAATGGCTTCGGCGTCGACAGCTTTGTGCTTCAGTTCGGATTGCTGCGCGGCTTCCAGCAATTGCGGAATGCGCGCGGCGTCGGCTGCGTGGCGGAACAGATGGATCACGCCATCGCTGTTTTCGTGCTCCAGCGCGTGATGTTCCTGCAGATGGCGCGTCAGCATCTGGCCGTAGGCCGAGAGACGGGTCAGGCGCAGTTTGTTGGCGGCGAATTCTTGCTGCTGAGCCTTGCGTGTGCCGCGCATCCACCGGTTGCGGGCCATGTCTATGCCTGAGCGCAGCAGCACGCGTGGTTCATCCTGAAAGCGGCAGCGGAAAGTGGCAAAGCGACCGGGCAGGGTCAGCGGCATGGCACTGCCCGGCGCCAGCAGGCCGGAATTGCCGAAGGTCGCCTCTTCCGCGACATTGGCGCGGCGCTCCAGCACGGCGACCTCGAAGCCCTTGGCGGCCAGAAAATAGGCCGTGCAGATCCCCGATAGCCCCCCGCCGATGACTGCAATCTGTCGATGTGTATTGTTATTTGTCACGCTGTCTGTCTTGGTTTCGGTTGTCTGCTGAGGCATGCGACCCGTCGGGCGCCCGGGTGGCCCCGATGCTGGCAACCTGCGCGCGATGGATAAGCGGAATGAGCGAGAGGCTGACCCGCCTCATGGCAACCGGCAAATGCTGTTTTTCTGATGCGGGCGGAATGATACATCGAAATAGCGGTTTTTCCTGTAAGAACGGCCAGTAAAGCTGTATTAAAAGCGAAGTAAGCTCGACTGATTCCGATATTCGTCCTTGCTTCTTCGCCAGGTATGGCACTCCCGAGGGTATCGATAATTTCCCTGGCAGTTTGAAGAACTATTTCTGACCGTCGTTCAAGTTTTTTGCAAATTTCCTTGTTTCAACGATGGAGAGGCCAAAACGGATGACCGCGCCGGAACTTGATTTGCTCAGGCTCCCTCTGAACCGCGCTCATCGGGCATGTGCCCATTCTGCATCCTGTTCAATGTCATCCAAAGGAGATTTACCATGATCAACACCAGCATGATCAGCATTACCCGTCGCTTCGCCATCGTATTCATGTCGGTTCTGATGCTGGCGCTGGCCGGCTGTGCTTCTAACTCCAAGCAGTCGAGCACCGGCGAAATGCTGGACGACACGGTCATCACCACCCGCGTCAAGGCCGCGATCTTCAATGAGCCAGATCTCAAAACCACTGAAATCAAGGTCAAGACCTTCAAGGGCGACGTCCAGCTGAGCGGTTTCGTTTCTTCGCAGGCAGCGGTCAACAAGGCCGTGGCCGTCGCGCGCAAGGTGCCGGGCGTGAGCAGCGTGACCAATAGCATGATTGTCAAATAAGCATGATGGCCCAAGTGTGATCTGGCGCAGAAGCCGGAATGTGCGGTCGTCGCCAAGGCGGCCTTGAAAAGCCCGGAGCCCGCAAGCTCCGGGCTTTTTCTTTTGGACTGGATGCAATGGGCGGCAACCGCGCTTCGCAAAAAGATGCTGAGGGGCAATTTAAATGAGCCGCCGTCAGGCAGCTGGCTTTGCGCAGGCGCAGCACGCGACTGGCAGGCGGCGCTTTGCGGCTCGCTTTTGGTGGGCTGAAAGCTGCCTGTCACTGTATAATTCGGCTTTGCTTGCAAACGCGTGCACGGCTCCGCCGGCGGTCACGTCCTCCTGTTCAGGCCCGGTCGCACAGCAGTGGATTGCATCTCGGCATGCACCGCAGCAATCGGCCGGATTGATCAGGAGGATGCGCAGACCCGCCTGCTGTCAGGTTGACCGGCGCCGCGTCAGATTTCCGGAATTTCCCGATTCAAAGCCAACTGCCTCGCCAACTGTCTCGACTCTCGCCATGCTGATTCTGCCGGGCTCCAATGCCCTTTCTGTTTTTCGTACCCAAGGTCTCCTGTCCAAACTGCAAGCTGTCGATGCCGCCATTACCGGCGTCACTGGTCGCTTCGTGCATTTCATCGATGCTGCCGGCGAGCTGGCGCAAGATGATATCGCCCGCCTGAATGGTTTGCTGACCTATGGCGAGCCTTTCAACAGCAGCGAAGAGGGCGAAGAATTCGTCGTCATTCCGCGTTTCGGCACCATTTCGCCATGGGCCAGCAAGGCTACCGACATCGCGCGCAACTGCGGCATGAGCAACATCCACCGCATCGAACGCGGGATTGCTTATCGGGTGCAGGTCAAGAGCGGTTTGCTGGGCGGCGCCAAGAAGCTCAACGAAGCCAGCCTGCTGCCCGTCATGGAGCTGCTGCACGACCGCATGACGGACACCGTGCTGCGCGACGCCACTGCGGCCGCCGGTCTGTTCTCCGAACTGCAGGCACGTGCGCTGGAATCCATCGATGTGCTGGGCGGCGGCAAGGCTGCGCTGGAACGCGCCAACACCGAACTCGGTCTGGCCATGTCGGACGACGAGATCGATTATCTGGTCGAGGCTTTCACCCGCGCGCAGCGCAATCCGACCGACGTCGAACTGATGATGTTCGCGCAGGCCAACAGCGAACACTGCCGCCACAAGATTTTCAACGCCGACTGGACCATCGACGGCGTGGCGCAGGACAAGTCGCTGTTCGGCATGATCAAGAATACACACCAGCTGCAGCCCAAGGGCACCGTGGTCGCCTATAGCGACAATTCCTCGGTGATCGAAGGCGCGACCATTTCGCGCTTTTATCAGCGCGGCGCCACCAAGGGCAATGTGTACGAAGCCTCGGACGAGCTGACCCACATCCTGATGAAGGTGGAAACCCACAATCACCCGACGGCCATTTCGCCCTTTGCCGGCGCCTCGACCGGCGCCGGCGGCGAGATTCGCGACGAAGGCGCAACCGGCCGCGGTTCCAAACCCAAGGCCGGCCTGACCGGCTTCACGGTATCCAACCTGATGGTCACGCATGCCGTACAGCCCTGGGAAAATGCGCGCGACGTCGCGCAACCGCTGGCCCAGCGAGATGCGCGCGCCGACGGCGGCATCTACGGCAAACCGGATCGCATCGCTTCACCGCTGCAGATCATGATCGACGGCCCGCTCGGCGGCGCCGCGTTCAACAACGAATTCGGCCGTCCCAATCTGGGCGGCTATTTCCGTACCTACGAACAGAACGTGGGCGGCAACGTGCAGGGCTATCACAAGCCGATCATGATTGCCGGCGGCATGGGCAGCATCTCTGCCAAGCACACCCGCAAGAACGATCTGCCGCCCGGCAGCCTGCTGATTCAACTCGGCGGCCCCGGCATGCGCATCGGCATGGGCGGCAGTGCCGCTTCGTCGATGGCGACCGGCGTGAATACCGCCGATCTGGATTTCGACTCGGTGCAACGCGGCAATCCTGAAATGGAAAGACGCGCGCAGGAAGTCATCAACGCCTGCTGGGCGCTGGGCGACGACAATCCTATTCTGTCGATCCACGACGTCGGCGCCGGCGGTCTGTCGAACGCCTTCCCGGAAATCACCAACGACGCCAAGCGCGGCGCGATCTTCGATCTGCGCAAGGTGCCGCTGGAAGAAAGCGGTCTGGCGCCCAAGGAAATCTGGAGCAATGAATCGCAGGAGCGCTATGTGCTGGCGATTTCGCCCGAGCATCTGGACCTGTTCCGCTACCTGTGCGAACGCGAGCGCAGCCCGTTCGCCGTGGTCGGCACCGCAACGGAAGAGCGCCAGCTGAAGGTGATCGATCCCGAACACAGCAACAATCCGGTCGACATGCCGATGGACGTACTGCTGGGCAAGCCGCCCAAGATGCATCGCGACGTCAAGCACGTACAGCAGGAGCTGCCGCCGGTCGATCTGACCGGCATGCATCTGGTCGACGTCGCCGAGCGCGTGTTGCGTCTGCCCACCGTGGCCGACAAATCTTTCCTGATCACCATCGGCGACCGCAGCGTCGGCGCCATGACCGTGCGCGACCAGATGGTCGGCCCATGGCAGGTGCCGGTGGCCGATTGCGCAGTCACCGCAATGGGGCTGGAAGGCTATCTGGGTGAAGCCATGGCGATGGGTGAGCGCACTCCGCTGGCGGTGATCGATGCCGCAGCCTCGGGGCGCATGGCGGTCGGCGAAGCCATCACCAATATTGCGGCAGCGCCGATTGCAGATATCTCCGACATCAAGCTGTCGGCCAACTGGATGGCGGCCTGTGGCCAGCCTGGCCAGGACGCCGCGCTGTTCGACACTGTCAAGGCCGTCGGCATGGAACTGTGCCCGGCTCTGGGCGTGAGCATTCCGGTCGGCAAGGATTCGCTATCGATGCGCAGCACCTGGCAGGACGACGGTAGCGCCAAGGCCGTGATTTCGCCGGTGTCGCTGATCGTGTCCTCGTTCGCGCCGGTCACTGATGTGCGTCGCGTGCTGACGCCGCAGCTGCGCAAGGATCTGGGCGATACCTCGCTGATCCTGATCGATCTCGGCCGCGGCAAGAACCGCATGGGCGCTTCGGCGCTGACGCAGGTCATGCAGCAGATCGGTAATGAAGTGCCGGACGTCGACAGCGCGGAAGACCTCAAGGGCTTCTTCAAGGCGATCCAGCAACTCAATACCGAAGGCAAGCTGCTGGCTTACCACGACCGTTCCGACGGCGGCCTGTATGCGACGCTGACCGAAATGGCCTTCGCCGGCCGTACCGGCATCTCGGTCAATCTCGACATCCTGACCATGGAGAGCGAGCACGCGGCGGACTGGGGCGATTCCAAGAACTGGACTTCGCAAGTCGCGGAACGCCGCAACGAACTGACGCTGCGCGCATTGTTCAGCGAAGAGCTGGGCGCTGTGATCCAGGTGCGCGCCGAGCAGAAATCCGAAGTCATGAATGTGCTGCGGACATTCAATCTCGGCGCCTGCAGCCACATCATCGGCAAGCTCAACGAGCGCGACGTGGTGGAATTCCTGCGCGACGCCAAGACCATCTACACCCAGCCGCGCAGCACGCTGCAGCGTCTGTGGAGCGAAACCAGCTGGCGCATCGCGCGCCTGCGCGACAACCCGGCCTGCGCGGATGCCGAATACGAACGCATCCTGGATGCCGCCGATCCCGGCATCACGCCGAAGCTGACGTTCGACCCGCAGGAAGACATCGCTGCGCCTTATATTTCGGTCGGTGCGGTGGCGCGTCCCAAGGTCGCGATTCTGCGTGAGCAGGGTGTCAATTCGCACATCGAAACCGCTTATGTCATGCACAAGGCCGGCTTCACCGCTGTCGACGTGCACATGAGCGATCTGATCGCAAATCGCGCCAATCTGGATGACTTCAAGGGCTTCATCGCGGTCGGTGGCTTCTCCTACGGCGACGTGCTGGGCGCGGGCGAAGGCTGGGCCAAGACGATTCTGTTCAATGCCCAGCTGGCGGAGCAGTTCTCGCGCTTCTTCCAGCGCGACGATACGTTCTCGCTGGGCATCTGCAACGGTTGCCAGATGATGAGCAATCTGAAATCGATGATCCCCGGCGCAGAAGCCTGGCCGAAGTTCACGCGCAACAAGTCGGAGCAATTCGAAGCGCGTTTCACCATGGTGGAAGTCGGCGATTCTCCTTCCATCTTCATGCAAGGCATGGCCGGCACCCAGGCGCCGATCGCCACCGCCCACGGCGAAGGCTTTGCCGACTTCTCGCTGACCGGCGACATCAACAAGGCCATCGTCGCGATGCGCTATGTCGACAACAAGGGAGCGCAGACCGAAGCCTATCCGTACAACCCGAACGGCTCGCCGCAAGGCATCACCTCGGTGACGACACCGGATGGCCGCTTCACTGTGCTGATGCCGCATGCCGAACGCGTGTTCCGCACCGTGACGCAATCCTGGCATCCGGACGGCTGGGGCGAGGATTCGCCATGGATGCGCATGTTCCGCAACGCGCGCAAGTGGGTGGGCTGATCCTTCATCCGATCTGCGGCAGTGATCATCGCTTGCTGCCGCCCGCCTGATGTGCAGGGCCAAACAAAAAAGCGCAGTTCCGGGAAGGAACTGCGCTTTTTGTTTTCCGGCATTCTGAAGCAAGCGGAGCTTCAGGCAGTTGCCGCCGAGCGGCCGCAACTGCTTTATCTTTATTTAAGCCCGATCAGAAAATATGGCGGATGCCGACGCCTACGCTGGTGACATTGTCCTTGCCCGCAGCCTGGCCCGGCAGCTCATACGCGCCGGCGTCCTTGGCCTTGTTGTAGTCGATCGTGGTGTACAGCTGAGTGCGCTTGGAGAGAGCGTACTCGGCCACCCCAACTAGTGCATAGCGCTTGCCATCGCCGACATTGCCGACGCCGCTGATGGTGACTGTGTCATACGCCGACAACTACGCGCAGGCATGGCCTTGGGATGCCAACGGACGTCCGAAAAAAAATACCCGGCGGGGGAAATCCCGGCCGGGTATCTGAACTGTGCGCTGCCGCCTGAGCGATCAGCGCTGATGCGGCATCAGGGCAGTATTACTGCACCTTGGCCTTCTTGCGCAGTTCTTCCTGATACGCTTGCAGCTTCTTCTGTTGCAGCGCTTCAGCGATTTGCGGCTTCACTTCTTCCAGGGTCGGAACCTTGGCGGCGCGCACGTCTTCCAGCTTGATCACGTGGTAGCCGAACTGGGTCTTGACCGGAGTTTCGGTGATGTCACCCTTCTTCAGCGCAACCATCGCGTCCGAGAACGGTTTGACGAAGGAGGCTGGCGTTGCCCAGTCCAGATCGCCGCCGTTGGCAGCCGAACCGGTGTCCTTCGATTGCTTGGCCAGATCTTCAAACTTGGTGCCAGCCTTCAGCTTGGCGATGATCGCCTTGGCATCTTCTTCCTTGTCCACCAGGATGTGGCGTGCATGGTATTCCTTGTCGCCGGCCTGCGCCTTGAACTTGTCGTACTCAGCCTTGATGTCTGCATCCGATACCGGATTCTTCTTCAGGTAGTCGCCGATCAGGGCGCGGATCACGATGGACTGGCGTGCCAGTTCCAGCTGAGCCTTGACGTCGGAGCTGTTGCTCAGACCTTGCTTGTCGGCTTCTTGCATCAGGATTTCGCGGTTGATCAGTTCTTCCTTGATCGCGCCACGCAGCTGAGGCGTGTCTTGCTGACCTTGGGAGGTCATTTGCTTGACCATCAGGTCAGCGCGCGAGGAAGGAATGTTCTTGCCGTTCACGACAGCCAGGTTTTGAGCAAAAGCGGGAATAGCAGCAACTGCGAACAGCAGCACCAGCAGACGTGCAGGTTTTTTGAATGTCATTATTCGAATCCTAAAAAGAGGGATTAAAAGGGGCGTAGAGAGGCCTGAATTTGTAAAAAGGGGGAATGGAAAACCGGGAGAGGATAAGGCGTCAATCTATTATTGTTGGTGTCAGTGGCTCGCCTCTGATGGCGTCAGCGCTGCGATTGCCAGCGCGTGTATCTCTTGATGCATCAGATCGGACAGGCAATCATACACCAGCCGATGGCGATTCAAGCGATTTTTACCTTCAAACACAGTTGAAACAATTCGTATCCTGTAGTGCCCGCCGCCTGAAGCTGCGCCTGCATGACCGGCATGCAGAGCAGATTCGTCCTCTACCTGACATTGCTCCGGTGAGAAAGTTGCAAGCAGGCGCTCGCGGATCAGCGCGGGGCGCGCATCGGCGGTGCTCATTCAGCGTCTTTCATGTATTTGCTGAGGAACAGGGTCTGCCCGATGATGAAGACAAACATCAGCCCCATGCTGCCGAACAGCTTGAAGTTGACCCACGTATCCATCTGGTAATTGAAGGCGATGTACAGGTTCAGGCAGCCCATGAAGGCGAAGAAAATGATCCACGCCACATTCAGACGCGGCCAGATGAAATCGGGCACACTGATCTGTTTTTCCATCATCACGCGGATCAGGTTTTTCTTCATGAACAGCTGGCTGAACAGCAGCGCCAGACCGAAGCACCAGTACAGAATGGTCGGCTTCCACTTGATGAAGTTTTCATCGCGGAAATAAATGGTGGCGCCGCCGAAGACCACGATGATGGCCAGCGAAACCCACAGCATGCCGTCCACCTTGCGGCGCCGCGCCAGCAGATAAACGATCTGCGCAATCGAGGCGACGATCGCGACCGCTGTCGACAGCAGGATAGGCGCTTGCTGTGCGGTGATCGGGCCGCTCGACATGAAGTTCGACAGCAGATCGCTGGCCAGTTGCAGCGACTCGGTCGGATGCGACTCGGCCAGTTTGAATACGCCGAAAAAGAGGATGACCGGGAACAGGTCGAACAGAAACTTCATTGCTTATATTTCTTTTCTTCAAAAGGCCGGGAATGTCGCCATCCGTACCGGCCGGTTTAAAAACACGAGGGAATTTCCGCCAAGGCGCAATGCTACAGCATCTCGCGCGCGGCCCGGCGGCATTCGCCTCAGGCCGGATCGAAGCGCAGCGAAGCAGAGTTGATGCAGTAGCGCAGGCCGGTCGGCGGCGGGCCATCGGGAAATACATGGCCGAGGTGAGCATCGCAGACATTGCAAATGATTTCGATGCGAATCATGCCGTGGCTGGTGTCTTTCTTTTCGCTCACATTGGCCGGATCGATGGGTTCGAAATAGCTGGGCCAGCCGCAGCCCGAATCGAACTTGGCGTCCGACGTGAACAGCGGCGTATTGCAGCAGACGCAAGTGTAAGTACCGTGTTCATGATGGTCCCAGTAACGGCCGGTGAAGGCGCGTTCGGTGGCGGCGTGACGGGTGACCTGGTATTCGGTTGAATCGAGTTGCTCACGCCATTCGGCATCGGTTTTCTGAACTTTGGGTGTCGACATGGTTGTACTCCGCTTGGTAATCCGGTTACTCAAACTGGCTTTCCGCATGGAAAGCCGGGTAAAACAAAAACATGCTGAAGCATACTGCAAGCCTGCGGATTGCATCCGGCTTGATCAGGACGAGCAACTGACCTCAAGATGGCTGGCCCAGTCCGGCGGCAGGTCGGCATAGCGATCAAACTCCGGCTGTTCATCGAAAGGCTGCTGCAAGATCTGCAGCAGACGTTCCACTTCCGAGAAATCCTTGTTTTGCGCCTTGTCGATGGCGACCTGGGCCAGATAATTGCGTAGCACGTACTTGGGGTTGACTGCATCCATTGCAAGTTTGCGCGTCGCGTCTTCGCTGTTTTCCAGACGCAGGCGGGCGCGGTATTGCAGCGCCCAGGCGTCGAAGGCCTGGCGGTCGATGATCAGGTCGCGCAGCGCTTCATCGGAAGCCGTATCGTCGATGCGCAGATTGCCTAGCTGACGGAAGAAACTGGTGAAATCGACATGGCTGTTTTGCAGGATTGCGAACATAGCGTCCAGCAGCGTGCCGTCCTCGGCCTGCGTGCTGCGCAGCCCCAGCTTGGCCTGCATCAGCTGCGCATGCCTGAGTTCGAATTGCGCCTGATACTCGCCCAGCGCGGCCTCGGTCTCTTCCACGCTGCCGATCAGCGGCAGCATCGCCTGACCCAGCGCGAAACAGTTCCACTGGCCGATCTTGGGCTGCATCTGATACGAGTAGCGACCTTGCTGGTCGGTGTGATTGCAGATGTGATTGGCGTCAAAGGCCTCCATGAAGCCGAAGGGGCCGTAATCCAGCGTCAGGCCGAGGATGGACATGTTGTCGGTATTCATCACGCCATGCATGAAGCCAACCGCTTGCCAGTGCGCCATCAGATGCGCGGTGCGGCGCGTGACCTCTTTGAGCAGCGCGGCATAGGGATTGGCGCTGTCCAGCAATTCCGGATAAAGCTGCGCCAGCACGGCATCGGCCAGAATCTTCAGATCGTCGTGGCGCTGGTTGTAATACCAGTGCTCGAAGGAGCCGAAGCGGATGAAGCTGGGCGCCATGCGCGTCACCACCGCAGCGGTCTCTGCTGTTTCGCGTAACACGCGCTGATCCGAACCGGTCACGCACAAGGCGCGGGTGGTCGGAATGCCGAGCGCGGCCATGGCTTCCGAACATAGGAATTCGCGTATCGACGAACGCAGCACGGCGCGGCCGTCGCCCATGCGCGAATAGGGCGTTTTGCCCGAGCCTTTCAATTGCAGCTCGATACGTCCCTTGCCGTCTGCCGCTGCCAGGTCGCCGATGGAAATCGCGCGGCCGTCGCCGAGCTGGCCGGCCCATTGTCCGAACTGATGGCCCGAATAGACGGCCGCCAGCGGTTGCGAACCGGACGCAATGAGGTTGCCGGTGAACAGATCGAGAAAGTGCTGGTCGTCTGCGGCAGGCGTTTTCAAACCGATGCTGCGTGCGGCATCGGCGCTGAAGCCCACCAGATAAGGCGCCGGCAGCGGCGTCGGTTGCAGGCGCGTGTAAAACGCCGGCGGCAGATCGGCAAAGCGATTGGCGAATTGCAACTGTGCGCTGCTGAGCGCCGCCAGGGGCAAAGTGCTTGAGTTGGTGTCCTGCATCAGGTGAAGTCCAGGCTGTTCGGCATCAATCTGCCATTTTGACAGAGATCGGCAGATCGGACCGGGCCGATCTCAGGAATTTCCCGATAGGCTGCCGCCGGGCAAGGTTTTACAGTGGCGTCACTATCCACTCAGTTCTGACCGTCCATATCGTCTTTCGCGCCTTTTGATATCCCGGACGGCATCACCCCATCGGAGATTTACGCATGTGCAGCCGGATATCCCAACCTGACGACGTTTTGATGTATGCCGGCCTGCTGGGATGGCATAGCCGCAGCCTGCGCCTGATTGCGGCCCAGGCCGACTGGCCGTCCTTCAATGCCGCGCCGCGTCTTGAGCGTCTGGTGTTCCGGGTGATCGACGGCAAGCCGACCGCCGATCTGGTGCGCTGGGAGTGCCAGTCGGACTGGGCCAAGGAACGCGGCCTGGCCGGTTCGACCCGGCTCAAATGCCGTGATGTGGAACATCCGCGCTATCGCGATCTGCTGGAACACGGCCGCGTCATCGTGCCCGTCAAAGGCTGGTTCGAATGGACCGAGGAAGAGGGCGAACGCCAACCCTGGTACGTCACCGGCAAGAGCGGTCTGCCGCTGTATCTGGCGGCGGTCTGCAATTATCATCCGCACCATGCCGGCCAGGAAGGCAACGGCTTCATGCTGCTGACGGACAACGGCACCGGCGGCACCGTGTCTAGCGAAAACCGCGCACCGGTGGTGCTGTCGGCGCAAAATGCGCGCGACTGGATGAATCCCGATCTGAAGCCTGAACAGGCTTATACGATCGCCTCGCGCAATGCCATCGTCAGCCACAGCGACCTCAAGTGGTATCGGGTGTCCTCTGCAGTCAACTCGGTCGAGGCGCACGGGCAAGGGCTGATTGAGCCTGCAGGCATCTATGCCTGATAGTTGTCCTGATTTTCGGCGTCGCTTGCCGTCTGGATTGTTCGTGCCCGGCTGAGGGATTGATGGCATCAAAGCAAAAGCGCCCGTGACGGCGCTTTTTTTTCGTCTTCATCTTTCGCGCTTTTGCGATAGCCTGAAAGCCGCGCAGCTCCCAATATCCTCGTTTCTCAAAACGCGACAAGCGCTGACCCTCATGCTTGAATACCTGCTGTTCATGGCCGCTGCCGCCGCCATCGTCTATCTGCTTGATCGCATGTGGCTGCAACATTTTGCCTGGCGCAGGCCTGCCTTGCAGGATCCCTCAGGCTATCTGGAACTGACGCGGCGACTGACTGAAATGTGCCACGGCGTGCGCGACGAAGCAGACCGTCTGATCGCCTTGCAGAAAGCAGCGCATCCCGAGATGACCCACGCACAGGCTGTGGCGGCGGCCTTGCAGGAAATGCTGGCGCCGGATCGCAGCGGCTTGCGTTAAGTCAGCGGGACAGTAAATTCGTCGTGCAAGCCACAAACAAAAACGCCAGACCGGGTTGCGGTCTGGCGTTTTTGTGTCGGCGCGGAGGTGCAGAGGCTGCGACAGACGCATCGGTACTCCGTCGCCGAGCTGGTGCGTATTTGCTTACTTATTTGTTCACCAGTCTGGCCGGTAAAGTCAGCGTCAGCAGACCGCCGATCACCAGCGACACCGCCAGCACATACATGCCGGCATTGGTGCTTTGGGTGGTGTCCTTCAGCCAGCCCACCAGGAAGGGGCTGACGAAACCGGCCAGGTTGCCCAGCGAGTTGATCAGCGCGATACCGGCGGCGGCGGCGGTGCCCGACAGGAAGGCCGTCGGCAAGCTCCAGAACAGCGGCAGCGTGGTCAGAATGCCCATGCTGGCCAGCGTCAGCGATGCCATCGCCATGGTGGTGTTGTGGTCGTACACGGTCGACGCCAGCAGGCCCACGCAGCCGAAGAAGGCTGGGATGGCAACGTGCCAGCGGCGCTCGCGGCGGGCGTCAGCGCTGCGGCCGACCAGCACCATCGTCACGGCGGCGAAGGCGTAGGGGATCGCGGTCAGCAGGCCGACGTTGAGCGGGTCAGTCACTCCGGTGGTCTTGATGATGGTCGGCAGCCAGAAACTCACGCCATACAGGCCCATCACGAAGCAGAAGTAGATCAGCGCACCCAGCCAGACACGGCCGTTGGAGAACATGGCCGATAGCGACTGATGCTCTTTCTGGCTTTCTTCCGCGCTGATCTTGGATTCCAGCAGCTTCTTTTCATCTTCACTCAGCCAGGTGGCGTCGCGGATGCGGTCCTTCATGTAGGCGATCACCAGCACGCCCAGGATCAGCGAAGGAATCGCTTCCAGAATGAACATCCATTGCCAGCCGGTATGGCCCCAGATGCCAGGCATGGCATGCATGATCCAGCCCGACAAGGGGCCGCCGATCACGCCAGAGAGCGCGATGCCGGTCATGAACAATGCAGTGATCTTGCCGCGGCGCTCGGCCGGATACCAGTAGGTCAGGTAAAGGATCACGCCGGGGAAGAAGCCTGCTTCGGCCACACCCAGCAGGAAGCGCATGAGGTAGAACATTTCCGGCGTGGTGACGTAAGCCATGCCGCCGGAGATGATGCCCCAGGTGATCATGATGCGGGCGATCCACATGCGCGCGCCCACCTTGTGCAGAATCATGTTGCTCGGAATTTCAAAGATGAAATAGCCGATGAAAAAGATGCCGGCCCCGAGGCCGTAGATGGTTTCGCTGAACTTCAGGTCGGAGAGCATCTGCAGCTTGGCGAAGCCGACGTTGACGCGATCCAGATAAGAGGCCACGTAGCACAGGAACAGCAGCGGCAGCAGCCGCCAGGTGACTTTGGTATAGGTGGCGTCTTCAAAGGTGGCCTGACTGCTGCCGGGCGAGGCGGTGGCGCCTGCGTTGTAGCTCATGTCTCACTCCTGTATATCTCGTTATGGATTTTTATGTTGTGCACCTGCTCGAGCCTTGCTTTTGATGGTTGTCATGTGGCGGCGGCCCGGCGGTGCCTGCATTGTAGTAGCGGCGGCTTTATTGTCAATGCATTGCTGCGTCAGCTTGGAACGCCAATGCTGGAGGCTCCTTTCACTATTTCCGGATACATGAGTGTCCAGATGGGGCCGGGTTCAATATTCGCTGAGTAGGACCTGACGACATCAATGACGCGGTCGATGATTTCCTGCGGTCGGTCCAGCTGGCAATGCGCCTTGCCGAATTCAATCAGCTCTGCGCGGGTCGGCCATGACTTGGCCTTGTTCATCTTCAATGCCAGCGTGTCCCTGGGC
Organism: Herbaspirillum lusitanum; assembly: GCF_046025995.1. Lineage (GTDB taxonomy): Bacteria > Pseudomonadota > Gammaproteobacteria > Burkholderiales > Burkholderiaceae_D > Herbaspirillum > Herbaspirillum lusitanum_A. The sequence continues at coordinate 447,373 of NZ_JAQQFM010000005.1, forward strand.
AGGTAGGCGGTGGTGCATACCACGTCGTAAAGTGGTGAAAGTCGCACGTCGTGCGTCTGAGGCGTGCAGTACAGCAGGCCGAAGTTCTTCAAGTGCGCGTCGCCGTTGCGTACCGCGACTGAGAGCGTCAGGGCCTGAAAGAAACTGGTCAGCGATGGTGTCTTGTGGATTGCGCTGGTGAAAATGTCGATGGCCTTGGCGATATTTTCGTAGCTGGAATCGTATTTTTCACGGTTCTGCCTACCGGTGAGGGCTGTCATGTCTTCGAACCCCAGATAGCGGTCGTTTGCGGCGTCGATATCGAAGCGTTCGATGACGAATACTTCCCGGTTGTCGGACAGCCAGAACAGCGGAACCTCAATGCCTGCCAGCCTGGCCATGCTCATGCAGTGGTATTCATTTTCAGCCAGGCCGTCATAGTCTGCGCCGCTGGCCTTGATGATGAGGTTGCGGTCCTTCATGTGACCTTTTTCGACCGTGTCCTTCCCGCCGTAGGCGGAAACCAGCACCTTGGGTTGCACGCCTGAAATTCCCGAGGTGGCGGCGTACTTTTGCGTAAGGTGATCGAACAGGCTTTCGCTGCCTTTCCAGGCCAGCAGCGCCGAGAGATCTTCGGCCTTGATAGGCACAGAAGGATTGTCATCGATATTGACGCTGACGCGGCCGATCGTATCGGCGCCGACCAGTGCCAGCAGATTGAAATCGTCCATCTTCATGGTCTTGCCGAAGTGCGCATGGAGCCAGTCCAGCAAATAACCTTCGGGAAGATTCTGGCGCAACACGCCGGGCAGGAGATTTGACGCGTAGGTTTGCGCGCGCAGCGGCATCGTCAGGCTGATCTCGCAAGCCGGGTCTTCCGTGCGGTAGCCGAATACGAACTGGGATTCGCGCGTAAGTTGTCCGGCCGGTCCCTGGCTGGTATGCACATGAAGATGTTTGAGCCGTTTCGGCGCTTCAGGCTTCATCATCATCCTCGTCTTCGGCAAAGAGGGCGCTCAACTCCGACTCGGTCGGGCGTTTGGGCGTGTCGGTGATCGTGATCGACAATCCGACTGCATTGAGGATGCGCTCCAGTTTGCGGTAGCCGATGTCATTGGCGCCGGAGCCCCCTTCCAGTTCGATCAAGGTGCGTCGGCCGATTTGCGCGCGGTTTGCCAGCTCGGCCTGTGTGAGGCCGAGCTGGCGGCGCCTGGTCGTGATGAGTTGGGCGATGGCTAAGGTATTCATGTGCAAAATTTAGCACAAATAAAATTAAATTCAATTATTTGGGCAAAATATTGCACATTTCATCAAACGCAACGTCCGCCGTCGACTTCAATACATACGCCGGTGACGAACTTCGCTTCGTCCGAACCCAGATACAGGCAGGCGTTGGCAATGTCCTCGGCTTCCGAAAAACGCCCCATCGGAATCGTGGCGACGAACTTCTTGCGATTTTCAGGGGTGTCGGGCACGCCCATGAATTCGGTCAGCAGACCGGTGGCGGAAATCACCGGGTTGACGCAATTGACGCGGATATTGTCCGGACCCAGTTCGCCGGCCATCGACTTGCTGGTGACGATGACGGCGCCCTTGCTGCCGTTGTACCAGGTCAGGCCGGGACGCGGACGGATACCGGCGGTGGAGGCGATATTGATGAAACAGCCGCCGCCGACCTGGCGGAAATGCGGCACGAACGTTTGCGCGCTGAGGAAGATGCTCTTGACGTTGATCGCATACACGCGATCGAACTCTTCTTCCGTGACTTCCAGCATGGGGCGGTTGCGGTGCGTGGTGCCGGCATTGTTGACCACGATGTCGCAGCCGCCGAAGGCCTTCAGCGTGGCCGCCAGCATGGCATCCATGTCGGCGCGTTTGGAGACGTCGGTCTTGACGAACTCCGCCTGGCCGCCGGCCTTCTTGATTTCTTCCACCACGCGCAGGCCGCCGGTTTCGCTGATGTCGGCCACCATGACGCGCGCGCCTTCACGTGCATAAGTCTTGGCAATGCCTTCGCCGAAGCCTGAACCGCCGCCGGTAACGATGGCCACTTTATCTTTCAAACGCATGATGTCTCCTTGTGAATAAATAAGTTTCTGCCGGCACGGTGCGCTTGCATTTGCGAACCGGCCGCGTCTTTGTTTTTGTCAGTCGTGCTTGATGGCGATGGTCTTCAGTACCGTGAAACCGTACAGCGCCTCGAAGCCTTTTTCGCGACCATGGCCGCTGGCCTTGACGCCGCCGAACGGCAATTCCACACCGCCGCCTGCACCGTAATTGTTGATGAACACCTGGCCGCTGCGGAAGGCGCGCGCCATGCGCATCTGGCGTCCGCCATCGCGCGTCCAGACGCTGGCTACCAGGCCGAAATCGGTGCCGTTGGCAAGGCGGATGGCTTCGGCTTCATCCTCGAAGGCCATGGCCGAGAGCACCGGGCCGAATACTTCTTCCTGCGCCAGCCGATGCTGGAAGGGCACGTCGCGCAGCAGGGTCGGCGCCTGGTAATAGCCGCTGGCCGGGGCCCTGGGATCGATCACGCCTTGCGCCACGATGGCGATATTGTCCGAGCGTGCATCGCTCAGGAAACCGGCGACGCGTTCCTGCTGCGTCTTGCGGATCAGCGGGCCGCAATCCAGATCCATCTGCGAAGAACCGACGCGCAGTTTTGAAAAGGCTTCACCGGCGCGCTCCAGCACTTTTTCATAGGCGCTGCGCTGGACCAGCAGGCGGCTGCCAGCGGAACAGGTCTGGCCGGCGTTCTGAATGATGGCGTTGACGATCACCGGCAGCATGGCGTCGAAATCGGCATCGTCGAATACCACTTGCGGTGACTTGCCGCCCAGCTCCAGCGTCACCGGCGTGTGATGCTCGGCGGCGGCGCGCACCACCACTTTGCCGATATTGGGCGAGCCGGTGAAAGACACGTGATCAATGTCGGGATGCTTGACCAGAATGTCGCCGGCCTCATGGCCGTAGCCGGTGACGATGTTGATGGCGCCTTCCGGGAAGCCGACTTCGGCTGCCAGTTCCGCCACGCGCAGGATCGACAGGCAGGCGTCTTCCGCCGGTTTGACCACGCAGGTATTACCGGCCGCCAGTGCGCCGCCGACACAGCGGCCGAAGATCTGCATCGGATAATTCCACGGCACGATGTGCGCGGTCACGCCATGCGGCTCGCGCAGCGTGAGCACGGTATAGCCGCTTTGGTAGGGAATGGTTTCGCCATGCAGCTTGTCGGCGGCGCCGGCGTAGAACTCGAAATAGCGGGCGATGGCAGCGGCGTCGGCGCGCGCCTGCTTCATCGGCTTGCCGCAGTCGCGGCCTTCCAGCTGCGCCAGTTCTTCCTGATGTTCCAGCAGCTTGAGCGAGAGCTTCATCATCAGGCGGCCGCGTTCGGCTGCACTCAGCTTGCCCCATGCGCCTTCAAAGGATGCGCGCGCAGCCTTGACCGCCAGTTCGATGTCCTGCGCGTTGCCGCGTGCGATTTCATCGAAAGTCTTGCCGTCGGAGGGATCGACCACCGGGATGCTTTCGCCGGAGGCCGGCGCGGTCCAGCGGTTATTGATGAAGTGCTGTTTCATGAGCGGGAAATCCTTTCGTGAGTATCGATAAATCCGGGGCTGTGGCCGGAATGTGCAGAGGAGGGATGTTTGAAGTCGCCTATGCTGCCGGACTTCAATGGATTCGGAACCAGACCTGATGCTGCTTGAAACAGGTCGGTCAGACCCTGTTTCGGCGTTGTGTGAGCGGTGCGCCGGGCGACGCTCAGCCGTCCGGCTTCCGATTTCGCCAGCAAGGACTGGCGCAGATCGACGATGACCGAACGGGGCTCGGCTTTGCCGAACAGGCGGGTCAGGGTAGAGAAGAACTTGAAGCGTTTCATGTGCGTCCCGTTTCTGCGATGGACGGCAGAAGGCGCAAGACCGCCAAGGGCGGATCGCTGTGGTCTCCTGTCGTTGTTATGTGTCGGCGTCCGGCTTGCGGAAGGCAAGCCCGGACGCGACGCTTTTTTTCAATCTAAGGGAGGCATTAAAAGATGTCAATAAAATTTACTAATTCATCTGAAGTTGTTTGCGAGTTGTCTTTCTGGAGCTGGCCGTAGTGCGCACAATTCCGTTACCATGCGGCTAGTGCAGGCGCAGCGTCGGAAAGTTGCCCGGCATGTCGCGTATTGCAATGCAGCGAATTTCGATGGAAAGCGGCCTTCAGAAAGCTGAAAATCGCGCCGGCAACCGAGCAGATATTCACATCAAAAAATTCAGACAGCGCCTGCGCATCAGTTGCGGCAGGACGCCATCCACACCAGCAGCGGAGACCTTGCATGCGCAAATCGACCCAGCCTCAGGCGACAAAAAATGCAACTCCGGCGTCGCTTGATCATGGTGCCGACCTCACGAGCAAGGCGCTTGACGCCGCCGGCGGCGCCAAAGTGTTCAGCTTGAAATCCGCACCCGGCTCGTCTGAAATTCTCGCGCTGACCGCTGCCGGCCTCGGTCCGGTGCGGCCTGAGCGCTTTGCCGAACGTGTCTATGAAAACCTGTTTCACGCCATCGTTGAAGGCCGCATCGCAGTCGGCAGCAAGCTGCCGTCCGAGAATGATCTGGCGACCTTGTTCGACGTCTCACGGCCAGTGGTGCGGCAGGCGCTGGATCGCTTGCGCGAGGATCAGCTGGTCGATTCGATCCGTGGTTCCGGTACCTATGTGAAGGAAAAGCCGGGGCTTGCCGCAACGCCGCAAGATGCCGATCCGGCGGGGCGCATCGGCCACATCATGAATGGTCTGGAGCTGCGTCTGGTCATCGAGCCGGAGTGCGCCTACATGGCCGCCTTGCGCCGGAACAACAAGGATCTGGAACACATGGACAAGCTGCTGAGCGGCTTCGAAGAAGTCAATGCGGTGGGCGGCATCGGCCACCATCTGGATTACGGCTTCCATGAGGCGATTGCGATGGCGACCGCCAATCTGCGTTTCGTGCAGGTACTCAAGACACTGGAATACGACGTCAGCCACGCCGTCAACATGCTGCGCCATCTGGTGCATATCGAACCCTGGAAGCGCAGCCAGGACGCCATGGACGAGCACCGCCAGATTTTCAACCTGATCAGGGCGCAGGACGCCGAAGGCGCGCGGCGCGCCATGCGCGGGCATATTGAAAATGCCCGCACGCGCATGTTCAATAGCCGGCCCGGCTTGTGAAGCTCACACCGGCCTTTCACGCAGGCGACACAACAATGCCAAGCGCAGGCGCCTCAGCCTGTCAAAACAATTAACAAGTCTGGAATCCTTTATTCATGGAATTGCGTCAGCTGCGATATTTCGTCGCCATCGTCGATCACGGTTCTCTGTCGCGCGCGGCGCGCGTGCTGCATATCGCGCAGCCGGCGCTGACCCAGCAGATTCATCAGCTGGAAGAAGAGATGGATGCGCAACTGCTGCATCGCTCGGCCCAGGGCGTGATTGCCACCGATGCAGGCAAGACCTTTTACGAACATGCGCAGGCGATTCTGAAACAAGTGCAGGACGCCAAATCGGCGGTGGCGCAGTCAACCGACAAGCCGTCGGGCACGGTGGCGCTGGGCATTCCGCAAAGCGTGTCGAATGCGCTGGCCTTGCCGCTGCTGACGGCGGTGCGCTCGACCTATCCTGAAATCACTCTGCAATTGACGGAGGAGCTGACCGGTAATCTGATCACCCAGCTCAAGTCGGGCCGCATCAATCTGGCGGTGCTGTTCGACGACGGCCAGCTATCGCCGTTCGCCAGCACGCCGATGATAGAGGAAGAGATGATGTACATCACCTGCGCCAAGTCGCGCTTCGGCGTGAGCGGGCGCAAGCCGGTGTCGCTGGCCAAGGCGATCGAGGCGCCGCTGATTCTGCCCGGGCTGCAACACGGCGTGCGGCCCCGCATCGAGAACATCGTGCGGGCGCAGGGCATGACGCTGGAAAATGTGATCGAGATCAATTCGGTGGCGATTCTGAAGTCGGCCATCCTGGCCGATATCGGCGCGACCATTTTGCCGGTGGCGCCGCTGCTGTCCGATATCGAACGCGGCGACATGGTGGCGCATGCCATCGGAGGTGAACGCATCACCCGTACACTGGCCTTGTGCGCGTCCAAGAACATTCCGCTGACGATTGCCGCCGCAGCGGTCGAGAAGCTGGTGCTGGATGTGACCGACGACCTTTGCCGCAAGGGGCGCTGGCAGCATACGCAATTGCTGAAGCGGGAATGAATTCGGCAGTGTCTGGCCGCAGCCAGTCGTTGTGACAAACCAAAAACGGCATGCAGAGCGATCTGCATGCCGTTTTCAGTTACTGCTTGCTATTGCGTGCCGATGCTTGCAACTGGCAGGGCATTCAATGCACGCCCTGAAGGCGGCGACATCAATGCCGCCTTGGTTCTGCTGCGGTCAGCGCAGGATATCCAGCACTTGCAGCACGGTGAACGTCACCGGGTCATACACCACGGTGTAGCCGCCGTAGTAACCCATCTGGTAGCCGCTAGGTGGCGGCGGCAGACCGCGGCGCACGCTTTGCGGCACCGGCTTGATGCGGCCGCGATAGTCCGGCGGCAGCGGTTGACCCGGGCGGAAATCGGGGCGATGGCCGCGATCGACGCGCTTGATGTCCTTGCTGTAATGCTGGCGCAGCTTCTGACGGTCGCTGTCGCGGAAATCATAATGACGGTCGCCGCCTGGGCCACCCGGCCCGCCGGGACCACCTTGCGCGCCCGGACCTTCACGACGCTGTTCGGCTTGCGGTCCGCCATGTTGCGGGCCATGGTCGCGATCACCCGGTTGCTGTGCGTGGGCCAGTTGAGCCATGCCCAGCGAAGCGGCGGTGGCGAGCGCCAGGGAGGAAAGCTTGATTGCTGTTTTAAATGTTGTTGTCATAAGCCTCTTTCTTGTAAGTCGAGTAAGGAAGACCGCTTTGGCAGCCGCTTAGTTGCCGGATCCCTCCCATATTTGCACTTGTAAAGAAAGTGTCAGCATTTGCCGGAGGATGGTTTTGGCGTCGTGCCTGAAGCCGGGAGTGTCTTTGTGCGTTGCCGGCGAGCAGATCGAATTGCAAAAGTTGTCATACCAATCGGTTAAACTATCGCTTCTTTTTTTGCTCGCAAGTGCGTAGGTTTGTTCGGATGGATGCAATCACAGCCGGTGTCGCACTGGCAATAGTTCAGCTTTGCAGCAGCGTCATCATGGCGGGGGTGTTCTTCACCACGCCGGCTGAAAAATATACACGCTATTGGGCTTTGTCCGGGGTGCTGGTCGGTTTCGGACTGGTGCTGGTGGTGCTCAACGCCTACTCGCCGCCCAGCCTTTCACGCAATCTTGCCTGGCTGCTCGGCTATTCCTCTCTGTATGCCGGAAGCGTGGCCGTCTGGTGCGGCCTGCGCGCGTTCTACATGCGGCGCGTCAGTTTCTGGGCGTTGTTCCTGGTTCTGTTCTACTCAGCATTATTCGCTTATCTCCTGTTCAGCGGCGCCAGTTTTACCAAGCGCTCATACGTCACAGTACCCAGCCTGGAGCTGATGTTCCTGCTGTATCTGGTGGAAATGATGCGTGGGGTATCGGGGCCGCAGGCCAAACCTTATGCGAGTCGCACCTTTGGCATGCTGATGGCCTGCTTTGCCGGCTTTATCCTGTTTGCTTCTTACGCGCTGCGTATCGTCCTGATAACGATCAATCCGGTGCAGTTCGAACCGGCCACGATCACTTCTTTCGGCGTCTGGCTGATTTATCTGATTCCGCTGGGCGGCAGCCTGTTGCTCACGGCGGGCTTGCTGCTGCTGTATTTCGAACGTCTGGTGGCCGACAAGCACCGGCTGGCCACCGAAGATGTGCTGACCGGCACGCTCAACCGGCGCGAGCTGGTCAACGTCGGCGAGCGCGCGCTGCAGGCGGCCATCGATCAGCACCATACCTTGACGCTGGCCTTCATCGATGTGGACCATTTCAAGAAGATCAACGACAGCTTCGGCCATCTGGTCGGCGACCGGGTGCTGGCCACGGTGGCGGCCACACTGCGTCAGAATTGCCGCGAGCAGGATGTGCTGGGCCGATATGGCGGCGAGGAGTTCTGCATCGTGTTTCCCGGGCTGGATCAGCAGGAAGCCAGTCGCATCGGCGAGCGGCTGGTCGATGCGGTGCGCGCCCAGGTTTTCGATCATGCTCAGGCGGTGACCATCAGCGTTGGTCTGGTGGTATTGCAGCCGAACGAGGTGCAGAGCTGGGATTCGCTGATTCATCTGGCCGATATGGCCTTGTATCGCGCCAAGGCGGAAGGCCGCGATTCTTATTGCCTGTCGCCCGCGCGCGCGGTGCGGGCGGTTTAAGTCGGCTCCTCCATCAACTTCAAAAGAAATCCCGGCTGCGCGGTTGCAGCTCTCCCAGCAGATCGGTGCGGTCGACCAGCCGTCCCGCCACCAGATGGCGTACCTTGCTCACGTTTTGCCAGATGCCGTAGACGCCCAGCAGGCGGGCGTTCAATACTTCGTTGCGTTGCCGCTCCAGCAAGGCCGGCTTGATGATGACGTTGGCCGAGCCGGTTTCATCTTCTATCGTCATGAAAATCACGCCCTTGGCGGTGCCGGGGCGCTGGCGCACGGTGACGATGCCGCAGCAACTGGCGAATTGCTTGTCCAGCAGCGTATTCATCTGCTCCACGGTCAAAAAGCGCATCTTTTGCAGGCGCGGCCGCAACAGGGCCAGCGGATGGCGGTTCAGCGTCAGATTCATGGCGCGATAGTCGCTCAGGATTTCCGCGCCTTCCGATGGCGGCTTGAAGTCCACCGCATCGTCGGTACGCGGCGCCGGACGCAGCAAATCCTTGTCGGGTACGGCGCCGACCGCATGCCACAAGGCCTGATGCCGGTTGCCGGCCAGCGCCAGCAGGGCATTGCCGGCCGCCAGCGCTTCCAGCGCGTGGCGGTCCAGCTGAGCGCGCTGCGCCATCTCGGCCACATCGCTGAAATGATGCTCGGCGCGCGCCGTTTCGATTCGCAGCGCCTGCTCCGCGCTCATGCCGCGCAGCAGGCTCATGCCCAGCCGCACCGCCGGACGCGCCTTGTCGTCGCTGGCTTCCGGGGTATGCGGTAGCGTTTCCAGCGTGGATTCCCAGTTGCTGTACATGACATCCACCGGCAGCACCTTGACGGCATGCCGGCGCGCATCCTGGATCAGTTGCGAGGGTGAATAGAAACCCATGGGCTGGCTGTTGAGCAGGCCGCACAGGAAGGCTTCGGGCTCATGGCATTTGAGCCAGCTGCTGAAATAGGTGAGCAGGGCGAAGCTGGCGGCATGGCTTTCAGGGAAGCCGTATTCGCCGAAACCTTGGATCTGCTTGCATATTTTGTTGGCGAATTCCGCTGAATAACCGTTGTTCGTCATGCCTTGGACGATACGTTTTTCATGTTCGCCCAGACCGCCTTTGCGTTTCCACGCCGCCATTGAACGGCGTAGATTGTCTGCTTCTCCGGGCGTGTAGTCGGCTGCGACTATCGCCACCTGCATCACTTGTTCCTGGAAGATCGGCACGCCCAGCGTGCGCTCCAGCGCTTTTTTGATTCTGCCGCTGGACTTGCCGTCGTCGGGGTAGTCAATCCCAACGCCATTGCGCTGCATCTCACGCCTTTCCAGATACGGATGCACCATGCCGCCCTGTATCGGCCCCGGCCGCACGATGGCCACCTGAATCACCAGATCGTAAAGTTCGCGTGGCTGCATGCGCGGCAGCATGCTCATCTGCGCGCGGCTTTCGATCTGGAACACGCCTATGGTGTCGGCCTCACAGATCATCTCGAAGGTCTTCTTGTCGTCGCGCGGAATGTCCTGCATCGCCATCACTGCCGGCAAGCCGCGTCGCAGACTGACCAGTTCGAAGGTGCGGCGCAGCGCGGTCAGCATGCCCAGCGCGAGCACATCGACCTTGAGCAGATTGAGCGACTCCAGATCGTCCTTGTCCCATTCAATCACCGAGCGCTCTTCCATCGCCGCGTTCTGGATCGGCACCAGGCGCGACAATTGCCCCCGGGCGATGACGAAGCCGCCGGTGTGCTGCGACAGATGGCGCGGAAACGTCACCAGTTCGCCGGTCAGATGCGCCCATAGACGGACTTCGGTCAGTTCGGTATCCAGCCCGGATTCGACGAAGCGCGCCAGCAATTCCTCGCGGCTGTCGAACCAGTGCTGCGACTTGGCGACGGTGTCCACAATCGCCGGATCCACCCCCAGTGCCTTGCCGACTTCGCGCAGCGCGCCGCGCGGCCGGTAGCTGTGTACCGCTGCCGCCAGCGCGGCCCGGCGCCGGCCGTATTTGCGATAGATGTGCTGGATCACTTCTTCGCGCCGCTGATGTTCGAAATCGACATCGATATCCGGTGGTTCATTACGTTCGCGGCTGATGAAGCGGGCAAACAGCAACTGGCTGTGCACGGGATCGACTTCAGTGATGTGCAGGCAATAGCAGACCGCCGAGTTGGCGGCCGAGCCGCGCCCCTGGCACAAAATCCCCTTGGATCGGGCAAAACGCACCAGATCGTAGACCGTCAGAAAATAGGCTTCGTATTGCTTGTGGGCGATCAGTTCCAGTTCAGCTTCGATTTGCTGCAGCACCTCACCGGGCACACCGTTGCGGTAACGTTTTTGCGCGCCGGCCAGGGCTTCCTGGCGCAGATAGCCGGCCGGCGTCATGCCCAGCGGCACCAGTTCATCCGGATATTCATAATGCAGCGTGCCGAGGTCGAAACTGCAGCCGGCGGCAATTCTGAGCGATTCGGCGAGTACTGGCGACGGCGCGGGAAACAGCTGCGCCAGCGTCATCCGTTTGCGCAGATAGCGTTCTGCATTGGGCGCCAGTTCGTAGCCGCACTCATGCACCGGCTTGCCCAGCCGGATTGCGGTCAGCACGTCCTGCAGATGCTTGCGCGTGCGCACATGCATCTGGACGTCGCCTACCGCCGTGAGCGGCAAACCATGACGCACAGCGGCTTCTTCGAGCAAACCGCGATGCAGCTCGTCGAAGGGGCGCTTGAGGCGGGTCAGCCCGAGCCAGCCGCGTGCGCCGAACAGTGCCTTGAACCAGCGCAGCTGCGCATCCAGCATGGCGGCATCGGCCGGGTAGTCCGGCACCAGAATCAACTGGCAATCGGGCAAGCCGCGCAGATGCGACAAGGAAGGCGGCGGATCGCTGAAATCTTCCGGCCGCAGCAGGTAGCTGCCCTTGGGCGCCTGCGTGCGGCCACGCGTGATCAGTTCCGACAGATTGCCGTAACCTTCACGGTTTTTTGCCAGCGCGACCAGGGTCATGGCGGCCAGAGGGTGAGCGGCTGTTTCTTCCCGCTGATCCGGTGTGATGTCAGGCGTGCCGCAGCTCAGGCGAAAGCAACTGCCGATGATCAGCGCAAAATCAGGCGGCGGCCGTTCGTCTTTGATGGCCTGGTCTTTGATCTGCTTGAGTTCGGCATAGGCGCGCACCACGCCGGCCAGCGTGCATTCATCGGTGATCGCCAGCGCCTTGTAGCCGAGAACGATGGCTTGCCGGACCAGTTCTTTTGCGTGCGAAGCGCCTTGCAGGAAGCTGAAATTGGTGCGGCAATACAGCTCGGCATAGTCGGGCAGGGCATACGGCGAGCCTGGCGCCATGCCGTCGGCGCCGGCGCCAAAGAACGGCAAGGACGATTGCCATGGAGAGTCGGATGATCGCTGCATGCTGAGTCCCGGATGCCTTAAGCGAACAAGCCGTGCAGGAACCAGTGCGGCTCAGTGTGCGCATGTTCCTGATGCGCGTCGCGCCGCCATTCCTTGAAGATCCAGTAATGCACATGGCGCTCGTCGCAGGCCACGTAATAGTCGCGCGTGGTTTGCTGCTCCTGCCACCAGCCGGCTTCGATGCGTTCGGCCGTCGAGACCATGTGCAGGGGCGTGCCGTAAAAAGGTTTGTGCTGGCGCAGACGCAGAGGGATAGGTTGTTCCAGCAGCCACAGCGGACGCGGCGGCAAGGCCGACGGCGCCGAAGGCAGCGCGGCGGCGCGGGTGCTGCTGAGATCCGTCACGCTTTGCCAGCGATTGCTCACTTCCGGCCGATGATCGGCCAGCGGCGCTGCCTGCAAGACATGCTCCGGACCCAGCCGTGCAGTCAGCAATTCGATCAGGCGATGATGATCTTCCGGCGTGCCGCCCGGTTCCGGGAACAAGGCGTCGCTGGCGAGCTGCATGCTTTCCACCCGCCCGGCGCTCAGACTCATGGCGATGGCCGGCTTCTGCAACTCGGTGCGGGCCAGGCGTTCTTTCAGCAATTGCGTCAGATGGGTGTCCTGCCAGATGGCGTCGGCCAGCGTCAGCGTGATCACGGTCGGCGCGACGGCCTGTCGTCCGCGTTCATGCTCCATCTGAAGCACGATCTGCTTCACCGCGAGCTGGCGTGCGCTCAGCCAGCCGCACATCTGTTCCAGCAGTTTCCGGGCATAGGCCAGCAGGATCTCGGCCTGCTCGATGCGATCCGGCAACTCCTGCCGGGCATGAAAGGAGGGCGGCGCGCTGATCCATTGATGCAATTCGGGCGCCGCACCGTAGGCCTGATCCAGCATCTGCAGCAAGGGTTTGCCGCAGCGGCGTTGCAGGCCGGCGCGCGGCAAACGGCGCAGATGGCCCAATTGACGGCAGCCGATGCCGTGCAGCCATTCAAGATAGGGCGTGGCGGCGCTCAGCAGGCCCAGCGGCAATTGATTCAGGCGTGCTTGTAGACGCGGCAGGCGCAGCACCCGCCGCACTTGCAGTACGCCGGAACGCGCCAGCAGCCAGGCGCCGGCGGCGGTCGGCGCACAACCCAGCGAGATGGTGAAACCCAGCCGCGCCACGCTGGCCTGCACCCGCCGGCACAGCGCGCGGATGCCGCCGAACAGCCGCAGGCTGGCGCCGATATCCAGCAGCACACAGGCATCTTCGGCCAGTGTCGCCTGCGGCGTGTATTGCAGCAGCGCCAGCGCGGTTTCTTCCAGCGCTGCGCTTTCACGCAAGACATCGCGTTCATGCTGCAGCGCCTGCGGCGACAGCAACTGTACGCCGCCGCGCCGCATGTCTTCGCTCACACCGTCGGCGCGTGCCAGAGCCGAGGCGGCGCTGACGCGGTCGCGCTCGAAGACCACCATGGCCGTGTCATTCAACCAATTCGGTCGGAACACTTCCAGCGGCAGAAACGGCAGGTGTACGGCGATCCACAGGGACATGGCGATGCAAGAGATTGGGTGAGGGTGACAGGGGAATGAACAGCGGCGTATCGCGTTGCGGTCCGCGCCGTTTCAGGAAACGTACTTCAATGCCATCGGCGGCCGGCCTTAGCGCCAGCCGCAGCGGCGCCGGCGAGGCATCGCGCTCGCAGGTGAGCGGCCGCAGCATGAAAAACAAGGTGCTGCCGCTTTGCGCTGCCAGATGCAGTCGGCGCAAAGCGTCACTGCGGATTTGCGTCTGCCACAGCAGCAGTGCGCGGCAACTGTCGGCGCGCAAGACCTGTTCGGCCGCCCACCAGGCATCGCTGGCCTTGTCGGCGTGCAATTGCAGCAGCCGTGAGGGCGCGATGCCTAGCCTGGCCCAGCCCGGCGCATTGATCCTGTGCGGCGCCTGTAGTAGCGCAATGCGGCCTGGGTTTGGGCGGGCGCCGGGCCTGCTTGCGCCGGCGCAGGGCAAGCCGCCCAAGGCCGGCCGCAGCAGCCGCAATTCACCGATGCCGGCTTGCGGCAGCAGCAGTTCGATCAGCATGCCGGGCGGCCAGCCGCGTTCCGGCAGTTCGGCCGAGAGCGCATCGAAGCCGGTTTCCACTCCTTGTGCACGGCCGCGCGCCAGCTGCGAGGCCATCCACAAGGCGGGATGAATCTCTTCAGGTGCGGGCAGCGTTGAGCTTGGCGAGGATAAAGACATGGCTGGATACGACGCCGGCCAGGCTGACCAAGAGGTCAAAGCAGGAGCCGGCATGAAAAACACGATAACTGTATAAATATACAGTATTTATGCGAGGGCGGAAATATCGCTACAGCAAACATGCAGCGCCTGTCTTAAGCGCTGCCCTGGCGGCTGCTTGCAGGCGTTCATAGCGCATGCGAGCGGATACAAAAAGGCCGCCCTGCAGAGGGCGGCCGTCGCGGAAGTCAGGAGTGCTCCCGGTCGTCAATATGCATCGCTTGCCGTATCGGATAGCCGCTATCAGGCGGCATTCAGCGAATACGTCAGGCCGATATCAGAAGCGTGGTTGCCACGGAACTCAACCTGGCGCCGCTGATTCCGGCAATTTATTTCTGGTTCTTTTGCTGCGAACCTTGCTGATTCTGCTGAGCGTTCCCGGCATTGCCTGCATTACCGGCGCGATTGCCTGATGAATTGTCGCTGGAACCGTGTTGCTGGCCGGAGGAGTCGCTTTGTTGCTGCTGCTTGTCGCGATTCGCATTATTGCCTTGTTGGCCATGTTGCTGATTGCTGCCGGGTTGTGCGGATTGTTGCTGCTGGGAGGATTGCTGATCCTGCTGTTTGTTTTGCTGGTTCTGCTGATCTTGCTGTGGTTGAGCGGGATTGCGATTGCCAGGTTGATTTTGGTTCGACATATCTATCTCCAGTCATGTATTTGCTCTCAATGCCCATGCATCGAAGCAGCCTTGAGAGTAGTCCTATCGTTGCTTCTTCTGCATCGGTGCCTGCCTCTTCACTGCGTAGGGCTTGTCCGTCGGCGGTGTAGGCGGCAATTGATGAGCTTGGCCCCGGGCTTGCATCCCTCACAAGCTCATCTTCAGCGAATCCCGCATGTCCTACGGCGAAGGCCTACATGGATAGACGGGCTACGCCTATACATCTAGTGCGCCACGCTTTCTACACTGCATCACATGGATGAGTGATTGCTGCCTCGGATTGCACAGGCACCGGTCGATCGCCGTCGATCCGTTTTGATCAACGATCGCCGGAGCGTTCGCTCATCCTCCCCGTTCATGGTTGCCGTCAAGCTGAAGTGGCAGGGCATGCCGGGTTCGCAAGACCCCTTCAACACTTAAAGGAGCGGAAATATGGCAAATCAACAAAATCCGAATGGCAGCAGCAATCGCGGTTTCGCAGCGATGGATCCGGAAAGACAGCGTCAGATTGCCAGTGCAGGCGGCAAGGCAGCGCATCTGAAGGGTTCTGCGCACGAGTTCAGTTCGGCCGAAGCACGCGAAGCGGGACGCAAGGGAGGCCTCAACAGCCATGGCAAGAACAACACCAACAACGCCAACAGCACCAGCAGTACCAACACCGGCAGCACCCCGCGTTAAGTCTTTGTGGTGAAGGCCGGCTGCATCAGTGATTAATCAATGCCGGTGAGTAAATAGAAAGACAAGAAAGTAGAAAGACAAGAAAGGCGCGAAGGCGCCTTTTTTCTTGCTGTGCAATGGATGATTCAAGTCATTGAATCTAATGTCATTGCGGAAGATGCGGATGCCGGGTCAGATCATCGATCAGCGGTACGATGGCCAGCAGGAACAGCGTCGCCGCCAGCGGGATGGTGGCTGTAAAACCGATGTGCTTGAAGCCCAGCGCACCGATCAGCCCGCCGATGAAAAACATCAGCAGCAGCGAGGTCAGCAGCGTGAATTTCTTGCGGTTCAGCGCCGGTGGCGTGTCGGCTCCGCCGGGGTGATCGGCCGGCTTGCTCTGCGCCATGCGCCAGTAGCACAGCCGTCCCAGCTCGATGCCGATATCGGTCACGATGCCGGTGACGTGGGTGGTGCGGATCTCGGCCTTTGAAATTTTGGTGATCATGGCGTTCTGCAAGCCCATCACATAACACAGCAGCACCACCGTGGTCGGCACGAACAGCAGCCGATGATTTTCCAGATTGCTGCCGAGGATGCCGAAGCCCAGCAGCAGCCCCGCCTCCAGCAGCAGCGGCATGGCGTATTCGCTATGCAGCCGGTGACTTCGCCCCCAGTTGATCAGCAGCGAAGAGGTCATCGCTCCCGTCAGAAAAGCCAGCAGCGAAGCAAAACCGGCGAACACCAGCAGCAAGTCGCCCAGCGCCAGGTTATCCGCCAGCGCGGAAACAATGCCCGACATGTGCGAGGTATATTGCCCGACCGCCAGAAAGCCGCCGGCATTGATGCCGCCCGCGACAAAGGCCAGCGAACGCCCCAGCCTGCGGTTGGCGGAATCGGTGCGCGCCGGGCTGGTCAACCCGCGCAGGTAATTGATTGGCATGGCGCCATCCTGCTTCAAAAAATTAAATGGAGATCGACTTTGGATGCCAGGGCCGGATTGCGAAAGGGATTTGCATGAACCTCGCCATACCCCTCAAAGCAGGCAGAGCAAATTCCAGGCCCGGCCAGGTTTTCCGGCCCGGCCTCCGCTTCAGTACATCCTACGCGCGATTCCGGCGCTTTCTTATGTCGCTCGCGGCCGGGAAATCCTAACCTGACAGCAGGATACTCTCTTCAGCATCGGGCTATCGCGATGACGCCCTCGAAGCGGCAGGGAGCGCGCAGGAGAGACAAGCAATTTTCATGGATTCTGATTTTTACAGGAGGTCTCATGAGTACCCCTATCGATTTGCCCGGTGGCGAACAACTGGAAGAAGTACGCGGCCCCGGCATGCAAGCCGGCGTTGAGCTGGTGCAGGGCGGCGGCTTTCGCGGCGTGGTTCTGATCGGCGTGCAGAGCGAAGCAGTTACCCTGGCCGGTACGCCGCCGCCGGACACAGCGCTGCCGCGCGAACCGGGCGCGCCGCCGGTAACCCATCTATGCGACAGAATCCGGCAGGATCGTGAAACCGCGATTGACGATGCCTTGCTCTACATTGATGAGCATCGGGGCAGCCTGGTGTAGCCAGTCTGTCAAGACAGCAGAGAGCCGGCATATGCCGGCTTTTTTATCGCCGCAGGGAAGCGCAGTGAGAGCCATCACAAATGCGCCGCACAAAAAAATGCCGCCTGACATGCAGGCGGCAAAGGGGAGGGTGAAACTAATGAGATCGGGGGAATCTCATTTTGCTGACTCTTACTGATTTTGCGGGTATTGCCATGAAAGCAAATCGGGGGAATTCACCATTCATCTCATGAGCAGGTGCACTTGCGGGGGACAAGTACGGGGGGATCCCACTCACCGCCGTTCTTCACATCACTGGAAGACCGTGAAGCGATCATAATTTTTTTACTGTAGGAAAGAGATCGGACGATGCCGCATCTTCGTGTCAGAAAGCACTGACGCGCAGCAGCATGAAAATTTCCTTTGTGCAATATGTCGCCGGTTGCGCTTAGCTGCGTCCAGGCTTGATGTCGGCATCCGCATCGGCTTCCGAGGCCCACTTGTCCACGCTCAGCGAGCCGGGAACATCTTCATGGCGGTGTTCTTTCACGCCGCCCGAGGCCATGGACAGGATGTTATTGCTGGTCGCGCGGGCGGGTGCGGCCGGCAACGATATTTCGCCGAGCGCATCGCTCATGCCCGCATGCTGCGTCTTGGCAGCGATATCGCCCAGACTGACCACGCCGATCAGATGCCTGGCGCGATCCATCACCGGCAAACGGCGGATCTGCCTTTGCACCATGTCGTCCAGTACATCGTCGACCGGCTCATCTTCATAGCACCAGAGCACCTCGCGGCTCATGATGTCGCGCAGCCGCGTAGTGGTGGAGGCCCGATTGCGGGCGACGCCGCGCAGCACGATGTCGCGATCGGTCACCAGACCGACCAGTTCTTCACCGTCGCAGATCGGCAGCACGCCGACATTCAGCTCATCCATGGCCTGCGCCGCCAGAATCACCGAATCATCCGGCCCCAAAGTGCGCACACCGCGAGTCATGACGTCGGAGATGGTGCGTGTCTTGTGCATATGCATGGCTTGATCCTTTGCTTGAGTCAAAAAAATGAGGATGCGTGGCACCTGGTGCCGGATGAATGAATCCATCCCGGCGCACGCCTTTGTTTTCAATCTAGACCCTGGAAGACGATGCTGCAACGCCTTGACACAGGAGCAATGAAGGGCTGGAAAACGCTTGCCGCCACCGGCGATTTGCCTGCAGACCGCCGGTGGCGTGCGCTGCAGCAAATACAGAGGTAAGCGTCTCGGCCCGATAGGCGGCTCAGCGTCGCGAGCTCCTACAGGCAAAAAAGGATTAGACCGACTGCTGCACGGAGGAGGCAAAGGCAAGATCGGCGCATGCTACAGCGCTCTCGTATTCAGAGCGCGGCAAAAAGCGCAGCAGACTAGCAGCACGCAATAAATGCCGAAGCAATGCGCAAGCGGAGTACGTTGAGGAGTAAAGGCAGCGCATGGAAAAAATGACCGATCTGATCGGCTGGGCCAGCACCATCATTCTGTTGCTGACCGTGTCATCGCAGGTGCTGCAGCAGTGGCGCTCCAAGAGCAGTGCCGGTGTATCCCACTGGCTGTTCACCGGCCAGCTTGCCGCATCGACCGGTTTCGTCGTCTACAGCGCTGCGCAGGGCGACTGGGTGTTCGTGGTGTCCAACGTGCTGATGCTGCTGACGGCGCTGACCGGACAGTATCTCTACCTGCACAACCGCCATCGGGGAGAGGACGGCAAAGAAGCCGCTTCGCCAGCCGGTGCTCACAACATTGCCAAGAAAGACGGCAGGCCGCGAGCTTGAGCGGTTTCTTTTTCCACAGACGCCTGGAAATGAAATTGAGGGCGTGCAGTTTCAGGCGCGCTTCATCGGGTCGCCTATCAGGCCGCTTCAAGCTCTCATCACAATAAAACGCCGCATTCAAAACGAACCATGTCCAGAACCATCAAGCAAACGCTGCAGCGAGTTTCGGCGCCCGAGCCCAGGCAGGGCGAAAAAGTCCAGCCTTCGCGTCTGATCATCTACGCCGCGCTGGCCGGCAACCTGATGGTGGCGCTGACCAAGCTGTGGGCGGCGATCTGGACCGGCAGCTCGGCCATGCTCAGCGAATGCATTCATTCGACAGTGGACATGGGCAATGAATTGCTGCTCTTGTACGGCCTGCGCCGCGCCGACCTCCGGCCGGATCGGGATCATCCCTTCGGTTACGGGCGCGAGCTGTATTTCTGGAGTTTCGTGGTGGCGGTGCTGATCTTTACCCTGGGCGCCGGCATGTCGATCTATGAAGGCGTCAATCACATCCTGCATCCCGAGCCGATCGAGAATGTCGGCGTCAACTACCTGGTACTGCTGGCCTCGGCCCTGTTCGAAGGCGCATCCTGGATGTTGACGATGCGCAAGTTCAAGGGACGCAAATCCTATGCGCAATTGCCGGAGGAGGTCAGGCGCAGCAAGGATCCGCCGACCTTCATCGTGCTGCTGGAAGATACCGCTGCGATGCTCGGTCTCGCCGTGGCTTTCGTCGGCATCTGGCTGTCGCAGCATTTCAACGAGCCGCGTCTGGACGGCGCCGCCTCGGTCGTAATCGGCGGCATCCTGGCCGTGACGGCCTGGGTGCTGGCGCGCGAAACCAAGGCCTTGCTGATCGGCGAGCGCGCGCATCAGCATATTTCGGATTCCATCCTGCGCCAGGCGGCCGGGGTGAAGGGTATTGCCGGCGCGCATGGCGTGCTGACCGTGCAGTTGGCGCCGAATCAGATTCTGGCGGCGCTCAGCGTGGAATTCGAAGATGCGCTGCAAACACCGCAGATCGAGGCGCTGGTGATTGAAATGGAGCAGCGCATCCGGCGTGTGCATCCCGAGGTGGTGGTGCTGTTCATCAAACCGCAGACGCCGCACAGATTCAGGCAAGCCATGCATGAGCGCTATGACCCTCAGGACCATCAGGAAGATAGCGTGCCCGATTTTACCGCCACGCCCGGGCAGGCGCCGCCATAGCTTCAGCATTTCCGCCCCTCAGCGCGGTGTCCAGTCGTCTTGTTCAGTTGCCTGTTCAGTAATTCTTACAAGCGTCGTAGAGACTGTCCGATGTGCATATCCGGCGCGGCTCACTAGAGTGAACACATAGATGAGCCGCCAGGGCTTAATTGCTGCATGCATGGAATTCGGTGAATTCAGCCAGCATCGGAGACCCGGGCTCAAACCTCAGCCGGCCATGCGTCGCATGCCGGCTTCATTTGCAGCAGACTGCACCAGACAAGGAGCACCAGATGACTTTAATTTTTCGCCCACAATCCCGCCTCTCTACCCCCGCTCATTCAGGCAAACTGCGCCGCGTGATTGGTTTTGCCGCGCTGAGCGTGGCCGGTGTCGCGCTTGCGCTCAACGTGGCGCATGCGGCCGACGCGGTCGCCGGCAAAGACAAGAGCTTCATGGTGAAAGCGGCCGAAGCCGGTAATGCCGAAGTCAATGCCAGCAAGATCGCGCTGGAAAAGAGCGCAAATCCCGCCGTGAAGAAATTCGCCCAGACCATGATCGATGAGCACACCAAGGTCGGCGATGAATTGAAACAACTGGCTTCCAGCAAGGACGTCAGCCTGCCTGCCGAACCCAGCGTGGGGCAGCGCGCCAAGATTGCCGTACTCGAAAAGCTTTCCGGCGCGACCTTCGACAAGCGCTATGCCAGCATGATCGGCGTTTCGGCGCATGAAGATGCAGTCAAGCTGTTCCAGAAAAACTCGACTTCGGCAGCCGATCCTGACGTCAAGAATTTCGCTGCCAAGACGCTGCCGGGTTTGCAGGCGCATCTGAAGATGGCAAATGAACTGAAGAGCGAAGTCGCCACCGCAAAATAAGCGCGCAAGGGCGGCAAAAAGACAGCAGATGCGCAGCGCTGAAGTCTTGGTTCAGTTCCGCACAGAGTTTTCCAATCTCGCCACACTCCTCACCGGGATTTGTGGCGCTTTTGCTGATAAGCGTCTGAGCGTCTATTCTTCAGGCACGCCAGCGCGGCAGGCGCATCGTGGCGCAGGTGGAGAATCGGCAATCCGACCTTTGCCTGCTGCTCGGACAGCGTCCGGTTCAGTCCGGATGCGGCCCTGTCGTTCACCAGCCCTGCACAAACGAGTTGGTGCAGGGTGGGGATTCAAGGTGTTGAACATCCGGTTTGTCCGTCCGTCATCCAGCATGAGGAGGTAAACGATGAAACGCCACACTCGCCT
Organism: Herbaspirillum lusitanum; assembly: GCF_046025995.1. Lineage (GTDB taxonomy): Bacteria > Pseudomonadota > Gammaproteobacteria > Burkholderiales > Burkholderiaceae_D > Herbaspirillum > Herbaspirillum lusitanum_A. The sequence goes on from NZ_JAQQFM010000005.1 coordinate 468,390, forward strand.
GATCGACCTGTCGATTGACTCATCCGGTTCTGCAGATCAGGCCGTCATCGATCTGCAGCCGCGCGTGACCAAGCTGGAAAAACATAAATACGCTGCCTACGTGGACACTCATATCGGCCCCTTATGGTCGATGCTGCTGGATAGTCCGGCACGGCCGGTGCGCATCTGCAAGAATCGCAAAGCGGCCATGAAAGCGGCGCTCAAGCTGCTGGCCGGCGTGCGTAAGCAGCAAAAGCAGCCCAGGGTTTGAGGGCAGATCTACGCCGTATCTACGATCTGTTTTCCCATAAAAAAAGAGGATGGAGAAATCCATCCTCCATCCTCTTCAGTCCTTCCGGGCTCAGACTTCAGCACAGGCAATCAGCCGTCGCTTTGCTCTGAGGTTCCTTGATGCACGGCAAATGCCTCGTCTTCATGCTCAGGCGGCGCTGCCGGCGCAGTGCCCTTTGCGGAAAGTTGTTTGCCTGGCGGCACGGCGGGCAGGCTTTGCTGTCCCGCCTGATCGCCGGTCGCAGCGGATTTTTGTTGGGCTGCGCGTCCCTGGCGGCGTTGCTGCTCTTCCAGCGCCAAGATGAATTCATTGCTGAAGGCCGGAATGTCGGCCGGCTTGCGTGAAGACACGAAATTTTCATCGCGCACCACTTCCTGATCCACCCATTTGCTGCCGGCGTTCTGGAAGTCATCCTGCAGGCTGGGCCAGCTGGTGACGATACGATCCTTGGCTATGCCCGCTGAAATCAGCAGCCAGCCGCCATGGCAGATCGAGGCAATGGGTTTTTCTGCATCGTTGGCCGCGCGTACAAAGGTGCGGGCTTCCGGCAACAGTCGCAGCGCATCGCCGTTGACCACGCCGCCCGGGAGCAATACCGCCGCGTAATCGTCGACATCGGCCGCCTCGATACGCATGTCGACCTTGACCGACTTGCCCTTGTCCACATGCTTGAAGCCCTGCACGCTGTCCTTTTTGTCGGACAGGATATGCACGATCGCGCCAGCGGCTTCCAGCGCCTTCTTGGGTTCCAGCAATTCCGCCTGCTCGAAGCCGTCGGTCACCAGGACCGCGATCTTCATATCGTGAAGTCGATTTGACGACTCACTAGCCGAGGCGCCCGCGCTGCTTTTCGCCGATGATTTTGCTGCCGTTTTTACTGCATTCGTTGCTGCCATGATAGGGCCTCCAAACGAAATGCCGACTGCGGCCGACGTGCTGCTTGCACATCGGTCCGGCCGGTCGTTAAGTGAAATGTGATGCGCGAAAGCTGATGCGCGTGAATCTTGCCCGGACTCGGACTCTTACCCGCCGCCTGTGCAGCGATTGATGCGAATGGATGTCCTAACGTGCTTTGCCTATTACTTGCTGCCGGATTTGGTTCCGGCGTGCGCACGATGGCTGTTCTGGTGATCGTGCTTGGCGTCCGCCATCTCCGGCGCTTTCTTGATGCGCGTGATGTTGGATGAGGCCACCGGATCGCTGTTCGGAAACGACATTTCATTGGCCTCGTCGAGCGCCACTTCGGACGGCGTGTCGTACTTGACCGGCTTCTTGTCGGCCGACTTTTCCTGCGGCTTGGTATGGGATGCGCTCATGATGCCTCCTGTTGCTGGTGGGTGCTGATGGAGCTACTGAAAGAGCCTGCGGCGTTGACGGTCAGCGCATGCCGACCTCGTGCAAACTTGAACCCAGCTTAAGACTGACCGCAGCTGAGGGCTATAAGAGAGCGCCGGGTATGCGTGTCAGACAGGCGGCGACGCGCGCTCAGGATGAATGCTTGCGGACATGCTTGCGCTGCGACAAGTTCGCTGCGCCGCCAGGCCTCAAGGCCAGGGCATGGGCGTCACATCGCGAAATTCGCCGTCGCCATCGCCGCTGCCGGCCTGGCCGGGCGGCGGCCCCGGCCGCTTGCTCTCGGCGCCGTCCTGAGGATGCAGCCTGGCGCCGAGCAGGAGCTTGAGTTCGCGCTCGGTGGCATAAAACGCCGCATCGTCGAGCGGCTGCGTGGCGACCGGCCAGTTCTGCATGGCCCATAGTCTGAACTCCTGATAGCGCCGCATCACTTCCGTGGCGTATTCGTCGCGGCTCAGTCGACGTCCGGATTGATCTGATGACGCTTGTGGTGCGCTGCTGATGGTGCTTGGCATGGTGCTGCTCTCCGGTATGAATCTGTGAATGCTGAGGTGCTGCTGAGGTGTTGCGCTCCTGCGGTGGTACTGCTTCCATACTGCCGTTGTACTGATGCCATGCTGCCCGACGTTTAGCCGCCGCTCATGGCGATCATGCTTTCGCGCACCTTGGCCAGGCCGAAGCGCCAGATCTGATCCAGTTTCACATGCGGCATGCTGGGCAATTCGGAGGGATCGATGAAGACATTCAGCAGCGCCGGGCCGGGGGCCGCAAACAGCTGCGACAGGCCGGCGTCGAGCTCCTCATGCGTACGCGCGGTATAGCCTTGCGCGCCGCAGGCAATCGCCAATGCAGCGAAATCGGGGTTGGGGAATTCCGAACCTTCAAAGGCGGGCAGGCCGGCTTCTTCCATTTCCAGATGCACCAGGCCCCATTCACGATTGTTGAACACCACCACTTTGAGTGCCAGCTTGTGCTCGACGCTGGTCATGAATTCACCCATCAGCATGTTGAAGCCGCCGTCGCCGACCGCGACCACCACCTGACGCTTGCGATCCAGCGCCTGAATGCCGTTGGCCTGGCCCAGCGAGGTGCCGACGGCTGCGTTGTTGAACGAAGCGAGGAGGCGCTGCTGCCCGGTCTGGCGTATCCAGTTGCCGCACCACAGCGTCACCACGCCGGTATCGATGACGATCACGGCATCGTCGGCCGCCATTTCTCCGATACGCCGCGCCACGCGCTGTGGTTTGATTTTCTTCTGATTCTGGCGGCGTTCCACCACCGCATGCTTGTCCAGCATGGCATTCCAGCGTTCGCGATCGGCGCTGACCTTTTGCAGAAAGGCGCTCTCGGTCTTTCCGCCGACCTTGGGCAGCAATTGCAGCAAGGCCGGCCGCACCGAGCCGGTAATGCCAAGTTGCACCGGGGTACGGCGGCCCAGCACGAAACCGCGCTCATCGATCTGGATCACCTTGGTGCGGTTTTCGCTCGGCAGAAATTCGGAATAGGGATAATCGGTGCCCAGCATCAGCACCAGCTCCGCGGCTTGCAGTGCATCGGTGCCGGGCGCGCCGCCGATCAGACCGACCCCGCCTATCCATTGCGGGTGATCGTAGGGCAGCATGTCTTTGGCGCGGAAGGTGTGCATCACCGGCGCCTGCAGTTTTTCGGCCAGCGCAATCACTTCGGCGATGGCGCCGCGACAGCCGTTGCCGGCGAAGATCGCCACCGTCTTTGCCGCATCGATCATGGCGGCGGCAGCGTCGATATCTTCCGCCGGCGGCGTCAGTTCGCGATTGGGACGCAGGGTGTTGATGCTGCTCATCGCCGCGCCTATCCTGGCGCCGATCACGTCCGCCGGAATGTTCAGATGCGCCACGCCGCGCTGGCCGTAAGCCTGCGCGATAGCCTGATGAAAGACGTTGCCGGCCTGTTCCGGGCTGACGATGGTCTGAGTGTAGACGGCGACATCGCGAAACAGCATGTCGGGCGTGTTCTCCTGCAGATAGTCAATGCCGCGGCGGCTGGCCGGCACTCCGCCTGAAATCGCCAGCACCGGCGCGTGATCCTTGCGCGCTTCATACAGGCCGGCCACCAGATGATTGGCGCCGGGGCCGGTGGTGCCGCAGCAGACCGCCAGTTGTCCGGTCAGTTTGGCTTGCCCGGCTGCCGCCAGGGCGGCGCCTTCTTCATGCCGCACGCCGACCCACTCAATGCGTTTGTCGCGGCGGATGGCTTCAGTGAAAGGATTGAGCGCATCGCCGACGACGCCGAAAATCTGGCGAACGCCGATCTGCGCCAGTGTATCGACCAGCAATTCTGCGACGGTAGTGGACATGAAATTCTCCTTGGCACAAAAGATTGGATAGCAATGCTATCGACTGAGCTTATGCCCAGCTTGGTGACGGCAGTATCGGGCAAAGGGGAAAAGGGCTGTAGGACAAGTGCAGGACAGCGGCAGGATAGCGGCAGGATAGCGGCAGGATAGCGGCACGACGCCCGCAGAGAGGCACCGCCCGCGATGTCGGCACGGCAAAGTCCTACAGACAGATCATCCGCACGCTTACTGAGCGGTGGCCGGGCATTGCCGATAATCAAAGCGCAAAATGCCGGCCCGAAATCCCGGGCTGAATTTCAAGTCGGATTTCAGATTGAACCTCAGATTGAATCTCAGGATTGAAAACGTGAAGGAATGCCGCCATGCGACGCGCACTGTGGAAAGGGGCGATCAGCTTCGGCCTGATCAATATCCCGGTCGAACTGTTCACCGCTGAAAAAAACGATGAGCTGGATTTCACCCTGCTCGACAAGCGCGACTTGTCGCCGGTCGGCTATCGCCGCTACAACAAGAAAAGCGGTCGCGAAGTGGTGTGGGACGACATCATCAAGGGCTATGAGTACGAAGACGGTAAATTTGTCCTGCTCTCCGATGAGGATCTGCGTCAGGCCAACGTGGAGTCCACTCAGAGCATCGACATCCAGAACTTCGTGGAGGTCGAACAGGTGCCGATTCAATACTACGAGCAACCCTATTATCTGGCGCCGCTCAAGGGCGGCGAAAAGGCCTATGCCTTGCTGCGCGAAACCCTGATCGCCAGCGGCAAGATGGCGATTGCACAAATCGTGATTCGAACCCGCCAGCATCTGGCCGCTTTGCTGCCGCAGGGCGAGCTGCTCAATCTGGTAACGCTGCGCTATCCGGCCGAACTGCGGCCGCCGGACGACCTGGAACTGCCGCAACGCGGCATGAAAAAATCCGGTGTCAGCAAGCAAGAGGTGGAAATGGCGCGCACGCTGGTTGAGCATATGTCGTCTGCATGGAAGCCGGATGATTTCCACGATCAGTATCGCGACGACGTGCTGGCGCTGATCAGGAAAAAGATCAAGACCAGACAGACCCACGTCATGGCCGAGCCGGAGGATGCTCCCGCGCCGTCAGCCGGCAGCAGCGGCAAGGTGATTGACCTGATGGCCTTGCTCAAGCGCAGCCTTAACCCGGGCGAGGCTAAAGCCAGAAGCGGCAGCGCCGGCAAGAAGGGCGGTGGCGAGCAGGCTGACGCCGAAGCTGCCACGGGCAAGGCTGCCACCAATGTGCACAGCTTGGCCGGCGCCGCCAAGCGCGCGGTCAAACGTCGCGAAGCGAGCCCTGCAAAGAGCGCGGCCGGTACCGGCAAGACAAAAAAGGCGCCCTCCAAAACCACCCGGACTAAAACGGCAACGGCAGCAAAATCCGCCCGCAAGCCTGTAGCAGCGAAGCGGGCGCAGGCATGAGTCGTACCGCGCGCCGCCGCGCTGCGCCCAGTGGCGCCGGCAAATCTGCAGGTTCGGCGGGTGCTGGCGGAACACATGGCACACCTGGCACACATGGCGATCTCTCGCACTACCACGCCAAGCGCAATTTCGATGTCACGCCGGAACCCCCGGCGCTGGTGCGGCGCAAAACCGGGGCTGGCCGGCAGCAGTTGAATTTTTTCATACAGCGGCATCATGCGCGTCGACTCCATTACGATTTTCGTCTGGAGCTCGATGGCGTGCTCAAGAGCTGGGCGGTGCCGAAAGGCCCCAGCCTCGATCCGCATGACAAGCGGCTGGCGGTAAGGGTGGAAGACCATCCGGTCGATTACGGCAGTTTTGAAGGGAGTATCCCCGAGCATCAATATGGCGCAGGGGAAGTGGTGCTGTGGGACAGGGGCGACTGGATTCCCGAAGGCGACGCCGCCGCCGGCTTGAAGAAAGGCCATCTCGCCTTCGAGTTGCGCGGTGAAAAGCTGGAGGGACGCTGGGCGCTGGTGCGCATGGGCAAGCCAGATCCTTCCGGCGCACAAAAGGAAAACTGGCTGCTGATCAAGGAAAACGATGACGCCTCCCGCAGCGGCAAGGCGGCGGATATCACCGCGCTGCGCCCGGAAAGCGTAGCCGGCCGGAAGCAGGCCCAGCCGCTTGAAGCCGATGCGGGGGCAAAGAAGAAAGCAAAGACCGACATTGCCGCCATGCCTGAAAAATCGCCGATGCCGACCCGTCTTGATCCCCAACTGGCGACCCTGAGCGATCTGGCGCCGCAGGGCGACCACTGGCTCAGCGAAATGAAATTCGACGGCTATCGCGGCTTGTGCCGCATAGATCAGGGCCAGGCCCGCATCTTCACCCGCCAGGGGCTGGACTGGAGCGGGCGCTGGCCGGTGTTGACCCAGGCGCTGACGAAACTGGATGTCGACAATGCCTGGATCGATGGCGAAGTGGTGGCCTTGCTGCAAGACGGCAGCATCAGTTTCGAGGCCCTGCAGAATTATGCCGATGGCGATCTGCAGCAGGCGGAGGGGGTGCGTCTGGCGCTGTATGCCTTCGACCTGCTGTATCTGAATGGCCGCGATCTGCGCGAGCTGCCGCTGCAGCAGCGCAAGGAATTGCTGCGTGCGCTGATCCCCGGCGCCAGCGAAGACGGCTTGCTGTTGTACAGCGAACATATCATCGGGCACGCGCGCGAGGTGTTTGAGCATGCCTGCATGCATGGCATGGAAGGCATCGTCGCCAAGCGTGTCGATGCGCCATATTCCGGCCGGCGCGACGGCAACTGGCTGAAGATCAAATGTCAGCAGCGTCAGGAATTCGTGGTCGCCGGCTACACCGATCCGGCCGGCCAGCGTAGCGGCTTCGGTGCGATTCTGGTTGGTGTCTATGAGGCGCCTGCCAAAAAGCAGGCCCGCAGCAAGAAAGAAGATTTACCGGCCTTGCGCTATGCCGGCCGTGTCGGCACCGGCTTCGATGAAAAGCAATTGCAAGCCATGCTGAAGACCTTCCGCAAGCTGGAGCGGGATACGCCGGCCTTCGATAATCCGCCCACGGGTCAGCAGGCGCGTGGCGTGCATTGGCTGGAGCCGAAGCTGGTGGCCGAGGTCAAGTTTGCGCAATGGACCAGGGGCGGCATCGTGCGGCATGGCGCCTTCGTCGCGCTGCGTGAGGACAAACCGGCGCGCGCCATCGTGCGTGAAGTTAAAGCGCAGAGCGAGGTGGACGCTGAGCCCACCGTCAAATCGAAGGCGCGCAAGGTCTCGGCTGCCGCCGCTGCGCAGGCGCGACGTGCGGGTGATCAGCATCCGGATGAGACCGCTGCAGAGAACGCTCCGACGCGCGTCGAAGGCGTGCGCCTGACGCATCCGGCCAAGATACTGTTTGCCGAAGACCATGGCCCCGGCGTCACCAAGCTGGAACTGGCGCGCTACTACCAGTCGGTCGGTGCACTGATGCTGCCGGACTTGCAGCAGCGTCCGCTGTCGCTGGTGCGTTGTCCCGACGGCAGTCTGGGCAAGTGTTTTTTTCAGAAGCACATAGGTCAGGGCGTACCACAGGAAATCGAAGAGATCGCCGTGCCTGAAGGCAAGGGGCAGGCCCACTACATGATGGTCAACAGCGGTGCCGCGCTGGTCGCCACGGTGCAGATGGGCGTACTCGAACTGCATACCTGGGGTGCGGTAAAGGGCCGGCTCGACAAGCCGGATCGGGTGGTGTTCGACCTCGACCCGGCGCCCGATGTCGCCTGGATCAAGGTCATTGAGGGCGCGCAACTATTGCATGGGCTGCTGCAGGAGATCGGACTGCAGGCCTTCCTCAAGACCTCGGGCGGCAAGGGCCTGCACATCGTGGTGCCGATCCGTGCGCAGCACGACTGGAGCGTCGTCAAAGCCTGGTCGCGCGGTGTCGCCGAGCACCTGGCGCAGCATCTGCCGGATCATTTCATTGCGACCATGAGCAAGGCTGCGCGCAGCGGCAAGATTTTTGTCGACTACCTGCGCAATGCGCCGGGCGCAACCACGGTCGCCGCGTACTCGGCGCGGGCTCGTGCCAACGCCCCGGTCTCTACTCCGATTACCTGGGACGAGCTGACGTCGGAAATGACGCCGGACCGCTTCAATGTGCGCAATATGGGCGAGCGGCTCGCATGGATCGCCGGCGGCAGGAAAGCAGGGCGGGCGGCCAAGGGGGCGGTGTTTCCCACAGAGAATGATCCCTGGCGCGATTTCGCCGGTACGCAGCAAGCACTGAAGGCGGATGTGCTGAAGCTGTTTGGAGGCCGCTGACGCAGCGTTTTCGCCAAATGCGGCAAAGTCCTACAAGCGCTTCATCGGCTGGCTTACTGCCGTTTTGATGGATGAACCTCATAATTCACTTTAACAAAATTCAGGATCGCCGCAGTCGGGGTTAATTGCTTTCAAGTGCGACGATCCATCAGCAAGACGTCACTAATTTTCGCTAATTGCAGTTAATTGACTTCGAGACGAGATTGACGACGCCGAGCACGTTAAACGTGACATGACTACAAAAACAGAGGACGCAGCAGCCGCCATGAACAACAGCAATTACCGGCATTCATTGACCCACGCTTTCACCCGCCACCTGATTCAGGGCACCATGAATCGCCTGATGCCCGGCGGTTCGGGCTCCGCTTCTTCCGCGCTTCACCGTTCGCCTTCCCCCGAGCAGCATCCGACGGCGGTACAAGGGCGCAGCGGGCGCGTGATCCCGGCAAATGACTCCGAATACGCCCATACCCAGGCCAGCACGCTGGCGGCGTTGCGTCTGGGCATGCCGATCGCCAGCTTCAATGCACCGGCACCGGCGCCGCAATCGGCGGCAACGTTCAGCTATCCGCCGCTGCTGGACAAGTCCAGCATCGATGCCTTGCCGGAAAGCATGGGCGTCTATATTTTCCGCGGCGAAAACGATATTCCGCTGTACGTCGGTCGCAGCGTCAATCTGCGTAGCCGGGTGCTGGCGCATCTGCACAATCCCGATGAAGCGATCCTGCAGCGCCAGTCGCGCCGTGTGGAGTTTCGTCGCGCAGCCGGTGAGCTCGGTGCGATGCTGATGGAGTCGCAACTGATTCGTCAGATTCGTCCCTTGCACAACAAGAAGCAGCGCCCCAGGCGTGAGCTGTATACCCTGCGCATGAGCGGCGGTCAGCCGCAGGCGGTGCAGGTCAATGACGACGATTTCAGTCGCGTGGCGAATCTGTACGGCGTATTCGGTTCCATGCGCGCAGCGCAGGAGGCGATGCAGGCGCTAGTCGATCAGCACGGCCTGTGCAGCATCGTGACCGGGCTGGAGCAAGGCGAACATGGCATGGCCTGCTTCGGTCGCCAGATCCGCCGTTGCCACGGCGCCTGCACCGGCGAAGAATCGCATGAGTCGCATCAGCAACGCCTGCAAGTAGCGCTGGAAGATCTGCGCATTCTGCAATGGCCTTATCAGGGTGCGATGGGCATCGTCGAAGAATGCGGCGGCTGGCGGCAGGTACACGTCATCGATCACTGGCGTTATGTGGGCACCATCGACGACGATCATCCTTATCTGCCGCAGCCGGATGCACGCCAGCTGAAGCAGGGCTTCGGCAACTTTGATCTGGACTGCTACAAGACCATCATCAAACCTTTTCTGCTGCAGACCTTAAATATTCAGCCGATCGGACTGCCGGTATTCAGCCCGGTACTTCAATAAGCACGAGCGCGCTCTTGAATGATGGCGAAAGACGTATGAAAGCCGTTCCTTTTCAACTCTGAAGGGCGGCTTTTTTTGCGTGCAGGATTTCATTCTTGATCGCGCCTCAGGGCGCACGAATGGCCGGATTCAGGCCTGTGCAGGCGGTCTCAATGTAAATTTCCGGCGTTTCTACAAACTTAGGTTGAACGTTTGCTGCGCCGCGGCGCTCATAAAACCTGTCCGGACTGCAGAGCTGTTCATCCCAGCAGCTACAAGCTGATGTCATCCTGTCCATTGGTGACTTCCGTCTTGCCGCTTCAGCAAGTCCGGTGCGTCGGGAGCTGCTTTCAGCTTGCGCCCCGGGCAATCCACCGCAGTCAATCCAGCACGGCCGGTCGTCGTTCACATGCTTTTGAGTGACCGCGTCGCGTCGGTTGACATGTCGCCAACACACATTATTCTGAGGAGCCTATGCGAGGCCATTTTCAAGGCATTGCTCTTGCAAGCATCATTCCCTTCATCCCGGTATTGGGCGCCATGCCGCTCACGGCGATGGCAGCTGACAATGCAGACCTGCCCAGCATTTGCTCACCGCGCTGGCAGGTGGAAAAAGAAAAACTGGCCGGGGTCTTGCTGAAGACTTATCCGGTCAGCACCAATTATCTTTCGGTCGGCAAGAACGCGACGCCGCTGACGTCGCAGCGTGCCCTGGTGCACTGGCTGCTGCAGAAGCACAAAGCGGAGAAAGGCGCGGCCTGCACCGATAGCGACAGTTGCAACGTCGGGCGCATGAACGATGCCGTGCAAAAGCTGCTGGACAACCAGGATGCCGGTTTCAAGGCAGGCGGCAAGAAGGTGCCGGCGGCGGACTTTTTCGGCAGCACCGGCAACGCCAGTCAGGCCACGCTGCAATGTAATGCGGCAGATGCCAAACCGTCTCTGGAACCGATACCGGCGGCGGTTGTACCTGCGGCGGCAGGCTCAGGCGCGGCGCCGGCAGCTGCCGGTGCATCCGGTGCGGTAGCTGCTGCCGGCAGCGGCAGCAATGGCGGCACCGCCACTTCGGCGCCGAACAACGGCGCTGCGCCGGCACCGGCTCCGGCGCAGGAGAAAGGCTGGATGGATCGCCTGCGCGTGCGCGGCAATCCCGACCAGTTATCGATCAGCCCGGATAACAAAGCCGCATTCGCATCGGTTGACCGCGCCAAGCTCAGTCTAGCCAACGACGACGTGGCGCAGTCGCGCACCAACGACATCGTGGCCTATGCCGGCTATGCGCTCGACAAGAGCACCTTCAACGAGGCCGGCAGCACCTATGAGGCGGTGCCTTATATCGGCTTCAAGCAGAATCGGGTGACCGTGTACGACGGTACCAATGCCAGCGTCACCACCACCCGCACCACTGCGGTCGGTGTCCTGAGCAGCTTCCACTTCGTGCATCCGGGTACCACCGACACCGAAGACCTGACCGCGCGGCCGGATTATCTGATCAACAACACCGACGGCAGCCGTCTGCTGAGCGCCAACTTCACCTACACGCCCATCCGCGTCGCCAAGCTGAATGACTTCATTCGCCTGTCCGACGGTATTTCTTTCAAACCTATTCTGATCGGTCAGAGCCGCAACGGTATTTACACCAACCGGGGCGATGCGACTGTTTCAGCGGATCACGAAGACTTCATCCGGCTTGGCGCCCAGGCCGGTTTCACCCTGGCCAGCACCAATCCGCGCCTGCCTTTCGATTTCACCACTACCTTCACCGGGCTGAAGGCCTTGAAGGGCGCGCAAAGTATCCATTACTGGAAGTCCGTATTGACCTATAACTTCAACCAGAACATCGGCCTGTCGCTCAATTATTCGAATGGTCTGCTGCCCGATACCGCAGATCGCGAGAAGAAATGGGATCTGGGCATCTCGAGCAAGTTCTGATGGTTTGAGGTGCGGCGGATGCGTGGCGACACGCATCCGCTCAGTGGCTACACAAATAAAAATGGCAGATCGTCAGCGGCGATCTGCCATTTTTTTGTCCGCATTTTTCAGTCTGGCAAACGGATGTTTCAGCTCAAGCGCTGTTCATTCCGATTCAACTCATTCCAGCTCGGTCACCCGCGCAATCAGCGTATTGAGAAACGCCCGCGGCGCCTGCGGCAAGGTGCGGCCGGACAGGGACTGGATTTCCATCTGCAGCGTGTTCATGTCGCGGTCGCGGATCGGCAGCGCCACCAGCATGCCGTCGCGGATCAGCTTGCGAATCGGCAGGCCGGCGGAAAACCCCACGCCGTCGCCGGCCAGCACAAAGCCGAGCAGGGCGTTGATGGAGTCGCTCGCCAGCGCCGGTTCCAGCAACAGATTCTTGCGGCTGCAGCAGGCGTCGATCAGGCGGCGCATGGTGATGTTTTTTTGCGGCAGCGCCAGCGGATAAGCGATCAGCTCCGACAACACCACCTGCTTGCGCGCGGCCAGCGGATGAGCGGGATTCATCACCGCCAGAATCGGCGCGCTTTGCGCATATTCGACGCGGATGTCGCGATCCGGCGCCATGGTGAAGGTCAGCGCAATGTCAACCGCCCCTTCGCGGATCAGCGCGGCCACCTCGCCGGCACTGCCGACGGTCAGCTGAAACCGGATGCCGCCATGTTGACGGCGGAATTCTTCGATGGCGGTCGGCAGGAAGTCCAGCGCAAAACCCTCGGTGCTGGCCAGCTTCACTTCGCCGCGCCGCAAGCCTTTCAAGGCCAGCAATTCATTGCCGATGCGGTCGGTTTCCAGTTGCGCGCGCAAGGCATGCGCGGCCAGCAGTTCACCGGCGGCATTCGGTTTCATGCCGCGCGAGACGCGTTCAAACAAGGGTGTTTCCAGCTCGTCCTCCAGCCGCGCGATCTGGCGGCTGATGGCGGAGGACGCCACATTCAGCGTCAGCGCGGCTTCCGTGATCGAGCCGCGTCGCACCACTTCCAGGAAGTAGCGGACGGCGGTTTCTTGCAGGACTCGGGTATTGGGCATAGGGATATTTTAGGAGTGGTTTGCCGTTTCGGCAATCGATTATTCGAAACATTATTCTTGTTGCAAACCACTGCCGGTCGTAGCATAGGTTTCACCCTGAACCTCATTCCTGGGCATCGTCAAGTGCTCAGCTGAATGGATTATGGCCGGTAAGCAGACACGGCAGGCGCTAAGTTTGAACGCCAGCCCGGACAAAGCAGTTTTGTTATCGAGGAATCGAACATGCAGGCAGCGGTGGAAAACAGTAAGTACAAATATGCAGTGCTGGCCCTGTTGTATCTGGGCTGGTGCGTCTCCTATATCGATCGCGCGGCGATTACCTTCGCCGCCACGCATATTGCCAGCGAATTCAGTCTCAAGCCCTCGGAGCTGGGCATCCTGCTGAGCAGCTTCTTCCTCGGCTATTCGCTGCTGCAACTGCCGGGCGGCTGGCTGGCGGATCGCTTCGGTTCGCGTCCGGTGATCGTGATTTCGATTCTGCTGTGGTCGCTGTTCACCGGCATCACCGGCATGGCCTGGTCGATCACCAGCCTGGTGGTGATCCGCTTCGTGTTCGGCCTGGGCGAGGGCGCTTTCCCGGCGGCCAGCGTCAAGGGCGTGGCCGAGACCTTCAGCAAGGAAGAGCGTCCCAAGATGTCCTCGCTGCTGATGTCGTCCAACTATGTGGGCAGCATGCTGGCGCCGATTCTGATCGCGCCGATGATCATCGCTTTCGGCTGGCGCAATGTGTTCCATTACATCGGCATCGTCGGCGTGGTGTTCGCAGTGGTCTATTGGTTCGTGGTCAAGCCGATCAGGCAGACGCGCAACAGCGGCAATGCCGCTGCGGATGCGGAAAAAAAGGCGATCAACAAGCAAGCCTTCCGCGCTCTGCTGAAGACCCCGCTGATGTGGCAGATCGTGGCCGTCTGGTTCGGTCTGAGCATCGTCAACAAGGGCCTGGATTCGTGGATGCCGACTTACCTGATGACGCAGCGCGGGCTCAATCTGAAATCGGTGGGCATGCTGCTGCCGCTGCCTTACGTGCTGGCCGGCATCGCCACCGCCATCGGCGGCTGGGTGATGATGCGCTTCTTCGACGGCCGCGAACGCGTGCTGCTGATAGGCAGCTCGATCCTGACCGCGATCTTCATCTATTGCATGTACACCGCCGACAGCGTCGCCGCGCTGATCACCTATCAGTGCATCGCCTACTTCTTCAAGTCCTTCGTATTGGCCACCTGTATTGCGCTGCCGACCAAGATGCTGCCGGCCAATCTGATCGGCACCAGCATCGGCATGGTGAATCTGGGCGGGCAGTCGGCCGGTTTCATCTCGCCGCTGGTGATCGGTTTCCTGGTCAGCGCCTTCAACAACTACGACTATGCATTCGGCTTCCTGATCGCCGCCGCCTGCTTTTCGGTGCTGGTGAGCCTGTTCATCCGCACCATGAAGTCCTCCGCTTACGCGCAGCACGCCTGATTGCATTTAGACCTTTTCGAGAGCCACGAGAACACACATGTCTGATACATCCATCGTAGAAAAAAGCGCGGTCGAACTGCGCGAGCTGATCGGTTCCAAACAGATTTCCCCGGTCGAACTGCTGGACGCCTGCATTGCTCGCATCGAAGACATCAATCCGCATATCAATGCGGTCACCGCAACCTGCTTCGAGCGCGCCCGTCAGGAAGCCGGCGACGCCGAGAAGGCGGTAATGAGCGGCAAGCCGCTGGGGCTGCTGCACGGCCTGCCGATCGGCATCAAGGATCTGGAAGAAACCGAAGGTCTGCTGACTACCTACGGCTCGCCGATCTATCGCGGCAACGTGCCGGCCCGCGACAATGCTTTGGTGGCGCGTCTGCGCGCGGCCGGCGCGATCGTCGCCGGCAAGACCAACATTCCGGAAATGGGCGCCGGCGCCAACAGCCGCAACACGGTCTGGGGCGCCACCGGCAATCCCTTCAACCCCCTGCTGAATGCCGGCGGTTCTTCGGGCGGTTCGGCGGCCGCGCTGGCCACCGATCTGCTGCCTTTGTGCAGCGGTTCGGATACCGGCGGCTCGCTGCGCATCCCGGCTTCCATCTGCGGCGTGGTCGGTTTCCGTCCTTCGCCAGGGCTGGTGCCGAGCGAACGCAAGCTGCTGGGCTGGACGCCGATTTCGGTGGTCGGCCCGATGGGCCGCAATGTCGCCGACACCGTGCTGCAACTGCGCGCGACGGCCGGCATGCACATGACCGATCCGCTCAGCTATCCGCTCGGCAATGACCCTTTCGGCATGTTGCCCAGCGTCGATCTGTCGCAATTGCGGATCGGCTACACCGAAGACTTCGGCGTCTGCGATGTCGATAACGACATCCGTCAGGTGTTCCGCAACAAGATCGCAGCGCTCAGTCAGTACGTCAGCGTGTGCGAACCGATAGAGCTGGACATGAGCGAAGCGCATCGCTGTTTCGACGTGATCCGCGCCGAGAGTTTCGTGGCCGGTTTTGAAGCTGCGTATCGCCGCGATCCTGCTTCTCTGGGGCCGAATACGCGCGCCAACTATGAACTCGGCGCCGCCATGACGCTGGCAGACAGCGCCTGGGCGCAGGGCGAGCAGACCCGCATCTTCCGTCGCTTCCAGCAAAAGTTCGAGCAGTTCGATCTGATCCTGTCGCCGACCACCCCGGTGTCGCCGTTCCCGTGGAGCGAGCTGTATCTGAAGCAGGTCAACGGCGTGACGCTGGAAAATTACTACCGCTGGCTGGCGCTGACTTATGTGGTGACGCTGGCGACCAATCCTTCAATCTCACTGCCGTGCGGCGTCGATCACAAGCAGATGCCGTTCGGCCTGCAGATCACCGGCGGCTTCCGGGCCGACGGCTATGTGCTGGGCTGCGCCGCCGCGCTGGAACAGCTGTTCGAATGCAGCGACGAGCTGCGTCGCCCGCGTCCGGATCTGAACAAGCTGCGTCGCAGCGACGTCGATCTCAAGTCCATCGTTACGCATCCGCCGCTGCTGTCCGGCGGCGCGGCGGATGTGGCCGGCGGGCCTGCGGTCTGAGTCTGAGCTTGTTCCATCTTATTTTTTCCTAACTCTATTCATCAGCCATGAGCAATATCACACGCATCAACACCAATGCCCGCATGAGCCAGGTCGTCATGGCCAACGGTTTCGCTTTCGTTTCGGGCCAGGTGCCGGACAACGCCGGCTCCTCCATCGAACAGCAGACCACCGAAGTGCTGGGCAAGATCGACGCACAACTGCAGGCGCAAGGCATCCAGCGCGAACAGATCGTCAGCGCCAATGTGTGGCTGAGCAGCCCGGCGCATTTCGGCGCTTTCAATGCCGTCTGGGATCAATGGATTCCGAGCGGCCACGCACCGGCGCGCGCTTGCGTTCAGGCCTTGCTGATGCTGCCGGGGCTGGATGTGGAAGTGGCCGTGGTGGCGGCGCTCTGAACCGGATGAGCAGCCGCCGCCCGATGTGTCATCTGAGGGCCTGAACCAGCAATGCAGACACCAGCAAACCATCTCTCCTCTTCACCAGCCGCAAGGCAGTCTGCCCGGCATGTGGTCGTGATCGGCGCCGGCATCGTCGGCGTGACCACGGCCTTGCGACTGGCCCAGCACGGCCACCGCGTTGATGTGTATGAGGCCGCGTCGCAACAGGCCGGCGGCGCCAGCTATGCCAACGCCGGACTGATCTCGCCCGGGCATTGCTTCAGTTGGGCTGAACCCGGCGCCATCGGCGTCTTCATTCGCAGTCTGTTCGGCAAGGCTGACGGCCTGGGTGTGACGCGCCTGTGGAGCCCCAGGCTGTGGCGCTGGGGCTGGCAGTTTTACCGGCACAGCTCCATGCATCAATGGGAGCAGGATTCGCGCGCGGCGCTGGCCTTGTCGGCCTATTCGCGCGATGTGCATTTCTCCGACACGACTGCTCCTATCGCGCTGGACGCATACGGCGGCACACGCGGCGGGATTCTTTATCTGTATCAACAAGGCCAACAGCCGCGCCAGATCGAAAAGCAGATGCTGGAGCAGGCCGGCGAACCCAGTCGCATGATCAGCGGCGCCGCTCTGCGCGAGCTGGAGCCGCTGCTGGCGGACGCCGATCAACAATTCGACAGCGGTGTGTTCTGTGCGCAGGACGCCACCGGCAATGCGCGCGAGTTTGCCGCAGCAGCGATGCGGCGCGCGCAGGAGCTGGGCGTGCGCTTTCATTTCGATACCCCGGTCCGGCGTCTGATCACAGAGTCGGCGGGACAGGACAGAATTGCAGCCATCGAGATCGCGCAGGGCCAGATCAAGGCTGATTGTTTTGTCATGACGGCCGGGCTGGCTTCAGCCGATTTGCTGGCGCCGCTCGGCTATGCCTTGCCGATTTATCCGGTGACCGGCTATTCGATCACCTTTCGCCATCAGGAAGATTTCGAACCGGCGCTCGGCGCGGTATCGCTGGCCGACAAGATCGCCTGGGCCGGTTTCGGCCGCGGCGTGGTGCGCTTCACCGGCTTTGCCGATATCGGCCCGCAGGGTAGCGAGGCGCTCACCGAAAAGCGTTTTGCTGCGCTCGAGAAATTCGGCCGCAGCATCTATCCGCGCCTGCAAAAGTACACGCCGGAGCGCTGGGTCGGGCAACGGCCGATGACGCCGGACGGCATTCCGCTGCTGGGCCGCAGCCGTCACGCCAATCTGCTGTTGAACTGCGGCCACGGCGCCATGGGCTGGACCATGTCGGCCGGCTGCGCGCGCATTATTGCCGATCTGGTCGACGGCGCCGAGCCTGAGATCGCGTGCCGTGCTTATCGCTGGGATCGTTTTAAATGAACATGCAAGCCAGCGATGAAGGATCAATGCGATGAGCGAAAGCAGCGCCTCCGCCATGCCAAAGGACGCCACCGTAAAGAAGCCGGTGGCGCATACGCCGCTGGAGGATCTGGTGGCGGTGCTGGCCGGCACCTTGCTGATTTCTTTCGGGCTGGCGCTGTACAAGCAGACCGGGATTCTGACCGGCGGCACGGCCGGCATTTCCTTCCTGCTGCATTACGCCAGCGGCTATTCCTTTGGCATGATTTTCTTCGTGATCAATCTGCCGTTCTATGTGCTGTCGTTCAAGCGCATGGGCTGGAGCTTCACCTGGCGCACCTTCGCCGGCGTGCTGCTGATTTCAGCCTTTTCCGAATTGCATTCGCGGCTGTTGTTCGCCGGCGCCGGCAATCAGTTCAGCAGCGTCAATCCTTTCTACATTGCGCTGATCGGCGGCCTGATCATGGGCGTCGGTTTCATCGCCTTGTTTCGTCATCGCACCAGTCTGGGCGGCATCAACATCGTGGCGCTGTATCTGCAGGATCGCTATGGCTGGCGCGCCGGCTGGGTACTGATGGCGGTGGATGTCTGTATTGTGCTGAGCGCCTTGCTGGTGGTGGCGCCGGAGCGTGTGGCGGCATCCGTGGTGGGGGCGGTCACCATCAATCTGCTGATAGGAATGAATCATCGGCCGGGGCGCTACACAGGTTTTTAGATTTGCAGACAGCGCATCGCCGGCCGTGTTGCGCCGTGCACGGAAGCTGCATACCAATTTTTGATCCCGTTCCTGATCGCTGGCTGCGACGGTGCCGGATTTTCTCGTTGTGGAGAAATACCCATGCAAGAAAACACTGAACATCAATCGCAGGCGGCGGATTATCTGATCATAGGCGCCGGCATTGCCGGTGCATCGATCGCCTACTGGCTGGCGCCGCATGGCCGCGTACTGCTGCTGGAGCGCGAATCGCAGCCCGGCTATCACAGCACCGGCCGTTCTGCGGCGTTGTACATGGCCAGCTACGGCCCGCCGCAGGTGCGCGCATTGACCTGCGCCAGCCGCGCCTTCTTCGATCAGCCCCCGGCCGGCTTTACCGATCACCCTTTGCTGACGCCACGCGGTGCGCTGTTCATTGCGCGCCCGGATCAGATGGCGGAACTCGATGCGCACGAAGCCATCGTCCGTTCCGTGAGCGATCAGGTCGAACGCCTGAGTGCGGAGCAGGCATGCGCGCGCGTGCCGGTATTGCGGCCGCAAGAAGTCGGCGGCGCGGTGTATGAAGAGGATGCCTGCGACATCGATGTACATGCGCTGCATCAGGGTTTTCTGCGCGGCGCACGTGCGGCCGGTGCGCGCATCGTGACCGATGCCGGGGTGCTGAGCCTGAACCGCACCGATGCACATTTGCAGATGTGGCAGGTAGAGACATCGCAAGGTACATTCACTGCGCCTGTCGTGATCAACGCTGCCGGCGCCTGGGCCGATGTGATCGCCGGGCTGGCCGGCGCGGCGCCGATTGGGCTGGTGCCCAAGCGCCGTTCGGCGTTCACCTTTGCGGTCGATGCCGGTTTGCAGAGCGCCGCATGGCCGATGTTCATGGGCGTCGATGAGTCCTTTTACGTGAAGCCGGATGCCGGCTTGCTGCTGGGTTCGCCGGCCAATGCCGATCCGGTGGAGCCGCATGATGTGCAGGCGGAAGAACTGGATATCGCGATTGCCATCGATCACATCCAGACCCGTACTTCGCTGGTGATACGGCGGCCTTCGCATGTGTGGGCCGGTTTGCGATCTTTTGTGGAAGACGGCAGTTTCGTCGGCGGCTTCGATCCTGACTTGCCGGGATTTTTCTGGGCCGCCGGGCAGGGCGGTTATGGCATTCAGACCGCGCCGGCGGCAGGCGAGGCTTACGCTGCCTTGCTGCGCGGCTTGCCGCTGCCGGCGTCCATCGCCGGCTTCGGGGTGGATGCCGATGCGCTCAGCCCGGCGCGCCTGCGTCCGACTTAAGTCTTTCCGTCGCGCGGATGCGGCGTGCTCATCACTTTGGCAAACGCGCGCAGCGCCGGTGAGTCGGCGTCGCTGCGGGTCACGAATTCGACGTCATGCAGATCCGGCAGATCGGGGTGATGGTGCAGCACCACTTCCTTGGGACTGTTGTATTTGGAGACTTCGGAGACGATGGAATAGCCCATGCCGGCTGCCACCATGCCCAGATTCGTCGCCACGTCGGAGCCGCTCAGGATCAGCTTGGGCGATAGCCCGGCGCGCTGGCACTGGTGAATCAGATAATCGTGATACACCGGCGAGCGCTCGCGCGGAAACCACACGCAAGGTTCATCCTTGAGATCGCGCAATCGCGCCGGCGGCTTCTTGGCGTATTTGCTGTGCGCCGGCACCGCCAGCAGCAAGCCTGAACTCAATACCTTGACGCCGCTCAACTCTTTGTCATCCTGGTCGCGCAAGGCGATCAGACCGCCGTCGATGCGGCCTTCGCGAATGTGCGTGAGCTGCTGGGTCGAGAGCGAGGGCTCCAGCATCAGCGCCACATCCGGATAGGCATCGCGGAAACGGCGCAGCCGGCGCAGGATCAGCGGATGCCAGGTGTGATTGTGCGAGATGCCGATGCGCAGCGAACCCTCCAGTCCCGACGCTGCACGCAAGGCGCGCTCCTTGGCGGCTTCCAGTTCTGCCAGCAGTTTCTGCGTATCGCGCATGAACTGTTTGCCGGCCACCGTCAACAGCACGCCCTTGACGCTGCGTTCGAACAGCGGCGTACCGAGTTCATTTTCCAGATCGTGAATCTGACGGCTCAGCGCCGGTTGCACGATATTCAGTTTGCGTGCAGCTTGTGCAACGCTGCCGTTTTCTGCGACGGCCAGAAAATAGCGCAGGTGGCGGATTTCCATTGGCTTCCTTTTCTATACCTTACAAGTATATTTTCTATATAAATATAGTAATTTTCAAGCATAAGAGCGAACCATACACTTGCTTTCAGTTTTGCAGCAAGGGTGAAACGACGCAGGGAAGATCGGCAGGGCGCAGCTTTTGGACGGGGCGGCGCAGGTTTGCACAAAGATCGTGCGTTGTTGGCAAGTGGGGGCGTCTGGTCTGAATCTGAATCAGACATTCACGGCGGGCTCATACGTTTCAGACATCGCCTGCGCTGCAAGAACGTCCATCACACCTTGCGGCACTTTGTATGAATCTGATCAGCGAAATAGAACAATCCCGCGTTGAATTTCAGCGCATCCGACGGGACTTGCATGCACATCCCGAACTGGCTTTCGAAGAACGACGCACCTCGGAAACCGTAGCAAAAATTCTCAGCGGATGGGATATCCCCATTCACACAGGACTGGCTGGCACCGGCGTCGTCGGCATCATCAAGTCAGGCAGCAGCAAACGCGCCATCGGCCTGCGCGCCGACATGGACGCGCTCCCGATTCAAGAAGTGAATACCTTCGAACACGCCTCCCGCCATCCCGGAAAAATGCACGCCTGCGGCCACGACGGCCACACTGCGATGCTGCTGGCGGCAGCACATCATCTCCAGACCACTCGCAATTTCGACGGCACCGTTTATCTGATTTTCCAACCGGCGGAAGAAAAGGGCGGCGGCGCCAATCGCATGATAGAAGACGGTCTGTTCGAGCGCTTTCCGATGGAGTCGGTCTACGGCATTCACAACTGGCCCGGCATGCCGCTGGGATTTTTCGGCGTGAATTCCGGCGCCATCATGGCTTCCAGCAATGAGTTCCGCATCAGCATGAAGGGCAAGGGCTCGCATGCAGCGCTGCCGCATAACGCCATCGATCCGGTGGCCGCCGTGGTGCAACTGGCACAGTCCTTGCAAACCATCCTCACGCGCAACAAGCGTCCTACCGATGCCGCAGTGATGTCGATCACCCAGGTGCATGCCGGCGACACCAGCAATGTGATTCCCGATACGGCATGGCTGGGCGGCACGGTGCGCACCTTTTCGATTGAAGTGCTGGACCTGATCGAGCAGCGCATGCGCGAGCTGGCGCAGCATATCGGTGCAGGTTTCGGCTGTGAGGTGGAGATCAGTTTCAAGCGCAACTATCCGCCGACCATCAACCATCCGAAAGAGACGGCAGTCTGCGTTGAAGTGATGCGCGATGTAGTAGGCGCCGAGAACGTCGACGCCGACATGCTGGCGCCGATGAGCGCGGAAGATTTTTCTTTCATGCTGCAGGCCAGGCCAGGTTGCTATGCCTTGCTGGGCAACGGCGACGGCGGTCATCGTGAGCATGGGCATGGTGATGGCCCGTGCATGCTGCACAACACCAGTTATGACTTCAATGACGATCTGCTGCCGATCGGCGCGAGCTACTGGGTCAGGCTGGCGGAAAAGATTCTGGCAAAGGGCGACTGATCTGCGCCCATGCGCTCAGTCAGGTAAGGTCAGGTCCTGGCCAATGGCGGTTTTTTGAGTGATTTAACGGGATGGAATGAGCGGTCGTTTCGCCTGTATTTTTTACAGCGCGGGCGCAGCATTTGATCCGGCGAATCCAGGGGGGGCGCTTCAGTGCCGATGTTTCATTTTCAGTAGTCCATGCTTCAATGAAAATCAGCGGCGGGGCGCGCAGGCAAACCGTCTTTTCTTGTGTATCACAGAGGGGAAACTCATGAAGTTCATCAAACCGTTGTTGGCCGCTTCCTTTACCGTCATGTCCGCTGTGGCGCTGCAGGCGCACGCCGATGCCTTGGCCGATGTGCAGAAGAGCGGCGTGCTGCGTATCGGCGTGCCGCAGGATTTTGCGCCGTTCGGCTCGGTCAATTCCGATCTCAAGCTGCAAGGTCTGGATATCGATGTGGCCAACCTGGTCGCGAAAGGCATGGGCCTGAAGGCGCAGCTGGTGCCGGTGCCGACTGCCAGCCGTATCGCGTATCTGCAGACGCACAAGATCGACCTGCTGATTTCCACGCTGGGCAAGAATGCCGAGCGTGAAAAGGTGATCGACTTCTCGCAGGGCTATGCGCCGTACAACAACAGCGTGTTCGGCGTGGCCGCCATCAAGGTCGCCAACGCGGCGGACATGGGCGGCAAGACCGTCGGCGTGGCGCGCAGCACTTTCGAAGATCTGATGCTGACCGACACCGTTCCCAAGAACACCATCATCAAGCGCTATGAAGACAACAACAGTCTGATTTCGGCCTACGTGTCGGGCCAGGTGCAACTGGTCGGTACCGGCGACTTCGTTGCGTATTCGCTCGGTGAAAAAGCGCCGGACAACAAGCCGGTGCTGAAGTACGTCATCAACGTTTCGACCTGTTATGTCGGTCTCAACAAGGACGAGCCGGCCTTGAAGAACAAGGTCAATGCGGCGCTCACTGCGGCCAAGAAAGATGGCGAGCTGAACACCATCGTCAAGAAATGGCTGAACGTGCCGATGTCGGAAAAGCTGGCGACGACCTTCGAGTAAGCAAGTCTGCTTTCCGTATAGAATTACGCCGCAAATTCAGTATTCAAGGCCTAGCCCGACGCACCGTAGCACGCCGGCTTCTTGCGTGAGACGGTGCGTTTTTCATCTGTATTGGCCTGTACTGGCCTGATGTGACAGATAGGCGCGAAGCACCATAGGGAGGGGCTGGCGGATTTTTTCAGGTCATGGGAAAGTTGTCGCTGGGTATGGTTCTTGCTGAATTCGTGTTGGGGCGGCTGCGAATGCAACTGCCGACTATGCAACTAAAGGGGAGTTGAATAATGAAAGCCTTCGGCAATATGAAAATCGGAAATCGCCTCGCGGTGGGGTTCGCTGTGATTCTGGCTTTATCCATCGTGATCATGGCAATCGGCGTCTGGCGTTTGCAGGTGGTGTCCGATGTCACCAGTTCCATGGTGGAGCAGTCGGTGCGCAAGGAGCGTCTGATTTCCTCCTGGTACGGCAATCTGCGCGCCGGCATTCAACGCACTATCGCCATGTCGCGCAGCACCGATCCGACCTTGAGCGCTTACTTCCTGAATGAAGAACTGCTGGCCAATAAAGAAGCCGCCGGACTGCAAAAAGAACTGTCCGGCATGCTGAGCAGCGGTGACGAGAAGAGCTTGTACGCTCAGATCGAAGAGTTTCAGAAGAACTACAAGGCAGTCTATCTGCGCATGATGGATCTGAAGTCCACCGGTGAGCAGGAGCAGAGCGGGCAGGTGCTGATTCAAGAGTTCATGCCGCTGGCCAAGAACTATCAGTTGACGATGCAAAAGCTGCAACAGGCCGAGCAGGCCGAGATCGACATGACGTCCAAGTCCATCGCGCAGGTTGCGGTGCAGAGTCGTTTGCTGCTGTTGATTCTGGAAGCGGCGGCGCTGGTGCTCGGCGTGTTCTGCGCCTGGTTCCTGACGCGCGGCATTACCCGCCCGCTGAAGGCTGCGGTGGAACTCTCGCAACGCGTTGCAGATGGTGATCTGACGGCCGAAGTGCAGGTGAACTCCAGAGATGAAGTCGGCCAGTTGCTGACCTCGCTGCAGGGCATGAATGGCAATTTGCGCAACATTGTCAGCAATGTGCGCAACGGCACCGATTCGATCGCCACCGCTTCCAGCGAAATCGCCGCCGGCAACCAGGATCTGTCGCAACGCACCGAACAGCAGGCCAGCGCGCTGGAAGAAACGGCGTCGGCCATGGAAGAGCTGATCTCGACCGTGCGCAAGAATGCCGAGAACGCGCATGAGGCAAGCCAGCTGGCGGCGACCGCATCGTCAATCGCCACTGAAGGCGGACAGGTGGTCGGCCGCGTGGTGGACACCATGGGCGAGATCAATGCTTCCTCGCGCAAGATCGTGGACATCATCAGCGTGATCGACGGGATTGCCTTCCAGACCAACATCCTTGCGCTGAACGCTGCGGTGGAAGCGGCGCGTGCCGGCGAACAAGGTCGCGGTTTCGCCGTGGTGGCCTCGGAAGTGCGCAGCCTGGCGCAGCGCTCGGCGGCGGCGGCCAAGGAAATCAAGGGGCTGATCGATGACTCGGTGAAGAAAGTCGGCACCGGCAGCGCTTTGGTGGAACAGGCCGGCGCGACCATGACCAAGGTTGTGACCAGCGTGCAGCGCGTGACCTCCATCGTCAGCGAGATCAGCATCGCCAGCCAGCAACAGTCGGCCGGCATTCAGCAGGTCAACGATGCCATTGCCCAGCTTGACGATGTGACGCAACAGAATGCGGCACTGGTGGAGGAGGCTGCTGCAGCGGCAGCGTCGATGAAGTCGCAGGCCGGCAATCTGACGCAGTTGGTCAGCGTGTTTTCCATTGGCAGCGAAGTGGCGGTGCTGGAAGCGGCAAAGGCACCTGCGGTCGGCGGCAGTTCACGCAAGCTGAAGGTCTTGTCCGGTGCACCGGCCTTGATTGAGGCCTGATGGCGATGTACGCAATGGCTTGACGAGGCTCCTTCAGCCGCACCGGATCGCGTTTGCGTGGCAGTCTGTTCTCATCAAGTTATGCCGCTCAGTTGATCGCTGAGCGGCATTTTTATTTGTGCGGCGCCGAGGTCGGCGGGCGGCCTTTCAGCGACACTTTCTTGGTCATGGGCACTTCACTTCCGTCCACGCTGAGCAGCATCCGGCATCGCATCTTTCATCGCGATCATGCTTCTTGATGATCCCGTTTGAGCCGTCAACTTGCGGCATGCCCAAACAAAAGCCTCCGGGATCTTTTCAGATGCCGGAGGCTTTTGATTGCAGCGATGATGTGTTCGGTCAACCCGGATTGAAGCGATCAATCCATCACTACGAGTCCATGTCCGGCGCTCACGATCAGACTGCATGCGGGAGCGCCGCAACATCGATTTACTCGAAGGTGCTGGCCATCTTGGCAGGCATAGGGATGTTCAGCCACTTCTTGACGATGGTGTTCAGCTCGCCGCTTTTCTTGGCTGCTGTCAGGGCCGCGTTGACCTTGCTCTTCAGCGCAGCCTCATCCTTGTTCAGGCCCACGTAGCAGCCCGATTCGTTGATGATGTACTTCAGCACAGGCTTGTTGTCCGGTGCTTTTTCGCCCAGCGCATACGCCACGAAGTCGCCGGTGCCGACCAGTTGCACCTGGCCCGACACATACGCCGAGATCAGGCTGTTGTTGTCTTCATAGCGCTTGATGGTGGTGCTCTTCGGTGCTGTGTCGGTCAGTTGCAGATCCTGGAAGGTGCCGCGGGCGACGCCCACAGTCTTGTTGGCCAGATCGGCTGCATTGGCAACCTTGACCGATGCCACGCCGAACACGCTGTTGTTGTACGGCGAGTAGGCTTGCGAGAAGTCGATGACCTTTTCGCGCTCAGGGCTCTTGCCCAGCGTCGAGATCACCAGATCAGCCTTGTGTGTTTGCAGATAGGCGATGCGGTTGGCGCTGGCGACTGCCACCAGTTGCACCTTGAGGCCCATGTTCTTGGCGATCAGGTTGGCGACGTCGATGTCCAGACCCTGCAGCTTCAGATCGGAGTTGACCGAACCGAAAGGCGCGAAATCCTGCGGCACGCCGATCCGGATGACGCCCGCTTTCTGGATGTCTGCCAGCGCATCTGCACTGGCGTTGAAAGAGAACACGGACATCAGGCTGAACGATACAGCCAGCATCGGTTTAACAAACTTCATGATTACCCCTTGTTGGAAAAAAGTTTTACAAGCACGCACTCGTTGATCAGATCGGATGATGGTCGAGCACATGCATTGTGTAAAGCAAAGTGCGTGCCTTGTCAGCGCGCCGTCAGCATTTGCAGCCCTGGATGATACCGCTTATGCCCTTGATCTGCAGGCCGCGCAGCACGGCGTTGCCTGCTTTTTTATTTCTGACCGGTTTCGATTATTTCGCTGTTGCCGGCGCTGCGATTTCACGCCCAAGACGCATGACGGTGACGCCCGCGCCGATGTGACGCAAGGACGGCATGACCAGCGTGCAGTTGTCATAAGGGGTGACGACTTCGCGTTCGCCTTCGCGCGCGATGACGGTGCCTGCAGTTGGGATGATTTCCATGCCGCGATAATCGTCGGCGAATTCAAGATCGTAACTCTGCGCCACCACCGGATCGGTCACGCCGATGAAGCGTTGCGGCACGCTGGTATCCACGCTCAGCATGTCCGCGACATCGGCTTCCGCAATCACGCCGGTGGTCACCAGAAAACGTGCTGCGGCGTCCAGCGCGACCTGTTTGCTCAGGGCGGAAAAGTGTTGGCCGCATTCGATCAGTAATGCATTCTTGTGGCTGGCCGGATCGCCGAAGCCGCCGTAGTCGCGCATGCGCACGCCGTTCGGATGGCCGGCATCGACGATCACGTGGGCCGGCGTCGCCATCTCGGCGGCCAGGCGCATGCCTTTGTCCAGCGGGCCGCTGACAATGAGCGGCGGCGCGGCTTCATGCATGGAGTGCAGATCGAGCATGTAGTCGACGGTGTCGATGATGGGGCGCAGTTCGCGTGCGCGGCGCAGTTCGGTGGATTGCTGTTCGCCGTCCAGGCGCGCGGCAGTCCAGACCCGGTTCATGTCTTCATCTATATAGCGCGATGCATCGGCGTTGGCGGCATCGAAGCGGGCATAGCCTTCGACGTTGGCGAAGCCGAGACTGATGCGTCCCTTGAGCGGCTTCAGACCACGCCGCAGCAGATGATCGACGGCGATGGCACCGCTGACTTCGTTACCGTGCATGAGCGCCATGATCATCACGTGCGGGCCTTCTGTCTGACTATCAAAACTATGCACGAAGGCAACGCCGGTATTGCCTTGACGCCAGCGGCTGATGTCGGGGAATTCTATTTCTACGGGATAGCTGCTCAGTGCGGCGCGAATCTGCTCTAGGGTTTTCATAGGATGTGGTGTGGATTTCTTTCGGCAGTCATCAGAATGTGCTGCCGCGCGGTGGCGTCGGGTGGTCCGATTTTTCAACGTCGGTCAGCGCGAGAAAAGTCGATGCCGACGGAAGCTGAGTATAAAAAGCAGGGGTGTCGGGCCGGTGCCGATTCGGCACATCTCTGTGCTTTTTTCGGTGGCGTTGCGGTCCATTTTCACCGGATGAGAATGGTGAGGCGTGAGTGCGTTATGACCAGGCTCATCAGGGCAGCTGCGTGATGATTGGATGGTGCTCTGTTCACGGAGATCGCGCGGAGCATAAGGTGCATGCAATAAGAAAATCAGTGCCGGAAAAACAAGAAAAATGGTGCTCGCCATTTGTGTGCATCGCGCAGAAAAATTTCACCGTTATGGTGATCGAAAAAAATGCCGCTTGCAAAGCATGCAAATTTTTTTGCGCTCATTCTTGTTCGGCATTCGCACTGACGCTGTCCCAGATGGTATTTACCAACACATCTGTACTGCCGCGCATGCGATACAGCGAAATATCAAATCGGACTCTCAGCTTGCTGTCGCCGATCACATGCAGACGGCCTTCGCTGAGGTCCTTGGCGATCAGTCGTTGCGGTAACCAGGCGACGCCGGTACCGCGTATGGCCATCTCCTGAATCGACTCATAGGAGTCGGCCTGATACACCATCTTCAATGCAGGTTGCTGTTCCAGTTCCGACAAGTGGCGCGCCAGTACGCCGCGCAAAGTGAGTGTCTGCGAAAAGGCCAGCCAGGGCACCGGCGCGGCGCCGTTGCTGAGCTGATAGCGCGGTTTGCCATGCTGGTCCGGCGCCGATACCGGCACCAGCAGTTCATGCGCCAGCGTCAGCGATTCATAGCGCCGATGATCCATCAGCATGCGGCTGGCCGGGCTGGAATAGATGAGCAGCATGTCGGCTTCGCCGGCCGCCAGTTTCATCACCACATCCTGTGCGCCGCCGGTGCTGATCGAGACGGGAAACTCGCCGCACTGACGGCGTATGCCTTCATACCAGTCGGGGAAAAAGGTCTGCGCCAGCGTGCGGCCGGTGGCGAAGCGCAGCACCGGCTCATTCTGCTGCGCGCTTTCCTTGAGTTGCGCGCGGGCGGCGTAGAGCACGTCGACCGAGTTGCTGGCGGCATCCAGAAACAGCATGCCGGCACGCGTGAGCGTGACCGGTTGCGTGCGGGTCACCAGTTCGCTGCCGACCCATTCTTCCAGCGCCTTGATGCGACGCCCGAATGCCGGATGCGTGACGAAGCGGTTTTCCGCCGCGCGCGAAAAACTGCGCGTGCGCGCCAATTCGATGAAGTCTTCAAGCCAGACGAGATGCACGTTCTATCCTTGTTATTTGCCGGTTGCGGCATGCTACCAAAGATCGGCATCGAAGATGCGCGGCTGTTTTATCGCCTGCTGATTTATTGATGAGAGGTGTTGCGTGGCGGCCTTGGTTTATTGCTTCGGCCAGTTAATGATGGTGGCGGGTTTTTTGGAGGCTTGGTGTTGCCGCAGCTTGTTGTGATCGCTGTGGTTGAGCGGCAGGCAAGCTGAAGAGTGGCCGGCTTGCCTGTCCTTTCCACTGCGCCGGATGAGCCGGTCGCGTGAAATCTTCAGGCGTTTGCATCCGAGTCTGCGTGTTTCATCTGTGCGGCCAGCCATGCTGTGAAGTCGGCCTGCATGGCGGGCGTGAATTCATGGTCGGCCGGATATTCGCGATACACGGTCTGTACCTTGTGCGCGCTCAGCAGGCTGTGTGAATTGCGTCCCAGCGCAATCGGAAGCTTGCTGTCGTGTACGCCGTGTGAGACGAAGGCATGCTGCATTTTCAGGGCATCAGGATCCGCCATCAGCGCTGCGATTTCAGGCAGGATGCGGCCGCTCCACAGGCCGAAGCCGCGAATCGCCTTGGGCTCGGTCAGGCCGACACTGGCGCTCATGATGCCGCCCTGACTGAAGCCCGCCAGCCAGATGCGATCCGGATCGATACCATGCGCCGCCGGCAGCGCTGCGATGAAATCCAGCAGCGTGCGTCGCGCCTGTTCCGCTTGCGCCGGATTGATGACCGGGCCGTTGGCGGTAAAGCTGACCTGAAACCAGCCGAATTGATTCGGCCCGAAACTCAGCGGGCCGCGTGCCAGGATGACAGTGAGATCAGGATCCTGGCGTGCGGCAATATCCATCAGGCCGGCTTCATTGGCACCGACGCCGTGCAGCAGAATCAGGCATGGCGAATTTTTGGTGCCGCCTTGCGCGGGACGCAGGCGATGCAGCAAGGGCAGGGTGTCGTTTTGTATCAGTTGATTCAGCTTGGAAGGCATGGCGGCTTTCATGGTGAACGGAGGGGCGCGCTGGTTTATACGGCCACGGCGCTTTTGTTTCGGTGGAAGAAGTCGAAGTGAAGTCGGGAGCAGGGTAAAGCTTGCCGTCTCGAGGAAAAAGACCGTGTGGTGGAATGGATAGTCTTGTAAATGTTGACAACGCATTCGGCGCACTGATGTGCAGGCGTTGGCTGACCTTATTGAAGCGGGGCGAACGGTATGGCGCCGCCTTTGCGACAGCTCATTTCAGCAGATGTCTGTAAGCTTGCCTGAAATTGTCATTTGTTGTTTTATGGTCAATGCATTTAATGCCGATTGGATTTGCTGGGGGAGCAGCGCACTTGCAATTTCCTGGGGCAAAAGAAAAATGGCCGGGCAATCTGATTTGCCCGGCCATTCCATTGCTGGCTTGCTGTGTCATTGAAGACTGGCGGTCCTGATTGCAATCATTCGCGGACTTCCAGCGCCCGGTTCAGGCTCAGCGCGGCCAGCGAGCAGACTGCACCCGACAGCAGATAGAAGCTGACGTAGGCCATGCCGAAGTGGGCCGACAATCCCAGCGCCACCAGCGGAGCAAAACCGGCGCCGACCAGCCAGGCCAGGTCGGAGGTCAGCGCGGCACCGGTATAGCGATACTTGGCGCTGAAGTTGGCGGTTACGGCACCGGCTGCCTGACCGTAGGACAGGCCCAGCAGCGCAAAACCCAGCAGGATGAAGGTGTTCTGGCCGGCTTCGCCTCCATTCATCAGCATCGGCACAAAGGCGCTCAGGATGGCGATCAGCAGGGCCAGTGTGCCCAAGGTGTTGCGACGCCCCATGCGGTCGGCAATGAGACCCGAGACCACGATGCCGGCCGCCATGATGACGGCGCCGAAGACCTGCATCCAAAGGAAATCGCTCAGACTGCGCAGCGAATACAGCGAAATCCACGACAGCGGAAACACCGTGACCAGATGGAAGAGTGCATAACTGGCGAGCGCCGCGAGTGCTCCGATGACGATGTTGCGGCCCTGAGTGCGAGTGATTTCAATCACGCCGGCCGGTTCCAGCTCACTCTTGTCGAGCAGGCGGGCGTATTCCGGAGTCGAGACCAGGCGCAGGCGAGCGAACAAAGCTACAACATTAATCGCAAAAGCTACATAAAACGGATAGCGCCAACCCCAATCCAGAAATTCTTCCGTGGTAAGATTTGCCAACATATAGGCGAACAGGCTGCCGGCGATGATGAATCCGATCGGCGCGCCCAGTTGGCCCAGCGCGGCAAACCAGCCGCGACGATGTTGGGGGGCATTCAGCGCGAGCAGTGACGGCAGACCGTCCCAGGCGCCGCCAAGCGCAACACCCTGGCCTATACGCAGCAGCGACAGTAGAATGATCGACCAGAATCCGAGATGCGCAAAAGTAGGCAGCAAGGCAATACCCGCGGTAGATAAGCCCAGCAGGAACAAGGCCATTGTCAGTTTGACCTCGCGGCCGTAACTGCGCTGGATCGCCATGAATATCACCGTGCCGAAAGGCCGCGCAAGGAAAGCGAAAGCAAAGATCACGAAGGCCATCAGCGTGCCTTCCAGCTTTTGCAGATACGGAAAGAACACGGCCGGGAACACCATTACCGAGGCCAGAGCATAGACAAAGAAGTCAAAGTATTCGGAAGCGCGTCCTATGACGACGCCGATTGCGATTTCGCCGGGGGCGATTTCAGAGTGTTCTGATTGAGTTCGCGGAGAACCGGAAGTGTTGGAGTGAAGATGTGAATCGGCCGAACCTTTGCCGCTGTGGATGTTGATGCTTGCCATGGTCTTTGTCTCCCAGGTTTGAGGTTTAGTCGCAGTACGTATCTCATCCTTGCGATGCAGCCTGCCAGGGTGAGACAAAACGTCCAATCGCCAACACACTTTATTGCCGTTACATTAGCATGCTCTGCTACATTCGACTGGACTTTTCCTTCATGGTTTCCACTATAGCTCGTCGCGGATTACTGCTTTTGCCCGCTCTCTTGTTGGCCGGATGCAACACCGTCGTGATGAATCCGTCTGGCGATATCGCCTCCCAACAGGGACGTCTTATCGTAATTTCCACCCTGCTGATGCTGCTGATCATCGTTCCGGTGATCATTCTTACCTGTGTCTTCGCCTGGCGTTATCGTCAGAGCAACAAATCTGCACCTTACGAACCTGACTGGGATCACTCGACCCAGCTGGAACTCATCATCTGGGGCGCGCCACTGCTGATCATCATCGCACTGGGCCTGCTGACCTGGATCACCACTCACACTCTGGATCCGTACCGCCCGCTGTCGCGTCTCGACGAAAATCGTCCGATTCCGGCGGAAACCAAGACCCTGACGGTCGAAGTTGTGGCGCTGGACTGGAAGTGGCTGTTCATCTACCCGGAGCAAGGCATCGCCACCGTGAATGAACTGGCTGCGCCGGTCGACATGCCGATCCGCTTCAAGATCACTGCTTCGAACGTGATGAATTCCTTCTTCATCCCGGCGCTGGCTGGTCAGATCTACGCGATGCCCGGCATGGAAACCAAGCTGCACGCGGTGATCAACAAGCCCGGTGAGTTCGACGGCTTCTCTGCCAACTACAGCGGCGCCGG
This sequence comes from Herbaspirillum lusitanum, assembly GCF_046025995.1. Taxonomy (GTDB): domain Bacteria; phylum Pseudomonadota; class Gammaproteobacteria; order Burkholderiales; family Burkholderiaceae_D; genus Herbaspirillum; species Herbaspirillum lusitanum_A. The sequence continues at coordinate 500,494 of NZ_JAQQFM010000005.1, forward strand.
CTTCTCGCATATGCGCTTCAAGTTCCATGGCATGACTCAGGAAGGTTTCGACAACTGGGTCAAGAACGCCAAGGCCAATCCAGGCACCATGACGCGCGCCGACTACATCAAACTGGAAAAGCCGAGCGAGCGCGAGCCTGCACGCCAGTTTGGTAGCGTGGACAACAATTTGTTCCATGCCATCGTCAACCGCTGCGTCGAAGCGAATGCCGTCTGCATGGACAAGATGATGGCGTCCGACCTGAACGTAAAGCCAGGCCAGCGTCATGAATGAGCGCTTCGCGCATCTCAGTAGCGATGACGCGGGCAACTGCGCCACATTTTCCTTTTTCCCCGGGAAGTAACGATGTTTGACAATATTGATCTGATGAAGCTGATATTCGGCCGTCTCAGCTGGGAAGCGATTCCCTACCACGAGCCGATTCTGATGGTAACTTTCGCCGGCGTCGTCTTCGGCGGCGCGGTTGTCCTCGGCCTGCTGACCAAATACCGCCTGTGGGGCATGTTGTGGCGCGACTGGTTTACCAGCATCGACCACAAACGTATCGGCATCATGTACATCATCTTCGCGATCGTGATGCTGCTGCGCGGCTTCGCCGATGCATTGATGATGCGCGCCCAGCAGGCGCTGGCCTTCGGCGATAACGCCGGTTTCCTGCCGCCGCACCACTACGATCAGGTGTTCACCGCCCACGGCGTGATCATGATTTTCTTCGTGGCGATGCCGCTGGTGACCGGTCTGATGAACTACGTGGTGCCGCTGCAGATCGGTGCGCGCGACGTGGCCTTCCCGTTCCTCAACAACTTCAGCTTCTGGATGACCGCATTCGGTGGCGGCCTGGTGATGGCTTCGCTGTTCGTCGGTGAGTTCGCTCGTACCGGCTGGCTGGCGTATCCGCCGCTGTCGGGCATGCTCTACAGTCCGGACGTGGGGGTTGATTACTACATCTGGGCCTTGCAGGTGGCCGGGGTAGGGACGCTGCTATCAGGCATCAACCTGCTGGTGACCATCGTCAAGATGCGCGCACCTGGCATGAACATGATGAAGATGCCGGTGTTCACCTGGACTTCGCTGTGCACCAACGTGCTGATCGTGGCTGCCTTCCCGATCCTGACCGCTGTGCTGGCGATGCTGTCGCTGGACCGCGTGTTCGGCACCAACTTCTTCACCAACGACATGGGCGGCAACGCCATGATGTACGTGAACCTGATCTGGATCTGGGGTCACCCTGAGGTCTACATTCTGGTTCTGCCTGCATTCGGTATCTTCTCCGAAGTGGTGTCGACCTTCTGCGGCAAGCGCCTGTTCGGTTACACCTCGATGGTGTATGCGACCGTCGTGATCACCATCCTGTCCTATCTGGTCTGGCTGCACCACTTCTTCACCATGGGTTCGGGTGCGAGCGTCAACTCGTTCTTCGGTATCACCACGATGATCATCTCGATCCCGACCGGCGCCAAGATCTTCAACTGGCTGTTCACGATGTACCGCGGTCGCATCCGCTTCGAACTGCCGATGCTGTGGACCATGGGCTTCATGATCACCTTCGTGATCGGCGGTATGACCGGCGTGCTGCTGGCCGTGCCTCCTGCCGACTTCGTGCTGCACAACAGCCTGTTCCTGATTGCTCACTTCCACAACGTGATCATCGGCGGTGTCCTGTTCGGTATGTTTGCCGGTATCAACTACTGGTTCCCGAAGGCCTTCGGCTTCCGTCTGAACGATTTCTGGGGCCGTTGCTGCTTCTGGTTCTGGACCATCGGTTTCTACATCGCCTTCATGCCGCTGTACGTGCTGGGTCTGATGGGCGTGACCCGCCGCATGAGCCACTTCGACGATCCATCGCTGCAGATCTGGTTCCAGATCGCTGCGTTTGGCGCGGTTCTGATTGCTCTGGGCATCGGTTCCTTCCTGATCCAGATCGCCGTCAGTATCCGCGATCGCAAGAAGCTGGCCGATTTCACCGGCGACCCATGGGATGGCCGTACTCTGGAATGGTCGACTTCGTCGCCGCCGCCAGCCTACAACTTCGCGTTCACTCCGGTCATTCATGACAATGATGCCTGGACCGACATGAAGGCCAACGCCTACAAGCGTCCGCAAGAAGGCTTCGTCAAGATTCACATGCCGAAGAACACCGGTGCCGGCTTCATCATCGCGGCCCTGAGTGCAGCAGTTGGTTTTGGCATGATCTGGCATATGTGGTTGCTGGCAATCGGCGCCTTCGTGGCGACCGTGGTTGCAACCATCGTGCACACCTTTAATTACAACCGCGATTACTACATTCCGGCCGACGAAGTCGTCCGTGTTGAAGGTGAACGCACTAGCTTGTTGAACAGCCATGTCTGAAGCCATTACATCCACGGCCGGCGCGACGCCTAGCTCGCGCTACTTTGTCCGGGAGCATCATCCTGAAAACGGAACCCTGCTGGGGTTCTGGATTTACCTGATGAGCGACTGCCTGATCTTCGCCTGCCTGTTTGCGACCTACGCCGTACTCGGCCGCAACTATGCCGGCGGTCCAACCGGTGCCGAATTGTTCGACCTGCCGCTGGTCGCGCTCAATACTGCGCTGCTGCTGTTCTCGTCGATCACCTACGGCTTTGCCATGCTGGCGATGCAAGCCAAGAATCAGCGCAGCACACTGATCTGGCTGGCTATCACCGGTCTGTTCGGTCTAGGCTTCATCTACTTCGAACTGTACGAGTTTGCGCACCTGATCCACGAAGGCGCAGGCCCGGCGCGCAGCGGCTTCCTGACCTCGTTCTTCGCGCTGGTCGGCACTCACGGTCTGCACGTCAGCTTCGGCATCATCTGGCTGGTGGTCCTGATGTTTCAGGTCAAGCGCCACGGTCTGACGCCTGAAAACGGTCGTCGCCTGATGTGCCTGTCCATGTTCTGGCACTTTCTGGACGTGGTCTGGATCGGCGTTTTCACCTTTGTCTATCTGATGGGAGTCCTGCCATGAGCCGCGGTCACCAAGAACATCCGGCCCGCCCGATGGGGCATCATGATGACGACCATCATGATCACCATGGCCATGACGAGCATGCCAATCACGGCACCTACAAGAGCTACTTCACCGGTTTCATACTGGCCGTAGTCCTGACCGCCATTCCGTTCTGGCTGGTGATGAGCAAGGTATTCGACAGCTCCAGCACCACCGGTATCGTCTTGCTGGCGTTCGCTGCGGTGCAGATCGTGGTGCACATGGTCTACTTCCTGCACATGAACACCAAGTCTGAAGGCGGCTGGAACATGCTGGCCATGATCTTCACCATCGTGGTGGTGGTGATCATGCTGGCGGGTTCGCTGTGGGTCATGTATCACCTGAACCACAACATGATGCCTAGCATGTCGACTGACTCGTCCATGCACGAAAGCGTGCCTGAGTCGATCCAGAAGGGCATGCAGCACAACATGCAAAACATGAAATGAGTCTGACGCCACGCAATGGCGTGACGACAGGCAATACGGACGCGGCGCAAGCCGCTCCGCAATCCCGCTCCAAGGCCAGCCGCATTCTGCTGGTGCTTTGCGCGGGATTGTTTTTTGCGGGCTTCGTCGCGCTCGGCACCTGGCAAGTGGTGCGTCTTCAATGGAAACTGGCGCTGATCGAACGCGTTGATCAGCGCGTGCACGCGCTTGCAAGCGATGCGCCGGGGCGCGAGCGCTGGCCCCAGATCAGCGCCGACAGCGATGAATATCGTCACGTCAGATTGTCCGGCCGTTTCCTCTATCCGCGAACTGCCGCGGTGCAGGCATCGACCACGCTGGGCAGCGGCTTCTGGCTGCTGACGCCGCTGCAGATGGCCAACGGCGAAACCGTCCTGATCAATCGCGGCTTCGTGAAATCGGCGCCGCAGGCGACTCAGGCGGACGCGGTCAGTGGTGCTGGTGAAACTGTCGCCGTCACCGGTTTGTTGCGCATGACCGAACCGCACGGTGGATTCCTGCGCACCAATGATCCGGCGGCCGGCCGCTGGTTTTCACGCGATGTGCAGGCAATCGCGGCCGCGCAAGGCCTGAGCAATGCCGCGCCTTACTTTGTTGATGCCGACAAGGATGGCATTACCGTTGCCGACGCAGCAACTGCGGCCAAACCGGCGGCAGAGCAGGGCGCCGAAGCGCCGGTCGGCGGACTGACCGTGATTGCCTTCCATAACAACCACCTGGTATATGCTCTGACTTGGTATGCTCTCGCCCTGATGGTGGCGGGCGCCTGCTACTGGGTCGTGCGCGATGACCGTCGCTTGCAGCGCGGGCGCACAGCAGCAAATGGAACAGACCGGGAATTGAAAGATGGCAAGCAGTAGCGAAAAGAATCCTGCAGCAAAGGGAATAAGAAAGTTGTGGTCGCGCGGCATCGGGGTGGAGAACCCGGCCGGTCACAAGAACATGCTGCTGCTGATCCAGCTGCGCTGGCTGGCGGTGTTCGGCCAGGCCGTCACGATCGCCTTCGTGATACTGGTATTCGATATTCAGTTGCCGCTGCCGCACATGCTGGAAGTGCTGTCCTGCCTGATCGCCTTCAACATCGCCAGCCACCTGCGCTGGCATGAACATCGTCCGGTCACCAACGCCGAACTGTTTCTGGCACTGCTGGTGGACGTCGCCACGTTGACCGTGCAGCTTTACCTCAGCGGCGGCACCACCAATCCTTTCGCCTTCCTGTTTCTGATGCAGATCATTCTGAGCGCGGTGCTGCTGCAGACCTGGTCGAGCTGGGCGATTGTCGGCATCTGCGTGCTGTGCCTGGCCGGGCTGGCCTTGTTTTCAGAACCCTTGTCGCTGCCGCCGGATCACGGCAACGGCCTGTCCAGCCTGTATGTGGAAGGCATGTTGATCTGTTTCCTGCTCAATGCCGGGCTGCTGGTGTTTTTCATCACCCGCATCAACCAGAATCTGCGTGCCGGCGACGCCTTGCTGGCCGATCTGCGCCAGCGCGCCGCCGAAGAAGATCACATCGTGCGCATGGGGCTGCTGGCCTCGGGCGCCGCGCATGAACTCGGCACGCCGCTGGCGACGCTGTCGGTGATTCTGGGCGACTGGCGCCGCATGCCGGAATTCGGTCAGAATCCTGAACTGCTGGAAGAGCTTGGCGAAATGCAGGCGCAATTGCAGCGCTGCAAATCCATCGTCAGCGGCATTCTTTTATCGGCCGGCGAAGCGCGCGGCGAGTCCTCGGTCAAGACTACGCTCAACACCTTCCTCGACGATCTGGCCAAGGACTGGCGCAGCTCGCGTCCGGTGACGGCCTTCGAATATCTGAACCGCATCGAGCAGGACGTGACGGTGGTGTTCGATTCTGCGCTCAAGCAAATGATAGGCAATGTGCTGGACAACGCCTTCGAAGCCTCGCCCGAGTGGCTCTCGCTGGAGGCCGAACGCGACGGCGATCTGCTGGTGCTGTCGGTGCGCGACCGCGGGCCCGGCTTTCCCGACTGGATGCTGGCGCAGCTCGGCAAACCCTATCAGTCCAGCAAGGGAAAGCCCGGTCGCGGGCTGGGTCTGTTCTTCGTCGTCAATGTCGCGCGCAAGCTGGGCGGCACGGTCTCGGCCGGCAATCGCGATGCACATGGCGATGCAGGCGCCAAGGGCGGGGCGCTGGTGCGCCTGACGCTGCCGCTGTCGGCGATACGCCTGGAAGAAACTGAAAACAAGGATGCACAACATGTCGGCTGAACGTCTGCTGCTGATCATCGAAGACGATGCCGCTTTTGCCCGTACCCTCAGCCGCTCCTTCGAGCGGCGCGACTATCGGGTCTTGCTGGCCTCGAACCAGGATGAGGCGGCGGCACATCTGAAAGAACATTCGCCCGGCTATGCCGTGGTCGATCTCAAATTGAGCGGTAACGGCTCAGGTCTCGCCTGCGTGCAGATGCTGCACAAGCATGACGACGCCATGCTGATCGTGGTGCTGACCGGTTTCGCCAGCATCACCACGGCGGTCGAAGCCATCAAGCTGGGCGCCTGCCAGTATCTGGCCAAGCCGTCCAATACCGACGACATTGAAGCCGCCTTCGGCCACGTCGCCGGTTCTTCCGACGTCGAATTGCCGGCGCGCGCCACCTCGATCAAAACGCTGGAGTGGGAGCGCATCCACGAAATGCTGGTCGAGACCGATTTCAATATTTCCGAGACCGCGCGACGGCTCGGCATGCACAGACGCACCCTGGCGCGCAAGCTGGAGAAGCAGCGCATCAAGTGAGGCGCTGATGCGGTGCTGAAGCACGAAGCACAAATAAAAAAGAGGCGGATCACTCCGCCTCTTTTTTTTACGCTTCGACCAACTTGCTCAGACTCAGACTCAGACTCAGACTCAGACTTAGGCCAGCAAGAACTTCGTCACCGCGTCGCCAAAGGCTTGCGGCTGCTGCTGATTGGAGATGTGGGCAGCATCGAACTCGACATACTGTGCGCCCGCAATCTGCTGCTCCATGAAATGGGCATCGGCCGGCGGAGTCGGTACGTCGCCGCTGCCGGCCACGATCAGCGTCGGCGCCTTGATGCCGGTGATCGCTGCACGCAAATCATTGTCGCGTACTGCGGCACAGGCGCCGGCATAGCCCTCGTCCGGCGTCGCCTTCAGCATGGCGCTGAGCGCCTCGACCTGGGCCGGATTCTTCTCGGCGTATTCAGGCGTCAGCCAGCGCGAGACCACTGCTGCGGCAATCGTCGCCAGGCCGTCCTTCTGCACCGTGGCAATCCGTGAGGTCCATGTGTCGGCAGTGCCGATCAGTGCGCCGGTATTGCACAGCACCAGCTTGTTGACGCGCTCCGGATGATGGACCGCCAGCCACATGAAGGTGCTGCCGCCCATCGACAGGCCGCAGAAGTGCGCCTTCTGAATATCCAGATGGTCGAGCAGGGCGATCACATCGCCGCCCAGCTGCGGGATGGTGTAGGGCGCCGGCGTTACCTGCGATTGACCATGGCCGCGCGTGTCGTAGCGCAGCACGCGGAAATGTTGCGTGAATTGCGCAATCTGCGGTTCCCACATCGCCAGCGAGGTGCCGAGCGAATTGGACAGCACCAGCACCGGCAGCGACGCATCGCCGTCCAGTTGATAGTGCAGCCTGACGTCCTTGAGTGTTGCGAATGGCATGTTTTCTCCTCTACAGCGCCGGATCATGAAATCTGGTCCGGCGCTCTTGGTATTGATGCATCAGTTCAGAGTTTGCACACGCCGTCGACGTAGGCCTTGCGCCAGCGCTTGATCTCGACACGGCCGAACAGATTGACGGTGGTGAAAGGATCGGCGGCGATCAGCGCTTCGGCTTCGGCGCGGGTATCGACATCGACGACGTACAGGCCGCCGCCGGCGTCGCTGCCGTCGTCATTGAGCTTGGCGCCGCAGGCGATCAGCTTGGGTGCGATCTCGGCCAGGAACTTCAGATGTTCGGCCCGGGCTTGCTGGCGCACATGCTGGTGATCCGGCTTGTCCCAGGTTTCGATGATGAAGGGCATGGCGGCTCCTTATTCGACTTGGGCGATGGCGGAAGGGTGCTGCGTCAGCGGCGTGACGCTGACTGTCATGTAGGGGTACAGCGGCAGACTGATCAGCAACTGATGCAGCTCTTCATTACCGGAGACATTGAAAATGCTGACGTTGGCGTATTGGCCGACCACGCGCCACAGATCGCGCCACTTGCCTTCGCGCTGCAGCTTTTGCGACATTTCCTTTTCTTCCTTCTTGAGCGCGTCGGCGATGTTCTTGTCCAGCGAGGCAGGAATATTGACCTGCATTTGCACCATGAACAGCATGTTGATTCTCCGTGTTGGTTGAGGCAAATGACCGGCTGAGTACTTTGATGTACGAAGCCGGTCGTCGGGTGATTCAGATAAGTTTCAAACGACAGACTACAGATAGGACGCAGCGAGCACGGCCAGGATATACACAATGCCGATCCAGATCGCCATGATCACGGTGTAGCCCATGATGTCCTTGAGCTTCAGTTTCGACAGCGCCAGCGCCGGCAGAATCCAGAACGGCTGAACCAGATCGTTCCAGGCATTGCCCAGCATGACCGACATCGAAGTATGCGCCAGCGAGCCGCCCAGCGCTTTGGCCGCATCGATCATGAACGGACCCTGGATCACCCAGTGGCCGCCGCCGGACGGCGCGAAGAAGTTGATCACGAAGGAGCTGAGCAGGCCCCAGAACGGCAGCGATTGCGCAGTCGACACATTCACGAACACCTGCGAGATGCTGTTGACCAGACCGGATGAGGCCATGATCGCCATGATGCCGGCGTAGAACGGATATTGCAGGATGATGCCGCCGATGGTCTTGATGCCTTCATTGAGTTTCTCGACATACGCCAGCGGCGTGCCCAGCAAAAGGATGCCGAGGAACAGGATGATGAAGTTGATCAGGTTCAGATCCAGCGAACCGCCCTTGATGAAGTAGAACACCACGTAAGCCACGCCGCACAGGCCGATCAGCATGCTGAGGATGCGGCTGTGATTGAGCTTGTGCGCAATCGTGTCGGCATCCAGCAGGCTGTTGCCGCCGGCCTTGCGATCATTGCTGTCGATGGCCGGGTCGACCTCGACCACCGCCTCGCCTTTTTTCGGATGCAGCCAGGCATTGAGCAGCGGCAGGGTGATCAGCACCACCAGCGAAGTGATCAGCATCGGCGCCGAGAAAATGGTTTCGCTGAGCGGGATCACGCCCATCTGCGACTCCAGCGGATGGCCCTTGGTCGAGATCAGCACCGGGATGCTGGCCGACAGGCCCAGGCCGTACATGGTGAAGCCGCTATATGCAGAGGCGATGATCAGCGGGTAATGCACGCCCTTCACCTTGAGCGCCAGTTTCTTGGCAATCACGCCGCCGATCACCAGACCGAAGCCCCAGTTCAGATAACTGCCGATGCAGCCGACCAGAGTCGCGACGATGATCGCAGTCGACGGGCTGTGCACCTTGCCGACGATCTTGTCGAGCATGCGATCGGTCAGCGGCGCGGTGGCCAGCACATAGCCCATGGCCAGAATCACCGCCATCTGGGTGGTGAAGGCCAGCAGGCTCCAGAAGCCCTTGCCCCAGCCGGTGACCACATCAACCGGCGCCTTACCTTCCACCAGCATGGCCAGCACCATCGTCAGCAGACTCAGGATGATGGCGAAGACGAAAGGGTCGGGCAGGTAGCGCCGCATCAGTTCGGTAAAAAAGCTTGTTAGTTTTGTCATGTCCGTCTGTCTCTGGTTGCGGTTGGGTTAAAGCTCAGGAGCAAGCTCAGGATCGAGATCAAGACCGCAGGTGAAACAGCCGCTTGCCTCACACATCGGATGTGTCGGCTGCCACGGCTGCGTCGCATTCGGTCGCATTTCGTCCTGCGATTGCTCGCGTCAAAAAATATGAATTCTGTATTCCCGCGTCGGATATCGGGCCGAGCAATCGTCTCGGCGGACCGGTCCCGTCCTTATTGTTGTTATGCGCCATGCGCATCGGTGGCGGCGTCAGGCGCAGCTCATCCGTTTCGGTCGCGGCGGCATGTTCCGCCAGTCGCCGATGCGGGCCAGTGAATCAGCCCGCCCGGCGCGACCCATTTTTATTGGTCTGTCTCTTCGATCCTTGATCGAAATGCTCGCTTCAAAGTAAATGTTCTTAATACGAACGTTAATTCTTAAAGCGAACGGAGCGGATGTTAGTCCCGCCGCGCGAACGCTGTCAAGCCCACGAAAAGTAAATGCCTTGTTTCGGAATCTGAAGGGAATGAAAAAACGGCCCGGCAGCGAGGCTGCGGGGCCGTGAGATGAAATCCTGAGAATTGTGAGAAGAGGTCTTCGCGGAACGGGTGCTGAACCCGGGCAAGCAAGTTCAAGGCACAACAGGCCGCAGAAGTCTCCGCAGCCTCGGCTGGCTTAGCTGCAGACGAGGCGATTGATCTTGCCGACGGTTTCCAGCAGGCGCGGCAAGCCGCTTTCCAGCATGGCTGCACGCGCCTGCGGGTTGGCCTGGCCGCTGATGTTGACGGCAGCGACTACGCGTCCATTGCGATCCAGCACCGGCGCGGCGACCGAGCTCAGGCCCATTTCCAGTTCTTCCTCGATCATGGCCCAGCCTTGCCGGCGCGCCTGGTCTATGCGTTCGATGAGTTGATCGATATCGGTGATGGTGTGCGGGGTGTGCGCCTTCAGCTCCATCGATTGCAGCCGCGTACGCAACTGCTGGGGCGGCAGACCCGACAGCAGCACCCGGCCCATGGAGGTGCAATACGCCGGCAGACGGCTGCCGACACCGAGGTTGATCGACATGATCTTGTGTGCCGGCACGCGCAGCACGTAGACGATTTCATCGCCGTCCAGTACCGCCGCCGAGCAGGACTGGCGCAGGCTCTCGACCAGATCTTCCATCAGCGGCTGAGCCCGGGTCCAGACCGGCAGCGACGACAGATAGGCAAAGCCCAGCTCCAGCACCTTGGGCGTAAGGCGGAACAGGCGGCCGTCGGCTTCCACGTATTCCAGATGCAGCAGGGTCAGCAGAATGCGACGCGCGCCGGCCCGCGTGAGGCCGGTGCGCTCGGCCACCTCGGACAAGGTCTGGGCCGGGGCATCGCTGCCGAAGCTGCGCAGCACGGCCAGCCCGCGCGCGAACGATTGCACATAGCTGTCGCCCGGCGCAGGCGTGGTTGAGGTTGGGGCTGTGTCGTCGGGTGCTGCAGATTTCATCGGCGCTTCTTTCCGGGCAATCCCGAAAATAGTGGTGTGGAAATGGATGGAGCAAAAGATGGTGCGAAAGATGGAGCAAGAGTCAGGGCGCAAATATAGCCCGAGAACGCTTTTCGTTGTAGGGGCGACAGCGGCGATGCTGCAAGTTTCGCGTCCGGCGCATCAGTTCGCCAGCGCCGGGGAGGCCATCCGGGAGGGCATTTGCTCTGGCGTCAGCTTGTACGGCCTGGCATTTCGAGCTGCGGATTGGCTTCAAGCCGATGCTTGACAAGTTCGGCCATCGCGCCGTAATCTGCGATAAAAGTTCATTTAACGAATAAATGTTCTTAATAAGAACATTTTGAGACCATCCTTTCAGCCTCACTCCAACTCCATGATCAATAAAATTTCTCCTTCCGTCGAACAGGCGCTGGCCGCCGTGCACGACGGAGCGACCATCATGATCGGCGGCTTCGGCGGCGCCGGCCAGCCGGCCGAACTGATCGATGGTCTGATCGCGCAAGGCGCCAAAGACCTGGTGATCGTCAACAACAATGCCGGCAACGGCGAAACCGGACTGGCCGCGCTGCTCAAGACCGGTCGCGTGCGCAAGATCATCTGTTCGTTTCCGCGTCAGGCCGACTCGCAGATTTTCGACGGTCTGTATCGCTCCGGCAAACTGGAGCTGGAGCTGGTGCCGCAAGGCAATCTGGCCGAGCGCATCCGCGCCGCCGGCGCCGGCATCGGCGCCTTCTTCACGCCGACCGGCTACGGCACCGAACTGGCCAAGGGCAAGGAAACGCGCGAGATCAACGGCCGCCAATATGTGCTGGAGCATCCTATCCATGCCGACTTCGCGCTGATCAAGGCCGAGGCCGGTGATCGCTGGGGCAATCTGGTCTACCGCAAGACCGCGCGCAACTTCGGCCCGGTGATGGCGACGGCGGCCAAGGTCACCATCGCTTCGGTGCATGACATCGTCGAACTGGGCAGCATCGATCCCGAGACGGTCGTGACGCCCGGCTTGTTCGTGCGCCACATCGTCAAGGTGCCGCGCACCGCGACCGGTCCGGCCGGCTTTAAGCATGCCTGACCGGCACACCACAGCTCAATGACAAGCTGAAGCACTGCATCAGCAATCAAACCAGGCAAGGACAGAACAATGAACAAATGGACCCGCAACCAGATGGCCGAACGCGTCGCGCAGGATATCGCCGACGGCGCCGTGGTGAATCTGGGCATAGGCCTGCCGACCATGGTGGCCAACTATCTGCCGGCTGACCGCGAAGTCATCCTGCACAGCGAAAACGGCGTGATCGGCATGGGCCCGGCGCCGGCCGCCGGCGAAGAGGATTACGACCTGATCAATGCCGGCAAGCAGCCGGTCACGCTGCTGGCGGGCGGCTGCTTTTTCCATCACGCCGACAGCTTCGGCATGATGCGCGGCGGCCATCTCGACATTTGCGTGCTGGGCGCCTTCCAGGTGGCGGTCAACGGTGATCTGGCCAACTGGCACACCGGTGCGCCGGATGCGATCCCGGCCGTGGGCGGCGCCATGGATCTGGCAATCGGCGCCAAGAAAACCTACGTGATGATGGAGCATCTGACCAAGAGCGGCGAGAGCAAGCTGGCGGCTGAATGTACCTATCCGATCACCGGCGTCTCCTGCGTCAGCCGCATTTACACCGATCTGGCCGTGATCGATCTGGCCGACGGCAAGGCGACGGTCAAGGAAATCGTCGAAGGCCTGAGCTTGGAAGAGCTGCAGAAGGTGACTGCGGTACCGCTGACCGACGGTCGCTGATCCGGTCGATTTTCAGGTAATTTCCGGCACGGAAAGCCTCAGACATATTCATCTTTCAGCGCCGGTTGCGCTGTTCAAAAATTTCAGGAGCAAGCATGTCCCACGCCTATATCTGCGATGCACAGCGCACACCTTTCGGCCGCTACGGCGGCAGCCTGTCGTCGGTACGCGCCGATGATCTGGGCGCGATTCCTATCCGCGCGCTGATGGCGCGCAATCCATCGGTCGACTGGGAAGCCGTGGCCGATGTGCTCTACGGTTGCGCCAACCAGGCCGGCGAAGACAATCGCAACGTCGCGCGCATGTCGGCCTTGCTGGCCGGCTTGCCGCTGCAAGTGCCGGGCGCCACCATCAACCGCCTGTGCGGCTCCGGTCTGGATGCAGTGGGCAGCGCCGCGCGCGCCATCAAGAGCGGCGAAGCCGGCCTGCTGATTGCCGGCGGCGTGGAAAGCATGAGCCGTGCGCCGTTTGTGATGGGCAAGGCCGACAGCGCCTTTTCGCGCGCCGCAAAGATGGAGGACACCACCATCGGCTGGCGTTTCGTCAATCCGCTGATGAAGGCGCAATACGGCGTCGACGCCATGCCGGAAACCGCTGAAAACGTGGCCGAAGAACACGGCATCGACCGTGACTCGCAAGACCGCATGGCGCTGGCCAGCCAGCAAAAAACCGTGGCGGCACAACAGGCCGGCTTCTTCGATGCCGAAATCACGCCGGTGACGATTCAGCCCAAGCGCGGCGATGCCATCGTGGTCAGCAAGGATGAGCATCCGCGTGAAACCTCGATGGAGGCCTTGGCCAAGCTGAAGCCGGTGGTCAAGCCGGGCGGCACGGTGACGGCCGGCAATGCCTCCGGCGTCAACGACGGCGCTTGTGCACTGTTGCTGGCGGACGAAGCGACCGCGGGTCGTAATGGGCTGATACCGCGCGCACGGGTGGTCGGCATGGCGACTGCCGGCGTCGCGCCGCGCGTAATGGGCATCGGTCCCTTGCCGGCAACGCTGAAGGTGCTGGCGCAAACCGGCCTGACGCTGGATCAGATGGATGTGATCGAACTGAATGAAGCCTTCGCCGCGCAAGGTCTGGCGGTGTTGCGCGGACTCGGTCTGAAGGACGACGATGCACGCGTCAATCCCAACGGCGGCGCCATCGCGCTGGGCCATCCGCTGGGCGCCTCAGGCGCACGGCTGGCAATGACTGCCGTGAATCAACTGCATCGCATCAAGGGACGCTACGCACTGTGCACCATGTGCATAGGTGTGGGGCAGGGCATTGCCGTGATTTTTGAACGGGTCTGAGGCAGCGTTCTTACTGCGCTTGATTTCTGCGCAGCCTGCTTTTCTGATCTGATTCAGGCCGCGACGTCTGATGACGTTTCGTGTGCCGCCACCGGTCTCACGCTGATCTTTGCGATCAGTCGTGATGCCGGTGTTTCCTTATCTCTTCCTCAGTGATGGCGTCACAATGGATCCGGCACCAGGTCCGACAGACCCACCACGGTATTCCAGGGCTTCACTTCCCAGCCCGTGACCAATCCATTCAAGACATAAGGATCTGCTTTGGCGAAGGCTGTGGCATGTGCCGGGGTCTCTCCGTTGAACAGCAGCAGAGCGCTTTCAGGCGGATTGCCGACGGCGCCGCCCACTACCAGTTCGCCACGCGCCACCGCTGCTTTTGCCAGATCCAGATGGGCGCTGCGGTATTCCCCGCGCCGTTGCAGATAGTCGGGCGCGGTGTGATAGATCAATAGCTGATGCACGAGGGGCTCCTGATTGTGATTGGACAGAGGGCAAGTTTAATCTCAATCACGATGGAGGTCGGCAGCGTTCCTGCTTTCCATATGACGCAAAAAAACGCGGTGCCCGTCAGGTGCACCGCGTTTTTTTGGTGTGCAGCTCGATGCCGGGTCAATCAATACGTCAGGGTGACGGTCACGGTATCGGAGTAGGTATCGGCGCGAGCCGTTTGTGATGCCGGGATACGGCCATATACGGTCAGGTTCTGAGGCAGACCCAGGGCAAAGCCTGACTGGGTATCGGTGCCGATCGAGGAGCCCCACAGGCTGGTGCGGCTGGCGTCGCGATACAGAGCGTAGTTCAGCGTCGAACCTGCCAGGCCGGTCATTTTGCGCACCGCTGTGGTAGCGCCGCTGCCGGTGCCGCTATCGAGGCCGACGTTGTAGCTGGTGCCGAAAGTGCAGAGTACCGTGATCGAACCGGTCTGATCGAGCTGGCTTGAGCCATAGACGCCGAAGGCGACGGTCGAGCCGGTCACCGCACAGGCGGAAAACACCTGGGTAATCACGCCGAGTGTGCCGGTGATGCTGGCGGCAGCGACTGGCGCACTGGCGATCGCGGTGACCATCATCGCAATGATGAACGACTGTATTTTTTTCTTGATCATGAGCATCTGAACATCCCCCGGCCTGAGCGCCCCGGTAAGCGGGACAGTTGATAAAGCATAGAAATTTCAGGCAACTCAACTGTAAGGCTCAACAGCAAGGTCTTGCATCAGGGGTTTTCCCATGGCGCGTCGATAGGCGCTCAGGAAATTCCTGAGTGGAAAAGTTCTGTCGCATCCGCCGTGCGGGTTTCCGACCTCGTCTTCGCTCTGCTTCGTGTATGTGACGGTGGCGGCCTTTACTCGGGCTGTCGATTCCATTTTTAACGAGGCGACTTCCCCGCTTAAAAACCGGAACAAATCTACGCTATTCGATTTACCCGCAGAGATACGGAATGTTTTAATCGTCCGTGTTTTTCAAAGCAGTTTTATCTACGATCACTGACGCCAACGCGCCCGTCAGAACAGGGCCTGAAGATCGGTGGAAATTCGAGCGACGAATCAACTTTATGGAAGGCGGATGAGCGCTTCCCTGTGAATCCGTTTCCGGATTTTCTGTCGGCTTCGTTCACGCATCAGGCAACAGAAATGCGGAGGTGCACTCATGCACGCCAGAGAGAAATTCAACATCGCGCTTCATGGCAGCATTCACGCTGTCCACGCTGTCCGTGGCGTAGGCGTCCATGCCGTCTTCATCGGGAATACTTCAACATGATGGATCTTCTCAGACAGGGCGACGTCGGCACCCATCCCGGCAGCGTCATCATCAGCGCTTCGGGAAAGATGAGTTTCGGCGGCCGAGCGGTGGCGCGCAAGGGCGACAAGGTGCACTGCCCGAAGTGCAAGACTTCACCCAATGTCCTTATCGAAGGCGATGAGGGCATGCTGGACAACGGTTTGCCCATTGCCCGTCACGGGCATCGCGCAGCCTGCGGCTGCCGTCTCATCTCCAGCCTGCGCTGATATGCCGGTACAGCTTTCCTGCATCGACTGCGCCGGCGGACAATCTGCACTGCCGGCATCGCCGCGCCTGCCGGTCTGGCTGGGCTTGCTGCTGATCTGCATGCTGGCCGGAACAGCTGCGACGCTCCTTCTGTGGCCGAAGAACACATCAACCGCAACACCGATCTTTTGGATCTGCGTTCTGGCGCTTCCGTTTCTGGTCTGGTGCGCCTTGTTTGGCATACGGAGGATGATGTACGAGCGCAGCCTGCTGCATCGCCAGACCGAAGTGGAGATGCAGAAGTCCGAGCGTGAGGCGGCAATCCATTTCGCCAGCGAGCCGCTGGCAGTCGTCGCTTCAAGCTATTGCTGCGCCGTGGCCAACGGAACACTGGCATCAAGCATCTTGTCGGGCGCAGCCATCTTGAAAACACAGCCGGTGCGAAAACAGGCGACCCAACTGAGACATTCGGCGCTTGATCTTGAACTTGGCGCCCGCGAAGACCTTCCTGCCGCACTTCGCCATGCGGACGACAGCGCCTTGCGTTACCACGCGCTGTTCAAAAAACTGATTCATCCCTTGCGTACCGTCATTCTCGAACTGCCGGCCGGCACGGCCTTCGACGTCCGCTTGCAACTACCCGCTGGCGAGCCGCAGAAAGTTCTTCTTTCTTTGTGGAAGCAAGCATGGGATGCAGCGGCCTTGCCAGCAGTCAGCGTCTCGTTGCTGGCCGAGGACGAAGGATTGATGCTTGTCGATCAATGGCTGGATGCATACGGCGGTCCGCAATTGCAAAAGCTCAGCCTGGTGGTGGCCACGCAATTACATGCCGCGCCGGAGGAGGGCAGCGGCGAGGCAGGTGTTGCCTTATTGCTCGGCTGGCCGCTGCTGGCCAGAGAGCTGGGGCTGCCACTTGAAGCCATGCTGCATCGGCCGGTCGACGCCCATGGCATTCCGCTGCAAGCCGCCATGAGCAAGGCTCTGCTGTGGGGCAAGGCAATGCCTGCAGATATTGCACAGCTGTGGCAATCGGCAGTTGCTGGCGATGAAAAGGCCGAGCTCAGCAGGGCCGCCATCGACAACGGGCTCGCTGCAGCACAGCGTCAAGGGCTTTCCGGCCTGGCTGAAATCGATCCCGTGCTGGGAATGCTTGGCGTGGTGCGGCCCTGGCTCTGCACGGCAATCGCCATCGAGCATGCCATCAGCAGCAAGCACGCGCAGCTGATCTGCTGCCGCGGAACCCGTCTGCAAATGGCAATAGTGCAGCCGCTTGCCAATGACAGAGAGATGAACATCACGTGAGGAACTTCATGAAGATATCGGGTCATGCCATGCTGGTGCTGGCCATTACCGCTGCGGGATTATTGCTGGTGTTCTTCTGGGGCGAGCAGTACGAACCCTCGCTGCTGCACCGCGTCCTGATCGTGCTGCTGATTGCGTCGGTGCTGGCCTGGTTCGGCCCGCTGACCCGCGCCGCGATTCGTTTTACCGCCAGGCATGCGCCGCAGCGCCGGCAATTCAGCCGCGATCCCGCGGCTCGTGCCGATGACAAAGTATTTGATGAGGAACCTGCCACGCGGCGCGTGGATGAGATCAAGGCCTATCTGCGCGATCGCTATGGCTGGCGCTGGCTGTGGTCCGGTTTGTATCGCGACCGCTGGTTGCTGGTGTGCGGCGATACCGCCGGCATCGATCTGCTGGCCCCGGGCCTGCGGCGTGACGGCTGGCTGCCCTTGCCGGATGAGGTGTCAGGGCGCGGCGCCATCCTGCTGTACGGCGGCAAGAGCGGAAGCAGCAAGGGCGGGGATATTCCGGACATCGGCTGGCTCAAGCGTATAGGCGGCTTGCGTCGGCGGCGTCCGGTAGATGCAATGGTGGCTGTAGTAAGCAGCGGCCTTGACGGAAGTTTCGTCGGCGACACCCGTCTGCTATCGCACCAATTGCATTTGCAAAGCAGTGCCTTGGGCTGGGCCGCGCCTTGCTATCTGCTCAACCCGAGCGAGATGAATACATTGGCTCTGGATGATCCTGCCGAGCTTGGCGATTCGGAGCGGGCAAGCGAGGCTCAGGCCATTGCCTGCATGTGGTCGGGCCGCAGGGCAAACGTGATGGCGACCGAGCCTCAGTTTCAGGAGCTGAGTCGCAGGCTGGCGTTGCGCGGCGTAGAGCGACTCAAAGAGCATGTGCAGAGATCGGCCCTGGTGCAATTGTCGGCCAATCTGAATGCCCGGAGCCATGCTCTGGCAGAGACGATTCAAGGCTTGCGCAATTCGCGCGCGCGGCGCAATACCGTGCATGGCTGGCTGTTTGCCCCATGGCGCACTACTCCTGTGACGGCAGCAAACAGTGCAGATTCCGACGCTGCGTGGCGTCAGAGCATGCTGCATCCCTGGCAACTCGTTCATTGGCAAACCATCAGTTTGCACAGCCGCTTGACGCGCGGCAGCCGTATCGGCTTTTCGTGGTCCCATGCCCTGGCCTGGCTGCTGGTGTTCGGACTGAGTCTTTGGATGGCCGGCAGTCTGTTGGCCGGCGGCTACAACCGCGCCATGATTGCCGAGGCAGCGCAGCGTGTGACCAGGATTCAGGGCGAGCCGCGCCCGGTGCCGGCAGCCATCGAGCTGGATGCGCTGCAAAAGCAGATCGATACGCTGGAAGTGCGGCAGCGCGAGGGCGCGCCATGGTATAGCCGCTTTGCACTTAATCGCGATGGCGCCTTGCTGGCTGCGCTGTGGCCGCATTACCAGAGCGCCAGCCGCAGAATCCTGAGCGAGCCGCTGGCGCTGCAGATTCAGGACAAGCTCTTGCAGCGCAGCGCCATGTCGATGCAGGAACTGAACGACGCCGGCGAGGCGCAGGTGAAGGCAAGCTACGCTGATCTGAAAGTCTATCTGATGCTGACGCGTCCGCAGCAGACCGATACCGCCTTCCTCAAGTCTTACTGGCAAGACAGCGGACAACCGGTGATGACCACGCAATCCCTGATCACGCCGGGCGGCTGGCGCGATCTGTCGCGACGGCTGATCGGCTTCCATGTGGATCATCTGAAAGCGCACGGGCAATGGGCGATGGCAGAGGACCCCAGCCTGATCAATGCCACGCGCGAATCGCTGGTGGCGGTCATCGGTCTGCAGCACTCGGTCGATGCCCTGTATCAATCCATCATCTCCGACAACGCTGCGCATTACCCGGCGCTGTCGTTGCAGACGCTGCTGGGCGGAAAAAGTAGTCGAGGTCTGTTCACCACCAATGCCACAGTGCCCGGCATCTATACCCGGGTCGCGTGGGACGAGCGGATCGGTAAGCGCATCGACGATGCTGAAAAGCAAGGCGCACAGGGGCATGACTGGGTCTTGTTCGAGAGCGCGCAGCATACAGCCGCCGCTCAGTCGCCGGACGCCGGCAGCGAGCTCAGAACTGCACTGCGGGAGCGCTACTTCGCCGACTATGCGCGCGCCTGGGAGTTGTTCCTGAACAGCCTGCAGTGGCAGCCGGATCAGACTTTGTCCGGCACCATCGATCAATTGACGCTGCTGGCCGATGCGCAGCGCTCGCCGCTGATCGCCTTGTTCAGTGCTGTTTCATATCAGGCCGGCGCCGGCACGCAGCGCAGGTCCTTTTCCGACAATCTGGTCAACAAGGCGCAGGAATTGCTGAAAGGCAGCGACGCCGACGCCGTTCACGGATTGCCGGCCGAGATGGATGCACCGCCGTTGGCATCAGCCTTTGCCTCCTTGTTGCGCTTGCATAACGTCGCAGCTACAGGCGTTACGGTCGGAGCCGGACAGCACACGGCGGCGCCCGGCGGCGCTGCCCAAAACTCGGAGATGAGCCTGGCGCGCTATCTGGAACGCGTCACCGCAGTGCGTCTGAAGCTGCAGCAAATCATGGCCAGTCCCGATCCGGACGCCATGTCGCGTGCCACCGCGCAGGCGATTCTGCAAGGGCGTACTTCAGATGTCGCCGAAAGCCGCGACTACGCAAACCGGGTCGGCGCCAGTCTGGGGCAGCAATGGAGCGGCTTCGGCAATGCCGTTTTCAGTCGTCCGCTGGAGCAGACCTGGGGCGTGCTGTTGCGACCGGCGGCTGTCAGTCTGAATGAGAACTGGCGCAGCGCCATCGTGGTCGCCTGGAATACTTCTTTCAGCGGGCGTTATCCTTTCGTCGATAGTGACAATGATGCTTCTCTGGCCGAGCTGTCGCGTTTTCTGCGCAGCGATGGCGGTCTGATTTCGCAGTTCGTCAGCACCCAGCTGGCCGGCATGCTGGAGCGCCAGGGCGATCAGTGGCAAGCGATACAAGGTGCCGGCAGCACGGTGCTGTCGCTGGATCCGCAATTTATCGCGGCGCTGAATCGACTGACGCGCATCAGCAATCGCCTGTTCGCGCAAGGCGACGCCGGCATTCGCTTCGAACTCAAGCCGGTCGGCAACAGCGGCGTGACCGACCTGACGCTCAAGAGCGGCACGCAGTCACTGCAATACTTCAATGAGAAAGAAGAATGGCTGCCCATGAGCTGGCCCGGCGACGCCTTGAACGGCGCCTCGCATCTCGCATGGCGTACCGAAAAGAGCGGCCTGCGCGCCGACCTCCACGCCGATGGCCGCTTCGGCCTGATTCGTCTGTTGAGCCAGGCGCAGGTTACGCAACTCGACGGCGCCCGCTATGTGCTCAGCTGGAAGAGTGAAAGCGATGATCCGCAAGCCGTCGCACTGCGCATCCTTTTGCGCAGCGAAGCCGGCGGTGGTCCGCTGGACGTGCTGGGGCTGCGCAATTTCGTGTTGCCGCAACAGATATTTCTGGCCCCGCGCGCCGCCGCTGAAAGCGTGCAGATGCGCAAGGAAATCCCAGGCAGGCAGAGCTTATCTTTGTAGCCCCCAGGAGCGGAGAAAACTCGCTCAGCAATCCAGCACATACGGGATTGCTGCCATCCATCCTCATACGCACAAACCGGAGCGACCCATGTTCGCAAGTTTTTTGAATCGGCTGTTCGGCAGCCGCAATCCCGACGAGCTGGTGCGTGAGCGCATGGATGCCTGGCAAGACTGGCTGCGAGCAATTCCCGCAAGCCCATCCGATCCAGGCGCATCTGACGGCAATGGCGTGGGCCGCGATCCTGGCTATGAAGATGCATTCTTTGCGATCAAGGATGAAATCGGCAGACTGTCGAATGTCGATGAACGCCTGATCGTTCGTTGCTGCGAGCAGTTGCTGAAAGAGGTCGGCAAGGACTTAAGGCTGGCGGCTTATTACACCTTTGCCCGCCTGCGGCTCGACGGCGGCGCCGGCTTTGCCGATGGCATCGAACTGACCGCAGCGCTGGTCGAACGTTTCGGCGAGGCGCTGTTGCCGGGGCGTGCGGAGACCAGAAAGGGCGCGCTGGAATGGCTGGCGAATGCACGCCTGCTGGATCAGTTACCGTCGCATGAAGCCTTCGCGGATGCGGATCTGAAGCGTGCAG
Source organism: Herbaspirillum lusitanum (assembly GCF_046025995.1). Taxonomy (GTDB): domain Bacteria; phylum Pseudomonadota; class Gammaproteobacteria; order Burkholderiales; family Burkholderiaceae_D; genus Herbaspirillum; species Herbaspirillum lusitanum_A. The sequence continues at coordinate 521,699 of NZ_JAQQFM010000005.1, forward strand.
CGGCGGCCCTCAATCTGCTGGTGACCCGCACTGCGCAATGGCCTGCTGCAGCGCGTCCGGTGCTGCAGCCACTAGTGGCGAGGTTCGAACAGAACGACGCGGATAACCCGGCCCCGGTCGCACAGCAGGTGGGGGCTCACGCTAACGGGCAGGAGACCGCCGCTGCGCAGCGCACGGTTCCTGTCGCACCCATCGCTTCCGGCCGCGACCTGCTTGAACAGGCGCGCGCCATGGCGCAGTTTTTGCGCAAACAGGAGCGCGGCTATCTGTCCTCGGCACGCCTGATCCGCTGCGTGCGCTGGGACACGATTCATGATCTGCCGCCGGCCGACAGCCGCTTGCAGACACGCCTGCAAGCGCCGCGTCCCGAATTGCGCCAGCAACTCAAACGCCTGCTGATTCAAAAACAATGGCACGAATTGCTGGAGCGAGTGGAGGGCGCATTCACTGAAGCGGCCAATCATCTCTGGTTAGATCTGCAGTTCTTTCAGCACACGGCGCTGGAGCAGCTGCGCGATCCCTACACTAGCTGGAGCGAGCTGCTGCGTACCGATTTCGCGCTGACGCTGGAGCGTCTGTCCGGGCTGGAGCGTCTGGCGTTCAGCGACGGCACGCCGTTTGCGGATGACCTGACGCTGGACTGGATCGCCCGTCACGCCGTCGTGCGCAATCTGGAAGCCGGCGAAGCCATGGCGCCGCTGAGTCTGAGCGGTGGTGACACCGCAGCAGGTGCCGCGCAGTGGCAGGAAATCGAAGCGCAGGCGCGCGAACTGTTGATCAATGAAGGACTGGATGCGGTGTTCTCCTGGTTGCAGGGCTTGCCGGGCATGGCAGCGCAACGTCAGCAATTTTTGCAGCGCTGGTTGATGGCGCGGCTGGCAGAGCAAGCCGGAAGAGGGGATATTGCCCAGCATCTGATGACGCAACTGAATGGATTGACCGCTGCGGCACAACTCACATCATGGGAGCCCGCGCTGGTGTTCGACGTCAAGCATCAGTTGTTGCGCCTGCTCAGGCAAGCCGCTGTAAAAAAAGATGCAAACCGGGATGAACTTGAGCCGCGCGTGCGTCAACTGGCGGCTGAGCTCACTGTGCTCGATCCTTTGCGAGCACTGGCAACAAGCTGAATTGGATGAGCCTGAACCGAGCGGAATCAGAGATCCAGATGGACTTGTTGCTCCACCTTGCCCCACCTCGCTTCTACTTCGCCAACGACCGCATCTGCCCCAGCGTCTGTTCATTAACCGAGTCCTGGATCGCGGCCAGGGTCTGTTCCAGATGCTGCTTGACGATCTTCTCGACCTGTTTGCCGTTCTTCTTGTTGTAGCCGTCGAGAATCATGGCGTGCTCTTCGTTGTCGACCTGCAGGATCTTGGGGTGGATGAAGATCGACAGCGACACATAGGGCTCGGCCACCACCAGCAGATTCTTCACGATTTCGTACAGCCGTGAATTTTCTTCGCTCATCATCAGCTTGATGTGGAATTCGCGGTTCAGCGCCGACCACTGATGCGGATCGCTTGAGGCGCACATTTCTTCGTGGATGGCCTGCGCGGCCAGCAGCGATTCGGGTGCGATGGAGCTGACCGCTTTCTTTGCCAGCAGCGGCTCCAGTGCGATGCGCAGTTCGTAGATCTCGGCGACGTCGTCCACCGTCAGCCCTTTGACCACCACGCCCTTGTTGGCGTCGATGAAGACCAGACCCTCCGAACGCAGTCCGCGAAATGCTTCGCGTACCGGCGTGGTGCTGACCTCGAAGCGTCTGGCGACTTCATCCTGGCGCAATTTGTCGCCGGGATGATATTTCCCCGACAGGATGTCGTTTCTCAGCAGGCTGAGGACATGCTGTTCTATGGTTTTAAAGGCTTTCGGCATGCGCGGATTCTTTAGAAGTGTCTCGGTTGGCAATCTGAACGGAGTATCTCGCGCCAGCCTGTCTGCAACTGCATGGCTTGAAACGGTATCCGTCTGACCGCTCTGTGCGGCTCTTGCTGAGTGAGCCATCTTCATCGCATTTTGTCCTGCATGAGACTCTGGTGCAAGTTTCTTCCGCTGCACCAGAGCATTCATTGCTAGCTTGCGGGCGTCAATGACGCCGGCTTCAAGGACGGCAGCACAGTGCTGAGCCATTGGCCGGCATTCAACAATGCCAGATCTTCATTGCTGCGCCCGATCAGTTGCACGCCGTAAGGCAGGAAGTCGGCGGAGAAGCCCGAGGGCACCGTCACCGCCGGCAGGCCCAGCAATGTTGCCGGCGCACAAAACGATGCATCGCCGGTTTTTTCTAGGCCCTTGAGCGCGGTGGTCGGCGAGGTGATGGTCATGATGGCGTCGAGGCCATTGAGGAGCACATCGCGACCGGCGCGCAGCGCGGTCAGCTGATCGAGCAAGACTTGATATTCTGCCGCGCTGATGGTCTTGCCGCGCTCCACCAATTCACGCGTGTACGGGCCGGCGAGGGCGGCCTTGTCCTTGATGTCGTCGTGGATGGCGATGCGTGCCTCGTAAGCCAGGATGTCAAGCGTCAAGGCATTGAGCGCGCGGATATCGAGGCCGAGACCGGCGTCTACGCATTCCACGCCCAGCGCTTCCAGACGGCGCACCACGGCGTCGAAGTTCTGTTGCACGTCGGTGTCGACCTGCGCCCATTGTGACGATCGGTACACGCCCAGCTTGCGCGGTTTGACGCCGGCAGCGAAAGCATCGGCCGATGCCGGTGCCGCGACAGCGCCGTCACGCACGATCACGGCGTGGCATACGGCGGCCCAATAGAAGCTGGAGGTGATGAAGCCGAGGTGATCGAGCGAGGGCGCTAGATCATGCACGCCATCGGTTGGAATCAGGCCGAAGGTCGGCTTGTAGCCGACGGCGCCGCAATACGATGCCGGGCGAATCACAGAACCGACGGTCTGCGTGCCCAGCGCGATAGGGACGATGCCGGCGCCGACTGCCGCGGCCGAACCGCTGGAGGAACCGCCCGGGCTGTGCGCCGGATTCCACGGATTGACGGTCGGACCCGCATCGCGCCAGGCGAATTCGGTGGTGACGGTCTTGCCGAAAATGATGGCGCCGGCGGCGCGCAGCTTGCTGACTATCCATGCATCTTTCTGCGGCTGATGCGTCAGAAAAATCTTGGAGCCGTAAGTGGTCGGCATGTCCACCGTATCGATCAGATCCTTGACGGCAACCGGCACGCCGGCCAGCGGCCCGGTCTTGCCGTCTGTAGCAGCGACTGCGTAGCTCGGGGGGCGATGTACAAAGGCCTTGAGCGTGCCTTCGACCCTGTCGGCGGCGGCGATCGCGAGACCGAGCGCGGAGGGCGCTTCGGCGGTGCTTGCTTGCATATGTGCTGTGGTCATGGTCTGCTCATAAATTAGGCGTCGTGCCTGCCTGTGAAACGAGATGCTGCGGGGATGGTGCAGGATGGCATGTGACGGACTCGATCCAGCATCATGCGACCGGGTCCGTCATTTCAAGCATAGCAATCTTATTTGCCGGCCTTCTCGGCGAAGCTATTGTCGACTGCGCTTTCGTAAGTCACTTCACCCTTCTTGATGTTGCCGATGGAAATCTGCAGATCCAGACCGGCCTGGAACGCCTGCTTCGAGATCGATGGCGTAGCCGGATAAATCTTCTGATCCAGCAGGCGCTTCACGGCAGCTTCCACCACGCTCTTTTCCAGCGAAGGGAACTCGGCCACCGCCACCTTGTAGGCGACCTGCGGCGAAGTCTGCATCAGTTTCTCGGCATCGGCGATGGCGCTGACGAAACTCTGCACCATCTGCGGACGCTTCTCGATGGTCGATTTCAGGGTGTCGATGGTCGAGAAGGCATACACGCCGTCATATTGCTTGGCGAAGTCGTAAACGATCTTGTAGCCGTTGGCCAGCGCCTGCTCCACCTGCGGCTGATACAGCGTGGCGGCAGCCGCGCGGCCGGCCGTCACCGGTGCGATCTCGGTGCCGATGGCGACGGTGTTCAGCTTGACGCTGGACAAGCCCTTTTCCTTCAGCAGATTCTGGAGCAGATAGGTGCTGGTCGAAGGCGGCAGGGCGGCGGAAATGGTCTGATCCTTGAGGTCGGCAATCGACTTGATCGGTGAATTGGGCGGCGCCACCATCCACACCGGCACGCCGGACACTACCATCGCGACGTTAATCAGCGAGGCGCCCTTGAGGTTGGCCAGCACCGCCGTCATCGGATCCTGCAGCGAAAAATCGGCATGACCGCCGATCACCGCGGCCACGCCCTGGGCGCCGCCGCCGGCCGTCACTTTTTGCACTTCAAGACCGTGTTTGGCGAACAGGCCTTCGTTCATCGCCACATACAGCGGCAGATACTGAATCGACTGGAAAGCCTGATAGATCACCGCCTTTTCAGCGGCGAAGGAACTGGGCGCGGCCAGGCAGGCGCCGGCGATCAATGCGGAACCGAGCAGACTGCGGGCGTACTTCATTGTTCGACTTTCCATGAAACGATCCTCTCTTCTATTAGTTGGACAACCCAGGTAAGTACAGCCGCCATCAGCGTCAGAATGATGACGCCGAGCCAGACAGTATTGAGATCAAACAGCGAGCCGGCGACGAACACCGCGTGGCCCAGGCCGTTTTCAGAGGCGATGAATTCGCCCACCACAGAACCGATCAGCGCGAAGCCGATGTTGATGCGGAAGATGGAAAAGATCCAGGGGACCGAGGCCGGCAGGATCAGCTTCTTGAACACCTTGGCGCGCTGCGCCTTGAAGGATTTGAAGAGGTTGAGCAAGTCCTTGTCGACCTCCTGCGCGGCAGCGCAGGACGAGATCATTGCTACCGCGAAGGTCGAGATGCCGGCCAGCCAGATCTTGGACACCATGCCCGAACCGAACCAGATGATGATCAGCGGGCCCAGTGCAATCTTCGGAATGCTGTTGAGCAGTATCGAAAACTGTTCGACGATGTCCGAGGTGCGCGGATAGAACCACAGCACCAGACCCAACACTATGCCCAGGCCGCTGCCGATCACCAGCCCGAGCAGGGTTTCCACCAGCGTGACCCAGGTGTCGTACGCCAGCTGGCCCTTGGTGAAACCGATCACCGCCGACTTGTAAATGCCGAGCGGCGAGCCCAGCAGCTGGCCGTTGATCAGATTGGCCTGCGCCGCCATTTGCCACAGCACCACCAGTACGACCAGGATGGTGGTGACGATCATGGTCGCGCCGTTGTTTTTCTTTTTCATGACTTGTCCTTTTGTGTCTCTGAGCCGCTCAGACGCCGGCGTGCGCCACGTCGCTGGCACGCAAGGCATTCCAGATTTCCTTGTGATACTGCGGAAACTCGGGCGCGCCGCGCGCCGTTACGGCATCACGATGGCCGTCGCTGCCCTCGACCGTCAGCACGATCTTTTCTTCGCGCGTGATCTTGGCCGGGCGCCCGCCCAGCACCACGATGCGATTGCTCATGGCGATCGCTTCATCGATGTCGTGGGTTACCAGAATCACGCTGGTGCCTTCGGTGCGGGTCAGGCTGATGACGTCGTTTTCCAGCATCAGGCGGGTTTCGTAATCGAGCGCCGAGAAGGGTTCATCCAGCAGCACCACGGTCGGATCGGCCAGCAGCGTGCGGGTCAGCGCCACGCGTTGCTTCATGCCGCCGGACAAGGAGTGCGGATAGGCATTTGCCACCGACTCCAGACCGTAACGGCCCAGCATGGCCCTGGCGCGCGTGCGGTCGGCGTCGGTTACCTCGCGATTCAGTTCTATGCCCAGCACCGCGTTTTCGAGGATGGTGCGCCATGGCAGCAGCAAGTCTTTTTGCAGCATGTAAGCGATGCTGCCGGGCTTGCCGTCTTCCTTGGCGCCCAGCGCAATCTGGCCGGCGCTGGGCTTGAGCAGGCCGGAGATCAGATTGAAGAGGGTGCTTTTACCGGCGCCGCTGCGACCGACGATGGCCACGATTTCGGCCTTGCCGACGGCGAAATTCAGGTTTTGAAAGATACGGATTTCTTCACCATTGGATTTGATGAAGGCATGACTGAGATTCCTGACTTCAAGGCGGTTCTCCAACATTTGCTCCCTGATAGAGGTCGACCTGGCGTCGACCGATGAGTCAAAATTGTTGCCGATGCATATTGCCATTTACCAACTATGCATAATGCATAATATATTTTCTAAGCACGAGCCGTGCCAGAAGTGCGTATGTGCTGGAGAGAGAAAATGCCGATCACCGCAGTTCTTTATGGACGGCGGATTTGCGGATCAGCGGAGGGGAAATCGCCCCTTTTCAGCGCGGGCGATCGGACGGATATGGATGAATACGGATGAATACAGGCGCACAGAATCCGTGCGCGAGCACAAGCCCGCCCAAACATGGCGCGGGGTGAAATGGGGAACTCAAGTCTTTGCCAGCCAGCGGGAATTGCAATCTACCGGGCGAGAAAGTTCCGATGGCAGACGCCTGCATGCCCGCGCTCACTGAAACGTCTGCAGCCTCTGCTTGATCCACTTCAACAGCTCCTCAGCCGCGACCGGCAAGGGCCGCCCGACTTTCGCCAGCAGCCTTGCCTTTACCTTCTTGAACAGCGGATGGTCGATCGGCAGCGTGACCAGTTCGCCGCTGGCGATTTCCTTGAAGGCCGAGAAGCCGCCGATGAAAGACACGCCGTCGCTGCGGCTGACGAAGCGGCGCAGCGATGCCAGCGAGTTGGTCATGAAGGCTGGATTCAGTTCCAGATTTTCGGAATAGGCCATCAGTTGCACTGCCTTCCCCAGGCCATATTCAGGCGGCATCATCGCAATCGGATAATGCAGAATTTCCTTGAAGTGAACCTTGGCGCCGCGCAGTGCGAGCGGATGTCCGGCGCGCACCAGCAGCTCCACCGGCTGGCTGGAGCTGGCCAGATATTGAATCTCGGGATGCGCCGGCGGGTTGTAGGCCAGCGCCAGGTGGGCCCGGTTTTCCGCGACTTCCGATAATAGATCGCTGACCGCCAGCACGTCCACCGTCACCCGCACGCCGGGGTAGGTGGTGCAGAAATCGGTCAGCACCTCATCCATCAGGCCGTCCACATAGCCTTCGCTGATCACCATGCGCACTTCGCCCGACTGCAGCCCATGCAGCGACATCAGCCGCTCTTCGAATTGCTCCTGCTGCGACTGGCAGCCGCGCCAGAAGTCGAGCAGCATGCGCGCCGCCTCAGTCGGCTCGACGCCGCGCGCCTGGCGTTCGAACAGTTGCGCGCCGATTTCTTCTTCCAGCAGCCGAATCTGGCGCGTGATCACCGAAGGGGATGTATTCAGGCTTTCGGCCGCGCGGCGTATGGATTTGTGCGTGAGCACTTCGTGGAAGTAGCGAATGCGGCGCTGATTCAGTTCTCTCATCGGAAATGTCCTGCGTTGCTCACCGGGCAACGATAAGTTTAAAAAGTTGCTCTTGCTCGATAACTTGCGAGGACTGAATATAAAGCGCTTTCACAAATTATTTAACAAATAATTTTCAGCCCAGGCTTCAAGCGCAGCTTCACATCATCCATCCAGCCAACGCTCATTCGGGAGAAAAGCGTGTCCACAAGCATTCAGCCAAACGAGGCGGCACTGTCCGCTCTGTATAGCAAGATCAATTGGAGACTTCTGCCATTCCTGCTGCTCTGCTACATCTTTGCCTATCTCGATCGCGTCAATATCGGCTTCGCCAAACTGCAGATGCAGTCCGACCTGGGCTTGTCTGATGCCGCCTACGGACTGGGCGCCGGCATCTTCTTCATCGGCTACGCCATGTTCGAGATTCCCAGCAATCTGATGCTGCCCAAGGTCGGCGCCAGCAAGACCATCAGCCGCATCATGATTCTGTGGGGCCTGACTTCGGCCAGCATGCTGTTCGTGCAGACCGAAACTTCCTTCTACTGTCTGCGCTTCCTGCTCGGTGTATTCGAAGCCGGTTTCGCGCCCGGCATGATCTTCTATCTGACCTATTGGTACCCGCAGCGTCGCATGGCGCGGGTGATGTCCATCGTCATGCTGGCGGCGCCGCTGGCCGGCATCTTCTGTGCGCCGCTGTCGACCTGGATCATGGGCGCGTTTGCGGATCTGCACGGCTTGAAGGGCTGGCAATGGATGTTCCTGATCGAAGGCCTGCCCTGTGTGCTGCTCGGCTTGCTGTGTCTGAAAGTGCTGAGCGACAGGCCGCAAGATGCCGGCTGGCTGAGCGATGAGGAAAAGCGCCTGCTGGCCTCCGACGTGACGCCTGTGTCGACCAAACATCATTCCTTCCGCCAGGTTGCCACGGACCCCAAGGTGTATCTGATGGCTTTCGGCTATTTCTGCCTGATCAGCGGCATCTACGCCGTGAGCTTCTGGCTGCCGACCATCATCAAGGACAGCGGCGTCACCAATCTGGTCCACATCGGTTTCTATTCGGCCATTCCCTATGTGGTGGCGGCGATCTGCATGCTGATCTTCAGCTGGAGCTCCGACCACTTCCGCGAACGGCGCTGGCACAGCGCGGTGCCGGCCTTTGTCGCCGCCGTCATGCTGGTGGCGGCCACCATGAATAGCGGCAATCTGTGGCCGGCCTTGTTCTGCATGACGATTGCGACCGCCATGATGTGGGTGGCCTACACGGTGTTCTGGGCGATACCTTCGGAATATCTGAAAGGCGAAGCCAGCGCCGGCGGCATTGCCTTGATCAATACCATCGGTCTGCTCGGCGGCTTCCTCAGTCCGACCCTGATCGGCTGGATACGCACCGCCACCGGCAATACGCAATCCGGCTTGTGGGTGATGGTGGGCTTGCTGGTGGTCGGATTCGTATTACTCGCGCTGAACCGTCAGCCGGCGGCAGCACAGGCCGCTTATTAAAAAAGTCATTCGATTTCAGCAGATTCTTGAAAAGGATTTTTTGTCGCCATGCGTATCTTAATTGCCGGTTTCCAGCACGAAACCAATACCTTTGCGCCTTCCAAAGCCAGCTACAGCAGCTTCGAAAAGGGTGAGGGCTTTCCCATGATGCAACGCGGCGCACAGTTGCTTGCGCTGCGTGAGGTCAACATTCCTGCGGGCGGATTCATTCTGGCGGCAGAGGAAGCCGGGCATGAGCTGCTGCCGGTGATCTGGGCCGGCGCCAGTCCCTCGGCCCATGTCACCGCCGACGCCTATGCCAGGATCGCCGGCGAAATCGTCGATGCAGCGAGAAGCAGCAAGCCCGACGCCATCTACCTCGATCTGCACGGCGCCATGGTGGCCGAGAGCACCGACGACGGCGAGGGCACTTTGCTGGAATTGCTGAGAGCAGTGGTCGGGCCGACGATTCCCATCGTGATCTCGCTCGACCTGCACGCCAACGTGACGCAGAAGATGCTGACGCTGGCCGATGCGCTGGTGGCCTATCGCACCTATCCGCACGTCGACCTGGCCGAAACCGGGGCGCGCGCGTTTGTCTTGTTGCAGCAGTTGGTGGCGCAGCCGGGTGCGATCAAGACCGTCCATCGTCGTCTGCCGTTTCTGATTCCCATCAATGGCATGTGCACCTTGCTGGAGCCGGCGCAGTCGATGTACGCCGCGCTTGAATCAATGGAATCATCCATGGAATCGCAGGCGCCCGATGAAGTCGTTTCGCTCTCGTTCTGCCCGGGTTTTCCGGCGGCCGACTTTCCCGAGTGCGGCCCGGTGATCTGGGGTCACGGCAAGAACATCGAAGCGGTCGCACGCGCCGTAGCGCAGCTCTACGACAAGATGATGCAGGACGAAGCCTTGTGGGAAGTACCGTTCCTGACACCCGATGCCGCCGTCAAGGAAGCGATCCGCATCAGCCTGACCGCCGACAAGCCGGTCGTCATCGCCGACACCCAGGACAACCCCGGCGCCGGCGGCGACTCCAACACCATGGGCATGCTGCGCGCGCTGCTGGCCAATCAGGTCGAGAACGCCGCCATCGGCCTCATCAGCGATCCGCAGGCCGCCGCGCTGGCGCATGCGGCCGGCATCGGCGCCAGGCTGCAGCTGAATCTGGCCGGCACCTCGGGCGTAGAAGGCGATAGTCCCTTTGCCGGCGAATTTGAAGTCATTGCTCTGTCGGACGGCCGCGTGCGCTACGACGGCCCGATGATGACCGGCATGCTGGCCGAGCTCGGCCCCACCGCCTGCCTGCGCATCGGCGGCGTGGACATTGCCGTGAGCACCAGCAAGGCGCAGATGTTCGACCGCAACCTGTACCGCGTGGCCGGCATCCATCCGGAGTCCAAGAAGATTCTGGTCAATAAAAGCTCGGTGCATTTTCGGGCCGATTTTCAGCCTGTTGCGGCAGCGGTGCTGGTGGCGAAAGCACCGGGGCCGATGGTGGCCGACCCGGCCGAGCTGCCGTGGAGGCATTTGCAAGAGGGCATCAGAACCAGCCCGGGTGGACCCGCATTCGTGCGTCCGGTCTGAATAAAAACGCCACTATTTCTAGTGGCGTTTTTTCTTGCATGTTGCCTGTGCTAAATCCGGATGCACCGGCAGAGATCAGTTCGGCTTGCGATAGCCGCCGGCAATCCAGCGTTCGGCGCTGTCGATGCTCAGCTTGTAATTCGGCGCAGTCTGCGCCTTGGCCAGCAGTTCGCCCATTTCATCCCAGGCCTTCAGTTCGGCATAGGGAAAATCGTCGTCGGGCACGATGTCCAGCGTCACCTTGATGCTGCCGTCGTCGCTGTCGACGGTGACTTCCTTGTGCAGTTGCGCGTGCAACTGCTGCTCGCTGCGGCGGCGAAACTCAGAGGCAGTCTTGACCAGCGTATTGAAGGCCGGCTTGTCCATCGGCTTGGGGTTCTTCTTGTCGCGGCCCATGGTCCAGGGGCCGATCAGCGTTGGCTCGCGCTCGCCTTCGCGCGTCATTTCCACCGCCCAGCCGTCGTCGTCATCGTTCTTGATGATGCGCGCAGTCCAGCCTTCATCGCGCCACAGGCGTGGTTCATGGATGACATTCTCATCGGCTGGATCGGTATCGGAAGCGTGGGAGTCGAGGTCGGACATACGGGGCAGGGGCAGGCCAAAGTTGCATCGAAGTCCGACATGATAGTGGAATATGTGCATCGACGCTGCCTTATCGCAAGCGCCGCGCCCTCGGGCGCCTGCGTCAGCAGGGCGCGCTGCATAAGGATATGCAGATATATTCGTGGCGAGCGGCCGGCGCGCGGAACAGAATCTTCGGATATCTTCGATCGATTCTCTTTTTCTGGAGCCTGTTGCATGAGCCGAGATCTGCTGTTGTTGCTGGAACATGGATTTGCCGATCCCAAATACCCGGGCGAACGCTTCGTCTGTCCTGATTGCATTCCGATTGAAGGCTTGCTGGCCGGCGAGCCCGACAAGCTCAAGTCGCTGGACATCCGCCGCCTGCCGTTTCCACGGCCGCGCGCCGACGTGGTGGCGCTGCTCGATGCCGATCATCAGGGCCTGCCGGTTCTGATTCTGGGCGACGATCAGCCGATTCCCGATGATGTCGAGCGGCTGGGCGACAAACGCTTCGTGACCGACACCCGCCGTATTCTCGAATTGCTGGCGCAACGTCACGGCTTCGCCAGGCCGCATTGATGGACGAAGTCAGGCCGGGCCTGGCGTCCTCACTTCCTTGTCGATCCGTACATTTCCATTCGACCTCGCTACAGCCCTTGCGGCAGCGGTGAGGTCTGGCCTCCCCAAAAAAGGAATTCATCATGAGCGATGCCCTGACGCCGGCGCCTCGTCTGCATCTGAACGTCAATATTCTGCATTCCGGTTTCATTCCCTCTGCCTGGCGCCTGCCCGATGCCGATCCGCAGGCCTTCATCGACGTCCAGCACTATGTGCGGGTGGCGCAGATTGCCGAGGCGGCCAAGCTCGACGCGGTGTTCCTGGCCGACAACGCCTCCATCGTCGAACAGATCGATTTCCGACCGATCACTGCGCTGGAGCCGACCGTGCTGCTGGCCTGCGTGGCGGCCGCCACCAGCCGCATCGGACTGATCGCGACCGCCTCCACCAGCTATAACGAGCCTTACAACATCGCGCGCCGTTTTGCCACGCTCGACCACGTCAGCGGCGGTCGCGCCGGCTGGAATGTGGTGACCACGGCAGACCCCGGCTCGGCGCGCAATTTCGGTTTGGAGGGCACGCCGGATCATGGCCAGCGCTATGCGCGCGCCGGCGAATTCACCGAAGTGGTCAAGGCGCTGTGGGACAGCTGGGAAGACGACGCCGTGATCGGCGACAAACAGGCCGGCCGCTTCATCGATCCGGGCAAGGTGCAGCCGATTGCGCATCGTGGCCCTCATTTCAAGGTACAGGGGCCGCTCAACCTGCCGCGCACGCCGCAAGGCTACCCGGTGCTGGTGCAGGCCGGCGGTTCGGGCGACGGTCGCGATCTGGCGGCGCGTCATGCCGAAGCGGTGTTCTCGGCATCGCAGTCGCTGGACGAGTCGCAAGCCTATAGACAGGATCTGCACGCACGGGCGGCAGCTTATGGGCGCGGCCCGCAGGCGATAAAAGTGCTGCCAGGACTGGCCACCATCATCGGCGCTACCGAAGCCGAGGCGCTGCGCCGGCGCGATCAGCTGATCGACATGATTCCGTGGAGCTACAGCCTCAATCGTCTGGCCGGCACGCTAGGTATTGCGCCGGATCGTCTGCGACTGGATGATCGTCTGCCCGAGGACATCGCCTTGCCGGCCGGCGGCAACGGCAACCACACTTTCTTCAAGGCCACGCTGGCGCTGGCAAAACGGCACGGTCACAGCGTGCGCGAGCTGATCCGTGCGCTGTCCGGCGGCGGCGGACATCGTGTCATCGTCGGCACGCCGGAGCAGGTGGCCGACGACATCGAGCGCTGGTTCAGGGCCGGCGCCGCCGACGGTTTCAATCTGATGCCGGATGCCTTGCCCGATGGCTTGCAGGCCTTCACCGAAGGCGTGGTGCCCATCCTGCAGCAGCGCGGACTGTTTCGTCGCGAATATGAAGGCACAACCCTGCGCGAGCATCTGGGACTGGCGCGGCCGGCCGGACGCCATAGTGCTCAAGCCAGGGCCATCGCTGCATGAGATGTTGCGGCTGAGTGCGGTGGTAAAACAGAAAAGGCCGTCGCTGAACACGACGGCCTTTTGATTTATTGCAGCGCGCTTCAGCGCCGATGATCCAGCCGGCGCGACAAGCGCTCACCGCATAGCTGAATGATGGAGACCAGCGCGATCAGAATGACGATGACTTCGAACATCACACGCGTCTCGTAACGCTCGTAACCGTAGCGGATCGCCAGATCGCCGAGACCGCCGGCGCCGACCGCGCCGGCCATGGCCGAGGCATTGATCATGGCGATCAGACTCACCGTCATGCCGCCGACGATGCCCGGCAGCGCCTCCGGCAACAGCACATGGCGCACGATGTGCCAGCGCCGGCAGCCCATGGCACGCGCCGCTTCCACCAGGCCGGGATCGACATCGTTCAGGCTGACCTGGGCGATGCGCGCATAGAACGGAATCAGATTGACCGTCAGCGGCACCACCGCAGCCCAGGTGCCCAGCGTGGTGCCGACCACCAGCCGGGTAAACGGCAGCAGCGCCACCAGCATGATGATGAAGGGCACGGCGCGGAAGATGTTGACCGTGATCGACAGGCTGCGATGCAGGCGCGGTTTCGGATACAGACTGTTGCTGGCGGTAATGGTCAGGATCACGGCCAGCACCAGCCCGGTCGAAATCGCGATGAGAGCCGAGGCGCTGACCATCAGCAAGGTCTGGTAGAGCGCCTGAACGTATTTATAAAACGGGGGCAGGGACATAGCCGAGTACCTCGATGAAATCTGCGCCGGCAAGTCCTTGCGCTTTGGCCGCATGCCAGCTGGCGGCGGGAAGGGAGAGCAGCAGGCTGCCTTGCGCGTGGCCGCGAATGCGATCCAGCCCGCCATGAATCAGGGTGGCCTGCGGCCCCAGCAAGGCCAGCTCCTGCAGGCTGACGCCTTGCGGTCGCTGCGCGCCGCCGTAGTGCAGACTCAGTATCGCGAGGCCCGGACGGCCTTGCAGATCATCCACCAGCTGGGCCGCCAGATCGGGCGGCAGGCCATGCATCAAGGGCCGCAGCAGGGCGCGCGTGGCTTCCGCCTGCGGATCGCCTAACACCTTCCACACCTCGCCCTGTTCGACGATGGCGCCCTGATCGAGCACCAGCACGCGATCGCAGATTTCGCGGATCACCGCCATGTCGTGCGTGATCAGCACCACCGTCAGGCCCATCTTGCTGCTGACGTCGCGCAGCAGGCTGAGGATGGATTGGGTCGATTCCGGATCGAGCGCCGAGGTGGCTTCGTCGCACAGCAACACGTCCGGCTCGTGCACCAGCGCGCGGGCGATGCCGACGCGCTGTTTCTGTCCGCCCGACAATTTGGCCGGATAGACCTCCGCCTTGTCGCGCAGGCCGACCAGATCCAGCAGGGCGTCGACGCGCGAGCGGATTTGCTCCGGCGCCACGCCGGCCACGCGCAAGGGCAGGCCGACGTTGTCGCGCACGGTCTTGGCCGAGAGCAGATTGAAGTGCTGGAAGATCATGCCGATGCGGCGTCGCAGGCCGACCAGCGCGTCCTCATCCAGCTCGCCGACGCGCAGGCCGTCAATCGATACGCTGCCGGCATCGGGCCTCTCCAGCGCATTGATGGTGCGCAACAGCGTAGATTTGCCGGCGCCGCTGCGGCCGATGATGCCGAAGATTTCGCCGCGCTGTACCGTGAACGAAACATCGCGCAGCGCCTGTACCGGGCCGGAGGCCGCCTTGTACTGCTTGGCGATGTGCTCGAAGATCAGATGCGGCGCTGCTTCGGCTTCAGCTTGGGAAGGGCCGCCGCGTACGGCGTCGATCTGTGCCTGGCGCTGTGCAAAGTCAGGTCCGGATGAAAGCGGGGCTGCCGTCGACGTCGGCGCATAGGCGGCAAACTCCGCTTCGGGATATTTCATCGCCGTGCTGACCGCGCGCCAGGCCGCATCGCGTGCGGCTGACAATAGCGTCAGACTCAAAATACCGGCACCACGGAGCCGCCGTATTGCTTCTCGATGAACTGACGGACTTCGGCGGACTGGAAGGATTTGATCAGCGGTGCGACCCAGGCCGCGTTCTTGTCCTGGTCGCGCACCACGATGACGTTGACGTAGGGATTGTGGTCGCGCTTCTCGACCGCGATACCGTCGCGCGTCGCCACCAGTCCGGCCTGATAGGCGAAGGTGTTGATGATGGCGGCGGTATCGACATCTTCCAGTGAACGCGCCAGCACCACTGACGCGCCCTCGATCAGATTGATCTTCTTCTTGTAGCCGGTGATGTCGTTCAGCGTGGCCGTGCCGGTGTAAGGATCGAAGCCGTCACGCAGGGTGATCAGGCCGGCATCGCGCAGCACCACCAAGGCCCGGGTCTGATTGCTGGGATCATTGGGGATCGCGACCTTGGCGCCGTCCGGCAGATCCTTGAGCGATTTGTATTTCTTCGAATAGAAGGCGATCGGCGAAATATAGGTATTGCCGACAATGCTCAGCTTGTAGCCGCGCTGCTTGATCTGATCGCGCAGGAAGGGAATGTGCTGGAAGGCATTGGCATCCAGATCGCCATTGTTGAGTGCTTCGTTGGGGCTGGCAGAACCGCTGATGACCACCGATTCGATCCTGAGCCCGTTCTTCTTCGCCACCTCGCTCACCACTTCCCACACTTGCTCATCAATGCCGCCGCGCACGCCTACGCGCAAGACTTTAGGATCGGCGGCATGCGCCACGCCGATGATGGAAAACAGGCCGGCCGCCAGAATGGCGCGCACGCGAAAGCGGTATTTGTGTTGCATGAATTCTCCCTTGAGTCTTGTTGAATGGTCTTGAATGGTCTTGAATGTTCCGGGGTCAGCGGGAAGCGCTGAGCGTGGCGGTGCGAGCAGTCTCAGCCGCGCTGGTCTTGCTGAAGTAGTCGGGGAGACGGAAGCCGTCGTAGAAACGATCTGCGCGTATCGCATTCTGGAAAGTCTCGGAGCGATAGGCCTCGACGATGTCGCGCGCATACTGGTCGCCCTGACGCGGCTTCTTCACCACCAGCACATTGATGTAAGGCGGCGTCATGTCTTCCAGAATGAAGGCGTCCGATAACTTGAGTTTGGCGAAGATGGCGAAGTTGCCCTGGATCGCAGCGTAATCGGCATCATCCAGCGCGCGCGGGCCTTGGGCGTTTTCCAGCAGCACCAGTTTCAGGCCGACCTTGTTTTCAATCACATCGAGCTCGGTGACATCGACCGGATTGGCGTTTTCCTTGATCCTGATCCAGCCCAGGCGTTGCAGGATCCACAGCGCACGCTGCAGATTGACCGGATCGTTGGGCACGGCAACGGTGAAGCCCTTTTTCAGGTTCTTGATATCGCGATGCTTTTTCGAATACAGGCCCATGGGCGGCGTCGGCACTTCGACGATACCGACCAGATCGGTCTTGTTGCGCTCGTTGTACGACTTGAGAAAGACGCTGTGCTGCATCACGTTGGCATCGATGTCGCCCTTGAATACGGCGCTGTTGGCTTCCAGCCCGGTGCTGAATTCGTAATACTTGATCTTGTAGCCTTTTTTCTCCAGTACCGGCTGCACGCCGATCTTGAATTCATCGATGTAAGGGCCGGGCACGAAGCCCACCTTCAGCTCCGGCTTCTGCGGTTCGGCCGCGACATTGGCAGCATTGAGGGCGATGCAGCCCCACGCGAGTATCGAGATTATTTTCGCCAGCCGGATGCGCATGAGCAGCTTCACTTTCGCTATATGAGTGTGGATTCAATAAACGGAGCCGGATGACGGCGCCGCACCTGCATGAAACGCGGGATTCAA
The DNA here is from genome assembly GCF_046025995.1 of Herbaspirillum lusitanum. GTDB lineage: Bacteria > Pseudomonadota > Gammaproteobacteria > Burkholderiales > Burkholderiaceae_D > Herbaspirillum > Herbaspirillum lusitanum_A. The sequence goes on from NZ_JAQQFM010000005.1 coordinate 538,511, forward strand.
AGTGTAGAGAGCGCGGGCCGGCAATCAAACGAATGAATTCGTATGTGCATATCTGAACTTTGCGTGAAGAGGAGGGGCGCCGGAAGCCGCTGCCACTGGGGCTTCAGCGATGATGGTGCGGGCGGGCGCGAGGGATCAGCCGGTCTTTTCAGACTGACTGATCAGAGGTGAAAATGGAGAGGGATGACAGTGAGATCAAGGCGCATCCGCAATGGACCATGCCTTAACTGATCGCTTGCTCGCTGCCCTCAGGCGAGTCTCAGATGTAAGCGTTTCCGAAGCGTTCGGACGACGGCGTGCCATTCAGGTGGAAGGCGCCGATGGCGGCCTCGCGCAGGATGGCCGGGTTGTGCGAAGCCAGCGTGCGCGCATTGCGCCAGTGACGATCGAGCCGGCGTTTGTCGCTGGTGGCCGAAGCGCCGCCGACCTCAAACAGCAGGGTGGTCGCTTCCAGCACCTGGCCGATGATGACCTGCTGCGCCTGGAAGGTCCTGATGTCGAGCGCGACGTAGTCCTCGCTGCGCACCTCGCCGCGCTTGCGCGCCTGATGCACTTCTTCGAGATCGCTGGCGATGGACTTGACCAGCTGCTCGGTCGACCACGTCAGGCTGGCGAGGCGACCCACCACGCGATGCACCAGCGGATTGTCGCGCGGGCTGGATTGCCCCGGAACGCCGAAGGTGCGCGTGCGGCCCTGCGTGAACTCCACCGCATCGCGCTGTACGGCGCGGGCAATGCCGGCCAGCGTTGCCAGATGAATGGTCTGATAGAAGGCCGTGATCAAGGTGTCGCGGCGCGGCTCCGACACCTTGTAACGATCCAGAATCTGATCCTGATGCACCAGCACATTGTCGAAACGCGTGGTGCCGCTGCCAGTCAGGCGCTGACCGAAACCGTCCCAGTCATCGATGCGCGACACGCCGGGCGTATCGCTCCTGAGTAACACGTTGAGATCGGTCTCGCGGTCATGCGCGCGTGCCAGAATCCAGTCGGCGTAGAGGGTGCCGGTTGAATAATATTTTTCGCCGTTCAGGCGCAGATGCCGGGGCTGCGAGTCCGGCGTCACGGTCACGCTGTTGTCGGTGCTGCCGGTACGTTCGGACGCCGCTGCACCGAAGGTCTCGCCCTTGCCGATCACGCTGAGCCAATGGCGCGTGCGCTCATCGTCCTTGCGCTCCAGCAGCAGCTCGGTAAAGCCGGCATTCACGCGCAGGATCTGCGGCAGATTGGACTCCGCCTCGGCCAGCCGGATCAGCAATGCAAAGAACTGCGGCAGGCTGACGCCGCTGCCGCCCAGTTCGGCAGGAACGCGCAGGGCCGTGAAGCCGCTGTCCTTCAGCCATTGCACCGCTTCATACGGCAATTCGCGATTGCTTTCGCGGACTATGCTGCCTTCGGCAATGCGCGCGAACACGCCTTCGAAACGTTTGAACAAGTCGTCGGATACTGCCTGGCTGGAAGCTTGAGTCATGGTTACCTTTGGTCGAATAAGGGCGGTGCACCTGCGTGTGAGCGGCATGCCGGGAAGAGAATTATCTGGCAGCGCATGCGCATTGCTAAGGAAGATAAACAGATATCCATATGATGCCTTGTTCACTGCTCAGGAAATCCGGCGTGATGCCTTATCTCAATGGGCAGAGCCTGGAGCTGAGGCATGCGCAGGCCGCTTCAGACCCAGATGCTCACGCAAGGTGCTGCCTGCATATTCATTGCGGAACAGGCCGCGGCGGCGCAGCTCGGGCAGAACCAGCGTAATGAAATCCGTTAGTCCTGACGCATGGGTGGGCGACATGATGTTGAAGCCGTCGGCGGCGCCATCCTTGAACCAGGATTCGAGCAGGTCGGCGATGTCCTTCGGCGTACCGACCACCTGCTGATGGCCGCGCGCGCCGGCGATGCGCAGATAGGTCTGGCGGATCGACAAACCTTCGCGGCGCGCCAGATCGATCATCAGTTGCTGACGGCTTTTGGCGCCGTTGGTCGGCGGCAGTTCGGGCAGCGGACCATCGACCGGGTAGGGCGAGAGGTCAAAGCTGACCATCTGCGACAGCAGCGCCACGCCCACCACCGGATGAATCAGCTCCTGCAGATACCGGAACTTCTCCTCCGCCTCGGCGCGCGTCGCGGCGACCACCGGGAAGATGCCCGGCATGATCCTGAGCTCATCCGGCTGGCGGCCGTAGGCCAGCGCGCGTTGCTTGATGTCGCTGTAGAAATGGCGCGCTTCGGCCAAGGTCTGGTGCGCCACGAAGATCACTTCGGCGGTGCGTGCGGCCAGATCCTTGCCGGTTTCCGACGCGCCGGCCTGTACCACCACCGGCCTGCCTTGCGGCGAGCGCGAGACATTGAGCGGGCCGCGCACCGAGAAGTGCTTGCCCTTGTGGTTCAGCACATGCAGTTTCTCCGGATGAAAATACAGACCGCTTTCCTTGTCGCGCACGAAGGCGTCGTCTTCCCAGCTGTCCCACAGCCCGGTCACGACCTGATGGAATTCGGCCGCGCGTTCATAGCGCAGGCTGTGATCGACGTGTTCGCTCAGATTGAAATTTTCCGCCTCGCCATCGCCGCTCGAGGTCACCAGATTCCAGCCCGCACGGCCGCCGCTGATCTGGTCGAGCGAAGCGAACTTGCGCGCAATATTGAAGGGCTCGTTGAACGTGGTGGAAGCGGTCGCGATCAGACCGATGCGTTCAGTGACGGCAGCCAGCGCCGACAGCAGCGTCAGCGGTTCAAACTGATCCGAACGCGCGGTGCGCGAGAGCGACGCCAGATTGCGGCTGCGCACGCCAGAGGAATCCGAGATGAAGACGGCGTCGAACCTGGCGGCTTCAGCCTGTTGCGCCAGCTTGACGTAGTGGCGGAAGTTGCTGCCGGCATCGGCCTGCGCTTCAGGATGGCGCCAGGCGGCAATGTGATGCCCGGTCTGCATGAGGAAGGCGCCGAGAGAAAATTGGGTGCGGGGAGCGGTCATGTTTGTTGTTTGATATCAAGAGAGCGGACTTGGCAGCCTGAAGCCAGGGCCATGTTGAAGTGCCGGTTCAGAACGGATGCGTCGCATCGCGCATGATGGAGAAGTGCAGGGCGGAGCGAGCTGAACGGATGCAGATGAAGCCGCGAAGAGCGCGAAGTCTGCCGAGGATGCGGAGCGGAGGAGCGCTGCAAGAGCGATCCGCGGAGCCCAGTTCTATCTGAAAAGTGGCTCCGCGTTGGTGAATCGACTCTGGCCTCTACTTTGCGTCAGAGAGGAAAATTTCTCCAATCATATTTGGCGATATCGATATGCGCTTCCTGACTGTGCCGACTCCGTCTGCAGCATCAGGCGCCGGCGAGCGCCTGATCCAGATCGGCGATCAGGTCGTCGATGTGCTCGATGCCGATCGACAAGCGCACCGTATCTTCAGTGACGCCGGCCTTGAGCAGCTCGGCCGGCGACAGCTGCCGGTGGGTGGTCGAGGCCGGATGCGTCGCCAGCGATTTGGCGTCGCCGATGTTGACCAGACGCGTGAACAGTTGCAGGGCATCCTGAAATCTGGCGCCGCCTGTCAGTCCGTTTTCGACACCGAAGGTCAGAATGCCGGAGGCCTTGCCGCCCAGATATTTCTGCGCCAGCGCGTGATCGGGATGATCTTCCAGGCCGGCGTAGTTGACCCACTTCACTTTCGCATGCTGCTTCAGATAACGGGCGATGGCGAGCGCGTTGGAGGTGATGCGGTCGAGGCGCAGCGCTAGTGTTTCTATGCCCTGCAGGATCAGGAAACTGTTGAACGGCGACAGCGCGGCGCCGGTATTGCGCAAGGGCACGACGCGTGCGCGGCCGATGTAGGCGGCTTCGCCCAGCGCTTCGGTATACACCACGCCGTGATAGCTGACGTCCGGCTCATTGAGGCGTTTGAAGCGTTCCTTGTGTTGGGCCCAGGGGAATTTGCCGGAGTCGACAATCGCGCCGCCGAGGCTGGTGCCGTGTCCACCCAGATATTTGGTGAGCGAATGCACCACGATGTCGGCGCCGTGCTCTATCGGCCGCAGCAAGTAAGGTGTGGCCACCGTGTTGTCGACGATCAGCGGCACGCCGTGGCGGTGCGCGATGGCGGCGATTGCCGCGATATCGGTGACGTTGCCGAGCGGATTGCCTATCGATTCGATGAAGACGGCCTTGGTGCGCGCATCGAAATGCTGGTCGAAGCTGACCGGATCGCGCGGATCGGCGAAGCGTGTTTCGATCCCGAACTGCGGCAGCGTGTGTGCAAACAGATTGTAGGTGCCGCCATACAAGGTGGAGGCGGAGATGATGTTGTCGCCGGCTTCGGCGATGGTCTGGATCGCATAGGTGACAGCCGCCTGTCCGGAGGCCACCGCCAGCGCAGCGATGCCGCCTTCCAGCGCCGCGATACGCTTCTCCAGCACATCCTGGGTCGGGTTCATGATGCGTGAATAGATATTGCCCTGCACCTTCAGGTCGAACAGATCGGCGCCATGCTGGGTATCGTCAAAAGCAAATGCCACGGTCTGGTAGATAGGCACTGCCGCCGCTTTGGTGGTCGGATCCGGCGAATAGCCGGCGTGCACGGACAGCGTTTCGAATTTCCATTCAAGGGATTGGGACATGGCGGCCACTTTTTCATATTAAAAAAATGACTTTAATTAGCCGGCCTGCGCGCGAGAAGGAATGAATTCCAATATCGATATGCGTTTTGCGCCGTCCGCTGTCAGCTGGCCGATGTCAGTCATTTGCTAGCGGGCCGGCCGCCGTCGAATCTCGGCGGGCAGCTTGGACCACGGCAGTGCGGCAGGATCGAGCAGGAAGGCGCCGGGAGCGGCGCAGATCAGAATCTCGCTGGCCAGCGGCGCGAAGTCGGCGCGGAAGTGGACGGTGCTTTTGACGGCGATGATGGCTTGTTCCGCCGGTTCGATGCCGATGAAGCGCAGCAGCGCGAGATCGAGCAGTTGCACCGCCTTGGAAATCACCACCACGCGCACGCCGCCGATGGCGAGGCAGGCGCTGGGGCCCAGCGTCAGGTGGTAGCCGCTGAAGACGCTGCCGCTTGCCACCACCTCGCCGGCATGCAGCCGCTCCACCCGAAATTCAGCGTCGAAAGGCGTATCGCCTGCGATGCCTGATTTTCCGCCCAGCGACAAGCGCAGCGTGCTTCCTTCACCTGCTTCATGTGCGCGTCGCGCGGCGTGCGGATCGACCAGCAAGCCCAGCACGGCGCTCCGGGCGCTGCCGGCCACCAGGGCTTTCAGCAGCGCAGTGGTGTCGGCGCTGCCGCCGGCGCCGGGATTGTCCTGCGCATCGGCGATGACCACCGGGCCGCCTTTGCTGGTCACAAGCGCGATGGCGCGATCGACCGCTGCATCGGCATTCAGTATCTCGCCGCTGAAGGCTGCCTCAGCCGCGTTGAACGCCTCCAGCAGCGCGTGCGCCGCCAGCTCGGCAGCCGGCTGTGAATCCGCATAGGCCCACACCGATGGGCCGCACTTTTCTACATCGGCCGCAGGAAAGCCCATGGCCAGCGAGACGCTGAGTGCGCCATCCGATTCCAGCCGCTGTTGCAGCGCGTACAAGTCCTTCGCGGGAGCGGTATCGGTGCATTGCCAGCACATGGGGATGAGGTAGGGCACTCGCCGCCAGGCGCCATGGGTAGCTGCCGCTCGTGCGGTTCCGGTCGGCAGCTGCTGCAGCCAGTCGAAGGCGCGGGCACCGGTGGCGGCCATGTCGACGTGCGGATAGGTGCAATAGGCGATCAGCATGTCGGCGCTGTCGAACATCAGCGGCGATACATTGGCATGCAGATCGAGGCTGGCGACCAATGGAGTCTCCTCACCGATGACAGCGCGGACCCGTCGCAGGATTTCGCCGTCGGCGTCGTCAAAGCCTTCAGCCGCCATGGCGCCATGCAGGTCGAGATAGACCGCGTCAGCCTGGGCCGCGGCGATGGCGTCGATCAGCATGCCGGTGATGCGCTCGAAGGCATCGCGCGTGACGCGTCCGGAAGGGCCGGCGGCGCACCACACGGTTGGCAACAGGACGGGCGATGAGCGCTGGTCCGGACCGTTCTGCCGTGAACGCAAGGCGGCATCGATGAAACCTGCAATCGGAATATTGCGGGGTGCACCCGGCAGGTTCGGCGTCATTTCGGATAGCAGCGCCTCATCTTGCAGCAGAGCGGGCCAGGTATCGGCCAAGGCAAAGTCTTGCCAGGTGGTCGGCGTGGCGGAGAAGGTATTGGTCTCGTGCTGAAAACCGCCGATAGCGATGCGCATAGATGCTCTCTTGATAACAGATGAGGCGAAGATCGCCTCCGATTGTTTTAATTCGCCGAACCCTAGCAGAGCGAGGAACGAAACCGCAAAGTAGAATGTCGCATAAGCAAATTCGAATTAATTCGTTTTTCTTCTGAGTCCTACATCCTAGAATCAAAATCTTTGCCTGCAAATTTGGCGCGTAAATTTGCTGCCGCACTTTGCCGGTGCGTCAGCTTGATTACAGCCTGAATAGGCAGGCATGCATCGGGAGTATCTGCTTTGAATTCCGTCTCTTCGACTGGCGCACGCATAGGTATCGACGTCGGAGGCACTTTCACCGACTTCGTTCTGTACCATCCTCAACACCGCCAGCTGGCCTATCACAAAGAGCCGAGCACACCCGCCGATCCGGCGCTGGCGGTGCGCAACGGCCTGGCGTCGCTGATCGCCCAATGCGGCCTGGCGCCGTCCGACATCGCTGTTTTACTGCACGGTACCACCATCGGCCTGAACGCCATCATTCAACGTCGCGGCGCACGCGTCGGCCTGGTGGTCACTGAAGGCTTTCGCGACGTGCTGGAAATCGGCCGCGCGCGCATGCCTTCCTCCTTCGATTTTCATGCGACCCGCGAAGAGCCGTTTCTGCCGCGCGAGCGCGTGCTGGAAATCGGCGCGCGCTTCAATCGCGATGGCGTCGCCACGCGCTGGCCGCAGGCTGAGGAAATCACGCAGGTCGCGCAGCAGGTCGCCGCGCTCGATGTCGATGCGGTGGTGGTGATGCTGATCAACGGCTATCTGCAACCGGAGCGCGAGGCCGAGCTGGCCGGCGCGATACAGGCGGCCGTGCAGAGTGGTGTCGACGGCAATGTGCCGGTCGCGATTCTGTCGGCAGCGCAGACCTGGCCCGAAATTCGCGAATACGAGCGCACCGTGGTGGCCTCGCTCAATGCCTATATACAACCGCTGATGCTGCGCTACTTTCAGCGCCTGGAGCAACTCGCGGCCGAGCTGGGCGTCAAGGCGCCGATACTGGTGACGGCATCCAACGGCGGTTCGCTGTCGCTCAAGGCGGCGCTGGCGCGACCCATCGATACCGTATTGTCGGGCCCGGCTTCCGGCGTGGTGGCGGCGGCGCGGCTGGCGGTGGAATCCGACACGGCGCGCATCGTCACCTTCGACATGGGCGGCACCAGCAGCGACATCGCAGTGTCGCAGCACGGCCAGGCCGAAATGGTCACGCGCACCGAGATCGGCGGTCTGCCGCTGGTGTTGCCGGTGGTCGGCGTCTCCGCCATCGGCGCCGGCGGCGGTTCCAAAATTCGTGTGGATGAACACGGTGTGCTCAAGGTCGGCCCGGAAAGCGCCGGCGCCGATCCCGGTCCGGCCGCGTATGGCCGCGGCGGCACCAGCGCCACCATTACCGATTGCTATCTCGCCACCGGCGTGCTGGATGCGAATGCCTTCGTCGGCGGCGCCATGACCCTGTATCCCGAACGGGCGCAGGCGGCACTGGAAAGCGTGGCCGCGGCACTGGGCGACAGCGGCGCCGATGCACCGATACGTGCAGCCTCCGGCGCGCTGGCGATTGCCACCGCGCAGATGGCGTCCGAATTACGCAAGAGTCTGGCCCAGCGCGGCCTCGATCCGGCCGAGTTCGCCCTGGTGCCGTTCGGCGGCGCCGGACCGACGCACGCCAACTGGCTGGCGGAAGAGGCCGGTCTGAAGCAAGTGTTGATCCCGCTCAAGCCCGGCACTTTCTGTGCACTGGGTGCCGCCACGGCCGATCTGCGCCGTGACTTCGTGCGCAGTCTGCGCGTCACGCTGGACGATGCCGCCGCCGCCGATGTCGGTCGCATCTGGAGCGAACTCGACACCCTGGCGCACGAGTGGCTGCAACAGCAGGGCGTGGGCGGCACCGGCCAAACTTCGCTACGGCCGGCGCTGGACATGCGTTACGCCGGCCAGGCCTATGAGCTCAATGTCGCGATTCAGCATCCTCTGCCATCGCCGCTCACTGCCGAATTTCTGGTGGAAGCCTTCCATCTCGAACATGAACGCCTGTACGGCTTCCGCGACGAGCAGGCGCCGGTCGATGTGTCGACCATCCGCCTCGCCATCGTCGGCCATCTGGTCACCGCCGCCAGTGCGCCGCGCTTTGTCGGCAGCGGCAAGCCCGAGCCGCACAGCGTGCGCAAAGTATTCTTGCGCGGCGGCTGGCACGATGCGCAGATCTTCACGCGCGACAGTCTGGGCGCGGGCGACGTGCTGAACGGCCCGGCCGTGATCGAACAGCAAGACACCACGATTCTGGTCTTGCCGGGCTGGCAGGCGCGTACCGATGCGCTGGGCAATCTGCATCTCGACCCGATGAGCAGCGCGGCCACCCGGCCGACTGAACCGCAAGGAGTGCAAGCATGAAACTCGATCCGATCAGCCTGGAAATTCTGGGCAACAAACTGACCTCGATCGCCGAGGAAATGTGCCTGACCCTGCAACGCACCGGCCGTACGCTGTATGTGAAGGAAACCGCCGATTTCTGCTGCGCGCTGGCCGGTCTGGACGGCAAGTTCTTCGCCTATCCGCGCGCGCTGGGCGTGTCCGGCTTTGTCGGTCTGGACTGCTCGACCGCGATTGCGGCGGTCGGCGAGCTGGCGCCGGGCGACGTCATCCTGACCAACGATCCTTACCGCTCGGGCGGTCTGGCGACGCACTTGCCGGACTTGCAGGTGATCGAGCCTTACTTTCATGAAGGCCGCATCGTGGCCTATGGCTGGGGCTTTCTGCATGCCTCCGACGTCGGCGGCAAGGTACCGAGCAGCATCTCGCCGACCAATCATGAAATCTATCAGGAGGGCTTGCAGATCCCGCCGGTGAAGATCATGCGGGCAGGGCAGCTGAACCAGGACGTGGCCCTGCTGTTCCGCGCCAACAGCCGAACGCCGGACGCCAACATGGGCGATCTCAAGGCCATGCTGGGCGCGCTGGCGACCGGCCGTGAGCGCGTGATGCAGACCTTGCTGCAGCATGGTGCTTCTGCGTTTCTGGATGCCCAGCTGGATCTGGTCGAATATGCCGCGTTGCGCGCCCGTGCGGTGCTGGCGCAGGTGCCGGCCGGTACCTATCGCTTTACCGATTACCTCGATGACGAAGCCGGTGCGGGCCTGCCGGTGCGCATCGCGCTGGCGGTCACGGTCGGCGACGGCAACATCCTGCTCGACTTCACGGGCAGCGATCCTCAGGTGGCGGCCGCCATCAATATTCCCAGTCACGGTTTGCCGCATGCCTGGCTGACGCTGCGCATTCTGGCGCTGATCGCCACGCTTGATAAAACGGTGCCGATCAATGCCGGGCTGCTGGCGCCGGTATCGGTGATCGCGCCCCAGGGCAGTCTGGTCAATCCCTTGCCGGGCGCCGCAGTCGGCGTGCGTCATGCCGCCGCAGTGCGCGTCAACGATGCACTCAACGGCGTGCTGGGCCAGGCCTTGCCGGACTACATGCCGGCCGCCAGCGGCGGCACCATCATTCCGGTGGTGGTGGCCGAACCGGCGCGTCATGGCCACGGCCAGAACGTGCAGGTGGTGGAGCCCATGGTCGGCGGCACCGGCGGTCGGCGCGGACGCGACGGCGCCGATGGCCGCGACAGCAGCATTTCCAATCTCTCCAATAATCCGGTCGAAACCGTCGAAGCCGAAACCGGCGTCGAGATCGTGCATTACGGTCTGCGCAGCGACTCTGCCGGCGCCGGTCAATGGCGCGGCGGCAATGGTCAGGAAATCCGTTTCCGCATCTTGCAGGACGACAGTTTCGTCCTGGCGCGCGGCATGGAGCGTCTGCGCTTCCGTCCCTGGGGCGCGCATGGCGGCGGGCCTGGTGCGCCGGCCCGGCTGGTCTTGCATCGCGCCGGTGAAGCGCCGCGCGAACTGGGCAAGATCGATCTGCTGCCGGTGGTGGCCGGCGATGAAATCGCCATCCAGACACCGGGCGGCGGCGGCTGGGGCAACCCGCTGGAGCGGGATCCGGCGGCTGTGCTGACCGATGCTTTGCGCGGTTTGTTGTCGGTCGATGCGGCGCGCCGCGATTACGGTGTGGCGCTGGTCGCGGCAGAAGGTGTGCAGGCCTTGCGGGTGGATGATGCGGTGACGCAGAAATTGCGTGCCCAGCCTGTTGCGCTCAGTCGCTTCGGCCCGGAACGCGATGCCTGGGACAGAGTTTTTCCGCCGGCTTTGCTCGATCAGTTGAGTACGGTGCTGTTCGCCATGCCGGCCGCGGCACGCACGCGTCGCCGCCGTCAGGTGTTTGCCGCCGCGCTGGTGGAGCTGCCGCAAAACTTCCCGCAGCAGGCGGCCAGCGAACAGCAACTGGCACGCGCCGCGACCTGTTTTGCCGAAGCCATTCCGCACGCGCCGGCGAGCGCGTCCTGAACCAATTCAGATGAATTTCAATGAATCACAATGCATCACCGACTGGAGAAAATATGAAATCAATACGCACGCTCCGCATCATTCCAAGCCTGGCCGTGACCTTGCTGGTGGCCGCAGTGCTGGCCGCTTGCGGTGAAAAGAAGACCGATGCGCCGCAGGCCGCAGCAGTACCGGAAGCCACCGACAAAGTGGTCATCGGCGTGTACGGCGGCGACTGGGAAAAGAACATCCGCGCCGCCGGCCTTGAGCAGTACGCCAAGGACAACAAGCTGAACGTGGAAATCGTGCCCGGCGCCGATGCCGAGTGGCTGGCCAAGTTGCGCGCCTCCAACGGCAAGAGCCCGGCTTACGACATCGTGGTTTTCCAGCCGGATTCGGTGCAACGCGCCGCCGCTGCAGGATTGCTGCAACCGCTGGAAGCCGCCAACATCCCGAATCTGGCCAAGCTGTATCCGACCGTGCAGGAAAAATTCACCAAGGACGGCAAGACCTATGCAGCCGCTTTCAGCCTGGGCCAGCTCGGCCTGGCGTACCGCACCGACCTGGTCAAGACGCCGCCCAAGAGCTGGCTTGACCTGTGGAGTCCTGAATACAAGGGCCACGTCGCGATTTCTTCGCCGACCTATGCCGCCGGCCTGCAATTCTTTGCCGGCCTGACCCACGCGCTGGGCGGCGAGCTCAAGAACGATGCCGATGTCGATCGCACTTTCGCCAAGCTGGCCGAACTGAAGGGCAACGCCGTGGCGTTTCCGGACAGCCCGGGCGCGATCCAGACCTTGCTGGAACGCGGCGATGCATGGGTCGTGCCTTACTGGGACGGCCGTGTCTTCGCGCTGCAAAAGAGCGGTCTGAAGGTCGGCTTTACCTATCCCAGCGATGGCCCAGTGGTGGGGGCGGCGAACTGGGTGATCGCCAAGGGTGCGCCGAATCTGGCAAACGCCTACAAGCTGCTCGACTTCCTCTCCAGCGACAAGGTGCAGAAGGCATTCTCCGACGGCTCGCTGTACGGCATGACCAATCGCGACGTGCAATACAACGATGAGCTCAAGGGCAAGGTTCAGGTCGGTGAAGAAGCCTACAAGAAGCTGATCTGGATCGATTACGAAACCGCGACGCCCAAGGTCACGGACTGGACCAACCGTTGGTCGCAGGCGCTGGGCAACGGCAAATGAGTGCAATCGACATCCGCGGCGTCGTCCACCGTTTCGGTGAACTGCAGGCGCTGGCCGGCGTCGATCTGTCCATCGCACAGGGAGAATTCTTCTCCCTGCTGGGACCGAGCGGCTGCGGCAAGACCACGCTGCTCAACATCATCGCCGGCTTCCTGGCGCCGAGCGGCGGCCGGGTGCTGGTCGGCGGTCGCGACATCACCGATCTGCAGCCGCATCAGCGCGACATCGGCATGGTGTTTCAGAGCTATGCCTTGTTCCCGCATCTGAACGTGGCCGACAACGTCGCCTACGGCCTGCGCGTGCGCAAGATGAAGAGCGCCGAGATCCGCAGCCGGGTCGGCGAGATGCTGGAGCTGGTGCGGCTGTCCGCCTTCGCCGAGCGCATGCCGCATCAGTTGTCGGGCGGGCAGCAGCAACGCGTGGCGATTGCACGGGCGCTGGCAATCCGCCCGCAAGTGCTGTTGCTGGACGAGCCCTTGTCGAATCTGGACGCCAAGCTGCGCAAGGAAATGCAGACCGAACTGCGCCGCCTGCTGGGCAACGTCGGCGTGACGACCGTGATGGTGACGCACGATCAGGAGGAAGCACTGGGCCTGTCGGATCGTATCGGCATTCTTGGCGCCGGCCGCCTGCAACAGGTCGGCACACCGCTGGAACTGTATCGACGTCCGGTCAACCGCTTCGTCGGCGAGTTCGTCGGTCACGCCAATCTGATCGTGGCGCAGGCTGATGCCAGTGGCGCTGCCGCTGCCGGCTTGTTCCGCGCCAGCGCGCATTTCAGCGCGCCCGGCGTGCCGCTGCAACTGGCGACCAGGCATGCCGACCGGCGTGAGGGCTTGTTCCTGCTGCGCCCGGAACGCATTCGCTTATCGGCTGCGGCTTCCGGTGCCGCTTCCAATGCTGGTTTGCCGGACGCGCCCAACAGCGCCGGCGGCATCGTGCGCGACGTCAGTTATACCGGCGCCGAGCTGCATCTGACGGTCACGCTGGCCGGCGGCGGTGAGCTGATCGTGGAAGCGCCGGAATCACACTTTGCCGAAGTGCCGCAGCCGGGAACGCCGGTGCGTCTGGCATGGGATGCAGACGATCTGGCCTTGCTGCCGGCCGAGGGCGAAGCTAGCGCCGGAGCGACGCGTTCATGAGCCGTCAGTCAATGTCCAGCAGCTCGCTGTTCTCCTGGTTTCTGCTGGCGCCGGGCATGCTGTTTCTGGCGGCCTTTCTGGTGGTGCCGGGAATTCTGCTGATCGTGCTCAGCCTGCACGATGTCGACGGCATGCTGATGGTGCTGCCGACTTACAGTCTGGCGCAATACATCGAGGTATTCACGTCGGCGACGTATATCCGCGCACTCGGCACCACGCTGTGGGTGGCGGGACTGACCGCGGTTCTGTGCGTGGTGCTGGCCTATCCGGCCGCCTGGCTGCTGGTCAATACCCGCAGCCGCAGCTGGCGCACCGTGCTGTATGTGATCCTGATTTCGCCTTTGCTGACCAGCGTGGTGATCCGTACCTTCGCGTGGATCGTTTTGCTGGCGCAGAACGGGCTGATCAATGATGTGCTGCAGCGACTCGGTCTGATCAATTCGCCGCTGGCGCTGCTGTGGAACATGAAGGCGGTCATCGTCGCCTATGTGCAGGTCATGCTGCCGTTTGCGGTGCTGCCGCTGGCGACCTCGCTGGGCGAGATTCCTGCGGCCTTGCCGCGCGCGTCGCAAAGTCTGGGGGCGGGCGCACGTCACACCTTCCTCAACGTGGTGTTGCCGCTGACCATTCCCGGCATGATGAGCGGCGCGATCATCGTGTTCGCACTGGCGGCCGGCAGTTACGTCACGCCGCTGCTGATCGGCGGTCGTCTGCAACCTCTGCTGCCGATCGCGATTTATCAGCAGGCCTTGCAGATTGCCAATCTGCCGCTGGCGGCAGCCTTGTCATTGAGCTTGCTGGTGGTGACCGCCGCTATCGCGGCCGCCATGAGCTATATCCAGAAACGTTGGGAAAGGCGTGTGTATGGCCACTGATCGTGATGTCATTCCGGCCTCGAACCGCGCCTGGCGTTTGCTCGGCACGGCCTCGGGCGGTCTGGTTTACCTGTTTCTGCTGTTGCCGATACTGGTGATATTTCTGTCGGCCTTCAGCCCTGACGCCTATCCGCAGTTTCCGCCGAAGTCGCTGTCGCTGCGCTGGTTTGAGGCCTTCTTCAGCAATCCGGCCTGGATCAAGGCCTTGCAGATCAGCGCCTGGCTGTTGCTGGTGGTGACGCCGCTGACCACCTTGCTCGGCACTACGGCGGCCTATGCACTGGCGCGACTGGAGTTTCGCGGACGCGATCTGCTGCAGGCCTTCGTGTTGTCGCCGCTGATCATTCCGCAGGTAGTGCTGGGTATCGCCTTGTTGTATGTGCTGACCGGCGCCGGCTTGTCCGGCTCGATGATCGGGCTGGCGATCGGCCACATTCTGGTGGCGCTGCCTTATGCCGTGCGTACCGTCAGCGTGAGTCTGGCCAGCATGGACAGACGGCTGGAATCGGCCTCGATGAATCTGGGCGCGACGCCGGCCTACACCTTCCGCCATGTGACGCTGCCGCTGATCAAGCCGGGCATCGTGGCCGGCGCCGTATTCGCGGCGGTGACTTCGTTCGGCGAGGTGTCGGTCAGCCTGTTTCTGACTGCGCCCGGCACGGTCACCATGCCGGTGCGCATCTTTACCTACATCGACCAGACTTTCGATCCGGTGGTCAATGCGGTGTCGGCGATCTTCATCGTGCTGGCGGTGCTGGCGCTGGTGCTGATCGAACGCACCATCGGCCTGACCAAGGCGATGTAGCCGGGCCGCAAGCCATTTGTAACCAAGGAAAACATGAGTCTGGAGAACAAGACGCTGGTCATCATCGGCGGTACATCGGGAATCGGATTGCGTACCGCCCAGCTGGCGGCGCAGCGTGGGGCGAAAGTGATACTCGGTGGGCGCAATGCCGACAAGCTGAAGCGGGCGCTGAGCAGCTTGCCGCCTGATGCGCGCGGCGCAGTGGTGGACTCTGCCGATCAGGAGTCTCTGCAGCGCTTCTTCGCCGACATCGAGCAGATCGACATGCTCTTTACGCCCGGAGCTTCGTATCAGGTCGGCGGCTTTCGCGACAGCGCGCGGGAAGTCGCCGAGAGCCCTTTCAAGAACAAATTCTGGGGCCAGTACTGGGCGGTGCATGCGGCACTGTCCAAACTCAGCGAGCATGCAGCGATTGTGTTGATGTCGGGCGCGGCCAGCGCACGGCCGATCAAGGGCGCCGCCGCGTATGCGGCGGCCAATGCGGCGATAGAAGGTCTGGGCCGCGGGCTGGCAACCGAACTGGCGCCGATCCGCGTCAACGTGATCGCACCCGGCACTACCGACAGTGATTTGTGGCGCGGCCGCGATCAGGTCATGCGTGAAGCCGCATTCGCCAGCTATCGTGCCGCGACCTTGCTGGGTGAGGTCGGCGAGGTGGACGATATCGCCAACGCTGCATTGTTCCTGCTGACCAACGGCTACATGACAGGCTCGACATTGTTCCCAGACGGTGGCTATGCCTTGCGCTAAGGCTGAAACTCTCAGCATCCATGTTTTTGCTTGCCGTCAAAATAAGGGTGTGTTCGCATGAGATGGTGCGCGTTAGCGTAACAGCGGGTAGCGCACGGAACTGGTATCGCTGCAGGCTGTCGGTTCTGTGGTGCGACAATGTTCAGAGCGCGAAAGCATCGCGTCGCTGTTGCATCCAGGAATGTTCCGCCGTGAGTTACCGTAGTCATCAAAAGGGAGACACAATGAAAAATCTCGCACTGACCTTCGTGCTGTCCGCCGCCGCAGTCTCTGCCGGCGCGCAGGCACAAACCGTGCAATTGTCGCTGGCGGGCCCCAAGGGCGCCGAGCAGGCAATCGGCACCATCAAGATCGAGCAAAACAAGTACGGCACCTTGCTGACGCCCGACCTCAAAGGTCTGCCGCCCGGCACACATGGCTTCCACCTGCATGAAAAACCGTCGTGCGAACCTGCTGTCGCCGACGGCAAGCCGGTGCCTGCAGGCGCCGCCGGCGGCCATTGGGATCCGGACAATACCGGCGCCCACAAAGGCCCTTACGATGACAGCGGCCACAAGGGCGATCTGCCGGCAATCTATGTGAACGCCGACGGCACCGCCAGCTACCCGGTGCTGGCGCCGCGCCTCAAGGCGGACGAATTCAAGGGCCACGCGCTGATGATTCACGTCGGTGGCGACAACCACAGCGACCATCCGGATAAACTCGGTGGCGGCGGTGCACGCATGGCTTGTGGCGTGGTGAAGTAGACACTCCGCCATCAGCGCAGACAGCTTTGTATCGCTGACAGGAGCCCACAGCAATGTGGGCTTTTTTGCGGGTGCACGCTTAGTGTATGGGGCGTCGGATTCGAAACGGTTTCAAACGAGCCGCGCATAAAAAAACGGCCATGAATCGCTTCATGGCCGTTGAGGGAAACACGCTTCAGCCTGCTCGCCGTTGGCCGGCGAGTCTTCTTACGACTGTGACGAGACGGTCGATTTCATCGAAGGTGTTATAGAACGCAAGTGAAGGCCGCACCGTGGTCTCCACGCCGAAACGACGCAGAATCGGTTGCGCGCAATGATGCCCGGTGCGCACTGCGATGCCTTCTTCATTGAGCGCCTTGCCGACTTCTTCGGTGCTGTAGCCGGCCAGAACGAAGGACATCACGCTGGCCTTGTCGGCAGCGGTGCCGATCAGGCGCAGGCCCTTGATGGCGCCCAGTTGCTGCATGCCGTAGACCAGCAAGTCATGCTCGTAGCGGGCAATGTTTTCAATCCCGACCCGGTTGACGTAGTCGATGGCGGCGCCCAGTCCGACGGCATCGGCGATGTTGCCGGTGCCGGCTTCGAACTTGTTGGGAATCGGCTGAAACACCGTCTTCTCGAAGGTGACATCGGCAATCATGTTGCCGCCGCCTTGCCACGGCGGCATGTCTTCCAGCACTTCACGCTTGCCCCAGACCACGCCGATGCCGGTCGGACCGAAGACCTTGTGGCCGGAGAATACGAAGAAATCCGCGCCCAGATCCTGCACATCGGTGCGCATGTGCGACACCGACTGCGCGCCATCAACCAGGGTACGGGCGCCGGCACGCCTGGCCAGTGCGACGATCTCCTTGACCGGCGTGACCGTGCCCAGCGCATTCGATACCTGCGTGACTGCAACGATCCTGGTGCGGTCGTTAAGCAGCTTGCTGTATTCCTCCAGCAGCACCTGGCCCGAGTCATCCACAGGAATCACGCGCAGCCTGGCGCCTTTGGCCGCCGCGAGTTGCTGCCAGGGCACGATGTTGGCGTGGTGCTCCAGATGCGAGACGATGATTTCGTCGCCTTCGCCGACATGCTGGCTGCCCCAGCTCTTGGCGACCAGATTGATCGCCTCGGTGGTGCCGCGTACGAAGATCACCTCGTTCACGTCGGGCGCATTGATGAAGCGCTTGACGCGTTCTCGTGCGCCTTCGTAGGCGTCGGTGGCACGTGCCGCCAGTTCATGCGCAGCACGGTGGATGTTGGAGTTCTCACGTTCGTAGAACTCGCTGATGCGGTCGATCACCTGCTGAGGCTTGTGCGTGGTGGCGGCATTGTCGAACCACACCAGCTGGCGGCCATTGACGCGCTCTTTCAGGATAGGGAAATCGCGCCTCACCGCATGCACATCGAAAGGCGGATGACGATCGCTGCCGGCCAGCGGAACGGCAGCGTGCGGGTCTTCCTTGGGCGGCGTGACGTAGCCGCTGGGCAGGCGCACCGCATCGACAAAATAATACTGCGGCGAGCTCGATGCCGGCAGCGCATGCGCCGCCGGAGCGGAAGGGGATGCGCCGCCGGGGATGCCGGTTTGCGGTGGCGTCGTCAATCCCGGACTGGCAGGGATTGAGGGGGCGCCGGGCAGCGCCGCAGATGGCGCAGACGGAGCACTAGGCGCTGTTCCGGACGCCGGCTGACCGTAGTTTTCGTGAAGAAAATAATACGGCGCCGATCCGGACGGTGCCGGTTGCGCGCCGGCGGCTTCAGGCACGCCCTGCAAGACGCCGCCGGTGCGTGGATCGTAGGCCGGGCCTGCGCTCAGCAGCTTGTCCGGCACACCATTCGGTGCCTGCGCTTGCGGCAGCAGCGCCGGAGCGCGATTGCCGAGCGACAGCACTTGCGTCGGCGAAGCCGGGATCAGATTGGTGCCGGGTATCTGGCCCTGAGGGATCGGCGTGCCGGGCACGGCCGGACCGAAACCCGCCGGACTGGCCAGCGGCGAACCTGGCGGCGCGATATTGGCAGGCGCCTGTACGCCGTGCACGCCCTGCAGAGCGAAGGGCGGCGCGGCGAACAGTTCGGTCGCCAGCCTTGCCAGCAGCGCCGGATCGAAGGGTGCGCCGCTGGCCTCAGGCACGCTGCCCGCCGCTGGAGTGGGGGAGGAGAGGATGCTCACGTGGCGGCTTATTTGTAGGTATCAGGATAGTCGTGGTACTTGCCGATCTCGACGTCGTCGAGCACCGCCAGCGCGTCGGTGGTGAGCACCGCCAGCGAGCAATACAGCGAGATCAGGTAGGAAGAGATCGCGTGATTGTTGATGCCCATGAAGCGCACCGACAGGCCCGGACTCTGTTCACCCGGCAGGCCCGGCTGGAACAGGCCGACGATGCCCTGGCGCTTGTCGCCCACGCGCAGCAGCAGGATCTTGCTCTTGCCGTCGGCAACCGGCACCTTGTCCGAAGGGATCAGCGGGATGCCGCGCCAGGTGATGAACTGCGAACCGAACAGGCTGATGGTCGGCGGCGGTGTGCCGCGACGTGTGGCTTCGCGGCCGAAGGCGGCAATCGCCAGCGGATGCGTGAGGAAGAAGGCCGGTTCTTTCCAGACCTTGGTCAGCAATTCATCCAGATCGTCAGGCGTCGGCGCACCGGTCAGCGGGAAGATGCGCTGCTCGTCGCTCACCTGCGCCAGCAGGCCGTAGTCCGGATTGTTGATCAGTTCGCTTTCCTGATTTTCCTTGATGGTTTCGATGGTCAGACGCAGCTGTTCCTTGATCTGATCATGGGGGCTGCTGTACAGATCGGAGACGCGGGTGTGCACGTCCAGAATGGTCGAGACCGCATTCAGGAAGTATTCGCGCGGTTGCTCTTCGTAATCGACGAAGGTGCGCGGCAGCTGGTTTTCTTCTTCGCGCGCGGTGCAGGTGACCTTGATCGATTCAGGGTTCTTGACCTTGTTGAGGCGATAGATGCCTGCCTCCACCGGCACCCATTGCAAGAGATGCGTGAGCCAGCGCGGCGAGATGGTCTCAAGCTGCGGGGCGGTCTTGGTTGCGTTTGCTAATTGCCTTGCTGCGTTATCGCCGAGTGCGGTAGTACCGCCAACAGTTGCCGACATCTGAACTCCATTTATTGGTTGAGTGGAAAGGGGAAAAGCTGATCAACTGACAAGCTCAGCAGTGTCATGCCTGGGTCGGATAGTCTCAACATGCTATAGCCATCAATTGGATGCCGCGCACCAGGTTCATCTGGCTGATGGTTTCGCCGCGCGTGACCAGGGCCGACGGCGTCAGTTGCAGCGCCGCCGCCAGTTTTTCGACCGTCACCAGCGAGGCGATCGCGCAGCCGCGTTCGATCTCGCCGATGTAGGAACGATTCAGGTTGGAGTTCTCGGCCAGCCGCTCCTGCGACCAGCCTTGCGCCTCGCGCAGTTGCCGCACGCCGATGCCGAAACTCTGCACCAGCGCGCTGGCGATGAGGTCGCCGCTGTCGGTTCTGGCGGCGCCGCGCTTGCGTGCTTCGGGCGGGTCGATCTGCATGCTCATTGCCTAGGCTCCTGCTGCTGGTTTCACGATGCTGCGATGCCGTTGGCCTGCGCACCTTCACGCGACTGCGCCTGCGCGATGCGGCCGCCGGCTTCGACATCGTGGGTCAGCCAGACATTGCCGCCGATGACGGCGCCTTTGCCCAGCGTGATGCGGCCGAGAATGGTGGCGCCGGCATAGATGACGACGTCGTCCTCGACCACCGGATGACGCGCCAGACCTTTCTGCAGCTTGCCGTCGCTGTCGGTGGCGAAGCGCTTGGCGCCCAGCGTGACCGCCTGGTACACGCGCACCCGGTTGCCGATGACGGCGGTTTCGCCGATGACGACGCCGGTGCCGTGGTCGATGAAGAAGCTGGCGCCGATCTGCGCGCCGGGGTGAATATCGATGCCGGTGGCGCCATGCGCCAGCTCGGAGATGATGCGCGCCAGTAGCGGCAGACCGAGCTGATACAGACGATGCGCCAGCCGATAGTGAATCATCGCCAGCACGCCGGGATAGCACAGCAGCACTTCATCCACACTGCGTGCCGCTGGGTCGCCCTGGAATGCGGCCAGTACGTCCGAGTCCAGCAGCGTCCGGATATCAGGCAGCGAGGCCGCCAGCGCCCGTGTGGCGCGCAGGGCATCGCCCTCGATGTCGCTGTCGGTCAGGCCATTCAGCGTGGCGTTGTACTTCAGCTCCAGGTGCACTTGCTTGAGCAGGGCGTGCAGCGCTGCATCCAGTGCATGCGCCACGTGAAAATCCTCGCTCTCCTGACGCAGATCGGGTGGCCCCAGCCGCATCGGGAACAGCACACCCTTGATGCTTTCGACGATGCCGGACAGCGCATCGCGCGAGGGAAACTCCCGGCCGCCGGGTTCGCTGGCGCGGCGCTGGCTCTGGCGCCAGCCGAGTCGCGCCTCCTGCAGCGCCAGCACGATGCCGTTGATATCAAATGTAGCCACGCAATTCCTTCATGATGTTTTTGATGGTCGGCGCCGGAATCAGGGGCAAGCGATAGCGGCATGACCTGCAAAGCGTCAGGCCGCGACCGTCATGGCAGGACTTTAGTCCTGTACCCAGGGCAGGCCGTGAAAGCGCCAGCCGTCATCCTTGCCGCGTTGCTGTTGCGCATCGATCTCGCCCTCGAAGCCTTCCAGCACATTGAAAATACAGGTGAGGCCGGCCTTGGCGGCGGCCTCGGCGGCGGCTGCCGAACGCTTGCCGCTGCGGCACAGCAGCAGCGCCGGCACCTGCTTGCCGCCGATCTTGCTTTCCAGCTCGCGCACGAAGCGCGGATTGCGGGTCATGGCGGTGCCGGTGGCCCACGCCACATGCAGGCTGTTCGGCACGTGGCCGACGAACTTGCGTTCTTCATTGGTGCGTACATCGACCAGCAGCACGCGGCCCGAGGAAAACAGTTTCCAGGCATCAGGCGGCGCAATGCCGCCGGCATAAGGCAAGCCGCTGGCGGCGGCTGCGGTCTTTATATTTTGCAGCTCCTCCGGCAATTCCACGGAGGGCTGCGTATTCTGGTCCGGCACTTGCGCTTGCAATACAGATGACATAACTGTCCTTCTCTGGTCGACATGTCCGCGATTGACGACATTTCCGGTCATTTGGATGGGTATAGACGTCAGCGGGTGGTGGAATGACTTTAAGGGGAGGTCAGTTGAAAGCAAACGAATAAAACAGTAGTTTGAAAGAAGAAAATCAGATATCGATTGATTGCGAAGCCGGGAAAATGCCTGCTGAATGGCCGGGCCGTGGGTGACCCGGTCATGAGAGACATGGCAAAAAAGCACTCAATTATCGCGCTCCGAAGCGGATGGCGTGGCAGCGTCTTTGCCGCCGGCGCCCGGCTCCCTGTCATCCTGCCGCGCCGACAGCGGCCGCAGCAGCGCCACGATCACCACGGCGATCATCAGGAGGAAGGTGATCTTGTCCAGCCAGTCCATTATTGAAATCGCCGCGGCTTCATGCCGGCTTCCAGATCGCGACGTCGGCCGTGTTGACCTTCTTCGGCAACAGGCCGGCGGCGAAGAAACTGTCGGCAATCCTTTGCTGTTCGCCCAGCGCCTCGCGCTTCACTGCGCGTACTTCGTAGCTGCGGCGGCTGTTGGCGAATTCAATCGTGCCGGCGTCCAGTCCCCACAAGGGTGCGAGGAAGGCCGCAGCTTCTTTGGGATTGCGCTTGACCCATACGCCGGTCTTTTGCAGTTCGTCGAACACGATTTTGAGCAGCGCCGGATTGGCATCGGCAAAGCTGGTCGAGCTCAGGTAGTAGCGCTGATAATCGGCGACGCCCTTGCCGTCGGACAGGATCCTCACCTCGGACTGGCGTTGCACGCCGGCCAGAAACGGATCCCAGGTGACCCAGGCATCGACGCTCTTGCGCTCGAAGGCGGCGCGGCCGTCGGCCGGCGAGAGGTAGGCCACATCGATGTCGGAGAACTTCAGGCCGGCTTTCTCCAATGTCGCGATCAACAGATAATGCACGCCGGCCGCCTTGGTGACCGCAACTTTGCGGCCCTTCAGATCAGTCACGCTGCGGATCGGCGAATCGGTGTGCACGATGATCGCCTGCGCCGCCGGCGAGGGCGACTCCTGCGCCAGATAGGTCAGCCTGGCGCCGGCGGCCTGGGCGAATACCGGCACGGTATCGGCCACATCCGCGCTGAGATCGACGCCGCCGACGTTGAGCGCTTCCAGCAGCGGCAGGCCGCTGGAAAATTCATGCCAGCTGATCCTGGCGCCGGTGGGCGCCAGCAGTTTTTCCAGCGTGCCATTGGCCTTGATCACGGTCAGCAAGGTCGATGACTTCTGATAGCCGATGCGCAGATTCTTGCCTTCCTGCGCTGCGAGCGCCGGCCGTATACCGGCGACCAAGGTGGATACAGCCGCCAGCAAGCCCGCGCTGCTCTTGAGGAATGTGCGGCGCGTGGCGCCGGTCGCTGCTATTTTTTTCATGGTCGTCAATCAGATAAAGAGGAGGGGCGTCATGCCTGTTTTTGCAAGCGGGCGTCGCGCCAGCGCAGGCTGGCTTGTTCGCAGCGACGGAGGATGCCGTCGCTCAGCTTGCCCAGTATGGCCAGGACGATGATGGCGGCCAGCACCAGATCCGGGCGGCCGGTCTCGCGGCCGTCCGACAGCAGATAGCCGACGCCCTTGGTGGCAGCGATCAGCTCGGCCGCCACCAGAAACATCCAGGCCAGGCTGACGCCGTTGCGCAATCCGGCGAACAGATACGGTAGCGAGGCCGGCAGCAGGATGTGACGGATCAGCCCGCGCGTGTCCAGTCCGGAAATGATGCCGACCTCGATGAAGCTGTAGTCGATGTCGCGTATGCCGGCCACCAGATTGAGATACACCGGGAAGAAAGCGCCGATGGCGATCAGCACGATCTTGGGCGTTTCGTCTATGCCCAGCCACAGCAGCAAGAGCGGAATCCAGGCCAGACTGGGAATCGCCCGCAGCGCCTGAAATGTAGGCTCCAGCAAGGCCTCGGCGCGCCGGCTGAGCCCGACCAGCAGACCGGTAGCCACCGCCAGCAGGCTGCCGGCGATGAAGCCGGTCAGCACCCGCGTGACGCTGGCGGCGACATGCATCAGCAGCTCGCCGCGCAGCGCCAGCTGTGAAATGGTCTGCAGCAATTCGCTGGGCGGCGGAAACAGGCGCGCCGGAATATAGCCGAGGCGGGCGCCGGTTTCCATGAAAGCCACGAACAGCAGCGGCACGATCCAGCCGGTGAATCTGCCGGGACGATAAGTGCTGCGCCCGCGCTGCCATGCTTTTTTTCGGTCCGCCTGATGGACCGGCGCGGCGGCCGATGGCAGGCTGGCGGAAGGGGATTCCTGCATAAGCTAAGCCTTGATCACCGCCTGCGCATACGCAGGATCGATCAGCGCCGCGATGGTCTTGGGCAGATCGGTGCCGCTCTTGACCAGATCTTCCTCGGTCAGGATAGGCGCTGCTGCGCGCAGCGCATCGATATGCTCCTTGCCGATCTGAGGATGCGAAAAATCGTTACGCGTCAATTGCAGCCGGGCCACCTGCGGCGACAGTTTCGATTCGGCCGACAGCAGCGCTACGGTTTCTTCGCGGTTGGCGATGATCCACTTGCGAGCCCGCTCATAGGCCGTGATCACGCGCTTGACATGCTCAGGATAGCGCACCGCAAAACTGTCGCTGACATTGAGGAAACCGTAGGTATTGAAATCGACATTGCGATAGATCAGGCGCGAGCCGGCTTCGAGTTCGCTGGCCGCCAGATGCGGATCGAGTCCGGCCCAGGCATCCACGCGATGTTGTTCCAGCGCGGTGCGACCGTCGGGATGCTGCAGATGGACGATCTCGACGTCGCTCTTGCTCAGACCGTTGGCATGCAGCGCGCGCAGCAGGAACAGGTAAGGATCGGTGCCCTTGGTGGCGGCGACTTTCTTGCCTTTCAGTTCACGCACCGATTTGATTGGCGAGTCCTTGGCCACCGCCAGCGCAGTCCATTCGGGGCGCGAGTAGACGTACACGGCCTTGACGGGATTGCCGTTGGCGCGCGCCAGCAAGGCGGCCAGTCCGGCGGTGCTGCCGAAGTCCACGCTATCGCTGTTGAGATATTCCAGCGCGCGATTGCTGCCCTGGCTCAGGACCCATTTCACTTCGGTGCCTTCCGATTTCAGATCCTCTTCCAGCCAGCCGAACTTGCGCAGCACCAGACTCGGCGGCGAATAATAGGCGTAATCCAGGCGGATGGTCCTCGGGCCTTGCGCCGCTTGCAGCGACAAGGGAAGAGCGGAAAGGGCGCCAAGCCCGACTGAGGCCGCACCGAGGCGGAGGAAGTGTCTGCGTTCCATGGAGTCCATTCTTGTTGTGAGCAGCAGTGCGGCAAGCTGCATGGGGGAACGGCTACTCTAAGGATGAATGCGCACGGAAAAAACGATTTTTTCCACCTTTGGTTATGCGCTTTCTGAATGTCATGACGGCGCGGCCGGCGACACAATGGCGCGCTCCGGCTCAGTTGCTCAATGGTAAAAGCCACCCTTGATGAAGCGAATCGGTTCTGCATCCATGGTGGCGATCAGTTTCTCCAGACCTTGCGCTGCAGAGTCCTTCCCGGCAGCCGGCTTTGAATCGCTCGCCGACGGTGGCCGGCACAGCATGTCTTCGTCCGACCAGGCATCGGCGGCATCAGCGGTATTTGCAGTATTTGCGGGACGCTTCAGCGCCCGCACCCAGCCGTCGCGGTCGGCAATCAGTTGCGCGCCGGCCAGCCGCTGATCGGCTATCGCCGTGATGATGGACAGCGCATGCAGACTTTCCGCGGCGGCGTTGTTGCATTGGATGGCGCCTATGCGCCCGGTGTCGGTCGCGGCTGCAGCGGCCGGCCGTGCACCGGCATTCAGCAGCAGACTCTGGAAACGCGGATCTTCCAGCGGCAGCGCCGCGCCATCGGCAGGCGCAACAATCAGACGCACGCGTTGCCCATGCCAGTCTGCGATGCGCGCCGCATTTGACGGCGCGCAATTGAGTTCCATGTCCGGGATCGCGACCGGGCGTTGCCATAGTCCGGTCTCCCTGATGTTGACGCCGGCGGCATTGGCCTTCATATAGTCGATCAGCGCCCAGCTGTCGGCCACGCTGATCTGCTCCGCAAACGCCGGCATTTCGCCCTTGCCATGCCGGATGCTCCACAGCACATCGCCGTCCGGCCGTCGCCACAGCAGACCGCTGGAGAGATTGGGGGGCGCGATGGCCAGTGCCAGCCCGATGCGGGTGTTGCCCTTGCCGTCCGCGCCATGGCAGCTCAGGCAGAATTGCGAATAGACGCGTTCACCGCGGTTGATGGCCTGCGCCGAGAACGCGGTCGGCGAGACATGAAAACTGCTGGCGCTGGCCGGCTGGCTCAGCAAGCCGATGTCGGGCCAGGGCGTGAGTGCGCCGATCGCGATGGCGAGCAGCAGCAAGGGAATGCGAAAACGTCTCCATATCAGCGCCGCCGCCAGTGACAGCAATGCCAGCAGGCTGTAAGCAAGCGCGCCGGCCAGAGCGCGCGTGACGCTGCGGTCGATGACCAGCACTTCGCCGCTCAGCCTTGCGGCGAAAGGCCAGGCCGGCTGGCCGTCGATGTCATGCGTGATGCCCAGCCCATGCATCAGATGCAGCAGCGCCTGCTGCAGCGTTTGCACGGTCTGCAGCAAGAGATTGGTGACGCCGTTCCAGTCGATGTCGATGGCCAAAGCAGGAATGGACGCGGAAATTGAACCGAGAATTGAACCGGCAAGCGTCTGACTCAGCAACACATCACCAGCTCTGATCCAGTCCGAGGTGGCGCAGCGCCTCATGCCGCAGCTCGGCCAGATGCGGATCTCCGCGCCGGCGCGGATAAGGCAGACCGACCTTGATCTCGGCCGCTATCTTTGCCGGGCGGTTGCTCAGCACGATCACGCGTTGCGACAGAAACAGCGCCTCCTCAACATCATGCGTGACCAGCAGAGCCGAGAATTTCTGACGCTGCCACAGCGCCACCAGCTCGCTCTGCATCGACAATCGGGTGAGCGAGTCGAGTTTGCCCAGCGGCTCGTCCAGCACCAGCAATTGCGGATCGTTGACCAGCGCCCGCGCCAGTGCCACACGTTGCGCCATGCCGCCCGACAACTGATGCGGGAAGGCTTGCGCAAAGTCCTCCAGTCCGACGATCTTCAGGGCGTGATCGACGCGCTGATGCTGCTGTTTCAGCAGACCGCGCGCCTGCAGGCCGAGCGCCACGTTGTCCCACACCTTGCGCCAGGGGTACAGGGTCGGATCCTGAAACACCACGATGCGCGAGGGATCGGGGCGCACGATAGGCCGGCCGTTTTGCAGGATGCTGCCGCTGGTGGCCGGCTCCAGCCCCGCCACCAGTCGCAGCAAGGTCGACTTGCCGCAGCCGCTGGGGCCGAGCAGGGCGACGAATTCGCCGGGCGCCACCGACAGCGAGACATCCTCCAGCACCTGCAAGGGCCCGGCCGGAATATCGAACCAGTGACTGACGTTGCGGATATCGATTTGGGCGCCGCTGCTTACAGCAGTGTCGGCAGTTTCAGAAGGCGCAGCTTCCAGCACGGCTGTTTCGCTCGTGGTCACCATTTCACTGTTCCTTTTTGCCACGACAAAGCGTGGTCGCGTATCTTGAAGAGCAGGGTGATCAGACCCGAGCACAACACCGCCATGACGATCAGCGCGGCATACATGTTGCTGTAGGCGGCCCAGCCCTGCGACCATTGCAGATACCAGCCGAGCCCGGCTTTCACGCCCATCATCTCGGCCGTGACCAGTACCGAGAACGAGGCGCCCAGCCCCATGAAGAGCCCGACGAAAACCTGTGGCAAGGCCGCCGGTATGGCGACCCGGAGGATCAGAAACGACTCCGATGCGCCCAGGGTGCGCGCCACGTCGTAATAGCTTTTATTGACCGAGGCCACGCCGGACCAGGTCAGCACGGCAACCGGGAAGCCGGTCGCCAGCGCGATCAGGAATACCGCCGCCGCGTAGCTGGACGGTGCGAAGAAGAAAGCCAGCGGCAGCAGCGCCGAGGCAGGCACTGGCCCGAGGAAACGCAATATCGGATGGATCCAGTAACCGGCAATGCGCGACCATCCCACCAGCACGCCGACCAGAAAGCCGATGATGCTGCCGGTGGCGAAGCCATGCAGCAGCAGACGCAGCGAATGGGCCGTGCTCAGTCCCAGCCGCGGCCAGTCTTCCGCATAGACCTCAATCAGACTTTGCGGCGGAGCGAAAAAGGGCGGCGGCAGTGCGCCCAGTTTGGCGGTCAATATTTCCCAGACCGCCAGCAGCAGCGGCAGCGCCACCAGCCACAGGCCGGCCGGGCGCAGCACATTGACGGCGCGCGCGAAGTAGCCGGTGCCCGACAGCAGAGCCAGCACCACACCGCTTGCCGCCAGCGCATAGCCGAACTCGTCGGTGAACGCCCAGTCGCTGAAACCCACCGGCTTGTTGGGCCATGACAGCGTGAGCAAGGACAGCCCCAGCCAGGCGACTGCCGCCACCAGGCCGGTGCGCCAGATCGCCGGGCCGGCTGGGATGTGAGGACGCGCCTGCGGTGCTGCTTCCAGCGCCTCCAGCGAGAGCGCTTCGCCGGCAATCCGATTGCTGCTGCTCGTCATGTCAGACTCCTTGCGTGAAATGGTCGCGTACGCCGTTCAGTGGCGGTCTTGAGTGGCTGCACCATCAGGCCAGCACATCGACCGTCACGTGATTGGCGAAGCGCACCGGGTCGGTGGACTTCTTGAGCACGCCGGCGGTGTGGAAGTCTTTGGCGAAGTATTCGACTTCGGATCGCAGCGAACTGCCGGTCGGGTGGTTGTGATACGTCAGATCGGTCAGCAAGGTGCGCAGATCCTCGACCGGCACTTTGGGCGAATACTTGGCATACAGCTTGGCCGCTTCGTTGGGGTTTTCCGCCACGTATTCGGATGCCTGAATGATGGAGCGCACCACCGCCGCGGCAGCCGGTTTGTTGTTGCGGACAAAGTCGCCGCGTGCGCCGACGATGCAGCAGATCTTGTCCTTGTATTCGCCGATGCCGCTGTTGCCGATCTCGGTAAATACGCCCTGATTGCGTTTTTCGATAAGGTAGACATTCGGATCGCCGTCGGCAATCGCCTGGATCTCGCCTTTCTTGACGGCGACGTCCAGCAGATCGGCCGGGTAGACGCGCCACTCGATATCCTTGTCGACGTTGACGCCGCGCTTGGCCAGGTGGATGGCAAAGAAATTCTTGGCCGGACTGTTCAGATCGGAGACGCCGATGGTCTTGCCCTTGAGTTGTTTCCAGTCGGTGACGCCGGCCTGTTTGGCGCCGACCATGCGCAGGCATCCGCCGTGTGCGGCGCCGATCACCTTGACGTCGAATCCCGACTCCAGCGGCTTGAGCCAGCGGTGAATCAGCCCGACGCCGACATCGGCCTTGCCGGTCGCCAGCGCTTCCAGCAACTGATCAGTGGAGCCGCCCCAGTTCAGCAGTTCGACCCGCAGGCCATTCTTTTCGAAGATGCCGCGTTCCTGCGCCACCACCACCGGCGACAGGCAGAAAGCCACCGCACTCCAGGCGAACGTCAGCTTGTGCGGCGCGCCGGCCGACCACGCTGATCCGGCTGCCAGCGATCCGCCGATGCCGGCCAGTGCGGTGGCGCCGCCGACGCGCAACATGTCGCGGCGCGACCAGCCTGGCGATGGCGCAACGATGCTGCCGCTGGTGGCGAGGGCGGACGATTCGAGCTGGTCTTGAGCGAAGATATTTTTTTTCATTGCCAGTGGCTCCACTTGATTTTTGAAGTTGCGGATGTCTGAGGGGAACTGTTCCAAGCAGCGAAATATGAAGCAGGAAAGCGGCAGCGGCAAAGAATAAGAATGAGCAAACTTATGCAATCGACTCATGGTGCAGGCGCATGCGCAGCGCCCTCCGGCCTTGCCGCCTTTCGTCGGTCGCGAGGCAAGGCGCGATGCGGATCACGCGCATATCCATATTCGGATTGCTTCCTTGCGGGGCCGCCTTCATCGTCCGAAACTGAAGCACTCATCCACTGAAAAAAGAGAGCCTCATGACATCCCTGAATCACTATCTCCATGAAAAGCGCAGCGCAGTATTGGCGCGCGAGGCGCTGATCGATGCCGGCAGCGCCGGTCCCAATTCCTTGCACGCCAAAGTGGCGGCGGAGGGGCGCAGCGGCGTGCGCCGCATCCGGATTCGCGATCATCAGATCATCACCGACAGCCCGCCGGACTTCGCCGGTTACAACCTGGGGCCGAGTTCGCCGGAGCTGCAACTGGGCGTGCTGGGCTCGTGCGTGACGCATATCTTTCTGATTCAGGCCGCGCATCGCCAGGTACCCATCGATTCGCTGGAAGTGGAAGTCAGCGGCAAGATCGATCCGCGCGGCGGACGTCCGGGCCATGAAGACATTCCGATCTGGCCGCACGACATCGGCTACACGGTCTTTCTCAGTTCGCCGGCAGCGGACGAAGAGGTGAAAGCCCTGTTTGAAGCAGTCGAAAAGACCTGCCCGATTCTCAATCTGCTGAAAAATCCGCAGACCATCCGCGCCGAGATCAAGCATGTCAAAACCGATGCGGCCAAGGCGGCCGGGGTTGAAGCCGAGATCGCGTAGTTATTTTTTTAATTATTTATTCACAAATGAGAGAGGCGCATGAGTCTGTCGACCACATTGCAATCCAGCAGCGAACAGGTTCGGAATGTGCCGTCGGGGCGCCTGGAAGAATTCGTCACGCAATTTTCGCGCTTGCTCGACGCTGCGCCCTCAGAAGCAGACGTTCTCCAGCAGGGCGGCGAGCTGCTGCGCAAGCTGGTGCGTTTCGACGATTGGTTGCCGCAAGAGTTTGCGCAGCCTGATGCTCAGCACTATCGCCAGTACCTGTTGCATCTGGATCCGGCGCAGCGCTTCTCGGTGGTCAGTTTTGTATGGGGCCCAGGCCAGAAAACGCCGGTGCACGACCATACGGTCTGGGGCCTGATCGGTGTGCTGCGCGGCGCCGAGTATTCGCAATCGTATGCGCTCACCGGCGGCGCCTTGCAGGCCATCGGTGCGCCGCACTTGCTGGAACGCGGCGTGGTGGAGGCGGTGTCTCCGCATGCGCAGGGACTGCATGACATTCATCTGGTGCGCAACGCTCATGAAGACCGCACCTCGGTCAGCATCCACGTGTATGGCGCGAATATCGGCGCGGTGGAGCGCTCCTTGTATTACCAGGATGGCACGCGCAAGCGCTTCGTGTCGGGTTATTCCAATCTGACGCCGGTCGATTCATGAGTTGCTGTTTATACGCGAATTGCATCTTCATCAGCTTCTGCAAACAGAAAGCGCATAAGCAAACACGTAATTAATCCTTCCTCACTTGCCTTGCGCGACCTTAAGCTCCGGTTTTGTCTGAACAAGAAATCCAACAGGAAAACAATGAGCGTCAATCGCCGGAATTTTATTTTGTCCTCGGGGACATTACTGGTCGCCTCGGCCTGGCCTTCCATCTCTTTCTCGCAAACCGAACCGCGTCGCGGCGGCGTGCTCAACGTCCATCTGGGCTCGGAGCAACGGATTCTGAATCCTTCGCTGCGCGCCTCGACGGGCGTCTATATCGTCACCAGCAAGATCATCGAGTCGCTGGTCGATCTCGACGCCGAAGGCAAGCCGGTGCCGCAACTGGCGACCTCGTGGACCTCGTCCAAGGACGGCAAGACCATCACCTTCAAGTTGCGCGAAGGCGTGAAATGGCATGACGGCAAGCCGTTCACTTCGGCCGACGTGCAATACAACGCGCTGGAACTGTGGAAGAAGCAACTGAATTTCGCCACCGCGCTGCAGTTGAATCTGACCGCGGTGGATACCCCCGACAAGCACACCGTGGTGTTCCGTTACGAGCGGCCGATGCCGCTGGATCTGCTGTTGCGCGCGCTGGCCGATCTCGGCTACGTGGTGCCGCGGCATGTGTTCGAAGGCCGCAATGTGCTGGAGAATCCGGCCAATACCGCGCCCATCGGGACCGGCCCGTTCAAGTTTGTGGAATATCAGCGCGGCCAATACATCATCGCCGAGCGTAATCCGGATTACTGGCGCAAGGGGCTGCCGTATCTGGATCGCGTGGTGTGGCGCATCATCACCGACAAGTCGGCCGCCACCGCCGCGCTGGAAACCGGTCAGCTGCAACTGAGCGCGTATTCGCAACTGGCGCTGGCCGATCTGGACCGCCTGCGCAAGAATCCGAAATTCGAAGTCCGCAGCAAGGGGCTGGAAGCCAATGTATTCAACAACACGCTGGAGTTCAACTTCCGCCGCAAGGAGCTGGCCGACGTGCGCGTGCGGCGCGCCATCGTGCATGCGATCGACATCAATTTCTTCGTCGAGAATTTCCTGTATGGCCTGGGCAAGGCGGCCTCGGGGCCGATTCCGTCGACCTCGTCCTTCTTTCCCAAGGGCAGCAAGCCGCCTTACCCCTTTGATGTCAAACGCGCCGAATCGCTGCTGGACGAAGCCGGTTACAAGCGCGGCAAGGGCGGTCAGCGCTTCTCGCTGAAACTGGTGCCGATCCAGAACGGCGAAGATGTACCGCTGCTGGCGACCTTCATTCAGCAGTCGCTGGAAGCGGTGGGCATCAAGGTCGAAATCGTGCAATACGACATCGCCGGCGCGCTCAACGCGGTCTACAAGGACAATACTTTCGACATCGCCACCGGCTGGCACCAGTATCGCGGCGATCCGGCGGTCTCCACCACGGTGTGGTATCGCTCGGGCAGTCCGGCCGGCGCACCATGGACCAATCAATACGGCTGGAAATCGGACAAGGTGGACAAGCTCATCGACGACGCCGCCACCGAGATCGATGCCGGCAAGCGCCGTGCGTTGTATGGCGAATGGGTCAAGGCGGTCAATGACGAGCTGCCGATCTGGATGGCCACCGAGCGCGAGTTCTATTCGGTGGTCAGCCGCAACGTGCAAAACGGCCACAACAATGCACGCTGGCCATCCAGCAGCTGGCACGACACCTGGCTCAAAGCCTGACCGGAGCAGCTGACATGCGTTTTCTCGCACTGGCCGGCAGGCGGCTGCTGGCCGCCGTGCCGGCTCTGTTGATCATTCTGGTCGGACTGTTCCTGCTGCTGCAACTGGCGCCCGGCGATACGGTGGATGCGCTGGTGGCGCAGATGGGCGGCGCCGACGCCACCATGATCGCCAATCTGCGCGACTACTATCAGCTCAACGATTCGGTGTCGGTCAGGCTGGGGGATTATCTGTGGCGGCTGGTGCATCTGGATCTGGGTTATTCGGCGATCTACGGCAAGCCGGTGGCGCTGGTGATTGCCGAGCGCCTGCCGGCGACCTTGCTGCTGATGGGCTCCGCGCTGGCCATCGCCTTCTCGGTCGGCATGCTGCTGGGCGTGATCGCCGCCCGCCGCGTCAACCGCTGGCCGGATACCCTGATCTCTTCGCTGGGTCTGGTGTTCTACGCCATGCCTTCGTTCTGGTTCGGACTGATGGGGATTTTCGTGTTTGCGGTCTGGCTCGACTGGTTGCCTTCCGGCGGCTTCGAATCGATAGACGTGTCGCTGCACGGATTGGCGCGCGTGCTGGACATTGCATGGCATCTGAGCTTGCCGACCATCACCTTGTCGATGATATTCCTGGCAATTTACCTGCGCATCATGCGGGCCTCGATGCTGGAAGTATCGACCCAGGACTTCATCCGCACGGCGCGCGCCAAAGGCGCCGGCGAAACCAGGGTGGTGGTGCGTCACATGCTGCGCAATGCCTTGCTGCCGATGGTGACGCTGATCGGTTTGCAGGCCGGCACCATGCTCGGCGGCTCAGTGGTGGTGGAAACCGTGTTTTCGCTGCCGGGTCTGGGCCGGCTGGCCTATGAGGCTGTGGTGCAGCGCGATCTGAATACCTTGCTCGGCATCGTGTTCGTTTCAGCCTTGCTGGTGATCGCCATCAATTTCCTGGTCGACTTGCTCTACGCCAGACTCGATCCGCGGATAGCCGCGACGCGTTGACTTTGTGCGGGCGATGCGTCGGCCGCCGCCTTCTGGTTTTTCTTAGCTTTCTCTATTTTCACTTTCATGAATCTGATCAAACGCTATTTGCGCAATCCGGCAGCGGTGGTCGGGCTGATCCTGCTGCTGACGGTGATCGCCGCGGCGCTCGGCGCCGATTGGGCTTACCCCCGCAATCCGCTGAGTCTGGCCGGACGTCCTTTGCAATGGCCGGGCGAGGGTAGCCGTTTCCTGCTGGGCACCGACCAGGTCGGGCGCGACATCGCCGCACAGATCCTGCACGGCGCCCGCGTCTCGCTGGCCATCGGGCTGGTGGCCACCAGCATTGCCGCCTTCATCGGGCTGGTGCTGGGCGCGGTGGCCGGTTTTTATGGCGGCTGGATCGATGACGTGCTGATGCGTGTGACCGAGGCCTTCCAGATTCTGCCCAACTTCCTGTTGCTGCTGGTGCTGGTGGCGGTGTTCGGCTCCGACATCACCACCGTGGTGCTGTCGATAGGCGTGGTGTCGTGGCCGCCGGTAGCGCGGCTGACGCGCTCCGAATTTCTGTCTCTGCGTCATCGCGAGTTCGTGCTGGCGGCGCGCAGTCTGGGCGTCGGGGATCTCAAACTGATCTTCCGTGAAATCCTGCCCAATGCCTTGCCGCCGGTGATTGTCTATGCCAGCGTGATCATGGCGGTGGCGATTCTGCTGGAGAGCGCCCTGGCGTTTCTCAATCTGTCCGATCCCAACGTGCCTTCATGGGGCAATCTGATCGGCGCCGGACGCAGCGTGATCCGTGTTCAATGGTATGTGTCGGCGATTCCCGGCGCCGTGATTCTGGTGACGGTACTGGCGATCTCGCTGGTCGGCCAGGGGCTCAACGACGCCCTCAACCCGAGGTTGCATCGCTCATGACTCAAGTTCACCAATTCAGGGACAGTCAGGCTCAGGCCGGCGATCCCTTGCTATCGATTCGCCATCTCTCCATCTCCTTGCCACCGGGTGCAGACCGCAAGCTGGCGCTGGATGATGTCTCTTTCGACCTGCATGCAGGCGAGATTCTGTGCGTGGTGGGCGAGAGCGGTTCCGGCAAGTCGCTCACCGCAGGTGCGTTGCTGGGTCTGCTGCCGGATGGCGTGCGCGTCGCGGGCGGGCAAGTGCTGTGGAACGACAGCGCGCAGCAGGGGCCCGAGAATCTGTTGACGCTGCCCGGCGAAACCCTGCGCAGCCTGCGCGGGCGTCGCATCGGCATGATCTTTCAGGAACCGATGAGTGCGCTCAATCCCTTGCATACCATCGGCAGTCAGCTGGAGGAAGTGTTCCGGGTACACACCACGCTCAGACGCGCCGAGATAGACGCCAAGGTGCTGGAGTTGCTGCTGGCTGTCAATATCCCCGACCCGGCACGCACGCTGCGCGCTTATCCGCACGAGCTGTCAGGCGGCCAGCGTCAGCGCATCATGATCGCCATGGCGCTGGCGCTGGAGCCGGCCTTGCTGATCGCCGACGAGCCGACCACGGCGCTGGACGTCACCACGCAGGCGCAGATTCTGCATCTGATTCACGACCTGCAGCGCCGCAAGGGCACGGCGGTATTGTTCATCACGCACGACTTCGGTGTGGTGGCGGAAATTGCCGATCGCGTGGTGGTGATGCAGCGCGGCAGGCTGGTGGAAAACGGGGCGGCCGAATCTGTCCTCAATCAGCCTGCGCATGCCTACACGCAAAGCCTGATCGCAGCCGTGCCGTCCATGGTGCCGCCGGCGCCGCGCGTGATATCGGCGCCGGCATCGGAGCAAGCGACGGACACGCCGCCGGCGCTGGATATTCGCGGGCTGAGCAAAACCTATCGCCAGCGCGGCTGGTTCAATCGCAATGCGCAGCCGACCCAGGCTCTGGCCGAGGTGAGCCTGACGCTGCCGGCCGGCGCCACGCTGGGCATCGTCGGCGAGAGCGGTTCCGGCAAATCCACGCTGGCCCGGCTGATTCTCGGTTTGCTTGAGCCGGACACCGGCGACTTGCTGGTGGCCGGCAAGAGTCTGGTGCAGGGCCGCAGTGCACAGCGCAGTCTGCGGCGCGAACGCGCACGCAAGATTCAGATGGTGTTTCAGGATCCGTACAGTTCGCTCAATCCGCGTCACAAGGTCGGCGACATCGTCGCCCAGGGGCCGTTGGAGCAAGGTGTGCCGCGCAAGCAGGCGCTGGCGAAAGCACGAGAACTGTTCGAGCTGGTCGGGCTGGATCCGAACGCCTTGCACCGGTTTCCGCATGAGTTTTCCGGCGGTCAACGCCAGCGTGTCGGCCTGGCGCGCGCACTGGCGCTGGAACCCGACATCCTGCTGGCCGATGAGCCGGTCTCGGCGCTCGATGTGTCGGTGCAGGCCCAGGTGCTGGCCTTGCTGGCGCGGCTGCGCGAGCAGCTCGGCCTGTCGATTCTGTTCATCACGCATGATTTGCGGGTGGCGGCCCAGGTCTGCGACCGCATCGCCGTGATGAAGGACGGTCGCGTGGTCGAGCAGGGCGCCAGCGCCGACTTGTTCAGTGCACCTTCCCATCCCTATACACAAGCCCTGTTGTCGGCCGTGCCCGGCCGACACTGGAAGCAGTTTGCCGCCGACCTGGCGGCCTGAATTTTCTCCGGAGCTCACATGTCTGAACGCATCGACCACGTCGTCATCCACGTCGAACAGGAAATCGACCAGGCCGCAGCGCAATACGCCCGCCTCGGTTTTGCGTTGACGCCGCGCGGCCATCATTCCAAAGGCACCAGCAACCACCTGGCGATCTTCGGCGACGATTATCTGGAGCTGCTGGGCGTGGAGCCGCACAACGCCGATAAACCGGGCGTGAAATGGGAGCATCCGCGCGGCCTGGTCGGGCTGGTGTTCAAGACCCGCGACGCAGATCAGACCTGGGCCAGCCTGAGCGAGCGCGACATCGCCCTGGAAGGCAATGGTCCGAGCGCATTGCAGCGACCGGTGGAGATCAAGGGCAAGCTGCTGGGGGAGGCGCGTTTCCGCACCTTTCGCATTGCGGCCGATCGCGTGCCCAACGGCCGTGTGTTCTTTTGCGAACACGGCACGCCGGAGCTGGTCTGGCGCCAGGAATGGCAGACACATCCGAATGGCGCAACCGGGCTGGCCGAATACGTCTACGTCTCGCCCGATCCCGAAAAAGCCGGGAAGCTGCTGAGTCAGGCCTTTGGCGCCGACGCGCTCTCGCAACATCAACACGGCCTGCGTTTCAAGGCCGGCCCGACCGACATCTGGTATCTGACGCCGCAAGGCGTGGCCGAACATTACGGCATCGATGTCAAACTGATTCCACAAGGCATAGAACGCGCCTTTGGCCTGACGGTGAAGGTGGATTCGCTGGATCGCGCACTGAAGGTGCTGACGGAGAACGGCGTGACGAACGTCAAGGACGGCTGCGACCGTATTGTCGTTCCTCCCGAGTCCGCGCATGGCCTGATATTGGCTTTCGCCTGAACCGCAACGGCTTGGAAGCGACGGCCTGCAGTCGCCGCTTTCAGCTCTTTCTATCTCGGCTCTTTGTTGTCTCTTTCTACGCTCTGCGCTGACTTTGTCAGTCTGCCGTCAGTTTTCTGCCGTGTCATCCATCGCAGGTAGCGGGTAGCCGATTGGCGCGCTCGCCACAACACTCCTCCATCCCGCCGCCGCCGGCCGCGCTCAGCCCGGACGGCAGAAGCTCCTCCGTCTCGCCGGACCATGCCATGTCATGGTGCAGTAATACTCGCTGTTTATCCTGCTGGGTTAAGTCACGCTTTTGCGAGTGGAGCGCCAGCCCAGTGAACAAAGAATTTAAAGAATTTCATTTCTCCCCGAACGTGGGGCGGCAGCTTCAGCAACCGGCTGCCGGTGCTTTGGCGATTGAGGTGCCGACGGTTTCCTTTAGCGAGAACAACGCCAAGGTACTGGAGATTTTCGGACTGCATCGTGAACTGATCAGTTTGCCCGTGCTGGAAAGCGGCAGGCCGATAGGGCTCATCAGCCGCAATATCTTCATGTCGCAGATGTCCAGGCCCTATCACCGCGAGCTGTACGAGAAAAAAAGCTGCATCGCATTCATGGACAAGGATCCGCTGATCGTAGAGTCACATACGCCGATTGAAACCCTGGGCGCGATGGCGGTCGAGACCGGCGACAAGACACTGGCCGACGGTTTCCTGATCGTAGACAACGGTCAGTTCGCCGGCTTCGGCTCGGGCCTGGGGCTGATGCGCATGATGGTCGAACTGCAAGCGGAGAAAAACCGCCAGGTCATGCAAAGCATTGACTACGCCAGCGTCATTCAGCGCGCCATGCTGAGTGCCTCGCGTGCGGAAATGCGCCGCGCGCTCGACGATGTCTGTCTGGTCTGGGAACCGCGCGACATCGTCGGCGGCGACTTCTATCACCTCGAATTCTTTGCCGACGGCTGGTTTGCCGCCATCGCGGATTGCACCGGGCATGGCGTGCCGGGCGCCTTTCTCACCCTGATTGCTTCATCCTCGCTCAAGCAGGCCCTGGAGCAGCACGGCCCGCACAATCCGGCGCTGATCATGAGCGAAGTCAATCGCAGCATGAAGCAGGCGCTGGGGCAGCATGCCGGATCGGAACGCCTGTCGGAATCCGACGATGGCATGGATGCCTGTTTTTTCTGGTGCGATGGTGCATCGCAGAAGCTCACGCTTGCCAGCGCGAAAATGCCGCTGCTCTATTTATTGCCGGGTGACGACGAGGTTCAGATCACCAGCGGCGAACGTATCGGTCTGGGTTACGTCGATACGCCTGATGACATGCAATGGAGCAATCAATCCCTGCAGCTGGGGCAAGGCGCGATGGTGCTGGTTGCCACCGACGGCATCATCGACCAGATCGGCGGGCCCAAGAACATCGCCTTCGGCAAACAAAGACTGCGCAGCATCATGCTCGCCAATCGCCAGTTGCCCATGCAGGAACTCGGCAAGAGAGTGATGGAAGAACAGTTGATCTATCAAGGCGCGCAACGGCGCCGGGATGATCTGAGCTTCTTCGGATTTCGCTTGAATTGATCAATCAACAGGAAACAGAGCGGCAGATGGAAAACAATGGAATTCAGCAGCAGTGGGATGACTTTCATAAACACGTCGAGCGACGGGATGTCATCTTCTACTACATGGGCTATTTTTCGCAAACAATCATTGCGGCGATGGCCGATGCCGTCAAATTGCGCGCCGAGCAAGCCGGGGCGGTCGCTGCAACCCGCAGAAAGCTCTTTTCTTCCTTTGTCGAGATGGCGCAGAACATTGTGCATTACTCGGCAGACCCGACCAATCGGGAAGAGGATGCCGGCCCTTCGATGCGGCACGGCGCGGTCTTCATATCGCACACCGACGACCGCTACTATTTGCACTGCGCCAATCCGGTCAAGTCGGATGTGGCCGAGAAACTGCAGCAAAAGCTGGAGCATGTCTGCTCGCTCACCATGGATGAAATCAAAGTGAAATACAAGGAGCTGTTGCGCTCCGAAACGCCGGTGGACAGCAAGGGCGCAGGCTTGGGATTCCTGACCATGGCGCGCGACGCCAGCGCGCCGCTGGAGTTTGAACTAGCGCCCAGATCAGGT
The DNA here is from genome assembly GCF_046025995.1 of Herbaspirillum lusitanum. Lineage (GTDB taxonomy): Bacteria > Pseudomonadota > Gammaproteobacteria > Burkholderiales > Burkholderiaceae_D > Herbaspirillum > Herbaspirillum lusitanum_A. Next base: position 577,326 of record NZ_JAQQFM010000005.1, read on the forward strand.
GAAGGCACGCTGATGTTCTATCTGAGAGCAACAATCTGAACACTGGCCCCGCCAAATTATTTCACGCAGTCAGTTATTGAAAATGAATGAGCATATGGATAATTTATTTATTGCAGCAAGTCCGAGTTCGCCCGAAGTGGACTTCCGTTTTGATGAGCGCCGCTTGTCGGTCAAGGGCGAGTCCTATCCTGAGAATGCGGCGCAATTCTGGGGCGACATCATCGCGGTGCTCGGTCAGTTTCTGAAGCAGGATGAGGTGCGTGCGCCGATCACCGTCAACGTTGCCCTGGCCTACTTCAACAGTTCCAGCACCAAGATGCTGTTTTCGCTGTTCGAGACGCTCAATGAGAAGGCCAAATCCGATACCGAGATCGTTCTGAACTGGTATCACGATGAAGAAGACGACACGATCTTTGAGTTCGGCCAGGAGCTGCACGAAGATTTCCCCGAGCTTGTGTTCAACGACCATGCGGTAAAAAGCTGATGACAAATGTTGATCTGTTCGAGACTGAGACTGCGATTCTGGCGCGCGCCAGTCAGGTGGTCGCCGGCGGTGAAAGCGATCCCACGCGCTACCGGCTGGCGCTGGAAGAACTCATTACCAGTTATGGACGCCTGCTGCGCGAGAGCCGCCGTCTGATCGCGCGCAGCGATCGTACCGAGCGCGAGTTGAATCAGCTGAATTCCAAGCTGACGCAACTCAGCGACGAACTCGACTACAAGGCAAAGCACGACAATCTCACCGGCGCCTTGAATCGCGGCGCGGTATTTGAACGTGCTCATCACTACCTGACAAAGTCGCCGTTGTCGCTGATCGTTCTCGACATCGATTTTTTCAAACGCATCAATGATGAGTTCGGGCACCCCACCGGCGATGGCGTCATCCGTGAGCTGGTGAATCGCCTGCGCCTGGCGCTGGATGGCAAAGGCGAGGTCGGCCGCGTAGGCGGCGAGGAATTCACGGTTCTGCTTCCCGGCGTGATGCTGGGCGATGCTGCGATAGTGGCCGAAAAGATCAGGCAGTCCATCGCTCAGCAGGAATTTGCCTGTTTGCCGACACGTCCCGTCACGGCCAGCTTTGGCGTTTCATGGATTGGTCTGAACGGCGACTTCGAAGATGCCTATGCGCGTGCCGATGCTGCACTGTACAAAGCCAAGCACGGCGGCCGGAATCGGGTAGAGCGCGATAGCCAGGCCCTGGTCGATTAGTTTGCGGTCTGGATGTACCGCAAGTCCCATCACGCTCGGCCCCGCTTGCTCGGAAGAACTCCCGGTTACACGCGAATAAGAACCTGCCTCCTTGTTCGCCCGAGATGCGCCGCAGCCGGGCATGCAGGAACGCCGCTCCCACACCGGCAATTTCAGCGCGCTGCATCGATCCCGAGTACAGCGCCCAGCCAGAAAAATCATCCGGCAAATACTCAGAATGCAGGCGCAGCGCCACCTTGCAGATTGAACGGGCGAGGCGTCATCGACGCCTGGCCTGCTCCGCCGAAAGTCTGAACGGCAAGCGGGCAGAGACCTTGTTGCCCACGCACTTAATGAATTTTATACCCACGATAGAGGCTGAATCGGCTCGATTACTTGTACTTGGCTAGCTTGTAGGATGTCAGTTGAGTTTGGCTTTGACATGGCTATAATACCGATGCTGTTTCAATAATCACACTCTCCGCGCCAACGGTAGCGATAAAAAAGGATCCATCCATGGAAATCCGCCACCCATCGGCCGCACAGGACAAACTCGTCCCTGATGCCGGCCGCCGAGCCTTGCTTGCAGGGATACTCGGCAGTTATGTCTGTTCTTTCATCCCATTGCCTTTGGCGTTTGCCGATGATCCGGCGCCGGCAGCGAGCAAAGCGTCCGCGGCATTTCTTTCCCTTTCGCGCCTGCTGACGGGCAAGACCAGTCTGGATGCGGCGCAGGCCGATCGTCTTTATGGCGCCTGGTCCTCAATCGAAAAAGACTTCGAAGGCCAACTGACGCAGCTGGCCGCTTTCATCGCTCAGGAAAAGCTGGATGCGGCCGGCCTGCAAGCGGCGCTGGATGCACAAAAGTCGCCGTTGGCCAAGCTGCCGGGTCGCATAGTGACGGGCTGGTATATCGGCGTGGTCGGCAGCGGCAAGCTCGCGCGCTGCCTTACTTATGAATCCAGCCTGATGTATGCCGCCGTCGCCGATCGCGTCAAGCCGCCTAGCTATGCCTACGGGCCTTACGGAAGCTGGGGACGCAATCCGCTTGCCGCCTGAATAACCCAACCGGGAAAAAACTATGTCTGATCAACTCTCCGCCGATGTGGTCGTCATCGGATCCGGAATCGTCGGCGCTTTGGCCGCGCATCGCCTGGCATCGCAAGGCGCTTCCGTTCTGATTCTGGAAAGCGGCCCGCGCGTCGACCGCGCGACGCTGGTCGAGAACTTCCGCAACTCGCCGCGCAAGGGCGACTTCATGTCGCCTTATCCCTTCTCTTCATGGTCGCCGCATCCGGTCTACCAGCCTGAAGACAACAACTATCTGATACAGGCCGGGCCGTATCCTTACAAGGCCGAATACATCCGCATCGTGGGCGGCACGACCTGGCACTGGGCGGCGCAGGCCTGGCGCGTGTTGCCCAACGATCTGCGCATCAGGAGTCTGTATGGCGTGGGCCGCGACTGGCCGATTTCCTATGAAGACCTGGAACCCTTCTACCACGAGGCCGAGCTCAAGATGGGGGTCTCGGGAGCGCCCAACAACGGATCGCCGCGCAGCAAGCCCTTCCCGATGCAGCCGGTGGCAGAGTCTTATCTGGAACAGCGTTTTCGTGAACGCCTGGCGCCGGGCGGTTACCAGGTCATCACCAACACCACGGCACGCAACAGCCGCAATTACGACGGCCGGCCAGCCTGCTGCGGCAACAACAACTGCATGCCGATCTGTCCTATCGACGCCCAATATCATGGCGGCTTGTCGGCCGACGCGGCGGAAAAGGCAGGGGCGCGCCTCATCGCCAATGCCGTGGTCTATCGCATCGAGCACGATGACAAGGGCCGTATCGCGGCAGTGCATTACTTCGATCCGGACAAGAACACTTTCCGCGTGACCGGCAAGACCTTCATCCTGGCCGCCAACGGCATCGAGAGCCCCAAGCTGCTATTGCTTTCCGCCAGCGACAAGTTCAAGAATGGTCTGGCCAACAGTTCAGGCACGGTGGGGCGCAACCTGATGGATCATCCCAGCAATAGTCTGGTGTTCGATGCCGAGGAAGAATTGTGGCCGGGGCGTGGGCCGATGAGTCCGTCTTCCATCAACGCATTGCGCGACGGCGCTTTCCGCTCCGAGCATGCCTCCTTCCGCATCGACATTTCCAATTCCTCGCAGGTGGCCTCGGTGACCAATGCCTTGATCGCCAAGGGCGTCTACGGCGCCGAGCTGGATGAGCAGATTCGCTTCCACGCTGCGCGCCAGTGCAGCATCAAGAATGTGCTGGAAGTGCTGCCCGATCCGGAAAACCGCATTGTGCTGAGCGACCAGAAGGACGCCCTGGGGATCGCCCGGCCGCAGGTGCATTACGCGCTGAACGACTACGTGCACAAGGGCATGGCGGCGGCGCGCGAGCATTACACACGTATCGCGCAACTGATGGGCGGCACCAATTTGCGCTATTCGCCGGATGGCGTCTATGGCAACAATCAGCACATCACCGGCACGCTGAGCATGGGCAGCGATCCCAGGGATTCGGTGGTGGATGGCTACGGTCGTTCGCACGACCACCCCAATCTGTACATGGCGAGTACCGGCGTGATGCCCACTTCAGCCACCGTCAACTCGACGCTGACTGCGGTGGCGCTGGCATTGCGCTCGGCTGAACACATCCACGCCAACGCATGAGGACGCACATGAAAAAAATCAGAACATGGTGCGCTTTGCTGGCCCTGGCCTCAGGCGTTTCAGGCGTGCTGCCGGTAGCGCAGGCCGCCGACGCGGATCTGGTCAAACGCGGCGAATATCTGGCGACCGCAGGGGACTGCGTAGCCTGCCATACCGCGCAAGGCGGCAAGCCCTTTGCCGGAGGCCTGGAAATCGCGACGCCGCTGGGCAAGATCGTGTCGACCAACATCACGCCCTCCAGGAGCGAGGGCATCGGCAACTACACGCAGGAGCAATTCAGCGATGCCTTGCGACGCGGAGTGCGTGCCGATGGCCAGCATCTTTATCCGGCCATGCCGTACACCTCTTATGCCCAACTCGCCGACGACGACGTGAAGGCGCTGTACGCCTATTTCATGCAGTCGGTGCCGGCCGTGGACACCAAACCGGCGGCGACCGGTTTGCCATTTCCATTCAGTATCCGGCTGTCGATGGCGGCGTGGAATCTCTTGTTCCTCGACCGTAAGCCCTTTGTGCCGGACGGCGCCAAGAGCGCGGAGTGGAACCGCGGCGCTTACCTGGCCCTGGGACTGGCGCATTGCAGCACTTGCCATACGCCGCGCAATGCGCTGATGGCGGAAGACCATTCACGCGCATTGGCCGGCGCCGATCTGGGTACCTGGTACGCGCCGAATATCAGCAGCGACCCGGTCAGCGGCATAGGCGCATGGAGCGAGGCGGAGATCGCCGAGTACCTGCGCAGCGGCCGTGTCGACGGCAAGGCACAGGCCGGCGGGCCGATGGCAGAAGCCATCGACAACAGTCTGGGCAAGCTCAGCGACGAGGACCGCCGCGCATTGGCGGTCTACATCAAGTCCTCGGCGCCACAGCGCAATGCTGCCGATACCCAGGCCGCTCACACCTGGGGCAAACCGATGCTGGTGGCCGATAGCGTGCGAGGCGGCGCATTGGCCCTGGACACTTCCAGGTTCAACGGCGCCCAGCTGTACGACGCCAATTGCGCCTCTTGCCATCAGGCGCGCGGCGAAGGCAGCACACGCTGGGGCGGCAAGGACGGCGCCAGCTTGCCCTCGCTGTTCAACAATACGACCTTGGGTCACGCCAACAGCAACAATGTGGTGATGGCGATCCTGCAAGGCATAGAGCGCAAGCAAGGCGGCGCTGAGGTGATGATGCCGGCCTTCGGCAATCAACTGAATGATGAGCAGATCGCATCGCTCTCCAATTACCTGCTGCAGAACTTCGGCAATCCTGCGGCCAAGGTCACCGTTGAGCAGGTCAAGACCTTGCGCGCAGGCGGACCGGCGTCGCCATTGTTGAACCTGGCGCGTATCGGCATGCTGGTCGGCGGGCTCCTGGTCGTGCTGATCATCGCATTGCTATTGCGGCGCAAGCGTGCTGCTTCAGGCCGCTAGCCAAAGCTGAGGCTCGACGCGAGGGAAGCCGGAATAAACCGGAATAAGCGGTGCCCCGAGCAGGGCCGGCTAGTCTGCCGGCCCTCACGCTGAGCTGCAGTGGATGGCGAAAATCCATCCGTCGCGAGGAGAAACGTCAGCGTTTTCGGTATCAGTCAATTCTCAGGGCAAGCGCAGAAAGTTGCGCTTTGGTCACTTGCTTGCCTTGCGGTTCAGTCAACTCAGGTGTCAGCGCGCTTGCAGAAATTGCCGCGCCGCCGCCGGATGTCATGTCCTGTGACCATCCCAACATCCCCATCAGACATTGAATGAACGACAAGCGCCAGGCAGGGCGTTTGCTCGCAACTGCATGCTGTATGTTTGCCAGCGAACGCTTGCTATGGATAAGTCCACCTATACTGAAATCTGACACGGGCGCTTATGCCTGTGGCTAAACGGCTGGCTCTATCCTTAGGATGTGGCGCGATGAAATTGCATGTTGAAATAAACAAGAACTTGCTGCTCGGAGTTTTGCCCCAGCCTGAACTGGCACGCTGGCTACCGGATCTGGAAGACGTCGACATGCCCTTGGGCCAGGTTTTGTACGAATCGGGAGGGCGTATCGATTACGTTTATTTCCCTACCTCCGCCATCATCTCCTTGCTGTATGTGCTGGAAAATGGTTCTTCTGCCGAGATAGCCGTGGTGGGCAACGAAGGTATCGTGGGCGTCTCTTCGTTCATGGGCGGGGAGTCCACCCTCAGTCGCGCCGTGGTGCAAAGCGCAGGCCATGGCTTCCGGCTGCGCGCACAAGCGCTGAAAAACGAGTTCGATCGATCGGGCGCGGTGTTGCATTTGCTGCTGCGCTATACGCAGGCTTTGATTACGCTGATGTCGCAAACTGCAGTATGCAACCGGCATCACTCACTGGATCAGCAACTTTGTCGCTGGCTTTTGCTGAGTCTCGATCGTTTGCAGGGATGCGAACTGATCATGACCCAGGAGCTTATTGCCAGCATGCTTGGCGTCCGGCGGGAAGGAGTGACGGAGGCGGCATTGAAGCTACAGAAAGCTGGCCTGATCACCTATGCGCGTGGCCGTATCAAGGTCATTGACAGAAAAGGGCTGAAGCAGCGCACCTGTGAATGTTATGAGGTGGTCAAGAAAGAATATGACCGGCTTCTTCCAGATAAGATCGCAGTGTGAAATGCAGCATGCCTGGCCAGATCGCTTCATTCCCCTGCGTTGCAGCTGCTGGTGCACTAGCACGCTTTAGTGCGAAATGAGGGCAGAGAAGCTGATCAAGGGGCGTGGCGCTGCATTCCGGGCAGCATCGCTGGCTGCACTGCAAGCGCCATGTCATGGCGCCAATCAAAAATGCCCGCTGATTGGCGGGCATTTTTACTTCGCGCTTCCTTTGATCTTGCTGCAGATCAGTAAGTCAGCGTGACAGTCACGGTATCCGAGTAAGTACCTGCGAGCGGA
>NZ_JAQQFM010000006.1:0-490704 GCF_046025995.1 Herbaspirillum lusitanum
ATTTCATGTCTGAAACCGATCGCAATTAAGATGATGAGCTAATTTTTACGTCGATTAAGATCGAATGCTGAAAGATGCCCCATTTTAATTGACCAAAGAAGCATCCTTCTTTCACTTGGATGTATCCCGATGAATAACGATCTCGCCAAAAGATCCGCAATGTGCAGCTCTCGGCAATTCATCGAATTCCTTCGATAAACACTGATAGAATGATAGCCATTCTCATTCAATGCTTGTTGCGGGAGTCGCGCGAAAGACATCGTACGCCTGATCGCGGCCGCCTTATTTCAGTTTATCGCTCACTCATGTCAATGACCGAACCGCACCACCAGCAACTGGGAACGCTTTACAGCGATCACCATGGCTGGCTCAAGGCATGGCTGCGCAATAAGCTAGGGTGTGCGGCGGATGCTGCCGATCTGGCGCAAGATACTTTTCTCCGTCTGCTGAATCGCGAAGAGAGCGGGCACGCCACCAAGACCGCCGGTTTGCGCGAACCGCGCGCCTATCTGACGCGCATCGCTCAAGGTCTGGTGATCGATCACTGGCGACGGCGCGATGTGGAACATGCTTACCTGGACGCGTTGGACGGCATGCCCGAAGCCGAAGTACCGTCACCCGAAACGCGTCTGTTGATCATCGAGACACTGGTGCGTATCGATGCCGCCTTGCATGCGCTGAAACCGCGCGCGAGAAAGGCATTCTTGCTGGCGCAGCTGGATGGCCTGAGCGGACCAGCCATCGCCGAACAACTCGGCGTATCGCTGGCGACCGTCGAGCGCGATTTGAATGCCGCCTGGCAGCAATGCTATCGGGTCTATTTCCAGTGAATTTTTCAGCCACTGCCCCATCCGTACCCATCATCGAACAGCAACTGGTGGACGAAGCGATTGCCTGGGGCGTGCGCTTGCGTCTGCGCGTCGCCAATGCGGCAGAGCTGCAGGCATTTCAGGCATGGCGCAACGCCGACCCAAGACATGAAGCAGCCTGGCGCCGCATCGAGGCCATGCAACACGATATGCAGCAGCATGTGTCGACCTTGCCTCCGCAGATGGCGGGACAGGTGCTGGCGACCAGCGCCCAAAACGCGGCACAGCGCAAAGGCAGGCGTACCGCCATCAAATTGATACTGACAGGTACATTGGTCGGCACCGGCATCTACGCCGGCCGGGATAGCGCCTGGATGCAAATGGTGACGGCAGACTACAGCACCGGCATCGGTCGCCGGCAGACGGTGCAACTCAATGACGGCACCGAGCTGGTACTCAATACCGACACCGCCATCAATGTGCGCTACGAAGCCGGCCGCCGGATGATTGAAGTCCGGCGCGGCGAAATTCTGGTGACCACCGGCCGCGATGAGCTTTCACCGAAGTTGCGGCCGTTTATGGTCGACACCAGCGACGGCATGATGCTGGCCAAGGGCACCAAATTCATGGTGCGCAAGGACGCAGCACAGACCCGCCTGACGGTATTGGAGCACGCGGTCGAACTCAGCAGCCGCGAGGCATCCGGCACAGTGCTGGCGAGGGCCGGCGACAGTTATTACATGTCGCGCACGGCTATCTGGAAAGCCGATGCGGCCGACTTCGATCCGGTCGCATGGACCGAAGGCCTGATCGCCGCGCGCGAGATGCGCATGGATCATTTTGTGGCCGAATTGTCGCGCTATCGTCCCGGCTTGCTGAGATGCGATCCCGCGGTTGCCGGCTTGCCCGTGTCCGGCATCTTCCAACTGCAGGATACCGATCGCACACTGGAAGTCTTGCTGGCCACCCAAGCTGTTGCCGCCCTGTACCGCACACGCTATTGGGTGACGATCATTCCGCGACAGCCGGTCTGATTAAGGAAATCGGCAGCGGGCAATGGCGAAAAGAATTTTGAAAATAAGTGAGGGGATTGGCGAACTGCTGCGGCATACAAGTTAGGAAACCTTAACTTGTAGCTCAACTCATCGAAAAGCCCATGTCTATCCGAAATCCACTGCGTTTTCATCTGCAGCGTTCAACTGCTCCGGTCGTTCCAGTCGTCGCCTCTCAACTTCCTCTCAAGCGTCCGCTGGCGCACGCAGTCGGCGGCGCCATGCTGTTGCTGGCATTCGGCCTGCCTATGGCGCAATCCGCGTTGGCGCAGACCTCCGGCAACACCGGCGCGGCAGCGCATAATTTTCGTATTGCAGCAGGATCACTGGATGCTGCGCTCGACCGCTTTGCGCGCGAAGCCCGTATCACCCTGACCTATGATGCCGCCGCATTGCGCGGCTTGCGTGCGCCAGAACTCAATGGCAGCTATACCGTGGATGCCGGCCTCACTGCACTGCTGGTCGGCAGCGGCATGACGGCCGTACGCCTGGCCGGTGGCGAATACGCGGTGCGAGCAGCAACAACTGCTGCCGGCGATGCGGCCGCTGCATCGAGTCAGTTGCCGACGATTACCGTCAAGGACAACGCCGACGCCGAAACCGGCCTGTCGCCCGTGGCCGGCAACGTCGCGCGCGTCAGCCGCGTCGGCACCAAGACCGATACCGCGCTGAAGGAAACGCCGCAAGCGATCTCGGTCATCACGCGCGACCAGATGGATGCGCAAGGGGTGGAAAGCATCGCCGAAGGTCTGCGTTACACACCCGGCGTGGTCGCGCAATACGGCAATACCGACTTGCGCTACGACTGGCTGACAGTGCGCGGCTTCGTGCCCGGCCGTTATCTGGATGGTCTGCGTTTACCATTTGGCGCGCGCGGCTACTCCCAGCCGCGCATCGAGCCTTTTGGCCTGGAGCGGGTTGAAGTGCTGAAGGGCCCGAGCTCGCTGCTGTATGGGCAAGCCAATCCGGGTGGTCTGGTGAATATGGTGAGCAAGCGTCCGACCACCGACACCGTGCGTGAAGTGGAACTGCAATACGGCAGCTATAACCGCAAGCAGATCGGCATCGATCTGGGCGGCAAGATCGATGAAGCAGGCGAACTGAGTTATCGCTTCGTCGCCCTCGGCCGCAAGAGCGACACCGCCTACGATTACGTGAGTGAAGAAAAGACGTACATCGCGCCATCGCTGACCTGGCGTCCGAATGCCGATACCAGACTGACCCTGCTGGCGCAGTATCAGAAAATCGATTCCAAAGGGGGCGGCGGTGCGCCGGTGCTGACAGCCAACGGCACGCTGTATACCAGCCGTTACGCCGCGCTTGATCGCAGCAGCTTTGCCGGCGAACCGAACTTCGATCGCTTTACCAACGAACAGTATTTTCTCGGCTACGAGCTTGAGCATAATCTGAACGACAACTGGAGCCTGCGCCAGAATCTGCGTTACGGCGAAGTCGATGCCGACACCAGGCGCGTGCAGGTGTATTGCCGTACCGCCGCCTGCGATCCGGCCAATCTCGGGCGCTACGCCTGGGCCTTCCCGGAGAAATCGCGTCTGTTCACCGTCGACAATCAGCTGCAAGGCAAATTCAACGCTGGCGCCACGCGCCACACTTTGCTGGTCGGCGTCGATTACTCATCGGAACGCACTGTCTACGACGAAACCACGCTCAGTCTGCTGAGCGGCGTCTTCAACGCTTATGCTCCGGTCTACGGCACCTACAGCGGCGCGGTGCCGCCTGTCGCCACGCACATCGAACAGGATCGCGATCAGCTCGGCGCCTACGTGCAAGACCAGATCAGGCTGGAGCGCTGGACCCTGGTCGCCGGTGGCCGTTACGACTGGGCCGACACCAGCACCCGCACTGTGACCTCTGCCGCGCGCAGCTCGGTCAAGCAAAGCGACAGCGCCTTCACCGGTCGCCTCGGTCTGCTCTACAGCTTCGACAACGGCATCACGCCCTATGTCAGCTATTCGACTTCATTCCAGCCGACGGTCGGCACCAGCCGCACGCTGGAAGCTTTCAAACCGACCAAGGGCCAGCAATATGAAGCCGGCCTCAAATATCAGCCGGACGGATCGAAGACCATGGTCACGCTCTCGGCGTATCAGCTGACGCAGCAGAACGTCACCACACCCGATCCGCTCAACACCAGTTTCAACGAGCAGACCGGCGAAGTGCGCGTGCGCGGTCTCGAACTGGAAGGCAAGATGCAATTGCAGAAGGGACTGGATCTGATTGCCTCCTACGGCTATACCGACAGCAAGATCACCAAGGCCAATCCGACCTCCGCAGGTGTCAATATCACCGGCAATCGTCTGGCTTTCGTGCCGCGCAATCAGGCCAGCGCCTGGCTTGATTACACAGTGCAAAACTCCGACCTGGCCGGTCTCGGCGCAGGTGTCGGGGCGCGTTATCTGGGCGAGAATTTCGGCGATAACGCCAACGTTTATCACATGCCCGGCGTAACCTTGTTCGACGCCGCCTTGCGCTACGACTTCGGCAAGCTCAACCCGCAACTGAAGGGACTGAGAATGGCGCTGAACGCTTCCAATATTTTCAACAAGACCTACGTCGCGGCCTGCCTCGGCACTACCGGTTGCTACTACGGCGATGGCCGCAGCGTCTATCTGACGATGAAATATGGTTGGTGATGCAGGGTTCGCAGAGGCGGGCTGATCGATTGTGTTCACCGTAAAAAAAGGCCCGGTGTTATGCCGGGCCTTTTGATTTTGTAGCGCTGAAATTCGGTGCAGCGGGATTTGATGCATATGTGCGTGAAATCGCCGGCCGCGTTCACCATCATCCTGATCGGCGGAATCAATGCTGCCGGCGTTGAGGCGCAGGCCGCAACACTCTGCATGCGCCGCTCCGATCAGAAGGTGTGGCGGACGCCTGTCATCACGCCGAACTGATTCATGCCGGCACCGACGCTGCCGCCTACATCCAGAGCGATCGCTGCCGTGCCTGCATTCTTCATGTAGCCGACGGAGGTGTACAGCGCAGTGCGCTTGGAGAGGTTATAGGTGAGACGCGCCACCGACAGCGTCGACTTGTTGACGCTGCCCTTGACGTTCAGACGCGCCACTTGTGCGTCCAGCACCAGCGCCACGCTGATCGGATACGACGCACCGATGTAATACAGATCGGAGTCGGTATTCACTGCGGCCGCTGCGCGCGTCTTGCGATCCATCACGCCCAGGCCGATCTTGGTGTTGCCCAGCATCGCATAGCCGTTCAGCGTGATGCGCTGATCGGTGTTGTCGCTGCTGGTCAGCCCGTTGGCGGCGCCGGTATTGCCGTACAGGATGTCGTAGGAGCCTGATACACCGAAGCTCTGGCTGTCGTAAGCCAGCATGCCGGTCACCTGGCGGCAGGCCTTGGCATTGCCGGCCACTTCGCCGGCACAGCCGGTTGCGCCGGCGCCGCCGGTGGCGGAGGTGTCGCGGCCGAAACTGTAGGTGGCGCCGACGGTAAGGCCGGAGAAAGTGCCGAGGTAGCCGATCGCATTATCGCTGCGGGCGTTCGGGATATACGCATCGATGCTGCTCATGGAGAAGATGTTCGGACCCATCACGTCCGATTTGGCTGCGACCAGATAGGTCATGTTGACCTGGCGGCCCAGCATGATGGTGCCGTAGTTGTTCTTCAGGCCGACATAAGACTGGCGCCCGAAAATGCGATTGCCCTGACCCATCGCGCCGCTGTCCACCGCGAAACCGGATTCCAGCACAAACAGCGCCTGCAGCCCGCCGCCCAGATCTTCGATGCCCTTGAAGCCGATGCGCGAAGGAAATGATGCGGTCAGGCCCGGCATCTTCAGTGCCGAGTTGCCGGCGGCATTGGCATTGGTGGTATAGACGACGCCGGTATCGACGATGCCGTAAATCGACACCTGGCTTTGCGCCAGTACCGGTTGCGCGCAGGCGATGCCCAGCAAGAAAAAAGTGCTGCAGACTAATTTGTTCATGATCTTCCCCATTTGAATGAAATTACCAAGTCGATTCTTGACGACGCCCGCCAGCATTCAGATTTGTACCGTTAAGTACAAAAAAATTGGCGCCCGCAGATCGCACCGGCCGCGTGTTTGGCATCGCTGCCGATGCGCGGTGTTGCCCAAGGATTTTTAAGTCTTGCCATCAGGCTTGCGCTGAAGGCCTTATCACTTGTCGGAGCGATCTTAGTGAAATCGGGAAGTGAAAAATATCCGCCGCTTGCACGTTACGGGCACAGGAATATCCGTTTTTTACGTTTGATTTTCGGTCGGAAAATGCTGGTGCAATGCGCGCTCGTTTCTGTGCGGCCTGCATGATTTTGTACGCGACAGCGAGCTGACTTCTGACCCGCGCATGTTCTTTTTCGTGATGAGGAATACGGCTTGTGAATGCCCATCGGAATCACATTGTGAGTGGATCAGATAGGTATCAGGTGCGCATCAGGAACGCGTCAGGAGTTCATCAAAAGAGGCGCTGCAATGTGCGCCGCCTGATGCAGGCGAAGGTCGGAAACCTTGAACACCGAGACTGTCTTGTTCAGTCGGTCGGCCTGTTCTTCCAGGGATTGCGCCGCCGCCGCAACCTGTTCTACCAATGCCGCGTTTTGCTGCGTACCTTGATCCATCTGGGCAATCGCGGCTGCAATTTTTTCAATGCCGTGGCGCTGTGCGACCGAGCTTGTGCTGATGGCACTGACGATGGCGGAGACATCGCCGATCGACTGCTGCGCCTGATCGACCGTGCTTCTGACCTCATGCGCCTGGCGCTGGCCATCTTGCACCAGACCTGCCGAGGCATCGATCAGGCCGCGGATCTCCTTGGCTGCAGTGGATGAGCGGTGCGCAAGATTGCGGACTTCGCTGGCCACCACCGCAAAGCCGCGACCTTGTGCGCCCGCGCGCGCCGCTTCGACAGCTGCGTTGAGCGCCAGGATGTTGGTCTGAAACGCGATGCCGTCGATCAGCGCCGTGATCTCTGAAATCTTCTTTGAGCTTTGATCGATTCTGGCAATCGTCTCGCTCATATTCTGCATCGCCTTGCTGCCTGACAACGCCAGCGTGTGGGCGCTGTCCGCCAGTGCATTGGCGCGCAGCGCATCGTCGGTATTGTGGCGAATCGCCTCGCTCAGCGCTTGCATGCTGTGCGCGGTCTGCTCCAGCGCAGCGGCCTGTTGCTCGGTGCGTATCGACAGATCGAGATTGCCGGCGGCGATCTCGCGCGTGGCGGTGCTTACCGATGCGCTGGAGTGCATGACGCTGACCACCGCGCCTTCCACCCGCTGCAGAAAGCCGTCGAAGGCCTTGGCCGAGTGGCCGAACTCATCGCGACGCGGACTGGCGGAGCGCTTGGAAAAATCGAGGAAGGACGCCATCTCGCGAAACTTGTTGGTCTGCCTATGCAAGCCGCCACACACCACCGTCACCAGATGACGCGCGGCGATCCACGCGATCAGAATCCCGACTAGCGTCAAGCCGACTATGCTGCAGGTCAGCACCGTGATCAGATCACGCTCGGCCGTGCCCTGCAGGCTGCGCATGAGCACCATGGCGCACACGCCCATGCAGCACAGGATCAGGCTGGTCAGACCGAAAGCCAGTCTGATCTTGAACTGAAGCGAGCGGAAATAATGATGCATCGCAGCCCTTCGCGTATAGGTGGTGGAGTGTTGCGGCAGCAGGTCGCCGGATTGCAGGCGGCCGGCTATTGCGCGATACAAATTGTGCGCAGCGCCAGTTGAGCTGATGCTAGTGGAGCGGCGCTGAAAGGAATATCCGGCGCTTGCAGATGGGGCTGCGGGCTTTATCCGTTTCTGGCGGATACGGGGATGCCGAGGGGGACTTATAAAGCACGCGCACAACAACGGGCACAACACGGCTCGCCGCATGGTGCCGGCGAGCTGTGTTCAGGGAAGAGGCAAAGGATGTCGAAGCAGAGGGTGTTGATGCAGCCGAACAATCAGCGCGCAGCGACGCGCGTCTGTTTCGGCAATTCGCCGAAGCGTTCGCGATAGTAGGCCGAGAAGCGGCCGAGGTGGCCGAAACCGAATTCGAAAGCAGTATCGGTGATGTTGGCGCCGGGATGCGTCAGCAGCCGTTCGCGCACCGCATCCAGGCGGATGTTGCGCAGCAAGTCCATGGGCGCCACACCGTGATGCTGATGGCACAGACCATTCAGAGCACGCACGCTGACACCGGCGGCGTTGGCCAGATCGGCCAGCGACAAGGGCGCGCACAGTCGGGTCTTGATGTATTTCTCCAGCATGTCCAGGCGTTGCAGCTTGCCGGCGCCGACCAGATTTTCAGCCGATTCATTCGCTGCCAGGCCGGCCGCAGTCGGCGGTGCAGTGTAAGTGCTGGTCAGTTGCGATAGAAGAAACTGCGCGGCGCCGCGTTCGAAATGATTGATCCACGCACTGTGGCCCTCGTGCTCGCCCGGCAGCGCCAGTACGCGCAGCAGCGATTGCACCAGCAGATCCCAGTGCGGCACCGCTCGTTCCGGCAACATGAACAAAGAAGGAATGCCGGGATGCACGGCCTGACCCTGCGCGCTGAGTTCATCGAACAGCGCCAGCGGCACCTTGAGGATCAACTGTTCCGAACCGGCTTGCCACCACAGACGCAAATTCCGTTTTGGTGCAATCAGGGCGGTCTTGCCTTGCGGGATGCACACTTTTTGTCCGTCCGCCTCGATCTCGGCGGTGCCGCTCAAGGTCATGTGGACCAGCGCAAAACCATCGAACAGACGCGGCCGCACCACCACCTCGGCGCCGTATTTCAACATGAAGATCTGCAACTGCTGGATCGCCGCCTTGAACAGCACGGTATCAACGTCGTCGCCCTTCCAGAACAGATCATGCTCGGATAACTCGTTGGCGACCTGAGCGTGGCAATCCACCTTTCTGCTCGACTGAAACACACGGTGTCGATAGAGCGGAGCCAGGCTTAATGAGTGGCTTAGGTTCTGCATGTTTAACCTCTTAACGATGTCCCGCCGAATGGGATGGGAGGACGATAGAGAGTGGAATGTTGCGGACTTGCCTGCTCGCTTGAACGCGCTTTTGGATGCAGGATGAAGTCAAGTGGCTGGTTTGACTCAAGTCAAGTTTTGAAGCAATTGCGGTGCATTGATGCGCCTGCCGTCAGCAATTTTCGTGCCCGCATCGGCGTGAAAACTCAGGAGCGAGTCTGTATGCGCGCCCGTGTCTGCGCATCAGCTGCCGTTGCAGCATGGCTGTTTCAATGGCGCGAACACAAGGTCAAACATCGTTTGCAGGATGGCTGGTGTTGCATCTGGGAAGGATGCGCGCTGTGCTTGTTGCCGCGTATTGTTGCATGCGTTGCCGCAGACATTGCCGCGTGCGCAAGGCTCTCGCTGCTGAACAGATTCATCCCGGTCTCCTGATATTTAGCGCTTATTTTCCCGATCATAGGAAGAAAACTTGGCATTTGTCCAAGACCATTTGTGCTGCCCTGCATACCTATTGGGTATGGCGCAGTGCGATGGCGGCGTGCTGCCAGGCGCAGCGGGAGTGGTGCGGCGCGGCACGTGATGGTGCGTGCAAGAAACGGATAGCCCGGCCCTGCAAGCTTGCAAACGGCGGATATTGTCGCGCAGGCGCTTTCCCTATGATGAGGTATCTGCTGGCCGAGGCATCGGCCGGTCTTTACCAAGGAATGAGGAAAAGCTTCATGCACACAACTACCCGGCTTGAGCAGGAAGGCTATGCGCCCTTGCTGCAGTTCCCGCGCACGGACGGCTCGCGCACTCCCTATAAGGTGTACAGCTCGCAGGAAGTCTATGACCTTGAGCAGGAGCGCATCTATCGCGGCGAGACCTGGAGCTTCCTGGCGCTTGAGGCGGAAATCCCGAACAACGGCGACTTCAAAAGCACCTTTGTCGGCGATACGCCGGTGGTTGTCACCCGCACTGAAGACGGCGCGCTGGCGGCCTGGGTCAACAAATGCGCACACCGCGGCGCCATCGTTTGCCGCACACCGCGCGGTAACGCCACCTCGCATAGCTGCGCCTATCACCAATGGAGCTTCGACACCCGCGGCAATCTGCTGGGCGTGCCGTTCCGTCGCGGTCAGAAGGGCGCCGCCGGCATGGCCAAGGACTTCGATCCCAAATGTCACGGCTTGCGCCAGCTGCGCGTGGAAAGCTATCGCGGCCTGGTGTTCGCCAGCTTCAGCGCCACGGTGGAACCGCTGGCCGATTACATCGGCGCCGAAATGCGGCCCTGGATCGACCGCATCTTCCACAAGCCCATCGTCTACCTGGGTTGCACGCGCCAGTATTCCAAGTCGAACTGGAAGCTGTATCTGGAAAATGTGAAAGATCCCTATCACGCCAGTCTGCTGCACCTGTTCCATACCACCTTCAATATCTTCCGCGTGGGCATGAAGGCGCGCTCCATCGCCGACAAGCATCACGGTCTGCACAGCATCATCACCGCCACCAAGAACGAGGCCGAAACTTCGGACGCCTACAAAGAGCAGGCGATCCGCTCCTTCGATGAAGGCTTCGCGCTGGAAGATCCTTCCGTGCTGGGCCAGATCAAGGAATACGAAGAGATGACCACCAACCACATCCAGCCGATCTTTCCGCAACTGGTGGTGCAGCAGATCCACAACACCCTGGTGGCGCGTCAGTTGCTGCCGAAGGGGCCGGGCAACTTCGAACTGATTTTCCACTTCTTCGGTTACGCCGACGACACTCCGGAGCTGCGTGCCTTGCGCATCAAGCAAGCCAATCTGGTGGGGCCGGCCGGCTATATCTCGATGGAAGATACCGAGGCGACCGAGCTGGTGCAGCGCGGCACCGCGCGCGATCCGAATGACTGCTCGGTGATGGACATGTCGCGCGACAAGCCGGACCAGGAAGACACGCTGATCACCGAGAGCCTGATCCGCAAGTTCTGGCTCGGTTACCAGAAGCTGATGGGCTTCGAGCGCATTGAAAAAGCATAACGAGGCACACGAGATGGAAAAAATGACATTGTGGTTTGAACTCCACCAACTGCAGGAAAGCTATATCCACGCGCTCGACAACGATCGCCTGGAAGACTGGCCGGAGTTCTTCACCGACGACTGCCTGTACGAAATCGTCCCGCGCGAAAACGTCGACGCCGGCCTGCCGATCGGAATCATTTATTGCGACAGCAAGAAGATGCTGCGCGACCGCGTGCTGTCGCTGCGTCACGCCAATATCTATGAAGAGCATACCTACCGGCACATGACCTCGGGGCTGATCTTCAAGGAAGTGGATGCCGAAACGGTGGAAGCCGAATCCAGCTACGTGGTGATCCAGACCTTGCAGAACGGCGAATCCTTCGTCTATCAGGCCGGCCGCTATATGGATCGGGTCGTGAAGACCGCCGCCGGTTGGCGCTATGCCAGCCGCCGGGTGATCTACGACACGCTGCGCGTGCAGACGCTGCTGGCGACACCGATCTGAGGATGCAGCGATGAGCGATTGGTTTGATGTCGGCGACGCCGGCGATTTTGCCGACGGCGAAGTGGCACCCGCCATGGCCGGCGGCCAGCCGGTGGCGGTATTTCGCATCGGCGAGGAATTGTTTGCACTGAAGGATCTGTGCACACACGGCAATGCCAGATTGTCCGACGGCTATGTCGAAGACGGCTGTGTCGAATGTCCCTTGCATCAGGGCCTGTTCGATATCCGCAGCGGCGCCGCGCGCTGTGCGCCGGTGACCGAGGCGGTGCGCAGTTTCCCGGTGCGGGTGGTGGCCGGGCGGGTGGAAGTCGGGATGGCGGCGCAGGCGCAGAACGAGAGCGCACCCGTGGTGCGCAAATTGCACGCGCGGATTGCCGGCATCACGCGCGCGGCGCCGGATGTCGCCGTGCTGGAGCTGCACTGCCAGGCCGAGGCCGATTCCGGCGCCGAGACCTTCGTCTATCAGGCCGGGCAATACGTGGACGTGCTGCTGGACGATGGCCAGCGCCGCAGCTATTCGATGGCGACGCCGGCGGCGGCCAGCGCCGGTTTGCATACGATCGAGTTGCATGTTCGTCATCTGCCGGGCGGCTTGTTTACCGACCGTGTCTTCAATGGCATGCAGGCCGGCGACATGCTGCAGCTGGAAGGGCCGGGCGGCAGCTTCTATCTGCGCGAGGGCGATGCCCCCCTGGTGCTGCTGGCCAGTGGCACGGGATTTGCTCCGATCAAGGCGCTGGTAGAAGAGGCCATCGCCAACAACATCAGCAGGCCGATGCGGCTGTATTGGGGCGGGCGCAGACAGGCCGATCTGTACATGGATGTTTTGTGTCGCGAGTGGGCTGCGCGCTTTCCCTGGTTTGAATATGTGCCGGTCTTGTCCGAGCCCGATATCCCGGCCGGCAAGCATGCTCAGTCAGATCAGCAGGATGAGGCCGGCACGCCGGCTTGCGCCTGGTCCGGACGTACCGGCTTTGTGCATCTGGCCGTCATGCAGGATCTGCCGGATCTGCGGCGCTATCAGGTGTATGCCTGCGGTGCGCCGGTCGTGGTCGAATCGGCGCGTCGGGATTTCACTGCCCGCTGCGGTCTGGCCGATGCCGATTTTTTTGCCGATGCTTTTTTATCGAAGGCCGATGGCCGGACTTGAATTCAGAAGTGAGCGCCGGCTATCAACAGCCGCACATGGCGGTGTTGATCTGCATCGCCATCCTCATTTTTCTCCACGCAATTTCCATTCACTTTCAGGAGTTTTGGCATGAATCGAATAACAACAATAGCGGGCGCGGCTTTGCTGACGATGGCAATGAGCGCGCAGGCGGCGGATGTCGTCAAGATCGGTTTCCTGACCACCTTGAGCGGCCCGGCAAGTGCACCTGGCGTCGATGAGCGCGATGGCTTCACGCTGGCCCTGAAAACACTGGGTGGAAAACTGGGCGGCGTGCGCGCCGAGGTGATCACCGTGGATGACCAGTTCAGCCCTGACGCCGCCAAGCAGGGCGCGGATCGTTTGCTCAAGCGCGAGAAGGTCGACATTCTGACCGGCTTCGTCTATTCCAACATTCTGCTGGCGGTGGCGCCGGCCGCCTTCGCCAGCAAGACCGTGGTGATCAGCGCCAATGCCGCGCCGGCGCAATTCGCCGGCGCCGGCTGTTCGCCGTATTTCTTCAGCGCCAGTTATCAGAACGATGCCACCCACGAAGCCGCCGGCAAGCTGATGGCCGACAAGGGCTACAAGCGCGTGGCGATCATCGCGCCCAACTATCCGGCCGGCAAGGATGCTTCAGCGGGCTTCAAGCGCTTCCTGAAAAAAGAACCTGCACTGGAGCTGTTCCCCAAACTGGGCCAGCTCGACTTCGCCACCGAGATTGCACAACTGCGCGCCGCCAATATCGACGCCCTGTACTTCTTCCTGCCGGGCGGCATGGGCGTGAACTTCGTCAAGCAATACTCGGCGGCCGGCATGGATCCCAAGATCGTGCGCGTGATGCCGGCTTACGATGCCGACCAGCAAATGCTGTCCAACGGCGATCTGATCGCCGGCGTCGCCAACACCGGACAATGGTCGTCCGATTTGCCGAACGAGCAAAACCGCGCCTTCGTCAGCGCCTTCGTCAAGGAATACGGTCATCAGCCGTCGATGTATGCCTCCCAGGCCTACGATGCAGCGATGCTGATCGACAGCGCCGTCAAAGCGGTCGGCGGCAAGGTGGAAAACCGGGAAGCCCTGATCGCCGCCATCAAGGCTGCCAACTTCAAGTCGGTACGGGGCGGCTTCAGGTTCGCGGCCAATCATTATCCGATCCAGAATCAATATGCGCGTGTGGTCACCAAGGGCGCCGACGGCAAATACGTCAACAACATGACGCAGACGCTGCTGACCGATCACGTCGACGCCTATGTCGGCGAATGCAAGATGCAATAAGGGACGATCTTGGCCAATCTGATTTTTGAGCAGGTGCTCAACAGCCTGCAGTTCGGCGTCATGCTGTTCCTGATCGCCTCGGGATTGACGCTGATCTTCGGCGTGATGAATTTCGTCAATCTGGCGCACGGCAGCTTCTTCATGATCGGCGCTTATCTGGCGGCCTGCATCGCCGGCGTTACCGGTTCCTTCTGGCTGGGTTTGCTGGGCGCGCTGCCGGCCACGGCGGCGCTCGGCTTTCTGCTTGAATGGCTGGTGTTTCGCCGGCTGTACAAGAAGGATCACATGGTGCACGTGCTGGCCACCTTCGCCCTCATCCTGATTTTCAATGATGGCGTACGCATGATCTGGGGCCCGCAACCGCTGCCGCTGAACATGCCGGCGGCGTTCGCCGGCCCGGTCATGCTGTTCGGTCTGCCGTACTCCAGTTTCCGTTTGCTGGTGATGGCGGTCGGCATTGCAGTTGCCATCGCTCTGTATTTTCTGATCAACCGCACCCGGCTCGGCATGTGGGTGCGCGCCGGCTCCAACAATCTGGAAATGGTCACCGCCATGGGCATCAACATCCGCCTGTTGTTCCGGCTGGTGTTCAGCTTCGGCCTGGTGCTGGCGGCACTGGCCGGCATCATGCTCGGACCGCTGGTGGCAGTGCAGGCCGGCATGGGCGACGACGTACTGATTCTTGCCTTCGTGGTGGTGGTGATCGGCGGCATCGGCTCGGTGCCGGGCGCGGCCATCGGCGCCCTGATCGTGGGCGTGGTCGATACCCTGGGCCGTGGCTTGCTGCCGCCGCTGTTCTCGCTGTTTCTCAGCGCCGATGCCGCCGCTTCAGTCGGACCGGCGCTGGGCTCGATGATGATTTATCTGGTCATGATCGCGGTGCTGTTCTGGCGTCCCAGCGGTTTGTTTCCCGCTCGTTCCTGAGGATTTTCATGCAACGTCTGTTTTTGCTGTTACTTGTGGTGCTGGCGATCTTGTTGCCGGTGCTGGCGCAGGCCGCCGGGCTGGATTACTACATCGGCGTTCTCACACGCATCCTGATTTTCGCGATGGTCGCGTCGAGTCTGAATTTCATTCTCGGCTACGGCGGCATGGTCAGCTTCGGTCATGCGGTGTTCTTCGGTCTGGGCGCCTATGTCACAGGGATCGCCAGTTTTCACGGCATCACCAGCGCCTGGCTGATCTGGCTGATCGCAGCGCTGGTCAGCGCACTGGCCGGGCTGGGCATCGGCATCATCGCCCTGCGTACGCGCGCGGTCTACTTCATCATGATCACGATGGCGCTGGCGCAATTGTTCTATTACTTTTTCGTCGGCCTGCGCTACTACGGCGGCGATGACGGACTGCAGATCAATGGCCGTCCGGGCATCGGTTTCGGTCTCGACATCAGCGGCGACAACGGTTTCTACTGGCTTGTGCTGGCCTGGTTGCTGGCGGTGCATGTATTGCTGGCGTGCTTGCTGCAATCGCGCTTCGGCCTGGCGCTCAATGCCATGCGCGAGAACGAACGACGCGCGCAGGCCATCGGCTATCCGACCTTGCGTTACAAGCTGGCGGCTTTCGTGATTGCGGCGGTGATTGCCGGCATCGCCGGCAGTCTGATCGGCATGAACAATCTGTTCGCCAGTCCCAAGCTGCTGCACTGGTCGCAGTCGGGCATTCTGCTGGTGATGGTGGCGCTGGGCGGCGTCGGTTATTTCTACGGCGGCATTCTGGGCGCGGCGGTGTTCCTGCTGCTGGAAGAAATGCTGTCCACCCATTTTGAATACTGGCAAATCTACGTCGGACTGATCTTGCTGCTGGTGGTGATGGTAGCGCCGCGCGGTGTCAGTTCGCTGATGAGCATCGGCAAGTCCTTGAAGCAGGGGGAACAACATGGCGCATGAGATATCGTTGCCAGCGTCTGCATCCGCGTTGACGGTAAAGGGACTGAAGAAAAGTTATGGCGGTCTCTATGCCACGCGCGATGTACAACTGGCGATCCAGGCGGGACATGTCCACGCCATCATCGGCCCCAACGGCGCCGGCAAGACCACTTTGCTGTCGCTGCTGTCGGGCGCTTTGGCGGCGGATGCCGGCGAGATCTTCCTGTTCGGCGAAGCCATGCATGAGCGCGCAGAACAGGCGCGCGTGAGCGCCGGCCTGACGCGTTCGTTCCAGATCACCAGCGTGTTCGACGAACTGAGCGTGCTGCAGAATCTGCAGGTCGCGGTGCAGCGTCAGCAACACGCCGGTTTCGGTTTCTTCCGCAGCAGCGCGCGGGATCAGGCGGCCAAAGACGCAGCGCTGGCGGTGGCGCGACGCGTCGGCCTGGAAAAGTCTGCGCATCAGTTGTCCTCGCAGTTGTCGCACGGCGCGCGCCGGCGTCTCGACGTCGGTCTGGCGATTGCCTGCAAGCCGCGCGTGTTGCTGATGGATGAGCCCATGGCCGGCATGGGGCATGAAGAGTCGGGCGAGATGATTGAACTGATTCAGTCGCTCAAGAAGGAGCTGACGGTGGTGCTGGTGGAGCACGACATGGATGCCGTGTTCGCACTGGCCGATCGCATCACGGTGCTGGTCCAGGGCGCGGTGCTGGCGACCGGCAGCGTGGATGAAATTCGCGCCAATGCCGAGGTCAGGCTGGCCTATCTGGGCGAAGACGAAAGCGAACATGAAAGCCGGCATGAAGGCCGACACGAAAGCGCCGGGAGCAAGACGGCGCACAGCGAGGAAGTGCCATGAGCAAATTGCTAGAGGTGGCCGGCCTGACCGGCGGCTACGGTTCCAGTCAGGTGCTGTTCGGCATCGACATGCAGGTCAATGAAGGCGAAGTGGTGACGCTGCTCGGTCGCAACGGCATGGGCAAGACCACCACCTTGCGCACGATCCTGGGTTTGAATCGTCCGACCGGCGGCGAAGTGCGGTTTCGCGGCCAGCCGATTCACGCCCACAGCGCCGACCACATCGCGCGACGCGGCATCGCCATCGTTCCGGAGGGACGGCAGATTTTCAAGAATCTGAGCGTGGAAGAAAATCTTTCGGCCTTCGCTGCGCGCCGCAACGGTCGCGACAATCCCTGGACGCTGGAGAAGATCTATCTGCAATTTCCGCGCCTCAGGGAGCGCCGCAGCAACGGCGGCGGCCAGCTTTCCGGCGGCGAGCAGCAGATGCTGGCGATCGGCCGGGCGCTGATGACCAATCCGCATCTGCTGATTCTCGACGAAGCCACCGAAGGACTGGCGCCGCTGGTGCGCGAGGAAATCTGGTCGTGCCTGAAGGCGCTGCGCGAGTATGGCCTGACCATCATCGTGATCGACAAATACATCAAGCGCCTGATCGGTTTTGCCGACCGTCACACCATTCTCGAAAAGGGCAAGGTGGTGTGGCAGGGCGACTCCGCGCAATTATCGGCACAGCCCGATTTGTGGGATCGTTATCTGAGCGTCTAGGCTTGCTTGCGGGATTGCACATCGCCCCATCCACGAACAGATCAATGGCCGCGAGGCCGCACAGGACAGTTTATGCATCAGAGCACATCGAAGATTGAAACCACGCAATTGCGCGTCATCTGCGCCGAGCAGGATTGCGAAGCCGGCTATAACCTGAAGGCTGCCTTCCCTGATTTCCCTGAGGTCTTGCAGGCCTGGCAGAAGGCCAGCGCCGAAATCGCGCCATCCATGCTCAGCGATGCGCATATCGCCTACGGTGCGCAGCCTTTGCAGACCTTCGATGTCTACCGCGCCGCCGGCGCCGATCGTCCCTTGCTGGTGTTCATTCACGGCGGCTACTGGCAGGGCGGCGACAAGAGCGACATCGGCTTCATCGCCGCGCCCTATGTGCGCGCCGGCATCAGCGTCGCCGTCATGAATTATTCGCTGGCGCCGCAAGCCGGCATCGAACAGATGACTGCGGAAGTACACGCCATGCTCAGGCACATCAAAGGCATGGCCTCGCAACTCGGCATCGATACCGGCCGCATCTCGCTGATGGGGCATTCGGCCGGCGGTCATTTGGCCGCGTATGTCGCGGCCGACCTTGCTGCCGACAATGCGGCTGCTTCGAACCCGCAAGCGCTAAAGGCGGTGTTCGCCATCAGCGGTCTGTTCGATCTGTTGCCGCTGATTCCTACCTCGCTGAACAAGGCCCTGACGCTCGATACCCGGCGCGCCGAGCAACTGAGCCCGGTGCTGATGGCGGGGCCATCAGGCACCCGTGTGCACACCATCATCGGCGAGCATGAAACCGGGCAGTTCCACATTCAGGCTGCCGTGATCGCCAATTGCTGGCCGCAAGTCGTGGCGCACCATGTCGTGCCCGCGACCCATCACTACACGGTGCTGTGGCCGCTGGCCGATGCCGACAGCCCCGTGTGTCAGGCGGTGATCGCGGAAATACTGGCTTGAGCATCAAAGCGCAGACCGTCGGCTAATCCGGCACCGCCCTGGCGTTGCCGGGCGCGGCGCGAACGGCTTGCGCCCGCGCCAGAATGGCCGGGCAATCGCTGGCTTGGCTCGTGCCCATATTGATCAGCGGAATCACCGCCGCCACCGGCGCCACCAGCGCCAGCGCCGCCGCTGCGCCGGCCTTGGCGATCAGCGGCCCTTTGTGTGCGCCGATATCCGGATGGCTGAAGCTGCCGCGCGCATACAGCGGCGTGCGTAGCGAGAGCAGTCGCACGCCTCTGGTTTGCGGATGCACCTCCAGATCGAGCAATTCCCTGGCCAGATCGATATGGCCGCTGACTTCCACCACCGCATCGTCGGTATCCATCATGAAGCGGCGAATGTCAGCTCGTCCATGCTCGACCTTGAAATCGCTGATCGCGCAGTTCAGGTGCACCTGCTTGTCGTCGAACATCTTGGCGAAGATGGCGTCGGCCACGTTGAGGCCGGCGGCCTCCAGAATGAATTTGCTGATCGAACCCTGGCTGATGACGGCGCTGATGTCGCCGTTCGCGGTGGCGAGCATGCGCGCCACCGAATTGCCGCTGCCGCTCAGCGCCGCATCGCCGTTCACCTCGCCGAAGCTGGCCTGCATCGATTCCAGCGTCGGAAACAACTTGCGAATTTGCAGATGACGCGCGGCCAGTTTCAGTTGCGCCTGTATCTCGGGCTTGCGCCCGTCGAGCGCCAGATTGCCGGTCACCGCACCATCCGCCATAGCGAATTTCAGCGGCGCCAGCGTAAGCACCTTGTCTTGCAGGCGAATCCCGGTGCTGATGTCTTGCAGCGGGAAGGAGCGCGGTCTTTCGATTTTCTTCGCGGTGAACTTCACGTCGGCATCCAGCGCGCCCCATTTTTCAGGATTGAACTGCTTGCCCGGCAGCGCCTTGTCGTCGCCGCGTTTTGCCGGGCCGTCCTTCTGGTTTGCGCCGGTCTTGCCGGATTTTCCCGCTTGCTGTCCCGCGCCCACGCTGGGCGCCAGGTCGTTCAGCAGCAGCCGTTCTGAATGAATCGTGGCCTCCAGCATGGGGCGTGGTGCGCGTTGCAGATAGCGGGCATCGCCGGCGATATCGCTCTGGCCTATGCGTCCCGCGAATGTGCGGTAATGCCAATCCCAATACTTGCCATCCTCATCGATGCGGGTGGCGCTGAGCTGGCCGCTGGTGTCGAATGCGCCGGTGGCCGGCAACAGCACGTCGGTGATCGGATAGAGATCGGCCAGACTATCGCCGGCCAGCGTCAGTTTGAGATTGAGCGAGATCAGCCGATGCGGATTGGTCAGCATGCCGTCGACCGAGGCACGGGCTTTGCCGACCGTGCCCGTTGCGCGCACCGGGTAGAGCGCCTGCTCATTGAGCAGATCCAGCAACTGGCCGGCCTCACCTTTGCCGCTGACTGCGCCGCCGCGATAACTGCCGGACAGATCGAATTTCACCGCGAATTCCGGCGTATCGTTTTTGCTGACGGCGCCCGGCGCGTTGGAGAGCGGTGTGGTGTCGGCCCGCAGATCGGCATCGAGCACGCCGTCGACGTAGCGGATTTGCGCGCGGTCGAATTCCAGGCGCTGGATATCGAAGCTCCACAGCGGATATTTGCGATCGCTGAAACGCCAGTTCTTGCGGCGGTCTGCTGAGCGCTCCATGGTGATCTGCGCCTGCTGTACCTTCAGATCGGTGATCAGCCAATGCTTGTGCAGCAGCGACAGCGGCGCGAAGGACAGATCGACGAAAGCGGCGCGCGCCAGAAAAGGCCCGGAATGGCTCCACCCGGTATTGCCGATGAACACATCGCGCGCGGTCAGGCGCAGGCGCGGCAGATATCGGGTGGCGGCAGATTCGCTAGCGGGGCCGCGCGTCAGCGACAGCTGCATGTCGCCGTCGATGCGGATGTCTCGTTGCAGCAGCGCCGAGCTCTGGCGGTTGAACCAGGGGCGCAGGTGGTTCCAGTCGAACAGCGTGATGAACAGACTCAGCGCCAGCAGCAAGCCGAGCAGGGCGACGCTGGCCCACAGCAGGATTCGTAAGGGTAATCGCAAACGGCCATGCATATCGCGCACGTAAACCTCCATTCTTATTCTGTCGAGTGTTCAGATGCGCGGGCCTATGTCCTCAGGCCCGTCGCGAGTCATTGCATCAAGCCGGGCACCAGCACGATCTTGCGGCATTCTTCCAGATGATTGTGATACAGCTTGTAGGCCTGCGGCCCGTCTTCCAGTGAAAAGTGATGCGACACCAGCTGTTCCGGCTGCAGCTTTCCCTCCTGCACATACGTCATCAATTCTCTGACATAACGCTGCACGTGTGTGCGGCCGGCCTTGATGGTGACATTCTTTTCAAACACCGAGCCGAACATGAAGCCGTGCAGCATGCCCGAGTAGCTGCCGGCCACGCTGATGCGGCCGCCGCGACGCACGCTGGCGATGGCGCGTCTGAGCGCCTTGCCGCTGCCGCCGGCCAGTTTGACGGTGGCCATGGCGCTTTCCAGCGGACTGCCCTCGGCCTCGAAACCGACCGCGTCGATCACGCAATCGGCGCCGCGAAAACCGGTGTGCTCGATGATGAATTGCTCGGGATTGACGGCGTTGAAATTGATCGGGATGGCGTCGTAGTGTTCCGCCGCAAAACGCAGCAGATGATCATGGCGGTCGCAGATGTAGATGCGTTCCACCCCCAGCATGCGGGCGCAGGCGGCCGCCATCTGGCCGACCGGACCGGCGCCGAAAATGGCCAGTGAATCACCGCGTTCGATCTCGCAATTGAGCACCGCCTGATAAGCGGTCGGCAGCACGTCGCACAGAAAGATGGCCTGATCGTCGCACATGCCTTCGGGGATTTTTACGGGACCGACATTGGCTGCGGGCACCCGCACGAATTCGGCCTGACCGCCGGGCAGGCCGCCATGAAAATGACCGTAACCGAAAAAGGCGGCGCCGGAGCGGATGATCTTTTCATTCATCAGCGTGCCGCGATCCAGATTGCTGCGTTCGCAGGCGGCGAATTGCCGGCGCTGGCAAAAGAAGCAGATGCCGCAGGCCACCACCGAAGGGACCACCACGCGATCGCCTTCCTTGAGCTCCTTCACGGCCTGGCCGGCCGCAGCGACCGTGCCGACGAATTCACGCCCGAGAATATCGCGCTCGCGAATCCCGGGAATCTGTCCGCGATAGATGTGCAGATCGGCGCCGCCCAGGCCTGCCGCCGATACCTGAACCACGATGTCGTCGTCTTCATCGATGATCGGCTTGGGCAAATGCTCTACCCGTACGTCGTGGCCGGAATTGAATACCAGAGCGCGCATCGGCTTTCTATGAGTGGTGAGATCGGTGGAAGGCGGCATCGCCGGGCAGACGCAGCAGCAATGCTCCGCGTTGCAGGAGGCCTAAGTATCGGTGCTCCGCGCACAGAGAGGTATAGGACGGCCGCCATTCCCTTTGTAGGCGATTCAGCATGGCTGCCTTCGTTCTCAGGGGCGGGCGGAAGAGAGCGTCTTTGTGTGGGTTCCCTGTGAACCATCCAAATGGCGAGCGCGATCCCCTCCTATCGGCTTTCATTGCGCCCTTGAGCACAGCAGAACACGTCCGGCCGACGGCCCATCGACAGCGCAATGATCATTGCCATTTGGAAATTTTCAGATCGGGCAGGCTGTGATTCCGATCAAAACTAAATCCCGGCTGCTAGTGGTGTTATCTCTTATCTTAATGGTATAGTGATTATACCAGTTAGGTGTTCGGCTGCTTTTCACGCGGCTTTCCTTGCTGGCTCACAACGATAGAGGATGAGCAAAGTCCTCAAAACCAGTCCGGCGCCAAGCCGGCGTAGCACCCGATCAGCCGACAAGAGCTTGCAAAGCCGACGGCATAAAAAAAGAGGCTGTTGTTGAATAGGCAAGAGCCTTATCCAATCGACTCAGGAGACAAAAGTGGAGACAAAAGTCAGCGCCGTAGAAAAATCGGCCATCAGAAAGGTCGCGTTTCGTCTGGTGCCCTTCGTGGCATTGATGTTCTTTATCAATTTTCTGGATCGCACTGCGATCTCATTCGCCGGCCCCAACGGCATGAGCAAAGACCTCGGTCTGACCGCCGCGCAGTTCGGCTTTGCCGCCGGCGTGTTCTTCATCGGCTACGTGCTGCTGGAAATTCCCAGCAATCTGGCACTTCACAAATACGGCGCACGCCGCTGGCTGGCCCGCATCATGGTCACCTGGGGCATCGTCGCGCTGCTGTTTACCTGGGTCAGCAATGTGGAAGGCCTGTATGTGCTGCGCTTTCTGCTGGGCGTGGCCGAAGCCGGCTTCTTCCCGGGCGCGATCCTGTATCTCAGCATGTGGGTGCCGGCGCGTCATCGCAGCCACATCCTCGCACTGTTCTATCTGGCGCAGCCGCTGACCATCGTGATCGGCGCACCGGTGGCCGCCTTGCTGATCGAAGCGCATGGCACTTTCGGTCTGGAAGGCTGGCGCGTGATGTTCGCCGGCGTCGCCTTGCCGGCCATCGTGGTGGGCGTGATTGCCTGGTTCTATCTGGCGGACAGTCCGGCCGACGCCAAATGGCTGACGCCGGCCGAGCGCAACTGGCTGACTGCCGAGCTGACTGCAGAACACAAGGAAAAACAGGCCGGCCACGCTGCCGCGCACAGCGTCACTGCCGCCGCAGCAGCCCTGAAGAACAGCCGCGTCTGGCTGCTGTCGGTGGTCTACTTCGGTCTGATATATGGCTTGTATGCCCTGGCGTTCTTCTTGCCGACCATCATCGGCGGCTTCGAAGGCCAGTTCGGCACCAAATTCAATGTGTTCCAGAAGGGCCTGATTACCGCCATTCCGTATCTGCCGGCGGCCATCGCACTGTTCTTGTGGAGTCGTGATGCCACCGCTCGCGGCGTACGCAGCTGGCACGTCGGCGCCCCGGCGCTGCTGGGGGCGCTCAGTATTCCGCTGGCGCTGTACATGAATTCGCCGGCGGCAACGGTGGCGGCCATCACCGTGACGGCCTGCTCGATCTTTTCCGCCTTGCCGACCTTCTGGTCGATTCCTTCGCGTTTCCTGTCCGGCGCGGCGGCCGCCGCCGGTATTGCCCTGATCAATACGATCGGCAACGCCGCCGGCTTTATTGCGCCGTTCGTCACCGGCGCCATCAAGGATGCGACCGGCTCGTATCAGATGCCGATGTTTGTGGTCGGCGCGCTGATGCTGGTGTCCTCGGTGGTGATCTTTGCCATTGGCGCCGGTGCGCGTCAGGAGAACGAGCTGGCTCAGCAGATGCGCGGCAAGGTCATCGCTGAATGAGTGGATGAGAAGTTGAAATCTGTAGCCGGCAATCGGCGGGCAGCAAGCAGTAGCAGCAAGCCGATTGCCGGAATGAACCTGAAATAAAACGGAGAGAAATGATGAAAGAGAAAATTGCCCTGTTCGGCGCCGGCGGAAAAATGGGCGTGCGCCTGGCCAGGAATCTGAAGAAGTCCGATTATCAGGTGGCGCACGTGGAGGTTAGCCAGGTCGGGCAGCAGCGGCTGAAAGATGAAGTTGGCGTCGAATGCGTGAGCACCGAAGTCGCGCTCGACAACGTCAAGGTGGTGATTCTGGCGGTGCCGGATACCCTGATCGGCAAGATCGCCGCCGAGATCACGCCCAGGCTGCCGGCCGGCACCATGGTGATGACGCTGGACGCCGCCGCGCCGTTTGCCGGCCATCTGCCGAACCGCTCCGATCTGGTCTACTTCGTGGCTCACCCTTGCCATCCGCCCATCTTCAACGATGAGCAGACCACGGAAGGCCGTCGCGACTTCTTCGGCGGCGGCGCTGCCCGGCAGTCGATCACCAGCGCATTGATGCAGGGTTCCGATGCCGATTTCGATCTGGGCGAAGACATCGCCAAGGTGATCTATGCGCCTATCCTGCGCTCCTATCGCCTGACCGTGGAACAGATGGCGCTGCTGGAGCCGGGCTTGTCGGAAACCGTCTGCGCCACGCTGCTGCAGGTGATGCGCGACGCCATGGATGAAACGGTGCGGCGCGGTGTGCCGGCCGAAGCCGCGCGCGATTTCCTGCTGGGGCATATGAACATCCTCGGCGCGGTGATCTTCAATGAAATTCCCGGCGCGTTTTCGGATGCCTGCAACAAGGCGATTCAATTCGGCAAACCGCGTCTGATGCGCGACGACTGGATCAAGGTTTTCGATCACGACGAAATCGCCGAGAGCATCCGCCGCATTACCTGATCGCCAGCTTGTCCGGTGCAACGCTGCTCGACAGCGCTGCCGCCGGACCGGCGATACTGAAACAGCCAGCCATTCACATCACTCAAGCGAAGCTATTCATGGAACGCATCTACGCCAGCTACTGGCTTGAAACCGGCGACGACCCGCGCCGTGCCGCCGAGGTGATCGCCGGCGAACAATCCAGCGGCACCTTCGTCGCACTCGCCAATGAAACGCCGGAGCTCAAGCTGCGCTCCGGCGCGCGCGTCGAGCGACTTGACATTCTAGGGCACAGCGCGACGCCCGGCCTGCCCGGCGGCATGCCTTCGGCGCGCTATACCCAATGCGCACTGGAACTGTCCTGGCCGCTGGAAAACATCGGCCCCTCGCTGCCCAATCTGATGGCGACCATCGCCGGCAATCTGTTCGAGCTGCGCCAGGTTTCCGGCCTGCGTCTGACCGGGCTGAAGCTGCCGCAGGCCTTTGCCGATGCGTATCAAGGGCCGGCGTTCGGCATTGCCGGCACGCGCAAGCTGAGCGGCGTGGCGCACGGCCCGCTGATCGGCACCATCATCAAGCCCAGCATCGGCATGTCGGTGGACGAGACCGTGCAGCAGGTGCGCGAGCTGGTCGCCGGCGGCGTCGATTTCATCAAGGACGATGAGCTGCAGGCCGACGGCGCGCGCTGTCCTTTCGATGAACGCGTGCGCGGCGTGATGCGCGTGATCAATGAACACGCCGAGCGCAGCGGCAAGAAGGTCATGATGGCCTTCAATCTGACCGGCGATCTCGATCAGATGCGGCGCCGCCATGATCTGGTGCTGGCCGAAGGCGGCACCTGCGTCATGGCCAGCCTCAATTCAATCGGCCTGATCGGCCTGCAGGAGTTGCGCCGCCACGCGCAATTGCCGATCCATGCCCACCGCGCCGGCTGGGGTTATCTCTCGCGCTGTCCGCAACTGGGCTGGGACTATGCCCCGTGGCAAATGCTGTGGCGTCTGGCCGGCGCCGATCACATGCACGTCAACGGCTTGCGCAATAAATTCAGCGAGCCCGACGAGAGTGTGATTGCCGCCGCCCGCTCGGTGCTGAACCCGGTGATGCCGCAGGCGGCCTTGCCCGCCATGCCGGTCTTCAGCTCCGGCCAGACTGGCCTGCAGGCCGCCGATACCTATCGTGCGCTCGGCAGCGTCGATCTGATCCACACTGCGGGCGGCGGCATCTTCGCTCATCCGCAAGGGGTGGCCGCCGGCGTCGAGGCGCTGCGCGAAAGCTGGGTCGCAGCGATGGAAGGCGTGCCGCTGGAAGCGCATGCCAGACAACATCCGGCCTTGCAGGCCGCCCTGGGGTTCTGGTAAGGCCGGGCCGGGTTGCGCCGGCGGCAGCGGGGAGGCGATGAAAAGCGATGTGGTAGAGTCAGCTACCGAAATTTGAGAGTCATCGCAGTCATGCCGGAACCGATACAGCGCCGCAAGTTATATCAGGAAGTACTGGAACGTTTGATGGAGCGCATCCACAGCGGCGAACTGCCGCCCGGATCGCAACTGCCCTCGGAACGTGAATTGATGGAGCAATACGGGGTCGGCCGGCCGGCGGTGCGCGAAGCGCTGCAGTCGATGGAGCGCTCCGGCTTCGTTGAAATCGTGCACGGCGAACGGGCGCGGGTGGTCGATCCGACCGCCGAGCGCCTGATCGCCCAGATCGCCGACGGCGCTCAGCATCTGCTGCGCACCAAGCCGGCCATGCTGGGCCATCTGAAAGAAGCCCGTGTGCTGCTGGAAATCAGCACCGCGCGCATGGCCGCCGAGCGCGCCACGGAGGAACAGGTCGCGCGCCTGCGCCTGAGTATCGCCCAGCACCGCGCCTCGATGGTCAATCTGGAAGAATTCATCGAACGCGACATGGCCTTCCACCGCGAGATCGCCGACATCAGCGGCAACCCGATTTTCCCGTCCATCGTTGAATCCATGTTCAGATGGGCCAGCGAGTTTTACTACACACTGGTGCGCGCCCCCGGTGCAGAAGAACTGACGCTGGTGGAGCATCAGCGCATCGTCGATGCCATCGCCGCGCATGACGGCGACGCCGCTGCCGACGCCATGCGCGCGCATCTGATGCGGGCCAATGATCTGTATCGGGAGTTGGGGCAGCAGTAAGCCCTCAGCAACAAGTAGCAGGGCCGCCGCACGAATGGAAAAAGCCGCTCTCGGTGGAGACGCGGCTTTTTTTCGTCGGGTTTGGCTTGCAGCTTATTTCACATTGGCGTGATCGATCACCACATAGAACTTGCTGGCGGCTTCGACGATTTCAAAAATGCCCTTGAAGCCCGGCGGAATGATCCCGGTTTCACCCGGCGCGAACTGGCGCACGGTGCCGGTGTCGTCGCAGCTGATCCTGATCAGGCCGCTCAGTACGTGGAAGAACTCGTGCTTGGCGGCCGGCATCTGCACCCGGTAGGCGCCGGGGCCGGCGCTCCAGGTGCCCGAACGCAGACCGTAGTCGATGTCTTCGAAGTAGTTCAGCGTGGTGCGATCCGGGGCGCCGCTGATGCGCATGTCAGGGTCGGGCTGGCGAACGGTCTTGACCGGTTGCAGGTCGGCAAAGCTGATGATGGTGGACATGATGTGGTGAGCCTTGAATAGGGTAATGAGGCGTGGCGCGCCGCGACGTGAGGGCGGCGCCGGGTTTGTGATTACTGCAGACCGCCCTGGCACATGTATTTGATGTGCATGTAGTCATCCAGACCATGGCGCGAACCTTCGCGGCCGTAGCCGGATTCCTTGACGCCGCCGAAGGGCGCCGCTTCGCTGGCAATGGCGCCTTCGTTGATGCCGACGATGCCGGTTTCGAGCTGGCCGGAAACGCGCCAGATGCGGGCGGCGTCGCGCGCATAAAAATAGGCGGCCAGGCCGAAGGGCGTGTCGTTGGCCTTGCGGATGGCCTCGGCCTCATCCTTGAAGCGGAACAGCGGCACCACCGGGCCGAAGGTTTCTTCGGCGAACAGCTCCATGTGTTCGTCGGCATCGCCCAGCACCGTCGGCGCGTAGTAGAACGGGCCGTCGGCGATCTCGTTGCGCAGGCGTTCGCCGCCGGCCAGTTTCACCGCGCCGCGTTGGACTGCATCCTGCACATGGCGGTCGATCTTGTCGACCGCGCGGGCGTTGATCATGGGGCCGATCCTGGATTCGCTCCAGGTGGCCGGGCCGACTGCCAGCGCCGCGACGCGCGCCGCCAGTTTGGCGGCGAACGCCTCATACACCGCATCCTGCACATAGACCCGGTTCGGGCACACGCAGGTCTGGCCGCCGTTGCGGAATTTGGCCGCCATCAGGCCATCCACCGCCAGATCCAGATCGGCGTCGTCGAATACGATGAAGGGCGCATTGCCGCCCAGTTCCAGCGACAGTTTCTTGAGCGTGCCGGCCGACTCGCGCGCCAGATGCTTGCCGACCGGGGTCGAGCCGGTAAAGGTGATCTTGCGCACACGGCTGTCGGCCAGCCAGCTGTCGACCACCGCCGGCGTATGCGCGCGCGAGGCGCTGACGATGTTCAGCACGCCGGCCGGGAAGCCGGCCTCTTCAGCCAGACGCACCAGCGCCAGCGCGGTCAGCGGCGTGTCTTCCGCTGGCTTGGCCACCACCGTACAACCGGCTGCCAGCGCCGGCGCAAATTTGCGCGCGATCATCGCCAGCGGAAAATTCCAGGGCGTGATCGCCGCTACCACGCCGACCGCTTCCTTGACCGCCGTCATGCGCTTGCCGGGGATCAGATCGGGAATGATGTCGCCATAGCTGCGTACCGCTTCTTCGGCGAACCATTCGATATACGAGGCGCCGTAGCCGACTTCGCCGCGCGCTTCATACAGCGGCTTGCCTTGTTCCTGCGAAATGATCTGCGCCAGATCGTCAACGTTATCCAGCACCAGCTTGTGCCAGCGTTTCAGCAACTGCGCACGCTCGCGCGGGCTGCGCGCTTTCCACGCAGGCAGGGCGGCAGAGGCGGCATCGGTGGCGGCTTTGGCGTCGGCGGCGCTGCTGTCGGCGACCTCGATGAAGTCCTTGCCGTCAGCCGGGTTGGAAACCGGCAGCAGGGCGCCGTCCAGCGCCGGCAGCCAGGCGCCGCCGATGAAGTTTTGCGTGCGCAGCAGTTCCGGGCGTTTCAATACAAGTGAGGCAGAGCGGGGCGATGTCATGGCAGGTAGCGTTCCTTGAACTTGATAAGACCTTGAAGCGGATGGGGTAGGCAAAGTCCGCCGCGGTCTGAATGGCGGAGTCAGACGGCGGCGGACGATGCTTGGAGGATAGTTTTTAAGCTGCCGCGACCTGCTTGGCGATGGCCATGCCCAGCTCGGTGGTCGAGCAGGTGCCGCCCAGATCCGGCGTATGCGGGCCGGTCGCCAGCACGTTCCTGATCGCCTCCAGAATCGCGTCGTGGGCGGCGCGGCCGGCGCCGCTGCTGCCGGTCAGAAAGTCCAGCATCATCGCGCCGGACCAGATCATGGCGACCGGATTGGCGATGTTCTTGCCGTAGATGTCGGGCGCCGAACCGTGCACCGGTTCAAACAGGGAGGGGAACTTGCGTTCCGGATTCA
Source organism: Herbaspirillum lusitanum (assembly GCF_046025995.1). GTDB lineage: Bacteria > Pseudomonadota > Gammaproteobacteria > Burkholderiales > Burkholderiaceae_D > Herbaspirillum > Herbaspirillum lusitanum_A. The sequence continues at coordinate 28,945 of NZ_JAQQFM010000006.1, forward strand.
GGTTGGCCGATGGCGCGATGCCGATGGTGCCGGCGCAGGCCGGGCCGAGGTCGGACAGGATGTCGCCGAACAGATTGGAGGCCACCACCACGTCGAAGCTTTGCGGCTTCAGCACGAAGCGGGCGCACAGGATGTCGATGTGCTGCTTGTTCCATTCGATCTCGGGATAGTTGGCGGCCATGGCGGCGGCGCGTTCATCCCACCACGGCATGGAGATCGAAATGCCGTTGCTCTTGGTGGCCACCGTGACATGTTTGCGGGCGCGGGTCTTGGCCAGTTCGAAGGCGAATTTCAGCACGCGATCCGAACCGCGGCGCGAAAACACCGATTGCTGCATCACGATTTCATGTTCGGTGCCGGGATACATGGTGCCGCCGACCGAGGAGTATTCACCTTCGGTGTTTTCGCGCACGATCATCATGTCGATATCCGGCGGACCCGACAGCGGGCTGCGCACGCCCTTGAAGATCTGTGCCGGCCGCAGGTTGATGTACTGATCGAATTCGCGGCGGAATTTCAGCAGCGAGCCCCACAGCGAAACGTGATCGGGCACGATGTCCGGCCAGCCGACCGCGCCGAAGAAAATCGCATCCATCGGCTGCAACTGTTCCTTCCAGTCGTCCGGCATCATCTTGCCGTGCCTGGCGTAGTAGTCGCAGTCTGCCCATGCAAAATTGATCAGTTCCAGTTTGATGCCGAAGCGATCGGCGGCTACCTGAAGCACGCGCAGGCCCTCGGGCATGACTTCCTTGCCGATGCCGTCGCCGGCCAGTACTGCAATCTTGTAGGTCTTTTCCATGAAGCTGATCCTCAAAGTGCGGCGATGCCGCTAAGTGGCGCAGAAATCCATCCCGGATTCCTGCCGAAAAGGGCCGGAGTTGCTGATCATCCGGCTGCAAAGACCCGTCCGGCGGGTCTCCCGCCAGGCGCGAAAGCGCGCCCGACGAGCAGATGCAAGGATTATAGGGAAGGCCGATATTGAATATAATGATGGATTGGGTTGAATCATTATCTACAGATCGTGCATAAATATGAGCGTCGTACATAAAGTAACCACCTCCCCTAAACCGCACAAAACGCCGACGCCCGACGATCTGCGCGTCTTCATCGCGGTGGTGCGCAAGTCCAGCTTCTCGCAGGCTGCCGACGAACTGGGGGCGTCAGCCGCCTACGTCAGCAAACGCGTGCGCCTGCTGGAGCAGGATCTGTCGACCCGGCTGTTTCACCGCACCACCCGCAGCGTGGTGATTACCGAGGAGGGCGAGCGCGTCTATCACTGGGCGCAGCGGATTCTGGACGATATCGACCATCTGATGCAGGAAGTCTCGATCACGCAGCAGGCGCCGCGCGGCGCGCTGCGCATCAGCAGCAGTTTCGGCTTCGGGCGCAATGTCATGGGGCCGGCGATTGCCTTGTTGTCGAAGCGCTATCCGCTGCTGACGGTGCGTTTCGAGGTATTCGACCGGCTGGTGGACGTGGCCGCCGAAGGCATCGACCTGGACATCCGCATCGGCGACGAGATCGCGCCGCATCTGATCGCGCGCCAGATGGGCGCCAATCACCGCATTCTGTGTGCCGCGCCGGATTATCTGGCGCGACGCGGCACGCCGCGCACCCTGGCCGAACTGGCGCAGCATGATTGTCTGGTGATCAAGGAGCGCGATCATCCTTTCGGCGTGTGGCGCATGGACGACCGCAGCGGTGCGGCCGAAACGGTCAAGGTGATGGGGCCGCTGTCGACCAATCATGGCGAGATCGCGGTGCAATGGGCGATGGACGGTCTGGGCGTGGTGCTGCGTTCGATCTGGGACGTGCAGCCGCAGCTGGACAGCGGCAGGCTGGTGCGCATCCTGCCCGACTACCGGCAGGACGCCAACATCTGGGCGGTCTATCCGGCGCGGCTGGATACCTCGGCCAAGGTGCGGGTGTGCGTGGAGTTTCTGCAGGAATATTTCACCGGCATCGGACTGGCGGCGCATCCGCGTTGACGGGCGGTCCCGGCAACATCTTCAGCTTTTAAGCGCAGCGCCGATGTCGCCTCAGCCAGCACGCATATTCGGCGCCAGCTTGAGCAGCTGCAGCTCCGGATACATTGCATCCACCGCGTACAGATCGCTGCGCGTCTCTTCGATGATCCAGTCGCGCAACTCGGCCACCACCGGCCGCATGCGGGTGCCGGCGGCATGCACCAGATGGCACAGGCGGCCGGTCACATACACCTCGCCGATGGCCGGCACCAGCGCGCCGTTGCGCATCCAGTGGGTGGCGATGTTGACCCAGCCGGGAGCGATGCCCTGGCCCAGCATGGCGGCCTGCACCACGATCGAATAATCGGAAAAAATCAGGTTGTAGAGCGGATGGCGGCGCTCGCTGAAGGCCGGGAAATGCCTTTGCCATTCGCGGTCGCCGTCGCTCAGATTGATGATGGTGTCGATGCTGCGCTCGGCAAAATCGCGATAGGCCGGGCTGCACAAGGGAACGATGATTTCCGGCATGACCAGTACGCTGTCGTATTCGGTTTCGTTGCCATGGATGAAACGAATCCCCAGGTCGACATCGTGCAGCGGGCCGCCGACCTTGCCCGAAATCAGCTGAAAGCGCAGATCGATGCCGGGGAAGGCCGCGCGCAGCTTCTCCATGCGCGGCATCAGCCAGTGCGTGGTGAAGGCGGTGGAGACCGACAAGGTAATGGTTTCGGTGCCGGTCGCGCGCGTCTCGATCTCGCTGATGGCCTCCTCTATGCCCTTGAAGCCCTCGGTGATGCGTTCATGCAGGATGCGGCCGTTCTCGGTCAGTTCGATGCCGCCGCGTACGCGGTCGAACAATTGCACCCCCATGTGCTCTTCCATGCGCGCCAGCATGCGGCTGACCGCCGGTTGGCTGACATACAGTTCGGCGGCGGCCTTGGTGAAGTTGCCGCAGCGGCCGGCCGCCTCGAAAACGAAGAGGGCATTCGCGCTGGGAATTTTTCTGCGGAGATTAGCCATAACCTCATGTTATCGCATCTCCAACAATTCAGGATTTGTATTCATATTTTTTATCCCCTATATTTTGCCCACAGTGATGCAATTGCCAAGGGGAGAAAATGTCCGTCCGTAACAGCACAGGGGTTTCCATCAGGTCCGCCAGCAAGCGTTACGGAGACACCGTTGCTCTCGACTCTATAACTTTGGATGTCAAGCCGGGCGAGTTCGTATCACTGCTGGGGCCTTCCGGCTCGGGCAAGACCACCTTGCTGGGCATCCTCGGCGGTTTCGTCACTCCCAGCTCGGGGTCGGTGTGGAGCGGCGAGCGCGACATCACCTTCATGCCGCCGCACAAACGCGACATCGGTATTGTGTTCCAGAGTTATGCCCTGTTCCCGCATATGACGGTGGCCGAGAATGTGGCATTTCCGTTACGTGCACGCCGTCTGCCGAAATCGACCTGGGCGGAAAAAGTCGCCGGCGCACTGGCGATGGTGGCCCTGACCGGTTATGAAGACCGCAATATCGCCGCGCTCTCCGGCGGCCAGCGGCAGCGCGTGGCGCTGGCCCGCGCCATGGTGTTCGAGCCGCGCCTGATCCTGATGGATGAGCCGCTCTCGGCGCTCGACAAACAATTGCGCGAATCGATGCAGATCGAACTGCGCCAGCTGCACAAGAAACTCGGCGCCACCATCATCTATGTCACCCACGACCAGCGCGAAGCCCTGACCATGAGCGACCGCGTGGCGGTGCTGCGCAACGGCCGCATGGTGCAGATCGGTACGCCTTCACAACTCTACGATCATCCGGCCGATTCCTTCGTCGCCAGTTTCATCGGCGAATCGACCTTGCTGCCGGTGCTGCGCGCCGGCCCTGCCGAAGTCAGGCTGGGCAATCTGACGCTGCGCTCGGCGCGCGAATTGCCGCCCGGCGAAAAGCTGCTGCTGGCGCTGCAGACCGAAAAACTGCTGATCGACGACGGGCGCGGCAGTACCGCCGGCGGCGCACTCAACCGTATCAATTGCCGTGTGACCGAAGTGGTGTATCAGGGCGAAAGCCTGCGCGTGTTCGCGGTGCTGGACGACGGCACCGCGATCAGCCTGCGGCAACCCGCGCATCACGCCGCACGCTTGCAGATTCCGGAAGTGGGCCAAAGCATGATCGCGGTGCTGGCGCCGGAAGACACCATCATCGTGCCGGCATCGGACTAGCGCCCGCCATTCAAGCAAGGCAGTTCAGGCGCGCCGCTCCTTGGCTCATGCTGCGGCGCCTGCAGGCAAGCATCGTCAGAAGTTATCCGGATAGAGCAGTCAAGCACCTCAACCAACGTCAGAAAGGCCAGCAATCATGTCCCAGAAACCAAGCCTCGATCAGTTCAAGGTCCTCACATTCGACGTCGTCGGCACGCTGATCGACTTCGAGCGCGGTGTGCTGGATGCGGTGCGCCGCATCGGCGGCGAAGCAGCCGCCAAGCTCAGCGACGATCAGATTTTCGAGCCCTACAAGCGCGGCCGCGACACCTTTCCCGGCCGCTCCAGCCAGGAAATGGTGAACGTCTACCTGTCGCTGGCCAAGGAGCTCGGCCTGCCGACCGATCCGATTTCGGCGCAGGCCTTCCAGCTGGCCGTGCTGCAATGGCCGTCCTTTGACGATTCGGTGGCTGCGCTCAAGCGTCTGCGCAAGCACTATCGCCTGGTGGCGATGACCAATGCCGACCGCGTGGCGCTGTCGTGCTACGCGCATACCCTGGGCGATCCTTTCGACGACACTGTGACCTGCGACGAAACCGGCGTGGCCAAACCGAATCCGCAATTCTTTGCCTACAACCGCGGCCGTCAGGCGGCGCATGGCTACAAGTTCGGCGAAATCCTGCACGTGGCGCAAAGCCAGTATCACGACATCGGCGTGGCGCGCGAGCTGGGCTACACGGTCTGCTGGATCGAACGTCGTCAGGGCATGAACGGCTTCGGCGGTTCGCCCAAGCCGGCTCAGGTGACCACGCCTGATTTCCATTTCTCGACGCTCAAGGGGCTGGCCGACGCCGCCGATGCCGCGTTTGCTGCGGCTGCGTCCAAGGCGGCCTGAAGCAGCCATGTCCATGCCAACGGATCAGTCCGCAGATCGGCCAGGTCTTGCCGCCTCGGGGCAGTCCGGGCTGAGCTCGCTGTGGCTCAGCACCGCCGGTCCGGCGCCGCTGCTGCCAACGCTGGCGGGCGACTGCCGCACCGAGGTGGCCATCATCGGCGCCGGTTACTCCGGTCTGGCGGCGGCGCACCGGCTGCAGCAGCGCGGCGTGGCGGCGGTGGTGCTGGATGCCAACGAAGTCGGTTTTGGCGGCAGCGGCCGCAACGGCGGCGTGGTGTCGGCCAAATACCGCTTGTCTTTTCCTGCCATCGCCGGCGCCTATGGCCTGGACATCGCCCGCCTCATGCATCGCATTGCGCATGAGTCGGTCGATGCGGTGGAAGAGCTGGTGCAGGAATTCGGTATCGGCGCCGCCGGGTTTGCGCGCGTCGGCAATCTCAAGTGCGCGCACACCGAGCGCAGCAGCGCTTCCATCGTGGCCGAAGCCGAATGGCTGCAGCGCGAACTCGGTGATCGCGCGGTGGCGGTGCTGACGCCGGCCGAAGTGGCCGCCGAGACCGGTTCGCGCAGTTTCAGATCCGGCGTGCTGACCAAGGACGCCGGCGCGATCCATCCGCTGAATTACATACGCGGTCTGGCTGCCGGCCTGGCCGCGCGCCAGGTACAGATTTACGAACACAGTCCGGTCACGGAAATGCAGCGCGCAAGCGACGGCGTCAGCCTGCTGACACCGCGCGGCCGGGTGCATGCGCAGCAAGTGATTGTCGCCACCGACGCCTGGTCCAATCTGAGCCCGGCCACGCGGCGCTTTCGTCAGAGCATCATTCCGTTTCGCAGTGCCATCATCGCTACCGAGCCGCTGCCGCCGGAACTGAATGCACGCCTGCTGGTGAACTGTCGCAGCTACACTGAAACGCGGCGCATGATGAAATGGTTTCGCAAGGTCGACGGCCGCGTCATCTTCGGCGGCCGCGGCGCCTTCGGCAAGCAGGAAAGCATGGCCGCCTTCGATGGCTTGCAGCATGGCATGTGCGCCTTGTTTCCGGAGTTGCAGGCGGTCAGGGTCACGCATCGCTGGTCCGGCTTCGTCGGCATGACCATGGATCAGTTGCCGCATGTCGGCCGTCAGGATGATCGCATCAGTTTCTGCGTCGGCTACAACGGCGCGGGGGTGGCGATGGCCAGCATGCTGGGACGTTACGCCGCCGACTTTGCCATGGGCGAACAGCCGGCAGTCGGTTTGCTGGACGCCTCGCGGCTCAAGGCGGTGCCGTTCTATCCCTTGCGCGAAGCCGGGGTGCGCATGGTGGCGGGCTGGTATCAGTTGCTGGACGCCATCGGGCGCTGATACAGACCGGCCGCCGTGGCAATGAAGAATCAGGAAGTCGTTTTCAAGATGCAGCAGAAATAAAGGAATACAACAACATCCGCCGTCCAACGTTGCACACTCATCGGAGAACATCACATGCAATCCTCACGTTTCCGTCTTCCCCGCCTGACCGCAGCCGCCGGCGCGGTCATGGCATTGCTGGCCATGTCCGCTTTGTCTACAGGCTCGCAGGCGCTGGCCGCCGACAAGATCACGTTTGTTTCGCAGGGCGGCGCGTATCAGGAAGCGCAGACCGTGGCGATTCTGGATCCGGTGGCCAAGGCCACCGGCATCACCATTGCGCAGGATAGCGCACCGGATGCATGGCCGATGATCAAGACGCAGGGCAGCACCGGCAAGGTGACCTGGGACGTGGTCGATACCCCGACCGTCAACTGTATTCGCGGCGGCGAGCAAAAACTGATCGAGAAGCTGGACTACAGCAAGATTCCCAACGCCGCCAAGATTCCCGCCGAATACAAGACGCCGTACTCGGTGCCGTATGAGTTTTATTCCAGCGTGCTGGCCTACAGCCGCGCCAAGTTCCCCAGCGGCGCACCGCAGAACTGGGCTGATTTCTGGAACGTGAAGAAATTCCCGGGCCGCCGCGCCTTGCGCAACCATCCGCTGGGCACGCTGGAAGCAGCGCTGCTGGCCGACGGCGTTCCGCGCGACAAGCTCTATCCGCTGGATGTCGACCGCGCCTTTCGCAAGCTGGAAGAGATCAAGCCCAACATCACCGTGTGGTGGACCTCCGGCGGCCAGTCGGCGCAACTGCTGCATGACGGCGAAGTCGACATGATCATGATCTGGAATGGTCGCGCCAGCGCACTGGCCAAGGACGGCGCCAATGTCACCTACACCTACAACGACGGCATCCTGCAGAACACCCAGTTGTGCATTCTCAAGAACTCGCCGAATCTGAAGGCTGCGACCACCTTCATCAACGCCGCCATCGGCCCTGATGTGCAGGCCAATCTGCCGCTGCAGATCGACTACGGTCCGGGCAATCCGGCTGCGTTTGAAACCGGCAAGATCTCCAACCTGCGCGCCGCGCAGTTGCCGAGCGCACCGGGCAATGTGTCGCGTCAGGCCCTGATGTCCTACACCTGGTGGGCCTCGCCGGAAGGTGAAAAGGCCGAGAAGCGCTGGCTGCAATTCATGCAGAAATAAACGCGGTGCAGAAGCGGGGAAGCGGCCACCGGCCGGCCCCGCTTTTTGCGCCTCGCCATGCATCGCGGCGGTTCTGCGGCGCATCGTCTTTTCGATTCCGTTTCAATTCACCAGCATCGGGAAATTCAATTGAAAACCAAGGTCGCCGATTATTCGGAAGCAGCCACCCGCCGCGAACAGTTGCTGATGCTGTTGCTGGCCTCGCCGGCTGCGCTGGTCATTTTCGTGCTGCTGATCGTGCCGCTGGCCTGGCTGTTCTGGCAGTCGATCTATGCCGACGGTTTCACGCTGGAGCACTACCGCCGCATCATCACCGAAGACATCTATCGCAACACCTTTGCGCTGACCTTCAAGATCAGCATCATCGTCACTCTGCTGACCGTGCTGCTCGGCTATCCGGTGGCGTATGCCGCCGCCGCTTTGCCAAAACGCTGGGCGACGCTGGTGCTGGCGCTGGTGATTCTGCCGTTCTGGACCAGCGTGCTGGTGCGCGCCTATGCCTGGCTGATCCTGCTGCAGCGCAGCGGCCTGATCAACAAGACACTGATGGGCATGGATTTGATCCAGACGCCGTTGCCGCTGGTGCATAACGAATTCGGCACCATCCTCGCCACGGTGCACATCCTGCTGCCGTTCATGGTGCTGCCGCTGTACTCGACCATGCAAAAGATCCCCGGTGATCTGATGCAGGCCGGCGGCAGTCTGGGCGGCAATCCGCTGCACGTATTCCTGCGCGTGTTTTTCCCGCTGTCGCTGACCGGCGTGCTGGCCGGCATGACGCTGGTCTTCGTGCTGTGCCTGGGCTTTTACATCACGCCCGAACTGATGGGCGGCGGCCGCACCATCCTGGTGTCGATGGTGGTCAGCCGCAACGTCGAGCTGTACAACCAGTGGGGCGCCGCCAGCGCAGTGAGCGTGGTGCTGCTGGCCTGTGTGTTCGTCATCTTTTATCTGGTCAGCAAGCTGATTCCGCTGGAACGCATTCTGGGGGCGAAATGAGACAGTTAACTCTGGGCCGTATCCTGCTCGGCATCGTCGTCGCGGCGATTCTGATCTTCTCCATTCTGCCGGTGCTGGTGATCATTCCGGTGTCGTTCTCGGATACCCGGTTCATGACCTTTCCGCCGCCCGGCTATTCGCTGCGCTGGTATCAAAGCTTCATCAACAATCCGACCTGGATGGACGCTGCCAGGACCAGCTTGCTCACCGCATGCCTGACGGTGCTGATCGCCACGCCACTGGGCGTGGCCGCCTCCTATGCCTTGCACAACGGGCGCCACTGGAGCCTGCGCTACATCCGCATCGGCATGATGATGCCGCTGATCGTGCCCATCATCATCGTCGCGGTCGGCGTGTTCTTCGTGTATGCCAAGATCGGTCTGCTGTCGACCATTACCGGCCTGGTGCTGGCCAATACCATGCTGGGACTGCCGTATGTGGTGACCTCGGTGCTGGCCGGTCTCAAGGGTTTCGACCCGGCGCAGGAAATGGTGGCGCGCAGCCTCGGCATGAACCGCCTGCGCGCCTTCATGCTGGTGACGTTGCCGCAGATCAAGGCCAGCGTGATTTCGGGCGCGATCTTCGCCTTCATTCAGGCGCTCGATGAAACCATCGTGTCACTGTTCGTGTCGGGCGGCGAGAACCAGACCCTGACCAAGCGCATGTTCACCACGCTGCGCGACGAGATCGATCCGACCATCGCCGCCATCAGCACCTTGCTTACCGCCGCCAGTTTTGCACTGGTGATGCTGACGGTGCTGAGCAAGAACAAGACGCCGCGCAAGACGGCTAAATAAAGAACGGCAAATGATCATGCACATGCCCGCCTGCCACAGTCACCGCAGTCAAAAAAGCCCGCTCGGCGGGTGGCCTGCGGGCTGGGCTTGCATGACGGCGGAGAGGCTTGCGGCACGCCGCAGCGCATCAGGTATTGATGAATTTTTCCAGCGGGTAATGGTTCTTGATGAAGGGCGACTTGATCACGATGTAGCTGAAGTATTTCTCGATGCGCAGATGCTGCTCAAGCAGGTTTTCGATGATGCTCTGGTAATGCACCACGTTGCGCGTGACGAACTTGAGCAAATAGTCGTATCCGCCGCTGACCAGGTGGCATTCGATGATTTCATCGACGTTGCGGATATAGGATTCGAACTTGGCAAAGTCTTCGCGCCGGTGATCGGACAAGGTCACTTCGGTAAACACCACCTGCACATCGCTGAGTTTTTCCAGCTGGATATGCGCGCCGTAACCGCTGATGTAACCGGCTTTTTCCAGGCGCTTGACGCGGATCAGGCAGGGGCTGGGCGACAGACCCACGGCATCCGCCAGCACGACATTGGTGATCCGACTGTTTTGCTGAAGATGACACAGGATGCGCAGATCGATCCGGTCAAGCTTCAGGGCACCGCTAGCAATCATTTTTGACTCCGTTTTTCAGGCTGTTCTTTTACGCGCGCCCATCGTATCACGCAGCGCAAGTCACGCAACTTGCCTTGCGCCTCTGCGGGATGTTGTTCTCCCGTCCGACATCGCTTCCGACTCTGTTTTTTCTATCCGCCGACAGCGCGATGCAGCGCAGAAACTGACTTGCGTCAGTCGCTGAACTGCAAGCTATCCCGCTGCGGCAGATTGCGCTTAGACCAGCGCTTTGCGTACTTCCGGCTGTTCCAGCACCGTATCCAGAATCTGCTTCAGACGGCTGAACATCAGCGCAAAATCATCGCTGCTGTAGCACAGCGCCGGTGCGAATCCAAGAATGTTGTCGCCGAAGGCGCGGAAGATCAGGCCCTGTTCGTAAGCGGCCGTGGCGATGCGTTCGTGCAGTTTCAGTTCCGGTGCAAAGCGTTGCTTGCTGTCCTTGTCGGCCACCAGTTCCAGGGCGCCGAGCAGGCCACGGCTGCGGGCATCGCCCACCAGCGGATGCGACAGCAGATCGCGCAGACCGCCGGCAAAATTCGGCTCTTGCGCCACGCCGTTGGCCAGCAGACCGCCTTCGTGATACAGGCGCAGCACTTCGAGGCCGATGGCGGCGCTCACCGGATGGCCGGAATAAGTCTGGCCGTGGCCGACCACCACGTGTGCGGCGGCGCCGTCGGCGATGGTGTTGTAGATCCGGTCCGACATCATGACCGCGCCCATCGGCGCATAACCTGCCGTCAGGCCCTTGGCCATGGTCATCAGATCCGGTTGCACGTCTTCCGCCAGGCAGGCGAACAGTGGGCCGGTGCGGCCGAAGCCGGTGATCACTTCATCCACCACGAACAGAATGCCGAGTTCGTTACAGGTTTTTTGCATGGCCTTGAGCCAGCCGAACGGCGGCACGATGACGCCGCCCGAACCCTGAATCGGTTCGCAGAAGAAGGCCGCGACATTGTCGGCGCCCAGTTCCGCAACCTTGGCGCGCAAGGCCGCCACCGAGCCGGCGATGATCGCAGCGTCGTCGTGGCCGACCGGGCTGCGGTAGGGATAGGGCGAGGCGATGTAATTCTGGGTCGGCAGCGGCAGGTCGAAATTGAAGTGGAAGTTCGGCAGCGCAGTCAGACCGGCGCCGACCGAAGACGAACCGTGGTAGCCGCGCTCCAGCGAAATGAATTGCTTCTTCTGCGGCTGGCCCAGCGAGTTGTAGTAATGCGTGATGTAGCGGATCGCGGCATCCACCGCATCCGAACCGCCCAGCGTGAAATACACGTGCGTCAGCGAGGCCGGCGACAGCTCCACCAGTTTTTCCGCCAGCAGAATCGCCGGCTCCGAGCCGAAGTGAAAATAGCCGGTGGCGTAAGGCAGGCGGCTCATCTGTTCGGCCGCCACGCGCACGATGCTTTCCTGGCCGTAGCCGGTGTTGACGCACCACAGGCCGGAGAAGGCATCCAGCAATTCCTTGCCCTGATGATCGCTCAGATAGGCGCCGCGTCCGGATTGCAGAATGGTGACGCCGGCCTGTTCATGTTCGCGGAAGCTGGCGACGGGGTGAATCAGGTGTTTGCGGTCGAGTGCGACGAGATCTGAGGTTTGCATGATGGCAGGATTTCCTATGGCTGGCAGGGGGTTCAAGTCATTGAACGGCATGGAATATGGTAAGTCCGCCCCCTCAGCTTTAGCTTGCAAGATGCCGCGTTGAAACGGCATCTTCGGGCTAATTATTCAGTCCCGCAGCATATTCTGCGGTGTCCCGCAATGGCGCATGGGACGTGGTTTGAATCGGGGCGCAGGGCATCATGAAGGTGCAGAAAACGGGAGTGGAATGAATGAAAAGCGTGCAGCCGCCGGCCGCGCTTGATGATGCGCTCGCGGATGAACACAGCTGAAAGCAGGAGGGGACGCAAGCGGCCGGTGGCGTGCGCCGGCCGGCAAATCAATAACCGCGCGTGCGGTCGACCAGGCCGACCAGCGGTTGTCCGGCCTGATGACGGCGGATGTTGTCGAGCACCGCTTCGAAGCCGGAGACCGGCTGCGTCATGCTGGCGATATGCGGCGTCAGCACGATGGACGGATGATCCCAGAACGGATGATCGGCGGCCGGCGGTTCAGTCTCCAGCACATCGATCACGGCAGAAGACAAATGGCCGCTGTCCAGCGCCGCCAGCAGATCGGCCTCCACCAGATGCGCGCCGCGGCCGACATTGATCAGTGCGGCGCCGGCCGGCAGCGCGGCGAACAGTTTGCGGTTCAGAATGCCGCGCGTGCTGTCAGTCAGCGGCAGCAGGCAGATCAGGATATCGGTGCGCGCCAGAAAGCTGTCGAGACCGGCCTCGCCGTCGTAACAGGCCACGCCCTCCAGCGTATGTGGCGAGCGGCTCCAGCCGGCGCAGTCATAGCCGAAATCGCGCAGCTTTTCCAGCACCGCCTTGCCCAGCACGCCCAGTCCCAGCACACCGACGCGCCGGCTGGAAGCAGGCTTGACGGTGCGCGCGATCCATTGGCGCTGACGCTGCTGTTGTTGATAAAGAGGGCCATCGCGATGCAGCGACAGCACCGCCTGCATCACGTACTCGACCATGCCGGCGGCCAGGCCCGGTTCTATCATGCGCACCACCGGCACGTGCGCCGGCAGGGTGGAAAAATCGAACTGATCGATGCCGGCGCCCACCGAAAACACCACCTCGACATTCGGAAACTGCTGCGCCAGATCGGCCGGCGGGATCCATGCAGCGAGGTAGCGCACCTCTTTCGGATCGCCGGTTTCAGGCCAGCAATGAAACGTGATTTCCGGTGCACGTTCGGCAAACAGGCGTGCCCAGAGTTCGCCGCGGACCGGGTCCGACTTGTAGAGAAAATGCATGCTGTTCCTGTGTAAGCCGGTATCGCTAAGCGTGAATGGGGAATAGGAAATAGTGACCGGAGACGGGCCGCGTCAGCCCATGGCCTGATTGATGACGGAAAAATGTCTGACGTCGGCGGCCGGCATCGAGGTCGCCGGCTTGCCGTTGTCCTTGCGCATCGGCACCACGGTATCGACGCGAGTCAGGCCGATGTCGGTGAGCCATTCGCTGAGCTCGCCCGATTCGAACACGTCGATGCGAATGAAAGAGTCGGCATACACATTGATCCAGTGGCTGATCAGCGCCTTGGCGCGCTGCACATCGGGCGCCACCACCGGGCCGATCACGCGGCCGTGGCCAAAGCGGCGCACCAGCGCAAAGCCCAGCATTTCGCCGTCGCGGTCGATGGCCACGCCTTCGGCCACTTCGCCGATGGCTTCCAGCACCTGGCTGCGATCCAGTCCGCTGGCGCGCGCGTCCAGCGCTTCGATGCGGGCGCCGTCGCTGTTGCCCAGCGGCCGTACGCGTTCGCCGGCCGGCAGCGGAATCAGCAGCGGCTGAAACAGCGAGCCCTGATGCTGGTGCAATTTGCCGACCGCAGCAAAACCGAGTTTTTCATACAGCGGCTGGCCGGCCGGCGTGGCGTTGAGCAGGCGCACGCGGCCATCAGTTTCATCCAGCAATTTCTGCATCAGGCGACGACCCAGGCCATGACCTTGCAAGCCCGGTTGCACGATCACCATGCCCAGCGAGGCATGGCTCTCACCGTAATTGAAATACAGCGCGGAGCCGATCAGCACCGGCGCTTTATCGCCGTCCCGGCTTTCGATCACGAAGCCGTGCCCCATGCGCTCCATGAATTGCCAGTCTTCCAGACGGTGCGGCCACCTCAGTTGCAGCGACAGGCGATGGCAGGCCGGGGTATCGGCTTCGGTCATCGCGCGCATGCTGAAATTGCCTGCCGGGCCGGTGGCTTCGGTCTTGGGTGATGAAGTGCTGGAGGCTGGATGTGCTGCTGACATGGGAATTCCTTGACGAATATCGGGCGGTCGCAATGGGTAAAAGCTAACTGAAAAACGGGCCTGCGGCCGGCGAATTGACTGACCTCAATCATGCCTTGTTTCAGACCGCAGAATGCCGCCTTCTGCACGCAAACTTCGCAATCTTATAGCGTGTTCAGGCTGCGTCTCGGCACAAAATTGTCGCTGTTCGGGATTAGCATCTTGCTATTCCTGCGCAGTCCCAGGCTCGAGTTCCGGCAATTTCAATGCCGGTGAATCGCTGCAGGCCTGGCGCCGGATTCTCGCCAATAACTTGCATGCACGCAGCATGCGGTGCACTTATTCAACCAAGGATTTTCAGATGCAGGACTTTGCCCCCGATCAGATTGTCGTCCGCTGCGCTCACTTCATCGGCGGCGAATACATCGATGTCAGCGCCGGCCTGATGGATGTCCTGCGTCCTTCGGATGGCGTGGCCTACGCCGGCTTGCCGGTAGCCGATGCGGCGCTGGTCGATCGCGCCGTGGAAAACGCCTGGCAAGCCTGGCGCGGCAGCAACTGGGCCTCGCAAGCGCCGCGCGACCGCGCCCGCATCATGCGGCGCTGGGCCGATCTGATCGATGCCGACGTCGGCGTGCTGGCGCCGATGGAGGCGGTCGGTTCGACCCGGCCGATCCGCGACGCGGTGCAATGGGATGTGCCGTTCACCGCGGAAGGCATACGCTTTTTCGCCGAGCTGGCCGACAAGCACGGCGGCGATGTGGCCGCCACCAGCCAGCATCAGCTGGGCATGACCATCACCGAGCCGTATGGCGTGATCGGCGCCATCGCACCCTGGAATTTTCCGATGGTGATGGCCTCGTGGAAGGTAGCCCCCGCGCTGGCGGCCGGCAATGCGGTGGTGCTCAAGCCATCGGAGATGACGCCGTTCACGGTCTTGCGGCTGGCGGAACTGGCGATTCAGGCCGGCATGCCGCCGGGCATCTTCAACGTGATTCAGGGCGATGGCCGCACTACCGGCGACAGCCTGTGCCGCCATCCCAAAATTTCCAAAGTCACCTTCACCGGATCGACTGCTACCGGCGCCGCCATCATGCGCGCCTGCGCCGAAAGCGGCACCAAGCCGGTGACGCTGGAGCTGGGCGGCAAGAGCCCGCAAATCGTTTTCGCCGATGCGCCCGACCTGAAGAAAACCGCACGCACGGTGGCCGGCGCCATCACCGGTAATGCCGGTCAGGTCTGTGTCGCCGGCTCACGCCTGCTGGTGCAGCGCGGCGTCGCCGGCGAACTGATCGCCGGCATCGTGCAGGCGTTTCAGGCGCTGCAGCCGGGGCCGACCTGGCATGCTGCAACCACCTTGCCGCCCATCATTTCCAAAGGCCAGGCCGACCGCATCGACGGCATCGTGCAGCGCACCGAAGCGGCCGGCGCGCAAGTGATCACCGGCGGCAAACTGCTGGGCAATGGGGGCGCGTATTACCTGCCGACCATCCTCAGCGGCGTCACGCCCGGCATGGAGGCGGTGCACAGTGAAATCTTCGGCCCGGTGCTGACGGTGCAGGAGTTCGACGACGAAGCCGGGGCGCTGGCGCTGGCGGCGCATCCCGACTACGGGCTGGCGGCCGGCGTGCACACCAGCGACATTGGCCGCGCCTTGCGCATGGCGCGCAAGCTCGAAGCCGGAACGGTGTGGATCAACCGCTACGGCCGCACTTCAGACTTCATGATTCCGACCGGCGGTTACAAGCGCTCGGGCATCGGCAAGGATCTCGGGCGACAGGCTTTCGAAGCCAACCTGCGCGTCAAGAGCGTGCTGATCGAGATCGGCGAATAAGGCGCTGCAGTTCCAGGGATCTGAGCGCTCAGAAAAAAATGCCCGCAGGCGCTGCGCCTGCGGGCATTTTTACTGCCTCACATTTTTCTTCAGGTTTTCTCAATAACCGGCGGCCCAGCGTTCCAGATCGGCCGCACTCTGTTCGCCGGCAAACATGGCCATGATGCGTTCACCCAGCAGCGGCCCGAACTTGAACATCTGGCCGTCGCAGTTGGTGACCACCAGGCCGCGTCCTTCGGATTCGACGCGGAAGCGGCGTGAGCTGTCCATCTGGTAGTAGCCGACCTGAATGCGCAGCGCGCGATAGGCCTCGGCCTGTTTCAGATAGGGCTTGAATGCGCCCAGCACGATGGCGCCTTCGGTTTCCAGATCGGAGCCGAAGCCGTCTTCTTCCGGCTTGGCCAGACGGCGATGTGCGCCGTGGCCGAACTTGAGGCCGGCGCCGCGCCGGTCCGGCAGGGTGTAGCCGCCGTGGTCGCCGATGGCGACAATGGCCGGCGAGTTGCGCCAGCTTTCGACATAGTCGGCCGGCGGCTCGACGTAACACAGGCCCTGGCGGAAGGTCGGGCCGTCGCCGTAGCTGTCGGGCAGCAGACGCGAAATCCAGGCGCCGGCCGCCACCACCAGCAGATCGCCGCTGATTTCGCTGCCGTCTTCCAGTGTCGCGATACCGCGGGTGCGATCCACCGATTTCACTGCGCAGTTGTGACGCAGATCGACGCCGTGCTTGCGCACCCAGTCGGTCAGTTCAGTGACGATGCGGCTGGCGAACAGCGGGCCGCCACGACCGCCGGTGACGCCCCAGGCATCGGCCGGCAATTGCAGATGCGGGCAAAGCTCCTCCAGCGCGCTGCGGTCGTGCACCTCATGTTCCTGGCCGACTTCGCGGAAGGCGTCCAGCGTCTTCTGGCCGTAGTCATTGGGCAGCAGCGAAATGGCGACGGCGCCGGTGTTCTCGAAATGCTCGGTGCCGAGATCGGCCCAGACGCGATCCCAGGCGTCGAAGGCCGGCGTCACCATGCGCGTGTAGCCGCCGAAGGAACCGTAGTGATAACGGATCATGCGATGCAGGTCGAACGATGCGCTGTGCGGATTGGGCGCCGGGCCGCGTTCCAGAATGGTGGCCTGATGGCCGCGCTTGATGGCGGCGCGGGCGACCGACAAGCCGACTATGCCGGCGCCGACGATGACGATATGACTCATGTGCTGCTGTTCCTATGTGGAGTCCGTCTTGCTGCAAGAAGCTGAGCCTTGGCTCACTGGCTGGCGGCGGACATTGAAAATAAGTGATGGAGCGATGGGTGTTTCAGTGTGTTCCGGCGGCAGCCTTGGCGGGGGAGGTCGCTGCTGCCAAGATGGCTTCCGCCGCCGCAAAGCGTCCGATGGCATAGTGCTCCAGGGGCACATCGGTGGCGCCGGTATCGATCAGTTCGGCCATCACGTCGCCGACGCCGGGGCCGAGCTGGAAGCCTTCGCCGCAGAAGCCGAAGGCGTAATACAGGCCCGGCACCTTGGCGCTGGGGCCCATCACCGGATTGCTGTCCGGCAGATAGCTTTCGATGCCGCTCCAGACCCGGATCAGATTGACGTTGGCCAGCACCGGCGACAGCCGCCGCAACTGGCTCAGCTGGCGGATGGTGTTTTCCGGCTTGACGTAGGCGCGAATGGTTTCGGTGCTCACTTCGCCGTAGCCGCAGCCGCCGAAGATGATATTGCCGCGCGGGATCTGGCGGTAGTACAGACTCTCTTCCGTGATGTTGGTCGAGACCCCGACCACCGGGCGAATGCCGTACGGCACCGGCTCGGTCACGCCCATCTGCGGGCCGCGCGCGATCAGCGGCACCGGCTCGCCGAACTGCAGCGCCAGGTGGTCGCCCCAGGCGCCGGCGGTGATCAGCATGGCCGGCGCGCGATACACGCGGCCGTCGGTGCTGATGGCGCGGAAATCTTCGCCTTCCTTTTCCACCAGCGCGATTTCGGTATGTTCTATCATCTGCGCGCCCAGCCGCGCCGCCGCGCGGCAGAAGGCCGGCGCCGACAAGCGCGGATTGGCATGGCCGTCGAGCGGCGAGAGCGAGCCTGCCCGCACCTCGGGGCCGAGATAGGGGAAGCGCTTGCGCATGCTGTCGCCGCTCACCATTTCCAGTTCCAGGCCGTAATCGCGGGCGTCGCGGGCATAGCTTTCCAGCAGGCCGACGCGCTCTTGATCGTAAGTGATGCGGATGTGGCCGGAGGGCAGAAATTCAACGTCTTCGCCGATCAGCTCAGGCAGCCGGCCCCAGACTTCGCGCGAGCGATTGGCCAGCGGCAGCTGATGCAGATGGCGGCCCTGGCGCCGCACATTGCCGAAGTTGGCGCCGCTGGCCTGACGGCCGACCAGTTCGCGCTCCAGCAGAATCACCGAGCGGCCGCGACGGCGCAGAAAGAAGGCCGCGGCGCAGCCCATGATGCCGCCGCCGACGATGATCACGTCGGCTCTGGCAGAAGCAGCAGTATTCATTCGAGCTCCTCGATGCTGGCCAGCGACAGCGGCTTGACCGGCGCCTGCGCACGCAGGCGTCCGACCTCGGCAATCGGAATCCGGGCGGCGGCGGCAATCACTTCCGCGCCGGCGTGCGCGCAATAGCGACCCTGGCAGCGGCCCATGCCGACCCGGCTGAAGGACTTGGCGCGATTGGCTTCGAGCGCGCCGGTCTGCTGCACCACCTGGCGCAACTGGCCGGCGGTGATGCTTTCGCAGCGGCACACCACGGCGTCGTCGGGCAAATCCGCCGCCTGTTGCGAGGGCCAGGGAAACGCCTGCAGCAGGCCGACCCGGAATTTGTCCATCTTGATTTGCCTGGCCAGCAGCTCGGCGCGGCTGGCCGCATCCACCGGCAACTGCAAATCGCTGAGCACCGCCATCGCCGCCAGCCGGCCGGCGTTTTCCGCACCGTCGGCGCCGAGAATGCGCACACCGTCGCCGGCCAGATACACATCGGGCACCGAGCTGCGGCCCTCGGCATCGATGGCCGGCAGCCATTGACGCGAATGGGCGTCGAACTGAAATTCGCAGCGCGCCATGTCGGCCAGTTGCGTTTCAGCGCGCAGGTGATAACCCAGCGCCACCGCATCGCATTCAAGCAGATGTTCGCCGGCGGCATCGCGATAGCGTATGCCCTGCACGCCGTCTCCCGCAGTGCCGGTGATTTCCAGCGGCGTCATGCCCTTGATCACCGGCACGCCGGCGCGCCTGATGGCGCCGATCAGCGACATGCCTTTGCGGATCAGTGCCGGCCGCGCCAGCATGTGCGGCAGGGCGCCCAGTTGTTGCGTGAAGCGGGCGGTGTCGAGCACGGCGGCGACCTGGGCGCCGGCCTTGATGTATTGACTGGCGACCAGATACAGCAGCGGGCCGCTGCCGGCAAACACCACCTTGCGGCCGATCGAGCAGGCCTGCGATTTCAGCGCCACCTGCGCGCCGCCCAGGGTATAGGTGCCGGCCAGTTGCCAGCCCTTGAGCGGCATCAGGCGGTCGGTGGCGCCGGTGCACAGGATCAGGCGATCGTATTCGAGGTTGAGCACGCGGCCGCGGCTGACCATGTGAATCTTGCGGCCGCTGATGTTCCAGGCCAGGGTCTCGGGCCGGTAATCGATCTGCGCCCGGATGGCGTCGAAGCTTGCATGCAGCGCACGCGCATGGCCGGCTTCGGTGCCGTACAGGGTTTCGTAGGAGCGTTTGAAATGGGCCGGCTGACGGCGATAAATCTGGCCGCCGTCGCGCGCGCCTTCATCGATCAGGGTCGGACCCAGGCCGGCGGCGACCAGCGTTTCGGCGCAGCGCACGCCGGCCGGGCCTGCGCCGACGATCACTATGCGAGCTGCGGCCATGTCGCCTCCGGCTGTCGCGTGAACAATTGCATGCCGGCCTCCACCACGGTGGAGCAGGCGCGCACCCGGGCGCCGCCGGCGTCCCACACCCAGCAATCCTGGCAGGCGCCCATCATGCAGAAGCCGGCACGGCGGTCGTCGCCGAACTCGGACTGGCGCAGCGTGCGCACATTGGTCAGCATGGCCACCAGCACGGTGTCGCCCTCCAGCGCTTCGGCAGACAGGCTATCGATGGAGAGCCTGACGACCGCGCGCCCGGTTTCCTGCAATCTGACCAGACGGCCTCGAGGTGATGCGCTCTGCTTGGATATCTCTTTCATGCGGCGATCTCTTGCTCCGCGATCAGCGGTGCTTGCAGTTGCTCCAGATCGGAGATGGTGCGGTGGCAGAGGATGCGGGTGCCGTTGTCGAGCAGGCGGCGCGGCGGTTGCACGGTATTGCAGATGCCGTCCATGCGCAGGCCGCAGCGGTCGACGAAGGTGCAGATATCGATGCTGCGGTCGCTGGGGCCGATGGGCGGCAGGCCTTGCGGCGTCCGGCCGGCGGCTTGCTCCAGCCAGCCCGGACGCAGGTCCGGCACCGAGGACATCAGCAGATGCGAATACGGATGGCGCGGCGCTTCGGCCAGCGCCTCACGCGGACATTGCTCGACCATGTGGCCGGAATACAGCACCACGATGTCGTCGCAGATGGCGCGCACGGTGCTGATGTCGTGGCTGATGAACATGTAAGACACGTTGAGTTCGCGGCGCAGCTGCGTCAGCAGATCGAGGATGGCGGCGCCGACCACGGTGTCCAGCGCCGAGGTCACTTCATCGCACAGCAGCAGGTCGGGTTTGGCGGCCAGTGCACGGGCCAGATTGGCGCGCTGCTTTTGTCCGCCCGACAGCTCGCCCGGCAAGCGGTCGATGACATTGGCCGGCAACTGCACCAGATCCAGCAGCTCGGCGATGCGTTTCTTTTGCGCCGCCTTGTCGAGCCCGTGATAGAAGCTCAGCGGACGACCCAGAATGCGGCCTATGGTATGACCGGGATTGAGTGCGGTGTCGGCGTTCTGGAACACGATCTGCACCCGGCGGAACTGATCGCGCGTGCGATTCTCCAGCGTCGGCGGCAACTCTTCGCCGTCCAGCAGAATGCTGCCGCGCGCCGGCGCCACCAGTCCGGCCACTACGCGTGCCAGCGTGGTCTTGCCGGAGCCCGATTCGCCGATGATGCCGACGGTGCTGCCGCGGCGGATGGTCAGATTGATGTCGTCCAGCACGCGGCTGGACGGCAGCCCGCGCCGGTCCGGCCGGCCGTAGCCGGCCACCAGGCCGCTGATGCGCAGCAGCGGCGCATCTTCCGACGGCGCCGGCTGTTCGCGCAGCTTGGGCCGGGCGGCCGCCAGCAGACTTTGGGTGTAGGCGTTTTCCGGGTGATAGAGGATGTGGTCGGTGGTGCCCACTTCACGCATGCGGCCATCGCGCAGCACGATGATGCGGTCGGCCATCTGCGCCACCACCGCCAGATCGTGCGAAACATAGACGGCAGTGGTGCCGAGTTGCTGCACCACGTTCTTGAAGGCGCGCAGCACCTCGATCTGGGTGGTGACATCGAGCGCCGTGGTCGGCTCATCCAGCACCACCAGTTGCGGATCGGTGATGAAGGCCATGGCGGCCATGATGCGTTGCAGCTGGCCGCCCGAAACCTGGTGCGGATAGCGGCTGCCGATATGTTCGGGATCCGGCAGCGCCAGCGCGCGGAACAGGCCGACGGCTTTTTCCTGCGCCTGCCGGCGGCTCATGATCTTGTGGATCATGGCGCTTTCGATGACCTGATCCATCAGCGTGCGTGAAGGATTGAAGGCGGCGGCCGCACTCTGCGCGATGTAGGCCACATGGCGCCCGCGCATGTGCTGCAACTGCCGGTCGTTCATCGTCAGCACGTCGTGCTCGCCGACCTGGATGTTGCCGCCGGTGATCTTGCAGCCGGTGCGCGCATAGCCCAGCAGCGACAGCGCAATGGTGGTCTTGCCGGAGCCGGACTCGCCGATCAGCGCCAGCACTTCGCCGCGTCCGATGTTGAAGGCAACGTCCTGCACGATGGGCGTGAGCTGACCGTTTTCCTTCAGGGCCGCGACCTGCAGTCCGCTGACGCGGACCACTTCAGCGCCGGCGCTGCCGCTGTCGGGTCCTTGCTTGTGTGTGTTCATATCCAGATCCTTCTAAGCCTTAACGACGCTTGCCGCGCAGATTGTCAATCAGCAGATTGACGCCGATGGTCAGCGTGGCGATGGCCAGCGCCGGCATCAATACCGCCGGCGCACCCTGGCCGAGGCCGGAAATGTTTTCGCGCACCAGCGAGCCCCAGTCGGCGTCCGGCGGTTGCACGCCGAGGCTGAGGAAGCTCAGACCGCTCAGCAGCAGCACTACGTAGACAAAGCGCAGGCCGAGGTCGGACATCACCGGGCGAATCATGTTGGGCAGCATTTCGATGCAGGTGATGTAGAGCCAGCCTTCGCCGCGCGCCCGCGCCACCTGTACGTATTCCATGGTCTGTACGTTGACCGCCAGTGCCCGCGCGATGCGGAAGGCACCCGGCATGTAGGTGATGGCGGCGGTGATGATCAGCAGCCGCACCGAGGAGCCGAAGGAAGCCACCATCATCAGCGCAAACATCTTGCTGGGAATCGAGATCAGGGCATCGAAGGTGCGGCTCAGCAGCGAATCCAGCCAGCCGCCGCTGACGGCCGACACCATCGCCAGCAGGGTGCCGAAGCCGCTGGCCAGCAAGGTGGCGACCAGCGCCAGGCCGATGGTGTAGCGCGTGCCGTAGAGAATGCGGCTGAGCATGTCGCGGCCGAGGTAATCGCTGCCCAGCCAGAATTTGCTGCTGATGCCGCCGAATACATCCATGTCCAGCACTTCGCCGGCGTCGTGCGGCGACAGCAGCGGGCCGAAGATCGCCATCAGCACCCAGAACGCGACCAGCGCCAGGCCGACCAGACCGAGCGGACTGAGACCGAGGATGCGGCGCGCCGGTGTGTGGGCGGACTGATTGGCAAGGGGGGCGCCGGCAGGCGTAGCAGGCGCTGGAGTGATCGCGCCGGGTGTGGAATCAGGCTGGCTCATTTGATCCTCAGTTTCGGATTGGCGACGATGGCGACGATGTCGGCGAACAGCACCAGCATCAGATAGGCGGCACAGAAAATCATGGCGCAGGCTTGCACCAGCGGCATGTCGCGCGTGGTGACCGCGTCTACCATCAGGGTGGCGATGCCGGGATAGTTGAAGATCGATTCGACGATGATCACGCCGCCCAGCAGATACGACAGGCTGAGCGCCACCGCATTGACGATGGGGCCGATGGCATTGGGCAGCGCATGGCGCAGCACGATGCGCACCGGGCCGGCGCCCTTGAGGACCGCCATCTCGACATAGGAAGAGGTCAGCTGATCGATCACCGCCGCACGCGTCATGCGCGACATCTGGGCCACGATCACGCAGCACAGCGTGATCACCGGCATGGCGTAAGCCTTGACGAACTGGGCAAAGGTGGTGATGCCGGCGGTATGCGACAGCGCCGACAGCCAGTGCAGATGCACGGCGAAGATCAGCACCGCAATGGTGGCCACCAGAAATTCGGGAATCGACACCATCGACACCGCCATCACATTGACTGCGCGGTCATATTTGCTGCCGCGATACATGGCGGAGGTGATGCCGAGGGTCAGCGCAATCGGCACCGACACGGCAGCGGTGACGCCGGCCAGCAGCAGCGAGCTGGGCAGACGGCCGCCTATCAGTTGCGCCACCGGCATGTGATTGACCAGCGATATGCCGGGCTGGCCGGCCAGCAAGCCGCTGAGCCAGCTGAAGTAGCGCAGCGGGGCCGGCTGATCGAGGCCGAACTGGGTGCGCAGGGCGGCCAGCAATTCGGGCGTGGCGGCCTGGCCGAGCGCGGCCTGCGCGGCATCGCCGGGCAGCAGATTGGTGATGAAGAAGACGGCGACCGAGACGATCAGCAGCGTCAGTATCCCGAGCGCCAGACGTTGGGCGATGAGCCTGCCGACGGTACTGTTCATGAAAAACTCCCCGGAAAATGCGCGACGCGTCGCTGGATTGCAATCAATAACTGAAGCTTGGTTTTGCGCTGCCGGGCAGGTGCAAAAGCGCGGAGCTGTATAGGGGCCTGCAGGGTCTGGATCATGGCCCGGCAGAAGCAAACATCGTGCAAGCTGCCGGCGCGCTCATGCGCTTCAGGTGAAGCGCATGAGCGCGGGCAACATTCAGGCTGACAACTTAGTCCGCTTACGCCGACAACCAGATGTATTCGCCGCTGGTGTAGTTCATGAAGGCGCCCAGCGGGATCGGTTCAATGCCCTTGATCTTGGTGCTGTAGCCTTCCAGATTGGTGATGAAGACCGGAATGCCGATGCCGCCCTTTTCGTGGATCAGCACCTGCATGTCGGCATACATCTGCTTGCGCTTGGCGAAGTCGGTCTGGCCGCGCGCCTGCACCAGCAACTGATCGAACTGTTCGTTCTTCCAGCCGGACTCGTTCCAGGTGGCGTCCGACTTGAAGAATTGCGTGAACAGGATGTCGGCGCTGGGACGTGGGTTGATGTTGCCGAAACCGAGCGGCACCTTCATCCACTGATTGGACCAGTAACCATCCGCCGGCAGGCGTTTGACGTCCAGCGTCAGGCCGATCTTCTGTGCCGATTGCTGCATCAGCATGGCCATGTCGACCGAACCTGCGGCGGCCACCGAGGCCACCAGCGGGATCGGCGTGCTGCCCAGTACGCCGGCCTTGCCCAGGTGGAACTTGGCCTTGTCCGGATCGTAGGGACGCTGAGGCAGACCGGCGAAGAAGAAACGGTTGGTCGGATCGATAGGCTGATCGTTGGCGACCACGGCGTAACCGCGGAAGGCGGCGGTCTTTATCTGCTGGCGATCAATCAGATACTTCATGCCCAGCGTGAAGTCCATGCTCTTGCCCGGTGCCGAATCCTGGCGGATCACCAGGTCGGAATACAGGCCGGACTTGGTTTCCAGAATGCCGAAATCAGGGGTGGCCTTGATGCGCGAAGTCGAGCGCGGATTGACTTCGTTGATCCAGTGCACGTCGCCCGACAGCAGCGCATTGACGCGCGCCGCTTCGTCGGGAATGCCGAAGATTTCGATCTCGTCCAGATAAGGCATGCCCGGCTTCCAGTATTCGTTGTTGCGCACGCCCACGGTGCGTACGCCCGGGGTGAACTCGGAACACTTGAAGGCGCCGGTGCCGTTGGCCTTGGTGAAGCTGGTGGTGCCGTCGCGGATGATCAGGAATTGTGCAGTGGCCAGAATCACCGGCAGGTCGGCGTTGGGGCCGGTCAGCTTGATCTGCACTTCATTGGCGCCGCTGGCCTTGACCGATTCGATCTGGTCGGCAATCGCCTTGACCTTGGAGCCGGTGGCCGGATCCTTGTGGCGCATCAGCGAGAACACCACGTCGGCCGGCGTCAGCGGCTTGCCGTCGTGGAAGCGCACGTCCTTGCGCAGCTTGACGGTCCACAGCGTGGCGTCGTCGGTATTCATTTCTTCGGCCAGCACCATCACCGGCGCCAGCTTGATGTCGAGCTTGGTGAGGCCGTTGTAGAACAGGTGCGCGCGGGTGTAGTCGGTGGAGTGCGAGGTCTTGGCCGGATCGAGGGTGTCGGCGGTGGAACTGGACTGCGTGGCGATCTTGACCTTGCCGCCGCGTCGCGGTGTGGCCGGGGTGGTCGCCGCCTGCGCAAAGGCGCTGCCGGAGGCGGTCAGCAAACCGCCGGCCGAACTGGCCATGAGGCCGCCGGCCAGCACCGAACGGATCATGGCGCGACGGCTGAAACCGCCGGTTTCTATCAGCGATCCGGAGGCAGCTGCAGTGGTGGCCGATGCGGCAGAAGCAGCGTCGGCGTTCTGCAGGTCTTGTTCAAATTTGCTCTTAGTCATAAATCGCCTCGTCAAGGAAGTAGCACCATCAATCTTGACCGACCACGCTAGCGGGTCGGCCGGTCTTTTTTTGCTGCACCAACAATTCATGCCCGGCGGCGGTGTTGCAGTCCAATTCCATCTGTTGAGGTCTGCTGCGCCGGTTGATTCTTTTCGCCTGCTGCTTGTTTTTCTCTTCCTTCGCGCTTCAGGCCAGCTTGTCGCGCAACTGGTAATACGCACCCACCAGCGGCAAAAACCAGGGCTTGCCGAAATGTCCGGGAATCGGCGGCCAGGCCATGCCGCGCATGGGGTTGGCCTGGACATTGCCTTGCAGCACCTCGGCCATGACTTCGCCCATATGCACCGACATCTGCACCCCGTGGCCGCTGTAGCCGGTGGCGTAATACATGCCCTGATGTACGCCGGCGCGCGGCAGGCGATCGGCCGACATGTCGACCGAACCGCCCCAGCAATAATCGATGCGGGTCTGGCGCAGGGCCGGGAACATCTCGATCATGGCCGCCTGCAGCAGCGCACCGCTTTTGGCATCCGACTTCGGATTGGACATCGCAAAACGCGCACGGCCGCCGAACAGCAGGCGGTTGTCGGGCGTGATGCGGAAATAGTTGCCGATATTCTTGGTAGTCACATAGTTGCGGCGGCCCGGCATGATCTGGTCCAGCAGCGCTTGCGACAGCACTTCGGTGACGATGATGAAGCTGCCGACCGGCACCAGCCGGCGGCGGAAATAGCCCAGCGGTCCGGTGGCGCAACCGCCGGCGGCGATCAGCACCTGTTGTGCGCGCAGGCTGCCTTGTGCGGTCTCTACCATGAACGATTGATCGGGCTGGCGCTGCAGGCCGGTCACCGGCGTCGCTTCAAAAATGCGTGCGCCCTGGCGTGCTGCGGCATGCGCCAGACCGATGCCGAACTTGCCGACATGCATCTGGGCGCTGGTGGTTTGCAGCAAGCCGCCATGAAAATCGCCCCCGCCGATTTCGGACGCCATATCCTGCGGCGCGATCAGTTTCAGGTTGGCATCGATATCCGGGCTCAGATCGCGGAACACCTGTTGCAGTTTGGCGTAATGCTCGGGCTTGGCTGCCACCTTCAGCTTGCCGCAGCGGCGGAAATCGCAATCGATATTTTCATCGGCGACGATGCGCGCCACGGTTTCCACCGCCTGGCTATAGGCGCGATACAGCTCGGTGGCCCTGGCCTTGCCGATCTTGCCGCTCAGCTCCGAAAAGTCGTGCGCCAGTCCGGCGTTGACCTGGCCGCCGTTGCGGCCGGATGCCTCGCCGGCGATGCGGCCGGCTTCCAGCAGCACCACCGAACGATGTTGCTTGCGCAGCGCAAGCGCGGCCGACAGCCCGGTGAAGCCGCCGCCGACCACCACCACGTCGGCTTCGCCGTTCACCGTTCCTGCGGCGCCGCCGCTAAAGCGCGGCGCCGTATCCAGCCAGTACGATTCAAGTTTCATTGGGGCCCAGAAGACAGGAATGGATGAGCTTGCGCCAGTGTGCCGACTTGCCGGCTTACAGCCCGACCACGCCCGGCAAGCCGCCGATGTCGGTGATCTCGGTGTAGCCGTAGTACGGAGTCGACGGCTCATGACCGCGCGCCACATACACCTTGTTCTTGATGCCCATGTCGCTGGCCGGCATCAGATCGTAGCGCAGGCTGGAAGACACGTGCAGCACATCTTCAGGATTGCAGTTGAGGTTGTCCAGCATGTATTCGAAGGCCTTCAGGCGCGGCTTGTAAGCCTGCGCCTGCTGCGCCGTGAAGACCTTGTGGAAGGGCGCGCCGAGCTTGTCGACGTTGTGCTGGATCTGCTCATCGGCGGCGTTGGAGAAGATCACCAGCGGGAATTCCTTGGCCACGCGCGCCAGACCTTCAGGCACGTCGGCATGCGGGCCCCAGCTCGGCACGGCCTGATAGTACTTGCCTGCTTCTTCGTCGCTGACGGCGATGTTCCAGCGGGCGCAGGTGCGCTTGATGGCGTTCTTCAGCACTTCTTCATACGGCTTCCACTGATCCAGCACTTCGTCCAGACGGTAAGCGGCGAACTGGCGCAGGAAAAAGGGCATGTCTTCCGCCGAGACGCGATCGGCAAACATCTCGCGCGCCATGTCCGACATGCGGAAGCGGGTCAGGGTACCGTAGCAATCGAAGGTGATGAATTTAGGCCGGAAGATGCTCATGTGCGTAGTCCTCTGTCAGGTTGGATCAGCCGTCAGGCGCGTTGGCCGACGACTTGAAATTGGGGGCGGAAAACAATGCGGCTTTCTTGCGCAGCAGTCTCCAATCCGGGCCGGACCATTGCGTAATGCTTGCCTTGCTACGTTGATGATTACATCACACACGATCAGCGGGAATATTCCGTTTTGCGAGGGCGACGGCACAGAATCACGTGTTTTGGGCAGGGCAATCAGCATAGCTTGCTGAGCGGTGCAGCAATGCGCTGCGGCGGGGCGTTATTTGATGAAATTCACCGGGCTGGTGCGGATTCCGGCGCTGCCTGCCGCCAAAAATGGCAGAGGCGCTTGTCGCTGTATCCGAATGGCGCGCTTTACGTTTGTCAATTCCGGCAGCGGCAGCGTCGCCGTGGCGCATGCGTATGGCAAAGTAAGTTGCGCCGCATCACGTCGCCATTTTTATGCTGCCGGCAGCCCGGATTCAGCAGATTGTTTCAAGGCCGCCGCCTGCCGTTCATCCTGAGCCCGAGCTCTGCTCATCCTCAGCGCCACCTCAGTCCATCCAGAAATCCGGCCCGGCTTTTGTCAGCTCCTCTTGCATGAACTGCGTCACCAGTTCCACCCGCGCCAGATCGCGCGTGTCGGCGTGCGTCACCAGCCAGTAGGAGCGCGTCAGGCGAATCTGTTCCGGCAGCACGCGCACCAGGCCGGGCTCGTTGCGCGCCATGAAGTGCGGCAGCACGCCGATGCCGGCGCCGCCGGCCAGCGCCATCATCTGCGTGATCACGTTCGACACGCGCAGGTGTGCGCTGATGTCGCGCGCCACCTGCGGCAGATAATCCAGCTCGGGCGTCCACATCAGATCTTCCACATAACCTATCCAGTGATGCCGGCCGAGGTCTTCGCGTTTGCGGATGCGCGCGTGCTGCTCCAGATAGGCCGGCGCCGCATACAGGCCGAGCGCATAGTCGACCAGCTTGTTGGCGTATACCCGGCCCTGTGCCGGGCGCGCCATGCTCACCGCCAGATCGGCTTCGCGCTTGGTCAGGCTGAAGGAACGCGGATTGGCCACCAGTTCGATTTCCAGACCGGGATGAGCGTGCGTGATGCCGGCGATGCGCGGCCCCAGAAAGTAAGTGCCGAAACCCTCAGGTGTGCCGACCCGCACGGTGCCGGTCAGGCTGGCGCTGCCGTCGTCGAGCTGGGCGCGCATGCGCAGCGCCAGTGTCTCGATGGCTTCGGCGTCGCCGAGCAGGCGCTCGCCTTCCGGCGTGAGCACGAAACCGACCGTGCGCCGTTCGAACAGCGGCACGCCCAGCGCCGCCTCCAGCGCCGCAATGCGCCGGCTCAGCGTCGAATGATCGACGCCCATGCGCTGCGCCGCCACCGTCAGGCGGCCGGCGCGCGCCATGGTGAGAAAGGCTTGCAGGTCGTTCCAGTTGAAATCGGACATGGGGTTTGTTGCACAAGCCGATTTCGGCTTTGCGCATTCTTTTGCGGAAATGCCGATGCTATCTTCAAGCCGCGCCGCTGTGCAATAAGAATCCGCTCAGCGGTGTTAGGCTTGCCGGTCTTCGCCAGGTAAGGCGGGGGCGTATATCAGGGCGCCATTGCCGATTTTCATTATTTCAACAGGAGACCTTGCATGTCCTTAGCCGTCGTCGTCGATTTCCTCATCAAGCCGCAGCACGCGGAAGACTTTGCCGTCGCCATTCTCAAGAACGCGCGTGCCTCGGCCGCCAACGAGCCCGGCTGCCGGCAGTTCGACGTCTGTCGCGATCCGGACGACGCCTGCCGTTTCTTTCTCTATGAACTTTACGATGACCATGCCGCCATCGAAGCGCATCGCAGCGCGCCGCATTATCTGGCGATGCAGAAAGAAGTCGGAGACTGGATCGTGCAGCGCGATTTGCGCGTTCTGCAACGGGTGTGATTCTGCGGCCGGCGCTTTTTCGGACCCACGCAAACCGATAAGAGCGCCTGCTAATCCCCCGTTATTGTTCTCTTGCAGCAGCCAGGACCGACGCTATCATCCGCTCTTCACCAATAAAAAAAGGGGAAGCGGATGTTTGACACCTCGGAAAATTTCTTCAAGCCGATTCCATTCATCGCGGACGGCGCATCGGCGCCCTTGCTCGACAAGGAGCAGTTTCCGTTTCTCTACAACAGCGGCGGCAAGCTCGAGCAGCTGGCGCAGCCCAAAGGACGGCTGATCACGATGTCGCCCGAAGAACCCGGACTGGAGATGGGGCAGCGTTACAGCGGCATCCGCCATTGGCCCAAAGAGATCGTCAGTCCCTACGGCAACTATCAGATCACCGAGTTCGACTTCGGCGTGCAGGAAGTGCGCTACGCCAGCCTGCCGGCCAATGCGCGCAACGCGCAGGCCTTCGGCATGACGCTGCTGCATCCCGGCGAATGCGTGCGCTTCCAGTACGACCAACTGGTCATGAGCGACTACACCTATGGCAAGTGGGCCGGCTATCAGTCGCCGTACATCGGCGCGGCGCGCGAGCTGGAGTTGCTGACCATTAATCCCACCGATCTTGAGTTTCACGATTTCCCGCATGTGTTCGTCTCGCGCGATGATGTGCCGCTGGTGATCAGCGTGGCGCGCTGGCGCGTCTATGTGAATGAAATCTCATTGGCCGATTTATGGATTGCACCGGGCGACGCTATTGTGCTGCCGCCCAAGCTGATGCCGCCGCCGCCCGAAGCCGGCATGCCTGAGGAATATGCGCGGCGGCTGGTGGTGGATATGCATGGCAATCGCAATTCGGCGCAGGCCTGCCGTTTCGTCGAAGGCAAGCCAGCGCTGGCGACCACCACCGTGCTGGCCAACAGCACACGAATGAGCGAACCGGAATACGCGCCGCGCTATCACGAAGAAAAGCATGCGACGCTGCACGTGAAGTTACCGTTCTATCAACTTGAACAAGCTGATCAGCTTGCGACGGTGCAGGCGATGCCAGCGGGCGAAATGTCAAAGTAAAGCCTGCCGCGGGGGCGAGGCTGCACGCCGGGTGCGGGTCGCGGCATCGCCTTCTCAGGCCTGAAAGTCGACCCGGAAAATCGCCCCCGCGTTGCCGTTTGCGGCATTGGCAGCATCGGCGGCATTGGCGGCATTGGCGGCATACAGGCGCCAGCCGTGGAAGCCGGCGATTTCCTGGCAGATCGAGAGCCCGAGACCGGCGCCTTCGTCGCGCCGCTCCGGGCCGCGCCAGAAGCGTACGAACAGCATCTCCATCGTCGCCGGCGGGATGCCGGGGCCGTGGTCGCGTACGCTCAGACCCCGGCGCTCGACTTCAATGTAGACCTTGCTGCCGGGCGGCGCGTGGTGCAGGGCATTTTCCAGCAAATTGCGGGTCAGCGCGAACAGCGCACTGCGGTCGGCGCGCTGCATCACGGCATCGTCTGACAAGAGGCTGACGATGAAGACTTGGCGCCGCTGCGCCAGTCGCTGCAAATGCGTGACGGCTTCGCGCACCGGCTCGCGCACATCGATGATTTCCATCGCGTAGTTCTGGCGCTCACTGGCTTCGGCCAGATGCAGCAATTGATTCACCTGGCGCGCCATCTGGTCCAGATCCTTGAGCAATTGCGCGCGGTCTGCAGGCTGATTCTGTTCGTTCAATTCGATCTGGCCGCGTATCAGCGCCAGCGGCGTCTTCAGCTCATGCGCGGCCGAGGCCAGAAAATTCTGCTGCACGCGGAAACCATGTTCGACCCGTTCCAGCGCCTGATTGAAGGCCTGGAACAGCGGCGTCAGTTCGCTCGGGATGTCGCGCGTGGAAAGCCGGGTTGAAAGACTGTCCATCTTGATCGCCGCCGCCGCTTCGGCCGCCACGCGCAGCGGCTTGAGCATGCGATGCAGGATCACCAGCACCACCAGCGTGAAGATGGCCATGGCGATCACCGCCGCCGCGATCCAGGTGTGCTTAGTGTGTCCGCTGTCGTTGTCGAGCATGACTTTCTGCATGCGTTCGCTGCGCATGGCCTGCACGTAAAAGCGCTGGCCGCCATGCGCGAAGCCGCGCGTGTGCACATGCAGATCCTGGCCGTTCAGGGACAGTTCGAAGCGGCTGAGTTGCGGCTCGAAATCCTGACCCGGTCTGGTGTAAGGCCGGCTCGCCGCATCCGAGGACAGCAGCACATGGCCGCTCTGATCGAGCACGCGATAGCCGTTGTCCAGTTTGACGGCATCGTAGGCGGCCTGCATTTTGTAGTCGACGCGCAGGCTGTCGGGCGTGCCGGCAGCATTGAAATGCACGCCGTTTATAAGACGCCCGGCGTCACGCTCCAGCTGGTGCTGCATCAGCCCCTGGGGATTCAAGGCCAGCAGCAGCGACAGGCCCAGGACCACCACGGCGGTGATCAGTGTCAGCAGCAGCGCCACCGCGGTCAGCAGACGGAAAGAGAGACTGTCGCGCAGCACAGCCTTGCCGAATCGAAACTTCATGCGGGCGTGAGTGGCGGTGGTGCGCCTTCATCCTGCAGGGCATAGCCGTGGCCGCGAATATTGACCAGCTGCAGCGTCGAGTCTATGCCGTTCAGCTTGCGTCGCAGACGGTGCAGCGCCACATCCAGCGCGTTCGGCGTGACCGGCTCGGTCAGACCCCAGGCCGCCGCTTCCAGCGCGGTGCGGCGCACCGTCTTGCCGGCTGCGCGCACCAGACTCAGCATTAGTTGCATTTCGGCCGGCGCCAGCGAGATCGATTCTGCGCCGCTGTGCATGCGGCCGGCTTCCGGATCGATGCGCAGGTCGCCGAACTGCGGCGCCAGACTGCGCTGTTGCGCCGGACGCCGCATCAGGGCGCGCACCCGGGCAATCAGTTCTTCCATGGAAAAAGGTTTGGGCAGGTAATCGTCGGCGCCGGCTTCCAGCCCGGCCACCCTATCGTGCAGGGCATCCAGCGCGGTCAGCATCAGGCTGGGCGTGAAGTCGCCGCGCGCCCGCAACTGCTTGAGAAAATCCAGGCCGTCGCCGTCCGGCAGATTGCGATCGATCACCAGCACCGGATAGCTCAGTTGCGCCAGCCCCTGACGCGCCTGCGCAATGCTGGCATAGGCATCGGTTTCGATGCCGGCGCCGGCCAGCGCCTTGCTGATCAGCGCGGCCATGCGTTCATGATCTTCCAGCAGTGCGATGCGATTCATGCCCCAACCATGTCTTGTCAGAATTTATACAGATAACCCAGGCGCAGCGCCGGCGAGCTGGAGCGATCGACCAGCGGGCTGTCGCTGATGGCCGAGCCGTAGCGCGTGACCGAAGCGTCCATTATGAGGGATTGGCTGGCGGTCAGCGCATAGTCCACGCGCAGGCCGGCGGTGAGGTTGACGGTGGAGCCGGCGCTGTAGGCGCGCCGCGCCGAGGTCGCCTCGGACTGGCGCACGCCATAGTAATAGTCGGTGTAATTGCTGCTCAGCCAGGCTGCGCCCAGATGCGGCGTCAGGCGCGCCTTGCCGAAGCTGAAGCCGCGCTCGGCGCCGAGTCGCAGGGTCTGGCCGCTGCTGTTGCCGGAGACATCCCCCAGCCATTCGAGCGAGATGCGCGCCAGCGGGCTGCGCCAGGTAGCGGCGCCGCCGGCCCAGAAGCTGCTCTTGCGGTCTTCCATGCCGTTCAGGATGGCGGCGTCGCCCGAGCTGTAGCCTTCGCCGCTGTATTTGGCGCGCAGGCTGAAATCGACACTGGAGAGGCTGCCCAGCTTGAGATCGGCGGTGGTGCCTTGAAGGCGGAAGCGCGGGCCGTCGTAAGTGATCAGCGGCAGCACCCGCGTCTTGTTGCCGTAGTCGCGATAGGGGCTGCGTTCGACCGACGCGGCCAGGCCCAGGCCCCAGTGGCTGGCGCTGCTGTTTTGGGCTGCTGAGTCATCGGCGGCGCCGGCGGTTTGCGCCATGGCGGGGACTGCCGCAGCGGTAGCGGCCAGCAGCGCAAAACCGATGAAGATGAAAGGCAAGCTGTGACCTGAGCGACGTGGGTTACCTTGATGAAACGACATGCGGACTCCTGTGGCGAGGTGATTGAGCAAATCAGAAGGGAAGGACTGAGGCCGCATGATGGAGGCGTCCGTCTTACTGTTTACTTACCAGGAGGCCGGACACAGGCGTGTTGCCTGTGCAGCGCGGTAAATAACCGTAATGAAAAGCGCCGCCGGCTTGTGCGCGCAGTGGTTCCGGCGCCGCCCGTATTCTCTGCGGCCATGTGCAAGAGATGTGGATTTATGCACAGACTACTTTCCTGTTTGCGTATTGGATTGCGAAAATGTTGGTGCTATCTTTGCCTACAGCAGTCGGCGCTGCAGCCGTTTTTAACGCCTTGCCGCCAGCAGGCGCCGCACACACTGCCAGGTTTTGCCTTGCGACTCGCCAAGTCTTGCTTGTCGTTTGCTTGTCGCTTGCGTGCAGCGCGGGCAGCCATTCAGATCGTTCATAAAAACATTTTTTACGGAGACAACATCATGTCGCTCATCGCTAAATTGAAGGCGCGCGCCGCCAACGGCAAACCGGTCCGCGTGGCCGTTATCGGCGCCGGCAAGTTCGGTTCCATGTATCTGTCGCAGGCGCCGCGCACACCCGGCATCCATCTGGTGGCGGTCGCCGATCTGTCGCCGACCCGCGCCCGCGCTTCGCTGGCCCGCGTCGGCTGGGAAGAGCCGCGCTATCAGGCCAAGTCGCTGCAGGAAGCGGCGCGCAGCGGCTCCACCTTCATCACCGACGATGCCGACGCCATGATCGCCAGCGAATATGTGGATATCGTGATCGACGCCACCGGCAGCCCGGCGGCCGGCATTCACCACGCGCTGCAGTGCTGCGCGCACAAGAAACACATCATCATGGTCAACGTCGAAGCCGACGTGCTGGCCGGCCCGCTGCTGGCGCGTCGCGCCGAAGAAGCCGGCATCATCTATTCCATGGCCTCCGGCGACCAGCCGGCCCTGATCGCCGAAATGGTGGACTGGGCCCGCACCATCGGCATGGAAGTGATCTGCGCCGGCAAGGGCACCAAATATCTGCCCATCTATCACCAGTCGACCCCGGAAACCGTCTGGGGCCACTACGGCTTCTCGGAAGAACAGGTCAACGGCGGCGACTTCAACGCCCAGATGTTCAATTCCTTCCTCGACGGCACCAAGTCGGCGCTGGAAATGGCGGCCGTGTCGAACGGCTGCGATCTGGTGCCCCCCAGCGACGGCCTGATGTTCCCGCCTTGCGGCGTGGACGACATGCCGACCATTCTGCGTCCGACTGCGGACGGCGGCATCCTGCAGCAGCGCGGTACGGTGGAAGTGCTGTCGTCGATCGAGCGTGACGGCCGTCCGGTGTTCCGCGATCTGCGCTGGGGCGTGTATGCAGTGTTCGAAGCGCCTAGCCAATACGTCAAGGACTGCTTCGCGCAATATGGTCTGAAGACCGACGCCAGCGGCCGCTTTGCCGCCAGCTACAAGCCCTATCACCTGATCGGTCTGGAGCTGGGCATTTCGGTGGCCAGCATCGCGGTGCGCAATGAAGCCACCGGCGCCACCACCAACTGGGCCGGCGACGTGGCCGCCACCGCCAAGCGCGCCCTGAAGGCCGGCGAGAAGCTGGACGGCGAAGGCGGCTTCACCGTCTACGGCAAGCTGATGCCGACTGCCGATTCACTGCGCCTGGGCGCCTTGCCCATCGGTCTGGCGCACAACATGGTGCTCAAGAACGATATCCCGGCCGGTCAATCGGTGCGCTGGAGCGACGTCGATTTCGATGCCTCGAAAGAAGCGATCCGCGTGCGCCGCGAGATGGAAGCAATCTTCAGCAAGGAACTCGGCATTCATGCTGAACAGAAGAAGGCGGCCTGATCTCTCGTCTGAGTGAGCAGTAACAGCCGGCAATACCCGACGGGAGGATGCGCTTCATCCTCCCGGAATTTGCATACGCCGACGTGTATGCAAATTCAGAATCTCGCTTCTCCTTTGATGCAATGTCGGATGAGTCTGGTCCCTCAGACGCATTGCATCAGTTTTTAGTGCGGCGAGCGTTTCCATCACCGCCCTCAGCCAGGAAGACCAGAAAAATTTAATCCGCCCGCTTCAATCCACAACCTCAATTCAAAAGCCCTCTAAAGGGCGCCGGAGGAGACATGACACAAAACACACTGGCGCAGCCTGCTGCGCACGCCGGACGTTTCGACGTCTACCGCAAGATCTCGTGGCGCATCATGCCGTTCATCGTGCTGTGCTATCTGGTCGCCTATCTGGACCGCGTCAACGTCGGCTTCGCCAAGCTGCAGATGATGACCGATCTGCATTTCAGCGATGCCGTCTATGGCCTTGGCGCCGGCATTTTCTTCATCGGCTATTTCATCTTCGAAGTGCCCAGCAATCTGATCCTGCACAAGGTCGGCGCGCGGCGCTGGATCGCCCGCATCATGGTGACCTGGGCCATCATCTCGGCGCTGACGCTGTTCGTGCAGACGCCGACCCAGTTCTACGTGGTGCGTTTCTTCCTCGGCGTGGCCGAAGCGGGTTTCTCGCCCGGCATCATGCTGTATCTGACCTACTGGTTTCCGGCCAAGAAACGCGGCTTCGCGCTCGGCTTCTACTACATAGCGATTCCCCTGGCGGGCGTGATTGGCGGTCCGGTGTCCGGCTGGATCCTGGATGCCTTCGCGCAATCGACAGTGATGCGAGGCTGGCAATGGCTGTTCCTGATCGAAGCGATTCCTTCGCTGATCGCCGGCATCGCCGTGCTGTTCCTGATGGTGGACAAGCCGGAGCAGGCGCCGTGGCTGAGCCCGGATGAAAAGCGCGAAGTGGTGGAGGCGATCCGGCGCGAAGACGCCGGCAAGACCACCCACGACAGTTCCGGCTCCTTCATCAAGGATGCGCGTCTGTGGAAACTGGCGGCAGTCTATTTCTGCCAGATCATCGGCCTGTACGGCATCAGCTTCTGGCTGCCGTCCATCATCAAGGGCGCCGGCATCAGCGACAACACCATGATCGGCTGGCTGTCGGCGATTCCTTACCTGTTCGCGATTCCGGCCATCATCCTGACCGGCATCAGCGCCGACCGTTTCCGCTCGCGCCGCATGCACTTTTCGCTGGCATTGGCGGTCGGCGCCATCGGTCTGGCGATGGCCGGCTACGTCGGCAAGGATCCGACGCTGGCGATCATTGCGCTCACCGTGGGCACCGCCGGCACCTTGTCTGCGCTGTCGCTGTTCTGGGGGATTCCATCGGCCTTCCTGGCCGGCACCTCGGCCGCCGCCGGCATCGCCGCCATCAACTGCATCGGCAACCTGGCCGGCTTCGTCTCGCCCTACATGGTGGGCTGGCTCAACGACGTCACCGGCAACGCCCGCATCGGTCTGTATGCAGTCGCCGCCTTCATGCTGCTGGGCGCGCTGCTGGTGCGGATGATTTCGGGGCGGATTGCGGATCAGTAAGTCCGGCACAAGCTTCAGCCTTAATCGAAAGACGGCGGTGATATTTCACCGCCGTTTTCTATTGCCGAAACAGAGGCTCAGAAACGATAGCGGATCGTCGCCGTCAGATTGCGTTCGGCGCCCAGATAGCATTCGCCGTGATAGCAGATGCTGTTGTACTTGCGGTTGAACAGGTTGCTGGCATTGAGACGGAAGCGCCATGGCCCCAGTTCATAGCGCAGCATGGCGCTGGCCAGTGCAAAGCCGCCTTCGGCGGTGGTGTTGGCTTCGTCGTTCTGACGGACGCCGACATAGTTCACGCCGCCGCCCAAACCGAAACCGCCGCCGGCTTCATAGTCCAGCCAGATCGCTGCAGTCTGTCTGGGAATGGTGGCCGGCACCTTGCCGACCTCGGTGCTGTCGGCGCTTTCCAGCACCTTCATGGCCAGCCAGGTCATGGATGCAACCGCATTCAGGCGCGGCGTGATTTCGGTCTTGGCTTCCAGCTCAAGGCCGCGCGAACGCTGCTTGCCGATCTGGCGCGCGTCGCCGGTGAGGTTGTCGTAGGTGACGGTATTGGTCTTGCGCAGATCGAACACGGCGGCCGTGAACAGACTGCGCGAAGCTTCCGGCTGGAACTTGATGCCGGCTTCCAGCTGCTTGCCGCGGCTGGGTTTGAAAGGATGATTGTCGGCATCCAGTCCGCTCGACGGCAGGAAGGATTCGGCATAACTCAGATAGGGCGACCAGCCGTTGCCGAACAGATAGCCGAGCCCGAGCCGGCCGCTGAACATGCTGTCGTTCTGCGTGCTGCTGTTACTGGCGCTGAGATGATTGTCGGTGCGGGTGCGCACATAATCCTGGCGGCCTCCGATGGTCAGCAGCCAGCGCTCATCGATCTTGATCTGGTCCTGCGCATACAGGCCGATCTGGCTCATCGTCTGATTGAAGTTGGCCAGCGGCGTGGTCGCCGCCGGAATGTTCAGGCCGTAGACCGGATTGAGCAGATCCAGATCGGGCGCCGTGCCGCGGAAACGCAGGGCGTCGCCGTCCAGATAATTCCAGTCGACACCGAACAGCAGCGTGTGCGCGGCGACGCCGGTCTGCAGCTTGCCCTGCAACTGGGTATCGAGCGAAGTCTGCTTCAGGCTGTCGTCCCAGGTGCGGGTGCCGCGCGAATAGGTATGGCCGTCGGCTTGCAAGGAATCGACCCACACCACACGGCGATCCAGCGTGATGTCGGTGTAGCGGAAGTTCTGGCGCACGCTCCAGGCGTCGTTCAGATGATGCTCGAACTGATAGCCGAGTGAGGCCTGATTCTGGCGGAAGCGGCTATAAGACGGATCGCCCATCTTGACGCGCGAGAGGCTGCCGTCGCCGGCGATGGCGTAATACGGATCTTCGCCCGAGTCGTTCTTGATGAATTCGCCCAGCAGCGTCAGCGAGGTCGATGCATTCGGCCGCCAGCGCAGCGAGGGCGCCAGCGCATAGCGCGTACGATTTATTTTCTGGCCGTCGGGATAGCGGTCCTGATCGTTGCTGTCGAGCGCCACCCCCAGCAGGCGGTAGCTGAGGTCTTCATTGCTGCTGAATTTGTCGCCCAGATCGAAGGCCAGTTGCTTGCGGTCGAAGCTACCGTATTGCAGCTCGATCTCTTTGATGGATTCGTCGCCGGCCAGTTTGCTGACGCGGTTGATGACGCCGCCGGCTTCGCCCTGGCCGAACATGACCGAGCCCGGCCCGCGCAACACTTCCACACGCTCCAGACCATACAGTTCCGTCATGCGGTAGATCACGCCGAACTGGCTCTGCGGCAGACCATCGCGAAAGCTGCTGGTATTGCCGCTGAAGCCGCGCAGCGACACGTATTCCCAGCCGCGGTTGTCGGGGCCGTAGGGATTGACGGCGATGCCGGGCGTCAGCGCCACCACGTCCATCAGATCCTGCGCCCCGCGCGCCTCGATTTCGGTACGGCCGATGACCGAGATCGACTGCGGGATTTCGATCAGCGCGGTGTCGGTCTTGGTGCCGCTGCGGCTGCGCCTGGCGACATAGCCGTTGACCGGGCCGTCGGCGCTGTCGCGCGCACCATTGACCAGCACCGTGGGCAGGGTCGCGGCAGCGGCCAGGCCGGCAGCGCCGGCGGCGCTGGTCGATGACGCGCCGTCGGCCCGCAGCGAATAAGCGCCGCCGGCGCCGCGCACCAGTTGCAGCGCATGGCCGCGCAGCAATTCCGCAAAGCCTTCGTTGACGCTGTAGCTACCGCTGAGACCTTTGCTGGTCTTGCCCTGAATCAGCGCAGCATCGACCGCCAGTTCGACGTCGGCGGCATGGGCAAACGCCGTCAGCACGCGCTCCAGCGGACCGGCTGCAATGTTGTAGGCGCGTTTTGCTTCGTTCGCGCCTTGAGTGGCCGCCTGGGTTTGCGCATGCGCCGTCGGCGCGGTCAGCGGCAGACCGCTCAAGGCCAGGCCCAGGCTCGCCAGAAACATGGAACGGATCACCGCTGCCGGGGGCCGCAGTCGCAAGCCCGGTGCGGCGGGGTGCCCTGCAGGTGCGGACGTTGGCCTGCCTGAGTTAGTCCTGAGGTGATGCGTATTCTGGCGGGAAGCCATGCGGAGATCCTTTCGGTGCGGAGAATTGTGGAGGTGTTCATCAGGTCTCCCGGACGGAAACGCTAAAACCTCAATCCCGATCGAAAATTTTTTCGGCATGCCCCCAATGAGGGAAATATCTAATTCGCGCGGGCGCGCACCGTAACCCAGTAGC
The DNA here is from genome assembly GCF_046025995.1 of Herbaspirillum lusitanum. Classification (GTDB taxonomy): domain Bacteria; phylum Pseudomonadota; class Gammaproteobacteria; order Burkholderiales; family Burkholderiaceae_D; genus Herbaspirillum; species Herbaspirillum lusitanum_A. The sequence continues at coordinate 68,813 of NZ_JAQQFM010000006.1, forward strand.
GGGTGCGATAGCTCACCTCCACCGGCAGCGCCAGACTCAGATTGGACAGCGCCTGATCGGTGTCGCGCAGGCGGAATACGCCGGTGACGCGCAGCCCGGCAATAGCCGGCTCGCAGCGCAGCAGGCCGTGCCGGTAGCGGCTCAGTTCAGCCAGGAAGTCATCCATGCGCATGCTTTCCGCGATCAGATTGCCTCCGGCCCAGGCAGCCTTGCTTGCGCTGGCCTCGGATGCATCTGCGGCACTGACCTCGGCGGCGGAGAACCGGGCGCCCTGGCCGGCATCGATGCGCACTGCCGTGGCGTCTGCCTGCTGCGGCCGGATCTCGACCGCGCCTTCGAACACGGCCACCTGCGAATCCGCTCCGTCCTGACGCACCGTGAAGCGGGTGCCGAGCGCGGTCACCCGGCCTTGGCGGCTCTGCACTGAAAACGGCCTGTGCAGCGGCGCCGGGTCGCGGGCGGTGCTCACCAGAATTTCGCCGGCGCGCAGCACGACCAGGCGTTCACGTTCGGTGAAGCGCAAGTCGATGGCGCTGGCGGTATTGAGCACCACGCGGGTGCCGTCCGGCAGCAGCAGTTCGCGGATCTCGCCGGTGCCGCTGCGGAAGTCGGCGGCGGCCATGCGCCAGGTCTCGGTATCATGCGCGGCATAGAGCGCGCCGCCGCCGACCGCGATCAGTCCCAGCATGCGCAAAGTGCGGCGTCGCGAGGCGGCTTTGACGCTGCGTTCGGCGCGGGCGATTTCTGGTTCCAGCAAGGCGTGGCGGGCGACGTCGCGCGGCAAGTCGTCGAGCTTGCCGCTCATGGCCTGCAAAAAGCGCCAGGCGCGCTCATGGTCGGGATGCGCCGCCCGCCATTGCAGACAGGCTTGCCGATCGCTTGCGCTGGCGTCGTCGGCCCAGATGCGCGCGATCCACTCCGAGGCGCGGCGGATGATAGCCGGGTCGATGGGGGCGTGCAGCGGCGGGGCGGGCATGGTAGCGGGGGCGGGTTGTGGCGAGCAGTGCCGGCTCAGCCGGGCAGCTGATGCAGGCCGGGATGCAAGCCCTGCATGCAAGCCTGGTAGCAGGCCTGAAAGCCGGCGGCGATGTATTTTTCCACCGACGACTGCGAGACGCCCAGCCGCCCGGCGATTTCACGGTAGCTCAAGCCGTCCAGCTTGAACATCAGCAGCGCCATGCGCGCCTTGCCCGACAGCGCGTGCAGGATAGTATCGATTTCGATCAGGGCTTCCAGCACCAGCGCCTTCTGTTCTTCCGACGGCAGCGCCGGTTCCGGCAGATGGCAGAGAGTTTCCAGATAGGCCGCCTCAAGCCGGCGGCGCCGATGCAGATCGATCACCAGACCGTTGGCGATCTGTGTCAGAAAGGGGCGCGACTGCTCGGCTTGCGGTGAGCGGCCCGACACCATCAGGCGCAAATAGGTGTCGTGCGCGATATCGGCGGCGTCGAAGGCATTGCCGAGTTTCTTGCGCAGCCAGCCGCGCAACCAGCCGTGATGGTCGGTGTACAGCGCTTCAAGCGAAGGCAGGGGAGCAAGAGGGGAGTCGGCCGCTGACATGGTGTCCGGATTCTCGAATGAATGTTATGTGCAAATAAGAATTGTTCGCAATTGTAGGGGCGGGACGATCTTAAGGCAAGGCTGGGCGGGCTTCTGTTGCCGATCGTCCATTGCCCGGGCGCAATCAAGGCGCTGATATCCCGGCGCCCGCTTTTGACTTGTCCATCCAGCAAAATCTTCATCTGTGTAAAAATGGCGTCCTCTGCGGAAATGACAGGCCGGACAGCATTGATGGCGCCGGCGGCGTTCCACGCATCGAATTCAAAGACATCAAGAGAAGGAAGCACCGTGATCTTGCGCAATCGTTTTTTTCAGCAACTCCTGCCGCTGTGCGCCCTCGGCGCCGTGCTGACGTTCAGCGCCGCGGCTCAGGCTCAGAGCCCCATCAGGATCGGCGAGATCAACAGCTACAAGGCGCAGCCGGCTTTTCTTGAGCCCTACCGCAATGGCTGGGAAATGGCGCTGGGAGAAATCAATGCCGGCGGCGGCGTGCTCGGCAAGAAGCTGGAAGTGATCGCGCGCGACGATAACGGCAATCCCGGCGATTCGGTGCGCGTGGCGGAAGAGCTGGTGGCGCGGGAACGCGTGAGCCTGCTGTTCGGCGGTTTTCTTTCCAACACCGGGCTGGCGCTGGCCGACTACGCCAAGCGCCGCAAGATTTTCTTCCTCGCGGCCGAGCCGCTGACCGACAAGCTGGTCTGGGAAAACGGCAACAAATACACCTATCGCCTGCGGCCTTCGACCTACATGCTGGTGGCCTCGCTGGTGAAGGAAGCGGCCAGGCTGAAGAAGAAGCGCTGGGCCATCGTCTATCCCAATTATGAATACGGCCAGACCTCGGTCGCCAGCTTCAAGAAGCTGCTGAAAGAGGCGCAGCCGGATGTCGAGTTCGTCGCCGAACAGGCGCCGCCGCTGGGCAAGATCGACGCCGGCGCGGTGACGCAGGCGCTGGCGGATGCCAAGCCGGATGCCATCTTCAATGCCTTGTTCGCGGCCGACCTCGGCAAGTTCGTGCGTGAAGGCAATACCCGCGGTCTGTTCGAAGGCCGCGAAGTGGTGTCGATGCTCACCGGCGAGCCGGAATATCTGGATCCGCTGAAGGGCGAAGCGCCGGTCAACTGGATCGTCACCGGCTATCCCTGGTACGCGCTGACCACGACTGAGCACAAGAAATTCGTCGATGCCTATCGCAGGAAATTCAACGACTATCCGCGTAACGGTTCGCTGGTCGGCTATTCGGCGCTGATGTCGATTGCGGCCGGTCTGAAAAAGGCCGGCAGCGTCGATTCCGACAAGCTGGCGGCGGCATTTTCCGGCCTCAAGGTGGATACGCCGGTCGGCCAGATCACTTATCGCGCGCAGGATCACCAGTCGACGCTGGGCGCCTTCGTCGGCCGCACCGGCGTCAAGGACGGCAAGGGCATCATGACCAGCTTCACCTATGTCGACGGCGCTACGCTGCAGTTGCCCGATGCCGAAGTGAAGAAGCTGCGTCCGGCTGACTGAAACATTCCTTGCGACGGGAAGCATGGCAGGCAAAACAGAAGCGCGGCGTTGCCTGACGCTTTTTCCGGCCTGCGACTCGGGATCACGCAATAGCCGTTGATCGATCTTCCGATTCCCCCCTTCCTCCCGAACCACGAGCGCAACACCGATGACACTTTCCGGCTTGCTGGTGCAAATGATCAACGGCCTGGCCGATGCGTCCGCCATGTTTCTGGTGGCGGCCGGCTTGTCGCTGATCTTCGGCGTCACGCGCATCGTCAACTTCGCCCACGGTTCGTTCTACATGCTGGGCATCTTCATCGTCTACACCCTGGTGGGCCTGATCGGCGCCAGCGGTCTCGGTTTCTGGAGCGCGGTCTTGCTGGCGGCGCTGGCCACCGGCCTGCTTGGGGCGGTGGTGGAGATCGTGATTCTGCGCCGCATCTATCGTGCCCCCGAACTGTTCCAGCTGCTGGCGACCTTCGCGCTGGTGCTGGTGCTGAAAGACGCCGCGCTGTATGTGTGGGGGCCGGAGGATTTGTTCGCACCGCGTGCGCCGGGTTTGTCCGGCTACGTCGAATTGCTGGGCCGCCGTCTGCCGCAATACGATCTGGTGCTGATCCTGATCGGGCCGCTGGTGTTCGGCCTGCTGTGGCTGCTGCTCAATCGCACGCGCTGGGGCACGCTGATCCGCGCCGCCACGCAGGATCGCGAAATGGCCGGCGCGCTCGGCATCAACCAATCCTGGCTGTTCACCGGTGTGTTTGCGCTGGGCTGTTTTCTGGCGGGCCTGGGCGGCGCCTTGCAGGGGCCGCGCATGCCGGCCAATCTGGCGCTGGATCTGGAAACCATCGGCAATGCATTCGTGGTGGTGGTGGTCGGCGGGATGGGCTCGATCGGCGGCGCGTTTCTGGCGGCCTTGCTGATTGCCGAGATCAAGGCGCTGTGCATTGCCTTCGGTCAGGTGTCGTTCGCCGGCATCGAGGTCTCGCTGTCCAAGCTGACGCTGGTGGTGGAGTTTCTGGTGATGGCGGCGATTCTGGTGGTGCGTCCCTGGGGTTTGCTGGGACGGCCGCAGCCGCAAGTGCGCGCCGGCGCCTTCGATGAAACGCCGCTGCATCCTGCCGCGCCATGGCAGCGCCGTCTGGTCTGGGGCGGGCTTGCCTTGTTGCTGGCGGCGCCTGTGCTGGCGCCGGTCTTTCCGTATCTGACGGTGCTGCTGGTGGAAATCCTGATCGCGATTCTGTTTGCCGCCAGCCTGCATTTCATCATGGGGCCGGGCGGCATGGCTTCCTTCGGTCACGCCGCCTATTTCGGTCTCGGCGCCTATGCCGCGGCGCTGGTCTTGCTGCGCCTGCATGCGCCGATGGAGCTGGCCCTGTTGGCCGGGCCGCTGGCCGGTGCGCTGGGCGCCTTGCTGTTCGGCTGGTTCTGCGTGCGCTTGTCGGGCGTGTATCTGGCGATGCTGACGCTGGCCTTCGCACAGATCGTGTGGGCCATCGTGTTTCAGTGGGATGAAATGACCGGCGGCAGCAATGGTCTGATCGGGGTGTGGCCGGCGCCGTGGCTGGCGTCGCCCACGGCTTACTACTATCTGGCGCTGGGCTTCAGCGCGGCCGGTGTCTGGCTGCTGCGGCGCGTGCTGTTCTCACCCTTCGGCTACGCCATGCGCGCCGGCCGCGACTCGCCCTTGCGCGCCGACGCCATCGGTATCGACGTCAAGCGCATGCAGTGGCTGGCCTTCGTCATCGCCGGTGCGTTTTGCGGCATGGCCGGCAGTCTGTTTGCGTTTTCCAAGGGCAGTATCTCGACCGAGGCGATCAGCATCGCCCGATCGGTCGACGGCCTGGTCATGGTCATGCTGGGCGGGGTGCAGACGCTGGCCGGGCCGGTGGTCGGCGCCGCCGCATTCACCTGGCTGCAGGACTTGATTGCGCGTGAGACCGATTACTGGCGCGCGCTGCTGGGGGTGACGATACTGGCGCTGGTGCTGCTGTTCCCGGCCGGTATCGCCGGCTATTTCGGCCAGCTAGCCCAACGCTTCGGCGGCCCGGCGGCGGACAAGCGCAGCAGCGGGGAGGCGCCATGAGCCTGTTGCAGATCGATCGCATCAGCAAGACCTTCGGCGGCGTGCAGGCGGTCAAGGAGGTTTCCTTCGAATTGCCGGCCGGGCAGTTGCTGGCGCTGCTGGGGCCGAACGGCGCCGGCAAGTCCACCTGCTTCAACATGCTCAACGGCCAGACCCGGCCGGACAGCGGCAGCGTGCGTTTCGACGGCCGCGACATCACGGGCATGCGGCCGCGCGCCATCTGGCGTCTCGGCGTCGGCCGCACTTTTCAGATTTCCGCCACCTTCGCCTCCATGAGCGTGCTGGAAAACGTGCAGATGGCCTTGCTGTCGCGCGAGCGCAAGCTGTTCCAGTTGTGGCGGCCGGCGGCTTGCTTCTATCGCGACGAAGCCATGCAACTGCTGGGGCAGGTCGGCATGGCGGCGCAGGCGCAGCGCTCGTGCGCGGTGCTGGCCTATGGCGACGTCAAGCGCGTGGAGCTGGCGATTGCGCTGGCCAATCGCCCACGGCTGCTGCTGATGGACGAGCCCACCGCCGGCATGGCGCCGGGTGAACGCAATGCCTTGATGGCGCTGGTCAAGCAGCTGGTGGTCGAGCACCAGCTGGCGGTGCTGTTCACCGAGCACAGCATGGACGTGGTGTTCGCCTTTGCCGACCGCATGATCGTGCTGGCGCGCGGCGAACTGATCGCGGAAGGGGACGGCGATGCCATCCGTCGTCATCCGCGTGTGCAGGAGGTGTATCTGGGCAGCGGCAAGAGCTTCGAAACGCAGCCTGATGTGAATGCAGGCGGAGGTGCGGCATGAGCGCGGTCGATCAGACCGGCGAGCCGGCAGACCTGCTGCTCGACGTGCAAGGCCTCAAGGCCTTTTACGGTCGCGCGCAGATTCTGTTCGACCTCGCGCTGCAAGTGCGGCGCGGTGAAGTGGTGGCGCTGATGGGGCGCAACGGCGCCGGCAAATCGACCACCATGAAAGCGCTGATGGGTTTGCTCGACGGCGCCGGCGGTCATGCCGAGGGCCGCATCCGTTTTCGCGGTGAAGATATTTCCGGCGCGCGTGCGCATCGCATTGCGCGCATGGGCATGGGCTATGTGCCGGAAGACCGGCGCATCTTTTCCGATCTGACGGTGATGGAAAATCTGGAAGTCGGGCGTCAGCCGCCGCGCGCCGACGCCGTGCACTGGACGCCGGAAAAACTGTTCCGCCTGTTTCCCAATCTGGGCGAGATGCCGCAACGCCCCGGCGGCCAGATGAGCGGCGGCGAGCAGCAGATGCTGACGGTGTCGCGCACCTTGATGGGCAATCCCTATCTGGTACTGCTGGACGAACCCTCGGAAGGCGTGGCGCCGGTGATCGTGGAGCAGATGGCGGCGATGATTCTGCAGCTCAAGCAGGCCGGCATGTCCATTCTGCTGTCGGAACAGAATCTGCATTTTGCGGCGCTGGTCAGCGACCGCGTCTATGTGCTGGAAAACGGTCAGCTGCGTTATCAGAATACGATGGCGGCGCTCACTGCAGATGAAGCCGCGCGGCGCGCTTATCTGGCGGTGTGAGCGCCATGCTCTAAGCAGACTTGCTGACCCGATAAACGCAACGGCGCGCGCCCGACAGCAGATGATCTTCGCGCTCGACCGTAGCCTCGCTGCCCAATACTTCGCGGAACAAGTCCAGCTCGGAGCGGCAAAAGCCCTGGCAACTGCGCGCTGCGGCGCAGATCGGGCAATGGTCCTCGATCAGCAGCCAGTCCTTGCCTTGCTTTTCCACGCGCGCCATATAGCCTTCGGCATTGCGCAGGCCGGCCAGTCTTTCCACGCGCGACTTCAGTGAGCTGAGTCCGGCGCAGGCTTGCAGGTAATGGCCGCGCATCTCGTTTTCGCGCTGGGCGATCAGCTTGTCCATTCCCTGTTCGCCGAACAGTGTGCGGATCGAGCCTATCAGTTGCACCGTCAGTTCCTTGTGGGCGTCGGGGAAGCGCGCATAGCCGGCTTCGCTCAGTTCCCAGTGCTGGCGCGGGCGCCCGGCGCCGGATGGCGCTTGCGCGCTGCCCATGATCAGGCCTTCTGCGAGCAGCTTCTGCACCTGCAGGCGCGCCGCTTCGGCGGTGATGTCGAGTTCCTGCGCCAGCGTCGCGGTCGAAGCCGCACCCTGCGTCTTCAGGCGCATCAGCATGCGGTCGGTGGTGGCCGACGGCACTTGCTGAGTTTGCAGGGTGCTCTGATTATCCAAATTTTTACTTGTATATTTCATGGCGACGTCTTAGTATGCAGGCTTAAATATCCAAATAATTTCTTGGTTAATTGCCGCATCATAAGCGGCCCCAGCCAACTTGTCGAGCCTGCCATGAACAACAACACCCGCTCCGAGCCACCTGTGCCGGATACTTCGGCTTCTTCGGCCGCCGCTTCCGCCTCCTGGGGCGAGCTGTTCGACCGCCGCAATATCTGGCGTGCGCTGGCGCTCACCGGCGGTGTGGCGCTGCATGCCATCAATGTGCACATCGTCACCACCATCCTGCCATCGGTGGTGCGCGATATCGGCGGTCTCGATTACTACGCCTGGAACATCACGCTGTTCGTCGCTGCCTCCATCGTCGGCTCGGCGCTGACCAGCAAGCTGCTGGACCTGCTCGGTGCTCGCCCGACTTATCTGCTGGCGCTGCTGGTGTTCGTGGCCGGCTCGCTGATCTGCGCGGCGGCACCGCAGATGTTGTGGATGCTGGCCGGGCGCAGCGTGCAGGGACTGGGCGGCGGTCTGTTGGCGGCGCTCGGCTATGCGCTGATCCGCGTGGTGTTCGCACCGCGTCTGTGGTCGCGTGCGGTGGCGCTGGTGTCTGGCATGTGGGGCATCGCCACCTTGCTGGGGCCGGCCGTCGGCGGCATCTTCGCCGAGAGCGGCAACTGGCGTCTGGCGTTCTGGGCGCTGTTGCCGGTGGCCTTGTTGCAGGCGCTGATCGTGACGATGCAATTGCGCGGTCGCGGCACCGCGCCCGTCACCGGCGGCAGCTTGCCGGCATTTCGCATTGCCTTGCTGACCGCATCGGTGCTGGCGATTGCGCTGGCCGGACAGGTGCAGGAGCCGTTATGGCAAATCGGCGGCATCGTCATCGGCGTCTTGCTGGCGGTGTGGATGGCGCGGCTGGACAGCCGCATGCGGCGCGCCGGCGCCACCACCGTTTTCCCCAAGGGCACTTACCAGCCGGGCAGCGTGATGGGCAAATTGTTTGCCTGCGTCGCGTTGCTGACCATTGCCACCACCACTGAAATCTTCGTGCCGTATTTCCTGCAAGTGATTCATGGCCAGCCGCCTTTGCTGGCCGGCTACATGACTGCCGCCATGGCCGGCGGCTGGAGCGCCGCTTCGCTGATCAGTTCCGGGCGCAGCGGCGCGTCGGCCGATCGCATGGTGCGCAGCGGTCCTTTGATCATGGCGATGGCATTGCTGGCGCTGGGCGTCTTGCTGCCGCAGCCGCCGGACTTGTCGCCGCTCTTGCCGTGGCTGCAGGTGCTGGCGCTGGCCGGCGCCGGACTCGGGGTCGGCCTGGGCTGGCCGCATCTGTTGACGCGGGTGCTGCAATCGGCCGAGCGCGGAGAAGAAAATCTGGCCTCGTCGTCAATCACCACCGCGCAGTTGTATGCGATGGCGGTCGGTGCGGCGCTGGCCGGGGTGGCGGCCAACGGCGCCGGGCTGGTGCAGCCGGGCGGTGTGGAAGGCGCGCAGATGGCGGCGCGCTGGCTGTTCGCAGTGTTTGCGGCGGCGCCGCTGCTGGCAGCCTGGCTCACGCGCGGCCTGTCGCGCCAACTGGCGCGTTCATCTGCGGCGCAGCGCTCGCGCACAGTGGAACAGGGCCGGTGAACACGCGCAGCGACAACATGCTGGCCGCGCCGGCTGAATTGCGTGAGGCCCTTGAGCGGGAAGCAGGGCAGCGCGACGCCATTGCATATCAGTTGCTGCTCAATGAATTTGATCTGTTGTGGAGTCGGCTGCCGCAAGCCGGCGACCGCGTGCGCATGGATCAGTTGATAAGCTTGATCGAGGCGTATGAAGCCAGGCGCCGGATGGCTTCTTCGGCCTGAGCGAGATCGGCGGCCGGCAAGCGGATCTGCAGATGCACTGAGGCGCCGTGGCTGCTATCGAGCAAGGTGTAATTCTGTTGCTGCAGCCAGCGTCGCAGTGTGGATTCTTCGGCATAGCCGATTTCGACATCGAGCGCGGCATAGGCGATGCGCTCGATTCTGTCCGTGAGTTTCAGCACGCTGGCGATGGCATCGGTGTAGGCGCGCACCAGGCCGCCGGCGCCCAGTTTGACGCCGCCGTAATAGCGCACCACCATCGCCAGCACGCCATCGAGTTCGTGATGGCGCAGCACTTCCAGCATGGGGCGGCCGGCGGTGCCCGAGGGCTCGCCGTCGTCCGACATACCGGACTGGCCGCCGGCCATCAGCGCCCAGCACACATGGGTGGCGCCGCGATGCGCCTCGCGCACGCGTTCCAGCTCGCGCATCGCCGCCGCCCGGTCATCGACCGGCACGACGATGCCGATGAAGCGACTCTTGCGAATCTCTGTCTCGGTTTCGGCGGCGCCGGCCAGCGTGTAGGTGGGCATGTGCTTGCGCCGGTAAGGCGCTCAAAAAAGATACTGGGAAATGAGGCGATCAGAACGGCGAGGGATCTTCGCCGTTCAGCTGCGCCTTGAGCTTGTGATTTTCGGAAGTCAGTTCGGCAATCCTGGCCTGCAGGCGCGCGATCTCGGCGCGCAATGCCGCCGGATCGTCGCCGACCGGCGCCGAAACGCCGCCATCAGTCGATGCCGCCGGACTGCCCGCTGTAGCTGCGCGCGGCGTGCGCGTCAGATTCTTTTGTTCGCGCACATGCTTGGCGGCCTGGCGCAATTCCTTCTTGCCGCCGGCTACGGCGCTGACCTGTTCTTCGCTCGGCAGTGAGGCCACTGCCGCAGCAGCGTTGATCGAGATGGTGCCGGCGCGCACCGCCTGCATCAGTTCCGGCGCCGCCGTCTTGCGGATTCTTTCGATCTGGCCGATGGTGTTGCTGCTGATGCCGGCAACGCGTGCGATGTCTTCGCGCGTCTTGATCTGCGCCGCGCCGGCTTCTGCCGCCGCTTCTTCCACCGGTGCATCGCCCGCGGCAGCGTCGCCGGCCTCTGCCGCCTCAGGATGTTCCGCTGACGGATCGTCGGTCTTCGCCGGACGGCTGCGGGTCGACATGATGTCGCGCTTGCGCAGCGCCAGAATGCCGCGCTGGAAATCGCTGACGCTGCGGCGGCCGAGCTGATTGTCGATCATCCACAGCAGCACGTCGTCCAGCGAACTGAAGCTGGTGTTCTGCACCGTCCTGAATTCGATGTCGTACTTGCGGCAGATTTCGTAGCGGTTGTGGCCGTCCACCAGCACTTCGCCCCACAGCACCAGCGCATCGCGGCAGCCCTCCGCCAGCAGACTGCGCTCCAGCGCGGCATACTCATTGGGCGTGAGCGGGTCAATGTATTTGAGAAGTTCGTCGTTGATGATGATGTTCATGCGTTTCCTGTGCTGCGGCCATGCGATTTCTGAAGGAGCGGAATTTTACCTCAGACCGGACTTCGCACCGGGCTTGCCGCACGTAAGCCATATGGCGTCTGTCGCTGCACTACAATAGCGGGAGCATTGCGCCGCAGCCATCTGCGGCCCGGCGCAACAAAAAATATAAATCAGATGAACCAGCGAAGCGGCATGCTCCTGCCCCCATGAGAATCGATCCCTACAGTCTTGAGCTGTTTCTGGCCGCCGTGCGCGAAGGTTCCATTGCACGCGCCGCGCGCAGCGAGCACATCGCGCCTTCCGCCCTGAGCCGTCGTCTGGCCGATCTGGAGCAGGCCATGGGCTTGCCCTTGCTGGTGCGTTCGCCGGGCGGCGTGACACTGACCGAAGCCGGGCAGCATGCGCTGGTGCGGGCCACGCGCCTGCATCAGGATCTGCAGGCCATGGTGCGCGAGGTGCGTTCGCTCAGCGGCGAGGTGTCGGGCGTGGTGCGGCTGTTCGCCAACGCTTCCGCCATCGTCGGTTTTCTGCCGGAAAAGCTGAAGCGCTTTCAGGCCGATTATCCCTTGGTGGAGATCGCGCTGAACGAACATATCAGCGCTGACATCCTGCGCGCCTGTCTGGAGGATCGCGCCGACCTCGGCATCTGTGCGCAGCCATCCCAGGCCCAGACGCCGCGTGGGCTCGATGCCTGGCATTTCGCCGATGACCCCTTGATGGTGGTGTTGCCGCGCAAGCATGAGCTGGGGCGCGAACGCAGCCTGACGCTGGCGCAGGTGGCGCGCTTTCCGCAGGTGGCCTTGCAGGTGGGCGGTGCGCTCGACCGCTTGCTGCATGATCAGGCCGAGGCCGCGCAATTGCCGCTGCGCATCAGCGTGACGGTCAACAGTTTCGATGCGCAATGCCGCATGGTGGAAGCAGGACTCGGCATCTGCGTGGTGCCGACCAGCGCCGCGGCGGCGTATGCCGGCACACGCAATTTTGTGCGGCGGCCGCTGGCCGAGTCGTGGGCGCAGCGCCGTCTGCAACTGTTTGCCTTGCGCAAGTCGCCGCGCCTGAAGGCGGTGCAGGCGCTGATCGATGCGCTGGCGGCGCCCGACTGAGTATTTGCCGTCGTCTCATTTGCAGTCGTCTCATAAGGCGATGGCAGAGGCAGGCGGGGCAACGCGAAATGCGACGGCCCCGGTGCCGAAGCAGCACTACATGACGATGTCCCTTGCGGCGTAGATTGTCGGCAGGAGAACTGCATGACACATCTGAACTTAGCGGGACGTGTACTTTTTTTAAGCACAGACCCCGGCATCATCGAACGCCAGCTCGGCGGCGACAATCTCTCTCTGAGGGACGCCGGCGCCTTGCGCGACGACGTCTCTACCGACGAGATCACGCCCATGAGCGTGCTGACCTACTACGACGAACGGCTCGGCCGTTATCCCTATGTCGGCCTGCGCGCCGGCGAGCGCAATCCGATTGGCACCGATGCCGTCCGGAACGGCAATTTCTGCGTGACCGTGGCCGGCAATCGCTACGGCAAGGGCTCGTCGCGCGAGCATAGTCCGGTGGCGGAAGTGCGCGCCGGCATCCGGCTGGTGATCGCCAAAAGCTTCGAACGCATTTATCGCCAGAACGCCGACAACCTCGGCTTGTTCACCTCCACCGACTTCGGCCTGATTGCACGCATTCAAAACGGTGAGGCGATTCCTCTGGAAGAGCTGGTGGCCTCGCGCGATGCGCTGGCGGCCGCGATTTTGCGCAACGGCGGCTTGCTGCGCTATGGCATGGCCAATATGCGCGATGTGGCCACCGCCGAGCTGGCCGAAGAGACGCGCCCGCGCACGCTGACCGAAAAGATTCTGGCGCGCCACGCCATCCGCACCGAGCAGACCAGTGCCTCCATCGAGGCTGGGCAGGGCGCGTTCGTGCGTGCCGACTGGCGCTTCATCCATGAGTACTACACCGGCATGGCGACGCACATGCTGCACACGGCGTTCGGGCGTCCGCTGAAGCTGGCCGACGCCGCCAGCATTCTGGCGTTTGAGGATCATCTCTCGTATGCGCATCGCAGCGAGCTGCATATCAAGCATGGTTTGCTCGGCAATGTGCGCGAACTGTCGCAGGCGCATCGCGCATTTGCGCAGGAATGCGGCGTGCGCAATCACGGCTATCTCGATCCCGACGGCAGTCTGGGAGCGGAAGGTGCGGAAGGCTCGGAGGGTATCTCGCACGCCATGATGGCCGAGCTGTATGCGCTGCCGGGGCAGGTGCTGGTCGGCACCGATTCGCATACGCCGCATAGCGGTGCGCTGGGTTGCGTGGCCTTTGGCGTCGGCACCACCGACATGGCGAATGCCTTCGTCACCGGCGCGGTGCGCATGACGGTGCCGCAGTCGCTGAAGATAGACCTGCGCGGCCCGGTGCCGGCCGGCGTCACGGCCAAGGACCTGGTGCTGCATCTGCTGGCCGATCCGAAGATCAGCGCCGGCGCCGGCGTCGGCAAGGTCTTCGAATTCTGTGGCTCGGCCATGGGACAGCTCAACACCGATGAGCGCGCCACGCTGACCAACATGACCGCCGAACTGGGCGGCTTTACCGGCATCGTGGCGCCGGATGCCGAAACCGTGCACTTTCTCAAAGAGCGGCGCGGCATCGATTTCGTGGTGGAAGACTGGATGCTGAGCGATGTCGGCGCCGCGTATGCCGACACCATCGTGATCGAATGCGCGCAGATAGCGGCCATGGTGGCGCGTCCGGGCGACCCCGGCAACGGCCTGCCTTTGTCGGAGTTGCACGAGCGGCCCGGCATCGATGTTGCCTACGGCGGCTCGTGTACTGCCGGCAAACGCGAGGACTTCGATCACTATCACGCGGTCTTGTCCTGGGCCGCGCAACGCGGTCTGCGCGTGCCGGACGGCGTCAGACTCTATCTGCAGTTCGGCACCGCCGACGTGCGCGATTACTGTGTGGAGCGCGGCTATCTGCCGGCCTTCGAACAGGTCGGCGCCGAGATGCTGCAGCCGGCTTGCGGCGCCTGCGCCAATTGCGGCCCGGGCTCATCGACTGAAGCAACACAGGTCACGGTGAGCGCCATCAATCGCAATTTTCCTGGCCGCTCCGGCCCCGGGCAGGTGTGGCTGGCCAGTCCGCCGACGGTCGCCGCCAGTGCGATTGCCGGCGAGATCATTTCCTTTGAGGAGTTGCAGCAGCGCTTTGCTGCGGCTTGACGGGCTGTCGATCAGGCTTGAGGGGTGAGGGCTGCGATTCGGCTAGAATGACGTGTCATTTTTGCGCGCTGCGCTTGATGCATGAGCGCGCGTCAATTGACTCGCCATCTACCTCTTCTGTCTTTTCACTGCATCCAATTCATTCCATGCGTTTCATCTCACGTATTGCGGCACTGACTGCCGTTTCTTCATCGCTGTTGCTGGCCGCTTGCAGTTCCGGCTGGGTGCCCGGTTTTTCCGGCGCCAAGCCGGCCGACAATGCCGGCGCGACGCCGGTGGCGGCGCCGACTGCACCTCCCCGGAAAATCAGGATCGGTCTGGCGCTGGGCGGCGGCGCCGCGCGCGGTTTTGCGCATATAGGCGTGATCAAGGCGCTGGAGTCGCAGGGCATCAATGCCGACGTGGTGGCCGGCACCAGCGCCGGCAGTCTGGTCGGCGCGCTGTACGCGGCCGGCAATAATGGCTTCGCGCTGCAAAAGCTGGCGCTTGAGATGGACGAGGCGGCGATTTCCGATTGGTCGGTGCCGCTGTTTTCCAAGGTCAGCGGGGTGCTGAAAGGCGAGGGTGTGCAGAACTATGTGAACCGTTCGGTCAACAATCTGCCCATCGAAAAATTCAAGATTCCGTTCGGCGCGGTCGCCACCGATCTGAAGAGCGGTCAGCCGATTCTGTTTCAGCGCGGCAATGCCGGTATCGCGGTACGCGCTTCGTCGGCGGTGCCGGGCGTGTTTCAGTCGGTGAAGATCGGCGACCGCAATTATGTGGATGGCGGCCTGGTGTCGCCGGTGCCTGTGCATTTCGCGCGGCAGATGGGCGCCGATTTCGTGATCGCAGTGAATATTTCGGCGCAACCGGAGGTGCAGGCGTCTTCGACTTCGGTCGACGTGTTGCTGCAGACCTTCGCGATCATGGGGCAAAGCATCAATCAATATGAATTGAAGGACGCCGATATCGTGCTGCAGCCCAGCCTGGGCAATATGCGCGGCAGCGATTTTTCAAGTCGCAACGTGGCGATTCTGGCCGGCGAGCAGGCCACGATGGCGGCCATGCCGGAGATCAAGTACAAGCTGAAATTGCTTTCCGGAAACTGATTGCGCCACCGCCTTGCCCAATGAAAAAAGCCGCTCATTCGAGCGGCTTTTTTCATTATCTGCTGATTGCCTTGAGCGGAATCAATCCAGACGGGATCTTATTTGGTTTCGCTTTCGTCGGCGGCGATGCGACGCGCCCCATTGAAGCGCTTCTTCCAGTAGGCGACATCCATGTCTTCGATGCGCACCTGGCCGCCGGCCGATGGAGAGTGGATGAACTTGCCGTCGCCCAGATAGATGCCGACGTGCGAAAAGCCGCGGCGCAGCGTGTTGTAGAACACCAGATCGCCCGGTTGCAGTTCGCCCTTGCCGATTTTTTCGCCGACGCGACTGATTTCAACTGCGGTGCGCGGCAGGTCGGTGCCCCATGCTTCCTTGAACACGTATTGAACGAGGCCGCTGCAGTCGAGTCCGGTGTCGGGGGAGGTGCCGCCGTAGCGGTAATTGATGCCCAGCATGCTGAGGGCCTGAACCGCCAGTTCGGATGCGCGATTGGTAATGTCGTGCAAACGGGCGATGGCGAAGTTGGTCTTGCTGAGGGAGGAATTGTCTTGCGGTAACTGCGGCGGATCGATGCTCCAGGCGCTGCTGCTGAACCATAGTCCGGCCGCAAGCACGCACGCTTGCACAGCGTGTCGTCGGAGGCGGTCAGATCGGTTTAGCGTCATTCGGAGTTGTCTCGTTCAGTATGACTGCAGGAATGTAAGTGAATTCTTACCGGGTGTCAAAAGCTAATTTCATGCCAGCTCAACAATAAACGCCTGCGGCGGGCTTGCGCGGGGTGGCGCTTTTCCCCGCCCCGTAAGGGTTTTTCCGACATCGGGCGATGAGCGCGGAGACGAAATTATTTGCGAAATTTTTTACGGGTTTAAGTCGAACTGCCTTAATTCGGTGCGCTCTGTTATCGAGGTGTCATGTTTTTGCCCGATTCGGAGTTGCAGCGAAAAAGCCGGCGCCGGATCGTCGGACTGATGAATATGTTTCGTCCGCCGGTTGATGCCAAAACAGCTTTATCGCCGTACAATCAGCGTTCAATTTTTTTAGGTAACCGGAGCGATCCATGCAAACAAAACCATTCCTGTCCCTGGACGACGTGAAGAAAATCGCCGCCGGCGCCGAAGCTGAAGCCAAGGCCAACAACTGGGCAGTGACCATTTCCATCGTCGATGATGGCGGTCACCTGCTGTGGCTGCAGCGCCTGGATGGCGCCGCACCGATTTCTTCGCACATCGCACCGTCCAAGGCGCGCACTGCCGCGCTGGGTCGTCGCGAAACCAAGATTTATGAAGACATGATCAACAACGGCCGTTTCTCTTTCCTGAGCGTGCCTGAAGTCGACGGCCTGCTGGAAGGCGGCGTGCCGGTGGTAGTCGATGGCCACTACGTTGGCGCAGTCGGTATTTCCGGCGTGAAATCTTCGGAAGATGTACAGATCGCCAAGGCCGGCATCGCTGCGCTGGGTCTGTAATCTTTTTAACCCGGCCGCCGTTCGCGCGGCCGGCGTTTCCTGATATTTGCGCTCTTTTGAGCGCTTCTTGCGGCAACTTTCGGCGATCTCGAATTTGCTGGAGGTGCCTTTTTGCGCTATAATCGAGCGGTTTAGCTAAATTTATATTCCGCCGTAGCGCATACCACTCCTCCACCTCGTTCCAGCAGGCCAACCAACTACCCTTACCGAATGAGTCGGGGAGTTCGCGCCGGTCGGTTTGGTGCGCAAGGTCTTCCGGTCATCCAGCGGCGGTAACAATCTCAGGAGTTACCCTTGCTGCCTCTTCTTTCCGGTCCCGCGATTCCGGCCATCCTCGCGCTCGCAGACGGGTCTGTATTTCAGGGCTTTTCCATCGGCGCCGCCGGCAATACTACCGGCGAAGTGGTGTTTAACACCGCAATGACCGGTTATCAGGAAATCCTTACCGATCCCAGCTATAGCCGCCAGATCGTCACACTGACCTATCCCCATATCGGCAACACCGGCATCAATCGCGAAGACATCGAAGCTTCCCAGATTCACGCCGCCGGTCTGATCATCAAGGATCTGCCGCGTCTGGTGTCCAATTTCCGCAGTCAGCAAAGCCTCAGCGAATACCTGCAGGAAAGCAATATCGTTGCCATCGCCGGCATCGATACCCGCAAGCTGACCCGCATCCTGCGCGAGAAGGGTGCCCAGAGCGGCGCCATCGTCGCCGGCGACACGAATATCGAAGCGGCAACCGCCAAGGCGCTGGAACTGGCGCGCGGTTTCCCGGGCCTGGCCGGCATGGATCTGGCCAAGGTGGTGTCGACCAAGCAAGCCTACAACTGGACCGAAACCGAATGGCAACTGGGTCGCGGCTACGGTCAGCAGATCACGCCTAAATTCCACGTGGTCGCGTTCGACTACGGCGTCAAATACAACATCCTGCGCATGCTGGCCGAGCGCGGCTGCAAGGTGACGGTGCTGCCGGCGCAGGCGACTGCCGCCGAAGCGCTGGCGCTCAGTCCCGACGGCATCTTCCTGTCCAACGGCCCCGGCGATCCGGAGCCCTGCGACTACGCGATCAAGGCCTCGAAGGAACTGATCGATCTGGGCATTCCGACCTTCGGCATCTGCCTCGGTCACCAGATCATGGCGCTGGCCTCAGGCGCCAAGACGCTGAAGATGAAGTTCGGTCACCATGGCGCCAATCACCCGGTGCAGGATCTGGACAGCAAGCAAGTAATGATTACCTCGCAAAACCACGGTTTTGCGGTGGATGCCGCAACCCTGCCGGCCAACTGCCGCGTCACGCACGTGTCGCTGTTCGATGGTTCGCTGCAAGGTTTTGCCCGTACCGATAAGCCCGCGTTCTGCTTCCAGGGCCACCCCGAAGCATCGCCCGGGCCGCATGACATCGCCCCCCTGTTCGATAAATTTGTGGCGATGATGGAGAAAAAGAAACATGCCTAAGCGTAACGACATTAAAAGCATCCTGATCATCGGCGCTGGTCCGATCATCATCGGTCAGGCCTGCGAATTCGACTATTCCGGCGCACAGGCCTGCAAGGCCCTGCGTGAAGAAGGCTACAAGGTCATTCTGGTCAACAGCAACCCTGCGACCATCATGACCGATCCTGAAATGGCGGACGTCACCTACATCGAGCCGATCACCTGGCAGGTGGTGGAGCGCATCATCGCCAAGGAAAAGCCGGACGCGATCCTGCCGACCATGGGCGGCCAGACTGCGCTGAACTGCGCACTGGATCTGCACCGCAACGGCGTGCTGGAAAAGTACAAGTGCGAACTGATCGGCGCTTCGCCGGAAGCCATCGACAAGGCCGAAGACCGCTCCAAGTTCAAGGATGCCATGACCAAGATTGGTCTGGGTTCGGCGCGTTCGGGCGTGGCGCACACCCTGGAAGAGTCCTGGGGCGTGCAAAAGGGCCTGGGCTTCCCGGTCATCATCCGTCCATCGTTCACCATGGGCGGCACCGGCGGCGGCATCGCCTACAACGCCGAAGAATTCGAAACCATCTGCAAGCGCGGCCTGGAAGCATCACCGACCTCCGAGCTGCTGATCGAAGAATCGCTGATTGGCTGGAAAGAGTATGAGATGGAAGTCGTGCGCGACAAGGCCGACAACTGCATCATCGTCTGCTCGATCGAAAATCTGGATCCGATGGGCGTGCACACCGGCGACTCGATCACCGTGGCGCCGGCGCAAACGCTGACCGACAAGGAATACCAGATCATGCGTAACGCCTCGCTGGCGGTGCTGCGTGAAATCGGTGTGGATACCGGTGGTTCCAACGTGCAGTTCTCGGTCAACCCGGCCGACGGCCGCATGATCGTGATCGAAATGAATCCGCGCGTTTCGCGTTCGTCGGCGCTGGCATCGAAGGCCACCGGCTTTCCGATCGCCAAGATCGCGGCCAAGCTGGCGGTCGGCTTTACGCTGGACGAACTGCGCAACGAAATCACCGGCGGCGCGACCCCGGCTTCTTTCGAGCCGTCCATCGATTACGTCGTCACCAAGATTCCACGTTTCGCGTTTGAAAAATTCCCTCAGGCCGACAACCATCTGACTACTCAGATGAAGTCAGTCGGTGAGGTGATGGCGATCGGCCGCACCTTCCAGGAATCCTTCCAGAAAGCCCTGCGCGGTCTGGAAGTCGGCGTCGATGGCATGAACGAAAAGACCACCGACCACGAAACCATCAAGGAAGAACTGGGCGAGCCTGGTCCCGACCGTATCTGGTACGTGGGCGATGCATTCGCACAGGGTTTCTCGCTGGAAGAAGTGCATGCACTGACGCACATCGATCCATGGTTCCTGTCGCAGATCAAGGAAATCGTCGACATCGAACTGTGGCTGGAAAACGGTCAGACGCTGGAAGGTCTGGACAAGGACACGCTGTACAAGCTGAAGCAAAAGGGCTTTGCCGACCGCCGGCTGGCCAAGCTGCTGAAGGTGACCGACACTGCGGTGCGCGAAAAGCGCCATGCGCTGAACATCCGTCCGGTCTACAAACGCGTGGACACCTGCGCCGGCGAGTTCTCGACCAACACCGCGTACATGTATTCGACCTACGAGGAAGAGTGCGAGTCCAAGCCGAACGACAAGAAAAAGATCATGGTGCTGGGCGGCGGTCCTAACCGCATCGGCCAGGGCATCGAATTCGACTATTGCTGCGTGCACGCCGCGCTGGCGATGCGCGAAGACGGTTACGAAACCATCATGGTCAACTGCAATCCGGAAACCGTTTCCACCGACTACGACACCTCCGATCGTCTGTATTTCGAATCGCTGACGCTGGAAGACGTGCTGGAAATTGTGGCACTGGAAAAGCCTTATGGCGTGATCGTGCAATATGGTGGTCAGACGCCGCTGAAGCTGGCGCTGGATCTGGAAGCCAATGGCGTGCCTATCGTCGGCACGTCGCCTGACATGATCGATGCCGCTGAAGACCGCGAGCGTTTCCAGAAACTGCTGCAAGACCTGGGGCTGCGTCAGCCGCCGAACCGTACCGCGCGCACTGAACCTGACGCGCTGCGTCTGGCGCAGGAAATCGGTTATCCGCTGGTGGTGCGTCCTTCGTACGTGCTGGGCGGCCGCGCGATGGAAATCGTGCACGAGCAGCGCGATCTGGAGCGCTACATGCGTGAAGCCGTCAAGGTTTCGCACGATTCGCCGGTGCTGCTGGACCGCTTCCTGAACGATGCGATCGAAGTGGACGTCGACTGTCTGTCCGACGGTCAGCGCACCTTCATCGGCGGCGTGATGGAACACATCGAACAAGCCGGCGTGCACTCGGGCGACTCGGCCTGCTCGCTGCCGCCTTATTCGCTGTCGAAGGAAACCATCGAAGAACTGAAGCGGCAAACTGCGGCGATGGCCAAGGGCCTGAACGTGGTCGGTCTGATGAATGTGCAATTCGCGATTCAGCAAAGCGAAGTCGACGGCAAGACCGTTGATACCGTGTTCGTGCTGGAAGTGAATCCGCGTGCATCGCGTACCGTGCCCTTCGTCTCAAAGGCCACCGGTCTGCAACTGGCGAAGATCGCTGCACGTTGCATGGTCGGTCAGTCGCTGGACAGCCAGGGCATCAAGAACGAAGTGATTCCGCCTTACTTCAGCGTCAAGGAAGCCGTGTTCCCGTTCGTGAAATTCCCGGGCGTCGACACCATTCTCGGACCTGAAATGAAGTCGACCGGTGAAGTCATGGGCGTGGGCAAGACCTTCGGCGAAGCCTTCGTCAAGTCGCAACTGGGCGCCGGCGTGAAGTTGCCGAAGTCGGGCAAGGTGTTCCTGAGCGTCAAGGGCAGCGACAAGCCGCGCGCGGTGCAGGTTGCCAAAGACTTGGTGGCGATGGGCTTCTCGGTGGTGGCGACCAAGGGTACGGCAGCGGCAATCAGCGCCGCCGGCATTCCTGTGGCGACCGTCAACAAGGTGGTTGAAGGCCGTCCGCACATCGTCGACATGGTGAAGAACAACGAGATCGCACTGGTGGTCAACACCGTCGAAGAGAAGCGCAACGCCATCGCCGACTCCGGCGCCATCCGTACTTCGGCCCTGGCTGCACGTGTCACCACGTTCACCACCATCGCCGGCGCGGAAGCCGCGGTGGAGGGCATGCGCCATCTGGACGCGCTGGATGTGTATGATTTACAAGGACTGCATAAAGCTATACACTAAACCCACACATACGTTTCGTTGTTAGGTCGCAGAGGGCATCTGAGTAATCGATGCCCTCTGCGGCTTTTTGAAAGAAGCTTAACGGAACTTCTGCAGCAAAGTTCTGTTCATCTGTAGAGCTTGATCCCGGAAAAACTTACGATCTTGTCGCCCATTCAATGCGTGACGGGAGTGGGTTTTTTTGTTTTCAGCCGCAGCAAGGGCTTGATGGCCCGGCGCTGCTCAAGGATAGATGAGCGCAACTGCGCATAGTGCGAAGTTCATAAACTGGATTGAGATAGACATGAGCACAGTGCCAATTACAAAACACGGGGCCGAACTCCTGAAAGAAGAGTTGCAACGTTTGAAATCGAAAGAACGACCAGCCGTCATCAATGCGATCGCCGAAGCGCGCGCGCAGGGTGACCTGTCGGAAAACGCGGAATACGATGCCGCCAAGGAACGTCAGGCTTTCATCGAAGGGCGCATCGCCGATCTGGAAGGCAAGTTGAGTTCGTCGCAAGTGGTCGATCCGACCACCTTGAGCGCGGATGGCCGCGTGGTTTTTGCGGCAACCGTTGATCTGGAAAATCTGGACAGCGGCGAAAAGGTGACCTATCAGATCGTCGGTCTCGACGAAGCGGATATCAAGGAATCCAAGGTCTCTATCACTTCGCCTATCGCACGGGCGATGATCGGCAAGAGCGCCGGCGACGTCGTCGCGGTGGAGGCGCCCTCGGGCGTGAAGGAATATGAGATTCTGGAAGTGCGCTACATCTGATCTCAGATGGCGATGCGATGCCGGGACTTGCGGATTGTTAGTGCACCTGCCTGAAAATGGCAGAATCGACCGCAGCCGGCGACATGCCGGAATCGCAGCTCAATTGAATGGGATTCCGGTAGCCGCAGCGCAATGAAAAATGCCCGCGTCAGCGGGCATTCTGTTGTGCAGAGGAGGTACTTGCAACTGTCTGCAAGCACGGCGCCCTCAACCGGCTGCAGCCTTCTTGACACTTTTCTGGCGCGGCTTGGCGCGCTTGATCGAACCGCCGGCAGTCACGCGTTCATTGCCCTTGAGCATGATCTTGGTGACCGAAGGTTTCTTGGCGGTATGCGTCTTGACGATGGTCACTTCGCGCATGCCCTTGCCGCGCGTGACGCTGCGTTCTTTTTCTGCATCTTTTTTCGGACGGTAGATCACCAGCAGTTTGCCGATGTGCTGCACCTGCGCGGCTTTGAGCTGTTCGCAGACGGTGTCGTAAATCGCGATGCGCTGTTCACGGTCATCGCCGAACACGCGGATCTTGATCAGACCGTGGGCGTTCAGGCTGAGATTGATTTCCTTGAGGACGGAATCGGTTAATCCGCTTTCGCCGATCAACACAACTGGATTCAAGGCATGGGCTTCGGCGCGCAGCTCGCTGCGTTCGGCGGGAGTTAATTTCAACATGGAATGGGAGTGCGGGACGCTGCGGCGTAGCGCAAATCCGTCCCTGATAGGTGTAAAACCAGTATTCTACGCGAATGGCAAAGAACAAATTAAACAAAAACTGGTTACATGACCACATCAACGACCCTTATGTGAAGCTGGCGCAGAAGGAAGGCTATCGGGCGCGCGCCGCCTACAAGCTCAAGGAAATCGACGAAGACGAGAAGCTGATCAAGCCCGGGCAGGTGATCGTCGATCTGGGGTCAACACCTGGTAGTTGGTCGCAATATGCGCGCAACAAGCTGGCCGGGCAGGAGGGGGGCGGCATTCGTGGCACCATCATCGGCCTCGACATGCTGCCGATGGCTCCGATTGCCGACGTTCACTTCATTCAGGGCGATTTCCGCGAAGAAGCCTCGCTGCGTCAGCTGGAATCGATTCTGGATGGCCGCAAGGTCGATCTGGTGTTGTCCGACATGGCGCCGAATCTGTCGGGCGTGGCGATTGCCGATGCTGCGCGGGTCGAGCACCTTATCGATCTGGCAATCGAATTCGCGCAGGCGCACATGAAGCCGAGCGGATCGGTGCTGGTGAAGTGTTTTAACGGCACCGGCTACAACGAACTGATACACAAATTCCGCGCAGAATTCAAAACGGTGACCTCAAAGAAGCCCAAGGCCAGTCGCGACAAATCGTCGGAAATTTTCCTTCTAGGGAAAATCCTGAAAAACCCGGTGTGAAAAATGATCTAAAGTGCATAAAGGTCGAATTTGCGCGTTTGCATGCCTTGTTTTCGATTATTTCAGCCACATATGAATCTGCGGAAATCATCATAAAGCCGGGTAATCGCCGATTTTGACGCTTGTGATCATTTGGCGATAACGGCTGTTTCATGCACAGCCGTCATTCCGTTCAGCGATTTATTGACCGGGATGCAACGAAGCTTGTTCAATTGCGACAGGCTTGCGCCGAAACGCCTTATAGCAGGCGGTTTCCTAGTAAGGGTGCATGAATCCGGGTAAAATCGGAAACATATAAAGGCAACGTGGCGCGTCGGCGTCGGAGGAGTTCTAGTGAACAACATGTTTTCCAAGGCTGCCATCTGGGTAGTCATCGCACTGGTGCTGTTTATGGTGTTTAAACAGTTCGACAGCCGCAGTATGGCGTCCGGTGCCTCGCCGATCGCGTATTCCGATTTCATCAGCGAAGTCAAGGCTGGTCATATCAAAGATGCAACGATCGAAGACCGCAATATCGTTGCCACCACGCAAGACGGCAAGAAGGTCAAGACTGCAGCGACCTATCTGGATCGCGGCCTGGTCGGCGATCTGCTGAACAACGGCGTCAAGTTCGACGTCAAGCAGCCGGAAGAGCAATCTTTCCTGTCCCAAGTCTTCATCTCCTGGTTCCCGATGCTGTTGCTGATCGGCGTGTGGGTATTCTTCATGCGTCAGATGCAAGGCGGCGGCAAGGGCGGCGCGTTCTCCTTCGGCAAGTCGAAGGCGCGCATGCTGGATGAGAACAGCAACTCCGTCACTTTCGCCGATGTCGCAGGTTGCGACGAAGCGAAGGAAGAAGTGCAGGAGCTGGTCGAATTCCTGCGTGATCCAACCAAATTCCAGAAGCTCGGCGGTCGTATTCCTCACGGCGTGCTGATGGTCGGTCCTCCGGGTACCGGTAAAACTTTGCTGGCGCGTGCGATTGCTGGCGAAGCCAAAGTGCCCTTCTTCACCATCTCCGGTTCGGACTTCGTTGAAATGTTTGTCGGTGTCGGCGCATCCCGTGTGCGCGACATGTTCGAAAACGCCAAGAAGCACGCACCTTGCATTATCTTCATCGATGAAATCGACGCGGTCGGCCGTCATCGCGGCGCCGGCATGGGCGGCGGTAACGACGAGCGCGAACAGACTCTGAACCAGATGCTGGTTGAGATGGACGGCTTCGAAGCCAACTCGGGTGTGATCGTGATTGCTGCGACCAACCGTTCCGATGTGCTCGACAAGGCGCTGCTGCGTCCGGGCCGTTTCGACCGCCAGGTGATGGTCGGTCTGCCGGACATCCGCGGTCGCGAACAGATTCTGTACGTTCACATGCGCAAGGTGCCTATCGCTCCTGACGTCAAGGCTGACATTCTGGCGCGTGGTACACCTGGTTTCTCAGGCGCCGATCTGGCGAACCTGGTCAACGAAGCTGCTCTGTTTGCCGCACGCCGCAACAAGCGTCTGGTTGAAATGCAGGACTTCGAGGATGCCAAGGACAAGATCGTGATGGGCCCGGAACGCAAGTCGGCCGTCATGCGCGAAGAAGAACGTCGCAACACCGCGTATCACGAATCCGGTCACGCGGTGGTCGCCAAGCTCTTGCCCAAAGCAGATCCTGTGCACAAGGTCACGATCATGCCGCGCGGTTATGCGCTGGGCCTGACCTGGCAGTTGCCTGAGCATGACCGCGTGAACATGTACAAGGACAAGATGCTGGAAGAGATCGCGATCCTGTTCGGCGGTCGTATCGCAGAAGAAATCTTCATGCATCAGATGTCGACCGGCGCGTCCAACGACTTCGAACGTGCGACCAAGCTGGCGCGTGCGATGGTGACACGCTACGGCATGTCCGAAACGCTGGGTACCATGGTCTACGAAGACACCGAGCAGGATGCCTACTTCGGCCGCATGTCCGCCAAGACCGTGTCGGAAGCGACACAGCAGAAGGTGGATACTGAAATCCGCAGTATTCTCGACACGCAATATGCTCTGTCGCGCAAGCTGCTGGAAGACAATCGCGACAAGGTCGAAGTGATGGCAAAGTCCTTGCTCGAATGGGAAACACTGGATGCGGATCAGATCAGCGACATCATGGACGGCAATGACCCACGTCCACCGAAGTCGGGAATTCCGGTCAAGAAGACGCCGCCTGACAGCAAGCCGGGCGACATCACACCGAACGCGACAGCACCAGCCTGAACAGGATAGCCGGTTCGCCGGCTAGGTTAAAAAAGGGTGAGGATTAATCCTCACCCTTTTTCTTATGGAAGACGGCAAATGCCGCAATGCCGAGCAGGCCCGGATGCAGGGGGGATGCAAGCGAAGCTGCGCACTGCAAGTGAACCAGCCGCATGCGCTGAATCGGCAAGCATGCTAATCCCCATGGCAGATATCAGAACTTCGGTAAAATCGATCGCTCGGAAAGCAACGCGGTAAAAACTCGCTAAATAATTTCCTTGGACGAAAATGCTCGGAAGCAAAACTGCGGCAAAAAAATGACTCACAACTATCTTCAATGCGGCAGATTCCGTCTGCCGACAAACTCCGGCAAGCGGCCGCTGGTCATGGGCATACTCAATATCACGCCGGATTCCTTTTCCGATGGCGGGCATTTCAGCACGCTGGAATTTGCGCTCAGCCATGCCGAGCAAATGATTGCCGATGGCGTCGACATCATCGATATCGGCGGCGAGTCGACACGGCCCGGGATCGCGCCCTTGTCGCTGGAGCAGGAATTGCAGCGCGTCATGCCTGTGATCTACGCATTGCGCGATTGTGGCAAGCCCTTGTCGATCGATACCTATAAACCGGAAGTGATGCGCGAAGCGCTGATCGCCGAGGTCGACATGATCAACGACATCAACGGCTTTCGCGCTCCCGGCGCCATTGACGTGGTCAAGGATAGCGCCGCCGGTCTGTGCGTGATGCACATGCAGGGCCAGCCGCAGACCATGCAGCAAGAGCCGCATTACGACGATGTGGTGGGTGAAGTCGCTGACTTTCTGCGGCAGCAGATGGATCAATTGACTGCGGCCGGCATCGCGCGTGATCGCATCTGCATCGATCCCGGTTTTGGATTCGGCAAGAACCTGCAGCACAATCTGGCGTTGTTGCGCAACACGCGCAGACTGATTCGCGAGCTTGATCTGCCTTTGTTGGCCGGCATGTCGCGCAAGTCCATGATAGGCGCAATTACCGGCAAGCCGGTCGAGCGTCGCATGGCCGGCAGCATAGGAGCGGCGCTGGCGGCAGCCGAGCAGGGGGCGCTGATTGTGCGCGTGCATGACGTAGCTGAAACGGTCGATGCCCTGGATGTGTGGCAGGCCGGGCGTGAGCCTTCAGGCAATTGAGCTGAGTGGCCTCAGGCTTTTATCACGCTCACCCGCCGCGGCTTTGTCAGCAGCATGTCAAGTAAGGCTGCCAGACTCGCCAGACTTGTGCTTCGGATACAACCGCAAGCAGGCCGCAAGGCACGATCAGACTTGAGGGAAACGCCATGCGGGGCATACAATTCGGGCTGGCCTGAGGTACGTCGCTTGTGCAAAGAGAATAAAAAAACAGGCAAGCGTAAGACAGCAATTCCGCTACCTCAGCTGCGCGAGAATACAAGAACACACAAAGGGATATCTCCCTGCATAACGAAGGCAAATGATGGCGACAAAATATTTCGGCACCGATGGCGTGCGTGGACGGGTCGGCACCGCGCCGATCACGCCTGATTTCGTGATGCGGCTCGGCTATGCCGCCGGCAAGGTGCTGGTGCACTCGCTGGCACAGAACGTAAAAGGTCACCCGACGGTGTTGATCGGCAAGGACACGCGGATTTCCGGCTATATGCTGGAAGCGGCGCTGGAAGCCGGTTTTGCAGCAGCAGGTGTGGACGTGATGCTGGCCGGCCCGGTGCCGACGCCGGCAGTCGCCTATCTGACGCGGGCTTTACGCTTGTCGGCCGGGGTCGTCATCTCGGCCTCGCACAATCCCTTCCATGACAACGGCATCAAGTTCTTCTCCGCCTCGGGCAACAAATTGCCGGATGCGGTGGAAGCCGAAATCGAAGCGGCGCTGGAGCAGCCCATGGATTGCGTGTCGTCCGAAAAACTCGGCAAGGCGCGCCGTCTGGATGATGCTCAGGGCCGCTACATTGAGTTCTGCAAGAGCACCTTCCCCACTGCGCTCGATCTGCGCGGCATGACTATCGTCATCGATTGCGCGCATGGCGCCGCCTACAATATCGCGCCGCACGTGTTCCATGAACTGGGCGCGGAAGTGATCACCATCGGCAATCGTCCTAACGGTCTGAACATCAACGACGGCTTCGGTGCGACCGCGCCTGAAGCATTGTCGCAAGCCGTGCGCGCCAACAAGGCCGATCTCGGCATTGCCCTGGACGGCGATGCCGACCGTCTGGTGATGGTCGACGGCGAAGGCCGCATCTATAACGGCGACGAGCTGCTGTACCTGATGGTCAAGGATAGGCTGGCGGTCGGCCCGGTGGATGGTGCGGTCGGTACACTGATGACCAACATGGCACTGCAAGTGGCGTTCAAGAAAATGGGAATCCCGTTCGAGCGCGCCAAGGTCGGCGACCGCTATGTGCTCGAAGTGCTGCAGGAGCGCGGCTGGCTGCTGGGCGGCGAAGGCTCCGGCCATTTGCTGTGTCTGGACAAGCACACCACCGGCGACGGTATCGTGTCGGCCCTGCAGGTCTTGTCTGCGCTCAAGCGCAGCGGCCAGACGCTGGCGCAGATGACGGCCGACATCAAGCTCTATCCGCAGGCGCTGATCAATGTGAGAATTCCGGCCGGCTACGACTGGAAATCGAACGCTGCACTGCAGGGCGAGAAAGAAGTCGTCGAGCGCGAGCTGGGCGACAGCGGCCGCGTTTTGCTGCGTCCGTCCGGCACCGAGCCGCTGATCCGAGTGATGGTCGAGGCGCCGCAGGCCGAGGTGGCGCATGCCATGGCGCAACGCATTGCCGACAAGGTCTTGCAATAAACCTGTATCCTTGCGCTGCCGCGTCAGCCTGACCGACGCCAGCGCTGGTGTTCATCGATGGAAGACTGGCCCGCGTCTGCCTTGGCCGCGGTCCAGAAGCCTGTTCAACTGAACGCCTTGAGCGGGCCGATGCGTCCGACCTTCGCTGGACTCAATTTCGCAGAACCTCAATTCATTCGCATGGCAAAAGAGCAGCCTCATATTCTGTTGGTCGAAGACGAACCCAGCATCGCTGAATTATTGCGCTTCACGATGCAGGGTGCCGGTTTTGTCACCAGCATCGCCAGCGATGCCACGCAGGCGCGCAAGCTGATCGCCGACGCTTTGCCGCAGGTGGTGTTGCTGGACTGGATGCTGCCGGACAGCTCGGGCCTGATCTTGCTCAGCGAGTGGCGGCGTGATGCGCGTACCGCGCATCTGCCCATCATCATGCTGACCGCCAAGGGCATGGAAGAGGACAAGGTCAAAGGCCTGAACGAAGGCGCCGACGATTACGTGACCAAGCCGTTTTCACCGAAAGAACTGGTCGCGCGGGTGCAGGCCCTGCTGCGTCGCAAGATGCCGGAAGCCGGCAGCCAGGCGCTGGCTTACGGTTTGCTCAGCGTCGACACCGAGCGCCATACGGTCACGGTCGATGGCGCCGAAGTCGCGCTGGATCAGGCCGAGTTCAAGCTGCTGCGCTATCTGGTGGCGCACCCCGACCGCATCTTCTCGCGTGCGCAATTGCTGGACAAGGTCTGGGGCGATCACACCTTCATCGAAGAGCGCACCGTTGACGTCCACATCATGCGTCTGCGCAAATCGCTGGGCGCCGCATCGGGCTATGTGCAGACTGTGCGCGGCGTCGGTTATCGGCTGAGCATGGAAGAGAAGTCCTGAGCGGGATCTAGCCGCATCTTCCGACGGCTTGCCCATGCGGCAGTCGTCCATGAAAAAGCGACCCTTGCAGGTCGCTTTTTCATTTCTGTGCTCATCGAAATAGGCGCTACTGCGCGGGCACTGCCCGATTGCGATTGACGTCGTTGGCCGATACCATGCCGGCGCGATTGCTCCAGCTGTTGCGGATATAGGAGACGATGGCGGCGACTTCCTGATCGTTCAGCGTCTGACCGAATGGCGGCATGCCATAAGGATGAGGATTGCCGGCAGTCGATGGTGGAAAACCGCCGTTCAGCACCATGCGGATGGCATTGACTGCCGACGTGGTCGTCATGGCGCGATTGCCGTCCAGTGGCGGATAGTTGGGCGGGAAGCCCTTGCCGCTGCCGCGATGGCAGCTCGCACAGTGATCCTGATACAGGGTTTCACCGAGCGCCATGATGCGCTGTGCCTCTTGCAGCGGCGGTTGCCGGCCCACGTCTTCGGCGGGCGCATCGGCTTGCGTCAGCGATTTCAGATACAGCGCCATTGCCGTCAGGTCTTCTGTCGTCAGATGCTGCAAGCTCTGGCCGACCACCTCTGCCATCGGCCCGAATGCCGTGGCGCGCGGCGACACGCCGGTTTTCAGCAAGTCCACGATGTGCGGCACTTCCCAATCGCCCAGCCCAGCCTCGCGATTCGATCTCAGCGAAGGCGCATACCAGTTCAGCGCCGGGATCAGGCCGCCGGCCAGATCAGCCTTGTCCACCGTGGCGCCCACTGCATTGCGCGCCGTGTGGCAGGCGCTGCAATGCCCCAGACCCTGCACCAGATACGCGCCGCGATTCCATGCCGCCGATTGTGCAGAATCCGGCTTGAAGGATTCCGGTCTGAAATAGAGCGCGCGCCAGCCGGCCAGCAAGAGGCGCTGGTTATAGGGAAAGCGCAGCGCATGTTCCTGATTCTGCTGCGCGACTGCGGGCAAGTCTTGCAGATAGGCGAATAGCGCATCGGCATCGCTGCGCGTCACCTTGGTGTAATTGGTGAAGGGGAAGGCCGGATATAAAAAACTGCCATCCCTGGATCGGCCATGATGCAGCGCGCGCCAGAAATCATCGGCTGTCCAACTGCCGATGCCGGTGATCCGATCCGGCGTGATATTGGGCGAATAGATCGTGCCGAAGGACGTCGGAATTGCTCGCCCGCCGGCGTAAGCCGGGCCGCCACGCACGGTATGGCAGGCCATGCAATCGCCGGCGCGCGCCAGATAGGCGCCGCGCACGATCTGTTGTGAGCGGTCGCTGTTGGTGGCCGGTTCTGCGCGTCCCATGTCTTCGGCGCCGTAAAACTGTAATGCAATCACCGCCGCCGGCAGGACGATGGCGATCAACAGAACCAGCATGAGTGCGCGCAGCAGCAGATGTTTCATCTGGCGCTCCCCTCGGTGGTGCCGGACTGGGGGACCCCGCCGCAGGCCAGCGGCATGCTCGCCGGCAGCGTCGTCGCCGGTTGCGCGCCGGGCGGCACCGGCTGGCCGGACAGCCAGGCGCTGAGCGCGCTGACGTCTTCCAGCGTCAGCTGTCTGGCGATGTGGCTCATGCAATCCGGCTGGCGCGCCTGGCGCAGGCCGTTTTTCCATGCGCCCAATTGCGCGCTGATGTAGTCGCGCGGCACGCCGATCAGACCGGGGACGGCTGGCGCCAGGCCGGTCAGCGCTTGGCCGTGGCAGGCGATGCAGGCCGGGATTTTTTTCGCAGCATCGCCGTGATGCACCAGCAGGCGTCCGCGTTCCAGCATCGCAGCGGAAGCGTCGCCGGCAGCCGGTGCCGGGTAGGGCGGATGCTGCTCCGAAAAGTAGCGAGCGATTTCGTGCAGATAATCATCCGACATGTTGGCCAGCATGTAGGTCATCAAGGGATATTGGCGGCGGCCGTCGCGAAAGTTCTGCAGCTGATTGAACAGATAGCCCTCGGGCTTGCCGGCCAGGCGCGGATAGTAGCCATCGGCAGCAGCGCGTCCTTGCTTGCCGTGACAGGCGGTGCAGGCGATCAGGCGCTGATGCATGGTATCCGGCAGTACCTGGGTTGGCGGCAGCGTTTCAGCATCGCTGCTTTGCGTAGTTTGTGCCGAAGCTGCTGGAACGAACTGGAATGAAATGAGGACCGAAAGCAGCAAGCCTGGCAAGGCTGAGGCGGCCGAAATCATTGACATGATGACGCGAGTGCACGCAAGTTCTATGCTGGCAATGCTGAAGCTGGCCATCTGGTTGGGGTCTCCGTATCTGTTCTGACGACAGAATCAAGTGCGTGCCGCATGGCAGTCCGGGGCGGCCGCACGTCAGCAGCTATTGTATTTGATCGGCGCGGTGGCGGGACGCTACACCGGCATCAATGAAAAACCAATACAGCAGGCGATGTTATATTGTCGCCAGCCAGAATTTGTGTATGCGATGCCGTGATGCATGGAGGATCCGGCTGGCTCGCCTGTGCCAAAAACAAGCCCGAACAGACTAAAAGCAAGCCCGAACGGATCGGAACCGACAGCAGATGAAAGACCTTAATTTCGAGCAAGCCCTGGTGGCCGAGCGGGCTACGCTGGTCAAATTCGCGCGTCTGCATTTGCAGTCGGATGCGGCCGAAGATGTGGCGCAGGAGACCATCATGGCGGCGCTGCAGAATCCCTCCGGCTATTCAGGCAAATCCAGTCTGCGCACCTGGCTGGTGGGCATACTCAAGCACAAGATCGTCGATGTCATCCGCAAGGAAAAGAAGTATGTGCAGCTGACACCGCAGGAGGCGGGTGATACCTCCGATTTCGACGTGCTGTTTCAGCGTGACGGACATTGGGCCGAGGCGCCTGTGGATTGGGGCAATCCCGATGCCACGCTGCAAGAGGCGCAGTTTTTCGACATCATGGATTTCTGTCTGAACAAGCTGACGCCGGCCATGGCCAGAGTGTTTTCCATGCGCGAGATCTTCGAATTCGAGATCAAGGAAATCTGCAAGGAACTCAAGATCAGCGCCAGCAATTGCAGCGTGCTGCTATATCGCGCGCGCATGCAGTTGCGCCTGTGCCTTGATCACAATTGGTTTGCTGTCAGAGCGTGAATCCTGAGTTAGTCATGAGTAAATCAGGCATTGCGGGCATCGAACAGGCAATAGCTCAATGCTGACAACCCATAACTGCCGCGATCGGTGATCCAGGTTTTCTGACCGCTGCCGGTCATGCCGGTGCTGCCGGCATGTTGCCAGCGCGTGCTCAGGCCTAGTTTGATGTCGTCGTCCGCCGATTCCACGCCGGGATAGCGCGCGGGTATCAGGCAATTGATCGCCGGCAGCGCGTGCAGCTGTATGCGCGCCGGTTGCCAGATCAGATCGAGCAGCTGTTTCGCCGGAGTCAGTTCGATGGCCGCGATATCGGCAAACGGCAGCCACAGATATTGCCCCTCCAGAATGATTTCGCAGGCCGGGCCGATGCGCGTATCGCTGTCCAGCAGCCATGAAAATCCCCCCAGATTGCTCATCCCGCCTTGCTCCTTGAGCAGAGAAAAGGCCAGCTTGCGGGCATTGTCCGCCAGCACGAACTGATGCTGCGACTGCAGGCGCAGGGCGGCGATCCACTGCGGGGCCCAGTTCGGCGTGCGATGCAGAAAGGTCGGCGGGCAGTAGCCATCCAGAATCTCGCGCCTCAGATTTTCACTGCGCAACAGCAGGCGATAGGCCTGCGCCATTTCATTCAGGCTGTCTTGTGCCTGAGCGCAGGCTTGCAGCTCACGCAGCGCGCCCGACCAGTTTCCATGCAAGCAATGCAGTTGAAACATGCGTGCGCGCAGATCGGCGTTGTCCGGCTGCCGGCGTAGGTGCAGCAGCGTTTCATTGCGCATCTCGTCGAGGCTGCGTCCATCCGGCCATTGCGTCAGTGCCAGGGGGATTTGTGTTGGGGAGTTGGGGATAGCAGAGGTGGCAGAAGTTTGCATGACAAGCTGGAAGGGGGTGATGGTGACGGCGGGATGGGGGGATCGAGAACTCGGAATCAAGAACTGGGGGATTGCGGGCGCGGGTTCTGAACCGATGCTGCGCCATTCAGATCAGCCGGTAAGGCAGGCTAGAAACCGTTGAGGAGCGGACGATGAAAAAATCAGAGGCTGATCGTAAGACCTCAGCGTATCTTTGCCTATAGATTTTCATCGGTAATCACATTTTTCAGAGAATTCTCATATCGACGTTTTTTCGCGAAACCGATAATCGCTGCGCTGCAACCATCCGCCAAAGCGTGCCGTGGCCCGGATTTCGGGAGCGCCGCGCGCATAAAAATTCAGCACCTGCGGTATGCCATCCATGCAACACGGTACTGTCTTCAGATATCAGATCAGCGATTCGCTCAGGGAAACAATGTCAAATCCGGCAGCTACTGCAAGAAGTTATTTCGACGAAAGAGAAATGTCGGCGCACGCCTGCCGCGACCTGCTCATCGCCGATGCGGCGGCGCTGACGGCGCATCTGTCCGTTTTCAGCAATTCGGACGAGGTGGTGGTGAAGGGCATTGAGCGTTTGCCGGAGCTGAGCTCGCCGGCCTTTCTCAATATCGAGATTGATCCCTTCGATGAGCGCATGAAAGCCATGAAGCCGCGCGGTATCCTGCAGATCAAAGAGATCGATGCCGAGAACGAAGGCGAGTCCTACTGCACCATGGCTGAACTGGCGCCTTATGCGTTGAACGTGTTTGAAAGTGCCGGCATGATGCCGAGCGCTCACGTCCGCGCTCATGAGTCGGCGCAGCCAATGCAAGCGGTGCGCAGCGTGGCAGAGTTTTATGAGGACTGTCTTTCCTGCGATGTCGATAACGGCCCGGGGCCTTTGCTTTAAGCATGCGGCCAAATGCGGGCGGGATGTCCTATGCGTCCTGCATGCGAAGCGTGGAAAGCGGCTGGCGCCGGCGCCGAAGCCGCACGCGGCGAGATTCCGTGCTTTGCAAGCCAGTCGGCAGTCGTTACAATAGCGGCTTGTTTTGCCCCCGTAGCTCAGTGGATAGAGCGATCCCCTCCTGAATTTTGGGCACCGGATGCCGAAAGGCGCCGCGTGAATGGAGTCAAATTCGGTGAACCCTGACAGCGCACAGGCTGCTGGCAATACCGAGCCAAGCCCCGCGTTTTGCATGAACCGGAAACGCGCGGAAGGTGTAGAGACTAGACGGCTCCGGCCTGCCGATTGCATACCTCATGCAATCCACGGCCAAGGTATAGTCCAGACCACAAACACTCATCCTGGTGGCGGAAGCCATAGTGGTACGAAGGGATAGGTCACACGTTCGATCCGTGTCGGGGGCACCAGAAACAAAAAAAGCGCAGAAGATTTTTCTTCTGCGCTTTTTTCTTTTCCATTTTTTTCTGCTCCGGCGGCGACGGATTGCTCCGCCGCATCGGCCCGCCGTCTTTTCTTGCTCGCGTGATCAGTGGCCCTGATACAAACCTTCGGTCGGGCCCTTCTTTTGAGCCGGCCCACTTGGCTGCGCGCTACCGGGTGCATTCGGTGCAGCTGCATTGCCGCCCGGCGTCTGGCTCGGCGTCCAGCCGAAGAAGTTGGAAATGGCATCGACCACGGTCACGCCCAGATTCGTGACCAGACCGTTGCCCGGCGTGAAGTTGTCGTAATAAGGCTCGCCGTCGATGATGCGCACACCGTCCGGGGCCGGCATGTCATAAGCGGGTACGCCCTTGAGCGCCTTGCCCATGTAGTCGACCCAGATCGGCAGCGCCAGTTGCGCCCCGAATTCCATGCCGCCGAGGCTCTTGGGTTGGTCGTAACCCATCCACACCACGGTCGCCAGCGTGCGCTGATAACCGGCGAACCAACCGTCGATCGCTTCGTTGGTGGTGCCGGTCTTGCCGGCCAGATCGGTACGGCCGATGCTGTTGCTGCGGGCGCCGGTGCCGCGCTGCGCCACCGATTTCAGCAGATTGGTCATGATGTAGCTGTTGCGCGCCGGCAGTACGCGCGGCGCGTTATCGTCCGCGACCAGCGGCGCCGCCTTCGACAAGACATTGCCGCGCGCATCGGTGATCTGGGTGATCAGATAAGGATTGATCCTGTAGCCGCCGTTGGCGAACACCGAATACGCCGCCGTCAATTGCAGCGGATTGGTCTGGCCTGCGCCCAGCGCCATCGGCAGATACGGCGGCACCTTGTCCTTGTCGAAACCGAAGCTGTTGGTGATGAAGTCCTGCGCATAGGGCACGCCGATGTTGTCCAGCGTGCGGATCGCTACCAGATTGACCGATTTCTGCAGCGCGGTGCGCACCGTCATCGGACCGGCCGGGGTTTCATCATCTTTCGGTTCCCAGTTTGGCTGACCTGCGCCGGCCGGGTAAGACACCGGCGCGTCGTTGACGATACTGGCCGGTGCAAAACCTTTTTCCAGCGCTGCCGAATAGATGAAGGGTTTGAAGGTCGAGCCCGGCTGGCGCCATG
This sequence comes from Herbaspirillum lusitanum, assembly GCF_046025995.1. Lineage (GTDB taxonomy): Bacteria > Pseudomonadota > Gammaproteobacteria > Burkholderiales > Burkholderiaceae_D > Herbaspirillum > Herbaspirillum lusitanum_A. The sequence goes on from NZ_JAQQFM010000006.1 coordinate 104,415, forward strand.
CCTGGGTCACGTGATTGAAATTGTTTTGGGTGAAGTCAAAGCCGCCGACCAGTGCGCGGATCGCGCCGTTCTGCGGCGTCACCGAGACCAGTGCCGACTCGACCTGCGGCAATTGCACGATCTGCCAGTTGTTCTTGGCATCCTGCATCAGACGGACCAGCGAACCGGCCTTGATGCGTACTTCCTTCTTGGCTTTTTCGCTGAGCGCACCGGCGACGAAGCGCAGGCCTTCACCGCGAATGCTCACGGTCTCGCCGTTGCGCAGCGTGGCCTGAACTTCCTTGGCTTGTACCGAGACCACGACTGCGGCGACGATGTCGTCGTTGTCGGGGTGGTCGTCCATCACGTCATCGATGGCCTGCGCGCGCTCATCCGCGTCGGATGGCAAATCAATGGTTTCTTCCGGACCGCGATAGCCGTGACGGCGGTCGTAATCCATCACGCCCTTGCGCACGGCGTCATAGGCCGCCTTCTGACCCGCCGAGTCGATGGTGGTGGTGACCACGATGCCCTGGGTGTAGGTCGCTTCCTTGTATTGCGCATACACCATCTGGCGCACCATCTCGTTCACGTATTCGGCGTGTACGCTGTACTGGGTGCCGGGGCTGCGCACTTTCAGTTCTTCCTTGCTGGCCTGATCGTATTGCGCCTGGGTGATGAAGCCCACGTCCAGCATGCGTTGCAGAATGTATTGCTGGCGGATATGTGCGCGCTTGGGGTTGACCACCGGATTGTAGGCCGACGGCGCCTTGGGCAGCCCTGCCAGCATTGCAGCTTCGGCCAGCGACACATCTTTCAGATCCTTGCCGAAGTAAGTGCGTGCGGCGGCGGCGAAGCCGAAGGCGCGCTGGCCCAGATAAATCTGGTTCATGTAGACCTCAAGGATCTGATCCTTGGTGAGTGCGCTTTCGATCTTGTTGGCCAGCAGCACTTCATACAGCTTGCGCGTGATGGTCTTTTCCTTGGTCAGGAATACATTGCGCGCCACCTGCATGGTGATGGTGCTGGCGCCTTGCGAGGCCGTGCCGCGAAGGACGTCGGCCACCAGCGCGCGCGCGATGCCGAAATAATCGATGCCGCCGTGTTGGTAGAAACGATAGTCCTCAATGGCCAGCACCGCATTCTTGACGTCGGCCGGGATATCGTCGAGCTTCACCAGGCTGCGCTTTTCTTCGCCGAATTCGCCGAGCAGCACCTTGTCTTCCGAGTAGATGCGCAGCGGAATCTTGGGGCGGTAATCGGTGATCACGTCCAGCGAGGGCAGGCGCGGATTGATGAAGATCAGCGCATACACCACCAGCAGCGCGCCGGCGATGCCGAGGCCGAGAATCGAGAGTCCGAGAAACTTTGCGATATTGGGGTTGAGAAAACCGCGTTGACGGCGCAGCGAGCCCGAAGGGGGAGTAGAAGAAAAGTGCATGGAATAGGCCAAAATCTAGACCGGGCTATCTTACAGCATGCGCGCTGCTGCGGCCCCCGACGGACAGATCCGGTTACACCTTTGAGGGAGACTTTGCCGCCAGATTTTCGCCGATTTTCAATTTGGCTTGTCAGAGTGGCATCTTCGGTCTGGAACGAGGCCAGGTTTTCTTCCGTACACCTGACACCGGCGCGGTGTGCATCCTCGCCTTTACCGCAAAATTCGCCAGAATCCGTCAATTCGGCACAAACCCGGCTATATCTGTATGTTGCAGCGCAATTTGAGCGCCGCAGTCGGTACAATGCCGTCTTTGTCTTTCTATTCAGCCGGCTTCGTTTCAGCCGCCGGCCGCACATCACATCCTATGGCAGTCTTTTCTATTTCCGACGCGCAACTCGCCTTCGGACACGTTGCGCTTCTCGATCACGCAGAATTCTCGCTGGAATCCGGCGAGCGGGTCGGCCTGATCGGCCGCAACGGCACCGGCAAATCGTCCTTGCTCAAGATCATCGCCGGCCGCTCCAAGCTGGATGACGGCCTGCTAGTGATGCAACAGGGCGTGAAGATCGCCTACGTTGACCAGGAGCCGCATTTCGCGCCCGACATGACGGTGTTCGACGCCGTTGCTTCGGGCCTCGGCGATCTGCCGGCCTTGCTGAGCGAATACGAAGCGCTGACCGGCCAGTTCGGCGGCGACAACGACGATGCCCTGCTGGAGCGCATGAACCAGATCCAGATGCGTCTGGATGCGTCGGACGGCTGGTCGATCGGCAACAAGGTCGAGATCACGCTGGACAAGCTGAATCTCAATCGCGACGCTCGCATCGGCGAGCTGTCCGGCGGTATGCAAAAGCGCGTGGCGCTGGCCTGCGGCCTGGTCGGCGCGCCCGACATCCTGTTGCTGGACGAGCCGACCAATCACCTCGATTTCGGCTCCATCCTGTGGCTGGAGGGCCTGCTGCGCGACTACAAGGGCAGCATTCTGTTCATCACCCACGATCGTAGTTTTCTGGATAACGTCGCCACCCGCATCATCGAACTCGATCGCGGCAAGATTCTGTCCTTCCCCGGCAACTTCAGCACTTACCAGACGCGCAAGGCCGAGCTGCTGGCTAATGAAGAAGTGGAAAACGCCAAGTTCGACAAATTCCTGGCGCAGGAAGAAGTCTGGATCCGCAAGGGCGTACAAGCTCGCCGCACGCGCGACGAAGGCCGTGTGCGCCGTCTGGAAGCCTTGCGCCTGCAGCGCGGCGAACGCCGCGATCGTCAGGGCCAGGTCAAGCTGGAAGTCTCCTCCGGCGAACGTTCCGGCAAGATCGTGGCGGAACTGGAAAACGTCAACAAGGCCTTCGGCGCCAAGACCATCGTGCGCGATTTCAGCACCATCCTGATGCGCGGCGACAAGATCGGCCTGATCGGCCAGAACGGCGCCGGCAAGACGACCCTGCTCAAACTGATCCTGGGCGAAGACACGCCTGACAGCGGTTCCGTGCGCCAGGGCACCAAGATGCAGGTGGCGTATTTCGACCAGATGCGTACGCAGCTGGATGAAGAAGCCAGCCTGGCCGACACCATCGCGCCGGGTAGCGACTGGGTTGAGATCAACGGTCAGCGTCGACACGTGATGACTTATCTGGGCGACTTCCTGTTCGCGCCGGAGCGCGCGCGTTCACCGGTGCGCACCTTGTCCGGCGGCGAGCGCAATCGTCTGCTGCTGGCGCGTCTGTTCGCCAAGCCGGCCAATGTGCTGGTGCTGGATGAACCGACCAACGATCTGGACATCGATACGCTGGAACTGCTGGAAGAACTGCTGGAAGAATACGAAGGCACCGTGTTCCTGGTCAGCCACGATCGTACTTTCCTCGACAATGTGGTGACGCAGGTGATCGCCTCCGAAGGCAACGGCCAGTGGAAGGAATATGTCGGCGGCTACAGCGACTGGGAGCGCGTGCGCACCGTGGCGCCGGTCCAGAGGAAGGGCGAATCCAAAGCCGACGTCAAGGCTGAGTCGACCATGGCTGCTCCGGCGGCGGTCCCCGCTGCGGCCAAGGGCAAGAAGCTGAGCTACAAGGAGCAGCGCGAGCTGGACGAACTCCCCAAGCGCATCGCTGAGCTGGAGACGGAGCAGAAAAGCATTTCCGAAAAACTGGCTGATGCCGAGCTCTACAAGAGCAATCCGGATGACATCGTGAAGCTCAATCTGCGCTTCGCTGAAATCGACGAGCTGCTGCTGGAGAGTCTGGAAAAGTGGGAAGCGATCGAAACGCGCAAGTGATATCGAGCGTGCCTGAATCGGCTTGAACGATTCGCAGGAAATGAAACCGGAGCGCCATGGCGTTCCGGTTTCATTTTGGGGATAAGATTTTTTGCGTTGGGGGAACTAGCGATGGATTAGCCCGGCCGGCGCAAGGCCTCGCGCAAATCCGGCAGCATCTCGCGCAGATTCTCCGAGTCTTCGGCCTGCGGGCGCATCGCCAGATACGCTTCGAGGTCTTCCAGTGCCTGCTGCGGCGCCGACAGATTGGCGTGTGCCAGACCGCGATCGCGGCGCTCGGTAATTTCTTCCGGCAGCAGGATCACCAGACGTTCCTGCACATCCAGCACCTGTTGCCAGCGCTGGTTTTCCATGAAGATGGCTTTCAGGTTGCGCAGCATGCGCGCCAAAATCTCGCGCGGATGTGCTGCGCGCAGATAGGCCGCCAGCGGGATCTCATCGCCGAAATCGTATTCTTCGTTTTGCAGATAAGGTTCCAGGCGTTCTTCCAGCTCCTCGCGCGACAGGCTGGCGCCATTCATGGGATCGAGCACGATCTCGCCCGACTGTACCGACAGCTTCATCAGGAAATGGCCGGGGAAGGACACGCCCTTCATGCTCAGGCCGACCTGCAGGCCCAGTTCCATGTAAACCACCGCCAGCGAAATCGGAATCCCGCGCCGGGTCGACATCACGCGATGGATGTAGCTGTTGTCGGGATCGTAGTAATTATTGATGTTGCCGGCGAACGCCAGCTCTTGAAAGAAGAAGTGATTCAGCATGCGCAGCTTCTGAATCTGCGAGGCATCGGACGGAATGCGCTGCTTGAGCTTAAGCGCCAGCATATCCATTTCCATCTCGAACTCGCTGAAATCCAGTTCGGGATAAAAATCCTGTCCCAGCGTCAAAGCCGATTCAAACAAAGGAATCGAATCGTCCTGGCGCACCAGCGACGCAAAATATTCGAGAGGGGTGAGCGTCATATGCTGACCATCCTATCAAAATTAATCATCTTGCGTAATGTCGCGGGCGTAAATATTGGCGGCCATTGCGAGCCGTGATGCGCGCACAGATTTCTGATCGGCGTGCTGCCCATGCCGCAAAAGCCTTAACGCGCGATGCGCTTGAATTCCCTAAAGCGAAAGCCCATGATCATCAGTGCGCCGAAATAGGCCACGCTGCAAGCCGCCAGCACCAGCATCAGCGCGCCGATGCGGGCGATCGGATGCGCGCGCATGGCGATCCAGTCAAAATGCCCGGCGACCCACATGGCGACGCCCGCCAGCAGGAACAGCGCGCCGATGAGCTTGATCAGAAACAGGCCCCAGCCGGGACGCGGCGTATAGAGTTTGCGGCGACGCAGGCCCCAGAACAGCAGGACGGCATTGAGGCAGGCGCCGAGTCCGATGGACAGCGCCAGCCCTGCATGGGCGAACCAGGGTACGAAGATGCTGTTCATCAATTGCGTGGCGATCAGCACGCCGATGGCGATCTTTACCGGCGTGCGGATGTCTTGCTTGGCATAGAAACCCGGGGCCAGGATCTTGACCAAAATCAGCCCGATCAGGCCGACGCCGTAGGCGATCAGCGCGTGGCTGGTCATCAGCACCGAGGTATTGTCGAATTTGCCATAGTGGAACAGCGTGGCCGTCAGCGGCTCCGACAAGGTTGCCAGGCCGACGGCGGCCGGCAAGGCCAGCAGGAAGGTCAGGCGCAGGCCCCAGTCGAGCAGCGAGGAATATTCCTCCATGTCGTTGGCGGTGTGCGCATTCGACAGGCTCGGCAACAGAATCGTCCCCAGCGCTACGCCCAGCAGCGCGGTCGGGAATTCCATCAGGCGATCCGCATACGAGAGCCATGACACGCTGCCATGCGCCAGCCGCGAGGCGATATTGGTGTTGATCATCAGGCTGATCTGCGCGGCCGAGACGGCGAATACCGCTGGCCCCATCTTCTTGAGCACGCGTCGCACGCCTTCGTCCCGCATGCCCAGCATCGGGTTCAGGTAAAGACGCGGCAGCATGCCTATCTTGATCAGCGCCGGCACCTGTAGCGCAACCTGCAGCACGCCGCCGACGAAAACGGCAAAGGCCATCGCATAGATAGGCTGCTTCATGAACGGCGCCACGAACAGCGAGGCGACGATGAAAGACAGATTGAGCAAAACCGAGGTGAAGGCCGGGATCTTGAATTCCTTCCAGGTATTCAGAATGCCGCCGGCCAGCGCCACGAAGGCCATGAAGCCGATATACGGAAACATGATGCGCGTCATCACCACCGAGGCGTCGAAGGCCTCAGGGTTGTATTGCAGGCCGGTGGCGATGAAGTAGATCACCAGCGGTGTGGCGACGATGCCGGCCGCACAGGTTGCCAGCATGACCCACATCAGTACGGTCGCGACGTGATCGATCAGATGCTTGGTCTCGGCCTCGCCGCGCTGATTCTTGTATTCGGCAAGGATGGGCACGAAGGCTTGCGAGAACGCGCCCTCGGCGAACAGTCGCCGTAGCAGATTGGGAATGCGGAAGGCGATATTGAAGGCGTCGGTATAAGCGGAAGCGCCGAATGCGCGGGCAAACAATATTTCACGGGCCAGGCCGGTGATGCGCGACAGCATCGTCATGCCGGAGATGGTCGCAAGCGTTTTATGCAAGTTCATGGAGCGGGATTATAGCGGCGGCTCTGCGTGGCGAGCGTTTATAATATGCGCTCTTCACGAGACCGGCAGAGGGTTTGGTGGTTGCGGATCCGTTGCGCGATCATCTGTTTATATATGGCGCGCCGGCGATGCTGATTGCAGGGTCGGGCGAGTAGACCGGTGCTGTGCGCTGCAAGTTCGGCCTGAGTTGACAGTGACGGCGCAGAATCTCTGATTCGCCTGGTTTCGCTGAGGCGGGGAGTGCGGATCGAAATGCGCGAAAGCTGGCCGAAACGGGCGTAGAAGCAACAGCTTTCGCCCCGGAAACCCTAAAAACCAAGGGGGATTTGCTCCTTCCCCGAAAAATGGTTATAATCCAACGCTTTACAGAATTCGGCCTCGCGAGTCCCTCGGGTTTGCGGCGCACACGACACTCGATTTAGGATAATTTCATGGCAAATACCGCACAAGCACGTAAGCGTGCTCGTCAAGCTGTTAAGCAAAACGCGCACAACTCCAGCCAGCGTTCGACGCTGCGTACAGCGATCAAGGCTGTTCGCAAGGCAATCGAAGCAGGCGACAAGGCTGCTGCGACTTCCGTGTTTCAAGCTTCGATCTCGACAATTGACAGCATCGCTGACAAGAAAATCATTCACAAGAACAAGGCTGCTCGTCACAAGAGCCGTCTGGCTGCCGCTCTGAAGGGCCTGGCAACCGCCGCTTAAGGCTTGTTTCTGGTGTTTTCGGCGCATGCCGGAAATGCTGTGAATGCAATAAAAAACCGTCTCAATCTGAGGCGGTTTTTTGCTTTATACATTCGAAATAGATCGTCGTGATTTGGGATGTGCCGGTCAAGCCGCTGCTGCCTGGCTCTGTCTTTTGAGGTGCTACCTGTATTTGAGCGCAGTCGAGAGCTGCCTAGCGTCGCGGGTTGCCGTGACTTGCACGGTCATCTTTTGTCGTTCGTGCTACGCGCCTTGAGCGCGCTAGCCGGCGCTCAAGGAAGGCTGTCAATCTGATCTCTGACCGGGCTAGTGCGGGATGCCCTCAATCTTCATCCCGGCTTTGATGTTCTTCTGCTTGAACCAGCCCTTGTTCATTTCCAGCGCATAAGTGGCCGCCTTGGTCGCACAGTGCGAATTTGTGGTCTGCTCCTTCATTTCTTCGATGTTGATGATTTCACCCTTGTCATCGAGGAAGGCTACCGACAGCGGAATCAGCGTGTTCTTCATCCACATGCACACGCCGGCCGGCGCGCCGAACAAAAATATCATGCCCTCATTGGGCCCCATCTTTTCGCGAAACATCAGACCTTGTTCGCGCTCGGCTTCATTGGAGGCGACTTCTGCCTTGATCAGATGAATGCCGGTGTTGAGCGTCACGGTCGGAAACTTCTTGATTTCTTGCGCATGTGCAGTTGCGAGGCTGCTGGCCAGGCCGACAGCGGCAATGACATGCAGTGCGCCTGCGATCAGTTTGCGCAGCGCGGGTTGATCAGGAAATCCAGTGGCTTGCTTGCGGGAAGATGAGTGCATGGCGAATTTTGTTCTTGAGGATGATCGGAAATTATAACTGTCCGTCCGGGCTGCCGTGGCGGGCGCATCGGCATCGCTTGTCGCTCGATGCGTCGCAGCGTGCCGCGCAAATAAAAAGTCTTGCTGAAAAAATAATAGGCGGGAAGGGCAGGTAAACCGTTCAGGCAACAAAAAAGGCAGGACTAGCCTGCCTTTTTTTGAGTCGCGCGACGCTAAATTACTTAGCTTCAGCAGCTTTCTTTGCCTTCTTGGCCTTGTGTGCCTTCTTGGCTTTCTTAGCCTTAGGAGCAGCAGCTTCAGTCTTTGCAGCTTCCGGTGCAGCAGGAGCTTGTGCGAAAGCAGCAGTAGCGAACAGACCAGCGATCAGAGCGGCGATCAATTTTTTCATTTTGCGTCCTTCAATTCAACATGTTAGGGATGTTTGGAAAACTGCGATTCGTTCGAATCACTGTCAATAACGATGTGCTGCAAGCGTGGTTGACATGTTTTTTAAAAAGTTTTGCATGGGGCTTTGTTTTCTTTGGGCGCGCCGTCATTCGAGGGCTGCGAGCTTGTCGTTTTACTATCGTCTTGCCGCGATGGCATCTTCACGGATCGAGTTCACTCGCTATATTCAGATGTCGTCCGCATCGACCTCGCGCGATTCGCCGGGCCACAGCGGATGCGTCGCGAGTGAAAAAGGGCCGATCGCAATTCTGATCAGGCGCAGCGTAGGCAATCCCACTGCCGCAGTCATTCTGCGCACCTGGCGATTCTTGCCTTCGCTGATGGAGAGCGTGAGCCAACTGGTCGGCAGATTTTGCCGCTCGCGTATTGGTGGATCGCGCGGCCATAACCAGTCCGGCGCCGCGACATGTTTGACTTCGCATTTTTGCGTGACGAAGTCACCGAGATCGAGTGGGTTGCGCAGACGTTCCAACATGTCGTCGGCAGGTTCGCCTTCGACTTGAACCAGATATGTTTTAGCTTGCTTGCGTTTGGGATGACTGATGCGATGCTGCAGCTTGCCGTCATCGGTCAGCAGAAGCAGGCCTTCGCTATCTGCATCCAGGCGTCCGGCGGGATAGACTCCGGGCGTTTTGATATAGTCGGCCAGCGTCTGGCGCTGTGGATGCGCCGAAAACTGGCACATCACCTGAAAAGGCTTGTTGAATAAAATGAGAGGCATGCGCTAGTGTCGCAAAAACGCGGCGTTCCGTAAAATAGCCATGCATAATGCAGCAGATGGGTCATTTGTCTTATAGAAGATTGATGGTGCTCTCGCGTGCATCCGGATGCTGATTCCTGAAATCCGATTTCGGTGCTGAGTCGTCGTCCTGGCATTCCCTGGTTTTTTCCTGACGCAGCCGGAATGGCAGAATGGCGGACTTGCACTGATCGCTGCTTACTAGGCGCGTCCCTTATTCTTTTGCGTTTTTTACGTTTATCTGTCGGAGACAGTCATGTCGTATCAACATATCAAAGTGCCCGCTGAAGGCAAGAAGATTTCTGCCAACGCGGATTTCTCGCTCAACGTTCCCGACAATCCAATTATTCCGTTCATCGAAGGCGATGGCGTTGGCAGCGACATCACGCCGGTCATGATCAAGGTAGTTGATGCCGCAGTCGCCAAGGCCTACGGCGGCAGCCGCAAGATCAACTGGATGGAAATCTACGCCGGCGAAAAATCGACCAAGCTTTACGGCCCTGACGTGTGGCTGCCTGAGGAAACCATCGATGTCGTCAAAGAGTATCTGGTCTCGATCAAAGGGCCGCTCACAACGCCGGTCGGTGGTGGTATCCGTTCGTTGAACGTCACGCTGCGTCAGCAACTGGATTTGTATGTCTGTCTGCGTCCAGTGCGCTATTTCAAGGGAGTGCCTTCACCGCTGCGTGAGCCGGAAAAAACCGACATGGTGATCTTCCGTGAAAACTCGGAAGATATTTATGCCGGTATCGAATGGGAAGCGGGTTCCGACGGTGCCAAAAAGCTGATCGATTTTCTGCTCAATGAAATGGGTGCACGGAAGATTCGTTTCCCTGAGACGTCGGGTATCGGCATCAAGCCGGTGTCGCGCGAAGGCACTGAGCGTCTGGTGCGCAAGGCAATTCAGTACGCGATCGACAATGATAAGCCTTCGGTGACGCTGGTTCACAAGGGCAACATCATGAAGTTCACGGAAGGCAGCTTCCGCGATTGGGGCTATGCCCTGGCGCAGAAGGAGTTTGGCGCCGAGCTGATTGATGGCGGCCCGTGGGTGCGGTTGAAGAATCCCAAGACCGGCCGGTACATCATGATCAAGGATTCGATCACGGATGCATTCCTGCAGCAGATTTTGTTGCGCCCGGTAGAGTACAGCGTGATTGCAACCTTGAATCTGAACGGTGATTACATTTCTGACGCGGCAGCAGCGCAGGTCGGCGGCATCGGCATCGCGCCGGGCGCCAACATGTCAGATTCGGTCGCGATGTTCGAGGCGACCCACGGCACGGCGCCGAAGTACGCCGGCAAGGATTACGTGAATCCGGGTTCGATGATCCTGTCGGCGGAGATGATGCTGCGTCACATGGGCTGGGTTGAGGCTGCTGATCTCATCATTGCGGCGATGGAAAAGGCCATCCCATCCAAGCGCGTGACTTATGATTTTGCGCGTCTGATGGAAGGTGCGATGCAGGTGTCCTGCTCCGGCTTCGGTGATGTGTTGATTGAAAACATGTAATTGCTGAGAGTCGAATCAAAAAAAGCCGGGCGAGTCCCGGCTTTTTTGTTGATCGTTATTTTTCAGGCTTGCGTTCGCCATTGCTTTGGATTCAGCCACTGGCCTGGCGTTTAATGCCCGGCTTTAGAGCGGGATTGTGGCATCAAAGGTGGCGTCAAAGGGGCTCCAGAAACAAAAATGCCTCGCAAGTGCGAGGCATTGTCTAGCGTACCTTGGAGGGTATCAAGGAGCCTGGATATTCGAGGCTTGCTTGCCTTTCGGGCCTTGCGTGACTTCAAACTGAACCTTTTGACCTTCTTTCAGGGTCTTGAAACCATTCATCTGAATTGCGGAGAAGTGTGCGAACAAATCCTCACCGCCATCATCAGGGGTGATAAAGCCGAAGCCTTTGGAATCGTTGAACCACTTAACTGTACCTGTCGCCATAAAAAGCATCTTTCAATTAAAAACTATCACACGAGCCGTAAAAGCAAGAAGCCTCGCGTCACGCAGCCCTCCTTAAACTTGCCCCCTATCGCATTGATTAGTAGTAACTACTTATCAATGAATTCCATTGTTCGCGCTGCAAATATAAAAGTCAAGCTGTTTTCACCGTAAATAATAGCCTTTTGTTCAGGCGATGGGCCTCGCCCCTCTTGATTTAGGATAAATCACCGTTATCTGCGCAACATCTGGAAAACGCGTAATATCTAATCTGATTAGACGAACGTGGCACCCATGTGCGTTGCACGGGTATTTCACAGTAAAGAACGCATGGCAACCAAGCACGAAAACGATAACGGTACAGTCCTGGAGCGGCAAGAGCAGAAACTTAAGCCGCCCCCTATGTACCAAGTACTGTTGTTGAACGATGACTATACGCCGATGGAATTCGTCGTCGCAGTCATCCAGGAGTATTTCAACAAAGACCGGGAAACCGCGACGCAGATTATGCTGATGGTGCACCGTGATGGGAAAGGTATGTGCGGTGTGTATCCGAAAGATATCGCATCCACTAAAGTGGAACTCGTTTTAACCCACGCTCGAAAAGCAGGGCACCCCCTGCAATGCGTGATGGAGGAAGCATGATTGCGCAGGAACTTGAAGTCAGTTTGCACATGGCCTTTGTCGAAGCCCGGCAATCGCGCCATGAATTCATTACGGTAGAGCATCTGTTGCTGGCGTTGCTGGACAATCCTTCCGCCGCGGAAGTGTTGCGTGCATGCTCCGTCAATATCGATGATCTGCGCAAGACACTGACGAATTTCATTACCGATAACACTCCGACCGTTCCCGGCACCAATGAGGTCGACACGCAGCCGACGCTGGGTTTCCAGCGCGTCATCCAGCGTGCGATCATGCATGTGCAGTCGGCGTCGAACGGTAAGAAGGAAGTGACCGGCGCCAACGTGCTGGTCGCAATCTTCGGCGAGAAGGATTCGCACGCGGTGTACTACTTGCATCAGCAAGGCGTAACACGCCTGGACGTGGTTAACTTCATTTCGCACGGCGTGCGCAAAGACCAGCAGGTCGATCCCCAGAAGGCCCCTGAAGGCGCTGAGGATGTGCAGGCTGAAGGCCAGCAAAAGGAAAGCCCGCTGGATCAGTTCACGCAGAATCTGAACAAGGCCGCTGCCGAAGGCAAGATCGATCCGCTGATTGGTCGCGATTCCGAAGTCGAGCGCGTGATTCAAACACTGTGCCGTCGTCGCAAGAACAATCCCTTGCTGGTCGGCGAAGCCGGCGTCGGCAAGACTGCGATTGCCGAAGGTCTGGCATGGCGCATTACGCAAAACGACGTACCGGAAATTCTCAAGAACGCTGTCGTCTATTCGCTCGATATGGGGGCACTGCTGGCCGGCACAAAATACCGTGGCGATTTCGAGCAGCGTCTGAAGGCCGTTCTCAAGCAATTGAAGGACAGCCCGCACGGCATTCTGTTTATCGATGAAATCCACACCATCATCGGCGCGGGTTCGGCATCGGGCGGCACGCTGGATGCATCCAATCTGCTGAAGCCGGCGTTGTCGAGCGGCCAGTTGAAGTGCATCGGTGCGACTACGTACACGGAATTCCGTGGCGTGTTCGAAAAAGACCACGCGCTGTCGCGCCGCTTCCAGAAAATTGATGTCAACGAACCGACCGTCGAGCAAACGATTCAGATTCTGCGCGGCCTGAAGTCCAAGTTCGAAGAGCACCATGGCGTGAAGTATTCCGCCTCGGCGCTGACTTCTGCGGCAGAACTGGCGGCACGCTTCATCAATGACCGTCATCTGCCGGACAAGGCCATTGACGTGATCGACGAAGCCGGTGCGGCGCAACGCATCTTGCCGAAGTCCAAGCAGAAGAAGACCATCGGCAAGCCCGAGATCGAAGAGATCATCTCCAAGATCGCACGCATTCCGCCGCAATCGGTCAATCAGGACGATCGCACCAAGCTGCAAACGATAGACCGCGACCTGAAGAATGTCGTGTTCGGTCAGGATCCTGCGATTGAAGCGCTGGCGTCCGCCATCAAGATGGCGCGTGCCGGTCTGGGCAAGACTGACAAGCCGATCGGTTCCTTCCTGTTCTCCGGTCCTACCGGCGTCGGCAAGACCGAAGTGGCGAAGCAGCTGGCCTTTATCATGGGCATTGAGCTGATCCGTTTCGACATGTCGGAATACATGGAGCGTCACGCCGTCAGTCGTCTGATCGGCGCGCCTCCGGGTTATGTCGGTTTTGATCAGGGCGGTCTGCTGACCGAAGCGATCACCAAGAAGCCGCATGCCGTGCTGCTGCTGGATGAAATCGAAAAAGCCCATCCGGACATTTTCAATATCCTGCTGCAAGTGATGGATCACGGCACGCTGACCGACAACAACGGCCGCAAGACTGATTTCCGCAACGTGATCATCGTGATGACGACCAATGCCGGCGCTGAAAGCTTGCAGAAGCGTTCGATCGGTTTCACCGAGAAGAAGGAAGCCGGCGACGAAATGGGGGATATCAAGCGTATGTTCACGCCTGAGTTCCGCAATCGTCTGGATTCCATCATCAGCTTCCGTCCGCTGGATGAAGAAGTCATCCTGCGCGTGGTCGACAAATTCCTGATGCAGCTGGAAGAGCAGTTGCACGAGAAGAAGGTGGAAGCAGTCTTCTCTGATGGCTTGCGCAAGTTCCTGGCCAAGAAGGGATTTGATCCGCTGATGGGCGCGCGTCCTATGTCGCGTCTGATTCAGGACATGATCCGCAAGGCGCTGGCCGACGAACTGCTGTTCGGCAAGCTGGTATCCGGCGGTCGTGTGACGGTCGAGATGGATGACAAGGATCAGGTCAAGCTGGAGTTCCCGGAGGGCGATGATTCCGCTCCACCGGAAGAGCCTCAGGAAAAGCTGGAAGTCGAATAAGTCTTTTGATTTGACGTGAAAAAGCCGGAACATTGTTCCGGCTTTTTTTATGCCTGCACGATCTGGAAAAGAGAGATTGAAGGCCGTTACACCGGCGATCATTTTCCTGGCCGCTGTGACTTTGACCCGAGAGAACAGTCGGCAATTTCAAGCCGCCTGACCCGCCGTCCAGGCCATGATGCCGTACCGATCGCGCAATCAAGAAAGGCCGCAATACATTGCGGCCTTTCTCTTTTCAACGCCAGAAATTCAGCGCCTCAGACTTCAAGGCACCAGCGGCTTGCTCGCGGCCTGTTTGGCCTTCACTATCTGCGTCACCTTGTCGATCATCGCCAGGCGATACGTGGTCGAAGGGTGGATCGCGGTATAGCCGTTCGGCACGCTGGCCGGATATTTATCCGCCAGACGCTTCCAGAACACCGGCGCCTTATCGATGTTGTAGCCGGCGCGCGCCAGCATGTACAGCGACAGCGTGTCGGCGGCGGCATCCAGGTCCTGAGGATATACGCGGATACCGGCAGTGCCTGCCGTGGTGGTCGGGTCAGGATGCGGCTGCAGCAGGTTATCGATCACCTCGGCGATGGTCGACACCATGCGCTGGCGGATCGCGTGGCCCAGCGAGTTGTGGGCCATCTCCTTGGCGATGAGATAGGCCAGCTCGTCATCATTTTGCGTGAAGTTCAGCATGCCGCGAGTGATCAGTACACGACGGCCGTCGGCGTAACTGTTGACGTTGTCGGCATTGCCCAGTTCGATGCTGAAGGCGCACGCCAGCGTCAGTGGCACCGACATGGATTGCTCCTGGCCGTTGCGCGATACGCTCAGCTTGATCGGCGCCCGCTTGATCACCAGCGGGCCCAGCAGTAGAGCCGCCTGGCGTTCGGCATCGGTGCCTTGCGGCATCGGCTTGTCGGCCACCGACAGCAGGATGTCGCCGCGCTGGATGCCGGCCTGTGCCGCACCGCTGCCCGGCAGCACGCCGCTGACTTGCAGGCGGTCGTCATAGCCCAGGTTTCTGGCGCTGTCGGCGTATTCAATCGGGAAGGAGAAACGGTTCTTGGCAGTGAAGCCCAGCAGATTGCGCGCATTGCCCTTGCACAGCGGCGCGTTGCTGGTCAGTAGCGGGGCGGCGACGCGATACAGACGATCTTGCTGATCGATCAGCACCCGCAAGGCCTGCTCCTGCGGCGTCAAGCTGCGCGGCGCGACTGCTTGCGGTTTGGGGGCTGCGACCGTCGGTGCGGTGGCGGTATCCATGGGCTGCGTGGCGCAGGCCGCCAGCAAGGCGAGCGGGGTGAGAATTGCGATATTTCTTATCTTCTGCCAGTTCGGCATGTCATGCAGGGCCATCAAATTTTCTCCATCAGTGTTTGCCGGTGCTGCCGAAACCGCCGGCTCCGCGTTCGCTGCTGTCGAATTCTTCGACAACATTGAAGCCGACCTGCAGCACAGGAACGATGACCAGTTGCGCCAACCGTTCCATCGGGTTTAGGACAAATTCGGTATTACTGCGGTTCCATGTCGAGACCATGAGTTGGCCCTGATAGTCGGAATCGATCAGGCCCACCAGATTGCCCAGCACGATACCGTGCTTGTGACCCATGCCGCTGCGCGGCAGGATCACGGCCGCGTAGCCGGGATCAGCCAGATGGATCGCCAGCCCGGTCGGGATCAGATGCGTGCTGCCCGGCGCGATGGTCAGCGGCGCGTCGATGCAGGCGCGCAGATCGAGACCGGCGCTGCCTGGCGTGGCGTAGGCCGGCAACTGATCTTTCATGCGTGGATCGAGGATTTTGATATCTATGGTTTTCATGGGCAGGGCTGAATTCAGTTGGAGGTGTTGAAGGGTTTGCAGCAAGCGCAATTGTTCGAGGCGCAACGCTCAGGCTTTGCGGCGTCGCCGTTCCGGCGCTGTGCTAATGCTGCAGCATGCGGCGCGCAATCTCGCGCACCAGTTGCCGCGCCAGCGTCTGTTTGTCGGCGCGCGGCAGATCGCTGTGACCCTGTGCGTCAAACAGCATCAGCGCGTTGTCGTCCCTGCCGAAGGTCTGATGGCCGATGTTGCCGACCAGCAGCGGGATATTTTTGCGTACGCGTTTGGCGGCGCCGTATTGCTCAAGATTTTCCGACTCGGCGGCAAAGCCTACGCAATAAGGTCTGACCGGCAACGCGGCGACTTCCGCAAGAATGTCCGGGTTTTGTTCAAACTCCAGCAGCGGGGCTTTGCCATCTTCATCCTTCTTCAGTTTTTGTGTGCTGACATTGGCGACGCGCCAGTCGGCCACCGCCGCCACTGCGACAAAAACATCCTGGCCGGCGACATTCGCCAGTACGGCATCACGCATTTGCTGCGCGGTCTGCACATCGACGCGGCGCACGCCATAAGGCGCGGCCAGCGCCGTCGGGCCGGATACCAGCACCACCGCGGCGCCGGCTTCGCGCGCGGCGCGCGCCAGCGCATAACCCATTTTTCCGGAAGAGAGATTGGTGATGCCGCGCACCGGATCGATAGGCTCAAAGGTCGGGCCGGCCGTCAGCAGTACACGTTTGCCGCTCAGCAGTTTGGGCTGAAAAGCGGCAATGATTTCTTCCAGCAGTTGTTCCGGTTCCAGCATGCGGCCCAGACCGACTTCGCCGCAGGCCTGCTCGCCGGCATCCGGGCCCAGCAGCACAATGCCGTCCTGGCGCAGCTGCGCCACGTTGCGCTGGGTCGCCGGGTTTTGCCACATCTCTACATTCATGGCCGGCGCCACCATCAGCGGCAAACCGGCGGGACGCGCGATGCACAGCGTCGACAGCAGATCGTCGCAGGCGCCATGCGCCAGCTTGAAGATGAAATCGGTGGAGCAGGGCACGATCACGATGGCATCGGCCTCGCGCGTCAGATCAATGTGCGGCATGTTGTTGGCGATGCGCGCATCCCACTGATCGCTGTAGACGGTGTTGCCGGTCAGCGCTTGCATGGTGACCGGGGTGATGAATTGCGTGGCCGCCTGCGTCATCACTACCTGCACCGAGGCGCCGGCTTTGCCCAGGCCGCGCGCCAGTTCGGCCGCCTTGTAGCAGGCCACGCCGCCGGTCAGGCCGAGTACGATTTTCTTGCCAGCGAGGTCCATGTTATAGCTCCCGGAATGAGGCAGTGTGGTGAATGCAGATTGCGCATTGAGGGCAGTGCCGCGCGATGTACCACATGACGGCGGAGCAGCAAGTGCCGGCGCCGCCGTGTCGCGTTTATTTTTTCGAAACCCTGCGCAATTCGTCCAGCACGAACAATACCGCACCTACGCAGATCGCACTATCGGCCACGTTGAAGGCCGGCCAATGCCAGTTGCCGACGAAGACGTCGAGGAAGTCGATCACATGGCCATACGCCACGCGGTCGATCACGTTGCCGATGGCACCGCCCAGGATCAGGGCCAGCGCCCAGCAGAACATGCGCTGTCCGGCGTGCTTGCGCAGCATGTGGATGATGAACACCGCCGCCACGATGCCGATAGCCGTAAACAGGTAACGCTGCCAGCCGGTTTCGCTGGCGAGGAAGCTGAATGCCGCGCCCTTGTTATAGACCAGCACCAGATTGAAGAAGCCGGTCACCGGACGCGATTCGCCGTATTGGAACAGACGCAGGATGGTGATCTTGGACAACTGATCGAACAGCAGCACGATGGTGGCGATGCCTATCCATGGCAGCAAGCCGCCGCTGCTGCTACCGGTAGAAGAAAACGAAGGACGTTTTTTAGTGGCCATGAGATTTGTTGTTGAAGGCTGGGGCGCCGCCGGCTGAATTCGACTTCATTTTCACTGCGGCACGTCGGAGACGTTCGGCGGTTCGAAGAAGAGTGCAAGCGCCTGGCGCGGAAGATATTGCTGAAACTGATATTGGGGCTGAAATGCAATCCGGCTGCCTGAACTGCAATCAGGTAGCCGGATCTGGTGCATCAGGCGAAGCGTCGTGTCTCGCCCTGACCGAACAGATTGCTGTAGCAGCGACCGCACAGTCCCGGATGCTCGGCATGAGATCCGACATCGGCGCGATAGTGCCAGCAGCGCTCACATTTTTGTTGCGTCGACGGCGTCACGATCACCGCTTCATCAGCTGCGTCCGCCACCGGAGTGACAGTGGCGGACGAAGTGATCAGCACGAACTTCAGATCATCGTCCAGGCTTTGCAGCAGCGCGGCCTTGTCGCCCGCCACCTTCAGTTCCACTTCCGCCTGCAGCGACGAACCGATGTTGCCGGCGATACGCACTTCTTCCAGTTGCTTGGTCACGGTCGCACGGACTTCATGCAGCACGTTGAACTTGGCGACCAGCGCTTCGGCCTGTTCCACTTCCGGCAACTGATAATAGGTCTGCGAGAAGATGGTCTGGCTGCTGGCTTCGAACTCTTCTTTGCCGGCGAAGAAGCTCCAGGCTTCTTCCGCCGTGAACGACAGCGTCGGCGCCATCAGACGCAGCAGCGCCTGAGTGATGTGCCAGATCGCAGTCTGTGCCGAGCGGCGCGCATGCGACTCTGCGCCGCTGGTGTACAGACGGTCCTTCAGGATGTCGAGATAGAAGCCGCCCAGATCTTCCGAACAATACATCTGCAGCTTGGAGACTACCGGATGGAATTCATAGGTCTCGTAATGCGCCAGAATTTCCTTCTGCAGATTGGCCATGTTGGCGATGGCGTAGCGATCGATTTCCAGCATCTCGGCCACCGGCACGGCATGCTTGGCCGGGTCGAAGTCGGAGGTGTTGGACAACAGGAAACGCAGCGTATTACGGATGCGGCGATAGGCTTCGGTGACGCGCTTCAGGATTTCATCGGAGATCGAGATCTCGCCCGAGTAATCGCTCGATGCCACCCACAGACGCAGGATTTCCGCGCCCAGCGAGTCGGCCACCTTTTGCGGCTCGACGCCGTTCTTGAGCGACTTCGACATCTTGCGGCCTTCGCCGTCCACCACGAAACCGTGCGTCAGCAGCGCCTTGTACGGCGCGCAGCCGTTGAGCATGGACGAAGTCAGCAGCGAAGAGTGGAACCAGCCGCGATGCTGATCCGAGCCTTCCAGATACAGATCGGCCGGGAACTGCAACTCCTGCTTGTGCGAACCGCGCAGCACGGTCTGATGGGTCGAGCCGGAGTCGAACCAGACGTCCAGCGTGTCTTTGTTCTTCAGATACTGATCGGCTTCGTCGCCCAGCAATTCTTTCGGATCCAGCGTCTGCCATGCCTCGATGCCGCCTTGCTCGATGCGCTGGGCAATCTGCTCCAGCAGCTCGGGCGTGCGCGGATGCAGCAGGCCGCTTTCCTTGTGCACGAAGAAGGCCATCGGCACGCCCCACTGGCGTTGGCGCGACAGCGTCCAGTCGGGACGGTTGGCGATCATGCCGTGCAGGCGCGCCTTGCCCCAGGCCGGGAAGAAGGCGGTGTCTTCGATGCCTTGCAGCGCAGTTGCGCGCAGGCTCTTGCCGCCATCCTTGGGCGTGTTGTCCATGCTGGCAAACCATTGCGAGGTCGCACGATAGATGATCGGCGTCTTGTGGCGCCAGCAGTGCATGTAGCTGTGATCGAACATCACCAGCTTGAACAGCGTGCCGACTTCTTCCAGTTTGGCGCAGATCGGCTTCGACGCTTCCCAGATCGTCATGCCGGCAAACAGCGGCAGCGACGACGCATAGCGGCCGTCGCCCATGACCGGGCTGATGATGTCGTCGTCCTTCATGCCGTGCGCCTTGCACGACACAAAGTCTTCGATACCGTAAGCCGGCGCCGAGTGCACGATGCCGGTGCCGCTGTCGGCCGTCACGTAGTCGCCCAGATAGATCGGCGACAGGCGGTCGTAGCCTTTATCGGCGGTGGCCAGCGGATGATGGAAGGCGATCAGCGACAGCGCCTCGCCCTTGGCGGTGGCGATCACTTTGCCTTCCAGGCCGAAGCGCTGCAGGCAGGATTCGACCAGATCATTGGCCAGAATCAGCAGTGTTGCTTCGCCGTTGCGCTCGGTCTGCACCAGCGCATAGTCGAATTCCGGATGCACGTTCAGCGCCTGGTTGGACGGGATGGTCCATGGCGTGGTGGTCCAGATCACGACGTAACCTTTATCCGTTGGCAGCTTGGCCAGGCCGAAGGCCTTGGCGATCTTGTCGTGTTCTGCAAACGGGAAGCCGACGTCGATGGCCGGGTCGCGCTTGTCCTGATATTCCACTTCCGCTTCGGCCAGCGCCGAACCGCAGTCGAAACACCAGTTGACCGGCTTCAGGCCGCGATACACATAACCCTTCTCCAGAATCGTGCCGAGCGCGCGCAGCTCATCGGCTTCGTTGGAGAAGTTCATGGTCTTGTATGGATTGTCCCATTCGCCCAGCACGCCGAGGCGGATGAAGTCTTTCTTTTGCAGCTCGATCTGCTCGTTGGCGTAAGCGCGCGCCTTGGCTTGCACTTCGGCCACCGGCAGGTTCTTGCCGTATTTCTTTTCGATCTGGATTTCGATCGGCATGCCGTGGCAATCCCAGCCCGGCACGTATTGCGCGTCGAAGCCGGCCATGTTGCGGGCCTTGACGATCATGTCTTTCAGGATCTTGTTGACGGCGTGACCCAGGTGGATTTCACCGTTGGCATACGGCGGACCGTCGTGCAGGATGAATTTGGGCCGGCCGGCCGAGGCCTTGCGGATACGCTGATACAGTTTCTTGCTCTGCCATTCCTTGACCCATTGCGGCTCGCGCTTGGCCAGATCGCCGCGCATCGGAAACGCGGTCTCGGTCATGTTGACCGGATACTTGCTGACCGGCTTGCCTTCGGATTTGCCGGGCTTGTTCGGCTTTTGGGATTCGTTGTTCGACATGAGGATTTTCTTTACAGGGATTTCTTCCAGCCCGTCGCGATCTTTGCGCGGGTGCTGATGTTCTTGATGTTGCCGGTCGCCTGCAGCAGGCTGCGAGCTGCAATTGCGCGGTGGTAGGGTAACTGGCTGCCGGCGCCATGCCGACAGCCAGCATCAAATTCGGTCGGTGGCCGAGATGGCTGAGCTGGTCTGCTCTTTGAAAAAGTTGCGCGCCTGTTCGGCATCGCGCTCGATGGCCGCAGTCAGCGTCGGCAGGTCGATGTATTTCTCTTCGTCGCGCAGTTTCTTCAGAAACTCCACGCGCAGCAGCTTGCCGTAGCAGTCGCCGCTGTAATCGAATAGATGCGTTTCCAGCAGCACGCGGCCGCTGTCGTCCACGGTCGGGCGCACGCCCAGGCTGGCGACGGCCGGCAAGGGCTGGTCGCCCAGTCCATGCACCTGCACGACGAAAATGCCGGACAAGGCAGGGCGCTTGTGACCGACGCGCATGTTCAGCGTCGGAAAACCGATGGTACGTCCCAGCTTCTTGCCGTGAATCACGTGGCCGCTGATGCCGTAGGAATGCCCCAGCAGTTGTCGCGCCAGGACGAAATCGCCATCGGCCAGCGCAGCGCGCACGGCGGAAGACGAAATGCGCACGCCGGCGTTGGTGACGGTCGGCATGGTGTGCACTTCAAAGCCGTGCTGCTTGCCGGCTTCTATTAGCGTCTCGATATTGCCGGCGCGGCGTGCGCCGAAGCAAAAGTCGTCGCCCACCATCAGCCAGCGCACATGCAGGCCCTGCACCAGAATCTTCTCGATGAAGTCTTGCGGCGACAGCGCCGCGAAGTGGCTGCCGAAATGCTCCACGATCACGCGGTCGATGCCGGCATCGGTCAGCGATTGCAGCTTGTCGCGCAGATTGGCGATGCGCGCCGGCGCCTTTTCGGGCGTGCCGGCCAGTTGCGCAAAGAATTCACGGGGATGCGGTTCGAACGTCATCACGGCCGCGTCCAGCTCCAGCCGGGCGGCGGCATCGCGCACCTGTGCCAGCAAGGCCTGATGGCCAAGGTGTACACCGTCGAAATTGCCTATCGTCAGCGCACAGGGCGCGCGCGATTCGGCGTTGGGAAGTCCGCGAAATACCTTCATGGAAGAAGCTGAAAGTGGCTTTGTTGCAAAAGCCGACCATTATAAAGGTTTTCGGGCAGTTTCCCCGCATCGCAGCGATGCGGGCTTACGGGAGGCAGAATTGAGAGAAAGTTGCTTTTTTGAAATGGTGGGGCAAGGCGGCCGGCGCAGCAAAAGCCGCGTCAGACCATTTCGCCGGTCTTTTGCTGTCGCGCTTCGGCCAGCATCCAGATCGTGATCTTGCGCACTTCCAGCTTGCTCTGGGTAATGTGCGCGCGCAGCAGGATTTGCGCTTCGGTGGCCTTGCGCTTGGCGATGAGCGCCAGAATCTTGCCATGCTCTTCATAGGTGGCCGTCACGCGGTTCTTCTTGAGAAAGTCGAGCCGGCGCACGATGCGGATCTTTTCCGTCACTTCGGTGTGGATGCGGGTCATCTCTTCATTGCCGGCGGCTGCCACCAGATTGGTGTGAAAGCTTTCGTCCAGCTCGGCCACCTTCACGGCGTCGCTCTCGCGTGCATCTTCCTCTACCAGCCACACCGCGTTGAGATTCTGCAAGGCCGGGGGGATATCCGGGTTCTGGCAGATGCGTTCCAGCGCCGCCATCTCCAGCACGATGCGCAGGTCGTAGAGATTGTCGAGGCGGTCGAAGTCGATCGGCCGCACCTTCCAGCCGCGGCGGAAGCCGACGTCCAGATAGCCTTCGCGCTGCATCCGGAACAGGGCGTCGCGCAGCGGCGTGCGCGAGACGCCGTAGGACTGCGCCATTTCGGTTTCGGTGAAATTGTCGCCGGGCAACAGCCTGAAATTGAAGATGTCGTCCTTGAGCCGGTTGTAAACCTGTTCAGCGAGGGGGTTTGCAGCAGTTACGGTCATGGGGAAACGTCATCAGCAAAAAGAAAAAGTGGGGCGTAGATAAGGCGCCGGGCGGTGTGACTCGCGTCTCGGTATCCGCTCATGGCATCAGGCTCACATGCGCGGCGACGATGCGCCAGCCGGCGTCCATGCGCACCCAGGTCTGCATCTGACGGCCGATCTTGTCCGAGTCCTCGGCCGTGAATTCGGTGCTGACAGTAGCATAGTCGCTGCCGAAGCTCGTGACTACCGTGCGCTGCAGGCGGCGCGAAGGATGCACCGGCTTGCAGCTCTGGCGATATTCGCGGATCGCGGCGCCGCCCAGCAGAATCTCGGCCACGCCGTAGCGCACCGTCTGCGGGTCGTACCAGAACCAGCGATCCAGGCGCACGATGTCGTTGACGCGCAGCGCGTGTTCATAGTCGGCGAAGACCTGTTCGACCTCGGCCACGATATGCGGCAGATTGATTTGCATCATGAGTGTTCTCCGGAGGTTTCTTTGAGGGCCGCCTGCAATGCGGCCAGCGGTGCTTTCCAGCCGACGATGCCGCCCTGCGCGGTCAGCATCGCCAGCGTGGCCTGATGGAATACCGGGAAATAGCTGGCGCAGGCATCTTCCACGATCAGACATTCATAGCCGCGGTCGTTGGCTTCGCGCATCGAGGTCTGCACGCAGACTTCGGTGGTGACGCCGGCAAACAGTAGATGCGTGATGCCGCGCGCCTGCAATTGCGCGTGCAGATCGGTGGCGTAAAACGCGCCCTTGCCGGGCTTGTCGATCACCAGCTCGCCGTCTTGCGGCGTCAGCAGCGGCAGGATCTGATTACCCGCTTCGCCGCGCACCAGAATGCGCCCCATGGGGCCGATGGCGCCGATGGCCAGCGAGGGATTGCCGCGCCGCAGTTTCGATGGCGGGCAGTCGGACAGATCGGGCAGATGCGATTCGCGCGTGTGCACCACCAGCATGCCGCCGGCGCGCGCGGTGGCCAGCAGTGCGGCCACGGTCGGCACGATCTCGGCCAGCGGCCGCACGTCGTTGCCGAGTGCGCTGCCGAAGCCGCCCGCTTCAATGAAGTCGCGCTGCATGTCGATCACCACCAGCGCGGTGTGTTGCAGCTCGAATCGGTAGGGCGTAGGGAAAGCATCTATCGTGCTCATGCGGTCTCCAGTTGAGTATGGTCGTGCGCCGGCGCTGCATCCTGATGGCCGGCCATCCAGCGACCCAGCTCCGTGCGGTCGGCGACTCCGGCCTCGCAGGCATGCACGATGGCGCCGTCGGTCATCACCAGAATCCGGTCCGCCAATTCCAGCAGCTCGTCCAGATCCTCGCTCACCAGCAGCACCGCTGCGCCCCGCGCGCGCGCCTGCAGCAGCCGGGCGTGAATGTCGGCTACGGAGGCGAAATCGAGGCCGAACACCGGGTTGGCGACGATCAGCACATGCGCGGCCTCTGCGGATGACATGCCGTCATCCGCATCGCCCAATTCACGGGCCAGCACCGCGCGCTGCACATTGCCGCCCGAGAGTGTGCCGATGGCGCGTTCCGGCAGGGGCGGGCGCACATTGAAGGCCGTGATCAGCGATTGCGCCTGCCGCCGCATGGCGGGCCGGTTCAGGCACCAGCCGAGCCAGCCGCTGCGGCGAAACGGCGGCACGTCGAAATTGCGCAGCGCCATGTTTTCCGCCACATTCATGCCGGCGATACAGGCGTTGCGCAGCGGCTCTTCCGGCAGTGCGAAAACCTTGTGCCGGCGCATCTCGTCGCGGCTGGCCTGATAGGCGGCGCCGGCGATGCCGACCTGTCCCGACAAGCGGCGGCGCTGGCCGAGCAGGGCCTCCACCAATTCTTTCTGACCGTTACCGGAGATGCCGGCCAGGCCGACGATCTCGCCGCGCCTGACCTGCAGCGACAGATCCCGGACGGCCGGCACGCCGCGATCGTTCAGCACCTGCAGCGCGTCGATCTGCAAGCCGACTGGCGCATCGGCGGGCACCGGCGGTCGTGCTTGCGCTTCCTTTTCCACGCGCGCCTGACCCATCATCCAGTGCGCCAGTTCGGCCGGACTGGTATCGGCCACCGCGCTGCTGCCGACCAGCCGGCCCTTGCGCAGCACGGTCACATCGTCGGCGTAGGCCGTCACTTCGTGAAACTTGTGGGTAATCATCAGTACCGTCAATTCCCGGCGTCGGGTGAGATCGCGCATCAGCCCCAGCACTTCATCGGCCTCTTGCGGCGTCAGCACCGAGGTCGGCTCATCCAGAATCAGCAGCCGGCGGCGCAGATAGAGTTGCTTGAGAATTTCCAGTTTCTGTTTTTCACCGGCCGACAGGCCGCTGATGTGGCGATCCAGATCGATGCGGAAAGGCATGGTCTGCATGAAGTCGCGCAACGCCTCGCGCTCTTGCTGCCAGCGTATGCGCCAGCGCATGTTGCCGCGCGCCAGCAGCAGGTTTTCCGCCACCGTCAGGCTGGGCGCCAGCGTGAAGTGCTGATACACCATGCCTATTCCCAGCGTATTCGGCACACGCGGGCCGCGAATCTCCACCTCGCGGCGGTCGGCCTGGATCATGCCCTGATCGAGCGGACTATAGCCGACCAGACCTTTGACCAGCGTGCTCTTGCCGGCGCCGTTCTCGCCCAATAGCGCATGAATGGTGCCGGCCCTGATCTTGAGCGACACCTCGTCCAGCGCGCGGAATTCGCCGAAGGACTTGCCGGCGCCGGTGATCTCCAGCTCGAGCGCATGCATGATTATTTTCCTATCGCTTGCAGCAGCGATGATGAGTCCGACACCGCGCCGAACACGCCGCCCTGCATCTTGATCATGGATAGCGCCGCCAGATGATTGGCCGGATCGGTGGCGCCGCAGCAGTCGCTCAGCATCACGCATTCGAAGCCGCGATCATTGGCCTCGCGCATCGTGGTGTGCACGCAGACGTCGGTGGTGATGCCGGTCAGGACGATGTTGCGGATGCCGCGCGTGTGCAGCACCAGCTCCAGATCGGTGGCGCAGAACGAGCCCTTGCCGGGTTTGTCGATGATGATTTCGCCGGCCAGCGGCGCCAGTTCGGGAATGATTTCCCAGCCCGGTTCGCCGCGCACCAGAATCTTGCCGCAGGGGCCGTCGTCGCCGATGCCGACGCCATTGGTCCCTATCTGGCGTGAGCGCCAGCGCTTGTTGGCAGGCAGGTCCGACAGGTCGGGGCGATGGCCTTCGCGCGTGTGGATGATGGTGTAGCCGCCGGCACGCATGGCGCTCAGCACGCTCTTGATCGGCGCGATCGGCGCGCGCGTCAGCGACAGGTCGTAGCCCATCTTGTCGACGTAGCCGCCGATGCCGCAGAAATCGGTCTGCATGTCGATCACGATCAACGCCGTGTTGGACGGCTTGAGCGCGCCGTCGTACGGCCACACATAGGGTTCGGCCTGGATGAACAATTCGGACATGTCGGTTCTCCGCTAAAAAAAAGTTGATCGAGCTTATCGAGATTATCGGGTCAGGCTGAGTTCGCCCGGCGCGCTCGACAGACTACGGTCGGGGCGGCAGGTGATGACCATGATCAGCAAGGTCAGCGCATACGGCGCGGCGTTGAACAGGTAGTAGCCGGAGGTGATGCCGACCGCCTGCAAGGCCGGGCCGAGCGCGCCGGCGGCGCCGAACAGCATGGCCGCAAACAGACAGCGCAGCGGCTGCCAGCGGGCAAAGATCACCAGCGCCACCGCCATCAGGCCCTGGCCGCTGGACAAGCCTTCGTTCCAGCTGCCGGGGTAGTACAGCGACAGATAGGCACCGCCGACCGCCGCCAGAAAACCGCCGCAGGCGGTCGCCACGATGCGCGTGAAGTTGATGCGATAGCCCAGCGCACGAGCGGTTTCGGCGTGGTCGCCGACCAGCCGCAGCGCCAGCCCCCAGCGGGTGCCGGCCAGACCCCATTGGAGCAGCGCCGCCAGCACCACGCCGATCAGGAACAGGGCATTGATTTCCAGCGCGTGATGCAGATGCGGATTGCTGCTCCAGCTGCCCAGATCGATGGCCGGCAACATAGTCGCCTGCGGTTGAATGAAGGGCTTGCCGAGGAAGAAGGCGAGGCCGGTGCCCAGCAGCATCAGCGCGATGCCGAAGGCGATGTCGTTGACGCGCGGCAGCGAGCACACCAGTCCGTGCAGCGTGCCCAGCAGCATGCCGGAGCCGCCCGCCGCCAGCACGCCCAGCCAGGCCGAGCCGGAAAAGAAGGACACCGCGTAGCCGGTCATGGCGCCGCACACCAGTATGCCTTCCAGTCCCAGATTCACGCGGCCGCCTTTTTCGGTCAGACATTCGCCCAGGCTGACGAACAGAAACGGCGTGCCGACCCGGATGGCGCCGGCGAACAGTGCCAGCAGCAGTGTGCTGAAATCGATGTCAGACATGGCTGCTCTCCTTGATGGCGGCAGAGGTGCCGGCAGGTGCCGCAAATCGGGTGTGCAGCTGTTGCTGCCAGCGCGTCTTCAGCGCCGCCAGGCGGCCGGTGATGGCTTCCCATGCCAGCAGATTGCAGAACAGCAGACCCTGCAATACCAGCGTGGTGGCGTCGGGCAGATCGAGACGGCGTTGCAGCAGACTGCCGCTGGCTTCGACGCCGCCGATCACGATGGCGCAGACGATGATGGCGAGCGGATTCTGGCGCGCCGCAAAGGCCACCAGAATGCCGCTGAAGCCGTAGCCGGCCAGCAGCGCGCTGTTGGCGCTGCCATGCACGGCGGCGACTTCGAACATGCCGGCCAGTCCCGCTGCCGCGCCGCCCATAGCGCAGGCGGTCAGCACCAGGCGGTTGACCGGCAGGCCGACCAGCCGCGCGGTGCGCACATTGCCGCCGGCCACCGCCATGGCGAAGCCGGACACGCTATGACGCAGGAATACCCAGGCCGCGACGCAGGCCAGCACGCCCCATGCCAGCCCCCAGTGCACATCCAGACCGGGCAGAGGATTGATCAGATAGGCCTCGGCCAGGGGCGGCGTCGAAGGCTTGTTGAGGCTGGCCGGATCGCGCAGCGGGCCTTCCACCAGATGCTTGAACAAGGCCACCGCCAGATACGACAGCAGCAGGCTGGAGATGGTCTCGTTGACGCCGCGCCATTGACGCAAGGCGCCGCACAGCGCGATCCACAAGCCGCCCGCCAGCATGGCGGCGCCGGCCATCAGCGGCAACATCAGCCATGGCGAAAGTACCGGCAGATAAGCCGGCAGCACGGCGGCAAACAGGCCGCCCATGGCCAGCGCACCTTCGCCGCCGATCACGATCAGGCCGACACGCGCCGGCAGCGCCACGCACAGCGCCGTCAGCAATAGCGGCGCCGCGCGTTGCAAGGTGTTCTGCCAGGCAAACATCGAGCCGAATGCACCCTGATAGATCAGCAGACAGGCATCGGCGGCGGGCTTGCCCTGTAGCGCCAGAAACAGCACGAACAGCGCCAGCGTGCCGGCCAGCGCGCACAGCGTCGGCAGCATGGGAAGGGCGGCCATGCCGAGCCTGGCCTTGGCCTTGAGCATGAGCGGGGGCGCGCTGTGAACTGGAGTCATGGCAATGTCCGAAATGAGGAAGAGATCAGCAAGTCTGGTACCTGAAAATCCTGACGCCTGGAAAATCCCGCCGCCCTGAAACTGCCGGCGGCAGGAGATTCAAGGCATGCTTCACACCTGCCCGACCACGCCGGCCACCAGATAATTCATCTTCTCCAGCGCGACGTCGGTCTGCGCCTGCGTGGTGCCGGCCGGGATCACGACCGCGCCCTTGTTGTCCTTGATCGGGCCCTTGAAGATCTGGAAGCTGCCGGCCAGCATCTGCGCCTTGATGTCGTCGGCCTTCTTCTTTGCCGCCGCGCTGACGCCGGCGCCGTAAGGCGACATCTTGACGAAATTGTCTTTCAGGCCGCCGCGCAGGAAATTGATCATCGGTTTGCCGTCCAGTGTGGCCTTGACGATCTCGGTGTAGGGCGTGGCCCAGTTCCATTCAGCGCCGGTGAGGTAGCCCTTGGGCGCCAGCGCAGCCTGGCTGGCGTGGTAGCCGGTGGTCATGATGCCGCGCTTCTCGGCGGTTTCGACGATCACCTTGGGGCCGTCGACGTGGCAGGTGATCACATCGCAGCCCTGATCGATCAGGCTGTTGGCGGCTTCCGCTTCCTTCACCGGTAGCGACCAGTCGCCGGTGAAAATCACGCGCGTGGTGATGCCAGGGTCGACCGATTGCGCGCCCAGCGTGAAGGCGTTGATATTGCGCAGCACCTGTGGAATCGGTTTGGCGGCGATGAAGGCCAGCTTCTTGGATTTGCTCATGTAGCCGGCCACCACGCCGCTCAGATATTCGCACTCCTCGATGTAGCCGAAGAAGCTGCCGACGTTCATCGGATGCTTGCCCTGCGTCCACAGGCCGCCGCAATGGGCGATGCGCACCTTGGGATATTTCTCCGCGACTTTCAGCACATGCGGATCGAAATAGCCGAACGAGGTCGGGAAGATCAGCGATGCACCGTCCTGCTGGATCATGGCTTCCATGGTCTTTTGCACCGCCACGGTTTCCGGCACTTTCTCTTCTTCAATGACCTTGATGCCGGGCATCTTCTTGATGATGGCGGCAGCCTGCGCATGCGACTGGTTGTAGCCGAAGTCATCGCGCGCGCCGACGTAGATGAAGCCCACCGTCAGCGGTCCGGCGGCCAGCAGATCAAGCGGGAAGGCAGCGCCGAGTGCGGCGGCGCCGGTCAGTTTGAGAAAGTCGCGACGTTGAGTCATCTTTGGCTCCTGGAAGGGGAAACGTTAATGGTGTTGTTGGCAAAGAACTGAAGGTGAACGGAGGTCCGCCCTGCAAAATTACCTGGGCGGCCGGGCAGTGGCTTCACGCCGCACTTCGCGTTGGAAAATCTCCAGGCTGGTTTTCTTGGCGGCGATGAAGCTGGGCTGCGACAGCGTTTCCACTGTGCGCGGACGGGGATCGTCGTAGCGCAGGATGTCGGCCACCTTGGTCGGGCGTTTGGTCAGCAGCAGGATTTCATCGGCCAGATAGACCGCTTCTTCCAGATCGTGCGACACCAGCACCATGGTGGTCCCGGTCTGCATGAAGACTTCCTGCAGCTTTTCGCGGATGAACAGGGTCATCTCGAAATCCAGCGCCGAGAACGGCTCGTCGAGAAACAGCACCTCCGGCCCCGGCGCCAGTGCGCGCATGATGGAGGCGGTCTGCTGCTGCCCGCCCGACATTTCGTAGGGATACCGGTTGAGGTCGAACTTGACGTCGAAGGAGGCCACCAGCTCCTCCACGCGGCGCTTGATTTCAACTTTCGATTTGCCTTCCAGCTTGAGCGGGTAGGCGATGTTGTCGATGGTGCGCAGCCACGGAAACATGGCTTCGCGGTAGTTCTGGAACACGTAGCCGATCTTGGTATCGGCCAGCGATTTGCCGTCGAACAGGATCTGGCCGGAGTCGATCGGAATCAGGCCGGCGATCATGTTGATCAGCGTCGACTTGCCGCAACCGTTGGGGCCGAACACCGACACGATCTTGCCCTTGGGGATGTCGAGATCGAAGTTCTCATACAGCGGCCAGCCGGCGAAATACTTGGTCAGGCCGCGAATGGTGATGTGGGTGCCGGGCGGGCCGGGCACGAAAGGAATGACCGGCTCTTCATGTTTGAGTTTCGGGGAAATGACCACGCTCATCTTCCGCTCCAGTGGACGATACGTTTTTCAATCACGATGAACACCACGTTCAGCGCATAGCCGAGTGCGCCGGCCGCCAGAATCGCGGCATACATTTCGCGTACGTTCAGGACTTGCTGGGCGTCGATGATCTTGTGGCCCAGACCGTTTTCGGAACCGATGAACATCTCGGCCACGATCACGATCACCAGCGCCATCGACACCGCGCTGCGCAGGCCGACGAAGGTCGGCTGCAGGCTTTCCCACAACAGCACATCCTTGAAGATCTGCCAGCGCGAGGCGCCCATCACCTTGGCCGCCATCACGCGCTGCTTGCGCGCATTGAGCACGCCGTAGGCGCTGTTGAACAGCACGATCAGCAGCGCGCCGAAGGCGGCGATCGCGACCTTGTTGATATCCGATACGCCAAAGATCAGCAGGAACAGCGGGATCAGCGCGGACGACGGCGTGGAGCGGAAAAAGTCGATCAGGAACTCGACGCTGCGATAGGCGCGCTCATTGCTGCCCAGCAGAACCCCGAGCGGCACGCCGATCACGGCGGCGATCAGGAATGCTTCCAGCGTGCGCCACACGGTGACCAGAAAATCCGTGAGCAGCGGGCCGCCGGCCAGGCCATTGACCAGCGTGATCAGCGTGGCGGTCGGTGTCGGCAGCAGGATCGCCTTGATCCAGCCGGCGCGCACCACCAGATCCCAGATGATGAACAGCACCACCGGGCCGAGCACCGGCAGAAATTTGCCGAACAGTTGCGACAGGCGGCGCTTGCGCGGCGCCGCCGGCCTGATGGAAGGGGCGCTTGCCGGCAGTTTTTTGGCCGTGCCGTCGGCCACGATGGAATCGGACATGATCAACCCTTGTAGAGCAAGTTATCGACCACCACGCGCGACGCAAAAATGCCTTTGTCCACGAACAGGTCATAGAATTTCTGGAAGTAGGCGATATCGCTGGCCTTGAACTCGTTGTAAAGCATGTAAGACGCCAGCGGCACTTCATTGGTCAGCGAACCTTCGATGGCGGTATAGCCCTTCAGATAAGGACGCGCCTTGTCCGGCGTCTTGCGGATCAGCTCGATGCCGCGCGTGTAGGCGGCGATGTATTTCCTGGCTTCGGCCGGATGCTTGTTGATGAAATCGCTGGTCAGCGCCGCTGCGCCGCCATGCCAGGGCGCCATCGGATTGCCGAGGATGTACTTGGCGATGACGC
The DNA here is from genome assembly GCF_046025995.1 of Herbaspirillum lusitanum. Lineage (GTDB taxonomy): Bacteria > Pseudomonadota > Gammaproteobacteria > Burkholderiales > Burkholderiaceae_D > Herbaspirillum > Herbaspirillum lusitanum_A. Next base: position 136,023 of record NZ_JAQQFM010000006.1, read on the forward strand.
CGGCTTCCAGCACGCGGGTGGTGTTGTTCATGCGGCCGACGGTGCCGGTCGGCTCCAGCGTGTAGACCGCATCGACCTGACCTGCCGCCAGCGCCGCCACGTGCTGGCCGATCGGCAATTCTGTGACCGTGGCGCCGGTGGCGCCGGCGCGTTCCAGCACCGTTTTTGCCAGCGTCACGTTCTGAATGCCGGGACCGGAGGCGACCTTCTTGCCCTTGAGTTCGGCAATCGACTTGATTGTGCTGTCCTTGGGCACCAGGAACTCGTCGAGCACGTATTGCGCGTTGCTGGGATTGGTCGCGAAAATCTTGAACAGGCCGGGCTGGGCAATTTCGCCGATCGCCAGATTGCCGGCCCCGGTGCCATTGGCCGAACCATCCGCACGGCCCGAGAGCATGGCTTCCATCACCTGCTGGGCGCCGGCGAATTTGATCGGCTGCACGTCGAGCCCGGCTTCCTTGAAATAGCCGGCCTCCACCGCAGCGTAGAACGGCAGACCGGCGGCCACCGGCCAGTAGCCGATGCGGATAGGTACGCTCTGGGCGCGCACGATGGCCGGCGCCGCCAGAGCGCTCAATGTCAGCGCACCGGCGGCGCCGAGCAGCGTGCGACGCTTGCTCTGTACGCCTTTGGCTGAGCTATCGCTGGAGGTGTCCATGGAAGTGCTGGCTGCTTGTTCAGGTACAGTTTTCATGCTGGCTCCGTCAGGTAGGTGCGGGTAATTGAATCGTTGCGTCGTTGAGTGCTTGTTGCGCGTGCTGAATATTTGCCGGGCAATCCGGCAGGCTAAATCTTGGTCTCCAGATAGGCGCACCAGCCGCCGTAGCCGGTGATGTCGCGCGCCGTTTCGAGTGCCGCCGGTTCGCAGATGAAGCCCTTGACGCTGCTGCCGTCGATCAGCTCCAGCGTGCCTATGCCGAGCGGCGCCGGAATGCCGGCGACGAAGCCGCCGAAATTGCGCAGCGGCATTTCCCAGACTTCGAGCACGATGGCCGCGCCTTCACCATTGGCTGCGACGCGCGCCAGACCCGGCTTGGGCGGCGTGGTATTGGCCAGGGCATACAGGCGATAGTCCTTGCTGGTGGTGGTGCGGGCATGCAGGCGGGCGCCGGCTTCGAGCAATTGCCAGTTGAGCGGCTGACCGCTGAGATGGGCACCGACCACCGCCACCTTGATCGTGGCTTCGTTGAACGGCAGCGGTGCAGCGGCGATGGAATCGGCCTGCGGTGCGCCGCCCAGCGCTTCCTGGAAACGGGCGCCGGCTTCCGCCAGCAGATGATCGGCACCGGCCGGGCCGATCAGCGTCAGTCCGGCCGGCAGGCCGTCCTTGCGCCACACGGCGGGAATCGCCAGTGCCGCCATGTCCATCAGATTGACGAAGTTGGTGTAGTAGCCCAGCTGAGAGTTGCGCACGATGGGGTCGGCTTCGACCTCGGCGATGGTCGGCATGGTGGGCGTGGTCGGCACCAGCATCAGGTCGCTGCCGCTCAGCAGGGTTTCCACCTCGCGTCGCAGTTCGGCCATGCGGTACTGGCCGTTGAAGGCGTCGACCGCATCGTAGTTGGCGGCCTGGGCGGTGATTTCCATGACTACCGGATGCACGGCGGCGCCATGCGTCTCGAAAAAATCGCCCATGGCGGCGCGGCGTTCGGCCACCCAGGGACCTTGATAAAGCAGTTGCGCTGCGTCGGCAAACGGCTGGTAGGGAATCTTGCTGAGCGTGACGCCGGGCAGGGCGGCGATGACTTCCAGCGCTTTTTCGTAAGCCTCGCGCGCCGCCTCGTCGCCGAAGAATTCCGGCGCCTGCGGCACGGCGATGCGATAGCCGCGACGCTTCACGCCCAGCATGGCGGGGCTGCGTGAATAGGCGTCGTCGGCATCGAAGGCGGCAGCGGTTTGCAGCACGCGCCAGGCATCGGCGACGTCATGCGCGAAGATGGAGATGCAGTCCAGCGTCTTGCAGGCCGGGAACACGCCTTTGCCGCTCAGCAGCCCGCGTGTCGGTTTCAGACCGACCAGATGATTGAAGCCGGCCGGCACGCGGCCGGAGCCGGCGGTGTCGGTGCCCAGCGAAAACGCCACCTGGCCGAGCGCCACCGCCACCGCCGAGCCTGAGCTGGAGCCGCCGGACACATATTCCGGCCGCAAGGCATTGCGCACCGCGCCGTAGGGCGAACGCACGCCGACCAGGCCGGTGGCGAACTGATCCAGATTGGTCTTGCCGATCAGGATGGCGCCGGCTTGCTGCAGGCGCGCCACGACGGTCGCGCTGGCGGCAGGGATGAAGCTCAGTTCCGGGCAGGCGGCGGTAGTTGCCATGTCGGCGGCGTCGATGTTGTCCTTGACCGCGAAGGGGATGCCGAACAGCGGCAGCGTCTCGAACACGCTTTCGCCCTTGATCTGGCGATTCAGGTCGAGCGCGGCGGCCTGCTGTTTCACGGTCTTGGCGGCGACGCGGCTGATCCACACTTCGCTGCGGTCGGATTGCTCGATCTGTTCCAGCAATTCGGCGACCATTTTGCTGACCGAGAGACGCCCGCTGCGATACGAGGCCAGCAGGTCGGCGATGGTTTTGGCCGGCTGCAAAGCCGGGACGGAAGCTGATTGAAGTGAATTCATGATTTATATTCATTCTTGAATACAAGATGGAATTCATAAAAGCATGGAGTGTGCCAGGGTCTCTCGAAGAAGTTTGGATCGGCTTGAAGGCCAGGCCAGATCAGGATGTTTTACTACGGCAAGACTAATTTAGTGATGCTGTGCGCTGGTCCGATGGCACGGATTTGAGGCGCAAATATCGTTCGTGGTGCGAGATCGGGGCGCATCCGGATCAATTTTGGTGCCGGTCGCAGGTCAGGAGTCGGGCGGGGGAGGTCAGGCCGCATGCAGGCAATTCATGGGGCGAGCTCAGGCGAGGGGTCTGGGCTTATACAGAAGCGCGATTATAGAAGCGCGCTAAGAGCCCCTGAGGCGCGTTGGCGCAGGGAAAAAGAATCCAGCCCGGAGGCATGCACCGCCGGGCGAGCAACTGGCGAATTACATTTCGCCCCAGATCGCATTGATCGCCGCCAGCGCGCTGAGGCCGGCAGTTTCGGTGCGCAGCACGCGCGGGCCCATGGCCAGCATCAGGGCGCCATGCTCGCAGGCCAGTTGTTCTTCTTCATTGCTGAAGCCGCCTTCCGGGCCGACCAGCAGTGTGACGGCCTGCGGCGGATGATGGCGCGCCCAGTCCGACAGCGATTGCTCGCCGCGCGGTGACAGCAAAATGCGTTTGTGCATGTCGTTTTGCGTGATCCAGCGTTTGAAGTCGATCAGATCCGCCAGATGCGTCAGGCGGTTGCGGCCGCTTTGTTCGGCCGCGGCCTGGATGATGCCTTTCCAGTGCGCCTGTTTTTTCTCGGCACGCTCGGGATTGAGGCGCACCACGCAGCGTTGCGCCGCCAGCGGCTGGATCGCGGTGGCGCCCAGTTCAACCGCCTTTTCGATGATCCAGTCGATCTTCGAGCCTTCCGGCAGCGCTTGCGCCAACGTCAGGCCGTAGGGCAGTTCCACTTCTGTCGGCGCAAAGGTCTTGATTTCGGCCTGGGCCGTTTTCTTGCCGATGGCGACCACGCTGGCAATGAATTCACCGCCCTGGCCGTTGAACAAGGTAATCACGGCGCCCGGTTGCAGGCGCAGCACCTGAATATGGTGGGCAATGTGCTCGGGCAGCTCCAGCGTCATGCCGATGGTCAGGTCTTGCGGACAAAAAAAACGTGGCATGCGGGCGTTCCGAAGAAGTGTTGGACAAGAAAAAGCGGTGGGCGCGCATGCTTCCTGACGGAAACTCTGCGATGCGTCTCTGGGCGGCGCCGCCTGTGGCCTGCACTAGTATCGTGCGTAGTCCCGGAATTTTAATGCCTGACGGCGCTGGCCGGTAGCTCTCTGGTAAAATACTCGCCCGCGCCGGCCCTGCGTCGGCGCGATTGTTTTTGGATTCAGAGTCCTTGATCAGGTTTTTCGATCAGATTTTCCGACTCGGTTTCTCGACCCAAGATTCGTGTGCTCCTATTTGGAGCGCCACTTCGCCACTCTCTGACATTGACATGATTTCCACACTCCCCACCGACAAGATGGCCAATGCGATCCGCGCACTGGCGATGGACGCTGTTCAAAAAGCCAATTCCGGCCACCCAGGCATGCCGATGGGGATGGCGGAAATCGCGGTGGCCTTGTGGGCCAAGCATTATCGTCACAACCCGGCCAATCCGGGCTGGGCCAACCGCGACCGCTTCGTGCTGTCCAACGGCCACGGCTCGATGCTGCAATACGCACTGCTGCACCTGAGCGGCTACGATCTGACGATGGAAGACATCAAGGGCTTCCGTCAGTTGCATTCCAAGACCGCCGGTCACCCTGAAGTGCACATCACCCCGGGCGTGGAAACCACCACCGGTCCGCTGGGCCAGGGCGTGACCAACGCGGTCGGCATGGCGCTGGCTGAAAAGCTGCTGGCGGCCGAATTCAACAAGCCTGATCTGGCGGTGGTCGATCACTACACTTACGCCTTCGTCGGCGACGGCTGCCTGATGGAAGGCATCTCCCACGAAGCCTGCTCGCTGGCCGGCACATTGCGCCTGTCCAAGCTGATCGTGCTGTACGACGACAATGGCATCTCCATCGACGGCCACGTTGAAGGCTGGTTCAAGGACGACACCCCTAAGCGTTTCGAAGCCTACGGCTGGAACGTGATCCCGGCTGTCGACGGCCACAACGTGGAAGCTGTCAACGCTGCGATTCATCAGGCCAAGCTGGCCGACAAGCCGACTCTGATCTGCTGCCGTACCGTGATCGGCAAGGGGTCGCCGAATCTGGCCGGTACCGACAAGGTGCACGGCGCGGCACTGGGCGACAAGGAAATCGCCGCCGTGCGCGAAGCCCTGGGCTGGAGCTCGGCGCCGTTTGAAGTCCCGGCCGACGTGTATCAGGCATGGGATGCCAAGACCGCCGGCGCACAAGTCGAAGGCGAATGGAACAAGCTGTTCCAGGCCTACGCCGCCAAATATCCGACCGAAGCGGCAGAACTGAGCCGCCGCCTGAAGGGCGAACTGCCGGCCAACTTCGACGCGACCGTGGCCGCCTATATCGCCAGCACCGTCGACAAGAAGGAAAACATCGCTACCCGCAAGGCCAGCCAGAACGCAATTCAGGCCTACGCGCAAGCGCTGCCTGAATTCCTCGGCGGTTCAGCCGATCTGACCGGTTCGAATCTGACCAACTGGAAAGAATCGGTCGCCGTGCGCGTCGACCAGGCCGGCAATCACATCAATTACGGTGTGCGCGAATTCGGCATGAGCGCCATGATGAACGGTATCTCCCTGCACGGCGGCTACATTCCGTTCGGCGCGACTTTCCTGACCTTCTCCGACTACAGCCGCAATGCACTGCGCATGGCGGCGCTGATGAAGATCCGCGCGCTGTTCGTGTTCACCCACGACTCCATCGGTCTGGGCGAAGACGGCCCGACCCACCAGTCGGTGGAACACGTTTCCAGCCTGCGTCTGATTCCGAATCTGGACAACTGGCGTCCATGCGACACCACCGAAACCGCGGTGGCATGGGCCGAGTCGGTCAAGCGCAGCGATGGTCCGAGCACGCTGATTTTCTCGCGCCAGAATCTGCCGTATCAGGAGCGTACAGAAGCTCAGATCAAGGACATCGCGCGCGGCGGCTACGTGCTGCAGGACGTGGCGAATCCTAAGCTGGTGCTGATGGCGACCGGTTCCGAAATCGAACTGGCAGTCAAGGCGGCCGCCGAACTGACGCAGCAAGGCGTGGCCGTGCGCGTGGTGTCGATGCCGTCGACCGATGTGTTCGACCGCCAGGATGCAGCGTACAAGGCCGGCGTGCTGCCGCACGGCGTGCCGCGCATCGCGATCGAAGCCGGCGTCAGCGCCTTCTGGTACAAGTACGTCGGCCTGGAAGGCGACGTGGTCGGCATCGACACCTTCGGCGAATCGGCTCCGGCCGGCGTGCTGTTCAAACATTTCGGCTTCACCGTCGAAAATGTGGTGTCCAAGGCCAAGCTGCTGCTCGCTTGAGCGCGCCGCAGATTGAAGCAAATGGAACCTCAATGAACGCAGCATCGGTATCAGCGCAGTTGCCGGGCGACGCGCAAGTCGGCGAAGTCACCATCCGCCGCGCCCGCGTGTCGGATGCGCCGGCCATTTCCGGCGTGCGCATCGACAGCTGGCGCGCAACATATCGCGGCGTGTTTCCGGATGCTTATCTGGATGGAATGAAGGGCGATCAGAGCGTGCAGCTGTGGCAACGCGTGCTGGGTGCCTCCTCGGATGCGGCCTGCACTTACGTGGCCGTGGTCGAGGATGAAGTGGTTGGTTTTGCTTCCGGCATGACGCTGGCGGAAAGCCGTTTCGGTTGCGATGCCGAGCTGACCGGCATGTATTTGCTGCCGCACATCCAGCGGCGCGGCGTTGGCCGCAAGCTGCTGGCGCACGTGGCGGCGTCGCTCATCAACGCCGGCGCCACCGGTCTGCTGACCTGGGTGGTGTCGAAGAATCAGGGCGCACGGGATTTTTTCGGCGCCTTAGGTGCCGAAGAGCTGATCGAACAAAGCTTCCAGTGGGACGATGACACGGAAGTGGCTGAAACCGCATACGGTTGGCGCAAGCTGAAAGGCTAAGGCTGCAGGCGAGGGATGCCTGAGAGGACAGCGAGGGAAAGCGAGCCGCAAGAAGCTTGAGCACGAGATTGAAGATTCAGTTTTAACCCTAAGGAGAAGAGCATGACAATTCGCGTAGCAATCAATGGCTATGGCCGCATCGGCCGCAACATCCTGCGTGCCCATTACGAAGGCGGCAAGAAGCATGATATCGAAATCGTCGCCATCAACGATCTGGGCGATCCCAAGACCAATGCTCACCTGACCCAATACGACACCACCCACGGCAAGTTTCCTGGCACCGTGACTGTCGATGGCGACTCCATCGTCGTCAACGGCGACCGCATCAAGGTGCTGGCGCAACGCAATCCGGCAGAACTGCCGTGGGGCGAGCTGAAGGTCGACGTCGTGCTGGAATGCACCGGCTTCTTCACCACCAAGGAAAAGGCCAGCGCACACCTGAAGGGCGGCGCCAAGAAGGTCATCATCTCCGCACCGGGCGGCAAGGATGTGGACGCAACAGTGGTGTTCGGCGTCAACGACGGCGTGCTGAAGGCAACTGACACCGTGATCTCCAATGCATCGTGCACCACTAACTGCCTGGCGCCGCTGGTTCAGCCGCTGCACGAAAAGATCGGTCTGGTCAACGGCCTGATGACTACCGTTCACGCTTACACCAACGATCAGGTGCTGACCGACGTTTATCACGAAGATCTGCGTCGCGCGCGTTCGGCAACCCAGTCGATGATTCCGGCCAAGACCGGCGCTGCTTCCGCTGTCGGTCTGGTGCTGCCGGAACTGAACGGCAAGCTGGACGGTTTCGCCATCCGCGTGCCGACCATCAACGTATCGATCGTCGATCTGTCGTTCATCGCCGCACGCGACACCACGGTGGATGAAGTCAACGCCATCATGAAGGCCGCTGCTGACGCCGGCCCGCTGAAGGGCATCCTGACCTACAACACCGAGCCGCTGGTGTCGGTCGACTTCAACCACAATCCTGCATCGTCCAACTTCGACTCGACACTGACCAAGGTCTCCGGCCGTCTGGTCAAGGTTTCGTCCTGGTACGACAACGAGTGGGGCTTCTCCAACCGTATGCTGGACACCACCGTCGCACTGGTTTCGGCCAAGTAAGACGGACGCAGACATCTCCGGATGTTTGCCGACATTTGCGATTTCCGGCCGGATTCGGCTTCTTTTCATCGGATGGCATTCAAGTATTGCCGGTGAAAATAAGCTACCAGCCGGAAAAGCACCAAAGGCTGTTGCAAAACCTGGTTTTGCAATGGCCTTTTGTCTTTCCCGGCGCATGCAATTTAAATAACAATTCCGGACACCGGACCGATCCGCGCAGGCCGCGATCGCAGGCAGCCGAAGCGCCATGTGCCAGATCCAGACGATCCAGCGTGCATCCCGCCCTCAGGCCGACGCCAGACGATCAGTGCAGGCTTGCGCCGCCTTGGTCCGCGCTCCATCCGGCCATCGACCATTGAGGGATGCAATGTCATCAACGTCTTTCCAAGTGCGCACGCTGAATACGCTGAGTAAGCTGGCTCTGATTCTGGGTGTCAGCCTGTCGCTGAGCGCTTGCGACTACATCAGCAGTTTCAGCAAGCCCAAGCAGACCCCGGAAGAAGCGCGCGCCGAAGGCATCGCGCTGGGCGCCGGTTGCCGTCAGGCCGGGCAGACGCTGGAAGACTGCTATCAGCGCAATCCCGATGCACTGAAGGCAGGCATCTTCGCCGGCTGGAAAGACATGCACGAATACATGGCCGCCAAGAATATTCAGACCGTGACGCCGCCACCGCCACCGGTCAAGGAAGCCGAAGCACCCAAGGAGGCTTCCAAGGACGGCGCCAAGGATGAAAAGAGCAGTCGCTCGCGGGATCGCGAAAGCAGCCGCAGCCGTGACCGCGACCGTGACAGCAGCGCGTCGAAGGACGGCAAAGATAGTAAGGACAGCAAGGAAAGCAAAGACAGCTCCAGCGATCGCAGCAGTCGCGCCAGTCGCGATACCGCCAAGAATTATTGAGGCGATTTTGCGTAGCGTGCATGGTTTGCGGCCTGCGGCTGCAAGCTGATGCGCTCAGCAGAAAACATTCAAGGCCGGCGTTTGCCGGCCTTTTGATTTACATTCCCTTTGCAATTTTCTTCCAGAAACAATTCGATGCAGTAGAATTCGTGACTCGGGGGAAATATCCAGCCAGCCTGAATGCAGGCCAGCCATCTTGCTTGTCTGATTCCATGTGACCCAGCAATACGCGGGCCGCCGGACTGCCATCAGGCCATCGCTCACATTCACATCTCTGAATTCAATGGGCCGGCCATTCTTCAAGCGATCACTCCTCTGAATTCACGGCGTGCATCCGGGCATGGGATGGCGCCGGGTACGAGGCAACCGGCGCAGCTGCGCCGGATTTCAGATCATAAAGAGCGTGGCGCTTGCCGCGCCGTTAAGCAAAAAGAATGAACAAACCTTTGACATTGAAGCCGGAACTGGCTTCCGATCACGTGCCGGAAACCGCTTTCGGCATCTGGTTCCTGCAAACTCCCACCTGGTCGCTGCACGTGCTGGAGCGCGCCTTCAAGGATCTGGAACCGCTGATCGCGGATCGCAAGGCGTCCTATCCGGTGATCGCCGATGTCGGTTGCGGCTGGGGCCGCTCCATGAAAAAACTGCACGAGCGCTTCGCGCCGCAGCGCCTGATCGGCATGGACATCGACCAGGCCATGCTGGATGCCACCGCCAGGGAAGCCGAATTGGAAGGCCTCAAGGTCGAGCTGGTTCATTGCTCCAGCTCGCGCATGACGCTGGAAGACAACAGCGTCGATCTGCTGTTCTGCCATCAGACCTTTCATCATCTGGTCGAGCAGGAGCAGGCCATCCAGGAGTTTTTCCGCGTGCTCAAACCGGGCGGCATTCTGCTGTTTGCGGAATCGACCAAGCGCTACATCCATTCGTGGATCATCCGTCTGCTGTTCCGTCACCCCATGGAAGTACAGAAAACCGCCGAGGAATACCTGGCGCTGGTGCGCAGCGCCGGTTTTCAGGTCGACGCCAAGGCGATCTCCTATCCGTATCTGTGGTGGAGCCGCGAAGACCTCGGTCTGCTGGAGCGGGTGTTCAGGATCAAGCCCAGGGCCGAGCGCGAAGAGACGCTCATCAATCTGGTGGCGGTCAAGCCGATGCCAGCGGTGGCCTGAGCGCTTAAGCTCAAGGAATCCAAAAAAACAGCGCAGACGGATTATTCCGTCTGCGCTGTTTTTTCATGAGAGGGCGGTCTCCTGCCGTCAGTGATGCGCATTCAGTGCGCTTAGTCCGTTCCGTCCGCTCCGAAAATCTGGCTCCACAATCTGATCACGCAAGCCTTTTCCAGATCGACCAGGTTGCCGGCGATGTGCGCGCGCTCCGAACCTTGCAGGCGGATCTGGTGCTGCAATTTGCGGAAGCGGCGATAGGCGTCTGCGACTTCGGCGGCCAGCATGGAATCGATCAGGCCGAGCTGGCCGCTCAGCTTGAGCAGCGCGATGTTGCCGATGTCGGCAGTCAGTTGCGGATATTGCGGCGCGTAGCGCAGCACCAGATATTGCACCATGAACTCGATGTCGATCATGCCGCCGGCGTCCTGCTTGAGGTCGAACAGGCTGCTGCGGCTGGGGTGCGCCTCGCGCATGCGCTTGCGCATGTTCAGCACTTCTTCGCGCAGCTTGGCGGTATCTCGCTCCTGCGTCAGCACGCGCTCGCGCAGCGCTTCAAAACGCAGGCCGATGCTGGCATCGCCGGCGCAGAAACGGGCGCGCGTCAGGGCCTGGTGCTCCCACATCCAGGCTGAATTCAGCTGGTATTTTTCAAAGGTGCTGAAGGGCGACACCAGCAAGCCGCTGGCGCCGTCCGGGCGCAGCGCGACGTCGATGTCGAACAGCGTGCCGGCCGGGGTGTGGCTGGTCATCCAGGTGATGAAGCGCTGCGCCAGCTTGGCGTACAGCGGAGGGGCATCCTGATCTTCATCGTCGTACAGGAACACCACGTCCAGATCCGACACGTAACCCAGCTCCTTGCCGCCCAGTTTGCCGTAGGCGATCACCGCAAACAGCGGTGTTTCGCGATGGCGGTTGGTCACGGTCTGCCACACCGCCTTTACGGTGATGTCGACCAGCATGTCGGCCAGCGCCGACAGCTCATCGGCCAGCCGCTCGACCGACAATTCGCCTTCCAGATCCTGCGCCAGCAGGCGGAACAGTTGCGCGTGATGCATCTCGCGCAGGATGTCCATCTGGCGTTCGGTATCGCCCGGCACGGTATCGAGCTGGCGCTGGCAATCCTGAACGAAGGCCTGCCAGTCCGGCGCCGCTTTAAGATTACGGTCGTCCAGCAATTCGTCCAGCAGGATAGGATGCTGGGTCAGGTATTTGGCGGCCCAGTCGCTGGCTGCGATCATGCGGATCAGGCGCGCCAGCGCCTGCGGAAACTCTGTCAGCAGCGCCAGATAGGCGGCGCGGCGGGCGATGGCTTCGAGAAAATCCAGCAGCCGGCCCAGCGTCGCGAGACGGTCTTCCTTCTGCGCGGCGATCAGCGGCAGAGCGGCATTGATCAATGCCGTCAGCCGCGTGCGGCTTTGCTCCGGCAGCGATTGCAGGCGCGGCGACTGGCGCGTCATCTGCAAACGTTTGGCGGCTTCGTTCAGCTCGTCGTCGGCGTAGCCCAGCGTCTGCAGGGTTTCGGTGATCGATTCGAGATTGTCGTCCTCGCTCAGGCCGGGCAATTCGGCGGTACTGTTTTCTTCATTGCCGTCGCCGCTGCCATTTCCGTTTCCATTGCCGTTTTGCTTGTCGCTGAAGATGGCGTCGAACTGTCCGGCCACGATGCGGCGATGCCGCTCCAGCTCGCGCAGCAGCCCGTCCAGGTCCGGATAGCCCATCATCTGCGCCACCAGCAGCTGGTCGGACGGATTGACCGGCAGGGTATGCGTTTGCGCGTCTTCCAGATATTGCAGACGGTGTTCCAGATCGCGCAGGAATACATAGGCCGCCAGCAATTGCTCCACCACTTCAGGCTCCAGCAGATTCTTTTCCGCCAGCGTGCGCAGCGTGGCGCGCGTCGAGCGGTCGCGCAACTCCGGATCGCGGCCGCCGCGGATCAGCTGGAACACCTGGCTGGTGAATTCGATCTCGCGGATGCCGCCGCGTCCCAGCTTGACGTTGTTGCTGCGGTCGGGGTGCAGCGACTCCTGGCGTTTGACCTCGGCGCGGATCTGGCCGTGCATGGAACGCAGGGCGTCGATGGAGCCGAAATCCAGATAGCGGCGATAGATGAAGGGCCGGCTGATGGCTTCCAGCGCTTCGATGTCCTGGGCCTCGCCGGTCAGTGCACGAGCCTTGGTCCAGGCGTAGCGCTCCCATTCGCGGCCCTGCCGGATCAGGTATTCCTCCACCATGTTGAGGCTGGCCACCAGCGGGCCGGAGCCGCCGTTGGGGCGCAGCGCCATGTCGACGCGGAAGGTGAAGCCGTCTTCGGTGATTTCCGACAGCGCCGCGATCAGCTTCTTGCCGAGGCGGATGAAGAATTCATGATTGGACAGCGATTTCTGACCGTCGCCGGCGCGGGTATCGCCGTCCTCCGGATAGACGAAGATCAGGTCGATGTCGGACGATACATTCAGTTCGCCGCCGCCCAGCTTGCCCATGCCCAGCACGATCATGTGCTGTTCGCGGCCGGATTCTTCGCCGATGGGCATGCCGAACAGGGCCGTCATCTCCTGCATCAAAGCAGCCAGATGGGTCTGCACCGCGAAGTCGGCGAACTCGCTCATGGTGCTGACGACTTCATTCAGATCGGCGCGTCCGTTCAGATCGCGCTCGATCAGCGTGCATACCGCCAGATTGCGCAGACGGCGCATGGCGGCATTGAGGGTCAGCCCTGCCGCCAGACTCTGTTGCAGGCGCTCTTCAAAGAAGGTGCGCGACATGGCGGCGTCGGCGCAAGCCCCGATCAGCGCTGCGCGTGTGGTATCCGCGTTCACCCAACGTGTAAAAAATCGTGAAGCGCTGCTGCTGACGAGGGAGGTGCCGGTAGAGTTGCTCATGGTTGCCATGCGGGAAGATAAACCTTGAATTGTCGTGTACGGGGAGATCTGTATTTGCGCCAACGGTCTGAACTCTGGGGCGATTCGCGCTGTCCGTCTTGTGGTCTCTGCTTGATCTTGTGAATGTTGAGGCCTGAACCCGAGCACCGTCTGAGCGCTGGCGGAGAGACTGTTCAGACATCCCCCGCCGATATACTTGAGAGATACTTGTTAACTGCCTCAAAGTTTCCATGCGATCATGTGCGCTTGTCCGATTTATTCTACCTTGAGTTGTCACTCTTACCCTGATGTCCCCAGACCAACACCACGCCACACCACCAACTGGCCGCCTGGCCAAATGCTGGCGAATCGTGCGGGTCAGCTACCGTCGACTCAACCGCGCCACCTTTCATGTGCTTGGCTTTACGCTGAAGCTGCTGCTGGCCGCCTATTTCATTTTTTGCGTGCTGTTTCTGGCGCTGCGTTACGCCGTGCTGCCGGAAGTGGCGCGCTACAAGCCCGAAATCGAAAAGCTGGCCTCGAAGGCGGTCGGCCGCACAGTCGCCATTCAAGGTATCGAAGCCTCCTGGAGCGGACTCAGACCGCAGCTGGCGCTGACCAATGTCACCATCCGTGATGAAGGCCGTCAGGCCGAACTGACCTTGCCGGACGTGCAGGCCACGCTGTCCTGGACCTCCATCCTGGCCGCCGGCCTGCGGCTGGAAAATCTGACCATCAATCATGCCGATCTGGCGATCCGGCGCGACGCCGCCGGCAAGCTCTACGTGGCCGGGATTCCGGTGCCGGACAGCAAGGAGCACGGCGGCGCCCAATGGGTGCTGTCGCAACGCGAAATCGTGATCCGCAACGGCAAGCTGCGCTGGCTGGACGAGCAGCGCAATGCGCCCGAGCTGGCGCTGGACGACGTCAATCTGGTGCTGCACAACCAATGGCTGCAGCACAAGCTGGCGCTGAAGGCGACGCCGCCGCTCAGTTACGCCGCGCCGCTCGACGTGCGCGCCGACTTCAGCCACCCGGCGTTCGCGTCCAACATCGCCGACGTGTCGCGCTGGAAGGGCATGCTGTATGCCGATCTGCGCAATACCGATCTGGCGGTGTGGCGCGCGTTTGTCGATTACCCGATCGAGATCACCCAGGGCAGCGGCTCGGTGCGCGCCTGGCTGACGCTGGACCGCGCCAAGATCGCCAATTTCACGGCCGATCTGGCGTTGCAGAATTTTTCGGCGCGGCTGAGCAAGAAGCTGGAGCCGCTCAGTCTGCGACGCGTGGATGGCCGGATCTCGGCCAGCGAGAGTCTCGGGCCGACGCCGGAAGACGGCGTGCCGACCTTTGGCGCCAATGGCCACAAGGTGACTTTGAATAATTTCTCGGTGGAAACCGAAGACGGCTTCCAGTTGCCGCCCACCTCCATCAGCGAAGTCTACGAACCCGCGACCCGTCTGCATGCCGAAAAGATGAGCGTGCAAGCCAGCGTGCTGGATCTGGCCGCCTTGTCGCAGATGGCGGCGCGTTTGCCGCTATCGCCGTCGCAGCGGCAATTGCTGAGCGACCTCGACCCGCGCGGCCGCCTGCAAGACTTCACCATGCAATGGCAGGGCACTTATCCCGATGTGGATTCCTTTCAGGTGCGCGGCAAGTTTTCCGGGCTCGGCCTGAAGCCGCAGGCGCGCCATGTCGAAACCCGCAAGACGACGCCTTTGCAGACTTCGCAGGTGTTCTGGCCCGCGACCCCCGGTTTCGATAATCTCAACGGCCAGATCGACGCCACGGAAAAAGGCGGCACGCTGAGTCTGGCCTCGACCCATGTCAGCATCCAGCCGCCGCTGCAGTCGGTCATGCCGGTCATGCCCTTCGACAAGCTCAATCTGCGCGCGCACTGGGCGCTGCAGAAAGATCAGACCATGCTGTTTCAGGTGGACGACATGGACTTTGCCCAGGCGGGCGTAGCCGGTCGCCTCAGCGGCACCCACATCATGCCGCTCAACGGCAAGTCGGCCGGCGTGATCGATATCAACGCCCGGATCAGCGAATTCGACGTCAAGACCATGGCGCGCTATCTGCCTCTGAACATGGCGCCGCCGCTGCATAACTGGCTGACCAAGGGGCTGATGGACGGCACCGTGCGCGATGCCCAGATCGTGGTCAAGGGCGCGCTCGCCGACTTTCCGTTTCACACCAGCAAGCCGGGAGACAAGCCCAAAGGCCAGTTCAGCGTCAGCGGCAAGTTCGATGGCCTGAAAGTGAATTACACCCCAGGGCATCTCAACAAGGAAGGCCGGGAGCCGGAATGGCCGTTGCTGGAAGAAGGCCGCGGCCAGCTGCTGATCGACCGCACCCGACTTGAAATTCACGCTGACACCGCCAAAACCCGTGGCGCGACGCTGACCGATGTGAAGGCGGTGGTGCCCGATTTGCTGGCGGCCGATTCCGTGCTGGAAATCGACGGCAATGCGGCCGCGCCGATGCAGACCTTGCTGAACTACCTCAACGACAGCCCGGTGGCGCGCTGGATCGGCAACGCCACCGAGCAGACCACCTCCAGCGGCAACGGCAAACTGCAGCTGAAGTTCCAGATGCCCTTGCATCACGCCATCGACACCAAGGCCGAAGGCGCGCTGCTGTTCACCAATAACGACGTCGATCTGATGCCGACGTTGCCGGTCATGTATCGCACCAACGGCAAGCTGGAGTTCAATGAAAAGGGTTTCACCCTGAACGGCATCAGGGGCCAGTTCCTGGGTGACAACGTGGCGGTCACGGGCGGTACGCAACACGACGGCAGTACCCAGGTCAAGCTGGAAGGCATGGTCGCCATCGACGGTCTGCGCAAGTCCTACACCGAGCCGATGATGCAGCGCCTGCTGGCGCACGTCAGCGGCAGCGCGCGCTACACGGCGTCGGTGATCGTGCGTCAGCACCGGCCGGAGGTGATCGTCGAATCCAACCTGCTCGGTCTCGGCATGAATTTCCCGACGCCGCTGGTGAAGGCGGCGAATGAAAGCATGCCGCTGCGTTTCGAGCTGCAGACGCAGGCTTCCAACGATGCGCTGGTGCAGCGCGATGAGGTTAAATTTGCGCTGGGCCAGTTGCTCGCCAGCCGTTATGTGCGTCAGCGCGTGGCATCCAAATCGGATGAATGGCAAGTGTTGAGCGGCGGCATCGGCCTCGGCCAGCCTGCACCGCAACCGGCCAGCGGACTGGCCGTGCAGATCGGTGGACGTGCGCTGAATCTGGACGAGTGGCTCAGTTTCAAGACCGAAATCAAGGGCGGCAAGTCTGCCACGCAGTCGGGTGAAACGGCAGGCGGCAAGCCCGGGATTCGGGCATCGGGTGTCGATCTGGACCAGTATCTGGAGCCCGATTCGGTGAGCGTGCGCGTGCCTGAAGTCACGCTCAAGGGCAGCAGGATCGGCAATGTGAATCTGAATGCCGTGCATCGCGAGAACGTCTGGCAGATCAATCTCGATTCCGATCAGGCCAGCGGCAACATTACCTGGAACGAGTCGCGCAGCGGTCGCGGCGCCGGGCGTCTGAATGCGCGCCTGAGCCGACTGGTGATCCAGAAGGGCAGCGTCGCCGATACCTCCGGCGATAGCGCGGACAAGAGCAGTACCGATAACGACAACGGCGATGCGCAGATCCCGGCGCTGGACATCATGGCCGACGACTTCCAGCTGTTCGGCAAGAAACTCGGCAAGCTGGAACTGAATGCCAACAATGTGCGCGTCAGCGTAGGGCGCGAATGGCGCATCAACCGGCTGACGCTGAGCAACGAAGACGCCGAGTTCCGCGCCGCCGGCAACTGGATGAGCTTCGGTAAGAGTAACGACACCAACATGACCTATGCGCTCGACGTGCATGATGCCGGCAAGCTGCTGGAACGTTTCGGCTTCCACGGCGTGGTGCGCAGCGGCGCGGGTAAGCTGGACGGCGACATCAGCTGGAAGGGCGCGCCGTTTCAACTGGACATTCCGAGCCTGAGCGGGCAGGTGCATGTGGACATGCATGGCGGCCAGTTCCTGAAGGTGGAGCCGGGCGCCGCCAAACTGCTGGGCGTGCTCAATCTGCAGGCCTTGCCGCGTCGCCTGGCGCTGGATTTCCGCGATGTGTTTTCAGAGGGGTTTGCCTTCGACAACATCGTCGGCACCGCGGCGATTGCGCAAGGCGTGGCGACCACCGACAATCTGAAGATGACCGGCGTTACGGCCTCGGTACTGATGAACGGTTCGGCCAATATCGCCAGGGAAACGCAGGATCTGCATCTGGTGGTGATTCCGGAAATCAATCTCGGCACCGCGTCGGTGGTGGCGATGGCGATCAATCCGGTGGTCGGCGTCGGCACCTTGCTGGCGCAATTGTTCCTGCGCAATCCGGTGATGAAATCGCTGACCTTCGAATACAAGGTCAGCGGCTCCTGGAGCGACCCGGTGGTGGTCAAGCAGGAGCACAAGACCGACGGCACCACCGCGCCGAAAACCGGCAGCGATGCCGCCGCGAATGCCATGCCGGCCGCCGCTACGCATTGATTGCTGCATGCCTGTGCATCTTTGCGGGCAGAGGTTTATGCTTGCTCTTTCGCGGGCGGGAGCCGCAGCAGTATCTTGACCACCATTGAAGATGCATGGCGCAGGCTGGAGTCCAGGGCCCTGTGCCGGGGAGAAACGACATGAGCGAGACATTCAAAGTAGCCGCGGTGCAGATGGTATCGACGCCCGATGTGGCGCAGAATTTCGAGGCAGCAGCGCGCCAGGTGGCAGCCGCAGCGGAGCAGGGCGCCAGGCTGGTTCTGCTGCCGGAATACTGGCCCATCATGGGCATGCACGAGCGCGACAAGATGGCGCATGCCGAGCAGAACGGTCAGGGCCGGATTCAGGATTTCATGGCCGGTCTGGCCGAGCGCCATCAGTTGTGGCTGATCGGCGGCACCTTGCCGATGGTGGCGCGCGAAGAGGGCAAGGTGCTCAATACTTCGCTGGTCTACGATCCGTCCGGCAAGCAGGCGGCGCGCTATGACAAGATCCATCTGTTCAGCTTCGTCAAGGGCGAGGAGTCGTATAACGAAGCGCGCACCATCGAATACGGCGACACGGTGCAGACCTTTGAGGCGCCTTTCGGCAAGGTCGGTTTGTCGGTCTGCTACGACCTGCGTTTTCCCGAGCTGTATCGGGCCATGGGCGACTGCGCGCTGATCGTGATGCCGGCGGCATTTACCTATACTACCGGCAACGCCCACTGGGAAACCCTGCTGCGCGCGCGCGCCATCGAGAACCAGTGTTACCTGCTGGCGTCGGCGCAAGGCGGCAAGCACGTCAACGGTCGCCGCACCTGGGGGCACAGCATGCTGATTGATCCCTGGGGCGAGATTGTGTCGGTGCTGCCGGAGGGCGAAGGCCTTGTTATCGGCGATATTGACCCCCATCGTCTACAATACGTACGAGATAGCTTGCCGGCATTGCGCCATCGCAAGCTTTAAATGTTGATTAAAGTACCCCTTATGAAATTATTTGAGCCCAATCTGAGTGCCCTGAGCGTCGCGCGCGACGTGCTGTTGACCCCGTTCGGCCTGGATGAGTCCAAGCTCCTGAAAACGCTGGGCAGCATGTTCACGCACAAGGTCGATTACGCCGACCTGTATTTTCAGTTCACCAAGAGCGAGGGCTGGAGCCTGGAAGAGGGCATCGTCAAGACCGGCAGCTTCTCGATCGACCAGGGCGTCGGCGTGCGCGCGGTGTCGGGCGACAAGACCGCCTTTTCCTACTCCGACGAAATCTCCGAGAGCGCCTTGCTGGATGCGGCTGCGGCGACCCGCACCATCGCCCGTCAGGGCGCCGGCAAGATCAAGGTGGCCGGCACGATACAGCCTAGCGGCGGCCGCTCGCTGTATCTGCCGCACGATCCGCTGGTGTCGCTGGACGCCACGGCCAAGGTCAATCTGCTGGAACGCGTAGAGCGCATCGCCCGCGCCAAGGATCCACGTGTGGTGCAAGTCATGGCCAGTCTGTCCGGCGAATACGATGTGGTGCTGGTGGCGCGCAGCGACGGCGTGCTCGCGGCTGATATCCGCCCGCTGGTGCGCGTGTCCGTGACGGTGATTGCCGAACAGAACGGCCGTCGTGAAATGGGCAGCAGCGGCGGCGGCGGTCGTTACAGCTATGCTTACTTCACCGATCAGCTGCTGGAAAAATATGCCTCGGAAGCGGTCTCCACCGCGCTGGTGAATCTGGACGCGCGTCCGGCACCGGCCGGTCCGATGACGGTAGTGCTCGGCCCCGGCTGGCCCGGCATCCTGCTGCATGAAGCCATCGGCCACGGTCTGGAAGGCGACTTCAATCGCAAGGGCTCCAGCACCTTCTCCGGCCGTATCGGCGAACGCGTGGCCGCCAAGGGCGTGACCGTGGTCGACGACGGCACCATCGCCGATCGTCGCGGCTCGCTCAACATCGATGACGAAGGCAATCCGACCCAGTGCACCACGCTGATCGAAGACGGCATTCTCAAGGGCTACATCCAGGACACCATGAATGCGCGTCTGATGAAGATGCCGGTGACCGGCAACGCCCGTCGTGAGTCGTTCGCGCATCTGCCGATGCCGCGTATGACCAACACCTACATGCTGGCCGGCGACAAAGACCCGGCGGAAATTCTGGCCTCGGTGAAGAACGGTTTGTACGCGGTCAATTTCGGCGGCGGTCAGGTCGATATCACCAACGGCAAGTTCGTGTTCTCGGCCAGCGAAGCCTACATGATCGAAGACGGCAAGATCACCTACCCGGTGAAGGGCGCGACGCTGATCGGCAACGGTCCGGATGTGCTGAACCGCGTCTCGCTGATCGGCAACGATATGCAGCTGGATTCCGGCGTCGGCGTGTGCGGCAAGGAAGGGCAGAGCGTGCCGGTGGGCGTCGGCCAGCCGACTTTGCGTCTGGATGGCGTGACCGTAGGCGGAACAGGCTGATCGGGCCTGAGCTTTATTCCATGCCGACTTGCTGAAGAGCTGATCCCGCCAAGCGGGGTTTTATCCGGAAAGAAAGCAAGATTGAAAAGCCGCTGCGCAATCAGCGGCTTTTTTCATTTTGCGGGAATCTAGAGCGCATGAAAGCGATGAAACGGGCCCGGTTTGCACATATTTTGAGATCATGAGCGCCATCACATCCGTCATTTCCTGGCCACTGACATGCATGCCTCAAGATTTTTTATTGTATTTATTGCCTTTAAATTTAATAAAATGCACAAATAATTAATTTTAATCATATTTAATGGCTGTTTTGTGAGTTATTTCGAAATATCGCCAAACTGCTGAGCCAGCTTGCCAAAGCCCGTTATTTGTAGCACTATGAGCGCTCGTCAAATTTAACCATGACAGCAGACATGTCTTTTACCGCTTACTTTTTCTACTTTTACTTTAGCTATTCCAGCCCAACGGCGGTGAAAAGCGGTAAGCGTTCGTAAAAGCAAAAACCGAATTTCTAAAAAACCGCCAGTGATGGCGGTTTTTTTTTGTCGATTACCAAAATAGCAATCAGGAGAAAAAATGCCGCGCACCGACGATCTACGCATCCGAGAAATGAAAGAACTGATTCCCCCGTCGCATTTGATCCGCGAATTTGCCTGCACTGAAAAAGTCGAAAGCACCACCGCCGAATGCCGTACCGCGCTGCATCGCATTCTTCACGGTCAGGATGACCGCCTGATGGTGGTGATCGGCCCCTGTTCGATTCACGATACCAAGGCCGCGATGGAATATGCGCGCCGCCTGGTGGTCGAGCGTGAGCGCCTGAAGGGCGAGCTGGAAATCGTCATGCGCGTCTACTTCGAAAAGCCGCGTACCACGGTTGGCTGGAAGGGCCTGATCAACGATCCTTACATGGACAACAGCTTCCGCATCAACGACGGTCTGCGCGCCGCGCGTGAACTGCTGCTCAACATCAACGACCTCGGTCTGCCGGCCGGCACCGAATTCCTCGACGTGATCAGCCCGCAATACATCGCCGACCTGATCAGCTGGGGCGCGATCGGCGCCCGCACCACCGAATCGCAAGTGCACCGCGAACTGGCTTCAGGTTTGTCCTGCCCGGTCGGTTTCAAGAACGGCACCGACGGCAACGTCAAGATCGCGGTCGATGCGATCAAGGCCGCTTCGCAGCCGCACCACTTCCTGTCGGTGACCAAGGGCGGCCACTCGGCCATCGTCTCCACCGCCGGTAATGAAGACTGCCACATCATCTTGCGCGGCGGCAAGGCGCCGAACTACGATGCTGCCAGCGTCGATGCGGCTTGCCAGGATATTGCCAAGAGCGGCCTGGCTGCGCGCCTGATGATTGATGCTTCGCATGCCAACAGCTCGAAGAAGCCTGAAAACCAGATCCCGGTCTGCGGCGATATCGGTGCTCAGGTCGCGGCGGGGGATACCCGCATCGTCGGCGTGATGGTGGAATCGAACCTGGTGGCAGGTCGTCAGGATCTGGTGCCGGGCAAGGAGCTGACCTACGGCCAGTCGGTCACCGACGGTTGCATCAACTGGGAAGAAAGCCTGGGCGTATTGCAAGGTCTGGCCGATGCGGTCAAGCAGCGTCGTCTGGTCGGCGACAAAGAGTGAGCCTTGCTGCAGTTTTAAACTGATGCAGGAGAGGGGCGGGAAGAGATTCTTTTCCCCCATAAAAAACGCCGGCATTTGCCGGCGTTTTTTTGTCCTGACGCAATCGGAATCAGTCGCGGAAGTTGTTGAACTCCAGCGGCAGATCCTTGATTTCCTTGCGCAGCATCGCCATCGCGGCTTGCAGGTCGTCGCGCTTGGCGCCGGTGATACGCACGGCGTCGCCCTGAATGCTGGCTTGCACTTTCATCTTGCTGTCCTTGACGACACGCACGATCTTCTTCGCGTCTTCGGTCTCGATGCCGTTCTTGACCTTGATCACCTGCTTGACCTTGTCGCCGCCGATTTTTTCAATCTTGCCGTGATCCAGGAAGCGCACGTCGACGTTGCGCTTGGTCATCTTGTTGGTCAGTACATCGCGCACCTGGCCGAGCTGGAATTCGGAGTCGGCATAGGCGGTCAGATCGCGTTCCTTCTGTTCGACGCGGGCGTCGCTGCCCTTGAAGTCGAAACGGGTGGTGATTTCCTTGTTGGCCTGATCGACGGCATTCTTCACTTCCACCAGATTGGCTTCGGAGACGGTATCAAATGAGGGCATGGCGGTTTCCTTTATTCTTGCGCGCTGTGCAATCACAGCATCCAGGGCGTGATTTTAACGGACTGCGGCGGACCCGGCTATTGCTTGTTCTCTGACAGCGGCCCGGCAGCACGGCATGACATGCAGCGTGCTGCGGGCGTGCGCGATGCAGCTATAATCCTGCGCTTATGTTTCCGATTCCATTACAACGCGACTTCTCGCTGCGCCAGCTCAATACCTTCGGGATCGATGCCCGCGCGCAAGCCTATCTGCCGGTAGCCGGCGTCGACACCCTGCGCGCCGTGCGCGACAGCAAGGAGCTGGCCGGCTGGCCGCGTCTGGTGCTGGGCGGCGGCAGCAATCTGCTGCTGACGCGCGATTTCCCGGGCTTGGTGCTGCACATGCGCAGCAGCGGCATTGAGATTGTCGACGAAGATGAGGACTACTTTTACGTACGCGCCGCTGCCGGCGAAAACTGGCATCGCTTCGTGCAATGGACCTTGCAGCAAGGTCTGGGCGGGCTGGAAAATCTTTCGCTGATCCCCGGCAGCGTCGGCGCCGCGCCTATCCAGAACATCGGCGCCTACGGCATCGAAATAAAAGACCGTTTTCATCAACTGACTGCCTTCGATTTTGTCAGCGGCGAAGTGCTGACACTGGACAAGGCCGCCAGCCGCTTCGGCTATCGCGACAGCGTCTTCAAGCATGAATTGCGCGATCGCGCGGTGGTGCTGGATGTCACCTTCGCCTTGCCGAAATCATGGCGGCCCAACGTCAACTACGCGGACGTGGCGCAGGCGCTGAACGACGCCGGCATCACTGCGCCGACGCCGCAGCAGATCGCCGATGCGGTGATCGCCATCCGCAGCAGAAAACTTCCCGATCCGGCACAGATCGGCAATGCCGGCAGTTTCTTCAAGAATCCCATCGTCAGCGCGCAACAGCGCGATGCCCTGACGCAGCAACATCCGACCCTGGTCAGCTATCGCCAGGACGACGGCAGCTACAAACTGGCGGCCGGCTGGCTGATCGACCAATGCGGCTGGAAGGGCAAGTCGCTCGGCGCTGCCGGCGTCTATCCCAAGCAGGCGCTGGTGCTGGTCAATCTGGGGGGCGCCAGCGGTGCAGATGTTGCGGGTCTGGCGCATGCGATTCAGTCGGATGTGCAGGCGCGCTTTGGTGTGTTGCTGGAGCCGGAGCCGGTGTTCATCTGAGCTGCAGGCAAGTTGTCCGGCCCGAATTTCAGTCATCCTTTCAGTCGTCCAGACTGGCCAGTATCGACAGCAGATCCTCCGGAAAATAGCTGAAATCCGCGTTCGCCAATTCTTCCCTCGACCACCAGCGATGGGCGGCGATGACTTGCTTTTCCTGCTCCGTCCAGCCTTGATCGGATAAGGTGCCGGTCGTGCATCTATCCTCCATTTTGACGGCAAAGAAGCGCTCCTGCGCCAGCACATGCTCGCCGTCCGGCAACTGCAAGATGAATTCGCGTTGCGCCACCACGGGGCCGGGATGGTTTGTCTGCAGGCCGGTCTCTTCCCGCAGTTCACGGCAGGCGGCCTGCTCATAAGTCTCGCCGGGATCCACGCCGCCGCCCGGTGTCGCCCAGTAATCCTGGCCCGCCAGCGCACCTTCACGATGATGAAAGCGAAACAGCAATACGCGGCCTTCGGTGTCGCGTATCAGCAGGCGTGAAGAGGGGCGGGTTCTCATGTATGGCTTTCAGTCGTGAGTGAATGAGGCGATGTCGATTCGATGTGTGCTGATGGAGTCTCTGCATGTGCCAGAGCGGATTGGAAAAGCGCTGCTCAATAAAAAAACCGGACGTTTGCGCGTCCGGTTTTTTTGAGTCCTGCTTAATGCCTGATGGGCATCAACCGAAATGGCAGACGTAATCCAGAGTCTCGGTCACTTCAATGTCGAAGCTGGAGTTGGCCGGCACGTCGAAAGTGGTGCCTGCGGCGTAGGTATTCCAGGCTTCTTCACCCTTGAGGCGCACGCGGCAGCTGCCGCCGTTGATTTCCATGATTTCCGGTGCGCCGGTATTGAAGGTCAGCGAAGCCGGCAGAATCACGCCCAGTGTCTTCTTGGTGCCGTCAGCAAAAATCACGGTGTGCGAAACACACTTGCCGTCGAAATAGACATTGCCCTTTTTGAGGACGGTAACGTTGTCGAATTGAGTGGTCATGTTGAGTTCTCTGGGTTGCGATGATTACTTCGTGTCTTTGTCCAGCAGCGGCAGCGATACGGCGTTGCTGGTGGCCAGCAGGCCTGTGCTTTGATAAATCGCCAGCTTCTGACGCGTGTCGATGATATCCAGATTGCGCATGGTCAGCTGGCCGATACGGTCTTGCGGCGTGAATGCGCCTTCGCCCTTTTCCATGGTCAGACGCTCTGGCTGATAGGTCAGGTTGGCCGACTCGGTGTTGAGGATCGAGTAGTCATTGCCGCGACGCAGTTCGATGGTGACCTCGCCGGTGATGGCGCGCGCCACCCAGCGCTGTGCGGTTTCGCGCAGCATGATGGCCTGCGAATCGAACCAGCGGCCCTGATACAGCAGGCGACCCAGCTTGCGGCCGTTGTCGCGGTATTGCTCGATGGTGTCTTCGTTGTGGATGCCGGTGATCAGGCGTTCGTAAGCGATGAACAGCAGCGCCAGGCCAGGGGCTTCGTAGATGCCGCGGCTCTTGGCTTCGATGATGCGGTTCTCGATCTGATCGCTCATGCCCAGACCGTGACGGCCGCCGATGCGGTTGGCTTCCAGGATCAGGTCGGTCATGTTGTCGAAGGTCTTGCCGTTCAGGGCAACCGGACGGCCTTCTTCAAAGCGCACGGTGACTTCTTCGCGTTTGACTTCGACCTCGTCGCGCCAGAACGCCACGCCCATGATCGGCTGCACGATCTTCATGCCGCTGTTCAGGAATTCCAGATCCTTGGCTTCGTGCGTCGCGCCCAGCATGTTGGAGTCGGTCGAGTAAGCTTTTTCCACCGACATCTTGTAGTCGAAGCCGGACTTGATCATGAACTCGGACATTTCCTTGCGGCCGCCCAGTTCATCGATGAAGGTGGCGTCCAGCCATGGCTTGTAGATGCGCAGGTTAGGGTTGACCAGCAGACCGTAGCGATAGAAACGTTCGATGTCGTTGCCCTTGAAGGTGCTGCCGTCGCCCCAGATGTCGACATTGTCTTCACGCATTGCAGCGACCAGCATGGTGCCGGTGACGGCCCGGCCCAGCGGCGTGGTGTTGAAGTAAGTCACACCGGCGGTCGAGATGTGGAAGGCGCCGCTTTGCAGCGCTGCAATACCTTCGTTGGCCAGCTGCTCGCGGCAATCGATCAGGCGCGCCAGTTCTGCACCGTATTGCATGGCCTTCTTCGGAATGGCGTCGTAATCAGGCTCGTCCGGCTGGCCCAGATTGGCCGTGTAGGCGTAAGGGATGGCGCCCTTTTGGCGCATCCAGGTCAGCGCAGCGCTGGTATCGAGGCCGCCGGAGAAGGCGATGCCGACTTTTTCATTGACCGGAACGGATTGCAGGATGTTGGACATGATCTTACCGAGATGAGGTTGTTGTAACTTTAACGGGAGAGGTGAGAGCGCGTCGTCCTCAGACGATCTTGCCGCACACCAGATATTCGAGCAGCGCCTTTTGCACGTGCAGACGGTTTTCGGCTTCGTCCCACACTACCGATTGCGGGCCGTCGATCACCTCGGCGGCGACTTCTTCGCCACGGTGAGCCGGCAGGCAGTGCATGAACAAGGCATCAGGCTTGGCGCGCGCCATCTTGGCCTGATCGACGATCCAGCCGTCGAAGGCTTTCAGACGCGCGGCGTTTTCATCTTCAAAACCCATGCTGGTCCACACGTCGGTGGTGACCAGATCGGTGTCCTGGCAGGCATCGGCAGGATTGCTGTAGAAGGTGTAATTCTTGTTGCCCGGTGCGACTTGCGCAGGGTCGATGTCGTAACCCTTCGGAGTCGACACGTTCACATGGAAGCCGAACACCTGCGCCGCCTGCAGCCACGAATACAGCATGTTGTTGGCGTCGCCGATCCAGGCCACGGTCTTGCCCTGGATGGAACCGCGTTGCTCGATATAGGTGAAGACATCGGCCAGTACCTGGCAGGGATGCTGTTCGTTGGTCAGGCCGTTGATCACCGGCACGCGCGAGTAAGCCGCAAAGCGCTCGATGATGTCCTGGCCGAAGGTGCGGATCATGATCACGTCGCACATGCGCGACATCACCTGCGCTGCATCTTCCACCGGTTCGCCGCGGCCGAGCTGGCTGTCGCGCGTATTCAGATAAATGGCGGCGCCACCCATCTGATGCATGCCGGCCTCGAACGAGAGGCGGGTGCGTGTGGAGTTTTTTTCAAACACCATCACCAGCGTGCGATCGGCCAGCGAATGATGGGGTTCGTAATTCTTGAACTTACGTTTGATCACACGAGAGCGTTCGATGACGTACTCGTATTCATCAAGCGTAAAGTCGGAAAACTGGAGGTAGTGTTTGATTGCCATAAATAAAAACGGCGGCCGGTGTGGCGCCTGCCGCCGATTGCCTGTCGCTGTGTGCTTGAACTCATAGATTATAAGGGATTTGGCTTAAAAAGATACCCGGCTCTATTGCTCAGGGGAAATGTCGGCGTCGAGCCTGCATTAAGCCTGCATCAAGGCTGAACTGAGTCTGCATCAAGCCCGCGTCGCTCCATATTCTCACCACGTTTTCAGATTTTTCCTCTTCCCCGCCGTGCGCGAATTTTTCAGGCGCAGCGGTTTTCCTGCGGTCATGTCCGCACGCGATTTCTTCGTTGAAAATCATGCAATAAAGATAACTAAAAGAAGATATTCAATGCTTTGGTCGTCTTTCATTCAGTGGCGAATTGACGTTCCGCGATTGTTTCCCTGTATCTGCCGGCCCCAGATTTTGGATGAGAATTATTGTCATTTGTAAACCTAGAATGGCGCCTCTTTTCTCAATCAACAATACAGGGGCGAGTCCGTTTCCATCATGCTTACACCTCCACGCAGGCCATTGCGCCTGAAGACATTGTCATTGGCCATGCTCTCGGTTTTCGCAGGCTTTTCCAGCGCCACGGCCAGCGCAGCAGACACTGCCGAAACCCGCGACCTGCCATCGATCGAAGTACGCAGCGAGCGCAGTCATTATGATCCGCGTGCTCCGAAAGGAAGTACGGCAACCCGTACCGACACCGATCCGCGCGAGGTGCCGCAGACCGTCAATAGCATCAGCGTGGAGCAAGTCGCTTCCTACGGCGGGCGCGATCTGGCCAGCGCCTTGTCCGGCACGCCAGGAATTTCGAATGTATCCGACACGCGCTTCGACTCGTTCAGGATCCGCGGTTTTTCCAGCGCCGGCGATCTCTTGCTGGACGGCATGCGGGACGACGCGCAATACGTGCGCAGCCTCGGCAATATCGAGCGCATAGAGGTGCTCAAAGGGCCGGCAGCCGTTTTGTATGGGCGAGGCAGCGGCGGCGGAGTGATCAATCGCATCAGCAAGCAGCCGACGCCCGATGCGCATAGCAGCATCTCGGGAACCTGGGGCAGCTACGGCGTTATCGGGGCGGCTGTCGATATCAACCGACCCTTGTCCGATCAATGGAGCATGCGTATCAACGCGGGGCGTGAGCGCGCAGACAGCTTCCGTCAACAGGTCGACAGCACACGTCAGTATTTCGCGCCTTCGCTGAAGTGGGAAGACGCTCAGAACACCTGGCTGCTGCAGGCTGAATACAATGAATTCGAGCGTATTCCGGATCGCGGCATGCCGGCCAGAGTGAGCGCGGTGAATCGCAGCGGGCAGCCGGTCAGTTACACCCTGCCACCGGCTTCGCAAGAAAAATTCTTCGGTGCGGCAGGGCGTGATTTCATTCGCGACACCAATCTCAATCTGCGCTCGACCTTGACCCACAGGATCAATCCTGACTGGCAATTGCGTCATATGCTGAGCATGCTCGATCTGAACAGTAATTTCGACAACACCTATGTCACGCAAAGTTTCGTCACCACACCGCGCGACTACAACCGCGTGCAACGCGCCCGCTATGTGCAGGATTTACAGCAGCGTAATGTGCAGACCAATCTGGAGTTGAGCGGCAAGCTGAGCACAGGGCCGATCGCTCATCAAGTGCTGCTCGGCACGGAATACAGCTGGCAGAAGCGCGAGCCGCGCTTGTGGTCGGCAACTGCGCCGCCGGTGTCCATCACCCGGCCGGACAATTACGCCAATCGCAGCTCGGCATTGACGCCGTTCATGATGAACTACCATCGGGCCAGCGGCTATGCGCTCTACGCGCAGGATCAGATCGATCTTGGCGGGCAGTGGAAAGTCCTGGCAGGTTTGCGCTGGGAGCGCTTTGAGGTTGACTCCACCAATCAGCTGCGCAATCTGCGTTCCCGGCGTTCATCATCGGTGTTGAGCCCGCGCATCGGTACAGTCTGGTCGCCTGTCGCCGACCATAGTCTCTACGCTTCGTATAGCAAGAATTTCGCCCCGGTCGGCGGTGACACCATCGGTATCACGCCCAATGCACAAGGCAACGTCAATGATGTCGGCCCGCAGTACAGCCGGCAATATGAGGTCGGGCTCAAGAGCGATTGGATGCATCGCAGAATCAGTACAACGCTTTCCTGGTTTCAGCTTGATTTGTATAACCGCGCAGTGGCCGATCCGGTACGTCCCGGCATTTTTTATCTGACCGGGCTGGAGCGTAATCGCGGTGTGGAACTGAGCGTCAATGGCGAGCTGGCGCGCGACTGGTTCATTCGCAGCGGCGTGAGCCGTCAGAACGCCAGGGTGCTTGAGGCAGAGCGTCAATTCACCGGCAAGCGCTCAAGCGGCGTGTCGTCCACCAACGGCAGTGTGTTCATTTCCTACGCACCCGCGCATGGCTTCTTTGCCGAAACCGGTCTGGTGTATGAAGGCTCGCGCTACGCCGATCGCGACAATCTGCTGGAGCTGCCTTCTTATACGCGCTGGGATGGGAAGATCGGCTATCGCACCCGTCAGACTGAAATCACCCTGGCAGCCACCAATCTCGCCAATCGGAGTTACTACGTGAGTTCTACCGGCGCCGCGCAGATCATGCCCGGTTCACCGAGGGCGCTGACGCTGACTGCAGCTTACAAATTCTGATGAGCTGATTGAGCGCAAAAAAAGCCATCCTTGAGGATGGCTTTTTATATTGTCTGATGCTGACGTTGCATCGAAAGAATATCAATACAACTTCTGCGAAGACTCATGCAGCAACTGCGCATACAACTGATGCCGCATGGTCGCGATCTCGCCGCTTTTCACGGCTTCCAGCACGGCACAGGAAGGCTCGGTCAGGTGGTGGCAGTTGTAGAACTTGCAGTGGCCGAGGTAAGGCGCAAACTCGCGGAAGGCGCGTTCCAGCATGCCTTCGCTGAGCTGGTAGAGGCCGAATTCCTGGAAGCCCGGCGAGTCGATGATGGCGGTGTTTTCATCCATCTGGTACAGACGGGTGAAGGTGGTGGTGTGCTTGCCGGTGTCCAGCGCGGCCGAGATTTCGCGTACGGCGATGTCGGCGTCGGGAATGATCAGATTGATCAGCGACGATTTGCCCATGCCGGACTGGCCGATCAGGATAGTGTTCTGTCCTTCCAGCAAGGGCATGAAGGCGGCACGCGTTTGCTCGGGCTCGGCACGCGCCGATACTTCATGAATCGGATAGCCGAGGCGGGCGTAAACCTGCAGGCGCTCGCGCGTCTTCGGCAAGGCTTCGACGATGTCGGTCTTGTTCAGGATCAGGTGGGCGCTGACGCCGGCCGATTCGGCGGCCACCAGCGCGCGCGACACCAGATCGTCGGTGAAGCCCGGTTCGGTGGCGACCACGATGAACAGTTGCGTGACATTGGCGGCCAGCAGCTTGGACTTGTATTGGTCCGAGCGATACAGCAGCGTCTTGCGCTCATCGATGGTTTCCACCACGCCCTGATTCGGCGAGGTGCGCTTGAAACGGATCAGGTCGCCGACGGCGACATCGCTCTTCTTGCCGCGTGTGACGCATTGCAGTTTCTGTTCGCCGGCCTGCACCAGATAATGGCGGCCGTGCGCGGCAATCACTGTGCCGGATTCCAGTGCCGCTGAGGCGTCCTTGCTATTTTTTTCTTGAGACTTGCGGCCGCCCATGCTCAGGCCGATCGCTGCGCGAATACGGCGTCGACCTTGGCCGCGCAGATGAAGTCGTTGATCGACAGCCCACCCTTGCCGCCGTTGACGCTGTGCGTATCGAAACGCACGCCGCAGCGGTTGTAACTCACGGCCAGATCGGGGTGGTGATCTTCGGCGTGGAAGATGTAGGCGACGGCATTCACGAAGGCCAGGGTTTCATAGTAGTTCTTGAAGTCGTAGCTCTTGGCGATCTTGCCGCCGTCGATTTTCCAGCCCTCGACAGTTGCCAGATAGTGCTTGATATCGGCGTCGCCCAGCGCTTCGGTCTGGTTGGTGCAGTGGCGGGTCGCCAGTTCGGTTGCGGATGATGTCATGTTGATCTCCTCGGTTCAGTTATCGGAAGCCCGTCGCGAACAGGGTTCTGGGTGGACTCCGATGCCGGCGCCGGGTTCAGCTTCTTTCTGTGTGATGAATAAGGAGCAAATAAAGGTGCAAATAAGGTGAGCCGATTCAGTGCGCGCTGCCCGCAGCGGCCACATTGCCGACATTGCCCGTATTTCCGTACGCCGCCGTCAGGCGACCGATGCGCAGCGTGGCCGGCGGATGCGAATCGTAAAAGGCCGAATGCAGCGGATCGGGGGTCAGCGTAGAGGCGTTGTCTTCATACAGCTTGACCAGCGCCGAGACCAGATCCTGGGCGTTGGTGTGCTGCGCGGCAAAGGCATCGGCTTCGAACTCATGCTTGCGCGAAGTCAGTGAAGACAGCGGGCCGAGCAGGAAGGTGAAGATCGGCAGCGCCAGCATGAACAGGATCAGCGCCATCGCATTGTTGCTGCCGAACAGCAGCGGATTGACGCCGAGGCCGGTGTAAAACCAGACCTGCCCTTTGAGATAGCCTAGCAGCGCCAGAAAGCCCAGCGAGACGGCAAACATCACGCTCACGCGCTTGACGATGTGCTTGAGCTTGAAGTGGCCGAGCTCATGCGCCAGCACCGCTTCGATTTCATGCGGCGCCAGACGCGCCAGCAAGGTGTCGAAAAACACGATGCGCTTGCCCGAGCCAAAGCCGGAAAAATAAGCATTGCCGTGCGCGCTGCGCTTGGAGCCGTCCATCACGAACAGGCCCTTGGAGGCAAAGCCGACGCGCTTCATCAGATTTTCGATGCGGCTGCGCAGGCTATCGTCTTCCAGCGCGGTGAACTTGTTGAACAGCGGGGCGATCACGCTCGGATACAGCACCAGCATCAGCAATTGAAAACCGCTGAACACCAGCCAGGCGTAGAACCACCAGAAGGCGCCGGATTTTTCCATCAGCATCAGGATTACCCACAGCAGCGGCAGACCGATGACCGCGCCCACCAGACTCTGCTTGATGGCATCGCTGAAGAACAGCTTGCGCGTCATCTTGTTGAAGCCGAAATAGCTTTCGAGGCGGAACTGGCGGTAATAGTCGAAAGGCAGATCGATCAGGCCGGAGATCATGGCGAAGGCCACGATCAGGCCGATCTGATACCACATGTCGGGGCCGCCGGTCCATTGCAGGATCGTCCCGGACAACCATTGCAGGCCGCCCAGCAGCGTAAAGCCGATCAGCACGGCGCAGTTGACCACCAGCGTGATCAGACTGAACTTGGTGCGCGCCACGGTGTAATCGGCGGCTTTCTGATGCGCCGCCAGCGGAATTTTTTCAGCGAATTCCGGCGGTACTGCGCTGCGATGTTGCAGCACATGGCGGATATGGCGCGATGCCAGCCAGAAGCGCACCAGCACGCTTAAGGCCAGGAAACCGACGAACAAAACTGAAAACGTAAGTGAAGACATGCTTTCCCTGTGAGAAAATGGCGCCTGATCGATGTCCGGTGCCGTAAGGCTGAGTGCGCGAAGCCGGGCTTTGCAGCGGCTTGATCACCGGAATGTTTAAAGTTGCCGGAGGGTATCTCCCAACCGGATCAGGATTTGGTTCCACGCCGGATCCGCATCGAATCCCTGCACAGAAAACCAGTCATCAGTAAATGGGGGACAAAACCCATTTCATCAATAAGGAAGAATTATGTCACAAGCCACCGGCGCCCACGCCGCAGCACCTACCCCAAGCGTTCCGGCGCGCACCAATGAATTCAATCTGGTCTGGCTGGACATGGAAATGACCGGCCTCGATCCGGACAACGACCGCATCATCGAAGTCGCCGTGGTGGTGACCGATTCCGAACTCAACATCATCGGCGAAGGTCCGGTGCTGGCGATTCACCAGGCCGACGAAGTGCTGGACGGCATGGATGCCTGGAACAAGGGCACCCACGGCCGTTCCGGCCTGATCGAACGGGTCAAGGCGTCGACCGTGACCGAAGCAGAGGCAGAAGCCGTGCTGGTCGAATTCCTGAAGAAATATGTGCCGGCCGGCAAGTCGCCGATGTGCGGCAATTCGATCTGCCAGGATCGCCGCTTCATGGCGCGCGGCATGCCGAAGCTGGAAGCTTTCTTCCACTACCGCAATCTGGACGTGTCGACCCTGAAGGAGCTGTGCAAGCGCTGGAAGCCTGAAATCGCCAGCGGTTTCAAGAAGCACCAGATGCACACCGCTCTGGCCGACATCATCGAATCCATTGATGAGCTGAAATACTACCGCCAGCATTTCATCAAGGAATAGGTCGCCTGGTTTCATGCCGCGCCGCGCGGCTTGCTGCAAATGAAAAACAGCGTGGGGGATTTGCTTCCCTCACGCTGTTTTTTTGTCACGGCAGCAAGCAGATCCTTACAGCTTGTCTCCCCGCCAAGCGGGATGCCTCCGGATATGAACCAGACTCAATCCTCGCCTTCGCGTCCGCAGCAGCTCTTGTACTTCTTGCCGCTGCCGCACGGGCAGGGATCGTTGCGGCCGACCTTGGGCGCCGCGCGCTTGACGGTTTCCACCGCCGATTTGCGCTTGGGCTGCCAGTAGCGAAAGATATGCGGAATCGCCGATTCGATTTCCACCGCCAGCTTGTGGGTCTTGATCGGGGTATCGATGAGCTTGGTTTCTTCTTCTTCCAGCTCATCCGAACCGAGCAGATAGATAGGGCGCAGCAGCGGGCCGAGGTCGGAGTGGAAAATCTCTTCCCATTCGGCCTGGCGCAGTTGTATGCCTTCCCAGAAACCCCAGGCCCAGGCTTCCGCATCCAGCAGCGGCTTGCCTTCATGTTCACGTTCGCAGAACAGCGGTTCGTATTCCTTGGGCGCCACCTCGAAGGTGATCGCGATTTCGTTCAGGGAGCGCGCAATCAGGCTGGTGATGCGCTCGGCTTCCTTGCCCGACTTGAACTTGGGCGTGTCTTCCGGCTGGCTGCCCCAGACGCGCGGCAGCCATTCGGCCATCAGGACTTCCTGCGGACCGATCGTCAGCGCCGTCAGATAACCGTGCAGGGTATCCATAGTCATCACATCGTCGGCGCAGCGATCGGACAAAAGGAAATCGTCGAGTTCGTCGAACTCTTCATCGGACAGGGGCTGATCGAGGTGCATGGTGATTCCGTTTCAATGGGGGCTGCGTAAAACCCGCAGTGTAATTGCATTCGACGGTGGAGGCGAGCATTGTTGTTTCGTCAGCTTTTCTTTACGCTGGCTGCGATGCGCGCCGCCGGCCAGGCTTTATCGCAAGGATGGCATAACGATGCTGCACCCGCAGCACGTACAATACGCGCATGACAAATACCGAGCCCGTAACTTCTTTTGCATCGTTGTCGCCCGACATGGTGCTGGACGCGCTGGATAGCGTCGGCCTGCGTGGCGATGGCCGCCTGCTGGCGCTCAACAGCTATGAAAACCGGGTCTACCAGGTCGGCATGGAAGAGGGGCCGCCGCTGGTCGCCAAGTTCTACCGGCCGCTGCGCTGGAGCGATGAGGCGATTCTGGAAGAGCACGCTTTCGTCGCACAACTGGTGGCGCAAGAAATTCCGGTGGTGCCGGCCATGCAACTGGAGCAGGGACTCACTCTGCAGGAATTTCAGGGATTCCGCTTTGCCGCCTTCGCGCGCCACGGCGGCCGCGCGCCTGAACTCGATAACCCCGACACGCTGGAGTGGATGGGGCGCTTCATCGGCCGCATTCATGCGGTCGGCATGCAGCAGCCTTACGTCAAGCGTCCGGCGCTGGACATTTTCACCTTCGGCGAAGAGCCGCGCGACTATCTGCTGGCGCATGATTTCATTCCCATGGATCTGCTGGCTTCCTATAAAACCACGGTCGCGCAGGCGCTCGACGGCGTGCGGCGCAGCTACGACCGCGCCGGCGCCGTGCGCAATCTGCGCCTGCATGGCGATTGCCATGTCGGCAATGTGTTGTGGACCGATGCCGGCCCGCATTTCGTCGACTTCGACGACAGCCGCAGCGGACCGGCGATTCAGGATCTGTGGATGCTGTTGTCCGGCGAGCGCAATGACATGCAACGCCAGTTGGCCGATTTGCTGGCC
Organism: Herbaspirillum lusitanum; assembly: GCF_046025995.1. Classification (GTDB taxonomy): domain Bacteria; phylum Pseudomonadota; class Gammaproteobacteria; order Burkholderiales; family Burkholderiaceae_D; genus Herbaspirillum; species Herbaspirillum lusitanum_A. The sequence goes on from NZ_JAQQFM010000006.1 coordinate 170,542, forward strand.
GGCTACGAAAGCTTTTGCGATTTCGATGCGCGCGAGCTGTATCTGATCGAAGCCCTGCGCACGCTGCGCCTGATTCACTACGCGGCATGGCTGGCGCGGCGCTGGGCCGATCCGGCTTTTCCGGCGGCCTTCCCGTGGTTCAACACGCAGCGCTATTGGCAAGACCGGATTCTGGAGTTGCGCGAGCAGATCGCGCTGATGGACGAAGCGCCTTTATGGCCCGTCTGATAAAAAATGAATGAGGGAAACATGACGACACGCTGTGCCTGGGTCAATCTGAATAATCCGCTGTATGTCGAGTATCACGATAAAGAATGGGGCGTGCCTTGCCACGACGAAACCCGCCTGTTCGAAATGCTCAATCTGGAAGGCGCGCAAGCCGGGCTGAGCTGGGAAACGGTGCTCAACAAGCGCGAGACCTATCGCGCCGCTTTCGATCAGTGGAATGTCGAAAAAATCGCCGGCTACGATACGCGCAAGGTGGCGGAATTGCTGTCCAATCCTGGCATCATCCGCAATCGCCTCAAGGTGGAGGCCACCATCACCAACGCGCAGAGCTATCTGCGTCTGCGTGATGAAGTCGGCGGCCTCGATCCTTTCCTCTGGGCTTATGTGGATGGCGAGCCGATCCACAACAAGTGGACCGACCTTGGTGAATGTCCCGCCAAGACACCCTTGTCGAATCAACTGGCAAAGGACATGCTCAAGCGCGGTTTCAAGTTTGTCGGCTCCACCATCATGTATGCCTACATGCAGGGCATAGGCATGGTCAACGATCACGTCACCGGCTGCCATTGTCACCGCAAGGAGCACTGAGTTTGCGGGGCGGGGCCAAGGGCGGCGGGGTGGCTGGCCTGATCGGTTAGAATCCTTGCCTTGCAGAAATGCAGGCCTCGCTGTATTGAGTCCGCTGTATTGAGTCCGCGACATCAAGCTCCTTGTTACGCCGGCACGGCGTCAGCAATTGAGAAACGCGAAGACGGCTCATTAGTTTGAACAAGTAATCAAGTCGGCGCTGCCGTCTCATCTTTCTGCGCCGCATTGGACCGCAGAGAGCAGCATGCCGGGTAGGCCGGGCAGCGCCGTTTCAAGTTTTCGGGAATAGCATGATCTTCATCAAATGGTTTGGCTGGTCGGTACTGTGGATAGTGCCGCTGCTGTTGAGGTCGGCGCTGGCAGCGCTGACTCGCAAATCCATACTCGGCGGACGCGGCTCCATCCGTCTCTGGCTCGGCACCTTGATGGTATTGGCATCGAGCTGCGCCATCGAATCCATGGTGCGTGCGCAAAGCGATACCGACGACAGCGCGGATACGGCTCCTGCTGCCGACGTGCTCGGTGCAGCGCTGGCGCAAAGCATGGCGGGCATGATGGGCAAGGCGATTTCGGTGATCGTGTTGTTCGCACTGGCCGCGCTCGGTCTGAAATGGATGCTGGGCGTATTGCTGGGACGCGGAGAACGTGGCGCTGTGGCCACCGACGAACGCATTGCTGCGCAGTCCTTGAATCCCTCTTCGACCGGCGACCTCGTACGGCGCGGCAGTATTGAAAGCATACGCCTCAAGAATGCTGCCGCGGGCGCTACGCCGGTGCAGGCGAGGCCAATCCCGCCGCGCCCTGCGACGGCATCAACGACATCGGCCACCTCCACGATATCCACTGCGCCGCCACGTGCTTTGAATACACGGCAGCCGGGCGCAGCACCGGGCCAGGCGAATGCCGCTGAACGTTCCGAGCGCTTTCCAAGTCCGGTCGAGCGCATGCGCGAGGGCGGTGGCCGCAGCGATGTCTGGCCCTTGCCGCTGAATTCTCTTAATGGCGGCAAGCAGGCGCCCAAGGGGCGTGACATGCGAGCCCCTGCGCGGCCATTACCGCCCAGCCTGAGCAAGACCGGCGCCGACAAAACGGCACGTCCCGAATCCGAGTGGGCTGCTTTCGAAGCGCTGCGTCCGACTGAAGCCATGCTGGCGCGCGGCGGCGCAGCAAGCGGCGCAGCTGCTGGCACTGCGGCGGGCTTGTCTTCTTCTGCATCGGCAACATCCATCACGCCGCCGGGTTTTGCTGCTCAGCCATCCGCATCGGCCAGCGGCAACCCGGCGGTGCCGCATGCCATCGGCTCCACGCGCAGCATTCGTATCAGCAGCGTGGGCCGCGCGGCCAAAGCCGGCGAAGCGAAACGCCTGCCGAGTGAACCCGCTGAAGTGGTGCCTACGCGCCTGATGCGTTCGCTGCAGGAAGCGGCGGAGCGCGAGCAGGCTGCGGCGGCCCCGCTTGTGCATGCGCCTGCGGTATCTCCGGCGACACCTCCTGCGACGGCTGTCGAAGTCGTTCCGCACATTCCAGCCGCGCTTCCCTTGGTGCAGCCGCAGATTGTGGAATCTGCGCCCGCCATCGAGACACCGGCACTGCCTGCTGCTGAAGAAGCTATTCCGCCGATAATGACACCGACCGCCGAGCACGCCGCGACAGAGCCCGGGACAGCGCAGATGAGCATGCTGCAAGATGAGGCGCTTCTTCCCGCTCCTCAGGTTGCGCAGGCGGATTTGATTGCGACGACGTCACCAGATGCGCCGCCGAGCCAGGACCCGGCGCAGCCGACATTGAGCGTCGCGTTGCCGCCGGTGCAGGAAGTCGCGCCCGAGCCCGAACTGCCGGCGCCGGCAGTGACCGTAAAGGAAATTCAAATACCGGTGTTCACGCAGCATGCCGCTGCATCACAGATAGCGGCGCCTGTCATACCTGTTGTACCTGCAGCACCTGTGCCGACACCAGTAAAGATCGCAGCGGGCATCCCTGAGACGCCGACGCTGTTCTGGGATGACGAGCCGGAAGACCTTATTGCACCCGCCGCATCCGCGCCCGTGGTTTTACCTGCTGAAGCGGCGGCACCCGGCAATTCTTTCTTCGTCCGCCAGGTCACCACTCCGGCGCCTGAAGTGCAGAGCGTGCCGCCCGAGGACATCGAGCCAGCCGAGCCGCGTCCCGAAATTCCCTTGCCGGCCCTGGACTTACTGGATCAGGCGCATGAAACCAAAGTGGAAATCGATGCTGAACAGCTCAATGAAACCGGTCGTCTGATCGAACAGCGCCTGAAGGAATTCAAGGTGCCCGTCACGGTGCTTGGCGCCGATGCAGGCCCTGTGATTACGCGCTTTGAAGTCGAGCCGGCGCAGGGTGTGCGCGGTGCGCAGATCGTCAATCTGATGAAGGATCTGTCACGCGCGCTGGGCCTGACTTCGATCCGGGTGGTCGAGACCATTCCCGGCAAGACCTGCATGGGACTGGAGTTGCCGAACGCCAAACGGCAGATGATCAGGCTGGCCGAGATCGTGCAGTCCGAGGCTTATCGCAAATCGTCTTCGCTGCTGACGCTGGCGATGGGCAAGGACATCACCGGCGTGCCGGTGGTGACCGATCTGGCGCGTGCGCCGCACATGCTGGTGGCCGGCACTACCGGCTCCGGCAAGTCGGTGGCGATCAACGCCATGATTCTTTCGCTGCTGTACAAGGCCACGCCGGACGAAGTGCGCATGATCATGATTGATCCCAAGATGCTGGAATTGTCGATCTATGAAGGCATCCCGCATCTACTGGCGCCGGTGGTGACCGACATGCGCGAAGCCGCGCATGCGCTCAACTGGGCGGTGGAAGAGATGGAGCGCCGCTACAAGAAAATGTCCAAACTGGGCGTGCGTAATCTGGCCGGATTCAATCAGAAACTGGACGAAGCCCACGCGCGCGGCGAAAAGATCGGCAACCCGTTCAGCCTGACGCCGGACGCACCCGAGCCGCTGGAAAAACTGCCGGCCATTGTGATCGTGATCGACGAGCTGGCCGACCTGATGATGGTGGTCGGCAAGAAGGTGGAAGAGTTGATTGCGCGTCTGGCGCAAAAGGCGCGCGCCGCCGGCATTCATCTGATCCTGGCAACGCAGCGTCCTTCGGTGGATGTGATTACCGGTCTGATCAAGGCCAATATTCCGACGCGTGTGGCGTTCCAGGTGTCCTCCAAGATCGATTCGCGCACGGTGCTCGACCAGATGGGCGCAGAGTCTTTGCTGGGGCACGGCGACATGTTGTTCCTGCCGCCGGGCTCGGGTTATCCGCAGCGTGTCCATGGCGCCTTTGTATCCGATGAAGAAGTGCATAGGGTTGTGGAATATCTGAAGTCCTTTGGCGAACCGCAGTATGAAGAGGCGATTCTGGCGCCGCCGCAAGCCGAGGAGGTGCAGGCGGATATGTTCGGCAACGAGGTGCCGGATGCCGAATCCGATCCGCTTTACGATGAGGCGGTGGCGTTTGTGCTGCGCAGCCGGAGGGCGTCGATTTCTTCGGTGCAGCGGCAGTTCCGTATCGGCTATAACCGGGCGGCTCGGCTGGTGGAGCAGATGGAGACGGCGGGGGTGTTGTCGGCCATGTCGCGCAATGGGAGCCGGGATATTCTGGTGCCGCCTTCTGCTGAGGAGTGAGGTTTGGGCGTAGTTTGCTCTTGACGCCTTGCTTGCGCTGATCGATTCCGCTTTTTCTTCGGGCTGAGGGGAGCGCCGGGGGTAGCCCGGCAGCTACTCACTTTTCTTGCTTCGCCAAGAAAAGTCAGCAAAAGAAGGCGACCCCAGGGGCTGCGGATTCCCGGTGCTGTGGCGCAAAAAATGGGAAGTGAAACAAACTCGCTGCGCTCAGACAAGTTTCACTTCTGATCCATTTTCTGCACCACATCACCGGCTGCGTCCCCACGGGGAATTCTTTTAGCCGCCTCGCCTTCGGCCTCGGGTTCTTTTGTCACCCGCTTCAGATCGCGCCCCAAAACAAAAACGGCGAACCGATTTCCGGTTCGCCGTTTTTATTCATGAAGTAGCCAGTCCTGCGCTGCTTCAGTCAGGTCTGACGATTACACATCCAGTTGCGAGACGAACTTGGTGTTGACGTAGGCTTCGATCGCTTCGGTGCCGCCTTCCGAGCCGTAGCCGCTGTCCTTGATGCCGCCGAACGGGACTTCAGGAATGGCCAGGCCCATGTGGTTCATGGTGATCATGCCGCTTTCCACGCGTGATGCCAGCGCGTGCTTGACCTGGGCCGATTTGGCGAAGGCGTAGGCGGCAAGGCCGAACGGCAGGCGGTTGGCTTCGGTGATGGCTTCTTCCAGCGTGTCGAAGGAGTTGATCAGCGCCAGCGGGCCGAACGGTTCTTCGTTCATCGCGCGGGCCGTCAGCGGGACGTTGGTCAGCACGGTTGGCTGGAAGAAGTAGCCCTTGTCGCCGATGCGCTTGCCGCCGGTGCGCAGTTGCGCGCCTTGCGAGACGGCATCGTCGATCAGCGCCTCCAGTGCCGGGATACGGCGCTTGTTGGCCACCGGGCCCATGGTGGTGCCGCTTTCCATGCCGTTGCCGACCTTCAGTTGTTCGGCGAAGGCGACGAACTTCTCGACGAAGGCGTTGAACACGTTCTTTTGCACCAGGAAGCGGGTCGGCGCCACGCAGACCTGGCCGGCGTTGCGGAACTTGGCGCCGGCCAGGTTCTTGACTGCCGCGTCGATGTCGGCATCGTCGAAAATGATGGCCGGAGCGTGACCGCCCAGTTCCATGGTGGCGCGCTTCATGTGCTGGCCGGCCAGTGCTGCCAGTTGCTTGCCGATCGGGGTCGAGCCGGTGAAGGAAATCTTCTTGATGGTCGGATGCGGGATCAGGTATTCGGAGATTTCCGACGGCACACCGTACAGCAGATTGATCACGCCGGCCGGGACACCTGCATCGGCATAAGCGCGCACCAGTTCAGCCGGGGAAGCCGGAGTTTCTTCCGGCGCCTTGACGATGATGGAACAGCCGGCCGCCAGCGCGGCGGACATCTTGCGCACCACCTGATTGATCGGGAAATTCCATGGCGTAAAGGCTGCGACCGGGCCGACTGGCTCCTTGATCACCATCTGATACGCACCGGGCACGCGCGACGGCACCAGACGGCCGTAGGTGCGGCGGGCTTCTTCGGCGAACCAGTCGATGGTGTCGGCGGATCCCAGGGTTTCCATCTTGGCTTCGGCCAGCGGCTTGCCTTGTTCCAGAGTCATCAGTTGCGCGATTTCATCGGCGCGCTCACGCAGCAGATTGGCTGCCTTGCGCATGATCTTCGAGCGTTCGAAGGCGGAGATGTTGCGCCATACTTCGAAACCCTTTTGTGCTGCGGCCAGCGCCGCGTCCATATCTTCCTTGTTGGCGTGGGCGATCTTGCCGATCACCTCTTCCGTGGCAGGATTGATTACCTGGATGGTGCGATCCGAAACGCTCTGGGTCCAGCGGCCATCGATGAATAGTTGAACGTCCTTGTACATAAGAATTACCTCGCTTGACTGGGTTGGAAGGGAAGCCGCATCCGGCAGATACAAAGTGCGGAGCGGGTGAACATGTTTTTATGATGACGTGGCGGCTATGCGGAAAAACTTGCTGGCTGCGTGACGTCCTTGACGGTGCATGACGGGCGGATGCCACCCCATATTTATACCATGCATCGCAACATCGCGTATGACGTCCGATCTCTGCAAGGCGCGGAGCAAACGTCAAAAACGTCCTGGAGCGACGCAACAGGCGAGCGCAATAAAAAATGCCGCTCAGCGCTGGCTGAACGGCATCGATGCTCAAGGAGCCGGTTGCCCGCCGCAAGATGTCTGCGGCAGGGCAAAAGACATCAATACTTCCACAGAATCTTCTGCAGTTCCTTGCTGTCGTTGGTCTTGGTCAGCGCCAGCGCGGTCAGGATGCGCGCCTTTTGCGGATTCTGATCGTCGGTCACGACCCAGTCGAACTTGTCGTCGTTCTGTTCGCCGTTGCGGATCACCACGCCCGAGCCGGTGCGTGTTGCGCGCACCACTTGCAGGCCCTTGCTGCGCACTTCCTGCAGCACCGGCACGATCTGTTCGGCGACGCTGCCGTTGCCGGTGCCGTCATGGATGATGGCCTTGGCGCCGGCAGTGACGAAGGCGTCATATGCAGCGCGGCTGACGTTGCCGTAGTTGTAGGCGATGTCCACGCGCGGCAGGCTGTTGATCTGATCGATGTCGAACTCGGTCTGGGTGGTGTGCGGGCGTGCCGGCAGGCGGTAGAACATCAGCTTGCCTTCCACCACATAGCCCAGCGGGCCGTATGGCGAGCGGAAGGTTTCTACCTTGAAGGAGTTGGTCTTGGTGACGTCGCGGCCTGAATGGATTTCGTCGTTCATCACCACCAGCGTGCCCTTGCCTGCAGCGTCCTTGCTGGAGGCAACCAGCACCGCGTCATACAGGTTCAGCGCACCGTCCGCGCCCAGCGCCGTACCCGGACGCATGGAGCCGACGACTACGACTGGCTTGTCGCTCTTCAGGGTCAGGTTGAGAAAGTAGGCGGTCTCTTCGATGGTGTCGGTGCCGTGGGTGATCACGATGCCGTCGACGTCACTCTGCTTGAGCAGCTCGGAGACGCGCTTGCCCAGTTTCAGCAGGCGCTCGTCGTTGAAGCTTTCACTGCCGATCTGGAAGATCTGTTCGCCGCGCACATTGGCGATCTTGGAGATCTCGGGCACGGCCGCGATGATCTTGTCCACCGGCACCACCGCCGACTGGTAGGCTGCGGTATTCACGCTGGAGGCGCCGGCGCCGGCAATCGTGCCGCCGGTGCCGATCACTACCACATTGGCCTTCTTGTCCTGCGCTTGCGCGGACAGGGAAACGGCGGCCGACAACAACAGCACGCTACTGATTTGTTTGAGTTTTAAGTACTGCTTCATCTAAGGTCTCCTGGATGAACTATGGACAGAAAAGCGACTGAATGAACCGCTTCGTCGCCCTGATCTTGTCGTGTTGAATAAAGCGATCGAAGCGGCTGGCCGGGTGCTTTTTGCACTCTCGGACGCAGCGATCATACGGAAGGGCAGATGCGATGTCTCATGCTTTTAAAACATAAAAATGGGCTAACTATGCTGCAATTGCATGAGTCTGGAGACGCGAGTGAGTCCGTGTTTTTCGTTCCTTGAAGATCACTCATCACCCATCCTGCAGACGAAAAAAAACCGTCGAAATCGACGGCCTCGTTTCAGTGTGACGCGGTGGTAAAGGCTACGCGTTCAGAAGAACTCGACAGTATCGTTGGTGGTGATACCCGAATTGAGGACGCCCGAATCCACCAGCTCTTCATAGAAGCAGATGCGGTTGCGGCCGGTATTTTTGGCGTGGTAGAGCGCCTGGTCGGCGTGCCCCAGAATCACCACCGGCGTCTCGCGCGAGATACCGACGAAGCCGAGGCTGACCGTGACGTTGCCGACCTGCGGGAAATCGTATTCCTGCACGTTCTGGCGGAAGCGGTCGAAGATCTTGCGGGCATCGCTGAGTGTGGTCGCACGCAGCAGGATCACGAATTCCTCGCCGCCGAAACGGAAGATGCGGTCATGGCTGCGGAAAGACGCGCGCAGGATATTGGCCATCAGAATCAGCACTTCATCGCCGTACAGGTGGCCATAACGATCGTTGACCTGCTTGAAGTGATCGATGTCGACCACTGCCAGCCAGTGTCCTTTGACCTCTTCGTCGATGGCTTCGGTGCGGCGCTCATCCTTGTCCAGCGAATGCGATTCATGCGGCGCAATGGCGAACGCATACTTGGTGAATTGCTCGTCGAAGGTCTTGCGATTGAAGAGGCCGGTGAGCGCATCACGCTCGCTGTAATCGAGCAGGCTTTGGTAATTGCAGAAAACGTGGAAAATGCCGCTGATGACGTCCAGCATCTGCTGGTCGAAGGCGCGTTCGCTGCGGATTTCAACACAGGAATTGACCTTGCCGTGCAGCCAGACCGGCAGCCACAGAATGTGCACGCCCTCGGGCGAAATTTCCAGGAATTCGTTGAGGTGCGAGCGTATGCATTCCTGAATCGGAGGATAGGCGCTCAGCAGTTCTTTGGGATCGTCGGCGGTATGTTCATCGATGGTGTGGATCTCGCCTTCCGTGATCACCATCTTTTCCTGCACGTAGTATTCCTCGCGCATGCTGAACAGTTCAAGCATGCGAATACGCTGCACATTGGTCAGCTGATACAACGCGGACAGAACCGACACAGCCAGACGGGAGTGCTCCCGATGGGCAGTGATCTCTACCAAGTGTTTCAGAAGTGGTTTCTTCATCTGGTCGTCGATTTCCCGCATGAGCCCATTGTTCTATGTCTGGTTGGTCTCTAATTGATGCTCCACCATTCACGCAATGTACTGAGGACTAATGCAAGAATCACGCCATGAAACTGAGCTGGAAGCGCATTGATTTTACACGTTCGCCGCAAGGGGCGTTAAGGACTTTGTGCAAATTCAGTACGAAAATTTGACTTTAATTTCCAGGTGGAAATTATTTCCGCTTTTTATTCGCAGCTGCAATTCCGCCCCGGGATTTGACACTTTGCTTGAACGATTGCGGCTATAGAAATTTGTGCAGCGCTGCACAAAAAAACACCTTTGAAATGAATGCCCATGGGGAAAATTGGCGCCCGCCCTGACGCAGATTTTGTACCGGTCGGTTTGGAAAAAAAATGCCGGCGCATGGCCGGCAATTTTGAGTGGAACAATGGCTGAGCAGTGCTCAGGTAATCGTGAGGCAAGAAGGGGCGGCGAGCGAGTGAAATTCTTCTCGGGCCCTGTTTTATTTCACAGGTAAATGATCAGCAGCGCGACGGCGATGATCAGACCGAACTTGGTCACCTTATAGGCAGTGCGGTTCCAGTTCTTGAACTTGCGGCGATATTGTCCGGCCAGCCAGACGAAGCGGAACAGCTTGTTGATGCGGCCGGTCTGGTCGCCGGTTTCATTCGGCGAACTGGCCGCCGTCATCATGGTGCGGCCCAGCCAGCGGTTGATGGCTTCGGCCCAGCGATAACGCAGCGGGCGCTCGATGTCGCAGAACAGAATGATACGGTTCGTATCGGCGCCGTTCTGCGCCCAGTGGATGAAGGTTTCGTCGAACACCACGCTTTCGCCGTCGCGCCAGCTGTAGCGCTGGCCGTCGACTTCGATAAAGCAGCTGTCGTTGTTGGGCGTGACCAGTCCCAGGTGATAGCGCAGCGAACCGGCGTAGGGATCGCGGTGCGGGTTGAGCGTGCCGCCCGGCGCCAGCTCCGCGAACATGGCAGCCTTGACGCAAGGAATGCGGCGCAGGATTTCCACGGTCTTGGGGCAGAACTGTTCGGCCGAAGGATGGCTGGCGTTGTACCACTTCAGATAGAAGCGCTTCCAGCCGGCCTTGAAGAAGGAGTTGAAACCGGCGTCGTCGTTCTTTTCCGCTGCCTTGATCTTGGACAGATTCTGCAAGGCCAGCGCTTCGCCTCGAATCACTTGCCAGTTTTCATCCAGCAGATTCAGATTCTGATAATCCTTGAGCGAAGGATAGGGAATCGACGGCACCTTGGAGAAGGCGTACATGAAGAGGTTGATCGGTGCCATGATCGACGAGTGATCAAAGAACTGGCGCAGGAACGGCAGCCGCACGCGGCCGCGGAAGTGGATGAATAAAATGGAAAACAGATAAATGGCGACAACAACCCATTTCATTTCGATACCCTCATGATGATGTCGGTATTGCAGCGACTGATCGTGTTAAATGCATATGGCTGCAAGATGGAGGCAGATCGCGGTAAATCAAGCTGCGCGGCCTGCGCAGGCGCTGCGGCCATAGTTGGCATGGCCGTGGCCGGATCCGGCGTTGCCCCGGATTCTACACCAAGCGTTTGTGAGGGAATGTAAGGACGCCGGACCGCAGTTTGCGTTCAATCAATAAAAAAGCAGGTCCCCCGCGAACGGGAAGACCTGCCAATACCACAGTGAAGACTTTGCTTTGCTAGCCGGTTTGAAGCCTGTCAGGCGATCAGGCCGTCTGCTGGACGACGTTCGGACGTTGCGCCCAGCGCGGCAGGCCGGTGAAGGCGAAATCGATTTCCGGCTGACGGCCGGCCACGATCTCGGCAATCGCACGGCCGGAACCGCAGCCCATGGTCCAGCCCAGCGTGCCGTGACCGGTATTCAGATACAGATTGGCGAACTTGGTCTTGCCGACGTAAGGCACGTTGGACGGCGTCAGCGGGCGCAGGCCGGCCCAGTAGACCGGGTTTTCGTAATCGCAGCCGTCCGGGAACAGTTCGCGGGTACGGCGCGTGATCGCTTCACAGCGCGTGGTGTTCAGTTCGCGGCCGTAACCGTTCAGTTCGCAGGTGCCTGCCACGCGCAGGCGATCGCCCAGACGCGACACCACCAGCTTGTAGCCATCATCGGTCAGCGACACGGTGGGTGCCGCATCCGGATTGGTGACCTTGTAAGTGGCCGAATAACCCTTGCCCGGATACAACAGCAGATCGATGCCCAAAGGCTTGACCAGCGGTTGCGAGAAACTGCCCATGGCGACCACGAAGGCGTCTGCGTGCAAGACTTCATGGCGGCCGTCCGGATTGATGACTTCCACGCCGGTCACGCGTGCCGAGGCGCCGGCGCCTTCGGTGATCAGACGAGTGATGGTGGTGCTGTAGCGAAACTTGGCGCCGCCTTGTTCGGCCTTTTGCGCCAGACCGCTGGTCAGTTTGTAGACGTCGCCCGATTCATCGGTGGCGGTGTAGTCGCCGCCGACGATCTTGTGGCGGATGCTGGCCAGCGCCGGCTCGATGCGGATGACTTCGTCGGCGCCGATGGAGTCGCGCGGACAGCCGAGATCGCGCATCAGCTTGGCGGCGGGCAGCGATTCGTCGAATTCTTTTTGCTCTGTATAGAAATGCAGGATGCCGCGCGTCAGGTGATCGTATTGAATCCCGGTTTCGGCGCGCACGGCTTGCAAGGTCTGGCGGCTGTATTCGCACAGCGCCACAATCTGGCGGATGTTCTGATCGGTGCGGGCGGCGGTGCATTCACGCAGGAAGTGCACTGCCCATTTCCATTGCAGCCATTCCGGACGGAAACGATACAGCAGCGGTGCGTCTTCTTTGCCCAGCCACTTCAGCACCTTCATTGGCGCCGACGGATTGGCCCAGGGTTCGGCATGCGAGACCGAGATCTGGCAACCGTTGGCGAAACTGGTTTCCTGTGCTGCGCCAGGCTGCCGTTCGATGACGGTGACGTCGTAGCCTTCCTTCTGCAGGAACCACGCCGAAGCCGTGCCGATGATGCCTGCCCCCAATACGATCACTTTCATCAGAATCTCCTTAGTCAATGGATGGCATTGTAAGAACTTACTGATTTTTTATGTATTCAATCGCAGGGGCTGGATTTTTATTTATTCGCCATGGAGTCGATCCAGGCTTTAAAAATAAAAATAAATGGCGAGAAAATTTACTTTTTCGAAAATTCGAATTTCGCCATTTCTTCTGCCACTGCGCGCGATACGCTTTCTTCCAGCGCCTGCTGCAGGCTGAACTTGATGCGCTGCGTCAGAATATCGGCCATATTGTCCAGAACCACCGCCATATGGTCTTGAAAATGCTGCTGCAGCACACCATCGACATGCGTCAGCAGATTCTGCAATACATTTTCCCGGATGTCTTGTTGTATCTGGCCTAGCTGTGCGGCGTCAGGCTGGGGCGGAATCGGGGCAGGCGCTGGCTGGGTGATGTTGTCCTGAAAAGACGGCAAGACGCCCGGCGGCATATTCGGCGCATTGAAAGACGATTGCCAGGTCTGCGCCGTGTGCATTGGCGGCTCATCGGTGAATTGCAAGCTCTGTGGCTGTTGCCACGGCTCAGGCGCATAGGCAGGCGGCTGATGCTGTTGCTCGAAATGCAGCGGCGCCGGCTGCTGCCAGCCATAGCGATTCTGTGTGGAATAGGGCAGAGGCTGTTGTGCTTGCTGCGGCTGTGGCTGAGGCGGCGACTGAAAATGATGTGGCGCCTGATCTGAGGAAGGCGTCAGCAAGGGCGCGGGGATATCCGAGTAGACGTTCACATCGGGCGTCGGCTGAGAGGTGTGCGGTGCTTGCCGTCGTTCCTGAGCCTCAGGCGTCGCCGGAATGATCTCGGTCAGCAGCGGAATATTGTCGTCGTGATTCATGGAAGGCTTTCCTTACGCTTATCCGGGAGCGCCGCCCTGAACGGCGGCGAGAGCGATTTCCTGATGGCAGGCGGGCCGCGATGAGCAGGTGACCGGCAGGCTACAAATAAGGAGCGATCAACTGGCGACGAAGTGACTGAGCGGGTAGCCGCGTTCCTTGTAGAAACGATAACGTTCGCGGCCGGCGGCCTTGTCGGCTTCCTCGTCGGAAATGATTTCGAACATGCGCTCAAAGCGCGCGAAGTGCGCGGGCGTCTGTCCGGAGAGATTGATCAGCACCTGATGATGCGGCAGTTCGACATCGTCGTCTGCGGTCAGGATGATGGGCGTCTGTGTCGCTTGCGGGCTGCCTGCGATCACGTGCGGCAGAAAGTCCAGCTCGGAAAATGTCCACAAGGCCTGATCCAGTTGCGCCAGTTCGTTGCGGTCGCGGGCGCGCAGAACAATCTGGTTCTGCGCGCCGCGCGCCTTGCGCACCAGGCGGCAGACGTAAGCCAGTTTCTGCGGAACATTGCTATGGAAGTCGATACGGGTCATGGCGGCAGTATAGACATTTGCAGGGGAAAGGAAAACCAGTCAGGGCAGAGAGGCGGGCGCGGGGAGCGTATGGAGCGTGCGGAACGTATTTCCTGCGGGCATCAAAAGCCAAGGTCCGGCGCCCGCATCGCGCAACCCGGCATGTTGTCACATGGCGAGTGCGGATTCAGGCGCCGGACCTTGCCGGCTTGCTGCATGCGGAATCGCGTCAGGCGGCCATGCCGCTATGGCGCAGCAGGGCATCGATGCTTGGCTCACGGCCGCGGAAGGCCTTGAAGGATTCGATGGCCGGACGCGAACCGCCGACCGACAGAATTTCCTTCTGGAAGCGCTGGCCGGTTTCGATCGAGATCACGTTGCCGCCGGCGGCCGCGGCTTCTTCGAAGGCGCTGTAGGCGTCGGCCGACAGCACTTCCGCCCACTTGTAGCTGTAATAGCCGGCAGCATAACCACCGGCGAAGATGTGGCTGAAGGAGTGCTGGAAGCGGTTGAATTCCGGCGGCGTCACCACCGAAATCCGCTCGCGTATGCCGTTCAGCAATTGCTGCACGCTCTGTTCGCCGCCGGCCTGATATTCGTGGTGCACCAGCATGTCGAACAGCGACAACTCCACCTGGCGCAGCATCTGCAGGCCGGACTGGAAGTTCTTGGCGGCGGTCATCTTGTCGAACAGCGCGCGCGGCAACGCTTCTCCGTTGTCGGCGTGCGCCGTCAGATGCTGCAGCACGTCCCATTCCCAGCAGAAGTTTTCCATGAACTGCGACGGCAGCTCGACAGCATCCCATTCGACGCCTGAAATGCCGGACACGCCGACTTCATCCACCTGCGTCAGCATGTGATGCAGGCCGTGGCCGAATTCATGGAACAAGGTGATCACTTCATCGTGCGTGAACAGCGCCGGCTTGCGTACGCCGTTGACGGTGGCCGGTTCGGTGAAATTGCAGACCAGATAGGCGATCGGCGTCTGCACGCCGGCCGGCGTCAGGCGGCGGGCGCGGGCGTCGTCCATCCAGGCGCCGCCGCGCTTGCCGCTGCGCGCATACATGTCCAGGTAGAACTGGCCGACCAACTGGCCGTCGCGTTCGATGCGGAAGAACTTCACGTCAGGATGCCAGACCGGCGCGCTGTCGGTCTTGATATCGACGCCGAACAGGCGCTGCGCCAGATGGAACAGACCGTTGACCACCTTGGGTTCGGGGAAGTATTGCTTCACTTCCTGTTCCGAGAAGGCGTAGCGCTGCTCGCGCAGCTTTTCCGAGGCGTAGGTAGTATCCCAGGCTTCCAGCTTGTCCAGTCCCAGTTGTTCCCTGGCGAAGCTGCGCAGCTCGGCGTAATCCTTCTCGCCGAAGGCGCGTGCGCGGCGGCCCAGATCTTCCAGGAAGGAAATCACTTCAGCCGGCGACTGCGCCATCTTCGGCACCAGCGACAGTTCGGCGAAATTGGCGAAGCCCAGCATGTGTGCTTCTTCCTTGCGCAGCTTCAGGATCTCGACGATGTTCTGGCTGTTGTCCCATTCGGACCTGGCGCCCAGTTCCGAGGCCTTGGTGGCGTTGGCGCGATAGATCTTTTCGCGCAGTGCGCGATTGTCCGCGTATTGCAGCACCGGGAAGTAGGACGGGAAATGCAGCGTGAATTTATAGCCAGGCTTGCCATCCTTTTCAGCGGCGGCGCGCGCGGCCTGGCGGACGTCTTCCGGCAGGCCGGACAGTTCGGCTTCATCTTCCACGAACAGACCGAAGTCGTTGGTGGCGTCGAGAATGTTTTCGGAGAAGCGGGTGGTCAGCGCAGCATGCTGCTCCTGGATGTCGGCGAAGCGTTCCTTCTGATCGTCCGGCAGTTCGGCGCCCGACAGTCGGAAATCGCGCACCGCGTTACCGACCACCTTTTGGCGCGCGGCCGAGAGCGAGGCGAAATCGGGGCTGTCATGCAAGGCCTTGTACTTTTCGAACAGCGCCAGATTCTGGCCCAGCGCAGTCCAGAACTCGACCAGACGCGGCTGGTTTTCGTTGTACGTGGCGCGCAGTTCAGGCGTGTCCATCACCGAATTGAGGTGGCCGACGATGCTCCAGGCGCGGCCCAGTTTTTCGGTCGCGCTTTCCAGCGGCTCAACGAAGTTGTCCCAGCTCACCTGCGCCATCGGCGCTTCCAGTTGCGTCACCAGCTGGCTGGCATCGGCCAGCAGCATGTCCAGCGCCGGCGTGACATGCTCCGGTTTGATGGCGTCGAAATGCGCCAGACCGGTAAAGTCGAGCAGGGGATTGCCGGCAAGGGCTGCAGCGGTTTGGGTCGTCATAAACTCTCGATTCTTGAAGGATTGCCGTCAGGATGTAAGGTGCTGCGCGGCTGAAGCCTGAATTCAGGCTTCAGATGCAGCGGCTTCAGGCGCGTTCGGCGGCTTCGATGGTGTTGACCAGCAGCATGGTGATGGTCATCGGTCCGACGCCGCCCGGCACCGGCGTGATATAGCCCGCAACTTCGCTGGCGCCGGCGAAATCCACATCGCCGCACAGCTTGCCGTTGTCGTCGCGGTTCATGCCGACGTCGATCACCACCGCGCCCGGCTTGACCATGTCGCCGGTGACGATGTTGCGCTTGCCGGTGGCGACCACCAGGATGTCGGCCTGACGCGTGTGATGCGCGAGATCGCGGGTCTTGGAATTACAGATAGTGACGGTTGCCCCGGCTTGCAAGAGCAACATGGCCTGCGGCTTGCCGACGATGTTGGAGGCGCCCACCACCACCGCATTGGCGCCGCGCACCGGGTAATCGATGGATTCCAGCATTTTCATCACGCCATACGGCGTGCAGGGGCGGAACAGCGGCTGGCCGGTCATCAGCAGGCCGGCGTTGCTGACGTGGAAACCGTCCACGTCCTTGTCGGCGGCGATGGCTTCGATCACCTTGTGCGAGTCGATATGCGCCGGCAGCGGCAGTTGCACCAGAATGCCGTTGATCCTGGGATCCTTGTTGAGGGCGTCGATGCGCGCCAGCAGTTCGGCCTCGGTCATCGTCGCTTCGTATTTTTCCAGCACCGAATGCAGGCCGTTGTCTTCACAAGCCTTGACCTTGTTGCGCACATAGACCTGCGAGGCCGGGTTGTCGCCGACCAGCACCACGGCCAGGCCGGCTTGCTTGCCCTTGGCGTTGAGGGCGGCGGCGCGCTTGGCGACATCGGCGCGCAGTTGTTTGGAGAGCAGATTTCCGTCTATCAGTTGTGCTGGCATGGTGGCTATGTAAAAACGTGGGGAGGATGGAATGAAGAGGTCGAATCAGGCGGCTCGCAGGCAATCGGACCCGCTCGCAGGGGCAGATGCATGTGCCGTGTGCAAAGACGACATTATAAGACGAGCGGGGCCGGCAATGCGCGGCGCAGCAATCTGCCGGAGGGCGGCGCCGGAGTCGTGAGCCGGATCGTCTCGACTGGGCGGGCTTCAAGCTCGCGCAGCAATCCGCTGCCGGCGCTCGCATAGAATGGCGCGCCGATGCAGATGGTTCGAAGATGTTTTGAGCGGAAAATATTTTTTGCGGCGGAGCGCTGAAGGCGAGCGGCTGAAGAATAAATTCTCGCTCTTTCGGAATGCGCGCCATGGCTGCTCATGCTCAGCGTCTGATATTGACTGGACGGCGCTCTGGCGGCGTATACGAGCCGATATGAACGTGCCGCCAAGGCCGCAGATTTCGATCAGGCGACGACGAGCTTTTTCATTTTCGGTTATGCTCCGCCAACTAATTATTTCGAAGGACTTTTGCATGGCCGATCTGCTCACACAACGCCTCAAGCTGCTTGCCGACGCGCAACATCGCGATCTGCTTGGAAAAGGCTTGCGCGGTGTCGAGCGGGAGACCCTGCGCGTCGATCTGCAAGGCCATCTGGCGCAGACGCCGCATCCGGCGGCGCTGGGTTCGGCGCTGACCAATGAGCAGATCACCACCGATTATTCGGAGTCGCTGCTGGAGTTCATCACGCCGGCCGAAAACGATATCGCCACCGCGCTCAGGCGCCTGGATGAAATCCATCGTTTCGCCTACACCAAGCTGGATAAGGAAATCCTCTGGAATTTCTCCATGCCCTGTGTGCTGCCGGACGAAACCGACATTCCCATCGCCTGGTACGGCACTTCGCACATCGGCACGCTCAAGCATGTCTACCGGCGCGGCCTGGCGCTGCGCTACGGCAAGACCATGCAATGCATCGCCGGCATCCACTACAACTTTTCGCTGCATGAAGACCTGTGGGATGTGCTGCGCCAGACCGACGGCAGCGTCGAGGCCAGCGTTTCGCGCCGCGATTACCAGTCGGAGCGCTACATTGCGCTGATCCGCAATTTCCGTCGTTACAGCTGGTTGCTGATGTATCTGTTCGGCGCTTCGCCGGTGGTCGCCAGCAATTTCCTGCGCGGCCGTCCGCATCAGTTGCAGACCTTGAGCGAAGACACGCTGTATCTGCCTTACGGCACCAGCCTGCGCATGAGCGATCTGGGATATCAGAGCAATGCCCAGGCGAATATCACGCCGCATTACAACAATCTGCCCAGCTACATCCGCAGCCTGTCGCAAGCCGTCAGCGAGCCGTATCCGCCCTACGAGGCAATCGGCACCAAGCGCGACGGCGAGTGGGTGCAGATCAATACCAATATCCTGCAGATCGAAAACGAGTTCTACTCGGCGATCCGCCCCAAGCGCGTGATCTATAGCGGCGAGCGTCCGGTGCAAGCCTTGTCGGCGCGCGGCGTGCAATACGTCGAAGTGCGCTGTATGGACATCGACCCCTTCAATCCGCTGGGCATCAGCCTGGAGGCGTCGCGCTTCCTCGACGTCTTCCTGCATTTCCTGGCGCTGGAGGAAAGCGACATCACCACCGGCGAAGAAGGCGACCAGAATCGCGCCAACTTCATGGCCACCGTCAAGCAAGGACGCCAGCCGGGCCTGCAGTTGCATAACGGCGAACGCAGCGTGGGTTTGCAGCAGTGGGGCCTGGAACTGCTGGAGCGCATGGCGCCGGTCGCAGCCTTGCTGGATCAGCAGGCCGGCGGCGACGAGCACGCGCGCAGCATGGCGACCCAGCGCGCCAAGCTCAATGACGCCGACCTGACGCCTTCGGCCCGGGTCTTGCGCGAAGTGCAGGCCAACGGCAATTCTTTCCCGGCATTTGCGCTGCGCCAGAGCCAGTTGCAGGCCGACGAACTGATGGCGCGTCCGCTGAGTGCCGAACAGACGGCAGACTTCGTCGCCATGGCGCAAGCCTCGCTGGATGCCCAGACCAGTATGGAACGCACCCAGACCGGCGACTTCGATACCTTCGTCGCCGCTTATCGCGCCAGTACGCTCGGTAATATCAGCGTCTGATTTTTACTGACGCCTCAAAAACGCCGGCTTGTTGCCGAAATGCCGTTCAGTGAAGAACTGAGCGGCATTTTTTTGTACTGTTCGATTTCAACTCCGTTCGCCCTGAGGAGCTGCAAAGCAGCGTATCGAAGGGCAGGCAAGCGCCATGAACGTCGCAGGCCGGTTTCGACACGGTCTTGCGGCCCTGCTCAGCACTAACGGCTCGCCTGGGAAATTTTACTTAACTGAAGGGCATCAGGCTTGTTGCCGGCGTTTCTGGGCCCGGATTCAGGCGGGTGGGCTCGTGTTCTTCAAACTTTAGCTCTGGAGAGGCCGCAATACAGCGCTCCGCATGCCGGCGTCGGCATTGCCTGCAAGGCAAGTAATCAGTCAGCTATTCTCAAGGCTCTTCTATATATAGAGCAGTGATTTCCAATTTCCCTGTGGGTTTAATTAACTCGGAGTCGAAAAGCTTCAAAAGCAGCTTGTGCGATCCGGGTTTGATGCCGCAGATTTCTTCCCGGTAACTCAGGACCGTGCGGCGCAGCTCGATCCGCAGCTCCGGCTGATGCGTTTGCAGCCGGTTTTGTGGCAGCGCAAACCGGACGCAAAACCATGGCAAGGCTGAAAACCGTAAAAAAACGACGGCCTGAGAGCCCCTGTTTATGCCGCTTTGCAGCAAAATTTCAAATTATGAAATCGATTATCGTAATTTGAAAATTAAAAATTCCCTGATAAAATGCGTCGTCCACAAGGCTGGAAGACCGTACATTAACGTTTCAGCGCGTCGGCTTTGCTCAAGGTTCTGGGCTCATTTGAGAGCACCGGATCATCTCAACAAACATGGAGACATGACATGTCAGCCCAAATCGATCAAGTTCTGGCACAGGCGGCCAACGATCCCGATGTGATGGAAACCCAGGAGTGGCTTGACGCCCTCGAAGCCGTGATCGAAAAAGAAGGTCCTGAACGCGCGCACTATCTGATGGAGCGCATGGTCGATCTGGCCCGCCGCCGGGGCGCGCACATCCCGTTCTCCAGCAATACCGCTTACGTCAACACGATTCCTGCCGATCAGGGCGAGCACTGCCCGGGCAATCTGGAAATCGAAGAGCGCCTGCGCTCGTGGATGCGCTGGAATGCGATGGCGATGGTGGTCAAGGCCAACCGCGTCGACGGCGATCTGGGCGGTCACCTGTCCTCGTTTGCTTCGCTGGCCAACATGCTGGGCATAGGCTTCAACCATTTCTGGCACGCCCCGACCGAAGATCACGGCGGCGACCTGCTGTACATTCAAGGCCACTCCTCGCCGGGCGTCTACGCCCGTGCGTTCCTGGAAGGCCGCCTGTCCGAAGAACAGCTGCTGCATTTCCGTCGCGAAGTCGACGGCAAGGGCCTGTCTTCGTATCCGCACCCGAAACTGATGCCTGAGTTCTGGCAGTTCCCGACCGTGTCGATGGGCCTGGGCCCGCTGATGGCGATCTATCAGGCGCGCTTCCTCAAATATCTGCACGCACGCGGCATCGCCAAGACCGACAACCGCAAGGTCTGGGCCTTCTGTGGCGACGGCGAAATGGACGAGCCGGAATCGATGGGCGCGATCGGCATGGCCGGCCGTGAAAAGCTGAACAATCTGGTCATCGTGGTCAACTGCAATCTGCAGCGTCTGGACGGCCCGGTGCGCGGCAACAGCAAGATCATTCAGGAGCTGGAATCCGACTTCCGCGGCGCCGGCTGGAATGTGGTCAAGGTCATCTGGGGCAGCGGCTGGGACGAGCTGCTGGCCAAGGACAAGGACGGCATCCTGCAAAAGGTGATGATGGAAACCGTCGACGGCGAATATCAGAACTACAAGGCCAAGGATGGCGCCTACGTGCGCAAGCACTTCTTCGGAAAGCATCCCAAGCTGCTGGAAATGGTCAGCAAGATGTCCGACGACGACATCTGGCGCCTGACCCGCGGCGGCCACGATCCGCACAAGATTTACGCCGCATTCAAGGTGGCGCAGGACAGCAAGGACCAGCCGACCGTGATCCTGGCCAAGTCGATCAAGGGCTATGGTTTCGGCAAGGCCGGCGAAGCGCGCAACACCGCGCACAACACCAAGAAGCTGGACGACGAAGCCATCAAGGCCATGCGCGACCGCTTCCAGCTGCCGATTTCGGATGCCGAGCTGCCAAACATTCCGTTCTTCAAGCCGTCCGACGACACCCCGGAAATGCAATACCTGCACGAGCGCCGCAAAGCGCTGGGCGGTTACCTGCCGCAGCGCCGTCCGCAAGCCGACGAAAAGCTGACCGTGCCGGAACTGTCGGCCTTCCAGGCCATGCTGGAACCTACTGCCGAAGGCCGTGAAATCTCGACCACCGCCGCGTATTCGCGCGTGCTGACTGCACTGCTGCGCGACCAGAGCCTGGGTCAGCGCGTGGTGCCTATCATGGTCGATGAGTCCCGCACATTCGGTATGGAAGGTCTGTTCCGCCAGATCGGCATCTTCAGCCAGGTCGGTCAGTTGTACGAGCCGGTCGACAAAGACCAGGTGATGTACTACCGCGAAGACAAGGCCGGCCAGATTCTGCAGGAAGGCATCAATGAAGCGGGCGGCATGAGCTCGTGGATCGCTGCGGCGACCTCGTACTCGACCAACAACCGCATCATGATTCCGTTCTATACGTATTACTCGATGTTCGGTCTGCAGCGTATCGGCGATCTGGCATGGGCAGCGGGCGACATGCGCGCACGCGGCTTCCTGATCGGCGGCACTGCCGGCCGCACCACGCTGAACGGCGAAGGTCTGCAGCACGAAGACGGCCACAGCCACGTGTTCGCTTCGGCAATCCCGAACTGCGTGCCTTACGATCCGACCTTTGCACACGAAGTCGCCGTGATCATTCACGACGGTCTGCGCCGCATGGTGGCGAATCAGGAAGACGTGTTCTACTACATCACCGTGATGAACGAGAACTACGCACATCCAGGCATCAAGGCCGGGCAGGTGGACGGCATTCTGAAGGGCCTGTATCTGTTGAACGAAGCCGGCAAGGAAAACAAGCTGCGCGTGCAACTGCTGGGTTCCGGCACCATCCTGCGCGAAGTCATCGCCGCCGCCGATCTTCTGCGCGACGACTGGAAGGTCGATGCCGACGTCTGGTCCGCACCGTCGTTCACGCTGCTGGCGCGTGAAGGCCAGGACGTCGAGCGCTGGAACATGCTGCACCCGGCCGATACCGCCAAGAAGGGCCATTTCGAGCAGTCGCTGGAAAAGAGCGAAGGTCCGATCGTGGTCTCGACCGACTACATGCGCACCTATGCCGAACAAGTCCGCGCCTTTGTACCTAAGGGCCGTTCCTACAAGGTGCTGGGTACCGACGGTTACGGCCGCTCCGACACCCGCGCCAAGCTGCGCGAGTTCTTCGAAGTGAACCGTTACTTCGTCACCGTGGCGGCGCTCAAGTCGCTGGCCGACGAAGGCAAGATCGACGCCTCGGTGGTCAAGCAGGCGATTGCCAAGTACGGCATCGATCCGGACAAGCCGAATCCGGTCACTCAGTAAGGTAAAGCAACTCAGGTAAGCGCAGGGAAACCGATCCGTGCCAACGCTCACGCCAGATTCCGGAATGACCGGAATTGCAGCGGATGCGGTCGGCCGGATCGCCCGAAACTAAAGGAAAGGCGGCTTGTCATGACATACTCCATGTCTGCAAGCCGTCTTCACATACGCGGATATCACAGGCCGGCAGCAGCGCCGGTCCCCAAAAATACGGAGCGCAACAGATGAGTCAAGTCGAAGTAAAAGTGCCGGACATTGGCGATTTCAAGGAAGTCGAAGTCATCGAGCTGCTGGTCAAGGTCGGAGACACCGTCCAGGTCGATCAATCGCTGGTGACCGTCGAGTCGGACAAGGCCAGCATGGAAATCCCGTCAAGCACGGCCGGTGTGGTCAAAGAGCTGAAGATCAAGATCGGCGACAAGATCGCCGAAGGTTCGGTGCTGTTGATCGTTGAAGCCGACGGCGCTCCGGCTGCCGCGGCTCCCGCAGCAGCGCCGGCACAGGCTGCCGCTGCGCCTGCCGCCGCCACCGCTTCGGCTCCCGCACCTGCTGCCCCTGCGCCAGCTGCTGCACCGGCAGCCGGCGGTGTGCAAGACATCGTGGTGCCGGACATCGGCGACTTCGCCGAAGTGGAAGTGATCGAACTGCTGGTCAAGGTCGGCGATACCGTCAAGGTCGAGCAATCGCTGCTGACCGTCGAGTCCGACAAGGCCAGCATGGAAATTCCATCCAGCAGCGCCGGCGTCATCAAGGAACTCAAAGTGAAGATCGGCGACAAGGTTGCCAAGGGCAGCGTGATCGCCTCGATCGAAGCCAGCGGCGGCGCGCCAGCTGCTGCCGCAGCACCGGCACCGGCGGCCGCTGCAGCAGCACCGGCGGCGGCTCAGGCTTCCGCGCCTGCATCTGCTCCGGCAGCGGCGCCAGCCTCGGCTCCTGCGGCTGACGCCATCGCCAGCGCTTCGGCCACCACTACCGGCGGCAAGGCGCATGCCTCGCCATCGATCCGCAAGTTCGCACGCGAACTGGGCGTTGATCTGGGCCGCGTGGCCGGCACCGGTCCCAAGGGCCGTATCCTGCAGGAAGACGTGCAGAAATTCGTCAAGGCGGCACTGGCCGGCGGCGCCGGTACACCGGCCGCAGCAGCCAAGGGCGGCAGCGGCGCGGGCATGGATCTGCTGCCGTGGCCGTCGCTGGACTTCAGCAAGTTCGGCGCCACCGAACTGCAACCGCTGTCGCGCATCAAGAAGATCAGCGGTCCGAACCTGCATCGCAACTGGGTCATGATTCCGCACGTCACGCAATTCGACGAAGCCGACGTCACCGAGCTGGAAGAATTCCGCGTCAGCTCCAATGCCGCTTACGCCAAGGCCAAGTCGCCGGTCAAGCTGACCATGCTGGCGTTCGTGATCAAGGCCAGCGTGGCCGCGCTGAAGAAATTCCCGGCTTTCAATTCCTCGCTGGATGCCAAGGGCGAAAACCTGATCCTGAAGCAGTACTACAACATCGGCTTTGCGGCCGACACGCCGAATGGCCTGGTGGTGCCCGTGATCAAGAACGCCGACCAGAAGACCATCGGTCAGATCGCCACCGAAATGGGTGATCTCTCGGCTCAGGCGCGCGACGGCAAGCTCAAGCCGGCCGACATGCAGGGCGCGACCTTCACCATCTCCTCGCTGGGCGGCATCGGCGGTACGGCGTTCACGCCTATCATCAATGCGCCTGAAGTGGCGATTCTGGGACTCTCCAAATCCATCACCAAGCCGGTCTGGGACGGCAAGCAATTCGTGCCGCGCCTGATGCTGCCGACTTCGCTGTCCTACGATCACCGCGTGGTCGACGGCGCGATGGGCGCACGCTTCTCGGCCTATCTGGCCGAAGTGCTGGGCGATCTGCGCAAGTCGCTGCTGTAAATCACGGAACTGCTGCGGCGTCTGCCGCAGCAGTTTTGCGTTGAGCAGCCTAGCCATCAAGTACCCGTTCACCGCATCCGGCTCTGGCCGGACCGGTCAGCCGACAGCGTCAAGCGAACAACAGAACACACGGAGTAAAGACATGAGTCTGATCGAAGTCAAAGTCCCCGATATCGGCGACTTCAAGGAAGTCGAAGTGATTGAATTGCTGGTCAAGCCGGGCGACAGCATCAAGGTCGATCAATCGCTGGTGACCGTCGAATCCGACAAGGCCAGCATGGAAATTCCATCCAGCCACGCCGGCGTCGTCAAGGAATTGAAAATCAAGGTCGGCGACAAGGTCGCTGAAGGTTCTGTCGTGCTGACGCTGGAAGCCTCGGCCGACGCCGGCGCCGACAAGCCGGCAGCGGCCGCTCCGGCGCCTGCCGCTGCACCGGCTGCGCCGGCTGCAGCCCCGGCAGCTCCGGCCCCGGCGGCACAGGCTCCGGCCCCGGCCGCCGCCAGCTTCGGCGGCAAGAGCGATATCGAATGCGACGTCATGGTGCTGGGCGCCGGTCCCGGCGGCTATTCGGCGGCTTTCCGCGCGGCCGATCTGGGTCTCAACGTGGTGCTGATCGAGCGCTATGCCACCCTCGGCGGCGTCTGCCTTAACGTCGGTTGCATCCCCTCCAAGGCGCTGCTGCACGTGGCAGCGGTGATCGATGAAACAGCCTCGATGGCCTCGCACGGCGTGACGTTCGGCAAGCCCGAAATCGACATCGACAAGCTGCGCGGCTACAAGGAAAAGGTCATCGGCAACATGACCGGCGGTCTGGCCGGCATGGCCAAGGCGCGCAAGGTCAACGTGGTGCAGGGCAACGGCCAGTTCGTCGGCGCCCATCACATCGAAGTCACGGCGGCTGACGGCAGCAAGAAAACCATCCAGTTCAAGCAGGGCATCATCGCTGCCGGCTCGTCGGTGGTGAAGCTGCCGTTCGTGCCGGAAGATCCGCGCATCGTCGACTCCACCGGCGCGCTGGAACTGCGCGGCGTGCCCAAGCGCATGCTGGTCATCGGCGGCGGCATCATCGGCCTCGAAATGGCGACCGTGTACTCGACGCTGGGCGCACGCATCGACGTCGTCGAAATGATGGACGGCCTGATGCAGGGCGCCGACCGCGACATGGTCAAGGTCTGGCAGAAGTTCAATGAAAAGCGCTTCGACAACATCATGCTGAAGACCAAGACCGTTGCGGTCGAAGCATTGAAGGAAGGCATCAAGGTCACGTTCGAAGCTGCCGAAGCCGGCGCCAAGTCGCCCGAGCCGCAAGTCTACGATCTGGTGCTGGTGGCCGTCGGCCGCAGCCCGAACGGCAAGAAGATCGCCGCCGACAAGGCCGGCGTGCAAGTCAGCGATCGCGGCTTCATCAGCGTCGACAGCCAGATGCGCACCAACGTGCCGCACATCTTCGCCATCGGCGATCTGGTCGGTCAGCCTATGCTGGCGCACAAGGCGGTGCATGAAGCGCACGTCGCGGCCGAAGCGGCTGCAGGCCAGAAGAGCCACTTCGACGCCAGCGTGATTCCGTCGGTGGCCTACACCGATCCGGAAGTGGCATGGGTCGGCGTGACCGAAGACGAAGCCAAGGCCAAGGGCATCAAGATCGAGAAGGGGCATTTCCCGTGGGCGGCTTCCGGTCGCGCAGTGGCCAACGGCCGTGCCGAAGGCTTCACCAAGCTGCTGTTCGATGCGGAAACGCATCGCGTCATCGGCGGCGGCATCGTCGGCACGCACGCCGGCGACATGATCGGCGAAGTGGCGCTGGCCATCGAAATGGGCGCGGATGCAGTCGACATCGGCAAGACCATCCACCCGCATCCGACACTGGGCGAGTCGCTCGGCATGGCGGCGGAAGTGGCGGAAGGGCATTGCACCGACTTGCCGCCGCAGCGCAAGAAGTAAAATCTGGCAGCAGCTCAAGCTGAGGGCCAGCAAGCCTCTCACGGCGTAATGAAAAACGGCGAACCTCGGTTCGCCGTTTTTTTTCGTCTCTGTGCGAAGCAGATCAGGAAGCGGGCATGAGGCCGGCGCGGCGTCCCCACACCGAGGCGTCCAGCAGCGAGTCAGGCGGTCGTCCCGACAGTGCGGCGATGACCTGCGCCGCGCACTGGGTCGCGGTGGCTTGCAGCGCCTCCTGCGAGGAGCCGGCGATGTGCGGCGAGAGCACCACATTGCCGAGTGCCGCCAGCGGTGATGCCGGCGCCAGCGGCTCTTGCTCGAACACGTCGAGACCGGCGCCGCCGATGCGCCCGGCGCGCAGTGCATCGACCAGTGCAGCCTCGTCGATCAGACCGCCGCGTGATGTGTTGACGATGATGGCGTCGCGCTTCATCTGCGACAAGGCGCCGGCATTGATGGTGTGTGCAGTGTCGGGGCGCAGCGGACGGTGCAGGCTGATCACGTCGGACTGCGCCAGCAATTGTTCAAACGATGTCGCGACCTCGGCGCCGAAAGAGCGTACGTGAGTCGCCTCCGCGCGCGGCGACCACACCAGTATCCGCATGCCCAGTCCCTTGCCGGCCATGTCGCACAGCAGTTCGCCGATGCGGCCGAAACCGACGATGCCCAGCGTCTTGCCGTACAGCGACAGCATGCGGCCTTCGTACTTGAAGCGCCAGTTGCCGGCGCGCGTGGCGTCGTCGGCGGCGACCGCCTGATGTGCCGTGGCCAGCATCAGGTAGAGCGTGTGCTCGGCCACGGCGCGTACATTGGCCAGCGGCGTGTTGCTGACCGCGATGCCGAGCCGGTGGGCATGGGCGACGTCAATCTTGTCGGTGCCGGTGCCATGGTTGGCCACCAGCAGCAGGCGCGACGCAGTATCGAGCTGGGCGGCGTTGACGCCGTCGCGCACGATGGCGGCATCGGCGCCGGCCAGCTCCTGCGCGAAGGCGGCCGCGCCCCTGGATTGCAACACCTCGATGCCGGCTGCGCGCAGCAGTTCGGCGCCGACCGGATGGATGGGTTGGGCGATCACACACAGCGCCATGGCGGGGAAGTCCTTTCAGGTGAAAACCGCACCGGGCTCAGCGGCGCCGGTGCGAAAAATGCTGCAGCATGTGCTGCAAAAAAAATCAGGGATTCAGGCCAGCAAGGCTTGCGCCGGATCCCAGTGCGCGCCCGGCATGGCCGCGATCAGTGCGCGCGTGTAGTCGTGGCGCGGCGCCTCGAACAACTGCAGCGGCGGACCCTCTTCGACGATCTTGCCGCGATGCATGACGATCAGCGAGTCACAGATTTGCGCCGCTACCCGCAGATCATGGGTGATGAACACCAGCGCGATCCCCAGCTTCTGCTGCAGCTCGCGCAACAGTCGCAGCACCTGCGCCTGCACCGATACGTCCAGCGCCGATACCGATTCATCGGCCACGATCAGTTGCGGCTCCATCGCCAATGCCCGGGCGATTCCCACACGTTGCCGCTGGCCGCCCGAGAACTCGGCCGGATAGCGGTCGAAGGCCGAGCTGTCCAGTTCCACCAGTTGCAGCAGCTCGCGCGCACGCCGTTCGGCATCCTTGCGCGGCACACCGGCCGCCACCGGTCCGTCGCACAGAATGCGGCCTATGGTCTGGCGCGGGTTGAGCGAGGCAAACGGGTCCTGGAAGATCATCTGGATGTCGCGCCGGCGCGGGCGGAACTGGGTTTCGCTCAGCGGCGCGATATCCTCGCCGCCAAACAATATCTTGCCGCCGTCGATGCGGGTGAGCTTGAGCAGGCACTTGCCGATGGTCGACTTGCCCGAACCGGATTCGCCCACCACGCCCAGCGTCTGGCCGCGACGCACCGAGAAACTCACGCCGTCGACCGCATGCACCACGCGCTTGCGACCCCACAGACCGGAGCCGGTGGCATAGGTTTTTTTCAGATTGTCGACCTGCAGCAACGGCGCTTCCTGCACCTGGCGGATGTGGCGCTGTTCTTCCTTCGCGGGCGATGTCTGGCCGCCGTGCCGCGGCACCGCGCCGATCAGCTTGCGCGTGTAGGGATGACGAGGACGGTTCAGCACCTCATCCACCGTGCCTTGCTCGACCAGTTCACCCTTTTCCATCACGATCACGCGGTCGGCGATTTCCGCCACCACGCCGAAATCGTGGGTCACGAACATCACGCCCATGCCGCGCTCCTTCTGGATGCGTGCGATCAGCGCCAGAATCTGCGCCTGCGTGGTCACGTCCAGCGCCGTGGTCGGCTCATCGGCGATCAATAGCTTGGGCTCCAGCGCCAGCGCCATGGCGATCATCACGCGCTGCCGCTGTCCGCCGGAGAGGCGGAAGGGCCAGCTGTGGCGCAGCGTGGCGGGATCGGGCAGGCCGACGAATTCCAGCAGCTCCAGCACACGCCGTTCACGCTCGGCGCCGGGATGGGCATCGTGCACGCGCATGACTTCGGCGATCTGGTCGCCCACCGTCATCAGCGGATTGAGGGCCGACAGCGGCTCCTGAAAGATCATCGCCATTTCGCGTCCGCGCAGCGTGCGCAGACTGTCTTCATTCATCTCCAGCAGGTCGCGTCCTTCGAGCAGGATGCGGCCCTGTTCCGGGCGCAGGTAGGTCGGCAGCAGACCCATGATGGCATTGGCGCTCATCGACTTGCCCGAGCCGGATTCGCCGACGATGCAGACGATTTCGCCGGCATGGATGTCGTAGGAAATGTCGCGCACCGCATACTTGCGGTCGCTCTGCCGCGGCAGTGCAATGCTGAGATTGCGGACGGACAGCAGCGGGGCCGCAGCGGCCGTGTTTGTATTCGTTTTTGTGCTTGCGTTTGTGTTTGTGCTCATCTCATTCCCCACGTTTGCGCAGTTGCGGATTGAGCGCATCGTTGAGGCCCTCGCCGATCAGATTGATGGCAAGCACCGTCAGCATGATCGCCAGCCCCGGCCACAGACTCATCATCGGCGCTTCGCGCAACATGGTGCGCGAAGCGCCGATGATGTAACCCCAGCTCATCAGGTTGCGGTCGCCCAGTCCCAGAAACGACAGCGCGGACTCGGTCAGGATGGCGGTCGCCGTCATCAGCGAAGCGGTGACGATGATCGGTGAAGCGGCATTGGGCAGAATCTGCGTGACGATGATGCGGGCCGGCGTCTGGCCGATCACGATGGCCGCCTGCACGAACTCGCGCTGCTTGAGCGTCATGAATTCCGAGCGCACCAGACGCGCCACCGGCGGCCATGAAACCACGGCGATGGCGCCCACGATGGAATACAGCGAGGGCTTGAAGATCGCCACCAGCACCATGGCCATTGCCAGTTGCGGAATGGTCTGAAAGAACTCGGTGCAGCGCATCAGCAGATCGTCGATGCGGCCGCCGTTGTAGCCGGCCAGCGCGCCGACCACCACGCCCAGCAGCACCGCAACCAGGGTCGAGATCAGGCCGATCATCAGCGACACGCGGGCGCCGTAGGCCAGTCCCGCCGCCAGATCGCGGCCCAGCATGTCGGTGCCCAGCGGATAGGCGGCGTCGCTGAAGGGCGGCAGCAGCGGCTGCGCCACCATCGCCCAGGGCGATTCCTCGTACCAGAACGAAGCCAGGCAGGCCACCAGCGCCACGATCACCAGCAGCACCAGACCAGCCAATGCGCCGCGATTGGCGGAAAAACGTCGGAAGAACAAAGTCATGAGAATTCCTTTTAATGCTCGCCGATTAATGCTCGCCGATGCGCGGATCGATCAGGCGGTAGAGCAGGTCGGTCAGCAGATTGAACACCACCACCATCACCGAGGTCATCAGAAACACCCCCAGCATCAACTGGTAGTCGCGCTGCATCAGCGCGTCGAACATCAGGCGGCCGATGCCGGGCCAGCCGAATACGGTTTCGGTCAGCACTGCGCCGCCGGCCAGCTGGCCCAGCTGGATGCCGGCAAAGGTCACCACCGGCAACAGCGCATTGCGCAGCGCGTGGCGACGGATGATTTCACCGGTGGCCACGCCCTTGGCGCGCGCGGTCTTGATGAAGTCCATGCCCAGCACTTCGAGCATGGAGGCGCGCGTCAGGCGCGCGTACACCGCCATGAAAAAACAGCCCAGCGAGATGGTCGGCAGCACCAGATGCGCAGCGACATCGGCGACGTGGGCCCAGCCGGTGAGGCCGGCGCCGACGCTTTCCATGCCGAACGGCGGCAGCCAGCCCAACTGCAGGGAAAAGAAGATCACCGCGATCAGGGCCAGCCAGAACTGCGGCGTGGCATAGATCAGCAGGGCGATGCTCATGATGGCGCTGTCCAGCCAGGGCCGTTTTCCGGCATAGCGGGCGCGCGAGGCGATGACGCCTAACAGCACACCCAGCACGACCGAGAAGACGAAGGCGCAGCTCATCAGCAGCAAGGTGGCCGGCAGGCGATCGAGGATCAGGTCGAGCACCGGCAGGCGCTCACGGTAGGAAAAACCGAGATCCAGTTTCACCACGCCCTTGAGGTAAGTCGCCAACTGCACGTACACGGGTTGATCGAGACCGAATTCATGACGCAGTTGCGCCACGTAGGCCGGGTCGGACGAGCCGGCGTCTCCGGCCAGCACGCTGGCGGGATCGCCGGGCGCCATGCGGATCAACAGAAAGTTGATCACGACCACGCCCAGCACGACCACCAGGGCTTTGCCCAGCCGGGCGAAGAGGAAAGACAGAGACTTCATTGCTGACTCCAGGGGGCGGCCCTGCGCGACACTCTGCGCAGGGCCGTTACTAAGGTGTTGCGGGATGGGACAGGTTCACACCCGGCGGCGGGCCCGGTTGAAAGCAGGGGCCGGCACCGGGTGCGAGCGTGGACAGCGTCTTACTTGTCCAGATAGACGTCGGCGAAGGTGTCGTTCAGGCCGATCGCGCTCTTGACCAGGTTATGCACCTTGCCGCTGTAGAGCGTCGGGTTTTCCAGCTCGAACAGATAGCCGTTGGCGACTTCCTCGACCAGAGTCTTCTGGATCGTGGCGTAGGCCTTGCTGCGTTCGTCATTGGACGTAGCGGCCGCGGCCTTGTCCCACAGTTCATCCATGGCGGCGTTCTTGTAGCCCTGGTTGTTGACGAAGGCCGAGCCCTTCACGATATTGCGGGTCAGGTACAGGCGCGACACGCCCAGCGCCGGATCGCCGTATTGCGAGGTGAAGCTGAAGGTCAGGTCGAAGTCGAAGTCCGATACGCGCTTGGACCAGGTGCCGGCGTCGGCCGACTCGATCTCCACCTTGAAGCCGATCTGTTCCAGGCTCTGGCGGGTGTATTCAGCCAGACGATCCCAGGCTGCGCCGTAGGGATAGGACAGAATCTTGACCGGTGTTTTCGAGAGGTCCACGCCGGACTCTTTCACCAGCGCGCGGGCCTTCTTCAGATCGAAGGCGTAGGCCGGCACGTCGCTGCTGTAGAACGGCGTGTTCGACGAGACCGGGCCGGTGGCGACCTTGCCCAGACCGAAGAAAATGTTGTCCACCACGAACTTGCGATTGATCGCCGCCATCACCGCCTGACGCACCTTGACGTTGTCGAAGGGCGGCTTGCGCTGGTTCATCTGGATATAGGACTGCTGGGCGAACATCTCCCAGCCCTTGGTGGTGTACTGCACGTTGGGCAATGCCTTGAGGCGCTTGATGTCGACGTTGTCGGCATCACCGCTGCGCAGCACCTGCACGTCGCCGCGCTCGAAGGCGACCGCACGGGAGGCGGCGTCGGGGATCACGTTGAACACGATCTCATCGAGGTAGGGCTTGCCGGCCTGCCAGTAGTCAGGGTTGCACACCAGGATGATGTAGGAACCCTTCTTCCATTCCTTGAACTTGAACGGGCCGGTGCCGATCGGGGTCTGGTTGGCCGGGTTGTTCTTGTAGTCGGTGCCGTCGTAGATGTGCTTGGGCACGATAGGCATGTTGTCGCT
This sequence comes from Herbaspirillum lusitanum, assembly GCF_046025995.1. GTDB lineage: Bacteria > Pseudomonadota > Gammaproteobacteria > Burkholderiales > Burkholderiaceae_D > Herbaspirillum > Herbaspirillum lusitanum_A. Next base: position 202,780 of record NZ_JAQQFM010000006.1, read on the forward strand.
GACGAAGGCCTTGAGGAAGGGAGCAAACGGCTCCTTCAGCTTGATCTCCACCCTGGTCGGCGACAAGGCCTTCACCGAGGCCACGAACTGATTGATGATCACGCGTGCGCGCGGGTGCACCTCACGCAAGAACTTGTCCACCGAGAACACCACATCGTCGGCCGAGAAGGGCTTGCCGTCGTGCCACTTCACGCCGCTTTGCAGCGTGAAAGTGTAGGTCTTGCCGTCCTTGGAAATCTCCCAGCTCTTGGCCAGACCCGGTTGCGCCTGCAGCTCGGGCGACCAGGTCAAGAGGCTTTCATAGATCTTGCCGGCGACGTACTGGGTCGGGATCTGCTGGTTCAGGCCCAGCATGAGCAGCGGCGGCTCCGGCTGCACGATGGCGCGCAAGGTGCCGCCGCGCGTCTGGGCCTGTGCGGCCGAAGACGTCAGCACGCCGGTGGCGCACAGGCCGAGCGACATGGCGGCCACCGCGATGGCGCGGCGGGAGGGAAGGGCAATGCGTGAAAACATGAACTTGGCCTTTCTGGTTGACGGTCGGAATGAGTGGTGGAGTGCTACTGGAAAAAAACGCATCAGGTGGCGGCGATGAGAATGCCGTCGGCGCGCAAGGCGGCGCCGATCTGTTGAGCAAATACGGTGGCGCCGGCCTGATCGCCATGCACGCACAGTGTGTCGGCCTTGAGCGGCACGTCCTTGCCGGACAGCGCACGCACCGAACCCTGCAGCACCATCTGGCGCACCTGCGCGGTGGCCAGATCCGGGTCTTCGATCATGGCGTGCGGCTGCGAACGCGGCGTGAGCGTGCCGTCGTCCTGATAGCTGCGGTCGGCGTAGACCTCATACGCCACCTTCAGGCCGAGCGCCAATGCGGCATCGGTCATGTGGCGGTTGGCGACGTAGACCTGCAGCGCCGGGTCGATGTCGAACACCGCTTGCGCCACGGCGTCGGCGAGCGCGCGGCTGCGGCCGGTCATGCCGTACAGCGCGCCGTGCGTCTTGACATGGTGCAGCCGCGCGCCCTGCGTGGCGGCGATGCCTTGCAGCGCTCCCACCTGATAGGCCACCAGCGCGTAGACTTCGGCCGCGTTCATGACGATTTCGCGGCGGCCGAAGCCTTGCAGGTCGGGCAGGCCGGGATGCGCGCCCAGCGCCACGCCGTGGCGCAGCGCCAGTCTGACGGTGGACAGCATCACGCCCGGATCGCCGGCGTGGAAGCCGCAGGCGATGTTGGCCGAAGTGATGTGCGGCATGATGGCTTCGTCGGCGCCCATGTTCCAGGCGCCGAAGCTTTCGCCCATGTCGCAGTTGATGTCGATGCTTGGCATGGCTACTCCTTGTTGTATCGGTTTCAGTTCGGTGCAAGCGCGCGCTGCGCTGCCTCGCACAAGGCTTGCATGCGGTCTTCGCATTGCAGCCAGAGTTTTTCGGCCCGGGCCTGCGTCAGCGTCGCGAAGCGCACTGCCGCGCCCGGCCCGGCCTGCGCCAGCAAGGGCAGATCGGCGGCGGCGACGTAGGCGATCTTGGGATAACCGCCGGCGCTCTGGCGGTCGGCCATCAGGACGATGGGGCGACCATCCGCCGGCACCTGTACGGTGCCGAAACAGGTGGCCTCGGAAATCATTTCAGGCAGATCAGGTCTGGCCAGCGCCGCGCCGTCGAGGCGATAGCCCATGCGGTCGGATTGCGGCGTGATCTGCCAGCTCTGGCCGGTGAAGGCTGCGCGTGCGGCGGCGTCGAAGGCATGCCAGTGCGGGCCGGGGATGCAGCGCAGCGTCAGCACATCACTTGCCGGATCGACCTCGCAAAGCGGGACCCAGTGGCCGGCCGCTTCCGGCAGCGCTGCAGCCGCCACCATGTTCAGGCCGCTGGAGACCAGCATGCGCTCCAGCGCCAGCGGCGGCATGCCGCGTTCGCGACTGAAGGCGGGCACGCGGTCGCCGCGTTGCAGCGCGCGTCCCTGCATGCCGCCGAAGTGGCCGCGCACATAGGTGCTGCGGCTGCCCATCACGCTGTCGGTGGCAAAGCCGCCGCGCACGGCAAGGTAGGCGCGGGTGCCGCTGACGGCGCCTTGCAGTTCGATCTTCGCTTGCCGGCGCACCATCACCGCGCGGTGGCGCGGCAGCGCGCGGCCATCCACGGTGGCGCGCATGTCGGCGCCGGTCAGCGCGATCAATGTGTCCTGGCTGAAGTGCAGGGCCGGCCCGGTCAGCGTGCATTCCAGCACCGCCGCATCTTCCGGGTTGCCCACCAGCGCGTTGCCGGCGCGATGCGCCCACTCATCCATCGGGCCATTGACCGGCACCCCGTATTGCTGGAAGCCGTAGCGCCCCAGATCTTGCAGCGTGCAGTACATGCCCGCGCGGTCGATGTGCATCAGATTCATGCGCGCGGCTCCAGCAATTGCTCGAACTGTTCCGGTGAGACCGGACGGAAATGGATGCGGTCGCCCGGTTGCATGCGGGTGGGCGGCATGGCCTTGAGGTCGAACAGGCTCAGCGGCGTGCGCGCGATGATGTTCCAGCCGCCCGGCGAGGCATTCTGATAGATCGATGTGATGCCGCCGGCCACGCCCACCGAGCCGGCCGGCACCAGCGTGCGCGGCGTACTGCGGCGCGGAATATCCAGGCGCGGATCGAGCGGCCCGGCAAAGGGATTGCCGGGCGAGAAAAAGAAGGCGTACACCGTCAGCGGCTGGCTGCTGTGCAGGGCGATGAGTTCTTGCGGCGTCAGTTTGCAGTGGCGCGCCACTTCCAGCAGATCGGGGCCGTGTTCGCCGCCGTAGCAGGCCGGTATCTCGACCACGCGGCCGCTGCCGGTGGCGGCCGCTACGCTTCGGTTCAGCAACTGCTGCACCTTGCGCGCGACCTGTGCCGAGGCCGGCCCCGCGCGACGCGGAAAAGCGGCCGGCTGAAAATGCACCGCCACCGTGGCGAAGGCCGGCACCACGTCGAGCACGGTATCGCCAAAGCCGGCGCGCAAAACTGCTGCCACCGCATGCACGATGCGGCTGGTGTCCACGCCCACCGTCTGCCCTACGCGCACCAGCAGGCAGCGTTCGCCGACCGGCTCGGCCTGCCAGTTGAAGGCAGGCAGCGAGGCCGCGTCCACCACGCCTTCGGCGATGGCGTAGTCGCGATCATAGGGGCGGGCGGCGGTAGTCATTCCATCAACTCCTTATGTCCGGCGCAGGCGCTGGCAGGCGTTCACGATTTGTTCGCAGGCCAGACGCAGGCGTTCGTCGGCGGTGGCATAGGCCAGGCGCAGATAGCCGGTCATGCCGAAGGCGCTGCCCGGCACCACCGAGACGCCGGCTTCTTCCAGCAGCCATGCGGCGAGCGCCCAGTCATCGTTCAGTCGCTGGCCTTGCGGCGTGATGGCGCCGAGTGCGGCCTGGCAGTCGGCATACAGATAAAAGGCGGCGGCCGGCTTGCGCACGGAAAGCCAGGGCGCGGCATCGGCCAGAATGGACAACGCCATGTCGCGTCGCGCCCGCAGGCGTTCGCGCCAGCCGTCGAGGAAATCCTGCGGCCCCGTCAGCGCCGCCAGCGCACCGGCCTGGCTGATCGAGCTGGGATTGCTGGTGCTCTGTGACTGCAGCAATTCCAGCGCCCGGATCAGCCATTGCGGGCCGCCCGCATACCCCAGACGCCAGCCGGTCATGGCGTGCGACTTGGAGACGCCGTTCACCGTCAGCGTGCGCGCCTGCAGGTCGGGCGCCGCTTCGGCAAAGGTGCAGAAGACGCCGTCGAAGACGATGGCTTCATAGATGTCGTCGGCCAGCACCATGATCTGTTCATGCGGACGCAGCACATCGGCCAGCGCGCGCAGCTCATCCATGCTGTACAGCGCGCCCGAGGGATTGCAGGGCGAGTTCAGCATCAGCCAGCGTGTGCGCGGCGTGATGGCCGCTTGCAATTGCTGCGGCGTGAGCTTGAAGTCTTGCTCGGGCGAGGTCGGCAGCACGACCGGCTCGCCGCCGGCGATGCGCACCATCTCGGAATAGGAGACCCAATAGGGCGCCGCCATGATGACTTCATCGCCGGCATCGACCGTGGCCAGCAGCGCGTTGAACAGAATCTGCTTGGCGCCGGTGGCGGCGATGACCTCACCAATTTGGTAATCGAGCCGGTTGTCGCGCGCGAATTTGGTGACGATGGCTGCTTTCAGCGCCGCCGTGCCACCCACCGAGGTGTAGCGCGTCTGACCTTCGGTAATGGCCTTGATGGCGGCCTGTTGTATATGGTCGGGGGTGTCGAAATCCAGTTCGCCTTCGGCCAGGCTGATGATGTTGCGGCCTTGTGCAGCCAGCCTGCGGGCGGCTTCGGAGGCGGCGCCGGTGGCAGAAGGGCGGGCCTGAGCCAGGCGCGCCGAGAGACGTTGTGAAGGAGGCTGGGTCGTCATGTAAAGAAGCTTGATTCGGTTCGTTTCAAATGAAATACAATTGGTATACCATTCGTATTCAAGCAATACTCGTGCCAAACACAATGACTCTTTCGGTTAAAATCTGCCCACCATGAATGCCCGCCACGACCTGCCAGCCCAATCCGACGCCGCCGATGCCGATGTGAATGGCAATGCGGATACCGACGTCGGCATCGACGCGCCCGAAGCCGGCGCCGCCAGTCTGGGTAATCAGGCGTATGAAGCCCTGGTGGATCTGATTCTCTCGCGCGAGCTGAAGCAGGGCGAGGCAGTGCAGGAGCGCATGCTGGCCGCGCGTCTGGGTATTTCGCGTACGCCGCTGCGCGAGGCGATGCACCGGCTGGAAGGGGAGCGCGTGCTGGAGCGCAAGGCCAATGGCCGTCTGTATGTTCGTCTGGTGACGGTGCAGGAAATCATGGAGGTGCTGCACGTGCGCCGGCTGCTGGAATCCGATGCCGCCACGCGCGCTGCCGGCAAGGTGCCGGCAGCGCAGGCCGCAGATCTGCGCGCGCGCATCGAAGCCATCATGCTGCGTGATGATCCGGCCGATCCTGAACACCAGCGGCTCGACGGCGAGCTGCACGGCCTGATCACCGACTGCTGCGACAATCAGTTGCTGGCGGCGATGATCATCGAACTGCGTCGCAAGACCCGCATGTTTTCGCTGAAGCGCATGGACAACCGCGCCCATCCCACCTGTCTGGAACACATGGCCATTCTCGACGCGCTGGTGCGCGGCGACGGCGCCGTGGCGGCGGCCGAGACCGCGCGCCATATCGACAATATCCGTCAGGCCATCATCGACAAACTGTTGCGCTGAACGGCGCGCAACCGCTTCTCTCTTTCTCTCTTCTTTATTTTTCTTGCTTCCTGCCTTACAGCAGCTTGCCCGGATTCATGATGTGGTTAGGATCGAAGGCCTGCTTGATGCGCAGCATCAGCTCCATTTCCAGCGGTGACTTGTAATGCTTCAGTTCGTCGCGGCGCAACTGGCCCACGCCGTGCTCGGCGCTGATGCTGCCGTTGAAGTTGATCACCAGATCGTGGATCAGGCGGTTGAAAGCGGCGGTGGCGCTTTTCATTGCTTCATATTCGGTGCTGGCCGGCAGCAGCACGTTGAAGTGCAGGTTGCCGTCGCCCAGATGGCCGAAGTTGATCAGGTCGGTAGTCATGCCGGAATCGGCCAGCGCCTGTTCAGCCTGCGCCACGAACAAGGGCAGCGCCGAGATCGGCAAGGCGATGTCGTGCTTGATGGCCTTGCCGGCGCGCACCTGCGCCTGCGAAATGCCTTCGCGGATTTTCCACAGCGCGGCGGTCTGACTCTGGTTGCTGGTGAACATGGCGTCGCTGATCAGTTCCTCTTCCAGCGCCTGGCCGAGCACGTCTTCCAGCATCGCCTGCAGACCGGTGTCTTCGGTGTCGCTGAGTTCGATCAGGGCGTTGTAGGCGGTCTTGCTTTCGAGCGGTGCGCGGGTGTCGCTGACGTGTTCCAGCACCAATTCCAAGGAACGCGCCGACATCATTTCAAATGCCACCAGTCGTTCGCCGCAGCGGGCGCGCACGCGCGTCAGCAGGCTCACCAGTTGCTGCAGGCTGGCCGCGCCGACCCAGGCGGTGGCGCGTGCATGCGGTTGCGCAAACAGTTTCAGCACGGCGCCGGTGATCACGCCCAGCGTGCCCTCCGAACCAATGAACAGGTCGCGCAGATCGTAACCGGTGTTGTCCTTGCGCAGACCGCGCAGGCCGTTCCAGATGCGGCCGTCGGGCAATACCACTTCCAGTCCGAGCGCCAGCTCGCGCATATTGCCGAAGCGTAGCACGGCGATGCCGCCGGCATTGGTCGCCAGATTGCCGCCCACGGTGCAACTGCCTTCGGCGCCCAGACTCAGCGGAAAATAGCGCTCGGCCTGGCGCGCCGCTTCCTGCGCATGGGCCAGGATCACGCCGGCATCCACCGTGATGGTGTTGTTGACCGGATCGACTTCGCGAATGCGGTTCATGCGCGTGGTGCTGAGGATCACTTGCGCACCGCTGTCGTCGGGCGTGGCGCCGCCGCTCATGCCGGTGTTGCCGCCCTGCGTCACGATAGGGGTATGCGTGGCGTGGCACAGTTGCACCACGGCGGCGGTCTCTTCGGTGTTGGCGGGACGCACCACCACCGAGACCTTGCCATGCCATTTGCCGAGCCAGTCGCGCAGATACGGTTCCTGTTCGGAGGCTTCGGTGATCACGCCGGCCGGGCCCAGCAATTCTTGCAGGCGGCGGATCAGGTAGGCGCTGCTATGGTCATGTCCGGGTTGCTGCAGTTGATTCATGTTGAGGTTCACAGTCAAGTTCAAGTTGGTAGCGCATTCGCGCCTGAGTTCGGCCCTGGCTTCTGCATTGCCGCTGCAGTTCAGGCACGATGCCAGTTCATCTGCACCCGGCCGATGGCCATCGCGACCGCCGCCTGGCTAGGCTCCACCACCGGAATGCCCAGTGCGTCCTGCAGCGGATCGCGATATACCGCCATGCCGGCGCAGCCCATCACGATCACGTCCGCACCTTTTTCATCGCGCAGGCGCTTGCCGGTATGCACCATGCGTTCCAGCGTACGGTCGAATTGCGAAAGTTCGGTGACATTGAGGCCGATGGCCAGTTCGCCGGCCAGGCGCTGGCTCACGCCCATGGCGCCATAGGCGCGCAGGTGGCGCGGGATGGAGCCATCCAGAATCGCGATCACGCCGAAGCGCTGGCCCAGCGTCAGCGAGGTAAGAATGCCGCATTCCATGATGCCCAGCACCGGTCTGGCGACCGCTTCGCGCACCGCATACAGGCCGGGGTCGCTGAAGCAGGCGATGACGAAGGCGCCGGCTTTTTCTTCCAGCGAACGCGCCAGCATGGCCAGCGGCAGCGTCACCGATTCGACATCGTGCTGAGTCTGGATACCGGCCGGCCCGGAGGGCAGCGACAGACAGGAAATCTGCGGGCCGCCGGCCATGCGCAGCGGCGCCATGGCGGCGTCGATGCCGTCGGTCACGCGCTGCGTGCTGTTGGGATTGATGACATAGATATGAGGCTGCATGACGGGGCTCCGGCAAGCCGCAGCAGCGCGCCGGCATGAATCGATGAAAACTGTTCATGCCTGGGCCCGGTCTGCGGCGTTAAGTTGGCGCACCGGAGCCGGCATTTGCCGTGCTGCGACGCTGGTTGAAACTCTACTCCAAGGAACTGGGCATGTTCCTTGCTCATTTGTGGGTTCCCCTTAACATCCTGTTATGCATGCGAGCTTCCATGGCACTCAATCTGCGTCAGATCGAAATCTTCCGTGCGGTCATGATCACCGGCTCCATCAGCGGCGCGTCGGAGTTGTTGTTCGTCTCGCAACCGGCGGTCAGCCGCCTGTTGTCACACACAGAACAGCGCGTCGGCTTTGCACTGTTTGAGCGCATCAAGGGCCGTCTTTATGCCACGCCGGAAGCCAAGAAGCTGTTCCATGAAGTCGAGTCCGTCTATCAGGCGGTGCAGCGCGTCAACGAACTGGCGCACGATCTGTCGGAAAACCGCAGCGGCATTCTGAACATCGTCTCCAGTCCCAGCATCGGCCAGATGCTGATCCCGCAGGCGATCACGCTGTTTCGCGCCAAGCATCCCGAGGTCAAGCTGACCTTCAACTGTCTCAGCTACGCTTACCTCAAGGAGCGCCTGCTCAACCGCCAGGCCGATCTCGGCATCATCATCCTGCCGATGGAGCATCCCAATCTGGAAGTGACGCCGCTGTGCAGCAACCGTCTGGTCTGCGCGCTGCCCTACAACCACGAGCTGACGCGGCGCGGCACGCTGACGCTGGCAGATCTGCGACCGTTTCCGCTGATTTCCTACGACAAGGATTCGCCCTTCGGCGGCATCGTCGGCCGCATGTATCAGGCGCAGGATGAAGCGCTCAGACCGATCATGGAAGTCGGCTCGCCGCAGAACGCCTGTTCGCTGGTGCAGATGGGCGCCGGTATCGCGCTGGTGGATGAGTTCTCGGTGCGCAGCTGGTCGGCCAACAGCCAGCTGGTGGTGCGGCCGGTGGCCAATGCGCCGGTTTTGCAGGCCAATCTGGTTCATGTGCAGCTGGAGCCGCTGTCGCAGCTGACGCAAGCCTTCATCGCCGAACTCAGAACGCTGGTGCAGGGGCAGGGCTACGGGGTGCCGGCCTTGCATGCGGAGGGGCAATCCGGCGCGGGTGCGAATGAAGCAGCGACACCCGCACGCAAGGTCAGGCAGAAGAAAGCGGCTTAACATCACGTTAAGGCTTTCGCACAAAAAGGCATGCGACAGCGGCGAAAGTCTCCACCACAATGAATTCCACATCTCGTCACTGCTTACGGAATTCACATGTCATCGACCACACCTGCCGCCGCTTCCCAGAGTTCTCTGAACACCGCTCGCGGTGTCTACACGATCTGTCCGACGCCTTTCCATCACGACGGCACCCTGGATCTGCACAGCATCGCTTCGCTGGTCGAGTTCCAGATTGCAGCCGGCGTCTCCGGTCTGGCCATCCTCGGTTTTCTGGGCGAGGCGCACAAGCTGTCCAACGCTGAGCGCCGCGTGGTGGTGGAAACCTTCGTCAAGTGCTCGGCCGGCCGCGTGCCGGTCTGGGTCGGCGTGCGCGCGCTGGGCCTGGCCGGCGCCGTCGAGCAGGCGCAGGAAGCCGCGCAAGCCGGCGCCGCCGCCATCTTCGCTGCGCCGCTGGACAATGCCTCCGACGCCGTGCAGTTCGACTACTACCGCGCACTGGCGGCTGCGCTGACTATCCCGGTGGTGATTCATGATTTCCCGGATTCCTTCGGCACTGAAATCAAGGCGGAGGTAATCGCTCGCTTGGGCAAGGAAGGCGGCGTCAATTTCATCAAGATGGAAGAGCCGCCGGTGGGCCAGAAGATCAGCCGCATCCGCGATCTGGCCGGTGAGTCCATGCGCATTTTCGGCGGCCTCGGCGGCGTCTACTTTCTGGAAGAGCTGCAACGCGGCGCGGTCGGCACCATGACCGGCTTTGCCTTCCCCGAAATTCTGGTGCGCATCTATGACAAGTTCGCGGCCGGCGATCTGGCCGGCGCCGCCGCCACCTTCGACCGTTACTGCCCGCTGATCCGCTACGAATTCCAGCCCAAGATCGGCCTGGCGCTGCGCAAGTATGTGTACCGCAAGCGCGGCGTGATCGGCTGCGAAGCCATCCGCTCGCCGGGCATGCGCATCGATCCTGAAACCGAGCGCGAACTGGAAGCCGTGATCGCCCGCGTCGGCCTGTCGCTGGATCAGCGCGGCGCGCTGGTGATCGAGTAATTGCCGATTCGGATTTCAGCAGCAAATGATGAAAGCGCCGACCCTCAGCAGGCAATCGCCTTCGTCAATAGAATGGCCGGGCAGAAATAAATCTGTACCGACCATTTAAAGAGAAGAGGACACACCATGGACTTAGGAATCAAAGGACGCAACGCCATCGTTTGCGCATCGAGCAAGGGCCTGGGACGCGCCTGCGCATTTTCACTGGCGCGTGAAGGCGTCAACCTGACCCTGATCGCACGCGGCCAGGAAGCACTGGATGCCACCGCCGCGGAAATCCGCGCCGCCACCGGAGTCAGCGTGACCGCCATCGCCGCCGACATCACTACGCCGGAGGGCCGTGCGCTGGTGCTGGCGGCCTGCCCCAATCCGGACATTCTGGTGACCAATGCCGGCGGCCCCAAGCCCGGCGATTTCCGCGACTGGTCGCGTGACGACTGGGTCGCCGCACTGGACGCCAACATGCTGACCCCGATCGAACTGATCAAGGCCACCGTGGACGGCATGATGGCGCGCGGTTTCGGCCGCATCATCAACATCACCTCGGCTGCAGTGAAGGCACCTATCGATATTCTCGGGCTGTCCAATGGCGCGCGTTCCGGCCTGACCGGTTTCATCGCCGGCCTGTCGCGCAAGACCGTGGCGCGCAACGTCACCATCAACAATCTGCTGCCGGGCCCGTTCGAAACCGATCGCCTGCGTTCCACCGCGACCGGCGCCGCCAAGGAAAGCGGCAAGACCGTGGATGAAGTGCTGGCGGCGCGCCGTCTCACCAATCCCGCGCTGCGTTTCGGCGATCCGGCCGAGTTCGGCGATGCCTGCGCCTATCTGTGCAGCGCGCAGAGCGGCTTCATCACCGGCCAGAATCTGCTGATGGACGGCGGCGCCTTCCCCGGCACTTTCTAAAACTTCTGAACGATGGCTATCGATCACGGCGCCTATTTGAACGACGGATTTTGACTGCAACTATGAACGACGCTCAGACATTCGATCTCACCATTCGCGGTGGGCGCATTTCCACCGACAAGGACACTTTCATGGCCGACATCGGCGTGAAGGACGGCGTGATCGTGAAGATCGCGCCGGGCTTGCCGGCCGGCCGCGAAGACATCGACGCCTCCGGCCGCTGGGTGCTGCCCGGCGGCATCGATAGCCATTGCCACATCGAACAGTTGTCCGGCATGGGCATGATGTGCGCCGATGATTTTTATTCGGGCACAGTGTCGGCGGCCTTCGGCGGCACCACCACCATCATTCCCTTTGCCGCACAGCATCGCGGCAATCGCATCCCGGATGTGATTGCCGACTATGCAAAAAGGGCGCGCGAAAAGGCGGTGATCGATTACGGTTTCCACCTGATTCTGTCGGACCCGGACGAGCAGGCCTTGCAACACGATCTGCCGCAGGCGATCCGCGACGGCATCACCTCGCTCAAGGTCTACATGACCTACAACGCACTCAAGCTCGACGATTATCAATTGCTGGACGTGATGGCGCTGGCCGGCCGCGAAGGCGCGCTGGTGATGATCCACGCCGAGAATCACGACATGATTCGCTGGATCGCTTCGCGCCTGCTGGATCAGGGCCACACCGCACCGAAATTCCACGCCGTGGCGCACGATGCGCTGGCCGAATCGGAAGCCAGCAACCGCGCCATTGCGCTGTCGCGCCTGATCGGCGTGCCGGTGCTGATCGTGCACGTGGCCGGCGCCGAAACCGTGCAGACCATCCGCAACGCCAAACTGCTGGGCGCGCAGATTTATGCCGAGAGCTGCCCGCAATATCTGTTTCTCACCGCTGAAGATATCGATCTGCCCGGCGTCGAAGGCGCCAAGTTCTGCTGTAGCCCGCCGCCGCGCGACGCCAAGTCGCAGGAGGCGGTGTGGGACGGTCTCAAGGACGGTACGCTGGGCATGTATTCCTCGGATCACGCGCCTTACCGTTTCGACACCAGCGGCAAGCTGCCGCGCGGCGACGACACCACCTTCAAGGAAATGGCCAACGGCGTGCCGGGCATAGAGTTGCGCCTGCCGCTGCTGTTTTCCGAAGGGGTGCTGGGCGGCCGCATCAGCATCAACGAATTTGTACGCCTGACCGCCACCAACCATGCGCACATGTATGGCATGTCGCACCGCAAGGGCAACATCGAGGTCGGCTTGGACGCCGATCTGGCGCTGTGGGATCCGCACAGCAAGCGCACCATCACCAGCAGCATGCTGCACGACAACGTCGGCTACACGCCGTATGAAGGACGCGCCATCACCGGCTGGCCGGAGACCGTCATCAGTCGCGGCCGGGTGGTGGTGCAAGACAATCAACTGCTGGCCGGGCGCGGCTCCGGCCAGTACATCGCACGGCACTGTCCGGAACCGGCCGGCATCGGCTATCCGCCGGCGCGCGGCAACTTGCCGGGTCTGCTCGGCCTGAAAGGAAAAGCATGGCAATCGATCTGAATACGGGCAGCGGCACCGGCAACAGCAAGATCAAAAACAGCTTCGGCCTGGCCGTGGCGCAGATGGGCCCGGTGCATCTGAATGACAGCCGCGTTGCGGTGGTTGCGCGCCTGCTGGAAATGATGCGTGAAGCGGCATCGCGCGGCGCGAAGATGGTGGTGTTTCCGGAACTGGCATTGACCACATTCTTCCCGCGTTACTGGATGGACGACGCCGAGGTCAATGCGCGCTTTTTCGAACCCAGCATGCCCAGCGCCGAAACGCAGCCGCTGTTCGATCTGGCGGCACAACTGAAGATCGGCTTCTATCTCGGCTATGCGGAACTGACGGCAGACGGCCACCGCTTCAATACCTCGGTGCTGGTCGACGAGAACGCGAAGATCGTGGCGCGCTATCGCAAGATCCATTTGCCCGGCCATTCCGATCACAAGCCGGATGCGCCGTTTCAGCATCTGGAGAAAAAATATTTTGAAGTCGGCAATGAGGGCTTCGGCGTCACCGACATGCTGGGCACGCGCATCGGCCAATGTCTGTGCAATGACCGCCGCTGGCCCGAAACCTATCGTGTGATGAGTCTGCAAAGCGCGCGCATCGTGGTGCTGGGCTACAACACGCCGTCCTGGAATATCCACTGGAGTGAGCCGCCGCATCTGCGCATGTTCCATCATCTGCTGTCGCTGCAGGCCAATGCCTATCAGAACGGTCTGTGGGTGGCGGCGGCCGCCAAGTGCGGCGCCGAAGACGGTTTCCACATGATAGGCGGCTCCGCCATCGTGGCGCCGACCGGCGAAATCGTGGCGCAGGCGCAGAGCGAGGACGATGAAGTGATCTTCAGCAATTGCGATCTGGGGCTGGGCGAGACCTTTTTGCAGCACGTCTTCAATTTTGCCAAGCATCGCCGTCCTGAACATTACAAGCTGATCACCGAGCGCACCGGCGCCGGCGAGCCTTTATCCGCCTCCGCACTAAAAACAACCCAACCCCAGGAGTAATGCAATGTCCATGTTTTCTCTGAAGAATTTGTGTGTCATGACGGCAGGCGCCGCCGCGTTCTCGATGCTGGCGGCAGGTGCTTATGCACAGACTGGCCCCGGCCCTGGCCCATTAAGGACCGGCGTCGATGCCACCTTTGCGCCGCATGCCATGGTCAAGCTGGCCGGCGGTTTGCAGGGTTTCAACATTGATCTGGGTGAAGAACTGGCGCGCCGTCTGGGCCGCAAGATTGAAATCGAAGGCACCGAATTCTCCGGTCTGGTGCCGGGCCTGAACGCCAAGAAATACGACTTCGTGCTGGCGCCGGTAACGGCCACGCCGGAACGCGCCAAGGCCATGCTGTTCACCGAAGGCTATCTGGACACCGACTACACCTTCGTGATCAAGAAGGGCGCAGCGCCGATCAAGGCGCTGGAAGATCTCAAGGGCAAGACCATCTCGGTCAACAAGGGATCGGCTTACGAGAGCTGGGCGCGCGACAACAGCCCCAAGTATGGTTTCAAGTACGACGTCTACGGCAATAACGCCGATGCCGTGCAGGCCGTGCAGTCCGGTCGCGCCGATGCCAATCTGGCCGGCAGTACGGTGGCCGCCTGGGCCGCCAAGCAGAATCCGGCAGTGCAGACCACCTATACCGTCAAGACCGGTCTGGTCTGGGCGCTGGCCTTCCGCGTGGACGACAAGGCCGGACGCGATGCCGCCGGCAATGCGCTCAAGTGTATGAAGCAGGACGGCACCATGTCCAAGATGGCGCAGAAGTGGTTCGGCTACACGCCGGCGGCGGATGCCACCGTGGTCAAGGTCGGCGTCGGTCAGGGCGTGCCGGGTCTGGACGGTTACGATCCGACGCCGGTCACACCGGTCTGCAAGTAATCAGCGGCTTAGTTTCACAACAGTTCATCACCAAGCGGATCATCACATGCAAGCTGCCCCCATCCTGGAAATCGTCGGACTGCACAAGTCCTACGACAACAACGTCGTACTGCGCGGCATCGATCTGCGCGTGCGGCCGGGGCAGCTGATCTGCGTGATCGGCCCTTCGGGTTCGGGCAAGAGCACCATGCTGCGTTGCTGCAACCGGCTGGAAGAACCGAGCGAGGGGCAGATCCTGGTGGACGGCATTCAGATCATGCATCCGCGCGTGAATCTGAATGAAGTGCGGCAACGCATTGGCATGGTGTTTCAGCAATTTAATCTGTATCCGCATCTGACGGCGCTCGGCAATGTGATGCTGGCGCTGAAAAAGGTGCAGCGTCATCCGCACCCCGAAGCCGAAAAGCGCGCCCGCAAGGCCTTGCAGCAGGTCGGTCTGGAACACAAGGCCGACAGCTATCCGGGCCAGCTGTCGGGCGGCCAGCAGCAGCGCGTCGGCATCGCCCGCGCGATTGCGCTGGAACCCAAGGTGATGCTGTTCGACGAACCGACCAGCGCGCTCGATCCCGAGCTGGTCGGCAGCGTGCTGCAAGTCATGCGCGAATTGCGCGAAGCCGGCATGACCATGCTGGTGGTCACGCACGAGATGGCATTTGCGCGCGCCGTGGCGGATAGGGTGGTGTTCATGGACGGCGGCCACATCGTTGAAGAAGGACCGCCGGAACAGATTTTCGGCGCGCCTCAGCATGAGCGCACGCGCGCTTTCGTGTCGCGCTTTTCCGGCGAGGCCTCCTCGCATGCATCACACTCCGCAGCTGCGGCCTGACATCGGACGCCGGCATGCAGCAATTCATCTTCACTTTCTTCAACGCCGATATCGCCGCGCGTTACTGGCCGGATATCCTGCGCGGCATGGGCGTGACCGTCATGCTGAGTCTGGCGGTGATCGTCGCCGGCCTGCTGCTGGGGCTCGGGCTGGCGATCCTGCGCGCGACGCAAAAACGCGCGCTGGTGCTGCTGGTGGTGATGTTCGCCGACATCATGCGGGCCTTGCCGCCGCTGATCATCATCATCGTGCTGTTCTTTGCGTTTCCGTATATCGATCTGGCAATGTCTTCATTCACCGCCACCTGGCTGGCGCTGACGCTGGTGCTGGCGGCTTACGCCGAAGAAAGCATCTGGGCCGGCATCCAGTCGCTGCCGCGCGGTCAGACCGAAGCCTCGCGCTCGACCGGTCTGAGCTGGTGGCAGACCATGTCGTGGGTGGTATTGCCGCAGGCGATGCGGCTGGCGGTGCCGCCGCTGACCAATCGGGTGATTTCGATCACCAAAAATACCGCGCTCGGCTCGGTGGTCGCGCTCAGTGAAATTCTCAACACCGCACAGGCCGCCAGCAGCAATGCCGGCAACCCGACGCCGCTGATGCTGGGCGCGGCCGCCTATCTGGTGATCTTCATCCCGGTGGTCTTGTTTGCGCGCTGGCTGGAAACCCGCTGGCGCTGGAAGAGGTAATCGGCATGGATGCGCTACTGCAAAATTTCTTCAACTTTCAGGTCTACCACGACGTGCTGCCGTTCTTGCTGGGCGGCCTGTGGACCACGATCTGGCTGTCGCTGCTGGTGATTCCCATCGGGGTGGTGTCGGGCCTGGCGCTGGCCTTGCTGAGTACGCAAAGCCGTTCGCGCACGGTGCGCATTCTGGTGGCGGTGTATGTAGATTTTTTCCGCTCCTTTCCGCCGCTGGTGCTGCTGATCCTGATCTATTTCGGCACGCCGTTTCTCGGTCTGGAATTGCCGAAACTGGCGGCAGTGGCGATCGGTTTCATGCTCAACAATTCCAGCTACTTCGCTGAAGTCTTCCGTGCCGGCATCGAGAGCGTGCCGCAAGGGCAGATGGAGGCCGCGCGTTCCACCGGCCTGTCGCGCATGCAGGCGCTGGCCTATGTGATCGTGCCGCAGGCCACGCGCAATTGCCTGCCGGATCTGGTCGGCAATGGAATCGAGGTGATCAAGCTGACCACCATCGCCAGCGTGGTGGCCTTGCCCGAATTGCTGCGCGTGGCGCGCGATGCCCAGTCGCTGGTGTACAACCCCTCGCCCATCGTGCTGGCCGCCTTGCTGTATCTGATTCTGCTGTGGCCGCTGGTGCGCTGGCTGAGCCGGCTGGAGCACAAGAGTCGTGCACTGCATTGAGTTGCTGGTGTGCCGGTAGCCAATAAAAAAAGAGGCCTGCATATGCAGGCCTCTTTGCTTCAGACAGCTGTTTTTTTACTCAGGCTCAGGCATTCAACAGCTTCATCGCCGCCGTCGTATAGCGATCGCCGGAGGCCGAACCCAGCGGGAACAGTTCATTCAATTCCAGCACATCCTGCGGGCTGAGCCTGACCTGCAGCGCGCCGACATTTTCCTCCAGATAGCTGCGGCGCTTGGTGCCGGGGATAGGCACGATATGCGGATCCTGCGCCAGCACCCAGGCCAGCGCCAGCTGGCTAGCCGTGCATTGATGGCGCTGCGCCAGCTCCTTCACCTTGCTCACCAGTTGCAGATTTTTTGCAAAGTTCTCACCCTGAAAACGCGGACTGGAACGGCGATAATCATCGGCCGCGAATTGCTCGGGACTGGTGATGGCGCCGCTCAGAAAACCGCGACCGAGCGGGCTGTAAGGCACGAAGCCTATGCCCAGCTTGCGGCAGGTGGCCAGCACATCGATTTCAGGATCGCGCGTCCACAATGAATACTCGCTCTGGATCGCCGTGATCGGATGCACGCGGTGCGCGCGTTCTATGGTTGCGGCCGAGGCTTCCGACAGGCCGATGTAGCGAATCTTGCCTGCCGTCACCAGATCGGCCAGCACGCCCACGCTTTCTTCAATCGGCGTAGTCGGATCGATGCGGTGCTGGTAATACAGGTCGATGGTGTCCACGCCCAGACGCTTGAGGCTGCCTTCAACCGCCGTGCGGATATAGGCCGGACTGCCATTGACGCCGCGGCTGGCCGGATCGGTCGAATCGCGCACGATGCCGAACTTGGTCGCCAGGAACACCCGGTCGCGTTCGCCGCGCAGCACCTTGCCCAGCAGTTCTTCATTGGTGTAAGGGCCGTACATGTCGGCGGTATCGAACAGGGTGATGCCAAGCTCCAGCGCGCGGTGCAGGGTGGCGATGGATTCCGTTTCATCGCGATTCGAATAAAAATCGCTCATGCCCATGCAGCCGAGACCGATGGCGGACACCAGCGGGCCGTTGGCGCCCAGGCGCCGGCTGCCGAGCGGAGAGTCCGGGGACAGCGGTGAGGCTGCTGCGGCTTGTGCGTGCGGAGTTGCTTGAGTTTGCTGGTTCATGTCAGACGTCCTTTTCTGTTGTTGCTTCAGAATGGGCCGGCCGTTTGCGTCGATGCTCAGATCCGGCCGGATCAGATCGAGGTGGGCGATACAGGCGCGCTTGCACGTTTGCGTTTCGACACGGCAGCGGTCGCTGCAGCGGCAGGTTGTTTGGTGCTCGCAGCATTGGCTGCAGCGACCTGTTCCAGCTCGCAATAAGTGTCGATCTTCTTGTGCAGCACCGCCAGATTGCTTTGCAATTCGGCCAGCGTGGCTTCCACGGAAAGCGTATGCGCTTGCAGGATCGCTTTCCGTTCCGACACGCTCTCCATCGTATCCCCCATGCGCCGCAGTTCGGCATAGCGCAGCATGCCGCGCACCGGCAGACCGGTGGAACGCAGCTTGAGCAAAAAACCGATCCAGCGCAGATCGTCGTCGCGATACAGCCGATGGCTGTTGTCGCGCCGCTCCACCGGATCGAGCAGGCCGATGCGTTCGTAATAACGCAGCGTATGCACGCTCAGCCCGGTTGCTTTGGCAGCTTGTTGAATCGTCAGAGAGCTTGTCATGGGAGGCAGTCTATTTGTTGGAGCGCGCTCTAAGTCAAGCGCTTGAATGCACATTATCGGGGGCTGGAGTTTTATTCGCTGAGGGCGGAACAGGTGTTGTTGTAAAGAAATTTTTGCAAGAATGTTGATCGCCGATGATCAGGCAAGCATTGCATCCACGCTGTCTTCTGCAGCCATTTTCACTTTATGCGACTATAGCGCCCAACCAAAAGCCGGGCGCACGACGCAGCGGCATACGCCAACCCTAGGAGTTAAACAATGTCACAAGCATGGAATACAGCGGCGATTGCCGAGAAGTTTGGAATTGACGCAGCCGATCTGGCAGTTGAATCGATTTCGCACACGCTGGACGGCGTCGAATACGAAAACGTGCTGTTCTTCAGCAAGAGCAAGGCGCCCAGGAGCGGCGTTCTGTCGGTGCCTAATTACTTCGGTATCCGCCAGCAGGCGCTGGAAATCGCCGCAGCGACCATAGGCTCGGGACACGCCGTATTCGTGGCCGACGTCTTCGGCAAGAGTGTGCGTCCGACCACCGGCGATGAAGCGATGGCCGTGATCGTGGCCTTGAAGAAGGACCGCGCCGAGCTGCGCAAGCGCATGAGCGCGGCGCTGGATGCGCTGCGCACGCAGACTGCAATCAAGCTCGACGCCGGCAAGCTGGGCGCCTGCGGTTTCTGTTTCGGCGGCACCGCTGCGCTGGAACTGGCGCGTGCCGGCGCCGATGTACGCGGTACGGTGTCGCTGCACGGCGCGCTGGATACGCCGACCCCGGACGGCAGCAAGATCAAGGGTGCGGTGCTGGTGCTGCACGGCGTGCAGGATCCGTCGGTGCCGCGCGAACAGGTCAATGCCTTCATTGATGAGATGAGCGCCGCCAAGCTGGACTGGCAGCTGCTCAACTACGGCCAGGCCGGCCACTCCTTCACCGATCCGGATGCCAACAACCCCGGCTTCTTCTATCACAAGCAAACTGCCGAACGCGCGGCAGTCGCTCTGCAGAATTTCTTTGGCGAGCAACTGGCCTGAGTGTGGCCTTGCAGGGCTAGGATATTGATCCGGGTCAGGCGTGATATTTCTCACACGCCCGACTCCGACTTTTTTTGCCGCGATCTGCACTGAAAGATTCAGCGTTCCGTCAACTCCTCCGCAATACCTCCAGCGACTGGATAGCAAGGCGCGAACGCTGTATCCTTTGGATCGTTCCGCAGCCCGGCAGCGCTTGGGAAGTCTCAATGGCGCCGACTTTGCCGATCAAAGACAGTAATGGCGGGTGCTCGCCAAATCAGAGGTATTTCCATGAAAATCTTGTTGACCGGCGAAAGCGGCCAGATCGGTCATGAACTGGCGTCCAGTCTGCGTGGATTGGGCGAGATCGTCTCCTTCTCGCGCCAGCAAATGAATCTGGCCGATCTCGATCAAGTGCGGGACGTGATCCGCGCCACACGTCCCGATCTGATCGTCAATCCGGCGGCCTATACCGCTGTGGTCAAAGCCGAAAGCGAGACCGATCTTGCCATGCGCATCAACGCTGAGGCCCCAGGCGTAATCGCAGAAGAGGCCCAGCGTCTGGGTGCGCCCATGGTGCATTACTCGACTGATTATGTGTTTGACGGCACGCAGAACCAGCCTTACGAGGAGAGCGCTTCGACGCATCCGATCAATATCTACGGCAAAAGCAAATGTGCCGGCGAGGAAGCGATTGCGCGTCACTGCGAAGCGTACTGGATATTGCGTACCAGTTGGGTCTATAGCGTCGGCGGCGGCAATTTCTTGAAGACCGTGATTCGTCTGGCGCAGGATCAGGAGAAATTCACCATCGTCGGCGACCAGTTCGGTGCGCCGACCTGGTCAAAAACCATCAGCGAGCTTACGCGTGAGCTGCTGGTCAAGCGGCATGGCGGCGACAGTTCGGGCATCAATCTCGATCATCTGCGCAAGACCAGCGGTATCTATCACCTGACCGCTGCCGGTGAAACGTCATGGCACGGCTATGCCTCGTTCATTGTTGATCAGCTGCAGGCTCTGAATGTGCCGGTCAAAATCGGTGGCAGCGCGGCTATTGCACCGGTGCCATCCAGTACTTATCCGGTGCCGCCGCATCGCCCCCCGAGTTCACGCCTGTCGGGGAAGAAACTGGCTTCGACGTTCGGCGTGACGATGCCGCAATGGCAGGACGACGTTGCCGCCTGTCTCAGAGAGATCGTGCGTGAATACGGTCTGTCCGAAGGACGCAAGCTGGTTTGAATGCCCGCTGCCCGACGCTTTGCGATGGCGCTTAATTGCTCCGCACGTAGAGCGTTTGATCATCCTTGGTGATCAGATTCAACTGTCCGGTTATTTCCTTGAGTTTTTCGAGATTGGTGTAGCCTAAGGAGTGTGTATAGCGCAACAGCAGATAACTGCCGAAGCGCTCTGCGCAGAAGGCCCAGGCACGCGCTTGATAGCCCTCGCGTTTCATCTGGTAACGTTGCACACAAGCCCAGGTCACTGCTTCGATGGCGGCGATGCTTTTGAGCCAGAACTCGGCCGGGAAAACACCGAGTTCGACGCCGCCTGTGAAGAAGTAGCGCTCGTTCAGGAACGAATCGGTTTCATGTGGCTGCAATACGCCCAGTTCCACCGCCTGTGCAGTGAAGCGCAGCAGGTCTTCGGCGTGGTGCTCGCGCGCATAGTTGCTCAGATAGTTTGAGACTTTGCCGTCAACTGTTAAACCGCAAGTCTTTCCGACCAGTATTTCCATCGCGTCGGGATCCAGCATGCTCTCGAAGCTCTGGCGCTCCAGCTCCTTGTTCGACACCACATCCATCAGCCAGTTTTCTTCTGCGGGCACGGAGCTGATGCGGTAACGCGAGACGAATTTGCGGTACATGCAGACGCCGATGCGCTTAACCTTTGGATGATGTTTGAGAATGTGATTGCGCAAGGCAAAGTTGCCGACCATGCCGCCGACGATATGATGATAAGGCAGCCATTGAGGCGCCAGATCGCGCAGATTCAGACGTCCTTCGGCCTGCGATTCGCCGAGATAGATCGGCGTCACGAAGTCTGGAAAACGAATCGGCAATTCGACGTGCGTGATGCAGCCATATACCAGTTCCGAATCTGAATTCGGCGAGCCATGAGCACCGGATATCTCGGCATGCCGGTTCTTTTTTGAATTTGCATGTTCCTGGATGCTGGTCAGGATGCTATTGCGCAGTACGAAAAATTCGTCTATCAGCGCAATGTCTCGGGTCTCCAGATAGTTACGCTTGAGGGCATCAAGTTTAGGAAATTCATCCCGATAGGCCAGCGACGACAAATCGGTCGGCGGCAAGGTCGCAGGGTCGAATGTGGCAACCCGTAGTTGTTGATCCAGAGCCAATACCAGGGAGGCCAGGCGCTCCGTCAGCAAGACCTTCATCGGCGTCGGCACGGCGCCTGTCGAGGTCGCATTCAATTGCAGGGTAAGTGCGTCCATGCCTGCCTCGGCGATGGCAAAAACCTGTTCCGCCAGATCGAACCAGGTTTTCCAGAATACCGGTTTGGCGACCACGTAACCTATATGCGTGGTAGTGCGAAAGTCGGTGACGAGCTCGCGCAGATCCAGCGCGAGGCCGATAGCGTCCAGATAACGTTGCGCCAGGTCTCTCAGCCCGGGATGATGGAATTCGCCTTCTTCAAATACATTCAGGAAGCAAGCCGCATCGCCCGTGAATGGAAAGAAGACATAGGCATCATTCCCTGGATTTTTCTCGATGAACCGAGCGATCTCAGGCAGGCCCAGGCCGGTTTGCTTGTGAAAGTCTTCGGAAACGAAGCCGTATAAAGCTTCTTCATCCACACTTTCATTCAGAAAATAATTGCGGATCGCCGCATAGTTGCCCCAGTCCTTGCGCGCGCCTGGCGCCAGCGTCATGAAGCCGGTTTGTGCTGGCGCAGCCGGTTGCGCGCCGGTGTAAGCGCTTGTCGTCTCAGCCCGGGAGATCTGATGGATGTAGATTGTCATGAGAACAAGATTGGCGGATAGAGGATTGTTTTTCGACGCTGCTACCAGATTTGCATGTGGGGAACGGCAATCACAAAGCGTCCGTCCCATTCACGAATGGTTGCGAGCTGGGTTTCAATTTCGAGCTTCAGATTCCACGGCAGCATCAGCACATAGTCCGGTTTCGTTTCCAGCAAGGCGGAAGGCGAGACGATCGGTATGTGACTGCCCGGCATGAACTTGCCTTGCTTGGACGGTGCCGCATCGGCCACCAGAGACAACAGGTCGGCATGCACCCCGGAGTAGTTCAGCAAAGTGTTGCCCTTGGCCGCAGCACCATACGCCACGACCTTCTTGCCGAGACGCTTTTGCTCCAGCAGAAATTGCAACAGGTTCAGCTTGATTTTCTCTGCCCGCGGCTGAAAGCCTTCATAGGTCTCGATATTCTCAAGTCCGAAATCGCGCTCTTGCTGCAGCGCCTGGGACAGCGATGCTGTCGGCGCGTGCGCCGCTTTGTCATGACAGGCGTAAATGCGCAGACTGCCGCCGTGGGTCGGAATCTGATCAACGTCGTACACGCGCAGTCCCAGCGTGCGCATCATGCGGTCGACGCTGCCGAGCGCCAGATAGGAAAAATGCTCGTGATAAATCGTGTCGAACTGGCTCTGCGCAATCAGGTTCAGCAAATGTGGAAACTCGACCGTGATCGTGCCTTCTTCCTTGAGCAGGATCGCCATGCCGCTCAGAAAATCATTGATGTCCGGCACATGCGCCAGCACGTTGTTGGCGACGATCAGATCGGCCTTGCCGTCGCGCTCAACAATGGCTTTCGCGAGCCTGACGCCAAAAAAATCTTCCACAATCGGAATGTTCCTGGCGCGCGCGGCGTCGGCGGTGCTGGTGGTCGGTTCGACGCCGAGGCAAGGGATGTCGCGCTGCTTGACGTACTGCAACAGATAGCCGTCGTTGGCGGCCAGTTCGACTACTTTGGAATGCTGGTCGAGCTTGAGTCGCGCCACGATCATGCCGACGTAATCGGCCGCGTGCTTCAACCAGCTTGTCGACGTGGAAGAAAAATACGCATAGTCGGATTCAAACAACTGATCATGGTGCGCATAGTCCTGCGTCTGCACCAGCCAGCACGAACGGCATACCATCACGCGCAGCGGATAGTAGGTTTCTGGGCGCAGCAGGTCTTCTTGCCGCAGATAAGCATTGGACGGCGGCGAAAAACCGAGGTCGATAAAGGTATCGTGCAACTCGGTCTGGCAATGACGGCATTTCATAAACTGATCCCGGAAAAATCACTGCTCAGAAAAGGATGCAGCAGATCGCGTTCAGACAGATTTTGCGGCGGCAATGGCCAGTCAATGGCGATGCGCGGATCATCGAAGCGCACCGCGCCTTCGGCAGCTGGCGTGTAAAAGGCGGTATGCAGATACAGCATCTGCACCTCATTGCTCAGAGTCTGAAAACCGTGCGCGCAGCCTTCGGGAATCAGCAAGGCGCGATCATCGCCGGCTTCCAGCTCAAATCCGCGCCACGCCAGAAAGGTCGCGGAGTCCTTGCGCAAGTCGACGACCACATCGAAGATCTTGCCGCTCAGGCAGCGGATAATTTTTTTCTCGGCGTGCGGCGCGTATTGAAAATGCATGCCGCGCACGCTGCCGCGCTGTACCGTGTGCGAATGATTGATCTGCCGTATCGTCGCACCCTGCAAGGCTGCGGCCAGATCGCTCTCGCAGAACCAGCGTGCAAAACCACCGCGCTCGTCGCTGCGGCGGTCGGTTTCCAGCAGCAGCACGCCGGGCAAATCGGTCAGCAGGGTGTTCATGCCGGCGAATTCAAGGCCATGTTGAAGATCATGTTCAGGCCCAGGTTTTCCACTGTGCTGTACCGCCGTCCCACAGCTGGTTAAGCTGATTCTTGTCGCGCAAGGTATCCATGCACTTCCAGAAACCGCGATGCTGCCAGTTCAGCAGCCTGCCGTCGCGGGCGATGTTTTCCAGCGGTTTGCCTTCAAAAATCGTCGCTTCGCCGTCCTTGAGATAATCGAATACGCCGGTGCGGCACACCATGAATCCGCCGTTGATCCAGCCCAGGTCACCGGGCGGCTTTTCGCGGAAATCGTTGATGTAGCCCTTTTCATCGGTGTTGACCATGCCGAAACGCGCCTCCGGCTGTACCGTGGTCATGGTCACCAGCGCCTGATGCTGATTGTGATGTGCGACCAGAGCCGTGATGTCGACATTTGCCACGCCGTCGCCATAGGTCAGCATGAAATCTTCACCGTCCAGATAGTCGCGCGCTGCCAGCAGGCGGCCGCCGGTTTGCGCCTGCAGGCCGGTTTCAAGCAGCGTGACCTTCCATGGTTCGGATTTGTTGCGATGTACCTCGATCTTGTTGTCGAGCAGATCGATGGTGATATCGCCCTGATGCAGGAAGTAATTGGCGAAATATTCCTTGATCAGATAACCCTTGTAACCCAGCAGAATCACAAATTCATTGAAGCCGAAGTGCGAATAGCCCTTCATGATGTGCCACAGAATAGGTTTTCCGCCGATTTCCACCATCGGCTTCGGACGCAGGTCGGTTTCTTCCCCCAGACGCGTTCCCAGTCCACCCGCAAGAATGACAACTTTCACAAACACCCCTCAAACATGGGCCATTTCGACGGATTGTGCCGTCAAGAGCGCCCGCATAATGTTGTTTTCAATCGATGTGGCGGCCACCTCAGTGCATCCTGGCGATCCGGATGAGGCGGCCTTGCTCCATTGACGGAAAATTGTACGATATATTGGGTGGATAAAGCGTCCCAAAACGCCCGCTCACAAAGGATTTTCAGCGTTTTCAGCAAAATGATTCCCGGCCGTGTCACGATGCGAAAGCCGGGTTTTGGTCACGCCCGTTCTTGCCGGAATGCATTGGCAATCCGTCGAAGTTGATTCACCCGCCGCTGATTCAGACAGGCCGCAACCATCATGAGGAAAAGCAGCTTTGACTAGCAAGAAACGTATCCTGATCTATACCGTCGAATCGACCTGGAGCCCATGTCCGCAGATTCGTCTGATACGCCCGTTTGCGCATCTGGAAAATGATTGGGAGCTGATCTGGGGCATTCGCGACGGCAAGCTCATGACTGACGCCATTGACGGCGCAGATCTGATATTGCTGCATCGCTTCACGCCGGGCCTGCTGCCGATGGCCACGCTCGAAGCCATCTTCAGTCTTGGCAAACCGGTCATCTATGAATCGGATGATCTGCTCAACGAAATTCCGCACGATCATCCGGAAGCCGCCGCGGGTGCGCGCTGGAAGGAGGGTATCGAATATACCGTGCGTCGCGCGCACGCGATTGTTGTATCGACCGCATTCCTGGCCGAGAAATACCGGCCGCTGAATCCGCGTGTCCACGTACTGCCGAACTATCTGGACTTCGATCTGTTTTTCCGCCCGGTGCCGTTGACTTCCCGGCCGGACGAAACGATCACCATCGGCTTGCTGGGCTCATCCATTCAGCCCTCCAATTTTGCGCTGGTCAACCGGGCCTTGCAGACCCTATGCCAACGCTACGGAGCGCGTCTGAAGATCCATTTCGTTGGCTGGGAATGCCCGAAGGGCTGGGAACACCATCCGAATGCCGTGTTTCAGAGTTTCATTCACGAATACGTCGATTACGCCGGGCAGCTCAAGCAATGGGGCTGGGACATCGCCCTGATTCCGCTGGCCAGCGACGAATACAATCAATGCAAGAGCTACATCAAGTGGCTGGATTATTCCGCCGCGGGCATTGCTTCTGTCTTCAGTGATGTCACGGTCTATAACCAGGTCGTGACGCACGACCGTAGCGGCTTCCTGCTGCCGAATGACGATCAGATCTGGCTCGACACGATCACGCAGTTGATCGAATCGCCGGCAAAATGCCATGCCATTGCGCAGGCGGGGCAAGATGAAGTCCGACGCGACTACGACCTGCGCGCCAAGGCGGCACTGTATGACAGCGTCTACAGCAGCTTTACCGGAAAACCGAAAAACCTTGCTTCGACTCCTGTTCCTTCCGCTTCTTCAACTGCCGCCGCTTCTTCAACTCCGGCTGCCGCCATCGCCATGAAAAAGAATATTCTGCAGATTCATTACGACGAAAACAGTCGTCGCATGCTCGACCCCGGCTTCATCCCGCTGGAGATCGTCGGTAACCCGCGCGCGGACTGGCGCGAATACTGGGCTATCCGCAGCTACTTCCTGAGCCAGGAACTCAACGCGGATGAGTATTACGGTTTTCTCTCACCCATCTTCCATGGCAAGACCGGCTTGCAGGCGCAGCGGGTCAAGGGCCATATGGACGCCAATCCTGGCGCGGATGTGTACACCTTTTCACCCACCATGTCGGACGCGGCCTGCTATCTGAACGTATTCGAACAAGGTAATCGCCGCCATCCGGAGATGCTGCCGATCACGGTCGCGCTAATGCGCGAGGTCGGGCTGGATGTCGATATCCGCACGCTGATCAACGATTTCCGCAGTACCGTCTACTGCAATTACATCATCGCCAAGCCGGTGTTTTGGGAAAAGTGGTTTGCCATCACTGAACGCATGTTCGATATCGCGGAAGCCGGCGGCAATGAGCTCGCCAGAAAACTCACCGAGATTACCGACTACGGCAAGAGCACGGTGCAGATGAAGGTGTTCATCATGGAGCGCATCGGCTCGCTGGTGTTGGCCTTGATGCAGGAACTGCATGTGGTCAATCTGCCGATCAATGCGATGAGCATCGGCAATCCGATGTTTTATCCCTGCCGCGACGAGATGGTCATGCTCGACGCACTCAAAGTTGCTTATCAGCATTCGCGCGACGAAGCCTATCTGAAACGCTTCACAAATCTTCGCCACGAGGTGCTGCGTCGTTGCGATACGGAATACCTTGCCGAATTGCCAGGCGATTTCTTCTGATTTCTTTGCTTGTTCTTGAATAATTCATTGCGGTTAAGCATCAAGTGCAAACCGGTGCCCGGGATTTCAATATTTTCGGCAGGATGCGTCATCACGTATCCTGTTCAGCTGTGCAATTTATCGGTAGCAGCATCAATCCATGTCCGAACCTGAAGTTTCATTTTCCGATCTCTTGAATCGGCGTCGTTCCACACGCCGCTTTCTCGACACGCCGGTGTCCGATGAGACGCTGGCCGCTTTGCTGGCGCAGGCGCGGCGCTCGCCGAGCGGCGCCAATTTGCAGCCGGGCGAATTCATTGCCTTGCAGGGCGGGGCGCGTGAACGTTTTTCTTCTGCGCTGACCGGGGCCTTTCGTGCCGGTCAACAAGAGCCGGAAGACTACAGCTATTTTCCGCAGCCTATGCCGCTTAGCTTGCGCCGCCGTCAGGTGAGCGCGGCGGCGCGCTTATACGACGCGCTGCAGACCGGGCGCGACGACCGGGCCGGGCGTGATCGCCAGTTCGAACGCAATTTCCGTTTCTTCGATGCGCCCGTGGCCTTGCTGGTGACCATAGACGGCCGCATGGGCAGCGGCTGCTACATGGATCTGGGCATGTGTCTGTACGGCTTGATGCTGGCGGCGGCGGCGCAAGGTCTGGCGACCTGCGCCATCGGTGCGCTGGCCTCGTATCCGGAGTTGATCCGCGCCACCCTGCAGCTGGAGCCGGGCCGGCATATCGTGTGCGGCATGGCGCTGGGCTATGCCGATCCGGCGGCGCCGGAGAATGAGGTGGAAACCGAACGTCTGCAGCCCGAGGAATTCTTCAGCATCTTGCGCTGAGCCGGAAAGCCCGCAGCCGAAGTGTCAGAGGCGCTGGACGATGGCCGCCGCGCCGATGCCGCCGGCACCGGCGATGGCGGCAAGTCCTGACGTTCCATGAGCTGCCTGCGCGTGCATATCGGCCAGCAGGCGCACCAGCGCAATCGCGCCGGACGCGCCGATGGGATGGCCGCGTCCCAGTCCGCCGCCGCCACGATTGATGTGCGCCGGCGATGCAGTCAAGGTCTGGCAGAAGGCGATGGCCTGTGCTGCGAAGGCGTCGTGCAATTCAAATCCCCACATATCTTTTGCCTGCAGCGCCGCGCGCGCAAGCAGCGCTTGCGCTGCTTCGGCTGCCGCCAGCATCGGCATTTCCGGCGCCGCGCCGAGGCTGAGGCCGCCGCGCCATATAAATTGCGCATGCAGTTGCAGGCGCTCGGCCGCCGCGCGCGTCGCCATCACGACGAAGGCGGCGCCGTCGGCGCGCGGCGACACCGCGATACGGCTGACTGCATGCTTCAGCCTGTCTTCCTGGGTGATGCCGGTGTCGTCCGTCATTGCCGCCAGCGGCATGCGCGCCAGTTTTGCAGCGTCCAGATGACGCGGATAACTGTCGTGGTGTGCATCGCCGATGGCGACGATTTCATCGCGCATGCGCTCGCGCGCGGCGAGCGCGCGGGCATGACTTGCCAGCGCCCAGGCATCTTGTTGCGTGCGGCTGATTCCTGCCTGCCAGGCATGCCGCGCCGCCGCCAATAGCAAGTCGGGGTCGCGCGCCGGATCGGGGGCGAAGGCCGGACGTTCGTAGGCCATGGCTGCCTCGTCTTTCAGCAGCGGCCGGTGCTGACGGATAGGCGCGCGGCTCCAGGCTTCGACGCCGCCCGCAATCACCAGCCCCGCATTGCCGGCGGCCAGCATGCCGGCGGCCAGCGTGACGGCATCCAGCCCGGCACAGCATTGGCTGTCGATAGAAAGTGCGGCGACGCGGTCCGGCAGGCCGGCTGCCAGCGCCACCATGCGCGCCGGATTGCCGCCGGCGCCGAGCGCATTGCCGGCGATCACGGTATCGATGGCATGGGCGGGAATGGCAAAACGCTGCAGCAGTCCCTGCAACACCGGTGCGCCGATTTCATGCGCCTGCAATTGCGACAAGGCGCCGCCGACCGGCGTCACGGCGCTACGCGCCCAGCCCAGAATGAGGACGTCGTTCATCGCGAGTTCAGCAGCTGCAATGACTCGGGGGCATCGCGGAGCAGCCGCCCGAGCCGGGTGTGGTCGCTTTTGCCGCTGGCGGTGCGCAGCCAGTCGCTGCAGACGTAAAAGCTGCGCGGAATCTTGTAAGGCTCCAGCCGCGCGCGGCACCAGGTCTGCAGTTGCTCCACACTGGTGTCGGCAGACAGACGCAGCAGCACGGCGATCTGCACGCCGCGCACGGCGTCGGGTATGCCTTGCACCGATGCGGCTTCGACCGCCGGGTGCGCGGCGATTATATTTTCAACTTCTTCCGGAAACAGATTCTTGCCCTGCGTCAGCAGCATGCGTTGCTGGCGGCCGAACAGATGCAGACGACCATGTTCATCAAGCCGGCCGACGTCGCGCACCGACAGCCAGTCGCCGTCGCGCAGCAGCGCGGCCGGTTCGTCGTCGGGTGCCACGGTGACGTAGTCGCTGAACACCATGGGACTGCGTACATAGATCAGGCCCGG
The DNA here is from genome assembly GCF_046025995.1 of Herbaspirillum lusitanum. GTDB lineage: Bacteria > Pseudomonadota > Gammaproteobacteria > Burkholderiales > Burkholderiaceae_D > Herbaspirillum > Herbaspirillum lusitanum_A. The sequence goes on from NZ_JAQQFM010000006.1 coordinate 232,146, forward strand.
CTGGTCGGGCGCGCTGGCATCGATGCGCAATTCGACATTGGCAAACGGTCGCCCGACCACGTGGTCGGGCAGGGTGCTGTCGCTGTCGGTCCAGGCGATGAAGCTGGTTTCGGAGGCGCCGTAAAACTCGATGATGCGCGCCTGCGGAAACAGCGCCTGCAGCTCGGGCGTACGCGCGCGATTCCAGGGCGCACCGCCGATCAGCAACAGACGCACGTTGGCGATGGCCGGCATGGCGCGCCGCTGTACCAGATCCAGCATCAGGATCAACTGACTGGGCACCGCCACCATGGCGCCGGCTTCGCCGCGCGCCAGCGTTTCCAAGGCCGCAGCGGCCGAAAAGCGCGCTTGCAGACGCACGCCGGCGCCGGTCCACAGACCCAGCATGGCGCCGAACAGGAACAGCGAATGAGAAAGGCGCCCCGGCACGAGTATCGTTTCGCGTGCGGCGTCGCCGAAGCTCTGCAGGCAGACGTCGAAACTGCTGGTCCATGAGGCATGACTGCGGCGAAAGCCCTTGGGCAGGCCGCTGCTGCCGGAAGTGAAGCCGATATAGAAAGGGGAGTCGGCCTTGGATGGCGCAGGACCATGCATTTGATCCGCGCTTGACGCGCTGTCTGCAACGCGCGCCAGCACCTGGTCATGCACCGCCGGCGGCCAGTCTGGATCGCTGACGGCGGCGGTGCGGTCGGCCGCCAGGATGGACAGAAAACTCCGGAGTTGAAGCAGCGGCGAGGCGCTGTCCTGGGTCCAGCAGATGGCGGGTGCGCCGGACTGCTGCAAGGCGGCCGCCTGCGCTTCTACCTGTTGCGACAGGCTCGCAAAATCCAGCCGGCCGGCGCCGTCATGCAGCGCCAGCCGCTGCGGACGGATCTGCGCCCACCATTTCAGTGGTGCATGAACCGTGCTGAATTCAGGCGGCCGGCCGGCAGACATCAGTCACGATCCAGACGCCAGGCCGGCATGCCGCGCACCACGCTTTGCACCAGCACCGCACAGATCGCGCATTTGAACAGATCGCCCGGGATGAAGGCCAGCACGGCGATTCCTGCTTGCGCGAAGCTCAGGTGTGCCGCCAGCATCAGGCCGAGAATGCCGAACAGATACATCACCACGATGCCGCCGATCAGCGACGACAGGAAGGCGCTGACCAGCAGCAGCTTGCCGCCGTCGGCGCCGACGCCGGCCTTGACCATGCGGCGCATGACCCAGCCGCAGGACGGCGCGCCCAGCAGCCAGCCCAGCAAAAAGCCCGAGGATGGCGCCATGAATACGCTCAGGCCGCCACGGCCGCCCGACAACAGCGGCAGACCGAGCGCCACCGCCACCAGAAACAGCAGCACCGACAGAAAGGCGCGGCGCGGCCCCAGCAGGCAGCCGACCAGCATCACGCCCAGCGATTGCAAGGTGATCGGTACGCCGAACGGCAGATCGATCTTGGGGATCAGGCCGAACACCGCCATCACGGCAGCGAACAGGGCGATATACGAGAGCGAACGGGTGGAGCTCATGGAGCCGGTGTTGGTCATGGAGATTTACTCACAGGTCATTGAAAAAGAATTCTTGGTTTGAGGCCTGCCGATAATTTAACAGGCTAGCCGCCCAGTCTCGCCGCCAGTGCATCGGCTACGCGTTCGGCGCTTTGCAGGGCGCGGATCGCCAGCGGCGCCAGCAGACGCAGGCCGCCGCTGCGGCCGGTGCGTGCGCGGTGGGCATCGTCCAGGCGCTGCCACTGCGCATAAAAATTCTCGGCGAAGCGCAGCGTCAGTCCGATGGCCAGCGCGATGCGGCCGCTCGGTATGCCGACATGGCGCAGCGGATGCAATACGCGTTCCAGCACTTCCAGCAGATCGTCGAAGCGGGTGGTGAGCGTCAGCATCAGTGCCATCATCGAGGCCGCCATGATGCGCAGCGCGCTGACCACACCGATCGCGGGATGACCCATCCACCAGTGAAAAGCGGCGATCAGCGCTGCCGCGATCAGCAGCCCGCGCAGCATGCGCCACTGGCGCCGTGCCGCCGTGCCGAGCGAGAGGAACAGCGTGAGCACGATGGCGGCGGGGATGCTCATCGACAGCACCTCGCTCAGCAGCATCAGCGCCGTGCCCGCCACCGACAGCGCCAGCAGCTTGCACCAGGCCGGCACCGCATGCAGCCAGGTGCGCTGCGATGAATACAGGCTACGCATGTACCGCCTGCCGTGAATCTTGTACTGCGGTAGCCATCTCCGGTAGGGCTTCGGCCAGAGCGCGCATGCGTACATCGGCCGCGTAGGCGGCGCAGATTTCACGGCCGGGTCCATCGGCGCGCAGTTGTCCGCGCTCCAGCCACAGCACGCGTTCGAAATCCTGTACGTGCTCCAGCAAATGCGTGGAGAGGATGATCTGTTGCGTCGTGGCGCCGATCTGCGCCGACAAGCGCATCTGGCTCAGCAGATCGAGACTGGCATAGGGTTCATCCAGCAGCAGGGTTGCCGGGCGGGTAATCTGCAAGGCCATCAGGCAGACTTGCTGGCGCTGGCCCTGACTCAGTTCGCCGACCGCACGCCTGGCCCAGTCCGACAAACCGCGCGCCGCGAGAAAGTCGAGCGCACCCTGACGCGCCGCTTGCCGGCCGGCACCGGCCGCGCTGAGGCTGAAGGCCAACTCTTCGGCCACGGTAGGGAAAATGATCTGGTCGTCCGGATTCTGAAACATCAGGCCGACCTGTTGCGGCAGTTCGCGCCGTTTGTCGACTGTATCGACGCCATGCACGCTGACGCGCCCGGCATGCGGCTGATCCAGTCCGCTGATGAGACGGAACAGGCTGCTCTTGCCGGCGCCGTTGTCGCCGACCAGGCCGATGCGTGCCTCGGTCAGATGCAAGTCAAGGCGCTCGAATACGGTGTGGTCGCCGCGTTGGAGCGTGACCGCTTGGAGCCGGATGCCGCGTGCATTCGCGTCGGCGCCAGGCGGGGTCAAATTGTTTGGGTTCATAGCTGCTCGGCCTGTGTCCGCCGTGGGGCCGCCATTATATGACAGGTCGCCGGGGCGCCCCCCGGTCCGCCGGGCTTGATGCCGGCGCAAGGCGGAAGGAGCGCGGCGGAGCCGCTTGCCGGAGAGAAAAATGCGGCTGACGTAGAATGCAAGGTCGCCCCCCTGATCTGAAAGGACATTTCATGAGCACACTCTACGATATCCCCCTCAAGCGCATCGACGGCAGCGACACCAATCTGGCCGACTATCGCGGCAAGGTGCTGCTGGTAGTCAACGTCGCCTCCAAATGCGGCCTGACGCCGCAATACGAAGGCCTGGAAAAACTGTATCAGGAGCAACAGGCCAAGGGTCTGGAAGTGCTGGGTTTCCCGGCCAACAACTTCAAGGGCCAGGAGCCGGGCAGCGATGCCGAGATCAGCCAGTTCTGCGCGCTGACCTATGACGTGCATTTCCCCATGTTTTCCAAGATTTCGGTCGCCGGCGCCGACAAGCACCCGCTATATCAAGCGCTGACCAAGGCGCAGCCGGCTGCCACCGGCGACGGCCCGTTCCGCGAACGGCTCAAGGGCTATGGCATCGAGTCGGGCGACCCGCAGGAAGTGCTGTGGAATTTCGAGAAGTTTCTGGTGAGCAAGCAGGGCGAAGTGGTGGGACGCTTTGCACCGGACGTGGCGGCGGACGATGCGCGTCTGCTTGAAGCAGTGGATACGGAGCTGGCCAAGAGCTGACTTCACCACGGTTTCACCCGCATAGCAAAAAGCCCCGCGTCAGCAATGATGCGGGGCTTTTTGCAGATCATCGAATTCAATCAAAGGGCATGCGATCAAATCAGCACGCGCTCAGCTGTTACGCATCTCTGATTCCAATGAACGTCCCACGCAAGCTATCTGGATAAAACTTGTTTAAATTTTCGCCCATGTCAGGCGCCCAGTGATCATATTGTTCAAATACCGTGCTGAACCCCAGATCGTAGATCAGACCCAAGAGATGTTCTTTTTGTACCCAAAACGATTTATCGTTTTCGTAGGACGCCCATCTCAATTTTTCCCTTTCTTCGAAAGGTAAGTTTTCATCAAATTCGTAGTACCACCTGCCATTTAAACCTTCATGCACATCCATGGGCGAAAGATTAAATTGCTTCACTCCACTGTCCAGCGCAGTGGCAAAGTGCGTTTGTAAAATCAACAGCTTCTTTGTGTGCCGGGCCAGTTTTTCCAAAAACGCCTTTGGTTTATCAAAATGGTAATAAAGACCACAGCAAAAAGCGGCGTCATAAGGGCCGTATTTGTCGAGATTCCAGGCGGTATCTCTAACAAAATTCAAATTCTCTAAATCAAGATTTTCTTTTACATAATTACAGCAAGCAATACTTTCTTCCCGGACCTCAAGTCCTAAAGTATCAAATCCCATTCTGGCAATTTCAACTGAATATCCGCCCTCCAGGCAGCCTAAATCAACGACGCGATAGTTTTTTTTGTGCAAAGGAAAGACTAGATTCAAGATTTTACGTGTAGAGATAGCCCACGGTTCATCGCTTATAAGTTTCGCATCTGGTTTTGTATATGAACCATTGTCCAGCCGAATATTATGAGCCGTAAAATTCATTGCTTCACCTTTACCTTTATGTACAGAATCGGTTCGGAATCAAGTATGTTTGCGAAAGCCTTTTTGACTAATTAACTGCAGCATTGCCGTCTTTCAGCAGAGGGATATTACTTGTTGGTGCGGCTTATATGTTGAAAAATTTCTTGGTCGGCATGGTCAAATAGCGACAGTCGGACAAGCCGGCCTGGGTTCCGCATCTTTCTCGCATCTCTCTCTCGCATCTCTCACCTGTCTGTAAATAAAAAGAGGATCTGATTTCCGGGAAATCAGATAACACTGAAGACAGCGTGCGACAAGCGACCACTAGGCTCGCCTATCCGGATCAACGAGGATGCATACATTTTAGGCCGTGTCATTTCCGCGTCGGCGAAAAAAAACCGGCGTCTTTTCGACGCCGGTCCGTTTCTTGCGCAAGGAGCGGCAGACTACTCTTTCACCGCGCCGGTCATGCCCGAGACGTAATATTCCACGAAGAAGGAATACACCACCGCCACCGGCAGCGAGCCCAGCAGCGCGCCTGCCATCAGCGCGCCCCAGTGGTAGACGTCGCCGTCCACCAGCTCGGTGACGATGCCCACCGGCACCGTCTTCACTTCCGAGGAGGAGATGAAGGTCAGCGCGTAGATGAACTCGTTCCACGACAGCGTGAAGGCGAAGATGCCGGCCGAGATCAGGCCCGGCACCGCCAGCGGCAGGATGATCTTGACCAGGATCTCCCAGCGGGTGGCGCCGTCGATCAGCGCGCACTCTTCCAGCTCATACGGGATCGAGCGGAAGTAACCCATCAAGAGCCAGGTGCAGAACGGGATCAGGAAGGTCGGATACGTCAGGATCAGCGCCCAGCGCGTATCGAACAGACCCAGCTTGAACACGATCGCGGCCAGCGGAATGAACAGGATCGATGGCGGAATCAGATACGCCAGGAAGATGCCCAGACCGACCTGCTTGGAACCCTGAAAGCGCAGCCGTTCGATGGCGTAGGCGGCGAACACGCTGGCCGCCAGCGAGACGACGGTGGACACCACCGACACGATCACGGTATTGAGCAGCCAGGCCGGATACTGGGTATCGAACAGCAGCTTCTTGAAGTGGGCCAGCGTCGGTGCGATCACCCAGAACGGGTTGCCGCTTTGGGACAGCAGCTCACCATCGGGTTTGAATGCCGTGATCACCATCCAGTAGAACGGAAACAGCAGCACGATCAGGAAGATGATCAGCGGCAGATAGATGGTGACCCAGCGGCGCGGCATGGACTGCAGGAAATCCATGCCCTGGGTTTCCAGCTGGTCGTCTTTTTTCTTGGACATTATTTGTCACCTCCTTGTTGCCAGCCGCGACGTTGCAGGCCGAAGTACGAGAACATGATCGCTGCCAGCAGGAACGGAATCATGTAGGTTGCCAGCGCTGCGCCTTCGCCGAGTGCGCCGCCGGGAATGGCGCGCTGGAACGAGAGCGTGGCCATCAGATGGGTGGCATTGAGCGGGCCGCCACGCGTCAGCACGTAGATCAGCTGGAAGTCGGTGAAGGTGAACAGCACCGAGAAGGTCATCACCACTGCGATGATCGGGGTCAGCAGTGGCAGCGTGACGTGGCGGAACTGCTGCCACGGCGTGGCGCCATCGATGGCCGCCGCCTCATACAGCGAAGGCGAGATGGTCTGCAGGCCCGCCAGCAGCGAGATCGCCACGAACGGGATGCCGCGCCAGACGTTGGCAAAGACGGTGGACCAGCGTGCGTTCCACGGGTCGCCGAGGAAGTCGATGTAGTGGTCGATCAGGCCCATCTTCATCAGCGCCCAGCTGATGACCGAGAACTGCGCGTCATACAGCCACCAGAAGGCCAGCGCCGATAGCGCCGTGGGTACGATCCAGGGCAGCAGGACGATGGCGCGGAAGAAGGTCTTCAGCGGCACGTTCTTGTTCAGCAGGATGGCCAGCCACAGGCCCAGCGCAAACTTCAGGATGCTGGCGCTGATGGTGTAAAAGAGGGTGTTGAACAGCGACAGTTGCGCAAGCGAGTCGCCGAACAGATAGGAGTAGTTGTCCAGGCCGATGAAGCTGCCTTCGCCGCCGATCTTGGTGTCGGTGAAGCCCAGCCACACGCCCAGTCCCAGCGGGTAGGTGAGGAACACCACCAGCAGGATCACGGCCGGAGCCATGAACAGCATGCCCAGAACGTTACGGTTATTCATGAAACGGGATAGCATAATTCGCCTCGGTTGAGTCGCCGCACGGCAAGCCGCACGACGGATGCTGTTTTCTCTCGATGTCCGATGAGTCGGGGGTGGCCGGCAAGCCCTGACAACTTGCCCATCGCCCGAGGGGAGCCAAACCGCTCATCGCCGGCGCGCGCCGTATCGTGGTGCGCGCCGGAATCACTGCATCAGTGCCGCATCAAGCCTTGTAGAAGCGCTTGGCGCGATCCGATGCGCGGTCGATGGCCTGTTGAATGGTCTTCGAACCGCTGGCGGCTTCCGCCACCATGTCCACCACCACATAGTCGGCCATGCAGGCTGCGGAAGCCTGGCCGAGCGGGCCTTCGTGGCCGTGATCGACCATGATCGAGGCCGAATCGCGATACACCGTAGCCTTGGGATCTTCGGTCCAGATCGGATTCTTTTCGTAGGCCTTGAGCGGCTGGCTGACGTAACCGATGGACGCCTTCATCCATGGGTTGTACTGATCCGGTTCGAACATGAACTGGACGAAGGCCTTGGCCGCATTCGGGAACTTGGTGTGCTTGAAGACCATCATCTGGGTGATCTGCATCAGCTCGGTCGGTTTGCCGGCAGGGCCGATCGGGAAGTGCGCGTGTTGCGTATCCTTGCCGATTTCCTGCATCTTGGCCTCGGTCGAATTCTTGGCCGCGTAGTACACCGAAATGCCGTTGGCGGTCATGCTGATCTGGCCGTCCAGATACGCCTTGTTGTTGGACGGATCCTGCCACGACAGCGTGCCCGGTACGAAGGTTGCGTACAACTGCTTGGCGTATTCGAGTGCCGCCTTGGTTTCCGGCGAATTGATGGCGACTGCGCCTTTCTTGTCGACCAGCTTGCCGCCGTGCGACCACAGCAGCCAGTGCGCCCAGTTGTTGGCATCGCCCACCGCCTTGCCGAGCGCAAAGCCGACCGGCGTGTTCTTGGCCTTCAGCGCCTGGCACAGCTTGAGGAAGCCGGCGGTGTCTTTTGGAATCGCCTCAAAGCCGGCCGCCTTGATCTGGCTTTCGCGATACACCAGCGCATTGCCGATCACGCCCAGCGGCATGGCGATCCACTTGCCGTCCTTGGTGCCGTATTTGCGGCAGACGTCGTACCAGCCGCCGTAACGCTTGCCGAGCGAGTCGGCCAGATCGGTCAGATCGAGCAGCTTGGTCGGATATTGCTGCGGGTCGTCGAACCAGCCCAGCACGATGTCGGGACCGCTGCCGACGTTGGCGGCCACCGCCGCCTTCGGCCGCACGTCTTCCCAGCCTTCGCTGTCGGTGCGCACGGCCACGCCGGTCATCTCGGTGAATTTCTTCACGTTGGCGTTCCACAGGTCTTCGTCGCCCTGGACGAAACGCTTCCAGCGCAGCACGCGCAGGGTAGCGCCCGATTCGATCGGGTATTTGATGCTGTCGGCGCCGGCGGCGCCGGCAGGTGCCGCAAAGGCGTTGCCGCCAAGGCTGGATGCGGCGGCAACGGATGCGCTCGCTACCAAGAAATCACGTCTGGTCAGCTTAGTCATGTCTCCTACTCCTTCTTTGAAAGTGGATTGGCCCGCTATGTTGCGTTTTCGGCTTGCTGCTCGGGTGTTGCCTCGTTTGCTACCTTGTTGTTACTTACGTACTTGCTTGCTGCGTTCAGCCCGCCAGCGTCTTGCCGCTTTCGGCATCGAACAGATGCGTGCCTGCGTGGTCCGGCACCAGATGAATGGTGTCGCCGGCGCCGAAGCCGTGACGCTCGCGGAAGATCGAAGTCAGGCTGGTGTCGCAGAAGCGTGCATAGACTTCGGTGTCGGCGCCGGTCGGCTCGACCACGATGACCTTGGTGGCGATGCCTTCGCCGGCGCCGCCGAGGCGCAGATGCTCAGGTCGCACGCCGTAGGTCACGCGCTGGCCGTCGACGCCTTGCAGGCGACTGCCATACGGCGCCGGCAGACGCGTGCCGTCGGAGAATTCGACTTCGGCGCGATCAGCATTGCGGCGCAGAACGCCGGGGATGAAGTTCATCGCAGGCGAGCCGATGAAGCCGGCCACGAACAGGTTGGCGGGATGATCGTACAGCTCCAGCGGACGGCCGCGCTGCTCCACCAGACCGTCGCGCATCACCACGATCTGGTCGGCCATGGTCATCGCTTCGATCTGATCGTGGGTGACGTAGACCGAGGTGGTCTTCAGGCGCTGGTGCAGTTCCTTGATCTCGGTGCGCATCTGCACGCGCAGCTTGGCATCCAGATTCGACAGCGGTTCATCGAACAGAAACACCTGCGGGTCGCGCACGATGGCGCGGCCCATCGCCACGCGCTGGCGCTGGCCGCCGGAGAGCTGGCGAGGAAAACGTTCCAGTAACTGGTTCAGGCCCAGGATGTCGGCCGCTTTTTTGACGCGCTCTTCGATGAAGGCCTTGTCCTTCTTGGCCAGCGTCAGCGAGAAGGCCATGTTGTCCTTTACCGTCATGTGCGGATACAGCGCGTAGTTCTGGAACACCATGGCGATGTCGCGGTCCTTGGGCTGGACGTTGTTGACCACCGTGCCGCCGATCAGGATCTCACCGCCGCTGATCTCTTCCAGGCCCGCGAGCATGCGCAGGAGGGTCGACTTGCCGCAGCCGGACGGCCCCACCAGGACGGTGAATTCGCCATCGGCGATGTCGATGTCGACACCGCGAATGATCTGCGTGCTGCCGAACTGTTTTTTGACTGCCCGAATCTGAACTGATGCCATGCAAATGCTCCTCGTCTATATCCTCGTTTTTTATCGTGCCTGCTTGCGTTCGTGCTTGCCTGATGTCCGGTGTTGGAATGGTTTTATCCGGCGGCATCGAGAGGCGGGCGTCATGCGATTGCGGCATGCAGGCAGGGCCGATGCAAAGCAGCGGACGTGCAGACATGACGGCATGCGCGTGCAACCTGTTTCTCTTGTTTCAGTTTGGTGAAGCTGCCTGTCGGCTTTGGCTTGCCTGCAGGCTCGCTGGCTTGCGAATGCGCCAGTCGGTTCTGGGTGTGTCTGCCGGCCGCGCCGGCATTTCTGCGGGCGGCCGGTATAACTCGTCTCTGTTACCTGTCTTTGGTATTTCTATTTCTGTTTTTTCAATTTTTCAGCTGCTGATGCGGGCCTGTTTCAAGCCTGCCTGCGACCCTCGATCACGACATATGAAGGCTTGCCGCTGCGGTCCCAGTCGATCAGATTCTGCGCTGCCTTGCGGCGCAATTCGCGCGCTGCGACGTCCGAGTAGAACGCCGCGTGCGGCGACAATAGCACACGCTTGTGCTGCACGATAGCGGAACTTGTGGCGGGCGGTTCGACCGGCAGAACGTCCAGCGCAGCGCCTTTCAGCTGGTTCGAATCGAGCGCCTTGAGCAGGTCGTCGATGTTGACCAGACCGCCGCGCGCCGAGTTGACCAGATAGCTGTCCGGCTTCAGCAGATTCAGCACGGAGGCGTCGATCATGCCGCGCGTTTCATCGTTGAGCGGCGTGTGCAGCGAGACCATGTCGGCCTGCCTGAACAGCTCCTCTTTCGATACGCGTTCGACATAGGCGGGGAAGTCGCCGTCGATGATGTGCGGATCGAATGCAATCACGCGCTTGAACACGTTGCGGCTGATATGCGCCATGCGCTTGCCGATGCGGCCCAGACCAATGATGCCCAGCGTCAGGTCGGAGGCGCGCGGGATGATGCCGGCGGTGGTGTAGTGCCACTCGCCGGCCTTCACTGCGCGGTCGTAGACGGTGATGTTGCGGATCAGATCCAGGCCCATCGCCAGCGCATGGGTAGCGACCTCGCCGACGCCATAATCGGGCGAGTTGGCGACCCATACGCCATGGCTGGCGGCGTCGGCGGTATTGATGGTGTCAAAGCCGGCGCCGTAGCGGCTGGCGATGCGAATCTCGGGGCGCGCCGCAAATACCTTGGCGTTGACCGGTGCATATTGCACCAGCAGGCCCTGGCATCCTTCGGATGCGGCGATGACTTCTTCTTCGGTGCGGCATTGCGCGGTCACGACTTCGACGCCGGCAGCGCGATAAAGATCGAGCTCCAGATCGACATCGGGGAAATCGTAATCGGTGATCAGTACTTTCATTGCTTTGTCTCCATGATGGCTGTCTCGGGTCCATCTGCTGCAACTACTGTTACTTCACTTTCTGATGCTTTATCCCTGGGCGCTCGCCGCCGACCTTGTGGTTCTGTACGGCGTCGCTTCGGTGTTTTTTATTTCTTCTGCCTGTGCTTCCGGATTCCGATACAGCCGTTTTTGAAATCGAATTTTGTGGCTGGAAGCAGCACCACATTTCATGCTGCTGCTCCGCTTGCTATCGTTTGTTGCTTGCCGGTTCCCGTGATCTGGAACCGATCCCATCCCTGATTCAATCACCGGCTGCGCTGAACCTGTTACGGCTCGGCGCAACCGGCAGAGGATCTTAGTGATTGTCCTTCGGTACGTACGGGCCGCTCTTGCCGACCAGGAAATCGAGGTCGGCGCCGAGATTGGCTTGCTGCACGTGATCCACATACAGCTTGACCCAGCCGCGTGTGGCCGGCGCCGGCGGCGCTTGCCATGCTGCGCGGCGGCGTTCCATTTCTTCATCCGAAATATCCAGATGCAGCTTGCGGGCGTCCACATCGAGCTCGATGAAGTCGCCGTTCTGCACCAGCGCCAGCGGACCGCCGGCGGCAGCTTCCGGCGACACGTGCAACACCACCGTGCCATAAGCAGTACCGCTCATGCGGGCGTCGGAAACACGCACCATGTCGGTAATGCCCTTGCGCAGGACCTTCGGCGGCAGTGGCATGTTGCCGGCTTCGGCCATCCCCGGGTAACCCTTGGGGCCGCAGTTCTTCAGCACCAGCACGCAGGTTTCGTCGACGTCCAGATCCTCGTCGTCGATACGCTTGTGCAGATCGTTGCTGTCCTCGAACACCACGGCGCGGCCACGATGCTTCAGCAGTGCCGGGGTCGCGGCCGAAGGCTTGATCACCGCGCCGTCCGGGGCCAGATTGCCCTTGAGGATGGCGATGCCGGCGGCTTCCTTGAACGGCTTGTCGAAGGAGTGGATCACTTCTTCGTTCCAGTTCGGCGCGTCCTTGCAGTTGTCCCAGAGAGTGCTGCCGTTGGCCGTCAGCGCGCTCTTGTCGATCACGCTTTCCAGCTGGCGGATCACTGCCGGCAGGCCGCCTGCGTAATAGAAATCTTCCATCAGGAATTTGCCCGATGGCTGCAGGTCCAGCAGGCAAGGCAGTTGCTGGCCGATGTCGTCCCAGTCTTTCAGGTTCAGGTCGATGCCGATGCGCCCGGCGATCGCCAGCAAGTGGATCACGGCATTGGTCGAACCGCCAATGGCGGCGTTGACGCGAATCGCATTTTCGAAGGCCTGACGCGTCAGGATCTTGGACAAGACCAGGTCTTCCTTGACCATGTCGACGATGCGGCGACCGGCATTGCGCGCCAGCACGTTACGCCGTGCATCCACTGCGGGAATGGCGGCGTTGTGCGGCAAGCCCACGCCCAGCGCTTCAACCATGCTGGCCATGGTGGAGGCGGTGCCCATGGTCATGCAGTGGCCGTGCGAACGGTGCATGCAGCTTTCGGCTTCGAAGAATTCTTCCTGGCTCATCTTGCCGGCACGCACATCTTCCGACATCTGCCACACGCCGGTGCCGGAACCGATTTCCTTGCCGCGGTATTTACCCGACAGCATAGGGCCGCCGGACACGCCGATGGTCGGTACGTCGACCGAAGCCGCGCCCATCAACAGGGCCGGGGTAGTCTTGTCGCAACCCATCAGCAGCACCACGCCGTCCAGCGGATTGGCGCGGATCGACTCTTCCACGTCCATGCTGGCCAGGTTGCGATACAGCATGGCAGTCGGGCGCAGCAGGGTCTCGCCCAGCGACATCACCGGGAATTCCAGCGGGAAGCCGCCGGCTTCCCAGACGCCGATCTTGACCTGTTCGGCCAGGGCGCGGAAGTGGGAGTTGCAGGGCGTCAGTTCGGAGTAGGTGTTGCAGATGCCGATGACCGGACGGCCATCGAACTGGTCGTGCGGAATGCCGCGGTTCTTGACCCACGAACGGTAGATGAAGCCATCGCGATCCTGGCGGCCGAACCATGCCTGGCTGCGGCGGGTTACTTTCTTTGTATCGTCACTCATGTTGGGATTCCCTCGATGGCAGATGGCCTCGGCCGCCTGCCGGTATTCTTTAAAATGTGCCTTGTCATGCGGCGCGGCGCCGGCATCTGATTGCCCGGCCGCGCGAATTACAAAACGGTGTGCCTGTTGCCCTGATCGAAGAAGTAACGCGAAAAGTCGATCAGCATGAAAGCCAGTAGTGAACCGAAGGTGGAGGCGCGGCGCAGCGAAAGGCGCGCGCGGGTGGTCACGGGCAGACGCGCGGCATGAGCGGCACGCTGGATGCGGGCGCTGAGTCCGCTCATCCAGCTGCCTGGCATCTTGCCGTTGAGGTCGCCTGCTGCGTGATCCAAATTTGTCTCCGCGAGATTTAGTTCTTTTTGCGCCCTAAATATTTCTGTCGGGACATAAACAGAATTGACAGGGCGATGCTTTGTTGCCGGTCCGTCAATTGTGCAGACCTTGTTGGCGTAACAGCATTGATTGGCTGCGAGTCTATTGCAGACTTTCGCGTTTGGTCAAGTGGTAATACCAAATCGAAATAAGGATAATTTTCATGCGAAAAAACGCGCGTTGGCTTGCGTGCTGCTGCAGCATCGCTGCACTTGCGCGAGCCGCTCCGGCAATAGTGCCTGCAAGCCGCAAAACCACGCTGCAATTGCTGCAGCGCGAGACAGATGAATTATTTTTTCGACCCGGTTTCATTCTTGACAGCCTCAGGCAGATATGAAATTCTGGCCGCGCTGGTCTGACCACATGACCGATTGCGCTGGACTGCATTGCTGAGCCTGATGCCTGAAATTCCATGCCCGCGGCTGTCTGTCGCTGAGCAAGAGCAGCCAGATCCTACCGTAAAAATCGTCGCATAAAGACAGGCGACGGAGCATGCAAAAAATATTCAGATCCGAATGTCGACGCTGAACGCTTGCCGATTCAGCCTGAACCTGCAGGAGACAACATTCATTCCTTCAAGGCATCGATGCGAATTCCGGCAGAGGGCGGCTTGCGTGCTCGCCCTGAAGCAGGGTCGCGTATCCGATTTGTTTTTCGTTCTACAAGTAGAAGAAAGGATGGTTGTTTCAAATGGCTACACCAGAACGTTTTTCCGCCGATGAACTGACGCGTTTCGCCGAGACCCTGTTGCAGAAGGCCGGTCTGGCCCAGGTGCAGGCAGCCGCGGTCGCCACTACGCTGGTCGACGGCGACCTGCTCGGCCACGACACCCATGGCCTGGCGCTGCTGGCGCCGTATGTCAAGGAGCTGGAAAACGGCACCATGACCAAATCCGGCGAGCCTGAGGTGCTGTCCGAACGTGGTGCGGCGCTGGCCTGGGATGGCCGTCGCCTGCCGGGGCCGTGGCTGGTGCATCACGGCATCGATGCGCTGATGCCGCGCGCGCGCGAATACGGCACCGCCTCGCTGACGATTCATCACAGCCATCACATCGCCTGCCTCGCGGCCTATCTGCTGCGTGCGACCGAAGAGGGCTTCATGATGATTCTGGCCAGCTCCGATCCGGCGGTGCGCAGCGTTGCGCCGTTCGGCGGCACACAGGCGGTGTTCACGCCGAATCCGATTGCCGCCGGTATCCCGACTTCCGGCACGCCTTTCCTGGTCGACATCTCGGCTTCGATCACCACCAATGGCATGAGCAATCGTTTGCACAAGGCCGGCAAGCAGTTCGACGAAGAATGGCTGATCGACGGCCAGGGCAATCCCAGCCGCGATCCGGCAGTGCTGGCGACTGATCCTCCCGGCACCATTCTGCCGCTGGGCGGTCTGTCGGCCGGCCACAAGGGCTTCGGTCTGGCGGTCCTGATCGAAGCGCTGACCGGCGGCCTGTCCGGTTTCGGTCGTGCCGATCCGCCGTCGGGCTGGGGCGCCACCGTGTTCATGACGCTGTACGATCCTTCGGCCTTCGGCGGGCAGGACGCCTTCCTGCGTCAGATGGACTGGATCGCCGATGCTTGCCGCAACAACCCGCCGCGTCCCGGCGTTGAGCAGGTGCGCATGCCGGGCGACCGCGGCATGGCGCGTCGCGCACAACAGGGCAAGGATGGCGTGGCGCTGCATCCGACCATCGCGCCGATGCTGCGCGAGGCCGGGCAGAAATACGGCCTGCCTTTCCCGCAGGCGCTGACGAGCTAAAAACTGAGAGCTGAGACCGCTTCAGTCCGGCAGCAGTGTGAAGTTGGTTTGAACGGTGTTCGCGATGCCCTGAGACAGCATCGCGAACACCGTGTGCAGCAAGCCTGTCCGCGAGTCCGAGCGCAAGTTCGGGCGCAAGTGGAGGACGGGTGGTGTTATACAATCCGGCGCCAGCATAACGACAAAATTATGATCGGAATCCATCCATGCCCATTGAAGCGATCGAGCCGCAAAGGCTGTATCGGCAAATCAGCGACCAGCTGCGCAAGCTGATCGTCGACGGCGAGTTCCCGGTAGGTTCGCGCCTGCCCTCGGAACGCGATCTGGCGGTGCAACTGGGCGTCAGCCGACCCTCGCTGCGCGAAGCGCTGATCGCTCTTGAGGTGGAAGGCTATATCGAAGTCCACATGGGTTCCGGCATCTATGTCTGCCCGCCGCTGCCGCACGATGAAGGCGCGATCGACCTGTCCAGCGAAGAAGGGCCGCTGGAACTGATACGCGCACGCGCCATGCTGGAAGGAGAGGTCGCCTACGCCGCCGCCAAGAATGGCAAGAAGGCGCAGATCGACGCCATTGAAGAGGCGTTCCGGCAGATGATAGAAAACA
The DNA here is from genome assembly GCF_046025995.1 of Herbaspirillum lusitanum. Lineage (GTDB taxonomy): Bacteria > Pseudomonadota > Gammaproteobacteria > Burkholderiales > Burkholderiaceae_D > Herbaspirillum > Herbaspirillum lusitanum_A. The sequence continues at coordinate 247,809 of NZ_JAQQFM010000006.1, forward strand.
CCAGGGCCGGCATCAATCCGCTGCAGGCCGACCGGCTGTTTCATATCCGTGTCGCCGAAGCAACCGGCAACAGCGTGCTGGTCGGACTGGTGACGCAATTGTTCGATGCGCGCCTGGGGCCGCTGTTCAATCGCCTGCACAGCCACTTCGACAATCAGCAGGTATGGCAGGAAGCGATCGAAGAACACTCACGTGTCATCAAGGCCTTGCGCGCCAAGGATGCTGAGGCCGCGCGCGCCGGCATGCGCCGGCATATGGATCTGTCTTTCAAACGTTACAGCGCCAATCTGACGCTGCAATACGGCGCCCCGGATTCGCACACGGCCGGCGGCAAGGATGCCTTGGGCGCAGCCGGTTCCGGCAAGCGACTGAAGACAGCGGCAGGCAAGAGCGGCGCGGGCGGTGCATCGAAAGTGACAGTGAAAGCGGCGCCGCTCAAGAGCCGGCTGAAGAAAAACAGCGCACCGACGGCCGCTGCCAGGACCGACGCACCGACGGCTGCGCCGCTCAAACCGCATCTGCGGGGAGCGAGGAAATTGCCGGTTTAGTTTTGAGCCGAAAACGAAGCTATAAACGAGGCTATAAACGAAGCTGTAAACGAGGCTATAAACGAAGCTATAAGCGATGCACTTGCTGAAGCCACAAGGGCGTCGCACATGCCGCTCTGTCACGGCAGCTGCCATCGCGGCAGCGTCAGATTCGACGCCGGGCTCACGATACGGCGCGCGACCGTGTGTAACTGCTCCATTTTGCAGCAAGAAAGGCATCCGGCATCATCGTGTCGCGCCGGAAAATTTCTGACTCGTCAGCGGCGCCGACGATCTCTCCACTTGTCAATTCGGCTGCAAGATCGCACGCCATTGTTTCACCGCCGTTGCGGCATTCATGCCTTCACCCGCCCGCGCGCCGCGCCGGAACTCTCCACCATCAATTTGCGTTGTCTGGATGATTTCGATCTGGCTCAGCCGGGGCTGGAGTTTGTGGAGTTCCAGGGCGAGGATTGAATAGGTGATGTGAACAGAAAACCATGAATGGCTGATCCCGGCCCCTTGTTGAACAGCTCACCGCAACCGCGATATTCATCCTGATTCAATGTCACGCTGACGCTGCTATCCGAATATTCGCCCGATCCCGCGTGCCGGCATTTTTCCTGCGTGATCCGGATGCGCAACGCGGGTGCGGCGGCTCCGCCTTCCATGGCAATGGCTTCAAAGACGCCGCTCGCGCTTTGTTTCAGATGAGTGCGGATCTGTTTGTTGCCGTAGTCGTAGTTGAAGACGGCGGGAAAGGTCTGCTCGTCCTGCTGATGTATTTCCAGCGTCCAGCCCGGTTCGCTGCCATTGCCTTTGAAGTATGCGTCGCTTGCGATTGCATCCGGTGCGTCCGATTGCGTCACGCTGCCGGCATTGTCTTGCGGGCTGGTGGTGTTCGTCGCGCTGTCGTCTTTCTTGGCGCCGCATGCCGCCAGCAGCATTGCGCAAGCCAGCATGCAGCCGGCTGAAATCATGTTGAAGCTTGTTTGTTTTGTCTGTTTCATATCGCCATTTCTCTGGATTGTCGCTGGCCCTGATTCAGTTGCAAGGGGCGGAGGAGGGCGTCTGACAAAGCAGGGTGTGGCGAGTTGCAGCTGGTACGGACGCAATGCTGCCTTGTCGATAAAAATCGAAACAGGTCGACTATTGATCAGATGATTTCAGGGAGTGAGGCTATTTTTTGCGGAGCTGCCGCGGTGGCAACTTAATTGAAATAGCTGCGCGCCATTTCAAAGCGACGTGAGAAATAGGGATTGTCCATGCGCGAGATATGCACCTTGCCGTTGGTCGATGGCGCATGCACGAAGCGGCCGTCGCCGATGTAGATGCCGACGTGCGAGAACGGTTTGTTCATGGTGTTGAAGAACACCAGATCGCCGGCGCGCAGATTGCTGGCGCTGATTTCGCGGCCCTTGCGCGCAATGTCGGCGGCGCTGCCGCTGACGTTGAACTGCGCCGCATTGCGGAAGATGTAGGCCACCATGCCGCTGCAATCGAGGCCGGCATCGGGATTCTTGCCGCCGAACTTGTAGCCGGTGTCGATCAGCGACAGGGCGTAGATCGCGACTTCGTTGCCGGCGTCGGTGGCCGGTTCCGAGCGCACGGTCGGGGCCGGCGGCAGACGTGAAACGCCGCCGCCCGATTCCGGACCATAAGTGCCGCAGGCCGCCAGCGACAAGGCCAGCGCGAGGCTGATCGTTATTGCCGCAGCACGCTGCGGCAATAAGCTGTGTGGCGATGACAGCGAGCGGACCTGCATGCGATCAGTGACCCAGCTTGACCAGCACGTCCGACAGCATGGAGAACATCTGATCGATTTCTTCATTGCTGACGTTGAGCGATGGCATGAAGCGCAGCAGGTTAGGGCGCGGCGCATTGAGCAGCAGGCCGACCGGTCCCATGTTGCGGGCCGCTTCGACGATCTGCGGGCCGATGTCCTTGCCCAGTTGCAGCGCGCGCAGCAAGCCTTCGCCGCGTTCGCCTTCGAAGCCGTGTTTCGCGGACAGCTTGAGCGAACCGGCGCGCAGGTATTCGGCGCGCTCGCGCACCGTTTGCATGAAGCCTGGCTTCAGCAATTCCTTCATCACCGCCACGCCCACCGCTGTCATCAGCGGATTGCCGTTGTAGGTGCCGCCTTGTTCGCCGGCTTCGAAGCAGGCGATCGACTCGCGCGCCAGCAAGGCCGCCAGCGGCACGCCGCCGCCTATGCCCTTGCCCAGCGTCATGATGTCGGGTTCGATGTCCGACAATTGATAGGCGAACAGTTCGCCGGTGCGGCCCATGCCGGTCTGCACTTCGTCGACGATCAGCAGCAGGTTGGCCTGCTGGGTCAGCTTGCGCAGGCCTTGCATGAATTCACGCGTGGCCGGGATCACGCCGCCTTCGCCTTGCACCGGCTCCAGCATGATCGCCACGGTGTGCTTGTTGATCAGCTTTTCGACGCTGGCCAGATCGTTCAGCGTCGCCTTCGGGAAGCCCGGCACCTGCGGTGCAAACATGGTGTCCCAGCCGTCCTTGCCGCTGGCCGACATGGTGGCGATGGTGCGGCCGTGGAAGCTGTGCTTGAAGGTAATGATTTCGAAGCGCGCATCGCCGTTGGCGGCCGGATTCTTCTTGCCCCATTTGCGGGCCAGCTTGATCGCGCCTTCATTGGCTTCGGCGCCGCTGTTGGCGAAGAACACGCGGTCGAATACCGAGTTGTCGGTCAGCAGGTCGGCCAGTTCGATCGACGGCGCATTGTAAAAAGCCGGCGAAGGATTGAGCAGCTTCTTGCCCTGCGCCACCAGCGCGTCCTGAATACATTGCGGCGAGTGGCCCAGCGCGTTGACCGCCCAGCCTTGCAGGTAATCCAGATAGCGCTTGCCGTTATGGTCGGTCAGCCACATGCCGCTGCCTTCGGTAAAAACCAGTTCAGGGCGGTTGGTCACGTACATCAGTTTGTTGACGTCGAACTGCTTGAATTCCATTGAGTGACTCCTGCTTGCAAAAATAGGTGAATGAAGAGACGGAGGTCATGACCGAACCGGATCGGAGAAGACACGAACCCTGGGCCGGGGAAGAACAACGTTGTTAGCGTCAGATAAAAAAAAGCCACAGGGTTCGCCTGTGGCTTCGCGATTTCTTACAATTCACGCGCCCAGCAAACCTCGTTGAGGTTGGCTGCGACGTCGGAAGAATGTAGTGGTAGCGATCATACGGTCAATATTAGGACGTTTTGCGCAAAGCGTCAAAAAGATTTCCCTGCATTTTGCCTCAAATTTCGATATGTCGTCGCCACGCTGCATGCCGAGCAAACTTCACGCAAGATCTGCGGTCGGCGCCGCCTCGCTGCGCGCTCTGATAAACAGCGATTGTAGAGGGCTATTATGACCAGCCTGTTGCAGTGAATCCGCGCAGCCGAGCCATGCTGCGCATTGATGATTCAAGATGCATCAGGCCAGTTTTTCCTTGGACAGATCCGCTTCCGAGGTGAAGGAGTCGGCGTAGAACTCTTCTTCCGGCAGCTTGCATTGGGCCACGAAGTCGCGCTGTGCCGATTCCACCACGATGGGCGCGCCGCAGGCATAGACCTGATGGCCGGACAGATCGGGGAAGTCGGCCATCACGGCCTGGTGCACGAAGCCGCTGCGGCCGCTCCAGTTGTCTTCCGGCTGGGCGTTGGACACCACCGGCACATACTTGAAGTTGTGCAGGGTGCGGCTCCATTCTTCGCACAGATCGTTCATATACAGATCCTGAGGACGGCGGCCGCCCCAGTACAGGGTGATCGGGCGTGTCGATTTTGCATGTTCCAGTTGCTCGACGATGGCCTTGATCGGCGCGAAGCCGGTGCCCGACGCCAGCAGCACGACAGGCTTGTCGGAATCTTCACGCAGGAAAAAAGTGCCCAGCGGGCCTTCGATGCGCAGGATGTCGCGCTCCTTCATGGTGGTGAACACCTGATCGGTGAACAGACCGCCCGGCATGTGACGGATGTGCAGGCTCATCGGCTCATCCTTGTGCGGCGCGATGGCCATGCTGTAGCTGCGGCGCTTGCCGTCGCGCAGCATGAATTCCACATACTGGCCGGCCTTGTATTGCAGGCGATCATTGGCCGGCAGTTGCAGCGACAGCACGATGACGTCATCCGCCTTCTTTTCCAGCCCGGCCACCCGCACCGGCATCTTGCGTACCGGAAACTCGCCGACGCCGGCCACTTCACGGGCTTCGATCACCACATCGGATTGCGGGCGGGCGCAGCAGAACAGCGAAAAGCCCAGTTCTTCTTCCTTGGCCGGCAGGGCGCGTTCCTGATGCGGGCCGTGCACCACGCTGCCGGACACCAGCTTGCCCTTGCAGGAGCTGCAGGCGCCGTTTTTGCAGCCGTAAGGCAGGCCGACACCGGCGCGGATGGCGGCGGTGAGGATGGTTTCGCTTTCATCGCAGGTAAACTGGCGACCGCTGGGCTGTACTGTGACTTGGAAACTCATACAATTCTGATCTTGAAGATGGGGATTAAAGAATGACTAAAAAAATCGGCTTGCCGCGTTTACTGATGCTGGGCTGCGGCGACGTCGGCCTGCGCATGCTGCCCTTGCTGCGTCCGCATTTCCGTGTGCTGGCGGTCACCAGTCGGCCCGAACGTTGCGCCGAACTGCGCGCCGCCGGCGCCGTGCCGCTGGTGGCCGATCTCGACCGGCCTGACAGTCTGGCGCGGCTACTGCGACTGGCGCCGACCATCGTACATCTGGCGCCGCCGCAGTCGTCCGGCGAAAAAGACCGCCGCACCCGCAATTTGGCCGCCATTTTACCCGACCGGGCGCGCCTGGTTTATATCAGCACCACCGGCGTCTATGGCGATTGCGGCGGGGCCTTGTTCGATGAGACGCGCAAGGTCAATCCGCAGAACGCGCGCGCGCGACGCCGGGTCGATGCCGAACAGGTCTTGCGCCTCTGGGCCCGGCGCAGCAATTCGCGGCTGGCGATCCTGCGCGTGCCCGGCATTTACGCGCGCGACCGCCTGCCGCTGGAGCGTCTGCAAAAGGGCACGCCGGCGCTGGCGGCGGCCGACGACGTCTTTACCAATCACATCCACGCCGACGACCTGGCGCGCATCGCGGTAGCTGCGATCTTCCGCGCCATGCCCGGCCGCATCTATCACGCGGTGGACGATACCCGGCTCAAGATGGCGGAATACTTCGACGCCGTGGCCGGGGCTTTCGACATGCCGCCGCCGCCGCGCCTGCCGCGCAGCGCGCTGCAACAGGCGGTGACGCCGATGATGTTGTCCTTCATGTCGGAGTCGCGGCAGCTGGATAACCGGCGTCTCAAGCGCGAGCTGGGCGTCAGGCTGCGCTATGCGACCGTGCAGGATCTGTTGGCGAGCATGAAAAAGCCGGAGCCAGGTGTTCCCCGGGCGCTTGTCGTCACCGCGATAAGCGAGGCCATGGGCGAGGTATCAAGCGATGTCAGCACCGGCGAGCCCGTGACCGAGCCCGCTGCAGAAAAGAAAAAAGGCAAAAAAGGGCCGCCCTCGCCGCAAATGATGCTTTTTTGATACCGGTTCAATGCAGACAGGCTTATGTCGCGGTTCCCCTTTCTTGAATGAAATCGCGCATTTCCTTATTCGGTTTTCGAATAAGCATAAGCATTTAAAGTAGTTGTATTGCATTAGGAGCAACAGTAAAGTGGCGCCCTGCATGAAAAAATGTGGGGAAGTATGGGCAATTGATTTGGGCGAGTGCCAGTCGACGCATCAGAGATCAAAGTTCGCCGGCCTCGGCAACGGCAGCTTGGCAAGCCCCGTCCACTTATTGCGCCGCCTGAAGATCGATCCGGCGGCACGGCTGCAGACATTGCACCCGCAGCCCGGTATCAAGAACACCCCGAGCACCACGGACCTTACCAAGACATCGCATGAGATTTTCTTTCAAGAACATTGCCAAGCATTTCGGCGACTTGCACGTCATCGAAGAATTCACGCGCGATATCGAATCGGGCGAGCTGGTGGCGCTGGTCGGTCCCTCCGGTTGCGGCAAGTCGACGCTGCTGCACATGGCGGCCGGTCTGGAAACGCCGAGCGCGGGCAGTCTCACGGCCGACAATCAAGTCATCAAAGGCCCGCATCCTGAACGCACGCTGATGTTCCAGGAAAACGCGCTGTATCCCTGGCTGACGCTGGTGCAGAACGTGGCGCTGGCGCTGGAATTCCAGAAAGTCGACAAGAAGCAGGCCGCCGCCCGCGCCCGCGAATGGCTGGGCAAGGTCAAACTGGCCGGCTTCGAAAATTATTATCCGCATCAGGTGTCCGGCGGCATGCGCCAACGTGCGGCGCTGGCGCGCGCTTTCATTTCGCGCCCCAAGGCGCTGTTGCTGGATGAGCCCTTCGGTGCGCTCGACGCCTTGACGCGCATGACGCTGCAGGATTCGTTGCGCGAGCTGATACGTTCGGAGTCGCCCACCGTCTTGCTGGTCACGCACGATGTCGACGAAGCGCTGTTCCTGGCCGACCGGATTCTGGTGTTCAGCCCGCGTCCGGCCACCGTGCTGAAAGAATTCAATCTGGTGCATCACGAAAAGACGCACGATCTTTCCGAATTCGCGGCAATCCGTCGCGAGATTCTCTGTCTGCTCGGCATTCAGGCCGAACAAGACGAATTTTGCAAGGCAATCGAGGGGGTAGGGGTATGAAACTGAAACGTTTGTGGGCGCCGGCACTGGCGGCAATCGCGGCACTGGCCTTCAGCACGAATGCGCTGGCGCTGGAAAAATTCAAGATCGGCTATCTGCGCGTGATGGATGATGCGCAAGCCATGGCGGCTTATGAGGCAGGCTTGTACAAAAAGTACGGTCTGGACGTGGAACTGATCGAATTCAAATCCGGTACCGACCTCATCAAAGCCATCGTCGGCGGCCAGCTCGACAGCGGCGTGTTCGGCTTCACCAACGCGGTGGCCTGGGCTTCCAAGGGGGCCGATCTGAAAGTGGTGAGCGGCGCGCAACTCGGTTATCACGCGCTGGTGGCGCGCGAAGACTCAGGCATCAAGAAAGTGGCCGACCTGAAAGGCAAGACGCTGGCCTCACAAGCCGAGGGCAGCACCGCCGACGTCGTGCTCAAGGGCGTGGTGCTGAAAGACGCCGGCCTCAAGGAAGACGATGTCAACGTGATGGGCGTGAGCCCGCAGGTGGCGGTGCAGTCGCTGGTCGGCAAGCGCGTCGATGCGGCTTTCCTGTTCGAGCCGCAGGCGCGCATCGCGCAACTGATCGCGCCGGTCAAGCAGATCTATGAAATCGGCGAAGTCTGGCCTTTCCCTTGCATGGTGGTGATCACTTCCGGCGAAACCCTGGCCAAGCGGCGCGATGCCGTCTGGAAGTCGCTGGATGCGCAACGTGACGCCATCACGCTGCTGCAAAAGAAGCCGGCCGAAGCGGCCAAGCTGATCGCCGGCTACTTCATCGCCGAGCCGACCCTCAAGACCCTGAAGCACGGTGAAATGCTGCGCGAAGACGTGATCCGCGACGCCATCAAGAGCCAGACCTTCGGCGCCAAGCTGAACGAGAAGGATCAGAACCGCATGCAGGAAATCTCCGACATTCTGCAACAGCAGGGCACGCTGAAGACGCGCGACGGCAAGCCGTTCAATGTGCGCAGCATCGTTGACCTGTCCTGGCAAAAAGACCGGAAGTTGTGATCGTGATCAGTACGGCGTAAAGCTACTGCGCCCCCCGATCACGCTTCTGTGATGCTCGCCGTACCGCCGTACGGCTGCGCTTCTCGAAACGAGCTCGGGGCGCTCGCTACGCTTTTCGCCGCACTGCACAGCGCCATTTCATTTTTTACCCTGTCGCTTCGCGTTGCTCGCTGCGTACAATATTGAATCTTTATTTTTTGGCCGGATGTTCCGGCCTTCGTCTTTTATAAGTTATGAGCTCTCAGCGTCGCGTTACCGGTCTTCGTAAAAAGCTTGCCATGGTGATGGCGATCGCCTTCATTCTGCTGATGTGGCAGATCGCGGCGTGGTGCTTGCCTTCGTTTCTGATGCCGGGCGTGCCGACGGTATTTGTGCGCTTGTGGGAAGAGGTGCAGTCGCCGGCATTCCGGGTGGCCTTGTGGGGCAGCTTGTATCGGCTGGGCATGGGTTACGGTTCGGCGCTGCTGTTCGGCATCGGTTTCGGTCTGGTCGGCGCGGTGCTGTTCTTCTTCCGCGAAGTGCTGAAGTCGGCCATCGTGATTCTGCAGTCGATTCCGTCGATTGCATGGGTGCCGCTGTTCCTGATTCTGATGGGCTTCGGCAATCTGCCTATCGTGGTGGTGGTCGCCATCGCCGCTTTCTTTCCGGCGGCCTTGTCGGTGATGAATGCGACCGAGAGCGTGCAGCAGGTGCATGTATCGGCCGCGCGTGTGATGGGCGCGTCGCGCGCCGGCATGCTGCGTCGCGTGTATCTGCCGGCGGTCATGCCGGAGCTGATCACCGGTGCTCAGTTGGCCTTCGGCAATGCCTGGCGCGCGCTGATCTCGGCCGAGATGCTGGTCGGTTTCGGCAAGGGGCTGGGGCGCACGCTGGCCTATTCCGGCGAGACCGCCGACATGGTCGGCGTGATGGCGAACATTCTCACCATTGCGATTCTGGCGGCGCTGATTGATCAGGTGATTCTGGAAAATCTGAAGCACCGTCTCCTGCGCTATCAATATGTATAAAGCGGCGTCCGTCGTTGCCTGCGTGAGCTTGGCGCTGGGTACTTTTGCCAGTGTGCAGGCGGGTGTGCTGGACGATGCCAGGGCGCGCGGCGTATTGCGCGTCGGCCTGGATTTTGTGCCGCCGGTCTACACGGCCGGCGCCAAATTCCGTACGCCGGAAGGCATAGACGGCATTCTGGCGGAAGCGCTGGCGGCGCGTCTCAAACTCAAGCCGGAGCCGCTGCGCAATGGCGGCGACAGCAAGGCCTTGCAGGCGATGAAGGCGGCGCGACCCGACTTCGCGCTGGTGATGGTCGACGAGGCCGCCGTGCGCAGCGGCAATGCGGCGAATGCTGCCGACGCCGATGGCAGTGTGCTGATTGCGACCGGGTATAGCGCCGGCGGCATGGCGATCATGCGCACCGACACCGATATCAAGAAGTGGGAGCAGCTCAAGGGCCGCACGGTGTGTCTGTCGGAAGGCGGCGCCTATGTCGGGCAGATGGCGGCGCGTTACGGCGCGATTGAAAAAGTGATGCGGGCGCCGGCCGACTCCTTGCTGGCGGTGCGCGTCGGTCAGTGCGATGCCGCCGTGCACGACGACACCATGCTCAAGGAATTGCTCAAGCTGCCGGAGTGGAAAAAATTCTCTGCACAATTGCCGGCGCCGACGCGTTCGGCATTGATGTTCAAAGTACCGGCCAACGATGCCGCCGCGATCAGCTATGTGAAGCAAGCGGCGGCCGACTGGTCGCGCGGCGATTTCTGGCCGGCGCTGAAAAAGAAGTGGACCAACAATGTCGCGTTCGAAGTCTATCTCGATCAGAACGTGCCGGATTGTCACTGATCGGCTGGCGAAACGGGGCGTTTCGCGTCCGCACGAAACGCCCCGTTTCGTGGTCGGCGATAAAAGTAATGCTTTGATAAAACTTGTTTTCTCATTGGCAATGAATCGCAAAAAATCGTGTCGCATCCGAGCTGTTTATAGGGAAAACACTGAGGCATTGCTCAAAAATGTTGCAGCTTTGGGTGTAAGATGAGGCCATCAGATTTCAATTTCACGCCCCAGACATCAGGAGGTCATGATGGCAGCCGTTGACGCAATCGCATCCACTACCAGTTCCACCACCGTTACCCCGAGCACCGCTTATTCGGTGACCGATCCGAACGAGACCCGCAAGCAGGATGAGGCGCGTGCAGCCGCCAAGGCGGAGCAAACGCGTCTGGATGAAATGAAGGCCGATCAGACGCGCGCCGAGCAAGCACGTGAGCAACGCGCGCGTGCAGATGAAGTGTCGCGCAACTCGAACGGCGAAGTGATAGGCACCACGATCAGCACCACTGCCTGATCACGCAATAGTTCATGCATCGTTTGCGCTGAGGTGCAGACGACGATAAAAAAGCCCGCAATATTTTGCGGGCTTTTTGTTTTCTTTCCTGCGCAGTTTCAGACCGGCATGGCCTCAAGGTCGCGTCCCGCCCTGAAGTTCGGCCGGCGTGCCGAACGCCGGCAGGCTCTGCGTACTTTCAGCGACGGCATGGGCCTCCGCCACGTCGGCGGACTCCGCCCCCATGGCTTTCACCGCCAAGGCAGCGATCAGGGAAAACACCGTGATCAGCAAAGCCACCATCCACGGACTGCCCTGATTTTTTGCCAGCAGCAGCGAGGACAATACCGGCGTGATGCCGCCGCCCACCAGCGCGCCGATCTGATGCGCGATGCCGACGCCGCTGTAACGCACGCGGGTGCCGAACAGACCGGCAAACAATGCGCCTTGCGGGCCATACATCATCGGATGGATCACGCCCAGCGCAATCGCTACCGCCAGACCGACCATCAGCGGCTGAGCGGTATTGATCATGCCGAAGTAGGGCCACACGCAGACTGCGGCGCACAGCGTACCAAGGATGTACATGCGGCGATGGCCGATGCGGTCCGATAGCGCGGCGAAGAAGGTATTGCCGAAGATCGAGATACAGGCGCCGATCAGGATCGCATTCAGAATCATCGGCTTGCCCAGCTTGAGCTGGCTCACCGCATAAGCAGTGGTGAACACCAGCACATTGATCGGCCAGGCGATCTCGCCGGCGCGTGCAATCGAGGCCAGCAGAATCTGTTTCTTGTGGTCGCGCATCAGCGTGCGCAGCGGCGTCTTGCTGACTTTGCCGGCTTGCTTCGCGGCTTCGAACTCATGCGACTCCGGCAAGCGTGCGCGCGCAACCACGCCGATCACCACCAGCACCATGCTGAACAGAAACGGCAGACGCCAGCCCCAGCTCAGGAAATCCGCTTCCGGCAATTTGGCGGTCAGCGACAAGGCCAGGGTCGACAACACCAGACCCGCCATGCCGCCGCTGGAGCTCCAGCTGCCGAACAGGCCGCGCTTCTCCCTGGGTGCATTTTCCACCGCGATCAGAATTGCACCACCTTGCTCTCCACCCAGCGCAATGCCCTGAATCAGACGCAGCAGGCACAACATGACCGGCGCCCAGATGCCGGCGCTGGTGTATGTCGGCAGCAGACCGATCAAGGTCGAGGCCACGCCCATCACAATCAGCGTCGCCAGCAGAATCGACTTGCGCCCGTAGCGGTCGCCGAGATAGCCGCACAGGATGCTGCCCAGCGGCCGTCCGAGGTAGCCCGTGGCATAGGTGGCAATCGCCGCCAGCGCGCCGGTCAGCGGATCGAGCGTGGGGAAAAACAGTTTGTTGAACACCAGCGCGGCGGCGGTGCCGTACAGCAGAAAGTCGTATTGCTCGAGCGCGGTGCCGATGAAGCTGGAGAGAAACACAATGGCGCGGCGCGGTTTTTTCGGCGGAGAAGCGGAGAGGGCGGCAGATGTAGAGGTAGACATGGACTGCTCCTGGCTAGGCAGAATTCTGAATGGAGAGAAGGGCGACGAATGTCGGAAGCTTCAGCCAGCGCGCATCAGCAACGCTGGCGCAGCACACGCCGCGCAAACATCGCGAAGCTGGCCTTGACGATGCTGGGCGACAGCAGGAAGTCGTGCGACTCTTTTGCCAGCGCGGGGTCGAGTTCCCTGAGCGTGCCGTAGGCTGCCATCGCCTGCAGTTGATTGCGTGCCGCGCGCTCGATCAGCACCGACAGATACAGGCTCTCTTCGACGCTGGAGGTGGCTGCCAGAAAACCGTGATTGACCAGCAGGATGGTGCGCTTGTCGCCCAGCGCGGCCGAGATGATTTCGCCCTCCTGATCGGCAATCGGCAGTCCCGGCCATTCGCTCAGAAACGCGCAGTCGTCGTGGAAGGGCGTGGCGTCCATGTGCGCAATCGCCAGCGGCTGGCCGGTCATGCTGAGCGTCGACACGTATTGCGGATGGGTGTGGATGATGCAGTTCACATCACTGCGGCGCGCATACACCCACAGGTGGAAGCGGATCGCCGGATTCGGCACGCCTTTGCCTTCCAGCACTTCCAGTTGGTCGTTGATGCGGATCACCGAGCTGGCGTCGAGTTCGTCGAAGCCCTGCGCCAGCGGCGTGGTCAGAAAAGTGCCGTCGCTCTGACGCAGTGTGATCTGGCCGGCCAGCGTTTCGGAGTGGCCTTCGGCCGCCAGAATGTTGCAGGACAGCGCGATCTTTTCGCGCGGCGTCCAGTCGCCGTAATCGAGCCCGCCCGACATGCGGCGCAGCGCCTGGCTGGAAACATCTTCTTTGGCTGGCGTGATCAATTTCTTCTCCCTCGTATAAATATCGGTGGGACAAGATTAGCGGCCGACGGCCGTCACGACTGACACCTGAGCGCACGGCGGCATGTCTGCAAGCGCCGTCGCACGATGGCGCAAGAAATCAGGCTAGTGCCGGCTCAGGCATGGGCCGGCATCATGGGATCCGGAGAGGATGTGAAGGTGGAAGATGCTGTGCCACGCAAGGCCGAAGGCGGCACGCCGTAGCGATGGCGGAAACTGCGGCTGAAATGGCTGGCGTTATTGAAGCCGACGCGAAAGCCGATGTCCGATACCGAGAGCTTGCTGCAGGCCGGGCTGCACAGATCGGAATGGGCGCGCTCCAGTCGTCTTTCCAGCAGGTAATTGCTATAGCGATGGCCGTGGCTGGCGAACAGGCGATGCACCAGCCGCGGCGAAATGCCGAGCGCCTGCGACAACTGGCTGACGCTGAGGTCCGGCTCGCACAGCATGGCGTCGAGCGTGCTGACCAGTGTTTCCCAACGGGTTTTCTGCTTGTCGGCGGCGCCGGCAGCGGGCGCAGTTTCGGCCTGCTGCGACTCGGCATACACCGCCGACAGCAGCGAGACGAAAGCCTGCTCGGCGTGATAGATGGTGTTGAGCGAATGTCCGGCGGTCTCACTGTGAGCGCCAGAGAGCGCCGGCAGCACCTCTTGCGCGTATTGCCAGAGCGCGCTGCGCAAGGGCGAGTCGCGGCGCGCCAGGGTCGGCATAAAACGGTCGAAGCGGCTGGTATGGGCGCCGTTGAAACGGCTGAAGGAAAAGCGCAGCAGCAGGAAGCGGCAGGCGCTGGCGTTCTGCACCGTCGAGGGCATGCGCGCCTTGCGGTAGAACACATCGCCGGCATTGAACTGCAGCTCGACGCCGTTCTGCGATACGCAACCCTTGCCTTCCAGCACGATGCTGGCCAGCACATCGTTGGATTCCAGTCCGGCAACGTGTTCCCATTCATGCCGCACCATGGTGCCGGCCGGCAGCGCGGCGATGATCATCACGCCGCCGCCGACCAGACGGCAGGCCGACAGTGTGCCGGGGAGGGCGGCATCGGTGCGGATGTCGCCGGGCCCGACCAGATCGTCGAGGGCGTATTTCAGGTGGTGTGTGGAAAATGCATTGACCGGATGCAGCGAGGGCATATAAGGCAGACCGGAAATCAGGGATGTCGGCACGGCGAAATCTCCTCAAAGCTTGGGCGGATGGCAATGCCATCATACAAGCAATTTCCGTGCTTGTTCGGCACCTGAGGCTTGGCGGGAGCGGGCTGCGGCGGGATTTGGACGCATTGATGCGGACTGGCGCATGCAGGCAAGCTCAGTTGCTGAAGATGGCGTGCACGGGCATGCGCAGCGGGACGTGATCGGCTAGCAGAAATCACCTTGTTCCTGGCCTGCTGCCCTTCGGTGAAGCTCAAAGAGAGCTTGAGCGATCTTTTCCTCCGTTCGGGCCGAGCAGGTCCGCAGGACCATATCGAAGCCGGCGCGGCACCTTCGCCGTTCCTGGCGGCCCTTCGATATCCGATATCCTGCTTTGCAGCGACTCAGGGCGAACGGAATTTTGCTATGAACGCAATAATAAAAATGCCGTTCAGTTAAGACTGAACGGCATGACAGATCAGCCCGGCATTTTATTTAGTTAGGCGCATTCAGCGAACCCAGCAACCAGGTTTCCGCGAGATCGATCTGGTTGATCAGCATCAGGAAGGTTTCATCGTTGATGCGTTGCTCGGCGCGCAGATAATGCACTTCCTGGCGTTCGGCGCGGATCGCTTCCAGCCGAAGTTCGCGTTCGAACTGTTTGAAGCGGTTGGCGGTGCGCAGGGTTTCTTCACTGCCGCTTTCGGCATCCATGCGCATGCGGTAAGTCGCCAGCAGGCTGCCGCTGACTTCGGTCAGCAGACCCAGATCGGCCTCATCCAGCTTGGCGCCCATGCGCTCCTGAGCGGCCTCGATGCTGCGCACGGCGGCTTCCGAAAGACGCAGGCGGGCCGAGGTCTCTTCCGAGTGGCGGCGTTTGACTTCGGCCTCCAGGCGCAGATCCTTGAGCAGCCAGGGCAGGAAAAAACTGCCGAACAGCAGCGAGCAGACGATCACGCCGGTGGCCAGGAAGATCAGCAGATCGCGTGCCGGGAAGGGCCCGCCGCCAGGCATGGTAAAGGGGATAGACATCACGCCGGCCAGCGTGATCGCGCCGCGCACGCCGGACAGCGAGGTGATGCTGATCAGGCGCAGATCGAAGCGGCGATGGCGCGCGCTCTGGCCGCGCACCGCGCTGGCAAATTTTCTGAGACGAAGATTGATCCAGACCCAGATGAAACGCAGCACCACCAGCGCCACCGTGATTGCGGCGATATAGCCGAACAGATGCCACACCGGCACGTTGCCGGCCAGTTGCGCATCGAGGTGGGCGAGGCTGACGATGCCCGGCAATTGCAGACCCAGCAGCAGAAACGACATGCCGTTGAACACGAATTCCATCATGGTCATGATGCTGCGGCCCTGCATGCGGGTGGCCGCCGATTCGCCGCCGGCAGTTTCGATATAGGGCATCAGCATGCCGGCCGAGACCGCCGCCAGAATGCCGGACAGGCCGAAATGTTCGGCGAAGATATAGGCCGAGAACGGAATCAGAATCAGCAGCACCACCTGAATGCCGGGCTCGTCGCCGCTCCATTCGATGATCTTGCGCCGCACCAGCCCGAAACCCCAGGCCACGATCAGGCCGACCGCAATGCCGCCGATGGCGATCAGCACGAAGCTGATGCTGGCGTCGAACAGCGAAAACGTGCCGGTCAGCACCGCCGCGATGGCGAACTTGAATGCGACCAGACCGGAAGCATCATTCATCAGCGCTTCACCTTCCAGCACATGCTGCATCGAGGCCGGCAGGCGGCCCTTGCCGATGATGGACGAGACCGCCACGGCATCGGTCGGCGACAGCACCGCCGCCAGCGCGAACGCGGCCGGCAGCGAGATCGCCGGGATCAGCCAGTGAATGAAGTAGCCGACGCCGACCACGGTGAACAGCACCAGCCCCAGCGCCAGCGCCAGAATCGGTTGCGCCAGCCGGAAGAATTCACGCTTGGGCATGCGCCAGCCGTCGGTGAACAGCAGCGGCGGAATGAACAGCAGCAGGAACAACTCCGGATCGAAATCGATGCGCAGGCCGAACATCGGCAGCGCCAGCAGGGCGCCCAGTCCGATCTGGAACAGCGGCAGCGGAATATTGACGGGCATCAGGCGCGCCACCACGCCGGAGACGGCGACGGCGAGCAAGAGGATCAGAACGGTAAAAACTATTTCCATGGGCCGGCGTGAGATTTTCTTGTTGGTCTGAGCGCGCAGCTGCAGCCTGAGCCACCGCCACAGCGCCGGCGATACAGGCAGGGCCGGCATCGCAGCGAAGCTGTAAGTATAGAGCGGATGGTGCGCCCGGCAGCGAAACCCGATGCGGCATACAATCATCGGCTTCAGGCAAGAGCGTGCCAGATGGCACAGCTGAGTCGGGAGACCGGCCATCGCAAACAGCCGCGCAGCGGACATGCCGCACCGGCGTTGGCGAATCGCAGCATGCACATCCGTTCCGCGAGGACAGCACATGGAGCCACAGTCGCCGATTGCAAGATTTACATTTGTAATCCGCTGTAGCAGAACGGGCCTGCGACCGGCAGCATGCGCCGCCTGATCAAGATCATTCCGCAATCAACGTGAAGGAGTTCTGATGCAAAAACGTCAACTTGGCAATTCCGATATTCAGGTGGCACCGCTGGCCTTCGGCGGCAATGTGTTCGGCTGGAGCATCGATGAAAAGACTTCGTTTTCCATCCTCGACAAGTTTGTCGAGTCCGGTCTCAACCTGATCGATACCGCCGACGTCTACTCGCGCTGGGTCGAGGGCAACAAGGGCGGCGAGTCGGAAGTCATCATCGGCAAATGGCTGGCGCAAGGCGGCCGGCGCGACAAGGTGGTGATTGCCACCAAGGTCGGCAAGGACATGGGCGACGGCAAGGTGGGTCTGAAGAAGGATTACATCAAGCGCGCGGTGGAAGATTCGCTGCGCCGCCTGCAAACTGACTACATCGATCTCTATCAATCGCATGACGACGACAAGAGCACGCCTTTCGAAGAAACCATGGAAGCCTACGGCGAGCTGATCAGGCAGGGCAAGGTGCGCGTCATCGGCGCCTCCAACTACGACGCCACGCGGCTGGCCGAAGCACGCGCCGTCAGCGCACGCCTGGGTTTGCCGACCTACCAGACCCTGCAGCCGGAATACAGCCTGATTGCCCGTGAGGATTTCGAGAAGAATCTGGAACCATGGTGCCTCAAGCATGGCGTGGGCGTGATCGGCTTTTACTCGCTGGCCAGCGGTTTTCTGAGCGGCAAATATCGTTCCGAAGCCGACCTCGGCAAGAGCAGCGCACGCGGCAGTCGCGTCAAGTCCTATCTGAACCCGCGCGGCCTGAAGATTCTGGATGCGCTGGACGCCGTCGCCGAGCGCTACAGCAGCACGCCGGCCAGCGTCGCTCTCGCATGGCTGATCGCGCGTCCCAGCGTGACCGCGCCGATTGCCAGCGCCACCTCGCTGGAGCAACTTGGCGCGCTGGTTGCGGCCACGCAGCTGGCGCTGGATAAAGACGCCATTTCGCAACTGGATGCCGCCAGCGCTTACTGACGCCATGCTGACCATTTGCTGATATCTGCATAAGCACGCCCCGGCATTGCCGAGCCAAGCGCTTCGGCGATGCCGGGGCGGCTTGCGGGCATCCCTGCCGCCTCTTTTCTCTTTCTCTGCTTTTCAGGCATTTTCGTCCGTCCTGGCTCCCTCCTTCTTACATTGCAGCGCCTACTCGCCTTGGTCTGCCCTGTCCGCGCTGCACGGTTTTGACATGCCCGCTGGGAATGTCTCCGGCTTCTGTCCTACATGCGATGCGGGAGAAATCTGACAGTCATTTTTAAATGCCGCAGGCATAATTCCGGATTGCGAGGGCTGCAAAAAAATAAACTGGCCGGGGTGAATCCGGCTCAAAATGCACATGATAATATTCTTGGCCATCGCCCGTAGCGGCGGTCGACATTGGTCTGTAACAAGACGCTGAGTTAAGCAATCTGCAGCAGAGCTTCAATACGTAAAAATCATAAACGCAGCCGTTTGCAGTATGACGCTACCGATTCTCGATCCTCGATCTCCAAGTCTTGATCTTGTCAGCGGCGCGGCATGTCTGCGAAGGGCCATAAAAGGGTCTCAAGAAATGTCGACAGGACAGAACAAAAAATTAGCGCAGGTCATTCGGGATAACCACGAAACGCTGTTGAAGGATTGGCTGGAAACACTGGCCAACCGCCTGGGGAAGCGCGACAAGAACGGCGAAACGGAAATCCGCCGGCAGGCCGCGCAGTTTCTGACACTGCTGGTGAATGTGCTGGATTCGCCGCAGGGCGTGAGCATCGACACCGCCGAATGGAGCGAGGTGCGTCATCTCTTGTCGGACTTATCGCGTTCGCGTGTACAGCAGGGGTTTTCCTCGATTGACACCGCCAACTTCATTTTTGCGCTCAAGGAACCGCTGTTTTCCTATCTGCGGCAAAGCTTCGGCGATGATCTGAACGGCCTGGCTGAAGAGACTTCCAGCACCAGCGTGCTGTTCGATCAGCTCGGTCTGTACACCATCGACGTGCATCAGAAAGCGCGCGAGCAAGTGATTCTGCGTCAGCAGCAAGAGCTGCTGGAGTTGTCGACGCCGGTCGTGCAACTGTGGCAGAACGTGCTGGCGCTGCCGCTGATCGGCACGCTGGACAGTGCGCGCACCCAGGTCGTGATGGAAAACCTGCTGCAAAAGATCGTCGATACCGGCGCCGTCATTGCCATCATCGACATCACCGGCGTGCCGACCGTCGATACCCTGGTGGCCCAGCATCTGATGAAGACCATCGCCGCTGCACGTCTGATGGGCGCCGACTGCATCATCAGCGGCATTCGACCGCAGATCGCCCAGACCATCGTGCACCTCGGCGTCAATCTGGAAGATGTGATTACCAAGGCCACGCTGGCCGATGCCTTCCTGGTCGCTCTCAAGAGAACCGGCTCCACCATCACCCTGGGTGCCAAGGAGTAATTCCTGATGGAACGCATTCCAATTCTGAGAATGGGCAAGCTGCTGCTGGTCACCATTCAGGTCGACATGCATGACCGCCTGGCCATGACCTTGCAGGACGATCTGACCGAGCGCATCGTCAAGGATGGCGCCAAAGGTGTACTGATCGATATTTCAGCACTCGACATCGTGGATTCCTTCATCGGCCGCATGATCAGCAATACGGCTTCGATGGCGCGCATTCTCGATGCCAGCACGGTGGTGGTCGGCATGCAGCCGGCGGTCGCCATTACGCTGGTTGAACTTGGCCTGACGCTGGACGGCGTGAGGACTGCCCTCAATATCGACAGAGGCATCAAGCTGCTGGAACGGGACCTGTCGTGAACTGCGATCCCGGAGTGCTTATGGGCGTATCTGTTCCTGCTGCATCACTCTTCTCGTATGGCGGAGGCATTGCTTGAATCAGATTGAGCAATCAGTGTTGCCCTTGCACAGCGACGAAGATGTCGTGCGTCTGCGCAAGCAGGTGAGAGACCAATTGATAAAGATGGGTTTTTCGCTGGTCGAGCAAACAAAAATGATTACCGCCGCCAGCGAGCTTGCGCGCAATACCTTGCGCTATGGCGGCGGCGGCGAAGCGCACGTGATTGAGTTGAACAATGGCAGCAAACGCGGCGTTGAACTGAAATTCGTGGACGAGGGGCCCGGTATCGTCGATATCGCGCTGGCGCTGACCGATGGCTACACCACCGGCGGCGGACTGGGTCTTGGTTTGAGCGGGGCCAAGCGCCTGGCAGACGATTTTGAAATCGATACCCGCCCGGGTGTCGGCACTGCCGTCACCATCAGGAAATGGAAACTGTTTTGAACATCGAAGGTGCGCAGCGCCTATTCAAGATCAATGAACCGAGCGATGTCGCAGTGGCGCGTCGCGCCGGCGTGGATCTGGCCGCGTCGATCGGATTCTCAGAAGTCCTGAGCGGCCAGCTGGCGATCGTGATTACCGAGGCGGCGACCAACATCGTCAAGCATGCGCAGCAGGGCGAGGTGCTGTTGCGCATCATCCAGCGCCAGCAGGACAGCGCCGGCGGCGAGCTTTCCGTGCTGGGCATTGAAGTACTGGCGGTGGATGCCGGCCCAGGTATTGCCGATCTTGATTTTCAGATGCAGGACGGACATTCGACGGTCGGCACCTATGGCGTGGGGCTGGGCTCAATACAGCGTCTGTCGCATTACATGAGCGTGTATTCGCAGTCGGGCAGCGGCACCGTGCTGCTGGCAATCCTGTGGAGCCGCGAAGGCAGCGTCGACAATACCGAGTGGGAAGTCGGTCTGGTCTGCCTGCCGCTGCCCAGCGAACAGGAATGCGGCGATGCTGCCTATGTCGACGATTCCAACGGCACGCTGATCGCCATGGTGGCTGACGGTCTGGGCCACGGCCCGGAGGCGGCGCTGGCTTCGGGCGCCGCAGTGGAGGCGCTGCGCAGCTCAAGCGCCGCGGGCGGCCTGGCGAAGGTGACGCCGCAAATGATGCTGCAGCAGATACATCTGGCCATGCAGCGCACCCGCGGCGCCGCCATCGCCATCGCGCAGATCAGCCGCGCCACCTCGCAGCTGACATTTGCCGGCGTCGGCAATATCGCAGGTTGCGTGATCACGGAGCAGCGTCGCAATCATCTGATTTCGCATAACGGCATCGTCGGCAGCAACATTCGCAAGATCCATGAGTTCGCGCTGGAGTGGCCCTATCAGGCCCTGCTGATCCTGCATTCGGACGGGCTCAGCACGAAGTGGGATATGAATGCCTATCAGGGGCTGGTGAATGCGCATCCGGCGCTGATCGCTGCCGTGCTGTACCGGGATTTTTATCGCGGCCGGGATGACGTGACAGTGCTGGTGGTGAGGCAACATACCTGAAATCATCTGACATACGTAAGACTATGACACTACGCATACTGACTGCATCGATCAGAACCGAACTTGACGTCGTCAGTGCACGGCAGCGCGCGCGCCAGATTGCCGCGCTGTGTCATTTCGGCCATCAGGATCAGGTCCGCATCGCCACCACCGTCTCGGAACTGGCGCGCAACATTTTCAATTACGCCGATACCGGCCGTATCGAGTTCTGCATCGAGGGCGATACTTCGCCGCAGATCCTGGTCATGCTGGTTGAAGACGTCGGCCCCGGCATCGCGCATCTGGACGCGATTCTGGCCGGCACCTATCTGTCGTCGACCGGCATGGGGCTGGGCATACCCGGCGCGCGCAAGCTGATGGATGTGTGCAACATCGAAACCGAGTTGGGCAAGGGCACCCGCATCGAATTGAAAAAACTGCTGCCCAGCAATGCACCGCTGATCACCAGCGCGGCGCTGGGCGTACTCAGCGCCAGTCTGGCGTCGCTGCCGCCCAACGTGGCGCTGGCCGAAGTTCAGCAGCAGAATCACGAATTGCTGGGTACGCTGGCCGAACTCAAGGCGCGCCAGGAAGAGTTGATGCAACTGACGCGCGAGCTGGAAGATACCAATCGCGGTGTGGTCGCGCTGTATGCCGAGCTGGATGAAAAAGCCGAGCACCTCAAGCGCGCCGACGAAATGAAATCGCGCTTTCTCTCCAACATGAGTCATGAGTTCCGCACGCCGCTGAGTTCGATACGCGCGCTGTCCAAGCTGCTGCTGGACCGGGTCGACGGCGAGCTTTCTGTCGAGCAGGAAAAACAGGTCAACTTCATTCTGAGCAGCGCCGTGTCGCTCTCGGAACTGGTCAACGATCTGCTGGATCTGGCCAAGATCGAGGCCGGCAAGATTGAAATCCGGCCATCCCGCTTTGAGGTGGTCGATATGTTCAGCGCCTTGCGCGGCATGCTGCGTCCCTTGCTGGTGTCGGAGCGGCTCAACCTGAGTTTTGTGCCGCCGGCCGGCGAGTGCAGGATGTACACCGATGAAGGGAAAGTCTCGCAGATATTGCGCAACTTCATTTCCAATGCGCTCAAGTTCACCGAGGCCGGCGACGTGATCGTCAGCGCTACCTTGGTGCCTGAGCAGAACAGCGTGCGTTTCACGGTTGCCGATACCGGCATCGGTATCGCAGAAAAGGATCTGGGGCTGATTTTTGAAGAATTCAGCCAGGTTGAAAATCCGCTGCAGCGCCGCACCAAAGGCACCGGGCTGGGCCTTCCTTTGTGTCGCCAGCTTGCCTTGCTGCTCAACGGCTATGTCACGGTCACCAGCACGCCGGGCCAGGGCTCGGCATTTTCCGCCGTGATTCCGCGCAGCTACGAAGCGCGGCGCGAGGTCGAACCCGTACGACGCGCCAGCGAGGACGACACCCGGATTCCCGTCATGGTGGTGGAAGATCATCCGCAGATAAGAATGATCTACGAAAAATTCTTCGTCGATACTGAATTCCGGATGCTGCCCGCCAGCGATGTGCACGAAGCCGAAACGGTGTGGGAGCGCACCACGCCCAAGGCGGTCATCCTCGACATCCTGCTGAATGGCCGAGATTCCTGGCAGTGGCTGGTCAAGATCAAGAACGATCCGGCGCGCCAGCATGTGCCGGTGATCGTGGCGACCGAGGTGGACGACAAGCGCAAGGGACTGAGTCTGGGCGCTGACGTCTACTACCTGAAGCCGCTGGTCAGAAATGAATTGCTGGGCAGCTTGCGCGCCCTGTTGCGGGGCGAATCAGCAAATCACACCGGCCGGCAAGACTCGTCGGATCTGTCTCACGCACGCAGCGTCTCGGACCGCAATGCGATCTGAGCTGCCCCATACTGCAGTCTCCTGCCATAGTGCGGCGGGAGGCTCCACGCCATACTCATGTAGGCTGAACCAAGGACAGGCATATGTCTCTTTCCCCTGTCAATAATGCCGCGCCGGCTTCGTTGATTCTTAACGTCGACGACAACGACGCTGCGCGCTATGCCAAGACGCGGATTCTGATTCGCGCAGGCCATCACGTCATCGAAGCCGCCAGCGGTGAAGAAGCGATGAGCAAGGCGCTGTCCGAGCAGCCGCTGGTCATGCTGCTGGATGTCAAGCTGCCCGATATCAACGGCATGGAAGTGTGTTCGCGCCTCAAGAGCAATCCCGCGACCAGTTCGATTCTGATTTTGCAGACCTCTGCCTCCTACCTGGATGTGGCCGACAAGATCCGGGCGCTCGACGGCGGCGCCGACAACTATCTGTTCGAACCGATCGAACCCGAAGAGCTGGCTGCCAGCGTGAACGCCCTGTTGCGGCTGGCCAGGGTGGAGAGCGAACTGCGCAATGTCGATCGCCGAAAGAATGAGTTCCTCGCGGTGCTGGCGCATGAACTGCGCAATCCGCTGGCGCCGATCCGCAATGCGGTCGAACTGCTGCAGCAGAAAGATCCCGACGCGCCCGCGTGGCAACTCAAGGCGCGCGGCACCATCACCCGTCATCTCGACCACATGGTGCGTCTGGTGAATGATCTGCTCGACGTGGCGCGTCTGTCGCATTCCAAACTCTCGCTGCAGCTCAGACCGGTCGAGTTGCGCAGCTTCGTCGATTCGGCGCTGGAGTCCAGCAATCACTTGCTCAGCCTGCGCCGCCATACGCTCACCGTGAATCTGCCGCAGCAAGCCGTGTGGGTCATGGGCGATGAAGTGCGGCTGGCACAGGTGATCGGCAATCTCTTGCTGAACGCCGCCAAGTTCACCGAGCCTGGCGGCAGAATCGAATTGTCTGCCAGTTCCGACGGCGAATCGCTGCTGATCGCGGTCACCGATAACGGCATCGGCCTCGCACCGGATCGGCTGCAAGATATTTTCCACATGTTCGAGCAGGCTCGCGATCCGGCCGGCGGCATGCACGACGGCCTTGGCATCGGTCTGGCGCTGGTCAAGAATCTGGCGGAAATGCATCAGGGCTCGGTGCATGCCCACAGCGCCGGACCGGGGCAGGGCAGCCGATTCGAATTGCGCCTGCCGCTAACGCAAGTCGCAGCCGATACCCGGATCATGAATGAGGTTGCCGACGAACACAGAAAGAAACGCATCCTGATCGTGGACGACAACGTTGATAGCGCCGATACCCTGAGCGATATCCTGGAAACCTTCGGCCACGAGGTCAAGGCCGTCTACAGCGGCGGTGCGGCGCTGAGCGAAGCGCCGCTCTATCAGCCCGACGCGGTCTTTCTCGACATCGGTCTGGGTGACATGACCGGTTTTGATGCGGCCATCGCGCTCAGAAAACTGACCGGGCTGGAACGGACTTTCCTGATCGCCTTTTCCGGTTACGGCGACGAACTGCATCGCAGCAAAGCCGTCGACGCCGGCTTCGACGACTACCTGGTCAAGCCCATGGACTTCAGCAAGCTGGCGGCCATGAGTTTTGCGCGCAAGGCTTGATCCGGCCGCATGTCACTGTTGCTGCCGCGAGCTGCAGCCATTAAAAAAAACCTGCGCTGACGACAGCGCAGGGGAGAGATGTCAGATTCGGATGTCAGGTTGTCCGGCATTTTTCTTCATGGCCGAACCAGCGTGGCGCGACGTACCCGCATCCGCGCGCCGCGCTCAAACTCCACCTTCAACTTCCCGGCCCATCCTTGCCGGCCATACTGCTCATGGCCGGCGTCGCCATTCCGGTATCCGCCGCCAGACCGCGCGGCGTTGCCGTCAGCATGTGCGCCTTGCGCCAGCCGCCGTAACGGTAGTAGGCCAGCGCCAGTATCACCGAAACCAGCGTGCCCAGCGGGAAGCTCCACCAGATCGCCTCGGCGCCATAGCGCGACGCCAGCAGCTCGGCGAAGGGCAGGCGGATCAGCCACATCGAAATGAACAACACCACCAGCGGCGCCATCACCGCACCGGTCGAACGCACCACACCGAACAGCACCATGGTCACGCCGAACAGCACGAAGGACCATGCCACGATGTTATTGATGTGTTGCGCCACCTGCATGGCCTCTCCTTCGCGCGGCAGGAAAAGACCGAGCGCAGCGTGATCGAACAGGTACAGCAATGCCACCAGCGCACCGGTCAGCAGGAAGTTGAAACCGACGCCGGTCACCGCAATGCGGCTGACGCGATCCCAGCGCCCCGCGCCTACATTTTGCGCCGCCATCGAAGACACGCTGGCGCCGATCGCCAGCGCCGGCATCTGCACATAGGTCCACAATTGCGAGGCCACGCCATAGCCGGCCGTCATCTGCGAACCGTAGCCGTTGACCAGGCTGATCATCACCAGCGCTGACGAAGAAATCACCAGCATCTGCAAGCCCATCGGCAAGCCCTTGGTCACCAGCGCGCGCAGGATCGCGGGATCGGGCCGCAGATAGTTCAGTTCCTTGCTGCGCAGCGCCAGAAAATGTTTGCGCCGGTAGAGGTAAGTAATCATCAGCAGCAGGCTCAGGCTTTGCGCGATCAGCGTGGCCAGCGCAGAGCCGGCAATGCCCATGGCCGGCAGCGGGCCGAGACCGAAGATCAGCAGCGGATTAAGCGCGATGTCCAGCCCCACCGACAGCAGCATGAAAAAGAAGGGCGTGCGCGAATCGCCGCCGCCGCGCAGCGTCATCATCACGAAGTTGTAGAAATACATGACCGGCAGTGCGATGAAGATGATCCGCAGATAGGAAATGGCAAATGGAATCGCATCGGCCGGCGTATGCATGGCGCTCAGAATGTGCGGCGTGAACATATAGCCGAAGGCCGCCACCAGCACCGAGAGCGCGGCGAAGAAGCTGGCGCCGGTGCCGACCACGCGGCGCGCCCGTTCTATATTGCGGCTGCCAACCGCCTGCCCGACCAGAATGGTGGTCGCCATGCTGATGCCGAACACCACGCCGAGCAGGAAGAACAGGATGATGTTGGCATTCGAGGTGGCGGTCAGCGCCGCCTCGCCCAGATAATGGCCGACCCAGATGGCATTGACCGAGGCATTCAGCGACTGCAGCACATTGCTGCCCAGCACCGGCAGCGAAAACAACAGCAGGGTGCGTGCAATCGGACCGTTGACCAGATCGGGACGGGAATTGTCCGGCTTGCCGGGCGGCATGCCGCCGGCAGCGGGAGCGCCAGACGAAGGTGAGGAAGAATCAAGCGATGAAGCAGAAGGCCGTTGGCTGGACATGGAGGGCGCGTATCGGTCGGAGAATCCGACATGCTAGCGCATTCATCGCATGCTGAGCCTTGACTGATGCAAGCGCAGGAAAATAGGTGCGTGAGAATCTTGGGTGGGCGCATCTGAATTACGGCGCGTCGATGCGCCCTTATACCTTTGTATCATTTCTCGACACTCCTCAGCTTGTTACCCTGAGAGCTTGGATGATCGTGTCAGACACTCGTCCTCGGGCGCCACGCATCTTCTTTTGCAGGAGCCTTCCTGCGCAGTATCAAGCTTGAGTCTGCATGCCCATGCAGCGCTTCAGCGCCGCCACGCCATCCTTTCATCAATTTCAACATTACTCAGGGATATCCATGAAGAAAACTGCATTTGCATTGGCCACGTTGAGCCTGCTGAGTATCGACGTGCAAGCGCAAAGCAGCGTCACGATGTATGGGGTGGTCGATGTCGGCATGTCGTACACCAGCAAGGCTGCAAGCGGAAGCGGCAACGGCAGCCGTCTGGCGGCAGATTCCGGCGATCTGACCAGCTCGCGCATCGGCTTCAAGGGCGAAGAAGCTCTGGGCGGCGGCTGGTCGGCCATCTTCAATCTGGAGAACGGCTTCAACGCCGATGAAGGCGGCATGACGACGCCGGGGACCTTGTTCGATCGCAAATCGGTAGTCGGTCTGAGCGGCCCTTTCGGCACGCTTACGCTGGGGCGGCAGGCGGATTTTCTGGAAGACATCGGCCTGAAATATTCGTCGATGCAGACCTTTGGCGGCAACGGCATCAAGGCCGGTCATCTGAATGGTCTGGATCGCCTGACCGGGGCACGCGTCAGCAATGCCATCCGTTTCGACACGGCGGCTTACCAAGGCTTCAGCGGCAATCTGTTCTATGGATTCGGCGAAGTGGCCGGCAGCACCACTGCCGGTCAATCCCTGGGCATCGGCGGCAATTATGCGAACGGTAATTTCGGTATCGGCGCCGCCTATTTTCAGAGCAAGCTGGCGGCCGATGGCGGAACTGCCGCTGCCGGCGACACCGATCTCAGGACCTTCACGCTCGGCGCCAGCTACAAGTTCGGCGCAACCAAACTCTACGGCGCCTGGTCGCAGGTACGGCAGCCGCAACAGACGGCGCTCGCGGCCACCGGCCTGGTCGACATCACCAGCGCGGTCAAGGCCGATATCTTTGACCTCGGTGCGGACTATGCGCTGACGCCGAATCTGCATCTGCTGGGCGGCGTGATTTACGACCGTGCACGCGTGAGTCGTGTCGGCGCCGGTGCGACCACCATCAGCAGCACGCAGATCAACCTTGGATTGGACTACTTCCTTTCCAAACGCACCGATCTGTATGCCATCTATGGCAACCAGCGCGCCGATGACGCCAACAATCCGGGAGTGCTCGGCGGCGCCTATGCCAATGCCCCGACCGACGACCGTGCGCAGCATGTTGTGCGCGTGGGTATGCGTCACAAGTTCTGATCCTGCTTGATGATTTGAGTCTATCTTGAGGGTGCTACCGCAGTAATTTATATGGCGGGCGCGTGAGCAGCGTCCGCCATTTTTTTTATGTTGTGCGTATGGGGTGCGTTTGTTGTGTGCATGTGGCGCTCATGTCGCTCTTTTGGTCTTCGTCACCAGGCATCGCTGCATATCGCTGACTATTCCTAGCTATCGCAGACTATCGCTGCTCTTCACTCGTCCGCACTCGTCCTCATTTTTCTCACTTGTAGCGCTTGCCATGCGAACGCAGCAGCAGTTCCAGCGCCTTTTCCGCCGCAATCGACAAGGGCCGCGAGGTGTTGGTGATGGCATAGATCGGTACGCTGTAGAACGGCGATTTCGGCACTTCCTGCAAGGGCAGAATGGGCTTGAGCATGTTGGCGTAGTGGGTCGGCAGGATGCCGACGTAGTGGGTGCTGGCGATCAGCATCGCGACCGATTCCATGCCGATGGCTTCCGGGCCGCGACGATATCCATGAGCGATGGCGTCTTCCACGAACGGCTGGGCGGCGCGAAATACGATGGGCAGGCTGGCCGGTTTGCGCGCCACGCCATCGGCGTCCTTGCTCTTCACGTAGTAGAGCTTGTGGGTCTCTTCGAACAATTCCAGATAACGCAGCGAGGCGATGCGTGGATGCACATGGTGGATGCCCTTGATCACCAGATCGAGTTCGCGTTCCAGTAGTGCATTGATCAGGGAATTGCTGGGCATGGTCTGCAAGGTCAGCGCGACTTCGGGCGCCATCGTGCCCAGCTCATCGAGTGCGCGCTGAATGCTGCCGGCCGGGTTGCCGATCACGTTGTCGCTCATGCCGAGCACCACCGCGCCCGAGATCATGCCGCGCGCAGCGTCTACTGCCGGCACGATGCGATCCAGGGCATCCAGCGCTTCCTGCGCATAGCGCAGCGCGGTCTGGCCATCCTGTGTCAATTCAAATCCCTGCGGCCCGCGCACGCACAGGATGCAACCCAGGCTATCTTCCACCGCCTTGATCTGGCGGCTGATGGTGGCCTTGGTCATGTTGAGCTGCTTTTCCGCCGCCGCAAAACCCTTGGCCTGGGCCGCTGCGCGGAAGATGCGCAGCGCCCGCAGATCGCGTTCGTTCAGGGTCTTTCTTCTCATCGGTGTGCAGTCTCAAAAAATATTCAGACAAAGACATCTGCAAAGCAATTGTGGTGCCAGCGACGGGCAGGGCCGGCGCGGCCGTGGGTTTTTGCGCTTGTTGCCGGCGGGCATGAAAGCCCATCAACGTTACGTTTAGCGTAACCGCGATTGCGAAAAAACCGGGTTTTCCGTGACATGGCGCTTCAGTACCATCGGTCGCATCAATCATTTCGGATGCGCTTACCGCGCTTATTGCCATGTCCCTTCCGCTGACCGTTCTGCCCAAGACCAACCACAAATCGCTGCTGTTCGCCGAACTGGCGCTCGATCTGGACAATCTGGATGCCGACTTCGCCGTGCTCGGCATGCCTTACGGCGCTGCTTATTCGCCGCAGGACTACAACAACGATCAGGTCAATGCGCCGACCGCGATCCGTCAGGCTTCGGATCGCGTGATCCGCACGCCCGAGCGTTTCGATTTCGACATCGACGGCCCTCTGCTGCAAAACCGCACCGACATCCGTTTCGTCGATTGCGGCGATGTGCCGGCCGATCTCAGCGATCCGCGCGGCCATTATGTGCGTGCCGAACAGGCCACCCGCAAGATTCTGGCGGCCGGCGCGATTCCTATCGTGCTGGGCGGCGACCACGGCATCACCAATCCGATTCTGCGCGCCTTCGACGATCAGGGCCCGCTGACCATCGTTCACATCGACGCCCACCTCGATTGGCGCGACGAAGTCAACGGCGTCAAGGATGGCTTGTCGAGCCCGATCCGCCGCGCTTCCGAATTGCCCTACGTGAAAGACATCATCCAGATCGGCCTGCGC
This sequence comes from Herbaspirillum lusitanum, assembly GCF_046025995.1. Classification (GTDB taxonomy): domain Bacteria; phylum Pseudomonadota; class Gammaproteobacteria; order Burkholderiales; family Burkholderiaceae_D; genus Herbaspirillum; species Herbaspirillum lusitanum_A. The sequence continues at coordinate 277,311 of NZ_JAQQFM010000006.1, forward strand.
GCTTCGGGCAGCGCGCGCCAGCAAGAGGCGGACGATGCGCGCAAATGGGGCGCCCAGATCATCACCGCCTATGAATTGCACGACATCGGCATGGATGCGGTGCTGGATCGCATTCCCGACGGCGGACGCTATTACCTGACCATCGACGCCGATGGCCTCGACCCGACCTGCATGCCCGGCGTGGCGGGTCCGGCGCCGGGCGGCGTCAGCTTCGTGCAGGCGCGCAAGCTGATTCACGGCCTGGTGAAAAAGGGCCGTGTGGTCGGCATGGACATCGTCGAGATTCAGCCCGCGCGCGATTTCAATCAACTGTCCTGCATGACGGCGGGGCGTCTGGTGCTCAATCTGATCGGCTCGGCCATCCGCGCCGGTTATTTCGACGGCAAGCGCTGATCCGCAGTCGGCTTTCAGTTTCAGAGGCAGTCAGGCCGGCAAGCATGCGGCCGGTGTCCGGTAGTCATTCAAATCGTTCAGGTCGTTCAACACAAAAGGGGAAAAAGCATGAAGCTCAGGAATCTATTGTTGGTGGGAATGTTGTCGCTCGGCGCGCAAGCGACTGCAGCCTTTGCAGCCGATCCGATCCGGGTGGCGATCGATCCGACGTTCCCTCCCATGGAATACATCCAGGACGGCAAGCACACCGGTTTCGATATCGATCTGGCGGCAGCGCTGTCGGTCAAGATGGGCCGCAAGCTGGAATACACCGACATGGATTTCAAGGGCATGATTCCCTCGGTGATCTCGGGCCGCAATGACATCGTGCTGTCGGCCATCTACATCACCGACGAGCGCAAGAAGGTCGTCGATTTCACCGATCCTTACTTCACCGCCGGTCTGGTGGTGATGGTCAAGAAAGACAACAACGCGATCCAGAAGCCGTCCGACATGGCCGGCAAGCGCGTTGCGGTGCAGGTCGGCACCAAGTCGATCGCCTTCCTGAAGGAAAACTATCCTGAGGCCATCCGCGTGGAAGTCGAGAAGAACGAAGAAATGTTCAACTCGCTGGAAAGCGGTCGCGCCGACGCCGTGGTGACCGGCAAGCCGGCCGCGCTGCTGTACTCCAAGGCGCGCGACACCACCAAGGTGCTGGCCGAGCCGGTGACCAGGGAAGACTACGGCATCGCCGTCAGCAAGAAGCTGCCGCAACTGCGCGAAGACCTGAACAAGGCTCTCAAGGAAATCAAGGCCGACGGCACCTACGACAAACTGATCGTGCGCTGGTTCGGCAAGACGCCCGGCTAAGGTTCAGGGATGGAACTCGATTTTTCGCCGGCGCTGGCTGGCTGGCATGAACTGGCGATGGGCGCTCTGGTGACGGTTGAAGTCACCCTGGCGGCTCTGGTGCTGAGCTGTCTGCTGGGCATACTGATCGGTCTGGCGCGCGTCAATTCCAAGCGCCGGCTGGTCTATACGGCGGCCAATACCTACGTCGTCTTCATTCGCGGCACGCCGTTGCTGGTGCAGCTGTTCATCCTGTATTACGGCCTGCCTTACTTCGGCATCATGCTGCCGGCCTTCGTGTGCGGCGTGCTCGGCATGGGCTGCTATTCGGCGGCCTATGTGTCGGAGATCGTGCGTGGCGCGGTGATTTCGGTGGATCGCGGCCAGATGGAGGCGGCGCGTTCCATGGGCATGTCGGCGCGTCAGGCCATGCGGCTGGTGGTGTTGCCGCAGGCGCTGGTGCGCATGGTGCCGCCGCTGGCGAACGAGTTCATCTCACTGATCAAGAATTCGGCGCTGGTGTCGCTGGTGACGATTCACGATGTCATGCATGAAGGCCAGAAGATCATCAGCGTTTCGTATCGCTCGCTGGAAATCTATCTGGCGATTGCGCTGATCTATCTGGTGCTTACCAGCGCCACCATGTTGTTGCTGAGAAAAGTGGAAGACCGCCTGCGTGCAGGAGGAATGGTGCAATGAAGTCTCACGATGCAAGCACGCCGCCCTCCGGCAGCACGATTGTCAATGTCAACGGTCTGTTCAAGAGCTATGGCGCGCAGCAGGTCTTGCGCAATGTGGATATACAGATCCGGCGCGGCGAAGTGGTGGTGGTGATCGGCCCCAGCGGTTCCGGCAAGAGCACCTTCCTGCGCTGCTGCAACGGTCTTGAAACTGCCGAGCAGGGTTCGATCCGCATCTGCGGCGCCGACCTGCTGCAAGACGGCAAGCCGCTGGCCGAAGATGCACTCAACGCATTGCGCAAGCATGTGGGCATGGTGTTCCAGTCCTTCAATCTGTTTCCGCATCTGTCGGTGCTGGACAACGTCGCCATCGGCCCGCGCAAGATCGTCGGTCTGCCGCGCGACGAGGCCGAAAAGATTGCGCTGGCCTTGCTTGAAAAAGTCGGTCTGGCGCACAAAGCGGCCGCCATGCCGGCCAGCCTCTCGGGCGGCCAAAAGCAGCGCGTGGCGATTGCGCGCGCACTGGCGATGCAGCCCGAGGTGATGCTGTTCGATGAACCGACTTCTGCGCTCGATCCCGAACTGGTGGGCGAAGTGCTGCAGGTGATGCAGCAACTGGCCGCCGAAGGCATGACCATGATCGTGGTCACGCATGAGATGTCGTTTGCGCGCGAAGTGGCCGATGTGCTGGTGGTGATGGAAGAAGGGCGCATCGTCGAGAGCGGCCCGGCCGCGGCCATCTTCGAGCAGCCGCAGCATGCGCGTACGCGCATCTTGCTGCAAAAGTTGTCATCCTAATTTTTCAGAGAGTCCATCATGACTGACATGCGAGGTGTTGGCCGCGCCAACCGCGCCTTTACCGGCATTCCGACCTTTCTGCGCAGCGACATCTGCACCGACCTCGACACCATCGCCGCACGCATGGCGGTGTTCGGCGTGCCGATGGACGAGGGTTCGCCGTATCTGCCGGGCGCACGTTTCGCGCCGCGCAGCATTCGCGAACATTCGATGCGCTTCGCCGCCACCGGTTTCTACGACATCGAACGTGACCGCCATTTTCTGGCGACCGAAATCACCGACGGCAGCATCGTCGATGTCGGCGACGTCGATGTGTTTCCCACCAATGTTGAAAAGACCGCCGAGAACATCAGCGCGATGAGCCGCCAGCTACGCCGGCGCGGCGTGATTCCGGTCGGCATCGGCGGCGATCATTCGGTGAGCTTTCCCATCGTGCGCGGTTTCGAAGAGCCTATCCACGTGATCCAGTTTGACGCTCATCTCGACTTTGCGCCGGTCACGCCCGATCTGCGCTATACCAACGGCCAGCCGTTTCGCCACATCACGGCGCTGCCGCACGTCAAGAGCGTGACGCAGGTCGGCATCCGCAGCCTGCGCGTACGGCCGGTGGAAGTGGCCGATGCGCGCGCCGCCGGCAATCGCATCGTCACCATGAGCGAATTCCACACCCTGACACCGGCCGGCGTCGCACAACTGTTGCCGGCCGGCGAGAAGTGCTACGTCAGCATCGACATCGACGCGCTCGACATGTCGCTGATACCGGGTTGCGTCTCGGCCGAACCTAACGGCCTGATATATGCCGAGCTGCGCGACACTCTGATCGCGCTGGCGCAGCGCATGGACATCGTCGGTTTCGATCTGGTCGAAGTCTGCCCGCCGCTCGACGTCGGCACCGGCGTCACCTCTTATCTGGCGGCGCACGTGATGGTCGAGTTCATGGGCCATATCTTCGCGCGCTGATTTGCACCATGAACTGCAGGCGCTTCAAAGCCAGGGTTCTCCGTTCTGACGCGAGCTGACTTCATCGGTCCACACTTTGAAGCTGCTCAGGGTATTGGGGCCGAAGGTATTGTTGATGGCGACGTCGGCGGCGTCGCGGCCACGGGCAATCAGGACTCTGCCTATGCGCGGCGTATTGTTGCGGGCGTCGAAGGTGTGCCAGCTGCCGTCGAGAAAAACCTCGAACCAGGCTGCGAAGTCCATCGTGCCATAGGGGGGGAGCGTGCCCATGTCGCCGAGGTAACCGGTGCAATAACGTGCCGGGATGTTCATGCAGCGGCAAAAGGCAACTGCCAGGTGGGCGTAGTCGCGACAGACGCCGACCTTCTCCTGAAACGCTTCCAGCGCGGTACGCGTCATGCGCGCGTTTTCGTAGCCGAAGGTGATGTGACGATGGACGTAATCGCAGATGGCCTGCACCCGGCCCCAGCCGGCGGGAGCGTGCTCAAACAGTTGCCAGGCGATGGGCGACAAGCGGTCGGTCTCGCAGTAGCGGCTGCCTAGCAAGAACAGCAAGGGTTCTTCCGGCAGGTCCTGCACCGCAAGCTGTCGCGCCTGCGGCACCAGCATGTCGGGCAGGCCGCTGTCGTTGATGAGGGCATCGGCAGAAATGCGGATGCGGCCTTGCGGCGCGACGATGCGCGTGCACCAGTTGCCGAAACTGTCGCGATAAGCCGAGCGCGGAACCGGCGGATCGAACATCAGATCATCCCGACTGACCAGATCGGAGACCCGCGTGAAGTGCACATTCAGGTTGAAAATCATGGGAGTGGGCTGCGGACAGTCGTAGACCATTTCAAAGCCGATATGGATTTTCATGAGAGCTTCCGGTTTTCAGCCCCGGTGCGCAAGGCACAAGGAAGCCGAGGTTAAGTTGCATTGATATAACAAGATTGCATGGGGTGAACTGCATTCTTCCTGGACTACGATGGATTGCGCAGGGCACATGCCGTACGCAAGCTGTCCATCAGCAAGCTGCGCAATGCCGCCCAGTGTGCCGCCGCCGATTGCAGCAGGCCTTGATTGATCTCCAGTTCGATCCCGATGTAGTCGCTCGCGGCAAAGCGCAGCCGCAAGTGGGCGGTCAGACCATCGCCTTTGCCCGCATAGGGGTAGTTGCGACGCACGCGTACGCCCGGCGCGATTTCCGCCAGGCAGGCCTGCCACTGCGCGCACAGTTCGACCTCGCCTTGCCGCGCGGGGTGATAAAGCAAACCGACGTCGGCGTGTCTTACTTTGCCGTCCAGCTCAGGCGTGAAACTGTGTGAGGAAATGTGAATGACGCGCTGCCCCTCGGACACGGCTTGAGCGACCAGACGCTCAACCTGCTCGCGATAGGGCCGATAGTATTGCGCCAGAATTTGTTCGCGCACCGGCGGCGGCAAGCGGCGCGTGGTCGACGAGAAGAGTGTCGGATGACCGATTGAACGATTGAGATCGACCAGCAAACGGCTCACGGTCGAAGTCACGAGCTTGCCGTCAAACGCTGCCGCCAGTTCCTGCGCCATCAGCAGCGCACCGGGATCGTAGCCGCGATGAGAGTCGAGCAAAACCTGCTCGTCTCGGAACAGACTGTCATAGGGCGCAGGGATGCGATTGCCGCCGTGCTCGCAAGTGATGATGAAAGAATGGATGGAGGCTCCTTCGGCTGAGGTATTCAGGTACATGAAGGAACGCCGCCTCCGTTGTGCCGAGCAGCCGGCGGGAGGTCTTTTGCAAAAAGCCAAAGCGGGCACTTTGATTTGCCCGAACACACAGTAACACGCTTGTCATGAGGGACGTGCATGCGATCTCGTACAGAATTTGCCATTGACGACAAGCGCAGACAGTACGCGCCTTGCTGCGGCCAGCAGGTTTGGTCTCATGCGGGTTTATTTCGTCGATATTTTTCATCTCCGCCTTACGGCGCCGCTGGATCTCCCACGTTTCCCTCCGGCAGGCCCTGCGGTGCGTCACATTTCCCTGCACCCGCGCCGGCTGTGCAATACAGCCGAAGCGTCTTGCACAAATGGATCGTCGCGGGGCGTATCCGCATGCTTTTTTTATTGTCCGAACTTCAATAAAGTCCGGCGATGTACAGCGATGCGGGGTCGGAGTTGCCACTCGGTCAATACAAAGCTGTTAAGAAAATAGTTACAATTCCCTGTCCCAGAAGAAACCTTGGCGCCGTGAGTTGCATGCTGATTCGGCGCGAAGCGCTACCTGATGAATTTCGCAGGCGCCGTCATGGCGCAGATCGAGGTTCTCTGCTGTAACGACATGAGGAGACAGCGTTGAAAAAAGTGACGGCAGACATTGATCAGTCCACAACTGCAGGCCACATCGGTACGCCTCATTGTGCCGGCGATCCGGCATGAGGGAATTCACGGTCCCTGACTATTCTCCGGCTCCTATTGTGGGCATTGTGCTTGCGTGGCTTCTGCTGCTCTTCGCAATGCCGGCGCAGGCAGCCGATGCGCCGGCCGGCGCTCCCGCTTCGGTCGCCTTTTTCTACGGAGCCAATCCGCCGCTGGCCGATCTGCAGGCCTTTGATGTCGCCGTGGTGGAACCCGAATTTGTAAAAAATCCGGCGGCCCGCAATCGCGCGCCAGGCGATGGCGCGCACAGTCTGTTCGCCTATGTCTCGCTGGGCGAGGTGCAACCCGTCCGTCCGTATTACAAGCAGTTGCCGCCGCACAGCCTGCGCGGCGATAACGCGGCCTGGGGCAGCCGTGTGATCGATCAGACGGCACCGGGCTGGCGCGACTTTTTCCTCGACCGCATCATCGCCCCGTTGTGGCAGCAGGGCTGGCGCGGCTTCTTTCTCGATACGCTGGATTCCTACCAGCTGTTTGCCAGGACCGATGCCGAACGCGCCGCACAGACGGCCGCCATGGTCGATATCCTGCGCGAATTCAAACGTCGCTATCCCGATGCCAGACTGATGCTCAACCGCGGCTTCGAGCTGCTGCCGCAGATCGCGCCGCTGACTTACGCGGTCGCCGCGGAGTCCCTGTATCGCGGCTATGATGCCGGCCGCCGCGCCTATCGCGCGGTGCCGGATGAAGATCGCGCCTGGCTGCTGGGCCAGATGGAAACCGTGCGCGACCAATATCACCTGCCGGTGATTTCCATCGATTACGTTGATCCGCAGCAGCCCGGCGCCCGCGATCTGGCGCGCGCCACCGCCGACAAGATTTCCAGCACGGCTTCATTCCCTGGGTGGCGGATGGTGCACTGATGTCGGTCGGTGTCGGCAGCGTCGAGCTGGTGCCGCGCAATGTGCTGGTGTTGCTGGACATTCCGCCCGGGCAGGATGTCCACACCAGTGAGGCGCAACGCTTTCTCGGTATTCAGCTCAACCATCTCGGGCTGCGTTATGAATTCCTTGATCTGAATCGTCAGACCTTGCCTGAGATGCCGCTGGCGGGACGCTATGCCGGCGTGGTGACCTGGTTCCGCAACGGCGTCGATCATCCCGCACTGGTGCCATGGCTGAGCGCGCGCATCAAGGAGGGAGTACCGATTGCGGTGTTCAATACCTTCGGTTTTCAGATGAACCGTCTGAGCGCTGCAGCGCTGGGCCTGAGCAGCGTGATTGCCGCGCCGGTGAGCGGCGACCGGCTGCGCATCGTCAACAGCGATGCACAACTGATCGGATTCGAAACGGTGCCCCGCCCTGATGCCGGATTGCTGGAAAACATCCGGCTTGCTGACCCGACGGCGAGATCTCTGCTGCGTCTGCAGGACAGCCGCAACAATATCTATGATGCGGCAGCGTTGACGCCATGGGGCGGTTTTGTGCTGGCGCCTTTTGCGATTGAAAGCTTGCCGGTGGTGGATGTGCCGCGCTGGGTGCTGCAACCGCTGAAGTTTCTCAAGGCCGCCTTACGCCTGCCCGATCTGCCGGCGCCGGACGTCACTACCGAAGGCGGGCGGCGCATCATGATGAGCCATCTGGACGGCGACGGTTTTCCTTCGAAGTCGGAATATCCCGGCACGCCGTTCGCGGTGGAAGTGCTGCAACGGGAAATCTGGGATCGCTACAAGTTTCCGGTGACGGTGTCGGTGGTGGAGGGCGAGCTGAGTCCGCAGGGCGTGTATCCGGCGCTGTCGGCGCAGACCACTGCACTGGCGCGCAAGATGTTCGCGCTGCCTTATGTGGAGCCGGCCAGCCATTCCTTCTCGCATCCGTTCTCCTGGGCCGATGCGATGAACGGCACCAGCAAGGCCGACATCAACCAGATGGATGGCGATGCTTCGCACACGCTGGAAATCCCGCACTACAAGTTTGACCTGCAGCGTGAAATCAAGGGCTCGATGGATTACATCAACAACACCTTGCTGCCGCCGGGCAAGAAGGCCGAGATTTTCTTCTGGACCGGCAACTGCGTGCCGCCGGCGTCGGCGATTGAGCAGACCTATCTGGACGGCTATCTCAACATGAACGGCGGCGACACGCTGATCACCAACAGTCGCAAGAGCTGGACCGTGATGGCGGCGCAGGGCGTGCGCAAGGAGGGCTGGTATCAGGTATTTGCGCCGAATCAGGATGAGAACGTCTATACCGGCAACTGGACTGGGCCGTTTTACGGCTACGAGCGCGTGATCGAAACCTTCGAGCTGACCGAGGCGCCGATCCGCTTCAAGCCGGTCGATATTTACTACCATTTTTATGCGGGCACCAAACCGGCCTCGATCGCCGCGCTCAACAAGATTCATCGCTGGGCGGCTGCGCAGCCTTTCACCCGCCTGTATGCCTCGCAGTACATCCGCAAGGTGATCGATTTTGAAAACACCAGCATGGCGCGTACGCCCGACGGCCAGCTGGTGGTGCGCACCGGCGCCAATCTGCGCACCTTGCGCCTGCCGGACGGCACGCCTGCTTATGCCGCCGACAGCCCCGGCGTGGCCGGCATCGCGCCCGGGCCGTCCGGCGCCTATCTGATTGCCGCCGCCGCTGAGGTGCGCTTGCAGCCGCCAGCCGACAAGCCTGATCCGGCGCTGCCGACACTGCTGGAAGCCAGCGGCCAGGTGGGCGACTTCAGCCGCAAGCGCAACGGCAATCTCACCGAGCTGCGCTTCTCGCTGACTTCCAACGGTCAGGCCACCTTCAGCGTGGCCGGTGCCAGGCAGTGCAAGGCCAGCGCCGACGGGGCGCCGCTGACTCCCAGCGCCAATCGCGCCAACAGCATCGCCGGCCAGCCCTGGTTCAGGGCGGTCAGCCTCGATCAGACCAGCAATGCCCACTCCGCCCAATCCACCAACTCCGCCAGCATAAGGAACGCCGTACTCCAATATGACATCGGGACCGCAAACGCCAAGATCGCGACAACAAGGCACCTGGTACTCGTTCAATGCTCCCTATGAACGGTTAAGGCTGTTTTCGCCGTGGGCGATCGCCGGTTTCGGACTGGCGGTCGGGCTCGGCCTCGCGCTCGTTTTTCCGCAGGTGTCGCTGCAGCAGAGGCTGGCGACGGCCAATGCCAGCGGCCGTCCGGACCTGTTGACGGTGGAATATCTGAAAGTGTTTCTCAAGGCACAGCCCGGCAACGACGAGTTGCGCCTGGAGCTGATCAAGCAGCTGGTAGCGCTTGGCCAGCTCGACGATGCGCGCCGGCAGCTGGCGCAACTCAGGCTGGTGCAGGATTCGGCGCTGCGCTTTCAGGCGGCGTGGATGGAATACCGGATCCGGCAGCAGGAAACCTTTGCGCTGGCCGAGGGCTCGGCCCAGCGCACGCAGCAGATGGCTGAGCTGCGCGCTCGCCTGCACGATCTGCTGAACTATGCGCTCAGCGCCGATCAATTGCTGGGCCTGTCGCAGGATGCGCTGGCGCTGGGCGACAGCCAGTCGGCCAGGCAGGCCTTTGCGCGGCTGCTGCAGGACAAGGATCATCTCAAGCTGAGCGGCGCCGACGCCCTCAGTCTGGGCAAGCAAAGTCTGGGCATGGGCGACTACCGCAGCAGCGCCGCTTTTTATCTGATGGCGATGGAAAGCGCCGGCTCGCTGGAAACCCGGCGCGCACATTTCCTCACGGCGCTGCGCACCTTGCAGGCCGGCGGCCTGTACGCCGAGGCGCTGGAAACCGCCGACCGCAACCTTGGTCCGCTGGGCAAAGACAAGGAGACGCTGCTGTTTTTGACGCGGCTGGCGCAGTCGGCCAATCGCCCCGACGCGGCGCAGCGCTACGTCAAGCAGCTGCTGCAATTGTCGATGGCGGGGCAATTGCGCACACCCGGGCTTGCGTCGCTGGCCGGCAGCTTTACGCCGGCGCATTTCGAGCGCATGCGCGAATTTGCGGCGGCCTTGCGCATGCCGCTGGCGCTGCGCCATTCGCCCGATACGCTGCGGCGTCAATTGCAGGCAAGTCTGCACGAAGCCCGTCCCGTGCGCGTCGCCAGCCTCGCAAACGGTGGCGATGCAGCGCCTGCCGACCAGCAGGGCCTCGCGCGTCTGCCGTTCGACGACGAGATTTATACCCTGGCCTACACGGTCTTTCTCGCCAATCGCAATCTGACTGATGCCCGCCTGCTGGCGCAATCGGCGGTGCGGCAACAGCCGGCGGCCGCAGCCTGGCGCAAGCGTCTGGCCGAAGTCAGCGAGTGGAGCGGCCTGCCGCAGGAAGCCACGCCGCAATGGCTGGCCTACGCCCGCCAGAGCGGCGACGAAGCGGGCTGGGATGCGGTGCTGCGCCTGAGCGGCGGCACCTTCGAGCAGGACATTCTGATCGAGTCGCTGCAGCATAAGCTGCAAAGCGATCCCGGCAACCAGCAATGGCTGGAGCAGTTGCTGGCGCAGTATGAAAACATCGGCCAGCCGGAGCGCGCCATCGCCTTGCTGGAAGCGCGCCTGAAAGAAAATTCGCGCGGCTTGACCCGCGCCCGTCGCGCCGCACTGATGGAAGCACTGGCGCGCGTCTATCTGCGCGTGGGGCAGGACGACGCTGCGCTCGACGTGTTGCGCAGCATGCGGCGCGAGTTCGGTCCGACGCCGGAGAATGCCTTGCTGGCCGCCAATCAGCTTTATCTGCGCGGACGCATAGAAGAAGCCATGGCGGTGTTGCAGGAAGCGGCGCCGGCCGCGCCGCCGGAGAATGCCGATTTCTGGCGCGCCTATGCCGAAGTCGCGCGCTTTCTGCAACGCGACGACGATGCCCGGCGCGGTTACCGGCAGATGCTGTCTTCCGACAAGGCCGAGCCGAATGACCTCAGCAATCTGATCGCGCTGATTCAGGATCAGGAACCGCGCGCCGCCGCCAATCTGGCCGAGTTCGGCTATCGCCTCAGCGGCGACCGCAATTTCGCGATACAGGCGCTGAGCTATCGCCAGCGTGCCGGCGATATCGAAGGCGCTCGCCGGTTTCTCGACAGCCTCAAGCCCGAACAAAACGCCGAGCTGGAAAAGAGCATCCAGTTTCTGACCGCCCGCGCGGCGCAGGCGCAGTTGCGGCGCGACTTGCCGGCGGCGCGCGCCGACATGGTCAAGGCGCTGACGCTGCGACCCGACTCGCCCGATGCGCGCGCCGAACTGATCTGGATCTTGATCGCCGGCCGCGAAGCCGAGCTGCTCAAGCGCGCGCTCGACCTGTGGGCGGCCGATGCCGAAAATGCGCCGATTCTGTGGGGGCCTTTCGCCGCCGCCAACATGTCGCTGAACCGCCAGCCGACCGCGCTGCACTGGTTCCGTAAATCCGGCTTTGCGCAAAACGATTATCTGTGGCTGATGAGCTATGCCGAGGCGCTGGACGCCACCAGTCAGCCTGATCTGGCCTGGCGCATCCGGCGTCGCGCCTGGTTCGAGCTGCGCGATCCGCAGGTGCTGCGCAATATGCCGCCGTCGCAATCGCGCGAAATGCGCGACCGGCTGGCTTCGCTGGTGCCGCTGTTCATGCAGTCCGATGCCGGCTTGCGCGTGATGCAGGCGCTGCTGCAGTCCGATGCGGCGAAGCTGTCGCAACCCGAACAGCATTTGCCGCCGGTCGACGGGCCGGGCTTGCTGCGCGAGATGGAGGACAGCCAGATGCGGGACGCCGCGGCAGGCAATGCACAGTCGGCGTTGACGCAGAAACTGGGGCGGGGGCCGGATGCGCTGTTCGCGCGCAATGCGGAATCCGGCCAGCGGCCGCGCGACGATGCGCGCTTGTCGTCCAGCGTGCGCGAGCTGGCGCTGGCCTATGCCATGAATCAGAACGCATCCGATCTGGCGCGCGCCTGGCTGGCCACGCGCTTTGCGCGCCAGCTCGACAAACCGCTCTGGGGGGAATTGACGCTGGCACTGGCCGCTGACGACCGCGACGGCCTCAACCGCATGCTCGACGATCTGCCGGACTGGCTGCCCATGTACGACCGCGTCGAAGCCGCCAGACAGGCCGGACGCATTCCGCTGGCGCAGACCCTGGCCTTCGATCAGCTGGCGCTGCTGCCGGCCGACGAAGAACTGCATGCGCGCCTGACCAATCTGGTGACCGAAGATCCACCCAAATTTAGTGCCGGTTACACCAGCAGCCGCGAATTTCCGCTGGAGACCAGGCGCTTCGATCTGAAGACCGGGGCGGCGCTGACGCCGGGCATGACTTTCTTCTTCGGTTTCTCCGAACGACTGCAAAGCAGCAGCGACACGTCGCAGCTCGACAACGTGCCGCGCACGGATCGCCTGTTCGAGCTGAGCCTGCGGCGTCGTATCGAAAACGGTTTCGTCAGCGCCGGCCTGCAGCGGCGGCAGGCGGCCGAAAGTTTTAACGGCCTGCATCTGGAATTCAGTCGCCAGCTCACCCCCAAGCTGACGCTGAACGGCGCCGGCGGACTCGGCCAGATGGCCACCGAGTCGGCGCTGATGCGTGTGGGCGGCAAGCGCAGCGGCGGCGAGCTGAACCTGAACATGCAGATCAGCCGCACCGAATATCTGCGCCTGGGCGGCGGCTATCAGCGCTATTACACCCAGGCCGGCACCGCGCTGGGCAGCGGTCGCACGCTCAATGTCGAAGCCGGCACGCACTTCCGCGTCGAGTATCCGAATCTGACTTTGCGCACTTATGTTTCGGATGCGAAGTTCGTCGACAAGGGCGCCTCCGACGATCAGATCGCAAGGCTGGCACCAGCCGGCAGCGACCCGGCCGGCTTCCGCTACATGCCGCTCGATTCACGTGTGTTCGGCATTGCCCTGGGCGCCGGCACGGTGGCAGAGACGGCCTATACCCGGGCCTGGCGGCCGTATGCCGAAATCGGCCTGACGCGCACGTCGGACATCGGCTGGGGGCGCAATCTGCGCGCCGGCGTGGCCGGCAGCGTGATCGGGCAAGACGTGCTGAGCATTGGTCTGCAAAGCACCAGCGCCACGCCGAATACGCCGCAGCGCGGTTTCGAGCTGGGCGTCAATTATCGCTGGCTGTATTGAACTCAAGTGCGGAGGAAGGAGCTATGCCAATGAATCATGCTTTCATTCTCACCTCGCCGTGGCGGCGAGCGGATTTTCCGCATCGCCTGAATCGCTGTCAGGAGCACTTTCATCCAGCCGTCTTTGCGGCCATTTTTGCCGCCATTCCCGATGCCATTCCCGATGCCATTTCGGTCTCTGTTTCAATGTCCACTTACTCCACTCACCGGTGATTTTCATGAACAATCGCAAACTTATACTTCCGCTGCGGCTGCTGAAACTGGCTGCCATCGCCGTCTTTGGCATTGCGCTGGCAGCCTGCTCCACCACCGAAATAGGGCGCGCGCCGACCTTGCAAGCCGGCGCGCAATGGGGCGTGCTGCCGTTCGCCAACCATACCGAAACGCCGCAAGCCGGCCTGCGCGCCGAATCGATTGCCGAGAACATCCTGCGCGCCAATGGTCTGGCCAACCTGCGTCACTATCCGGCGGCACTCAACAATGAAACTCTGTTCGAACCGATGGACCGCAAGCAGATGGATGCGGCGCTGGAATGGGCACGCGCCGAAAACCTGACTTACGCCCTGACCGGCACCGTCGATGAATGGCGCTACAAGGTCGGCATCGACGGCGAACCGGCGGTCGGCCTGACGCTGCAACTGGTCGAGGTGTCCAGCGGCAAGGTGATCTGGGCGGCGACCGGCGGCAAGAGCGGCTGGAGCCGTGAAGCCTTGTCGGCGGTGGCGCAGAAGCTGTCGCGCACCATGCTGTCGCCGCTCATCGCCAGTCAGCCCAAGCCCTAAGTCCGGAGAGCTATCGTGAGCAAGAGCGATCAGACGCCACCACGCGCACGCAGTAACAGCGGCCAGACCGCCGCCACGCCAGCGGCCGATTTCCGCCGCCGTTTCTGGCGCCGGCTGTTTGCGCGCATCGACACCGATGGCGCCTCACCCCGCGCCGCCTTGTGGCGCGGGGTGGAATCGATCGTCTTCGTACTGCTGACGCTGCTGTTGTCGCAATGGATCGCGCCCGAGGATCCGTTCGGCATTCGCGCGGAGTTTCCCTGGATCTGGATGGTGCCGGCGATTCTGGCGATGCGTTACGGCAGCGCCATCGGTGTGGTGTCGGTACTGACGCTGGTGGCCGGCTGGTATGGCCTGGCGCACTGGCATCTGGTGGGCGTGACGGCAAACATGGCGGGGCCGGCGGCGGCAGGTGCCGGCATGCAAGCGCCTGAGGTCTTTCCGCAGGTGTATTTTCTGGGCGGCCTGGTGCTGACCCTGCTGTGCGGCCAGTTTGCCGAAGTCTGGAATGCGCGCAGCCGTCGCCTGCGCGCCATCAACGCCTATCTGGACGAGCGCCTGACCATGCTCACCAAGAATCACTTTTTGCTGCGTCTCTCGCATGAGCGGCTGGAGCAGGATCTGCTGTCCAAGCCGCTGACGCTGCGCGAATCGCTGGACCGCATGCGCGCGCTGACGCTGGATCAGAATCGCCACGCGCCGGCGCGGCTGCCGGCGGCCGAGGCGTTTTTGCAGATTCTGGTGCAGAGCTGCCAGCTCGAGGTGGCTTCGGTGCATGCCTGCGACGAGCAGCGCCAGATCAGCCCGACGCCGGCGGCGACGCTGGGCAAGACCAGCGAATTCAGCGCCGACGATCCGCTGGTGCGGCACAGCCTGGAGTTCAACAAACTGGCGCACGTGCAATCCGAAGCGATCAGCCAGAGCGGGCGCAACCAGAGCCGCTATCTGATCTGCGCGCCGCTGCGCAATTTCGACGGCGAGCTGTTCGGCCTGCTGCTGGTGGAAAAACTGCCCTTCGTGGCGCTCAACGAAGATGCGCTGCAATTGCTGTCGGTGCTGATCGACTACTACGCCGACGGCATCGAAATGGGCCTGAGCACGCGCGCGGTATTGCAGCAGGTGCCCGAATGTCCGCCTCAGCTGGCGGTCGACATGGTGCGCCTGCATCACCTCAAACGCAGCACCGATATCGATTCTTCATTGGTGGCGCTGGTGTTCGGCGACGATGAGACCTCGCGCGACATGTTCGAACAGGTTCGTCGCCTCAAGCGTGCCGCCGACGTCATCTGGTCGTATCGCGCCGACGGCCGCAACGTGCTGATCAGTCTGCTGCCGCTGGCCGGCAGCGCCGCCGTGGACGGCTATCTGATGCGCATCGAAAGCGTCTCGCATGCACAGTTCGGCAACAAGTTTCTGAGCAATTTTGCAGAAATCCATACCGCTCACCTGGGCCGGCAACAAGTGCCCCAACTGCTGGCCAATCTGGTGGAACGCTGTGCTGTATAAACTTTCAATCGCCGGTTTCAGCTTCGAGCTCGCGTCCATCGCGATGCTGCTCCAGCTCGGCCATAGTCCCTTGCTGCTGGCCTCCTATCTTGCGCTGCATCTGGTGTCGAGTGTGCTGTTCGGTCTGGCGCTGGCTCTGGTGGTGCCGCAGCGTTACCGCCAGCCGCGCTTCTGGTTGCTGGCGTATCTGATGGCCTTCAATTTCTTCATTCCGGTAGCCGGCATTCTGTGCACCGCGCTGGCATTGCTGGTCGGCGTACTGTGGCCGAAGAAGGCCGACGATCAGGATTTCGATACCACCAGCTCGCCCGAATTCGTCACCGTGCGCAAGCGCGAAGGAACAGGTTTTCGCGGCAATCGCGTGCGCGCGCAACTGAGCAATCTGGCGACGCCGCTGGATGAACGGCTCAACGCGCTGGTAGCGATCCAGCATACGCCGACGCGCAGCAGCGGCGAATCGCTGCGCAATCTGCTGGCCGATCCGGCCGACGACGTGCGTCTGCTGGCCTACGGCATTCTGGATGGCAAGGAGAAGAAGATCACCCAGCGCATCGTCGATACCCGCGCGCGCCTGGCCGAGGCCGACGCAGCCAGCGAAACCGGCTCGCAGGCTTTGCTGCATCAGCAGATCGCCGAGCTGTATCAGGAGCTGGTGTATCAGAATCTGGTGCAGGGCGATCTGCTCAATTATTCCTGCGACCAGATGCGCGAACACGCCCGTGCGTCGCTGGCGATCGACCCCGAGCAGGCCGGACTGTGGTTCATGCTGGTGCGGCTGGAGTTGACGATTTCCAACGCCGCCGGCGCGCGCGAGGCTTTGCAGAACGCCTATGAGCACGGTTTTTCGCGCAACCGCCTGTTGCCGTATATGGCCGAGCTCAGCTTTCAGGAACGCGACTTCGACGCGGTGCGCAAGCTGTTCATCGAAATGGCTTACGACCCCAGCGTCTCGTCCACACCGCAATTGCATCGTTTCTGGCGCCATGGCCGTCGCAATGTGGCGCCCGTTCATGCCGCACCGGGAGGCGGCCGCAGATGACTCAGGATCAGAACAACACCAGGCCGGGCGCTCCCGATCCGTACGATCGCAAGGCAGCCGATTGCGACGTCATGCTGCTGCTGGAGGGGACCTTTCCCTATGTCAGCGGCGGCGTCTCCAGTTGGGTCAATCAGATCATTCGCGGCTTTCCCGAAATCCGTTTCGGCCTGTGTTTCGTCGGCAGCCGCCGTCAGGACTACGGCGCGCCCAAATATGCGCTGCCGGATAACGTGGTGCATCTGGAGACGCATTATCTGCATGAGCATTTCGACCTTGCGACCAAGCCGGGCGCCACGCGCACACGCGGCAATGCCAGCGCCTATGAGCGGATGGATGTGCTGCATCAGAAATTCCGCAGCGCCGGCGGCGCCGTCTCAAAGGACGGCGAGCCCGCCAGCCAGACTGAGCTGAGTGCCTTGCTGGCCGAATTGACGCCGCTGCTGGCGGACGGTCAGGCGCTGGATGAAGCCTCGTTCTTGTACAGCAAAAACGCCTGGGATTATCTGACCGAGCAATATCGGGCCTTCTGCACCGATCCCTCCTTCGTCGATTATTTCTGGACCGTGCGCATCATGCACACGCCGATCTGGACCCTGGCCAAAGTGGCGCGGCAGATGATTCCGGCGCGCTGCTATCACACCATTTCGACCGGCTACGCAGGGTTTCTAGGCAGCCTGCTGAAAATGCAGACCGGCCGCCCGCTGTTGCTGTCGGAGCACGGCATCTACACCAAGGAACGCAAGATCGATCTGTTCCAGAGCGAGTGGATACGTGACAACCGCAACGTGTTTGAAAAGGATTCTTCGCAGATTCCTTACTTCCGTGATCTGTGGATACGCTTTTTCGAAGCGCTGGGGCGGCTCTGCTATCAGGCTTCGAACCAGATCGTCGCGCTCTACGAAACCAACCGTCTGCGCCAGATCAATGACGGCGCACCGCCGGAACGCACGCGCAACATTCCCAACGGCATCGACCTGCCGCGCATGGCGAAGCTGCGCGCGCAGCGCAGTGCGGCGATTCCGCCGGTGCTCTGTCTGCTGGGGCGGGTGGTGCCGATCAAGGACGTCAAGACCTTCATTCGCGCGATGCGCTCGGTGGTGATGCAGTATCCCGAAGCCGAAGCCTGGATCGCCGGGCCGGAAGACGAAGACAAAGCCTATGCCGAGGAATGCCACAGCATCGTCGAAGGCCTGGGGCTGACCGGCAAGGTCAAGTTCCTGGGCTTCCAGAAGATCGATGACCTGATGCCGAAGATCGGGCTGGTGGTCTTGTCCAGCATCAGCGAAGCCTTGCCGCTGGTGCTGCTGGAAGGCTTTGCCGCCGGCGTGCCGGCAGTCGCCACCGACGTCGGCTCCTGCCGCCAGTTGATGTACGGCCTGGATGAAGCCGACCGCGCGCTCGGCGCCGCCGGCGAGGTGGTCGGCATTGCCGAGCCGCAGGCGCTGGCTAGCGCCGCGGTCGGCCTGCTGACTGATCCGCAGCGCTGGCATGCGGCGCAGGCCGCCGGCATCGCGCGCGTGGAACGCTATTACACGCAGGACATGATGTTCGGCGCCTACCGCAGCCTGTATCACGAGGCGCTGGCGCAGACCCCGCCGCCGGCAGCGGACGGCGCGGCAACTCCGGCTTTGCGCTGCCCGGTAAAACACTAGAGATCAGGATAGAACTCCACCATGGCCGGTATTGGATTCGAACTACGCAAGATCCTCAGGCGCGACAATCTGCTGTCGCTGCTGCAGGCCTATTCCTATGCGGCGCTGATCAGCTCCGGCTCGTGGATCATGTCCATCGTCGGCATCCTGATCATCGGCGTGATGAGTCACGCGGTGATCGTGCCGGGCAATGTGGTGGTGCAGTTTCAGGTCAGCATCACCTATGTGATTTCGATCTCGCTGATCTTCACCGGCGTGTTCCAGCTGGCGCTGACACGCTTCACCGCCGACCGTCTGTTCGAAAAGGATATGGCGTCCATCCTGCCCAATTTTCATGCGGTGTCGTTCACGGTGACGGTGGCCGGCGGCATCGGCGGCCTGTTGTGCGTGATGTTTCTGTTTCCGCAGCAGAGCGTGCTGTACCGCCTGTTGCTGCTGGCCGCCTTCGTCATCATGTGCAATATCTGGATCGCCACGATTTTTCTGTCCGGCATGAAGCAGTACAAGGCGATTTTCTGGATGTATGCGCTGGGCTACACCATCACCGTGCTGGCGGCGCTGAGCTTGCGCGGCCTCGGGCTGGAAGGTCTGATGGCCGGTTTCGTGATCGGCCAGGCTGTGCTGCTGATGGCGATGATGGCGCTGATCCTGCGCAATTTCGAATCGGATCGCTTCATCTCTTTCGAGTTTTATCGCAAGGACTTGCTGTATCCCTCGCTGATGGCGATCGGCTTTTTCTACAATGCCGCGATCTGGGTCGACAAGATGATGTTCTGGTTCACGCCCGAAACCAGCCAGGCTGTCATCGGCCCCTTGCGCGCTTCGGTGATCTACGACTTGCCGGTGTTTCTGGCCTATCTGGCGATCATTCCCGGCATGGCGATCTTCCTGCTGCGCATGGAAACCGATTTCGTCGAAGACTACGACGCCTTCTATGAAGCCGTGCGCAGCGGCGCTTCGCTGGAAACCATAGAGAAGCATCGCAACGGCATGGTGGAAACCGTGCGTCTGGGCCTGTTCGAAATCATCAAGATCCAGACCATCGTCACCTTGCTGCTGATCGTGGCCGGCGAAGCGATTCTCAAATGGCTGGGCATCTCCACGCTGTATCTGCCGTTGCTGTACATCGACATCATCGCCGCCAGCCTGCAGGTGGTGCTGCTGGGCATTCTCAATGTCTTTTTCTACCTCGACAAGCGCGCCATCGTGCTGTGGCTGACCGGCGCGCTGGTGGTGCTCAATGTGGTGCTGACCTGGATTTCGATCGCGCTGGGCCCGGCCTTCTTTGGCTACGGTTTTGCCATCGCGGTGTTTCTGGTGGTGCTGGCCGGCTGCATTCTGCTGTCGCGCAAGCTGGAGGTGCTGGAATATGAAACCTTCATGCTCCAATAGCCTCCGCGCGCCTGCCCGCATGCCGCTGGCGGCGTTGCACCTCCTTGCCGTACGCCGTACTGCCTGCGTCGGCGCGCCTTGCCATCGGCACGCGGGCAGGCGCGCGGACGCGTGAGAAGCGTTGCACCTCCTTGCCGTACGCCGTACTGTCTGCGTCGGCGCGCCTTGCCATCGGCACGCGGGCAGGCGTGCGGACGCGTGAGAGGTGTCGCACCTTCTTGCCGTACGCCGTACTGCCTGGGTCGGTGTGCCTTGCGATCGGCACGCGGGCAGGCGTGCGGAGCCTGATACCTCTCAGCTCGCCCACAAACGCTCGAAATCGTTGACGCGGAAGCGTTCGACCAGCGCGTCGATGAACAGCCTGTCCTTGGCCGGCAGGTGGGCGCGCGTCTGGAAGGCGATGTTGATAGTCAGGCGCGGCAAGTCCCAGTCATCCAGCACCGGCACCAGGCGTCCGCTCAGCAGATCGTCGTAGACGATGTATTTGGGCTGCACCAGAATCCCCATGCCGGCCAGCGCTGCCTGCCGCAGGATCTGGCCGTCGTTGGCTTCCAGCAGCGGCCGGATTCTGCTCACGATCTTTTCATTGCCGCGTCGCAGCGGCAATTCATTGGGCGTATCCGACAGCGCGTAATTGAGGATGTGATGGCGGTTCAGATCGGGCGGCAGCACCGGCACGCCGAACTTCTCGATATAAGAGGGCGCCGCCGCCAGAATGCGCCGGGTCTCGGCCAGCCGGCGGATCGTGATGTTGCTGTCGGACTCCACCTGGCGCGTGCGGATGGCGACATCGACGCCGTTCTCGATGATGTCGTAATAGCGGTTGGCGGCGATCACTTCCACCTGAATATCGGGATAGCGCCGGGTGAATTCCGGCAGCAGCGGCGCGATGTGCAGCACGCAGAATGAGAGCGAGGCCGTCACGCGCAGGCGGCCGGTGGGTTTGACCGCGGTCTCGGTGACCGAATTTTCCGCCTCGCGCAGATTGGCCAGGATGCTCTTGCATTGCTGATGAAACTGCGCGCCGGCGTCGGTCAGAAACAGACGGCGCGTGGTGCGCTTGACCAGTTGCACGCCCAGCCGCGCCTCGAGTGCAATCAGCGCACGGCTGGCGGCCGAGATGGAAATCTCCAGCGCCTCGGCCGCCTTGCTGATGCTGCCCAGATCGCCGACCTGAACGAACAGTTCTATTTCCCGTAAATGATTCATGCTTATTTCATACCTGTTATCCGAGCCATTTGCGCTTACTTTCCCGATTTATGCAAAAGAGATTATATATTTTGCTCTGTTTTCTCTTTAATCGTGAATATAGAATTGCGCCACAAGCTTGAAACAACAATATCCGGAGAAATCGCATGCCAGATCCGCACGCCACGCCAGCCGCGAAAAACCTGCCTTATTTCCTCGAGGAAAGCTCGGCCGAGGTGGTCAACTCGCGCATGGGCGATGCCGTCTCGCCGCGTCTGCGCGAGGTCATGAGCGTGCTGGTCAGGCATCTGCATGCGGCGGTCAAGGAAATCGAACCGACCCATGAAGAGTGGCTGACGGCGATCAGATTCCTGACCGAGACCGGCCAGATGTGCTCCGACTGGCGTCAGGAATACATTCTGCTGTCCGACGTGCTGGGCGTGTCCATGCTGGTCGACGCCATCAATCACCGCCGCCCGAGCGCGGCCACTCCGAATACCATCCTGGGTCCGTTTTACGTGGAGAACGCGCCGCACTATGAGAACGGCGCCAACATCTGCCTGGACGGCAAGGGCGAACCGATGGTGATCTCCGGCATTGTCACCGATGTGCACGGCAAGCCGATTCCGGGCGCCACGCTGGATGTGTGGCAGACCAATAACGACGGTTTCTACGACGTTCAGCAAAAGGGCATACAGCCGGACTACAACCTGCGCGGCGTGTTCAGCGCCGGGGCCGATGGCGGCTACTGGTTCAAGTCGGTCAAGCCGCGCCACTATCCGATTCCCGACGATGGTCCGGTCGGCAAATTGCTGGGCCAGCTGGGCCGCCACCCCAATCGCGCCGCGCATCTGCATTTCATCGTCAGCGCACCCGGTTACGAGCCGGTGATCACGCACATCTTCACGCCCGATTGTCCTTACCTGCGCGAAGACACGGTGTTCGGCGTCAAGCAGGAACTGGTGGCCGATTTCGACAGCATCAACGACGCCGCGCGCGCCGGCGAGCTCGGCACCACGGCGCCGTTCTGGAACGTGCAGTGGAATTTTGTGCTGGCGGATAAAGCCGCCTGATGCGGCACCGGCGCCGAGCCTGACCAGCCAGGCCATCACAAAGATACTTGCTGCAAAGTTCCTCATCGCGCCGCAATCGCGATGAAGGGATCGTTGCGCGACAACGATTTGCAACTGCTCCACATTCACTCACCCATATTTCACCAAGAGGAACTCATGAGCGACGTATCCACGACCAATAACGACATTCTTGAACTCAAGCGCCGGCTCAACGTGCTGGAAGCCGAAGCCGACATCCGCCGCATTCAGGCGCGCTACATGTTCCTGTGCGACACGCCATGCCCGGAGCCGGTGGCATCCGACGACGAGCGCATCGAGAAGATTCTGGAGCTGTATTCGGAAGATGCGATCTGGGAAGGCGTCGGCGAATACTACAAGGGCCAGTTCGGCCAGGCCGTGGGCAAGGCCGCGATCCGCAAGCACTTTCAGGCCTTCTGGGGCCAGAAGAAAGATCCGGAACTGCTGCTCAATGTGCACTACCTGACGTCCGAGCAGATTCATGTCAACGGCGACGAGGCCGATGGCCAATGGGTGCATTGCCAGCCCTGGATTTTCGGCGACGGCTCTTCGCTGCTGCGTTCCAGCCGCCTCAACAATCTGTTCAGGAAGGTCGACGGTGTGTGGAAGATTTCGCGCACCCGTACCGAGAACGTGTTCGTGGCGCCGCTGACCAAAGGCTGGGCCAACAACGTACCGACTTATTCGGAACTGATGCGCTGAGCCGGAATGCCGGTGCAGATCACTCAGCACAACTTCAACCTCGTCAACGGGAAATCGCGATGAGCAAGCAAACAGCAGACGCCGCCGACCTGCGCCGTCTGACCACCAAACATATTGTCATGTGGGATGTCCGCGGCGATACGGCGCAGCAAAAACGCGAGACGGCGGCCTTCGTCAAACGCAGTTTCGAGAATCTGGCCGGCAAGATTCCCGGCATGACGATGGTGGAAGTCGGGCTTGATGTCAGCGGCGTCGATTACGCCTGCGACGTGGTGCTGTACATGGAGTTCGAGTCGCCCGAATGGCTGGCCGCGTATGCCACGCATCCCGAGCATCTGCGCGTGAAAGAGGCGCTGGGCGATTGCCGCATTGCGCGGCATCAGGTCGATTATCTGGCGCCGGCCGGCATGGGCTGTGCCACGACTGCGGTGGAGGCATGAGCATGTACGAATTCACCTATACCGCCAACGCCTCGCGCGTGATTTTCGGGCGAGGCAGCCTGAACAGCATCGAGCAGGAAGTCGAGCGCCTCGGCGCCGGCCGCGCGCTGGTGCTGTGCACGCCCGACCGCCGCGAACTGGCCGAGCCGGTCGCCGCCTTGCTCGGCAAACGCTGCGCCGGCATCTACGCCGGCGCCATCATGCATGTGCCCATAGAAAGCGCGCGCGCCGCCACCGAACATGCCGGCAAGGTCGGCGCCGATTGCGCCATCGCCATCGGCGGCGGATCGACGGTCGGCCTCGGCAAGGCGATTGCGCTGGAATCGGCCTTGCCCATCATCGCGATTCCGACCACCTATGCCGGATCCGAAATGACGCCCATCTTCGGTCTCACCGAAAACGGCCTCAAGCGCACCGGTCGCGACGCCAGGGTCTTGCCGCGCACGGTAATCTACGATCCGCAGCTTTCATTGACGCTGCCCTTGCCGATTTCTTTCGTCAGCGGCCTGAACGCCATGGCGCATGCCGCCGAAGGTT
This sequence comes from Herbaspirillum lusitanum, assembly GCF_046025995.1. Classification (GTDB taxonomy): domain Bacteria; phylum Pseudomonadota; class Gammaproteobacteria; order Burkholderiales; family Burkholderiaceae_D; genus Herbaspirillum; species Herbaspirillum lusitanum_A. Next base: position 300,710 of record NZ_JAQQFM010000006.1, read on the forward strand.
TGTATGCGCGCGACGGCAATCCGGTCATGTCGCTCATGGCGGAAGAGGGCATACGCGCGCTGGCCAAGGGTTTGCGCGCGCTGAAACAGGATGCCGCCAATCCGGACGCGCGCAGCGATTGTCTGTACGGCGCCTGGTTGTGCGGCACCGTGCTGGGGCAGGTCGGCATGGCGCTGCATCACAAGCTGTGTCATACCCTGGGCGGCTCCTTCAATCTGCCGCATGCGGAAACCCACGCCAGTGTCTTGCCGCATGCGCTGGCCTACAACGCCGCCGCCGCACCGGAGGCCATGCGTCGTATTGCGCGGGCGCTGGGGGCGTCGGAAGCGGAGGCAAACGATCCGGCTGCCGCAGCGCTTGCCTTGCATGCCTTGTCGCAGGAGCTGGGTATTCCGGCCGGACTGAAAAGCATAGGCATGCAGGAAGACGATCTGGACCGCGCTTGCCAGATCGCGCTGGCCAATCCTTACTGGAATCCGCGCGCCATCGAGCCGCAGCCTTTGCGTGCGCTGCTGCAGCGCGCATGGTCCGGCGTTGCGCCTCAGCCTGACTAGCCGAAAGTAACGAGCGGAGAGCAGCGAGTGGCGAGCGCAGCAACCTGGTGTGGATGTTGCATGCTGGCGCATCATCTTTCTTGACGCAGGCGGGAGGCGGGCATGACCACGTTCAACAATATGGATCTGAATCTGCTGCGGGTGTTTCAGGCGATTGCGGACGAGCGCAGCCTGACGCTGGCCGGGCATCGCCTGCACATTTCGCAGCCGGCCGTCAGTTCTGCGCTGGCGCGTCTGCGTGTGGCGTTCAACGATCCGCTGTTCATCCGCACCAAGGACGGCATGAGCCCGACCGCCACCGGCGCCGAACTGGCCAAGCCCATCGGCCGCGCGCTGCAAGCGGTGCAGGAGGCGCTGCGTTACGGCGAAGAGTTCGATCCCGCGACTTGCACGCGTACCTTCCGCATGTCGATGACGGATGTGGCCGAGATGGAATTTCTGCCGCACATCTGCGAGAAGCTGAAAGACCTCGGCCCGCGCATCAAGCTGCAGGTCGAGCAATTGCCGCCTTCGCAGATCGAAGGCGCGCTCAAGACCGGGCAACTGGATTTCGCCATCGGCGACTTGCCGGTGCTCAAGCCGCTGACCCGTTTCGAATTCCTGTTTCGCGATTCCTATGTCTGCATGACGCGCAAACGTGCCGGCCTGCCGCAGCGCCGCCACCTGACGCTGGCTGAATTTCTGGCGATGACGCACGTCGTGGTCAAGTCGGTGGAGTGCAGCCACGTGCAGCTTGAGAGCGAGTTCAAGTCCAACAATATCCATCGCGAAATCACCCTCGAAGCGCCGCATTTCTCGGTACTGCCGCGCATCCTCGCGCGTTCGGACCTGGCCGCCACGCTGCCGCGCGGCAGCGCCAACGTCTTCAATGAAGACGGCCGTCTGGCCGTCTACGAATTGCCGGTGGCATTGCCGACGGTCGACATTACGCTGCACTGGCACGGCGACTTCGACGCCGACCCCGGCGCCAAATGGATGCGCGAGCTGTTCATCGACCTGATGCGGCGCAAGGACGTGGCCGGAGAGTTTACCTACGCCAGCTAGCGTAGAGCCGTTTGCCTGAAATCCGGCGTTCAAGATGCAGGCACTTTCAGTACAGCCGTCCTGGCTGCACCCCTGCAAGATTGCCTGCGCCGTTCAACGCGTCCTTCCTTACTTCCTTTATTTCTTTATTTCCCTTCGGCAATCATTTCGTGCCTCTGCCGGCGTGCTCTGAAAGCCCGTCGCACCAAAAAATCTGACTTGTATTTATTTTTTGGTTGTATCATCAAACAATACAGTGTTTCTTTTGATGATATTTTGTTTCGAGGCTAATTGTGTAGTTCAGGGTAAAAGGGGGGAATAAAATGTTTGCCAGTCTGAAAATCGGTGGCCGGCTCCGTCTGGGGCTGGGGTGCATTCTTGTGCTGTCTTGCGCCGCGACGGCGGTGGCGATATGGAATCTGGAGTCGGTCTCGCGGGCATCGTCGGCGATGATGCAAAGGCCGCTCATGAAAGAGCGCCTTAGCAGCGACTGGTATCGGGCGATTGACTCCGGCATCATGCGCACTACCGCGATCGCCAAGAGCAGCGACACTTCGCTGTCGGCATTTCTTGCAACGGAAGGTCCCAAACGCTCCGGCGATTTACAGGACAACATCGGCGCCTTGCTGGAAACGCCGGAAGAAAAAGAACTGTTTGCGAGAATCGGAACGCAGCGCAAGCTGTATCTGGCCGCGCGCGACAAGGTCAGCAAGCTCAAGGCGGAAGGGCAAGCGGAACGAGCCTTGCAGGTGCTGGAGCAGGAATATGTCCCGGTCGCCAAGGCTTTTCAGCATCTGATGCAAGAGTTGCTCAGCGTGCAACGCAAGCAGATCGACGCCATCAATGCCGGTATTGAAGAAACCGCCCGCCGCAGTCGCAGCTTGCTGCTGGTGCTTGAAGCGCTGGCAATTCTGCTGGGCCTGCTGATTGCGCACTTGCTGGCGCGTTCCATCATCAGACCGCTGGCGGCGGCAGTGCTGGTCGCCGAGCGGGTCGCCAAGGGCGATCTGACGGCTGACATTCAGGTCAATTCCAAAGACGAGGTGGGGCAACTGCTGGCTGCCTTGCGCTCCATGAATCTGAGCCTGAACACGCTGGTGGCCAACATTCGCAAGAGCATCAACAATATCGCCCTTGCTTCATCGGAGATCGCCAGCGGCAATATGGATCTGTCGATACGCACCGAGCAGCAAGCCTCTTCGCTGGAAGAGACGGCTGCCGCGACAGAGGAGATTGCATCGACCATCAGGCTCAATGCGGAGAGTGCCGGGCGTGCGGATCAAAACGCCGCGGCCGCCAGTGAGGTCGCGGCACGCGGCGGACAGGTGGTGGCCAAAGTGGTCGCCACCATGAGCGCCATCAATGAATCCTCGCGCCAGATCGCCAATATCATCGGCGTCATCGACGGCATTGCGTTCCAGACCAATATTCTGGCGCTTAATGCGGCAGTCGAGGCGGCGCGCGCCGGCGAGCAGGGCAGAGGTTTTGCGGTGGTGGCGTCTGAAGTGCGAAGTCTGGCGCAGCGATCCGCCAATGCCGCGAAGGAGATTAAGGCGCTGATCACGGATTCGGTGGAGCGCGTCGACGGCGGCACGCTGCTGGTGGCGCAGGCCGGAGCCACCATTCATGAAGTGGTCAACAGCGTGGAAGGAGTGGCGTGCATCATTCGCGAAATCAGCGGCTTCAGCCAGGAGCAGGCCACCGGGATATTGCAGATCAGCGGATCGATCAATCTGATCGACGACGTCACGCAAAAAAATGCGGCACTGGTCGAAGAGGCCTCGGCAGCGGCGGCCGCCATGAAAGACGAGGCGGCGGTACTGGCCAGGCTTGTCAGTGTCTTCAACTTGAGCGATGCGAGCGAAACGGTGGAGGCAGACCGGCATCCTTCAGATTTTTCGGGCAATCGCCGGCATGCCGTTCTGATCGCCTGAAATCCGCTGACGCATACCACCAGGGCGTCACCCCGGGTGTGGGGTGTGCGCCGTCTTTTTCGGGCAGGGCAATTGAAATTGACGGTTCCAGCCCTGGCGGCAGCAGTCTTCAGAGCTGAAGAAATGCCATTCTCGAGATGGGTGATTTGTTTTGCTTGCTGGAACGACGTATCATTTTATGGTAGTGTACTCAGCCTTGAATCATCGTTCAGATAGCCCTGGGCGCCGGCAACTGCCGCGAACGCCGGACATCAGCGCTGTCAGTTGATTTGCCGCCGCCCGGTCGGGGCTGACATATGCGGAAGCATCTGCCAGAATGGCGCAGGCTTGCAGCCCTTGAAGATGAGGCGAGTTCAGGCGAAATTCAGACGAAATCAGGCAGACATCGCCTCGTGCTCTTATCTGTATATTTGTCTCTCCATGAAAAAGAACGTCACGCGTGACGCTGAGCAACAAAGGAATTTTTTATGAGTTATACCGTTGATGCGGTAAGCAAGGCGATCGAGCTGCTGTTTTTGGTGGCGGAAGAGGGGGGCAAGGGCGTGACCGAACTGGCCAAACGCTCCGGCAATACCAAGGCGCGCGCCTTCCGATTGCTGACGACGCTGGAAGAAAGTGGTCTGGTCAGGCGGCAGTTGCCGATGGCGACCTACAGTCTCGGCTACCGCGCGCTGATCATCGGCACGGCTGCTCAGGCGCAACTGAGTCTGATCGATGTGGCCAAGGATATCCTTGAGCCCATCGGCCGCGAATGCAATGAGAGTGTCCTGGTGCGTATTCGCGATGGCGCCGAAACCGTATGCGTGGCCTGGTGGGATGCTCCGCATGCCTTGCGGGTTCACAGTCAGCTGGGAGATCGCCGGCCCCTGTTCGTCGGCGCCTCGGGCAAGCTGTTGCTGGCGCATGCGCCGGAAGAGATTCAGGAGGGCATTCTGACCGGCAAGCTTGAAAAGTTCACGCCGAATACCATCGTCAAGCGTACCGAGCTGAAAAAGGAATTGAAGAAAATACTGGGCGATGGCTACAGCACCTCGTTCTCGGAAAAAGCGGCTGACATGGTGGCGGTGGCCGCCCCGGTGCGCGACGCTACAGGCGCCGTGATCGCCTCATTGTCGATGACCGCGCCGGCCAGCCGGGTGCCGCAGGACAGTCTCGGAAAGTACATTGCCATCATTCAGTCGGCCGCCATCAGATTTTCCGCCGCGCTGGGCTATGTGGAGGACTGAGAAATGATCGTGATGCCGTAGCGGTCGCTGACCGAGCCGATTGAAAAACCGCAGATTGCGATCTGCGGTTTTTTTTCGTCCCTGCAATGACTGAGCGATGACTGAGCACAGATATCCGAAGGTGCTTTGCCCGCGATCGTTCGCAAATGCAGCGGATGCCTGGGATTGTTGTGAGCTCGTTTTCAATTTGACGCGAGTCGCAACATCGCATCCCCTGAAAAATTGTTCCGTGCTCCCTTTTGTTGCAGATTTGATGCGAGCCCCCGTTTTTTTTCCGAGGGATGTGAAAAAAAAGAGACGCTGCATTTTTGTGCTTTTTGCAGTGCGCAAGATTTGTCTGGTGCATTGCCCTTGAAATCGCGTTCTGTTTTGCATTTTCACGGTGCGGCATTGCGCAAAATTGAACTAAATCCGGGCATTTTTTATGGAAGCATTTTCTTTAATGGTGTATCGCTAAATGATACGATATATTTCTTGATGAAACATGGTTGACGTCGGCAAGGTGCTTGCTTAATATCTCATCTATCGTTACGTTGGTTTGATAGATGAAACGATTGCCAAGGGGTAAAAGTCAGGCTAACTGCCGTTAAGGCGTTACATAGGGAGATGTAAATGAAAAAGTCAGTACTCGCGCTTCTCGGTCTGAGCGCGTTCGGGGTTGCGCATGCGCAGAGTAGCGTCACCATTTACGGCGTCGCGACCGCCGGTATCGGATATGTGGACAAGGTCGTCACTACCGGCCGCAACACAGGTAACCGCATTGGTCTGGATTCTGGTCAGTACACGCAGTCGCGTCTCGGTTTTCGCGGTGTGGAAGACCTGGGCGGCGGCCTGAAGGCGGACTTCGTCATCGAAGGCGGCTTCACGATGGATAACGGCGCCTCCGCACAGAACGGCGCAACCTTTGGCCGTCGCACCACGATCGGTCTGAGCGGTGCTCTCGGTACGATTGAAATGGGGCGTCGCAAGGACTACACCGATTTCATCGCGAATCAGTATTCCACTGCATCGCGCATGCTGCCGTTCACCGGCAAGGTACATGGCAACAATATGGATCGCGCCACCGGCGAGCGCGCCAACAACATGCTGTATTACCTGACGCCGAATTTCGGCGGTTTCCAGGCCAATCTGGCTTATGGTTTTGGCGAGCAGGCCGGTTCCGCAACGACCGGACAGTCGCTGGGATTCGGGGCCAACTACGAGAACGGGCCGTTCGGCATAGGTTTCGCTTATTGGCAGTCGAAGAAAGCGGCAACCGTCGGTTCCGCCACCACCAACACCAGCAGCGATCAGGGCGCATCGAGCAACGCCGGATGTAACACCACGGCTCTGGGCAATGCAGGCGATACGTGTATCAAGGTCTTCATGCTCGGCGCCAACTATGACATCGGCGCGCTGACCTTGCGCGGCGAGTGGTCGAATGTCAAGCAACCGCTGATCAACGCCTCATCCGGTGCTGCGCCGAATTTTGCGACGACGTTTACGTCGACTGCCGGCAGCGGCGCGTTTTCGGCCGGCGGCATCAACAACTCGAAGGCCAACATCTTTGACGTCGGCGCCGACTACAAGATGGGGGCATGGCTGTTCAAGGGTAGCGTCATCCATTCACGCTATGACTTCGTCGGTGCATCCAACAAGGGCAAGTTGACGGCGCTGGTGCTGGGTGCGGATTACACCCTGTCGAAGCGCACCTTGTTGTACGGGATGGTCGCCAATCTGCGCGCATCCGACATGTACAACCCGGGCCTGACCAGCAATGGCGCGCCGGGCGCCGACAGCGCACAGAATGCGCTGGCCCTGGGCATCATGCATCGCTTCTAAGGTAGTAAGTAGTGTAGTGGCTGTTGAAGTAGCTCTTGAGGAGTCCCTTTTTGCCAGTCCCGCTCGCGGGATTGGCTTTTTTCCTCGGAGTCCGGCGGTAATCTTTCCGGATTGCCGGGCGGCAGATGTTCGGTGAGCATCGAGGCCCGGGCGGCAGTCCGACGGCGCCGGTCTGGATCTTGCGTCCGGGAAAATAGGCTATTTTTAAATGAAACAGAATCGGAGGTTTGCATGATGTGGAATACGGTGAGAAAGCTCTTTGGCATAGGCCTGCTGGTCTGTCTGTCGTCTGCTGCCTTGGCCGCAGATCTGAAGATAGGTTTCAAGGCGGAAGTCACATCGGCTGACCCTCATGTACTCAACGGCGCAAATCGCAATGTCTGGGCCCACGTCTACGATTCTCTGGTCGATCAGGATCATCAGTTGCGTCCCAAACCGGGCCTGGCGCTCAGCTGGCGCATGCTCAATCCGAGCACCTGGGAATTCAAGCTGCGCCCGAATGTGAAGTTTCATAATGGCACGGTGATGACGGCTGATGACGTCAAGTATTCGATCGAGCGCGCCATGCATCTGAGCGGGCCGCGCACCTTCCGTTCTTATCTGAAGGATGTGGACAGCGTCAGCGTCAGTGCGCCGCTGACCATTCAGGTGAAAAGCAAGCGCGTCAGTCCGACCCTTCCCGAAAATCTCGGCTTGATTGCCATCATTCCCAAGTCGCTTGGCGATACCGTCAGCGAAGAGAGCTTTGCCAGCGGCAAATCGGCAATCGGCACCGGCCCCTATAAATTTGGCAGCTGGGCGCACGGCCAGAAGATCACGCTGAACAAGAATCCGGATTACTGGGGCGAGAAAGAGCCCTGGGATAGCGTGACGCTGCAGTTCATTCCGCGTGAGCCGGCGCGTGCAGCGGCATTGCTGTCGGGTTCCGTCGATATCATCAATGACATCACCTCAAACATGGAAGCTTCGTTCAAGAGCTTTCAGATTTCTTCGGTCACTTCTTACATGCTGAACTATCTTGCGCTGGATCAGTTCCGCGACAGTTCGCCTTTCGTCAAGGCCGCCGATGGTTCGCCGCTGAAAAAGAATCCTTTGAAAGACCTGAAGGTACGTCAGGCGCTGATGACCGCCATCAATCGCGACGGCATCATCAAGTTTCTGATGAAGGGCGATGCCACCGCATCCGAGCAGTTGGTGCCCAAGGGCTTCTTCGGCTATGACCCCACGCTCAAGCTGCCGGCCTACGATCTGGCCAAGGCCAAGGCGTTGCTGGCTGAAGCTGGTTATCAGAACGGTTTTCAGTTGACCATTCACTGTCCGAACAATCGCTATATCAACGACGCCAAACTGTGCGAAGCGGTAGCGCAGGTTTTCAGCCAGGTCGGCATCAAGACCGAAGTGGCGACCATGCCTTATTCAGTGTTTCAGACTCGCGCGTTCGGCGGAGGCCCCAACGGTGAGCCGGAGTTCAGTGTCTTTCTGGTCGGCAATGGCGCTGTCACCGGCGACTCGCTCACCGGCCTGATCTCAAGCATTCACTCATTCGACAAGGCCAGCGTGACAGGGGTCAGCAACTATGGCCGTTACAGCAATAAGGAGGTGGACGCCCTGATCGACAAGGCGGCTGCCACCACCGATGAAAAAGCCCGCAGCCAGCTCCAGCAACAGGCAGCGAAAACGGCATTGACGGACGGCGCCATCATTCCGCTGCTGCATCTGAACGCGGCCTGGGCCATGAAGAAAAACCTGTCCATTACGCCGCGCGCCGACGGCTTCACGATGGCGATGGATATTCGTCAGAAATGAAGCCGGCCGGATCCGGAAGATAAAAAAAGAAACCGGAGGACGGCAATGGAAGGGGCCTGCCGTCCCGCTCCGGCTTGATGCAGTCAGACGTCACCATGAGCAAACTCATGCCGTCTTTGGGAGGTCCTGCTTTGCAGTTCCAGTCGTCGCATGCACGGCGAGGCCGTTTTTTTTATATCCCAGCGAAGAGACGGGGTCATTGTCCGGCCTCTCGCCATTTGCCTTGATTGCAGCGAGCAGGCCTCATCTCTTGCGCCGCCCATTGCCACCCATTTCATATTCGATAGCACTCTCTAAATCATGAGTCAGTCAGGCAACAAATCCTATCCGCAGATGGCGGAGGGGCCGGGCTTTGCCCGAATTTCAGAAACCGGGGCCGAGGCGTCCGGCGATATCTCCTTCCGCGTCTTGCGTGATGTCATGGTGCGCATGCGCGACGGCGTGCTGCTGGCGACCGACATCTATCTGCCCGCTACGATGGATGCCGGTACGCAGAAGCTGCCGGTCGTCCTGGAGCGTACGCCTTACGGCAAACATCTGCCCAGCCGCAGCGAATGCAGTGCGGAGGATGCACGTCCCCTGTCGCGCGAGCAGGTGGCGCTGCACTTTTTGCGGCATGGCTATGTCGTGGTGTACCAGGATTGCCGCGGGCGCTACGCGTCCGGGGGCAGTTTCGTCAAATACACCAGCGACGCCGAAGACGGCTATGACAGCTGTGCATGGATCATCGACCAGCCTTGGAGCAACGGCCGTATCGGCAGCATCGGCCTGTCGTATGCGGCGCATACGCAGGCGGCCATGGCCAGCCTGGGCGCGCCGGGCCTGGTTGCCATGTTTCTCGATTCAGGCGGTTTTTCGAATGCCTTTCAGGGCGGCATCCGGCAAGGCGGCGCATTTGAAATGAAGCAGGCCACCTGGGCGCTCAGGCAGGCGCTGGAAAGTCCCGAGATCAGCAACGATGCGCAACGTCAGGCCCGGTTGCGGGCGGTCGACATGCGTGAATGGTTCGGCCGCAGCCTGGAATGGGCGCCGGGAAATTCGCCTCTGAGCGAGGCTCCCGAATATGAAGACTATCTCTTCGATCAGTGGCGCCGCGGCAGTTTCGATGATTACTGGCGCCAGCCCGGCCTCAATGCGCAAACCTATTACGCCGCTTTCAGCGACGCGGCGATGGTGCACATGTCTTCCTGGTACGACCCGTATCCGCGCACGGCTACCGAAAATTATGTCGGTCTGTCATTGCGCAAGAAAGGGCCGGTGTGCCTGATTCTCGGCCCGTGGATACATGGCAATCGTTCCGTGAGCTATTCCGGCGATGTCGATTTCGGGCCGGAAGCGACGCTGGACGGACATCTGGCCAGGAACTTCCTGGAGCTGCGCAGGCGCTGGTTCGACCGCTGGCTCAAGGCGGATGAGCGGGCGCCCTCGCCGTTGCCGCCCGTGAGTCTGTTCGTGATGGGCGGTGGCAGCGGCCTGAAGGATGCTGCCGGTCGCATGCAGCACGGCGGCGTATGGCGTTCGGAGCAGGACTGGCCACTGCCCGATACCCGGCCTGTCGCCTATTACCTGCATGCCGATAGCCGTCTTTCAACGCAGGCGCCGCGGCAGCAGGATGCATCCCTGAGCTATCGCTACGATCCGCACCGGCCGGTGCCGACCATCGGCGGCGCCGTGACCTCCGGCGAGCCGCTGATGGTGGGCGGCGCCTTCGATCAGCGCGAGTCGGCCGCCAGTTTCGGCTCGCAACTGCCATACCGCGCCTTGTCGGAACGCGATGACATTCTGGTCTTTCAGTCGGCGGTGCTGGAGGAGGATGTCGAAGTGACCGGCGTTGTCACTGCGACCTTGTGGATCTCGTCGGATTGCCCCGATACCGATTTCACCATCAAGCTGATCGACGTCTATCCGCCCAACGCCGATTATCCGGAAGGTTTTGCCATGAATCTGACCGACGGCATTCTGCGCACCCGCTATCGCAATTCGTGGGAGCAGCCCGAGTTGATGGAGCCGGGGCGTCCTTATCTGATTCATATCGAAGCTTTTCCTACCAGCAATCTGTTCAAGCGCGGCCATCGCATCCGGATCGATATTTCGAGCAGCAATTTTCCTCGCTTCGACTGCAATCCGAATACCGGGGAGCCCGAAGGGCGGGCGACCCAGGTCCGTATCGCCCATAACCGGGTCTATCTCGATAGTTTGCATCCATCGTTTGTCAGCTTGCCGACCATTCCGGCAAGGAGCCATTGAGCAACGGGGCGCTGGTGCGATTCCTGCTGTATGCGTGGGAGAGGGGTGGGCGAGGCTTGAAACAAGTCCCGGCCTGAACATAAGGCTGTTTCTTTGTGTGAAACAGGGTTTTGAAAAATGTACTTTTTGCTTTGACTTTGTATCAATCAGTAATATATAGTATTGTCTAGTGAGACAAATTAGTGCTGAGCAAAGTGTGCCGGATAGCGAGAAATCTGTAGCCAGGCGGGCGTGTCTGAATGCGGTGGATTGCATCTCCGGTCGGTCAAGGCGACGAAGCAAGTTGATGAGCGGAGCATGCAATGTTTGAAATGCTGTTTAGGCGCGCGCTGCAAAGTGTGCTGGTGATTTTTGTGATGTCGATCATGGCTTTTGTCGGCATCAATCTGGTCGGCAATCCCATTCATTTATTGGTCGCGCCGGATGCCTCGCTGGAAGAAATTCAGCGCGCCTCCCATGCGCTGGGTCTGGACCTGCCGATGTATCAGCAATATCTGCGCTTTCTTAGCAATGCGCTGCATGGCGATCTGGGCAATTCCTTTGTCTTCAACCGTTCCGCGCTGGCGCTGATTTTCGAGCGCATGCCGGCCACTTTTGAGCTGGCCGTCATGGCGCTGCTGCTGTCGGGACTGATCGGCATCCCGCTGGGGATGTGGTCGGGACTGCGGCCGGGCAGCCGTCTGCACAAATTTGCGATGGGCTTTTCCATCCTCGGCGTGACCATTCCGGTTTTCTGGCTGGGGCTGATTCTGATTCTGGTGTTTTCGGTGAATCTGGGCTGGCTGCCTTCAGGCGGCCGCGGACCGACTAGCTCGCTGCTCGGCATCGAGGTCAGTTTCCTGAACTGGGAGGGCATCAAATTCATGCTGCTGCCGGCCTTCACCCTGGCGCTGCACAACGTCGCACTGGTGATGCGCATGACCGAAGCCGGCACGCGTGAGGTCGCCGTGCAGGAGTACGTCAAATTCGCGCGGGCCAAGGGCGTCAGTCCAAGCCGTCTGATGTTTCGTCACATCGCGCCGAACGTGATGATTCCCATCGTCACGGTGATGGGGATCGAGTTCGGCCATCTGATTGCGTTCTCGCTGATCACCGAAACCATCTTCGCCTGGCCCGGCATGGGCAAGCTGATCATCGATTCGGTGCTGCAACTGGATCGGCCGGTAGTGGTGGCCTACCTGATGGTGGTGTTGCTGCTGTATGTCGTGATCAATTTTGTCGTGGATGTGCTGTACCTGATTCTCGATCCGCGCCTGCGAACAAAATCGGCCTGAAGCCAAGGATCAGGCTGCTCAGACAAAACGCCGCTTTCTGATTGAACGCCTTCGCCAGCATGCGAAGGGTAACAAGTCGCGGGTCATTCCGCCCTCTGAAAATGAAGATGAACGATATCGATTCAGGCCTGGTCGCCACGCCTAAAGTTAATCCGGATGCGCCGCTGGCGCGTCCCGAAACGCCTACCCGTCTGTTGCTGCGGCGTTATTTCAAGAGCCGGGTCGGTTCCATCGCGGCGATCCTCCTGCTGTTGCTGATTGTGGTCGCCGTCGCGGCACCCTTGATCGCGCCGCAGAATCCTTACGATCTGGCGACGGTTTCCATCATGGAGGCCGAGCATGCGCCGGGAACCACCAGCAGCGATCAGAAGATCACCTATCTGCTGGGCACCGACGGCGCCGGGCGCGACATGCTCAGCGCCATTCTCTACGGACTGCGCATCAGCCTCGGCATAGGCGTGACCAGCGCCCTGGTGGCCTTACTGATCGGTACCTGTGTCGGTCTGATCTCGGCTTACTTCGGCGGCAAGGTCGATGCCTTGCTGATGCGGATTGTCGACGTGCAGCTGAGCGTGCCGACCATCCTGGTGGCGCTGGTGTTGCTGGCGGTATTGGGGCAGGGCGTGGATAAAACCCTGATGGCGCTGGTGCTGGTGCAGTGGGCCATCTTCGCCCGCAATGTACGCGGCGCGGCGCTGGTCGAGCGCAGCAAGGAATACATCGAGGCTGCCGTCGGGCAGGGCTTGCCGGCACGCCACATCATGTTTCGGCATGTCTTGCCGAACTGTCTGGCGCCCTTGATCGTGACCACCACCAACCAGATGGCCAACGCCATCACGCTGGAGGCGACCATGAGCTTTCTGGGCATCGGTCTGCCGCAGACCAAACCGTCGCTGGGTTTGCTGATCTCAAATGGTTTTGATTACATGCTCTCCAATCAATACTGGATCAGCGTCTTTCCCGGCGTTGCGCTGGTGTTGCTGGTGGTCTCGGTCAGCCTGGTGGGCGATCAGTTGCGCATCGTTCTCAATCCCAAGCTCGACGCCTGAGGCGTACAAGGAAAAATCATGGCACTTCTGGAAGTAAAGAACCTGGTGACTGAATTTCATACCGAGGGCGGTGTGGCGAGGGCGCTGGACAATGTTTCATTCACGCTGGAGCGCGGCAAGGTGCTCGGGATTGTCGGCGAGTCGGGCTCGGGCAAGTCGGTCACGGCATTCTCGCTGATGAACCTGGTGGATAAACCGGGCCTGATCTCGGGCGGCGAGATCATGTTCAACGGCGAAAACCTGCGCACCGCATCGGTCAAACGCTGGAGCCAGCTGCGCGGAGATCGCATCGCCATGGTGTTTCAGGATCCGATGATGTCGCTCAATCCGGTCATGCGGGTCGGCGCGCAACTCGCTGAAACCGTCGCCATCCACAGGAAAGCCTCGCGTTTGGAAGTTGAGCAGCAGGTGCTGGAAGCGCTCAAGCGCGTCGGTATTCCGGCGCCGGCCGAGCGCATGAAGGCTTATCCGCATGAGCTGTCGGGCGGCATGCGCCAGCGTGTGGCGATTGCCAACGCCATCATCAACAAGCCGGACCTGATCATCGCCGATGAACCGACCACCGCGCTGGACGTGACGATACAGGCGCAGATTCTGTACGAGATGAAACATCTGGCGCGCGAGAGCGGCACCGCGCTGATCTGGATCACGCACGATATCAGCGTAGTCAAGGATCTGGCCGATGAGGTGTGCGTCATGTATGCCGGACGCATCATCGAGCGCGGTCCGGTGGCGCAGATCATCAATCATCCGCTGCACCCCTACACGCGCGGTCTGATCGATTCATTGCCGCATGCCGAGAATCATGGCAAACGCTTGTATTCCATCCCCGGCGCGACCCCGCCTTTACTGTCATTGCCGCCCGGTTGTTCATTTGCGCCGCGCTGCTCAAGAGCCAAGCCGGGTTGCGGCATGACCCCGCCCGTGTTCCGGGCGGAAAGCCGTGAGCACCGCTGCTTTTTTCCTTTAGCCTAAATCATGACGACCATGCTTGAAACCAGAGAACTCAGCAAAAGCTTCAGCCTGAAACGCAGCAGCCTGTCGCGTGCCGCCGGCGCCCTCGGCCTTTCCAGGCAGGAGGACAGGCGCGTGTATGCGGTCAATGAAGTGTCGCTGAGCGTGGACCAGGGCGAAGTGCTCGGACTTGTCGGCGAATCCGGTTGCGGGAAGTCGACGGTGGGGCGCATGATTGCCGGCTTGCTGCCCGCCACCAGCGGCGACCTTGCATTTGAAGGCAAGGACATGAGCCGCCCGAGTGTGGATACCCACCTGAATATTCAGATGGTGTTCCAGAATCCCTATGCCTCGCTCAATCCACGTCAGCGCGTGGATCAGGTGATCAGCGAAGCGGCGATCTATCACGGCCTGATCCGAAAAAAAGACGCTTCATCTTTCGTCGCCGGCCTGCTGCAACAGGTGGGGCTGGATGCAAGTTACGCCAGCCGCTATCCGCACCAGTTCTCCGGCGGTCAGCGCCAGCGGATTGCGATTGCACGGGCGCTGGCGCTGAATCCGAAATTCATCGTCTGCGACGAAGCGGTATCGGCGCTGGACGTGTCGGTGCAGGCGCAGATTCTGAATCTGTTCATGGACTTGCGCGAATCGAAGGGCCTGACCTATCTCTTCATCAGTCACAACCTCGCGGTGGTGGAATACATCGCCGATCGCGTCGCCATCATGTATCTGGGACGCATCGTGGAACTGGCCGATACCCGTTCGGTCTTCGCCCGTCCCAATCACCCTTATACACAGGCGCTGATCGCCGATGCGCCGCGCCTGGATGCCAAGGTGGTCGAGCACCGGCCGATTCAGGGCGAGCTGCCGAGTCCGCTGAAGCCGCCATCGGGCTGTACTTTTCACCCACGCTGCCCGCATGCCATGCCGCGCTGTTCGCAGGAGCGTCCGGCGCTGACGAGCATTGCTCCCGGCCATTGGTCGGCCTGCCATCTCAACGATACCGGCGCCTCAGCCTGACCATCACCATCGCTGCATCATGATCAAATCAATCAATCAGGTTTATTCCATCATACGGCCGAGTCTGGCCGACACCCGTCTGCCCATCGTGATCGATTCGCCGCACAGCGGCACCGACTATCCGTTCAACAGCGGGATCATTGCGCCGTCCGAGGCGCTCAGGACCACCTGGGATGCTTTCGTCGATGAGCTCTGGAGTATTGCGCCGCCGCTGGGCGCGCCTTTGCTGTCGGCAAGATTTCCGCGCGCCTATATCGATCCGAACCGCGCGCCGGAAGACATCGATCAGGCCATGCTCGACGAGCCGTGGCCGACGCCGCTGACGCCGTCGGCCGCATGTCTGCGCGGCATGGGGCTGATTCGCCTGAATGCATTGCCGGGCGTGCCGATGTATGCCGGCAAGGTCTCGGCGGCAGAGGTACGTTACCGGCTGTCGCAGTACTACATGCCTTATCACAGCGCATTGAAGACTTTGCTCGACGACGCGCATGAAAAGTTCGGCCACGTCTGGCACATCAACTGCCATTCGATGAAATCGGTGGGCAATGCGATGAACGTGGACAGCGGGGTTGCACGTCCGGACATCGTCATCAGCGACCGCAACGGCACCTCGGCCAATCCGGCTTTCACGGAATGGGCGGCAGCGCAGTTCGATGCCCTGGGCTACAAGGTGCAGATCAATTCGCCGTATCAGGGCGGGCATATCGTGCATCACTACGGTATGCCGACGCAACATCGCCATAGCGTGCAGATCGAGATCAAGCGCGGCGTCTACATGGACGAGCGCAATGCCGAAAAGGCTGAGGGTTTCGAGCAATTGCAGCGCGATCTGGAAACCTTCGTCACCGCCCTGGCCGGGTACGCGCAGCAAAAGATGAAAGAGAAATAGCCGCCAGGACGCCGCGGCAGGATGCATGGTCGGGGCGGCATCGCCATTTTGCAAGCCTATCTTTGGGGAGGTGCAATGAGAATCCGAGGCTTATCCATCGGAGCCCGGCTGATCGTCGGATTCGGTCTGGTGCTGGGAATCCTGATCGTGCTGGTGGCCGGCACTACCGCCGCCACCTCCTACAACAAGAAACAGTTGATCGGTGCGCTGGAACGATCCAACGAGAAAGGCGTGCTGGCCGTCGGCATGAAAAGCGCACTGCTGGAAGCCGGCATTGCCATGCGCAACATCGGTCTGCAATCCGACGTCGGCGACATGCAGCGCGAAGCGGCGCAAGTAGTCGAGAGCAATCGCCGCTATGTTCAGGCGGCCGGCAAACTGAAGCTGTCGGGCCTGGACGGCGACGAGCAGAAAATAGTCGCGGAGACCGCGCGTTTGCAAGGCGATATAGAAACTGCCTTGAAGACGGCGATGAACGATGCCTTGTCCTTCAATATGGAAAACGCCACCAGGACTATCGCAGGGAAAATCGATCCGCTCAACAAGCAGGCGGTGACCGAAGTTGAAAAACTGGTCGTGCTGCAACAGCGCCAGGCGCGCGCAGTGCTGGAGCAGTCGGTGCAGGATGATCGCCGGCTGACCGCCATACTGTTCGGCATCGGCACGCTGGCGCTGCTGATCGGCGCGGGTTTTGCCTGGGCCATACGGCGCAGCATCGTGCGGCCGCTGCATGTGGCGGTCGAAGTCGCGGCGCGGGTGGCGCAGGGCGATCTGACTTCGCATGTTGCGCCCGGCAGCCATGATGAGATCGGCAAGTTGCTGGGCGCACTGGGGCAGATGAATCAGCAACTGGCGTCGATCGTCGGCAAGGTGCGTTCAGGCACCGATACCATCACTGCTGCTTCCATCGAGATTGCCAGCGGCAACCACGATCTGTCGGGACGCACCGAGGCGCAGGCGCAGTCCTTGCAGGAGACGGCCGGTTCGATGGGGCAACTGACCACTGCGGTGCGTTTCAACGCCAACAATGCGCAGGAGGCGAACCGGCTCGTCATCTCAGCCTCCGACGTGGCGACCCGGGGCGGCGAAGTGGTGGCCAGAATGGTCGCCACCATGGAGCAGATCAAACAGAGTTCGAGCAAGATACGGGAGATCACCAGCGTGATCGACGGGATTGCCTTTCAGACCAATATTCTGGCCTTGAACGCAGCGGTGGAAGCTGCACGTGCCGGCGCCCAGGGGCGGGGCTTTGCCGTGGTGGCGTCGGAGGTGCGCAGTCTGGCGCAGCGTTCGGCGGCCGCCGCCAAAGAGATTTCGCAGCTGATCGCCGACTCGGTGGAAAAGGTCGAGGCCGGAAGCGTGATGGTGGATGACGCCGGCAGCACCATGAATGAAGTGGTGGTGGCGGTCAGGCATATTGCCGACATTGTGGGTGAGATTGCCGGCGCCAGCGAAGAGCAGACGCAAGGGATAGAAAAGATCAACGAGAAGATCAGCCTGATGGACGACATGACGCAACGCAATGCAGCGCTGGTGGAAGAGGCGGCGGCTGCAGCCGAGAGCATGCGCGATCAGGCTGCATTGCTGGCGGATACGGTGTCGGTTTTCAAGCTGGCGCCGGCGGTTGTGCCGCCGGTGCGAAATACGGGCATGAAAGCGCTCGGGACTGCGCGCCATATCGCGCCCCTTGCGCCGGCGCGGCAGGCCTTGCCGCGCGCCCCCCTGTCCGGCCGAGGTCAGGGCTGACAGGCGCAAGCACAAATAGTCATTGTTATCAAAGGAAGCATCAACATGAAAAATCTGGTGGCACGCCTGAACGGCATATGTGACGAGCAGCCCTACGTCACGGCCTGGTATGTGAAAAATCTGCTGACCGGGGAGCAGGCAGATCGCGGCGGGCATATGGCATTTCCTTCCGGCAGCACGCGCAAGGTCTCGATCATGATGACCATCCTGCGCGCCGTGAATCAGGGCCGGCTCGATCTGAATGAGCCTATCCTTTATGAAGAGCGTCTGCGGGAAGGCGTGGTGTCCGGGACTTTCAAGTTTCTGACGCCGGGTTTCACTATCAGCCTGCGCGATGCACTGGTGCAGATGATCATCATCAGCGACAACGTCTGCACGCGTATGGTCATGGAGCGGACCAGCCTGGATGAACTCAATGAATTCTGTCGCGCGATCGGCATGAACGACACCGTGCATCGCACCTCGATACCGCGTCCCGACATGCCGGCCGACCACAGGCTGGAAGAGGTCACGGTGATCAGCGCCAGCGACCAGGGACTGCTGTACGATCTGATTCTGCGCGGCTGCACCGACGCCGCAGCGGCAGCGAAGCTGGGATGCACCAGCGACCAATGTGCCTTTGCCATCGAAGTGCTGAGCTGGCAGAAGCTGCGCACCAAAATTGCATCTCTGCTGCCGGCCGATACCAGAATTGCTCACAAGGGCGGTACCGGCAAGCGCGGCCGTATGGACGGCGGCATTGTGTTCAGATACGGCAAACCGCTGTTCATCGTGACCGGCTACACCGATCAGGTGCCGCTGGAGATGCCGGACGGAATGCCCGGCTACGTATCTGCATTCAACACGCTGGGCCGTCTGGCAAGGGCTTGCTGGGACGATATCGGCAACCCGGAGGCATCAGGAAAGTGAACCCAAGCATGAATCAAAAAGACTCTTTGGCGGCCGGTGCAGCAGCGGGCGCCGACACGCAATCGGATGCAGCGGGAACGCTGGCGCCATCCTGGATGAGGCCGAACATGCCTGACGGTTTCACCCTGGCGGCGGTGGGCGATCTGATCATCACCGATGCAATCTATCCGCGTCTGCAACGGCAGTCGCCCGAGCTGATTGCCTTGCTCAAGAGTGCCGACGCCACCTTCGGCAACTTCGAAGGCACCGCCATCGATCTGCAGAAATTCGGCGGCCACCCTTCGGCGCTGGCAGGCGGCTCCTGGCTGATCAGCACCCCGGCCGTGGTGCCCGATCTGAAGCAGATGGGTTTCAATCTGATCAGCCGCGCCAACAACCACAGCACTGACTGGGGTGTGGAGGGCATGCGTTACACCGATGCCTTGTTCGATCAGGCCGGCATGGTGCACGCCGGCACCGGTGAAAGCATGGCGCAGGCGCGCGCGCCGCGTTTCTTTTCGACGCCGGCAGGTCGGATTTCCATGGTGGCGCTGGCTTCGCGTTTCGAGGCCAACGCGCGCGCCATCGATGCGCTCGGTCAGATTCCCGGACGGCCCGGCCTGAATGCCCTGCGCACCACGCGCCATGTACTCGTTTCGCCGGAACGTTTGCAGATGCTGGCGGCGATGCGCGATGCCCTGCCCAAGGGCATGATGCGCAAATCCATTCTGGCTGCCGACGCCAAAAACGGTACGGTGACCTTGTTCGACATCAAGTACCGTGCCAGCGAACAGGTCGGCGACGGCGTCGATTTCAGCTTTGTCATGGATGAACGTGATCGCCAGAGCATCATCCACAATCTGCGTCAGGGCAAGCAGACTTCGGATTTCTCCATCATGTCCATGCATACGCATGAGCCCGGCAATTATTGCGAACTGCCGCCCGACTTCATGCCGAAGATGGCGCGCGATGCCATCGACAACGGCGCCGATGCTTTCATCGGGCACGGCCCGCACCAGTTGCGCGGCATCGAAATCTACAAGGGCAAGCCGATCTTTTATTCGCTCGGTAATTTCTTCTTCATGGAAAATCAGCAACAGCCGATCACCCGCGATGAATACGAGAAAGACAAGGTCGAGCCGATGTCGATGACGGAAGCCGAATTCATGGAGCACCGTCGTGTGCATGGCGTGTTCAAGGAACAGATCTGGTATGAGAGCGTGGTGGCGATCAGCCAGTACGACAGCCGGGGCAATCTGTCCGCGCTGGTTTTGCATCCGGTTGAAATGCATTGGGAAAACGAACGCGATGCAGATCGCGGCATACCGAGAATCGCTCGCGGTGTCGATGCGGTGCGGATTCTGAGCCGGCTGCAACGTCTGTCAAAAGCTTATGGAACCGAGATCGCTATCGAGAACGACGTCGGCTATGTCAGACTGACGTGAGCCCTGAGGACTTCACGTCCTCAGACCGCATTGCCCTGCGCAGGGCGCCAAGCAAAGCTGCCCGGCAGATTTGTCGGCTTTTCCGACTATCGATTGCCGGCTGCTACCGGCCTCATTGATGCGTGCAATGAGGCCGGATTGCGCTTCGTCATCGTGAAGATTCATGTACTGCAGCATGGGCGCCGCTTGACATGTCTCTCCCGCCTACCTATGCTCCCGCCAATTGGTCTTACCTTTGCCCTCGGGCGGCTCCTCCGGAGTTGTCGCGATGGCAATGCAACCGCAGGCACTCAAGCAGACGTCCATGTCATTTGATCCCATCGTTCAAAAATCCATTTCCGAGCAGGTCGCGCAGCGTCTGCTCACCATGATCCGCAGCGGCTTGCTCAAGCCCGATCAGCAGTTGCCGCCCGAGCGCGAGCTGGCCGCCATGCTGGGCGTAGGCCGTCCGGCCGTGCGCGAGGCGATACGCGGGCTGGCGCTGCTGGGGCTGCTGCGCATCCGTCAGGGCGAAGGCACCTTCGTCAGTTCGCTGGAAACGCGCGAACTGCTGGAGCCGCTGGAAATGATCATCGACCTCAACGCCGGCACGCTGGAAGCCCTGTTCGATGCGCGCATGATCATCGAGACCGGGGTTGCCGCGCTGGCCGCGACCAACATGGGCGACACCGAACTGGCGATGCTGGTGCGCAATATCGAGGACGAGGAGCGCCTGCTGAGCGATCCGGTGGCCTTCGCCGCTGCCGATGTCGAGTTTCATGAAGCCATCATCGAGGCTTGCGACAACCCCTTCCTGCAAAGTATCGCCGGCAGTCTGTACATGCTGGGCAAGAAGAGCCGCACCATTACCTCGCGCATTCCGGCTACGCTGGAGCGCAGCCTGCAGGATCACCGCGACATTCTGGATGCGCTCAAGGCGCGCGATCCGCAGAAGGCGTCCGACGCCATGCGCGCGCACCTGATCCACGTGCGTGACGCCTATCGCGGCGCCGCCAAGGACAAGAACGAATCGGTGCACGGCGACTGATCGCCTGCATCAGGTTTGATCCTGCAGCGTCAGGATCGCCCGCAAACAATCTACAAGCATACCGGCGGACGCAGGCGGGCAGCGTCGCAACCAGCCGGAGCGTGATCAAACCGAAGGAAAGATGAACGTGTCGCGGCGATGCCGTGGCGCTCTGCTTCCGATTTTTTGAATCATCAATACAGGAGAACAACATGCTGGATCTGGCCGGAAAAGTCGTCTTCATCAGCGGTGCAAGCACCGGTATCGGCGCCGCCGCCGCGCGTGCTTTCGGCGCTCGCGGTGCGCACGTGGTGGTGCATTACAACAGTTCGGCCAAGGAAGCGGAGCTGGTCGCCGCCGACGTGCGCCAGACCGGCAGCAAGGCGATTACCATCGGCGCCGATGTGCGCGACAGCAAGGCCATCGATAAGGCCGTGGCCAGCGCCGTGGAGCAACTGGGCCGCATCGACATCCTGATCAACAACGCCGGCAGCCTGGTCAAGCGCGAAGCGCTGGAAAAGGTCAGCGACGAACTGTTCGATGAAATCGTGCAGATCAATGCGCGTTCGGTGGTGGCCTTCACGCGGGCCGTGATCCCGGTCATGCGCAAGCAGGGCGGCGGCAACATCATCAACGTCACCTCGGTCGCGGCACGCCATGGCGGCGGTCCGGGCGCACTGATCTATGCAGCCTCCAAGGGCTTTGTCAGCACCATCACGCGCGGTATGGCCAAGGAACTGCTGGCCGACAAGATCCGCGTCAACGCGGTGGCGCCGGGGGTGATCATGACGCCGTTCCAGGAACGTTTCACCACGCCGGAACAGCTCGAAGCCTTCCGCAAGACCATCCCCATGGGCCGCATCGGCGAGCCCGACGAATGCAGCGGCGCCTTCCTGTATCTGGCGTCGGAACAGTTGTCCGGCTATGTGACGGGGCAGATCATTGAAGTCAATGGCGGGCAATACATGCCTTGAGGCTAAGGCCGCTCCGGCATGCATGGCTCAGCGCAGATGAAGCCTGCAATGAAAAACGCCGACATGTGATGTCGGCGTTTTTTTATGGCGAAACCGCTGCTTACTTATTTCTGCACGCGCTGCTTCAGATCGTTGACGGCGGCGATCCAGCTTTCCTGCTTGCCGGACTCCTGCCACAAATCCAGCAGTTCGGACGGTTGCTCCAGCGTACGGTCGATTGCCTGCAGCGCTTTTTGTCTGATGGCTTCGTCCGGTGCGACCTTGACCTGGGCAACCCAGGTATCTACCGTTTCGGTGTAAGCGTTGCGCACACCCCAGTTGCCTTGCAGCCTGGCCAGCACTTCGGCTGCGGCAATCGCGCGGGCGGCGTCCGGCGCTTCGAGATAAGCGCCGGTACTGTTGATGACGATGTTGAATGCGTCTTCGACAATTGAGAGATCTTCCGTGTCCAGCAGATCTGAACTGAAGTCGCACGCGTCGTCATTGTCAAATGATTCGTGTGACCAGGCACCCATATTCCACTCCATTGAAAACTGTTGTTTGAGACTGCGCCAGACCGCTGCTTAAGCTGCCAACGCCCGGCGGATATTAGCACGGCGCCGCTACATGAATATGACGCCGCCGGCGCCGCGGCGTGGCTGAAGGAGTGCGCAGGCGGAGTTTGACGCGGTGCCCTGCGGGGCATGGCCTGCGCCCCCGCTCCTGGCGCTGAGCTTTTACCCGGTTCGTTTGATGGTACATGCGGAACTGGCATGAGCTTTGCAGGACATTCTTTATTGCAATTGGCTTACCGTTCTTAACAAACAAATGACCTCTTCCCCGCAGATCAACACGCTAAGCGATGCCGACAGCGACGCCATCTTGCTGCGCGACAAGCTGACCCTGCTGCTCGACTCCACCGGCGAAGGCATCTACGGCATCGATCTCGACGGCCTGTGCACCTTCATCAACCGCGCCGGCGCGGAGATGCTCGGTTATCGGGTGGAGCAGATGCTGGGCAAGAACATGCACGATCTGGTGCATCACAGCCATGAAAACGGTCTGCATTATCCGGAGGAGGATTGCCCCATCCTCAAGGCCTTCCGCAAGGGCGAGTCCTGTCGCGTCGATCAGGAGGTGTTCTGGCGCGCCGACGGCAGTTTCTTTGCGGCCGAGTATTCCTCGTATCAGATCATCGATGCCGGCGCGGTACGCGGCGCGGTGATCACTTTCAGCGATATTTCCAAGCGGCGTCTGGCCGAGGAACAATTGCAGCGCGCCAAGGCCGAGCTGGAACTGCGCGTGGCCGAGCGCACGCGTGAACTGTCGGCAGCCCTGCGTCAGGTGCGCGAACTGTCCGCCCACGCGCATTCGGTGCGTGAAGATGAGCGCACCCGCATCGCGCGCGAGATACATGATGAACTGGGCAGTCTGCTGGTGGCGCTCAAGCTGGATGTGAACTGGATGAGCAGCCGCGTGGCCGATCGCGAGCCGGTAGCGCGCAAGTGTGCCAGCATGAATCGGCTGATCGAGCTGGCGGTGGACAATGTCGGCCGCATCATTACCGATCTGCGGCCCAGCATTCTGGATCATCAGGGATTGATTGCAGCGCTGGAGTGGCAGGTGCAGGAGTTTTCGGAAGCCACCGAGCTGCCTTGCGAAGTCGAGTTCGATATTGCGCCCGAGGCCTTCGTGCCGCAGGGCACGCTGGCGACTGCGGCGTTTCGTATCTTTCAGGAAATGCTGAGCAATGTGGCCCAGCATTCGCAGGCCAGCGAGGTGAAGATTGCGGTGCGTCTGTCGCCCAGTCATCTGCAGATGGAAGTGGAAGACAACGGTATCGGCGCCAGCACGGCGGCGCTGGCCAGCCCGACCTCGTACGGCGTGATGGGCATGCGCGAGCGTGCGCTGCACTTTGGTGGCGCACTGAGCATCATGAGTGCGCCCGATGCACCAGGCTGTGGCGTGCAGGAAGACATCAATGAGGATGTAAAGCGCGGTACGCTGGTGTGTCTGAGTCTGCCCTTGCACCCCGGCGGCTGAGCGAATGCCTGACAAAAGAACAAGAGGGAGTGGAACAACATGATCCGGATTTTGCTGTGCGACGACCATCGCATCGTGCGCGAGGGGCTCAAGCAGATTCTGGCGGATACGCCGGATATCGAGGTGGCCGGCGAATGTGCGGACGGCCCCGAGGTGGTGCGCCAGGCGCGCGTGCAGGCCATCGATCTGGTCTTGCTGGACATTGCGATTCCGCTGCAGGACGGTCTGGATGTGCTGCGCCAGTTGAAGCAGGAGATGCCGCGCCTGCCGGTGCTGATGCTGTCGACCTATCCCGAGAAGCAATATGCGGCGCGCTGTTATCGGCTGGGTGCGGCCGGTTATCTGAACAAGAGCGCCGATACCGAGCAACTGGTGGAAGCCATCCGCAAGGCGGCCGACGGCGGCGTCTACGTCAGCCCGCACATGGCCGAGACGCTGGCGGCCGAGCTCAGCGCGCGCACTGCACACACACAGCGCGCCGCGCATGAAAGCCTGTCGCATCGCGAGTATCAGGTGTTCCGGCTGATCGCCGCCGGCCGCAGCGTCAAGGAGATCGCCGACCAGCTGACGCTGAGCCCGAACACCGTCAGCACCTATCGCAGCCGCATTCTGGAAAAGACCGGCGCCAGCAATGATGTGGGGATTGCGATGTACGCGGTCAGGCATCAGTTGCTGCCGGTGTGATTTTTCTGCCGCCTTCTTTCCTGCCGCCATTTATATAGAGCGGCATTGGTAGTTCGCAGAGTCCTGTCAATCCGACAAGTTTTTGTAGTTGAATCACTACACGCCGTCGTCTGTGGATGACGCAAAAAGCGCGGGTGGCAAGACCCTTGCAGGCATTGACGCTGATTGCAGCACATCGCTCAACTCAGCCCAACTCAATGACTGCGGGGGATTTATGCCACAACAGACCGACCACACTATCTTCCAGACTTACGATGCCGAGCGCGCCGGCGGACAACAATGTTCCTGCGGTCGCCATGCCAGCCAGAGCGCACATGAAGACGCCGAGCGTCTGCAGGCGCTGGAGCGGCGCGCCGCCGATCCCGAGCAACTGAGTAACGACGTGGTGGAGGAGTCGGTGATGCGGGCGCTGTTTCCGCAGGCCGAACAGCGTCGCGATTTCTTGCGCGCGGTCGGTATCAACACCGCGCGCGCCGCCATCGCCAGCATGTTTCCGCTGGGCGCCTTGCAGGCCATGGCGCAGGAAAAGACCGGCGCCAACGGCGCCATCGAAAAGAAGGATCTCAAGATCGGCTTCATCGCCATCACCTGCGCAGCGCCGCTGATCATGGCCGACCCGCTCGGCTTCTACAAGAAGCAGGGCCTGAACGTATCGCTCAACAAGACCGCCGGCTGGGCGCTGATCCGCGACAAGATGATCAACAAGGAACACGATGCCTCGCACTTCCTGTCGCCGATGCCGCTGGCGATGTCGATGGGCGTGGGCAGCAATCCGGTGCAGATGCGCATCGCCACGATCCAGAACATCAACGGCCAGGCCATCACCCTGCATGTGAAGCACAAGGACAAGCGCGATCCGCAACAGTGGAAGGGCTTCAAGTTTGCCGTGCCTTTCGAATATTCGATGCACAACTTCCTGCTGCGCTACTACCTCGCGGAGCACGGTCTCGATCCTGACCGCGACGTGCAGATCCGCGTCACGCCGCCGCCCGAGATGGTGGCCAATCTGCGCGCCGGCAATATCGACGGCTTCCTCGGCCCTGATCCCTTCAACCAGCGCGCGGTGTATGACGAAGTCGGCTTCATTCATATCCTGTCCAAGGAAATCTGGGACGGCCATCCATGCTGCGCCTTCGGCATGTCGGAAGATTTCGTCAAACAGAATCCGAATACCTTTGCTGCGCTGTTCCGTGCCGTGCTGACGGCGGCGGCGATGGCGCGCGATCCGGCCAATCGCTCGCTGGTGGCCAAGGTGATTTCGCCGGCGGCGTATCTGAATCAACCCGAGACCGTGGTCGAGCAGGTCCTGACCGGCAAGTTCGCCGACGGTCTGGGCAAGGTGCAGAACGTGCCGACCCGCGCCGACTTCGATCCGGTGCCCTGGGACTCGATGTCGGTCTGGATTCTGAGCCAGATGAAACGCTGGGGTTACATCAAGGGCGAGGTTGATTACAAGGGCATTTCCGAGCGCGTGCTGTTGCTGACCGACGCCAAGAAATACATGAAGGAACTCGGTCAGCCGGTGCCGGACGGCGCGTACAAGAAATACAAGATCATGGGCAAGGAGTTCGACCCGGCCAAGGCCGATGCCTATGTCAACAGCTTCGCCATCAAAAAGGCCGTCTGATGAAGAACGCGCATCTGGGCTGGCGCGCCGCGCTGATCTCCTTGTTCCTGCTGGCCTGCATACTCGGGGCCTGGCATCTGGCGACGGCGCCGAAAGAAAGTGCGGCCGCAGCCTCGACGTCGGCCGCTCAGGATGATGAGTACGCCAGGCTGATGGGCAAGAGCAGCACCAGCGCCGCCAGGACCTCGGGCTTTCCCGGTCTGGCGCAGATGGGCGAGACCATGCGCCGCGAGCTGGCCCATCCCTTCTACGACAACGGCCCCAACGACAAGGGCATCGGCATTCAGCTCGGCTATTCGCTGGGGCGGGTCGGGCTGGGATTTCTGATCGCGGCGCTGGTGGCGATCCCGCTCGGCTTCCTGCTCGGCATGTCGCCGCTGATGCAACGTGCGCTCGATCCCTTCATCCAGATACTCAAGCCGATCTCGCCGCTGGCGTGGATGCCGCTGGCCTTGTACACGATCAAGGATTCGTCGGTCTCGGGCGTGTTCGTGATCTTCATCTGCTCGGTGTGGCCGATGCTGATGAACACCGCCTTCGGCGTGGCTTCGGTGCGGCGCGACTGGCTCAACGTGGCCAAGACGCTGGAGGTGAAACCTTTGCGCAAGGCCTTTCTGGTGATCCTGCCGGCGGCGGCGCCGACCATCCTGACCGGCATGCGCATCTCGATGGGCATCGCCTGGCTGGTGATCGTGGCGGCCGAGATGCTGGTGGGCGGCACCGGCATCGGCTACTTCGTCTGGAACGAATGGAACAACCTGTCGCTGACCAGCGTGATCTTCGCGATTCTGGTGATCGGCGTGACCGGCATGCTGCTCGATCTGATTTTTGCGCGTCTGCAAAAGCTGGTCACCTACGTCGAATAAGCGAAGGAATCTGACAAGATGGAAAAAGCATTTTTAAGCGTGGAAGGGCTCAACAAGCGCTATGTCGCCGATGGCCCGCCGGTATTCGACAACGTCTCCTTCGGCATCAGCAAGGGCGAGTTCGTGTGCGTGATCGGGCACTCCGGCTGCGGCAAGACCACTATCCTCAATGTGCTGGCGGGGCTGGAGTCGCCCAGCGGCGGCGTGGTGATCATGGATCAGCGCGAAGTCAAAGGGCCGAGCCTGGATCGCGGCGTGGTGTTTCAGAGCCATGCGCTGATGCCCTGGTTCAGCGTGCTCGGCAACGTGGTGTTCGCAGTGAAGTCGCGCTGGCCGGACTGGCCTCGCGACAAGGCCGAGGAGCATGCGCGGCGTTTCATCGACATGGTGGGATTGAAGGGCGCCGAGCACAAGAAGCCGGCTGAACTGTCGGGCGGCATGAAGCAGCGTGTCGGCATCGCGCGCGCCTTTGCCATCGAACCCAAGATGCTGTTGCTGGACGAACCCTTCGGCGCGCTCGATGCATTGACGCGCGGTGTGGTGCAGGACGAGCTGCTGAAGATTTGCAGCGCCACGCGTCAGACCGTGTTCATGATCACGCACGATGTGGATGAGGCGATTCTGCTGGCTGACAAGATCTTCCTGATGTCCAACGGCCCGCGTGCGCGCATCGCCGAGATCGTGGTCAACACCATGCCCAAGACCCGGACGCGCGAGACCATGCATCACGATCCGCAGTTCTATCGCATCCGCAATCATCTGGTGGACTTTCTGGTGAATCGCTCCAGGCGGATTCAGGCCGGCGACGGTGCGGAAGTACGCAATCTGATCGCGGCGACGCCGGTGGTGCGGCCGGGGCTGGAGGGCGATGACGCCAGCCGGCCGCAGTCGTCGGCGCTGGCGTGAACGATTGATTGCGGGAGCAGTTGCTTCAATTGATTCAGCAGTCCGGCAGGCAGCAGTAACAAAACAAACAACAGACGTATCGACACTTCGATTGATTGATTCATTCACCTATTCATCCCAAGGAGATTCTCATGGACCGCAACATCGTGACGCAAAAAATCGTCTCCGCCAAAGTCAGAAAGCAAATGAGCTGGGCGCAGATCGCCGACAAGATCGGACAGAGCAAGGAATGGACGACCGCCGCCATGCTCGGCCAGATGACGCTGACCGCCAAGCAGGCCGCTGCCGCGCAAGAGATGTTCGAACTGAGCGACGAAGAAACCCTGTGGCTGCAGATCGTGCCTTACAAGGGCTCGCTGCCGACGCCGGTGCCGACCGATCCGCTGATCTATCGCTGGTATGAAATCGTCAGCGTCTATGGTTCGACCATCAAGGAGCTGATCCACGAGGAATTCGGCGACGGCATCATGAGCGCCATCGACTTCAAGATGGACATCCAGCGTCAGAACGATCCCAACGGCGACCGCGTGAACGTGGTGCTGAGCGGAAAATTCCTGCCCTACAAGACCTATTGAGCTGTCGCCGGATCGGTCGCGATGCTGACTGATCCGGCTTTCGGCTTGCCCGGTATGCGGCTGGCGTTGGAAGTTAGACGTTAGAATAGCGCGCATGCTCAAAGACAAACCTCTCTCCGCCTACAAGCCTTCGGCCAGCCGCATCAAGGCGCGCTTCGTGGCGATTTCCTGGCGCGATCTGGCGATCAGCTTCGGCCCTTTCCTGTTATTGATTCTGGTCGGCATCTGGCTGGTGATCTGGCTGATCCGCCCGGCGCCGCCGAATACGCTGACGATTGCCGCCGGCCCTGAAGACAGCAGCTTCTGGCGCAGCGCCGAAAAGTACAAGGCGATTCTGGCGCGCGACGGCATCAGGCTCAAGGTGCTGGTGACCAACGGTTCGCTCGACAATCTGAAACTGCTGACCTCTGAAGACGGCGAGCAGGTGGATGTCGGTTTCGTGCAGGGCGGCGTGGCCGACGGCGTGAATACCGATAGCCTGATGTCGCTGGGCAGCGTGGCGTATGTGCCGGTGTCGGTGTTTTATCGCACGCCGCCGCGTGTTGCGGGACGCAAGCCGGCGCCGCCCCTGACGCGTTTGTCGGAACTGAGCGGCAAGCGCGTCGCCATCGGCGGCCCGGGCAGCGGCTCGCGCGCGCTGGCGCTGAACCTGCTCAAGATCAATGGCATCGAGGCCGGCGGCAAGACCACCTTGCTCGACATCGGCGGCGATGAAGCGGCCAGGGCCCTCAGCGAGGGCAAGATCGATGCCGCGTTTCTGATGGGCGACTCGGTGGCGCTGGCGACCATGGGCAAGCTGATGCGCACCAGCGGCATTCATCTGCTGGAGTTTGCCCAGGCCGATGCCTATGTGCGCCGCTTCAGCTATCTGAATGAACTGACCATGCCCAAGGGCGTGTTCGATCTGGCGCGCAATGTGCCGGATCACGATGCGCACCTGATCGCGCCGACCGCCGAACTGGTGGCGCGCGACGATCTGCATCCGGCCTTGTCCGATCTGCTGATCGAGGCGGCGCATGAGGTGCACGGCAAGGCCAGTGTGCTGCAGAAGGCGGGCGAGTTTCCGGCGCCGCTGGCGCATGAATACCGGATCAGCGACGACGCCACGCGTTACTACAAGTCGGGCAAGTCCTTCGTCTATCGCACGCTGCCGTTCTGGCTGGCGAGTCTGGTGGATCGGGCGCTGGTGCTGATCCTGCCTATCATTCTGTTGCTGATCCCGGGCGTGAAGCTGGTGCCGCTGGTGTACGGCTGGCGCATCCGCTCGCGTATCTATCGCTGGTACGGCGCGCTGATTGCGCTAGAGCGCGGCGTCACCGGCCACACGCCGGAAGAGCAGGCCGAGATGCTCAAGCAACTGGATGAAATCGAGACGGCGGTGAATCGCATGAAGATGCCGCTGGCCTTCGCCGATCAGTTCTACGTACTGCGTGAACATATCGGTTTCGTGCGTACGCGTCTGGGTCAGAGCGCGTGATCTTGCGAAGAAAAGAGGGGGGCGGCGCGAGTCGGCTATAATCAGCCGATCCTGATGAGCTGTGCCGATCAGGATTGCGCTGAAAAGCCGGTGATGACACACACAGTCATTATTGTTGGAAGGCAAGTCCTGCAAGGCTTGCCGGTCGATGAGGCCAAAAAAAGACAGACCGCAGAGAAAAAGCAAAAATTAAAAACTACTGTTTGTTTATACAGTGTTTGTGATACAGTGGAGCCTCTTTCAACAAGAGGGAAACACTGCCATGACACACTTCGATCTTGCTTCAGGCGCTCGCTTTGGTCTGGAATCCAGCCCGTCCACTTTTGCCCTGCGTTTCGGCCGCCGCGAGATTTTCGCTTGCCGCGACAGCTACGTGCGCCGTTACCGCGTCAACCCCATCATCGAATGCAGCGCAGGTCTTGAGCCTGGTCACGTCGAAATCCTGCTGTTCCGCCGCTGGCTGCTGGTGCTGTCCAAAGCACGCGGCTGATCGCTCAGGCTGAATACTGCAGCCGCCAAGCGGTGGCAAAGGAACCTGAAGCTGTCACTGCAACCGCAACTCCCGGATCAGGCCTGGCGCGGAAACGCCACGACGTGCGACACGTCCAGCCTGATGCCGATCTGCTCGCCGATCTCATGATCGTGATGCGAAGGCACCAGCGACAGCACTTGCTGACCATCTTCCAGCGCCAGCGTGTAGAGAAACTCCGCTCCCCGAAACGATTTGCGTACGACGCGCGCCTTGAACGGCGAAGCATCGTCGTGAACGACGTCGTCGGATCTCAGCAGCACGTCGTAGAGCGCGCCTTGATTCATTCGGGTATGTGCTTCGATCAGCTTTGTGCCGTTTTTCGCTTGGGCTAATCCAGAGCGCAATGGCATTCCGGGCGGCACGGTATCGGCCGGCGCATCAAGCAGGCCGATTGCGGTCGCCATGGCGACTGCGCCATTTTCATGGTCCTTGTTCTCGCCATCGCCCTCACCCTTGCCCGGCACCAGTCGCCCCGGCAGAAATACGCCATGCCCGATGAAATCGGCCACGAAGCGGGTAGCGGGGCGGTGATACAGGGAATAGGCGTCATCCCATTGTTCCAGCTGCGCCTGCTGCATCACGCCGACCACGTCGGCGATGGCAAAGGCTTCCATCTGATCGTGCGTCACCATCAAGGCGGTGGTGTGTGTCTGTTTCAATATTTCGCGCACATCGGCGGCCAGCCGTTCCCGCAATTCCACATCTAGACTCGAAAACGGTTCATCCAGCAACAGCAGGCGTGGTTGCGGCGCCAACGCGCGCGCCAGTGCAATGCGCTGCTGCTGGCCGCCGGACAATTGATGCGGGAATTTCTTGCCCGCGTCTTCCAGCCCGACCAGCGCCAGCATCTCTTCTACCCGTTGCGCGCGTTCCTGGCGGCTCAGATGCGGCAGACCGAAGCCGACATTCGCGGTGATATTCAGATGCGGGAACAGTGCAAAATCCTGAAACACCATGCCGATGCGGCGCTGCTCGGCGCTGATGCGTACGCCGGGGCCATCCAGTTGACGGCCATCCAGCGTGATGCTGCCGGCGGCCGGCTGTTCCAGTCCGGCGATGGCGCGCAGCAGGCTGGTCTTGCCGCTGCCGGACGGGCCGATCAGCACACCCAGCTGGCCTGCTGCAATTTGCAGTGAGACGGCCTCGACCGCCGGTTTCGGATTGCGTGGATACACCACGCTGACTTGATCGACTTGCAGGAACATCGGTCACCGTAAAGTTGGAGACTACGCAAGCGCGTGGTCGTTTGAATCGGAAGAGGGCGACTGAATTGCATGATTCGCCGGGTCTGAGCACCAGTCACCAAGCTCGCCGTGCAGATCTGTTGAGATCCGGGCAGCGCAATCTGCTGTCTCTCGCTCAGGAATGGTTACAATTCGCATCTCGCGCAAGTGTAGCCCAAGACTTTCGCTGCACTCTGTTTTACCGGCTGTGGCGATGAGTTTTCAGTCTCTGCCGCACAGCGCGCGACGGATGCTGAACCTCGCCGCAATGCACGTCATCGTGATCTGTGCGACACAAGCCATCAACAGCATCATCACATCATCGATACAAATCGCCCATGCACATCATCGGACTACTCGCCTTGTTCATCGCCTTGCCCATCCTCGGCGTGCTTGGCGCATGGACAGGTCTGGACGCTGCCGGCATCGATGCCCTGCAGCAGCAATTGGAGACTGTGCTGCCGGGTTATCTGGCGACCTCGGGATGGCTCGCGCTGCTGGTGACGCTGGGGGTGATCGTGGTCGGCGCCGGTACCGCGGTGACCACCAGCCTGTTTGAATTTCGCGGCAAGCGCTTCCTGTCCTGGGCGCTGCTGTTGCCGATGGCGATGCCGGCCTACGTCTGCGCGTATGCCTATACCGATTTCCTGCAATATGCCGGGCCGGTGCAAACGGCCCTGCGTGGATGGATGCCCGGTCTTCGTTTCGATGTGCGCGGGTTGACCGGCGCCATTTTTCTATTCGTGTTTACGTTGTATCCCTATGCGTATCTGCTGGCGCGCAATGCGCTCAGCGAACGCGGCGTTCATTTGATGGAAGCCGCGCGCATGCTGGGCACGCCGCTGCGCAGCCGCATCTGGCGCGTGGCCTTGCCGCTGGCGCGGCCGGCCTTGATGGCCGGCGCCGCGCTGGCATTGATGGAAACCCTGGCCGACTATGGCGTCAGCGCCTACTTTGGCCTCACTACGTTCACCACCGGTATCTACAAGGCCTGGATGGTGATGGATGATCGCCTGGCGGCAGCGCAATATGCCTCGGTGCTGCTGTTGTTCGTCGCCTTGTTGTTATGGGTCGAGCGGCGCGAGCAGCAGCGCATGCGTTTTGCCACCGTGCGCGGCTATCGTGGCGATGACGGCGCCGAAGCGCGGCTGCCGCAATTGCGGGGTGGACGTGTGTTGCTGGCCTGGCTGGTTTGCGGCTTGCCGGTGTTGCTGGGTTTTGTGTTGCCGGTGCTGATCCTGCTCAAGCTGCTGACCGGCGAGATGTCTTATCTGAGCAGCGCGGCAGAGGTCGGCGAGACCGCCTTGTTTGACGGAGCACGCTACCTTGGCTGGGTCTGGAACAGCTTCCGCTTCGGCGGCATGGCGGCGCTGGCGGCGATCGTGCTGGCGCTGGGACTGAGCCTTGCGCAGCGCGCCGGCGATCTGCCGCGCACCCGGCGCCGGATGTTGCAGGCAGTGACGCGGCTGGCTGCCATGGGCTACGCGATTCCCGGCTCGGTGATCGCGATCGGCATTTTGTTGCCGCTGGCCTGGGTGCAGGCACGCTTTCCCGCCAGCTCGGCCGGGGTGCTGCTGACGGCCAGCTCGGCCGGTGTGATTTATGCATATCTGGTGCGCTTCACCGCCGTCGCCGTGCAATCGGTGGAGTCGGGTTACACGCGGATTCCGCCCAGCTTTGACGAGGCGGCGCGCATGCTTGGCAGCGGCCGCGCGCGCATCGCCTGGTTGTTGCACATGCCCTTGCTATGGCGTTCGCTGGCGACGGCGGCGCTGATGGTGTTCGTCGATGTCGTCAAGGAGTTGCCGGCGACCTTGTTGTTGCGGCCCTTCAATACCGACACGCTGGCGGTGATCGCCCACAATCTGGCGCGCGATGAGCGTCTCGGCGAGGCCGCGTTGCCGGCGCTGAGCATCGTCGCGGTCGGGCTGATTCCGGTGTTGCTGGTCACCCGTGCGCTGGACGGCAGAAACCGCAGACAGAGCGCGGGGGCTTGAATCGCCGCCGCCAGCCTCAAACTGTGCAGTCCTGTACGATGCTGATTCAGGCGGCACGACAACAGCACGCCCCCAATACGGAGAAAAAAATGAGCCAATACGATTACGATCTTTTCACCATAGGCGGCGGCTCCGGCGGCGTGCGCGCCAGCCGCTTTGCCGCGCAATACGGCGCGCGCGTGGCGATTGCCGAAAGCAAATATCTGGGCGGTACCTGCGTCAACGTCGGCTGCATCCCCAAGAAACTGATGTCTTACAGTGCGCACTTCCACGAAGATTTCGACGATGCTGCCGGTTACGGCTGGACGCTCAAGGACAAACCGAGCTTCGACTGGGCTGCGCTGATCGCCGCCAAGGACAAGGAAATCCTGCATCTCAACGGCATCTATCGCAAATTGCTGGACGGCGCCGGCGTGGCCATCCATGAAGGCTATGCCACGGTGGAAGATGCGCACACCGTCAGCGTCAACGGCAAGCGCTACACCGCTCAACACATTCTGATTGCTACCGGCGGCCATCCCAGCGCGCCGGATATTCCGGGCAAGGAGTTCGGCATCAGCTCGGACGAATTCTTCCACCTCAAAGGGCTGCCCAGGCGCGCGGTGGTGATGGGCGGCGGCTACATCGCGGTGGAGCTAGCCTCGATTCTCAATGGCCTCGGCAGCCAGGTCACCCTGGTGTATCGCGGCGAACGACTGCTGCGCACCATGGATGCCGATCTCGGCGTGTTCCTCGCCGATGAGTTGGTCAAGAAGGGCATACGCGTGGTCTTCAAGGCCAACATCGAGGCGCTGGCCGCCAGCCATGCCGGCGAAGACGCCGTCAAGCAGGTCACGCTGAGCAACGGCGAAACGCTGGAAGCCGAATGCGTGTTGTTTGCCACCGGCCGCTCCGCCAATACCGGCAAGCTGGGGCTGGAAAACGCCGGCGTCGTGCTGGAGAAAAACGGCGCAGTGAAAGTGGACGCCGATTTCGTCAGCAATGTGCCGTCGATACTGGCCATCGGCGATGTCATCGACCGCGTGGCGCTGACTCCGGTGGCTCTGGCCGAAGGCATGGTGGTCGCCGCGCGCCTGTTCAGCAAGAACGAGCGCAGCATCTCGTACCAGAACATTCCGACGGCGGTATTCAGCCATCCGAATGTCGGCACGGTCGGTCTGACCGAAGAAGAGGCGCGCAAGGACTTCGGCGAAGTGACGATTTTCAAGAGCAGTTTCAAGCCGCTGAAAAATACCCTGAGCGGTAATACCGAACGCACCTTCATGAAACTGGTGGTCGACAGGAAGACCGATCGGGTGCTGGGCGTACACATGGTCGGCGGCGAGGCCGGCGAGATCGTGCAAGGTTTCGCGGTCGCTCTGCAATGCGGCGCGACCAAGGCGCAGTTCGATAGCACCATCGGCATCCACCCGACTGCAGCGGAAGAGTTCGTGACGATGCGTACCCCGGCAAGCTGAATGCCCGGTACCGGCGATGTCCGGCGCCAATGAAAAGAGCGGGATGACCGACATCGTCATCCCGCTCTTTTTTATTGGTACGGCTGTCAGGCCGTTTCAGATTTCAGGCTCAGACATCAACGCCACAGTGCGTAACCGATGCGGAATTGCGGCGTGCTCTTCTGGTTGTAGGTCAGCATGCTCTCGCCGTAGCCATAGAAATAGCTCGCTACCAGGTAGCCGGCGGTGCCCGGGATCAGCTTGGACATCGGATACGACAATTGCGAATCGACGCTGCCGTAGTTGCTGCGCGAACCCTTGCGCAGCATGGTCGAAAATTCGACGCCGTCAGGTTTGCCGAAGGCCAGCTTGAGGTCGACGTGGCCGCGGTAATCGGCGATGTCCGGGTTGTCGCGCAGTGGGCCGAGGTAGGCGTAGACCTTGGGCGCGATGCTCAGGTGATAATCGTTGAGGTTGCCGAAGTTGACGGTGGGCTGGACGAAGTAAGTGTTAACGCCGCGTGACTCGGTGCCGTCGCGGCCGTTCGATTCATGTTCCAGGCCGGTGGCAATCGACATGCGGCTGATCACGCTGTTCTGAATGCCCAGATCCGGCAGGAAGTAGTACACGCTGGGGCGATAGTTGGTATCGCGGAACGGTGCCGACGGCGCGCTCAGATCCCACAGCGAAAATTGTGTGTAACCCAGATACAGATTGTCGAGGAAGCCGCGCGAGCGAGGGTCCTGCGGCAGGAACAGGCGGTACTTGAAGCTCAGCTGGAACTTGGCGTTGCGATTGCCGCCGCTGTTGCCGACCGAGAAATACATGGGCTCGTTGAAGGACAGGCGCGAAGCATTGAACAGGTCTTCGGCGGCTGGCGCGCTGGCGCTGCTGATGGCATTCGAGCCGGGCGTCACCACCGAAGCGCCCGGCGCCACCGGCGCGGTCTTGCTGGACGAATCGGCCAGCGGCGCATTCAGCAGATCGGGGGCTGTCGCCAGCGGCGGCATGTTGGCGTCGGGGCGGATCACCGCCACCAGAATCGGCGAGGCATCCAGGCCGATGGGTTCGATACGCACCATGCCGCGCAACCGTTCGGGCAGCGTGCCGCGATAGGCCACCTTGCGGAACTCGCCCTTCTTCAAACTGATCTCGCTTTCACTGGCGGCGTCGCGCGTGAGCGTGATCTGCACCGGCGGGATCATGTCGGCCGAGGCCGCCACCAGAATCGTCTCGGGCAACTGATACGTGTGCTGCGCCTGTTCATCTTCGCTGACCAGCAAGGTCAGCGTCAGCGGTTTGGTGGCATCGATGCGCTTGGGCGGCTGTAGCATGGAAACTCCGGCTTCGGCGTAGCTGCTGGCGCCCAGGCTCAGACTTCCCAGCACCCCGGCCAGCGCCAGACTCAGCGACAGGCCTCGCATGCGATGGCGCTGTCTGCAAGCGTGACGGCTTGGGTGGATTTCAGGGAAAGAATGGGGGAGTGCAGAACTTGCTGGAGACTTGCTGCCCGGCGTCGGGGCTGAAAGAGAGAAGGCGCGGCGCATATTTTCTTTATAAAGTTGGAGTTGAAATCAGCCGATAACAATTGATCAAGGCGCTTTCCTGCACGGTTCTGGCAATTGGGTATCATGCGCGCATCGGTGTATCAGTGCTTTGCGCAGGCCGGTGCATTGTGCAATACCTTGCTTATTCTGTGCAGTTGCGCATAATTTTTATGTGTATTTCCAGCATTTCCAGCATTTCCAGGATTTCCGGCTTCGCCGATTGTCCGCAGGTTCCTATGAGATACCCGGAACATCGCGTCTACCCCACGGCCCGGAATACAGCGCTGCAAATCGCACCAGATACAGATCAGTTCCGGCGCATAAAGTTGCCTGAGGGCGCTGTTGTATTGCAAGGTAAGGAATTTCCCTAAAGACAATTTTGGGGCGCTGGGAAATAATTTTCATATTGAATATGGTAAGTTTCCCGCCACTTAACGCAAATTGATTCAATAAAAACAATCTTTTCCTTCTAAATAGCGCCATCATGCTCACCGCCTCTTACGACAATTTACTGGTTGTCGTATCCATATTGGTCGCAATCCTCGCCTCTTATACGGCGCTGGATATGGCCGAGCGTGTCAACAACGCACGCCAGGCTCAGTCCGGCGCGGCGCGTTGGTGGCTGGCCGGCGGCGCGGTGGCGATGGGCATCGGTATCTGGTCCATGCATTTCGTCGGCATGCTGGCGTTCCGTCTGCCGATTGCTCTGGGTTACGACCTCTGGCTGACCGGCTTGTCCTTGCTGATCGCGATGGCGGTGTCCGGCTTCGCATTGTGGATTGTCAGCCAGCCGGTATTGCCCTTGCGGCGCCTCTTCAACAGCGCCTTGCTGATGGGCGTCGGCATTGCCGCCATGCACTACACCGGCATGGCCGCGATGCGCATGGCGCCCGGCATTGAATACGACAGAGTGCTGTTTGCCGCTTCGGTGGCAATTGCCATCAGCGCCTCTTGCGCCGCCTTGTGGATTGCCTTCCGTCTGCGCAAGAACACGCCTCACGTAAAAGCTGCGCGCTGTGGCGCTGCGGTGGTCATGGGGATTGCCATCGTCGGCATGCACTACACCGGTATGGCGGCGGCCAATTTCCCGGCCGGCAGCGTCTGCACGGCGGTACGCGAAGGCGTCGGCCCGGGCTGGCTGGCAGTGCTGATCGTGATCGTCACGCTGTCGGTGCTGACCATTGCCTTGCTGACCTCGGTGCTTGATGCCCGGCTCGAATCGCGCACCGCCAAACTGGCGCGTTCGCTGGCCGAAGCCAATGAAGAGCTGACGCAGATGGTCTTGCATGACCATCTGACCAAACTGCCCAATCGCACCCTGCTGGAAGATCGTCTGACGCAGGCGATTCACAAGGCCGCACGCGAGCAGGGCCACTTTGCGCTGATGTTCATGGATCTGGACGGCTTCAAGACCATCAACGATTCGCTCGGCCATCACATCGGCGACATGCTGCTGGTGCACGTGGCCAAACGGCTGGCGCAGGTGATGCGTGCGCACGACACGGTGGCGCGTCTGGGCGGCGATGAATTCGTGATGCTGATGGAACTCAAGGAGCCGGACGACGCCATGTCTATCGCCGCCAAGCTGGTGGAGACCGTCAACGAACCCTTCGTCATCGAAAGAAATGAATTGCGCGTCTCGGCCAGCGTCGGCATCGCCATCTATCCGGAAGACGGCAAGACGCGCCACGATCTGGTGATCAACGCCGACGCCGCGATGTATCACACCAAACGCAGCGGCCGCAACGGCTATCACTTCTTTGAAGCCTCGATGAATGCCAACGCGCGCAATCAGTTGCAGCTCTTGCAGGACTTGCGCGGGGCGCTGCAGCGCAAGGAATTCAGCCTCGTCTATCAACCCAAGTTCAGCTCGCCCGACGGCAATGTACTGGGGGCCGAAGCCTTGCTGCGCTGGCAACATCCGGTGCGCGGCCTGATCGGTCCGGATGACTTCATCGGCCTGGCCGAACGCTCCGGCCTGATCGTGCCGATCGGCGAATGGGTGCTGGACGAGGCCTGCCGCCAGATGCGCGTCTGGTATGAGCAAGGGCATTCGAAATGGAAGATGGCGGTCAATCTGTCGGCTTTGCAATTTGCCCACGACGGCCTGATCGATGTGGTCAGAGCAACGCTGCTGCGCCATCGTTTGCCGGCGCAATGCCTGACGCTGGAAGTGACCGAATCAACCGCCATGCACGACACCGCCACCAGCATGGAGACTCTGCAAAAGATCTCCGATCTGGGCGTGGATATTTCCATCGACGACTTTGGCACGGGCTACTCCAGCCTGCTGTATCTGAAACGCCTGCCGGCCAATGAGCTGAAGATCGATCGCGGCTTCGTGCGTGATCTGACGCATGGCACGGAAGACGCTGCCATCGTCTCGGCCATCGTGGCGCTGGGCCGCACGCTGAACCTGCGCATCGTCGCGGAAGGCGTGGAGACACAATTGCAGCAAGACTTCCTGACCTCGGTCGGTTGCGACGCGCTGCAAGGTTATCTGATGGGGCGGCCGGTGCCGGCCGATCAATTCATGACGGCGCTGACCGCAGATTATCCGCAGGGCAAGCGGGCCTGATTCATCAAGGGCCTCGCCTTGCAGGCGATAGATGGCATTGTCGTCCGGCAATGCCATTTTTTATTTCGCTCTTTGTCCGGTGCTTTTTTCCTCTCCTTCGCTTGTCCGGATTTAATCCCGCCATTGCAGTTTTTGCCCCTTTGTTTTTCGCCGGAAATCTTTCGCCGGTATTCCCGTCTCTCATCATTCTCATGGGTATCGGTATGCGCTTATCCATCCAAAAAACTGGCGTGCCTGTGCGCTGCTGTTCGGCCTATGAGCGCTGTGGGACTGAGGCAAGATGGATGGCTGAATGCTAATAAATATGCCGGCCGCAGCGAGCGATGGCAACGTCCGCATCGAGACGTGTCGCGTCGTGTCGGAAAGGACAATGGCGGCGGCAACAAGAAAAGCAGCACGCATCAGAAATATTTGCATATAAACCGTGGGAGGGGAAATGAACATCATCACCAACATGAAGATCGGCAAGCGATTGGCGCTTGGCTTTGCAGTGATATTGGGCTTGTCTGCGCTGATTACCGGTATTGGCGTCTGGCGCTTGCAGAGTCTGTCGCAAGCGACGCAAACCATGATGGAAAAGCCGATTGCCAAGGAGCGTTTCATTTCCGACTGGTATCGCAATACCTATGCGGGCATCCGGCGCGCCACCGCCGTCGCCAAGAGCAGCGACAAGTCCTTGTCGGCCTTCTTCAAGCCTGAAACCGACGAGGCCACCCGCGTTTCCAGTGAATTGCAAAAGAAGATTCAGGAGCTGCTGGTCTCGGAGGACGAAAAGCAGTTGTTCGACAAGATAGCCGGCCTGCGCAAGCAATACCTGTCGACGCGTGACGTCATCTACAAGGAAAAGGCCAAGGACAGCCCGGATCAGGACATGATCAACGTGGCGCTGGAAAAGGATTACGTGCCGGCGGCGCGCGCCTATCAGGAAGGGGTTGAAGCGCTGATGATGGTGCAGCGCAAGACTCTGGATGAACTGAGCAAGAGAAACGCCGAGATCGCGCACGAAAGCGCCATCACGCTCGGCGTGCTGGAGGCGCTGATGCTGTCCTTCGGCGTGGCCTGTGCCTGGTTTCTGACGATCAGCATCACGCGGCCGCTCAACGTCGCCGTCAAGATCTCGCGGCGCGTGGCGGCGGGCGATCTGACGACGGAATCCAAGCCGCGCAGCAAGGATGAGGCCGGGCAATTGCTGGGTTCGCTGCAAGACATGAATACCAATCTGCGCAACATTGTCAGCAATGTGCGGCTGGGTACCGACACCATCGCCACCGCCTCATCGCAGATCGCCAGCGGCAATCTGGATTTGTCGTCGCGCACCGAGCAACAGGCCGGCGCGCTGGAAGAAACCGCCTCGGCGATGGAACAGCTGACCTCCACCGTCAAGCAGAATGCCGACAATGCCAAGCAAGCCAATCAGCTGGCGGCGTCGGCGTCCGAAGTCGCGGTGCAGGGCGGCGAGGTGGTCAATCAGGTGGTGCAGACCATGAGCTCGATCAATGAATCTTCGCGCAAGATCGTGGACATCATCAGCGTGATCGATGGCATCGCCTTCCAGACCAACATCCTGGCGCTGAATGCCGCGGTGGAAGCGGCGCGCGCCGGCGAGCAGGGCCGCGGTTTTGCGGTGGTGGCGTCGGAAGTGCGCTCGCTGGCGCAGCGTTCGGCGGCTGCCGCCAAAGAGATCAAATCCCTGATCGACGATTCGGTGGAAAAGGTCGGCGTCGGCAGCAAGCTGGTCGAGCAGGCCGGCGTGACCATGCAGGAAGTGGTCGGCAGCGTGCGCCGCGTGACCGACGTGATGGGCGAAATCACGGCGGCCAGCCAGGAGCAGAGCAGCGGCATCGAAGAGGTGAATCGCGCCATCACGCAGATGGATGAAAACACCCAGCAGAATGCGGCGCTGGTGGAGCAGGCAGCGGCTGCTGCGCAATCGCTGCAGGATCAGGCGGCGAAACTGGCCGAGCTGGTCAGCGTGTTCAATCTGAGCGGTGCGGCGCTGCCGGCGCCTGGCATGGCGATGAATGCGCCGCGCAGCCGGGATATCACGCCGGCGCGTCCTTTGCTGTCATGAGCCGAGCCGGGGTTACCGCGCTCTGCTTTTCATTGCGCTCGATGCCGGGTTAGCTGGCAATAAAAGGGACAAACTTGAACGCCGCATTTTCCTCATCGGCAATGCGGCGTTTTCATCGGCAGGGAATGAGGATGCAGCCTTTACGGCGCGGCGCTGCAGCCGGCGTGATGCAGTTCGGCGGCACGTCTCGCCTTGCGTCTGGCTTTCTCGATCTGTGCTTCTTTTTTGGCGGTTGCACCGGCTTGCAGACTGGCCAGATCTTCTTCCGCCCAGCGTTTGCGCTGCGCCAGGCTATCGCATTTCTTGCGCGCAGCCGCCTCTGATTTCGACTGCTGCTGCCGGCGTTTTTGCTCTTGCGCCGCAGCCGTCTTGCTTGCATTTTTCTCTTGCTCTAATTGCTTCAGCCGGACTTTTTCCTGTTGCAGATGTGCTTGGCCGCGCGCGCGTGTATCAGCTTTGTCGCCTGCCGCTCCTGGTTTTTCACCAGATGGCAACGCCAGTACTTCGCCATTGAGACAAGGCTGATCGCTGTAGCTGAACGTATCGCCATTTTTGCATTTGTAGATGGCGGCTTCGCTCGCGTGTTGCGCGCTTAAGCTGATCAGGGCCAATAAGGCCAATAGCATCGAGGCAGCCGTGCGGGAGCGCAGGCGCATCGGCCTGGAGAGGAAGTGCGCAGTAAAGGACAGCGAACAGCAGGCGTGTACAGGCATGGCAGACTTTCAGTAGGTCGGCAAAAAATGCAGACCGATGTCGGTCCGCATGCATGCTCCCTGTCCGCTTCATTCCCTTTTTTTGCCCGGCTTGAATTCGAAGCCCGGCGCCAGTCAAGCTGGCCGGCTCAGACCTGTATCACCTTGCCCGGATTCATCAGATTGTGCGGATCCAAGGCGTTTTTGATGGTGCGCATCAACTTGAGTTCGACCGGCGATTTGTAGCGCGTGATTTCTTCGCGTTTAAGTGCGCCCAATCCGTGTTCTGCCGAGATCGAACCGCCAAAATTATCGACGCTGTCATGCACCACCAGATTGATGGCCGCCTGCTGCGCGATGAAATCGGTGTCCTGCATGCCGGGCGGCGGCGAGACGTTGTAATGCAGATTGCCGTCGCCCAGATGACCGAAGGTAACCATGCGGCAGGCCGGCGCGGCCTGTTGCACCAGTTTGTCTGTCAGTTCGATGAACTCGGCAATGCGTGAAATCGGGATCGAAATGTCGTGCTTGATGTTCTTGCCTTCGTGCGCCTGCGCCATGGAAATGTTTTCGCGCAGTTGCCACAGCGCTTTCGACTGCGCCATCGATGCCGCGATCACGGCGTCGTCGATGATGCCTTGCTCCAGCGCATTGCCAATGACTTCTTCGAAGATCGCGCGCGCGTGCTCTTCCGATTCGCTGTCCGACAGTTCCAGCAGCACATACTGCGGATGCGAAGTGCCGAAGGGCATGCGCTGATCCTGAAAATGCTTGAACACCAGTTGCAGGCAGAAATCCGACATCAGCTCGAAGGCGGTCAGCGCCGGGCCGCAGCGGTCTTGCGCCAGACTCAGCAATTGCAGCGCCTGTGCCGGTGTTTGCAGCGCCGCCAGCGCCGTGACTTGCGCGCGCGGCTGAGGATAAAGTTTGAGGACTGCGGCGGTGATCACGCCCAGCGTGCCTTCCGCGCCGATGAACAGGTCGCGCAGATCGTAACCGGTATTGTCTTTGCGCAGGCCGCGCAGGCTGCTCATGATCTCTCCCTGCGCGGTCACTACTTCCAGTCCCAGACAGAGTTCGCGCGTATTGCCATAGCGCAGCACGCCGGTGCCGCCGGCATTGGTCGAGAGATTGCCGCCGATGGTGCAACTGCCTTCGGCCGCCAGTGACAGCGGAAACAGACGCCGCTGCGCAGCCGCTTCCTGCTGGATGTGCTGCAGAATACAGCCGGCTTCCACCGACATCGTATTGTTCACGGGGTCGACCGCGCGCACGCGATTCATGCGCTTCAAGGACAGCACCACTGCATTGCCTTGCTGATCGGGCACGCTGCCCAGCACCAGCCCGGTATTGCCGCCTTGCGGCACCAGCGGCACGCG
Source organism: Herbaspirillum lusitanum (assembly GCF_046025995.1). Lineage (GTDB taxonomy): Bacteria > Pseudomonadota > Gammaproteobacteria > Burkholderiales > Burkholderiaceae_D > Herbaspirillum > Herbaspirillum lusitanum_A. The sequence continues at coordinate 344,178 of NZ_JAQQFM010000006.1, forward strand.
ATACTGATCGCAGAGCTTGAGCAAGCCCGCGACCTGCCCGGTATCGGCCGGGCGCAGCACTGCCGGCGATTTGCCGGTATAGCGGCCGCGCTGATCGGTCAGATAGCCGCTCAGATCGGCGGCGTCGGTCAATACATGCTGAGCGCCGAGCACGGCGCGGCAGGCTTGCAGGAATTCTTCCATGGGGCGGCTGATGAGTGATGTCTATGGGCAGGAATGGGAAGCGCCATCAGACCGGTTCGGCCTGATGGCTCAGTTTGCTTTGTTGCTTATTGCGACGCCTTTTGAATGGCGCGGCGCGCCAGCTCCTTGGCGGCTTTCTTGAAAGGATGCAGATACAGAATGGCGCAGAAGAAATAAATGCAGCTCAGCGCCACTTCGGCCCAGCCCAGCATGATCGAGGTCGAGCCGTGGTCGCTGGTGGCGCGCACCAGCCCTTCGGCCAGATAGGCCAGAATCAGCATGGACGACCATTGCATGGTGTAGACGTCGCGCTTGAGCACGCCGCGCAAGGGCAGCAGCAGCGGAATCACCTTGAGCACCATCCAGGAACCGCCCGGTCGCAGCGGCGCCAGTATCAGTTCCCAGGCCACGCACAGCAGGATCAGCGCGATCAGGCTGGCGGCGGCGACCAGATGAAAAATGCGGGCGCGGTTTTGCATGCTTATCTCCGTAGGGTCTGTGCCGTTTCAGCCAGCCGTTTGCCCAGCGCGATGGCCAGGGTGCGCGAATCGTCGGACAGCGGCTGGTTGCCGTTGACGCCCGACCAGTGGCTGGCGCCGTAAGGCGAGCCGCCACTGCTGGTATTCATCAGTTGCGGATGGGTATAGGGCAGGCCGAGCAGCAGCATGCCGTGATGCAGCAGCGGGATCATCATCGACAGCAGGGTCGACTCCTGACCGCCGTGCATGCTGCCGGTCGATGTGAACACGCTGGCAGGTTTGCCCGACAGGCTGCCGGACAGCCATTGCGGGGCGGTGCCATCCCAGAAATATTTCATGGCGGCGGCCATGTTGCCGAAGCGGGTCGGCGAACCCAGCGCCAGGCCGTGGCATTGCTCCAGATCGGCGGCTTCGACGTAAGGCGCACCATCGGCCGGGATCTCCGGCGCTGTCGCTTCGGTCACGGTCGATACCGCCGGCACCGTGCGCAGGCGGGCGTCGCAGCCGCTGACGCTTTCCACGCCCTGGGCGATCAGTTCGGCGAGCTTGCGGGTGGAACCGTGGCGCGAGTAATAAAGCACCAGAATTGTGGTGGGGCTGTCGATAGTGGAACGGGGAGATTGAGCGGAGTTCATGAGCTTTATTATATTGGCGTTTCGGATGTTGCTCTGCAGCGAAAAAGACGGCTTTATCGCCTCCTGCAATCAAGATTGAGAGCGAGGGCCGCGGAGCTGCCGGGCGCTGGCCGATATCACGGCGGGATTGGGCGTATTGAGGCGGAATTGCGACTGCGCCCGCGCCGGCGTAGAGTTTTGTTCCTGCTTGGGCGATAATCCGGGCTGTCACATCGCGGCTTACCTCGAAATTTCGAGAAGGTTCGATGTAAGTTCAAAGCATATTCGCAGCACATCGTTGAAAAAGACGATGCGCGACTAGTGTGGAAATCATCTGCGTCGGCTTTGGTAAGTGACATTGTCTTGCCCGGATCGCACGCAGGATGAGATGAATTCGTATGGTTTAACGGTATTTTCGCCGGATCTCTCGCGCCAGCGCGTCAGGCAAGCGGCAAAAATCCGCGACAGTCTTCACAGGCTGTCTTTTGTTTCAGGCTGTCTGCATGTCTTCTTTCAAATTTTCAGTGACGCATATGCGCGGATTGAACCGTCAACAGTTGCGCGACCTGCTGCGCTTCGCCGGGCGCCGGCTGGGCGAGGACCGCCTGCCGCAAGTGGCTGGCAGTCTGACGTTCACCACCATCCTCTCGCTGGTGCCGATGCTGACCATCGCGCTGGCCATCTTCACCGCATTTCCGCTGTTCGGTACGTTTCGCGCGGCGCTGGAAGCTTACTTTGTCCAGAACCTGATGCCCAAGGGCGTCGCCAACACCATCCTCAATTCGCTCAATCAGTTCGCCTCGAAGTCGGCGCGCTTGTCGGCGGTCGGCGGTATCGCGCTGGTGTTCACGTCGGTGATGACCATGGCGACCATCGAGCGCGTGTTCAATCAGATCTGGCGCATCAAGAATTCGCGCCCGCTGCTGCAGCGGGTGCTGGTGTACTGGGCCATCATTACGCTGGGCCCGCTGCTGATCGGCGTTTCCATCAGTGTGACTTCTTATATCTCGGGCGCCACCAGCGGCGCGGTCAATAGCCTGCCGTGGCTGGGCGCGACCTTTTACACGCTGGTGTCGGTGCTGCTGACCACCGCCGTGTTCACCTTCATGTACAGCGCGGTGCCGAGCCAGTCGGTGGATTGGCGCGATGCGCTGGCGGGCGGTCTGCTGGCCGGCGTCGGCGTGGAAATCGCCAAGCGCCTGTTCGCCGTCTACATCCTGAAATTCCCGACCTACACCATGGTGTACGGCGCCGTCGCGGCGCTGCCGATCTTTTTGGTGTGGATCTACATGCTGTGGATGATTACCTTGCTCGGGGCCTTGCTGGCGGCTGCCTTGCCGGTGGTGCGCTATGAGCGCTGGTGGCATGTGGCCTCGCCGGGCAGCGAATTCATCGACGCCATGCAGGTGCTCAAGCATTTGTATCGCGCGCGCGCGGGCGGCGATTCATCGGTGGTTGATATCGGTACTTTGCGATTCGAAACCAAGCTGGGACTGGATGAAGTGCAGACCTTGCTGCAGAAGATGCTGGAGTGCGGCTGGGTCGGTTCGATCAAGGCCGACGCGCCCAAAAAGAAATCCGCCTGGGGCCGCAGTAACGAAGACGGTCTGGATCGCTGGACGCTGGTCAGCAATCCGGATGTATTGAAGCTGTCGGACGTCTATCGCCTGTTCGTCTTTGATCCGCTGCATGTGGATGCAGGCGAAGAACGGCAACTGGCCGACAGTGTCGAGGCGGCGATCAATGGCGTACTGGGGCAATCGCTGTCGGATTATTTTGAAGCGCAGCGGCAGGGCGGTGACAGCCTGGACGCCTCTTTGCGTCCGGCCGTAGCGATGATGCCGGCGCCACGCTCGCAGACTTTGCTGCAGCAGAACCTGCCTGAGAAAAATGAAGAGAAGGCGGATCAGCTTGAATCAGCAGCGGCGCGTCCGCATCCGGCCAAAGCCTTTCGCTGGCCGCGCTGAAGGGGAATGCTGCGCTGCAAACGGATGTGCAGTGCGCAGGGTAAAACAATCAGAACGAAATCTGCCCGGTCAGCATCTGCCAGTACATCACCCAGTCGCCGATGAACGAGTAGACCGGATGGCGCAGACTGGTCGGGCGATTTTTCTCGTAGACGTAATGGCCGCTCCAGGCCAGACCGTAACCGCAGATCAGCGCCGCCAGCAGCCACCACAGGCTGTGCGTGAGCATCAGCATGATCAGACACAGCAGCGCGAGGGTGGAACCGAGGAAGTGCAGCTGGCGCGACTTTCGATGCGAGTGTTCGCTCAGATAGGCAGGATAGAACTCGGCGAAGCGCGTGTGTTTCCGCTGATGCAAGACGGTAGGCATGGTCGGCTCCCGTTGGATGAGCATGCTTCAGCCTAGTCGCAAACCATGCGCTATTCAATGAAATACTTTGTACAGACCCCTTTTGCGGTTGCCCAAACGGCCGCAATGCTCGTACCATGTATTCCCACGCCGCCGCATAGAGCGAAATTGGATTTTTCGCAAGGCATCGGCTAAAGTCCAGATAGCACAATAATTTAGGATGACATCATGAAAGTCTCTGAAATCCTCAAGGTCAAAGGCAATATCCTGTTCACCGTGACGCCGGAAACGCCGATTGTGGAAGCGGTGGCGGCCATGGCGGAAAAAGATATCGGTTCGCTGGTCGTGATGGAATACGGCGAACTGGTCGGCATGCTGACTTTCCGCGAAGTGTTGAATACCTTGCACAAGAGCGGCGGTTCACTGGACGGCAGCACCGTGCGCAAGCACATGGACGATTCCCCGATTACCGTCACGCCGGACACCGACCTCAACGAAGTGCGCCGCATCATGCTGGAAAAGCACACGCGCTACATGCCGGTGATGGATGCCCGCACGCTGCTGGGCGTGATGTCGTTTTACGACGTCGCCAAAGCCGTGCTGGATGCGCAAGGCTTCGAGAACAAGATGCTGAAAGCCTACATTCGCGACTGGCCGGCCGAGCACGAAGAAAACAATACCTAAGCAATACCTGAGCTGAAATAGCTGATCTGAGCCCGGCCCTTGGGCTCAGTGATTGAGCCGGATCGACGGAATCGATCCGGTTTTCGTTTGGGCGGAGGTCGGCATCTGGTGCGCCCACGGCCCGGCTCGCTGAAGTTGAAATACAATGCAAACCGTTCCTTTGTGAACGGTTTTTTATTGGGTTGTCGCAATGTCCTGCGGCAGCGCCTGTTTTTCTCACCCACTCTGAATCTTCCATGCGCAAGAACAATCAGTTTGCCCTGCTTGCCCAACGTCGTTTTGCTCCCTTTTTCTGGACCCAGTTTCTGGGCGCACTCAACGACAACGTTTTCAAGACCGCGCTGCTGACGATTCTGACCTACGACGCGCTGAGCTGGACCACCATGGACACCGGTCTGCTCAACAACCTGATTCCGGGTTTGTTCATCCTGCCGTTCTTCCTGTTTTCAGCCACCGCCGGGCAGCTCGCCGACAAGCTGGAAAAAGGCCGTGTCGCGCGCTACGTCAAGTTGCTGGAAATCGCCATCATGGCTATCGCCGCCTTCGGCTGGATGACGCATCATCTGTGGCTGCTGGTGGCGGCGGTGGTCGGCATGGGCATTCATTCAACGATTTTCGGCCCGGTCAAATATGCCTATCTGCCGCAGCAGCTCAAGCGCGAAGAATTGGTGGGCGGCAATGGCGTGATCGAAATGGGCACCTTTGTCGGCATTCTGCTCGGCGAGATTCTGGGGGCGGTGCTGGTGGTGCAAAAGACCTGGGGTTTGCAGCTGGTGGCTGGCGCGACCCTGGCGATCGCGGTGCTGGGCTGGCTGGCCAGTCTGGCCATTCCGAAGTCGCCGGCGCCGGCGCCTGAGCTGAAGATCAACTGGAATCCCTTCACCGAGACCGTGCGCAATCTCGGTTTCTCGCGCCGCAATCGTCCTGTGTTTCTGTCGCTGCTGGGCAATTCCTGGTTCTGGTTCTACGGCGCCATCATGCTGGCGCAATTCCCGCTGTACGCGAAGAATTATCTGCATGGCGATCACAGTGTATTCGTGCTGCTGCTGGCGGTGTTTTCAGTCGGCATCGGCGCCGGTTCGCTGCTGTGCGAAAGGCTCTCCGGACACAAGGTGGAAATCGGTCTGGTGCCGTTCGGCTCCATCGGTCTGTCGGTGTTCGGGCTGGAGTTGTATTTCGCCAGCGTCGCCTATGGCGGTACGGCGCTGACCACGTCGCTTGATCTGGCCGGCTTTCTGGCGCAGTCGGGCAGCTGGCGCATTCTGATCGACTGCATCGCCATCGGCGTGTTCGGCGGCCTGTACATCGTGCCGCTGTTCGCGCTGATTCAGACCCGTTGCGATCCGGCTCACGTTTCGCGCACCATCGCCGGCATGAACATCATGAATTCGCTGTTCATGGTGGTGGCGGCGCTGGTGGCGATGGTGTTGCTGCGCTCCGGTTTCACGATTCCGGAAATCTTCCTGACCACGGCCATCCTGAATGCGGTGGTGGCGCTGTATATCTTCTCGCTGGTGCCGGAATTTTTGATGCGCTTCCTGGCCTGGATTCTGATCCACACCATTCACCGCGTGCGTGTGATCAATGGCGAGGCGATTCCCGCCCAGGGTGCGGCAGTGCTGGTCTGCAATCACGTCAGCTACGTCGACGCGATCGTGATCATGGCGGCTAGCCCGCGTCCGATCCGCTTCGTGATGGATCACCGCATCTTCAAGATACCGGTGCTGTCCTGGGTGTTTCGCACCGCCAAGGCGATTCCGATTGCGCCGGCCAAGGAAGATCCATGGCTGATGGAAAAGGCTTACGTCGATATCGCTCAGGCGCTGCATGAGGGCGATCTGGTTTGCATCTTCCCGGAAGGCAAGCTGACGACCAACGGCGAAATGAATCCCTTCAAGAGCGGCGTCAAGAAAATCATCGAGCGTTCGCCGGTGCCGGTGATCCCGCTGGCCTTGCGCGGTCTGTGGGGCAGTTTGCTGACGCGCGACAAGACCAATCCCTTCCATCGCGGTTTCCGGCGAGGTCCGTTTTCGCGGCTGGAACTGGCGGTCGGCGAGGAAATTCCGGCCGCGCAGGTCACGCCCGAATTGCTGCAGGAGCGGGTGCAAAGCCTGCGCGGGCACTGGAAGTAGGCAGGCATCAAGCCGGAAATAAGTGCGTCGCAGCGCCCTTGTAAGAGCACTGCTTCATGACATGCTGCATGGTGCCGGCGGGGAGGGGCTGATAGAATCACGGTCTTTCCCCGTTTTTCAGCGAATCGACCATGTCCGGCAATACCTTCGGCACTTTATTTACCGTTACGACCTTCGGCGAATCCCACGGCCCGGCCATCGGCTGCGTGATCGACGGCTGCCCACCGGGCATGAGCCTGTCGGAAGCCGACATCCAGCCTGAGCTGGATCGCCGCAAGCCCGGTACTTCGCGTCACGTGACGCAGCGCCAGGAGCCGGACACGGTCGAAATTCTGTCGGGCGTGTTCGAAGGTAAAACCACCGGCACGCCGATTGCGCTGCTGATCCGCAATCAGGATCAGCGCAGCAAGGACTATGGCAATCTGCTGGAGACTTTCCGTCCCGGTCACGCCGATTACACCTATTGGCATAAATACGGCATTCGCGATCCGCGCGGCGGCGGCCGTTCCTCGGCGCGTCTGACAGCGCCGGTGGTCGGCGCTGCGGCAGTCGCCAAGAAATGGCTGTTCGAAAAATTCGGCACTACGTTCAAGGGCTGCATGAGCCAGCTCGGCGACATCGCGATTCCCTTCGAGTCCTGGGAGCATGTGCGTGAGAACCCGTTCTTTGCCGCCAATGCCAGCATCATTCCTCAGCTGGAAGACTATATGGATGCGCTGCGCAAGGACGGTGATTCCTGCGGCGCGCGCATCGATGTGATTGCGCAGAACGTGCCGGTCGGGCTGGGCGAACCGATTTACGACAAGCTCGACGCCGAAATCGCCTATGCCTTGATGGGAATCAACGCCGTCAAGGGCGTGGAAATCGGTGCCGGCTTCAAGTCGGTGGCGCAGAAGGGCACCGAGCACGGCGATGCGCTGACGCCGACGGGTTTTGTCGGCAACAATGCCGGCGGCGTGCTGGGCGGTATTTCGACCGGGCAAGACATCACTGCTTCGATCGCCATCAAGCCGACGTCAAGCATCCGCTCGCCGCGTCCCTCGATCGACAAGGCCGGGAATTCGACGGAAGTCGAAACCTTCGGACGTCACGATCCTTGCGTCGGCATCCGCGCCACGCCGATTGCGGAAGCCATGCTGGCGCTGGTGCTGATGGATCACGCGCTACGTCATCGCGCCCAATGCGGCGACGTCAGGGTGGACACGCCGCAGATTCGCTGACGCGCTGAGCAAGTCTGATTTCTGCGGCGCGCTTGGTATTGCGGAATGCAGATTCAAGTGACTTGTAAGGAAAAAGCGAGCCGTTGCATCGATATTTCGACGCAACGGCTTTTTTTCGTGCGAACCATGCCGCGATCGCTTGGTCATACGCTGCTGGAAAAAGCGGCGCAGCTTGAATGCGAATGATGTTTCATGCTTTCATGGCGACGCACTTCTCGAATAATTTCAAACACGAATATGGAGGTGGGTATGGCACGCGGCACAACAATTTTCAAACAGACGCTCATGGTTCTTGCCTTGGGCAGTCTGGTTGCCTGCGAAACGGTGCAGACCACACAAGGCGGCGCGGTCGGCATCGATCGCAAGCAGCAGATGCTGGTGAGTTCGCAGGAAATGAATGCGGCCGCCGACAAGGAATATGTGCAGTTGCTCAATGAACAAAAAGCCAAGGGCAATCTGAATCGCAATGCGGCGCAGGTGCAGCGCGTGCGCGCCATCGCCAATCGCCTGATTCCGCAGACCGGCGTGTTCCGTCCCGATGCGCTCAAGTGGAACTGGGAAGTCAACGTGATCACCTCGGACGAAGCCAATGCCTGGTGCATGCCGGGCGGCAAGATCGCGGTCTACTCCGGTCTGATCGACAAGCTGAAGATTACCGACGATGAACTGGCGGCCGTGATGGGACATGAAATTGCCCACGCCTTGCGTGAACATGCGCGCGAACGCGCTTCCGAGCAGGCGGTTGCAGGTTCGGCGATTTCCATCGGCTCTTCTTTGCTGGGGATAGGCGATCTGGGCAAGCAGGGCGCGCAATATGCCTATATGGGCTTGATGGGCTTGCCGAACTCGCGCTCGCATGAGACCGAGGCCGACCGCATCGGCGTGGAACTGGCGGCGCGCGCCGGCTACGATCCGAAGGCGGCGATCACGCTGTGGCAGAAAATGGCCAAGATCGGCGGGGCCGAGCCGATGAAGTTCATGTCGACTCACCCGTCGAGCGCCGACCGCATCAGCGATCTCACCGTATACGCAGAGCGCGTGCAGCCGCTTTATCAGCAAACCAGGCAGACGCGCTGAGCTGTAGACGGACGGGCGGGCGTATGCGGCCAAGGGACCTGCCCGGCCTTGCCAATGCAGCAGCGGAAATGGCCGGCGGCATTGCAATAAAGCGTTGTCAGTCTAGAGTCAAAAAATACCGGGTTTGAAGCGACACTCGTTTTCTTCTGCGTTTTTTTTGGTGCTTCGCAGCATTTCTGGCCGTTGTTGCTGCGCAGCGGAAAATGCCGGAGGCCACATAAGGCGCGGCGCTTTATGGCATAATCAAATGCTATTTTCAACGACCAGTGCCCCTCCTGCACACGATTGCAATCATGTTCAAGACGCTTTACGACAAACTCTGGGAGTCGCATGTCGTTCATACAGAAGATGACGGCACCGCCACTCTGTATATCGACCGCCATCTGCTCCACGAGGTGACCAGCCCGCAAGCCTTCGAAGGCCTCAAGCTAGCCGGACGTCAACCATGGCGTAACGCCGCCAATCTGGTCGTCGCCGATCACAATGTGCCGACCACTGATCGCGCCAACGGCATTGCCGATCCGATTTCCCGCCTGCAGGTTGAAACGCTGGACGCCAACGCCAAGGAATACGGTCTGACCTATTTCGGCATGAACGACAAGCGCCAGGGCATCGTGCACGTGATCGGGCCTGAGCAGGGCGCGACCCTGCCCGGCATGACCGTGGTCTGCGGTGATTCCCACACTTCCACACACGGTGCTTTCGCTGCGCTGGCACACGGCATCGGCACCTCCGAAGTCGAACACGTGCTGGCCACGCAAACGCTGCTGGCGCGCAAATCCAAGGCAATGCTGGTGCAGGTCGACGGCGCACTGCCGACCGGCGTCACCGCCAAGGACATCGTGCTGGCCGTGATCGGCAAGATCGGTACCGCAGGCGGCACCGGTTATGCCATCGAATTTGCCGGTTCGGCGATCCGTTCGCTGTCCATGGAAGGCCGCATGACGGTCTGCAACATGGCGATCGAAGCGGGCGCTCGCGCCGGTATGGTGGCGTTTGACGACACCACCATGAATTATCTGAAGGGTCGCCCTTATTCGCCTTCCGGCCCGCACTGGGAGCGCGCCGTCACGTATTGGCGCACGCTGCATACCGACGTCGGCGCCAAGTTCGACCTGGTGGTCACGCTCAATGCCAGCGAAGTCAAGCCGCAGGTGACCTGGGGTACTTCGCCCGAGATGGTGGTGTCGGTGGACAGCCGCATTCCCGATCCGGACAAGGAAAAAGACGCGACCAAGCGCGACGGCATGGAAAAGGCGCTGGCTTACATGGCCCTGAAGCCCAACACGCCGATCGAAGATATCCGTATCGACAAGGTGTTTATCGGTTCCTGCACCAATTCGCGCATCGAAGATCTGCGCGAAGCGGCAGCCGTGGTGCGCGGCAAGTTCCGCGCCTCCAATGTCAAGCTGGCGATGGTGGTGCCTGGCTCCGGCCTGGTCAAGGAACAGGCTGAACGCGAAGGTCTGGATCGCATTTTCAAGGATGCCGGTTTCGAATGGCGGGAGCCGGGTTGCTCAATGTGTCTGGCCATGAATGCCGACCGTCTGGAGCCGGGCGAGCGTTGCGCATCGACCTCCAACCGTAATTTCGAAGGTCGCCAGGGCGCCGGCGGCCGTACTCATTTGGTCAGTCCGGCGATGGCTGCTGCGGCAGGTATCGCAGGACATTTCGTTGATGTGCGTTCTTTGTAATCGAAGAGGGAAAATATGAAAAAAATCACTGCTCTGTTTCTGCTGATCGCATCCGTCACTGTGCTGGCGGGCTGCAATACCGTGAACGGTTTCGGCAAGGATGTGGAACACGTCGGCGAAAAGATGCAAAGTTCGTCTGATCGCAACAAGTAAGCAGCGATCAGCAATTCGATGCGGGGCGGGTCTGATCCGGCGATGCCGGTCGGCCCGTTTTCAAAGTCCGAGGCAAGTTGTTTTGCGTGATTCGAATGCCCCGATTTGCCCGATCGAATTACTTGATTGATTTACGAGATTAAATAGGAAGCCGGTCATCGCTCCCAACGCATGTGAGGCAGCAGCAAGCCCAATCGTCCAGCCTTGATCGCAACATGTCATGAATAAATTTATCGTCCACGACGGCTTGGTTGCTCCACTTGATCGCGCCAATGTCGATACCGATGCCATCATTCCCAAGCAATTCCTGAAGTCGATCAAGCGCAGCGGCTTCGGCCCCAACCTGTTCGACGAATGGCGTTATCTGGATCATGGCGAACCCGGCATGGACAACACCCATCGGCCGCTCAATCCGGATTTCGTGCTGAATCAGGCACGCTACCAAGGCGCATCGGTGCTGCTGGCGCGCAAGAATTTCGGCTGCGGCTCCTCGCGCGAACACGCGCCATGGGCGCTGGATCAGTTCGGTTTCCGCGCCGTGATCGCGCCGAGCTTCGCCGACATCTTCTTCAATAACTGCTACAAGAACGGCTTGTTGCCTATCGTCTTGTCCGAGCAGCAGGTCGATCACCTGTTCAATGAAGTCAAGGCTTTCCCGGGCTACCGCCTGACCATCGATCTGGAAAAACAGATCGTCACGACCCCGAACGGCAGTCAGACTTTCCCGTTCGATATCAGTGAATTCCGCAAATATTGTCTGCTCAACGGCTTCGACGATATCGGCCTGACCTTGCGCCAGTCGGATAAAATCCGCGCATTCGAAGAAAAACACATTCACGAGCAGCCCTGGCTGAGCAACACGATCTGATTGCGCCAGCTGTAGTAGGCTAGCCGATCAGAACGAAACTCGCAGTGGGCTGTATGGACGGGTGGCTACGACGTAGCCGCCCGTTTCCTCCATTTTTCAGATAAAAAGTGAGCGCTATGAAAATTGCAATTCTGCCGGGAGACGGCATCGGACCGGAAATCATCGATCAGGCGGTGCTTGTATTGAATTCGCTGGGCGAAAAGTTCGAGATGGAAAGTGCGCCGGTCGGCGGCGCCGGCTATGAGGCGCACGGTCATCCGCTGCCGGACGGCACGCTGAAGCTGGCCAAGGAATCCGACGCGATTCTGTTCGGGGCTGTCGGCGACTGGAAGTACGACAAGCTGGAGCGCGCATTGCGTCCCGAGCAGGCAATTCTGGGTCTGCGCAAGCATCTGCAACTGTTCGCCAATTTCCGCCCTGCAATCTGCTATCCGGAACTGACCGGCGCTTCCTCGCTCAAGCCTGAACTGGTGGCGGGTCTGGATATCCTGATCGTGCGCGAACTGAACGGCGACATCTATTTCGGCCAGCCACGCGGCATGCGCGAAGCGCCTGACGGTCCATTCAAGGGGGCGCGCGAAGGCTTTGATACCATGCGCTACAGCGAGCCGGAAATCCGTCGCATCGCACACGTCGCGTTCCAGGCTGCGGCCAAGCGCGGCAACCGTCTGTGCAGCGTCGACAAGGCCAACGTGCTGGAGACTTTCCAGTTCTGGAAAGACATCGTCACCGATGTGCATAAAGAATATCCGCAAGTCGAACTGACCCACATGTATGTGGACAATGCAGCGATGCAACTGGTCAAGGCGCCGAAGAACTTCGACGTGATCGTCACCGGCAACATGTTTGGCGATATCCTGTCGGACGCAGCAGCGATGCTGACCGGTTCAATCGGCATGCTGCCGTCGGCGTCGCTGGATGCCAACAACAAGGGCCTGTACGAGCCGTCGCACGGTTCGGCGCCTGATATCGCCGGCAAGGGCATTGCCAATCCGCTGGCGACGATTCTGTCGGCAGCGATGATGCTGCGCTTCTCGCTGAACAAGGCCGAGCAGGCCGACCGTATTGAATCGGCGGTGAAGAAAGTGCTTGCGCAAGGATTGCGCACTGCCGATATTTATGAAGAGGGCACGACCAAGGTCAGCACCAAGGAAATGGGCGACGCAGTCGTCAAAGCTTTGGGCTAAGCTTGCTAGTGGTTTTTTTAACGCTGTAGTTTTTTAATTGATGATGGAAGTCACTCATAGGGAAAGATGATGAAACTGGTTGGTTTAGTTGGCTGGCGTGGAATGGTGGGTTCGGTCCTGATGCAACGCATGCAGGACGAAGGTGATTTCGATCACATCGAACCGGTATTTTTTTCGACCTCGAATGCAGGCGGTAAAGCGCCGTCGTTCGCCAAAACGGCAACGACGCTGAAAGACGCCAACAGCATTGATGAGCTGAAAAAATGCGACATCATTATTACCGCGCAGGGTGGCGACTACACCACCGACATCTTCCCCAAGTTGCGTGCCGCAGGCTGGGATGGTTACTGGATCGATGCTGCATCGACCCTGCGCATGAAGGATGATGCCGTGATCGTGCTCGATCCGGTCAACAACAACGTCATCAATGACGCGTTGGCCAAGGGCGTCAAGAACTACATCGGCGGCAACTGCACCAACTCCATTCTGCTGATGGGTGTGGGCGGTCTGTTCAAGGAAGGTCTGGTCGAGTGGGTCAGTTCCATGACCTATCAGGCGGCTTCGGGCGGCGGCGCGAACCACATGCGCGAACTGCTCAAGGGCATGGGCGTGATCAATGCGGCCGTGGCTGAAGAGCTGGCGACGCCGTCGTCGGCAATTCTGGACATCGATCGCAAGGTTGCCAAGACCATCCGCGAAGATGTGCCGACTGAGTTCTTCGGCGCACCACTGGCCGGTGGTCTGATCCCATGGATCGACGCGCAGCTGGAAAACGGCCAGTCCAAGGAAGAGTGGAAGGGCCAGGCCGAAGTCAACAAGATCCTCGGCAACGAGAAGGCCATTCCGGTCGACGGCCTGTGCGTGCGTATCGGCGCGATGCGTTGCCACAGTCTGGCGCTGACCATCAAGCTCAAGCGCGATCTGCCTCTGTCGGAAATCGAATCCATCATCCGCTCGGGCAACCAGTGGGTGAAATGGGTGCCGAACGAACGTCCGGCGACCGTCAAGGAATTGACGCCGGCGGCGGTAACCGGCGGTCTGGAGATCGGCGTAGGCCGCGTGCGCAAGCTGAATCAGGGGCCGGAATACATTTCTGCCTTCGTGATCGGCGACCAGTTGCTGTGGGGTGCGGCAGAACCGCTGCGCCGCATGCTGCGCATCATTCTGGGCAACCTGAACTGAAGTCCGGTTTTCAGTAGAACCTGAGCCAAATCGCAAACTGCATCACCTGAAAGCTTGCGCAGGTCGTTGTCAGTCTGCAACAATAGCCCGCCAAGGTCCGTCGTCATGGACCTTGGCGGGTTTTTCACATCTTGAGAACTTGGTTACACTTGCGGGTGTAAGTTCTTGATGATATGTTGAAAATCGAAATTCATTTCATGAAAGCCAATAAAATACGGCTGGAATGCTGAGGCAGGCGTGGGTTCACGCAGCCGCCGGCACCCGAATCCGTGGCTGGATTTGCTGGATTTGATGAAATGGGTGCTGGTTTTCAGGCTCTTTAGCGGAACGTCTCTCTACGCCATATAAATATGCCTCTGAATACAAATAGCAAGCTCCCCCGATCTCCCCTCTCGAAACTCAGCATCGCGCTGACGCTGGCTTTGTCCTTGCCGCTGGCGGCGCATGCTGCGAGTCTGGGCAAACTGACCGTGTTGTCCTCGCTGGGACAGCCGCTGCGCGCCGAGATCGAGCTGACTTCGGTGACGCCGCAAGAAGTCGGCAAGCTGGCTGCCAGCCTGGCGCCGCCTGAGGCTTTCAATCGCGCCAAGGTGGATTTCAATCCGGTGCTGTCATCGCTGAGTTTTGCGGTCGAGCAGAGGCAGGGGCGGCATTTCGTCCGTATCAGCTCGCCGCAGCCGATGAATGAACTGTTTGTCGATCTGCTGGTGGAGTTGAGCGGCAGCGGCAGCAACAAGCTGGTGCGCGAATACACTTTCCTGCTGGATCCGCCAGACAGCCGCGCACCGCGCGCCGCTCAGGTGGCTCCCGTGGCGCCTGCAGCACAGACGGCTCCGGCGGCGCCTGCAGTTCCGCCAAGCCAGGCAGCAGCGCCGTCCGTGCCTTCGCTGCGCGCGGCGGTTACGCCGCCAGCGCCGGCAGCGCCTGCGCCGACCGCACCGGCGGCAGCAACTCCTGCCCCGGCATCGGTACCGGCAACTGCTGCGGCGCCGGCCCGACCAACTGGTTCTTCGTCTGCTTCGGACGACGAACCAGTGGAAAGCATCGTGCAGAAGGATGCTCCTTCGCCGTTGGCCGAAGAATTGATCCGCAGCCAGAATTACCGCGCTCAGAATGAAGCGGCGCAGCCTGCGGCGCCGGCCGCTCCTGTTGCTCCGGCCCCATCGCAAACGGCCCAGGGCAGTATCGCCCAGCCTGCGGCTTCAGCACCTGCAGCACCAGTTGCCGCAAATAACGCCGCGCCCGCAACTGCAGCGGCTGCCGGCGGCAAATCTTATACCGTCAAGCCGGGCGATACCCTGGCCGGCATCGCTGCCCGCAATAAGAATGCCAGTGTCTCGCTGGATCAGATGCTGATTGCCCTGTATCGCGCCAATCCGGATGCCTTCATGGGCGACAACATCAATCGTCTGCGCGCCGGCAAGATTCTGGCCGTGCCGGATCAGGCTGCGGCCTCTGCCATTGATCAGGGCGATGCGCGCGGCATCGTTGTGGCGCAAGCACAGGACTTCAACGCTTATCGCAACAAGCTGGCTTCGCAAGTGGCCAATAATGCTGCACGCAAGCCGGCAGGCGAAGCCAAACAAAGCGGCGGCGGCAAGATTACCGCCAAGGTGGAAGAAAAATCCTCCACCGGTGACGCCAAGGACAAGCTCGAACTGTCCAAGGCCGGGGCCACCGAAAAGGGCGGCAAGGCTGGCAGCGCTTCTGCGGAAGACAAGCTGGCCAGCGACCGTGCGCTGGCGGATGCCAATGACCGCGTCAAGGAATTGGAAAAGAACGTCAGCGATCTGCAGAAATTGCTGGAAATGAAAAACAAGGCCATGGCCGACCTGAGCGATCAGCAAAAAGCCGCTGAAGCCGCGCAGGCCGACCAGGCCGCCAAGGCGGCTGCAGCCGCAGCAGCAGCGCCCGCAACTCCGGCAACGGCTGCAGCGGAAGCCAAACCGGCTGAGCCGGCAGCAGAGGTCAAGCCCGAAGCCCCTCCCGCCGCCGTTCCGACACCTGCTCCGGCCCCGGCAGCTGCTCCTGCAGCGGAAAAGCCCACGCCAGGTCTGGATAAAGCCCTGCCCAAGCCGGGTTTCTTCGATGGACTGCTGCAAAATCCCTACACCTTGCCGGGCGCCGGCGCGATTGTCGCCTTGCTGGCCGCCTTGGGCGTGATGCAGGTACGTCGCCGCAAGAAAGGCGAGGAAGAAGCAAAAAAAAAGCCGAGTGACGCCGCGCCAGTGGCTGCGGCGACTGCTGCGGCAGCAGTAGCAGCGGCTGAGACGGAAGAAGAAGCCAAGCCTGCCGAGGCGCCGGTCGAAAGCCAGGTCGATCCTTTGGCCGAAGCCGATATGTACATCGCCTACGGTCGCGACGAGCAAGCGGAGGACATTCTCAAGCTGGCCTTGCAGACTCAGCCTGAGCGCCATGCCATCCGTTCCAAGCTGCTGGAAATTTACGCCAAGCGTCAGGACGTTGACAACTTCAACAAGATCGCCACCGATTTGCATGCGGCAACCGGCGGCAAGGGCGAAGATTGGGAAAAGGCTGTCATTCTGGGGGCCGTGCTTGATCCGACCAATCCCTTGTATGGCGGCAGCGCCGAGGCAGAAAAACTCGAAGCCGAAGTCCCGGCGGCCGCGCCGGTTACTCCCGTGGCTCCGGTCGCACCGGTGGCTGAAGTTGAGCCTGTACCCGTGCCGCCTCCGGCCCCCCCTGCGGCGCCCGTCCCGGAACCTGAGCCTGAAGAAGACGGCCTCGATTTCGATCTGAACGATTTCAAGGCGGCTGAAGCTGCTGCCGCTGCTACGCCACCGCTGTCGCTGGGCGACAAGATCGATTTCGATCTGGATCTGGACAGCGATGCCGGTACCGACGACAGTCCGCTGGTGCCGACGCCTAGTGCTTCGCCTCTGATGGATACCAAGGACGAGGCGCCGCCGGTCAGCCTGAATGACATCAGCCTCGACCTGCCGGGAGAAGAAAGTGCGCCTGCGCCTTCCGCCAGCTCACTGTTGGAAGAGGACGAGGAGTCTGCCTTCGAAGCCGAAATGACGACCAAGCTTGATCTGGCTGCGGCCTATCAGGAAATCGGCGACAAGGAAGGTGCCCGCGAATTGCTGGAAGAAGTCACGCGCGGCGGCAACGATGCACAGGTTGCACGCGCCAAAGACATGCTCTCCAAGCTGAGCTGAGCAGCGCAGATGCATCGGGAATGAGCTTCCTGGCAGATGCCGAATTAGTCGAGGCATTACCTGAAACACCGCAGTAGAAGTCGACGGGCGCCGGTACGGCGCCCGTTTTTCTTTGCTGCTGCCTTCTCCTTATCGCCATCGGCGCGCCAGGCGGCCGCAATGAGGGGCGCGAGCGCTACTGGACTCTCAGGGTGTGGAGTGGCGGAGGCCGAAAGTCAACATCATCCTGGGCAGCCAAGGCGGCGAGGGAGGCTTCGCGTTACTATCCGTCCCAGAGCTTGAATTTCAGCGGTGCAAATCGCCGGCTCAGTCCACGCAAGTCAATACCCATATATTCATCATGAAAGAGCAGGTCATGTCTTCTGCAGCAGCACCGGCGCCAGCCAATGCCGGTCCCGGCATCAAGGTCGAAGAATCCGCCAACAGTGGTCACGCCTTGCGGCGCGTGGTGCTGGGGGTGCAATACGACGGCGCGGCATGGCAGGGCTGGCAGACGCAGTTGCACCGCTTGACTGTGCAGGATCAGCTGGAACAAGCCTTGCAGCGCTTCACTTTGACCGAAATCGGCACGGTGTGCGCCGGCCGCACCGATTCCGGCGTGCATGCGCTGGAGCAGGTGGTGCATTTCGACACCGAAATCGCGCGCGATCTGTTTTCCTGGGTGCGCGGCGTCAATGCCTTTTTGCCGCCCAGCATCGCGGTGCAATGGGCCTGTGAGCTGCCGTATGTGGACGATGCCACTTTGGTTGCCGGCGTCGGCGCAGACCGCAACCGGACCGCGGCGGCTCAGCCATCCGGGCAAATTGGTCAATTTGGCGAATTCGGCGAATTTGGATTTCATGCACGCTTCAGCGCCACGGCGCGCACCTATCACTATGTCTTGTACAACAACCCGGTGCGTTCGCCGCTGCTGGCGGGCAAGGCCGGCTTTACCTTCCGTCCGCTGGATGCGGAACGCATGCAGCGCGCCGCGCTGGCGCTGGTAGGGGAGCATGATTTCTCCAGTTTTCGTGCAGTCGAATGCCAGGCCAAAACGCCGGTACGCACCATGGAAAGCCTCAGCGTGCGGCGCCACGGCGACATGGTGGTATTCACGCTCAAGGCCAATGCCTTCCTGCATCACATGGTGCGCAATATCGTCGGCTCGCTGATCTTCGTCGGCGATGGCCGTAAGGAGCCGGAGTGGATCGCTCAATTGCTGGCGCAACGTGATCGTAGCCTGGCCGCACCGACCTTCATGCCGGATGGCTTGTACCTGGCGCACGTCGATTATCCGGCGCATTGGCAATTGCCGCAGCAGCTGCGCTCCTGGCCGTGGATCTGACGGCCGGATCGCCGGATCGACGTTGAGCCTTATTCTGAACGGATGCCGGCCGCCGTTTGCATTGATTCAGCATGTAAGCTTGCAAACTGGCAGCGTCCGATAATTTCCAATGGCATGGCAATGACACACAGAACCAGAATCAAGATTTGCGGACTGACGCGCAGTGAAGACATCGCGGCGGTCATCGCGGCCGGGGCTGACGCCATCGGTTTCGTGTTTTACCCGAAGAGTCCGCGTTACGTGACGCCGCAGCAGGCGGCGCAACTCACGCGCGGCCTGCCGCCCTTCATCAGCACGGTTGGCCTGTTCGTCAATCCTTCCCTGGAAGACATACGGCAAGTCCTGCAGCAGGCCCCCTTGTCGATTCTGCAATTTCACGGCGATGAAACGCCGCAGTCCTGCGCCGACATCGCCGCCGCGGTCAATCGCCCCTTCCTGCGCGCAGCACGCATCGGGCCCTCGACGACGTCCGCCGATTTGTTAGAATACGAGCTTGCATATCGCACCGCCAGCCCGCTCTTCGCCGGGCTGCTGCTCGACACCCTGGTCGAGCAATATGGCGGCAGCGGAAAGGTTTTCGATTGGTCTCTCATTCCAGAAGAGCTCGCGCCTCGGGTCGTTTTAAGTGGTGGCTTGAGCGTACAAAACGCGACTGACGCAGTGGCCCGCGTACGCCCCTACGCGGTCGACATCAGCAGTGGTGTCGAGCAGGCCAAGGGCATCAAGGATGCCGCCAGGATCAGCGCCTTCGTGGCCGCTGTACATGCGGCAGACGCCAGCCGGATCTAGCCTTCAATCGGCATCTACGCATCCAAAGGGATGAAGGAATGCCGCGCCGGACCGGCCAACTGAACAGAGGACATCTCCATGAAAGAATTGAATCCGCTCGGCAACTTCGCCGAGCGCCAGCCGCTCTCCGCTTCCGCCCTGCATCAATCGGCGCCTTATAACCTGCCCGACGCACGCGGCCACTTCGGCCAGTACGGCGGCAGTTTTGTGTCGGAAACCCTGACCCACGCGCTCAATGAGTTGCGCGACGCCTACGATCATTACCAGCACGACGAACAGTTTCTGGCTGAATTTCATACCGAGCTGAAGCACTTCGTCGGTCGTCCGAGCCCGGTGTACCACGCCAAGCGCTGGTCCGAGCTGGCCGGCGGCGCGCAGATCTATTTCAAGCGCGAAGATCTGAATCACACCGGCGCCCACAAGATCAACAACGTCATCGGGCAGGCCTTGCTGGCCAAGCGCATGGGCAAGAAGCGCATCATTGCCGAAACCGGCGCCGGCCAGCACGGCGTGGCGACCGCCACCATCTGCGCGCGCTTCGGCATGGAATGCATCGTTTACATGGGCAGCGAAGACACCAAGCGCCAGTTGCAGAACGTATATCGCATGAACCTGCTGGGCGCCAAGGTGGTGCCGGTGGAATCCGGCTCCAAGACGCTCAAGGATGCGCTCAATGAAGCCATGCGCGACTGGGTGACCAATGTCGAAAGCACCTTCTACATCATCGGCACGGTGGCGGGCCCGCATCCTTATCCGATGATGGTGCGCGACTTCCAGTCGGTGATCGGCAATGAATGCATCGTACAGATGCCGGAAATCGCCAGCCGCCAGCCCGACTACGTGGTGGCGGCGGTGGGCGGCGGTTCCAACGCCATGGGCATTTTCTACCCCTACATCGATTATCCGGAGGTCAGGCTGGTCGGCGTCGAAGCGGCTGGCGACGGCCTCGACAGCGGTCGTCATTCAGCCTCGCTGACGCTGGGTTCGCCCGGCGTGCTGCACGGCAATCGCACCTATCTGCTGCAGGATGAAAACGGCCAGATCATCGAAACGCATTCGGTCTCGGCCGGTCTCGATTATCCCGGCGTCGGTCCCGAGCACGCATGGCTGAAGGACAGCGGCCGCGCCAGCTACGAATGCATCACCGACGACGAAGCGCTGGCCGCCTTCAACACCTGCTGCCGCATCGAAGGCATCATTCCGGCGCTGGAGTCGAGTCACGCGCTGGCCTACGCCGCCAAGCTGGCCGCAACGCTGCCCAAGGACAAAATCGTGCTGGCCAACCTGTCCGGTCGCGGCGACAAGGACATGCATACCGTACAGCAGCGGCAGGGCTGAGCGGCAATCGCAATTGCATCCTGAGGCGCCATGCGGCGTTCTGCAGATCGGAGCAGCGGACTCTGAATCCGTTGGTACGATAGCCGCAGACCCGCCGCATGGCCGAATAGACAAACAGAAAAATCTCATCATGTCCCGACTCCAATCTACTTTTTCCAAGCTGGCCGAGCAAAAGCGCAAGGCGCTGATCACCTTCATCACTGCCGGCGATCCTTCTCCCGATCTGACCGTGCCGCTGTTGCATGCGCTGGTGGCCGGCGGTGTCGACGTGCTCGAACTGGGTGTGCCGTTTTCCGATCCCATGGCCGAAGGCCCGGTGATCCAGCGCGCCTGCGAGCGGGCATTGAAATTCAACATCAGCACGCGCGATGTGCTGGGCTATGTGCGTGAATTCCGCAAGACCAATGCGCATACGCCGGTGGTCTTGATGGGTTACGCCAATCCCATCGAACGTTTCGGCGTGGATGCCTTCATCGATGCCGCCAGCGAAGCCGGGGTCGATGGCACCATCGTGGTCGATTACCCGCCGGAGGAGTGCGAAGAGTTTTCGCAAAAGATGCAGGCCAAGGGCCTTGATCCCATCTTCCTGCTGGCGCCGACCTCGACCGAAGAGCGTATCCGCCAGGTCGCCAAGGTCAGCAGCGGCTTCTGCTATTACGTCTCGCTCAAGGGCGTGACCGGCGCCGGCAACATCGATACGGCAGAAGTGGCGGAGCGTATCGCCGCCATCCGCAAGCACGTGAAGTTGCCGATCGGCGTCGGTTTCGGGATCCGCGACGGCGCCACCGCCAGAGCCGTGGGCGCTGCTGCGGATGCGGTGGTGATCGGCAGTCGCATCATTTCCGAGCTGGAAAACACGCCTCACGACAAGGCTTGCGAAGCAGTACAGACCTTCGTCGCCGGTATCCGCGAGGCGCTGGACGCCTGAGTATCAGTTCGCGCTTGCCTGCAAGTGAGTCTGAATCAAGCGCAACTTGCGGGCGACCCGGTGTCGCCAATCTCAATCGGCATCGCGCCGACCTTGCCGGCGCACTTGTCATTCCATTAAGTTCGGGCGAAACATTGTGATCAGGCAAGCTTGCAGGCCTTTACTTCCGGGCGTCGCGGGCTCTGGTACAATTCGCCACCGCAAAATAGAAAGAGGTTGCCTATGAGCTGGCTAGAGAAGTTATTGCCCCCACAGATTCAACGCAGCGATTCCGCCAGCCGGAAGTCGGTGCCCGAAGGTTTATGGGTCAAATGCCCATCTTGCGAAGCCGTGCTGTACCGTACCGATCTGGAGTCCAATCTCCATGTTTGCCCGAAGTGCAGCCATCACATGCGTATCCGCGCCCGCGCCCGTCTCGACGGTTTGCTGGATGAAGGCGGCCGCTATGAAATCGGGCAGGAAACCCTGCCGGTCGACACGCTCAAATTCAAAGACAGCAAGAAATACCCAGACCGTCTGAAAGACGCGATGGAATCCACCGGCGAAACCGATGCCATGGTGGTGATGGGCGGCGCGATCATGACCCTGCCGGTTGTGGTGGCCTGCTTCGAATTCGAATTCATGGGCGGCTCGATGGGTTCGGTGGTCGGCGAGCGCTTCACCCGCGGCGCGCAGATCGCGCTGGAGCAAAAAGTGCCGTTCATCTGCATCACTGCCACCGGCGGCGCGCGCATGCAGGAAGGTCTGCTGTCGCTGTTGCAGATGGCCAAGACCACGTCCATGCTGACCAAGCTGGCGGAAAAGAAATTGCCGTTCATCAGCGTGCTGACCGATCCGACCATGGGCGGCGTGTCGGCTTCATTTGCCTTCATGGGCGACGTCGTCATGGCCGAACCGAAGGCGCTGATCGGCTTTGCCGGCCCGCGCGTGATCGAAAACACGGTGCGCGAGAAACTGCCGGAAGGCTTCCAGCGTTCCGAGTTCCTGGTGCAGAAGGGCGCGATCGACATGATCGTCGACCGTCGCAAGATGCGCGAAGAAATCGCACGTCTGCTGGCGCTGCTGCAAAATCAGCCGGCCGAAACCGTTTCCTGATCGACAAGCTTCGACGGCCCGGATTTGCTATGTGCAAGTCCGGGCTTTTTGTTTTTTCCGCTGACCAGATTGATGTCATGCAAGCCCAAGCAAACTCAACACCCTCCACGCTGAACGAATGGCTGGCCCTGCTCGAACAACGCCATTTCAAGCAGATCGACATGGGCCTGGACCGCGTCATGCAGGTCAAGCAGAAGCTCGACATCCAGTTTGGCTGTCCGGTCATCATGGTGGCCGGCACCAATGGCAAGGGCTCGACCTGCTCCATGCTGGAATCGATACTGTCGCGCGCCGGCTACCGCGTCGGCCTCTATATCAAGCCGCATTTCCTGCATTTCAACGAGCGTGCGCGCATCGATGGCGACATGGCCAGCGATGTCCAGCTGATTGCGGCATTCAATGCGGTGGAAGCGCAGCGCGGCGACATTTCGCTGACCTATTTCGAGTTCACCACGCTGGCCATCATGAAGCTGCTGGCGGACTCCAAACTGGACGTGGCGATTCTGGAGGTCGGTCTGGGCGGACGTCTGGACGCGGTTAACGTAATCGATGCCGACGTCGCCGTAGTGACCAGCATCGACATCGATCACACCGAATATCTGGGCACGACGCGCGAAGCCATCGGGTTCGAGAAGGCCGGTATTTTCCGTGCCGGCAAGACCGCAGTCTGCGGCGACCCGGTGCCGCCCAAGTCGCTGATCGAGCATGCTGAAAAGATCGGTGCCGATCTGTGGCTGATGGGGCGCGACTTCAATTATCAGGGCGACAAGCAGCAGTGGGCCTACGGCGGGCGCAACATGCGCCGCAACTCGCTGGCCTATCCCAGCCTGCGCGGCGCCAATCAATTGCTCAACGCCTCGGCGGCACTGGCCGCGCTGGAAGCTTTGCGCGATGTGTTGCCGGTAGGCGCTCAGGAAGTGCGCACCGGGCTGGCGACGGTGGAGCTGCCGGGCCGCTTTCAGGTGCTCCCGGGGCAGCCCTTGGTGATTCTGGATGTGGCGCATAACCCGCATGCGGCAGCGACGCTGGCGCAGAATCTCGACAACATGGGCTTTCATCCCTACACCTACGCGATCTTCGGTTCCATGCTGGACAAGGACATCGACGGCGTGATTGCGCAGCTCAAGGGCAAGATCGATCACTGGTGCGTGACCGACCTGCCGCTGCCGCGCGCTGCTACGGCGCAACAACTCAAGGATGCATTGCTGGAGGCGGGCGTAGAGCCGGAATTCAAGCCGGATGCGGCCTGCACCATCGAAACCTTCGAGACGCCGGCTGCTGCGTTCGCAAATGCACAAAGCAGAGCCGGTGAGAATGATAGAATTGTGGTTTTCGGATCATTCCTTACCGTTGCCGGTGTAATGCAGGCGCGCAGACCGGAATTGCACTGAGTCATCTCAACCGCGCTCAACCGCGCACGACTGAGCGCCATCGAGCAGCACGAATTCACTGCCCTTGCAGCAATGGCTGCAAGGGCGTATTGAGCAGCAAATACCTGAGTGCCCAGGCGCAGTGCGCTGAATCCCGGATCGCACAGTGAGCCGAAACGCGGCCCGCCTTGTTCATGACGCGGCCGGCAAGTGCAACAGAACGTGCAGTATTCGGGGAGCGACAGTTTTCGTCGGGGCGAAGACAAAGGTCGGGTTTGCTTCATCGTTTTTTCAGATCATTTCATTTCTATCCGCATGGGCTTGTTCTCGTTTTTTCGTAAAAACAAGCAGGAATCTGCTTCCGGTCAAGGCGATTTCCTTTCGCGTTCCGAGCAGTCATCAGTCATCCGCAATCGCAGCAGCCGCAGCAGCGCCAATACATCCGGTCGCAGCGCTTCGGGGGGCAGTCGCGCCAAGGCCAAAGAGCAGGGCGCCGATCCATTGTTGCCGGAAAAGAAACGTGCGCGTCGCCGCCTGATCGGCGCCGTGGCGCTGGCGCTGGCAGTGGTGATCGTGTTGCCGATGGTGCTTGATTCCGAGCCCAAGCCGCTGAACGAAGACATCGCGATCCAGATTCCATCGAAGGATCAGCCGGCCGGTTCGGCCAGCCCTGCCGCCGCCACCGCGGTGGACAGCAGCAAGCAGGCCTCAGCCGCTGCCGCGCTGGATCAGAAGGAAGAAATCATCGAACCGTCGAAGCTGAATGCGCCGCAAAGCGCACCAGTTGCATCGGCGGCGCCGGTCATGCCGCCGATGGCCTCGGTGGCGCCGGCCGCCAAGCCGGTGGAGAAGCCGGCAGAAAAAGCGCCTGAAAAACCGGCCGCCAAGCCCGCCGAGCACAAGCCTGAAGTCAAGAAAGAAACACCGAAAGAAACCGCCAGGAAGGACGTCAAGGAAGCCGCCAAGCCCAAGGCTGCCGATCATCCCGATGATTCGGCTCGCGCGATGGCGATTCTGGAAGGCAAGTCCAACGCGGCAAACGCCGACAAGAAGCCGGCCGCGAGCGGCGGCAAGTTCGTGATTCAGGTGGCAGCGCTGGCGACGCAGGAAAAAGTGAATGAATTGCGCAACAAATTGAGCGGTGCAGGCATACATTCCTTCACGCAAAAAGTGGCGACGCAATCGGGTGATCGCACGCGGATTCGCGTCGGACCCTTCGCCAGCCGTGAGGAAGCGGATCGCATGCGAGCCCGAATCAGCAAGCTGGGCCTGAATGCGACCATTGTTCCGGCTTGAATTTGATGTCCGATAGCCGCATATTGTCAACGTGACGATTTTCGACTACCTGGTGCTGCTGGTGCTGGCGTGCTCGGTGATCATCAGCACGCTGCGCGGCCTGGTCAAGGAAGTGCTGTCGCTGGCGAGCTGGCTGGTCGCCTTGCTGGTTGCCAACACTTATGGCGAGGCGCTGGCGGAGATGTTGCCGGAGATGATTCCCGGCGAGCTGACCAGATTGATTGTGGCATTCATTGCCTTGTTCATCGGTACGCGGCTGTTGATGGCCCTGGTATCGAGAGCGGTGAGTGAAGTGGTCAAGGTAAGCGGTTTGTCCTTGCTGGATCGCGCTCTGGGCAGCCTGTTCGGTGTCGCCCGAGGTCTGCTGATCGTGGTAGCGGTGGTGCTGCTATGCGGCACCACATCGATTCCGCAGCAGGCGTTCTGGAAAGACGCGGTGCTCAGCGCACGCGCCGTGGAACTGGCAGAATTCGTGAAGCCGCATTTGCCGGAACAGTTTGCGCAGCATGTCAGTTTTGACGGGCCGTGAGATTTGATCTGTTGTTGGCGGGAAATATTGGTGATCAAGCCGGCAGCAAGCGCCGAATGTGCAACACCGCATTATTTGAAATCTGAATTATCTGAAACACCGGCAACATTGAATTACACGCAGCGTCGCCATTTGCAGTCACTCGTTTTTTTCGTTTTCGTTTTTGTTTAGGAGTCCACCATGTGTGGCATCGTCGGTCTCGTCTCTCATAGCCCTGTCAATCAAATGCTGTACGACGCCTTGCTGCTGCTGCAGCATCGCGGTCAGGATGCGGCAGGCATTGCAACCAACCACGGTAACGGTTTCTCGATGCATAAGGCCAACGGCCTGGTGCGCGACGTCTTCCGTACCCGCAACATGCGCTCCCTGCCGGGCAACACCGGCATCGGCCAGGTGCGTTATCCGACGGCAGGCAGCTCCTCCAGCGAGGAAGAGGCGCAACCGTTCTACGTCAATGCGCCGTTCGGCATCATCCTGGCGCACAACGGCAATCTGACCAACGCTGAACAGTTGAAGATCGACATGTTCAAGAACGATCGCCGCCACATCAACACCGACTCCGACACCGAAGTCCTGCTGAATGTGCTGGCGCATGAACTGCAACAAGCGACCACCGGCTATTCGCTCGATCCGGCCGCGCTGTTCAAGGCGGTAGCGATGGTGCACAAGCGCGTGCGCGGTTCGTACGCGGTGGTGGCGCAGATCGCCGGTTACGGCTTGCTGGGTTTCCGCGATCCTTACGGTATCCGTCCGATGTGCCTGGGTTTCACGGAAACCGACAAGGGCCCTGAATACATGATGGCCAGCGAGTCGGTGGCGCTCGAAGGTCTGGGCTTCCGCTTCCTGCGCGATGTGATGCCGGGCGAAGCGATCTTCATCGACAACGATGGTCAGCTCTATAACCAGCAATGCGCGGACAACCCGACGCTCAATCCATGTACCTTCGAATACGTTTATCTGGCCCGTCCGGATTCGGTGATCGACGGCGCTTCGGTGTATGCAACCCGTCTGAAGATGGGCGAATTCCTGGCTGAAAAGATTGTCCGTCAGTTCCCGGCCGGCGATATCGACGTGGTCATGCCGATTCCCGATTCGTCGCGTCCTGCGGCGATGGAGCTGGCACTGAAGCTGGGTATCGAGTATCGCGAAGGCTTCATCAAGAATCGCTACATCGGCCGCACCTTCATCATGCCGGGCCAGGCGCTGCGCAAGAAGTCGGTGCGTCAGAAGCTCAACGCCATCGCCAGCGAATTCAAGGGCAAGACCGTGCTGCTGGTGGATGACTCCATCGTGCGCGGCACCACCAGCCGTGAAATCGTGCAGATGGCGCGCGAGTCCGGCGCCAAGCGCGTGATCTTCGCCTCGGCGGCGCCTCCGGTCAAATTCCCGAACGTGTACGGCATCGACATGCCGACCCGCGACGAACTGATCGCCTTCGGTCGCACCGAAGAAGAAGTGTGCCGCGAAATCACGGCCGACGCGCTGGTCTATCAGGACGTGGAAGCCATGAAGCGCGCGATTTCGGATGTCAATCCGGCGCTCAAGAGCTTCGAAGCTTCCTGCTTCGACGGCCACTATGTGACCGGCGATATCTCGCGTGAATACCTCGATCGTATCGAGTTCGCACGCAAGAATCCGAAGCCGACGCTGGACGATGTGACCCGCTCGCAGCTCAATCTGAATCTGGCGCGGGTCGACTGATACGCCTGATTGGCTTTGTTGTGGCTTCAGAACGCCGGTTTGCTGTTTGCGCAGCGCCGGCGTTTTTCATTGGCGGCTGCGCTCTTCACTTTCAGTGATGTGTGCCCGAAGATTGCATGAGCTTATGCGTAGGCACGCCATCGTTAACTGGCTTATCATTTTGCTTTTGCGGCGCATGCGCCTTGGCAGCTTCAAACCTTGCCGGCGTTTTCGGATTCCGCTTTTCGCATGGGCCTCTGGCATCTGCGTTTAATTTTTGACTTTCTCTTCAGCGATCTCAGCGATGAACGATAAAAAGACTTACGGCTTCACCACCACCATTCTGCACAGCGACCGCCAGAAGGACATCGAACACGGTTCGCTGCACAAGCCTATTCACACCGCCGTGGCTTTCGGCTACAAGGATGCGCGCCAGCTGGCCGAAGTATTCCAGGGCAAGCAATCCGGCTATCGCTACGGGCGTCAGGGCAATCCGACCGTGTCGGCGCTGGAAGACAAGATCACCAAGATGGAAGGCGGCAAGTCGACTATCTGTTTCGCTACCGGCATGGCCGCCATTGGCGCCATCGTGCAAGGCCTGTTGCGCGAAGGCGACCACGTGGTGTCGTCGGCCTTCTTGTTCGGCAATACCAACAGCCTGTGGATGACCGTCAACGGGCAGGGCGCCAAAGTGTCCATGGTGGATGCGACCGATGTCGCCAATGTCGAAGCCGCGCTGACGCCGCAGACGCGTCTGGTGTTCGTTGAGACCATTGCCAATCCGCGCACGCAAGTTGCGGATCTCAAGCGTATCGGCGATCTCTGCCGCGAGCGCGGCATCTTGTACGTGGTGGATAACACCATGACATCGCCTTATCTGTTCCAGCCGAAAGCGGTTGGCGCGGGCCTGGTGGTAAATTCACTGACCAAGTCCATCGCCGGTCACGGCAATGCGCTGGGCGGCGCGTTGACCGACACCGGCGAATACGACTGGACGCGTTACCCGCATATCGCCGACAACTACAAGCGTAATCCTGCGCCGCAGTGGGGCATGGCGCAGATCCGCGCCAAGGCCCTGCGCGACTTCGGCGCATCGCTGGGACCGGAAGCTGCACACCACATCGCGGTCGGTTCCGAAACCATCGCGTTGCGTCAGGATCGCGAATGCCAGAACGCCATGGCGCTGGCGCAGATGATGCAGGCCGACGAGCGCGTCGCCGCCGTGTATTACCCGGGGCTGGAATCGCATCCTCAGCATGCCTTGTCGCGTGAACTGTTCCGTTCATTCGGCAGCCTGCTGAGCTTTGAGCTGAAAGAGGGGATCGACTGTTTTGACTATCTGAACCGCCTGCAACTGGCGGTGCCGGCCAGCAATCTGGGCGACACGCGCACGCTGGTGATTCCGGTCGCGCACACGATTTTCTTTGAGATGGGCGCCGAGCGTCGCGCCGCCATGGGCATCGCCGAATCGTTGATCCGCGTTTCGGTAGGGCTGGAAGATACCGCCGATCTGGTTGAAGATTTTCGTCAGGCGCTGGATGCCTGATGACCTGCATCAGCGTATAGATTCAGAAATCAAAAAAGCCGGCGCGAGCCGGCTTTTTCATGCGAAGGGGAGACGATCAGCGCACCAGATTCGATACTGCTTCGCGGTCCATCCACTTGCTGGTGTAGCTCGGCTTGAAGGTCTTGAAACGCTCAATCAGCTTGGCCGGTTCGGCTTCGTGCATCATCAGCTTGGCCTGATCGGCACTCACGAAACGCTGCGACACCAGATGGTCGACGAAGGCGATCAGGTTATTGTAGAAGCCATCGACATTGAGCAGCGCGATCGGCTTGTAATGGAAGCCGAGCTGGGCCCAGGTCAGCACTTCAAACAATTCTTCCAGCGTGCCCATGCCGCCCGGCATCGCCACAAAGCCGTCTGATAATTCCGCCATCATGGCCTTGCGCTCGTGCATGTCTTTGACGATGTGCAGACGGGTCAGGCCGTTGTGGCCGAGTTCCTTGTCCAGCAGCGCCTTGGGGATGACGCCGGTGGCTTCGCCGCCCAGTTTCATCACTTCAGAGGCGATGATGCCCATCAGGCCGACATTGCCGCCGCCGTAGACCAGCGCGATGTTGTCTTTCACCATTTCCTGCGCCAGGCGGCGCGCGGCTTCCGCGTAAGCCGGCGTGGCGCCGGGGGAAGAACCGCAATATACGCAAATCGATTTCATGTTTTCTCCTGCAGACGATTTCATGCAGATGCCGGTTGTTGGCGTCAATTGACAACAATCGCATCGCTGCACATACAATACACTGAGTTATACCACGCTTACTGTGCAGTGCAGCATAATGAGATAAGGTGACGCTGCGATGACGCCTTTCCAATGAGGTCTGCAGCAGATTCGATCATGATACGTCTGCTTTTGAGCTTCGACTTTTGAAATGCTGAGCGCATGCTTGCTCAGCCATGGCCCCAAGCTTCTTGCTTGCCGCCCGCATGAATCTGAACCGTTCGCCGCATCTGCGTGCGGACCAACGCTTCGGGGGAGTTCTATGCAAAACAAAATCACCAGTCTGGCTTTGCAGGGCGGCGGCTCGCACGGCGCCTTCACCTGGGGCGTGCTGGATCGCCTGCTGGAAGACGGTCGCCTGGATTTTGAAGCGGTCAGCGGCGCCAGCGCCGGCGCCATGAATGCGGTGGTGCTGGCGCAAGGATTTGTGGAAGGCGGTCGCGACGGCGCGCGCGCAGCGCTGGAAAAATTCTGGCTCAGCCTGATCACGCGCGAGCCTTTCGACTTCATGCCGAAGGACCCCGGCGGCGTGAGCGCCTCTCCGGTCGGGGCGCCGGCGGCGATGCAGGCTTTTCTTGCCATGACGCGTTTCTTTTCGCCGGCCCAGCTTAATCCGCTGGACATCAACCCGCTGCGCGACATCCTCAACGAACAGATCGATTTCGAACGCCTGCGCCGTGAAAGTGCGATCAAGCTGTTCATCGCCGCCACGCGCGTGAGCACCGGCACCCTGAAGATTTTCCGCAATCCCGATCTGACGCCCGATGTGCTGCTGGCCTCGGCCTGTCTGCCTTCACTGCACCGGGCCATCGAGATCGATGGTGAAACCTACTGGGATGGCGGCCTGACCGCCAATCCGCCGATTTTCCCGCTGCTGCATCAATGTGCCGCGCGCGATGTGCTGGTGGTGCTGCTGCACCCGAGCCGGCGCCCGGTGACGCCCACGTCCAGCGACGAGATCGGTCAGCGGCTCAGCGAAATCAGTTTCAGCTCAGCCTTCTTCACCGAGCTGGGCGGCTTGGCGCTGGCCAAGCGCGAAGCCGAAAACGCCAGCTTCGCCTTCGGTACGCTGGAGCGTCGCCTGCGTCAGCTCAACATGCATCTGATCGACGCCAATGAGCTGATGGGGCAGTTGAATGTGATGAGCAAGCTCAACACGCAGGGCAGCTTCATTCGCAGCCTGCACCAGCAAGGCCGCGAACGGGCGGGCGAGTGGCTGGAGCAGCACTATGAGCTGATCGGTCATCGCTCCACCTTCGACCTCGGCAGCTTCCTGCAGTAAGCGGGCGATGGATATCTGGCGACGCCTTGGCGGCCTGATCCTGGCCGTGCGGATGGTCCGGCCCGCGCCGGACTTTTCCTAATTGTCTATACTCTGCGCTTTGATTTTGATCAGGGGCATTCATCTGCGCCTCCGATCCGACCAGGCAGACTCCTATGAAACCATCGCGTTCCGAATTCCTGCAAGTGCGCGGCTTGCGCTATCACATCCGCCAATGGGGCGACCCGCAGGCGCCCAGGCTGTTCATGCTGCATGGCTGGATGGATGTCTCCGCTTCCTTTCAATTCATGGTCGATGCGCTGGCGCACGACTGGCATGTGATCGCACCGGATTGGCGCGGCTTCGGTCTCAGCCAGCGCACAGCGGCCGATACCTACTGGTTCCCCGACTATCTGGCCGATCTCGATGCGATCCTGCTGCACTACGCGCCGGACAACCAGGCCGTCAATCTGCTCGGCCATAGCATGGGCGGCAACGTTGCCGGCCTGTATGCCGGCATCCGTCCGGCGCGCATCGCGCGGCTGATCAATCTTGAAGGCGTGGGCATGCCGACCACGCGGCCGGAGCAGGCGCCCAGGCGTTTTGCGGCGTGGATGGATGAGGTGCTGAGCGGGCCGGCGATGCGCAGCTATGCCTCGCTGCCGGAAGTGGCGGCGCGTCTGCAGAAGACCAATCCGCGTCTGAGCGACGCACGCGCTGAATTTTTGTCTGCGCACTGGGCGGCGCAGAATGCCGACGGACAGTGGGACATCCTCGGCGATCCCTTGCACAAGCAGACCGGCCCCATGTTGTATCGCGTCGATGAAGTGACCGCCTGCTGGCAGCAGATCACCGCGCCCGTGTTGTGGGTGGAGGCGCAGGACAGCGATCTGTGGCGCTATTTCGGATCGCAGGCCATGTCGCGCGCAGAAATCGACCGTCGCATCACGTTTGTGCCGCAAGTGCAGGTCGAGAAAATCGCCAATGCCGGGCACATGCTGCATCACGATCAGCCGGAATTGCTGGCGGCGATGGTGGAGAAATTTCTGGCCCAGTAAGCGGGCGCGCCGGCCGGCGCGGTCTTCTGAAACAGGGCCGCACTGCATTCGGCTCGCCGGTTCAACCGCGCCCGGGCGCGGGCAAGAAACGGAGTAGCAGCGTACAATAGAGCCTTGTTTTGCATGCGTTTTTTCAATTTTTCGCCTTTGAAGCGCGCTCATTAGAGGTCTCCGGTTTCCATGCTCAAATTCGATCTGCACAGCCATTCCAACTTTTCCGACGGTCTTCTGACGCCGGAAAGAGTGGCTGCGCGCGCCAAGGCCAATGGCGTCGACGTCTGGGCGCTGACTGATCACGATGAGATCAGCGGCATCGCCGGCGCACGCGCGGCAGCGGCGCAACTGGGATTGAAATATGTGTCCGGGGTGGAAATCTCGATCACCTGGGCCGGCCAGACCGTGCACATCGTCGGACTGCGCATCGATGAAACCAATCCGGCGCTGGTGCAGGGTCTGGCTTCGACCCGCAACGGCCGCGAGCGGCGCGCACGCGAGATCGGCGATCAGCTGGCGACCGCCGGCATTCCCGATGCCTATGAAGGCGCGCTCAAGCACGTCGGCAATCCCGATCTGATTTCGCGCACCCACTTCGCCCGCTACATGGTGGAGATCGGTCGCTGCAAAGACACCCGCGAGGTGTTCGCCAATTACCTGACCGAAGGCAATCCCGGCTATGTGCCGCACCGCTGGGCGACGCTGCAGCAATCCATAGACTGGATTCGCGGCGCCGGCGGGGTGGCGGTGATTGCGCATCCCGGTCGTTACAAATATTCGCAGCTGGAGTTCGGCGCCCTGTTCGACGAATTCAAGCAGATGGGCGGCCTGGCCATTGAAGTCACTACCGGCAGCCATACGCCGGAGCAATATGAGGAATATGCGCGGGTCGCGCGCAGCTACGGTTTTCTGGCGTCCAGCGGTTCCGATTTTCACGGGCCGGGCGAGTCGCGCGTCGATATCGGCGGGTTGCCACCTTTGCCGGCCGGGCTGACGCCGGTGTGGCATGACTGGGGCATGTAAGCTGCGTTGCTGAGGCGCCGCGGTTCCGGCATCGCGCCCAGGCCGGCGGCAGCAGGGCACTTGATTTTCCCCGCCTCAATCCTATCTAATACCCACTTTCCCGATAGGAGCTTTCCCGATGAAACGGATTTTGCTGTTTGTTGCAACCAATATTGCCGTATTGGTGGTGATGAGCGTCATCTTGTCGCTGCTTGGCGTCGACCGCTTCCTGACGCGCTCCGGCCTCAATCTGCCGATGCTGCTGGTGTTTTCGCTGGTGGTCGGTTTCACCGGATCTATCATTTCCTTGCTGATGAGCAAGAGCATGGCCAAATGGTCGACCGGCGCGCGCGTGATCGAGGCGCCGGCCAACTCCACCGAGCACTGGCTGCTGGAAACGGTCGGCAAGCTGGCGCAGCGCGCCGGCATCCGCATGCCGGAAGTCGCCGTATATGAGGGCGAACCTAACGCCTTCGCCACCGGCGCGTTCAAGGATTCTGCCCTGGTCGCGGTGTCGACCGGCTTGTTGCAGGGCATGACCAAGGAAGAAGTCGAAGCGGTGCTGGGCCACGAAGTGGCGCACATCGCCAACGGCGACATGGTGACCATGACCTTGATCCAGGGCGTGGTGAATACCTTTGTGGTGTTCCTGTCGCGGGTAGTCGGTTACTTCGTCGATTCGGCCCTGCGCCGTAACAACGACAACTCCGGCCCAGGCATCGGCTACATGGTCACCGTGATGGTGTGCCAGGTGGTGTTCGGCATCGGCGCCTCGATGATTGTGGCCTGGTTCTCGCGCCATCGCGAATTCCGCGCCGACGCCGGCTCTGCGCGTCTGCTCGGCAGTCCGCAGCCGATGATGCATGCGCTGGCGCGTCTGGGCGGTATTCCCGTGAGTGGTTTACCGCAATCGATGGCCGCCATGGGCATCAACGACAAGCCGGGTTTCATGGAGCTGTTTTCTTCGCATCCGCCGCTGGAACAACGCATTGCGGCATTGCGCGGTCAGCGCTGAGCTTATTAATTTCATCCGGGCGGCGGTGGCGACACCGCCGTTTTGCATTTCCGGATATTGGTTTTGGAATCGATATCATGAGTCAGTTTTTTGAAATTCATCCCGACAATCCGCAACTGCGGCTGATCAAGCAGGCGGCGCAGATCGTGCACGCCGGCGGCATCGTGGCCTTGCCGACCGACTCCTGTTACGCGCTGGTCTGCCAGCTCGACAACAAGGACGCGGTAGAGCGTGTGCGCCGCATCCGAGGCGTCGACGACAAGCATCATCTGACGCTGCTATGCCGCGATCTGAGCGAAATCGCCCAGTATGCCAAGGTCGATAATCGCCAGTATCGTCTGCTGAAGGCGGCCACGCCGGGCGCCTACACCTTCATTCTGGAGGCGACCAAGGAAGTGCCGCGCCGTCTCAGCCATCCCTCGCGCAAGACCATAGGCCTGCGCGTACCGGAGAACCGCATCGCCCACATGCTGCTGGAAGAACTCGGCCAGCCGCTGCTCGGCACCACGCTGATCCTGCCTGACGAAGAGCTGCCGCTGACCAATGCCGAAGACATCCGCGAGCATCTGCAAAAGCAGATCGAACTGGTGATCGACAGCGGCGCCTGCAGTCTGGAGCCGACCACCGTGATCGATCTCACCGATGACGACCAGCCGGTGCTGGTGCGGCAAGGGCGGGGCGATGCCGCGCTGTTCGGTTTGTAAATTTGTCGCGACGCAGATGCTGAATGATATCGGCGCACGTCGCCCATGCCTTGCGCCTGTCCAGCCGCGCCGCTTGGGCTGCTCTTCATCAAATGCTGATTCTCAGCCGATGTTTTTTTAACATCCTGTTTCCATTTGCTGACCGCGCTTGGCGTTCCTTAGCAAGGTTTGGCGCTTGTCAGCGCCGGCCATCCTTCCTTTTTCTCCGATTAACCGGGTGCAGCTGCCCGCTCTGTTAGAATTCCGGCCCATGAACGATCTTATCCAGACTGTTGCGGTCTACGCGCTCCCGGTGCTCTTCGCCATTACCTTGCACGAGGCAGCGCACGCTTACGCCGCAAAGTTTTTTGGCGACAATACCGCGTATTCTCTGGGGCGCATGAGCCTCAATCCGATCAAGCATATTGATCCCTTCGGCACCATCGTGATTCCGGTGCTGCTGTACTTCGCCACCGGCGGCGCCTTCCTGTTCGGATACGCCAAGCCGGTGCCGATCGAATTCGGCCGGCTGCGCAAGCCCAAGCGCGACATGGCCTGGGTGGCGCTGGCCGGGCCGGCCGCCAATTTCTTGATGGCATTGATCTGGACGCTGATCATCTACGCTTTGGCGATCGGCAATGTGCAGGAAGAGTTTTTCATGCTGATGGCCAAGGCCGGCGTGCTGACCAATCTGGTGATGCTGGCCTTCAATCTGTTTCCGATTCCGCCGCTCGATGGCGGCCGGGTGCTGATCAGCTGGTTGCCGAATAAATATGCCTACAAGTTTGCGCAGATCGAGCCCTATGGCTTCTTCATCGTCATGGCGCTGGTGTTGCTGAAAGTGATTTACACCTGGTGGATGGCGCCCGTGATGTACGTGGCCAGTCTGTTGCTGCAACTGATTACTTCGCCGATTCTCTTTTTTCTCAAGTAACTAGCCGCCGCTATGTATCCTGATCGTGTCGTTTCCGGCATGCGCCCCACCGGGGCGCTGCACCTCGGCCACTACCATGGAGCCTTGAAAAACTGGATCAAGCTGCAGGCTGAATTGCCATGCCTGTTCTTCGTGGCCGACTGGCACGCGCTGACCACCCATTACGACGATCCTGGTCTGATCGAAAGCAGTACCTGGGACATGGTGGTCGACTGGCTGGCAGCCGGCGTCGATCCCTCGCAGGCGACGCTGTTCATCCAGTCGCGCGTGCCCGAGCATGCAGAGCTGCATCTGCTGCTGTCGATGGCGACGCCGCTGGGCTGGCTGGAGCGGGTGCCGACCTACAAGGATCAGCAGGAAAAATTGACGGATCGTGATCTGTCGACCTATGGTTTTCTCGGCTACCCGCTTTTGCAGGCGGCCGATGTACTGATCTACCGCGCCAGTCAGGTGCCGGTGGGCGAAGACCAGATTCCGCATATCGAGATGATGCGCGAGATTTCGCGCCGCTTTAATCATCTCTACGGCAAGGAAAAGGGCTTCGAGGAAAAGGCGCGCGTAGCGGTCAAGAAACTGGGTGGCAAGCGCGCCAAGCTGTATCAGGAACTGCGTACGCAATTCCAGGAGAAGGGCGACGAGGAAGCGCTGGAGCAGGCCAAGGCCATGCTGGACGATGCCCAGAACCTGTCGATGATCGACCGCGAGCGCCTGTTCGGCTATCTGGAAGGCAGCCGCAAGCTGATCCTGACCGAGCCGCAGGCCTTGCTGACCGAAGCCTCGCGGTTGCCCGGCCTGGACGGCGCCAAGATGTCCAAGAGTTACGGCAACGCGATTGCGCTGCGCGAAGATAAAGAGTCGGTGACCAGGAAGGTGCGCACCATGCCGACCGATCCGCAGCGGGTGCGCCGCAGCGACGCCGGCGATCCGGACAAATGCCCGGTGTGGCAGTTTCATCTGGTGTATTCGGAGCAAGCGACACGCGACTGGGCCGCCAAGGGATGTCGTTCCGCCGGCATCGGTTGTCTGGAATGCAAGCAGCCGGTGATCGACGCGATTTTGCAGGAGCAGCAACCGATGCTGGAGCGCGCCCAGCAGTATCTCGACGATCCATCGCTGGTGCGCGCGATCGTGGCCGACGGCTGCGATACTGCGCGCAAGATGGCGCAAGACACCATGCGCGACGTGCGCGAAGCGATGGGGCTTGCCTATTAGAAAGAAATTCGGGATTGGCAGTGGAAACCGCAAGGAAAATCAAGGTGGGACGGGCCTGCAGGCAGCTTTTGCAGCGTTTTACAGAGTCCGCCGCACCATGAATTTGAACCGATAAGGGTTCCTATCCGCTACAATCGATCTTTTACTTTGACCAAGACGCTACGAACATCATGATTAAGGGCAGCATTGTTGCAATCGTCACTCCCATGCATCCGGACGGCAGCCTCGATTTCGACGGCCTGCGCAAGCTGGTTGACTGGCACATCGCCGAGGGAACAGACAGCATCGTCATCGTCGGCACGACCGGCGAATCCCCTACCGTTTCGATGGAAGAGCACTGCGAACTGATCAAGGTCGCGGTCGAGCATACGGCCAAACGCATCCCCATCATCGCCGGCACCGGCGGCAATTCGACCGCTGAAGCGATCGAATTGACCGAGTTCGCCAAGAAGGTGGGGGCCGATGCGTCGCTGCAGGTTGTGCCTTACTACAACCGCCCGACGCAGGAAGGCATGTACCTGCACTTCAAGACCATCGCCGAGGCTGTCGATCTGCCGGTGATCCTGTACAACGTGCCGGGCCGCACCGTTGCCGACATGAGCAACGAGACCATCCTGCGTCTGGCGCAAGTCAAGGGCATCGTCGGCGTCAAGGACGCGACCGGCAACATCGCGCGCGGCACCGATCTGATCCGCCTGGCGCCGAAATCCTTCGCCATCTACTCCGGCGACGACGCGACTGCGATCGCGCTGATGCTGTACGGCGGCGCCGGCAATATTTCCGTGACCGCCAACGTCGCGCCGCGCGACATGCACGAACTGTGCGTGGCCGCCATGAGCGGCAACCTGGCGCGCGCCATTGAGTTGAACAACAAGCTGCTGCCTTTGCATAACAAGCTGTTCGTGGAACCGAATCCGGTGCCGCTGAAGTGGGCCATGCAGCAGATGGGCCTGATCGGTCCCGGTATGCGTCTGCCTCTGGCGCCGCTGGGCGAGGGTTTCCACGATACCGTTCGCGGGGCTTTGCGCGAATCCGGTGTATTAAAATAACAGGCTGGCCGGTAGCAGCGTTTCCCTCTTGAACCCCGATTCCGCTTTCGATAGTAACGATATGACTAATAGCAAGAACGTTCGTCCTGTATTCAGCACTCTCACACAACGTAGTGTCATCCTCGCACTGGCGCTGTCCAGCCTGGCGGGATGCTCGGCCGTCAGCAACATGCTGGAAGGCGATCGTATCGACTACAAAAGCGCAGAAAAGGCCAAGGGCCCGCGTCTTGAAGTGCCGCCGGATCTGACCCAGCTGCAACGCGACAACCGCTACGCGATTCCTGAAGCGAACAAGGGTGTGGCCACTGCTTCCGGCTACAACCTGGAGCAGCAGGTCAAGCCGGCGGTCGATGCATCCGCTGTGGCGCCTACCGGCAAGGGCAATGAAATCCGCGTCGAGCGCGACGGCACCCAGCGCTGGCTGGTGGTCAAGCAATCGCCGGATGCGCTGTGGCAACCGATCAAGGATTTCTGGCAGGACAGCGGTTTCCTGATCAACGTCGATTCGCCTGACACCGGCGTGATGGAAACCGACTGGGCCGAAAACCGCGCCAAGATTCCGCAAGACTTCATCCGCAACACGCTGGGCAAGGTGTTCGACTCGCTGTATTCGACCGGTGAGCGCGACAAGTTCCGCACCCGCCTCGAGCGCGGCCCGAACGGCACCACCGAGATCTTCATCAGCCATCGCGGCGCCGAAGAAGTGCTGACCGGCTCCTCCAAGGAAACTTCGGTGTGGACGGCACGTCCTTCTGATCCGGGCCTGGAAGCAGAATTCCTGTCGCGTCTGATGGTGCGCCTCGGTGCTGAAGAAACCAAGGCCAAGGCCATGGTCGCCAATGCGCCTTCGCTGCAGGCCCGTTCCAAGTTGCTGAAGACGGCCAACGGCTCGACCGTGCAGGTGGATGAAAGCTTTGAGCGCGCATGGCGCCGCGTGGGTCTGGCGCTGGATCGCGTCGGCTTCACGGTGGAAGATCGTGACCGTACCCAAGGTCTGTACTTCGTGCGCTACGTCGATCAGAATCAGGACGCCAAGGACAAGGATAGCGGCGGCTTCTTCTCGAATCTGTTCACCAGCTCCAAGGACAAGGAAAAGAAGGCGGCACGTTATCGCATCCAGATCAAGGGTAGCGGCGACAGCAGCAGCATTGCGGTCCTGGACAATGACGGCAAGCCTGAAATTTCGCAGACCGCCGACAAGATCCTCGGCCTGCTGAACGATCAGCTCAAGTAAGCAAATCACGAGGCCGCAATGAAGTTCGCGAGCCTCGGCAGCGGCAGCGAAGGCAATGCGCTGCTGATCTCAGCCGCATCCGGCACGACCAGTACCACGGTCATGCTGGATTGCGGCTTTGCTTTGCGCGAAACGGAAAGACGCATGCTGCGCATAGGCGTGCAGCCGGATTCGATTTCCGCGATTGTCGTTACGCACGAACACAGCGACCACGTCGGCGGCGTTTTCAAATTCGCGCGTCGTTACAAAATTCCGGTGTGGCTCAGTTACGGCACCTGGCAAGCAGTGCAGGCCGATATCAAAGACGTCGACATCCGCATCTGCCGCGACGGCGATCGGCTCGCCATCGGCGACCTCGAACTCCATCCCTACACCGTGCCGCACGATGCGCGCGAGCCGATTCAGTATGTCGCTGCAGATGGCGTGCATCGTCTCGGCGTATTGACCGATGCCGGTCAGTCGACCTCACATCTGGTGCAAGCGCTGGGCGCCTGCGACGCGTTGCTGCTGGAATGCAATCACGATCGCCAGATGCTGGCCGACTCGCCTTATCCGCCTTCTCTCAAGCGCCGCATCGGCGGCGACTACGGCCATCTGGCCAACGACACCAGCGCTCAAATTCTGGCGCAACTCGACCACAGCCGGCTCAAGCGCGTAGTCGGTGCTCATCTGAGTCAGCAAAACAATACGCCCGCGCTGGCGCATGCCGCCTTGATGCAAGCCATGGGTGAAGGTTTTGAGGGCATACGCATCGCCTGCCAGCAAGAAGGTTTCGACTGGCTCGATATTGCACAGGTTTGAGTGGTGCTCTGGTGCGGGAGGCGATGAACTTATTGCGATGTCATCGGTGGCAAGAATTCCGGTGATGCGCGACAGGCGATCTCAGAGAGCTTTCTTTTCATGCATCTTCACTCGTTTCTCTCCCGGCTTTGGAAGGGCCTGGAGTCGTGCGTGATCGCGTCTATGGCGTGCCAGGGGATCTGACAATGCGCTGACGCAATCGGGCGGATCAGCCATCACTGCCGGGCGCAAGCCGAATCAAGCCGCTCAAGCCGCAGGCCTCGCGTTGGCAGTGAGGGCGATGCCGCTGAGGGCAAGGATGAAGAGCAGGAGGAAAGCGGAAGAGGGGAAATGCAGACGTAAAAAAAGCCGACCAAAGGTCGGCTTTTTTGCAGTGCAAGTAATCCGGAGATTACTTAGCAGGTGCGTCAGCTGGCTTAGCTGCGTCAGCTGCCGGTGCTGCAGGAGCAGCATCAGCTGGCTTAGCTGCGTCAGCAGCAGGAGCTGCGGCTGCAGGAGCTTCAGCAGCTGGTGCTGGAGCGGCTGCTGGTGCTGCTGGAGCTTCAGCGGCTGGTGCTGGTGCAGGAGCAGGTGCTTCTTCTTTTTTGCCGCAAGCAGCCAGAGCAACAGCAGCCAACAACGATGCGATCAACAGAGTCTTTTTCATGAATATTCCTTCAATATTTAAAAATTTTGCGATGAATAATTACCGGTAATTATCGCTCTACAGGATGTTCTCGCCGTCTCCAAAAATCCCGCGTTCTTGCTTCGGATCTTGCTTCTTTTTACCGCGGGATCTGCGATTTACATTGAAAACTTTCCAGCCCGTTATTATAGCCACTTTTTTGCGCGATCACATGAGAATCGTTCTTTTTGGTAAGAATTTGTAAGAACTTACATCTCATTCGAATATGCATCAACAGCCTTTGTTGATGCGGTTTTCCGCGTGATTTCCCTGATCCGGAACAAGAAATTTCTTAACTTTTTGGGACATCTTTCTGTGCTTCTTGATACACATCCACCGGGTGTTGATTTTTGATTCACATGGCGCGCAATTTGTCATGAATTCGTCAGCTTGGCGTTTTTATTTCAGCGCCACCCAGCCGCTTTCATACCAATGATGAAAGGCATCGAGCAAATCTTCCGATGCGCCATTGATCTCATTATTTTCAAGTGCGCGCGCGTTTGCGAGTTGACTCAATATTTTCTTGTCGGCGCCATTCACTTCGAATGAATCGCCATTGATGAAAATGTGGCGATTGCGATAAAGCATCTGCGTCTTGCGGTCCAGGATCAGACCACGCTTCTTCAGCGCCTGCCCGAAGCGCGCGAACGATAGTGCTTGCGCAGGAGAATTGAAGAACACCGAAGCCTTGGGTTCGGACAGATACTCGCCCAGGAAAATCGAAATGTCGTCGTCCGTGAAGCGGATCTTGTTCAGCTCATCGCGCACGCGTTCGATCATATCGCCCGGCAGTTCCGCCGGCTTGCTGGTCGGCTTCAGATCGGCATCGGCGAAACGGCCCGGCAACTCGATCGAATCCATCATGAATTGCAGGAAGGACTCGCCGAGCTCCTGATAAGCGGGCGCGCGGAAACCGATCGAATAAGTCATGCATTCGTCCAGCGCCACGCCGTCGTGCGCGTAGTGCGGCGGCAGATACAGCATGTCGCCGGGCTCCAGCACAAACTCCTGCTCATGCTTGAAGTTCTTCAGAATCTTCAGTGCCGCGCCTTCGACCAGCGTCAGATCATCCTGCGCGCTGATGCGCCAGCGACGCTGGCCATGCGCCTGCAGCAGAAACACGTCATAGGAATCGAAATGCGGACCGACGCCGCCGCCTTCGCTGGCGTAGCTGATCATCAGATCATCCAGACGCGCATCGGGAATGAAGCGGAATTCGCGTAGCAGCGCATCGGCGCTGGCGTGATGCAGATTCACTCCCTGCACCAGCAGCGTCCATTCCTTGCGTTTGAGCGGCGGCAGCGTGCCGAAGGGGCCGTGTTCGAATTGCCAGCCTGATTTTTCATGGCTGACCAGGCGCGACTCGACATCGTCGCGTTCGGCCAGCGCAAACAGCTCGTCGCGCGGAATCGGCGCCGAGAAGCCGGGAATCGCCTGACGGATCAGCAAGGGTTTCTTGTGCCAGTAATCACGCAGGAATTGGGCGGGCGTGAGGCCGCCGAGCAAGGTCATTTTTTTCATGGCGACATTATAGGCGCGGGCGCCGGGGAACGCTGCCAAACAGAGGAGTCAAACGGCGAGGCGGGTTATAATTCGGGCCAGTAAATTCTGCCCGGTATTCCGGCATTGCAACTGCGCGACAGCTCTGCAATGAGTTCCAGGACACATCAAACTCTCAGAGAGAAAAGGACACCGATGAAAATCGTAAAGAACACCGTAGTTTCCGTAAACTACAAATTGTCAGATGCTCAAGGTAGCCTGATCGAAGAAAGCAGCGAACCGATGGTTTATCTGCACGGCGGTTATCAGAACACCCTGCCGAAGATTGAAGAAGCGCTGGACGGCAAGGAAAAGGGCTATCAGGTCACGATTCAGGTCGAGCCGGAAGATGCCTTCGGCGAATACGATGCCGAACTGGTCAAGATCGAGCCGCTGAGCCGTCTGCCTTCGCCTATCGAAGTCGGCATGCAATTCGAAGGTTCGCCGGATGAGTCGGGCGAAGACGCAGTGATCTTCACCGTCACGGAAGTCGCCGAAGACAAGGCTGTGCTGGATGGCAATCATCCGCTGGCCGGCATCGCTCTGCGTTTTGAGCTGAACGTGATCGACGTGCGTGAAGCCAGCGAAGAAGAAACCCAGCACCAACACGTGCACGGCCCGCATGGCCATCATCACCATCACCACGATGAAGACGACGGCGCCGCAGGCGATCACTTCCGCAGCCAGCCGCTGAACTGATGCTTGAGGACTGAGCGACCGTTCAGAAAAAAGCCCGCCAAAATTTGGCGGGCTTTTTTATTTCTCAGATGCTCATTGCGGCATCGATCCTGCAGTTAATCTATCTCTCTTTCAGGGCTTGCTCTGGTCCGATGCAGCCACCGAAAAAATCTGTGCCGAAGCTTCATGCACATTGATCTTCAGCCACTTGTCGCCGACGCCGACCTGGCCCAGATTGCCGGTCCAGGCGATGCGATTGGGCTGCTTTTCGCCGGAGGTCTTGGACATCTCACCGTGCACGATCAGCACGCGGCCACGGAATTTTTCGGACAGCTCGCTGAACAGGCGCCGCGTTTCGGAAAAGCCGTCGCGCTGAGTGCGCAGGAAGGAGCGTTTGGGCGGCGGGCCGAAGGGATTGCCGTCGGTGAAGAAGACGATGGCGCCCGATTTCTTCAAGGCGGCATAGGCGAACAGATGCTGCAGCCAGTTGCGATTGGCAATCAGGCGATCTTCGAATTCGCTGTTGCGGCCGCCGCTTTGCAGGAAGTGATTATTGTTGGCCGGCAGATTCACGGTGGCGAACAAGGTATTGCCGAATTCCCAGCGCGCGTTTTCGGTATAGCTGCGGAATTTCGCGGTGAGCGACTGCCGTAGCAGCGGCAGCTTGCTGGCGCCGAAAGACAACTCGCCGCCATAGAACATCTCGCGCACCCGGCTCAGACGCTCGATGGCGTCGGATTGCTGAGCCTCATCCTTGCACAGCGCCCAGTCGCTGGCCGCCAGCGACATGATCAGGCCGTTCTGCGCCTGATTCAGCAGATCGCGGCGCTGGCCGTACAGCGCATCGCTGCAATCCTCGGTCGGCGACTTGATGCCGTTGACCACCACGAAGGCCAGATTGTCGGCATCGGTTTCTGTGATCGCCCGCCGCAGCATGCTTTCATCACTGTTCTTTACCGCATGATTGATGATGCCGAAGGAAAAATCAGGCGGCGCCGCCACGGCCAGCGCCGGCGCCAGCAGGCAGCTCGCGCTCAGCGTCAGGATCACGGCAGCGTGGACGATGCATTTCATGCGGCAGGTTCTCTCATGACGAGGGTGATGCGTGATAAAACCGGTCAGAACGGAGCAGAACTG
The DNA here is from genome assembly GCF_046025995.1 of Herbaspirillum lusitanum. GTDB lineage: Bacteria > Pseudomonadota > Gammaproteobacteria > Burkholderiales > Burkholderiaceae_D > Herbaspirillum > Herbaspirillum lusitanum_A. Next base: position 388,038 of record NZ_JAQQFM010000006.1, read on the forward strand.
GCAGGCACTGCCGGGGCCGCGCAGGATGCATGTTCAGCTTGCCGTTGAAATGGCCCCGGCGCCGGCAGCGCTGCTCAATTGCTTGAGCTTGTACAGCGCATCCAGCGCCTGACGTGGGGTCAGCGCATCGGGATCGATCTCCTGCAGCGATTGCAGCAGCGCCAGACTGTGCGGATCCGGATCGATGGCAATCGTCGCAGCGGGTTCTTCACTGCGATTAACATCATTCTCCTGCGTTTCATCGGCCGCGGCATACGACACCGAACTGAACAGATCGAACTGCGGCGTCGGCTGCATGGACTGGCTTTCGAGCGCGCTCAGATGCTTGCGTGCAGCGCGGATGACCGGCGCCGGGACTCCGGCCAGTTGCGCCACCTGCAGACCGTAGCTCTGCGAAGCCGGGCCGCTCTGCACCGCGTGCAGGAACACGATACTGTCCTTGTGCTCCACCGCCGAGAGATGCACGTTGGAAGCAGTGACGTGGACTTCCGGCAATTGCGTCAGCTCGAAATAGTGGGTGGCGAACAGCGTGAAGCTGCGCGTCACTTCGATCAGATGCTTGGCGATGGCCCAGGCCAGCGCCAGACCGTCGAAGGTCGAGGTGCCGCGTCCGACTTCATCCATCAGCACCAGCGAATGTTCGCTGGCATTGTTGAGAATGGCGGCCGATTCGGTCATCTCCACCATGAAGGTGGAGCGCCCGCCGGCCAGATCATCGGCTGCGCCGATGCGCGTGAAGATGCGATCGATCGGGCCGATCACCGCGCTGGCGGCCGGCACGAAACTGCCGACATAGGCCAGCAGCGTGATCAGCGCCACCTGCCGCATGAAGGTCGATTTACCGCCCATGTTGGGACCGGTGATCAGCAGCAGTTTGCGTTCCGCGCTCAGTAAGCAATCGTTGGCGATGAAGCGTTCGATCTGGTTTTCCACCACCGGATGGCGGCCTTGCTCGATGGCGATGGTCGGTTCGCTCACCAGCTGCGGCGCGCACCAGTTATTGCGCGAGGCGTGATCGGCCAGCGCCACCAGCGTGTCGAGCTGCGCCAGTGCATGCGCGATGGCCTGCAGCGTGATGATGTGCGGCGCCAGTTCGTTGAGCACGCGCTCGTAGAGAAACTTTTCGCGGCTCAGCGAGCGATCCTTGGCCGACAGCGCCTTGTCTTCGAAGGCCTTGAGTTCGGGCGTGATGTAACGCTCGGCATTCTTCAGCGTCTGGCGGCGGCGATAATCGTCCGGCACCTTGTCGGTCTGGCCGTGCGTGACTTCGATGTAGAAACCGTGCACGCGGTTGTATTCCACGCGCAGATTGGCGATGCCGGTGCGCGTGCGTTCGCGCGTTTCAAGGTCGACCAGAAACTGCCCGGCGTTTTCCGACAGGCCGCGCAGTTCATCCAGCTCGGCATCGTAGCCGCTGGCGATCACGCCGCCGTCGCGCACCATGGCCGCCGGTTCCAGCATGATGGAACGCTCCAGCAGATCGACGCATTCGGTCGGCGTGGCCAGCGCATCGTGCAGCAGTTGCAGCAGCGGCGCTTCGGCGTCGCGCCCGCACATGGCGACATAGGCACGCAGCGAACCGAGCTGCTGCAGGCCGGCGCGCAGTCCCGCCAGGTCGCGCGGGCGCGCCGATTGCAGGGCGATGCGGGTGGTGATGCGCTCGATGTCGGGCACGCCCGCCAGCGTAGCCGACAGGCCGGAGCAGGCATCGGTACGCATCAGTGCATTGATTGCCGCATGGCGCGAACGGGCAATGTTCTGATCGCGCAGCGCGTGATGCAGCCAGTGACGCAGCAGGCGCGAACCCATCGCCGTGCGGCAATGGTCGAGCAGCGAAAACAGAGTCGGGGAGACCGTCGCGGCATCCTGTGCGCGAATGGTTTCGGTGATTTCAAGATTACGGCGGGTGGCGGCATCGAGGCCGATGAATTCGTTTTCCGATTCCACCGTCAGCGCGCGCACGTGCTGCAAGCCCTTGCCCTGGGTCGATTGCGCATAGCGCAGCAGCGCGCCGGCAGCGGCGGTGGCAACGTCCAGGCCTTGCGCGCCGAAACCGTCCAGCGTGGCGACCCCGAGTTGATCGAGCAGCGCCTTGTGGCCGCTCGGCAGATCGTAATGCCAGTCAGGGAGGGTGGTCGCCTTGCCCGGCAACAGCAGTGCACATTGCTGCAACTGGCTTTCGGCGACCAGCACTTCGGCCGGCGAGATGCGTTCCAGTTCCTGCTTCAGGCGCGCTTCCAGCACTGCACCTTCGGCCGAGAATTCCATCAGCTTCAGCGCACCGCTGGCCATCGACAGCCAGGCCAGGCCGACGTGCACCGTCTTGCGTTGCTTGTTGCTGCCGATCTGCAGCGACAGCAGCGGACGTTCGGCTTTTTCCGGCAGCAGATCGGAGTCGGTCAGCGTGCCGGGTGTAATCACCCGCACCACCTTGCGCTCCATCGGGCCTTTGCCGGTGCTCGGATCGCCGACCTGTTCGCAGATCGCCACCGATTCGCCCAGCTTGATCAGCTTGGCCAGATACTGGTCGGCGGCATGAAACGGAATGCCCGCCATCTTGATCGGCGTGCCATTGGAGGAACCGCGCTGGGTCAGCGTCACGCCCATCAGGCGCGCAGCTTTTTCGGCATCGTCGAAAAACAGTTCGTAAAAATCGCCCATGCGGTAGAACACCAGCGTCTGCGAGAATTCAGCCTTGATGCGCAGGTACTGCTGCATCATTGGTGTATGGGCGGAGAGATCGTTTTTAGTCATCAAGCTCGGTCTTTATTTCTTTCCTGATGGGGTTCAGGTTCAGGTAACGGATTTGGCGGGTAGCTGTGTGCGCCTGCGAGGCCGGCCCGAGGTTGGGCGCTGCGGAAACCGGCGTCGGCCGGGCAGAAAAACGGCCGGCGGCGCAACCATCAAAAATGCGGGCCAAAGCCCGCAACAATTGAGCTGGGATTGTACGCGCAATGGGCGTGGGCAGCCAGTGGGCGGGGCTGCCTGAAGGCAACTTCAGCGGGATTTTTCCGGACCGGCGGGGCAGTTCTTGCCGGGTGCGTCAGGAGCAGAGGCACAGATATCAAGACTATCCGGAGAAGGGCGCAATCTCATGAATGAAAAGAGGCCTCATCGCTGAGGCCTCTTAATATTGCGGCGTGCGCGAACCGCAAGGGCTCATCAGGCCGACGCAGTTTCCTTGCGTGTGCCCAGCAAGGCCTTGAGGGTATCGATGACGTAGTCGATCTCCTGCTCGCTGGTCCAGCGGCCCAGCGAAAAGCGGATGGCGTTGCGCGCCAGCGGGGCGGGGCAGCCCAGTGCCGACAATACATAAGAGGGGGCCACATTGGCCGAGTTACAGGCCGAACCGGCCGATACCGCAATGCCCAGCAGCTGGCCGGCGATGCCGTCGGCGGCGCTGGTGTCGAAACTCACGTTCAGATTGTGCGGAATGCGCCGTTCGGCGTCGCCGTTCAGTTGTACGCCCGGCAACTCGCGCAGGCCGGCCCACAGGCGGTCGCGCAATATACGGATCTTCGGGCCTTCTTCGGTCAGCAACTGCCTGGCCAGCTCGAAGGCTTCGCCCATGCCGGCGATCTGATGCGTCGCCAGCGTGCCCGAGCGCATGCCGTTTTCATGGCCGCCGCCGTCGATCTGCGCTTCCAGCTTGAGCGCCGGGTTGCTGCGCACATACAGCGCGCCTATGCCTTTGGGGCCGTAGACCTTGTGCGCGCTGAAGGACATCAGATCAGCCTTCAGCGTCTGCAGATCGATGGCGATCTTGCCGGCGCCCTGTACTGCATCCACATGAAACACGATGCCGCGCGCGGCGCAGATTTCACCGAGTTGCTGTACCGGCTGAATCACGCCGATTTCATTGTTGACCATCATCACCGACGCCAGAATGGTGTCGGGACGGATCGCCGCTTCAAACTGCTCCAGCGTGATCAGGCCGTTGGCCTGCGGTTGCAGATAGGTGACTTCGAAGCCCTGGCGCTCCAGCGTGTGCATGGTGTCCAGCACAGCCTTGTGTTCGGTGCTGACGGTAATCAGATGGCGGCCGCGCTCGCGCAGCGCCTGCGCTGTGCCCTTGATCGCCAGATTGTTGGATTCGGTGGCGCCCGAGGTCCAGACGATCTCGCTCGCCTTGGCACCCACCAGCGCCGCTACCTGCTTGCGCGCATGTTCGACCGCCGCCTTGGCTTCCCAGCCCAGCGAATGCGAATTGCTGGCTGGGTTGCCGAATTTCTCGGTCAGAAAGCTGATCATCTTTTGCGCCACGCGCGGATCGACCGGCGTGGTCGCCGAATAATCGAGATAGATGGGAAATTGCAGGCCGGTGGCCGTACTACAGGCAGGCGAGGCAGGCTGGGCAGATGAGGATGGCGATGAGCTGGACATGGGAGAAATTTTCCGTTGAAGAACGAGAGATAAATTACGCCACTTCTTTTATATGAAAAACAAATTAAAACAAGTTTCTATATGCAAATTTCGTGCTAATGAGGCCGATCTTCCAAAGTAAATCGGTTCTGAACCCATCAGAACATGAATTTTTCGCGATTTCGACTGCTTATCGCCTGCCTGAATACGGCATTGCAGCAATCTCGCAACACCTTATGGCGCAAGGCTTCCAAGCACAAATCTGTATCTTTCGCATTAACTTATGCAAAATGATTATACTTAAATCGAATAAATATGTTCTTATAATTCCAAAACGATATAAATCGATATAAATATATTGAAAATGGATCTGAACCAGCTCGAAGCCTTCTCCGCAGTGATGACCATCGGCAGCGTTACCGGCGCCGGGAAGAGTCTCGGCCGTTCACAGCCGGCGGTCAGCAAGGCGATTCAGGAGCTGGAAGGCGAGCTCGGATATGCCTTGTTCGATCGCAACGGTCCGCGCGTGACGCCGACCGACAAGGCTTTTCTGCTGTATGAAGAAGTCGAGCGTTCGCTGGTCGGTTTGCGCACGATCCGCGAACGCGCCGCAGAAATCGGCCGCGACATATTGCAGCCGATTCATCTGGTGGCGACGCCGGCGCTGGCCTCGACCATCGCCCCGGCCGCGCTCAAGCTGGTCGAAGCCAAAGGGCATCTGCCGGAACACATTCATCTGCGCAGCGCCTCGGCCGAGCAGGTTGCGCACTCGGTCTTGCACCGCACCGTCAGCCTCGGGCTGATCAGTTTGCCGGTCGCGCATCGCGGCCTTGATCTGCACTGGATAGGCGAAGCGCCCTGCGTGGCGGTGATGCGCAAGGATCATCCGCTGGCGCAACTGGACTGCATCGACGTCAATGCTTTGCAGGGGCAGCGCGCGATCACCATGTCCAACCGCTATCGCCTGCGTCAGCGCATCAACGGCGCGCTGGCCGGCGAAAAGCCGCTCGATGTGGCGCTGGAAACCAATACTTCCTTCAACGCCATCATGGCCGCCCATGCCGGCCTGGGCGTGGCGCTGGTGGAGCCGATCACGGCGCTGGGCATGCCCATCGAAGGTCTGGTGGTGAAGCCGCTGGCAGTGCATATTCCGTTTTACTTCGGTGTGGTGACGCCCTTCGGCAAGCCGCTGACAGCTACCACGCAGGCGCTGATCGAGGCGATAGAAATCGCCGCGCGCGACATCCTGCACGGCTTCGTCAAACGTGAAGCGTCGGAGCACGACGACTTGCTGTAAGCCGTGCGCGCAATACTCAGAACGCAATAACAATTTACCGCCGGGGAAGGGCGAGCATCGTGAATAGTCCAACAGCAGAAACAATCGCAAGCGGCAGTGAGCAGAACGCGCCGACCGCGCCGGCCGCGCCGATCGGCCTCGAGGCGCTGGAAGCACGCCTGCGCCAGGATCTGGAATGGCTGGCCTTGCCCGGCAAGTCGTGGACGCCGAAGACTGAGCGCGACGGCGTGCCGGTGCTCGACGTCGCCATCATCGGCGGCGGTCAGGCCGGCATGGCGGCGTCGGTGGCGCTGTCGCATCTCGGCATTCCCAATGTCATCTACGACCAGTCGCCGCTCGATTACGAAGGCCCCTGGGCCACCACCGCGCGCATGGAAACCCTGCGCTCTCCCAAGACCCTGACCGGCCCCGCGCTGGGCTTTCCGGCGCTGACCTTCCGCGCCTGGTTCGAGGCGCAGTTCGGCCTGGCCGCCTGGGATGCGCTGGACAAGATTCCGCGCATGCAATGGATGGATTATCTGCGCTGGTTCCGCCGCGCGATGCAGCTCGACATCCGCAATGAACACAAGGTGCTGGCCGTGTTGCCGCGCGCCGACGGCGTGGTCGAACTGAAATTGACATCGCCGCAGGGCGAGTCCTCGGTACTGGCGCGGCGAGTCGTGCTGGCCACCGGGCGTGACGGTCTGGGCGGCGCTTACGTGCCGCCGCTGGCCGCACAATTGCCGCGCGCGCGCTGGGCGCATTCTTCCGACCTGCTCGACTACGCCACGCTCAAGGGCAAGCGCGTGGGCGTGGTGGGCGGCGGTTCTTCGGCCATGGACAGCGCTGCCACCGCTCTGGAAAACGGCGCCGCCCGCGTCGATCTGCTGATCCGCCGCACCGAACTGCCGCGCGTCAACAAGGGCAAGGGTTCCGGCAATCCGGGGCTGGTCAATGGTCACCAGCATCTGCCCGATGCCTGGAAGTGGCGCATCCGCCATTACGTCAACGCGCAGCAGGTGCCGCCGCCGTCGGGCAGCACGCGGCGCGTATCGCGTTTTGCCAATGCGCGCTTTTTGCTGGGCACCTCGATCAAGGGCGTCGCGGTCAATGACGGCGTGCTGCAATTCGACACCAATCGCGGCCGGCTGGATCTGGATTTCCTGATCTTTTCCACCGGCTTCAAGGTCGACTGGAGCGTGCGTCCGGAGTACGCCGCCATCGCTCCGCATATTCTGACCTGGCGTGAGCGCTATACGCCGCCGGCCGGCGACGAAGATACCGAACTGGCCGATTCGCCCTATCTCGGCCCGGTATTCGAATTCCAGCCCCGGCAGGCCGGCGCCATGCCCGGCCTGGAGCGCGTGCACTGTTTCTGCTACCCGGCCACCGCCAGCCACGGCACCGTGTCGGGCGACATCCCGGCCATCAGCGATGGCGCCTATCGTCTGGCGCAAGGCATCGCTTCGCTGATGTACAGCGAAGACGTGGAATACCACTACGCCAATATCCAGATCTATGAAGAGCCGGAACTGATCGGCGACGAATGGACGCCGGCAGAATGGGCGCTGCCGTCCGGGGAGCCGCACCGATGACCGCGGCGATCACGAAGAGCGTCCTGCAGGCGCTGATGGTGGTGCTGCTGATGACGGTGATCGTCTTCTTCGGCCTGCACATGATCGGCAATCCGGTGGATATCCTGATCGGGCAGGACGTCGATCAGGTCGATCGGCTGCGCATCATCAAGGAGCTGGGGCTGGATCAGCCGGTCTGGCGCCAGTATCTGGCCTTCCTCAACGGCGCGCTGCACGGCAATCTGGGCAACAGTTTCGTCTACAACACCTCGGCCATCATCCTGATTTTTCAGCGTCTGCCGGCGACGCTGGAGCTGGCCTTCGCCGCGCTGATTCTGGCGGTGATGATCGGTGTCCCGCTCGGTTTGCTGGCCGGCCTGTTTCCGCAGCATCCGCTGTCGCGGCTGGTGATGACCGGCAGCATCCTCGGCTTTTCGCTGCCGACCTTCTGGATCGGTCTGATGCTGATCATGGCTTTTTCGGTGACGCTGGGCTGGCTGCCTTCTGGCGGACGCGGCGCCACCGCGTCGCTGTTCGGCGTGCAGTGGTCCTGGCTCACGGCCGACGGCTGGCGGCATCTGATCTTGCCCGCGCTCAATCTTTCTCTGTTCAAGATCTCGCTGGTGATGCGTCTGACGCGCGCCAACGTGCGCGAGGTGTTGCCGATGGATTACGTCAAGTTTGCACGCGCCAAGGGCCTGAGCCCGATGCGCGTGGTGACCATGTATGTGTTGCGCAATACCCTGATTCCGCTGGCGACCGTGCTCGGTCTGGAGTTCGGCTCGACCATCGCCTTCGCGGTGGTGACCGAAAGCATCTTCGCCTGGCCCGGCGCCGGCAAGCTGATTCTGGACAGCATCAATGCGCTCGACCGTCCGGTGATCGTGGCCTATCTGATGGTGATCGTGTGTCTGTTCGTGTTCCTCAATCTGCTGGTCGACGTGCTGTATAAAGTGCTCGATCCGCGCGTGCGCCTGGAGGCCAAGGCATGAGCAGCATGAACGAGACCAGTCTGAATTCATCCGCTGCGCAACAGCTGCCCGAAGCGCCGCTGCAAGGCCTGACGCAGGAGCAGGTGCGCGCGCGCGTGGCCGAGCTGTCGGCCTTCACCGCGCCGCACCGCGAATCGCCGTGGCGCCGCGTGGTGCGCAATTTCGTGTCGTCCAAGTCGGCCATGCTGGGCCTGATCGTGGTGATCCTGCTGATCCTCGGCGCGCTGCTGGCGCCCTGGCTGACGCCGCAAAATCCCTACGACCTGATGCAGCTCGACGTGCTGGATGCGCGTCTGCATCCCGGTTCGCCCAACGGCCTTGGTCGCTTCAGCTACTGGCTCGGCACCGACGCCCAGGGGCGCGATCTGTATTCCGCGATTCTGTACGGCCTGCGCATCAGCGTCGGCATCGGCGTCGGCTCGGCCCTGATCGCCGGCGTGATCGGTACGCTGGTCGGCTTGCTGGCGGCTTATGTCGGCGGCAAGGTCGATACCTTGCTGATGCGCTTCGCCGATCTGGTGCTGTCCTTCCCCTCGATCCTGGTGGCGATGCTGATCCTGGCCTACGTCGGCAAGGGTATCTTCAATGTGATGGCCACGCTGGTGGTGCTGGAGTGGGCCTACTACGCCCGCACCGCGCGCGGTCAGGCGCTGGTCGAGCGGCAGAAGGAATACGTGGAGGCGGCGCGCGGCCTCAACATTTCCTCGTGGCGCATCATGGTGCGCCACATCCTGCCGAACTGTCTGCCGCCGCTGATCGTCATCGGCACGCTGCAGATCGCGCGCGCCATCACGCTGGAAGCCACGCTCAGCTTTCTCGGTCTGGGCGTGCCCATCACCGAGCCCTCGCTGGGCCTGCTGATTTCCAACGGTTATCAATACATGCTGTCCGGAGAATACTGGATCAGCTTCTACCCAGGCATCACGCTGCTGGTGGTGATCGTCGCCATCAATCTGGTCGGCGACCGGCTGCGCGACATCATGAATCCCAGGTGGCAGAAATGAATCCGCAATCGAACCCGCAATCCGCTGCAACGAGCCCCGCCGCAAGCGCGCCGCCAACGCTGGAAGTGCGCGGCCTGCGCACCCACTTCTTCACACCCGACGGCGTGCTGCCGGCGGTCGACGATGTTTCGCTGCGGCTGGAACGCGGCCGCATTCTCGGTCTGGTCGGCGAGTCCGGCTCCGGCAAGAGCGTCACCGGCTTTTCGATACTCGGCATGGTCGATGCGCCGGGCCGCATCGTCGGCGGCCAGATTCTGTTTCAGGGCCAGGACCTGGTGACGCTGGGCAAACAGGAACTGCGCCATCTGCAAGGCAATCGCATCGCGATGATCTTTCAGGATCCGATGATGACGCTCAATCCGGTGCTCAGGGTCGAAGCGCAGATGGTCGACGCAGTACGCGCCCACACCAAAGCCACGCGCGAAGAAGCACGCGTGCTGGCGCGCGACACGCTGGGCATGATGGGCATTCCGAGTCCGGAAGAACGCCTGCAAGCCTATCCGCATCAACTCTCGGGCGGCATGCGCCAGCGCGTGGCGATCGCCATCGCCTTGCTGCACAAGCCCGACCTGATCATCGCCGACGAGCCGACCACCGCGCTGGACGTCACGATACAGGCGCAGATTTTGTCCGAAGTACAGAAGCTGGCGCGCCAGCACGGCACCGCGCTGATCTGGATCACCCACGATTTGTCGGTGGTGTCCGGGCTGGCTGACGAGGTCGCCGTGATGTATGCCGGCCGTATCGTCGAATACGGTCGCGTGGCCGATGTGCTGGATCATCCGCTGCATCCTTACACCCAGGGTCTGATCGGCAGCCTGCCGGGCAATAACCGGCGCGGTCAGCGGCTGCGTCAGATCCCCGGCATGACGCCCAATCTGCTGCATCTGCCGCCGACCTGCGCCTTCGCCGCCCGCTGCGAACGCGTGGCCGAACGCTGCCTGCAGGCGCCGGCCATCACCGAACCTTTGCCCGGACGTCTGGTGCGCTGCTTTCATCCGGCGCTGCCGGAGTTGGCTCAGGAGGCGCGTCATGGCTGATTCCGCCGCAGAAAAAAATATGACGACCCAAGTGCCCATCATCGAAACCCGTGCCGTCAGCAAGCGCTTCGGCGAACGCAACGCAGGCCCGTTCAACCGCATGCTGCAGGCGCGTGGCTGGAGCAAGCCGCCGGCCGTCACGCGCGCGCTGGACATGATCGATCTGCAAGTCATGCCGGGCGAAGTGGTCGGTCTGGTGGGCGAATCGGGATGCGGTAAGTCAACGCTGGGCCGTATCGCCTGCGGCTTGTTGCAGCCCTCGGCCGGCGAAGTGCTGATCGACGGCCGCGAGCGCAGCAAGCTGTCGCAGCGCGAGCTGGAAGCGGCACGGCTCAAGGTGCAGATGATTTTTCAAAATCCTTACGCCAGTCTCAATCCGCGTCTGCGCATCGACCAGATCGTGGGCGAGGCGGCAGCCCTGAATAATATTGCCGGGCAGGGCGGCGCCGGCGAGCTGGATGATTACGTCTGCCAGCAGATGCTGCGCGCCGGTCTCGATCCGGCCTTGCGCGACCGCTATCCGCATCAGTTCAGCGGCGGCCAGCGTCAACGCGTGGGCATTGCGCGTGCGCTGGCGGTGCAGCCGCAGATGCTGGTCTGCGACGAAGCGGTGGCCGCGCTCGACGTCTCGATTCAGGCGCAGATTCTGAATCTGTTCATGGACCTGCGCGAACAGCTGGGCCTGACTTATCTCTTCATCAGCCATGATCTGGGCGTGGTGGAGCATGTCTCGGACCGCGTGGTGATCATGTATCTGGGCCGTATCGTCGAGAGCGCGCCGGTGGATGAATTGTTCGCGCAGCCCAACCATCCCTACACGCAGGCGCTGCTGGCCGAGGTGCCGAGCCTGCAGGCGCGCAACAAGCAGTTCACGGCGATCAAGGGCGAGATACCGAGCCCGCTCAATCCGCCGTCGGGCTGTCATTTTCATCCGCGCTGTCCGCATGCCATGCAGCGCTGTCGTGAGGAGGCGCCCTTGCTCAAGGAAATTGCGCCAGGCCACAAGAGCGCCTGCCACCTGAACGAACGTATCTAGTTTTCAACATCCGTATTAGCAAGAAACCGAGCGGCTCGCCATACCTTCAACGTGAACATAACGAACTAACCGAGGAATGAAGCATATGAAAAAGACTCTACTGACCCGTCTGCTGGCAGTGGCCCTGATCGGCGCTGCAGCATCCGCCATCGCCACCGGCGCCCATGCCCAGAACCTGAACATCGCCTTCGCCGACCCGCTGTCGTCGCTCGACCCTCAGCTCAACAACCACGCCGGCGACCGCTCGGTGGATCTGCATTTCTGGGATCTGCTGGTGGAAAACAACTACAACAAGCTGCAGCCCGGCCTGGCGCTGAGCTGGAAGAACATCGATCCCAAGACCTGGGAATTCAAGCTGCGCCCCAATGTGAAATGGCAGGACGGCACGGCTTTCACCGCCGACGACGTGGTGTTCTCCTACCAGCGTGCGCGCAATGTGCCGGGCAGCGTCGCCACCTTCGCCGGCTATCTGCGCACGGTGGAGTCGGTCACCGCCAAGGATCCGCTGACGCTGGTCATCAAGACCAATATCGCCAATCCTGATCTGCCGCTGAATCTGGCGTCGGTGCACATCGTCAGCAAGCACATCGGCGAAAAGTCCAGCACTGAAAACTACAACAGCGGCGCTGCGGTGATCGGCACCGGCCCCTACAAGTTCGTTTCCTATACGCCCGGCGACCGCGTGGTGATGGAACGCAGCGCCACCTACTGGGGCACCAAGCCGCTGTGGGACAAGGTCAACTACCGCTACATCAATAATGCCGCGGCACGCACCGCCGCGCTGCTGTCGGGCGACGTCGATGTGATCGACAAGGTCTCGGTGTCGGATCTGGCCAAGCTCAAGCAGTCGCCCAACATCAAGGTGTATCCATACAACGGTCTGCGCGTGTTGCTGCTGCAACCGAGTTTCCATGAAGGCAGCAGCCCGTTCATCACCGACAACAACGGCAAGCCGCTGGAAAAGAATCCGCTGCTGGACGTGCGCGTGCGTCGCGCGCTGTCGCTGGCGATCAACCGCAAGGCCATCGTCGACCGCATCCTGCAAGGCGCGGCCACCGAGGCCAATCAGTGGATGCCGGCCGATACCTTCGGCTACAACCCGGACGTGAAGAACATCCCGAACGACGTCAATCAGGCCAAGAAGCTGCTGGCCGAGGCCGGCTTCCCGCAAGGCTTCAAGCTGGTGGTGCACGTGCCGAACGACCGTTATCCGCAAGCGCCTGAAACCGCGCAGGCGGTGGCGCAGTTCTGGACCCGCATCGGCGTCAAGACGCAGGTTGAAGTATTGCCATGGGCTTCCTACGCGGCGCGCGCCAACAAGAACGAGTTTGCCGTCAGCATGCTGGCATGGGGCAACGGCACCGGCGAAGCCAGCTACGCGCTGGTCAACGTGCTGGCCACGGTGGACACCAAGAAGGGCCTGGGCGCCTCCAACTGGGGCCACTACAGCAACCCGGCGGTCGACAAGGCGCTGGCCGATTCCACCGCTGAATTCGATGTGCCGAAGCGCGAAGCCATTCTGCGCGCCTCGGTCAAGGTGGTGTCGGACGACGTCGGCGTGATTCCGCTGTATCACTACCAGAACATCTGGGCCGCCAAGAAGGGCCTGAAAGTGACGCCGGTCAGCAGTGATCGCACCACCGCCATGATGGTGACTCAGGACGGCAAGAAGTAATGGATGCGACGGCTGCAGTGGACGCAGTGACTCTTCACGCTGAATTCAGCATGGTCGTTACGCCGTCTGATGCCCTGATCGACGTCCCGCCGCGCATCGTGGTGCGTGGTGCAGCGCCCGGCGCCGAGGTGCTGGTGCGCAGCCGCACCTTGCGCAACGGCGTTGTCTGGAGCAGTCAGGCGAGCTTCATCGCCGATGCGCAGGGCGAGGTCGATCTGGCCGTCACGGCGCCGGCGGCGCAACTGGCCGGCAACAGCTATCAGGTGGTGTCCGCCACCGGCTTGCTGTGGTCGCAACAGCCGGAGCAAGCCGGCCAGCGCGAACAGTTTCACCGTGATGTGCAGCAGCCGCTGGAGACGCAGTTGCATGCGGTCTCGCAGGGGCATGCTGCGCAGGCCACGCTGACGCAGCGGCTATGTGCAGAAGGCGTGACGCGTACCGAAATCCGCGAGCGGGGGCTGGTCGGCACGCTGTTCATGCCGGCCGGCCCTGGCCCGCATCCGGCGATCATGATCCTCAATGGCTCCGGCGGCGGCATCAACGAGCCACGCGCGGCGCTGTATGCCTCGCGCGGTTACGCCGCTTTCGCGCTGGGCTATTTCAAGGCGCCCGGTTTGTCGCCTTATATCTCCAACACGCCGCTGGAATATTTCCGCGACGGTCTCGACTGGTTGCGCGCACGCGTGCAGCCGCCGGGCGATTTCGTGGCGCTGAGCGGGCAGTCGCGCGGCGGCGAGCTGGTGCTGTTGCTGGCGGCGACCTTCCCTGAGCGGGTCTCGGCGGTGCTGGCCTATGTGCCCAGTGCGCTGGTGCACAGCGGACAGAACGCCGCCGATCCGGCGGTCGGGCGCGAAGGTCCGACCTGGCTGTTGCAGGGCAAGCCGCTGCCGCATCAGTGGCAAGGCAATCGCCACGCCAGCTGGAAGCCCTTCGACGACGGTCCGGCGCCGCATCGCCATGAACTCGCCATGCTGACCGCGCTGCGCGATGCAGACGCAGTGGCGCGTGCGCGCATTCCGGTGGAACGGATTGCCGCTCCGGTGCTGCTGCTGTCGGCCAGCGACGATGGCTCGTGGCCGTCCAGCCGCTATTGCGAAATGGTGAGCACGGCCTTGCACCGCCATCCTTATCCGGTCGAATGGCATGATTATCAGCAGGCCGGTCATTCGATCCTGTTCCCCGCAGTTCCGACTACCCAGACCAGTTACGCGCACCCGGTTTCCGGGCGCGTCAGCACCGGCGGCGGCATGCCTGCCGCCAATGCACTGGCCGATGCACATTCGTGGCGTGAGGCGCAGGCTTTCCTGCAACGCGCCGTCGCCGCACAACTCGATAGAAAGGTTTCGCCATGAGCACGCAAGCGCAGTACAACAGCACCGGTGACGGTGCCGTCGATATCGTGGATATCGTCGACCGCCTGTCCGGCCTGCCGGCCGGCAGCCCGATTCACACCTTGCGCCATCAGCGTGAAAAAGTGGCCGCCGCCACGCAAGGCAGCTACGACACGCTGTTCGATCCGACGCTGGAAGGCATCGGCCTTGATGAGCGTTTGCTGGTTGCGCTGTATGCCTGTCGTCTGACCGGCGGCAGCGAACTGATCGCCCATTACCGCGAGCGTCTGCTGGCCTTGCCGGCGGATGCTGCACAACTCAAGGTGGTCGAGCAGGGCGTGCCGGAAGATCTGCCGGCCGGCCGTCTGCAAGCCATGCTGGCCTTCACGCGCGCGCTGACCGAACGTCCGGTCGAAGGCGACAAGGCGGCCATCGAAACTCTGCCGGCAGCCGGCATCAGCACCCCGGCAGTGGTGGCGCTGGCGCAGCTGATTGCCTTCATTTCGTATCAGGTGCGGGTGGTGGCAGGGCTCAAGGCCATGGACGCCCTGAACAAGCAGGTCAACACAGCAGCGGGAGCACAGGCATGAGCACCATCATCAAATCGAACGGCTTTACCAACGAAGTGCTGGAATGGGATGCATGGCTGGACGTGATCGATGTGGACAAGGCCAGCGAAGACCAGATCAAGGTGCTGGAAGAAAGCCATCCCAAGGCCAAGACCTCTGACTACTATCTGTTCCTCGGCCATCAGCCGGCCATTCTGCGCCAGCGTTCGGCCGCCTTCAACGCCATCATGTACGCGCCGGGCGGCATGTCGCGCGCCGAGCGCGAGCTGGGTTCGATGGTGGTCTCGCGCATCAACGGCTGCGTGTATTGCGCCTCGGTGCATGCGCAGCGTTTCGAGCAGCTGGCCAAGCGCAACGATACCGTGCAGCAGGTGTTCGACGATCCCTACAGCGCCGGCGTCGATGCGCGCGAGCAGGCCATTTCGAAGTTTTCGGCCGATCTGACCGACAAGCCGGACGGCCTGAACGCCACGCATATCCAGGCGCTCAAGGATGTCGGCCTGAACGATCTGGAAGTGCTGGATCTGATTCACTCGGTCGCCATCTTCGCCTGGGCCAATCGCCTGATGCTGAATCTGGGCGAGCCGGTTTTTCCGGCGGCGGCAGACTGAAGCCGGCCTGAATATTTACCGTCGTACGACACCAATCGATAATCGATACAGCAAGGAGACCGCAATGCAGTTACCCGACAACCTGGCTTATGCCGACACGCATGAGTGGATCAAAGTGGAGCAGGACGGCAGCCTGACCATCGGCATTACCGACTTCGGCCAGGAGCAACTGGGGCCGCTGGTTTATGTGGCGATGCCTGAAGTCGGCGCGCAGCTCAAGCGCGGCGCCGAGTCGGGCGTGGTCGAGTCGAACAAGACCGCCTCCGACCTGCACGCGCCGGTGGATGGTGAAGTGCTGGCGGTAAATGAGCTGTTGAACGACACGCCGGACGCGATCAACGGTGCACCTTACGAGCAGTGGATTTTCAAGCTGCAGCCGGCGGCGCCGTTCGACGCTGCGGCCTTCATGGATGCCGAGGCGTATCGCAAGATGGTGGCCTGAGGCTGGTTCAGCAGCGAGCGCATGGGCAGTAAAAAAAGCGGCGCCGGAGATATTCTCCGGCGCCGCTTTTTTATTCCGTAGCGTTTCTGCGATCAATCCATCGTGATCACGATCTTGCCCGAATGCGCGCCTTGCTCCATGCGTCGCAATGCATCGGGCGCCTGCGCCAGCGGGAAGCTGGAGTCGATCACCGGCCTGAGCTGATGCATGGACATCATACGGATCATGCTTTCCAGCGCCGCGCGCGAACCCACCACCACGCCGTGCATGCGTATCATCGGCACGATCAGTTGCTTGATGTTGAGCGGTGTTTCGTAGCCGCCGACAAAGCCGATCACACCGATGAAGCCGCCGAATTTCACCGCCGTCAATGATTGCGACAGGCTGCTGCCGGTGGTCTCGACCACGATATCGACGCCGCGACCATCGGTCGCCTTGCGTACTTCCGGCCCCCATTCGGGCTGGTCGCGATAGTTGATCACGGTTTCCGCCCCCAGCTTTTTCAGCAGTTCGGCCTTGGGCGCGCTGGAGGTCAGGCCGATCACGCGTGCGCCCGCCACTTTGGCGAATTGCGCGGCGAACAGCGCCACGCCGCCGGTGCCTTGCACCAGCACGGTCTGGCCGGCTTGCAGGCCGCCTTGTTGCAGACAGCTCCAGGCGGTGAGGGCGGCAATCGGCAGCGTGGCGCATTCGGCGTCGCTCAGATAGGCCGGCGCGTGCACTGCTTCTTCCGCCGGCACCACGATGTAGTCCTGCAGCACGCCGGTCAGCGGCGCGCCCAGCGATCCGCCGCTGCGCTGCTCCTGTGTCAGCGCGCCGTCGCGCCAGCCCTGAATGTAGACCGGGATCACGCGGTCGCCGGCCTTGAAGCGGGTGACGCCTTCGCCCACTTGCTCGACCACGCCGCAGGCATCGGAGGCCGGCACATAGGGCAATTTCAGTTGCGGCATGTAAGTGCCGGACAGGATCGCCAGATCGCGATAATTGATGCTGGCCGCCTTGATGCGGATCAGGATCTCGCCGCGCCTGACTTGCGGCACGGGCTGCTCGACCAGACGCAGGCTGGCGATGGAAAAGGCTTCGGCTTGCAGGGCTCTCATGATGTCTTGTCTCCGGGGGATGGCGGTGCCGCAAAGTCTAGCAAAATCATGCGCGATGCGTGCGCGGATGCAGGTCAGCATCGATCAGTCCAGATGGGCGCTGAATTCGGCGCACAAAAAAACAGAAGCCTGCGCAATTGCTTGCGCAGGCTTCTGCCCGGCTCCGGGGAGTGAGCCTTGGGGGGATCAGTGCGCGGCTGAGGTATCGGCCACGCGAGTCGGTTTGGGCGCGAACCAGATGGCCAGCGCCGCCAGTGAGAACGAGACCGCCGCCATCATGAACACATGATTGGTGGCCAGCATGATGCTTTGCGACTGCACCGTCTGCGCGATGGAGGCGGTGGCCTGGTCGGCGCTCATGCCCGAGGCCAGCAGGGTATTGGTGGCGTCGCCCATGCGGTCGACCAGGCCGGACAATTCGGCATGGAAGTGGGTGGCGTCGTTTTCCCAGCTGGTGTTGACGATGGAGGTCGCAATCGCGCCCGACATGGTGCGGCAGAAACTCATCAGCCCGGCCGCCGAAGCGGTCTCCGATTCGTTCACGCTGGCCAGCGCCAGCCCGGTCAGCGGCACGAAGAACAGCGGCAGCCCTATGCCTTGCAGGAACAGCGGCCAGCCGATCTGGAACATGGTCATGTCGGTGGTGTTGAAGGCGCGCACGAAGGTCATCAGCCCCAGCCACACCACGCCGATGAAGACCAGCTTGCGGGCATCGACGGTGGTCGACATCTTGGCCACGAAGGGCGCCGTCAGCACCGCCAGAATGCCGGTCATGGCGGACACCATGCCGGACGAGGTGGCGGTATAGCCCATATAACCCTGCAGCCACAGCGGCGTCAGCACGGTGGCGCCGAAGAAGGCGCCGAAGGCCAGGCAGATGGTGGTGACGCTGGCCGAGAAGCCGCGATGGCGGAACACCCGCAGATCGACCACCGGATTGCGTTCGGTCAATTCCCAGATCATGAAGGCGATGAAACCGGCGCCGGCGATCAGGGCCAGCACCACGATTTCGGTGGAGGCGAACCAGTCTTTTTCCTTGCCTTCGTCCAGCATGAATTGCAGCGCGCCGACCCAGATCACCATCAGCAGCAGCCCGACCTTGTCGATCGGCACGATGTTGGTCTTGGTCTCGTAGCGTTTGAGCATGCGCCAGCCGACATAGCCGCAGATCAGCGCCACCGGCACGTTGATCCAGAAGATGTAGGGCCAGCTGTACTGATCGCACAGCACGCCGCCCAGGATCGGCCCGGCAATCGGCGCAATCAGCGTGGTCATGGCCCACAGTCCGATGGCGGCCGGCGCCTTTTCCTTGGGGAAGATGCGCAGCAGAAGAGTCTGCGACAGCGGCATCAGCGGGCCGCCGGCGAAGCCTTGCAAAATGCGGAAGGCGATCAGCATGCCCAGCGAATTGGCGAAGCCGCACAGCGCCGAGAACACGCCGAACATGATCATCGAGGTGATGAACACGCGCACCGTGCCGAAGCGGTTGGCGAGCCAGCCGGTCAGCGGCACGGTGATGGCTTCGGCCACCGCGTAGGAGGTGATGACGTAGGTGCCCTGGCTGGTCGATGCGCCCAGCGAACCGGAAATGGTGGACACCGACACGTTGGCGATGGTGGTATCCAGCACCGCAATGAAGTTGGCGGCGGCCAGCAGAATGCCGGCGCCGACCAGCTGGCCGCCGGTCAGCGGCGCTTCGAACAGCCCGGGTTTGGACGGCGGCGAAGCTGGCGGATTCGACGGTAGTGAAGGCGCAGTTGCGCTTGAAGATGACACGATAGACCTCTGTTATTTGTCCGTGTTGATGATGGCGCGGTCGGTGCAACTGAATGCCTCGCGCATGCAGCGGTCGTTGCCGCTGTCATGCGGGTTTGCCTGATGTCGGAAGCTTGCCGCTCAGAGGCTGGCGCTTTTCTGCGACTGGCCCTGGGCTTGACCTTGCGCCTGTGCCGGCTTGGCGTGCTCGCCGCGGGTATCGATCTCGACTTCCATCGACAGACCGACGCTCAGCGGACGTTCGCTCAGTTCCTTGGCATCGATGGAGATGCGCACCGGCAGGCGCTGCACCACCTTGATCCAGTTGCCGGTAGCGTTCTGCGCCGGGATCACCGCGAAGGCGGAGCCGGTGCCGCCGGCCAGACCGGTGACCACGCCGTGGTATTCCACCGAGCCGCCATAGATGTCAGCCTTCATGGTGACCGGCTGGCCGATCTCGACCTTGGTCAGCTGGCCTTCCTTGAAGTTGGCATCCACGTGCATCTGCTGCATGGGCACCACCGACAACAGATTGGCGCCGGTCTGCACACGCTGGCCGACCTGCACCTGACGGCGCGCGATGACGCCGTCGACCGGTGCGCGCAAGACGGTGCGCTCCAGATCCAGCTTGGCCTGATCGCGCTTGGCGCGCGCCAGCTCGACTTCCGGATTGTCGGCCACGGTGGTGTTGGCGGTCAGCACGGTGCTGGCTTTCTGGGCGCCCATGGTGGCGCTCTTGTTGGCGCGCGATTGCACTTCGCTGGCTTCGGCCGCCTTCATGTTGGCTTGCGCGGTGAGCAGGGCGGTGCGCGCATTGCTCAGTTCTTCGCCCGATACCGAACCCGACTTGGCCAGCGCTTCGCGGCGTTGCAGATCGATCTCGGCGCGCTTCATGTCAGCCTGGGCCGACAACACTTGCGCGGCAGCGCGTTTCTGGTCGGCTTCACGGGCCAGCACCTGGGCGGCAAGACCGGCGTCGTTGGCGAAGAAACCTTCGACCTTGCGCTTGGTGCGATCCAGATCGGCTTCGGCTTGCGCCAGCGCCAGTTTGGCATCGGCGTCGTCGATACTGAGCAGCACGTCGCCCTTTTTGACCTGTTGCGTATCGACCACCTTGACATCGGCCACGATGCCGTTGATGGCCGGCGTGACCACCGAGATTTCAGTCGCGGTGTAGGCATTGTCGGTGCTGACGTAGCGCGAACCGATCAGATACCAGTAAGCGCCGTAGCCGAGCCCGACCACCACCACGGCGGCACCGAAGATGGTGAACAGTTTCTTGCGCTTTTGCGTGTTGCCTTGTTGTGCTGCTGCCGGTGTTGTCGGTGTTGTCGGTGTTGCTGGAGCTGCTTGCTGGTCGGCGCTGCTGGCCGCCAGGGATTGTGCTGCTTGATTGTCGCTGTGAGACATGATGATTAACCTTTCGCTTGCTGTTCTGTAGTCGGCGCAAGCTGCTTGCTGGCGTCGCCGGTTTTGTTCGTATCGCTGCTGTCGCTCTCCGGCTGGCTATAGCCGCCGCCCAGTGCGCGCACCAGCGCGACGTCGAGCGAGAAACGGCGCGAGCGCAGATTCGACAGTTCCTGGAGATTGGTCAGCAGGGTGTCTTGCGCATTGAGCACGTCGAGGTAATTACTGAGGCCGCCGTTGTAGCGATTACTGATGATGCGATAGGCTTCGCCGGCCGCATCGGCCGCCTCCTGCACGCGCGACAGCCGGCCCGCCAAGGCCTTTTCGCTGACGGTAACGTCCGCCACATCCTGCAGTGCCTGGGTGACGGCCTGATCGTAGTTGGCGACCGCTTCGTCATAGCTGCCGCTGGCGGAGCGGAATTGTCCGCGCAGCTTGCCGCCATTGAAGATCGGCAGCGAGATTGCCGGGCCGATGCTGCCGATGTCGGAGCCGCGGCTGGTCAGCATGTCGATGCCCAGCGACTGGAAGCCGAAATAGGCGGTCAGGTTGACGTTGGGATAGAAAGCGGCGCGCGCCACCTTGATCTGCTTGCCGGCCGATTCGGCGCGCAGGCGCGCGGCCACGATATCGGGACGACGGCCCAGCAGATTGACCGGCACATTGGCCGGCAGCGCGAAGGGTTTGGTCAGATCGATGGCCGGACGGGTCAGCTTCAGGCCGCGATCCGGACCGGCGCCGGACAAGGCCGCCAGCTTGTTGCCCTGCAGGGCGATGGATTCATCGGTGGCCTGCAATTGCGCTTCGGCCATGGCGCGGCGTGCTTCCATCTGCTTCACCGAGCCCATGGTTTCCAGGCCGTTGGTATAGCGCTGGCGAAACAGGTCCAGCGTTTCCACCCGCACCTTGAGCGCGGCGGCATTGGTGTCGCGTTGTGCGTACAGATTTTCCAGTTCGGCGTAGGCGGAGGCGATCGACGTCGTCAGCGTCATGCGTGCTTGTGCGGCATCGGCCTGGCTGGCCTGCAACTCGGAAGTGGCGGCGGCCAGCGCGGCGCGGTTCTTGCCCCAGAAGTCGATTTCGTAACTGAAGTCCAGCGTGGCGCGCGTTTCGTTGTTGTAATCCTTGGGGACGTATTCAGCCGGGAAACCGTTGTTGTAACTCTGCTTCATGTGATCCAGCGAAGCATTGGCGCTGATCTGCGGATACAGCGCGGCGCCTTGCTGCTGAGCCGAGCCTTCGGCCTTGAGCAGACGCGCACGCGCCACCGCCATTGACGGCGCACCCTGCAGCGCTTCATTCATCAGCGTGTTGAGCTGAGCATCGCCGTAGCTGTTCCACCACTGATCTGTGGGCCATTGCGCCAGATCCTGCGTGCCGGCCAGCGACTGGCTGGCGGCGTACTGATCGATAGCCTTGGGTTCGGCGCGCGGCCCGAGGTCGGTGAAAGAGGCACAGCCGCTCAGGGCGGCTGCAATCAGAAGCGCCAGCGACATGGTGGCGGCGCCGCGACGTGACAGCTTGGGGGAGGCCGAGCGACGCTGTTGCTGATGCCGGGCAGCAAGGCCGTAGGCGCTGTCAGCAGCCGAGCCGGTTCTGCCCGAGGCTGAAGCGGATGAATGCAAGGTTTTCATGATCGTGGATGAGCTTTTTTATAAAATTCTAAACTGTACAGTTCAGTATAGTATTGACTTTTGGAGAGCGTCAAGTGAAACTACAAAAATTGATCGGGCCTGCGCGCAACGTCGTTTCGGCGCACACGGGCTTGAATTGAAGCAAGACATGTGAACAAATTCGGCGCGCGGCAAGACATGTTGCGATCAGGGAAATATTAGAATGCGGGCCTTGCACGAGACCGATGTATGCATCTTGAGCCCGGCAAGCCCAGGAATTTGAACAGGCGCCGGCATCTCCGCCCATGAGCGGTTCGCTACCCAATATCAGTAAAGTCAGGACAGACAGGCATGCGCAAGAAGAGTGAAGAACGCCGGCAGGCAATGATCGACATTGCCGCCGAGGTGTTTAACGAGATCGGATTCGAGGGCGCTTCGATGGCGGTGATTTCAGCCCGTATCGGCGGATCGAAGGCGACGCTGTACAACTATTTTTCGTCGAAGGAAGAAATCTTCGTCGAGGTCATGCTCAAGCAGGTCGGCTGCCAGTTCGAGAATGTGTTCACCGCCTTGCAAGATGAAGACGACTTGCGCGCCGCCTTGCTGCAACTGGCGATTCATTATCTGAGCGTGGTGCTCAAGCCGGATGTGGTGGCGGTCAAGCGGCTGGCGATGTATTACGCCGGCAAATCCGAACTCGGGCCGCTGCTGTATGAACGCGGCCCCAAACGCGGCTGGACCCGCATCTCCGAGTTTCTGAAATTCAAGATGGAGCAGGGCGAGCTGCAATCTTCCGACAGCTGGATCGCCGCCCTGCAGTTCCGCTCGCTGGTGGAAGCCGAATGGGTCGATGTGCGCATGCTCAATGTGGTGACCACGGTGTCGCCGGCCAAGATCAAAATCTCCGCTGCGCGCGCGGTGGACAGTTTTATCCGCATGCATGAGGTGCGTCCTTCAGTCTGAATCCTTGACCTCCGGATAAATGAAAAAGCCTGACATCGTCACCGATGCCAGGCTTTTTCTTTGACGTCGAATGCTTAAGCATTTAACGCTGATGCACCTGCTTGCCCGCCGAATAAGTCGCGGCAATCGCCCGGTCGTCGCCCAGAATCGCCAGCGCAAACAGTTGCTCTTCCAAATTGTCGGTGGTCGCGCTGCGCCGTGCCAGCAGCGGCGTGGCTTGCGGGTCGAGCACGATGAAGTCGGCGTCGCAACCGGCTGCGAAATTGCCGATCGTGCCTTCCAGTTGCAACGCGCGTGCGCCGCCCAAGGTCGCCAGATAAAACATGCGCTGCGCCGACAGATGCGTGCCGCCCATGCGACCGACCTTGTACAGCTCATTCATGGTTTGCAGCATGGAGAAGCTGGTGCCGCCGCCGACGTCGGTCGCTATCGATACCGGCATATGCAGACGGTCGGCGCCGGCGAAGTCGAACAGGCCGCTGCCCAGGAACAGATTTGAAGTCGGGCAGACCGTCGCCACCGATTGCGTGGCCGCCATGCGGGCGCGGTCGGCATCGTCCAGCCAGATGCAATGCGCATAGAGCGCGCGCTCGCGCATCAGGCCGTATTGATCGTAGACGTCGAGATAGCTCCGGCTGTCGGGGAACAGCTCCTTCACCCATTTCACCTCATCGGTGTTCTCGGCGACGTGGGTCTGGATATAGGTGTCGCGATACTGGCTGGCCAGTTCGCCGGCCAGCTTCATCTGCGCATGCGTGGAGGTCGGCGCAAAGCGCACGGTGATGGCGTAATGCTGGCGGCCCTTGTTGTGCCAGCGCTTGATCAGTTCTTCGCTTTCGCGCGCGCCGCTTTCGGCGGTGTCGCGCAAGAAGTCAGGCGCGTTGCGATCCATCAGGCACTTGCCGGCCACCATGCGCAGGTTCAGTGCGCTGCTGCGGTTGAAGAAGGCATCCACCGATTGCGGATGCACGGTGCAGTAAACGGCGGCGGTGGTGGTGCCGTTGCGCAGCAGCTCGGCCAGGAAGAAGTCGGCCACTTCCGCCGCGTGTTCGCCGCTTTCAAAACGGCGTTCGGCCGGGAAGGTGTAGGTGTTGAGCCAGGGCAGCAGGCCCGGCGCCGGCGAGCCGATGATGTCGGTCTGCGGATAGTGCACGTGGGTGTCGATGAAGCCGGGCGTAAGAATCTTGCCGCGATAGTCCTGCACCTCGGTGCCGGCCGGCAGGCTGGCGATCAATTGATCGTAGTCGCCGGCGGCTACGATCTTGCCGTCGGCCACGATCAGCAGACCGTCGCCATGCCAGCGCGTGGCGTGTTCGTCGAAGGCGGGGTCGCCGCTGAAATGCAAGAGGCTGGCGCGATAGGCTTGCACGGATGTGTTCATGAATTGCTCCTCTAGGGATTGCTTGAAAGATAAACGAAGCCTTACAAGAAGGTCTGCAAAGTCTTCGGTCTAGAGGGTGACGGCAGGGCGGCTTGGTTTATGCCCCACCGTCCAGCGAGTGTGTGGCGAGCAGTGCCTTCGTTTTTCCTGCGCCCTGCTGGAAGCGCAATTCCCATAGCTGCAGCAACTGCGCCACCACCGCGATAGCGATGCTGGCGGGTTCCTTGCCGTAGATGCCGGGGATGCCGATGGGACAGGTCATGCGATTCAGTTGTTCCTGGGTAATGCCGCGATCGAGCAGGCGGTGCTCGAACTGCTTGCGCTTGGTGTGTGAGCCGATCAGCCCGAACCAGGCGATATCCTGGCGTTTCAGGATGCGTTCTGTCAACTGCTGATCGAGCGCGTGACTGTGCGTCATCACGATGAAATAGGCGCCCGGCTCGGCCAGATCGACCACCGCGTTCGGCACGTCGGTGGCTTCCACCCTGACGTTGGGCGGCAGATCGTCGGGGAACATGTCTTCCCGTTCATCGACCCAGATCACGCGGCAGGGCAGCGTCGCCAGTACGCGCACCAGCGCCGTGCCGACATGGCCGGCGCCGAACAGCACCAGCTGCGGCTGATGTGCGCGGCACAGATCGAGCAGCCAGCGGCGGCCGAAGCTGTCGCGCGTCACATAGGTCTTGCGGACGTCGCGAAACTGCATGGCGTGCAAGCCATGGTCCGGCCCGGCCAGATCGCAGGCTTCGCCATCGATCTCGTACAGGCGGCAAGGCTCTGCATTATCCAGCGGCAGCGCGCGCCAGATATCGGTGCCGCTGCGCCAGTGTTGCTCCAGTTCGTGCAGGACGGCGGCGGCCTGCTCATCGATGCGTTCGAAGGCGAGAAACACCACGCCGCCGCAGCACTGGCCCAGGCTGGGGCCGAGCGCGATACGCTCCAGCTTGCGTTGGGCCGGCAATGGTGAGACATCGCCTTCCAGCATGGCGCGCGCGATCTGCGCTGCGCGCCATTCCAGATGGCCGCCGCCTATGGTGTCGAATTGCCGGTCGGCGGTGAACACCATGCGCGCGCCGGCTTCACGCGGCGTCGAACCCTGGATTTCGGCGACCGTCACCAGCACTGCCGGTACGGCCTTGCTGCGCAGTTGCATCAAAGAGGCTAGCCATGTAGTCATGAATGCGCTCGCTGGTTACGTGGGTTCACTTGCCGGTGCGGAATCGTGGGCATCAGATTGCGGCTGCTCTTACCGCATCCACCGCATCCAGAATCGCCTCGCTGGTGGCCGGTGCGCGCAGCGGCGGATTGACCTTGTGTTCGCCCACCGCCGACACTGCATCGCGGATCGCCAGAAACACCGAGAACGGCAGCAGCAGCGGCGGTTCGCCGGTGGCCTTGGAGCGGTGGATGGTGTCCGAGACATTGCTGTTCCTGAACAGCTGCGTGCGGAAATCAGCCGGGCAGTCAGAGATCGCCGGAATCTTGTAGGTCGAGGGCGCATGCGTCATCAGCTTGCCGTCCTTGTTCCACCACAGTTCTTCGGTGGTCAGCCAGCCCATGCCCTGAATGAAGCCGCCTTCGACCTGGCCGATGTCGATCGCCGGATTGAGGCTGTCGCCGGCGTCGTACAGCGAATCGACGCGCAGCGGCTTCCATTCGCCGGTCAGGGTGTCGATCACCACTTCCGCCACCGCCGCGCCATAGGCGAAGTAAAAGAAGGGATGGCCGGTCATGGTCTTGGAATCCCAGTGCACGCGAGGCGTCGAGTAAAAACCGTCGGACCACAATTGCGTGCGCGCGAGGTATGCCTGCATCACCAGTTCGGGAAAGGGCACGGTCTGTTCGCCGGCGATCACCAGGCCATCGGCGAAACGGATGGCGCCGGCATCCACGCCGAAACGCGCGGCGGCCACCTGCGCCAGCCGCGCGCGTATCTGCAGGGCCGCATCCTGCGCCGCCTTGCCGTTGAGGTCGCTGCCGGTGGAGGCGGCGGTGGCCGAGGTGTTGGCAATCTTGCTGGTGTCGGTGGCGGTGCAACGCACCTTGTCCAGCGGCAGACCGAGTGCATGCGCCACCACCTGCGCCACCTTGGTGTTCAGGCCCTGGCCCATTTCGGTGCCGCCGTGATTTACCAGCACCGAGCCGTCGGTGTAGACATGCACCAGCGAGCCGGCCTGATTCAGATGCGGCACGTTGAAGGAAATGCCGAACTTGACCGGCGTCAGCGCCAGCCCTTTTTTCAGAATCGTGTTCTGCGCGTTGAAGGCCTGCACGGCAGCGCGGCGCGCCTGGTAGTCGCTGGTCCGCTCCAGCTCATCGACCAGCGCATGGATCACGTTGTCTTCCACCTTCTGACCGTAGTGCGTGACATTGCGCGCATCCTGGCCTTCACCGCTGCTGTCGCCGTAGAAGTTGGCGCGCCGCACTTCCAGCGCATCCTTGCCCAGATTGCGGGCGATTTCGTCGATGATGTATTCGATGGCGATGGCGCCTTGCGGACCGCCGAAACCGCGAAAGGCGGTATTCGATTGCGTATTGGTCTTGCCGCACATGGCGTGGATTTCAACGTCCGACAAGTAATAGGCATTATCGAAATGGCAGACCGCGCGCGTGGCCACCGGGCCGGACAGATCGGCCGAAAACCCTGCGCGCGAGACCATGTCTATCTTGGCCGCCACGATGCGGCCGCTGTCGTCATAGCCGATTTCATAGTCGTAGGCGAAGCAGTGGCGCTTGCCGGTGACGATCATGTCGTCGTCGCGGTCGGCGCGCAGCTTGACCGGTCGCCGCAGTCGCGCCGCCGCCACCGCAGCGGCGCAGGCCCACAGCGCCGATTGCGATTCCTTGCCGCCGAAGCCGCCGCCCATGCGCCGGCATTCCACCAGCACATCGTGCGAAGCCAGATTCAGCACCACCGCGATGTGATGCTGCATTTCGCTGGGGTGCTGGGTCGAGCAATACACATGCATGGCGCGTCCTTCTTTGGGGATCGCGTATGAAATCTGGCCTTCCAGATAAAACTGCTCCTGCCCGCCGACGTCGAATTTTCCGTTCAGCACATGGGGCGCCGAGGCCAGCGCTTCGGCCGGCTTGCCGCGGCTCAGATGCATGGGCGGCAAGACGTAAGACTGCGCCTCGTGCGCTGCGCGTGGCGTCAGGATCGCCGGCAGTTCCTCGTAGTCGATGGCAGCCAGCCGCGCGGCGCGGCGGGCGGCATCGTGGCTGTCGGCCACCACCAGAAAGATGGGCTGGCCGACGTATTGCACCAGGCCGTCGGCCAGCACGGGATCGTCGTGAATGATGGCGCCGCACTGGTTGTCGCCGGGGATGTCGTCGGCGGTGTAGACCGCGACCACGCCGGGAGATGCTTTTACTTTGGACAGATCGACTGCGCGCAATTTTGCATGAGCCTTTTGCGACAGGCCAAGCGCGGCATGCAAGCTGCCTTGCAGCTCGATGATGTCATCGGTGTAAGTGGCCTCGCCGGTCACGTGCAGGATCGCCGATTCGTGCGGATTCGGTTTGCCGACCGCCGACCACGAAGCCGGCGGCAGGCCGGCCTTGGCGGACATGAATTCTTCGGTGTGCTTGTTCATCGCAATGACTCCTCAGGCGAAGTCTTGATCGCCTTGATCGTGAATG
Source organism: Herbaspirillum lusitanum (assembly GCF_046025995.1). GTDB lineage: Bacteria > Pseudomonadota > Gammaproteobacteria > Burkholderiales > Burkholderiaceae_D > Herbaspirillum > Herbaspirillum lusitanum_A. The sequence continues at coordinate 415,811 of NZ_JAQQFM010000006.1, forward strand.
CGCGCAGCGAGTCGGCCGCCAGCGGCGCATCGGCGCGGGTTTCCAGCCAGTAGCGATACAGCAGGTTCTGCGCCGTGCGCAAACGATAGGCCGAGCTGGCGCGCATGTCGGACAGCGGCTGATAATCCTGCGCCATCGCCTGCATGGCGGCGCGCACGTTTTGCTCGCTCCAGTCCTGACCGTTCAGCACGGCTTCGGCCTGCGTTGCGCGTTTGGGGGTGGCCGCCATGCCGCCGAAGGCGATGCGCGCCTCGGCCACCTGGCCTTTGTCCAGCCTGAATGCAAACGCCGCACACACCGCCGAGATATCCTGATCGAAGCGCTTGGACAATTTGTAAGTGCGAAACACCACGCCCGCGCGCGGCAGCGGAATGCGCACCGTCGCCACCACTTCGTCGGCTTGCAGCGCCGACTTCTGATAGGCGATGTAGAAGTCTTCCAGCGGCATCTCGCGCGGACCGTGCACGCTGTGCAAAACCACATGCGTACCCAGCGCGATCAGCCAGGGCATGGAGTCGCCGATGGGCGAGCCGTTGGCGACATTGCCGCCCAGCGTGCCGGCATTGCGCACCGGCAGCGAGGCGAAGCGCTGCCACAGTTCAGACAGTTCCTGCGGATAGTGCGCATGCGCGGCGGCATAAGCTTGTTCCAGCGAAACACCGGCGCCGATGTCGATCCAGCCGTCGGCCACCGCGATGTGGCGCAATTCTTCCACCTGACCGATGTAGATGATGTCGCCCAGATCACGCATGTGTTTGGTGACCCACAGACCGACGTCGGTTGAGCCCGACAGGATGCGCGCCTGCGGCAGGTCGCTGCGCAGCTTCGCCAGTTGCGCCAGGGTGCGCGGCGCGTGGAAGGTCTGGCCCTTGTAGCTGACGCTGAGCGGTTCGCTGCGCCGGATGTCGCGCAAAGCCTGGCTGACCTGCTCGCGGTCGAATGCGACTTTGGGCAATTCACCCATGCGGCGCGCGGCGTCGATGATGGGGCGATAGCCGGTGCAGCGGCACAGATTGCCCGACAGCGCATCGTCGATCTCGCGCGCGCTCGGCTCGACTTCGGTCTTTTCGTGCTTGAGATACAGGCCCCACAGCGACATCACGAAGCCCGGTGTGCAGAAACCGCATTGCGAGCCGTGGCATTCCACCATGGCCTGTTGCACCGGGTGCAGACAGCCGTCGTGCTGCTTCAGGTCTTCCACCGTGAACAGCGCGCGGCCGTCCAGCGTCGGCAAGAACTGGATGCAGGAATTGACGGTTTTCAATTCCAGCTGATCGTTGCGCAATTCGCCGACCACCACAGTGCAAGCGCCGCAGTCGCCCTCGGCACAACCCTCCTTGGTGCCGGTGCAGTGCAGGTCTTCGCGCAGGTGCTGCAAGACGGTGCGGGTATTGGGCAAGCCTTCAGCCCGGCGGATCTCGCCACGGAAATAGAACTGGATGGAGCGCTGGGAGGCGCAATTCGATTCTGACATGTCTCTGCTCTGGTCAATGTGTTCAAACAAAGGGTGCTGAGAGCTTGTTTCGCTCTATGGCACGCTCCAGGGCTGATCGTGGGGCGCACTCTTATTATTCGATCCGGCAGGAAGCGCTGGTTCCTCCTGTTACATCTGCTGGCCCGTGTCGGCGGCTGGCGGATCTTTTTTCTGCTTCCTGCATGGACGTTGCTCGTCTGGAAAACCATACAAGAAACGTGCCGGGGTCCTCAAAAGATGAAACTGATTGTCGCCCTCGTTTTGTGGCGAACGATTGTTCAATGTCATCTTTTGACAATCCCGGGATGCGCCTTCAGGAACGGCGCATCCCCTTACTGCAATTTACCGTTTTTTCGGTACGCTCACTCGCCCAGATAGATCAGCTTGAACAGGAAGATCGCGGCGATGATCCAGATCACCACCGACACATCCTTCACGCGGCCGGTCAGCAGCTTCAGGCCGGCGTAGCTGATGAAGCCCAGCGCCAGACCGTTGGCGATCGAATAGGTGAAGGGCATGATCAGCGCGGTGATGACGGCCGGCACGCATTCGGTGGTGTCGTTCCAGTCGATGTCGGCCAGCTCGCGCAGCATCAGGCAGGCCACGAAGAACAAGGCCGGCGCCGTTGCATAAGCCGGCACCACGCCCGCCAGCGGCGCAATGAACAGGCACAGCAAAAACAGCACGGCGATGGCCACTGCGGTCAGCCCGGTGCGGCCGCCGGCCTGCACGCCCGCCGCACTTTCAATATAGGCAGTGGTGCTGGATGTGCCAAGGAAAGAGCCGGCGACAATCGCGCCGCTGTCCGCCAGCAGCGCCTTGTTGAGGCGTTCCATCTTGCCGTTCTTCATCAGGCCGGCGCGCTGCGCCACGCCCATCAGCGTACCGGTGGCGTCGAACAGCTCAACCAGAAAGAACACCAGCACCACGTTGAGCAAGCCCATTGACAGCGCGCCCTTGATGTCGAGCTGGAACAGGGTAGGCGCGACCGATGGCGGCGCCGAGAATACGCCGCTGAAATGATTGCCGCCGAACACGAAGCTGAGCACGGTCACCACCAGAATGCCGATCAGCAGGGCGCCGCGCACTTTCATCTTGTCCAGCGCCACGATCACCAGAAAGCCGATGATGGCCAGCACCGGCGCCGGCTGATGCAGATCACCCATGGTCACGAAAGTGGCCGGGCTGGCGGCCACGATGCCGGCATTCTTGAGCGAGATGATGGCCAGAAACAGCCCGATCCCGGCCGGAATCGCCGTGCGCAGGGAATGCGGAATGCTGTTGACGATCAGTTCACGAATCTTGAACAGGCTGACGATGACGAACAGGCAACCCGAGATGAACACCGCCCCCAGCGCCGCCTGCCACGGAAACCCCATGCCCTTGACCACGGCGTAGGCGAAATAGGCGTTGAGGCCCATGCCCGGCGCCAGCCCGATGGGGTAGTTGGCGTACAGACCCATGATCAGGGTGCCGATGGCGGCCGCCACGCAGGTAGCCACGAATACCGAATCCTTGGGCATGCCGGCATCGCCCAGAATCGATGGATTGACGAAGATGATGTAAGCCATCGTCAGGAAGGTGGTCAGCCCCGCGAGCAGCTCGGTGCGCACGGTGGTGCCGTTGGCGCTGAGCTTGAAATAGTTGTCCAGAAAATTCATTGTGGCTTGTCTCCGTTTGGTCCTTTTTTATACGCCGGAAAACTTGCCTGTTTCTGAGGCAGGCAAAAAATGGGCGTTTGCGTCTTTATCGTTATGGCTGCAGTTGTTGCCTTTGCTCCGTCTGTTCCGGGCGGTAGGGCCAGGTGCAGATTGATTGCAGCGTACGTAATGTCGTCCAATTTCGAGGTGGGTTCGTAACTCATATGAAATATCTATTATAGATATACGGTTATATGTTTAGTTGATGCTGGAATGAGGGGTTGTGTGAGGGGGGGTGTTGCGCTGCATTGTGAAGGTTTCTGTATTGAATCTTTGTGATTTGGATTGGGGCTTGCTGGTTTTGCAATGTTGGGTTTGTTCTGCCTTGGAATTGCTGTGTTGCTTTAGTCTTTTCTTTCTTCGGGCGGAGGGGAGCGCCGGGGGTAGCCCGGCGGCTACTCACTTTCTTTGCTTCGCCAAAGAAAAGTAAGCAAAGAAAGGCGACCCCTAAGCGCCAGCCCCTTCGGGGTGCCCGTCGTCACCCTGCAAAAAATGGGAAGGGAAACAAACTCGCTGCGCTCAGACAAGTTTCCCTTCTGATCCATTTTTTACAGCGCGACGACGGCTGGCCCACAAGGGGACTTCTTTAACCGCCTCGCCTTCGGCCTCGGGATTTTTGCTCGCCTTCGGCTTTGCTTGGGCTTCGGCATTGCTGTCTTTGATCGCTGCGGGTCTTCTTCTTTAACATTTCATCTGCATCCGTTCGGGCTTAGTCTCGGCATTGCTGCGTATCGAAGCTCGCCTGCTCCCTTACTTCACCGTTCCTCGCCAGTAATCCGGTCTTGCATAGACTTCTTTCAGGTAGTCGATGAAGAAGCGGGTCTTGGCCGGCAAATGTCGTTGCTGGGGGTAGACCGCCATGATGTCGTAGTGCGGCAGGGCGTAGTCGTCGAGTACGGTAATCAGTTCGCCCGAGGCCAGTTGCGACTGGATTTCCCAGGTGGAGCGCCAGGCCAGTCCCAGGCCTTCTCCGGCCCAGCGGTGCAGCAGTTCGCCGTCGTTGCAGTCCAGATTGCCTTGCACCTTGATGATCACCGGTTTGCCGTTTTGCTGGAAATACCAGCCGCGCTGTTGGCCGCCTTGCAGGTTGAAGGCGAGGCAATTGTGCCGGGCCAGGTCGTCCAGGGTTTTCGGCATGCCCTTGCGGTGCAGGTATTCGGGCGCGGCACAGACCACGCGGCGGTTGCTGGCCAGACGCACGGCGACGAAGCTGGGCTCGATGCTGCCGCCGATGCGGATGCCGAGGTCGTAGCCTTCGCGCACCAGATCCACCACGCGGTCGGTCAGGTTGAAGGAAATCTGCACCTCCGGATTGGCGGCGAGGAAGGCCGGCGCGTGCGGCGCCACATGCAGACGGCCGTAGGCCGCCGGGGTCGATACCACCAGATGGCCGGTGGCCTTGTGGCGGCCTTCGGAGATGCTTTTTTCCGCCGTCTCCATCTGCTCCAGCAGCTTGCGGCAGTGATCCAGAAACACGCTGCCTTGCTCGGTCAGCGTCAGGTGGCGCGTGGTTCTGTGCATCAGCTTGGTGCCCAGGCGTTTTTCCAGTGCATCGATGCGCCGGCCCATCATCACCGGCGTGACGTCTTCTTCCAGCGCAGCCGCCGCCAGGCTGCCTTTGTCGACCACCAGCACAAAGGCTTCTATCTGTTTGAGTTTGTCCATATTTCTATCTTATCCGATACTTTTTCTGTTTTTCGATACTTTAAGTAAGTAATAAACAGATTTTATGTCGGCTTATCAAACCTGAGGTGCGGCTATAGCATGTGTCTCACAGGATGCAAGGCTCGCTGTTCCGGCGCCGGGTTTCCGTTCACCACAGGCATATCAAGCAACTTCAGGAGGAAACATGGCAAGGATGAGAGCAGTCGACGCCGCCGTCGCGGTGCTGGAAAAGGAGGGCTGCCTGCAAGCCTTCGGCGTGCCGGGCGCGGCCATCAATCCGTTCTACGCGGCATTGAAGCGCCATGGCGGCATCCAGCACATCCTGGCGCGCCACGTGGAAGGCGCCTCGCACATGGCCGAAGGCTACACCCGCGCCAAGGCCGGCAACATCGGCTTGTGCATAGGCACCTCGGGCCCGGCCGGCACCGACATGATCACCGGTCTGTATTCGGCCCAGGCCGATTCGATTCCGATTCTGTGCATCACCGGCCAGGCGCCGCGCGCCCGCTTATATAAGGAAGACTTTCAGGCGGTCGATATCGAATCCATCGCCAAGCCGGTCACCAAATGGGCGGTGACGGTGCGCGAGCCGGCGCTGGTGCCGCGCGTGTTTCAGCAGGCTTTCCACCTGATGCGCTCGGGCCGTCCCGGTCCGGTGCTGATCGATCTGCCTTTCGATGTGCAAATGGCCGAGATCGAATTCGACCCCGATACCTATGAGCCGCTGCCGGTTTATCGTCCCTCGGCCACCCGCGCCCAGATCGAAAAGGCGCTCGCCATGCTGAATGCAGCCGAACGTCCTCTGCTGACCATCGGCGGCGGCGTGGTGAATGCCGATGCCGCGGCGCTGGCGGTGGAGTTCGCCGAGCTGATCGGCGTGCCGGTGATTCCGACGCTGATGGCCTGGGGCGCCATCCCCGACGATCATCCGCAGATGGCCGGCATGGTCGGTCTGCAGACCAGTCATCGCTACGGCAACGCCACCATGCTGGCGTCCGACTTCGTGCTCGGCATCGGCAATCGCTGGGCCAATCGGCATACCGGTTCGGTCGAGGTGTTTACCAAGGGCCGCAAATTCGTTCACGTGGATATCGAACCGACCCAGATCGGCCGCGTGTTCGGCCCTGATTACGGCATCGTCAGCGATGCGAAGGCGGCGCTGACCTTGTTCATCGAGGTCGCCCGGGAAATGAAGGCGGCCGGCAAGTTGCCCGACCGCGCGCAGTGGCTGGCCGAATGCCAGCAGCGCAAGGGCAGCATGCAGCGGCGCACGCATTTCAATGAGGTGCCGGTCAAGCCGCAGCGCGTGTATGAAGAAATGAACCGCGCCTTCGACCGCGACACCTGTTACGTCAGCACCATTGGTCTGTCGCAGATCGCCGCCGCGCAATTCCTGCACGTCTATAAGGACCGGCACTGGATCAACTGCGGCCAGGCCGGGCCGCTGGGCTGGACCATTTCCGCCGCGCTCGGCGTCTGCGCCGCCGACCCGCAACGCAAGGTGGTGGCGATCTCGGGCGACTACGACTTCCAGTTCATGATCGAAGAGCTGGCGGTCGGCGCGCAATTCAATCTGCCTTATCTGCATGTGCTGGTGAACAACTCTTACCTCGGCCTGATCCGTCAGGCGCAGCGCGGTTTCGAGATGGATTACTGCGTGCAGCTGGCGTTTGAAAATATCAATGCGCCGCAGCTCAACGGCTATGGCGTCGATCACGTCGCAGTGGTGGAGGGGCTGGGATGCAAAGCAATCCGCGTGACCGATCCGAATGCGATTCAGGATGCCTTCGCGCAGGCCAGGCGCTGGATGGATGAGTTCCGCGTGCCGGTGGTGGTGGAGATCATTCTGGAGCGCGTGACCAATATTGCGATGGGCACCGAGATTGATGCGGTCAATGAGTTTGAGGAGCTGGCGACGGAGAGAGGGCATGCGCCTACGGCGATCAGTTTGCTGGATTGAGGTTTAGGCCCGGGGCCTGATCGATTTTGCCCTGTTTTTCTTCGGACGAACTCAGTTGCCGGGGGTAGCCCGGCGGCTACTCACTTTTCTTGCTTCGCCAAGAAAAGTAAGCAAAAGAAGGCGACCCCGAAGACTTGCCCCTGCGGGGTTCCCGGTGATGTGGCGCAAAAAATGGGAAGTGAAACAAACTCGCTGCGCTCAGACAAGTTTCACTTCTGATCCATTTTCTGCACCACATCACCGGCTGCGTCCCCACGGGGAGTTCTTTTGTCCGCCTCGCCTTCGGCCTCGGGAGTGTTGCTCGCAGTGTTTTTTCGCGTTTTCTTTTTTCATCATTTCAAGGATCTGACATGACCAAGCTGGCTGCCAATCTGACCATGCTGTTCACCGAGCTGCCGTTCATGGAGCGCTTTCGCGCGGCGGCGCAGGCGGGCTTTCGTGGTGTCGAATTTCTGTTTCCTTATTCTTTTGATGCCGAGCAGATTGCCGAGCAGTTGAAGCGCAATGAGCTGGAGCTGGTGTTGCACAATCTTCCTGCGGGAAATTGGGATGCCGGCGAGCGTGGCATTGCCTGTCATCCGGATCGCACCGCCGAATTCCGCGAGGGCGTGGAGGAGGCGATCCGTTACGCCGGGGTGCTGGGCGTGTCGCAGTTGAATTGTCTGGTCGGCATTCTGCCGCCGGGCGTCAGCGCTGAAGTCGCGCGCTTGACTCTGATCGTCAATCTGAAATTCGCCGCGGAAAAATTGAAAGCAGAGGGCATTCGCCTGCTGATCGAGCCGATCAATTATTTCGATATCCCCGGCTTTTATCTGAACACGACCAAGCAGGCCGTGGAGCTGATCATGGCGACCGGTTCCGACAACATCTTCGTGCAGTACGACATCTATCACATGCAAAGGATGGAGGGCGAGCTGGCCGGCACCATCAAGGCCAATCTCTCGCTGATCCGTCATGTGCAGCTGGCCGACAACCCGGGCCGCTTCGAGCCGGGCACCGGCGAAATCAACTATCGCTTTCTGTTCAGCTTGCTGGAACAACTCGGCTACGACGGCTGGATCGGTTGCGAATACAAGCCCAAGGCCGGCACTCAGGAAGGTCTGGGCTGGCGCGCTGCACACGGGCTTTAATCGGTCACTAATCGGCCGCTGATTGGCTGCTAATTCGCACTAATCAGTGCCCGACATTACTTCAGACACTATTTCTTGAGGAGAAACATCATGGCAAAAGTCGGCTTCATCGGTCTCGGTATCATGGGTGCGCCCATGGCGGACAATCTGCAAAAGGGCGGTCACAAGCTGTATCTGCACGATCAGAAAAATCCACCGGCGGCATTGATCGACGGCGGCGCCACGGTCTGCACCTCGGGCGCGGAAGTCGCCAAGCGCGCCGACATCATCATTGTCATGGTGCCGGACACGCCACACGTTGAAGCAGTGCTGTTCGGCGACAAGGGCGTGGCGGAAGGTCTGTCGGCCGGCAAGATCGTGGTCGACATGAGCTCCATCTCGCCGATTGCCACCAAGGGTTTCGCGCAAAAGATCAACGCCCTCGGCTGCCAGTATCTGGACGCGCCAGTCTCCGGCGGTGAAGTCGGCGCCAAGGCCGCTTCGCTGACGATCATGGCCGGCGGTTCGGAAGCTGCCTTCAACGACGTCAAGCCGCTGTTCGACCTGCTGGGCAAGAACGTCACCCTGGTCGGCGGCAACGGCGACGGCCAGACCACCAAGGTCGCGAATCAGATCATCGTCGCGCTCAACATCCAGGCGGTAGCCGAAGCGCTGCTGTTCGCCTCCAAAGCCGGCGCCGACCCCGCGCGCGTGCGCCAGGCCCTGATGGGCGGCTTCGCCTCCTCGCGCATTCTGGAAGTGCATGGCGAACGCATGGTCAAGCGTACTTTCAATCCCGGCTTCCGCATCGAGCTGCATCAGAAAGATCTCAACCTCGCCTTGCAAGGCGCCAAGGCGCTCGGCATCAGCCTGCCCAACACTGCCACCGCACAAGAACTGATGAATGCCTGCGCCGCCCACGGCATGAGCGGACTTGATCACTCGGCGCTGTGCCGCGCGGTGGAATTGATGTCGAATCATGAAATCGCAAAGGCGTAAAAAGTAAGGGAAGAGCAAACGTCTTCGCAGAAAAGAAAAAGCCGGTGATTGCGATCAGAAAAATCGAAGCCGAAGGCGAACAGCAAACAAAGCAAAGCCGCAGGCGAGCTCAACCCGATGCCGAAGGCGAGGCGGACAAAAGAATTCCCCGTGGGGACGCAGCCGGTGATGTGGTGCAGAAAATGGATCAGAAGTGAAACTTGTCTGAGCGCAGCGAGTTTGTTTCACTTCCCATTTTTTGCGCCACGGCACCGGGAACCCGCAGGGCAAGTCTTCGGGGTCGCCTTCTTTTGCTTACTTTTCTTGGCGAAGCAAGAAAAGTGAGTAGCTGCCGGGCTACCCCCGGCAACTGAGTTCGTCCGAAGAAAGGAAAGAGTCAACCAGCACATAACTCAATCTGCGCGAACTAAACATACTGCCCAAGCCCGCAACAAATCCTCCAACAAAAAATCATCCCCCCGGAGCCCCTCATGCGCCGCCACCGCCAAGCCAAAATAGTCGCCACCCTCGGCCCCTCCAGCAACGACCGCCAAACCATCCAGGCACTATTCGAAGCCGGCGCCGACGTCTTCCGCTTCAACTTCAGCCACGGCAGCCACGCCGACCACATGGCCCGCTACCGCATCGTGCGCGCAGTGGAGCGCGAGTCCGGCCGCCCGATCGCCGTGCTGGCCGACCTGCAAGGTCCCAAGCTGCGCATAGGACAATTCGAACAAGGCAAGGTGACGCTGAACAAGGGCCAGGACTTCACGCTCGACCGCGACACCCGGCCCGGCGACAAGCAACGCGTCTGTCTGCCGCACCCGGAACTGTTCGATGTCATCACCGCCGGCCAGGCCCTGCTGCTGGACGACGGCAAAGTGCGCTTGCAGGTTGAATACAGCGACGGCCAGCGCATCCGCACGCGCGTCATGAATGATGGCGTGCTGTCGGATCGCAAGGGCGTCAACGTGCCCGACGCCGTGTTGCCGATTCCGGCGCTGACCGACAAGGACAAGCGCGACCTCGATTTTGCGCTCGACATGGGCGCCGACTGGATCGCGCTCTCATTCGTGCAGCGTCCCGAAGATGTGCATGAAGCGCGCGCCATCATCGGCACGCGTGCCGGTGTGCTGTCGAAACTGGAAAAGCCGGCCGCGCTGGACCGGCTAGACGCAATCGTGCAAGCCTCCGACGCCATCATGGTGGCGCGCGGCGACCTTGGCGTGGAGTTGCCGCCGGAGCGCGTGCCCGGCACCCAGAAGAAAATCCTGCGCACCTGTCGCCAGCATGGCCGGCCCATCGTCATCGCCACCCAGATGCTGGAGTCGATGATCAGCAGCCCGGTGCCGACGCGGGCGGAAGTATCGGACGTCGCCGGCGCCATCTACGATGGTTCGGACGCCGTGATGCTGTCGGCCGAATCCGCCAACGGCGCCTATCCCTTGCAAGCGGTGGCGATGATGGATCGCGTGATCGCCGAAGTCGAACGCGATCCGCTGTACCGCAACTTGCTCGACGCCCAGAACGAAGCGCCCCAAGCCAATCGCGCCGACGCCATCTGCTCGGCATTGCGCGACGTCGCCGGCATCGTCGGCGCCACCACCACCGTCACCTACACCAGCTCCGGCCACACCAGCCTGCGCGCCGCCCGCGAACGGCCGATGGCGCCGATTCTCAGCATCACCCCGCAACTCGCCACCGCACGCCGGCTGGCGCTGGTGTGGGGCGTGCACTCCACCATCAGCGAGCAGATACACAACGAACAGGAAATGGTCAGCGCCGCTTGCCAGACGGCACTGAAAGAAGGATTCGCCAAAGCCGGGGATCAGATCGCAATCACCGCCGGTATGCCCTTCGGGCAGCCGGGGAGTACCAATTTGTTGAGGTTGGCGGAGGTGTGGGCTTAGTCCGCTTTTAAAAAAACGGGATATCAAGTCAATTGAAATCCCGTTTAGTTTTTTGCTTATCGGTTTGAGGAAGACGAGCGCATGCGTTTGCGCCAGATGAGGTAATAGCAAAGCCAGACGGGGAACATGCCGGCGTTGATGCTCAGAAATCCTCGTACTGCATTCGTGTTTGATTCAAGCGCAACCTTGAGCGCGATCAGTTCGATGACGACGAGCGGACCGAGAACGAAGAGAATGAACCACGTGGTTTTGACCCAGGGTTTATGTGAGGTGCTGATACTGGTGATGGCGCGCGCTTCGTCGATCCCGGACTGAAACGGGTCGTTGGGACGATAGATGTATTGAGGTGTTTCCAGCGGTTCGGGCGTCTCTGGTTTCTCGACGGTGACCGGGCGCATGTCCGGCGCGGCCGTGATGGTCGTCATGCTTGTTTCCGGTATTTCCAGATAAACGTTTCCTACCTTGATTTTTGAAGACATGCTTATCGCCGGTTTCGTTGTGTCGGGGAAGTAGATAAAAAAACAATGTCAGCTGAGGGTCGCTCGCGAGAGCGAAAAAAGATGATCAGAAACTGGCCAGCAATTCCTTGCGTCGCCTGGCACTCAGGCTCGCCAGAGCCTTCTCATAAGCCCACTGCACCAGCTCCTTCAAATACGCCTCCGGCATGCTGCGCACATCCACAACCGTGACCCAATGAAAGCGCGACATGTAGCGCGCAGGCTTGATGCCGGGCATATCGGTCAACTCGATGAAGCGATCCGGACTGACGCGAAAGCTGAAACGCCATTTTTCAGGATCGCTGGTCTTGAACCAGGCGAAGTTCTTTTCGCCGATGGAATAGACCAGAACATTGGCAGGCGGCGCCACGAGGCGCGATGTCGCTGCGGGCAGGTCATTGCAGAATTTTTTGAGCTGAGTGGCGTTCATGACAGTATGAGACTTGGCGAAAGGGATCGAGGCATTGTAATCAGGCACCAAGGAAAACGGGATTTCAAGTCGCTTGAAATCCCGTTTTCTTCGCGTCAGAGCAATTCAGACATAGCGTCCTGATTGTCTTCAGCTGATTTTAGCCATGCAACTGGAGAAGCCATTTCCCAAAGACAGCAGGGCTCTCTTTGACGCCATTTCGGGCTTCCGACCTTACTTGCTTACGGCAAGTTTGGTTTCCAGTACGCCCTTCTTACCTTCATCGTCGGAAACGAGATGCAGCTTATTGCGTGCGTAGAGGACGCCCATTTTTACTTCTTGCCAGACGTAAGTCAGGATGCCGGGTTTGGCATCGATTTCCAACGTATCGGTATTTTCGGCAGTGGAGCTGATCACGTGCTTGCCCGGTGTCAGTTCTTTGTAGAGATAGGTATTGGCAGCGGTCTGGCCGGTTGCTTCGCCATCGATTGCTACGTCCATTTTTACGGAAGCACCCATCGATTCGTTGCGATAGATATACACGCCGGATTTGCCCTGTGGTGCTGTAAAGGTCTTGAGCGCTGCATCTTGCTGAGGATCGCCCATAGGTACGGATGCGCAGCCTACCAGGCTGGAAGCGATGAGTGCGGCCAAAAACAGTTGTTTCATAGTTGTCTTTCTTAGTGGATGAGTTGATGCAATATTTACTGCTGACTACAGGAAAAAATTGCTGCCAAAACTTATATGCAGCGTCAATGGCTGTTCTTCTCAGTGCTGCTTGCAGAAAACGTTTTCAGGGTTGCAGGCGTGACTATTCCAATGCCGAAGAAATAGAGTTCATCGGCATGAATGACTTCAGAGAAAAAATTTAAGCTGCTAGGACGGGGGCGGTATTTCCGCGCGCTGGCGCGAGTGGCGTGTGTTCATTTTTATATATTTCCCCTTGCAAGCATTTGAGTATTGTTTGTCAGCTTGGAACACATTTTGATTACGTGATTATCGTGTTCAATTTTGTGGAGGAAATAGTAAATCAAAGTAAAGAAAAAAGCTTGGGGAAAGTAAAAACGGCGCAGAAATGCGCCGTTTTTACTCGATCGAACAGTCGGGTTTTGTCTTTTCTTAGACAGAAATCTATCCCTCTGGCTAAGTAAGAGTTGCGCTCAATTTTTATCTTTCCTGGCTCAGCTTTATGCGATGGCAGTACTTCAACGTGCCGCCTGCGCCTGCGCCAGCTCCAGCGACAGTGCATTGTGGCGCTCAATGACTACGCCCAGATCTACCGAGGCGAGATGCCCCTCGCGCACCACCACGCGGCCGTTGATGATGCTCCAGGCGACCTTGGGCGGGGTGCAGAACACCAGCGCCGCGACCGGGTCGTGCAGCGCGCCGGCAAAGCCGATCTGGCGCGTGTCGAACAAGACCAGGTCGGCCGACATGCCGGGTTTGAGCGCGCCGATGTCGTCGTGATTCAATACTCTGGCGCCGCCCAGCGTGGCGATTTCCAGCGCTTGCCGCGCAGTCATGGCATCGGGGCCGAAGCCCACGCGTTGCAGCAGCATGGCCTGGCGCACTTCGCCCATCATGTGGCCGGAATCGTTGGAGGCGCAGCCGTCTACGCCGAGACCGACCGGCACGCCGGCGTCCAGCATCTTGCGGATCGGCGCGATGCCCGAGGCCAGCCGCATGTTGGAACAGGGACAATGCGCAATGCCGGTGCCGGTGCGGGCAAACAGATTGATGCCGTGATCGTCGAGCTGCACGCAGTGCGCGTGCCAGACGTCATGCCCGACCCAGCCGCAGTCTTCGGCATATTCTGCCGGCGTCATGTTGAATTTCTCGCGGCTGTAGGCGATGTCGTTGAGGTTCTCGGCGAGGTGGGTGTGTAGCGAAACCTTATAGCTGCGCGCCATGTCGGCGGCTTCGCGCATCAGGTCGCGCGAGACCGAGAATGGCGAGCAGGGCGCCACCACGATGCGTTGCATGGCGTGGCGGCCGGCATCGTGATAGGTCTCGATCAGGCGCTGGGTGTCGCGCAAAATATCCTTTTCTTCTTCCACCACGCGGTCCGGCGGCAGGCCGCCTTTGGACTGGCCGACGCTCATCGCACCGCGCGCGCCGTGAAAGCGCATGCCTATCTGTTGCGCGGCTTCGAGGCTGTCATCGAGGCGCGTCTTGTTGGGGTAGATGTAGAGATGGTCGCTGCTGGTGGTGCAACCGGACAGCATCAGTTCGGCCATCGCGGTCAGCGTGGAGACCTTGATCATCTCGGGCGTGAGGCCGGCCCAGATCGGATAGAGGTTGGTGAGCCAGCTGAACAGTTCGCCGTTCTGCGCTGCCGGGATGGCGCGCGTCAGGCTCTGATACATGTGGTGGTGGGTGTTGATCAGTCCGGGCAGCACCACGTGGTGGCTGGCGTCGATGATTTCATCTGCGCTCTGTGGCAGGTCGGCGCTGTTGCCGACTTGTTCGATGATGTTGTCGCGGATGTAGATGGCGCCGTTCTTGATTTCGTCGCGGCTGTCGTTCATCGTGACGACGATGGCGGCGTTTTTGATGAGCAGGGTTTTGGACATTGCTGGGACTCCTTTTTCTTGCGGTTTACTGGTTTTCTTGGGTTGGTTTGTTGCGGGTGCGGCGCAGGTGATAGGGGAGTCCCTTTGAAGTCCTATTAACGCTTTGTCGCTCGGGGTGGTGTTTGTTGTTTGTTCTTTGTTGCTGATGTGGGGTTTCTTCGGACTGCCTCAGTTGCCGGGGGTAGCCTGGCAGCTACTCACTTTCTTTGCTTCGCCAAAGAAAGTAAGCAAAGAAAGGCGACCCCGAAGACTTGCCCTGCGGGTTCCCGGTGCTGTGGTGCAAAAAATGGGAAGTGAAACAAACTCGCTGCGCTCAGACAAGTTTCACTTCTGATCCATTTTCTGCACCACATCACCGGCTGCGTCCCCACGGGGAATTCTTTTAACCGCCTCGCCTTCGGCCTCGGGATTTTTGCTCGCCTTATTTGCGTTCTTGCCTGGTTTGGCTTTGCTCTTTTATTGCTGGGCTTTACGGCTTGCTTTTAAAACTCCGCAGGAAATCCAGCAGGATCTGTGCGGATACTTCGGCGTCGTCTGCGGTCATGGTTTCCAGCGGGTTGTGGCTGATGCCGCCGTTGCCGCAGCGGGTGAAGAGCATGCAGACGTCGGTCATTCTGGCGATGGCCATGGCGTCGTGGCCGGCGCCGGAGGCGAGTTCGAAGGCAGGGATGCCGGCGCGTTCGGTGGCGGCGGCGAGTTGTTGCATCAGCCAGGGCGCGCATGGCGCTGCCGGGGCCGACAGGGTTTCTTCCAGTGTGTATTCGACCCGGCGGCGTTCGCAGATCCGCTCTATCTGTTGCAGCACGTCGGCGACTGCGGCCTGGCGGATGTCGTCGCGCGCGGCGCGGATGTCGAGCGAGAGCTGGCAGTTGCCGGGGATGACGTTGGTCGAGCCGCGCGAGACCTGCAGCTGGCCGACAGTGCCGACCAGCGAAGCATGCTGGTCTTCGGCGCAGCGCTGTTCGACGTAGAGGATGATTTCGGCGGCAGCCGCTGCCGCATCCTTGCGCATGTTCATCGGCGTGGTGCCGGCGTGGCTGGCGACGCCTTTCAGGTCGAGCAGGTAGCGGGAGCTGCCGGCAATGGAGGTGACGATGCCGACCGGCAGGTCGCGGTTCAACAGCACCGGGCCTTGTTCGATGTGGACTTCGACATAGCCCAGCACGTCGGCCGCATCGCGTGCGATATGCGGAATGGCGTCGACGTCGTGGCCGGCCTGCGTGATGACCTCGCGCATGCTGATGCCGTCGCGGTCGCTCAGCTCCAGCAGGCTCATGTCGAAATGACCGGTGACGGCGTTGCTGCCGAGGAAGGTGCTCTTGAAGCGCACGCCTTCTTCTTCCGAGAAGCCGATCACTTCGAAGTGGAAGGGCAGGGTTTCGCCGCGTTCGTGCAACTGCTTGACGATGGCGATCGGCAGCAGGATGCCTTCGCGGCCGTCGTATTTGCCGCCGTTGCGCACGGTGTCGTAGTGCGAGCCGGTGATCAGGGTCTTGGCCTGCGGGTCGGCGGACAAGTAGCGGCCGACCACGTTGCCGACGGCGTCGATGTGCACGTGCATGCCGGCTTCGCGCATCCATTGCGCCAGTTGTTCGGCAGTACGGCGGTGGGCGTCGCTCATGTAGGTGCAGGTCAGCGCGCCTTCGTCTTCGCTCCAGGCGCCGATTTCTTCGGCCCATTGCATGATGGTCGCACCCAGTTGCGGCACGTGGCCGAGCAGGTCGTTGAGGCGCATTTCGGCGATGCGGCCGATCTGGCGCAGCGCTTCCTGCAATTCATCTTCCGGCTGATTGCGCAGGCGGCGCGTGAAGGTGGCGATGATCTGCTGGCGCGTCAGGCCCTTGCCGGTGGCGCCTTTGACCGCCAGGATGAAGGGGAAACCGAATTTGGCGTTGTAGTCAGCGTTGAGCTTGTGCAGCGTGGCGAATTCTTCCGGCGTGCACAGATTGAGGCCGGCCCTGGCCTGTTCGCCGGTGGATTCCGCCGTCAGCTCGCCGGCGATGGCGGCTTTGCCGGCCAGCTCGGGGTGGGCGCGGATCAGACCGAGCTGCTCGGCGCGGCCGGCCTCGGTCACCACTTTTTGCAATGCCAGCTTGAGCGCGGTCAGATTGCGGAACGGACGCTGCAGCGCTGCGCGCTCCGGAATCCACGGCGAATGCTCGTAGATGCCATGCAGCGAGGTGGTGAAAGTGGAGGCGTCGCAGTGATTCAGTTGTTCCAGAGTCGTCATCATGTTCGCAGGCGGTGCGGCCGGCCTGATCCTGTTAAGTGGTTGGTGCGTTTTTTGTACGTATTCGGTTCTGCGGTTCAATTCCTGTTGCTGCAGATTGTCATGGCATTTTGTTGCGGCAATTTGTCGTGCATTGCTGTCTGCAACGCTGAGTGGATAGGCCTTGCAGGCCGCCCACCTGCAGTCTGATCAAGTTCGCCATTATGCTTCATGGCAGCGGCGATATGCATCTGCCACGCTCAATGATCCGAACTCTGCGCCGCCGCCATCGCGTAGCGGTTGACATCTTCTTCCGAGCCGCGGCCGTTGAAGAACAGGTTCAGGATCACCGCCATCGCCGATGCAAGCAATATGCCACTGTGAAAAATGGTGCCCAGCACGGCCGGCATCTGCGCAAAGAAAGTCGGCGCGACGATGGGGATCATGCCGACGCCTATGCTGATGGCGACGATGAACAGATTGTTGCGATTGGTATGGAAATCGACCTTGGACAAAATCTTGATGCCGGTCGCCGCCACCATGCCGAACATCACGATGCCGGCGCCGCCCAGCACGAATTGCGGGATCGACGCCGCCACGTGGGCCATCTTTGGGAACAGGCCGAAGGCCACCAGAATCACGCCGGCCGCCACACAGACATAGCGGCTGCGGATGCCGGTGACGCCGACCAGGCCGACGTTCTGCGAAAACGAGGTATAGGGGAAGGTATTGAAGATGCCGCCGATGACGCTGCCCAGGCCATCCACGCGCAGGCCCTTGGCCAGCGTCTGGTCGTCCACCTTCTTGCCGACGATGTCGCCCAGCGCCATGAACATGCCGGTCGATTCGATCATGGTGACGATCATCACCAGACACATGCTGAGGATGGAGGCGATATCGAACTGCGGCCAGCCGTAGTGAAACGGCCGGATGAAGGCGAACCAGTCGGCGTTGCCGAGGCCGTCGAAGCTGATCTTGCCCAGCGCCAGCGCGATGACAAAGCCGATCACCATGCCCATCAGCACCGAGATGTTGGCGATGAAGCCCTTCATGTATTTGGTGATGACGAGGATGGAAATCAGCACGATGGCGGCAATCGTCAGGCTCAGCGGCGAGCCGTAGTCGGGATTGGGCACCTTGACGAATACGCCGTCCACCAGCTTGCCGATGATGGGCTGGCCGCCGGCGGCCCAGTTGATGCCCACGCCCATGAGCGAGATGCCGATCACCGTGATCACGGTGCCGGTCACCACCGGCGGGAAGTAACGCATCAGCTTGCTCATGTAGGGCGAGGCCAGAATACAGAACACGCCGCCGGCGATCACCGCGCCGTAGATGTGCAGAATGCTGAGGCCGGGATTGCCGGCCATCGCCACCATCGGCCCGACGGCGGCGAAGGTGACGCCCATCATGACCGGCATGCGGATGCCGAATTTCCAGATGCCGAGACTCTGGATGATGGTCACCAGGCCGCAGCAGAACAGGTCGGCGCTGATCAGGTAGGCGATTTCGGACTTGGGCAGATTGAGCGCGCCGCCGATGATCAGCGGCACCGCGATGGCGCCGGCATACATCACCAGCACGTGCTGCATGCCGAGTGCGAACAGTTTGAAAACGGGTAGTCGTTCATCCACCGGATGGCTTGAGGTTTGCATGGCTGTCTCCTTTATTTTTTCGGAGCGGTCGGCAACGAGATGTCCCGGCGCGCCGCTCCTTGTAGTGCAAGTCCTTGCAACAGCCAGTGGAGCAGCCGATACAGGCTTGGTGCAGGGGATACTAATGCAAACGCGGAGGGCCGATATATAGAGTGGGACATACCGGATTTCAGACTGCGGATATATGCGGAATGTGCAGAATTTGCTGAAGCGCTGGACATGGCGATCTCCCGGAAGCGTGGCTAGGTGGCGTGCGGTGGACGGCAGGGGAAACTTCAGGCAGGGCGCTCGGCCCTGCCGACTATATTACGCTTTCTCCGTCCCTTGTTTCAAAGCAGTCCGGCCTGCGCTTTGGCTGCGGCGCCGACCTGCGCGCGCAGCCATTTGTGTTCGGTGGCCTGATGCACGCGTTCGTGCCACAGCTGATAGAAACGCAGCGGCGGAAACTTGATCGGCACGTTGTAGCACTTCAGCGGCAGCGTCTTTTCGTAGAACGCCGCGAACTGCTGGCCGGCGGTCAGCACCAGATCGGTCTGCGCCACCATGTAGGGCAGCATGCGGAAATGCGCCGACTCCACCACCACGTTGCGATGCAGATTCTGTTTTTCGAGGAAGGTGTCGATGGTGCCGTGATAGCCCGGCAGGATCTGCGACGGCGCCGCATGCGGCAGACTCAGATAGTCCTCGATGCTCATCGCATCCCTGGCGGTGCGCTTGGCGTAGGCGCAGTCCGAACGCATCAGACACACGATGGGATCGTCGAACAGCTTGGACAGATGCAGATGCGGCGGCGGCTCGTCCCAGTTGGCGATCACCAGATCGAGATCGCCGTCCGACAGCAGGCGCACGTAATCGGTCTCCGGCCCTAGCGCATGAATCACGATGCGGCTGCGCGGCGACTCGCGCCGCAGACGGCTGATGATCTCGGTGAAGAAGGGCGTGTTCATGTAGTCCGGCGCGGCGATGTGGAAGGTGCGCTCCTCTTCCTGCGGCACGAAGGCGGTCTTGGGCACGAACAGGCGCTCGGTTTCGTCGAGGATGCGCTTGGCCGGTTTCAGCAGGCTCTCGCCGTGCTGGGTCGGCACCATGCCGCGCGCGCCGCGCACCAGCAGCGGATCGCCGGTGAGTTCGCGCAGTTTGCGCAGCGAGGCGGAAATCGAAGGCTGCGGCTGATTCAGTTTGAGGGCGACGCGCGAGACGTTCTTTTCGCACAGCAAGAGATACAGAATTCTGATCAGGTGGATGTCTAAGTGATCGGGTAGCCTGGACATAGTTGTCTCCGGGTAATTGTTTAGGCGCTGGCGGCGGGGTTGCAGTGTTTGCATCTTGTTGCCGCTTGCTTGTCTCGTCAGATGGCGCCTGTATCCGATCAAACCTGTTTTGTATGTCTGTGGCCGTTGCGCCTGTCGATCTGAAGTCGATTCCGGCAGCAGCTTCTTTTCACCGTGCGGGCCACGGCGGACAGCATGCTCATCTGCGGGCGCAGATGAGAGAACAAGGCGAGCGCGGTTTTTCGCGCGACCGCCAGCGTCCCACATTACGGCGCTATTTTTGTATATGAATATCCGTATGTCAAATATAAGACGATCAACATGTTTTGAAAGTCCAACACGTTTATCTTTCGTGCAACCGTAGTGCCTCACGGAACGTCATCAACAAATACGAAGGGCGCTGCGGAAGAACAGATGGTGCAAGCCATCGGGTCGTCGCGGCAGGCGAACGGCGAGGGTTGACGCAAGCGGTAAAAGAAGAGAGCAGGAGACGCCGTTTGCGCCAGTCTTTCCGGATTCGCAAGAGTTCGTTCATCCACACATGTTCAAGTTTCCCGGCGGCTTGCCGGCGCAGCTGCGTCCGTTGGAGACATCTCGCACGACCGTGTCATGAGGCCATGCCTCGGCCATCCGCATGCCCGCTGTGGCGGACGGCAATCACACGTGGGGAAGACATGGAAGCAGTTCTGGTTTCGTATGGCATCGAATGGGCCAATCTTCTGGTGCGCTGGTTGCACCTGATCACCGGCATCGCCTGGATCGGTGCCTCGTTCTATTTCGTCTGGCTGGACAATTCGATCCGGCCGCCCGCGCCGGGCAGCGATCTGGCGAAGAAGGGCGTATCGGGCGAACTGTGGGCGGTGCACGGCGGCGGTTTCTACAATCCGCAAAAGTATCTGGTGGCGCCGGCCGAGTTGCCGGAAGAATTGCACTGGTTCAAGTGGGAGGCCTACGCCACCTGGATCACCGGCATTGCGATGCTGTTCATCGTCTATTACTTCAATGCCTCGGCCATGATGGTCGATCGTTCGGTGGCCGAGCTCAGCGGCATGCAGGCGGTCGGCGTCGGCATCGGCACGCTGGTTGCGGGCTGGATCGTCTACGACCTGCTGTGCCGTTCGCCGCTGGGCAAGCGCGAGGGCCTGCTGGGCCTGATCATGTTCGGATTCATCGTCGCGGTGGCGTTCATGCTGACGCATCTGCTGAGCGGGCGCGCCGCCTATATTCACGTCGGCGCCATGATAGGCACCATCATGGTCGGCAATGTGCTGATGGTGATCATTCCCGGCCAGCGCAAGCTGGTGGAGGCGATGAAGGCCGGCAAGTCGCCCGATCCGATTTACGGGCGCAAGGGCAAGCAGCGCAGCGTGCACAACAATTACTTCACGCTGCCGATTCTGTTCATCATGATCAGCAATCACTACGCGATGACCTATACACATCGCTACAGCTGGCTGGTGCTGGCGGCGATCATGGCGGCCGGCGTGCTGATCCGTCACTTCTTCAATCTGCGTCACAAGGGCCGTGTATCTATCGGTTTTCCGATTGCCGGTTGCGTGCTGTTGCTGGGCGTGGCGATTGCGATTGCACCGAGGCCGGCGGCCAGGCCCGCAGCATCGGCTGTACCGGCGGCAACGGCCATAACGGCCGCACCCGTAACGGTGGAAAACTCAAAAAGTGTACCTGTCGCCTCAGCGGCCAGCGGCGTAGACTTCGCCCGCGTGCAGGAGGTGATCGTGCAACGCTGCGCCAGTTGTCATTCGGCGCAACCGACGCAGGCCGGCTTTGCCACCGCGCCGGCGGGGATGATGCTGCAGACGCCGGAGCTGATCCGGCAGCACGCCGCCAAGATCTATCAGCGTGCGGTCCAGACCAGGGACATGCCGCTGGCCAACATGACGCACATGAGCGACGACGAGCGCGCGCTGATCGGCGCCTGGTTCGAAGCCGGCGCCAAGTAAATTCCCTCGATGAATGAATGTCTGCTTTTTGCAGGCGTTCCGGTCCGACAGAACATGACGATAAGGAGCTTCCCCATGACCAACACCACCATCAGCACCGTCACCATCGACGGTTTCAATCTCAATGCGCAACAGGTCGTCAGCGTGGCGCGCGGCGCCAACGGCAGCTTCGCCAAAGTCGCACTGGCGCAATCCTCGCGCGATGCCCTGAAGCAGAGCCGCGATTACATCGAAGCCACCTGGATGCACGACGAGGCGCCGATGATGTACAGCTTCAACACCGGCGTCGGCCTGTTGAAAGACACGCGCATCAAGGTCGAGCACATCGAGCTGTTTCAGACGCAACTGATCAAGGCGCACAGCGCCGGCATCGGCGAGCCGTTTTCGGAAGAGGTCAGCCGCGCCACCATGCTGTTGCGCGCCAATGCCTTCGCCAGCAATTATTCGGCGCCGCGCGTGGAAGTGGTGGATAGACTGCTGGCCTTCATCAACGCCGGGATTCACCCCGTCATGCCGCAGAAGGGCTCGGTCGGCGCCTCCGGCGATCTGGCGCCGCTCTCTTATCTGGCGGCCGCCATCGCCGGTTTCGACGAAGCCGAAGTCATGTATCAGGGGCGCCGCATGCCGGCGCCGCAGGCGATCATCGAAGCCGATATCGGCCCGGTGCAGTTCGATCTCAAGGCCAAGGATGCCTCGGCGCTGATCAACGGTTGCACCGCGACTTTGGCAGTCGCCGTGCTGGCTGCGCACGATGCACGCCATCTGCTGACCGACGCCTGCCTGTCGCTGGGCCTGACGCTGGAAGCCATGCGCGCCGAGATGTCGGCCTTCGATCCCCGGATTCAGCAGGCGCGTCCGCACGCCGGCCAGATCAAGACCGCGCAGGTGGTGCGCAGCTTGCTCAAGGGCTCGACCCGCACCACGCACGAGGCGCGTGCCGTGCAATTGCCGGATGAGCTGCGCCGCACCGACATTCCTTACACCGCGCGGATTCAGGATGTGTATTCGCTGCGCTGCTCGCCGCAGGTTTACGGCCCGGTGTTCGACGCGCTGGATTACATCGACACCATCGTCGACAAGGAAATCAATTCCGCCACCGACAATCCGCTGATCTTCAGCAAGGACGAAGCGGACGGCGGCGGCTTCGAGATCATTTCCGGCGGCAACTTCCACGGCCAGTATCTGGCGCAGGCGATGGACTTGCTGGCGATGTCCATCACCGATCTGGGCAGCATCTGCGAACGCCGCGTGGCGCGCCTGATCGATCCGACCTTGTCATGGGGCTTGCCGCGCAATCTGATGAGCGGCGTGCGCGGCGTGAACACCGGCTATCCGGTAGTGCAATGTTCGCTCAGCTCGCTGGTGATGGAGAACCGCACACTCAGCATGCCCGGCAGCGTGGACAGCATTCCGGCCAAGGGCAATAGCGAAGATCACGTCTCGAACTCGACCTGGTGCGCGCGCAAGGCTGCCACGGTGGTGGCCAATACGCAATACATCGTGGGCGTCGAAATGCTGCTGGCGGCGCAGGCCCTGACCATGACCGAAGAATTGCTGAAGGAGTTCAAACTCGGCGAAGGCACGCAGTCGGCCTACGATGAAATCCGTCGCCAGATCCCGGCCTGCCTGGAGGGCGACCGCTGGTTCCACAACGATATTCAGACCGCTCATTCCTTCATTACCAGCGGTTCGGTGCGCGATGCGGTGAGGGCAAAGATCGGCCAGTTTGTCTGAAAGAAAACGCTGATTCAAAGAAAGAGCGACTTGATAGTCGCTCTTTTTTTATGCCCTTGATGAAGTTTTCTGAAAAAAATGAGGTGAATGTCCGGCGACCTTGTTGCCTCTGAATCCAGCTTGTATAAACGCGCTCTTGATGAGCGCAACGAGTTTGTTCAGCCGCACGCCAGCGCTTGTTCTCATCAACATCATTGAACATTTAATCGAGGATTATTATGAAGTTGGTAGCGAAAAGCATTCTGTTTGCAGCGATTCTAGGCAGTACCGGCGTGGCCTCGGCACAGGTGACCCAGTTCAGCGGTTTTACTCTCGGCGGCGATATCGCCTTCCGCAACAATCGTGCCGATTTCGACGGCTATGCGAACAATCGCACCGCCTCTGCACACGACACCACGGCGCAGCTGGATTTTTCTTACGGTATGGCGCTCGATGAAAAAGTGCAGATGACCTTCGGTGTGACCTACGATCTGGGCAAGACCAACTTCGGCTCGCAGCGCTATCGCGCCGGCAGCCGCAACGCCGATGCTTCGCTCAAGCTGAGCCAGCATTTGTCGATCTACGCTGCACCCGGCGTGCTGGTGGCGCCTAACTGGCTGCTGTACGGCAAGCTTGCCTATCACCGCGCACGCGGCGAGTACACCGATTCGGTGTTCGGCAACGGCAAGACTTCGCACAGCGGTTACGGCTACGGCGTCGGCATGAGCTATGCCGCGTCCGAGCATGTGCGTCTGGGCGTGGAAGTGCAGCAGGTCAAGTTCAGCCGCGAATCCAACGGCGCCTCCAGCGCCAAACCGTCGATGACTGAAATCGCACTGAAGTTCGGTTATCGCTTCTAAGCGCTTGTTGGCAGTAAAGCAAAAAGGCAGCCTCGGCTGCCTTTTTTCATGGTGGAGGTAAGCGCGGTTTTTGCTCGGCCTTGTGCAACGCAGGCCTGAGAAAAAACAGTTCATGCAGGCATCAGATCTCGGCCCATTGCCGCAGCAGATTGTGATAATGCCCGGTCAGGCCCAGCACTTCTTCGATGTCGCCGACCTTGCTGCGCAGGCCGGATATATTCTGATCCAGCTCAAACAGCATGCTGCGTTTCCAGTCGTCGCGGATCATGCTCTGGGTCCAGAAGAAAGAGCAGATGCGCGCGCCCTGAGTCACCGGTTCAACGCGGTGCAGGCTGGTCGAGGGATACAGGATCAGGTCGCCGGCCGGCAGTTTCACTTCGTGCGTGCCGTAGGTGTCGACCACCACCAGCTCGCCGCCTTCGTACTCTTCCGGCTCCGACAGAAACAGGGTGCTCGATACATCGGTGCGGATGCTCATGCCGGTATGCGGCACGCCGCGCACCGAGCCGTCCACATGCAGGCCGTAATGCTCGCCGCCTTCATAGCTGTTGAACAGAGGCGGGATGGTTTTCTTGGGCAGGGCAGCGGCAAAGAACAGGGGATTTTTTGACAGCGCGGCGAGGATGATTTCACCCAGCTTCATGCCCACTGGCGAGAACTCCGGCAACTGCCGGTTGCGTTTGACTTTGGCGCCCTGATCGCCCACGGTTTGTTTGCCGTCCACCCAGTCGGCACGCGCCAGTTCCTCGCGCACATGACGAACTTGTTCGGCGCTCAGGACCTGAGGAATGTGCAACATCATGATTCAGTTCTCCCATAAAAAATCCGCCTCCCTCCGCACGGGCGGGAGCGCAGATTTTTCATCCTGTTCTGCCGACCCCGGCCTCGCCGATTTGTATCGCCGCACACTATAAACCATGTGTTATCGCAGACTAATTGCCGGATTCCGAATGAAGTTCACTTTCTAGGAAAGAGCTTAAATGAGCCTTGATAAAGTTGGATTCGCACCTCTGCTTGATCGCCCGGCACTTGCCGACAGGAGCATGACCAGATGACGCTCAATTGTCCGGGCAAATCAATCGCAGCTTATACGCGCGAAGCATATGCGCCATGCTAATTCGGTAATTTGAGATGGTGGACGGGGCATTTAGACTCTATCCAGAGTATTCTGGGCAGGGCGACCGCGTCGTATGCAGTAAGTCTGGTCGTCTTGTGCGTGCCACTCGGCTCCTGCGGATACTCCTGTTTCCCCTGCGCCAATGAGCGTGCTCCCTTATATGCCTGAAGCATACCGCCCATACTAATTCGGTAATTCCCGGAAGGGCGCTTGCTTGCATATACTCACCTTCCGCTGATTTTTCATGCTGCCCTCCTGAAAATGCCGAGCTATGGCAATGCCGGATAGGGCGGCCGTTTGTTTGTTTGTTTGTTTGTTTGTTTGTTTGTTTCCTTTTTCGGGGCCGCGTCGTTGGTGCGGCGGCCGGCTTTCATTCCGCCATCGCGATAGGCATCTCTCGCAAGGAAATGCAGTTCCATGTATGTCCATTGCTATCGACGTTGCGAAGCAGCACGAAATCCTGTCGCGGGAAGAAGTATCGGCGGAGATTGTCCGTGGCCTGGTCGCCGCAGGGGGGCAAGGTGATTTTGTCAGTAGAATTTGCGGGACGGCCTATCTTCGTGCCCGCGATTATCAGAGTCAGGGGATGATGAATCTGCTGTCCTCTCTGCACGCCGACCCGGAACCGGGTGCGCGTTGCGGACGCAGTCCAGGGCTCGTCCTGCGCACCATGCGCAGCGGCCGGCAAACGTAGCGGCAGTAAGCAGGCATGGCTCGGCAAGGCTGGACTCAGCCCGGCGCCGTTTATCAGACAAAGGAGACGTAGCATGAAAACAAAACTGGCTTTCACCGCTGCCGCAGCATTGGCGCTGACTATGGCTCTCGCAAACTCGCCGGCATATTCCCAGGCGAAAAACAAATGGGTGGCGGCTTGGTGCGGCGCTATTCAAGGGCCTTATCCCGTAGGCAATCCCTCGGCTCAGCCGGATCTCAGCTTTGCGTTTCCCAATGCCGAAGAGGGCGCCGAAGATCAGAGCTTCCGCCTGATGGTACGGCCCGACATCTGGGGGCCACAGGTACGTATTCGCATGTCCAATGTTTTGGGAACTCGGCCGGTGACGTTTGACGGCATCTACGTCGGACTACAGCAGGGAAGCTCCGCCGTCATGCACGGAACCAATCGGCAGGTTTCCTTTTCAGGAAAAACCAGCGTGACGATTGCCGCCGGCGAATCGGCTTGGAGTGATGCGATTGTTCTGCCATTTGCAAAGTCAGGAGATCCGAAGCTTCTTGAGGGCAGACGCCTGGCCGTGAGCTTCCACGTGGTCGGACAAAGCGGGCCGATGACCTGGCATGCAAAGTCGCTTAACACTTCGTTCATCAGTCGCCCCCGAGCCGGATCAGTCGGCCAGTCAGAGGACGAGCAAAACTTTCCGTACAGTACCAATTCCACCTATTTCCTGGATGCCGTCGACATGATGGCGCCTGCCACTGCCCAGGTAGTGGCGGCATTTGGCGATTCCATCACTGACGGCACGAGCACGACTTTGAACGGCGACGACCGCTGGCCTGATGTGCTTTCACGGCGCTTGCATGCGCGTTACGGCAATCGCGTCTCAGTGGTGAACGCCGGCATAGGCGGCAATCAGGTCGTCGGCCCGGCCTCCTACTCCGCGCAAAAGCCCTTTCCGGGCGGACCTTCCGCGATATCGCGGGTGGAGCGCGATCTGATAGCACTCTCGGGCGTCTCGACTGTGATCTGGCTGGAGGGGATCAATGATTTCAGCAAGAACGGCAATGCGGCTGTGGACGATGTTGTTAAGGGCATGCGTGATGTAGTGGCGCGATTGAGAAAGGAAATTCCTGGCGTCAGGGTTCTCGGCGCCACGGTTACTTCTGCGTTGGGCAGCACCAGCGCTGCACATGGACATGTGGAACAAAATGACAAGCGCAAGGCGCTCAATGAATTCATCCGCAGCGACGGTCTGTTTGATGACGTCCTTGATTTTGATGCGGCTACGCTGGATACGGCCTCAGGCGGATTAAAAGCCGAATATGTCCCCGATGGCACTTCAGGCGGCCCTGGCGACAAGCTGCACCCGAACCGCGCGGGCTATCAGGCGATGGCTGGCGCGATCCCGCTTGCCAAGGTCGTTAATGCCTTTCGAACGGGGCGAGAGAGAAAAATTGTGGATGCCCCTGGTTCAAACTAAATTGGAAAATCATGAGACAAAAACGGTACGCGGTCATCGGCGGCGGTATCAACGGACTCGCTGTTGCAAGGCAGTTGATCCTCGAAAATCCTGACATCCAGGTGACGGTATTCGAGAAGGAGGACTCCGTTGCTCAGCATCAGTCCAGTCATAACTCGGGCGTTGTGCATGCGGGGCTGTACTACGAGCCAGGAGGACTCAAGGCAACGCTGTGCCGGCGTGGTGTAGATCTGATAAGGGCTTATTGTACTGAGCATAACGTTCCTTACGACGAATGCGGCAAGGTCGTCGTGGCGTTGAAAGACGAGGAGTTGCCGCGTCTGGAAGCCATCTACCGCAAAGCACAAGCCAATGGCGTTCCGGACGTCAGATTGATTGGCCCGGAAGAACTCAAGGAAATCGAACCCAATTGCGTGGGGATTCGCGCGCTTTATTCGCCCCGTACCGCAATCGTCAGTTACGGGCAGATTGCTGAGCAAATCGCCAGGGAAATTCAGATGAAGGGGGCGCGTATTTGCCTGAACTCCCCTGTGCACAAGCTCATTGAGCGTAGCGACCAGGTTCACATTGAGCTACAGAGCGGCGAGGTCTTCCCGCAGGGCTTCGACTATGTTGTCGCCTGTGCTGGCTTGCAGTCCGATCGTCTCGCAATGAATTCGGGAGACAAAGAGACGCCCAAGATCGTGCCGTTTTTTGGCCAGTACTACGTCATCGACGAGACGTACAAGTCGCACGTCAAGGGACTGATCTACCCTGTTCCCGATCCCCGTTTCCCATTCCTGGGCGTGCATTTCACCAAGCGTATCGACGGGCAGATGACCATTGGCCCGAACGCATTTATCTCCATGGGACGGGAGAACTACACCGGCGACAGATTCAATCTGCGCGACATCGTCGACTACCTGGGATACGGCGGCTTCTGGAAATTTGCTGCGCGCAATGTGCCATCCACCTTGCGCGAGCTCAGGACGGTTGTCAGTAAATCAATTTTTGTGCGCGAGGCGGCTAAATATGTGCCGTCATTGGCGAACGTTTCGGTGTCGCCGGCTGTTCGTGGAATTCGTGCGCAGGCGATGGAAGGCGACGGTTCACTGGCAGACGATTTCGTCATTAGACAGACCGGCCGGGTAACCCATATTCGCAATGCGCCATCGCCGGGAGCAACTTCGTCGCTGGCAATTGGGGAGCACATCGTCCGTAACTTGATTCGATCGCATTGAGCTCTTGCAATCGAGCGGACATGACGACGGAAAAAACAATATTGCTCACGCCAAATGAGGAAGAGGCAATTGAAACCTGAACACCGGCCTGGCAGTCAGCGGCGGTTTATCTGACGCCAGGCTATACTTTCCCGACAACTTTCAAACCGAACCCCATCCCATGCAAGCTGCTGCCTGGCCTCCGCTGAAGAAGTGAATGCTTGGATCTCACATGTTCGCTGCTGAATCGAACAAGTGAGAGACACCTTCGCCACCCGCTTTCGGGTGATGTATTGCCTATGTTTTCTGGCGCCTCGCGTCAGAGCATCGGCCATCGTTTCTTTATGGGATTCATATGCAGCTCTTCAATCAAATGATGGCGCACGCCGTCACGCTTTTGCCTCGTCCTCTGGTTCGTCAGTTATCGCGGCGCTATATTGCCGGCGCGACTTTGCCTGAAGCGCTGGCGCGGGTCAGGGAACTCAATGCAGCCGGATGCGCCGTCACGCTCGATGTTCTTGGCGAGGATATCTCGTCGATGGCACAAGCCCGGAGCACAGCAAAGCACTATTTCGACGTTCTTGAATCCATCGAAAGCAAGGGCTTGCAGGCGAACCTGTCGGTAAAGCCTTCCGCTATCGGCCTGTTATTGGACGTCGACGAGTGCCTGAAGCTTGCCAGGCAGATCGTGGCCAAGGCCGGCTCTTTTGGAAATTTCGTGTGTTTCGATATGGAGGACGTAAGCTGCACTCAACTTGAGATCGATCTTTTCAGGCGGCTCAGCGAAATTCACGACAATGTCGGACTGGCATTGCAGGCCTATCTAAAACGCACCTATCAGGACGTGGCGGAACTTGCGCGCCCTCAAAATAGCTTGCGGATTTGTAAGGGTATTTATGTGGAGGAGGAAAGATATCTGATTCCCGATGCACACAAAGGCCGCAAGGCGATCAATCAACACTTCTTGGCTCATGTGGCCCAATGTTTTGAGATGGGTACGTTTGTCAGCGTTGCCACCCACGACGAAACCTTAATCAAGGAAATCATGGACCTTGCAGAAAGAAAATCTATCAGCAAAAAAAGATTTGAATTTCAAATGCTGCTGGGTGTTTGCGAAACCTTACGCGACCGGATATTGAAAGCGGGTTTCCGCGTGCGCGTTTATGTTCCATTTGGCAGTGATTGGTATGGTTACAGTATTCGTAGATTGAAAGAAAATCCGCAAATCGCCGGGTATCTTGCGAAAGCCCTGTTCGGACGATAAGACTTCATGCCGCTTTCTGCAAAGCATGGCGACTTGTGATCGCCTTGCTTTGCCGGCGCGGCACCGATCAGAAGTGATATTCGAGCCGCACCATCGGCGTCCTGGCGAGTGAGCCCGGCACCGCGGCCGGGTTGCCGAACTTGTTGCGCCAGTATTGATATTCCAGGCCCAGGCGCAGCGTGTTCTTGCCCATGCCCATGGTGCTGCCGACGTCAACCATGATCTGGGCATCAATGTTCAGTTCGGGCGCGGTAGCGCCGCCGAATTCATTCCTGCCCTTGGCGGCGATGTAGTTCAGATAGCCTTCGAAGGCAAACGGCGAGGAGCCTATCGGAATACCCCAGGCCAGATTCAGCATGGGGTGGGTGTCGTAGCGGTAGCGGCTGGAAATGCCTTTGGGCTGATTGCTTTCGAACAGCGCCAGCAGGCTGACATTGAGGAAGCCCGGTACATCCAGCATCAAGGTCGGCCCGATCACCCACATGCGCTTTCTGGAGGCATAGCTGTTGTCGTTCTTGGTGTTCCAGTCGAAGCCCAGTGTGAAGCCGACGCCGCGCGCCGGGCCGAAGCTCAGATCCTTGCCGGCGATCTTGCCGAGGTCCAGCGTGTGACGATAGGTGATGTAGGCTTCCTGTGCATTGTCGTCCTTGCTGTCCGACATCAGCAGATCGACGTTGAGGAAATTGCTGCCGTATCGGTAGCCGCTGGCATGGGTGAAGTTGATGACGCTCTTGCTGATGTCCTGCGAGTTGTAGGGCTCGGCGAAACGCGTGCCGTAGCGGTAGCCGATGGCATTGTCGGACCAGTCGGCCGCCTGCGCGCCTATGCCGAAGCCGAACAGGGCAGCGGCCAATGCCAGCTGCTGAGGCCCTGGCCGGAAGCTGTTGTTGATTTTGCCGCGAGGGTTCTTGCGGATGGATTGCATGTGTCTCCTCCATGAATGGATGTATGTTTTCAGGTGATGCAAGTCCGTGGAGCCGCCACGGCGGTCATGCAGCGGCATCTCCATGAACGCGGACGCACGCCGGCCCGCCGCGCTGTTTCAGTGGCGCAGCGCGGATGGTATTCAGACATTCCGGTAATGAAAGCGCAGGGTGCGCTCGCTCAAACAGGGCCGCCCGTCTTGCCTCGGCACTTTGACAAGACGGCCGGCCTCAGCTGTTCAGGTCGGCGACCGGTAAGGGTGATGTTCGCGCCAGTGGCTGGCGATATCGATGCGGCGCGCGACCCAGACCTGATCGTGTCCGCAGACGTAATCCAGAAAGCGCGCCAGCGCAGCTGCGCGCGCCGGTCTTCCGGCAATGCGGCAATGCAGGCCGACCGACAGCATCTTGGGACGGTTGAGGCCATTCGGGTCGCCTTCGCGATACAGCACGTCGAAGGCGTCTTTCAGGTAATCGAAAAACTGGGCGCCTGAATTGAAGCCCTGCGGCGCGGCGAAGCGCATGTCGTTGGTGTCCAGCGTGTAGGGCACGATCAGCTGCGGCGTCTGTGTGATCGCGGAGACATCGCCTTGCGCGTTGCGGATGGCGACGTTTTCCCAGTACGGCAGATCGTCGGCATAGCTGTCGGCGTCGTAGGCGAAACCGCCGTGCTCGGCCACCAGCCGCCGCGTGTTGGGCGAATCGCGGCCGGTGTACCAGCCCAGCGGCGCAGCGCCGGTCAGCTGCTTGATGATGGCGACCGCTTCGGCGATGTGGCGCCGCTCGGTGTCTTCGTCGATGTTCTGATAGCTGATCCAGCGCAGGCCGTGGCAGGCGATTTCATGGCGCTGCTCGATGAAGGCGGCCAGTGCTTCCGGATGGCGCTGCAAGGCACGCGCCACGCCGAATATCGTCAGCGGCAGGCGGCGTTCTTCGAACAGGCGCAGCAAACGCCACAGGCCGGCGCGCGAGCCGTATTCGTAGAGCGATTCCATGCTCATGTGGCGCGCGGCAAAGCTTTGTGCGCCGATGATCTCGGAGAGAAAGGTTTCCGACCCGGCGTCGCCGTCCAGCACGCAGTTTTCGGCGCCTTCCTCGTAGTTGAGGACGAATTGCACCGCGATGCGCGCGCGGCCCGGCCATTGGGCATGCGGCGTAATGCGGCCGTAGCCGCCGAGGTCACGCGGATAGTGGATATCTTTCATGTCTCCTGCCTGTCTGGATAGCAGCACTGCGGTGTGCCGCGGATGCAGTCATTGAATGCTGCATGCTGTTTTTGGAATGAGGGCAATTATGTCCGCAGATTGGATGGCAGTTATAAGTGGCTTCGTATATGAATCTGAAGCGCGCGGTATATCATCTGACGTCGCCTTCAGTCCCGTGCTCCGGGCCTGATGTCTGCGTAGCGATAGCGGATTCGGATGGTCGGATGCGGCCGGCTCGTCAATCAACACAGGGAAAGGAATCAACATGGGTAAGCTGAGCACGCATGTGCTGGACATCACCAAGGGCAAGCCGGGCGTGGGCGTGAACGTGGCCCTGTATGCAGTGGAAGAGGGCGGCAAGAAACTGCTGAAGAAGGCCGTTACCAACAACGACGGGCGTTGCGACGAGCCGCTGCTGCAAGGCGAAGAAGTGCGCACAGGCCGCTATGAACTGGTGTTCGGCGCCGGCGATTATTTCGCGGCGCAGGGCGTGGAGGTGCCGACGCCGCGTTTCGTGGATGAAGTGGTGATCGCCTTCGGCATCGCCGACCCCGCGCAGAATTATCATGTGCCGCTGGTGGTGTCGCCCTGGGCGTATTCCACGTATCGCGGTAGCTAAAACCGCTACGCGCAGTTTTTTGCAGAAGAAAATCCGGTCACGCCTTCACGCCTGGCTGGATTTTTATCGTGTGTTACCAGCGGCAATTCCTCAATCCATCGCTTCATTGATGCGCGCGCTCAGAATGTGATCGGCCCAGCTGCCATTGATCTTCAAATAGGCGCGCGCCTTGCCTTCCGGCTCGAAATGCAGTTTCCGCAGCAGGGCCGCGCTGCGCCGATTCTCCGGGCGATAGTTGGCCATGATCCGGTGCAGATGCAGTTCGCCGAACACAAATTCAATCGCACAGCTCAGCGCTTCGTGCATCAATCCCTGGCCTTGCTCCTGCGCATCCACCGAGAAGCCGAGGTGGCAAGCCTGAAACGGCCCGCGCACGATATTGCTGAAATGGCAGACGCCGGCGATGGCAGCACTGGTGTCTGCCGTCCGCGCAAACAGCAGATGCAAGGCTTGCTGCGCCTGCATTTGCATTTCCATCTCGTGCAGCCGCTGGCGGGTGGCGGCCAGCGTAAAGAAGGCCTCGTCGCGCCGCGGTTCCCATTCCAGCAGATGCGCGCGATTGCGGGACTGATAGGCAAGCAATGCCGGCGCATCGGCCAGGCTCGCCCGGCGCAGATGCAGGCGTGCGGTATGCAGGCCATGGTCAGGAAATGTCATCCGGCGAACCTGCGATTCAGGTTTGGAACTCCTTCTGCCGCCGCTTGCCGCCTCGCACCAGTGCGTGGTCGGTGCGCGCCAGGTCGATCGACACAGGCGGATTCTTGAACTTGAGGCCGGTGGCCGGATGGCTTGCGGCGAAGCATGAGGAAGCGCTCCTTGAGAAAATCGCGGGGGAGGGGAAGCCGGGCAAAGATCATACATGCTAACTCTGAGGAAGCGCTGACGGCGGGGATGTCTTGCCGAGCAAGCTGGCCGGCGAAGTAGCGGCCTGAAGCAAGCCTTTGCTGCAGGCCGGCAGCGATATGCGATGGCTTGCCGACGGCGAATATTTTTGTCATTTCAGCACCGAAATTATGTTTCTGACATGTTTGCAGATTGCAGCTTTGCAAGATAAGGCTTGTCCATATATCCTCGTTTTCTTATAATGAGAATCATTCTCGAAAAATAAAAGAGAGCAAGGCGTTACGCGGTCAACAGCATGCGCGTTCGGAGCGGTAAGGCAGTATCGGACGCAGCGGCGGACAAAAGCGGCGCCCGCCATCGGGAACAGGGAATCGGTCAGGCGAGGGTCGGTCAGCACAGCATGTTTTTCACCTCATCCATTTGTATCTGCTGCAACTGCTGAATCCGGCATGCAGTCATCGCCTCCTATTTCATTCCTGAAGCAGACGTATTCGCGCCCAAAGAAAATGGCCGCTGATTTCAGTGGCCGTTTTGCAGTATGAGTTTGATCCGATTCAACATAAAAAGAGGCTGTTGCAAAAACAATCTGGCTGCGTGCCGCCGGTTTTGCTCTGTCGGCAAGGCGACCCGGCCGGTCTGTTCTTGCAGCAGCTTCCAACATTTAAAGGAATGACTTCATGAAGCGTTTGGCGATCGTATCCGGTTTGCTTTCTACTTTCTTGCTGGCGGCACCGGCACATGCGCACCAGATCTGGCTGCAGCAGGATGCCAAGTCGGCCAATATGTATTTCGGCGAATTCGGCGAAAATCTGCGCGAAGCTTCGCCCGGCCTGCTCGACAAGTTCGTGCAACCGAGCGCGGTGCTGCTGACCGGCAATGGCGACAAGACCCTGGAACTGAGCAAGAAGGCCAACGCTTTCGCGCTGTCCGGCAAGGCCGGCAAGAACGAATCCATCGTCGCTGAAGAAGCCCACTACCCGGTGTTCGAAAGCAAGGGCGGCGACAAGGTGACCCGCACTGCGTGGACTCCCGCTGCGCGTCTGGTGACTTCGGATGCAGCGCAACAGCCGCGTCTGACGCTGGATCTGGTGCCGACCGGCAAGCCGGGCGAGTTCAAGGTGTACTACAAGAACCAGCCTCTGCCCAAGGCCAAGGTCGGTCTGGTGGTGCAATCGGGCTGGGCCAAGGAAGCGCATTCCGACGCCGAAGGTCTGGTGACTTTCGATCTGCCATGGCAGGGTACTTATGTGGCTGAAGTCCATCACACCGACAAGACTGCCGGCGAGCGCGACGGCAAGCCATATGACGTGGCCAGCTTTGTGACCACGCTGTCGCTGGTGCAGGCCAAGGGCATCAAGGCAGTGCCAGCCGGTCCTGCCGCCAAGCCGAACAAGTAAGCCGGAACGCAAGACAAAAGCGATGCAGTGCATGCGGCCGGAGGGCCGCATGCCTGAGAAGGAAAAGCGGAAACAATGAAGCAAATGATGCAATCGGGTTCGATGGTGATGTACCGGCTGGGCGTGCTGTCGCGCGTGCTCGCGGCGATTCTGGGCGGCTATGTGCTGTCGGCGCTGTGCACCGTGATGGTGTCGCATGGCTTGCCGCTGGGGCGGGCCGATGCGGTGATGACGGCCACCATGCTGTCTTTCATCATCTATACCTGCGCGGTGATCTGGGTGTTTGCCGTGCATAGCGCCTTGCGTGCCTGGATCGGCATTCTGATTCCGACTTTGGTGCTGGCGGCAATTTACTGGTTTGCGATCCGGAGTGCGTCATGAGAGAAGGTTTTCGCCAGTCGATGGCATGGCTGCACACCTGGGCCGGGCTGGTTGTGTGCTGGATTCTGTTCCTGATCTTCAGCGCCGGTACCGCCAGTTATTTCCGTGATGAAATCACGTTCTGGATGACGCCTGAACTGCATCTGACCGATTCGCCGCAAGTGGCGCCGGCGATTGCAATCAAACATGCGGCCGAGGCGCTGCAAAAGAAGGCCGGCGATGCCGAACGCTGGTTCATCAGCATGCCGACCGAACGCAATTCGGCGATGCGCATAGGCTGGATTCCGGCGCCGCCCAAAGATGGCAGCAAGCCGGTCGGCCGTCGCTTCCAGAGCGAAACCATGAATCCCGCCACCGGCGAAAAACTGGAGGATGTACGCGACACCCGCGGCGGCGAATTCCTGTATCGCCTGCATTTCGATCTGCATTACATGCCGGTAATCTGGGCGCGCTGGCTGGTCGGCATCTGCGCCATGTTCATGCTGGTGGCGATCATCAGCGGCGTGATCACGCACAAACGCATCTTCAAGGATTTCTTCACCTTTCGTCCGCGCAAGGGCCAGCGCTCATGGCTGGATGCGCATAATGCCGCCGCCGTGCTGCCCTTGCCGTTTCACCTGATGATCACCTACACCGGGCTGATCACCATGATGTTCATGTACATGCCCTGGGGGGCGCAGAGTGCCTACAAGGGCGATCAGAATGCCTTCTTTGCCGAGGTGTTCCCTTCCGTCGGCGGGCGCGGCAAGGCGGCCGGCAGCGCCGCGCCGCTGACCGATCTGGGCGTATTGGCGACACAGGCGCAGGCGCACTGGAACGGCGCGGCGCTGTCGACCATCTCGGTCAACAACCCTGGCGATGCCAACGCCACCGTCGTCATCACGCGTGAGAAAGCCAAGTCGCTGTCGTATCTGCAGCCGGCCATGACCTTCAAGGGCACGACCGGTGAGCTGGTCGGCACCGCCGGTGAAGATCCCAGCGGCGCAGCAGTCACGCGCGGCGCCTTGTACGGTCTGCACATGGCGCACTTTGCTGATCCATGGCTGCGCACGCTGTTCTTCCTGTTCGGTCTTTCCGGTTGCGTGATGGTCGCCAGCGGCGCCTTGCTGTGGGCCGTCAAGAGCCGTCAGAAACAAGCCAAGGCGATTGCGCAGGGCGCGCGCGTGAGCTTCGGCCTGCGTCTGGTCGATGCGCTCAACATCGGCGCCATCGCGGGTCTGCCGATTGCCTTCGCGACTTACTTCTGGGCCAATCGCATGCTGCCGGTGGAACTGGCGCAGCGCCCGCAGGCCGAGATCAATTGCTTCTTCATCGCCTGGGGCGTGGCTGCAGTGCTGGCGCAGATCCGTCCGAGCATGGGCATGTGGCGGCTGCAGCTGTGGTTCGGCGCCCTGATGTTCATCGGCATTCCGGTACTGAACGTGTTCACCACCCATTCGCATCTGGGCGTCACCCTGTTGCAGGGCAAGGGGCCCTGGCCGGTGGCCGGTTTCGATCTGACCGTGCTGGCGCTGGGCATTGCGCTGGCGATGACGGCGCGCATTCTCGGCAAGCGTGAAAAGAAGAAGGCCGGCGGCAAGGTGCAATCGGCGGATGCCACCGGCGGCAAACTCAAGGAGGCGGCATGAATCCGTTTGGTTTTTTACTGGCGATGACCTTGGCCTTCGCCGGCTGGAGCGCGCTGAGCATGGCGATGGATAGACACTATGCCGACGTCTACGGCCGTGGCGCCGAACCGGCGCCGGCCTTGCGCAACAAGCTGCGCTGGCTGGGATCGCTGGCAATTGTGCTGACCTTCGCGGTCTGTGTCGCCATGCAGGGCTGGACCATCGGTGCGGTCGGATGTCTCGGCTTTCTCGGACTGGCCGGCTTGCTGCAGGTGATCGCGCTGACCTATGTACCGGCGCGCGTGCCTCTGCTGGGTAAGCGGCTGGCGCTGGCGGCGCTGGTGTTCGCGGTATGCTGGTGGCTCAGCCTGATGTAAGGCGCACTGATCTGCATCGATTTACTGTGTTGTA
Organism: Herbaspirillum lusitanum; assembly: GCF_046025995.1. Taxonomy (GTDB): domain Bacteria; phylum Pseudomonadota; class Gammaproteobacteria; order Burkholderiales; family Burkholderiaceae_D; genus Herbaspirillum; species Herbaspirillum lusitanum_A. The sequence goes on from NZ_JAQQFM010000006.1 coordinate 452,874, forward strand.
ACTTGTGCTGCACTCTTTTGAGTGCAGCTTTTTTTTGCCTGTCACTTCAACGACCGAAACAGGCAAAGCCACAGCATCCGGCTCAGGACGCTGCGGCTTTTTAGCGCGGCCCTGCCGCGGCCGACATGCTCAGGCCGCCAGTGCCTTACCTGGTTCGGCCAAGCCCATCTCCTTGCGGAACAGGGCCTCCATTTCACGGCGCACGCGTATCGATTCGCGGCTGGCATCGATGGCGACGTCGGCCCAGCTCACGGTCTGGCCGGCAGGCACCGGGCGCTGCAGCACGATGTTGTGCGCCAGTCCGATCGGCAGCGCTTCGTGGTTGAGCGAAGCGGCGGCCGGCATCAGTTTGCCGTAGACCATGAAGCCGCCTTCGCCATCCAGTTTTTCGCCGGCCTTGAGATCGCGCTTGGCCACCGCCACCGTGTCGCCGGCAAAGTTGCGCGTACTGCCGGTGGGCTGTCCGCGCACCGCGATGTTGGCGACCGAGTAGCCCAGCTCCAGGCCGATCAGGTGATACGGCTTGTACATGCTGGAAAAACGTCCGCTGGCATCGGTCTTGAGGCCGTATTGCGAGAAGCAGTCGCGCACGTAATCGCTGTGCGCCTCGAAGGTGACATATACGCCCCAGCGCAGATCGCGGAACACCGGGCGGCCGTCGCGTTCCAGCGAAGACACCACTTCCACCGTGCCCGAACGCGACAGGATGCCGCCGTCTGCGCGTGGTTTGAGAAGATTGGGCAGATCGTCCACACCGCAAGGCGGGAAGGCCAGACCCGCGTCGGCCGGCGTCAGGCCGCAGGCATTGGAGACGGCCGCCATTTCCAGCGCCGACTTGGTGCCGTCGAGGAAGGAGTTGAACATCTGCGCATTGAAGTCGCCGCCGGCTACCTGTTCGTCGGAAAAGCCGTAGTGGCCCCACACCGTATCGGGCGTCGACTGGTGATAAACGGGCAGATACTTGGTGCCCTTGCCGGCGCAGACGACATCGAAACCCGAGGTGCGCGCCCAGTCCACCATTTCCGCAATCAGCGCGGGCTGATCGCCGTAGGCCATCGAATAAATGATGCCGGCTTCCGCCGCGCGGCGCGCCAGCAGCGGCCCGGCCAGCGCGTCGGCTTCGACGTTGACCATGATGATGTGTTTGCGGTGCTCGCAGCACAGCAGCGTGTGGCGGATGCCGGCGGCGGGGTTGCCGGTGGCGTCGATGATGATGTCCAGCTGCGGCTGCGAGATCAGCGCCTCGGCATCGTCCTGCACGAAGGTGCTGCCGTTGCGCAGTGCCTCGGCCCATGAGGTGGCGGCGTACATGTCGGGTTTCCAGCCCACGCGTTGCAGCGACTCCTGCGCGCGCTGCGGCGACAGGTCGGCGATGCCGAGCAGATGCACGCCGGGCGTGCGCGGCACCTGCGAGAGAAACATGGAGCCGAACTTGCCGGCGCCGATCAGGCCGACGCGCACCGGTTTGCCTTGTTCGGCCAGCGCCTGTAGTTGATGAAACATCGTTGCCATGCTTGTCTCCTCTGATTTCACAGCCGGGCGGCTGCGGTATGTACCGATGGGCGGTATGCCGCCTTCGTGTGATCCGGATCGTTTTTGCACTGCTGAGCGCTGCCGATACGGGGGCTTCGGCAAAAGAGTAGCATTGGCATTTTTCAACGTAAATATCAAATAATGCACATAGGATGTGTGAAAAATCGCATACTCTTGCTTTCCCCATCAAGGCGGCAAGCCGCAGCGAAGACGGGCTTCATGGATAAATTTGACTGGAACGATCTGCAGGCTTTTCTAGCAGTGGTGCGTGTCGGCCGCCTGACGGTGGCGGCGCGCAAGCTGGGCGTCGATCATTCGACCTTGAGCCGCCGCATCAGCGGGCTGGAGCAGGCCATTGGCGCGCCGCTGTTCGACCGCCGCGCCACCGGCTACGTACTGACGGTGGAGGGCGAACGCCTGATTCCCGATGCCGAAGCCATGGAAAACCTGGCCATCCGCATCAGTACGCGCCAGGATGATCCGGCACAAGGCCTGACCGGATCGGTGCGCATCGGCACGCCTGAAGCCTGGGGCACCTATTTCATGGCGCGCCAGTTGCAGGGGCTGGCGCAGCTGCATCCCGAGCTGGAAATCGAACTGATCGCCAATCCGCGCATGTTCAGCCTCTCCAAACGCGAGGCCGATCTGGCGGTCAGCATGACGCGGCCGGAGCAGGGCCGCCTGTATGCGCGCCGCCTCAACGATTACGAACTGGGGGTGTACGCCTCGCGCACCTATCTGCAGAACCATGGCCCGGTCGGCAGCAGGGCGCAGCTGGAGGAACACCCCTGGGTGGGCTATGTGGAGGATCTGATGTGGTCGGCCGAGCTGGATTATCTGGCCGAGATTTCATCGACCTTGCGCCCGCGCATCCGCATCTCCAACATCATCAGCCAGGTGCAGGCGGTAGCGGCCGGCGTCGGGCTGGGCGTCTTGCCCTGCTTTCTGGCGCGGCGCGAGCCTGATCTGGTGCGTCTGCTGCCCGACGACGTCCGGCTGCAGCGCTCATATTGGTTGCTCACGCATGCGGATGCACGCGATCTGGTGCGGGTCAATGTGGTGGCGGAATTTATCATGCAGCGCTTGCAGGCGCTGGGCGCCGCGTTCTGGATGGATGCAGGTGGGGAAGGTATTGCAGAGCTTGCCGGAACCAGCGCCGCAAAAGAACCGAAGGCAAGCAAGCCCGGGCATGTCTTTCACAAGGCGCTAAAAAAGCGCAGCGATCCGTGAGCGCTGCGCTGTCTTGCGAGATCCGGCCTGGTGATTCTTTTAGTGGCTCTTGGCTTTTTCTATGGTGCTGCGGGCTGCTTCCATCATCGCCACCGGTTCGGGCGAATCGGATTCCAGATACTGATTCTCCAGCGTGAGCGCCAGATTGCTCATCTTTTCCGACAAATCGGCCAAGGCGACGCTGAGTTCGCACATCAGGCTCGACATGGTTTTGGGTGACTGCGCCATGGCTGCTTCCTTTTCAGAAATTCATGCTCATCCATATCACTGCACTTGCCGGCGTTGCTGTAAATCCAGAGGACCGATGGCTGCCGTGGCCGTGTCGTATGGGACTTATTCTATGACGAATAGAGTTACGACTGTTGAGCGCTGCGAAAGGGTTCGTCAAAATTGTAAGCAAAAATGTGGCTTCCTTGATCTGCATTAATAAACTGACTCGAAACCAGACTCGATTGATGCCTCAGTGACAACGTCGCCATCTCGTTTGCTAAGCCGCCCGTAACTGATAGTAAATGCAGCTACGTGACTTGTGAATACGGCTCAGAGATATTTGATTTCGATGGTAGTGGAGCCGTCGAGCGGCACATCTTGTGTCAATGGCAATTCTTCGGCCTTGTTCAGCACTGGCTGCACATTGATCTGAGCCGACAGCACCTTGAGCGCGACCGGGCTGGCGGCGCCGTTTTCGGCGAACGAGAAATAGGTATTGGCGTGATCCAGGAAGCCGGCATCCTGACTCCAGCTGTTGCCGCGATCTTTGGACGCGATGGCGCTCACGCTGCGCGCATCGGCGGTGGCGTTGCTGCTGAAAGACAATGCATAGCCCCCCACGTTCTTGCCTGCCACGCTGCCCAGGCCGAAGTTGTATTCGGCACCGCTGCGCAGCTGATCCAGAATGCCGTCCACGCGCGACGCGGCACGGTTGTCGACGAAGGTGACGGCGATTTTGGCGGCGGCGTTGCAGGCCACGGTCAGGCCGATCTGGCGCGCCGGCAGCGCGGTGCTGCGACCGCGCTGCAGCGCGCCGGCGGCGATGGTGCCGTAATCCACCACGCCGCTGCCGGCCAGCGTCGGAGTGCATGCAGCCGGGCGGATCACGCCGGTGACTTTCAGCTCGACCGAGGGGGCCGCTTGCAGCAGGCCTGCATACAGCGAGGCGCTCAGTGCAACAGTCAGCGTGATCAGTCGGGAGAAGCCTTGCATGATGGTCGTCTTCGGTGGGTGGGCGCCGTGATCTGAATCACAGTGCAATGACGACATTCTCCCGATTCACCTCCTTCGTTTATATGAGAAAAGTCTCAAACTAATTTTGAATCTGGCTTGAGAGCAGGCGCGCAGGCGTGATGGGACGCCGCCGGAACCGACGCCAATGCATAAATAATTTCACCGGGGAAACTTGTCGGTTTCTGGCTTGCAGGCACGCGCCACCGCAGTGCCGCAGTGTTGCAAGCCGTTAGCGTCAAGGATGAAAAAAGCCCGCATCGGATAAACGATGCGGGCTTTTGCTTGCTGCGGCAGACCTCAGAACAATCAGAAGGTCTCCCAATCTCCTTCGTCATTCGGCGCCGATTTAGGCGCGCTCTTGGCGGTGGCCGGACGCGCCGGCGCTTTTGCTGCTGCCAGCTTGGGTGCCGCGGCCGGTGCCCTGGCGGTCGTCAGCGGTTTGCCCGGCGTTGCTTTGCGCACCATGGACGGCGCTACCGGGATTGCAGCCGGGGCGGCTGCCGCCATCGTTGCGGTCGCCGGGCTGACGCGCAAAGCGTTCACCTGGGCAGGATCCAGCTGGAAGCGGTTTACCAGTCCGGCCAGCGTTGCCGCCTGATCCTGCAGCGACTGTGCAGCAGCGGCGGCCTGTTCTACCAGGGCCGCGTTTTGTTGCGTGCCTTCATCCATCTGGGTGATGGCCTGGCCGACTTCCGAGATGCCGGCGCTTTGCTCCTGGCTGGCCGAGCTGATTTCGCCGACGATGTCCGTCACGCGTTTCACGCTGGCGACCACCTCGTTCATGGTGGCGCCGGCCTGTTCCACCAGTCGGCTGCCGATGTCGACCTTTTCCACCGAGTCGTCGATCAGCGCCTTGATTTCCTTGGCGGCAGCGGCCGAGCGTTGTGCCAGCGAGCGCACTTCCGAGGCCACCACCGCGAAGCCGCGGCCTTGTTCGCCGGCACGCGCCGCTTCCACAGCCGCATTCAGCGCCAGGATATTGGTCTGGAAGGCAATGCCATCAATCACGCTGATGATGTCCACAATCTTCTTCGACGATTCATTGATCGAACCCATGGTCTGCACCACCTGATGCACCACGCTGCCGCCCTGAATCGCCACTTCCGATGCCGACTCGGCCAGTTGATTGGCCTGGCGCGCGTTGTCGGCGTTCTGCTTGACGGTGGAAGTCAGCTCCTCCATCGCCGACGCGGTTTCTTCGATCGAGCCGGCCTGTTGCTCGGTGCGGCTGGAGAGATCCAGATTGCCGCTGGCGATTTCGCCGGAAGCGGTGGCGATGGTATCGGCCGATGCCTTGATGTTGCCGATGGTGCTGACCAGCGAATCGCGCATGCTCTTGACCGCATACAGCAGGCTGACCTGATCGCCCGGCGCTGTGGCGATGGTCGGCGTCAGATCGCCCTGGGCGATGCGATTGGCCACTTCGGCAGCATTGCCGGGGTCGCCGCCGACGGTGCGCATGATGCCGCGATTGATCATGCTGACCATGCTCAGCAGCACTGCCGCCAGCACCGCGAACAGTCCCCCCATCTTGTAGAGCGAATTCATGAAGGCGGCGTTGATGTCATCCATGTAGACACCGGTGGTGGAGATCCAGTCCCAGGGTTTGTAGCCGAGCGCGAACGACAGTTTCGGCACCGGCGCATCGGCGCCGACCTTGGGCCACATGTAATCGATGAAGCCGCCTTCCGGCTGGCTGCCGGCCTTGCTGATGTTGACGAACACCAGATTGCCGACCGGGTCCTTGAAGTCGGACAGTTTCTTGCCGTCCAGCTCCGGCTTGATCGGATGCATGATGATCAGCTCATTCGAGGTGGAAATGGAAAAGTAGCCGTCGGTGCCGTAGCGCATGGCCTTGATTGCCTGCTTGGCGCGCAGTTGCGCCTCTTCCTTGGTGATGGCGCCGCTGTCGGCCTGCGCCGCCAGTGCCTTGATCACGCTGACGGCGGTGTAGGAGACATTTCTCAAATCGTTCTTGCGTTCTTCGATGCGCAACTCGCGCGTCTGGAAGGCGCTGAAGATCGACACCGCGAACAGTGCGATCAGGCTGACGATCAGCGGCAGCCATAATTTTTGCTTGAATGAGAATTGGCTCATAGTGAAGTCTCCCTGGTGGTCAGTTGAATTGTTGCCTGATGGGTCTCTTGCGTACCCTTGAACGACGGATATCACTATTCAGTCTGTGCGCGGGCTGAGCTGGGGCGCCAACGCAACCAACGCTGCATGATTATTAACGGCATCGTTCACGGCAAACTTTACTTCCATACCGATCGGTAAAGCGTGACTTTCGATAAAGAATTGCTGGCAGCATGAGTGGCGACAAGTCCGCTCACGCGTGCCTGCTGCACGGATATGCAGGAGGCATGAAAACATGCTTGATGGAAATATCAGGCGATGGGGGGAAAGGGAGGAAAAAGATGCGGGGAGTAAAAAACAGCAAAGAGTTCAGCTCAGATCGGGCTCGATGCCGCTATTGCTGAGAACATCCGTGCTGTGAATACACATTGCGCGCAAAATTCCTGATCTCCGGGTGTTCCCGGATGTTGCTGCTTCATTGTTTCAGTAGCGCAGCCGGTACCAGAGTAAGCCTATCCATTCATGCATGGCGTAGCTGCTCAGAGCCAGCGCGCCGGCGTTGGGCAGGTAATCGGTGGAGAGGCTGCGTTGATACGAAATGAAGCCGGTCGGCGCCGCCACGGCTGCGAGTTCAGTCTGGCCGAATGCTTTCATCGAACGCTCCATGTGCATGGCATCGGTCAGCAGCAAGACCTTGCTGATGCCCGCCGGCTTCAGCATGGCAGCCGACATGACGGCGTTCTGCTGGGTGTTGTCGGATTCACCTTCGATCCAGCGCGCTTTCACTTCAAAGTCGCGCTGCAGCGAGCGCGCCATCAGGCCGGCTTCGCTTTCCCTGGAGCCGTCGGGTTTGCCGCCGGTGACCAGCAAAGGCAGACCGGTGGCGCGATGCAGGTAAGCGGCGTACTCCAGGCGCGCCAGCGTGGCCGCGCTGGGTTGATCGCTGGAGCCGAATTCGGGGGCATTCGACAGCCGTCCGCCGCCCAGCACCACGATGGCCTGGGCGCCCTGGCTGATTTCCGCCGCGCTGCCGGTGAGCGGGGCATGCGATGTTTCCAGCGGGCGCACCAGCCACAGCGAGCCGACGCGAGTGCTCAGCACCAGCAGCAGCGCCAGCGACAGCCAGCAGAGGCTGGTCCCGAGTTTCGGCCAGCGCCGCCGCAGCAGCAGGCCGAGTGCGCACAGCAGGACGAAATTCATGGGCGGCAGCAGTGCAGCACCGGCGAACTGGGAGAGCAGTACGGAAGAATTCATCGAAGGCGGGAGTCCAGGGCAATGGCGCTCATTGTCTCTGATCGAATCGGTTTTTCCTAGCGGCTTGCAGCGCCGATGCTGCCGGCGTCGGGCGACTTCAGGTTGTCCAGGTGTGCGGTATCGTGACAGCCGGAATCGCAAAGAAGCCGCTGGCGGGTGCCTGAGTTGCACCTGATGTCGGCTTTGCCTGTTGCCGTTGCCGTCTGGACAGGTCAGAATCGCGTTTAACTTCATACAGGGAACGGTCTTCAGACCGGGGAAGAATTGATACGTCTTGTTTTGTTATTACTGGGTACGGATTTCATCCGCCGTCACTGGCATGTGCTGGGCTTTGCCGGCCTGATCTGGGGCACCATCGGCGTGAGCCTGATGATTGATGCACTGGACGGCGTGCTGGTGTTTCCGCTCACGCTGTTCGGCTATCTGTTGCTGCTGGAGAGTCTGGCGACCTTGCTGGTTGCTTCCAGCGGCATCGGCGCGCAAAAGACTTTGCGTTATGCCAAGGGCGGCATTTTCCTCTTGATCGCGGTCTTGATCATCGTGCCGCATCACGCCAGCAGCATGGTGCTGGCGATGCTGTTCGGCACTGCCTTCACCATCGGCGGCGGCTTGCAGATCACCTCGGCGCTGGTGGTGCGCTTTCCGCGCTGGCGTATGGCGGTGGCCGGCGGCGGCGTGCAGATTGTGCTGGCGATCATTTTCTTTCAGCCTTACCCCACGCATTACAAGGGCACGGTGCCGTTCTGCATGGCGCTGGGCCTGATTTTCGGCGGCTGGAACATGATCTGGCTGGGGCTGCGCTCGCGCATGCTGCCTGAACGCGCATCGATTGCGGCGCTGGAAAATCGCAATGTGCAGGCCGAACTGCCGCTGGATGCCGGCCTCTATCGCGGGCATGAGGCCATGGGGCCGGCGCTCAAGAGCGGCAAGGGCGGCGCCGGGCCGGCCAGCGTTTCCGCTTCCTCTTTGTCGTCTGAGTCGCAGTCTGAGCCTATGCCAGAGAGCCGCGCCGACCCCACGCAACCGCCGCCGATGACCGTGCACGTCTGGACGCCGGCCGGCAGTGCCAAGGGCCAGGCGCGCAACCGGCCGCTGATCAACCGCTACATCGCGGCGGTGGACACCAACGGCGTGATCTCGACCGGCCATGCTGCGCTGGAAGTGGCGCCCGACAGTGCCAATGCGCTCTACATCAGCCTGTATCCGGCGGAGGAGATTGATCGCTCGCCGGATCAGTTCGCCCGTCTGCTGCGTGCCACGGCCGACAACAATGTCGGCGGACGCTTTCTGACCGACTATCGCAGCGAAGCGGCGGCCTGGTGTGAATCCACCGAGAAGATCGTGTTTCGCGAGTACGACCGCACGCGGCTGGACGCTTTCTGGAGCCAATACCGCCAGCAGGCGATCTACAACCTGACCTATCGCAACTGCTCCAGCACGGTGGCGCATGCAATGGAATCGGCGCTGGAAGGCGTGATCGGCGCACGCACCTCGCATTGGCTGAGCGTGTTGCGCATCATGCTGACGCCCGAGATCTGGGTCGCCAGCCAGATTCGCAAGCGCGCCATCACCATGGCCTGGACGCCGGGTCTGGTGCTCGACTATGCACGCGCCTTGCGGGCTGTGGTGCATCCGCGTCCCCTGTCCTGGGCCGCCTCGCTGCAACTGGCGCTGCGCCAGAGCCGGCGCCTGCGCGGCGGCTGGCGTCGGGTCGCCAGTGAGAGCGCAACGGTTGATGCCAATGCCGATGTCAGGGGCGAGCCGCCGCAGCGATAACTCCAGCCCGCAGGCCGCCAACAATGGAGACATGAAATGAATCCGGACTCAAGCTGGCTGACTGCGCAGGACGGCACCCGCCTGTATTGCCGCGAATGGACGCATACCGCCGCTGCACGCGGCGCGGTGCATCTGGTGCATGGCCTGGGCGAGCATGGCGGTCGCTATCTCGAACTGGCGGGTTTGCTGCATGAACTGGGATTGGCGGTACGGATTGTCGACCATCGCGGTCACGGACAATCGGACGGCGTGCGCGGCAGCCTCAGGCGGCCGGATGATTTTTTGCAGGATCTCAAACTCAGCTTCGACGACTTCGCCGCCTGCCAGCAGCAGACGCCGTTTCTGTTCGGGCACAGCATGGGCGGACTGATCGCCGCCCGTTTTGCCAGCGGAGGTTTCAGTCCCGTGCGCGGGCTGATGCTGTCGTCGCCGGCACTGGCCTTGACGCTGAATGTCTGGCAAAAGTCTTTGTTGGCGCTGAGTAGCGTATTGGCGCCAAGGCTGGCCTTGCCCAGTTCCTTGCCGCCCGACCGGCTGTCGCATGACGCAGCGGTCGTTGCTGCGTATCGCAGCGACCCGTTGAATCACGGCCGCATTGCACCGCGTACGCTCAATTTCATGCTGGATGCGATGGCAAGGACGCAGGCCGATGCAGGCGCGTTTCGGACGCCGCTGCTATTGCAGGTGGCCGGCGATGATGCCTTTGTCGCGGCGGAGGGCAGTCGCCGCTTTTTCGACGCCTTGCCGTCAGGCCACAAATGCTTGCATTGGTATCCGCAAGCCTGGCACGAGATATTCAACGAGGAAGCGAGCATCAGGCAGCAAGTGCAGCGTGATCTGAAGCAGTGGCTGAGGCTTCAGCTTGAGCCGGATATAAACGCCGACCAGGCCGGGCTGTAAAAATACGTCGGATCAGGCCGAGTCAAACATGAACGGCGAGCTGGAAACAGGTTCGGTAATTAACAAAAAATTACGCTTGTTAAGCGGATTTGACGTGTTGTTTTGAGTATCAAGGTTGTCCGCTGGGGGGATTGGTGAAGGCGCAGCGACTGTCAAATCCGACGAAGCCGGGAGCGCATGCGCATCCTTCCAGCATCAGCAGCAGCGCTACGGCAACGAAAAGGGAGGTGATACGCCTCATGTGCGATCTTTCCAATGGAATAGCAAAGCTGCGAGTGTAATGCGGTATCAGACATTTGCAAGATGCCATCCCGGGGCCAGAGTCAGGAGGCAGTCAGTTTTCTTTTCAACTGGCGAGGCAAAAACAGCCGGAAAATTTCTCACCGGAAATCACGTGAGCAGCGGATTGCAGCAGCGGATTGTGGACCTGATCCGAACCTGGGCTGACGCTGTCACTGAAACCATCTCCATCGCTTGAGTGCGGGCAATAAAAAAGGAACGCTGAGCGTTCCTTTTTGATATTCAAAACGGTTTGCCGTTCTGAGGGTACTGATATGGCTATTGCTTATATTGCTCTGACATTGTCTTCCAGATATCGCCGTCTGATAACTGTTGCGCCGCGCCAGCAAGCGTCTATGCCAGTGATGTCGCCTATTACTTGGTGGAAACCAGGTAACGTGCAACCATCGCGCCCAGCAGCAGGGTGTAAGGCAGAATGTCGACGAGGATGTTCATATTTAGCTCCGCAAAAGGTTGTCTGTTGCATTGCAATATATGTGTTTCGAAATTCATTCGCCAATTTCGATTGACAATATCAGTTATCGACTTTATTTATATCTCATGCCGGATGATCCCCCAGCCGAGATGCTGCGGTGAAATGCCCCGTCCGACAAGGCTTTGCGGGCGATCCAACAGCACTCCGGTGGTGTTCCGGTTAGATCGCCGACAAAGGCAGGTGGTCGGAATTGATGCTCTGTGTCGTCAAAGCGACACGATATTGATTGCGTCCATTGTTTTTCGCCGCGTACAGCGCGCTGTCGGCACGCGCGCTCAGCTGTTCCAGCAGCGCGTCGCCGCCCGGCGTGGCGCAGGCTATGCCGATGCTCAGCGTCACAATCGGCAGCGGTTGATTTCGCCGGTGCGTGATGGCGCTGGTGCGCAGGTTTCGCTGCAATCGCTCCGCCACCTGGATTGCGCCGGCGGCATCGGTATTGGGCAGAATGATGGCGAATTCTTCGCCGCCGTAACGTGCCGCGACATCGCCGGGCCGTTTGATTACACCGATCAGATGTTCCGCCACTCGGCGCAGACAGTCGTCGCCCTGCAGGTGGCCATATTCATCGTTGTATTTCTTGAAAAAGTCGACATCGATCATCAGCAAACCGAGGCTGCGCTTGTCGCGCCGCGCGCGGTTCCATTCAATCTCCAGAATTTCGTCGAAGCAGCGGCGGTTGGTCAGACTGGTCAAACCGTCCTGATTGGCCAGCGTCAGCAGCACCTTGTTGGCGCTGGCGATGCTGTTATACAGGCGTGTGATGCCGTAGAGCTGCGAGATCAGCACCGTCAGCGAGGTGAACAGGCTGGTCAGCTTGGCGAAATACCAGCCCAGCGAGAAACGCGTGTTGCCGTAGACGGTCAGCCAGACGTCGATGCAGGCGGCCACCATGGCGACCGTGATCCAGAGCTGCTCCGGCTCCTGCTTTTCCATCCGGGCGACGCAGATCAGGGCCAGCAGATTGACGCCGAGCACTGTCACCGGAATCAGAAAGGTATTGTCTTCAAAGAAGCTGCTGCCGTTCTGCAGAATATCCGGCATCCAGCGCTGCCAGACGGTCGCGCTCATGGTCAGCAGAATGACGGTCGCGAGCGTAAAAGCGATGGAGGCGCGTATGCGTATGGCGCGTTTGCCAGAGGTGGCGTAACGGATGACCAGCACAGCGAAACCGACATGCCAGTAACACCATATCCAGACCGGGCTGACACTGTTGCCTATCAGTGAGCCCGGCATGAAGCTGCCGGGGAAGCTGGCAATCAGCGGCACGAAAATCGCCGTGACGAAAAAATAGGCGGTGCCGAGGTGTACAGTACGCGCGCTGTTTTCGATGATGCCTTTGGAAAACAGCAGGCTGGCGAGAATGATGTTGACCACGAACATCGCCACGCCGAAAGCACCGATGTAACCGGGGATGGGTGTCAGCGGCAGTTGCGCATACGGCGTGATGATGACCAGCAACAGCAGTAGCAGGGCAATGATGGTCCAGGCGAAGGCGGTCTGGCGGCGGCTGATGCCGTCGGCGGCGATCAGATTGATGTCGTTATTCATGATGTTTTGGTTGCGTTCCCTGCGGCGATATTAGAACGGAAACTGGGCCCGGCATCTGAATTTATGTGATCGGATTGCTAATATTTTTCTGATTGTGGCAGATCGGCGAATTTGTTTTCCGCAGGCAATGCCTGTGCGTCGAACCGGCCTGAAAACCGCGTGTTTGCTGGTGTTGCGCGGCAACGTTGATTGCCGGAAAGCGCTGAGGGCGGGGGATGGGCTGGTACGGGCTGGCAATGCCGTTCAGTTCAGTAAGATTTCTCCGCAAGCCGTTCGGGCTGAGCAGGTCCGCAGGCGCATATCGAAGCCAGCGTGCAGTGTTTATAGCGCTTGCCCGCCCTTCGATATGCTGCTTTGCTGCGACTCAGGGCGAACGGAGTTGAAATCAAACGGCACAAAAAAATACCGTTCAGTTCTTCACTGAACGGCATTCCCGGTTGAGCCGGCTTTTTGACTTGCACTGCGCGTAGCTGAAATGCTGACGCGCCTATTTGCCCTGCTGCAGACTGATGCCGGTACTGTTGGAAACGATCTGTACCTGGCTGTCGGCGCCGGGCTTGACCTCCAGATCCAGCAGGCCGGACTTGACGCCGGTCGGTGTATTCAGGGTGTGCACCGGTTTGATGGTGAACACGTAACGGCCGGGCTTGAGCCAGATGGCGAGATGTTCGCCGCCGTCGATCTGTGCCAGTACAACGTCATTGATGGCCAGTTCCAGCATCTCGCGGCTGTACAGGAAGTTGGTGTCGCGCCTGAATTCCACCTTGCTCATGCCGGCAGTCTGCTCGGTCATGCTCTTGATGTAGATGCGCGCAGCCGGGATTTCCCCATTCGCCGTTTTCTGCACCGGTGCCACGCAACCGGCCAGAGCAACCGCAAACGCGCATGCAACAAAAACTTTCCTCATCTTCTTTTCCTTGGCTGTAAATGTCCCGGGCAACAATACCATGAGTGCGCGCAGCGCCCAAATTCAAGCTTAATACTTAGCCCGGCGCCATCGCCAGCAGGTGATGTTCGATGGCAAAGACATGGGCATCGTGCGCCCCCAACTCGCGCAGTGCGGTCGCCAGGTTCAGCAGATATTCGCGATTCCTGCCGCTGGGGCCGTGTGCGGCATTGATCTGATGGGCGATATCCAGCTCGGGCGCTTGTCCGAGAAACGCTGCGTTGTCTTCGCGAGCAATGTAGAACAAGCCTTCCTGCTGACCGCCGTCCTCAAAAAAGATGTCGGTGCTGAGCCGCAGGTAGCCGTTTTTCTCCCGGTAGTCGAGATGAGCAAAGACTTGCGGCGAAATCAGATAGGCCATGCCGGCGCAGACCGCGCCCGCGTCCGGCGTCAGCGTGGCGACACGGCCGGGCGCCTCGGGCGTGCCGCGATGATCGTGAGATCCCTGCCAGAAGCGTCGCGCCCAGTTCAGGATGTGCGCCGGGCGTTTTTCGATGAAGGGGAAATCCGCTTTGAAAATCAGCGAGCCGTAACCAAACAGCCAGACGCTGTCGTGATCATTGAAACGGTCCATCGATTGATTGATGGCAATAGTATTGGTGGACATGCGTGGAAATCGGAATGTTGAGAAGCTTCAGCGTGTTGGATAAGCGCGGCGCAGAAGGCGGCCGGTGCGATTTCGCAATTATAGAGGCGCATGCCGGGTGATGCCGGGCTAGCCTGGACTTTGAATGCGCTGGATTTGCTGAGCATGCACGCAGGGCAACTTGCCGGCTAAATGAGGCGGGGCGCCGCAAGGCCGTTATCTGCCTGCAATAAACTGCCCCGGAGCGGGGTAAGGACTGGGCTGGGCATGGCCGATAGGCCTGCACGACAACATATTGTTTGCGTCAGGCGGCCAGGCCCGGAGCCTGTTCCGGGGAGGAGTCAGGTCTGAAAGATGAGCATGAAGCAGGCCGCGAAAACGTTTTCATTTTCGACCGTGTTCGGCGTCATTCTGATTCAGGCTGGAGTACAGGCCGTAGTGCGTCGGTTCTCCCTGGTGCGAACCGGTGGTGCACGAACCGGAGTCGTTCAGATAGTCCAGCAGCTTGCCGTAAGCCCGGGCAATAAATTTGAGCATGGTATTCCCCCTTGCGTCTGTTCAGCGGCTTCCGTGTGAAGCCATTGAGTGAAAATCAAAAACAGTCTGACGTTTAATTTTTAAAATAGTTTATATCATTAAATAAAAAGATCGGAATGAATTCGTTGTCGAGGAGAAAAAAGCAACAGGCTGGACCCCAGATGAAGCCTTGTGCTTGGCGCCGGGCAGCCACGATTCCTGAGTACCGTGCATCCTGGCCGGCCAAGTATCGCCCGCCCGACGCGGCGCGCCATCAGCCGCGTGATGGCGCTTGTTTTTGCCCGACAATATTGCTGCGATGCCGCGAAGATTCCGTAAGGAGGATGGGGCGGACTATGTTTTCGGCAGGCTTGGACTAAAATGACGAGATCAGGTGCATCAAGGGCGCTGAGCGCTCAGATGTACTCGACACAGCCGGAGGGGGAACTCGGGCTGCGACGCCTTGATGGCTTGCAGGCTTGGCCGGATAAGGTAAATCGTCAAACAAAAATACAGGGAAATATCATGCGAACCATCACCATGCTGCTGATGCTGTGCATTGCAAGCTTGCTTGCGGCCTGCGAAAAAACCGATTTCGAGAAGAAGTCCGAAAGCGACGCCAAGGCGCGCCAGATTTTCAATCTGAAAAAACAAGCCGAATAGCTCGGGCGTATTGTCTTCCCCAAAAGACGAATGCCCGGCGCAACCGCGTGTTGATTTCGGTTGCGCCGGGCATTGAGGCGATTTCTGCTCGAAGTGAGCGGTCGATTAAGTCTTATTTTGCGCCGTGCAAGGCGGCAGCGCATTCCTTGACCAACGCCGGGCCGCGATAGATCAGGCCGGTGTACAACTGCACCAGCGAGGCGCCGGCATCGATCTTGGCTTGCGCATCCGCGCCGCTGAAAATACCGCCCACGCCGATGATGGGCAGCGCATCGCCGAGCTCGGCCTTGAGACTGCGGATCACCTGATTCGACAATTCAGACACAGGTGCGCCCGACAGGCCGCCGGCCTCTTCACCGTGCTGCATGCCCTTCACCGCGTCCCGGGTGATGGTGGTGTTGGTGGCGATGACGCCGTCGATCTTGTGGCGCAGCAGCGCGTCGGCAATGTTCTTGACCTGCTCCATATCCATGTCCGGTGCGATTTTCAGCGTGATCGGCACGTAGCGCTGATGGCGTTCGCTCAGACGGATCTGGGTCTGCTTCAGGCGCGACAGCAGCGAATCCAGTTCTGATGCGCCTTGCAACTGACGCAGATTCTTGGTGTTGGGCGAGGAAATGTTCACCGTCACATAGCTGGCGTAGGGGTACACCTTTTCCAGGCAATGCAGATAGTCTTCCGCCGCACGTTCGATCGGAGTGTCGGCGTTCTTGCCGATATTCAGGCCCAGCACGCCTTTTTTCTCCTGATAGAAGCGTGAGGCCTGCACATTGGCGACGAAGGCATCAACGCCGCCGTTGTTGAACCCCATGCGATTGATGACGGCATTGGCTTGCGGCAGGCGGAACATGCGCGGCTTGGGATTGCCCGGCTGCGCGCGTGGCGTGACCGTACCGATTTCAATCGAACCGAAACCCAGCGCCGCCAGGCCATCGATGTAGGCGCCGTCCTTGTCCAGACCGGCGGCCAGGCCGACCGGGTTGGGAAACGCTATGCCCATCACCGTGCGCGGATCGGCTGCCGGCTTGCTGATGAAATCGGTCAGGCTGAGGGCCGCGGCGCGTTTGAGCGCCGGCAAGGTCAGATGGTGGGCGGTTTCCGCATCGAGGGAAAACAGCAGCGGGCGCGCAAGCGCGTAGAGGAATTTATCGGACACGGTGGAGGCGGGAATAAACGTTAAAAAGCCGTTGAGAGCGGGCGCACAGCTGGCAGCAATTCTGAAAAGTGCCGCTATTTTAGCCTGTCGCGGCCGTCGGCAGCGGCTTTTGGCGGTGTCGTGCTGATGACGCTGCGGCTAAAAGCGGGAGGTGGCCAAGCTCAGCGGCAGAGGTGTACTCAGTCTTTGAGCAGATCCCAGACACCATCCTGCAGCGCTTCGAGCGGCTGATAATTGGTCTTGTAGGCCATTTTCGGGCTTTCCTTGATCCAGTAGCCCAGATACACATAAGGCATATCCAGTTGCCGGGCCTGCTCGATCTGCCAGAGGATATTGAAGGTGCCGAAGGAGGCGGTCGGCATGTCCGGATCAAAGAAGGTGTAGACCGAGGACAGGCCGTCGTTCAGCACATCGATGATGCTGACCATGCGCAATTGCCCGTCCGGCTCGCGGAATTCCACCAGCCGCGTATTGACCTTGCTCTGCAGCAGAAACTGCGCGTACTGGTCACGGCTGTCCTGATCCATGCCGCCGCCGGCGTGGCGTACCGATTGATAGCGCAGATACAGCTCGTAATGCTCATGCGCATAGGTCAGATTGGTAACCAGCGCGGTCAGGTGCGCGTTGCGTTCCCACGCGCGGCGCTGGCTGCGGTTGGCCTGAAACTCCGCCGCACGGATGCGCACCGGCGTACAGGCATTGCAGCCGTCGCAATAGGGACGATAAGTGAAAATGCCGCTGCGCCGGAAACCGGTCTTGACCAGCTCGGAATACACATCCGCATTGATCAGATGGGAAGGCGTGGCGACTTGCGAGCGCGCCTGCTGATGGTCGAGATAGCTGCAAGGGTAGGGCGCGGTTGCATAGAACTGCAACGTAGAGAACGGCAAGTCTTTGAGATGCGTCATGTGCGTCCTGTCTTGCAAAACTTCCATCACCGCCGGATGCCGGCTGGGGTCGCGAAATGATTTGACTGAGTGAATGAACGGCTTCTAATTTACACCAGTTTTCCTTGATTTGCGCCAAGGCTGCGGCGTTCGGCTCACGCAATCTGTTGCATTAAATATGGCGATTGCCGCAAAGGTGCATGAAATCTGAGTTTGCGACGAATGACCGCAAGCCGGACTGCGGGACGAGAACTGTGCTTGGGCGGCGGCGAGAGGACGGGCGGCTAAAGCTTCTCTATATATAGAGCGTATAGAGCGGCAGAAAAAGACCCATTCCGGAACTGGCCTTTAAGTCCCGGGGGTACCCGTAGCAGGAGTCAGGCTGACCGGCTGCCATTCCAGGATCTGCGGTTCGCGGATTGCACTGCGCAAATGCAGCAGAAAGTCGTCGCGCGTGATCGGCGCCGCACCCAGCGACGCCAGATGCGAGGTCTCCTGCTGGCAATCGATCATCGTCACGCCTTGCTGCCGCAGAAAAAACACCAGATGCGCCAGCGCCACCTTGGACGCGTCGCTGACGCGCGCAAACATCGATTCGCCATAAAACATCTTGCCGATGCTGACGCCGTAAGCGCCGCCGACCAGTTCGCCGTTCAGCCATACTTCTGAAGAATGCGCGTAGCCGGCGCGATGCAGACCGCAATAGCCGCGCACGATGTCTTCTGAAATCCAGGTGCCGCTTTCATGGCGGCGCGGGCCGGCGCAGGCGCGCATCACCTGCTCGAAGGCGGAGTCAAAGCGCAACTCCCAGGCGCCGTCGCCGGTGCGGCTGCGTTCGACCTTGCGCAGCGTCTTCTTGAGGCTGTCCGAAATCATGAAGCGCTGGGTGTGCAGCACCATGCGCGGATCGGTGCTCCACCACAGTATCGGCTGACCTTCCGAGAACCATGGAAAGATGCCGTGTTGGTAGGCTTCCAGCAAACGCGCCGGCGACAGGTCGGCGCCGGCCGCCAGCAAACCGGCCGGATCTTTCAGCGCGAGGGAAACATCGGGGAAGGGTGAGTCGGGATTCAGCCAGGCAATCATGCGTGCGCTCCGTGATGCGCAGAATCAGATCATGCGACGGCGGATATCTTCGGTGTGCAGCGCGAAGGCGCCGCTGCCTTCCTTGATCTTCTTCAGATCCGAGAAGAAGGCGCGCAAGGTGAATTCGACGGTGGGAAAGGCAATGTCCTGCCACGGGATTTCCGCTTCGGTGAACATCTCCACTTCCAGGCTCTCGATGCCGGCCTGATAATCCAGATCGAGCAAGGTCGCGCGGTAGAACAGATGCACCTGATGCACATGCGGCACGTTCACCAGTGAGAACAGCTCATGCAGCTCAATATTGGCGCCGGCTTCCTCTTCGGTCTCGCGGCGCGCGGCATCGGCGGTGGTCTCATCGTTTTCCATGAAGCCGGCCGGCAGCGTCCAGTAACCCAGACGCGGTTCGATGGCGCGCTTGCACAGCAACACGCGCACTTCGCCATCGCGCTCCCACACCGGCAGCGAACCCACCACCATCTTCGGATTCTGATAATGAATCGTGCCGCAGTTGCCGCACACAAAGCGCTGACGCGTATCGTCGGCAGGAATTTGCAGGGAAACCGGATGGGCGCATTCAGAGCAGAATTTCATAGAGGAGGTTCGTCTTTGCTTTATGTGCTTATTGTCGGAAGTCTTTAATGTCTCGTCGAGCGCATCTTCGCATGCCTCTATATAGAGTGTAGAGTGAATCCAGAACATGTGAATCATGCAGGCTGGCGATTCGCAAAAATCGAGAGCCCCGATGCGGGTAGAAGTGTATCACTCTCGATTATTTAATAAAGGTGTTTGCATTGTCCAAAGAAGTGTCCTATAATTGCTTTCTTCAGACGCGGGGTGGAGCAGTCTGGCAGCTCGTCGGGCTCATAACCCGAAGGTCGTAGGTTCAAATCCTGCCCCCGCAACCAAACAAAAGGCGCAAGCCGATTACTAAAAAGCCTCTAACGATTGTTAGGGGCTTTTTTGTTTTTCTTTCTCGTTTTTGCGACTGGCATAATACAAAGCTCTCAAACCTTTCAAGCTTCTCTGTTCAGGATAGCCTCGTCACCATGTCAAAGATCGAATCTCAGCTGGAAGAACTCGGCCTCGATAAAAAAGAGCTGCGCTTTTATATGGCGGTTCTGCAATGCGGCTCGGCGCCGGTGACTGTGATTGCCGAGCGCGCCGGGGTGTCCCGCACCAACGGCTATGCCTTGCTGGCCAAGCTGGAGACGCGCGGCCTGGTGTCGCAGCTGGCGCAGGACAATGGCGTCATGCACGTGATTGCGGAAGATCCCAGCGTGATGATCAGCCAGTGGGAGCGCAATCGCGCGCTGCTCGATGATGTGGTGCCGCAGCTGAAGTCGATGTTCAATGCCTCCGAGCTCAAGCCGCGCATTCATTTCTACGAAGGTGTCGACGGTATTCTCAAGGCCTTGCAGGGTACGCTCGAATGTCACAACGGCCCTTTGCTGGGCATCTTGTCCATGAGTGAGCTGAATGAGGCGCCGGGTAGTGCCGCCATGGCCGCCATCATTGCCGAGCGCGTGCGTCGCGGCATCACCTTGCGCGTGTTGCGTTCACAGTCGCGCGATATCGATACCACCTGGCCCAGTTCTGCCGAAGAAATGCGCGAACTGCGCTATGCGCCGGCCTCGGTCGATCTGGGCATGACCATGTACATACACGACGACAAGGTGACCTATCTGTCTTCCAAGCGAGAAAGTTATGGCCTGGTGATTGAAAGCCAGGAGCTGGCGGCGCTTAATCGCGCCATGTTCGAAGGTCTGTGGGCAATTTCGACGACCACGCAAGCCAGGCAGGCATGAATCGTATTCAGCAAAACGCCGGAACATCGCCCGCAGATGTCCCGGCGTTTTTCTTTGCCGGACGCTTTCGTCAGAAGCCGTGCTGCATGCCGACTTCCAGCGTGTTGGTTGCGCTGAGCGTCTGCGCCTTGGCACGGCTGATATTGGCGAACAGGGCAGTGCGCTTGCTCAGATCATGCTGATAACCCAGCGATATCTTGCTGAGCGCGGCGCTTTGACCGGACACACAGGCGCAATCGTTGAGGCGGGCATAAGCCGCCTTGAGCGTGCCTTGTACGCCGACCGGCGCGGTCGCCGCCAATGAATAGGCGCGGTAGCTGACATTCGCCACTTTCGAAGATGTGTATGACAGCATCGGCTTGATGGCGCCAAAATCATAGGCCGCCACGAAGTCGGCCATGTGATCCTTGGTAGGGCCGTTGGTCATGCCGCGACTCTGATCGTAGCCAACACCCAGCCACAGCGGACCTTTCTTGTAGTCGATCGTCATGCCATCGTCGTTGCCCACCACATTTTCACCGGTCGAATGCGCCATCGAAACGGTAAAGCCGTTGATCTCCGGCGATACGTAGCCCAGCGTATTGTTGGTTCGCAGATAGGACGAGCTCTTGTAGTTGGCGGTCTGAATCTGCCAGCCTACCTGCGCCGAGCTGGCGTTCCAGCCCCAGGGGTCGGTAAAGAGGATCTGGAAATTGGCCGGTGTCAGCGAGCGTCCCATATACAATTCGCCGAAATGACCGCCGAACTTCAGCACCGAGCGCGAACTGAACAGCGTGCTGGAGTCAAACAGGGCGCCGTTGTCGACCTGAATGAAGGACACCAGCTGGAAGCCGGCATACATGCCGCCGCCCAGATCCTCCTTGCCGGAAATCGCGATGTTGGACAGCAGGTCATTCATGGCGAACTTGCCGTTGGCGCTGGTGCCGTCCAGCTGCGTCTGGCCGTTGTTGCCGCGCGCGATGCCGACGTTCAACAGCCCGGAAATGGTGACCGAACTTTGTGCGCTGGCGGCGCCTGCCGCTGAGACCAGTACGGCAAAAATGGCGATGTGTTTCAACTTCAACTTGCTTTGCTTCATTACCCTCTCCCTGTAAAAAAACTAAGTCGATGAAAGACGCTGGAACTGCTGGTGCTGCCTGATGTGTCGGCAGTTTTCTTATTACGATTGCCTGTGAGCCCTGACCAGGTGGACGCTGCAGCGGTGTTCACCGCATTCCTGTCTGTGCCGTGGCGAATACTTTTTTTCAGGCAAAACACTCCCCCGCAGAAGCGCATAAGCGCTTCTGTTCTGAATGAGTCGGCGGGATGAATTCGCTCTGCCCGGGCTCAGAGCATCAGGCTGGTGTAGCCGGGATCAGTGGTTCAATTGATTTTTCTGAAAATAAGGCCCCCTTCCGGGAGCATCGCGGCGCCCGGTGTCATTGAAACAAGTCGGATATGGTCGGAGATGTGCGGTGCCTGCGGCGCCGCGCGCAGCTCAGGCGGTAGAAAAGGCGTGCGTGTTGTTCAGGAAATCGCGCGTGCTGCTTTCGTTGATGAGTACGCCTTTTTGCATCGTCAGCACGCGATCCGCCAGACTGCCGATGAAGGCCTGGTTCTGCTCCACCAGCAGCAGGGTCAGGCCGGTCGCTTTGCGGATTGCATGCAGCGTATCGACCATCTCTGCAATGATGGACGGTTGTATGCCCTCGGTAGGCTCATCCAGCAGCATCAGTTTGGGCTGGCCGCAGAGGCAGCGCGCCAGTGCCAGCAATTGCTGCTCGCCGCCCGACAGCAAACCGCCGGGACGGTCCAGATAATTGTTGAGACGCGGGAAGTGCTGCAGCACCGACTCCACAATCGCCTCGCGTTCATGGCCTGACGACACGGCTCCCATGCGCAGATTGTCCAGCACCGAAAGATGCGGGAAGATGGCGCGCCCCTGCGGCACCAGGCCTATCCCCATGCGCGCACGGCGATGCGTGGCAAGCGTCGTGATGTTCTGGCCTTCGAAGCTGATCGTGCCCGCCTTCGCCGGCAGATAACCGAGTATGGTGCGCATCAGCGTCGATTTCCCCATGCCGTTATGCCCCCACAGACCGACGAATTCACCGCTGGACAAGTGCAGGTCGATGCCGCGCAGCACGCGGATGTCGCCATAGCCCGACTGGACGTTTTTGATATCAAGCATCTTTAATCTCTCATCTCCAGATCTTTGCCGAGATAGACATCCTTCACGCGCTCGTCATTGAGCACCTTATCGACGGTGTCTTCCACCAGCACGGTGCCGCGGTTGAAAACGGTGACGGTCTTGGCAATCATGCGAATGAACTCCATGTCGTGCTCCACCACGATCAGCGCGCAATGGCGATTGGCCTCCCTGATCAGCTCGGCGGTGCGCACCACTTCTTCATCGCTCATGCCGGCCGCCGGTTCATCCAGCAGGATCAGGTCGGGGCGAGCCGCCATCACGATGCCCAGTTCCACCCATTGCCGCTGTCCATGCGACAGCGTGCCGACCTGTTTGCCGGCGATGGCGCTCAGCCGCACCGTATCCATGGCCTCTGTTGCCGCCGTTTTTGCAGCACGCGCCGGCAAAGCGCGGCGCGCCGACAGCCAGATGTTTTCTTCCACCGACAAACCGTCGAACACGCTGGGCACCTGCGTCTTGATGCCCAGTCCCAGGCGCGCAATCTGATACGACTGCAAGCCGTCGATGGCCTGGCCCTTGATCTTCACCGAGCCGCGGGTCGGCTTGTACTGGCCGCACAGCAGGCGGAAGAAGCTGCTCTTGCCGGCGCCGTTGGGGCCGATCAGGCATCTCAGTTCGCCCGTTTCCAGGCGAAAGTCGACGCTGTTGACCGCATGCACGCCGCCGAAGCTCACGCCCAATCCCTGTGTTTCCACCAATGGTGTGCTCATTGCTTGGCTCCTTCGGCTGTCGGTTGCGCCGTGCTGGCGGAGTTGGCGCGCGCTTGCCGGCGCTGCGCAGGCAGCAGCTCACGCCATCCGGCGAACAGCGACACGATGCCTTTGGGCAGCAGCAGAACGAAGCCGATCAGCACCGCGCCCAGCAGGAGGTTGGGGTTGACGATACCGAGTCCGCCCAGATAGGAGGTCAGCCATTGCACGAAGAAGCAGCCGATGATGGGGCCCAGCAGCGTGCCGACGCCGCCCACCAGCACCCAGATGATGACCAGTGCGGACTGCGTCAGGCTGAACACGGTAGGGCTGGTGAATGCCCCCCAGTTGGCAAACAGGCAGCCGGCCAGTCCGGCGATGCCGCCGCCGATGGCGAAGGCGGCCAGCTTGTACTTGCGCGAGTCATAGCCCAGCAGATCGACGCGCAGTTCATTTTCGCGCAAGGCCACGACGACGCGGCCGAAGTGGCTCGCCAGCAGCAGTCGCAGTCCGATATAGGTCGCCATCAGAAAAGCGACGCTGACCACGAACAGCATCTCGGGGCTCAGGAGCTGATCGGGAAAGCCCGGCACGTTCAGTGTCGGAATCGATGGAATGCCGTTGAAACCGCCGATCGCCGCTGCACCGATGCGGTATTGATCGCCCGAGGTGGAGTTGGTCAGATTGAACAGGATCAGTGTCACGGTCAGTGTGATCACGCCCAGATACACATCGCTGATGCGGCCAAAGAAAATGAAATAGCCCAGCGCCAGCGCAAACAGGGTCGGCACAATGATGGCCAGCGCAAAGGCGCCGGTCGATTCGCCGAAGTTGATGGCGCCGATGGCATAGGCATAAGCGCCAAGTCCGAAGAACGCGGCCTGGCCGAAGCACAGAATGCCGCCATAGCCCCAGATGAATCCGAGCGACAAGGCCAGGATGGACATGATGACGTAGATCGTCAGTTCCATCAGGCTGAAGGTTTCGAGGCAGAGCGGTAACACGATCATGGCTGCCAGACCCGCGATCAGGCAGGCGCCGACAGGAAGGTAGTGAAGATAATTTTTCATGCTAGATGCGTCCACGGAAAAAGCGGCCTGTGATGCCTTGCGGCAGGAGCCGGACCAGTACGATGGCCACCAGCAGCAAGCCGACTTCGCCGATCACCGGTGTCGAGACGAAAGTCGTCAGCTGATTGACTGCGCCGAAGATGCCCGATGCGGCCAGGGTGCCGGTGATGATGGAGGCGCCGCCGCCGATGACGGTGATGAAGGATTTCGCGACATAGGCCACGCCGATGGTCGGCACCACGCCGGTGATCGGCGCCAGCACGCCGCCGGCCAGGCCGGCCAGCGCCGCGCCGAGTGAAAACGTCAGGGCATACACGCGCGCCGGGTTCACACCCAGCGCCGCCGCCATGGAAGCGTTCTGCATCACGCCGCGCGCCACCAGACCGAAATCGGTGCGGGTCAGCAACAGATACAGCATGGCCAGAACTGCCAGCGCCACGGCCATGATGAACAGGGTGTACAGGCTGACCTGGTAAGCGCCTATCGCCATCGACCCCAGAGGGGAGGAGAGACCTATGGTGGTATTGCCGTAGATTTCGGTCACCAGTCCGATGAGCAGCAGCGAGAGCCCCCATGTCGCCAGCATCGTATCGACCATGCGGCCGTAGAGATAACGCATGACGCAGCGCTCCACCACGAAACCCAGAACACCTACCGCAAGGGGGGACACGACCAGCATGGCAATCCAGATGTTGACGCCGAACTTGGACGCCGTGATGGCCGCATAACCGCCGATCATGATGAACTCGCCGTGCGCCAGATTGATGACTTTCATCATACCGAACACAATTGCCAGGCCGATGCTGGCAAGCAGCAGCGTGGCGACGGCATTCAGCACCTCAAGACATACTACGGAAAAATAATCCACAAGCCTCTCCTGATAAAACGTGACTGTCGCGACCGCTCAGACCTTGATCACGAACTGCTTGTTTTCGTTAGGCGTCTTGATCAGATCGCACACCGCGGCGGTATCGACCGGCTTCTGTTGTTTGAAGCTCTCCAGGATCTTCCACTTCTTGCTCTGGCATTCGGCGATCTGAATGTCCAGCGTGCAATGATGTGTAGCGGGATCAATAGTGACCTTGCCGCTGGGGCCGTCGAAGGAAATGCCGCTTTCCAGCGCCTGAATGGTCTTCATGCGATCGACCGAGCCGGCCTTCTTCACGCCCAGCGCCCACAGATGCACACCCTGGTAAGTGGCCGCCGCCAGTTCGCCGATGTAGGGATAATCCGCGCCGTACTTCTTGTGCCAGCGCTCGACAAAGGCCTTGTTGGTCGGCGTGTCGATGGATTCGAAGTAGCTGAAGGCGGTCACGATGCCGTCCGATTCCGCCGGCGACAGCACGATGTGTTCATTGCCGTTGTTGAAAGTGGTGGAGGCCATCGGGATTTTCTTGTTCATGCCGGCCGCCGCCCACTGCCGGTAGAAGGCCATGTGCGCGCCGCCCACCAGCACCGAAATCACCATGTCGGGTTTGGCGGCCTGGATTTTCTGAATGGTCGGGCCGAACTGATTGACGTCGAGTGGGAAGAAGTCGGCGCCGATCACGGTCGCGCCGGATTGTGCCGCGTATTTCTTGATCCAGTCCGTGGTGATCTGGCCGTAGTTGTAGTCGGCGGCCAGAATGTAGATCTTCTTGCCCCAGCGCTTGGTGACGTAGGGAACCAGCTTGTCGACGTTTTGCGCCGGCGTCTGGCCGGTACAGAAGGTATTGCGGTCGCAGACCCCGCCTTCGTACTGGGTGTTGTAGAAGTAGAGCGTATTGAAGCGCTTCATTACCGGGCGGATCACTTCGCGCGAGGCCGAGGTGATGCCGCCGAACAGCGCCGTCACCTTGTCCTTGAGCGCCATCTGCTGCGCATATTGCGCATAGAGTTGCATGTTCGATTGCGGATCCATGGTGGCGACGCTGATCTTCTTGCCCAGCAGGCCGCCGGCGTCATTGAGTTCCTGCACTGCCAGCAGCATCGCGTCCTGCATCGGCTTGCCCAGAATGTCCAGTCCGCCGGACAGATCGTGCAGACTGCCAATCACGATATCGTCGGAACCCTTTGCAAAACCGGAAAGCGGTGTAGCTGCCAGAGCGGCGGCGCCGGCCATGGTTTTCAGTGCCTGTCTGCGGCTGATCGTCACGTTGAATCTCCCGTTCGTTTGATGGTTGGAAAAAAATTTTTGGCTTGTCGAAACAAGTTGCAGCGTTTGAGGCGAATTCGAATCCGGTGCGCAAGCGAGGCCGCATCCCTGCCTTGTCGGCGGCGGTGAACGCGGCGGTTCGGCGCGATCAGGCCAGCAGCCAGTCCACTTCTTTTTCGTAGGCGTTGGCGACGCGGTACAGGCTGGACTCATCGAAATGGCGTCCGATCAGCATCATGCCGATCGGCAGTCCCTCGCTCATGCCGCAGGGCACTTGCAGCGCCGGGTGGCCGGTGACGTCGAACGGCGAGGTATTGGCCATCATTTCCCAGGCGCGTTGAAAGACCAGCTTGAGTGAAGCATCGGCGGGCGGCAGCGGTGTCGCCTTCATCGGCAAGGTTGGCATCAGCAGCACGTCGTAATCTGCCAGCACGCTGTCGTAGGCGGCGCGCAGCTGACGCGCCAGGTTCTGCGCCTTGGCGTAAAACATGCCTTTGCCGGCGCGGCTCATGAATTCCCCGGCGATCATGGTGAATTTCAGGGTTTCGGAAAGTTCATTGGCACGTTGGCGCCAGTGCGAATGGGCTTCCATCATGGAGGGCATGTAGAGCCCCTTCCAGTTGAAACCGAAGCCGTTGCCCTTCATCATTTGCTGGGTCGATCCTTCATTGACGATCGGCACCCAGATTGCCTGTCCCACGCGATGCATGGGAATCGATACTTCCTCCACCGTGGCGCCCAGCTTGCGCAGCATGGCGGATGCGCTGCGTACTTTTTCGTCGACATCCATTTCCGAATTGGCCCAGCCGAAGCCTTCGCTGACGACGGCCACCCGCAGTCCTTTCAGGCCCAGGTCGAGCGCAGCGGTGTATTGCCCTGGTGTGCCGCTCAGGCTCTGACGCGGATCGAGTCCATCCGGTCCGGCAATCGCTTCCAGCACCAGGGCGTTGTCGGCGACGTTGCGCGTGATCGGCCCGACATGGTCGACGGTCAGCTCAATCGGCATGATCCCTGTGTACGGCACCAGACCCCAGGTAGGCTTCATGCCGACCAGTCCGCAGAATGATGAGGGCGTGCGGATCGATCCTCCCTGATCCGCGCCCAGAGCGAAATCCACCTCGCCGCAGGCAACCAGCGCCGCCGAGCCGGAGGAGGAGCCGCCGGCGGAATAGCCTGCCTTGCGTGGATTTTCCACGGGCCCCTTGGCGCCGGTGTGGGAGCCGCCCGACAGGCAATAGTATTCACAGTGCGCCTTGCCGGCGATGGTGGCGCCGGCATCCAGCAGGCGGGTCACGACGGTGGCGTCGATTTCTGGCACATAACCTTCCAGCACTGAAGAACCATTCATCATGGGCACGCGCGCCACGGCGATGTTGTCCTTGATGGCGGCACGCAGTCCGTGCAGCTTGCCCTGTGCGGCGCCGCGAATATCCGTCTTTACATACCAGGCGTTGTATTTGTTGTCTTCCGGCGCCGGATGCTCGCCCGGGCTGCGGGGATACTTGAGCGGCGTCGGCGTCGTGCGCATCTCATCCACTACCTGATAGGTCTCGGCCAGGGTGTCGAACTGTTGCAGGTAAGTGCTGAGCGTCTGATCCGACAGTTGTAGTCCGAACTCTTCTGCAATCTTGATGATTTCGTCTTTGTGGGGACGTGGTACCGACATGGCTATCCTCGTAATAAAGAAATGGCAGTGGCCCGGCTATCTGGATGCCGGGAATGCGGGAGCAGATCTTGCTGAAGCAGATAGTCGAAAATAATCGACAGTAATATTAAATCTGTCGAGGGCCGCGCACAAAATAAAAAATGAGGAGGGCGGGTTTCGGCGGCTGTCCGGCGTATTTATTGTGATGATTCCGCATTGGTTTCGAATCTTAATTTTCAAGGCGTTCATTGTCAATAAATATCGACAATAAAAATAAAAAACAATATAAAAATTTATATCTTGTTGATTATTAATGATTTTAATTGATATATTAATGTCTGAAATTTGAAACTTGTGAATCTTGTTGATGTGCTTTAATCGTTTGTCGGATGCTTTTGTCCAGGTTTGTGGTGCATTGCATGTGGACTCAATTTTGTGAGGCACGCTGTTTTGCGCTGCGTGTATTTTCTTTTTTCTTGTCGTCGATATTATTCGACACTATTTTGGTGCTCGGCGTATTTCATGTGAGCCGTTTTGGTGATTGCCGGGCAATTTCGATGCGTTTTTTGTTAATGGATCTTGTATTTGAATCGGGAGGATGAGATGGGGGTTTTTGAGCTTCAGTACGACAGAGTGGTGCCGGCACGCCGGCCTGAGGGGCATCAGCCCGCCGCGCCGCGCTATTCGCTGCGCTGGTCGCAGCCGCACTTGAGTCTGGTGAGTGTGTATTTCGGGATGCAGTCCAAACAGATGGGGCGTGAGGCTGAGTCTGAATTTTTTGCGCGTATCAGGGGCTTTCTCGCGGCGGCCGATGGGCCGCAGGTGCATGAGCTTATGAGGTCTTGTGATGAGGCTGCTTACGACAATGCCATCGTGGTCGCCTACTGGACTGATCCGACCGTGTACTCGAGATGGTTGCTGGCGTCCGGTTTTCGCGAGTGGTTTGAGTCGCGTGCGGCGGCGGCTGATGGTGCCGGTTACTGGTTTGAGCCGGTGCTTGTGCCCTATGACCGGCACGAAACGATTTATTCTGCGCCGTCCTATCGCATAGGTTTTGCACGTACCGAGGATGCGGTCATTGTGCCGATTACAACCAATGGTTTTTTTGGTGCGGCGCGCGATCGCTTGCCGCTGTCGGCGGTGGATGCGCTGGAGAGTCCGGCGCGCGGCGTTATGGTGGCGCCTGCGGCGAGGTCGTCATGCGGCGGACATTGGATGGCGGCGGTGCCGCACAATGCGACCATTCTGCGTTCCGGGCAGTTCTGGGAGGGGGCCGGGCAGGAGCAGCTGGAGGACTATCTTGAGCAGTTGCAGCCCAAGCTGATGCGCGGCATGCAGCACCTGGTCGCCAATCGCGGCGAGACGGGTTGCTTGTCGCTGCGCATCATGACCAATGTGAATGAGGATGGCAGTCCGCGTGCTGAAACCTCGGTGTACGCCACGTTCCTGTCGCTGGATCAGCTTGAGCGTTGGGCGGCTTCGCACGAAACGCATCTGGATATCTACCGGCATGCGATTGCGATGAATCGCCAGCACAAGGAAAAGCGCGAAGTCGTCACCTGGCATGAGCTGTTTGTGGTGCAGTTGGGGAATGTGTTTGAGTACATCAACTGTCATCCGGCGACCGGCATTCTTCCTTATGTCAGGGCGATGCGGGTCGAGTTGCCTCTCTGAGTGTGTTTGTGTTTTGGCGTGCCGGACTGCTTGGTCTGGTGCGCTTTTTTTTCTGCGCTTATCTGTGTTTTTTCGCAAGCCGCCACAGCGATTGAAACAGGCTCTTCTGCAGTGATGCAAGCTCGCGGCTTTCAATTGTGAGTGCGTAGTTCTCGTTCTTGGATGAAATGTAGATGACGGTGTCGTCGCAGATGTAGACCGTCATGCCGAGGTCGAGGTCGGATGGCGCCAGTCTCAGTTCCCGTAGTTCGCGATGGGCGGCGGGCCAGATGGGTTCGGTCTCGCGCGAATAGGAGCGCACCACGTCGAGTTGAATGCCGCGGCTGATGCGCTCGGCGATGTAGCTGTCCATCCATGCCGGGCCGGGCACTTCCAGCAGTTCGTGCATCGACAGGATGCCGTAAAGGTGTTTGGACTGGCATTCCAGTGTGGTCCAGATGGCGCGGCGGATGCCATCCTCGCCTTCGTGAAACCGGATGCGCGGCTTGCGTGGCGTGCTGTTGAACATGGAGCGCAGCTCCGGTACCAGTTCGTCGAGCATGACGCGGGTCTGCTCCCATTCTCTGATCAGTACATTCGGGTCGGCCGGAATGACCTGGCGAATGCCTTCTTCGCCGTGTACCTGCATCAATAATCCGCGGCGTTCCAGCCGCGCCAGCAAATCATAGCCATTGGTTCTTGTTACTCCGGCGCGCATGGCGACCAGGGTGACGGGTGCGCCACCCAGTTCAAGTGCGGCGAGATAGAAGCGTTGCTCTTTTTCGTCCAGGCCGACGGCGGCAAGTTTGTCGTACATATAAATTCCTTGTCGATAAGTTTCGACAACAAAATATACGCAAATAAGTCGGTTTTTGCAAAGTAAATGTCCGTGTTTTTCATTGTTTTGTCTTAATTGTATAAATTAATGTCGAAAAAAATTGACATGAAAATCGACGCGCCCTATATTTTTACAGCCGACCAATTTATAGGGGAAATCCAATGAAGCAAGTATTCGCAGTCTCTGCATTTGCGCTATCCGTCATCCATATCGGAGCGGTGGCCGAGCCGCTGAAAATCGGTGCAATATTTCCATTGAGCGGAGCCAACGCACAGTTCGGCGCCAACGCGCGCAACGGCATGGAACTGGCACTGGAGGACATCAATGCGCATCGTCCGGCCGGCGACAAAGTGGAAATTGTTTACGCCGATGTGCCGGCGCCGAATGGTGCGGCAGCGGCAGTGCAGCGTCTGGTCAGCCAGAATCAGGTGGTCGGGATTGTCGGTTCCTTCGTCAGCTCGATCACGCTGGCGGCATCCGAGGCGACCGAGCGGCTGGGGGTGCCGATGATCACGCACTCATTTGCCGATCAGATCACCGGGCGTGGTTACAAATACATTTTTCAGGTCGCGCCGAAGGCGTCCACTTTTGGCGAGAAGCAGTTTTCCTACGCGGTTGATCTGGCCAAGCAGGCCGGCACCAGGATCGAGAAGATTGCAATCTTTTATGAAGACACCGCCTACGGCACCGCGCAGGCCGATGGCATTCGCAAGGCGGCAGCCAGGGCCGGGGTGGAAGTGGTGATCGATGATGCGTACCCGCTGGGCATCACCGATGTCGCGCCGCTGATCAACAAATTGCGCCGCTCCAAGGCGCAGCTGGTGTTTCCGGTGTCCTACTTCAATGACGGCATTCTGATCATTCGCACCATGAAGCAGCAGAAGGTCGATTTGCCTATCGTGGGCGGCGCCGCCGGTTACATCATTCCCGATTTTCAGAAAGCGCTCGGCCCGTATGCGGAAGACGTGTTTTCCATCGCGCCCGCCAATTACGACAACGTGCCTGAACTGGCCGCGCGCTACAAGAGCAAATACGGCGCCTTCATGGCGCATGAATCGATCATGTACGGCGCTGCCCTGCAGCACATGGTGGCGGCTGCCGACAAGGCCAGATCGCACGATCCCGCCAAGATCCGCGACGCCATCGCCGGCCTCAAATATTGCGAAGGACTGGCGACCGGTATTCCGGGCGGCTGTACCGCGTTCGATGCGAATGGCCTGACCTCCACCGCTTATCCGATCTTCGTGCAATGGCGCGGCAGCGATCTGGTCAGCGTTTTCCCCAAGGCGACTGCCAAGCAGGCGCCGCGCTGGCAAGGCAAGGAAATCAAATAAACGCCTTATACCGATCGGATTCAACATGAACGCAATTCTTCAATCCCTGATAGACGGGATTCTCATCGGCGGTGTCTACGGCGTCATCTCCGTCGGCCTGTCGCTGGTGTTCGGCGTGCTGCGCATCGTCAATTTCGCTCAGGCCGAATTTCTGATGCTGGGCATGTATTCGGCCTGGTTTGCCTCGCGCTACCTGGGACTGGATCCGGTCTTCGGCGCTTTCATTTCGCTGGCGGTGGGTTTCGTCCTCGGTTTCATCTGTCACTGGCTATTCATCCGCCGCATCATCAACGCTGCGCCGGTGGCCCAGATATTTCTGACCGTGGGGCTGCTGGCGGTGCTGGAAAACGGCGCACTGATGCTGTTCGGCTTAGATTTCCGCACCGTCTCCACGCCGTATCAGACGGCTGCGATTGAATTCGGCGATCTGTTCATTTCGGTGCCGTATCTGATTGCGTTCTGCATGGGGTCGGTGGTGTGCGTGATGCTCTGGCTGTTTCTGACGCGTACCTGGATCGGTAAAGGCATTCGCGCCACCGCTCAGAACGCCATGGCGGCCAGTCTGTTCGGCATCGATACCCAGGTGATTTACGGCGTCGCTTTCGGCCTGGGCACCGGGCTCACCGCCTTCGGTGGCGGCGTGATTCTTTCCTATTCCTCGGTCAGCCCCACGGTCGGCGCTCAGTTCGTCACGCTGATGTTTACGGTGGTGGTGCTGGGTGGGCTGGGCAGCGTCATGGGCGCTTTGCTGGGCGGGATCGTGGTCGGCATCGTGCAGGCATTCTCGGCGCTGGCGATGCCGATACAGATGCAGAACCTGACGCTGTTCGTGTTCTTCATCGCCTTGCTGGCATTCAAGCCGCAAGGTCTGCTCGGGGCCAGAAAATGAAAAGAAATCCTTTCCTCAAGCTGTTGCCGGTGCTGGTGTTCGCCGCCGTCTGTCTGGCGCTCAGCGCCTTCATGAATCCGGCCGGTTATCCGGTGCGGATTCTCTGTCTGGTGTTGCTGGCGGCGTCGCTGGGGCAGTGCTGGAACATTGTCGGTGGCCTGGCCAATCAGATCTCGCTGGGGCATGCGGCATTTTTCGGCATCGGCGCCTATGCCTCCACGATTCTGCAGATCAAGTGGGGCATCAGTCCCTGGCTCGGTATTCCTTTCGGCATGCTGCTGGCCAGCCTTGCTGCCTTGCTCATCTCGCTGCCGACCATGCGTCTGAAAGGCCCTTACTTTGCATTGGCCACGCTGGCCTTCGGCGAGGCCTGTCACATCCTGGCGGTATCGTTTCCCAAAGTGACAGGCGGCCCGCAAGGCGTGTCCATTCCCTTCATCGGCAATTCTCTGGGCATGCTGCAGTTCCGCAATGCCGGCGGCTATGTGTCGGTATTCGTCGCCTTCTTCGTCATCGTCTGTGGCGTCTATCTGCTGATGTCGCAGGGGCGTATCGGTTTTTATCTGCGCGCCATCCGCGAAAACGAAGAGGCCGCCGAGATGTCGGGCGTCAACACGCTCAGGGTCAAGCTGACCGGCAGCATGGTCTCGGCCTCGCTCACTGCGGTGGTTGGCGCCTTGTTTGCACAGTTCACTTCCTTCTTCGATCCGGACAGCGTGTTCAGCGTTACCGGCATTTCCATCCGTGCCGCCCTGATCGCCATTGTTGGCGGCGTTGGCACCTTGTCCGGGCCGGTGCTGGGCGCGATCTTCGTGGTGCTGATCGAGGAATTGCTGAGTGCGTATTTTTCCAATCAGGCTGCGGGGGTGGCGCCTTTTATCTTCGGCGTCGTGCTGATCATGGTGGTCTTGATCCGGCCGCAGGGCTTGTCATCGATCAAGGGATTTTCATTCAGGCGCGGGGAGCAGAAATGAACGAGCAATTGAAAGCCAATGGGGTGACGGTCAGGTTTGGCGGACTGACTGCGGTATCGAATGTCAGCTTCTCGCTCAAGGCCGGCGAGATCGTCGGCCTGATCGGCCCCAACGGCGCCGGCAAGACGACCCTGTTCAGTTCGCTGGTCGGCCTGCAGAAACTGAGCGCCGGCGAAATCCATCTGGACGGCCAGCGTATCGACGGGCGTCGGCCGCATGTGATTGCCAAGGCCGGCATGACCAAGACGTTTCAGAACACCGCGCTGTTTCCCGGCATGAGTCTGCTCGACAACGTGATGACGGCCGGGCTGCTGAACAACACGCTGGAGGCGGCGCGCACGCTGGCGCATGAATGCCTGGAGCGGGTCGGTCTGGGGGCGGATGCCGGGCGCAATGTCGATGATCTGACCTTTCCGCAAAAGGCTTTAGGCGAGGTGGCGCGGGCGCTGGCGATCCGGCCGCGGATTCTGCTGCTCGATGAAGTGATGGCGGCGCTGACCCCGCTGGAAATGGACAAGGTCATGGCCACGCTGCGAGACCTGCGCGACCGCACCGGCTTGACCATGGTGGTGGTGGAACATCACATGCGCGCCATCATGAATCTGAGCGACCGTCTGCTGGTGCTCAATTTCGGCAAGCTGATCGCCGACGGACTGCCGCAGGAGGTCTCCCGAGATCCCCGCGTGATTGAAGCCTACCTTGGGAGTGAACATGCTCAAGCTGCATGAAGTATCGGGCGGCTACGGCCGCCGCACGGTTGTCGATGACATTTCCATTCGCGTCGATCAGGGTGAAACCGTTGCGATCCTTGGCGCCAATACCGCCGGCAAGACTTCGCTGATCCGCGCCATTCTGGGCCTGCTGCCGCGTTGCTCCGGGCGCATCGAATTTGGTTGCGAGGATATCTCCTCCGTGCCGGCGCACCGCCGCGTTGATTTCGGCATCGCCTGCGTGCCGGAAGGGCGGCATGTGTTTTCCGAGATGTCGGTCATGGACAACCTGTTGATCGGCGCCTATCACCGGCGCAAGGATGTGACGCGACAAGACATCGACGATTGCTTCCGTCTGTTTCCCCGACTGGCGGAACGTCAGGCGCAGAAGGCCGGCACCTTGTCCGGCGGCGAGCAGCAGATGGTCGCCATCGGGCGGGCGCTGATGGCGCGGCCATCAATGCTGCTGCTGGATGAACCCAGCCACGGACTGGCGCCGCTGATGGTGGCCGAGGTGCATGCCGCCATCGCCGAGGTCAACCGGCGCGGCATCAGCGTGCTGCTGGTGGAGCAGAACGTGTCGAGCGCACTGAAGATCGTGAGCCGCGGCTATGTGCTGGAGAGCGGCAAGGTGGCGGTCAGCGGCACGACCGCCGAGCTGGCCAGCAATGACGATGTACGCAGAACTTATCTTGGAATCTGAACGGAGAAAAACAAATGAAAAAAATGATTGCATGCGTGGTCCAGGCAGCGTCCGTCGGCGGCGACACGCCGGCAACCGTCGCCAAGACGGTAAGGCTGATCGCCGAATGCGGGAAGAAGGGGGCGCAGCTGGCGGTGTTTCCGGAGGCCTTCATCGGCGGTTATCCGAAGGGCGCCAGTTTTGACATCCGCATCGGCATGCGTACGCCGGAGGGGCGCGATGAATTCGCCGCCTACTGGAATTGCGCCATCGACGTGCCGGGACCGGAGACCGCCACCATCGGCGAGGCCGCGCGCGAAGCCGGACTGTTCGTCACGCTGGGCGTGATCGAGCGCGCCGGCGGCACGCTCTTTTGCAGCGTGCTGTTTTTCGGCCCCGACGGCAGTCTGCTTGGCAAGCATCGCAAACTCATGCCGACCGCCGCCGAGCGTCTGTGCTGGGGCTTTGGCGATGGTTCGACCCTGACTGCGGTCGATACCCCCTGGGGCAAGATGGGCGCCGTCATCTGCTGGGAAAACTACATGCCGCTGCTGCGCATGGCGATGTACGACAAAGGCGTGGCGCTGTATTGCGCACCCACCGCCGACGACCGCGACAGCTGGGCTTCGTCGATGCAGCACGTGGCGCTGGAAGGGCGCTGTTTCGTGTTGTCGGCCTGCCAGTATCTGACCGGCGCCGACTTCCCCGCAGCCATGAAGAATCATATTTCGGCAGACGCCGACCACGTGCTCATGCGCGGCGGCAGTGTCATCGTCGGCCCGCTGGGTCAGATTCTGGCGGGGCCGGATTTTTCGGGCGAGACGATTCTGAGCGCCGAGCTGGATCTGGATGACGTGGTGCGCGGCAAGTTCGATTTTGACGTCGCAGGCCATTACGCGCGTGCGGATGTGTTCCGTCTGCAAGTCGACGAGCGGCCGCAACTGGCCGTATCGCAAGTGACCGGCTGAAGCGGCGCGGTTTCTCAGCTGAATGCCTTTGCCCGCCGCCGGGCAAGGCGACCATGCATGTCATTTTCAACCGATGCATCCAGGAATGCCGATGAAATTTCCCGCTCTTGATGTACGGGCCCGTCTCATTTTCAGCTACGGCCTGTTGCTGTTCTTTATTGTTGTTCTGGGTGTGCATGGCAGCCTGCTCAAGCTTGAGGACGAGCAGACGTGGCGCGCCATGGCGCCGGCAATCGCTCTCTTCGTTCTTGGTCTGTTTATTGCTTACATAAATTGCCGGAAGATTCTGGCGCCGTTCGGCCATATTCTGAACAACGCCGGGAGTCTGGCGGCGGGAGATGTCAGCCGCTCCATCGAGGTTTCTTCGCAGGGCGATCTGGGACGGCTGGAACAGGCGCTGGAAGCCATCAACATGCAGATGTTCAAGATGGTGTCGGAAATCCGTCTCGGCACGACGGCGGTGGCGAGCACCTCCGACATGATCGTGGCCGACAATACCGCGCTTTCCGGGCGCACCGAAGCGCAGGCCAGTTCGCTGGAAGAGACGGCGGCGGCGCTGGAGCAACTGACCGCCAATGTCAGGCAAAACGCCGACAATGCGGCGCAGGCGCACTTGCTGGTCGAGACGGCCAATCGCCAGGCCAGTGAAGGCGGCGCGGTCATGCAGCAGTTGATCGAAGTGATGAGCGTCATCAAGAGCAGCTCGCAACGCATCGTGGACATCATTTCGGTGATCGACGGCATTGCGTTTCAGACCAATATTCTGGCGCTCAATGCGGCCGTTGAGGCGGCGCGCGCCGGTGAGCAGGGGCGTGGATTCGCGGTGGTGGCGGCCGAAGTGAGGTCGCTGGCGCATCATTCGGCGCTGGCGGCGAAAGAGATCAAGCAACTGATTGCCGACTCGGTCGACAAGATCGAGCGCGGCGGCAGTCTGGTCGGGACGACCGGGCGCGCCATGAATGAAATTGCCACGGGCGTGGCGCGAGTGGCGGTGCTGGTCGGTGAAATTGCAGCAGCCAGCGCCGAGCAAAGCAGCGGCATTTCCGAAGTGAATCAAGCCGTCACGCAGCTCGACGGCGCGACCCAGAAGAATGCCTTGCTGGTGGTGGAAGCGATCAAGGTGGCGGATGGATTGAAAGAGCAGGCCATTTCGCTATCGCAATCGGTCAGTGGATTTGTGCTGGGTGCACGTGAATTCGGCAACGCCGATGAGGCGCGCGAGATGGTCAGGGATGCCATCGAATACGCCCGGCTGAATGGACTTGCCAGCACCGTGGCGGAGGTGAAGAAGCTGCACAAGGGCCTGTTCGTCGATCGAGATCTTTACCTGATCATCTATTCATTTGACGGCGAAATTCTTGCGCACGGATCGAACCGGCGCTTGTGGGGCGCCGACTGGACGCGGATCACCGATGCAGACGGCAAGCATTTCAACAGGGAAATGACGGACAAGCTGAAGACGGCGGAGTCTGGCTGGACCGACTATCGCTGGGTGCATCCCTTGTCGAAGGAGGTGCTGGTGAAGTCGGGCTACTTTGAAAAAATAGGCAACGCGTTCCTGGTTTGCGGTTATTACAAGCAGGCGCATGCAGCAACTTCGGGCAGCCTCCGGCTAAGCTGATCAAGGCTTAAATCCGAGCGCTGGCATGGATTGCCGGACAAACAGAAAACCTGAGTAATCGGGAGCTTATTTCAGCGAAAGGAGAGGATCATGATGCCAGCCACAGAAGGTGAAGCCTTGCTTGCCTGCGTTGATGCCATGCGTAAGGCCGGCCCGGCTGCGCGGCTGGAGAAGCTGCCGGAGAGTCTAGACCGGACAATGTTGACATTGCTGAGCCTGCTGATTTCAAAATGGAAGCCGGCGGCAGGCTCTCGCTCCAAAGAAAAAGACTGATGGCAGCATCAATATTCTTGCTTTCCGAGAGTATGGTCATGCGCGGGTGGCGCATGCACAATTCGCATTTCGCTTGATCAATCACCTTGATAGCGGCTAAGGGCAGATATCAAGCAGCATTGATGTGCGGCCCCGTCGGGTTTCCTTCCTTCCTTCCTTCCTTCCTTCCTTCCTTCCTTCCTTCCTTCCTTCCTTCCTT
>NZ_JAQQFM010000007.1:0-487654 GCF_046025995.1 Herbaspirillum lusitanum
CGCCAACGACGGCAACGGGGTCACGATCAATCTGAACTACACCGACGGCACCGGCACCAGCGGCGGGTTTGCTGCCGGCGACAAGTTCAATGGCATCGAGAACGTGACCGGTACGCAATACGACGATACGTTCTTTGCCAGTGCCGTGGCCAACAAGTTCGACGGCGGCACCAGCACGTCCGCCTCGCACAACAGAGTCAATTACTCGGCTTCAAATGCCGGTGTCATAGTTGATCTGGTCCTGAATGTCGGCGGCGACGCAATCAACGGTACGACCAGTTATGCCAACGGCGATACCTACCTCAATATTCAGGATGCGACCGGCAGTAATTTCGCCGATATTTTTATCGCTAGTGCGGCCGCCAACAGATTCGACGGCGGCAGCGGCAGCGACACGGTCAGCTATGCCAAGGCAAATGACGGCGTTGGCGTCACGGTCGATCTGACCAATGGCGTCGGAACCGGCGGGTTTGCTCAAGGCGATACTTACACCAGTATCGAAAACGCCATCGGCACCAACTGGGACGATACCTTCATCGCCAGTACCGATAGCAACTTCTTCGATGGCGGTCTGGGTTCCAATACCGTCAGTTACGCCAATCGCGGCGTTTCAGTGACTGTTGATCTGTCGACCGCGACTGGAACCGGCGGCGGCGCAGCGGCCGGCGATACTTACGTCAATATCCAGAATGTGATTGGCGGTAGCGGTGCCGATACGCTGACGGGCTACGGTGTGGTCGGGGTCAAATCTGTACTGACCGGCGGCAACGGCGGCGACATTCTGGCCGGGGTGCAAGCCAACCGCGCCTACACCTACGCCAGCTATGCCGGTTCAGGCGCCGGCGTGACGGTTGATCTCACCAGCACGACAGGCGTCGGCACCACCGGCGGCGATGCTACCGGCGACCAGTTACGCTTTATCGATAATCTGATTGGCAGTAGTTTCAGCGACACCTTCATTGCCAATGACCAGGCCAATAGCTTCGACGGCGGCGCCGGTGGCCTCGATACCGTGAGCTATGCGGCATCCGCCAGCCCGGTCACGGTCGATCTGTCTACTGCCGGTTTTGTCGGCGTGGGCGGATACGCTGCAGGCGATACGTATGTCCGCATTTCCAACGTCATCGGTACCGGCGGCAACGATGTGCTGACCGGCGCCAACAGCAATCGCTCGGAACTGATCGGCGGCGCCGGCGCCGACGATCTGCATGCGGCAACGGGTAACGTATCAAACACCTATGCCAGCTATCGCTATTCGAGCAGCGGCGTCACGGTTGACTTTGTGCAGGCCAAGGGGCTGGCGGGCGATGCGCTCAACGATACACTCAACAACATCGTCAACGTGGTCGGTTCCGGCAGCAACGACCTGTTCTACGCCAGCTCCGCGGCCAACAAGTTTGAAGGCAACGGCGGCAGCGATACGGTGGATTACCACTATTCGGCAGCCGGCGTCACAGTCGACTTGTACGACGGCACTTTTACCTCGGGCGGCTACGCGCAGGGCGATACCTATAACGCCATCGCCAATGTGGTCGGCACCGGGCAGAACGATACGTTTTATGCGACGGCGGCAGCCAACAGTTTCAACGGCGGCACAGGCGGTTCGGATACCGTGAATTACTCGCACTCCGGCGTGGGCGTGAAGGTCAATCTGGATACAGGCTTCGGCAGCGACGCGGTGACCGGCGTGACCAGCTTTGCCAATGGCGACACCTACACCAACATCCAGAACGTCGTGGGTTCGTCCGGCAATGATTATTTCATCGCCAGCAGCGCCGCCAATGCGTTCACGGGCGGCGGCGGCAACGATACCGTCAGCTACGAAAGCGCGACCGGCAGCGGCTTTACCGCGAGCCTCACTTCCGGCACCGGGAGTGGCAGCGGCAGTTATGCCGCAGGCGATACCTATGCCGGCATCTCCAATCTGGTCGGCAGCCAGAACGTGGACAGCCACCTGATCGGCAACAGCGGCGCCAACATATTGACCGCCCAGGGCAGCGGCACGACCAACATCCTGGAAGGCATGGGGGCCGGCAGCGGCACCGACGTCTACAACGCGCTGCTGGGCGGCAGCAACACGCTGACGGCCGGCAGCGGTACCAACATCTTCAACGTCAGCGCCGCCGGACTGGACGGCATTTTCAATCAGACCACGCATTCATCCAATCTGGTCAGCGCCAACGGCAGCGCCGGCAATACCACGCTGCACTTCGACAATCTGGGAAATACACTGACGCTGAGCAATTTCTCCAGCAAGGTGAGCGGCATTACTACCTTGGATATCTCGACCAGCACGAATACCAACGTACTGATCACTACCCAGGACATCGTCTCGCTGGCGCAGACCTCAAACCATCTGCTGACCATCAAGATGACCGCGACCGAGAGCTTGCAGATCACCAACGGCAGCAACTACAAGATTCTCGGTACCGGCGATTACGTGTTTTACAGCGATGCCGCGCTGAGTAACGAGGTGGCGCGTATTCACATCCAGCTGGCGGCCTGACGCGCCGAACAATATGGCATGAGGCACGCACCTGCAGTCGTGTGCTTCAGCGCCCCAGCTCCTGCTCCAGAAAACGCCAGATGCCGGGGTCGCTCATGGTGGCGACGTTGAAGCGCATCTTGGTCGATGGCAGCTGGTTGGGCGAAAACAGGCTGCCCGGCGCCAGCAAAAAGCCTTGCGTCATGGCTTTTTCGGTCAGCACATTGGTGTCGCAGCCGGCATCGGCCCAGATGAACATGCCGCAGGGCAGCGGATTGCCGACATCCATGCCGATCTTTTCCAGTTGCCGGATCACCTTGTCGCGCGCGCTGTTGAGGCGGCCGCGCAGGCGCTCGGTGTGCTTGCGATAATGGCCTTCAGAGAGAACCTTGTAGGCCACACGCTCGCCGATTTCGGAGGTGGTGAGGGTCGACAGCATTTTACGGTCGGCCAGATGGCGCGCCAGTTCCGGCGAGGTGGCGATGAAGCCGACGCGCAGATTGGCCGACAGCGTCTTTGAAAATCCCCCCAGATAAATCACCCGGTGCAACTGGTCGAGCGCGGCGATGCGGGTTGCGGCCTGTACCGCCGCACCCGGGTGCATGTCGCAATAGATGTCGTCTTCGACGATGATGAAGTCGTGTTCCTCGGCGATGCGCAGCACCTGAAACGCCTTGGCCGCCGACATCGAGGTCGAGGTCGGATTGTGCAGCACCGAGTTGAGCACATACAGGCGCGGCTTGTGCAGCGCGGCCAGCTCCGTCAGTTTGGCAATGTCCGGGCCGTCGGCCAGACGCGGAATGCCGACCACCTTGGCGCCCATCGCGGCGAAGGAACCGAACATCAGGAACCAGGCCGGATCATCGACGAAGATGACGTCGCCGGGGCGCAGAAAGTGGCGCGCCACGATGTCCAGCGCCTGCGTCACGCCGGCCGTCATTACGATCTGTTCCGGCGCGGCAGCGATTTCCAGTTCAGCCAGCTTTAGCTGCAACTGATGACGCAACGGCAGGAAGCCCTGCGGCGTGCCGTAGCCCAATAGCAGCGACTGGTTTTCACGGCTGATGGCGCGCAGGCCGTTGGCAATCAGATCGCCGTCCAGCCAGTCCGCCGGCAGCAGTCCGCCGCCTGGCATTTTTTGCGGCGGCATCTGGCGGAACATGTTGCGCACCAGCCAGACCACATCCAATTGTTGTGGCGCCGCTTCGGCCTGGCTGAGGCCGTTTGCCTGCGCCGTCACCGTGTCCTTGACGGCAATGCCGCCCATCGGCGAGCGTTCACGCACGTAAAAACCAGAGCCGCGGCGCGACTCCAGAAAACCCTTGGCGACCAGCCGATCGTAAGCGTCCACCACGGTAAAACGCGACACCGCATGCAGATCTGCAAACTGGCGGATCGAAGGCATGCGCGCCCCGGTGCGCAAGAGCTTGTCGTCAATGCGCGACTGGATGGTGCGCACAATCTGATCCACCAGAGAGTCGCCGCTTTCGCGCGACAGCAGCGGCCAGGCGCTGGCAGACAGAGGCAGGGCGCTAGTTTGTGTGGAAGTAAGTGTATTGGTCATTTTGCCGTGACAATATAAAAGCTTATTTGATTAATTGTATAGGTACTGTACCGGTTCTGTCGATTAGCATCTTCATCAATCCGGTGTCTTTGTGTGGTTGGTGCAAGCAGATGCCGGTTCATTCACGACCTTGATGAAAAGAGAACGCCATGACCGCTGCCCTCCATGACCTGCTGCCGAACCGCACCGAAATTGAAACTGCTGCGCGCACCGTCTATGCGGCCATGCAGGCGACGCCGCAGTATTCGTGGCCGTTGCTCAATCAGGCGCTCGGGACCGAGTTGTGGGTCAAGCATGAGAATCACGCACCGACCGGCGCCTTCAAGGTGCGCGGCGGCCTGGTGTACATGGAAAAACTGAGCCGCGAACAGCCGCAGCTGCGCGGCGTGATTTCCGCCACACGCGGCAATCACGGGCAATCGGTCGGTCTGGCGGCGCGCCGTTTCGGCGTGCAAGCCAGCATCGTGGTCCCGCAAGGCAACAGCCGCGAAAAGAATGCAGCGATGAGCGCCCTGGGCGTGTCGTTGATCGAGCATGGCAAGGAATTTCAGGAGAGCCGCGAACACGCCGCGCAACTGGCGCGCGAACGCCAGTTGCACATGATTCCATCCTTCCATCGCGATCTGGTCGGCGGCGTCGCCAGTTACTGGATGGAGTTGTTGAGCGCGCAGCCGGATCTGGATGTGCTGCTGGTGCCGGTCGGCCAGGGCTCAGGCATGTGCGCAGCAGTGGCGGCGCGCAATGCGCTGGGTCTGCGTACCAGCATCATCGGCGTGGTGTCGGCGCATGCGCTGGCTTACAAATTGTCCTTCGAACAGCGCATCAAGCTGGAGTCGCCGGTGACCACGCTGATCGCCGACGGCATGGCCTGTCGCGTGCCGGATGAGGCCTCGCTGGCGGTGATGCAGTCGCAGGTGGACGAAGTACTGGCGGTCACCGATGACGAAGTCGCGGATGCCATGAAGCTGTATTTCACCGCCACCCACAACGTGGCGGAAGGCGCAGGCGCTGCGGCGCTGGCGGCAGCCTTGCAGATTCGCGGCCGTCTGCGCGGCAAGAAGGTCGGCGTCACGCTCTCGGGCGGCAATGTCGATCACGACATGTTCGCCGACATTCTGCGCCGGCCGGCACGGGAATATGCGGATTCCGCCTGCAGCAACGGCGGCGCCGGCGATGAGTCACGGCTACAGCAGCGGAGGGCGGCATGAAGAGCTTGAATCAGACCTTTTCTTCTGAAGCGACAGGCCTGGAGGCGGCCGGTTTGCGCGCCGGTCAGGTGGATCAGGTTTCCTTGCTGAAGCTGTCCAGTGGTCGGGTATGGGTCACGCAGCAGGGTCGCGCCGAAGATTTCTGGCTGGACGGCGGCGACACGCTGGTGCTGCTGCCGGGCAGTCTGATCGTGATCGAAGCCGCCGGCGCCAGTCGCTTGCAGATCGAGCCCATCGTGCTGAATTCCACCGTCGGCTTGCTGCAATCGGCGGGGCGCATGCTGGACGGCGCGGCTGCATTGAGCGTGCGGCATGTGGCGCGTCAGTTACGGCGTACTGCGCGCGCGCTGGCAGGTGTATCGGCCTGGGCCATGCATCTGGGGCGCTGAAATGGAGATCCTGTTTTCACTGGTGCCGCTGATGAGTTTTGCCTTCGTGTCGTCCATTACGCCGGGGCCGAACAACATCATGCTGACTTCGTCGGGTATCTGGTTCGGCTTCGCGCGTTCGATTCCGCACATGCTGGGCATCACCTTCGGTTTCGGCGTGCTGCTGGCAGTGTGCGCTGCCGGCATCGGCAGCCTGGTGATCGCGGTGCCGGCGATCCATGTGCTGCTCAAGGTGCTGGGTTCCGGCTATCTGCTGTATCTGGCCTGGAAGCTGCGCGACATGGGTTTCAGTGAGCGCCTGGAGTCCGGCGTGCGGCCGATGTCGTTCTGGGGCGCGGCGGTGTTTCAGTTCGCCAACCCCAAGGCCTGGGTCATGGCGATTACCGGCGCCTCCGCCTTCCTGCCATTGATGCAGCCGGTGTGGCTGGCGATCGCCATTTACTGCCTGATCTTTTGCGCCATCAATTTGCCGTGCATCTCAGTCTGGACCGGCGCCGGCGCAGTGCTGCGCCGCTATCTGAATCAGCCGCTGTGGCGTACCGTTTTCACCGCGACCATGGTGCTGCTGACGGTGTATTCGGCCTTGGCGATCTGGCTGTAGATTTGCGTTCCGCGTGGTCTGAAAGCGCGGCAGAAAAAGAGATAAGAGACAAGTACAGGGGAAGAAATAATGCAGGCGCATGCAAACAGTATCGGCAGTAACAAGGAGTCGCGCGGCATGTGGCTGGGACTGGCCGGCGTTGCCGTGTTCAGCCTGACCTTGCCGTTCACGCGGATCGCCGTGGCCGAGTTGCATCCGGCCTTCGTCGCTTTCGGACGCGCGGTGGTGGCGGCGCTGTGTTCGATCCTGCTGCTATGGCAGATGAAGGCGCCGCGCCCGACGCGGGTGCAGGTCAAGGCTTTGCTGATCACGGCACTGGGCGTGGTGGTTGGCTTTCC
Organism: Herbaspirillum lusitanum; assembly: GCF_046025995.1. Classification (GTDB taxonomy): domain Bacteria; phylum Pseudomonadota; class Gammaproteobacteria; order Burkholderiales; family Burkholderiaceae_D; genus Herbaspirillum; species Herbaspirillum lusitanum_A. The sequence goes on from NZ_JAQQFM010000007.1 coordinate 6,586, forward strand.
TCTGTTTTCATCGATTGCCATGCGCTATGTGCCGGCCTCGCACGGCGCGGTGGTGCTGGGCGTGCTGCCGCTGGCCACCGCCGTATTCGGCGCCTTGCGTTTCGGCGAGCGGCCTTCCTTGGGATTCTGGCTGGCGGCGCTGGCCGGCAGCGGCATTGTGATCGCGTTTGCCCTGCGTCAGGGCGGCGGCCATTTTCATGCGGCCGATTTCGCGCTGTTCGCAGCCGTGATCGCGGCCGCCATGGGCTATGCCGAAGGCGGGCGCCTGTCGCAAAGCATGGGCGGGCAGCAGGTGATCGCCTGGGCGCTGGTGCTGTCTTTGCCAGTCATGTTGCCGGCCTCGCTGTGGCTGGCCTGGGAATACGGCGTGAGCGCTTCGCCGCAGGCCTGGCTGGCCTTCTCTTATGTTTCGCTGTTTTCGATGTTCATCGGATTTTTCTTCTGGTACAAGGGCCTGGCGCTGGGCGGCATCGCGCGCGTCGGCCAGGTGCAATTGTTGCAACCTTTCATGACCTTGCTGGGCGCGGCGCTGATTGCCGGCGAGGTGCTGGATGCGAGCAATCTTCTGTTCGCGGCGGCGGTGATTGCCGTGGTGGCCATCGGACGGCGCATGGCGGTAAGGCGCTGAGCATTAAAAACGTCGTTGAAATGCATTGCGAGCAGCCCGCCAGCCGCATTAGTCGGGCTAAAACTCCGGATATTTGAGATAATCACGATCTAATTTTTTAACGCGCACCGGACGGCCGGCAACCCCGGAACCATGGTGCAATGCAAAGCGAGGAGTACTGCATGTCTGTCTATGAAAAGCTGAAAGCCCTCAACATCGAATTGCCGGCTGTCGCGGCGCCTGCTGCCGCCTACGTCATGTATGCGCAGACCGGCAACACCGTGTTCCTGTCCGGCCACCTGGCCAAGAAAGACGGCAAGGTATGGGTCGGCCAGCTGGGACGCGACATCGGTACCGATGATGCAAAAATTGCAGCACGCGGCGTAGCGGTCGACCTGATCGCAACTCTGCAGGCAGCTTGCGGCGGCGACCTGACCCGGGTCAAGCGCATCGTCAAGCTGATGAGCCTGGTCAATTCGACCGGCGAATTTACTGAACACCATCTGGTGACGAACGGCGCTTCCGAACTGATCGGCGAAATTTTCGGCGAACAGGGCAAGCATGCGCGCTCGGCGTTTGGCGTGGCGCAACTGCCGATGGGCGCTTGCGTCGAGATCGAAATGATCGCCGAAATCGCATAAGGACTTTACGCCGCGCGCAGCAACTATCGTCCCTGGCCACGCCGGGGCGGCATTGCACCGATGCGCCAACGCACTGACGAACAAGAACTGACATGGCCGCAAGGCGGCCATTACTATTTCAGGCAGAACCCATGAAACTCGAAAATCCAAGCCAGCTGCAATGGCAGTTTTCCCACCGTGCCGAACAGATGCAAAGCTCGGCCATCCGCGAAATCCTGAAGATCACCATGCGTCCGGACATCACGTCCTTCGCCGGCGGTCTGCCTTCGCCTGCGACCTTCCCGGTCGAACACATGAAAACCGCGTTTGATCGCGTGCTGACTCAGCAAGGCAAGGTTGCCCTGCAATACGGTCCGACCGACGGCTATCTGCCGCTGCGTCAATGGGTCGCCGATTCGCTGTCGACCGATGGCGCCAAGATTGTGCCGGAACAGGTGCTGATGGTGTCCGGTTCCCAGCAAGGCCTGGATCTGCTGGGCAAGGTGCTGGTCGATGAAGGCAGCAAGGTACTGGTTGAAACACCCAGCTATCTGGGCGCGCTGCAAGCTTTCGCGCTGTACGGCGCACAGTTTGAATCGGTGCCGAGCGACGAAAACGGTCTGCTGCCGGAAACCCTGGACGGCATCGCCCAGGGCGCGCGCATGCTGTATTCGCTGCCGAACTTCCAGAACCCCACCGGCCGCACCTTGCCGCTGGAACGCCGCATCAAGCTGGTGGAAACCTGTGCCCGTCTTGGCCTGCCGCTGATCGAAGACGATCCATACGGCGCGCTGAGCTATCGCAATGCGCCGCTGCAAAAGATGCTGACCATGAATCCGTCCGGCGTGATTTACATGGGTTCCTTCTCCAAGGTGCTGACGCCGGGTATCCGCCTCGGTTACGTGGTGGCGCCGACGCCGCTGATCCAGAAGATGGAACAGGCCAAGCAGGCGACCGACCTGCACACCGCGCAGCTGACGCAGATGGTGGTGTACGAAGCGATCAAGGACGGTTTCCTCGAGCAGCACGTGCCGACCATCCGCAAGCTGTACGGCGATCAGTGCGAAGCCATGCTGGGCGCGCTGCAAGACTTCTTCCCGGCCGGCTGCAGCTGGAGCAAGCCGGAAGGCGGCATGTTCGTCTGGGTCACGCTGCCCAAGCAGATCGACACCGGTACTTTGCTGGCCGAAGCCGTTGAAAAGATCAAGGTGGCCTTCGTGCCGGGCGCGCCGTTCTTCGCCAACACGCCGGAGCGCAACACCATGCGCCTGAGCTTCGTCACCGTGCCGCCGGCGCAGATCCGCGTCGGCATCGAAGCACTGGGCAAGCTGATCGCTTCCAAGCTGTAAGCGGTAAGCGACGATGCGCATAGACCAACTGCCATTCGGCACCACCGACTGGAGCACCATCGAGGCCACCGAGCACCCGGGTATCACCGGCAAGGCGCTGTGGCGCACTTGCAAGTTCGGCGATATCCGGGTGCGCATGGTGGAATACACACCCGGCTATCTGGCCGATCACTGGTGCGTGAAGGGGCATATCCTGCTGTGTCTGGAAGGCGAATTGCTGACCGAACTGGAAGATGGCCGCACCTTCATGCTCAAGCCCGGCGTCAGTTATCAGGTGGCGGACAATGCGGAACCGCATCGTTCTTCGACGACTATCGGCGCCAAGCTGTTCATCGTGGATTGATGTTTCACAGACAGGGTTGCACACCAGCACTTCCCGTAAAGCCCGCATCTTCCGATGCGGGCTTTTTCTTTGGGGCAAGAATCTGATTTCCAAACCGCCTCATTGCCGCGATGATTTTTCGTCTCGCCCATAAATACGAGTTCGTCACCATGCCGAAGCCTGATATGCAGCGTGTTGTCAGTGATACGTCAGTATTTGCAAGGGGTACGGCATGGATCATGCCGTCGCCGCTCTCATCCCTATGGCGAGCATTGCCGAGCCGCACGAAGTAAGACCCGAAAACTCCCTTTATTTGTCGCATTTGACCGCCCGCGGTACTTTGTAAAGTTCTGTCTTTACAAAAAATGGCGTGATGTTAAGCATCGCGCCCGGGTGCGTGTCGGCCCATCCGCAGACAGGGGTGTCATGAAGGGATTCAGTTTGAAGGTCATCGCCGCCGCAGCGGCGATGCTGGCATGTTCGTACGCACAGGCATACGAGCCGCATACCATCAACGATGCCAATGGCGTGCCGATCTTCGAGGCGCGCTTTTATGCACCGGGCGATGGCGCTTATATGGAGGATGAAAATGGTCGTCAATCCTCGCCGTTCGCGCTGTCGGAGATGTTCAAGCAGCAAGCGCTGGCCGGCTTGCAGCAGTGGGCCAATTACATCAAGGTAATACCGGGGCAGGCGCCGGCGGTGATCAACATCGGCAGCGAAAACAACAACGACAATGCGCATGCCTACAGCCCGTCGGTGCCCGGTCTGATCATCGCGCCGACACAGGTTCAGGCGGCGCTGCAGAATCTCGATCCGGGGGCGTTGGTCCTTGAAGCGCATGGCTTTGTGGGGATCGGCAATTTGCCGGTGAGCACCAATACCTACGTCCCGTCGCAGCTGCCGCGCAACGAGAGCGGCTGGGATTTGCCGGCAGTTGCCTTTCACGAGATCGGCCATGCGCTGGGCATCAGTTCATCAATCAGTGAAACCGCCCAGCCTTTCGGTTACCTTGCATACAAATTTAGCGACAACATCAATCAGTGGACCGCGCATCTGCGCGACGACAACGGCAATCCGGCGCAACCGGGGCAGGTGATCTGGTGCATGACCTGCCTCCAGGTGGCGACCGACAATGCCTTCGACGTGCGTCTGAATACCGGCTATTTCACCGGCGCTCATGTCAGCGAGGTGCTGGCCGGCTCCGGCATGCGCGGGATTCCGCTGAGCACCGGCACGGCGACCAACCCCGACCCGCCGTACATGTCGCACGTCGAGCTCAAGAACAGCCTGATGAGCCATCAGAACTATCGCAACTACACCACCTTCATGGAGGCCGAACTGGCGATCCTGCAGGACCTGGGCTATGACATCGACCGCCGCAACTTCTTCGGCTCCTCGGTCTACGGCGATGGCATCACCAAGTACAACGACGACGGCTTCTTTCAGCGCAACGCCGACGGCACCGACTATCTGCCCAATACCTACAATACCGCCACACTGGGCCTGGGCCTGCATGTCTACGGCAGCTACAACACCATCTATCAGCGCGCCGACCTGTTGTCGGCGGGGGCCGGCGGCGCCGGCATCCGGGTCGATGGCCAGGGCAACAACATCATCATCCTGCCGGGCACGCGGGTGTATGCCGATGGCGCCTATGGGCGCGGCGTGATGTTCACCTACGGCAAAAATCACAGCTTCACCCAGCGCGGCGATGTACAGGCGCTGGGCCTGCACGGCATTGCCGCCAGCTTCGACTTCGGCAACAACATACTCGGCAACGACAGCGATTACCGCGGCTCCTACATTTATGAGGGATCGCAAGCCACAGGAGCGATGCCGGACGAGCTGAACGGTCCGCTGGTCACGCGTTTCGACCTGACCGGCCGTCTGGCCGGCAGTGATGCGGCGATCTACATTTCGCGCAATGCCTACGTCGGCCAGATCAATGTGATGCGCGGCGCCTCGCTGCAGGGCGACATCCGCTCAGACTATGCGCAGGTGGACGGCGGCGGCGCGCAACGCCTGACGACGCTCAGCTTCGGCCTGCTGGCCGATGCCGACGGTCACGCCACTTCCGCCGCAGACGCCAGCTTCGCGCTGCGCTACGACGGCAATATCACCGGCATCAACAATCTGGCGCTGGCGTTTCAGGGCGGCGTGAGCCTGATCAACGGCGCCCATCAGGTGTATCAGGTCGACATTGAGCAGGGCGCGACGCTGGCCGGCAACAGCCGCTACCAGTTGAACAGCCTGGGCCATTTCATCAATCAGGGCACGCTGGCGCCTTTACCGGCAGGCGGCAACATCGGCATCGTCGGCAATTACGTGCAGACCGCCAGCGGGACCTTGCAGGTCGCGGTGTCGGGCGCGGGCGCCTACAGCAGCCTGCTGGTGAGCGGCAACGCCACGCTGGACGGCACGCTGACGATCGCGCCGGAACGCAGCTGGTTCGCCAACAATTTCAGCTTTACCACGGATCAATGGTTGCGCGCGACCAGCCTCACCGGCGCCTTCTCGGGCGTGACTGCGTTGCTGGCCTCGCCCACGCTGAGCGCCACTGCCTCCGCCGCAGGAGGGGAGTTCTACCGTATCGATGTCAGCCGCGCCGCGCGCGCGTATTCGCGTTATGCCACCGACGACAACACCGCAGAAGTCGGGGCGGTCATGGACACGCTGGCCGGCAACGCCCGTGGCGACATGCAATCGCTGGTGGCGGCGCTGGATTTTTCTGCCGCCGACGGCAGCGCCATTGCACCGGCCTTGCGGCAGTTGTCGCCGCTGGCCTACGGCGAAATGTTTTCCGGTGCGCTGCTGCGCGAGCGGCAGATCAGCAACATGGTGGCGCAGACGCGCGCGCCGGGGGCATCCGGTTTTGGCCCCGGGCAGCAATCGGGGCGCGACTGGCGCGCCTTCGCCATGCCCTTCGCCAGCGGCTACTGGCGTGGGCGCAGCAGTGCCGCCGCCGGCGCCAACGGCAATACCTACGGCATCGTGTTCGGGCTGGAGCGCGCCGCCAGCGAGCAAGATGCCTGGAGCCTGGGCTTGCACGGCGCCGTCAGCGGCCAGACCACCCGCGTCGATGGTCAGACCTCGGCGGCCGGCGACAGCACTGCGCTGGATGTCGGCGTGCATGCCGGTTTTGCCCCCGATCCGCAAGCCGGGCCGCATGCCTTCGCGCAAGCCCGCGTCGGCGTGGAAGAGGGGCGGCTGGAACGCCAGATCGCCTTCAACGGCTACCGCGCCATGCCGCGTGGCACCTGGACCGGCGCCGCAGCCACCGCCTCGCTGGGCGGCGGCTGGCGCTGGCGTCTGAGCGACGCGACCAGCGCCGGCCCCTTGCTCGGGATGGACTACACCACTCTGTACCGGCCGGCGGTCACCGAAAACAATAGCGATGGACCGGGCCTGCAGCTGGACCGCAATACTTTCCGTTCGCTGCGTACGCGTCTGGGCGGCGAACTGCGCACCGATTTTGTCTTGCCGTCGGGCCGCAGTTTCCGGGCCAATCTGCAGGCCAGCTGGAGCCGTGAAATGCTGGACAGATCGATTACCCAGAACGCCAGCTTCGCCGGGTATGCCGGCTCGGCCATGAGCAGTCGCAGCGAAGTGATTGCACGCGACAGTCTCGGCCTGCAGGCCGGCGTGTCCTATCGGGTGAAGGAGAACATGGTGGTGGATGCGCTTATGTCGACTACGCTGTGGCGCGGCGGGGATGCCGAGTTGACCGGAACAGTATCTGCTACCTGGCGCTTCTGAAAGGCGGGCGCTTGCCCCGTGGGAATCAGCGCCGCCGGCGTGTATGCCGGCGGCGCGTTTGTTCTTGCTATTCGTTCAGCTTGAGCGTCTCGCCATGCTTGATGGTGATGAAGGAATCAGGCGGCAGTCCGGCTTTTTTGACGGCCTCGCGCAATAGCACCGGCGGCTCGTCCAGTGGTTCGTCGGCCAGTTCGAAAGTGCCCCAGTGAATCCCGAAAGAGCGCTTGGCGTGCACGTCCTCATGAATCATCACCGCTTGCTCGGGATCGACGTGCTGAGTACGCATGAACCAGCGCGGCGCATAAGCGCCGATTGGGATCAGCGCCAGATCGAAGCCGCCGAAATACTCGCCGATATCGCGGAAATCCTTGGAGTAACCGGTATCGCCGGCAAAATAAATCGAGGCCGGCGGCATGAAGGGCTTCCGCGTCGCGCGTGAATGTTCAGGCGGCGCGACGCTGCGCAGCACCCAGCCGCCCCACAGGGTTTCGGAACGATCGAACAGCCCGCGTGCCGACCAGTGCGCCGCCGGCACAAAAAAGATATCGAGGTTCTCGATCGAGCTCTTGTCCCACCAGTCCAGCTCGCGCACATTGGTTACGCCGATCTGATTCATCCATTCGGCCACGCCCAGCGGCACCAGAAACAGCGGCGGGCCGCCCGGCTGCAGATTGAGCTGTTCAATGCTGGGCCTATCCAGATGGTCGTAATGGTTGTGTGAAATCACCACGATGTCGATATGCGGCAATTGTGAGATGACGGCAGGCAGCGGCGCCTTGCGCTTGGGCCCGACGAAAGAAAACGGCGACGCGCGTTCGGAGAACATCGGATCGGTCAGCACATTCTTGTTGCCGATCTGCAGCAGGGCAGTGGCATGCCCGATCCACGTCGCGCTGTTGACGGTGCGATTGTCCTTCAGCCATTCGAAATCGGGCCGCACCATCTCGAACTCATAATGATTGGCCGGCGGTTTGGGCAAGCCCTGCGTCAGGCGCTCCCATTGCCATTTCCAGAACGACGCGCGCGGCTCCTGCTGGTAGTTGTTGCGGAAGCCATCCGGTGTGCGATTGGACTTGCTCGGATCGTAGTATTTACTGGAGGAACAGCCGCCCAGCAGTAACAGTGTGGCAAGCGTGGCGCAGGCCAGCGCGCGCAGTCGTGCCTGATGAAGACGCGTGCGCGACAAGGCTGAGGCGGAAGCGGAAGTTGAGCCGGAGGGGGCGCTTAAGCGGGTTCGCATGAAAGAAGGCGGGCAGGCGCTGGCATGAAAAAATGGCAAGCTGCGTGCTGCAATTGAAAATAATAATGTTTGCCATCCTATCAGTTTCGTCCGCCCTGGAAATCGCGATCAGACCACGTATTGCGCCACTCCATGCCCGAATGACCAGTTGCCCTTGTCGCCTTCCACCAGGCTGATCATGACGTCTTCGGGGCGGATGCCGGGATCGGCGCCCAGGCGTTCCACAATGCGCCGGTACAGCGCCTGCTTCTGTTCCTGGCTGCGGGTGTTGCTGACGGTGAGCTGGATCAGCACGAAGTCGTCCGAGCGCTGGATGTTCATGTAGCTGCGGCTGAACACCAGCTCTTCGGGATCGTGTTGGCTCAGCACCATGAAACGATCGTCTTCCGGCACGTTGAAGCTGTCGCGCAGCGCCTCGTAAATGTTGTCCAGAATGGCGGCGCGGTAGGCGGGCGGTTTGCCGCGCAGCATGGAGACTCGGACCAGGGGCATGATTTTTCTCCTTCAAGGATGGATCTGATGGTTGGATGGCGGTGTTTCCGGCACTGCATGTCCCAGCGCCTGAGTCCATGCTACGATCTCTCAATCATTTTTAAAACGCATCTTCAAGTATTTCAGTAATGATTTATTGAAATGATTGATGCATGCCTGGAGGAAAGCCCATGCAAAGACCGCTCGATCTGGATGCGATTCAAGCCTTCGTGCTGGTGGCCGATCTGCAGAGTTTTACGCGCGCGGCGGAAGCGCTGGACAGTACGCAGTCGGCCATCAGCCTCAAGCTCAAACGGCTGGAGCAGCGCCTCGGCCGGCGTCTGCTGGAACGCACGCCGCGTCTGGTGCGGCTGTCGTCCGACGGCCAGCAATTCCTGCCGGCGGCGCGCGACTTGCTGGCCGCGCATGATCGTGCAATGGGCCAGCTGCAGCAGGAGGGCGGGCGCTTTTCGGTCGGCATCAGCGATCATGTCGCCGGCATAGGATTCGCCGGCGTGCTGTCGCAGGTCAACAGCTACGATCCGGGTGTCGTGATCGAAGTCAGGATCGCGCCTTCACGCGAGGTCATGCAGCAATACGAGCGCGGCGAGCTGGATGCCGCCATCGTGCGGCGCGAACCGCAAGACAACGACGGCGAACTGGTGATGGAAGAAAAGATAGGCTGGTTCGCCGCGCCGCAGTGGCAATATCGGGCCGGCGATACCTTGCGCGTGGCGACCTTCTCCACTTCCTGCAAGATCCGCGACCTCGCCTTGCGGCGGCTGGATGACTCCGGCATACCGTGGATGGAAGTGTTCATCGGCGGCGGCATTCACGCCGTCGGCGCTGCGGTCAGCGCCGGGCTGGCGGTGTCCGCCTTGCTGCATCGCACGGCGCCGCCGGACGTCATCGAGATCGGCGCCAGGCTAGGCTTGCCGCCCTTGCCGCTGGCCCAGATCGTGCTGCATTCCACCCTGCAGGAGACGCGCTGCCGCGAAGTGTTGCGCACGCTGGTGGCGGCCCTGAAGGCGGCCTGAATCCGCTTATTGACTGACGGCGGCCGGCACCAGACGCGCGCTGACGCCGATACGGTTGAAGGCGTTCATCAGCGAGACGGCCATGGTCAGATCCGATATTTCCTTTTCACTGAACTGCGCCGAGACGGCTGCGTAGTCGGCGTCCGGCACATCGGTTTCGGCGACCCGCGTCACCACTTCAGCCCAGGCCAGCGCGGCGCGCTCGCGGGCGTCGAACAGCTCGGCGGCTTCGCGCCAGACCGGCACCAGCACCAGCTTGTCGACTTTCATGCCGTGCTTCAGCAAATCGCGCGAATGCATGTCGATGCAGAAGGCGCAGCCGTTGATCTGGGAGATGCGCAGATTGACCAGATCCACCAGCGCATGCGGCAGGCTGCAATCCTGCAGATAGGTCTTGATCGCGATCAGCGATTGATAGGCGGCGGGGGCGTGCTTGAAAATATCGAAACGTTTGCTCATGACAGCCTCTGGAAGAGAGTGAATGTGGGGTAAATACGGCGATACAGAGCCCTCATCATGCAAGCGCTTGGCCTAATCGGGAAGTGCCAAGACCACGATTTTCTACTGGGCCATGATCATGGGGTGCATCGTCGTTGTCACAGCAGCGCCAGCAAGCGCTTTCCCAGCTCCTGCGCCTTGCGCGCGGTATCGATATTGGTGAAGCCCAGCAGCAGCGCCGGCGGCTGCGCGGCCTGATGCAGGCGCTGCGCCATGCTGTGACCATACATGCCGTCTTCATGCATACGCGCCGCCAGTGCACGATCCGAACGACGGCCGCGCAGCCGCATGATCAGGTGCATGCCGCCCGGCTGGGCTTCGATCTGCACCTGCTTGCCCAGCACCGCGCCCAGCCCGTCTGCAGCGATCTCGCGCCGCTCGGCGTAGAGTTTGCGCATACGATGGATGTGGCGGGCGAAATGACCCTCGGCCATGAATTCGCTGACGATGCTTTGCATCAGCGCCGGCTGTCCCGTGCCGAAGGCGCGTCTGACTTCTTCGAAGCGCGTCACCTGCGACAGCGGGACCACCAGATACGCCAGTTGTATCGCCGGAAACAGCACCTTGCTGAAGGTGCCGGAATACAGCACGCGATCAGCCCGGTCCAGACTCTTGAGCGCCGGCAGCGGGCGGCCCACATAGCGGTATTCGCCGTCGTAATCGTCCTCCACAATCCAGCTGCGATTGCGCGCGGCCCAGTCCAGCAAGGCCATGCGACGCGGGAGCGAGAGCGAGACACAGAGCGGACTCTGATGCGCCGGCGTGACCACTGCAGCACGCGCTCTGGGCGCCAGCTGCAGTCCTTGTCCGACCTGCAGACCCTCGCCATCTACCGGTATCGGCGCCAGACGCATACCGGCCATGTGCAGCAGATCGGCGCTAGGCTGGTAGCATGGATCCTCTATCCATACCTGATCGCCGCTGTTGAGCAAGGCGCGCGCGACCAGCGCCAGACTGTCGCGATAACCTGAGGTGACGAACACCTGTTCCGGCGCGCAGACGATGCCGCGCGAGAGTTGCAGATAACGCGCGATCTGCACCCGCAGCGCCTGCTGCCCAAATACCTGCGGATACATCATGTCGGGAATCTGCGTGGCCCTGACCGCGCGCGCCGCCAGCCGTGCCCAGATCTTGCGCGGGAAGGCATCCAGCGCAGGCACGCCCAACTGAAACGGCCTGAGCGGCGGCAGCAATATCGAGGCCGGCTTTGTCGATGTTCCTGTGTTTCTTGAGACGGCATTTGAGGCTGCGGGTCTTGATGACGCGGGTCTTGCAGCGGGCAGGGCCGCCGAGTCGGGTTTGAGTCCCGGGGTGACCACGGTACCGGCCTGACCGCGTGTTTCAACATAGCCTTCGGCATTGAGCAGGGCATAGGCCGCCTCCACCGTGCCGCGCGCCAGACCGAGCTCTTCGGCCAGCGTGCGCGCCGCCGGAATACGCTCGCCCGGCTTGAGCAGACCTTCGGCAATTGCGTGCCGGAAACGCAGATAAATCTGCCGGTAGAACGGTTCGGCGGCGCCAGGGTCGAGCGGCGGCAATGCATGCATGTCTGATTTTTTCATGGCCCAGTCTTTATGTCATTTCTTGGCTCTGATGATTATGCCATTGACTCGCTAGGATAAACCCCTCGAGACAATCGGAGGAAATGCATCATGCAACAAAACAGTTTGCCGGAGCGCGCTATCGCCGCGCGCGAAACCATCGCCGATCTTGCCCTGCGGCACGCCGACAGCGAAGCCGAACAGCGCGCCTGTTATGCCGTCATGAAGCAGCTGCGGCCACATCTTGAGAACGAAGCCGACTTCATGCAGCGCATCACGCGCATGGCTGCCGACAGCTATCGCATGCTGGCGGCCTGGGAGGGCGGCGAGGTGGTCGCCATTGCCGGCTATCGGCTGCAGGAAAATCTGGTGTACGGAAAATTTCTCTACGTGGACGATCTGATCAGCGCTGAGCACGCACGCGGGCAGCGCTGGGGCGCACGGCTGCTGGATGCCTTGACGATTCTGGCGCGCGCGGCCGCTTGCCGTCGTCTGGTGCTGGACACCGGCTTGTCGAATGCCCTGGCGCAGCGCTTCTATTTTCGGCAGGGCTTGCTGAGCAGCTCCATGCGTTTCGGCAAGCAACTGGATCAATAAGACACGTTGCCAAATCGGGAATGCGGTGTGCGCTCAAGTCATCGTCAATATGGAAAAACCTGAATGAATATTTTGCACATCAGCACCAGTCCGCGAGGGCTGGAATCGGACAGCTATCGCCTCTCGCAAAGCATCATTGCATGTTTGCAGACCCAGCAAAAATACGCAGGGGCCGAGGTACGCGAACGCGCTTTATGGAAGGATGCGCTGCCGCATGTGGATAGCGAATACGCTGTATCGCTGGGATCGCCCGAGGCATCGGAAGAATCGGAAGAATCGGAAGCAGGCGGCAATGCTGCTTGTGAAAATGCCATGCAACAGCTCAACGCGCTGCAACGCTCCGAACTGTTGATCCGTGAACTGGAGGCCGCCGATTGCGTGGTGATCGCTACACCCATGCACAACTACACCGTGCCTTCATCGCTCAAGGCCTGGATCGATCATGTGGTGCGCGTGCGGCGCAGTTTCGCTATTACGCCGGACGGCAAGCTCGGGCTGCTGCGCGACCGCCCGGTGTTTGTGGCGATTGCATCCGGTGGCAGATTTTCAGGTGAGACGAGTCGCCAGCCGGATTTCCTGAGGCCGTATCTGAAGCTCGCGCTGGCAACCATAGGGCTGCAAGATATCCGGTTTTTCAGCATGGAAGGATTGGCGGGTGGTGTGGGAGTTGCCGAGATGGAAGGGGCGCGGGCCGGTCAGGAATTGCAGGCTTATTTCCGCGAACGTCGCCTGTAAGAGGTGCGCGCAGAAGAACCCGAAAAAGTGGCGGGAGGGCATGCTGGAAGGGCCTGTTGTTAAATCGCAGACGCATCTCCATATGGGCTGAGGCTGAGGAATTCAAGGGGTCTGAATCAAATTGACGGAGAGAAAATCAGCTCTGGAAAGCGCATCAAAAAGATTGAAAAAAATCTCTTGAAATAGAAAATCGTATCCGTATATCGGTAACAGCAGATGCTCAAACGCGAGGTCTGCGAAAACTTATCGCTTAAATTTGAAAGGATATTTTCATGCGTTCCTACGACTTCTCTCCCCTGTACCGTTCCGCCATCGGCTTTGACCGTCTGGCCCAATTGTTCGACAGTGCGCAACGTGCAGAATCGCAACCGAGCTACCCGCCATACAACATCGAGCTGGTGGCCGAAGACAAGTACCGCATCACCATGGCCGTGGCCGGTTTCGCCCGCAGTGAAATCGAAATCGAAACTGAAAACGACACCCTGAAAATCGTCGGCCGCAAACAGAAGGAAGATCAGCAAACCAACTTCCTGCATCGCGGCATCGCCGCGCGTGATTTCGAGCAACGCTTCCAGCTGGCCAATCACATCAAGGTGGTCGGCGCGCAAATGGAAAACGGCCTCTTGAATATCGAGCTGGTGCGCGAAGTGCCTGAAGCACTGAAACCACGCAAGATCGAAATCGGCGCCTTCGACAGCAATGTGCAGCGTCTGGAACGCGCCGCTGCCTGAGCTGTTCACGGCATGAGGCAATCGCAGTAGAGGCGTAGTAAAAGCGGGGCGCGACATCAGCGCCGCGCCGGTGCTCAAAGGCCCGCCATCCGGCGGGCCTTTTTGCGTTGCCGGACTTGGCTCGATGCTCTTGCCATGTTGCAGATCAGGCAAGCCTGCGCATCGTCGCCATGAATGACGACCATAAACAGCATGCATAAATGCGGGTGGGAAAGCTGCGTATAATCGCCGCAGAATTCTCCGGGCCAGGCTGAGAGAAATGAGCTCCGCAAACACGGCGCGCGCAAGGCGACATGAGTCTGCATGAATGCCGCTGCGATGACAGCGCCGGCTTGCCGTTCCAGATTCAGACAGGACGCGCCGCATGACCACCAGCACTCATCCTTCCACCACCGAACGCTCGACGGCACGTAGTCTGCTGCCGCTGGTGGCGATCATCTTCACCGGCTTCCTATCCATCGGCATTCCGCTCTCGGCCTTGCCGCTGCACGTCAACGGCGTGCTCGGTTACAGCGCGCTGATCGTCGGCTGGGTGGTCGGCATCCAGTCGTTCTCGACCATTCTGACACGCAAGTTTTCCGGCTCCTACAGCGACCGCTTCGGGCCCAAGCGCGCGGTCTGCATCGGCCTGCCGCTGGCTTCCTGTGCCGGCTTCATCTATCTCGCCTCGACCTGGATCGCAGACCCGCTCTGGAGTCTGATCGTGCTGATCGCCGGCCGGCTATTGATGGGCCCGGCCGAAAGCCTGTTCCTGACCGGCGCCATGACCTGGGGCATAGGCCGCGTCGGCGTGCCGCGCACCAGCAAGGTGATGGCATGGCAGGGCATCGCCATGTTCGCGGCGCTCGGCGTCGGCGGCCTGCTCGGCGTGTTGATTCAGCAGCGCTACGGTTTCTCAGGTATCGCCTGGAGCACCATCGCCTTACCCCTGATCGGTCTCGCGATTGCCAGCATGCTGGGCGCGCTGGCGGTGGTGCGCGGTCATACCGAAGGTTTGCCGTTCCGCGCCGTGATGAGTCTGATCTGGCGTTTCGGCATGGCGGCCGCGCTCAGCTCGATGCCGTTTGCCATTCTCTCCAGTTTTCTGGTACTGCTATACAAGACCCACAACTGGGATGGGGCAGGCAATGCCATCTTCGGCTTTTCGGTCGGCTTCATCGGCGTGCGTCTGCTGTTCGCGCATCTGCCCGATCGTCTCGGCGGCCGCAAGGTCGGCGCGGTATCGGTGGCCATTGAGTTTTGCGGTCAGTTGCTGCTGTGGCTGGCGCACGATCCGACGATGGCGCTGGCGGGCGCAGTGCTGACCGGCATCGGCTTCTCGCTGGTATTTCCTTCCATGGGCTTGCAGGCGATGGCCAATGTGCCGGCGCATTCGCGCGGACTGGCGGTGGCCAGCTTCATGGCCTTTGTTGATGTCGCGGCCGGCCTGACCGGGCCCATCGTCGGCGTGGTCATCGGGCTTTACGGTTATCCATCGGCTTTCATGGCAGGCGCGCTGGCCTGTGTGGCGGCCTTGCTGGTGATGTGGCGCAGCGGCGCTCAACATTGATTTGCTTGCGCGGCATTGCGATAACGCATTGCTACGCGGAGGTCAGCTCAACTGAACTGAGAAGAGTCAGTTCAGCACGATAGAAAAAGCCGGCGTCCCGTTGAAGGGATGCCGGCTTTTCTTTTCAGGCCTGCTGCAGTATCGCAATATCAGCCGCCGGGTTTCTGCGGCTTTTTCATCAGCTCTGAGCCGTCAAGGCATTTGCCTTCAGTTTCGATTCCAGCGCCTTGCCCTTGCGCGCGCGTTTGCCGATGTGCGGGGCGAGGGCGCTGGCGGACAGGGCTACGTCCTGCGCCTTGCCGCCGCGGCCGATGCCGGAGACGATCACGCCGCGCTGGCTGATGGCTTGCGCCGCCAGTAGCTTCTCGTTTTTCTCCAGCTCCATCAGGATCACGCCGCGGCCGCCGGACGACAGCGTTTTCATTTCGTCCAGGCCGAATACCAGCAGCCGGCCCTGCTGCGACAGGCAGGCCACGGCGCCGGCTTCGGCGGCGATCACGCGCGGGGCCAGCGGGGTGGCGCCTTCGTCCAGCGTGAAGAAGCTCTTGCCGCCCTTGACGCGGCCGAACATGTCGCTGGCCTTGGCCATGAAACCGAGGCCGGTGTCGGAGGCCAGCAGCAGGGCGGTGTCGGCGGGGCCGGCGAAGTAATGCAGGATGTTGCTGCCGCTGGCCAGCTCCACCAATGTGGTGACCGGGATACCGTCGCCGCGGGCATTGGGCAGGGCGTTGACGGCGATGGTGTAGACCCGGCCGTTGGAGCCGAAGGCCAGCATGTTGTCCACCGTGCGGCACTCGAAGGCGCCGTACAGGCCGTCGCCGGCCTTGAAGGTGAATTGCGCGGCATCGTGGCCGTGGCCGGTGCGGGCACGCACCCAGCCCTTTTGCGAAATGATGACGGTGACCGGTTCATCGATCACGCGCTGTTCCACCACGGCGCGTTCTGCCGCTTCGATGATGGTGCGGCGGGCATCGCCGAACTGCTTGGCGTCGGCTTCGATTTCCTTGATCACCAGACGCTTCATCGAGGCGGGATTGTCCAGCAGATCCTGCAGCGAAGTTTTTTCGCCCCGCAGTTCGGCCAGCTCTTGCTGAATCTTGATCGCTTCCAGACGCGCCAGCTGACGCAGGCGGATTTCAAGAATGTCTTCAGCCTGGCGGTCGGACAGCTTGAAGGCATCCATCAGCGCGGGCTTGGGTTCATCCGACTCGCGGATGATCTTGATCACCTTGTCGATATTGAGCAGTACCGCTTCACGGCCTTCCAGAATATGGATGCGGTCATTGACCTTTTGCAGGCGGAACTGGGTGCGGCGGGTGATGGTGGTGAAGCGGAAGTCGATCCACTCGCGCAGGATATCGCCCAGGCCCTTCTGACGCGGGCGGCCATCGCCGCCTATCATCACCAGATTGATCGAGGCGCTGGTTTCCAGCGAAGTCTGCGCCAGCAGCGTGTGCATGAACTCGGTCTGGTCCTGATTCTTGGACTTGGGTTCGAACACCAGACGCACCGGCGCTTCGCGCCCGGATTCGTCGCGCACGGTGTCGAGCAGCGCCAGAATGCTTTGCTTCTGGGTCTGCTGTTCCGGCGTCAGGGTCTTCTTGCCGAGCTTGATCTTGGGGTTGGTCAGCTCTTCGATTTCTTCCAATACCTTTTGCGAGGACACGCCCGGCGGCAGCTCGGTAATCACCGCCTGCCACTGGCCGCGCGCCAGGTCTTCGATCTTCCAGCGCGCGCGCACCTTGAGGCTGCCGCGCCCGCTCTGATACATCTCGGAGATGGTCGCCTGCGAAGTGATGATCTGACCGCCGCCCGGGAAATCAGGGCCGGTGATGTGCGTCATCAGCTCGGCATGCTCGATCCTGGGATTGCGTATCATCGCGACTGCTGCGCGCGCCACTTCATTCAGATTGTGCGACGGGATTTCAGTCGCCATGCCGACCGCGATGCCGGAGGCGCCGTTGAGCAGCAGGAAGGGCAGGCGCGCCGGCAGCAGCCTGGGTTCTTCGGTCGAACCATCGTAGTTGGGCTGGAAATCCACGGTGCCCATGTCGATTTCATCGAGCAGCAGTTTGCTGATCGGCGTCAGGCGTGCTTCGGTGTAGCGCATCGCCGCCGCGCCGTCGCCGTCGCGCGAGCCGAAGTTGCCCTGGCCGTCGATCAGCGGATAGCGCAGCGAAAAGTCCTGGGCCATGCGCACCAGCGCGTCGTACACCGACTGGTCGCCGTGCGGATGCAATTTACCCAGCACGTCGCCGACCACGGCGGCCGATTTGCGCGGCTTGGCGGTGGCGTTCAGGCCCAGCTCATTCATCGCGTACAGGATGCGGCGCTGCACCGGCTTCTGGCCGTCCGCGACGTCGGGCAGGGCGCGGCCCTTGACCACCGAAATGGCGTAGTCCAGATAAGCGCGTTCGGCGAAGGTCGACAGCGTCAGCGATTCGCCTTCCGGCGGTGGCGGGGTCTGGTCAAACAGGTTGGCTTGTTCGGTCATGGAGCAGTGTTTTCGTTGCGTACTTGGTTAATCGTGTTGATCGTTCAATGTGGTGCTAGTGCCGGCGATCTCTGGCGCCGGCATATTTGGCCTGTGCGGCGGCAGCGTGACCTGCAGCCGCGATTTGTTGTTGCCGGCCGGGCCCGTGCGATCTGCGCCGGCGACATCGACGGCGCCGCCCGGCCGATAGAGCTGGTAAAAGCGCGAGACCAGCCGCACATAGCCCTGGGTTTCGGGATAGGGCGGAATCTTGTTGCCGTACTTCTGCACCGCGCCTTCGCCCGCATTGTAGGAGGCGATCGCCAGCTCGGCGCGTTGCGGGAACATGGCCATCAGGTCGCGCAGGTAGCGGGCCGCCAGGCGGATGTTGATTTTTGGATCGCTCAGCTTCTGATTCAGGCTCTTGCGGCGGTCGCCCTGCAGGCCGTAGCGTTCGGCCGTGGCCGGCATCACCTGCATCAGGCCAACCGCGCCCTTGTTCGAGACCGCGCCAGCGTTGAAGCCCGATTCGGCTGTCATCACCGCCTTCAGCAGAGCGGCATCCACGCCGAATTCGCCCGAGGCTTGCGTCAGCAAGCCGTCGTACTTGCGCGCATCCGGATGCGCCATCATGGTCCGCACGAATGGCGGATCGGCTTCGGTGGCGCCGGCCTGCTTGCTGCCCGGATGGTTCAGCGTGGCGGCACTGCTGGCCAGCAGCTTGTCGCGATTTTCCACCCTTTCGGCATAGAAGTGCGACACGCCGTCCGCATCGGTGTAGCGATAGACGATGCTCTTGTTGTCGGTGCTGGGTTCGTTGTCCGTTTGCGCATGGGTATGCGACACGCCATCGGCATCGGTGTAGGTGACCAGACGCTGGGCCAGCACCGGCGGCACGCACAGCTGCAAACCGACACCCAGCATCAGGGTGCCGGTCAGCTTATTCAGCCTGGTCAGCGTGCAGCGTGGCGCCATGGCGGGCATGTCAGATATCCGCTTCGGCTTCGTTGCCGTGCTCTTCAATCCAGGCGCGGCGCGATGAGGCTTCGCCTTTGCCCATGAGCATGGTGAAGCGCGCTTCCGAAGCTTCCTGCCCCGGTTCGCCCAGGCCGATCGGCAACAGACGGCGGGTGTCCGGATTCATGGTGGTTTCCCACAATTGCTCGGCATTCATCTCACCCAGGCCTTTGAAACGCGAGATGCTCCAGGCGCCTTCCTTCAGGCCGTCCTTGCGCAGCTTGTCTTCGATCGCTTCCAGCTCGCCGTCGTCCAGCGCATACAGCTTCTGCACCGGTTTCTTGCCGCGCGCGGGCGCATCGACGCGATACAGCGGCGGCCGTGCGACGCAGATGTTGCCGTTGTCGATCAGCTTGGGGAAATGCTTGAAGAACAAGGTCAGCAGCAGCACCTGAATGTGTGAACCGTCGACGTCCGCATCGGACAGGATGCAGATCTTGCCGTAGCGCAGACCGGAGATATCCGGCGTGTCGCTGGCGCCGTGCGGATCGACGCCGATGGCCACTGCGATGTCGTGAATTTCATTGTTGGCAAACAGGCGGTCGCGTTCGGTTTCCCAGGCATTGAGCACCTTGCCGCGCAGCGGCAGGATGGCCTGGAATTCCTTGTCGCGGCCCATCTTGGCGGAGCCGCCGGCGGAGTCGCCCTCGACCAGAAACAGTTCGTTGCGGCTGATGTCGCTGGATTCGCAATCGGTCAGCTTGCCCGGCAACACCGCCACGCCGGAGGATTTTTTCTTTTCGACTTTCTGTGCCGAACGCAGACGGCTCTGCGCCTGCTTGATCACCAGTTCGGCCAGCTTCTTGCCGTATTCGACGTGCTGGTTCAGCCACAGCTCCAGCGCCGGACGCGAGAAGGTGGACACCAGCCGAACCGCATCGCGCGAGTTCAGGCGCTCCTTGATCTGGCCCTGGAATTGCGGGTCCAGCACCTTGGCCGACAGCACGAAGGACACGCGCGCAAACACGTCTTCGGCCAGCAGCTTGACGCCCTTGGGCAGCAGCGAGTGCATTTCGACAAAACTCTTCACGGCCGAGAACAAGCCTTCACGCAGGCCCGATTCATGGGTGCCGCCGTTGGAGGTCGGGATCAGGTTGACGTAAGACTCGCGCACCGCATTGCCGTCTTCGGTCCATGCCACCACCCAGGCCGCGCCTTCGCCTTCGGCGAAACCTTCGGCATCCTTGCCGGCATATTGCTCGCCTTCAAACAGCGGAATCAGCGGTTCGCTGCTGGAGGACTGCGCCAGCATTTCCTGCAGATAGCCGCGCAGGCCCTGATCGTATTGCCAGGTCTGGCTGTCGCCGCTCTTGGCGTTGATCAGCGTGACCTTCACGCCCGGCAACAGCACTGCCTTGGAGCGCAGCAAACGTTGCAGTTCCTGTTGCGGAATCACCGGCGAGTCGAAGTACTTGGGGTTGGGCCACACGGTAACGCGGGTGCCGGATTTCTTGTCGCCCGAGCCGGCCGCACGTGAGCTCAGTTTTTCGATCAGATCGCCATCGGCAAATGCCAGCTGGTGCACGCCGCGGCCCTGATCATCCTTGCGCCAGACCGTGATTTCCAGGCGCGTCGCCAAGGCATTGGTGACCGAGACGCCGACGCCGTGCAGGCCGCCCGAAAATGCATAGGCGCCGCCCGAACCCTTGTCGAATTTGCCGCCCGCATGCAGCCGGGTGAAGACGATTTCGACGGTCGGCACCTTTTCTTCAGGGTGCAGGCCGACCGGAATGCCGCGGCCGTCGTCCTCGACGCTGACGCTGCCGTCGGCATTGAGCGTGACGATGATGGTCTTGCCGTGACCGCCCAGCGCTTCGTCGGAGGCGTTGTCGATGACTTCCTGAATGATGTGCAGCGGATTTTCGGTGCGGGTATACATGCCCGGACGCTGCTTGACCGGCTCCAGGCCCTTGAGGACGCGGATCGATGATTCACTGTAATCGGACGGGGATGTTTTTTTAGTTGCCATGCAGGAAGAAAATTAACGATGAAACGCGCAGGGCGCTGAAGGGTTTGTATTTTAGTGATAAAACGCGGCCAGATTCGGATCTGCCGTAATTTTAGCTGCTCGTTGCAATCGGGCAAGTGTACATGGAGTCGTCTCCCGACAGTTTGAAGCCCTGCCGAATTGCCTTGAACGGTGCGGCCAGGCTGCGCAAGAAGCGCTCCGTTTAGTCATGACATAGGGCAGTGGCGAAGAATTTCAAGGTGGCCGGGTTGAGCGGCCGAGGTCTTCGCGCCATGCGATGCACCATTGCCGCTGTCTGAATGACAAAGCGACAATACAAATGAAAAGGGAGCGAACCTGCACGGTACGCTCCCTTTTTTATTTGCCGCAGCTTGCTGTTCAGTTCGCCAGCAGCGCCTCCACCGCCAGACCGATGGCCAGCAGACGCTTGTCGTCGCCGGCCTTGGCCGCGATGCTCAGGCCCACCGGCGCATCGCCGGCGGCATGGCAGGGCAGCGACAGCGCACAGCCGTCGAGGAAGTTGATGAAGGTAGGATTGCGCAGCATCAGACCGTTGGCGCCGAAGTAGGCTTCGTCGCTGGCTTGCAGATCGGCGATGCGCGGCGCCACCAGCGGCACGGTCGGCATCAGCATGGCGTCGTAGCCGGCCAGTTGCTGCTCGACTTCGGCGATCCATTGCCCACGCGCATTGATCACGTCCAGCAGGTCGGAGGCGCTCATGTCCTTGCCGCGCAGAATGCGCGACACCACGCGCTGGTCGTAGGCGTCCTTGGCTTCGGCAATCAGGGCGCGATGCCAGGTATAGGCTTCGGCGGCATTGAAGCCGCCCTTGGCATTGATCGCTGCCAGCCGGTCGAAGGCCGCGACTTTCTGATCGTCGATGATGGCGCCGGCGGCGAGCAGTTTGTTGCGCGCCTTTTCATAGGCGGCGGCGACCTGTGCATCCATGCCGTCCAGCACGATGTTGGTGGGCGCCAGCAGGCGCAGACCCCGCAGCGGCATCGGCGCCGGCAGATCGAATTCTTCACCGGCCAGCACTGCATCGAGCAACGCGCAGCAGCGCACGCTGGGTGCGAGCGGGCCGATGGAGTCCAGATTGAGCGACAGCGGCAGCACGCCGCGCATGTCGACCCGGCGCGCGGTCGGCTTGAAGCCGGTCAGCCCGCACAGCGCAGAAGGAATGCGCACCGAACCGCCGGTGTCGGAACCGATGGCGGCTGCCGCCATGCCGTCAGTCACCGAAATCGCCGCGCCGGAAGAAGAACCGCCCGGAATGCGGCCGCCGTCGATCTCGCGCTGCCATGGATTGCGCGGCGTGCCGTAATGCGGATTGATGCCGAGGCCGGAGTAGGCGAATTCCGTCATGTTGGTGCGGCCGATGATCACCGCGCCGGCTGCCAGCAGGCGCTTGACCACGGTCGCATGTTCGGTGGCGGCAGGTTTGCCGCGCAGCACCACCGAGCCGGCCTGCGTGGTATCGCCGGCGACGTCGAACAGATCCTTGACCGAAACCGGCAGGCCGTCGATGGCCGAGCGTTGCAGACCGGCCTTGCGCAGCGCATCGGAGGCCTGTGCGGCGGCGCGCGCCTGATCTGCATAGACCTTGGTGAAGACGCGTGCGCCTTCACCGCCGGCATCGGTGATCTTTGCCAGCGCCTGTTCGGTCAGTTCAGCGGAAGTGGTGCGGCCGGCGTCGAGATCGGCGGCGAGTTGGGACAGTCTGGGATACATGTTGATATGGATTCAGGTGCAGTCAATGGGGGAGGAGAGAGTATCGCATCGTTGTGGCAAGTGCGCGAAGCTCGATGCGGTCGCCGTCGTCCTGCATAAAGCCGGGACGCCGGCGACAGTCTCCAGGCGTGTCGAAGCTTGAGACCTCAGGCCACTTCAGCCAGGGTCTCGGTCACATAGCTGTGACGCAGCGAACGCTGGCGGCGCGGGTCGAACAGTTCCATCGTGAACGAGGTCGCCGGGCGGATGCCGCCGATGGCGCCGACCGTGCCGCAGGTCATGCCGCAGCCTTCCGGCAGCGTGACTTCACCCTTGGTGAAGCCGGCGATCAGATCCTGAGGTGTGCGCAGGCTGGCCAGTGTGCCTTCCTGGTACAGCACGCTGATGCCGTTTTCGATGATCCAGGAACGGATCACCAGTTCATCCCAATACTCGGCCACCTCGCTCAGTTTCCAGGCCGACGAAGCCACGGGCTTCACGCAAGCCTGCTTGGAAAAGGCCACGCTGTGCGCTTCCAGCTTGCGGTCAGTATGGTCGGAGGCGATGCTGACATACAGTTCGCCGCCGGCATTGAAGACGAAGGTTTCGACTTCGCCCGAGGATTCGCCGCCCAGCACCTGCACGTTCGCATCCTGCGTCAGCTGATTGCTGGAGACGCGGTAATACAGCGGCACTGCGCTCGGACGCGAAATGCCCAGCGCTTCCAGTTCTTCGATGTGATGTTCGATGGCGGCCATGTCGCGCCCGGCCCAGCCGGCGATGATCAGGGTATGGATGTCGACGTTGAGCGTGGGTTGGGCTGCGTCATCTGTCAAAAATGAGATCTTCATGAAACCAGTTCCTTAATTCTTAATAGGGGTGAAGCCCTTGTTGCGATTGCCGTCTGTATCTATGGCCGGGTGGCGCCTTGTGAAGACTGCCGCCCATGCCATGCCCGCAGTTATCCGGACTTTTATCGGGACTTTTTGAAGAACAGCACCACCAGGAAGCTGGCGGCGAATTCCAGCGCGGCGACGAAGTACAGGCCGGAAGATAGCGAGCCGGTGGAGGTCTTGAGTGAGCCGATCAGGTAAGGCGCGACGAAGCCGGCCAGATTGCCGATCGAATTGATCAGCGCAATGCCGCCGGCGGCTGCGGTGCCGGCCAGAAAGGCGGCCGGCAGCGACCAGAACACCGGGAACGCGGCGAGGATGCCGATGGCGGCCAGCGTCAGTGCGCACAGAGCGGCGGTGGCATTGCCCAGCGTCAGGCCGGTCATGATCAGGCCGGCGCTGGCGATCAGCGTGGCGATGGCACAGTGCATGCGGCGTTCGCCGGTCTTGTCGGAGTGGATACCGTTCCAGATCATGGCCAGGGTGCCGGCGATGAAGGGGATGGCCGAGATCAGGCCGATCTGCAGATTACCCTTGATGCCGATTTCCTTGATGATCGACGGCGTCCAGAAGGCGATGGTGGCATTGCCGCTGACCACGCAGAAGTACACCGCCGCGCAGATCCAGACGCGGTAGTTGGCACAGGCATCCTTGAACGACAGGTGCTTGCCGGCGGCAGTGTTTTCAGCCACCAGCGCCTGCGTCACGGCATTCTTTTCAGCTTCGCTGAGCCATTTGGCATTGGCTGGTTTTTCCGGCAGATACATCAGCACGAACACGCCGGCGATCAGCGAAGGAATCCCTTCCAGAATGAACAGCCACTGCCAGTTGGCCAGATGGCCGACGCCTTCCATGCTGCTCATGATGAGGCCGGCAATCGGGCCGCCGACAGCGCCGGCAATCGCGAACGAAGTCATGAACAGACCATTGACGCGCGCGCGGCGTTCAGCCGGGAACCAATAGGTCAGATACAGCACCACGCCCGGGAAGAAACCTGCTTCGAACACGCCCAGCATGAAGCGCAGCACATAGAAGCTGAGCGGGGTGGTGACATAGGCCATCGCCATCGAGGCCAGACCCCAGAGAATGGTGATGCGCGCCAGCGTCTTGCGTGCGCCGATTCTTTCCAGCAGCAGATTGCTCGGCACCTCAAACAGGAAATAGCCGATGAAGAAAATGCCGGCGCCGAGGCCATAGATGGCTTCCGAGAATTGCAGGTCCTGCAGCATCTGCAGTTTGGCGAAGCCGACGTTGACGCGGTCGATCCAGGCCAGCACGAACAGGAACACCAGAAACGGAATCAGGCGCCAGGCGATCTTGCGATAAGTCAGCTCCATGCTGACGGATGAAGCGCCGCTGGCGCCGGCCAGCGGCTTGAGCGTGGCGGACGATGAATAAGTCATGAATACCTCCTGAGTGTGTTGCGGTTGCTTGTGGCGACCGTTCATATTGATATGTCGATGCGTCGATGTACGTATGTACGGCATGTACGGCATGTACCAATTGCCGGTGCGCAGCGCCGCCCTGGTCAGGCGTGGGCGGTCATTGAGCAGGGCAATCGATCCGGGCTGTTCTTCTTGTAGCGGAGCGTGGAAGCGCCGGATCGGACGGATATTATTTATAGCGAATCTGTTGCAAGGTCCGTTGAGCGTGTCGTGCAAATTGCAGAGGCGGCCAGCGTTGTTCGCTTAAATTCAGTATGGGGAGACGGGCGAGGGCTGTCCAACAAGAAAATCTGAACAGAAATGATTGAAAAATCTTATGAGCAAAAGTGGGTCGCCTTTGCCCGATTGTGGTGCCGCTTGCAGTCTTCGCCGGCGGCTTGCCGGGATGCCCCTTCGCCGTCGCAGATCTTGCCCGGCCGGCGCCTGGTCCTGATATTCAGATCGACCCGCCAGTCCTTGCGCGGCGCGGGCGGCGCCGTTTTCGGCTCGGTCTGTCTCCGCCGATCCGGATAGTCTCAGTCCGGCGTATTTTCTTCGGCCCCGGTCTTGCCGCCCGACAAATGTGTCGGCAGCCGCGCGATTTCCTGGCCCCAATTGAGTGCGAAGTCGGAGGCGGTTTCCTGCGCGATGCGCGCCACGGTTTCGGTCAGCGGGTTGTCGTGATCGGTGCGGAAACAGGCGATCAGCGTCAGCGCCGGGAACTCGGTATCGACCCGCAGCAGATGCAGCGTTTCTTCATTGAGTTCGCGCTGGATGATGGCAGGAGGCACCGCCGCAATGCCGAAGCCGTCGGTCGCCAGCCGGATCATGGTCGCCACCGAGGCGATGCAATTGATATGCAGCGCGCCGCGTTCGCTGTTGGAGAACAGGCGCTCGATCACTTCATGCGGCCCCGAGTTGCGGGCGAAGCTCACCACCGGAAACGCCGCCAGTTCCGACAGCGTCAGGGTTTCGTTGCCGATCTCCAGTTTGGGGCTGCCGACCCAGCGCATCGGGAATTCGCACAGCGCGATGTTGCTGACCTGCGGACCGATGACCGGCTCCGCCTGCAGCACCAGATCGAGGTTGCCCTTGCTGAACTGCTCGCGCAGATGCAGCGTGGTGTCGCTGGCGATCTCGATCTGCAGGCGCGGAAACATCTTGTGCAGGCGCCCCAGAAAATCCGGAAACCAGCTATGCACGATGGACTCGATCACGCCGATGCGAATCACGCCGGCATAGACCTGCTTGTCGGACATGTCGTCCTTCATCTCGCGCATCAGCTTGACCATGCGTTCGGCATACACCAGCGCCTTGCTGCCGTCGGTGGTCAGCGCCACTTCGCGCGCCCCGCGGTCGAACAGGCGCACGCCGAAGTCTTGTTCGAGCGAGGCGATGCGGCTGGAAACGGCGGCCTGGGTGGTGTGCAGACGCTCGGCGGTCAGGCGGAAATTCTTCAGCTTGGCCAGCCAGACGAAGGTTTCGAGAAAGCGGATGTTCATGGCGATGCGGCAGAGACCTGGCTAGAGACTGGGATTGAATACCTTGCTTTGCATGCGTAAGGCTTGAGCGCGCAAGGATACTCCTGTCCGCAGGTGAGGCGTGAGTTTTGCGGGGTGCTGAAGTGTGATGGCGGAGTGGATGAGTGGATCAGGATCTGCACCGTTTGAATATTATTTGCGGCCCGAACCCGCGCTGCTCACCAATTCATTTTTGGTGCGATGCAAGAAAAAATCTACCAATAAAAGTGCATTCCTGCTTCCATTTGCCTAAGTCTGGTGCATGCATTTGCTTATTTGATTTTTGAAAGAATATTTCCTTTACTTTGGAAAAAAATGAAAATATATTTACATTTTTCATAAGGATGCAAGTTCGGACGCGTATTCTTGTTGATGGCTTTGTCTGATGCCACAGCGCGATCTGATTCGGGGCCAGCATCCGGCAGTCGATCATTAAAACAAAAGCACGCCAGCAGCGTGCAGAGTAGCGCGACTTATTGTGAGTTTCATTTGTGGGGATGCGTGCGATTCATTCGTACGACGTGCACTGCAAAGTTCAGCATAGTCGATTTTTGCAGCTTCCACGGGTCCGTATGACATCAGCCATGCCGTCACCAAAATCCAGTACGCTCAAGGGCGCAGGCGCCATCGCCGGCATGCTGGGCAAGCTGTATCCGGACTTGTCCAAATCGCACCGCAAGGCGGCTGATTACGTGCTGGGCAATCCGTTCCGCTCGGCCACCATGACCATTGATGAGCTGTCGGAAGCGGCCGGCGTGTCGGTGGCGACTGCCAACCGTTTTGCGCATGCGCTGGGTTTCGACGGTTACGCCTCGTTCCGCGCCGCGCTGGTGGCGGACTTCGCTTCGACGCTGGCGCCGGTGGAAAAGCTGCGCAGCGAAGTGCAGCGCGCCGCCAGCAGTGCCGAGATCATGGCGAGTGCGCTGGAAAACGATATTCTGAACATCGAAGCCACGCGTCAGATGCTGGTGCCGGAGCACTGCGAGCAGGCGGTCGATATGATCCTGAAGGCGGATCGCATCTTCATCACCGGCTTCGGCGCCAGCGCCTATCTGTCGGGTTTGATGGCGCATGCGCTGGAGCCGTATTGCCGCACCGTGAATTCGGCGGCCTACCCCGGCGGGCCGTCGCAGGCGGGGCGTCAGTTCTTCAAGCTCGACAGCCGCGATCTGGTGATTTCGATGGCGTTTCCGCGCTATGTGTCGGACACCGTCTGGCTGACGCAGCGCGCGGTGGAAAAGGGCGCCAAGGTGCTGGCGATTACCGATGTGCCGTCTTCGCCGCTGGTGCCGCTGGCCGATGTGACGATTTTTGTGCGCACCGATCGCAGCCTGTCGCCGACCTCGGATGCCTCGGCGCTGATGCTGATTCAGGCTTTGTGCGATGCTGTGGCACACAGAGCGCGGCGGCCGGTGCAGGCCGCATCGGAAATGGCCGAATTCGTGCTGCCCTGGCTGTATCTGCCGGAGCAGCAGATGCGTCCGCCGGCGCAGGCGGTGAGCAAGAAACAATTGGTGGAGCGCGGCCATGGCGGCGGCTCCGCCAAGCTAAAAGAAACGAAAGAGACAAAGGTTCAGAACAGAAAATGAATACTCCGGTCATTGCAATTCACGGCGGCGCCGGCACTATCGCGCGCGGTTCCCTGACGGCTGAAGACGAAGCGAAATATCACGCAGCGCTGGCCGAGATCGTCAGCGCCGGCCAGTCGGTGCTCAACGCCGGCGGCTCGGCGCTGGAAGCGGTCACCGAAGCGGTACGGCTGCTGGAAGACTGCCCGCTGTTCAACGCCGGCAAGGGCGCGGTATTGACGCGCGCCGGCAAGTTCGAGCTCGATGCCGCGGTCATGGATGGCGCCACGCTGGCAGCCGGCGCAGTCGCCGGTGTGACCTGCCTGCGTAATCCGATACTGGCGGCGCGACGCGTGATGGAACACACCGATCACATTCTGCTGGCCGGCGTCGGCGCTGAAAATTTTGCGCGCGAACAAGGGCTCGCCATCGTCGAGCCTGATTACTTCCACACCGACGCCCGTTACGAACAATGGCAGCGCGCGCGTGGGCAGGCCGGCGTGATGCTGGATCATGATGCCTCGTCGCTGGCGTTCACTGAAAAGACTGCGCAGGCGGAAAAAGCGCCGATCGATCCCGACACCAAATTCGGCACCGTCGGCGCCGTGGCGCTGGATCGCTTCGGCAATCTGGCGGCGGCCACGTCCACCGGCGGCATCACCAACAAGCAGCCCGGTCGCGTCGGCGATTCGCCGATTATCGGCGCCGGCTGCTACGCCTCGAATTCCACTGCAGCGATCTCCTCGACCGGCACCGGCGAAGCCTTCATCCGCACCGTGGCTGCCTACGATGTTGCAGCGCGCATGGCGTATGCCGGCGATTCGCTGGAAACTGCGGCTACCAAGGTCGTGATGAAGATCCTGCCGGCGGTCGGTGGTCGCGGCGGCCTGATCGCGGTGGATGCGCAGGGCAACGTCTGCCTGCCGTTCAACACCGAAGGCATGTATCGCGGCTACGGTCGCGGTGAACTGGCGCCGGTGACCGAGATTTATCGCTGATTCGGCCATTTGCACCGGCAGGCACAAATTTCGCCTTAGGTGAAATTGACCGCAGCAAGTGCTGCAAGCCGGGCAGCGGAATCAGCAGAGAAGTATTTGAATATTCGTAACAGCGCAGCAGCCCGCTAGCGGCTGCGAAGGACAGAAGGAAGCACATGCAGCAATCAAACGTCATCGATGTCAGGCATCTCAGTGTGCGCTTCGCTACCTCGGAGCGGACGGTGGATGCCGTGCGCGATCTGTCTTTCCATGTTGCGGCCGGTGAAACGCTGGCGATCGTCGGCGAATCCGGTTCCGGCAAGTCGGTTTCTTCGCTGGCCATGATGCGTCTGGTGGAGCATGGCGGCGGCCACATCATCGGCGGCGAAATGCAGTTCCAGCGCCGCAGCGGTCAGACTCTGGATCTGGTCAAGGCCAGCAATTCAACCATGCGCGGCATTCGCGGCGCCGAGATCGCGATGATCTTTCAGGAGCCGATGACTTCGCTCAATCCGGTGTTCACGGTGGGCGAGCAGATCGCCGAATCGATCCGTCTGCATCAGAACAAGAGCCACAGCGCGGCCCAGGCCGAGGCGCTGCGCATGCTGGAGATGGTGCGCATTCCCGAGGCCAGGCGCGTGCTGGGGCGTCACCCGCACCAGTTGTCGGGCGGCATGCGGCAACGCGTGATGATCGCGATGGCCTTGTCCTGCCGGCCATCGCTGCTGATCGCGGATGAGCCGACCACGGCATTGGACGTGACGATTCAGGCGCAGATCCTGCAACTGATCCGCGCGCTGCAGGAAGAAATGAAAATGGGCGTGATCTTCATCACCCACGACATGGGCGTGGTGGCTGAAGTCGCCGATCGCGTGGTGGTGATGTGCCGTGGCGAGAAGGTGGAAGAAAACGATGTGCGCAGCATCTTCGCCGCACCGGTTCATCCTTACACGCAAAGCCTGCTGGCGGCGGTGCCGCGTCTGGGTTCGATGAAGGGCACCGACGTGCCGCGCCGCTTCGGTATTGATGTGGCGGCGGAAGCCAAGCCGGAAGGCATCGCTGAAGAATTGCAGGGCCAGGCCGAGATCGCCGCGCAGCAGCGCCAGCCGATTCTGAAGGTACGCGATCTGACCACCCGTTTCGACGTCAAGAGCGGCATCTTCGGCCGCGTCAAACAGCGCGTGCACGCGGTGGAGCGCGTCAGCTTCGATCTGTATGCCGGCGAGACGCTGGCCATTGTCGGCGAGTCCGGCTGCGGCAAATCGACCACCGGCCGTTCCTTGCTGCGTCTGGTCGAACTGAGCGGCGGCAGCGTCGAATTCGGCGGTCGCAATCTGGCTGAACTGCCGAAGTCCGAGCTGCGCAATCTGCGGCGCGACATTCAATTCATTTTTCAGGATCCGTTCGCCTCGCTCGATCCGCGCATGACGGTCGGTTACTCCATCATGGAGCCGCTGCTGGTGCATGGCATGAAAGAGGGCGCGCAGGAACGCGTGGATGCCTTACTGACCCGCGTCGGCCTGCTGCCGGAACATGCGCAGCGTTATCCGCATGAATTCTCCGGCGGCCAGCGTCAGCGCATCTGCATCGCACGCGCGCTGGCGCTGAATCCGAAGATCGTGATTGCCGATGAATCGGTGTCGGCGCTCGACGTCTCGATCCAGGCGCAGATCGTCAATCTGATGCTGGACCTGCAGGCCGAGCTGGGCATTTCCTTTGTCTTCATTTCGCACGACATGGCGGTGGTGGAGCGCATCAGCCATCGCGTGGCGGTGATGTATCTGGGCCAGATCGTCGAGATCGGCCCGCGTCGCGCGATTTTTGAAAATCCGCAGCATCCTTATACCCGCAAGCTGATGGCGGCGGTGCCGGTGGCCGATCCCACCCAGCGCCAGCCAGGCAAGAAATTGCAGACGGATGAGATTCCCAGTCCGATCCGGCTGGTCGGCGATGAGCCCAAGGTCGAACCGCTGAAACAGATCGGGCCCGGCCATTTCGTCGCGACGCATCGCATCTCGGCCGCATTTTGAGTTTGAATTTGAATATTGATATTGAGCAAGCAGCAAGGCAGTACGGCAGTTTTGGTTTTTTTCTTGTAGTCGATGCAGTCATTCAATCGCAGTTTTAACCACGCACTCACTGATCAGGAGAGACAAATGTCTACAACAGCAACACAGAAGAGGATGTCCGCCGTCAAATGGCTGGCCATTGGGACACTGGGCGCGGCCATGCAATTCGGTGCGGCACAAGCGTTCGCGGCCAAGACCGTGACCCTGGCTGTGGCCTCGACCTTCACGACCATGGATCCTTACGACGCCAACGACACGCTCTCGCTGTCGGTGGCCAAGTCCTTCTATCAAGGTCTGTTCGGTTTCGACAAGGACATGAAGCTGATCAACGTGCTGGCGGAAGGTTATCTGGTCAGCAAGGACGGTCTGGAATACACCATCCGTCTGCGCCAGGGCGTGAAGTTCCAGGACGGCACCGTGTTCAAGGCCGACGCCGTCAAAGCGGTGTTTGACCGCGTGACCAATCCGGACAACAAGCTCAAGCGCTACAACCTGTTCAACCGCATCGTCAAGACCGAAGTACTGAACGACTACACCGTCAAGATCGTGCTGAAGGAACCGTTCTCGGCCTTCATCAACGTGCTGGCGCACCCATCGGCGGTCATGATCTCGCCGGCCGCGCTGAAGCAGTACGGCAACAAGGACATCGCTTTCCATCCGGTCGGCACCGGTCCGTTCAAGTTCGTCGAATGGAAACAGACCGACTATCTGAAGGTCGCCAAGTTCGACGGTTACTGGAAGACCGGCTATCCGAAGGTCGACGAAATCCTGTGGAAGCCGGTAATCGACAACAACTCGCGCGCCGCCATGCTGCAGACCGGCGAAGCACTGTGGACTTATCCGCTGCCATACGAACAGGCCGATCTGCTCAAGAGCAAGAGCAACCTGGACGTGATCGCCGGACCGTCGATCATCCAGCGCTACATGTCGATGAACGTCAAGCAAAAGCCGTTCGACAATCCCAAGGTGCGCGAAGCGATCAACTACGCGATCAACAAGCAGGCGCTGGTGAAGGTGGCGTTCAATGGCTATGCCATGCCGATGGAAGGCGTGCTGCCGCAGGGCGTGGACTACGCCTACAAAAGCGGTGCATGGCCGTATGACGTGAAGAAGGCCAAGGCGCTGCTGGCTGAAGCCGGTTATCCGAACGGTTTCGAAACCGAACTGTGGTCGGCCTACACCCACACCACCGCGATGAAGATCGTGCAGTTCCTGCAGCAACAGCTGGCGCAAGTGGGCATCAAGGTGAAGATCACCGCCCTGGAAGCCGGCCAGCGCGTGGAACGCGTGGAAAGCTGGCAGGATCCTGCGACTGCACCGGTACGCCTGTTCTACGCCGGCTGGTCGTCCTCCACTGGCGAAGCCGACTGGGGCCTGCGTCCGCTGCTGGCATCGGAATCCATGCCGCCACGCCTGTTCAACACTGCGTACTACAAGAGCGACAAGGTCGACACTGCCATCGCCAAGGCCTTGACCGTGACCGACCGCAAGGAAAAAGAAGCGCTGTACAAGGAAGCTCAGCAAGAAATCTGGAAGGATGCGCCATGGGCCTTCCTGGTGACCGAAAAGCTGTTGTACGCCCGCAGCAAGAACCTGAAGGGCATGTATGTGATGCCTGACCAGGCCTTCGAGTTTGAAAACATCGAACTGAAGTAATTGCCGCAAACGTTTCAAGCGATGTAAGGATGTAAGCGGAAGCAGGGTGGCGGCAGGCTTGATTGCCGCCGTTCCGTTTCCGCAGTTTTAAAGCCACAGTCTGATTTGCGTGCGATGCCGACGATCGGCGCGCAAGCAGCAACAAGCAAATAAAGCCAAGTAACGAGTAACAGGCACCACAAGCATGTCCAAGATTTTTTGCCACCGGCGCCAGGCAGCCATTTTTTGAGAGCACTATGTTTTCCTATGTCCTAAAACGCCTGCTGGGTCTGATTCCAACGCTGCTGCTGGTGGCGGTACTGGTATTTCTGTTTATCCACCTGTTGCCGGGCGATCCGGCGCGGCTGGCGGCCGGCCCGGAAGCCGATGAGAAGACTGTGGCGCTGGTGCGCGCCGATCTCGGCCTCGACAAGCCGCTGCCGCAACAATTCGTCAACTTCTTCGTCAACGCCGCGCAAGGCGATTTCGGCCGTTCTATCCGTACCAAGCGTCCGGTCAGCACCGAAATCATGGAGCGTTTCTGGCCCACCATGTGGCTGACGCTGGCCGCCATGGTGTGGGCGGTGATCTTCGGTCTGGTGATCGGCATTTCGTCCGCAGTCTGGCGCAATCGCTGGCCCGACCGGCTCGGCATGACGCTGGCGGTATCCGGCATTTCCTTCCCGGCGTTTTCGCTGGGCATCGTGCTGATGCAGATTTTTTCGGTCAAGCTGGGCTGGTTGCCGACCGTGGGCGCCGATACCTGGCGCCACTACATCCTGCCCTCTATTACGCTGGGTGCCGCGGTGGCGGCGGTGATGGCGCGCTTTACCCGTTCCTCCTTCATCGAAATCCTGCAGGAAGACTTCGTGCGCACCGCGCGCGCCAAGGGCTTATCTGAGACCGTGGTCGTCATCAAGCATTGCCTGCGCAACGCGCTGATCCCGGTGGTGACCATGATGGGGCTGCAGTTCGGCTTCCTGTTGGGCGGTTCCATCCTGGTGGAAGTGGTGTTCAACTGGCCCGGCATGGGCCGGCTGCTGGTCGATGCCGTCGAGATGCGCGACTACCCGGTGATTCAGGCCGAGATCCTGCTGTTCTCGCTGGAATTCATTTTCATCAATCTGGTGGTCGACGTGCTGTATGCCGTGATCAATCCCAGCATCCGTTTCAAGTGAGCTGAACATGTCCTTATCCAATTCACCCATCACGGAATCCGGCCTGCCTTTGCCGCCGCCGACGCCGATCCAGACCACCGCCGCCGGGCAGAAAATCCGCACGCCCTGGCGCGAGTTCTGGCGCAAGTTCAAGAAGCAGCATCTGGCGCTGGCGGCCGGCGGCTTCGTGGTGTTTCTGGTGTTGATCGCGATCCTGGCGCCGTGGATCGTGCCTTTCGATCCCGAGACCTTCTTCGACTACGATGCGCTCAATTCGCCGCCGACCTGGGTGCACTGGTTCGGTGTTGATTCGCTGGGGCGCGACATCTTCAGCCGCATCATCATGGGCACCCGTGTCTCGCTGGCGTCGGGCTTCCTGTCGGTCGCCATCGGCGCCATCATCGGCACTGTGTTCGGTCTGCTGGCCGGCTACTACGAAGGCTGGTGGGATCGCATCACCATGCGCGTGTGCGATGTGCTGTTCGCCTTCCCGGGCATTTTGCTGGCGATCGGCATCGTCGCCATCCTCGGCGGCGGCATGACCAACGTCATCATTTCGGTGTCGGTGTTCAGCATCCCGGCCTTTGCCCGGCTGGTGCGCGGCAATACGCTGTCGCTGAAAAACCTGACCTATATCGAAGCCACGCGCAGTATCGGCGCTAGCGACATGACCATCATGTGGCGCCATATTTTCCCGGGTACGATCTCGCCTATCGTGGTGTATTTCACGATGCGCATCGGCACGTCCATCATCACTGCGGCCGGTCTGTCCTTCCTCGGTCTGGGTGCGCAATCGCCGACGCCTGAATGGGGCCTGATGCTCAACGAAGCACGCGCCGACATGATGACCTCGCCGCATATCGCGCTGTTTCCGAGCATCGCGATTTTCCTGACGGTGCTGGCCTTCAATCTGTTGGGCGACGGCTTGCGCGACGCGCTGGATCCGAAGATCGATCAGCGTTGATTTGGTCATGCGCCACACCGCACCACACCTGGGCCGCCTGGCGGCCGGCCCGCGCAACAGCATCACCGATGTGGCAGGAGTGCGCGTCGGCCACTGCACGCTGGATCAGGGGGCAGTGCAGAGCGGCGTGACCGTGATTGCCCCGCACGCAGGCAATCCGTTCACCCACAAATTGCCGGCCGCGGTCAGCGTGATCAACGGCTTCGGCAAGAGCGTCGGCCTGATGCAGTTGCAGGAACTGGGCGTGCTCGAAACGCCGATTGCACTGACCAATACCTTCGCGGTCGGCACGGTTGCGACCGCTCAGATCCGTGCGGCGCTGGCAGACAACCCCGAAATCGGCCGCAGCCTGCCTACGCTTAATCCTCTGGTATTTGAATGCAATGACGGCTATCTGAACGATCAGCAGGCATTCGCCGTGCAGGAGTCGCATTACCACGCTGCGCTGGCGGCGCTGTCGCAGGATGTGCAGCAGGGCGCGGTCGGCGCCGGGCGCGGCATGTCCTGTTTCGAACTGAAGGGCGGCATTGGTACGGCTTCGCGGCTGGCCACAGTTGTGTTGCAGGGCGGTGCTGCTGCCGAATACACGGTCGGCGCGCTGGTGCTCGCCAATTTCGGCAAGCTGCCGGATCTGAAGATCGATGGCGTCGCCGCCGGCGCCGCGCTGGCATCAATGGCAGGCAACAAGTCGCTGTCCGATCCTGCGCCTGAAAAAGGCTCGATCATCATGATCCTCGCCACCGATGCGCCGCTCGATGCGCGTCAGTTGGGCCGGCTGGCTACGCGTGCCGCCGCCGGTCTGGCGCGCACCGGCTCGGTCTACGGCCACGGCAGCGGCGATATCGCGCTGGCATTTTCAACGGCGCAGCAGATCGAGGCCGGCGCCGCCAGCATGCAGCTGTCGCTGCTGCAGGATCAGGTGCTGGATCCCTTGTTTTATGCCGCCGCCGACAGCGTCGAACAAGCCATTCTGAACGCCTTGTATGCGGCAGAAAGCGTGAGCGGGCGTGACGGTCATCGCCGCGTCGGCTTGCGCGAGCTGCTGGCAGCCGGCGACGCACAGGGCGCCTGAGCCGCTGGAATGCATTGAGCCGAACTCAGCCAACTGTCATCCGAAGCCGGCGCAAGCCGCTTCTCTCTGAACCGCGAAAGAATTCATCATGCAAGAACAGTCCTCTTCAGTTTCGCCTGCCGCTCGCGACGTCAATGCATCGCATGCGTTGAGCATCCTGATTTCGGTCGACATCGAAGGCGTCGCCGGCGTGTTTCATCCCGAGCAGACGCGCGCCGGCAACGGCGAATACGAACGTGCGCGGCGCTGGATGACGGAAGAGGCCAACGCCGCCATCCGCGGTGCGCTGGCGGCCGGCGCGACGCGTGTGCTGGTCAACGATTCGCATGGCGGCTTCCGCAATCTGATCCCCGATCTGCTGCATCCCGAAGCGCGCAGCGTGCTCGGCAAGCCGCGCGTGCTGGGCATGATGGGCGGCGTCGATCAGCAGATCGATGCGGTGATGATGCTGGGCTATCACTCGCGCTCGCAGGGGCGCGGCATCCTCGCACACACCATCAACAGCTTTGCCTTCGCCAGAGTCTGGCTCAATGACATGGAGCTGGGCGAGGCCGGCTTGTACGGCGCCCTGGCCGGCGAGCACGGCGTGCCGGTGATTTTCGGCAGCGGCGACGATGTCTTCATCGATGAAAACCGTGCGCTGTTTCCGCACGTGACTTTCGTGGAAACCAAACGCGCGCACGGCGCCAACAGCGGTGAGTCGCTGTCGCCGGCACGCTCCTGCGAGTTGATCGAGATCGGTGCGATGCAGGCGGTGCATCACTTCGCCGCTAGCCGCAGCCATCCTGAATCCTGTCCGCCGCTGGTGATCGCCGCACCGCTGCGTTGCCGTCTGCAAGTGCAGTCGACTGCCTTGACTGATCTGTTCTGCCAGCTGCCGATTCTGGAGCGCATCGATGGGGTGACGGTGCAGTTCGATGCGCCCGGCGTGGAATACGCGGTGCGTGTGCTGAACAGTCTGTCGTCGATGTCGTTCATGCTGCGCTGAGCCGGCGCGGGCACTAAGGGAGCAGCATTGCCTGATGAGCACTCATCAGGCAATGTACATAAATATTTATTTAAATAGCTTGCTATTTAATATCGGGCTAGTTAAACTCCGCTGCATGAACTCGAAAACAGACAAGCGCAAGGCGGCCCCGCAACTGGATGCCCAGCTGTGTTTTGCTTTGTATTCGACTTCGCTCAGCATGAGCAAGCTGTATCGCAAGCTGTTGCGCAAGCTCGGCATCACGTACTCGCAATATCTGGTGTTGATGGTGCTGTGGGAACAGAATGAAGTCACTGTTTCCGATATCGGCGAGCGTCTGGTGCTGGATTCGGCAACCTTGACGCCGCTGCTGAAACGTATGGAAGCGCAGGGCCTGGTCAAGCGTGAGCGTGCTATCAGCGACGAGCGCCAGGTGGTGGTGTCGCTGACCGAAGAAGCCGAGGCCATGCGCGAGGCGGCAGCCGAGCTTCCGCGTGAAGTCTTGCGTGCCACCGAGTCGACCGCCAATGAGTTAGCGGCGATG
Organism: Herbaspirillum lusitanum; assembly: GCF_046025995.1. Lineage (GTDB taxonomy): Bacteria > Pseudomonadota > Gammaproteobacteria > Burkholderiales > Burkholderiaceae_D > Herbaspirillum > Herbaspirillum lusitanum_A. The sequence goes on from NZ_JAQQFM010000007.1 coordinate 43,601, forward strand.
AAGGAAGAACTGATGAGTTTGCGAGCCCGTCTGTTGAAGAACTCGGAAGACTGAAGCATCAAGTTGATGCAACGGCCCGGCACGGCAAAGTGTGCGGGCATTTTTTAAGTCAATTAAGTAGCTCGCTATTTAATAGCGTAATTAATTGAGGCTGTTGGTGCTGGCCTGTGAATCCGGGATGCAGAGCAATGTCTGGGAAATTCGATGGCATATAAGTAGTTCGCTATTTAATAGCTTGTATTTTTTATTGGCAATTTTAGTGTGTATCAAAGCCGGCTTCTTAGCCAAATCCGTCGCCATGCGACATTCCACTTCAAAGGAAGACATCATGAAATCGTTCAAGAAATTATCCTCAGTTGCAGCCCTCGCTCTGATCTTCAGCAATGCCTACGCGGCCGGCGATGCCGGTGTGGAGCCGGTCACGCAAGGCTTCCTGCAGGCCTTGGAGGCCGGCGGGGGCAAGCCGATCGAGCAGCTTTCGCCGCAAGATGCGCGTGCCGTGCTGAGCGGTGCGCAGGCTGGCGTCAAGCTGGTGTTGCCCAAGGCCGATATATCGCAGAAAAAAATCGTGGTGGAGGGGCAGGAAATCAATCTGACCATCGTCCGCCCGGCAGGTGTGAAGCAGACCTTGCCGGCCTTCATGTTCTTCCACGGCGGCGGCTGGGTGCTCGGCGATTTCCCTACCCACGAACGTCTGGTGCGCGATCTGGTCGCCAATTCCGGCGCAGTGGCGGTATTCGTGAACTACACGCCTTCGCCTGAAGCCGGTTATGGCGTGGCGATCAATCAAGCCTATGCCGCCACCAAATGGGTGGCTGAACATGGCAAGGAAATCAATGTCGACGGCAAACGCCTGGCGGTGGCAGGAAACAGCGTTGGCGGCAACATGGCAGCGGTGGTTGCCTTGATGGCCAAGGACAAGGGCGGTCCTGCGCTGCGCTCGGAAGTGCTGCTGTGGCCGGTGACCGATGCCAGTTTTGACACCGCTTCCTATGGCCAATTCGCGGACGGTTATTTCCTGACCCGCAACATGATGAAATGGTTCTGGGACAGCTACACCACCGACGCCGCCAAGCGCAAGGAGATCTATGCATCGCCGCTGCAAGCGACCACGGCCCAGCTGCGAGGTTTGCCGCCGACCCTGATTCAGACTGCGGAAAAGGATGTGTTGCGCGATGAAGGCGAAGCCTATGGCCGCAAGCTGGCTGCGGCGGGTGTCGCTGTGACCACCGTGCGTTACGATGGCATGATCCACGACTTCGGTCTGCTCAACGTGCTGGCAAAGGTGCCGGCAGTGCAGGCGGCAATGCGTCAGGCAGGCGAAGAGCTGAAAGTGCATCTGAAATAAATCAGCTTCTGTCACCGATCAAAAACGCCCCGGCAGCGCATGCATGCCAGGGCGTTTTCGGGTGTCGCTATCGTTGTTCGAGCGCTTCTACCGCGTGCGTCGGATCGCGCTTTTCGGGATCGTTATCAGGCCAGCACTTTGCTTAGCCACGCACCTATGTCTTCGACTTCCTCTGCGCACACCGAGTGCTGCATAGGATATTCGTGCCATTCCACCTTGTAGCCCAGTGCCTTGAGCATGTCGCGCGTACTTTCCGCACGCTCGATCACCACCACCGGATCCATGCGGCCATGTGCCATGAAGATCGGTGTTTCGTGATTGGACGCGTGGCGTTCGCCGGCGATCTTGGCAGCCAGCGGCGCGTAGCCGGACAGGCACATCAGGCCGGCCAGTTTTTCGGCGTGGCGCAGGCCGGTTTGCAGCGTCATGGCGCAGCCTTGCGAGAAGCCGGCCAGGATGATGCGTTCGGCAGGGATGCCGCGCGCCTTTTCATTGGCGATCAGGGTTTCGATGTGGGCTTGCGAGGCGCGCAGGCCGGGTTCGTCTTCGCGGCGCACCAGATCGGGCGTGAAGATGTCGTACCAGGCGCGCATCACGTAGCCGCCGTTGATGGTCACCGGCATGGTCGGCGCAGTCGGAAAGATGAAGCGGATTGGCGGGCAGCCGGACAGGTCGAGTTCGCGCACGATGGGCACGAAGTCGGAACCGTCGGCGCCCAGGCCATGCATCCAGATGACGGCGGCAGTCGGGTTGGGCGCGGATTCGATCTGGATGGTGTCGAGAGCTGTAGTCATGGCGATGAGGGGCGTGATGATCGCTTGATGCGATGGTTTGTTGCGGGAGTTGCCAGCGTGCGATGGATGCTTGGTGCACAATACCGCTTTGCGCCGGCTGATGAATGCTTCAGCCGCACATCATACGATAGTTAAGATAAACCGGGCGATGCGCAGCATGTGGCGCCGCTCCGGCAAGGAGTGAAAATGAAGTGGATTGCAGTCATGCTGGCGGCCTTGCTGGCCAGCGCCAATGTATCGGCCGAGCTGCTGGAGGGCAGCGTGTTTCAGCCCAATGGCGAAAATCTGATCATTCAGACGCCGCCCAACTGGCGCATGGCCTACATGAACGGCGATCCGGGCAGCGATTATGTGGTCGAGTTCCTGCCGCCGAATGAGGCCCACGATTCCTGGCGCGAGGGTTATATGTCGGTGCAGCGCCGCACGCTGCCGGGCAGCGCGCTGATGGATGGCATTCGTGCGCGTCAGCTGACTTTGTCGTCGGTGGCGGTGGGCGAAGTGCTGCAGAATGTACAACGCAATTGCGCCGGCAAGTTCATGCAGATGCGTCAGAAGGATACGCTGACCGGCTCGGCACCGACCTCGATCAGTGGCGGTTTCTGCGATCGTTATGGCGCGGCGGCGCCGTATGGCGAAGGCAGCGTGTTCGCCGTGGTGGAAGGCAAGAAGAGTCTGTTCGTGGTGCAGTTCGGCTGGCGTCCGGCGACGCAGGACGAGAACAAGCAATTCGGCTACCGTATTTCGCCGGAGCGCTTGCAGGTCTATCTGGATCTGCTCAACCGTGCCGTGCTGTGCGGCGCCGATGATGAACCGGCTTGCCCGAAATGAGCTGATCTTATTGCTTGGCCCGCAGCACAAACGAAAAAAGCAGGGATCGCGAGATCGCTGCTTTTTTTATGTCTGACTTTTGCAGAGGCAGGGCGTCTGCGCGGAGCTTATTTGCCGGCAGGACGAATCGCCGACTTGGGACGGAACGCCTTGCACACCGCTTCATCGGTTTCAATGTACGGTCCGCCGATCAGATCGATGCAATAGGGGATGGCGGCGAAGATGCCGGCCACCTTCTGCTTGCCGTCTTCATCTTTCAGACCTTCCAGTGTTTCCTTGATGGACTTGGGCTGGCCGGGCAGGTTAAGGATCAGCGCGGCGCGTGCCGGTGTTTCGCGGATCACCGCGACCTGGCGCGAAAGAATGGCGGTCGGCACGAACTGCAGGCTGATCTGACGCATCTGTTCGCCGAAGCCGGGCATTTCCTTGGTGGCCACCGCCAGCGTGGCTTCCGGCGTCACATCTCGGCGCGAGGGGCCGGTGCCGCCGGTGGTCAGCACCAGATCGCAGCCGACCTCGTCCACCAGTTCGATCAGGGTCTGTTCGATGGCGGCACGGTCGTCGGGGATCAGGCGGGTTTCCATCTTCCAGGGGCTGCTCAGCGCGGCGCCGAACCATTCCTGCAAGGCTGGGATTCCCTGATCCTGATACACGCCGCCGGATGCGCGGTCGGAAATCGAGACCAGACCGATCAGCAGTTCTGAGGGATCAGTCTTCATCGCGCGATTCATCATCGGCGTCGACATCGTCGTCATCTTCTCTGGAAGAACTGTTTCCCTTTTGCAATTGCTTGAGGATCTGGAAGATTTCGCGATACGCCTTGGGCGGCTTGTTCTCGGCCTGTTCCTTGCGGGCATTGCGGATCAGGGTGCGCAGATGCTGCACATCCAGTTCCGGATGTTGTCCCATCAGGTCGGTCAGAGCCTGGTCGTCCTTCAGCAATTTTTCGCGACGGCGTTCCAGTGCGTGCATGGCGGCGGTATCGGCCTTGGAGGCGCCGCGCCAGCTGTCCAGCGTGCGTTGAATGGCGGCAATTTCTTCCTCATCCAGCGTGCGCATCTTCTTGCCGACGTATTGCATCTGACGGCGACGGCCTTCGTGATCCTTGATCTGCTGGCATTCGAGGATGGCTTCGCGCACATCTTCCGGCATCGGCACGCGTTTGACGCGGTCGCGCGGCTCGGCAACCAGTTCTTCGCCCAGTTTTTGCAGGGCGGTCATCTCACGCTTGAGCTGTGATTTTGAAGGGCGATCGTATTCCTGTTCGAATTCGTTGGATTGGAATCCGCAGGAGCCCCGATTGGGATTTGGCATGGGTAAACCTGAATAAAGCTAAACGGCTGCTATCATACCCGTTTTACCGCATTCCTTAGAAAACAGGCTCATGAGCGAAACCGTATTTACCCACAGTCAAGACCAGTTGAAACAGCTGGCGCAGGACGTATTGCGCTATGCAAGAGAGAAGGGCGCATCCGATGCTGCGGTCGATATCAGCGAGGGCAGCGGACTGTCGGTAGCCGTGCGCAAAGGCAAGGTCGAGACGATTGAGCAGAACAAGGACAAGGGCATCGGCGTCACCGTCTTCCTCGGCGAAGGCCGCAAAGTCAGGCGCGGCAATGCCAGCACCTCCGATTTTTCGCAACAGGCCTTGAAGGAAACGGTCGAGGCCGCGTACAACATCGCGCGCTTCACCGCCATCGACGACTGCGCCGGTTTGCCGGAAGCCGAGATGCTGGAAATGCATCCGCTGGATCTCAAGCTGTGCACGCCTTGGCAGATTTCGGCCGAAGAAGCCGTGGTAATCGCGCAACGCTGTGAGAACGCCGCGCTGGAGACCGACAAGCGCATCACCAACAGCGAAGGCGCCAGCGTCTACGCTCAGCAGTCGCACTTCGTCGGCGCCAATTCGCGCGGCTTCATGGGCGGCTATCCTTTCTCGCGCCACACCATTTCGGTGGCGCCGATTGCCGGCAAGGGCGGCAACATGCAGCGCGACGACTGGTATTCGTCGATGCGCGACCCGCGCAAGCTGGCCAAGCCGGAAGCCATCGGGCGCTATGCCGCCGAACGCGCGCTGGCGCGCCTGAACGCCTGCAAGCTGTCGACCCGAAAATGTCCGGTGCTGTTCGAAGCGCCGCTGGCGGCCGGTCTGCTCGGTGCTTTCGTGCAGGCCGTCTCGGGCGGTGCCTTGTATCGCAAGTCGACTTTCCTGCTGGATTCGCTGGGTCAGCAAGTCTTGCCCGCCCACCTCCAGATTCTGGAAGATCCGCACGTGGTCGGCGGCGTCGGTTCGGCACCCTTCGATGAAGAAGGCGTCAAGACGCAGCGCCGCGAAGTGGTGCGCGATGGCGTGGTGCAAGGCTATTTCCTGTCGACCTATTCGGCGCGCAAGCTGGGCATGCAGACCACCGGCAATGCCGGCGGCTCGCACAACCTGACGCTGCGTTCGACGCTGACCACCAAGGCCGACACCTTCAAGGGCATGCTGAAAAAGATGGGCACCGGCCTGCTGGTGACCGAACTGATGGGCCAGGGCGTGAACTACGTCACCGGCGATTACTCGCGCGGCGCTTCCGGCTACTGGGTTGAGAACGGCGTGATCCAGTATCCGGTGGAGGAAATCACTATCGCCGGCAACATGAAGGAAATGCTGCGTCAGATCGTCGCCATCGGCAACGACACTCTGATTCGCGGCACCAAGGAAACCGGCTCCATCCTGCTGGAAAACATGACGGTGGCGGGCGACTGAAACAGGTCGGCGTGAGTTGCGTAAATCATATGCAACTCCGTTTGAAAAAGCAGTAGCAAAAATGGTCGCAGGCTTCGACCCGGCGACCAGCAAGTCCGGCCTCATCTTTCAGCTTTCTGCCCTGGCGGCGAGCTGTCGGATGGGGCCGCATCGTTTCCGGTATTGCATTGAAGTCGCATCAGGTTCACAGGTGCCGGACGGTTTGTGAATGACTTCCCTCTCAAGAAGGCGCTGTGCTCAAAGAGCAGCGCAGCGCGCAGATGTTGCCGGCAAGGCAAATAAACTTATCGTTCTGATATGGTCGGCCGCGATGCGATGGCTGTAGCCATCAATTTGATGTCTTTGGGCAGGTGTTAAGCGCCGCACAAAAAGCCCATCGTTGGTAAAATGAGAGTCTGAATTCGCATTGAGCTGCCTTTCGCGACAGCCGGACCACATCCCACATGTCTCTCCATACCGACGCCGCTCACTCCAGCGGCCAAATGCTGCCGTTCCGAGAATCTTTGCTGGCCACCCTGGGTATCTGCTTCGTCATCATGCTGGTGGCGCTGGATCAGACCATTGTCGGCACGGCCTTGCCCACCATCGTCGCCGAGCTCAAGGGATTCGATCTGTATGCCTGGGTCGCCACTTCCTATCTGCTGACTTCGGTAATCACGGTGCCGATCTTCGGTCGTCTGGGCGACTACTTCGGGCGCAAGCCTTTCGTGATTGCCTCCATCATCATCTTCGTCGCCGCTTCAGCCTTGTGCGGGATCGCCGACAGCATGCTGTTTCTGGTGCTGGCGCGCGGCCTGCAGGGCATAGGCGGCGGCATGCTGGTCGGCACCGCGTTTGCATCGATCGCCGATCTGTTTCCCGATGCGCGCGTGCGGCTGCGCTGGCAGGTGATCCTGAGCGCCTCGTTCGGCATCGCGACTGCCGTGGGACCGTCGCTGGGCGGCTTTCTGACGCAGTCTCTGGGCTGGCGCTGGGTGTTCTACTGCAATCTGCCGGTGGGCGTGATTTCCTTGTTCTTCGTCTGGCGCTTCGTGCCCCACATCCGCCACATGAAGCATGCCGGCAAGATGCGTCTGGACTGGCCGGGCGCCGTGCTCATCACGCTGTCGCTGGGCAGCCTGCAACTGCTGGTCGAGATGCTGCCCAAGCGCGGATTCACCATGGGCATGCTCGGCTTGCTGGCATTCGCGGTAGCCGCCTTCTATTCGTTGTGGAAGTGGGAGCAGCGCGCCGCGCAACCTATCCTGCCGTTCGAGATGATGCGCGACCGCGCCTTGTCCAGCCTGTTCATTCTGTCGGTATTGGCCGGCTTCTCGATGTTTTCGATGCTGATGTATGCGCCGCTGTTGTTCCAGGGCGGTTTCGGCATGGCGCCGCGCGAGGCGGGTCTGCTGATCACGCCGCTGGTGGCCTGTATCACCGTGGCCAGCATCGTCAACGGCCGCATCATCACGCGTATTCCCAATCCCAACATGATGATGACGCTGGGCTTCGCGCTGGTGTCGCTGTCCTGCCTGGGCATCGTCCTGTCAGGCCGCGGCACCTCCAACGGTTTCATGCTGGCGACCATGCTGGCGGGTGGTTTCGGGCTTGGTCTGGTGCTGCCGAATCTGACGGTGTTTGCGCAACAGGCCGCCAGCCGCGAGCATCTCGGCATCGCCACCGCTTTGCTGCAATCGCTGCGCATGATAGGCGGCATGCTGGGGACTGCGATCACCGGCACGCTGGTCAGCCAGATGTATGGCAGCGGTGTGCAGAAGGCGCTGGAAAGCGACCATGCGGCGCAATGGCTGAAGGAGTTTCAGGATCCTGAAGTGCTGGTCAACCACGACATTCAATCGACCTTGTTGAGCCAGATGATGCAGGCCGGACACAACGGCTCGGCCTTGCTTGATGCCGCGCGCGATGCGCTGGTCGGCGCGATTCACATGGGCATCGCGATTGCGATTCTGACGGCGCTGGCCGGTCTGATGCTGGTGCGCCGGGTGCCGCCGATCAAGTTCCAGAGCAACGCCAAGGTGGAACCGGTGATGTCGGAATAGTCGGCGAACACGAGCGCTATCATTCGGAACGAAAGAAGAAGCGGACGGCCTCAGTCGTCCGCTTCTTCTTTTTGCGCCGCCTCTTTGACCTCGGCCTTCTTGACCACGGCATAGCGCTCCAGCGTGCGCTGCCGCGCCTGCGCGTGATCGACGATGGGGTAAGGGTAGTCTGTGCCCAGTTTCAGACCGGCCGTCTGCAGTTCGGCCGGCGTCGCAGTCCATGGTGCATGCACGCGCCTGGCCGGCAGCTTGTCGAGTTGCGGCAGATAGCGGCGGATGAATTTGCCGTCGGCGTCGAAGCGCTCCGACTGCGTGACCGGGTTGAAGATGCGGAAATAGGGTTGCGCATCGCAGCCCGATGAGGCCGCCCACTGCCAGCCGCCATTGTTGGCCGAGAGGTCGAAATCGTTGAGATGCTGTGCGAAATAGCGCTCGCCCCAGCGCCAGTCTATACCCAGATCCTTGGTCAGAAAACTCGCCACCACCATGCGCAGGCGGTTGTGCATGTAGCCGCTTTGATTGATCTGCAGCATGGCGGCATCGACCAGCGGATAGCCGGTGCGGCCTTCGCACCAGGCGGCAAAATCTTCCTGCGCCTGTTCGCCTTGCTCCCAGCGGATGGCATCGTACTCCGGCTTGAAGGCGCGTTGCGCGACGCGCGGATGATGGTGCAGGATCATGAAATAGAAATCGCGCCAGGTCAGCTCCGACAGCCACACCGCCGCGCCGGCGCCACCGGCGCCCGGGCCGGCATGCATGGCTTGCAGCGCGGTGCGCGCCAGCGTGCGTATCGACACCGTGCCGAAGCGCAGATGCACCGACAGATAGGAAGGCCCCTTGATCGCCGGATAGTCGCGCGCGCTGCCGTACTGGCCGATGCGGTCGATGAAGTCGTCCAGCAATTGCTGCGCGCCGGACATGCCGGTCGGCATGCGCAGCTCCTGCAGATTGGATTTTTCGAAGCCCATCTGCGCTAGTGCAGGCAGTGCATGTCTTACATTGGCCGGCGGCGGCGCCAGCCCGCTCAGATAGGCATCGACCGGATAAGGCTTGAGGAAGAAATCTCCGTCGGCGGCCGCCAGCCGCGCCATCCACGCATTCTTGTAAGGCGTGAATACGGAGAACGGTCTGCCGGTCTGCGTCAGCACTTCATCCTTTTCAAAGATCACCTGATCCTTGCACGTCAACAAAACGGCGCCGTGTTGCTTCAGCGACGCGGCCACCGCCGTATCGCGTTCGATCGCTTGCGGTTCGTAATCAGTGGCGGCAAATACCGCAGTCACGCCCAGCTCTTTTGCCAGCGCCGGAATCTCTTCCGGCGCGGCGGCATGGCGCACGATCAGGCCGCCGCCGGTTGCGCGCAAGGCCGCGTCGAGTTCGGCCACGCTCTCGTGAATGAACTCGACGCGGCGATCCCGTTGCACACCGTCTTTCAACAGCGGATCGAGAATGTCGGTATCGAAGATGAAGGCGCAATACACCGCGCGGCTTTGCTTGAGCGCGTAATACAGCGCGGCGTGATCGTTGATGCGCAGGTCGCGGCGGAACCAGACCAGAGACTTGTCGAATTGAGGCATGCGTTTTATTTTCTAGCGATGTGTTTCAGGCCGCGCATGAGGCTGCCCAGCAGCGGCAGTTTTTCATAGAGCTCTTCGGCGGCGTCCCAGTAGTCGCGATGATAAGTGACGCGGCCGTCGGGCGCCAGACGGAAATGGGTGGCGCCGCGTATGCATTGCTCCTGCGTTGCGTAGCGCGGCATGTGGAACAGGAAATTCCAGGTCATGAACAACTGGTCGCCTTGCTGTACGGTCTCGGTCACTTCGAAGCGCGGATTTTTTACCTGCACGAACATGTGCTCGAACAGTTTTCTGATGGTGGACAGACCACGCACTTCGTTGAAGGGATCCTTGAAAAAGGCATCCTCGCTGTAGATGCGCTCGACCTGCGCCGCGCTCTCCAGTGTCAGCGTTTCGAAGAAGTGCACGATGTTGCCTGCGTGCTCAGCATGATCAGTGTGCTCAGTAGCGATATGGTCAGTCATAAGCCGGTTGCCTTGTGCGTCAGTGCGAAATAAAGCCGATAGGGTAGCAGTCGCATCAGCCGGACGACATTGGTGAAGCGGCGCGGGAAATGAATCAGGAAGTCGCCGCGCTGCACACCTGCGACCAGCTCCTGCGCTGCCTGTTCAGGCGACATCAGCGCCGGCATGGGAAAGTCGTTGCCGGCCGTCAGCGGGGTCTCGACGAAACCCGGTGTGATCAGGTAGACCGAGATGCCGCGCGGACGTAGATCGAGGAACAGCGACTCGCACAGATTGATCAGCGCCGCCTTGCCGGGTCCGTAGGCCAGCGCCTTCGGCAAGCCGCGATAACCGGCCACCGAGGACACGATGCCGATCCCGCCGGCGCCGCGTTGCAGCAAGCCGGGCAGCGCCACATCCAGGCAGCGCAGCACGCCATTGAAATTGGTGTCGACCAGCTTTTGCGCGGCCGCCAGATCGAAGCTGTCGGCCCGCATTTCGACATAGCTGCCGGCCACGATCAGCACCAGATCGATGGCCTGCCATTGCGTCAGCAGGCCGGCATGTGCACTGCGGATGCTGTCGATGTCGGTCACGTCGAGCGGCGCAATGCTGGCATTGGCGTGCGCGGCGCTGACTTCCTGCAGCTTGTCGACATTACGTGCCGACAGCCCGACCAGCGCACCGCGGCTCAGCAGCAGGCGGGCGGTCGCTGCGCCGATGCCGCTGGAGGCGCCGATGATCCATACGCGCTTGCCTTGCCAGTCGCGGATCGGCAGATTCATGGCGCCCATCATTGCTTGTAGAACGACAGCGTGACGTCGCCCAGATGGAGGCCGAATTTGCTCATGGCGGCGCGGTTCAGCATCACGCGGTCGGTCATCAGATACATCCAGTCGTCGAAGTTGACGTTGTAGACCTTGCCGTCCACCGGCAGCGCCAGCACGTAGCTCCAGTGCAGCGCATTGCCGGCGATTTCGCCGCGCGCTTCGCCGATCACGTCGTCGGCGGTGCCGGTGACGGTATTCGGCCCGGTCTTGCGCAAGGTCCAGACGCGGCGCTGGCGCGTGCCGTCGGAATAGACAAAGCGCTCATCCAGCGTGCCGACCTCGCCTTGCCACTGACAATCCATGTCGACTTCAAAGCGCTTGATCACCTTGCCCGAGCGATCCTGAAACATGCCGTGCGCCTGCAGCTTGCCGTTGAAATATTGCTGCAGGTCGAGCACCGGTTTTTCCTGTGCATAGGTGGCGGGTTCGATGCTGCCGCAGGCGCTCAGCAGGCACAGCAGCAGACCGGCGAACATCGCACGCAGGCTGTGGATGAAGGCGCCAGAGGGGCGGCGGAGGGAGGAAATGGGATTGTTCATGGGATGCTTCATGCGAGTTCTCCTTGATTTCAGTTCTTGTTGATTGATCTTCAGCTTTTGGCCTGAGCGGGCATCCGCCATAGCAGTGCCGCCGCCAGCAATTTCAGCAGGCAGGGCAGCAGCGCATACGAAAACGACAGCGCCGCCAATGCCGCCGGTTGGCGACTGCCGGGCGTATAGCCGAGGTAGTCGAGCAAGGGCAGGGCGAGCCCGGCGGCCAGCGCCAGATTCAGTTTGGAGGCGCAGTTCCACAGGCCGAAGTAGCTGCCCTCGCGGCGCCCGCTGTGACCGGCACGCGCGATGATTCCGGTCAGCATGGCCGGCGGCAGCACCAGATCGGCGCCGGCCGCGCAGCCGGACAAAATGCAGATCAGGCCGAACGACCATAGCGCCGCCGCCGGCAATTGCCAGCTCCAGATAAACACGGCCACTGCCAGCAGCATTGCCAGCAACCAGCTGCGCGCTTCGCCGAAGCTGTTGGCCAGCCGCACCCAGCCCGGCATCGACAGCGCTGCCGACACGAAATACAGCAGCAGAAACGGGCCGGCCCAGTTGGCCGCTTGCAGCCGGTCGCCCACAAAAAACAGAAACAGCGTGGCCGGTATGGCGGCCGCGATGCCGTTGAGCACAAACACTGCCAGCAGCCGGCGGAAAGCCTGGTTCGACAGCGCCGCGCGCCAGCCGCTGGCCATGTTTTTTGATTCCGGCTGGACAATGACGCGAGCAGGTAAAGGTGCACGGCGCAGCAACAGCCAGGCGCCTAGCACCAGGCTGAACAGAAACAGGCCGCTCAACCCCGGCATGCCGACCAGCGCCGGAACGATCGATGCCAGCACCACGCCGAGCAGCCCGGCGCCTTCACGCGCTGCTGCCAGCCGGGTTCGCTGACCCGGCTGCTGCGTCAATGCCGCACCCCAGCTTTGATGGCAGATGTTGCCGAGGCTGAAGCCGAAATAGCACAAGGCAGTGCTCGCCAGCAGCCAGTAAAGCGGCGCCAGGGCGAGTGCGGATTGCGTCAGCCATTGCTGCGGCGGCTGAAACAGGGCGACGAAACCGAGCGCCAGCGGCAGCAGCGCGATGCCGGTCAGGCGCCGGTACCGGCTTGGCTCGTGACCGCGATCGACCCATGCGCCGAGCAACGGATCGATCAAGGCATCGGCCATGCGCAAGCTCAGCAAGGCGGCCCCGATCAGCGCCAGCGACAGGCCGAACTGGCGTTGGTAAAACGCCGGCACGAACATGTAGAGCGGCAACGCCGCCATGGTCAACGGCAGGCCGAAAGCGCCGTAGTTGAGCAGCGCGCCTGCCTTCAGCGTCTGCTCTGTTGATGGCATGGCCTGCTTGCCGGAATCGTCGCCAGCCCGGGCGCCGGAGCCCTGCATCATTCGCCGGCGCTCTTTTTCAGCAGAGCTTGGCGCAGCTCGGGCGCGCTGGTCTCAGGCGCCAGCCAGATGGCAAAGAAGGCTTTGCCGAATTGCGGATCTTCAATCTGGCCGATGGCTTTGCCATCCATGAAAAAGCTGACACCCTTGTTCGGTGTGAAGATGCCGCTCAGGTGAGAGCCTTCCTGAACATCCGGGAACAAGGCGCGCATCTGATCCAGCCATTGCTGGCGTTGGCCGGGGTTGCCCAGTCCCAGTTTCTCGATCTGATCGGCGCTGGCCTCGGCGATGCGCTTGCCGCTCAGCTTGCGCGCATAGCGCAGATCGAGCGCAAACGGCGCCGAGGATTTCAGCAGGGCATCGAATGCGTTCGCACTATTGGCGGGCAGCGGCTGATCCAGCCACAGTCTGGCGTCGTAAATGCGCATGCCGAACCAGCGAAAGCCGCCGCTGCCGGAGGCGAAAGCATGCGGCAGCGCCTGGGCGATATGCGGCGGTGCCGCGGCTGCCGCTGTCGCTGCCAATTTATCGTCATCGGCACGTGCGCCGGGAAGCGTGGCAATGCACAGCATGACGCTCAGCACCAGCAGCGTGGCGCAGTGAATCAGCCATCGCCTTTGCGGCTGCACAAGGCTGGTTCTTGCTGTCTGTGTATTGATGAGGGCCTTCCTCGGCAACTGGCCTGCCCGGAGTTGTGCTGTATCCATTCTGACTGCCCTCTTGTGGTGGAAGTAGTGCCGTCCGAACTGGCGCCGTCAATTCCTGATCAGCGTGAATTGCATGACGTTGATATTTCCGGCGCGGAACCCGGCTTCGCAATACGCCAGATAGAAGTCCCAGGTGCGGATGAAGCGCTCGTCGAAACCCTGCACCCTTACTTCGCGCAGTTGCGCGCGGAACTGCCGACGCCAGATCGCCAGCGTCTCGGCATAGTCGAGACCGAAGGGGAAAATGTCGGCGACGTGCAAACCGTGCTTTTGCGCCAGCTTGCAGAACACTTCGCGCGAGGGCAGCATGCCGCCCGGGAACACGTATTGCTGAATGAAGTCGGTGCCCTTGCGGTAAGTCTCAAACAGCGCGTCGTCAATCACGATGCTCTGAATGCAGGCGCGGCCTCCCTGACGCAGATTGCGATTCAGGCAGGCAAAGTAGCTGTCCCAGTATTCTTCGCCGACCGCTTCGAACATTTCTATGGAGGCGATGGCATCGTATGGCTCGTCGACGTCGCGGTAATCGCAGAGTTGCAGATTACCGCGACCGTCCAGGCCGGCTTCCTGCAATCTCTTCTGCGCGTAGCGCAATTGCTGTTCCGACAGCGTGAGGCCGGTCAGGCTGACACCGCCTTCGCGGATCGCAGTCTCGGCGAAGCCGCCCCAGCCGCAACCGATTTCCAGCACGCGGCTGCCTTGCTTGACCTGCAATTGCTGCAGCACGCGGCGGTACTTTGCGTATTGCGCCTGTTCCAGCGTCTGATCGTCCTTGCCGGAGAAGATAGCGGCCGAGTAACTCATCGACGGGTCCAGCCACAGCCAGTAGAAATTATTGCCGAGGTCGTAATGGGCGCTGATGTTCTTGCGGCTGCCGGCGCGTGTATTGCGATTGCGCCAATGCTTGATGCGATAGGCCAGGCGTCCCAGCCAGCTGCCGTAGAGCGCGCTTTCTATCTGCTGACGATTGCGTGCCAGCAGTTCCAGCAGGCCGGGCAGATTGTCGGTGTGCCAGTGGTTGTCGATGAAGCTTTCGGCAAAGCCGATGTCGCCCGATTTGAGCGCGGCCAAAAACGGAGTCCAGCTGTTCAGCGTGAGCGATATCGGCGCCGCCGGCGCGTGCGGCTCGTCGCCGACGCCGAAGTTGCGCACCTGGCCGTCGGGCAGAAACAAGCGCAGGCTGCCGTGGCGGAGTTGCTCCAGCATGCGCAGGATGATGCGGGCACGATAGGGAATACGTGAAGAAGGGCGGTTTGATGTGGTGAATTCCATCGACATGCAGGGAGTAGACAGATGGCCCGATGCGCCGGGCGCACTGTGCGCGTTATTGTTGGAGTGGGTCGAGTGATCCGGATTCATCAGGATACCTTGCTGGCGGGTGGTTCGGGTTTGCTGAAAAACGGGACGCGCTTGAGCCACAGGCGCAGCGCCTGCCAGTGTATGCGCGCCATGACGCCAAAGCTTTGCAGCGGGTATGTGAAGAAGGTGCGCAGCAGCCGGCCGTCTTGCAGTGCGTGGGCTTCGCCCGACACGCTGGTTTGCAGCAACACGCCGTCGGCGCCGTCGTGATAGTCGATGCAGGCCAGATGGCGTTGGCGTTCGCAAGCAGAGGCCTCGCGTTGCATGAAGCGAAAGCGATAGTGGCCCTGGACTTCGCAGAAGGGCGAGACGTGAAAAATCTTGCTGGCCTGCAACTCCTGGCCCCATTCCAGTTCGTGGCCCTGATCGAGCAGATAGCAATGGCGCTCGCCGAAGGTATTGCGTACTTCGCACAGGATCGCGCGCAGGCTGCCGTCGGCGCGATGGCAAAACCAGAAGGACACCGGATTGAACACATAGCCGAGTACGCGCGGGAAGCATTGCAGCCAGATTTCGCCATCGGCATCGTGCACGCCGTGCTGGCGCAGCTGGGCTTCGATCCAGCCCAGCAGGTCCCCCTGATGCTGGCCTTGCTGGTCGCCGTGATCGCGGTCATGAAACGAGAGCAGGTTGAAGCGATTGCGCGACAGCAGGCGCGAGCCGAAATCCGTTTTGCCGGCCGCGGCCAGACTGCGCAGCGGCAGACGAATGAAATAGACGCCATAGCCGAAGGCATGCTGCACCGGCCGCAGTCGCGTATGACGCACCTGGCCCAGGCACAGTTGCGGCGCGCGCGTCACCGCGGCGGCGCTTGCGTCCGGGGGCGCGGCCGGATCCGCTTGAGCGGATCGGAACGGAGCTTGCAGCTTGGCTGGCACGAGGTGTCCTTTGCTCTCTTCGATTCAGCGGTTGATATTGCTAGGGTTATTGGGCGTATTGGGCAATTGATGCGCTTTCGGTACGGCGTGAAATGCCAGACTGCGAATTTCCTGCGCCACGGCCAGACCCGATTTCAGGCCGTCTTCGTGGAAGCCGTAGCCGGTCCAGGCGCCGGCGAACCAGGTGTTGCGTTCGCCTTGCAGCAGCGCCAGTTGTTTTTGCGCCTCGACGGCGGCGCCGTCGAATACCGGATGCGCGTAATCGTAACTGGCGATGACTTTGTCTGCTGCCGGTTCCTGCACCGGGTTAAGCGAAACGATGACCGGGGTCTCGAACGGCAGCGGTTGCAGCATGTTGATCAGGTAGTGCACGCAAACCTGCGGCTCGCGCGCCTGCACCGCCTGATAATTCCAGGCCGACCAGGCGGCCTTGTTTTCCGGCAGCAGGCTGGCGTCGGTGTGCAGCACGGCGCGATTCGGATGATAGCGGATCGCGCTCAGAATGCGCGACTCGCTGTCATCCAGATCCAGCAGGAGCAAACGGGTCTGATCGCTGTGGCAGGCCATCACCACGTGATCGAAGATTTCGGTTTTGTCGCTGGTTTCGACACCGACGATGCGGGTCTTGCCGAGACGGGTGCGGGTGACCGCCTTGACCGGTGTGTTCAGACGGATGTCGGGAATTGCCGTCAGCATCTTTTCCACATATTGACGCGCGCCGCCCTTGACCGTGAACCATTGCGGCCGGTCGTTGACCTGCAGCAGACCATGGTTGTGGCAGAAACGGATGAAGGTGCCGACCGGGAATTCCAGCATCTGATGCGTAGGGCAGGACCAGATGCAGCCGGCCATGGGCAGCAGATACCAGTTACGGAATTCGGCACTGTAGCGGTTGGCATCGAGGAAGCTGCGCAGCGGCTGCGCCATGGCGATATCGTCGTTGGCTTCAGCCAGTGCAGTGGCCTGGCGGTTGAAACGCATGACGTCGCGCAGCATGCGCCAGAAGCTCGGGCGCAGCAGGTTGCTGCGTTGTGCGAAGACGGTGTTCAGATTGGCGCCGGCCCACTCCAGCATGGTCGAACCGAACAGCCCGGGGCCGCGGCGCGGCATCTTGACCGAGAACGACATATCGGTGCCGACCGTTGCAATATCGAGATCCTCGAACAGGCGAACCAGATTCGGATACGTCTTGTGATTGAACACCAGAAAACCGGTGTCGACGCCGTGGGTCTTGCCTTCCAGCGTGACGTCCACCGTATGGGTATGGCCGCCGAAGTAATCGTTGGCCTCAAACAGCGTGACTGCCAGACCAGACTGCGCCAGTTTGTAGGCGCAGGAAAGGCCTGCAATGCCGGATCCGATGACTGCAATTTTCATGATGGACTTGTTCTTGGTATTGGTGATCAAAATGGCAAGTGAACAACAAAGCGGGCGACAAAACGGACGATAAAAACGGGCGCCATTCAGGTCTCTTCGCTCACGCTCACAGCTATATACGTGGCGGATGCAGTATCGGATGCAACAAATCGCAAAATAATTGTCAGCGAGTAATGGCCTTGCACAAAAGGCCGGCAATTTCATTGTCTGGCAGCAAATGATGATTGCAATACTGTCTATTAAAAATTGCAATTCTAACCGGCACGAATGGGGGGGGGCATGCAGACTGCGATACCGGCCGCAGAAATTTGTGCGGCGCAAGGCTCAAACGCTCAAGCCGTGCTCGCGGCGATCCGTTATACAGGGGCAACTGCCAAAAAACATAACAGCGGCACATAAGGCATCGATCTGCAGAAGCTCGGTTCAGGTCTGCCGGTCGTTGTCATCCTAAGAGATCGACACGATGCACAGGGAGCGGGAGCACTATGAAAAACATGAAAATCGGTACACGCCTGGGACTCGGCTTTGCGGCCATTCTGATTCTGATGGGGCTGATTACCGGTATCGGCGTCTGGCGGCTGCAATCGGTCGGCAAACTCAACGACTTGATGGTCAACGACGCGCTGGTGAAGGAAAGGCTGGTCAACGAGTTCTACAAGTCGATCGAGCTCAACGTCGGCCGCATTGTGGCCGGCGCCAAGAATGCCGATCCGGTACAGCAGAAGTATTACAAGGATCAGATCGTCGCCACCATCGCCAGGAACAACGGCTATGTGAAGCGCATGGAAGAGCTGATCACCGACGATCAGGGCAAGGCGGCCCTCAATGAAATCAATGAGCATCGCAAGGTGGTGATCGCCGCCAATAACGCAGTGTTCAAGGAAAAGGACGCGGGTAACGAAGACGCCGCCAGGAAGTTGGTGGAGGAGCAACTATTGCCGAACAGCCGGCTTTATCTGAGTAGCATCGAAAAGCTGGCAGTGCAGCAGGCGGATCGCATCAAGGCGCTGACAGCCGAAGTGGATGGGGTATTCCGTGCCGCGCGCATGATGATGATGGCGTTGGGCGCTTTCGCACTGGCGGCCGGCGTGGTGCTGGCCTTCGTCATTACGCGTTCGATCACGCGGCCGCTGATCGAAGCGGTGGATGTGGCCGGGCGGGTGGCGCAGGGCCAGCTGGGTAACCGGATCGAGGTGAAGTCGTCCGATGAAACCGGGCAACTGATGATGGCGCTCAAGGAAATGAACGACAACCTGACCGGCATCGTCAGCAAGGTGCGCATGGGCACCGACACCATCGCCACGGCATCCAGCGAGATCGCCAACGGCAATCTGGATCTGTCGAATCGCACCGAGCAGCAGGCCAGCTCGCTGGAAGAGACTGCCTCGGCGATGGAGGAGCTGACTTCCACGGTGAAGCAGAACGCCGACAACGCGCGTCAGGCCAATCAGCTGGCGGTGTCGGCATCGGAAGTGGCAGTGCAGGGCGGCAGCGTGGTCGGTCAGGTGGTCAACACCATGGCGTCTATCAATGAGTCTTCGCGCAAGATTGTCGACATCATCGGCGTGATCGACGGCATCGCATTCCAGACCAATATCCTGGCGCTGAATGCGGCGGTGGAAGCGGCACGCGCCGGCGAGCAGGGACGCGGCTTTGCGGTGGTGGCGTCCGAGGTGCGTAGCCTGGCGCAGCGCTCTGCGGCGGCCGCCAAGGAGATCAAGGGCCTGATCGACGATTCGGTGGAAAAGGTGGATGCCGGCAGCAAGCTGGTGGCGCAGGCCGGCGTGACGATGGATGAAGTGGTGAGCAGCGTGCGGCGCGTGACCGATGTGGTGGCGGAAATTTCTTCGGCCAGCCAGGAGCAGAGCGACGGCATCGAACAGGTGAATCAGGCCATTACGCTGATGGACGAAGCTACTCAGCAAAACGCGGCACTAGTGGAGCAGGCCGCCGCCGCGGCCAAGGCCTTGCAGGATCAGGCGGCGACGTTGACGGAAACGGTCAGTGTATTTCGGCTCAATGCCTGAATCGGCAGGCAAGGTCTCGGAGGGACTCGGTCACGTATCTCGACCCCGCCCGGCCTTGCAAGGCCGGGCTTTCGAGCCCCTCCCGCAAAGCGCGCAGGCGCTTTGCTCGTGTGCCCCGAAAACGCAAAAAAGGCCGATTAACTTTCGTTAATCGACCTTTTATGTTTTGGTGCCCACGGAGGGACTCGGTCACGTATCTCGACCCCGCCCGGCCTTGCAAGGCCGGGCTTTCGAGCCCCTCCCGCAAAGCGCGCAGGCGCTTTGCTCGTGTGCCCTGAAAACGCAAAAGGCCGATTAACTTTCGTTAATCGACCTTTTATGTTTTGGTGCCCACGGAGGGACTCGAACCCCCACACCTCGCGGCACATGGACCTGAACCATGCGCGTCTACCAATTCCGCCACGTGGGCAATAACGCGAAAGAACGAGATTATATACGATGAAAAATGCTTGTCAATATCTTCGGCAGGCCTCGCTTGATTTGTTTGCAGAGCGGCAAGCAGGGCGATGCGGATAGGAGAGGCAGCACGCAGGCCGGTTCATTTGGTACGCTTGCCGATGCCGGCAGCGGAACCGGCCGGCACCGCCCTCGGTCTGCATGCTGTCGGCCTCCGGTTAGGTAAACGGCGGTAACTCCGTTACACTAGAACCCGCTTGCCCGGCATCCACACATGCCGGCCGGGTATTTGCAATCCGAAGAGCGCGCAAACACCATGCTGCATCCGGTCGCTGCTCTCATGAATAACAATTGAGCGAATAACACTTTTGAGCCAATTTCCATATTCCATTCCCAGCCGTGAAGAGATTCTCGGCATCCTGCGCACCTCGTCGTCGGCCCTGAGCGCCGTAAATCTGGCAGCCGCACTTGGCGTCAAGCCTGAAGAAATGGATGGTCTGACGCGCCGCCTGAACGCCATGGAGCGCGACGGCCAGATCACCCCCGACCGTTCCGGCAATTACAAGCTGACGCATTCGCCGAGTTTCATCGAAGGCCGCGTGAGCAGTCACCGCGACGGTTTCGGTTTCCTGTTGCCGGACGACGGCAGCGGCGATATTTTCCTGCCGGAAAAGGAAATGCAGAAGGTCTTGAACGGCGATCGCGTGCAGGCGCGCATCATCGGTACCGACCGCCGCGGCCGTCCGGAAGGTACCATCGTCGAAGTGGTGACGCGCGCCAATACGCACGTCATCGGTCGTCTGCTGAATGAAAACGGTGTATGGGTGGTGGCGCCGGAAGACAAGCGCATCGGCCAGGACGTGATCCTCGCCGGCTCGCCGGGCAAGGCCAAGGCCGGCCAGGTGGTCAGCGTCGAATTGACGGAGCAGCCGTCGCGTTACACCCAGCCGGTCGGCAAGATCGCCGAGATTCTGGGCGACATCGACGACCCGGGCATGGAAATCGAAATTGCGGTGCGCAAATACGGCGTGCCGCATGAATTCTCGGAAGCCGCCAAGAAGCTGTCGTCCAAGTTGCCGGGCGAAGTCAAGGCGGCCGATCTGAAGGATCGCGTCGATCTGCGCGATGTGCCGCTGGTCACGATTGACGGCGAAGACGCACGCGACTTCGACGATGCGGTCTACTGCGAACCGGTCAAGATCGGTCGCACCAAGGCTTACCGTCTGATCGTCGCGATTGCCGACGTCAGCCATTACGTCAAGCCGAACGACGCGCTGGATGTGGATGCGCTGGAGCGCAGCACCTCGGTGTATTTCCCGCGCCGCGTGATTCCGATGCTGCCGGAAAAACTGTCGAACGGGCTGTGCTCGCTGAACCCGGATGTCGATCGCCTGACGCTGGTGTGCGATGCCGTGATCACTGCCAAGGGCGAGATCAAGGCCTACCAGTTCTATCCGGCGGTGATTCACTCCGCCGCGCGTCTGACCTATACCGAAGTCGCGGCCGTGCTGGCCAATACCAAGGGGCCGGAAGCGTCCAAGCGCATCGGCCTGGTGCCGCATCTGCTGCATCTGTATGAAGTGTTCCAGGCGCTCTTGCAGGCGCGCCACGCACGCGGCGCCATCGATTTCGAAACCACCGAAACCTATATCGTCTGCAATGCCGCCGGCAAGATCGAGAAGATCCTGCCGCGCACCCGCAACGACGCGCACAAGGTGATCGAGGAGTGCATGCTGGCGGCCAACGTCTGCGCCGCCGATCTGCTGCAGCGTCACAAGCATCCAGGTCTGTTCCGTATCCACGCCGGACCGACCAAGGAAAAACTGAATCAGCTGCGCACTTTCCTCAAGCAGATAGGCCTGAGTCTGGCCGGCGGCGATTCGCCGAGTGCTTCCGACTACGCCGAGCTGATGCCCAAGATCAAGAGCCGGCCGGATGCCTTGCTGATCCAGACCATGCTGTTGCGCTCCATGCAGCAGGCGGTCTACAGCCCGGAAAACATCGGCCACTTCGGTCTCTCGTATGAATCCTATGCCCACTTCACCAGCCCGATCCGGCGCTATCCGGATCTGCTGACACACCGCGCCATCAAGGCGATTCTGCAAGGCAAGCGCTACGATCCCAAGGGCATCGAAACCGCAGAGCTCAACACCATGCTGTCGCCTGCTGCGCGCAAGATGCAGGCGCAGGACAAGGCCAACGGCAAGAAAAAGGCCGAAGGCGCGCTGGCGATCTGGGAAGCGCTGGGCATCCACTGCTCGGCCAATGAACGCCGCGCCGATGAGGCTTCACGCGATGTCGAGGCATGGCTGAAGTGCTACTTCATTCGCGACAAGCTGGGCGAAGAGTTCACCGGCACCATTTCCGGCGTCACCACCTTCGGCATTTTCGTGCAGCTTGATGCGCTGTATATCGAAGGCCTGGTGCACGTGACCGAGCTGGGCGCCGATTATTTCCAGTACGACGAGTCGCGCCATGAGCTGCGCGGCGAACGTACCGGTATCCGCTATCAGCTGACCGACCGCGTGACGGTGCAGGTCAGCCGCGTCGATCTGGACGCACGCAAGATCGATCTGCGACTGGTGACCGAGCCTGGCATCCGTACGCTGATCAAGAACGAAGCGCGCCGCGCCGAACACGCAGCCAAGGGCGGCAAGGGCGCATCAGCCGGTGCCGCCGGCGGCGGTGGTCGCGGCGGTGCAGCGGGCAAGGGCGCAGCCGGCAAGACAGCTGTCGCCAAGGCAGCGCCGGCGGCGGCCAAGGCCGGTAAGGGCAAGGCGGCAGCGAAACCTGCAGCCCACGCCAAACCGGGTGAAGCCGACCGCAAGCGGGCAACCAAGGCTTATGCCAAACCAGGTAAGAAGAAACGTTAAACAAGCAGGAATATGAAGAGCAAAATGATTTTCGGCTTTCACGCCGTGACCTCACGTATCCGCCACGAAGCTTCGTCGGTGGATGAAATTTATGTCGACTCCGATCGCAAGGATCGCCGTATGCTGGATTTGCTGCATGCTGCGAAAGAGGCTGGCGTGCGCATCATCATGGCGGATGATCAGCGCCTGTCCAACATGGTTGGTACACGTCGGCATCAGGGTGTGGTCGCCAAGGCCGCCGCGCTGTCGCTGGCCCGTACGCTGGACGAACTGCTGGATGCGGTCGAAGGACCGCCGCTGCTGCTGATTCTGGACGGCATCACCGATCCGCACAATCTGGGCGCCTGTCTGCGGGTGGCCGATGGCGCCGGCGCACATGCCGTGATCGCCCCCAAGGATCGCGCAGTCGGCCTCAACGCCACTGCCGCCAAGGTGGCCAGCGGCGCCGCCGAAACCGTGCCTTACATCACCGTGACCAATCTGGCGCGCACCATGCGCGATCTGAAGGAGCGCGGTGTCTGGCTGATCGGCACCACCGACGATGCCGACAAGGATCTGTATGAAGGCGACTTCTCCGGTCCCACCGCGCTGGTCATGGGCTCGGAAGGCGAGGGCATGCGCCGGCTGACGCGTGAAACCTGCGACGTGCTGGTCAGCATCCCGATGTTCGGTTCGGTCGAAAGCCTGAATGTGTCCGTGGCTTCCGGCGTCTGTCTGTACGAAGCGAGACGTCAACGTATTCCCAGGTAAGCCGACGATCCAATTTTCCGTACCAGTGACGGGCCGGATCTGAAAGGATCCCGGCCCGTTTTCTTTGCGGCGGCCGCTATCCGGCGGGTGCCAGGAAAACCTCGTTGCGCGGCAGTGCCATCGCATGCTCTCCTCCTCCGAGATTAAAAGCGATTAAGATGGCACTTCCTTGTTTTTGGTATTTGCTTGTTCATTTCCGTACTCATCAGCCTCTATGTTCAGCCGACTTCGTGAAGACATCTCCAGCATCATCGAACGCGACCCCGCAGCGCGCAATGCATGGGAGGTGCTGACCTGTTACCCCGGTCTGCATGCGGTGGTGGTTCACCGCTGGGCGAATGCCTGCTGGCGTGCCGGCTTCAAGTGGCTGGGGCGTTTCGTTTCGCATCTGGGGCGTGGTCTGACCGGCATTGAAATCCATCCCGGCGCCACGATAGGGCGGCGCGTATTCATCGATCACGGCTTCGGTGTGGTGATCGGCGAGACCGCCATCATCGGCGACGACTGCACCATTTATCAGGGGGTGACGCTGGGCGGCACCTCGCTCAGCAAGGGCGCCAAACGCCACCCCACGCTGGGACGCGGCGTGATCATCGGCGCCGGCGCGCAGGTCCTGGGCGGCTTCATCGTGGGTGACGGCGCCAAGGTCGGCTCCAATGCGGTGGTGGTGAAGGAGGTGCCGGCCGGTGCCACGGCGGTCGGCAATCCGGCCCGCGTGGTGTTGCGCAAGGAGGCACTTGATCCGCGCGAGCAAGCTGCGGCGCGCATGTTCGCGGCCTATGGCGTCATGCCCAACGGCGATGATCCTTTGTCCAAGGCCTTGCACGGCCTCATCAGTCAGGTGACGGCGCAGGAACATCAGATCGAAGCAATGCTGGCTGCGCTGAGGAATGCCGGCATCGGTTGCCAGCGTCTTGAAGAACTGGAAAAATTCGACCCGGAAAAACTCAACAAGCTGGTTGATTGAGGATGGGCTGCGGCGAGCTATGAAGGCCTGAGGAGTCTTGATTGATCAGGTGCGCCGGCTACAGTCTGAAATTGCAGGTGTGAAGAAAAAGCCTTGCTGCCGTTGATACGGCAGCAAGGCTTTTGTACATTAGCGCAGGCGTTGCTTCAACGCCTCGGCAGCGTCATGCGAGCTCTGTGCCGGCGCCGTCGAAACGATGCAGCACGCCATCTGCGGTCAGACTCATCCAGCCGCCGCGCGGCGGTTCCACATCGTATTCCCAGTCCGGCAAGACGTAGCGCAGGCGTTGCGGCTGATCTCCTTCGGCCAGTGTCACATGTAGCGCGGGACGATGCGTGTGGCCATGGATCAGCGTATCCGTCGCGGTGCTGTCGAACAGGCCGCGTATCGCATCGGGATTGACGTCCATGATCTCCATGGACTTGTTCTGATTGGCGTCCTGGCTGTTCTTGCGCAGGCCTTCGATGATGGCTTTGCGCTGCGCCAGCGGCATTGCCAGAAACTGCTGTTGCCACGCCGTTTGCCGCACCTGCGCGCGGAAGGCCATGTAGGCCTGATCGTCGGTGCATTGGGCGTCGCCATGCGCCAGTGCAATCTTGCGCCCGGCCAGTTCGATCACGTGCGGATCGGGCAGCAGCGTCAGACCGGCGGCATCGGCAAAGACCTGGCCGACGAGAAAATCACGGTTGCCGCCTATCCAGTAGAGCTTCACACCGGTGTCGCTCAGCTTGCGCAGGGCGCTGGCGATTTCCTCGTTGTAAGGCGTGGCGAGGTCGTCGTCGCCGGCCCAGTATTCAAAGATATCGCCGAGCAGAAACAGATGCTGCGTTTGCGTCGCCTGCTCCGCCAGGAAGGTGTGGAAAGCGGCCGTGGTGCGCGGCAGGCTGGCCTGCAAATGCAGGTCGGAAATAAAAAGCGCAACCGTCGGTTGCGCTTTTTGCGAGGACTGAGAAGTCGTCATTGATAGCTTTGTCGCTGAATCAGTAATCAGTCGGAACCGACTCAGACCACTTCGGCTTTTTCGATGATCACGTCTTCAGCCGGCACGTCGGCGAACATGCCGGTGCGGGTGGTCTTCACAGCCTTGATCTTGTCGACCACGTCGGTGCCTTCGGTCACTTTGCCGAACACGCAATAACCAAAGCCATCCTGACCAGGATAGTCGAGGAAGCTGTTGTTCTTGACGTTGATGAAGAACTGGGCCGATGCCGAATGGGGCGCCGAAGTACGTGCCATCGCCAGGGTGTATGGCTCATTCTTCAGGCCGTTCTTGGCTTCGTTTTCGACCGGATCGTTGGTCGGCTTTTGCTTCATGCCAGGTTCGAAACCGCCGCCCTGAACCATGAAACCATCGATCACGCGATGGAAAATGGTGCCGGCGTAGTGGCCGGATTTGACGTACGCCAGGAAGTTTTCCACGGTCTTCGGCGCTTTTTCTGCGTCCAGCTCGACCTTGAAGCTACCGTGATTGGTGGTGAAGAGAACTGCCATGGTAAATCCTTTACTTGATGAGTTGCTTGAAAGAAATTGGTTTGCGCTAAAGCCGGAAAACCAGATAGCTGCCTGAAATTACTTGACCAGCGTCGCCGATTCGATCACCACCGGCGTCATCGGTACATCGCTGTACATGCCGCTGCTGGTGGTGCGTACCTGCTTGATCTGATCCACGACATTGGCGCCCTGGATCACTTTGCCGAATACGGCGTAGCCCCAACCGTCGCGGCTGGGATAATCCAGCGCCCGGTTATCGGCAACGTTGATGAAGAATTGCGCGGTCGCCGAATGCGGATCGCTGGTTCTGGCCATGGCGATAGTATAAACCTCGTTCTTCAAACCGTTCTTGGCTTCGTTCTTGATCGGCGCATCGGTCGCCTTTTCTTTCATGTTCTTGTCGAAGCCGCCGCCCTGGATCATGAAGCCATTGATCACGCGATGGAAGATGGTGCCGTTGTACTGGCCCTTTTTCACGTACTTGAGGAAATTCTCGACCGAGCCCGGCGCTTTTTCCTGATTCAGTTCCAGCACGATGTCGCCCATGCTGGTTTTCAGCAGCACGTGCGGCGCATCGGCCGCGTGCGCCGTCAGGGCGGCGCTGGAGAGGGAGAGGGCGGCGATGCCGGCGAGCAGTGTGCGACGAGAAATCATCAGGCGTTACCTTCGTAAATAATTTTCCATTGCGATCCTTCCTTCACCCAGTATTGGCGTTTGCGGATCGAATTCTTGCTTTTGCCGACGGCACTTTCCTGAGTGAAAGTGCTGACGATCATGTCTTCCGGGCCGGGGTAGCGGATCAGGCTGACATCGCGCAATTTGACATTGGTCAGACGCGCCCCGTTCATACTTTTTTGCTGGCGGGCAAACCAGGTGGAGAGGCTTTCTCCCAGATTGGAGCGGAAGTCGCGCGAGTAATAGGACAGAGTTTTGTCGCCGTCATTTTCCTCCAGCGACTGCTGCCATTGCTCCAGCATCTTACCGGCCGAATCGCGTTGCCTGTCCCAGTCGCTGCGCGGAATGAACTTCACATCCTGGCTGATCACCACCACCGTCTTGCCGACTTCTGCGGTCGCATACAGACTTTGCAGATCGGGATTGGCCAGCACCACGCAGCCGTCTGAGGACAGCGGCGGCCGGCTGAAATTGTCGGCCGGCGTGCCGTGCAGCCAGATGCCGTAACCGCTGCGGCCATTGCGCTTGTCCCATTCATTCGGATAGCTCAGCGGCAGCGCGCCGGTGCCGTAAAAATCGGGCAGCTTGGGGCCGGGAATGCGGCCGTTGACGTAGTACACGCCGATCGGCGTGCGCTGGTCGCCTTGCTTGGTCTTGTTGGCGCCGAAGCGGCCTTGTGAAATGTAATAGTCGCTCTGAAACTTCAGCTCGCCGCCCTGATTTTCATATACATACAGGCGCGAGCGCGAAGTGTCGACCACCAGCAGATTCTTTTGATCTTCGCCGATCTGCAGCACCGCCTGCGGAATCCGGTTGGGATCGGGGCGCTCTTGCAAGGACTTGATGCGCACCATCGCTTCAGCGCGCAGCTCTTGCAATTTTTCCGAAGGCGCATCGGCCATTGCGCCGAAATTGCGCACCGGGCGCGCGTGCATCAACAGCAGATCGCCGCGCACCAGATGGCCGAGGCGGAAGGTCGGATAGGCTTCGACCAGCGCATCGGCCTTGGCTTGCGCTTCACGCAGGCGATTGTTGCCCAGGTCTTTATAGACTTCGATCAGCAGCGCTTCAGGATCGGCCTTGCGGATTTCCGGCGTCGCGCTTTGCGGGGGAATCGAAGAGGAGGAGGCCAGACTGCCGGCTACCGGCGCAGCAGCCAGACACAAGCTTAGCAGGCATCCGAGCGCGCGCAGCGGATGCTTATATGAAGCGATTGCAGACATTACCCTCCCGAGCGTTCCTGTTTGATGAGCCAGCGATTGCCCTGTTTGGTGAAGATCAGAGTCTTGTGGCTGTCGACCGTAAGCCGGTTCGAATTATATATCTGACGGAAACGGACCGTGGCGGTATTGCCCTTGATACTGACCTGCGGCGAACTGACCTTGACGCTGATGCGTCCCTTGTCTTCGATGCGCGCACGCCGTTCTTCCGCCCATTCCTTGCGCGATGCGCCCTTGGGCGTGTCGAAATCGCTGGCGTAATGGTTCAGGTAGCCCTTGACGTCCTTCTCGCTCCAGTCTCTGGCCCAGGTATTGAGTGCCGTCAGCAGGGCGGTGCGATCCTGTTCGAGATTGTTGCTGTTGGCCTTGTCGGCAGCCTTGGCTTTGTCGGCCTTTTCCTTCTCTGCCTTGGCCTTCTCGGCCTTTTCGTTTTTCTCTTGTTCGGCCTTGGCCAGCTTCTGTGCCTTGTCAGCCTGTGCCGCTTGTGCGGCAGCCTGGGCAGCAGCTTGCGCCGCCTGTGCCTGGGCGGCTTTTTCCTTTTCCTTCTCTTTTTCTTTCTCGCGTTTTGCTGCCGCTAACTTCTCGGCAGCCGCGGCCTTGTCGGCGGCGGCCTTTTCCGCAGCGATGCGCTCCGCTGCGGCCTTGTCGGCAGCAGCCTTGTCTGCGGCGGCTTTGGCAGCCGCTTTTTCAGCCGCCTTCTGAGCGGCGGCCTCTGCGGCCCTGGCCTTGGCGCGCTCCTGCTCTTGCACCGCAGCATCGGCGGCAGCCTTGGCGGCCAGGGCATCGATCTTGGGATCGCGCACCGGCTCGACCGAGGTCGGCGGCGTCGCCGGCGCAACAGGGGCCGACGGCGCTGCCGGCGCCGCGGGTTTGGATTGCGAGGCACTGGCCAGCTTCGGCACGGTGCCGCCCGAGACATTGCCGTTGAGCGAGCGCACCAGCGTCAGCTTGGGTTGCGGCACATTGGCGGCCGGATCCAGTTGCAGCGCCTTGTCATAGGCCTGGCTGGCCAGCTTGGCGTAGACGTCGCCGAGATTGTCGAGCGCGGTGGCGTAAGTAGGGTTGGTGCGCATCGCCATATCGAGCGTCGCACGCGCCTTGTCGTACTGGCCGTTGGCGGCGTACAGCACCGCCAGATTGTTGTAGGGCTCAGGCAGATCGGGGAAATCTTCGGTCAGTTTGCTGAACACTGCGATGGCCTCGGCAGAACGGTTTTGTTCTGCTAAGATCAGGCCCTTCGTGAAACGCAGTTGCGCGTCGCGCGGATGTTTGGCGAGTATCGCATCGGTCTTGGCCAGCGCTTCGGCGTATTGGCCGGCACGCATCAGCTTGTTGATATCCGAGGTTTCGCTGGCGTGCAGCGCGGTCGAAAACAGTGCCGCAATCAGGCCGGAAAGTAGTGCAGTCTTATTCAGCATGCCGCGCAAACCATGGCGAGTAGTGTGTTCTTGTGATTCAGGGCGCATGGTTTCATCAATGCTATACTCGAATGAAAACAGGCATTTTATATCAAAGAAGTACTACAAATAGGGTTTTGACTATCGTGTTGCGTTCATGTTGTAGACGCTGATTACAGTCCGATCCAAGGGGCGAGTCCGGCACCATCCCGGGACGTCTTCGGAAAAGAAACGTGCCGAATCAAAGGCATATCCGAAGCGCCGCCCATATGAACGCATCCGCAATACAGTCTGATCCAGGCAAGAAATCCCATCCATGAGCAAGCTCAAAATTTACAACACGCTGGCGCGTGATAAGCAGGTTTTTTCTCCAATCCACGCAGGCAAGGTCGGACTTTACGTCTGCGGCATGACTGTGTACGACTATTGCCACCTCGGCCACGCCCGTGTGATGGTGGTCTTCGACATGGTGCAGCGCTGGCTGCGCGATATCGGTTACGACGTCAACTACGTGTGCAACATCACCGATATCGATGACAAGATCATCAATCGCGCTATCGAAAACCGCGAGTCCATCGGTCAGCTGACCCAGCGTTTCATCGACGCCATGCATGAAGATGCGGCAGCGCTTGGTGTGCAACGTCCCGACCACGAGCCGCGCGCGACGCAGTTCGTGCCGCAGATGCTGGACATGATCGCGAAGCTGCAGGCCAATGGCCTGGCCTATCAGGCTGAAAACGGCGACGTCAATTATTCGGTGCGCGACTTTCCCGGCTACGGCAAGCTGTCCGGCAAATCGCTGGATGATCTGCGCGCCGGCGAGCGGGTGGACGTCAATACCGGCAAGCGCGATCCGCTTGATTTCGTACTGTGGAAATCGGCCAAGGCCAGCGAGCCCGATGAGGCCAAGTGGGATTCGCAATGGGGCCAGGGCCGTCCCGGCTGGCATATCGAATGCTCGGCCATGTCGAACGAAGAGCTGGGTGATCATTTCGACATCCACGGCGGCGGTCAGGATCTGCAGTTCCCGCATCATGAGAATGAAATCGCGCAGTCCGAAGGCGCGCACCAGCACTCCTTCGTCAACTACTGGATGCACAACGGCTTCGTGCGCATCGACAATGAAAAGATGTCGAAGTCGCTGGGCAACTTCTTCACCATTCGCGACGTGCTGAAAAATGAAGGAGGCCGTCCTTACGATGGCGAAGACGTGCGTTTTTTCATGCTGCGCGCGCATTACCGCAGTCCGCTGAATTACTCCGACGCGCACTTGGACGACGCCCGTCAGACGCTGGCTCGTCTGTACAACACGCTCAAGAATGTGCCGCCCGAAGCCGCGGCGCTGGATCGCAATAGCGAGCACTCCCAGCGTTTCATCGAAGCCATGAATGACGACTTCAATACGCCGCTGGCAATTTCCGTGCTGTACGAACTGGCCGGCGAAGTGAATAAATCACAATCGCCGCAGGCGGCGGCACAACTGAAGGCGATGGCGGCGATTCTCGGTCTGCTGCAGCAGGATCCGGATGGCTATCTGAAGGGCCGTAAATTGCCGCCGGGCGCCGCTCAAGAGCAGGCCGGCGACGCATTGACGGAAACCGACATCGCACGCAAAATTGCCGATCGCGTAGCTGCCAAGCAAGCCAGAAACTTTGCCGAGGCTGACCGCATTCGTACTGAATTGACGGAGGCCGGCATCGTTCTGGAGGACAAACCGGGCGGCCTGACAGAATGGCGCAGAGGTTGATGACCATGAGAACAATAAGTCCGGAGGATCCGCGACTGATGATTCCTTCCTATTGGGAGGAGGCCAAGTCGGAGCTGATGAAGCGCGACCGCATCATGCGCAAGCTGATCCCGCAATTCGGCGATCTGCAACTGACCGCGCGCGGCGACGCCTTCACCACGCTGGCGCGCTCCATTATCGGGCAGCAGATTTCCACCAAGGCAGCGAGTGCCATGTGGCAACGTTTTCTGGAAGTCTGTCCCAAATGTACCCCGCTGCAGGTGACGCGCGCCGGTGCCGAAAGTCTGGCCGGCTGCGGCCTGTCCAAGCGCAAGGCGGAATACATTCTCGATCTCGCGAATCACTTCAAGGCAAAAACCGTGCATCCCGACAAATGGGCGGAGATGGACGACGAAGACGTGATCGCCGAGATGCTGCAGATCCGAGGCATCGGTCGCTGGACAGCCGAGATGTTTTTGATATTTAATCTGCTGCGCCCTAACGTGCTGCCGCTGGACGACCTGGGCTTGCTCAAGGGCATCAGCGTCAACTATTTTTCAGGCGAGCCGGTGTCGCGCAGCGATGCGCGCGAAGTGGCTGCCAACTGGGAGCCGTGGCGCACCGTCGCCACCTGGTATCTGTGGCGTAGCCTGGATCCGCTGCCGTCGGAAGAGTGATCCCGGCCACGGCTGGCGAATTGAAGGGCGTGGTGTATACTCGCGTCCTCGCAAGGATTGCAAGTTGCATGTCTTGCCATGGAATTGCTGCCGGGGAATGCAGCAAGTGGCGGACATCGGTCTTGTTAATAAAGGAATACGATGAGTAAATCGACAACGACTTTTCTGGGGTTTGAACAGGCCATCGCCGAGCTCGACGCCAAGATCGAAGAGTTACGTTTTGTGCAAGACGACTCGGCCGTCGACATCTCGGAAGAGATCGAGCGCCTGGTCAAGAAAAGTCAGCAACTGACCAAAGACATCTACGCCAAGCTGACGCCATGGCAAGTCTCGCAGATCGCGCGCCATCCGCAACGTCCTTACACCATGGACTATGTGCGCGAAATCTTCACCGACTTCCACGAGCTGCACGGCGACCGCACTTTCTCGGATGACCAGTCCATCGTCGGCGGTCTGGCCCGTTTCAACGGTCAGGCTTGCATGGTGATCGGGCATCAGAAAGGCCGCGATACCAAAGAACGTGCAATGCGCAACTTCGGCATGCCGAAACCGGAAGGCTATCGCAAGGCCATGCGCCTGATGAAAGTCGCCGAAAAATTCAATTTACCGATTTTTACCTTCGTCGATACGCCGGGCGCATTCCCCGGCATCGATGCGGAAGAGCGCGGCCAGTCGGAAGCGATCGGCCACAATCTGTATGTGATGGCGGAACTGAAAGTGCCGCTGATCGCGACCATCATCGGCGAAGGCGGCTCCGGCGGCGCGCTGGCGATTGCAGTCGGCGATTCGGTGCTGATGCTGCAATATGCGACTTACTCGGTGATCTCGCCGGAAGGCTGCGCTTCGATTCTGTGGAAGACCGCCGATCGCGCAGCCGACGCTGCCGAAGCGCTGGGCCTCACTGCACATCGTCTGAAGGCCATCGGCCTGATCGACAAGATCGTCAGCGAACCGCTGGGCGGCGCGCATCGCGATCCGAAGCAGATGGCGTCCTTGCTCAAGCGCGCACTGAGCGATACGCTGCGCCAGTTCCAGGGCGTGAAGACCAAGGAGCTGCTGGCGGCACGTCATGAAAAACTGATGGCCTACGGCAAGTTCAAGGAATTGAATTCGACGGACTAAGCCGTCTCAGCAAGTCCCCGGCCGAAAGGGCGTGCGTCATTCAAAGGCGCACGCCATTTTTTTTGCAGCGCGCATTTTTACTCACACGCCATGTCATCGATCGACGATTCATTTTCAGCTTCTGATTCCGCCAGCGGCTATTCCGCAAGTCAGCGGCGGCTGTCGCCCGCACTGAGCGACAGCGTGTATGCGCAGGCGCTGGCGGATACTTTGTCGTCGATTGCCGTGAGCGGCGAAGACTCAGCAGGCAATGGGCGCGTGCTGGCGGTGGCCTACAGCGGCGGACTCGATTCCAGCGTGCTGCTGGACGTCGCCGCCGCCTACGCGCGCCAGCATCATCTCAAACTGTTTGCGTTCCACATTCATCATGGTCTGAGCATCCATGCCGATCAATGGCTGGCGCATTGCCGCCAGCGTTGCCAGCTCGCTGGGATCGCGTTCGACAGTGAGCAGGTCGCGCTGCAGGCGCGCGACAAGAGCGGGGTGGAAGAGGCGGCGCGGCTGGCGCGCTATGCTGCATTGGGGCGCCTGAGCCTGCGCCACGAGGTAGATATTCTGCTGAGCGCACATCATCAGGACGATCAGGCTGAAACAGTGCTGCTGCAACTCTTGCGCGGCTCGGGCGTGGCCGGCTTGTCGGGCATGGATGCATTCAATACCGCGCCGGGCTTGCTCGGGTCGGAGGCGCTGACGATTGCGCGGCCCTTGCTGTCGTTCAGCCGCGCGCAATTGGAAAGCTACGCGCAGCATCATGCTTTGCCGCATATCGAAGACGAGTCGAACGCCGATACGCGCTACGCGCGCAACAATCTGCGACATCGTGTGATGCCTGCCCTGGCCGCGTCTTTCCCCGGTTTTCAGGAACGCTTCGCGCGTACTGCGCAGCATGCCGCAAGCGCACAGAAGTTGCTGATCGAGCTGGGCCAGCAAGATTTTTCCGCCTGTTGCGAACATGATTATCTGCTGATGGCGCCCATGCGCGAACTGAGCGAAGAGCGCTTTTACAATCTGCTGCGTTACTGGTTCGGTTTGCGCGGCATGCGCATGCCGTCTTCGGCCTGGCTATTGGAGTTGCGTGCGCAACTCTTGCAGGCCAAGGACGAGGCGCAACTGTGCGTCTCGCATCCCGATGGCGAAATCCATCGCTATCGCGGGCGCGTATTTCTGACGCCCCGACGCACCCCGCCGGATGAAGCGCAGGCCGATCTGCATTTCGTCTGGAGCGGAGAAGACTGCCTGCGCTTCCCCGCATTCGGCGGCACCCTGCATTTCGACCGCTGCGCTGCAGAAGTGGATGCACAAGCAGGCGCCGGCGTCGACGCGCAGTGGCTGCGCGGCAAGGATCTTTCGGTGCGCGTGCGCAGCGGCGGCGAGCGTGTGCGGCTGGCTTTCAATCGTCCGGCCAAGAGTCTCAAATATCATTATCAGTCGCTCGATATTCCGGCGTGGGAGCGGCCCTTTCTGCCGATGGTATTCGTCGGCGAAGAATTGCTGTACGCGGCCGGCATCGGCATGGATTGCTCTGCGCCGGCAGCGTCTGCGGAGCGGATCAGCTTGCGATGGCAGAGCGAATGATTTTCTGCCAGCGCTGACGACTGCATCAGTCTGCTCGCCATCGCTCAGGACAATCGGAATGCCTGCCGGAGCAGGATCGCGCAATACAAAAAGCCCGTCATGACATCAGGTCATGACGGGCTTTTGCGTTATCCCTAACATGGAGGTGAAGCGACGCGCAGCGCGATAACACTGCGAGCCTGCTACACGCTCTTTCGGCGACTTAGTTTGACTTGCTTCGGCTTACTTGGTCTTGGCAGCAGTGGTATCTGCGGCCGGCTTGGCTTCAGGTGCTGCCGCCTTGTCCTTGCCGGCAGCTTCTTTCTTCTTGGCGACCTTCTTGTGCTTGGTCGCGTGTTCGCTCTTTGCCTTCGGTGCTGCGGTAGCGGCGGCAGGTGCGGTCGCTGCGGCAGGCGCGGCAGGTGCTGCGGCGGCGCCGGTTTGTGCGAAGACTGGCAGTGCCAGAGCGGTCAGCAGGGAAGCAACGATGACGGATTTCGAGTTCATGGCAATGTCCTTAAAAATGGATGATGTTGAATCAGCGTCGGGTACGTTTGTGTATCGCGCCGCCTTACTCCATTAACGAGCCAGCCATTGCGCCGACGACATCAAAGTGTTTCAAAACATGTCATATTTGTAAGCAATTGTCCTGGCCGTCATCGCCAGGTATTTTCGGGTTTCGGATGTGCGTTTCAGATAAATGAAAGGCCGTGTCCGCTCAAACCGAATACCCCGATCAGGCCCACTAAGATCAGATACAGCGCGACGATCACATTGAGCAGACGCGGCGCGATCAGGATCAGTATGCCGGCGAGCAGGGCGACCAGCGGGCCGATGGTGAGATGAAGATTCATGGTGGATGCTCCTGACTGTTGTTGTTGGTGTAAGACTGCGCCGGTTCTCTCAGGCGCGCGATGACGCCCGCTGCAGTCCGTCATGCAAATCGATTCCTATGCAGTCGTGCTCAGCCAAAAATACCGACGATGCCGATCACGATCAGATACAGGGCCACGATGTAATTGAGCAGGCGCGGCATGACCAGAATCAGGATGCCGGCGATCAGCGCGGCCAGCGGGCCGAAAGAGAGGTGAAGGTCCATGGATGAACTCCTTTTGTGATGGATGGATAGCGGAGCTGCAGAAGGCGGTCATGCGCTGCTGCACGCAAGATATCGCTGCCATGGATGAGATTGGCGCTCAGCGCCTAAGTTCGGCGATAGCGCGCATTCCGGCCTCGGACATTCTTTTCTTTTGCTGTAGGACGATTCCGCATGCGTCAAAAGTATGGCTGATCAGCGTGAGGGCCGAGTTTTTCCGTGCGGACAATTTATAATGGCGGACTGTTCAGCTTCTCTGCATGAAATCAACATGGCCTATCAGACCTGGTTTGCATTCTTTCTCGCCGCTTGCCTCATCGCCATCTCGCCCGGCTCCGGCGCAGTGCTGTCCATGAGCCACGGATTGAATTACGGGGTTCGCCGCACCAGCGCCACCATTCTCGGGCTGGAAATCGCCCTGGTGCTGATTCTGGTGATTGCCGGCGCAGGTGTGGGCTCCTTGCTGGTAGCGTCTGAGGCCGCCTTCAATACCATCAAGATTCTGGGTGCGGCCTATCTGATTTATTTGGGCTGGAGTCAATGGCGCGCGCCGGTGGCGCCCACTTCTTCCGGATCCAATGCGGCCGATGCTGTGGCTGCCGTGCCGGCGCCGCGCGGCCAGGCCTGGTGGCAACGCTGCATGACCGGTTTCCTGACCAATGCCACCAATCCCAAGGGCATCGTGTTCATGGTGGCGGTGCTGCCGCAATTCATCGATCACGATCAGCCGCTGTGGTTGCAGTTGTTGCTGATGGCGATCACCATGGTGACTGTGGATCTGATCGTGATGCACGGTTATGCCTTCGCTGCCAGCCGCATGCAGCGCTTTTTCCGCAACCAGCATGCGATGAAGATCCAGAATCGTTTCTTCGGCGGTGTGCTGATGCTGGTCGGCGCCGGCCTGTTCTTCTTCAAGCGCGCGCAGCACTGATATCAACGGCAGTGCCTGCTGCAAGCCGAATAAGCTCGCAGTAATAAAAAACCCGTATCGACGGCCGGCGAGCCGCAGCAATACGGGTTTTTTTCTGCGCCCTGCAGAAACTGCAGGGCTGAAAGATTACTTGTCTTTCTTCAGGCATTGCGACATGAAGGCCTTGCGCTCGTCGCCTTTCTTGCCGGTGGCATCCGCATTGCACTTCTTCATCTTGTCTTGCTGCGTCATCGGCGCGGCGGGTTCGGCCGGCTTGTTGGACAGGCATTCCTTCATGAAGGCTTTGCGTTCATCGCCTTTCTTGCCGGTGGCGTCCTTGTTACAGGAGGTCATCTTGGATTGCTGCGCGGTTTCGGCCATGGCCGCAGGAGCCAGCAAAACAGGAGCGATGAGGGATAAGGCGATCAGCATTTTTTTCATGTGGCTCTCCAGTATTCAGGGTGGATTCGAGACGTCCGCATCAGCATTTCTCAATCAGGCAGACTGGCGCATTACAGCATGAAAGTGCCAGTCTGCCAATCTTCCGCGCACCACCGTCTATTGATCTCCGGAAAGGGGCCGGAAACG
Source organism: Herbaspirillum lusitanum (assembly GCF_046025995.1). Taxonomy (GTDB): domain Bacteria; phylum Pseudomonadota; class Gammaproteobacteria; order Burkholderiales; family Burkholderiaceae_D; genus Herbaspirillum; species Herbaspirillum lusitanum_A. The sequence continues at coordinate 79,923 of NZ_JAQQFM010000007.1, forward strand.
CCGGTGCCCCTTCATTTGACGCAGGAAATATCGCCTTCGCCGCATGACAGCTGGCTCTTCAGTTCCTTGGCGCGCGCCTTGGTTTTTTCGGTGAGGCAGTATTGCAGCACCATGCCTTGCGCCGAGCCGCCGGCGCTGTGTGCGCTTTCGAAGCGGCATGACAGGTCGCGATACTTGATCCAGGCCAGTTGCACGTCGCGAATCTGGTTTTGTTGCGGGACATTGAGTTGCGAGCGCAGGGCGATATAGAGTTGGTTCAGTTCACCGTCGGCCTTGTTGAGGTCCTCGGCCGCGCATTGATTCATGTCGGCCTGGGTGTTCGGCTTGTTGCAGTCCACTGCATAGGCGCCGGCGCTGAACGCCGATAATGCCAGCAGCAAACTGTAGCGCACCAGTTGCTTCACTTGCTTCATGCATCTTCTCCGGAATGCGCAGGCGCACATGATACGCAGACGGACATGTCCTTGAAAGCGGCGGTCGCTGAAATGAAACGCGCTGCGTCTGATGGCATGATGCCGCTACGTTTGCGAATAAATCACGCGCCTGCGGGATAAAATCTGAATTCGCGTGTCTTAGAAATACAATCCGTCCTCAGGTTCATTTAAAGCGTGATCCTGTGCGCAATTTACATGCGGCAGGACGAATTCAGGTTCGCTGAAACGCATTCTCCGCATGCAGGCAGTACTGATACAGGAGCAATTCAATATGGGTTGGTTAACCGCACTGAAATTAATCCCCTGGGTCGATGTTGTTCAGGCAACCCCGGGCATCGTCCGCGGCGCGCGCGATCTGTGGTCGCGCACCCGCAAGTCCAAGAGTGCCGTGCAAGATGCATCGGTGGCCGGTGCGCCAGTCGACAGCGATCCGGCTCAACTGGCCGTGCGCATCGCTCAGCTGGAGAACGAACAGATCGAAGCCAGCAATCTGATCAATACTCTGGCGGAACAGAATGCGCAACTGGTGGCCGCGCTGGATGGCGTACGCAAGCGCACCCGGCTGCTGTCGGTATTTTGCGTGTTGCTGGCTTGTGGCGTCGTTGCCTTGTGGCTGCGCTGAGTGCGCGTTGTTCTGATCAGACTGCAGGAGCGGTTCCATCCTATTCAATCATGCGCTTCAGAATCGCCATGTCCCAGCAGAGTCCTCTCAGTCGTATTAAGATACCCGCTGCATTGCGGTGCGGCATGGAGCCGATGTCCACTTGACCATCGCTGCGCCTGACACCGTTGATGCAGTCGGCTTCAAGAAGTGCTTCAACTGATGCTGTCCGTCACTTATTTTTCCCGGTATTTTCATGTCGCGGTGTCACCGCGATATTTCTTTTCCGTTCCTCCTTCATTTCAATTCCCGAAAGGAAACGCCATGCTGAAATCTCTCGGTTATGCCGCTCAATCCGCCCAGTCGCCATTGGCGCCGTTCAATTTCGAGCGCCGGATAACCGGTCCTCACGACGTTCAGATCGAAATTCTGTATTGCGGCGTGTGTCACTCCGACCTGCATATGGCGCGCAACGAATGGAAGGGCACGACATTTCCAGTGGTGCCCGGTCATGAAATCGTTGGCCGCGTCACCGAGGTCGGCGCCCATGTCAGCAAATTCAAGGTTGGCCAGATCGCCGGCGTCGGCTGTATGGTCGATTCCTGCCAGAGCTGCGCGAGCTGCGACGAAGGTCTGGAGCAGTACTGCGAAACCGGTTTTACCGGCACTTATAGCTCGCCCGAAAAAGAAACCGGCGGCATGACTTACGGCGGTTACTCCAACAATATCGTGGTCAATGAAAAGTTCGTGCTGCATGTGTCCGACAAGCTGGACCCGGCCGGCGCCGCGCCCTTGCTGTGCGCCGGGATCACCACCTGGTCGCCGCTGCGCCACTGGAAAGTGGGCAAGGGCCAGAAGGTCGGCATTGTCGGCCTGGGCGGTCTCGGCCACATGGGGGTGAAACTGGCGCACGCCATGGGCGCGCACGTGGTGCTGTTCACCACCTCGCCGGACAAAAAGGAAGATGCCCTGCGTCTGGGCGCTGATGAAGTCGTGGTGTCGAAAGATGCCGCGCAGATGGCGCAGCATGCCAACAGCTTCGATTTCATTCTCAACACAGTGGCGGCCCAGCACAATCTGGATGCCTTCATGGTCCTGCTCAAGCGCGAAGGCACGATGACCCTGGTCGGCATTCCTGAGCATTCGCATCCATCGCCGTCGGTGGCCAACCTCATCTTCAAGCGTCGTCATCTGGCCGGTTCGCTGATCGGCGGGATTCAGGAAACCCAGGAAATGCTGGATTTCTGCGCCGAACACGGTATTACCTCCGACATCGAAATCATCAAGATTCAAGACATCAACACCGCCTACGAGCGCATGTTGAAGAGCGATGTCAAATATCGCTTCGTGATCGACATGGCTTCGCTGGCGGCTTGATTCGATACTGAGCCAGATCGGCAGTAGCCCTTCAGCGGTGCAGCGCCAACGGCTGCACCGCTGATGTTTTGTCCGGCGCATCGTTTTTCGTGTTTCTGTTTCTTCTATTCCTCTTTCTTTTTTTACTTCGGGCTGACACCGCGCATGCTGATCCAATCCCTGAGAATGACGCGACGCGACTGGCGCGTCGGCGAACTGCGCTTTCTGCTGATCGCCTTGATCGTCGCCGTCGCCGCGCTGGCTTCGGTCGGATTTTTTGTCGATCGCATGCGCGCCGGCCTGGTGCGCGATGCCCATCAGTTGCTGGGGGCAGACATGCTGATCGGCGCCGATCAGAGCTTGCCGCCGCAATGGCTGCAACAGGCCAGGACGCAGGGATTTTCCACCGCGCAGACGGTGGTGTTTCCGAGCATGGCGCTGGCGGGCGAGGGCGACAAGGCGCGTTCGGTGCTGTCATCGATCAAGGCCGTGAGCGCGGCCTATCCTTTGCGCGGCAAAGTGCGCCTTGCCGATAGTGCACAGGCAGCCAATGCGGAAGGCTCCGACCGCCCGGCGCAAGGTATTCCGCAGCCCGGCACGGTGTGGGTGGATCCGAATATCCTGTCGTCGCTGGAACTGCGCGTCGGCGATCCCCTGACGCTGGGCGACAAGGTGTTCCGCATCGCCAGCGTAATTACGGTGGAGCCGGATCGCGGCAGCGCCTTCGTCAATTTTGCGCCGAGGGTGATGCTCAACGAGAGTGATCTGCCGGCAACGCATCTGGTGCAGCTCGGTTCGCGTGTGACTTATCGCCTGTTGCTGGCAGGCGAACCCAAGGCGATTCAGAATTTCCAGACCTCGGTCGAAGCACAGATCGAGCGGGAGAAAATTCGCGGCGTACGCATCGAGTCGCTGGAAAGCGGCCGTCCCGAAATGCGCGCGACGCTGGATCGCGCCGAGCAATTTTTATCGCTGGTCGGACTGTTGTCGGCGATGCTGGCCGCACTCGCCGTGGCCATGGCGGCGCGCCGTTTCATGGAACGCCATCTGGACGCCTGTGCCATGCTGCGCTGTCTGGGCATGACGCAAAATCAGGTCACCTGGCTGTATCTGATCGAATTCGTGGTGGTGGGGCTGGCCGGCAGCGTGCTGGGCGTGGCATTGGGTTATGCCGCGCATTTCGTCCTGCTGCAATGGCTGGGTCAGTTCATGCCGACGCAATTGCCGCCGGCCAGCTGGCAGCCTGCCTTGCAGGGTGTGGCGACGGGCTTGCTGCTGCTGATCGGTTTCGCCTTGCCGCCGCTGCTGCAATTGCGCAATGTGCCGCACAACCGCGTGATGCGGCGCGAGCAAAGTGCGCCGCAAAGTCTCACGCTGGCAGCTTACGTGCTGGGCGCGCTGGTATTCGTCGGCCTGTTGCTGTGGCAGTCGCGCGATCTGAAACTGGGCATGCTGACGGTCGCCGGTTTCTTCGGCGGCTTCGCGGTATTTGCACTGGTGGCCTGGATGGCGCTGCGCCTGCTGCGGCATATGCGGGGCTTGTTCGATAACCCGAGCTGGCGGTTTGCGATCACCGGCCTGCAACGGCGTCCGGCTGCGGCCATCATGCAGATTGTGGCGCTCGGCCTGGGCTTGATGGCCTTGTTGCTGCTGACGGTGATACGCGGCGATCTGGTCGGCGCCTGGCGGCAATCGACGCCACCCGATGCGCCGAATCGCTTCGTGATCAACATCCAGCCGGATCAGAAAGATCCGGTGGCGCAGCAACTGGTGAAAGGCGGCGTACAGCAGCCGCAATTGTTCCCGATGATCCGCGGGCGTCTGGTGCAGCTCAACGGCAAGCCGGTGAGCGCCGCCGATTACCCGGAAGATCGCGCCAAGCGGCTGGTGGACCGAGAATTCAATCTCTCCACCATGCGCGACATGCCGCCACAAAACAGCATCGTCGCCGGCCGCTGGTACGACGACAGCAAGCCGGAAGCGTCGGTGGAAGAAGGTCTGGCCAAGACCCTCAACATCAAGCTCGGCGACCAGTTGCAGTTCGACATTGCCGGCCAGCTGGTGAGCGTGCCGGTCACCAGTCTGCGCAAGCTGGAGTGGGGTTCGCTGCGCGTCAATTTCTTCGTGATCATCAATCCGGCGGCCATGCGGGACACGCCGCAGAGCTTCATCACCGCCTTTCACCTGAAGCCGGAGCAGGCCGGTCTGGGCAATGTATTGACGCGTGAATTTCCGAATCTGACGGTGGTCGATATCGGCAGCGTCCTGAAGCAGATTCAGGACGTGGTGGGGCAGGTGATCTCTGCGGTGGAGTTTCTGTTCCTGTTCACCTTGAGTTCCGGGGTGCTGGTGCTGTATGCAGCGCTGGCCGGATCGCAGGATGAGCGCGTGCGCGAAGCCGGCTTGCTGCGCGCGCTGGGCGCCACACGGCAGCAGCTTGCCGGTGCGCAACGCATCGAGGTCTTGCTGGTGGGCGCGGTGGCCGGTTTGCTGGCGGCAACGGGGGCCGCTGCCATCGGTTGGGCGCTGGCGCATTACGTATTCAATTTCGACTGGGCGCTCAGCCCCTGGGTCTGGCTGGCGGGCATGCTGATCGGCGCCGCTTGTGCCGCCATCGGCGGCTGGGCCGGTTTGCGTCACGTGCTGGCGCGACCGCCGCTGCAGACCTTGCGCGAGGCTTGATGCTGGAACGAGTGAAATTTCGGCCTGCCGTGGTGAAGCGCGGCAGGCCGTCTCACCAGCATCGTCTCCCCAAAAAAGATTGATCCGGCAGCAATGATTTCCTCCTCGGAAAACGCGGCTGCCGGCTGACGCGGGGCGGGCGGCTGCGCTATCATGACGGTCTATGCAAATCGAAGATCCAAATCAGCCTACCGTCTACGACATGATAGGCGGCGCCGACAAATTGCGGGAAATGGTTGACCGCTTCTATGACCTGATGGATCTGGAAGCCGAGTTCGCCGGTATCCGCGCACTGCACCCGCCGTCGCTGGACGGTTCGCGCGACAAGACTTTCTGGTTCTTGTCGGGCTGGAGCGGCGGCCCCAATCTGTACATCGAACAATTTGGTCACCCGCGCTTGCGCGCGCGCCATCTGCCATTCGCCATCGGCATTTCGGAGCGCGATCAGTGGCTGCGCTGCATGGCCTGGGCCATGGAAGATGCCGGGCTGGAAGAGTCGCTGCGCGTACGTCTGATGGAATCGTTTTTCCAGACTGCGGACTGGATGCGCAACAAGCCGGATTGAGGCAAGGCCAAGCGCAGCAGCGCGCTCGCCGGCCTGATTAAGATCTGCATAACAAGCTCGTAGTGCACTTCCGCACTTTCCGCACATCGGCAGCATCAACACCAGATTAAAAATCCCACACTCCATGAGCCAGACTGAAATGATCCTAGCCGGGTTGATCGCCATCGGCATCGTGCTGCAAATTCTGGTACTGATGCGCAGCGGGCAGCGCAATCAGAACGACGATGCCGCGCGCACTGAAGCCGCGCTGCAGCAGTTGAAGAACGACCTGCAAAAGCACCAGCAAGAAACCGGCGAGCGCACCGAGCGCGAATTGCGCACGCAATTGCAGGCTACCGCGCAAAGCACGCGGCAAGAGTTGGGCGGCAATTTCGCTCAGCTGCAGCAGACTCTGGCCACCCAGATGGCGAGCGTGGCGACCTTGCAAAACAATCAGATCGACAGCTTCGCTCAGCAACTGGTCAAGCTCAATGAAACCAATGCCCAGCAACTGGAAAGCATGCGTCAGGCGCTGAACCTGCAGGGCCAGGTGAATCGCGAAGAGCAGGCGCTGTCGTTGCAGCGTTTCGGCGATACCCTGAACCAGACGCTGACCGCGCTGACCGAATCGAATGCGCAGCGTATGGCAGAAGTGCGCGCCACGCTGGAAGCCAAGATCAAGGATCTGCAGCAGGACAATGCACTCAAGCTGGAAGAGATGCGCAAGACCGTCGACGAGAAGCTGCATGCCACGCTGGAGCAGCGTCTGGGCGAATCCTTCAAGCTGGTATCGGATCGTCTGGACAAGGTGCACCAGGGCTTGGGCGAGATGCAGCAACTGGCGATCGGCGTGGGCGATCTCAAGCGCGTGCTGACCAACGTCAAGACGCGCGGCACCTGGGGTGAAGTGCAGCTGGAAATGCTGCTGGAGCAAGTGCTCACGCCCGAGCAGTACGCCAAGAATGTGGAAACCGTGCCCAACAGCGGCGAGCGTGTGGAGTTTGCGATCAAGCTGCCGGGCGCCGAGGATTCCGGCCGCCCGGTGTGGATGCCGATCGACGCCAAATTCCCGAAGGAGCAATACGAGCGTCTGGTGGATGCCGCCGATCGCGCCGATGCCGATGGCGTCGCCGTGTTCGGCAAGGAGCTGGAACGTGCCGTGCGCAACGAAGCCAAGACCATCGCCGACAAATATCTATCGCCGCCGCTGACCACCGATTTCGCGATCCTGTTCTTGCCGACCGAGGGTTTGTATGCCGAAGTGATGCGGCGCCCCGGTTTGTCTGACGAGTTGCAGCGCACCTACCGTGTCAGCATTGCCGGTCCGTCGACCTTGTCGGCGCTGCTCAACAGCCTGCAGATGGGCTTCCGTACCCTGGCTTTGGAAAAGCGCTCATCGGAAGTGTGGCAGGTGCTGGGGGCGGTGAAGACTGAGTTCGGCAAATTCGGCGATGTGCTGACCGCGACCAAAAACGCACTGGAACGTGCCGCCAAGAACATTGAGCAGGCCGAGACGCGCACCCGTCAGATGTCGCGCAAACTGAAGTCGGTGGAGGCGCTGCCCAGCGAGACTGCGCAGAAATTGCTGGGCACCGGTGAGCTGGATCTGGGCGACGAACAGGAAACTGTCTAGTCAGAGATAAAGAAGTCTCTTGGATTCGACCCACATCATTTTGAGAGTTTTCTTGTTCTAAAGGCTTGTCTTATTCGCAATCATGCGTATTCCAGCCACGTCGCTGCCCTGATGGCGGCGAAGAATAAAGGATCGCGCGATGAAGAGAATACTGATGCTCCCTATCTTGGCGCTGCTAAGCAGCTCGCCCGCAGCCATCGCCGCCGATGCTGCTCATTCTGCGGATGTCAGGGTGACAGGCCTGATCCGGCCGGGAGCATGCGCGCCGCAGCTCAGCAATGCCGGCATCATCGATTACGGTCTGATTCCGCAAAGCCGTCTCAAGCGTGGCGATTACACCTGGCTGGAGTCACGCTCGGTCGATCTGGTGATTCAATGCAATGGCGGGCCCGCCAAGCTGGGCTTGCGTGCACATGACAACCGGCGCGCTTCAGTACTGCAGGAGGTGCTGGCAGAGGAGGCGAATTTTGGTCTGGGCATCGTGGCCGGCGCCAAGGTCGGTGGTTACGCCATGGTGTTCAATCAGGCCGATGCACGCGTCGATGGGCTTGAGCCCAGACAGCTGTATTCCTTCGATCAGCAAAGCTGGCTGCCGACCGGCAGCGGCGGCACCATCGGCAAGAACCGGACGCTGGCCTGGGCGCGCTCAGGCAGTTATCTGCCGGACATGGTCAGGAAAGTCGCGGGAAAAATCACGGTCACCGCCTTCATCAACAAGCCCGAAAATCTTCCGCTGACCCAGGAAATTCCTTTGGATGGCTCTGCCACGCTGGAAGTGGTCTATCTCTGAATTCGGCCTCGCCTGATCCTTGAGATCAGGCGATCGTCGAGTCCGCATGTGCTCTTCGCTCAGAGCAACAATCCCGTCAGATCAGTCCGTCAAACATCACCACCTGCACCTGTTCGCCGGCAGCGACATCGCCGCGCTCGTGATTGAGCACGATCACGCAATTGGCATCCGACATCGAACGCAGGATGCCTGAGCCTTGTGTGCCGGTCAGGCGCACGTTCCAGTTGCCGGATTCGTCGGCGCTGAGGATGCCGCGCTGATATTCGGTGCGCCCCGGTTTCTTGCGAATTGCTGATGCGGCGGTGACGTTCAGGCGCGGCAGAGGCTGCGCCTGCGCACCCATCAAGCGCAGCAAGGCATCGCGCACGAAGAAATAAAAACTGATGGTGACCGCCACCGGATTACCGGGCAGGCCGAACAGGTAGGCATCGCGCCCCTGTGAAGCAATGCGACCGAAGGCCAGCGGGCGGCCGGGGCGCATGCCGATTTTCCAGAACAGCATTTCACCGAGCCGGGCCATGATCTGCTTGGTGTAATCGGCAGTGCCGACCGACACGCCGCCCGAAGTGATGACGGCGTCGGCCTGCTCGCAGGCGCTGCGGAAGGCTTCTTCCAGCGCCAACGGATCGTCGCCGATCACACCCATGTCAATGACGTCGCAACCGAGTCGGGTCAGCATGCCATGCAGGGTGTAGCGGTTGGAGTCGTAGACGCAACCGGGATCAAGCCGCTCGCCGACCGAGCGCAATTCATCGCCGGTCGAAAAAAAGGCCACGCGCAGTTTGCGCTGCACCGGCACTTCGGGAATGCCCAGCGAAGCCAGCAGGCCGATGTCGGCCGGGCGCAGGATTTTCCCACGGGCTAGAGCGATTTCGCCCTGAGTCAGATCCTCACCGCGCAGACGCCGATTGTCGCCCTGGCGTACGCGTCCAGCCGGAATACTGACGCCTTGCGCATCGGCGTCCAGCGTCAGCTCTTGCGGGATTACGGTATCGCAGTCGTCCGGCATGGGGGCGCCGGTCATGATGCGCACGCACTGGCCTTTCTGCACTTCGCCTTGATAGCGCTGGCCGGCATGCACATTGCCGACGATGCTGAGCCGGATCGACGCCTGCGGATCGAGGTCGCTGCCGCGCAGCGCATAGCCGTCCATGGCCGAATTGTCGTGGGCCGGCACGTCGATGCGCGAGACGATATCTTGCGCCAGCGTGCGACCCAGCGCGCTGCGGATCGCCACTTTCTCCTGTGCGTGAATCGGTTCCACGAAGTCGAGAATGATGGCTTGTGCCTGATCGACTGTCATGGCGTTGGGATCGTAGCCGGAAACGCAGCTGATGATGTCCTGGAGTGATGCTTGAGTCATGGTTCTGAGATTCCTGAGAGGGCGCCGATCTGTGCTGTCCGGCTGCCTGACGCGAAGCTAGGCCTCAAGTGCGCGTAATTGTTGCAGAGTATTGATGTTGCTGAAAGCCCGCTCATCGGCAAAGTGCACTTCAACGCAATGCACGCTCGCCAGCCAGTGATCGAACTTGCGCTGGCCGCTGTCCAGAAAGGTCTGCAGCGATGGCAGCAGTTTCTTTGCCAGCAGGCAGCAGACCGGATGCCGTTGCCGCGCATTTTCGATGCCATCGCCGGCGCCCGTGACGGCAATCGCCGCATCGGCATCGGCCGCGCACAAGGCCTGCGCCAGACGTGCGACAAGATCAGCCGGCAGCAGGGGCGCATCGCAGGGGATCACGGCCAGATAGTCTTGCCCGCACCGGCTGAGACCGCTTTGCAAGCCCGCCAGCGGCCCGCCGAAGTCGGGCGTGAGGTCTTCCCATACTGCGTCGGCGAATTGCCGGTATTGCTCCTGATGGCGATTGGCATTGATGGCGACTGTCGCGACCTGGGGTTGCAGACAGCGCAGCGCATGCACGATCAGCGGTTGATCGTTCAGCAATTGCAAACCTTTGTCGACATGGCCCATGCGCGTACCGCGTCCACCGGACAGAATCATGCCGTCAATCTGATCCCGGGAGAGTGTGTTCATGGCGATGTGTGATTTGGTTGGACGGCTTGCATTGCAGATTTCTGAGCGTGAGGAGTGATGTGGAAGCTATCGGGATGGATGCGGAGCAGGGCGCTGCGCGCTGCGCGCGGCGCATTCTCGTGGTTGGCAAACGAAATAAAGACTGTGCCGGGCTCAGCCGCCGATGTACGACATTTCGACTTTGGGGCGTGTCGCGTTGGCAGAATCTGCCGCCATTTCGCTACGCAGTTCCGAGTAGCGGTCGCCGCGCGCTTGCCAGATACCGGCGATGGCGCCGGCAATTTCGGCATCGCTGCGGCCGCTGCGCAGCAGTTCGCGCAGATCGTGGCCGCGCGTGGCGAACAGGCAGGTGTAGACCTTGCCTTCGGTCGAGAGTCGCGCGCGCGAGCAGTCCTGGCAAAACGCTTGCGTCACGCTGGAGATCACGCCGATTTCACCGCCGCCGTCGCGATAGCGCCAGCGCTGTGCGGTTTCTCCGCTGTAGTTGGCATCGATGGCTTGCAGCGGCATTTCGGTACTGATACGGTGTACCACTTCGCTCGACGGCACCACTTCATCCATGCGCCACCCATTGGAGCTGCCCACATCCATGTATTCGATGAAGCGCAGGATGAACGGCGAATTTTTGAAGTGACGCGCCATCGGCAGGATTTCGTGCTCGTTCATGCCTTTCTTGACCACCATGTTGATCTTGATCGGGCCGAGGCCAGCCGCATGGGCGGCATCCAGGCCCTCGAGCACGCGCTCGACCGGGAAATCGACATCGTTCATGCGCTTGAAATTGGCATCGTCCAGGGCATCCAGCGAAACGGTCACGCGCTTGAGCCCGGCATCCTTGAGCGACTGCGCCTTTTGCGGCAGCAGCGTGCCGTTGGTGGTCAGTGTCAGATCGACGTCGCGGCCGTCGGGCGTGCGCAGGCGGCTCAACATTTCGATCAGGCGTTCAATGTGTTTGCGCAGCAGCGGCTCGCCGCCGGTAAGGCGGATTTTCTCGACCCCATGGGCGACGAACTGTCTGGCCAGCCGGGTGATTTCTTCAAAGGAAAGCAGCGAGGCGTGCGGCATGAACTGATAGTCCTTGTCGAACACGTCTTTGGGCATGCAGTACACGCAGCGGAAGTTGCAGCGGTCGGTCACCGAGATGCGCAGATCATGCAGCGGACGCGCCAGCGTATCGCGCAGCATGCCGATCGGCGCACGCATATCCACCGGCACGAGGGCGGGCGAAGTGGCTTGCCGGTGATCGAGGATAGCGATGATGCGCTTGTTCATGCGGGCTGGCTGAATCCGGTACGGTACAAATACTGATAGAAAAAATGCCAATTTACAAACTGGTAGCACGCTACGATAGCACGGGACGCCATGCGCCATTGTTGCAGAATTGTGCATATTGCCTATTGCCCGGGCGCATATGAACGCTGCCCGGCGGCCGCCAGACCGGCTCGCAGTGCATTATGCGGGTTTCTCCGGAATCGGACAGTGCGGGCCATGGTGCTGTGCCTTTGTTCGCGCGCATGAACTGTGCCTTATGGCCTGATCCAGGCTGTTCAATTGATGGCTGGGCTGCATCTTCCGGCTCCTGCCTGCAAGATACGGGCAGGCCGTCCGATATAAAGTGCGCCTGATCCGAGATCGCGCTTGGCTGATGTGAATTGAGTATGGCGGCGAATGTGCGCAGATGGCAGTCGGAACGGCCCCCTGGATAGTGCGGCAAAGATGACGCCAAAATGAAAAAAGGGAGCTTGCGCTCCCTTTTTTCTACGACATGTTTTCCTTAGAGAAGCTCAGGATGCATGTCGATGCTGCCGATATCAATGCCGGGTTTCGACCTGAACCAGCGGTTCGTTCGATTGCGGCGGCAGCGGTTTGCGTTCACGCGGCGCATGCTGCGGCGGGGCGACTTGCGCAGCAGCGGCCTGAGCGGCTTGCAGCTTGACCGGATCAGTCGTTGCCAGTGTCAGGCCGGCGTTCGACAACATCTGGTTCAGTGCAGGCCACTGGTCGGCATTGCTGGCGACCGGGGCGCTGATGCTGCCGTAGGAGCCGCCGCTGACCGGTGCTTCAACAGGTGCTGGTGCAACTGCCGGAGCAGCAGAAACTTCGACTGCTGCCGGGCTTGCCGGCGCTGTTGTCACTGCTTCTTGCACGTCGGCCGACACGCTGATTTGCTGAGGAGCGGCAACAACCGGCGCTGGTTCAACTGCGACCGGCGCAGGTGCTTGAGTCGGCGCTGCAGCGATGGCTTCCGCGATCACCGGAGCCGGCGCGAAGCTGGCGTCGATGCTTGGCTCGGTCTTGGCTGGAGCATCCGTTGCTGCAGGCGCTGTTTCAGCAGCGGCAGCCGCGATGGCTTCCACGCTGTTGACGCCGGCTTCGACATTGCGGGTTTCAGCCTGGCTTGGAGCTGCCACTTCTGCTGCCGGCGCAACCGGCTGAGCGAAGCTGGCTTGCGCCACGGCTGCAACCGCGACTTCGACCGGGGCAGCGTTGTCAGCGGTGATCACGGCTGGCGCTTCATCGGCGGCGTTGGCATCGGACGAATCCGCTGCATTGGCGCCATCGACGCCTTCGACGCCATCTTCACCCACTGCGTTTTCGTCACGATCGCGGCGATGACGGTTACGACCGCCACGACGACGACGACGACGTGGTTCTCCGCCTTCTTCGCCGGCTTGCTCGCCCGGCTGGCCTTCGACCTGCGCTTGTGCTGCCTCGTTTTCAATGCTCAGTGCTGCGCCACCGGCCACAACTGCGGCTGTGGTCGCGGCGCCGGCAGCCAATGCGGCTTCCAGCGGCAATGCTTCTTCCGGCTTGGCTTCCTTGCGCTCGCCGCGTGGTGGACGCGGCTCCCGTGGCGGACGCGCTTCATTGCGGCGCTGACCGTCCTTGGCTTCGCGAGTTTCCTGGCCTTCACGCGCCTGACTCGGGTTTTCGGTACGTGGCTCACGCGGTTCACGCGCTTCGCGTGGCTCGCGCACTTCACGGCCTTCCTTGGGTTCGCGTGGCGGACGCGGTGGACGCGCCTGCTTGGCTTCTGCCGCTTCCGGAGGCTGCTTGGGATCCAGCGCCGGTGCTTGTGCGTCGCGGTTGCGTTGCGGACGTTCACCGCGCTCGGCGTTGCGTTCGCCGCCACGCTCATTGCGGCCGCGGCCATTGCGATTGCGACTGTTGCTGCTGCGATCACCGTCACGCTTGGCCGGTGTCTTGGTTTCGGTCGGTGTTGCTACCGGCGCAACTTCGATGGTTTTCTTGCGGAAGAAGCTGAAAATCTTGCCCAGCAGACCGGATTCTGGCGCCAGTGTCGGTGCCGGAATCGGTTCAGGCGCTGGCTTGCGCTCGACGATAGGCGCCGGCTGATCAGGGGTAATGCCCTTGACCACAGCTTCCTGACGCGGTTTGACGTCTTCTTTCTGACGCTTGCTGTAACCGATGTCGGTCTCGGCCTGTTCCGCCATGGCGTAGCTGGCCTGGGTATCGTCCAGACGCGGATCGTCGTGCTTGATGCGCTCCAGCTTGTAATGCGGGGTTTCCAGATGCTTGTTCGGGATCATGATGATCGTCACGCGGTGGCGAGTTTCGATCTTCAGGATTTCGCCGCGCTTTTCGTTCAGCAGGAAAGCGGCGACGTCGACCGGCGCCTGTACGTGAATGGCGGCCGAATTTTCCTTCATCGCCTCTTCCTGGATGATGCGCAGGACTTGCAGCGCCGAGGATTCGGTATCGCGAATGTGGCCGGTGCCGTTGCAGCGCGGGCAGGTCACGTGGCTGCCTTCGGACAGCGAAGGACGCAGACGCTGGCGCGACAGTTCCATCAGGCCGAAGCGCGAGATCTTGCCCATCTGAACGCGAGCGCGGTCGTGGTGCAGTGCATCTTTCAGGCGCGATTCGACTTCACGCTGATTCTTGGCGTTTTCCATGTCGATGAAGTCGATCACGATCAGGCCGCCCAGATCGCGCAAGCGCAACTGGCGGGCCACTTCGTCGGCGGCTTCAAGATTGGTGTAGAACGCGGTGGTTTCGATGTCGCTGCCGCGGGTGGCGCGCGCCGAGTTGACGTCGACGGAGACCAGCGCTTCGGTGTGGTCGATCACGATGGCGCCGCCGGATGGCAGCGGCACGGTGCGCGAGTAGGCGGTTTCGATCTGGTGTTCGATCTGGAAGCGCGAGAACAGCGGCACGTCGTCGTGGTAGCGCTTGACGCGGTGAACCATGTCCGGCATCACGTGCGCCATGAACTGCTGGGCTTGTTCGTGGATGTCGTCGGTGTCGATCAGGATTTCGCCGATATCGGGCTGGAAGTAATCGCGGATGGCGCGGATCACCAGCGAGGATTCCTGATAAATCAGGAAGGCGCCTGAGCCGGACTGGCCGGCGCCTTCGATGGCGCGCCAGAGTTGCATCAGATAGTTCAGATCCCACTGCAGTTCATCGACGTTGCGGCCGATGCCGGCGGTGCGGGCAATCACGGACATGCCGGTCGGCAGGTCCAGTTTATCCATGGTTTCGCGCAGTTCCTGGCGATCTTCGCCTTCGACCCGGCGCGAAACGCCGCCACCGCGCGGATTGTTCGGCATCAGAACCAGATAACGACCGGCCAGAGAGATGAACGAGGTCAGGGCCGCGCCCTTGTTGCCGCGTTCTTCCTTCTCGACCTGAACGATGATTTCCTGGCCTTCGCGCAGCGCTTCCTTGATGGAGGCGTTGCGGACATCGATACCTTCTTTGAAGTAAGTGCGGGCAACTTCCTTGAAAGGAAGGAAGCCGTGACGTTCTTCGCCGTAGTTGACGAAGCAGGCTTCAAGGGAGGGTTCGATACGGGTGATGACACCCTTGTAGATGTTTGACTTGCGCTGTTCGCGTCCGGTCGCTTCGATATCGATGTCGATCAGTTTTTGACCGTCAACGATGGCTACGCGCAATTCTTCCTGCTGCGTAGCATTGAACAACATACGTTTCATGTTTTTCACTCCGGGCCCCAAAAGGCCTTTAATGGCATTGCCGCTTTCAAATGGAGCAGCTATGCCAAAAGTACAGGGATGTACGCGAGAACGAAGTGATTGGGGGAGGGAATTGCCTTACTGCGTGGAGTGCAGTGCACTCAAACACAACGGGGCGCGGATGCGGTAGACCGGAAAGCCGGGCAGCGCCGTATCCGCGCCGGTCGTTCCGCAATAAGCGGGCACGCGGTCGGCGGACGGTAAGCTGGTCTGTTGAGCCAAACTAAACATTTTCTGATGGTTGGCGACGGCAATCGGGTTTAACTGCATCAACCGGCGAGCTTCACGACATGCTTAATTGCATATGCGAGTCTTGCCAGACTTTTATCCTGATAATCCAAACAATTCTGTTCATCTTCCAAGTGCGTTATCCGATTGCAACTACGGTGCAAACTGGACTCGCTCAGGGGAGTTGCGTACACGTTTTTTCGGGATCTTTTAATCTGCCGCGCCGCCTCGTTATCGGCGGCTTTGATCGGTCTGATCTAGCCGGAGCAGGGTTTTGAAGCCGCTGCGCGCGCTGCGCGTCATCATTTTAGGGATCCCCCTCGTCAAATTTGCAAATTAGCGAGGCTGACGAAGACGCCTCTGTGTAGAATGGACTTTTTTATTCTACTGACGTGGATTTTAGGTCCAGCGTCGAACGATTATATATTCAAAATGAAGGACTTAGCGAGATTTTCTGGGAAGGCGCCTGAAACTGCCAAAAGCACCGCGCTTTCTCAATCAACAACAGCTTCACCGCAAGTCCAGATGCTTACGATTTCTGAAGAAGAAGCCGGCCAGCGTATAGACAATTTCCTGCTGCGCGTGTGCAAAGGCGTTCCAAAAAGTCATATCTACCGCGTGCTGCGCTCGGGCGAGGTGCGAGTCAACAAGGGGCGCATCGATCAGACCTACAAGCTGGTCGACGGCGATGTGGTGCGCGTGCCGCCAATACGAGTCGCTGAGCGAGCAGAACCAACTGCACCCGGCGCCGAATTCAAGATCTTGCTGGAAGACAATCATCTGCTGGTGATCGATAAACCGGCGGGGGTGGCCGTGCATGGCGGCTCCGGCGTCAGCTATGGCGTGATCGAGCAATTGCGCGCGTCACGCCCGGATGCCAAATTCCTGGAGCTGGTGCACAGGCTGGACCGCGATACCTCGGGTATCTTGTTGCTGGCCAAGAAACGTTCAGCCTTGACCAATCTGCATGAGCAGATGCGCGATGGCGATACCGACAAGCGTTATCTGACGCTGGTGCACGGCGAATGGAAGAACGCGCGCCAGCACGTCAAGTTGTCGCTGCACAAATATACGACGGCCGACGGCGAGCGCCGTGTACGTGTACAGGACGATGGCCAGGCTTCGCATACGATCTTTTCGCTGCGCAAGACCTACGGCGAATTTTCCTTGCTGGAAGCTGAACTGAAGACCGGCCGCACCCATCAGATTCGCGTGCATTTGTCGGCCAGCGGATTTCCCATTGTCGGTGACGACAAATACGGAGACTTTCCACTGAACAAGGAATTGCAGAAGGCCGATGGCAAGCGCATCGCATTCAAGCGCATGTTTCTGCATGCGTATCAGATCAGCTTCATCCATCCCGAAACCGGCAAGCAGATTACGCTGAAAGCAAAGCTGCCGCCCGAGTGCGAGAAATTTCTGAAGAGCCTGGAGACTGGCGAGACTGGGGATTCCGACATGCAATATCAATGATTCAGGCAGCGCGATAGCGCTGGCCTGATGATATTTCGAGCTCCGTCTTTAAACTTTCCGCCAAACAATATTCAGCCGCTGCATAAACGCTAATACAATGACGTTCTTGCAACAGCAACACGATTTGAAAAGACAAACATGGCAAGAAAGCAATTTGATCTGATCGTTTTCGATTGGGATGGCACCTTGATGGACAGCACGTCCACCATCGTCAAATGTATTCAGGCGGCGGCGCGCGATCTCGGCTTGCCGATTCCCGACAAGAGCGCGGCATCCTACGTCATCGGCCTCGGCCTGCAGGACGCGATGCAGGCGGCGATTCCCGATGTCGATCCCAAATACTATCCGCGCATCGTCGAACGTTATCGCCACCATTATCTGGGGCAAGACAAGGACCTGATGCTGTTCGACGGCGTGACCGACATGCTGGCCGATCTGTCGCAGCAGGGCTATTTCTTGGCAGTGGCGACCGGCAAGAGCCGGGTTGGACTGAACCGCGCAATGAACAGCACCGGCCTACTGTCGGTGTTCGACGCCACGCGCTGCGCCGATGAGACTTTCTCCAAGCCGCATCCGGCCATGCTGCAGGAGCTGACCCGAGAACTCGGACAGGACATGCATCGCACCTTGATGATCGGCGACACCACGCACGATCTGCAAATGGCGATCAACGCCGGTGCCGGCGGTGTTGCGGTAGAATTCGGCGCGCATCCGGTGGCGCAGTTGCAAGCGCTCAATCCGCTGTTTTCGGCCAAGTCGATTCCTGAGCTGCATCAATGGCTGACTGACAACGCCTGAGCGTCGGAGGCAGAAGGCAAGGCCGGCACGCCCTGATGCAGAGTCATATGGCGCGGCTGCGCCTGATATCACCGGCTATTCGCAGATGCTTTCAGAGCCAGCGAACACCATGGCCTCCATGGCGGAGTTGCCGCGGGCTGCACTCGGATAAGCAATATAACGAAGACAGCGCAGACTAAGCAGAATAAGCAAGATAAGAGATCCATGAGCCAGAACGACATCTTTATCTGTGACTCCGCCGAAATCGAAGAGGGCGGCAAGGGCAAGCGTTTTCCGGTGAAGGTGCGCGGGGACGATACTTCCGGCTTCGTGGTGCGCTACGGTGGGCAGATTTACGGTTATCTGAATCGCTGCGCGCATGTCCCGATTGAGCTGGACTGGGCCGAAGGCGAATTCTTTGAATCCAGCGGTTTGTATCTCATGTGCGCAACACATGGCGCGGTTTATGCCCCCGATACCGGAAAATGTGAGGGCGGCCCTTGTACCGGCGCGCACTTGCATAAGATCATGACAACTGAGAAAGACGGCCAGATATTCTGGACGCCAGACGACTACGTCAAGCCGGGCCAGGCATAAGATATCGCTTCATTTTGAAACGGTGCCCAGCCGTCCCGAAAACCGGAAGCGCCGGATCAAGCCGGCGCTTCGCTTTAAGTGAGCCTATGAGCAATAACGAATTTGAACCGCCTGAATCGCTGCCGAATTCTCAAGCGGCCAAGCCGGAATCTGCGGCCGCTCCGGTGCAAACCAGAGGTGCTGCGAAGGAAGAGAAGAAACCGGGCTGGGAACGCGACGTGCTGGAAAAGCTGGCGCTGTTTGCCGTCAAGGAACAACGCGCACGTCGTCGCTGGAGTATCTTTTTCAGGATTGTCGGCCTGTTCGTCCTGGTATTTGGCGTCTGGGCGATCTTCAATTACGGCAAGACCGAAACCCAGCCGCTCGGCACGCATACCGCCCTCGTTGAAATCAAGGGCACCATCGAGTCCGAGGGCCAGGGGTCGGCCGGCGTCGTGATTCCTGCGCTGGACAAGGCATTCGCGGCCCAGGATTCGGTCGGCGTGATCCTCAAGATCAACAGCCCCGGCGGCAGTCCTGTGCAGGCCGGCATGATCAACGACGAAATCACGCGTCTGCGCAAGGCCTATCCCAAGAAGCCGATCTACGTGGTGGTTGAGGAAATCTGCGCATCCGGCGGTTATTACATCGCCGCTGCGGCCGACAAGATTTATGTCGACAAGGCCAGCCTGATCGGCTCGGTCGGCGTGCTGATGGACGGTTTCGGTTTCACCGGTCTGATGGACAAGCTGGGCGTAGAGCGCCGTTTGCTGACCGCCGGCGAGAACAAGAGCTTCCTCGATCCGTTCAGCCCGCAAAGCGCCAGGCAAAAGGAGTACGCGCAGGCCATGCTCAATGAAATTCACCAGCAGTTCATCGAAGTGGTGCGCCAGGGCCGCGGCGCGCGCCTGAAGGAAACGCCGGAAACTTTCTCAGGCCTGATCTGGACCGGTTCCAAGGCGATTGAAGCAGGCCTGGCCGATGGCTACGGCACGGTCGATAGCGTGGCGCGCGACGTCATCAAGGCGGAAGACGTAGTCGACTATACGCAGTCTGAAAACCTGTCGGAACGTGTGCTCAAGAAATTCGGCGTTGCGGTTGGCAGCGGCATTGCGCGCTTCATGACAGGTGGCAATCAGCAGCTGCAATTGCGCTGAGCACTGTTGCAGTGGGCGATGCATTCATCGCTGCAAATAAAAAACGGGACCAGTGGTCCCGTTTTTTTATGCTTTTGCACCTTCGGTTTTATCTCGATCGCGGCTTCTTTATCGAGAATTTTTTAAGTCTGCGCATGCTGAAGAGATTGGCTCTTCCTTGGCAATATCAATCAATCCGCCAGTAACAAAAACACAGTCGGCTTCTTGTGGAAATCCGGGCCTTTACCCGCGGTCAGCGCCGTTTTCCATTGCGCTGCCGTCTGGGTTCTGACTGATTCCTGCGGCAGACTCAGATCGGTCGCCACGCTGATCAGCGTGGCCGGCTGGCAGGTGGCTGCCAGTGCCTCCAGCATGGCGGCGTTGCGATAAGGTGTTTCGATCAGCAATTGCGTCTGTTTTTCATGGCGCGAGCGTTCTTCCAGTTGGCGGATGCGTTTGGCGCGCGCCGTAACGTCGGTCGGCAGATAGCCGTTGAAGGCAAAGCTCTGTCCGTTCAGGCCGCTGGCCATTACAGACAGCAGCAGGGAGGAAGGGCCAACCAGCGGCTTCACGGTAATGCCGTGCTGATGCGCCAGGCGTACAAGATTGGCGCCTGGGTCCGCCACCGCCGGCACACCGGCTTCCGAGATCAGGCCGACATCGTGTCCCGCCAGCAGCGGCGTGAGCAAGGCCGGCAAGCCGGCCGGCGGCGTATTCACGTTCAGTTCGGCGATGCTGATTTCCTGTATCGGTTTTTTCAGCGGCTGCGCGCTGCCCAGCAACTTGAGAAAGGCGCGCGTGGTCTTGGCGTTCTCTGCGATGAAATGATCGAGCCGCGCGGTCAGCGCCTGCACCTCGCGTGGAATGATGGCGTCGAGCGGATGCCCGGCTGCCGCTCTGCCTGAGTTGCTTGCGTCCGGGGTGCCCAGGGTGTTGGGAACGAGATAAAGAATGCCTGCCATCGGAAACTATATAAATAATTGTATAAAATAAAAGCCTTGCGCCGCTGCATTTGTCTGTCAACATGCGGGCATGGCGGTATTCTACAGATTGCAGCGCGCCAAGGCGCGGTTGCTCCGCTGCCGGCGCACTGCAGGCATGCGATTCGGCCGGCACCTGGAATGCTTGCTCATGCATGCCGGAGTATGCTGCGAAAGAATCATGCGAAATAGATGTGTCTGTCATGAAACTGTCATGCAAGACAACTATCTTGTCCATCCATCGGAATTGCATTGTATTTGGTCGCCGGGTCGGCGCTGGGAAATGATTTGCATGTCCGGAGCGCGCCGGGGCTGGCAACGATCTTGCGGTCCTCAGTTATAAACAGTTTTTTTAGTATCCGTTACCGGAAGGGAATGAATGTTTGCTGCAGTAGATCTTGGCTCCAACAGTTTTCGTTTGCACATAGGCAAACATGAGAACGACGTCATTCGCGTCATTAAAAGTGCGCGTGATCCGATTCGGCTGGCGGCGGGGCTGGACAAGAACGGCAATCTCACCGAGCAGGCGCAGAAAGTTGCGCTGGAGTCGCTGACACGTTTTCGCGCCATCCTGCAGGAGTACTCGCTGGATTCGGTGCGCGTGGTCGCTACCAATACTTTGCGCGTCGCCAAGAATGCTCAAGCTTTTTTACCCGAGCTGGAACAAGCCATCGGTTATCCGGTGGAAATCATTTCCGGCGAAGAGGAGGGGCGTCTGATATACATGGGCGTGGCCGGTGTGCTGGCCCAGCCCGACGAAGAGCGCATGGTGATCGACATCGGCGGCGGATCGACCGAAGTCATTCGCGGTCGCGGCGGCGACATCCGCCATGTCGAATCCTTCGGCATCGGCACCGTCAATCAGAGTCTGGCGTTCTTCTCGGACGGCATCATCAGCGAGGACGCATTCCGCCGCGCTGTCCTCTCGGCGCGCTCGCATGTGGAAGACGCGGTCTCGCTGTTCAGCTTCGATCGCACGATCAAGGTCTACGGTTCATCCGGCACCATGCGCGCGATTGCCGACACCATCGCGCGCAACAACATGGGCGACGGCACCGTCACACCGCAAAGTGTGGATGAGCTCAAACAGCGTCTGATCGATTTCGGCCACGTTAGCCGCATCGAGCTGTCGGGCATGAAGCCGGATCGCGCTTCCGTCATCATGGGCGGGCTGGCGGTGCTGATCGGCTTCATGAAAGAGTTCGGCATAGATCGCATCACGCCAGTGGAAGCCGGTTTGCGCATGGGGGTGATGTGGGATCTGCAGCTGCGCGCGACACAGCGTGATCGGCGTGAACTGTCGGTCGATGATTTCTGTCGGCGTTTTCAGGTGGACGTGGTGCGCGCCAAAAACGTGGCGTCCACTGCACTCGGCTTTTTCCAGTTGCTCAAGCCTGGCAACGAGGCTTATGGGAAGTATTTGCTCTGGAGTGCGCAACTGCACGAGATCGGACTGATCGTTTCGCATAGCGGCTATCACAAGCATTCGGCCTACATGATTGCGCATGGCGACATGCCAGGCTTCACCACGCGTGAGCAGCGTCTGATGAGCAATCTGATCCTTGGGCAAAAGGGCAATCTGCGCAAGATCAGCGAGATGCTGGCTGATGTCGATTTCGCCAAATCGGTGTTGGCTTTGCGACTCGCCGTGATGTTCATGCATTCGCACATCACTCTGGTGGAAGATCAGGTCAAGGTCAAGATGAGGAGTCGCATCGATATCGATATCCGGCGCGATTGCGTGCAGGAGCATCCCAGTATTTCCTTCTGGTTTCAGAAGGAGCAGGAGTGGTGGGCCGGCATCGGTGTCGAGTTCGCAGTGAAGGTGAGCGGCTGAACGGTGCAAGATGCCGATGAGATGTCGGCGTCAGGTCTGAGGGATCGCAGCGCTGAAATGAAAAAGCTTCCGTACTCAATACGGAAGCTTTTTTTTACGACTGTCCTGCACGTGTTGCGGATGACTGCTCGTTGGGATTAATCCAGCTTGGCAGCGTGTTCGCGCGTCGCGTGGAAGGTCACGCCCGGCCAGCGCTCCTGGGTCAGACGCAGGTTCACGCCCGACGAAGCCAGGTAGGCCAGATTGCCGGCGGCGTCATGCGCCAGATTGACGCCGGCCGATGAGCGTTCAAAGTCGGCCAGCATCTTCTTGTCGTCGCAACTCACCCAGCGCGCGCTGCTGATGCTGGTGCCTTCGAACACGGCATCCACGCCGTATTCATTCAGCAGACGGCTGGCCACGACTTCAAACTGCAGCACGCCGACCGCGCCGAGAATCAGATCGCTGCTGACGGTCGGTTTGAAGACCTGCACCGCACCTTCTTCGCCCAGTTGTTGCAAGCCCTTGTGCAATTGCTTGATCTTGAGCGGATTGCGGATGCGCGCGACGCGGAAGAAGTCCGGCGCAAAGTAGGGGATGCCGGTGAACTGCAGCATCTCGCCTTCGGAAAAACTGTCGCCGATCTGCATGTTGCCGTGATTCGGCAGGCCGATGATGTCGCCGGCATAGGCTTCTTCAACCTGCTCGCGGCTGGAGGCCATGAAGGTCACCACCGACGACACCTTGATGTCGCGGCCCAGGCGCAGATGCTTGAGTTTCATGCCGCGTTCGAAGCGGCCCGAACACACGCGCAGGAAGGCGATGCGGTCGCGGTGCGCCGGATCCATGTTGGCCTGAATCTTGAACACGAAGCCCGAGAACGGCGCTTCCACCGGTTCGACGCTGCGCACGGTGGCATCGCGTCCGCCAGGCGCCGGGGCCCAGTCGAGCAGGGCGTTGAGGATTTCCCGCACGCCGAAGTTGTTGATCGCGGAGCCGAAGAATACCGGCGTCTGGATGCCGGCCAGGAACTCATCCAGATTGAAGGGATGCGAGGCGCCGTGCACCAGTTCGACTTCCATCTTGAGTTGTTCGATTTCCAGGGGGAACATCTCGACCAGCTTGGGATTGTCGATGCCCTTGATGATTTCCACGTTGCCGTCGGCGCGTTCTTCACCGGCCTTGAACAGCATGATTTCATCGCGCAGCAGGTGATACACGCCGCGGAAACTCTTGCCCATGCCGATCGGCCAGGTCACCGGCGCGCATTGAATCTTGAGCACCGATTCCAGCTCATCGAGCAACTCCAGCGGATCGCGGGTTTCGCGGTCCATCTTGTTCATGAAGGTGATGATCGGCGTATTGCGCATGCGGCAGACGTTGAGCAGCTTGATGGTCTGTTCTTCCACGCCCTTGGCGGCATCGATCACCATCAGTGCCGAGTCGACCGCGGTCAGCACGCGATAGGTATCTTCCGAGAAATCCTGGTGACCCGGGGTGTCGAGCAGATTGACCACGTGGTCGCGGTATTCGAACTGCATCACCGAGCTGGCCACCGAGATGCCGCGCTGCTTTTCAATCTCCATCCAGTCGGACGTTGCGTGGCGGCCGCTCTTGCGGGCCTTGACGGTGCCCGCCAATTGAATCGCGCCTGAAAACAGCAGCAGTTTTTCAGTCAGCGTGGTCTTGCCGGCGTCGGGGTGGGAGATGATGCCGAAGGTGCGGCGACGCGCCACTTCGCTTTTGATCAGTTCGGTCGATACCTGTTCGCCGCCGGCGGAGGCGGAAACGTCGATCGCGGAATCGTTGCTAGGCTCTTGCATGATGAATCGTTCTGCGGGAAAGGCCGACGCGCCCCGGCAAAACGAGAGACGACGATCGGACGCCGGCACGCAGCCAACGAAAAAGGGCTGGAAAATCCAACCCTGGGAGATCCGGCAAGCTGTGAGCAGCGGGGCGCGGACTGCGTGTTCGGGAAAATCGGGAAAGCCGGGATTATAGCCTATCCGCCATGCACCCGGCCGCGCCGCCGCGCTTTTATGCGCTGTCCACAAGGATCTTACTGATCACGCGGTTTGTCGTGTTCGCGTCGTTCCTGAGCGCTCCGGTTATTGTCTGGCCGCGCAGGCTGATGCTGCTCGGCACGCTGCGGCGCCTGAGGCTGAGCTTGCACTGGCGGCCGCGGCGCTTCACGGTGCGCCTCCGGCTGCTGGCGCTGAGCTTGCTGATGTTGCGCCCGTTGCTGCTCCTGCTGCTGCTGCTGCTGCTGCTGCCGTTGAGCTTGCTCCTGACGCTGCGCCTGTTCCTGTCGCTGCTCCTGCACTCGTTGGGACTGCTGCGCTTGCTGAGCCTGCTGGCGTTGCTGCTGTTGTCGTACTGCCTGCTCGGTGCGGGCCGCATCTTCACGCTGAATCTGCTGCGCCTGATGCTGTGGCGGCTCGGGACGATTCTGATTCTGATGGTTCTGGCGCGGGTCACGTGGTTCGGGCTGCGCCTGCACTGGTGCAGCGGGTGCAGGCCGCGCTGCAGGTGCGGACGGAGCCGGGGGCGTCATATGCGATTGCGGCGCTTGATTCGGCTGGCCCGGCTGGCCCATCAAAGCTTGCGGACGGCCGCCGTTTGGTTGCGGCGGCTGCGGTGGCTGATGCTGATTTGCCTGCGGCGGATTCTGATTCTGTGGCTGCGGACGGCCATCGTTGCCGGCGCGATTATTGCCATTTCCATTGCCTGCTTCCGGGCGAGCTCTGTCATGCGGGAAGCCGCGCGCCGGATCGTGGCGCCACACCATCGGCTGGCGATTGACGGTCACATTGCGGTTCACCGTCACGTTATTGGTGACATTATTGGAGATCCGGTTATTGATGTGCACGTTGTTCACATACACCTGACGCTGACGCCAGTCGGGCCGCGCATCGCTGAACACCGAGCGCACGATGCCGGTGCCGCTACCGAAGAAAATGCTGGCGCTGATCGTGGTGCCGTAGCTCGGTGGACGATAGCGTGGCGGCGGCGCCCAATACACTGGCGGCGCCGACGGCCACCACCAGCTACCGTAGACCACGGTCGGATTGTAATAGGGCACGTAGACCACTTGCGGATTGACCGGCTCGATCACGATGATCTGATCCTGCGCCAGCACGCGCTGCTGATTGGTCGACTGCAGCGTGCCCGCCATTTGCGCGCGCACGCGCAGATTCTGTACGGTATCCATCACTGCCGGCTGTTGCGACAGAAAAGCCTGGCCGAGTCGTTGCATCCAGTCCAGCTTGTCGTTCATCATTGCCAGCACCGATGGAAACTGCACCAGCGACTTCACGCTGGGATCCCAAGGCATCGGCGCCACTGCGCGCGCCAGACCATCACCTTGCAAACCGGGGCGGCTCTCGACGAAGCGCGCGGCTTGCACTACTTCCAGCGGGTAAGTTGCTGCCATCAACACCTGCGCCAGCAGCTCATCAGGATACAAAGCAATCGGTGCCACCATCTGATCCAGATCCTGCTGGCTATAGACGGGCGCTTGCGGTGGCGGGGCGAACTCCTGTGCATGTGCCAGCGGCATTCCCGATACCAGTGAAAACACCAGGCAAGCGGC
Organism: Herbaspirillum lusitanum; assembly: GCF_046025995.1. GTDB lineage: Bacteria > Pseudomonadota > Gammaproteobacteria > Burkholderiales > Burkholderiaceae_D > Herbaspirillum > Herbaspirillum lusitanum_A. Next base: position 105,570 of record NZ_JAQQFM010000007.1, read on the forward strand.
CCACGCAAGATTATTCTTTTTCACGTTTCTCTCCTTATCGCGCAAGTGTGAAACTGACTCGCAGTCATTGTGAGGAGATGATCCGTCAGTGCGCCTGCGGCAGGTGTAACGAAACTGCAAGCAATGTTTCAGCTCGAATGCTGAAAATGAATTCGGCGTAACAAGTCGCACAGGCAGGGGTGAAAATCGCGTCAGAAATTTGGCGCAAGTTCAGGCGCCATCGCGTTTTCCACAGAAATCAAGAGTCTCTCAAAAGGTCTCTTTTACACGTCGGAAAATTGCGCCCGGAAAATTTATTTTCAATAAAATATAGAAAATGCTGATGAAGTAGTTGACCACTTAGCCGGGTGGAGATATTATCTCGCTTCTCGGAGTGTAGCGCAGCCCGGTAGCGCACCTGGTTTGGGACCAGGGGGTCCAAGGTTCGAATCCTTGTACTCCGACCATACAAAAAACGGGCTGTCGAAAGACAGCCCGTTTTCAATTCCGAAGACGATTTCACGCAGCCTCATTTGTGTTTGATTGTCAGATCTGCCCTTAGCTCAACCGGATAGAGCAATGGCCTTCTAAGCCATAGGTTAGGGGTTCGATTCCCTTAGGGCAGGCCATTTAAATGGATGATCCGGGGCGGAAGTCCAGCAAATTCCCTCGCAGTTCAGATTCTTGCTGAGTCAGTCAGCGGGATGTCTTTATCCGGGCCGCGCCCCCGCTTTACATTTCCACTGCTTCAGACTGCGTTCCCCCCCAAAAGAAAAAATTGCAGGCCCGGCGTTTTCCGCTTCCTTCCTCATGGGCGGGCTCGCGTCAGAACAGTCACGGCGGTTGCAGCCTCAGCCACGGTTCACCTGAATCTGCGCGAGACCGGATCAAGCTTCAATCGAGATTGACCACCATGCGACCGGAGGATTTGCCATCCAATAGATTTGCAGCAGCCTGCGCTACCTCATCCAGACTCAGCGTGGTCGTGATCCGCTCCAGTTTTGAACGATCAATATCCGAGGCCAGGCGCGCCCATGCTTCCTGGCGCAGCGCGATCGGGCACATGACCGAATCGATGCCAAGAAGGCTCACGCCGCGCAGGATGAAAGGCGCAACCGAGCCCGGCAGATCCATTCCCTGTGCGAGTCCGCATGCAGTAACGACGCCTCCATATTTCGTTTGCGCGCAAGCATTGGCCAGCGTGTGCGAACCGACTGAATCGACCACAGCGGCCCAGCGTTCGCGCTGCAATGGTTTACCCGCTGCGGATAACGTATTCCGGTCAATGACGCCGGCGGCACCCAGCCCGCGCAAAAACACTTCCTGTTCCGGTTTTCCGGTTGAGCCTATGACCTGATACCCCCAGCTGCTGAGAATGGAAACTGCAATACTGCCGACGCCGCCGGTGGCGCCGGTGACCAGAATCTCACCGGCGTCCGGCCTGACGCCCGCCTTTTGAATGGCGAGACAAGACAGCATCGCGGTGTAGCCGGCCGTGCCGATCGCCATGCTGTCGGCAGCGGAGAACGCTTCAGGAATGGCAATCAGCCAGTCGCTGCGCAGACGCGCCATTTGTGCCAGACATCCCCAATGGGTTTCGCCGAGGCCCCAGCCATTCACGAGCACCCGAGCACTCGGTTTCCATCGGGGATCGGCTGATTCCAGCACCTCACCGGCGCCGTCAATGCCGGCAACCATGGGCCAGGACCGCACCACCGGGCCACGATTGGTGATGGCGAGCGCGTCTTTATAGTTGATTGTCGAGTGATGAATTCTCACCAGCACCTCACCTTCGGCCAGCTTGTTGTCGTCCAGCGTGTTCCGTTCCAGCAGCGTCAGCGCCGCATTGAAATTTGATTCCGTTTTCTGTAAGTACATTGCTCTGAATGACATGGCGAACCTCGCTTAAATTATTGGCGTTTCATGCGACGCCGGTGAAGACCGGCGCCCGTTTTTCAAAGAAGGCGTTGACGCCTTCAATTGCATCGGGAAGGACTTCGAGCTGACGTGCCGTCAACTGTTCGAATTGTTCGGCAGCGGCAACGCCGCGATCTTCGCCCAGCAATACGCCGCGCTTCACCGCGCTGACAACCGATGGCGCGTTGGCGGCGATCACGGCGGCCAGTTCCATCGCAGCGGCCAACGCCTGTCCCGGCTCGGTCAGTACGCTCACGAAGCCGGCGCGATAGGCGTCGGATGCCGACAAGGGCTTGCCCGTCAGCATCAGGTCCAGCGCCGCCGAGCGCGACATCAGCAGCGGCAGGCGGCCGATCTGCCCCCCCTCGGGCAGCATGCCAAGACGCACGCCGGGCGAACCGAAGGCGGCGTTGCTGCTGGCAACACGGAAGTCGCATGACATCGCCAGAATCAATGCGGCGGCATAACAATGGCCATTGACGGCGGCGATGACCGGCTTCTTCATGGTGAGCGGGCGCAGCATGGGGGTTTCCCCCAAACCGCTCGCGGCATGAGCGCCGGAGGAAATATCCTTCAGATTGTGACCGCTGGAAAACGCCACATCGCCGGCTCCGGTCACCACCACGACACGTATGTTCTGGTCGGCCTCGCATGCATTGAAATGCGCCAGGATGTCGGCCGACATGCTGCCCTCCATCGCATTGCGCTTGGGTTCGTTCGAGATCGTGAGAATGCGGACATGACCCACCGTCTCTGATTTTATTTCTGGCATGATTTTTCCTGGTCAGCAGTAAGCAGTAAGCAATACGAAGGGAAATAAGGGGCGATCAACGCCAGACTTTGTCCTGAGCGTCATAGGCGCCGATGCGCAGATCCGGCTTTTCCTGTCTCAGCACTTTCTTCTGCACGCGTTGAGAATCGGTCAATGGCAGCGCACTGCGGTATTCGAGATAGCGCGGCAATTTGTAGCTGGCCAGAAGCGGCGCGCAGTAAGCAAGGATCACCGCCGGCGTGACGACATCGGCATCGCATCCCGGCGCGAGCTGGATGTAGGCTTTCACCTCTTCCTCGCGATAGGCATCCGGAACCGCAATCACGGCGACATCCTGAACCTCCGGCATGCCGCGGATCACGCTTTCGACTTCGCGCGCGGCGATGTTCTCGCCGCTTCGCCGCACCATGTCTTTCATTCTGCCGAGGATGAACAGATAGCCCTTGTCATCGATCTTTGCGATATCGCCTGTGTGAAACCAGTCATCGTGAAATGCTTCGGCCGTCGCTTCCGGATTCTTGTAATAACCCTTGAGCAAACCGCGGCCACGCACGATCAGTTCACCCGGCTCGCCGGCCGCCAGTTCGCGGCCTTGCTCATCGACTATCCTGAGTTCGCGGAAGGGCGCGGCAATGCCGCAACTCCCTGATCCGCTCATGTTGGCCAGTTCGCGTGCCGGCACGTAGGCGGCGCCGCCTATTTCCGTCATGCCATAAAACTCCTGGCCGCGCACATTGAAGCGGGCTTCGAAGTCGCGGTGATGATCGGGCGCAAATGCAAAAATGGTGGCGATCTTCAACACGTTCTGCGAATCGCTGGGCAAGGGCGCTTGCTTGTAGACCATCTCGAACAGCGCGCAGTAATCGCATCCGTATTTCGCGACGTCCTGCATGAAGCGCTTGGCGCCGGCCTTGCGCGGAATGAACACCGCGCCGCCGCACACCATCGCATTGAGCAGAATCCGTTGCCCCACCATGTAAAAGAGGCTGGAGCCCATGTAGAAGCGGCGCAGCTCCGTGGCAAAAAATGCGCCTGAACTGTAGGCCAGCACCAGCCAGTAATCATTGCTGAGCATGCAGGCCTTGGAGAAGCCGGTGGTGCCGGAGGTGTATTGCAGATTGAGCACGTTCTCGCGATTGCGGCGTATCGCGGGGATAAAGGTATCCCGGCCTTCTTCCATCAATGCATGCCAGGTGCGCGCGCCGGCCGGCGCGGTTTCGCCGATGACGATCAGGCGCCCGGCAGGCATCGGCGTCTCGCCCAGTTCGGCCACGCGCGGCAGGAACTCCTGTTCCACGATCAGGAAGGTGGCATCCGAGGTATCCAGCACGTACTGGATCTCGCGCGCCGTATAGGCGGCATTGACCGGCACCATGACCGCCTGCAGTTTGGACAGCGCCAGCCAGGCCAGCGCGAATTCCTCGCAGTTCCAGGCCATGACGGCGACATGAATATTCTTTCCTATGCCGGCATGAGCGAATGCGGCGGCCGCCTGATCGACGCCTTCCAGCACTTCGCGCCAGTTACGCCGCACATTCTGATCGATGAATTCCCATGCCAGCGATTCGCCGTGAGTTGCGGCCGTGTGCGTGAGCAGGTCATAGATCGATTCCGGTAAATCGATGGCTTCAATACGACGACGAAGTGCATCGGGGTCTTCGGTGCTGAATGCGTTGAACATCATTTCCCTTCTATGCTTGGAGAGGTCATGCCGGATCTTTCGCGGCCTGTCGCGGACGCGAAAAGATTTCGGAGATCAGAAGCGCAACAATCGTCGCGACAATCAGGAGCGTGGCCACAGCGGCGACCACGGGGGTCAGGTCGTCTCTTACGTTGGACCAGATACGCATGGGCAGCGTCTCGTTTCTTCCCATGACGAACAGCGCGACCACCAGTTCATCAAACGATACGAAAAACGCAAATATGTAAGATGAAATCAGCGCCGGCCGCAGCGAGGGCAGGGTAACGAACCACAGCGCCTGCAAAGGGCTGGCGCCCATGACTCTGGCCGCCAGCGACAAGGTATCGCCGCGCTGGCGCAGGGCGCCGGCGACATTGCTGATCACGAACGGCAATGCCAGCAGGCCGTGCGCCATGATGATTCCGGGTATCGAGCCGTACAGATGGAAGCGGCTGAAGATGAGCAGGGTGCCGAGCGCCAGAATGATGACCGGCACCACCTGCGGGCCCAGAAATGCGCCACGCAGCAGCTGATCGACCTGTGTATTTTTGCGCAGGCCGATGGCCGCGAACGTGCCGAGCACGGTGGCCAGCAATGCAGAGCTGAAGGCGATGATCAGACTGCGCATGGTGGCGGCGATCCAGGCTTCGTTGTCAAAAAACTCTGCATACCACTTGACGGTAAAGCCGGTCGGCGGAAATTTCAGATACGTCGTTTCGCTGAATGACATGGGCGCGACCAGAATGACCGGCATCAACAGAAATATGAGCACCAGCACAACGTAGCCAGACAGCAGCCATCGGCTCGGTGCCAATCGGTGAAGTCCGTGGCGAATCATCGCGTACCTCCTTCCGAGCTGAGCTGGGTAAAGCGCCGCAACATGATGCTGGCGGCGCCGACGATCAACAGTCCGGCCACCAGCAAGCTCATGCCAAGGGCGGACGCCAGACTCCAGTCCAGGGTTTCGCTGACCTGTTGGGCGATGACATTTGAAATCATCATGTCTTTCGGGCCGCCGACCAGTGCAGGGGTAATGAAGAAACCCAATGCCAGAACAAAGGTCAGGATGGCCGCGGAAACAGCGCCTCCCGAACTCAGGGGCAGAAAGACGGAAATGAAGGCGCGCAGCGGATTGGCGCCCAGAATTCTGGCCGCGCTGATCAATGAGCGATTGATCGCGGACATCGAGGAGAACATGGTCAGAATCGCAATCGGCAGCAGCACCTGAATCATGGCGGCATACACCGCCCCTCTGGTGTAGAGCAGATGCATGGGCGTAGAGGTGATGCCCAGCGCCTGCGCCAGAGAGTTGATCAGGCCATCGCGACCGAGCAAGACAATCCAGCTGTAGGTCCGGATCAAGACACTGACCCACAGGGGCGTCATGATGAACAGCAGCAGCACACGTTGCTGGCGGGGCGAGCGGCCCGCCAGAAAGTAAGCCACCGGATAACCGAACAGCACGCAGGCCGCACTCACCGTCAACGACAACTTGATCGTATTGAAGAGGATGGTCCGGTACGGACCATCCGCCAATGCACTGCGGAAGAAGGATAGCGTCCATCCCGATTCATCACGCACGCTCCATACGGCTACCTCGCCAACCGGTATGACAAATAACAGGAGAAAAAGAAGCGATGCCGGCAGCAGCGGCCAGTACGGCCAGCGGCTGAGGGATGCTCGCTTCGTGACAGCGATGCTCATGATTGCGCTCTCATTCAGAAGTCAAGGTAGCCTTGAGGGAGTGGATTACTTCAGACGCCAGGCTTGCCAGCGCGCCAGAATTTCCTTCTGGTTATCGGCCCAGTAGTCGGGATTGAACGTGAACTGAAGCGCCAGATTGGCGGGAGCCGTCGGTAATATTTTTGCTTCATCCGCGCTCAGGATTTTGTACATGTCGGGATTGAAGCCGGCGTAGGGCATGTCACGTGCGATTTCCGCCAGACGCTGCGGATCGTTCCAGCAATATTTCATGAAATCCATGGCGGCATTTGCATTCTTCGCCCCCTTTTGAATCGAGTAATAGCTGACGTTCAAAGACCCGCCGTTCCAGATCATCGTGACCGGCACCTTGTCTTTCTGCAATTGCGTAATGCGGCCATTGAATGCGCTGGCATAGAAGACATCGCCCGACGCCAGCAACTGAACCGGCTGCTGGCCGGTGGTCCACCAGACCGTGATGGCCGGCTTGATTTCATCAAGCTTCTTGAAGGCGCGGTCGACGCCGCCCGGCGCCTTCAGGGTGTCATAGACTTTGTCGACCGGCACGCCATCGGCAATCAGCGCGAACTCAAGATTCTCGATGGGCGAGTCGCGCAATGTTCGCGGCCCGGGGAAGCCCTTGGTATCCCAAAAGTCTTTCCAGCCGGTGAAAGGTTTTCCGGCCGGGATCTTGTCAGTGCGGTAGCCGATGGTGGTCGAATAGGCAATCGCGCCCACCGCATAAGGATGCTTGGCCAGCGCAGTCATCTTGTTGTCGGGATCGACGCGCTTCCAGTCGATCGGCTGCAGCCATCCGGCGCGCTGCGAAACGGGAAGCGACGCGCCCTCGGTCGGCGAGATATCCCACAGAATGTTGCCGGTCGTCTGCTGCACGCGGATCTGGGCCAGCGAATCGCCGGTCGATGCCTGGGTCACGGTAATGCCGGTCTGCTTGGCATACGGATCGGTACACACGCGCTTGAGCGTCGCGGCCCAGGCGCCGCCATAATTGGCGAGCACCAGCGACTCTGCATGCGCGGAGAATGCTGTCATTGAAAATGCGGATGCCAAGACTGCTGCGAGGTAGGCTTTTTTCATTTTTGAAACTCCAGGTTTAGCGACAAGAATTCAAGCAAGGACAGACGACGATCAGGCCAGCGATCAGAACAGGATCAGCGATCGGACACCATTACTGCGTCTTCGGGGTGGAAAGTAAGAAATATGGTTTCTCCGCGGCGCGCAACATTGGCCTGATTGGCGCGCGGCTCTCTGAAATGGATGGTGGTTCCGCTGCTGTGCTGGGCACTGTATTCGATGACATCGCCGAGGAACACGGCCTCGCTCAGCGTGACCTCCATCACCACGTCGCCGGCTTTGCGCAGGCGGCGTTCCAGTTTTTCCGGGCGGATGCTCAGGAAATGATCCCCGGTGCCGCCGGCGTCGTGTGCCTGATCCCACTCGATGCCGACTTGCGGCAGAGAGATCTTTCCCGGTTTGCCCAGATCCATCTTGAGGAGATTGGTCTGTCCGATGAACTGCGCGACGAAACGGGAGCTGGGGCGGTCATACATTTCCATCGGGCTGCCGATCTGTTCGATGCGGCCGTCGCGCAACACGACGATCCGATCCGACATGGCAAGGGCTTCGCGCTGGTCGTGCGTGACATAGACAACCGTACAGCCGAGCTGGTGCTGGATCTCCTTGATCTCGAACTGCAAGGCTTCCCGCAGCTTCAGGTCCAATGCGCCCAGCGGCTCGTCCATCAGCAGCACCGGCGGTTCAAATACAATGGCGCGGGCAAACGCCACACGTTGCTGCTGGCCGCCGGACAATTCCTTGGGCATGCGATTTGCGTATTGCTCAAGGCGGACGGTTTCCAGCGCGCGCTTGACCTTGCTGCCGATTTCTCGTTTGTCGGCGCCACGCATGCGCAGGGGAAAGCCGATATTCTGCGCAACCGACATGTGAGGAAACAGGGAGTAATTTTGAAATACCATACCCAGATTCCGTTTTTCCGGAGGCCGGTCGGTGATCGCCTGACCACCGACCAGGATTTCACCGGCGCTTGCCGGGGCAAAGCCGGCCAGGGCGTTCAACACCGTGCTTTTGCCCGAGCCGCTGGAGCCGAGGATGGTCAGAAATTCCCCCGCTGCGACTGACAATGAAAAATCATGGAGAGCCACTACCTCGCCATAATTTTTGCGTACATTGCGAAACTCTATCGTTGCTCCGTTTTTCATCGTCGGGACTGGAAAAGATTAATCGGGGACATCAGGCTTCGGCATATGCCCAAAAGTGGGGCGCACCAATATTTGACACGATGCACAAAATTGGATACAGTGTCATAATTAGATGGTATGTACAATTTTACGGATTGTCAATGGATGTTTCTGTCTGATTTTTTTAAAGACTTGAGGGTTCAAACATGGCCATAGCGGCGCGTACCAGCGATCTGGATGAGGCAGATGGCGTGAAAGTGGAACTGGTCATTGAAGAGGGCGTGCGCTTCGACGTCCTGCTCGACGAAAAAAGTCGTGACCGCAACTTCGGAAAACGGGACCGCACTCGTTTTCAGGTGATGGCATGTGTCGCGCGCCAGCTTCTGGACGAGCCGGCAAAGAATCCATCGATTGAGGCTGTGCTGGACGAAACCGGCCTGTCGCGAGGCACTTTTTACAATAACTTTACCGACATGGACGGCGCCATCGAGACCGTGCTGAGCGCATTCTTCGAGGCGCTGTGGGCGCATCGCCCCAAGGCCGATACGGCAAAGTCGACGCAGGAAAATTACGATCCGCTGTATGACGCGAATCTCTGGTACTGCCAATCCTATGAGACCAACGCCGGCCTTTTCGCGGCGTTCACCCGAGTCGCTGCCTATACGCCGACCTTGCTGCGCATGCGCGAAGAAATGAATGCAAGCTGGGTTGAACGGGTCATCAGCGCGACCGTGAAAAAGCGCGGGCATGCGTTTTCAGCAGCGGAGAGAAAAGCATTCCAGGGCGCATTGCGCCTGATGGTGGCAATGTCGATCGAGGCGCTGCGGGAGCGCTACATCCATCTTGATGCCTTACTGTCCAATTCATTTCCTGATGCGACGGCGATGGCTGTCGGCCTGACGGAAATATGGCAGGAAACGATACAGCGGCACATCAAAAGCTAACAGTCGGTTCAGGCCGCCCGGCCTAAACGGTCGCCGGGAGCAGGCTGCTAAAAGCTACGTTGAGAGGTGCGTTGAGGCGCTTTTCCACAAGCGAAGTCGTACCGGACTGCAGCAGCAGGCGCATGCTTGCATGCCGGAGTTGAACGGTGGGGCGCAGCAAGTCTCACCGCGCTATTGCGGATTGCCCGGCAGATGTGCTTTGAATGCCATTCGACGAAGCGGCCCGCACGGCGATCCCATGCTTGCTCGCACAGACCCTCGATGAGACAGGCCCGAGCAAAATGAAGGCCGCGCCAAAGTCTAGAGTCAAGCGTTTGCCTGAGGCTTTTGAGAGCTCCATTCCGGAGCGTGAACGAAACTCAGCGCGCATGGCTGCGATATCGTTCCAGCGTTAATGCCTGGCCATCATGCGACAGCAGAGTCGCGGCTGCTTCTGCCGCACCTTCAGCGGATTCGGCCACACGGGCCGGCATGGCGGCCTCATAGCCGGCCACTGCGGCATTCCAGTCGGCGCCGTCCGCAAGCGCTGCGATCAGGTGCCGTGCAAGTTCAGCAGCATCGAACATGGCATTGTTGACGCCATCGCCGCCGAACGGCGACATGACGTGGGCCGAGTCGCCGATCAGCGTCAGTCCGCGGCGATGCGTCCAGCAGTGCCCGGGCGGCAAGCTGTAGATCGAGCGAATGGCGTAGCACGCGTTGCTGGCATGAAACAGGTCGATGATATCGGGTGCGTATCCGGCGAATTCGCGCAACAACCGGGCGTGCACCGACGCCGGATCGGTCAGGTCGAAACGCTGTGCAGCCCAGTCGGCCGGCACGCGAAAAATGGCATAGCCACGGATGTGAGCATTACCATTGCGCAATGCAATGATGGCTTTTCCATCGCCTTCGACGCACATTTTTCCTCGTCCAACCAAAGCGGACACAGCCGGGTGGCGGTGGTCGGCGTCATCAATGCCGAACTCCAGAAACGTCAGGCCGCTGTATTGCGGTTGATACGGGGAGAGCAGCGGGCGGATGGCGGACCATGTGCCATCGGCACCGACCACCAGGTCGAACGGCCCCTCACTTGCCGGGCTTTGATCGAAGATCAGATCGTGGCGTCCGTCGTCACGTGTTTCGACTGCGCGCAAGGTGTAACCCCAGCGAACGCAATCCTCGGGCAGGGACGCCAGCAACATGGCGCGCAGAGCGGTGCGGTCGACTTCCGGCCGGTCACCGTCAACGCCGGCATCTTCAAACAAAACATTTCCGGCCATGTCGAGCAGACGCGTGCCTTGATCCTCGTAACGGGCGATGCCAGTGAATTCTTCCATGAGTCCGGCTTGCCGCAAAGCCTCCTGGCCGGAGTCTTCATGCAGATCGAGCGTGCCGCCCTGCGGGCGTTCCAGCGGATGCGTCTCGCGCTCGAAGACTGTTGTCCGAATGCCATGGCAAGCGAGAATGCGCGCCAGCGTCAAGCCGCCAGGGCCGCCGCCGATGATGGCGATACGTAAATTTCTGTTCATGATTTGTTTTTAATCAATTAGAATAGGCGCCTATATAAAAACATAGTCACCTATCCAATGTCAATTCCTTTCGAGCTGAACCCGCAGTCCTGCATGCACATTCATGAAAATCTGCCTTTGCAGGCAATTCGCTCCGGCTATCCATCCAGATCAGCAAACTCGCAGCTCTGCGGATGCAAAGTGCGAGAGCTTGATGTGTTGATCTCTCCGCTGCCGGTTACCGGGCTCGATAGCCTGCAGCGCGGAACACCGAGCTGCGCGCAGAATGAGAAAGGCAAAAGCGTGATGGGTACAAGTAGGGCCGGTTTAGCCAGCATGCGCCAGATCTGCGCAGGCGCATTGATGCATGGGCCGCAGAGAATTTCGCCGGTTTTCAGCAGACCATCGCGAATCCTGATCTGCGGGATCAGGGGACGGGATGCGATGCCTAAGTTTTAGCCGCCAGGAAATTTTTGGGCGGATACAACATTTTCGGCTCAGATCCGTCTTCCTCCATATTGATAAGAGACGGAAAATCAAAAGATGTGCAGGGCTCACTTGCACCCGATTCAAGCGATATCAGACGCTCCACAACAAGAAAGCACCTATGAACGCCCCGGCGACTCCTGCTCCTGCTGCCGTACCCACACAATTTTCGCCTTACCAGAAACGGCTGGTCGGCATGCTTGCCTTCCTGCAGTTCGCCGTCATCCTCGACTTCATGCTGATGTCGCCGCTCGGCGCCGTAATCATGCCCACCATGAACATCGCGCCTTCGCAATTCGGCCTGGTGGTCTCTGCCTATGCATTCAGCGCCGGCTTGTCGGGTTTGCTCACGGCGGGTTTTGCCGATCGTTTCGATCGCAAGAAACTGTTGTTGTTCTTTTATGCCGGCTTCATCCTCGGTACCTTGTGGTGCGGCATGGCGCAAAGCTTCGAAAGCCTGTTGATTGCGCGCATTGTCACGGGCTTGTTCGGCGGCGTGATCGGCTCCATCGTGCTTGCCATTTCGTCCGACCTGTTTCCGCTCTCCATGCGCGGCCGCGTCATGGGCATCATTCAGACCGCCTTCGCCGCCAGTCAGGTGCTGGGCATTCCGATCGGCCTGTACTTGTCGAATCGCTGGAACTGGCATCTGCCGTTCCTGGCCATGGCGGCGCTGGGCTTGCTCGGCGGACTGATCGTGACGTGGAAAATGCAGCCCGTCACCGACCACCTGAATGCTCCGCTTGAACACAGCGCCTGGATTCACCTGCTGCATACCTTGCGTGAACCGCGCTATCTGATCGCCTTCGCCACGACCGGCTTGCTGACTACCGGCGGCTTCATGCTGATGCCGTTCAGCAGTGCGTATCTGGTGGCGAATCTGGGGATAGACTTGTACCACTTGCCGACCGTCTACCTGATCACCGGATTGGGCACCATCTTCAGCGGCCCCCTGATTGGCAGGGCCGCCGACAAATTCGGCAAGTTCCGCGTATTTTTGTTTGGTACTGCACTGTCGATCATCATGGTGCTGATCTATACCCACCTCGGCCGTATCACGCTGCCGTTGGTGGTAGTGGTCAACGTGGCTTTGTTTCTGGGAATTTTCTCGCGCATGATTCCTTTTCAGGCGCTGATCTCATCGGTGCCGGTCGCGAACCAGAGAGGAGCTTTCAATGCCATCAATGCTTCAGTTCAGCAATTGTCCGGCGGCGTGGCCTCAGTGATTGCCGGCCATATCGTCGCACTCGGCACGAACGGCCGCCTGCTGAACTTCGACCTGGTCGGCTACGTCGTGGTCGGGACCTCATTGGTTTCGCTGTTACTGATTTGGCAGCTCGACCGTGGCATTCGGGCACGAGCGGCCGCGGCCGGGTAACACTGATTTATTTGCGGACTCGGCACACCATGCGCGCACCGTCATGAATGATTTTCCTGGCCTGCTGGCAGTTTGCCGAGAGGCGACTCGCCCCTATTGCAGTCTCTTAAAAATCAGTGCTCCAAAAAATACCCCAAAATTTATTTATTCGAGTACAATGCCGCCTCTCGCATACGATCCGGCCTGTAGCGTAATTGCCTCTCGGGTCATTGCTTAAGACTCGATGCCTTTAGCGCAGGCCATTGAAATGAATGGCCAATAGCGTAAGCATTCAGGTTTGAAAAAGTTTTTCGGAGTGTAGCGCAGCCCGGTAGCGCACCTGGTTTGGGACCAGGGGGTCCAAGGTTCGAATCCTTGTACTCCGACCATATATGAAGCGGGGCCATCGAAAGATGGCCCCGTTTTTTATTGTCGAACACGATTTCACGTCGCTTCACCGGCCGCTGTTTCAAGCGCTTGAGCGGGGTGGCGGCAGTTTGGGTTTGAGGCAGATTTGAGCCTTGATTTCAGCCTTGCTCCAGGACTTGCAAGGTCCGCACCGGCATCACGCCGAGTTTGAATACACCCACGGTTTTTTCCAGGCGCTCGGCCTGATCGAGCAAGGATTGCGAGGCGGCCGCCGCCTGTTCGACCAGCGCGGCATTCTGCTGGGTGACCTCATCCATTTGAATGATCGCCAGATTGATTTGTTCGATGCCGTCGCTTTGTTCATGGCTGGCCGAACTGATTTCGGCCACCACATCACTGACCCTCTTTACGCTGTTGACTACCTCGCTCATGGTGCTGCCTGCTTCCGCGACCAGTTTGCTGCCGTTATCCACGGTTTCAACCGAGCTGCTGATGAGCGCCTTGATTTCTTTGGCGGCGGCCGCGCTGCGTTGAGCAAGACTGCGTACTTCGCTGGCCACCACCGCAAAGCCGCGCCCTTGTTCACCTGCACGCGCCGCTTCCACCGCAGCATTGAGCGCCAGGATATTGGTCTGGAAAGCGATTCCGTCTATTACGCTGATGATATCGACGATCTTGTGTGAGGACGCATTGATCCGGCTCATCGTAGCGACCACCTGATCGACCGTCTCGCCACCCTTAAGAGCAACGGCCGATGCTGAGCCGGCCAGCGTATCGGCTTGCCGAGCGTTCTCCGCATTTTGTTTTACGGTTGAGGCCAGTTCTTCCATGGACGATGCGGTTTCTTCCAGCGCGCCGGCCTGTTGCTCGGTGCGTGAAGACAGATCCATATTGCCTCTGGCTATCTCGCCGGACGCCTGTGTGATGGTCTGTGTGCTGCGCCGGACCTCGCCAACGATATCCTGCAAATTGCCGTTCATCGATCTCAAGGCGCGCAGCAAGATGCCGGTTTCGTCTTTTGACGAAGAGTTGATGTCCATCGTCAGATCGCCCGAGGCGACCGCGGTGGCGGCAGTCACCGCTTGATTCAGCGGGCGCGTGATGGAACGCGTGATCAGGAGCGCCGCGATGAAGGAGAACACGACAGCGGCGGCCGACAGAATGATCATGGATCTGATTGCCGTACTGGCCTCATCCTCGTTCTCAAGGCTGCTTTGCTGCATCAGTGATTCCTGAAACTGCGACAACTCCTTCAGGGCATCGAAGTAGCGTTGCTGCTGAGCTCTGACCTCGGTGAACAGGTACTCAACGGCCTCTGCCTTTTTCTGTTGCTGAATCATGGTCAGCAGTACTTCACGCCGCTTGTCGTATTCGACGCCCGTGTTCTTCAGATTCTGGAGCAGTGTCATGCCTTGACTGCTGCTGATGAGGCTGCCCAGTTTTTGCTGCAGCTCGGCAGTCGCCAGATTTCCTTTGCGCAGGAGTTCTATGTAGCGCTTAACCTCCTCATCGTCACGCGAGAGCAGGGCATTGCGGATATTGCGCGCACTGGTGTTGAGTTCTGTGGTCATCTGGGCGGCCAGAGAAACCTTGACGTAGCGGTCATGCACGATCTCTCGGGTGCTGCTCGTCACAGTCTGCAGACTTCTGATTCCCAATGCAGTGATAAGCACCATCAAAACAACCAGTGCCAAAAAGCAAAGACCAAGCCTTACACTAATTTTCACATCAGTGATACGCATATAAGCCCCCCCATGGAGTCGATTTACGGACTTGCCAAAGTCTGAGGAGCTGAAGTCGTCGCGTGGACATCGCTATTGTTGATCTGAGACCTTCAACTCCGAATTCATTATTAGCATAAAAGACAGGCGCCACAAGCGCATTCGGCAAACGGCCTGCAAACATGTCGGCAGGTGTTGTTCTGGTTGCAGTGAATCGCCATCGCTGCATTTTTTGCCGAGGACGGGAGGAAGAAGCTTGTGTTGCGGCAATAAAAAAGCCCCGGCAGGACCGGGGCTTTTTTTATTTATTACGTAACCGTGAATCAACCGCGCGACTCCAGTCGACCATTCACTACGCGAACCTTGTCGCCGGCGCGCCAGTTGTCGGCGGTTTGCGGGAAGCTGCGAATCTTGCCGTTGTCCATGCGGACTTCGACAACGTAGGAGGTAGTGGTGCGCGTGTTTTCTTCGATCTTGTTGCCGGCATAACCACCGCCGACTGCACCGGCTACGGTTGCCAGTGTACGGCCTGTGCCGCCGCCGACCTGATTGCCGAGCAAGCCGCCGACCACTGCGCCGCCGACGATGCCGACGCCGCTGGTTTTAGGATGGCTGGTCACTGTACGGACGCCGGCCACTTCGCCGCAGCTATTGCAGACTTGCGCGGGAGCCGGTTCATTACGTTGCGCCGCCTGATTGCTGATCGGTGCCGAAGAGGCCAGTTGTTGCGGCTGTGCCTGTTGCATCTGTCCGGCTTGTGCCTGCTGATTCATCGCCATTTGTTGTTGCGGCGAATTGGTGCTGTTCGATGTCGGCAGCAGACCCGTGATGGCGGCGACGCCGACCAGGCTGACGAGAATCAGTGCAACTGCAGCTGCAGCGACCAATGGGTGAATGCGATTGGATGTCTTGATAGCGTTTTCCATGAGAGCCTCTCCGGTTTTTGTGATGTTTGTGGATGAGCGAATTATGGCCCACACCAAGGCTGGAAAAAAGCGCGTTCGTGTTGCAGTTGTAAGAAGTTGTAATGCGCAACAATGGCTTAACCGTGCTGGTTTGCGGCCTGTTTTTGTAAAAAATATCGGGCGTGTAGGAGGCCTCCTACAGCATCTTCCGAGTCGCGTAACCGGCTTGAATGTTTCAACTGTGTCTATATCGCTGCCCGCCGGCATCTTTATCAATAGACCTTGCGATAAAGCCCGCAGAAAATCCAGCCACGACAAAACAATAATGCCATCCGGCGCGATGCCGGATGGCTGCATGGAGCAATGCGGCGATTTTGTCGTCCGCGACAGCGGGCCAGAGATCAGGCCAGCTTGCCGCTGTATTTCTCCAGGATATTCCAGGCCTGATCGCCGAATTTCTTGTGCCACTCATCGTAGAAGCGCGCCTGCTGCAGTTTTACGTGAAAGGCCTCGTGATCCGCTTCGTTGACCTGAATCCCCTTGGCCTTCAGATCGCCGATCAGCGACTCGTTGAGTTTGCGCACATCGTCGCGCTGTTTCATGCCTGCCGCGTTGACGTTGGCGGTGACGATATCCTGCAGATCCTTGGGCAAGCGTTCAAATGATTTCTTGTTGCCGAGGAACCAGAAGCCGTCCCACATATGATTGGTCATCGAACAGTACTTCTGCACTTCATACAGCTTGCTGGTGTAGATGATGGCCAGCGGGTTTTCCTGCCCCTGCACGATGCTGGTCTGCAGCGCCGAATACACTTCGGCGAAGTTGATGCTGGTGGGCGAGACCCCGAGCGCCTTGAACATCGAGGTCCATAAAGGGCTGGGCGGCACGCGCAGCTTCATGCCTTTGAGATCGTCCGGGGTCTTGATCGGGCGCGTGTTATTGGTGATCTGGCGATAGCCGTTGTCCCAGATCTTTTCAAACGCAAACAAGGTGCTGCCGGCGACCACCTGCTGTCGCATGTAGGCGCCCAGATCGCCGTCCAGCGCGGCCCAGACCTGGTCGTAACTCTTGAAAGCGAAGCCCATGCCGCTGATCTGTGTGGCCGGCACCAGGGTGCCGAGCGTGAGCGAAGACAGCGTGAAGAAATCGATGGCGCCCGAGCGCACCTGCGCCAGCATGTCGGTATCGCCGCCCAACTGATTGTTCGGATAGACCTGGATCTCGACGCGCCCCTTGGTCTGCTCGCTGATCGCCTTGGCCATCTCGGCGGCGCGGATGTTCATGGGATGCGTCATCGCCAGATTGTTGGCGTACTTCATGACGAATTCGGCGGGTGCCGCTTGCGCCTGCGTGAAGTGCAGGCCGCCGGCGGTGGCGAGCGAAGCGGCCGATACGGTCTTCAGAAAACCGCGGCGGGTGGTGTGATAAGTCATTGTCTCTCTCCGGTATTGGATCGTTTTGATTGACCGTCTTGCGGCTTTTTATTGGTTGAGGTGTTGCGCTTGCTCACTTGGTTCACTGCCTGCTTTGCTGCTTGCTGCTCGATCGTTGGCCGCAATTCCCGGCCTTGAGCGCTTCACATCGTTTGTGCATCGTCACACTGACTGACAAGACGCATGCGACGAGGTGCGCGCAACTGCGACGCCCGCACATCGTGCGCGCCTCGTCCTGCCGTCCGGTGCGATGTTCTGCACCGGACGGAGTTGCGTTTCTTATTGTGGGGAAAGGGGGGAAGGCCGGGAGCGAGAACCGCTCAGGCCGCCTTGCGCTGTTGCTTGACGTAATCGGTCAGCGCTTCATCCGAGCCGGCATGCACCGGCGTGAAATCGCGATGGGCGATGAATTCCGGGCGGGTCGGTTTCTGAATCGCATTCGACACCGCGTTCAGCGTCAGATACACGATGCGGCGCGGATACGGTGTGATGTTGCCGGATGAGCCGTGCACCAGATTCGCGTGGAACATCAATACGCCGCCTGCCTTGCCGGTGGGAGTGACGATGCCGTTCTTTTCGACCAGGTCGGTGACGGTCTGGTTATCCAGCGTCCACAGCGGATAGGACGTGGTTTCCAGATCATGCTCTGATTTCAGCGCGCCCGATTTGTGGCTGCGCGGCACCAGCATCAGCGGCCCGTTGATCGGCATCACATCATCCAGAAACACCGCGATGTTCATGGCGCGCGCATCCGGCATGCCGTCGTCGGCCTGCCAGGTCGGGAAATCCTGATGCCATTGCCAGACTTCGCCGGTGAAGGCGGCCTTGGCGTTGATCTTGAATTGATGCACGTAGACGTCTTCGCCGAACAGTTGCTGCAGCGGTTCCACCAGACGCTTGTGCGAGGCCAGGATGCCGCAGGCTTCGTTATAGGTGTGTGCGGCGAAGGCGGTGCGTGGCGCGCCATTCTTTTCGCGCCAGATTTCAGGACGTTGCTGACTCAGCACATCGCCGGCTTCCTGTTTCAGCAGAGCGACTTCTTCCGGGTTGAAACATTCGGGCATGAACAGATAGCCCAGTTCGTCGAAGTCCTTCAATTGTTGTGCAGTGAGTTTCATCTTTGTCTCCTTGTGGTTGCGGCTTGATTGGCCTTAGGTTGTTGCTTCGGTGTTCTGCGTGCTGATGTGCTCCGTGATGTTTCTTGTTGTTGCTTGTTGTCTCTTGTTGTTCGGGTTGTGCTGTCGGGCATTTATCGTGGGGTGCGATATTTCCGGGGCTCATGCGGTCTGCGCCAGCTGCCGCATGGCGGCGTATTCGGCGCTGGTGAGCACGGCGGCGAGTCGCTCTGCGGCGGTCTCGGCGTGGCTGCGCGCCAGTGTTTCGGCGAGGCCGGCATTGCCGAGCAGGATGGCGTCGAGGATGGCTTCATGCTCATCCCAGACCCGCTCGCGCGGGCGGATGTTGTTGCTCAGAATCGCGCCCATGGCGCGCCGGATATGCTGCCAGTGCAGGGTGGTGGTTTCGGTGATCATGCCGTTGCCCGAGGCGCTGTAGATGAACTGATGAAAGTTCATGTCGGCCAGAATCAGGTCATCCATGGATTGGCCCAGAATGGCCTGGCGACCGGTTGCGATCAGTGCGTGGCCGGCCGCCGCTTCGATTGCATCGGGCGTGTGCTGGAAACGATTCGCGGCCTGACGCGCTGCCAGGGCATCCAGCGCGGCGCGGATCTGGTAGAGGTCGATCAGCTTCTTGGGATCGAGCGGCGTCACCATCACGCCCTTGCGTCCGGCGTCGGCGATGAAGCCCTGGCGCTTGAGCAGATGAATGGCTTGCAGAATCGGCTGGCGCGACACGCCCAGCGTTTCGGCCAGACCTTCTTGTGTGATGCGGACCTCTGGCGCCAGCGTGCCATTGCAAATGGCATCGAGGATAGCCTCGTAGACCGTATCAAGGAGTTGCGTGGGAGCGCTGAGTTTGAGCATCGCGTACCTGCGTTCTGAAGTCCGTGTTCTGTATACAGAATGCTTGGTGCGGAGTCGGATGTCAAATACAAATCGCAGGTTTCGCTTGTGCGCTGCAGAAGCAGCGGGCGGTCGGGGTCAGTGCGCTGAGGGCATCGGTCCGGATGCGGATGCATTAAACGGGGGCACGCAGAAAAGCAAGGCGTCAGCGAATGGGCGCTATGAGTTTGCGCGCTTCCGCCTCATTCGCAAACGCTGTTGTGAGGCTGTCCAGTTTGCGTCGCTTGAGATGCATCTGCCGCCGTGAAACTGCGATATGACTAAGGGATCACTTCAACAATGATTGAAATGATTTTATATTTCAATGATAATTGAAATATTGAATAATATCTCCGGAACAAGGCTCTGATGGAAACCAAAGACACGATTGCGGCGCTGGCCGCGCTTGCTCAGGACTCGCGGCTGGCCGTGTTTCGCTTGCTGGTGCAGGTCGGGCCGGAAGGCATGGCCGCCAGCAAAATCGCCGAGCAGCTCGACGTCTCGCCCTCGGCGCTGTCATTTCACATGAAGGAGCTGGCGCACGCAAAACTGGTGAGCTCGCGCAGCGAAGGGCGCTTTGTGATCTATTCGGCCAATTTTGCAAGGATGAACGAGCTGATCGCCTTCCTCACCGAGAATTGCTGTGGCGGTCAAGCCGGTGCTCCTGTTGCTGTTTGCTGCCCGACTGTGGCCTCAGAGGCGCAGACAGATACGTCTCCGGAGTGATCATGGCGAAAAATGCTAAATCGCTCCAAGCGCACGTCCCGAAGGCTGCCGCGAGCAGCGGCGCGGTGCCATCCATCAGCACATTCGAGCGTTATCTCACGTTCTGGGTGGGCCTATGCATCGTGATCGGCGTGCTGCTGGGACAGGCGTTTCCCGGCAGCGTCAAGGTCATCGGCGCTCTGGAGATTGCCCGCGTCAATTTGCCGGTAGGCGTGCTGATCTGGATCATGATCATTCCGATGCTGTTGAAAATAGACTTTTCGGTCTGGAATCAGGTCAAGGGCCACTGGCGCGGCATCGGCGTGACGCTTTTCATCAATTGGGCCGTCAAGCCGTTTTCCATGGCGTTTCTGGGATGGCTGTTCATCCGGCATTGGTTCGCGCCTTATCTGCCGCCGGAGCAACTGGATTCCTATATCGGCGGTTTGGTGTTGCTGGCGGCTGCGCCTTGCACCGCCATGGTATTTGTCTGGAGCCGTCTGAGCGGCGGCGATCCTTATTTCACCTTGTCGCAGGTGGCGCTCAACGATCTGATCATGATTTTTGCATTTGCACCGCTGGTGGGTCTGTTGCTCGGCGTATCCAGCATCGCGGTGCCGTGGGACACGCTGTCGGCTTCGGTGCTGTTGTACATCGTGGCGCCGGTATTCATTGCCCAGGTGTGCCGGCGCTTGCTGCTGCGTCGCGGGCAGTTCGTGTTTGACCGCGTGATGGCGCGCATCCAGCCAGTTTCAACGGCTGCCTTGCTGTTGATGCTGGTGCTGTTGTTTGCATTTCAGGGCGACGCCATCCTGGCCCAGCCGCTGGTGCTGGCCTTGCTGGCGGTGCCGATTCTGATTCAGGTCTTGTTCAACTCGGCGCTGGCTTACTGGCTCAACCGCGTGGCGGGCGAAAAGCATGCGGTGGCCTGCCCGTCGGCGTTGATCGGGGCGTCCAATTTTTTTGAATTGGCGGTGGCGTCGGCGATCAGTCTGTTTGGCTTTGAATCCGGCGCAGCGCTGGCGACCGTGGTCGGCGTGCTGATTGAAGTGCCGCTCATGCTGCTGGTCGTTTCGGTCGTGAATCGCAGTCGCAGCTGGTACGAAGCCGGGATTTAACTTTTGAGGAGTCATTTCAATGAGCATCATCATTTATCACAATCCTGACTGCGGCACCTCGCGCAATACGCTGGCCATGATACGCAACAGCGGCGACGAACCCGTGATCATCGAGTATCTTTCGCAAGTTCCGACCAGGGCAACACTGATCAGGATGATCGCAGACGCCGGCCTCAGCGTGCGCGAGGCGATGCGCGTCAAGGGCACGCCCTGCATCGAGCTGGGCCTGGATAATCCACAACTGAGCGATGCGCTGTTGCTGGATGCCATGCTGATGCACCCGGTTCTGATCAATCGTCCATTCGTGGTGACCTCGATGGGCACCCGTTTGTGCCGCCCGTCTGAACTGGTGCTGGATATTCTGCCGCGTCCGCAGCAGACCGCGTTCAGCAAGGAGGACGGTGAGCGGGTAGTGGACGAGGAGGGGCGCCGTGTTGCCGCCGCTCGCTGATCTTCCGCTGATCGATGCCGGTGCTTTCAGGATGCCGCATGCGACCGGTTTCGACGGCATCGCGCGATCGTCCCATGCACCGCGTTTCTTGCTGCTCTATGGCTCGCTGCGCGAGCGATCCTACAGCCGCTTGCTGAGCCTGGAAGCGGCGCGGCTGTTCAGATGCGCATTCTCGGTCGCTGGATGCGCATGATCACCATCCCCAACCAGTCTTCGGTGGCCAAGGCCTTCATGGAGTTCGACGACGCCGGTCGCATGAAGCCGTCGGCTTACTATGAGCGGGTGGTTGACGTCATGGAGGAGCTCTACAAATTCACCTTGCTGACGCGCGATGCATCCTCGTATCTGACGGATCGGTACAGCGAACGGCGCGAGAGTGCCGAGGCACTCAGCAAGCGCGTGAACCAGCCGTCGATCTGAACTCTCCATTCGTCGCGACGGAATGCCGCAACACCGTGCCATTAATGAAAAAGCCCCGTCGAACGGGGCTTTTTCATTTGCGGTAAAACATCCGGCTGGCGCCGGATCCTTGCGATCAGTCTTCGCGGCGCAGGTGAGGAAACAGGATCACGTCGCGGATGTTCGGCGAATCGGTGATCAGCATCATCAGGCGGTCGATGCCGATACCGCAACCGCCGGCCGGCGGCATGCCGTATTCCAGCGCGCGGATGTAGTCGGCGTCGTAATACATGGCTTCTTCGTCGCCGGCATCCTTTGCAGCGACTTGTGCCTGGAAGCGTGCCGCCTGGTCTTCGGCGTCGTTCAGTTCGGAGAAGCCGTTGGCGATTTCACGACCGGTGATGAACAGTTCGAAGCGCTCGGTGATGCCGGCCACGGTGTCGGAGGCGCGCGCCAGCGGCGACACTTCGACCGGATAATCGATGATGTAAGTCGGTTCCCACAATTGCGATTCGGCGGTTTCTTCGAACAACGCCAGTTGCAGCGCGCCGATGCCGGCCTTGGCCAGTGGCGCCTGGTCGGTCTTGACGCCGAACTTCTTGAGCGCA
The DNA here is from genome assembly GCF_046025995.1 of Herbaspirillum lusitanum. Taxonomy (GTDB): domain Bacteria; phylum Pseudomonadota; class Gammaproteobacteria; order Burkholderiales; family Burkholderiaceae_D; genus Herbaspirillum; species Herbaspirillum lusitanum_A. Next base: position 127,828 of record NZ_JAQQFM010000007.1, read on the forward strand.
GTGCGCAGGAAGTCGATGTCGGCCAATTGCTCATCGGTATATTCCGGCGCGTACTTCTTGATCGCGCCGGTGATGGTCAGGCGCTGGAAGGGCTTGGCCAGATCCAGTTCGCGGCCCTGATAGGTCAGGGTGGCGGTGCCGTGGGCATCGATGGCGGCCTGGCGGATCACCTGTTCGGTGAAGGTCATCAGCCATTGGTAATCGACGTAGGCCGCATAGAATTCCATCATCGTGAATTCGGGATTGTGGCGCGGCGACACGCCTTCGTTGCGGAAGTTGCGGTTGACTTCGAACACGCGGTTGAAGCCGCCGACCACCAGACGCTTCAGATACAGCTCAGGCGCGATACGCAGGAACATCTGCATGTCCAGCGCGTTGTGATGGGTGATGAATGGCTTGGCTGCTGCGCCGCCCGGAATGGTATGCAGCATCGGCGTTTCGACTTCCATGAAGTCGTTCTTTTCCATGAAGCGGCGGATCGACGACATCGCGGCGGTACGCGCCTTGAAGGTGCGGCGCGTTTCTTCGCTCATGATCAGATCGACGTAACGCTGACGATACTTGGTTTCCTGATCCGACAGACCATGGAACTTGTCCGGCAGCGGACGCAGCGACTTGGTGATCAGGCGCAGGCCGGTCACCTTGACCGACAGCTCGCCGGTCTTGGTCTTGAACAACGTGCCTTCGGCACCGAGGATGTCGCCCAGATCGTAATGCTTGAAGGCGCCGTGCAATTCCGGGCCGGTCACGTCATTGGTGATGTAGAGCTGCATGCGGCCGTCGGCGCGCAGGCCGGAGGCGTCTTGCAGGGTCGCGAACGATGCCTTGCCCATCACGCGCTTCAGCATCATGCGGCCGGCGATCGAGACCTGAACCGGATTGGCTTCCAGCGCTTCGTTGTCGAGCGCGTCGTATTGCGCGTGCAGATCCGCAGCCTTGTGCTCAGGACGGAAATCGTTGGGGAAGGCGACGCCTTGTTCACGGATCGCGGCGAGCTTATTGCGGCGTTCGGCGATGATCGCGTTTTCATCTACGGGCGGCTGCTGCGCCGGCTGCGCGGCGTTGTCGTTTTGTGTGGTCATGATATGAAATCGTTAAGGTGCGACAGATGTGCAAGGGGCAAGTGTGCAAATGTTCGTGCCGGATGCTGTGCGTGCTGCGGTGGACTGAAGCAGGCGAGGGCGTGGAGCGATGCGGCGGATACGATGTTGCGGCTGAGCCTTGCCGGCGCTGCGGATTGTTGTGATCCGCAATGCCGGCAATCGCTCGCTTAGACGCCCTGTTTCAGCGAGGCAGCGATGAAATCGTCGATGTCGCCATCGAGCACTGCCTTGGTGTTGCCGGTTTCGTGGTTGGTGCGCAAATCCTTGATGCGCGACTGATCCAGCACGTAAGAGCGGATCTGGTGGCCCCAGCCGACGTCGGTCTTGGAGTCTTCCAGTTTCTGCTGCTCGCTCATGCGTTTGCGCAGTTCCAGTTCGAACAGTTTGGCCTTCAGCATTTCCCATGCTTCCGCGCGGTTGCGGTGCTGGCTGCGGTCGTTCTGGCATTGCACCACAATCCCGCTCGGGCCGTGCGTCAGACGCACTGCAGAGTCGGTTTTATTGATGTGCTGACCACCGGCGCCGGAGGCGCGATAGGTATCTACGCGTACGTCGGCCGGGTTGATGTCGATGTCGAAGGACTCATCCACTTCCGGATACACGAACAGGCTGGAGAAAGAAGTGTGGCGACCGTTGGCCGAGTCGAACGGCGACTTGCGCACCAGACGGTGCACGCCGGTTTCGGTGCGCAGGAAACCGTAGGCGTATTCGCCTTCGACCTTGAGCGTGGCAGTCTTGATGCCGGCCACTTCACCGTCCGACTGCTCCATGATCTCGACCTTGAAGCCCTTGCGTTCGCAATAGCGCAGATACTGACGCAGCAGCATCGACGCCCAGTCCTGCGCCTCGGTGCCGCCGGCGCCGGCCTGGATATCGATGAAGCAGTTGTTGGCATCCATAGGATTGCTGAACATGCGGCGGAATTCCATTTCCTCCACCAGCTTCTTCAGGCCTTCGGTATCGGCTTCGATGGCGACGACGGTGTCTTCGTCCTTTTCCTCACGCGCCATCGCGAACAGGTCGCGCGCGTCGCCGAGTTCGCTGTCGATCTTGATCAGCGTGTGGACAATCGCTTCCAGCGATTTCTTTTCCTTGCCGAGATCCTGCGCCCGTTTCTGATCGTTCCAGACGTTCGGGTCTTCCAGTTCGGCGTTGACTTGTTCGAGTTTCTCTGACTTCACATCGAAGTCAAAGATACCTCCGAAGTTCTGCTGCGCGCGCCGTCAGGTCGTCGAGCAGCGATTGGAGGGAATTGAGGCGTTCTGCTTCCATGATGATTTCTTTTGCGATCAAACCGGGAATTATACAAGACGCGGGGACGCTTTTGCCCTGGTCGCTGTCACAAGCCCGTCATTTTCGGTCGTTACCATCGCAGCGCTTTGTACGCCTGACATTCCGCTGACGGCCTGCCGATAATCGATTGCGCAGCGCTGTCGTTCCAGTTGATATGGAGAAATATTGATGAGACAGCCCCAGCCACACGCCATCCAGTCCTTTTCCGAGGAGCTGCCGCAAGCCGGCCGCCGCAGCCTGCTCAAGGCGCTCAGCGCCGCGCCGCTGTTGCCGCTGACGCTGGGCGGTTCGGCCGCCCTGTTGCTCAATGGCTGCGCCACGGCCGGGCCGCAAGGCAAGGGTTTCGTGTCCGCCGCCTTCAGCGGCATGCCGGCGCCGACGCTGGCCGATCCGGCCGCCATGGCGCGCACCACCGTGGCGTCGTCGCTGCAAGTGCTGTTCGATGACGGCAGCCGCCAGGATTACCAACTGGCCTATCGCCCCTTCTTCATGACCGGCGATATGGTGCCGGACGGCAAGGGCGGCCAGATTCTGGCCGGTGGTTATCTGGATATCAATAATCAGCCCATCATCGACCGCTCGGTGCCCGGCAAGGAGCGTCAGTTTTATTCCGACTGCCCGGACGGTTCCTCGCTGCTGAGCATGAAAAATGCGCGCGTGGCCGGCGTCAAGGGCAATACCGTGTTCGCGGTGGTGCAGTTCGAATACACCACGCGCGACCAGAAGCTGGCCGCCATGTATGGCCAGTTGCCGTCTCCGATCGCGGTGCTGACGCTGGATCAGGACCCCAGCAGCGGCCATCTGTCGCTGGTCCAGTATCACAATGTCGATACCTCGGCCGTACACGGTCTGTGGATCACCTGCGGCGCCAGCCTGTCACCGTGGAATACCCACTTGTCGAGCGAAGAGTACGAGCCGGATGCCGCGGCCATCGCCGGCAACGTGCAGTTCCAGGCCTTCAGCAAGAATCTGTATGGCGACGCTCAGCGCGCCAATCCTTATCACTACGGCCATCTGCCGGAAATTACCGTCAATCCCGACGGCAGCGGCAGCGTGAAGAAGCATTATTGTCTCGGCCGCATTTCGCATGAACTGGTGCAGGTCATGCCGGATCAGCGCACCGTGCTGATGGGCGACGATGCCACCAACGGCGGCTTGTTCATGTTCATCGCCGATCGCGCGGCGGACTTGTCTGCCGGCAGCTTGTATGTGGCGCGCTGGAGCCAGACGTCGGACGTCGGCCCGGGCGCCGGCAAGCTGAGCTGGGTCAAGCTGGGCAGCGCCAGCAGCGATGAAATCGAACTGCTGGCCAATCGCCTCAAGGCCGGCGACATCATGGACATCAAGACCAGCGATCCGGAAGACGCGTCTTACAGCAAGATTCCGTTCAACGGCAAAGCCAACTGGGTACGCATCAAGCCGGGCATGCAGAAGGCCGCCGCCTTCCTCGAGACACACCGCTATGCGGCGCTGGTCGGCGGCAGCCTCGGCTTCACCAAGATGGAAGGCACCACCGTCAACGCCAGGGACAAGGTCGCGTATTCGGCCATGTCCTACATCCAGACGTCGATGCTGGACGGTTCCGGCCACATCAAGGTGCAGGGCCCGAAGGCAGGCGCGGTGTATGCGCTGAATCTGCGCGGCGGGCAGCGCGATATCGCCGGTGCGGCGATTGTCAGCGAATGGGTGCCGGTCGACATGGCGCCGCCGGCGGCGCTGGTCGGGCAGGATCTGAAGACGCCCGATGTGCTCGGCAACCTGGCGCATCAGGATCGCATCGCCAATCCGGACAACATCAAGTTCTCGGAAAAGCTGCGCACCTTGTTCATCGGCGAAGACAGCGGCATGCACGTCAACAATTTCCTGTGGGCCTACAACGTCGACACGCAACAGCTCACGCGCATTCTGTCGTGCCCGGCCGGCGCCGAATCGACCGGTCTGCACGCGGTGGACGAGATCAACGGCTGGACCTACATCATGAGCAACTTCCAGCATGCGGGTGACTGGGAAAAGGGCTTGCACGACAAGGTCAAGGATCAGCTCGATCCGCTGGTGCGCGCCAACTACAAGGATCGCTTCGGCGCGACGGTCGGTTATCTGACCGGCCTGCAATTGGGTTCGAAGGCCTGATCGGGGGATCAGTGCCGGTAAGTGGAGGAGGGAGAAAACCGGGGCGCCTGCCCCGGTTTTTCTATGCGCGATACGCTGAGCATCGCGCCATGTGATCGCGCCGGCGGACGCTGCAGGCAGCGACATGCAGAGCGGGGGCGCGCCGGCGCACGGAACACGGAACGCAATCTGTTAGCATCAGTCTCATCAGCTTGCTTTCCGACCGCCTGCCGATGACAACAAGTACAACAAAGCCGCTAGTGCCCCCGCCGCCGTTTCCGACGCCTTGCTCTTCCGCGCGTTCTGCGCAGGCATTCTCAGCACTGTTTTTTGTGTCAGTTGCGGCATTGTTATCGGCCTGCAGCAGCGCGCCGGTGAATCACGGCGAAGTCAAAGGTGCGCAGACCAGCTCGCGCGAGATGGCGCAGTCCGACACCAATCGCGTCGCCACGCTCGCCATGCGCGCCAATCTCGACAGCCTTTATCTCCTGATGGACAAGCTCTATCGCCGCAATCCCGGCGAGTGGAAAAAGAGCGGCGCCGATCGCGATGAGGTCGTCAAGCGTGTGCGCGAGGCGGTGGAGTTGCGCCAGCTCTGGCCCGAGTTGCAAGGCAAGCGCGACATCGCCGCCATGGCGCTGGCGCTCAGTCCCGATTTCAAGGGCGACCGCGTGGCCGCCTTCATCTATGCCACGGCCGACATGATCATCGTGGCGCATGAGGGCAAGATCGAATTTTTCCTGATCGACGGACTGGATGCCCAGCATCTTTATAACGCCGCACGCAATGTGGAGATCGCCGCCTGGATCTTGTCCAGCCGTCGCAATGCGGCTGGCCAGCCCTTGCTGCTGGCCGACGAAAGCGGCCCCGGCGGGCGCAATCTCAGCTTCGAGCGCGAATTCGGCAAGATCGTCGGCCGTCTCGACCTCATGGCGCAATTCATCACAGAAAAATATCGTCGCGCCGGCATCAGCTATGTGCAGAATCTGCTGGGCGGCTCTTTCCTGCAGTTCCTGCCGGTACGCTGATTTTTCTGCGCCGAGCACACAAAAAAAAGCCCGGTTCCGAGAACCGGGCCAACGCTCAGGGACTGCCGGACTAACAACAAAAATTCCGGCGTTACGCACACTTCCTTTGAAACGGCAGCCTCCAAGACTCCGGCTTGCGTGGCTTAAGCGGGCGACGCAGCTTACAGATATTTGATTTCGATAGTGGTGGAGCCGTCGAACGGCACTTCTTGTGTCAGCGGCAGGTTCTCAGGCTTGTTCAGAATCGTTTCCACGGTGATACGTGCCGACAGTTGCTTGATCGCCAGCGGTGTTTTGGTGCCGGGCGCGGCAAACGAGAACAGGGTGCCGGTGTTTTCGATATAGGTAGTGTCATCGGCCCAGGCATTGCCTTTGGCGTAGAGATTGGTCACCGGCTTGGAATCCGCAGTGGTTTCCGGCGCGATAGACAGCGTGTAGCCGCCTACGTTTTTGCCGGCCACGGTGCCCAGACCATAGTTGTATTCGGCGCCGCCGCGTATGCTTTCCGTGATGCCGGCGACTTTGGAGGCGGCACGGTTATCGGTGGTGACCAATGCGATCTTGGCCGCAGCATCGCAGGAAACATTGAGGGTCACGTCTTTCTTTTCCAGCCGGGTATAGGCGCCGGCAGTCAGGCGCGAAGCCGGAATCACGCCGTAGTCGACCACGCCGCCGCCCGTGAATGTGGGTTTGCAGGCGGCCGGCTTGATCACGCCCTTGACCTGCAGCTCCGCGGTATCGGCGGCGTGAGCAAGGTGAGAGAACAAGGCAGTGGCGAGCAGGGCAGACAGGGCGATGACTTTTTTCATGATGTTTTCTCAGGATAAGAAGTTGTTTGAAGTTGTTGCATCGCAAGGCCCGCTGATCCGAGTGGTTTGTCTGATGCAGTGAGCTCATTGTGCTTTTTTTGGCCTCGGTGCTATATGAGAAAAGTCTCAAAAAACAGCTGCTCACACCTTGTTTTTAATTGGCCTGCCGATAGAAAAGCGCCCAATTCAATTCGTTTGGAAAGGCAGGCAACCGTATCTGGATACGCGTTTTCCGCGCGAGAAGAGGGGAATTAGAGAGCAATGCGCGATCGCGGGGCGACGCGCCCGCACCCGAGCAGCTGGCATCGCAGGCTGCGGGCGGAACGTCAGGGATGATGCCGGAGGTGTCTGGCGAGCCGGCCTGGTGCCGGATCAGTGCCCCGGCGAGAGGCCCGAGCCGGGTGAGGTTCCGCCGGGCAGAGGTGAGCCGGGGAGCGGATGGTGCGGCTGCGGCGCCGCTTCGGTAGTTGCACCGGCGACGATGCTGGAATGCCCGCAGCCGATGCCGTTGGCGGCGATTACATAGCGGCCCCGGCCTTGCGCTTTGGCGTGGTACATGGCTTTGTCTGCCGCTTGCAGCAAGGCATCGGCGTCGCAGCGGCCGTCGCAGACCGCGATGCCGATCGAGACGCCCAACTGTCGATCGCCGTGTGCCAGTCGCAAGGGTTCTGAAACCGCCTTGATGCATTTCTCGGCCAAGGCGCGCGTACCGTTTTCCAGCGGCTGACCGAGGTCGGTCGCCAGCAGCACGAATTCGTCGCCGCCCACCCGCGCCAGCGTATCGCTGTGGCGCGCTACCTGGCGCAGGCGCTGAGCGATTTCCTTGAGCACCAGATCGCCGGCCTGATGCCCCAGTGTGTCGTTGATCGGCTTGAAACCATCCAGATCGAGGTAGAGCAGGGCAATGCCGGTATTTTCGCGGCCGGCCCGCGCCAGTGCCTGCTGCATGCGTTCGGCCAGCATGATGCGGTTGGGCAGGCCGGTCAGCACGTCGTGGTGGGCCTGATGCTGCAGCTCGGATTGATGCATCTTCAGCCGCGCCAGCAAGCCATTGAAGGCCATGGTCAGATGCCCGACTTCATCGCGCCTTACCACCGGCAGCGGCGACAGCGGGATTTCGCCGCGCGTCATCTTGTCGGCCAGATCGGCGGCGCGCCGCAAGCGGCGGAAGAACCAGAGATAGGCCAGCACGATGATCACAAAAATCACACCGCCTTGCATCATTGCGCCGCGCGTGATCAGTTCGCGCATATGAGCTGCTGTCGGCACGGCGGCTGCCAGCGGCAAGCAGGCAACTACTATCCAATCGGTGCCGGGCACTGAAGCAAAGGCCTTGATCTCATCAACCCCATGTTGATCGCGGCCAACGCCGTTGCCGCGGAAACCCGTCAATGCGCGATCCAGCAAGAGATCCGTGCCGGTCGGCGGCAGCGAATTGAAGACCGATGCCGGATTGCTGGAGGCAATGATCAGGCGCCGTGACGGCGATATCAGCATGAAGCCGCCGGAAGGGCCGAGTTGAGCTCGTTGCAGATGGTCGAGAAAACCTGTCGCGTTGAGTTCGGTGGTGCCGCCCAGAATGCCGCTGATTCTGCCTTCGGCGTTGCGTACCGGCGCCATCATCGGCAGGATGGGGCGCGCCGAGGCCGGGCTCAGCAAAGGATCGCCGATGACGGTTGCGCCGTCGAGCACACGTGTGTAGTCAGGATAGGAGGTGAGTGAAATCGCACGGCGGCCGTTCATGGTGGGATAGTCCACCACGATTACACCGTCGGTATTGGCGAAGAACAGACCTTGCGCAAACAGCGGTTGTAGCTCCTGATGCTCGCGCAACCATTCGCGCAGCGCTGCGGGATCGTTCAATAATCCGGGCGGCACCTGTGTTGCAAGACGTTCGAGGAAATGACGCCGCTCCTCGGTGCGATAGCCGATGTCCTGGGCCAGATAACTGGCAATGATGCTTTGTTGCCGGGCGACTACTGCGCTTTGCTCGGTTTCGAGAAAGTCACGCAGAAAGTAGAAGCGCAGGATCGCAGTGGAAATGACGATGCCGATGCCGAACAGCACAAGGCGGGTAAACAGGCTGTTGCCGAAGCGGCGGATTTTCATCGATGGCGGTTGGTATTGTTGTCTTGCCGGTCAAAATGTCCAACCGTCTGCGCGATGTTCCCCTTGTCGGGCGCGCGCCGACGGCATCGTCATTGTGCCACCCGGCGCGAGTTTTGTCGGCAGGAATTGTTTTTGTACCGCAACAACAATGCTCTTGCCGCACGGCATCAAGCCGGCTCGGCGTGCTCCACCATCAATTGCACCTTGGTCACGCCGTTGTATTCATTGGCGTCGAGGCGGAACGCCACGCGGGCATAGTCAGGCAGAGCGTCGGCATGGCCAAACCAGATCGCGTCGTATTTCTGGCCATCCTTTTCCAGCAGCAGCTTCAGATGCTTCTCTTTCAGGATGCGCTGATTCAGCACGCGGAAACGGTCGCAGAAGACCGGCGGCGCAAAGCCCTGGCCCCAGACCTGATCGTCCATGACACCGATGAATTGCACCGAGTAATACGCGTCTTCCAGCACGCCATCGGTTTCGATCACGCGCTCCAGCTGATTCTGTGTGAGCCAGTCGCGGCCCACGGCTTCGAAGGCTTCAGAAAACGCCTCCAGCGCATGCGCGTGAATCGTCAGTCCGGCCGCCATGGCGTGGCCGCCGAATTTGGTGATCACCGAAGGCGCATGCTTGGAGACCAGATCCAGCGCATCGCGCAGATGAAACCCGGGGATCGAGCGGCCGGAGCCCTTGATGAAGCCTTCATCGCCGGGCGCGAAGGTAATGGTAGGGCGATAGAACTTGTCCTTCAGGCGCGAGGCCACGATGCCGATCACGCCCTGATGCCAGGATGGATCGAAGACGGCGATGGTGCGGCGGTCGGCCGGATTGAAATCGTCCAGCAGATTGAGCGCGGTGTCCTGCATGCCGGCTTCGATGTCGCGCCGCTCGCGATTGATGCCGTCCAGTTGCTGGGCGATGGCCCAGGCGCGGCCTTCGTCGTCGGTGGTCAGGCATTCTATGCCGAGCGACATGTCGGCCAGCCGGCCGGCGGCGTTCAGGCGCGGGCCGACTGCAAAGCCCAGATCGAAAGGCGTGGCGCGTCGCGCTTCACGGCCGGCGGCGCGGAACAGCGCAGCGATGCCTGCGTGCATGCGGCCGCTGCGCATGCGCTTGAGGCCCTGCGCCACCAGAATGCGATTGTTGGCGTCCAGCTTGACGACGTCGGCGACCGTGCCGAGCGCCACCAGATCCAGCAGCGCATCAAGACGTGGCTGGGTTTGCGCATCGAAGACGCCGCGCTTGCGCATTTCTGCACGCAGCGCCAGCAGTACGTAAAACATCACGCCGACGCCGGCCAGATTCTTGCTGGGGAAGCCGCATTGCGGCTGGTTCGGATTGACGATCACGCGCGCGTCCGGCAGCGCATCGCCGGGCAAGTGGTGATCGGTGACCACGACGTCGATGCCGCGCGCCTTGGCCGCCGCAACGCCGTCGATGCTGGCGATGCCGTTGTCGACAGTGACGATGATGTCGGGCGCTTTTTCGCGGATGGTGAGCTCGACGATTTCCGGCGTCAGGCCGTAGCCGTATTCAAAACGGTTGGGCACGATGTAATCGACGTGCGCGCCCAGGCTGCGCAAGCCGCGCAGGCCGACCGCGCAGGCGGTGGCGCCGTCGCAGTCATAGTCGGCCACGATCACCATTTTCTTTTGGGCTGCGATGGCGTCCGCCAGATAGCTGGCGGCGGCATCGATATGCAGCAGACCGGACGGCGCGATCAGCGAGTTCAGTTCGCTCTGCAGTTCCTTGGCATGCAGCAGGCCGCGCGCGGCGTAGACACGCGCCAGCACGGGGTGGACGCCGTCGGCGATCAGACGGTCGGCGTCATGTGGAGCATAAGCTCGGGTAGCGATACGGATCATGCGGAGAGTGTCGACAACGAGGGTTTAAGCCAGAATTTGCGCAAGCTGCCGCGGGTGGTCTGCAGATGCAGCAATTGTTCGGAGCCGGTCAATACCAGGCCGATGGCGTCGAGCTGGCCGTCGCGCAGTGCCTGCAGCAGCGGCGCCAGCCATTCGCGATCCAGGGTTTCCATGCTTTGCAGCCACAGACCCCATTCCTCGGCCAATGCCGCTTCGATCAATTGATCCAGCAGCAGCAGACGTTCACCTTTGAGGCTGAGCAGTTCAGCCAGCTGACCTGCCGGCAAGGCAGTAGCGGCAGCCTGATCTGCCGCATCGGTCTGAGCGGCAAAGGCTTGCATCCAGCCGCGCATGCCGAGGCTGGCGGCATAGGGCGTTTTGAACGCAGCTTGCGCGGCATCGGCGCCGCCCCAGATCCACAGCGAGTTGACGGCCTTCATGCCCTGCATCTCGCGTTCTTCGTTCATGGCATCGGCAAACCATTGCATCTGCACTTCGTTTTGCAATTTGCGCCAGGCCAGCTCGCCCGGGCCTTCCGGCATCCAGATATCGACATTGCGGCCGCTGGCGGCGCTCGGCGTGGAGGTGCGCAGGCCTACCCAGTCATCGGCACGAAAGAACCAGGTGCTGGCGTCGCCATACACCAGCTCGTGTCCTATTTCGGTGAACAAGGGCTGGGCGGCGGCGAACAGGCGTTGCGACTGTGCGTGGTCGAGTTGCAGCTGGCCGATGTCGGTCAGCACCAGATGATCGCGCGCCACGTGAATATGCGCCGGATGCAGCACGAACCACAGACCGGCGGCCGGTGCATGGCCAAGTGCGCGCATCAGCGCAGCGGCGGCGGCCGGGCTGCTGTCCTGCGCGAGACGCGGCAGGCCAAAGCGCTCGCTGAGCCAATGCTCATGCGGCAGGGCACGCGAAAAAGGATCGAAAGCACGCGGCGCGGCGGCGGCCGTGCCGCGTGCCAGCAGCATCGCCAGCGCCGGCGCCTTGCATTGACGCAGCAGATCGCGCGCCATAGGCGCCGGCGGCAGAGAAAAAGGTAAAAGAATGTCGAGTTGATTCATGGCCGACATTGTAGGGCATGCGGCGCAGCTTGGCGGGACGGCAGCGCGGCCGGGTGATTGCGGCAGCTAGCGGGCTGGGACCGGGCGATCTACGCCAGACGATGCAAATGCGCTTGCGGAATTGCATGCGGCCAGCCTGAACATCAAAAACGGCAGCGTTTTCACGCCGCCAGCCTGATCAATTTTTCTTCCAGGCATTCTTCGCACGCTGCCGCACCAGCATCTTGACGCTGTCCGGCACCGGCGTGCCGGAGCCGTTCTGTTCCGCCGAGACCCAGGTGCTGTGTTCGAAATGCGGCAGCATGCGCGGCGTGATGAAGCGGGTGCGGATCGCCGTCATGTAGCGGTCGCCCTGCGGCGTCTGCTGGGTGACGTAGAAGCGCTGCGGCGTGATGATGTGCAGATGTTCCTTGGCGCGCGTCATGGCGACGTACAGCAGCCTGCGTTCTTCGGCCAGTTCGGCTTCGTTGCCGCTGGCCAGGTCGGACGGCAGGCAGCCGTCCACCGCGTTCAACAGATGCACCGAGCGCCATTCCTGGCCCTTGGCGGAATGGATGGTGGAGAGCGTCAGATAGTCTTCATCGCGATACGGCGGGGCGGCGAAATCGCTGCTGGCTTCCGGCGGATCAAGCGTGATTTCGGTCAGGAATTTTTCGCGCGAGGCGTAGCCGGCCGCCAGTTGCGTCAACTGTTCGATGTCGGCGCTGCGCGCCACCGGGTCTTCGTATTTGTGCTCCAGTTGCGGCAGATACCAGTCGCGTGCCGCATTGAGGTCGGTCGGCCATTGCCTGCCGGCGCGTCGCATCAGGTCGTAGGTGTCGGCGAAGGCCTGCCATTCCAGCGCGATGTTGGCCGGCGGTGTGAAGTTCTGCAAGGCGTCGACCGGATCGCCGGCGATCGCCATCTGATCCAGTACCTTCCTGGCGGTGGCGGGGCCGACGCCGGGAATCAGTTGCAGCACGCGGAATCCAGCCATGCGGCCGTTGGGATTGTGCGCCAGCCGCAGCAGCGCCAGCAGATCCTTGATGTGCGTGCTTTCCAGAAATTTCAGGCCACCGAATTTGACGAAGGGAATATTGCGCCGGATCAGTTCCAGTTCCAGCGCAGCGCTGTGACTGGAAGTGCGAAACAGTACCGCCTGCGACTTCAGCGTCATGCCGGCTTCGCGATGTTCCAGTACGCGATTGGCAACCCAGCGCGCCTGCTCGACCTCGTCCGGGATCAGAATCAGTTGCGGCTTCTGCGAGGAGACCTTGTCGCTCCACAGCGTCTTGGTGTGGCGTTCCATGGCTTGCTCGATCACCGCATTGGAGGCCGCCAGAATCGGCTGGGTCGAGCGGTAATTGCGCTCCAGCGTGACCAGCCGGGCAGGACGTGAAAACTGCTGCGGGAAGTCGAGAATGTTGCGCACCGTGGCGCCGCGGAAAGAGTAGATCGACTGCGCGTCATCGCCGACAGCCGTAACGCCGGCGCCGTCCGGTTTCAGGCGGCGCAGGATGTCGGCCTGCAGGCGATTGGTATCCTGATACTCGTCTACCAGCACGTAATCGAAACGCGCGCCGAGCAATTGCGCCAGTTCGGCGTCGCTCAGCATCTCGGCCCAGAACAGCAGCAGGTCGTCATAGTCCACCACATGCTGTTCTTGCTTGGCATCGACATAGCGCTCGAACAGTTCGCCCAATTCCTTTTCCCATTCGCGGCACCAGGGAAACTGTTTGTTCAGCACCGTGGAGAGATCGTCGCGGCTGTTCACCACGCGCGAATAGATCGCCAGGCAAGTGCCTTTCAGCGGAAAGCGTTTTTCGGTGGAGGAGAGCGCCATCTCATGCCGCAGCAGGCCAAGCAAGTCTTCCGAGTCGCCACGGTCATTGATGGTGAAGTTTTCTTCCAGTCCGATCTGTACCGCGTAATCGCGCAGCAGCCGCGCACCGATACTGTGAAAGGTGCCTGACCAGGGCAGGCCGGGCGGCGCGGCGGTCGCGCCCAGCTTGAGCACGCGCTGCATCACCTGGCCGACGCGGCGCCCCATGTCGGAGGCGGCGCGGCGGGAAAAGGTCAGCAGCAGGATGCGTTGCGGATCGGCGCCGTTCAGAATCAGATTGGCGACCCGGTGTGCCAGGGTATTGGTCTTGCCGGAACCGGCGCCGGCCACGATCAGGAGCGGCTGCTGTTGCGACAAGGCCTTGCCGATATCGTGATCGACCGCCTGTCGCTGCTCTGGATTGAGCGCGGCGAACGGATCGCCGGATTTTTCCTGTGCGGTACTGGCATCGCCGGCCGTGGCGCCGGCGGCGGTAGTGACGGGAGTGACGCTAGTGATGATATCGGCGGCGAGCGTTGAATCCATGATCTGGGAGCAGGTCAGCGCCGGATGGCGCATCAATCTTTATTAAATGGTTGCCTGGTTCATATTATTTTTGTGGTTCGCCGGGCAGCTTGGAGCTGTGTTCGGCACTGTATATTTAACCAGTTGTTCCTGCAATGGTTTGCGCCATATTTTTTGTTTCAGCGGATTTGCCCGCAAGCAAGCGCTGCAGCTCGGGCTGCCGATATCTGCGCGGGCCGAGAACCTCCTTCCTCGCCGCTGATCTATGCATGGCTGTTGTCGTCGCGTCTGTGATTGCCATTCTGTGGCAAACTGCGCGGTTTATCCGGATTGTCGATGGGCTTAATTTGGGCTTGCCGATAATTTCTTTTGGGCAATGTATGCCGCCGGATGCAATGGCCTGCGATCGCCATCGGTGCTGATGATGGCCATCCTGAAACGGGCTCTGAATGCCTGGTGTTGAGCTTTGCCTGGAATTCTTTTTATATAATTTTTACAGCCCTGACAGGGAGCGATAGTTTGAGTTTGATAAAAAATCTGCCGTTCGAATGGTTGGTCGGCATTCGCTACACCCGCGCCGGCAAACGCAGCGGCCGCAACAGTTTCATTTCCTTCATTTCCCTGATTTCAATGGCCGGCATTGCGCTCGGCGTGGCCGCGCTGATCGTAGTGCTGTCGGTGATGAACGGCTTTCAGAAAGAGGTGCGCGACCGCATGCTGTCGGTGCTGCCGCACATCGAAGTATTCGATGCCTCCGGCGCCATGCCGAACTGGGCTGAAGTTGCCAAGCAGACGTTCAACAATAAAGAAGTGATGGGCGCTGCGCCCTACGTCTCGGCGCAGGCCATGATGACGCGCGACGACAACGTGCGCGGCGTGATGGTGCGCGGCGTGGAGCCGGCCGAAGAGCCCAAGGTCTCCGATGTGGTCAAGCAGATCAAGCAGGGCAGCTTCGATTCGCTTAAACCGGGCGAATTCAATATCGTGCTGGGCGGCGAACTGGCGCGCGGCTTGCGCGTGGGGCTGGGCGACAAGGTCACGCTGATTGCGCCGCAGGGCCAGGTGACGCCGGCCGGCGTGTTGCCGCGTCTCAAGCAATTCACGGTGGGCGGTATCTTCGAGGCCGGGCATTACGAGTTCGATTCCTCGCTGGCCTTCATCCATCTGCAAGATGCGGAAACCTTGTTCCGGCTTGACGCGCCGACCGGCTTGCGTCTGCGCATCAAGGACATGCTGCAGGCGCCGCAGGTGACCCAGCAACTGGCCAGTACGCTGACCGGCAATCTGTATCTGCGCGACTGGTCGCAGCAGAACAGCAACTGGTTCGCGGCGGTGAAGACTGAAAAACGCATGATGTTCATCATCCTGACGCTGATCATCGCGGTGGCGGCCTTCAATCTGGTATCGACGCTGGTGATGACCGTGACGGACAAGCAGCCCGACATCGCCATCCTGCGTACGCTGGGCGCTTCGCCCGGATCGATCATGAAGATCTTCATGATCCAGGGCGCGCTGGTGGGCCTGATCGGCACCGGTATCGGCGTGTTGCTGGGCATCGTGGTGGCGCTCAATATCGACGTCGTGGTGCCGTTCATCGAACGCATGTTTCATGTGCAGTTCTTGCCCAAGAGTATCTATGTGATTTCTGAGTTGCCGTCCGACTTGATCTGGTCCGACGTTTATACGATTGGTGGCGTAGCCGTGGTGCTGGCCTTCCTGGCGACGCTGTATCCGAGCTGGTCGGCAGCGCGCGTCAAACCGGCGGAGGCATTGCGCTATGAGTGAAGTGAAGAGCGACGTGAATAATGAAATGAAGAGTGTCTTGACGCAAAAACAGAGCGATAGCGTGGTGCTGAGCTGCCGCGGCCTGGGCAAGACTTTTACCCAGGGCCGTTATTCGGTGAAGGTGCTGGGCGGCATTGATATCGATGTGTACGCGGGCGAGCAAGTCGCGATCGTCGGCGCTTCCGGGTCCGGCAAGTCGACGCTGCTGCATCTGCTGGGCGGACTGGATACGCCAAGCTCAGGCAATGTGAGCTTGCAGGGCAAGGATTTCGCCAGCCTGAGTGAATCGGTACGCGGCGATCTGCGCAATCGCACCTTGGGTTTCGTCTATCAGTTCCACCATCTGCTGCCGGAATTTTCTGCGCTCGACAACGTGGCGATGCCGCTGATGATCCGTCGCGTCAAGCGCGACGAAGCACAGCGTCAGGCGCGCGAAATGCTGGTGCGGGTCGGGCTGGAGTCGCGCGTGACGCACGTGCCGGGCGAATTATCCGGCGGCGAACGGCAGCGCGTGGCGCTGGCGCGCGCGCTGGTGACGCAACCGGCCTGCGTGCTGGCCGATGAGCCGACCGGCAACCTGGATCGGGCCACCGCCGACAAGACTTTCGAATTAATGATAGAACTGTCGCAGACGCTGGGCACTGCCTTCGTCATCGTGACGCATGACAATGACCTCGCCGTGCGCTGCGGCCGTGTGCTGAAGCTGTCTGAAAAGGGTTTGGAACCATCCGTGTAGGGGAACAGGCTTGAACAAGAAAAATAGATGGGGAATCGTACTGGCGGGGGTGTTGATGGTCGGTGCGAGCACGAGTGTGCAAGCGAAAGAAACATTGCTGGTGCAGGTGCCGGCCGCGTTTGACGAGCGTGCGCCGGTCGAGCCGCGTATCAGAGAAGAATGCGCGCTGGATACTATCCTGGGCAATCATGTGTTCCAGAAGGTGGCGGAGAAGTTTCCCGATACCTTGCAGTCGAAGGATATGGCCCGGCTTGACAAGGGGCGGGCACTGAAGCTGACGATTCTGAGCGTGCAGGGTTACGGCGGTGGTGGCTGGAGCGGGTCCAAAGCGATGACGGTGCGTGCCGACCTGCTGCTGGACGGGCTGGTCATACAGACGGCGGTCCGCCGTGAGCATTCGCGTGGTGGCTTATTGGGCGGTATGCGTGGCACCTGCTCGATTCTTGAAATCGTCGCTGAATCGCTGGGCCGTCAGTTTGCGGCCTGGATGGTCAGGGTTGACGGTGCGGCCGCGCCAGCGCCGGCAGCGGCTGTCCCTGCGGCTGCCGGCGTTTCGGTGCAAGCCTTGCCCGAGCCGGCGGCTCAGCCGACGCAGCCGTCAGAACAAATGCAAGTCATGGATCAGACCAACGAACAGCCTGAGCCATAATCGCAGCATGCTGGCAAAGACAGTGCAGGCCTTTGTCATTTATTTATTTATTTATTTATTCAATTCATTTAACTGAGTAGCGACATCATGATGAATACACGTGAATGGCTGGAGGCGCTGGTCGCCTTCGATACCACCAGCCGCAATTCGAATCTGGAGCTGATCACCACCGTGCGTGACAGTCTGGAAAAACAGGGCATCACGCCCTGGTTTGCGCACAACAAGGAACGCACCAAGGCCAACTTGTTCGCCACGCTGCCGGCGACTGCCGGCCCGGAAGCCGGCAATACTCAGGGCGGCATCGTGTTGTCCGGGCATACCGACGTGGTGCCGGTGGATGGCCAGGACTGGGCGACAGACCCGTTCAAGCTGACCGAAAAAGACGGTTCGCTGTACGGCCGCGGCAGCTGCGACATGAAGGGCTTCATCGCCGCTTCGCTGGCGCTGACGCCGGAGTTTCTGCAGATGCCGCGTCTGCGTCCCATCCATCTGGCGTTTTCCTACGACGAGGAAATCGGCTGCGTGGGCGCGCCGGCCATGCTGGAAGAGATCCAGAAGCGCGGTATCAAGGTTGACGGCTGCGTGGTTGGCGAACCGACCAGCATGCAGGTGGTGGTGGCGCACAAGGGCATCAATGTCTTCAATTGCAAGGTGCATGGCCGTTCCGCCCACTCCTCGCTGACGCCCCAGGGCTGTAACGCGATTGAGCACTCGGCGCGCCTGATCTGTGCGATCCGCGACTTTGCCGATGCGTACAAGGCCAAGGGCCCCTACGATCAGCTGTACGACGTGCCGTTCACCACCATGACCACCAATCAGATTCGCGGCGGCATTGCGATCAACACGATTCCCGATCTGTGCGAATTCACCTATGAATTCCGCAATCTGCCGGGCATGTCGGCCAAGGAAATTCAGGCCCAGGTCGAGCGCTATGCGCGCGAAGAACTGCTGCCGAAGATGCAGAAGGAATACCCGGATGCGCGCATCGACATCTCCACCATCGCCGGCAGCCCGGCGCTGGAAACCGCCGAGCAGGAAGCCATCACCGCACTGGTGCGTGCCCTGACCGGCGACCGCGAACAGCGCAAGGTGGCCTACGCGACCGAAGCCGGCCTGTTCCAGCAGATCGGTATTCCGACCATCGTCTGCGGTCCCGGCGACATCGGCAATGCACACAAACCGAATGAATATGTACCGATCGCCCAACTGGAACGCTGCGAAGATTTCCTGCGCAAGCTGGGACGTTCGCTGCAAACGGCCTGAGTCTGAACGGGGCGTATCGTCTGCGGGGCTGAGCGGCTTTCAGGCTGCTCAGGCTTGAACGATATTCACATGCGGGCGCGTCCGATATGCGCCCGCATTGTTTTTGGCGTCGCGTTTTTCCGCCAGCGATCACACATATTCACCTGAGGTTGCCATTCTTTACGTTTGTTAAGACGGTGGCATTGCCGGATTTTCTGTAACCTTACGCCTGCCATCAGAATGACGACGGCGACAGCGGCAGATTCAGCATGTTTTTTGCTTGTCAGTTGTTACCGTTTGTCTGCCTTGTCTTGTGGTGTGCATGTTGCTGCGCGGTCTGGGTTTTAGCCAGGGTTTATCTTTTTTACTGAATGACTGCCATGTGGGTCGATACGCATTGCCATCTGGATGCCGGCGAATTTTCCGGTGAAAACGCCGCGGTTGCCGCGCGCGCGGGGGAGCAGTGCGTGTCGGCGATTGTCATTCCGGCGGTCGAACGCGCCAATTTTGCGGCAGTAGCGCAACTGGCGGCGCAGGCAGGCAACTGCGTGTATGCGCTCGGTATTCATCCGCTGTATGTGCCGCGCGCCGATGAGAGCGATCTGCTGGCGCTGCGCGTGAAGGTCGAGCAGGCACTGGGCGACAAGCTGTTTGTGGCCATCGGTGAAATTGGTCTGGATCTGTTCGTGCCCGAGCTGAAAACGCCCGAGATGCAGGAAAAGCAGGAGCATTTCTACGCCGAGCAACTCAAGCTGGCGCGCGACTTTGCGCTGCCGGTGCTGCTGCACGTGCGACGTTCGCAGGATCTTATCCTCAAGCACTTGCGCCGCATCAAGGTGCCGGGCGGCATTGCACATGCCTTCAACGGCAGTCATCAGCAGGCCGAGACTTTCATTTCCCTGAATTTCAAACTGGGCTTCGGCGGCGCCATGACCTTTCCGCGTTCACTTCAGATACGCCGACTGGCGGCGGAGATGCCGGCCTCGGCCATCGTGCTGGAAACCGACGCTCCCGATATCGCCCCGGCCTGGATACAGCCGGGCGTCAACACGCCGGATCAGATTCCGCGCATCGGCGAAGTGCTGGCCGAGTTGCGCGGTATGTCTGCTTCGCAAGCGGCGCAACTGACTTCCGCCAATGCTCTTGCCGCGCTGCCGCGGCTGGCGTCATCCGGCTTGCTGAACTGAGCCATGCGCAGCCTGATACTCGGATTCTCCATTGGTGTGGCTCTGTTGCAGATGCAGGCGCAATTGCCCGCGCTGGAGTGGTATGCGGTCGGCCTGACGCTGGCGGTTCTGCTGGGTCTGAGCGCCTGGAAATTCTGGCAACCGTTTTTGCGGATTCCGCTATTGCTGACCTGCGGCGCATGGATCGGCTTTCTGTGGGCGGCGGCTTTCGCGCATTACTACCTGGAACAAGAACTGCCGCCCGCATGGGAAGGGCGCGACGTGGTGGTCATGGGCACCGTGGCGGGGCTGCCGGATCGTGTCGATCGCGGCGTGCGCTTCCGTTTCGATGTCGATCAGGTGGTGGTGCAGGACGGCCAGTTGCCGGTGGTGCCGCCGCGTCTGTCGCTGGCCTGGTATGCCGACCGCGATCGCGCGCAGCCGGTGGAAGACGGCGAGCAGACCGGCGGCGCCGGCCTGGCGGCAGGCAGTCTGGCGCATATCAATGAAATCCAGCCCGGCTCGCGCTGGCGTCTCAAGGTGCGCCTGAAACGTCCGCATGGCAATGCCAATCCGGAAGGTTTTGATTATGAGGTTTTCCTGCTGCAGGACGATGTGCGCGCCACCGGTTACGTGCGCAACGATGCGCAGGCGGTCGGCGTCAATCGTCGCCTTGAAGCCTTTGTCTGGAGTCCGTCCAACGTCGTCGAATACGGTCGCGGCTGGCTGCGTGACCACATACTCTCGGCCTTGCCCAATCAGCCCTATGCCGGTGTGCTGGTAGCGCTGGTGATCGGCGATCAGCGCGCCATCAGCCAATCCGACTGGAGCATCTTCAATCGCACCGGCATCGGCCATCTGATGGCGATTTCCGGGCTCCATATTACTTTGCTGGCCGGCATGTTCGCCGGACTGGCGAGCTGGCTGTGGCGCCGTTCCTTCTTCACGCGTGCGCAATTGCCGTTGCGGGTGCCGGCGCAAAAGGTCGGCATCGTCGCCGGTTTGCTGGCGGCGATGGTCTATGTGTTTCTGGCCGGTTTCGGCGTGCCGGCGCAGCGCACTTTATACATGCTGATCGTGGTTGGGCTGGCATTCTGGTTCGGCCGCCTGACGCGGGTCTCGACCATTCTCTGTCTGGCACTCGGCGCGGTCTTGCTGTTCGATCCCTGGGCCGTGCTGTGGCCCGGTTTCTGGCTGTCGTTCGGCGCCGTGGCCTTGATTCTGTATGCCTCGGTCGGCCGCATGACGGCCGAGCAGAGTATGCGTGCTGCGCGTCGTACGCGCTGGTGGCACAAGAGCTGGCGCGCCATCCGCAGCGGTGCGCACGCACAATACGTGGTGACGCTCGGCCTGGTGCCGCTGACGCTGCTGCTGTTCGGCCAGTATTCGCTGGTCAGCCCGCTGGCCAACGCCATTGCGATTCCGCTGGTGACCTTGCTGGTGACGCCGCTGGCGCTGTTGGGCAGCGTGTTGCCGGGCATGCTGGCGCAGTGGGTGCTGCTGGTGCCGCACCAACTACTGGAGTGGCTGGCGATGTTCCTGCAATGGCTGGACAGCCTGCCGTTCGCGGTCTGGGAAACGCCCCTGCCGAGCTGGTGGATGTTCTTGCTGGCCTTGATCGGCACCGTGCTGTTGCTGGCGCCGCGCGGCTGGCCGGCACGCTGGCTGGGTCTGTTCGGCTGGCTGCCGCTGGTGCTGAATGCACCGCTGTCGCCGGAAGACGGCAGCATGCGCGTGACTGCACTGGATGTCGGGCAGGGCATGGCCTTGCTGATCGAAACGCCGGGGCATCGCTTGCTGTACGACACCGGTCCGTATTACACGCCGCAGTCGGATGCCGGCAACCGCGCGATCCTGCCTTACCTGCGTGCGCGCGGCATCGACCATCTGGACCGGGTGGTGGTCTCGCATAATGACAACGATCATTCGGGCGGCGCCTTGTCGATCTTCAAGGGCATCGCGGTCGACAGCGTGTATTCCTCCTTGTCGGCCAGCAGCCCGATTGTCAAAGCGGCGCCGCGCCATCAGCGTTGCGTGGCGGGACAGTCGTGGAACTGGGATGGCATAGGCTTCAGCATGCTGCATCCGACCGCCGCCAGTTACGACAGCGAAAAATGGCGACCGAATGCGCGCAGTTGTGTATTGAAAGTGCAGATCGGCCGGCAGTCGATTTTGCTGGCCGGCGATATCGAGGCAATACAGGAAGATGAATTGGTGAACGGCCCGCTGGCCGAGCAATTGCAATCGACGGTATTGCTGGCGCCGCATCATGGGAGCGGCACCTCGTCGACACTGCCGTTCCTGCGCGCGGTGCGGCCGGAGATCGCGCTGTTCCAGGTCGGCTATCGCAATCGCTTCAATCATCCCAAGGCGGAGGTGGTCGAACGCTACCGGCAACTGGGCATACGCCGTCTGCGCACCGATGAGTCGGGCGCGGTGACCTTCAGCTTCGGCGATCAACTGGAAACCAGCGAATACAGGCGCGAACATCAGCGTTACTGGTACGGGCGTTAGCCGCTCGCGATTGCTGGCTTCAGTCGCAGATTGTTCGTGCCGGAAAAAAGCACGCTCAGGTTCGCCGGCGTTTTGATATGCTGACATTTTTCAGGTCTGCCGCTTGCACGCCGCTTGTACGCGGCTTGCTCTTCGCGCCTCGCCGCGGCCTGAATTCCGCAGCTTGATGTCAAGCCCTCAGAAGCTATCGCCAGAATGCCCGCAACATGAGTTTGCCCATCCTCCATTTCGCCCATGCCAACAGCTATCCCTCCGGCACCTATGGCATGTTCTTTCAGCAATTGCGCATGCATTACGATGTGCGCGCCTTGCCGCTGCATGCACACAATCCCAAGTATCCGGTGGATGACGGCTGGCGCAAGCTGAGCAAAGAGTTGGTCGAGGTGCTGGAAAGCAGTTATACCGCGCCGGTGATTCTGGTCGGGCATTCCATGGGCGGCATCCTGTCGCTGATGGCTGCACGCAAGCGGCCCGATCTGGCGCGATGTGTGGTCTTGCTGGATTCGCCCATCGTGGCAGGCTGGCGCGCCTCGGCCTTGCGTATGGCCAAATTGCTCAAAGTGGAAAGCAAGCGTTCGCCGGCCGTGGCCTCGGTCCGGCGCCGCAATGTCTGGCCGGACATGGAGTCGGCTTATCAACATTACGCCGCCAAGGCGATGTTCGCGGCCTGGCCGCAGCAGGTGCTGCGCGACTATGTAGAGCACGGTATCGAGCCGCACGATTCCGGCCAGGTCAGGTTGAAATTCACGCGCGAGGCGGAAACGGCGGTCTACCGCACGATTCCTCACCATCTGGGCGGCTTGACGCGGCGTCCGTATCCGGTGCCGATCGGATTCGTCGGCGGCGCGGATTCGGCGGAATGCCGGATGGCCGGGCTGGATGCCACCAGACGGCTGGTCGGTCAACATTTTCGCCAGATCGCAGGCGGCCATCTGTTCCCGATGGAGGCGCCGTTGCCTGCGGCGCAGGCCACCCATGAAATGATTCAAAGCCTGCTGGCCGGTACTTAAAGAAAGTGGCCGCTGCCGTTGCGGCGGCATATTGCATTACAGATATTTTTCGGGCGCAGAGACAGATTTGCACGTCGATGCACGTAAAAGGGGATTAAAAAAGCGAGCGCTTTGGGGTATAATTTGAATTTCCCGCACGTGCCGTTCGGCACTCATCTGTAATGACCAAGTTTGTATTTGTCACTGGCGGCGTCGTGTCTTCCCTGGGTAAAGGGATTGCCGCCGCGTCTCTCGCTGCGATCCTCGAATCGCGCGGCCTGAAAGTCACCCTCCTTAAGCTCGATCCCTACATCAACGTCGATCCCGGCACGATGAGCCCGCTGCAACACGGCGAAGTGTTCGTCACCGATGACGGCGCCGAGACCGATCTCGACCTGGGCCACTACGAGCGCTTCATCTCTGCCAAGATGAAGAAGGTCAATAACTTCACCACCGGCCAGGTCTACGAATCGGTGATCCGCAAGGAACGTCGCGGCGAATATCTGGGCAAGACCGTGCAGGTCATCCCGCACATCACCAACGAAATTCAGGAATTCATCCATCGCGGCGCTGAAGGCTATGAAGTTGCGCTGGTGGAAATCGGCGGCACCGTCGGCGATATCGAGTCGCTGCCTTTCCTCGAAGCTGCACGTCAGCTGAGCCTGCGCTCCGGTCGCAACGCCGCCGCCTTCGTGCATCTGACGCTGGTACCTTACCTGGCTTCGGCTGGCGAACTGAAAACCAAGCCAACTCAGCACAGCGTGCAGAAGCTGCGTGAAATCGGTATCTTGCCGGACGCGCTGCTGTGCCGCGCCGACCGCCGTATCCCTGACGACGAACGCGACAAGATTTCGCTGTTTTCCAACGTCCCTACCGACGCCGTGATTTCGGTGTGGGATGCCGATAGCATCTATAAGATTCCGCAGATGCTGCACGACCAGGGTCTGGATACCATTATCTGCGAGAAGCTGGGCCTGTCGCCCAACGACGCCGATCTGAGCGTATGGGACAAGCTGATCGATGCGCAGAACAATCCTTCGCACGAAGTGACCATCGGCATGGTCGGCAAGTATGTCGATCTGACCGAATCGTACAAGTCGCTGACTGAAGCGCTGCGCCACGCCGGTATCCATACCGGCAGCCGCGTGAATATCGAATATCTGGATTCTGAAGAAATCGAATCCAGCGGTACCGCCAATCTGGCCAAGTACGATGCGATTCTGGTGCCGGGCGGTTTCGGCAAGCGCGGCGTGGAAGGCAAGATCGCCGCCGCGCGTTTCGCGCGTGAAAATCAGGTGCCGTATCTGGGCATCTGCCTCGGCATGCAAGTGGCGCTGCTGGAATATGCGCGCAACAAGGCGGGTCTGCCCAAGGCGAATTCGACCGAGTTCGATCCTGAGACGGAACAGCCGGTCGTCGCGCTGATCGACGAATGGCAAAACCACGACGGCAAGGTCGAACGTCGCGATGCCAATTCGGATCTGGGCGGCACCATGCGTCTGGGCGCGCAGACCTGTGACATCAAGCCCGGTACGCTGGCGTCAGAAATCTACGGCGACAAGGTGACCGAACGTCACCGTCACCGTTACGAAGCCAACAATTTTTACCTCACCCGTGTGGAAGAGGCTGGCATGGTGGTATCGGCGCGTACCCCTAGCGAAGACCTGTGCGAAATCATGGAATTGCCACGCACCGGCGATAACGCGCATCCCTGGTATCTGGGCGTGCAGTATCACCCTGAGTTCAAGTCGACGCCGCGCGATGGTCATCCGCTGTTCATTTCCTTCATCCGGGCTGCGCTGGCGCATCACGATGCCACTGCGAAAGGACAAGCATGAAACTGTGCGACTTTGAGATCGGTCTGGACCGGCCTTTCTTCCTGATTGCCGGCACCTGTGTGATCGAATCCGAACAGATGGCGCTGGACACCGCCGGCTATCTGAAGGAAATCACCGCCGAGCTGGGCATTCCTTTCATCTACAAGTCTTCGTTCGACAAGGCCAACCGTTCATCGGGTACCTCTTTCCGTGGGCTGGGTATGGAAAAGGGCCTGGAGATTCTGGCCAAGGTGAAGAAGCAGATCGGCGTGCCGGTGCTGACCGACATCCATGAGATCGACGAGATCAAGCCGGTCTCGGAAGTGGTCGACGTCTTGCAGACGCCGGCTTTTCTGTGCCGCCAGACCGACTTCATCCGCGCTTGCGCGCAGTCGGGCAAGCCGGTCAACATCAAGAAGGGCCAGTTTCTGGCGCCGCACGACATGATCAACGTGATCGACAAAGCGCGCGCGGCAGCCAAGGAAGCCGGTCTGCCTGTTGATAATTTCATGACCTGCGAACGCGGCGTGTCTTTCGGCTATAACAATCTGGTGTCCGACATGCGCAGCCTCGCGATCATGCGCGAGACCGGCGCGCCGGTGGTATTCGATGCCACGCACTCGGTACAGTTGCCGGGCGGCCAGGGTACTTCCTCGGGTGGCCAGCGCGAGTTCGTGCCGGTGCTGGCGCGTGCCGCCATCGCCACCGGTATTTCGGGCGTGTTCATGGAAACCCATCCGAACCCGGCCGAAGCCATGTCCGACGGCCCCAATGCGGTGCCGCTGGCGCGCATGAAAGAATTGCTGAGCACCATGGTCGAACTGGACCGCGTGGTTAAAAAAGCAGGTTTCCTGGAAAACAATTTTTCCTGACTGCGGTCATAGCGGAAGCCGGAGCTGATGCTTCGTCTTCATGCCTTTCCGCCTTGCTGAAAATTTGCTGAACGGTACCGAATTCATCAACGATGAATTCGCCGGATTCAGCCGGTCGGAAGGCGTCGCAGCGCAGCCGTCACGTTTTTAAAAACCTTGATTGATGGAGATGTTGAATGAGTGCAATCGTTGATATTATCGGCCGCGAAGTGATCGATTCCCGTGGTAATCCAACCGTCGAATGCGACGTGCTGCTGGAGTCCGGCGTACTGGGCCGTGCTGCCGTTCCTTCCGGTGCCTCCACCGGTTCGCGCGAAGCCATTGAGCTGCGCGACGGCGACAAGAGCCGTTATTTCGGCAAGGGCGTGCTGCAAGCCTGCGAAAATATCAATACCGAAATCTCGGAAGCGATCATGGGCCTGGACGCCAATGAGCAAGCTTTCCTGGATCGCACTCTGATCGATCTCGACGGCACCGAAAACAAGAGCCGCCTGGGCGCCAACGCCATGCTGGCGGTGTCGATGGCAGTTGCCAAGGCTGCGGCTGAAGAATCCGGCCTGCCCTTGTATCGCTATTTCGGCGGCAGCGGTTCGATGCAGATGCCGGTGCCGATGATGAACGTCATCAACGGCGGCGCGCACGCCGACAACAACCTGGACATCCAGGAATTCATGATCATCCCGATCGGCGCGCCAAGCTTCCGCGAAGCGATCCGTTACGGCGCCGAAGTGTTCCACACCCTGAAGAAGATTCTGCACGACCGCGGTCTGGCCACTTCCGTCGGCGACGAAGGCGGCTTTGCTCCCAACGTCTCCAGCCACGAAGAAGCGATCAAGCTGATCATCGAAGCGATCGAGAAGGCCGGCTACGAGCCGGGCACACAAATCGCTCTGGGCCTGGATTGCGCCGCCAGCGAATACTTCAAGGACGGCAACTATCATCTGGCCGGCGAAAACATGGTGCTGACACCGGCACAGAAGACCGGTCTGCTGGCATCGTGGTGCGACAAGTACCCAATCATCAGCATCGAAGACGGCATGGCCGAAAACGACTGGGCCGGCTGGCAACTGTTGACCGAAACGCTGGGCAAGAAGGTGCAACTGGTCGGCGACGACCTGTTTGTCACCAACACCAAGATCCTGAAAGAAGGCATCGACAAGGGCATCGCCAATTCGATCCTGATCAAGATCAACCAGATCGGTACGCTCACTGAAACATTCGCCGCCATCGAAATGGCCAAGCGCGCAGGTTATACCGCCGTGATCTCGCACCGTTCCGGCGAGACCGAAGATTCGACCATTGCCGACATCGCCGTCGGCATGAACGCGCTGCAGATCAAGACCGGCTCGATGTCGCGTTCGGATCGCATGGCCAAGTACAATCAGCTGCTGCGCATCGAGGAAGATCTGGGCGATATCGCCAGCTATCCGGGTCGTTCGGCTTTCTACAATCTCAAATAAGAACGGCGGCGCTGCATGCTCAGGCTTGCAGCGCCAGCCTCTGACTCCTCGCGTCAATGCGCCTCATCATTCTTTGCCTGTCGGTCCTGCTGGTGCTGATCCAGTATCCGCTTTGGCTGGGCAAGGGCGGCTGGCTGAAAGTCGGCGATCTGGACAAACAGGTGCAGCAGGCGCGTCAGAAGAACGACGAGCTCAAGGCGCGCAACGCCAAGCTGCAATCCGAAGTCGAAGATCTCAAGGAAAGCAAGGGCGCGGTGGAAGAGCGTGCGCGTTACGAGCTGGGCATGATCAAGCAGAACGAAGTGTTCGTGCAGATTCTTGATCCGTCGACCGGCAAGCCCTTGCCGCCGGCCAATGCAGTCAATCCTTTCATGCCGGGATCGGGCGAGCCGAACAGCGTTTCCATTCCCGCGAATGCTCCGCCTGTGAGTTCACAAGCCGGCAGATCCAAGCCTTAGTTGCCGGCGTAAGCGTCAGCCAGAGATTCAAGCTGCTCAAACAGATTCACGCAGGAACCATGCAAGCCGGTTCCTGTTTTCTTTTCTGCTCCGATTTTCCACCGTTTCTCTTGCCGCCTTTTCGGCATCTTCAGGTTTTGCATGGCTATCGATACTCCCTTGTCGCTGTTGGGCCTGAGCACCACGCCGCTGGAACTGATTTCCTTTGTGCTGGCGATGCTGACAGTGTGGCTCAACATCCGCCAGAATCACTGGGCCTGGCTGTTTTCGATCGTCTCTTCTGTTTTATATGCTGCGGTGTTTGCCGATTCACGTCTGTACGGCGACGCCGGTCTGCAGTTCGTGTTTGTCGCCGTGTCCTTGTGGGGCTGGTATCAGTGGCTGCGCGGCGGTGATGCGCATCAGCCGCTGCAAGTGTCGGTATTGAGCCGGCGCGGCTGGCAAGTGATGCTGTTGTGCTGGGTGCTGGGTTTTCTGCTGCTGTCGTATTTCCTGCGGCGCTTCACCGATACCGATGTGCCGCACATGGACGGTTTTCTGACCGCCGGTAGTCTGGTTGGCCAATTTCTGTTGTCGCGCAAGAAGCTGGAAAACTGGCTGGTCTGGATTGCCGTGGATGTGCTGTATGTCGGCCTGTATATCTACAAGCAACTGCATCTGACGGCGCTGCTGTACGCGCTGTTCGTATTGATGGCGATGCAGGGCTGGCGGCAATGGCGCAAGTCTGCAGCCGCGTCGCTTCCTGCATAGCAAAAGCCTGGCGCTTGAAATCTCAGGCAACAAAAAAGCGGGCGCCGGTGATGATGCCCGCTTTTCTTGCTTCGTCTGATAGTGTTGCTATCTCTTCATTTCGCCGGAGGTGTCGCATCGGCGAACACGATGCGATTCTTGCCGGCGTTCTTGGCTTTGTACAAGGCCGCATCCGCGCGCTTGATCAGCTCGGTCTGATCTTCGCCCTTGGTGTGTTGTGCCACGCCGGCACTGAAGGTAATCAGCAGGCGCTGCGTGTCATGCATGAAGATGCGTTTGGTCAGCTCGCGCTGCACGCGGGTAATGATCTGCATTGCGTCCAGCGGGCCGGTTTCCGGCATCAGCACGAGGAATTCCTCGCCGCCGAAACGTGCGATCACATCCAGCTTGCGCAGCGTGTCCTTGACGACCTGTACCAGGTGCACCAGCACTTCATCGCCGGTGGCATGGCCGTGGGTATCGTTGATGCGCTTGAAGTCGTCGAGGTCGAGCAGGGCGATGCAAAGCGGCGTATCGCGCCGAACGGCATTGGTGATCTCGCGATCCAGCGATTCGTCCATGCCGCGTCGATTCAGACTGCCGGTCAACTGATCTTCGCGCACCAGTTCGCCCATCTGCACCAGTTGAGTTTCCAGCGCCTGGATGCGTGCTTCCGCCTTTTGCACTTCCTGTCGTGCCGTTTCCATATCATCGCGCGAACGCATGGCCTGATCCTGCGCATTCTGGGTTTCACGCATGATGTCGGTCAGCACCGAATTCAGATCGCTAATGTTGCCGGCCTGGCTGATCTGCTGCGAGAAACCGGTGATGGTCTGGTGATATTCGTTGGTCGTGGAGACCATGGCGCTGAGGCGGTCGACGAAGGTCAGCATCATGTTCTTGACCACGACCTTTTCTTCCGACAGCGTGTTCTTCAGCAAGCCTTGTTTGTAGATCACTTCCTTCAGGCTCTTGGTGGCGTCGGCCAGCGAGGTCTGGCTGATCGGCCCGGTGATCAGATCCTGCACCGCCGTGATCTGTCCGCTCAGCCATGAGCCTTGCTCCAGCAAGCCGTGAATATTGTCCAGCAGCAGCTGGAACAGGCGCATCAGCAATTCCTGCTGCTGCGCCATGTCGCCGGTCTTGAGTTCGATCTGGAAGCTCAGTTGCTTGATGCGCGTGACGACTTCATTCATGGTCGGCTCGGAGAACGCCATTTTCAGATCCTGGCCCGCCGACTTTGATTCATTCGCCATTTCAGGCGCGCTCGGCAGCAGCGAGGGCAGGTTGAAAATCAGTACCCGCGCCAAGACCTCGCGCAAGACTTTTTCCTTCTTGCTATCGCGGATGAATTCGCGCTCGAGATCGACCGGCACCAGTTCGCCGTGCGGCACGACGCTGCGCACATACATATTCTGTTCGGCAAATTCGTTCAGTTCCTGCCCATACGCTTCCCAGTCGCCGACTTCAATCGACACCGTCAGGCGTTGTCCCAGTTTGCCGGCTTCGCCGGGCTGCATGGCAAGATTGGAGGCAAGATTGGCGAGGACGGTTTCGGGTCTGAATTCGATGTCGCCGCCCTGAATTTCTTCATACGCGACGCGATAAGCTTCAGGTGTAGGCGCGATGCGGCGTGTGCCCAGGCGTTGGAACGCCTCGCGCGCGATATCGACAGGGGATTGCGTGGACGGTTTTTTTGACATGCCGAGTGGACGATTTGATTGGACAGCTTATTGACTGTTTGATATTGAGATAGCCCGTATCTGGTCTTGCGCCGGAGTGCATGTTTTTCTTCGCGGCGGGCGCCGGACAGTCCGATGATTCCCCCCTGGAAACCCGTGTGAGCTGTGCGTCGCGGTCTCTGCCTGCGTCGAAAAACTTGATTGATTTTACGCCAGGCTTTTCCCGCTGAGGGCGCGAGAAGGAGGGGATTTAGGCTTTGTTTCGGCTTACCGCCGGTATCTTGCCGGGCGGCATGTATGTCGACACTCTTTTTTTATTCCACCAGATTGTTTTTTAGCGCGTAATGGGTCAGTTCTGCATTGTGGCGCAGCTTCATCTTCACCAGCACCCGGGAGCGATACATGCTGATGGTCTTGACCGACAACACCAGTTCGGCGGCGATGTCGCTCACCGTTTTACCTGACGCAATCATGACCATGGTCTGGTATTCGCGATCGGACAGAGTTTCGTGCAGCGGCGCCTCATGGTCGAAGCCGATCTGGTTGGCCAGTTCCTGCGCCAGCGAGGGGCTGATGTATTTGCGACCGGCGGCCACCTGACGAATGGCGCTGAGAATTTCCGACGGCGACACTTGCTTGTTGAGAAATCCGGCCGCACCGGCCTTCAATGCGCGAATCGCATATTGATCTTCACGATGAATGGACAGGATCAGCACCGGCAGCTTGGGCTGTTCCTTGCGGATCTGCTTGAGGATGTCGATGCCGTTGCGGTCCGGCAGCACGATGTCGAGCAGCATCACATCACCGTTGCCGACCCGGCACAGCTTGATCGCTTCCACGCCGTTGGCGGCATTGCCGACCACCACCACGTCCTTGGTTCCGGCGCAAATCTGTTTGAGGCCTTCGCGTACGATTGCGTGGTCATCCGCAATCAGAACTTTGATGGCCGCGTTTGCTTTTTTTGTCATGGATTGTTCAACTGGATCTGAATCGGCAAGCCGTCATTCTATAGTGATACGCGCTGCCGTAACAGGAATCGAAATACGCAGCAGTGTGCCGCCCTCGGGCGTGCTGTCGAGTTCAAGTTGACCTGCCAGGCCTCGTACTCTTTCACGCATGTTGCGCATGCCATGTCCCGCCGCCTGCGGCTCGCTGGCATCGAAGCCGCGACCATCGTCGGCGATGCTCAATATCATTTGCTGATCGATCTGCTGCAGACGTATCGATGCTGAAGTGGCCTGCGCGTGGCGGGCGATATTGTTGAGCGCCTCGCGCGCCACCCGGTACAGCGAAATGGCCTGAAAGTCGTCGATGCTGCTGGTACTCCGGCTTGCTTCGTCGCACTCGCAGGCGCAGGGCAATCCGGTTTGTTTGGCATGACTTTTTGCCAGCCACTCCAGGGCGTCGGCAATGCCGTATTCCAGAATGGGCGGATGCAGATCATCAATGATGCGATGCATGGTGCTGCCGGCGTCGTCAACCAGCGAAGTCGCATACTCCGCCTGTCGCCGCAGGCTGGCATTGGTGGCGCCGGCCTTGATCTTTTCGTCGAGCCCGGCGACTGCCATGCGGATGGCGGTCAGATGGGCGCCGAGTTCGTCGTGCAGATCGCGCGCAATGCGGGCGCGCTCGGATTCTTTCACTTGCTCTCGCAAGCGTTCGTTCACGCAACTCAGCGGCGCTTGTAGCGGCGACACCGACTGCAGTTGAGGGGAGGGGGCATGCTGTATTGCGCTCTGATTCTTCATGGTTGTTTCAGAAAAGGCTTGAACGTTACTGATGCAGATACTTGTCAGTGCAGAAAAATTCCTTCATTGCAGCTGCCGGTATTGCAAATTGTGGCGTCGGTGCGCGCAACAATAGGGCAAGGAAAAAATATGGGAGAAATTTTAAATCGGCTCTTCCATTATCCATAAAACCGGTGCTATAATCTTGTTTTTCGCGGCTGTAGCTCAGCTGGATAGAGTACTTGGCTACGAACCAAGGGGTCGTGGGTTCGATTCCTGCCAGCCGCACCAGATATAAAGGGTCCATCGCAAGATGGGCCCTTTTTTCTTTTGTGCGGCGAAAATGCCTGATGATTTATAGCCATCCTTGGCCTTGATCAAATTCGGTTTGTGCATGGCGCTTCACACTATCTGTCGGTTGTCGGTCGGTGCTTCAAGCTGTATCTGCTGCCGTTACCGGCGATCGGTTTCTCGCCGCACAGGCCTCGATTCACGCATCCCTCGTTCGCTGCGAATCATTGTGACCGCCCGCCAGTGCAAACCAGGCATCCACCTCGCGCCAAACAGAAAACGAGCTTCGCACGGCAATCTGGCAAAGCTCGTTTCATTCAATCCTTGTTGTCGATATCGCCGATAGCTCGGTTGCTATCGGCTTACCGGATTACAGACTTTTCATCTGCATGGTGCAAGGATCAGAATTGCTCCCACGAACCGGCGTCATCGGCATCCGGCATTTTTTTTGCGACAGCCGGTTTGGCGGCCGTTGCAGGCTGGCTGGCTTTCTTCTGCGGCAGGGCGGACGGGCGCGGTGTGACATCAATGGTGTGCTTGATGCTTGTGGCGCGTGCCGCCATGGCCGGTGCTGCAGTAGTCAGCGAGCTGCTGCTGAGCTTGAAGATGCCCACGGTTTCAGAAAGTCGGCCGGCCTGATCCTGCAAGGATTGTGCGGCAGCTGCCGCTTCTTCCACCAGCGCCGCATTCTGCTGCGTCACCTCGTCCATCTGCGTGATCGCCTGATTGATCTGTTCGATGCCCGAGCTTTGCTCCTGGCTGGCGGCACTGATCTCGCCGACGATATCTGTCACGCGCCTCACGCTTGCCACCACTTCGCTCATGGTGGTGCCGGCCTGTTCCACCAGCTTGCTGCCGACGTCAACCTGTGCCACCGAGCTTTCGATCAAGCCCTTGATTTCCTTGGCCGCCGCCGCCGAGCGCTGCGCCAGCGAACGCACTTCCGAGGCCACTACCGCAAAACCGCGTCCTTGTTCACCGGCGCGTGCTGCTTCCACAGCGGCGTTCAGCGCAAGGATATTGGTCTGGAAGGCGATGCCGTCGATCACTGCGATGATGTCGACGATCTTGCGCGAAGAGTCGTTGATCGAGCCCATGGTGTTGACCACTTTGCTGACTACATCGCCACCCTCGATCGCTACTTGCGAGGCCGAGACCGCAAGCTGATTGGCCTGGCGCGCATTGTCGGCATTCTGCTTCACGGTCGATGTCAGTTCTTCCATGGCGGACGCGGTTTCCTCGAGTGAGCCGGCCTGTTGCTCGGTGCGTGAGGACAGATCCAGATTGCCGGTAGCGATTTCGGTTGAGGCGGTGGCAATCGTGTCAGTGCCGACGCGCACTTCCCGGACGATGCGCAAGAGGCTGTCGTTCATGCTCTTGAGCGCCATCAGCAATTGGCCTGCTTCGTCTTTGCTGGAGGCTTGAATATCTGCCGTCAGGTCGCCGTCGGCGACGCGTTGCGCCACCGAAACCGCGTCGTTCAGCGGGCGCGAAATCACGCGCGAGATCCACACCGCCAGCAGCATCGCCGCAGCGATACAGGAGGCCACGGTGATGGAAATCCACAGGCGGGCGCTGCTGAAGATTTCATCTGCGCTGCGATTGGAGACTTCAGCGCCCTTGTCGTTGACATGAATCAGCTGATCAAGCTGCGCCAGCACCTGCCGGTAAAGTCGAGTCGATTCGCCACGCTGTGTGGTGCGCGCTTCCTGATCTTTCTCCGCTGCGGACAACGCCAATACTTTCTTGTTTTCCGAGAGGAAAATATCAATCGACTTGGCGATTTCCGGATACAAGGCCTTTTCTTCCGGTTCTGAAATCTGCGTGACGTAATCAGCTTGATGTTGCTGAAGCGTTGCGATTTGCTTGTTCAGACTTTGCTCGATTTCTCCTCTTTCCTTGGCATCTGTCGCCAGGATGTGCTGCATCTGAAAGCTGCGGATGCGCGCCAGCGTCAACTCAATTCGCGACAGCGTTCGAATACTCGGCAGCCAGTTGGTTGAGATATCAGTCGAGGCCGAGTTGACCTTGTCCAGCTGGCGGATCGAAAAGACGCCGAGCCCGAGCACCATGAGGGCCACCACCATAAAGCTGGAAATCAGCTTCCTGGAAATTTTCAGATCGTAGAACCATTTCATTTTTATTCCCCTTCGTGGTTGAGTCTTGGTGGCCTTGAGTGGAGGCGCTGCCTTAAATCATTGCAATAAATGCAATCAAATTATATTGCAAAAAAGTTAATTAAATTCGAGTTTCTTTCTATGTTTTCCGCTGTTTCCTGCCGCGCTCACATGCAGCGTCAATGCCGGATTTCTCATCAAACGGGCTTGCCAGCAGGACATATCGGCAAGGGCCCCGATCATCTGACGGATCTCTTTCTTCTCCCTCGAAAAAACGAAGCATAGAAATTGCATTGAGACGAACGACTAGAGATGTTGTCTTCAGAATAAGCTCAAGCGAATGCGGGCGATATCGGGATTTTCCTTGTGGCCTTATGGAAAGGTCCTGCCAGGAGCGCTTCGTGACCGGGGGGAGTGGCGTAGAGCTGCTAAAAGAGATTTCTTACGGGGTGATTACAAAAATGATTCTTTCAGGAAGCGTTGCGACAGAATTGGCGCAAACCTGCATGCTCACGCCCATATCAATTTCTTGAATGGCTGATATGCGTTAATAATATTACAGCGGCCTGATTTACTAAATTGCTTTGAGGCTATATTGCGCAGGTAAGCAAAAGTTACGTTCGAGACCAAGTCGAAATCAACGAACGGGCTTCGCCAAAAACTAGTGCAATGGGGGGCTCTTATGAGCATGAAGCAGCGCACGGGCAAGAAAGCATTGGTCATCGGCGGTGGGGCGCCGAATTCAACTCTGATCGCCGGCGCACTGGCGGCTTTCCTTGAGGAGGGCATAGAGTTCGATGTGATTTCAGCATCGGGAGCAGGTGTGCTGATGGGCTTGCTTTACACCGCGCCGCGCGATTGTTCGCCGCGTGAAGCGCTGATGCGCTGGGCCGAGGTGGGCGTGGCCGACAGCATCTACAAACTCTTTCCGGTGAACTACAAGGTCTTCAAAAAACCGGGGCGCGATGCCGAGACCTATCGCGGCGCGCTGGCGCCGATGCCGGCCATGCCGCAGATGGGCGGGAATCCTTTTGTGGATATTTTCACCAAACAATTTGCCGATGCTTCGGGCGCATGGAACGACTGGATGCATCTGATGGTGTCGGCCTTGTCGCCGTCTGACTTGTCTTCCAAAAGTCTGGGGCTGTGCGCACATCTGCCTTTCCTCGAGCAATCGATAGACTTCGAGGCTGTGCCGCGCATGCGCCCGGAGTTCTATCTGAACGCCTACAACGTCAATCAGCACCGCATGCAGATCTGGGGCAAGAACGAGATTGAGCCGCAACACGTGCGTGCCGCGCTGTCGTTTCCTTTTCTCTATGCGCCGACCGAAATCGGCGGCGAGGATTTCATCGAAGGCGCCGCACTTGAAACATTGAATCTGACGCCTTTCATGCCGGGTCCGGATGGCGAAAAGCCGTTGCACGATGAAATCGAAACGCTGATCGTGCTGGACATCCTCGGCGAGGACAGACTGATCCGCAAACCACGCAATCTGTACGATGCCTGGGTACGTTCGATGATCACGCCGCTGGTCAAGATTTCCAAAAACGAGATGCGTCTGTTTGAACTCGAGCACAACATCGACCCGGCCACCGGCAAGCGGCGCCGCGACATTCTCAAGGTCGATCTGATGGGCGGGGTGCCCGACGAACATTGGCCGCAAGTGCTGGACTGGTCTTCTTCCAACATGCAGTTGCTGTTCGATGTCGGCTACAAGGCCGGACTGGATTTCTGTCGGCAACACCGTGAGCAGTTGGCAGAGGCCGAAGAGATATCGCCACTGGCAGCCTGAGTGCATGTATCGCAGAGCACGACGAAAACGTTATCGAAAAAACGATCGCAACGAGCCTGGACTTATCGCTTTTCTTTCGGTTTTCAGTGTATTGATTTGTAGTAATCGTCCTCTTTGTCGCAAATAAAATCGCAACACCTCTGCAGCAAATAAAAACAAAACTCTGACGTGAAAAAGGGCCGGAACGGGTTCCGGATTTCGCCCCAAACTTTTATGGATGCAAACACATTATGACGATCACCAAGCGCCTTATTTTTACCTTGTCGACCGCGCTGCTGGCTCTACTGTTCGTTGGTGTTGACGGACTGATTCAACTGCAGCGTGCTCAGCAGCGACTGGACACCATTCAAAATCGCATCATTCCGAGCATCGAAGGCTTGAATGCAGCCAAGGGCTTTCTGGCGGATACGCGTCTGGCCGGTTATCGCTTTTCAGTCTTTTCCAACCTGAGCGACAAGGCCGATCTGGAGAAGGCCGTGGTCGCCGCCAACAAGGCCTTCGATGATGAAGTTGCCAAGTACGAACGCGAGCGCATTTACGACGCGACCGATCGCAAGATGCTGGAAGCTGATCGCGCCAACATGGAGGTCTATCGCAAGGCGCTGGTGCCGTTCTTCGATGCGGCGCGCAGCGGCGACATGGATGGTGTGCGCGCCACACTGCTGGCCGGAACTCCGCTGGCGCTGGGCGCTGCCGGCGTGAAGAAGGGCATCGATGAACATATCGCCTATAACGGCAAGCTGATCCAGAACGTGCGTGCCGAGAGCGACGCGGCCTACGACTTTGCATTCAAGAGCATGCTGGCAGTGATCGTGGTGGCTTTGCTGCTGACCAGTGTGCTGGCATGGCAGTTGTATCGCACCATCAGCCGCTCGCTGAGCAAGATTCAGACGACGTTCGAACAGGTCAGCCAGACGCTGGATTTGTCTAAGCCTATCCCGGTCGAACGCATGGATGAAATTGGCCGTACCGCAACCGCTTTCAACAAGCTGCTGGCACGTATCGTCGACGTGGTCTCGACCGCGCGCGTGTCGACCGATTCGGTCAGTGTGGCGGCGCGTCAGATCGCGGCAGGCAATGCCGATCTTTCGTCGCGCACGGAACAGCAGGCGGCTGCGCTGGAAGAAAGCGCCTCCAGTCTGGAACAACTGACTTCGGCGGTGAAGCAGAACACGGAAAATGCGCGTCAGGCCAATCAACTGGCGCTGTCGGCTTCGGATATCGCATCGCAAGGCGGTGACGTGGTGCGCCAGGTGGTCACCACCATGAGCTCCATCAATGAATCCTCACGGAAGATTGTCGACATCATTGCGGTGATCGACGGCATCGCCTTCCAGACCAATATCCTGGCGCTGAATGCGGCAGTGGAAGCGGCACGCGCCGGTGAGCAAGGCCGCGGTTTCGCGGTGGTGGCTTCCGAGGTGCGCAATCTGGCACAACGGTCGGCGGCTGCTGCCAAGGAAATCAAGGGCCTGATCGATGACTCCGTGGAAAAGGTCGGCACCGGCAGCAAGCTGGTTGAGCAAGCCGGTACCACCATGAGCGACATCGTCGACAGTGTGCAACGGGTAACGCAAATCGTCGGCGAAATCGCTGCTGCCAGCGAAGAGCAAAGCGGCGGAATTTCGCAGGTGAATCAGGCGGTGTCGCAGATGGATGAGACCACCCAGCAAAATGCGGCGCTGGTTGAAGAGGCCGCTGCCGCAGCTGCCGCCTTGCAGCAGCAAGCCGAAACGCTGGCGCAGGTGGTCAGCGTGTTCAAGCTGGACAACACCCGCATCGGTCACAGCTCGGCCATCGCGCCATCGCAACGTGCGACCATTGACATCACGCCGTCCGGCGGGCGCATCGGCAATCAGCCCCCCGTCAAACGCAAGCAGCTCGAGCATGAGATGGAGGAGTTCTGAGTTCGGAGCATCGGCCAGCGGCCAAGTCAGGCAGCCTTGAGCGCGACTATCTGACTGTTTTATAAGCCGGGCCGCGGCGGCGATTCAGCATTCGATAGCGTTCATCCGCGCGCATGTGGATTTTGCAAGAATGGAAAAGGGCTTGTCATCGGCAAGCCCTTTTTGTTTCTTTCGCGCTTTTCCCCGTTTGACGCAGATGCCCGCCGGGTACATCCCGCATTGGCGGCCGACTGCGGGTATGGGGAAGACAGTCTGAATCGGCCTACCGATTTCTCACAATTGCATTCAGGCAGGTTTCTGCAAGCGCCCTCTGAAGATGTTACAATTAATGCTAATCATTATCATTTGATTGACCAGGAGAAAACCAAGATGATGGGTATCAAAAAACTCGTGATTGCAACTGCTTTGCTGGCAGGAACAGCCGGCATCGCCATGGCGGCCGAATATCCGATCGGCAAGCCGCAAATTCTGAACGGCATGGAAGTCAACGCCGTCTATCTGCAGCCGGTGAAGATGGAACCGGACGGCATGATGCGCAAGGCAGAAGAATCCGACATCCACCTGGAAGCTGACATCCGCGCAGTGGCAAAGAATCCTAACGGCTTCGCTGAAGGCGACTGGATGCCTTACCTGGTGATCAAGTATGAACTGAGCAAAGTCGGTTCCAGCAAGTCGATCAAGGGCGACATGATGCCTATGGTGGCCAACGACGGTCCGCACTATGGCGACAACGTCAAGCTGGATGGACCCGGCAAGTACAAGCTGAAGCTGACCATCTCCGCACCGAGCGCCAATGAGCATGCGCACTTCGGTCGCCACGTCGACAAGGAAACCGGCGTCGGTCCATGGTTCAAGACTTTTGAACTGAACTATGACTTTCCATTCGCCGGTATCGGTAAAAAGGGCGGATATTAATCTGTCCTGAGCCGGCATCTCGCCGGCGATCAGATTCAAAAGCCGGCCGCCGCATGACTGCAAAGTCGTCCAGCGGCCGCGATTCGTTATTGAGTTCTGGAGTCAAGAATGTTTTTAGCTAAATTCCGATCGCTGCTTGCCGGCGTCAGCTTGTTGATCGCCGCACCTCTGGTGCTGGCCTCCGAGTTGCCGACCTTCAAACTGGAAATGCAGGATGGCAAGCTGATCCCGCCGCGCATTGAAGTCCCGACCGGGCAGCGTATCAAGATTGAAATTCACAACATCGGCAAGACTGCCGCTGAATTCGAAAGCGTGGAATTGCGCAAGGAAAAAGTACTGGCGCCGGGCGCTCAGTCGTTTGTCGTGATTGCGCCTTTGCGGCCCGGCGAATACAAGTTTTTCGACGACTTTCACTTGAACATGCCGCAAGGCGTGATCGTCGCAAAATAAGCGGCAAAGTAAGCTGAACAGTTCAGCAGGCACGGTTAGGGAAGGGTAGCAATGGGTCAGGTCATGTTTGTGGTGTGGCGCGAAAGCGTCGAGGCTTTATTGGTGGTCGGCATTTTGTATGCGTGGCTGAAAAATGGCGATGCGGCCGCGCGCCGAGGTTTGCCTTATCTGTGGGGCGGCGTGGCGCTCGGCATCTTGCTGGCGGTCGCTCTGGGCGGCGCGCTGCTGGGTTTCAGCGAATTGCTGTCGGGCGATGCGCAGACCTATTTCCAGATCGGCATGGTGCTGGTGGCTGCGGTGCTGATCGTGCAGATGGTGTTCTGGATGCGCAGGCACGGACGCACGCTCAAGAAGGATATGGAAAGCTCGCTGCAATCCAATTACGAAAGCGGTAACTGGTGGGGCGTGCTGATCCTGGTCGCCCTCGCGATTGCGCGTGAAGGCAGCGAAACCGCCGTGTTTCTGTATGGCATCGGTCTCGGTCAGCAAGATGCGAGCACCTCCTCGCTGGTCTTCGCGGGTGTCATCGGTTTTGCGCTGGCGTTCCTGACTTTTTACATCCTGCAACTGGGCGGCAAGATTTTCTCCTGGCGTCGTTTCTTCCAGGTGACCGAAGTCATTCTGCTGCTGCTGGCTGGTGGTTTGCTGTTGACCGGGCTCGAAAAACTGTTTGACGTACTGCTCGAAAGTTCGGACGCGCTGGCTTCTGCCGCCTGGACCATGACCGCAACTGCGCCGGTGTGGGACACCTCGTGGCTGCTTGATGATTCGGCAACTTTCGGCAATCTGGTTTCCACCCTGACAGGCTATCGTGCGCATCCTTCGCTCATGAGTCTGGTGATCTACGTGGTGTATTGGCTCGTGATATTCTTCACGCTTTACAAGAAACCGAAGAAGCAAACTACTTAGTGGATATGAGTACCTCCTCCTGCACGCACACGCAATCCCCGTCTCTGCTGGCGCGTACAGGTGACTGGATGCGCCGCAACGGCGCGTTGATCCGCGGTTTGCAATGGTTCATCGTGGTGGTCTACGCGGTGCTGATTCTGGTGCCGGTGTTTTTGCCGCTCCCCGATGAGACCGCTCATATCTGGTCGAACATGACGCTGATTGCCCAGTTTGCCTTCTGGGGTATCTGGTGGCCTTTCGTGCTGGTCAGCATGGTCTTGATGGGGCGGGTGTGGTGCGGCGTGCTGTGCCCGGAAGGGGCCTTGACCGAATACGTCAGCAAGCACGGCATCGGTCGTGCGATTCCCAAGTGGATGCGCTGGGGCGGCTGGCCTTTCGTGGCTTTCGCGCTGACCACCGTCTACGGCCAGATGGTCAGCGTTTATCAATATCCCAAGGCGGTGTTGCTGGTGCTCGGCGGTTCGACTGTCGGCGCCATGATCGTGGGTTATCTCTACGGTCGCGAAAAGCGTGTCTGGTGCCGCTATCTGTGTCCGGTCAACGGCGTGTTCGGTTTGCTCTCCAAGCTGGCGCCATTCCACTACAAGGTCAATGAAGACGCATGGCGTTCTTCATATCATTCCGAGCACAAGATCATCCCCGTCAACTGCGCGCCGCTGGTGCCGCTGCGCAACATGAAGGGCGCCTCGGATTGCCACATGTGCGGTCGCTGCAGCGGTCACCGTGATGCCATCGAACTGACCTGGCGTCCACCTACTCAGGAAATCGTCACCTTCGGCAAGACCAATAACAGCCTGTGGGAAAGCTCGCTGGTGCTGTACGGCCTGCTGGGTATTGCCATCGGCGCCTTTCACTGGAGCGCCAGCCCCTGGTTCATCCAGATCAAGCAAGCCATCGCGACCTGGCTGATCGACCGCGACATCATGTGGCCGTTCGGCACCCAGGCGCCATGGTGGTTGCTGACCAATTACCCGCAACAGAGCGATGTCTTCACCTGGCTGGATGGCGCGCTGGTGGTCGGCTACATCATGGCCACCGCGCTGGTGCTCGGCACCGGCGTCAGCCTCGCCTTCGCCATCGGCAATCGCATGCTGGGCAAGTGGGAGTGGAGCCGCTTCAACCATCTGGTGCAAGCGCTGATTCCGCTGGCAGGCTGCGGCGTGTTCGTCGGCCTGTCGGCGACTACCATCACGCTGTTGCGTGGCGAGCACTGGCCGGTGGATTGGGCCAATGACGTGCGCGGCGCGCTGCTGTCGATCATGACGCTGTGGAGCGTGTTGCTGGCCTGGCGTGTGGTGAATCGCTATGCCGGTTCGCTGCTGCACAGGATTGCGGTCATGCTGCCGCTGCTGGCCGGGCTGGCGCTGGTCAACTATGCCTGGCTGCTGATGTTCTGGTTGTGGTGATTTCTTCCGTACCGGTGGCTTGATTACTTGCGCCTTGCACCTGGGGCGCGGAACGATGAAGTCAGCCCGGGGCAACTGAGCAGGCAGCTTTGCCTCACGAGATTTCTTTGTATTGATGAAGCCATTTGATGCTGATTGCCCGGCAACGAATGGCTTTTTCAATAGTAGCCTCGATCAGGCTTAACAGCCATTGCACAGCCTCCCGCAATCAGGCATGTCGGTCGCCGCTGATCCTCAGAATGAAGTTTGAGGAAACTCCGCGTATCCGCAAACACCGACCGGCTCCGCCGAATTCGGCACCGCTATCGCAACTCCACATTCCCTTGCCCGGCAATTCCACCGACTCGCGTAAAATGACGCCTTTTGCAAACAGGCCGGCTGCCTCTCAAGGTGCCGGGCGGAAAATCAGATATGGCGCGCCCTCGTTTCTTACCCGATAACATGACCCTGATGCTGATCGCCGTGGTGGCGACGGCGACCGTGCTGCCCTGTACCGGGCAGACTGCAGTGGCCTTCGACTGGCTGACCACGCTGATGATAGGCCTGCTGTTCTTCATGCACGGCGCCAAATTGTCGCGCGAGGCAGTGGTGGCCGGCATGACGCACTGGCGCCTGCATCTGACGATACTGCTGTGCACCTTCGCCATCTTTCCGCTGATCGGTCTGGCGCTCAAGCCGCTGCTGACCATGTTCATCACGCCGGAGCTGTATCTGGGCATACTGTTTCTGTGTGTGCTGCCGTCTACCGTCCAATCCTCGATTGCCTTCACTTCGGTGGCGCGCGGCAACGTGCCGGCGGCGATCTGCGCGGCTTCGGCCTCTAATCTGATCGGCATTTTCCTCACGCCGGTATTGGTCGGACTGATCGTGGTGGCGCACAGCGCGGGCCATTCTTCGCTGGACTCCATTCTCAAGATCGTCTACCAACTCCTGCTGCCGTTCGTCGCCGGCCAGATCGTGCGGCCGTGGATCGGCGCCTGGATCGACCGCAACAAATCCTGGCTGCGTTTCGTCGATCAGAGTTCGGTGCTGCTGGTGGTCTACGTCGCCTTCAGCGAAGCGGTGAATCAAGGCCTGTGGCATCAGGTGCCGCCCAGCATGCTGCTCAGCGTGATTGTGATCAATGCCTTGCTGCTAGCCGTGATCATGTGCCTTACCGTGTTCGGCAGCCGGCGTATGGGGTTTTCCAAGGAAGACGAAATCACCATCGTCTTTTGCGGATCGAAGAAGAGCATGGCCA
This sequence comes from Herbaspirillum lusitanum, assembly GCF_046025995.1. Lineage (GTDB taxonomy): Bacteria > Pseudomonadota > Gammaproteobacteria > Burkholderiales > Burkholderiaceae_D > Herbaspirillum > Herbaspirillum lusitanum_A. The sequence continues at coordinate 170,390 of NZ_JAQQFM010000007.1, forward strand.
GCGGCGTGCCCATGGCCAAGGTCTTGTTTGCCAGCGGCTCCATCGGCATGATCATGCTGCCGCTGATGCTGTTCCACCAGATTCAGCTGATGGTGTGCGCGGTGATGGCGCAGCGCTACGCCAAACGCATGCAGGAGGCCTCAGTCAAGGCCGAGATTGGCGCCGGTTCCTGATGGCATAACGGTGTGCCCAAAAAAAGCGTCCTTGAAGGACGCTTTTTTATGCGTGCTCCGCCACCATCAAGGCGCCGGATTGGGCTGATCCTTGTGAATGGCATCGATGCCGGCAATGACTTCATCGCTCAGCGTCAGCGCGAGGCTGTCGAGATTGCTGCGCAACTGATCCAGCGTGGTGGCGCCGATGATGTTGGAACTCAGGAAAGGGCGGCTGTTGACGTAGGCCAGCGCCATCTGCGCAGGATCCAGGCCATGCTGGCGCGCCAGTCCGACGTAGGCGGCGGTGGCGCGTTCAGCCTGCGGATTGGTATAGCGAACGAAGCGTTCAAACAAAGTCAGACGGCCATCGGCGGGGCGCGCGCCGTTCAGGTATTTGCCCGACAGCATGCCGAAAGCCAGCGGCGAATAGGCCAGCAGGCCGACCTGCTCACGATGTGCGAATTCAGCCAGATTGATTTCAAAGCTGCGGTTCAGCAGGTTGTAGGGATTCTGTATGGTCACCACGCGTTCCAGACCATGCTGCACGGCCGCGCGCAGGAACTGCGCCACGCCCCACGAAGTTTCGTTCGACAAGCCGATGTGACGGATCTTGCCGGCCTTGACGAATTCCGACAGCACCTTCAGCGTCTCTTCAATCGGCACGGTGATTTCATCTGCGACGTGCTGATAGCTCAGTTGCCCGAAACTGTTCACGCTGCGATCCGGCCAATGCAACTGATACAGATCGACGTGATCCAGTTGCAGCCGTTCCAGACTGCCGTGCAGCGCATCGGTCAGACCCTTGCGATCCAGATCGTTGATGCCGCCGCGAATGTGACGCGGGTTGTGCGGCTTGCGTGCCGGGCCTGTGCATTTGGTGGCGATCAGCAGACGTTCACGCATACCCGACTTCTTCAGCCAGGTGCCGAGGTAGCGTTCGCTCAGCCCCTGCGTTTCCGCTTTGGGTGGCACCGGATACATTTCAGCGACGTCGATCAGATTGATGCCGCGCTCGACTGCCAGATCAAGTTGCGAATGGGCTTCGGCCTCGGTGTTCTGCTGACCCCAGGTCATGGTGCCGAGCGTGATCAGGCTGACCTTGAGATCAGTGCGGCCGAGTGGACGGTATTGCATGCGGTTCTCCTTTATTGGTTTGGCAGCGCAAGAACGCTTGGATATGGATCCGGAGCTGGATGAGCAGCCGACTTGCGCGAGATGCAGTAGTATATCTGCCCATGCCGGCGGCTGCAGGCGACGCGGCTGATACTAAGCTGAAGTTCAAGGTTCACGCCTGAAGCTTGACGCGCGGTACGTCGTTTGCAGTGCAGAAGAATTCTCGTCGGCACGGCAGCGCAATCGAAGCACCACCAGCATCACGCAAGAAAAAATAAACGTCGGGCAAACAAGGCCGGACAATTACAGTCGGCGCAGCAGCAGCAGCAGCAGCAGCAGCAGCAGCAGCAGCAGCAGCAGCAGCAGCAGCAGCAGCAGCAGCAGCCGACGCTACGCCACACACTGCAGCATCTGATCAACCTAGTCACCGAGCATCGGGTTTCATGTCATCCACATCTCCGTCCGCCGCCGAGAGCGCCGGGCAACTCCTGCGCCATCATCCGGCCTTCCTTCTGTTCTGGCTCGCCAGCGTCGCTTCCACCATTGCTCTGCAGATGCAGATTGTCGCAGTCGGCTGGCAGGTCTATCAACTGACGCACAGCGCCTTCGATCTCGGCATCGTCGGGCTGGTGCAATTCATTCCCTCGCTGGTCCTGGTGTTTGTGGTCGGCCATGTCGCCGATCGTTACGACCGGCGCAATGTGGCGCGCTTCAGTGCCCTGGTGGAGGCGCTGGCCTCGGCGCTGCTGGCGATCGGCAGCCTCGGTGGCTGGCTCAATCGGGAAATGATTTTTGCCATCGTGTTCATCATCGGCGCCGGCCGCGCCTTCAGCAAGCCGACCATGCAAGCCATGCTGCCGGGTCTGATGCCGCCTTCGTTATTGCCGCGCGCAGTGGCCGGCTCGGCGTCCGCCACGCAAGTCGCCATCATCATAGGCCCGGCGATCGGCGGCTTTCTTTACGTGCTCGGACCGCAGACCGTGTACATCAGCAGTTGCGTGCTGTTCGGTCTGTGCAGTCTGTTGCTGTCGCTGATCAAGCTGCCGCCGGCTGCCGCCCTGCGCGGCAAGGTCAACGGCGCCAGCCTGTCTTCGGTGTTCGCCGGGCTTGCCTTCATCCGCAGCAAGCCGGCCATTTTCGGCGCGATCTCGCTCGACATGTTCGCGGTCTTGCTGGGCGGCGCCACCGCCCTGTTGCCGGTGTATGCGCACGATATTCTGCAGACCGATTCGGTCGGCCTCGGCCTGCTGCGTTCTGCGCCCGCAGTCGGCGCGCTGGCGGTGGCACTGTTTCTGGCGCGGCATCCGTTGCGCGGCCGCGTGGGCCGCACCATGTTCATCGCAGTCGGCATCTTCGGCGTGTCGACCATCGTGTTCGGTCTGTCGCATTCTTTTGTGCTGTCGCTGCTGGCCCTGGCGGTGCTGGGCGCCTCCGACATGATCAGCGTGGTGGTGCGCTCCAGCTTCGTGCAGCTGGAGACGCCGGATGAAATGCGCGGTCGCGTTAGCGCCGTGAATTCGGTCTTCATCGGCACCTCGAATCAACTGGGGGAATTTGAATCCGGCCTCACTGCAGCATGGTTCGGCGCGATGCCGGCGGTACTGATCGGCGGCATCGGCACCTTGCTGGTGGTGTTCCTGTGGGTGCGCCTGTTTCCGCAGTTGTACCGGGTCGACAGGTTGGCGCCGCCCAAGACCAAATAGATGATTGAAGAGCGCCGCACGGAAGGGATTCAGATTTGTGCGGCGTTTTTATTTCGTCGTTTCCATCGCTTATTTTTCGGCAGCGCCACCCGCCAGCCTTGGCGTGATGCCGGGCAAACGACCGCCGGCCTCCGACATGACCACCGGGCAGTTGACGATGATCCCGGTCTTGTCGATGCGGACATCGCCGGCTTCTTCCGCCGCCAGCACTTCTTCTTCCGACTTCAGTAGGCGCGGACTGCTTTTGCCGAGCCAGGTCACCTTGTGCAACTGCCATAGCGGCGAATAGTTGCTGTTGGCATTGGCCTTGCCGGTCGGTTCCGGCATCGACGGCAACACGCCGCCCTGACGAAAATTGGTGAAAGCATAGATACGCTCGACCGCGCTTTTGCGTCCCGGCATCGGAGGGCCGTCGGGGATGGCGTTGGCCAGTCGCGGTACGTAATTGGCGCCCATGTCGGCGGCGGCCTGAGCGTCGGACACATCGGTCGTGATGTAGCGCACCACCTTGCCTTCATGCCAGCCGGAGATCAAGGGCAATTGCACCAGATCGATCGTCTGCGCGGCGCCGCCTGCGGCGGCTTGCGCGTTGTTGAAAGCAGTTGCCGTCAACGCCCAGAGCATGCAGAGCAGGGCAGCATGGCGCAGTTGTTTGAAGATGCGCCCAGAAGATGTGGCGGCGATGGATGAACTTGCTGCTGGCATGAATGACTCCGTGGTTGATCGGCATGAACGCAAAACCCGCGATGAGCTTTGGTCGCAGCGAAGCGCGGCAATCTTACAAAGAGGCCGTTTTCATATTCAATTCAGCGTGGAGCGCATGGCTCGCGGCGTGGTCGCCGCGCTCCTGCACGCGGTTGAACGGTTGAAGCCTGACGCGCTTCACAGCACTGCTTGCGGCGCCGCCTGCTGGTGCTGCAGCATCAACAGAAACTGGCCGTAAGGCACCGGGCGGCTGAAGTAATAGCCCTGATATTCGTCGGAACCGAAATGCTGCAGCGCCATCAGTTGCTTCTCGGTTTCCACGCCCTCGGTCACCACTTTCAGATTCAGTGCATGCGCCATCGCGATGATGGCCTGCACGATGGCGCTGCTGTTGGCGTCGTGTGGGATATCGTTGATGAAGGACTTGTCTATTTTCAGCGTATCGACAGGGAAGCGCTTCAGATACGCCAGCGACGAATAGCCGGTGCCGAAGTCGTCCATGGAAATCGTGAAGCCGGCGGCGCGTATGCCGTCCATGGTCAGCATGGCCTGATCGCGGTTATGCATCACCATGCTCTCGGTGATTTCAAATTCCAGCGTCGAGGTCGGCGTGCCATGCTGCTGCACCACCTGCATGATGTCCTGCAGCAGATTGCTGTCGCTGAACTGGCTGCCGGTCAGGTTGATCGAGATGCGGCCGAACTCCATCTGTTGCGCCAGCAGATCGCCGACGTCGCCGCAGGTGATATCCAGCACTTCCAGACCGATCTGATCGATCAGACCGGTTTCTTCCGCCAGCGTGATGAACTCGCCCGGCGGCAATAGTCCGCGCACCGGATGCTGCCAGCGCACCAGCGCTTCGGCGCCGACGATGCGTGAATTCTTCAGATTGACCTTGGGCTGGTAATGCACCACGAATTCCTGACGCTCGATGGCGCGCCGCAGTTCGGCTTCCAGCGCAATCCGTTCCACCGTATTGGTGTTGACCTCGTCGGAGAAGAAACGGTAATCGTCCTTGCCGTGATGCTTGGCGCGGTACATGGCGATGTCGGCATTCTTGATCAGCGCCTGCGCGTTGTCGCCATCACCCGGGTAGGTCGCAATGCCGATGCTGGTGCTCAGTTGCGACTCCTGGCCGTTGATTTGGAAGGGCTTGCGTGCTTCGCTCAGCAGCTTCTGCGCAATCTCGCCGAGTTGCAGCGGGTCGTCGAAATCATCCACCAGCACGATGAACTCATCGCCGCCCACGCGCGCCAGAATATCCAGTTCGCGCAGGCAGGAGCGGAAGCGCAGCGCAATCTCGCGCAACAGCGCTTCGCCGGCTTCGTGGCCGAAGGTATCGTTGATGTTCTTGAAACGATCCAGGTCCAGCAGAAACACCGCCACCATGCCGTCGCGATGCTCGGCATGCGTGAGCGCATTGGTGATGTGCTGGGTGCACAGGAAGCGATTGGGCAGACCGGTCAGTTCATCGTAATGCGCCAGATGGCGGATGTGTTCATCGGCCTTGCGGCTCTCGATGGCGACGCTGGCCAGATCGGCGGCGACGCCGGCCAGATGCATGTATTCATCGCTGGGGAGATGGTTTTCCTTCAGCAGCGCCGAGAACACGCCGAGAATCTGACCTTCCTTGCCGACGATCGGCCACGCGCCGCATGAAGGGTAGGTATCCAGATCGATCAGGTCGCGTACATTCGCCAGCGCCGGATCGCTGCCGATGTCCTGCGCCATGTAGGGGCGGCGGCGCAGAATGGCTTCGCTGGCGACGCCGTTGCCGTGTTTGACCTCGATACCCTGAAAGCGTCGCACTACCTGGTCGGGATGGCGATTGCTCATGATCGAGGCGAAGTGCGTATTGTGTTCGTTGAGCAGCACGATGGCGCAGGCGCTGCCGGGAATCTGCAGGTCGGTGAACATGATGATTTCGCGCAGGATACTGTCCAGCTCCTGGCCGCTCATGACCATGTGCAGGATGCGGTTCTGTTCGTTCTGCAGCACCTCGGCGCGTTTGCGCGCACTGATGTCGCGCAGGATCGCGAAGATCGCATAGCCCTTGTCGAGCTCGGCGCGATTCATGGTGACGTCGGTGTGGATCAGCTTGTGCTGCCGCACCGTCACCCATTCGAACTGCTGCGGCTGACCGGCCAGCGCCTTGGCCAGCAATTCGTCGATGTTGGGTTGTTCCACGTGCATGGACTTCTGGCGCGAGAACAGGCCGACCCGGCGACCGATGATGCGGCTCTTGTCGGACACGCCGAAGAAGCCGAGCGCGGCAGCATTGCAGTCCAGATATTTCAGATCGGCCGAGATCAGGACGATGGGATCATTCCCTTCTTCATACAGCTTGCGATAGCGATATTCACTGACCGTCAACGCGCTGTCGATTTTCTTTTGATGGCGGTAATAGATCAGGAAAGCGATCAGCGCAAACATGATGGCACCCAGAATTCCGGTCGACAACAGGATGCGATTTTCGGTACGGCTGCGCCATGGTTTGAGGACATCTTCCATGCGCCTTGCATACACACCCAGCATCGGCGAATCGGGAATGCGTCGGTACGCGAACAGCAAGCGTTCGCCGGTCAGGTAGGAGATTTCCTCGAAGGCGCCTTCTTCGGCCCCGGCGCGTATCCGCAGCATGCTTTTGGCATTTTTCAGATTGGTGTTGAGCCAGCTCTCCTGAAACGGCGAACGAATCATCAGCGAGCCGTCTTCATTGCGCAGCGAGACGATTGCTTCGTAATTGGTGATGCGCTTGTAGAAGTCGAAGAAGTAAGACACTTTCAGTTCTGCCACCAGCATGCCGATGGGGCGTGCAGTGCGGTCGTACAGATGCAGCGCCACCGGCAGCACCAGCTCCTGGTTATAGCTGCTGCGGATGATGCTGCCGACGAAGTAGTGCGGTTGTGAGGGATTGGCATCGACCGATTTCAACTGCAGATCGCCCGGTTCGATTCCGGGCCCGCCCGCCCGCAACGAAGTGGCGCGTGTGATACCGCCGGCGTCGACGTAACGCAGCGATTGCACGTGGATGATTTTCTGCTTTTCGCTGCTCAGCAGATCAAAAAGGCGCGTGTCGCTGTCGAGCAATCCGCGATCCCCATTCTGCATGCGCATGCTGGTCGATTGCAGCATCTGATTGATATCGCGCAATATGCGTTCGGCGTGTTCAGCCACGCTGCGCGCTGCGACCAGCGAGCTGCGTTCTTCGGCCTCGATGGTCAGCAGACGATCCTGACGAATTTCCCACCAGGTCTGCGCCACGATGATAGTGCCGATAAAGCCGACGAAGATGAGCAGGGTCCGCAGAGTACTCGTCGCCCGTCCGACTGTATTTTTCTGTTTACCCATTAGCCGATATTAATGACAAGCACTCTTAATGCAGCTGCGCCGCAACCCCATGAAGGCGCGCAAAGGCGCCATCCCTGTAGGACCTGAGTTCGAAATCCGTTAAATCGATGTTTTTATTGCTGTTTGTATAAGGGACTGCGAATGCAAGTCTGTTTATTTTCTGAACTGTCCTGTTGATCTGATTCCGCCGGATTCTGCTGTCACGGCCTGGCTTCCCTTGTCGCCGATACAATTTCACGCTTCGCAAAACCGGAGGACAGTGATTTCCCGCGCATGTCTCTCTACAGTCTTTACGACCCACTTATTATTTTCATCTTGTCAGTGCCAACCTTACCGCAAGCCATTTGCTTTGTCATCTTCGCGTGACTGAAGAGTGAGACATCACTGTGCAGGAGCAACTTGCTCTGCGCATGAATTTTCATCACCGCTCAATTCTTCCCGGCAATGCGATAATAGCGCACCGTGCATGGGCAATTCACCTGTAAAAACATTCAGCGGAGGGCCGGATCGCTTGCCGTGTCACGGCAATTTCCACAGGCCCCCAGATGAGAGATATCGGCACACTTGTGCATATCTTTAGCGCTCTCGCGCAATATAGATCGAATTGCGGCGCTGGCGGCGGAGGCAATATTTCCATGGGGTAATTGTGCTCCGATCATTCCCACCATCATGACAAGGATCACACAGACATGAAGACAAAAGCAGCGGTAGCCTGGCAAGCCGGCAAGCCATTGACGATTGAAGAAGTAGAACTGGGCGGCCCCAAGGCCGGTGAAGTTCTGGTCGAAATCAAAGCCACCGGCATTTGCCACACCGACTACTACACACTGTCGGGCGCCGATCCGGAAGGAATCTTCCCGGCAATTCTCGGACACGAAGGCGCAGGCGTGGTGGTTGATGTCGGCCCCGGCGTCAAGTCGCTGAAGAAAGACGATCACGTCATTCCGCTCTACACGCCGGAATGCCGCGAGTGCAAATTCTGCCTCTCGCAAAAGACCAATCTGTGCCAGGCGATCCGCTCGACCCAGGGGCGTGGTCTGATGCCGGATGCCACCAGCCGTTTCTCGCTGGACGGCAAGCCGCTGTTCCACTACATGGGCACATCGACGTTTTCCAATTACATCGTGGTGCCTGAAATCGCGCTGGCCAAGATCCGTTCCGACGCGCCTTTCGACAAGGTCTGCTACATCGGTTGCGGCGTGACTACCGGCGTCGGCGCGGTGCTGTTTACCGCCAAGGTGGAGGCGGGCGCCAATGTGGTGGTATTCGGCCTCGGCGGCATTGGTCTGAACGTGATTCAGGCCGCCAAAATGGTGGGCGCCAACAAGATCATCGGCGTCGATCTTAATCCGGGCCGCGAAGCGATGGCGCGCAAGTTCGGCATGACCGACTTCATCAATCCCAAGGAGGTGGGCAATGTGGTTGATGCCATCATCGGTCTGACCGATGGCGGCGCCGATTACAGCTTCGAGTGCATCGGCAATACCACCACCATGCGCCAGTCGCTGGAATGCTGTCACAAGGGCTGGGGCCAGTCGATCATCATCGGCGTGGCGGCAGCCGGCCAGGAAATCAGCACCCGTCCGTTCCAGCTGGTCACCGGCCGGGTCTGGAAGGGGTCCGCTTTCGGCGGTGCGCGTGGTCGTACCGACGTGCCCAAGATCGTGGACTGGTACATGGAAGGCAAACTCAACATCGATGATCTGATCACCCACAAGTTGCCGCTGGAGCGTATCAACGAGGGCTTCGATCTGATGAAGAGCGGCGAGTCCATCCGTTCCGTGGTCGAGTTTTAAGCAAAGGGTCCTCAATGTCCGCATTGATCGAAAAACTCAGTGAACATGGCTGCTTCGGCGGCGTGCAGGGCTTTTATCAGCACGCATCGGCAGAGATCGGCTTGCCCATGCGTTTTTCGGTGTTCCGGCCGCAGCGCGCGGTGGCCGGCGAGAAATTGCCTGTGTTGTTCTATCTGGCCGGACTGACCTGTACGGAAGAAACCTTCATGACCAAGGGCGGGGCTCAGCGTCTGGCGGCCGAACTGGGTCTGATTCTGGTGTCGCCGGATACCAGCCCGCGCGGCGCAGGTATCGCCGGCGAAAGCGATAGCTGGGATTTCGGCGTCGGTGCCGGTTTTTATCTGGATGCCACGCAGGCGCCCTGGAGCAAGCATTACCGCATGTATTCCTATGTGGTCAATGAGTTGCGCCAGGCGGTGCTGGACGAGTTTTCGGGCGACGCCCAGCGCATCGGCATCTTCGGTCATTCGATGGGGGGGCATGGTGCGCTGACGCTGGCCCTGCGCAATCCCGGCGTCTATCGTTCGGTGTCGGCGTTCGCGCCGATTGCCGCACCTTCGCAATGTCCGTGGGGGCACAAGGCCTTTGGCAATTATCTGGGGGCGGATCAGTCTGCCTGGCTGCAATACGATGCCAGCGAATTGATGAAGGGCCTGCGCACGCCGTATCCGCAGGGCATCCTGATTGATCAGGGACTGAGCGACAAATTCCTGGCGGAGCAATTGTTGCCGGAGCAGTTTGAACTTGCCTGCAAGCAGGCCAAGCAGCCGCTCACCGTGCGCCGTCATGCAGGCTATGACCACGGCTATTACTTCATCTCGACCTTCATGGAAGATCATCTGCGCTTCCACCACGGCATTCTGGCGGATTGATCTGCAGCTGGATTGTGCCCCCGCCGGGGCAAAGAAAAAGGCGCTGTTCCTGAATGGAACAGCGCCTTTTTTCATGGCGCGGACGATTGACTATCGGTGTTGCCTTTTTGGATGAGCGTCAATAGGGATAGGGCCTGGCAAAACCTTGCGGCTTAGTGTGCACCTGCCGCTTCTGCACTGCCTGCGCCGCCTTTCGATGGCTTGATGATCCAGATCAGCGGAATGATCACGATGAATATCACCGCCGAAATCCAGAAGATATCGTTGATGCCCAGCATCGCCGCCTGCGCGGTGATGTTGCGTTCGATCATGCCGGTGGTCTGCTCCTGATTCAGTCCGAGCAGGCTGCTGATGTTGTTGAAGCTCTGCTGCAGCCAGGGACTGTAAGGCGTGGCATGTTCGGTCAGCTGCGCATGGTGAACGATGGTACGGTTGTTCCAGGCAGTGGTCGCAACCGAGGTGCCGATGGCGCCGCAGAACACCCGCACGAAGCTCGACAGACCGGCAGCGGCCGGAATACGTTCCGGCGGCAGGCCGGACAGCAGCAGCACCGTCAGCGGCACGAAGAACATTGCGGTCGGAATACCCTGCAGCAGAGTCGGCAGAATCACCGTCCACTGATCCACTTCCAGGTTGTAGCGCGAGCGCAGCCAGAACACCCCGGCGAAGCAGACGAAGGAGGCGGTGGCGACCTTGCGTGCATCCATGGACGGCAGGAAGCGGCCGATCAGCGGCATCAGAATCACCGCGAAAATCCCGATCGGCGCGGTCGACAAACCGGAGTCGATGGAGCGGTAGCCGAGATACTGTTGCAGCCATTGCGGCAGCAGCACCAGATTGCCGAAGAACACGCCGTAGCCGATGGAAATGGCAATCGTGCCGCCGAAGAAATTACGCCGGCCGAACAGGCGCAGATCGACCACCGGATGATCGTTGTTCAACTCCCAGATCACGAAGTAGGCGAAGGCGACTGCGGCGATGATGCCCAGCGTGATGATCACCGGCGAGGCGAACCAGTCCAGATCCTTGCCCTTGTCGAGCATGATCTGGAACGCCGCCACCCAAGTCACCAGCAGCGCCAGTCCGACGCCGTCGATCGGCAGTTTGCGGGTCGGCGTTTCGCGCGTGCGGTAGATCGACATCGTCAGGCCGGCAGCGATCAGGCCGACCGGGATGTTGATGTAGAAAATCCAGGGCCATTTATAGGCGTCGGTGATCCAGCCGCCCAGCGCCGGCCCGGCCACCGGCGCCACCACCGCCGTCATGCCCCATAGCGCCAGCGCAAACGAGGATTTGGATTTGGGATAGGCGCCCAGCAGCAGCGACTGCGACAGCGGCACCATCGGCCCTGCCACCAGGCCTTGCAGTACGCGTGCCGCCAGCAGAATCGGCAGAGTAGGGGCCAGGCCGCACATCCACGACGCCAGCACGAACAGCATGATGGACGTCACGAACAGGCGCACCGCGCCGACCCGTTGCGTCAGCCAGCCGGTCAGCGGGATCGAGATCGCGTTGGCGGCGGCAAAGGAAGTGATGACCCAGGTGCCTTCATCGATGGACACGCCGAGGTCGCCGGAAATGGTCGGGATGGCCACGTTCGCGATCGACGAGTCGAGCACGTTCATGAACACCGCCAGCGACACCGAGAGGGTGCCGAGCACCAGCGCGCCGCCTTTCAGCGGCGGTGGCGGAGTGTATTGAGGGCTAGTCGCCATAAATGCTTACATCCGATCGATATATCAGGTATCAGGTATGCGGGACCATGATGGCAGCCGCCTTCTTCTTGGCAGGCGCCAGGCCGCTGGCGTTGTCGGAGATGATGCGCTCGACGATTTCATCGGCCTGCTTGCCCAGATCGTTGTAGACATTGGTCTGGTAATCGGTGACCGGAGCCTGATCCAGGGCCTTGCCGTCGCCGTGGATATCAACCGTGGCAGTGGTCGACAGACCCACGCGCAGCGGATGCGCGCGCACCTGTTCCGGGTCCAGCGCGATGCGCACCGGCACGCGTTGCACCACCTTGATCCAGTTGCCGGTGGCGTTCTGTGCAGGCAGCAGCGAGAAAGCGCCGCCGGTGCCGGCCGAGAAGCCGACGATGGTGCCCTTGTACTTCACGTCGGAACCGTAGACGTCGGCAATCACTTCCACCGGTTGGCCGATGCGGATGTGGCGCAGCTGGCTTTCCTTGAAGTTGGCGTCGATCCAGATCTGTTCCAGCGGCACGATGGCCATCAGCGGGCTGCCGGCGGTGATGCGCTGGCCGACCTGCACCGAACGCTTGGAGACGAAGCCGGACAACGGCGCCACCACGTTCACGCGGGCATAGTTCAGATAGGCGTTACGCAATTGCGCGGCGGCCTGCAACACATTCGGATGCTCGGTCACGCTGGTGTGATCGGTCAGCGCGCGGTTCGCGGCCAGGGCTGCGCGGGTCTGATCGAGTGCCGCGCCGGCGCTCTTCAATGCATCCTGCGCATGCGACACGTCTTCCTGCGACACTGCACCGGAAGCCAGACCGGCCTGACGACGCTTCATGTCGTCGCGGGCGCGCGCCAGATTCGATTCGGCCGCCGCCACGTTGGCTGCCAGCGTGTCGTTGTTGAGGAACATCTGACGGGTCTGACGCACCGCTTGCGCCAGTGCTGCTTCAGTCTGCGCCAACGCCACCTTGGTGTCGGCCGAATCCAGCGTCACCAGTTGCTGACCGGCCTTGACCACCTGCGTATCGTCAGCCTTGACTGCCGTCACGGTGCCGCCGACCTGGGCTGAAATCTGCACCACATTGCCGCCGACATAGGCGTCGTCGGTTTCTTCGTAGAAGCGTGCATGCAGGAACCAGTAAAGGCCCAGCAGCACGCCGATGATGATGATCACCAGCGTCAGCATCAGCAGCTGGAATTTGCGCTTGCCGTTGCCCTTTCCATTACCGTTGCCGTTCTGAGCCGGAGCGGCCGGCGCGCTTTGGGTATTGCTATCACTCATGAAATTACTCCGTATATTCGCGTATGTTTTTTGTCGTAACTATCGGCGTCGCCGCCGGCATTGCCGAGCGGCGGCGCGACTTGATCTGCGTGTTGAATCTGGATGAGGCAGAGCAGAGCGTCCTTACTGCCGGGCTGATGGCTGCGCCGGCGCATCGGACAAGGCCAGGCCTGCCTGCTGCGCATCGAAGCCGCCGCCCAGCGCCTTGAACAGCAGAATCTGCTGATCGCGGCGGCTGGCTTCCAGGCTGACGATGACTTGGCGCTGCGCCAGCAGGGCCGTCTCGGCGTTCAGCAAGGTCAGCTGCGAGCTCATGCCGATGCGATAGCGTTCACGCGCCAGATTGAAGGCACGCTCGGCCGCCGCCAGTGCTTCACGGCGGATCGGCAACTGGCGATCGGTGGAACGGATCATCGTGATCTGGCGCGCCACTTCGCTGTAGGCGTCGTTGAGCGTCTTGTTATAGGTGGCCACGGCCAGATCGTAATTGGCGTATTCGCCTTTCAGACCTGCGCGCAGGGCGCCGCCCTCAAAGATCGGCAAGGTGATCGCCGGACCGAAGGCGATGCTCTTGCTGGCCGCGGTAAACGGATTGTTGTTGAGCAGCGTGTCGAAGCCGATCATCGCCGACAGATTGATGTCGGGATAGAAGCGCGCTTTGGCCACGTCCACGCCTTGCGTCGCGGCTTCCACCTGCCAGCGCGCGGCCACGATATCCGGACGGCGGCCGATCAGATTGAGCGGCAGATCGCCCGGCAGGGCCGGGGTGCTCAGATTGCTCATGGTCGGCGCCGTCAGTTGCAGGCCGCGATCCGGGCCTTTGCCGACCAGTGCGCCGATCTGCTGACGGGTCAGCAGAATCTGGCCTTCGCTCTGCTCCAGCTGGGCGCGTGCATCGGCGCTGCTGCCTTGCGACTGATTGCGTTCGATCTGGGTATCGAGGCCATTTTTGACGCGATCAACCGTAATTTTTTGCAAAGATTCGCGCTGCGTGACGGTGCGCTGCAAAATGTCGTGCTGCGCATACTGCGCCGCCAGTTCGCTGTAGGCCGAGACGATGGAGCTGGTCAGCGCCAGGCGCGTTTCCTGGGCGCTGGCCTGCGCCGCTTTTTCGTTGGAGATGGCTTGCGCCAGCGCCGCATGGTTCTTGTTCCACAGGTCGAGTTCGTAGCCGATGTTCAGGAAGGCTTTTTTCTCGTTGAACCAGTTGCCGCCGTAAGGCTCGGGATAAATCGTGGTGCTGGAGAACTGGTTGCGGGTGAAGCTGGCTTCCGCGTTGACGGTCGGCAGCAAGGGCGCGCCACGGCTTTCCGCCAGGGCGCCGGCTGCGGCGATGCGCGCCTGCGCCTGCTGCAGTGTCGGGCTGGAGGCGAGCGCTTCTTCCACCAGCGCCGTCAATTGCGCATCGCCGAATTGCTGCACCCAATTGCTTTCAGGCCATTGACCTGGCTGGCCGTTGGGGTTGGCGAAGCTGCGGTCGGTCGAAAAATCGGAGGCCTTGGCCAGTTGCTTGTCACTATTGATGCCGCTGAAACTGGCACAGCCGGACAGGCCCAGCAGGCCGATCAGCATCGCGCACGCGGCGATCGCCCGCAACGGAGCGGCGGGCGACGTAACGAATTTCATAGGGTTCTCCACGGTAATGATTGGCGTATGACTTTGTTTTTTAATTCGATGATTTAAATTAGATTCGAATGATCTATCGCATTATTTCTATTGCTATATGCGAGTGCTGACGAGTAAAAACTCATTTTTGTATTATACTCTGGATATACGAACAATAACTCATGTTGTTAATTCGCGTGTTTAAGGGCACGTTTTCAAGCAGGCAAAAATGAAACTCCAACCTAGAAAAGAGCCACGCCAGGCGCGTTCACGCGCCATGGTCGATACCATTCTCGATGCCATGTCGCGGGTGCTGGTCGAACGCGGCTATGCCAAAACCAATACCAATCTGGTGGCGGAGGCGGCGGGCATCAGCGTCGGCTCGCTGTACCAATATTTCCCGAACAAGGACGCGCTGATTTTTGCGCTGCGGGAACGCCATGTGACGCGCATGCTGAGTCTGTTTGAAGGCGTGGTGGATCAGATGACCGACGCCGGCTCCCTGACCAGCGACTTTGAAGCGCTGATCGATGCGCTGGTGGCGGCGCACTTGCTGGAACCCGAGCTCAACCGCATCCTGGAAGAAGAATTTCCGGCCTTTAACATGCCGGTGTCGAACCAGATTCGCGAGCGCTTCTTCGACTCCATTCGCGGCGTGTTGAAGCGGCATCGTGCCGCCATTTCGGCGCCGGATATCGACGTCGCGACCTTCGTGGTGCAGCGCATGCTCAAGGCGCTGATCAACGCGGTGGTGCTGACCGGGCCGGGCGGTTTGAGCCCGGGAAGCATTCGCCCGGAAATTGTTCCAGCTGTTATTGGTTATTTGACTGCGCAAAGATTGAATTAAATGCATAATGGATTTGCTTGCTGATCGAAGCATGCGAGAACGCACGTCAATAAGCATGTGAGTAAGCATGCAAGTTCTCGATAAATTTCGATCTGCCCGTGCTTGGCCTGATCGGTTCGCAAGCACGGACGCGGGTACCGGATGGATACCGGCCGCAGCATCGGGGGAATCCATTATTTTTGCCATTCATCAAAATCAATCATGGTGTCATTGAAAGCAACCTGTTTACAGGTATGCGCTGCAGCAGCTTTGCTTGTTGCAGGACTGACGGCGACGCCGGCGTGGGCCGCGTTGTCGGTGCAGGTTCTCGATTCTGCTGGTCTGCCCGTGGCGAATGCCGTGGTCTATGCCGAACCTGCAACCGGCGCGGGTCCGGCCAAGGCGCCCAAGCAGGCTGAGGTCGAGCAAAAGGACACCAAATTCTTTCCGCTGGTGACGGTGGTCCAGACCGGCACGCCGATTCTGTTTCCCAATCACGATAAGGTGCGCCACCAGGTCTATTCGTTCTCGCCGGCCAAGACCTTCGAGCTGAAACTCTATTCAGGCGTGCCCGGCAATCCCATACTGTTCGACAAAGCCGGAACCGTGGTGCTAGGCTGCAATATCCATGATCAGATGGTCGCGTATATACAAGTCGTCAACACACCGTTTTTCGGTGTGACCGATCGCCAGGGCATGGTCACGCTGGACGGCATGGGCAATGGCAAATACACGCTCAAGGCCTGGTATTTCAAGATGGCGCAAAACGAGCCTGCGCAGGAGCAGGCGTTGACGTATCAGGGCGGCGAGGCCAAGGCTTCGCTGAAATTGAATGTGAAGGCGGTGCCGGTGCAATAGCCGGGCACGCAAACAACGGGGACTGCTGGTGCGCTTGTATCGACTGGAAAACCGCATCGTCGCGCTGTTCATCATCCTGATTACGGTGGTGCAGATAGCCGGCTTCGTCGCCATTCGTCAGGCGATTGACGGCAATGCGCGGGCGTCGATCCGCGAAGAATTGGTCATCGGTGAACGCGTTTTCTCGCGCCTGCTCGAACAAAACGCCCAGAAACTGACACAAGGCGCACGCCTGCTGGCCTCCGACTACGGCTTCCGCCAGGCCATCGGCACCGACGACCGCGACACCATCAATTCGGTACTGGCCAATCATGGCGCCCGTATCGGCGCCTCGATTGCCATGCTGATCGGCACCGACAAGCTGGTGCGCGCGTCCACCCTCGACAGCCAGGACGGCGATCTGACCGAAAGCAGCATGCAACTGATCGAGTCGACTGAGGCGGAAAATGGCGCGGCGGGCAATGCCATCGTGGGCGGCAAGCTGTATCAGATCGTGGCGGTGCCGGTGAAGGCGCCGGTCACCATCGCCTGGGTGGTGATGGGTTTTCCGGTGGATGAAAAGCTGGTGGCCGACATGAGCGCCTTGTCCTCGTTGCAGGTCAGCGTGCTGGTGACCGACAAGAACGGCGGCTGGAGGACCGATGTTTCGACGCTGCCGCGCGAGGTGGCCGCGATGCTGCCGCAAGAATTCAAGAAGCCGGGCATGCGCGCCGATTTCGTGCCGCAGCTTGACATCCACGACAATGAATACAGCGCCCGCGTGCTGCGCCTGAACCGCACCAACGACGGTCAGGAAGCGATTGCCGTATTGCAGCGTTCGATCAGCGAAGCGGTCAAGCCCTACCGTCGCCTGCAATTGATCCTGCTCAGCATCAGCATCATTGGCGTGGTGATTGCCGTAATCGCCAGCGCCCTGATGGCGCGCCGTATAGCCAGTCCCTTGCGTGAACTGGCCGATGTTGCGCAAAGGCTGGAAAGCGGCGATTACCGCGAGCCTATCCATATCCGTCGCCGCGACGAGATCGGCGAACTGGCCAATGCTTTCGAAAGCATGCGTACCGGCATCGCGCGCCGTGAGCTGAAGATCGGCCGTCTGGCGTATTGGGACCAGCTCACCGACTTGCCCAATCGCGTGCAGTTTGCCGACCTCCTGCGCGAATCCATAGAACGTAACAAGACCGATGGCGGCAGCAGCCATATTCTGATGATGGATCTGGATCGCTTTCAGCAGGTCAACGACGTGCTCGGACACGATTTCGGCGACGACTTGCTGCGGCAGGTGGCGCGCCGGCTGTCCGACCAGATGCAGCGTCCGGAAAACAAGGTGGCGCGCATGGGCGGCGACGAGTTCGCGATCCTGCTGCCGGATACCGATGTCGAGCAGGCGCTGGCGCAGGCGCAGCGCATCTTGCGCGCGCTCGAACTGCCGTTGTCGCTGCAGGAACATACCGTGGATCTGGGCGCCGGTATCGGCATCGCCGGCTATCCGGCGCATGGCGCCAGCAGTGATGTGCTGCTGAGCCGCGCCGAAGTGGCGATGTATTCGGCCAAGACCGGTGGCCGCGGCGTGGTGGTCTACGATCCGGCTATCGATCAGACCAGCCAGGAAAGTTTGTCGCTGCTCAGTGAACTGCGCCGTGCGCTGGAGCGCGATGAATTCATGCTCTATCTGCAACCCAAGCTGGATCTGGCTTCCGGTTCCGTCATCGGGGCCGAGGCGCTGGTGCGCTGGGTGCACCCGGAAAAGGGCTTCATCGGCCCCGACAACTTCATTCCCTTTGCCGAGACCACCGGCTTCATCCGCATGCTGACCATCTGGATGCTGGAGAAGACGGCTGCGTTCTGCAGCGAGTTGCAGTTGCGCGGCACCCACCTCAAGTTCTCGGTCAATCTCTCCGCACGCGATCTGATGGATCAGGATCTGGCCATGCGCTTTGCGGAAATCCTCACCCGTTACCGGCTGTCGCCGGTGTCGATGTGTCTGGAAATCACCGAGAGCGCGATCATGGACGATCCGGCGCGCGCCATGGCGACCCTGGAAAAACTCAGCAACATGGGCGTCTCGCTGGCCATCGACGATTTCGGCACCGGTTATTCTTCGCTGGCTTATCTCAAGCGCCTGCCGGTGGATGAGCTGAAGATCGACAAGTCCTTCGTCATGAACATGGAGCAGGACATGGACGACGCCCGCATCGTGCGTTCCACCATCGACCTCGGCCACAACATGGGCCTGCGCGTGATTGCCGAAGGCGTCGAAAGCGAAGCGGTCTGGTTCCTGCTGCGCCAGATGGGCTGCGATCAGGGCCAGGGTTATTTCATGGGCAAGCCTATGCCGGTGGAGCGCTTCCTCGAATGGCTGCAACACTGGCGTCCGCCCGAGTCGCTGGATCAGTCGGAAAACATGGCGGTCTGAAGCCGGTCTTTTCACCCTCATTCGTCACCACTCGTCGCCACCTGAGCGAGCCACCTCCGGCTCCGACATCAAAAAATCCAATAATCCAATCCATCATGCCTAGGCGCACGCCGCGGCATCAGTGATGCCTCACCGCGCGAGCGCATCAGGAACAACCTGATAGCGCCTGCCGTGCTCCTTTTTTAAAATTCATTCGCAATGCAAGTTGTTGTAAAGGCATCAAGTTCCGTATTGCGCAGCCGTTAATGATCCTGCAGCAATCACAAGAACAAGAGCTGAAACAGACGCGACCGATGGTTCGCTTGCATGTCCCGGCGAGGGAGGAAGTTACCCGGCTCGCCGGAACCTGACGTGGCGATGTGCAGACAGCATATGGCCGGCGATGCAAGGTGTGGCGTGCGGATACTCAAACGTGCAGTTGATGAACAGCAAGCAGGGGAATGATGAATACACAAAACGGGCTCACAGAGAAATCGGGGACGTGGCGCAGGTGCGCCATCGCCATCGCCGCCGCGCTGACTGCCGGCGCGCCGCTGGCAGTCCAGGCGCAAACTCAGAATCAGACTCAGGCGGCGCCGGCCGTGTCGACCGGTGCCGCTGCTGTCGCGCCGGCAGACGCCGGCAGCGCCGGCTGGTTGCCTGATCTGGGCAAGCTCACCGCCACCGGCGGCGTGATCCAGGTTGAGGGCGCGGGCGGCGGCGGCTTGACGCCGTGGGCGCTGATCACCGGTTACGGCACGCGCGATAGCTACGGCGCGAACGCGCATTACACCTATATCAGCACGCAGGATTACAAACTGACTTCTTATGGCGTGGCCGTCGGTCTGCTGGACCGCGTCGAGCTGTCGGTAGCCAAGCAGAAATTCACCGGCAGTCTGGCGCCGCTGAACAATCTCAGCATCGAGCAGGATATTTTCGGCATCAAGGTCAAGCTGGTCGGCGACGCTGTCTACAATCAGGACGAATGGCTGCCTCAGATTTCGGCCGGCGCCATGTTCAAACGCAACAACGGCATCAACGGCCTCGGCGCCGTCACCAATGTGAAGCAGCTGGGCTCGGCCAGCGACTCCGGCATTGACTATTACCTGGCGGCGACCAAGCTGTTCCTGGCGCAGAGCCTGCTGGTCAACGGTACTGTGCGTTTCACCAAGGCCAATCAGATGGGGATTCTGGGTTTCGGCGGCGACAAGAGCGACCGCTATGAACCCATGCTGGAAGGCTCGGTGGCTTACCTGATCAACCGCAAGCTGGCGATCGGCGCCGAATACCGCATGAAGCCGCGCAACTTGTCGGCCGATAACGAGAAGGATTACTACGACGCCTTCGTCGCCTGGTTCCCGACCAAGAATGTGTCGCTGACGCTGGCCTATGTGTCGCTCGGCGATATCACCGTGTACAACCCCAAACGGCAGGAAGGCGTGTATCTGTCGCTGCAGGCCGGATTCTGAATCGGAAGAGACCGCCATGAAAATCATGCATCTTAAAATCGCAGGCCTGACGCTGCTGGCCTCCTTGAGTCTCACCGCAATGTCGCAAGCACAGGGCCTTGCGCCCGCAACCATGACGACCTCTGCCGCGCCGACGGCCAAGCCGGCCGTGGTCAAGGATCCGAGCTTGTTCAAGGACCTGGGCGGCTTGCCGGTGATCCAGAAAGTGGTGGCCGATTTTGTCGCGCTGATGCTGGCTGACGATCGCATCAAGCACACCTTCAGGGACACCGATCTGAAGCGGCTGGATAAAACCCTGGTCGAGCAGTTCTGCGACCTGAGCGGCGGAGGCTGCATCTACACCGGCGATCCGATGAAGGAAGTGCATCAGGGCCTGCAACTGACCAATGCGCATTTCAACGCGCTGGTGGAAGACCTGCAACTGGCGATGGACAAGTCGGACATCCCCTCGCATGTGCAGAATCGCCTGCTGGCCTTGCTGGCGCCGATGCAGCGCGATACCGTCACACGCTGAAATCGCTCTGGCTCCCGCCCGGTCAAGGTCTGATCTGCTGATGGCGATCGGATCCTGATCGGTCGGCATCCCGGCGGTTGCCGGGGCGCCGCAGTCAAATTCTTTTCTGCTCCGCCCTGCATGGACTTGTATTAAGCTCAGGCACTTCCGGGCCGCTATCAGGCTGTCATCTCGCACAGCAAAAATATTTTCAAGTACATGGAATAAATCCTTCCTCAGCCACGTATACCTCGGCATGGGTAAGGCATATCGCGTAACCCTGATACAAACCTGCGTGCGATCTTGCCGCGAGACCATGATCCGGCGTCGGGCGGTGCTCGGAATCCTGAGGGACTAAAGTACACTCCGGTTCCTGTGTTCCGGCCGTCACCGGCTGATGGCCTCTCGCTACAGATTGCAAGCAGGTTTCAAAAAAAGGAAATACCATGAGACTCCTCGCATCTTCCCTGATCGTGCTGGCCTGCGCTTCCGCCTCCTTTTCCGTCTCTGCACAAAATGTCGGCGTGATGGCCAAGGGCGGTATTCTGGTCGACGCCAAAGGCATGACCGTCTATACCTTCGACAAAGACACTGCCAACAGCGGCAAGAGCGCCTGCAACGGCCCATGCGCTGCGATCTGGCCGCCGGTGCCTGCCATGGGCATGCCGGCCGCACCTTACTCCAGCATCAAGCGCGATGACGGCAGCGCGCAACTGGCCTATGAAGGCAAGCCCT
This sequence comes from Herbaspirillum lusitanum, assembly GCF_046025995.1. Lineage (GTDB taxonomy): Bacteria > Pseudomonadota > Gammaproteobacteria > Burkholderiales > Burkholderiaceae_D > Herbaspirillum > Herbaspirillum lusitanum_A. The sequence goes on from NZ_JAQQFM010000007.1 coordinate 191,445, forward strand.
TGTATCTGTACGCGTCCGACAAGCAGGCCGGCGAGCGCGCGGGCGACAACTTCAAGGACATCTGGCACGTGGTCAAGCAATAACAGCCGCTACGCCAGATTGCCGCCTATGCCGCCGACCCCGACATGATCTTCAGCTTTTCCAGGCCAGCTGCCAGGCAGGTCAGGCCGGGCGCAGACGAGCAACTGATGCTCGCCTGCCTGCCGCGTCTGCGGCGTTACGCGCGGGCGCTGCTGGCGGGCGATGCAGCAGCGGCCGACGATCTGGTGCAGGACACGCTGGAGCGGGCCTGGCAGAAGCTGGCGAGCTGGCAGCGCAGCGACGACATGCGGCCGTGGTTGTTCGGCATCATGCACAACCTGCATGTGGACCAGCGCCGGCGACCGGCGCTGGATACGGTCGAACTGGATGAGAGCGAAAGCCATCAGCTGGCAGCTCCGCCGCTGGAACATGGCGTGCTGCGCGATCTGGAGTCTGCCTTGCGCCTGCTGGCGCCGGAGCAGTCCGAAGTCTTGTTGCTGGTGGTGCTGGAAGAGATGCGCTACGAAGAGGTCGCGGTGACACTGAATATTCCGCTGGGCACCGTGATGTCGCGGCTGTCACGTGCGCGCGAACGCTTGCGCATGCTGGTGGACGGCAAGGATGAACGGCCGGCGACGCCGTTGAAGGTGGTGAAATGAGCGCACGATCCCCGATCAGTGAATCCGATCTGCATGCTTATGCAGATGGCCTGCTGCCGGCCGAAAGACTGGCCGAGGTGGCCGATTATCTGCAACAGCAGCCCGGGCAGCTGGAGCGCCTGCGCGTCTATCGCCAGCAAAATCAATCGCTGCATCTGCTGTACGACGATGTGCTGGATGAGCCTCTGCCGCCGCGCTTTGCTGCGTTTCTGAATACGCAGGCCGGGGCGAGTGAAACGGCGCGGCCGCAGGAAAAACGCCGCATGCCGCTCCTGCGCTGGGCGGCGATGCTGCTATTGACCGTTGCCGGCGCGGTAGGCGGCTGGGTTTTGCATGGCGCTGCACAGAATTCTTCAGTGCCATGGCTGGCGCAATCGGCCCGCTCCGGCGTCATCAGAGCGGCACAGACCGCGCCGCTGGAACTGGCGCGCCAGGCGGCGGTGGCGCATGCCGTGTATAGCCCCGATGTGCGACGTCCCGTGGAAATCGGCGCGGATCAGGAGCAGGCGCTGGTGACCTGGTTGTCCAAGCGCATAGGCTCGCCGATGCGGGCGCCCAAGCTGGCGACGCTGGGCTTCGAGCTGATCGGCGGCCGCTTGCTGCCGGGGCAGAGCGGTCCGGTGGCGCAATTCATGTATCAGGATCGCGGCGGTCAGCGGCTGACGCTGTATGTCTCGCGCGACCAGCAGCAGAATCAGGACACCGGTTTCCGCTTCGCCGAAGAAGGCAAGATCAATGTCTTTTACTGGATAGACGGCGAGTTCGGCTATGCCTTGTCGGGCGGCATCAGCCGCGCCGATTTGTCGCGCATTGCCAGCGCCGTGTATGAGCAGCTGGAGCTGCCGGCCGCTGCCGGTACGGCGAAAAAATAAGGCGCGGCAATACCGCAGCCCTTGCCCCCGCACATCAATGCTTCGCTGCGCCCTCATCGGCAGGAGCTGCCGCTGTCGCCTCATCCCTGGGCGGTAGGAAGAACTCAAGCGGCCGTTTCAGGAAGCGCGATGCGATGCTTTTCAGCAAAGGCATTCCCTGACGGAATCGGACGCCGCGCGAACGCAGCGCCACAAACAGCGCCAGCGCAAAACTCACCCACAGATTGATGGCGCCCACCGCCAGTACGCCGAAGGCCGAGCGTAGCAAGACGTGCCAGCCGACCTCATTGCTCAGACCGACCAGCGCGATTGCAAAATTGGCGGCGGAGAAAGTGATGTGGCGGATATCGATCGGCAAGCCCAGCAGGAAGCCGATGGTGCCGATGGTGCCCAGCAGAATGCCGAAATAGAAATTCCCCATCAGACCGCCCAGACTGCGCTCCAGATAGTCGCCGAAACGCACGGTGCGGGCCTGGCCGAGCACGCGCGTCAGCCAGCGGGCGCGCGCCACGCGTTGCGCCATGCGGGTGTACAGCGCCTTGTTGTCGTAGTAACCGGAAATCAGGCCGGCCAGGAACAGGCAGACACCGGCAATCGCGGCATGGAACAGCGCCAGGCTGCCGAAGGGATCGATGTCGTGCAGCAGATGCTGCGCCTTGTCGGGCGTGACGAAATGATGGCCGCTGGCAAAGTAGAAGGCGTAGGCCAGCGCATAAGCGACCGGAAAGGCGATGCTCAGATTGCCCAGCACCGCCACGAACTGGGTGCGGAAGACCTTGACGATCATGCCGCTCAGACTGTCCAGATCGAGGTTGCGGCCGTCGCGGCTGTGCAGGCCAGCGGCAATGCGCGAGGCCGTCATGGCCGGTTGCTTGGTGGCGACGGTGAAGTGCAGCACATGGATCAGCATGAAGCCCAGCGAGTAATTCATGCTGAACAGAAATGCTTCCACCAGCGGCGCCGCGCGCAGGTAAGACATCATGATCTTGATCATCGCCATGAAGCCGATGATGAAGCCGGCGCCGGCCGCCGAGCGATACATGGCCGAATATTCGGCGCGGTTTTCCGCGATGTAGTGCTCGCCGGTGCGGCTGGCGTTCTCGGTGATGTTGCGCGCCAGCAGATTGATGTTGCCGGCAAACAGTTCGCGCACGGTGTATTTGCGGTTGTGCGCCTCCACCAGTTCAAGCCCCAGCTCCAGACCGATCAATTGTTTTTGTTCGGCGGGCAGCGGGGCGTTGACGGTCGAATTTTCAGAGGCTGAGGCCAGCGCCGGACGGCCATCGGCCACATCCACCAGCGCCAGCAGTTTGCGCAGCCGGTCCAGGTTCTGATCCAGCCGCAGCAGACGGTAGGTCAGCGAAACGCTGGTGCCGATGCGCGTCGCGTTCTTGCGGATCTTGTCGACCACATCCTGGCATTGCTGCAGCATCACCAGCACATGGCTGGCGTCTTCCATCGGCGCCGTATCGCCCTGCAGATAGCGGCGATAGCCCTCCAGATAAGTGTGCAGCTCCACGTTCTGCATCAGGAACGGCGATTCGAAGGCCTTGATATCGCTATAGATGCGGATCAGCTCGGGCTCCATGCCGATGGCGCTGATGCGGTAAGACAGCACCTGAATCGCCTGCAGCAGCTCGGTCATGATCTTCAGGCGGTCGAGCTGGTCATTGCTGCTGCGCGCCGCGTGGGTGTCGGCAGTCAGCGCAGTGGCATCGCGCACGCCGTCCAGCGCTTGCGCCAGCGCATTCCAGTCTGCCAGCGGCACCGCCTGTATCCACAGATAGTCGGTGTTGAAGGGCAGAATCTTTTCCAGGCAATCCTGCAGATAGCGTTCATCGAGCGCCGGCGGCAGGATGCGATACACGATGCGCCGGTGCAGCTCCGAGAAAAAACCGTCGTTCGACAGAATCCCGATGTCGGTATACAGGCTGGTCTGGCGCCGTGCCGACAGCAGATGCAGCAAATGCCGGCGCAGGTTCACGGCATGTGGCGGCTGGCGTTGCAACAGCAGCGTCAGTTCGCGCACGCGTTCGATGGCCTGCTCCGGCTCGGCGCCTGTGGCCGGGCGCAGACAGGCGATCAGATGCGCCAGATTTTCAAGTTCGGCGGATTCGGGAGCGGCAGAGATTTTTTCCAGGGCTGACAGCATGTACGGCGGATCGATCTTAAAAAGTGAGGATGAAAGTACAGAATGCCCGCAAGGCTACGGCATGGCGGGTCTGGCCGGAGCGCAACGCTAGCAGATCGCTGGAAAACTGCAATCGCTGGATCGCCAATCTTGATGCATTTAGTCGCTTTACGTTGGTTTTCTCTGTTTTATGTGATGAGGTCTGCAAACGACGAAAGCCGACTTTGGTGCATGGCAGCATCGCAGTGTAATGCCGATCTTGGCGGGAGTCTTAACAGGTGAAAATTAAAGATAAGAACCGTCCTCAGACGTAAAGAAAACCCGGCTTGATGCCGCTAAATATTTACTCATCGCGAAAAAGCGTCAAGAGGCCCGGACCTGAGCTGGATAGGTCCGGCAAGCGGCGGAAAGAGATGGCGGCGGAGCGGTGCAGCATCAGCTCGGCCGGCATGGCAAAGCCGTCGCGTGCAGCGGCTGCAGGTCTTGCGTTTTGATGCGATGAGCTTTCGTTACACCTTAGGGGCTTATTCACATTCGGTTCAAGAATGAGAAAGAGTCGCAGGCATTGCCTGCCTCCCGCGATGTTTTGCGTTTGCCTGTCCGGAGCGCCGGAGTCGGGTGGGGCCGGTAGTGTTCCTTCCGGGTTGGACACATCTGTTGAATCGGATGCGAACAGGCCGTTGTGAAGGAGTTCTTATGGAGATAGCTACTATCGCCACCGGTGTAGCAACAGCATGGCTGGCAAAGAAGGCAGTTGAAACAGTGGGGGGGGAAGTGGGTAAGGCGGCAGGTCATGTCATTGACGAGGTCGTCGGTTTTGTTACCCCGAGTTTGCCGGCCAATCTGAATATAGGTCGCATTATCAATACCTGGGCCTGAAGAATGACGTGCTGATACAGCACTTGTATTGCTTGAGTCGCTCCCGCAAGGGGGCGATTTTTTTTGTGTGTTGGATAGGACTTACTCGCGTTTAGTGTGTTGTTTTGGCAATATTTTTGTCAGCGAAATGTAAAAAATATCTTGATGCTAGTAAAGATTTGAGAAAAACTGCCGTAAATGCTTTCATGCGTGCTGTTCTGGTGCGTGTGATTTGCAAGTCTCATAAGGAGTATTTATGGACGTAACCCAAATAGCCTCTCTTGCCACCAATCTGGCGACGGCGAAAGATGCGGATGCGGTGAACATCGCCGTGTTGAAAAAAGCGCTGGATGCTCAAGTCAGTGTTGCCGCTGGATTGCTGCAGGCTTTACCGCCGCCGTTGCCGGCCAATCCGAATATCGGTCGCAACGTCAACACCACAGCCTGACTTCAGGCTGGAAAAATCGCGCTGCCGGTGCGATTTTTTTTGAGTCGAATATTGCCTTAAAGACATGTATTGGCTGATTTCGGTGAAGTGTCAGGCTTCGACAAGCTTCTTGTCAGTCTGAAAGGGGCATGACGCCAGCCATTTTCAAGTTTTCCCGTAGGTTTTTGCAGTCCTTGCGTTGCGACAATAAAAATAATACTGCGTGCTTTTGGCCATCTCATCAGGCCGCTCTGAATTTGAATTGACGTTGAATTTGTTTTCAATTTGTTAAGCATCAGTTTCAGCAGTTCCGAATTCTCGTTCTTGCATCGCCAATAGATTTGCATCGCCGGACATGCCGCTCGCGCGGCCGCCGGTGTCAGTCCGATCGCATTTTGCTCATTGAGCGCGCGCTCGGCATGCAGGGGGTAACACTTAATTGCAGACGTAGTTGCAGCGAGCTCAGGGTGCCACTTGCCTCAAGGCAGGTCGTTGTCCGCCTGGTTCGAGAGCTTGCCCGGGGAGGGGTCATGAATCGAATATATTGCGTCGTGTGGAGCGCCGTGCGCGGGGGCTGGGTGGCGGCATCCGAAATGACGAAGAGCAAAGGCAAAGGGAAAAGCTCGACTTCATCTGCAAGCGCCGGTGCAAAGGCCGGGTTGGCTCGTGGCTGCGCGCTTCTTCGAAAAATGGCGCTGGTGGTCGGCATAGGCCTGACATTGCTGCCGGGCGGCAGTGCCTGGGGGCAAAATTATATTGGTGTCACAACAGGTACTTCGCCGGTAGCAAATACTAGCGCTCAGACGGGTACGGGCGGCAATGTGGCTATCGGAGCAAGCAGCAAGGCTTTGAATGAAGGCACAATCGCGGTGGGCGCGGGCGCCACAGCAACCGTCGGAGACTCTACTGCGGTCGGTAAGCAGGCCGCAGCCACCGGCGGAAGTTCCACTGCCATCGGCACGGTTGCCAGTGCCACAAATACTGCTTCGATTGCAATCGGTCGGCTTAGTGTTTCGAATGGTAGATCGGCAGTGGCCATTGGCACTGACGCTACAGCCATCGCTGATAATTCGCTGGCTATCGGTCCATTTTCCAAAACTACCGGTGAGGGATCAACCGCAGTAGGTGTGCAGGCAAACGCCAGCGCTCAGAGTGCTTTTGCGGCTGGTGACCAAGCGAATGCTTCCGGAGTGAATTCGATTGCAATGGGTTTGAGCTCCAGCTCGTCGGCGCAAAACGCGATCGCAATTGGTTCGTCTGCCGCCGCCAGCGGACAGGCCGCGCTGGCGCTGGGTTTTCAGGCCAGCGCGGCGGGTGCCAATGCCTTTGCCGGAGGTCCTAACGCATCTGCGTCGGGGGCTTCATCGGTGGCGCTGGGTAACACCGCTATTGCATCTTCAGCCTCATCCATCGCAATCGGTACGGCCGCTAATTCTTCCAATACCGACACCGTCGCCATCGGTAACACCTCGCGCGCCACGGCGCAATATTCAGCGGCCCTCGGCTCCAACGCCGCCGCCACCAACACCAGCGCGCTGGCGCTCGGCCGCTCGGCCACTGCTAGCGGCAATGCCGCCGTCGCCACCGGCTTGTCCAGCAATGCCTACGGCACCAACAGCATGGCGCTGGGCCCGAGTGCGGTGGCCGGCATCAGCGGCAATACCACGCTGACCGGCGATGTTGCGCTGGGTTATCAGGCGGCCGCCACCGGCGGCGGCTCGCTGGCGCAGGGCGTGGGCGCGGTTGCCAGCGGCCAGTACGCGGTGAGCATCGGCCGGCTGGCCAATTCCACCGGGGCGGCGGCTGTCGCGCTCGGTACAGGAGCCAGTTCCACCGGCGCCTCCACGACTGCCATCGGGCCGAATGCCATCGCCTCCGGCGCCAATGCCAGTGCCATCGGCAACGGCGCCACGGCGTCCGGTTCCGCCAGTTCCGCCAGCGGCAACAATGCCGTTGCCAGCGGCGCCGGTGCAGTGGCCAGCGGCAATGCGGCCAACGCTACAGGCAACAACAGTTATGCAGGCGGTAGTTCTGCCACTGCTTACAACACCGGCGATGTCTCGCTGGGCATGAACGCCGAATCCGGCGTATCGGGTTCTGGCACGCTGACCAACGATACCGCCATCGGCGCGGCGGCCAAGGCCAGCGGCGGCAAGTCGGCTGCGCTGGGCAATGCGGCCAATGCGCTGGGCGCCAGTTCGATTGCCATCGGCGACACCAGCAAGGCCTACAACAGCGCGTCATTGGCGCTGGGTTTGAATTCGGTGGCCGGTGTCAGCGGCTCGGGCACGATCACGAACGACGTGGCGATCGGCAACACAGCGCGCGCCACCGGTGGCAGTTCGGTGGCGACGGGCAGTTCTGCGACCGCCAGCGGCAGCCGTGCGTTTGCCGGCGGCGTTTCCTCCACCGCGTCAGGGGCGTCAGCGATCGCCCTGGGCGATACTGCGGCAGCCTCTGGCGCCAATGCCGTCGCGCTCGGCGCCAGCAGCAGCGCGAGCAATGCCGGTGCCGCCGCACTGGGTTTGTCTGCTGCGGCATCAGGCACCAACGCCACGGCGCTCGGTGCGCAGGCCAATGCCGCCGGCGCCGGTTCGCTGGCAGGCGGTTTGCAGGCGCGGGCCTTCAATGCCGGCGATACGGCGCTGGGGCGCAATGCCACGGCCGGTGTATCCGGTTCTGGCACCCTGACCAATGACACCGCCATCGGCGATGCCGCCAGCGCCACCGGCGGACGTTCTCTGGCCAGCGGTGTCTCCGCTGCGGCCAGCGGCGCCTCGGCCTCGGCCTTGGGCGATACCGCCAGCGCCAGCGGCATCGGCAGCGTGGCGCTGGGTTTGAATACCGTGGCCAGCGCGCAGAATGCGCTGGCTGAAGGTACGGGCGCGCAGGCCTCCGCCAGCAATGCGGCGGCCTTGGGCAGCGGCGCCCAGGCGACGGCGGCGACGGCGACGGCGGTCGGCGGCAATGCCAATGCGGCAGGCGTGAATTCCTATGCCGGCGGTTCTGCCGCCAGCGCCTTCAACAGCGCTGCGGTGGCGGTCGGGTATAACGCTGTGGCCGGCGTATCCGGTTCCGGTTCTATCCTCAATGACGCAGCCTTCGGCACCGGCGCACGCGCCATCGGCGGCAGTTCCTTTGCCGCGGGCGACACCGCTTTGGCCAGTGCGCAATATGGCGTGGCGGTGGGTTATCAGACGGTCGCCAGCGGCGCCGGCGCCTCTGCGCTGGGGCGTTCGGCCAGCGCTACTGCGGCCAATGCGGCAGCGCTGGGCAGCAATGCCGTGGCGAGCGCGGCGCAGGCGACGGCAGTCGGTGATCAGGCGAGCGCCGCCGGCGTTGGCGCGACCGCCGCCGGCGCCGCCGCCAAGGCCTATAACCAGAATGGGGTAGCAGTCGGCGCGAACGCGGTGGCCGGCGTGTCCGGCGGCGGCGTGCAAAATGATGTGGCGCTGGGAGCCGGTGCGACTGCCACCGGCGGCAATGCCTTTGCCGGCGGCAAGTCAGCCAGCGCGGCCGGCGCTTCATCGGTGGCCATCGGCGATACCGCCAGCGCCTCCACTGCGGGCGCCGTCGCCATCGGGCAGAACGCGACCGCGCTCGGCGGCAAGGCCGTCTCCATCGGCGTCGGCAATACCGCCAGCGGCAATGGCGCGGTGGCCATCGGGGATCCGAACAACGCCACCGGCACAGGTGCCCTGGCCATCGGCGCGGACAACACCGCCAACGGTACCGGCGCGCTGGCATTGGGCAACAACAATAGCGCGACCGGGCAGGGCTCAATCGCGATGGGCAATCAATCCACCGTGGCGAACGCCGGCGGCGTAGCCTTGGGCGATACCGCCAAGGTCACGGTCAACGGCGGCGTGGCGCTGGGTTCGGGCTCGACCTCCGACCGTGCGTTGGCGGCGACCTCGGGTGTGATTTCCGGCACTTCGATTCCTTACAACACCACCGACCACACTTTGCTCGGCGCGATCTCGGTAGGCGACGCGACGTCACACAGCTATCGCCAGATCACCAATGTGGCGGACGGCACCGAGGACCATGACGCTGTGACGGTGCGCCAGTTGACCACGGCGCTGGCTGCATTCGCTGCGTCGCCGACCAAGTATTTCCATGCGAATTCGACCTTGTCGGATTCGCTGGCCAACGGCAACAACTCGATTGCGGTCGGTCCGGCTACCGCAGTGACCGGCGACAACGGCCTCGGCATCGGCAACAACGCGACCGTCTCCGGCGTAGCGCCGGGTGGTATCGCCATCGGCCAGAACACCAGCTCAGGCGCAGCCGATGCCATTGCCATGGGCAGCGGCGCCAGCGCCAGCAATGCGCGCGCGATCGCGCTGGGTGTGAATGCCACGGCCACGCATGCGGACAGCATTGCGCTGGGTTCGGGCTCGGCGACGACAGTCGGCGCGCTCACCAACTACAACGGCTATGCCTTGACTCCCGGCGCCAGCTCTTCGGCCGGTGAACTCAATATCGGCAATCGCCAGATTACCGGGCTGGCGCCTGGCGTCAACAATGGCGATGCCAGTACCGTCGGTCAGCTGAAAGCGGTGAACGATGCCCTGACCGCACAGATTGCTTCGGTCAGTTCCGGCACCTCGGCCTACTTCAAGGCCAACTCGTCCGCAGCCGCCGGGCAGGCGATCGGCGCCGAAAGCGTCGCAGCCGGCCCGCAGACCGTCGCGACCGGCGCCAACAGCGTGGCAATGGGCACGCAATCGCAGGCGCAAACGGCCAGCGCCGTGGCCATTGGCGATAACGCGGTGGCCGGCGGCGGCAAATCAGTGGCGGTCGGCGCCAACAACACGGCCAGCGGCGATGGCGCCCTGGCCGCCGGCAGCGGCAACAGCGCGACTGGTCAGGGCGCCCTGGCGCTGGGCAATGGCAACACCGCCAGCGGCCAGGGTGCGACTGCGCTGGGCAATGCCGCCAGCGCCGGCGCCGCCGGTGCATTGGCGATAGGCGATGGCGCCGCCAGCAATCAGTTGAACAGCATCGCCCTGGGCAAGGCAGCGCAGGCCAGCGCCACCAACAGCGTGGCGCTGGGCGCCAATTCTGTGGCGGCGACCGGGGCACAGAGCGGCTACAACCCGTTTGCACTGGCGGCCGGCAGCGGTAATTCGGCCGGTGAAGTGTCGATAGGCTCATCCGGCAGCGAACGCAAGCTGACCAATCTGGCGCCCGGCAGCGCCGGCACCGATGCGGTCAACGTCAACCAGCTGACCGCAGTGGCCAATCGTATCGTCGCCGCACAGGGCGACACGCTGCAATGGGATCCGGCTGCCAACGGCGGGCTAGGAGCCTATAGCGCCGACCACAGCGGTACGCCGAGCAAGATCACCAATGTCGCCAACGGCGCAGTGAACGCCGCCAGCAGCGATGCCGTCAACGGGGCGCAATTGTTTGCGGTGACCGGTGACACCAGCACCACCTATGTACAGAACAACGGCGCCGGCGTGAAATACGTGCGCACCAATGACACCGGTCTGGCGGCGGATGACGCGCACGCATCCGCGCAGGGGGCGACGGCGGTGGGTTACAACGCAGTGGCGTCGCAGGTCAATTCGCTGGCGCTGGGGAATGGTGCAGTGGCCAATTTCGGCAATAGCGTGGCGCTGGGGGCAGGATCGCGCACCAGCGTCGGGGCTGAAACCTACACGGAGTCGATCTTTGGCAATACCTATACCTCGGTGGGCGAAGTGTCGATCGGTGCGCCCGGCAGCGAGCGCAAGCTGACCAATGTCGCACCCGGTAGCGAAAGAACCGATGCAGTGAATTTTGGCCAGTTGTACGACGTGGCCGCCGGTATCCTCACCGTCGTTGGCGATCCCCTGAAATATGACGCAGCGGCCGACGGTGGCCTGGGTGCCTACAACGCCGACAACGGCACCGGCGCGCAGAAGATCGTCAATCTGAAGGATGGCACCGTCGCCGCCGGCAGCAAGGATGCCATCAACGGCGGCCAGTTGTATGAGGTGGCCGGCAATACCAGTTCCGCCTACACCACGGCCAACGGTGTCGGCGCCCGCTATGCGCGCACCAATGAAAGCACGCTCACCGCCAGCGATTCTTCTGCGCAAGGCGTGGGTTCGACTGCGGTCGGTTACAACGCGGTCAGCACCGCCAACAATTCGCTGGCGCTGGGGCGCGACAGCCAGGCCTTGTTCGCCGGCAGCGTGGCGCTGGGCTATGGGGCGGTCACCACTACCGGTGCGCAAAGCGGCTATAACCCCTTCGCCTTGCTGGCCGGTAGCGGCAATTCGGTGGGAGAGGTTTCGATTGGATCGTCGGGGGCCGAACGCAAACTGACCAATCTTGCGGCTGGCAGTGCTGCGACCGACGCTGTCAACGTTGCGCAGTTACAGGCGGTGCAGGCACAGATCAGCAGCGCCAGCGGCAGCGGTCCGATATGGGACCCGACCGCCAACGGCGGCCTGGGCGCCTACAGCGCAAATCATGCGGGCACGCCCAGCAAGCTGACCAATCTGGCGGCCGGCACGGTCAGTGCCACCAGTACCGATGCGATCAACGGCGCGCAATTGTTTGCGGTGACCGGCGACACCAGCACGACCTACATCACCAACAACGGCAGCGGCGTGCAATACGCGCGCACCAATGCCACCGGCTTGCCGGCCGGCGATTCGCACGCTTCGGCGCAAGGGGCGACGGCGGTCGGCTACAACGCCACGGCATCGCAGGGCAATGCGCTGGCATTGGGGGCGAATACGGTGTCGTCGGTAAATGGCGGCGTGGCGCTGGGTTCCGGGTCGGTCTCGGATCGGGTGATCGCCGCGACCAACGGCACCATTGTGTCCGGAGCCGCCACGGTGCCTTACAACACGACTGACAGGACCTTGCTCGGTGCGGTATCGGTCGGCGACAGTACCGCCAATACCTACCGCCAGATCATCAATGTGGCCGACGGTACGCAGGCGCAGGATGCCGTCACGGTGCGTCAGCTGACCGGGGCGCTGGCCTCGTTTGCGGTATCGCCGACCATGTACTTCCATGCCAATTCGAGCGGCGCCGATTCGCTGGCGGTGGGTACCAATGCGGTGGCGATGGGACCGAACACCGTAGTGAACGGCAACAACGGCGTCGGCCTGGGGAATGGGGCAATAGTCGATGTCGCAGCCACCGGCGGCGTCGCCATCGGCCAGGCGGCGCAGGCCTTGCAGGTGGATGCCCTGGCCATGGGCAGCGGCGCGCTGGCCAGCGGCACCCAGTCGATTGCGCAGGGCGCCAATGCCAGGGCGACGGCCGGCGGTGCGATTGCCATCGGCTCGGGCGCGACGTCCGGTTTTGCCGACAGTATTGCGCTTGGTTCCGGCTCGGTCACCACCGTCGGCGCCCAGATCAGCTATGTCGCCTATGGTTTGTCGACCGGACAGACCTAGGCCGGTGAGCTGAATATCGGCAATCGCAAGATCACCGGCGTGGCGGCCGGCTCGGCCGGCACCGATGCGGTCAACGTGAATCAGTTGACGGCGGTGGCGGACAGCCTCTCCAGCCAGATCAGCGCACTCGGCGGCGGTGGCGGCAGTGGCAGCGGCACCAACGTGACCTACGACAGCGCGGCCAAGGCCAAGATCACGCTCAATGCGGGCGGCACGCCGGTGACCTTGAGCAATGTCGCAGCGGGCGTGGCCGGCACCGATGCGGTCAACGTCAATCAGTTGAACTCCGGCATCAGCAGCGCGGTATCGCAATCCAATCAATACACCGACAGCCAGATTCAGAGCGTGCGCGGCGATCTGGACACGGCGCGGCGCGATGCCAACGGCGGCATTGCCTCAGCCATGGCGGTCGCCGGTCTGCCGCAGCCGACCGAGGCCGGGCGCAGCATGCTGGCGGTATCCGGCGGCACCTATGAGGGGCAGAGCGGCATGGCGCTGGGTTTGTCGACCATTACCGATAACGGCAAATGGGTGATCAAGGCCTCGGCCACCACCAATACGCGTGGCCGTACCGGGGCCGTGGTCGGCGCCGGTTTCCAGTGGTGAATGAGATGAGTAAATGAGATGAAATACGCGATTCTTGCTTAAAAGGAAAGCTGGGGCGCGATAGGGGTTCTGTTTGCAGCTTTGCGTGATGCGTTTTGGCGGTACAACATTAGCCTGACTTCAGGCAATCAAACGCATCACGAAATTCAGCGCCGCGATGATTGCAACGATGATCGCAGCTATTTTTCAGTTCATCCTCAGGGAGAAAACATGATGTGGTCCGATTCTGTCCTAGCTTCGACTCGATTTCTCAAATATGGCGCGCCGCTGGCCGTCATGCTGCTGGCGCATCAGCCGGCATCCGCCCAGACCGCTTCGCTCGACGGCGCCATCGCCGCCGCCAAACATTGGGCCACGCTGGCCGACGCCAAGTCGACCGATCGCATGTGGTCCAGCAGTGGTCCCGTCATGCAAAAGAGCTTCAACAAGGACGACTGGGGCAAATACCTCACCAGCCTGCAGACCGATTTCGGCGGCATCAACAAGCGCGACTGGGTGCAGGTGGTGCGCATCAGCAATCCCGAAAGTCTGCCGCCCGGCGAATACGTGAACGTGGTGTTCGCTTCGCGATTTGCCAAAAGCATGGCGATAGAAAAGATTTCGCTGGTGCAGGACGGCACCAGCTGGGTGCCGGTCGGCTATACCGTGACCAAGCCCGAGCAGGTTGCCGCGGTAGCGCCGGCGGCAGTGGCGGGAGCACCAGCCGCACCTGCCGCCAAATAAGTCTGAGTCTATTTCCGGGAGGAAGACCGGTAGCCGTTTGTGCGTCGGCTTGCTGCAAGTGCGCATGGCAAGTCGAGATGTGGTGGTGGATTTTGCATCGCAAAGTATCGTAGGGGGGAGCAGCGCCAAAGGGGGGCGGGGGAAATCAATAGCATGACGGCATGAGCGCCGATGCAGGGGTGCATCGATACCAGCGCTAGCCCACGTGCACAGAGTCAGTGTTTTACCGGATGTAATGCCAGCAGAGGCGACGTCCGTTTCAAGACCGGCAGTGATGCCGGTCTTTTTTTATCCGGCATGGCGCGCACATATCGGGAATCTCAATCAGGGATGTTGTGTCGCTTCCGCTTTATAAATGACAATTAAATTGGTCAAAAATTTAATTGACCTGTTTATTGGTCATGTTGATCGTCATTTAAACCAATAAAATAGACTTAAAATAAAAAGAACAATTTGTTATGTCTTGGTGTCAGAGGGGATATTGCACTGCAAAATCGGACATTTCATCGCATTTTTACTGGTTTGAATCACATGGCATCCATACTCGACATCGGTCAGCAAATCCGCCGCGCCCGCAAGGCGCGCGGTTTGAGCGCCATCGAGCTGGCCGAGCTGGCCGGCATCCATCGCAACACGCTGCTGGCGCTGGAAACCGGCAAGGGCAACATCGAGCTCAATCGTCTGCTGGCGATCTGCGGCGAGCTGAAGATCGAGCTGCTGCTGGTGCCGCAACAGGTCGCGCAGATGCGCGGCGCAGAAGCCGCCGCCACGCCTGCCGACAGCAGCACCGAGCTGTCGCAGCAATTGAGCCGCCTGATGCAGAAAGAGGGTGGTCAATGAGCATGCTGCGCTCCATGCGCATCCGGCTCGGCCTGCACGAGGTCGGCTCGCTGTTCGGGCTGGACGACGGCCGCTGCTATTTCCGTTTCGATGATGCCTACGCCACCGACGCCCAGCGTCCCGTTCTGTCGCAACTGTATTGCGCCTCGACCGAAGATCGCACGCTGGCGCAATTGCTCAATCCGGCGCTGGCGGTGAATCGCGGCGACGGCAAGGGTGGGCTGCCGCCTTTCTTCCAGAACCTGCTGCCCGAAGGGCAGTTGCGCAAGCATCTGATCCAGCGCGCGGGGCTCGCGCCGGACGATGAATTCGGCCTGCTGGCCTATTGCGGCAAGGATCTGCCGGGCGACGTCTCGGCTATCGCCGAGCAGCTCGAAGAGCGCGATATGGGCCGTCTGCTGGGCCAGGGGCACGACAGTTACGAAATGAGTTCAGGCCAGCTGCCGCTGCCTGAGGGTGAATCGCTGTCCGGCGTGCAGCCCAAGATGGCGCTGGTGCGCGAAGCCGGCGGCCGCTACGTGATGCGTTCCAAGGATCGCAGCGGTTCGCACTTCATCGGCAAGCTGCCGGCTTCCGACTATCCGCAGATGCCGGAAGTCGAGTTCGCATCGCTGACCCTGGCTGCTGCCGCCGGCGTCGATGTCTGCAAGTTCGAGCTGGCGCCGCTGAACGCGATAGCCGATCACCTGCCGTTCGGGCTGCGCAACGATGCCGGACATTTCCTGCTGGTGCATCGCTTCGACCGCGATGCACCGACGCCGACCGGCCGTCTGCACATGGAAGACTTTGCACAGATCACCGGCACGCTGCCGGCCGCCAAATACGTCGGCACCTACGCCGCCATCGGCATGGTGCTGCTGGAACGCAGCACGCGCGGCATCGAAGACCTGTTCGAACTGCTGCGGCGGATCAAGGTCAACGAGCTGCTCGGCAATTTCGATGCGCATCTGAAGAATTTCAGCATGCTGTATCGCAAGCCGCAGCAGGCGCTGCTCTCGCCGGCTTACGACATCGTCGCCTATGCCGCTTATGTCGGCGGCAACGGCCACGCGCTGGCCTTCGTGCCCGGCCAGAAAGGCAAGCAATTGCTGACGCCGGCAGTGTTGCGCCAGCTCGCCAATGTCTGGGGTATTCCCGAACCCAAATTGCAGGCGGTGCTGGTCGAAACCGTGGACCGCGCCATGCGCCACTGGCCGGGGCTGATTGCCCAATTACCTTTTAGCGACGCGCAACGCACCCGGCTGAGCGCGCATGTGGACGCCAATGCCAGCGTGCTGGCCTGGCGCCGACGCACATCGCGCAAATCGGTATTGCCCGGGCTGCCAAGCTTGCCGACCTTGCCGTCTGGCTTGAATCCAGACCCGGCGACCGACAATAAAAAAACAGATGGTAAGCAACAGACATGAAACCGACTCCGCCTTTGCCGCTCAAGGAGGGGCTTGCGCCCAGCTATCTGTGGTTGCAGCACGGCCCCTGGCCCGACATGATTTCCTTCTTGCGCGAACGTTTTTCCGCCATCCCTGAAGCGACCTGGCGCGAGCGCATGGCGCGCAGCGAGGTGCGCAATCAGCGCGGCGAAGCACTGCTGCCGGACACGCCATATTGCGGCGGCGACTGCATTTTCTACTATCGCGATCTGGATGGCCGCGAGACGCCGATTCCGGTCGAAGAAAAAATCCTGCACATCGACGATCATCTGGTGGTGGCCGACAAACCGCATTTCCTGCCGGTGATTCCGACCGGCCGCTTCGTGCAGCAGACCTTGCTGGTGCGTCTGAAGAAGGCCACCGGGTTTGAACATCTGACGCCGATACATCGCCTCGACCGCGAGACTGCCGGCGTCATCGTGTTCTCGCATCAGCCGGCCACGCGCGGCAAGTACCAGACCATGTTTCAGCAGCGCAGCATGCACAAGGTGTATGAAGCGATCGCGCCGCTGCGCGTCGACCTGCCGTTGCCGCTGGTGTATCGCAGCCGCGTGGTGGAAGATGAAAAATTCTTCCGCATGCGCGAGATCGAGGGCGAGCCCAATTCGGAAACCGCGATCAGCCTGATTGAAGCACGCGAGGCCCTGGGGCTGTATAAATTGCAGCCTGTCACCGGCCGCCGTCATCAACTGCGAGTGCACATGGCCGCGCTCGGCATGCCGCTCGTCAACGATCTGTTTTATCCGACCTCGGTGCCTGCCGGCGTGGCCGACGATCTGGACAGGCCGCTGAAATTGCTGGCGCGTTCGCTGTCCTTCATCGATCCGCTGGATGGCAGCGAGCGGCATTTTGAGAGCGAGCGCAGTCTGTAACGCGGGCAGGGGCGATGCGCCGCAGATAAAACAAAGGCGAGACGGAATCGATTCCGTCTCGCCTTTGTCGCTTATTGGCTGTTGTTCTGGCGTCGCCCGCCGTGCCGCTCAGGCCGCCGACTTCAGTTGATGCAAGGACGCCACCAGATCGGCAAAACGCTGGCCCTGAATCATGATGTGCTGGCGCAAGACTTCGACCGTCTTTTCGCTATTGCCCGCGACGATGGCATTGACCACCGCTTCATGCTCGTCGAAAGACATCTTCAGGCGGTCGCGCACGCGCAGCTGCAAGCGGCGATAGGGCCGCAGGCGGCGGTGCAGGGCGCGCGCCTGATTGGCCAGAAAGGTGTTGTGGCTGCCGGCGTAGATGTGGTCGTGGAAGGCCTCGTTCAGATAGAAGTAGGCATCCGGATCGGACGCGTCGCGGGCCGCCTGGCAGGCCTGATGTGCGGCAATCAGTTCGGCATGTTCCGCAGGCGACATGCGACGCGCGGCCAGCCGCCCGCACATGGCTTCGAATTCAGCCATCACTTCAAACATTTCAATCAATTGCTGGGGGCCGATTTCGGCCACGATGGCGCCGCGCCGCGGGCGCATTTCGATGATGCCCATGGAATCGAGCTGGATCAGCGCTTCGCGGATAGGCGTGCGCGAGACGCCGAATTCTTCGGCCAGCGAAGTCTCGTCCAGATGTTGTCCGGGGGCGAATTTGCCCACCGCGATCATTTCTTCTATCGATTCGCGCAGGGTTTCGGAGCGCTTCTTCTGGGTATCCATATTTAACCTGTTCAGCCGATGCCGTTACTTGCGTCCCGCGTCTCGCCATTCGTGGCCGATGAGGTTTCCTTTGGAAACCGGTTGTCGGCAGGCTTGCGCAGCAAGAAATTGCATCCAAGGCAATGATTTTAAATCGGATTAGTGCTTGACAATGTATCTGTTTGAGAAGAAATTGTATACACAACGCATCTATAAAAACACAGTTGTAATTTACCCATCCTAAGGAGGAGACAAAAATGACTTCGCAAACACGCAGAAGCCTGCTCGGCGCATTGGCCAGCGCACCCATCTGGGCCGGCAGCCAGTTGGCCTGGGGGCAAACCACGAATTTGAAGATTTCTCACCAGTTTCCGGGCGGCACCATCACCGAAGGCGATTTTCGCGATCGCCTGGTGCGCATGTTTGCCGAACAGGTGAGCAAGCGCACCAACGGCGGCCTGAAGTTCGAGATCTATCCCGGCTCTTCGCTGATGAAGACCAATGCGCAGTTCTCGGCCATGCGCAAGGGCGCACTGGACATGACGCTGGTGCCGCTTAACTACTCCGGCGGCGAAGTGCCGGAAACCAATATAGGCCTGATGCCGGGCCTGGTGACGTCGTATCAGCAGGGCGCATCGTGGAAGAACGCCGAAGTCGGCAAGGAACTGGCGCGCATTCTGGGTGAAAAGGGCGTGGTCATCGTCAGCTGGATCTGGCAGGCCGGCGGCGTCGCCTCGCGCGGCAAGCCTATCGTCGATCCGGCCGATGCCAAGGGCATGAAGGTGCGCGGCGGTTCGCGCGAGATGGATCTGATCCTGAAAGAAGCCGGCGCCGCCGTGGTGACCCTGCCGTCCAATGAAATCTACGCCGCGATGCAGACCGGCGCGATGGATGCGGCGATGACCTCTTCGACCTCCTTCATGTCCTTCCGTCTGGAAGAAGTCGCCAAGGCGCTGACCACCGGCCGCGACAAGGCTTACTGGTACATGTTCGAACCGCTGATGATGTCCAAGACCGTGTTCGAAAAGCTGCCCAAGGATCAGCAGGCCGCGATCATGGCGGTCGGCGCCGAGATGGAACAGTTTGCGATGAAGGCGGCGCAGGCCGACGACATCGCCGTGGCGCAGGTGTATCAGAAAGCCGGCGCCAAGGTGGTCGATCTGAACGCCGAAGTGGTCAAGAAATGGCAGGACATCGCCCGCGCCACCGCCTGGAAAGACTTTGCCGGCCGCAACGCCAGCTGCGCCAACCTGCTCAAACTGGCGGAGAAAACCCTATGAGTCACGGTTTCGAGATGCCCGCCAGCGGGCCTGTCGCCAAGCCGAGAATACCGGCTTACGCGCCGCTGGCCATGCTGGCGGCGCTGCTGGAGAAATTTCACAAGCTGGCGGTATTCCTGGGCATGATCGCGCTGGTCGTGACGTCCTTGATCCTGACCTATTCGGTGGTGGTGCGTTACTTTTTCCACCAGCCCACCGACTGGCAGGACGAGGCCTCGGTATTCATGCTGGTCGGGGTGATCTTCCTGTGTTCGGCCTACGTGCAGTCGCTGCGCGGCCATATCGGCATTGAAGCGCTGGCCGGTCTGCTGTCGCCGCGGGCCAACCAGATCCGCATGTTCATGGTCGATCTGGTGTCGTTTGCCTTCTGCGCCTTCTTCGCCTGGAAATCGTGGACCCTGTTCCATGAAGCCTGGGTCGACGGCCAGACCACCTCCTCGACCTTTGCGCCGCCGCTGTGGATTCCCTATTCGATGATGGCCTTCGGCATGACGGTGCTGACCCTGCAATTGCTGGTGCAGGTGCTGACCCGCATCACCGGCACGGTCGAAGCAAAGGAGGCAGCATGACTCCGCTTGCACTCGGCGCCCTGTACGGCATCATCACCATTCTGGTCATGTGTTCCGGCATGCCCATCGCATTTGCGCTGGGCGTGGTGGCGACCGGCTTCATGTATTTCTTCATGCCGGAATCCGCGCTCGATACCGTCACCCAGAACGTCTACGAAGAGATTGCATCGATCACGCTGCTGTCGATTCCGCTATTCATTCTGAAGGGCGCGGCCATCGGCAAATCGCCGGCCGGCAAGGACTTGTACTCGGCGATCCATGCCTGGCTCAATCGCGTGCCGGGTGGCCTCGGCATCGCCAACGTGTTCGCCTGCGCGCTGTTTGCGGCGATGGCGGGTTCTTCGCCGGCGACCTGTTCGGCAATCGGTTCGGCCGGAATTCCCGAGATGCGGCGGCGCGGTTACTCGCCCGGCTTTGCCGCCGGCATCATCGCCGCCGGCGGTACTCTGGGGATTTTGCTGCCGCCATCCATCACCATGATTCTGTACGCGGTGGCGGCCGAGCAATCGCTGGGTCGGCTGTTCCTGGCGGGCATCGGCCCCGGCGTCCTGCTGGTGATCCTGTTCGCCGGTTATGCCGTGTTCCGCGCGCGCAAGGAATACAAGATGGCGCATGCCATCTACAGCGCGGGCGGCGTCAAATCGGCTTATCTGGACGACGAGAAATTCACGCTGGCGCAGAAGGTGGAGATGTTGCCGCGCGTGCTGCCCTTCCTGATCCTGTTGATCGGCGTGATGGTGGCGCTGTACGGCGGGCTGGCCACGCCGTCCGAAACCGCCGGCCTGGGTGCGCTGCTGGCGCTGGTGCTGATCGCCATCGTCTATCGCATCTACAAGCCGCGCGAGATTGCGCCTTTCCTCAGTTCCACCATCAAGGAATCGGGCATGCTGCTGCTGATCATCGGCATGTCGCTGCTGTATTCCTATGTGATGAGTTATCTGCACATCAGCCAGTCGGCGGCGCAGTGGGTGGTCGACATGCATCTGTCGAAATGGCTGCTGCTGGCGGTGATTCTGCTGATGGTGATCGTGCTCGGCTTCTTCCTGCCGCCGGTGTCGATCATTCTGATGACCGCGCCCATCATCCTGCCGCCGCTGAAAGCTGCCGGCTTCGATCTGATCTGGTTCGGCATCGTCATGACGGTGGTGATGGAGATGGGCCTGATTCACCCGCCGGTGGGCCTGAATCTGTTCGTGATCAAGAACATTGCGCCGGACATTCCGCTCGGCGACGTCATCAAGGGCACGATTCCGTTTCTGGCCCTGATGTTTGCAGCGGTGGTGCTGCTGTGCTTTTTTCCGGGTATCGCGACCAGCCTGCCCGATATGTTGATGGGAGTTAAATAGAGATGAGTAGCAACGAACGCGTCTGGAACGCGCGTCAGAAAAACCGGGAAGCAAGACTGGCGCGTGCCTCATCTGCGCTGGGCGGCGAACTGCAGGGCAAGCTCATGCCGGCTGCGCGTTTGCAGGACTTGCTGTATGCGGTGATCGAATCGGGCGACCGCGTCTGCGTCGAAGGCAACAATCAGAAACAGGCCGATTTTCTGGCAAAGGGGCTGGCGGCGCTGGACCCGGCGCGCGTGCATGATCTGCACATGCTGTTTTCGGTGCTGGCCTTGCCGGAGCATCTGGACGTGTTCGAAAAGGGCATTGCATCGAAGCTGGATTTTTCCTTCTCCGGCCCGCAGGCCGGACGTCTCGCCAAACTGGCGTCGTCCGGCAAGCTCAACATCGGCGCCATCCATACCTATCTGGAATTGTTCGGCCGCTACTTCATCGACCTGACCCCGCGCATCGCGCTGGTGGCGGCGCAGTCGGCCGACCGTCACGGCAATCTGTACACCGGCCCGAATACCGAAGACACGCCGGCGATTGCCGAAGCGACCGCCTTCAGCGGCGGCATCGTGATCGCCCAGGTCAATGAAATCGTCGACGAATTGCCGCGCGTGGATATTCCCGCCGACTGGGTCAGCTTCGTCACCAAGGCGCCGACGCCGCATTACATCGAGCCGCTGTTCACCCGCGACCCGGCGCAGATTTCGGAAATCCAGGTGCTGATGGCGATGATGGCGATCAAGGGCATCTACGCCGAATACGGCGTGCAGCGCCTGAACCACGGCATCGGTTTCGATACCGCGGCCATCGAGCTGATTCTGCCGACCTATGCCGAATCGCTGGGCCTGCGCGGCAAGATCTGCAAGCACTGGGCGCTCAATCCGCATCCGGCGCTGATCCCCGCGATTGAAGCCGGCTTTATCGAATCGGTGCATTCCTTCGGTTCCGAACTGGGCATGGAAGACTACATCCGCGCGCGGCCCGACGTGTTCTTCGTCGGCCCCGACGGCTCCATGCGCAGCAATCGCGCGTTCTCGCAAACCGCCGGCCACTACGCCTGCGACATGTTCATCGGCTCGACCCTGCAGATCGATTTGCAGGGCAATTCCTCCACCGCCACGCTGGGCCGTATCGCCGGCTTCGGCGGCGCGCCCAACATGGGCGCCGATGCGCGCGGCCGGCGCCACGCCAGCGAAGCCTGGCTCAAGGCCGGGCAGCAGGCGCGCGCCGGCAAGAACACCATCCCGCGCGGACAAAAGCTGGTGGTGCAGACGGTGGAGACTTTCCGCGAGCACATGCAGCCGGCCTTCGTCGAAAAGCTCGACGCCTGGCAACTGGCCGAACAGGCGAAAATGCCGATTCCGCCGGTCATGATTTACGGCGACGACGTCACCCATATCCTGACCGAAGAAGGCATCGCCAATCTCTTGCTGTGCCGCACCGAGGAAGAGCGCGAACAGGCGATTCGCGGCGTCGCCGGTTATACGCCGGTGGGCATGGGACGCGACAAGCGCATGGTGGAAAACCTGCGCGACCGCGGCATCATCCGCCGCGCCGAAGACCTGGGCATCGACAAGCGCATGGCCACGCGTGATCTGCTGGCGGCCAAGAACATGAAGGATCTGGTGCGCGCTTCCGGCGGCCTGTATAACCCGCCCAAGCGTTTCCGCAACTGGTAAGCGAGACTATTCGCGCGCCATGAATTGAATTGAAAATGGATTCAAAGGTATAGACGATGGAAACTCTGAATTTCCGCTTCGACAGCGGACAGCGCAAATTGAAACCGGCACCGGAGCTGGTCGGCGTAGTCAGCTCCGGCAATCTGGAAGTGCTGATCGAAGCGGCGCCGCTGAACGGCGCCTGCGCAATCGAGATCAAGACCGCCGCGCGCGGTTTCGGCGCCATCTGGGAAGCCGTGATGACGGACTTCCAGCAACGCTGGCAACTGGCCGACACGCGTATCTCGATCAATGACATGGGCGCCACGCCGGCGGTGGTCAGCCTGCGCCTGGATCAGGCGGTGGAAGCCATGCTGGGAGATGCCAAATGAGCACGAGCTATCTGGAAGCGAACGCGCGCGAGCGCATTCTGCAGGTGCTGGACGCCGGCAGTTTCAGCGAATTGCTGCCGCCGGCGCAACGCATCGTCAGCCCGCATCTGGCGCAGCTGGATGCGCCGGTGTCCTTCGACGACGGCGTGGTGATCGGCGAAGGATTGCTCAAGGGCGCACGCGTGATGGCGGCGGCGCAGGAGGGCGGCTTCATGGGCGGTGCGGTGGGCGAGGTGCATGGCGCCAAGCTGGTCGGCCTGCTCAAACGCGCCATCGCGAAACAGGCGCAAGGCGTGATCCTGCTGCTGGAAACCGGCGGCGTGCGGCTGCACGAAGCCAATGCCGGCCTGATCGCCGTGTCGGAAGTGATGCGCGCAGTGCTGGAAGCGCGCGCCGCGAATATCCCCGTGATTGTGCTGGTCGGTGGGTCCAATGGTTGCTTCGGCGGCATGGGCATCGTGGCGCGTTGCGCCAATCTGATCATCATGTCGGAAGAAGGACGGCTGGCGATGTCCGGCCCGGAAGTGATCGAAACCGCCAACGGCGTGGAGGAGTTCGATTCGCGCGACCGTGCTTTGGTATGGCGCACCACCGGCGGCAAGCATCGCTATCTGCTGGGCGATTGCCAGCGTGTGGTGAATGACGACAGCGCAGCGTTTCGCGCGGCGGCGATCGATGCGCTGACGCAATTGCGCGGCAGCGAAGTGGCGCTCAGCCTGCAGGCGCTGGAGGCGGAACAGCAGATGCTGGAGCAGCGCATCGCGCGTTTCGGGGAGGCGCAGGATCCCATCGAAATCTGGGAGCAGCTCGGCGTGCCGCAGGCGCAGCACATTCCCATGCTGGAGGCTGATCGTTTTACCGAGATTGCCGATGCTCACCGAATCAGCGCCTGAAGGAGTCAGACACATGCAGCAAAACACATCAAATAATTCCTCAGCGGCGGCTGCGGCGGTTTCTGCGCAAGTAGACTGGCGCGCGCTGGCGCAGCAGCTGTTCCCGCAAGGGCATCAGATCGAAGAGCGGGATTTTTTCCTGTCCGGCAGCGCGCAGGTCGATGGCGAAACCGTGACCGTGGTCGGCACCACCGGCCACACGCCGATCGGCATCGAGATTGCGCTGGCGCAGGCGAAAACTATTCTGAACACGGTGCGCGAACATCCCGGCCGCGCCATCGTGATTCTAGTCGACACGCAAGGCCAGCGTCTGCGTCATCGCGACGAGATGCTGGGCATCAACAGCTACATGGCGCACCTCGGCAAATGCGTGGAACTGGCGCGCCGCTCCGGTCATCGCATCGTCGGTCTGGTGTACGACCAGGCGCTGTCGGGCGGTTTCATCACCAGCGGCCTGATTGCCGATGCCTGCTATGCCTTGCCAGAGGCCACCATCCGCGTGATGGGCTTGCCGGCGATGGCGCGCATCACCAAGGTGGCGGAAGAGCGCCTGACCGAACTGGCCAAGAGCAATCCGGTGTTCGCACCCGGCCCGGAAAACTATCAGCGCATGGGCGGCGTGGCCGGAATCTGGCGCGGCGATCTGGCGCAGGCGCTGGCGACTGCATTGAAAGATGCCGAGCCCACCGACCAGCGCGCCAGCGTCGGTCAGGAACGCGGCGGCCGGCGTTGGGCGCAGCGCGTGATCGATGCGGTGGCGAACGACACGCCGCTGGCGGCGCGCTGATTGCTGCAGGGGCTGAATGTCTGAAACCATGAGCGCCATCTCCACTCCGCAACGGCATGCGCTGATCCGGCTGACCGAGCCCGGCTGGCAGCGGCTGTTGCGCGCTGCATGTGCGTCGGGGCAGAGCGTCGCCGTGCAGACTGCGCTGGCGCAATGGCACGCACAAGGCTGGCCGCTCATCGTGCGCCGCATGGACCACGATGCCGCCGAGGATGAAGTCTGCGCCGGTCTGGCCTTGCCGCCGGATGCCCAAGCTCACAAGCTGCGTATTCCGCTGCGCGTGAAGCGCAGCGAAATCGCCGAGCAAAGGACGGCCTTGCCTTTGCAGGAGGTGATCGCGGCGCTGGATGCTTTGCCGGCAGAGTGGCGACAAGCGCTGCAGGATTTGTACGAGGATGCCAACGCGCAGCACCTGCGGCTGCAGGTCTATGGTTCGCTGGCCTTGCAGTTGCTGACCGGGCTTGCTTATCTGCGTGCGACTTCCGATATCGACCTGTTGCTGCAGCCTGGCAATCAGGAGCAGTTGAAGCAAGGCATGGCCTTGCTCAGCCGCCATGCGCAGGTTCTGCCGCTGGATGGCGAAGTGCTGTTCGGTGGCGGCGCCGCCGTCGCCTGGAAGGAATGGATGCAAGTGGCCGGCGTTGAATCGATACCCGCCGGCGGTGAACGTGTGCTGGTAAAAAGTCTGAAGCAAGTTTCACTGCAGAGAGTCGATCTCCTGTTGAGCAGCCTGAGTCTGGATGAGGGCGCAATTGCGCATGCGTCTCCCGACCTCGCGGAGGCGCCATGCAGCATCTGAACGCGGCCTTGCCCGGCCACACGCCGCAAGGCTTGCCGCTGCCGCAGCACTACGCGCACAAGCGTCGGCATGCGCAGGAAAATTTACGCTTCTGCCGGCAGCTTGCACGCCTCGCCTTGCGCAGCCTGTATCAGGAGCTGACGCTGTATCCGAAACCGGGGCTGGTCTCGCTGGTGGATAACGGCAGTCATGCAGACATGAATGCCGCGACCTTCATGCGCAGTCTGTTTTCCTTGCGCCGTTATTTTTTCAGCATTGCGCAGGCTGGTCTGGAGGCGGCGCCGTTCCGGCAATTGCAGCGGCTGGCGATGGATGCCGAAGCACGCATGCTGCGCGCGACCGGCGGCGTCAATACCCATCGCGGCGCCATCTTCGGACTCGGCATGCTGTGCGCCGCCATTGCCTGTTGCCGCGCGTGCAGCATTCGCCTGTCGGAGCAATCGATACGCGCCACTTTGCTGATCCAGTGGGGCGATGCACTGGCGCGCCACACGCAGCCCGACGCTGACGGCGATGGCGGCGCCGCGAGCCACGGTCTGAAGGTCGCTGCAGCGCACGCCGTGGGCGGTGCGCGTGAAGAGGGGGCAATGGGCTTTCCAGCGGTCTTCGAGCTTGCTCTGCCGCGCATGCGCCAGACCTTGGCGGCGGGGCGCAGCTGGCAATCCGCCAAGACCGATGCACTGTTCGCGCTGATGGCGCATGTCAGCGACACCAATGTTTATCATCGCGGCGGCGCCCAGGGGGCGGCGCTGGTGCGTCAGCGCGCCACGGAATTTCTGCAGCAGGGCGGCAGCGGTGCGCACGACTGGTATGCGCGCGCGCTGGAATGTCACCGTGAGTTCGTGGCCCATCGTTTATCGCCGGGCGGCGCGGCCGATTTGCTGGCCGCGGCTTGTCTGGTGATGAGCGTGACCGACGCCGATTGCGACATGAACAAGCTGAGCCGCACATGAACGCGCGGCTGGCGATTCTCTGTCCGGGGCAGGGCGGCCAGCATGCCGGCATGTTCGATCTCGCGCGCGGCGATGCGAAGGCGGCGGCGTTTCTCGATGCCTGCGGGCTGGATCAGTTGCTGGCGCAGCCCTTGGCTGAAGTACTGGGTAATGAGAACTTGCTGTTCGCCAATCGTCAGGCGCAGCCCTTGCTGGTGGCTGCCCAGCTTGCTTTATGGCAAGCATTGGCGTCGCCGATTTCGGATGTGTTCGGCCAGCCGGCGCTGGTAGCCGGTTACAGCATAGGAGAACTGGCTTCGTATGGCGTGGCTGGCGTGCTGCAGCCCTTGCCGGCAGTGCGAATGGCGGCGCAGCGCGCGCAATTGATGGATGAAGCACAGGCTTGTGGCGGCGATCCCGATCAGACCCTGATGTCGGTCGGCGGCATGCTGCTGGAGGAGGCACAGGCGATTCTCAACGCGCGGCATGCGCATCTGGCGATACAGACGGCGGAAGACAGTCTGGTGGCCGGCGGCGCACGTCAGGCTTTGCAGGCGGCAGAGCCGCTGCTGCAGGCAGCCGGCGCCAGAACCGGCTGGTTGCCGGTGTCGATCGCCTCGCATACACCGCTGATGCAGGCGGCGCAGGCGCCATTTCTGCATTTGCTGGCGCAGGCTGACCTGCAAGCGCCGTCTTTGCCCTTGCTGGCAGGCGTCACTGCTCAGATCGTGACGAATGCACAGCAGGCCGAGGACTTGCTGGCGCAACAACTTTCTCATCCCATACTGTGGTCGGCCTGTATGGATGCCTGTGCCGAACATGGCATCACCGTGGCGCTGGAGCTGGGCCCCGGCTCGGCCTTGTCGCGCATGCTGCGCGAACGCCATCCGCATATCGAATGCCGTTCGGTATCCGATTTCCGCAGCGTGCAAGGTGCGTTGTCGTGGTTGCAACGTCAGTGCGACTGATGGCCTGAGCGTATTTTATTTCTTGCGGCTTTCTTTTGATCTGCATCGGATGATGGCGTTTTTGGACTGGCATACGCCGGATCGCGGTGCTATGTTGTAAGAGACCGCAAGACGGTCTGCAGCGCCCGCGAGCGCTTACGGCGAGCTCGAACCGGCTTCCCGACTGTTGCATTTTAGGGTTGAACTATTGATTTTTACCCTAGTCGGACATGAAGAATGGACAGCGAGCAACGTCATTCAACCTCCCTCAGCAGCACAAATCTCAGGACCCTCAACCGGAGAAGCAAATATGAAAGTCGATGTGTATAAACGCCCTGATACGGATGGCCTGTATTCTTACCTGGTGATCCCGCATGAAAAGCCTCTGCCTCAGGAAGTGACCAACACCGATTGGATGATGCATGAGCAGGATGTCAATTTTGAAGGCAATGGCAATGGCCGCAAGCATTTCACGCTTGAGCCGGACGACGCCTTCAGGCAGATCGGCGAAAAGGGTTATGCCATCAGTCATCTCTGCGATCGCAGCAGGGATGCCGGTTTGAGTAATTAATCCGGCAGCACCAATGCCGGGCAGGTGCTGAGGGAGGTTCCTTGCAGCACCTGCGCCAGCAGTGAACAACCCGCAGAGATCGCAAAGATCGCGGAAATTGCAGAAATAGCAGCGTTCAGAACAAGTCGCGGCGCAAGGCGTAAAGAATAAGAAGAAGAGGCCGGGTGATCAGTGCAAAGCAGCGCCGCTCCAGAGAATCCGGGCCGCAAGTGTCCGTAATGTCAGTCAAAAAAGGAGACCAGCATGCCAACCGAACACAAGGGTGATTACGATATCGAGTATTCCGGCGTCCGCCTGATCGGCGACACCGATGAGTGGATTGCCAACCTGGCAATCTTCGGCCCCTCCACCAATCCCATGCACCGCAATGCCGTCTTTCCTTTGCAGCGCGTGTCGCCGGACAAAGTGTTCGATGACGAAAAATCGGCGGAGGAAGAAGCGCACAAGGCGGGTGTAGAAATGCTGGAGAACAGCAAGAGCTGCGGCTTCAAGCACTGAAAATTCCCGTTCGACGTCGTTCGCTCTCCCTTGCCAGGCGCCGCGCAGACCGCTTTGTACAAGGCACGCATCTAAAATAGTTTTAGCGCAGGATGCAGGCGTGCAAGCTTGAACAGAGCTTGCACGCCTGATTTTGCGGCTGGCATCTCCCTCCGTTTTACTTCCTCTGCTTTCATTTTCCTGATCGCCTGATATTGGCAGGCAAAAATCTTTCCGTGGATCGGCAGGATGTCGCGCGCCTCCCGCACCTCCCGCGCCTATTCGAGGCTGGCATGAAACTCGCATGGCTGGGCAAGAGCGCCGCAGATGCGGCTGACATTGTCCGGCGATTCGAAATAGAATGTCGGACATCGTATTTTTATACTTTTTCCAACATATCCCATGAAGCCTCAAGTCGTCGTTCTGATCCATCTTTCAGAAGCCAGCTATCAAACCATCAGTGCGCAGTACGAGATCTTGTATGCGAAGGACAAGCAAAGCCGGGCCGACATGATTGCAGGGGCGGCCAGGCAGGTGGCGGTGGTGCTGACCAATGGCGGCACCGGCCTCACCGGCGCCGAGATGGCGGCACTGCCGCGACTGCAACTGGTATGCGCCTTCGGCGCCGGTTACGAGAACGTGGACGTCGCCTACGCCAAGGCGCACGGGATTGAAATCGCTACCGGGGCCGGCACCAATGACAGTTGCGTCGCCGACCATGCCATGGCCTTGCTGCTGGCCGTGGTGCGCGACATTCCCGGCATGGACAAGGCTTGCCGCAGCGGCGGCTGGCGCGATCACTTGCCCTTGCAGCCGGACCTGTCGGGCAAGCGCATGGGCATCGTGGGCCTGGGCGCCATCGGCAAGAAAATCGCGCGCCGCGCCCATGCCTTTGACGTCGAAGTTGCCTACTGCAACCGCAAGCGCCGCGATGACGTGGATTACGCGTATTTCCCGGATATCGCGCAACTGGCCGGCTGGGCCGACATCCTGGTGATGGCGACTCCGGGCGGCGCCGAGACGCGCCATCTGGTGTCGACCCGGGTGCTCAAGGAACTCGGCCCGAAAGGCTATCTGATCAATATCGGCCGCGGCAGCATCGTCGATACCGCCGCGCTGGCACTGGCGCTCGCTAATGGCGGTATCGCCGGCGCCGGTCTTGATGTCTATGAGAGCGAGCCGCAACCGCCTGCAGAGCTGATCGGACTGAGCAATGTGGTGCTGACGCCGCACGTGGCGGGCTGGTCGCCGCAATCAATTGCGGCGTCGGTCGATAAATTCCTGGATAATGTCGCCCAGCATTTTGCTGCAGCCCAGCCGGTGGTACGGGTCTGAGGCAATTGCCTTCATTGCGTGCTGTCGTTCATGCGGCGGCCCGCAGCTTACTGATACGAACAGATGCAAACTGATTCAACCCGCGACCCGCAACAACCAGAGAAAGCCCGCACCATGGACCTGCCATCTCACCAACTGACCATGACGGTCCTGATGACGCCCGATATGGCGAATTTCGCCGGCAATGTGCACGGCGGCACCATCCTCAAACTGCTGGATCAGGTGGCTTACGCCTGCGGCAGCCGCTATGCGGGGCAATATGTCGTGACGCTGAGCGTCGATCAGGTGATGTTCCGCCAGCCGATTCACGTCGGCGAACTGGTCAGCTTTCTGGCCAGCGTCAATCACACCGGCACTTCATCGATGGAAATCGGCATCAAGGTGGTGGCGGAAAATATCCGCACCCAGGAAACGCGTCACGTGAACAGCTGCTTCTTCACCATGGTGGCGGTGGACGATCAGCGCAAGCCGATCGCAGTGCCGGCCCTGCGTCCCTTCACACAGGAAGAAAAACGCCGCTATGACGCGGCGATTGTGCGCAAGTCCTTGCGCCAGGAACTGACCAAACGTTATGCGGAAGCCAAACCGGGCTGATTGCTTGATCAGTATCGCTTGATGGCGGCATCAAGCAGAGGCGGGCGCAGCAATATGATTGCTGCGCCCGCCTTGTCATTTCAGCATCGGAGTTGGTTCAGCTCAGATTGAGTGTGACGGTGCCGATCACACCCATGTCGGCAATGATGCGTTGTCCGGATTCAACCGGCATCGGCACGATGGCGGAGCCGGTCGCCACTACCTGACCCGCGCTCAGCGTCATGCCGTAGCGCGACAACTCATTGGCCAGCCAGGTCAGGGCAATGCGCGGATCGCCCAGCACCTGTGCGCCGCTGCCATCGCGTTTTTCACCGCCTTCGATACTGCCGCTGACGGCGTGCGCCGCCAGATCGAGGGTGCGCCACGGGGCGCTGGTCGGTGCGCCCAGTACGAACTGGTCGGCGCAAGTATTGTCGGCGATCAGTTGTTCGGCGCCGACTTGCTTGAATTGTTCATAGCGTGCATCAGGAATTTCAATCGCCGGATGCAGTGTGGCCACCGCGTCCATTACCTCCTCCTGCGTATAGGGCGTGGCGCGCGGGGCCAGGGTCTTACCCATGCGAAAGGCGAATTCGACTTCAATCACTTTCATCAGGCTGTTGCCCAGGGCGATGCTGGCATCGTTGCGATGCACGCGCTCGGCCAGCAGACGTCCGGCCAGCGGGGCATCGACGTTGAGCAGTTTTTGCCCTCCGGGGCCGGTGGCGCCTATCTTCCATCCTGCCAGCGGTGCAAAGCTGCGCGCTTCGACCAGTGCTTGTATGGCGTAGGCTTCCTGGCGATCCTGAGGGCGCAGTTCGGCTGGTAATTGCGCCATGCGCTTGCCGTGCGCCCAGCAGTCCCACAGCAGATCCGCAGCCTGTTGCCGTTGTGATTCTGTCAGCATATTGTTTTTCCCCTGGTTGAATTATCGATGCCGGTCTTGCTGTTTTTTTACTTCTTCGGCCTGCATCATCATAGAGAAATTCAGCTGCAGTTGCAGCAAGGCTTTAATAATTTCATGCGAGCGTAGTCTGAGTGGGTGGCTTGAGCCCCACTGAGATCAATGCAGCAACGGCCCCAGGCTGCCGATGAGCAGCGTCAGCAAGCCGAGGCAGAGATTGATGCCGACCAGTTTCCTGATCTGTCCCAGCGCCGGTGCTGCCGCGCTCCATTCCTCGACATCGACGGCGCGCTTGAGTCGCTTGAACGGCGCGAAGAAGATATGCGCGAAGATCAGCATCATCACGATGCCGATAACCGCCATCAGGCTGACATACACCGGCGGTTTGCCTATCTGCGCCATCATGTGCAGGCCGCTGCCCAGCAGCAGCGCCACCGCCAGCCAGACCCAGGGAAAGAAACGTGCAAATACGCCCCGCATCAGTTGCAGGCGCTGCGGCCCCTGCAGCACCTCCGCCGCTGTCGGGCGTAAAGCCAGATGCGCGAAGAACATGCCGCCGACCCAGATGGTCAGGCCCAGCAGGTGCAGGAATTTGGCGATCAGCATGGGGTATCCCCTCGGAGAGTGAGTCAGTCATTGCTTCAAAAAGCGGAGCGCATTTTGCAGAAGGTTCGTCTCTGCACAGAAGCGCGGCGAGGCAGCATTGTCGCATGCGTACCGGTGCAGGGAAGATCGATTGAATATGTTAATGTCTTCGGCGGACTGCAGCATGGAACTGCGGCCGCAACCCTGATCAATCACGCGCGAGCACCTCATGGCGATACTTAGCGAAATCAATGTCTATCCGATCAAGTCCTGCGGCGGCATCAGCCTGATGCAGGCCGATATCGGCGAACTCGGTCTGATGTTCGACCGTCACTGGATGCTGGTCGATGCCGATGGCCAGTTTCTGACGCAACGCAGTGTTCCGCAGATGGCCTGCATCACTCCGGCACTCACTGCCAGCCATCTCATCGTCAGCGCGCCCGGCATGGCGGATTTGCATGTCGCGCATGGCGAATTGTCCGGCGCGCCGCTGCAGATTCAGGTGTGGAAAGACAGTTTCATCGCGCTGGATCAGGGGGATGAGGCAAGCGCCTGGTTTTCCGCGTATCTGAAAACGGAAGTGCGGCTGGTGCGTTTCGACCCGGCGGTGCATCGCGCTTGCAGCGCGGACTGGACCAGCGGCTTCGACGCCGGCACGCAGTTCTCCGATGGTTTTCCCTTGCTGGTGATCGGCGAAGCGTCTTTGCAGGAGCTGAACGGCCGGCTGCAGGCCAAAGGGGCGCCGGCCTTGCCGATGAATCGCTTCCGGCCGAATCTGGTGCTCAGCGGGCTGGAGGCTTACGAAGAAGATTTTATCGATACGATTTCTTTCGGCGACGGGCCGCAGGCCTTGCAGATCAAACTGGTGAAGCCCTGCGCACGCTGTCCGGTGCCCGGCATCGATCAGCGCAGCGGACTGCGCGATCCGCAATGGCCGAACGAGCCGCTGGACACGATGGCGGCGTACCGCGCCAATCAGCGCGTCGGCGGCGGACTGTGCTTCGGACAGAATTCCATCGTGATCGCTGGCGTCGGCAGCAGGATCAGGGCCGGCCAGGAATTTGTTTATGAATTGAATTTTTGATTGCGCGGCGCTGCTTGCGCTGCAAAGGAAGTGCAGGCAGCGCCATGATGTCGGCGATGGCATAAATCCTGCTATGAATTTTATGCAGGAATTCATCGGACATCGCATCCGCCAAGCGGGATTGAGCCAGGCGGGAGTTGCTCAAGGTAGGCTCAACAAAGCTATGCATATAAAAAAGAAGCAGGAACGCCAGATCAGGAAAGCGTCGCGGCAAGTACAGGGAAATCCGGGTGGCGCAGGCAAGGGGCAAGGTCGCCGATTGCGGGCCAGGGCGGCGCTCATTCTGAGTGGCGGTATGTTGTTCGCCACTTTCTCCCATGCCGCCGATAAGACCGTTCTGATCGGCCTGGCGGCACCGATGAGCGGCTTGTCAGGCAGTACCGGCCTGAGTTTGCAGCGTGCTGCAGAAATTGCCATCCGCGATCTGAATGTGCAAAACCTGCGCATCGGCGGCGACAGAATCGTTTTCAAATTGCTGCCTCAGGACGATCGCGCCGATCCGCGTGCAGGCGAATTGATCGCCGACTATTTCGTCAAGAGCAAGGTTGCCGCAGTGGTCGGTCACTGGAACAGCGGCGTCGGGATTCCGGCATCAAAAATCTACAACGCTGCCGGCATTCCACAGGTGGCGCCGGCGGTGACTTCGCATGCCTACACGCAGCAAGGCTTTGCCACCACTTTCCGCATCGTCGGCCACGATGACGACGGCGCGCGTTACACGGCCGAATACGTGATGCGCGATCTGAAAGCCAGGCGCATTGTCATCATCGACGACCGCACGCCTTTCGGCGCCGGCTATGCCGAGCAGTTTGACAAGGCAATCGGGGAGTTGAAGGGCAATGTCGCAGGGCACTTCTCGATCGGTAGCAAGACTTCTGATTTCAACGAAGTGCTGCGCCAGACCAAGGCGCTTGATCCGGATGTGATCATGTTCGGCGGGCTCGATGCGCAGGCCGGCGAACTGGTGCGCGAGATCAAGCGACTGGAAGTACCGGGCAGGCTGGTCGGCATCGGCGGCGTAGTCGGGCAGACTTTTCTGAAACTGGCCGGCACTGCAGGCGAGGGCACGACCGTACTGGAGCCCGGCCTGCCTTCCTATAAAAACGCGCAATGGACGCATTTTGAAAAGTCATGGAAGCAGCAATACAGCGACCCCATCTACCTTTATGCGCCGAGCGCCTACGATGCCGTGCAGGTGATCGCCGCCGCCATGCGCCAAGCCAATGCAGTTGATCCCGTGAGTGTCACTCAAGCGCTGCACAAGGTGCGCCACAAGGGCATCACTGGTGAAATCGCCTTCGATGAAGATGGCAATCTCCGCAATCCGCAATTCACCCTCTATCAGGTACGCAAGCAGGAGTGGCTAGTTGTGAAAACGATTACAGGAAAAAACTGAGGCAGTTTCTGAGGCGGTGATCGTGTGGTGATCAAGGTAAGTCCGCCCAATAAAAAAAGCGCGCCTGACACAACAGAGCGCGCTTTTTTTATGTGCCGCGATGCTCGAAATAAAAGCAGTCGAGTTCGCGGCCATGCTGCTTCCGGCAAGATTTTTGCGGGATTTATTTCTTTGGACGACCCACCTTCAGCGGTGTCAGACCACCCAGAATCTGTTGCAATTCTGTCGTCTTCAGGTTCTTGATCAGCGACACACCGATGCGCAGCAGGTCGCTTTTCTTGATTTCCAGGCCGGCTTTCAGGCATGTCTTCTTGACCTGAGCGATCACCGCATATTCATCTTCAGGCATCGTGAAGCTGTCACGAATCTGCTTGATCTTCTTGGCCTTCTTTTCTGCCTTGACCGGTTTTGCCGGCTTGGCGGGCTTTGCCGCAGGCTTCGCTGCCTCTGTCTTTACGACCGGCTTGGCGGCTGCTGCAGGCGCTGGTGCGGCGACAGGCTTCTTGGTGGGCGCGGCTGCCGGAGCGATTTTTGCTGCTGCCGGCTTTGCTGCTACCGGAGTTTTTGCTACGGCTTTCACCACCGGCTTGACGCTTTTTGCGGCAGGCTTGGCGACGGTTTTCTTGACGACTGCGGTGCTGCTTGTCGCTGCTTTGACTGGTTTGGCCGCTGCTGTGCTGCGTGCTTTTACTGCTGGTTTGGTGGTTGCCATGCGATCTCCATAAAAATTGATATAAACAATATATATTTTTTTTCAATTACGCGCAATTGCATAATTTCTGATGCATTCGGACATTGCCGCCTGATTCTACTCGATTCATGTGCCTGAAATGGACGGCCCGCAGGCGAAAAAAAGCAGCCCGATCGCTTGCGCGAGGGGCTGCATGAATTGCTTCGGTCTCTGCTCAGGTATTACAGGGGAACTCACTACAGGGTACTGCGGTGCTACGGGTTACTACAAAAACAAAGGTACTGCCGGCTGCTTTTCGGTCAGGCCGTCTTGGCCAGTTTCAATGGTTCGCTAGGACGCAGGTCATGGTCGATCTGGAAGTCGCGCAGGAAATGGCTGAAGTTGTTGCCGACTTCGGCGTGCTTGACGCCCATGGCGACGGTCGCCTTCAGATATCCCAGCTTGGAGCCGCAGTCATAGCGCTGGCCGACGTAGCGGTAAGCCATGACTTGTTCTTTCTTCATCAGCGCAGCGATGCCGTCAGTCAGCTGAATTTCGCCGCCGGCGCCGGTGCCGATGTTTTCCAGTTCGTCGAAGATGCCGGGTGTCAGGATGTAGCGGCCGACCACTGCCAGGGTCGAAGGCGCCGATTCAGGCGCCGGCTTTTCGACGATGGCGTTGACTTTTTCCAGGCGCTCCTGATAGGCCTCAGCGCTGACGATGCCGTACTGGCGAGTATCCAGGCGCGGCACGTCCTGCACTGCCAGCAAGCTCTTGCCCTCGACATTGAAGACATCTGCCATTTGCGCCAGCACGTTTTTCTCGCCCGGTTCAACGTCCATGAAGTCGTCGGCCAGGATCACGGCAAAAGGTTCGTCGCCGACCAGCGGCTTGGCGCACAGCACTGCGTGGCCCAGGCCCAGCGGCGAGGACTGACGCAGATACACGCAATTGACGTTCTTCGGGATCACGTTCTGTATCAGTTCCAGCAGCTTGGTCTTGCCGGCGGCTTCCAGTTCGGTTTCCAGCTCGTAGGCCTTATCGAAATGGTCTTCAATGGCGCGCTTGCTGCGGCCGGTGATGAAGATCATTTCGGTGATGCCTGCCTGCACCGCTTCTTCGACCGCGTACTGGATCAGCGGCTTGTCGACGATGGGCAGCATTTCCTTGGGTTGAGCCTTGGTGGCAGGCAGGAAGCGGCTACCGAGACCGGCGACGGGAAAAACGGCTTTGGTAATTTTTGTCATGATGCACACCCTTATGAAGGAAGGATAAATTTAAACAAGGACGAATCTTTATTCCGTTTGCAAGCCTTGAGCCTGCAGATGCTGCTTGGTCAGCAGCTTCATATGCAGATACATGAAGAACGTGTGGAACAGCGGTGCGGCGGAAGGAAAGGCATTGCTCAGCAAGCTCGCCATCAACATCGGCCAGCTGCCGCGCGAAGGCGCCAGCACCAACAGATGCGCAGCCGCTCTCGGCAATGCCGAACCACTATTCGGCCGCGTGGCGAGGGCAAGATCTTCCGCTTCGGAAAGCTTGTCTGCATGCTGGTGAGGGTGCGCATTGTTCATGATTGTCAGCTTGTTGGTATTAATTTGTCTGCTTTGTAGTTATCGAATAAGTCGCTGTATTCATTGCGTCGACGCCGTGTTTCTTTACTGCCGGCAGCCCGGTTCACATCGCTTCTATTGCAGGGCATCATAAGAATCCATGAGCTTCTTTGCTATAGGAAAGTCGCGCTTTGACTTGTAGGAAAACAGGAATATCTTGCGTTGCACAAACGGCAGCTTCTTGTCCTACAAGCAAATGGGCCGGCGTCTGATATGGATGAGCCCGGAGTGCTCATAAGATGAGCTCAGCCGTCCGATAACGACGGTGTTCAATTAACAAGAAATGAAAGGAACATCATGGACCACGGACTTATTGCCTGGCTGGTTATCGGCGCAATTGCTGGCTGGTTGGCCGGCGTACTGGTTAAAGGCGGCGGCTTCGGCTTGCTGGTGGATATTCTTATCGGTATCGTCGGCGCCGTCATCGGTGGCTGGCTGGCCGGTGCACTCGGCATTGCCGTCGGCGGCGGGATTCTGGCGTCGATCGTGACGGCTACGCTGGGTGCGGTGGTATTGCTGCTGATCGTGCGGGCTTTCAAGCGAGCCTGACACAGGCCTGCGTGCAGCGAGGCGTCTGAGTTGCCAGTCTCCTTCCTCGCACGCTGATGCAAATCAAGGGTGACATGCGCAAGCATGTTGCCCTTGTGCACATCCGGGGGCATCTTTTGCGATATCCGGATGTGATGCAGTGCATTTCTTCCGAGAATTCATCTCTCAAAAGTTCCATGTGGAAACGTCTGCATTTTGATTCTGTTACCGCAAGTAAAGTGGTGGACGTTGCACTGCTTTTTCCCCTTACAATGCAGGCGGAATTTCTGACGATCCGGCAAGGTCAGGCCGGAATAACAACATGAACAACATGCAGCGCGACGCCTGAGCGTCTGCGTTTTCTATTTCTTCAATTCAACTCTCAGAAAAATCATATGAGCAGCGTTCATCCACAGGCAGGCCAGCGTGCCGCCGCATCGGCCCTGGTCGATTTGCCGATTCTGATTTCCAACTATTACAGCCTGCGCCCGGATCCATCGGTTTCCACGCATCGCGTCGCCTTCGGGACTTCCGGGCATCGCGGCGTGTCGAATGCGCACAGCTTCAATGAGTGGCATGTCCATGCGATCACTCAGGCGATCTGCGATTACCGCAAGGAAAAATCCATCACCGGTCCGCTGTTCCTCGGCATCGATACGCACGCCTTGTCCGAACCGGCCTGGCACAGCGCGCTGGAAGTGCTGGCCGCCAACGACGTGGTGAGCATGATCGCGCAGGGCAGTCCCTATGTGCCGACGCCGGCGCTGTCGCATGCCATCCTGACGCACAATCGGCTGCATCCCGAAGCCCTGGCCGATGGCGTGGTGGTGACGCCGTCGCACAATCCGCCCGATAACGGCGGCTTCAAGTACAACACACCGAACGGCGGCCCGGCCGACTCCGATGTCACCAGCTGGATTGAAAAGCGCGCCAACGCCTATCTGGAAAAACAACTGGATGGCGTCCGGCGCATTCCTTTCGAGCGCGCGCTGAAAGCCGGCACCACACGCCGCTACGATTATCTGGACGCCTATGTCAGCGACCTGCCCAATATCATCGACCTGGCCGCGATTCGCAGCGCCGGCGTCAAGATCGGCGTCAATCCGCTGGGCGGCGCCGGTGTGCATTACTGGGGGGCGATTGCCGATCGCTACAAGCTGAATCTGGAAGTGGTGAATACGGACGTCGATGCGACTTTCCGTTTCGTGCCGCAGGACTGGGACGGACAGATCCGCATGGATCCGTCTTCGCAATATGCGATGAGCGAACTGATTGCCTTGAAGGATCGCTTCGACGTGGCGCTGGCCTGCGATACCGATCATGACCGGCACGGCATCATTGCCAGGAGCAGCGGGCTAATGCCTTCCAATCATTATCTGAGCACCGCGATTTTTTACCTGTTCCGCCATCGTCCGGCCTGGCGTGCGGATGCCGCCATCGGCAAGACGCTGGTGAGCAGTCAGATGATCAATCGCGTGGCCACCAGTCTGGGGCGCGAACTGAAGGAAATGCCGGTCGGCTTCAAATGGTTTGTCGACGGTCTGTTTGACGGCAGCCTGGGTTTCGGCGGCGAGGAAAGCGCCGGCGCGTCTTTCCTGCGGTTCGACGGCAAGCCCTGGAGCACCGACAAGGACGGCATCACCGCCGCCTTGCTGGCGGCGGAAATGACTGCGCGCACCGGCACCGATCCGGGCCAGATCTACAAGGACCTGACGCTGCAGCTGGGTGAGCCGCTTAACGGCCGCATCGAAGCGGCGGCAACGCCGGAGCAGAAGCAACGTCTGTCCAAACTGTCGCCGGCCGATGTCAGCTCGACCGAGCTGGCCGGCGAAAAAATCCGGGAAGTGATGACCACCGCGCCGGCCAACGGCAAGGCGTTCGGCGGGCTCAAGATCGTCAGCGACAACGGCTGGTTTGCGGCGCGTCCGTCGGGTACTGAAAACATCTACAAGATCTATGCCGAAAGCTTCCGCGATCAGCAGCATCTGGACAAGATCTTCGGCGAAGCCCAGGAGATCGTAACCAAGGCTTTGCAGTCATGACGATGGGCTGAGCGGAATATGAGTGCATGAACCGGCTCCGGTTCTTGCATGCAATTGCATCAATTGCAGCATCGGAAATCGCGTTCTTGCCTGACGGCAAGGCGCGATTTTTTTGTTGTGCGCCCCTCTCTTTTTATCGGCGCCGTTCGCTTCACAATTTCCTACATCGGAATAGGCCGATGTCCTGCTTCGTTCACCCCTCCGAGTTCGTAACATCAAGACAAGTTCTGCACAAGCTCATCTGGAATCGTATTGGCTGGCGGCGGAGCGATGAAGCAGGCATCAAGGCGCGAGATACATGCGGACAATCAGGCACAGGCAGCGCCGGCCCAACCGGGGTTGGGTTGCCGCAACCACGGAGAATTCACATGAGCAATCAGACCTCATCGCAGGCACCATCGAATTCGGCGCCGGTGGCGGCTTTGTTGCGACCGCCGCAGCACCGCGACGCAGCAGGCGAGTTGCATGACGCCGATGACAGAACCGATATCAGGCACATCACGGGAGAAGAATTGGAAATGCAAGTTCAGCGAGAAATCCAAGCCGCAGAAAAAAAGAAGCTGCCGGTCATCGAGACCGGCGAATTTCTGGTGGTCGAGCCGGATGGCAGCGAAGATCCCTGGTCCAGCATCGATGACGGCTTGCTGCCTTCGTCCGATGCAGAACAAGAGCGCGGCGAGCGTAAAGAGCCTGAGCGCTGAGGTTGGTTTTGGCGACTGCAGTGAACATTGAGATAAGACATGCCGCAGAATTCGGCGCCGCTGGGCGTCATACCAGGAGAGTTCACATGTACCAGATGCATAAACCGCAGGACGTGCCGCCACTGGAAGTGCCGCCGCTTGATCCGACTCCGCCGCAAGAACCCATTCCGCATCAGCATCCGGAAGTGAGCCGGCTGAACTGACTCAGGCGCTGAGTTTGCCGCATCAGGCAAGCACTGGATTTCACTTTTCATGGAGGGCACACTTTGATCTATTCCTTGCACACCCCGCAAGAAACGCCGCCTGCGCCCGACCCGCATATGCCGCCACCTGAGTTGCCGGACGACGATCCGATTCCGATCGAGGATCCGCCTCTCAATCCGCGTCCTTCAGACAAGCCCATACGCATGCATGCCCACTGATTTGCGAGAGTGCTGGCGGCAGGGCAAGATGGCAGATGGCAGATGTTCCACAACTGCGCCGCGCTTTCGCCTCTACGGGCAATGCGGGCAATGCTCGGTGCAACAGGAGGTAGTCATGCCTTATATTTATTCGGACCCTGAAGCAAATTCCGCAGTCATTGGCCTGTCGGAATCAGCTGGCGCTGATGCGATCGAAGGCGATCAATTGCCTGTGCAGAACGATCCCGACCTCTTGTCGGGCGAGGCCGGCCCGGCAATGTCCGCTGAGCAGCTCGGTGGTTCAGAGGCGGATTCTTCCGAGTCTCCACCCGAGGCTGACGCTACCTCCGATAACGCGCCGGGCAAGCGTGCTGCCCGCAGCAAGAGCGCACGCGCGCCTTATGTGAAGCAAGTGTCTTCCGACAACGAAATCGGCAAGGAGATCGTGGATGCCGACGCCAAGGAGCTGGCGGTGCAGCGCGCCTCGGTCGAGCGGGCTCAGGAAGAAAAAGTGGATAGGGCGCATCAGGAAGAGCAGCGGCAGGAGCGCGTCGCTGATAAAAAGATGGACGATGCGCTGGCGCAGACCTTTCCGGCCAGCGACCCGGTGGATCATACCCAGGGCGACTGAATGCCGGAACTTTCATTTTTATTGCTCGCATGCAAGTGGGTTTTTCATCGCGCACGCTCTTCGTCGTTCAACGCACCGCTCTTCGGCACCACTCTTCAGAGGTGAGCGTATTCCGCCTCGTCAACGCGCAAATCTAGGCCCATCCTTTCTTTGCAGTTTTCCTGAAATCGGCCGCAAAGCCGCATCTGTACTGATAATCTTCTTTTTCGTTCCGGCTGTGCTTCCTTGCAAGTTTCGGCTCGCGCCCCTATACTGCGCGGCATAGCATTGCCTCAGGTATCCGGCGCGCGATCGGGCGTCGGATTTAAACGGGAAACCGGTGCGAGCGCGATAAGTCGATGAGCGAAAGCCGTACGATTGGTCTGCGACTCAATGCCGGCGCTGCCCCCGCAACGGTAAGCAAGTGCAGGATTTGCAGTACGCCACTGTGTGCAGACATGGGAAGGCGCGAATCCGGACTGGCTTCATTGAAAGTCTGTCAACTTGCCAGCCCGGAGACCGGCCTCAAGGCGACTCTTAAGTTTGCATCGCGGAGGGCGATCGGATGGACTGCTTCAGCAATCCCGAATTGATTTCCTCGCGCGCGTCCTGATCTTCTACGGCTGCGCGCAGCTCAGGTTCAGCCAATCAGCTGCCTGGCCGCCGCGTTGCATGCATCTGTTTCAGACTTCTTTCCAAAGGAACACACGATGGCGTCCGTATCCGGCTCCGGCGTAAGCGACAAGATTGCTTCTTCCACGACTATCCCGGCCGCCAGCGTCTGGCGCGACCGCATTGCGCCTTCGCTGCTGGCATTCGCCCTGGGCGCCGCGCTGATCTATGGCGCCGGTTTCGCCTCCAAGGTCGAGCTGCACAATGCTGCGCACGATGGCCGCCATTCGGCCGGCTTTCCCTGCCACTGACGCGGGGATTTTTCAATGAACTGGACAGTATTCCGGCGCATGGCGTCGGCGGTAGTCATTGCCGGCGTGCTTTCGGGCGTGGCCCTGACCGGCGTACAGCAATTGCAAGTCAGCAAGATCATTTTGCAAGCTGAAGTCTACGAGCAGGCGGCCGAGCAGCATGAGCACAGCCACGAGCATGCTGCGGCGCCTGAGTCGGCAACAGCTGCAACCACTGCGCCCTCGGCGGAAATGCCCGCTGCATCCACTAGCGCTGCAGTGGCCGAACATGAGCATGAGCACGGCGGCGACGAATGGGAGCCGGCCAACGGCGTCGAGCGCACCGGTTACACCGTGCTGGCCAACGTCAGCATGGCAGTCGGTTTTGCCC
The DNA here is from genome assembly GCF_046025995.1 of Herbaspirillum lusitanum. Classification (GTDB taxonomy): domain Bacteria; phylum Pseudomonadota; class Gammaproteobacteria; order Burkholderiales; family Burkholderiaceae_D; genus Herbaspirillum; species Herbaspirillum lusitanum_A. Next base: position 233,423 of record NZ_JAQQFM010000007.1, read on the forward strand.
TGATGCTGGTGGCGGCGATTGCCGTCAGCGGCCGTCAGGTCGGCTGGCGCAGCGGTTTGCTGTGGGGCGTGGCCGGTTATCTGGTGTTCTTCGTTGCGCCTTCGCTGGGCTTGCCGCCCGAAGTGCCCGGCACCATGGCGGCGCCTTTGCATGCGCGCCAGCTGTGGTGGGTGATGACCGCCGGTCTGACCGCCGGCGGCCTCGGCCTGATCGTGTATGCCCGCGCCTGGTGGTGGAAGCTGGCCGGCGCCGTGTTGCTGGTGGTGCCGCACCTGATCGGCGCGCCGCAGCCCGAGATGCACGGCGGCGCGGCACCGGCCGAACTGGCGCAGGCCTTCATCCACGCCACCGCCATCGCCAATGCGTTTTTCTGGCTGGTGCTGGGCGGCCTGACCGGTTTCTTTTACAAAAAATTTGCCTGAACATCTCAGGCGCGCGCTGTTTGCCGGTCTGTGTTCAGCCGGCGCCGGCGCGCTGAAGGACCATCGATGAGAACACACAATCGGCATGTGCTGATGTGCACCGGCCCGCGCTGCACCGAGGACGGCGTGCTGGCCGAGGCCATGTTTGCCGTGCTGGGCGAACAGATCGATGCGCGTCCCGAATTGCGCGTCAAGCGCACCCGCACGCACTGCATGGTGGCCTGCAAGGCGCAGGCGCCGGTGGTGGTGGTCTATCCCGAAGGCGTCTGGTATCGCTGTGAAGACGCCGCTGCCATCGAACGCGTCGTGGTCGAGCATCTCGAACACGGACGCGAAGTCACCGACCTGATTTTTCACCGCCTTGGTTCCGGCGACGTGCTTACCGAGGATGCTCCTGATGTCTGATCAATTGCCGGTCGCCGAATCCGGCGCGGGCGTCGCGTCTGCGCGTGCTTTGCCGCGCATGGCCTTGCTGAGTCACGCGCCGTCCGATCTGGCGATGCTGCAGCACGCGGTCAATCTGCTGCCTGAAGACTTTCCGCGCATTGCCGGTTTCGATCTGCAAAGTCTGCAGCAGGCTGCAGCCGAAAAGGAACAGCAGGATGAAGCCGATGCGGCGGCGCCAGGTGGCCTGCAAGCGCTGCTGCGCGGCAGTCTGCAGGCGGCGGACGTCATCGTGGTGCGGGTGCTGGGGCGACTCGGCAGCGTACCCGGTTTCGCCGAGCTGCTGCGCGTGGCGCGCCATGAAGGGCGGCATCTGATCGTGCTGAGCGGCGCCGGCGAACCCGATGCCGAACTGGCGGCGGTGTCCACCGTGCGTCCGGAAATTCAGCAGCAGGCGCTGGCCTATTTTCATGCCGGCGGCAGCGTCAATCTGGCGCAGCTGATGCGTTATCTGTCGGACCATCTGCTGTTCAGCGGTTTTACTTTCGATGCGCCGCAAGCCTTGCCCGAGCATGGCGTCTACCATCCCGATCTGGAGCAGGGCGACGGCGTCGCCGAGTGGCTGCAACTGCGCCGCCCCGGGCGACCGGCGGCCGGCATCGTGTTCTATCGCGCGCACTGGATGAGCGGCAATACGCATTTCATCGACGCCCTGATCTCTGCGCTGGAGCAACGCGGCATGGACGTGCTGCCGGTGTTCACTTCTTCCCTGCGCAAGGGAAGCGGCGAGGAGTCCGGCACCGGCAGTCAGGCCAAAAAGGCCTTGCCGCCGGCCCTGCAATACTTCGGCGCGGCGGACGCCGCCGGGCAATTCAGACCGCACGTCGATGTGCTGATCAACACCACCTCGTTTGCCATGGGCGAAATCACCGCCGGCGGCATCACGCCGGCCGGCTGGTCGGTGTCGGTGCTGGAGCAGCTGGACGTGCCGGTGTTGCAGGCCATGACCAGCGGCATGACCGAAGCGCAATGGCGCGAATCCTCGCGCGGCATGAACCCGCTCGATGCCGCGATGAACGTGGTGCTGCCGGAATTCGACGGCCGCATCATCGGCGTGCCGCTGTCGTTCAAACTGCCGTCGGCCGGCGGCGCGGTCGAATACCGCAGCTTGCCCGACCGGGTGCGGCGCATTGCCGGCCTGGCCTGGCGGCAGGCGCGACTGCGCCAGGTGCCGAACGAGAAAAAACGCATCGCCTTCATCTTCACCAATTCCAACAGCAAGGCCTCGCAGATCGGCAATGCAGTCGGCCTCGATGCACCGGCTTCGCTGCTGCTGTTATTGCAGGCGCTGCAGCGCGCCGGCTACGTGATCGGCGAGACGCCCGACAGCGGCAGCGCACTGATTCATGAACTGATCGACCGTTGCTCCTATGACGACATCTACCTCAGCAGCGAGCAACTGAACAACGCCGCTGCTCGCGTGCCGGCCGCGCGCTATGCAGAATGGTTCGCCGATCTGCCGCCCACGCTGCAGGACAAGATGCGCCGTCAATGGGGGGAGGCCCCGGGCGAGGCCTATGTGCACGACCAGCATCTGGTGCTGGCCGGGCTGAATCTGGGCAATGCCTTCGTCGCGCTGCAACCGCCGCGCGGCTACGGCATGGACCCCGACGCCATCTATCATCAGCCCGATCTGCCTCCCACCCATCATTACTATGCGCTGTACCGCTGGCTGGCCGACGACTGGGGCGCCGACGCCATCGTCCACGTCGGCAAACACGGCACGCTGGAATGGCTGCCGGGCAAGGGCGTCGGTCTGTCGCAGGATTGTTTCCCGGATGCGCTGCTGGCCGACATGCCGCTGTTCTATCCCTTCATCATCAATGATCCGGGCGAGGGCGCGCAGGCCAAGCGGCGTGGTCACGCGGTGGTGGTCGATCACCTGACCCCGCCGATGACGACTGCCGATACTTATGGTGCCTTGGCCCAGCTGACGCAACTGGTGGATGAGTATTACCAGGTCGAGATTCTCGATCCGTCCAAGCTGCCGCTGCTGCAGCAACAGATCTGGGAACTGGTGCGCCAGACCAATCTGGATAGCGATTTGCAACTGAGCCTGGTGAGTCACACGCACGATCACGAACATGGTCACGAGCACGGCCATGAACATGAGCATGGACACGCGCATCACGCTCATGACCATCACGGCCACGCTCACCATGATCATGGGCATGGTCACGACCACGGCCACGATCATCACGACCACGATCATGCGCACGAAGGCGAACTGCCGCATGGCCTGAGCGAGATGGACGGCTCGGCGGTGGCGCACCTGATTGAAGACCTCGACGGCTATCTGTGCGAACTCGGCGCGGCGCAGATTCGCGACGGCCTGCACATCCTCGGCCGCACGCCGGATGAAACCCAGATGCCCGACATGCTGGCGGCGCTGACGCGCTTGCCGAATCAGGATCTGCCCGGTCTGCAGGAAGAGATCGCGCGCCTGTTCGGCCTGCGCATCGCCATGCTGCTGGACGACAAGGGCCGGCGTCTGAACATCGACGATGCCTTGCAGCGCGTGAGCGGCAAAACCATCGTCACCCGTTCCGATGCGCTGGAAGCCATCGATGAACTCGGTCTGACGCTGATGCGCGCGGTGCAGGAGCATGGTTTCTCGGTGGCGACGCTGGAAGAAATCGTGGCGCATGCCTTCACCGGCTTGCAGCAGGCGCCGGCGGAACAAAGCGCCCGTCTGCAACCGACCGTGCGCCGCGCACCGGCCTCGCTGTTCGGCGGCAAGCCGGCGGCGACTGCCGCAGTTGCAGGTCTGGCACGCCGTTCGGCAGCGCCGGCAATCTCGGCTGTCTCTGCACCATCCACCGCGCCGGCGGCACCCGTCGTGGCGAAGACGCCCGATTTCAAACCGCTGCTGCGCATCCTCGAATTCGTCTGCGTGCAGCTGGAGCCGAATCTGCGCCGCGCCAGCGACGAGATCGGCAATCTGCTGCATGGCCTGAGCGGGGGCTATGTGCCGGCCGGCCCGAGCGGCTCGCCGACGCGGGGCATGGCGCACATTCTGCCGACCGGCCGCAATTTCTATTCGGTCGATCCGCGCGCGGTGCCTTCGCAATCGGCCTGGCGCGTCGGTCAGCAACTGGCGCGCGAGGTGCTGCAACGCCATTTGCGCGAAACCGGCGCTTACCCGGAAAGTGTCGCCATCAGCATCTGGGGCACCAGCGCCATGCGCACCCACGGCGACGACGTTGCGCAGATTCTGTCGCTGCTGGGCGTGCGTCCGGTGTGGCGCGAAGGCAGCCGGCAAGTGGCAGGTATCGAGGTGGTGCCGATGAGCGAACTGCAAAGACCGCGCATCGACGTCACCACGCGCATCAGCGGATTTTTCCGCGACGCCTTCCCGCAGCTGATCGAGCTCATCGACGACGCCGTGCAAGCCGTGATCGCGCTCGATGAAGCGCCGCAAGACAATTTCGTGCGCAAGCACTATCAGGCCGATCTGGCGCAATGGCTGGCGGCAGGGACTGCGCAAGGCGAGGCCGAAGAGCGCGCCGGTTATCGTGTGTTCGGCGCCAAGCCGGGCAGCTACGGCGCCGGCATCCTGCCGCTGATTCAGGAAAAGAACTGGCAGGATCAGACCGATTTTGCCGAGGCCTACGTCAACTGGGGCGGCTATGCCTATGGCCGCAAGGCGCAGGGCAGCGACCAGCGCGAGGCATTCCGCACGCGCCTGGCGGGCGTGCAGGTGGCCTTGCACAATCAGGACAATCGCGAACACGACATCTTCGACAGCGACGACTATCTGCAATATCACGGCGGCATGATCGCCACCATCCGCGCCTTGAGCGGGCAGCAGCCGCGCCATTATTTCGGCGACAGCCACGACCCTTCCCGCGCCCAGGTGCGCGATCTGAAGCAGGAGACGCTGCGCGTGTTCCGCTCGCGCGTGGTCAATCCGAAATGGCTGGCCGGGATTCAGCGCCACGGCTACAAGGGCGGTCTGGAGCTGACCGCCACCGTCGATTATCTGTTCGGCTACGACGCCACCGCACAGGTGATGGACGACTGGATGTATCAGCAACTGGCCGAGGTGTACGCCTTCGATGCCGGCATGCGCGAGTTTCTGGAGCAGGCCAACCCCTGGGCCCAGAATGCGATCGCCGAGCGCTTGCTGGAAGCCGCGCATCGCGGCATGTGGGCGCAACCCGATGCGCAGACGCTGGAGCGCCTGCGCGAACTGTATCTGCACAGCGAAACCCTGCTGGAGGCGCGCGGCGAAACCCCGCGCGGCGCATGATGAATTCACTGAATCCCTTAGCCCAAGCTCAGGCTGACTCTCTTGCGGCGTCTCTTGCGGCGTCTGTTGCGGCGTCTCTTGCTGCGGCCGACGCCACGCCGGTGTTTCCGTTTTCGGCCATCGTCGGCCAGCCGCTGCTGAAGTCGGCGCTGCTGCTGTGTGCGGTCGATCCCGGCATCGGCGGCGTGCTGATACGGGGCGACAAGGGCACCGCCAAAAGCACCGCCGCACGCGGGCTGGCGCAGGTATTGCCGGCCATTGCACGGGTGCCGGGCTGCGCCTTCAACTGCCTGCCGGGCAAGCCGGCTGCCGCCTGCGAAATCTGCCATCCGCAACAGCCGGCAGCGCATCCGGCTGCCGTGCCTTTCGTCACGCTGCCGCTGGGTGCCACCGAAGACCGCGTACTCGGCACGCTCGATCTGCAACGCGCCTTGCAGGGCGCGCAGCGCGCATTTCAGCCTGGGCTGCTGGCGTCTGCGCATCGCGGCATTCTGTATATCGATGAAGTCAATCTGCTGGCCGATCATCTGGTCGATGTGCTGCTGGACGTGGCCGCCATGGGCGTCAACTCGGTGCAGCGCGAAGGCCTGTCGGTGACCCATCCGGCGCGCTTCACGCTGATCGGCACCATGAATCTGGAAGAGGGCGATCTGCGTCCGCAACTGCTGGACCGTTTCGGCCTGATGGTGGAAGTCACCGCGCCGCAGGACAAGAAAGTGCGGGCTGAAGTCGTGCGCCGCCGCATCGCCTTCGAGGCCGATCCGCCGGCGTATGCGCAGTACTGGCAGCTTGAACAGCAAGCCCTGCAGCAGCGTATTGCCGACGCCCAGCAGCGTCTGCCGCAGGTGGTGCTGAGCGACGCCATGCTGGATCTGATCAGCCATCTGTGCTGCGAATTCGAAGTCGCCAGTCTGCGTGCCGACATCGTGATGCACAAGACCGCGCGCGCCTTCGCGGCGCTGGCCGGCCGCGATCAGGTGACGCCGGACGACATCCGCGATGCCGCCCAACTGGTGCTGCCGCATCGCCGCCGCCGCAAGCCCTTCGAGCAACCGGGGCTGGATCAGGACAAGCTGGATGAGCTGATGCAGGAGCAGCAGACTCAGCAGAATCAGCAAGAGCAAGGCGAAGCGCCGCCGCCGCAACCGCCCACACAAAATCAGCAAAATCAGCAGGAACAGGACACCGGCGAAGGCTCAGGAGAGCAGCAGCCCGCAGTGCAACAGGATGACTCCGACGCCGCAGCAGGAACTCAGGTGTTCGCCGCCGTCGCGCCAGGCACGGTGCGCAAGATCAGCGTCGACAGCGCGCAGCAGAGCATCGCCGCACAGACGGCGCATGCCGGTCGTCGCAGCAGCGTGCACGACGTCGCGCGCGGCAGCATGGTGCGCGCCGTGCCGGACAGCAATCCGGATCGGCTGGCCGTGGGCGCCACGCTGCGCAGCGCCGTGGTGCGCAGCGCGCTCAACGGCGACCTCAATGAGAGCGGCCATATCGAAGTGGCGCGCACTGATCTGCATCGTCAGGTGCGGGCCGGCAAGAGCGCCAATCTGATCCTGTTCGTGGTCGACGCCTCCGGCTCGATGGCGGCGCAGCGTCGTATGGAGGCGGTCAAGGGCGCGGTGCTGGCCTTGCTGACCGACGTTTATCAGAGGCGCGATCAGGTGGCCGTGATTGCCTTCCGGGGCGAACGCGCCGAGTTGCTGCTGGCGCCTACGCGCAGCGTCGATCTGGCCGAGCAGGGCCTGCGCGAGCTGCCGACCGGCGGTCGCACGCCCTTGCCGCATGCTTTGGCGCTGGCGCTGGAGACCTTGCAGCAGGCCGCCGCCAACGACGCGCCGCCTTTGCTGGTATTGCTGAGCGACGGCAAGGCCAACGTCGCCTGTGGCGAACTGGGCGGCAGCGATGCCGATCCCTGGCGGCAGACGCAGGCGCTGGCGCAACGCATCGGTGCGCAGGGCGTGCCGGCGCTGGTGCTGGATACCGAAGCCGGTTATCTGCGGCTGGGGCGCGCGGCGCAACTGGCGGAGGCCATGGGCGCGCAATACCTGACACTGGAACAACTGAGCGCAGAGTCGCTGGCGCTGACGGTGCGCAGCCAGCTGGGCAAATAAGCGCAGCGCTCCTGCCGTTCAAACCATCAACAGAATTCAAGGAAATAAAATGATCATATGCATCGGCGCCGGACCAGGCGATGTCGCTTACCTGACCATGCGCGGGGCCGAACTGATCCGCAACGCCGACGTCGTGGCCGGCTTCAATGCCGTGGTGGACGTGGTGCAGAGCCTGATCCCGGAAAGCGCCGAGGTCGTGCTGATGGGCTATCGCGATCAGGTCGAAAAACTCGATATCGTGGCCGCCGCACACCATGCCGGCAAGCGCTGTGTAGTGGTGTTCATGGGCGATATTCACTTCAGCGGCTTCCAGTATCTGGAGCGCGTCGAGCGCGCCTGCGGCCATGCGGTGGAAACCTTGCCGGGCATTTCCTCGGCGCAGATTCTGGCCTCGCGCGCCAAGGTCTGTTTCGACGAAACCACCTTCATCACCTTCCATCGTCGCGGCGATCTGGAACCGTTCAAGCGCCATCTGGTACACGTGCTCAACGACGGCCGCAACGCCATCGTGATTCCTTGTCCCTGGGATGCCGCGCGTTCTTTCATGCCGCGCCACATCGCCGCGTATCTGCTGCAGCAAGGCGTCGCGCCCGATCATCCGACCGAAGTGTGGGAAAACCTGACCCGCAGCGAAGCTGAATGGCATGGCACGCTGGCAGATTGCGCCGACCAGGAGTTCAGCGACATGAGCATCATGCTGATCCGTACCCGCGCACCGATGGCCAGCCAGATCGAGCCAACGCACAAGGAGGGCGCATGGCAGCCGGGTTAAATTCGCCAGCCGCAGGCGCTACGGCGGTCAGCCTGAGCGGCATCGCCAGCCAGCCGGACAGCTACAGCATCGTGATTGCCGGCCACGGCAGCCGTGATCCGGATGCCTTGCGCGAATTCGAGGCGCTGGTGCAACTGGTGCGTGCACGTGCCGGCGCTCGCCCGGTGAGTCACGGTTACCTGGAATTTGCGGCACCGACCATCGCTGAGGCCGCAGCCGCCGAAGTGGCGCAAGGCGCACGGCGCATCGTGGTGGTGCCCGGCGTCCTGCTGGGCGCGCGTCATGCCAAGAACGACATGCCGGCCGAATTGCTGGCGCTGGCGAAGACTTATCCCGCTGTCGATTTCCATTTCGGCGCGCCCATGGATCTGCATCCGCTGTTGCTGCAACTGGCGCAGCAGCGCGTGGTGGAAGCCGAGGCGCAATCGGCGGTGCTGGTGCGCCGCGACGAAACCTGTCTGGTGCTGGTGGGGCGCGGCACCACCGACCCCGACGCCAACAGCGAAATTTCCAAACTGGCGCGCATGCTGGAAGAAGGCATGGGTTTCGGCGGCGTGCAGGTCTGCTATTCCGGCACCGCCCGGCCGCTGGTGTCCGACGGCTTGCGCGCGGCCGCGCAGCAAGGTTATGCGCGGCTGATCGTGCTGCCGTTCTTCCTGTTCGACGGCGTGCTGGTCAAGCGCATCTATGCCGCGGCCGAGGAATTGCAACAGCGTCTGCGCGAAGAACATCAGGGCGTGGAAGTTTTATCGGCCGGCTATCTCGGCGTGCACGCGCATGTCGCCGACGTCATGCTGGAGCGCGCGCGCGAAGCCTTTGAAGGGCGCGCCGCGATGAATTGCAGCCTGTGCAAATACCGGGTGCAGATCGTCGGCTTCGAGCAGCAAGTAGGCGAGCCGCAGCGCGCACATCATTTGCAGGTGCGCAATCTGCTGGCCAAGGAGAACGCTGGTGCGGCAGCAGTTCAGGCGGTTGCAGCACCCACTCCTGACAGCGGCCGCTACGTGCCGCATCCTATCGAGAAGGAAAGCTTCGAGATCATCGCTGCCGGTCGCGACTGGGCGCCGTTTCCGCCGGCGCATCTGACTATCCTGCAGCGCCTGGTGCATACCAGCGGCGATTTTGCCGTGGCCGATGAAATCTATTTTTCCGGCGGCGCGGTGGCGTCCGGCATGCGTGCGCTGCTGCGCTGCAAGCGGGTGGTGACCGACGTCACCATGGTGCAGACCGGGCTCAAGCGCGCGCTGCTGGAGCAGCTCGGCATCGAAACCTGGTGCGGCGTGCACGATCCAGAATCGCATCTGATGTCGCAGACCCAGCAGATCACGCGTTCGGCCGCGGGCATCCGGCGCGCCTGGCAGAAGTTCGGCAACGACATGGTGCTGGCCATCGGTGATGCGCCGACTGCGATCACCGAAGCCACGCGACTGATACGCGAACACGGCTGGCGGCCGCAACTGGTGATCGGCCTGCCGGTCGGTTTCGTCGGCACGCGCGAAAGCAAGGATGATCTGAAACGTTGCCTGCAGGTGCCGCGCATCACCAATGCCGGCACGCGCGGCGGTTCGCCCTGGGCCGCCAGCGTGGTGAATGCCTTGATGATCGACGCCGTCAACGGCATCGCCGATGAGATCGAGTCGGCCGCCGAACAAAACATGGGTGGTTTGCCGTCCGGAGTTGCTCAGTGAACAGCGCCGCCGGCAGCGACTTGCAGCGCGCCGAGTACGACCTGAACGTGCTGGCGCCCAACGGTCTGCGACGTGGCCGTAGTACTGGCAGTTGCGCCACGGCGGCGGTGCGCGCGGCCTTGTATTTGCTGTTGGGCGGCATGTGGGTGGAACAGACCGAGGTCAGCCTGCCTGACGGGCTGCATTTTTTGCTGGTGCCGATTCAGGGTGTCGAAGCAGTCGGCGATGGTATGGTGCGCGCCGAGGTATTGAAGGACGGCGGCGACGATCCGGACAACACGCACGGCGCCACCATCTTCGCAGAGCTGCGGCGCAATGACAGCGGACAATTGCGCTTTATCGCAGCGCAAGGCGTCGGCATCGCGACCTTACCGGGCTTGCGGGTGGCCGTGGGCGAACCGGCGATCAACCCGGTGCCGCGCAAGATGATGCGGCAGGCGGTGAGCGAAGTCTTGCTGGAACTGCTGCCCTTGCAAAAAGACGCCGATGGGGCTGCTCAGATGGCGTGGCTGGAGCAGGGCTTCGATATCGCAGTGGGTTGCCGCGACGGCGAAATCATCGCGAAGAAGACGTTCAATCCGCGTCTGGGCATCGTCGGCGGCATTTCGATACTCGGCACCTCGGGCATCGTCGAACCGATGTCGATGGCATCCTGGATTGCGTCGATAGAAGTGTATATCCGCGTGGCGCTGGCCGATTGCAGGGAGGTGCAGGAGGGTGTGGCTTATCTGCCGGGCAAGATCGGACGTACTTTCGTGTCCTCGGTGCTTGGCCTGCCGGACAAGCGCAGCGTGCAGATCGCCAATTTTCTGGGCGATGCGCTGGACTTCACGCAGCAGGCGCTGCAGGAGCAGGCGCGTCGGCTGCCGGTGCTGTGGCTGGCGGGGCATCCCGGCAAGCTGGCCAAGGTGCTGGACGGCAGCTGGGACACGCATTCCGGCAAGAGCAATATGGCCATGGGCGGCGTCGCCGAGGTGGCGGCAGCGCTGCGCGATGCGGCAGGTCAGGCGCTGTTCGATGCGGCGACGCTGGATGCCATGCGTGCCGCCAACACGGTCGAAGCGATCATCGATCAGGTGCGCGCCGAGAGCGCCGAACGCTCGCGCGCGCTGTGGCTGGAGATCGAGCAGCGCATCGCCGCGCTGGCGCAGCAACGCCTGCCGAATGTGGACAGGGTCGAAGTGAGGCTGTTCGATCTGGATGGCGCTTTGCTGGGCGCCGAGAGCGCGGCGGCAATGAAACTGAATGCAGCGGCAGCAGCTGAAGATGCTGCCGGGACGAATGAAGAGGATGTTGAATGACCGTAATTGAAACCACTGCCAAGCCGGGCCTGGGCACGCTCACCGGCATCGGCGTCGGCCCCGGGCCGGCGGCCTATCTGCCGTTGGCGGCGCTGGCCGCCTTGCGCGCGGCCGATGTGATTTACCTGCCGCGTGCGCGGGGCGCCGCGCAGTCGGTGGCCTTGCAATGTCTGGAAGGCATAGACTTCGACTGCAGCCGTCTGCGCGAAATCGAGTTCAACATGGATCCGGATCGCGACGTGCTGCGCAGCCACTACGCCGGACTGGCGCAGGAACTGGCGGCAGAGTTGCAGGCCGGCAAAGCGCTGGCCTATCTCACCATCGGCGACACGCTGACCTACTCGACCTACGGCTATGTGCTGGCGGCAGTGCGCGATCTGTTGCCGGCCTGCGTGTGCAAGACCTTCCCCGGCATCACCAGCTACGCGGCAGCAGCGGCGGCCTTGCACTGGCCGCTGGGCGTCGGCAAGGAGCGCACCCTGATTCTGCCGTGCCCGGATGAAGCGACGGAACTGCGGCGCGAGATCGAGACGCATGACATCGTGGTGCTGATGAAGGTCGGCGAGCGTCTGTCCTGGGTGCTGGCCTTGCTGAACGAGATGGGCATCGCCGCCCACTGTGCTTTTGCACGCCGCATCGGCTTGCCCGGCGAGGTGCTGCAGTCGGGACTGGCACAACTGGATGCGGAGCAGGCCAGCGGCTATCTGGCGACGCTGCTGATCCGCAAGAACGCAATTGAAAAGAGGCATCAGCCATGAAGGTTTATTTTGTCGGCGCCGGTCCCGGCGCTCCTGATCTGATCACCTTGCGCGGTGCGCGCCTGCTGGGCCAGGTCGACATGGTGCTGTATGCCGGCTCGCTGGTGCCGACCGCCATGCTGGAACATTGCAAGCCCGGCGCCGAGCTGATCGACACCGCCCAGCTTGATCTGGAGCAGCAGCAAGCCTGCTATCAGCGCGCGCAGGCGGCCGGTATCGACGTGGTGCGACTGCACTCGGGCGATCCGGCGATTTACGGCGCCACCGCCGAGCAGATGCGTCGCCTGGATGCGCTGGGCATCGCCTATGAAGTGGTGCCCGGCGTGTCTTCGTTCACGGCGGCGGCGGCGGCGGTGGCGGCCGAGCTGACCAAGCCGGAAGTGTCGCAGACGGTGATTCTGACGCGCGTCTCGGGCCGCGCTTCGGCGGTGCCGGAGTCGGAAGCCATCGCCGAGCTGGCGCAGCATCGCTCCACCATGTGCATCTTTTTGTCGGGCCCGCATCTGAAAAAGATCGTCAACGATCTGCTGCTGCATTACCCGCCGCAGACACCGGTGACGCTGGTGTATCGCGCCAGCTGGCCGGAGCAGCGCATCTATCAGGGCACGCTGGACAAGGTGCTGGACGAGAACAAGCGCGGAGAATGGAATCTGACCACCATGATGCTGGTCGGTGCGGCGCTGGACAAGGAGCAATTGGCCGAATCCAGCCTGTACTCCAAGGACTTCACCCACCTGTTCCGCGTGGTGAAGAAGAACAAGGGCGGCGCTGAGTTGGCTGAAGAGGTTGAGTTGGCTGAAGCAGATGGTGCCGACAAGGGCGCTGCACAGTCATGAGCGTGATCCTGCCATCGCCCGCAGGCGACGCTCCCGGCATCTGGCTGGTGCGCGCCGACAGCGAAGCGCTGGGCCTGCGCTTGCAGACGGCACTGGGCGGCGTCATCTACCGGCCATGGCTGCAGACGGGCGATCAGCAAGCGCAAGCCGACACGGCGCAAGCAGTGCCGTCGCAGCGCGAGCAGTTTGCCCTCGTGTATCGCCGCCACCGGCAATGGATCATGATCGCCGCCAGCGGCATCGCGGTGCGTTTTCTGGACGGCCTGCCGCAGGACAAGCGCAGCGATCCGGCGCTGGTGGTGCTGGACGAGGCAGGACGCTTCGCCATCTCGCTGCTGGCCGGGCACGAAGGCGGCGCCAATCTGCTGGCCTATCGCATCGCCAACATCACCGGCGCGCAGCCGGTGGTGACCACTGCGACGGAAGCGCTGAAGCCGCTGACGCTGGGCATTGGCTGCCGGCGCGGCGTCAGTGCGCAGCAGGTGAGCGAGGCCGTGCACCATGCGCTGCAGCTGGGCGGCATGCAGGGACTGCAGCAGGTGCGCGAGGTCGCGACCATCGATCTCAAGGCCGACGAAGCCGGTCTGCTGGCATTTTGCAGTGCGCATGATTTGCCCTTGCGGGTGATTGCCAGCGCCAACGTGGCCGCGCGCGGCTGGGTCACGCAGCCCTCGGAGTGGGTGCGCAAGAACGTCGGTGTCGATGGCGTGTGCGAGCCCTGCGCGCTGATCGCCAGTCCGCGTGGCCGTCTGCTGCTGCAGAAGACCGCGCTGGATGGCGTGACCGTGGCAATCGTCGAAGACCGCGCGGAGTGGGATGCATCTGAGGACTGATCGGCAGCGCCCGGCTCATCGTGAGCAAGCGACGACGAATGACAAAAGCAGTATTGACCAAGAAATGATGAAGCATGAATGAAATCAGCCAGCATGGCGCACCACAAACCACCACGCATATAAGGACCGGCGTGTTGAATCTGGTCTCGGTCGGCCCCGGCTTCGACGATCTGATCGTGCCGCGCGCGGTCGAGGCGCTGCGCGACAGTGAAGTGATCGTGGCCTACGAGTTGTATCTGCGCTGGATCGCGCCGCATATCGAAGGCAAGGAAATTCACACGCCGCCGCTGACGCAGGAACGCGAACGCGCCTTGCTGGCGATTGCGCAGGCGCGCGCCGGCAAGCGTGTGGCGCTGATCTCCAGCGGCGACATCGGCATCTATGCGATGGCGGCCCTGGCCTTCGACGAGATGGCGGAAGACGATACCTACCAGGTCAATGTCATCCCCGGAGTGACCTCGGCCAATGCCTGCGCCTCGCTGCTGGGTTCGCCGCTGTCGCATGATTTCGCCACGCTCAGCCTGTCCAATCTGCTGTGCCCCTGGGAGTGGATAGAACAGCGCGCCAGCCACATCGCGCAGGCCGATCTGGCGGCGGTGCTGTACAACGTGCAAAGCGCCGGCCGGCAAGAGGGCGTGTACCGCATCCTCAGTTTGATGCTGGAGCACAAGGCCCCGCATACGCTGTGCGGCGTGGTGCGCAATGCCTATCGGCCGGGCCAGAATGTCTCGATACACCGGCTCGACGAATTGCCGGGCCTGCAGTTCGACATGCTGACCAGCATCGTCATCGGCAATCGCTTCACGCAAAGAAAGCGCGGCTTCATTTTCACGCCGCGCGGTTATAACGACTGGCGCTCGCCGGAGGCTGCGTCGCAGCTTACGGTCAATGCCGGCAAGGCCGGCAACGACGCCAGACTGGCCGGGTCCGTCGATGATTTGCCGGCCGGCGCGGTCTGGGTGTTTTCCGGCACCAGCGACGGTAATGCACTGGCGGCCCAGCTTGCCGCGCAATTGCCGGCCATTCCGGTGGTGGTGTCCGCTGCCACCGAATACGGCGGTGAGCTGGCGCAGCAGGATTGTCCGGGCGTTACCGTCTGGGCCGGGCGTCAGGGCGTGGAAGCGCGGCGGCAGGCGCTGGCGCGCAGCGGGGCGCGCGTGCTGCTGGATGCGACCCATCCGTTTGCGACCCAGATGTCGCAGCAACTGATGGCGCTGTCGCAGGAACTGGGCATTCCCTATCTGCGCTATGAACGCGCCAGCGAATTGCCATCCTCTGCTGTCGCCGATCCCGGGCAAGTGCTGTGCGCCTCGATGGAGGATGCCGCCACCCAGGCCATGGCGCGCGGCCGCCGCATCTTTCTGGCGACCGGCTCCAAGGATCTGGCCGGCTTCCTGCGTGCGCCGGGCGCGGAACACTGCGAATGGTTCGTGCGCGTCACGGCCGAGCCTGAGTTCATCCAGCGCGCGCTCGATCTGGGCGTGCCCCGTGATCGCATCTGCGCCATGCAGGGGCCGTTTTCGCAAGCCTTCAATCAGGCCTTGTGGCAGGACTGGCAGATCGATTGCGTGGTCACCAAGGATTCCGGCGCCGCCGGCGGCTATCGCGCCAAGGCCGATGCCGCGCGCGCGCTGGGTATTGCGCTGCTGACGGTGCAGCGCCCGCCGCTGGACTATCCGCATCTGGCGCAGGACTTCGGGCAGGCCCAGCACTGCATCGAAGCATGGCTGGCACGCTGAGGACAGGGCGATGAGTATCAACACCCCCGATGACAAGCTGTACGCGCGGCCGCCGATCCCGGTGACGGTGGTGACCGGCTTTCTCGGCGCCGGCAAGACCACCTTGTTGCGCGGTCTGGTGCAGAAGCGGCAGGCGCGCCGGCTGGCCTTGCTGATCAATGAGTTCGGCGAGGTGGCGATCGACGGCGACCTGTTGCGGGCGACGCCGGATGGCGCCCGGGCAAAGACGGTGGTGCAGATTCAGGATTTCCCTTACGGGCTGATCGCTTACGGCGACGACGAGCATTTCGTGCCGGCCATGCTGGCGATTGCCGCGCGCCGCGCGCAGATCGATCACGTGCTGATCGAGACCTCGGGGCTGGCCTTGCCGACGGCGGTGATGGAAGCCTTGCAAAGCGATGTGCTGGCGCCTCATTTCATTCTCGACGCCACGCTGGCGGTGGTCGATACGCCGCTGATGCTGGCCGGCGACTTCGGTGATGTCGACGTATTGGGGGCCGATGCGCCGCCCACCGCCGGTCAGGCCGTGGCCGCCATGTTTGCGCAGCAGCTGGAATTTGCCGACGTGGTGGTGCTGAACAAGATCGATGCACTGCAAGAAGATCAGTTGCTGCAAGCCGAAACGCGGGTACGCGAGTGCGCCCCGAATGTGCGCTTTCTGGAGCTGGCTTACGAGGCGCAGCTGGATATCCGGCTGGCGCTGGGCCTGCGTCTGCATCAGGCCTCGCAGGGTACGCATCAGCACAGCTACACGCCGTTGCCGCGCATGCCGGGGCCGCAAGCTTCCGTCCTGGCCGATCAGCGCCTGTTCAACGGACACAGCCATTCCGGCCTGGCTGCGCACAGCCATGGCCTGAGTACGCACAAGCATTTTCATGAGCAGGATCCGGGCTGGTTGTCGTTCACGCTGCGCAGCCGCGCACCACAAACCGAAGATCGCCTGCGGCTGGCATTGACCGAAGCGGCGCGCGCCGAACCCATCTTGCGCACCAAGGGTTTCGTACGCTGCGCAGGCGCGCGGCGGCTGCTGGTGCAGGGCGTGCGCGCGCGCGTGAATCTGGACAGCGTGGAAGAGCATCAGGACGCTCAGAGCGGCACGGCTTCCGAGCTGGTGTTCATCGGCTACCACCCCAGCCGCAACAAGGTGGCGGCTTTGCTGAGCGAGATGACCGGCACGGAGTGGCAGTAAGGCGCAATGAGCAGCAATGAACGACATACCCAGGCAGAAACATCACAAGGAATGCAGATGAAGACCGATCCGGAATCGCACAAGCGCATGACCCAGCGTCACAAGGAAGGCTTTGAAAAGAAGAAGGCCGCCGCGCAAAAAGAGAAGGGCCTGCTGATCGTCAACACCGGCACCGGCAAGGGCAAATCCAGCGCCGCTTTCGGCATGGGCCTGCGCATCCTCGGGCATGGCATGAAGCTGGGCGTGGTGCAGTTCATCAAGGGCGCGCTGCACAGCGCCGAGCGCGACATTCTCGGCGGCCATGCCAACTGCGATTTTCACGTGGTCGGTGCAGGCTACACCTGGGATACCCAGGATCGCGACGCCGACATGCGCACCGCCGCGCGCGGCTGGGAAGAAGCCAGGCGCATGATCGCCGATCCGTCCTACGACATGGTGATACTGGATGAGCTCAACATCGTTCTCAAATACCAGTATCTGGATCTGGACGAGGTACTGAAAACCTTCGCCGGCCGCCGCGAGATGCTGCACATCGTCATCACCGGCCGACATGCGCCGGAGGCGCTGATCGAGCAGGCCGATCTGGTCAGCGAGATGCGTCCGCTCAAGCATCCTTACAAGGAGCAGGGCGTGAAGGCGCAGAAGGGCGTGGAGTTCTGATGTCCTCGCCGGCCTTGCCATCGCTTGCAGCATCTTCTGCAGAACCGTCCGGCGCCCGGCGCTGCCCGGCGCTGTTCATCAGCGCGCCGGGTTCCGGGCATGGCAAGACCACGGTGACTGCCGCCATTGCGCGTCTGCATCGCGAGCAGGGACGCCGCGTGCGGGTATTCAAGACCGGCCCCGATTTTCTCGATCCGACTGTGCTGGAGCGTGCCAGCGGCCATCCCGTGTATCAGCTCGATCTGTGGCTGGCTGGCGCCGCACATTGCCGCGCGCTGGTGCAACAGGCGGCGCAAGAGGCCGATCTGATCCTGATCGAGGGCGTCATGGGCCTGTACGACGGCGCGCCTTGCAGCGCCGATCTGGCGGCCTTGCTGGGGATGCCGGTGCTGCTGGTGATCAATGCGGCGGGCGTGGCGCAAAGCATGGGGGCATTGGCGCACGGCCTGGCGAGTTATCGTGCGCGTCCCGGTTTAAGTTTTGCCGGTGTGCTGGCCAATGGCGTAGGGAGTGAGCGTCACGCGCAGATGCTGCAACAGGGCATGGATAGCGCGCACATGCCCTTGCTGGCCTGCATTCCGCGTCAGGCGCAATTCAGCTTGCCTGAGCGGCATCTGGGTCTGGTGCCGGCCGCCGAAGTGGCGGATCTGGATCTGCGCCTGTCGGCGCTGGCCGCGCAACTGCAGGAAACACCGCTGGCGCAATTGCCCGAAGTTCTGTCTTTTGATGCGATGCCCCCACCAGCCGACGCCGGCCGATTGCTGGCCGGCCGCAGTATCGCCATCGCGCGCGACGCCGCATTCTCCTTCATTTATCAGGCCAATCTGGACTGGTTGCAGGCACAAGGCGCGCACTTGCGTTTTTTCTCGCCGCTGAGCGATGCCGCCGTGCCGGACGCCGATGCCGTGTATCTGCCGGGCGGCTATCCCGAATTGCATTTGCAGGCGCTGCAGGACAATCGCGCGATGCAGGCTGCGCTGCGCGCGCATTTCGAAGCGGGAAAACATATTTACGCCGAATGCGGCGGCATGCTTTATTTGCTGAATTCGCTGACCGACAAGCACGGCCAGACGGCTGAAATGTGCGGCCTGCTGCCCGGCACGGCCGAGATGCAGACGCGTTTGCAAGGCCTCGGTTATCAATCTTTCAGTCTGCCCGAAGCCGGGCAAGAAGCACTGCGCTGTCACACTTTTCATTACTCGCGCAGCAGCATCGCGCTGACGCCGGCAGCCACCGGTCAGCGCCTGTTCGATACCTCGGCCGGCGAGGCGGTGTATCGCCTGCGCGGCCTCTGCGCAAGCTATCTGCACGCCTATTTTGCATCGGCCCCACGGACCGCTGCGCAACTGTTCGGAGGCGTCCTCCCATCATGAAGCAAGCCGTGCATCGCTACAGCCAGCCCGAAATCGACGCCGTCTATCGCAGCATCGCCGAGCGCCGCGACATGCGCCATTTCCTGCCCGACGCGGTGGCGCCGGAGTTGTTGCAGCGTCTGCTGGCGGCCGCGCATCTGGCGCCCAGCGTCGGCTTCATGCAGCCCTGGCGTTTCATCCGCATTGCCGATCCTGGATTGCGCACGCGCATCCACGCGCTGGTCGAGCAGGAGCGCGTGCTGACGGCGCAGGCCTTGCAGCAGCGCGAAGACGAATTCATGCGCTTGAAAGTGGAAGGCGTGCGCGAGTGCGGCGAGCTGCTGGTGGCGGCGCTGATGGATAGACGCGAAGAACATGTGTTCGGCCGTCGCACCCTGCCGCAGATGGATCTGGCTTCGCTGGCCTGTGCGCTGCAGAACATGTGGCTGGCGGCGCGCGCCGAAGGTCTGGGCATGGGTTGGGTTTCGTTGTTTGACCCGTGTGCGCTGGCGACTTTGCTCGATATGCCCGACGGCGCGCAGCCGGTGGCGGTGATCTGCCTCGGCCATGTGGCCGCCTTCTATGAAAAACCGATGCTGGAACAGCAGGCCTGGGCCCGGCGCCAGGCCTTGTCTGATCTGCTGTATCAGGATCGCTGGGGCGCAGCCTTCGAGCCGGCTGCGGACAAGAATCAGTTGGGTGAAACATGACGCAGAACATTGCCAATCCTGATCGGCCGCAGCGCACGCTGGTTTTCGGCGGCGCGCGCTCGGGCAAGAGCGCGCATGCCGAGGCGCTGGCGCAGGCCGCCGGCAAGCCGGTGATCTACATCGCCACGGCCGCTGCAGGCGACGCCGAAATGGCGGCGCGGATTCGCCTGCATCGCGAACAGCGTGCGCAGCATGGCGCGCACTGGAGCACGCTGGAAGAGAAGATGAATCTGGGCGCGGCGTTGCGTGAACATACCCGCGCAGACAAGGTGGTGCTGATCGATTGCCTCACCGTGTGGCTGTCCAATCTGCTGTTCGCCGACGGTATTGAGCGCGAGTATCCGGAGATCGGCCGCGTCGATCCGCCGGCCGCATTTGCCGAGCAACGTGCGGATTTTCTCGACGCGCTGGCGCAGGCGCGCGGCGAGGTGATCATGGTGTCGAATGAAGTCGGCATGGGCATCGTGCCGCAGGGCGCGATTTCGCGCTGGTTCGTGGATGAGGCCGGGCGTCTGAATCAGGCGGTGGCCGCGAGGTCCGAGCGCGTGCAATGGGTGGCCGCCGGCCTGCCGCTGACGCTGAAAGGCGCACCGTGCTGAGTCAGCTGAGCCTGCCGCTGCTGGCTGCGCTGATGGCGCTGGGGCTGGTGCTCGATCTGATGCTAGGTGAAACGCGACGCTGGCATCCGCTGGTCGGCTTCGGGCGTCTGGCGAACTGGCTGGAGGCACGCCTCAACCTGCACCCGGAGTCTGCGCAAGCGGGGGCCAAGGATCTGTTGCGCGGCCTGCTGGCATGGGCGCTGGCGGTATTGCCGCTGACATTGGCGACGGCCTGGCTGCTGGCGCAATTGCCGTGGACGCTGGCGTTGCTGTTGCATGCGCTGCTGCTGTATTTCTGTATCGGTCTGCGCAGTCTGCGCGACCATTGCCTGCCGATTGCGCGCGCCTTGCTGGCCGGCGATCTGGCGCGGGCGCGCACGCTGACTTCCTACATCGTCAGCCGCGATACCGAAAACGCCGAGCCATCCGATCTGGCCAAGGCCGGGGTCGAATCGATGCTGGAGAACGGTAACGATGCGGTGTTCGGCACACTGTTCTGGTTTCTGATGGCGGGCGGCCCGGGCGCCTTGCTGTTTCGCCTGTCCAACACGCTGGATGCGATGTGGGGTTATCGCACGCCGCGCTTTTTGCTGTTCGGTCGTCCCGCCGCACGCATCGACGATGTCCTGAACTGGGTGCCGGCGCGGCTGACGGCGTTTTCTTATGCCTTGCTCGGCAACTGGCGTCTGGCGCGCCAGTGCTGGCGTACGCAGGCGCCGGCCTGGAGCAGCCCGAATGCCGGCCCGGTGATGTCGGCCGGGGCCGGCGCGCTGGAGCTGCAACTGGGCGGCGCGGCGATATACGACGGCGAAGTGGAGCATCGGCCGCCCTTGGGCAGCGGCGCCGAAGCTACCGCGCGCGACATCGTGCGCGCCTGGAAGCTGGTCGCCAAAACCGCGGCCTTGTGGCTGACCGCGGTGGTGCTCATCGCTACGATTCTGGAGTTGTTACATGCTTGAACACGGCGGCAATCTGAATGACGCGGTCGCAGCGTATGGCCGGCCGCGCGCACAATGGCTGGACCTTTCCACCGGCATCAATCCGCAGCCGTATCCGGCGCCGCTGCTGGCCGGCGATGCCTGGCATCGCTTGCCGGAGCACAGCGCCGAACTTGAGGCCGCGGCCTGCGCCTATTACGGCGCACCGCGCATGCTGGCCGTGGCCGGTACGCAGGCTGCGATCCAGGCCTTGCCGCAATTGCGTCTGCAGGCCAATGGCGGTCGATCCTCGCGCGTGATCGTGGCGGCGCCGGCGTATGCCGAGCACGCGCATCGCTGGGCGCAGGCCGGGCACGACATGCGTGAAGTGGCCTATGCCGAGCTGGATGCACAACTGGACGACTGCGATGTGTTGGTGGTCTGCAATCCCAACAACCCGACCGGTGCCCGCGTAGCGCCGCAGCAATTGCTGCAATGGGCGCAGCGCTTGCAGGCGCGTACGGCCGCCGATGGCAGCCGCGGCTGGCTGGTGGTGGACGAAGCCTTCGGCGACACCACGCCGCAGCAAAGCGTGGCTGCGCATACTGCGCAAGCCGGCCTGATCGTGCTGCGCTCGGTCGGCAAGTTTTTCGGTCTGGCCGGCGTGCGTCTGGGCTTTATCGCTGCGCACGAAGAGCTCCTCGACAAGCTGGCCGAATGGCTGGGGCCGTGGTCGGTCAGCGGGCCGGCGCAGCAGATCGGGTTGAGCGCCTTGCGCGACCTGGACTGGCAGCAGCGCACGCGGGCCCGTTTGCTGGAGGACGGCGAACGTCTGCAAGCCATGCTGAGTCAACACGGCGCGCATAGCAGCGGCAGCGCGCTGTATCAATGGTGGCTGCAGCCGCAGGCGGCGCAGTTTCATGCGGCGATGGCAGAGCAGGGCGTGTGGGTGCGCCTGTTCACGCGCGGCGCCGGCGGCATCCGGCTGGGGCTACCCGCGGATGAAGCCGGCTGGCATAAGCTGGAGCAGGCGCTGGCGCAGGCCTTCGCAAGGTGCCCGGCATGAGCGCAATCCCTTCCCCGGACGATTTGCCGGACGAGTTTTCTCCGGAATTTCCATTTCATACGCTGATGGTGCAGGGCACCACCTCGGATGCCGGCAAGAGCACGCTGGTGGCTGCCTTGTGTCGCTTGCTCAAGCGCGACGGCATCAGCGTGGCGCCGTTCAAGCCGCAGAACATGGCGCTCAACAGCGCGGTGACCAGCGACGGCGGCGAGATCGGCCGCGCGCAGGCGCTGCAGGCTCTGGCGGCCGGTATCGCGCCGCATACCGACATGAATCCGGTGCTGCTGAAACCGTCCAGCGACACCGGTGCGCAAGTCATCGTGCACGGCAAGGTGCGCGCCGACATGAATGCGCGCGACTACCATCGCTACAAGACGCAGGCCATGCAGGCGGTGCTGGAGTCTTACCAGCGTCTGCGCGCGCAGTATCGCTGCGTGATGGTGGAGGGTGCCGGCAGTCCGGCGGAGATCAATCTGCGCGCACGCGACATCGCCAACATGGGCTTCGCCGAGGCCGTTGATTGCCCGGTGATTCTGGTGGCCGACATCGATCGCGGCGGCGTCTTCGCGCATCTGACCGGCACGCTGGATTGCCTGTCCGAGAGCGAGCGCAGGCGCGTGATCGGCTTCGTCATCAATCGTTTTCGCGGCGACCTCAGCCTGCTGCAACCGGGGCTGGACTGGCTGGAACAGCGTACCGGCAAACCGGTGCTGGCGGTGCTGCCCTATCTGCACGGAATGCATCTGGATGCGGAAGATGCAATCCAGTCCGGCCAGAGCGATAGCGGCAGCTTCCGCATCGTGGTGCCGACGCCGCCGCGCATCAGCAACCATACCGACTTCGATGCGCTGCGAGCGCATCCGCAGGTCGATCTCAGATTCATCGGGCCGGGGCAGCCGATTCCCGCCGCCGACCTGATCATTCTGCCCGGCAGCAAGAATACGCGCGGCGATCTGGCGTGGATGCAGGCGCAGGGCTGGCCGGCAGCGATTCGCCGCCATCTGCGCTACGGCGGCAAGCTGATCGGCATTTGCGGCGGCTTTCAGATGCTGGGCCAGACCATCGCCGATCCGCATGGGGTGGAAGGTGCGGCGGGCGAAACCGCCGGACTGGGCTTGCTGGACATGCACACCGAACTCACGCGTGACAAGGCGCTGCGCCAGGTGTGCGGCCGTTTTGCATTGGACGACCAAGGCCAGGCGGTGCCGGTCAGCGGCTATGAAATCCACATGGGCGTATCGAGCGGGCCGGCTTTCGATGCGGTGGCGGCAGGTTCGGGCTCGGCGGCATTTTTGCTGGAGGCGTCCGATGCCGGGCCGGGATTGCATAGCGACGGCCTGATTTCGGCCGATGGTCAGGTGCTGGGTTCTTATCTGCACGGCATGTTCGATACGCCGCAGGCGGTGCAGGCTCTGCTGCGCTGGGCCGGGCTGGATCAGGCGCAGAGCGTCGATCTGATGCAATTGCGGGAACACAGCCTGGAACGTCTGGCCGATGCCTGCGCGCCGCTGTATCAGGCGTTGAAAGCCTGCCCGCCTTTCGGCTCTTGATTTCTTCAACTGGCCGCTGTCTGCATTTTGCGCCTGGTCGCTGCAGTGCAGGCGGGCTATATTCTGCGTCTGAACGTTTTGCTTGCGGCGCGCGATATTGTGTTTAAGGCAATGAACTGTCTGATTCCATTCTTGTTCTGGCTATGCACAGACCTGGCCGAATGAAATAATTTCCTTTTGGAAATGTTCTGGAGCTGATATGAACCGCAGGCAAGTGATTTGCACGGCGATACTGCTGGCCCTGATAGGCGCCATCTTGCCGCTGGGCCTGGCCTTTTATATCGCGTGGACGCGCACCGTGGCGCAGGAGCAGCGCGATCTCGAAGCCACGGCGCATTCCGGCTTGCAGCATGCGCAGGAGGTGCTGGCGCAGATCGAAGACACCTTGCGTTATTTTCAGACGCTCGCGGTCAAGCCCTGTTCCCAGGAACACATTCAGCAGATGCGCGCGGCCACCATCAGCACGCGCGAGGTGGACGAAATCGGCTACTTCCGGAACCTGGCGCTGAAGTGCTCATCCTGGGGCCGTATTCAGGAGCGCATCGAGTTGCCTGCACCCGATATGGTGCTCGGCAACGGCGTGGAGCTGAGGCTTAATACCTTTCCGATGGCCAGTCCGAATACGCGGATGATCGACATCTTTTATCGCAGCCACAATGTGCTGAGCGACCCGGTGCGCTTTGTCGATATCGAACTCGATTCTTCGATGCAGATTGCGGTGCTGACCGCCAA
Organism: Herbaspirillum lusitanum; assembly: GCF_046025995.1. Lineage (GTDB taxonomy): Bacteria > Pseudomonadota > Gammaproteobacteria > Burkholderiales > Burkholderiaceae_D > Herbaspirillum > Herbaspirillum lusitanum_A. Next base: position 257,357 of record NZ_JAQQFM010000007.1, read on the forward strand.
CGGAAAACTGATCAGCAGCCGTCATGGGCCCTCGCCTGAGGTAGTGCAAAAAGTGCTGAGCGGAGTGCAGCCGGCGATGGATCGCGAAGTGTTGTCGGTGATGGCGCGCGGTCAGGATTTCAGCGTGGTGGTGACCGAGCCGCGCAGCAAGATCGTGGAAAAATTGCGGCGCGAGCAAATGCTGCTGCTGCCGATGGGCTTGTTGCTGGCGCTGATCATCGTCGGTCTGGTGGTGTGGTTTTCGCGGCGCCGCTTGTCGATGGTGGGCGAGCTGGGCATCGCCATTGAACGCAAGGAATTCTCGGTGCATTACCAGCCGATTCTGGAGCTGCAAACCGGGCGCTGCATCGGCGCCGAAGCGCTGATACGCTGGCGCCGGCCGGACGGGCGCATGGTCAGACCCGATCTGTTCATCGCGATTGCCGAAGAACACAAGATGATTTCGCAGATTACCGAGCAGGTATTCCGCATCGTGATCCGCGAGCTGCGCGACATGCTGGTGGCCGATCGCGATCTACATATCGCGGTCAATCTCAGTGCGCAGGACATGCAGAACGGCCGCGCATTGAAGGCCTTGCACCGCATGCTGGCCGGCACCGGCATTGAGCCCGGCCAGATCTGGCTGGAGGCCACCGAGCGCGGCTTCATGGACGTCGACACGGCGCGCGCCACCATCGGCACCGCCCGTGAAATGGGGCATGCCATCGCCATCGACGATTTCGGCACCGGTTATTCCAGCCTGTCCTATCTGCAGCAGTTGCCGCTGGACGCCTTGAAGATCGACAAGTCTTTCGTCGACACCATCGGCACCGATTCCGCCACCAGCAGCGTGACGCCGCACATCATCGACATGGCGCGCTCGCTGAATCTGCTGATCGTGGCCGAGGGCATAGAGAGCGAGGCGCAGGCGCAGTATCTGAAGGACAAGGGCGTGCACTTCGGGCAAGGCTGGCTGTATGCCAAGGCCATGCCTGTCGGTGAATTCCTGAGCTTTTACGAAGTCAATCTGCGCGAGAGCGGGGCGCCGTTTCCGCAGGTGCTGAAGGAACTGTGAGCGGGCCGGCACCGGTTTGCCTGCAAACTTTTCAGCGCCTTTCGCTTATCATTACGGCTTTCCATTCAAACCGGAGCAGACCGTGCTGAAGCATATCGTGATGTGGAAGTTGAAAGAACAGGCCGAAGGCGGCGACAAGGCTAGCAACGCCCGCAAGATGAAAGAGTTGCTGGACAGCTGTGCCAATGTGGTGCCGGGCATCCTCAAGTTCGAAGCGGTGCTGGCGCAGCCCGGCCTGGAAGCGACTTACGACGTGGTGCTGTATTCCGAGTTTGAAAACCGCGCCGCGCTCGACGCCTATCAGGAGCATCCCACCCACGTGGCGATCAAGCCTTTCATCGGCGCCGTGCGCGAAGGCCGCCAGTGCATGGATTACGAAATCTGAGCAGATTCATCTGTGCGCGCCGAGCGCACGTCAAATCCGCCCGGCGCTCTGATTTCTACTACCCGATTCGCCAGCCGTCCGCGCCCGCCATCCGGTTTCCGGGTTTCCCCGGTTTCTTTACTGCGCCGGGCGGCGGGCAGCATGTTTCCACCGCAGATTCACCCGCAGGTTTCCAGACCACTCAACGATGAGCATTCCACTGACCGAAGTATTCGCCGAAGGCAATCCCTATCTGCATGAACTGGGCGTAGACGTCGTGAGCTACGGCGACAGCCAGGCCGTCATGTCGCTGTTGCTGAAGCCTGAATTCATGAACAGCTGGCAAGTGGCGCAGGGCGGCATTTCCATGACGCTGCTGGATGTGGCGATGGGCCTGTCGGCACGCGCCGGGGTGCCGGACGCCAAATCCTCGGCCACCGTGGACATGAGCACCAGCTTTTTGCAGCCGGCCGGCAAGGCGGGCGAAACCATCGTCGCCAAGGGCCGTACCTACCATCGCTCCACCACCTTGTGCTTCTGCGAAGCCGAGCTGTGGAACAAGGACAAGCTGGTGGCCAAGGCGACCGGCACGTTCAAACTGATCAAGCGCATCGATCTGGCCAAGAAACTCAATCATGAGTGACTTGCCGGTACGGATATGCGCTGGCATGAGCGTGCAGTCCCAGCTCAAAAGCGAGATAAAAGAAAGGTAAAAAGCGGACTATGAAAATTGTCGTCGATCAATGGGAAGTGCTGCGTGCTCATGCGCAACCGATTCGTTTCGAAGTCTTTGTGGATGAGCAAAAGGTACCGGCCGAGATTGAGCTGGATGAGATGGATGCCGTCTGCGTTCACGCCGTGGCCTATGCCGAAGACGGTGCGCCGCTGGCCACCGGGCGTCTGCTGCCGGACGGCCATATCGGCCGCATGGCGGTGCGCAAACCGGGACGCGGCAAGGGCGTCGGCGGTGCGGTGTTGCAAGCCCTGATGCAGGCGGCGCGCGCGCGCGGCGACCGCGAAGTGGTGCTCAATGCACAGAGCCATGCCGAGAAGTTCTATCTGGCGCATGGCTTTGCGCGCGAAGGCGAGGAGTTCATGGAAGCGGGCATTGCGCATGTGACGATGCGAGCGCGACTGGGTTGAAACCGGCTGGACTGGGTACAGGCAGGTAAACAGAAAAAAGGCAGAAGTGATCTTCTGCCTTTTTCTTTTGCTGCGGCGATTAAGCTCAGCCTTGCTGCGGCCTGCGGCCGGGCCTGGTTCAGGCGCGCAGCACGAATTTCCTTTCACCGTTCATGCCCAGCGCATCCTCAGGGCCGATCCGGAAGAACCTCAGTTGCGCTTTCAGTTCTTCGGCCTGAGACGCGACCAGATCGGCGGTCGTCGCCAGTTCTTCCGATGCAGCGGCATTGCGCTGGGTGGTCAGATTCAGTTGCGTCATGGCCGCACCGATTTCCTGTACACCCTCGGCCTGCATGGTGGAGGCCTGCGTGATCTGATTGATCTGCAGCGAGGCTTCGCGGATCTTGTGCACGGTGCGGCTCATCAGCAGCGTATTGGTTTCTTCCGCCAGCGTCACGCTCTCGTCGGCGATGATGCTGATTTCATGGGCGCTGCTCTGCGCCCGTTCCGCCAGCTTTCTGACTTCTGCGGCCACGACGGCAAAGCCGCGTCCCTGATCGCCGGCGCGCGCAGCCTCGATCGCCGCATTCAGCGCCAGCAGATTGGTCTGGTAGGCGATGTCGTCGATCACCGTGATCTGGCGCGCGATGCCGCGCATTGCGGCGACCGTGGATTCCATCGCCGAGCCGCTCTGGCCGGCATCGTCGGCCGCGTCCAGCGCAATCGCGTCGGTGCGACGTGCATGTTCATTGGTCTGCTGAATCGTGTGGCTCATGCTGACGATGGCGACATTGGCTTCTTCCACGGCGGCGGCCTGTTCGCTGGAAGCTTGCGCCAACGCTTGCGCGGTAGAGCTCAGCTGCAGCGAGGCGCCGCTCATGTAGTGTGCGCTGATCGACAACTGCTGCGTGATGTCGGCCAGCCGGCGGCGCATGCCGTGCATGGCGAACAGCAGGCTGGACTGGTCGTTGCGGCGCAGCTTGACGTCGACATCCAGATTGCCGTCGGCGATCTGCCGCACGATGTGCGCGGCGTAGCGCGGTTCGCCGCCAAGTTCGCGCCGCAGGCCGGCGATGATCCAGACCGCCAGGGCGATGCCCAGCCCCAGACCGGCGATGGTGAGTTGCAGATTGCGATGATAGGCCTGCTGATATTGCGCCACGGCGTCGTCATAACTGGCCTTGGTGCCGCGCTCCTGCGACAGCCCGAGGCCGGCCAACTGGCTGGACAGCGTCACCAGCAAGGGCGTGGTTTGCGGCCACAGGGCATTGGCTTCGGCCACGTGTTCTTCTTTCAGCGCACTGATCACCGCTGCGCGGCGCGTTTCATACTCGGCCAGACTGGCGGAGAAATCATGCGCCAGCGCTTTTTCTTCATCTGTCAGCGGGCTCGCCAGAAAGGCCAGCCAGTTGTGACGCAGGGTGGAATCGATGTCGGTAAGCTGGCCGAGCAGGGGATTTTGCCGGCGCGCCTGATTTGGCGGATCGTCCGGTTGTTGCTCCGTCGGCAGATTGGCTTGCATCAGTACCCGCCCCATGATGTCGCGATTGCGATAGACCGCATCGCGCACCTTGGAAATGAGGATCAGGCTGACCGTGCGATCCTCATAGACACTTTTCAGGCGATCGTTGCTGGAGGCCATGCCGCGCATGCCGAGGATGGCCACCATGGCAACCAGCGCGCACAATACAGCGACCAGAATGCCCAGTCTGACCGTGACCGGCAATTTGTTATGCACTATTCGATCCTTCCCTGAATCATTAAGTTATTGCTTTACGTAACTATAGCGAAACTACTGCAATTGCGGCGTGCCGGCAGGGCAGGAAATTGCAGTTTTTTGCTGCAGTGCACAGTTCGAGGCTGTGGCAGGCAGCTGTGGTTTCCCACAATACCAAGGCGCTGCACTCTGATTCATACTTGCGCCCGCGCCGGGAGGGGGAGTATTTCCGGCAGACCGACCGATACGGACACACAGCCGACGGCGGCAAGGAGTTTGCCGGTAGGCGCCTGACAGCGCATGACCGCCAAGGCAAGCAAAAAAATTGATGTCTATGGAGAAACAAATGGCAAAGCAGCCTTTGTACAAATCGCTTTATTTTCAGGTGCTGGTGGCTATCGTCATCGGCGTATCGCTGGGCCATTTCTATCCGTCGACCGGGGAGGCCATGAAGCCGCTGGGCGATGGTTTCGTGAAACTGATCAAGATGATCATCGCGCCGGTGATCTTTTGCACCGTGGTGACCGGTATCGCCGGCATGGAAGACATGAAGAAAGTCGGCAAGACCGGCGGTCTGGCGCTGCTGTACTTTGAAGTGGTCAGTACGCTGGCGCTGGTGGTCGGCCTGGTGCTGGTCAACGTCCTGCAGCCGGGCGTGGGCATGAACATCGATGCTTCGACGCTGGACACCAAGAGCATCGCCTCCTACACCACACCGGGCAAACTGGGCAGCACGACAGAGTTCCTGATGAATGTGATCCCGACCAGCATGTTCGATGCGTTCGCCAAGGGCGACGTCTTGCAGGTGCTGTTGATCTCGGTGCTGTTCGGCTTCGCGCTGCACAAGTTCGGCGGCCGCGGCACGCTGGTGTTCGACTTCATCGAAAAGATCTCGCACGTGCTGTTCTCGGTCGTGGGCACCATCATGAAGGTGGCGCCTATCGGTGCATTCGGCGCGATGGCGTTCACTATCGGTAAATACGGCGTCGGCTCGCTGCTGTCGCTGGGCAAGCTGATGGGCACGTTCTACCTGACCTGCCTGTTGTTCATCTTCGTGGTGCTGGGCTTGATCGCTCGCTTCCACGGCTTCAGCATCTGGAAGTTCATCAAGTACATCAAGGAAGAGCTGCTGATCGTGCTGGGTACGTCCTCGTCGGAATCGGTGTTGCCGCGCATGCTGGCCAAAATGGAAAACCTGGGCGCCAAGAAGACCGTGGTCGGCCTGGTCATCCCTACCGGTTATTCCTTCAACCTGGATGGCACGGCGATCTACCTGACCATGGCTGCGGTGTTCATCGCCCAGGCCACCAACACCCCCATGAGTCTGACGCAGGAGCTGACCTTGCTGGCGGTGCTGCTGCTGACCTCCAAGGGCGCTGCGGGCATCACCGGCAGCGGCTTCATCGTGCTGGCGGCCACGCTGTCGGCGGTGGGGCACGTGCCGGTCGCCGGTCTGGCGCTGATTCTGGGCATCGACCGTTTCATGTCCGAAGCGCGCGCGCTGACCAACACCATCGGCAACGGCGTGGCCACCATCGTGGTTGCCAAATGGAGCAATGAGCTGGACGAGAAGCGTCTGCACGCAAAACTCAATAATGAAACGATAGAAGAAGCGGATCAGCCGGAGCAAGTGCTCGACCGTACCGAAAGCAAGATACATCGCTGATGCCCTTGCCTGCCGACGCTGATGTTGGCAGGCCGGCATGTAAATGGAAAGCGGCCCTCAGGGCCGCTTTTTTTGTGCCGCGATATCCGGACTTGTTTGCGTGCAGAAGCAATTAAGGCTTGCATGCGTTTGCTGATCCGGCGACCTCGCATTGTGGATTGTGCTTATTTTCCTGGCGGTGCGAGTGCCGGCGTCTGAGCAGGCATTAGGATATTGCGATACAGCATTGAACTGAACAGGCTGCAGTGGTTTCAGGACATCCGGCATTGGCCCACGCTTTTGCCAGAGGGGGCATCTTGGTGCAACAGGGCAGGAGCGAACTGTCCAGCGGCACCGAAGCCTCTTGCTGCTGTGCTGAAGCGGATCTGGAGCACAGAGAGCATGGCCGGCGACGGCCAAAGATAAGCCGATTCAGGCTCGCCAAATTTTGGGCAAAAAAAAGCCCGCAGCCTTGCGGCGCGGGCTTGAATCCAATTCTTTTAGAGGAAATTGGAGGAGACAGGTGCAACTTTACTGCTCTGCATCAAATGCCGCCAATTTATCTTTCAAATATCAGATATCACCAATTCGTATTTCTTCTTCTCTCGGTTCGCATTTTCGTGATTAATTGCTCAGATTAAATCTGATTCAGCCTTGCACCTTGGGCTTGCAGGGCAATTTGCACTTGGCGTCGGTCATGGGTGCCGCATCGTACTGCACCGCTGTCGGATCGACCACATGCTCGCTCAAGACCGGTTCGCCGCTGATGGGTATGCGCAACACGGTGGAGCAGCGCGTGCCGTAATCGGGCGAGCTGATGAAAATCGGTGACAGCATGCGTTCCTTTTCGAGGCCGACGCCGGTCTCCGGCAGGCGGCAATCGTTGGCGCGCGTGGTGTCGTTCAGCATCTCGAAAAATGTTTCTTCAGGTGCGCCCTGGCACAGCAGGCTGGCAAACTGCGCCTTGGCGCGCGTGACCTTGGGCCACGGTGTGTCCAGCAGCGCATTGGAGAGGCCGTAGACACCGTAGTCCAGCGGTTTGCCGTTGCGGGCATCATCGCCGCCACGGTTGGAGTACCACAGCAGGGTTTCGCGATTGCCGACCAGCAGGTTGAAGCCGTTGAAACGGTCGCTGTGCGGCGCGATGGCGGCGATGTAATCGGCCGGGCTCATGTCGCCCGCCAGATAATCGGCGACCAGGCTGCCGCGCGTCGGCGCGTCCATGCGCCGGTCCGAAGGCGAGCGCACATTGGTGAGGGCGGCGAAACGGCCGTCGCGGGTCACGCCCAGCCAGGTGCCGCCACCTTGCAAGTCACGTCCGGCAAAGATCTTCGGATAGTCGTTCCACCAGCCTGCATTGGCTGCCGGGCGAGCATAGAACTCGTCGCGATTGGCGGCCACGATCAGCGGCATGCCGGGAATCACTTTCCACGCGAAGATAATCAGGCACATGAAGCTACATCCATAAAACGTTCGACATGGCGTTGTCCATCAATCAATGCGGGCAGGCCGGCAGCCTGACTCGCTTCGACCAATTCAGCTTCGAACCCTTGCGGTGCCGCCATATACACTTCCATCCAGGTCTGCATGCCATCCACTTCTTCAGGACGGCGCTTGAGGGCGGTTTGTATGCCATGGCGCGCGCGCAGCACGGCCTGCATGTTTTCCACCTTGTCCTGCAACGCAGCAATTCGCGTGCCTGCTACCTTGTAGTAGATATACAAATCCATGGTCTCCTGCGCGCCGGCTTTTGCCGGCTGTGTAATTAGCGTCATTTATTGCGGATCGGCCAGCACATAAGGCAGATCATGGAACTGCAACTGCGGGCCGCCGGCCGAGCCAAAGTGAATGCTGCCGCTTTCCGGTGCAGCCACCTTGATTTCGACCAGCGCCAGCGCACGGCCGCCGCCGGAGGCGCCGGCATTGACCACCATGCCGCAAGGCTGATCGGGATCGGCACTGGAAAAAATTTCGCCGCCGGCGCGCACGTCGACCTCGCTATTATCGAGCGAGGCCAGCATGGTGCGACGCTTGAGTTTGCCCAGATACTGGCTGCGCGCGACGATTTCCTGGCCGGGGTAGCAACCCTTCTTGAAGTTGACGCCGCCGATCAGCTCGTAGTTGATCATTTGTGGCACGAACTGCTCTTGCGTGGCTGTCGTGATTTGCGGCACGCCTGCACGAATTTCGCTCAGGCGCCATGCTTGCGGGCTGACAGCGGCCAGATGCTGCGCCAGTTTGGGCCAGGCGCCGATCAGGGTTTCCGGCGTGGCGATCCATTGAAAACGCGCGCCGTTCTGTGCATCGGCGACGCGGATCAGCGTGCCGTTGGTGTTTTCGATACGGCTGTATGGACTTGCCGGCAATACCGGAAACCACTCGGCCAGCGCATTCAGCGCAGCCGGGCCGGCCAGACCGATGACAGCGTAATTGTCACTCTGGTCACTGAGTTTGGCCTTGGCGCGCATCACAAACATTTGCAGGCGCTTTTGAATGGCCGGCTGCAGCGCGCGCGGTAATTGCAGGAAGACCTGTTGGGCATCGCGCCACATCAGAAAAGTCGCCAGCAGACGGCCTTTGGGCGAGCAATAACCGGCCAGACGCGCTTCTTCAGTGTTCAGATGCGTGACGTCATTGGTCAACTGGCTGTGCAGGAAGCTGGCGGCGTCATCGCCGGCCGCGCCGATCAGACCGAGGTCGGTCAGCGGCGCGAAGAAGCTTTCCTGTTCTTCGGCCTTGGGAGCAAGCGCGCCAAAATCTTGCAGCTCCAGCGGGTCGGCGGCGGCGAATTGCGCACCTTGCTGTTTCAGAAACTCGATCCAGGCGGATGTCGATACGGTGGGTTCAGTCATAAATCCTTGTACTGTCAAAAGTCGTGAAGACTTGGTTCAGGCCCGTTTTCAGGCTGAAAATCTCAAGCCGGCGGCATAAATTAGGCCAAGCTCGGCATCAGCGATTATCATTGATGCCTCGATTATAGTGATGTCGCACAAAACGCGTCTGACGCACAGGGATTTCGTATTTGGTATGAAGAAGTTATTTACGCTGTTTATTCTGCTGGCCGCCCTGGTGGCGGTCGGCTCCGCTTACTGGGCGCGCCAGCCCATTCTTCCCGCAGATGCCAAAGCGGTGGATTTCACCATCAACCCGGGCAGCGGGGTGAATGGCTCGGCCCAGCAGATCGCCGATGCCGGCGTGCCGATCAATCCCGATTTATTTGCCTTGTTGGCAAGACTGAGCGGCAAGGGCGCCAAGATCAAGGCGGGTAGTTATGAGCTCAAGCCGGGCGCCACGCCCATGCGTTTGCTGGAGCAACTGGTGCGCGGCGAATTCGCGCAGGAGTCGCTGACCGTGATCGAAGGCTGGACCTTCAAACAGATGCGCAAGGCGATTGCCGAGCATCCCGGCCTGAAGCACGACACCATCACCTGGAGCGACGAACAATTGCTGGCCAGGGTCACCGATCAATACAAGCAGCCGGAAGGCCTGTTCTTTCCCGACACCTATCTGTTCGCGAAGGGATCGAGCGATCTGCAGATCTACAAACAGGCTTTCGCGCTGATGAACAAACGCCTCAACGAGGCCTGGAGTCAACGCAATCTGTCGCTGCCTTACCATACGCCTTACGATGCATTGACCATGGCCTCGATCGTGGAGAAGGAAACCGGCAGAAAATCCGAGCGCGGCATGGTGGCAGGCGTGTTCACCAATCGCTTGAAGGTCGGCATGTTGCTGCAGACCGACCCCACCGTGATTTACGGCATGGGCGAGCGCTATCAGGGCAATATCCGCAAGAGCGATCTGCTGACCGACACGCCCTACAACACCTACACCCGCAAGGGCATGCCGCCGACGCCGATTTCGCTGCCCGGGGCTGCCTCGCTGGCGGCGGCCATGAACCCGGACAAGACCGAGGCCTTATACTTCGTGGCGCGTGGCGATGGCACTAGCCATTTTTCCAGTAATCTGTCCGAGCACAATCAGGCCGTGAATCGCTATCAGCGCTGAGCGTCATCAGCAAATCGACAACAACATCGCATCTTCACACGATCACAGAATTCGGCGACTTCATTCATGGCATCAGGCAAATTCATCACATTCGAAGGCATAGACGGCGCCGGCAAGTCGACCCACATCCCCTTTGTCGCCGAGCAGTTGCGGGCGGCCGGTCGCAGCATTGTCACCACGCGTGAGCCGGGCGGCACCGAGTTGGGCGAGGCGCTGCGCAATCTGTTGCTGCACCAGAAAATGCATCTGGAAACCGAAGCCATGCTGATGTTCGCCTCGCGGCGCGAACATCTGGCACAAGTGATCGAGCCGGCTTTGGCGCGCGGCGACTGGGTGATCTCCGATCGCTTTACCGATGCCAGCTTCGCCTATCAGGGCGGCGGCCGGCATCTGTCTCTGGACAAACTGAATCGGCTGGAGCAATGGGTGCACCCGCATATGCAACCGGATCTGACGCTGCTGTTCGACGTACCGCTGGAAGTCGCGCGCGCGCGTCTGGACGCTGAGCGCACGCCGGACAAGTTCGAGCGCGAGAAGGCCGATTTCTTTGCCGACACACGGGCCGAGTATCTGCGCCGTGCGGCTGAATTTCCGGAGCGTTTTCGCGTGATCGACTCGACGCGCAGCATTGCCGAGATTCAGTTGGAACTGAAGGATTTGCTGGCGGTTTTGTAGCTTTGTAGCCTTGATGCCGTGCGCGTTGCTGGCTGGTTTGCCGCAGCGCCAGACCGAATCGCCGCCCACTGAATATATTTCCAGAACACTTTCCGAACGGATTCATGAGTTCAACACTTTTCCCCTGGCAGAACGACAGCTGGCAGCAACTGCAGCAGTTGCGCGAGCGTTTGCCGCATGCCTTGCTGTTTTATGGCGCCGAAGGCACCGGCAAGACCGCCTTCGTCGAAGCCTTCGCGCAGTCGCTGCTGTGCGAGCAGCCGACTGCCGAACAGCATGCCTGCGGCGCCTGCCCCTCGTGCAACTGGTTTTCGCAATACAACCATCCCGACTATCGTCGCGTGCGCCCCGAGATTCTGGACGGCGATGATGCCGTCGAGGACGAGTCCGGCGAAGAAAAGAAGGGCGCCAAGAGCACGCGCGCGCCCTCCAAGGAAATCAAGATCGACCAGATTCGCGCCCTGGCCGATTTCATGAATGTCTCGACCCACCGTTCAGGCTTGCGCGTGGTGATGCTGTATCCGGCCGAAGCGCTCAACACGGCCTCGGCCAATGCCTTGCTCAAGACCCTGGAGGAACCGCCGCCGGGCACCATGTTCCTGCTGCTGTCGAATCGTTTGGATCGGCTGCTGCCGACCATTCTTTCGCGCTGTCGCAAGTTCGCCTTGCCCATGCCCTCGCATGAAGCCGGACTGGCCTGGCTGCAGCAGCAGGGCGTGAAGGACGCCGACGCCTGGCTGGCCGAGCAGGGCGGCGCACCGCTGGCCGCACTGGAAGCGGCACAGGGCGACAGCCGCGAAGTGCTGGATGAACTGCTGCGCCATCTGGCGCAGCCGGGCATCGATGGCGCGCTCAAGACGGCGGAGCGTCTGCAGAAGATTCCGGTGGCCGATCTGGTCGGCTGGATGCAGCGCTGGCTCTACGACTTGTTCGCGCTGAAATCGGCGGGGCAGATTCGCTATTACCCGCGCTACAAGAAAGAGTTAGGCAATCTGGCTGCGCGCGTCGATGTGCTCAGGATTTCGGCGGCCATGAAGACCATGAACGACCGTCGCGCCATCGCAGATCATCCACTTTCCGCTCGTTTGTTTATCGAGGAAATGCTTCTGGATTACAGCAGCCTGTTTGCCTGAGACGGCGGGCAGCTAGAATGCGCGGCCCGGTCCAGAGTGTGGCGGCAAGCGCAAGGCATGACGCCGGCGCGTCTGTTCAGATACAGGGTGCCGGATTGTTTGAAACTATCGATTATTTTTCATGAGCCAACAGCAAATCTACACGCACCGTGCGGCCCGTCAGGAAGACCTGGCCGCTATCGTCGACATCTACAACAGCACCATTCCATCGCGCCAGGTCACGGCGGATACCGAGGCGGTTCCGGTCGAATCGCGTCAGGCCTGGTTCGACGAACATCAGCCGGATCGACGTCCATTGTGGGTCGCCGAGCGCGACGCTGAAATCCTCGGCTGGCTATCCTTCTCCAATTTCTACGGCCGCCCGGCCTATGCCGGCACCGCAGAACTGTCGATCTATCTGCACGAAAACGCACGCGGCAAAGGCCTGGGACGTTACTTCCTGGAGCAAGCCATCGCGCACGCGCCGGCCATCAAGGTGCACACCTTGCTGGGCTTCGTTTTCGGCCATAACGAACCCAGCCTGAAACTGTTTGAAGCCTTCGCCTTCGAACGCTGGGCCGACATGCCGCGTGTCGCAACGCTGGATGGCGTGGAGCGTGATCTGGTAATTCTAGGGAAGCGCGTGGCTTGAGTAGCCGCTGCAGAATGTGAAAAAGGGAAGCCGCCTGGCTTCCCTTTTTTTGTGGTGTGACGACTTTAGAAGTCGACTGCTGCGGAAATGGTGAAGGTGCGGGGATTGCCCATCACCAAGTAGCTGCTGGTAGCAGATGCCCAATAGTTCTTGTTGAACAGGTTGTCTACGCGACCGCGGATAGTAACCAGTTGCGAACCGATACTCGTCATGTAGCGTACGCCTGCGTCATAGCGGGTCCACGAAGAAACCTCAAGAGTGTTGGTCGCATTTGCATATTGAGGTGCAGTGTATACCGCACGCGCATTGAGGCTTAAACCTTGCACACCCGGCACATCCCACTCAGCACCGAGGTTGGCTTGAGTCTTTGGTACACCGATGGCGTATTTTCCGTTGTTGGCGCCGCCCGTTATTTGCTTTGCTTCGAGCAAAGTGATTCCGCCTAGTAGCTTGATGCCACGAGCCGGAGTGCCGAAGACCGACAGTTCTGCGCCACGATTGCGTTGCTCGCCGTCCAGACTGAACACGTTATTAACCGTGACGGAGTTGGGCTGATTGATCGAGAAGAGGGCCAGGCTGCCGCCGATCTTGCCCCCGTCATACTTCATGCCAACTTCTTTTTGCTTGGACTTGTAAGGAGCAAAGATCTGGCCGGCATTGGAGGCGGTGGCGGGTGCTGATGGGCCTTTTTGCAGACCTTCTACATAGTTCCCATAAACCGAAAGGCTCTTGCTCAGTTTGTAGAGCAAGCCCGCCATAGGGGTGACTGCACTTTCGTTGTAATAAGCGTTTTGCCTTGAAGTGTAATAGGCATAGGTAACGTCCTTCACGTTTTGATGGCGTGCACCTAATGTCACTTGTAGTTTGTCGTCCATGAAAGACATGGTGTCGGCCACAGCAAAGCTGGTCAATTCCTCGTATTCAGTTGTACGTGGATTTGCCATGTCGCCACCACTGGTTATTGCCGTGACGGTAGCGGGCTGTACGAGTGTGATCGGGTTGTAAATATTGGTGCGCAATGCGCCAACGGTGCTCCATGCAAAGGAGTTTTTCTTATCCAAAGTGAAGATGGATGCGGTCGCGCTTAGCTCGTGCTTGATGCCTGCTATTGAAAATTTCCCTCGGATGCCAGCTTCGCCGGTCCTGATGAAGTCAACACGAGTGTTGTCGGCGCGGTAGCTGCTTGCGGTGCCATCGGCAGCCAGCACGGTAGTTGGCGACAGGCTGTTGTTTTCTATGCCCATGCGGCTGCCATAGGCCAGCCAGGCGGTTACGTCTTGGGAAAGATCTACTTCAGCGCGGGCCGTGCCAAAGAAATCGCGCTCATTGGAGTAGGACCAGGGCTGAGCCGTATTGGTGGAGTTGTCAGGCACTGCAGGAATCAATGTGCCGACGGTGAAACTGGGCCGTGCCTGATTCAGTTTTTGCTCCTGATAGCCTACGTCGGCTGACAGTCTGAAGTTGTTGCCACGATAGTCGAGTCCAACCGACATCAGGCCGAGGTCGCGATTCTCGTTATCAACGGCTGTCCCACCTTCGCGACGGGCAGCATTTACCCGGATGCCGAAGCGCTCATCGGGGCCGAAACGGCGACCGATATCTGCGGCGTAGTAGCCTTGACCGCCGGTTTCCCAACCTACAGTCGCTTGTGAAATAGGTTCGCTGGTCGCGCGCTTGGGCAGCAGATTAATTGTGCCGCCAATCCCGGTGCTCCCCGGCGTCATGCCATTCAGAAAAGCACTGGCGCCGCGCAGGACTTCGACCCGCTCAAGCAGTTCGGTCGCAACGTATTGGCGCGGCAGCAGACCGTACAGGCCGTTGTAGGCCAGATCGTCCGAATTCAGCGCAAATCCGCGGATGACGTACAGCTCCTGAAAATTGCCGAAGCCACGCGAAATACGCACCGAAGGATCGTTCTGCAAGACGTCAGCCACGCTGCGCGCTTGCTGATCCTTGATCAGTTCTTGCGTATAGCTGGTGGTGTTGAACGGTGTGTCGAGATAATCCTTGTTGCCCATGAAACCTACTCGCCCGCCACGCGCCACCTGTCCACCCGAGTACGGCGCCGGCAAGCCGTCAGCCGACGCATCGGCCGATGCATTGACGGTCACGGTCGGCAGGGCTTGTTCTTTCTTTTCGGTGTCGGCGGATGTGCTGGTGGTCTGTGCTGCTGCGGGGAGTGCGAGGAAGGCGACGGTCAGGGCTGCTGCGATTGGAGTAAGGCGAAGTTGCATGAATGGCTTTCTGATTTACGATGTTGCGGGCGTTACGCTAGATGATTTCTAATGGGTAAATACAAGTGACACTGCCTGCGCGTGACGTGCGGGACTGCCGGGATCGCAAATTATATTTGAGAATAATTATTGTTAGCGTTCCTATTTACTTGTTTCGCAATATCATCTCGTTAAGGCTTTGTATCTGTCGTAAAAACGCAAATAATCAGATGAAATTGCCCGCCATTAACGACTTGCCAATAGGATTTACTTTGCCTATTTGTCGCGGTCTTGCGCGATTTTTGAAGATGTCCGACAGCGTGCCGCTGAGTTTTCAGCGGCGAGACCATGCGATGAGCATGGGTCGAAATAAACAGAGGAAGAAAGATGAGCACTGACAAGGAATTGAGCCGGCTATGGGGCATGCCTGTCCTGCTGGGCATGCTGACCGCCTTTGGCTTGCTGGCTGCCTTGCTGGGAACCGGCATCTGGCAGTGGCTGGCGTGGCCGGCAATCGCCGCGCCGATTGCAGTCATCGTCCGGCATGTGTTCCGGCCGCGCGCGGGAGCGGCTTCCCGCAAGGCCGGCGCGTCTTGAACGGCTGATGTCTGTGCGCGTGCGCTGATCATCCTCGGCGTCGGCCTGCATGCCTGAAGGCTATAATCGCGCGATGTCATCGTCGCCTCCTCAAGCCGTCTCCAAGTCATTGCGTCCCTCGTCGCAACATCATTTATTGCTGCGCTTGTTCTGGATGCGCTGCGCCGCCGTGCTGGGGCAATTGCTGGTGATCTCCGGCGCGCGCATCTGGATGCATATCGATTTGCCGCTGCCAACCCTGGCCGGCATCGTGCTGTTGCAAGTGCTGGTCAACGGCGCGACCTGGTGGCGCGCGCAGTTGAGCATGCCGGTACGCGAGCCCGAGCTCTTTGCGCAGTTGCTGATCGACCTCGGCCTGCTGTCGGCCTTGCTGTATTTTTCCGGGGGCGCCACCAATCCCTTCGTTTCGTTTTATCTGCCGGCGTTGGCGGTGGCCGCAGCCAGTCTTTCATGGCGCTACGCCTCGGCGCTCACAGTCTGCGCCTTGCTGGCATATTCGGCGCTGGTCTACGTGTACGAGCCTTTGCATATCCACGACGAAATGCAAGCCATGGCTTATCACCTGGTCGGCATGTGGGTCAATTTCGCCGTTTCGGCCTTGCTGATCACCTGGTTTGTGACACGCATCGCCGCCACGCTGCGCGATCGCGATCAGCGACTGGCGCAGGCACGTGAACAGCATCTGCAGAACCAGCGCATCGTCGCGCTCGGCACCCAGGCTGCCAGTGCCGCGCATGAATTGAACACACCGCTGGCGACGGTGGCCGTCATTGCCGGCGAATTAAGGCGCGATGCGCGCAACAATCCGGCGCTGGCGGCTTACGCGGAAGATCTGCGCCTGATCGAAGAGCAGATCGCCATCTGCAAACGCGCTCTGGATGGCATGGGCGCGAACAAGTCCGATAGCAGCGGTCTGACGGCGCGGATCTGGTTCCGGCAATTTGCCGATGGCTGGCGTTTGCGTCATCCCTCCGTGCAGATCGATGTCGACCTGGGTGTGGTGCTCAGCCGCGGCCCGGGCGCGGATCTGGTTCTTGAGCATGATCAGGAGCTGGCGCAGATACTGGTGACCTTGCTTGACAATGCCGCACAGGCGCTGCAGCGGCGCGGCAGTGGCGCACTCAGGCTAAGCCTGGATATTGATATCGATAAACGCAGCGAGACGCACAGGCGGCTGAAGGTGGACGGCGCCATTCTAAGGATGCAGGTGAGCGATGAAGGTGATGGTGTCGCCGCCGATCTCTTGGCGCAGTTGGGACAGGGGCCGGTGCAAGGCAAGTCGGGCGGCAAGGGCATAGGCCTGATGCTGGCGTTTTCCAGCGTGGCGCAATTCGGCGGAAAATTACTGCTGGATTCAAGCCCACAGCGCGGCACCCGTGCGCAGGTCTTGATCCCGTTGGCGGCGCTGACCGGCGCAGGTGCAAAGGCCGGCCATCTGAATGAGCCGACATTGGAAACGACTCAGACTTGACTGCAACAGCAATAAACGCAAGGACAAGCAATGGTCGAGATGGATGCACAAAAGCAAAGTGAGCCCGAGATGAATGCAAGCTTTTTGATTCTGGACGATAACGAGGTCTTTGCCGACACGCTGGCACGTTCGCTGACGCGGCGCGGTTTCCGTGCCACCGTCGCACGCAACGGCGAAGAGGCCATGGCGGCTGCGCGTCGCGATCATTTCGACTATGCGACCATCGATCTGCAATTGGAGCACGATTCGGGCTTGCAATGGATAACGCCGCTGCGCCAGGCCTTGCCGCGCGCACGTTTGCTGGTATTGACCGGTTACGCCAGCATCGCCACCACGGTGCAGGCAATCAAGGCCGGCGCCGATAATTATCTGGCCAAGCCGGCCAACATCGATTCGATCCTGTCGGCGCTGGAGCATGGCGCAGCGACCAAGGCCAGCGAGCCGCAAGATGTTGCCGCCGCAGTGCCGCTGTCGGTGGAGCGCCTGGAATGGGAGCACATCCAGCGCGTGCTGGCCGAGCATCAGGGCAATATTTCTTCCACCGCGCGCGCCTTGAACATGCACCGCCGTACCTTGCAGCGCAAGTTGCTGAAGCGGCCGGTAGCGAAGTAATTCCCCCGCCCTGCAAGACGCTTCACCAGCGCTGCAGCCCCAGCTGCTTCTCATTGACGGCAGCGATGCTGCGAAACGCGGCGCTGATGTTCTCGTCCTGTTCCAGTCTCTGCCAGAAAATGCGTGCCGCCTGCAGCGCTGCACGTGCTTCCTCCAAGGCGCGCAGCGGAGGACTGGCGGGGCGGAAGTCAGGCGTTCTGACTTCGCCGCGTTGCGGTGCATACGCCATCGGCAGCATGTCGTAAGCCGGCGCCAGACGCAGCGGCATCCGCCCCTCATACAGCAAGGACAGATTACCGAAGTGCATGTCGCTATTGGCGATGCAGGCGCCGAATGCCTCCAGCCAGCCTATGCGATCTACATCCTGGTCGGAGAGCAGTGCTTGCCGTTGCAATTCCAGCGCCGTGTCATGCCAGCGGCGCCGGCGACCGACGAACTGATCGTCCACCGTGCCCAGCGACATCAGCCCGGCGCGGCCGCGTGCGCCGATGCGGTCGAAGCGCTCCACCTCCAGAAAGACCCGGTTGCCGGCCGCGATCAGGCGTGAGTGTGCCGCCGGCAGACCGGCCTCGCGCAAGCAATCCAGCGCCAGATGCTCGGCGCGCAGCAGGTCGCCCCAACGCTCGCCGCTGCCGGTGTCCAGCGGTTCTGAAAACTTCACCAGCACATGCATGCCGTCGTCAGGAGACGGGGCGGTATCGCTGCCGGCGGGTACGATCAGCGCGGCGAACTTGGGATGTTCGCCGCCGGCTGACGAGCCGGCCAGTTCCTGCACCAGTGCTCGCTCCGCCAACTGCGGATAAGTCTGCGCGCGCTGATCGGCGATGACTGTCGACAAGGGCGGCGCCGCATGCCAGCGTGCAAAGGACTCTTCGCCGACCAGCAGATTGCCGACTTCGTCTTCGCTGCGACGCGCCAGCGCATACAGCACGTGTTCATCGGTCCAGTCGGTAATGCGCGTGGGCAGACCGAGCTCCGGGTAGCGCCGGGAAAAACCGCGCCCCAGAAACCCCTGGGGGCGCATGTCGGCCAGAAACCAGGGCAGGCCGTCATACAGTTCGGTGCTGCGTTGCTCCACATCTTCATATAGCAGACCGCCGTGCACGCTGTTGAGCACGCCGATCAGGCTGGCGCGACCGCTGCGGTCGATGCGTTGCACCGGCATGTCGGCCGGCAGATCGCGGAGGGGCTTGCGCAGTGCGTAGCGTGTGGAGCGCGCAGCGCCGATAACCGCCAGCTCAGCACGATATTGGCGCAGCAAGCGCGACACGCTGGGCTGGCTGATACCCAGCAATTGGCCCAGTTCCTGCGCAGTAGCAGGGCCGGCCAGCAGGCGTTGTTGCAGGCGCAGATCCATGGTGATTCCTGTCGAGCTTGTGAATGGCTCTTGATTTGAATTAAAAATGAATAGTATTTGAATAGATAATATTTAATTTAATGATGAATATCAATTACTTATTTATATTATTGAATTCTATGTGAATTGATTTTTCGTGTCGGATTTTGATTCGATCTGCGCAAATTCCTGCGCCAGCTATTGGTCTTTCGACTGCGCCTGATCTTCCTCCACCCGGGAACCGTGAGCGCCACAGCGAATCCCAGCAGCGCCAGTTTTTGTCCTGATAGAGCAAACCAGCCTTCGCAGTGTCCACAAGCCGGACATGGCCTTACAATAACGCCCCATGTACATCGATTCCCATTGCCATATCAATTTCCCCGACCTCGCAGCCCGCTTGCCCGAAATCTTCGGCAAGATGGAGGAAAACAAGGTCAGCCACGCGCTGTGCGTCTCCGTCAATCTGCCGGATTTTCCGCAGGTGCTGGCGCTGGCGGAACAGTATCCCAACATCTACGCCTCGGTCGGCGTGCATCCCGACTACGAAGACACGCCGGAGCCGGACGTCGAGCAACTGGTCAGCCTGGCGGCGCATCCGCGCATTGTCGCCATCGGCGAGACCGGGCTCGACTATTACCGCCTGGAAGGCGATCTGGAGTGGCAGCGCGAACGTTTTCGCGTGCATATCCGGGCCTCCCGCGCGACCGGCAAGCCGCTGATCATTCATACCCGTTCGGCCTCGGAAGACACTATCCGCATCCTCAAGGAAGAGGGCGCCAGCCCGGAAGCAGGCGGTGCCGCCGGCGTGATGCATTGTTTTACCGAGTCGCAGGACGTGGCGGATGCAGCGATTGCGCTGGGCTTCTACATTTCGCTGTCCGGCATCGTCACCTTCAAGTCAGCCAAAGATTTGCAGCAGGTAGCGCGCACCATTCCGCTGGAGCGCATGCTGATCGAAACCGATTCGCCTTATCTGGCGCCGGTGCCGTTTCGCGGCAGAACCAATGAGCCGGGCTATGTGCGCCATGTGGCGGAATTCATCGCCGACCTGCGCGGCATCCCGGTCGCCGAGGTGGCGCAGCAGACCAGTGCCAACTTTTTCAAGCTGTTCGGAATCCCTCAATGAGTTCCTTGTTCAAGAAATTACGCTCGCGCTGGCGTCATATCGGCCGCGCCTTGCTGTACACCTCGCTGCTGTTGCCCGGTGCGGCGCGCGCCGGTGCCTATGAAGAATATTTTCAGGCGATCCGCATGGATAACGTCTATTTCCTCAAGCAATTGATGCAGCGTGGCATGGGGCCGAATCTGATCGAGCCCAAGCGCGGTTACACCGGTCTGATGCTGTCGATTCGTGAAGACTCGATGCAGGCCTTCGATCTGCTGGTCAACGCGCCGGACGTCAATCTGGAGGCGCAGGCCACCAATGGCGACACGCCGCTGATGCTGGCGGCGTTCTATGGCAACACGCCGGTGGTCAAGCTGCTGCTGGCGCGTGAGGTTGAGGTCAACCGCCCCGGCTGGGCGCCGCTGCATTACGCCGCCATCAACGGCAATGCGCAGATCGTGAAAATGCTGTTGGAGGCCTCGGCCTATGTCGACGCCGAATCGCCGGATGAAAAGATGACGCCGGTCATGCTGGCTGCGATGCGCGGGCGCGTGGCGGCGGTTGAAGCGCTGCGCGACGGCGGCGCCGATCTGTCGCTGAAGAATGCCGACGGCCTGACCGCGCTCGATCTTGCCGGGCGTTACGGGCAGGATGAGGTGATCGAGGTGTTGAAGGCTGCACCCAAATCCTGATCCTTGATCCGCAGATTTGCAGTGCCGCTGATGCCTGCACACATAAAAAATCCCGGTCTGCCTGAGCAGCCGGGATTTTTTTATGGCTTGAGCCGGTAGCTCAGGCGAACGCTGCTTATTTGCCTGCTTGCGGCACCAGAATCTGGCGCCCGACCTGCTTGATGTCTTTGGTGCCGGTCAGCGCCATGCTGACGTCCAGTTCCTTTTGCAGGATCTGCAGCATTTTCGTGACGCCAGCTTCGCCCATGGCGCCCAGGCTGTAAAGGAATGCACGGCCTATCATGGTGCCCTTGGCGCCCAGCGCGGTGGCCTTGAGGATGTCCTGGCCGCTGCGGATGCCGCCGTCGAACCAGACTTCGATCTGATCGCCGACCGCTTCGGCAATCGCCGGCAAGGCTTCAATCGACGACATCGCGCCATCCAGCTGACGGCCGCCATGGTTGCTGACTACCAGCGCATCGGCGCCGGTCTGGGCTGCCAGTTTGGCGTCTTCCACGTCCAGAATGCCCTTCAGGATCAGCTTGCCGCCCCATTGTTCCTTGATCCAGGCCACGTCGTCCCAGTTCAGGGTCGGGTCGAACTGGCTGGCAGTCCATTGGCTCAGAGTCTGGATGCCGCTGCCGCCGCCAGTGATGTGGCCGGCCAGATTGCCGAAAGTCTTGCGTCCGGTCAGCGCGCGCAGGGCCCAGCCAGGCTTGCTGGCCAGATCCAGGACGGTGTCCAGCGTCAGCTTGGGCGGCACCGACATGCCGTTCTTCAGATCCTTGTGGCGCTGGCCGAGAATCTGCAGGTCCAGCGTCAGCACCAGTGCCGAGCATTTGGCGGCCTTGGCGCGATCGATCATCGATTTGACGAAGCCGCGGTCGCGCATCACATAGAGCTGGAACCAGAATGGCTTGGTGGTCACGCTGGCGACGTCTTCGATGGAGCAGATGCTCATGGTCGACAGCGTGAAGGGGATGCCGAATTTTTCAGCGGCGATGGCGCCCAGCATTTCGCCGTTGGCCCATTGCATGCCGGTCAGCCCGGTCGGCGCAATCGCCACCGGCATGCTGACGTCGTGGCCGATCATGGTGGTGCGGGTGCTGCGCTCATCGACATTGATGGCGACGCGCTGGCGCAGCTTCAGCGCAGCCAGATCGTCGGTGTTGGCGCGGTAGGTGCTCTCGGTGTAAGAGCCGCTGTCGGCGTAGTCATAAAACGCTTTGGGCACCCGTTTCTTTGCCAGAAGGCGAAAATCTTCCACACAGGTCATGACGGGCATATTGGTTTCTCCGAAAAATGAAATGCGGTAGCAGCTACCGGCACAATTGGTTCGGAGCGTATGCTAGACCAAAGCAGGCCGCCGTGGGATGAATCCATTTTTGCCGAACCATGAAAATTTTAGGCGGCAGGGCAACTGGCGTCTATTGGGCGTCGCAGATGCCGGTCTAGGTGATTTGCTTCAGCAGCGACTGTGCACTGGCAATTCCGCTCAGCACTGCGCCTTCCAGCGTGGCCGGATAATCGCCGGCCAGATAGTCGCCGGCCAGCCGCAAGCCGGGCGGCAGATCTTCATTGTCAGGGCGTTGCAGACCTGGCGTGCAAGAAAAGGTGGCGCGCTTTTCGGATATCACGCGACTCCATTGCGGCGAATTCAAGGCGGGCTGCTGCAGACTGCGTGCGAGTTGCGCGGCGATGCCTTGCGCCAGCGCCGCATGGCCGTCGGCAATTGCGTTGCCGGCGGCGCTGACCACCACTGCGAGCAGGCCGGCATCGGCCGGATTGCCGCTCAATTGGCCGCGATCAAACACGAACTGACCCCAGGCCGCCTGCGCCGGATCGTCCAGCAAGGCGTAGAAGGGGGCGGCCATGCGTGTGTCCGCGTCGTATTGCAGATAGCAGGTGGTGATGGGTTCGTATTGCAGCGCGCGGATGGCGTCGATTTGGCGGCCGATTGCGGCCTCGTGGTTTGCATCGTCGAAAGCAATCTCACCTAGCAGATCGGCTGCTGTTTCAGGGCCGGTTGCAAGGATGACAGCGTCGAATTCCAGATCGGTATCAAGTTCATGTGCCGGATTTTTCAAGGCCAGTCGCCAGCGCGCAGCGGCATCGCCTTGCCTGGTGCTGCCGGGGGAAATCGCCGCCACGCTCTGGCCCAGATAAAGCTTGCCGCCGCGCGCACCGACGAAATCAGCCGCAGGTTGAGGCAGCAAACGCGTCAGGTCGGTGCGCGGCAGCAGCATGTCGGAGGCGGCGCGGCGCGCGCCCAGGCTATCGCGCAATACATTCAGAAAGACTTGCGCCGAGGCGCGTTCTGGCGGCGTGTTGAGCGCGGCCACGCAGAGCGGCGCCCACATCAGGCGCGTCAGGCGCTCGGTCTGATCGAAGCGCTCCAGCAATTCGAGCACGCTGCAATCGTCGTTCAGCGTCCAGCCCATCCAGCGCGCGGCGCTGGAAAAACGCGCCAAGGCCAGCTTGTCTTCGCGCGTCAGACCCTTGGCGCGCAGCAGCGCCAGCAGCAGATGCAAGGGCGCCGGCAAACGCGGCGCCAGAAAATCCATGCCGTCTTGCGTCTCGATTTCCGGATAACGCATCTGCAGCGGTAGCCGCAGCATGGCCTCGTCGGCGTTGACGCCGATTTGTTTCAGCAGCTTGAGCGTAGCGCGATAGGCGCCCAGCAGGATGTGCTGGCCATTATCCAGTGACCGTCCATCGACTTCGATCCGCCGCGCGCGACCGCCCAGCGTGCGGCCAGCTTCAAACAGGCTGACGCGCCGGCCGGCTGCGGCCAGGGTAACGGCTGCGGCGCAACCGGCCCAGCCGCCGCCGATGACGGCGTAATGAGGAGTGGCATCCATGTGTGTTGGGGCGGGGGCGGGCGAAATCCGGCGGCGCTCAGCCGCGGATATAGGTCTTCCACGCCAGCCACAATTTGCGGATGGGCGTGAGCGCGATGCGCTGGTTCAGCACGTGATAGCCGTCGCGCTCGATTTCAGTGAGCAGGGTGCGATAAATCGCCGCCATCATCAGGCCCGGACGCTGTGCGCGTCGGTCTTCCCTGGGCAGCAGTGCGAAGGCTTCGTCGTACAGTTTTTGTGCGCGCTCCACCTGAAACTTCATCAACTGCTCGAAGCGCTCGCTGTGACGCGCGTTGAGGATGTCGGCGGCGGTGACGTTGAATTGCTGCAATTCATTGACCGGCAGATAGATGCGACCCTTGCGGCCGTCTTCGCCGACGTCGCGAATGATGTTGGTGAGCTGAAACGCCAGCCCCAGTTTTTCGGCGTAGAGCAGGGTGCCGCCCTGCGTGTGGCCGAAGATGCTGGCCGACAGAATGCCGACCACGCCCGCCACATGCCAGCAATAGCGCTGCAGGCCGGGAAAGTCGAGATAGCGGCTCTGATCCAGATCCATTTCCATGCCGTCGATGATGGCCTGCAGGTGTTCGCCGCGCAGATTGTAGGTGGCGACATGCGGCTGCAGCGCCAGCGTGACAGGGTGGCTCGGCTTGCCGGCCAGCATGGCGGCGATTTCCTTGCGCCACCACATCAGCTTGGTGCGGGCGATGCCGGCGTCCTCGATTTCGTCGACGGTGTCATCCACTTCGCGGCAAAAGGCATATAGCGCGGTAATGGCGCGGCGACGCTCCGGCGGCAGGAACAGGAAACTGTAATAAAAGCTGGAGCCGCTCTGGGCCGCTTTCTGCTGGCAGTATTCGTCTGGAGACATGAAGTGATGCAATAAGGGCGGAAAAGGGCGGGAAAGCGAGGTGCGTCGCGCCGGGTTGGCCGTTCCGCCACGCCGGAAGCATTCCGGCGACCAAGGGCAAAACCTGCAAAGGCGCTATGCTAGCCGACTGCCGGGTTCTGGGCAATCTGCATGGCGCAGTATGCAATCCGGTTGCTCGGGCTGACGTTGTCCTTTAAGCTGCATGAATCGGCTGGCGGATCTTGGGCGCCTTTGGTTGCGGCATCAAAATAAGAAAGAAAAATGCAAAAGTCGCACGAAAACTTGCCGATAAAGAAGAGTGTCTGCCAGACAGTATCGCAGTGAAGTGGATAGTGTTTGCTTGGGGCAATATTCTGGTGGGTCGCAGGCCCGATGCTCCGCAGCAAGAAAGCGGGCCATCAGGCGATCATGGCGGCAAACAGCCGGCGAGGCAGCAAGACAAAAGAAAAGAGTACTTGCAGCGCAATCCGGGTTGCAAGTCAGGAATGCAGGATTTGAGAAAGCACGGAGACTGGAGATGGCAATGGACAGACTGGAAACGTTTCGCAATATCGCAGCACAAGCCGGCCGCGGGGAGCTGGTTTTTCCTGCCAATATCAATGCATCGATCAAGCTGCAACAGGCGCTGACCGATCCTGATTGCCATCTGGAAGCAGCAGCCAAGCTGGTGATGGCCGAGCCGCTGGTGTCGGCGCGCACCGTCGCCATCGCCAATTCCGCTGCTTACAATCGCTCCGGCGGCGAAATCGACAACGTCCGCACGGCCGTGATGCGTCTGGGTTTCCGCACGCTCAATACGATTACCACTTCGGTCATCGTGCGCCAGCTGGGGCGCACCATTTCCAATCCCGAAATGCGCATCAAGGCCGCGCAGCTGTGGGAACACTCGGCCCACGTCGCGGCGCTGGCGCAGGTGTTGACCGCCAAGCTGACCAACGGCGATCCGGAAACGGCCATGTTCGCCGGCATCGTGCATGAAGTCGGCGGCTTCTATCTGCTGTCGCGCACCGATGAGTTCCCCGGCTTGCTGAGCGGCGGCGGATCGGAAGACTGGGCGGAATACGGTGAAAAGATCATCGGCCGCGCCGTGTTGAAGAAACTCGGCGTGCCGGGCCCGGTGGTGCAGGCGATTGAATCGCTGTGGCATGGCGTGCGCGTGCTGCCGCCTGAAACGCTGGGCGACGTGCTGTTGCTGGCCAAGGAATTGTCGCCGGTGCCGTCGCCGTTCCAGCGCAGTCCGCTGGAGGTGGGGCCGGGTGGCGAAACCATCGTCGACGAATACATCGGCGACCAGTCGCTGCTCAGTCTGCTGGAAGATTCTCAAGAGCAGATTCGTTCACTGACCTCGGCGCTGCTGGTCTGATTTCAGTTGGCGCGCAGGACTCTGGCGGCCTCTTTGCCTGATGGGTGAAGAGGTCGTTTGCTTTGATGCCTGAAGCTTTGTTTTCGATTATCGGCGGAGTGACTTCTTCATGATCAGCGCTTCATAGCCGACCGCCAGCCAATCCGGCCCGCGCAGTTTCGGACGCCGCTGGAAGACATCGCCGTTTACCTGCTCCAGTCGCTTCAAAATCTGCAGGCCGCCTTGCACCACCAATCTCAACTCCCAGCCGATTCGTCCCGGCAGACGCAAAGCCAGCGGCGCGCCGGACAAGATCAGCGCACGAGCGCGTTCGATCTCGAATTGCATCAGCTGATGCCAGCGCGTGTCAGTATTGCCGTCGGCGATATCCTGCTCGCCGACGCCGAAACGCTGCAAATCTTCAAGAGGAATATAGATGCGTGACTTTTGCCAGTCGATGGCGACGTCTTGCCAGAAGTTGATCAATTGCAGCGCGCTGCAGATGGCGTCCGAGTCGCGCAGATTGACTTCGTCGGCAGCCTGATACAGGTGCAGCATGAGCGTGCCGACCGGATTGGCCGAGCGTCGGCAGTAATCCAGCAGGCCTGCATAATCGCCGTAGCGCGTGGTGACGACATCCTGCGCAAACGCCGACAGCAAATCGCGAAACGGTTGCAGCGGCAACTGGTATTTCCTGATCACTTCCCCCAGGCGCCGGAACATGGCGTTCGCCGTTGGCAGTCCTTGTTCCAGTAAATCCAGTTGCTGTTCATAAGCTGCCAACGCATTGAGGCGTTCTTCAGGCAAGGCGTCGCCTTCATCCGCGATGTCGTCGGCACTGCGCGCAAAAGCGTAGATTGCCTTGACGGCAGGGCGCAAAGGCGCCGGCATCAGCAGCGAAGCAACGGGGAAATTTTCGTAATGATCTACGGCCATGGACGGGTAATTGAGGCGGGTGAGGGAGTAAAACAGATCGGCGCGTTCAGACGCGTTGCCGTGTCATTTCATTCGCGCAGCCGACTTTTTTGATGCCCGAATAGTAAATGAAAAATCTGCGCAGGCGATTTTTGCAGTGGCATGCCGAACTAAAAGGAATTTGGCCCGACGCCTTCGATCCATGCCTTTTATCGCAATTTTCATCCGCATTTACCTCGGTATGAAAAACGCAGACATGCTTTGCGGCTTGCAGTACAATAGCGCGCTTTAAATGCTACCTGCATCGGCGGCCGGCCTGAATCCCATGGATCTCGGGCGCTTCGAAGTCACGATGCCTGCACCGTTCGGCGAGGATGGCGAAATTGGTAGACGCACCAGGTTTAGGTCCTGACGCCAGCAATGGTGTGGGGGTTCGAGTCCCCCTCCTCGCACCACGATACTCTTTTGCGTATTTTCGCATTAGACCGCAAAAGACCGCTAACCCACTCGGGTAGCGCCTTTTCGGGTGGTTTTCCAGTTTTTCTCCCTCCGCATATTACCCCGCAAAACCGCATTATAATTCAAGCCTCTCCCCGAATTTTCCCCGTCTCCCCCCGCGCGGGGAATGGAATATTCAGGTGCCCAATTTTGTGCTCGGAGGAAATCCGTGAATTTATTTGACCCGATGCCGCCAGCGCTTCATGCGCAAGAATATTTCGATTTGTTGGAGGCGGGGGAGAGGAAGGATCGGATTGGTGCGCTCTTTCACTACGCTGAGCAATTGACCAATTTGATTCAAGCGCATATTGGGTTTCCTGTCGAGGCCCCGATAGTGAAAATCAAGCTTGTAAATAGTTTCTTTGCTGAGGCGATTTTTAATCAAATCGAGATCTCGCAAGGATTCATTGATTTTTGCTTGGCTATACCACCAGTGCCTTTTTCTGAGGTAATTGAATGCCAGGCGGGCGATCCCCTCATGCCTGATTATCAGCATTGCGCAGTATTCGCCTGGACTGTGGGCCATGAATACTTTCACGGTATCCGAGCCCATGGTGAGGTACTTAGGCAGTTTTCAGGTTCTCAGGAGCATCAGCAAGCTGTTGAAATTGATTCTGATCTGTTTGCTGTAGGGCTTTTGTATCGTTTGACTCAAGGTCACCTGGCTTGGCTCTATCCTGATTCAATAATTAGACAAATTGTTTTTGCGAGTCTGTTTTGGGGAATTAGACACTTTGGTCAGCTGCCAGGTTTAAGCGAAGGGGGCACCCACCCACCGCTGCGAGAGCGTCTGTATCACATCATGATAAAACTCACGCACCTAAATGAAGTGCCGTTCACTCAAGTCGATCCTGGCAAAATGCCTGAAGGCTTTGAGAGGACTGCCAAACTTCTTGAGAATGTAGCAGGAAAAACTGAGCGTC
The DNA here is from genome assembly GCF_046025995.1 of Herbaspirillum lusitanum. Lineage (GTDB taxonomy): Bacteria > Pseudomonadota > Gammaproteobacteria > Burkholderiales > Burkholderiaceae_D > Herbaspirillum > Herbaspirillum lusitanum_A. The sequence continues at coordinate 285,121 of NZ_JAQQFM010000007.1, forward strand.
TTTTCAAGCAGCGCTTCCCCGAAGATCTGTTCGATTTTCAACAATTTTCGGATGAGTTTGCCAGAGCGGGCGGTTGGACAAAATTTACTAATGCGTGGGAAGAGCTCCGTGGCCCCGTCAGTTCTATATCCAGCACAAAGACGTAAATGGCATCAATACAGAAAGTATCAAAAGGTTGGCATCTCTCGGCCGCTGATGCGAGCGTGCGCGTCGTAAAACTCCGCGAAGCCAACGATTGCGCCAGCCATGTCGAACCACGCGTGACTGCTGGGTGCGCGATACACGGGGCCGTCTTTGTCCGCATTGATGTCGCCGGTGGTCTCCAGTGCGACTAGCAGGTCCTCGACCGGACCGAAGGTGCTGCGCATGCGCCAAGGCATTTGCGCCATCGTGACGTTGCCGTGGTCGAGTCGCTTGACGGTAGTGTTACAGCTACCGTATATTTTGCCCACACTCGACGCAGTCACGTTCAAAGCCCCGATGAAGAAATTCATCGGGGCTTTTCTATTAGATATGCGGAAGGGCTTTCTGGCAGCGGTAAGCGTATCCGACTTCAATGATGTAGCGAGATCTGAACTCGTCCGAATTAATATAGAAAGCCTCAAACATCTTGTATTTGAGTGTAAGCCTTGTGAAGGCGTCACTTTGATTCCAAATGGTGAAGTTTATAAGCAGCTTAATTTCGCTCTGAGAGAGTTGGCTTTTTATGATTTCCGCATATTGAACTTTGTCCGCATCATTTAGAAATTTTTGCGCGTCAATCCATGCCAACAGGCTTAAGAATGTTTTGGTCAGTGGCTCAACAAACGAGCTAAGTTGAAGTCTGAATTCATCCCAAGAATTTGTTAGATACGTATCCATCAATACGATGTTTTTTTGGGAAATTTTCTTAACCCTTTTTAATTCAAAATCGTTAGATAGGTTGGAGTATTCTTTCTGCGTTTCGAAGTCGCCTAAAGAGTAGGACATATGCTTATCTAATGCTTCACGCCCTACGACACTAAAGCCGTGAGGATTTTTGAAGGCGAGATCGCTGAAGATCTGCGAATAGGTATTTAACCAAGAGAAGAACGTTTGTTCGAATCGCTGCATTTCGATAGCTTTGTTTTGAGCATCCATAGTTGCCCGTGATGCTGCTAGTTCTAATTTTGCTGCATTCAGTTCGGCTTTCTGCAGGCGAAGAGTTAGAAAAACAAGGAATACAGTAGCGCCTCCAATTACGGGATTCAGCAGTCCACCAATAAAATCTCCTGTCTGGCCAAGATGATCCATTTGATACGGGCCCATTCTTGCCTTCTGATAGACAAAAAATATTAGGATAATCACGGAGCACACCGCGACAAATGCTAATGCGATCCATGCACCTGTCATTACGTTATCAGTACGAGCTGGATCGTTATCTGTCTTGGCTTCGTCTGTAGCAGGTCGAGTCATTGTGCTATTCCCCTTGGCAGTGTTTTTGGTTTAAAAAAATATTGTAGCAGTGGCATCAAGAATGCCGCTTTCTTGAACCTAGTTCGCTGCGCTATGGCTAGACCTTACGTTGCTAATGCGACGGAACAAAGTTGGAGTCTTAAATGCTATTCGCATCGGTCAGTCACAACATAGGGGAGCAGGCTAAGAGCTTGAAAGCATCTGCAAAGCAAATCCCTTTCGCCGCAGCAAAAGGATTGACTGCAACGGCTAAGGATGCTCAGGGAAAACTGACATCGGCATTGCCAAATCAACTGGATAGACCAACGCCTTTCACAATGAAGGCATTCGGGATTGAGCCAGCGACAAAGCAGAAACTGTACGCGAAAGTCTTTGTGAAGCAGGATCAGCTTAAGTATCTGGGCTTTCAGATTGCAGGCGGCGTGAGAACTCCGGTGCGTAGAGCGTTGGTCGTACCCAAGGGCGTGCGGCTCAATCAATACGGGAACCGACCGCTTCAAGGTCGATGAAGAGCAGTACAACAACGGGCGCATCGTGCCGCCGCCCGAGCCGTCCGATGATTTACGTGTGCTGACCATCGCGGCGCTGTGGGGCCTGAAGAAGATCTACCGGCCGGAATTCAAATACAAAAAGGCCGGCGTCATGTTGATGGATTTGAATGAAGGCAAGGCCAGCCAGGCCACGCTGTTCGATAGTGGGGTCTCGCGCATGAGCTCGGCTCCATTGATGACAGCACTGGATGCCATCAATAAGAAATACGGCCGCGACACCTTGCGCCTTGGATCGGCGGCCGGGCCGCAACGCTGGGCCGCCAAATTTGAAAGCGTCACGCCGCACTACACCAGCGATTGGGCCGCGCTGCCGCGCGCGAAGTGACCATGGAAGTGATCGTCTATCAGATGCGGAAGAGCGGCGTCGAAGTGATGCGGGAGCTGTTTGGTGACGAGCCTCAGAACATCGGTGATCTCAGCACCGGTTATGTGGATGAAGCCGATAGGCCGCGCCAAATCAAAGCTGCGCGTTTGCAGCGTACAAATGGCGACGTGGTGCTCGAATTGTTTGACGTGCAAAAAGAGGGTGTCAAAGGTGCTCAGATGGTGCTAAAGGGTGTCGAACTGCGAGACTAATAGCAAAAGGCTATGCACGTAAATGAAGCGCTAGTTTAAATGCTCATCAAAGTTAGATGATCCGATAAAGTACAATCTTTCCCAATTAAAAAATGTAAAAACGACTATGGGGAAGTCAATGGATTCGATTAAAGAAGTAATGTCGTCTGTCGTGGACTGGTTCAAAAATAGAGCAATTAATCCTTTTTTTGCTGCTTTTATATTTAGTTGGGTGACCGTCAATTGGCGCTTGATTTTGGCTCTGGTATCTGATGAGTCTTACCGAAAGAAAATTGAGTGGATAGATACTCGGCTCTATCCTGATTTATGGAATTCGGTGTTGTTTTGCTTAATTGAACCTATGGTTCTTGCGGCTTTGTACGTGCTATGTGGCCCGCCGATTTTTAGGCGAGTACTAACTTACTACCGCCGTCAGCAGCACCTAACGCGACATCAGCTCATGTTGGCTGACAAAATTACTCCGATCGATCAGGCACGCGCAGAGCGTTTGGTTGCAGAAAGAGTGTCATTGTTAACCCGAATTGCCGAACTAAAAACTACAGCAACTGAGCGAGAGCAGGAATATGTGGACTTATTGGAAAGCGAGCGAGCAAAATATTCTGAACTTCAAACTCAATACCTTGCACTGGAAGCGGGGAAGAGGGAGCTGGTCAAAATTCCTGAGCAGCGCGAGCGGCTCAAGAATTGGATTGATCTGAGTGAGGTGGAAATACTAGGTGCAATAGATTCTTTCTCTTTGGAAACAATTAGAAAGCGTGGCATATATCATGTAGAGCTGCGTGTCCTTGAAATTATTGCTAAGAATTTGCGCCTCGGAAATGGCGCTTTGATGAGCAGTCTTCCAGAAGATGAATTGCAAATCAAAACCGCGATTGCCAAGTTAGTAAATTTAAAATTACTTCGTGATAATGATGGCGACTATGTTTTGTCCGGCGCTGGTGAACAAGTCTTGGCGTGGATCCATCAGACATACGCCCCCTAAAATTCCCCGCAACGTTCTTAAGTATCTGATTTAATTGATAAGACGTTTCTCCCTCCTCGCACCAGTCGGTTGGTCCGGATTTCCCCGGATCATTTCCCTCGGTCACGTTCTCACCCTGCAGCGCTTTGCGCCAAGCGGGGTGTTTGCGTTTGCCGTTCTCATTCGGAATCCATTTCCAGTTCAAGGCGGAGCAGCCCATGCGCTACAGACACTATAAAGGCGGTATTTACGAATTCGTCGGCGAGGCGACGCTGGAATCGGATCTGTCGCCGATGGTGGTGTATCGCGCTGCCAACGGCACATTGTGGGTGCGTGCGAAAGACGTATTTCACGAGATGGTCGAGGTGGATGGCAAACAGGTGCCACGTTTCGCGCCTGTTGACGAGTGATTCAATATCTTGGCTTGATCAGGTCTTGTGCTTGTGCTTTGAGCGCGCGCCCTCATGTCGGGTCTGCTGAAATTGGATTGCTCCTTGTGTCGAAGCCTGTCTCGCAAACTGGCGATGATTCGGCTGTTCGTCGAACCGCAGAATTCATCCGGATTTTCAATTGCTTCATTCACTTTGGAATGCTCATGCAACTCAAACCTATGATTTTGGGCGCCGCCTTGTTGACAAGCGCCGCGCTGAGTTTTCCTGCCTCTGCCGACCAATTGGCCGAGGTCAGCACCGCCTTCCGCTGGATGGGCAGGAACGATCGGGTCGTGATCGATGCTTATGACGACCCGAAAGTCTCCGGCGTGACTTGCTACGTATCACGTGCCCGCACCGGCGGCGTGAAGGGTACCGTGGGGCTGGCGGAGGACAAGGCCGAGGCCTCGATTGCCTGCCGCCAGGTTGCGGCGACAGTGCAATTCAACGGCAAATTGCCGGAGCAGGAAGACGTATTTACCGAGCGCATGTCGATTCTGTTCAAGCGTCTCCACGTGGTGCGGGTGGTGGATGTGAAGCGCAATACGCTGGTCTATCTGACGTATTCCGACAAGCTGATTGATGGCAGTCCCATGAATGCCGTAACCGCCGTGCCGATTGCGGCGTCGACGCCTATTCCGATGAAATAAATGCAAGGTGAATGTGTGCGTGGCGGCGGGAGGCAAGTGCGCCCGGATTTGTCGTATGCCACGCAGCTGTGGTGGCGGCGGCAGGGTAGCGCTATCGATGCTCACAAGCAAAATAGTAATGAAAATGGCCTTGAGCTAGCTGATAAAGCCGGCCTTGAGCCCCTAAATGGCGCATCGGACCGCGCATTTTGGAACATCAGACAGTTTTCCGTATAAAATAACGGACTTTCGCGCAGCCGGGCGGCAGATTTGCGTTCTTTTGAAGAGCCTGGCTGAAAAACAGATTTTTAATTATTTGGACGATTTAAATGGCAACTGCAGTCGAAACCTTGAGCAAACTTGAACGTCGTATGACCCTGACTTTCCCGCTGGCCGATGTTCAGGCTGAAGTGGAAAAGCGCCTGAAAGTGCGCGCCCGTACTGCAAAGGCGCCTGGCTTCCGTCCGGGTAAAGTGCCGATGAAGATGGTTGCCGCACAATACGGTTATCAGGTCGAAACAGAAGTGCTGAACGACAAGGTCGGTCGCGCATTCAACGACGCTGCTGTCGAAAACAACCTGCGCGTCGCCGGTTTCCCGAAGATCGAACCAAAGACCAGCGAAGAGTCGACCGAAGGCGCGTTGGCATTCGACGCCACTTTTGAAGTCTACCCAGAGGTTGCTGTCGGCGATCTGTCCGGTGCTGAAGTCGAAAAGACATCGTCGGCGGTGTCCGACGTCGAAATCGACAAGACCATCGACATCCTGCGCAAGCAGCGCGTGCACTATCACGTCAAGGGCGAGCAAGGCGCGCACGGCGACGGCGGTGAGCCAGTTGCACAAAACGGCGACCGCGCCACTGTCGATTTCGTCGGCAAGATCGACGGCGTTGAGTTCCAGGGCGGCAAGGCTGATGCCTTCCCGTTCGTGCTGGGCGAAGGCCGCATGCTGCCGGAATTCGAAACAGCTACTCTGGGTCTGAAGGTCGGCGAGTCCAAGACTTTCCCGTTGGCTTTCCCTGCCGACTATCACGGTAAGGATGTGGCCGGCAAGACGGCAGAATTCACTATCACTCTGCAAAAGCTGGAATGGGCGCACATGCCTGAAGTCGACGCTGAATTTGCAAAGTCGCTGGGTATCGACGACGGCGATCTGACCAAAATGCGCGAAGACATCAAGCGCAATCTGGAACGCGAAGTCAGTGCACGCACCAAGGCCAAGACCAAGGACAGCGTGATGGATGCCCTGATCAAGGTCAGCGAACTGGACGTGCCTAAGGCGCTGGTTGAGCAAGACGTGGAACGTCTGTCGGAAATGGCAGTGCAGGACATGGCACAGCGCGGCATGGATCCAAAGACTATGCAACTGCCGAAGGAGCTGTTCACAGCGCAAGCCGAGCGCCGCGTGCGCCTGGGTCTGATACTGGCTGAAGTGGTCAAGACCAACAAGCTGGAAGCGACTGAAGAACAAGTCAAGGCGCAGATCGAAGACTTCGCGCAAAGCTACGAAGATCCGCAACAGGTTCTGAAGTATTACTTCAGCGACCGTCGCCGTCTGGCTGAAGTCGAAGCTCTTGTTTTGGAAGAAAACGTCGTCAACTACGTACTGGGTAAGGCCAAAGTATCGGAAAAGCCGGTTGAGTTTGACGCACTGATGGGCAATCAGCCACAAGCGTAATCTGCTTTTCTCGCGTAGTATCAAAACACTTTTACGCAAAAGGAAGGCACATGACAGGTCTGATTAAGGAGTCCGCACTGGATACGCAAATGCTCGGCATGGTGCCGATGGTGATCGAACAGAGCGGCCGCGGCGAACGCGCCTACGATATCTATTCGCGTCTGTTGAAAGAACGCGTGATTTTTCTCGTAGGCCCGGTCAATGACGCAACGGCCAATGTGATCGTTGCCCAGCTGCTGTTCCTGGAGAGCGAAAATCCTGACAAGGAAATTTCGCTGTACATCAATTCGCCGGGTGGTTCGGTGTCGGCCGGTATGGCGATTTTCGATACCATGCAGTTCATCAAGCCTGATGTGTCAACACTGTGCACAGGTCTGGCTGCATCGATGGGCGCATTCCTGCTGGCAGCCGGCGCCAAGGGCAAGCGTTTTTCGTTGCCGAACTCGCGCATCATGATTCACCAGCCTCTGGGCGGTGCCCAAGGGCAGGCTTCGGACATCGAAATCCAGGCGCGTGAAATTCTGTATCTGCGTGAACGTCTGAACGGTATTCTGGCCGAGAAAACCGGCCGCTCGATCGAACAGATCAGCAAGGATACCGATCGCGACAATTTCATGTCCGCGGATGCTGCTGCTGAATATGGTCTGATTGATAAGGTTCTGACTCAGCGCGCGTGATTCCTGGTTTGAAACCATGAGCGAATGCCCGAGCGTCATTGCGTTCGGGCATTTTCTTTTGGTGAAGCGGATTTTTTCACGTCTGTTTGGCGGATATGCGGCGCGCCAGATAGCCTATAAATGTCATATCGAAAAGCGGTTGAATTCGGATTGCCTCGGCCATATGTCTAAGCCGTGACGAATCTCGAATTCGCAGGTATGATCAAGCTGTACTTTTTTCATCTGTAGCTCTATGTCCGACAAAAAATCCTCCAGTGGCGAAAAGTTGCTTTATTGCTCTTTCTGCGGCAAAAGCCAGCATGAAGTCAAGAAGCTGATAGCAGGCCCTTCGGTGTTCGTCTGCGACGAGTGCATCGACCTCTGCAATGACATCATCCGGGATGAGGCCGCGAGCGTGGAAGCCGTTCCAGGTAGTAAATCGAGTCTGCCGACGCCGCAGGAAATCTGCGAGTTGCTGGACCAGTACGTGATCGGCCAATCCACAGCCAAACGCATCTTGTCGGTGGCGGTGTACAACCACTACAAGCGCCTGAAGCATCTCGGCAAGAAGGACGATATCGAGCTGGCCAAGAGCAACATCTTGCTGGTCGGTCCTACCGGCTCGGGCAAGACCTTGCTGGCTCAGACTCTGGCGCGCATGCTCAATGTGCCGTTCGTGATTGCCGATGCCACCACGCTGACCGAAGCCGGTTATGTGGGTGAGGATGTCGAAAACATCATTCAGAAGCTGCTGCAGAATTGCAATTACGAAGTCGAAAAAGCCCAGAAGGGCATCGTCTACATCGACGAGATAGACAAGATTTCCCGCAAGTCGGATAACCCGTCGATTACACGCGACGTGTCCGGCGAAGGCGTGCAGCAAGCGTTGCTGAAACTGGTTGAGGGCACCATGGCATCGGTGCCGCCACAGGGCGGTCGCAAACATCCGAATCAGGATTTCGTGCAGATCGACACGACCAACATCATGTTTATCTGCGGTGGTGCATTTGACGGTCTGGCCAAGATCATTTCCGAGCGTTCTGAAAAGAGCGGCATCGGTTTCTCCGCCAGCGTCAAGAGCCAGTCCGAGAAGACTGCAAGTCAGGTGTTGTTGAGCGCAGAGCCGGAAGATCTGGTCAAGTTCGGTCTGATTCCTGAACTGGTCGGCCGTCTGCCCGTGATCGCCACACTGAACGAATTGGATGAAACGGCGCTGATCGAAATTCTGGTCGAACCGAAGAATGCGCTGATCAAGCAATACGCCAAACTCCTGCAGATGGAAGGCGTAGAGCTGGAGATTCGTCCTGCCGCATTGCAAGCGATTGCCAAGAAAGCTTTGGCCCGCAAGACCGGTGCGCGTGGTTTGCGTTCTATCTTGGAACATGCCCTGCTGGATGTGATGTATGAACTGCCGAGCCAGCAGAATGTGGCCAAGGTTGTGGTCGACGAAAACACGATCACCAATGGCGCCAAGCCCTTGATGATCTATCACGATCAGCCGAAAGTATCCGGTGCTTGAGGTTTAAGCATCGGTCGGCAGTAAAAGAGTAGTAAAGAGCCGCATCAAAGTTCGGCATCGCCAAAGGCGGTAGAATGAGCCGACGGAAATCACTCTGGCTTCCATCGAAAAGCCACCCGAGGGCGACTTCGTGTGTGGCTTTTTTGTTTTGTTGCTGTCCTAGCAAGTTCCGGTTTTTTGTGCAGCGCGGACCTTGTGATTTGGCAGCTCGCGCCAACATCATTAACAGTATTTTTTGATAAGGCTCGCCATGACGACTTCTATACTCACAGAACAAACGCAATTGCCATTGCTGCCGTTACGGGATGTTGTGGTCTTCCCGCATATGGTGATCCCGCTCTTCGTTGGCCGTCCTAAATCGATCAAGGCCCTTGAAGCTGCGATGGAGCAGGGCAAGAGCATCATGCTTGCCGCCCAGAAGGCTGCAGCCAAAGATGAGCCTTCGGCGGACGACATCTACGAAATCGGATGCGTCGCCAACATTCTGCAAATGCTGAAATTGCCCGATGGCACCGTCAAGGTGCTGGTCGAAGGCGCGCAGCGTGCACGCATTCATCACATCAGCGAACTGGATACCCATTTTGTTGCCGATCTGACACCGGTTGAATCTGAAAACGGCGATGAGGCTGAAGTCGAAGCCATGCGCCGTACCATTGTTCAGCAGTTCGACCAGTATGTAAAACTGAACAAGAAGATCCCACCTGAAATCCTGACCTCGCTGGCCGGCATCGATGACGCGGGTCGTCTGGCCGATACCATTGCCGCGCATCTGCCACTGAAGCTTGAGCAGAAGCAGGTCATCCTGGAAATCTTCAATGTGCCCAAGCGTTACGAGCATCTGCTCGGTCAGCTGGAAGGCGAACTGGACATTCTGCAGGTTGAAAAGCGCATCCGTGGCCGCGTCAAGCGCCAGATGGAAAAGTCACAGCGCGAGTATTACCTGAACGAACAGGTCAAGGCGATCCAGAAGGAACTCGGCGAAGGTGAAGATGGTGCCGATCTTGAAGAGCTCGAAAAGAAGATTCTGGCTGCCAAGATGCCGAAGGAAGCTTTGGAAAAGGCACAGAGCGAGTTGAAGAAACTCAAGCTGATGTCGCCAATGTCTGCCGAAGCGACCGTGGTGCGCAATTACATTGATACGCTGGTCGGTTTGCCATGGAAGAAAAAATCCAAGGTCAACAACGATCTGCCGAACGCGGAAAAAGTGCTCGAGGGCGATCACTATGGCCTGGACAAGGTCAAGGAACGCATCCTGGAATACCTCGCCGTGCAACAACGCGTCGACAAGCTGAAGGCGCCGATTCTGTGCTTCGTTGGTCCTCCGGGCGTCGGTAAGACTTCGCTGGGCCAGTCGATCGCTCGTGCAACGAACCGCAAGTTCGTGCGCATGGCGCTGGGCGGCGTGCGCGATGAGGCTGAGATTCGTGGTCACCGTCGTACTTACATCGGCTCAATGCCGGGCAAGATCCTGCAAAGCTTGAGCAAGGTCGGCGTACGTAATCCGCTGTTCCTGCTGGATGAAATCGACAAGCTGGGCATGGATTTCCGTGGCGACCCTTCGTCGGCGCTGCTGGAAGTGCTGGATCCTGAACAGAATCACACCTTCTCCGATCACTATATCGAAGTCGATTTCGATTTGTCGGATGTGATGTTCGTGGCAACGTCGAACTCGTTCAACATCCCTCCGGCGCTGCTCGATCGTATGGAAGTGATTCGTCTGTCGGGTTACACCGAAGACGAAAAGACCAGCATCGCCCAGCGTTACCTGCTGCCGAAACAGATCAAGAACAATGGTCTGAAGGATGGCGAAATCAGCGTGGCTGAATCGGCTCTGCGCGACATCATTCGCTACTACACCCGAGAAGCCGGCGTTCGTTCGCTGGAACGCGAAGTGTCGAAGATCTGCCGCAAGGTAGTGAAGATGCTGCTGCTCAAGAAGCAGGAAAAGAAGGTCGCAATTACTTCACGCAACCTGGATAAATTCCTGGGCGTGCGTCGCTTCGACTTCGGCATCGCTGAAAAAGAAAATCAGATCGGCCAGGTGGTTGGTCTGGCGTGGACTGAGGTGGGCGGCGATCTGCTGACCATCGAAGCCGTCACGATGCCAGGCAAGGGCGGCGTGATTCGCACCGGTACACTGGGCGACGTGATGAAGGAGTCGATCGAAGCGGCGCGCACCGTGGTTCGCAGCCGTGCCCGCAAGCTGGGCATCAAGAACGAAGTGTTCGAGAAGAGCGACATTCACATTCACGTACCGGAAGGTGCGACGCCCAAGGATGGCCCATCGGCTGGTATCGCGATGACCACCGCGCTGGTATCGGTCTTCACTGGCATTCCAGTGCGTGCCGACGTGGCGATGACTGGTGAAATCACCTTGCGTGGTGAGGTGTTGCCGATCGGCGGTCTGAAGGAGAAACTGCTGGCGGCGCATCGCGGCGGCATCAAGACCGTGCTGATTCCGGAGCAGAACGTCAAGGATCTCGCTGAGATTCCTGACAACGTCAAGAACAAGCTGGAAATCGTGCCAGTGCGCTGGATCGACAAGGTCTTGGAAATCGCACTGGAAACCCGGCCGGTTGCCTTGGCCGAAGATGAGGCCATCGTCAACAGTACTGTTGCTGCAAAAGAGGAAGTCGTCGATCCTGTCGTCAAGCATTGATGTTGCAAGCTTGGCGGCGATATTGCCGCAAAATGCAGTAGTGAAAAGCGCCCTGAACAAGGGCGCTTTTTTATTATGTCTAAGCTCATGGCAGAACAGCTTGAAAGGTCGTCAAGTCCGCGCGCTCAGCCTCTGTCATTGTGTTTAACATCAGCGTGTACTTGCTGCCAAGCATAGGCTTGCATCAAGCTGACGAACGTAAGTGTGGTGAATTGAAATTTAGTCTTGGCAAGACGAATAAAGTTGTTATAGAATAGCCGTCTTTCGTCGCAGGGGTAACTTTGATGGCGATCTGTTTGGGTTAAGTGCGGGTGCTTAGCTCAGTTGGTAGAGCAGCGCCCTTACAAGGCGCGGGTCGGGAGTTCGAGCCTCTCAGCACCCACCAATAAACTCAAACATGCGGCACAGTTTTAGGAGTGGTAGTTCAGTTGGTTAGAATACCGGCCTGTCACGCCGGGGGTCGCGGGTTCGAGCCCCGTCCGCTCCGCCAAGTTAAAAACGCCTGTTTAGTGAAAGCTAAGCAGGCGTTTTTACGTTTACATTTGAATTTTGCGCAGCAAAACATTTCAGAGGTGGGGCGGAGCATGCCGCCAGCGCGGCTTGCGGCGGGTCTCGAAGCGCAACGCTTGCAAGGGTTTCGGCGGCCTGCGCCTGTGTAGGAGCGCCTCGTCCACTCCGCCAAATTAAAAATGCCTACTTAGCGAAAACCAGGTGGGCTTTTTTTCGTCTGTGATTAAATTTGCACAGCAAAATCACATTAAAAGCAGATCAAACGTGGAGTAGCGCAAGCCAGCAAGCCGTCTGCGCGGCGTGTGGCCGCTCAAAAAAACAAACGGCGCACTTCAACAAAGAAGTACGCCGTTTTCCCCCTCCGGGTATAGCCCCGATATAAGCGGTGTGCCGGCCGTGCCGGCGTTTATTCAATGATCAGTAAGTCAGTGTGACCGTCACGGTATCGGTGTAAGTACCTGCCAGTGGAGTCTGGGCCGAAGCGATACGGCCGTAGACCGTCAGATTCTGCAGCAGGCCGCTGCCGGTGCCGGCCTGGGTATCGGTGCCGATGGTTGAACCCCAGTTATTGGTGCGGCCCGAATCGCGATACAGCGCATAGTTCAGTGTGCCGCCGCCGCTGCCTGTCATCTTGCGCACGGTAGTGCTGGCGCCGGTGCCTGCACCTGCGTCCAGGCCGACGTTGTAAGTAGTGCCGTTGGTGCACAGTACGGCGATGTTGCCGGTCTGATCGACTTGCGTCGAGCTGTAGGCGCCGAAGGCGATGGTGGAGCCCACCACGGTGCAGGAGGCCAGAACCGACGCAGTAATAACCAGGGAGCCGGTTGCAGTCGCGGCGAAAGTCGGAGCGCTGGTTGCCAGCAGCAGAGCGGCGGCGGAAGCACAAACGAAGCGATTTTTCTTGGCAAAAAACATTTTATTCTCCCTGAGATTTCAGACTCACCACCGACTCCCGGATCTCGCCCTGTGCGAGAACTTGTTTGCGGCGGGTATGGAGACACTTTAATTTTTGTCAGCACTTTGTTGAATCAGGGGCTTCCCTAGGCTTGCTGCAATTTCATCAGGAAAATCCTGATGTGGCGAAATTACCTGAAGCGAAAGGATAAAACGACGGAGGCTGGCCCGCCTTCGACTTGCGCTGAGTATTGGGGCCGTCCCGCCAGTGAGTCTGAGTCTGCAGCTGCACGCTTCAATTCAGCCGCAGGCTCGGTCAGAATTCAATACGTGACCAGCACCGTGAGGGTATCTATGTAGCTGCCTGCAATGACATTCTGGCTGCCCGTCAGGCGGCCATAGGCAGTGTAGGTATTGGTGACCGGGGTGAGCACTTGCAGCAGATAGCCATCAGTCGGGTAAGTTGTGCTTGAGCTGCCGTCGCCCCATACAGTCGTGCGCGCGCTGTTCGTATAGACCTGATAATTAAGAGTGGCTGCACCGTTGAGCATCTTTCGTTGAGAAAATGCGCCGCTTGAACCTGCACTCAGTTTGACGGTGTAGAGAATGCCCAAAGAGACGGTGGCCTGGCAGGTAACGGTGACTGTCCCGGTGACATCGACATTGGCGCTTGATTTCGGATCGTAAGTACCGAAGTTGACGCCCGTGCTGGACACGCTGCAAATGCTCTGAGCCCCGGCGTTCAGGGTGAACAGCGCGAGCCACATCAGCAAGCATGATCTGAAGACGATTTTCATAGTGGCCCCATTCATCGGCATATCACAGTTTCAGTCACCATGCCGCGATCAGTGTTGGGCACCGGCGTCAGCGTAGCGTGGCATTGGGCGCCGGATGGCAGCAAGACATCCAGCGTATTGACCGGCCCCAGTTCCTGCAGATAGCTGGCGCCATCATAGCCTACCGGCGCCTGCAAGCCACTCTCGCGGACACGCACCGAGGAGCCCAGCGGAATGAAGTTGCCGTCGGCATCCTTGAGCACGATGGACACATCGGAAGCCAGCTTGGCATTGAATTTCACCACCAGCCCGGAGCGGTCCCGCGGCTTCACGTATTGCTCATTCTGATCCAGTTGCAGCGTCAGCGGCAGATCGAGTACGTCTACCGAGATCTTGTTGATGTCATAGGCGCGCAGATCGGTCAGCAGCAGCTTGCCATTGTCGTCGGTTCTGCCGGCATAGCGATTTTCTGTATAGATGCCGACGTTCTTGACGCCACTGGCATTGACCACCGCAAAGCTGTCATCGATCCAGTCGGAAGCGAACCAGTCTCCCTCCATGAAGGTCACCGCGCCGCGTGCACCCACCCGTTCGCTGGTGACGCCGTCAACCTGTGAAGCGCCGGCGTTCACGCGTCCGTAGCGGCTCTTGTAATCGACCTGGCCGATGCGCTGATGATAGGTGCCTTCGTTGCTCTGTACTTGCCAGCCGACGTCGCCAATCGAAATGGCAGGACGGCTTGCTTGCAGCGACACCGTCTTGGTGCCGTTATTGTTGCTGACGCTCGCGCCGACCGCGTCGCGGGTACCCAGCGGCATGATGATGCCGATCGTGGCGCCGTAACTCTGATTGCGGAAATCGCGGTAGCCGGTGATGAACAGGTTGGAGCGTGTACCTACCGATTTGAAATACGACACGGTCACCGTCTCGCTGTCCGCCAGGCCGACGTTGCCGACGTCGGACAGCAAGATCGGGCTCTTGCTCATGGCATAGGCCAGGCTGAGCGAGCCGAAGCTGCCCAGACTTGCGCCCAGCGTGGCAATGGTCGACGAGCGTGAAACCGGGGAGCCGGAGACCGCACCTATGTCCTGATAATTGGGGGTGGATTGCGTGCGCGTGAGCGACATGCTGATCGGATTGGCATTGCGTTCGGCTGCCACTGCGATCTGCTGGCCGGAACCGGCATCGGAACTGCTGGCCGAGGCGGCGGCCGAGACTACGGCGCGGTTGCCGAGGTTGTAGACCGCGCCGGTGCCGAGCAGCTTGAGGCTCTTCATGGCTTCGGCATGCGTTTCCAGCGTCAGTTGCGGGGAGAAGCCGTGGCGTGCGGTGCCGGACAAGGCAAACTCACCGTAGTTGTTGCTACGCAGGCCGTAGTTGCGGCGCACCCATCCGCCTTCTGCCGAATAGGACGAAAGACCTTCCTTCAGCAAGCGGTCGGTGGCATAGAAAGAGATCGTGCGGAAAGTCTGGCGGCCCAGTTCATCCGTCACGGCCACCGCAATCTGGCCGGCGCCGGTGGCAATCGGCGCCTGGCGGATTTCGAAGGGGCCCGGCGGCACCGGTTGCGACAGCTGGCGCACGCCATTGACGAACAGGTCCACGGTTGACGGCACCACGGCATCGCCGCCAAAGGCCGGCGTCGGAAAGCGCACCAGGTCTGGCCTGAGATTGAAGTCTGAGGCGTATTGGAAGCCCCCCATTCTGACCGAGCGGGTCCACGACAGACTGCCGTTGATCACGTCACCCAGACGATAACGCGTCAGTTTATCGGGGTCGGAATAAGTGTAAGTCGTCTCCAGGCGCGCCGAGGTGCCGCCGCCGTTGCCGAAATAGCTGACCCCGGTCGAGCTGATGACATTGCTGCCGAAGAAGGCTCTGGTATCGAACAGGCCGCCCATGGAATTGATGCCGCGGCTGGAATTGGCCAGCAAGTCATAGTTGAGCACCACGCCGCGCCCACCCGGCGCCAGCGGCACATCGCTGGCCGATCTGCCTGCGTTTTGGATTTCGGTGGTGTTCAAAAAACGCATCGGAATATCCAGATTGATTTTGGCAGAGGCTTCGTCCAGCTTGATCGCACTGGCGATGTCTGCAATAGGCAACAGCTCGGTATCGGCGCCGGGGACTTTCAGACCCAGGCTGCGCAACTCGGCCGCTGTCGAATACAGGGCCTTCTGGCGGCGTGTGAACTGGCCGACCAACTCGGTCGGGCGGCCGTTCAGCGACACTTCCAGTAACAGCGTTTCGTCGCCGGGTTCGGCGGCGCGGGCATAGACGCAAAACAGCGCCAGCAGCAGGAGGCTGATCCAGTGGGGCAGGCGGTTCAAGGCGCCACGGTGAGCTCAGTGTCAATCGGTCCGGAATCGCTGGTCCCAGTCATGCGCACCTTGCTGCCTGCTCCCAGGGGCGAGTCGGTTTCTATGATGTATTGTCGTGTGAGCCCGGCCAGGGTGTAAGGATTGCCACCGGTAGGAAGCGTGACTTTTTTGCCGCTGGGCAGCGTGAGTGAAAGATTCAGCAAGCGACCGCGACGGTTGCCGCTGTTCTCGATCACCAGCTTCGGCGGTTTGCCTGCATTCAGCTTCCAGTCCAGTTTGGTGCTCGACTGGCCGGTCGGGGCGATGAATACAGGCATTGAAATCCGGAACTTGAAGTTGATGGCGGCGCCGGCCGCAGCTGAAGGAATTTCATCAATCAGCAGGCGATATGCAATTTCCTGAGAGCCGGCAGCTTGTTTGGAGACCACCCGGATGGTTTGCGAAGCACCGGGCGCAAGCGTGAATACCGGCGGGCTGATGATCAGATTCTGGGTCGGGTCGAGCTTGTCCTGACTGTCGACCTGGGTCCAGTCGTAAGCGCGAATCTGCAGCGAAACCTCGTGCGTATCGTTGTTGATGAGCTTCACAACGCCGGCCGTGCGCGCGGAAGACAGTTCGAGCACCACCGGCGAGATCTCGAAATTGGATGCCTGCGCTGCGCCGGAAAATGCAGCAGCGATGGAAAGCGCGGTCAATAAGCAAAAAAGCAGTTGATGATGATTTCTCCTGTCGCAGCGGAATGATTCTATTTGACACCATTGCAAGCTCGTCGAAATCGAAGATTAAAGCTAAAAATGCATTTCAGTCATGAAATTAGTTGCGCTTAAGCCACAATTTAATTCTTAGTTAATTTTTTTATTTAATAAAAAGTTACGCTCAAATTCCGAAATACGGAACGTTGACGAACGCGCGAAGGCGCATTCTGACGCTCTCTTTAGCTGAAAAGATGTTGGAAAAAGCAGCTGCGCCAGACGTAAAAATGGCGCAGCTGCATATGCAGGCTGCGCCACAGAAATTATTCTAGGCGTTATGCTTAATATGCCAGCGTGATGGAGACGACATCAGCATAAGCGCCGGGCTTGGATGTCTGTCCGGCTGGAATGTAGCCATAGACTGGCAGGCTTTGCAGAGTGCCGTTGCCGGTGCTGGTCAAGGTGTCGGAGCCGGAAGAGTTGCCCCAGCTCTTGCTGCGGGCAGGATCCTGATACAGCGCGTAGTTCAGTGTTGAGCTGTTGTCGGATGTTGCCAGTTTGCGGGTGGTGGTATTGGCGCCGGTACCGGCGCCTGCATCCAGGCTTACCGTATAACTGGTGCCGTTGGAACAGGTCACACCGATTTGGGCTGACTGCTGAACAGCTGCAGAGTTATAAGTCCCGAACGGCAAGGCTGCACTCTGGATGACGCACTGAGCAGTGACTATGGCCGAAATGGCAAGATTTCCGGTCGAAGAGGCGGCGATAGCTGGCGAGCTTTGAAACGCTACGGCCAAAGCCGGGAATAGCATGAGTTTCGCTAGTGTTTTCATGTTATTAGAATGCCGCCTAGAAATGGTTCTATGGGTGTGTCTATTATAGAATAAAACGCAGGGCGGCTTGATAGTTCGTCCTAAAAAAAGTGGTTGATGTGGGGAAATATGCGACGAAGTTGTCACGAAGCTCTCATTTGATAAGCAAATGAAAACATTTAGTGGCAGCCGGAAATCCCCGATTGCAAAAGATTGAACAAAAACACATTTGCTAAGTACTTATACGGAACGACTATCGAACCGGATGCGCCGATAAATAAAAAAATACAGAAATATTTGAATTGCTGAATCACCGGCGACGCAAATCAGGGCACATTGATCAAATAGCACATTGGTAAAAGAACAGGTTTCAAGGCCGATCCCGTGCCTGCGAGTTTCACCCGCAAAAGAGGCCGGGTTCGATAGCAGCCGGCCGCGATGGCTGATGTATGAGCCATCGCGAGCAAGCGCGTGACAGATGTCGGTCTGGATGTTGAATGGGCGAGTAAGCGTCTGAGGTCGTCCTGTAACGACGTGAGGGTACTACTTGTATTGAATGCATTTCTGACGACTTGCGTAGCGAGGGGCTGCTGAAGATCGCTCCCAATAGGCCAGGGTTACGGGTTGACAAGCTGTTAATTGACAAGCTGTCGCAGGGCTTTTCTGCCGCATCTTTTGATGTAAGAAGCCGCTGCGACATGGAAACACGATGCCAATACTAACTAGAACAAAACTATCGACGGCGAGCTCAGGGATTTTCTTTTTTCTGGCAATTTTGCTGTCCATTTGCGTGGCTGGTTTTTCCTATCAGAGTGTTCGCGTATTCCAGGAGCGCGCGATCTGGGTTCAGCACACCCATACAGTATTGAACGTACTGGAAGAAACGCATTCGACGCTGCGAGATGTGGTCAGCAGCGCGCGTGGCTACGCTTTGACGGGCAGCGATGACTATCGCGGCAGTTTTGAATCCGGCAACCGCCAACTGACGTCACTGGTGAGAGACCTGCGCCAATTGCTGAAGGACAATCCGGCACAGTTGTCCGATCTGGCCGAACTGGAAGAACTTCTGAAGCAGCGCGTACTTCTGGCGCGGCATACGCTGACCTCGCCGCAGGAAGCCAATCTGCCCAGCGCCTTGCAGGCCGGCAAGCAATTGAGCGATGCCATCCGCGCTCAGTTCGCAGACATGAAGGGCAGCGAAAATGCCTTGCTGGCGATGCGCTCCACCGAGACGGCCAACAGCGCATCATTGACCATTTTTACCGTGGTGTTTGGCAACCTGCTGAGTATTCTGATTCTGATCGCGGTCTACATGCGCCTCAAGCGTGAAATGCGCAATCACATGGCGGTTCAGCAAAAGGCGCAAGCCTACGCGGCGGAAATCGAAGACCTCTACAACAATGCGCCTTGCGGCTACCACTCGGTGGATGAGTCGGATCGCAAGATTGTCAGAATCAACGATACCGAACTGAACTGGTTCGGCTATACGCGGGAGCAAGTGGTCGGCAAGATGACGCACGCGGACCTGATGACCTCGCAGTGCGCGCGCCGCTATCAGAAGGAGTTGTTGCCGCAGTTCCTGCGTAATCGCACCATCAACGGCATCGATCTTGATTACAAGCGCGCCGACGGTTCCGAGTTTTCTGCGCTGGTCAATGCTACCGCCATCCTTAATCCGGAGACCCAGCGCCTGACCAGCCGCACCGTGATGTACGACATTTCCGCACGCAAGATGGCGGAGCGTGAAATTGAAATCCTCAACGCCGACCTGAAGCGTCAGGCGCAGCATTTGCACAGCGTCAACAAGGAGCTTGAAAGCTTCTCCTATTCGGTCTCGCACGATCTGCGCGCGCCGCTGCGTGCGATTTCGGGCTACGCCATGATTTTGGAAGAGGATTACGCCGAAAAGCTGGACGATAAAGGCCGCGAGCAGTTGCAGGTGATCCGCAAGAACGTGCGCAAGATGGATGAACTGATCAACGATCTGCTCAAGCTGGCCAAGTCGAATACCGGCGAACTGATGCTGGAGCGCTTCCCGATGATGGATCTGGTGCGGCAGGTCATTTCCGGTTTGCAGGCAGAAAATCCCAAGGTCGAATTCGTGATCAACGGCCTGGACGACGCCCCCGCCAATCGCGGTTTGCTGGCGCAAGTCTGGGAAAACCTGATCAGCAATGCCGTCAAGTTCAGCGGCAAGAACGAGCATCCTCAGGTGCGCATCTGGGCCAGCGCCAATGCAGAGGAAATCGTCTATTGCGTGCACGACAACGGCGTCGGATTCGACATGCGTTATGCACACAAGCTGTTCGGCACTTTCCAGCGTCTGCATCGCCAGGAAGACTACGCCGGCACCGGCGTCGGGCTGGCGCTGGTACAACGTATCGTGATCCGGCATGCCGGCCGGGTATGGGCCGACAGCAAACCGAATGAAGGAGCAAGTTTTTATTTTTCATTGCCAAAGAAAGGGGTTGCTCCCAGCGCGGTGTTGCGCTGACTCTGCCGCAAACATGCGGAATTCAATGGCATTCTTTCTGTGAGACCAAGGGCTTATGAGTATTCCACTTCGCGTATTGTTTGTTGAAGACATGGAAGAAGATGTCGTGCTGATGGTCAGAGAGCTCAAGCGCGGGGGCTTCGAGCCGACCTGGAAACGCGTCGACGGCGAACCGGAGCTAGCTGCCGCGCTGGCCGAGGCGCGCTGGGACATCGTCATCTCCGATTATTCAATGCCGCAGTTCAGCGGTGTCGATGCCTTGAAAATGGTCAAGCAGAATTCGGATCAGACGCCATTCATCATCGTCTCCGGCATCATCGGCGAGCAGACTGCGGTCGAGGTCATGAAGGCCGGCGCACAGGATTATTTTCTCAAGAGCGCCATCGCGCGCTTGCCGATTGCGGTCGACCGCGAATTACGCGATGCCTTGTCGCGCCGCAAGCAGCGTGCCAGTTCGGTGGCGCTACGCGAGTTGCAAGCGCGTTTCTATGCCTTCATGAATGCCGCGCCGATGCCGACCTGGATCAAGGATGCCGAGCTGCGCTACGTCTACGTCAATCCGGCGCAATCGGCCTTCTACGGCATGACGCCCGGCGACATGGATGGGCTTACCGATTTCGATCTGATGTCCAGCGGCGCGGCGCAAAACTCTCAGGAGATGGATCGCAAGGTGCTGCAGAGCAATCGCGAAATTCACACGCAGGAAACCTTGTTCGATGCTGAGCACACTGCCAAGGTTCTGGACGTGGTGCGCTTTCCCATCCGCGGCGAAGGCAAGGGCGAACTGGTGGCCGGCCTGGGCATCGACGTCAGCGAGCGGGTACGCACACAACAGGATCTGGAGCTGGCGATTCAGCGTCAGCAGATTTTGTCCAGCCGTGTGATCGAGGTGCAGGAACGCGAACGCCAGCATCTGGCGCGCGGTCTGCACGACGATGTCGGCCAATCGCTGACTGCGCTCAAAATCAATCTGGAAACCATCAAGAAAACCGGGTCGCTGGAAGGCCCCTCGCTGCAGAACGGGATCGACATCGTGACCGCGGTGCTGGCGCAGGTGCGCAGCCTGTCGCTCGATCTGCGTCCGCCGCAGCTCGACAATCTGGGGCTGGTGGCGGCGATCCGCTCCTATGTGGAGCAGAAGTCAACCCTGGCCGGGGTAAATGGCTGGTTCGAGTCGGGCGGCTTCGACGGTCAGCAGCATCCGGATGTAGAGAACACTTGTTTTCGGATCGTGCAGGAAGCAGTCACCAATATTCTGCGTCATGCGCATTGCGCCAACATCTGGGTCAAGGTCGAAAAGCGCGGCGAAGAATTGCATCTCAGCATTCGAGACGACGGCAAGGGCTTCGATCTTGAAGCGGCGCGCAGCAATGCCATTTCGGGCACCAGTTTCGGGTTGTTGAACATGGAAGAACGGGCGGTGCTGGTGGGTGGCACCATGGACATTTCATCGGCGCTGGGCGAGGGCACGGAAATCGTGCTCAGATTGCCGGTCACGCCGATCGTGAGGAGAGCCAGATAATGCTGACGAAAATATTGCTTGCCGATGACCATGCGCTGGTGC
The DNA here is from genome assembly GCF_046025995.1 of Herbaspirillum lusitanum. GTDB lineage: Bacteria > Pseudomonadota > Gammaproteobacteria > Burkholderiales > Burkholderiaceae_D > Herbaspirillum > Herbaspirillum lusitanum_A. The sequence continues at coordinate 306,276 of NZ_JAQQFM010000007.1, forward strand.
GCAGCGGCATCAAGGCCTTGCTGATGTCCATGCCCGGGGTGCAAGTGGTGGGAGAGGCCTCGGATGGGCACGAAGTGATCACGCTGATTGCCGAACACAAACCGGACCTGGTGCTGCTGGACATCGCCATGAAAAGCATGAACGGGCTGGAGGCGCTGCGTCGCCTGCGCGCGGATTATCCGACCACCAAATTCCTGATGTTGTCGATGTACGGCAGCGAAGAATATGTGATGCAGGCGTTGAATGCCGGCGCCAACGGATATCTGTTCAAGGATTCGGCCGCCACCGAGCTGGAAAAGGCGCTGTACGAAGTCACGCACGGCCGCCAGTATCTGGATTCGCACATCTCGCGCGAGGCGCTGGACACTTACATGAAACGCGTGGCGCAGGACGGCACGCCGGTGGAGGTGTTGACGCCGCGGCAGCGCGAGATTCTGCAACTGATTGCAGAGGGCAACAACACCAAGGAAATCGCCTATCAGCTCAATGTCAGCGCCAAGACGATCGAGACGCACAGAGCGCAATTGATGGAGCGATTAAGCATACGTGACGTACCCGGATTGGTGCGTTACGCCATCCGCACCGGCCTGACAACGCCGGACAAATGAGTGCTTCACGCTATATTGGTGAAAGAACAACAAAAAAGTCGCCGTTTATTTCTGTGCGGCAGCAGTTGGCAGGATATTTTGTAGTCTAAGGAATAATCTGATTTTTTTTAATTTTGCGTGTGCAATAATCAAATCACAGTAACGGAAGCGGCGTCAGTACTGGGTTGCAAGAGATTCGCCGGAGATGAACGTTGTCGCTGACAATCGCTGATTCTTGAACGGATGTGCAGTTGATTTAAGTGCGGTTGTGATCCTACGCACTGAATTGCAAAACAGCAGTGAAGTTTGAGTTCTGGTTAAAAGATCGATCGTTCAAAAGTAATAATTCCCGAAGAAAGCGATCTTCATATGAATATCGAGCAATACGACATCATCCTGGTGGATGACAGCCCGGAAGTCGCAGAACTGACCAAGCTGGCCTTGGGCAGCAAGCAACCAGGCCGCAGCATGACCTGGTTCAGCGACGCCGAACTGGCATCGGATTTCATTTTCTCGTCGAGCGGCTTTGCCGAACGCAAGGAACTGCATCCTTACCTGATTCTGCTGGATCTCAACTTGCCGATGATGAGCGGTCACGACTTTCTGAAGATCATCAAGTCGAATGCGGCGACCTCGCACATTCCGGTGGTGATGTTCTCGTCGTCAGAAGACCCGAAAGACATTGATCAGAGCTATCACCTCGGCGCCAACGGTTATCTGGTGAAATCTTCAGATCCCAAGGAGTTCATCGGCACCGTGGCAGATACCGGCGCCTACTGGCTCAACCGCAACAAGCCGGCGCGGGGAACCAGTGAAAACGTTTCGATCCCATAAAAAAACAGGCTGCTTCGGCGGCTTGTTTTTTTATCGGTCGGATGCGTGCGTGCAGCCCCGGGTCTCATTGTTCGATTTAGTCTCTCTCGCAGGCATCTGCAGCGCTCGGGAACCGGTAGTCACGGGTTCCAATTCCAGCAGCAAAAATCAGCCGTGAAATGATCTCAGCCCATCCAGATCGAGGATCTTGATGCTGCCGTAATCCACCTTCAGCAAACCGGCTTTTTCCAGCACCTGCAAAGCCTGATTGGCACGCTGACGCGAGGTGCCGGACAGGTTGCCGATTTCCTCCTGCGAAATCTGCAGATTCAGACCGATTCCCGGATTCAGATACGGATTGAACAAGGCCGCCAGGCAACGTGCTACCCGTGCATCGGGTTCCAGCATGCGGTCATATTCCACCAGCGAAATAAACAGCGCCAGACGCTCGTTGAGTTGCGTCACCAGAAAGCGGTTGAAGGGAATGCTGGTGTCGAGCAGCCACAGATAAGTGGGCTTGGGCATGTACAGCAATTCGCTGTCGCGCAGCGCAATCACATCGTACTTGCGCGGTTCATCTTTCAGCAGCGAACCTTCTCCGAGCCAGCCGCCGCTGGCCATGCCGGCGAAGGAGACGGTCTTGCCTTCGGGCGACACGCTGCTCATCTTCAGCAGACCTTCGTGCACACCGATCCAGTGTGTGACGGCATCGCCTTTGCGGCACACGAAAGCGCCGGCGGAAATCTTGCGGATGAATACTTCTGCTTCGACGCGGGCCAACTGTTCAGTCGTCAGCGCCTGCGCCCAGATGGTTTTGCCGAGCATGTCGGCAATCGAAATCTCCGTGGTCATTATGATGCGTCGCAATATCGAAAGTTTGGCAATTGTCTGCGAGATGACAACCCCCTGAATCAACTCGCACTACTATCATCGCACAAAAGAAAGTTCGTACGGGCAGCAGAGGCAGCGCAGTTTGATCGCAAATTTCACTTCTGGATTTGACTGCGGGTTAAGTGGATACCAAGTAAGACAGACGTAAGTATCCCGGCTCAGACTGACCCGACACCGAAAGGCCTTAACAATAAAGGTGGGACGATGGTGGAGACAACACAACGTCCAGTAACAGAGAGCGCGGATACCGCAGATACTGCATCTGCCGCATTTACTTTTCCTGCTCTGTTGCTGCAGCATGCACAAACGCGTCCGGAGCGTCCGGCCTTCCGCGAGAAGGATCTCGGCATCTGGCAAACCACGACATGGTCGCAGGTGGCGGTGGAAGTGCGCGCCTTCGCTTGCGGACTGGCTGCGCTGGGCTTCAGGCGCGGCATGAATCTGGCGATCATCGGTAACAATTGCCCGCGTCTGTATTGGGCGATGTCGGCCGCGCAATGTCTGGGCGGACGTCCGGTGCCCTTGTATCAGGACGCGCCGGCGGCCGACATGGCCTACGTGCTGGACGACGCCAGCATCGATTTCGTCGTGGTCGAAGACCAGGAGCAGGTCGATAAAGTCCTGGAGATCAAGGAAAGCCTGCCGGCCATCGCTCACGTCATCTTTGACGACGAGCGCGGCATGCGCAACTACCATCAGTCCGAACTGCTGTCCTTCGCCCGCGTGCAGGAACTCGGGCGCGGCTACGATCAGGCGCATCCGGATTTTTTCATGAATGAAGTGCGGGCCGGGCAGGCGCAGGATACCGCGATCATTCTCTACACCTCCGGCACTACCGGCAAACCGAAAGGCGTATGCCATTCGCACGCGGCCATGATTACGACCGCGCGCACGCTGGTCGAATTCGACCAACTGGACGAACGCGACGATGTACTGTGCTATTTGCCGCTGGCCTGGGTCGGCGACTTTTTATATTCGTTCGCGCAGACCCATGTGGCCGGCTTTTGCCTGAATTGTCCTGAGTCGCCCAACACCGTGATGAGCGATCTGCGCGAGATCGGGCCCAGCTATTATTTCGCGCCGCCGCGCATCTACGAAAACATCCTGACGCAAGTGATGATCCGCATCGAAGATGCCGGCTGGATCAAACGCCAACTGTTTCATGGCTGCATGAAGGTGGCGCGTCGCGTCGGCATGCGCATCCTTGACGGCAAGCCCGATGTCTCGCTGCTGGACCGCCTGCAATATGCAATCGGTCATCTGCTGGTGTACGGCCCTCTGAAAAATGTGCTGGGCATGTCGCGCTTGCGCGTGGCTTATACCGGCGGCGAAGCGATCGGTCCGGATCTGTTCGACTTCTATCGTTCGCTCGGCATCAATCTCAAGCAGTTGTACGGCATGACCGAAACCTGCGTGACCGTCTGCATGCAGCCTTCGGGCGACGTCAAACTCGACACTGTCGGCCGTCCCATGAAGGGCGTTGAAGTGCACATCGCCGACAGCGGCGAAGTGCTGGTGCGTTCGCCGGGGCTGATGAAAGAATACTTTCGCCGGCCCGACGCCACCGCCGAGGCGATTGACGAGCAAGGCTACTTCCATACCGGCGACGCCGGCTTCTTCGACAGCGACGGCCATCTGAAAATCATCGACCGCGCCAAGGATGTCGGCAAGATGGCCGGCGGCGCCATGTTCGCGCCCAAGTACATCGAAAACAAGCTGAAGTTCTTCCCCTTCATCAAGGAGGCCGTCACCTTCGGCAATCAGCGCGAGCAATGTACCGCCTTCATCAATATCGAGATGGATGCGGTCGGCAACTGGGCCGAGCGCCGGCATCTGCCTTACAGCGGCTACACCGATCTGGCGGCGCATCCGGCCGTGTACGAACTGGTGCGCGATTGCGTGGAAAAGGTCAATGCCGATCTGGCGCAAGACCCGCTGCTGGCGGATTCGCAGATCCATCGTTTCCTGATCCTGCACAAGGAGCTCGATCCCGACGACGATGAACTGACGCGCACCCGCAAAGTCAGGCGCGGCTTCATCGCCGAAAAATACGCCGTGCTGATCGATGCGCTCTACAGCGACAAGCACAATCAGTACATCGAAACGCAGGTCAAGTTTGAAGACGGACGGCAGGGCATGATCTCCGCCGATCTCAAAATCGACCAAGCCAAAGTGTTTGCCAACCTCGACCGGGCCGCATGAATACCACCATGAGAAGACACATGACTGCTGAAATTCTGCCCGCCGGCGTGACGCCTCTGTTCGCGGGACAAAACGGCGGCGCAGCGCCGGCAGCAACGCAAGCGGGCGCTGACGCCGGCATCCAGAACGGGCGCAACATCGGCGGCGTGATTCTGGACCTGCAGAATATTTCTTTGTCCTTCGGCGGCGTCAAGGCGCTCACCGATATCTCCTTCAATGTACGCGAGCATGAGATACGCGCCATCATCGGCCCCAACGGCGCCGGCAAGAGTTCGATGATCAACGTCATCAACGGCGTCTACCATCCGCAAAAAGGCAGTATCGTCTTTCGAGGGAAACAGCGTGCCGCCATGCATCCGGCGCAAATTGCGCGCCAGGGTATTGCGCGCACCTTTCAGAACATCGCCTTGTTCAAAGGCATGACCGTGCTCGACAACATCATGACCGGGCGCAACACCAAGATGAAATCCGGACTGCTGGCTAATGCCTTGTGGTGGGGCCGCGCGCGCAATGAAGAAGTCGAACACCGGCGCAAGGTGGAGGAGGTGATCGACTTCCTTGAAATCCAGCACATCCGCAAGACCCCGGTCGGCCGCTTGCCCTACGGCTTGCAGAAGCGCGTCGAGCTGGCGCGCGCCCTGGCCGCGGAGCCCAGCATGCTGCTGCTGGATGAACCCATGGCCGGCATGAACGTGGAAGAAAAACAGGACATGTGCCGCTTCATTCTCGACGTCAACGACGAGTTCGGTACCACCATCGTGCTCATCGAACATGACATGGGGGTGGTGATGGATATCTCGGATCGCGTGGTCGTGCTGGATTACGGCAAGAAGATAGGCGACGGCACGCCGGATGAAGTGATGAACAATCCGGAAGTGATCAAGGCCTATCTCGGCACCTCGCATTGAGTTTGGCCGCCGGTCGCGCCGCAAGACGAAACCAACAATATAAAAAGACAATGCAAGCAGTCCGCGCAGAATCCTTGCGCGGAACACTGGAGACGACACATGCAATTCTTCTTTGAAGTCACGCTGAGCGGGCTGCTGTCCGGCCTCATGTATTCGCTGGTGGCGCTGGGCTTCGTGCTGATCTACAAGGCCTCCGGCGTATTCAATTTCGCCCAGGGAGCGATGGTGTATTTCGCTGCACTGTCGGTGGTCGGCCTGATGGATAAAGGCTTGCCGATGTGGGCTGCAGTGATCGGCGCCTTCCTGGTCATGATTCTGGTGGGTCTGGGCACCGAGCGCTTCGTCTTGCGCAAGCTGGTCAATCAGCCGCCGATCACCTTGTTCATGGCCACCATCGGCCTGACATTCTTCCTCGAAGGGCTGGGTCCCTTGCTGTTCGGCAGTGAAGTGCGCGCCATCAATCTCGGCATCGTCGACGAACCCATCATGCCGGTGATGGATGCCATCGGCATCGGCATCTCCAAATTCGATCTGTTCGCCTCCGGCATGGTGGTGGCGCTGGTGGCGGTGCTGGCCTTGTTCTTCCAGAAAACCAAGGTCGGACGCGCCCTGCGCGCCGTGGCCGACGATCATCAGGCCGCCTTGTCGCTGGGGATTCCGCTGCAGCACATCTGGGCCGTGGTGTGGGGCGTGGCCGGCTTCGTCGCCCTGATCGCGGGCTTGCTGTGGGGTTCGCGCAATGGCGTGCAGTTCGCGCTGACCATGACTGCGCTCAAGGCTTTGCCGGTCTTGATTCTGGGCGGTTTCACCTCGATTCCCGGCGCGATTGTCGGCGGTCTGATCATAGGCGCATCGGAAAAGCTGGCCGAAATTTATATTCCACCGGTGTTGCAAGATGCCTTCGGCGGCAACTTCGGCGGCATCGAAGGCTGGTTCCCGTATGTGTTCGCGCTGCTGTTTCTGCTGGTGCGGCCGGAGGGCTTGTTCGGTGAACGGCATATCGACAGGGTGTGACGGCATTGACGAACGCGAGATGATGCCGTTCGCCCTGAGCAGGCCAGCGGCCGTATCGAAGGGCAATTTCGACGAGCGAAAAAAAGCATATGCGCTGACTTCGACACGCCGCTTTGGCGGCTATTCAGCCCGAACCGCTTGGCAGTGAGATGTTGGTAACCAGTCCAGGAGAACCCCATGTTGTACCGTGAAGCAGGACAATTCAAAACAAGCTACATCGCCGACAGCCAGATCTTCCCGATCCGGCAGGACCGCATCGCCGTGTCGCTGCTGCTGGCGCTGGCCTTCATCGGCGTGCCTCTGATCGGCAGCGAATACTGGTTCTCGGCCATCCTGATTCCGTTTCTGGTGCTGGCACTGGCGGCGCTCGGGCTGAATGTGCTGACCGGTTACGCCGGCCAGTTGTCGCTCGGCTCGGCGGCCTTCATGGCGGTCGGCGCTTATGCCGCCTATAACTTCCAGTTACGCGTTGAAGGCATTCCGATTCTGCTGACGCTGATTCTGGCCGGCGGCTGTGCCGCCCTGGTGGGCGTGCTGTTCGGCCTGCCTTCCTTGCGCATCAAAGGTTTTTATCTGGCGGTGGCGACGCTGGCGGCGCAGTTCTTTGTGGTGTGGGCGCTGACCAAGTTTTCCTGGTTTTCCAATAACAGTTCTTCGGGCGTGATCAGCACGCCGAAGTTCGATTTCTTCGGCATCGCCATCAATACGCCGGTCAGGAAATATCTGTTCGTGCTGGGCATCGTCTGTGTGCTGGCGCTGATCGCCAAGAACCTGGTGCGATCAAGCACCGGTCGCGCCTGGATGGCGGTGCGAGACATGGACGTGGCCGCCGAAGTGATCGGCATTCCGCTCATGCGCACCAAGCTGGCGGCGTTTGCGGTGAGTTCCTTTTATTGCGGCGTAGCCGGCGCCTTGTACGCTTTCTGTTATCTCGGATCGGTCGAGCCGGACGGCTTTTCGCTGGATTTGTCCTTTCGCATTCTGTTCATGATCATCATCGGCGGCGTCGGCAGCATCCTCGGCTCTTTCCTCGGTTCAGCCTTCATTCTGCTGTTGCCGATCTTTCTGGACAATGTCTTGCCGCCGCTGGCTGCCTTGCTGCATCTGCCGTTCACCAATGCCACGGTGTCGCATATTCAGCTGATGCTGTTTGGCGCGCTGATCATTTTCTTCCTGATCGTGGAGCCGCACGGGCTGGCGCGCCTCTGGCAGATCGCCAAGGAGAAATTGCGTCTGTGGCCGTTCCCGCATTGACGTATCGGATGGAAAAATCTGCTGAGAATGGGACGAAGTTTGCAGGTCTGCCGGTGTTGCAAAAGGATGCGCATGCTCAAGCTGCGCACAAAAAAACTTACAGGAGACAAGATCATGAAAAGCATGAAGCAATGGATGCTGGCAACGGCGACCGCCGCAGCTTTGCTGGCGACGGCAATACCGATGTCGGCCTCGGCGCAGGCAAGCGACCAGTTCATCGCCATTCCCAGTTACCGCGTCGGTCCTTACGGCACCAACGGGCAGTCTTACTACGGCGGCTATGTCGATTATCTGAACTACGTGAATCTGAAGGACGGCGGCATCAACGGCGTCAAGATTTCCTGGGAAGAATGCGAGACCGAGTACAACAACGCCAAAGGCGTGGAGTGCTATGAGCGCATGAAAAACAAGAACCCGGTGACCAAGGGCACTGCGATCAACTCCATGGCGACCGGCATTTCCTACGCGCTGATCGACAAGAGCGCGGAAGACAAAGTGCCGCTGCTGATGATGGGCTACGGCCGCACCGACGCGGTGGACGGTTCGGTGTTTCCTTATGCCTTCCCGCTGGTGACGACTTACCAGATGCAGGTCTCGGCCATCGTCAAATTCCTGGCCAACAAGAACGGCGGTTCGCTGGCCGGCAAGAAGATCGTGTTCCTGTATCACGACTCGGCTTACGGCAAGGAGCCGATCGTGGCGCTGCAGGCGGAGTCCAGCATCGGCAAGTTCAAGCTGGTGGAAATTCCGGTGGCGCACCCGGGTAACGAGCAGGGTGCGCAATGGCTGCGCATTCGTCAGGAGAATCCCGATTACGTGATCTTCTGGGGCTGGGGCGTGATGAATCAGACCGCGTTGAAGGCGGCGCAAAAGGTCGGCTATGCGCGCGACAAGATCATCGGTTCATGGTGGGCCGGTTCGGAAGAAGACACCATTCCGGCCGGTGATGCGGCCAAGGGCTACATGAGCGCGACCTGGAACGTGGCCGGCAAGAACGTGCCGCTGATTGCCGATATCGAGAAGGTGGTCTACGGCGCCGGCAAGGGCAACATGCAGGACAAGAACAAGGTAGGTTCCATCCTCTATAACCGCGGCGTCTCGGCGGCGATTGCTACCGTGGAGGCGGTGCGCACCGCGCAAGGCAAGTACGGCAAGAAGGTGATGAGCGGCGAAGAAGTACGCTGGGGGCTGGAGAATCTGAACATCAGCAATGCCCGTCTGCAGCAACTGGGTGCAACCGGCCTCCTGCCCGAGATCAAGACCTCCTGCGACAACCATGAAGGTTCGGGCAAGGTCAGGATCCAGCAATGGGACGGCATGAAATGGGTGCTGGTGTCGGACTGGATCGAAGGCAACAAGAATCTGATTCACCCGCTGTTCAAGGCCTCTGCTGCGAAATATGCAAAGGAAAAAGGCATTACTCCTGCCTGCATGAAGTAGGCACTTGCGCCGGCGGCCAAGTCCGTCTCCCTGCGGCTGCCGGCGCTTTTTTAGCTTCCACAAGGTTCGGAGCAAAGATGAGTACAGCACTGAGCATCAACAATATCGAAGTGATCTACGACCATGTGATTCTGGTCCTCAAGGGCGTGTCGCTGGATGTGCCGGACGGCAGCATCGTGGCGCTGCTCGGCGCCAACGGCGCCGGCAAGAGCACCACGCTGAAAGCGATTTCGAATCTGCTGAAGGCCGAACGCGGCGATGTCACCAAGGGCAGCATCGAGTTTCGCGGCGAGCGGGTCGATTGCATGACACCCAACGATCTGGTCAGGCGCGGCGTGATTCAGGTGATGGAAGGGCGGCACTGTTTCGGCCATCTGACGGTGGAAGAGAATCTGCTGACCGGCGCGTATACGCGCAACATCAGCAACGGCGAGGTCAAGCAGGAGCTGGAAAAGATCTACGACTATTTCCCGCGTCTGAAAGTCAGGCGCAAATCGCAGTCCGGCTACACCTCGGGCGGTGAGCAGCAGATGACCGCGATCGGCCGCGCCATGATGGCCAAGCCGTCGATGATTTTGCTCGACGAGCCATCAATGGGCCTGGCACCGCAGATCGTGGAAGAGATTTTCGAGATCGTCAAAGACCTCAACGGCAAGGAAAAGGTCTCCTTCCTGCTGGCCGAACAAAACACCATGGTGGCGCTGCGCTATGCTGATTTCGGCTACATCCTTGAAAACGGCAGGGTGGTGATGGAGGGGGCGGCAAAGGATCTGGCCGACAACGAAGACGTCAAGGAATTCTATCTGGGCGTGTCTTCGGGCGGCCGCAAGAACTTCCGCGACATGAAGTTCTACCGCCGTCGCAAGCGCTGGCTCGCCTGAAAATCCACCTGCCGTCTTACGGGCAATCTGCTCAATCCGATTTCAAGTACAGGTTCACCATGTCCGACATCATCGATACTCTGGCCTCTCTGGAACGGCGCGATCCGCAGCAGCGCCGCCGGCAATTGCTGGCGCAGCTGCCGCAGCTGGTCGCGCGTGCACAGACTGCCTCTGGCTGGGCGCGCATTCTGCAGGGCGTCGATGCGCAAGCCATCGATAATCTGGACGCCTTGCGGGCTTTGCCGGTCACACGCAAATCGGACCTCAAGGAATTGCAGATGCGCGAAGCGCCTTTTGGCGGCTTGAACACTACGCCGGTGCGGCAACTGCGCCGGCTGTTCGTTTCGCCGGGACCGATCTTCGATCCCGAAGGGCATCGCCAGGATTGGTGGCGCTTCGCCAGCCCGATGGCGGCGCTCGGTCTGCAGGCCGGTCACATCGTGCAGAATTGTTTTGCGTATCACTTCACGCCGGCCGCTTTCATGGTCGAAGGCGCCGCGGAAAAACTGGGCTGCGCGGTGATTCCGGCCGGTATCGGCCAGACCGAATTGCAGGTCAACGCCATCACCGCGCTCAGGCCGGATGCCTATGTCGGCACGCCATCTTTCCTCAAGCTGATCATTGAAAAAGCGGGCGAGATGAAAGCCGACATCAGCAGCCTGCAACGCGCACTGGTCAGCGCAGAAGCGCTGCCGCCGTCCTTGCGCAGCTGGTTCCACGCACATGGCGTGCCGCAGGTCTTGCAGTTGTATGCCTCCGCCGACATCGGCAATATCGCCTACGAAACGCTGCATGAGGGCCAGGTAACTCCCGGCATGATTCTGGATGAGGAACTGATACTGGAAATCGTGCGGCCCGGCACCGGCGATCCGGTGGCGGAAGGCGAGGTCGGCGAGGTGGTGGTGACCTCTTTCAATCCGGACTATCCGCTGATTCGTTTCGGTACCGGCGATCTGTCGGCGGTGATCCCCGGCATCTCGCCCTGCGGCCGCACCAACACGCGTATTAAAGGCTGGATGGGACGCGCCGATCAGACCACCAAGGTACGCGGCATGTTCGTGCATCCTTCGCAGGTGGCTGACGTGCTGCGACGACATGGCGACGTGTTGCGCGCGCGGCTGGTGGTGAGCGGTGAAATGGCGAGCGACGTCATGACCCTGCATTGCGAAATTGCCGACCCGGACAATCCGCAATTGCAGGCGAGCGTCATCGTCGAGAGCCTGCGCGATGTCACCAAGCTGCGCGGCGAAGTGTTGTTCGTGGCGCCCGGCAGTCTGCCCAATGACGGCAAGGTGATTGAGGACGCCCGCAAGTACGAGTGAAGTCTGCCGGCGTCTTCAGAGAAGAGAAGCGCTTTGCGATGCCCCTTCAGTGCTTGCCGAGAAAATCGACGATGACGTGGCTGGCATCGAGATTGGCCGTGACCTTGCCGCCGATATCGGCGCTGGGCGCGCCGCCCGGCCAGGCCATGCCGCCGCCCTTGACCTGATACAGCACCACCGCCTCCGGATCGGTGGCGGTGCGATAGCTGAATTGCACGACCGAGGTGCCGTCATTGGCATTGTCCGGAATATTCAGGACGTTTGCTTGCGGATTGGCGCCGTTGGCCTTGACCCACAATTGCATCTGGCTCGGCACCGATAGCAGCGGCTTGCTGGACGAGCTGCCCATGGGCTTGTCCGGTACGCCGCCAAGGAAGGGCAGATAGGGATCTTCGGTGCCGTGAATGTGCAGCACCGGCCGCGCTTGCGTCACCAGTTTGGGATCCACATCCAGCGTCGCCGAGACGACGGCAACCGCCTTGATCAGCTCCGGCGCTTCGACGGTCATGCGATACGCCATCATGCCGCCGTTGCCGAATCCCACCGCATAAATGCGGCTGGCGTCGGCCTGGCCGTCATCCACCAGTTTTTTCACCAGCGCGCGAATGAAGCCGACATCGTCGATGTTGTGAATGCGCGCATAGCCGCAACAGGCGCCGGAGTTCCAGCTGCGTGCATCGATGTTCAGTCCGGTGCCGATGGGATAGACCACCATGAAGCCGGCACTCTCAGCGATTTCGGTCAGGCGTGTGTATTTGGACATCACCGAGCCGGTCGAACCCAGACCGTGAAAGGCGATGATCAGCGGCAGCGGCTGCTCGTGGTTGCTGCGTTCCGAAAAATAACTGCGGCTGAGATTGCCGACGCGCAATGTCTTCAGCGTGAGGTCGGTGATGAGCGGTCTGGCTTGGATCGGCGCCGGTCCCGTCAGCGGGCCGGCGATAGGCGCCGAAATCGCTTCCGAAGCAGGCGTCTGCACCTTGTTCTGAGGCGAGCTCAGCGCCGGTGTGGCATTCGGGATCTGGGTGCGTGCCTGTGCAACAGTGGGCGCCAGCGAGACGAGGGCGCTCAGGCACAGCAAAGAGAACATGGCGGCGGAACGTGAAGCGTGCAGAGCTGAAAAAGATCGCATGGTATGACTGAATGAAGCGGTCGATCGGAAAAAGTTTGGTGCCCCGATATCAGGGCCACGCCATTATGCACCGGCTGGCTGCGCATGCGCAGCGATCGCGGACCTGCATGATGTAAAGCCGTGCGCGGTGTGCAACAGGCATGCGAAAACAAACTCAAACAAGCACGTCCAATATGATGCCGGCGCGGCGCCTGTTCACATTTCAATCGCGCAGCAATCGGCGTGATTGGCGTGCCATCGTGATCCGCAAAAAATCTTCGTGCATTTTCTTTCGCCGCAGAAAGTCACTTGCCGCCGCCGCAGATAGCCAATAGAATCGTCCGCGGAACATCGGTTCCAACGTCGCTCGGACGGTTCCGGGCGCTTACGTGAAAGTCCAACATGACGCAATCCGCAGATTCGCGCGAGCAGTCGCGCACGCCTGTCAGTTCAGAGTTATCCGATACGACAGCAGCCATCGCTTCCGGCAGCGGCAAGACCAAGGCCGCCGGCATCAGCAAGATTCCTTTTCATTTTTCCCGCATCGACCGTCTGCCGCCTTATGTATTCAACATCACGGCCGAACTGAAGATGGCGGCACGCCGACGCGGCGAAGACATCATCGACATGTCCATGGGTAACCCGGATGGACCGACCCCGCCGCATATCGTGCAGAAACTGGTGGAAGTGGTGCAGCGGCCCGATACCCACGGCTATTCTTCTTCCAAGGGCATTCCGCGCCTGCGGCGCGCGATCGCGCACTGGTACAAGAGTCGCTATGAAGTCGATTTCGATCCCGACAGCGAAGCCATCGTCACCATCGGTTCCAAGGAAGGGCTGGCGCATCTGATGCTGGCCACGCTGGACAAGGGCGACACCGTGCTGGTGCCCAATCCCAGCTATCCGATTCATATCTACGGCGCCGTGATCGCCGGCGCCGACATCCGCTCGGTGCGCATGAGTCCCGGCGTCGATTTCTTCGCCGAGCTGGAACGTGCGATCCGCGAAAGCTATCCCAAGCCGAAGATGATGGTGCTGGGTTTTCCCTCCAATCCGACCGCGCAATGCGTGGAGCTGGAATTTTTCGAAAGGGTAGTGGCGCTGGCGAAAGAGCACGGCATTCTGGTGGTGCACGATCTGGCCTATGCGGACATCGTCTACGACGGCTGGAAAGCGCCTTCGATCATGCAGGTGCCCGGCGCGCGCGACGTCGCGGTCGAGTTTTTCACGCTCTCCAAGAGCTACAACATGGCCGGCTGGCGGATCGGCTTCATGGTCGGCAACGCCAAACTGGTGGCGGCGCTGGCGCGCATCAAGAGCTATCACGATTACGGCAGTTTCACGCCGGTGCAGGTGGCGGCGATTGCGGCGCTGGAAGGCGATCAGTCCTGTGTGAGCGAGATCTGCGCCAACTATGAAAAGCGCCGCAATGTGCTCGTCAAAGGCTTGCACGAAGCCGGCTGGATGGTCGACATACCCAAGGCCTCGATGTATATCTGGGCCCGCATTCCCGAGAGCTACCGGCATCTCGGCTCGCTCGAATTTGCGCGCTTGCTGCTGGAAAAAGCCAGGGTCTGTGTTTCGCCCGGCATAGGCTTCGGCGACTACGGCGACGAGTACGTGCGCTTCGCGCTGATCGAAAATGAATCGCGCATCCGTCAGGCGATACGCGGCATCAAAAGCATGTTCAAGGATGAGCTGAAACCGGCTTGATCCTGTTCGATAGCCTTCGCCGGGCGGCCCGCCTGCGCGAGGGCTGCGCTGCCTCTCATGCAGATGGCCATCGCCGCGTTTTCACTCAAACCCGGACACTGTGGCCGTCCTCAGATCCATCTCTTCATCGGCGCCTCGCGGGCAAAAACAGCCTCGTCAAATTGTGTTGAAATTTTGCTATCGGGCAATTTATTTTTGCGATCCTGGGATGAATCAGGTAACGTACGAGCCTTCGGATTTTGTGCGCCGACCAGAGCAAGATCGCCGTGCTTGACGAATTGGCAACGAAAGATGGCGACTGCCTGCCGTCGCTTTCCGCATCCGCGGATGTCCTATAAAAAATACAGATCAACAGATCACCATCAGCACCCGCAGCAGCCGAAAACAGCGGCTTCTTTCACGTCGGATATTGAAGGAGACAAGGCGGCGCTTCGCATGAACGGCGACCATTTGGCACATTCACCGATGTTTCATGGATGGCTCATTGCCGGCTCAGTGCCGGTTTCTATTTAGCGGATGACATGGTCTTTGAAACCTTCGGACTTACTTCGGCCTGGAGCGCATCGTTTCCCGGGCTGATGTCCGGCTTGCTGTACATGTGCTTTGCGATCCCCATCGTGCATGTTTTCGATCGCGTTGCTGAACATACTTCCTTTTCCTTTGATCCCCACAGCCGCCGCGTCAGCGCATCGATGGCCGCGATCTCGGTCGGCTGCATGATCTGGGCGCTGCTGGTGGTCGATTTTTCCATGTCGTCGCAACGCGCCGATTTCGATCTCAAACTACATCACGGCATTCTGGCCTTGATGGTGGTGATCGCCAGCGCGCGCATGACCGTGCCCGCCATCTGCATCGGCCTGAATCGTGGCCGTATTGTCTTTTATTCGATGGCGCTGGCGCTGGGCATTCTGGTGGCGCATCTGATCATCTCGATGAGTTATATCGACGGCGAACACTGGCCGGCCATCAATCCGCTGGCGGCGCTGGGCGCCATTGTCAGCATGACCTGCATTGCCGGCTTCATGGGCTGGCGCCACCGAAGTTCCAAGCTGCGCGCCTTGCGCGCAAGCTATGTGGCGCAACCATGGATAGAAAAGCTGTTGTGCGGCGCGGCCATTCTGATGGCCCACTGGCTGCTCTCCAATGTGCTGGAATTGCCCTTGCCCGACCGCTTGCGGCAGCCCGACAACCTCGTCGTGCGCACCAGCGTGGTGGTGATTTTTGCGCTGATGGTGTCTTACGAATATATGCAGAAAATCAGGGTCGATCAAAGCCGGCAAATGCAACTGCGGCGGGGGCTGTCGATGATACGCGTGGCGTCCGGTACCTCGCTGTCAACTCCGGATGCGTCGCTGGCGCTGATTGCCGATCATCTTTCGGAACTGATGAAGCCGGAACAACTGGTTCTGCATTTTCAGCCCATCGTCAATCTCGACAAGCAAAGGCAATGTCACTTCGAGGCCTTGCTGCGCATCCGCCATCCCTTGCTGGGCGCACTCAATCCCGAAAATTTCATGCTGGTGTGCGAGTTGCAGAACCGTACCTGCGAAGTTGATCGGCTGATTCTGGAGAATGCGATGAACGCCCTGAAAAACTGGGCGCAGGGCGGTACGCAGGATATCCGGATATCGGTCAACGTGGCGCCCAGCACCATTATGGAGGACGATTTTTCTGCATGGCTGACGGCGCAGCTGGCATCGCGGCAATTGAAGTCGGCGTCGCTGCAGCTAGAGTTGACCGAGCACGCCGTCATCTCCAACGGCACGGGCATGCTGACGGCGCTGGCGCGACTCAGCGGGGCCGGGATTGTGGTGGTGATGGATGATTTCGGTTCGGGATATTCATCGCTGGCGGTGCTGGGCGATCTGCCGGTACGCGGCATCAAGTGCGACCGCCTGTTCATGCGCGACCTGCTGACGGACTGGAGTCGCCAGACCTTGCTACGGCACATGCGGCAGATCACGCAAGAGCTTTCGCTGTCGCTGACGATAGAGGGCGTAGAGACCAAAGAAGAGCTGGCCATGGTGCGCCGCCTCGGCTTTCGCCGGGTGCAAGGCTATGTATTTTCCAAGGCCGTGCCGCCTGAGCAGGTGCCGCAATGGGCCGATGCCGATCGGGCGGCCTTGCCGCCGCTGACGGATCTGGGGCCGAAACCAGCTTTGGGCTGATCCTGAGCCTAGATCCGGCGGCAGCCGGGTCGCCCCGTGCCAAAGCGCAAGGCACGGACACGGATGGCTGCCGCTGCTTCAGCGCGCCTCAGGTTCAGGTATTGGCGCGAAATGAGCTTTCTTTCTGCGGCTTGCGATACACCGTTTTCCACAGAAACGCGCCAAATATACTGCTTGCAGCCAGCACATAGCAGGCATACCAGATGATCATGTCAGCGCCGTAGTTCATCAATATGTCCAGTAATTTCACAGTAACCCCCACCATCAAGCAAAGTGCGATCCGCATCGCACACCCCACCATCTGCGTTTTATACGTGTGAACCGAGAGATCGGATGCACGTTTCCTTCGCAGGCCTCATGCAAATCTGAATTTGCATGTCTTCATCATCTTCAATAAGTCCGCCAGCCTCAGCGTTCAGGCCAGACGTTCCGCAAACTGCGCCAGTTGCGCCATCGGCACCATCAGAGGCACGTAGGAGGCGTCGTTCATTGCCAGCCAATAAGGGATCTGGGTGCCGCCTTCGAAGGAAAAGACGGCCGGGCCGATTTCCCAGAATTTCGGGATGGAAAGCGGCGGCCGTGATTCGTTTTTACAGCGATCCAGGCTGGCCAGGCGGCCGGCATCAGGATGGAAGGCCGTCGCTTCAAGCTTGCAGCCGGCCTGGCAAAAGCGCGAGCTCTCCAGCCATTCGATGATCTTCTTCGGGCTGGCCCGCAGGGTTGTCCATTCTTCGGCGATCAGCGAGCCATCCTCGGCAGCCAGGCGCAATGCGTGGTTGGCGTGCAATTCGACCTTGCCGCTGGATGCCGATGCGACTGCGACTGCGAATGTTTGCGAGTGGATCATGTTGAACTCCCGAAGACTTTGCGTTGAACTGCGACCATGACTGAAGATTAATGGAGTGGTCGGCTTGGCAATATCGGGGAATTCCTGAAATTCAACTGTCGTGGCATTTTTTGCAACAGCGCCGGGTTGATGGCGGCATTGCTGAGCTTCGCATCGGCTCGCCCGGTGTGGACTCAAAGAGACGGGTAAGCGCCCTGAAAGTCGGCACGATACTTCCCACGCGCGTTCTTGCTGAGGCCGGCAGCAAAACAATCAGTATGGAAATCGTATCGAACAGGCGCAATTCACGTCTGGCCCGAAGAAAAAAGAACAGCCAAGGAGGGATGCCGTTCAGTCAAGAACTGAACGGCATTTTTTTGTGAACGTTAAATAGCGTTCGCCCTGAGTAACAGCAAGGCAGCGGATCGAAGGGCAGACAAGAGCGGTGAAAGTCGTCGGCCGGCCTCGATACGGACTTGCGCTCCTACTCAGCGCTAACGGCTCGGGCGTATCTGTTCAAGCACTCGCTTAACTGACCGGCATTGCAGCAAAGTGTGGCAACACAACATCTCAGGTTTTTCCTGATGAAGTTCAGCAGTGGACTAGGGAAGGCCCTGATTCACCAAAGTGCTGTCAAAAATTAAAGTGTGTCCATACCCGCTGCAAACAAGTTCTCGCAAGGGGCGAGATCGGGGAGTCGGGAAAATCGGGAGAATAAAATGTTTTTTGCCAAGAAAAATCGCTTCGTTTGTGCTTCCGCCGCTGCTCTGCTGCTGGCCACCAGTGCTCCGACTTTCGCCGCGACTGCAACCGGCTCCTTGATCATCAGCGCCTCGGTGCTGGCCTCCTGCACCGTGGTGGGCTCCACCATCGCCTTCGGCGCCTACAGCTCGACGCAAGTCGATCAGACCGGCAACATCGCCGTACTGTGCACCAACGGCACCACTTACAACGTCGGCCTGGATGCAGGTGCAGGCACCGGCGCTACCACCGCAGCACGCAAGATGACTGGCAGCGGCGGCGGCACACTGAACTACGCGCTGTATCGCGATTCGGGCCGCACCAATAACTGGGGTTCGACCATCGGCACCGATACCCAGGCCGGTACCGGCAGCGGCCTGCTGCAGAATCTGACGGTCTACGGTCGTATCGCTTCGGCCCAGACTCCGCTGGCAGGTACTTACACCGACACCGTGACTGTCACACTGACTTACTGAGCCTGACGCGGGCGCGGACATCCGCCCCGATGACTTTTGCAAAATGAGCCTGATTGCAGCGCCCAGGTAGTCAGCATGCAAAAGCAAGCGCACATAAAAAAATGCCGTTCAGATAATACTGAACGGCATTGTTCGTTTCAGGCCCCAATTTTGGGGTCGCCGGCATGACTCCGCCGGGCATGGCGGATCAGCATTCTTCTCGCGATCAATTGATCAATTCTTCTTGTTCAACTCCTCTTGCTTATTTGCTGCCGTGACCTGATCCGGCGCAATCCCCATGGCCTGGAACAAGGTCGCGGTATCTGCCAGCCGGGCAGCGATAGCGCGAATTTCGGTCAGCCGCGCATTCTGAAACTGTTTCTCGCCGGCGCGTGTGGCGTTGGGCGGAATCGCCCCCAGTTGCGCACGCCGCTCGGCATCGCGCCAGAATTGTTCGCTATGGCGACGCGCTTCGGCTGCCGCCGTCAGCGTATCCGCATCATGCGTCAGCGCACTCAGACTGTCGGCCACGTTCTGAAAGGCATTCAGCACGGTCTGGCGGTAATTGTCCTGCGAGGCCAGATAGGCATCCTGCGCCGCGCGGCGTTTGGCTTGCAGGGCGCCGCCACGGAACAGCGGCTGGCTGACCGAGGCGCCCAGGCTCCAGATCGCGCCGGCGGCGCCGGTGGCCTTGGGCCAGGTGAAGCCGGCCTGGCCGAAGGAGCCGGTGATCGACAGGCTGGGGAACATCTCGGCGGTGGCCAGCGCTTCTTCGGCCGCTGCGACCTTGAGCGCGGCATCGGCCGCCAGCACGTCGGGGCGCTGTTTCAGCAGTTCGGACGGAATCGCCACCGGCACCCGCTCCGGCAGGCTCAACTGCGCCAGATCGAGATCGGGCGGTGCGGCATCCGGGGTGCGGCCCATCAGCACTGCCAGCGCATGGCGTGCGGCCTGCCATTGCGTGCGCAGGCCGGGCAGGCTGGCGCGCAGCGACTCGGCGCTGGTCTGTGCATTGAGTAGATCGCCGCGTGCGGCCGAGCCGAGTTCGCTGCGCCGCTGGATTTCCGCAGTGTCGGCATCGGCCAGGGCGATCAGGCGTTCAGTGGCTTGCACCTGGGCGCGCAGAGCGGCGCCATTGACCGCGGTAATCACCAGATTGGCGGCCAGCGCGCGACGTGCTGCATCGAGCTGATAGGACTGGGCATCGACCTGGGCTGCCAGCGCCGAGTTGGCGTAGCGTTCCACCCCGAACAGATCGAAGGTATAGCTGGCGCTGATCTCGCCGACGAACACGTTATAGAGATTGGTCTGCGGCCCCATGGTCGGCAAGCCCAGCGCGCGCTGGCGGGTGGACTGGCCGACCGCGTCGATGCTGGGGAACATCGAGGCGCCGACCTGTGCGCGCAGTTGTTCACGCGCGCTGTCCAGGCTGTGCAGCGCTTGCGACAGCGAATAATTCTTTTGCAGCGCTTCTTCGACCCAGGCCGACAATTCGGGGGAGCGGTAGGCTTCCCACCATGTCGGCACGGCGCGTTCGCCCAGCGCGAATGTCTGGCGGGCATCGGCCGGGCCGCTAGTCGTCGGGGTGGCTTCGACGCCGTAGTGCGCCGGTTGCGGCATGTCGGGGGCGGCGCCGGTCGGGCCCAGCGTGCAGCCGGATAAGACCATCGCCGCCAGAACGATGGCGCGGCGCGGGGTGGAGAAATCAGCGGCGCGCATTAGCGGCTCCCTTCGGATGCAATTTCAGGATGGGGCTGAGGCTGGCCGGTCTCGTCCGGCTTGACCTTGTAGCACAGCGCGTACAACGCCGGCAGATAGAACAGGGTCAGCACGGTGGCGATGGTGATGCCGCCCATCAGCGCAGTGGCCATGGGGCCGAAGAAGTTGCTGCGCAACAGCGGGATCAGGGCCAGCACGGCAGCGGCGGCGGTCAGCGTGATCGGACGGAAACGGCGTACCGTGGCGCCGACGATGGCGTCGAAACGGCCGCGTCCGGCAGCGATGTCCTGTTCGATCTGATCCACCAGAATCACCGAGTTGCGCATGATGATGCCGAGCATCGCAATCGTGCCCAGCATGGCGACGAAGCCGAAGGGCTGGTGGAACAGCAGCAGGGCGCCGACCACGCCTATCATGCCCAGCGGCGCAGTCATCACCACCATCATGACGCGGCCGAAGCTCTGCAATTGCACCATCAGCAGCACCAGCACGGCGATCACCATCAGCGGCATCTGCGCCGAGATGGACGATTGCGCCTTGGCGTTTTCCTCGACCGGGCCGCCGACGTCGATGCGATAGCCGACCGGCAGCTCCTTGCGCAAGGCGGCCAGTTTCTCGTCCAGCGTATTGCTGACGTCGATACCTTGTACGCCGGCGCGGACGTCGGCCAGCACGGTGAGGGTCGGCTGACGATCGCGCTCCCAGATGACGCCGTATTCCAGTTCGTTGCGGATGTGGCCCAGCGTGCTCAGCGGCACCACGCCATTGGCGGTCGGCATGGCCAGCGTGCCGAGGCGCGAAGGATCGACGCGTTCGGCGCGCGGCGCACGCAGATCGACGCTGATCAGCTTGTCGCGTTCACGATATTGGGTGACGGTGTAGCCGGACAGATTCATCGCCATGAAGTTGGCGATCTGCTGGGTGCTGACACCCATTTCGGCGGCGCGTTTCTGGTCGATTTCAAAGGTCACCGAACGTTGTGCCGGCTCATCCCAGTCGAACTGCACATTGGTGGCGCGTGATTCCTTGCGGATTTCGGCGGCGACCTTTTCGGCGATGGCGCGCACTTCAGGAATCTTCTCGCCGCTGACCCGGAACTGCACCGGGAAGCCGACCGGCGGGCCGTTCTCCAGTCGCGTCAGGCGGGTACGCAGGCCGCTGAACTGTTCACGCAGCGGCGCTTCGAGCGCCTTGGCCAGCTTCTCGCGGTCTTCCACCGACTTGGCGGTGACCACGAACTGCGCGAAGTTGGCGCTCGGCAGTTGCTGATCCAGCGGCAGATAGAAACGCGGCGCGCCGGTGCCGACGAAGTTGATGACGTGGTCGATCTCAGGTCTGTCCTTGAGCACGGCTTCCATGCGCAAGGCCTCACGTTGCGTGGCTTCAAAGGAAGCGCGTTCCGGCAGGCGCAGATCGATCAGCAGTTCCGGGCGGTCCGAACTCGGGAAGAACTGTTGCGGCACCAGTCCGAAGGCCGCCAGCGAACCCACGAACAGCAGCGCGGTCGCAATCACCACGCGCCCGCGATACAGCACGCACCAGGCCACCATCTTGCGCAGACGCGTGTAGGTTTTGGTCTGATAGATGGCATGATCGTGGTCTTCGGTGTGGTCGTGCTCATCTTGAGGAGCGGCTTTACCCAGCTCGTCGCCTTCATGTGCGCCCGCTTGCTGCTGCGGTTTTTCCTTCAGCATGTGATAGCCCAGCAGCGGAATCAGCACTACCGCCGCCAGCCAGGACAGCAACAGGGCAATGGCGGAGACCTCGAAAATCGAGCGCGTGTATTCACCGGTGCCCGACTTGGCCAAGGCAATCGGCAGGAAGCCGGACACTGTGACCAGCGTGCCGGTCAGCATCGGAAACGCGGTGCTGGTATAGGCGAAGGCGGCGGCGCGGCGGCGGTCCCAGCCTTGCTCCAGTTTGACGGCCATCATCTCGACCGCAATGATGGCGTCATCGACCAGCAGCCCCAGCGCCAGCACCAGCGTGCCCAGCGAAACCTTGTGCAGGCCGATGTCGAACATGTACATGAACAGCGCGGTGACGGCCAGCACGATGGGGATGGAAATCACCACCACCATGCCGGTGCGGATGCCGAGCGACAACAGGCTCACCACCAGCACGATGGCGACCGCTTCGGCCACGGCTTCGAGGAAGTCGTCCACCGATTTTTCCACCGCGTGCGGCATGCTGGATACCGCCGTCAGTTTGAGGCCGGCCGGCAGGCGTGCGCTCAGCGCGGCAGTGCGTTCATCCAATGCCTTGCCCAGACGGATAACATCGCCGCCGGGCTGCATGGTGACGCCTATGCCCAGCACCGGCTTGCCGTTGGCGCGCATCTGCTGTTCCTGCGGCTCGTCGTAGCCGCGCGTGACGGTGGCGATGTCGCCCAGACGGAAGTTGCGATTGTTGACGCGGATGATCTTGTCCGAAATCGATTTGAGGTCGTCGAACTGCCCGGTCGGCCGCACATAGATGCGGTCGTTCGAGGTGGTGATCAGGCCGCCCGGCGCAATCGCATTCTGTGCACCGATCAGGTCGCCCAGTTGCTGCGGGTTGATGCCCAGCCGCGTCATCTGCGCGTTCGAGATGTCGATGTAAATGTGCTGGTTGCGGTCGCCGAAGTAATCGATCTTGCCTACGCCCGGTACGCGCAGCAGTTCGCCGCGCAACTGGTCGGCGTAGTCGCGCAGTTGCGCCGGCGAGAAACCGTCGCCTTCCAGCGAATAGATGTTGGTGTAGACGTCGCCGAATTCATCGTTGAAGTAGGGCCCTTTGACCCCGCTCGGCAAGGTGGCGGCAATGTCGCCGACCTTCTTGCGCACCTGATACCAGGTCTTGGGCACCTGGCTGGCGGGCGCGGTGTCCTTGATGGTGAAGAATAATTGCGACTGGCCCGGGCGCGAATAGCTGCGCAGGAAGTCGACGTCCGGCGTCTCCTGCAACTTGCGTGCGATGCGGTCGGTGATCTGCTCCTGCACCTGACGCGCGGTGGCGCCCGGCCAGTCGGTCTGGATCACCATGACCTTGAAGGTGAAGGGTGGATCTTCAGATTGCGACAGGCGGGTATAGGAGCCGATGCCGAGCAGCGTCACCAGCGCCAGGATGAAAGTCACCAGCGCCTGATGCTGCAGCGTCCAGGAAGAGAGATTGAAACGGCCGGGTGCGCTCATAGTGCGAAGTCCTCGGCATGCAGCGGCGCAATCGGCTTGACCTTTTCATTGGCGGTCAGCGTGTGTACGCCTTGCACCACGATCTTTTCGCCGGGATTGACGCCGGCGCTCAGCGTGACGCTGCGTTCGCCGTAGGCGCCGACGCTCACCGGACGCAACTCAAGATGGCTGTCGGCCGGCTTGACGATCCATACCGCAGGGCGATTGCCCTGATGGAACAAGGCGGTGGCCGGGATCACGATGCTTTGCTGCTTGCTTTGCTCAGCGCTGGCAGGCGTGGCCGCGATGGCGGCAACGTCGATCGACACCTCGCCGCTCATGCCCAGGCGCAAGGCCGGATCCTGCGCGTCCCTGGATTCCAGCGTGACCTTGACGCGGAAGGTGCGGCTCTGCGGATCGGCCGCAGGGCTGACTTCGCGCACCCGGCCATTGAGCGTGCGGCCCGGCAGCGCCGCCAGATTGACGGTGGCGGGGGCGCCGACGCGAATTTTTGCGACCTGGCTTTCCGACACTTCGGTGGTGATGTCGGTGGCGCCCGACCATGCCAGCGAATACACCGGCTGGCCGGCTGCCAGCACTTCGCCGGTGTTGGCCTGCTCGGCGCTGATCACGCCGTCGTGCTCGGCCACCAGTCGCGTGTAATTGCGCTGATTGCCGGCAACTGCTGCGCGTGCCGCTGCTGCCTTGGCTTGCGCCTGTGCCGCGGCGTAGGCGTCCTGCGTCTGCTCCAGTTGCAGTGCGCTGATCAGCTTGTCGGCGGCTTGCAGTGTGTCGCGTTTCAATTGTTTTTCAGCCGCGTCCAGATGCTGGCGCGCCGAGGCCAGTTCGGCTTCGGCGCTGGCGGCATTCTGATTGGCGTCGGCCGGATCGAGGCGCGCCACCACGTCGCCCTTGCGTACCTTGTCGCCCAGATGCACGCGACGCTCGGCCACCTGGCCGGCAATGCGGAAGGACATCGGCGTCACGAAGCGCGACTGAATCTCGGCCGGCAAGCGCAGCAATTGCGCGCCGCTGTCGGCTTGCGCCGGCAAGACCACCACTTCGCGCGGCGCATCGGCCACCGGTTCGGCTTTCTTGCAGGCCGACAATGCGAGGATGCCGGCCAGCGCCAAGCTCAGGGGCAGTATTGTCGGGCGGCGCCGGTCTTGTGAAATTGTCATGTTGTCGGTGGGCGTGTCGGGATGAGTGGCGGGCAGCAGGGCGCTGATACGGCGGTGGTAGGGAAACTTCACGACGTTCCTTTCTGGGAATGTGACGTCCGGACAGATCGCCTTCGCGCATGGCCCGCCTTTTTGAAATCACGGGCTGACGCGACTGAATGGCTGGCCGCTGAATTGTAAATTTTGTGCATTCTAATACGTCATTGAATTCAGATGCAAGCTTGTATTTGAATTCACAGATGCTAGAATCCGGGCATGACACGTCAACGACTCAGTCGCGAGCAAAGCCGCGAACAGACCCGCGAGCGCCTGCTGGAGGCCTCGCATGAAGTCTTTATTCAAAAGGGATTCACGCTCGCCAGCGTCGAAGATATCGCCGCTGCCGCCGGCTACACACGCGGTGCGTTCTATTCCAATTTCGACGACAAGACCGAGCTGTTCTTTGAGTTGCTGCGGCGTGAAAGCGCAGAAATGGATCTGGAGTTCCACCGCATGCTGCAGGAACCGGTGCTTGATCCGCTCGCCTTGCAGAACAAGATCGCGGCCTATTACAGCACCTTGTATCGCGATGACATGTGCAGCCAGATGTGGATGGAGGCCAAGATCGTGGCCGTGCGCGATGAGAAATTTCGCGCGCAGTTGAGTGTCTTTCTGAAAGAGCGGCACGAGCAGATCGCCGAATTCGTCGTGATGTTTTCAAGTCTCACCAACTCGGCGCCCGCCGCGCCGCCGCATGAAATTGCAGTCGGCCTGATGGCCTTGTGCGAAGGCGTATGCTTCGCGCATCGCTGTGATCCGGTGCGGATCGATGATAAAACGGCGGAAGCGGTGCTGTCCTTGTTTCTGAAGGCCGTGATCAAGATGCCTGAAGCCGGTGCGGCTGAACCTGCGGTCAAGTTGACGTCGACGGCGAAGCGCGTCGGCAAAACTGCCACATCCAAGGCGGCAGCAAAAAAGGCGGCAGCAAAAGCCGGCTAGCCAGAATGCGCCTGCGCGCAGCATGCTTGCAAATCGGATTTGCAGCCTCAACCTCCGGAGCGAGGTATATCGAAAATGCCGTTCGCGTGGTCGCCGAACGGCATTTTTCATTTCCCTTCACGGCATTCCATTGCGCCCAAAAAGCATGAAGCCTTCACGCTCGCTCAGGCGCGCGTAATAAGCGTTCAGCGCCGGCAGATCCGGATGTGCCAGCGGCGTCGCAAACCAGCGTTGCACCGATAGCCCGATGGCGATATCGGCCAGCGTGAATTGCGCGCCGCAGACATAAGACCCGGCCTGTTGCAGGCGCTGTTCCAGAATCCGCATGTGTTTCTCCCAGTTGGCAACCGATGCCGCAATCTGCTGCGCATCGGTATGGGCAGGGCTGTGGCGCGCCAGCGCCATGAAGGCATAGCTCCAGGAATTGTTGAGGTTGGTGGCCTGCCAGTCCAGCCACTGATCGACGCCGGCGCGGGCCTGCGGATCGAGGGGATAAAACGCAGCGTCGCCATAGCGATTGGCGAGATAGCGGATGATGGTGTTCGATTCCCACAGCACGAAATCGCCGTCGCGAATCACCGGCACCAGGGCGTTGGGATTGAGTGCGAGGAATTCCGGATCCTCAGTCGGGCGGAAGCCGCTGCCCCAGTCTTCCCGTTCAAACGGCAGTGCGAGTTCTGCGCAAGTCCATAGCACTTTGCGCACGTTGATGGAGCCGGCCTTGCCGAGGATGGTAATCATAAGCGTCAATGTCAGGAAGACGAAAACATACAGCCTAATCTCGCCGTCCTGAAAGAGACATATACACTTCCTGCTTTCTCCACCGTAACACTTGCGGTCGCGGAAGCTTGCTTCAATAGCCCCGGCTCAGATCCACGGTCGGCGGAATGCTGCCGTCGGCCCGATAGGCGCGGATGTTGCCCGCCACAATCGCCGACGCCGTTTCACGATCGGTGGGCGCGGAAATATGCGGCAAGACCGTGACCGCGGGGTGCGGCCATTGCCAGGCGTCGGAGGGCAGCGGCTCGGTAGCGAATACATCGAGCACTGCGTGCTTGAGCCGGCCCTGATCGAGCGCTGCGCGCAAGGCCTCGTCGTCAATGATGGGGCCGCGCGCGAAGTTGATCAGCGTGGCGTCCTGCGACAGCCAGCTCAGCCGTTCGGCGTTCAGCAGATGACGGGTCTGTGCGGTCAGCGGCAGCAGGCAGACCAGAATATCGGTCTGCTGCAGCATGGCCTGCAGGCCCTCGTCGCCGGCAAAGGTCGCGACGCCGGGGATATTCTTCAATTGCCGGCTCCAGCCGCAGACCTTGAAGCCCGCGTTCAGCAATTGCCGGGCGGCGGCATCGCCCAGCGCACCCAGCCCCAGCAGGCTGACGGTTCTGTTCTGGGGGCGCACGTAATCGAGCTGCTGCCATTGGCCGGTCTGTTGCAAGCGGGCGTAAGCCGGCATGTCGCGATGCAGGTAGAGACTCCAGGCCAGCACTGCTTCAGCCATGGTGGCTGCCAGTTGCGGATCGACCAGACGCACGATCTGCAAACCGCTGTCGCCCAGTTCGGCCACCATCTTTTCGACCCCGGCCCAGACGCTGTGCACCCATTCCAGCTGCGGCAATTGCGCGACTTCGGCCGGATCGGGATTGGCGACGATGGCCAGTTTGCAGGCGGCGCGGGCGTCGGCGTCCAGCGTGGCGAAGGCGACGATGTTTTCATCGGGCATGGCCAGCCGCAGCGCAGTCAGCCAAAGCTCGCACTGGGCGGCGTCGCATCTGGCGATGAAGGGGATGGGCGCCTGGGGGCTCACATTGTTCATGTCGCGTAGACCTGCGCCAGGTCGTTGAAGCCCTTGACTTCAATCGGGTTGCCGCACAGGTCGAGGAAGAACATGGTGGCCTGTTCGCCGGGTTCGCCGGCGAAGCGGATGTTGGGCTTGAGCACGAACTCGATGTTGAGTGCGCTCAGGCGATCGGCCAGCGCCTGCCAGTCGGCCATTTGCAG
Source organism: Herbaspirillum lusitanum (assembly GCF_046025995.1). Lineage (GTDB taxonomy): Bacteria > Pseudomonadota > Gammaproteobacteria > Burkholderiales > Burkholderiaceae_D > Herbaspirillum > Herbaspirillum lusitanum_A. The sequence continues at coordinate 333,630 of NZ_JAQQFM010000007.1, forward strand.
GATCACGCCGAGGTGCGGCATCGGCACCATGTGATGGCCGACCTTGCCGGTGTTGGTGACGGCGAAGACCGGGCCCAGATGCAGCGAAATCTGATGGCCGAAGAAGTCGAAGTCGACCCAGGTATCCGTGCTGCGGCCTTCCTTGCAGCCGAGAATATCACCGTAGAATTTGCGCGCCTGGTCCAGATCGGTGACGTGATAGGCGAGATGGAAAATCGACTGCATGAGCGCTCCTGAGCTAAGAATGATGACCGCCGTTTTTATTGAGGATGAGTCTGGCGTGTGCGATATGGAAAAGGACATGGCGGATATCCCATCACAGCTGAGAGCGTAGCGCTTTTCAAACAAAAGGGATAGCATGTAATTCTTGTTTTGTTCGAAAGAATTGCTTATGGATGTGCGCTATCTGCAAAGTCTGATTGCGGTGGTCGACCATGGTTCGATTGCCGACGCCGCGCGTGCCGAAGGGCTGACTGCGGCCGCCATCAGCCAGCGTATCCAGGCGCTGGAGCGCCAGCTCGGCTTTGAGCTGCTGTCGCGCGCCGGCCATGCCGCCCGCGCCAGCGATGCCTGCCTCGGCCTGCTGCCGCGTGCGCGGCGCATCGTGCGCGAGGTGGAGTTGCTGGCCAGCGACGCCGATCCGGCCGGGCTCAAAGGCAGCTTGCGCATCGGCGCCATTTCCACGGCGTTGACCGGCATGCTGCCCGCAGCGTTGCGGACATTGGCGCAGCAGGCGCCGGGGATTCTTCCCGCCATTGTGCCTGGCACCTCGCGCGCCTTGTACCAGGCGGTACAGGCCGGCGAACTGGACGCCGCCATCCTCGTCGCGCCGCCTTTCGAATTGCCCCGGCTGATGCGCGCCGTGACTTTACGCAGGGAAGGGTTGCTGCTGTTGAGCAAGAAGAAGCTGCGCATCAGCGCTGCGAAGTTGCCGGCCTTGCTGGCGAGCCAGCCTTACATCCGTTACGATCCGGCTTCCTGGGGCGGACGCCACGCGCAACGCTATCTGGATGATCAGGGCGTGACGCCGCAGGTGCTGTTCGATCTGGATGCGCTGGAAGCCATCACCATGCTGGTGGGCGACGGCGTCGGCATCAGTCTGGTGCCGGACTGGCCGGGGCTGGAGCGGCTGGCGCAGGACTGCAGCATGACGCCGGTCAAAGGCGAGGCCTATGCGCGCGAAATCATCTTGCTCAGCCATCAGCAGAATGAACGGCCCAATATGCTCAATGCCTTGTCGGCGGCGATGGGAGGGGCGTTTGTGCCCGACTGAAGAAGTCTGGAATGCAATGAAAAAAGCCGGGTGCAACAGCCCGACTTTTTTTACATCTGATCTGCTCGCTTCACCAGGCTTCAGCCGCGTTGCGGAATCGTCAGTCCCTTGATCACCGCGGGTCGCGCCACGAAGGCGGCCAGCGTGCGGGCGACATTGCGGAAATCGCTGAAGCCGACCAGGTCGCCGGCCTCGTAGAAACCGTTCAGATTGCGGATCCACGGGAACAGCGCGATGTCGGCGATGCTGTAGTCGCCCATCAGCCATTCGCGATCCTGCAGACGCTGGTCGACCACGCCCAGCAGGCGGCGCGATTCGGCGACGTAGCGATCGCGCGGGCGCTTGTCTTCGTATTCCTTGCCGGCGAATTTGTGAAAGAAGCCGAGCTGGCCGAACATCGGGCCGACGCCGCCCATCTGGAACATCAGCCACTGTATGGTCTGATAGCGTTCGCCGGCATCCCTGGAGATGAATTTGCCGGTCTTGTCGGCGAGGTACTGCAGAATCGCGCCCGACTCGAACAGCGGCAGCGGCTTGCCGTCGGGACCATCGGGGTCGAGGATGGCCGGGATCTTGTTGTTCGGATTGAGCGACAGGAACTCGGGCGACATCTGATCATTGGTTTCAAAGCTGACCAGATGCGGCTCGTAGGGCAGGCCGGTTTCTTCCAGCATGATCGAAACCTTGACACCGTTGGGCGTGGGCAGCGAATACAGCTGAATGCGGTCGGGGTGGCGCGCAGGCCATTTGCCGGTGATGGCGAAAGAGGAAAGATCGGTCACGACAATATCTCCAGCGGGATCGCTTCAGGAGCGAATTCCCGCACAAATTTTTCAAAGCTGTCCACAGTCACGGGACGGCAGAAGAAATAGCCCTGATACGCATGACAGCCGGCATCGGCCAGGAAACTGCGTTGTGCGTCGGTTTCGACGCCCTCGGCGATGACTCCCAGTCCGAGGCTTTGCGCCAGGGCCACGATGGTCTTGGCGATGGAGGCGTCGTTGGGATCGACCAGCACATCGCGCACGAAAGACTGGTCGATTTTAAGCTGGTTCAGCGGCAGCCGCTTGAGATAGGACAAAGAGGAGTAGCCGATGCCGAAATCGTCCAGCGAGAATTCCACGCCGCTGGCCTTGAGCGCATACATCTTCTGGATGATGTCTTCGACGTTGTCGACCAGCAGGCTTTCGGTCAGTTCCAGTTTCAGGCGGGCCGGATTGGCGCCGGTCTTGCCGATGATGCGCAGCACGGTTTCGACGAAATCGAGCTCGCGGAATTGCTGGGCGCTGACGTTGACGGCGATGGTCAGATACTCGGTCTCCGGATTGCGCGACCATTCAGCCAGTTTGGCGCAGGCGGTTTCCAGCACCCAGTTGCCCAGCGGCAGGATCAGGCCGGTTTCTTCGGCCAGCGGGATGAAGTCGCCTGGCGGCACCATGCCGCGCTCCGGATGCATCCAGCGCACCAGCACTTCGGCGCCGGTGACGCGCTTGCCTTCGACCACCTGGGCCTGATAGTGCAGCAGCAACTGGCCGCATTCGATGGCCTTGCGCAAACCGGCTTCCATGGTGGCGCGTTCCAGCACCACGGTCTGCATCGCCGGGTCGAAGAAGCGCAGCGCATTGCGGCCGGTTTCCTTGGACTTGTACATGGCCAGATCGGCCTGCTTCAGCAGATCGTCGATCGAGGCCTGGCGCCCCTTGAAAATGGTGGCGCCGATGCTGGCGGTGGTGCGGTATTCGATATCGCCGAGCTGGTACACCATGCCCAGCGAGGACAGGATTTTCTGGCCGATGGCGCGGGTCTGGGTGGCGGCTTCTTCCGGCTTGCTGTCGAGGTTTTCCAATACCACCACGAATTCGTCGCCGCCCACGCGCGCCACCGTGTCGTTGACGCGCACGCTGGTCGCCAGCCGCTGCGACACTTGCTTGAGCAGCATATCGCCCTTGTCGTGGCCGAGCGTATCGTTGAGCGTCTTGAAGTGGTCGAGATCGATGAACAGCAGGGCGCTGGAGGTCTTGTTGCGCGCGCTGACCGAAATCGCCTGCTTCAGCCTATCCAGCAGCAGGGTGCGGTTAGGCAACTGGGTCAGCGCATCGAAGAAGGCCAGCTCGCGGATGCGTTCCTCCGCAATCTTGCGGTCGGTGATGTCGTGGTGGGTGCCGACGTAATGCGTGACGCAGCCGGCGGTGTTTTTTACAGTGGCAATGGTCAGCCATTCCGGATAGATTTCGCCGTTCTTGCGGCGGTTCCAGATTTCGCCCTGCCAGCCGCCGGTGGCCGTGACGCTGGCCCAGATTTCCTGATAGAACTCAGGGCCGTGGCGGCCGGATTTCAGCAGGTTCGGATTTTTGCCGATCGCTTCTTCGCCGGTATATCCGGTGATCGAGGTGAAGGCATTGTTGACGCGCAGCATGTTGCTGTCGGCATCGGTGATGATCATGCCTTCCAGCGATTCGAAGGCGACTGCGGCGATACGCATTTCGTCTTCGACTTCCTTGCGTTCGCTGACATCCACCGCGCTGGTGCGATAGCCGTTGAAGGCGCCGGTGGCGTCGGTGATCGGGCCCCACGACAGCGACAGCCAGAACTGCGTGCCGTTCTTGCGCATGCAGCGGAATTCCAGATCTTCGCCGCGTTCGCCCTGCAAGCCGCTCTGCAGTGTTGCGCGCACGCGCGCAAGATCGTCGGGATGTACCAGCGTCTGGTACATGTCAGGCATGGCCAGGCATTCATCCACCGTGTAGCCGGTGTAGTTGGTGACGGCGTGGTTGATCCAGCGTGGCTTGTTGTCCAGGCCCCACCAGATTTCCATGTTCACGGTGCAGTCGGCGATGGCGCGAAACTGCGCCTCGCTTTCACGCAGTTCGCGCGTCATCTTGGCGGCGGTGCGCACCGCGCGCACCCGGCTCGACATCATTAGCCAGGTCAGCAGCGCCAGCATCACGCTCAGGCCGAAACCGGTGATCGCGATCAGCCATTCTGCATTGCGGCCGTAACGGGTATTGAAGTCTTTCAGCGCATGCAACTGCAGCAGCCAGTTGTGGCCGGCCACCACCAGATATTCGGTGGCGAACAGGCGCTCCGGATGCGGCGTCACGACGGTTGCCGTGGAGTGATACATCAGCGCTTCGGGACGAGGATCGACGCCATCATAGATGTTGACCGCCAGGCCCGGGGTCTGTTCGCCGTACAGGCTGGCCATCACTTCATTCATGCGGAACGAGGCGTGCACCCAGCCGACCAGATTGGCGCGCCGCTCTTCAATGGTGGATTGCGGCTTGCCGTGCGCATAGATCGCCAGATACATGATGAAGCTGGGCTTGATCTCGGTCAGATCGTCGAAATCAAGCTTGACCTTGCCGGAAATGGCGGCCATGCCGGAGTCGCGTGCCTTTTCCATGGCGGCGCGGCGCACCGGTTCCGACCAGTGGTCGTAGCCGAAGGGGATGCTGCTGTTGCGTCCGATATAGGGTTCGCGCAGGGTGATCGGGGCATAACCGTCGCGTACTCCGGCCGGGCGAATTTCATAATCGGGGAAGCCGCTGCGGCGCAGGCGTGCGACGTGATTTTCAAGATCGCGGTCGCCGACCAGCCATTCTTCGGCGCCGATGGCCTGAATTCCGGCGAAGTTGGCATCCAGATTCAAGGCCCGGATGTATTCACGGAATCCGGCACGGTCGAGTTCGCCGGTAGCGGAAAAAAGTCCCTGCACGCCATGCAGCATCTGTTCATAGCTGGCCACGCGCTGCTCCATGCGACTGACGGCTTCACGCAGCGAAAAGTCGAATTGCGCATGCAACTCTTTGCTGGAGGCATGCCGTTCGTGGTCCCAGGTCGTCCAGGTGATGCCGAGTCCGGCGACCAGGATTAGCAGCGGCAGCAGAATCTGGCGCGCCCAGCTCACGGCTCAGCCTGAAAGTGGACCATCGCTGCCGAGAGGGTCGGGTTGAAATACTTTTCGAAGATACGCAACACGGTGCCGTCGGCGCGCATGTCATTGACCAGCGCGCGCCATTTTTCCTGTTCCGCCGGCGACACGGCTTTCTTCGACATGATCAGACCGTGCGGCACCGCCGGGTCGTTGAATTCGATGATGGTGGTGGCATCGCGGATGTGCTTTTCTTCCACGACCGGATAGTCGAAGGGCTCCATGATCATGCCCTGGATGCGATTGAGCATCAGCGCCTGATACAGCGGCCCCAGGCTGCCTGCCTGGCTGACGCGGTTGGCGGCAGTCAGCTTGTCGACCAGCTTGTTGGCCGAGTCGCTGTAACGGAAGCTGCGGATCACGCCGAGCTGGAATTTTTCGGTGTTCTCAAAATCGGAAAGCTGGCGGATGCCGCTGTCCTTGCGCACCAGCAAATAATATTTGTTGCTGATGTACCAGGCGAAAGAGGCAAAGCGGCGGCGTTCGGCATTGGCGATTCCCGACAGGCTGAAATCCAGCGAACCGGATTCAATCAACTGCCAGATACGGGCGCGCGACATCAGGCTGATGACGATCTTGCAACCGCTGCGGCGCGCCAGTTCGTTGGCAAAATCCTTGTCGATGCCGGTATCTGTTTCGGCAGAGTAGAGCAGGCCGTGATCATGCAAGGCCAGCGTGAACGGGCGCGAGCAATCCGGACCGTTCGACGTGGTGGGCGCAGCGTGTGCGGCGGCGGACAACAGCGCCAGTGCCGCCGTTGCCATGCTGATGGTCAGCTTGTGCTTCAGTTTCAGGCGGCACTGACCGCGATGACGCAACATAGCCGGCGTGCTCGCAACAGCAGGCAAGCCCGGGCGCGAGTTGAAAAACGGGCCGGAAAAGAACCGATTGATGAGATGACTGAAGATACCGCCCCCTGATTGCTTCCCTGTGCGCACGCATGCGTGTCGCTATTGTGCTTGTTTCTTGCCGGCTGACGCCTGCTCCCCTCAGCCTGCATGCCCTTGTTCTCGGCTCTGCAACGCTGTCCTGCGATCTTGCCTTGTTCTTTTTGCAGCGTATGGCCCCGTGCTGCATGATGCGTATCGATTGCTTATCTGCTACTTATCTGCTTAGTTGTTGCTTTGTCATGCACGACTGTTCATCTTCTACGTAGCATCCTTGTGATCGGATGCGGTGTCCGCCGCATTTCATACCGATTTACAACAATGCCCGGTTTCCATGCGGGCGATGCTAACTGACGGCTGTCCAAATCGCAACAAAGCGCAATGCATTAAAAATCGACCACAAGCCGGCTCGAAATTGCGCCATCAATTCAGATCGCCAGCCCGATACGGCAGTGTAAATCAGTCCCCATTCGCTGGCTTACAAGAGCCTGTCAAGGCGCCCGTTTTTCTGCCTTTTCTGCAGGGAATGTTGCATTCACAGCTCAACCCGTGCACAGATGTTCTGAATGGTCAGACCATTGCCTGTCAGCTCAGGCGTCGCTGGCGATGCAGTTGCGACCGCGTTGCTTGGCCACGTACAGGCATTTATCCACCGACTCGATGAAGCTGATCGGGTCTTCGTTCTGCGACGGAATGGTGGTGCTGACGCCGACGCTGATGGTGACCACTTTTTCCACCTGAGATTTTTCGTGCGGAATCTGCGCTTCCAGCACCAGCTTGCGGCAACGTTGCGCGACCTTGAGCGCCGCAGCGGCATCGGTCTCCGGCAGGATCAATACAAATTCTTCTCCGCCGTAGCGCGCAAAGAAATCGCGGGTGCGGGTCGCTGCGCTGCTGAGCACAGTGGCGACTTTCTTGAGGCAGGCGTCGCCGCGGATGTGGCCGTACTGATCGTTGTACTGCTTGAAATAGTCGATGTCGAGCATGATCACCGACAAGGCGGTGCGGTTCTTCAGTGCATTGCCCCATTCGACTTCCAGCGCCGAGTCGAACATGCGGCGGTTGGCGACATTGGTCAGGCCGTCGCGATACGACAAGGCTTCCAGTTCCTTCTGCAGTTCGGCCACGCGCGCCTCGGTCTTCTTGCGTTCGGTGATGTCGAACATGAAACCGATCAGCGAATCGACTTCGCCATCCGGCTTGCGTACTACGTGCACCACATCGCGAATCCAGACATGTTCGCCGTCGCGCGTCAACGCGCGATAGTCGGCTTCGTGATCGATACCCGATTTGGATTGTGAAACGCAGAAGTTGACCACGGCTTCGCGGTCGTCGGCATGAATGCGGGTAGCCCAGTCCTCGACCGTGGCCCAGCTCTCCTGCGTCCAGCCCAGCAGCTTCTCGATTTGCGGGCCGACATAGGTGAACTTCATGGTGCTCCAGTCGATTCTCCAGGGAATCGCTTTGGTCGATTCCAGCAAGGTTTTATAGACGGCGCTGTCGGGCTCCATTTGCTTTTGTATCGGATGGTTCATGGCTCAGAGATGGAAATTGAATCGAGATATTTATTTAATTGCTCTGTTGCAATTTTTATTGCGTCTTAATTGATGAGGAGAAAGCTGGCGCAAGCATAACTCGAATTTTCTGCATGGCTCACTAAGAAAGAAGGGCGAATAGCCCGGCAGACTGAAAGTAGGATGCGCTAGCGAGCCGGCCTGGCAGACAGTGCTCATAGCACCGGTGCGAACAGCCTGGCAACATGGAGCGCGACTTTGTGCGGATAGGCCAACTGCTGGTAGTCGTTTTTATCGATTTCCAGCGCCTTGGCAAAATCCTTTTCCAGCATCTGCTGCACTTCCTGAGCGAAGTTCCGGTCAATATTGAGCGCCGCGACTTCGAAGTTGAGCCGCAGTGAGCGGTTGTCCAGATTCATGCTGCCGACCACGCTGACGTCGTCATCGATTAGCGCGACCTTTTGGTGGGTAAAGCCCGGCTGGTAGCGAAATACGCGCAGGCCGGCACGCACCGCTTCATGGGCCCAGAGCGTGGTCGCCATGAAGACAGTACGATGGTCCGGACGCGATGGCAGCAAGATGCGGACATCGACACCGCGAAACACTGCCAGTTGCAAGGCGGCAAAGACGGCCGAATCCGGCACCAGATAAGGCGTGGCGAGCCACAGGCGCCGGCGCGCCGCATGAATCAGGGTAACGAAGAACAGCGAGCAGCTCTCCTGGGCGTCGGCCGGGCCGGTGGCGGCGATCAGGCATGTTGCTGTGCCATCGACCGCGCGCGGCGGCAGCAACGTCAGCTCTTCCCCGCGCAGCCATTGCCAGTTTTCATCGAAGGCCAGTTGCAGGTCGCCGACGGCCGGGCCTTGCAGTTCCATGTGCGTGTCGCGCCAGGGCGACAGCGGCGGTTTGCTGCCGAGATATTCATCGCCGACATTCAGGCCGCCGACAAAGCCGCGCCAGCCATCGACCACCACGATTTTGCGGTGATTGCGAAAGTTGACCTGCAAACGGTTACGCCAGCGCCGCGTGGTGAAGGGATGAATCCGGACGCCGCCTGCGCGCAGACGGTCGATATAGCTTTGCGGCAAACCGTGACTGCCGACGCCGTCGTACAGCACGCAAACGTGCACGCCGCGTGCGGCACAAGCCAGCAGCGCGGCTTGCAGGCGACCACCGATGTGATCGTCATGGATGATGAAAAACTGCACCAGCACATAGTGTTCGGCCGAAGCAACGGCCGCCAGCATCGCGGCGAAGGCTGCTTCGCCATCGATCAGCAAACTGAGCCGGTGACCGCCGTGGAACTCATTGCCCAGCATGTTGCTGAGCGCCGTAAATCTTTGCGCCTCGATGGCAGGCGTTTGCGCATGTTGGCGCCGGTGTCCGGCTCTGGCGTGGCGCAGCTCGACGTAGCCGTAGAAATGTTTGCGGCCCAGAAACAAATAGGGAAGCAATGTGAAATAGGGCAGCAGAATCAGGCCGAATACCCAGGCGACGGTGCCTTGAGATGTGCGGGTGTGCATCAAGGCATGCGCGGCGGCGGCGATGCCGGCGAGATGAACCGCAAAGACGGCCGCAGAGATCAGGCCCAGGGCAAGGGGCGACGCATACTGCATTCAGTGATGCTCCAGGTTTTTGTGGCCGCAGGGAGAGGTGCGGCGCTGCTTCATTGAGGCGGATGTCGGCAGCGATCCTACCATTGATTGCCGCACGGCACTCACGCTTGGGGGCGTAATGCGGCAGGGGTATATTTATAACTTATACCCCTATCCCCAATCGGTATTTCCATCCCCGGTCGATACGCCCTTAGACTTCAGTCACAGCAGTTATCGATGAACGAGATTGTTGTGTTGACCGCTACCACGGTCGAAGTGTCTGGCAGTGATGCGCCGTACCCGGTGCAGTAATGACGGATGCTATTCAAATCAAAATTTTGGAGACAAGCAATGGAAACCCGTTCGGCAGCTGAGGCTGCTGGATTGACGGCGCATACCGTAGACAATGCACCGGCATCCCAGCAGACTGCGACCCAGGTGAGCGCTCACTATCCGGTCAACCCGGAATCTTCTTCCGTATCCGGCGGCGTGCACACCGCCGATACAGTTCAATCAATCCAACTGGCTGCGGTCAGTCTGGATGATAAATACACCGCTACATCCGGTTCCATATTTCTGTCCGGCATTCAGGCGCTGGTGCGTCTGCCCATGCTGCAGCAGATTCGCGATCAGGCTGCCGGACTCGACACAGCAGGTTTCATTTCCGGCTACCGCGGCTCGCCGCTGGGCGGTCTGGACGAAGCCCTGTGGAAGGCGCAGAAGCATCTCGATGCGCATCGCATCAAGTTCCAGCCGGGCACCAACGAAGACATGGCCGCCACCGCCGTGTGGGGCACGCAGCAGGTCGATCTGATCGGCCCCGCCAAATACGATGGCGTGTTCGCCATGTGGTACGGCAAGGGGCCGGGCGTGGATCGCTGCGGCGACGTCTTGAAGCACATGAATCACGCCGGCACCTCGGCCAAAGGCGGCGTGCTGCTGGTGGCGGGCGACGATCACGGCGCCTATTCATCGACGCTGCCGCATCAGTCCGACCACATCTTTTCGGCCTCGATGATTCCCATGCTGTATCCCTGCAATGTGCAGGAATACCTTGATCTCGGCCTGCACGGCTGGGCCATGTCGCGCTTCTCGGGCTGCACCGTCGGCTTCAAGGCGCTGGCCGATACCGTCGAGTCGAGTGCCTCGGTGGATGCCGATCCTTTCCGCATCGATATCAAATATCCGGCCGATTTCGTGATGCCCGAAGGCGGGCTGAACGCCCGTCTGTCCACCGACACGCTGGGGCTGCAGGCGCGCAAGCAAGAAGCGCTGATGCAGGATTACAAGATCTACGCCGCGCTGGCCTACGCGCGCGCCAACAAACTCAATCGCGTGATGATCGACAGCCCGAAGGCGCGGCTGGGCATCATCGCCTCCGGCAAGTCCTACCTCGATGTGCTGGAGGCGCTCAGCGAGCTGGGCATCGATGAAGCCTTCGCTGCCGACATCGGCCTGCGCCTCTTCAAGGTGTCGATGCCGTGGCCGCTGGAGCCGGAAGGCGTGCGCGAATTCGCGCAGGGCCTCGACGAGATTCTGGTGGTGGAAGAAAAACGCCAGATGGTCGAATACCAGCTCAAGGAACAGCTCTACAACTGGCGCGACGACGTACGTCCGCGCGTGATCGGCAAGTTCGACGAAAAAGGCGAGTGGGTCGCGCCGCGCGGCGAATGGCTGCTGACGTCCAAGGCCGATTTTTCGGTGGCGCAGATCGCACGTGTGATCGCGGCGCGCATTGCGCGTTTTCACACCAGCGACCTGATCAAGGCGCGGCTGGCTTTTCTCGACGCCAAGGACGCGGTGCTCAACAAGGCGGTCAATACACCGCCGCGTCCGGCGTACTACTGCTCCGGCTGTCCGCACAATACGTCGACCAAAGTGCCGGAAGGCAGCTTTGCGCTGGCCGGCATCGGTTGCCATGTGATGGCCACCGCCATCTATCCCGAGTTCAACAAGCTGACCACGCACATGGGCGGCGAGGGCGCGCCCTGGATCGGCCAGGCGCCGTTTTCGGAAGTGCCGCACGTGTTTGCCAATCTGGGCGACGGCACCTATTTTCACTCCGGTTATCTGGCGATCCGTGCGACGGTGGCGGCCAAGGTCAACATCACCTACAAGATTCTGTACAACGACGCGGTGGCCATGACCGGCGGTCAGCCGGTCGACGGCACCACCTCGGTGCCGATGATCGCGCAGCAGATGGCGGCCGAAGGCGTCCAGCGCATCGCGCTGGTGAGCGAAGACATCAGCCGCTACAGCGACCGTTCGAACCTGCCGGCCAGCGTTACCGTGCACGACCGCAAGGACATGGACGCGGTGCAGCGCGAGTTGCGCGAACTGGCCGGCGTCTCGGTCATCATTTACGACCAGACCTGCGCCGCCGAGAAACGCCGTCGTCGCAAAAAAGGCGAATTCCCCGACCCCGATCAGCGCCTGTTCATCAATGAGGCGGTGTGTGAAGGCTGCGGCGATTGCGGGGTGCAATCCAACTGCACCTCGATTCTGCCGCTGGAAACCGAGTTCGGCCGCAAGCGCGCCATCGATCAGTCCTCGTGCAACAAGGATTATTCCTGCGTCAAGGGCTTCTGCCCCAGCTTTGTCACCGTCACCGGCGGCAAGCTCAAGAAATCCAAAGCCGGCGTGATGAAGAAGGATGCGGTCGATGATTTCGGCGTGCTGCCGCAGCCGCTGATTCCGTCTTGCGACACGCCATTCAACATCCTGATCAACGGCATAGGCGGTACCGGCGTCATCACCATTGGCGCCTTGATGGGCATGGCCGCGCATCTGGAAGGCAAGGGCGCGTCGGTGCTGGACATGACCGGCATGTCGCAGAAGAACGGCTCGGTCACCTCGCATGTGCGCATCGCGCGCACGCCGCAAGCGATACGCGCGCAACGCATCGCCACCGGCGAAGCCGATCTGATCCTCGGTTGCGACATGCTGACCGCCGGTTCGCATGACGCCATTTCCAAGATGCGTCCGGGCCGTACGCGCGCCGTGGTCAACGTGCATCAGCAGCCGCCGGGCCAGTTTGCCAAGAACCCCGACTGGCAGTTTCCGTTTGAAGATGTCAAGGCGCTGATTCAGGAGTCGGTCGATCAGCAGGCCGATTTCATCGACGCCACGCGTCTGGCGACTGCGCTGATGGGTGATTCGATCGCCACCAATCTGTTCATGCTGGGCTATGCCTGGCAACGCGGCGAACTGCCGCTGAGCGAAGCGGCCTTGCTGCGCGCGATTGAAATGAACGGCGTCGCCGTCGAATCCAACAAGACCAGTTTTCTGTGGGGCCGCCGCGCCGCAGTCGATCTGGCCAAGGTGGAAAAGATTGCGGTGCCGGCGCAGCCGGTGGTGATCCGTATGCCGGAAACGCTGGACAAGCTGATCAAGCGCCGCGTGGCTTTCCTGAGCGACTATCAGGACGCGGCCTACGCCGCATCCTTCACGAGCTTCGTGGAGCAGGTGCGCGCCAAGGAGGCCGGATTGAATCAGGGCGACAAGCTGAGCATGGCGGTGGCGCGCAATCTGTCCAAGCTGATGGCCTACAAGGACGAATACGAAGTGGCGCGGCTGTACACCGATGGCCGCTTCATGGAGCAACTGAAGCAACAGTTCGAAGGCGACTTTGCGCTCAGCTTCAATCTGGCGCCGCCGATGTTGGCGAAGAAGGATGCGCAAGGCCATCTCATCAAGACGAAATACGGCGCCTGGATGATGCCGGCGTTCAGACTGCTGGCAAAGTTCAAAGGCCTGCGCGGCGGCAGATTCGACGTCTTCGGCTACACCGAAGAGCGCAAGACCGAACGCCGCCTGATTGCCGAATATCGCGAGACCGTGAGCCTGCTGCTGAATGATCTGGAGGCCGGCATCAGCGCAGAAAAACTGGCGCTGGCCATCGAGATCGCGCAATTGCCGGAACAGTTGCGCGGCTACGGCCACGTCAAGGACAAGGCGCTGGCCCAGATGCGCATCAAGCAAGCCGCCTTGCTGGAGCGCTATCGGCAGCCGGGCAACCTGGTTCAGAAGGTCAATCTGGCGGCGCATGACGTGGCGGCCTGAGACGACTGATGTGCGCCGGCGCCGCAATGTCGCGCCGGCGACAACCCTTTCTCATGATTTCCATTAATCTAGGCGCCACGGCGCAAGCCCGCAAGCTGCAAGCTGCACGGCTTCCTGCCCTAAGCTCATAACAACTACACCGCACAGGAGACAAGACATGGACTTTGAACTGAACGAAGATCAACTGGCCTTTCAGCAAAGCGCACGCGACTTTGCGCAGGGCGAGATGGCGCCGCACGCCGCCAAATGGGATGAGGAAGCGCATTTCCCGCTGGATGTGATCGCCAAGGCCGGCGAACTCGGTTTTTGCGGACTCTATACGCCGGAAGAGGCCGGCGGCCTCGGTCTGAGCCGGCTCGACGCCACCATCGTGTTTGAAGAACTGGCGCGCGCCTGTCCATCGACCGCCGCTTATCTGACCATTCACAACATGGTGAGCTGGATGATCGCCTCCTGGGGCACGCCGTCCATCAAGGACGTCTGGTGCAACAAGCTGGCCAGCGGCCAGAAGATAGGATCGTATTGCCTGACCGAGCCGGGTTCGGGGTCGGATGCGGCGTCGCTCAAGACTTCCGCCAAACTGGTCGACGGCCACTATGTGCTCAATGGCTCGAAGGCATTCATCTCCGGCGCCGGCGCCACGGACGTGCTGGTGGTGATGGCGCGCACCGGCGGCGAAGGCGCCAGGGGCGTGTCGGCCTTCGTGGTGCCGGGCAATGCGGCGGGCATCGCTTACGGCAAGAAAGAAAGCAAGATGGGCTGGAACAGCCAGCCGACGCGCACCATCAGTTTCGACAACGTCAGGGTGCCGGCCGATCATCTGCTCGGCAACGAGGGCGAGGGTTTCAAGTTCGCGATGAAAGGGCTGGACGGCGGCCGCATCAATATCGCCACCTGTTCGGTCGGAGCGGCGCAGGCGGCGCTGGACGCGGCGCATGCCTACATGAAGGAGCGCAAGCAGTTCAACAAGCCGCTGGCGGATTTTCAGGCGCTGCAATTCAAGCTGGCCGACATGCAGACCGAGCTGGTCGCGGCGCGCCAGATGGTGCGGCTGGCGGCTTTCAAACTGGATGCCAAATCACCCAACGCCACCACTTATTGCGCCATGACCAAACGGCTGGCGACCGATCTCGGCTTCCGCGTCTGCAATGAAGCGCTGCAGATACACGGCGGCTACGGCTACATCCGTGAATATCCGCTGGAACGCTATTTCCGCGATGTGCGCGTGCATCAGATTCTGGAAGGCACCAACGAAATCATGCGCGTGATCATTGCGCGCCATCTCCTGAGCAACGACAGCAACGAGGACATCCGCTGATGAGCAACTACACCAATCTGAAGCTTGAAAAGAACAATCACACGGCGGTGCTGACGCTGGCCAATCCGCCTGCCAATACCTGGACGCGCGATGCGCTGGCCGATCTGACGCGGCTGGTGCAGGACCTCAATGCCGACCGCAACATTTACACGCTGGTGATCACCGGCGAAGGCGAGAAGTTCTTTTCGGCCGGCGCCGATCTGAAACTGTTTGCCGATGGCGACAAGGCGGTGGCGCAGGAAATGGCGCGCCGTTTCGGCGAAGCCTTCGAAACCCTGAGCGGATTTCGCGGCGTGTCGATTGCCGCCATCAACGGCTACGCCATGGGCGGCGGTCTGGAATGCGCGCTGGCCTGCGACATCCGCATTGCCGAAGAACAGGCGCAGATGGCCTTGCCGGAAGCGGCGGTCGGCTTGCTGCCCTGCGCCGGCGGCACGCAGAATCTGCCCTGGCTGGTGGGCGAAGGCTGGGCCAAGCGCATGATCCTGTGCGGCGAACGCGTCAATGCCGAGACCGCCTTGCGCATCGGTCTGGTGGAAGAGGTGGTGGGCAAGGGGCAGGCCAAAGCGCGTGCGCTGGAGCTGGCCTTGCAGGCGGAAAAGCAAAGTCCGTCCAGCGTCGCCGCCAGCAAGAAGCTGATCCAGGGCGCACGCCTCAATCCGCTGGCCTCGGTGCTGCCGATTGAGCGCGAACTGTTCATGGACTTGTTCGATACCGAAGACCAGAAAGAGGGCGTGCAAGCGTTCTTGCAGAAGCGGACGCCGGAGTGGAAGAACAAGTAAACGACCGTGTTCGTCAACGATGCCGTTCGGTGAGTAACCGGGCGGCATTTTTTTTGCGTTGACCGGGCTTCGTTTGCAGCTCGCTGTCTATGACATTGGCGAGCGGATTTCGCGCCGTCTGTGTGCCCCGATTTTTCATTCTCAGTTATGATTCTGAGTTTTCCGCAACCGGTAAAAACGCAGCCATGAGCATCGAATACAAGATCAATGCGCCCATCAGCGCCCAGCAATTTATCGATGTGCTCAAGCGCACCGCGCTGGGGCCGCGCCGTCCGCTGGACGATCTTGCCTGCATGGAGGCGATGGTCACGCATGCCAATCTGATCGTCACCGCGTGGGACGGCGATCTGCTGGTCGGCGTAGCGCGGTCGGTGACCGATTTCACCTATGCCTGCTTCATGTCGGAGCTGGCGGTGGACGAAGCCTGCCAGCGCATGGGTATCGGCAAGGAATTGATCCGGCTCACGCGCAGCAAGCTCGGGCCTTACTGCCGCCTGCGGCTGCTGGCCGCGCCTTCTGCCGGCGACTACTATCCGAAAATCGGTTTCAAGCCGAATCTGCGTTGCCATGAACTGATGCCGGGCGATGAGCTGAAGTAGGATGCGCCGAGCAGAACATTTTTAAATCTTCATTTCCCATTTCCGACCTTCGTCTTCAACCAATCCGCACAGACAGATGATAGAAATTCTTCCTTTTTCCGCGCAGCACGCCGAGGGCGTGGTCGCCGTCATTTTGCCGATTCAGCAAGGTGAATTTGACATCCCCATCACGCTCGAAGGCCAGCCCGATCTGAAGGACATTTCAGGCTTCTATCAGAAGGACAATGGCAATTTCTGGGTGGCGCTGGATCAGGGCAAGGTGGTCGGCACGATTGCCTTGCTGGATATCGGCAATGAGCAGGTGGCGCTGCGCAAGATGTTTGTGGCCGCCACCCATCGCGGCAGTGCGCACGGCGTGGCGGCGAAGCTGCTGGACACCTTGTTTGCATGGTGCGCGCAGCGCGGCGTGCGCGATGTGTTTCTCGGCACCACCGCCAAATTCCTGGCGGCGCATCGTTTCTATGAAAAGAATTCTTTCACTGAAATCGCTCGTGAGACTTTGCCGGCAGCGTTTCCGGTGATGGTGGTGGATACCAGGTTCTATCACCGCCGCTTTGCCTGAGTTGTTCTGCTTGCGTGCCGGCGGCAGGCCTGACTGTGATCGTTGCCGCAGCCAGGTAATCCGGCGCAGTGCTAGGCCGGATTCTGCATGTCGCCGTCGGCCAGCGCCGGCGGCGCTTCTTCCAGCGTCCATTCGTTGCCGGTCTGCCTGAAACATTGCAGGCCGGTGCGCACGAATTTCCCCTGATCCGGCTGCCATCCCATGCGTTCCACCGCGATCCGTTCGGCCTCGATATAAATCACATTGAAGGAGTTGGTCTCGCCGCGGCTGCGGGTCGAGGTCGCGGTCCCGGCTTGCACCACCAGCGCCGAGTAACCGGGAATGTCGTAATGCGCCGAGCTGCTCACGGCCGAGCTGGTGTGCACGTGGCCGGCCAGCAGCAGGTCGGCGCCGCACAGTGCGAAGGCGCGCATGGCGGGAATCGAATGGCCGACCAGATCGTGATGCTGAGGCCCGGCCGGCAGGTCGAAGGGATGGTGAGTCACGATGACCTTGACGATATGGTCATCGAGCATGGCCATCTGACGCCGCGCACGTTCGATCTGCTGGTCATTGACGCGGCCATCCTTGATGGTCAGCGAGCGGGCTGTGTTGATGCCGATCACGGCGATTTCATCGTCGATGTAGACCGGTTGCAGATCCTGCTGAATATGCCTGCGATATTTTTTCAAGGGCTGGAACAGGCGTGCAGCGACGTTGAACAGCGGCACGTCGTGATTGCCCGGCACCACGATCTGCGGTTGCGGCAGCGCGTCGAGAAAGGCGCGCGCCTCAACGAACTGCGTGGCGCGCGCACGTTGCGTGAGATCGCCGGAAACCACCACCAGATCCGGCGCGATGGCGTGCACCTGCGCCACGATGGGTTCCAGGATGGCCGGATCGGTGCGGCCGAAATGCAGATCGGATAAATGAACCAGTGTACGCATTGCTCAGATCTCCTCTGATGCAGCGGTCGATTCCGGCACGATCACTTTCAGCGAGGCGGGACGAATCTTATATTGCAGCGGCGTCTGCATCACCGTGACTTCGCCATCGGTGGCCACGCGCATACGCGACTTGCGCGTTTCGATCAGGATATTGGTGGCGGTCAGTGCATCGAAATCGTGGGCCTGATGCAGACGCCCGAACAGCGCATTGAGCGCCAGCCGCAGCAGCCCGAGGCGGCCCGTGCGATGGCAGACGTAGATGCTGAGCAAACCCTGGGTCATGCTGCTGCGCTTGCCGATGTCCAGGCCCTGCATCAGATATTCATTGTTGCCGATGAAGACGAAAGGCGTGCGCCGCCAGTGATCCTTGCCGCCGATGCGCAGCCGCACCAGCAAGAACGGATAGCGCCGCAGCGCGCCCATGGCGGCCCAGCAAAAGGCCAGCCACTTGCCGCGTCCGAGCCGGCTTTGTTGTCGTTCGCGGTCGCGCACGATGTCCGGATACAGGCCGAGGCTGGAATTGTTGATGAAGGGCACGCCGTTGACCTCGCCGGTGTCGACGCTGATGCGACGGCCTTCGGCGATGTTGCGGATGGCCTCATCCAGCGCCAGGGGAATATTCAGATCCTTGGCGAAATGATTGAGCGTGCCCAGCGGCAGCACGCCCAGCGCGCTGCGGCAATCCTTGGCGGCGACCAGGACCGAGGCCACCGCGTTGACGCTGCCGTCGCCGCCGCCCACCGCGACGATGCTGACCTTGTCGTGCACCGCCTGGCGCGCAGTTTCTATCATCTGCTCACCGCTGGCCGCGAGGGTCACCTGCGCGCTGACGCCGTATTTGTCGAATTCTGCCGTGATGTGCTGCGCCAGTTCCTGCGCGTGGCCGCCACCGGCCCTGGCATTGATGACTGCCACCAGGGTGCGGCGCGCGGCGCCGATCACCGGCGTGGCTTGCGGTGCTGCGTCTTGTTCTGTGCTGTTGAGAGAGTGTTCTTGATTTGTCGTCATGGCCGCTGGAGTTATTGTTCAGCTGCTTGCTGCCGGCTGGAAATCAGTTGGAGCGTACTCGTTCGGAATAGTGCCGCCGGGTAGTGAAAACGGCGGTCACGCACAGCGCGAACCAGCCCAGCCCGAGCAAAAGGGCGGCCAGCACATCGCTGAAAAAATGCGCGCCGAGATACATGCGGCTGAGACCGACCAGCAGCGTCATGGCTGCGGCCAGGGTGACGATCAGCGCGCCCGGCATGGGCGCGGCGGACGCCGGCGAGCGGCTGATTGCCCGCCTCAGGCGCGTTGTCAGCGCCGGCTGATTGATCAGCCAGGCTGCCAGCAGCGCATAAAACAAGGCCGCGCCGATACTGTGTCCGCTGGGAAAACTGTAGCTGTGCAAGACCAGAATCGGCTGCTCGAAGCTGGGCCGCAGGCGCTGAAAAACATGCTTCAGCCCGAAGTTGAGCAGCATCCCGCCCGGCACCGTCAGCCACAGCGCCAGCAGCCAGTTCCAGTCGCGGGTGCGCCACATGTACAGCGCCAGCAGGGCGCTCATGGTGAGGATGCCGATGGTGCCGTGCCAGTGGGTGAAGGCCTTGACCGCCAGCGTCAGCGTCCGGGATTCGCTGGCGTGCAGATGAAACCAGTCGGCGATGCGCTGATCCAGCGCAATCAGATCGCCGGCCGACATGACGGCATAGGCGATCAGTGAGAACAAGGAAAGGCTGGCGATGACGGCCAGCACGCCGGTGGTCAGCGGCAGGCCGAGATAGTGATCGCGCGCAAAGCGTGCGCGCAGGAACGGGAGAGGGGACGGTCTTTCAGTCAGATTCATGCAAACTCATTCAAACGCATCAGCCTCGCAAATTCAGATAAATTCAGATTCAGATCAATAGGACGGACTCAGGCGCAAGGATCGGTGCCCAGCGCGATGGCGCGTAGCGCCGGCAGGTCCAGCAACTCAAGTTCACGATGATTGACATCCACCACGCCGCTTTTCTTGAATGAAGAAAACAGACGGCTCACGCTTTCCACCGCGAGACCCAGATAGTTGCCGATTTCTTCGCGCGTCATGCGCAGCTGAAAACGCGTGGACGAATAGCCGCGGCTGACGTAGCGGCTCGACAGGTTGACCAGAAAGGCCGCCATCTTCTGTTGCGCAGTCATGCTGCCCAGCGTCAGCATGACGCGCTGTTCGCGCGAAATTTCCAGACTCATCATGCGATGGAACTGACGCAGCAGTACCGGCACATCGCGGAACAGTTCTTCCAGGCTGGCGAACGGGATTTCGCAGACTTCGCTGTCTTCCAGCGCGACCGCCTGGCACAGATGCACGCCGGCGCCGATGGCGTCCATGCCGAGCAGTTCGCCGGCCATCTGAAAGCCGGTGATCTGCTGGCCGCCGTTGGGGTTCTGCTGGAAGGTCTTGAAATGACCGAGACGGATCGCGTACAGCATGTCGAACTTGTCGTTGGGCCGATACAGGACCTCATCGCGTTTGATGCGGCGACGGCGGCTGATGACTTGTTCCAGCCTTTGCATATCGCCCTGGTCCAGGCCCATGGGCAGGCACAGCTGGTGCATGCTGCAAGCGGAGCAACTGGCGCGCAGCGCTTGCAGGTTGACGGCGTCACCAGGCGCAGTGGGTGCAACTTGCAAAGCGGATAAGTTGGGCATGGACATAAACCGTCGTTTCCTTTTTGCTAATAAATGAGGGTCTGTATTGGGACAGACCTCTTGAATAATACGACAGTCGGGCTGGCATCAAATTCACGAGCAGGCCGCTGAAGCTCCGCGAATTAGCGCCGAAGCGAAGCGTGAACAGCGTTCCCGGCGCAGGCTGCAAGTGATGTCTGACTTGTCCCTTTTACCACAGATGATCCATTTGCTTTGCTTGATGCACCACTGATTCATTTAAATCATGGCGAGAAATTTTCAATTGACTCACGTGATTTTTGTGCATTTCAGTTACGTTGAACATTACACCATCGGATCGCTGCCGGTGGATCTGGTGTTGTGTCCTTGCCTGATAGCGCTGTGTTTTTTGTGTCGGAATATCGATTGAGCCGGATTCCCGTCGCGCCGGGAATGGCTCCTCCGGCCGCAGAACCGACCGGCAGCTTACTTGATCAGCTTCAAGACTTCGCGAAACAGCGCATGGCGGCTGTCGCGCAGCCATTCGTAGGCCACCATTTCCACCGTCACCGGGCGGGCGCCGGCCTGGGTCATGCGGGTGAAGGCGGCGTCGCGATCCATGGTCTTGCGCGAGCCGCAGGCATCGAGCAGCGGCCAGACCTGATAACCGCGGCTCAACAGCGACAGGGCGGTCTGCAGCAGACAAATGTGGGTTTCACAACCGGCGATCACGATTTGCCGCACCGGCGTCGGCAACGCCGGCAGCAAGCCGTCGGCGCAGGCGTCGAAATGGCTCTTGGCGATGGTCTTGTCGCACAGGCGTTTGATGTCGGGATGATTGGGGCCCAGCTTGTCAGGCATCTGTTCGGTGCCGATCACCGGCACGCCGAGCAGGCCGGCAATGGTCGCAATGCGTCCCATCTGCGCCAGAATTTCCGCGCCGTCGTGGATCGCCGGCATCAGTCTCGCTTGCGGGTCGACGATCACCAGTGCAGCTTCGTTGGCATTCATAAGCATCTGCATAGACTTCCTCGTGGCAGTAATTGACTGTTTTGTGACATTGACGTCATTTTGCACGGATTCGACAATTCCGTCCTTGAATGCAATCCGCAGGCGGCATCCGCAAGCATGCCGCCTTCACAACTGCGAGGACATTGTGACGATACACCGCCAGCATGCCAATAGGGATTTCTACCCGGGTCCTGAAGCGGCCGATATGCAACAGGATCATTCCGGCCGGCGCAATGCCAGAGTGCTGGCTATCTGCCAGGGGCTTTTCACCTGCGCCATTTCCATCGATCTGACGCTGACTGCGCTCACCGGCTATCAACTGGCGCCGGACAAATCGCTGGCGACTTTGCCGTTCGCGATGATCACCGTGGCCGGCGCGCTGGTGACCTGGTTCGCGGCGTTCCTGATCCAGCGGCTCGGCCGTCGCCGCAGTTTTGCGCTGGGCGCCTTGTCGTGCGCGCTGGGCGGCGCGGTGTCGGTGTGGGCGGTGTTTCATGCGGATTTCTGGGTGTTCTGTATCGGCACGGCCGGCGTCGGCGTGTTTCAGGCCTTTGCCCAGTATTACCGGCTGGCGGCGGCCGATGCGGTTGCTCCCGCGCTCAAGAGCAAGGCGATTTCCACTGTGCTGACCGGCGGCGTGATCGCTGCGATTGCCGGCCCGGCGCTGGCCGCCTGGAGCAAGAACCTGTTTCCGCAGGTGCTGTTTGCCGGCGCGTATCTGATGGTGGCATTGCTCGGCTTGCTATCGATGGCGGTCTTGCTGCTGTTCTATCGCGATGGCGCGGCAGCGCCGGCAGCCAGTCCGGCAGGCGCTCAGCAGGATGTCGATGCGCCGCAGAGGGCGCTCGCGGTGATTGCGCGTCAGCCTGTTTTTCGCGCTGCATTGGCCAACAATGTGGTCGGCTCGATGGCGATGATGCTGATCATGACGGCGGCGCCGCTGGCCGCCGTCGGCCATCATCACAGTATTGACGACGGCGCCGCCATCATTCAATGGCATCTGGTCGGCATGTATGCGCCATCCTTCTTTGCCGGCGCGCTGATCACTCGCATCGGTCTCGGCCGGGTGCTGTTGCTGGGTGCAGTCTTGAATCTGGCCTGCGTCGCCATTGCCTCGTTCTCCAGCGGGCTGATCGCGTTTTATCTGGCCTTGCTGTGTCTGGGCGTAGGCTGGAATTTCATGTTCGTCGGCGGCACCAGCCTGCTGGCGCAATCGTACACACCGGCCGAAATGGCCAAGACCCAGGGTTTTTCCGAATTTCTGCGCTATGCTGCCACCGCAGTCGCCACGCTGGGCGCCGGCCCGCTGCTGCAGCACTTCGGCTGGGCCGCACTGAATCTGGCGGTGTTGCCGCTGCTGTTGATGTGCGTGTTGCTGAGCCTGCAATGGATGCGCGCCGAGCGCGCCGCGCAGCAGGCTTCCACCAGCGCCGCGTGAGCACCGCCATACTTTTTGACGAGCTTTGCCCGAAATGAACCCATCCACTTCCAACTCTGCGCTGCGTATCTTGTTGCTGGCTTATGAGGGCATGAACCTGATCGACCTCAGCGGGCCGCTGCAGGCCTTTGCCACTGCCGGTCGTCTGAGCGACGCTGACGATGGCGCGGAGGGCCGCGCCGCTGACCCCGGCGTGCGCCGCTATGACATCCGCGTGCTGTCGGTCAATGGCGGCCAGATCACGACCAATGCCGGACTCAGCGTGCTGACTGAAGCCCTGGCCAGCGTTACCGTGCAGGCCGGCGACACCATCCTTGCCGCCGGCGGTTCGGTCGGCCCGAGCTTTTATGCCGAACCGGGACTGGTCGCCTGGATACGCGGCAATGCCGCACAGGCACGCCGCGTCTGCTCGGTTTGCACCGGCGCCTTCTTGCTGGCCGAGGCCGGCGTGCTGGACGGCTTGCGCGTGACCACGCACTGGAGCTGGGCGCTGCGTCTGCAGCGCCAGTATCCCGCGATCAAGGTGGATCCCGAGCCGATCTTCATTCAGCAGCAGCGCATCTGGACCTCGGCCGGCGTCACCGCCGGCATCGATCTGGCGCTGGCGCTGATTGAACAGGATTACGGCCACAAGCTGGCGATTGCGACGGCGCGGCAACTGGTGATGTTCATCAAACGTCCGGGCGGGCAATCGCAATTCAGCGTGCCGCTGGTGTCGCAGTCGGCTGAAAATGCCCGCTTCGCCGAGCTGCATGCCTGGATTGCCGCCAATCTGCGCGCCGACCTGCGGGTCGAGAATCTGGCGCAGCGCGTCAACATGACGCCGCGCACCTTTGCCCGCGTTTATGCCGCCGAGCTGGGGCGCACGCCGGGTAAAACAGTGGAGGCAATGCGGCTGGAAGCGGCTTGCCGCGCGCTGGAAGAAACCGAGCTGCCGCTCAAGAGTATTGCCAGCGAGGCCGGTTATGGCGAGGAACAGAATCTGCGCCGCGTCTTTTTACGGCAACTGGGTGTCAGCCCGGTGCAGTATCGGGAGCGCTTTTCGGCGCATTGAGGGCAAGCGCCCGGTTGGCGGCAAGCTGCATGCTGCATGCCTTCAGTTTGCGGCGTCCTGCTGCGACAGGCGGTCCAGCGTAGTCAAACCCGCCAGCGCATCCAGCCACCATGACAAGGCCGGGCCGGCACGGTGGTCCGGTTTGTAGACGCACTGTATCGGCAGGTCCATGCCCTGCGGCGGATGCTGCGGTGTGCTGACGCGCACCAGCCGGCCGGCGGCGAGATCGTCGCGCACCACGTGCTGCGGCATGTAACCCCATCCCATGCCGGCGCGCAGCAGCGCATGCTTGGTACCGACATCGCTCATGCGCCAGGTCAGGCGCGAGTGCACCGAAAAATCCTGGCGCGTGGTCAGTTCGCTGCGGTCGCTCAGCACCAGCTGAGTCTGTTGCAGCAGCAACTTCTCGGGAATGCGGCCGCGGATGCCGGCCAGCGCATGGCCCGGCGCCACCACCGCCACCATCCTGACGCTGGGTAGCGTCACGCGCAGCAGATTGGGCGGCGTGGTCGGCAGCGTGCCGAGTATGCCCAGCATGGCGCGCCCGTCGATCACGCGTTCCGCCACGCCGCCCAGCGCTTCGATATCCAGCCTGACGGTCACCGCCGGAAAGGCGTCGCGAAAGCGCCGCAGCAGATCCACCAGACAATCGGTAGGGAAAAACACGTCCACCGCCAGCGCCACTTCCAGTTCCTGACCTTTGGAGTACGAGCTGGCGCGATTCTGCAGCGAATCGACCTGATCGAGCACCTGCCGCGCATCCTGCAGCAGCGCGATGCCGGCATCGGTCAGCTGCGGCCGATAGCCGCTGCGGTCAAACAATTGCACGTCGAGCTGGCTTTCCAGCGTGGCCACCGCATAGCTGATGGCCGACTGGGCGCGCGCCAGATTACGCGCCGCCGCCAGAAAACTGCCGCTGTCGGCGACTTGCACGAAGACCCGCAGTTGATCGAGGGAAAGGCGTTCTATGTTCATGGGAAGAATGGGGGGGGGCGGTGCAGGGCGCGCAAACCGCAAAATAAGCAAAAAGCAACTATATCTAATAATTAGATAGTGATGATGAAAAGATAGACAGTTTTTTCCTGGCGCACGCTGCTCTATTCTGTCCTCACTGTCTGGCGCAACACAGCCGCGGAAAGCAAGCAGCGGCAGATGCAGGACCGGCAGCTCACCAACATTCAAATCACTCAGGGGTAGATCATGATCATTTCGCCATTTGCATATCGTATCGGCCGCATTCTGCTGGCTTCCTTGTTCGTCATTTCGGGCATCTTCAAGATCATCGGCTTTGCCGGCACGGTCGGCTATTTCGGCAGCCTAGGCTTGCCGGTGCCGACGCTGGTGGCGATCGTCACCATACTGGTGGAAGTCGGCGGCGGTCTGCTGCTGATGTTCGGCCGCGGCGTGCGTCCGGTGTCGCTGCTGATCGCGCTGTTCACCGTTGGCGCGACCTTGTCGGCGCACCATTTCTGGAACATGGAAGGCGCTATGGCGCAGGCTCAGCTGACGCATTTTCTGAAGAACATTTCCATCATCGGCGGCCTGCTGCTGGTTTCATCGATTGATCCGGAAGCGATGCCAGAGCAGCGTTAAGCAGAACTGAAGCACTATCCTGCCTTGCGCCGACCCGCAACTGCGAGTCGGCGCAAGCTGGATCGCGGCAATGACAAGCAAACAGCAAGCAAACCCAGTCATCCGCCCACAAGGCGAATACACCAGCCCGACGAAGAAGCCGGGCGCAGCAAGGAGCGCACCATGAGCACCACATTCACCCGCCAACTCGAACGTCTGGTCGACGGCATCCCGACTCAGGATGGCGCAGGCGTCAGCCTGACCCGCGTGCTGACCCACGATCTGCAGCGCCGGCTCGACCCTTTCCTGATGCTGGATCATTTCCACTCTGATGAGCCCAGCGATTATCTGGCCGGGTTTCCCGATCATCCGCATCGCGGCTTTGAAACCGTCACCTATATGCTGGCCGGGCGCATGCGTCACCACGACAATGCCGGCAATGAAGGCTTGCTGGAGCCGGGCGGCATGCAATGGATGACCGCCGGACGCGGTCTGGTGCACTCGGAATTGCCGGAACAGGAAAACGGTCTGATGAGCGGCTTCCAGCTGTGGGTGAATCTGGCCGGCGACGACAAGATGATCGCGCCGAACTACAGCGATATTCCATCGGCCGGCATCCCGGAAACCGAGCCGCAGCCGGGTCTCAAGGCGCGGGTACTGGCGGGCGAAGCCTTTGGCGTGACCGGCGCCATCAAGCGCGACAAGACCGAGCCGCTGTATCTGGACTTGCATGTGGAGGCGGGCGTCAGCTTCGATCTGCCGATTCCGGCGTCGCACAATGCCTTGCTGTATGTGTATGAAGGCAAGCTGGGTATTGGGGCGGCGGGCAGCGAACGCGTGGCGGCGGCCGGGCGTATGGCGATTCTGAGCAACACCAGGGAGGCAGCAGGGGTGCATCTGCAGGCGCAGGAAGCCAGCCGCTTTCTGCTGATCGCCGGCAAGCCGCTCAATGAGCCGATCGCTCAGTGGGGCCCGTTCGTGATGAATAGCCGCGAACAGGTCGAGCAGGCGATTGACGATTTTCGTGCCGGCCGTTTTTGAGTACGCACAGCTATCTGGATAGGCAAGATCGCAAGGAGATCCGGCACGCAAGCGGATCTGCCCAAAATACATGCCGGCCGCGAGCCGGTCAGCCAGGAGAATGACATGAGCAATATCCGCCACTTGATTACCGGTCTGACGCGCGACGTCGGTTTCCCGGTGCGCCGCCTGCTGCCGGCCGCCAATGCCCGCACCGTCGGCCCCTTTGTGTTTTTCGATCACATGGGACCGGTGGAATTCGACGCCGGCACCACCGAAGGCGACGTTCGTCCGCATCCCCACATCGGACTGGCTACCGTGACCTATCTGTTTTCCGGCGCCATGATGCATCGCGACAGTCTGGGCGTGGTCCAGCGCATCACGCCGGGCGCGGTGAACTGGATGGCTTCCGGACGCGGCATCGTGCATTCCGAACGCGTGCCTGAAGATATCCGCGAGCAGAGCGTGCCGGTGCATGGTCTGCAGATGTGGGTTGGTTTGCCGGCCGCGCAGGAAGAGAGTGCGCCGCTGTTCCATCACTATCCCGCCGAAGCCATGCCGACCGTGCAGGTCGACGGCATCCGCCTGCATGTGCTGACCGGCTCGGCCTTCGGCGTCAGTTCGCCGGTGCAGACTTCCAGCCCGACGCTGTACGTGGCCGCGACCGCGCCGGCCGGCAGCCGCCTGACTTTGCCTGCCGACTACAGCGAGCGCGCCGTGTATGTGGTCAAAGGCGGGCTGACGCTGGGCGGCCAGCAGATTGAAGCCGGTACGCTGGCGATACTGGAGCCGGGCGTGGCCTTGACGGTGGAGGTTGTGGGCGACAGCGTATTCATGCTGCTGGGCGGTGAGCCGCTGGACGGCCCGCGCTTCGTCTGGTGGAATTTTGTCGCCACTTCATGCGAAAAGATCGAGGCGGCCAAGCTGGCCTGGGATGCTCAGGATAAATCGGTGTTCCCGGATATCCCCGGCGAGAGCGAGTGGATTCCCTTGCCCCAGCATTGATTGCGCCGATATCGCTTAAGCGCAGCGGGCATGAAAAAGCCGGGAGTGATCCCGGCTTTTTTACTTTTATGCCTGCTGCAGCAGGTCGCCGCTGCCGGCTTGGTGCGGCCCGAACTTCAGAGCAGCCCGACGATGCGGCCCATTTCGGTCAGATAGGGGCTGTCGCGCAGGATCGCACCTTCGACCGTGTCTGCGGCATTGCGCAGCGACTGAAATGAGTCGCGCAGGCTGCCGGGGTGCGGTTGCGCCGCTGTCAGGTGTTCTTTCAGGCGCGCGATGTCCTGATGCAGCTGGCGCGCTTCGGGGGCGTCGGCCGGCAGTTTCTTCAGCTCTTCCTCGAAGGATGCAAGGATCTGCAACAGGCGTTGATGATTGAAGTGTTGAGTGTCGCTGGTGTTGTCTGACATAGTGCCTCCTTGCTGGGGTGAGTCGGCGAACCGTCGTTTCATTGTTGTATTGCTGCATGGCAATGAGGCTTGGCGGTTCACGCGGAAAACAAAATTATTCCGCATTTCTTTCGAATGCATATTGAGTGACCTCAAGCCGGGGCAGGAATTCCTGCATTCAACGATTTGCCTTTGCCGCCACCCCGGATTGCATGCAAAAAGAGGGGGAACAGGGCGGCGCCGCAGCGATGCCGCGCCCAGGCAAGAGCGTGGTTTGTTACACTGCGGGCTGTTCCGGCGTCGTCCGACGCCCGGATGTTCACATGCAAAGCCAAATTACCTCATGACCCAATCTCCAAGCGCAGCCTCCGACTCCATCATTCAGTGGGAGGCAGGCGGGCAGATGCATTCCTTGCGCTGGCATTCCGAAGCCGGCAACGCTGCGCCCAAGCGCGTGATGGCCGTCGACGACCAGATTCCGGCCGATGTCGCCTACAAACTGGCCTGCGAAGGCACCGGCCTGCTGTGGCAAGGCGATTACCAGAATGCGCGTCAATTGCTGCAGGCCATGGGCCGCCGCATCGACCAGGCGCGCGAGCGCAATGATGTCAAAAAAGCCAAGCACCGCGCCAAGGATGAAAAGCGCGCAGCCACTGCCGCTGCAGCCGGCGCCGCTGCGGCTGCGACACCTGCCGAAACCGGCCCGGCGCTGGCGTTTCACAAGCATCGCCATCTGCAGGCGCAACGCGCACGCATCCTCGGCATGCTGATGCTGCCGCTGGAAGCCGGCTTCCAGATGACGATGCGCCGCGCACCCGACGTGGCAGCGGCTTGCAGCGAAGCCTATGGCGAACAGATGGGCGCGCAGCCTTTCGCGATTTCCATGCGCGAGCTGCTGGGCCTGGTCGGCGCGCATGAGTGGCGCAAGAAGGGCGTCGAAATCGCGGCCCTGAACGAACGCATCCATCCGTATTACGGCGTCTATTCGCCGGTACGCGGCGAGTACATCGATCTGGTGGCGCAGGCGCCGTTGCCATCGACCGAGCTGGCTTTCGATATCGGGGTCGGCACCGGCGTGCTGTCTGCCTTGCTGTTGCAGCGCGGCGTCAAGCGCGTGGTGGCCGTCGATCAGGACCCGCGTGCGCTGGCTTGCGCGCGCGACAATCTGCAGCGCATGAAGCTGCTGAACAAGGTCGAATTGCTGGAAGGCGACCTGTTCCCGCCGGGCAAGGCGCCGTTGATCGTCTGCAATCCGCCGTGGCTGCCGGTGCGCCCGAGTTCGCCGATCGAACACGCGATTTACGATCCCGACAGCCGCATGCTATTGGGCTTCCTCAACGGCCTGGCCGAGCATCTGACACCGCAAGGCGAAGGCTGGCTGGTGATGTCCGATTTTGCCGAGCATCTGGGCTTGCGCCCGCGCGGCATGCTGCAGGAAGCGATCGCCCAAGCCGGTTTGCAGGTAGCAGGGCGCCACGATATCAAGCCGCGTCACGGCAAGGCGGCCGATCCGGACGATCCTTTGCACGCCGCCCGCAGCGCTGAAACTACAACATTGTGGCGATTGAAAATATCCAAATAATTCAAATGCTTGGATCGTTTAATTGATGTGAGTTATGAGTATTTTTGACATTGGCTGAGAAGCCGCTTCAGGTTCGGAGTCATCATGCAGAGCCCAGCAAGGCAGCAGTTCTCATCGCAAGGCGCGCCTATCCGTCCAGGCCATCGGGCGGGTTTGACGCATGGCCGTTTGCCATTCAGTACAGGTCTGAAGATGCTGCTGCCGGGTTTGATGGCTTTGCTGGCGCTGTCCACCGGCGATGCCTCGGCACAGACTTATGAGCGCCATCAGGGCGGCTATCCGGTGCCTGTGCCGGTGCCGGTGCCGGTGCCGACGCCCGGCATCGGGCAGCGGCAGGATCCGGATCGGCCCATGGTGACCACCTCTGCCAATACCTGCACCTGCCAGGTGGCGGAAACCAGCGGCAGTGCCTGCATGATCTTTTTGCGCACCAATGCCGCCGACTGGCTGGCCAAAAATGCGCCGCAGACGGCCTTGCGCTCATCCAATAACGGTCGTTTCTATGACACGCCGTTCGCCGTGGCGGCCAGCGCCTGCGCCGGTCGCAAGGTAGCGCCGGGCAGCGTCAAGGTGCATTGGCTGGATCGTAAAAATGCAATCCTGGAGTGGAAGTAAATTATAAGAATGTCGCTGCAAGCTTTTGTTTTTAATGTGTTTTTATGGAATACTTAAAGTAAATTCTCGCGCCAGTTTCAAGAAATTTTGCTCGGTCGGCCCGCTTGTCTCCGAGCGGCAAACAAGATTGATCGGCGCCACCAGGGCCGGCTGTGCGTCGTCGATCCGGCAATACGCCACGCTGTCGCGATGGAAGTTCTTCATCGAGGCCGGCACCACCGAAATCCCCGCGCCAGCCGCCACCAGGCTGATATTGGTCAGCATGCGTTCGACCTCCAGCGCGATGCGCGGCGTGAAGCCGGCATTTTCGCAAGCGGCGATCAGATTCGAGTACATGCCCGGCGCCCCATGCCGGCGTACCAGAATGAATTCTTCATCCGCCAGTGATTTGAGCGAGATGCACGGCATGACTTCGGTGTTTCCCACCTCTGTTGTCGATTCGGCCGGCGTCAGCAAGCAATGCCCGACCGGCAGCACCAGCAGCATTTCCTCTTCCAGCAATTGATGAAAGCTGATGCCTTGCGGCTGGCTGACCGGCAAACGCAGGAAGCCGATATCAATCTTGCCGTGCAGCAGATCCTCGGTCAGTTCGGCCGCGTTGCCTTCGTTGAGCGCCAGATGCACGTCGGGGTAAGCCTCGCGGTAGGCGCGGATGATGGCCGGGATCAGCGGATGCGCCGCGGCAGAGCTGGTGAAGCCGATGGAAATGGTGCCCTCGAAACCGCGCGCGGCACGCGCGGCCCGCTGCGATGCCAGCTCCACGCTGTGCAGAATGGTCTTGGCTTCTTCCAGAAAGATGCGACCGCCGGCGGTCAGATCGGCGCCCTTGGGATGCCGCTTGAAGAGCTCGAAGCCCAGTTCCTTTTCCAGCAGCCGGATCTGATGGCTCAGTGGTGGCTGTTGCATGTTCAGGCGCTCGGCGGCGCGGGTGAAGTGCTGTTCCTCGGCGACGGCGAGGAAATAGCGCAGGTGACGGAGTTCCATGGAAAAGGCTGAATCAGTGAATGAAAGTATCGAACTTGTTTTTTCGATACATTTTACATCTGATGCGACGGGCTTTTTGCCGATTCAAAGCCGGCGGCCTTCAGGCTTTCAGCATCGGTAAGGTCAGCGTCACCACGAAATGCCCATCGGCGTTGAAACTGAAGCTGAGGCTGCCGCCATGTGCGCGCATCACTTCTTCGACGATCGACAAGCCGAGGCTGGCGCCCATGCGACCGGCGCCGCGCGGCGTGAAGGGCTTGCGGATGCGCGTCCATTCGCCCTCCGGGATGCCGGGGCCGTCATCGATGAAGCTCAGCGTCAGTTTGCCCTGTGCCGGCTCTTGCTCCAGCCGCACCAGTAAAAAGCTGCTGGCGCCGTATTGCAGCGCGTTGCCGAGTACATTTTTGATCGCTTCGCGCAGGCTGATGGCGTCGCCCATGATCAGACAGGGCTGTTCGGGCGCCTGGACTTCAAACTCGGGCTGGCGGGTCTGATCGGACAAATGTGACAGCACATCGAGCATTTCGCTGCGCAGCAAGTGCGCCAGATCGATCTTTTCCAGCATCACCGAATCGCTGCGGTGCTGCACCATGGCGTGATTGATCAGCTGATTGACCAGCGCACCCAGGTTGCGCGTGCGTTCACGCAGGCGCTCCAGATGGCGCTGGCGGCCGTCCTCGTCATGCTGGGCAGACAGCAGTTCCATCTGCGACACCAGCGCAGTGACCGGGGTACGCAACTGATGGGCGGCGTCGCCGATCACGCGCCGCATCAGCGCGCGGTGCACCGCCAGTCTTTGCATGAAGGCATTGATGGCGCTGACCAGCGCGTGAGTCTCGGCCGGCACCGTGACCGACAGCGGCGACAGATCGTTCAGATCGCGCTCGCGGATCGCCGCCTCGATGCGCTTGAGCGGCGCGAGCGCCTGATACAGCGTGAACATGGCGGCAATGATGGTCAGCACGCTCATCACCAGAATCACCGCCAGCGCCTTGGTGCCCAGACTTTTGGCGAAGGACATGCGGCCGTTGTTGGTCTGCGCCAGCACAATCACCGCCCAGGGATGCGGCCCGGCGACCGGCATGCGGCGGCCGATGATCGCCATGCGCACCGGCAGGTCGAGATAGGCGCCATCCTGCAGCAGCGGGCCTTCGGCCAGCTTGTCCCAGGGGATTTCGGGCTTGAAGTCGGCATCGCCGGCCACCGTGCGGCCATCCGGATCGAGCACCACATACATGACCTGATCGCCCGCTGTCAGCATCGAAAACGCTGCCAGCGGCACATCCACGTTCACCGCGCCGTTCTGATACCAGGTGTTTTCCGCAATCTGCAATGCGCTGCCGGCCAGAATGCGGTCATAAGCCTCCTTGGCCGCCAGCTGGGTAGAGATCCAGATGGCGATCAGCAGCACCGCGGCGCTCAGC
Source organism: Herbaspirillum lusitanum (assembly GCF_046025995.1). Classification (GTDB taxonomy): domain Bacteria; phylum Pseudomonadota; class Gammaproteobacteria; order Burkholderiales; family Burkholderiaceae_D; genus Herbaspirillum; species Herbaspirillum lusitanum_A. The sequence goes on from NZ_JAQQFM010000007.1 coordinate 365,795, forward strand.
GTCAGCACCAGGCCGATGCGGGTGACCAGCCGCGTATACAGCGAGCGGCCGGCGATGATGATGCCGGGGCCGGCGGGGTTTTCCATGGATTTCATTTGTACGGCGATCTGCGGTTCAGCCATGGGCCGGCGCCAGCAGCACCAGTTGATAGCCGAGACCGCGCAGGGTGCGAATTTCAACCGCGGCGCCGCTCAGCTTCTTGCGCAGACGGGCGACGTACTGTTCCACGGTATTGGCGTTGGGCGTGTCGTCGACGCTGAACAGCCTGTCCATCAATTCATCCTTGCCGAAGATGCGGCCGGGGCGGGCGGCGATGATTTCCAGCAGCGTCACTTCGCGCCGCGTCAGATCGAGCGGCATGCCGTCCAGCAGCACGGTACGGCTCTTGCGGTCTATGCTCAGGTTGGCGCAGCTCAGCAGATTGGTGGAGTCGCCGCCGCTGCGCCGCAGCAGCACGCGGATGCGCGCCTCCAGTTCACGGAAATCGAAGGGCTTGATCAGATAGTCATCGGCGCCGAGGTCCAGCGCGCGTACCCGTTCTTCGATTTCGGCGCAGGCGGTCAGCATCAGCACCGGGGTATTCAGACCTTTTTCACGCAGCCGGCGCAGCAGCGAAAAGCCGTCCTGCTGCGGCAGCATCACGTCCAGAATCAGCAGATCGTAGGGATCGGCAACCATTCTGGCGGCTTCGTGGCCGTTGCTCTGCCATTCCACCGTGTGGCCGATGCGCGTGAGGTGGGCGACGATGGCTTCGGCCACGTCGGCGGTGTCTTCAACCAATAAGATGCGCATGCGCGGTCTCCACTTCCTGTCTTTTATTTCTGTGTGCCGGCTGTCTTGATGCAGCCTGGGCAGGTCGGCCTGCTTTGGCCTGTTTTGTATTTACGGCTCCGGCGCAGCTGCCTGACGGCGCCCCGGCTTCATTTCAGGTTGTGCAGATGGGGCGGGGCGGAGCCGTCCAGGCGGATTATGAACCCGAAGTTCTCAGCATTTAGTCAGCTTGGTTACAGCTTGCGAGATTAGCATCCCACACAGAATTTCAAAAAGTAAATCAGGAGATAGCCGTGAAAAATGATCCAGCCGCTGTGCTGCAGTCTTCCGCCGCGTCCGTTGCAAACACGAACGGCAGCGTCGACCCGACCAAACCTCTGCTCGAAATCGATAACGTCACGCTGCAGTACAAGACCAGCGATTTTCTGGTCACGGCCACGCAGCAGGTCAGCTTCAATGTCTACCCCTCGGATCGCTATGTCTTGCTGGGCCCCTCCGGCTGCGGCAAGTCGACGCTGCTCAAGGCCATCGGCGGCTATCTGCAACCGACCGCCGGCAAGATTCGCCTGAAAAACCGCGAAGTCACCCAGCCGGGGCCGGATCGCATGATGGTGTTTCAGGAGTTCGATCAGCTGCTGCCCTGGAAAACCGTGCGCCAGAACGTCGAGTTCGCGCTGCACGCCAGCGGCCGTCTGCAAGGCAAGCAAGCGGCAGAACGCGCGGCCTATTACATCGAAAAGGTCGGCCTGGCCACGTTCATCGACAGCTATCCGCACACCTTGTCGGGCGGCATGAAGCAGCGCGTGTCAATTGCGCGCGGCATGGCCATGGAGCCGGACGTGCTGCTGATGGATGAGCCCTTCGCCGCGCTGGATGCGCTGACCCGCCGCAAGATGCAGGATGAGCTGCTGCGGCTGTGGGACGACACGCACTTTACGGTGCTGTTCGTGACCCACTCGATCGAGGAAGCGATCCGCATCGGCACCCGCATTCTGCTGCTGTCACCGCATCCGGGTCAGGTGCGGGCCGAACTCAACAGCATTCCGCCGGAAGAGATGGGCACCGCCAGCCAGGCGCAGCTCGAAACCCGGATCAACGACATGCTGTTCGCGCACTGAGCGCAGCTTCCCGGGCCGCAGGCCAGGAAAAAATAATCAAGGAGATAACATCATGAGCAAGATCACGCCCTTCGTCCGTCCGGAAATCGTGCTGGAGCCTAGCCGCACGGCGGCCACCGAAGTGCAGCGGCCGCTGTCGGCCTTCGAATCCATTTACCGCATCAGCTGGATCCGCAAGACCGCCATCCTGTTGGTGCTGGCCGTCATCTGGGAAATCTACGGCCGCTGGCTGAACAACGCGCTGCTGTTTCCCAGCTTTACCGAGACTCTGCATGCTTTCATGAGCGGCATCGGCAGCGGCGTCTTGCTGCAGCGCGCGGCGGTATCGCTGGAAACCTTGCTGATCGGCTATGGCATCGGCATCCTGCTGGCCGGCTTGCTGACCACGGTGGCGATCAGCTCGCGCATCGGCAATGACTTGCTGGAAACCCTGACCTCCATGTTCAACCCGCTGCCGGCGATTGCCTTGCTGCCGCTGGCGCTGATCTGGTTCGGCCTGGGCACCGGCAGCATCATTTTCGTGCTGGTGCATTCGGTGCTGTGGGCGGTGGCGCTCAATACCCACGGCGGCTTCCGCGCGGTGTCCAATACGCTGCGCATGGTCGGCCAGAACTATGGCCTGAAGCGCTTTTCGCTGGTGCGGTCGATTCTGATCCCGGCGGCGTTCCCGAGCATTCTGACCGGCCTCAAGGTCGGCTGGGCCTTCGCCTGGCGTACGCTGATCGCAGCCGAGCTGGTGTTTGGTGTATCGTCCGGCGCCGGCGGTCTGGGCTGGTACATCTTTGAAAACCGAAATCAGCTGGAAACCGCGAACGTGTTTTCAGGCCTGTTCTTCGTGATCCTGATCGGGCTGTTCGTGGAAAACATGATCTTCGCCAAGATCGAAAAGCGCACCATCCATCGCTGGGGCATGCAGCATTGAGGCGACCGCAAGCCATGGCCAGAAAAGATTTGCCCATATAAATGACAAGTGACTGAAGGAGACAAGATGCAACGCAGACAATTTTCCCGACTGATTCCTAAGGCCATGCTGACGGCCATGCTGGGCCTGTCCATGCTGGCCGGCGCGCCCGGCCTGGCGCGCGCCGAAGCGCCGGCGGTGCGCCTGTCGCACGGTTACGGCCTGCTATATCTGCCGCTGATGGTGATCCGCGATCAGGGCCTGATCGAAAAGCATGCCAAGGCCATGGGACTGGGCGAGGTCAAGACCAACTGGGTGCTGCTGGACGGGGGCAACGTGATCAATGACGCCATGCTGGCCGGCAATCTGGACATCGCCGGCACCGGCGCGCCTGGCTTCATCACGCTGTGGTCGAAGGCACACGGCATTCCGCGCTCGGAAGTGATCGGTCTCGGCGCGCTGAGCACTTCGCCGCTGTGGCTCAACACCAATAATCCCAACATCAAGTCGCTGAAGGACTTCAGCTCCAAGGACAAGATCGCCATTCCGGGCATCAAGACCTCGCTGTCGGCAGTGCTGCTGCAGATGGCGGTGGCCAAGACCTTCGGTGTGGAGAACTATGCCAAGCTGGATCCGATGACGGTCAGCCTCAGCCATCCGGAGGCGGTCGGTTCGCTGTTATCCGGCAAAACCGAGATCACTGCCCACTTCACTTCGCCGCCGTTTTCGTATCAGGAAGTGAAAGATCCGAAGATCACGCGCGTGCTGAATTCTTCCGAGGTGCTGGGCAACATCACGCTGGATGTGGTGTTTGCGCTCAAGCAGTTCACCGACAAGAATCCCAAACTGACCCAGGCCTTCATGGCGGCGCAGGAAGAAGCCAACGCCTACATCGCCAAGAATCGGAAGGGCGCGGCCGAGACTTTCCTGCGAGTTTCCAAGATGAAACTGTCTCAGGAAGAAGTGGAAAAGATGCTGGCTGACCCCGACACCCAGTTCTCGACCACGCCGGATGGCGTGATGCAATACGTGCTGTTCATGGACAAGGCCGGCACCATCAAGACCAAACCCAAGGTCTGGTCGGACCTGTTTGTGCCGGAGTTCAAGACGCGCAAGGGAAGTTGACAGGGGGACGATCCCGCCGGTGTTTCGCGGCTGGATTGCCTCGTAGCCGTAACAAAAGACAAAGCCGCCTGCATCGTGTGATCGATGCCGGCGGCTTTTTTCGTTTTAATGCGCTTGATGCGATGGGGTGAGGGGGCGGTGCCTGGGAGCTAGCCGCTGCAAGCTCAGTGCCGATTCAGATCCTGGTTTTGATGGCGCTGCAGCCAGGCAAGACCCGCCAGGGGCACGCACGCGGCCAACAGCGCCAGCAGTGCCAGAGCAGGTACTCCGCTCAGAGGCAGCGCTTGAGCTTGCGGCGACACCGGTTCCAGGGCAACGCTCAGCATGGCTGCCGAGATCAGCGACGCCAGCACGATTCCCAGATCCTGCACGATATTGAGCAAGGCCATGAAGCCGGCCCTTTGCTCCGGCGCCGGAATCTTGCTGCATGCGGCGGCGACGCTGACATTGCGGCCGGCGCTCCCCGACATGAAAAGCACAAATGCCAGCATGGGCGCGAACAGGGAAAAGTCCAGCAAGGGCGTCAAGCCCAGCCAGACGACCGCCGTTGCCAGTGCGGCCGTCTTCAGCGGGCCGATGTAGTCTGACAGACGGCCCAGCACCTGCATGGTCATGAGCGCACTCAGTCCGCCGATGAGGTAAAGCATGCCGAGTTCGGCACGCGGGTAGCTGAGGTTGAGCACAAAGAAGGAAGAATAGATCGGGATGATCAGAAAGCTGGAAAACTGATTACCTGCCTGGATCAGGCAGGCGATTCGGACGGCAGGCTGTTTCAGCAGCATTGGCAAGGAGGTCGTGCTTGTCTGCCTGGCTGTCACTTCATGTTCTAGCGGCAGCAGCCATGCCGCCAGCAGGCAGATCAGTACGCCCAATGCCCCCAGGCAGTAAAACGGCAGTTGCCAGCCGCCGGCGCGCGAAAGCTCCAGCGCGGCCGGTACGCCGGCAATCAATGCCAGCGAAATCCCGATCATGACCTTGCCGATGGCGGCGCCGCGCCGCTCCGGCGGCGTCGCATCGATCACCAGCGCCATGGCCAGCGCAACCGACAGTCCGCCGAAGATTCCGGTGAGCGCGCGCGCCAGTAACAGACTGCCCAAGCCGGTCGCCATGCCTGCCAGAAAAGTGAACAGGGAAAGTGCGGCAAAGCAGATCAGCAGCCCGGTCTTGCGATTAATGCGATCCAGATAGCGGATCGAGAACAGTCCGGCAAGCACGGAGGAGGCGGTATACGCGGTGGTCAGCCAGGCCAACTGCGCCGGCGGGAATTGTAAGGCTGTGGAGACATCCGGGCCGAGCGGTAGCAACAAAAGAAAGTCCAGGATGTAGGTGAATTGAACGGACGCGATGAGCGGAATGAGCAGGCGTGGCTTTGCAGCGGAAAGGGAGAAAGGCATGGAGAAAAAGGAGTGGTAGTCGGAGCTAATTCAAAAATGTAATTGCGAATCATTGTCATTGTGTTTACTATCCGACAACATTGTCAACAGGCAATATTCGCAATGCCTCACTCACGGCATCGGCCGCATGTTGTTGCAGGCTTTGCCCCATCCCACTTACAAGGATTTTGACCATGAACGATCATGCGCGAGCATCAGGTCTTGCTCAACTGCGACGCTTGGAGTTGCTGAGTAGATATGAGGAGGGACAGAGTCTGTTCTGCTCGTCGCGGGGCACTATGCTCGCCACCGGAAAAACCAGTGAAATGCCGGTGTCCACCTTGTTGCGCATGGTCGCCAAAGAACATCGGGAATTGCAGGAATGGCCTGTACTGGCCGCGCTGCCGTTTTCCTCGGATGGTCCGGCGCAGGTGCTATTGCCCGACTCCATCAGCAGGATCAACGAAGCCGAGTGCCCGGACACGGCCGCCACCGCCGCCCCCGCGGACGTCGCGCGTACCGCATGCAGCATCGAAGAGCCCGCTCACCCCTATGCGTATCGGGAGCAGCCGACGCCGGAAGTGTATTGCGCCAATGTCGCGGCCGCCTTGCATGCGATCCGCGAAGGCCGGCTGGAGAAGGTCGTGCTGGCACGCTCCCTGAAAGTCAAAACGCAAATCGCAGCGGCCGATCTGCTGCGTCGCCTGGCAGGCCGCAATCCCTCCGCTTACAGCTTTTCAATCCGTCTGGCCGAGTCGCCGGCGGGTGCCCGATACCTGATCGGCGCCAGTCCGGAACTGCTGTTGTCCAAGCGCGGCAGGCAGATCGCATCGCATCCGCTGGCCGGCTCGATTGCGCGCAGCCCTGACCCTGCAGAAGACGGCCGCCGTGCACGCGCCTTGCTGCTGTCGGCCAAAGACCGCTACGAGCACTCCTTGGTGGTCAATGCGGTGACGACCGCGCTGATCCCGTTTTGCACTCAGATGCATGTGCCGGCCGAGCCGACGCTGCTGGCCACGCCGACAATGTGGCACCTCGGGACAGAAATCATGGGTGTACTGAAGGAGGCCTCTACCAGCTCGCTGACGCTGGCGCAGGCCTTGCATCCGACTCCCGCCGTCTGCGGCTTTCCGCAAAACGTGGCCTATGACTTCATCCACGATTGCGAAGGTTTTGAACGCGATCTTTTTGCCGGTCTGGTCGGCTGGTGTGACGCCAACGGCGATGGGGAATGGGCCGTCACCATTCGCTGCGCCGAACTGGCGGTGGGCAGCGCTACCTTGTACGCCGGCGCCGGTATTGTTCACGGCTCCTCACCTGAGAGCGAACTGGCGGAAACCAGTGCAAAGCTGCGCACCATGTTGAATGCCATGGGCCTGGAACCGCTGCCGGAGGCCACATGAATACCGGTTTGCTTGCGGGCTGCACGCCTTGGCCGCCAGAGTTCGCTGAACGCTATCGTGCGCTCGGCTACTGGACCGGCCAGACCTTGGGCGAGTCTTTGAGGCAACGCGCACAGCAGTCGCCGGAGCGACTGTGTCTGATCTGTGGCGAGCGCCGCTGGACATACGCAGATCTGGATTTCAAGGTTGATCGGCTGGCAGCGGCCCTAATGGCGCGAGGTCTCAAGCCGCGTGAGCGGGTGGTCGTGCAACTGCCCAACATCGCTGAATTTTTCGTCGTCTGTTTCGCATTGTTCCGCCTGGGCGCCTTGCCGGTGTTTGCACTGGCGACGCACCGGCGCTCCGAGATCGTGCATTTCTGCCGCATGAGTCAGGCATGCGCTTATATCATCAGCGATCAGGACAATGGTTTCGATTACCGCACCCTGGCGCGCGAGGTCTGCGCAGAGTCGCCCGGACTGCGTCAAGTGATCGTGGTGGGCGAGGCGCAGGAGTTCACTTCGCTGGACGCCTTGTGCGGCGAGCAGTCGGGTGTAACTGAGGTATCGGCGGAACCGCTGTCCCTCGCCAGCCCGCAAGCCCATGAGGTCGCGTTTCTGCAATTGTCCGGCGGCAGTACCGGCCTGCCCAAGCTGATCCCGCGCACCCATGACGACTATCTTTACAGCGTGCGCGCCAGCGCCGGGATTTGCGGCTTGAGCGCGTCCAGCGTTTATCTTTGCGTGCTGCCGGTCGGGCACAATTTCACGCTCAGTTCACCAGGTAGCCTGGGTATTTTTTGGGCCGGCGGTTGTGTGGTCATGGCAGGCAGACCGACACCGGAGGTGGCATTTCCACTGATCGCACGCGAACTGGTGACGATTACCGCACTGGTCCCGCCGCTGGCAAGCATCTGGCTGGATGCCGCCGACGGTCGGAGGCAAGATTTGTCCAGCCTGCAATTGCTGCAGGTTGGTGGCGCCAGACTGAGCGCAGAGGTAGCGTGCCGCATCACGCCGGTGCTCGGTTGCCGCTTGCAGCAGGTGTTCGGCATGGCGGAAGGTCTGGTCAGCTATACGCGGCTGGATGATCCGGAGGATATCGTGCAAGCGACGCAGGGACGACCCATTTCGCCCGACGATGAAATTCGCATCGTCGACGATGCCGATTGCGAGGTGGCGCCAGGTCAGGTCGGCCATCTGCTGACGCGCGGGCCGTACACCATCCGCGGCTACTATCAGGCCGCACAACACAATCAATACGCCTTCACCCCGGACGGTTTCTACCGCACGGGTGACCTGGTACGGATGCAGGAAGGCGGTTATCTGATTGTCGAAGGTCGCAGCAAGGACCAGATCAATCGTGGCGGCGAAAAGATCGCTGCCGCCGAGATCGAGGAACATCTCCTGGCTCATCCGCAGGTGCGGGATGCCGCGTTGGTGGCGATGCCCGATCCCTATCTGGGCGAGCGCGCCTGCGCCTTCGTGATCTTGCGCGAATCGACCGGCAGCCATCATCAGTTGCCTGCCGCCAGCGATCTGCGGCGCTTTCTGCGCGAGCGCAGTATTGCGGGCTACAAAATTCCGGATCGCATAGAAATGGTCGACTGCCTGCCAAAAACCGGCGTAGGCAAGATCGACAAGCGTGCCTTGCGCCAACGGATCGCTCAGATATTGGCTGGCGCCGTCTGATGCGCAAACTCATCAAGGCGCTGTGAGGCCATCCGCTTCGCCGCTATTTGCGAAGAAGCGGAGGGCCGGTTCTTTGCCTTGATCACAGATTTCGTCAGATTTCGGAGCGCCAGCCGCCGCAGATCTTTCATTGCCGGCATCGCAAATTCCACCGCGCCGGCCCGACTCTCCGACTGCGCGACTTGGCGATTCCTGCAGCTCGCCTTCAAAACCTTCCAGCATTTCGACAGGAGCTTTCATGACTATTCCCAGAATCGCCAGCTATCCCATGCCGCAGGCGGGTTCCATGCCAGAAAACCGGGTGGACTGGCGTGCGGACAAGCAACGCGCCGTACTGCTGATTCACGACATGCAGCAATATTTCCTCGATTTTTTCGATCCCGCAGCGGAGCCGGTGACTAGTCTGATTGCCCATATCCGGCAGTTGCGCGCAACCTGCGACGCCTTGGGCGTACCGGTGTTCTACACCGCGCAGCCGGCGCAACAGAACGCCGAGCAGCGCGGCTTGTTACAGCAATGGTGGGGGCCGGGCGTGACTGCGGCCCCGCAAGCTGCGATGTTGGTCGAGGAGTTGCAGCCGAAGAGCGGGCATGTGGTGCTCGAGAAATGGCGCTACAGCGCTTTCCAGAAAAGTGATCTGCTGCAGCGTATGCGCAGCTTGGGCCGGGATCAACTGATCGTCTGCGGCGTCTACGCCCATATTGGCTGCATGCTGACAGTGGCCGATGCCTTCATGAACGACATTCAGCCTTTCATGGTCGGCGATGCAATAGCCGATTTCTCCGAGGCGCAGCACAAGCAAGCGCTAGATTATGTCGCCGGACGCTGCGGCATCGTGGCCGACAGCGCCGCAGTGATCGCCTCCTTGAGTAAGGGCATGTCGAATACTTTATCGGCGGTTTGCAGTAGCCGCAGCAGTATTCCGCATGACTTGCAGGCTCTGCGATCTCAGGTCGCGGCTTTGCTGCAGATCCCTGCGAGTGATCTGCACGCCGACGAGAATCTGTTGGACGCTGGTCTCGATTCGATCCGCCTGATGAGTCTGATCGAACAATGGCATCGCGCCGGCCGCACTTTGGGTTTTGCCGAACTGGCAGAGCAGCCGACGCTGGAACATTGGTGGCGTCTGCTGTCGTCCATGCGAACCAATTGAGGACTGTCATGAACAACAGTCCGGAAATCTTGGAACTGCCGCTCAGTGCCGCACAATACGGCATCTGGCTGGGCCAGCAGTTGGATCGCACCAGTCCGGCGTATTGGACTGCGGAGTTGCTGGAGTTGAGCGGAGAACTCAAGACGGAGGTATTTGCCGCTGCCTTGCAGCAGGTACTGATGCAATGCGAAACCCTGCACATGCGCTACCGGCTGAAGGACGGACAGTTGATTCAGACGCGCTCCGTGGCGGACGGTGCCGGCAGCGTGCGGATCGAATATCTCGATTTCTCGACCAGACCCGACCCTTGGGCAGCATTGCATAGCTGGATGCAGCTCGATCTGGCGCAGACTGCGGATCTGGAGGCCGGAACCTTGTTCGGCACCGCGCTGATAAATCTCGGGCCGAACCGGAGCGCCTGGTATTTGCGCGTGCATCACATCGCATTGGACGGTTTCGGCTATGCGCTGTTAAGCCGGCGTGTGGCTGCGCTGTACGAGGCCATGCAGCCGTTGGGTGCCGAATGTCAACGCGATCCGCTTGCGCTTGGCTGGAACGTCAGCCTGGCGCAACTGGTCGCAGCCGATCTGCAATATCGGCACTCAGCAGAATACGCCGCAACCCGCAGGTTCTGGCTTGATCGCCTGCAGGGCATGGCACTGCCGCCGATGCTGGCGCCGCCTGCGTTGGCGTCGCATCAGGTGGAAAAACTGAGAGGTGGCCTGCCTGCCGCCGACTTTGCGCAACTCAAGCAGACCGCCTGCGAGGTAGGCGTCGACTGGAACGCCTTTCTGATTGCCGCCGTGGCGATCTGGCTGCATGGCGAAACCGGTGCAAACGACATCAGCCTGGGTTTGCCGGTCATGAATCGCCTGGGTTTGCCGGCCATGGGTTTGCCTTGCATGGCGATGAACATCGTGCCATTGCGGCTGGCCGTATCGGGGCAGCAAAGTGTGGCCGATCTGGCGCGCGTAGTGGCGAACGAATTGCGCGCCGTGCGGCCGCATCAGCGTTACCGCTATGAAGACTTGAAGCAAGATCTTGGTGTGAGCGGCAACATGCGCCGCCTGTTCGGCCCGGTAGTCAACATCATGCCCTTCGACCGGCCCCTGCAATTTGGTAATCTGCAGGCGCGCAATCATGCTGTAGCGTCAGGTCCGGTGGAGGACATTTCGTTCAGCTTCGCGCCAAGCATGGAGTCCGGCAGCAATCTGCGTTTCGATATCGAAGCCAATCCAGCTGCATATGGCCCGCAGGTGCTGACGATGTATCACGACTCCTTCGCGGCCTTACTGGCCGCAGTATCGGCACGGCCGGCAGCTGCGCTGGCTCATTTTTTCGCCGCCAGGACGGCAACACGCGACCGTGCGCCAGCGCTGCTCAAAGGCGAAACTTTGGCACAGCCGCCCGAGCCGGTGCTGGCGGCAATTCGCCGTCAGGTTTTACTCAATCCCAGGCAAACTGCGCTGGAGCAAGAGGGGCAGCAGACGCTCAGTTACGCTCAGATGATCGACGCGGTCGATCGTCTGGCGTTGCAACTTCAAGCCCGCAATATCGGGCCGGGGAGCCTGGTCGCCATCCTGCTGCCGCGTTCGAGTAGCGCAGTGCTTGCCGTACTGGCAGTGTTGAGTACAGGTGCCGCCTATCTGCCGCTCGATCCTGAAGGGCCGGTCTTGCGTCTGCAAGGCTTGTTGCACGATGCACAACCCGCGCTGGTGCTCAGTCTGTCGTCTCTTGCGTCGCCGCTGGATGGACTGGCACCGGTGTTCTGCATCGATTCTGATGATGTGCAGCCAGGACCGGAGCAAAAGACGGCGCGAGATTCAGCAAGCTGCGCACCAAGGGCCACGGCATCCGCGCCAACTGGGGCAGCTTGCCCTGATCGTGGCTTGCAAGACGCGCATCGGTCGGAGTTCCGGGCAGTCGATCCTCTGGCTTACGTGATCTACACTTCCGGCTCCACCGGCGCACCCAACGGCGTCATGGTCGGGCATGCCGCGCTGTCGCACTTTGTCGCTGCGGCGAGCCGGCGATACCGTGTGGTCGCTGCTGACCGTATCCTGCAATTCGCCCCCCTGCATTTCGATGCCAGCGTGGAAGAGATTTTCCTGGCGCTGTGCAACGGCGCGACGCTGGTCCTACGCACTACGGCGATGCTGGAATCGATGAGCATCTTCGCCGATGCTTGTGCTGCGCAGAGGATTTCGGTGCTCGATCTCCCAACTGCTTTCTGGCATGAATTCGCCTATGCAATCGGCAATGGGCTGGCGCGCCTGCCACGCAGTGTGCGGTTGACCATCATCGGTGGCGAAGCCGCACTGGCCGAGCGCATAGCGCGCTGGCGTGCTGCGGCACCGGCGACTTCGGTTTTGCTGAATACCTATGGACCGACCGAGGCAACTGTGATTTGTACTACAGCGCGCCTGGCAGGACGTTTTGCGGACGAATACCGGCAGACCGAGGAAGCGAGCGCTGAAGGCGCTCGTAAGGAGAGCAGCGGTCCGGCAGACATGGCCACCGCAAGCCAGGCCGTTCCGATAGGCCAGCCGCTGGCCGGGCTAAGCATCGCGGTGGTGGATGACAAGTTGCGTCTGCTTGCCCACGGCGAGCCGGGCGAGTTATGCCTGATGGGGCCGACCTTGGCGCAGGGCTATCTGAATCGCGCGGCAGTCACTGCGGCGCGATTCGTGCTCCTGCCTGATTTTCCGGACGAAGTGAAGGCCTATCGCACCGGCGACCGAGTGCTACTGGGCGATGATGGTTTGCTGCGCTATCTGGGACGACTGGACGACGAGTTCAAAATCAGCGGGCATCGGATCGAGCCGGCCGAGGTGGAAACCGCATTGTTGACATATCCCGGTATCCGCGAGGCCGCTGTGCTTGGTGTCACCAATGCGCACGGCGACAAGCGGCTGCACGCCTTTCTCGCGCTGGATACTTGCCATGAGCGGTTTGCTGCCGGGACTGGGGAAACCGAATTTGCTGCCTTGCGCAGCTGGCTGATGGCGCGTTTGCCCGCCCCGGCGGTACCCGGTGTATTTGCGGTGCTCGGACAACTGCCGCGCAACGCCAACGGCAAAATTCATCGTGCCGCTTTACGTGAAGCGATGGGTGATGACACGGCGCAAAGATCATTGGCGACACTGACTGCGGTGACGCCGCTGGAAGGCTCCATCATGAAGGTCTGGTGCGAAGTGCTCGGTATCGCCGAGCTATCGCCCGCAAGCGACTTCTTCCTGCTGGGAGGCAAATCTCTGCAGGCGATCCAGGCGGCGACACGCCTGAGCCAGTTGCTGCGGCGCGATGTGCAGGTGTCGGCGCTGTTCCGCCACACCAGCATTGCGGCGCTGGCGCAGTCGCTGGAATGCAGCATCGGGCATCAGGCGCCTGCCGTCGCCGATCCGTTTGCGCCTTTGTTGTGCCTGCAGCCCGGCGCAGAAGAAAACTTGCCGTTGTTCTGCGTGCACCCGGCAGAGGGATTGTCGTGGTGCTACTGGGGCCTGAGCCGGCAATTGCCGGACACGCCGCTGTACGGCCTGCAGGCGCGCGGTCTGAGCGGATCGCAACCTGATTCGGCAGCTGCAATGGTGGTCGATTACACCGCGCTGATACGCAGTCGCCAGCCGTGTGGGCCCTACTTTTTGCTGGGATGGTCGTCAGGCGGAGGAATTGCCCAAGCCATCGCCACAAGTTTGCAGCAGGCCGGCGAGCAGGTCGCCTTGCTGGCGATGATGGACTCCTACCCGAGCGACATCTGGGCAGGCAAGCCGCCGGCTCAGGAGCGCGATGCACTGGTCGCCTTGCTCGACGTGATCGGCGAAACCGAGGCAGGCCCCGATGGACAGCCTCTGACCGATGGCGAAATCCTGGCGCGGCTACGCCATCCCGGCAGCGCATTGGCGGCCTTCGATGAAGAAAAGATCCGGCAATTGATTGCCATGTCACTGCATTCCATGGCGCTGTATCGCGAACTTGAGCACGGTTCGTTTGAGGGAGACCTGCTGTTCTTCCGTGCGGCCCGCAGAAAAGACCACTTGCCGGATTGGCAGGAGTGGCAAAAATACACCGCCGGCCGGATCCGTTGCATCGACATCGACAGCAGCCACTCCGGCATGAGCCAGACGCAGCCGCTGGCGCATATCGGACGCCTGCTGGCTGCGCACATTAGCGGACTGGCGAACGGCCTCGGCCTCGAAAGTGTTGAGTACCAGGATCGTAATGACCGCATGCAAGCATCTTCCTCATGAGCACATCTTCCACAGCTTCTACCGCCACCCGTAGTCCGCCGCGCCTGCTGTTCGTTCAACGGATTGAAAATCTGAGCCCCGGCATGCGTCGCATCACCTTGGGCGGAGCCGCGCTGGCCGGTTTTCCAGAGAATAGCGACGGCGCTCACATCAAATTGCTGCTGCCGCGCGAGGGGCAGACCGTCCCGCTGTTGCCGATCCTGGGGCCGAGCGGCCCGATCTGGCCGTCTGATGAACTCCGGCCAATTTCACGTACCTATACCGTGAGCCGCTACGATGCCGGTGCGGCGGAGTTGGATGTCGATTTTGTCTTGCATGGCGACGATGGACCGGCTTCGCGCTGGGCCTTGCACGCCGGCATCGGTTCCGCCATCGGCGTTGCCGGGCCTGGCGGCCCGTCCTTGTACCAGCCGGACGCCGACTGGTATCTGTTGGCTGGCGATATGAGCAGTCTGCCTTTGATTTGTGCTGTGCTGCGGGCTTTGCCGGCGTCAGCTTGCGGTCATGTGCTGATCGAAGTGCCGGATATGGAAGAGATTCGCAGCCTGTCGCTGCCTGACGAAATGGATGCGCATTGGCTGGTGCGCGGCGACGTTCGCCCTGGCGCCAGCACCTTGCTGACTGACTCCGTGTGCAAGATCGCCTGGCCGCGCGGCAGGGCTTCAATCACCCTGGCGGGGGAAAATGCGCAGGTCATCGCGATCCGCAATTTCCTGCTGCGCGAACGTCGCGTGTCGCGCGCCATGATGTATGCGGTTCCCTATTGGAAGGATGCGCACAGCGAAGAGAGCTATCACGCCGAGCGTCACCGCATCATGGACGAAATGAAGAGCGGTGCCGGTTGAGCCGGCATACCGCCGAACGGCACATGAGGCTCACTAGACGGGCTGAATCAATCCTGAGGATGCATGAAGAAAAAATGGAGAAGACTGAAATGATGGCCACGATAGATAAGGCGGAGTTCAGGGGAAAAGTCGTACTGATCAGCGGCGCGGCGCAAGGCATAGGTGCGGCGGTTGCGCGCGCCATGTACCTCGGCGGCGCCGGCCTGGCTTTGCTGGATCGTCAGTCGGACAAATTGCAGCTATTGCTTGATGAGTTTGCTGCCGCTGCACCGGATGGCTCTGTGCGGCCGCTCGCGCTGACCGCAGATGTCAGCCTTAGCAATGAGGTAAATGCTGCAGTCGGACGCGTCGAGCGTGAGCTGGGTGCGATCGACATTCTGATCAATGTGGCCGGTATTCTGCGTATGGGCGAGGTGACCACAATCAGCGATGAGGACTGGGAGCAGAGCATGGCGGTCAATACCGGCGGCGTATTTCGCCTGTCCAGGGCGGTGGCTCAGCGCATGCTGCCGCGCCGCTGCGGTGTGATCGTGACGGTTGGCTCCAATGCCGCCGCCACGCCGCGCATGGGGATGGCGGCCTATGCCGCCTCCAAGGCCGCCAGCATGCAATTTACACGTTGTCTGGCACTGGAACTGGCGCCTTACGGTATCCGCTGCAACAGCGTGTCGCCGGGTTCGACCGATACGGAGATGCAGCGCCAGCTATGGTCTGCGCCGGACGATGCCGGCGCAGTGATACGCGGCCGGCTCGATCAATATAGGCTGGGAATTCCACTTGGCCGTATCGCCAGCGCTGACGACATCGCACAGAGCATCTGCTTTCTGGCTTCGGATCGTGCGCGTCACATCACCATGCACGACCTGCGCGTAGATGGCGGTGCCACGCTGGATGCGCGCTGAAATTGCGCCACCGCCGCGCACGATCTGAACGCCTCGCCATAAGCCTGACGCCGTCCGTCCCTCCTTCTATCGACCTCTGGTATTGCCCGGAAGCCGCAGTTGACGGCAGTTTGTTGGCGCAATACCGGCAGTTGCTCACGCCGGGCGAACTTGAACGCATGCAGCAGTTGCGCGGTGCCGCGCTGCAACGCCGCTACTTGCTGACGCGCGCCTTGCAGCGTACGGTGCTGTCGCGCTACCTGCCGCTGGCGCCGGCCATGTGGCGCTTCAGTTTCAATGCCTGTGGCAAGCCGCAGATTACGGACGCTCTGTTTGAGCGCTATCCGGCGGCGCGCGCGCTGTCCTTCAATCTCGCGCATACCGAGGGCATGATCCTGATGGGCGTGATGCAGGGCGGCCAAGTTGGGGTAGATATCGAATTGGCCCGGAATGATTTCGCCGTCGACGACATCGCTGCCGCCTTCTTCGCCGCTTCGGAGCGTACTGCTTTGGCGAATTTGCCCGAGGCCGAACGGCGACGGCGCTTCTATTGCTGTTGGACCTTGAAAGAGGCTTTTCTGAAGGCGTGCGGCTGCGGTTTGTCCCGGCCGCTGAGTCTGTGTGCCTTCGATTTTCCGGATGCGCAGACGATAGGCTTTATCGTTGATCCGGCCATGAGCCGGAGTGCGGAGTGTAATTTCGACGCGGATGAAACAGCGGCATCGAAGCCGGCTTTACAGTTCTGGCAGATCCCGCTGGCAGGCGCTTACATCGTGTCGATCTGTGCAGTGAGCGCGCCATCGGCGCCACACGGCCTGACGCTGCGCGAGATGATTCCACTGGCCTCGGAGTGCGTCGTCGCAATCAAGGAGGTGGCAAGCAGCGCATCTTCCGCGTCCTCGGTTTTTTCTGCGTCTTCTACTTTGCAAGCCCGCTGATCATCCGGCCGCAGCAGGTGCCTGATTTCCGAATTCGCTCAACAGCCCCATCAACGCATCCCCCAATGATTCCGGCCGGCCATTGAACAGCTTTTGCAGATGCGCCGGCTGTTGCAGGTGGCGGTACAAGGCATCGCGCGCGCTGAAGTCGGTGGCCATGCGCACGGCGGCGAGGATGTAGTCGTCCAGCGTCGCGGCGATGGTCCAGTCGGGCAGGCCGACACGGCGGAACAGGCCTTCGTCGATGTGCTCGAACACTTCCGGCCCGGTCTTGCAGACGCCCGGCAGGCCGACCGTGAAGGCGTCGATGATGCCGTTAGTGTTGCCGAAGGGCAGCGGGCTGAGGAACATGTCGCACTGATTGAAGACCGACAAATATTCCTGATACGGCTGATGCGGATAGACGCTGGCGCCCGGCACGTAGCGCAGGATCAGGCGCTGCAATTGCGGGAACAGCAGGCCCTGCGCCTGACCGATCAGGAAATGGAAACGGATCTGCTTTGCCTGGCGGCCCCCTTCGCCGGCCTGTGCCGCCAGTTCGGCGATCTTCTGGCAGGCCATCAGGAAGCGCGGATTGAGTTTCATGGTGGTGGCGGCGATGGCGACGTTGACGTAGGACCGGTCGGCGCGCACCAGTATCGGCAGCTTGAACGGGATTGCCGACGGGCGATAAGGCTGGCCGTCGGCCGGCAGCGTCAGCAGCTTTTCGCTGAAGCAGGCCGGGTCGCCGACAAAATCTTCTTCCACGCTGATGTAATCGATATGGCGCGAGCCGGTGGTGGCCGGATGGCCGAGCGCGGCGACCTGAAGCGGCGCCAGGCGCAGGTTGGCGGCAAACATGGTGATCGGGAACATGCCGACGCTGGGCATGTAAAACACCTGCGGCCGCTGCTGCGCCGCGATCTCCTGTACCTGACGCAGGCAGGCCAGCATGTCGCCGGGCGTAGCCAGTTCGATGAATTCGTCGAACACCGCGCGGCCCAGTTCATCAACGTTGGGGGCGTAACCGACCGCCACCAGCCGGAAATGCCGACGCGCCGCTTCCATGCTCTTGGAATGCGTGCGGTAAATCGAATGGCCACCCGAAAACCATTCCAGCAGCACCAGCATCACCGGCTTGCTTGCCTGCTCCGATGAAGACGCGAGAGGCGTTGATACGACCTCCGGCAAGCCGTCGATTCCTGCCGCGGTCAGTTTCTTTTCGATCAGACGGCAGATGGCGGTCTTGATGCGGTGGCGCTGCGGCAGATCGGCATAGCTGCAATGCATGTAGACGTCGTGCACGATGGCTACCGGCAGCGCGTCGATGCTGTCGATTTCTTCCAGCCGCTCGGGCAGCCAGCCGAGCAGGGCTTCGCGCTTGGAGTGCGCCGCCGGTGTGCCGAGAAAGCGCGGCGACAGCAGCGCCATGAACAGCGCCGCCGCCAGTTGCTTGTTCTGTTGCCAGAGCAACTCCACGTCCAGCGGCAGTTCGGACTCCGGCGAATACAACACGCAGAATTTGACCAGATCCAGCGGTTTGAGCTGAAATTCGCCGGCGTCGTGGCCCAGCAGATTGAGCGAGCGCAGGATGTGATCACAATGAATGAAATGGCTGGCGCCGAACAGTGACGACAGCCAGCGCTGGAAGTTGATCAACTGGCCGAAACCGTCCGGGCTGATGTGAAAGCCGGGATCGGAAAACAGCGCCGAAATCGCGCTGGTCACGCGCGTCAGCACATGCTGTTCGAGCGCGGCGGGCGGCACGGCCGGCGACACCGACAGCGAGAAATGGCCGTCCAGCTTGCCGTAATTGCGATCGATCAGGAGCAGCAGTTGCACCAGCTGGCGCGCGGCGGGCTCTTGCTGGCGCGAGTAGCAGAGGTATTCGAATTTTTCCAGCGAGAAGATTTCTGTGGTCATGAGCGGTCTGGACTGAGGGGGCCGGATCTGCGCCGGATCTGCAGCCGCTCCGAGTTTCAGCGGCAAAGTGCAGACAAGACAATGGCGGCATTGTGCCGCCATTGTTCCTGCTTCGCCAGTCCGATTGCATCGGGCCGGCGACTTTCAGGGCAGGAATCGCGCTTGACTCCCGGCTGAAGCTTATTGCCCCAGCTTGTAAAAAGTCTTGTCCAGATTGGCGGAAGCATCCGCCAGTTTTCGGCGCTGTCCCTTCAGCCATTGCTCATCCTGCGCCAGTCGCGCGCGTTCTGCCGTCAGCATGCGCTCGACTTCGGCGCGCTGCGGGCCGCCCAGGCCCTTGCTGGAGTCGATCATGTTCTGCGCCGTCAGCGTCTTGCGGAACTGCGCCTGCGACAGCGGAAATTGGGCATGATCAAAGTCAAAGGCCTTGAGCGCTTCGCCATAAATCTTTTGCACTTCCTCGAAGGGAATGTCGGCCGGCTTCATCTTGTTGATGCGGCCATAGGTCACCAGATCCGAGGCGAAGTGATGGCCCACGCGGAACGGCACGTCGGAGTCGCGCTGCAGCACGTCGGCCAGCTCGGTGGTGGTGGAATAGTCGGCATCGACCTCCTGCAGCGCGCGGTTCTTGTCGATCACCAGATTGCTCATCAGATCGGCCAGCTTGGTGAAGGAATTGGCCGTCAGGTCCAGTGTCTTCTCGACCTGATCGCGCTTGTAGTCGGGCATGCCCGGCGAGACATTGTGCGCCTCCACCTGAAACGTCATGGCGCTGCCCACCACTTCACTGGCCTGCAGGCGCAGCACGTTGATGCCGTAAGGATTGCGCTTCTGCGGCATGATGCTGCTGGTGCCGGTCAGCTTGCCTTCGCGGATCATGATCCAGGGATAGGGCGTGTGGTATTGGGTGTGAATGTCCTGCATCAGCAAGCCGATGGTCAGCGCGGCATTGCTGCAGATACCGACCAGCTCGACGCCGGTATCCAGCGCGCCGAGTTGTGCGGCGTCATAGGAGTTTTCCACCGGGCCGTCGAAGCCCAGCAGCTCGGCCAGACGATTGCGGTCGACATCGAAGCTGGAGGTGCCGAGCGCCGCGGCACCCAGCGGGTTCAGATTCAGCCGTGCATAGGCCTCCTTGAAGCGCGTGGCGTCGCGCCCGAACACGGCGGCGAAGGCCAGCAGATAGTGGGCATAGGTGGTCGGCTGCGCCTGCACGCCGTTGGTGTAGGCCGGCACGATGGTGTCCAGATTGTCGGCCGCCAGATTGAGGAAGACCGCCTTCGACTTGTTCATCTGCTCCATCAGATTCAACACGCGCTCGCGCTGCATCAGGCGGCGCGTGGTCGACAGGATGTCCTGTCGGCTGCGGCCGGAGTGCATGCGCGAACCGTCCGGCCCGGCGATGGCCAGGATCAGCGGCTCATATTGCAGATAGTCGGCAGGACGTTTTGCGCCCGGCTGATCACCGTTCTTGATGACCTGATCGACCGCCGAAACGATCTTCTTGCCCAGCTCCGGCGGCACGATCCTGTTTTCTATGGTCATCACGGTAGAGGCCTTGTTCATTTCGCCGAGGAAATAGAAGTTGTCGTGATCTGCCGGCGAAGCCTTGTCGGCCGCAGTGGCGCTACTGGTGGTCAGCATCCATAACGGTATCAATGCCATTCGGCTGAGACGCCGGATTGAACTGAACGGCTGCAATGTGGATTGCAAGGGACTGGTGGATGTGGATTTCATTGTCTTCCTCCATGGATGGATTTGAGATGATTGAATGCTGTCGGTCTGTGCCGACAGTCAACAGCATGGCAATTGCAAGGAAAAAGCCGGCGCCGCGGGCAGCGCCGGCCTGCGCTGCTTATTGCGGAAACAGTTTGCGCGCGATCGCTTCCGAACCATAGACGCGATTGGCGTCGTGGGTGGCGCCCGGCACTTCGAACTCGGGATGATCCACAGGGATATTCCACTTGGCCGACAGGAAGCGCTCGTAGCGCATGAAGTTCTGTTGACGCTCGACCCGTGTCGCGCCTTGCATGGCTGCGCCGCAGGATCTGTCGAGGAAACGGTGCCTTGGATTGTCGTCGCGCGCACCGACCAGGTAAGTGATGTGGCGCGCCGCATAGCGTTGAAACAGCTGCTGGCCGCTCAGATGCTGATCGGCCAGATAAGCCGGCGGATTGGCTATGCCGTAGCGATAGTCGTTATAGGCCGGACAGGTCGCGCTGGCCTGCGCGATGAAGCTCTCGCCGCTGGGCCGGCTGGCCTCGAAATAGACGTAAGACGAGGGGCTGGAAATGATATAGCGCAGCGTGACGCCGGCTTGCTGCAGGCTGGCATCCAGATCGTTCATCACCGCGTGGCGTTGCATCAGCTGCGCGCCCGCCGAGTGGCCGATCAGCACGATTTCCTTGAGTGCAGGAAAGCGCCGGCGATCGGCCAGGTAATGCACCAGATCGTCCAGCGCCCGGAAGGAGGTAATACCGGCACGGCCCTGATCGGAGGCCTGACCCTGCATCCAGTCATCGCGGCGCCAGAGAGGCATGTCGGCAACCAGATTGGCATCTTGCGGCGTCAGAAAATTGGGGGCCAGCAGCAATGTGGCGGACGGCGGCAGCTGCGCCAGTTGCAGCAGATGCTGGCCGAGGCCGAAGTAATCGATGGCATTGCGTTTGACGCCATGCAGAATCACCACCGCGCGCGTTATGCCGGTCTGCGGTTTCTGCAGATCGGCGATGGCGAAGGTGATAAAGGAATAGGGCGCATCCGCGCCGATGCTGATGACCTGGCGCTGGCCGACGGTGGCCGGCGTAGCAGCGTCAGCCGCGCGCGCATGGAGCATGGGCAGCATCAAGGCGATGAGAGTGAAAATCAGGGCGGCAATGCCGGGTACGAAGGATGCAATATCCCTGCCGCGCACAGGCTGGCGGCGCCGGGTATCGGGACGCGCCGGCAGATAGCAAAAGCCGGATTCGGCCTGAGGCGAGGGCGCGCTGGTTTCGCGCCGCTGGTGTGCTGATACAGCCATGTCCTGAATCCGCCGTTGCCGGCGCCTTGTGGGTGAGTGGGAGCAAATCGCAGCAAATGCGCGGCACGGCGATGGAGAAACAAGGCCGACACATTCAGGATGCGGCAGAAAACGTGCCGGATGCAGCGCGAGCGTCTCCGTCGCATGCGAAAGGCCGTTGCCTGCCGGTTTCGCCACGGTTTTGTTGTGGTGCGTGGCGCGATTATAGAAGTGTGATTTCGCTATGTAAAATATCTGAATTTGGTATTTCTGATACTTAATAAGTATCAGGGATGAAGAGTCTTGCTGTGCTGCCACTGCATTTCGCCGCAGCAAAGCAAAAGGGCCGCCGGAGCGACCCTTTTGCGTACTTGCTTATTTGCTTAGGTACTTGCTTGTGGCCTGTCTTTCACAGGCGCAAATCAGCCCTTTACCAGTTCCAAAGCCTTGTTCAGTGTGGCGCTTGGGCGCATCACTGCCGAGACCTTGACCGGATCGGCCAGGAAATAGCCGCCGATGTCCACTGCATTGCCCTGCACCGACTTGAGTTCGTCCGCGATCTTCTGCTCGTTCTCGGTCAGGTGCTTTGCCAGGGGGGCAAACTTGGCGGCCAGTTCGGCGTCGTCCTTCTGCGCGGCCAGTTCCTGTGCCCAGTACATGGCCAGGTAGAAATGGCTGCCGCGATTGTCCAGCTCGCCGGTCTTGGGCGAAGGCGACTTGTTGTTGTCCAGCAGCTTGCCGGTGGCGTCGTCCAGAGTCTTTGCCAGCACCTTGGCCTTGTTGTTGCCGGTCTTGATGCCCATGTCTTCCAGCGACACGGCCAGTGCCAGGAATTCACCCAGCGAGTCCCAGCGCAGGTGGTTTTCTTCCACCAGTTGCTTGACGTGCTTGGGAGCCGAGCCGCCGGCGCCCGTTTCATACATGCCGCCGCCCGCCATCAGCGGAACGATGGACAGCATCTTGGCGCTGGTGCCCAGTTCCATGATAGGGAACAGGTCGGTCAGATAGTCGCGCAGGATGTTGCCGGTCACCGAGATGGTGTCCAGACCACGGATCACGCGTTCCAGCGTGTAACGCATGGCGCGCACTTGCGACATGATCTGGATGTCCAGACCCTTGGTGTCGTGATCCTTCAGGTAAGTCTCGACCTTCTTGATCAGTTCGGCTTCGTGCGGGCGGTACGGATCCAGCCAGAACACGGCCGGCATGCCGGAGTTGCGGGCGCGGGTCACGGCCAGCTTGACCCAGTCGCGGATCGGCGCGTCCTTGACCTGGCACATGCGCCAGATGTCGCCTTGCTCGACGTTCTGGGTCAGCAGCACTTCGCCGGTGGCCAGATCGACGATGTTGGCAACGCCGTCTTCAGTGATTTCGAAAGTCTTGTCGTGCGAACCGTATTCTTCCGCCTTTTGCGCCATCAGGCCGACGTTGGGCACGGTACCCATGGTGGTCGGATCGAAGTTGCCGTTGGTCTTGCAGAAGTTGATGACTTCCTGATAGATGCGGGCGAAGGTGCTTTCAGGGATCACCGCCTTGGTGTCTTGCGGCTTGCCGTTGGCGTCCCACATCTTGCCGCCGATACGGATCATGGCCGGCATCGATGCATCGACGATCACGTCGTTCGGTGCGTGCAGGTTGGAAATGCCCTTGGCCGAATCGACCATGGCCAGCGCCGGACGGTGTTCGTGACAGGCGTGCAGGTCACGGATGATTTCTTCCTTCTTGGTCGAAGGCAGGGTGTCGATCTTTTCGTACAGATTGACCAGACCGTTGTTGACGTTCACGCCCAGTTCTTCAAACAGCGCGCCGTGCTTGGCGAAGGCTTCCTTGTAGAAAATCTTGACGGCGTGGCCGAACACGATAGGGTGCGACACCTTCATCATGGTCGCCTTGACGTGCAGCGACAGCATGACGCCGGTCTTGCGCGCATCTTCAAACTGGGTTTCGTAGAACTCGCACAGCGCCTTCTTGCTCATGAACATGCTGTCGATGATCTCGCCGGCCTTCAGGGACACCTTGGACTTCAGCACGGTGGTCTTGCCGCTCTTGCCGATCAGTTCCATCTTGACGTCGCGTGCAGCTTCCAGCGTCATGGATTTTTCGCCATGGTAGAAGTCGCCGTGCGTCATGTGCGCCACGTGGGAGCGCGAAGCCATGCTCCATTCGCCCATGCTGTGCGGATGCTTGCGGGCGAAACGCTTGATCGAGGCCGGCGCGCGGCGGTCGGAGTTGCCTTCGCGCAGCACCGGGTTGACCGCGCTGCCGAGCACTTTGGAGTAGCTCTTCAGGATGGCTTTTTCTTCGTCGGTCTTCGGATCTTCCGGCAGGTCGGGGATCTTGTAGCCGCGCGATTGCAGTTCGCGGATCGCGGCTTGCAGCTGCGGCACGGAGGCGCTGATGTTCGGCAGCTTGATGATGTTGGCGCTTGGATCCTGAGTCAGCTGGCCCAGTGCGGCCAGATTGTCCGGCACTTTCTGCTCATCGGTCAGGCTGTCCGGAAATTCGGCCAGAATCCGCGTCGCCACCGAAATGTCGCTCTCGACGACGTCGACACCCGCCTGGGCAGTGAACGTTCTGATGATAGGCAGCAACGAATAAGTCGCCAGAAGCGGTGCCTCATCAGTCAGCGTATAGATGATGGTCGATTTACCAGTAGTCACGATGATGTCCTTGCAGTTGGAGAGTTGATGGTGCTGCTGAATGCATCGTCTGCTTGTGGCTGATGCATTCGGTATGCCTTTACCTTTGCTGCGCGCCGGAACCCCTCGGTCCCTTGGAAAAACTTGTTGTCTCTATGAAAGCAGGCTTGACCTGACGCAGCGTTTTATTCGTCTTTTCCTCTGATGCGGTGGCAAAAAACAGGGCTTAGTTTACTCCTAAGCGAGACGAAATGCTTCAAGTCTTCTATAAGAGTTGGAAGAAAATTTTTACAGCGGACCAAAGCGAGTCCGTCTTCTTGCGGTCAATTTTTTTCGGCTGTAAGGCTAAGAAGCTGTTTTTAAAAGAAAAATACCGGAAATTATCCGGCCAGCTGAAAGCCGCAAGCGTGTGCCGGCTGGCGCTCATGCCGCCGGGAAAGTGAAAAAAATCTGCAGAGAATGTGAAAAAAGGCTGCGCGAGGCAGCCTTTCTTGAGCGAGTGACAAGTTCCGAAGCGCTTCAGATCAGGCCGGCACCGTCCGGCTGGAAGCCTTGTTGCGGTACAACACCAGCGTGGCCAGCAGACCGCAGATGGCCGCCAGGCTCATCCAGATGCCGGGCGCGGCCTTGTCGCCGGTGTAGGCGATCAGGCCGGTGGCGATGGCCGGTGTGAAGCCGCCGAACAGTGCGGTAGCCAGGCTATAGGCCAGTGAGAAGCCGGCAGTGCGGACATCGACCGGCATCACCTCGGTCAGCGCCACCACCATCGCGCCGTTGTAGCTGGCGTAGAGGAAGGACAGCCACAGTTCGACGATCAGCATCTTGCTGAAAGTCGCGTCATGCACCAGCCAGTTCATGGCCGGGTAGGCGCTCAGAATGGTCAGCACGGTGAACACGATCAGCAGCGGACGGCGGCCGACGCGGTCCGACAGCGCCCCCATGATAGGCAGCCAGATGAAGTTGGAGAGACCGACGCAGAAAGTCACGATCAGGCTGTCTTCGGTGGAAAGCTTGAGTACGCTCTTGCCGAAGGTCGGCGTGTAGACCGTGATCAGATAGAACGACACGGTAGTCATCGACACCAGCATCATGCCGGCGATCACCAGCTTCCAGTTTTCGATCATGGAGCGGAAGATTTCGCCGGTGCTCGGACGATGCTTGCGGCGCAGGAATTCTTCGGTTTCCTGCAGCGAACGGCGGATCACGAACAGCACCGGCACGATCATGCAGCCGATGAAGAAAGGAATGCGCCAGCCCCAGTCCGACACGTCGGCCGGCGACAAAGTCACGTTCAGCGCGTAGCCGATGGCAGCGGCGACGATGATCGCCACTTGCTGGCTGGCAGATTGCCAGCTCACATAGAAGCCCTTGTTGCCGGGCGTGGCCATTTCAGACAGGTAGACCGACACGCCGCCCAACTCTACGCCGGCCGAAAAGCCTTGCAACAGACGGCCGATCAGCACCAGCGCGGGCGCCAGCAGACCGATGGTGGCGTAGCCCGGAACGAAGGCGATCAGCACTGTACCCAGCGCCATCAGCGCCAGCGTCACGATCAGGCCCTGGCGACGGCCGACGCGGTCGACGTACGCGCCGAGGATGATCGCGCCCAGCGGGCGCATCAGGAAACCGGCGCCGAAGGTCATGAAGGTCAGCATCAGCGACGCAAATTCATTGCCGCTGGGGAAAAAGGTCTTGGAAATATGCGTGGCGTAGAAGCCGAACAGGAAAAAGTCGAACATTTCCATGAAGTTGCCGCTGGTGACACGCAAGACCGTGGCGAACTTCGAGGGGGATGAGGTTTGAGATGTCATGATTTGTCTCTGAGTTATATCGGGGTGCTCTCCGAATTGTCTCTGTTATGCCCGATGGGATCGGGCCATCTGTTTTTGAGCAAGAGCTCTGGCGCGGGATTTTTTGTGCAACGTCCGTGGGCGGCAGTCTATCGCATGAACGGGCTGCATACCCTTCTGGAAGCTTTCATGATTTATCTTTTTTACTTATTTGCCGTCGCGGCAAGATCCCTGGCGTATTACGGTGCTGTGTCTTGAGAAGCCGATTCATGATGCCCGGGCGTTTTTCGCCGTGATGAAATTCAGCTTTCGATACGGTGAGCTGCGTGTGGTCTGCGAAGACGGCGACAAAGCCGAAGCCCTGCGCTACTACAAAAAGGCGCAGCAGCTGGGCTATCCCGATGCCACCGAAGCATTGAATAAATTGCAATCGGATTAAGCCGCTGTGTCCAGCCACAATGCAATTCATGTCAATAATGTGGACTTGCATGCACAAAGGGTGAAAAGCTGGGGCCTGGCTCGAGTTTAACTTTTAGTTGGGGGCTCGGCGCATTATTTCAGTTCTGCACCGTTTTTTCACTTTTCCCAAGCGCTTGCCGGTCTGCCAATCCAGCTCTCAGCATCGGGGAGGTCGGGGCGATCGCGCCAATCCGGATCGGCGGCGCCAAGTGGTCGGACTTGTGCGGAGACAATGCTGCCTGACGCGGTCGGCAAGGGTGAAATGATGAGCAAGCAAGGCGAAGCAGAAATGAATGCCAGGTCCGATGCCGACAGTGTCCGCATCGCCGCCGTGTTCGAACAGCTCTCGCGTTCATCCTTCCGCAGTCAATTCCATTTGGTCGGCGCCGATCTGCAGTATCTGCGCAAGCAAGGTTTGCCGCAGATGGCGCAGCATGCCGGCGAATTCATCGCGCAGCGGCTGGCGCCGGCGCATCCGGTCAATGACGGCAAGCAGACGCCGTGGCGCGGTCATCCGGTCTTTGTGGCGCAGCATGCGACCGCTACCTGTTGCCGCACATGCCTGGGCAAATGGCATGGCTTGACGCCGGGCGTGCTATTGAGCGCGCAGCAGCAAGCATATGTGGTGGAGGTGATCGTGCATTGGCTGCAACTGGAAAACGAACGCGCGCAGGCTGACCCCGCTATCCCGGATGCGCCCGTGGCGAAGCGCAAAGCAAAGAAAAAAGACCTCCAAAATAAAACCGGCCAGCCCAGGCAAGGAAGCCTGTTCTGACCGGTTGGCGACAAAGACCTGTCGGTCATTGTCATCTTGATATGAAACCGCGGCGGTGATGGATACTTGGGTAAAGCATTCAAGCCCGCGCGGTTTGTCTCCTGCGACTTCTCCTGCTTTAAATTCTGGGTGGCAAGCGTCTTCTTATGGACTCAGGCCGCGGGCTGTTCGCCGTCGAAATCGGCGATCTGGCCGCGAATGCGTATCGCCGTCAAATGGCGGGCGGCCGCTGCATCTTCATTGAACAGCTCGTTTTCCGGTTCCGAGACGCCTACGCTGGCGGCGACCGCCTGTGCTTTCGGAGACTGCAACTGGGTCTTGCTTGCCGGTGCTGATTTGTTAGCCATGATGAACTCCTGTCTGGATTGCGGAAGGTGCTGGAAGGGCGATGCAGAAATCATTGCGTCCAATGCGGACTGGCGGACTGCGGCGTTCGACAAAAGTCTACTGCCTGAGCTTGGTGCGCTGTATAAGCGTTCTCCGCTTCTCTTTGTAGGAATCCATGAAGTAAAACGGGGCGAGACAGGATGCCTTTCGTGGCTGAGCTGTGCAGCAATTTGCGAGCATCGCGTGCGCTGCAATATGAAAATAAGGTGATAAGCGCGCCCGGCAGATGCGAGCCGCGCGCATTCTTACAGGCGTATGGGAGCAAGGCCGATACCAGTGCCCGCCGGGATTCATTAGGATGATGTGAGCTATCGGCATGCATCAGCCGCCCGGCAAGCAAATTGCAAATCGCGAATTCCGGCAGGTGATTTGTTCATGCGGGCAATGGCATGCAGCGCCATCTTTCATGAAGTTCATGAATCTGATGTGCCATCTGTTTCATCATTCCCTACAAGAAAAGGAGCTGCCCGTGAGCAAGGACAAGCAAAGCAATGCCAATACCTACAAGGTCATCGAAGTGGTCGGCAGTTCGCCGACAGGCAGCGATGACGCCATTCGCAACGCGATTGCCGACGTCGCCAAAACCGTCAAGCACGTCGATTGGTTCGAGGTGACCGAATGTCGAGGCCATGTGGAAGACGGCAAGATCGGCCATTTCCAAGTCGGGCTCAAGGTCGGTTTCCGCATCGAGGACTGATCCGCCTGCACCTGCTTTTGAGGCAAGGACCAGGCGGAAATTGTGCGTATATTTCTGCTGCTGAGTTTCGACGGATCAACGCGCGACCACTGTGTCGCGCGTTTTTTATGCAGCTGGAAAGATCGATGCTAAATAATTTTCAATGTTCATGCGTTTTGATTATTTGCATTGCTTTCCCATAGGCCGACTCAATCAATGTGTAAAAAATAAGTTGAAGAGCATCAGGGCGCGAGATCATGATCGGCCGGAAGTGCCGTATCGGTAAGGGTCTTCACAGTCGAGCACGACATGATTTATGGCCGGGCTACCGCATTTCTTGCACAAAAAATATCGCTGCGGTCTCTCAATATCCGCGTCCACAGATGAGCTTGTGCGAGCGCCAAAAATCGCATTGCAGCAACAGTAGGATTCATCCTACGCAACGTTGCGCATCTCGCTGATAGTGGCGCGGCGCGCCGAGTTTTATAACGTCAAACATCGGCGCAAAAAATAATACTTCATCGCAATTCAAAAAGCGGGCGTCAAGGTTTCCGGGCAAGACAGGTTCAAGACTGTCTACAGCGTGGTGCGGAACCGGGTGATCCGAATGCAGTTGCCACTGAGCTCGACATTGGTGGCGAACGGTTCGGCAAGCCAACAAATCCTGTGGTGCCTGTGGTGCCCGTCGTGCTTTTACGAATCCGATCCGTATCTATCTGAGGGGAAATATCTTGCAAGCTCGAGTTCTGTTAGTCAGTTCAGAGGCCGTGCCGCTCGTCAAAACCGGGGGCCTGGCCGACGTCATCACTGCGCTCGCCATTTCGCTGCGCAACGCCGGCGTCGATGCCAGCGTGCTGATTCCGGGGTATCCCGAAGCGATGAAGAATCTGGGTGAAGTGCAGCCTGTTCAATTTGACGCGGTGCTGCCGGGTGGTCCCGGGCGCCTGCTGCGCGGCACGATTCCCGGCACCGACGTGCCGGCGATTCTGCTCGACACCGCACGCTTCCGCCGCCGCGACGCCAATCCTTACGTCGACCAGAGCGGCGTGGAGTTTGACGACAACGCGGTGTGTTTTGCCGACCTGTCGCATGCCGCAGTCGCCATCTGCGCCGGCCAGACCGGGCTGGAAGTGCCGCACGTAGTGCACGCCAATGACTGGCACGCGGCGCTGATTCCCTTGCTGCTCAAGCTGCGCGGCCTGGATCATGTCGGCAGCATGCTGACCATCCACAACCTGGCGTTCCAGGGTAATTACGATATGAGCGTGGCCGAGCAGATCGGTATTCCGCCGCACATGCTGACCGAAGACGGCGTCGAATACTGGGGCAAGATCAGTTTCCTCAAGGCCGGCATCCGCTTCGCCGATTGCGTTTCCACCGTCAGCAAGAATTACGCACAGGAAATCCTGACTTCGCGTTTCGGCTACGGCATGGAAGGCGTGCTCAATTTCCGCAAGGCGGATCTGCGCGCCATCCCGAATGCAATCGACGACGCGCTGTGGAATCCGCGTGCAGATCAATTGATCGCGGCACATTTCGATTCCGACAATATGAAGGGCAAGAATGTCTGCAAGCGCGATCTGCAGACTTTGTTCGGTCTGTTGCCGGCTGACCCGTTCGCGCCGGTGCTGGGTATCGGCAGCCGCATCTCGCATCAGAAGATGGCCGATGTTGTCATCGAAGCACTGCCGGCCATTCTTGAGCGTCATCAGCGCCTGCAGGTCGTGGTCCTGGGTTGCGGCGATCGCCAGTATGAAGAGGGTTTCCTGCAACTGGCCGAACGCTACAGCGGTCGCATGGGCGTTCATATCGGTTACGACGAACGCCGCGCACATGCACTGCACGCCGGTTCCGACATGCTGTTGCACGGAACACGCTTCGAACCCTTCGGGCTGACCCCGATCTACGCCATGCGTTACGGCACGATTCCTATCGGTTCGCGTGTCGGCGGTCTGGTCGACACCATCAACGACGCCGGCCCGGCCGATCAACTGCCGCAAGGCCTTCCGACCGCCGCCACCGGCGTGCTGTTCGACGGCGAAAGCGCGCAAGACATGCAGGATGCCGTGGCGCGCGCCTTCACCATCTATGGCAGCAGCGCTTGCTGGCAGGCCATGCAGCGCAATGCCATGAACATCGATTGCGATTGGAGCGGCCCGACCCGTTCTTATATGGACGCTTACATGCAGGTCGCCGAAAACACAGTGCGCCATCTGTTTGCCGCACGCCAACCGGAGTCTGAGCAGAAAGTGGCCGTCGCAGCGGCGGCCTGACGAAAGTACCGGTCCGGTAGTGTCGCGTGTCAGTCACACGCCGGCCGGTTGTTGAAGTAATCAAGGAGACGATAGTTTTGCCAAGAGATGCCATTGCACGATCAGGGAACATCAGTCCGGTAAGCAGAGAAAGCATCCATGCCATGTTGACAAGAAAATACAACGCCAATGAATACGGCGAATGGCTGCGCAGCAGCAGCTCACGCCACGTGTGCGAATTCGGCGATCAGGGCGACTTCGAGGATTCTGACGATGACGCCGACCACGATGACTGCGATGTATCGCCGTCCGTGCTGCTGGGCTCAGCCGATGTTGCGACTCTGAGCCAGCGCGAAGCTCGCGGTCAGCTCGATTTGTTTGCGCCGGTGCCGGATGGCGCTGCGCTTTCGCATTGAGTCCAGACACTGGATGTTGAACAGGGTGAGCGGCCTCAGGGCCGTCTCCCGGTATTGAACTGCAGGGCATTTTGTCGCGAGCGAAGATTTCAGCTTTATTGACAGCCGCAAGTATCCGGCTGGCAGCTAGTGCCGCCTCAACCCATCAATAAGAACAATACAAAGGAGTTTGCATGTCCGTATTGGAGTATCGGGAGTCGCGGCAACCCCCGACACCGCAACCACACGGCACATCCGCCGGCCATGCTGCTGCGGCAGCCATCGCCGCGGACGATGCCCATCACACCCAACTCTTCAAATCCTTGCTGCAGGGCCAGCTCACTGAAGCTTTCGCCTTGCTCGGCCCGCGTTATGAAAGCCACGAACGCGGCGAGCAGGGCATTGCCGTTTCCGCGGTGGGCTTCGGCCCGGGTTCGGCCTCCCACTCCATTTTCATCCGCAGTTTCCAGCCCGGCGCCGTCGCAGTGGAAGTCATCTGTCGCAGCAGCGGCGCTTCGCTCGGTCAGCTGACGCAATTGCAGACCGCTGCGCACGAAGCCAGCGGCCTGTTTTGCGGACGCGTGGAAGACGTTAGCAAGGGCGACCGCAGCCGCTTTGAGGTGCCTTATCGCTTGCTGATTTCGTGGCCGCAGGCTGACGGCAGCATCAGCGTGCAGGAAACCGAAGATCCTTACGCCTTCGGTCTGCTGCTGGGTGAGCTGGATCTGCATCTGTTGGCCGAAGGCCGGCATCGCGAACTGGCCAGTTGTCTGGGCGCACGCGCCATGACGGTGGACGGCGTACCCGGCACCAGCTTCGCGGTGTGGGCGCCGAATGCGCGCCGCGTCTCGGTGGTAGGGCACTTCAATCAGTGGGACGGGCGGCGCCACATCATGCGGCTACGTCATGCTGCAGGCGTGTGGGAGCTGTTCATTCCGCGGCTGTCGGCCGGCGCCATCTACAAATACGAAATTGTCGGGCCCGACGGCACGCTGTTGCCGCTCAAGGCCGACCCGGTGGCGCGCGCCACCGAACTGCCGCCGGCTACCGCCTCGGTGGTGGCCGATCCTGCCGACTTCCAGTGGCACGACGGCGAGTGGATGGCGCAGCGCCCCTTGCGCCAGGACACCCGGGCGCCGATCTCCATCTACGAAGTCCATCCCGGGTCATGGCGTCGCATCCCCGAGCAGGGCAATCGCAATCTGAGCTGGCATGAGCTGGCCGATACGCTGATTCCGTACGCCTGCGAAATGGGCTTCACCCATCTGGAACTGATGCCGGTGATGGAGCACCCCTTCGGCGGCTCCTGGGGGTATCAGCCGATAGGACTGTTCGCGCCGAGTGCGCGTTTCGGCGAACCGGCCGGTTTTGCCGCCTTCGTGGATCGCTGCCATCAGGCCGGTCTGGGCGTGTTGCTGGACTGGGTGCCGGCGCACTTTCCGAGCGACGCCCATGGCCTGGCGCAGTTCGACGGTACCTCGCTGTACGAACATGCCGATCCGCGCGAAGGCTTTCATCAGGACTGGAATACGCTGATCTTCAATCTCGGCCGCAATGAAGTGCGCGGCTTTCTGATCGCCAGCGCGCTGGAGTGGCTGGAGCGTTTCCACATCGACGGTCTGCGGGTCGATGCGGTGGCCTCCATGCTGTATCGCGACTACAGCCGCAAATCCGGCGAATGGGTACCGAATGTGCACGGCGGACGCGAGAATCTGGAGGCGGTGGCCTTCCTGCGCGAGCTCAATTCGGTCGTCGCCGAGCGCTGCCCGGGCGTGCTGATGATCGCCGAGGAGTCGACGTCCTGGCCCGGCGTCACCGCCGGCGCGGGCGATCAGCAGCAGCATCATGGCCTGGGGTTTACCTACAAGTGGAACATGGGCTGGATGAACGACAGCCTGCGCTACATGGAATACGATCCCTTGTTCCGCCGCTCGCATCATCACGATCTGACCTTCGGCCTGATTTACGCGTTTTCCGAGAGATTCATCCTGCCGATCTCGCACGACGAAGTGGTACATGGCAAGGGCACCATGCTGGAAAAAATGCCCGGTGACGACTGGCGCAAGTTCGCCAATCTGCGTGCTTACTACGGCTTCATGTGGACTCATCCCGGCAAGAAACTGCTGTTCATGGGCAGCGAATTCGGCCAATACAAGGAATTCGATCACGATCAGTCGCCGCAATGGGAGCTGCTGGAGCACGAACATGCCGTGGGGGTGGGGCAAGGCCGTCATCGCCAGTTGCAGACGCTGGTGCGAGACCTCAATCGCGTCTACCGCAGGGAAGGCGCGATGCATCAGAAGGATTGCAGCGCCGACGGCTTTGCCTGGGCGGTCGGCAATGACAGCGTCAACAGCGTGTTTGCTTATTTCCGTTTTGGCGAGCCGGGCGCGGCGCCGCTGCTGGCCATCGTCAACATGACGCCGGTGCCGCGTCACGGATATCGCATCGGTGTGCCGCCGGCAGCCGATGGCACGCCCGGGGTGTGGAAGGAAATTCTCAACAGCGACGCCGCCGTGTATGGCGGCAGCAACATGGGCAATCGCGGTGCAGTGCAGGCGCAGGCGCGTGCCTGGCACGGTCAGCGCGCCTCGCTGGAGCTGACGCTGCCGCCGCTGTCCACGCTGATCCTGCGGCAGGAGGCCTAGGCATGGCGCTGCATCTGCCGGACCGCCTGCTGCCCGGTCTGCCGTACCCGCTCGGCTCCTCGTCCGACGGTCTGGGCGTCAACTTCGCGGTGTTTTCTGCGCACGCCGGCAAAATTGAGCTGTGTCTGTTCGATCCCTCCGGCAGGCGCGAGCTGAAACGGCTGCTCTTGCCGGAATGCACCGATGAGGTATGGCACGGCTATCTGCCGGGGGCGGCCCCGGGTCTGGTGTATGGTTTTCGCGCCTACGGCCCGTATGAGCCGCTCAAGGGGCATCGCTTCAATCCGCACAAGCTGCTGCTCGATCCTTATGCGCGGCGGCTGGTGGGACAGGTGCGCTGGACCGATGCCTTGTACGGCTATCGCCTGCATTCGCCGCGCGCCGATCTCAGTTTCGACCGCCGCGACAGCGCCGCCGCCATGCCCAAGGCGATGGTCAACGAAGACGCTTTCGTGTGGGAGCATGACCGCTCGCCGCAGGTGCCGTGGTCCAAGACCGTGATCTACGAAGCCCATGTGCGCGGCATCTCCATGCTGCGCAAAGACCTCAACGCCAATGAACGCGGCACCTTCGCCGCGCTGGCCGATCCCACCTTCATCGAACATCTGCTCAAACTCGGCGTCACCACGCTGGAGCTGATGCCGGTGCACGCCTTTCTGCAAGACAGCTTCCTGGTCGAGCGCGGCCTGCGCAACTACTGGGGCTACAGCACGCTGTCGTTCTTCGCGCCCGAGCCTTCCTACATGTCCAACGGCGATCTCAACGAACTGCGCATCGCAGTGCGGCGGCTGCACAGCGCCGGCATCGAAGTGATTCTGGACGTGGTCTACAACCACACTTGTTGCGGCAGCGAGCTGGGGCCGACCCTGAGTTTTCGCGGGCTGGACAACGCCAGCTACTACCGGCTTTTGCCGGAGCAGGAGCGCTTCCATATCAACGACACCGGCTGCGGCAACACGCTTAATATGTCGCATCCGCGCGTGCTGCAGATGGTGATGGATTCGCTGCGCTACTGGGCGCAGTCGTTTCACATCGACGGCTTCCGTTTCGATCTCGGGTCGACGCTGGGGCGCGAAGCCGGCGGTTTCGATCCCAATTCCGGCTTCTTCGACGCCTTGCTGCAAGACCCGGTGCTGTCGCGCCTCAAATTGATTTCCGAGCCCTGGGACGTCGGCCCCGGCGGCTATCAGCTGGGCAATCATCCGCCGCGCTTCGCCGAATGGAATGACCGCTATCGCGACGACATGCGCCGTTTCTGGAGCGGCGAAGAAGGCCTGCGCGGCGGCTTCGCGCAGCGCATGATGGGTTCGGCCGAGCTGTTCGAGCATCGCCGCCGCAAGCCCTGGGCCAGCGTGAATTTCATCGCCTCGCACGACGGCTTCACGCTGCGCGATCTGGTCAGTTATTCCTGCAAGCACAACGAAGCCAACGGCGAAGAGGGCAAGGACGGTCATAACGAAAACTTCAGCGCCAACTGGGGCGCAGAGGGCGACAGCGACGATCCCGCGATTCTTGAGGTACGCGCCCGCGTGCAACGCGCCATGCTGACCTCGCTGCTGCTGGCGCAGGGCACGCCGATGCTGCTGGCCGGCGATGAGTTTCACCGTAGCCAGCAGGGCAACAACAATGCCTATTGTCAGGACAACGAGATTTCATGGGTCGACTGGGACGCTGCGCGCAGGCCGGAGGGCGTGGCGCTGACTGAATTCGTGTCGCGCCTGAATGCCATCCGGCGCGATTTTCAGGTCTTGCACGCCAACTACTTTCTGCATGGCGCGAAGGAGATTGTGCCGGGCCTCAATGACGTCAGCTGGTTCGACGAGGCGGCGCGCCCGGTGTCCGACGCCGACTGGCGTAATCCGGTGGCGCGCGCGATTACCTTGCAGCTGGCCTGCAAGCGGCAGGAAAGCAGCAAGCTGCTGGCGGTGCGCATGGCTGAAGCGGCCGGCGCTTCCGGCCTCAGCGAAGACGATCCGACCGACATCGTGCTGCTGTTCGTGAATGCCGGGCATGAAGCGATCGATTTTCGTTTTCCGCGTGGCGGCGAGGCTGGCGCTGATGGGACTGAAGCCGGGGCAGAGGCCGCTGCGGCCAACACCGCCGCATCGTCGAAGGCGACTGCGCCGGAAGACTATTTCCTGCTGCTGGACAGTGCGCTCGAGCGCGGCCTGCCGGATTCGGGGGCCGCGCCGCATGCCGCTGCCCTTAGCGCGGTGGTGACGGTGGCGGCTCACAGCGTGCAGGTGTTTGCCAACCGTCCCTTGCAATTACCGTCTGCGATCTATCCGGTCGCGGCCAATGAATGGATGACCCGAAACGAATGGGGAGATCGCGCATGAGTGCACACTTTTCTTATCTGCTGCCGTTTGGCGCACAAATGACCGCCCCTGATCAGACCTTGTTCCGGCTCTGGGCGCCCGGAGCCAAGATCGCCGACGTCGAGATCGAAGGTCGCGGACGCGTGCCGATGGCGCCCGAAGCCGAGGACGAAGGCTGGTTCTCGCTGGAGATTCAATGCCCGGCCGGCAGCCAGTATCGTTATGTGCTGATGTCGCAGATCGATGGCGAAATCACGGTGCCCGATCCGGCTTCGCGCGCGCAGGCCGGCGACGTGCATGACGCCAGCATCGTGGTCGATCCGCGCGCCTACGAATGGCAATACCCGCACTGGGCCGGTCGTCCCTGGCATGAGACCGTGCTGTACGAACTGCATCCCGGCGCCATGGGCGGATTCGCCGGGATCCAGCAACGTCTGCCGGAACTGGCCGAGCTGGGTATCACCGCCGTCGAACTGATGCCGGTGTCGGAGTTTCCCGGTTCGCACAACTGGGGCTATGACGGCGTGCTGCCGTTCGCGCCCGATGCCAGCTACGGCACGCCGGAACAACTGAAGGCGCTGATCGATACCGCACACGGCCTCGGCATGATGGTATTCCTCGACGTGGTCTACAACCACTTCGGTCCCGACGGCAATTATCTGGGCAGCTATGCGCCGCCGTTTTTCCGCAACGACACGGCCAATCTGTGGGGCGAGACCATCGATTTTCACCGGCCCGAAGTGGCCGACTTCTTTACCCAGAATGCCTTGTACTGGCTGCAGGAATACCGTTTCGACGGCCTGCGTCTGGATGCCGCGCAAGCCATCTGCGATCAGCAATGGCTGGAGCGTCTGGGCCAGATCGTGCGCCGGGACATCGGCGGCCAGCGCCATGTGCATCTGGTGCTGGAGCATGACGGCAACGCTGCACATCTGCTCGGCTTTGCCGGCGGCAAGCTTGCTGAGGGCGAGGGCGCCGATACCCCTATGTACGATGCGCAATGGAACGACGACGGCCACCATGTCTTGCATGTGCTGCTGACCGGCGAGGACGGCGGTTACTACAGCGACTATGCCGATCAGCCGGCCGAGAAACTGGCGCGTTGTCTGCGCGACGGTTTCATCTATCAGGGCGATCCTTCGCCTTACCGCGAGGGCGAGCCGCGCGGCGAACCCAGCGGCAGTTTGCCGCCCACCGCTTTCGTGCTGTTCTTGCAGAATCACGATCAGATCGGCAATCGCGCCTTTGGCGAGCGCCTGACCACGCTGGCGCATCCTTCGGCGCTGCATGCGGCGCAGGCCTTGCTGTTGCTGTCGCCGCAGATTCCCATGCTGTTCATGGGCGAAGAGTTCGGCGCCGCGCAGCCTTTCTATTACTTCACCAGCCACAGCGATGAAAAACTGGCGCAGGCGGTGCGCGACGGACGGCGCCGCGAGTTTGCCAAGTTTCCTGCGTTCGCGGACGAGTCGCTGCTCAAGGATCTGCCCGATCCCAACAGTTTCGCCACCTTCATTGCCTCGATTCCGGAACCGGGGCCGGCGCCGGAGTCGGCGTCCTATCTCAGCCGCGTGGCCCATCTGCTGCGCATCCGCAGCCTGCACATCATGCCGCATCTGCGCGGCGCCCAGGCGCTGGAAGCCAGCGCCATCGGCCCCAAGGCGGTGAACGCGCGCTGGCGTCTGAACAATGGCAAGGTGCTCAACATCACCGTCAATCTGGGCGCAGAAACCCTGAGCGAATCGCTGGGCGCCTTGTCGCAACCGGCCGGCGCCGATCTGCTGTTCGATACCGGCGGCACGCTGGAAGCATTGGCGCAGGGCCAACTGCCGCCGCATTCGCTGCTGGCGCTGCTGGAAGAACGCACAGTCGCAAGCAGTTCCGGAGCGCGGGGATGAACAAGCACGCCATCGATAGCCGTAGTCTTCACTGTCTGGCGCAGGCCGCCGGCATTGCCGTGCGCTGGGTGGATGCCTACGATCAGCCGCAAGTGGTCAGCGATGTTTCCTTGCGCGCCATTCTGAGCGCGCTGCAATTGCCCTGCGCCAGCGAAGACGATTGCCAGGCCAGCCTGGCTGCGCTGCAGCGCGAACAGGCGACCGGCTATCTGCCGCCGCTGTTGACGGCGGTGGCCGGACGGCCGCTGCAATTGCCGCAGCATTCCGCCTTGCACGGGCAATCCTGTCGTCTGATTCTGGAAGGCGGTGCGATATTTGAGCTGGTGATTTCGGGCGACGTCTCCAAACCGCCGACCCTGCCGGCCATCCTGCAACCCGGTTACCACCAGTTGCTGGTGGCCGGCCACGAAGTCACGCTGGCGGTAGCGCCGCCACGCTGCTACGGCATCGCCGATGCGCTCAGCGGGCGTAACGCCAGTGCTTCGCTGCAGTACAACGACAGCCATCCCGAGCCGCATCCCGATGCGCGCGGCTGGGCGCTGGCGGCGCAGTTGTACAGCCTGCGCAGCGGCAGCACATCGGACAGCGGCGACGGCGGCATCGGCCATTTCGGCGCGCTCGGCGCGCTGGCGCAGCAGGCGGCGCAGCATGGGGCAGCGGCGCTGGCGATGTCGCCGGCGCATGCCATGTTCAGTGCCGAGCCGCAGCGTTGCAGTCCGTATTCGCCGTCCAGCCGGCTGTTCTTCAATGTCTTGCACATCGATCCGGCGGCAGTGCTGGGCGAGGCGGCGCTGCATCAGGTGCTGAGCGAAGGCGGGCCGGAGATGATTGCGCGCCATCTGCAATTGCAGCAGGAGCCTCTGATCGAATGGCGTCAGGCCGGGCTGCACCGTTTGCAGCTCTTGCGGCGCCTGTTCGCCATGTTCAAGGTGGACGGCATGTCCCATCCAGACTATGCCGCCTTCAAACTGGAAGGCGGCAAGGCGCTGGCCAGTCATGCGCTGTACGAGGCCTACAGCAATATGCTGGCGCATCAGCGCACGCGTGCCGCCGACATCGATTGCTGCAACTGGCGCACCTGGGGCGAGTGGGCCAATAGCCCGGATACGCCGCAGATGCAGGAGTTCGCGCGGCAGCAAGCCGGTGAAATCGAATTCCATCTGTTCCTGCAATGGCAGGCGGCGAGCGGGCTGGCCGCCGCGCAGAAGCAGGCGCGCGACGCCGGCATGGCGATCGGGCTGATCGGCGATCTGGCGGTCGGCGCCGATAACGGCGGCAGCCAGGCCTGGAGCCATCAGGAAGAAATCGTCAGCGGTCTGTCGGTCGGCGCGCCGCCGGATCGCCTCAGTGCGCGCGGACAAAACTGGGCGCTGGGCGCCTTCTCGCCGCTGGCCATGCGCCGGCAGGGCTTCAGCGCCTATATCGCAATGCTGCGCGCCTGCCTGCGCCACGCCGGCGGCTTGCGCATCGATCATGTGCTGGGGCTGAATCGGCTGTGGCTGATTCCCGAAGGCGAAGACGCCAACGAGGGCGCCTATGTGCAATATCCGCTGCAGGACTTGCTGCGTCTGATTGCGCTGGAATCGTGGCGCCATCGCGCCATCGTGATCGGCGAGGATCTGGGCACGGTGCCGCCAGGTTTCGACCGTGTGCTCGCCGATGCCGGCTTGCCGGGCATGCGCGTGCTGTGGTTTCAGCGCGGCGAGCAGGGCTTCCTGGCGCCGGCCGCATGGCCGGACAGCGCGATTGCCGCGACCACCACGCACGATTTGCCGACCGTGGCCGGCTGGTGGAACGGCGTCGATCTGGCCTGGCGCGCGCGCCTCGATCTGCTGGATCAGGACATGAGCGAAGAGCAGGCCATGGAGCTGCGCGAGACGGAGCGCATTGCTCTGTGGGCGCAGATGCGCGAAGCCGGCTGTGCGACCGGCGAGGGCGCGGGCGTAACGGACAATACCGCGCATTGGTCGGAGGCGGAGGAAGAAGAACACAGCTCGCAAGACACGCAGGCGGCAATCGATGCCGCCATCGCCTTCGTGGCGCAGACGCCGGCGCCGCTGGCGCTGGTGCCGCTGGAAGACGTACTCGGTCTGCCGCAACAACCCAATCTGCCGGGCCGCACCGATCCGCATCCCAACTGGCGCCGGCGCATGCCTGCCGACGTCGGCGACTTGTTCGATCAGCCCGGCGCCACACCACGGCTGGCGCGCCTGGCGTCTCTGCGCGGGCAGCGGCGTAGACCGTTGACCGCCGGTGCCGCCGAAGGCGGTCTCAATGCGCTGCAGGAATACCAATTCAAGGAGCATTCATGAGCATCACTTCCGCTCCGCAACGCGACAGTCTGCCGCGCGCTACCGCGCGCCTGCAGCTGCATCGCGATTTCACGCTGACGCAAGCCTGCGAACTGGTGGATTACTATGCCACGCTGGGCATCAGCCATCTCTATCTGTCGCCGATTCTCACGGCCCGGCCAGGCTCCACGCATGGCTACGATGTGGTCGACGCCACTGGCATCAATCCTGAGCTGGGCGGCGAGAAGCCGCTGCGCAAGCTATGCGCCTTGCTGCATGAACGCGGCATGGGGCTGATCGTGGATATCGTGCCCAATCACATGGCGACCGGGCACCATAATCTGTGGTGGCAGGACGTGCTGCGCTGGGGCCGGGGCAGCCGCTATGCCGAGTGGTTCGATATCAACTGGGAAGCGGCCGATCCGGCGCTCAGAGGCAAGGTCTTGCTGCCGTTTCTGGGACAGCCGTATGCGCAAGCCTTGCAGGCCGGGGACATCAATCTGTGTTTCGACGAGCAGCATGGCCAGTTCTATTTTGCGCATTACGAGCATCGCTTCCCGCTGCGGCCGCAGGATTACGCCGAGCTGCTGATCACCGCCGGCAGCGAGCGTCTGCAGCCGGCCATCGACATCTTCTCGGCGTCGGACCTGGCCGGCGCCAATGCCGAGCAGCAGGCCGCAAGCGGCTGGCAATTGCTGCGCGAACTGGCGCAGGATGAGGAAGGCATGGCCGATATCGATGCCGCGCTCGGCGCGTTTTCGGCCAATCAGCCGCATGGCGCCGAAGTCTTGCATGCCTTGCTGGAGCGGCAGCACTATCGCCTCAGCTGCTGGCGCAATGCCGCGGATGAAATCAACTGGCGGCGTTTTTTCGAGGTCAGCGAGCTGGTCGGCATGCGGGTCGAGAACGAAGAGGTCTTCGAAGCCCTGCATGCCGAGATATTCCGACTTTACGCGGATGGCCTGATCGACGGCTTGCGCATCGATCACATCGACGGCCTGGCCGACCCCGGCGCTTATGCGCGCCGCTTGCGTCAGCGACTCAAAGGCCTGCGCGCGGATCACGAACCCTATCTGATTGCTGAAAAGATTCTCGGGCGCGGCGAAAGCATGCCGGCCGAATGGCAACTGGACGGCACCACCGGCTATGAATTCATGGATCAGGTCGCAGCGCTGCTGCACGACCCCGAGGGCAAGCCGGTGCTGGACGAAGCCTGGCGCAGCGTGTGCGGACACGGCGCGGCGGCAACGCTGTCTCAAGAATTGAACCGCGGCGGCGAGAGGGCAAATGCTCAGCCGGCTGCAGCGCATTTTTCCGATCCAGCGGCGGTGGGCAGCAGCGTCTACATTGCCGATGGCTGCGATCTGTCGGACTTCGAACAGATCGTGCGCAGCGCGCGGCGCGATTTGCTGGCGCGCAATTTCGCCGCCGAATTCAATACTCTGGTAATGACGCTGCATCAGCTGGCGCGCGCCACTCTGGCCACGCGCGACATGTCGCTGATGTCGATCCGCCGCGCGCTGGCCGAATTGCTGGTGCATTTTCCGGTGTATCGCACCTACGGGACGGCGGAGGGCATGCCGGCCGCCGAGCGCGAGACACTGGCTTGTGCCGGCATCGCCGCCAGCGCCACCTTGCACGCGGCCGATCATGCCAGCTTGCATGTGCTGGAGGGCTGGCTGGGCGCCGACATGTTGTCCGGGCATAGCGATGAGCTGCGGCGCGGACTGCAATTGCAAGCGATCACGCGCTTCCAGCAATTGACGCCGCCGCTGACCGCCAAGTCGGTCGAAGATACTGCCTTTTATCGCTACGGCCGGCTGCTGTCGCGCAATGAAGTCGGATCCGATCCGGCTCAACTGAGCATCAGCGTGCAGCAGTTTCATCAACTGGCGCAGCAGCGCCTGCATGAGATTCCGCACACGCTGCTGACCACCGCCACCCACGATCACAAGCGCGGCGAGGATGCGCGCATGCGGCTGGCGGCGCTGAGTGAAATTCCCGAGGAATGGCGCACCATGCTGCAACATTGGCGGCAACTCAATGCCGGGGTGGTGCAGGCGACTGCCGGCGAGCACGGCGCCATCGACGGCGCTGATGAATGCATGCTGTATCAAAGCCTGATCGGCGCCTGGCCGGAAGGCATGAAGGCCGACAATGAAAACCTGATGCCGCTGCAGCAACTCGCGCAGCGCATGGTGCAGTGGCAGCGCAAGGCCTTGCGCGAGGCCAAGCGCCGCAGCGACTGGGTCGCGCCGCAATTGCCTTACGAGCAGGCCTGCGAACGCTTTACCGAAGCCTTGCTGTGCGACCCCGGCGTCGATGCGCATCATCATCCTTTTTTGCTGGAGCTGCAGAAATTCGTGGAGCGGCTGGCGCCCCTGGGCGCCATCAACAGCCTGACGCAGTGCATGCTGCGCATGTGCACGCCGGGCGTGCCCGATCTGTATCAGGGCGGCGAGCTGTGGGATTTCAGTCTGGTCGACCCTGACAACCGGCGTGCGGTCGATTTCGCGCTGCGCGCCCGCAGTCTCGACAATGCATCGCAACGTCCGGTGTCTCTGCGCGACTGGCAACCCGGCGCCAGCAAGCTGCAATTGATACGCGCCGTGCTGGCCTACCGGCGCGGGCATGCAGACCTGTTTGCACGCGGCGAGTACCTGCCGCTGCAAGTCCAGGGGCAACGCGCCGCCCATGTGATCGCCTTTGCACGGTTGCATGAAGGGCAGGCGGTCCTGGTGATCTGCACCCGGCTCTCGGGCCGACTACTGGCGCTGGATGCCTCGGGCACCGATTGTTTGCCGCTGGTGTCTTCTGAGACCTGGGGCGACACCTGCATCGTGCTGCCGCCCGAACTCAGGACTCTGCGTGGCCAGGGCGATGACTTGAAATGGCGCAG
The DNA here is from genome assembly GCF_046025995.1 of Herbaspirillum lusitanum. GTDB lineage: Bacteria > Pseudomonadota > Gammaproteobacteria > Burkholderiales > Burkholderiaceae_D > Herbaspirillum > Herbaspirillum lusitanum_A. The sequence goes on from NZ_JAQQFM010000007.1 coordinate 408,547, forward strand.
CGTACTGACCAGCGGCAACGGCAGTCTCGGGCAACTTGATCTCGCAGGTGAAGAGCAGCACTGCCATATCCGCATCGGCGAAATTCTCGGCAGCCTGCCGGTGGAGTTGCTGGAATTGCATTGAGGCGCATCGCCGCGCCTGTCGGCGGTTGCTGAAAAAATCGTATCTGTTGTCACTTATGCATGTTTATGCTGCACTGCATTCAAAATGTCCTACAAGAAAATGCGGAGCAGTCCTATCCCCGTTCCGGCGCGTGCCCGCTAGCATGAGCCGGTCGAGTTGCGCCTTCAGCCTGCACGTTTGCGTGCCCGAGCTGCAGACGCCGCCGACAACCCGCTAAAAACATCAGATCCTTCCGGACGAACACGGCGCATTCGCAAGATGCGCGGCCAGGTCCAGGAAGGCGCAATTTATCTGCCGGTTCTCTACGCTCAGCCATTCAGCCCGATTGTATGGACGGTGCTGCGGACCGCTAAAGATCTTAAGGATGAAGGAGTAGATCCCCCATGACCACCTTGCCCGCCCGCGACCTCAAACTGTACCGCTTCGAATCGCCGAAAAGTGCGCATGTGCATGAGCTGCCATTGGCTCACAAAGGAGCCTGGAAGGCACTGGAACGGCACTTTCGCGATCAGGGCCGCCGTTTCGATCTGCATCAGCTGTTTGCCGGCCATGGCCAGCGCGGCGAGATTTTCACCGCAGAAGGTGCAGGCGTGTATCTGGACTATTCCAAGAATCTGGTGAATGCCGAAACGATGATCCTGCTGGTGCAACTGGCGCGCGAATGCGCCTTGCCGCAGCGCATCGAAGCCATGTTCAGCGGCGAAAAGATCAATAACACCGAGCATCGCTCGGTATTGCATACGGCCCTGCGCATGCCGCCCAACAGTCGTCTCGAAGTGGACGGTGAAGACCTCATGCCGCAGGTGCAGGAAGTGCGTCGCCACATGGGCGAGTTCGCCGAACAGGTGCGTACCGGCGCCTGGCTGGGTCACACCGGCAAGCCGATTCGCCATGTCGTGAATATCGGCATCGGCGGCTCCGATCTGGGGCCGATGATGGCCTATGAAGCGCTGCGCCATTACAGCCAGCGCGAGATTCATTTCCATTTTCTGTCGGATGTGGACGGCGCCGCCTTCGCCGAAACCGTGCGTGAACTGCCGGCCGACGAGACCCTGTTCATCGTTTGTTCCAAGACTTTCACCACGCTGGAAACCATCACCAATGCCTGCACCGCGCGCGATTGGCTAATCGCGCAGCTGGGCGAGGAAGGCGCGGTGGCGCGCCATTTTGCAGCCGTCACCACCAATATCGAACAGGCGCAGAAATTCGGTATCGACCCGGCCAATATGTTCGGCTTCTGGGACTGGGTCGGAGGCCGTTACTCGATGACCAGCGCCATCGGCCTGTCGACCATGATTGCCATCGGCGCAGCGCAGTTTGAAGAAATGCTGTCCGGCTTTCACGCCATGGACGAGCATTTCCGCAAGACACCGCTGGAGAACAATCTGCCGGCGCTGCTTGGTCTCTTGACCGTCTGGTACACCAATTTCTTCGGCGCCCGCACGCAGGCGGTGCTGCCTTACAGCCAGTATCTGAAACGCATGCCGTCCTATCTGCAGCAACTGACCATGGAGAGCAACGGCAAGCACACCACGGTTGATGGCGATACGGTCGCTTACCAGACGTCGCCGGTGTACTGGGGCGACAACGGCATCAACGGCCAGCATTCCTTTTACCAGTTGCTGCATCAGGGCACGCAGATCGTGCCTTGCGATTTCATCGGTTTCTGCAAACCGCTGGAGCAGATCGGCAACCAGCACGATCTCTTGATGGCCAATCTGTTTGCGCAATCGGAGGCCCTCGCTTTCGGCAAGAGCGCAGCGGAAGTGCGTCTGGAAAATACGCCGGAAGAACTGGTGCCGCACCGGGTGTTTGAAGGCAATCGTCCCAGCAACACGATTTTGATCGACCGCCTGACGCCGCATAGCCTGGGCGCGCTGGTGGCGCTGTACGAGCACAGTGTGTTCACGCAGGGCGTGATCTGGAACGTGGATTCCTTCGATCAATGGGGCGTGGAACTGGGCAAGGCGCTGGCCAAGCAGACGGCCAGCCAGCTGGCCGACAGTAGCTTGCCGCTGCGTCACGACAGTTCCACCAATGCTCTGATCCGCCGTTATCGCGGTTGCCGTTCTGAGGATGGTAGCGGCGGTGGGATGGCTGCAGCATCCTGAATGGCTCCTGAGTCGGGTTTAATCTGGGCTCTCGGGCCGGACTGAAGAATCTGCTGTTCCGATAAGCGTGCCGCCTTAGTGATGGGGCGGCACGCTTTGCGTTTGAAGGGCGATGATTGGTCGCTGGATTGACGAATCCTGATTGACACACAACCCATAATGTTTGCAAGTGAGGATCAAAAAATCGCTGATGCGACCGAGATGAAATTGACGGCCGTCAGGTTTGCTCGATAAAAGCAGCTTAAAAAGCACCGGCGATAAAATCTTCTCTTGCTGAAGTGCTTATAATGGCACTTTGTCAGCGTCGGGCGAAGCGTGTACCAAGCGCTCAGACAGATGGCTGTTAATAAAAAATTAATATTTGATTTAACTCCGCTTGAGTGCCTGCAATCCGGTAATTCAAAAGAAATTTAAGGCTTGGTCTACACCGGTGCAACGATGCAGGATAACGAGAACAACAAACGGGGAGGATTCCATGGAGGTTTCTTTCAGCTCGACCGGCCGGATCGAGGCACGACCATGACTGCAAAGCTTGCAAGCCTGCGGTCGCATCGATGGCAATGCGTCGTATGCAAGGCATGCGGCAGCGATAAAAACGCGTTTTCATTCATGCACAGGGGCACATGAAATTATTCACCAAAGGTCTGTTGATCGTCGCCATTCCTAGCCTGTTTGAATTGCTCCTGCTGGGAGCATTGATCAAGACCCAGGCCGAATCGGCAGACGCTGAGCGCTGGGCCATGCACTCCAAGACCGTCATCATCCAGGCCAGCGAGGTGCGCGAACCGATGCTGCTGGAGTCGGCGCGCATCCGCAATTCCATCATCGTCAATGAGCCGGCCGCAATCAGCCAGCCGGCCATGTGGGACGATATGAACGCCAAGCTGCAGAACCTGCAGATGCTGGTCAAGGACAATCCCGAACAGTTGGTCAACATCAAGGCCATTCAGGGCACCGTGGCGCGTTACCGCGCCTGGGCCGACGAAGCCAAACGCATGCTGACCAACGGCCAGCGCGAACAATTGGTGATGCAGCTGAAGGACACCGAGGGGCCGCACAGGCTCAACGATTTCCGCAGCAATCTGGCCAAGTTCATGGAGACCGAGCAACGTCTGGCGGTGGAACGCGCGGAAGATGTTGAAGATGCCAAGGACTGGCTCAATTCGGTATTGATTGCTTCGGTGCTGGGATCGATTCTGGCGGCCGGCATTGCCGTATATATTTTCAGTCGCAATATCGGGGGCCGTCTGACGGTGCTGAGCGCCAACGCCCAGCGCCTGGCTGAAGGTGAACCGCTGGCGGCGCGTGTCGGCGGCAGCGATGAGATTTCGCTGCTGGACGACGTCTTGCATCGCAGCAGCGAACGCATCATGGATGCCAATCTGGCTGCCGCCTCGTATCGGGAAGAGCTGGAGTCGCGCGCCAGGGAGCTGGCCGAACTGAACAATCATCTGCGCCAGCAGACGCAGGACAACGAAATGTTCATCTACAGCGTGTCGCATGACTTGCGTTCGCCGCTGGTGAACCTGCAAGGCTTCAGCAAGGAAATCACGCATGCCACGCGCGAGCTGACCGCTGAAATCGAACGCACCGATCTGCCGCCGGCCGACAAGAAAAAGGTCAGCGAGCTGGTCAATGAAGATATCGGCACCTCGCTCAAATTCATTCAGAGCGCAGTGACGCGCGCCGCCGGCATCATTGATGCCATGCTGCGCCTGAGCCGTGTCGGCCGGGTCGAGTATCAGCAGCAGCGCAACGATCTGACTCCGATTCTGCAGCGTGTGGTGGATGCCATGAGCGGCACCATTCGCGAAAAAGGCGTGACGATCAACATCGGTGCGCTGCCCGAGGTGCATGGCGACCCGACCGCAATCGAGCAGATTTTCGGCAATCTGGTCGGCAACGCGGTCAACTATCTTGATCCGAAAAGGCCCGGCCAGATTGAGGTGGGCTATGAGACTGACAGGCCGGATGTGGGTGACGGCTTGAACGTGTACTACGTCAGGGATAACGGCTTGGGCATTCCTGCCACCCACATGCCGAAGATGTTTTCCGCATTTCAGCGTCTGCACGGCAGCGTTGCGCAGGGCGAGGGCGTCGGGCTTGCGCTGGTAAAACGCATGGTCGAGCGTCATGGGGGTAAAATCTGGGTAGAGTCGACTGAGGGAGTCGGCACCACCTTTTTTGTGGCGTTGCCTGCGCGTGAAGGCGTAGCACTGGCCTGACCGCCACCACATCAATGACATACCAAGCAAGGGGATAGCAATGCCGGGAACACAACAAGATGTCAGCATCATTCTGGTTGAAGACGACGATGGGCACGCCGTGCTGGTGGAGAAAAATCTGCGCCGTGCAGGCTTGACCAACGGTTTTCTGCGTCTCAAGGACGGCCAGGAAGCGATCGACTATTTTTTCGGCGAAGGCGGTGACAAGCCTGACATGCAAAACGTGGTGGTGCTGCTGGACGTGAACATGCCGCGCATCGGCGGCGTCGAAGTGCTGCAGCAACTGAAGAAGGAAGACAAGACCGCCGCCATCCCGGTGATCATGCTGACCACTACCGATGATCCGCGCGAAATAGAGCGTTGCTACGAATTCGGCTGCAATGTGTACATCACCAAGCCGGTCGAATATGACGATTTCATCGAAGCGGTACGCCGCCTCGGGTTCTTCCTCCAGGTAGTCAAGCTGCCTGCAACATCCCCCCGGAGCAGCAACTGATATGACTGATGAAGGGGCGCGTGCTCACATTCTGATTCTGGAAGACGACGAAGGCTTGCTGGCGCTGGCCAGCCGCGTTCTCAAAAAGCACGGGCACCGGGTCAGCACGGCCTTGAATGCGCAAGCCGCACATGCCGTGGTGAAAGAGGATGTGCCCGATCTGCTGATTGTCGACTACAACCTGCAGGCGCTTGATACCGGTCTGGATTTTTTCCGCGACATGCGCGCGCAAGGCATCGTGATGCCGGCGATCATGGTGTCCGGCGTCAGCGACGAGCCGCGCATCATCGAGGCGCTGCGCTCCGGCGTGTCCGACGTGCTGCCCAAGACCAACGACTATCTGGACTATCTGCCGGAAGCCGTCGAGCGTTTGCTCAATCAGGTGAAGCTGCAGCAACAGGCGCTCGAAGCGGCGCGCATGATCGAGCAGCAGCAGTATTACCGCAGCGTGGCGGAGGCGATTCCGCATCTGGTATGGTCCTGTCTGCCGAACGGGCAATTCGATTTCCTCAGCAAGCAATGGCTGGATTACACCGGTCTGCCGCTCGACGCTCAACTGGGCCAGCGCTGGATTGAAGTGGCGTTGCATCCGGATGATTGCGATGCCGCCTATCAGGCGGTGCAGTCGGCGGTATCGCGCAGCCCGCAGCCCTTGCTGGTCAACTTCCGCATGCGTCGTCATGACGGCGCCTTCCGCTGGTTTACCTGCAATGGTTCACCGGTATTCAATGCCGAAGGCGAACTTGAGAAATGGCTGGGCACCTGCACCGATATCGACGACCTCAAACGCGCCGAGCAAGATCGTGAGACCTTGCTGGCGGCTGAGCGCGTGGCCCGGTCAGAAGCTGAGCGCATGACACGCATGAAGGATGAGTTCGTTGCGACCCTGTCGCACGAGCTGCGCACGCCGCTCAATGCCATCATCGGCTGGACCCAGTATCTGCTGCGCGACCACAGCGATCCGGAGAAATTGCTCAAGGGCCTGCAGGTGGTCGAGCGCAACGCCAAGCTGCAAGCGCAGATGGTGGAAGATCTGCTGGACATGAGCCGCATCATGTCGGGCAAGCTGCGCCTCGACGTGCAGCGCACCGACATGGCCGAAGTGATCGACAATGCGATCGCCTCGGTGCAATCGGCAGCTGACGCCAAGGACATTCGGCTGACTGCGATTCTCGGGTCGGCCGGCATCATTCAGGGCGATTCCTCGCGCCTGCAGCAGGTGGTGTGGAATCTGTTGATGAACGCCATCAAGTTCACGCCCAAGCAGGGCAAGGTGCGCGTCACGCTGCGCAAGGTGCAGAGTGAAATCGAACTCGAAGTGCGCGACAACGGGCAAGGTATCAAGTCAGATTTTCTCGGCAGCGTATTCGAACGTTTTCGCCAGGAAGACTCCAGCAATAGCCGGGTCGCGAACGGTCTGGGTCTCGGGCTGGCGATTACGCGCCAATTGGTCGAACTGCATGGCGGCCGCATCCGTGCCGCCAGCGAGGGCCCGGGCATGGGCGCCACCTTCTTCGTGAACCTGCCGCTGGCGGCGGTGCAGCGCGATGACGGCGCCGGCGGCGACCCGCAATTCCAGACTTCCAGCCCGCTCGATCAACAGCCCGAGCTGTCCGGCTTGCATATTCTGCTGGTGGAAGATGAGCCCGATGCACGCGATCTGGTGCAACGGATTCTGGAAGAGCGCGGCGCCACTGTCGATGCAGTCGGCTCTGCCGATGAGGCGCTGGATGCCTTCGCGCAGACTCGTCCGCACGTGATCGTCAGCGATATCGGTTTGCCGGGGCAGGATGGTTATGAGCTCATGCGCAGTCTGCGTGAACTCGAAAGCCGTCAGGCCAGCGGTTTGCCGATGACGCCGGCGGCTGCGCTGACGGCGCTGGCGCGTACTGAAGACCGGCGTCGTGCCTTGATGGCAGGTTTTCAGGCTCACATCGCCAAGCCGGTCGATCCGCTGGAGTTGCTGTTTCTGATCGCTTCGCTGTCGGGCAGGACCGGCACACGCCTGGCTTCATAAGCTTGACCGCAGGATGACGTAAATGAAAAACGGGGTGGACATGCATGATGTCCACCCCGTTTTTTTTGTGCTGCAGTCGGCTTATGACATTGCGTGAACTGAATCAGGCCGGTGAAATCGGCAGCTTGACCGTGAACGTGACTATGCCCATTTCACAATGCACGTCGATGCTGCCGCGATGGCCGCTGACGATTTCGTTGACGATATACAGACCCAGGCCCAGACCGCGGCTATTGCGCTGGTTGCCCAGCGACTCTTTCTTGTAAGGCTTGAACAGATTCCTGCGGATGTCCTCTGGAATTTCCGGGCCGAGATTCGACACGGCAATAGACAGCTGACCATCGCGCACGAAGGCGATGATGGTGGCCGGCTGGCCGATTTCGCCATGATGGCGGGTGTTGCTCAGCAGATTGGAAATCACCTGGCTGAGCCGATCCGGATCCAGCTCGATTTCGCCGAGTTCTTCCACCTCAACCAGAATCTCCGATTCGGGATAACCCAGTTTGACCTCATTGACGATGTCGGTAATGAGCTTGCGCACATCGGCTTTGCGTACCTGGATATCCAGTCCGAGCCCGCTTTGCAGACGACTGATGTCGAGCACCTGAGATATCAGGCGATGCATGCGGCTGCTGGAGGATGAAATCCGTTTGCTCAGATTGGAACTGGAAGGAGACTGATCGCGTACTTCGATCATGCGCGCCGCCATCATGATGGCTTGCAGTGGGTCGCGCAGATCGTGGCCGAGGGTGGCGAGCAGGGTTTCGCGCGCACGCTTGACCATGTTCTCATTGCTCAGCGCCACTTCCTGCAGATCCAGGCGTACCTGAGCAGCGATCTCCAGCGCGCTCTTTTCCCATGGCACGCTTTTACCGCGTACTTCTTCTTTCCACACCGAGAACGAGCCGCGCGGCGTCAGTCGCGGGCCGAGCGGGCCGATTGAATATTTTTTCTCGGGGTTGCCGCCCCAGCGCACGTCTTCCACCTGTTCGCTGCGGAACCAGAAGGCATAGCCGTTCTGTTCCTTGTAGAAGCGAATCGCCAGTACGCCGCACACATCGCCCAGATGCGCCTTCATGTCGGGCACATCTGCGCCCAGTTCGCTGGTGTAGAAGATGTCGCTTTTTTCGTGTTCGTTGAGCCAGTTGATGAAGGCGTTCACGCCTTCGCGCGAGGGGGCTTTGCCGAATACCTGGGTCTTGCGGTCGAGCGACACGGCGCCGCCGTGGCAGAACATCAGATTGGCGAAGCTGTTCGGATCGGCAGCCAGCGCCAGCACGATATCTTCACGGTCGGTGACCTGTGCCGCGATCTCGCGCCGCATCGCCGCGGAATGCGTCATCGCCCGCGCGTGTTCGCTGTTGAGATTGCGTTCCACCAGCGTGCTGACGAATTGCGACAGCACCTGGCAGGACATGCGCACCGCATGCGGCACCAGCAACGGCGACATGTGGTGGCAGGCGATCAGGCCCCACAGACGATCGCCGATCACGATGGAAATGCTCATCGATGCGCCGATACCCATGTTGCTCAGGTATTCGATGTGGACCGGCGAAACGCTGCGCAATACGCTGTGGCTCAGATCGATCTGGCCGCCGGTCAGGGGATTGCGGTCCGGCTCCAGCGGCACCGGCTTATAACCGACGTCGGCGATCAGGCGGATAGGATTGATGATGTACAGGCGGCGCGCCTGCGCCGGAATATCGCTGGCAGGATAGCGCTGTCCGAGGAAGGGTTCGAGATCGGCGCGTTTGCATTCGGCCACCACTTCGCCGCTGTCATCATGCAAAAAACGATAGGCCATCACGCGGTCGAAACCGGTGAGGCGGGCGATTTCATCTACCGCAATGGTCAGCAAGTCTTCCACGCCGTGCTGGCGCTGAATACGCTGGATGGCCTGCTGTGCGGTCAACGCAAACAGATCGAGCGCCAGCGCATCGGGCGGACGTTTCTCGAACTCGGCAATCAGCAGGCCTTCCGATTTGTGAGTGACGACGTCGAAAGCGCCGTTGGCCAGTTGCACCAGCCGCGATTCGACGTAGCCATCCTGATCGGCCAGAGCGGCTGCGATGGCATTACAGGTTTCCTGATTCAGATGCTGCTCGGACAGCGGCTCGCCAGGCGCGGGCAGCGGACCGAGGAGCGACTCGGCGTTGGCGCTGCGGGCCACCAGTTTGCCGTCGTAAGTGAAGCTCAGCAACACGCCGTGCGGCTGAATCGAGCCGGGGATATGTATCGGTTCCTGATCGCAATTGCTGAGATCGACGCTGCGTTTTCTGCGGTCGCTTGGCAGGTAAGGATTACTCAAACTGCGCCCCTTTCGCGGAAGCATGGTGCTACTGGCACGAACGCATCCCGTACCCGGTCGCCTGCACCGAGATCTGCGCGGGCGCTGTTGAGTCCGGTATCAAAGCCATCTTCAGACACATGGAGAGTATCGCGAGTGAATGCGCGCATCGCTGCCGGGCCGGTTGTCATTGCGTCTCAGTTTTTGGTAAAACGACATTATATTTGAGCGATCCGCAAAAATGTTGCTTCAGGTGCAAAAACATCAGTATCCATGCCGCTTTTGGGCGTTTTCGCCTGGCAAAAAATTGTTGCCCGTGCGGCCGCCGTCAGATTTTCTTCCGTTCTTTTTTCTTTCTTGTTTTTATGTAATTGAAATCGGCAGGAACTTCCTTTTTGTCCTACAAATAAATCCGGCAGCGTCTGATACATGAGCTTTTCACGCGCCCCTAATATCCTTATCAGCACATGACCGGGATGAACAGGGAGGCTTGCAGGAAGAAAACATCGGACGTACGGAAACGGCTCGGACGGATTTTGTCGGAGCAATATCAGAGGAGTTGCAGTCAGGCATAGTGCGCTCAGGAACTGGAGCGTCGGCGTTCAGCCTGTTACAAAAAATTCTCCCGTACGCACTCAACATTCTCTTCATGCTTGGCTAAAATCAAAGTCATCGGCGGTCACAAGGCGTTCATCAGATCAGGAGTGAAAGATGCTGTCGATCAAACATAAAGAAAAAATCAATCGCAGTCTGGAAGCTATGGTGCGCATGTCGGAAGAGTGGCGGCGCGAGCACAGAAAAGCTGCAATGCTGTCGAAAAAGCGCGCAGGAAAGCGTGATGAGCGCCGCTTGTTTGCTTACGAACTTTGACAGGGGATAGTCATGGCCAAGTCTGATCCTGCCGTTTCACCGTCCATCGCCATTCAGCAAGGCGATTGGTCAGCCTACCGTGCGCACATTCAGGCGCAGCACGAAGCCGATGTCGGGCTGGCAGCAACGCTTGCTTCTTCATCCGCCGTTGCCGACAGCCATCCTCACCCCTACGGCGCGCATGAACTTGCTGCGGGTGTTTCTGCAAGAGTGAGCACGTCGGCGCTTGGCGACGGCAATGCGCCGAAATCGGAAACAGACATTCATCCTGAAGGCGATCTGCCCGCAGTTGACGACGATCTGCTCGAATACCGGCGCCGCTGTGCCCAAGCGTATATCGGCATGAACGGCCGATTGGGTGGCCGAGCCTACCGCGCTAACGAGCCTGTGATTCTGACGCCTGACACGGTCAATGAACTGGCGGAATTGAATCGTTTGCTGCGCGAGGAACGGGCTGCCGCCAAGCGTTCCACCTGACGCTCTTCCTGAGCAACTGTGCGCGCATCAAGTGCGCGGCAGTTCGCAATATCACCTCCTTCTCAGACGGCGGGAAGTGTCGGAGTCTTGCTGAATGTCTTGTAGGAAAAGCTGAATGCCGCTCAAAGCCTTGCTGCGAGCGGCATTTCATTTTGGTTTTGCTGTGTTCGATTCAATACGCTGCGCCTAGAGCAGAGACCCTTCCCGTATAATCAGCAAGTCCTTGCCGGTGCTGTTTTGTTCCGTATTTCCTGCTGCGCCTGTTTCGTTGTGCAGGGAGTGCTAAAACAAGACGGCGTGTCCGGCCGGAGGCTGAGCGACCTCCATATTGGCTGCAAAGAAAATATCGAAGATGACATGATCATCTGATCAGGCGGGGGCGACATTATCCAATACTTACTTTTACAACATGGCTGAATTATCGTGGCTGCATGGTGGCGGTCAGACCGGCAGGCTGATCAATGCGTTTGACTGGACGAGTACGAGTCTGGGGAAGTTGAGCGCGTGGCCGCAGAATTTGCGTACGGCATTGGGTATCGCGCTCAATTCGCCGGTCGCCATGCTGGTCATCTGGGGTCCCGATCGGCTGATGCTGTACAACGACGCCTACGCCGCCTGTGCCGGCAACAAGCATCCTGCCGCCTTGGGCGCGCGTCTGGACAGCATGGCGCTGTGGCCGGAAGTGCGCGAACGCCAGTTGCCGCTGCTGCAGGCTTGCTTCGCCGGCGAAGCGCAATCCAGTAGCGACGAATACGTGCCGCTGCAACAGAACGGCGGTCAGCGGCATGCCTGGTTCGACTTTTCCTATGCGCCGCTGTGGCTCGACGATGTGGTGCAAGGCGTACTGTGCACCATGACCGATATGACCATGCTGCCGCGCGCGGGTCGCCGCATTCCGGATACGCTGCAGCAACTCAAACGTCTCAATCGCGATCTCATTGCCGAGCGCGATGAGGCGGTGCATGCGCATCGCAGCCTTGCCAAGGAAACCGACTTCCTGCGCGATCTGCTGGCGCAGGCGCCGAGTTTCATGGCGGTGCTCAAGGGCCCGGATCATATCTTCGAACTGGTCAATCATTCTTTTACGCAATTGTTCGGCGCTCATGCTGTCGTTGGCCGCCCGGCGCGTGAAGCCATGACTCAGGTGCTGGATCAGCAGGTGTTCGAACTGCTGGACGAGGTGTATCGCAGCGGGAAGACCTACAGCGGCCGCGAAAAGAAATTCTACGTGCGCAATGGCCAGGGGCAACACGACCACTATCAGGAATATGTACTGGATTTCGTGCTGCAGCCGATCCGCTCGGCTGCAGGCCTGATTGAAGGCATCTTCATCGAAGGCGTCGACATCACCAATCGCTTTGCCGCCGAGGAGCGTCTGCGCATTGCGGACAGCGCCGGCGGCATCGGTATTTTCGAGTGGTTTCCCGCGACCGGTGAAATGGTGATCTCGGATCGCTTCCGCGAAATCTGGGGCTTGCGTGAAGACGAGCTGGTCGACGACAAGCTGCTGGTGTCGCTGATTGAGGAGGAGCATCAGCAACTGGTCGGCCCGGCGCGAATCGGAGCGAAAAGCAATCCGCTCGAATATGTGGAATATGCGATTCATCGCCGCAGCGACGGTCAGCGCCGCTGGGTCGCGCGCAAGGGAGAGGTAGTGCAGGATCATCCGCACGCGCCGCGCCGCTATGTGGGCGTGGTGTTCGACGTGACGGAACGCAAGGCCATCGAGCAGGCCTTGCATACGTCGGAGGCCAGCGTGCGCGCCAACAATGCCTTTGTGCGCCAGTTGCTCGACTCCACCGATCAGGGCTTTTACGCCATCGATCAGCAGGGCGTCACCACCTTGTGCAATGCGGCCTTCCTGCGCCTGCTGGGCTTCAGCGGCGAGGATCAGGTGCTGGGGCGTTCCTTGCATCACGTGATTCATCATTCACATCCCGACGGCAGCGTGTACGACATTGACGATTCGCCGATCTTGCGCGCCGCGCGCGAAGGTCGCAGCGTGCAGGTCGACAGCGAGTTCTTCTTCCGCGCCGACGGCAGCAGCTTCCCGGTCTCGTATCAGGTGCACCCGGTCTGGACCGATGGCAAGCTCGACGGCGCGCTGTGCACCTTCGTCGATCTCACCGAACGCAAGCGCGGCATGCAGGCGCTGCTGTGGAGCGAGAATCGTCTGACTGCCATTTTCAATCAGGCTTCGGTGTGTTTTTCCGAGCTCGATCTGCAGGGCCGCTACCTGCGCGTCAATGATGCGCTATGCAGCATGCTGGGCCGCTCGCAGGAACATCTGCTGCAGATGAGTCTGATGGATGTGACGCATCCGGATGATGTTGCGATCAATATGTCGATGTTCAATCGCTGCATCGAAGACGGCAAATCATTCGCGCTGGAAAAACGTTACATCCGCACCGACGGCAGCTCGCTCTGGGTCTCCAGCAATATCAGCCGCATCGTCGATGAAGAAGGGCGGCCGCAGGCCATGATCGCGGTCTCCACCGATATCTCGGAGCGGCGGCGTGCGGAAGAAGCGTTGCGCGATCTGAACGACACGCTGGAGCAGCGTGTGGTGGAAGAAATTCTGGAGCGTAGCCGGGCCGAGGCCGCCTTGCGCCAGATGCAGAAGATGGAGGCGGTCGGCCAATTGACCGGCGGCGTGGCGCACGATTTCAACAACGTGCTGCAGATCATCGGCGGCAATCTGCAACTGGTGCAATCCGATCCGGCGATTCCCGACAAGAGCCGGCAGCGCGTCGCGGTTGCGGCGAATGCGGTGGATCGCGGCGCCAAGCTGTCGGCGCAGTTGCTGGCGTTTGCACGGCGCCAGCCCTTGCAGCCGCGCAGCATCAATCTGCAGCGCATTCTGCAGAACATGGATGAGCTGCTGCGTCGCGCCCTGGGCGAGACGATAGAAATCGCCACCGTGGTGAGCCCCGGCCTGTGGAACAGCATGCTGGATCCGAATCAGGTGGAGAACCTGATCATCAACATGGCGATCAATGCGCGCGATGCGATGCCGAACGGCGGACGCATCACGCTGGAACTCAACAACGCCGAACTGAGCGATCCGCACTTCTTGTCGCAGGCCGATCTGCCGGCCGGCGACTATGTGCAACTGGCGATTTCGGATAACGGCCACGGCATGAGTGCCGATGTGCGTGAGCGCGCTTTCGAGCCTTTCTTCACGACCAAGGGCGAAGGCGAGGGTACCGGCCTGGGATTGAGCATGGCCTACGGTTTCGTCAAGCAGAGCCGCGGCCACATTCATATTCACAGCGAGCCGCAGCAGGGCACCACGATACGTATTTATTTTCCGCGCTCGCTGACGCAGGAAGTCGAGCTGGAAGACGATCGCGACATGGAAGTGCGCGGCGGCGACGAAACGATTCTGGTGGTGGAAGACGATCCGAATCTGCAACTGACCGTCATCGATTCGCTGACTTCACTCGGTTACACGGTGCTCAAGGCCGACAACGGCGAACGTGCGCTTGAGATCGTGCGCAGCGGCGCGCATATCGACATGCTGTTTACCGATGTCGTGATGCCGGGCAGCGTGCCGGCCACGGAACTGGCGCGGATGACACGGCAGCTCTTGCCTTCAGCAGAAGTCTTGTTCACTTCCGGTTATCCGCGTGACGCCATCGTGCATGAAGGGCGTCTCGACCCCGGCGTGGAATTGCTGAGCAAGCCTTACCGGCTCGATCAGCTTGCGCGCCGCGTGCATCACATGCTGGCCAACCGGCAGCACGCGAAACAGCTTTCGCAAATAAAGACCGGCACACTGGAGCAAGTTCGTATTGCTGCCAATGGGCAGCTGGACCCGGTGCGGATCGTGCCGCTGGATAATATGGATAGCGTAGAAAAGGTGGAGCGGATGGAGACCTTGCAAGCCGGAGGCTTATCGATATCGCAGGCGCTGGAGGTGGATGCGCCGCAGGAAGAACAATTGGTGCAGGAGGCGCAGAGCAATCACACGCCGCCGCAAGACAGAATCGGCGAGCCGCATTCTTCGGGTGGCGAAGCGCATGAGGAAGCGCCTGAGGCAGGCAACGATGTGCCATCCCCGGGCTTGCGCATTCTGGTGGTGGAAGACAATTTGGACTCGCAGCAACTGGTGTGCGAATTGCTGGAAACGCTGGGGCATTTTGCCTGTGGCGTTTCCAGTGCCGAAGATGCCTTGCTGCAACTGGCGCAGCAAAGTTTCGGCGTGCTGTTCACCGATGTCAATCTGCCCGGCATGTCCGGTGTCGATCTGGCCAAGCAAGCGCTGGCAAGCTATCCGGCGCTGGAGGTCATCTTCGCTTCGGGATACGGCGCAGTGATCACCAAGAACGTCGGTTTCAGCGCGCATTCGCTGCCCAAGCCGTATGACATCGATCAGTTGCAGGATTTGCTGGCCAAGATTGCCGCGCGTGGAGCGTGACGCTTGCCCCCAGATCCGGCCGCGCTAATCCAGGCCGGGCTGTTTTCCGGCTGAGCGGTTGAACCGCTGCATGCTAAAAATATTGTCGGACTATTCATCTGAAGCGCCCATTTGCACGGGCGCTTTTTTTTGTTGTGCGATCAGCAAGAAAATCGCAGTCAATTGTAAATACCGGGAAATAGGCTTCCGTCAAACCCTCAATGAAAATAAAATAATAGGAATTATTACTATTTATATTTGCATTGAAGGGATGAATTTTGAAGTTTGTATCCGGTCCGGCACTACCACGGCGCCCCATAGCGCAAGCCATGCGCACGGTATTTTTACAGATGGCGCTAAGCATGACGGCAGGCACCGCGCTTTCTCTGGCGGCGCCCCACATCGCATTCGCTGCGGATGAAGCATCTAGCGCAGAATCTACCGGCGCTGCCAGTCTGCCGACCGTCACAGTCACCGGCGCTGAAGACAATAAACAGCATCTGAATACCCGTTCCGCCAGTGGTGCGCTCGGTACGCGTTCCTTGCTCGATACGCCTTTTTCCATTACTTCGGTGAGCGCCGACGATCTGGCCGAGCGCCAGATCAACAAGCTGGGCGACGTGTTTGCGCTGGATGCTTCGGTCAGCGACAACAGCGGCGGCTACGGCGCCTGGGCCGCCTATCTGACCGTGCGCGGTCTGCCGCTGGACTGGCAGAATGCTTTCCGCATCGACGGCAAGCCTTTCCTCAGCTACGCCATCACGCTGCCTTACGACCACTTTGAACGCATCGATCTGCTCAAGGGTTCGTCCGGCTTCATGTACGGCTTCGGCTCGCCCGGCGGCCTCGTCAATTACGTCACCAAGAAACCGACCGATACGCCGGTGCGCAGCGTCACGGTGGGTTATACCTCCAACAACATCTGGAGCGAGCACGTCGATCTCGGTGGCCGTTTCGGCAACGATCAGATGTTCGGTTACCGGCTCAATGCCACGCATGCCCAGGGTGAGACCTTCAACGATGGCAAGATCAGGCGCGACTCGGTGTCGCTGGCGCTGGATGCACGCCTGACGCGCGATCTGACCTGGGATTTCCAGTCGATCTGGCAAAACAGCAATTCTGACGATCAGCCGACTTCGGTCTATACCGCTTCGCTGACCGGCAGCCAGTTGCCCTCGGTGATCGGCGGCGGCAATCAGACCCTGATCGGACGCGGCCAGCACATCAATACCAATTTCCAGTTGTATTCGACCGGGCTGACTTACCGCCTCAACGAGGACTGGAAGGCCAATGTGAACTACAGCCACAGCACCTCCAAGCGCAACCGCAATGAAGGGACGCTGTATCTGCAGAACAGCGCCGGCGACTACAACGACTTCCGTTCTGACTCACGCGAAGGCCATGTGTTCGACCAATGGCAGGCGATGCTGGAAGGCAAGGCGCGCACCGGCTTCATCGAACATCAGCTGACCTTCGGCGCCGCATGGCAGAAGCAGGTCAACGACTATTCGATCAGCAGCTTCTATCAGCAGATCGGCACCGGCAACATTTACAGCCAGAACACTAACAGCTACACCAGCTCGACCGATCTGATCCCGTATCACAACGGCATCATCACGCAGCAGGCGCTGTTTGCCAGCGACACCCTGAAGTTCTCCGAGCGCTGGTCGCTGCTGGGCGGGCTGCGCTACACCAACTTCGATCAGAAGGGCTTCAGCACCACCGGCGCCCAGACCTCGCAGTACAAGAAGGATGGCGTGGTCACGCCAACCGTGGCGTTGATGTACAAGCCTGAGCCCAACACCACCGTCTATACCAGTTATGTTGAGTCGCTGGAGCAGGGCGGCACGCCCGGCACCACCAACTCCAACTACGGCCAGATGCTGAACCCGCTGACCAGCAAGCAATACGAATTCGGCGTCAAGAGCGAGCAAGCGCTGTGGAGCACGACGGCCGCGCTGTTCCGTATTGAACGCGCAGCCGAATACACCAACGGCAGCGGTGCGCTGGTGCAGGATGGCGAATCCATTTATCAGGGGCTGGAACTGGGCGGCACGCTCAAGCTCGGCAATCAATGGCAGACCGGCGCCAACCTGATGCTGCTGGACAGCAAATACAGCAAGGGCACCACCAACAACGGCAATCGCGTGGCCGGCGCGCCCAACTTCATGGCGACCGCGCAACTGGCTTATCTGGTGCCGCAGGTCAATGGCCTCAAGCTGATGGCGGATGCCAAATACACCGGCAACACCATGCTGCGTGCGGCCAATGACATCAAGCTGCCGGCTTACACGCTGGTCAATCTGGGCGCCAGCTACAGCACCCGCATCGGCAATTACGATACGACCTTCCGGGCGGCGGTGGACAATGTGTTCGACAAGCGCTACTGGCAATATCAGTACGAGAACTACATCAAGCCGGGTGATCCACGTACTTTCAGCCTGAGCGCCAAGATCGATTTTTGATCTGCGATTTGATCCGAGTCTTCGGCTGACACTGGCGTAAAATGCGGTTTTCCGGCCTAGCTGCTGCGCCGGAAAACTTCACAGGCAAAGGCGGTGCATTCATGTGCGGATGTGCCGCCGCTTGCATTTGACTGACAAGAAATCAAGAACGGAAAGCCAGCCTGACATGCGCGCAATCTTCGTCCTCATCCATCGCTGGTTCGGCCTGTTCGCCGCCGTCTTCCTGTTCATCTCGGGCACGACCGGCGCCTTCATCTCCTGGGATCATGAGCTGGATGCCTGGCTCAACCCGCAGCTGTTCCAGGCCCGCAGCGCAGATCAGCCGCAAACGGCCAAGCCCATGGACGGCCTGACGCTGGCCAATCTGGTCGAAACCAGCCAGCCCAAGTTGCGAGTGACTTACGTACTGACCGAGAGCGAACCCGGCCACACCAGCGCCATGATGGTGGAGCCGCGCCTCGATCCCGCCAGCGGCAAGCCTTATGCGCTGGATTTCAACCAGATCGCCGTCGATCCCGTCACGGGTGAAATCCAGGGCAAGCGCATGTGGGGCGCGATCTCGCTGAGCCGCGAAAATCTGCTGCCGTTTCTATACAAGCTACACTACACGATGCATCTGCCCGACATCGGCGGCATCGAAACCGGTATCTGGCTGATGGGCATCGTCGGCATCGTCTGGGCGCTGGATTGCTTCATCGCGCTGTATTTGTCCTTTCCCAATCCGCGCAGCTGGCGCAAGTCATTTGCGTTTCGCTGGCGCAGCGGCGGCCATAAGCTCAATTTCGATCTGCACCGTTCGGGCGGCGTCTGGGTCTGGGCCTTGCTGCTGATTCTGGCGGTGACCTCGATTTCCATGAATCTGGAGCGCCAGGTGATGCGGCCGATCATTCAAAGCGTCTCGACGCTGACGCCCAGCGCTTTCGACACCCGCACCCCGGTTGCTGCCGACAAGGTGGCAGAGCCTGCCGTCAGCCGCGAACAGGCCGTGAAACTGGGACTGCAGGAAGCGCAAAAACTCGGCTGGAGCACGCCGGCCGGCGGTATCTTCTATTCGTCGATGTTCGGCGTCTACGGCGTGGGTTTCTTTGAAGCCGGCAACGACCATGGCGACGCCGGACTCGGCAATGCCTGGCTGTATTTCGACGCCGCCAGCGGCCAGCCGGCCGGCAGCCGCATTCCCGGCACCGGCAGCGCCGGCGATCTGTTCTTGCAGGCGCAGTTTCCACTGCATTCTGGGCGCATCCTCGGCTTGCCAGGTCGCATCATGATTTCCATCCTTGGTGCGCTGGTCGCCATGCTGAGCGTGACCGGCGTACTGATCTGGATCCGCAAGCGCAAGGCGCGTCTGCTGCAAGCCAGGGCGCAGCCGCAGCCGGCAGCGGGCGAGCGCGGCGGACGGCATCAGATCGCCGATGCAGTGAGGTCGACGGCACGCCGGGAAATCTGAATTCGGAACGTCGATGGGCAGCATAAAAGGGACAAAAAATGAGCTCGCACTTGAAGCAATATCTGCAGCAATCTCCGGTCATCAAAATTCGCATGGGGCTGATAGCAGGTCTGTTAGCCTTGCTCACTCATAACCCGGCCGCACAGGCCCAAAGCTCCGGAGTCCACATGACGCAATCCAATCAAACAGGCATGGCTGCGATATTTGCGCCGGGCGGCAGCTTGCGCGCCTCGATCAATCTCGGCAATCCGGTGCTGGCCTCCGTGGATGCCGCGACCGGCGCCCCGGTCGGCATCTCGGTTGATCTTGCCGCCGAACTGGCGAAGCGCCTCGGTGTGCCCCTGCAACTGGTGGCGGTCAAATCGGCCGGCGCCTCGGTTGAAAATCTGGAGCAGGACAAGGCCGACATCGGCTTTTTCGCCGTCGATCCCAAACGCGGGCAAGAGATCAGTTTCACCAGACCTTATGTGCTGATTGAAGGTTTCTATGCCGTGCGCGCCGACTCGCCGATCAGCAGCAACGAGCAGGTCGACCAGAGCGGTATCACGGTCGCGGTGGGCAAGGGCAGCGCCTACGATCTGTTCCTCACGCGTGAACTGCAGCGCGCCACCATCGTGCGCATCCCGACTTCGCCGGCGGTGGTGCAAGGGTTTCTGGATCAGAACCTGAGCGTGGCGGCCGGCGTCAAACAGCAGCTTGAAAAGGACGCCGCCACGGCCGGCGGTTTGCGCATTCTGGGGCAGCGCTTCATGGTGATCCGGCAGGCGATGGGCGTGCCCAAATCCAGAGGCGAGCAGGCCGCCGGCTATCTTGCAGACTTTGTGGAAGAGATGAAAGCCTCGGGCTTTGTCGCCGCGTCCATGAGCCGGCACAAGATTGAAGGCGCGCTGGTGGCCAAGGCCGACGACTGAACTGGCGGTTGCGCCTGGCTGATGTGAGAAACGACGCAGTGAGCGGCCGCCTTGATCCACGATCAGGCGGCCTTTGCATTTGAGCCGGCAGGTTTCTAGCCGGCGTTGGACTTGTGCAAAAAGCTCAGAAAGTCCGCCAGCGGCATCGGTCTGGCGAAGTAATAGCCCTGGCCGTACTCCACCCCGAGGGCGCGCAACTGTTCCGCCTGCGCCGCCGTCTCGATGCCTTCCGCGATCACCTTGCTGCCGACCGCTCTGGCAATCGCAATGATTTCCGGGATCAGACTGGAGCGTATGGTCAGGTCTTCCATCTCGAAGACGAAGGACTTGTCGATCTTGAGATAGTCCGGCGCCACGCGTTTTACCATCGCCAGATTCGAATAGCCGGTGCCGAAATCATCGATGGAAATGAAGTAGCCGTCGGCCTTCAGTTTGCTCAGTTCGGGCACGATCTCCGGTGAGAAATCGTACTCGGTGACTTCCAGCTCTATATGCAGATCCCTGTGTTTTGCGTGCTGCAACGAAGACTGCAAATGCGCGTGCAGCTTATCGCGCTTGAGATTCTGGGGGAAGAAATTGAGCGCCACGGTGAAGCCGTTCTGGGCGCTTCCCAGAGATGCGTCACTCAGGGCCAGCAAGGCCTGACGGCTGACCGCCGTATCGAATTTGCAGCTCAGGCCTTGCTTGGTGAGGGCGGGGATAAATTGATCGGGATAGATCAGCTTGTCGCCATCCTGCAGGCGCCCCAGCACTTCGCAGCCGACCACGCGGCCGGTCGCCAGCTCCAGCATCGGCTGGTAATGGCACACCACATTGGCCGGCTGGCACAGATGCTGAATCCGGAAATCCATCGACTGCACATGCCGGCATTTGCGCGTGATGCCATTGGCGACCAGTTGGCCTGTCAACATCGACAAGCACAGCATGCCGAGCAAAACCCAGTGCGAGTTCTCCCAGACATTGGCCGCACTTACTATTGTTTGTACTGAAATCGGACTGATGCCGGGCAGGGTGGTGGTGACCAGAATGTTGCCGGTGCTCCAGTTGAACGTGACAGGCGCGGTGTCGGCGGGCACGACCTGATCGCTGCCGTGCTTGCTTTTGTAGACGACTCTGCGCTGATGCGCGCCGCCCACTGAAACCGAGTCGGCGTAACGGTCGAACATGTCCTTGACCGGCGTGTCGCTCAGCATGACCTGAAAGCGTCCGCGTTCCACCACCGTGGCACGCAACACGTTGTGCACCGTGCCGTTGAAAAATTGAACCGGCGTCTGCAGGAAATAGCGGCCGATGGAACCGTCCAGGCCATTGTGCAGAGTGATGGGCGTCGCCAGCAGGCCGACGCTGGTGCTGCAATACAGGCGATGTTGCGAGTCCAGCAAGCCGACATTGCGCGCGTATTGATGGCTGAAGGTGAGGCTGCGGATCTTGCTGAGGTTGTCCGGACTGCACTCCGACGAATACGTTTTGTTGAGCTCGGTCAACAGCTCGCTGGTGTCGTTCTGCAGCGATTGCATGCTTTTGATGACCAGTTGCTGGTCATCGGCGATCTGTTCGATCCGAAAATCCAGCACCGTCAGATAGGAGGCCACGGCGACGATCAGGCCCAGCGTATAACCGCATGTTCGGCCGACCAGCCTTGGATGCCGCGCCAGCAGACCGGTGTTGAATACGACTGATTTGTACCAGTTGCGGGCTCGGTTTCTGATGTACATGCGCGGAGTACTACAGCCAGTAAATGGTTAATGTGCAAATGAGGTGCAAAGGAAGTCCAAAGTCAGGTGAGGACATTGTTTTCTGCCACGCAAGACAATTCCTGCCGGATTTTACGGCGTTGCAGCAATGATGGGTGTTGGAATTTGCCACGTTGGCGTTTGCATAATATCGTGATGTCCTCGTCGACTGTCAAATTAGTTGTTATTTTTACTAGAAAAATAACTATTGCCAACTCTTGCCATTCATAGGGCATATCTCCCTATTTGGCTGATTTCTGTTGCCGGCGCAGCGCAAAGTAGCTTCAGGACACAACAAAATCTTCAATGTGCATTCACCGTATTGATCCTGACATCCATGCATCCAGGCATGCCGTCAATTACGGTTCGCCCCGGTTGCTGATTTCTTTCACTCATTTCCTTCACTCATTTCCTTCATTAAACAAGCTTCATGGCAAAGATCACATCAGAAATTCCCCGATAGTGCCGCGAGGATGGCTGAGATAGGCTGTGTCCATTCGAGCGGCAAATGACTTTTACCGGAGGTGTAGCGTGGAGATTTCTGAGATTCTGGCTTTGGGGTTGCCCACCGCAGTCAAGGGCTTCGCCTTTGGCGCACTGGCTTCCGGCGCATTTTTGGTGTACGCCCTGGCAGGCGCCTGGCGCCATCAAGAATTCAGCCTGTCGCGCCCATGAACTGGCTTATGCAGCAACTGGAGCGGTCAGCCGGCAATCTGGAATCGGGAGGTGTGATGTACAAAGGAATCTACCAGGCCAGCAATGGCGATTATGAGTATCAGCTTTCCTATTCGCGGCAGGTCGGCGGCGGCTGGGAAGTGGATGGCGTGCATTTGCTCTGGAACGGACGGCTGTTATTTCCCAAATCCTCGCTGCCCGGTCAATGTGTTGACGCTCAAGCGGCCATCACACGCGGCATAGGCTGGTGCGAAACCGTCATCGACCGCCTGCGCTCGGAAGATCTGACCAGGGAGTCAGGCTTTTGCGCCGCCTGACCGTGCTTCTTTATGGCATGCGCTGGCCATCGAATGCGACGGCGAGTGCTTATCCTGAGCGCAAAACCGGCGCTGCCGGCGCTTAACTCCCCGGGCTTGCCGCGCCATTTCTCAAGTTGTGGGAATAACTGCCGATGACAGTGTTGGAGATCAACTCTGTGAGGAGCAGGAATGCTGTCAATTCAACAGGCGACAACCGCTGTGCAAACACTTGCTGAGCCGTCTATCCGGCAAGAGGCGCCAGCCTCTGCCTCGGCACAGCTTTCAGCGTCAGATCTCAGTCAAATCACTGCCTCATCCAGCGTCAGCATTTCGTCGACAGCCATGGTGCTGGCGGCGGCCGATAGCGCTGTGCAAGCGCTCGCGACGGCTGATCAGACATCGCAGGATGCCGAATTCCTGAACAATTCCCTTTCCATGCTGCGTAGCCATGACCCGCAGCAGAAATCCAATTCCAAATCGCGTTCTTCGCTCAAGCTGCCCAAGTTTGAAAGCCTGCTGACATTGATGTTGCGCTGGGAAGCCCAGCGTGAGGCGCAAAAACCCGGTACCGCATCTGCCGCGCTCAGCCAGCAGCGCCTGAAGGCGCTCGATCAGTTGAGCGAACTCATGCCTTAGCGTTGCCGCAGCTGCCGCAGTTGCGGTCGATCAGGCATGCGCAAGCAGATAAGCACGTCCATCGAAAAATATTGAATATAATTGGCGTTGCGGCGCAGCAGCAAATCTGCTGGCGGGCCGGCAGAACTGATTGCATAGTCAGAATGCCGGAGGGGGCCGCAGATGCTTTTACCGTAATCATCAATCTGGTCGTTACAAGATTCCCAACATTCAAAACAAAGGGATATGCCATGCAGCGGGGGCTGGTTTCAGGGGGTATTTGCCGTTTGACTGCGATTGCAGCAGCGGTTGGTCTTTTATTGGCATCCGCCGCCGTCAGGGCGGACGAGAGCGATCGCTCGCATGCCGGTATTCTCAAAGTGGTGCGCGGCGACGTGCAGGTACAGCGCAAGGAGCAGAAGCTGACGGCACAGGTCGGCGATCGTCTGTTTGCGGGTGATCGCGTGGTCACGGCAGCGGATGCCGCCGCCGGCATCACGCTGCGCGACGACACCTTGATGTCGCTCGGCCCCAAGAGCAGTTTCGTGCTGGAAGGCTTCGCCTTCAATGAAAGCTCGGGCGACGGCAACGTGGCCGTGAGGCTGGCCAAGGGCACGCTGCGCTATGTCTCGGGATTGATCGGCAAGCAGGCGCCTGATCGCCAGATGGTGAACACGCCGACCGCCACGATCGGCATTCGCGGCACCGATTTCATTGTCGAGGTGGCCGATGAATAAGCTCTGGATGGCATCGCTTGCCTTGCTGGCTCTGGTCGGTTGCGCCGGCCCCAAGGAACGTTTCGTGCTCTTGCCGCAACCCGATGGATCCGCCAGCAGCATCGTCATCAAGGCCGCCGGCAGCGACACCGTGCTGGCGACGCCTTACGCTGCGGTAGAGACGCAGGCCGGCAAAGCCGGGCAGGCTTCCACACTGACTGCTGCGCAGGTCAACGCCCGTTACGCACCGGTGATGAATAATCTGCCGCTGCGCCCGCGCAGCTATGAACTGTTTTTCGAACTGGGCTCGGATCGCCTGACGCCGGATTCACGCAAGCAGCTGGAGCAGGCGCTGGAAGAGTTCAAGAAATTCCCCGCCGGCGAATTCATCATCGTCGGCCATGCGGATAACATCGGCAGCGACGCCAACAATGAAGTGCTGTCCGTGCGGCGCGCCCGACTGGTCGAGCGTGAATTGCTGCGGGTCAAGGTCGATGCGCTCAGCATCGACGTGGTCGGCAAGGGCTCACGCGAGCCGCGCGTGCCGCAGAAAAAGGGTGTGCCCGAACCGCGCAATCGCTTTGTTGAACTGAAGATTCGCTGAGTCTGTTGCGCTGACTGAGCCGGGAGATTTCCCGGCTCGACTTTTCAGCTGCGCAATCGTCAGTCTGGCCGGCCTAGTCGGCCGTAGCCGCCTTTCCTTTCCAGCGCGTCATCAGTACAGCCACCACCAATGCCGCCGCAGCAATCGCTGTCGCCAGCAGGCCCAGCGAAGCCAGACCAAAGTGCCGGATGCCGAGCCCGCCAAGAATGGCACCCAGGCCGATACCGGCATTGGCGGCTGAAATATTCATGCTGGCGGCCAGCGCCTGCGCTTTGCCGCCCGCTTGCATCACGCGCACCTGGCAAATCGGGAACAGCGCGGTGTAGGCAATCCCCCATGCTGCGAGCGCAAGCACCAGCCAGCCGTGCTGCGCGGCCAGCGGTACTGCCGCCAGCATGCCGGCGCCCAGAATCAACAGAAACAGAACGGTTGCCCCCAGCGGATTGCGATCCACCAGACTGCCGCCGAGATGATTGCCGAGCATGCCGACCGCACCGAAACCCATCAGCCACCAGCCCACCTGCGCCGAAGGGATGCCGGCCAGGCGTTCCAGCATCTCGGCGAGATAGGTGTAAGCCGTAAACATCGCGGTGAAGGCCAGCACCGACAGCACGATATGCGCCAGGAAACGCGGCGATCCGAGTATGCGGGTCTGGCTGGCGCCGGCTTCGCGCTTTGGCGACGCCGGCAACTGCGGCATGCAGACCTGAATCAGGATCGCGATCAGCAGCGACAGCAGCGCCAGAATCCAGAAACTGCCGCGCCAGCCGACGGCATCCGACGCCAGCGTGCCCAAGGGGATGCCGAATACCAGCGCCGCCGAAATCCCCATGTAGACCTTGGATACTGCCTTGCCGGCGTTGCCCGGACCGGCCAGTTGCGCAGCGGTTTCGCTGGCGGTGCCCCAGAACACCGGCAGCGCCAGCGCCGGAATGAAGCGCGCCAGCGCCAGCACCCAGATGTTCGGCGACAGCGCCGCCAGCGCATTGGAGGCCACGAACACCAGCAGAATCATCGTGAACAATTTCTTGCGATCGATATGCGCCAGTCTGGCCGTCAGCACAGGGCCGAACAGCATCACGGTAAAGGCGAACAGCGTCACCACCTGGCCGGCGATGTCGATGGAGATGTTGAGGTCTCTGGCCAGCGCGGGCAGCAGGCCCAGAATCAGAAATTCGGTGGTGACGATGACAAAGGCGGCAACCGCCATGATCAAAATCTGCAAACCGGTGCGCGCACGCGCTTCGTGTACAGGCGGGTCCGCCTTCAGCGTTGAGGCTTGCATAGCTTGTTGACTCCAATAAAATTCCAGCCTGAGATCTTATTGGAGAAATTGAAGGCGATTTTCGCTATATTCTACGAAATTCAAGGAATTTAATTCATGAGTAGGGGAGCGCCATGTTTACCTCCGAGCGTTTGAAGGGGATCGACGTATTCGTCTGCGTCGCCGATCTCGGCAGCTTTACCGCTGCGGCCGAACGCATGAATCTGACCAGCTCCGCGATCAGCAAGGGCATCGCCCGGCTGGAGAGCCGGCTGCAGACACGCTTGTTCCAGCGCACTACGCGCCGCCTGTCGCTGACCGATGCCGGCCTCAGTTTCTATCGCACTTGCACCGGAGTGCTGGCCGAGCTGGAAGAGGCGGAGCTGTCGCTGAACGCGGAAAGCAGCGAGCCGCGCGGCCGGGTGCGCATCGATCTGCCGGCCTCTTACGGGCGCTTGCATGCGCTGCCGGTGATTCTTCGCTTTGTGGAAGGTCACGGCCTGTTGATGCCGCATATCTCGTTCTCGGACAGTTTTATTGATCCGGTCGAAAAGGGCGTCGATATTCTGGTGCGCATCGGTGGTTCGGATGTCTGGCCGGCCGCTTTGGGGCATCGCTATCTGGGCGCCGAACGCTTGATCTTTTGCGCGTCGCCGGCCTACCTGCGCCAGCACGGCGCGCCTTTGAGCGAGTCCGATCTGGCGCATCACAGCTGCGTGGTCTATGGCCGCAGCGACGGTCTGGTCAATCCCTGGTTTTTTGCCGGCGCGCAATCGGGCGAGATGGAGCGGCGGGTCTTGTCCGGCCGCATCGCGGTCGGCGACGGCGAGGGGCAGGCCATTGCCGTCGCAGCCGGGCACGGCATCGCGCAATTGCCGACCTGGCTGATCAAGCAGCAACTGGCCGATGGCAGTCTGGTCGAGGTATTGCCGCAGCTTGCCACTGACGGCTCGGCCATGAATCTGGTCTGGCTGAAAAGTCGTCAGGGACTGCCCAAGGTCAGCGCCTTGCTGGAGGCACTCGCAAATTCGCTGAGGCCGGACGGCAGTATCTTGAATCTTCGTTAACACTCGGGCAGCCTTGGTTTCCATTTCAAATATTTCTTCGAAAAATTGAGATGGACGGTCAAGTGCGCTCACATTTCTCATCTACAATGCGGCGGCATCCATAAAAAAAGCAGCTTCATAAAAATGCAGGCATCGCATGGCGCTTGCAGGGGACATAGGCGAATCGTCGTACACAAAAACGACACACGGCAGATACATGCCCTATGACTCAATTTTGGTGAGGTGTTATGCAAAAGACATTACAAACCGCAGAGTTCCTGCGCTACATGCCCGCAGTCGCCTTGTGCGAGCGCTCGCTCCGCGAACTTAATTTCGCCTGGCGTCTGATCGAATCGACGGCCAAGATGGTCTGTCCGAGCGAAGCCAAAAGCATCCTGCCGACCATGAAGGTCACGCGCGAAGGCTTCAATAATCTGGAGCAGCGCCTGATTGCGAATCTGGTTCAGCAAAACATCGCCAAGTCGGTGCAGGAAATCGATTTCAAGGCCAAGGTCATCATCGACATCGTGGTGCGCAATCTGTTCGAGCGCACCGCCGACGTCGGTTTTCTGGCGATGGACGATGCCATCCGCGCCTTCATTCTGGCGCGCCAGCGCAATATCGACACCGATACCGCAAGCTCAGACGCTACCGAGGACATCGTCGCGCGCCTGCGCGCCTATCGCGAAAAATATACGGTCTACGACGAAATCCTGATCCTTGATACCGAGGGCCGGGTGCTGGCCAACCTCGATCCGAACAACGACATCCGGCATTCCTACGATCCGCTGGTGGCGCAGACGCTCAAGTCGGATCGCTATGTCGAAACCTTTGCGCTGTCGGATTTGCGCGAAGGACCGGAGCGGGCACTGATCTATTCGCACAAGATCGTCGATCCCGCCAACGGCAACGCCATCGGCGTGCTGTGCCTGTGTTTCCCGATTGCGGTGGAAATGAAGGATGTGTTCAGCGGCCTGCTGAAACCGGGCGACCGTTCCGTGATGCTGATGCTGGACGACGCCGGCAGTGTCATCGCCAGCAGCGACCCGGAACATATCCCCGCCGGGCGCAAGGTGCCGCTGGCGCTGGAGGGCGAGTATCAGGTGGTGGCCTATGCCGGGCGCGAGTATCTGGCACGCACCAGCGCCGCGCGCGACTATCAGGGCTACGGCGGTCCCGGCTGGTACGGTCATGTGATGATTCCCTGTGAAACCGCGTTCCGCCAGCAGGGGCAGGATTTGCTGGCGCACTACGATGCGGCCATGCTGGCCGGGGTGATGGTGCATGCCAAGTCGTTTTGCCCGCCGCTGCACGATGTGACGCTGATGGCCGAAGCGATCAATCATTCCCTGCGCCGCGTGGTGTGGAACGGCAAGATCATGTCGTCCGGCGAAGACCGCGATTTGCTGCGCCTGAAATCCATCCTGCACGAGATCAGCCAGACCGGCGATGAGACCAACGGCATTTTCCGGGAGTCGATTCAGGATCTGTATGCCACCGTGCTCTCGTCCAGTCTGCAGGACATGCAATTCATCTCGCGCCTGATGATCGACATCATGGATCGCAATCTCTACGAGCGCGCCAATGATTGCCGCTGGTGGGCGCTGACGCCGGATCTGCGCCGCATTTGCGCAAACAATGTCCGCAGCGAATCAGAGCGGCGGCGCATGAGCGACATTCTGGCGTCGATCAATGCGCTGTACACGGTCTACGCCAGACTGGTGGTATTCGATACCAGCGGCGCCATCATTGCCGCTTCCGACCCGCATGGCGACGGCCTCGACCTGTCCGACATCGGCATCGGTGAACAGTTACTGCGCAAGACCTTGCAACTGAGCGACCCGCAGGACTATTGCGTCTCGCCGTTTGAAGCCAGCCGGCTCTACGGCGACCGCGCCACCTACATCTATTGCGCCGCGATTTTTCATCCGGAACGCGTCGGGCAAGTGGTCGGCGGCATCGGCGTCGTGTTCGACGCCGAGCCCGAATTCAAAAACATGCTGGCGGCCTCCCTGCCGGAGCAGGACCAGGCCTTTGCTGCATATACCGACCGCGCGGGCAAGGTCATTTCCAGCACGCATCCGGCGTACCCGCCCGGCAGCACATTGCGTCCGGACGCGCAGGTGCTGGACGCCGCCAACGGCGTCGGTTCGGCGGCGATCAGTATTCAGGATCAGCAATATATGGTGCTGGGGCACACCACTTCATTCGGCTATCGTGAATACAAAAACGGCGATGGCTACGTCAACGACATCATCGCCATGGTGTTCCTGCCGATAGGTGAAAAGACCGAGGGGCGCGAGACGATGCAGACTCCGGCGATGCCGGTGGTGGTCGCCCAGCATGCCGGTGAGACCAGAGAGTTCGCAACCGTCACGGTTGACGGCAATATCTTTGCGTTGCCCGCCGGAACCGTGGTGGAGTCGCTGGAGACCGAACGGATGCTGACCGCCTCGACGCTCAAGCCGGTGATTGCCGGCGCGCTGAATTATCAGGACAGCAGCGGCGGCGCCTCGGCTTTCGTGCCGGTGATCGACATGCGTCTGCTGCTGCATCCTGAAGCAGCGAAGCCGGAGACCGCCAAGGAAATCGTCGTGGTGCGGCATGGCCGCCATACCCTCGGCCTGCTGGTCGACGATCTGCACGATGTGCTGGAGTTCGGCAGCGCGCAGATCGATCCGCCGCTGAAGATCTTCAGCAATCGCGCCAACTACATCTGCAACATGATCCGCACCGCCGATCCGGGGCAGACGATACAGGTGGTGGATATCGAAAGCATCGTCGCCAATGTCTTCGGCGACAATCTGGAGCAGTTGCAGCTGGAACATGCACTGAACGGCACGGGCGAGGTGCACGACATGAAGCTCGTGAACGATATGCGCCTTGATTCAAAGGCCCTGTCCTGATTCGCCGAAGACGCTGCCTGAATAATTGCCTGCCGCATGCCCCGCATTGCCTGCCGGGCGCGCGGCAGGCACTTACAAGGCATCATGAAAAATCACGCCCAGTGTGTGGCGCAGGCCTGAACGTACACGGCTTACCCCATGCCGCAAGTTGACGCGGTAGCTACCGCGACTGCCGTTCACCGGGCGCTGGCTCACTGCAAAGATCACCGCATCGCCGCGCTGCAGCGGCAGCACTTCGGCGCGCGATTGCATGCGCGGTCGTTGCTCGCTCAGCACGAATTCTCCTCCTTCGAAATCCTCGCCCGGCTGCGACAGCAGGATCGCTATTTGCAGCGGGAACACCTGTTCGCCGTACAAATCCTGATGCAGGCAGTTGTAGTCGTCTGCGCGATATTCCAGCAGCAAGGGCGTGGGCCGCAATTGCCCGGCGGCGTGGCAGCGCCGGATGAACTCCGGGTGACTATCCGGGAAGCGTGCCGGCAGATTCATCAGTGCATGCCAGCGGTTGGCGAGCGGCGCCAGATGAGGATAAAAGCTTGCGCGCAAGTCCTGCACCGGCGCCGGCAGCGGATAGCTGAAGTATTGGTACTCGCCGCGACCGAAGCCATGACGCGCCATCAGCACGCGCGAACGGAACAGCTCTGCGCGACGATAGAGTGCGGCCAGTGCAGCACATTCTTCCCGGTTCAGCAGGGCCGGCAACAACGCATGGCCGCGCTGATCGAGCTGCTGTGCGATGTCTGTCCACGGCAAGCGCGCCACGCGCTGTACATTGAAGTCGAATGAGACATGGCCGGCGACATGCTGTGCGGCAATGTGCATGGGCGAGGGCAGGGAAGCAGAATCAAAGGCGGACATGGCAGGGTTCCTCGTGAGGGAGAGCCGATCACTTTAAGCAATCGGCCGCCCGGGATCACTCCGTTGCTTGCTTTTCATTCGCCAGGCTGCAAGCGTTCCTGAACCGAAAAGTCCATTCCGAATGAATGGCGCGCCCATATCCCTTGCCTTGCAGGAAATGGCGGCGGAGCTGGCCGAGGAGTTGCGCGGCATGCCATGTCGCCGGTCGGGGCAGAGATCGCCTTGACGGAGCTCCGCCACTCACATAGCATCGACTCGCCTTTCATCAGCCTTTGTCGAGGATGCATTTGTCGGCTTCCAAAATTATCAAGCGCGATTTACTTATTCTCTGGATCTCAATTGCCGTCGTTGCGCTGGTTCTTATGTGGCTGATGTTGCAACTGAGTCTGCAGGGATCGGGTTCGCAAATTGCCCAGGCACGCGCCCGTGCTTCCATCAGTTGCGAAGCATTGCGCGCGGGCGCGCAGCGGGCAAGTTCTGCCGTCGGCCCGGCCGGCAGCGATGATCTGCCGATTCCACGCTCCGCACTGTCTGCCGTGATCGACCTCGCGCTGCGTGACGAGCCGGGCATGGAGGGCGGATTCTGGCAATCGGGCAAGGGCATTGTTGCATATGCATTCCCCACTTACGACGGAACGGGCGTCAAGCGCGATCCGCCGAGCGCGGAGCTGGATCGTATTGAATCGACCGCACAGCGCGCACAGGCTGCTGCCAGCCAGATAGTGGATGTGCGCCCCGGGCTGCGCGAGGCAGTCGTGTTTGTGGCCTGCCCGGTGGATGCTGCGCCAATGCCGTTGATCGCATGGAATCTGCGGCGCGTCCCGGTCCTCAGCGAGGCCGTCATGAGCCGACTGATCGTTGCTCTCAGTCTGTTGCTGGGCTTTGTACTGGTTTCCGGCGCGTGGCTGGGATGGATGCTCACGCGCTGGCGGCGGCAGACCGATCTGTTGACGCAACAACTGGCGCAAAGCGAGCGTCTGGCGACTTTGGGACGTCTGTCGGCCGGGCTCGCTCACGAGATACGCAACCCGCTCGGCACCATGCGCATGAAGGCCGAAAATGCCTTGGCCGCCTCATCTGAAATGCGCGAAACCCGGGTGGCCGGCGCGCTGGAGGCCGTGTTGACGCAAACTTCGCGGCTGGAGGAACTGGTATCCAGCCTGTTGGCGCTGACCCAGCCGTTTCGCTTGCAGCGCAAGCCGCTGTTGTTGACTGAGTGGATGCAGGAGCGTGCTCGGACCCACCGGGAAGCGGCGGCAAGCAATGACATCCGGATCGACCTCAGCATTGATCGCGATACCTCCGCACAGACCCGGCAACTGCCCTTGTTTGATCCGGCACAGATGGCACGGGTATTTGACAATCTGATCCTGAATGCGCTGGCTCATGTTCAGGCCGGCGGCCGGATCGAACTGGGGGCGCAGCGCTTGCCGTCGGGCAGGCTGCTGCTGTGGGTGGCCGACGATGGCTCCGGTATCCCTGCCGAGTTGCATGCAACGGTGTTTGAGCCTTTCATCACCGGGCGCGCCGGCGGCACTGGTCTCGGGCTTTCGCTGGCCAGAGAGATCGTGCAGGCCCATGGAGGAACAATTACTCTTGCAACTACGCCCCGTGGGGCACGTTTTGAAATGGAGTTCCCATGGCCGGCATTCTGATCGTCGACGACGACGTCTCGTTTCGCACCAGTCTTGCGGAAATGCTGAGCGATCTGGGCCACAGGGTGCAGGAGGCCGGCACCACCGAGGCCGGTCTGCATCGCTTGCGCACCGAGGCGATCGATGTCGCCATTGTGGACTTGCGCCTGCCCGGCGAGGACGGCCTGGCTTTTCTGCGCCGGGCCTCTTCGATTTCAGCCGCGCCTTGCATCATGCTGACGGCCTATGCCAGCGGCAGCAATACGATCGAGGCGATGAGGCTGGGCGCGTTCGATCATCTGACCAAGCCGGTCGGGCGCGCTGCGCTGGTCGATACGCTCGCGCGGGCCTTGCGGCAAAGCCTCGCCGCCGAAGACGAGCCTGCAGAGGCCGCCGCGGATAGCGACGGGCAGTCGCGCCCAGCGGCCGACGAGCTGGTCAGCAGCAGCGAAGCGATGCGCCAGGTGTTCAAGCGCATCGGGCAGATCGCGGGCAGCGACGCCACGGTGCTGGTGCTGGGCGAAACCGGCACCGGCAAGGAGCTTGTGGCGCGCGCCTTGCATCGCAACAGCAGGCGCGCCGCCAGGCCGTTTGTGGCGGTCAACTGTGCCGCCGTTCCCGCTGATCTGATCGAGAGCGAACTGTTCGGTCATGTTAGAGGAGCCTTTAGCGGCGCACTGGCAGACCGGGTCGGACGCTTTCGCGAGGCGGAAGGCGGCACCCTGTTTCTCGATGAGATCGGCGACATGGCCCTGCCGACCCAGGCCAAGATATTGCGCGTGCTGCAGGAGCGCGAGCTGACGCCGGTAGGCGGCAATCAAGTCATCAAGATCGATGTACGCATTGTCGCGGCAACGCACCGCGATCTGCCGGCAGCAGTCGCGGCAGGCAGTTTCAGAGAAGACCTGTGGTATCGCCTGCAGGTGGTGCCCATCGCACTGCCACCCTTGCGCGAGCGCTTCAGCGACGTCTTGCAGTTGGCCGAACATTTTTTGCGTCTGATCGGCGGCGATAATCCTAAGCGTCTGACGGCGGCTGCCGCGCAGTTGCTGCAAAGCCACCGCTGGCCGGGCAATGTGCGCGAACTGCGCAATGCCATGGAGCGCGCCGCGATTCTCAGTCATGGCCAGTTCATCGATACCGAGCATATCGGACTGAATGCCGCGCCGTCAGCCGGGTCCTCTGAGATCGACTGGAACGGCAGCATGGCTGCGGCTGTGGCCTCGATCGAGCGCCAGATGCTCATGCGCGCCCTGGCGGCCGCCGACGGCAACCGGGCCGATGCGGCGCGACGGCTTGGCTTGTCGCGGCAGCAGTTGTACCGCAAGCTGGATGAGTTCGGTCTTGCCTGAACACTTCCGTCGCGTCGAATGGCGGCGCCGGGCGGGTGTCCGTTATTGCGACACGGGAGTGTATTCATACCGGACACTTTCCTGCTCTTCAATTCCTAAGTAATTGATTTGAAAGACTTTAAGGCCTGGTACGTGCTTTGCGTTGATGAGGGGGCAAGCCTTCACAACAAGGAGCCAACATGTCTACATCGCACATTTCACCAGCCCTGGCAGTCGCCATCGGCCTGATCTCTTTCCAGGTTTATGCACAGGCGCCCGGGGCGCCCAATCCGGCGCTGCCGCCGGCTCCGCCGCCGATGCTCGCTCCGGCTTCACCGGGGCTGGCGCCAACCCCGGTAGCTCAAACCCCGGTAGCGCAGGGCGAGGTCAAGCGCATGCTCATCAACCCCTATGGCGAAGTCGATGGTCTGCGTCTGGTCGACGGCACCATCATCAAATTTCCGCCGCATATGGCTGAAGCCCTGAGCGCCGCCGTCAAGCCGGGGCAGTCCGTCCGGGTTCTGGGATTGGCCGAAGCGCGCGGTGTCGTCAAGGCCGACGCCATCATCAATCTTGCGACCTCTCAGACGCTGATCGAGCAGCCGCCTTCGCTCGCGAACGGGCGTCCGCTGCCGCCTCATCTGCGGGCGCAGAATCTGCAGCCGCAAAGTGTGGAGGGGCGCGTCGATGCGGTCATGACCGGGCCGCGCGGCGAGGCCAACGGTGTGATTCTGAGCAATGGCAGCATCATTCGTTTTCCGCCTGAAAGTCTGCGCCTGTCGGTACAGCAGGGCGCCCCGTTTGCGGCGTCCGGACTGGGTACACGCAACACTTACGGCACCTCGCTGGAGGCCATCAGCATGGGCACCAGTCTGTCGGCATTGCAGCCTTTGTACGACGCCGTACGTTGAAAAAACATGCCCCTCAGCCGGGCATGCCTGTCGTCACCTCGCCGCTATCTTCGCCATGTCCTTCAGCAAGTGCTTGCGTCGATAGCGGCGCCATTGCCATCAAAACAAAAAATCATGTCGCCCAAACTCATTCCCATCGTCTTCCTGCTGATATCGAACGTCTTCATGACGTTTGCCTGGTACGGACATCTCAAGTTTGAAAGCAAACCTCTGTACCTGGTCATTCTGGTCAGCTGGCTGATCGCACTGGCCGAGTATTGCTTCGCGGTGCCTGCCAACCGGATTGGTCACAGCATGTACAGCGCTGCAGAGCTGAAGACCATGCAAGAGGTGATCACCTTGCTGGTTTTTTCCGTGTTCTCGGTTTTCTACCTGGGCGAACAATTCACTGTCAATCATCTGCTCGGTTTTGCGTGCATCTGTCTGGGTGCATTTTTCATCTTCAAAGGTCCCATCGGATAAGGCCCTCAATGAAACAGACCAAGGTATCTGCCGCATCTGCAGCGCCGCGCCGTTCGGCCGCGATGCTGCCCGCGCTCAATTTTTTTCTGGCTGACGTCCGGGACGGTTTAGGCCCGTTTCTCGGTGTGTTCCTGATGGGGCAAGGCTGGCAGGCCGACGATATCGGCTATGTCATGACCATAGGCGGTATTGCCGGCATGCTGGCGACCACCCCGCTGGGCGCATTGATTGACGCCTCACGATGCAAGCGGATGCTGCTGGCTTTGGGCTCGGTGCTGGTGATTGCCGGCACGCTGGCGCTGTTCATTTCGTCGTCGTTTGCGGTGACCGCGGCGTCCCAGATCGGCACCGGTATCGTGGGCGCCATCATCGGGCCTGCCATTGCCGGCATCACCCTGGGCATCGTCGGTCAACAGCGTTTGCCCTATCAGCTGGGGATCAATGAGGCCTGGAATCATGGCGGCAATCTGGTCTCGGCGGCACTGGCAGGCGTACTGGGTTACTACTGGGGATTGCCTGCGGTATTTATTCTGATGTCCCTGATGGCGCTCGGATCGCTGGTGTGCATTGCCAGAATTCATCCGGCGGATATCGACCATGATGTTGCCCGAGGGCTGGAGCCGGGGAAGGTCAAGGAATTGCCCGGAGCTGTTCGCGCTACAGACACTTCTGCGCTTGCCGTGTTGGCAGGATCCAGGCCCTTGCAGTTGCTGGCGCTCACGATGCTGCTTTTTCATCTCGGCAATGCCGCCATGCTGCCTTTGCTCGGTCAGTCCGTCGTTGCCCAGGGCCTGGCTGACCCCAGCCTGTTCACTGCGCTGACCATCATCGTCGCGCAACTGGTCATGATCCCGGTGGCTTTGGTGGCCGGACGCTGGGCCATGCGCTACGGCTACTGGATGCTGGTCATGCTGGCACTGCTGGTGTTGCCGGTGCGAGGTTTGCTGGCTGCCTACTGGAATTCGGTGTGGGCATTGATACCGGTACAGATCCTGGACGGTGTCGGCGCCGGCTTGCTGGGCGTGGCCTTGCCCGGGCTGGTGGCCCTGATACTGAGGGGCAGTGGTCTGATCAATACCGGATTGGGCGCCGTCTCGACGATACAGGGGATCGGCGCCGCACTGAGTCCGGCCATGGCCGGAGTGATCGCGCATCGCTATGGCTATGGCAGTGCTTTCATGGCATTGGGCGGGGCCGCCTGCCTGGGCGTCGGACTCTGGTATTGCTTCGCCGATACGATAAGGCATGAGGGCCGCAGCAATAGTCTTGCTGTCGACACTACGATGCCGCCGAGTGCCGGGCGTGAGCGTGGCAGCGGCTAGGCAGACGCGCGGATCTTCCGCGTCAATGCGCCATCAGCACCGGCACCGTCATGGTCTTGAGGATGGTCATGGTCACTCCGCCCAGCAGTACTTCGCGGAAGCGCGTATGGCCGTAGCCGCCCATCACCAGCAGATCGCTGCTCTTGTCCGCCGCCAGCGACAGGATGGCATTGCCGATGTCGCTCCGGGTGTTTTCCTGCGTCACTTCCACCTTCACGCCATGCCGCGCCAGATACAGGGCGATGTCGGCGCCGGGCTGTTCGCCGTGCGTGCCGAAACGCTTGTCGCTGTTGAACAGCGCTACGGTCACGCTATCGGCGTGCTTCAGCATGGGCAGCGCCGAGGTGATAGCGCGCGTGGCTTCCAGACTGCCGTCCCAGGCCACCAGTACGCGGCGGCCGACATGCGGGAACTCGCCCCAGGCCGGAATGATCAGCACCGGCCGCGCCGAATTGAGCATCACGTATTCCGGCAGATCGGTGATGAAGCTGTTGTCGATCTCCTCCAGGTCGGTCTGGCTGACCACCACCAGATCGCTGTAGCGCGCCTGCAGCGCCAGGCCGGCTTCGGTTTCATCATCGACGAAACGCTGCTCGTGCGACAGCACGCCGACGCTTTCGGCAATGCCCGTGAATTGCTCCAGAGAATTCAGCGCGCGGTCTCTGAAGGTGGAAATATGTGAGGCCACGAAGGCCGCACCTTCGTTCTGAATGAAGCGCGAGATGCCGGTCATGGCGCTGCCGATCAGATGCGCCTCCTGCTGTCTGGCCAGTTCGGCGGCAATGCGGATACGGGCCGCGCAATGGCGCGACTGGTCGACGTGGACCAGGATCGATTTGTAGCTCATGGCATGCTCCTTGGGAGGAAAGACAGGTTGACTTGCATGCCCTCAGGCTACGAGCTGCAAGCCCCAGAATCCAGCCCCGGGCGCATGTGCTTTTGATGCATATCAAGTGGCGCAATGATCTTGCCGCTGTTTGTGTGCCGGCAAGCAAAAGAGGCGCGGCCGTGAACCACGGCGCGCCTCTTTGCTGTCTTTGCTATTTCAGACTGATGGACTGCGCATCAGCGCGTCGCCGGCTTGGCCCAGAATTTCCAGAACGGCGGCTTCGGCTTTCGACCTGGTTCCGCTTCATCTTCATCGCCCGCATGCGCCATCTGGTACAGCAGCGGCAAGACCAGCAGCGTGAGTATGGTCGACGAAAGAATGCCGCCGATCACCACCGTCGCCAGCGGCCTTTGCACTTCGGCGCCGGTGCCGGTCGCCAGCGCCATCGGCACGAAGCCTAGCGAGGCCACCAGCGCCGTCATCAGCACCGGCCGCAGGCGCGTCATGGCGCCTTCGTGAATGGCATCGCTCAGGCTGCGGCCTTCTTCGCGCAGGCTGCGGATGAAGGACAGCATCACCAGACCATTGAGCACCGCGACGCCGGACAAGGCGATGAAGCCGACCGCCGCCGAGATCGACATCGGAATGCCGCGCAGCGTCAATGCCAGAATACCGCCGGTCAGCGCGAACGGAATGCCGGTAAACACCAGCAAGCCGTCCTTGACGTTGTTGAACATGGCGAACAGCAGCACGAACACCAGCAGCAGCGCCACCGGCACCACAATCTGCAGGCGCTTGGCGGCGGATTGCAGATTCTCGAACTGGCCGCCCCAGCTGGTCCAGTAACCGGGGGGAATCCTGACCTGCTGCTCGATCTGCTGGGCTGCATCGGCCACAAACGATCCCAGATCGCGATCACGCACATTGGCGCTGACCACGATGCGGCGCTTGCCGTTCTCGCGGCTGATCTGATTCGGGCCCGGCGCGATGTTCAGTTCGGCGATTTCCGCCAGCGGAATATAGCTGGTGCGGCCCGAAGCATTGGCCGGCAAGGCAATCGGCAGACGCTGCATGGTGGCGATGTCATTGCGCGTCTGTTCCGGCAGACGCACGATGATGTCGAAGCGGCGGTCGCCCTGGAACAGCGCCCCGGCTTCCTTGCCGCCGATGGCGATGGCGAGTGTTTCCTGCACCTCGGCGATGTTCAGGCCATAGCGCGAGGCCTTCTCGCGGTCGATGTTCACCGTCAGCATCGGCAGGCCGGTGGTCTGCTCGACTTTTACCTCGGTGGCGCCGGGGATCTTCTCCAGCACGGCGGCAATATTCGCTGCGCTGTCGTTGAGCACCTGCATGTCGTCGCCGAAGATCTTGACCGCCACATCGCTGCGCACGCCGGAGATCAGCTCATTGAAACGCAGCTGGATAGGCTGAGAAAACTCATAGCTGTTGCCGGGAATTTTCGACACTGCAGCCTGAATCGCGCTGCGCAGTTCGGCTTGCGTCTTGCGCGGTTGCGGCCATTGATCCATGGGCTTGAGCATGATGTAGCCGTCCGAAATATTCGGCGGCATCGGATCGGAGGCTACCTCGGCGGTGCCGGTGCGCGCGAAGACCCGTTCTATCTCCGGGAATGTCTGCTTCAGCTGACGCTCGATCTGCTGCTGCATGGCGACCGACTGCGTCAGGCTGGTGCCGGGAATGCGCAAGGCCTGGATCGCCAGATCGCCCTCATCCAGACTGGGCACGAATTCGCTGCCCATGCGCATGCCGGCCACGGTGCACAGTACGATCAGGGCGCCGGCGCTGCCGAGCACGATGGCCCGGTTGCGCATGACCTTGCCCAGCAAGGGTTCATACACGCGCCGGGCGCCGCGCATCAGGGCGTTTTCCTTCTCCGCCACATGCTCGCCGATGAACAGCGCGATGGCGGCGGGGATGAAGGTGATCGACAGGATCATGGCGCCCAGCAGGGCCGCGACCACGGTAAAGGCCATCGGCTGGAACATCTTGCCTTCGACGCCGGTCAGCGCAAACATCGGCAGGTAGACGATCATGATGATCAGTTGCCCGAACAGTAAGGGACGACGCGCCTCGCGCGAGGCCGCAAATACTTCGTGGAAGCGCTCGCTGCGCGTCAGCGGGCGGCCGTGATGCTGCTGCGCATGAGCCAGCCGCCGCACGCAGTTTTCCACGATCACCACGGCGCCGTCGATGATGATGCCGAAGTCCAGCGCGCCCAGGCTCAGCAGATTGGCGCTGACGTGGTTGCTGACCATGCCGGTGAAGGTGAACAGCATCGCCAGCGGGATCACGGTGGCGGTGATCAGCGCCGCGCGGATATTGCCGAGGAACACGAACAGCACGGCGATCACCAGGATCGCGCCTTCGATCAGATTCTTCTTGACGGTATTGATGGCCTTGTCGACCAGCACCGTGCGGTCATACACCGTGACCGCCTTGACCCCGGCCGGCAGCGAGCGGTTGATCTCCAGCATCTTTTTATCGACCGCCTGCGACACCGTGCGGCTGTTTTCGCCGATCAGCATGAACACCGTGCCGAGCACCACTTCCTTGCCGTTTTCGGTGGCGGCGCCGGTGCGCAGTTCACGTCCGATGCCGATGTCGGCTACGTCCTTGATGCGGACAGACTGACCCTGCACCTGCGCCAGGATCACATTGCCGATATCGTCGATGGAGCCGACCTGGCCCGGCGCGCGGATCAGATATTGCTCGCCGTTGCGCTCGATATAGCCGGCGCCGACGTTACCGTTGTTCTTCTCCAGCGCCGTCACCACAGTTTGCAGACTCAGGCCGTAGGAGGCCAGTTTTTCAGGGGAGGGCGCGACCTGATATTCCTTGGCATAGCCGCCGATGGAATTGATTTCGGTGACGCCCGCCACGTTGCGCAACTGCGGCTTGATGATCCAGTCCTGAATTTCGCGCAGATCGGCCGGCGTGTATCCGGCGCCATCGGCTTTTCTGGCGCCGTCTTCGGCTTCCACCGTCCACAGATAGATTTCGCCCAGGCCGGTTGAAATCGGCCCCATGCCGGGATCGATGCCGGCCGGCAGTTTGCTGCGCGCTTCCTGCAGGCGTTCATTGACCAGCTGACGCGCGAAGTAGATGTCCGTGCCGTCCTTGAAAATCACGGTGATCTGCGACAGGCCGTAACGCGACAGCGAACGGGTCTGCTCCAGATGGGGCAGGCCGGACATCACGGTTTCTATCGGATAGCTGATGCGCTGTTCGGTCTCCAGCGGCGAATAGCCGGGCGCGGCGGTGTTGATCTGCACCTGCACGTTGGTGATGTCGGGCACGGCGTCGATAGGCAGCTTCTGGTAGCTGTAGACGCCATAGGCGGCCATGCCAAACACCGCGAGCAGGACCAGCCATCGGTGCTCGATGGCGAATCGGATGATGCGTTCAAACATGATGATGATCTTTCTCGGTGGTTGCGCGCCGTTGCCGGCGCTGCATGAGATTCGGAGAGGCGGGAGTCATGAGAGCTGGCGGCCTGTCAATCAATGTGAATGCTCCGCGCTGCCTTTGCCCAGCTCGGCCTTGATCGCAAAGCTGCCGGCGGCGGCGTAGCGTGTGCCGGCCTTGAGGCCATCCCTGATCTCGATCAGCTTGCCGTCGCTGCGTCCGGTCGCCACCTCCTGCGCCATGAAGCCGCCGGGGATTTCCACGAACACGATGCTCTTGCCATCAACCGTCTGGATCGCTTCCGCCGCGACGCTGACCGCCGCTTCGCGCTGATCCGTGATCACTTCCACATTCACGAACAGCCCGGGGCGCCACACATTGCCGGGATTGGGCAAGACCACGTGCGCCTTGGCGCTGCGCGTCTGCTCGCCCAGCAAGGCGCCGACATAGCTGATCTTGCCGTGCGCGGCGGACTCGAAGGCGGTGGCTTTGACCACCGCCTGTTCACCCACCTTGACGGCGTTCATGTCTTTGGGCGTGACCACGATTTCCGCCCACACGCTGGAGAGGTCGGACACCACGAACAGATTGGCGCCTTCCTTGACCGGCTCGCCGATGCTCATGTGCTTCTCGACCACCAGGCCATCAAACGGCGCCCGTACTTCATAGCGGCTCAGGCTGGCGGCGTTGTCTGCTGCGCCGCCCGCACCGCCAGCGCCCAGCGCCCGCAGTTTGTGCTGCGCATTGCTGACGGCAATTTCGGCTTCATGCCGGGCCTGACTTGCCTGCAGATAATCCTGTTCGGCCGAGATTTTTTCTTCCCACAGTTTCTTTTCGCGTGCATAGCCGGACTGTGCCAGCGCCAGACGCTTGCGGGCGTTCTGATATTCGCTGCGCAGATCGGAAACCGCGCCGCTGTTGATCACTGCCAGCAGTTGTCCTTTCTTGACCATCTGCCCCAGATTGGCCTGCACCGACTCCACCACGCCGGCCACCTGCGGCACGATGTGGGCGGTGCGGTCTTCATTCAGACGGATTTCGCCCGGCAGTTGCAGATTGCTGTTGAGGCTGGCCGCAGCAGCGGTCTTGATGGCGATGCCGGCGCCCTTGATCTGTTCTGCGCTCAGTTCGATTTTTCCTTCTTCCCTGGAGAAGCTGAACGTGCTGGTCTTGCCATCGGCACTCAACTCGAAACGGATGTCGAACAGATGCGGCTCATCGATAAAACCGCTGCTGCGATAGGCATCCTTGCCGACTTCAAACGCGACCTGCTGCGGCGCCTGCAATGGCCGCGTGAGGGTCGCCGTCAGCCGGCCGGCTTGCGGTGCAAGCGGCTTGCCGTCATGCATGGGATAGACGCTCAGTCGGGCGCCGTCCTTGTCTTCTTCCAGCAGCACTTCGATGGCATTGTCGCCGTCGCTCAGCAGCGCGCCGCCATGCGCACCCTTGGCGGCGTTTTCAGCGTGCCCGCCGTGCGCTTCTTTTTCATTGTGGCCGTGTGCTTGGGTTTCCCCGGCGCCCTGGCTTTCGCCTTCCTTGTGATCCTTATGTTCCTTATGCTCCCTTTCTTCGCTATGGCCGGCTTCATTGTGGCCGCCATCAGCTCCGTGTTTTTCCTGCTGCAGAAATACGACTGCCAGCACTGCAATCGCGACAGTTGCCGCAATAAGACCCAATTTAAGTTTCTTGTTCATGATGTTTTCTCATTCGTTTTCTGTGCGGTCCGGGCCGGCCAGGCGATCCAGTTCGGCCGCAGCCTGATGGACGTTGGAAAGGGCTTGCCAGTATTGGGATTTGGCCTGGAAGTAGCTGCGCTGCGCGTCCAGCACGTCGAGGAAGCTGAACTTGCCCAGCTCGAAGCCCTTGCTGGCGGCATTGAAGGCGCTTTCGGCGGCGGGGATGATGTCCTGACGCAAGGCATCCACTTCTTGTGCGGCATTGCGCATGCGCTCGTAGCTTTGCGCCGCTTCACCCTGGATGCGCAGTTCGGTCGCAGCCTGCTCATCACGCGCCTTGTCGAGACGGCGCAGCGCTTCCAGCTCATTGCCCTGGTTGCTGTCGAACACCGGAATCGGGATCGAGAACCCGACCACCCACATGTTGCGGCCGGCTTCTTCATCGCGTTTGTTGCCCAGGCTGAGCGTCAGATCGGGCACGCGTTTGCTGCTTTCGATGCGAGCCAGTGCACGGCGGCGTTCGACTTCCAGACGCGCCAGTCTGACGGCCGGGCCATCACTGACGCGGCGGGTAAAACCGGCCAGCTCGGGCAGATCCGGCACCGTTTGCGCGGCATCCGCCGTCAGCGTGAAACGCGCATCGAGATGGCTCTCGCCCCAGTAGGCTGCCAGCTTGCGCTGCGCCAGTGTGAGATCGCTGCGCGCCTGATGGAGCGCCAGCCTCGCATTGGCATCGGCGACTCTGGCCTTGCTTTCTTCCACCGGCGAAATCTTGCCGGCGCTGACGCGGCGCGCCGTGATGTTGCTGGAACGTTCGCTCAGCTTGAGCAGATCCTGAGTGAGCCTGAGTTTCTCTTGCGCGATCAGGGTATCGAAGTAGGCCGCACTGATACCGGCGCGCAGTTCCGCACGCTGGTTCAGGAAATCCAGCACCGCGATATCGTGGGCGCGCTGGGCGGCCTCGATGCGCGCGCTGCGCTTGCCGCCCAGTTCGATCGGCTGATTGAGCTGGTAGGTGGTGGTGCGCGTGGACTTGCGGGTGTCTTCCATCAAGGCCGACAGCTCGGGATTGGGTCGTGCTCCGGCTTGCATGATGGTGGCGGCGACGGCGTCTATTTCGAGCCGGGCGGCGGACAGCGTCTTGTTGCGTTCAAAGGCCAGTCTGATCGCATCGGGCAGGCTGAGCGGCCTCAGGGCTTGTTCTGCGGCGCTGCTTTGCGCTGCGAGATCGTGGGTGCGTGAATCAGGAACGCGTGAATCAAGCGCGCGTGAATCAAGAGTTCGTGATCCGGGAACGCCGATAGATTGCGCATGGGCCGGACCGGCGAGCAGCATCGCCAATCCGACAGGAAAGTAAAACCTGAGCATCAAATTCTCCAGAAATAGGGGGAAGAATTCGGCGAGGTATCCGACAGGTAAAAACGGAGGGAGGGACGTCGCCGAGTTAAGCGGCGAGCTGCCAGTTGGGCTTTTCAGGGCCGTCGGCGATATGCGAGGAGAAGGTGGACGGAAGCGGCAGATGCAGCGCCGGCTGGAATTCTGCCGGGGCCTTCAGCTGCGGATAGGAACAGACGGACTTGTAGCAGGACACATGGCAGAGGCCGCATTCGACATCCGCTTTGGCATTGTCCGGCGCCTTGCTGTTGTCGGCGCTATCGAGGGTATCGAGGGTAGCCGCAGCTGATACGGACTTGGCGGCATCCTGATGTTCGTGATGCCCGAAGTGATAAGACGCCTGGCTGCTTTCATTCTGACAATACGATGCCACCGCCGCCCAGGACAGCTGCATGGGCAAGAGCAAGATCAGAAGGATGAGGAGTGTACGGCGCATGGCGGCAGATTATAACGTCATCATCGCCGTCGGAAAAATCTGCGCGCAAGTTTTTTATCGACACCGACGGCCGGCGGCTGTTGCGCTGATGCAGATCAGTGCAAGCGAAAATCCTTGCCGCTGCACACGGTACAGCGCCCGCATGCCGCGTCTGCGATGGCGCGCTCAGAGCATCAGCAACAGCCAGGCCAGCGCGGCGCTGATCGCCAGCAAGGGCACAGAATAGAAATGGAATCGAAGCCAGATGCCTTTTTCATCGGCCATGCGCAGGGCGATCAGA
This sequence comes from Herbaspirillum lusitanum, assembly GCF_046025995.1. Taxonomy (GTDB): domain Bacteria; phylum Pseudomonadota; class Gammaproteobacteria; order Burkholderiales; family Burkholderiaceae_D; genus Herbaspirillum; species Herbaspirillum lusitanum_A. The sequence goes on from NZ_JAQQFM010000007.1 coordinate 452,794, forward strand.
TTGGCCAGCGAGCCCAGCACGAAACCGAAGCCGCCGGCATTCACTGCGTAGGCGATGGTCTTGCCGGCCGGCAGATATTCCAGCAGCAGGATGGTGGCCGGTACATTGCTGATGATCTGCGAGCCCAATACGCCGGTCAGAAACACCGCACCTTGCGAGAAATGTACGATGCCTTGCAGCCATTGCTGCAGCAGGCCGATCTCGGTCAGCAGATGAATGTCGATGAACATCAGCATGAAGACCGCGATCAGGCTCCAGTCCACATCCAGCAGGATATGGCGATAGCACAGCAGCATGAACAGCACCACCGCCAGCAAGCCCCAGGCCGAGAAACCGCTTTCGACCGCCGCCACAAACGCCGCATAGAGCAGGGCGCAGGCCAGCAACTGGCGCAGATTCCAGGCATGGCTGTCGTCCTGTCCGGATACTTTGATCTGCTGCGCAGGGAAGGCGCAGCAAGTCGCGATCAGCAGCACCGCGAAACCGGCCGCCGCCAGCGGCGCCATCTGCCAGGTAAAGGCGGCAAAGGACAGATGCGATTGTTGCCACAGCAGAATGTTTTGCGGATTGCCGATCGGTGTCAGCAGCGAGCCGGCATTCACCGCCAGCGCCTCGAAAATGATCAGCTTGCCGACCGGCAGCGATGAAGTCTTGCGCAGGCCCAGCGTCAGCGGCACCACGATGAACAGCGCGATGTCGTTGGTCAGCACCGTCGACAGCAGCGCCGATGCGCTCACCAGAAACAGGGCCAGCATGCGCTCGCTGTGCATGCGGGCGAGCAACTGACGGCCGATGTGGTCGAGATAACCGCTCAGTTCTATGCCCTTGGTCAGCAGCATCAGGCCGGCCAGCGTGCAGATCGTGTTCCATTCTATCCAGCGCGGATATTCGGGCAGCCGCGTCAGTTGGCCGAGGCTTAGCAGCACGCACAGCAGCAGGAGGATATGCAACAGGCGGTCGCGCAGAAAGGAAGCGGCCAGCCGGCGCAGCGGCCGCTGTTGTTGCGGCGGAGAAGAGTGTGCCTGGGCGGCGACAGGCGGCGTATTCAAATCGTGCTGAGTGGGAGCGGACATCTTGTTTGTGTTTGTTATGGTCGATGGTGAGGGTGACGATCATGCAGCATGAAGCACGGGCGCCCGATGCGGATGGGCATTGGAATGGGCGCGGACGGTTTTGTTCCGGTGCCGATCTGTAGTGATCTCTGTCCGGCCGCATCGATACCGTCGCATGCAGGCAAAGCTGTTGCAGCAGCCCGTGCTTGCAATATGATGCCGGTTTCGGCGGCGCGAAATTTTCGCGCCTGCCAGATTCGCCTGCAAGCATAACAGGCACTCGGAAAGGAATTTCATGTTGATCGACTGGCATCATTTCACGCCGGGGCTGTCGCTGGCCGGCGGACTTCTGATCGGTTTGTCTGCCGCCTTGCTGCTCTTGCTGGCCGGGCGCATCGCCGGCATCAGCGGCATCTTGGGCGGACTGATCTCCGGCTGGCTGAACCGGCCTGCGCGTGCCGATGGCGGCTGGCGCATCGCCTTTCTGGGCGGATTGATCTGCGCGCCTTTGCTGGCGACGGCGCTGGGTTTCGCTGCCAATGCCGACATCGATGCCGGCTGGCCCTCAGTGCTGATCGCCGGTTTCGTGGTCGGGCTGGGGACGCGTTATGCCGGCGGCTGCACCAGCGGGCATGGGGTCTGTGGTTTGTCGCGCGGCGCTCGCCGCTCGATGGTGGCGACCGCCTGCTTCATGGCCGCCGGTTTCGTCACCGTGTTTGTGTTGCGTCATCTGGGCGGAGGCTGACATGTTGCTGCTGCTCTCCGCCTTGCTGGCGGGCTTGATATTCGGACTCGGCCTGATCGTCTCGGGCATGGCCAACCCGGGCAAGGTGCTGGCCTTTCTCGACCTCGCCGGCACTTGGGATCCGTCGCTAGTCTTTGTCATGCTGGGCGCGATTGCCGTCGCCGCGTTGGCATTTTTCATCGCGCGCCGTCGCCGTGCGTCCTGGCTGGGGTTGCCGCTGCAACTGCCGACCGCCAGCGGCATCACGCTCAGACTGGTGCTGGGCAGCATCGCCTTCGGCATAGGCTGGGGCCTGTCGGGATTTTGCCCCGGCCCGGCGCTGGTCAATCTGCTGAGCGGCGCACCCAAGGCCTGGGGCTTTGTGGCAGCGATGCTGCTGGGGATGCTGGTGTTCGAACTGCTTGAAGCGGCGCGCAGCAAACGAGCGCGCGGCTGAAGTACGGGCTGCGATCTTTCAGGAATCGCTAATGGCACGGCTTGCCGATAAGTTGGCAAGCCGTGCCTTTGCTTTTTTGAAGGCTCAGAGATTCGCCGCCACTGCCACTGCATCAGCGCCGGCAGGAATGCGTGTTGGCGAGGCCGGATCGGTGGCTGCGCGCCACACCGCCTCGGCCACGTCCTCTGCCAGCGTGACATCGGCCGGCTTGCCCCATTCGCTGAAGATGCTCTGCGCCAGCGGCGCATACGCTTCCGGGATGCTGCTCTGCATGCGCGATTGCGCGTTTTCGCCGAAACGGGTGGTCGGCGAGCGACCCGGCAAGACCAGACTGACGCGTATATTGAATTGCGCCAGTTCCAGCGCCAGCGATTCGGTGAAGGCATTGACCGCGGCCTTGCTGGCGGTATACACGGCCAGCAGCGGCAACGACACCAGGGTTACGCTGGAGGTGACGTTGATGATCACGCCCGCCTGTCGCTGCCTGAACTGCGGCAGCACCGCCTGCGTCAGCGCCATGGTGCCGAAGGTGTTCGTCTCGAAGACCTCGCGTGCGGTCTGCATGCTGATGCCTTCCAGCGCGCCGAGCACGCCGATGCCGGCATTGTTGACCAGCACGTCGATGGGGCCGGCGGCTTCGACGACCTGGCGAATGTTGTCGGCGCTGGTGACGTCCAGCGCCAGCACGCGCAAATTGTCGGAGCGTGGCAGCAGATCTTCGCGCGGGGTGCGCATGGTGGCGATCACTTTCCAGCCGCGTTCCAGAAAGTAGCGGGCGGTGTCGAGGCCAAAGCCGGACGAGCAGCCGGTGATCAGAACGGTTTTCATGAGAGCTCCTGAAGGTTGGTTGGGGTAGAAGCAGGATAGATCGTGCTGACAGGACTTGATACAATTCAAAGTCCAGTATTTGTTTGCAGGAGTCCGGTAATGACGAATTTAGTTGATCCGCTGTCCGAAGTCGTCGGGCTGCTGCAGCCGGGCGCGCCATTCTCCAAGGTGGTGAGCGGGGCGGGACGCTGGAACGTGCGCCGCGCCGAATTCGGCCAGCCTTTCTATTGCGCCATCATCGAAGGCAACACCCGCCTCAGCGCCGACGGTCTGGATACCATTACTTTGCAACCCGGCGATTTCGTGCTGCTGCCTTCGGCGCAGGGCTTCACCATGTCGAGTCTGTTGCCGACCGCGGCTGATGATGTCGATCTTCTGCCCACCCGATTGCCGAATGGCGAATACCGGCTCGGCATTCAGGACGGTCCTTACGATGTCAGGTATCTGGTCGGACATTGCGCGTTCGGTTCGCCGGACGCGTCCTTGCTGGTGTCGCTGTTGCCGCGTGTGGTGCTGGTGCGCGGCGAAAGCCGGCTGGCGACGCTGGTGCAACTGGTCGGCGACGAATGCCGCGAGCGGCGGCCGGCGCGCGAAGTGATCCTGGCGCGTCTGCTGGAAGTGCTGCTGATCGAAGCCTTGCGCTCGACGGCGGGCACTACTGCCTCGCCCGGACTTTTACGCGGACTGGCCGATGCCCGGCTGGCACTGGCGATACGCCGCATGCATGAAAGTCCGACCACGCCGTGGACGGTGGCGCAACTGGCGAAGGAGGCGGCCTTGTCGCGCTCAGCCTTCTTCGAACGTTTCCGGCGCGCAGTGGGCGTGGCGCCGATGGAATATCTGCTGGGCTGGCGCATGGCGCTGGCCAAAAAGATGCTCAGGAGCAAAGAGACTGGTGTGTCAGAGGTCGCGGAGCGCGTCGGCTACAGCTCGGCCAGCACCTTCAGCGTGGCCTTCACGCGCCATGTCGGATTGCCGCCGATGCGGTATGCGCGGGAACAGATCGAAGTCTGATTTGGAGCCTGCACGGCAGGCTTTTTGGCTGGGGCATTGCCATGCGGAATTTTTCTGAGGTCCGCGTCCGGCTTGAGGCGGCGATATTGATGACGGCGCCATGATCTGCGCGAATGCGAGTCAACCGAAAGAGTTCTGGATCGTTTGTGAAACGCCTGCGTTTAACGCGCGCAGCAGCCAATCACCATAACTTTCTTTCCGGAATCGAAGACGCACATCATGACTGAAGCAACAGAAAACCTGGAACATGCCGAGCATGCACACGCCTCCGGCAATAAAAAACTTGCTTTGATCATCGCCATTCTCGCTTTAGTCCTGGCGATCACTGAAACCCTGAGCAAGTCGTATCAGACCGAAGTCATCCTCAAGCATCAGGAAGCGGCCAATCTGTGGGCCTTCTTTCAGGCCAAATCGATACGCGGCAATAGCGCGCTGCTGGCCAAGACGCAGCTGACTTTGCTGGGAGACAGCAAGGATGAGCGCGTGCGCGCCGCCATCGCGAAGCTCGATGATGCCGTCGCTCATTACGACGACGATGAAAAGAGCGGCGAGGGCAAGAAACAACTGGCGCACAAGGCCAAGGAGGCCGAGCACGAAGCCAAGGCTTACATGGAGAAGTACGAGAAAATGGAAATGGCGGCCGGCATGCTGCAGGTGGCGATTGTGCTGGCCTCGGCAGCGATCATCACCAGCGTGGGCTTTCTGGTGTACATGTCGTTGGGACTGGGTGTAATTGCGCTGGGCTTCCTGGGCGTGGGCCTGTTCGGGCTGATGTAAGTTTTTACCGGCAGCCATTCTGGAATTTCTGGAGGCGCCGCAAGTAAAAAGGCGCAGCATATTTTTGCTGCGCCTTTTTATTTTTCGGGCACTTGTTTTCTATCGCGCCACCGACTCCGCCAGCAAGCCGTTCATCGCATCGTTGACGATCAGGGATGGCAGCGAGCGATGATCGTTGGGTACGATCACCAGATCTCTTTCCATGTCGCCCGGCAGCACCAGTTTGCCGATCAGCACGCAATCGGCGCTGCAGGTGTAACGCATGACCGCGCCGCGCGCCTTGGCTTCGATGATGTGCTGGCCGTGATCAATGCCCAGATAGCGCACGCTGACCACCGGCGAGGTCGCGCCTTTTTCAACCAGTTCAGGATCGGCGTAAAAATATTCGCCCTTGTCCACGCTCAGATAATGCGGACGCGGCGATGCGCCGTCCGGTGCAATGTGTGCGATCTGCGCCGAGCTCAGTTTCAGTTGCAGCATCGATGGCGGCTTGTCGCTGTTCGCCGTCACCGTGTTGATGGCTGCGACTGCCGCAGTGCCGAGCGATGACACCGCGAACGACGTCGCAGTTTTTGCTGTCGGTTTCGATGTCACAGCTGCAGGTGTGGACAAAGCCATCGTTGGGGCGACTGGCGATGGCGCGGGCGTGGCAGCTGAAGATAAGGCGGACGAGGGCAGCGGCGCGCTGACAGGCAAGGCGGCGGCCTTGGCCAGCGAAGGCAATGACGGTGCAATCACCTTGCCGCCGTTGCTGATGTCGGTTTCCAGCGCAGCCTGGCGCTGGTGATACCAATCCACCAGGCATTCGCGGTTGCGGCAATTCTGTTCGCGCCATTTCCATAGCTTGTCGGACTCGGTCGCAAAGGCACGTTTGTCGGCGGAATTCTTTTTGGCCTGCTTGTAAGTCTTGCTCAGTTGATCGTCCAGCGCCGAGAGCTCGGCATCCTTGCAGATGATTTTTTCTGCGACCGACCCGCCGCGGCTGCAATCGAAACTGGCGGCAAAGACGGAGGTCGAGATGAGGGCGCAATGCGCAGCAAAGCAGGCTGCATACAAAGAGAATTTTTTCATGTCGGATATCGCTGGAGAGAGTACTGCGGTAAATACGGTAGGTGCGCTGATCGCTTCAACGGCTGCGTCGCGTGTGATGGAGAGAGCGCTCGCGCAGGCTCTGCCGCGCTGGTGATGCTTCGCTTGTTTTCATTGTGTTCTCCATGGTGACGAATGCCATGGACGGAAGGATTGCATTACTCGCGACGCAGCAAAACGAGGATCAGAGAGGCCTTTTTAAAAAAATCTTTGCGAAAAAAAACAAAGATTTACCTTATTTACTTTTGGCCCTGCAGCTGCCCGTTTTGAGTAGATTTTTGCCCTGATTTTGTAGTGGATGGTCTGTTTTTCGGGTTGCAGTCGGCAAGGTGCCGCCATGTTTTTTGCGGCAGATCGCATCAGTTCAGGCCTGCGCAATCGTGAAGCCTATGCTGGTGATGCCGCCGGTGCTGTAGGCGAAGGCTTTGCCGCCGTGCATGCGCGCCACCGCCTTCACAATCGCCAGACCGAGGCCGTGACCGTGGCTGCCGTTGATGTCCTGACGTGCGCTGTCGATGCGATAGAAGCGGTCAAACAGGCGCGGCAGATGGCGGCTGTCGATGGGGGCGCCGGGATTGGCCACGGTCAGTTGCACGCTGCCATCCTGTTCGCTGAGCGCGATGTTGACGTTGATGCTGGCGCCACTGACGGAATGCTGAATCGCGTTCTGCAGCAGATTGGTCAGCGCCCGACGGAACAGCGCGGTTTCCATCATCACGCTGGCGCCGGTGTCGCCGCTGACGGTGACGCTCATCTGCATGTCATCCAGTACGAACTCGAAGAACTCGATGGTCTTTTGCACTTCGTTTGCCACCACGCTGCGGATCAGACTGGTCGCCGCTTCGCCCTGATCGGAACGCGCCAGGAACAGCATGTCGTTGATGATGGAGCGGATGCGATCCAGCTCTTCCAGATTCGATTGCAGCACATACTGGAATTCCTCGGCGCTGCGTTCGCGCGACAAGGCCACCTGCGTTTCGCCGATCAGATTGGCCAGCGGCGTGCGCAGCTCGTGGGCGACGTCGGCGTTGAAGGCTTCGAGCTGGGTGTAGGCGTATTCGATGCGCTCCAGCGCGCCGTTGAAGGCCTGTGCCAGATCCGACAACTCTCCCGGCAGCGCATCGACCTCCATGCGTTTGGAGAGCGTCTTGGGGCTGAAGGTCTTGGCCCCTTGCGACATCCTGCGCAGCGGCGCCAGCCCGGCCCGCGCGATCCAGTAGCTGAACAGGATCGCCAGCATGATGCCCAGCAGCGACAGGCTGGTGGTGGCGATCAGGAAAGTGCGGCGCATTTCGAAATAGGGTTCGGTGTCGATGCCGACCGTCAGCTTGACTTCGGGTCGCTCGTCCAGCGGCATCAGCACCTTGGTCATGGTGTGCAGCGGATACTCCTTGCCTTCCACATGCTGCAGACCGACGTTGACGGCGTCGTAGCTCAGGTCCTTGAGGCGGCTGATGTCGCCGTAACGAAAGCGTGGATCGTCGCTGGTGACCCAGAAGCTGACGCGCGGATCGGATTGCGAGAGGGTATCCAGCTTGAGCTGCACACGGCCCCAGCGGTCGGTGGTGCCGGCGCGCGACACCATGTAGCTGATGTCGTTGACGGTGGTCAGCAGGCCGTCGCGTTCATGCCGCAGCAATTCGCCCTTGAGCACGGTGTACAGCACGGCGCCGGTCAGCGCGAAGATGAACAGCGCCGAGGCGGCCGACATCCACACCAGCCGCGCGGTGATGGAATGGCGCGCAGTCAGTCTCTGCAGCAGACCTGGTTTGCCGGTCGATGCGGCCGAGGCAGGCGAAGCGGCATCGCTTGGATTTTCTGCCGCAGAGGCATTGCCGGAAGCGCCCGCAGGCGGATGCATGTCCATCTCAGTCGTCCAGCTCGCCGCTGACCGCACGCGGTTCCAGCACATAGCCCATGCCGCGTATGGTGTGCAGCAGTTTCTGGCCGAACGGCGCATCGATCTTGGCGCGCAGGCGCTTGATGGCGACTTCGACCACATTGGTGTTGCTGTCGAAATTCATGTCCCACACCAGTTCGGCGATGGCGGTCTTGGACAGGATTTCACCCTGGCGCCGCGCCATCACCGCCAGCAGCGCGAATTCCTTGGCGGTGAGGTCGATGCGGGTGCCGTTGCGGAAGGCCTTGCGGCTCATCAGATCGATCTGCAGATCGCCGATGCGCAGTTGCGCCGGCTCCTGCGCACGGCCGCGACGCGTCAGTGCCTGCAGGCGCGCCAGCAGTTCGAGGAAGGAAAACGGTTTGATCAGATAATCGTCGGCGCCGTCATGCAGGCCCTTGATGCGGTCTTCCACGCTGTCGCGCGCGGTCAGCATGATCACCGGCGTCTGCTTCACGGTGCGCAGCGAGCGCAGCACCGAAAAACCGTCGAGACCCGGCAGCATCACGTCCAGCACGATCACATCGTAGTCGTGCTGGATCGCCAGATGCTGGCCGTCGATGCCGTTGGACGCCAGATCGACTGCGCAGCCTTGTTCGGTCAGGCCCTTGCACAGGTAGTCGGACATCTTTTGCTCATCTTCGACGATCAGGATTTTCATGCGGTCTCCACGGGCCGTGCCGGAACGAATTGTCCGGCTGCGGCATTGCGCGATTTTATAACGGCGGCGATTCTCCGGCATGGCTTACTTGAGCGGTTTTTCCGGACTTGCCCGCCTTCTCCAGTTTGCGCGCGGCCCGGGCTTCCTTCTTGTTCATGTACCAATAGTGGGCGCGGTCCAGATACAGATACACCACCGGCGTGGTGAACAGCGTCAGCGCCTGCGACAGCACCAGGCCGCCGACCATGGCGTAGCCCAGCGGCCGGCGCAGCTCGGAACCGGCGCCGTGGCCCAGCATCAGCGGCAGGCCCGACAGCAGGGCGCACATGGTGGTCATCATGATCGGCCGGAAACGCAGCAGGCAGGCCTGATAGATGGCGTCTTCCGGCTTCATGCCTTTTTCGCGTTCGGCGGTCAGCGCGAAGTCGATCATCATGATGCCGTTCTTCTTGACGATGCCGATCAGCAGGATGATGCCGATCAGGGCGATCACGCTGAGATCGTAGCCGCCGGCCATCAGGATCAGCAGCGCGCCGACGCCGGCCGAGGGCAGGGTGGAGAGAATCGTCAGCGGATGGATATAGCTTTCATACAGCAGGCCGAGCACGATATACACCGCAATCAGCGCGGCGGCGATCAGGTAAGGCTGCGACGACAGCGAATCGCCGAAGGCCTTGGCGGTGCCCTGGAAGGCGCCGGTCAGCGTGGTCGGCACGCCCATGTCCGCTTGCGTCTTCTGGATGAGATCGACCGCCTGACCGAGCGCCACGCCCGGCGCCAGATTGAAGGAAATGGTCACCGCCGGGAACTGGCTCTGGTGCGCGATCGACAGATACGCGGTCTTGGTGGTGTCGATCTTGACGAAGGTCGACAGCGGCACCTGCTGGCCGGTCAGCGGCGAGGTCAGATAGAGTTTCTCGAACAGCGCGGTGTCCTGCTGCAGTTCGGGCGTGACTTCCAGCACCACGTGATAGCTGTTGATCTGGGTGAAATACTGCGCCACCTGACGCTGGCCGATGGCGTCATAGATCGTGGCATCGATCAGCGAAGGCGAGATGCCGAAGCTGGAAGCACGTGCGCGGTCAATGGTGATGGTGGCCGTGGCCGCCGCGTTCTGCTGATCGGAGACGACGTCGGCCAGTTGCGGCAGCTGACGGAAGCGCTCCACCAGTTTCGGCGCCCAGACATTGAGTTCGTCCAGATTGGAGTCGGTCAGCGTGTATTGATATTGCGTGCGGGACAGACGGCCGCCGACGTTGATGTCCTGGCTGGCCTGCATGAACAGATTGATGCCTTGCACCTTGGCCACCTGCGGCCGCAGGCGCGCGATGATCTGGTCGGCGTTGAGTTCGCGGCCTTCGTCCTTGGGCTTGAGCGCGATGAAGAAATTGCCGGTGTTGAAGGTGGTGGCGCCGGCGCTCATGGCGAAGCCGGTCACATCCGGATCGCGCCGCACGATATCGGCCACCTTCAGCAGCCGCTCGCGCATGGCGGCGGAGGAGGTGTCCTGCGCCGATTCGGCGAAGCCGGCGATCACGCCGTTGTCCTGCTGCGGGAAGAAGCCCTTGGGGATGATGATGAACAGCACCACCGTCACCGCCACCGTGGCGATGAAGGTCAGCAGCGTGATGAACTGATGCTTGAACACCAGATCCAGACCGCGCTTGTAGCCGTTCAGCATGGAATCGAAAAAGCGTTCGAACAGTTGATACATCTTGCCGTGCTGCTCGCCGTGGGTGTTTCTGAGGAAGCGCGAACAGAGCATGGGCGTGAGCGTCAGCGAGATGATCACCGACACGCCGATGGTCAGCGTCACCGTCACCGCGAACTCGCGGAACAGGCGGCCGACGATGCCGCCCATCAGCAGCAGCGGAATGAACACCGCCACCAGCGAGACCGAGATCGAGATGATCGTGAAGCCGATTTCGCCCGAGCCCTTGAGCGCGGCTTCCATCGGCGACATGCCTTCTTCCACGTAGCGATAGATGTTTTCCAGCATCACGATGGCGTCATCAACCACGAAGCCGACCGCAATCGTCAGCGCCATCAGCGACAGATTGTCGAGACTGAAGCCGACCAGAAACATGACCGCCGCCGTGCCCATGATCGCCAGCGGCACCGTCACGCTGGGGATCAGCGTGGCGGCGACGTTGCGCAGGAACACGAAGATCACCATCACCACCAGCGCGATGGTCAGGATCAGGGTGAACTCGACGTCTTCCACCGAGGCGCGGATGGTCTGGGTGCGGTCGATCAGGGTGTTGACATGCACGCTGGCCGGAATCGCCGCGCGCAAACGCGGCAGCGCGGCCTTGATGCGGCCCACGGTTTCGATCACGTTGGCACCCGGCTGCTTGGTGATGGCCAGCACGATGGAGCGGCCATTGGTCGGACGGTCGCCTTCAGCCGCAGCGCCGGCAAAGGCCCAGGCGGCGATCTTGTTGTTCTCGGGGCCGTCCACCGCCACGCCGATGTCGCGCACGTGGACAGGCGCGCCGTTGCGGTAGGCCAGCACCATGTCGTTCCATTGCGAGGCCTTCAGCAACTGGTCGTTGGTGTACACCGTGAAACTCTGGCGCGCGCCATCCACCGTGCCCTTGGGCTGATTGACGGTGGTGGTGGCGATCACGCCGCGGATATCTTCCAGGCTGATGCCCAGCGTGGCGATCTTGGCCGGATCGACCTGAATCCGCACCGCCGGTTTTTGCTGGCCGTTGACGTTGACCAGGCCGACGCCGGTGATCTGCGAAATCTGCTGCGCCAGGATGTTGTCGGCGTAGTCATTGACCTCGGTCAGGGGCAGCGCGTCCGACTGCACCGACATGATCATGATCGGCGAATCGGCCGGGTTGATCTTGCGGAAGGTCGGCGGGTTCGGCAGATTGGCCGGCAACTGGCCGCTGGAGGCGTTGATGGCGGCCTGCACGTCGAGCGCAGCGGCGTCGATGTTGCGGTTGAGATCGAACTGCAGCGTGATCTGGGTATTGCCCAGCGAACTCTGCGAGGTCATCTGGGTCAGGCCGGCGATCAGCGAAAACTGACGCTCCAGCGGCTGCGCCACATTGGAGGCCATGGTCTCGGGGTTGCCGCCGGGCAGACTGGCGGAGACCTGGATGGTCGGAAAATCGACCTGCGGCAGCGGCGCTACCGGCAGCAGCGGCCACACCGCGACGCCGACCAGCAGAATCGCAATGGCCAGCAGCGTAGTGCCGATGGGACGTTTGATGAAGGCGGCGGAGACGCTCACTTGGCGCTTCCTTTCGCGTCGGCTGCGGATGCTGAAGGAGCTGACGGAGCTGAAGGAGCCGCTGCAGGCTTGTTCTCAACGATGCGCGAGCCCGGCTTCAGCTTGTACTGGCCGTCCAGCACCACGCGCTGATCCTGATTCAGACCGCTGTTGTCGGCCAGCACGGCGATGCTGTCCTGAATCCGCTCGACCTTGACCGGCTGCATGCGGGCGCTGCTTTCTTCGTCGATGATGTAGACGTAAGTGCCTTGCTGGTTACGCTGAATGGCGGCCGCCGGCAATGTCAGCGCGGCGCCGCGTTCGGCCATCTGCAGCTTGACGTTGACGTACTGGCCCGGCCACAGCGCATGCTTGCCGTTCTCAAAGCGCGCCTTCAGTTGCACCGTGCCGTTGGTGGTGTCGATCTGATTGTTGAGCAGGATCAGCTTGCCGGTGGCCAGCGCCTCTTGCGAGGTGCGCGCGTAGGCGGTGACCTTGAGCGGGTGCTGGGCGTCCAGCTGGGCCCGGTTGATGGCCGGCACGGCTTCTTCCGGCAGCGTGAACACCAGGGTGATCGGATCGATCTGGTTGATCACCACCAGACCGTTGGCGTCGGCGGCATGCACGATATTGCCGGCATCCACCAGACGAGCGCCGACGCGGCCGCTGATCGGCGCATTGATGGTGGTGTAGCCGAGCTGCACTTTGGCGTAGCTGATTTGCGCTTCATCGGTCTTGACCGAGGCTTCCAGCTGCGACACCAGCGCCTTTTGCGTATCCAGCTGCTGTTGCGTGGCGGCGTCCTGCTGACGCAGGCCGGTGTAGCGTTGCAGATCGAGGCGGGCATTGGCCAGCGTTGCCGCGTCCTTGGCCTTTTGTGCTTCAACCTGCGCCAGTTGCGCCTGCAGCGCGCGCGGATCGATCTGCGCCAGCAACTGGCCGGCTTTCACATCCTGGCCTTCGGTGAAGGCGACTTTGTCCAGCTGGCCGTCGATGCGCGCTTTGACGGTCACGCTGGCGTTGGCGGTGACGGTGCCGACGCCGTTCAGGTACAGCGGCACATCGCGCTGTTGCACGCGCACCGTGGTTACTGAGACCGGCGGCGTCTGTGGCTTTTCCGGGGCTTTTTCGGCATGCGCACGCTGCACGAAGAACCAGCCGCCGCCGGCCGCGAGAGCAATGACAAGGGCTGAGGCTGAGGCGATGGCGCCGGGCTTGCTAGAGAACTGGGTTGTCATCCGAAAACTCGTTGGTTGGATAGTCGGGAGCGAAATCGTGAAAGTGCGCTGATGGCTCAGCGCGGCTGCGTGGCAGTCGCCTGAGCGGCGGCATCGGCCTGCGGCGGCAGCTTGTCAGGTGCGGCCTGCCAGCCGCCGCCGACCGCCTTGATCAGCGCCACGCTGGCGACCAGCTGGCGGCCCAGCAATTGCACCGCGGTGCGCTGATTGGTCAGCGCCGTGGCCTGCGTGGTGACGACCGACAGATAAGTGGCAGTGCCGGCGCGGTACTGGCTCATCGCCAGCCGCTGCGCCAGTTGGGCGGCGCTGACGGCTTGCGCCTGCACTGCGTTTTCCTGATCGAGCACGCGTAGCGTGGAGAGGTTGTCTTCGACTTCCTGCAGGCCGCCCAGTACGGTTTGCTTGTACTGCGCAACGGAGGCGTCAAAGGCGGCGTCGGCCTGAGCATTGCGCGCGCTGCGGGCGCCGCCGTCGAACAAGGTCGCCGCCAGGGTTGCGCCCAGCGACCAGACCCGGCTCGGGGTATCGAACAACTGACCGAAGGCGACGCTGTTGTAGCCGCCGCTGGCGTTCAGCGTCAGCGAAGGAAAGTAGGCTGCGCGCGCCACGCCGATGTTGGCGTTGGCGGCAGCCGCCAGCCGTTCGGCATTGGCGATGTCGGGTCTCCGCTCCAGCAGGCTGGAGGGCAGGCCGGTCGGGATTTCAGGCAGCGCGACCTGCAGCAGCTTGATGTCGGTCAGCGCCTGCTGCGGATTGCTGTTGTCGGCATCCTCGGTTGTCAGCCTGGACGGCAGCGGCGCCAGCGTGAAGCTGGCCGGCGCCTGTCCGGTGAGGATGGCGATGGCGTGTTCCAGCTGATTGCGGGTGGCGTCGAGGTCGATCAGTTGCGCCTGTGCCGAGCGCAGTTGGGTCTCTGCTTGCGCCACATCGGAACGCAAGGTGACGCCGGCCTGATACTGGCTCTGCGTCAGTTGCAGCGAACGGGTGTAGGCGGCGACGGTGCGCGCATACAAGTCTTTTTGCAGGTCGGTCACGCGCAATTGCAGATAATCCTGCGCCAGCGTGGCCTGAATGCTCAGGCGCGCGGCGGCCAGGCTGGCGGCGCTGGCCTGTTCGGAGGCGTCGCCGGATTCGGCCGAGCGCCGCAGCTTGCCCCAGACGTCGGCTTCCCAGGAGGCGTTCAGGCCGGCGCTGTAAGTGTCGGTCAGGCGGCTGCCGGTGGTGGCGGAATTGGTGCGGGCGCGGCTGGGGCCGGCCGAGATGCCGACGGTCGGCCACAGGCTGGCGCGCGCCAGCTGGGCGGTGGCCTGCGCCTGCCGGTACTGGGCCTCGGCCTGGCGGATGTTCTGATTGGCCTGATTCGCTTGCACGATCAGGCCATTCAGAACCGGGTCGCCGAAGGCTTCCCACCAGTGCTGATTACTGTCGATCTGTCCGGGCGTGGCGTTTTTCCATGGTCCGGCCTCCTTGTAGGCCAGGGGCAGATCAAGCTGCGGCCTGGCGTAGTCGGGGCCGACGGCGCAGCCGGCGAGCAAGGTCAACAGCAACACCGCCGTCGGTATGCTCAAGTTACCCAGCCTGGCGCGGAAGGGACTTGTGGTTTTTGGCAGAGCGAAATGACGGGCGGATTGTCTGGCTGAAGTACTGCGAGGCTGGACGACCATAGGGCACACTGGTTGGCAAATCGAAAGAACGGCCGGGCAGCGTGGATGTGCAGCCCGTCCATTGGCACGCTTGCTACTTTACGAGCCGCTGCTCAACTTCAGGCTGACTTCAATATGACATTTTTGTCAGCCTGGCCGGCACAGGCCTGCGCGAAATATCGATCAATCATATGCAATATGAATTAAAAGCCATTGAATAATATATTGGACAAGCAGTTACGCTCACGGCACCCTTGCGCCCTTGCTGCTGAGTTTGCTTTTGATTTGCTGATTTTTTGCACAGCGCCGACCGATTTTTTCTTCAATTTCTTGCATCTCTGAGGAGACACCCACCATGCCAACCTACCGTTCCCATACCACCACCCAGGGCCGCAACATGGCCGGCGCCCGCGCGCTGTGGCGCGCCACCGGCATGAAAGACGGCGATTTCGACAAGCCGATCATCGCCGTCGTCAATTCCTTCACGCAATTTGTGCCGGGTCACGTGCACCTGAAGGATCTGGGCCAACTGGTGGCGCGCGAGATCGAAAAGTCGGGCGGCGTGGCCAAGGAGTTCAACACCATCGCCGTCGATGACGGTATCGCCATGGGCCACGGCGGCATGCTGTATTCGCTGCCGTCGCGCGACCTGATCGCCGACTCGGTGGAATACATGGTCAACGCCCACTGTGCCGATGCGATGGTCTGCATCTCCAACTGCGACAAGATCACACCGGGCATGCTGATGGCCGCGATGCGACTGAACATCCCGGTGGTGTTCGTGTCCGGCGGTCCGATGGAAGCCGGCAAGGTGGTCAAGGTGGTCAACAACGACCGCAAGATCATCAAGCTCGATCTGGTGGACGCCATGATCCAGGCCGGCGACAGCAATATCTCCGACGCCGACGTTGCCGAAGTCGAGCGCTCGGCCTGCCCGACCTGCGGCTCCTGCTCCGGCATGTTCACCGCCAACTCGATGAACTGCCTGACCGAAGTGCTGGGTCTGTCGCTGCCGGGCAACGGCACCATCGTCGCCACCCACGCCGACCGCAAGGAACTGTTCCTGAACGCCGGCCGCGTGATCGTGGATCTGGCCAGGCGCCACTACGAGCAGGACGACTATTCCATCCTGCCGCGCAATATCGCCACCAAGGCCACCTGGGAAAACGCCATGACCCTGGACGTGTCCATGGGCGGTTCGACCAACACCGTGCTGCACCTGCTGGCCGCCGCGCATGAAGCCCAGGTGGAATTCACCATGGCCGACATCGACCGCATCTCGCGCAATGTGCCTTGCCTGTGCAAGGTCGCGCCGATGACCAACAAGTACCACATCGAAGACGTGCACCGCGCCGGCGGCATCATCTCGATTCTGGGCGAGCTGGCCCGCGCCGGCCTGCTCGACACTTCGCGGCCCACCGTGCACAGCAAGACCCTGGCCGAGGCGATCGAGAAATACGACATCCGCGTTTCCAGCGACCCGGCGGTGCACAAGCTGTTCCGTGCCGCACCGGGCGGCGTGCCGACCCAGACAGCGTTCTCGCAGGAAGAGCGCTATGAAGAAAGCGATCTGGATCGCAGCAATGGTTGCATCCGCGATCGCGAACACGCGTATTCGCAGGATGGCGGCCTGGCGGTCTTGTACGGCAACATCGCCGAAAAGGGTTGCATCGTGAAGACCGCCGGCGTGGATGAAAGCATCCTCAAGTTCTCCGGCAAGGCGCGCGTGTTCGAAAGCCAGGACGCAGCGGTGGAAGGCATTCTGGGCGACACCGTGCATGCCGGCGACGTCGTCATCATTCGCTACGAAGGCCCCAAGGGCGGTCCCGGCATGCAGGAAATGCTGTATCCGACGTCCTACATCAAGTCCAAAGGTCTGGGCAAAGCCTGCGCGCTGTTCACAGATGGTCGTTTCTCCGGCGGTTCCTCCGGTCTGGTGATCGGCCACGCTTCGCCGGAAGCGGCCGAAGGCGGCGCCATCGGTCTGGTGGAAGAGGGTGACATGATCGACATCGACATCCCTAACCGCACCATCAACCTGCGCGTGTCGGCCGACGAGCTGGCGCAACGTCGCACAGCGATGGAAGCACGCGGCGGCGATGCATGGCAGCCGGTCAATCGCGAGCGCTTCGTCTCGCAGGCGCTGCAAGCCTATGCGGCGCTGACCACCTCGGCCGACCGTGGCGCGGTGCGCGATCTGTCGCAACTGAAGCGCTGATCTTGCTGAGGTTCATGTCTGCAGCGAATGCGGACTGAATCTTCGGATGCGCCGCAACATGTAAAAAGCCCGGACGGTTTCAGCCGTCCGGGCTTTTTTCATTCCGGCAGCGATTTGCCGCAGCCGGGCGGTACGGCATGTAGCGCAAAAAGCGCATATCGATTGAGCAAATCCTTCGTTTTGTCGGATGAGCCGGACTTCTATACTGATCCGCCAACCGTCAATCAAACATCAGGATCTACCTCAATGAATCAGCCCAAAGGCAAGCCAGCGAATCCCAAGGATCTCACTAACAAGTCGCGTCGCACGCTCCTGTCGAGAAGTGTTCAAGTCGCCGGTCTGGCAGGGGTTGCGGCGCTGGCGCCGTTGTACTTGTCGGCCTCATCGGCCTTCGCTGCATCGACCTCGCGCGAGCTGCGCGTCGGCTATCAGAAAGGCCTGCTCAGTTTGCTGAAGGGGCGCGGCACGCTGGAGAAGCGTCTGGCGCCGCTGGGCGTGGCGATCAAATGGATAGAGTTTTCTGCGGGGCCGGTGCAACTGGAGGCGCTCAGTGTCGGTTCCATCGACTTCGGCGATGTCGGCGAAGCGCCGCCGATTTTCTCGCAGGCGGCAGGTTCGCCGCTGGTCTATGTTGCCGCCACCGTGCCGCGTCCCTCAGTCGAAGGCGTGCTGGTGCCGGGCAGCTCTGCAATCAGGAACGTGGCCGATCTGAAGGGCAAGAAAATCGCCTTGAACAAGGGCTCCAACGTCCATTATTTTCTGGTCAAACTGCTGGAAAAGGCCGGGCTGCACTACGCCGACGTGACGCCGGTCTGGCTCTCGCCGGCTGACGCGCGGGCCGCGTTCGAGCGCGGCTCGGTCGATGCCTGGGCGATCTGGGAGCCTTACCTGGCGGCTGCGCAGAACACCCTGTCGGCGCGCATCCTGGCGGATGCCAAGGGCGTGGTGAAAAACCGCGCCTATTATTTTTCGTCGAGGGACTACGCGCAAAAGAATAGCGACGTGCTCAATATCATCATCGACGAACTTAATCAGATCGACGTCTGGGCCAATGCCAATCGCGGCGCCTTGTCTGCGGAATTATCCGGCGTGCTCGGCTTGCCGAAGCCGGTGGTGGACATCATGGTCGGCCGCTCCAGCTTCGGCACCGAAGCGATCACCAAGTCGATATTGGCGGAGCAGCAGCTGATCGCCGACACCTTCCTCGATCTGAAGCTGATTCCCAAAAAGATCGACGTGAAAGAGGCGGCGCCACCGTGGCTGGCGGTGTAGCGCCTGAAATGCAGCGCCTGAAATGCGGCGCTGAAAAAAGCCCGGACGATTCATGCGTTCGGGCTTTTTCTTTTCAGCGCCTTGCAGAATGCCTAGTTCCTCATCGCAGGCGGCGCAGTCAAGGCCCAGTTGACGGCGGCGTCGAACAGTTGCAGGCCGATGGGCGTCAGTTGGTCGAAAGTCAGATTGTCGAGGAAGAAGGCAACGCGGCGCGCCGGCGCCACGAAGTCGTAATCCATGGTTGCGCCTTTTTCGTAGCCGAAGATCACGGCCTTATCCAGCTCGCCCGGCAGCGTCGCGATCACGATCGCGCTGCGCGCCGGCGTGCCCCAGCCCATCGAGGTGTCGCGCGGATAGACATAGGTCTTGCCGTTGGGCAGACCGGCCGCCATCGGGTGCGGCGCGTTGACGATGCGGATGTAATGCTCTTTCTCCACCTCGCCGTAGACCTCGCCTTTATGACGGCCGGTCAGGCGCAGCGAATCGTAGAGATCGTTTTCCCAGGTCAGCAGCGGCACGCGCACATTCTTGTAGGCGGTGTCGGCCAGCTCGCGCGATTGCACCACCGAGGACAAGACCACCAGATCATATTTTTCGGCATCGGCCGGCGCTGCGCTCTGGTCGGCCAGGGTCACGCTGGCGCCCATGGCTTCCAGATGACTGCGTACCTTGGCGTCGCTGGCAAGGCCCTTTTGCTGCAGCTCCTTATGGCGCTCGCTGGCGTCGGCGGCCAGCTTGAGACGCGTCACATACAGGATGCGCTTGCCGGCCACGGCCGAGTTGTCGGCCGCCATGGCATGGCCGGCCGGGGCCATGCTCAACAGGCCGAGCAGCACCGCAAGCAGTGCGGAGGACAGAGCAGTTTTTGATGCACGCAGGCAAGCGCTGCGCGCAATCAGATCAGACATCAATCGCATAGATTGCATAAATTGCATGGATGACTCCTGGTTGGATAGACGAAAAGGGCATCAGAACTCGAAGTTGGAAGACAGCGTGATGGTGCGCGGCATGCCGACTGCCAGCTGGCCGCTGCCGGCGGCGCTCCAGTAGCGCTTGTCGCTCAGGTTTTCGATATTGGCCTGGAAGGTGGTCTTCGTGCCGAACACGCGGGTCTGGTAGCGCAGGCCGGCGTTGTAGGTGGTGTAGCCGCCGATGAAGGCCTGATTCTGATCGTTGACCGGGCGCGCGCCCATCGCCAGCGCACCGGCGCTGACCGAGAAACCTTCGATGCCCGGCACGCGGTAATTCACGAACAGATTGCCGGTACGTTGCGGCGTGTTTTCCGGCGTCTTGCCGATCAGGCCGGCGGTAGTCGATTGCGTGATCTGCGCATCCAGCAGCATCAGCGAGGCCACCAGCGACAGATTGCGCGTCAGGTCGCCCTGCAGCGACATTTCCAGACCGCGTATGCGTTGCTTGCCGTTGAGCGAATACAGATTGCTGCTGTCGCTGCCGGCCGACGGCTGGCTGATTTCAAAGGCCGACGTCGAGGCTTGCAGGCCGTCCAGCAATTGCGTGCGCACGCCCAGCTCCTTCTGGCGGCTGACCGCCGCCGGCAGCGATTGGCCGGCATTGGTGGCGGTGGTCGGCGCAGTGCCGCCGGACTCCAGACCTTCGACATAGCTGGCGTAGAAACTGGTCTTTGGCGTCAACTTGTAAATCAGGCTGAGCGAGGGCGTGGTGGCGCTGGTCGAGTAGCGCGCGGTGCTGAGCTGGTCGATGGTGTACTGGCCGTAGCGCAGCGCGCCCACTACCTGCCATTGCTCGCTCAGGCTGATGCGGTCCATGGCGTACACGCCGGTGTCGCGGATGGTCTGTTCGTTGAAGCCACGGTCGCGCAGCGTGCTCTTGGTGCCGGTCGGCGAGCGGATCAGGGTGCTCACTTCGATCGGGTTGTACAGGTTTTGCGAGGCGCGATACATGTAGGTGTAGAAGCTCGGCTGATACAGCCGGTTCTGGCTGGCGCCCACCAGCAGGTCGTGCTTGATAAAGCCGGTGCTGAACAGGCCGTTGACTTCGGCGCGCACGTTTTGATTGGTGTAGATCTGGCCGACCTGATCGGCGCCGTAGACGGTGCCGGCGCCGGTGTTGACGTTGTAGTTGTCGAAGATCCACAGCCAGCGGTCGCGGTGGGTCTTCGACTGGCCGAGGCTGAGACGGCCGCTCCAGTTGTCGTTGAAGGCGTATTCGGCCTGCAGCAGATGCGTCTGCGCATCGGAGATCGTGGCCTTGTCGCTCATCGACAGCAATTTCGAGGGATCGGGGATCGAGGGCAGCGTGATCACGCCGTTGACTGCGGCTTGCGGCACCACGGCCGCCTGTTCGGTGACCTTGGCCTTGATGAATTCGGCATCGTATTTCAGAGTCAGCTGATTGTTCACCTTCCAGTCGAAGGCGGCGCTGAACATGCGGCGATAGCCGTTGTCGTTGTCCACAGGCGTATGCACGTTGTTGGTGACGGCGTTGATGCGCAGGCCGAATTGCTGGTTCTCGCCGAAGCGGCGGCCGATGTCGACGTGGGCGGTGGTGCTGCCGTTATTGTCGGTGCTCAGCTTCAGCGCCGTGACCGGTGTGCTGCCGGCGCGCTTGGTCACCATGTTGACGATGCCGCCCGGCGTGATGAAGCCGTAGTACAAGGCGGCCGCGCCTTTCAGCACTTCCATGCGCTCCTTGTCTTCCATCGGAATCGGCAGGTTGTTGTCGAACGGGAGCACGCCGTTGAACATGTAGCTGGCGCGGTTATCCAGATTGATGCCGCGTATCGAAATCTGATCGTAGGCGATGCCGCTCTGCTGCTGGCGCACTACGCCGGCGACGTTGCGCAGCGCATCGTGGAGACCGATCGCGCCTTGCGCATCGAGCAACTCGCGCGAAATCACATTCACGGTGGCCGGCACGTCATGCAGGCTGGCGCCGCGATAGGGGCCGACTTGCGCAGTGGCCGGGGCAAAAGCGCTGCCCTTGTCGTCGCTCACGGTGATGGTCGGCAGGGCCGCAGCATCCTCGGATTGAGCGGCGATTGCGGTATCGGAGGTCTGATTGGTTTGGCTGGTCTGAGTGGTCTGGGCCGGCGCAGCGGAGCTGAGGCTCCAGGCGCCGAGCAGGGCAAGCACCAGCGGTAGCGGGCGCGGCAGGACGGATTTCTTCATTGATTCTCCAGAGGACGAAGGCAGGTCTGAAATGGAATAGCCGGAGCGCGAGCCCCGGCAGGTGGAGATCGCCGGACGGCGATCAGCGCGATGGCTGGTTCAGGGAAATGCTGAGAACCGTGAAGCTGTCTGCGTGAAAAATCGGGTCCTGCTTGTGGCCGGCGGCATCCGGCGCGGCTTGCGTGAAATCCATGGTGAACAGATGCGCCACGCCGTGTACGGCGTCGTAAGTCATGTTGTGCGCCCACGGCCGGGTGCCGATGTAGCCCAGCGTGCGATAGCGTTCGACGCCGCCGGCAAGCTCTTGCTGCACGATGCTGAGACTGGCGGCGATGCCGCTGGGGATCAATAACTGCCGGCGTGCGGCATCCCAGGCCAGCGCATTGATGGCGGGCGTGGTCGGCAGCTTCGCAATGGCGTCGCCGCTGTTGAGGTCGGCGACGATCAGTTGCGGCGCCTTGCCGCGGCAGGCGATGAACAGACGGCCCAGTTTTTCATCAGCGGCCAGCGCGCTCGGATGTTCGCAGCCGGCGAATTGCTTGCCGGCCCAGCCTGGCAGCGGCTCCAGCGTTGCGGCGGAGATTCGCATCACCTGGCCTTCGTCGCGCAGCGGCACCAGCATGCTGCCGTCGGCCAGAGCTAGCGGGGCATCGAACTTGCCGGCGTCGAATTCACGTTTGAGCGAAATGCGTTCGCTGAGCGGATCGAACTGATAGACGGCCGAGCGTTTTTCGCGGCGGCCGCCGGTCAGCAGCAGCTTGCGGCTGATGCCGTCGTAGACCAGATTGTTCAGATTGCCGTCGTCGACAGCGATTCGCCGCAACAGGCTCAGATCGGACAGGCGGATGATGCTCAGCGAGCCATCCATGTTGACCGCGTAGGCGCGGTCCAGCGCAGGTGCGAACGCCACGGCATTGGCGCCGGCGCTGCCGGCAATGGTCTTCACCAGTTGCCGGCGTTCGGTATCGAATACGCTCAGGCCGTTTTCGCGGCGCGCGATGAAGAGATAAGGGCGGGTCGGATCGAGTGCGCCGAAGCCCCAGCTATGGCCGCTGCCGGGCAGCACGCTGCTGCTGACGGTGGCGCCCGGCATGGGATTGCCGTTGGCATTGGCGTTTGTGGCGGTATCGGCGGCACAGGTGTAAGCGGCTGCCAGCAAGGCTACCGTCGCCAGCAACCGGCGCGGCCATGCGCTGCGCGCCGGCGTACAGACCGGCGAAGCCATGCTGAAGGGCGTCATGCTCAGAACTCCAGCGTGGTCATCAAGGAAATCTGGCGGGCATCGCCCATGGAGACGAAGTATTGGTTGGCGCTGGAGGTGTAGTAAGTGCGGTTGAACAGGTTCTTGACGTTGAGCTGGAATTTCACGGCCTGGCCGCGGATCGTGGTGTCGTAGGTCGCGAAGGCGTCGGCCACGGTGTACGAAGGCAGCTTGAAGCTGTTGGCTGAATCGCCTGGACGGTCGCCCACATAGTGCGCGCCGCCGCCGACCCGCAGCTTGTCGTTGCCAAAGACAGGGCCGAGGTCGTAGGCCAGGCTTAGTGCGGCGGTTTGTCTGGCCACGTTCCACAGGCGCAGACCGGCGTACAGCGGATCCTCGGTGGTCTTGGCATCGATGTAGGCATAGCTGGCGATGATGCTCAGTTTGCGGCTCAGCTGACCGGTGACGTCGAACTCGATGCCGCGCGAGCGTGCTGCGCCCGAGGTGCGCCAGTCGGTGAGATTGGTGGCGGCGTTGAACTGCGACACCAGCACGTTCTTCTTGGCTATGTTGAACACCGCAACGCTGCCGCTCAGACCGGTGGCGACCTCATACTTGACGCCGGCTTCCCAGGAAGTGGCTTCTTCCGGCGCCATTGCCGAATCGATCACCACGCCGCTGGACAGCGGCGCAATGCTTGAGGTTGGCTTCAGCGACCTGGTGTAGCTGGCGTAGAGCGACAGTTTGTCGTCCCACTTGTAGATGACGCCGGCGCGCGGCAGGAATTTGTCGCCGCTCAGGTCGGTGTTGGCCTTGAACGGGCGCCCGCGACCCGCCAGCTGGCTGTAATCCTGATAGCGCAGACCGGCCACCAGAATCCACTTGTCGTTCAGATACAGCGAATCCTGGAAGAACAGCGACTTGTTGTGCAGCAGATCGGTCTGATCGCTGTCGGTCGCAGAGACCGTGGTCGAGGGGCTCAGCGAGCCGTACACCGGATTGAGGTAGTTGAAACTGCCGGACACGGTCTGGCGCAGCAGATCCTGACGGTAGATCTTGCGGTATTCGATGTCGGCGCCGATCTGGACATCATTGCGCAGACCGCCCAGATTGAGTTTGCCTTGCAGATAGCCGATGGCGTAGTTGTCGGTGCTCAGAGCGCCATGGGTGGCGTCGTTGCTGCGCGTGAGCGTGCCGGCCGCTGCGTTCAGACCGGTGATGCGCAACTGGTTGGCATCGTATACCTCGCGGTTGGTGCTCAGACCGATGTGCGCCTTCCAGTCCTGATTGATCTGATGGTCGACGGTCAGCTGCGCCATTTCGCTGCTGCCCTTCATGTTGTTGTAAGGCTCTTCCAGACGCTGGGTGGCCGGGATCGCCAGCGGCGAACCGGTGCGCGGATCGATGGCGGTGCCGCGGTCGAAGGGGTACAGGAACTCGCGCTGTTCGTAGGAGAACACCACTTGCGTGTCCTTGCCGTACCAGGCCAGCGAAGGCGCGACCAGGGTTTCCTGATGCTGGCCGAAATTGCGCCAGTAGTTTTCATCGGTGCGATCGACGATCAGGCGATAGGCCAGACCGGAGTCCGAGATCGGGCCTGTGGTATCCAGCGTGAGGGCGCCGCCGTCGCGGCCGCCGGCATAGCCCGACGCCAGCATCGAAATCGAGGTATGGCGTTCCAGCTGCGGTTTTTTGGTGGCGATGTTGATCACGCCGCCCGGATCCATCAGCCCGTACAGCAGCGAGGACGGGCCTTTCAGCACTTCCACGCTCTCCGCCGTGGCATTGAGCGCACGCCCTTGCACCAGCGGCATGCCGTTGCGCATAACCGAGCCATCGCGATTGCCGCCGAAGCCGCGCTTCATGATGGTGTCCTGCGTGCCGGCCAGAGTATTGCCCTGAGTGATGCCGCTGACGTTGATCAGGGCGTCGTCCAGATTGCGCGGACGCTGATCCTTCATCACCTGTGCCGGCACCACGTTGACGATCAGCGGGGTATCCAGCGACGACGCGTCGGAACGCAGCGAGGATGCATTCGGCACTGCGCGATAAGTGCCGTCGGCTTCGCCGCCGCGCGCGCTGGTGATGGCGATTTCGGGCAACTGCCCGGAGGCCGCCGGGGTGCCGGCGCTCATGATCACAAAACTGCCGTCAGGCTGCGCTAACGCCGTCAGGCCGGTGCCGTTCAACAGACGCGTCAGGCCGTCCGGCACGGTGGTGCTGGCGCGCAGACCTGCGCTGGTCTTGCCCTGCGTCAGGCTGGCATCGGCTGACAGCAGAATGCCGGCTTCCGCTGCAAACTGACGCAGCACCTGACCCAGCGGGCCGGCGGCGATGCTATAGCTGCGCAGGGCGCTGGCTGGTGTCGGCGCGGCAGGCTGCTGCGCCAGCACGGCGACCGGCGCCAGCAAGGGAAACGTCAGGGCCAGCAGGCGAATCGACCGGGCCAGCGGGCGCAGGTGCGGCATCTCGAACGGGGCGGCGGAGCGTATCGGGCGCATGAAAGTCCTTTTTTGAATTCGGTAGTGGCAGTGCTTCTGTCCGCATTGCCAAGCGAGATTCAAAAAGGGGAATCGGATTTAAAAAAATGATTAAAAAAACTGGAAAAAAAGCGGATGCGCCTTGGTTCAAGAAATGGCGTCAAGCTGCTGCGACTGAATATGCAACCTGAATGGGGTGATGCGGTAGCGCTATACCTAAGGCGCCCCGAAAGGCGATGGAATATCGGTCAGTTTGTCGCCGGCCGCGCTTCGACCGTCACCCACCAGGGAAAGATGCGCCGCACGCGTACCGGCAGGCTGGCTTCCAGCACATTGAGCACGCGCTCGGTATCGTTGGTCGGGTAGACCCCGACCAGTTTGAGTCCCGCCACTTCGGGCGCGCAAGCCAGATAGCCGCGCCGGTAACGGCCCAGTTCCGCCAGGAATTGATCCAGCCGCATGCCGTCCGGCATCAGCAGATTGCGCGACCATGCGGCGATGCTTTCGTCGCAGGGCGAGGCCTCGCCAATCCAGTCGGCGCCGAAATGCGCCTGCGACCCGGCCTTGATGATGCGCGCCGGCCCGCCGTCGGCCGGTTCGATCTGCACCGCGCCCTCGAACACGGCCAGCAAGGTGCCGCCCTGCGCGCCGTCCTGCGGTCTGACCATGAAATGCGTGCCCAGCGCGCGCAGGCGGCCGGCGACCGTATCGACCACCAGCGGCCGCGCCGGCTGCTGTATATCGTGTGCACTCCTGACCAGAATCTCGCCGCTGCGCAAGACGATACGGCGCAGCTTGCCGTTGTAATCGACGTCTGCCGCGCTGGAGGTGTTGAGCCACAGCGTGCTGCCATCCGTCAGTTGCTGTTTGCTGGTTTCGCCGACGCCGGTGCGGTAGTCGGCATTGAACGAGGCCAGATAGTTGCGACCGTTGCGTGAACCCAGCAGACCACCACCCAGGCCGGCCGACATCGCCAGCAAGGCCAGGGTGCCGGCCAGTTTGCGGCGCTGCTGGCCCTTGCGTGAAAGCATGTCCGGCGTCATTGCCGTGGGCAGCAGATTGAACTGCGCATTGACTGCTTCCACCCGTTTCCATGCATCGCGATGCACTGCAGCAGCCTCCAGCCAGACTTGCCAGCGGCGCTGATCGGCATCGGTGGCGTCTTCCGAGCGCAGCAGGGCAAACCATTCAGCGGCTTGCTGCAGGATTTCGTAAGAGGGGGCGATGGAAATAGGAACCGAGGCGACCGCAGCGGCCGAGCCCGCCGGCGAAATCATCCTGAGTTTGGAGACGGCGGTCGTGCTTGCTGCTTTGCGCGGCGGCAAACTATTGCTCACGCTTGCACCAGCAACATGCATTGCAGCATGGCTTGCGCCATGTATTTCTTGACCATGCGGTCCGAAACGCCGAGCTCAAGGGCGATCTCTGCATAGGTGAGGCCATCCAGCTGGGACAGCAGAAAGGCCCGACGCGCACGTGGTGCCAGACTATCCAGCATGCTATCGATCTGCATCAGGGTTTCCAGCACCAGCGAGCGCTCTTCGGGGGAAGGCTCTTCCTGCTCGGGCCGGGCCGCCAGTGCGGCCAGATAGGCGCGCTCCAGCTCCAGCCGGCGCCAGTGATTGACCAGCAGCCCATGCGCAACCGTGCGCAGATAGGCGCGCGGCTCTTGCAGACTTTCACTGGCGCGTGAAGCCAGCAAGCGCAGAAACGTATCCTGGGCCAGCTCGGCCGCATCTTCGTGCGAACCCATCTTGCGCCACAGCCATGCCTGCAGCCAGCCGTGGTGGCTGCTGTAGACGTGCTCGAAAGCGTCGGGAAGAGGGGATGTGCTTGAAGCCACGATAGGAGTGCGGATCAGCTTTTCTAAGAGAGTAGTGGGGTTAGGGGCATGAGGATTTTCTTGAATTTCCCGCCAAAAACGGTATTTCTACGAGAAAAATCCAGAACCAGTTGCAAATTATATTAGTAATAATTCCTATTTACAAACTGGTGTGGTGTTTCTTCCTCATTTGCGTCTTTGAAACTCTCGGATGGTGAATTTTTGCCGGGCGCTTCCGTTTAGCGCAATTGCAAGGAAGTGCGGCCTGCGGGCTCGAAATGGGTGCCGAATCGGACCAGCCCGCGCTTGCGCAGATGACAGGTCATCAGGTAACTGATCACCATACCGGGATCAGCCGGCAAGACTTCGATTTCTATACCCTTGATGCGCGGTTCATAGATCAGCAGCGTAGCTTCCATCTGACGCTTGAGCAGATGCGCCGAGGCGGGCAGATTGCGGTAGATATTGCTGAGATCGGGCAAGCCCAGGTCAGGCAGATGCTTGAGTGAGCCGGCGCGGGTGTTGAGGATGCGCCTCAGGTTTTCCATGACGCTGAGGATTTCCAGGGTGTTGTCGTCATGCGCGGACAGCGGTACATCATTGATATGCCCAAGCAGCATGTCGTAGAGAGAAGGGCCGGCGCTCATTGTTTTCTCGGTGGGTTGCAAGAAACGGTTTCAGATCATGAAAGAGCGGCAGAGCGCTGTGCAAATAATTGAACACGTCGCTGGCATTCATGGGAAAAATTCGCTTAAGAGCGGATGTATGCGATTGCATGCAGACGGCGAAACCAAGTCCGGATATTGCATCGCGAGGTAAAGCGGAGGGTTTCCCGACCGGGCTTGATATCGGTCGGGAAACCGCCGCTGTATTGCAGAACGTTTTAACGCCCTTCGTTCCAGCTATCGGAATGAATGATGTTGCCGTCCTTATAGGCCCAGGTAATTTTTTCGTAGCGCAGCGCGACGTTTTCGAGATGGTTGTATTTCTCGCGGGCGGGGTCCTTGATGTTGTGCATCAAGGGAGTGACCGCGACCACCTTGACGCCGTCCAGCGTCATGTTGAAATATTCCTTTTCGTTGCCGGCGTCATCGATCTGGTACCACTTCAGCTCGACAGATTTGAGTGTCTGGCCGCTTGTCACTGCTTTATAAAGATAGGGCGAGGAGGCGTCGAACTCTTTGACGAAGCTCATCGGTTTATGTACGCGGGTGCCGGTCAGCTTGCCGGTATTGCCGTCGGTGGGGATTTCAACGCCGTGGGCGAATTCGACTACTTCGACGCTGCCTTCGCGCCCCTGGATGCGCACCGATCCCTTGATGTCCGCGCCACCATCGTCCTTGAGCCACATATATGCTGGAATTGCCATGCTTCACTCCTGTTCAGTACTACGGTCATAAAAAACCTCTCCATGGAGGCGATGCATTCAGGCCCCGCTCAGGTCGGGCACCAGAGTGATTTCAACCCGGCGATTGATGGCACGTCCATCTTCGGTCTGGTTGTCGGCGATCGGCCGGCTATCTCCATAGCCTTGTATGGCAAAGCGCGATGACGCCAGTCCTGCCGCCTCGGTCAGCCAGTCGCGCACGGCGCTCGCGCGCAAAATGGACAGACGCAGATTGCTCGCCGTACTGCCGACGTTGTCGGTATGGCCGGCGACCAGAATGTGTTTTCCCGGATTGGCCTTGATCAGATCCAGTGCGGCGACCAGAGCGCGCGTGGAACCAGGTTTGAGGCTGGCCTGGCCGGAGGCGAACAGCGACATGCTGTCCAGCGTGACGATCAGAGGAGGCGGAGCCGGTGGCTGGTAGGACGCAATTGCCGTATCAAGCAACGGCAGAACGGTTGCGCCGCGATACATGCCGACACTGAGATGCAGGGGAATGCCTGTGCGCTGATAGCGCTCCAGCCGATCGCGGTCGGCGGTCAGAGCCTTCAGAGCGTCGCGGCGAGCGGCATCATTGGCTGCCGGTGTCCGGACGAAACGCGCCAGATCCTGCTCCGCTTGCGCCAAGAGCTTGTGATTGTTACGAGCGGCGCACCAGCTTGCCAGTGCCCACGCGGCGGCGAGGATGACGACGGCATGCGCGCAAGCCCTGACTGCAGGCGATAGCCATAAGCGTCGCGGCAGCGCTGTTATCAGTGGTCGTGGAAACGGCCATCGGCCGGTGCTGGCAGGGTAAGCCGGTACGGACAGACCAGAGCTGTGGCGCAAATGGTGCTGCCATGGCGATCTCGCGCTGCTATGCGGTCCGAGATCTATCCAGGCTGCGCCATGCAGCGGCCATGGACTTTCAGCCGAGTGCGGATCCTGCAGAGTGCTCAGCGCGGTATCGCGTGTCCATTGGATGAGCGGGTACAGACTCGATGTGCGCCATACGATCTCCTTTTGTCCGTGGGCGCGCTGTGTACAAGATTCTTCCGCCAGCATGAGCGCTTCGAACGCGACCGCAGCAGTGTGCACATCGAGCGCTACATCGCTGGAGACGCTGTGCCAGTCAGCCGGTGTTGCGTCCTGCTTCTCGGAATTAAGCGGGGTCATGCGCTGATACACCGCCAGATAACCCGGAAGCCGCGTCCCCAGTTTGCGCCAGACATCGTTGCAGCTCTGGCGGATCAGTCGCAGCTCTTGTATCAGCGCGGCCTGGTCAGCGTGCACAGCGGGCGCCAGCGACAGAACAAGGGCATCAGGCGATTTTCCCTGGCGCCAGCGGGTGAGCGTCAAGGCCAGTGGCGCCAGATCCTTCAGGTGATCGACTCGAACCCAGATCGCACCGTCGCGGACAGATGCCAGAACTTTGCTCTTGTCATCTGAAAACAGCAGCGGAAGTCCATCTCCCATGATTAACAGCAAGGGCATATTTGTGCGCGTGTTGCCGGTGAGATCGGCCGTGTCCGCGTTCAGCGTCTGCAGTACGGCATCGCCACGCTGCACCATGCGCCGAATCAACATGCTTCTGGCAAGGACGACCCACGCAGTACTCACCAGAATTGCTGCCGTGATCAGGCCTGCCCATGCCAGCGGCAGATCGGCGATTCCCCACAGCACGAATAGCGCCAGGACGGCGGCAAACAGGCTCAGGCTGCGCAACGGATAGGCCAGGCCGGAATTGCTCATTGCCGCCTCATTTCTGCTGCAGCAGCGTGGCCAGTTGCAGGTCGAGCGCCTGTCCCAGAATCAGATGCAGCACCAATGCCGCCAAGGCGCTTGAGGCTGCCAGCGCCCAAGGTGAGATGCCGCGTAACCAGTCGCCCGGGCGATGTTTGCCGGAAGCATTGACGATCAGGCTGGTTTCAGCGCGGGGCCGAAGTCTCCATATCATTTCATCCAGTGAGCGCATGATGGCAGAGCGCTCTTGCTCGCCGGTGCGCGCATAACGGCCGCGAAAGCCCAGCCCCAGTATCGTGCTATAGCATTCGAGCAGGTCAAGTTGCGGCGGCAATTCGCGCATGCGAAAGGCGATGCGTTCGTAAATCCGTTCACCGGCATCATGGTTGTTGAAGCGCTCTACTTGCAGGGGCGTTGCATCCCATTCTGATTTTTCGCTCTCACTGAGATAGCGCAGTACCGTCTCGTCCAGCAAGCCGCATTGCGCGTAGAGCGCATCACCAATCACGTCGGGACTGAACCGACGTTCCTGCAGGGCCTTATCGAAGGCCTCGACCAGTTTCAGGCAGCGCAAGCGCAGTTCGCTTACCGAAGCAGGCTTTGCATCTTGCGCCAGCAATGAAACCTGTAGTGCAGTATCACGCAGCAGGGCGCGGATGGAGGGTTCGGGAATGGAGAAGTTGGGCATGATCGTTTCGATAAATCAGGATGGCAGCACCGCAAATAATTCAAGCGAGGCGTCCGGCAGCGAGGCTGGAAGATAGATCTGGCATGCTCGAGCGGCCAGCATGCGTGCATGCGCGGGATCGCTCGCATCAAGCGCGAAGTACTGGTTTTCCAGCCGTACCGGTATCGCGGCCGGAACGCGCTGCACGGCGCGCAGCGGAATGCCGGCCAATGCGGCATTGACGATATGTTCAATATCGTCGGGGCTGCCGATCTTGCATAATTTGGGGATCTGCTCCATCAGTTGGAAAGCAGGAACTGCCGCCTGCACCGACAGGTAGTAATCGGCGCCGGCCAGCAGTCGCTCATCATTGAAGCGCGCGTTCCAGCTGGTCGCATTTTTTTGCGCTAGTCCAATCGGGATCACCCGAGACGGAATGATTGCATCCAGCAATTCCCGGATCAGCGTTTCCAGTTTGCCGAAGACCTGCTGCTGCCGTTCGTGCTCATAAGCAGGTAGCTCCGACAGATTGCTGGCGGTGCCAAACGTCATCAATGCACCGGCCAGGCGTGCCAGCAAGGCATAGAGTTTTTCCGGCGACTGATCGGAATATCTGTGCAGAAAACTGAGCTCAGGCCAATGTGTGTTGATGCAATGAAGCAGCCAGAAAAGTGAAACATCGGCCACGCCGAATTCGGCGATCTGATCAACGCGCTCACGTCGCCTCGCAGAGAGTGCGGTGCTTTTCGCTAAAAGAATATCTGCCAGACGTGCGATACGTTCCAGGTGATGTGGGTGCGCACTCAGGCGCAGGCACGGGGGAATGAAGTTGTGATCGATTTCGAACTGACCGCGTGCGTTGCGGACGAGGCGGAAGATGGGGCAGCCAATGCTGTCTGCCTGACTCTCGATATCGAACAACAGATGCACCGCCTGACGCTGTACGGCTATTTCTTCTATACCGTCTCCGAAGAAATCCGGCACGCGCACAAATTCACGAAGATATCGTCGCGGTCGCGCTAGTTTTTCTTCGTCGTAGCGGCAATTCGAGCCTTCCGCGTTCATCAACGGAAGCGCCGCAATGACAAGTGTGCTCTGTTGCTCTGCGGGCAGGTCGCGCACAATATCACGTGCAGCCGGAAGCACGTCGCTGATGCTGGTATCGACGATGCTGCCGTCGGAAAAACGAAGTTTCAGCTGCGTCAGTTTCAGGCGCCCGACGTTGAGCATTTCCTCGTCGACCTGGACGTCGATGACACCCCATGGTTCCGCCAATGCCAATGAAGACAAGTGTCTTGAGTTGAACTGTGACCAGAGTTCCTGTTGCTGAAAATGCTGAGGTGTGAGCACCACACCTTCATGCCAAAGTGGTTTGAATGTTCGCATGGATTCCGAACTGAAGAGCTTAAGAGTATATGCAGAAGGCCCTGCCGCATATTGCGAAAGAGGCGCTTGATTCGCGATGTCCTGCTCATGAAAAATCGTCAATCAGGAGCGCAGAGCGATTCTTGAAAAAGATTTTTTTATTCACATTGAATGACATCCAGGCTGGCAATTTTGTACCACTCGTTCCAACGCTGTCCATGCTTTTCAGCGCATTTGAAAATATGTATGAAAGACATAAATCCTTCTATTTTTTTTCTTTTTTATTTGAGGTCAACTGCTGCAGCTGGTGACTTTTTATAACGAATATTTTTCTTACGGAGCGAAACCATGGCAGACAGTTTTCAGCGCGAAATTCCAAAGGCTCGCGTCAATATTTCTCTCGATCTGCATACAGGCGGTGCGCGGAAACGCGTTGAGCTTCCGCTCAAATTACTGGTGATGGGCGACTACAGTGCGGGCAAGGAAAATGCGCCGCTGAATGAGCGCAAGAAGATCAACATCAATAAAAATAATTTCGATGCGGTACTCGCCGACATTAATCCCGAGGCCAGATTTTCTGCCGAAAATACGCTTGCGGGCGACGGCAGCGAAATGGGGTTTCATTTGAATTTCAAGTCGATGAGGGATTTTTCTCCGGAACAGGTGGCGCGCCAGATTCCTGAATTACAGGCCCTGATGGCGATGCGAAATCTGCTGCGCGATCTGAAGTCAAATTTGCTCGACAACGGCACCTTCCGGCGCGAGCTGGAAAGAATCCTCAAGGATGATTCTCTTTCCGATAGTTTGCGCGGAGATTTGAGTCGCATCGCCTCCGTCAATGTTGATTCGAGCGCGGCGCTTGATACGCCGCTCGGCATCCCGGCCGGACATGCCTGATAGCACATTCTGAATCCGAACTTAGACATCTGCAATGAGCTACTGCTCACTACTTCACGACGGGAAATGACATGGAACGAAATGAAAAATCAGCGGCGGACTCCTCCGGCACAAACACCGAAACTGTTGTGCTTGCGAATTTGAGTGTGTACGAGGCTCTGTGCGAAAAAATCAATCTGAAACCCATTGAGAGCGCGCGGCCGCTGGAGGCCTTTCAGGATAACGACATACTGTCGGAATCACCGGCCGATGAACGCATGGCACGGGCAGTCAGTGTGTTCCTCAACATGGTGACCGATGCCAGCAGAAAAGTGGATAGACTGGACAAGACTCTGCTGGATTTCCATATTGATCACCTGGATCAGAAAATCAGCCGGCAGCTGGATGCTGTCATGCACTCTCCGCAGTTCCAGAAGATTGAATCGGCCTGGCGTGGCTTGCGCTTTCTGGTGGATCGGACGGACTTTCGCAAGAACGTGAAACTTGAGGTGCTGGATGTTTCCAAAGAGGCCTTGCATCAGGATTTCGAAGATACGCCTGAAGTGATTCAGAGCGGACTTTATCGGCACACCTATATTCAGGAATATGACACGCCCGGCGGGGAGCCCATTGGCTCCATCATCTCGAACTATGAGTTCGACAATTCGCCGCAAGACATGGCATTGCTGCGCAATATCTCAAAAGTGGCATCCGCTGCGCATATGCCCTTTGTCGGTTCCGTCGGCCCCGCCTTCTTTGGCAAGGACAGCATGGAGGAGGTCGCCGCGATTCAGGATATCGCCAACTATTTCGACCGGGCCGAATACATCAAGTGGAAGAGCTTTCGTGAAACCGACGATGCACGTTATATCGGTTTGACCATGCCGCGCGTGCTGGGCCGACTCCCTTATGGGCCCGATACTGTTCCCGTGCGTGCATTCAATTATCGGGAAGGCGTCAAGGGGCCGGACCACAATCGCTATCTGTGGGTGAATGCCTCTTTCGCCTTTGCCGCAAACATGGTGAGCAGTTTCATCAATAACGGCTGGTGCGTACAGATAAGAGGTCCCCAAGCTGGCGGCAAGGTAGAAGATCTGCCGGTGCATTTGTATGATCTCGGCACTGGTTATCAGCCCAAAATTCCGACTGAAGTGCTGATTCCTGAAACGCGTGAATTCGAATTCGCCAATCTGGGATTTATTCCCTTGTCTTTTTACAAGAACAATGACTTCGCCTGCTTCTTCTCTGCGAATTCATCACAGAAGCCCGCGCTGTACGACACCAAGGAGGCGACCGCGAACAGCCGCATCAATGCACGCTTGCCCTATATCTTCCTGCTGTCGCGCATCGCGCATTATCTCAAACTGATCCAGCGGGAAAATATCGGTACCACCAAGGATCGTCGTTTGCTTGAGCTCGAACTGAATAACTGGATCAAGAATCTGGTGACCGAGATGACCGATCCTGGCGACGATCTGCAAGCCTCTCATCCCTTGCGCGAAGCCAATGTCATCGTTGAAGACATTGATGACAATCCCGGTTTCTTCCGTATCAAGCTTTTCATCGTTCCCCACTTCCAGGTTGAGGGTATGGATATCGGTTTATCGCTGGTATCTCAAATGCCTAAGGCCAAGGCCTGAGACGTTTCAAATTCTCATGGTTCCGTCTGATCAGCCTGCCTTCTGCGGCAGGCTGATTTTAATCTTGACCTTGACCGATGCTGATATCCGGATACCTGGTTTTAGGAAGGCAGTCTAGTGCTCATATATGAGATATCAGATCTTCTATTTGATATCAGATAGCAGAGTGGAAGAAGTTCATGAAAGTTGATGTCCGAGCCTTGTCCGGCATAAAGCATGTACA
Organism: Herbaspirillum lusitanum; assembly: GCF_046025995.1. Lineage (GTDB taxonomy): Bacteria > Pseudomonadota > Gammaproteobacteria > Burkholderiales > Burkholderiaceae_D > Herbaspirillum > Herbaspirillum lusitanum_A. Next base: position 487,425 of record NZ_JAQQFM010000007.1, read on the forward strand.
GACGTATCATCTTGAATTTCGTCACGCCGGACTCACGGCAAACGCCTTCAGCGTGATCAGCTTCGAAGGGCATGAAACCCTGGGTGAACCCAGCCGCTTCGTGATTCGCCTGCATCATCCCGATCCGGATCTGACGCGACTCGACTATCTGAACGTGCCTGCAGTGTTTTCCATCCAGCCGCACGGCGTGTCCGCACTCGCAGATGTCGCGGCGATGGCGAGTCTGAATA
>NZ_JAQQFM010000008.1:0-378429 GCF_046025995.1 Herbaspirillum lusitanum
GCCCAGCACCAGACCGTTGATGATTTGCTGGATGAATATGTCCATGGCGTCCTACTTAGAAATGTGTGAATCAAAAATGAAACATCGCGATACGACGACTCGCGATGGCATGCGAAAAACCAGAGCAAAAACCGTTCCTACTGATCAGGACGGCAATGATTAGCGGCATAACGACAGGCGTCTGCAACAAAGTCGTCTCCTGCAGTTGGCCCTGCTCCGCTGAAGAAGTCAGAGCAAACGAGAAAACCAAAAAATCGAAATCAGTGCACAGGAAGAGCGTGCGGCTGTGGCGCTATTGCGATGCTACCGAAGCAAAGACTGTCGCCGGCAACCACAAAGACAATGCAGCAGCAGACGCTGCAATGAGTGGCAAGTGCGGCGCGTTGCGCTAGATGAAAATGCTGCAAAGCCGGAAAGCGGATGAATGCGCATGAGTTGTCTCCCTGCTGTCGAACTGTGATCACCGCACATAGCGGCGCCGTCTGTGCACGCCTGCCTTTTGGGTGGCGCATCGATTGGAGCGGGATTATACGCAGAAGGCAGCGCCGTTTGCGCCACTACCGGACGCTGTTACACAAGAAAATTCCAGGCAAAACTAAAAACCCATTGGTTTTTACTCGCGAAATTGCACAGTATTTTTCTTTCAAAAATTGCCGGAAAGTTCACGTTGATGTGATCTGCATGGAGGCCGGCAATAAAAAAGCCCGCAGAAGCGGGCTTTTTCCAGAATGAAGGCGGAACGTTGAGGCCAGACCCGAGCAGGCAGCATCGCCGGCAGGTCGGCTCAGTTGTCGACGGCGGCCGCAGGAATGCCGCTCAGGCCCTTGGGCATGGGGAAGGCGACGTGTTCCTCTATGCCTTCCAGCACGCGCACACTGCGGGCGCCGATTTCCTTCAAACGGTCGATGACGGCCTGCACCAGCACTTCGGGCGCCGACGCGCCGGCGGTCAGCCCGACGCGCACCTTGCCGGCAACCCAATCCGGATTGATCAGCGAAGCGTTGTCGACCATGTAGGCCGGGATGCCCTTCTTTTCGGCGACTTCGCGCAGACGGTTCGAATTGGAGCTATTGGGGCTGCCGACCACGATCACCACGTCAACCTGCGGCGCCATGAATTTCACGGCTTCCTGGCGATTGGTGGTGGCGTAGCAGATGTCGCCTTTCTTGGGCTCGGCAATCGCGGGGAAGCGCGTGCGCAATGCTTCGATGATGTCGGCGGTATCGTCCACCGACAGCGTGGTCTGCGAAACGTAGGCCAGCAAGCCAGCGTCGGCCACTTGCAGGCGCTCGACGTCTTCCACGGTTTCGACCAGATGCATGCCGGCTTCGGTCTGACCCATGGTGCCTTCCACTTCAGGATGGCCGGCGTGGCCGATCATGATGATCTCGCGGCCTTCGCGGCGCATCTTGGCCACTTCCATGTGGACCTTGGTGACCAGCGGGCAAGTGGCGTCGAACACGCTCAGACCGCGCTCCTTCGCTTCCGCCTGCACCGCCTTGGAAACGCCGTGGGCTGAAAATATGACGGTATTGCCGGCCGGCACATCGGCCAGCTCTTCGATGAAGATGGCGCCCTTGGCGCGCAGATCGGCGACCACATAGGCGTTGTGCACGATCTCATGCCGCACATAGATGGGCGCGCCGAACTGCTGCAGCGCGCGCTCGACGATTTCGATCGCGCGATCGACGCCGGCGCAAAAACCGCGTGGCTGGGCCAGCAAGATTTCGGTTTCCGCTTTATCCATGATGACTTCCTTGATTCAAAACTTGTGGAACGCTATGCAATTGATGTTTGGCCGGCTTACAAAATTCCAATGATTTTCACTTCAAACTTGAGCGTCTGGCCGGCCAAGGGGTGATTGAAGTCGAATAAAGCGCCATCATCGTCGATCGCGCGCAGGATGCCGGCAAAGCGGCCGCCGCCCGGCGCTGCAAAATCAACCAGATCGCCGATGCGGTAATCCTCATCCATGGCCGAGTTTTCTTCCAGCGTGGCGCGCGAGATGCGCTGAATCAGATCTTCATTGCGCGGGCCGAAAGCTTTCTCGGGCGGCAATTCAAAGGTCTGATGCGTACCTTCCGGCAAGCCCAGCAGGCATTCTTCCAGAAACGGGGCGAGTTGCCCCTGACCGAATTGCAACGTGGCCGGATTCTCTTCGAAGGTGCTGACGATGTTGTCACCGGCTAGCGAGGCCAGACGGTAATGCAGCGTGAGATAGGCGTTTTCGGTGACGACCGGAGCAGAGGCGTTAGACATGAGGAAATGAGATAGGCATGACAGCCCGCTATTGTAAGCCACGTTTGCATCCGCCGTCCTTGCCGCCATGCGCTGGCCAGGGCACAAATGCCCTTGCAAGGACGAGGTAATGCCGGCCTTGCCGCATTTTCGAACCAGCTTCACCACATTTCTCTTATAGACGACTTCCCGATGGCAATTACAGACTGGCCGGAAGATCAACGCCCGCGCGAACGACTGATCAAGCAAGGACCGCAGGCATTGTCGGACGCCGAACTGCTGGCGGTATTCCTACGCGTCGGCGTAGCGGGCAAAAGCGCAGTGGATCTGGCGCGCGACATGGTGGCGCACTTCGGTTCGCTGACGGCCATGTTTGCCGCGCGTCTGCCGGAATTTTCCGCGATGCATGGGCTGGGGCCGGCCAAATACGCGCAGCTGCAAGCGGTAATGGAACTGGCACGACGCTCGCTGGCAGAGGAGCTGCAGAATGAAACGCTATTGAACTCAACCAAGTCGGTCGCTCAGTATTTGCAGCTGCTGTTCAGCGGCAAGGCGTACGAGGCCTTCGTCGTGCTGTTTCTTGATGTACGCAATCACCTGATTGCGGCCGATGAATTATTTAAAGGAACACTTACCCAGGCCAGTGTTTATCCGCGCGAGGTGGTCAAGGCTGCGCTGGCGCATAACGCCGCTGCGGTGATCCTGGCGCACAATCATCCCTCCGGCGACGCCACGCCGAGTCAGGCCGACCTGACTTTGACGCAAGCGTTGCAGCAGGCTTTGCAGTTGGTGGATGTGCGGGTATTGGATCACTTTGTGGTGGCCGGACGACGCTTTCATTCTTTTGCCGAACACGGGCAGCTCTGATGTACTGCTCTCAATAAGGCCGCCGTGCTTGCCGCGCCGCAGTTGCGAGCACGATTGTCATTGGCGCCGGGAGGGCAGAATCGACGCTCGCCCAGGGCCGGCGCGCAGTTCCGTACGATCCATGACTCCCGGCATTACAGCGGACGTTGAATTGTTAAATTTAAAATCACAACTGAGACACAATTATTTTACGCAAGTCATTGAATAATCAATGTTTTTTGGATATACTCACGTTTTTTCCAATTTCGGAAATTTTTAAGGAGTTGAACATGGCGCGTGTTTGCCAAGTCACCGGGAAAGGGCCGATGGTCGGCAACAACGTTTCCCATGCAAACAACAAAACAAAACGTCGCTTTTTGCCTAACCTGCAAAATCGTCGTATTTTTGTTGAATCCGAAAACCGCTGGGTTTCCCTGCGTTTGTCCAACGCCGGCCTGCGCGTAATCGACAAGCTCGGCATTGATGCCGTCCTGGTCGACATGCGTGCTCGTGGCGAAAAAGTCTAACTAGCAGAGTAAAGGAAATCTATCATGGCGAAATCCGGCCGCGACAAAATCAAACTGGAGTCGACCGCAGGTACAGGTCACTTCTACACCACGACAAAGAACAAGCGTACTACGCCTGAAAAGCTTTCGATCATGAAGTTTGATCCTAAGGCGCGTAAGCACGTTGAGTACAAGGAAACCAAGATCAAGTAATTGATCAGGTTTCATAAAAAGCCCCGCATGATTTATTCTGCGGGGCTTTTTTATTGTTGATAGCTTTTTGCACCGGCCAATCTCAACAGCACCTGGCGCACTCCTCTGCCATTACCTGGATATTTGAATGCTCGTCCTAGCAGCCTCTTTCAACTGAATCTGGAAATACAAACACAGCGATTGGCGGCTCATCCAGTTGAGACGAAGTATCTCTCAAAGTACCGCCGCCCTTTTTTCCTGACCGAGCCCTTCCCTCACCCAAGGCAAGCACTCGAAATTACCCGCATCACAATCGCGCCATGCGACAGCAAGAAAGGCTCGAATGCAATCAGGGACCCGCAACATAGGCTTGTCTGAACTTTGCAAGCTGCAAGCCTCACATCGACTACCAACATGCAGATGCAAAAAGACCCGTAATGCCATCAAGACATTCCGGGCCTTTTTTCGATCTACGCATTGCCAGAAGCAATGCGCGATCACACAAACTTAAGCGTAGCTGCGCAGACGCTGAGCGAACTCACGCAATGCCTGGACGCCCGATGCTTCGGCGCGTGCGCACCAGTCTTGCAACTGATGCAGCAGCTGTTCGCGGGTTGAGTGCGAACGCTCCCAGATTGCGCCCAGCTCCACACGCATTTCGTGCATGGTCTGCAGCGCCTTGCTATGCATGAACAGCTCCGACAGTTGCTGCTTCTGACCGTCTTCCAGCTTGGTCGGCTCACGTTGCAGCAGCTTCTTGGACGATTTCAGGAAGCGCGATTCCAGCTTCGCCTTTTCCACCAGATGATCCAGCTCGTCGCGCCATGCCTGCTTGACCGAGCGTGCGTACTTGGCCGTCACGTCGTAGCGATTGGCGATCACGGATTGCAGCGTGTCCAGGTCAGCCACCAGCTTCTTGCTGTCGAACTTCGGCGCAGGAGCAACTTTCTTCACCTTGGCCAGACCGACGGTTTCCAGAATACGGATGTACATCCAGCCGACGTCGAACTCATACCACTTGCTCGAGAATTTCGCCGAGGTGCCGAATGTGTGGTGATTGTTGTGCATCTCTTCGCCGCCGATGATGATGCCGATCGGGAACAGGTTGGTCGCAGCGTCGTTGCAATCGTAGTTGCGATAGCCCCAGTAGTGGCCGATGCCGTTGATCACACCAGCCGCCCAGAACGGAATCCACGCCATCTGGATCGCCCAGATGGTCAGGCCGATCGCGCCGAACAGCGTAACGTTGATGATCAGCATGATCGCGACGCCTTGCCAGCTGTATTTGCTGTAGACATTGCGCTCAAGCCAGTCGTCCGGCGTGCCATGACCAAACTTCTCCATGGTCTCTGCGTTCTTGGATTCGCTGCGATACAACTCGGCGCCTTCCCACATCACCTTGTTGATGCCGCGGGTCTGCGGGCTGTGCGGATCTTCTTCGGTCTCGCACTTCGCATGGTGCTTGCGGTGAATCGCAGCCCATTCCTTGGTCACCATACCAGTGGTCATCCACAGCCACAGGCGGAAGAAGTGGCTGGGGATCGCGTGCAGTTCGAGCGCGCGATGGGCCTGGCAGCGATGCAGGTAAATAGTGACACCGAGAATCGTGATGTGCGTCATCACCAGCGTGTAAATGACCAGCTGCCAGCCGCTCAGATGCAGCAGACCGTTGGAAATGAAATCAAGAAATGCGTCTAGGACCATCACTACTCCAAAAATAAATACGTTACAGCAATTGGTTTGTTCCGTAAGTATGTTCTATTTTCTTTTAATTACCCGGCATTGTACGCGATTTAAACATCCGTGCGCGTATTGACCACATTCGCGGGAGGGCTTGCAACAACACTTTGCTGAAAACTGCGCACGTCCATGATGCGGACATCGCGCTTGGGATGCGCCAGTTGCACCTGGTTTTTCTTAAACGCTTGCCAGATCGCTCTGTTGACATCGGAGATCACATTAAGGCGTCCGTTTTCAGGATCAGTGATCCAGAATCCTAACTCCAACTCCAGCCCGTCGTGTCCGATCTTCATCAGCAAGGCCTGCGGTAAATTCTGCCGGGCTACCCGCTCCACCCCAAGTGCGGCTTGTTCCATGATAGACAAGACGCTTTCGACATCGTCCTGATACAGAATGGTAACTTGTGTAGATAAACGTACAATGCGGTGGGTCAAGGAATAGTTCTGTACCGGGTTGGCCATGAACATTTCATTGGGCAAAACCGACTCGATTCCATCCAAGCCTTCCAATATGGTATAGCGCGTGTTGATTTGCGTTACCTTGCCGAAATACTTGTCGACGCTGACCATGTCGCCGATCACCATGCTGCGCTCCAGCAGGATGACGAAGCCCGAGACGTAGCTACTGGCAATTTTCTGCAACCCCAGACCGATACCGACGCCCAGCGCGCCGCCGAATACCGATAGCACCGTCAGATCGATCCCCACCAGCGCCAGGCTGACCAGCATTGCGATCAGAATCAGCACCGCCTTAGCCATGCGCCCGACGACCGTGCGCAATGAGGAATGCATGGTGCTCATCTTCATCAGACGGTTTTCCAGCACCGCGCCTATCCACAGAGCAATGATCAGCGTCACCAGCACTGAAACGGTTCCTTGCAAGACCGTCAACAACGATACTTTGTGGCGTCCCAGCGGCAAGACCGTGTCATCCAGATAATCGATCAGGTCAGGCCACATGCCGGTGATGTACAGCACCACGCAGCTCCAGACCAGCGCTGCAATCACCTTTTCCGCCAGCCTGAGCAAGGCGCCGACCGTGAGATCCTTGACGAAAATCCCGCGCAGCACATAGAACACGAAGCGCATGGCGACCTGCGAAATCATCAAGGGCACCATGATTTCCCACATCGTCACCGGATGATGCTGGCGGGCAAGCAAGGGACGCACTGCCAATAACAGTAGCAAAATCAGCAAGGGGGACAAGACGCGGGCGAAACTCTTTACCCCGATTTGCATGACCAGCGACTGCTCATCGGTCGCAATATGAAACACCTTGCGCAGCCAGCGCGACAGGCCGATGCCGCACAGGGCGCATAAAACGATGACCAGGCCTTGCCGCGCCAGATCGAGCGGCTCCTGATCGGTGAACAGAGAGAGGAAATGTTCTGAGAACATGATTTTTATCGGGACTGACTCAATAAAGGAATGCTCGCCGGATCCGCGTACGGCCTCGCGCGGCGCATGCGAGAGAAATGCCGGTGCGGCCCGGCCGGCTTATGGATAAGCCTGGGCATCTTGCCTGTGGCGCTGCCAGTTTGCCGCGTAGCTGGCGGCCAGCGCAGGATTGTCGCGCAGCACCAGGATATTTTCGGCGTTTTTGTGCTGTGCGCTCCAGGTGAAGTTGAAGCTGCCGGTGATCACCGTGGCGCGCGGCAGGGCCGGGTCGATCACGATCACCTTGTTGTGCGCGCTGCGATACAGGGTCTCCAGCCAGATGCCGATACCGGCTTCACGCATGGCGATCACGCGCTTGGTGGAATTCTTGTCGAGCTGGCCGCCATCCATCAGCACACGCACGTCGACGTCGCGCTTGTGCGCAGCGATCAAGGCGTCCGTGATTTTCTGATTGGTCAGCAGATAGGCTTGCACCAGCACCTGTTTCCTGGCGGCGTTCAGGTTCTCGACGATCAGACCTTCGATATCGTCCCAAGGAGCAAAAGCGGCCTGTTGCGTACCTTGCGCCGACATGATGCGCGGCGCATCGCCGGCTTCGGCCCTGGCAGGCTTGTCGCGCGCCAGCACCGCCGACGGCAAGCCGTGCAATAGCAAGGCGCAGCTCAATACCGACAATTGACGCAACAAAGCCGGGCGTCGCTGGACGCCCGGCTTTGTTTCAAACGGCATACGGCTCATCGGCTCAGGCACGGCGCTCCAGCACCGCAGCGAAGAAGCCATCGGTCTGGTGACGATGCGGCGAGAGCTTCAGGTAGTCCTGCATCTCCAGCGCGATCTTTTGCTCGCCCAGCACTTCATGCATCGGCACCAGAGCAAAGTCCGGATGCGACTGCAGGAACTCAGCCACCACCTCTTCGTTTTCTTCATCGAGGAAGCTGCAGGTGCCATATACCAAACGGCCACCCACCTTGACCAGGCGCGAAGCGCTGGCCAGGATGCTGGTTTGCTTGGTACGCATTTCGGCCACGGTTTCCACCGTCTGGCGCCACTTCATGTCGGGATTGCGACGCAGCGTGCCGAGGCCGCTGCATGGCGCATCGACCAGCACGCGATCAATCTTGCCGACCAGACGTTTAACCTTGGCGTCGTTCTCGTGCGCGATCATGACCGGGTGCACATTGGACAAACCGCTGCGCGCCAGACGCGGCTTCAGCTTGGCCAGACGTTTTTCGGAGACGTCGAACGCATACAGGCGACCGGTATTGCGCATCGCCGCGCCCAGCGCCAGCGTCTTGCCGCCCGCGCCGGCGCAAAAATCCACCACCATTTCGCCGCGCTTGGCGCCGACGATCTGCGCCAGCATCTGGCTGCCCTCGTCCTGCACCTCGATCGCACCGTCCTTGAACAGCGGAAGATTCTGCAGCGCCGGCTTCTTCAGCACGCGCAAACCCAGCGGCGAATACGGCGTGGGCTCGCAGGCCACAGGCGCTTGCGCCAGACCTTCGATTACCGTTTCGCGATCAGCCTTGATGGTGTTGACGCGCAGGTCCATTGGGGCCTGACGATTCATGGCATCGGCCAGCTCCAGCGCAGCGGCTTCGCCGTCGCGCGCGACCAGCTTTTCATACAGCCAGGGCGGCAGATTGCTGCGCATCTGCGGCGGCAATTGGGTGCGGTCGATCTGAATTACACGGTTAAGCCATTCAACTTCTTCCGGCGACAGGCCCGCGATGGGATCGACGCCAACGGCATCCGACAGCGCCAGCAAGGCCATGCGACGCATCATGGGACCGATGCCGGACTCGGCAAAATTGGTCAACACGGTCTTGTTACGCAGCAAACCGTAGATCGCTTCGGCAATCACACCGCGCTCGCGGCCGCCCAGCTTGGGGTGGTCGCGAAAATAGCGCGACAAGGTAACGTCCGCCGGGCCGCTGAAGCGCAATACTTCGCGCAGCAGTTCTTCGGTATGGGGAACGATTGCGGGTGGCAATCTCATGCTCAGTCCTTCAAAAAATTCAAATACGCAACAATCAAGCTGCAATGATGGGGATTTCCTGGGCCGCGCTCGCCACTGCAGCCGCAGCAGCAACAGTCAAAACCGGCGCAGTCAATGCCGCGGAGGCAGCACCAGCATCCTGAACTGCATCGCCGGACAGCCGGACGCGCGCGCCCTGCAATGCCAGACGGCCTTCGACGAACCAGCGCACCGCCTGTGGATAGATCAGATGTTCCTGCTCCAGCACGCGCGCCGCCAGTGTTTCTTCGCTGTCGGCATCGAGTACCGGCACCGCAGCTTGCGCCACGATGGGGCCGTGATCCAGATCCGGCGTGACGAAATGTACTGTCGCGCCATGCAGACGAACACCGGCGGTCAAAGCCTGGCGATGCGTCGCCAGCCCGGGGAAACTGGGCAGCAGCGATGGATGGATATTCAGCATGCGGCCTGCGTAATGATCGACAAACGGCGCCGTCAGAATACGCATGAAGCCGGCCAGCACAACCAGATCGGGCGCGAAGCCGTCAATCACGGATTGCATCGCGGCATCGAACTGGTCGCGCGTGGCGTAATCCTTGTTGGCGACCACCGCCGTCGGAATACCTTGGGCGCGGGCGAATTCCAGGCCGGAAACATCCGGCCGGTTGCTGATCACTGCGGAAATTTTTGCAGGCCACCTTTCAGCCTGCGCGGCGCGGACGATGGCTTCCATATTGCTGCCTCGTCCGGAAATCAGGATAACAATGCTTCTCATGGTGTGCGCATTGTAACCGCAGCCGGTAGCCGGGCTGTCGAAAATCGCTGCCGGCGACGGAAAAACGAGACGGTCTTACTGAAACGAATAGAAAACGCGGAAGGCGACTTTCTTCTCGGCCCAGAAATCGGCGGCGTCGCGGAACACGTCCAGCAAGGTTTCGCGCGCTTCCTTGTCGAATTTTTGCGTGTTTGGCAGTTGCTCCAGGACAACCACGAAGCCAGGCTGCTTGCCGGCCTTGTAGGTCAGATCGGTAAGGCAATCCGCCAGCGCATCGAAATTCTTGCCGAAGTGCTTGGGAAAGTGAAAAGCGGTGGCGATCGTGCCGAGCACCTGCTGTTTGGTGACGGCCTCGGCGCAATAAGCGTACAGGAAGTGCTGCTCGAGACGAGCGGCCTCTTCCTGCAGCTCGGTCACGCGGAATGCGCGAATCGACTGCACTATGTTTGGCGGCACCGTTTTAAACAAACTCATTCTCCCTTCCATGTATCGGTTTCGGATGATTCGACCTTGGTTCAACTTCACTTTCACGCCGGGCGAAACCCAATCCCGGTGAAGCGGTGCAGCAATGCATCGGTGATGCGGTGATTCGGATGCGGTGTTGCGATACGTCAGACACGACTTGAAGCTTCAGCTTCAGTCCCGGATGCGCCGGAACGTCGCGTAGTGATCGCTGGTGTAATAGTATTCGCCCGAGCTCTTGGGCTCACCGCCGCTGATGATCCGCCGGGCGCCGCGATTGCGCGCCTTCGGGGTCTTGACGGTGAATTCGTGATAATACCCGCGCTTTTGCTTGGGCAAAACCCCTTCGTAGTTACCAAAAACGGCGCCGTCCTTGGCATAAGGGTAAGGACCGCCGTCCTTGATCAAGCCCATGGTTTGCTGCGCCTCGCGCGGCAACTGATCGAGCCGGACATCATCAAGCGGCGCCGGCCCGCGCGCCAGCACCGAGGCTGAAAGCATCAGACCCAGCAGAAAAACCAGCCAGTTTTTGATCAGGGAAGACTTCAGACTTGAGGCTCGCATGCAATCGGCTCGCTTTTTGTTTGTTGCAAAACTGTTAATTTTCAGCAATACCACGCAGTAGATTAACGTTTTGCGTCACGCTAGGCAACCGCCGGCAAGGCTGATCGCGGAATCAGGCTTGGAGCAACTGCACCGTATCTGGTTCAAAAAAGGCTTCAACCTCATCGCGTTTGGCAAACGTATCGCGCTCGCCCAGTGCGATCAGTTCGCGCGTAAAACTCTCTTCGAACAGCAGGTAAGAAGCCAGCGCCGAACCGCGCGCCTCGGTCGCGCCTATGCCGCCCAGCATGGTGCGGATCGGGCGCGGTAGGCTGTTGACATGCCGGCTGGCGATACCGTCGATACGCTCGGAGGGCGAAATCACCAGGGTCTTGACCGGTTTCAGTGGCGTGCGTGCACGCTGCTCCGGCGTCAGCACCGACAAGGTCTGATTGACGCGATTGGTGCGTTCGATATCGGCCGCCAGGCCGTCGAGGAAGATGCTGGACAAGGCATGGCCGGCCACCTGCGCCAGACTCGGATATTGCGGCGGACCGGCAGTCGGCGCGGCTTCGCCCTTCTCGCCCATGCGGCCGGCGCCGATCACCAGCACCTTGCTGGCGCCGAGATGAATCGCCGGCGAGATCGGGGCGATCTGGCGCATCGAGCCATCGCCGAAATATTCGCAACGGCCTTCGTAATAAATCGGCGTCGCCGGGAAAATGAAGGGAATCGCCGACGATGCCAGCAGATGTTCGATGCCGATCTGGTCGCGGATCGCTGCGCGCTGGGTACGGCGCCAGGGTTCGATTTCATCCCGGCACTGATAAAAGGTCAGATGCTGACCGCTGGTATAGGACGACGCCGTCACCGCCAGCGCATGCAGATTGCCGCTGGCCAGCGCCTCATCCAGCCGCGGCAGATCCAGCAGGCGATGCAGCATGGTGACCAGCGGCGTATTGTCGAGCAGCGAATTGGGAGGATTGGCGCGCCACTTGCGCAGCAGCCAGCCGAAGGAAAACAGCGACAGCCAGCGCGCGCCGGAACGGATCACGCCCAGCGAATCGGCGCGGTATACCTGCTCCACCTTGAAGTTGGACCAGACATGGCGCAGCTCGCGCACTGCCTCACCGAAATCGTCGGCGCGACAAGCCAGCGCCGTGGCATTGATGGCCCCCGCCGAGGTACCGCAAATGATCTTGAAAGGATTGCTGTGTACCGGCCAGCCGGATTCCAGCAAAATCATCGACAGCGCATTGAGCACGCCCACCTGATAGGCAGCTCGCGCGCCTCCTCCCGTCAATATCAGCCCGGTTTTTTGTTCTATTGGCTCCATGGCAAGAGCTTAGCAGCGCGGCCTGATTTTTTGCGAAAAATTACGAGATTTTGTTGGAATTTATTCTTTAGACTTGCGCCGGTTCAAAGAAGCGGCGCTGAATGGCGCACCGCCTATTTCGGCGGCATGCGAATGGCGCCATCCAGCCGTATCGTCTCGCCGTTGAGCATCAGATTTTCGATGATGGTTCTGGCCAGATGCGCGTATTCGGTGGCCTTGCCCAGACGCGGCGGAAACGGCACCGCCTGCCCCAGCGAATCCAGCACCTCCTGCGGCATGGCCAGCATCATCGGCGTTTCGAAAATGCCCGGCGCAATCGTCATCACGCGAATGCCGACCCGCGCCAGATCGCGCGCCATCGGCAGCGTCATCGCCACGATGGCGCCCTTGGATGCGGAATAAGCAGTCTGGCCGATCTGGCCGTCGTAAGCGGCGACCGAAGCGGTATTGATGATCACGCCGCGTTCGCCTTGCTCCGCCGCCTCGGTCTTCGACATGGCATCCGCTGCCAGCCGTGCCATATTGAAGGTGCCGATCAGATTGATGTTGAGCGTTTTGAGGAACAGCTCCATGGTATGCGGCCCCTCCTTGCCGATCAGCTTGCCGGCCGGCGCCACGCCGGCACAGTTGATCAGTCCGCGCAAGGTGCCCAGCTCCTGGGCCGCGCGCACCACGGCCTGGCCATCGGCTTCCGAGCTGACGTCGCAGCGCACAAAAACACCGCCCAGTTCGGCCGCGACCCGGGCGCCGGCCTCGGCCTGCAAATCAGCCAGCACCACCTTGCCGCCTGCGGCCACCAGCATGCGCGCACTTGCTGCGCCTAGCCCCGACGCAGCGCCGGTGACGATGAATACATTTCCTTCGATACGCATAAGTCTCCTTGATTCATCTTGTGCTCTTGGTCAGCGTTGACACATTATTCGCCGATTCCGGCATGGCTGACAATCGTCAAGCCGCCGCTGCGATTATCCCGCCAAGGACTGCTGCATGACTATCCGTCCGGCGACAATCTCGCAGCGCACCGGCCTGCTTATCCCCCCACCGCCGGCAACAGCGGCACCAGCAGCAAGGCGACAATGTTGATGATCTTGATCAGCGGATTGATGGCCGGCCCGGCGGTGTCCTTGTAAGGATCGCCGACCGTGTCGCCGGTAACCGCTGCCTTGTGCGCGTCGGATCCTTTGCCGCCGTGATGCCCGTCCTCGATGTACTTCTTGGCATTGTCCCAGGCGCCGCCGCCGGTGGTCATCGAAATCGCGACGAACAGACCGGTGACGATGGTTCCCATCAGCAAACCGCCCAGCGCCGCCGGCCCGAGCAGCAGGCCGACCACCACCGGCGCCACCACCGGCAGCAAGGACGGCAGAATCATTTCGCGGATCGCCGATGAGGTCAGCATGTCGACCGCCTTGTCGTATTCCGGCTTGCCGCTGCCGTCCATGATGCCCTTGATTTCGCTGAACTGGCGCCGCACTTCGATCACCACTGCGCCGGCGGCGCGGCCGACCGCTTCCATCGCCATGGCGCCGAACAGATAAGGAATCAGACCGCCGATGAACAGGCCGATGATCACCAGCGGATTGGAGAGATCGAACACGGTGCTCTTGCCGGCCGCATCGAGCGCGTGCGTGTAATCGGCGAACAGCACCAGCGAAGCCAGCCCGGCCGATCCGATTGCATAGCCTTTGGTGACGGCCTTGGTGGTGTTGCCGACCGCGTCGAGCGGATCGGTGATCGCGCGTACCGAGTCGGGCATGCCTGCCATCTCGGCAATGCCGCCGGCGTTGTCGGTGATCGGACCGTAGGCATCCAGCGCGACGATGATGCCGGCCATCGACAGCATCGCGGTCGCCGCAATTGCAATGCCGTACAAACCGGCCAGCCAGTAAGAACCGAAGATCGCCAGACACACTGCCAGCACCGGATATGCCGTCGCCTTCATCGACACACCGAGCCCGGCGATGATGTTGGTGCCGTGGCCGGTGGTGGAGGCCTGGGCGATATGCTGCACCGGTTTGAAATCGGTGCCGGTGTAGTACTCGGTGATGTAGACCATCAGCGCGGTGAGTGCAATGCCGATCACCGCCGCGCCCATCAGCGGAATGCGCAAGAGCGGCGGCAGCAGCCACCAGCTGACCAGCACGAAGCCGATCAGACTCAGCCCGGCCGACCACCATAAGCCGGTGTAGAGCGCCGCCATGATTTTCTTGTCCGGGGTCGCCCTGACCATGCTGCAGCCGACGATGGAAGCCAGAATCGATACCCCGCCCAGCGCCAGCGGATAGATCACCGCCAGCAACTCCATCCCCTGCAGCATCAGACTGCCGAGCAACATGGTCGCCACCAGCGTCACCACATAAGTTTCGAACAGATCGGCGGCCATGCCGGCGCAATCGCCCACGTTGTCGCCGACGTTATCGGCGATCACCGCAGGATTGCGCGGATCGTCTTCGGGAATGCCGGCTTCCACCTTGCCCACCAAGTCGGCGCCGACATCCGCCCCCTTGGTGAAGATACCGCCGCCCAGCCGCGCGAAGATGGATATCAGCGAGGCGCCGAAGGCGAGGCCGATCAGCGGTTTGATGGCTTCATGCAAGGACGGCGCATGGCCTTGACCGTGCAGATACAGCGCCCAGAAGAACAGCGTCACGCCGAGCAGGCCGAGTCCGACCACCAGCATGCCGGTGATGGCGCCGCCGCGAAACGCCACATTGAGCGCCTGATTCATCCCTTGCGTCGCCGCCTGCGCGGTACGCACATTGGCGCGCACCGACACATTCATGCCGATGAAACCACAGCCGCCGGACAGGACTGCGCCGATCAGAAAACCCAGCGCGGTAATCCAGCCGAGACCGGGAATCAGCGCGATCACAATCAGCAACACCACTCCGACCAGTGCGATCGTCCGATACTGGCGCGCCAGATAGGCCGCCGCGCCCTGCTGGATCGCATCGGAAATTTCCTGCATGCGGGGATTGCCGGGGTCCTGTTTCAGAATCCAGTTGCGGGATACCAGGCCATAGATCACTGCGACGACGCCGCAGGCAATGGCAAACCATAAGGCTAGGGCCATCATGTCTCCTCCTTGTTATCACGACTCATCAACAATGACGAACATCCGCCGGGCATCAACGATGTGCCGGCCGATATTGCGTACTGCACGCAATTGCGTCGCCCTTTTTCCTGGACTTGTTATGACTGCGGGCTACAAGGCTACGAAGCCGGAATGGGGGGAGTACGTCAGCTCATCGGACAGGGTGAATGTGCATACCTGTACCGATGCGCCTGCGCTTTATCCCTCTGCTGCCTGCTGCTATCTCCGTCGCTTTTGATTCTTGTATTTTGGGTACTGCCGATGTTGCAAACCAATGTCGCAAGCTGATGTTGATTATGTGAATTCTGGCCGGATGCTGCCGATGATATTGATCACGCCGCCGCTCGTTTTTCGATGACCGCTCGCCATCAGGACGGCTGGACAAAGTGGCAAGACATAAAAAAAGCGGACTGTTCAGTCCGCTTCACTTTACTCCGACAGTGCCGCAAATGCACTATCTCTGATTTGCTCCACCGGTCCGACGCCGGCGATCTTGCGATACTTCGGCGCACCGGGTTGTCCCGACTTGGCCCAGTCACCGTAGTAACCGAGCAGCACTTCAGTCTGATCGTGATACACGCTCAGACGCTTGATCACGGTCTCTTCCTTGTCGTCGTCACGCTGGATCAGCGCTTCACCGGTCACGTCGTCCTTGCCGTCCACTTTCGGCGGGTTGAACTTGACGTGGTAGGTGCGGCCCGAACCGGGGTGCACGCGGCGACCGCTCATGCGTTCGACGATGGCGCTGTCGGGCACGTCGATTTCCAGCACGTAGTCGATATTGACGCCGGCTTCCTTCATTGCATCAGCCTGACGCGTGGTGCGCGGAAAACCGTCGAACAGATAACCGTTGGCGCAGTCAGGCTGCTGCAAGCGATCCTTGACCAGACCGATGATGAGATCATCCGACACCAGGCCGCCGGCATCCATCACCTTTTTGGCGGCGACACCCAATTCAGTACCCGCCGCAACTGCGGCGCGCAACATGTCACCCGTCGAGATTTGCGGGATGTTGAATTTTTCCTTGATAAAAGTGGCTTGCGTGCCTTTACCGGCACCAGGCGCTCCTAAAAGGATGAGGCGCATATCGATTTCCTAAATGTGAAGTTTGAATTCTGTTGCGATGGCGGACTGTTTCAGACTGGCGCCATGGGTGGCGCGCTTGCCTTTTTGTTGACGCCGTTTGCATCTGCTCTGGACGAAACTTACCACAAAATCTTACCGAACCATTACAAACGCTCTATTTTTAGGCACTCTCCGGGCTCTGATTGTGACCCAACTTATTGACGTCAGCCTTACAGATACGGCGCCCTGGCGCGACGTGCGAATTTGCACGTGCAGATACTTGCGCGTTACAAAGCCGAGATCGCAGTGACCAGCGGGCTATCCGGCGGCACTTCGAAATGCTTGCGCACGCGCAACAAATCTTCAATCGTATCGACGCCCGCTTCCGGCACCACCGAAGTCACATGCACCGCAATCGCATGGCCATGCCACAGCACGCGCAATTGCTCCAGCGCCTCGATGCGCTCCAGCGGCGCCGGCGTCAGTGTCGGATAAAGCTGCAGAAATTTATTGCTGTAGGCATACAAACCGATATGGCGCAGCGGCACGTATTCGTTGACGTGATCCGGGCCGTGCGACTCCGGCAGCGTATCGCGCGATTGCGCAAAGGCATCGCGATGCCAGGGAATCGTCGCGCGCGAAAAATACATGGCGCAACCGGCCTTGTTCAACACCACCTTGACCACGTTGGGATTGAATGCATCCTGTGCGGTTTCGATGGCGTGTGCAGCCGTCGCCATCGGCACATCGGCCTTGATATGCGCAGCGGTGGCGGCAATCAGACCGGGATCGATCAGCGGCTCATCGCCCTGTACGTTAACCACCACCGCATCTTCCGCCAGATCCAGCGCGGCTGCCACTTCAGCGATGCGGTCGGTGCCGGACGGATGATCGGCGCGCGTCATCGCTACTTCCACGCCATGCTGCTGACAGGCGGTAAAGATGTCGTGATGGTCGGTGGCGACGATGATGCGGGAAGCGCCGGACAAGGCTGCCCGCTCAGCCACCCGCACGATCATGGGCTTGCCGCCGAGATCGGCCAAGGGCTTGTTGGGCAGACGGGTGGAAGCGAGTCGAGCCGGAATGATGACGGTGAAGGACATGGGCGTGATCGGAAGTGGGATGAAAGAGAGACTAAAGACTGCAGCAAAGTCTACGGCGTCTGGCAGACGCAGCAAGGAAAATCAGACTACACGACTTCACCCGCTGCACCGCCGGCCATCGCGCATTGGCGCGTTGCCTTGCGCAATGGCATCTTCAGTTTTTCAGACCGGGTCAGCAGCGCCAGTTGCGACGGCTACGCCGAGATCGCGTGCCTCATCGGCCCACATGATGGGAATGCCATCGCGGATCGGATAAGCCAGCTTGTCGCCGTTACAGATCAGTTCCTGCGCTTTTTTATCGTAATCCAAAGGCCCTTTGCAAATCGGGCAAACCAGAATATCAAGCAGTCGGGCGTTCACGGAGTTTCTCCACAATATGTTCTGCCAGCACGCCATCGATGCGCGCTGTCACAGGCACGACCCAGATGCGCGGGTCGTTTTTGATGGCCTCGATTGCCTTGCATTTTACTGCATCCTTTTCAGTGATCAGAATCACTTGCTGGGTCAGCGCGGCAAACGGGTTGTCTGAATAATCATGATGGTCGGGCAAGGCCACCTCGGCGAAGCTCAGCCCGGCCTGGCGCAGCGTCGTAAAAAACCGCGCAGGATTGCCGATACCCGCCACCGCGGCAATGCGGCCCTTGCCAGCGATCGCCGCCAATCTCATCTGCTGCGACGGGTCGGCCAGTTGCTGCGCCGTCTCGCCGTGCAGGATCATGGCGAAGGCGCCGGATGGCGGCGCGGCGCCCGCCGGCAGATTGACCACGCTGAAATCGCGACGGCGAGTCGCCGGTTCACGCAAGGGGCCGGCCGGCAGCAGCCAGCCGTTGCCGGCGCCACGCGCATCGGACAAGACGATTTCGATATCGCGTCCCAGCGCGTAATGCTGCAAGCCGTCATCCGAGACGATCACATCCACTTGCGGATGCGCGGCCAGCAGGTGCTGCGCCGCCGCCACGCGGCGCCGTCCCACCACGACCGGGCAAGCGGTACGCAAGGCAATCAGCAGCGGCTCATCGCCGACCTCCCGGGCCTTCGAGCCTGCATCCACTTCGCGTACCTCACTGCCGTCGGCGGCCGACGATTGCCGGCCGCCGTAGCCGCGCGAAATCAAGCCGGGCGTGTAGCCCGCCGCACGCAAGGCTTCGATCAGCCAGATCGCGAACGGCGTCTTGCCGGTGCCGCCGATGAACACATTGCCCACCACAATCACCGGCACCGGCAGCCGCGTGGATTGCTTGAGCCCCAGCGCAAACGCGGCACGGCGCAGACGGATCAGCAAGGCAAACAACAGCGACAGCGGCCACAGCAGACAGGCCAGCGGCCCGCGCTGCATCCATGCGCGGGTCAGTATGGCTTCGGCGGTTTTCGGCGACTGGGACAAATTAACTTTCGGACTTTTTCATCGATGCAGACATGCTGCCGGATACAAATTGGCGATTGAAGATGACAACCAGGGCTACGAACAAGATGAACTGCGCCGGGGATTTCAGCTGCCTCATGAAAATGGAGCTTCAATGAGGAAGCTCCATCCTTTGCAGCAGCATGCCGGCAATACAGAAGCGCGGCCGCGCCGCAAATATCGCTACCTGGCGTTGCTCTGCGCGGTAAACGTGACCTTGGCGAAACCGGCAATGCGCGCCGCTTCCAGCACGTTGATCACGGTCTGATGCGCCGCCAGCGCATCGGCATTGATGATGATCACGGGATCGCCCTTGCCGCCGCCGTTCTTCGCCGCGTTCTGCAAATCGCCGGCCAGCGCCGCGGCATCGCGCGAAGCCACACGGGTATTGTTGATCGCATAGCGGCCCTGGGCATCGACCGCCACGTTGATCTCGAACGGCTGCTGCATCGCCTTTTCGGCATCGGCCGACGGCAAGGCGATCTGCAAGGCGGTGAACTTGCTGTAGGTGGTGGTCACCATCAGAAAGATCACGATCACCAGCAATACGTCGATGAATGGAATCAGATTGATTTCCAGCTCTTCGCGGGCGCGTCCTTTGCGGAAATTCATGGCGCCGACCTCAACGGCGAACGTCGTGCACGACGTCGACGAACTTGACCGCCTGCTGCTCCATGTCGACCACGAAGCTGTCGACCAGCGCGCGGAAGTGGCGATAGAACACCAGCGCCGGCATCGCAATCGCCAGACCGAAACCTGTGTTGTACAACGCCACCGAGATCCCGTGCGCGAGTTGCGCAGGATTGGTGCCGGCGGCATTTTGCGAGGCGAAGATTTCGATCATGCCGACCACCGTGCCGAACAAACCCATCAGCGGCGCCAGCGAGGCGATGGTGCCGAGTGTGGTCAGGAACCGTTCCAAGCGGTGTGCAGCGGCCTGACCGGCTTCTTCGATGGCTTCCTTCATGACGTCACGCGGAGCATCCACATTGCGCAGACCGGCAGCCAGCACGTGGCCCAGCGGCGAATTCTGTTCCAGCTTGTCGGCCACATCGTCGTTGACGCGGCCGCTCTGATACACGCGCACCACTTCGTCGAGCAGCTGCGACGGCAGAATGCGCTCGCGGCGCAGATAAACCAGACGCTCGATGATCAGGGCCAGACCGATGATGGATGCGATCAGCAAAGGCCAGATCGGCCAGCCTGCAGCTAAGATGATGGCGAACAAAGCAAACTCCTGTTTAATTCTGATGGTTGCTGTTTATATATAAGTGCTGCATGCACCGCGCAGGATGGTAACGGATAGTGCGACCTCCTGCAGAAGGCGCCGGCGTTGTGAGCATCGTCGTCAAGAGCGTGGATGCACACAATGCCGAATTGACATGGGTGCAGAATGTATCGCGTTGCACCCTGGCCCGCAAGCGCAACTGCGCGCTATGCCCATCCTTGCTCCCGCCCGCGCGCTTTACATTGGCCGCAGCGATGTTCAGCCACTGCCTGCTCACGCCGGAGTTGTTCCTGAATTACCCACATTTTCTGTGCATAACTTTGTGAACAAGCCCCGCACAGTGGATCGAAGCCTTTGATTTCAAAGCGAATTCCATTGCTGCGTTGAAATCGTGCAACTGATGCAAACGATCCCTTGCCGCAGCAGCGCACAGCGCGCCTGAAACACGTGCCGCGTCGCCGCTTTTACATCCGGCTTTTACCTTTGTGCGGGAAAAGCACTATTATCCCCGCATTCCTTACTTACAGATCACCCCTGCGCGCTGCCTATGTCTTCCGACGTTCCTTACTCTTCCGGCTTTTCCTCCCGCGGCCCCAGCCCTGCTCCGGCCTCATCCGGCGAGCGCTCCGGTCCGCCGGTGCTGGCGGTATCCGCCTTGAACCAGGCAGTGGCGCGCGTGCTGGAACGCACTTTTCCGTTGATCTGGGTCTCGGGCGAAATATCCAACTTCACGCGTGCCGCTTCCGGCCACTGGTATTTCAGCCTCAAGGATGACGCGGCTCAGGTGCGTGCAGTGATGTTCAAGGGCCGCGCCCAACACGCCGGCTTCACGCCGCGCGAAGGCGACAAGGTGGAAGTGCGCACGCTGGTCACGCTGTATGCGCCGCGCGGCGACTATCAGCTCAACGTCGAAGCGATCCGCCGCGCCGGCGTCGGCGATCTGTACGCCGCCTTCGTGCAGCTGAAAGAAAAGCTGGAGCGCGAAGGCCTGTTCGATGCCGCGCGCAAGCGCGCCCTGCCCGGCTTCGCGCGTCGCATCGGCATCGTCACCAGTCCGCAGGCGGCGGCGCTGCGCGATGTGCTGAGCACGCTGCGCCGCCGCGCGCCGCATGTGGAAGTGATTCTCTACCCGACGCCGGTGCAAGGCGAAGGCGCGGCCGTCAAAATCGCCAACGCCATCCACACCGCCTCGCGCCGCGCCGAATGCGATCTGCTGCTGGTCTGTCGCGGCGGCGGCAGTATCGAAGATCTGTGGTCGTTCAACGAAGAAGTGGTGGCGCGCGCGATTGCCGATTGCGCCATGCCGGTGATTTCCGGCGTCGGCCACGAAACCGATTTCACGATTGCCGACTTCGCCGCCGACCTCAGGGCGCCAACCCCGACCGCCGCCGCCGAGCTGGCTACAGTGGCGCTGGCCGACTGGCGCGAAACCCTGCGCGCGCACGCGCAGGATCTGACACGCGCATTGCGCCGCCGCCTGACCGAACATTCACAGACAGTGGACTGGTTATCGCGCCGGCTCATCAATCCCTCGGCCTACATTCAGCACGAACGCGTCAAACTGCTGGCGCTGCAATCGCGGCTGTCGCACGCCACCCGCATTCCGCTGACGCAGGCGCGCCATCAACTGCGCCACCTCGGCATGCGGCTGGCGCATCAGTTGCCCGACACCAAGTCGGCGCGGCGCGATCTCGGCGACATGCAGCGGCGCATGCAAGGCCTGCTGGCGGCGCAGCAACTCAAACGCAAGCAGGCGCTGGCCGGCTTCAATATGCAGCTGGAATTGCTCAATCCGCAGCGCACGCTGGAACGCGGCTACGCCATCGTGACCGACAAACACGGCAAGGTGCTGCATGCGCCATCGGAACTGGCGGCACGCAGCGAAGTGACCATCAGACTGGCCCAAGGCAGCGCCGAAGTCGGCATCGCGAGCGTGCAGCCGCGCCTCGAATAGCATGTTTTTTCTCACCGATCGACCCGTCCGGGTCGATCGACTTGCCGGAACGAGTTCATCGTATCGGCGTCTATCACTGGCTTGGGCCATCGCCCGCAACCCCAGAGCCCGCACGGAATACGAACGATTCTCATTAAATCAAATAAGCGCGTTTTGATGGCCGCATCAAGTGCAAAGAATCGCCAACCACTTTAAAATCACAGGCTCAGAATAAAAACCTTTGTTCTACATCACCCAAGACTGAAAGGATTCACAAATGGCACATACCCTTCCGGCACTGCCTTATGCATTGGACGCACTGGCGCCTACCATTTCCAAGGAAACTCTGGAATATCACTACGGCAAGCATCACCAGACTTATGTGACCAATCTGAACAATCTGATCCCAGGCACCGAATTCGAAAACCTGTCTCTGGAAGACATCATCAAGAAGTCCTCCGGCGGCGTGTTCAACAACGCAGCACAAATCTGGAACCACACTTTCTACTGGAACAGCCTGACGCCAAAGAGCGCCGGCGCACCAAGCGGCGCACTGAGCGACGCCATCAACGCCAAGTGGGGTTCGTTCGACAGCTTCAAGGCTGAGTTCACCAAACTGGGCCTGGCCAACTTCGGCTCCGGCTGGACCTGGCTGGTCAAGAAGGCTGACGGCTCGCTGGACATCGTCAACACCACCGGCGCAGCCACTCCGCTGACCACCGATGCCAAGGCGCTGCTGACCATCGACGTGTGGGAACACGCTTATTACATCGACTACCGCAATGCCCGCGCCAAGTACGTGGAAGCATTCTGGGGCATCGTCAACTGGGACTTCGCTGCTCAGAACTTTGCCTGATAGCTGCATCGCTTCAAGAAAAAACGCCACGACATCCGTGGCGTTTTTTTTGGCCGTTTTTTTCCGCTGCATCGCGTATTTCGAGCCGTCTGCAATGCGCTCCCGCAAAGCCCTTCCTGTATCATCGTCTGCCACAGAATCCGGCCCACCGGATCGATCCAGATAACACATTCAAGAGACGGAACGGGACGATGAAAGACGAACGCTTGCTGGAGATGCAGGTCTTCAAGGCAGTGGCCGGACATGGCGGCTTCACTGCGGCAGCCACTGCGCTGGGCGTGAGCCAGCCCTTCGTCAGCCGCACGCTCAACCATCTGGAAAAGCGTCTCGGCGTAGCGCTGCTGCGGCGCTCGACGCGACAGATTCATCTGACCGAAGAAGGCAAAACCTTTCTGGTTTCATGTAACAAGATCATCGGCGATATCGAAATGGCGGAGGGTCAGATTTCTTCCACCGGCTCATCGCCGGCCGGCGACTTGCGCATCACCGCCGCCACCTCATTCGGCATGGATCAGATCGTGCCGCTGCTGCCGGAATTTCTCGCGCTCTATCCCGGCGTGCGGGTGCGGCTGTCGCTCTCGGACAATCTGGTGGACATCATCGGCAATGGTTTCGATGTCGCCATCCGTATGGGACATCTGCAGGATTCGATGCTGCTCAGCCGCAAGCTCTGCCATCTGCAAAGGCTGGTGGTGGCGGCGCCGTCTTACCTCGCGCGCCACGGGACACCGCAGACGCCGGACGACCTGGTGCGGCATAACTGCCTGCAATGGGAGGCGCCCATGGATCATCTGAATCACTGGCCGTTCATGATCGACGGCCAGCGCACTTCAGTCGAGATTCATGGCAATTTTCAGTTCACCAGCGGCATGTCGTCGGTCGAGCTGTGTCTGGCCGGCGTCGGTCTGACGCGCATGGCCGAACATTTCGCCACGCCCGCGATCCGTCAGAAACGGCTGGTGCCGCTGCTGGCCGATTTTCAGGCGCAGGACGATACCGCGATCTATGCGGTGTATGCCAAGGAGCGGCACATCCATCCGCGCGTGCGCGCCTTTGTCGATTATCTGCTGGAAAAATTCAAGCAGCCGCCCTGGCTGAAGTGAGTTCTCAAGTGTTCAAGTGAATTCGTTCCGGCAAAAAAAACCGCCCGGGCGGGCGGCTGAAACCTGAATCGGACTCAACAGAAAATCATTTATCCAGCCTGCGCGGCAACATCATCGTCACCGCCGCACCGAACACCATGATCGCCGCAATGATGTACATGCCGATGTCGGTGCGCCCCGAAGTCACATTCATCCAGCCCACCAGATAGGGCGAGACGAAGCCCGCGATATTGCCGAAGGAGTTGATGAAGGCCAGCGCCGCTGCGACCGAAGCGCCGACGAACATGCTGGTCGGCAGCGCCCAGAACAGGCTGATGCAGGAATACACGCCGGCCGCCGCCAGCGACAGACAGGCGATGGTCACCAGCGGGCCGCCGTTGAGCAGCATCGACAAGGCCAGGCCGAAGGCGCCTATGCTGAGCATCAATGCGAACCAGTAACGGCGCTTGCTGCTGATGTCGGCGGCGCGGCCGGAGAAATACAAAGCGGCAGCGGCGATGATGTTGGGCACCGCCGAATACAGGCCGATGTGGAAAGGGTCGGTGACGCCGGCGCGTTTGATCAGCGAAGGCATCCAGAAACCGACCGCATACAGGCCCATGATCAGGCAGAAGTAGATCAGCACGAACACCCACAATTGCCGGCTGCCGAGGAATTCACGCACGCTGCCATGTTCGACCTTGTCGGCGTTTTCGGCGCGCAGATCGGATTCGATACGATCCTTTTCGGCCGAAGACAACCAGCTCACCTTGCGGAAATCATCGTCCAGCCAGAACAACACCACCACGCCCAGAATCAGCGCCGGAATCGCCTCCACCAGGAACAGCCACTGCCAGGCCTGCAGCGGTTGCACGTTATGAAAGGCGTCCAGAATCCAGCCCGACAGCGGGCCACCGACGATGAAGGCCAGCGGTGCGCCCATCACGTAAATCGACATGGCGCGTCCGCGGCGCCGGGCAGGAAACCACAGCGTCATCAGATACATGATGCCCGGCGCGAATCCCGCTTCCGCCACGCCCAGCAGGAAGCGCGCGATATAAAACTGCATCGGCGTCTGCACCAGCAGCATGCCGGCCGAAATCAGGCCCCAGGTGATCATGATGCGAGCGATCCAGACGCGCGCGCCGACCTTGCGCAGAATCATGTTGCTCGGCACTTCGAAGATCAGATAGCCGATGAAAAAGATGCCGGAGCCCAGCCCGTAAATGGCGTCGTCAAAACGCAAGGCATCCAGCATCTGCAGCTTGGCGAAGCCGACGTTGACGCGATCCAGATAGGCCACCAGATAGCAGCACAGGATCAGCGGCAACAGCCGCCAGTAAGTTTTCTTGTAGAGCTCGTCGGCGCCGGCCGTGGTCGTGATGGCGCCGCTGTTGCCGGTGTTATAGGCGGTAGTCATGTTGTGTCTCCTGGATGGCCTATGGCTATCTGATATTTTTTTATGGTGGCGAGCGCTTGCGCTCAGCTCTTGTCCTCGGATGCGCAGGTCTGCGCCTGCTGCTCCTGTTCACTCTGAACGATTGACGTGGGCAAGAATGCCGGAAACTGCTGCGGCATTCTTGCCCGGCATCAGTCGAACAGATCCGGTTGCAGATGGGCGATTTCAGCGAACAGGGTCTGGAAGTGCAGCCAGCCGATGAATTCATTACCCAGATGCTCGCGCGAATAAGCGGCATGTTTGGCGTCGATAAACTTGGGACGGATCTCATGCGCAGCTTCTATCATCAGCTGCATGCGGCAGCAGTGATCCAGCGCGATGAAGTGCCAGCAGGCGTCGTCAATGCTATGACGGCTGGCCACCAGCAGGCCATGGTTCTGATGAATGATGGCCTTGTTGTCGGCGAATGCCAGCGCGACCGGGTTGCCGGACTCCGCCGCCACCGGCACCTTGCCGGCGCCGTCGCCCAGCACTGCGTGGTCGCCGTAGAACATGCAGGCATCCTGCGTGACCGGATCGAGCGGACGGCCGAATGCGGCCCAGGCGCCGCCGTGCACGGTGTGCGCATGGCAGGAGGCGATGATGTCGGGATTCTGCTCATGAATCGCCGAGTGCAACACGTAGCCGGCCTGATTGATCGCATAGTCGCCCTGCACTACTTTGCCCTTGTGATCCACCTGCACCAGCATCGAAGTCTTGACCATGGAAAACGGTACGGCCATGGGATTGGTCCAGAACAGCTCCGGATGCTCGGGATCGCGCACGGTCAGATGGCCGCCGAAACCGAAACTGAAACCGTGCCTGGCGAACAGACGGCAGGCGGCAGCCAGGCGTTCCTTGCGGTGCTGGCGTTCTTCCTCATGCGACTTGAAGACCGGCTCTTGCGGAAAGATCAGGCCTTCCTGATTCGGTTGATAGACGGATTTCTTTGGCGTATCGGACGAGTCGTCCTGTCGGGCTTGCAGATTCTTGGTTTCCATCAGCATGGCTGTCTCCTTGATGATCCTGAAACGGGGTGGCGCGATGTGCGTGGAAGGATTATAGGACCGGAGTTTTGACTGATTATCTACCCGGCCGGCATAGGTCTTATGCTGGCGGAAGCCAGAATCCATGCGCCTCGCAGCTGATTTTCGGCCCCGCCGTCAATTGCTGCATTGCGATTCCCACGCCGCCCGGAAATGCATGGATCGCCGCGGCACAGCTTTGATGTGCAACAATCTTGCAATGCAAGAAAAGCCGTAGCGTGTGCAGCAAAATCCGCTTGCGGCGCGACCGGATTTTCGCCTGCGGCAAAATACTGCGGCAGCGCGTTTTTTATCATTCAGATCAGGGAGTCACGACATGGCCAGCGTCAAATTACACAACGCAGCGGGTTACGCGCAGGAAATCACGGCGCGTCAGCATCGTCTGCTGTCCGACGAACCGGAGAGCAACGGCGGCAAGGATACCGGCCCGGCGCCCTATGAACTGCTGCTGGCGGCGCTGGCTTCATGCACCTCGCTGACCTTGCGCATGTATGCCGAACGCAAGGGCTGGGATCTCGGCAGCATCGATGTGCAGGCACGTTTTGCGCGCGACGATGCAGGCATGGAAAGCATCAGCCGCCGCATCAGTTTCGGCAATCCGCTGTCGCCTGAGCAACTGACGCGGCTGGCCGAAATCTGCGAGAAGACGCCGGTGACCAAGACCGTGCGTCAGGGCACCGCGATTCAGACGGAATTGAAATAACGGATAAAAAAAGAAGACAGACGGCTGCCTCAGGCGTCGATCATGTAGCCGGCCGCGACCCAGGCATCGATGCCGCCGGTCAGCGGCCGCACCTTCTTGTAGCCGCGCTGCATCAGTTGGCGCGCCACCATGGCCGCCGAGGCTTCATTGGGACAGGCGCAATAGACGATCACTTCACCATCCACCGGGCCATCGAAAGCGAAGGTCTGGATTTCCTGATTGGAGATGGTCACGGCCCCGGGAATGCGACCGTCCTGCTGCGCGCCCGGCGAACGGACGTCAATGATGGTCGGCGCAATGCCCTGCTCCAGCAACTGATTCAATTCCTGCACCGAAATGCGCGCCATCTCAAGCGACTTGCGGAAGCGGCGCCGCTGCCACCATTTGTTGCCGACGAACAGCAGCAAGGCCAGCACGACCAGCATCATGCCGTAATGGCCGAGCTGCGCCAGCACATCAAGTAGGTCATCGATGGCGGTGCTGAACAGCGAACCGAGATAAATGCCGAGCCCGGCCCACAAGGCGCTGCCTGCGGCGTCATACAGGATGAAGGTGGAGCGGCGCGTGCCCAGTGTGCCGGACAGCGCGCTGGCAATCGACGCGAAACCGGGAATGAACTTGGCCACCAGCAAGGAGCGTGCGCCCCAGCGCAGATAGATGGACTCGGTCTGGCGCACGCAGGAATCCGGCGACAAGGAGATGCGGCACAGTCGCGCCATCACCCGGCGGCCGTAGATCTTGCCGGCCTGATACCAGACCAGATCGGCCAGCACCGCGGCCACGACTGCGGTCAGCAATAGCCCGGCAGCGGAATATTGACCGCGCTCGGCCAAGGCGCCGGTAATGATCAGGGTCGGATAAGCGGGCACGGGAACGCCCAGCTGCTCGATCAGCACATTGGCAAACAGGATGAGCAAACCGTACTGCTCGATCAGATGAAACAGGGTATTCATGTGTGCATTACCGCTGCGTCTTGGACGCCGACAAGTTGTTGATCGAAACCGCTGCTGCCACTTCGCCAATTCGCCTATCCGGCATCCACATCCCGGCAGACACTCTGACTGGATTGCCAACAGGAAAACGGGAAGGGAAGCCTGCGCGCAGGACGCCATTATAGGTTTTCGGCGGGGCCACAGCCGGAAGTGCCGATCTTATTTGTCACACGCCATCCGCGCAGGCGATCACAGACACGCAGATGGGGACGCCGCGCCCAAAGAAAAGTGCCCCGCGCGCGCCACGTTCAAGCCATGGCGCGCCGGGGCGCAAACGAGGGCCAGACCCCTCGTGGAGACAGGCAACCGCCGCCAGACCATGTCGGCGACCGCCTGAGTGATGGTTAAAAGGGCATGCTCATGCCGTATGATTGGCGCGCACTTTGCCGGCGCTATTGCCGCCCCGGGCCAGCGGCGACGGGCCGCTGCCCGCTCCCGCTTCTTTGCCGGGCCGGGTGCGCGCCAGAAATACCAGGCCGGCCGCCAGCACCGATGCAATCGACAAGGCATACAGGCCGCCCTGGATGGAGCCGGTTTTCTGCTCCAGATAACCAAAAGTCGCCGGAGCAAAGAAACCGCCCAGATTTCCCAGCGAGTTGATCAGCGCCAGCACCGCTGCGGCGATGCGTGCATCCAGATACGCCTGGGGAATTGGCCAGAACAAAGAAGAGGCCGCCTTGAAACCGATGCCGGCAAAACACACAGCGACAAAAGCCAGCACCGGACCGCTGCTGCGCGCCGAAACGAACATGCCGAGCGCTGACATCACCAGCGTCAGCGCGACCCAGGCCTGCTGATGCTTGAAGCGTGCCGCCAGCGTGGCGAAGAAATACATGGCCACGATGGAAATGATCCACGGAATCGAGTTGAACAGGCCGACCTGGAAGTCGTTGTAGTGCCCCATTTTCTTGATGATGGTCGGCAACCAGAAGGTGGCGCCATAGATGGTCAGCTGGATCGCGAAGTAGATAAAGCAGAACAGCAGAATCTGGCTGTCGCGCAGCAGCGCAAAGGTCGACACATGCGCCGGCCGCGTGGCGCTGCGCTGTTCCTGCTCGGCAGCGATCACCGAGGTCAGCGCCGAACTCTGCGCCGGCGTCAGCCATTTGGCATCGCGCGGTGCCGAGTCCAGCAGGAACCACACCACGAAGCACAAGGCCATCGAGGCGCCACCCTCGATCAGGAACATCCACTGCCAGCCGTGCAGGCCGCCGCCTTCTATCATCAGCAAGGCGCCGGTGATCGGGCCCGACAGAATCGACGCCAGCGCCGAGCCGCTCAGAAACACCGCCATGGCCCGGCCGCGTTCATGATTGGGCAACCATTGCGTGAAGTAATACACCACGCCTGGAAAGAATCCGGCTTCCGCCACGCCCAGCAAAAAGCGCATGAAATAGAAGCTGGTTTCGTTATGCACGAATGCCATGCAGGCGGCAACCAGCCCCCAGGTGAACATGATGCGGGTCAGCCAGGCCTTGGCGCCGTAACGCTGCAACAGCATATTGGAGGGCACCTCGAACAGCGCATAGCCGATGAAGAACAAGCCTGCGCCCAGACCGAATGCGGCTGCGCCTATGCCCAGATCGGCGGCCAGATGCGAGCGCACGAAACCGATGTTGACGCGGTCGATGTAGTTGACGATGAACATCACCACGAACAGCGGCAGGATGCGCCATTTGACTTTGCTTACGGCATCGCTCAGCGCCATGTCGGCGGGCGCAGCCGGTGCGGCGGGGCCGCCCGGCAGGGAAGTTGAATTCACGAGTTGTCTCCTCTTGGTTGGATCGGTGCTGCATGCGCTGCACGGTCGGTGATGCCGCTGGCCGGCGCCTGAGGAAACGTGCCTGCGGCCATGAACCGACGGCACTTTTCCTTTTGCGCTCTTGCTGCTGTTATCTGTGGCTGCCTGCTCTTGCCTGTTGCTTTTTTTCTGCTGCTGATTGCTGCTGATTGCTGCATCTTGATGCGCTCTCGATACGTCTTCTTTTTTATATTTTTCCTTTGCTGCGCGACGCTCGATACGCAAGCACCGCGCAGTTTTTTCCTCGCTTGCAGACCTGGTTTGGCCTCGCTTTTTCAGCGCACCAGACAAGGTTTCTTGTTATCGAACTGCCAGCCTGGGATCAGGTATTGCATGGCCGCAGCATCATTACGTGCGCCCAGCCCCATGCCGCGATACAACTGATGCGCCTGTTCGATCTGCTGCAGATCGATTTCCACGCCCAGGCCTGGCTGGTCCGGCACCTGCACCTTGCCGCCGACGATCCTGAGCGGATCGCGCGTCAGACGCTGGCCGTCCTGCCAGATCCAATGGGTGTCGATGGCGGTGATCCTGCCCGGCGCGGCAGCGGCGACATGGGTGAACATGGCCAGCGAAATGTCGAAGTGATTGTTGGAGTGCGAGCCCCAGGTCAGGCCCCAGTCATGGCACATCTGCGCCACCCGCACCGAGCCCTGCATGGTCCAGAAATGCGGGTCGGCCAGGGGGATGTCGACCGATTGCAGCGAGATCGCATGGCCCAGTTCGCGCCAGTCGGTGGCGATCATGTTGGTCGCAGTCTGCAGCCCGGTGGCGCGACGGAACTCAGCCATCACCTCGCGTCCCGAATAGCCGTTCTCGGCGCCGCAGGGATCTTCCGCATAGGCCAGCACCCGATGCTGATCGCGGCACAGCCGGATCGCATCCTTGAGCAGCCAGCCGCCGTTCGGATCGAGCGTGATGCGGGCGCCGGGGAAACGCTCGGCCAGCGCCGTCACCGCCGCAATTTCATCCTCGCCGCGCATCACGCCGCCCTTGAGCTTGAAGTCGTTGAAGCCGTAACGCCGGAAGGCTGCTTCCGCGAGACGCACGATGGATTCGGGTGTGGTCGCTTCTTCATGGCGCAGCCGCAGCCAGTCGTCCTGCGCGTCTTCGGCTGCGATGTAGGGCAAATCGGTTTTCTTGCGATCCGCCACATAAAACAGGTAGCCCAGCATTTCAACTTCGGTGCGCTGCTGACCTTCGCCCAGCAAGGCGGCGACTGGCACGTCCAGAAACTTGCCGAGCAGATCAAGCAGTGCAGCTTCGAGCGCGGTCACCGCGTGAATCGCGATGCGCAGGTCGAAGGTCTGCAAGCCGCGACCGCCGACATCGCGATCGGCAAAGGCGGCGCGGGCGCGATTCAGGATTGCCTGACAGTTGCCGACGGACTGGCCGATCACCAGCGCGCGGGCATCCTCCAGCGTCTGCCGGATCGCCTCGCCGCCCGGTACTTCACCGACGCCGGTCTGACCGGAGCTGTCGGTCAGGATCACGATGTTGCGCGTGAAATATGGGCCGTGAGCACCGCTCAGATTGAGCAGCATGCTGTCATGGCCGGCCACCGGCACCACCCGCATGTCGACGATACGGGGTGCGCCTTTGACTCCTTGCGCGGCAGGATTGGATTGCTGAGATGGTGTGCCGGTCATGCGTATGCTCCTCTGCTTCGGTAACTGGACGGTCGGGCGGGCTAAGGCAATGCTTAAGTGGCCGGCTCACATGCACCGGCCCGGCGCTCATAGGCATTCCACACCGCCCCAATGCGGTCTCTTGAATTCATCGTTTGAAGAATCAACAAATTGGTAGCGGTACCAATTTAATTTTTAGTGATGGTAGCGGTACCAAATTTAAGTGTCAAGGGTTGCATTTCGACAAGACAGCGGAGCCAGGATGGGCCCGAGTGATGCGCCAGCTTAAGGTGCCAGAAGGGATGTCAGAGCTTGAGCGTCAGCCGGCAGGCTGATGGAAACCGGGATGGCGAGAACTCGGCCGCTGGCCGGAAGCGCATCGTCCGACTGCGCCGATACCCGGCCTGCGCGGTGGCAGAACTTAAGCGCTGTCGCGCACCACGATGGAGAATCCGACATCGACGATGGGCTCGGCAATCTCCAGCCCCGCCGCACGATCGATGATGAAACGTGCAGCGCGCTGGCCGATGGCGGTGCCGTCGATGCGCACCGAAGTCAGGCGCGGTTCCAGATCGCGTGAAAACTCAAGATCACCGAAACCGACGACGGCGAGTTGCCCGGGAATCCCGATCCCGCGACTCTGCGCTTCAATCGTGACGCCCAGCGCCAGCAAGTCAGAGCTGCAGAAAAGCGCATCGATGTTCGGCTGCTGCTGCAACAGATCGGCCAGCCCCTTGCGCCCCTGGCCCAGCGTAGTCGGCGCGCTCACGCCATGCATCGGCACTTGAGCGCCATCGACCGTCATCCCCAGCGCCGCCGCCTCTTGCGCAAAGGCCAGCATGCGACGCTGGCTGCGTTCGTCCTTGCCTCCCAGCACCGCCGCCGCGCGCCGGCCTTTGCCGTGCAGATAACGGGCCACTTCGCGGCCGATGTTTTCGTGTGAAAAACCGACCAGCATGTCGATAGGAGTGGGGGTCAGATCCCAGGTCTCCACCACCGGAATGCCGCTCGACAGCAAACGCTTGCGCGCCTGCTGCGATCGCATGATGCCGGTCAGCACCACGCCGTCGGGACGGCGCCCGATGATGGCTTCCAGCAAGGCGTCTTCACGTGAATTCTCGTAGCCGGTCTGCCCCAGCATGACTTGATAGCCGGCGGCTGCCAGGGTTTCGGTGAGCGTATGCACGATCTCCTGAAACACCGGGCCGATCACGGTCGGCACCACGACCGCCACCAGCCGGCTCTTGTTCGAAGCCAGCCCGCCCGCCAGCAAGTTGGGCACATAGCCGGTGCGCTCCACCGCGTCTTTCACTTTTTGCAGCACCTTGGGCGAAACGGCGGCCGGCGTGTTCAGCGCGCGCGAAGCAGTGATCGGCGCCACTCCGGCCAACTGCGCGACGTCGCGCAAGGTAATGCCGCCCGCATTCTTGCGGCCGGAGCGGCGACGCGGTTCGTCGGACGGCTCATCGGCCGGCTTATCTGCGCGGAGGGAATCGGAGGAATCTTGCGGCTGGGACATGGCGCGCATTTTAGCATCCGAGCTGGTAGCGTTACCAAAAGAGCAAGTAAGTCAGCCAGATGTACCTCGCCCGCCCTGGCGCGTGCCGGCGGCGTCGCGCGCCAATCCTTGATTCAGAATCAACAATGATTTGCAGAAAGAACTGTTTTTGCAATAAGCAAAGTCCGCGATACTGAACGCCGTTGTCGCCGCCCTCCTCACGCATGGCATGAAAACCGGTGACGGATCACGCCCATCGCAACATACCGACGCACGAGTTGGACTCAGTGCGGTCAGAACGCTATGGCCTCAACCATCTGCAACAAGCTCAGCCGGAGGCTGAGCGACGCCACAGCCCCCCTTGCATCACGAATACGAAAGGAATTCCCATGAGCACCACCATTCCCGCCATCGGTCTTGGCACCTTCCGCCTGAAAGACCAGCAAGTCATCGATTCGGTCAGCACCGGCCTTGAGCTTGGATATCGCCACATCGACACGGCGCAAATCTATGGCAACGAAGCCGAAGTCGGCCAGGCCATCGCTGGCGCCAAGCTGCCGCGCCAGGATCTGTTCGTCACCACCAAGATCTGGACCGACAATCTGGCGCAAGACAAGCTGATCCCCAGCCTCAAAGAAAGCCTGAGCAAGCTGCAGATGGATCAGGTTGATCTGACGCTGATTCACTGGCCGGCGCCAAGCGACAGCATCGCCGTCGGCGAATACATGCGCGCGCTGAAGATGGCCAAGGATCAGGGCCTGACGCGCCTGATCGGCGTATCCAATTTCACCATGGCACATCTCAAGCAAGCCATCGACGTGGTCGGCGCCGGGCAGATCGCCAGCCTGCAGATTGAAATCCATCCCTTCCTGCAAAACCGCAAGCTGGTGGAATACGCGCGCAGCCAGGGCATTCATCTGACCGCTTATATGCCGCTGGCCTACGGCAAGGTCATGAGCGATGCGACGCTGCAAAAGATCGCAGAGAAACACAATGTCAGCCCGGCGCAGGTTGCGCTGGCGTGGTCGCTGCAGCAAGGTTTTGCGATCATTCCATCCTCGACCAGACGCGCCAATCTGGAAAGCAATCTGCAAGCCGCCACACTGGCGCTGAGCGCCGAAGACATGCAGGCGATTGCCACACTGGATCGCGGCGAGCGTCTCGCCAATCCCGATTTCGCGCCGCAATGGGATTAACTGTTCCGATCTGAATCAGTGCGCGATCAAGTAAAAAATGCGCGGGGAGCAGTCAGCTCTCCGCGCATTTTTTACTTCAGCGACAGGCCGGGTTCAACCGGCCGCCGGCACCGGCACCGCCGGCTTGTCGACATGGCTGCCCTTGATGCGCAACACCATCACCGCACCGATCAGGCAGGCCACGCCCATCAGAATCGACGACAGCGTGTAGTTGCCCAAAGTGGAGCGCAGATAGCCGGCAACCATGGTGGCGGTGGCGGCGCCGAGCTGGTGGCCGGCCACGATCCAGCCGAACACGATGGGCGCCGCCAGACGGCCGAACACATCATTGGCCAGGCGCACAGTCGGCGGCACGGTGGCGATCCAGTCCAGACCGTAGAAGATTGCGAAAATGGTCAGGCCGTAATATTGCAGACCGAACGCGTAAGGCAGGAAGATCAGCGCCAGACCGCGCAGGCCGTAATACCAGAACAGCAGCACGCGCGGATTGTAGCGATCCGACAGCCAGCCCGAGAGCGTGGTGCCGACCAGATCCAGCATGCCCATCGCCGCCAGAATGCTGGCGCCGCCTACTTCGGAGATGCCGTAGTCATTGCACATGGCGATGAACTGGGTGCCGATGTAGCCGTTGGTGCTCAGGCCGCAGACGAAGAAGCTGAAAAACAGCAGCCAGAAATCCCCCTTCTTCGCAGCGCTGCGTAGCGCATCAAAAGCAATCGCCAGCGGGTTCTTGCGCGAGGCCTGATCCGGCGGTGTGTCGAGCGTCTGGCCATACATCTTCTGTCCGATATGACGCGGGCTTTCAGGCAGCAGCAGCCACACCAGCGGAATCGCCAACAAGGCCACCGCCGACACCAGAAACGCCACCGAGCGCCAGCCGTAGCTGCCGACCATGGACGCCATCAAAGGCAGAAACACCATCTGTCCGGTGGCGGCGCTGGCGGTGAGCAAACCCATCGCCAGACCGCGCCGCGTTTCGAACCAGCGGCTGACGATGCTCGCCCCCAGGGTATTGGCGGCGACGCCGGTGCCGGCGCCGACCAGCAAACCCCAGCTCAATACCATGTGCCAGGGCATGTGCATCAGTGTGCTGAGTGCGGTACCGGTCGCCAGCAACACCAGTGCGACCAGTACCACACGGCGGATACCGAAGCGCTGCATGGCGGCGGCGGAGAACGGACCGATCAAACCATACAAGGCGATGTTGACCGAAATGGCGAAGGAGATGGTGGAACGGTTCCAGCCGAACTCCTGCTCCAGCGGCAGGATCATGACCGAAGGCGTGGCGCGGATGCCGGCTGAAGCCAGCAAGACCAGGAAGATGACGCCGACCACCACCCAGGCGTAGTTGAAGCGTGGTGAGACGCGGGCGGCGATCGATTGAGTGATTTTGCTCATGGCAATTGGCGTTGGTTTGAGTGAATCGGAATGCAAGCTCTCTGTTGCTGCGATTAACCGCAGCGCGAGAGGTCTTTCTTTTTTGAATTCGGACAGGACGGAACAGCAGCTTGCAGCGCCGCACCCGGCAACGCTGGTGGATTCAGCCGTTTGCTGCCGCGCTACTCTTCCTGCAATTTCAGATAGGCGTTGTCGATCAGCGCCGTCAGATCGGCCGCCATTTTCTTGCCCAGCTGGCGATCGATTTCATCCTGCGCCCTTTGCCAGTTCGGTTTCGCGGCCTGCCATTTCTTGCGACCGGCGGCGGTCAGTTGCAGACCGAAGGAGCGCTTGTCCATCTCTTCGTCCTCCGGCATATCGACCATCTCTATCCAGTCGGCGCCGATCAGCGGCTTGAGATTGCGGCTCAGCGTGCTGCGATCCATGCCCATCTCCGCGGCCAGCCGGATATTGGCAATCGGACCAAGCCGGGCCAGCGAGGCCAGCAAGGAATACTGAGTGATCGTGAGTTCATCGCCCTGCAAATGGCGGTCGTAAATGACCGTGATGCGCCGGGTAAGACGGCGCAGGGGAGAACAGGAACATTGGGCTGGGAGCATGACAGGCTCGATTTCATAAAATATCTGCAATTACATCAATGCATATGCATCGATGTATTCGCATACTATGTTCTGAAAAACGCGCTGTCAAGATTTTTGTGAACGCCAGATTGGCATCGAAAATCGGGCCTCGCTTAAAACACCATGCTGCCCCATGACCCATGCTCCATGACCTATGCCCAGACGCAGGAGATTGGATCATCGACCTGGCATTACCATGCATGACTCGACGATAGCGCCTTCGTGACCACCTCCCGGCGTCAATCAACAGTTTCCGGTGAGCGGTGAGTATCGGCATGTGATGCGGGCGAATGGCAAATGCGTCCATCATCCCGACTGAAAAAACGTGCCGGCGGATGGCGCGTCCGCATTCGGCCTGCATCTGCTAGTCTTATTGAAGTAATCGCTCCGGCCCCGGGCTCGTATGGCCGGCCCCTGAACCAGCAACAGGAGACGACGGTGAGTAAGGAAGTAGAAAGTCCATGCACCTCGCTGTGCAAACTGAAAAACGAAATTTGCATAGGATGTGGCCGCAACAAGGAAGAAATCAGGAAATGGAAAGGCATGAAGCACAAGGACAAGAAGGCGACCGTGGAACGCGCAGTCGTCCGGCTGAAGGATCTCGGCAAGAAGGATAAAAAACGGTAATGCAAACGCTTATCTGCCGCTCGCCGGAGAACCAGCCGCGGCTTGATCAAGCGCGCCAGGCGCACGCGAATTACTGCAGCTGTATGCGACATTCCTGACGCAGCGCGTTTGAGTCCTTCCGCAAAAAACGTCCAGAAGCTATTTTCGGCTTCTGCCGGACGCGAGCATCGGACCCACGTAAAATAGCGGCGCCAAAGGCCTCATCCTGCATTGTCGCAATCAGGTTCACCCGCCCCCGGTTAGGCCCGATGAAATCTCAAGCTTGAATGGCGCCTCGCTGTCATCAGCAGGATGGCGTTCATGCAAGGGACATCGCCTTGGACAGAATCGGACATTGATCCGCTATAAAAAAACACGCCTTCCATGAATCCAACCCTGGCACTCATCATCCTCACCGCCATTCAGGTCGCCACTTCGTTCGCGGCCACGGCCGTGCTGGCGATTTCGCCCCTGCTGGTCAACAGCTTGCAGATATCGCCCAAGTGGATCGGACTCTACACCGCCCTGCTGTTCGCCGCTGCGGCCTGGTCGTCCATCTACTTTGGCAACCGCGTGCATCGCATGGGCAGCTTCCAGGTAAGCCGCATTTGCCTGGGCATGTGCTCGCTGGGCATGCTGCTCATAGGCAGCCTCGACGGCGCGGCCATCTTGCTGGGCAGTATTCTGATGGGAGTCGGCTATGGCGGCATCACGCCCGCCAGTTCTTACTATCTGAGTCAGACCACCGCTCTGAAGCACCGCAGCCTGCTGTTCTCGATCAGGCAAAGCGGCGTGCCGGCGGGAGCCGCCCTGGCTGCGGTCACCGTCCCTGTCATGACGCAGCAGCTCGGCATCCTGCCCGCCTTCGCATTGCCCGGGATGTTGGGTCTGATTGCCGCAGCCTGTTTCCGGGCCCGATCGGTAACGCATGACAACGCAGCCGCAGGACCTGGAGCGCTGGAGCAATCAGGTTTGTGGACGGCCTTATTGGAAAATCCCAAGCTGCGTACGCTGGCCCTCATCGCCTTTATCTTCTCAGGCTTGCAGGTCACGGTGACTGCCATGCTGGTGCCTTTTCTCAATAGCTTCGCGAACATGACGATCGACCAGGCGGCCGGATTTCTGACCTTGTTCAATGTCGTCGGCATCGCGTTCCGGTTGGTGTGGGGGCGCTGCGTCGACCGTGGCTGGTCGGCACTCCAGATGCTGGGATTTTCGGCCCTGCTGGGGATTGCGGGATTCGCCATCATGGCGTGGGCCGCGTTCGCCGTCATTCCTTGGACCATGCTGCTGGTCGCGGCGGTGGCCCTCGGCGTGGCCGTAATCGCCTGGAACGGCGTGCTGTTTTCGGAAATCGTCGCCATCGTCCCTGCCCACAAGGTCGGTCAGGCCACCGGCCTGTGCGTGTTCGCCGGCTTTGTCGGCGTGGTGCTGATGCCGACGATTCTGACCCAATCGCTGGAAAACAAGCATGCCTCGGGCCTGGTATTCACCATCGGTGCGGTACTATCCGCGTTCACCTTTGTATTGACCAAAAACCGCCGCAGGGCTGAAGTGAGCGGCGCCTGAATGACGCCGGCGGCTCAAGCTCCTTGCGCTTTCTTTCAAGCGGGGAAGAAGCCTGAGTGGGACAGCATCAATTCTCCGGGCAAAGAAATAACAAGGCGCTCTTCAACTTCCGAGTTCCCCTTTTCCAAGACTGTGCAGGTTTCCTTCCCCGAGTTTGAAGACGCTGACCAATTCGATCAGGGTGTTCGCCTGATCCTGCAAGGACTGGGCCGCCGCTGCGGCTTCTTCAACCAGGGCGGCATTTCTTTGCGTAACGTTGTCCATCTCCACCACCGCCGTGTTCACCTGCTCAATGCCTGAAGTTTGCTCTTGAGTGGCGGAGGCAATTTCCTGAATCACGTCCGTCACGCGCTTGACGCTGCCAACCACCTCACCCATGGTCTGACCGGCGCTCTGTGCCAGAGCAGTGCCGGCTTCGACCTTTGCGACCGAGTCATCGATGAGGCCTTTGATCTCCTTGGCGGCGGTCGCCGACCGTTGCGCCAGACTGCGGACCTCGCTCGCCACAACCGCAAAACCGCGCCCCTGTTCGCCCGCGCGGGCGGCTTCCACTGCCGCATTGAGCGCCAGAATATTGGTCTGAAATGCAATCCCGTCGATCACGCCGATGATGTCCACGATTTTGCGGGAGGCATCATTGATCGCCTCCATGGTAAGCACCACTTGTGAGACGACATCGCCGCCCCTGGCGGCGACGCTCGAAGCCGATGCCGCCAGATTGTTCGCCAGCCTGGCGTTCTCCGCACTCTGCCGCACGGTGCTCGTCAGCTCTTCCATGGAGGCGGCCGTTTCCTCAAGTGAACTGGCCTGTGCTTCGGTGCGCGCCGACAGATCCATATTGCCGCTGGCAATCTCGCTGGCCGCGACATGAATCGTGCCGGAGCCGCTGCGCACACGCGAGATCGTTCCGCTGAGCCCTTCCTGCATGTGTGCCAGCGCCGCGTAAAGCCGGCCGATCTCGCTCTTTCCCGTTTTGCTGATGCGCACGCTCAGATCGCCCAGAGCAACCCGGCCCAGCAAATCGACCGCATCGCTCAGCGGCGTCAGAACGATTTTTTTCAATCCTATGTGAGTCGCGAGCACCAGCGCCAATGCCAGGCAGAGCCCGGCAATGACCAGCATCTTCACCAGCTTGTGCTCGCGTGCTCCTTCTGCGGCCAACTTCTCCGCAAGGCTATTGGCTTGCTCCTGGAACTTCTCCAGCTTCACCGAGAAGGCCGTTCCATTGACCGTCACCGGGCCGTCGTTGTTGGTGGTGAATCCGGCTGTATCGCCCTTCTTCAGCGCGTCGAAAGAAGTCTGCATGGAATCATTGAGGGCCTTGGTGGATGCCTGAAGCTCCTGCTTCAATGCCATGTCCTGCCCGGGCAACAGCGGCGCGTTGGCGAAGGCTTGCGACTGTTGCTTGTAGCGCTCCAGGAACGGCTGTCCTCGCGCCAGAATCTTGTCTCGTGCCGTCTCATCATTCTTTTCCTTGAGCGCGGCATACGCAGCGAGCAACACCACGCGGATGCGCATCGCGTTCTTGTACGCATCATTGATCAACACGGTCTGCGAGGATATCTGACTGGAGAGCTGCTGCGAATCATTCGCGCGGCCCAGAGTGAAAAGACCCGCCATGGCGCCGATGACCAGCATCACGGCAAACGACAGCAATACCCCGATAAGACTTGAACGCACGGTCAGGTTCTTCATTTTCTGCCTCCGAGATGCCGTCACGGCATCTGCAGTTATTGTTGATATCGCTGTTTTCTAATGCAGCTTTTTTATGTGGTGTGAATACCTGCGCTTCTATGGACGCTTCCTGGTTAACGACCGCCACAGGGCGGTCTAAAGCCCGGACTGAAAATAAAATCGGGCCCGCAGGCCCAATACTTACACTTTCGTCATCGTCTCTTCGATCACCTTGTTCGCAATCAGCTGCCCGATTTCCTCATCCGTCAACTTCAGGATCTGCCGCAACGTGTGCTCGGTGTCCTTGCCGATCACCGGCGCCTGGCAGACCGGCGGCGTCGCGCTGGCAGAAAACGAGAGCGGACCTCTGGGCGCAAGCAGGCGGCCGATTCCCTCCTGCTCGATTTCACCGAAGATAGGATTGGCGAGCGAGCATCGGGCATCCTCTTCGACCAGTTGCCTGAAATCCTGATACACGCCCCACAGCACGCCGCTGCCGTCGAGCGAAGCCCTGACCTGCTCCAGATTGCGTCGCTCAAACCACGGCGCCAGCACCGCGCAAATGGCGTCACGGGCCTGAAACAGTCCGCCCTCGCTGTCAAGATCGACCTCCATGAGCGCACCTATCATCGCCAGCTTTTCGCTCAAGCCGGTGGCTTTGCCGATGGCGCGCCACTGCCGATTTGAAATCGCGGCCAGCATGACGCGGCGCCCGTCTGCAGTAGCGAAATCGCGACCGAAGGCGCCATAGAGATGGTTGCCGATCGGCTCGCGCGACGTGCCGTTGATCATCACGTCGCCGATGTAGCCCAGATTGCCGACCGTCGCCAGCATGACATCCGACAAGGCCAGAGTGATCTCCTGCCCTCTCCCCTCCAGCCGGCGCACTCTTTCCGCTGCGAGAATGCCCAAGGCGAGATACAAGCCGGCGCCGACATCCCAGGCCGGCAAGACGTGATTCACCGGCGCCGGTGAATCACCCGTCGCGATGGGGAAGCCGCTGGCGCAATTGACGGTGTAGTCCACCGCCGCCGATCCGTCATGATTGCCGGTGAGGCGCATCATGATCAGGTCGGGCCGGTGTTCGGCAAGCTGTGCATAGCTCATCCAGCCGCGCGGCGGCAAATTGGTGAGCACGATGCCGCCGTTCGGCGCCGGGTCGCAGATGATGGATCTGGCCAGTGCCTGCCCCTCCGGCGTATCGAGCGCCAGCGTCACGGATTTCTTGGCCTTGTTCAGGCTGGCCCAGTAGATGCTGTTGCCATTGGGCGCCAGCGGCCAGCGATTGATATCGATGTTGCCGCCGACAGGATCGATGCGGATGACCTCAGCGCCAAGCTGAGCCAGCGTCATCGCCGCCAGCGGCGCGGCAACGAAGGCCGAGATTTCAACAATGCGAAGTCCCTGGAGAGGAGCGTTCATGACTACCCTTGATACGTTAGCGAATGAATCGGTACGGCCGTGCAAGCTTGCGAACGTGCACGCTTTGGCAAGCGTTCGTTTATGCGCGTTCGAATACGGCAGCCAGTCCCTGCCCGCCGCCTATGCACATGGTTTCCAGGCCATAGCGCACCTGACGGCGCGACATTTCATGCAACAGCGAAGTCATGATCCTGACGCCCGTTGCACCCACCGGATGGCCGAGTGAAATGCCGGAGCCGTTCACGTTGAGAATGTCCTGATCGTTCCAGTTCAGGCCTTTCAATACCGCCAGCACCTGGCACGCGAAGGCTTCGTTGATCTCCACCAGTCCCATGTCGCTGAGCGACAGGCCGGTGCGCCTCAGCAGCTTTTCAATCGCCGGCACCGGCCCGATTCCCATCCGTGCCGGGTCGCATCCGGCCACCGCCCAGCCGGACAGATAGGCCATCGGTTCCAGACCCAGTTCGTCCAGTTTGTCTTCCGCCACGATCAGGCAGGCAGCGGCGGCGTCGTTCTGCTGACAGCAGTTGCCCGGCGTGACGGTGCCGCCCTTGATGATAGGACGCAACTGCGACAATGCTTCCAGCGTGGTATTGCCGCGTATGCCTTCGTCGCGGTCAAAGACCAGCGCATCGCCCTTGCGCTGCGGAATCAGCACCGGCACCACCTCCTGCGCAAAGCGCCCCGAATCCCATGCTGCCGCCGCACGCTGATGACTGCGCAAGGCGTAGACATCCGACTCTTCACGGCTGATGCCGTATTCGCGCGCCAGGGTCTCTGCGGTTTCAGGCATGCCTGAAATGAAGCCAAAACGATGTTCAGGTTGCGCGCGCTCCCGCCCCCGCTCCAGCCGGTCGTGAAACTTCACGGAACCGGCCTTGCTGCCCCAGCGCATGCTGGTGGTGTAGTACTCGACATTGCTCATGCTTTCTATGCCGCCGGCCA
The DNA here is from genome assembly GCF_046025995.1 of Herbaspirillum lusitanum. Classification (GTDB taxonomy): domain Bacteria; phylum Pseudomonadota; class Gammaproteobacteria; order Burkholderiales; family Burkholderiaceae_D; genus Herbaspirillum; species Herbaspirillum lusitanum_A. Next base: position 42,313 of record NZ_JAQQFM010000008.1, read on the forward strand.
GCACCACATCGGCGGCACCGGTCTGCACCATCATGGCCGCCGAAATCACCGCCTGCAGACCGCTGCCGCAACGGCGATCCAGTTGCATGCCGCCCGAATGCAAGGGCAGACCGGCGTGCAGGGCCAGATAACGGCCGGTACACGGGGTTTCGCCATTCGGAAAAGACTGGGCGAACACCACGTCTTCAATCAACTCCGGATCCAGCCTGGTCTTGGCCAGCACGGCCTTGATCACGGCGGCGCCGAGGTCTTCGGTCGCCACCTTCTGCAGGCTGCCGCCAAAGGCGCCGATGGCGGTTCGCAAAGGGGAAACAATCGCTGCGCGTCGCATGAGTACTCCTGAAATAGTGGAATCAGATCTTGCTGAAATCGGGACTTTCCTTGGCGAAGAAGGCACGCACGCCCTCCTTGCTTTCGGCTGAACTGAAGGCCTGGTCGCTGGCGATAAAAGAGGCCTTCAGCGCCTCTTCTTCGCTGACCTCAAACGCGAGATCGATCACCGACTTGGCCAGACGCAGCGCCATCCGCGGACGCTGCACCAGCGTTCTGGCCAGACCTTGCGCTACCGCCAGACTCTCGCCGTCGGCAGCGACACGGTTGACCAAACCCCAGTCGAGTGCGGTCCTGGCATCGACCGGCTCGCCGAGGAAGATCAATTCCTTGGCGCGTCCTTCGCCGATGCGGCGGGCGGTGCGAAACGTGCCGCCGCTGCTGGGGAACACGCCGAGTTTGATTTCCGGCAGCGCCAGGCGGCTGCGCTCTTCCACCACGATCAGGTCGCAGCACAGCGCGATTTCCAGACCGCCGCCGTAAGCGAGGCCGTTGATGGCGGCAATGGTGGGCTTGGGAAAACGGTCAAGCTGGACAAAGACTTCGTTTTGTCTCTGCAGCTTCTTCGGCACGATCTGTCCGGGCGCCATCATGTCGGCAAATTCGCTGACGTCGGAGCCGGCGCAAAAGGCGCGGCTGCCGGCGCCGGTCAATACGACCGCGCGCACTGCGTCGTCTGCCTCAAGCTGCACCAGAGCCTGACCCAATGCCTGGGTCAGGCCCAGCGTCACGACATTCATCGGAGGATTATTCAGCGTCAGGGTGGCAATGCCTGCGCTGATGCTGCACAAGACGAAATCCGTGCTCATAGTGTTTCTCTCAATCCTTGGTTACGGCGGTAAGTTCAAGAATGGCCAGCGCGCGCTCGACCACAGGCTTGTCGATCATTGCGCCGTTCAGCGCAAGGGCGCCCTGTCCGGTTTCGCGAGCGTGCTCCCAGGCAGCGAGCACCGAGCGGGCCCAGGCGACGTCCTGTTCCGAAGGGGAAAACACTTCATTGATAATGGCCACCTGCGCCGGGTGGATGCACAAGGCACCGCGCAATCCCATGGCTTGTGCATTGCGCGCGGTCGCCCGGTAACCGTCGAGATTCTGGAAATTGGCCAGCGAGTCCGGCAAGCCGAAGGCGCGAATGCCTGCGGCGGCGGCGGCCAGGGCCAGCCACTGGCAAGGCAGCGTCAGCGATTGCGGCGATGGCGCAGTGCCCAGTGATCTGGAAAAATCTTCGCTGCCGAGCGCGATTCCCAGCAGACGAGGCGCTGCGCAAATGGCCGGCAGCCGAAACAGTGCGGCGGGCGATTCAATCAGCGCCAGCAAGCCGATACTGCCAGGCGGAATCTCGCGCTGCCGTTCCAGATTCTCGATCTGCTGCGCCAGCGCGGCGAGCGTTTCTGCGTCTTCAAGCTTGGGCACCACGATGGCGGCAACGCCGGGCCGGATGGCCGCCTGCAGATCGGCATCGACGCTGTCCGGCTCCTGATTGATGCGCACCAGCAGCGAGGCGCCGCGCGCATGCAGTTGAGCGATCACGCCCGGCAATTGCGCACGTGCAGCAGGCTTGGCGGCGAGCGGGACAGCATCTTCCAGATCCAGAATCAGCGCGTCGGCGCCGCGCGTATGCGCTTTCCCGATGAGGCGCGGATTGTCGGCCGGAATGAACAGCAATGAACGCCACGATGCGGCGGCCGCAAGAGGATTGTTCATCGCGTCACCACCTTGACCGACATCGCCGTCTGTCCGCTTTGGGTGAGCGCCCGCAGATCGGCGCCATCCTCGGTGTGAGCGCCACACAGTTGAAATGCGCCGGTGTCGAACAGCGGCTGCTGTCCGCGGATCACGCAGGAGGCCACATCGGCTCCCGGATTGTTGCGCAGGAAAAGATCCATCAGCAAAGTCGCGGTCAGCGGCCCATGCACCACCAGACCCGGATACTGTTCGACCTCGGTCGCGTACGGGCGGTCATAGTGAATGCGATGGCCGTTGAAGGTCAGCGCAGAAAAGCGAAACAGCATGACCGGATCAGGCAGGATGCTGCGGCGCCAGTCGGCACTGACTTGCTCTGCATGGCGCGCAGACGGGTGCGCAAGCGTCGTCTGGCCGGGCGCCGGCGCCTCGCGGTAGACGATGTCCTGGCTTTCGCTCAGCGCGCAATGTCCTTGTTGAAAGATTTCATGCTCGACCGTGACAAATACCAGTTCGCCGGATTTCCCGGAGCGATGCTCCACCGCCGAGATACGCGATGTGCGTTCCATCGCTTCAGCAGTTCTGAGCGGCGCATGAAAACTGATGCGGCTGCCTGCCCACATGCGTCGCGGCAAAGGAACCGGCGGAAGAAAACCGCCGCGCTGCGGATGGCCGTCCTCTGCGATATCGCTTTGTACCGCCTGCGGCAGAAAATAGAGCCAGTGCCCCAAAGGCGGCACTGTCCGGGCCGGCCATGGCGGCTCGGCATGATCCAGTGTCGCTGCCAGTCCTTTTAATGACGCCGGCGTCGGCAGGTCTAGCGTGCTCTCGGTGCGTCCCACCCAGGATTTGAGATGCTCGACGTTCATTTTGCGTCCCGCTGAAAATCGTTTGCCGTCTGCATGGTTCAGCCGTAGCGTCCGCCGGTGACGTGCAAGGTCTCGCCGGTAATGAAGCTGGCGCATTCGGAGGCCAGAAAGGCGACCGCATTGGCAATGTCGTCCGGCTGGCCCGCCCGTGGAATCGGGGTGGCCTTGATGGCGCGCTCCTTGATCAGCTCATAGCTGGGCAAGGACTTGATGGCTTCGGTTTCCATGAAGCCGGGCGCAACGGCATTGACGGTGATGTTGAAGCGGCCGTCCTCCAGGCTCAGTGCGCGGGTGAGGCCCAGCACGCCGGCCTTGGCGGCCGAATAGTTGGCTTGCCCCGGATTGCCGAAATAGGCGCGCGAGGAAATGTTGATGATGCGGCCCCACTTTTGCTCGATCAGGTAAGGCATGACGGCCTTGCAGGTCAGGAAGGTCCCCTTGAGCGCGACCTCGATGACCAGATCCCAGTCTTCCTCGCTCATCTTCGCCAGATAATTGTCGCGCGGGAAACCGGCGTTGTTGACGAGCACGTGCATGCCGCCGAATGCCGCAATCGTGCCTTCCACCAGCTTCCTGACCTCGGCCGATTGGGTGATGTCGGCGGGAATGCAGATGGTGTTCAGACCTTCTTCATTGAGCCTGGCGGAGGTCGCCTGAGCGGCTTCTGCCGAGATGTCGGTGATCACCACGCGCATGCCCTCCAGCGCCAGGCGCCGGGCAGTTGCGGCACCCAGGCCGCGAGCCGAACCGGTGACGATCGCGACTTTGTCTTTCAGTCCTAAATCCATATTGCTTCTCCCAGATAAAAATTCAGTGTGTTGCGGCCTCGTTGCCGGCGAGCGTGATCTTTCCGGCGCTCAGCACCAGAACCTTGCGCTCCAGCGCCGTGGCGCGAAATGAAATGACATCGCCATCCATCCACAGCTCGGTGCGGATGGTGTCGCCCGGCAGCACCACGCCGCTAAAGCGCACGCGCATGCCGCGAATGCGTTCGGCGCGGTACTGCAGGATGCCGCGCAAGGCGGCGTGGCAGGCCACGCCCATGGTGCACAGACCGTGCAGGATGGGGCGCGCAAAGCCGGCACCGACAGCGACTTCGGGGTCGGCATGCAAGGGGTTGAAATCGCCGCTGAGGCGATACAGAAGCGCGGCCTGCGGCAGGGTCGGCAAATCGCAGATGACGTCGGCGCTACGCTCGGGCATCTGATGCGGCGGCGGCGGCGATCCTGCCGGGCCGCCAAAACCGCCGTCGCCGCGCAGCATGGAAACCTGGTGCACGGTGGCGATCAGTTCGCCGCTATCGGCGTCGGTGACCAGACGTTCCTGGCATAGCAAGGCGCCCTTTTCCGGCCCTTTGTCATACAGCGCAGACACTCTGTTGCTGCCGATGACGCGGCCTTCCGGCTTGAGCGGCGCATGCAGTTCGAAAGCCTGCTCCGCGTGCACCAGCTTGCGCCAGTCGATGCCGGTATCGGCTTCACGCGCCCAGAAACCCGGATAGCCCAGAATCACCGGCATGGTCGGAAATACCTTCTGCTGCTCTTCATAGACGAAGGCCAGCTGGCCCTGGTCGAGCGGATCGGCGCCCAGACCGATGCCGAGCGCATACAACATCGAATCGCGTCTGGAATAGGCGTGCTCCAGCGGGGCGAAGCGGCGATTCAACAGCTGCTCGTAGCTGATCGCCATCACTTCTCTCCGGGGACGATGACCGCATCCAGAGCGAACACGCCACGCCCGGCTTCCAGCGCCACCACCGGGTTCAGATCGATGGAGCTGATCTGGTCGGCATTGGCGGCGGCGAACTGGGACAATTGCGCCAGAGTCCTGGCCAGGGCATCGATATCTGCCGCCGGTTTGCCACGGAAACCCTTGAGCAGACCGTAAGCTCTGGTTTCTTCAATCATGCGTCGTGCTTCGCTTTCGTCGAAGGGTGCGATGCGGAAGCTCACGTCTTCGAACAGTTCGGTGAAGATGCCTCCCAGACCGAACATCACCACCGGACCAAACACCGGGTCGCGATTGACGCCCATGATGGTTTCGATGCCCTTGGGCGCCATCGGCGTCACCAGTACGCCTTCAATGTGCGCGTGCGGCGCTTTGGTGCCGGCGCGTTCGATCAAGGTCTGATAGGCAGAGCGGCATGCATCGGCGCTGTCGACGTTCAGAATCACGCCGCCGATTTCGGTCTTGTGCAGGATGTCCGGCGAGACGATCTTCATCACCACCGGATACCCGTGGCTTTCTGCCGCCGTGACGGCGGCCTCGGCGCTGCACACCACCCCGGATGGCAGGAATGGCAATCCGGCTCCCGCCAGCAGGCGCTGGGCGGCGGCTTCCGACAACATTTGAGCGCCTATGTCGCGGCGCAGAGCAAGATCAATGTCGGGAACATTGATTTCTTTGTCAAAGCCATCTTTCAGATAGGCCAGCGCAGAGACCGCCAATGCCGCGCGATCCGAATCCGAATAGACCAGGAAACCGGCTTCTTCATAAGAACGGATGACTTCCTTGCCGGCCGCCATGCACAGCAGCGTCGGGCGATCCTTGTAGTCGACGGTGCCGGCCTGGATGGCATCGCACATGCGTGCGCCATAGGTGGGCGAAGCCGGCAGCATGGTGAATGAACCGATGACGCTGCCGTAGCCGCCCTCTTCATACATCACGCGGAAGGTCTTGCTGATAATGCTCATGTCGTTGAGCACACCGGCGGTGGTGTCGCAGGGATTGCCGGCGCCGCCGAAGGGATTGATGGTCTTGAGTTTTTCTTGCGACGCTGGCGGCAGGGGCGGGACTTCCAGCCCGTAGCGGTCGGCCGCATCGCACAGCTGAATGCCGAAGCCGCCTGAAACGGTGATGATGCCGAGGCGCCGGTCCAGCGGATAGACACCGCGGCTGCAGGCGTAGGCCAGATCGACGTGCTCTTCCGTCGTACGCGCGCGATAGACGCCGTACTGCCGAAATACGGCGTCATACACTTCGTCCGAACCAGCCAGGGAAGCGGTGTGCGATGTCGCCGCGACCGAGCCGGCCTCCGATCCGCCGACCTTGCCGAAGATCACCGCCTTGCGCTGCTCATGCGCGGTGCGCAACGCATCGATGAACTTGTCGCCATCGCGGATGCCCTCGGCAAAGGCCATGATCACCGACACGTCATCCTGACAGGCCAGCCATTTGATGCAGTCGGCGACATCGGTATTGAGTTCGTTGCCGGTCGACACCCAATAACCGATGCCGACATTGCGCTCGCGGCAGAGATAGGCGAGGTGGCCGCCATAGGCGCCGCTCTGGCTGACCACCGCCACATTGCCGTTGCTGACAAAACCGTCGTCGAAGGCGCTGCTGAAGGTGCCGATGAAGCCGCTTTGCGTAGACAGAAGGCCCAGACAATTGGGGCCGAACACGCGCAGACCTCCGGCATCGGCAAGCGCCCGGATTTCCTGTTGCAACTGCTTGCCGGCCTCGCCGGTCTCGGCGAAGCCCGAGGCATATATCACTGCCGCACCGGCGCCCTTGGCGACGCACTCCCTGATCGCGTCCTTGACCTTCTCTGCAGCAATGCAGATCAGCACCATGTCGGGCACTTCAGGAACCGCGTCCAGCGAGGCATAGGCCTTGATTTCCTGCACCGTTTCGCGGCTCGGATTGACCGGATAGATGCGTCCTTGATATCCGGCCTTCTTCATGTAATGCAGTGCACGTCCGGAGATCCGGGTGGCATCGTTGGAGGCCCCGAGGATCGCGACCGATTGGGGTCGGAATGCCCGTTCGAAGTTATTCCACAGAATATCGGCTGACGAATCGTTCATTTCTTTTTCCATGACTGACAAAGTAAATACTTCCAGGACGCCTGCGCGACCCCGCAACATCGGACTCGGCTTTTTTCAGGGCGCAGCGGTCCCCTCCCCCTTCTCGTGCGAAGGGCGATATCGGATGACACTGTTTGAATTCCCGGTTTTATCGAAGGCGCACCGGGATCGGCGCCATCACTGCATCAATTTTTCTTGATCGTCAAAATCAGGGTGGCGATGCCGCCCATCACGCAGCAGCCGATGATGTAATACAGTCCATTGGAATAGCTGCCGGTCTGGCTGATGATGTAGCCGATCGCCAGTGGCGCGATGGACGAGAACACATTGCCCATGCCGTTCATCAGGCCGGCGGCGGAGGAAATTCCCTTGCTCGGCACGATGTCTTGCAGCAGCGTCCACGCCGCCGGGCCGCCGAGGCCGATGCAGCCGATCCCGAAGCCGAGCACCAGTGCAGAAGTCAGATTGTCTTCAATGTTGACGCCGAAGTAGATGCCGATGCTCACGCCGACCATCGCAAACACCAGCAGCGGTGCGCGCCGTTTCATCTTGTCGCACAGATAGCCGGAAAGAATCTTGGTGCCGACGCCGAGAATCCATGGCAGCGACGACAGCATGCCCATCGCCTCCCAGGAAAAACCGCGCGCAGTCTTCAGGTAAGAAGGAACCCAGGACATGGTGCCCCACAGCACCGAGGCGTGCGCCATGTAATAGACGACGATCAGCCAGAAGCGGTAGTTCCCGGTGAATGATTTGAACTTGCTGAAAAAGCCGGTGCCATCGTCGGTCGCAACGGAATCGTTTTTCAGACCGTTTTCAATATGGGCCAATTCGGTCGCATTGATGCGATGGCTTTGTTGCGGCGTGTCTGCCGTAAATTTCCAGAGCAGGAACAAGGGAATCAGGCCCATGACGGTCAGCACGAAAAAGCTCTCGCGCCATCCCGCCACAGCGATCAGCCAGGTGAACAGGGGCATGGCGATGGCAGGCGCGATGGCCAGACCGGTATTCCAGGCGGCATTGGCCTTGCCGCGCTCGGAAACCGGGAACCAGCACTTGATGAATTTGCTCTGCATGGGAAAGTGCATGCCCTCGCCGAGCCCGAGCAGGATGCGTGAAAACAGCATCAGCATGAAGGTCGGCGCCAGACCGCCGATGATCAGCGAGATGCCCCAGACCACGATGGAAAGCATCATGCCCTTGCGCGGTCCGAGTACATCGCCCAGCGGGCTGAGCACCACATTGCCGAAGCTGTACGCCACCAGGAACACCGACATCAGCATGCCCTTCTGCAGCGACTGGCCGACGATGCCCATGTCGTTGAGGAATGCATTGTCCACGATGAGGATCGATACGTTGACGCGGTCGATGTACGAAAACACCACCACCAGCATCAGAATCAATGCCAGCAGATAACGCTCATGGGTGGGTTTCTCGCTTGCGACGAATTTAGCTGCAGCTGCTGCCTTTTGCATCTTTGTCTCCTGTTTTTTGCCTGTTCGATTTTTTATTTTTGGTGATGGTGTCATTAGCGGATTCAGATTTGAAGTATTATTTTCTTAATTCCTGATACGTATTGAATATCACCATGGATTTGCGCCAGCTCCAGCAATTCGTCACCTTGGCCGAAACGCTCAACTTTCGAGAAGCGGCCCAACGGCTGTTCATGTCGCAACCGCCGCTCTCGGTTTCCATCAAAAAACTGGAAGAAGAGATAGGCGTGACCTTGTTCAACCGCAACAAGCACAAGGTGTTTCTGACGGATGCGGGACAGGCGGCGCTGGAAAATGCGCGCAAGTCGCTGTTCCACGCAGGAGAAGTCGCGCGGGTGGCGCGTTCCACCGCGCTGGGACTGAGCGGCCACATCAGGATCGGCTTCGTGGGTTCGGCAAAATACTCCTTGCTGCCGCGTCTCTTGCCAAAATTCCGCAGCCAGTATCCCGACGTCACGATCACACTGGAAGAAGAAAAGAATGCCCTGATCGTTCAAGCCATCGAGAACAATGATCTCGACCTCGGAATCGTGCGGGTACCGTTGGCGTGGAAAAGCGTCGTGAAGTACGAGACGGTGGAAGAAGACTATTTCGTTGCCGCCTTGCCTGCGAATCACCCGCTGGCAAAGAAGACGCAATTGAAGCTGAGCGATCTGAAGGATGAATCGTTTATCCAGTACACAAGAAGCAATATCCCCGGCCTGAACGCCATCACCATGCTGCTGTTTCAGGAGGCGGGTTTCATTCCCAAGGTCACGCAAGAGGCGGTGCAGGTGGAAACCTTGCTCTGCATGGTGGAAAGCGGACTGGGCGTGGCGCTGGTGCCTTCGATTGTCAGGCGGCATCCTTCGCGCAGCATTGCATTCAGAAAGATATCCGCGCTCCGGGAAAGCAACGCCATCGGGCTTGCGATTGCCTATCACCCGGACTTTGAGATGGCCACCTCGCGCCGTTTCCGCGAGCTGGCGCGAGAGCTGTCGAAGGTGAAAGCTCCTCGCCCGAAATCGCCGGGCGCCATTTAAAACACGGAAAATTTCTGCGACCTGAACCGGATGTTCAGATCGAAGAGTCATTGATTTTCTTAATTCCGGTAGCGCTTGTCTTTGCGCTTTTTCTTATACAGGCTCGTCCGGCAGCTACTTAAGATAAACAAAGATCCGCCGAGAATCAGCTGACGATCATTGAGAGCCATGGCAATTCCTATGCGTATCTCACTCAGACGACATGGCCAAAAATTTAACAGCAGTCAGCGATCTCTCAAGATTCCACATTCCTTCTGCTGGCTATCATCAGGGCTTCAGTGGCATGCGCAGCGAAAAAGGTATTCAGCGCATGTCTGACGGCAAGCCTGATGCGCGCCTTGCTTAGCGTTTTTTCGACGCCAAACATGAGCGGCATGATGGTTTCGCACTCAAACAAGGCCATGAGCTGCATCGCGGCAAGCAATGGATCAGACTTGCGCAATCTTCCCAAGTCCATCTGATTGCCGAGAAATTCTGCAATCTTCTGCATGCCGAACTTCGGGCCCATCTCGTAAAAACGCTTTCCGATATCTGTTCTGCCGGATTCCGCGATCACAGCGCGGCGCGCCTGGATGGATCTATCCGAGCAAAGAAATTCCAGAGATTTCTCACCGAAGGTTTGCAGAGCCTTCGGCAGGTTGTCCACTTCCTGGTTCATTGCCGCAAAGACGGGTTCGAACTGTTTGCGCGCGGCCTCGTGCATGACGGCGACGAACAATTCCTCCTTGGAACTGAAGTAGCCGTACAGCGTGCCCTTGGATCCCCCGATCCGGGTTGCAATTTCTGTCATGGAAGCGCCCTCGAAACCCGCTTCCAGAAAGACATGCGAAGCGGCGTCCAGTATCGCGTCGCGCTTTGCTTCTGTCTTTACTCTCATCGCCGACATCCCCTTTTCTGAACTCAAGTGTTCAGTATTGCTTGACTCTGATATTGTGTCAATTAATAATACCGTACCGTTCAGTATTGTTATAGACCGACTTTAGTCTTTTTCCATCCCTCGGAGAACCGTTCATGCGCAAAGCAATATTCCTCTGGCCCGCCACCGTGCTGGCAATTTCCACTGTTCTGAGCGCATGCGGAAAGCCGCCCGGCGGCCCGCCGCCTGAAGCCGGCACACCCGTCGTTGGTGTAATGACAGTCCAGTCGGCGCCGGTCACACTCAGCACCGAACTGCCCGGACGCACCGTTGCCTACCTGGTTGCCGATGTCAGGCCGCAGGTCAACGGGATTATCAAGGCGCGCAGCTTTCGCGAAGGAAGCGACGTCAAGGCCGGCCAGATCCTGTACGAAATCAATCCGGCCAGCTACAAGGCAAGCTATGACAGCAGCGTCGCCGCGCTGGCGAAAGCCCAGGCCAGCCTGAAGACCACTCGTCTCAAGACAGAGCGTTACAAGGAATTGGTCAGCATCAATGCCGTCAGTCAGCAGGACTATGACGATGCGCTCGCCGCCCTCGGTGAGGGCGAGTCGGATGTGGCGGCAGCCAGGGCCAATGTCGAGACCAGCCGCATCAATCTGGCCTACGCCAAAGTGGATGCGCCGATTTCGGGACGAATCGGCAAGTCGACGGTCACCCCCGGTGCATTGGTCACGGCCAGCCAGACCACCGCCATGACCACCATCCAGCAACTCGACCCGATCTACGTTGACGTGACGCAATCGAGCGCCGCCTTGCTGAACCTCAAAGAGTCGCTCGCCAATGGCGATCTGCAAAAGGCCGGCGCCAATGCGGCCAAGGTCAGGCTGATTCTGGAAAACGGCCGCACCTATCCGCTGGAAGGGCGACTTGAGTTCTCCGACGTGACGGTCAATCAGGACACCGGTGCGATCACGCTGCGCGCCATATTCCCCAATCCCAAAGCCGATCTGCTGCCTGGCATGTATGTACGCGCGGTGCTGCAGGAAGGCGTAAAGGAAGAGGGCTTGCTGGTGCCGCAGCAAGCCGTGTCGCGCGACAGCACAGGGAAACCGCAGGCCTACGTGGTCGGCGCCGACTACAAGCTGGAACGCCGTGCACTGCAGACCGACCGCGCCATCGGCGATCAATGGCTGGTGCGCAGCGGCCTGCAGGTGGGAGACCAGTTGGTGGTCGACGGACAGCAGCGTGCCATGCCCGGCATCAAGGTGAAGGTCACGCGCTGGGCGCCCGCCCCGGCGGCCGGCTCGCCATCCGCCACGCCGTCTACGACTCCAGCTACGGCGACCACCGCAGCGACCAAGACGGCCTCCTCCAACTGATCCAGGCGAAAGACCACCATGGCACGCTTTTTTATTGATCGCCCCATCTTTGCATGGGTTCTGGCCATCATCGTGATGCTGGCCGGAGCAATTTCCGTACTCACCCTGCCCATTGCACAGTACCCCGCGATTGCGCCGCCTGCTGTAGCGATCACGGCCAACTATCCGGGCGCATCGGCCAAGACGCTTGAGGACACCGTCACCCAGATCATCGAACAAAAGATGAAGGGCCTGGACCGGCTGAGCTACATGGCGTCGACCAGTGAATCCTCCGGTTCGGTGACCATCACGCTCACGTTCGAGAACGGAACCAACCCCGACACGGCCCAGGTGCAGGTCCAGAACAAGCTGGCGCTGGCGACCCCGCTCTTGCCGCAAGAAGTGCAGCAGCAAGGGGTCACGGTGACCAAATCCGCGACCAACTTCCTGAATGTGCTGGCCTTCACTTCTGAAGACGGCAGCATGAATGGCTCCGACCTGTCGGACTACGTCGCAGCGAATGTGCAGGATGCCATCAGCCGGGTCGAGGGCGTGGGCGACACGACCCTGTTCGGTTCCCAATACGCGATGCGCGTCTGGCTCAATCCGGACAAGCTGGCCAGCTTCAACCTCACGCCGCTGGACGTGAAGAATGCCATCACGGCGCAGAACGCCCAGGTGTCGGCGGGCCAGCTCGGCGGCCTGCCGGCAGCCGGCAACCAGCAGATCAACGCGACCATCAGCGCGCAAACCCGCTTGCGCACTGCGGAGGAGTTCGAAGAGATCGTCCTGCGCACGCTCACTGACGGTTCCCAGGTGCGGCTGCGCGACGTGGCGCGCATCGAGCTGGGCAGCGAGGCCTACAACACGGTGGGCCGCTATAACGGCAAAGCGGCTGCAGGCCTGGCGATCAAACTGGCGACCGGCGCCAATGCGCTTGATACGGTGAAGGCCATCGACGCGCGCGTGGCGCAGCTGGAGAAGTTTTTTCCGGCCGGCATGAAAGTACAGAAGCCCTACGACACCACGCCCTTTGTCCGCATCTCGATCGAAGAAGTGGTGCGCACGCTGATTGAAGCGGTGGTGCTGGTCTTCCTGGTGATGTATCTGTTCTTGCAGAACTTCCGCGCCACGCTGATTCCGACCATCGCCGTGCCGGTGGTGCTGCTGGGCACCTTCGGCATCCTGGCAGTCTTTGGCTTCACCATCAACACCCTGACGATGTTCGCGATGGTGCTTGCCATCGGCCTGCTGGTCGATGATGCCATTGTGGTGGTGGAAAACGTTGAACGGGTGATGACCGAGGAAGGCCTGTCTCCCAAAGAGGCGACGCGCAAATCGATGGGCCAGATCACCGGTGCGCTGGTCGGCGTGGCGCTGGTGCTGGCGGCGGTATTTGTGCCGATGGCGTTCTTCAGCGGTTCAACCGGCGTGATCTATCGCCAGTTCTCCATCACGATTGTGTCTGCCATGACCTTGTCGGTGCTGGTCGCGCTGGTGCTCACGCCTGCGCTGTGCGCCACGATGCTCAAGCCGGTGAAACAGGGCCATACCCTGGCCACCACCGGTTTCTTCGGCTGGTTCAATCGTACTTTCGACCGCGGCAACCATCGCTATCAGGGCGTGGTGCGCCATATGCTGGGCAAGGGATGGCGTTACATGATCGCTTATGCGGCAGTGCTGGCGCTGGTCGTGTTCGGCTTCATGAAACTGCCGGTCGGATTTTTGCCGGACGAAGATCAGGGCACCCTGTTTGCCATCATGCAGTTGCCGGCGGGCGCGACCAAAGCGCGCACCGATACGGTGATCCAGCAAGTGGAGCATCACTTTCTGGTAGATCAGAAGGATGCAGTGGCAGGCGTGTTTGCGGTGTCGGGCTTCAGCTTTGCAGGCAGCGGGCAGAACATGGGCTTCGCCTTCATCAAGCTCAAGCCCTGGAGCGAACGCACCGGACCCGGCTTGAGCGTCACCGACGTCGCAGCCAAGGCAGGCGCTTATTTCGCCACCATCCGCGACGCCAAGGTGTTTGCATTCTCGCCGCCGGCGGTGTCCGAGCTGGGCAACGCCACCGGCTTTGATCTGATGCTCAAGGACGAAGCCAACCTCGGCCACGCGGCCATGATGCAGGCCCGCAACCAGCTTCTCGGCGAACTCTCCAAAGACAAGCGTCTGGTGGCGGTGCGGCCGAACGGTCTGGAAGATACGCCTGAATTCAGGCTTGCGGTTGATCCTCACAAGGCCGGCGCACTGGGCGTGACGATGTCCGACATTAACGACACCATCGCCACCGCCTGGGGTAGCAGCTATGTCAACGACTTCATCGACAAGGGCCGGGTCAAGAAGGTCATGCTTCAGGGCGAGGCGCAGTACCGCATGTTGCCAAGCGATGTTGACCGCTGGTACGTCCGCAACAGCGCAGGAACCATGGTGCCCTTCACTTCGTTTGCCACTGGCAGCTGGACCTCGGGCTCGCCGCGACTGGAACGCTACAACGGCGTACCCTCCATGGAAATCCTCGGCATGGCATTGCCTGGTGCGGCCTCCAGCGGAGAAGCAATGGCCATCGTCGAAGCGGCGATCGCCAAACTGCCGGCGGGCATCGGCTACGAATGGACCGGCCTGTCGCGCCAGGAAAAGGCGTCCAGCGGCCAGACCGGCATCCTGTACACGGTATCGATCCTGATCGTGTTCCTGGCGCTGGCGGCCTTGTACGAAAGCTGGGCGGTCCCGTTCTCGGTGATCCTGGTGGTGCCTCTGGGGGTATTCGGCGCGCTGCTCGGCGCGGTGCTGACCTGGAAAATGAATGACGTCTACTTCCAGGTCGGTCTGCTCACCACCATTGGACTGGCGTGCAAGAACGCCATTCTGATCGTTGAGTTCGCCAAGGATCTGTATGAAGAAGGCAAGGGGCTGGTCGAGGCGACACTGGATGCGGTACGCATGCGTCTGCGCCCGATTCTCATGACCTCGCTGGCCTTCATTCTCGGCGTGTTGCCGCTGGTGCTGGGAAGCGGCGCCGGTGCCGGCGCACAGCATGCCCTCGGTACTGCAGTGATCGGCGGGATGCTGTCCGGCACCATTCTCGCCATATTTTTCGTGCCGCTGTTCTTCGTGCTGATCATGGGACTGTTCCCCCGCAAGGCAGATGCAGCGCACGCAAACGACACCAACTCCACGGCCGCTCCGGCCGCATCCTGAGGTGATAGCCATGTCCCGTTCTATATCCACTCCTCTGGCCCGCTCTCAGCGTGCCGTGCTGACGCCTGTTTTGCTGTTCGCGCTGCTCAGCGGATGCAGCCTGATGCCCGCGTATGAGCGCCCTGCCTCGCCAGTTGCGGCGCGCTTCTCGGGCGATGCAGAAGGGTCAGCCAAAACCTCCGCAGTTGCCGATATCGGCTGGCGTGAGGTGTTCACCGATCCCGCATTGCAGCGCGTGATCGAACTGACGCTCGCCAACAACCGTGATCTCAGGGTCGCCATCCTCAACATCGAAAAGGCGCGTGCCCAGTACGGCGTACAGCGCGCGGCGCTGTTCCCGAGCGTGAACGCGACAGCCAGCGAAAGCGCCAGTCGCACGCCTGCCGATCTGTCCTCTCCCGGCAGTGCGCTGACCGCGCACAGCTATAGCGCCACGCTGGGCTTCAGCGCTTATGAACTGGATCTTTTCGGCCGTGTACGCAGCCTGAACGCACAGGCGCTGGAATCATTCTTTTCAACCGCCGAAGCGCGCCGCAGCACGCAAATCAGTCTGGTTGCGGAAGTGGCGACCGCTTACCTGACCCTTGCTTCCGACCAGGATAGGCTGAAGCTGGCGCAAGACACGCTGGTCAGTCAGAGCAGCACTTATCGTCTGAATCAGCGCAGCTTTGATCTGGGCGCCGCATCCGCATTGACGCTGCATCAGGCCCAGACCAGTGTCGAGAGCGCACGCGTTGATGTAGAGCGTTACACCTCGCAGGTGGCGCAAGACCGCAATGCACTGATTCTGCTGGTCGGCGCCGAATTGCCGGATGCGCTGCTGCCCGCCGGCCTGCCCGATGACGCCACGGCCGCGTCCAGTCCGCTGGCCAGCATTCCACCCGGCCTCCCTTCAGACCTGTTGCAGCGGCGTCCGGATATCCTGCAAGCGGAGCACGACTTGCAGTCCGCCAGCGCCAGCATCGGCGCCGCGCGCGCCGCCTTCTATCCGCGCATCAGCCTGACCGCTTCTGCGGGAAGTTCCAGCGCCAGCCTGTCCGGGCTGTTTGGCGCGGGTTCCGGCAACTGGACGTTTGCGCCGCAGATCTCCTTGCCGATCTTCGATGGCGGCAGCAACCGCGCCAATCTGACGATCGCCACCACCAACCGAGACATCTATGTTGCGCAGTATGAGAAAGCCATCCAGACGGCCTTTCGCGAAGTATCCGACGCGCTGGCGCAACGCAACACGCTGGGCCGTCAACTGGCTGCGCAGCAGGCGCTGGTCGGTGCAACGTCAGCCTCGTACCGCTTGTCGGACGCGCGCTTCAAGCGCGGCGTCGACAGCTACCTTACGGTGCTCGACTCCCAGCGTTCGCTCTACACGGCTCAGCAGAATCTGATTGGCACCCGGCTGTCGCGCTTCACCAACCTGGTGACGTTCTACAAGACTCTGGGCGGCGGCTGGATAGAAACGACCGGTTCGCCGGTCGCTGCGGCGGAGCCGGATACGGCGGCAATGGGGCGGTGATGAACTCGCGCGCCGAGCGAACTCGCGCCGCCTTGCGGGATGCTGCGTTGACCGCATTCGCACAGCGCGGGATACGCGCCACCACCCTGGAGGATGTCGCCGCGAGGGCAAACGTCACTCGCGGCGCGGTGTACTGGCATTTTGCGGACAAGGCTGCGCTGGTGCGCGAAGTATTCAATGATCTGGCGTGGCCGCTCGACATCGGCACCAATATGGACGCCTACTGGCTGTGTGAAAATCCAATGCAGCTGCTGCGTCAGGTGCTTTGGCTGAGGATGAGAAATTGCATCGAGGATGTACGCCAGCACAGCATGATTACGCTGCTCCTCAGACAAGGCGGAACCGGTGATGTGTCATACGATCTGGCCGGCCGATTTGAAATCATGACGGCGCTTTCCGTCCAGCGTCTTGAGACGGTCATTGACATCTGCTATCAGCGCGGCGGCTCACGCCCCGGACTGACGCCGCTTCAGGTCGCCGAATGCATACACGCGACCGGCCTCGGCGTACTCGCGGAAAAACCAGGCCGTCTGCCGGATCCCTATGGTTCTTCCTTCTTCCTTCCGCTGGACCTGGTGCTTTTGGGCGCGTCTTTGGCAGGCGATGGACTCGGGATAGAAACCTACCGGCTTTAAGCCTGGCGGAGCGAGGTTCTGCATGAGCTTCGTGCGCAAGCAGAATCGTCCTCGCGATAAAAAAGCCGGCGCTCTGATGCGCGCCGGCTTGAAGACAGTTTGCGAAAAGAAAGAATCAGGCCTGTTTGCTCGCGGCCTTGCGCTTGGCCTTGAGGTCGGGCTCCGCCAGCTTGAGCGTTTTGGCGGCCGCTTTGGCCGCTGATTTCACCGCGCCTTTTTTGCTGCCGGTTTTCGCCGGCTTGCTGATGGCGGCAATGGCATCCTCATCCAGTTCGCCGTCATAGTCGACCGCGCCTTCATTTGCCGCCTTGCGGCTGGCGAAACTCAGACGCCGCAATACACCCTCCTCCGCTTGCGGTCCGGCCACGATTTTGAAGGCGCCCGGTATCACTTCCTTGCCGCTGTTGCGATCCACCAGCATCAGATCCGCAGGCGCGCCGGTCTCGCTGTCGACCAGCAAGACGCTCGCGCCTTCCGGTGCGAAATGCTTGTTGCCCCAGGCATTCAGCGACAACAGCACAAAGCGGAAATCGCGGCCGAGATCGGTCAGCACGTATTCGAAACGCGGCGGACGGTCGGTGTACTGGCGGCGTTCCAGCAAGCCGGCATCGACCAATGAATGGAGGCGCCGCGTCAGCATGTTGGGCGCGATGTCGAGACTCTTCTGAAACTGATCGAAGCGCGTCAGGCCATGAAAGGCATCGCGCAGAATCAGGATGCTCCACCATTCGCCGACCCGTTCCAGCGTGCGCGCAATCGGACATTGCATGTTGCCAAAGCTTTTGCGTTCCATGGAAATACTCCTGCGAAATCAATACTGATTTTAAGTTACTATCATTCTGCAATGCTTCACAGTATATATTAATTCAAGGCAGAAATTGCCAGGGAGACCATGATGACGCAAGCCTCGCCAGCGATGTATCTGGAGGATTTCGAAACGGGTGCGATGTTCCGTGCGGCAACGGATGTACCCATCAGCGCGGAGGAAATCAAGACCTTCGCCGCCAGTTACGACCCGCAACCGTTTCATCTGGATGAGGCGGCCGCCGCACAGAGCTTCTTTGGCGGACTGGCCGCCAGCGGCTGGCAGACGGCCGGGCTGACCATGCGTCTGCTGCTGCAGGCGCTGCCGATTCACGGCGGACTGATCGGCGCCGGCTTCGAAGAATTCCGCTGGCCGCGCCCTACCCGGCCCGGCGATGTGTTGCGGCTTGAAGTGGAGATTCTCGGTGTGAAATTCTCGCAGTCGAAACCGCAGCAAGGTTTTCTCAAACATCGGGTCACCACCTATAACCAGAACAATGAAGCAGTGCTGGTGATGGTGGGCAATCTGCTGGTGCCGCGCAAGCCGCAAAGCTGAGCGCGGCAAGGCAGACTCAAGTTGACGCAATGAAACGGCCTGGTTCTGTCGACGAAAAAAGGCCGCCCGCAGGCGGCCGAGAGACGTGAATGCAACTACCCGTAGAGCGCGGTGAATGGCAGCAAGCCATCAAGGTAGTCGATGTACTCGAGGTAAAACGGGTCAAAGAGCTTACGCAGCATCGTTCTGCTCCTGCTGAATTAAGTGGACAAGCCAAGCTTTCAAACGATCTCAAATGACTCTGACGAACCAGCCTGCCACGATGACCGGGGCTTCCGATTGAGCGCATTCGCATACAAGTTGAATGAGGTAATCCATGTGTTTCTCCTGTTAAGTGTTTGTTCAGTGGACGATGCCGCCAACGGTGTTCAGAAGCTGAAAAAACCATTCATTGTTGACACTGCGAAAGACTTCCCGGCTTGCAGCCTCGGCGCAAGATGAGGCCAGAAGGGTGACCGCAGCAGCGAAGTAGAGGGAATAAATTCGCATGGTGTTCTCCTTGGCGTGAGGGTTGTATTGCATTCGGTATGGATGCATCTTGATCCCGGCACATTCAATCCGTATTTCAAACCCCGCCGCTCGTGTTTCAATTGAAACGATGGACGTAAAAAAACCGCCACCAGGCGGTAATGCAGTTCAGTTAAGCAAAATTTTCACACAAGCCGTTCGGGCTGAGCAGGTCCGCAGGAGCGTATCGAGCAGCCGGCGCCCCTCTCCGCGCTTGCTCGCCCTTCGATACGCGGCTTTGCCGCTACTCAGGGCGAACGGGGTTCAAATCAATGCTACAAAAAATGCCGTTCAGTTCTTAGCTGAACGGCATGAGCCAGCAGGCCGTCCTTCGTTTGCGGCAACGCATGCCTGTGCACCATCACGCATCCCGGCGTCCGGAAACTCAGGCCGAATCAGGCTGCACCGAAGGATGCGCCAGCTGAAACGCCGGCACGCTGTTGCAGGCCTCTTCAATCGCCACCAGAGTCGGATACGGACTCATGTCCACGTCGAAACGGCGCGCATTGAAGATCTGCGGAATCAGGCAGCAGTCGGCCATGGTCGGCGCATCGCCCACGCAGAAATGACCACGCAACTTATCGCTGCCGATCTGTTTCTCCAGCGCCGCAAAACCGAGCGTGATCCAGTGCTGAATCCAGGCGTTCTTGGCCTCTTCCTCGACCTTCAGATCGTGCTTGAGATAACGCAGCACGCGCAGATTGTTCAGAGGATGAATCTCGCACGCCACCGCCAGTGAAAGCTCACGGATGCGTGCGCGCTGCAAAGGATCGCCCGGCAGCAACGAAGGCATCGGACAGCGTTCTTCCAGATATTCCAGAATCGCCAGCGATTGTGTCAGATAGGCATTGTCGTGCTCGAACACCGGTACCAGCGAATGCGGATTCATCTCGCTGAAGTCGGGCTTGAATTGCTCCCCTCCCTGATTCAGCAGATGCACCGGCACGGTGTCGAACGGCAGCTTCTTCAGATGCAGCGCGATGCGCACGCGATAAGAAGCCGAACTGCGGAAGTATCCGTAAAGCGTGGTCATCTGGACTCCTGAAAATTTTGACGAAGACGGATCGCTGCATGATCCGCGTTCGCCGTCAGTCAACATCTCTCGGCAAAAATGCACGCGGCCCGCACATTGTAGCGAAGGCTCAGAGCGCACGCGCCGGCAGCACCGTGCCGACCACTTCGCCGAAGCCTATGCGCGGCAAGCCGGCCTTGTGTGCGACCGCGCGCATGACGATGCTGTCGCCGTCTTCAATGAAGATGCGCTTTTCGCCATTGGCCAGTTCGACGGCTTTTTTTCCGCCGCCGCTCAGTTCCAGCAGCGAGCCGGCTTCTTCCGGACGCGCCCCCGATTGCGTGCCCGAGCCCAGCAGATCGCCGGCGCGCATATTGCAACCGTTGACGGTGTGATGCGCCACCAGTTGCGACACGCTCCAGTACGAATCGCGGAAGTTGGAGGCCGACAAACGCTGCGGCGGCAAGCCCGCTTCGCGCATCGCCGGCGTCTGAATCAATACTTCCAGTTGCAGATCGATGGCGCCGGCATCGCGCAGTTGCGGCGAATCCAGATAGGCCAGCGGCTGCGGATCGGCGGCGTCGCGCGTCCATGCTGCACGATAAGGCGCCAGTGCTTCCAGCGTGACGATCCAGGGCGAGATGGTGGAAGCGAAATTCTTTGCCAGGAAAGGGCCGAGCGGTTGATATTCCCAGGCCTGCACATCGCGCGCCGACCAGTCGTTCAGCAGGCACAGGCCGAACACGCTCTGCTCCGCCTGTGCGATGGAGATCGTCTCGCCCAGCGCATTGCCGCCGCCGATGAAGATGCCGACCTCCAGTTCATAGTCGAGCCGCTTGCAGGGCGCCAGCACCGGGGTCTCGCTATCGGGCGCCTTGATCTGTCCGACCGGGCGGCGAAACTGCTGACCGCTGACGCCGATGGAGGAAGATCGGCCGTGATAACCGATCGGCACCCATTTGTAATTCGGCAGGAGTGGATTGTCCGGACGGAACAGCTTGCCGATGGCGGTGGCGTGATGAATCGAGGTGTAGAAATCGGTATAGTCGCCGATCTGTGCCGGCAGATTGTATTCGGCCTCGGCCTGCGGCAGCAGACAAGCGCGCAGCTTGTCTTCATGCCTGGCGCCGGCGCGCAGCACGCGCGACAAGGCCAGACGCAAGGCCGACCACGAGGCGGCGCCGAGCTGCATCAAGGCATTCAGCGAAACGCCCTGCGCCGCTGCAATAACTGCTTGCTGCGCCAACTGTTCTGCGTCGCCAAACACACCGGCCGCATGCGCCGCGCGCAGGTCAAGAATCTGATCGCCGATGGCGACGCCGGCGCGCCAGCTTTGCTCGTCTTCGCCACGGCGACGGAACACGCCGTAAGGCAGATTCTGCAAGGGGAATTCGCATTCTGCGTCGTTCGCGCTTTGCAGCCAGCTGCGCAGCGCGGCGTCGTGGGTTTCGTTCAATTGCATGCTCATTGTTGCTCCGGGTTGAAGTTCTTTTTGATGTCGCTCCAGCACTTGTAATAGTTGGCTTGCAGCGTCGGCGTTTCCAATGCGTAGCGCGTCGGACGAATCACCTGACGCGTCTCGAACATGAAGGCCATGGTGTCGTCCACCTTGCGCGGCTGGCTGACATCGCCTTGCGAGGCCTTCTCAAACGTCGCAGCATCCGGTCCGTGGCCGGTCATGCAGTTGTGCAGACTGCCGCCGCCGGGACGGAAGCCATCGGCCTTGGCATCGTACTCGCCATGAATCAGGCCCATGAATTCGCTCGCCACATTGCGATGGAACCAGGGTGGACGGAAGGTATGCTCAGCCGCCAGCCAGCGCGGCGGGAAGATCACGAAATCGATCGTGTCCACACCCGGCGTATCGCTCTGCGCCTGCAGCACCAGAAAGATCGAGGGATCGGGGTGATCGTAACTGATGGAGCCTATGGTGTTGAACTGGCGCAGATCGTATTTGTAGGGCGCGTAATTGCCGTGCCACGCCACCACGTCCAGCGGCGAATGAGCGATGGCGGCCTGCCACAGATGGCCGCCGAATTTCGCCAGCAACGTGAAGTCGCCTTCGCGATCTTCGTACCAGGCGCGCGGCGTCATGAAGTCGCGCGGATTGGCGAGGCCGTTGGAACCCAGCGGTCCCAGATCCGGCAGACGGAACAGCGCGCCGAAGTTCTCGCAGATGTAGCCGCGCGCCTGGCCGTCCGGCAAGCGCACCTGAAAACGCACGCCGCGCGGAATCACCGCGATCTCCTGCGGCTCCAGATGGATCACGCCCATCTCGGTGCGCAATTCGAGTCGCCCCTGCTGCGGCACGATCAGCAGTTCGCCATCAGCCGAATAGAAGAAGCGATCCGTCATGTCGCGATTGGCGAGATAGAGATGAATCGCACAACCGCTCTGCGCATCGGGCGAGCCGTTGCCGGCCATGGTGATCAGTCCCTCGACGAAATCGGTAGGCTGATCGGGCATGGTTTGCGGATCCCAGCGCAATTGATTGGGCGGGGTGGGCACGGCATTGAAATCGCTGAGCAGCAGGCCGCTGTCGATCTGGCGGAAGGGTTCATGCACGGCAGCCGGCCGGATGCGATACACCCACGACCGGCGATTGTGGCTGCGCGGCGCCGTGAATGCGGTGCCGGAAATCTGCTCCGCATACAAACCATAGGCCACTTTCTGCGGCGAATTCTGATGCGGCGGCAAAGCGCCCGGCAGCGCTTCGGTCGCGAACTCATTGCCAAAACCTGACTGATAGCCTGCGGACTTTGCGCTCTTGTCCGCCGACACTTCACGGGCTGAAAAATGTGATTCTGCCAAGCTGTTCATGCTCTCTCTCCTTCTCAATGCTGCTTCCTGCTGCTTGATATCTTTTACTTCAGGCGGTCGCGCCGCCTTTGCTCCAATGCAAGCGTGCGACCATCACCGCTGAAATAAGTGCCGGCACCGCTGCCGCCATGAACAGCGAACCGTTGCTCCATTGCATGGCGATCAACTGACCGCCGATCACCGGGCCGACCACCGAACCGATGCGGCCTATGCCCAGCGCCCAGCCGATGCCGGTAGAGCGCAGCGAGGTCGGATAGTAGGTGCCGGCCAGCGCATTCACCGCCGGCTGACCGCCCACCACGCAGAAACCCGCCACCACCACCGCGATGAACAGCAGCGCCGGCACCGCCGCCACCTTGCCGATCAGGGCGATGGCAACGCAGGCGGTAATAAAGCAGGCGCCCAGCACTTTGGTGAATCCGAAACGGTTGATGAACCAGCCCAGCGTCAGTGTGCCGACCACGCCGCCGACTTGCAGCGAGGTGCCGATCAATACCGCCATGCCGGTGGTATAGCCGGCATCCTTGATCAGGGTCGGCAGCCAGTTCGAAAGGAAATACAGATTGATCAGATTCATGAAACTGATCAGCCACAGCAGCAGCGTGATGCCGGCGCGGCCGCCGCGGAACAGTTCGGCCACCGGCATGCCGTCGTTCCTGGCTTCCTTCACCACGATGCGGGTATCGGCATTGATCACCAGCGCAGGATCGAGCTTGCGCAGCCAGCGCGAAATCTTGCTCAGCGGGCGTTTGTGCAAGACCAGAAACTGAATCGACTCGGGCAGCCAGAACAGCATGGCAATGCCGAGCAGCAAGGGCACCAGCCCGCCTACCCAGAATACCGCATGCCAGCCGTGCGCCGGAATCAGCGCCGCGCTCACAAACCCGCCGGCGGCGGCACCCACGGTGAAGCCGCAGGACACCAGCATCATGCGCGTGACGCGAGAACTGGAGGGACTGAATTCACCGACCAGCGCCATCGCATTGGGCATGATGCTGCCGAGCCCGAAGCCGGTGATGAAGCGCAGCACCAGCAGCGCATCCAGCGTCTGTACTTGCGTGGTCAGCAACATGCAGACCGAGAAAAACAGGGTCGATATGATCAGCACCGGACGTCGTCCGTAACGATCGCCGACCGGCGTCAGCACCAGCGAACCGAGCAGCATGCCGAACAGGCCGGCGCCGAATACCGGCCCCAGGCTGGCCTTGCTGATGTTCCAGTCATTGATGATGGCGGGTGCAACATAGCCCATGGCCTGCACATCGAAACCATCGATGATCAGGCACAGGCCGCATAAAAAAAGCAATCCGAACTGAAATGCGCCGAAGCGGCTTTGCTCGACAACCTGCTCGACAACGAGCTCTGGTCCCTTCATGTCTCTTCTCCGATCTGTAGTATTGAATTTCACGACGCCGGCGCGGGTAGCGAGGATGGGCGGCATGACAAGCTGCAGAGGGTGGCTGAGCGCCTGTCTCGTGAAATGGGTTCATTGTTTTTGTTAGGTTGACACTCTAGTGCAAAGCGTTCAGTTCTACGATATAAATACGGAAATGTAGATCATTGATTTCATGAATAATGGTGATCTGGACATGAGAACACACAAGAAGAACACGGACGGACTTAGACTGCACCTGGGCCTCCGCATTGCCGGGCGAGAACCACGCCGATTCGCGCGCAAACCATGCTGCAGTGCACCGAGCGCCGCAAGATTCAATCTGAAAGAGAACTGCAACCATGATGGAACCGCGCGATATCGATCTGAACCTGCTGGTGGTGTTTCAGGAAGTGTTTCAGGAACGCCAGATTTCTGCGGTGGCGCGCCGCCTCAATCTGTCGCAGCCGGCGGTCAGCAATGCCCTGTCGCGCCTGCGCCGCAGCTTCGACGATGAACTGTTCGTGCGCACCGCGCAGGGCATGCAGCCGACGCCGCTGGCCGAACAACTGGCCGAGCCGGTCGCTTCAGCGCTGTTGCTGGTGTCGCGCGCGCTGAACCGGCAGCAGGTGTTTTCCAGCGACAGCAGCCAGCGCGTCTTCACCATCGCCATGACCGATGTCGGCGAGGTGTATTTCATGCCGGCGCTGATCGAATTGCTGCATGAGCGTGCGCCCGGCATTGAAATCGGTACGGTGCGCGCCAGCAGCATCGACCTCAAGACCGAGATGGAATCCGGCCGTGTCGATCTGGCCATCGGCGCCTTCGACGATGTCTCGGAGGCGTTGTATCAACGCAGGCTGTTCCGCCAGAATTACGTCAGCATGTTTCGCGCCGGCCATCCGCTGGCGGGCAGGGAGGTGACGCTCAAGGAGTTCCTGGCGGCGCGGCATCTGCTGGTGTCTTCGCTGGAAAGTCCCTACGACCGCATCAATCAGAATCTGGAAAAGGCCGGCATTTTCTCCAGCGCGCAATTCCGCGTGCCGCATTTCACCGCCGTGCCTTACATCGTCAGCAGCACCGATCTGGTCGTGACAGTGCCGCGCAAGCTGGCCGAGAGCGCGGCCAAACCCTTCAACCTGCAATACATCAAGCCGCCGCTGCGACTGCCCTCGCTGCAGACCAACATCTTCTGGCATCGCCGCTACAACCAGGATGAAGGCAATCAGTGGCTGCGCAATCTGATCTCGGAACGCTTCGCGGAATAACTTCGCCGGATGCCGACCGCACTTCAAAAACATACATACAGGAGACGCGACGAACATGAGTACAGACCGACTGGTGTATCGCCAGTACACGCAAGAAGAACTCGACCGCCAATACAATGTGCGGCTAGGCATTCCGAATTTTCAGGCCTACTTTGATCGCTTCAGCACATTGGCGGAGGCTTTCCGCCGCAGCGTTGCGATTCAGGCCGATCTGCCATATGGCGATCATCCCTTGCAGACGCTGGATTATTTCCCGGCCGCTGCCGCTGCCGACGCCGGGAATGCGCCGCTGCTGCTGTTCATCCACGGCGGCTACTGGCGCAGTCTGGATAAGAGCGACTTCAGCCACGTCGCGGCATCGTTTGTCGCGGCCGGCATCAACGTGGCGCTGATCAATTACCGGCTAGCGCCGCAGGCGACGATGGACGAGACTACCGGCGACTGCCGCGCGGCGCTGCACTATCTGGTTCAACAGGCGTCCTCGCTGCGCTTCGATCCCAATCAGATGCACCTCGCCGGACATTCGGCCGGCGGCCATCTCACCGCCGCACTGGCCGGCGCAACAGCCTCGCAGCCGGACGCATTTCCGGCACTGCGCAGCATCTGCTGCATCAGCGGACTCTACGATCTGCAACCCGTGGCGCTGAGTTATCTGAATCAGGATTTGCATCTGCGTGAAGCTGAAATCGATGCCCACAGCCCTCTGCAGCATCTGCCGGCATCGACCACGCAAGTCATCCTGACCGTGGGCGGGCGCGAGTCGGATGCGTTCCATGATCAGCAACATCGGTATGCGCAGGCATTGACCGCATGCGGTATGACACCACGCATCGTGACGCTGCCGGCGGCGCATCATCTGGATGTCATCGACGTCTTGGCGGACGGCAATAGCGAATTGACGCGCGCGATGCATGAAGCGATACAGGCATGCAGGGTCAAGGCAGGCACTTAGACCCGCCGCACTGAACCGCGGACGGACTGCTCTGCGATGGATTGGCAATAAAGCTACGCGCGATGGCGAGCTGCGAGAAATGTCAATAGTTATCATTTACGATTCAACTATAATAGACGGCTTTCGCACCGACATTGTCGCAATGCAACATCAGACTCGTACATCAGAGGGATACTGATGCGCACGTCAGCCCTGGCGGCGCGAAAGAAGCAAGCCTCACCGCCGCAACTCGCCAGCTAGCGACAGCCCGCATCTCATCCACGCAGAAGGCTGGCGAAACACGCAGGCGAGATAACAACAAGCCGCCCGGGCACATTCACCGTAGCCCGCTCGCCCTTCGCCACTGCCATTCGCTATGTTCAAGAAAATCTGGTTTCAAATTCACTGGTTCATCGGCATCACCGCCGGCACCATCCTGATGCTGATCGGCGTCACCGGCGCGACGCTGGCCTTCCGCGAAGAGCTGCTGAATGTATTCAATCCGGGCATGATGCACGTCGCGGCCAGCAATCAACCGCTGCTGACGCCGCAACAGATCATCGACCAGGTGCATCTGAGCCATCCGGAGCGACGCATCACCTCGATCAACCTGTCGGCCACGCCCGGCACGTCGCCGCGCATCATCTTCGCGCCGCCGCCTTCGGTGCGCCGTGGCGAAGCACGCTACGTCAATCCTTACACGGCCGAAGTGTTTCCGGCGCCGACCGCCGGCGAATTCTTCGAAGTCACCGAACGCCTGCACCGCTGGCTGCTGCTGCCGGTCGAGATCGGCAAGATCGTGCTTGGCACGCTGGCGCTGTGTCTGCTGATCCTGGCGCTGTCCGGCCTGTACTTGCGCTGGCCGCGCCGGCCGCTGTCGCTGCAGGCCTGGTTCCGGCTCGACTTCAAGCTGACCGGCCGCTCCTTTCTGTGGAACCTGCACTCCATCATCGGCACCTGCGCGCTGATCATGTATGTGATCTTCACCACCACCGGCATGTACTGGTCGTTCGACTGGTTCAAGCAAGGCGTCAACACGCTGGTGGGCGAAGCCGCGCCGGCGCGCGCTGCGCCGCCGGCCGGCGGCAGACCGCAGGGCCAGGGCAATCAGGGCGGGCGCAGAGACAAAGAGAAGACGCAGGAAAAGAATGCAGAGGAAGAAAAACCGCTCAATCTGGATCTGGCCTGGGCCAGCTTCCTGCGCGAATCGGGCGGCTACGACGAAGCCAGCCTGCGCCTGCCGGATCGCTCCGGCAAGACCATGCAGGTACTGTATCTGGCGCACGGTGCGCCGCATGAACGCGCGCGCAGCCGCATGGTGATCCAGTTGCAGAACGGTGAAGTGAAACAGAGCGAACGCTACAGCGACAAGGGTCTGAGCGGCAAATTCCTCGCGGCGATCTATCCGCTGCACATGGGCACCTATTTCGGTCTGCCGGGGCGCATCATCATGGCCATCGCCGCGCTGATCCTGCCTCTCTTCGGCATCACCGGCTGGATGCTGTATCTGGATCGTCGCAGGAAAAAGCGCCTGCTGCGCGCTGAACGTGCAGCGCTGCAAGAGACCGTGACGGCGCCGCTGCGGCCAGGCAAAATCAGCGCCACCGGCGCTGCGGCGGCCACCCCGCAAGACAGCAGCCCGCTGCTGATCGCCTTCGCCTCGCAAGCGGGACAGGCCGAACAACTGGCGCTCAAGACCGCTGCGCTGATGCGTCAGGCCGGCGCCGAGGTCACGCTGCAATCGCTGGCGCGCCTCAATCCTGAGCGCTTGCGTCATCACCACCGCATCCTGTTCATCGTCAGCACCTTCGGCGAAGGCGATGCGCCGGACAGCGCGCGCGCCTTTGCCAAGCGCATGCAGTTCGAATCGGGCGAAGCGCTGGCGCATGTGGAATACGCGATGCTGGCACTGGGCGACCGTAACTACGTGAAATTCTGCGGCTTCGGCCACACGCTCGATCACTGGCTGCGCAACCGCGGCGCACATGCAGCGTTCCCGATGGTGGAAGTGGATCGTATGGACAAGGCTGCGCTGCAAGTCTGGCAACATGGCTTGAGCGGCTGGATCGGTTACCGGGCCGACAGCGCCGACGCCCCTCATTCGGCTGCCGAAATCGCCTCCGATGCGTTCAGCGCCGATCTGAGCGACGACGGTGACGCCTACAGCGCGTGGCAACTCAGCGAACGCTTGCTGCTCAACAACGGCAGCCTGGGCCAGCCTATCTTCCATCTGGAGTTGCGCCCTGAAGACGGACATGCTGCGCAATGGAAGTCAGGCGCGCTGGTGGAAATTCTGCCGCGCCATGCTCCCGATCGCGTCGAAGCGCTGCTGCGCCGCTGGCAACTGGATGGCGAAATCGGCGTCACGTATGCCGGCCGGCCCTGTACGCTCAGCGCGGCATTGGCGCGCAGCGTGCTGCCGGTGACGTATCACCTGGAAGGCGATACCAGGACACAAGCGCAGATTGTCGCCCAGGCGCTGACCGATTCGTTGCAAGCATTGAGCCCACGCCGCTATTCAATCGCATCGATACCGCAGGACGGCGCAGTGCATCTGCTGGTGCGCCAGGTCAGCCATGAAGATGGGCTGGGTCTGGCCTCCGGCTGGCTGACCGAGTACGCGCCGCTGGGTGGCGCGCTCGACTTGCGAATTCTGCCGAATCGCAGTTTTGAGCTGGCCTGCGCAGAGCATCAGGAAACTGAAGATGTTGCAGACAGCGCAGCGGCGATCTTCATCGGCAACGGCTCCGGTCTGGCCGGTCTGCGCAGTCATCTGCGCGAGCGCATGCGCCGCGGCGAACCGCGCAACTGGCTGCTGTTCGGCGAACGCAATCGCCGCTTCGATTATCTGTATCAGGCCGAGATCGAACAATGGCAACACAGCGGCATGCTGGAACGCGTCGATCTCGCTTTCTCGCGCGACCAGACTGAACGCATCTACGTTCAGGACAAGCTGCGCGAGGCCGGCGATGCCATCCGCGAATGGGTACGCGACGGCGCGGTGCTGTATGTCTGCGGCAGCCTGGATGGCATGGCTGCCGGAGTCGATGCGGCACTGGAAGAAGTGCTTGGTCAGAGTGGCGTAGAAGACCTGATCGCGGCCAATCGATATCGGCGCGACGTGTATTAGCCCAGTTTTATTGGCCCGGTTTTATTGGCCCGATTTATTAACTCTTTTTCAGCTCGGTTTTTGGCTCTGCAGGCAGAGTCAAAAGCACCTCCCCAAAAAGCCGCACATCCTGGTGTGGCTTTTTTTCGCCCCGACGCTCTGCGGCAGCCTTACCATGCAAACAACACAGGCTGTAGGCAGCCTGCGCTTTTTCTTGTAGGACGATACTGATTCACGCGCCCGGCGGGCCGTAGTGCATTTTGTGCGCTAGAGCAAAATGCGCTGCGCACCTATACTCAAACGGCAAGAGAAGCTCAGCAGAGCGGCTGTCATGCAGGATTGCTCCAGCGAGAGCAAGAGTTCAAGAGTTCAACAGCGCGCGACCAAAACAAAGAGCGAAGAGACTTGGCCTGATAGCCGGATCAAGCCGCTTCACCGCCGTGCCGCATCGCGATTTTCCAGCCTTACGATCAAGCCAACCTCCGCGCCGGGATCACCATGAATCAGTTCGCTTCAATAAAAAATACAAGCCGAACCAAGCGTCCTGCAGCCTCATCGCTGCTCGTGCTGAGTTGCGTCCTATGTGCATTGCTGAGCGGCTGCGGCTCGCTGCCGCGCGTGGTACCCGACATGGACATGCGCTCGTCGGAGTCGATCAAAATGACCGGCGGCCGCGGCGTGCTGAGCGAGCAGCAGACCAAGGCCATACTCGCCAAGATGAAAAAGAGCGATGCCGACAATCCGATACTGGAACGGCATCTGGAAGTGGAAAACGCCATTACCGGCACGCCGCTGGTGACCGGCAACAAGATCAGCCTGCTGATCGACGGCCCCGCCACTTACGCCTCCATGTTTGCCGCCATCAAGGATGCGCGCCAGCACATCAACATGGAAACTTACATCATGGAAGACGATGACGTCGGCCATCAGTTTGCGCAGGCGCTGATCAACAAGCAGAAAAGCGGCGTACAGGTCAACCTGATGTATGACAGCGTCGGCTCGCTGAGCACGCCGCGCGGCTTCTTCCAGCCGATGATAGACAGCGGCATCAAGGTCCTGGAGTTCAATCCGATCAACCCGGCCGTCGCGCGCAAAGATTGGGAAGTCAATCAGCGCGACCACCGCAAGCTGCTGATCGTGGACGGCAAGACCGCCTTCGTCGGCGGCATCAACATCAGCAGCGTGTACTCCGCCGGCTCCTTCAGCAAATCCCGGAAACCCAAGCGTGACGCCGACGCCAAGGATGTCCCATGGCGCGATACCCAGGTGCGGGTGGATGGCCCGGTGGTCGCCGAATTCCAGAAGCTGTTCATGGAAACGTGGCAGAAACAGCATGGACCCGATCTCGGCGAGCATGCCTATTTTCCTACGGTCGCGCCGGCCGGCAACGACATCGTGCGCGCTATCGGCAGCGCGCCGGATGAGCCTTACAGCGTGATCTACGCCACCTTCATCTCGGCCATCAATCACGCCGAAGCCAAGGTCTATCTGACCAACGCCTACTTCGTTCCCGATCCGCAATTGCGCGAAGCGCTCAAGAATGCGGTCGCGCGCGGCGTCGATGTGCGCCTGATCCTGCCGAGCAAGAGCGACTCCTCTTTGGTGTTCTACGCCTCGCGTTCCTTCTACGATGAATTGCTGCGCGACGGCGTCAAGATCTATGAGCGTCAGGATGCGCTGCTGCATTCCAAGACGGCGCTGATCGACGATGTCTGGTCCACGGTCGGCTCCACCAATCTGGACTGGCGCAGCTTCGTGTTCAATCAGGAAATCAACGCCGTGATTCTCGGCACCCAGTTCGGCGCGCAGATGCAGACCATGTTTCAGCGCGATCTCGACGCCTCAAAGGAAATTACGCTGGAGCAATGGAAGGAGCGCCCGGTCAGCGAGCGCATGAAGGAGTTCGGCGCCCGCCTGTGGGAACGCTTGCTGTAAGAAAGCAGTCTCCTTTACATGAGGCTTGCAATTGCCCGGCCAAGGCTGAGCTTGCAACTGCAAAAACGAAAAGGAGTCAGGTTTGCCATTGATATTCACCAAGCTGCGCAGTGTTCACGTCATTCCCCTGCAGGCGCTGATGCTGGTTTTTTGCGCCGTCTTGCTGAGCTGGTCACCGCTCGCGCGCGCAGAAACCAGCGCTGGCGCAGCACAAAATCCGGACGGCCCTGCCGGGCTGAGTCAGCAGTACGAAACGCTGAAGGATCAGCTGCTGCACAACCAGTACGGCAAGCCGCTGTATCTGAATTCGGCCGAGAGTTCGGACAGCGTCAAGGGCGACATCTACGCCATACTGGATGCACCGTTTTCGCAGGTGCATGCCGCGCTCGGCAGTTCGGCCAACTGGTGCGATATTCTGATCCTGCATCTCAACACCAAGTATTGCCGCATCACGAACGATCAGAACAAACCCATGCTGCGGGTTCACATCGGAAAGAAGCTGGAGCAGGATCTGGACGATACCTATCGCGTCGATTTCAACTATCGCACCCTGGCCAGCAACGACACTTATTTTTCAACCGCAATGCAGGCAGATAAAGGTCCGCTGGACACCAGCAATTACCGCATCCGGATTGAAGCGATCCCACTGCCCGATGGCCGCTCGTTTTTGCATCTGATGTATTCCTACTCTTACGGCATGGCCAGCAAGATCGCCTTGCGTGCGTATCTGGCGACCATCGGCCGCGACAAGGTCGGTTTCACCGTCACCGGCAAACGCGCCAACGGCGAACCGGAATACGTGCGCGGCGTGCGCGCCACGGTCGAGCGCAATACCATGCGCTATTACCTGGCCATCAGCGCCTATCTCGACAGCCTGGCAACGCCGCCGGATCAGCGCCTGGAGAAGCGCCTGGTGAGCTGGTTCAACGACACCGAGCTGTACAAGCCGCAATTGCATGAGGTGGATCGCAGCGAGTACATGTCGATGAAGCGCAATGAAATTGCGCGGCAGCAGACCAAGCTGGAGTGATTGAAGACGCGCTGCCCTGCCGCGAAACTTCCGCACCAAAACAAAAAGGGAAACGTCGCAACGTTTCCCTTTTTGTTTGAGTACGCATGCAGCGTCGCGGATGCAGCCAGCGGCAAGCGGCAGATGATTTACTTCAGCGTGAGTATCCATTTCACCAGCGTCTGCGCTTCCGCTTCCGACACCTGACGATTGGCCGGCATCGGCACCGCACCCCATACGCCGCCGCCGCCGTTGACCACTTTGTGGGCCAGCTTGGCTTCGGCATCTTTCTGCCCGGCGTATTTCCTGGCGATGTCCTTGAAGGCCGGGCCGACCACTTTGTTGTTCACGGTGTGGCAGGCCATGCAGTTTTTGGCCTTGGCCAGATCGGGGTTGGCCGAAGCCTGAGACGACAGCAAGGCGCCCGTCAGCAGCGATGCCATCAACAGCAGATGTTTCATAGGGACTCCTTTTCGACGGGCACATTCTAACCCGCTTTGCAGGCGCACCATTATCTGCTGCCGAGTATAAGCATCATAAGCAATCCTTCATCCGCAGCCCTAAGCGCAGCGACCCAGGCCTGCTTTGCGGGCGATCGGAATACGGCAGAGAATGACACCGGCTGCGCGATCCGGAAAGGTCAACATGCCGGACAGACGTGCAATAAAAAAGCCGGATCGCTCCGGCTTTTCTCTCGCTGCGCATGCTGCCAGACGCTGAGTCGGCATCAGCCGGTCACGGCGCCCTTGCTGGCGGTGGACGCCAGCGCTGCGTACTTGGCCAGCACGCCGCGGGTATAACGCGGCGCAGGTTGTTTCCAGTTGGCGCGACGGCGTGCGATTTCTTCTTCCGGCACATTCAGCTGGATCAGCAACTGACGCGCATCGATGGTGACCGAGTCCCCCTCTTCCACCAGACCGATGGTGCCGCCGACGAATGCCTCCGGCGCCACGTGGCCGACCACCATGCCCCAGGTGCCGCCCGAGAAACGGCCGTCGGTGATCAGGCCTACCGATTCGCCGAGGCCCTTGCCGATCAAGGCGGAAGTCGGCGCCAGCATCTCCGGCATGCCGGGCCCGCCCTTCGGCCCCAGATAACGCATCACCAGCACGTCGCCCGGCTTGATCTTGTCGGCCAGGATCGCGTCCATGGCGGTGTATTCATCTTCGAACACGCGTGCCGGACCGGTGATGACCGGATTCTTCAGACCAGTGATCTTGGCGACGCAACCTTCCGGCGCCAGATTGCCCTTGAGGATGGCCAGATGGCCTTGCTTGTACAGCGCCTTGTCGATAGGACGGATCACGTCCTGATCGCTGCGCAGGTCGGGAATGTTTTCCAGCTCTTCCGCAATCGTCTTGCCGGTGATGGTCAGGCAATCGCCGTGCAGCAGGCCGGCCTGATGCAGCACCTTCAACACCGCCGGAATACCGCCGGCCTTGTGCAAATCGGTCGCAACATATTTGCCGGAAGGCTTGAGGTCGCAGATAACCGGCACTTTCTGGCGCATACGCTCGAAGTCGTCGATGGTCCATTCGACTTCGGCGGCGTGCGCGATCGCCAGAAAGTGCAGCACGGCATTGGTGGAGCCGCCGGTGGCCATGATCAGGCTCACCGCATTTTCGATGGACTTGCGGGTGATGATGTCGCGCGGCTTGATGTCCTTCTTCACGGCTTCGACCAGCACGCGTGCCGACTCGGCGGCGGAGCCGGTCTTTTCATCGTCGGGATTGGCCATGGTGGAAGAATAGAACAGGCCCATGCCCAGCGCTTCGAAGGCGGACGACATGGTGTTGGCGGTGTACATGCCGCCGCAGGAGCCGGAGGAGGGACAGGCATTGCGTTCGATGCCGTCGAAGTCTTCCTGCGACATGCGGCCGGCCGAGAATTCACCCACCGCTTCGAAGGCCGAAACGATGGTCAGGTCCTTGCCCTTCCAGTTGCCCGGCTTGATGGTGCCGCCGTAGACGTAGATGCCCGGCACATTGGTGCGCGCCAGCGCGATCATGCCGCCCGGCATGTTCTTGTCGCAACCGCCGATGACCACCACGCCGTCCATCCACTGGCCGTTGACGGCGGTCTCGATGCAGTCGGCAATCACTTCGCGCGAGATCAGCGAATACTTCATGCCTTCGGTGCCCATCGACATGCCGTCGGAAATGGTGGGCGTACCGAACACCTGCGGATTGGCGCCGGCCTGCTTGATGGTGGAGATGGCGACATCGGCCAGTTTTTGCAGGCCGGAGTTGCACGGAGTGATGGTGGAATGACCGTTGGCGATGCCGATCATCGGCTTGTCGAAGTCGTCCTTTTCGTAGCCCAGCGCGTAATACATGGAACGGTTGGGGCTGCGCGAAATGCCTTGGGTAATGTTTTTGGAACGGCGATTGAATGTCATGTCTGTCTCCTGGTTGAACAATGAGAACCCTCCCCGTTCGGCCAGGAGCTACTGGCGTGAACCCTCGACTTTTGATGGAAGCTGCGGCGCCGGCCTGGCAAGCGTGATCGTGATTGATCGCTTGCCGGACGAGCAGCGCGATGAGCGCTGCCGACGGGCATGGACAGTCGGGAATGAGTTCTGGCTGGCGTTCAGAGTGCCTTGCGTGGTGTCGCCTGTCAAATATATGATTCGTTGCAGACTAATATGGAATGCATATGAATCACGAGTCCCGTCTGGAACTGCGCCAACTGCGCTACTTCGTCGCCGTTGCCGAAGAAAAACATTTCGGCCGCGCCGCCCAGCGGCTGCACATGACACAGCCGCCGCTGTCGCAAACCATACAGGCGCTGGAAGAAATGCTGGGTACGCCGCTGTTCGCCCGCACCAAGCGCAGCGTCAGCCTGACGCCGGCCGGCCTGGCGCTGCTGCCGGAAGCGCAACGCATCCTGCAGCAGGCCGCCGCTCTGCCCGATCTGGCGCGCCGCGCCGCCAGCGGCACCTCCGGCCTGCTGTCGCTGTCGTTCATCTCGACCGCCGATTACAGCATCCTGCCGCCGCTGCTGCAGCGTTTTCGGGCGCGCTATCCTCAGGTGCAGATCGATCTGCGCGAAGCCACCACCGACATCCAGCTGGAAGATCTGACGCAGGGCAAGATCGACGCCGGCCTGCTGCTGCCGCCGCTGCCCGACAAGGCCCTGGCGACGCTGGACTATCGCCCGGTGCTGTCGGAACCGCTGATCGCCGCGCTGCCGGCGGGCGCGGTGCGCGGCAATGCACCGGTAGCCTTGAAGTCGCTCAAGGAGTTGCCGCTGATCATTTTTCCGCGCCGCATCTCGCCCGCATTTCACGACACCATCCTGAGCTGCTTCCGCGATGCCGGCGTGACGCCGCATATCAGCCAGGAGGCGATCCAGATGCAAACCATCGTCGGCCTGGTGTCGGCTGGCATGGGAATGGCGCTTGTGCCACAATCCGTGTCGAATCTGAAACGCCCCGGCGTCGATTACCGGCGGCTGACCGGCAAGGTGCCATCAATTGAAACCGGTCTGGCCTGGCGCCGCGACAGCCAGTCCACGGTGTTGCGCGCCTTTCTCGAACTGATCGATACCCCGGTGGCGGACGACGGCGCAAGCTGAACTTGTTTCGAAGACGCGTGCTCCAAGCAAGGCCTCATTGATGCCCGCGCTGCCTGCGCAAGAACAATACAAAAAACGTTAAGAAAGCCCCACTCATGCTGATCCACCCCATGCCCAATCCGATCGCCTTTTCGGTCGGCCCGCTCGCCGTACATTGGTACGGCCTGATGTACCTGCTGGCGTTTGCCCAGTTCATCTTGATCGGACGCCTGCGCATCCGGCAGCCCCACATTGCCGCCGTCGGCTGGAAGAAGGAGGACCTGGACGACATGCTGTTCTACGGCGTGCTGGGCGTGGTGATCGGCGGCCGCCTGGGTGAAATCCTGTTCTACAACCCGGCCTACTATTTCGCCAATCCGGCCGACATGATCGCGGTGTGGAAAGGCGGCATGTCCTTCCACGGCGGCTTCCTCGGGGTACTGATCGCAATGGCTATCTGGGGCCGCAAGCGCGGCCGTCATCTGATGGACATCATGGACTTCATCGCGCCCATGGTGCCGCTGGGCTACGCTGCCGGCCGCCTCGGCAATTTCATCAACGCCGAATTGCCGGGCCGCCCGGCCGATCCTTCGCTGCCATGGGCGATGATCTGGCCCAATGTCGACAACATCCCGCGCCATCCTTCGCCCATCTATCAGATGCTGGTGGACGGCATTCTGCTGTTCATCATCCTGTGGTTCTTCGCACGCAATCCGCGCCCGCGCATGGCGGTGGCCGGCATGTTTTCGCTGCTGTACGGCTGCGCCCGTTTCTTTACCGAATACTTCCGCACACCGGATTACAACGTGAGCTTCGGCGGCATCACCATCTCGGCCGGGCAGATGCTGTCGGTGCCGATGATCGTTCTGGGGATCATCCTGCTGGTGGTGGCCTATCGCAACAAGCAGCAGGCGCAGCCGGCTTTGCAAACGGGTAGCGGCAAGTAGCAAAACAATCCGATACACATGCAAAACGGGCGCTACCGGATTCCGGTAGCGCCCGTTTTTACTTTGCCCGGCTTTTTCCTGCGATCCCGACGGCAGTCAGAACGCAGACAAGCTGAGCTACATCAAGCCTTCTTCAAGCCTTTTTCAAGGCGCTTGCTGCACGCGCCAGCTCGGTGATCTTGTCCCAGTCGCCCGCTTCGATGGCGGCCTTGGGCGTGAGCCAGGAACCGCCGACGCAGGCCACGTTCTTGCAGGCCAGGAACTGGGCCGCGGTCTCTTGGGAGATGCCGCCGGTCGGGCAGAACGTGACATCGCCCAGTGGACCGGCGATGCCGTTCAACATGCCGACGCCGCCGGCCGGCACGGCCGGGAACAACTTCAGCTGGCGGAAACCGGCTTCGCGCGCAACCATGACTTCCGACGGCGTCATCACGCCCGGCAGCAAGGGCAGGCCGCTGGATTTGGAAGCGGCGATCAGCGCTGCAGTCAGGCCCGGCGAGACGCCGAACACCGCGCCGGCATCGCGCGAGGCGCCGAATTCTTCCGGGCTGGTCAGGGTGCCGACGCCGACGATGGCGTCCGGCACTTCATCGGCAATAGCGCGGATTGCCGGCAGACCATGCTGCGTGCGCAGCGTGATTTCCAGCACGCGGATACCGCCCGCCACCAGCGCCCTGGCCAACGGCACGGCATGTTCAAGTTTGTCGATGGCGATCACCGGAATGACCGGCGAAGTGCGCATGATTTCCAGGATCGTTTTCATACTGTCTCTTTCTCTTTTTCAAAAACCGGCGGCAAGCCGAATGTGGCGCCGCCCTCTTCCGCACTGCTGACTGCGGCCCGGAACACGCTGAACAATTCGCGTCCCATGCCGTGCTGATTGCCGTTCAGATTGCTCACGTCCTGCTTGCGCGCAGCCCACTCCTCCTGCGGCACCAACGCTTCCAGAATACCGGCCTCGGCATCCAGACGAATCATGTCGCCGGTGCGCACCAGACCGAGCGGGCCGCCGGCCAGCACTTCCGGCGTGATGTGAATCGCCGACGGCACTTTACCCGACGCACCCGACATCCGTCCATCGGTGACCAGCGCCACCTGACGGCCCTTGTCCTGCAAGATGCCCAGCGCCGGCGTCAGCGCGTGCAGTTCCGGCATGCCGTTGGCGCGCGGCCCCTGGAAGGTGATCACGGCGATGAAATCCTTGTCCAGCTCGCCCGCCTTGAAGGCGGCCATGAAGGCTTCCTGCGAATGGAACACG
Organism: Herbaspirillum lusitanum; assembly: GCF_046025995.1. Lineage (GTDB taxonomy): Bacteria > Pseudomonadota > Gammaproteobacteria > Burkholderiales > Burkholderiaceae_D > Herbaspirillum > Herbaspirillum lusitanum_A. The sequence continues at coordinate 80,162 of NZ_JAQQFM010000008.1, forward strand.
ATGGCCGGCGCCTGCACTGCGCGGTGTTCATGCGCCACGGCCGAAGTCTTCATGACCGAACGGCCGAGATTGCCCTGCAACAGCTTCAGGCCGCCATCGGCCGAGAACGGTTTGGCGACGGTGCCGACCACGGCTTCGTCGGCGCTTTTTGCCGGCGAGTCTTTCCAGACCACCTTGCCGACATTATCGCCGTCCAGCAGCGGCTCCTTGCAATGCGCACGCAGGCCCTGACCGAGAATGGTGGTGACGTCATCATGCATCAGACCGGCATCGATCAGTTCGCGCAATACGAAACCGGTGCCGCCTGCGGCATGGAAGTGATTGACGTCGGCGCCGCCGTTCGGATAGATGCGGGTAATCAGCGGCACCACCGACGACAGGGTGGCGAAATCGTCCCAGTCGATCACGATGCCGGCGGCCTTGGCGATGGCCACCACATGCAGCGTGTGGTTGGTCGAACCGCCGGTGGCGTGCAACGCGACGATGGCGTTGACGATGGCTTTTTCGTCGATCATGCGGCCGACCGGCGTGTATTGCGAGCCAAGGTCGGTGATCTTGATCGCCTGTTGCGTGGCGGCTGCCGTCAGCGCATCACGCAGCGGCGTATTCGGGGTGATAAAGGCTGCGCCCGGCAGGTGCAGGCCCATGGCTTCCATCAGCATCTGATTGCTGTTGGCGGTGCCGTAGAAGGTGCAGGTGCCGGCGCCGTGGTAGGACTTCGATTCGGCCTCCAGCAAATCATCGCGGGTCAGCTTGCCTTCGGCGTAGAGCTGGCGAATCCTGACCTTTTCCTTGTTGCTCATGCCGCTGGTCATCGGCCCGGCCGGCACGAACACCGCTGGCAGGTGACCGAAGTGCAGCGCACCGATCAGCAGGCCGGGCACGATCTTGTCGCATACGCCCAGATAAAGCGCGGCGTCGAACATGTTGTGTGAAAGCGCGACCGCCGTGCCCATGGCAATCGTATCGCGCGAGAACAGCGACAGCTCCATGCCGGTCTGACCTTGCGTCACCCCATCGCACATGGCAGGCACGCCGCCGGCAAATTGCGCCACGCCGCCGGCATCGCGTGCAGCCTGACGGATGATTTCCGGGAAACGTTCAAAGGGTTGATGCGCCGACAACATATCGTTGTAGGCCGAGACGATGGCAACCGACGGACTCTTGTCCTGCTTGAGCTTGAGTTTGTCGTTGGGAGGAAAAGCGGCGAAGCCGTGGGCCAGGTTGGTACATGCCAGCGCACCGCGCTGCACGCCCTGATGACGGGCAGCCTCGATCCGTTCCAGATAGGCTGTGCGATAAGGCCGACTACGTTCGGCGATGCGTCGGGTGACGCTGGCTAAGGTAGCGTGGAGGGGCATTATGGGTTCCTGTTAGCGTTAACAAATGTAATTTTACTACAAAATATTAATCCATGTTCCTCTTGTATGCGGCGAATTCATCTGCTGCAATGCATCAAAACATTGAAAATTTCAACCAAAACTCAACAGCAATTTGACCAAATTCTCAGCGTGACTCGACGTAAAATTGGCAGCCCCGGCATTTGCGCAGCGCTGAATAAATGCGCTGTAGTGAAATTACCAATGGCAATTCAAATCATGTATAGTTGCGGAGTGATTTTTCGTGCAGCCAAAAATTGAATAACATGCCAAACACCGCACTGACCGACGCCGCAGCCTTCAAACAACTGCAGGAACACCACCAGACAGCCCTCGGCTGGCACATGCGCGAACTGTTCTCGGCCCAGCCGGATCGCTTTGAGCGGATGTCGCTCTCGGCAGCAGGCCTGCTGCTCGATTACTCCAAGAACCGCATCGAATCCAGCACGCTTGAACTGCTGCTGTCGCTGGCGCGCGAGCGTCAGGTCGAGGCTTTGCGCGACGCCATGTTCACTGGCGAAAAGATCAACTTCACCGAGCATCGCGCAGTCTTGCACACCGCGCTGCGCACTCCGGCAGCGCAGGCCGACGCCGCGGCCCTGCAGGTTGATGGACAGCATATCGCAGAAGATGTTCAAGGTGTTCTGAGTCGCATCCAGAGCTTCACCACGCGCGTGCGCGACGGACAATGGCGCGGCCATACCGGCAAGGAAATCACCGACATCGTCAACATCGGCATCGGCGGCTCGCATCTGGGTCCGCAAATGGTGTGCACCGCTCTGCACAATTTCACGCATCCGCGTCTGCAGTCGCATTTCGTGTCGAACGTCGACGGTCACGATCTGGATGCGGTGCTGGCGGATGTTAATCCCGAGACAACACTGTTCATCGTTGCCTCCAAGACCTTCACCACGCAGGAAACCATGATGAACGCGCAAACCGCGCGGCGCTGGTTTCTGAAGCATGCCAAGGAAGCCGCTCTGGCGCTGCATTTTGTCGCGGTGTCGACCAATGCCCAGGCGGTCGGCGCGTTCGGCATCGATACCGCCAACATGTTTCCGTTCTGGGACTGGGTCGGCGGCCGCTATTCGGTGTGGTCGGCGATCGGCCTGTCGATTGCGCTGGCGATCGGCTTCGACAACTTCCGCGCCTTCCTCGACGGCGCCAACGCCATGGATCGCCACTTCCGCGAAGCGCCGCTGGAAAGCAACATGCCGGTGATTCAGGCGCTGATCGGCATCTGGAACCGCAACTTCTTCAACAGCGAATCGCTGTCGATTGCGCCTTACCATCACAACCTGCGCTTCTTCCCGGCTTACCTGCAACAGCTGGACATGGAAAGCAACGGCAAGCGCATCACGCGCGACGGCAGCGCAGTGGAAGTCGCCACCTGTCCCTTCATCTGGGGCGATGTCGGCACCAACGGCCAGCATGCCTTCTTCCAGCTGCTGCATCAGGGCACCGACATCACGCCTATCGATTTCATCGCCGTGCTCAAGCCCGCGCATGACATCCCGCAGCATCATCAGGTGCTGCTGGCCAACTGTTTTGCGCAATCGGAAGCCTTCATGCGCGGCAAGCAGGCCGACGAGGTGCGCGCCGATCTGCAGCAACAAGGTGCAAATGAAGCGGAACTGAATATGCTTTTGCCGCACAAAACCTTCAACGGCAACCGTCCCAGCAACACTATCCTGATGCAGGAACTGACGCCGGCGACGCTGGGTGCGCTGATCGCGCTGTACGAGCACAAGACCTTCGTGCAAGGCGCGATCTGGGGCATCAACAGTTTTGATCAATGGGGCGTGGAACTGGGCAAGGTGCTGGCCAAGACCATCCATTCCGAACTGACCGGCGAGGCAGTGCCGGCCCGACACGACGCCTCGACCAACGCGCTCATCGCACTGGCAAAGCAAGCGCTTGGCTAATCCATCGCTCCACTGATGCGCCGAGCAAACGGCGGCGAGAGCAAAGACAGCAACAGTTTCATCGGCAGCAACAAGGGCTGCGGCGGCATGGCAAGGCGCCCGGCCCCTGAACAATCAGAATAGTCAGAGACGACAGCAAGCTCAGCACATTCAGATAATCTTCCCGGCCGGCTGGCGCCAACGAGCGCAGCCGGCATGACTCAGGACTACAGGCAAACATACACATGGCTATTTCCGATTTCGATCTGGTTTTATTCGGCGGCACCGGCGATCTTTCGATGCGCAAATTGCTGCCCGCACTCTATGCACGCGATCGCGCCAAAGACTTGCCGGCCGAAGGCCGCATCATCTGTATCGGCCGCGACAACAAGAGCGATGAAGACTTCATCGCCATCGTCGAGAAAGATTCCAAACCCCATATTTCCGCCGCCAGCATGGATGCCGACGTGTGGCAGCGCTTCTGCAAGCGCCTGCGCTATGTTTCGGTCAATGCCAAGGAAGCCGGCAGCTTCCAGAATCTGGTCAAGGCGCTGCGCGACGATCCGCAACTGACGCGCGTGTTCTATCTGGCCACCCCGCCCAGCCTGTTCGCGTCGATCTGCGAAAACCTGGCCAATGCCGGACTCGCCACCGCCAATTCGCGCGTGGTGCTGGAAAAACCGCTGGGCCGCGATCTGGCCAGCGCGCGCGACATCAACAAGCAGGTCGGCCGCCATTTCAGCGAATCGCAGATCTTCCGCATCGACCACTACCTGGGCAAGGAGGCGGTACAAAATCTGCTGGCGCTGCGCTTCGGCAACGTGCTGTTCGAGCCGCTGTGGCGCCGTGAGTGGATTTCCGATGTGCAGATCACCATCGCCGAAGAACTCGGCGCGGGCGGCCGCGTCGATTACTACGACACCGCCGGCGCGCTGCGCGACATGCTGCAGAATCACCTGCTGCAATTGCTGTGCATCGTGGCGATGGAGCCGCCGGTCACCAATTCCGCCGATGCTGTGCGCGATGAAAAACTCAAGGTGCTGCGCTCGCTGAAACGCTTTACGCCGACCACGCTGGCAATGAACGTGGTGCGCGGCCAGTATCGCGCCGGCCACGTCAACGGCGTGGCAGTGCCCGGCTATCGCAAGGAAGAAGACGCCAATCCGGAATCGCACACCGAGACCTTCGTCGCCGTCAAAGCCGAAATCGATACCTGGCGCTGGGCCGGCGTGCCTTTCTATCTGCGCACCGGCAAGCGCATGGCCGACAGCCTGGCGGAAATCGTGGTGCGCTTCAAGAGCGTGCCGCATTCGATCTTCGCACAGCAGAACAACAGCACGCTGCCGAACTGCCTGGTGATCCGTCTGCAACCGGACGAAGGCCTGCACATGAATCTGATGGCCAAGACGCCGGGCGATGGCATGCGCCTGCGTCCGGTCGAACTGGAAATGGATTTCCGCGAGAAGTTCAAGACGCCGCGCATGGAAGCCTACGAGCGCCTGCTGCTGGACGTGCTGCGCGGTCATCTGACCTTGTTCATGCGCAGCGATGAGCTGGAAGCGGCATGGGAATGGGTCGAACCTATCCTGGAGCACTGGGAACAGCAGGAAACCGATCCGATTCCTTACAACGCCGGCACCTGGGGCCCGGCGGCAGCGAGCGCGCTGATCGGCCGCGACGGACTGCAGTGGCGCGAAGAAGCGCTGCCCGAAGTCTGATCGCAAGCGCCACCGAACTGACGCCATGATGCTGCTCGACTCCATTCGCACCCACATCAACTCTCTGTCGAAATCGGAGAAGAAAGTGGCCGCGACCATCCTCGCCAATCCGCAACTGGCGCTGGCGGAGAATCTGACCGCGCTGGCCAAGAACGCCGAGGTGTCGGAGCCGACCGTGATCCGCTTCTGCCGCGCCATCGGCTACGAGGGCTGGCACGACTTCAAGCTCAAGCTGGCGCAGAGTCTGGCGCTGGCCTTGCCGGGTGCAGACGAGTCGCTGGCGCAGGACGATCTGGCTGCGGACCTGGTCAACAAGATCTGCAGCCGCTCGATCAACACCTTGCTGGATCTGCGCAATCACCTGAACCCGGATGCCATCCAGCTGGCGCTCGATGTGCTGGCGCGCGCCAACAAGATCGAGTTCTACGGCCAGGGCACTTCCGGCATCGTCGCCAACGATGCGCAGCACAAGTTTTTCCGCTCGGGTGTGCCGACCGTGGCCTACTCCGATCCGCACATACACAGCATCGCCGCTTCGCTGCTCAAGGCCGGCGATTGTGTGGTGGCGATCTCGCAGCGCGGCGGCAACGCGGCGCTGCTGCGCAGTATTCAGCTGGCGCGCAAGGGCGGCGCCGACATCATCGTGCTGGGCCCCAGCGGCACGCCGCTGGCCGAGCTGGCGACGGTGCTGGTGCCGATCGACCTGAGCTTCAACATTGATCCTTACACGCCGATCTCGGCACGTCTCGCGCATCTGGTGGTGATCGATATTCTGGCGGTCGGCCTGGCGCTGCGGCGCGGTCCGGAATTCCGCAAGCAGATGCAGAATGCGCAAAAGTCTCTGCAGAAATTCGACATGCAGTTCGACTCTTTCTTCCGCTGAAGTCTCATGCACCGCGCTTCCATCAGGCTCAGACTTACGTAGAATGGAGGCGGTAGATTTCGCACTTTACCTACTCACCTACCAAAATCAAATCAGTCAGGACGGACCATGAACCAGCTTGAACAACTGAAGCAATTCACTACCATCGTTGCCGACACCGGCGATTTCCAGTCCATGAAGATGTTCGCGCCGCAGGATGCGACCACCAATCCGTCGCTGATCCTGAAGGCGGTGCAAAAGGATGAATACAAGCCCTTGCTGGCGGCGGCGGTCAAGGAACATGGCAGCTTGGACACCGGCGCCATCATCGACCGCCTGCTGGTGAAGTTCGGGCTGGAAATCCTGAAGCTGATTCCCGGCCGCGTTTCGACCGAGACCGACGCACGCCTGTCTTTCGATACTGCCGGCACCGTGGCCAAGGGTCGTGAACTGATCCGCCTGTATGAAGAAGCCGGCATCAAGCGCGAGCGCGTGCTGATCAAGATCGCCTCGACCTGGGAAGGCATCCGCGCCGCCGAGATTCTGGAAAAGGAAGACATACACTGCAACCTGACGCTGCTGTTCAGCCTGCCGCAAGCCATCGCCTGCGCTGAAGCCAGGGTGCAACTGATTTCGCCCTTCGTCGGCCGCATCTACGACTGGTACAAGAAATCCAGCGGCCAGGAATACACCGGCGCCGATGACCCTGGCGTGCAATCGGTCAAGAAGGTCTACAACTACTATCGCAAGTTCGGCTACGCCACCGAAGTGATGGGCGCCAGCTTCCGCAACACCTCGCAGATCGTGGAACTGGCCGGTTGCGACCTGCTGACCATCAGCCCCGATCTGCTGCAAAAACTGGCGGAGAGCGACGCGCCGGTGGCACGCAAGCTGAGCAAGGAAGAAAGCCAGAGCGCCGATCTGCAAAAAATCTCGCTCGATGAAAAGAGCTTCCGCCTGATGCTCAACGACGATGCGATGGCCACAGAAAAGCTGTCGGAAGGCATACGCCTGTTCTGCGCAGACTCGGTCAAGCTGGACAAGATCGTCGAAGGACTGCGCTAATCGGCAATCTGTTGCGCTGCTAGAAAAACGGGGATGCGAAAGTCATTTCGCATCCCCGTTTTACTTTGACTCCTGTTGGCGCGTGCCGTTAAAACACGCGCTGCAGACGTCCACTTTACACTTAAGGCCTGCTCAGCCCTTCAACTCATCCGGCACCTTACCGCCGTTCTCGGCCAGCTTGCGCATGACCTGCTGATGCAGCCAGATATTCATCGCCGCCGAATCGGCGCTGTTACCGCTGTAATGCAGCTCAGCGGCCAAGGCCTTGCGCGCCTCCAGGCTGCTGTCCAGCCCCAGCAATTTCAAGAGATCGACGATGGAGCTGCGCCAGTTCAGCGACTGGCTGTTCTTCTGCGACATGGCGACCAGAATGGCGGCGACATCCACCGGCTCGATGGCGGCCGGTGCAGCCGCCATCGCAGACGCATCAGAAGTTGTCGCCACCGCTGCCCCGGCGCCTGCGGCGCCTGATGCATCCGCTGCGGTCTTGTCTGCTGTCGACGAGGAAGGAAAAATCTTGCCGAAAATATTGCCCAGAATGCCCATGCGTTTCTCCTGAAGTGATCCAAGCAAAGACCGGCTGGTCAATGCAGCGGTCTGAGGCAGTGCCCCACTTCGAGTTCCGGCTGCTGGCGGCGATGACGTCGATATTGGAATATTCAAAAAAGATTTCAGATGAATATCAACGCAATCGGAAAAATCGCAAGAATGTGCGAGGAATCGGCAGCCGCAGGGCACAAAAAAAGAGACGGGATTCCGTCTCTTTTTTCATTGCATCCGGGCTTGTACAGCCTGGATATCAACTCGCCGCTTGCCTACATCTTTTCGGTCTCGCCCGACTTCGGCTGCCATTTCATCAGCCGCTTCTCGATCAAGCCCACCGCGACGTCCAGTACCAGCGCGAAGACTGTCAGCACCACGATGCCGGCAAATACAGTGTTGATGTCGAAGCTGCCTTCCGCTTGCAAAATCAGATAACCGACGCCGCGCGCCGAGCCCAGGTACTCGCCCACCACCGCGCCGACGAAGGCCAGACCGATGGAGGTATGCAGGCTGGAGAACACCCACGAAGTCGCCGACGGCAGATACACCGTGCGCAGCAACTGACGCGCATTGGCGCCCAGCATGCGCGCATTGGCCAGCACCACCGGGCTGACTTCCTTGACGCCCTGATAGACGTTGAAGAACACGATGAAGAACACCAGCGTGACCGCCAGCGCCACCTTGGACCAGATGCCGAGGCCGAACCACATCGCGAAGATCGGCGCCAGAATCACGCGCGGCATCGAGTTGGCAGCCTTGACGTAAGGATCGAGAATCGCCGAGGCGGTCGGCGACAGCGCCAGCCACAGGCCGATGCCGAGACCCAGCACGGTGCCGATGACGAAGGCCAGCACGGTTTCGGTCAGCGTCACCAGCAGGTGCGAATAAATTTCAGCCGGGAAGCTGAGTGTGAAAAATGTCGTATCGCCGAAGCCGATTTCCAGCGAGCCGCTGCCGACGGTGAACCATTGCCAGATGCGTTCGGCCACCTTGAGCGGCTCGCCGAAGAAGAAGGCGGTCTGCGGATTGCGGGTGGCGAAATGCCAGCCCAGCAGGACCACGACCAGCACCAGCAATTGCCAGAAGCGAATGTTCTTGTGATTGGGTTTCAGTAATTTCCACATGTCCGTTGCCTGCCTTACGCCGCGCGCTTTTGTTGTTGATATCCCTTGAGCACTTCATCGCGCAAGACGTCCCAGATCTGTTTGTGGAGCTCGACGAAACGCGGATGCATGCGGATTTCCGCCACATCGCGCGGACGCGGCAAATCGATGCGGAATTCTCCGATGGGATGTGTGCCGGGCCCCGCCGACAGCACGATCACGCGGTCCGACATGGCAATCGCCTCATCCAGATCGTGAGTGATGAACAGCACCGCTTTCTTCTTGGCGTTCCACAGCTCCAGCACTTCGTTTTCCATCAACTGCCGGGTCTGGATGTCGAGCGCCGAAAACGGCTCGTCCATCAGGATGATGTCCGGATCCAGAATCAGGGTCTGCGCGAGCGCCACGCGCTTGCGCATGCCGCCCGACAACTGGTGCGGATAGCGGTCGCCGAAACCTTGCAGACCGACACGCGTCAGCCATTGTTCGCCCAGTTGCTCCGCCTCTTTCGCTTCCGTGCCGCGATATTGCAGGCCGGCGATCACGTTCTGCAGTGCGCTGCGCCACGGCATCAGCGCCTCTGCCTGGAACATGTAGCCGGCGCGCTTGTTGATGCCGTTCAGCGGCTCGCCGAAGACCTTGACCTCGCCGGTGGATGGCTGCAGCAGACCGGCGCCGACGTTGAGCAGCGTGGACTTGCCGCAGCCGGTAGGACCGACTACCGAAACGAACTCGCCCGGCGCGATGGCCAGCGTGGTGTTGGCGACGGCGGTGTAACGCTGCGAGCGATCGTCGCGCGAGACGAAGGTGCAGGAGATGTCATCTAAGAGAAGAGCTGGCGTCATAAGAAAGGCAAAGAAAAATGCGACTCAGGATGAAACGAAAAATATGGTCGGTACGGAAATACCAAGAAGGCAAAGAGTGCGGAGAAAGAGAGTGGGCCGGCGCTATACCTCAGATCAAAGCAACGCCCTTTGGCACGCCCCGCCTACTCAATGAAAACCGAATCCTTCAGATGGACAAATGCCCGTTGCCGGGCATTTGTCTTCAGATCGCAAGCAGTATTTCAGGCTTACTTGTACTTGGCGTTGGCCTTCTTCACGAACTCATTGGTGAAAGTCTTGGACAGGTCAACGGTCTTGCCGGCCAGCGCAGGGTCAAACGCTTGCAGCGTCTTCAGTGCAGTGTCGGGGCCGCCCGGCGGGAAATAGCCGTCCGGCGAGATCGCCTGACGCACCTTGCTGAAGGCATCGATGTACAAGGCACGGTCGCCCAGCAGATAGCTTTCCGGCACGGTCTTGATGATGTCGGACGGGCCGGCCTTCTGGATCCACTTGAGTGCGCGCACCATGGCGTTGGTCAAGGCCTGGGTGGTGTTGGGATACTTTTGCACGAAGGCTTCAGGTGCATACAGCGTGGCTGCCGGCATCGGGCCGCCGAACACGGCATTGGTGTCCTTCAGCGTGCGGGTGTCGGCCACGGCCGTGATTTCCTTGCTCTGTTCCAGCATCGAGATCACCGGATCCAGATTGGCGATGGCGTCGATCTGGCCCGAGCGGATCGCCGAGATGGCGCCGGCGCCGGCGCCGACGCCGATGAAGGACACGTCAGTCGGCTTCAGACCGGCCTTGGCGAGCACGAAGCTGGCCATCACGCTGGTCGACGAACCCGGTGCGGTGACGCCGATTTTCTTGCCCTTCAGATCGGCGATGGTCTTGTAGTTCGGCATGGTCTTGTTGGACACGCCCAGCACGATCTGCGGCGCCCGGCCTTGCAGCACGAAGGCCACGATAGGCTGGTTCTTCACCTGCATGCTGATGGTGTGTTCGTAAGCGCCCGAGACCACGTCGGCGCTGCCGCCCACCATCGCCTGCAGCGCCTTGGCGCCGCCGGCGAAGTCGGAGATTTCGACTTGCAGGCCTTCATCCTTGAAGTAGCCGAGTTGTTCGGCGATGGTCAGCGGCAGGTAGTAGAACAGATTCTTGCCGCCGACGGCGATCGACACCTTGGTCTTCTCAGGCGCCTGCGCAAACACGTTATTGTTGAACGAAAAATAGCCGGCCAGGAAAAGGCCGAGCGCGATTGCCAGTTGTTTCCAGCTTAATTTCATTATGTCTCCTCCGTGAATGAAGCGAATCGCTGATGGGGTCGCGATATTAATTATTGGATAACTTATTTATTGGACAACGCGTACTGAGTACCTCTCAGACCACCTTGTCCTGGCGGTATTGCGCGATTCGGGCATCATCATACCCCAGCGACCGCAGGATTTCATCGGTATGTTCGCCCAGCCCGGGGCCGAGCCAGCGCGTCTGCCCCGGCGTTTCCGACATCTTGGGCGTGACGGCAGGCAACTTGATCGGCGTGCCGTCGGCGAAATGATGCTGCTCGAACATCTTGCGCGCCAGAAATTGCGGGTCGCTCATCATGTCCTTGACCGAGTAGATTTTACCGACCGGCACGTCGGCGCCCTGCAGGATCGCCAGCGCCGTATCGATGGTCTGGGTCTGACACCAGGCCTGAATCACGGCGTCGATTTCTGCGGTGCGCGGCACCCGGCCATCATTGCGCGCCAGGCCCGGATCACCGGCCATGTCTTCACGGCCGATGGCCAGCATCAGGCGCTTGAAGATGGCGTCGCCATTGCCTGCGATGACGATGTTCATGCCGTCGCCGGTGGTGTAAGTGTTGGAGGGAACGATGCCCGGCAAGGCGCCGCCGGTGCGTTCGCGCACCACGCCGGCCTGATCGAACTCCGGCACCATGGATTCCATCATGTTGAAGACGGCTTCGTAGAGCGCGACGTCCACCATCTGCCCTTGTCCGGCGATGCAGTCGGCACCGCTCTTGCCGTTCCAGCGGCCGCCGGTGACGTCGCGATGGCGCAGCGCCATCATGGCGCCGATCACGCCGTGCAGCGCCGCAATGGAGTCGCCGATGGAGATGCCGATACGCACCGGCGGACGATCGGGATGGCCGGAGACGTAGCGAATGCCGCCCATCGACTCGCCGATGGCGCCGAAGCCCGGCAAATCCTTCAGCGGCCCGGTCTGGCCGTAGCCGGACAGGCGCACCATGATGGTGGCGGGGTTCAGTTTCTTGAGAGCCTCGTAACCGAGATTCCATTTTTCCAGCACGCCCGGGCGATAGTTCTCGATGATGACATCGGCTTCCAGCGCCAGTTGCCGCGCCACCTCCTGCGCCCGCTCGTCCTTCATGTTGAGCGTGATGCTTTTCTTGTTGCGCGCCTGCACCGACCACCACAGCGAAGTGCCGTCCTTGAGCACGCGCCACTGGCGAATCGGATCGCCGACTTCGGGTGCTTCAACCTTGATGACGTCAGCACCGAACTCGGCCAGCATGCGCGAGCAGAATGGTCCGGCGATCAGCGTGCCAAGCTCCAGCACCTTGATGCCGGCCAGCGGGCCGGTGGATTTTTTGGGCGCGCTGTCGGAACTTGATTCGGCAGCGGATGGGGAATCGGCGGAAGGTGTCGTCATGCTTGTCGCATCTGCCATCCTGTCCGCGAAAAACGCAGACGGCCGGATGTCAGATGATCTCCTTGTTATGCAAACGAAAAGGCTCTACGGCCTTGTCCGTCATGAATTGGTTTGCTGATGGCTTGCTTGGGCGCCCGCCGGGACAGTTTCGCTCACGGCGCAGCGGCCCGGCAAGGGCCTTATTCTAGTGGAAGCCGCCGTCCCTGAGGAGCGTTCGGGCTTGCAAAAATTTCATCCGGCCTGGGCCGGGCCGGGCTTGGCGCTGCTCTCAGGTGACGCGGCGATCCAGCATGGCGCGCGCGATGGTGCCGGCATCCACGTATTCCAGCTCGCCGCCGACCGGCACGCCGCGCGCCAGACGGCTGACCTTGAGACCGCGCGCCTTGAGCGTTTCGCTGATGTAATGCGCGGTGGCTTCGCCTTCATTGGTGAAATTGGTCGCCAGCACCACTTCGCTGACCACGCCGTCGGTGGCGCGCGTGATGAGTTTCTCCAGATGAATGTCTTTGGGGCCGATACCGTCCAGCGGCGACAAACGTCCCATCAGCACGAAATACAGGCCCTTGAAGGTCAGCGTCTGCTCGATCATGATCTGATCGCTGGGCGACTCCACCACGCACAGCAAGGTGGTATCGCGCTCGGCGCTCTGGCAGGTATCGCAGATGACTTGTTCGGTGAAGGTATTGCACAGCGCGCAATGACGGATGCTGTCCATCGCGTGCGCCAGCGCCTTGCTCAATTCAATGGCGCCGTCGCGGTTGTGCTGCAGCAGGTGATAGGCCATGCGTTGCGCCGACTTCGGACCGATGCCGGGCAGTTGCCGCAGCGATTCGGTCAGAACGGTAAGACTGGAGGGTGTTTTCAATTGCGATCGGCAGTATGGCGAAAATCGGACAGCGCCTCGGCTGTCATGGAGGGAACGAATTCGATGATCTCGTATTCGGCGACACCGGCGATGTAAAACGGGTCGAACTGGATGATGTCTTCGATCTCGGCGCGGTCGGCGGCATCGGCAATGATGATGCCGCCGCTGCGCGGCACCTTGCGGCCCGACATCAGGAACACGCCATCGGCGTACTGCTCGTTCAGGAACTGGCGATGCGCCGTCAGCAAGGCGTCGATTTCGCCTGCCGGCTTGGTGTACGTGATCGAGATGATGAACATGTCGCCTCCTGAAAACTTCAGTACCGAATACCCTGTCCGATGCTAACCGCTAATCACCGCCCGCGCTTTCCCCCGCACGTCCTGCACTTTCTGTACTTCCCGAATCAAAGGCTGCCGCGGCCACGCAAACATGCCCGGGCGGCAGCTGAACGGAAACTCAGAACGGCATCTTGAAGCCGGGCGGCAAAGGCATGCCGGCGGTCATGCCGGACATCTTTTCCTGCGACAAGGCTTCGGCCTTGCGCACCGCGTCGTTGAACGCAGCGGCGACCAGATCTTCCAGCATGTCCTTGTCGTCCGCCAGCAGCGAAGGATCGATAGACACGCGCTTGACGTCGTTCTTACAGGTCATGACAACCTTCACCATGCCGGCGCCGGACTGACCTTCGACTTCGATCAGTGCCAGTTGGTCCTGCATCTTTTTCATGTTGTCCTGCATTGCCTGGGCTTGTTTCATCAGCCCTGCCAGTTGGCCCTTCATCATCATTGCACTCCTTGTTTGGTCAGACGGATTTTACTTGGTTTGCGACGCCGGCGAAGCGATGGCATCGCCGACGCGGCAGTGCTGCGAACGCAACGCTGCCGCCCTGTTCCTTGCATCTCATAAAGGCTGGATCGAACCCGGCACGATGCTGGCGCCGAATTCGCGCATCATGCTCTGCACGAAGGGATCACTCTGCACCTTTTGTTCGGCCACGCGCAGACGTGCGGCGCGGTCGGCTTCAGCCTTGACGTTGGCGGTGTCGAACACCGGCCCGATTTCGGTTTCAACCCGGATTTCCTTGCTGAACCGCTCACCCAATGCGGCGCACAGCTTATCGACACTGCCCGAGGATCGCAAGGTCTCCAGCGGAATGCGCAAATGGAAGCAGACATTACCGCCATTGAGCGCTTCGCAGCGGATCAGCTCACTCTGAAACGCCATCTGGTGCGCCACGCCGCGCAGATTGAGGTTGGCAGCCAGCTCCGCCCAGTTGCCGTTCCATCCGAGTTCGGCGACCACGCGCGCGGTTTCTTCCACCATCGCCGGGCTGACCGTCGTACGCACCACCGGCGCAGCCGATGGTGTGAAAGCCAGCATGCCGGGCGAAGCTGCGGCTTCGCCGGACTCTGCGCCATAGGCGGCGCCGTCCGGGCCGTTCAGTCCGGGAGCTTCAGTTTTTTTTTGAGCCACCTCGTCCGGAAACTCAGAGAAAGGCGGCGGCGCATCGTCCCATGGCGGCGCTGATTCCTGCATGGCAGGTGGCGCGGCGGCGATGACCGGAGCAGAAACGGGGGCAGAAACCGGCGCCGCTGCAGCTTGCGCAATCTGAGCGGCAGCGGCGCCAGCCGCGGCTGCCGCAGCGCCTCGGTTACTCTTGCCGCCGAGACCGGCCGCTTGCAAGGCGGCGGCGCGCGCTGAATTCATGGGACTGGCCGCGGCCGGCGGCGCCGGGAAAACAGAAGCAGCAGGAGCAGCTTGTGCAGTCCTGGCCGGCACGACGATAGGCGCCGGGGCCGGAGCAGCGACGGGTGTCGGTGCAGGTGCGGCAGGAGCGGCCGCCGCGGGTGCAGGTGCAACAGGTGGCGGCCGGCTCACCGGGGCGCTGGTCACCGCTACTTGCGGAGCAGCACTCAGTGGTCGTGCCGCCGGTCTTGGCGCCGCCGTTGTCTGCGGCCCCTGGCCGCCGGGGGCAGTCGTTGCGCTGACCGGACGGAAGGCCAGCATGCGCAGCAAGGTCATGCTGAAGCCGGCGTATTCGTCGGGCGCCAGGCCGAGCTCATTACGGCCGTGTACCACGATCTGATAAAACAGTTGCACGTGCTCGGGCGTGAACTGCCCGGCCAGACGCATGATGTCTTCGCGATTCGGCACATCTTCTGCCAGCGCAGCCGGCACACTTTGTCCCAGCGCGATCTGATGCAGCAAGGTGCCGAGATCCTGCAACGCCGAGTTGTAGGACAGGCTGCGCGTGGCCATTTCGTCCGCCACCGCCAGCAAGGCGGCGCCATCCTGTACGGCCAGCGCGTCGAGGATGCGGATCAGATAAGACTGGTCGAGCGCACCCAGCATGCCCTGCACTGCCTCCAGCGTCACTTTGCCGGCGGCGTAGGCGATCGCCTGATCGGTCAGCGACAAGGCGTCGCGCATCGAGCCGCTGGCGCCCTGGGCCAGCAGACGCAAGGCCGGCGGATCGAATTCGATCTGTTCCTGGCCGAGGATATTGTCCAGATGGCTGATGATGTGGCCCGGCGGCATCTGCTTCAGATTGAACTGCAGGCAGCGCGACAGCACGGTGACCGGAATTTTTTGCGGATCGGTGGTGGCGAGAATGAATTTGATATGCGCCGGCGGTTCTTCCAGCGTCTTCAGCATGGAGTTGAAGGCGTGGTTGGTCAGCATGTGCACTTCGTCGATCATGTAGACCTTGAAACGAGCATTGGATGGCGCGTACACAGCCTGCTCCAGCAATTGCGCCATTTCATCGACACCACGGTTGGAGGCCGCATCCATCTCGATGTAATCGACGAAGCGGCCGGCATCGATCGCCACACAAGCTTCGCACACGCCGCAAGGCGCTGCCGTGATGCCGCCGTTGCCGTCGGTGCCGACGCAGTTGAGCGACTTCGCCAGAATCCGCGACAAGGTGGTCTTGCCGACGCCGCGCGTGCCGGTGAACAGATAGGCGTGATGCAGCCGCTGTTGCTCCAGCGCATGTGTCAGCGCGCGTACGACGTGCTCCTGGCCGACCAGGGTATCGAAGCTGCGTGGACGATATTTGCGTGCGAGAACTTGATAAGACATAAATGGCGGGACCGGGGGTTTTGGCTCAGGTGGGCATTTTAGTCCATTTCGCCGGGCATATCGCCGTTGCGGCTGTCATTCATGCCGGCTTTCACGATGCGGGGAGCGAGAAAGTTGTCGCCTGAGAATCGGCGCCGTGAAATCAGGGCCGATGTGGCCTGAATGCAGCCGTGCTGCGGACAAGAAAAGCGTGGTCTGAATGCTTTCCTTGCAGGACAAATTTGACAAGCAGACGCAGAGCAAGCTGGTCGTCCGCTTGCCCAGCATGCTAACCGGCGCTCAGCTGGCTGCCCTGCGCCGGCTTTTTTTCTGCTCGTACATCAGACTGTCGGCGCTACTCATCAGATCGGCAATCGTCGCGTGCTGCAGCGGATCGAATTCGATCAGGCCGACGCTGTAGAGCAGATCGTAGCCGCGATGGCTGGCGGCATTGTGATCGGCGATGGTTTGCGCCAGATGTTCCAGCACCGCGCCAGCTTCCTGCTTTGAGGTATTCGTCAGAAACACCGCAAACTCATCGCCGCCGAGCCGGCCAATGACGTCGGACTCACGAAAATTGCGCGCCAGCATCATGGCGAAACTGGACAGGGCGTAATCCCCTTCGGCGTGGCCGAAGCGGTCGTTGATCTGCTTGAACAGATCCAGATCGAAATAGAGTAGCGAGGCCGGTCTGCCGATGCGCTTGCACAAGCCCAGAGCATGCTGGGACAGTGTTTCGAAACCGCGCCGATTCGACAGCTTGGTCAGATCGTCGATAGTGGCGAGCCGGATGGCGGTGAGCTCCTGCTCGACCATCATCCCCAGATCGCGCAGCAGCGCCTGATCGTCTTCATCGAATTCACGCGGCGCGGAGTCGATCAGGCACAAGGTACCAAGCTTGTAGCCCTTGGGCGTGCTGATCGGACAACCGGCATAGAAGCGGATATGCGGCGGGCCGGTGACCAGCGGATTGTCGCTGAAACGCTCATCGGCGGCGGCATCATTGACCACCAGCACATCGCTGCCAAGGATGGCATGTGCGCAGAAGGACACATCGCGCGGCGTCTCGCTGGCATCGAGACCGATGCAGGACTTGAACCACTGGCGATTGGCGTCGACCAGACTGACGACTGCAATCGGCACACCGAACAGGCGACGCGCCAGGCGGGTCAGACGATCAAAACGTTCTTCGGGGGCGGAGTCGAGAATCTGCAGCGAATGCAAGGCCTCGATGCGTTGCTCTTCCTGAGCGGGGAAATCGGCGATTTTCATGATTCGACAGTTCAGTAAGTTGGCGAAAAACCATGCAATGCTGAAACGACAAAATGCGAACACACAAAACTTAAGCGATCAACACTATCTCAAGTATCCGGATATCAGAGCCTGACCATGTGCAGAAAAAACCATGAAGCGGCCCTATCTCGCCCCCTGACTCCTATGTGGTTTTCTCTCCGGTGCCGATGAACTGTAATACCAATATTTTGGAGAAACAAGTCGTACGAAATATTCCTCACACTTGCCTCATGGCAATGCCGGCCTGCGTCTTCCCATGAGCATGCTTGCGGAACATGCACAAATGAAAATGCCGCCCGGCGATTAACCGAACGGCATGAGAGCGAACACGATTTAAGCCTGCGCCGAATGGCGATCATGTCGGCGCACGTTAGCGTGCGGCGAAAGCAAGTTAGCCAGCTTGAATTTCCCGGCTTAGTTTGCGGCCTTGTTTTTCTTTGTGGATTCTGCGGCACCGCCGGCATCCGCTTTGGCGGTCTTCGCAGCCGGCCTGGCGGCAGTACCGGACTTGGTCTGGCCATTGACGGTCAGGCCGGCATCCGACAGCTTGGCGGCGCTCTTGTCCTTGATGCCCTTTACGCGCGCCTGCAGGTCGGCCCAATCCTTGAACTCGCCTTTTTTACGCTCGTCCAGAATGCGTTTGGACGTGGCAGGGCCGATGCCGCGAATACCATCGAGAGCGGCCTGATCGGCCTTGTTGACATCGACCTGGGCAAATGCCAGGCCGATTCCGAGTACAAAAGTGGTGATTGCGAACAAAAATTTCTTCAACATGGCGAGTCCTTTCCAAGGGCCGAAAACAAGATTCATCGAATTTGAAGCACGGTTCCATGCACGCCGGCTTGCCGGCATGCAATGAAATCCGTTACTGCTTAACGATGTCTCTGACTCGCAGTTGACGAAAAATCAACCAAATACGCTTAGAACTATGTGCGTTTATTGAGGCACAAACTTATCCGCAAAGCCTGGGTCAGGCACTCAGTTCTTCTTGTGTGACAGTGGCCGTACCAAGCTTGCCAACCACGATGCCGCCGGCCTTGTTGGCCATGCTGACCGCATCCACCAGCGAAGCACCGCTGCCGAGCATGACCGCGAGCGTGGCGATCACCGTGTCGCCGGCGCCGGACACATCGAACACTTCACGCGCCATGGTCGGGAAATGTTGCACGTCGTTGTCGCGATACAGCGTCATGCCCTCTTCCGAACGCGTCAGCAGCAAGGCTTCCATATCCAGCGACTGGCGCAGATTCTGCGCCTTGGTGGTCAGTTCTTCTTCGCTCTTCCAGTTGCCGACGATGCGGATCAGTTCGGAGCGATTCGGCGTCAATATCGATGCGCCGCGATACGGCGAAAAATCATCGCCCTTGGGATCGACCAGAATTTTCTTGCCCAGCTTGGCCGCCACCGAAATCATGTCGCGCACGTTAACCAGGCTGCCCTTGGCGTAATCCGACAAGACGATCACGTCGTAGTCGCCGACCAGCGCGTTGAACTGCGTGAGCTTGTCGCGCAGCACGGTGTCGGTCGGCGCCTCTTCGAAATCGATACGCACCAGTTGCTGCTGGCGCCCGATCACGCGCAGTTTGACGATGGTCGAAATCGAAGGATCGCGGTTCAGATGGCTGCGCACGCCGATATCAGTGAGCAGATCTTCCACCACCGAGCCGGCTTCGTCGGCGCCGGTCACACCCAACAGCGCGGTCTGCGCACCCAGACTCGCAGCATTGCGGGCGACGTTGGCGGCGCCGCCGAGACGCTCTTCACGGCGCTCGACACGCACCACCGGCACCGGGGCTTCCGGCGAAATGCGATTGACTTCACCGAACCAGTAACGATCCAGCATGACGTCGCCGACGATCAGGATCTTGGCCCTATTCCAGGCGATGGGGGCTGAGTTGCTCATACGTTTATCCACGCGTCAAAATTGAACGGCCGATGCCGTGATACTCGATCCCGCTCGCCGCCATGACTTGCGGCTCAAACAGATTGCGACCATCGAAAATAACCGGGTTCTTCAGCGCCGCTTTTAAGCGGTCGAAGTCGGGGCTGCGGAAGGCCTTCCATTCCGTCACGATGGCCAGCGCATCGGCTTGCTCCAGGGCCTGCATCGGGCTTTCCGCGAAGCTGACGCGATCCAGCAGGACTGGTGCATCCGCGAAATCCAGCTTCAGCACGCGTGCCGCTTCGGTCATCGCAACCGGATCGTACACGGCAACGCTGGCGCCGCGGCGGACCAACTCACCGATCAGCACGCGCGAGGAAGCCTCACGCATGTCATCGGTGTTCGGCTTGAACGCCAGACCCCAGACCGCGAAATGCTTGCCGCTCAGATCTTCGCCGAAACGCGCGACCACCTTCTTGCCCAGCACATGCTTCTGCTGATTGTTGACCTCTTCCACCGCGCGCAGGATCAGCAACTCCTGATCGTAGCCGCGTGCGGTGCGTTCCAGCGCCTGCACGTCCTTGGGGAAGCAAGAGCCGCCATAGCCGCAACCCGCATACAGGAAGCTGTGACCGATGCGCGGATCGGAACCGATGCCGTGACGTACCGCTTCAATATCGGCGCCGACCTTGTCGGCCAGATTCGCCAGTTCATTCATGAAGGAAATCCGCGTGGCCAGCATGGCGTTGGCGGCGTATTTGGTGAACTCGGCGGAACGCACATCCATCCAGAAAGTCCGTTCGTGATTGCGGTTGAACGGCGCGTAGAGTTTCTTCATCTGTGCATAGGCCTGCAGGCCTTCCGGGGTCCGATCGTGACCGATCACGATGCGATCCGGACGCATGAAATCTTCGACCGCAGCGCCTTCTTTCAGGAACTCGGGATTCGACACCACCGAGAAAGCGGCATCTTTCAGGCCACGCTTGCTCAGCTCTTCGGCAATGGCGGCGCTGACCTTGTCGGCGGTGCCGACCGGCACGGTCGACTTGTCGACCACCACCTTGAAGCCGGTCATGTAGCGGCCGATATTGCGCGCAGCCGCCAAGACATATTGCAGGTCGGCAGAACCGTCTTCATCAGGCGGCGTACCGACCGCGATGAACTGTACTTCGCCATGCGCGACACTGGCCGCGACATCGGTCGAGAAATGCAGACGTCCTGCAGCGCGATTGCGCGCGACTACGTCTTCCAGCCCCGGCTCGTGAATCGGAATGCCGCCGCTGTTCAGGATATCAACCTTGGACTGATCCACGTCCAGGCAGAACACGTCGTTGCCCAATTCCGCCAGACAGGCGCCGGTGACCAGGCCGACATAGCCGGTGCCGATAATAGTAATCTTCATAAGAATTGCTCGAGAGCGAACGCAGCTGCGTTCTGGTTAGTTGATGACATTCAGTTCTTCGGTACGGCGCGGCGGGTAGGTTTCCCAACGGCTGCAACCGGGGCACTGCCAGTAAAACTGGCGCGCCTTGAAACCACAATGGCTGCACTGATAGCGCGCCAGTTTTTGCGTATAGCTATGCACCAGCGTCTTGACCACCGCCAGCTCGGGACGCACCTGCAGCGGCACCGTCATCATGCGCGCCTCAAGGAATTTATCGAGGCCCAGCAGCGTCGGCGTGCGGCGCAATTCGTCGGTAACCAACTGATCTGCGGCGGCGATACCGTCCAGTTGCAAGACGGCCTTGAAGACGACTTCCAGCAGATCGATGGACGGCGCCTCAGCCAGATAAGCGCGCAGCAGGTTGATGCCTTCCTGCTGGCGGTGTACCGCCTGATAACCATCCATCAGGCGCTGCGCCACCAGGGCGGTATGCGGCACGCTCTGATGCTCGACGCGACGCCAGGACTCCAGTGCGGCCTCGATATCGCCTTTGGCGCGCAGCGCATCGCCCAGCAATATGGTGGCGCGCACGCTCTTGCGATCTGTCGCCAGCGCCTTTTCAAGCAGCTCGATAGCCGCATCGGGATGCGTACGCACCAGTTCGTCCGCGGCCAGTTCGCAATAGAACTGTGCGATCTCGCGTTGACGGCCGCCGGCGCCTGACGCCTGCAGAATTTCAGCGGCGCTGATGGCCCGCATCCATTCCTTTTCGCGCTGATAGATTTCCAGCAGGGCACGACCAGCCTGCGCGCTGTATTGGGTGTCGATCAGATGATTGAAGGTTTCTTCTGCGCGATCCAGCAGACCGGCTTTCAGATAATCCTGTCCCAGTTCATATTGCGCCTGGGCCTTTTGTTCAGCCGCCAGATCCGGACGCGCCAGCAGATTCTGGTGCACGCGGATGGCACGCTCGGTTTCGCCGCGGCGGCGGAACAGATTGCCCAGCGCGAAATGCAGCTCTACGGTTTCAGGGTCAAGTTTGACGATTTCGATGAAGGCGTCGATGGCCTTGTCGGGCTGCTCGTTGAGCAGGAAATTCAGTCCCTTGAAATAACCACGCGGCAAGGTACGCGATTCGGACAGCAATTGATTGATATCGACACGCGCGGCAATCCAGCCCAAGCCGAAAAAAACCGGAATGCCCAGTAACCACCAGAATTCAAATTCCATAAAACGAGGCTCGGTTTAAAGTAAGTGCTGAGGCGTGACCACGCTGTCAGGCAGTGGCGGCTGAATCTGCGCCTGCAGTTCCGCTTCGCGCTCGCGGCGCAGCAGCGCCAGGGCTTTCTGATGCCGCGCCGATTCGCGCCGATGGCGGAACACGATAGGCGTCATCGCCAATACGCCAAGCACCGCGCCAACCACGAAGAAGGCCAGCAGCACCAGCACCAGCGGATCCGTGCGTTCGTAACCGAGGAAGAAATGCAGCGTGACTTCCTGAGTATTCTTCAGCGCAAAGAAGAAGAACAAAATGAAGAGGATGACCGCGATCAATCTGGAAATTATTTTCATGACGCTTATCCTTGTGGATTATAAAAAATGCTCCGTACAGCATGCTGCTGCAAGCAATCCGACTCGATGCA
Source organism: Herbaspirillum lusitanum (assembly GCF_046025995.1). Lineage (GTDB taxonomy): Bacteria > Pseudomonadota > Gammaproteobacteria > Burkholderiales > Burkholderiaceae_D > Herbaspirillum > Herbaspirillum lusitanum_A. The sequence goes on from NZ_JAQQFM010000008.1 coordinate 102,366, forward strand.
CAGCCGGCAGAGCGCCGCCGCAAGAACTTCGGAGGCCCATCTGAAATCGGCATCAGGCGGCTTGCGGGAACATCTTGCGCGCTATGGAGCGCAACATCCCATTGAAAACGAAATTGTACGTGAAAAAAAACGGCATCCAAAGATGCCGTTGATTTTGTTACTGCGTATTTACATGCTCTGACGCGCCGAATACGGCACGTCCCAGCTGCTCAACACGCTGTCGCGCTGGCTTAGTCTTCCCTGATCGGCTGCCCGACCATCGCATCCACGCGCTCGCGCAATTCCTTGCCAGGCTTGAAATGCGGCACCCGTTTTTCGGGCACCATCACCTTGTCGCCGGACTTGGGATTGCGGCCGATGCGTGGCGGCCGGCGGTTCAGCGCGAAACTGCCGAACCCCCGGATCTCAATGCGCTGGCCTGCCGCTAGAGCGTCAACCATGGCATCGAGAATGGTTTTGACCGCGTAATCCGCATCCTTAGCAACCAGTTGCGGATAACGTTCGGCCAAACGAGCAATCAGCTCAGACTTAGTCATTATTCAGCGACAGATCAGTTCTTGTTGTCGAGCTTAGCCTTCAGCAACGCGCCCAGGCTGGTGGTACCGGAAGCAGCGCTGGAGTCCGAAGACATCTTTTGCATTGCTTCTTGGGTCTCAGCATTGTCCTTTGCCTTGATCGACAGTTGGATGCTGCGCGCCTTGCGGTCGATATTGATGACCAGAGCTTCGACGCTGTCGCCGACCTTCAGGTGAGTACCGGCATCTTCCACGCGGTCGCGGGAGATTTCGGATGCACGCAGATAGCCTTCGACTTCTTCCGACAACTGAATCACTGCGCCCTTAGGCTCGACCGACTTGACTGTACCGTTGACCAGTGCACCCTTGTCGTTCATTGCAGCGAAGTTGTTGAACGGATCGCCTTCCAGTTGCTTGACGCCCAGGGAAACGCGCTCGCGTTCCACATCGATTGCCAGCACGACTGCTTCCAGTTCGTCGCCCTTCTTGAACTTGCGCACGGCTTCTTCGCCAGCTTCGGTCCAGGACAGGTCGGACAGGTGAACCAGACCGTCGATGTTGCCTGGCAGGCCGATGAACACGCCGAAGTCGGTGATCGACTTGATTGCGCCCTTGACCTTGTCGCCCTTCTTGTGAGTGATCGCGAAGTCGTCCCAAGGATTCGCCTTGCATTGCTTCATGCCCAGGCTGATACGGCGACGCTCTTCATCGATTTCCAGAACCATGACTTCAACTTCGTCGCCCAGCTGAACAACCTTGTTAGGCGCGACGTTCTTGTTGGTCCAGTCCATTTCGGAGACGTGCACCAGACCTTCGATGCCTTGCTCGACTTCAACGAACGCACCGTAGTCGGTCAGGTTCGTGACCTTGCCGAACAGGCGTGTGCCTTGCGGGTAACGACGCGACAGACCGGTCCATGGATCGTCGCCCAGTTGCTTGACGCCCAGCGAAACGCGGTTCTTTTCTTGATCGTACTTGAGGACCTTGGCAGTGATTTCCTGGCCAACCGACAGCACTTCCGACGGGTGACGCACACGACGCCATGCCAGATCGGTGATGTGCAGCAGACCATCGATGCCGCCCAGATCCACGAACGCGCCGTAGTCGGTGATGTTCTTGACGATACCGGTAACGACCGTACCCTCCTTCAGGGTTTCCATCAGCTTTGCGCGTTCTTCGCCCATCGAGGCTTCGATCACAGCGCGGCGCGACAGCACCACGTTGTTGCGCTTGCGGTCCAGCTTGATGACCTTGAATTCCAGGGTCTTGCCTTCGAAAGGCGTAGTGTCCTTGACCGGACGGGTGTCGACCAGCGAACCCGGCAGGAAGGCACGAATGCCGTTGGTCAGAACGGTCAGACCGCCCTTGACCTTGCCATTGACAGTACCGGTAACGATCTCGCCGGACTCCATCGCCTTTTCCAGCGAGAGCCACGATGCCAGACGCTTGGCCTTGTCGCGCGACAGGATGGTGTCGCCGAAGCCGTTTTCCAGCGACTCGATTGCGACGGAAATGAAATCGCCAACGTTGACTTCGAGTTCACCGTTGTCGTTCTTGAATTCTTCAACAGGAATGAAGGCTTCGGACTTCAGGCCGGCGTTGACGATAACGAAGTTATGGTCGAGGCGGACGACTTCAGCCGAAATGACTTCACCAGAACGCATGTCCTGACGCGACAGCGATTCTTCAAAAAGGGCTGCAAACTCAGTAGCGAAATCTGCGCCATGAGCCAGTACGGTAGTGGTAGACATATGAGAAAAGAAAGGTTTTGGCCAATATTCGCTTGTCCGATCAGACAACCAGCAAAATCACCGGAACGAATAGAGGGTTAGGTTTTACAACGCCCGCCAGACTTTGCATCTGTTGGGCACCAGGGACGACGTTTATTTACTTCTTTGTTTTACTGCGTGCTGCATTCACTGCTACTAATTCTCGCCACAACAAATCCGAATGGCGCCGCATCTGAATCGGGTGCTGCGCGCATCTGGATTGATTTGCTGCGTGTATCTGCTTCTACTGCTTTTATTCTTTTGACTGCTTTTTATTCTTTTCGGGGGATCACTTGATCAATGACCCACAGCGGCATACCAGCCCAGCACTTTCTGCACCGCTTCATCAGCAGTCATGTCGGAAGTATCCAGGTGATACGCGTTCTCAGCCGGTTTGAGCGGAGCCGAGGCACGATTCATGTCGCGCTCGTCGCGTTCTCTCAAATCCTTCGAAAGGTCTTGCATACTAGCAGAAAAACCCTTGTCAATCAATTGCTTATAACGTCTTTGCGCACGCGCTTCCACACTTGCGGTCAAAAACACCTTCAATCTTGCCGTCGGGAAAATCACCGTCCCCATGTCGCGGCCGTCCGCCACCAGCCCGGGCGGCTTGCGAAAGCCCAGTTGCAGACCATACAGCGCCTGGCGCACGGTCTGAAAGGCGGCGATTTTCGATGCCGTATTACCAACTTCTTCAGCACGGATAGCTTGGGTCACGTCTTCATTGGCCAGAAAAATATGGCCGCCGTCGAAATGGCAATGCAGGTGCTCCGCGACCTTGGCCAGCGCGTGATCGTCGTTCATCGGCGTCGCCCGGCGCAATACCGACAAGGCGGTCAGGCGATACAAGGCCCCCGAGTCAAGATAGTGAAACCCCAGTTGCTGCGCGACCTTCTGCGCGACCGTGCCTTTGCCCGAAGCGGTCGGACCGTCGATCGTAATGACGGGAATTATTGCCTTATCCATGGGAAATCCCGTTCTTCAGTAAATCAGTTGAGTGGAAAACATTATTGAGGCAAGGCATCAGATCAGCGTCTGCTCAGCGATTTCCTCGAAGACCTTGAAGTAGTCGGGGAAAGTCTTGGCCACGCATTTGGGATCGTTGATGCGAATCCGTGTGCCTTGCAGCAGTTTGCCATCCAGCGACGCCAACGAGAAGCACATCGCCATGCGGTGATCGTCGTAAGTATCGATGGTGGCCGGCTCCATCGCCGCCGGCGGCGTGACCTTGAGGTAATCCGCGCCCTCTTCGACTTGTGCACCCAGCTTGCGCAGCTCGGTCGCCATGGCCGACAGGCGGTCGGTTTCCTTGACGCGCCAGCTGCCGATATTGCGCAAGGTGCTGGGACCGTCGGCATACAAGGCAGCCACCGCGATAGTCATTGCGGCATCGGGAATATGATTGAAATCGGCGTCGATGGCCTTGAGCGGCCCATTCGACGAAGCCTCGATCCAGTTGTCGCCGACTTCGATGGTCGCGCCCATCTGGCGCAGCGCTTCGACGAAACGTACGTCGCCCTGAATGCTGTCGCGCCCGACGCCTTCGACCCGCACCGGACCGCCGGTGATGGCGCCCGCCGCCAGGAAGTAGGACGCCGAAGACGCATCGCCTTCGACATGAATCACGCCCGGACTCTGATAGCTCTGCTCGGCCTCAATCATGAAACTCTGCCAGCCGTCGCGCTGTACGTCCACGCCGAAGCGGCGCATCAGATTCAGCGTGATTTCGATATACGGCTTGGAAATCAGCTCTCCCACCACGTCGATGCGCATGGCCTGCTCGCGCGCCATCAGCGGCGCCGCCATCAGCAAGGCCGTCAGGAACTGGCTCGATACATTGCCGCGCACCTTCATGCTGTGCGCCGCCAGCTGACCGCGTCGTACATGCAACGGCGGATAGCCGGGATTGCCGGTGTATTCAATCCGCATGCCGACTTCATTGAGGGCATCGACCAGATCGCCGATCGGCCGCTCATGCATGCGCGGCACGCCGTGCAGCGTGTAGTCGCCGCCCAGCACCGCCAGCGCAGCCGTCAGCGGACGGATCGCGGTGCCGGCGTTACCCATGAACAAATCGGCCTGATGCACCGGCAATTGACCGTCGACGCCGTGCACGATGTAGTTTTGCGTGCCTTCTATCTGTTCCCACTTCACGCCCAGTTGCTGCAAAGCCATCAGCATCACCAGGGTGTCGTCCGAAGCCAGCAGATCCATGATGCGCGTGCTGCCGGCGCTCAAGGCCGCCAGCAACAGGATGCGATTGGAAATACTCTTCGAACCCGGCAACTTGACCGTGCCCTGCACATGCGCCGCCGGCGCCAGATCGATATGGTGGGGGTAATAAGGCTGCTTCATCGGTTCAGATTTTCACTTCATTGATAGGGACACAGGCCGCGATGGCGGGGACATGGAGGTGTCATTCAGTACGGCTGGCAACATCATGCATGCAAAACGAACATGAATGAGCGTCGCAAAGCTCAGCTTGCATTGTACGCAAGCTCAGTCGCCGCCTTGCTCGCGCGCCGGTTCGCGCCGATTCTTTTCCGCCGCCTCGATGGCCGCCATCCAATCCAGCCGCGCCTTTTGCGCAGTGGTGTAGACGTCTTCCAGCGCCGCACCGTCACTCTCCGCCAGCATCTGCCGCATGCGCGTCAGTTGCATCAGATAAGCATCTACCTCTTGCAATAGCGCATCACGATTGGCCAGCGAGATGTCGCGCCACATTTCCGGCGAGGAACCGGAAATACGCGTGAAGTCGCGAAAGCCGCTGGCCGCATATTGAAACAGCGTCGCCGCATGCGGCTTGGCCGCAATGTCAGCCACCAGCGCATAAGCCAGCACGTGCGGCAGATGACTCACGGAAGCGAACACCGCGTCATGTTCCTGCGCGGACAAACGATGGATCACCGCGCCGCAGGCCAGCCAGGCGGATGCGACACGCTCGACATCTGCCGCACTGTTTTCCGGCAGCGCGGTCAGCACCACTTTCTTGCCGACGTACAAATCGTCGATGGCGGCATCCGGACCGTTGGATTCGCGCCCGGCAATCGGGTGACCAGGCACGAACTGATTGATCATGTCACCCAACTCGGCACGCGCTGCGGCAACCACGTCGCCCTTGGTGCTTCCCGCGTCGGTGACAATGACGCCGGGCTTCAGATAAGGCGCCAGCGAGCGCAGTATTGCGCCGGTCTGTGCCACGGGTGCAGCGATCAAGACCAGATCGGCGCCGTCCATGGCGGCGGCGATATCGGTCGCGGCGGCATCGATGATACCCAGTTCCTGGGCGCGCGCAAGGCTGGCGGCAGAACGGCCGACGCCGACGATCTGGCGCGCTGCGCCGGCTTTTTTCAGCGCCAGCGCAAACGATCCGCCGATCAGGCCGACACCGCAGATAAGAACTTTATTGAACACGATACGACTCAAGGCTAATTCCGCTAGTCAGTCATTCAGGAAACCTTGATCAGAAGACTGATCAGGCCAGCACACTTTTCAGCGCGGCGATGAAGGCGGCGTTTTCTTCCGGCAAGCCGATGGAAATGCGCAGCCATTGCGGCAGACCGTAATTCGCAACCGGACGCACGATGATGCCCTTCTTCAACAGCGCCAGATTGACGCGCGCACCGGCAGCGTCATCCGTGCCGACCTGCACCAGCACGAAGTTGCCGAAGGACGGTACATAGGTCAGGCCCAACTCATCGAAGGCGGTAATCAACTGACGATAACCGGCAGCATTCACTTCAGCGCTCTGCTGCAGAAACGCCTTGTCGTTCAGCGCCGCAATCGCAGCGGCCTGCGCCAGCGAATTGACGTTGAACGGTTGACGGATGCGATTCATCAGATCGGTCACCGCCGGTTGCGCAATCGCAAAGCCGACGCGCAGACCGGCCAGGCCATAAGCCTTGGACATGGTGCGCGACACGACCAGATTCGGATAGGTGCGCACCCACTGCGTCGATTCATATTGCTGCTCGGCCGCCAGATATTCGTTGTAAGCCTCGTCCAGTACCACCACAACGTGCGCCGGCACTGCCTTCAGAAATGCTTCCAGTTCGGCGGCGGAAACAAAGGTGCCGGTCGGATTATTCGGGTTGGCCAGATACACCAGACGCGTGTCCTCGGTGATCGCCTCGGCCATCGCAGCCAGATCGTGACCGAAGTCCTTGGCAGGCACTTCGATGGCGCGCGCGCCGACGGCTTGCGTCGCCAGCGCGTAGACCAGAAAACCATATTGCGCATACACCACCGACTGCCCCGGCTGCACAAAAGCGTGTGCGGCGATTTCCAGAATGTCGTTACTGCCATTGCCCAGCGTGATCCAGCTTTGCGGCACATCGTACTTGGCGCCGATCGCCGCCTTCAGTTCGAAGCCGTTGGCATCGGGATAACGCCCCAACTCAGCCATTGCCTGCTGCATCGCCAGCTTGGCCGATGCCGGCATGCCCAGCGGATTTTCGTTGGAGGCCAGTTTGACGATGCTGGCTTCATCGAGGCCGAATTCACGCGCCACCTCGGCGATGGGTTTACCGGCCTGATAAGGCGCGATGGCGCGCACATATTCCGGAGCAAGTTGTATCGACATCATTGACCTTCGAATTGATTTAATCGGGAACGGGCATTCGCATATCAGCGCGCCCTGGCAAATCTCGGCACCTCAGACGCGCCGCCGGATTTACAGCGCCAGCGGATAGGAACCCAGCAACTTGAAAAATGCCGCATTCTGTTTCAGTTCGGCCAGCGCACGCGCCACTTTCTCGTCCTGCTCGTGGCCTTCAAGATCGACGTAAAAGTAGTACTCCCACGCGCCCATGCGCGCCGGACGCGATTCAAAACGCGTCATCGACACGCCGTGCTCTGCCAGCGGCGCCAGCAACTTGTAGACGGCGCCGGCCTTGTTCGGCACCGACAACACGATAGAAGTCTGATCGCGGCCTGACGGCGCCGTATGCAGACGACCGATCACGGCAAAGCGCGTGCGATTGTGCGGGTCGTCCTGAATGTGCGCGTTGACGGTTTGCAGATTGTATTTTTGTCCGGCGATCTCGCCGGCAATCGCCGCCACCGAAGTGTCGTCGCTGGCCATGCGCGCGGCTTCGGCATTCGACGCCACGGCCTGCCGCTGGATCTGCGGATAGTTTTGATTGAGCCAGGCATTGCATTGCGCCAGCGCTTGCGAATGGGCGCAGATGCGAGTGATGCCGTCCATGCCGCCTCCCTTGGTCATCAGGCTGTGATGCACCGGGATCGAGATTTCGCCGCTGATCGACAAGGTCGTCTGCAGCAGCAGATCGAGCGTGCGATTGATCACGCCCTCCGAAGAATTCTCGATCGGCACCACGCCGAAATCGGCGGTGCCGGCTTCCGCATCGCGAAACACTTCGTCGATGGACACGCAGGACAGACCTTCGACCGCATGGCCGAATTGCTGATACACGGCCTGTTCGCTGAAGGTGCCCGCCGGGCCGAGGTAGGCCACCACCACACGCTTTTCCAGCGCGCGGCAAGCCGACATCACTTCCCGGAAAATAGTCTGAATATCGGTGCCCAGCAAGGGTCCCGGATTGCGTTCGGCGGCCTTGCGCAGCACCTGCGCTTCGCGCTCAGGGCGGAACACCGGCGCATTGGTCTCGGCCTTGACGTGGCCGACTTCCTGCGCGACGCGTGCGCGCTGGTTCAGCAGGTCGAGTATCTGCGCGTCGATCGCATCAATTTTCTGACGCAATGGCAGCAGCTTGTCGTCGCTCATTTTTTATCTTCCCGATTCGAGGCCGTCTGGCGGCCCCGCCACTTGAATCGGGCAGAACCGCAGACGGCGATAGTCCATGCGCAGGCCAGAATGAAAGTGGCGTACAGTCGTTGCCGACCCCACCCCAAACACATGCTTAGCCCTGCTTCTTTTCGAATTCTTTTAAATAATCGACCAGCGCTTGTACACCTTCGATTGGCATCGCGTTGTAAATCGATGCACGCATGCCGCCGACCGACTTGTGGCCTTTCAGCTGCAGCAGACCGCGCTCTTTGGCGCCGGCCAGAAATGTTTCGTTCAATGTATCGTCGCGCAGATAAAACGGCACGTTCATGCGCGAGCGGCAATCCGCTGCGATGCGATTACTGTAGAACGCCGAGCTGTCCAGATAACCGTACAGCAGTTCGGCCTTGGCAATATTGCGCGCCTCCATCGCCGCCACGCCACCCTGGCGCTTGAGCCACTGGAACACCAGACCGGCGATGTAGATCGCGTAGGTCGGCGGCGTGTTGTACATGGAGTCGTTGTCGGCCACGATCTTCCAGTTGAAAGCGGAAGGACAGGACGGCAAGGCATGACCCAGCAAGTCTTCGCGCACGATCAGCAGCGTGACGCCGGCCGGACCGATATTCTTTTGCGCGCCGCCGTAGATGACACCGTATCTGGAGATATCGATTTCGCGCGACAGAATGTGCGAAGACATGTCCGCCACCAGCGGCGCGTTGTTGGTGTCGGCGGCGACATCCGGCGTGAAATGGTATTCGGCGCCATCGATGGTTTCGTTGGTGCAGAGATGCACGTAGGCAGCATCCTTGCTCAGCTTCCAGTCGGCGCGCGCGGGAATGCGTGCGAATTTTTCAGCGGCCGACGAGGCCGCCACATTCACCCGGCAATAACGGCTGGCCTCCTTGATCGACTTGGTCGACCACGAGCCGGTTTCGATGTAATCGGCAACGCCGGGCTGACGCGGCTGCCCCGACGGCGAACGCAAACCGGCCAGGTTCATCGGCACAATCGCGTTTTCCGCAATCGCTCCGCCCTGCAGGAACAGCACTTTGTAATTGGAGGGGATGTTGAGCAGATCGCGCAGATCCTGCAGCGCGGCCTCAAGGATGGACATGAACTCTTTGCCGCGATGACTCATTTCCATCACGGACATGCCACTGCCATGCCAGTCCAGCATCTCTTCAGCTGCCTGCTGCAGCACTTCTCGCGGCAAGGCTGCCGGACCCGGGGAAAAGTTATAGACCATGTCAGATCACAATCAAAAAGGGCGGTCGCCTGATCAGGCTGACCGCCCTGCGTTCATCGTATTACTCGGCGGCCGGAGTATCTGGCGTATCCGGAGTTTCGTCGCCGGCTGCCGGCGCTTCGCCTTCAGCCGAATTGGTCGCTTCCGATCCTTCCGCACCTTCCAGACGCTCTTCTTCCACATCCGACTCGACCACGCGCTGCAGACCGCTCAGCTTGGTGCCGTCTTCCACCGAAATCAGGGTCACGCCCTGAGTCGCACGACCCATTTCGCGAATCTCTGCGACACGGGTGCGGATCAGCACGCCACCAGTAGTGATCAGCATGATTTCATCGGTCGGCTCGACCAGCGTGGCGGCAACGACCTTGCCGTTGCGCTCGCTGGTCTGGATCGCGATCATGCCCTTGGTGCCGCGGCCATGGCGCGTGTACTCGGTGATCGGAGTACGCTTGCCGTAACCGTTTTCGGTTGCCGTCAGCACCGACTGCTGTTCGTTTTCAGCGACCAGCAAGGCGATGACCTGCTGACCTTCTTCCAGGTTCATGCCGCGCACGCCGCGTGCCGTACGCCCCATCGGACGCACATCGTTTTCGTCGAAACGCACGGCCTTGCCGGAATCGGAGAACAGCATCACGTCGTGCTGGCCATCAGTCAGCGCTGCGCCGATCAGGAAATCGCCCTCATCCAGATCGACCGCGATGATGCCGGCCTTGCGTGGATTGCTGAAGTCGGACAGCGGTGTTTTCTTGACGGTGCCGAGGCTGGTCGACATGAAGACGTAACGGTCCTCAGGGAAAGTACGGTTCTCGCCGGAGACCGGCAGAATGACCGTGATCTTTTCGCCATCCTGCAGCGGGAACATGTTGACGATAGGCTTGCCGCGCGAGTTGCGCGAACCTTGCGGCACTTCCCACACCTTCAGCCAGTACATGCGGCCGCGGTTGGAGAAGCACAGAATGTAGTCGTGCGTGTTGGCGATGAAGAGCTGATCGATCCAGTCGTCGTCCTTGGTCGCCATGGCCTGCTTGCCGCGACCGCCGCGTTTCTGCGCACGGTATTCGGACACCGGCTGCGACTTCATGTAGCCGGTATGTGACAAGGTCACGACCAGATCTTGCGGCGTGATCAGATCTTCGGTGCCGAGATCGGTGGCGTTCAGTTCGATGGTGGAACGACGTTCGTCCTTGGCGCCGATGCCGAAATCGTTCTTCGCTGCATTCAGCTCATCGGTAATGATGGCGGTGACACGTGCCGGCTTGGACAAGATATCCAGCAGGTCGGCGATCTGCGCCATGACATCCTTGTACTCGTTGACGATCTTGTCCTGCTCGAGACCGGTCAGACGTTGCAGACGCATCTGCAGGATTTCCTGGGCTTGCTCATCCGACAGCTTGTACAGGCCGTCGGCCTGAATGCCGTAATGCGCAGGCAGATGTTCCGGACGGAAGGCTTCGATGCCGCCGGTGTTTTCAGCGCCGGTACGCGCCAGCATCTCGCGCACCACGGAGGAATCCCAGGCGCGCGTCATCAGTTCGGCCTTGGCGATAGGCGGCGTCGGCGCGGCTCGGATGATGGCGATGAAATCATCGATATTGGCCAGTGCGACCGCCAGACCTTCCAATACGTGACCGCGTTCGCGCGCCTTGCGCAGTTCGAAAATCGTGCGGCGCGTGACCACTTCGCGGCGATGCGAGAGGAAGCATTCCAGCATCTGCTTCAGATTCAGCAGCTTGGGCTGACCGTCCACCAGCGCCACCATGTTCATGCCGAAAGTGTCTTGCAGCTGAGTCTGCTTGTACAGATTGTTCAGCACGACTTCAGGCACTTCGCCGCGCTTGAGTTCGATCACCACGCGCATGCCGGACTTGTCCGACTCGTCGCGCAGATCGGAAATGCCTTCCAGCTTCTTGTCGCGCACCAGTTCGGCGATGCGTTCCAGCAGCGCCTTCTTGTTGACCTGATACGGCAGCTCATCAACGATGATCGCAGTACGACCTTCGCGGCCATACTCTTCGAAGTGCGTCTTGGCGCGCATCACCACACGGCCGCGGCCGGTGCGATAACCGTCGCGCACGCCGGATACGCCGTAAATGATGGCGCCGGTCGGAAAATCAGGCGCCGGGATGATTTCGATCAGCTCATCCACCGTGCAGTCGGCATTGCTCAGCACGTGCAGTGCGCCGTTGACCACTTCGGTGATGTTATGCGGGGGAATATTGGTTGCCATCCCCACCGCGATACCGGAAGAACCGTTGATCAGCAGATTGGGAATACGGGTCGGCAGCACCGACGGCTCTTTTTCCTTGCCGTCGTAGTTGGGCACGAAATCGACGGTTTCCTTTTCGATATCGGCAAGCAATTCGTTGGCGATCTTGTCCAGCCGGCACTCGGTGTAACGCATCGCCGCAGCACCGTCGCCATCGATGGAGCCGAAGTTGCCCTGACCGTCCACCAGCGTATAGCGCAGCGAGAAATCCTGCGCCATCCGCACCAGCGTGTCGTAAATCGAGGCATCGCCGTGGGGGTGATACTTACCCATGACTTCACCGACCACGCGCGCGCATTTAACGAATGGGCGATTCCACACGTTGTTCATTTCGTGCATCGCAAACAGCACGCGCCGGTGCACCGGCTTCAAACCGTCGCGCACGTCCGGCAAAGCACGACCCACGATCACGCTCATCGCGTAATCGAGGTAACTCTTGCGCATCTCTTCTTCGAGGGAAATGGGGATTGTTTCTTTGGCGAATTGATCCATTGGCGATTCTGAAGATGTTTCTTGATGGGGAAGCCACGCTGTGACCAGCTAAACCGCGTGCTTCAAACCAAACATTTTAGCACGCCGGGGGGCTGCCAAGACGCGCCAAGGGCACTGGCGGGCCGTAAAACAGCCTTGAAAGGCCCAGCATTCGACCAGGGCGGCACGCGGCGATAATTCCCAGGGGGAAACTGATGCATAACGGGATCAGCACGACGGGAAGCAACTGCGCCTGATTAATGCCATAGATAACAAAAAGACAAGCAACAATAAAGCGAAGAGCAAGGCAAATCGTCCGCCGAAATCATCCACCTAATATATATAAGCAGATGGGATAGCCAAAAACCGAAAGTAGCATCAAGGAAATTCCAGGCGGGCACTCACATTTCTCTAATTTCGGTCCGCGCAAGTCACTCAGATTTACTTTGGTCACACCATCGGGGTTTTCCTTGTTTATCCCTTTGCACCCGTTTCCCCGTCCACGCGTGTATTTTTATGCAAGATGCATCCACTCCGAAATGACTGAAAAATAAGGAAATTTCATTTTAAATTGCCGCTTTTCCTACAAACTTCCCAGCAAAATACGCCGCAAAAGCGACGTTGCGCATAAACAACACAGCGCCAAAAACGTTGCTCCGTCTAATTGGCAAGCCTCGCTGATCGCACCACCCTGTGGCAGAATGGCGACTAAGTTCATCGCTTGCCCCCTCTAGAAAAGAGGGCATGTGACGACCTGAACACATGATATTATTCATTTTTTTGATGTCGTAATCTTGTAGCGCAGTTTATCTGCGGATATCTCACCCGAGAGGAGAAACATGAACAAATTAGCAAAACTCGTCTTCGCTGCTGCGTCCGCAGCCATCGCATTGTCTGCAACAGCGCAAGAAGTGAAGGACATCAAAGTCCGTCCTAACAGCCTGTACCTGCAAGATGGCCGTGACGTTGTAACTCGCAGCGGCTACGGTCTGTGCTGGAATACCGCATATGTAAACGGTCCTTGCGAAGAGCCGCCTGCACCAGCACCGGTTGCTGCTGCTCCAGCTGCTGCTCCGGCCGCTCCTGCTGCTGCTCCGACATCGGAAAAAGTTACTTACGCTGCTGACGCATTCTTCGACTTCGACAAGGCTGTCCTGAAGCCAGCTGGCAAGTCGAAGCTGGATGAGCTGGTCGCAAACCTGGGCAAGCTGAACCTGGAAGTCATCATCGCAGTCGGTCACACTGACTCGGTCGGTTCGGTTGCTTACAACCAGAAGCTGTCGGTTCGCCGCGCTGAATCGGTCAAGGCATACCTGGTTTCCAAGGGTGTTGAAGCCAACCGCGTCTACACTGAAGGCAAGGGCAAATCGCAACCAGTCGCAGACAACAAGACTGCAGCTGGCCGCGCTAAGAACCGCCGCGTTGAAATCGAAGTTGTGGGCACCCGCAAGTAATCGATACACGCAGCAAGATCAAACCCCGCTCCGGCGGGGTTTTTTTATGGGAATTCCATTTGCATCGGGAAATTTGATGCAGGCCATTCTGAACTTCCGGCTCTTTGGGCTATCATTCAGGCTATGAATGCCGATCCCTTAGAACTTCAGAAATTCAGTGAACTGGCTCACCATTGGTGGGACCCCACTTCCGAATTCCGTCCCCTGCACGAAATCAATCCGCTGCGCCTTGAATGGATCAACGCGCGCGCTCCGCTGGCCGGCAGGAAAGTCGTCGACATCGGTTGCGGCGGAGGTATTCTGGCCGAATCGATGGCTGCCAAAGGCGCCGACGTTACCGGCATCGATCTCTCGGACAAAGCCCTGAAAGTCGCCGACCTCCACAGTATGGAATCCGGCGTCCAGGTGCGTTACGAAAAGATCGCAGCGGAAGATCTGGCACTGCGCGAACCGGGCCAGTTTGATATCGTGACCTGCATGGAAATGCTGGAACACGTGCCTGATCCGTCCTCCATCGTGCGCGCCTGCGCGACGCTGGCCAAACCTGGCGGCAAGATCTTCTTCTCGACACTCAATCGCAATCCGAAAGCTTATCTGCTGGCGATTCTCGGCGCCGAATACTTGCTGCGCATGCTGCCCAAAGGCACGCATGATTACGCCAAGTTCATCACGCCGGCCGAGCTGGCGCAATACACGCGGCAGGCCGGTCTGGACATCGATGGCTTCAAGGGCCTCAGCTACAACCCGCTGACCAAGATCTATTCCTTGAATCAGGACACTGACGTCAACTATCTGGTGGCCTGCAGCAAGCCGGCTCAGTAATGAAAAAAGCGAAGCCATCACGCATCAAACGGCTTCTCCAGCTCACATCGCTACGTCGGCATCACGGCCTTTGGCTCCCTGCCATCCGGTCGCAACAAAATCAAGAATTCCGTGTCCTAAACGGGCCTCTCATCACGTCTGCTGAATCCTCATGCCATTGAACAAGCTCACCAAACCCAAAGCCATTCTGTTCGATCTCGATGGCACGCTGGCCGACACTGCGCCTGACCTCGCCGCCGCCGTCAATCAACTGCGCGCCGAACGCGGGCTCGACGCCACGCCTTACGAACAATTGCGCCCGGTTGCTTCCGCCGGCGCGCGCGGGTTGATCGGCGCGGCATTCGGCATTCGTCCCGATGATGAACGCTACGAAGCGCTGCGCGTGAGCTTCCTCAACACCTATGAAAGCGCCCTGGTCGTACACAGCACGCTGTTCGAAGGCGTAATTGAAATGCTGGCGCAGCTGGACAAGCAAGGCATCGCCTGGGGGATTGTCACCAACAAGGCTTCGCGCTTCACCGACCCGCTGGTGCCGCTGATCGGCCTGGGCCACGCCGGCTGCATCGTGTCGGGTGACACCACGCCGCATCCGAAACCGCATCCGGCGCCACTGCTGGAAGCCGCTCAACGCCTGCAGCTGGAGCCGCAAGAATGCTGGTACGTTGGCGACGATCTGCGCGACATCCAGGCCGGGCGCGCGGCTGGCATGCCGACCATCGCCGCCGCCTGGGGTTATTGCGGCCACGTCGAGCCGGAAACCTGGGAAGCCGATGCGCTGCTGCACGAGCCGCAACAACTGCTGAGTTTGCTCTAAGATAGCCGCTCCGAACCACCTCGCCGGACATTGCGCACTCATCATTCAGAACACCAGGCAATGCCCGGCCGCGAGCCTGCTCGCACGCAGCACAATCCATACAATTCGAATCATTGAACGCACCGGCGCAGACCTCCCATTCAAAGATTCCGTCGCCCGGTGACACTGCAAGGAACCAGCATGGCGACATCCACCACCTCCAGCCCCACAAGAAAATGGCAATGGCAGCGTTATCAGCGGCCGCTGCGCTGGATCGCGTATATCGTCGCAGCGCTGCTGTTGCTGGCTGCGATCAGCTGGCTGGCGCTCCCCGGCCAGATCAAGAAAATCGCCATCGTACAGACCCAGGAAAAAATCGGGCGCAAGCTGGAGCTCGGCGAAGTCGCCTTCAATCCCTTCAAGCTGGCGCTGACGGTCTCCGACATCACACTGTACGAGCCGGATCAGAAAACGCCCTTCTTCTCCGCCAAGGGTCTGCTGGTAAATGCATCGGCCGCCTCGATATTTCGTCTGGCCCCGGTCCTCGATGAAGTCAAGCTGACCACGCCCGACCTGCACGTAGTGCGCCTGAGCGCAGACGGTATCGGCCGCTACAATTTCAGCGATGTGATCGACCGCGTGCTGGCCATGCCCAAGAGCGAAGGCGAAAGCCATTTCACGCTGGCCAATGTGCAGCTGGAGAACGGCAACATCAAATTTGAGGACAAGGTCAGCGGCAAAAGCATCGACATCAAGACGCTGCAGATCGGCGTGCCTTTCATCTCCAATCAACCCGGCAATATCGACAGCTTCGTGCAGCCGCATTTGTCGGCCGACATCAACGGCACCCACTTCGCGCTGAACGGCCGCAGCAAGCCGTTCACCAGTTCGCTGGAAAGCGCCTTCGCGATCGACATCAACCGGCTCGATCTGGTCAGCTACCTGCCCTTCCTGCCGCTGGAATTGCCGGTCGTGCTGGAAAGCGCCAAGCTCTCCACCAAACTCGACCTCTCTTTCTCACGCGCGCAGGATGCGCCCAAGGTCGCGCTGAGCGGCGACATCACGCTGGACGAGCTTTCCGTCACGGAAAAAAATCGCGCGCCGCTGCTCAAGAGCAAACGCATCGCCGCCAGAATCAAGCAACTCGATGTGTTCACTGCCAATGGCGAAATCGAACAGCTTGAAATCGATGCACCGCAAGTCTGGGCCGCCATGAACAACAAGGGCGAATTGAACTGGCTGCGCGTGGCGGCAAGCGCAAGCGGCTCTTCGGGCAAAACAAAACCGGCCGCCAATAAAGGCAAACCGGAGAGCAGCGTTGCGACAGCGGCAACAGGCTCAAGTACACCATCGAAGACGGCATCGTCTGCGACACCTGCAGCAACTCCCGGCACTCCCGACGCGCCGAGCAAGCCCGCCACGGAAACCGGCAAGGCGGCATCAGCGATCGTTCTGAAGCAAGTCACCTTGCGCAACGGCGAAATCAACTGGCGCGACGAAGCCAACGCCGCTCCCGCACAAAGCGTGCAGCTCAGCAAGCTGAGCATCGATGCCAGCGACATTTCGACAGCCGCCGATGCCAAACCGGCAAGCGTCAAAATCGCAGCGACCGAGAACGGCCACGGCAGCATTGGCTTCGATGGACAGCTGCAAGCGATGAAAGCCGGCGTCAACGGCAAGGCATCACTGAACGCGGTCGAACTCTCCGGCTATCAGAATTATCTGAACCGCAGTCTTGCCGCCAACCTGTCGGGCAAGGTTTCCGGCAGCACCGAACTGTCACTGGAAAACCAGCAATTCAAACTGGCGCAACTGGGCATCGAGGTAAGCAATCTGAAGCTGGCGCCCAAGGCCAAAGGCGCCAATGCGATCAATGTGAAATCAATCGCACTGCAAAATGCAGCAGTGGACCTGAGCGCACACAAAGCACAGGCCGACAGCTTCCGCATCAGCGGCTTGCAGGGCGAAGTGCGACGCGAAAGCAATGGCGAATTCAGTCTGACCAAACTGCTGGCGGAGTCGCCGGAAACCTCTGCCGCCGGCAAAGAAAAAGACGCTGAAACCGCTGACAAGCACGCCGCTACACCATCAGGCAAAGTGCAAAAAGATGCCAGAGCAACTACCGCGAGTAGCGCATGGCAGGCACGCCTCAGCAGCTTCAGCATCACCGACAGCGGCCTGAATTTTGAAGACGCCAATGTCGGCACGCAGCAAAAACTGCAAGTGCGCGGCATCAATCTGCAGGTACAGAATCTTTCCAGCCAGCTTGATCAGAGCGCCAGGATTTCGCTGCAGGCGCAGTTGAACAAGGATGGCAAATTGTCCGTCACCGGCCAGACCGCGCCGCAACTCAAGAGCATCAATCTGGATCTGGACGGTCAGAATCTGCCGGTCGGCCCGTTCCAGGCCTACTTCACCAATGTACTCAACGTCACGCTTTCCACCGGCTTGCTCAATGCCAAAGGCAAGCTGGCGATTGCACCGCCGCTGAACAAGCAGCCGTTCGCACTGAGCTATACCGGCAATGCCGCACTCAATAATTTCCGCATCCAGGACAAGCTCAGCGCCAGCGACTTCCTGCGCTGGCGCACGCTTAATCTGAATGGCATCCAGGTCAGAGTCGACACGCGCACGCACATTGCACTGGAAAAAATCGTGCTATCCAATTTTTATGCGCGTGTGATTCTGTCTGAAAAAGGGCGCCTCAATCTACAGGACATTCTCGTGTCAGATGCCCAATCGGCAGGTTCGATCACCGATCCGGACAACAAGGAAAACGCTGCGGCAGGCAAAGACGGCCCACCAGAAAAACCTTCCGCCACATCGCGTAAAACCACGACCTCCAGCGAAGCAGTGACCGCCGAAGCGCCCAATCCGAATGCACCCGTCATCCGCGTCGGCCAGATTCTTCTCGATACCGGCAACGTCAATTACACCGACAACTTCGTCAAGCCGAACTACACCGCCAACATGACCGGGCTGTCCGGCTCGGTGGGCAAGATTGCATCGGATGAAGCGCAGCCGGCACCTCTGGATCTGAAAGGCAAGATCGACAACGATGCGCCGCTGCAGATTTCAGGCACGCTCAATCCGCTGTTCAAGCCGATGTTCCTCGACATCAAGGCCAGCGCCAACGGCGTACAGCTGCCGCGGCTGACACCCTACTCCGCCAAGTATGCGGGCTACCCGATCACCAAAGGCAAGCTGTCGATGGATGTGCAATACAAGATCGAGAACGACAAGCTGGTCGCGCAGAATGATGTACGCATCGAACAACTGACCTTTGGCGACCACGTCGACAGCCCGTCCGCTACCAAGCTGCCGGTGATGCTCGCGGTGTCGCTTCTCAAGGATCGCAATGGCAACATCAATCTCAACCTGCCGATTTCGGGCTCGCTGTCCGATCCTCAGTTTTCCATCGGCAGCGTGATTTTGCGCATCTTCACCAATCTGATCGTCAAAGCCGTGACTTCACCGTTCGCACTGATCAGTTCGATGTTCAACAGCAGCGCCGGCGAGCTCAGCTATATCGAATTCGAGCCAGGCTCCTCGGAGATCACTGCGGACATCCGCAAGAAGCTGGACACCTTGGGCTACGCCCTTAACGAACGGCCCGGCATCAAGCTCGATATCATGGGCCGTGCAGATCCCAAAGTGGACGATATCGGCCTGCGCCAGGAAGCATTGAACCGCAAGATGCGCGCGCTCAAGCGCAAGGACCTGATCGAAACCGAAGGCCAGCCTTCGGGCAAGGTTGAGCTGAATGCGGGCGAGCGCAGCAAATACATGGAAAAGGTCTACAAGGATGAGAAATTCAAGAAGCCGCGCAATGTGATCGGCATCAGTAAATCCCTGCCGGAAGATGAGATGGAAAAGCTGATCGTCGACAACACCGAAGTCACGCAGGACGATCTGCGCAATCTGGCGCAGCGGCGTGCCGATCAGATCCGCAATTACCTGCAGGAGCAAAGCGTGATCCCGGCGGCACGCATCTTCCTGGTGGCGCCGCGCCTGAACGCCGACGACATCAAGGACAAGGGCAAGACCAGCCGCGTGGATCTGACCATACAACAGTGATTCGATGCCCTCCAAGGCGCAAGTTAATAGCAATGCTCTTGATAAAGCACGGGCTGCCCTCACTCTGGGCTATAATCCTAGTTCTCCTCAGGGGGCGACCTTGGTTTCGACGTGGGTTGCAAAGCAGCGCAGGGCATACCGAGGACTGACTACCTCGTAAATACAATCAGACAAGCTATAACTGCAAACGATAACTCGTACGCACAAGCGGCTTAATCCCCGCTTGCTCTACACTACTTCTTCCTTGGGGTAGGCTGGTAAAACAGCAGTAGAGTCATTTACAAGGAATCGCTTTGAATCGGGTCACTTGATTCAAGGTTAAATCCAAGGTGACTCGCCTTAACGAAGCGTGCGCGTCCGCGTCGTTCGGGTTAAATCAAATGGCAGCGCTAAGTATGTAGAACTGTCTGTAGAGTGCTTGCGGACGCGGGTTCGATTCCCGCCGCCTCCACCACCTTACCTTCCAAGGGTATCCAAGGAAGTTCAAAAAACCGCCTAAAACCTGCATGGTTAGGCGGTTTTTTGTTTTCTGCGCTCCCGACTGATCCGTTGACATCCAGTATGGGTAGGGGTAGTTTTAGGGGTAACCCAGCTTTACCCCAAAACAGCTACCCCTAAAATGCCCCGAATCATTGAGCCCCTCAAAGACCTACAGGTTAAAAATGCCAAACCTAAGGACAAGTCATACAAGCTATCCGATGGAGGCGGGTTGTATTTGTTGATTACACCAGCAGGCAGCAAGGGGTGGCGTCTAAAGTACCTGTATCAAGGGAAAGAAAAGCTAATTTCGCTGGGCACATATCCGGAAGTGGGCTTGCAGGAAGCACGCAAAAAGCGAGAGTCCAATAAAGAACTGCTGGCCAATGGAACGGATCCCAGCGGCAATCGAAAGGCAAAAAAACTCGCCGATATCGAACAAGCCGCCAACAGCTTTGAAGCGATTGCTCGCGAATGGCTCGTCAAAAATAGAGATGGATGGGTGAAATCCCACTATGAAAAAATTGCCGCCAGATTAGAAAACGATGTTTTCCCCTACTTAGGTAATAAGCCCATTGCAACAATTACTGCTCCCGACCTGTAGATTTGCATCGAAAACTGACCCACTTTGCTGGGATTTTTGCATCGAAAATTGACCCACGTTTGAGACACAATCCTACCTAGGCAATCAGGTGGGAGATTGGAGTGATCGACGTGGCATTACTAGGAATTATTCGGCGCTGGCACCTACGAGACCAGATATCGCTAAGAGAGATCGCCAAGCGACTTGGCATTTCAAGGAACACCGTTAGACGTCACCTGCGCTCTGAAACTGTAGAGCCAGCCTACGCAGACCGACGTTCGGCCAGTGCTTTGGATGCATACGCATTCAAGCTTTCAACGTGGCTAAAAACGGAATCCACCAAATCTAGAAAGCAAAAACGCAGCCTCAAGCAGATGCACGCAGACCTGTGCGCGCTCGGGTTCGAAGGCTCATATGACCGCGTTGCCGCGTTCGCTCGCCAATGGAAGGTGGATCAGTTAGATAGGGTCAATTCTGCAAGCAAAGGAACAGTCCGTCCGGCACGCGCCGCAAGGTCTCGCTGACTGTCGGAACCATCAGCAGGAAGGTCGTCACGGTCAAACAGCACGTCTCCAGATAAACCGCAGCCCGCCCCAGAGGGAGCCAAGCAACACCATAACCCGCCAGCAAGAACAGCAGCGTCGCCGCCGCGATGCCATAGCTGATCGGCTGGTGTGCCACCAGCAAGACGGTCAGCGCGCCGGTCAGCATCGAGATGAAATAGACTGCGCCCAGCTTAGAGCGAGGTACGATGCGCCCATAACGGGCGTACATGTAGACGGCAACCGGGATGGCCGGCAGACTGCCCAGCGTATGAATCCAGCCGAAGGGGGAAATTCCGAACATGACGAAGTCCTTTGTCGAGAAGATGAAATGCCGGCATGAAAACCGGCACAGTAGAACAACAAATATCTACCTACTAATTGGTAGATAAACAGGTAAAAAATTTGAGGCAACTTTAGCCTCGCGTTCATTCAGACAGACTCAGCCCTTGCGAACCAGCCGCTCCACCACCGGATTGATGATGGCACCGAACATCTTCGGATCCCCATATGCACGGGCCGACAGCATGGCGCCGTGCATGGCGGCCATAAATATTTCGGCCTCCACCTTGGGCAGTGCGCTCAGCTCGAAACGACCAAGCTTGGCACCCCGCTCAAATACCGATGCCAGCCAGGCAGATAGCGAGCGGAAATGCGCCCTAACCTCCAGCGCGATCTCTTCCGGCAGCAAGGGCATTTCACTGGCCAGCAGCGCACACACGCAAAAGGAGGCAGTTGCCTGGTCGATGCATGTTTCCCAGAACCCCGTATAAGCGCACAGCTGGCCGAGCGGATCGGTAACCTGCCGCTCCATCTCTGCAATCCCGGCCTCGACCTCCTGCCGATACCGCACCACCAGGGTCTGCACCAGGATGGCTTTGCTGGGAAAGTGATGATGGATACTGGCATTGCGCACGCCGACGACCTTGGCGATGTCGGCATAGCTGAAACCGTTGTAGCCGCCGGCCACGATCAGCGATTGCGCGCAGAGAAGAATGTTTTCGGATGTGCTTGAAGAATTCATTATGCGCACAGACTACCTTCTAATAGATAGCATGTCAAGCCAGAGAAACAGGCTGGCGACACCGATGCCCCTTGCCGTTCTGGCTCACCTGAAACTGACGAAGCGAGCCAGGGAAAAAATTCCGTCTTATATGCCCTACCGCACCGAAAGAAATCATCGGATCCGCCTAGAGTGAATAATGAACAAGCAAGATCCCCTGCTGCGCAATCTGGCGAGGCTGGACGTCGCCGATGCCAAGGTAAGAAAGGCCTTGTCAAAAATCAGGCGGCACACGGTCATGCTGGGAAACGGTGGTTCCGCAAGAATCACGCAGGAACGGATTCAGGACTATCGCGATGCAGCGAGGCAGGCGATCGCCTTCACGGTGACCGCGCAGAAAATCCTTGCTGAACTTTGAATCCGGCGCTGAAGTCCGGCTACATAGCGACAAGCCCTCCGGCTCATGGCTAAAGTCATGAGCCGGAGGGCTTGTCGATCATTGCCGAATATCAGCCCCAGATGAACTGGTCTTAGAAGGAACTCCATTCGTTCGAATCAGCGGCCTGTTGCTTGCCCGATGTTGGCAGCGCCTTCAATTCGCTGCGCGGCTTGCTCACAGTCTTGAGCTTGCTTGCCGTCGTGCGGGGTGCAGCAACCGGGCTGGCGTTCCGCGCAAATGCACTGTTCATCTTGAAGACACTCACGACCTGCGAGAGATTGCCGGCCTGATCCTGAAGCGATTGCGCGGCAGCTGCGGCCTCTTCGACCAGAGCAGCGTTCTGCTGAGTCACCTCATCCATCTGGGCCACAGCGCGATTGATCTCATCAATCCCTACACTCTGCTCCTGGCTCGCCGCCGAGATCTCCGCAACCACATCAGTCACCCGGCCGACGCTGGCGACAACTTCAGCCATGGTCTGACCCGCATTCTCGACCAATGAGGTGCCCACGCCGACCTTGGCGACCGAGTCATCGATCAGGGCCTTGATTTCTTTGGCGGCGGAAGCAGAACGTTGCGCCAGACTGCGGACTTCGGAGGCGACCACCGCAAAGCCACGGCCTTGTTCTCCGGCTCGTGCGGCTTCAACCGCTGCGTTGAGGGCCAGGATATTCGTCTGGAAGGCAATCCCGTCAATCACGCTGATGATTTCAACGATCTTCTTCGATGCGTCGTTGATGGATGACATGGTGGAGACCACCTGCCCGACTACCGTCCCGCCTTGCGCCGCGACCTGGGATGCGGTCACCGCCAACTGGTTGGCCTGGCGTGCGTTGTCCGAGTTCTGTTTTACTGTCGAGGTCAGCTCCTCAAGCGCCGATGCAGTCTCTTCGAGCGAACTGGCTTGCTCCTCGGTACGGCTGGACAAGTCAAGATTGCCGGTAGCGATTTGCGTCGATGCGGTCGCGATGGTGTCGGTGCCCGCGCGGACCTGACCGACAATATTCAAGAGACTGTCATTCATGGCCTTGAGCGAATCCATCAACTGCCCGGTTTCGTCCTTGCCTTCGGATCTGATGTCAGCAGTCAAATCGCCTTGAGCGACCTGCCGTGCGACGCCGACCGCAATGGCCAGGGGCGCCGAAATGATGCGTGCAACGTACATGGCCAATGCCATACCGATGACCAATGCGGCGACCAGCATCGAGATGATCCACGAGCGGCCGCTGGCAAAGCTTGCGTCCGCGCCTTTGGTGGCGGCATCACTGCCCTCTGCATTGACTGCAACCAACTTGTCCAGATTGGCCAGGAGTTCAGGATAGATCTTGTTTGAATCGCCAAGATAGAGTGCCCGGCCGCCGGCAAGGTCCTTGGCTAGAAACGCAGCCATGATCTTTTCATGCTCAACCAGATAGTTGCTCATTCCCTTCTGGACTGCTGGATATATGGCTTTTTCTGCAGGCTCCGTGATTTCACCTTCATAGCGTTTCGCGGTGCTGTTCAGCAGCGATACGATGGCTTGCGACCGTTTGTAGAGTCCCTCCATCGCAGTCGTATCGCCATCATAGATTGCCATCTGCGCCTCGGTACTCCGCACACGGGCCAACAAGAGCTTGATGTCCGCAAGCGTACGAATGGTGGGCAGCCAATTTGTCGCAATTTCAGTCGAGGCGTTGTTGACCTTATTGAGCTGCGCAATCGAAAAAACTCCCAAAATTGCCGTCAGCGTCAATACGCACAAAAAAGAAATCAATAGCTTCTTGGCAATCATTAAATTACGAAACCAACTCATTTTTTCACCCCTTTTTTAACTTCATGTTAAGCACCTCGATCAGCGCCGGACTTAAATTAACAAAAAAACAACTAAACCGGCGAACTATGACGAGATTTTGTTTAAATAACAACAATCTGATGGCGCGCAATACGCAGGAATTTCTATGTGGAAATGTTATTTTGATATCAAACAATGCAAGGCTAATGGCAGTGCTGATCCGCTGCTATCAGGCAATCCCTGAGTCGACGCAACGCAAGGTCTGAGATTGACCATCAAAGAGAAGGCTGCTGGCCGCCAAATTCGGCAGCAGAAAACAAAAAAACCGTATGAAAAGCTATCCGGTGAGTACTTTCATACGGCCTGCGCTAGATGGACAGTCTTTGTCCCGCTGAAGCTTTCGCAGAATGTCGGACATGCTTCAGCGATAAAGAAAAATCAGCCGCCACATCCAAGGCGCCCGGATTTCAGATTTTGCCGCGCCGCCTGAGGAGCGACGCAGCGTTACGCTATAGCGTCGCTGCGATCATGCTCTGGCGATAAGTCTGATCGAGTGCTTCGACCATCTGCCTGATCGCCTCGATTTCGGTGTCGTCAAACTCCGGGTTCGGATGCGTTATCCACCATGTCCATGACTCGGCCAGGAACAGCGATTTTTGCTTGAAGTCTTCTGCCGACTGACCGGTCTCGAATTTCCATCCGCTCAGGATTGCATAAGGAAGATGTCGCGCCAGATCATGCAGCAAATGGGCAAACAAGGCCTCATTGAGGAACGGGCCGATAGACATCTGCTGAGCGTCCGCGTTGAGCAGTGTCATGCCATCGCAGCTTCCGTGCGCGCCGTAGCCGCAGAGTTGCCGGTAGCGCAGACCGCGCTGAATATCGTTATTGCTATTGCGCGCGTCGAGCCAGACCCTGACGGCAGCGGGATGAAAATCCGGGGCGTCCGGCGCATCCATCCATTTGATCAGCATGTCGTCACGATTGGCCTCCAGGAAATCCAGCAAAAATGCCGCTTCCATGAAGTCACGCATACAGGCGATCGCCGCAGAATAATATCCGCACAAGAGCAAATTGAAACTGGACGCCATGGAATTGAACATGCGGATGTTCAGGCCCGACAGCGCGGTCTCGGTCTCAGAGAGATGCCCTTCACTTCTGGTGTGCGCCCATTGCAGGGCGTTGAGACTGGCAAGGATAAGATTGATGTGGCTGCTCATGGCCGGATCGGCATTCGCCGCCACAATCGATGCGGTGATGATGCGGTCTTCTTCTCGTTTGAGCACTGCCATGTTGCCAGGCAGAAACGGCAATTTTATATTCGACATGTAAGCCTTGGTCCGCACACCCTGAGGAAATTATTCATACGACGCTTGCCGGAAGATAGACAACGCCGTCCCGATGACGCGCCTGCTTATTCTCTTGCGATGGATTCCATTGAATCAGTATTGCCCGCGATCAC
Organism: Herbaspirillum lusitanum; assembly: GCF_046025995.1. Classification (GTDB taxonomy): domain Bacteria; phylum Pseudomonadota; class Gammaproteobacteria; order Burkholderiales; family Burkholderiaceae_D; genus Herbaspirillum; species Herbaspirillum lusitanum_A. The sequence goes on from NZ_JAQQFM010000008.1 coordinate 127,808, forward strand.
GAACACGGATACGCCCCCGCGATAATCCGACGCCGGCACCAGGCTGGCAACGACGGCTTTTCAGCCGCGCCCCAACCCGCTCAGCGATTGTTCGGCGCAATCTTAAAACAATGCCTCATTAACAAGCTTGATGTAAAGCAAGCACCCGCTGACAAATGATTCTCCCAGAATAACCCGCGCGCCATGCCTTGATGAGAAACGGAGAAATCAGTCATTTGTGCCGGAACAGCAGCTCGCTTAAGGTTTCCTTGCAATCCATTCCTGAGGGCTGGGAACGATCATTTCAAAATGATCGCGCGTCCTGGTGTACAGGCGGCCGAACATGCGGCCGATAGGACGATATTTTTGCGTATCGATGTAGTTGGTCGCCGGGTCGAGCAAGCCGTCCCGCACATGCATGCGAACCACCTTACCGATGGCAATATTGCGATGCGCGTTGATCTGCAGGAGGCCCAGCTTTTCGCATTCGAAAGCGATCGGCGCCTCGACGATGCGCTTCGGCTTCACCACACTGGAGGGCGTCAGCGTCAGGCCGGCTTCGGTGATCTCGCTGGTGTCGCTGGGAAAGTCGACGGCGCAGATATTCATGGCCTGCGCCAGATCTTCATCGACCAGATGCACCACGTATTGACCGGTGTCGCGGATATTGCGCGTGGTGTCCTTGAGGCCGGCGCGGCCCGGTTTGTCTTGCAGGCCCAGCACCAGAACCGGCGGATCTTCTCCCATGAGATTGAAGAGGCTAAACGGCGCGGCATTGTCGCCATGTTCCTCTGAGTAGGTGGTGACCAGTGCAATCGGGCGCGGCACGATGGTTGAAGAAAGCAGTTTGTATTGTTCTGCTGCCGGCAATGCATTGATATCAATTTCCAATGAGATCCCCTTGAGGTGAATTAATCGCCGCTGCGTGCGGGCGAATCCGGCCCGATCCGAAATCAGCCGCAAGGCGCGCGCCGGCCCTTCTGCACATCGAAGTCTTCGGCGTCTTTCGGCGCGCGTGTACTTGAATCTGCCAGCCGGATATAGGCCTTCCCCGGCGAGCTTCATTGTAGAACGGCGCCGGGTTTCAAGTGCAGCGCTGCCGGACCGGTTTGAGAGGCAACTGAAGGCATTTGCCTGCCCGATACCGACGCGACGATTCGTATCGCCGCGCACTGCGCACGATGCCTTGGCACCGATGCAAAACGAGACGATACGGACCGCTCTCTTCAGAAACTTCAAGGGCGGCCGATATGAACTAGATGCGCAGAACAGGAGCAAAAAAATGAAGCTCGGTCCAGATATCGATGCGTTCTACTCGCTGCCGGAACAGACTGAAATCACACCGGCAGAAGCCGCCTACGCGGAGACATATGCCGACGCCATGCACGCCGCCGAACTGGCGTCGGAGCCGGGCTTTATCGTCAATCTGTCGGAGGAAGGCAGGCGGCTGTCGATGGCGGCGCTGGAAGGCTCTATCGATATCGAGGTCGAGACCTTGAACCATCTCTCCAATTTGCTGGAGCAGGAATTCATCAAGAAGAATGCGGCCATGAAACGCAACAGCAAGAAAAAAACCGCCGTGCCGAAACTGTTGATACTCGATGTAGACGGCTTCCGCCTGATCCGCGAAAAGATCCGCGCCAAATTGCTGGGCCTCAAACCGCGCCCGCAAAAGCAGGTTGAAGAACAGGAAGCCAAGGCCTCATCAGTAGCGCCGGGCACTTGAACGACGCTGCCGGTCTTGGCGCGAAACGCTGCGACTCAGCGACTCAGCGACTCAGCGATTCAGCGATTCAGCGATTCAGCGACCTTGCGCACCGGATCAACCGTATCGGTCACACCGCATCGTAAGCCTGCTGCAAGCCGGCGATTTCTATCTTCTTCATCTGCATCATCGCCTGCATGACACGCTGCGATTTCAGCGCGTTCTTATCTTGCAGCATCTCCCACAGCAGATTCGGCACCACCTGCCACGACAAGCCGAAGCGGTCCTTGAGCCAGCCGCACATCGAAGTCTCGCCGCCAACCGACAGCCGCTCCCACATGACGTCGACCTCCATCTGATCTTCACAGCGCACAAACAAGGAAACCGCCTGGTTGAACTTGAAACCCGGGCCGCCGTTAAGCGCAATGAACTCCTGCCCTTCCAGCTCGAAGATCACCGCCATCACGCTACCCTTGGGTGCCGGCCCGACTTCACCATAGTGCGATATCTGCGCGATGCGTGAATTGTGGAAGATGGAAACGTAGTGCTCCGCCGCCTGCTGGGCCTGACCGTCGAACCACAGAAAGGGCGTGATTTTCTGAATACGCGACATGTGCTGGTCTCCTCGTCATGAGATCGGCCGCCTTGTCATCGATCGTCAACGATCCGGTGCCGGCGGCTCATTTCATCCGTCCGCAACAGGTGCCTGGTCTTTGTATGAAACTTGTCGGGGCAGTTGCGAAGAATAAGGCGCGTCCTCAGAAATGAGGCGCGCCTGTCTTCGGATGTTAGTCGAAAAAGGAGCCGTCGCAAGCCATTCTTTTTGAGCCGGAATGCACTTCAGTCTTGCTGCGCTGCGGGTCTTTGAAATTGCTTGAAGCTCTCCGGCATCCATGGCCGCACCGCCAGAATCAGGCTGGTGCCGAAGCGCTGCGCCAGCGGCAAATTCAAGTCCTGATGGTGCAGCGCCGAAAACTCCGCCGCCAGCCGCCGCATATGCTGCTGCACAATGGCATTGCTGGCCGGAGACAGCATGCCGCTGAGCATGCTCATCTGCTCGCCGCGTTGATCGAAACTGGAATTGAAGAAGTCATTCCGCAATTGCGCGCGGAAATATTGCTGGATGGGGCCGCCCGGCAACCAGCTGAAATCCGGCGCCACGCGCACGCGGATCTTGTTGTTGGGCAGCAGATCGATGATGCCCAGTTTGTCCAGCCGTGTCAGCAAGCGTATGCATTCGGTTCGCGACAAACTGAAGCTCTCCAGCATTTCTTCCATCGACCAGTGATTGACGGCATGCACCGCCACCATCAGCAGCCTGGGATCGGACACCAGCTTGTTTTCCTGCTCCCGCGTGAGTTGCGTGGGCGCTGTCGATTCATTGGCAATCATGCGCGCCAGGTCGCTGATCTGTATGCCGAGCAGACTGCAGATCTGATCGAAGCGCTCCAGCGTAAAACTTTGCGCCGCGAAGATACGCTTGACGCTGGCCTCGCTCAGCCCCAGGCCCTTGGCCAGTTGCGCGTAAGTCATGCCGCGCGCTTTCAGCACGCTTTTCAGTGCATTCACCAATGCGGTGGTCTGAGCCATCTGAATTCCTTTGTTTCAAACCCTGCGATTACTGTAAGAGTATCGAATTTCACTACTTTATATCCAATAAATCAATTCTTTTATCAATTTTATGCGTATTTCAATACCTACTTATAAAGTCCGCCTGCGCTCTGGATTTCAGACGAAATGCAACAAGCAAGCCGGATGAAGCTCCTCACTGCCATCCGGCAAACACTTATACAGCCCTCATGAAAAAGGAAACGACATGAACAAGAACTTGCTCTCCCGCATTTCCCCACGCGCCCTGATGACACGCACCGCCATCGCCTTCGCGCTGTGCACCGCACTGGCCGGCCAGCCGGCAGCGGCGCAATCAACTGCGAGCGATGCCTCGGCGATCTCGGTCGTGGCTTCGGTAGTAGCGCCGGCCTTCTTCATTTCGGAAGCCAGCGAATATGTGGTCAAGGGGGTGGAGGCATCCGCCAACGGCACCGTCTACGTGCTGGAAAAAATCGGCAGCGGCGTGCGCGGCTCGGTCACGGTAGGCGCCAATATCAGCGGCGCGATGTCGGTCGGCGTGGGTGAGGTGATCAAGCTCTCGACGACTGCGGCCGGCACCCTCCTGATCAGCGCCGGCAAGGTGCTGGCGATCATTCCGAACGCGTTGGGCAAGAGCCTGATGCAGAGCCGCAAGATTTCCTGAGCCGACGCATCAGCTGCGCTCCACCCATTTCAATCACGAGATTCTCACACCATGTACAAACGCTACCTGCTGGCCCTGCTCAGCTGCCTTGCGCTCAATGCCGGCGCCGCCCGCGCCGGCCAGACCTGCGAACAAAATCCGCCCTCGGCCGAGATGGTCGGCAAGGGCATCGCGATGGCCGTAAAGACCGTCGGCCAACTCAATGCCGGCGATGCGCAGGTAGTCATCATCGGCCGCGTCGGCCAGGATCTGCGCAAATACAAACAACACTATTCGCACCTCGGTTTCGCCTACCGCCAAGGCACCGGCAAGGAGGCCGCCTGGACCATCGTGCACAAGCTCAACGAATGCGGCACCGCACTGAGCAACATCTATGAACAGGGCATGGGCCAGTTTTTCCTCGACGATCCCTTCCGCTTTGAAACCGCAGTCCTGGTCCCGACTCCGGAGCTGCAGCAGAAACTGCTGCGGGTGCTGACCGATCCCAAGCGCGTGCTCGCTGAACATACGCCCGACTACAACATGCTGGCCTACGTATGGAATACACGCTATCAGCAATCGAACCAATGGGTGCTGGAAACCATGGCCATGGCGCAGGAAACCAGCATCGTGAATCGTGAACAGGCGCAGGCCTGGCTCAAGTTCAAGGGCTATCAACCGACGGTGCTGCAACTGGGCCCGATGACACGTCTCGGCGGCCGCATGTTCAAGGCCAACATCGCCTTCGACGATCATCCCAACGAAAAGCGTTTCAGCGACCGCATCGAAACCATAGGCGCCGACTCCGTTTTCGATTTCATGCAGAAGGCGGGCATGAGCACGGATTACTTCGTCGTGTCGCTCTAGATAGAACGATCACACAAACGAATCGGCAGCGCCGCAAATCGGCGCTGCCGAATTCCTGTTTCAGATTCGACTTATCATTGCGTCTTACCTCATCTGCCCATCTTCCATTCAACTGCTCAGCCATGCGTCTATTGATCTTGTCCGACCTGCACCTCGAAGTCTGGCGCGAACGCGCCCCGCTCATCGATCCCGCCGTCAGCCAACCTGATTTAGTGATCCTGGCCGGCGATATCGAAAACGGTACGCGCGCGGTGAGCTGGGCCGAGCAGAAATTCACAGGTATTCCGGTGCTGTACGTGGCCGGCAATCACGAGGCCTACGGCGGCACCTGGGAGACCACCCTCGCCGATCTGGAGCAGGCCTGCGCCGATTCGCCCAATGTGCAATTCCTGAATCGGGGCACGACGGTCGTTGCGGGAGTACGTTTTCTGGGCGTTACGCTATGGACCGATTTCGAACTGTACGGCGCACAGCAGAAAGAGGCTGCCATGCTGGCGGCGCAGCCGGTGATGGTGGATTACCGGCGGATTCAGGTGGCACAGCCCTTCATGCACATGATGACGCCGGACGACACCATCCTTCTGCATGCCGGCGATCGCGCATGGCTGCAACAGCAACTGGCGCAGCCCTTCGATGGCCGCACCGTGGTGATCACGCACATGGCGCCGTCCATGCAATCGGTGGCGCCCCGCTATGCCGACGATCTGGTGTCGGCGGCGTTCGCCTCGCAACTGGAGTCCATCGCTGCCGGCGCAGATCTCTGGATCCATGGCCACATGCATGATTCTTTCGATTACCGCCTCGGCGACTGCCGCGTGGTGTGCAATCCCTGCGGCTATGTGCAACGCGACGGCGCGGCCGAGAATGAGAACTTCAATCCGGATTTTGTGCTTGAGTTGAATTGAGCTGGATTGAGAGGGATTGCTCCGGTCAGGCAGCAGCCCGAAAAAAGCGCACGCGGGGCAATGCCGTTCAGTGAAGAACTGAACGGCATTTTTTTGTACTGTTTGATTTCAACTCCATTCACCCTGAGTAGCGGCACAGCCGCTATCGAAGGGTGGGAAGCGCTGTGAACCTTGCACGTCGGCTTCGATACGGTGTTGCGGACCTGCTCAGCCCGAACGGCCTGCCTGGGGAGATTTACTTCACTGAACGGCATGAACCCGTGCGGCATCCTTTTTTATTCTGTAGCCGACCTCATTGCCGCTAGCCCGCTCAGGAAACCGCCGGACTACGACGCCACGACATGCGCGGCAAGGCCGGGATCAGCAAGCCCAGGCAGATCAGCGCCACGCCCATCAGCAGATCGGCCGACAGCGTCTCGCCGAAGATGAAGGACGACAGCGTGATGCCGACCACCGGCACCCCCAGCATGCAGACCGACACCGTCACCGGCGACAGACGCTGGGTCATTTGCAGCACGATCAGGAAAGTCAGGGCGGTCGCCAGCGGACCTGTGTAAGCGATCACATACCAGGAATGCGATTCGGCCAGGAAGGTCGGTGCGCCATCGACGGCGAAGGCCAGTATCGTCAGCGGCACCGCCGCCACCAGCGTCTGCCATGGCAGCAGATCGAAGTCCAGCTTGACGCCCTTGGTCGATTTGATCTGCAGAATATTGATGGCCCACGACAACGAGGCCGCCCCCAGCATCAGATAACCGATCATGCCGTGCAGGTCGGCATGCAGCAGCGCCGGCATTACCACGATCGCCATGCCGATGTAGCTGAACACGGTTGCCAGCCGCTGCTGGCCGCTGAGGCGTTGCTTGAGTACCAGTGCGGCGCCCGGCACCACCCAGATGGAAGTGGCGTAGGCGATGAGCGAAGCGCGGCCCGGCATGACGAAATGCAGTGCGCCGGTCACCAGCGCCGTAAACAAACCCATCTGCAAAATGCCGACGCCCAGCACCACCGGCCATTCTTCGCGACGCGGCAGGCGCAGCTTGCCGATGGCAGCGGCGATGGCGAAGCTCAGTAAAGCCGCGGACACGAAACGGCTGGCGGCGAACCACAGCGGCGGAATGTATTGACTGCCGTATTTCATCACCGGCCAGTTGCCGCCCCAGATACAGATTGCCAGCACGACACACACCAGAAACGGCCCGCTGATGGTTTTTGGTTTTTTTTGATGGATGGCGGGGCTGCTGGCTGACATGACGATTCCGAATTTCCGAATAAGAGGCGCAAGGAGGGAAGCGCCCGCATATTCATCCTTGCCCATCGGCGAAAACAAGCCGGTTCCGGCAAGGAAATTTCATGTTGCAGCGCATCCAAATTGATGAATATGGTAGCGATTCACTCACAGACAGTGCTGCCGCTTTTGCAGAAAGAGTCCGACATAAACAGCATATTTATCTTTATTTTTTTATTTTTATTAACAAATATGCTTTTACAACAAAGTAAATCGAAATTGATAACAATCCTTAATTCCACGTATTCATGCCTTTTGCGGCGCGACATGGATATCGCCTTGTCATGAAAAACGCCGACCTGGAGGTCGGCGCTTGTTGGCGAGTCTGGCTTGAGTCAAGGCATCAAGTTGCCACCAAGGTCAGCGGCAAGCGAGGTATCAGGCGGATGCTTCTATCGGCTTTGTCAGCCATGGCGTTCCGCTGCAAACCTTGAGCTGCCGGCAGCATCTTTTCGCTGCTGGTGGCGGCCGGTGATGACGAACAGGATGGCAATGGCGACCACGCCGAATAGCGCGATCACCTGCAGCCCGCCATTGAAGCTGCCCGTGACATCCTTGACCTTGCCGACGATGTAGGGATTCACGAAGCCGGAGAGATTGCCGATGGAGTTGATCGCGGCGATGCCGGCTGCCAGCGCCGACGGGCCAAGGATGGTCGGCGGCAGAGTCCAGAACACCGGCAAGGCAGAAAACACGCCAAAGCTGGCCAGGCATAGCAAGGCCAGTTTCAATACCGGCAGCGCCGCCAGCGTGGAGCCGCCGAGTCCGATCACGGCCAGCACCAGCGGAAAGATGGTGTGAAAACGGCGCTCGCCGGTGCGGTCGGAACGCTTGCTCCACCAGATCATGCCGAGCGCGCCGGCGACGAACGGCAAGGCACTGACGAAGCCGGTCTGGATCAAGCTCAGGTCAAAGCCCTTGACGATCTGCGGCAGAAAAAAACTCATGCCGTAATTGAAACCCGTGACGCCGAAATAGGCCACGGCCAGACACCAGATCACCGGGCTGCGCACGATGTTCATGAAGCCCTGGCTGACCACCACCTGATGCTCGCGGCGCTCCTGCTCCAGCGTGTTCTTGAGCCAGTTTTTTTCGGCCGCGCTGAGCCATTCCGCATCGTCCGGCGAATCGCGCAAGACCTTCAGCACCACAAACGCCAGCACGATGGAGGGCACCGCTTCGATCAGGAACATGAGCTGCCAGCCGTGCATGCCGAACATGCCATCCAGCGACATCAGCAAACCCGACACCGGAGAACCGAACACACTGGCCAGCGGCATGGCCGCCATGAACGATCCGACCACGCCGGCGCGATAGGATTTGGGCAGCCAGAGCGTGAGGAAGAAAATCACGCCGGGGAAGAATCCGGCCTCGGCAATCCCCAGCAATACCCGCACGACATAGAAACCGGTTTCGGTCTGGACGAAGGCCGTGGCGCCGGACAGGATGCCCCAGCTCAGCATGATGCGCGCGATCCACAGACGCGCGCCGAAACGCTCCAGCGCCATGTTGGACGGCACTTCAAAGATGAAATAGCCGAGGAAAAAAAGCCCGGCGCCGAGTCCGAAGGCGGCGGAACTCATGCCCAGATCCCGGTTCATGGTGATGGCGGCGAAGCCGACGTTGACGCGGTCGAGAAAGGCCGCGATAAAGCAGATGGTCAACAGCGGCGCGAAACGCCGGATGACCTTGCGCATGGTGTTGCGTTCGATGTCGGACATGATGTCTCCTTCTCCTGATGGTCTTGATTATTTTTGATTGTTTTTCTATTGCTGCCGTCACGCGGCGCGTATTTCCTGGTGCTGCCACTGCCCTTTTTTCGTTGCGTGCTGCGGCTCAGGCGGCCACGCTTCTCCGCCAGTGCGCGGTCGGCAATCCCGGCAGCGGGCAATCAAAGGCGCGGATGACATCGTCCAGCAGACAGCCCAGATAAGCGGTGCGCAAATCAGGTCCGCCGAACGCCAGACTTGAGATATTGCCGAGCCGGGAACGGCCTGCGGTTTGCATGGTGGCGTGCTGCAGGCTTGCAGTCTTTACGCCGTGCATGACGAGTTCTTCGTGCGCGGGATCGGTGTCTTCCAGTATCGTCTGCAGCTCGCCATCCGGGCGCAGCAATATCAGGCGATTGCTGGCGATGCAGCTCAGCCATAGCCCGCCGTGGGCATCGAAAGTCAGACCGTCAGGCAGATTGGCGCCGCCCAGCCGCGCCACAATCTCTTTCGGGCCCAGCGCCGGCCCGGGCCGCAACTCGAAACGACTGACGCATTGGGCGTAGGTCTCGTTCACATAAAGCCAGCGGCCGTCCGGTGAAAACGCCACCTCGTTGGTGTAGCCGAGACCATCGGCGAGGATGCGTACGCCGTCCTTGTCCTGCACGGCGATGTAGCCGTCGTTCACGGTCGGCGTCCAGGCCTCGCTGCGCGGGCTGCGACGCGTGCTGACAGTCAGCCATAAGGTGCCGCCGGCGTCGACCGTGACGTAGTTGCTGGGCGCAATCGGACCGCCGCCTACGCTGTGCACCAGGCATTCCAGTGCGCCATCAGATGCCAACGCGAAAATCCCGCCGTGATGGGCGCCGAGGTCGGCAAACAGCACACGGCCATCGGGCGCCAGCGCGATGCCGTTGGGCACATAGCTACGCGCGGCCGTCGCCCCGCGGCCGGCTGCCGGCAGCACATGGTGCACGCTGCCATCAGACAGCACCCGGCTGTATCCGCCTTCGCCGTGCGAGGCCAGCAACTCGCCGCTGGCCAATGCCAGCACACATTCGGGACGCTTGACGCCGCGCGCCACCACCCGCAGATCTTCAAAGGCGAGGCGATAGTCGCGTGGCAAGGGATAGGCTGATTCTTTTTTCATGGGTCTCCTCCTGATGTAATAACGCCGCCCGTGCGCTTGGCTGCAGGCGGCGAATTCTTTCATGCCAGTTCCGATATCTCGATCAGGTTCAGATCCGGATCGCGCACATATACCGAACGTATTTTTTGCGTGGCGCCGGTGCGCATCACCGGACCTTCAATGATCGGCCACTGCTTTTCCTTGAGCCGGGCAATCACCTGCTCCAGCGGCACGGCGGCGATGAAACACAAGTCCAGTGCGCCCGGCACCGGCAGATGCGCCTTCGGTTCGAATTCCTTTCCGCGCACATGCAGATTGATCTTCTGATTGCCGAAGCGGAAAGCCTTGCGGCCCTCGCCGAAAGCTTCCAGTTGCATGCCAAGCACATCGACATAGAAGTGCTCGCTGGCCGCCGGGTCGACAGTGGTCAGTACCAGATGGTCGAGATGATCGATCAGGCTCATGCCAACTCCTTGCTGCGTTCAGCTTCGTCCAGATAATCCGGACGCGCATGCAGATCCAGACGACGGCCGGCCTTAAGCACCTGGCTGGGCACGTCGTGTCCGATCAGGCCGGGCAAACGCGCGGCGGCTTGCAGCAGCGCGGGCAAATCGATGCCGGTGTCATAGCCCATCAGCTGCAGCATATGCACCATGTCTTCGGTGCAGACGTTACCGGTGGCGCCGGGCGCATAAGGGCATCCCCCCAGGCCGCCCAGCGATGAATCGAAACGGTCGATGCCGGCCGCGATCGCCGCCAGTACATTGGCCAGCGCCATGCCGCGGGTATTGTGAAAATGCAGCGTGAGTTCGTGTTGCGGAAATACGTTTGCGGCATGCCCGCACAGTTGCTCGACCTGACTCGGGTAGGCCATGCCGGTGGTATCGCACAAGGTGAAGCCATGCACGCCGAGCTCGGCAAAACGCGCCATCCAGCGCAGCACTTCAGCCTCGTCGACATCGCCTTCCATCGGGCAGCCGAATACGGTCGAGAGCGAGACGTTGATGGCCACGCCGGACTCGCGCACGGCGCTCACCACATCTTTCAGTTGCGCAAAGGATTGCTCGCGGCTCATGCGCAAATTGGCGCGGTTGTGACTCTCGCTGACCGACATCACCAGATTGACTTCATCCACCTTGCACGACATCGCGCGTTCGGCGCCGCGTACATTCGGCACCAGCACCGTGTACACCACACCGGGCGCGCGGTGGATCTGATGCATCACCGCCTCGGCGTCGCGCAGCGCCGGAATGGCGCGTGGCGACGTGAAGGAAGTGGCTTCCACCTTGGCGAAACCGCAGGCGGACAGGCTGTCGATCAGCGCCACCTTGTCGGCCGTCTCGATGAAGCTCGCTTCGTTCTGAAACCCGTCACGCGTGGCGACTTCCTGGATGTAAATGCGCTTGCCTTGAGAGCTACTGTTCGATTGATGGGCCATGGCCATTTTCCTCATTTCAGATGATGTTGCGCTCGCGCCAGGCGGCGCGGGTGTCTTCCGCAATACCCAGCCCGGCGAGAATTTCATCGGTATGCTGCCCCAGACGCGGGGCCGGACGCTCTACACTTCCCGGCGTCGCACTCAGCTTGGGCAGCACGCCGGGCAAGCGGACCGGGGTGCCGTCGTCCAGCTGAGCGTCCAGCAGCATGCCGCGCGCCTGATAGTGAGGGTCGCCGGCGATGTCGGCGATGTCGTAAATCTTGCCCGAGGGAATGCGCGCCCGGTTGAGCGCGTCCAGCACGTCATCCAGACCATGTTGCGCCGTCCATTCGCCGATTGCGTCGTCGATGCGTTGTACCTGTTTGACGCGCCCATCGTTGTGCGCCAGCGCCGGATCCTCGGCCAGATCGTTGCGGCCGATGGCTTCCATCAGACGGCGAAAGATGCTGTCGCCATTGCCGGCGATCAAGGCATATTTGCCATCCGCGCAGCGATAGGCATTGCTGGGTGCGATGCCCGGCAGACTGCTGCCGGCAGGCTGGCGCACCGCACCGAACACAGAGTGCTCAGGCAACAGGCTTTCCATCATGTTGAATACCGATTCGTACAAGGCGACGTCAATCATCTGGCCTTCGCCGCCATGCTGGTCGCGCTGGCGCAAGGCCAGCAGGATGCCGATCACGCCATGCAGCGCCGATAGCGAATCGCCGATCGAGACGCCCACGCGCACCGGCGTGCGCCCCGGCTCGCCGCTCAGGTGGCGCAGGCCGCCCATGGCTTCACCGATGACGCCAAAACCCGGACGATCCCGATAGGGCCCGGTCTGCCCGTAGCCGGACACACGCAGCATCACCAGCCGCGGATTGATATCGCGCAAGACCTCCCAGCCCAGGCCCCACTCTTCCAGCATGCCGGGGCGAAAATTCTCGACCAGCACATCGGTCTCGCGCACCAGCTGCCGGATCACGTCCTGCGCTTCGGCCTGCCGCAGGTCCAGCGTCAGCGAGCGTTTGTTGCGCGACTGCGCGGCCCACCAGACTGAAGTGCCCTCATGCAGCAGGCGCCATTTGCGCAGGGGATCGCCGGTGCCGGGCGGCTCCACCTTGATCACATCGGCGCCGAACTCACCCAGCATCTTGGCCGCAAACGGGCCGGCGATCAGCTGGCCCAGTTCCAGCACGCGGATACCGTCTAGAGGTTTGGACATGCATACTCCAACTTGGTCATTCATAGCACCATGATGGACCCGTCGCCCGCGCCCGAAAATGTCGATTTTGTACAAGACCCTTTCCAGAACGGAAAGGGTCGTAACAGCGCTATTCGTATTGCGCTGCGAGGAAACTGAACATGCGCACCGCCTCGGGATGCACAGCGGCGGCCGATTTGCCCACCCACAGAGTGCGACTGGCCCAGCCGTCCGAAAGATTGATGGCGCTCAGGCGCGCGCCGAGAATTTCAGGACGTACCGCCGCCAGCGGCAGGATGCCTATGCCCAGTCCTGCTTCAATCATGCGGCAGATGCCGTCGAAGCTGCTGACCTGAATCCGGATACGCAGGGTCTTTTCGGCGGCGACGGCGGCATTGACCAGCCGGGCCAGCAGGGAACTGCCTTCGTTCAGCCCGACGTAGTCGTATTCCAGCGTTTCGACGAAAGCCGCTTCCGTACGGCCATCCAGAGCATGCCCGCGTGGCACCAGCAAGACCAGGCGGTCGCTGCGGTAAGGCCGCTTTTCGATTCCCGGGGCCGGCACATTGTCGGCAAATACGCCGACGTCGGCGCGACCATGGCCCAGCGCCTCGATGATTTCGCTGCTCAGCTTTTCCTCCAGGCCGATATGTACGCCCGGGTTGTCAGCCAGAAAGGCGGGCAGATCGTGCGGCAGAAACTGCACCACGGCCGAGGTGTTGACCCACATGCGCACGTGGCCGCGCACGCCGACCGCATAGTCGCCCATTTCGCCGGCCATGCGATTGACCTGATCCACCACGCGCCGCGCATGCTCCAGCAGACCGACGCCCGCCGGCGTCAGCTCGATTCCGCGCGGCAGGCGCACCAGCAATTCACAGTCGATGTTCTTTTCCAGCTCGCCGATGCGCTTGCTCACTGCGGACAAGGTCATATGCGCGCGCTCCGCCGCACGGGTCAGACTGCCGGAATCCGCCACCAGCAGAAAAATCCTCAGCGATTGAAGGTCGAAGTGCGCGGGGTTGATCATCTGCTCACCGGAAGAAGGAATGCAATTAAGGGATGCCGGTGATTATACGGATCGGGCGCACAGCCATTTTCTTGCCCTCAAAATGCATGCGACCAGCCGCGGTCCAGCAACTCGAAGCGCAATGAAAAAAGGCGACCGCCACGGATCGCCCTTTTTATTCAAGCCAATATCAGGCCGCTGCTACCGGCTTGATGCCGACAGTTTTTCAGATTCCTCAGAAACCTTCCAATACGATCTTGCCGCGCGCCTTGCCGCTTTCGATCAGCGCGTGCGCACGTCGCAGATTATCGGCATCGATCTTGCCGAAATGTTCGGCCAGCGTGGTCTTGATCACACCGTCGTCTACCAGCTGCGCCACCCGCTGCAGCAACTCATGCTGGCGGATCATGTCGTCGGTTTCAAAGATGGCGCGCGTAAACATCAGCTCCCAGTGCAGCGAAATGCTCTTGCGCTTGAGCGGCAGCGCATCCAGCGTGGCCGGGTCGTCGATCAGCGCGAACTTGCCTTGCGGCGCAAGCATATCGACGATCTCGGCATAGTGCTGGCCGGTCTGGGTCAGGCTGATGACGATGTCGACATCCTTGAAACCCAGCGTCGCCAGTTGCGGCTTGAGCGGCTGACTGTGGTCGATCACGTGATGCGCGCCGAGCTCGCCCGCCCATTGCGCGGTTTCCTTGCGCGAGGCGGTGCCGATCACGGTCAGGCGCGTCAGCTTGCGCGCCAGTTGAGTCAGGATGGAGCCGACGCCGCCGGCTGCGCCGATGATCAGCAGGCGCTTGCCCTGACCGCCGTCTTCCGGCACGGCGACGCGGTCAAACAACAGCTCCCAGGCGGTGATCGAGGTCAGCGGCAAGGCCGCAGCGGCGGCGAACTCCAGCGTGGCCGGTTTGCGCCCGACGATGCGTTCGTCGACCAGATGGAATTCACTGTAGGAACCCGGCCGGGTGATGGAGCCGGCGTAGAACACTTCGTCGCCCGGACGGAACAGCGTGACGTCGGCGCCGACTTCGCGCACGATGCCGGCCACGTCCCATCCCAGCACGCGCGGCTCTGTCACCGCGACGTTGTTGCGCAGCTTGGTATCGACCGGATTGACCGAAATCGCCTTCACCTCCACCAGCAGATCACGCGCACCGGGCGTCGGCTTCGGCAGGTCGCTGAGGTACAGGGACTGTGGGTCGGCAATCGGCAAACCGTGCTGCGTGTAGACTATCGCTTTCATGTTATTTCCTCGCATTTCAGTTAAATGAGTTCAAATCGCTGAATTCCGGCCACTATTGTCTTCGGCAGACCATACCGGAATCGGCTTGAATAATTGATCTGTTCTCATATTAAGGAAAATGAGCAAGAGGAAACATCCATCCAATCGATTAAGACTTTCACTTCAGGAGTGAAAATGATCAGGCTAGAAGACCTGACTCTGTTCGTCCGTTCCGCCGCGCTGGGCAGCTTCTCGCAGGCTGCGCGCGAGGTCGATCTGCTGCCCGGCCAGGTCAGCGCCGCCATCCAGCGCCTGGAACGCGACCTCGATATCCGCCTGTTCGCCCGCTCCACGCGCAGCCTGCGCCTGACGGAAGAAGGCGAGCGCTATCTGCCTTACGCGGTGGATGCGCTGGCCACGTTGCGCGAGGCACAGGAACAATTGCGCGGCGACGACGCCGAGCTGAACGGTACGCTGCAAGTGGCAGCGCCTTCCGACCTCGGGCGCAATGTGCTGTTGCCCTGGCTGTCCGAATTCCGGCGCACGCATCCGAAACTCAATCTGCGGCTGCTGCTGTCGGATCAGGTGGCCGACGTGTTTCGCGATCCGGTGGATGTGGCGATCCGCTACGGCCGCAGCGAAGACGCCAGTTTCGTCGCGCTGCCGCTGGCGCCGCACAACCGCCGCGTGCTGGTGGCATCTCCCGATTATCTGGCCCGTCGCGGCGAACCGCAGACGCTGGAGCAATTACGCGAGCACCCCTGCCTGCTGTATCAATTGCAGGGGCGGGTCTACGACAAATGGTTTTTCCCGGATCCCGATCCAGCGGCGCGCGCCGACGGCGGCAGCACCATACCGGTCAGCGGGCCGCTGGTCACCGACGACGCCGATATCGTGCGGCGCTGGGCGGTCGGCGGCGAAGGCATCGCCTATAAATCGTGGCTGGATGTGGGCGCCGACGTGCGTGCACGGCGCTTGCAGATTCTGCTGCCGCAACATGTCTGCGAGCCGACGCCACTGCACATGGTGTGCCCGCACCGGCGCCAGTTTTCACCGGCCGTGCGGCAATTGCATGCACTGCTGGAAAGCCGCTTCAGCGCACTGGGCGAAGACATGGAAAGAGAAATCACGCTGCGCCGGCATAGCTGACCCTGGCTCAGTCAGCCTGCTCAGTTCACTCCGTCCGCCTTGCCATCGTTCTGAAGCTGCCGGATGAAATGCATCACCGCCGGCGCGAACTCGCGCTTGCGAAACAGCGCCGCTACCTCGGACGTCACCGGCTTGCCGGCCAGCGGCCGGAACACCACATTCGGCATCGCCACGGCCGACGCCAGCACGTCAGGCACGATCGCCACGCCCTCGCCCAGCGACACCTGCGACAACACCGCGACCAGAGCGCCGGGCGCGGCGACGATGCGTGGCTCGAATCGTCCACGACGGCCGACTTCATGCGTGCCCAGCACCTGCTCCGGCACGATGAAGGCGGCCTCGGCCAGTTCGCGCGCTTTCACCGGTTGCAGCAAGAGATCGACGCCGGCCAGCGGATGTTCGGCCGGCAGCGCCACGCAAAAGCTGTCGCGCCACAGAACCTGCACTTGCAAGCTGGCCGACAGATGCATGGGCAGACGCACGAAGGCGACATCCACGCGGCCTTCTTCAATCAGACCCGGCAGCTCATCCATCACCAGCTCGCGCGCGTTCAGCACCACCTCCGGCCAGGCCAGGCGAAAGCGCCGCAACTGCTGCTGCAACACACCGGAAAACGTCGCCGAGCCGACATAGCCGATTTCAATCCGCCCGGTTTCGCCGCGACCGGCGCGCCGCCCCACATGCTGCGCATGCTCGAACTGCGCCAGCGTCTGCCGTGCTTCTTCGAGAAAGGCTGCGCCCGCCGTGGTCAAGGCCACGCTACGCTTGCTGCGCAGGAACAGGCGCGCCTGCAGGCTGCGTTCGATCTCCTGAATCTGCACCGTCAAGGTCGGCGGTGAAATGCCGAGGCGCTCGGCAGCCTGCGCGAAATGCAGTTCTTCGGCGACGGCAATGAAGTATTTCAGGTGACGCAATTCCATCCGGGAGTCCTGATTCCATAATTAGCTGATACCTAATTATCTTGCAAAACACCGGCAATGAAACAAATCAGCATTTTTGCTTAAATGAGCACGGCGCATCGCTCTCATGAACCGGGGCGCGCTGACTTCATCAATCCGGCGGCCAAGGCCGTCTGCAGTATTCAGACAGGAATCACACATGCATATCTCCCACCCCTCCTTCGCCCTCAAGACCCGCTCCCTGTTGGCGGCATGCAGCTTCGCGGCCGGCGCATTCGGCACGTTCGCCGCCATGCCCGCCGGCGCCGCAGAGTTGCCGCTGCAGCCGACGCTGTCGCTGGACGCAGCACGGCAGGTGCTGGCTGCGGCGGAAGCCAAGGCCAAGGCGGAAAACTGGCCCTGCGTAATCTCGGTGGTGGACGCCGGCGGCGCACCGGTTCTGCTGGTGCGCATGGATAACGCGGCAGTGCCGGCGGGAGTTGAACTGGCGCCCGGCAAGGCGCGCACCGCCGCACTGTTCCGTCGCCCCAGCGGCGCGCTGGAAGATGCGATCAACGGCCCGCGTCCGGCGGCCATCACCGCGCGCGGCTACACCCTGATGCGCGGCGGCTTGCCGCTCAGCGCCAATGGCGTGGTGGTCGGCGCCATCGGCGTCTCGGCCGACACGCCGCAGCATGATGAAGAAATCGCCAAGGCCGGCGCGGCGGCACTGGCTTCATTCATCGCGCAAAAGTAATCGCCCCCTGACGCCGGCCGCCGCTGACTCACTTTCATCAGACTCGGGATCCCGGTAGCTAAAAACAGAAAGAGCTTGCCAACATGAAAGCCAATTCGGCGGCTGCAAGTGCAGCGAACAACCGCAGTGCGACAAACCCGCGCGCCGGCAAAGCGCTGTTGCTGACGGCATCGATGGGCTGCGCCATGACGGTGCTGGACACCAATGTGGTCGGCATCGTGCTGCCCACCATCGCGCGTGAACTGAACGCCAGTTTCGCCGAGCTGCAATGGGTGATCAGCGCCTATGTGCTGTGCTTCGCAGCGTTGCTGTTGCCGGCCGGCGCCATCGCCGACCGCTATGGCCGGCGTCGCATTTTCCTGTGCGGCATTGCGCTGTTTGCGGCGGCCTCGCTGGCCTGCGGACTGGCGCCGTCGGCGCGCCTGCTGTACCTGGCGCGCGCGGTGCAAGGCCTGGGTTCGGCCTTTTTGCTGGCGCCGGCGCTGGCCATCATCGGCCACGGTTTTCATGACGAGCGCGAACGTGCGCAAGCCTGGGCCGTCTGGGGCGGCATCATGGGCCTGACCATGGTGCTCTCGCCGCTGATCGGCGGCGTGGTCAACAGCCTGTTCGGCTGGCGCTGGGCGTTTTACATCAATCTGCCGATCTGTGCAGCGCTGGCGGCTGCCGTGCTCACGCAAATAGAGGAATCGCGCGATCCCACACCGCGCACGCTGGACCTGGCCGGGATCGCCTTGTTTGCCACTGCCATGTTCGTGCTGACCTGGGCGCTGATCGGCGGCCCGGAATCCGGCTGGCTCAGCCTAAGCACGCTGAGTCGTGCCATCGGCGGCGTGGCCTTTTTCGGCGTATTCATTCTGGTCGAGCGGCGTCGTCTGCATCCCATGCTGGATCTCGCGCTGTTCCGTTCCATCCCCTTCATCGGCGCCGTCACCGCCATGTTCGCCTATGCCGCGTCGGCGCAAGTGATGGCTTCGCTGCTGCCGCTGTATCTGCAAAATGCGCGCGGCCATGCCACGCTGGCGGCCGGCATTGCCATGCTGCCGTTTGCGCTGGCCATGCTGATCTTGCCGCAAGTGGGGCGCCGTCTTGCGCGCTATCTCAACGCCTGCCGGATTCTGACTCTGGGATTGCTGCTGGTCGCCGCCGGCAATCTGCTGATGGCCTGGGCGGCAGATGGCGGCAGCGATCTGGCGGTCGCCTGTGCGATGGCGCTGCTCGGCAGCGGCGGCGGCCTGCTCAATGGCGAAACGCAAAAGGCGATCATGGGCACGGTGCCGCCGCAACGCGCCGGCATGGCCTCCGGCATCAGCACCACGGCGCGCTTCACCGGCATCCTGCTCGGTTTTTCCAGCCTCAGCGCAGTGCTGGCCGGCGCCATGCGTCACGTGCTGCCACAACAGGCGTGCAGCATCCGGGAGCTGCCTTGCCCGCTGCCCCCGCAGCTCGCCGCCGATCTGGCCGCCGGCGATATCGAGCGCGCTCTGGCACGCTATCCGCAGTGGGCAACGCCCTTGCACCAACTGATGCGCCACGCCTATGCCGCCGGCTTCCCCGTAGTTTTCGTCAGCGCCGCACTGCTCGCTTCGGTGGCGGCGCTGATCGTGTTTCGCTGCATGCGCAAGGCAGTCTGACTATTCAAGCGAAGTCACACAGTCAGCCGGCTCAAACCAGGCCGCCGTTGGCGCGCAAGGTCTGGCCGTTGATCCAGCTATCGGGCGTCGCCAGATAGGCCACTGCTTCGGCGATATCTTCCGGCGTGCCCAGACGTTCCAGTGGCGAGGCCTTGGACATGCGTTCGATCACCTCTTCGCTCTTGCCGTTCAGGAACAGCGCGGTGGCGGTCGGCCCCGGGGCGATGGCGTTGACCCTGATGTGCTTGCCGCGCAATTCCTTGGCCATGATATTGGTCATCACTTCGATGGCGGCCTTGGTGGCGGCGTAGACCGAATAGCCGGGCAAGGCCAGACCGATCACGCTGGTGGAAAAGTTGACGATGCGGCCGCCCTGCGCCATGCGTTTGGCGGCGCTGCGCATGGTGTTGAAACTGCCCTTGAGGTTGACCGCGATCAGACGATCGAAGGTGGCGTCGTCGGTATCGGCCAGCATCGGCAGATTGGGCGGCATGATGCCGGCATTGTTGATCAGCACATCGACGCGGCCGTAGGTGTTGTGCGCCTGTTCGAACATGGCCTCCACCGACACCGCATCGGCGACGTCGGCCTGCACCGCGATGGCCTGGCCGTCGGCGGCGACGATGCCGTCCACCACCTTTTGCGCCTCAGCAGCGCTGCCGCTGTAATTGACCACCACGGCGTAGCCGGCACGCGCCAGACGTGCGGCGATGGCGGCGCCGATGCCGCGCGATGCGCCGGTGACGATGGCGACTTGCTGAGGGTTCTGTATGGTTTGCATGATCTGCTCCTTGCTGTTGGATGGATTGGCTTGAATGGCTTGAATGGCTTGAATGGCTTGAATGGCTCTGACCGACGCGCCTGAGTTTTGTTTGCACGCGCTGTCTCGAGCGGGTGACTGCATTCTGCACCCTCGATCCATTTGAATAAATATGCTTAAATTGCTATTACTATTCAAAAACCATCAACAATCAATACAAACAAGCCATTCCAAACCGGGTCGCAAACATGGACAGATTCGAGGCCATGCGCCTTTTCACCCGCATCGTCGAGCTGGAGAGCTTCACCAAGGCAGCCGCCGACCTCGATCTGCCGCGCGCCACCGTGACGCACAGCATCAAGCAACTGGAGGCGCGGCTGGGCGTACGCCTGCTGCAGCGAACCACGCGCCACGTGAGCGCCACGCTGGACGGCAAGGCCTATTACGCGCGCTGCGTGCGCCTGATGGCCGATCTGGAAGAAGCCGAAACCGCCTTCGACGCCAATGCATCCAGCCCCAAGGGACTGCTGCGGGTCGATTTTCACGGCACGCTGGCGATGCACTTTCTGATGCCGCATCTGCCGCAGTTTCTGCAACGCTATCCCGGCATCGAGCTGGAGATCGGCATGGGCGACCGCACCGTCGATCTGGTGCGCGAAGGCATAGACTGCGTGCTGCGGGTCGGCCATCCGCCCGAATCCAGCCTGGTGGCGCGCAAGGTCGCCTCGCTGACGCAAGTCACCTGCGCCAGTCCGGCGTATCTGCAGCAGCACGGCCTGCCGCGCACGCCCGATGAGCTGGAGAGCATGGGGCATCAGGCAGTCAATTTCTTCTCCGCCAGCAGCGGCAAGCGCTGGCCTTTCGACTTCATGGTCGACGGCGAACTGCGCAGCCTGATGCTGCCGGGCCGGGTCTCCGTCAACAGCGCCGAGGCCTACCACCGCTGCTGCGCCGACGGCCTCGGGCTGATCCAGGCGCCGCGCTATCACATCGCGCAATTTCTGGAAACCGGCCTGCTGTGCGAGGTGCTGGCCGAGTTCCGGCCGCCGCCGATGCCGGTGTCGGTGATCTATCCGCATCACCGCCAGTTATCGCGCCGGGTACGCGTACTGGTGGACTGGGTGGCTGATCTGATGGGACGAGAGTCGTCCTGAAGCCGCTCTGAAGCGCTCTGACGCCGCCGGATTGCGGGAAGAACGACGGCAAATACAGTAAAATTGCGCGCTGCAACAGCCAGCACAGACCCCGGCGCCGGCGGCAGCAATACAAGCCGCCGCAACCGCGCAGTCTTGCCGTACCTTTACTTTCACATCTCCCCATTGCGACCGATGTAGTCATTGCCCAGCCATTCAGCCCAGCCTTACCGTGAGGACGAAACAGCCGGACGCGGCGAGCCCGGCAAGCGATCCGCTTCCCGCCTGAACGGCTCTGGCCCAGTCTTGCAGCAGGCACTGAATACCAATGCGCCGGCCTTGCGTGGATGCGCCAAGGCGCCGACTGCTCCGCGCTCGCCCCGCGCGCAAACGAATCCGAATACGACCTACCCTACATGAACACATCCACACTTCAAGGCCGCAGCGGCGCCTTCACCGATCTGCGCGCCAACCTGCTGGCCGGCCTGACCACCTCCTTCGCGCTGGTGCCCGAATGCATCGCCTTCGCGCTGGTGGCCCAGCTCAATCCGCTGATGGGCCTGTACGGTGCTTTCATCATCTGCACCATGACTGCGCTGCTGGGCGGACGGCCCGGGATGATCTCCGGCGCAGCCGGTTCGATGGCGGTGGTGATCGTGGCGCTGGTGGTGCAGCACGGCGCGCAGTATTTTCTGCTGACGGTGGTGCTGGGCGGCATCATCATGGTGCTGTTCGGCCTGCTGCGTCTGGGCAAGCTGATCCGCATGGTGCCGCATCCGGTGATGCTGGGTTTCGTCAACGGTCTGGCGATCATCATCGCCATGGCGCAGCTGGAACATTTCCGCGCCGGCACGCACGGCGCCGGCGGCATCGGCGCACCCTGGCTGCAAGGCACGCCGCTGCTGGTGATGGCAGGGCTGGTCGCATTGACCATGGCGATTGTGTATGTGCTGCCGCGCTTCACGCGCGCGGTGCCGCCGGCGCTGGCGGCAATCCTCGGGGTCGGCGTGCTGACCCAGTTGCTGCATCTGCCGACCCGCACGCTGGGCGACATGGCGCACATCGCCGGCGGCCTGCCTGTATTTCACATGCCGACCGCGCCGCTGAACCTGGAAACCCTGCGCATCGTGCTGCCGTATGCAACGCTGATGGCCATGGTCGGGCTGCTGGAAACCCTGCTGACCTTCAACCTCACCGATGAGATCACCGAAACGCGCGGCCAGCCGAATCGCGAATGCATGGCGCTGGGCGCGGCCAACATCGTCTCCGGCCTGTTCGGCGGCATGGGCGGTTGCGCCATGATCGGCCAGACCATGATCAACCTCAGTTCGGGCGGCCGCACGCGGCTGTCGGGCGTGACCAGCGGCGTGATGATGCTGCTGTTCATTTTGTTCCTGTCGCCGCTGATCGAACGCATTCCGCTGGCAGCGCTGGTCGGCGTGATGTTCGTGGTGGCGCAGCAGACCTTCGCCTGGGGCTCGCTGCGCGTGCTCGGCAAGATTCCGCGCAACGACGCCATCGTGATCGTCGCCGTCACCATCATCACGGTGTTCACCGATCTCGCGACTGCCGTGCTGTGCGGCATCGTGATCGCCGCGCTCAACTTCGCCTGGCAGCACGCCGGCGACATCCGCGCCGACATCGGCACCGGCCCTGATGAAGAAGGCCGCGAAAGCAAGACCTACACGCCGCACGGCACCCTGTTTTTCGCCTCCACCACGCACTTTCAGGAACTGTTCGACAGTGCGCGCGATCCAGTTCATGTACTGCTGGATTGCCGCTATCTGCGCGTGGCCGACCATTCAGGCATCTCGGCGCTGGAAAACTTGTTTGAACGCTATGCCAAGGCCGGCAAGCAGTTGCAGGCAGTCAATCTGTCGCCGCGTTGCCGGAAGCTATTGCAGCGCGCCGGTGTTGCGCTCATGCTCAAGGATGCCTGAACGCGCCTGGTTGTCTGCCTGGTTGTCTGCCTGGTTGTCTGCCTGGTTGCGGCCAGGTCAACGCAGGCTATGCGCCTCCCTCTCCCTGTCAGTGATCAATCAGAAAGCCGGTCATGGAAACCGAACTCAAACTTCTCATCGCGCCCGAACATGCGGCGGCGCTGCTGCAACATCCCCTGCTGGCGCGTTACGCCATCGCGGCGCCGCGCGCCAAACAGCAACTGAGCGTGTATTTCGATACGCCGGCCTTCGACATCAGCCGCCGTCGCGCCGGGCTGCGCGTGCGCCAGATCGGCGAGCGTTTCGTACAGACATTGAAGGCCGGCGGCGGCGTCAGCGGCGGTCTGCATCAGCGCAATGAATGGGAGTCGCCGGTGGACGCCATGCAACCCGACATGGATGCGCTGCAAGCCCTGATGCAGGACGATCTGAAACACGGCATGCCGGCCTTAAAGGCCATTTTCGCGCCGGCCGTCGCTGACCATATCGCCCCCATTTTCAGCACCCGCATCGAACGCACGCTATGGGATCTGGAACTGGCCGACGCCAACAGGCAACAGATCAGCGAGATCGAATTCGTACTCGATCGCGGCGCCGTCGAACATCGGGATTTGCAGGACCCGATCAGCGAAATCGAACTGGAACTCAAGTCCGGCAATCCCTGCGCCCTGTTCGATCTGGCGCTGCAATTGCTGGATGACATCCCGCTGCAGATCGGCAATCGCAGCAAGGCAGAGCGCGGCTATGCCCTGCTGGCCGCACCCGCGCCGAAGCAGCGCAAGGTGGTGAAAGCCAGGCCTTTGTCGTTGTCGGGCAAGATGAATGTGGAGCAGGCTTTCCTGGCGGTGATCGGCAATTGTCTGGATCAGATTCAAGGCAACGACATCAGCGCCGGTGCCCACGAACTTGCCAACATCGAAGGCGGCGCGGTCGAAACCCTGCACCAGTTGCGCGTCGGCCTGCGACGCCTGCGTTCGGCCTTCACACTGTTCCAGCGCGTGATTGCGCTGCCGGACGATTTACATCAGGGCTTCGGCAGACTGGCGCAACAGATAGGCGCCGCCCGCGACTGGGACGTGCTGAGTCACACCACGCTGCCGCAGATCGCCGCGACCGCCGACGCCACCGATATCTCTGCGCTGACCGCGGCGGCAGCAGCTCGCGCCGGCCAGATGCATGAAGCAGCGGCGGCCGCCATGCGTTCATCGGACTACACGCGCCTGATGCTGCGCTTCGGCCGCTGGCTGGCCGGCAGCGAATGGCGCAGCGGCATGCCGCCGCACGCCTTGCGCAATCTGACGCGCCCCTTGTCGCGCTTCGCCGGACAGCAACTGGAACATGATCGCAAGCGCATGCAGAAACGCGGCAAGGCCATGCTGCAGGCAGAACAGGCCGCAACAAACGATGGCGACAACAGCGCAGCATCGGCCCGCCACCGTACCCGTATCGCCGCCAAGAAACTGCGCTACGACACCGAATTCTTCAGCGCCCTGTATGCCGGCAGCAAAAGCAGACCCTACCTGAAAACACTCTCGACCTTGCAGCAAGAACTGGGCACGCTGAACGATCTCGCCGTCGCCGGAGAACTGCTGGCCGAGCTGACGGAATCTGCCGAGCACGCAAGACTGGCAAGTGAAGTCGCATTCGTGCGCGGCTACATTACCGGCATGGCGCGCTCGGACGGCCAGGCACGGCGCGCGGCGCAGCGCCATTGGACACAATGGAAGACGCGCGCCCGGCCCTGGCGCAAGTAATCGGCAGAACCACCTGCGACTCCGGTCGTAAGAAAGCCCCTCACCCTCTTCTGATGACGGGCTTTTCTTCATCTGCAGCAGCGATCAGGGCTCAGCCATCGGTAGACCGCGTCAGCGCTTCCCACTCCGTCAGACTGGCGTCGAATTGCTCCAGCTTGCCGCGCACCAATCCCAGCGCATCGCTGCCCAGCAACAGATGCGCCGGCGGATGCGCGCTTTGCACCAGCTTCAGAATCGCCTGCGCGGCCTTGGCCGGATCGCCCGGTTGCTTGCCGCTGCGCGCCATGCGGCTCTCACGAATCGGTTCGAACAGCTCATCGTAGTCGGCAATGCTGCGCGGCGAGCGCGTCATGGAGCGGCCGGCCCAATCGGTGCGAAATGAACCCGGCGCCACCGCCGTAACGGCAATGTTGAAGCCTTGCAATTCCTTGTGCAAGGTCTCCGAAATGCCTTCCAGCGCAAACTTGCTGCCGCAATAGAACGCAATGCCCGGCATGGTGATGAAGCCGCCCATCGACGTGATATTGATCAGATGGCCACGACGGCGCTGACGCATGTAAGGCACGAAAGCCTTCATCATCGCTACCGCGCCGAAGACGTTGACATCGAATTGCCGCTTCAGCTCATCCATGCCTGATTCTTCAAAGATGCCTTCGTGGCCGTAGCCGGCATTATTGACCAGTACATCCACCGGGCCAATCTTTTGCTCGACCTCGGCCACGATGCGCGGGACGGCGTCGAAGTCGGTCACATCCAGCAGAACGCCATGCGCCTGCCCCGGCCGGCTCAGGTACTCCACCTCGAAACGCTGCCTGTCTTTCTCATTGCGCAGGGTGCCGATCACGCGATGTCCTGCTTCTATGGCGGCTCTGGCCAGTGCATGGCCGAAGCCGCTGCTGACGCCGGTGATGAAAAAAGTCTTTGCTGTGCTCATTTTTTCTCTTTCAAAAAAGATGAAGTCGGAATGACTTGAAACAGACGACAAGGTCGCGACATCTATTTCTCCCGACCTGAACGGATGCATGCATTATCGTTTTCTGCCACGGAAGCAAGTGCAGGTTCTTCTCACATGCTTGCCTGATCCTATGAGGCGCTGGCTTATCGGCATGAGGCATGGCACAGTGCAGATTCTTCCCCGACAGGACCGGCATACATGAAGACAGCATCACTTTCCGATGAGATCCAGCGACGCACGGTGAGCTTGCTGGAGGCGCTGACACCGCTCGAAGGCTACAATCTTTCGCCGCTGCAACATGTGCGTTTTCTGCGGTCCAACCGGGCGCTGAAACGCACGCCGGTGCTGTATGAGCCAGGCATCGTGATCGTCTGCCAGGGACGCAAGCGCGGTTATCTCGGCGACGAAATTTATGTCTACGATGCGCGTCACTATCTGGTGGTGTCGGTGCCGGTACCGTTTTCGATGGAGACCGAGGCCAGTGAAAAAGCGCCGATGCTGGCGATCTATCTGCGACTGGATTTTCAGGTGGTGGCCGAGCTCATGCTGCAAATCGACGAACGCGTCGGCGCCAGCGATGCCAGACCGCGCAGCATGATGTCGACGCCGGTGGAGCCGGATCTGGCGCAGTCGGTGCTGCGCTTTCTGGAAGCCATGAACGATCCGCTGGCGGCCGACATTCTGGGGCCGTCGCTGATGCGTGAAATTTATTTTCGGGTGCTGAGCGGCAAGCAGAGTGCGACCATGCGCTCGGCGCTGACGCTGCAAGGCCAGTTCGGCAAGATCGCGCGCGCCATCCGTCTGATACACGCCAGCTACGCCGAGGCGCTCAGCATAGAAACGCTGGCGCAGGAGGCCGGCATGAGCGTGCCCAGTTTTCACGCCCACTTCAAGGCCGTGACCGATGCTTCGCCATTGCAATATCTGAAGTCGACCCGCCTGCATCAGGCACGTTTATTGATGGTGCGCAATGGCATGACGGCCGGCGCCGCCTGCGCGCGCGTGGGCTACGAAAGTCCCTCGCAATTCAGCAGGGAATTCAAGCGACTGTTCGGCCGTACGCCGGTGGAAGAAAGCGATCGCATGCGGCGCAGCTTCGCGCTGCCGCCGGCAGCGGATGCGACGATATTCGTCTCATCGCACTGAAGCGATCCCCCTCTGCCATCAGCCCGGAACAAAGCTCGCGCCACAGATGGAAGACAAGACATGCGCGCGTACCGCATCGCGCAGAAGTTCGCCGCCGGCGGTGTTGTGAGGAATGGAGCCGCTCGACCAGATATAGCGGTCGTCGCAGCGTATGGTGGCGTGCCAGTCTACCGAACGGCTACCGTTGTAGCTCGCCAGATACTGATACTTCCTGCCCTCGATGGTGCATCGATAACTCCCTTCGAGATCGCCCGACTGCTCTTTCATCTGCTCTCCGCCAACTGCTGTTGCATCCGGATGCCATGCGCCAGGCGCACCACCGGAATCAGGGCAAGTCTATCGTGCGACGAGAGGTAGCGGAATCAGGTGATTCCTGAAGAGGATGCGATGTGATTGTTCTGCATCACACGGAGCGACAAGCTGAGGCAGGAGCAGCGGAGCGGAGAAGAAACTCTGATTCTGAACAACACAGGAAAAGCGAGGCGGCGGTGCGTAACGCCGGTATTTTCAAACTTCAAACGGCCTGCGGCAAACTGTCTCCGACAGCGACGGCTGAGGCAGCATCTATGGCCTCGGCGCCAGCTTGCGCACTGCATTTCCCCACCGGCAAGACATCCGGCAGCGCGTTCTTGAGCATGTTCATGCGATCGCTATTCCACATGGTCTGGCCATCGCAGGCAACCCGCATCTCTATCGTGGCGCTGTCATGCACCAGCAGATTGCCCCCCACATCCAGATCGAAGCGGCTGATATCCACCTCGTAGCGTTCTGCGGTGATCTTGTAGAGCGCGGCGGAAATGGCCGTCTCAAGTTGCTGAATCGTCAGACGCTTGAGTGCGCGCGGCTTGCGATCCTTGATATCGGTCTGATCTGTCGTGCTCTTCATGTCGAGGCTCCCGGCTTTTCTGTGTGTATCGACGAAGATTAACCAAAACGATGCCATTTCCGCATCAGGAAATGCCTGATACGCCACGCCGCCGCGGGCATGCATCTGCGCCGATCCGACCCGGCGCCAGCCTGCATTGCCGCCCGGCATTCAGGTATTCCCCGATATCGAAATCGCATCTTTTCTCCTACCCTCTTTTCATCGATATTGAAGAGTCGAAGCAGCACTGTTGCTGCAAGGTACAGCGTAGCCGCGTTCCTCCCTGACCTTCATTACCGGCGCGGCAGATCCGGTCATTCGGGTAAGCAACACCACGGCGCATCAGTGTTCGACTCACGATGCGAAGAATAGAGGAGGCGTTCATGTTTCGTTCCAAGCAAAGCTCCACAGTCTGTCTGGCTACGCTGTTTGTGGTGCTGGCCTGCGTTGCGCTGATCGGACTGGATGCATGGCGCACCTGGGCCGCACGTGAAGATCAGCTGAACGATGCCTCGATCGCCGCTTCGAATATGGCGCAGGCGCTGGCACAGCATGCGGACGATACATTCAAGGAAGCCGATACGGTACTGATCAGCCTGCTGGAACACATCGCCGAAGACGGTCTCGACGAAAAAGGCAGGAAGCGCATACGGCAGTTGCTGACCACGCATGTCGGCGAGTTGCCGCAGCTCAATGGCGTGTTTGTCTATGATGCGCAGGGCCACTGGATCGTCAACTCGCAGCCGACGCTGGCCACCCAGTACAACAATGCCGACCGCGCCTATTTCATTTACCATCGCGATCATCCTGACCTGGAACCATACGTCGGCCCGCCGGTGCAAAGCCGCTCGACCGGCCGCTGGATTTTCACCATCAGCCGCCGCATCCCGACCGCCGACGGCAGCTTCACGGGCGTGGTGCTGGCGACCGTGGATTTCGACTATTTCCGCAAATACTACGAAGGTTTTGATGTAGGTCAGCAGGGCGCCATCCTGTTTGCACTCAACAACGGCACCATGCTGGTCCGCCACATGATGCACGACTCCACCACCGGCAAGAGTCTGGCCAATGCGGCCATCTATCGCGATTACGCCGCCAGGATGCAGAGCGGCACCGCCACCATCCAGTCGTCGCAGGATGGCGTGGTGCGCATCAACAGTTTTTTCCATCTGCAGCGCTATCCGATGTTCGTGACGGTCGCAGTGGCCAGGGACGAAGTGTTGAGCGCCTGGCGCCACGATGCCTATATCCGTACCATCGGCGTGCTATTCCTGGCCGGGGTATTGGCGGCCATGGGACGACTCATGGTGCGTCGGATCAAGAGCCAGGTGCGTTCTGAATTTGAAGCCCGCAGCGCCCGTGAAAAGTCGGAAGAGCTGAACGTGGCGCTGGCCCAACTGGCGATGCACGACGGCCTCACCGGACTTGCCAATCGGCGCCACTTCGATCGCACGCTGAGCGTCGAAATACCGCGTCTGGCAAAGATCAATGGCGCGCTCTCGCTGATTCTGATCGACGTCGACAACTTCAAGCTTTACAACGACGTCTACGGCCACGCCAAAGGCGACGATTGCCTGAAACATATCGCGCTGGCGATCCAGAGTTGCCAGCGGCGGCCGCGCGATCTGGCGGCGCGCTACGGCGGCGAAGAGTTTGCACTGATCCTCCCGGACTGCGATCTCGACAGCGCCATCACGCTGGCACACACCTTGCGCCAGCGCATCGCCGATCAGCGCCTGCCGCATTCGGGCAGCCGCGGCGGTTTCGTCACCGTGAGCATCGGCATCAGTTCACTGCAGCCGGTGCGCAAGAGCGACAACGCGCTGGAGCTGATCGAGTCGACCGACCAGGCGCTGTATCAGGCCAAGAAAAACGGCCGCGACCGCATCGAAGTGACGTCCAGCAATCTCAAGATCATCAAGACCAGCGATCTGGTGAAATAGCCTTCTCATCACAAGACGGACCGCCCCACGGCCTGATGCCGTGCCGGTCCGTTTTGCATTCTGCCTCCCGAATCCTGTGCCGCCCTTCTCTGTGCAAAGCCGCGTGGCCTGTGCGGCGGCATGCTTTTCGCTTGAACAGTCTGCAGGGCAGGCCGGCATCTCGAGAGTCGGCGAAGGTCCCTTGAAATAAACGCGAATTGTTGCCGGCGCACTTGCCATCGTCTTTGGCAAACCGGAATATCCGGCACAACTGCGGCGACAGCGAACACATGCGCAGGCGCGTGCATGCTCAGCACCTACAGACACAAACGCAATCACAAACGAGGCTCGTCATGAAAATCAACATCGTCAATCCCAACACCACCGCCAGCATGACGGCCAAGATCGGCGCCTGCGCCCGCCTGGTGGCCGCGCCCGGCACTGAAATCTGGGCCTGTAATCCGAGCGCCGGCCCGGCCACCATCGAAGGCCACTACGACGAAGCCATGAGCCAGCCCGGCCTGCTCGCCGAAATCCGCCGCGCGGAAACCGCCGGCGCCGACGCCCACATCATTGCCTGTTTCGGCGACCCGGGGCTGGAGGCCGCACGCGAACTGGCCAGCGGCCCGGTGATCGGGATTGCGGAAGCGGCGATGCATGCCGCCAGCTTCATCGGCAAGCATTTCAGCGTGGTCACCACGCTGGAACGCACCTGCGGTATCGCCGCGCACCTGGTGGAACGCTATGGCATGCAGCGCGCCTGCCGCAACATCCGCGCCTGCGAAATCGCGGTGCTGGAGCTGGAAAATCCGGCATCCCAGGCCTATGCCGCAATCCTGCATGAATGCCGGCTGGCGCTGGCGCAGGACAAGGTGGATTGCATCGTGCTCGGCTGCGCCGGCATGGCCGATCTGTGCCGTGAGCTCAGCCGCGAACTGGGCGTACCCGTGATTGACGGGGTGGCGGCGGCCGTCAGTTTTGCCGAAGCGCTGGTGCGGCTGGGACTGAAAACCAGCAAGCGCGGTGAATGGGCTTATCCCTTGCCCAAGGCCTATCTCTGATTGCCTGATGCCGCCGGGTCAGACCAAGCGCCGCTCATCTGCGGCCATACCGATGATGCATAATGAATTTCCCGGTCTGCATTTTTGCCCAATTCTGTCATCGGACATTTCCCATGCGCCATCTGAGTCAACCCGGTATCTCCGCCGCCCTGCTGGCGGCACTGCTGTTCGGTGCCGCGACGCCGGCAGCCAAATTCTTTCTTGACCATGCTTCGCCATGGGCCATGGCGGGCTTGCTGTATCTGGGATCGGGGGCGGGTCTGGCGCTGTATCGCCGGCTCATCGGCGCAGCGCCGGTCAGCCTGCCGCGTGTTGAGCGACGCTGGCTGGCCGGCGCCATCCTCAGCGGCGGCATCGTCGCGCCGGTGCTGATGATGGCCGGCCTGAGCGGCATGCACGCAGCCGAAGCTTCGCTGCTGCTGAACGCCGAGGGCGTCTTCACCGCTTTGCTGGCATGGATGGCCTTCAAGGAGAATTTCGACCGCCGTATTGCGCTGGGAATGTTATCCATTGTCGCCGGCGCCGTGGTTTTGAGCTGGCCGGCCGACGCCGGCTTCGACAGCCTCTGGCCCTCGCTGGCGATACTGGGCGCATGCCTGGCCTGGGGCATCGACAATAACCTGACGCGCAAGGTATCGCTCAACGACGCAGCATGGATTGCCTCGGTCAAGGGCCTGAGCTCAGGCCTCACCAATCTTTGCATTGCGCTGTTGCTGGGGGCGCAATTTCCATCGCTGCCGCAAAGCGGCGTGATCATGCTGACCGGTCTGCTCGGCTATGGCATCAGCCTGAGCCTGTTCGTGGTGGCCTTGCGCCATCTCGGCACGGCCAGAACCGGCGCCTATTTTTCCATCGCGCCGTTCTTCGGTGCACTGCTGGGCCTGCTCTCGGGCGAACCGCTGACGGCTACCTTGCTGCTGTCCGGCCTGCTGATGGGCCTGGGCATCTGGCTGCATCTGTCGGAACGGCATGAGCACCTGCATGTGCATGAGCCGTTAGAACACGAGCACGAACACGTGCATGACGAGCATCATCAGCACGATCATGAACATGTACATGCGCCTGCGCCGGGCGTGCCGCACCGCCACGTACACAGACACGCTCGGCTGCAACATACTCACGGGCATTTTCCGGATGCGCATCATCAGCATACGCACTGATAGCGTCACCGCCCGTGGAGGCTGCGGCCCTCCTGATCTCAGGCCGCTCTAATTTGTGATTCCGGATCAGTTGCCGCGCCCGGCCTGGGCCCGACAACTGACAGGCGCACCGGTATCGATTTCGCCGCCGGCACCTTGCTGCCCTTGGCATGATGCGCCAAAGGAATCAGCGGATTGAGTTCAGGGAAATATCCCATGATGCAGCCCGGCGGAATATCGAAGGACTGCACCCGCAGATTGCCGACGCGGCGATCGATGCCGTCATCGCAGACCGTGCGCGCCGTGACGAAATCGCCGTTGTTCAGTTGCAGGCGCTCCATGTCTGCAGCATTCAGCAGCAAGACCCGGCGCGTACCGTAGACGCCGCGAAAACGGTCGTCAAGACTGTAGACAGTGGTGTTGAACTGGCTGTCGCCGCGGGTGGTCATCAGGCGCAATACATCGGGGCCGTGCGCAGGCATGTCCGGGTCTTCTTCGAAACTGTCGGGCGCAATGAAGTTGGCCTTGCCGGTATCGGTATTCCACTTGCGCTCTCGCGCCGCCAGCGGCCGGGCGAAACCGCCCGGGGTCCACATGCGTTCATTGAAATCGTGAAATATCTCGGGATAGGTCTCGGCGATGGCTGAGCGGATCTTGCTGTAGTCGGCGCGCCAGGCATCCCAGTCCACCTTGGGATTGGGCGGCGTGATGCGCTTGGCCAGCTCGGCCACGATGGCCACTTCCGACCACAGATGTTCCGAGGCCGGCGCCGTCACGCCACGCGAGCCGTGCATGCAGCCGGTACTGTCTTCTACCGACACCGCTTGCGGCCCGCTGCCTTGCTGGTCGATCTCTATGCGTCCAAGGCAAGGCAGCAGATAGGATTTCTTGCCGTGGATCACCGTACTGCGGTTGAGCCGCGTCATGATCTGCACCGTCAGCGGAATCTCGCGCCAGGCCGGCTCCATGCGCGAATGATCGGGAATCGCGCGCACGAAATTTCCGCCCAGCATGATGAAGCCGGCGATGTCGCGCCTGAGGATTTCTTCGCAAGCCTCGACCGTATTGAGGCCCTTCTTTTGCGGCACCTCGAAACCGTATTGCGCGCGCAGTTTTTCCTGCGGCACCATTTCCGGCTTTTCGGTGATGCCGACGGTGCGCTGGCCCTGCACGTTGGAATGGCCGCGAATCGGACAGATGCCGGCGCCCGGCTTGCCGATGTTTCCGCGCAGCAGAAGCAGATTGGTCAGCATGTGAATGGTGCGCACCGCCTCGCGATGCTGGGTAATGCCCATGCCGTACATCAGCATGGCGGCGCGCGCGCCGGTATAGGTTTTTGCAGCCTGCTCGAGTTGATCGCGCGAAACGCCGGACTGGGTTTCGATCTCGCCCCAATCGGCAGCGCGCACCACGCGCGCGAACTCTTCAAAGCCGCTGGTGTGATCGGCGATGAAGCCGGGATCGAGCAGACGCGGCTGGCGCGCCGCCAGCGCGGCATCGTCTTCCTCGATCAGCCACTTGGCCATGCCCATCGCAGCGGCAGTGTCGCCGCCGATGCGGATTTGCAGATATTGGGTGCTGATCGCGGTGCGCGCCGGGGTCAGCATCTCCAGCGGCGATTGCGGATTCACGAAAGAAACCAGTCCGCGCTCGCGCAAGGGGTTGAAGGTAATCACCGGCACGCCGCGCTTGCGCGCTTCTTCCAGCGGATGCAACATGCGCGGCGCATTGGTGCCGGTGTTGTGACCGAAGAAGAGAATGCAGTCGGTATGTTCGAAGTCTTCCAGGCGCACCGTGCCGACCGCGACGCCTATGGTCTTGGGCAAGGCTACGGAGGTCGATTCGTGGCACATGTTGGAGCTGTCGGGCAGATTGTTGTTGCCGTACATGCGCGCCATGAGCTGATACATGTACGAAGTTTCAAGCGAGGCGCGTCCCGATGCATAGAAGACCACTTTCTCTGGCGGCATGGCGCGCAACTCCGTACCAATTTCATCAAGCGCCTGCTGCCAGGAAAGCGGCAGATATTTGTCGCTGGCGGCGTCATAGCGCAAAGGTTCGGTGAGACGTCCCACCGATTCCAGTTCGAGATCGGACCACTGCTCCAGCTCGCTCACGGTATGCGCGGCGAAAAATTCGGGCGTGGCGCGCTTGTCGGTAATTTCCCATGCAGTGGCTTTGGCGCCGTTCTCACAGAATTCAAACATATGCGGATCGGCCGGTTTGGCCCACGAGCAACTGACGCAGGCGAAGCCGTCCGGCTTGTTCTGTTTCATCAGCACGCGCGCGCCGTTGGCGACCACGTTCTCCTGCATCAGGATGGAACCCAGGGCCCGCACCGAACCCCAGCCGCCGGCGGCGTGCGTGTATTCCGTAAACGTGGCGTCCTGCGGAATGTCCTTGGTTTTCATCACATTGCTCCTGGATTGAGTACAAAGCCCGCCTGATTCGATCTGCAGCAGCGAGTATCCCTAGCGCACGGGAATGCCGATTCAACGGCATTCAATGATGGGCTGGACGCCGGGATTTGGATGTAGGCCGCATCCCGATTCGGATGCGCTGCTTTTCCTA
Source organism: Herbaspirillum lusitanum (assembly GCF_046025995.1). Taxonomy (GTDB): domain Bacteria; phylum Pseudomonadota; class Gammaproteobacteria; order Burkholderiales; family Burkholderiaceae_D; genus Herbaspirillum; species Herbaspirillum lusitanum_A. The sequence continues at coordinate 162,142 of NZ_JAQQFM010000008.1, forward strand.
CAGCTGACCAAGTCGGGCCGGTATCGCAATCGCCAAATTTTGCAATGGCAGAAATGGCACAAAAGCTGAGGCCGAATGATGCGCATCCCGAGACTTGCATGTTAGGATTGCGCCGTTTGTTTAATGGATGGAAAAAGAGATATGTCTCCAGACAACGAAGTACAGATAGGACGCGATGTCTATGTCTTCGCCAGCCCGAGCGTCGCGCGCTCGTTCTCGACCTGCCTGATGAAAGATACGCTGGGCAAGTGCAAGGAAGATTTCCCGCCGCTCAATGTGCGCGTGCTCTCCGCCGCGCTGGACGATGAAGAAAACGGCGACGACGCCAAAGCCTGAACTGAAAAGCTGCCTGCCGGCAATCTGATCCGGCGCATGCCTTCCAAAATAAAAATAATAGCAATGCAATAACGACAACGAGGGATGAACCTGTTTCAGGAAACATCCCTCGTGGCCTTACTGCAGGCGCGATATAACTTCTCCGTATCACTTCTCTATCACTGGCCGCATTCAAGTCATTCACCGCGCTTGCGGGGGACTGCTCACGCTCAGGATGGCCGCTGCGGATGTTCCGAAGCGTAGCGAAATTGCCTGTCCTGCCTTCGTGAGCAATTGTCCGGCTTCAAATCAGCTGCCGCCGCCACCTGCTCCGCCGCCCGCACCACCACTACCGCCGCCGGAAGCACCGCCGGCTCCGCTTGCCCCGCCGCCGGAGCCGGCACCACTGCCTGAAGAAGAACCGGAACCGGTTGCGCCCGAATTGCCACCGCCGGGTGCCGTCGTCCCTGCTGCGCCGCCGTTACCGCTGGCGCCTGCGCTGCCGGTGCCGCTGGACCATGCGCCGTTCACCCCGCCCTTGCCGCCGTTCGTGCTACTACCATTGCCGCTGGTTCCGTTGGTGCCGCTTGTTCCGTTCGTGCCGCTGCCTGCAGCACCCATCCTGCCGGAAGTGCCCGGCACGCCCGGTTGCGTTGCGCCGGGCTGCGTACTCCCTGCGCCGGTGCCTGACGGGCTGGTCGTGGTTTGCGCATGGGCGCTGATGCCAAAGGCGCCGGCTGCAATCACTGCAATCAATTTAAGTTTCATTGTCTTCTCCTGGAAGGTGGCGATCAGTCCCGATTGATGTCGTGGATTGAGATCGTCTGTTGATCTATGTTCACTCTTGGCCGAGGAAGCACCTCACATTCCGACAGACCCGATACCTCAGCCTGCGTGAATCATGAGTAACTTCTTTTTCGACGTCAGGCGTACATGCTAGCCAAGGCGGCCAGCTCTGGCTGTCGGTTGTCGTCGGCAGCGCGCGTCGGTGTAAGCACTATGTTGCTGTCGGCGTCTGCGTGAAATACAAGACGGCTCTTTGACCCGGATCCGGGACTAACCTCAGCTCATCAGCCGGTGACCCGCATGCCGCGCAAAGTCGGGCGGATGAGCTGAAGTTTGAGCGAGCGGCGCGCTTGAACGGTGTGCCTGGGATTCGAAATAAAATTTCTCCGCGGCGGCCCAGGCACGGTGAATCCATCTCAATCGGGAAACGGTTCAAGCTGCGTCGGCTCGGCTGTCGAACGACCATTGTGTTCGCTGCGAAAACGCGCCGACATGACATAGGCCGCCTTGCGTACACGCATCACCGAACCGAGCGGACGATGCGCCGCCAGACCATGCCAGGGGCTGAACGACATGCCGTCGTCCACCACCTTGGAGCGCGCATCGCTCCAGGCCTGCTGGCGCGGCACGCGAATGCGCGCGACCGGAATGAAGGGGCTCAACTCTTCCGGCCAGACCACGGAGGCGTCTTCAAGCGGCATCCGTTCGAGGTCGGTGCACAGTTGCAGACGCAGCTCCCATTCGGCGTCCTGAGTGGCAAAGAATTCGCAGACCGCGTCACGCAGTCCATCCGGCCGGCCATCGATATCCAGCGCTTGTCCGGTCAGCGCTTTCAGGGCCGGCGAGACCGGTGCAATCGATGCTTTCACCATATAAGGCCCGCACAACAGCGGCACCTGGCTATAGAAGGTTTCACCGAGTATGTGCGTCACCGGATGGCCGCCCATGGACATCAAGGTCGTGCTTTGCTTGCCGGCAGATTCCAGCATGCTCTCGGCGCCGCGCAGCAAAGCCGAGAAGGCCTTTTTCAACTGCGGCGCCTTATCGGTGGTCTTGGCGAGCAACTTCAGTGTGGACAGAAACTTGCCCGCGCCCGCTACCGAAAATGCCGGCCCGTTGATCATCAGGAAATCCTGCGTCACGTCCTGTTCGCTGCCAGGCAAGCGGGCAGCAGCTGCACCCGGCACGCCCACCACTTTCAAGGCCAGCCCGCGCGGCGTCGACACCTTGTCGTCCAGCACATCGCCGGGCGACGTCGACAACCTCATCACTACCGGCCAGTGCCCGGGCTGCGCAAACATGCCCTGCGCCAGGGTCTGCGGCAAACCCGGCAGGACTTCGATTTCACCTTGCAGCAAACCGTGGCTCTTGGCATGCACGCTGCGCGTGGCATGGCCGGAATGTTTGAAAGTGGTTTCGGAAATTTCAGTCAGGGCCGCAATCAGGCCGGCTTCGACTTCATGTTCATCGGGCTCAAGAATTTCGCAGGAGGAATCATAGATCACAGGGGCCTGCGGATTTAGGTCATCGGGTTTCATGGCTTGCCTTTCAGTAAAACGAAGGGGTGGCTAAAACTGAGCATGGGTGAGCATCATCGAGCGCTATCGAACATAGGGCAGTTGATCAGCGCTGAGCAGCAAGACTAGGCATGCATCGCCCCCGCCGTCAGCAGCGCTTGCCCTTTAAGCTCGTCAGGCGCGTCTGTCGGACGCGTAGGCGCTTCTTGATGAGCTCATTGCGGCTGCGCCCATTGGCGATCTGCGCATCGGCGCGCCGTTATGGGGGTCTGTCCTACTGCAAATGCATGAGCTCGCCGACATCGCACAGGTCGCCATTTGCCAATAATCGCGGCATGCGTTGCTGCGGCAGCGCCTCCAGGAAAGAAATGGAGCAGCGTCTGCCGCACTTATCCGCCCTCCGACCCTCAGCCGGCTTGCCGAAAACCATGCACAAACCCGCTCGCAAAATCATTCCGGCGCAAGACATAGCGCAGACCATCGCCGCCCTGAACGCCATGGTGGGGCTGCCTCTCGCGCATGCCACGCAAGCCGGCATGCCGGCGCTGGTTGGTGAATTGCTGTGCCAGCTAGTGGACAATGGCATGGGCGATCTGCCGCTGCCGGGACATGGCCGCACGCTCCAACGCTGGCGCATGCTGGCGGCGGTGGCGGCACAGGATCTGAGTCTGGCCAAACTGTTTGAAGCGCACACGGATGCGCTGGCCATTCTGGCCGAAGCCGGGGTCCACGATCTGCCGCCGCATGCGGTATGGGGCGTGTGGTGCGCCGAGTCGAAAGACGGCGCCTTGCAAGTGCGCGACATCGTGGCGGGACACAGCCTCATGCTGAATGGCGAAAAGCTGTGGTGCTCCGGTGCGGCCAGCGTCACGCATGCACTGATCGGCTATCGGGATCAGCGGCAACGCTCCTGTCTGGCGGCAGTCGATCTTGCGCAGGAGGGAGTTGAAATCGTCGGGGACGACTGGAAGGCGGTCGGCATGGCCGCCACCGCCACCTCCGTACTGCAACTCAAAAACGTGCGCGGCACCCCCGTCGGCCCTGCCGGCTTTTATCTGAGCCGCGCCGGATTCTGGCAAGGCGGCGCGGGTATCGCCGCGTGCTGGCACGGTGCCGCCGCGGCCCTCGCCGGATGTACCAGAGACTGGCTAAAAAGTCGCAACGATGCACACGCGCTGGCGCATCTCGGCCAGCTGGAAGTGGTCCTGCATGCCAGCGCCGCAGCGCTGCGCGAGCTGGCGGCGTGGATTGATGCCAACCCGGCCTCGGATGCAATGCGCGGCGCGCTGCGCGTGCGGCTGCAGGCCGAGCATGCAGCACAGCATGCGCTGACGCATAGCGGCCGCGCACTCGGCCCCGGCCTCTATTGCGCCGATCGCCACAGCGCGCGCTTGCTGGCCGATCTGCCGGTGTTCATTCGCCAGAGTCACGCGGAACGCGATCTGCAGGCGCTCGGGATGCTCGCCATCGAAAGCGAGGAACAGCCATGGCAGATCTAGATCGCCATATCCATATCAATGCCGGCACCGCCGAGCATCTTTGGCAGGCGTCGCCTGAGCTGGCCGCGCTGCCGCCGCTCGAACTGGAGTTGCTGGTGCCGTCGCATTCGCGCGCGGTGATTCTGGCGCCGCATCCCGACGATGAAGTGCTGGGTTGCGGCGGCCTGATTGCCCAGCTGCGCACCCTGCATCGCGAGGTCGTGCTGGTCGCCGTCACCGACGGCGAAAAGAGTCATGGACCGTCGTCGGCATTGGCCGGCGCCTTACCGCACATGCGCAAAATGGAAACCGAAGCGGCGCTGCGATGCCTGAGCGATACACAGATCGAGGTAATGCGGGTCGGTATTCCCGACGGTGAAGTGGCCGGCCGCCAGCAGCAATTGCAGAGCTGGCTGCAAAAGCGTCTGCGCCTGACCGACGTGGTATTCGCCAGCTGGCGACTGGATGGGCATCCGGATCACGAAGCGGTCGGCCGCATTGGCGCCGCGCTGGAAGCGCAACTGGGCTGCAAGCTGGTGGAAGTGCCGATCTGGGCCTGGCACTGGGCGCAGCCGGCGCGCGGCGATCTGCCCTGGGCGCGCGCCCGCAGACTGAATTTCGATCCGGCCACGGAAGCGCGCAAGCGTGCTGCCATTCATTGTTTTCACAGTCAGATCAGCGCAGACCCATCAAGCGGCAACGAGCCGGTTTTGCCGCGCGAAGTGCTGGAACATTTCATCAGGCCCTACGAGGTGTATTTCACATGAACATCCCATCCGCATTTTCGTCCCCGGACTTTTCAAGCGCGCAAACCGGCGGCAGGCCGGCGGCGCACTTCGAGCGGCTCTATGCCGAAAGCGCCGATCCCTGGCATGCCGTCGACAGCTGGTACGAACAGCGCAAGCGCGCCATTCTTCTGGCCTTGCTGCCCAAGCCGCATTTCAGCCACATTTGCGAACCCGGTTGCGGCAACGGCGAACTGACGCTGGAGCTGGCGCGCCGTTGCGAACGCCTGACGGCGTCGGACTTTTGCGATCAGGCGGTGCAGATCGCACGCGAGAAAAGTGCTGCACTGGCCCACGTAGAAATCCTGCAGCAGAGCGTGCCGGAACAATGGTGGAGCGGCGCCGTAGAGCATCCGCAATTCGATCTGATTGTGCTCAGCGAATTCTGTTACTACCTCACCGCGGACCAGACCACGCTGCTGGCAGCGAAGCTCATGGATAGTCTCAGCCCTCAGGGTTACCTGCTGGCCTGCCACTGGAAACGTCCCTTCGATGATCGCCTGCAAGAGACGGATGCGATTCATGCCGCGCTCGGACAAGCCCCGGGCCTGCGCCAGGAAGCGCGTTACGAAGATGCCGACTTCGTGCTGGATCTGTGGATGCGCGCGCCGCTGCCGGCTGCCGCGCGCCCGAGCTGAGAGGCCCGGCATGATAGGCGTGGTGATCCCGGCGCATAACGAGGAACAATACCTGTCGGCCTGCCTGAGCGCGATGCACCTCGCCGCCCGGCATCCGGCGCTCAACGAAGCGGTGCGCATCATCGTGGCGCTGGATGCATGCACTGACCGCTCCGCGCTCATCGCGCGCAGCCATCAGGTGGAGATCATTGCCTTGCAGGCACGCAATGTAGGCATGGCGCGCGCTGCAGGCGCCAGCCGTTTGCTGGCGGCGGGCGCGCGCTGGCTGGCCTTTACCGATGCCGACAGTCTGGTGGCGCCGGACTGGCTGGCGGCGCAATTACTGCTGGAACTCAATGCGGATGCCGTCTGCGGCACCATTTGCGTGGATGACTGGAGCGAGCATTCGCCGCAGCTGCAAGAGCACTTCCGCACGAGCTATTTTGATCGCGAAGGCCATCGGCATATTCACGGCGCCAACTTCGGCATCTCGGCCCGGGCCTACAAAAGCGTGGGCGGCTTTCCGCCGATGGCCTGCAGCGAAGACGTGGCGATTGTCGATCTGCTGATCGCGGCCGGCGCCCGCATCGCCTGGAGCGCCTCGCCGCGCGTCAACACCAGCGCGCGTATTGCCAGCAAGGCCCGCGGCGGTTTCGGCGACACCTTGTCTGCCTGGCGGCCGGAAGATCCGGCAACTGCACCGCTGGCCTGAAGGGCAGATACCTGCCTTGCCCGCTGTCGTGCCAGGCAGCGATTCTTTGATAGCGACTCGCTATCCAATTCTCCAATTCTTACAGCAGGCCGGGATGCTGTCCGATGCCGCGCCTGCTGGCGCGCGCGTACATTTATGGTGAGACAAATCCGATTCCGACGGCGCCAGGAGCACGCGATGAACATCACCATTACCGCCACCACCGACAATCCCGCCCTGCTACCTGCGCAACATCAGACGCATCAGCCCGGCGAGGAGGCGGCGATGGTGCCGCGCCCGCGCAGCGAGCCGCTGGGCGCACCCCCCGGCATCGGCAAACTGGAAGGCAAGGTGGTATTGATCACCGGCGGCGACAGCGGCATCGGCCATGCGGTAGCACTGTTGTTTGCCCGCGAAGGCGCCAGCCTGGCGCTGGGTTATCTGGATGAAGAAGCGGATGCGCATCGCACCCGCGATGAGGTGGAACAGGCCGGTGCGGAATGCATACTGCTGCGCGGCGATGTCGGCAGCCCGCGCTTTTGCCGCGAGGCAGTGGCCGCGGTGATCGCGCGCTACGGCAAGATCGACGTATTGATCAACAATGCCGCGCAACAATATCCGCAAGAGAATATTCTGGACATTTCAGAGCAGCAGCTGGAAAAGACTTTCCGCACCAATATCTTCTCCATGTTCTACATGGTACAGGCCGCCCTGCCGCATCTGGCACGCGGCGCGCGCATCATCAACACCACGTCGGTCACCGCCTATCGCGGCAGCGCGCATCTGCTGGATTACGCGGCGACCAAGGGCGCCATCGTGGCCTTCACGCGTTCACTGGCGCAGCAACTGGTCAAATCCGGCGTGCATGTCAATGCGGTGGCGCCGGGGCCGGTCTGGACGCCGCTGATCCCGGCCAGTTTCCCGGCCGAGGAAGTTTCACAATTCGGCGCTCAGGTGCCGATGAAACGGCCAGGCCAGCCCGATGAGATTGCCCCCTGCTATCTGTTTCTGGCGACTGAAGGCGCGGCCTACATGAGCGGCCAGGTGCTGCATCCTAACGGCGGAGAAATTATCAATACCTGAAATGCCGGTGCATGCGTCGCAGCTGTGGCGATCGCAGGCGCCGGCAAAAGATTCATCTGAGGGGCCTAACGCGCCGCGCAAAGCGCTCTGCATTCACGCGCCGGTCGAAGCCGAGCCTTCATATCCGGCGGCCGCTTCTACCCGAGCTGACAAGGCACACGGCCCATGCACTCGCGGCAACATTTACTCTCAGGAAATCCCCTATAGCCGCTCCGCACGTGAACAGGCAATCTACGTACACAGAGTAAGCAGCCTGGAAACAACCTGTATGAACCTCCCGACAATCCTGATGATCGATGCCAGCGCAGAAGCCATTGAACTGGCGCGCTTCACGCTCTGGCGTAACAAGATCGAATGCGCCTTCCGCGGTTGTGACAGTGCCGAAACGGCAATGCGTTCGCTGGTGAATGGACGTCGTCGCAGCGACACCCAGGATATGCCTTCGATGATCCTGATCGATCCGCACCTGCCCATGATGGATGGCCTGGAACTGGTACGCATGCTGCGCCTGAACCCGGCGACTGCAGCGGTGCCTATCATTGTTTTTTCTTCCTCATCGGAAGCATCGGATCGGCAGCGCGCCGAGCTGGCCGGCGCCTCCGCGTATGTGGTCAAGCCCGTGGATGCCGCCGACTATGCCGGCACGCTGGTACGCACCATCCGCGATTGGCTGGCCCACTCTACCGCGATGGCAGCTGCCAGCATGCCGGCAGCTGCATGACAAAACAGATTCTCAGATCGTCGGACTTTCCCCTCTCCAGCTTCACTTCCCGCCTGCCCAAGATTCAGAGGCCGACTATCTCCGGCGCGGGTGTGCGCGCCTGTTCGGCACGCCGTGCGCGCTTGGCCTTGGAGCCGAAGTTGTTGGCATAGATCCAGGTAAATTCCGCGCCCAGCAGAAAGATCTGCGCCGAGTAATAAATCCACGCCAGCAGCAGCGCGAACGAACCGGCGGCGCCGAAACCGGAAGCCATGCCGGTGCGGCCCAGATACAGGCCGATCAGATATTTGCCGATGATGAACAAGACCGTGGTCACCACCGAGCCGATCCAGACGTCGTGCCATGACAGCGTCACGCGCGGCATGAATTTGTAGATCACCGAAAACAGGCCGGCAAACACCACGAAGGAAATCACGAAGTTGAGCAGTTGCAGCACGATCTGCCAGCCTTCGAACCAGCCGCCCCACCATTTGCCTATCGCTGCCAGACCGGCGCTGACAATCAGGGAAATGATCAGCACGAAGCCCAGGCCCAGAATCAGTCCGAACGACAACAGGCGAGTGCGCAGCAGATTCCAGATGCCGGTCTTGCGGGCGATGGCGGGCATGCGCCAGATGCGATCAAGCGCGCTTTGCAGTTCGGCGAACACCGCCGTGGCGCCGACCGCCAGCGTCACCACGCTGAGTGCGGTGGCAATGATGCCGTCGGTGGGCTTGCTCACCGACAGCAACAGACTCTGAATGGCTGCCGCGCCTTCGTTGCCGACGATGCTGCCGATCTGGTTGACGATTTCGCCCTGCGCCGCATCCTGGCCGAAGATCATGCCGGCCACCGCAATCGCGATGACCAGCATCGGCGCAATCGAAAAGATGGTGTAGTAGGCAATCGCCGCGCCCATGCTGGGCGCGAAATCTTCCAGCCAGGCGTTCACCGCCGCCATGCATAACTGGCCCATGCGCTGTACGCGCGTCTTGCCATCTATCGTCGCGACCGGCGCCCTCGCGTGCGAGGCGGGGATGGCTTCGACCTGCTCCTTGAGCACGTTGACGACTTCCTCCTTTTTCTTGTCATGCTCATCCTGTTTTTCGCGCTCATGCCGGCGCCGCTCCTGATGTGCTGCCACCAGCGGCAGAATCAGCGTCACTGCCCTGGCGATCTGCGCCGGCATGTCGCTTTGCGTTTTGCCGTGCTGCCCGCTGTTCTTTGATTTATTGGCAGTAGTCTTGCGTGCAGACGTATTCTTGTCGGGCGCCGCGCGAGGCGCCTTCGGCAAAGGCGGCCGTGATGCCGCCAGCGCGGCGGAACTGGAATAGGGACTGTCTTTGGAAATCGACAAGGGACGCGCGGCGCTTGCGGCGGCGCCGGACTTCTGCTGTTGCGCCTGTTTTTTCTGATTGGTGCGTCGCTTGGCAAACAGCAGACCCAGACCGCCTGCCACTGCGCCGCCGACCAGCAGACCGGCGCCGGCACGCAATCCTGATTTTGCTGCGGCGCTGCCGGCAGATGTCGCCATTGTTTTATGGGCGAGCGTCACGGGAAAAGGCGGCGTGGCCCGACTGGAGGGATCATTGGACGGATCGCTGGCGGGCGCGGAATTGTTGTTGTCGTTCATGTACTGTCCTGAATCGGGATGGAGAATCGGGATCAGAGGGCATTTCACCGCTGTATATCCGACGCGGGGTCAAGAATCGAAAAGATTTGAAACCTGATTATTGATTTCTCTGAGATTGCACTGCATGGCACGGCATTTCGGCGCCGCATTTCACTGTTCTTCACTGTTCTTATTACCTGCCCTCGGCCTGCCATTTTTCCACTTCATTTCATCGGGGCAAATGGCAGGCTGACTGTAGATTACCTGCTCGCGCTGCCGGCTACCGTCAGAGGAAACTTGTTTTCCTTGTAGGACGAAAAGAGACTGCGCCCGCCAATTCCTTTCCCGCGCAGCGGGAGGTATAGTGCAGCCTGCACGCCGTGGCAACGGCAGGCGACCGAATCTACGTACATCAAAAGGAGCATCACCAGCATGCCCAAGACCAGACGCCCGGCGGCCGATCAAACGCTCTCCGCCACCGTTCCGGACGATGCCACTGCCGGCCTGGCAGCGGCGGCTCCTGCCAAACGGCCGCGCCTGGCAGCCAAAGCGGCGCCGCGCAAGCGCGCCGAGAGAGCGCCCGCCGTACGGAGCGAAGCCGCCATCGGCCGCCGCCAGCGCCAGATCGAAGCCAAGCGCGAGAGCATCACCAGCGCAGCCCTGGCCTTGTTCTCACGCTTCGGCCTGCACGGCACCAGTCTGGATCAGGTGGCGCAGCGTGCCGACGTGTCGAAGACCAATCTGCTGTATTACTTTCCCAACAAGGAAGACTTGTATCTGGCCGTGCTGCGCGATTTGCTGGCGGTCTGGCTGGCGCCGCTCAGAGCGTTTCAGGCCGATCAGGACCCGGAGCAGGCCATCGGCGACTACATTCGCGGCAAGCTGGCGAACTCGCGCGACAACCCCGAGGCCTCGCGTCTGTTTTGCATGGAGGTGCTGCAGGGCGCGCCCTTGCTGCACGATGAACTGGGACATGAATTGCGCGATCTGGTGGAAGCCAAGTCGGAAGTGATCCGCGCCTGGGTGGCGGACGGCCGCCTGGCGCCGGTCGAGCCGCATCATTTTCTGTTTGCGCTGTGGTCGACCACGCAGCATTACGCCGACTTCAGCGTGCAGGTGCATGCGCTCACCGGCCGCACGCTGGATGAGCCGGCATTTTTCGAACAGGCCGTGGCCAACGTCCAGCACATCGTGCTGCATGGCGTGCTCACGCGCGCGACTTCCGGATAGCAGCGCTTCACTCCTCTTCATTTTCAGGCGGAGACTGCCGCACGATCTTGGCCCTGAATCGGCTGATTCGCGCATGCAGCGCTGCTACTGATCATTCCCCGAGTTCGTAATAGCGGCGATCCAGGTAGACCAGCCCGCGCGCCGCATCGCCGAGCGCGATCGCCTGCACTTCACAGAACAAGACATCGTGCGTGCCGACGCTGGTGCGGTTGACGATGCGGCAATCGAAGGACACCAGAGCACCCTGCAGCAGCGGTGCGCCGCTCGCCTGGGTGTGCCACTGCGCGGCGGCAAAGCGTTCACCCATCGCAGTCTTGCCGCCGAACAGATTCGACAACGCCTGCTGGCCGGCGCCCAGCACGTTGACGCACAGCACGCCATTGACATCGAAGGCCGCATACACCGAGGCGCTGCGATTGAGACAGACCAGCAAAGTCGGCGGCGAGTCCGTCACGCTGCACACGGCCGAGGCAGTAAAACCCGCACGCCCGCCGGGGCCGTCAGTGGTGACGATGTTCACCGCAGTCCCCAGGCGCGTCATGGCATGGCGAAATTCATCCTTGCCGGGCGCCGTGGCAGCCGACGACAACGGTTCCGCAATGGCCGCCATCAGACCAGGCAGCGACTGCGCAGGGCTCGATGAAATTGCATCCGAGGATGCCGGCGCCAGTACGGTAGCCATGATGTGCTTCCTTTCAAGTCAGCAGGATCGAACGCCTGCTGTCGCCTGCCGCGATGAATCGAGAGCAGCCAGAAACGCCAGCATGCTGCGATTGAACGCATCGGCGCAGGTGACATTGTGGGCATGGCCGCCGGCCGGCGACAATTCGAGACTGGCATTGGGCAGGCGATCTGCCAGACGCTGCGACGCGGTCCACGGCACCAGCACATCGTCGCGCGATGCGGCGAGCCAGACCGGCACGCTGATCTCGCCCAGACGCTGCTCGACGTCGAAGGCCTTGAGCGCCGCCACTCTGGCGTGCAGAACATCGGCGCCGGGGAAATGCGCGCAGGCGTGCTCCACTTCCGCCGAGATCTGTGCAAGATGCGCCTCGCTCCAGGCGGCGGGATAGAGAAACAGCGGCTGCGCCTCGACATAGGCGCGTGCGCCGCAGGCATCCAGCAGCGCCAGACGCGCGGCAAAACAGCGCTGGGTATGCGCCGCCACCCGCGCCCAGGCGTTGATCAGCAACAGGCTGTCGATGCGCTGCGGCGCACTCAGCGCCAGTTGCAGGGCCACCAACCCGCCCAGCGCATGACCAGCCATGTGGCAGCTGGCGGTACCGCTGTGATCGAGAATGTCGATCACGTCCTGCATCATGTCGGCAATCGAATAAGGCTGCGGCAGCGCACCTTTGCTGCGGCCGGTGCCGCGATGATCGTAGACGATGACGCGATAGCCTGCCGCCAGCAGCGCCGGCCATTGCGCCTGCCAATACCCGGCTGCGCCGCCCAGCCCGGAAGACAGCAATACCGTCGGCACCGCGCACTGATCCGCACGCAAGTCATGCGGATCATGCACATCGTAGGTCAGGCCATTCACCGTCGCGCTGCGCATGATCGGCTCAGGTCTTTTTGCCGACGTTGGCGATCGAGGCGATTTCGACCAGCGCATCGGGTTTCACCAGGCCGCACTGTATGCAATAGCGCGCCGGCTTCACGTTGGCGAAATACTCGGCGTAGACCGTGTTGATGGCCGCGTAATCGGCCCAGTCTTTCAGCATGATCATGTTGAAGGTGACGTCATCCATGGTGCCGCCGGCTTCGGCCAGCACCGACTTGATGATGTCGAGCACATGGCGCGTTTGGGCCGCCGCGTCGCCCACGTGCACCACATTATTGTCTTTGTCGAAGGGCAAGGTGCCGGACACGAACACGAAGCCTTCGGCCAGAATGCCCGGTACGAAGGGAGCGATGGGTGTGCCGCTGCCGGCAGGGATGAGCGCTTGTTTTGGCATTGCAGTTCCTTGTTGTTGAGGGGATGCGGTAATAGAAAATCAGAAGTGAAATTTCAGCGTGTGCCGGTCTCGCTTTCAGCCGCCAGCGCGGCGCAGAATTGGTCCACCGTGGAGACCCAGCCGAAGAAGGTTTCTATGTTGTAGACGGCGGCAGCCTGAATCGCCGGCCCGCCCAGTTCATGCGTCGCGTCTTCCAGCATCAGGCCGAAATATTCCAGATGAAAGGCATCGCGCAAGGTGGACTCGACACAGACATTGGTGGCGATGCCGGTGAACACCAGATTGCGGATGCCGCGGGCGCGCAGCGTGCTGTCGAGTACGCTGTTGAAGAAACCGCTGTAGCGCGTCTTCGGCACCACGATGTCGCCGGCCTGCGGCTTGAGTGCATCGATCAGTGCGTAATCCCAGCCGCCCTTGGCCAGAAAGCGCCCCTGCAATTCTGGGCGACGGCGCATGGTCTTGAGCGCATTCGACTTGTACCAGTTGGGCGAACCGGGGCCGCCGGCTTCGACGTAATCGGCGTCCCAGCCGTTCTGTAAATAGACGATGAGGATGCCGGCGGCGCGGGCCGCTTCCACCGCGCGCGCGATATTGCCGATCACGCCGCGCGCGCCGGAGATATCGAAGCCGGCGGTATCGACATAGCCGCCTGCTGTGGAATAGGCGTTCTGCATGTCGACCACGATCAGCGCCGTGGCGCCGCGCGCCATCGCCAAAGGTTCCGGCCGCGCCGGCACCACCAGCGGCGGCGGCATGCCCGGCAGCACGGGAGCGCCAACGGCGACATCGGAATGCAGCGTGGCGTTTCTTTGCGGGGTAGCGGACTCAGTCATGCGCGCTCCTCAGGCGGCCGTGAGTTGGGTCGCGGTGGCGCGACTGGCGACCGGGGTATCGATATGCATGCGGCTTTGCATCAGCGGCTGAATCCGTTCGCCAAACGCCTGCACGCCGCCGACAAAATCGTCGAAGGTCAGCAGCACGCCTTCGGTGCCGGGCACCTCGGCCACTTCATCGAGCATGCGCGCGACGCTGGCGTAAGAACCCACCAGCGTACCCATATTGATGTTCACCGCCGAGGCCTGATCCGCCATCTGCCGCACATTGGTATCGCTGCCGGAACGGGTGTCGACCGCGCTTTGCTGGCCGAGCCAGGCAATCGCCTCCTGATCGGCGCCGGCCTTGTAGTACTCCCATTTGGCGCGCGCGGCTTCGTCGGTTTCATCGGCAATCACCATCATCAGCACATAAGTGGTGACATGGCGGCCGGTTCTGGCGGTGGCCTGAATCAGTTTTTCGGCGGCCGGCGCAAACGCTTTGGGCGTGTTGATGCCCTTGCCGAAGCAGAAATTGTAGTCGGCGTGTTTTGCGGAAAACTCCATGCCCGCATCGCTCTGGCCGGCGCAGATCACTTTCATGTCGGCTTGCGGCCGCGGACTCAGGCGGCAATCATCCATCTGGAAATGCGCGCCCTTGAAATCCGATCTGCCCTCGCCCCACAGATCGCGCAGCACCTGTATGTATTCGGACAGGTATTCGTAGCGATTGCCGAAGAACTGATCGCCCGGCCACATGCCCATTTGCGAATACTCGGGACGCTGCCAGCCGGTGACGAGATTGAGACCGAAGCGGCCGTTGGAGATGGAGTCGATGGTGGAGGCCATGCGCGCGACGATGGCCGGCGGCATCACCAGCGAGGCCGAGGTGGCAAACAGCTTGATCTTGCTGGTCACCGCCGCCAGCCCGGCCATCAGCGTGAAGGATTCCAGGTTGTGATCCCAGAACTCGGTCTTGCCGCCGAAGCCGCGCAGCTTGATCATCGACAGCGCGAAATCGACGCCGTAGTGCTCGGCCGATTGCACGATCTGCTTGTTCAGCTCGAAGCTGGGCTTGTACTGAGGAGCGTTTTCCGAAATCAGCCAGCCGTTGTTGCCGATGGGAATGAAGATGCCGACATTCATGATTGCCTCGCTAGAAAGGTGGGTCACGCGTGCTCACCTGTTTCTTAGCAATCGTCATGCCATAAAAATTAGTCTCTAATAATCAATTACTTGCGTTTAATTATTATTTATTTTTTACCAAACGGTCTATTTTGAAGCAAGCGATCAAACCGACTTCGTGCCGCGCTGGTGCGCGGCGCACCGGAATGGCATTACCGGCGCCGTCGCTCCTGCCCTGCCCGGCCCTGATGCTGCGTTTATTTCTCTTGAGGCTGATCGTCGGGATGTTGCTTATCCGCCGCTTCCTCCTGCGCAACTGCCTGTCGCTTGCTGCTGAGGCTGGTCACAGGCCAGCTGGCGATTGATTCCTGACGCCGCTTGATCTTGGCGTTGTGCGCTTCGATCCGGTGCGCCTCTTCGGCGGCGATCTGCTGCGGCAGTTCAGCTGCGCCTTCGGCGTTTCCAGCGATTGCAGGCAGGCTTGCGGCGCGCAGGCCCACGGCATCCGGATGCTTGTTCAGACTCAACATGTTGATTTCCTTTTCACGATCTACTTGGAGGGACATCGGAATGCTTCCCGATGCGATGCCGGAGATGACGCGTGATCCTGCGCTCAAACCGGGCAAGTAGATGTAGGCGCAATCCTCATGGGCTCGTAGTCGTCCCGGCGAAATGGCAAATCAGCTAGCTTGCGCGCAAATCAAGGCTCACGCCGCGCAAGGCGCTCAGAACTCAATCGGCTGTTCAGCCAGGGCATAGCGGCGGCAATGCTCAAGATAGGCGCGCTCGTGACTGGCGACCAGATCAACCACGCTGCTCCACAGCCAGGACGGCACCTCCAGCGTCCTGGAGCGATGGCGCGCCAGTTCCGCGCTCCATGCGGCTTTGGTGGGTTCATCCATCTGTTGGGCATGCGCCAGGCCGACCACGCGCGCCAGATAGCGCGCCGCGCGAATCGCCTCCGCTTCGCTGACGTGATCGATCTCCAGCTTGAGATCCTGCGGCAGCAACTCGCGCATGAAGACCGGCTTGTCCAGCACACGCGCCGCCTTCATGCGCATCCCCAGATGCGGGGCAAGCTGGCGCGCGCCTTCGACGACACGCTCGGCATTGTCGCGCGGCATGCTGGCATTGCGGTAGCGCGGGGCGGCGGCGGTCACCGCTTCCTTGATGTCGAACAGGCACAGATCGCTTTGCTCGACCGCCTGACCACCGGCGTCGAGCAGCACGGCAAAGCGCAGAAAGCCGAGCGAACTGCAGCCCTTCATCCAGTAGGCGGTATCGAGCATCTTGACCTTGGCGTAATCGGAACGGTGGCGCAAGGAGGTCACCAGTTCCTGGGCATCGGCTTCCTGAAACAGTTCTCCGATGACCTGGCGCTCATGCTTGGACGCCGGCCAGAAACGTTTTCCCAGCGGAATGCGCACCGTCTTTCCTTCAACGCGCTCCCTGGCCAGCTCTTGCCAGGTGCGACGATGCGCGCTCTTGAGCGCAACGCGAACGGATTTGGGTTTCTTGCCGACCTTGGCGTCGGCTTCTGCCAGAAACGCCGACTCGTAGCCCTGTACCAGCACCTCCATCAGCTTGGCCGTGATGACGCCCGGAAGATCGGAGCTGCGCGCCGCCATCGCCAGCGAAAGCGCCAGGCGAATCAGATCATGCGATGGATTGCCGATCACGGTCTGGTCGAAATCCCTGATCTGGATTTCAATCTTGCCGTCGGAATTGGCGACCGGCCCCAGATTACCGATATGGCAATCGCCGCAAATCCAGATGGCCGGCCCCTCCGGCAGACTGGTCGACTTGACTTCATTGAGCCAGTCATAAAAGCGCAGCGTGCTGCCGCGTACGTAGGCATGGGCAGAGCGGGCCATCTTCAGGTTCTTGGCAGTTTTGAGGATGTCTTGTCGTTGAGAAGGACGTGGTTGTTTTCTGATCAGTTTGCTGGGCATGGGCGTATGTGGATAACGTTCAGGAAAGGCGCGAAGTTTTTTTATGAAGAACAGAATGAGGGTGAGCACAGGACTTCCGCCTCAGCGTTGCCCCGACCCGGAGTTGCGTCTAACAAAAGCGTAAGACCGCATGGAGTATCCGCCGGTCTGGTCGGCCTGCGTAGCGGCGTAGCGATACACCTCGCGTAAGACAGCATGCTGTGCATGCCATTCGCACCCGCGTAACAGGCAGAGAAAAAATATATACAGCCTTGCGCAGGCATGTGGCAGAACCCGGCGACCCGATGTACCGGCATTTGCGGGCACTTTATAATCAGGAAACTTTACGGAGAATGCGGCGATTTCTTTCGTTGCAGACCTGACAGACAAGCTGCTTCGCCGGAGTCGGGATTGGCCATGGAGGCCTCGCTCGCGCGACAAGCGGCAAGCTCTGCCGCCGCGATTGCTGCAAGCTCATCCGTTCGCAATGGAAGTCGGACGCCGGCGGAATCGTCCCCAAAGGGATGATGTCGTCATATCCCGCGTAACGTGTGGCCAGCGGGTAGCTATCCGCATTGACTTCCAGGATGATGCGCGCACCACTACGCTGGCGTGCCCAAGCCACCATGCGCAGAAACTGGAAGGTGTCGCCATAGCCCTGCTCCTCCTGGATAAGCAGGTCTTTCCCACTATCGGCTGACCTTCCCAGGGCCTTGTCAGGTCATGGTGATCGGGAATTCAATCTTCCGATCTTCACTGCTGTCAGGAGCAGGCATGGCCGCAGCCATGGTGCCAAGCCTTACGTCACGGTGGTCCGCTATCGGCCTGGAGCCGTCATCTCAAAAAAGTGAAAAAGCCCACTTAACGGGCTTTACGATATTCGGCTGCCTGGTTGCAAGTCCGGATAACGACGGCCGAGATTACTTCCCCGCCGAGTAATTGATGGGAACCCATTGGAAGCCCTGCGGTTTCGCCTGCAGCCGGCCCAACCCGGGAAAGGGGATGTGAGCGGCGGCGAACAATAGCTTGCCATCCGCGATGCTGGTGAATTCCTTGAGGCGTTCCTTTTCGGCCTGTTTGCTGTCGCTGTCGAACGCAACGGAGACCGTCGGATCCTGGAACTGAATGGCCGCGACATGGATAATGTCACCCACGACCATCAGCCGATTTGCCTGGCTCTCGATCATGTAGCCCACGTGCCCAGGTGTATGTCCGGCGCTTTGATATGCCCGGATGCCGGGACTCAGTTCTGCCTCGCCGTCAAACGGACGCATCCGGCCAGCCTTGACGTAGGGAGCCATGATTGTCATGGCGCGGCGGTAGGTCCCTTTCTGGTCGCCGCGATTGCCCTCAGGCGCCTTGGCCATGTTCGCTTCGCTCAGCCAGTAGTCGAGTTCCTTCCGATTAGCGCGGATGATCGCATTGGAAAAGTTCATTTCTCCATCCGTCGTCAGCCCGCCGATATGGTCCGCGTGCATATGTGTGATGTAGATCTCGTCCACTTGAGACGGGGTGTAGCCCGAGGCGCGCATGTTTGCTGCCAGCTTCCCGAGACGCGGGCCGAAGATGTTGCCGGCACCGGTGTCGATCAGGATGAGTTTGGTTCCCGTATTAATCAGGAAAGCGTTATAGGAGGTTTCAAGCGGGCTCTCCAGGTAGTGCGCGGCCAGCGCGTCGTTGATTTTTTGGGGAGTGGTGTTGATGAGGAACTGGTCGACCGGCAATTCCAGCGTGCCGTCATTGAGCGCGGTGATCTCGAACCCGCCCATCATGAAACGGTAGAACCCCGGTGCCGACGTGCGCGCCAACGGGGCAGCCGCGTACGCCGCACATTGCAGCAGCAGGCACAGGGCAAGCAAGATGTACAGGGCAAGTAGCTGGTGCGATGATAGTGAATCGCGGTATTTCATGATTGTCCTTTTGTTGAATTCAGGGGCAACGCAAACGATTAAAACGGTGCATCGGCGCATGGCGCCTGGTTTGGTCATGACAGCCAATGCGACCGCGTCTTCTATTGTCCGCCCAGAGTCGCTCTCGCCATCGCCGACCAGTCATGGTCACCGTAGCCGGCATCCACTGCGGCCTGCATGCGCGCATGAACGATGTCGAGCATTGGCAGGTTGCCGTTGGTATTCCTGCCGGCCTCTTTCGCCAGGCGCAGATCCTTCAGGCCCAGAGTGGCCTTGAAGCCTGGCTGGTACTCGTTCTTGATAATGTTGCTGGAGTAGGTCTGGTAAGGCCGGCTGCCGAAGAGAGTTCCGAGGATCAGTTCAAGAAAGCGTTCCCGAGGGACGCCATGCGCTTCGGTAAGCACGACCGCTTCGGCCATTGCTTCGATCGCGAAGGTAATCATCATGTTGCAGGCCAGTTTGGCGGCATAGGCCATGTGAGGGTCCTCACCCATGTGCCAGATGCGCTTGCCAATCGTCTCCAGCACCGGCTTGACCTTGCCGATCGCGTCCGGGGCTCCGGCCACGAGAATGTTGAGTTCCGCCCGGGCGGCCACATCCGGCCTTCCCAAGACCGGCGCCGCCACGAGAGCAACGCCTCTGGCGCGATGATGGTCCGCCAGTTCCTGCGCAAATGCGACCGAGATGGTGGACGCCACCACATGTACCAGGCCCGGCCGTGCCTGCGCCAGCATGTCGCCCTCCATCAGCACGCCACGGATAGCCGAGTCCTCGGACAACATGGTCAATGCCATGTCGGCCTGCAATGCCTGCGCAGGCGTATCTACCATATGCACGCCCTCGACATTTCCGCCTGAGCGGTTCCACGCGATGACGGTATGTCCGGCCGCCACCAGGTTGCGTGCGATTTCGCGGCCCATCGCACCAAGGCCGATTATTCCGATTTCCATGTGATTTACTCCCTCGATAGGCTCGCTCCATTGAAACGGAGCGGCTAGTTGGCGACTGAAGCCGGCCGTATGACATGCAACGGAGCGTAGTGTCGCAAAGTTCGATATTGTTCATCAACTGAATATAATGAACACCATCCGTTCAATTTTGTAAGGGAGTGATATGGAGTGGAGCGATGTCAGGATCTTTCTGGCCGTAGCGCGTACAGGCACGCTCGGCGCCGCCGCACGCTCACTGCATCTTAGCCACCCGACCATTGGGCGGCGGCTGCGCGCCTTGGAGGAAGCCACGGGGCAAGTGCTTTTCCAACGGACGGCCGACGGCTTCGTCCTGACCGAAGAAGGCATGGGGGTTCTTCCGCTGGCCGAACAAATCGAGGAGGGAGCACTGGCGATGGAACGGCGGCTGGCCGGGAAGCAGCGAACGCTGGACGGCACCTTGCGAGTTACCTCCGCCGACTGGTTCGGCGCCTATGTATTGCCGCCGGTGCTGGCTGAATATGCGGCCAGCTATCCCTTGGTCGAGATCGAGGTGCTCACCGGAACGCGCCTGTTCAACCTGGCGCAGCGCGAGGCCGACGTAGCCTTCCGCATCGTTCCCTTCGAGGAACAGGACACCGTGCAAAGACGGTTGCTCAGGATGCGCTATGGCGTCTATGTGGCCACCGCCAGCCCCGACCCGGTCGTCGGCGACGGCAGCGGGATCCGCCTGATCACCCCCGATACTTTCAGCGGGACTTTTCCGGATACCGCATGGCTGAGGGAGATGTTCCCGAACGCTGGGGTCGCATTGCAATCGAACAATCGGAACATCAAGGCGCAGATGTGTGCGATGGGGATGGGCATTGCGGTGCTGCCGCGCCCACTGGGCGATCAGGTTATTGGCATCCGCCGGCTGGAGTTGGGCGTGGAGCCGCCGCATCGCGAGATCTGGATGGGCTACCATCGCGACCTCAGGCGGCTGAATCGTCTGCGCGCATTCGTTGACCTTGCAGTTAAGCATCTCGCCAATTCGGTGTTTGACGCGTCTACCGAACTCACATGAGCTTCTGAAAATGGACGTTTTTTTGCCTCGTCCTATGTTCGTTTCATACAGACGAGGAGCGCTGGGAAAACCCAGGGAACATGCGTAAGATCCGAAGTCGCCTGCCGGCCAGTAGCCGCCATATTTGAAGAGCCTAGGATCGACTGCAAATTATCCGCATGAAAATAACAAACACTAGTGGGCACCTTCTACTGACAATGTATTGATTTTTTCGCAGAATTGGCCCCTCTGCAATTTATCCATCTTCCAGTGCCTGGCGAAGGCGGCGACTGGATCGTACGCTCCCTCATAAGTTAACGTTCGCAGCTCCAATGGCGCTGTTTTAACGTACGACGTTGCTTGCGTGTCTTGGCCGCATCGGTCTTCAACCAGGCCGAGGGTTTGAGATGTACTTGTCCAGAGAACTCCGTGGGCCTCTTTCTGCATCGCCTGGCTAAATGGTTTCGGCACGGAGGTAACGCCTGGTCATTGCGAGAGATACCTGAGAGTCTGGCGATCTCTAGCAATGGGGCCCGGTCACGAAAGTGCCACCGTCGAACAATGCCTAGTAATGCCACGTCGATCACTCCAAACGCCTGCTTATGGTCATAAGCAGAATTGCGTTCTAAACAAAGGCCAATTCTCGGTGCAAACTATGCGGCCAAACGGGTCAGTTTCCCGGCTCAAATCAGCATTAACCGCTGCCAATCTTTCAGAATCGATTTACTCCATCTAAGATAAGGCGATCATCTTGGCAAGCATCAATGCGACTTATTGGCAAGTCTGAATATAAATGAGCGACGGTGGCCAATGCGAATCGGTGGCAGGTTGTATGCGAACGAATGGCTGCGTGAATATTCGAATTGATTCAATGTTTATGCGCATACGCACACTTCATCGCCCTCGTCCCTTTCGCTTTCAGCGCAGATTCTCTAATAGCACCTGCAAGGGATGCCGAAGCTGTCTTGCCGAAAGGCGTTTGACCTGACTACGGCACGAATAGCCGGTGGCCAGCACTTCCCCCTCCTGCGCAGCATCTTGCTCCACCCGAGCTTTCCACGATTGCGCGTAAATCTTCCGTGAGGTATCCAGATTGCGCAGTTCATGTCCGTAGGTGCCCGACATGCCGCAACAGCCGGCAGCTTCAATGTTCAGGCGCAGACCGAAGCGCTGAAAAACGCCAAGCCATTGGCTGCTGCTATCCGGGGCGTTGGTTCTTTCTGTGCAATGGGGCATCAGACGATAGTTGCCAGCATGCTTGCGGCCATGTTCCGGGCGCGATGCACTTTGTGGAAGATGCGCAAGGAGCCACTCCTGCGGCAAGGCAACCTTGGGCACTTGGCCTATGCCATCTATCTTGAGATATTCCTGACGATAGACAAGCGTCATGGCGGGATCAAGCCCGACCAGGGCAATATCCTGCGCGGCCAATGCCTGCAATGAATGCGCATTGCGAATGGCTGCCTTGTGGAAGGCGTGCAGAAATCCTTGCACGTGCAAAGGCTTGCCGTTGGGCAGCAAGGGGGCCAGCCAGACCTGAAAACCGAGGCGGGAGGCCAGTTCGATAAACGTCTCCAGTTGTTCGGTTTCAAAAAAGCGCGTGAAGCTATCCTGAACCAGCACCACGCTGCGCGCGCGTTGGGCTGCAGACAAAGCGGACAAAGCTTCGGGGGTGGCAGGTTTCACTTGCCAGGTCTTTAGCGCGGCGGCCAGATCAATGCGGCTGATCATGGGGCTATCAACGAGCCCTATCCTTTTTTCCAGAAACTGCCGGACCCGGCTTTGTCGCATGATTCCGTTGTAAATAAAGCCGGTTCTCGCAAACCATGGGATGGTGAATTCCAGCGAGCCGATCATGTAATCGCGTAGCGGACGCAAATAGCGCTGATGGTAAAGCTGCAGGAAGCGCGCACGAAATTCGGGCACGCTGACTTTGACAGGGCATTGCCCGGCGCAGGATTTGCAGGCCAGACATCCCGCCATTGCGTCATACACCTCATGCGAAAAATCGGACGTGCCGCGTGCAGCATCACGCGTGTTGTGCCAGCGGCTCCAGAGTTGCCTGACTGCGGTAGCCCAACGTCCGGCTCCGGTACGAGTTTTTCCCAGTCCCAGTTCCAGTACATTCACACCGGCCAGTGATTGCAGGCGCAGCCATTCACGCATCAGCGATGCCCGTCCCTTGGGAGAATGCACGCGCTCGCGTGTGGCCTTCCACGAGGGGCACATCGCATCGTCCGGGTCGAAGTTGTAGCAGGCGCCATTGCCGTTGCAATGCATGGCGGCGCCATAGCTTTGCCACACGCGTTCGTCGATCTGGCGGTCGTGCTCGCCGCGCGTCGGCACGCTGTCTATCTTCAGCAGCAATTGCTCGCTCAGCGGGGAGGTGGCGATTTTTCCGGGATTGAATTGATTGTAGGGATCGAACGCGCGCTTGATTTGCTGCAGGAAGGGATAGAGCTCACCAAAAAATTGCGGCGCATACTCTGAACGCACGCCTTTGCCGTGCTCTCCCCAGAGCAGGCCGCCATAGCGCTGGGTCAGTGCCGCCACTGCATCGCTGATCGGGCGCACCAGCGCAGCCTGCGCCGGATCTTTCATGTCCAGCGCCGGGCGCACGTGCAAGACTCCGGCGTCGACGTGCCCGAACATGCCGTACTCAAGCTTGTACCCGTCCAGCAAGGCACGGAATTCAGCGATGAAACCGGCCAGTTGTTCAGGCGGGACAGCGGTATCTTCTACAAACGGCTGAGGACGCGCCTCGCCTTCGACATTGCCCAGCAATCCCACCGCTCGCTTGCGCATGGCATAGACGCGTTTGAGCGCCGCCTCACCCTCTGCCAAGGTATGCCCCAGACGGTCGACGGTCTGGTCGTCTCTCAGATAGGCAAGGAAGGCCGCTACTTTCGTATCGACGGCATCGCGCTCGTCGCCGCTGAATTCAATCAGGTTGATGCCCAGCGTCTGGCGCGATGACTCCTGAGGAAAATACTCGGCGACGCTGCCCCAGACAAAATCTTTCATCGCCAGCAGCAGGACCTTGGAATCCACTGTTTCGATCGACAAGGGTTGATGCGTGATGAGCGTCTGCGCATCCCGCAAGGCATCCATGAACGCGGCGTAACGCACGTTTACCAATACCGAGTATTTGGGAATGGGCAACACGTTGAGCCGCGCCTCCACCACAAATCCCAGCGATCCTTCTGCGCCGCACAGCAGGCTGTTGAGATTGAAATGGCCATCCGGCTGCCACAGATGTGCGAGGTCGTAGCCGGTGAGACAGCGGTTGAGTCTGGGAAATTTCGACTCAATCAGATCGGCCTGCTCTTCGCTGATGCGGCGTGCCGTGCTGAATACCTTGCCGATGCGGTCCGGGCGCGCGCAAGCCTGTTCCAGCTCATCTGCGTCGAGCGCCCGGCTGTGCAGATGCTCTCCGCCCATCAGGACAAAATCCAGCGTCTGCACGTGGTCACGCGTCTTTCCGTAAACACAGCTGCCCTGCCCGCTGGCATCGGTGTTGATCATGCCGCCGATGGTGGCGCGATTGGACGTCGACAGCTCGGGCGCAAAGAACAAACCGTAAGGCTTGAGGGCCGCATTGAGCTGATCCTTGACGACGCCCGCCTGCACGCGCACCCAGCGTTGCGCGGCATTGATTTCCAGAATCCCGTTCATGTTCCGCGATAAATCGACGACCACGCCGTCACTCAGCGACTGGCCGTTGGTGCCCGTGCCGCCGCCACGCGGTGTAAGCGTGACGGCGCGGTATGCAGGTTCGGCCAGCAAGTTCGCCAGAATTTGCACATCGCCGGCATGCGCCGGATAGACGGCCGCCTGAGGCAAACGTTGATAGATAGAGTTATCCGTGGACAACACGGTACGTTCGGCATGGCTGGCAGAAATTTCCCCCTCAAATCCTGCGGCCTTCAAGGCGATGAGAAATTCACGGTAAGGCTGTGCCGGCGGCGGAGCGGGCTGCGAAATCGATGCAATTGACATGGTGAAGACGATGGGGTTTGAAGGCTGATCCTGATGAGTCGGGTAAAAATGCATGCAAAAGATGCATGCAAAAAATACCTCATTGGAATTGTGCTCAGGGCATACTTTCAGTATCTTCGCGGGAAGGATCTTCCACAAACGGAAATCTTCACCACCAATAATGCATAAAACTCATGAATCATCGCCGCCTCACGCCGTCCATGTCCTTGCTTCTGGTGTTTGAAGCCGCCGCCCGCCATGAAAGCTATACGCGCGCAGCCGATGAACTTTCACTGAGCCAGAGCGCCATCAGCCGGCAGGTCCAGACGCTGGAGCAGCAGATGGGTGTGAGTCTGTTCCGGCGTGAGGGCCGCTCGGTCAGGCTGACCGATGTGGGGCGGCGTTATTTCATGGAGCTGAGCGCCGCACTGGGCCGGATACGCAGCGCCACCCTGCAGGCCATGTCACATCAGTCCGGCATGGGCTCGCTGCGACTGGCGACGCTGCCGACCTTTGGTTCCAAGTGGTTGCTGCCGCGGCTCCATGATTTTTATGTCGCCAACCCCGGCATCACGGTGCATATCCACTCGAGAATCGGCAACATCGATTTCGATGCCGGTGAGCTCGATGCCGCGATTACCGTCGGCTCAGGCGAGTGGCCGGGACTGACGGCGCACCGTCTTTACAATGAGTTTCTGGTTGCGGTCACCGGCCCTGCCGGTTTTGATGACAAAAATCAGCCAACGCCTGCGTGGGCGAAAAATCAGACCTTGCTGACCATTGCCAGCAATCCGCAAGCATGGGCCGAATGGTTTTCGCATCATCAGCTGGACCACCGTCAGATGCGCATGGGGCCCAGCTTTGAGCTGACCTCCCATCTGATTCAGGCCGTCAGGGCCGGCATCGGCATTGGTCTGGTGCCGAAGGCACTGGTGGAAGATGAACTGGCGCGAGGAGAGCTGCTTGCCGTGAGCGAAGCCATCTCCAGCCAGCGCAGCTACTACCTGGTGCATCCTCACAGAAACCAGACGCTGCCATCGCTACAGGCATTTCGTACATGGCTTCTGGCGGCTTGCTGAAACACCTGTGGCCATCCCTGGCCGACAAATCAACAAGGCTTGAGAATTGATCGTTTGACGATGTTCGGCTGCATTTTTAGTATGCAGCGTAGCAGTGCATCGGTGGTGAGGCGAACGCTTGTCTGCAACATCGAATTGTTCGTACTGCTGCCTATCGCTTCACCACCGAACCATCGTCCCGACAATATCGATATGCGCCATCGCGAAAAATCCTCCGGCGACGCCGCCACCGCCATGGCAAGTAACATCGCGACAGCTCCGGCCGGAGACAAGACAGGCGAAGCACGCGGTCTCATCCGCATCGCGGTGCTTGACGACTACCAGCTCGCTGCATCGCGCTTCGCCGACTGGAGCCCGGTGCTGCGTGAAGCCGATGTGCATTTCTTCTCCGACCACCTGGCCGATACCGGACAACTGATAGAGCGGCTGCGCTCATTTGATGCTGTCTGTCTGATGCGTGAACGAAGCTCGCTGCCGAAAGAGCTCATCGATGCACTACCTCGGCTGAAATTCATCAGCACCACAGGTTCCAGCAATGCCGCTCTGGATCTCGAGCATGCGCGCCGGCGCGGCATTGTCGTCAGCGGCACCAACAGCAAAGGACACGGCACGCCTGAACTGATCTGGACGCTGCTCCTGGCGCTGGCCCGCAATATTCCCGGGCAAATGGATGCCTTGCGGCAGGGACATTGGCAGACGGACATTGGCGCCGATCTCAACGGGCGCACGCTTGGCATCATCGGCCTCGGCCGCGTCGGCAGCCAGATTGCGCGCATCGGCAAGGCATTCAACATGAATATCGTCGTCTGGTCGCCAAACATGACGCCAGAGCGGGCAGCCGAACATGGTGCGGAAAGTGTCAGCAAGTCTGCGCTGTTCAGTACCGCGGATTTCATCGTCGTCTGCATTCAATTGCGGCCGATCACGGTGAATCTGATCGGCGCGGCGGAAATCGCATTGATGAAATCAAGCGCATTTCTCATCAATACCGCGCGCGGTGAAATTGTCGACGACGCGGCGCTCATTGAGGCGCTGACAGAACGTCGCATCGCCGGCGCCGGGCTGGATGCGTTTTGCACCGAACCGTTGCCGCCCGGCCATCCGTATCGGCACATGAAGAATGTCATTGCCACGCCCCACATCGGCTATGTCACGGCGGCGGGTTATCGTCAATTTTTTGAAGACACCGTCGCCAATATCATGGCCTGGCTGCACGGCTCGCCGATCCGCGAGGTGACGCGCCATGTGGTGAAGCGCTAGGCGTTTTCAGTCATCCGGCGCGGGCGATCACCTTTCCGGCAATCATCTCGCCGATGGGAATGGCCGAAGTCGCAGCCGGCGACGGCGCATTGCAGACATGCAGCATGCGCGGTGTTTCCAGAAACAGGAAATCGTGCACCAGCGTGCCGTCTTTCATCACCGCCTGCGCACGGATGCCGGCCTCATACGGCAGCAGATCCGATTTCTGCAGGCCGGGAGCGTATTTGCGGCATTGCTCGAGATAGCCGGCCTTGAAGATCGAATTGCGCATTTCCTTGATACCGTGGCCGAGATTGTGCGCCATGGTTTTCCAGAATCCCGGAAAGCCCATGTATTCCGATACGTCGTCCATGCTGAAGGAAAACTTCGCATAGCCTTCGCGAGAAAAGCCGAGCACTGCATTCGGGCCGACCGTCACACTGCCGTCTATCATGCGGGTCAGGTGGACGCCGAGGAAAGGCAGATCGGGCTCGGGAATCGGATAAATGAGATGCCTGACGATGCCGTTTCTGGCCGCAGGGAGCCGGTAATACTCGCCACGGAACGGCACGATCTGATGCTGAGTCTCGATACCGGCCAGGCGCGCCAGCCGATCCGACTGCAGACCGCCGCAGACCACCATCTGCCGGCTTTTCCAGACTGTTTTTCCGTTGCTTACCGTGACATGCTGGTCGGATTCGGCGATTGACGTCACGCGTATCCCGGTGTCAATTTGTGCGCCCTTGCTGCGCAGAACCACAGCCATGGCTTCGCATACCTGGCGGTAGTCGACGATGCCTGTTTCAGCCACGAACAAGGCGCCGAGGCCGGCGATTTCCGGTTCGCGCCGTTTCAGCTCTGCCGCGTTCAGCGTCTCGACCGTGATCTGATTCAACGCGGCACGCTCTTTCAGTGCCGCCATCCGTTCCAGCTCAACTTCGTTGGTCGCCACCAACAGCTTGCCGCAGGTTTCGTAACGAATTCCGTGCGTGTCGCAAAAGTCCTTGGTTGCTTTGGCGCCACGCCGGCAAAAATCGGCTTTGAGGCTACCGGGCGTGTAGTAGATGCCGGCGTGAATGACGCCGCTGTTGTGTCCGGTCTGGTGCCTGGCCAAGCTATCTTCCTTCTCCAGCACGATCAGGCTGGCGCCGGGTTGCAGGTCGAGCAGCTGCATGGCGCTGGCAAGTCCGACGATGCCTCCTCCGATAACGCAATAGTCGTAAATCATTTCTTTTTCGTGTGAGTTGGGAAACGAACATCTGTCGGACATCTTAGGATCCTGCGCCCGGGCGGGTCAATCGAGTATTCCTCATGCGCAATTGAGTTTCTGTTGATCCTCACTGTCTTGCGTCCGGCTCAATGCTCCGTGAGAAATGCTCGTTTGACCGGTATGCGAGTTAACTACAACATCCGCTCGCAGCCTCGCCAAAATAGAAATACAACATGGCGGGGCCGCAAAAAAAGGCTAGCCACATCCGACATCGAAAATAGAAAAGATGGGGGACATTTCGGCGCCAGGTTCGCACATCGTGCCGCCTGGAGTCGAAAAAGCCTTCCGGTAAAAGCGCCGCCTGATCAACGGCTCAGTTCCGGATCAACCCTAAAAAAATTTATTCACGGAGACAGCATGAAAAGGAAAGTGATTGCGTTCGCACTGATCGGTGCGACATCCGCCTATGCAATGGCGGACGACGAGGACGCAGTAAAGTCTGTGGGCGGTGGCAGCAGCAGCGTGACCATCTACGGCGTGGCGGATATGGGTATCACGCGTGAAGGCGGCGGCCCCGGCGGCACCGTCTATCGCATGACCAGCGGCGGCATGAGCGGATCGCGCATCGGCTTCCGCGGGATCGAAGATCTGGGTGGTGGTCTGGCAGCGATTTTCGGCATGGAAGCGGGTGTCTACATGGACACCGGTGCATCCGCGCAAGGCGGCGTCCTGTTCGGTCGTCAATCGTATGTCGGATTGACGGGAAAAGGCGGCGAGCTGACCATGGGACGCCTCTACTCGTTCATGGACAAGCATCTGGCGCGCGTCGATCCTTTCGTGACAAATTCGCCCGCGCAAATGGATAATCTGCTGGTAAAGGGCTACACGGTGCGCGCTGAAAACGGCGTCAAATACGTTACGCCCAGCATGAATGGCGTCAAGGTCGGCGTCATGACGGGACTGGGAGAAGTCGCCGGCGATTTCTCTGCGAAACGCTATCTCGGCGGCGTGCTGTCCTATGAAAACGGGCCGCTTTATGTTGGCGTCGCGCATCAGAATCTGAATACCTTGTCGGCAACCAACGTCAAGGGAAAAAACAACAAGACTCTGTTCGGGGGCTCCTACGATTTCAAGGTCGTCCGCATGCATCTCGGCTATGCCATCAACAAGACCACCGAAGGCGCCGCAACCACCGAAGACACGCGGGATTACGCCTTGGGCGCATCGGTTCCGGTATTCGGCACTGATCATGTGCTGGCCGATGTGGTCTTTCGCAAAGACCGCAGCAGCACGTCGAACAACGCTCGCATGTACGGCGTCGGCTATCTGCACGCGCTGTCAAAACGCACCAGTTTGTACACCGTGTATGCCCGTGTAAGCAACACCAACAAGGCGGCTTATACGATTGCCCCCTCTGCGGCGGGTGGCGCGGGTACGAACGCGCTCATGCTGGGCGTTCGCCACATATTCTGAGCGAAGCCGGCACCTGAATGCGTCGCCGGGCGAAAACGACCGGCGACGTCAATCGATGCAAATCTCATGCGATCAGCAATGGCGCCATGAAGCTTCTATTTTTCACTCCCTCTGCCGTTCGCGGTTGCCTCTCTACCGAGCGGTGGTTTTGCGGCTGCAGGCTTTCAGCGTCTTCTTCCCCGCTCGCGCAAGCGCTTTGCAAGCTGCCTTGCAGAGAACTCAACAGAGCGTGAGAAATCGTGGTTTGACCCTCTCCGATCCAGCCACGAAGATTGAAAAGTGGCAAGCCAAGCGCTTGCTTTTGTTTGTCTCAAAATAAAGGAAGTCTGGTCATGAAAGGCCCTTTAAGCGGCACACGCATCATCGAATGCGCGTCGCAGAATTGTCCCCTGCCCCTCAGGCTGGCGATCTCCTTCACTGGCCGCATGGCGGCCGATCTTGGCGCGGATGTACACAGGATCGGCGCGCCGGCCGACGATCCGATTCGCAAGGTCGGGCCATTTTTCGGAGAGGAATCGGCCTTGTCTGCATTCCTCGATCTGAACAAGAAGAAGCCGATTCAACAGCCGCTTCAACACTCAATTCAGCAGCCGATTTCCGCCGATGGCGCCGATCCTGCCGCCCTACTGCGTTCATTCAATACCGTACTGCCCGATATCCTGCTGTGCGACGACGCGGCCTTCGGTGCGCTGGGCGACTATGCCGCGCAGCGGGTGCGTACCGTGTTTTCGATGACACCTGCCGGAACTGATGCCTCAGGACGCGCCGATGCCAGCAGCGAGTTCACGCTGATGGCCAGCAGCGGTTTGCTGGACCTGGTCGGCGATACCGATCGCGAGCCGCTGAAAATGGGCGGTCGCCAGCTCGCCTATTCTTGCGGCCTGTCGGCTTACGCCGCGAGCATTGCGGCCCTGGCGGGCGTGCAAGGCGGCATTTCTTCAGGCGAAGTGGTGCGCGTGAGCATGGCTGATGTGGCGGTCTGGCTCAACTGGAAGAGCGTGGCCATGGCCGCGTGGTCGGGTTCTGGGAAATCTCGCCTGGGCCGCGATGCCGAGTGGCAGGTCATACGCTGCGCGGACGGCTGGATCGCACTGGTTTATCTGGAGGCGGACTGGCCGGTGCTGCGCGATTTTGTTGACGATGCCCGGCTGTCCGATCCACGTTTCGACGATCGCACGGAACGACGCAAAGAGGCGCGCCACATCACTGAAATAGTGGAACAGCGTTTTCTCAGACTGACGCGCAAGGAACTCAAGGACATGGCTCTGCAGAAACGTCTTCCGCTGGGTCCGGTATGGACGCCGCTGGAACTCGAAACCGATCCGCAAAATATCAGCCGCCACTTCTTTTCACGCGTCAAGGCGTCCGACGGCACCTCGCTGCTGATGCCGCGCCTGCCGATTTTATGGAACGGCAGTGCCATGCCATGCGCCACCGAGGAGGAAACCCGATGACACGACCATTGACGGGTTGCCGTGTGCTCGATCTCGGCATCATTACCGCCGGTGCTGCAACTGCGGCCTGCCTCGCTGACTTCGGCGCGGAAGTCATCAAGATCGAATCGGCCAGCTATCGCGATCCCTTTCGTCGCTGGCTGTCGCCCAAACCGATTGACGCTGCCGACGATCTGCCGCCCTTCTTTCGCGCCACCAATCGCAATAAAAAGGGACTCAGTCTCGACCTCAAACAAGCCGCCGGCCGTGCCGCGTTCCTGCGTCTGGTCGCCAACAGCGACGTGGTTGTCGAAAATTTCCGGCGTGGCGTGATGCAAAAACTCGGCATCGATTACGCCGCCCTGAAAGAAGCCAATCCCGACATCATTCTGGCATCGATCTCCAGTCAGGGCGAAACCGGCCCCGACGCCATGTATGTGTCTTATGGTTCGACGCTGGAAGCGGTCGCCGGTCTCTCCTGGATCACCGGCTATCAGGGCGGCGATCCGGTCATCACGGGCGTCGACATGAATTACCCGGATCAGGTGGTCGGCCTGTTTGCCACTTCGATGATCGTTACCGCCTGGCTGGCGCGCAAGAACGGCAAGGGCGGCGCGCATCTGGACATGTCGCAACGCGAACTGACCAGTTTCCTCTCCGGCGAAGCGTTCGTTGCCGCCAGTGCCGGAGTCAGCCCCGCGCGTCAGGGCAATGCCGACACCCCTTTCTTGTTACAGGATTGCTATCGCGCTGCTGACGGCGAATGGCTGGCAGTGACAGTGAACGACGATCAGCAGGCGCGTCTGGCATCGCTGCTGAATGATCTGCCTGGCTCAGCTTCAGCTTCAGCTTCGGCGTCCGCTTCGACGCTGCAGCTGGATGCCTCGCTGCGGAAATGGAGCGCCGCACGCAAGGCGGTGGACGCCGCCGCCGCCCTGCAGCAAGCCGGCATTGCGGCCGCCAAGGTGCTCAATGGCGCAGAAGTATTGCAAGGCGAAGGCAAGCTCTGGCGCCATGCATTGCAGCGACTACCGGCCGGCAATATGGTCAAGGGCTTTCCGCATCAATTCGAACAGGCGGCCATGGAAATTACTACCGATGCGCCGTTCATCGGCGGCGATACCGTTGATGTGCTGCGCCAGGTCGGCGGTTTCTCGCAAGAAGAAATCGCGGCCTTGCTGGCACAGGGCGTGATCGAAATCGCCCCCCCGGCTCCTTCCTCATCAGCCGCACCCGCCGCACTGACCTAATCTGCTTAAGGACATTCATCATGTACCCCAATGTTTCACTCTTCATCAACGGCAAATGGCAAGCCGCATCCTCCGGCCGCAGCATCGATGTCTTCGATCCTGCTACTGACGAAAAGGTGGGCACCGTTGCTCACGCCGACAAGAATGATCTCGATGCTGCACTGGCCGCTGCCGACGCCGGCTTCAAGGTGTGGCGCAAGATTTCAGCGTATGAACGCAGCAAAGTGATGCGCAAGGCGGCCGCGCTGTTGCGCGAGCGCAGCGAACATATCGCACCGATCCTGACGACCGAACAAGGCAAGCCGCTGGCCGAATCTCATACTGAGATACAGACGGCTGCGGACATCATCGAATGGTTTGCCGAAGAATCGCGCCGCACTTACGGACGCCTGATTCCGGCGCGGGTGGCCGGGGTACGGCAGGTCGTCGAAAAAGAACCGATAGGGCCGGTCGCCGCCTTTACGCCTTGGAATTACCCAATGGGTCAGGCGGTGCGCAAGGTCTCCGCAGCGCTGGCAGCCGGATGCTCGATCGTGCTGAAAGGCCCGGAAGAAACACCCGGCGGCAGCGCAGAACTGTACCGCGCCTTCCACGATGCGGGTGTGCCGGCCGGCGTCATCAATCTGGTCTTCGGCTCGCCGGCTGAAATTTCGGAATATCTGATTCCTCACCCGGTGATCCGCAAGATTTCGTTCACCGGCTCCACCGTGGTCGGCAAGCAACTGGCAGCGTTGGCGGCGCTGCACATGAAGCCATCGACGATGGAGCTGGGCGGCCATGCACCGGTCATCGTGTTCGACGATGCAGACATCGAACAGGCCAGCATGCTGCTGGCGCGCGCGAAATTCCGCAATGCCGGGCAGGTCTGCGTGTCGCCGACCCGCTTCATGGTCCAGGACAAGGTGTATGACGATTTTCTGTCGCGCTTTACCGCCCACGCACGCCAGGTGAAAGTAGGACCCGGTCTGGACAAAAACAGCACCATGGGCGCAATGGCCAATGAGCGGCGCGTTAGGGCCGTGCAGGCCATGGTTGAAGATGCCGCCCGACTTGGCGCCTCCATCAAGGCCGGCGGCGAGCGCATCGGTACGCGCGGCAATTTCTTCGAACCGACCGTCTTGGGTGAGGTGCCAAGTTCGGCGCGTGCGATGAATGAGGAACCGTTCGGCCCGATGGCGCTGGTATCGCGTTTCAGCGGGAAGGACGATGCGATCAGTGAGGCCAACCGCCTGCCCTACGGCCTGGCCGCCTATGTCTATACCCGTTCGCCGGAGACCGCGGACCTGATGGCCGCCTCGATCGAAAGCGGGATGGTATCGATCAATCACCACGGTCTTGCCTTGCCGGAAACACCGTTCGGCGGCATCAAGGATTCCGGCCATGGCTCGGAGGGCGGCACCGAAGCCATCGAAGGCTACATGGTGACCAAATTCGTCACGCGTCTGAACGTCTGACTCCTTTGATCACGCGGCATCCACCCGCAAGAAGGCCATGGCTGAGGTGCATGGCCTTCCCTCGTTAACCCGGGCTGAAAATCACTCGCCAAAACCAACAAGTCGAAAGAACCGTCATGTCCAATCCGATCATCGTATGTGGGGGCGATTACGAACACGTCCTCGATTTCTCCGCAGCAGCCGGCAGCGACCCGGCAAGCATCGCCTATCTCAAGAGCGGACTGGCCGAGCTGAGCCGCACCGTCCTCAACGGCGATCGATTCGATGTCGCTGAATATTCGCTGGCCAATTACATCATGCTCAAGGATCGTGGGGACCATCGGCTGGCGGCGATTCCAGTGTTTCCCAGCCGGGCTTTTCGCAATGCCTCGGTGTTTGTCGCCAACGACAGCCCGCTCAAAGATGTGGCCTCGCTCAAGGGCAAGAAAATCGGCATCTCCGACTTTGCCATGACCACCGCGGTGTGGACGCGCGGCCATCTGTCGGACGATTTCGGGCTGGATTGCCGTGAGCTCGAGTGGGTGATCGGAGCCAACCCGCGCTTCCCTCCTCCTGCCGGCGTAAGGGTGGAACAGAGCAAGGAAAATCTGGAACAGCTATTACTGGAAGGAAAGATCGATGCCCTGATGGCAGGCAAGCCCAAGGAATTTGCGCTGCCTCCCGGCGAGCGCCGCATTCGTTTCTTGCTGGAAGAGACGGAAGCGATCGAACGGACTTACTACGAGACGACCGGTTTCTTTCCGATCATGCATACCATCGTGCTGCATGCCAGTATGATGCGTGAACCTGAAGCGGCCCGGTGCGTGTTCGACGCTTACGTCGCGACCAAGAAGAAAGCCATCAAGCGTCGTCTCGGCGCCAGCTATCTGCCTTTCGCCGAGCGTGCCTGGGAACGGTACAACGGCCCCGGTATGGCGGACCCTTATCAGCACGGTCTGAGTGAGCGCAACCGCCGCATCATCATGACACTGGCGCGTTACCTTTTGGAGCAAGGCATGATTCAGGTACTGCCAGATATTGATCAACTGTTCGTACCGGGCAGCATGGACTGGCGCGATGAATAATAGCCAGCCCGATTACGGCGATTCCGGCATGGAAGAAAACATCAGACCGCTGCCGCGACCGATGGTGCAGCATCAATATCTGCGGCTTGCCGCTGGCGAGCTGCATTTTGCTGAGGCCGGCAATGGCCGGCCGCTGGTGCTGCTGCACGGTGGCCATGGGTCCTGGGTGCACTGGATCGCCAATATCGACGCGCTGGCGCAGCATTGCCGCGTATTGGTTCTGGACATGCCGGGGTTCGGCGGCTCCTATGATCCCGGCCAGCCGCCGACGCTGGACGAGTATCGCTTGGTTGTGGATGAGTTGCTGGCCTCGCTGGCGCTGGAAAACGTCGCGCTCGTCGGCTTTTCATTCGGCAGCATCGTCGCCACTGCAGTGGCTTTGGCCAACCCCGACCGGGTCAGCTCATTGAGCATCGTCAATCCGCCCGGCACCGGAGCGCGGACGGCGCAGGCCGCTGCCTTGCCCGGCGAATTGTCGACCATCGCCAGAGCCTACGGTCTGCAGGCGGGCATTACCGCTTCATTGCAGCGTCTGATGTTGTCGGATGCCGACCTTGTGACGCCGGAGCTGGTGAAACTCATTTCCGGATGCGTCACCGAAACGCGACATGTGACGCGCGATCTTTCGCGCAATGCCGGCATCGTCGACCTGCTGCAGAACATTACCCAAAAGACGCAGATTCTGATCGGTGCGAAAGATCCGTATCAGCGCCACATCATCGTCAATCACGGCGAAGAATTGCGGCGGCGATTGCCCCGCGCGGATATCCGTATCGTGCCGGGCGCTGCACACTGGCTGCAGTATGAGCAGGCTGAAGCCTTCAATCGTTTGCTGCTGGAATTCATCGGGCATTAACGGGCATTAAGCCTGTTCGCACATGCGCTGCAACTCGGCCAACGCATCCGCCACGGCGGCCGGTGCGTGCACCGGCATCACGTGGCCGCTATCGACTTCACGATATGCGGCGCCGGCAATCGCCGCCGCGACCGTCTTCACCATCTGCGGCGTGCGTGTGGTGTCGCGAGTGCCCGCCAGTATCAGTGTCGGGCACTGCACCCGGCTGAAATCCTTGTTCAAGTCCATCCTGCACAGCATGCGATAAGTGGCGGCATAGGAGTAGGGATCGACACTGAACAGCCGGTTTTTCAATTGTTCGCGTTCGCTCGCATCGGGAAAACAGCTTGCCGGATAAGAGTGATCGAAACGGGCGGCGATACGCTCGCGTACGCCTTCAGCCTCAATCGCATCGGCCTGAGCGAGCAGCGCATCGCGCTTGCTCTCATCGATTCCGGTGGAGGGCGACATGGCCAGCAAGCCGGCGCTGCGTTCCGGGAAACAGGCGGCGAAACGAACCGCCACGGCAGCGCCGACAGCGCAGCCGGCCAGGATAAGCGGCGTATTGATGCCTAGCGCGGCCAGCAATGCAGCCAGATCGTCACGCAGATCGTCGATTGAAAATGGCGCCCTTGGTTTTTCCGACAAGCCCGCACCGCGCATGTCGAAGCGCAATATGCGATAGCTGGCGCCGTCCAGCAGCGGCATGACTCTGTCCCAGCTCTCAAGACCACCGCCCATTTCGTGCAACAGCACCAGCGTGCGCCCGCTTGCGCTATTGCCGCTCAGGGCATAACGCAGCGCGATGCCATTACTCTCCTGCCATTTGACGAGGTCCGTATTCATGGCGCGACGAAGGCCGTGGCGCGCATCGAGGCGCGCTGTTCGACCTGTGCAAACCAGTGCGCCAGATGATCGCGCCCCTGACGCCATTGTTCTTGTTCGAATCTGAAATCGGCGTAGGTCAGCAAGACCGCAACGGCGATATCGCCGATATCGAAGCGCGCGGCCGGCCAGTTCTTGCAAGCGGCATTGACGGCGTCGAGCGTGCGATTGAATTTATCGCGGTGCGCCTGTATGTAGGCCGGCTGCAAGGGATCGTCGCCACGTTTGCGTTCGCCAAACCAGCGTACCAGTGTTTCCATCAGTGCCTGCCCGGTTGCATGGCGGCTCAGCGCCTCGGCCCGGGCCGGCTGCTGTTGCGGAAACAGACGGGGCTTGCCGGAGATCATGTCAAGGTACTCGCAGATCACCAGCGAATCATGCATCACGGCGCCGTCGTCCAGCACCAGCGTCGGAATCATGCTCAAGGGATTGAGTGCCAGCAGCGCCGCGTCAGGCTTGAGAATGCTGACCACCGTGGGCACCAGCTCCATGCGCTCCAGCAAGCCCAGCTCGCAGGCTGCAAGACTGACCTTGCGGGCAAACGGTGAGCGGGATGACCAATACAACTTCATCAGGCTGTCCTCGCGTAATCAGAGAGTCACTTCGATCAGGAATGGTCCCTTGACGGCAAGCCCGGCCTTCATGGCTGCCGCAAACTGTTCCATCGTTTCCACCCGGCGGCCTTCCACGCCCATGCCCTTGGCCAGACTGACCCAGTCGATCGAGGGATTGTCCAGATCCAGCATGCTGCTTGCACGTTCGCCCGGCTTGCCGGCGCCGACATTGGCAAATTCATTGTGCAGGATCTTGTAGCTGCGGTTGGCCCAGATCACGGTCAGCACGTTCAACTGTTCGCGCGCCTGCGTCCACAGCGCCTGCAAGGTGTACATGCCGCTACCGTCGGCCTGCAGGTTGATTACCTTGCGATCCGGGCAAGCCACGGCGGCGCCGGTGGCCATGGGCATGCCGATGCCGATGGAACCGCCGGTCAGTTGCAGCCAGTCGTGCTGCGGAGCGCCCCGCGTCGATGGAAAGAAAGTGCGGCCGCTGGTGATCGATTCGTCGCAGACGATGGCATGCTCGGGCAACAGCGCGCCAAGCGCCTGCCCGATTTTTTCCAGCGTGAGTTCGCCGGTCGGAATATCCGGACGTGCAAACTGCTCCAGTGGCACTTCGTCCACCCGGGCGCCGACCAGATCGGCCAGCGATTCCAGTGCCGCGACCACATCGTCGCCGCGCATCGCCAGCGTCAGGATATTGGAATCAGGCGCGGTCAGCTTGCCGACCTTGCCGGGGTGCGCAAAGAAGGCCACGGGCTCGTCTTCATCCACCAGAATCATCGTCTGTACCGAACGGAACAGTTCCGCCGATTTCTCGATCGGATTGGCGATCCGTTCCAGAGCAACCCGGCCGGCGCCACGCTGGATGCGCGGATTGCGGCTGATGACCCGCACCAGACAGCCGGTCTTGGCGCCGATTGCGGCGGCCAATGCCATAGGCTTGCTGCGCAAGGCGCGATTGCCCAGCAGCAGCATGGCCGAACCCGATGCCAGCGCTTGCGCAACCTCCCGCACCACTTCTTCCGGCACTGGTTTGGGCGCGTCGGCAGGCGCGACCTTGGATACCACGCCGCCGTTGCTCCAGGCGGTGTTGGCCGGCAAGATGAGCGTCGCTATCTGGCCCTTGGGCGAGTTGGCAACCGTAATGGCTTCGGCTGCGTCTGCGCCGACTGAACGTGCATCTCTTGAGGTGCGCACCCACGCCGACATTGGCCGGGCGATACCTTCCACATCAGAGGTGAGCGGCGAGTCGTATTGCAGATGATAGGTGGCGTGATCGCCCACGATATTGACGATAGGCGTATGCGCGCGACGGGCGTTGTGCAGATTGGCCAGACCGTTTCCCAGACCAGGCCCCAGATGCAGCAGAGTCGCAGCAGGTTTGTCGGCCATGCGCGCATAACCATCGGCGGCGCCGGTCGCTACGCCTTCGAACAGGCACAGCACGCAACGTACGCCGGGCACTTTATCGAGGGCCGCAACGAAGTGCATTTCAGAAGTGCCGGGATTGGCAAAACATGTATCCACACCGCCAGCCACCAGGGTCTTGACCAGACTTTCCGCGCCATTCATCTTCAATCTCCGTAATTTTGTTTTTCAGATTCTCATTCACATGTTTCTATCACTGCCGGGACCGTCGCGCTTCTGCTCAGCATGAGTACAGGAATTAATACAGGCATGAGCGACGCGAGCGATCTCTCGCAACAGGCCAGATGCTCCGGCAGCAGGAGGTCAGCGTCAACCCATCATTTCTCAAGCAGCTTTGATCTGACGGCAACCCAGGCGCTGACATCAGCTTTTTTCAAGACCATGCCCCGATACCTGGCATGTTGACTTAAAATATTCCACGTTTTGTTCAGGTTCCGCCAAGAGAATCCCACCATCAAGAAAAAAGGAGACACCTTCCATGGCCCTTCGATTGCCGCCATTTGGCGCCCTCAGGGCATTTGAAGCGGCGGCACGGCATGCCAGCTTTACCCGCGCTGCCACCGAACTGTTCGTGACGCCCGGCGCCATCAGCCGCCAGATCAGCAGTCTTGAGGAATACATCGGTTTCCCCCTGTTCGAGCGCACCAATCGCGAAGTCAAACTGACGGTGGCCGGCGCCGAATATGCGAAGTCGATCACGCACGCCTTCGAGCAGGTCAGCGAAGCAACCACCCGTTTGCAGGAGTCCGAACGCAACAAAGTATTGCGTATTTCGGCGCCGCTGACATTTGCATTGCGTTGGCTGATGCCGCGCCTCGCCTCGTTCCGTGCTTTGCACCCCGACAACGAATATCGTCTCACCACCGTCGTACCGATTCCCTTGAAACTGGCTGCGACCGAATTCGACATGGGCATCCGCATTTTCAAGGAAAGCCCGGCCGATCTGTTTGCCCACAAGCTGATGGAAGTCGAGTACGTGCCGGTCTGCAGTCCTGCGCTGTTGACGCAAGGGCCGCCATTAAAGGAGCCAGCCGATCTGCGCAAGCATATCCGCATCTATTCTTCCGCACGCCAGGGCGATTGGGCGCTGTGGCTGCAGAAAGCTGGACTGGTCGAAGAAGAATTGAGCCAGGGACTCTATTTCGAATCCTCTTCGGTGGCCTATGAAGCAGCACTCAAGGGCGTAGGCGTTGCGCTTGCGATGAAAGGTCTGGTCGCCGACGACCTCGCTACCGGAAAACTGGTGATGCCCTTCGATCTGACCTACAGCGACGGCAGCGCCTTCTGTATTGTCTATCCGCGCAAGGAAGTCATCGGCCCGGCGGTGTCAACCTTCCGCGACTGGATCGTGCAGGAAGCAGGCATGCCGCTGCCGCCGCTGGAACTCTGAAACAGAAACGCCCGCTGCTGACATCAGCGGCGGGCGTTTGTGACGACTTCAGCCGTAGAGCGCACGCGGATTATCGACAAAGATCTTTTGCCTCAGCCCGGGGTCAGGCGTCCAGCGATCAAACATGTCCACCATCTTGCCGACATCCGGCGGCGCTGCATCCATGCTGATATAGGGCCAGTCGCTGCCGAACAGAACCCGGTCCGGAATGGCCTGCATCAGGCGATCATGGAAGGGGCGCACTATTTCATAAGTCGGATCGGCCTTGGTCAGACGCACCGGCGTCATCTTTACCCAGAAATCGCCGTCTTTCACCATCGCCAGCAAAGAGGCAAAGAGTGGATCGTCAATGCCTTTGTCGACTTCGAAATACCCCATATGATCCAGCACCAGCGGAATTCCGTATGTGGCCAGCTCAGCGGCGGCGACCACCAGATATTCAGCCTTGGCCCATATCTGGGCATGCATGCCCAATGCTTTCAGGCGTGGCGCAAAGGCGCGCAGATCATTGAAGTCGAGTGAGCCCGGAAACAACTGCGAGCGTGGCCCGTTGATGGTGAAGCGCAAGCCCTGAAAGCCCTGATTGCGCAGAGCCTCCAGTTCCGCATCGGATACCGTGAGCGGCACCACGGCAATACCGGGTACGCGCCCGGCGGAGAACACGATGCCGTCGCGCGTCAAGCTGTTGTCGAAACCGCTGGCCGAAGAATGCACCAGTACGCCGCGCTCGAACCCGACCTTGTCGAGCATCTCAATGTAGTCCGCCATCGGCGCCAGAGGCGGCTCGTAACGG
Organism: Herbaspirillum lusitanum; assembly: GCF_046025995.1. Taxonomy (GTDB): domain Bacteria; phylum Pseudomonadota; class Gammaproteobacteria; order Burkholderiales; family Burkholderiaceae_D; genus Herbaspirillum; species Herbaspirillum lusitanum_A. The sequence continues at coordinate 202,737 of NZ_JAQQFM010000008.1, forward strand.
CGCGGCTCCAGCAAAGGATAGCGGTCGAAGGGCCCGAAAATGTGTGCGTGGCTGTCCCAGGCGCCCGCGGGAAGCGGAATCGCCGGCGCCGATACCGGACGCTTGCCGGATATGTTTTCCATCACTGGACTCCTGATTTCTGAGCGCCTGCGCTCGCATTCAATTGCGCGGGCCGGAAACACGGCACCGCAAATCCGTTCTCGCTAGGCACGAATACCAGCTCCACCGGATCGCCCACGCGCAATGCATCCGGGTCGCAATCGACGATATTGGTCATCATCTGCGGACCTTCGCTCAGGCTGACATAGGCCATCACGAACAGTTCCTTGGCGCGCCGCATGACGCTGTAGGTGTAGATGGTGCCGGTTCCTGCCCCCGGCTCCCAGGCGGTTTCCAGACTGCTGCAGAACGGGCACATGGTGCGCGGATACCAATGCACCTTGTTGCAGCTGCTGCAGCGGCGTACCAGAAAACGGCCTTCTGCGGCAGCATCCCAGAATGCCTGGGTCTCCGGTGAAATGACAGGATCGGGCATCACTCTTCGTAACTTCATTTCATTCCCTTTCCAGAATCAGGGTCGCGCTGGCATGGCGCACACCCAGGGTGCCGCCTATCGCATTGGCCAGCACCAGCTTGCAGTCCGGCACCTGCACCGCCGGATGCGCCTCGCCGCGTGCCTGGCGCACGGCTTCGATCACCTTGGTCATGCCGCCGCGATTGCCCGGATGGTTGTTGCACAGGCCGCCGCCATCGGTATTGAACGGCAGACGACCGACACCTGAAATCAGATTGCCATCCATGACGAAACGGCCGCCCTGCCCTTTCTCGCAGAAACCGAGATCCTCAAGCTGGGTCAGCACGGTGATGGTGAAGCTGTCGTACAGCGAGACATATTGAATGTCGGACGGCTTGACGCCGGCTTCGGCGAACGCAGTCAGGCCGGATTGCGCGGCGCCTGACACCGTGATGTCGAAGTAGCCTCCGGCCTGGCCTTTGGGTGACTCGCCGCAACCGATGACCTTTACCAGCGGCCGCTTCAACTGGCGGGCGATTTCCGGACGTGCCACGATCAGTGCGCCGCCGCCGTCGGTCACCACGCAGCAATCCAGCCGGTGCAAGGGGTCGGAGACCAGCGGCGAACTGATCACGTCTTCCACGCTCACAACCTCGCGCAGCAGAGCGTTCGGATTGTGCTGCGCGTGATGTGAAGCGGCCACCTTGATCCAGGCCAATTGCTCGCTGGTCGTGCCGTACTGATACATATGCCGCATCGCCGTCATGCCATAGACGTTGGCAACTGCCATGCCGTAGGGATGCTCCCATTGGTAGTCGGGCTGATGCGGATTGTCGGTGCGGGCCAGTGCGCCCTTGGCGCGTCCTTCGCTGCGCGGCCGACCGGCCAGCGTGATCAGCGCAACATTGCATTTGCCGGCGGCAATCGCCTGTGCTGCATGTGCAACGTGGATGACATAGGAAGAGCCGCTGGTATTGGTGGTATCGACGTGGCGCAGCTTCAGATTCAGATAATCGGCAATCGACAAGGGGCCGGTGCCCGGCGCATCCGGCCCGCAGAAGAAACCATCGACATCATCCTTGTTCAGACCGGCATCGGCCAGAGCACCCAGTGCCGACTCCATCTGCAATTGTGCCAGCGACTTGTCCGGCGCATTGCGGGTGGGATGTTCGTAGGCGCCAACGATGTATGCGGCCGGCCGCGTCATGACTGACCTGTCAGCTTGACGTAATGCTGCATGCGACCGGCATGTTCGCCATAAGCCAGTTCGACCTCGCGATTGATCCAGCTGCCCTTCGGTTCTTCACCCTGCAACTGGCTGATGATGATCGGCCCTTCCGGCAAACGGATCGCCACCGAGTTATAGGGCGGTACATGATCGTCGAAGTATTTGCGGTGAAAAATCACCCAGGAGAGAATCGTGCCCTTGCCCGAGACCGGCTTCCAGCTGGCCTTCTCGCTGAGACATTCGGGGCAGGCGGAGGCCGGTGGATAACGGAAGCTGGCACATGCGTCACACTGTTGCAGGGCCAGTTTTTCGTGTTTCATGCTTTCCCACATCGGGGCATCGTTGATCCCCATGACTGCTTTCGAATTCGCCATTTGCTCCTCCTACTTTCCGTAAATGATGGATACAGCCTTGCCCGCGACATCGGAACTGTAGTGCACGAAATTGCAATCCGGCACCTGGCGCGCGCCGCAGAGTCCGCGAATCTGGCGCACCGATTCCACCTGATGGTTCCAGCCCTGCATGTACGATTCGGACAAATGGCCGCCACTGGTATTGACCGGCAATCCCTTGGCCAATGAAATGCCGTGCTCGCTCATGAATTTGCCGGCGCCGCCCACCTCGCAATAACCATAGCCTTCCAGCGCCAGCGGAATATGGCAGGAGAAGCTGTCGTAGACCTGTACGCAATCGATATCGGACGGGCCGACTCCGGCCATGTTAAACACTTGTTCCGCCACCTTCTGCTGCGCCGGCAGATAGAAATTAGTCAGCCGCGGCTCCAGGCTGGTGGCGCCCTTGTTGAGATCATAGCGGCCGACGCCATGAATCACGACCGGGTCCTTGCGCATGCTGCGCGCCAGGCTGGTTTCGGAGATGATCAGCGCGACGCCGCCATCGTTGATCAGGCAGTAGTCGAACAGATGCAGAGGTTCGCACACGAAACGCGAGGCCAGATAATCGTCGACGGTGATGCGCTCCTGCATCAGCGCGTTCGGATTCAGGCTGGCGCCCAGACGCTGCGCGACGGCCACTTCACCCAGTTGGGCCGACGTCAGCCCGGTTTCTTCCATGTAGCGGCGAAACATCAGCGCATAAAGTGCGCCCTGCGAGGTCAGGCCCCAGGGGGCGTGATAAATGTAGGACAGGAATGAGCCGCCGCCGGCCGCGTTGTCGCCGCCGTAGTTGACCGCGCCCGAGCGCTGATTATTGCCGTAGACCAGGGCGACGGTTTTTGCCAGTCCCGACTTGATCGCCATGCAGGCCTGAATCACCGCCAGCATCGCATCCGCCTGCCCGCCCCAGCGCACGTCCAGCCCGAGCACTTCGCCCATGCGTTCATAAGGCGTGGTGGGGCCGACGATCAGGCCATCGATATCGCTGGCCTTGAGGCCGGCATCGACCAGCGCATTCTTGAATGCGGCGACGGCATAGCCGTTGGAATCATGCGGTTTTTCGCCATCCTTGACGCGTCGGAAATCATCGCGCCAGTCAGTGTGTCCGACGCCGACGACTGCGGCGACCTTGGACAAGTTGTTATCCATGTAATGCTCCTGAAAGATCCAAAAAGGTCGGGAAGAGAAATGTCTGCATGCGCTCAGTTGCTGATCGGATCACCTTCATCGATGACGGTATTGGTGAGCGTGCCTATGCCCTCGATCTCGACTGCGATACGGTCGCCACGCTGCATCCATACCGGCGGCGTACGATCCTTGCCGACGCCACCGGGCGTGCCGGTGGCGATGATGTCGCCCGGCTGCAATGGCGTGATGCGCGACAGGTAAGAAACGATGAATGGAATATTGAAGATCAGATCGCTCAGGTGGCCGGTCTGCATGACCTCGTCATTCAGGCGCGTCACCAGCGTCAGTTTTGTGGGGTCAGGAATTTCGTCGCGTGTGACCATCCACGGCCCCAGCGGCCCGGTCGACTGGAAATTCTTGCCGATGGAGACCGAGTGTTTCTGATAGTCGCGGACGCTGCCGTCCATGAAGCAGGTATAGCCTGCCAGGTGCTCAAGCGCACTGGCTTCCGGTATGTGGCGGCCGCCACGCCCCACCACCAGCGCCAGCTCACCTTCGAAATCGAAACAGGTCGAGACTTGCGGCCTGACGATGGGTTCGCCATGCCCGACCAGGCTGCTGTGCAGGCGGAGGAAAAAGGCAGGACCATCTTCCATGGTGCGCACCTTGCGTCCGGTCTCTTCGACATGCGCCCGATAATTCACGCCGGCGGCAAACATGTGGATTGCATCCGGCACGACCGGCAGAAAGCGCACGTCCGCCAGCGCGTGATCTGCACTGTGGCGCGCGGCAATATCGCGCATGGCGTCAAAACAGTCGGCTTCGATGGCCTGACGCAGGGTCTGGATGCCTGCGGGCAGACGTCCGTTCATGCGCACCAGACCGTCTTTTGCAAGTGCGCCGAACGTGGCTTGCCCATCGGCAAGGTAACTGGCCAATTTCATGTGATCTCCTCGGGAATGTAAAGGCGGGCCTGATCAGCTTGATCCGCCCGATCCGCTACTGATTTATTGCAGGAAGTCCTTGCTCCATTGTTCGTATTGCGCGTCACCGCTGAGGCGCTTGACCAGCACATCGGCGTCGACTTCGCTGGCCGGCATTCCGCGCGCTGCCGCGAGCTGATCGTAGATGAGCTGTGCCGCCTTGAAGAAGGCCTTGTGTCCTTGCAGGCAGACGCGCACCTTGAAGCTCGCCAAAGTGGCGGCGTCGATGCCCGGCATCGGCGCACCCAGGACCAAGGGGACGGTGGCGGCTGCCGCCAGCGGTTCGAGTTGCTCCAGCGTGCGCACGCCGACCACGAACAAGGCGTCGATGCCGGTATCCTGATAGCGCTGCTGGCGTTCCAGCAAGTCCTTGCCGGTCGCCAGACGTGCATTGGTCCGGCCCAGAATCGCCAGACCGGGATCGATGCGCGCCTGCAGCGCCGCACGCAGTTTTCCAGCCGCCTCCTGCGGCGAAACCAGTTGCGCAGCAGTGCTGCCGAAGGCATCCGGCATCACGGTATCTTCGATCGACAATGCAGCGACGCCGGCGGCTTCCAGATCTTCCACGGTGCGTCTGACATTGAGCGCATTGCCATAGCCGTGATCAGCATCGACCATCAAGGGCAGATTGCCGGCGCGGCAGATACGCCGCACCTGTTCGACGAATTCGCTGAGCGTGAGCAGTGCGATGTCGGGTGCTCCCAGCACGGCCAGCGATGCAATCGAGCCGCCAAGCACACCGCATTCATAGCCCAGATCTTCGGCCGCCAGCGCCGATAGAGGATCGAACACCGATGCCGGCTTGATGGTCAGTTCACCGCCAAGAATGCGGCGATAACGCTGCCGTTTTTCAGCAGCGGACAAGCGCTCACCGCCGCTCATGATCTTGCTACCGATGCCGGTGCAATCAGACGCGCCTGCGTCAGCTCCTGCAAGGCGTCCAGACTCATGCCGGCGACCATGTCGCGCACCTGAAAACCGGCAGGCGTCACATCCAGCACGGCGTAATTGGTGTACACGCGCGTGACGGCAGCCTTTGCCGTCAGCGGATACGAACAGCTGTCGACCAGACGCGGCTTGCCTTCCTTGGTCAGTTGCTCCATCAAGACCCACACCTGTTTGGCGCCGGCCGCCAGATCCATGGCGCCGCCCACCGCCGGCGTACGGTCGCCATTGGTGGTCCAGTTGGCGAGGTCGCCGCTGGCGGCCACTTCGAATGCACCCAGCACGCACAGATCGATATGACCGCCGCGGATCATGGCGAAGCTTTCTGCCTGATTGAACAGTGCGCCGCCGGCGCGCAAGGTGGTCGGAAATTTGCCGGCGTTGACCAGCCAGGGATCGACGGCATCCGGTTCGGGCGCAGGGCCCATGCCGAGAATGCCGTTTTCCGAATGGAAGACCACGTCGCGGTCGGCAGGAATGAAATCGGCAATGCGGGTCGGCAGGCCGAGCCCGAGATTGACATACCAGCCTTCGACGATGTCCTGGGCCAGACGCTGCGCCATGGCTACGCGATCAAGTGGAACGACGGAACTCATGATGTGACCCTCGACGACGACTGAAGCAAAAGAAAGAAATGATCAGAAAAATCAGGCATGCGCAGCCTCCGCAAGGGGTTCAAGGCAGACCAGACGGTTGACGAAGATGCCCTGGGTAATCACGTCATCCGGTGCGATTTCGCCCAGCACGGCGTATTCGTGCACTTGCGCAATCGTGGTTTTGGCCGCCATGGCCATGATGGCGTTGAAGTTGCGGCCGCTGCCGCGATACGTCAAATTGCCCCAGCGGTCGCCGCGCCAAGCTTCGACCAGAGCGATGTCGGCGTGCAGAGCTTCTTCCAGCACATATTCACGGCCGTTGAAAACGCCCGTCTGTTTGCCCTCCGCCAGCTGCGTGCCGACGCCGGTCGCGGTGTAAAACGCGGGAATACCTGCGCCTGCCGCGCGTATGCGTTCGGCCAGCGTTCCCTGCGGGACGATTTCGAGCTCGATCTTGCCGGCCTTGAACAATTCATCGAAGGCCGGTGAGCCCTTGGGATAACTGCAGATGATCTTGCGCACCCGCCCCAGATCCATCAGTCGGGGAATCCCCGTTGCGCGGCTCCAGCCGGCGTTGTTCGCCACCACCGTCAATTCGCGCGCGCCTTGTTCGCACAGGGCATCGATCAGAAAATCCGGCTGGCCGACGGCGCCGAAGCCGCCGATCATCACGATTGATCCGTCCTTGATGTCTGCCAGCGCAGTCGCGGCATCCGCCATTCGCTTGTCTATCATGCCGCCCTCCCCATCGGTGCCGCATCTTCTGCCCTGGCGGCGTCTCGCGCGTTCAGCGGAGCTGGTCTGGGTGTGTGATCGATGCTGTTTTTCTCCAGCCCGGAGCTGGCCTCAAAACTGAAATCGATGGCGACTTCGCTGCCGACTTCAAAGCGTTTATCAATGGCGGCTACCGACTGCAGATTCAAATCGCCAACCTTGAGCGTGTGGCGATATGCGTGGCCCAGAAACGCACAATTGGTCACCACGCCATGCAGACGATTGCTGCGATTTTCCTGTGGTGCACTACGCTGTTTCAGTTCAATGATCTCCGGCCGCACCGACACCGCCACGGCCTGCGCGGCTTCGACTGCATAGGGAAACGTTGCCTGGACGGCGCTGCCGTCGCTCAGACGCACCGTGCCGATTTCATTGACGCCGACGCGCTTGGTGGCCTGACCCTGCAGCAGGTTGGGCGAGCCCATGAAGCCGGCCACGAAAGCATCGCGCGGGCGCTGGTAGATATCTGCGGGCGAACCGATCTGCACCAGACGGCCCTTGTTCAGCACTGCGATCGTGTCGGACATCTCCAGCGCTTCGGACTGGTCGTGCGTGACGTAGACCGTCGTCACGCCGAGTTGCTGCTGCAGGCGCTTGAGTTCACGCCGCATGTCTTCACGCAGCAGCGCATCCAGATTGCTGAGCGGCTCGTCCAGCAACAGCAGACGCGGCCGCCGCACGATGGCGCGCGCCAGTGCGACCCGCTGCTGCTGGCCGCCCGACATTTGCGTCGGCGAACGCGGGCCATAGCCTCCCAGATTGACCGTATCGAGGGCTTCTTCAACCAGCTTCCTGATTTCCGCGGCACCGTATTTGCGATCCCGCGCGACACGCAGCGGAAACGCGACGTTCTCGAATACGCTCATGTGCGGCCAGATCGCATAAGACTGGAACACCATGCCGATGTCGCGTTCATTGAGCGCAACGTTGGTATTGTCATTCGAGTTGAAGAAATACTTGTTGCCCAGCCTGATCGCGCCCTGGTCGGGTTGCTCCAGTCCGGCGATGCAACGCAGCGTCGTGGTTTTGCCGCAGCCGCTCGGGCCCAGCAGGGTGAAAAACGTGCCGCTGTCGAGACTGAATGAAATCTGATCCAGTCCGGCTCCTGCCCCTGACTTGGTTGCAGGGTATGTTTTGGACAGGGAGTCAACACTAAGAATGTCTTGAGGATTCATGCGCCATTACCTTTTTCGGAACGCCCCTGGCGTTCATTGACATAATAAAAAACCAGTGCGAACACGCTCATGATGCAAGTCCATACGACACCCAGCGCGGCGGCTTCGCCGGCCTGGCCGTTGGACCACTGATCGAACATGGCGACCGCCATGGTCTGAGAATCGGCGCCGGCAAGCAGCACCGCGAGCGACAGTTCCTTGGCGCCGAGCAGGAAGATGAACAACCAGCCGGCCACCATCGATGGCGCCAGCAGCGGCAGCACCACACGCCGCAAGGTGCCCTTCTGCGACGCGCCAGACACTGCTGCCGCTTCTTCCAGTTCGCGATGGATCTGCATGACGCCGGCAAATGAATAGCGCATGCCATAAGGCAGGTAACGGATCAGAAAGGCAATGCCGATCAGCCACAATGTTCCGTAGACCGGAATGGGCGAACTCAGGGCCACCTGAATCAGCGCAGTACCCAGCACCACGCCCGGAAAGACCAGGGGCACGCTGCTGAGCTGTTCCAACAGCTGGCTGCCGGGCCAGCGGCGCACCGACAGCCAGCCGGCCAGCACGGTCAGCAGAATGGCTGCGGTGGCGGCACTGGCCGAGACCAGCACGGTATTGAGGCCGAGGCTCAGATAGCTGCCTTCGGAGACGACGGCAATGTAATGCTCAAGCGACAGGGTCTTGAAACCCGCCACGCTGAAAGCCCGGGTGAATGGCGTGAGTGAGTTCCAGACAATCGCACCCAATGGCAAGACCAGCACCAGCAGACAATTCACCAGGATGATGAGGCCGCCGAGCATGCGCCCGACACGTCCCAGCTTGAACGGACGCGGGCGAAACCCTTTGCCCGTCACGCTGGCATAGCGATCGGCACTGCGTGAAATACGTCCGTAGAAATACAGCAGCACGGCCACGATCACCAGCAGAATGGCCGAGAAGGCGCTGGCGTACCCGAGCTGGGGCGGATTGCGGGTCAGGCTGAGGTAGATGTCGGTGGTCAGCAGGTTGATATGACTCGGTGTACCGATGAGTACGGGCACGTCGAACGATTCGATATTGCGGATGAACACGAACATGCCCAGCCCCAGAATTGCCGGCCACGCCAGACGCATGGAAATGCTCCAGACCGTCTTGGGTACGCTGGCGCCCGCCATTCGCGCGGCTTCTTCCATCTCTGCATTGGCGCGCCGGAAGGTGGTCGAGAGCAGCAAGAACACCAGCGGCGACCACAGCAAACCTTCCACCAGGATCATGCCGGTCAATGAATAGACATTGAACAGGATGTCGGTGGTATCGCTGACGGCGCGGTACAGATCGTTGACCGGGCCGACGCGGCCCAACAAGAACAGCCAGGAACTGACATACAGGATGTAAGGCGTGCCCAGCGAAACGATGGCGGTGAAGTAGGCCAGTTTCTTGAAGGGCGCATCGCTGCGTTCGACGATCCATGCCAGCACGCCGCCGATCGACAAGGAGATGACGGTGGCGCAGGCGGCGAAGATCATGGAGTTGGCGGCGCTGATATACAGCGTCGGATCACTCAGCAGGCGCAGATAATTGTCAAAGGTGAACAGATGCTCGTTCAGAGCACCCTGCTCGCCACGGAAACTGCGGTCGATCAGCACCAGAATCGGCGGCAGCACCAGACAGGCCAGCAGCACGGACAGGAGCACCGCCGGGATCCACGCTGCATGTCCCTGCGCGCGCCAGTTGCCGCTGGCGCGCCGCTTGACGTAGGTGACGGCGGCAGATTGCGAAACGCTCTGGCTCATTTGAATAGCTCGTTGTAAATGTTGATCCACTTCGGCATATCCGCATCAACCAGCGACAGCGGCAGGAATACGGCCTTGAAATGTCCGGTTTCCGGCTTCAGCCCGGGAATGGAGGCCGGCACCGCAGGGTCTGCCGGAATGTAGTCGGCGCTGCGGAAGATCGCCTGACCTTCGGACGACAGCAGGAACTCGAGGAATAATCTGGCGGCGTTAGGATGCGGACCGTTCTTGATCAGAAACGCCGGATCGACTGTGCCGACCACATAATCCATCTTGAGCCACTTGATCGGCGCGCCCTTCTTGGCGCTCAGTTCGGAGTGATGACTGAAGGTCGACAGGGCAATCGGATATTCGCCGGCAATCGCCTGATCAAGCACTACGCGCTGATTGGCCGGCACATTCACAATCCGCTGTTGAGAAAACTTGCGCAGGAAGTCCATGCCCTTTTGCTGTCCCATCACGTTAAGCGTGGCGCCTATGAATCCGGGCGGACCGCCCTGCGTCATCTGCTGCGCCCAGGCCATCTTGCCTTTCCATTTCGGATCGAGCAGATCGTTCCAGGTCTTGGGTTCATCCTTGGGTTTGACCAGATCCGTATTCATCGCCGGCACCAGAAAGCTCACCACCTGACCGGTCCAGTAGCCTTTCGCATCCTTGTATTGCGCCGGATAACGGGCAGCCTCGGACGGAATGTAAGGCACGATCATGTCACCCTTGAGCAAGGTCGAGAGGCCGGAGCCGGCGTGCGAAACATCGGCACGCGGGCTGTTGGCGCGGCCTTCGGCCATGATCTTGAGCAAGAGATCGGTGGCGGTGCCACTGGTGATCTTGACCTTGATGCCGGGATATTTTTTCTCGAATGCAGCCGCGATAGGACGTGAGGCCTGATTGACCACCAGCGAGGAATACCAGGAAACCTCGCCCTCCTTTTTTGCTGCCGCGATCAAGGCGGCGTCTACCGCTGCATTGGCTGTTGCCGTTACGCCCGCTGCCAGCAAGGCAACGGACAGCACCAGACTGCGTCGGGTGATCCTCATGCTTGTCTCCATGAATATTATTTTGTGTGTCGTTATTGTTACCGGATTTCCGGAAAGCTGCTCATTAGGCTACCGGCCAGGCTGGGCTTATCGCCCTTGATAGACCGGTTTGCGCTTTTGCTGGAATGCGACCCGGCCTTCGATCCGGTCTTCCGTATTGCGCAATATGCCCCAGGCCATCCGCTCCGCTTCGATCGCCGGGTTGAGCGCCAGATCACTGCCGCGCGTCACCAGTTGTTTGACGGCACGCACCGCCAGCGGTCCATTTTTTGCAATCGATTCGGCAATTGCCCGGGCTTCCTGCATCAGCTTGTCGGCATCGACGATACGGCTGACCAGCCCGATGCGCAAAGCCTCGGCGCTATCGATGCGGTCGCCGGTCAGCAACAGGTGCATCGCGTTCGACATGCCGACGATGCGCGGCAGACGCTGGGTTCCGCCGGCACCGGGAATGCTGGCGATCTTCACTTCAGGGAGACCGAAACTGGCGTGCGGCACGGCGACGCGGATATCGCAGGTGAGCGCCAGTTCCAATCCGCCGGCCAGTGCATAGCCATTGATGGCGCAGATCACCGGCTTGTCGACCACCAGTGAATTGATGAATGAACTGTCACCTTTGCCGGCGAAGGCGGCACGCGCATAGGTTTCGTCCGGCGGCATGGTTTTTTTCAGATCCATGCCGGTGCAAAAGGCTTTTTCACCGCTGCCGGTCAGGATGACGACACGGATTGCATCATCGCTTTTGATCTTTTCCCAGATCGCGCCCAGCTCGGCGGTAGTCTCGCCATCGATGGAATTGAGTGCATCGGGGCGGTTTAGGGTGACCGTGGCAATGGCATCGGCAACAGAAAATAATACGCTCACAACATCTCCTGAATTTTGGTGGTCGCGCTGGATCGCGATCCGGTTGATATTTTTAAATCGTAGTATTTGCGCAAGCCGGGATACGGTCAAACGAGTAATAAGCGAGGCACACTTGAGTAAAACTCAATGAAATGCGGCCAGCTCAGGCAATGCAGAACCGGCGCGAGATGCGCGCCGGCTGCCGCCCGGATACCAGCCCCCGGCAACGCCTTGCGCGCTTATATGCCTGACTTTCGCTGTGCTCAAGACGACATGAGAAATGCTCGTTTGACCTGATATGGCGCCTCGGAGCATCGTTCTGCCGTCGATATCCACCCGCCCGGCGACGCCGGGTCTGCGATCCGGCATCACCACAAGTCCAATAAATTCAAAGGAGACCATCATGAAAACCATCGCCTCATTCCTCTTCGCCGCACTATTCGTGGGCGCCATGTCCGGTTGCGCCAGCCCTGCCGCTGACATCGCAGCCAGGCCGCAACGACATCTGTTCATGGTGTACAGCAACCCAGTGGAAGGCAAGGAAGACGATTTTGTCCGCTGGTATGCCGGTCAGCATATTCACGATCTTCTACAGATCAACGGCGTGGTCGGCGCCCAGTTCTTCAAGCTCTCCCAACCGCAATACAAAGGCGGTCAGCCGCATGCCTTTCGTTATCTGGTGATCTGGGAAATCGAAAGCACCGATCTGGCCGGCGTGTTTGCCAATATCCAGCGCAATCTGGCCGACGGCAGCACCGTGCGTTCTGATACCTTCGCGCCGGTCTCGGGCAACGACACTTTTACACCGATGACAGCGCATCTGAGTAAAGATGACGTCAAGGGCAAGAGCCCGGCGCAAGTGCTGGAGATGAGCGGTATCAAATAATCGCGGTAATCGTTGTGGCTGCAAACCTGCGGGTGGGAGGAGGGGAAGCCGTAATCGCCTCCTCTGCCCTGCGGCGACGGTCTTTACAGCGCAAGGGCAAGCGGTGCCGGCACTTGAGGCAGCGCCGGAGGCTGAAGGGCCTTATCGTCGCCAAGCTGAAATGCGCTGACTGCGGCCGCCATCTCGTTCGCCTGTTCCAGCAAGGATGTCGCCGCGCCGGCTGCCTGTTCCACCAGCGCCGCGTTTTGCTGAGTCATCTGGTCCATCAGGTTGATGGCGTCGTTGATCTCTTTCAGGCCGACACTTTGTTCACCGGTCGCGCCCGATATCTGGGCGACCACATCGCCCAGGGCCTTCACCCCCGCCATCATTTTTTCCATGGTTCCGCCGGCGATTCCGACCAGCGCGGCGCCTGATTCAACTTTTTCCACCGAGTTTCCAATCAGCGTTTTTATCTCTCTGGCTGCAGAGGCGCTGCGTTGCGCGAGATTGCGAACCTCACCTGCGACGACCGCAAAGCCCCGTCCCTGCTCACCCGCGCGCGCTGCTTCGACGGCGGCATTGAGTGCAAGGATATTGGTCTGAAATGCAATGCCATCGATCACGCCGATGATGTCGACGATGCGCGTGGAAGAATCGTTAATGGCGGTCATGGTCGTAATCACCTTCTGAACCACGATACCTACATCTGTCGCCATCGCTGATACGGCCAGGGCCAGGCGGTTAGCTTCCTGAGCGCTGACTGCATTCTGCTGGACGGCCAGCGTCAGTTCTTCGGTGGCGGAAGCGGTCTCTTCGAGCGAACCGGCCTGGCGCTCGGTGCGTGCCGACAGATCCATGTTGCCGCTGACGATATCGTTGGTCGCCAGCAGAATCGCATCGGAAGTCGAGCGTACTTGTCGCACAATGCCTAGCAAGGTCCCGGCCATCTCATTCAGCGAACGCAGCAAGATTCCGATTTCATCATGGCGCGCCGCCTCGATACGAGTATTCAGATTACCCGCCGCCACGTCACGTATGGCGGCGACCGCCACATGCAGGGGACGCGTCACGCTGGTCGCCAGACGCCAGGCAAAGAAGATCGCGAGCAACAGCGCTGCGGCGCCCGCTCCCATCAACATGCCGCGCCCGCTCCGGTAGCTGGCATCGACCGCGTCCGCAGTCTGATTGATGGCATTGCGCTGATGGCTGGCCAATTCGCCGACGCTGTTGGCATAGGCATTGATGGCCGGCGTGAGAATTGAATCCAGCTGTTCAAGCGCATCGGCATATCGCCCCTGTTCGCTCAGGCCGAAGACCTCACTTTGTATCTTCTGAAATTTATCGCGGTGCGCGAGCAGACGCGTGATCAAGGCCTTGCCTTCGCCGGAGTGAAGCGAACGCTGCAACTGGACTTCAATTGCTTTGGCGCGTGCGTCGGAAGTATTGAGTTGTTGTTTGTAATACTCCTGCTGCGCGACGTCTGAGCTTTTGACGAATGCGGTCGTCAGGATCGCGCCTCGTTCAATCTCGCCGGCCCATGCAGAGGCCAATCGTTCGTTGACCAGATCGTCACTGATCATTGCTCTGGTGCGCTCACCGATATCCTGCAATCGCCATGTGCCCATCACGGTCATCAAGCCCACCATGGCGATGACACAGCCAAATGCCATGCCTAAGCGCCAGGCAATCCCCTTCTTCTTGAACATGCTGGTCTCCTCATTATTATGTTGAGCCGCTGCGGCGGGCTCTTCACTTCATCCTGAAGTGCAAATTATTGAGGCGAGAGTAAGAACAAGAGAAAGCTTCGTCAAACGACTTAATTTCTACGACGCTTGAAGTGAACTCAACGCAGAATTCTTTTGCGAAACCAGCAGTCTGAGAGCTCGATTCAAGCCGGGTCTCCTCCTCATTCCGGTGCCTTTGAAATTGCGACATCGCGAGATGTCGCATCAGCGAACCGATCTCCAACCAGCGATTCGTGAGACATGAAAATGAAAAAGCCTGCATCCGCAGGCTTTTGTCGGGTCTTGCTAATCAGCCATCTCAGAGCGCAGCTGCCCCCACAATGCAATCATGAGAGAGAGTCGTCGTAACCGCTGCTGTCGCTGAGATCGATGTTGCTCAAGTCGGCAAGGTCGTTGTTGGAAGCCGTGTCACTGTCGCTGGCGCTGTGACTGTCGTCGTGAGCTTGAGTGCTTCGCTGGTGGGCGTTGTCGTCGTAGTGGTTATGGACAGTGGTGCTCGTCTCCTTTTCCACCGGTGTGCCCAGCCCATTCTGATGCGTCCAGAGCTGTTGCAGCCATTCACCAAATGTTCGATTCCTTGCAACGGAAAAGCACCACCGGATGCGACGGCGCCCAGTATGTTCTCCATGCCGCCGCCAAAGGTTGTATGCCTAAGTCGCGGCCTTCCCTGAACGCTGGCAGCGTGGCGCAATTGGAGAGAGTCAGTTCTGCAAGCAAATCAGCACTCAGGATGGATTGCCAAAGTAGATGCAAGCAAGCATGCCTATTGGTATGGAAGAAATAATTTCCACATGAAAATGTCAGATTTGGATCAGAAAATTTAGAGTTAAGTGATAAAAATTCAGACTTAATAAATTCTGACAGCAATCGTGTCCGCATTCGCCAAAATCCTCCCCTTGAAAAATCCATAGGTCGTCCCTATACTTAGCACTCACCAAGAGGGAGTGCTAACAACCTCTGGCCGACCACTTTTTCCATGCGGCACTTTAACGGTTGCTGCGTAGTTGAAGAAACCGTTGCAGCCCTTGCCGCAATAATTGATAACTTATTGAAATTTAAGGAGTTCTTATGAATCTTCGTCCTTTGCACGATCGCGTTATCGTCAAGCGTCTCGACCAAGAAACCAAAACCGCTTCCGGTATCGTTCTGCCTGATGCAGCGACTGAAAAGCCAGATCAAGGTGAAATCCTGGCAGTCGGCAACGGCAAGATCCTGGACGATGGCAAGGTTCGTCAACTGGCCGTCAAGGTCGGTGATCGCGTTCTGTTCGGCAAATACTCCGGTCAGGCAGTCAAGATCGATGGCCAGGAACTGCTGGTCATGCGCGAAGAAGATCTGTTCGCTGTTGTCGAGAAGTAATCGGCTCCGGCCGACCGCCGCGCTCTCTTCTTAATAGAAAGCGCTTGAGCGGCGACCGGAATGCGAAAGCTGGTGCATTAGCGAATTGTGTGTCCGCCCCGTTCTGATCGGGGCAGACACAATCGGAACAAATTCAATCGAATTTCTGGAGAATCCAACATGGCAGCAAAACAAGTAATTTTCGGTGATGACGCACGTGCAAAAATCGTCAACGGCGTGAACATCCTGGCGAACGCAGTCAAGGTCACCCTGGGTCCCAAGGGCCGTAACGTGGTTCTGGAACGCAGCTTCGGCGCGCCGACAGTGACCAAGGACGGTGTCTCGGTCGCCAAGGAAATCGAACTGAAAGACAAGCTGGAAAACATGGGTGCGCAACTGGTTAAAGAAGTTGCTTCCAAGACTTCCGACAACGCAGGCGACGGTACAACTACCGCAACCGTGCTGGCTCAAGCGATCGTTCGCGAAGGCTTCAAGTACGTGGCGGCCGGTTTCAACCCAACTGATCTGAAGCGCGGTATCGACAAGGCTGTCACCGCCATCGTCGCTGAAGTGAAGAACCTGGCGAAGCCAACCACCACCAGCAAGGAAATCGCTCAGGTCGGTTCGATCTCGGCTAACTCCGATTCCGATATCGGCGACATCATTGCCAAGGCAATGGACAAGGTCGGCAAAGAAGGCGTCATCACCGTGGAAGACGGCAAGTCGCTGGAAAACGAACTGGACATCGTCGAAGGTATGCAATTCGACCGCGGCTACCTGTCGCCGTACTTCATCAACAACCAAGAGAAGCAAGTTGTTGCGCTGGAAAACCCGTTCATCCTGCTGTTCGACAAGAAGGTTTCGAACATCCGTGACCTGCTGCCTATCCTGGAACAAGTCGCCAAGGCCGGCCGTCCACTGCTGATCATCGCTGAAGATGTCGAAGGCGAAGCACTGGCAACTCTGGTGGTGAACAACATCCGCGGCATCCTGAAGACTGCAGCTGTCAAGGCTCCTGGTTTCGGCGACCGTCGCAAGGCCATGCTGGAAGACATCGCTATCCTGACCGGTGGTCAAGTGATCGCTGAAGAAGTCGGCCTGACACTGGAAAAAGCAACTCTGGCAGAACTGGGCCAGGCAATGCGCGTTGAAATCGGCAAGGAAAACACCACCATCATCGACGGCGCCGGCGAAGCAATCTCCATCGAAGCACGCGTCAAGCAAATCCGCGCTCAGATCGAAGAAGCAACTTCGGACTACGACCGTGAAAAACTGCAAGAACGCGTCGCTAAGCTGGCTGGCGGTGTGGCACTGATCAAGGTCGGCGCTGCTACTGAAGTCGAAATGAAGGAAAAGAAAGCACGCGTTGAAGATGCTCTGCACGCTACCCGCGCTGCGGTTGAAGAAGGTGTTGTGCCAGGCGGCGGCGTTGCCCTGCTGCGCGCTCGCGCCAACGTCAAGAACCTGAAGGGCGACAACGCCGATCAGGAAGCCGGCATCAAGATCGTTCTGCGCGCTATCGAAGAACCACTGCGTCAGATCGTGTTCAACGCAGGCGATGAGCCTTCGGTCGTGATCAATGCAGTGCTGGCAGGTTCGGGTAACTACGGTTACAACGCAGCCAACGGCACCTACGGCGACCTGGTTGAACTGGGCGTGCTGGATCCAGCCAAGGTTACCCGCTCGGCGCTGCAAAACGCAGCATCGGTAGCTGGCCTGATCCTGACCACCGACGCAATGATCGCTGAACTGCCGGAAGACAAGGCAGCCGGCGGTATGCCAGGCGGCATGGGTGGTATGGGCGGCATGGGCGGTATGGACGGCATGATGTAATAGCCGCTTATCCGTCACTACCGGTGACTCGCGCATCGGTAGGTCGACCAAAGCACAAAAAAGCCCGCAAGGAGATTGATCCTTGCGGGCTTTTTTTATGCGCTCAGCTCATTCTGAATCAGGCCGTGAGTTTTTCCAGCCAGGGCTTGAGCTCCGCCTTTTGCTCCAGACCGAAGCCGGCAGCATCCGTCGGCCGCACCGAGCTGTTTTCCAGCGCGCATTCGAGCGGATAACCGCCGAACGGCTGGAACACGCCCGGATAGGCTTCGCAGCCGCCCAGCTCCAGCCCGACCGCGATGTGCAGATTGATCAGATGGCCGCCGTGCGGATAGACCTGCGCTCGATCAAAGCCGTGCTGCTCCAGCACCGCGATCATGCGGCCGAATTCGGTCAGGCCGTAGCTGAGGCCGGGATCCATCTGGAAAATATCTTTGCCGGCGCGCATGCCGCCAAACAAGGCGAGATTCTTGATATCCGGCGCCGAGAACAGATTCTCGCCGGTGGCAATCGGGCCGGCATATACCTCGGCCACGCGGCGGTTCAGATCGTAGTCCAGCGGGTCGCCGATTTCTTCATACCAGCGCAGACCGAAAGGTGCGATCGCACGCGCATAGTCCAGCGCGGTATTGAGATCGAAGCGGCCGTTGGCATCCACCGCCAGACGCTTGCCGTCGCCATTGACCACGGTCAGCGCCGACTCGATGCGCGCCACATCGGTGCTCAGCGAAGCGCCGCCGATCTTCATCTTGAAGGCGCTGAAACCCATGCGCTGATACGACTCCAGCTCCTGCTTCAGCGTGCCGGCATTTTCGTCGGCATAGTAGTAACCGCCGGCGGCATACACGTCGATGCCCTGCGCCTTGCCTGTGCAACCGAACTGACGGGCGATGGTGACATGCGCCGGCTCGTCGTTGATCTTGGCGTTCAGATCCCAGAATGCCAGCTCAAGGGCTGCTGCAGCCGCAGCGCGGTCGCCGTGTCCGCCCGGCTTTTCATTGCGCAGGGCGACCTGCAAGACCCTGGACGGATCGAACAGCTCACCGCCATCGGCCAGCAAGGATTCCGGCTCCGCCCGCAGTACGCGCGGAATCAGACGCTCGCGCAGAATGCCGCCCTGAGCGAAGCGACCGATGGAGTCGAAGGCGTAACCGATCAGCGGCTTGCCGTTGCGGATCACATCGCTGGTGACTGCGATCAGCGACACGTTGTGCTCGGCAAAACTGACCAGTGCGTTGGCGACGTTGCCGGCCAGCGGCACGGATAATTCTCGGATGTCTGTAATTTTCATGGAGCCCGTCCGGTGAAGATTGAGTGATGAAGGTGAAGCGATGCAGTTGTGCGTTCAGATCGCGGCGGTCTCGCTGCGTCCCAGCGCCTGGCTGTATTCCTGACGCATGGCGGCGGGGTAGAACTCGCCGCTGATCTTGGACACCACCATGGTGGCCACTGCATTGCCCATGGCATTGCAGATGCAGACCGCTTGCGAAGTCAGGCGATTGATGCCCAGCAGCAGCGGCAGGCCTTCCACCGGCAACACGCCGGACGCCGTGACGGTCGCGGCGAACACGATGAAGGTGCCGCCCGAAACCGTCGCCGCACCCTTGGAAGTCAGCAGCATCAGCGCCAGAATGCCGAGCTGATGTTCCATGGTCAGGTCGATGCCGTAGGCGTTGGCCAGGAACAGCACGCACAGCGACATGTAGACTGCCGTGCCATCCAGATTGAAGGCATAGCCCGTCGGCAGCACCAGCCCCACCGACTGCTTGGTGCAACCCAGGCGCTGCAGTTTTTCGATCAGGCGCGGCAAGGCGCTCTCGGAAGAAGCCGTAGCGAACAGCAGCACGATTTCATCCTTGAAGTAGCGCAGGAACAGGAAGATGTTGAAACCGTAGATGCGCATGATCACGCCCATCACCACCACGATCATCAGCGCCAGCGTGATGTACATCACCAGCAGCAGATAGCCGAGTGAGAGAATCGCCGCCATGCCGCTGTTGCCGATGGCAAAGGCGATGGAACCAAAGGCGCCGATCGGCGCCAGCTTCATGATGATGTCGGTGAGTTTGAAGAAGCATTCGGACATGCCGTTGAGCGCAGCTTCAGCCCCCTTGCGCTGTTCCGGCTTGAGCGCCAGCAAGGCCGCGCCGAACAGGATGGAGATCACCAGAATCTGCAGCAGCGCGCCGTCGGCAAAGGCGCCGAAGAAGCTGTGCGGAAACATGCTGAGCAAGAACTGCGAGAACGACATTGACGCCGTCTTGCTATAGGTGGCATTGGCCGATGCCGCCTGCGCCGCATCGCTGACCAGGTGCAGATTGCTGCCGACGCCGGAGAAATTGGCGATCACCATGCTGATCACCAGGATGATGGTCGACACCACCTCAAAGTAAATCAGGGCTCTGAAGCCGATCCGCCCCACGCTCTTGAGATCACCGGCGGCGGCGATGCCCAGCACCACGTTCAGAAACACCAGCGGCGCGACGATGGTCTTGATCAGATTGAGGAAGATGTCGCCCAGCACTTTCATCGGCACTGCAATCTTGGGCGCGATGAAACCGAGCGCGATCCCTAAGGCGATACCGATGAAGATCTGATAACCCAGTCTGAAATACCAGGGCTTTAGCTGTGGACGCGGGGATGGCGCAGGCTGACCGCCTACGCCGAGGTTTGAGGATACCGCCATGATGACTCCTAGTCTGACTTAATATGTACGGACTTTATAATATGTACGGACTATATTTATTTTCCTCGCCAGCGTCAACCGCTAATTTTTTCAGGCTCCAGCTTGCGTGCGCAGCAACGTATGTGGCGACAGACACGCCGAAAATCAGCGCCGGGCGCTGCTGCAAAGCCGGCCTCGGCCGCTTTGCTTGGCAAACCCGGCGCTTGCGGATACCATGGCGCACGGCCTCCGGCCCATACAAAAGCAGTACAGAACCAACGCCAGATCAACGCTAAATCAGCTCCATACCGCCCGCAGGAACCCGCATGCAACCCCGATACGCAGAACTGGCCCAACAACTGATTGATGAAATTGGCACGGGCAAGCTCGGCATCGGCGCCACCCTTCCCAGCGAAATAGAACTCTCCGCGCATTACGGCGTGAGCCGCTCCACCGTGCGCTCGGCCCTGCAGCTGGTGCAGGATCAGGGTCTGATCTCACGCCGCAAACGCGCCGGCATCCGCATTGAAGCGCTCAAGCCGCAAAAGGTTTTTGAACAGTCGATTTCCAGCGTGGAAGACCTGATGCAGTTTGCGGTGGTGACCGAACGTCATGTGCAGGAAATCAGCGAAGTGAGCTGCGATGCCGGACTCGCCGCGCAGTTGCGCTGCGACGATGGCCAGCGCTGGCTCAAGGTCGAATTGCTGCGCGTCGATCCCGACAAGACCGAAGCCCCCATCTGCTGGACCGATGTCTACCTGGAACCGGCCGTGGCCAGCGGCATCCGCCGCCAGCTGCGCAAGAGCTCTGGCCTGATCTGTGAAATGGTGGAAGAAAAATACGGTCGCGTGGTGTCTGAAATCCGTCAGGAAATCCGCGCCGTCGGCGTGCCCGCGCCATTGGCGAAAGCGCTGGGTGTGGCGGCCGGCGAGCATGCGCTGGAAATCACGCGCCATTATCTGGATCAGCACGGCACCGCATTCGAAGTCACCGTCAGCATCTTCCCGGCCGACCGTTTTACCTACGCGCTCAATCTGCGGCGCTGAACCAGCAGCAGCAGCGCCCGCCGCCGCTGCACTCGTCCTTACATTTACACCGCTTGCCCGCATCTCCCGATCAATTCGCTTGATACGGGTGGCACGCGTTCGCGCAACAATCGAAACAATCGCAACAGTCGCAACAGTCGCAACAACCGATGCCCGGACGATTTGACATCCGTGCGCTGAATGTTATTATGTCCGAACTTATTATAAGTACGAACATAATCGGATTTCATTCCAGAGTTCATCCGGACCTCCCGAAATCCACTGCACACAGGATATTTCTATGGCGACCACCGTTTTCGATTCTGCCCTTTTCCGCGACATGTTCGGCACCGAAGCCATGCGTACCATCTTCGACGACCGCGCTTACATCACCGCCTGCATTGACGCCGAGACCGCGCTGGCGCGCGCTCAGGCCAGGACCGGCGTGATTCCGGCCGAAGCCGCCGCGCAGATCACCGAGCTGAGCGCTTACGACAAGCTGGATGTGGAACAACTGCGCAAGGAAACCGAGATCGTCGGCTACCCGATTCTGCCCATCGTCAAACAGCTCAGCGAGCAATGCGGCGAAGCCGGCCGCTATGTGCACTGGGGCGCGACCACGCAAGACATCATGGACACCGCCACCATGATCCAGTGCAAGCGCGCCATCGCGCTGATCGAACAGCAACTCGACGCCACCCGTTCCGCGCTGAAGAAGCTGGCGCTGGAACACGCCGACACCGTCACCGCCGGCCGCACGCACTTGCAGCATGCGCTGCCGGTGACCTTCGGTTTCCGCTGCGCGGTGTGGCTGTCGGCGCTGAACCGCCATGCCGAACGCCTGCAGCAATTGAAGCCACGCGCGCTGATGGTTGAATTCGGCGGCGCCGCCGGCACGCTGGCCTCGCTCGGCGACGGCGATCAGGGTCTGAAGGTGCGCGCCGCTTTTGCCGCCGAACTGGGTCTGAGCAATCCGGCGATCACCTGGCACGTGGCGCGCGACGGGCTGGCCGAAATCGTGACTACACTGGCGGCCATCGGCGGTTCATTGGGCAAGATTGCGATGGACGTGATGATGATGTGCGCTTCGGAATTCGGCGAACTGGCCGAACCCTTCGTGCCGGGACGCGGCGCCAGCTCGACCATGCCGCAAAAGCGCAATCCGATTTCCAGCGAGCTGATGTTCGCCGCCGCCAAGCTGCTGCGCGAACGCGCCGGCCTGATGCTGGATGCGCTGATGCAGGATTTCGAACGCGCCACCGGCCCCTGGCATCTGGAATGGAGCGCCCTGCCGGAGAGCTTTTTGCTGGCCTCCAGCTCGCTGTTTCAGGCGCACTTCATGCTGAGCGGGCTGAGCGTCGATGCACCGCGCATGCGCCGCAATCTCGATCTGACCGGCGGCCTGATCGTGGCCGAGGCGGTGATGATGGGACTGGCCCCGGCCATCGGTCGCCAGCACGCGCATGACGTGGTGTATGAAGCCTGCAAGGAAGCCATCGAAAACAGCGAGACCTTGCTGGCGGTCTTGTCGCGCAATGCCGACATCGTCGCCAAGCTGGGGCTGGAGAAGCTGGCGCGGCTGACCGATCCGGCCAACTATCTTGGCGCCGCCGCGGCGATGGCGCGTCAGGTGGCCGAAGCTACGCCGGGTTGAAGCTGATACGGGCGCAGCGCACGGTTTGAACAAACCTGACCGGACCAGTTCCGGTCGCAAAAAAGCCCGCAGGGATCAGCGATCCTTGCGGGCTTTTTGTATGTCTGCATGAACGATGCAGCTTGCTTCAGGCAGCCTTGTAACCCTTGCTGCTCATCGGCACGAAGGCCATCAGAACACCCAGGATGGACAGCGCCAGCACGTAATGGCCGGGGCCTTTGACATCGTGCTTGAGCCACAGCGAAATCAGCACCGGCGTGAGACCGCCGAACACGGCATAGGCCATGTTGTAGGCGAAGGACAAGCCGGTGAAGCGCACCGCCGGCGGGAAGGCGCGGGTCGAGACGATAGGCGTGAGCGCAATGCTGCCGACGAAGAAGCCGACCAGCGCGTAACCCCAGATCAGCGATTCGGTGGTGCCCGGCAACTGGCCGTAGAACCACCAGGTGCTCAGACCGAGGCCGCCCCAGCCGATCAGCATCACGGCGCGGGTGCCGATGCGGTCGCAGGCCCAGCCCACTACCAGACAACCGATCGTCAGCATGAAGGTGCCGGCGCAGTTGGCTTCCATCGCCAGCTTGGCGGGGATCTTGTACCAGGTCTGCAGATAGGACGGCGTCATCAGGATCACCACCACGATGGCGCCCGACAGCGCCCAGGTCATCGCCGCCGTCACCAGACAGGCGGCGCGATGTTCACGCAGCACGGTCTTCAAAGGCATTTCCATGGCTTGAGCGCGACGCGCGGCCAGCTCGCGGAACACCGGGGTTTCTTCCAGATAGCGGCGCAGATACACCGAGACCAGACCGAAGGCGCCGCCGACGATGAAAGGCAGGCGCCAGGCGAAATCGGCCACTTCCTGGGTGTCGTAGACGGTATTGATCAGAATGCCCATCAGCGAACCCAGCAGAATGCCGCCGGTGATGCCGGAGGTCAGCGCGCCGACGCCGAAGGCGTAGCGATTGGGCGGCACGTGTTCGGCCACGAACACCCAGGCGCCCGGCATTTCGCCGCCGATGGCCGCGCCCTGCAGCATGCGCATCACCAGCAGCAGCACCGGGGCTGCCGCACCGATGCTGGCGTAGGTCGGCAGCAGGCCGATGATCAGCGTCGGCACCGCCATCAGGAAAATCGAGAGCGTGAACATGCGCTTGCGGCCGATCACGTCGCCGTAGTGCGCAATGATGATGCCGCCCACCGGGCGCGCCAGATAACCGGCGGCGAAGATGCCGAAGGTCTGCAGCATGCGCAGCCATTCCGGCATGTCGACCGGGAAGAACAGCTTGCCCAGCACGGCGGCGAAGAACACGTAAATGACGAAGTCGTAGAACTCGAGGGTGCCGCCGAGGGCGGACAGACTGAGGGTGTTGTAGTCGCTGCGCGTCAGCGGGCGATGAGCGGACTCGGCGAGCGCACCCGCGTAGTCGGAAGAGGTAGACATGGCAAAAATCCGAAACAATCAAATAATGAGCTCGGCCGCGCTGGCGATCCTGCATGGCGGGCGGGCGCATTGAAGACTGCGCTTGCTGCTGTTGAGGTGCGGGGGATCCAGAGGGCCGGAGAAGAGCAAAGGTCAGGGTCTGCGCGTGTCGCGAACGCCGGCTGAGGAGCCGCGACACAAAAACATGCAGAACGGCGCAGCTTGAAACCCTGATCGAAATCTTAAGCGCCGTCGCAGAAGCGCAGGCATCATAACATTTTGCTCAAATTTCGTCATAAACACGGCAAAAACCCAACAAAAATTGCGAGTTGAATGCATTTCCCGGTGTGACATTCCACCAATATGACAAATGACGCGCTAAACATACAACAAGGGCAGGCCTCAGCCTGCCCTTGCCGGTCTCGCTCCCGCCTGAATCGGCTTATGGAGTTCAGAGCCCTATTTCTCTTTGCCGCCAGTCAGACAAAGCGATTCAGGCCTGCGCCGGCGGCCCGCCAACTCCGTGGCGAATCCAACCGGCCCGCTCTCCTCTTCAGTGATGGAATCGGTACTGATATTCGACGATACGCTTGCCCCGATATTCACATGCCGGGCGATGTACCGGGGCCGCCGCGCCCGAAGCCGGGATCACGCACATGGCTTGCGCCACAGCTGGCGTCGGCACTGCGCGAATAGATGCAAGCTGGTTTTTCGGGGGGACGAATAAAAAATCTTCAAGGCGACAAGCGCAAACCGCGCGCCCTGAGCTGCTGTCTGCGGCCGTACGGCCTTCCGGCCTCACAACCGCCACTGTTCCCGCCCGACGCCGCCGGTGCGACCGATGTTGATCGTACACTCCTTGCGGCGATGAAAACGGTGCGGGACATGGCGAGACTTATTTGCCGACCTGATGACGGCCAATCAGAAACAACTTCTATCGACACACAAAGCAATCAGGCGCCGTTATACAGACCTTGCTGAGTGACGCCATTGCGCGATTGCGCCAGCTCGGACTGCACCTGGGCGCGAGTCTTGGTCGATGCCACTTGCGGCAGCTTCGGATAGTCGGCGTCGCTGACATTGGCCAGGCCCTGAGCTTGTGCTTGCTTCAGTTCGGCGACGACATCGGCGCGGGTCTTGGTGGAGACGAAAGGACGTTGCTTCGGATAGTCGTAGTCGCCGGTGCTGAGCATGCCTTCAGCACGTGCCTGCTTCAGTTCGGCAATCACCTGAGCGCGTGTTTTGCCGGGCGCGGCGGATTGGGTGTAAGTTGGTGCGGAGTCGAAGGGTGCAGTCGCGTCGCCTTCGGCCATCACGGAACCACTGGTAGCGGCGAGGAGCAGGGCAATCATCAAAGTTTGGTTTTTCATTTTGTGCTTTCTCATATTAGCTAGGGTTATCAGCGGGCCGCGCATTGCACGCGGCAGGCCGGAGATGGCAACCGGCGGCTTGCTTGGGCCGGTCTTTACACATCACGGAACGAACTTTAATCCTTGCCAAATACTTTAAAAATACCTCAAAAAGAAATTGATTATTTCTTATAACGAAATAGTCTGATACACACCAGGCGGCAGGCGCGCAAATTGAATGTGGCGGCAAGCGATTTCCCGGATCATGAGAAAGACTCAAACCGAGTTTGCAAACTTGCTGCGCGAAGCCAGGCCCGGATCAGCGTATTCGCCGCAAACCGGCGTGCATGGCGGCTTATCAGACGTTCTGGTTATATGCATAGGCGAAAATTTGTTTTCCCTATATAACCTGAACGACTTAAAATAGCGTCTTCTTATAAAAAATATCGATGGCAGTGGAGACTGGTGATTTCTTCCCGCCTGCGGCGCTCAGCGTCTGCAGCGTGGTTCAGAAACATTGAGCCCCGCTGCCATTTCTTCATTCATCATGATCGAAATCCAAGCTGTAACCCAGCGCTTCGACAGCGCCAGCGGCAGTGTAGAAGCTGTCCGCAATGTCAATCTGTCGATCCGCAAAGGCGAAGTCTTCGGCATCATCGGCCGCAGCGGCGCCGGCAAAAGCACGTTGGTGCGCACCATCAATCTGCTGAACCGCCCTACTTCCGGCCGCATCGTGCTGGACAACCAGGACCTGACCACGCTGTCGGCCGACAAGTTGCGCGAAGCGCGACGCGGCATCGGCATGATTTTCCAGCACTTCAATCTGCTGTCCTCGCGCACTGTGTATGACAACATCGCGCTGCCGCTGGAGCTGGCCGGCCTGTCCAAGGCCGATATCGCCAAGAAGGTTGAGCCGCTGCTGGAACTGGTCGGTCTGACCGCGCTGAAGGACCGCTATCCGGCGCAAATTTCAGGCGGCCAGAAACAACGCGTCGGCATCGCCCGCGCGCTGGCTAACGAGCCCAAAGTGCTGCTGTCGGATGAAGCCACCTCGGCGCTGGATCCTGAAACCACGCGTTCGATTCTGGAACTGCTGCGCAAGATCAACAAGGAACTGGGTCTGACCATCGTACTGATCACGCACCAGATGGAAGTGATCAAGGTCATCTGCGACCGCGTAGCGGTGATGGAACGCGGCGAAGTAATCGAACAGGGCGAAGTGCTGGACGTATTCCGCCAGCCGCAACATGAAGTGACGCGCGCCCTGATCGGCGATGTGATCGCCCATGAATTGCCCAAGGGCGTGGTCGAGCGTTTGCGCGCGCGGCTGGCCAAGGCGGAAGCCGAGGCCGATCCGAATGCCGGCACCGACCATCTGTTCCGCTTCGCCTTCACCGGCTCGGGCGTGGATCAGCCGCATCTGTCGGAAGCGGTGCGCCGCTACAACCTGGACTTCAACATCCTGCACGGCCAGATCGACGAGATCCAGGGCCAGGCTTTCGGTTCGCTGGCGATTCTGGCCAACGGCACCACTGAAAACATTACCAACGCAATGAATTATCTGCGCGCACAAGGCGTCGTGGTGGAGGAGCTGAACCATGTCATCTGAACTGATCGATCTGTTTATCAGCTCCTTCGGCGAAACCCTGATGATGGTCGCCATCTCAGGGCTGCTCGGCGCCGTGCTGGGCATCCCGCTGGGCATCGCCCTGCATCTGACCGACCGCAACGGCATCCTGCCGAACGCCCTGTTCAACCGCGTGGCCGGCCTGCTGGTCAACGCCGTGCGTTCGACGCCCTTCATCATTCTGCTGGTGGCGGTGATCCCGTTTACACGCTTCTTCGTCGGCACTTCAATCGGTACTGCGGCAGCGATCGTGCCGCTGACGATTGCCTCGGCGCCGTTCATTGCGCGGCTGGTGGAATCGGCCCTGCGTGAAGTCGATCGCGGTCTGGTCGAGGCGGCGCAAGCCATGGGTGCCACCACCTGGCAAATCATTTACAAGGTCTTGGTGCCGGAAGCATTTGCTGGTATTGTCGCCGGTCTCACGATCACCTTCGTCAGCCTGGTCGGCTATTCGGCCATGGCCGGCGCGATCGGCGGCGGCGGTCTGGGCGACCTCGGCATCCGCTACGGCTATCAGCGCTTCCTGCCGGAAGTGATGCTGGCGGTGGTGCTGATCCTGATCGTGTTCGTGCAACTGGTGCAGTCGCTGGGCGATGTCCTGGTGCGGCGCCTCAGCCATCGCTGAAACGAGATCCGGCGTCCCTGACGCCAACGGCCGCCAGCCACCGGCATCGCGAATTAATGAATGACGGCAGCCCGGCGGCAACAACAAGCCAAGCAACACAAGCAACAAACCAAAAACGCAGCCACAAGCTGCCATTGATAAGAGGAAGATAAATCATGAATCGTCGTCAGTTAATCCAGTTTTTCGCAGGCCTGGGCGTTGCCGCCAGCCTGATCTCCGCGCCGGTGCTGGCGCAGGACAAGCCAATCAAGATCGGCGTGACCGCCGGCCCGCACGCCGAAATCATGGAACAAGTGAAGAAGCTGCTGGAAAAAGATGGCGTGAAACTGCAGATCGTCGAATTCACCGACTACATCCAGCCTAACGTCGCGCTGTCCTCCGGCGATCTGGATGCCAACAGCTACCAGCACCAGCCTTACCTGGACGCACAGATCAAGGACCGCGGCTACAAGCTGGTCAGCGTCGGCACCACCATCACGTTCCCGATGGGCGTGTATTCGAAGAAGATCAAGTCGCTGAAGGACGTCAAGGAAGGCGGCCGCATCGGCGTGCCTAACGATCCGACCAACGGCGGCCGCGCGCTGCTGGTGCTGCAGGCACAAGGTCTGATCAAGCTGAAGGCCGATGCCGGTCTGAAGGCTACGCCGCTGGACGTGATCGACAACCCAAAGAAGATCAAGATCGTCGAACTGGACGCAGCGCAACTGCCGCGTTCGCTGGATGACTTCGAAGCTGCTGTGATCAACGGCAACTTCGCTGAATCGGCCGGCCTGTCGCCGACCAAGGATGCGATCGCCGTCGAAGCATCGACCGGCCCTTACGCCAACGTTCTGGCGGTGCGTATCGCCGACAAGGACAAGCCATGGGTGGCCAAGCTGGTCAAGGCTTACCATAGCCCGGAAGTGAAGAAGTTCGTGATCGAAAAGTACAAGAACTCGGTGATTACTTCCTGGTAAGCCTGAGTTGATGATGGCGCTGCCGATGGCGGCGCCGGCATTGAAAAAGCCCGCATCGTTTGCTCGATGCGGGCTTTTTTTATGGGGAGTGATCGGGAATGAAGCGTCGTCGCCAAGACTCAGTCGCGCCGCTCGCGCGGATCGCCCTGATTGCGCCAGTCGTCCTCGTCATAACCGCTGTCGTCGTCTTCGTCCTCTTCCTTCAGCGCATCCGGATTATCGGTTTCCTGATACGTCGCCAGCAGCTCGATGCGCGACTGCGGGGTTTCCAGCGAGATGCGTCCCAGCGCACCGGTACGGTAATCCTGCAAAAAGATGTGCGAGGCTTTTTCGAAATCGTAGTCGCCGCCCTTGAGACGGAAACCGCGCTTGGCGGCCACGCCCTCTATCACCGACACGCCGTCCATGCCTTCGGTCTTGAAGCCGTAGCGCGCTTCCAGCAGCGATGCATAGTTGCGCTGCAGCAGCAGGTCGGCCAGAAAGGTGGCGACTTCATCTTCGATCAGCGCATTCACGCCGACCGCGTGGCTGGCGGCCAGCATCAGGCCATCGCTTGGGTGTTCGATCTTGGGCCACAGCATGCCCGGCGTATCGGTCAGCACCATGTTGTTGCCGAGATACAGGCGCTGCTGCGATTTGGTCACGGCCGGCTCATCGCCGACGGCGGCCACGCGTTTTTTCAGTAGCGCATTCATCAGCGTCGATTTGCCGACGTTGGGAATGCCCATGATCATCATGCGCAGCGGCTTGAGCACGGTGCCGCGATGCGGCGCCAGTTCCAGCGCAAACTTGGGCACCCGCACCACGTCGCTGGGCTTCTTGCAGCTCAGGGCCACCGCTTTCACGCCTTTCTGGCTGTTGTAATGCGCCAGCCAGGCCTGGGTTGCGGCCGGATCGGCCAGATCGCTCTTGTTCAGAATCTTGAGGCAAGGCCGCTGGCGATGCTTGCGCAACTGCTCGATCATCGGGTTGCAGCTGGCCTGCGGCAAGCGCGCATCGACTACCTCGATCACGAGGTCGACCTTTTCCATGGCTTCCGCCGCCTTCTTGCGCGCGGCGTTCATATGCCCCGGGAACCACTGTATGGACATGCTCATTCTTCGTTTTTGACGGATAAGGCCCGTATTTTACGGCCTCCGGGCTGCGCTCCGCCAAAAATCGCTACGTTGACGACGCTATTGTGGCGCCTGCGCTTGCCACCCGCCTTTCCATGCAAAAAGGCCGGCGCAGCGGCCGGCCCCTGATTTGCATCGCCAGAATCCTGATCAGGCAGTCTTCAGCGCCAGCGCCTTTTGCGCCGCCACGTAGCGCCACACCAGCCACAAGGCCAGCGCATAGACCAGCGCCATGCTGCCGAAAGCCAGCGGATTGCGCACGCCCCAGCTATCGAAACTGTGCAGAATCGCACCCATCACCGCCACCCCGACCAGCGCACCGATCTGACGATTGGCATTGAGCGCAGCGGCGGCGCTGTTGGAATGCGTACGCCCGGCGACCTGCATCACCACCACCGTCATGGCCGGAATCGCCGTGCTGATGCCCAGATTCGCGGCCGCGCTGATCAGCGCCAGCAGCCAGTAAGGCGTGTGTGGCGTCAGGCTGGTCTGCAGCAGTGCAAACGTGGCCGCCACCGACAAGCCCAGCAGCAAAGGCACGCGTGGACCCCAATGCGCGCTCATGCGGCCCGAGGTGAGATTGCCGATGAAGATCACCGCCATCATCGGCAGCAATTGCACGCCGGTCTGCAAGGCATCGGTACCGCGCCCCTGCTGCAGAAACAGCGCCAGATAGAACAACTGGCCGTAGACACCGAAATTGATCAGAAAACCGATGCCGTTGGCGGCTGCGAACTGCGGCGTGGCAAACAAGGCGCGCGGCAGCAGCGGCGCGGTGCCGCGCTTTTCGCGCCAGACCAGAGAACCCATGGCGACCAGCGCCAGCGCAAACGCCGAGAGGATGCGGGCGGAACCCCAGCCATAGGCCGGCCCCTGAATCAGCGCAAAGCTCAGCGCCGCCAGCATCACCACGCCCAGCAAATGACTGAACAGGGTCAGCGCGCGGGCATGGCGCGCCACCTGCGGGATCAGCGAACGCGCCATGAACAGGCCGATCAGGCCTACCGGCACGTTGATCAGGAACACGCTGCGCCAGCCGAACCAGTGAATCAGCACGCCGCCGACCAGCGGCCCGACCGCCGCAGCCACGCCGACCGTGGCCGACCACACGCCCAGCATATGAGCGCGCACCTTGTCGTCCTGATAAACGTGCGTCAGCAGGCTGAGCGAACTGGGCATGAACAAGGCCGCGCCCAGCCCTTGCAGCAGGCGCGCCGCCACCAGCGTGACGCCGTTGGGCGCCATGCCGCACAGCGCCGAGGCGATCACGAACAACAGCAGCCCCAGCAGATAGATGCGTTTGGCGCCGTAGCGGTCGGCCAGCGCGCCGCCCACCAGCAGCATCGCGGCGAAGGTCAGCGTGTAGCCGTCGACGACCCACACCAGCATGGTCAGCGGCGCCGCCAGACTGTGTTCGATGGAGGAGAGGCCGACATTGACCACCGTGACGTCCAGCATCGCCATGACGAAACCGATGGCCAGCGCCACCAGCGGCAGCATGCCGGCGCCGCTTGGCGCGGCCTGTGCGGCCTGTGCGGACACGGCGCTGGCCGCCGACTGCGCGGCTGGATGAGCTGCCGCTGAAGCTGCGGCCGGAGAAGATGCGGAGCCGGCGTTGATGCGAGGGCATTGCGCGGACATGATGGACTTTCTTTCAGAGGTGAAGCGCCATGCGGGATGAATGGCCATGTCCGCCATTTTAGGCAGCTTGTGCGACGCAATAAATACGCAAAGGCTCAGCACCATGATGCAAATATGCATCCATATTA
Organism: Herbaspirillum lusitanum; assembly: GCF_046025995.1. Taxonomy (GTDB): domain Bacteria; phylum Pseudomonadota; class Gammaproteobacteria; order Burkholderiales; family Burkholderiaceae_D; genus Herbaspirillum; species Herbaspirillum lusitanum_A. The sequence continues at coordinate 234,107 of NZ_JAQQFM010000008.1, forward strand.
TTGATGGCGAAGCATTATTGCGCCAAACGGTCAGCCTATAATTGCGCTGTGAACGGCATGTGGAGGGAAAACATGCGCATTTCACGTCCGCATCATTTCCCGGATGGAATTATCCGAGAGATGTGTTTTTGCATCACCGACAGCACCGACAACCGGAAAACCAGGATGGATTGGGACAACGCACGCATTTTTCTGGCGATACATCGCGTGGGCACCCTGCGCGGCGCCGCCGAACAGTTGCAGATCGATCAGGCCACCGCCGGACGGCGTTTGGCGGCCATGGAAAAGTCGCTGGGCGCAAGGCTGTTTCTGCGCACTCCGGCCGGTTATGTCGCCACGCCCGCCGGCGAACTGGCGGCCGCGGCGGCCGAGCGCATGGAACAAGGCGCGGAGCAGTTGATGCGGCAGATGCAGGGCATCGATGAACGCCTGTGCGGCGTGGTGCGGGTGGCCGCCACCGACACCATGGCCAAGCACTTCCTGATGCCTGCGATACGCAAGCTGCATGCGGCTCATCCCAATATCCGCGTGGTGCTCAGCACCTCGACCCAGATCACCAACCTGACCCGGCGCGAAGCCGATCTGGCGGTGCGCAGCCTGCGCCCGAGCAGCCCTGATCTGATCGCGCGCCATCTGCGGCGGCTGGCGACCGGCTTGTACGCCTCGGCCGAATATCTGGAGCAGCACGGCGTCCCGCAAGCCGGCAATGCCTTCAGCGGCCATGATGTGGCGATCTATCAGCGCGCGATCTCGCCGCGCCAGAGCGAAGCGATCTGCGGCGAATCGATCGCCAATGCGCGGGTGACCATGGAAGTGAGTTCGGGCCTGATGCTGGAAGAAGCGCTAGCCGCCGGGCTCGGCATCGGCGCGCTGCCGGTGCATATCGGCAATGCCTCGCCGGGACTGGTGCGCGTGTGGCCGGAGCGCTCCGAGCCTTACGATATCTGGCTGGTGCTGCACAGCGACCTGAATCGATCGGCGCGGGTGCGCGCAGTGGCGGATGCCATCATTGCCTCGTATGAAGAAGCGCCGCAAGTCTGAGCATAAAACTCGGCGGGCCGCTCAATCGAGATCGGCCAGCACCTTGAGATGCGCCACCACACTGCGACCCAGCGCCGACAGGTTGTAGCCGCCTTCCAGGCAACTGACGATGCGCCCTTGCGCATACTGATCGGCGATCTGCATCAGTTGCTTGGTCATCCAGGCATAGTCGGCCTCGACCAGCCCCATCTGCCCCATGTCGTCTTCCCGATGCGCGTCGAAGCCGGCCGAGATGAAGAGCATTTGCGGCTGATGCGCGTGCAGCGCCGGCAGCCATTTGTCGCGCACGATATCGCGCACCACATCGCCGGCGCTGTAGGCCGGCACCGGCACATTCAGGATGTGCTCTTCGGCCGGCTCGGCGCCGCTGAAGGGATAGAAGGGATGCTGAAAGAAACTCGCCATCAATACCCGTTTGTCGTGCGCAAAGGCGAGTTCGGTGCCGTTGCCGTGGTGCACGTCGAAATCGATGATGGCCACGCGTTCGAGGCCATGCACGTCCATCGCATGGCGCGCCGCAATCGCCACATTGTTGAACAGGCAAAAGCCCATGGCCTTGGATGGCGTGGCGTGATGGCCGGGCGGCCGCACGGAGCAAAAGGCGTTGTCCAGCTCGCCGGCCATGACCGCATCGGTCGCCGCCACCGCCGCACCGGCGGCACGCAGGGCGGCTTGCCAGCTATGCGCGTTGAGCAGGGTGTCGCCGTCTATCGAGTAATAGCCGGCATTGGCGTCATCCGGGCTGGGGACGGCACCCGAGGCCTGCAATCTCGCCGAATGTTCGCGCACGAAGGCAATCGCTTCGGGCGTATGGATGCGCGCCAGCTCGGCCAGTTCGGCCAGCGGCGCCTCGCGTCGTTCGATGAACTGATCGATGCGGCTCAGGATCAGTTGATCCTCGATCGCTTGCAGGCGCGCGGGCGTCTCGGGATGCCAGTTGCCCATCTCGTGGCGCTGGCAGTCGGCGTGGGTATAAAAGGCGGTCGTCATTGTTGTCGTTATTGCCATCATGCAACCCGACTGGGCTTGCCGCCGCTATACATTTCAGGCGACCGTCAATCCGCTGATCGGGTGGCGTTGTCTCGGTTTTCGTCTTGATGCACCTGCATCGCGGCGCCTGGATTGCACTTCGTCTGCGTTCAGCGGATTGTCAGTTCTATCCCTTACCGCTCACCTGCGGAATACGCGGGCGCCTGCGCGCTAGTGTACATCCAAGCCGCACCGCAAAGCATGCGCCGATTGCGGCGCAGCAGAATGCCCACCATCCGATACGGTATACTCGGCGGCTGGTTGTACGTCTGCCGTATCTGATTCGCGCCGCATTGCTGCATGGTCACTGCTGCACCGCCTGAAATCTTCAAAGCCTCTCATGCCGATCAAAATTTCCCATCGTCTTTCCAAGTTGCCCGCCACCCTGTTGATGACTGCAAGCTGCCTCGCCGCTCTGGCAGGATCAAGCGCATACGCTCAGGGCAGCGACACCGATACGCCGAAGAAGAGCGCCAGGCCGGCGCCGTCCAAAAAAGCCGGCAAGCAGAAGCAGGATGCCAAGAGCGCCGGCAAGAAAAGCAGCAGCACCAAGAAAAAAGCCGTGAGCCCGCAGGAAGGCGAATACGTCAACTTCAACGAATGGAAAGACGTCAGCAAGTTCGTCGATGAAATGGTGGCGCGCAACGGCTTCAACAAGGAAGAGCTGAACGCGCTGTTCGCCAAGACCCGTTATCTGGACAGCGCGATCCAGCTCATGAAGCCGGCGCCGAGCAACAAGCCCAAGAACTGGGCCGCCTATCGCGCGCGCTTCATCGAGCCCTACCGCATCAATGCCGGCGTCGCCTTCTGGAATGACTACGGCGTGGCGCTGGCGCGCGCCGAGGCGCAATACGGCGTGCCGATGGAAATCATCGTCGGCATCATCGGCGTGGAAACCGTGTATGGCCGCAACACCGGCAATTTCCGTGTGATGGATGCGATCACCACGCTGGCCTTCGACTATCCGAACACGCCGACGCGCGACGCGCGCATGGCCTTCTTCCGCGGCGAACTGGAAAACACCTTGCTGTTCGCACGTGAATCCAATATCGATCCGATGAGCCTGCTGGGCTCCTATGCCGGCGCCATCGGCTGGGCGCAATTCATGCCGGGCAGCCTGCGTCAGTACGCAGTGGATTTCGACGGCGACGGCAAGATCGATCTGCGCAATTCACCGGTGGACGCCATCGGCAGCGTGGCGCATTACCTCTCGGTGCATGGCTGGCAGCGCGGTCAGCCTATCGTGTTCCCGGCCGCCATCAGCAACGGCGAAGGCAAGTTCGATGCCCTGCTGAATCAGGGGCTGGAAGCCAAGTTCACGCAAGACGATCTGCAAGCCGCCGGCATCGCCTCGCGCAGTGAGATCCCGGCCGGTCTGCGGCTCGGTCTGGTCGATCTGCAAAACGGCACGGCGCCCACCGAATACTGGCTGGCGACCAATAACTTCTACGCGATTACGCAATACAATCGCAGCTACTTCTACGCCATGTCGGTGGTTGAACTGGGCCGCGCCGTCAGCGCCGCCCGCAATCGCTGAAGCTGAACACCTGACCATCCAGCAACAGGCCGGGCGCCGCGCGACATCAGCAGCGGCGCCGGTCCATCGCATACGAGACCGGCAATGGCGATCCGCTGGATGTTCCCGATTACTCATACGCTCTGCACTGCACCTAAAACCACAATGAAACGCATCGCTCCCCTCGCCTTTTCGCTGACGCTGGCCGGCGCCGCCCATGCTGCCGGCGCCGACGCCACCAGCACCGATACCGACAATCTGCCCACGGTCAATGTCAGCGCCAGCGGCAACAGCAAGAACGAGGCGCGTGCTCGTTCAGCCTCAGTCGCCGGTTTCGACGACACGCCGCTGCTCGATACGCCGGCCTCGGTCTCGGTCGTGACGCAGCAGCAGATGCAGAATCAGCAGGCGCGCCTGTTGAGCGATGTGATCAAGAACGACGCTTCGGTGGCAGAGAATTACGCCCCGGCCGGCTATTACGAAAACTTCAGCGTGCGCGGCTTCGCCCTCGATCTGGCCAGCGGCTACAAGCTGGACGGCCTGACCATCGCCGGCGAACAGAACGTCGCGCTGGAAAACAAGGAGCGCGTCGAATTCCTCAAGGGCGTGGCCGGTCTGCAAAGCGGCGTGGTGAATGCCGGCGGTCTGGTGAATTACGTCAGCAAGCGGCCGGCCGATGTGCGCTCGGTCACGCTTGGCACCGACTCTTACGGCTCGCGCTATGTCGCGACCGATCTGGGCGTGCTGTTCGGCGAGCAAAAGCAATTCGGCCTGCGCGTGAATGCCGCGCATGAAGATATCCATTCTTACGTCAGCCACGCCGACGGCTATCGCGATTTCGCATCGGTCGCCGCCAGCTGGGCGCTGACGTCCAAGGCGCTGCTGCAGATCAATGCCGAGTACCAGCAGAAATCGCAGAAGTCGGTGGCCGGCTATCAACTGCTGGGCGGCAGCGTGCTGCCCTCAAATGTGTCGCCGACCACCATGCTGACGCCGCAATCCTGGACGCAGCCGGTGCGCGACGATTCGCTCAACGTCAACGCCCGGCTCGACGTCGAATTCAATGCCGACTGGCGCGGCTATCTGCTGGCCGGACGCAGCCGCGCAGTGATCGACGATTATCTGGCCTTCCCGTATGGCAGCGGCGGCGGCGCTTCGCCGGTGTTCGGCGCCAATGGCGACTTCGACGTCTACGACTATCGCAGCCCCAATGACGAACGCCGCAACGATGAAGCGCAGGCGGTGGTGCTGGGCAAGTTCAGCACCGGTTTCATTCGCCATGACATCACGGCCGGCGTCAGCATGCTGCGCCGGGTGGTGGACAAATCGGACGGCATTTCCAGTCTGGTCGGCAGCGACAATATCTACAACCCGACGCCGCTGGCATTTGCCGCCAGCAGCGACGTGCCGGCGCCCGCCTATCGCAATCTGGACAGTCGTCAGAAGGCGCTGTTCTTCACCGACCGCCTGCACTTCTCCGAGCAATGGCAAGTGCTGGCCGGCGGCCGCCAGGTGTGGCTGAACGAGCAGGCCTTCAATGCGGATGGCAGCGTGAAGCGCGACACCAGCCGCACTCTGTTCCTGCCGCAACTGGCGCTGATCTTCAAGCCACAGCAAAACATCTCCATCTACGGCAGCTATGCGGAAACACTGTCGCTCGGCACCGCGGCGCCGTTCTGGGTCAGCAATTATCCGGTCACATTGCCGCCCTCGGTCGCCCGCCAGATCGAAGCCGGCATCAAGCTCGACGTGAGCAAAGACCTCAGTTTCAGCGCCGCGCTGTTCCGCACCCGCAAAGCGTTTGAATACGCACAGCCTGATTCCAGCGCTTTCGGCTTCAGCTACGTGCAACAGGGCACGCAAACCAATACCGGCATCGAGCTGGGCGCCAACGGCAATGTCACACGCCAGTTGCAACTGGCGGCCAGCGTCGCGATCACGCAGGCGCGCGCCAGCGATACCGGCACCCCGGCTTACGACGACAAACAGGTGGTCAATGTGCCGCGCCTGCGCAGCGCGCTGTATGCCGATTACACGGTGGCGCAACTGCCCGGCCTGAATGTGCAGGGCAGCTGGCTGTACAGCGGACGCAAGTCGGCCAATCGCAGCGGCAGCGCCGAAGTGCCTGCCTTCCACGTCTTCAACGCCGGTGTGCGCTATCGCACCGCGCTGGGCGGCCACACTGCAACCCTGCGTCTGAACATCGACAATGTATTCAACAAGTTTTACTGGAAAGACAGCGGCGAATCGCTGGGCGACAGCTATGTCCATCTGGGCGCACCGCGCACCGCGCGCCTGTCGCTGCAATACGAATTCTGAGCGAAACGAGGGACCAAGGACGATATGGAAGCGGCTTCCCATCACCTGACGCGGGTCATCAGTCACGGCATGAATGCCGAGACCGTGATCTCCGACTGGCCGGCGCTGACCTCGGCCGAAGTGGCGCGCATATTGCAGCACTATCCGCAGGCCGGCAAACCGCAGCGACTGGTGTGGCATAGCCCGCGACCCTTCTCCGCCGCGTGCGTGATGCATACCGATGCCGGCGAGATTTTCATCAAGCGCCATCATCTGAAGGTGCGCGACGTCGACGCGCTGGCGGAAGAACACCGCTTCGTTGCGCATCTGCATGCCAACGGCCTGCCGGTCAGCACGGCGCTGCCGACCGTCGACGGCGCCACCGCCTTCACCGACGAACACTGGACTTACGAAGTCCACTGGCTGGCGCCGGGGGTGGATCTGTATCGCGATGCGATGTCATGGACGCCGTTTTCGAGCAAGGTGCACGCCTACTCGGCCGGCCGCATGCTGGCGCAATTGCATCAGGCGGCGGCCGGTTACGATGCGCCTGCGCGCAAGGCCGGCGCGCTGATTTCCAGCTTCACGATTTTCTCGGCGGCCGATCCGATGCCGCAGTTGCAGGCTTATATTGAGCGCCGTCCGGCGGTAGCGGACTATCTGGCGCATCGCTCATGGCGCGATGAAGTGGCTCAGCATCTGTTGCCGTTTCATGCCCGGCTCAAGCCTTATCTGAATGCGCTGACGCCGCTGTGGACGCACAACGACTGGCACGCATCAAATCTGCTGTGGACCAATCGCAGCCCGCATGCGCAGGTGCAGACCGTGCTCGACTTCGGCCTGTCCGACCGCACCTGTGCACTGCACGATCTGGCGACCGCGATTGAACGCAATATTGTGGAATGGCTGGCGATTCCGCATCGCCCGGATCAACTGATTCACCTCGATCTGCTCGATGCGCTGCTGGATGGCTACGCCTCGCTGCTGCCGCTGAGCCAAACGCAGATGCTGACGCTGGCGGCGCTGCTGCCGCTGGTGCATGCCGAGTTTGCGCTGGCCGAGCTGGATTATTTCCACGGCATCACGCATGCGCCGCACAATGCGGCGCTGGCTTACGACACCTATTTTCTAGGGCACGCGGCCTGGTTCAACAGCGCCGAAGGCAAACGCCTGCTGCGCCATCTGCAAGGGCGCGCCGCACAGCTCTGAGCGAATCAGGCCAGGCCGCGCCGGCGCGATTTCAGGCGAAATCCTTGATCGTCTGCGGCTCGATCAGCACCATGTTTTCATTGCTGCCGAGCCAGATCTGCGCATCCTGAATCGTGCATTGCAATTGCATGTTGCGCTGAGCCAGCTTGCTCAGCGCTTCGCTGGCTTCGGCCGGAATATTCACCACCTTGAGATTCTTGGCGCGCTCGACGCGGCTGCCGGTCTGGCCCCACCAGATATGGCTGACGCTGCTGTAGCTGTAGACGATCACGCGATTGGCGCGACCGCAGGCTTTCAGGATCGCCTTGTCGTCAGGCTGCCCGACTTCTATCCACAGATCGATGGCGCCGGTCAGATCCTTTTCCCACACATCGGGCTCATCGGTATCCGACAAGCCTTTGCCGAAAGCCAATGCTTCGCTGGCGTTGATGGCGAAGGCCAGCACGCGGATCATCATGCGCTCGTCGGTTTCCGAGGGATGGCGCGCGATGGTCAGCGGGTGGTTCTGATAATAGTGGCGATCCATATCCGAAATCTGGAGGTCTGCCTTGAAGATGGTTGCTTTGAGCGCCATGAGAGTGTTCTTTTGTATTTCCGAAGGTTGGCAAGCATAGCCGATTTGCGCCCGCTGCGAGGGCATGAATCACGCCGGCGCCGGCCTGGTCGGCTCGCCCTGCCCAAATCCGATGCCATGTTGCAGCTGAAGCACGCATGCACCGCGATGGCCTGGGCTGCAGGATGGTCGAATCAGTCATCTTTGACAGCGCTGCGCACGAGGCACGCATGCGAAAATACGGCATGTCCGAGCTCAATACCGCCCCCCTTACTCCGCCCTCAGATGACGAGGTCATTAGCCGCACGCAGGCCTGGCTGGAACAGGCCGTGATCGGCCTCAACCTCTGCCCCTTCGCAAAATCGGTGCATGTGAAAAAACAGATCCGTTATGTTGTGAGTCGCGCCGCCGGCTGGAACACGCTTTCGGAAGATCTGCATGACGAGTTGTTATTGCTTGATAAGACTGATCCTGACGTCATCGACACCACGCTGCTGATCCACCCACTCGCATTACAGGACTTTCACGAGTACAACGATTTCCTGGTACAGGCCGATCGTGTGCTGGAGCAAAACAATCTTGAGGGCATCATCCAGATCGCCAGTTTTCATCCGTACTATCAGTTTGCCGACGCGCAAGCCGATGACATAGAGAACTACAGCAACCGATCACCATTTCCCATGCTGCATCTGTTGCGAGAGAGCAGCATCGATCGGGCCGTTGCGGCCTTCCCCGAGGCCAGCGCCATTTTCGAGAAAAACATGGATACGTTAAGGAATCTGGGCCTATCTGGCTGGAACTCGCTGCCATTTTCCGTATCAAAAAAACAACGGTGACAAATATCGAAAAATTCCTGTTAATATCTGTTACAAATTCGAAGTGAGTTTCTGCAACTATTGTGTAATAGTCCTTTCTGAACTAATGAACTATGTGCAACTATTTCTATGCAAACATAGTAAAAGTTGTATGTTCTCAGCACCGCGATCAGAGAGTTAGTTTGAAGTCTTTTACCTGGTAATTAAAGGAACACAAGGTCGTTTTTTTGCAGAAGGACTACAGGCCCGTTTTGCTTCAAATAGATTTAGTCGCGTTTTGCAGTTTTACCAACAAATAATGCTTAGGCAATAAAGCCTTTAACAAACATCTGCATAATGGAACGTCCGATCATGACTACACCAACTGGAACAACATTAGATAAACTCTCGTCCGATCAGGTCAATTACGACCCGAATCACCTGCTGGATGCGTTGATCGAGAAGCTGCACCTGAAGAACGATGCCGCCCTGTCGCGCGCGCTGGAAGTGGCGCCGCCGGTCATCAGCAAGATCCGTCACCGTCGTCTGCCGGTTGGCGCTTCGCTGCTGATCCGCATGCATGAGGTGAGCGAGTTGTCGATTCGTGATCTGCGCGAACTGATGGGTGACCGCCGCGAGAAATTCCGTATCAGCGACAAGCAATTCAAGCCTAAGGCGCCTGGTTCGCCTGAGAGCGAAGCATCAACAACGTCCGACACGATTTCGGAATAAAAAACGGAGCCTCAGGCTCCGTTTTTGCATCCGGACTCGCTTAAGCTCGTCGTGTTTGCTCCGCAATATTGGCTAGTCATTTGCAGTACCAGCCTGTCATAAGGGCAGTAGCGTCTCAATGAAAAACGGCAACCATCTGGTTGCCGTTTCTGTTTTCAGCCTGTTTTTAAGGCTGCCATTGTCGATACCCGCTCAACATTGTCGACCAAGTCAGCTCAGGCCGGAAACACGCCTGTCGACAGATAACGGTCGCCGCGATCGCAGACGATGAAGACGATGGTGGCGTTTTCCACCTGCTGGGAGATGCGCAGCGCCACCTCGCAGGCGCCTGCGGCAGAGATGCCGCAGAACATGCCTTCGGTCATCGCCAGCTTGCGCGCCATGTTTTCGGCATCGGCCTGACTCACGTACTCCAGCGAATCGACACGCGGCTTTTCATAGATCTTGGGCAGATAAGCTTCCGGCCACTTGCGGATACCGGGAATCGACGAGCCTTCCGAAGGCTGGGCGCCGATGATCTGCACCTGTTCGTTCTTTTCCTTCAGATAGCGCGACACGCCCATGATGGTGCCGGTGGTGCCCATGGCGCTGACGAAGTGGGTGATTTTGCCCTTGGTGTCGGCCCAGATTTCCGGACCGGTGGTTTCGTAGTGCGCCAGTGGATTGTCCGCATTGGCGAACTGGTCGAGAATCAGGCCCTGGCCTTCTTTTTGCATCTGCTCAGCCAGATCACGGGCGTATTCCATGCCGCCGCTCTTGGGCGTCAGCACAATCCTGGCGCCGTAGGCGGCCATGCTCTGGCGGCGCTCTTCGCTCAGATTCTCCGGCATCAACAAGACCATTTTGTAACCGCGCATTGCCGCCACCATCGCCAGTGCGATGCCGGTGTTGCCGCTGGTGGCTTCGATCAGGGTGTCGCCGGGCTTGATCTGGCCGCGCTCTTCGGCGCGACGGATCATGGACAGCGCGGCACGATCCTTGACTGAACCGGCCGGATTATTGCCTTCAAGTTTGCCGAGGATGATGTTGTTGCGGCGCGCGGCGTCTTCGCCGCCTATGCGCGTGAGCTGGACCAGCGGCGTTCTGCCGATGGTGTCTTCAATAGTCAGGTAGGACATGGGGGATAGGCTCTCTGTGCGCATTCTGTGCAGAAGGCTCATTTTAATATGACTGCTTATTATGTGCAGACGCGCCATCTCAACAAGATAATTATATGGATATAGCAAATTCGCCTAAACGAGCTTGCTGCTGAGACAAGAAATCCTGCATGTAGCAACTGCCGCCGTCTTTCGCGGTCTCGATGACATACACTGAAGCACGGCCTCCGGCGCCCACGACCGGACTGATTGCATGACACGCATCATGGACGAGCCGAGCACCAGCCAAGGAGACCAGCATGACCAGCGAGACTGAGCGCGGCACGATACGCAATTCTTCCGACCTCGACGCCATCCCGAATCAGGTGCCCGATCTGCAGAACTACAACCTGTTCGACACAGATCTTGCGCTGACCGAAGGCCTCAGACGTGAAGGCGCCGGCTGGCATGCCACTGCGCTGAATTGTCAGGGCGCCGAACTGGGCAGCGCCGAGGTCTTGCAACTGGGCGCGCTCAGCAATCGCCATCTGCCGGAACTGCACAGCCATGATCGCGTCGGTCACCGCATCGACCTGGTCGAATTCCATCCCGCCTGGCATGCCCTGCTTGAACTGCTGCGACGAGCGGGATTGCACGCACTGCCGTGGATGCAGCCGGGGGACGGCGCCCATGTTGCGCGCGCCGCCGGCTATTTTCTGCACGCGCAGGTCGAGGCCGGCTCGCTGTGCCCGACCACCATGACCTTCGCCGCCATCCCGCTGCTGCAAACTGAGCCGGCGCTGTTCGATCCATTGCGCAGCAAGCTGTTTTCGCGTGAACACGATCCGCGCGATTTGCCCATAGCGCAGAAACGCTCGGTCCTGATCGGCATGGGCATGACCGAAAAACAGGGCGGCTCGGATGTCCGCAGCAACAGCTCGCAAGCGCAGCCGCTGGGCGCAGCGGAAGGTCGCGGCGCGGACTACGCCTTGCACGGCCACAAATGGTTTTTCTCGGCGCCGATGAGCGACGCCCATCTGGTGCTGGCGCGCACGGTCAACGGCCTGTCCTGCTTCTTCATGCCGCGCTGGCGGCCCGACGGCAGCAAGAATGCTATCCACATCCAGCGCCTCAAGGACAAGCTCGGCAATCGCTCCAACTCCAGCAGCGAAGTCGAATTCCACGATGCCTATGGCGTGATGGTCGGCGAGGAAGGACGCGGCATTCCCACCATCATCGAAATGGCCAATCACACCCGGCTCGACTGCGTGATCGGCAGCGCCGGCCTGATGCGGCAGGCGCTGGTGCAGGCCATCCATCATGCGCGCCACCGCAGCGCCTTCGGCCGCCTGCTCGCCGAGCAGCCGCTGATGCGCAACGTGCTGGCCGATCTGGCGCTGGAAAGCGAAGCCGCCACCCAACTCATGCTGAGACTGGCGCATGCCTTCGATGCGCCGCAAGATCCGCTGCAGCGCGCCTGGCGCCGCATCGTCACACCCGCCGCCAAGTTCTGGATCTGCAAGCGCGCGCTGGAATTCAGCGGCGAATGCATGGAAGTCTGGGGCGGCAACGGCTATGTCGAAAACGCACCGATGGCACGCATGTATCGCGAAGCGCCGGTCAACTCGATCTGGGAAGGCTCGGGCAATGTGATGTGTCTGGACGTGCTGCGCGCCATCGAGCGCGAGGCCGAAGGTTTCATTCTGCTGCTGGAACAACTGGAGCAAGCTGCCGCCGGCCATGTGCTGTTGCAGCGCCGCGTGACCGAACTCAAGCAGATACTGTCAAGCGCGCCCGAGCAGCGTGAAATGCTGGCGCGGCGGCTGGTGCAGCAACTGGTGCTGAGCCTGCAAGGCATGCTGATGCTGAAGCACGCGCCGGGCTTTGCCGCCGACGCCTTCCTCGCCAGCCGCGCCGATCATGACGGCGGACGCGTCTACGGCACGCTCGGCCTGACGGCGCAAGGCGACGCCACACAAGCCCAGATCAGGATTCTGGAGCGCGCCTGGCCGCTGCCGTGATTCCATTGCTCAGGGTTCCCCGGCACAGACCAGCGGACTTGAGCTGACCTTGCTTCAGCGCTACTTCAGCCGCGGGCCGAAAAACTCCAGCGCGCGGCGCAACTCCGGCGCATCTTTCGCATAGTCGTTCACGGTCACGCCGGAGCGCGCCGCATCCCAGGCCTGACGCAAGCTGACGACGCCGGCCGCTGCGCCGTCCGGGTGCGCGAGGATGCCGCCGCCGGACAGAAAAATCACATCGCTGCTATGGATCGCATCGAAGGTCGGCCGCACGGTCCCGGCCCACTGGGCGTTGGAAAATACCGGCATCACTGCGTCGCCGTCAGCCATCGGCGACAGGCAGGCACGCGCCGACGCCACTACCTCGTCATTGAATTCGGAGAATTTCCCGTTGAGCCCATGCACATGCAGGTGATCCACACCGGCCAGACGCCACATCGTCTGATAGGCCGCAAAGGACATCCCCAGCAAAGGCTCGCGCGACATCATGCCAAAGCCGTTGCGATGGCCGTGCAAGGCAAGCGGCGTGCTGCGGCGCAGGCTTTGCACCGCCGAAAATCCGCACCAGTTCAGCCCGACCATCACGCAACTGCCGCCTTCGCGTTCGACCAGTTCAGCGTGGCGCCGCATGGCGTCGAGATCATCGGTGATGTTGAAGGCAATCATCACGCGCCTGCCGCTTCTGTCCTGATAAGCACGCACGCGCCGCATCACGGCCTGCACGCGCTCCTTCAGCGGCGCATGCGCGGGATTGGCGCACACCTCGTCATCCTTGATGAAGTCCACCCCGGCCTCGCACAGACGGCCGACCAGTTCGGCGGTCTCTTCCGCCGACAAACCGACGTTGGGCTTGATGATGGTGCCCAGCAAGGGCGCATCGGCCACGCCGGTCAAGGTGCGGGTGCCGGCGATACCCTGGCGCGGCAGATCGAACTGCCGTCGATAGGCGGCCGGCAGCTTCACATCCAGCAGACGCAGGCCGGTCACTTCGCCCAGGTCGAACAGATTGCCGGCCACGGTCGCCGCCAGCGTCGGCAGATTGGGGCCGACATTGGCGACCGGGAAGGAAATGCGGATACGCGCGCGCCGGTACGGTCCGCCGATGTGCTGCCGCTGCTGCCAGGCATTGGGCAGGCTGGGTTCGGCCACGCTCTCGATTTCGTCAACCGACAAGACCTCGGCGCGTGCGCGTTGGCGCAGCTGATCGGTTTCGCCTGCCACCCGCACGAAGGTGCCGCAGGACTGTTCGCCGGCCATCACCTCGGCCACATGGGCCGGTTCCAGCGGCGTCTCGATCAGATAGTCGGCGCTGAAGCGCTGCTCATCCGCCTGCAATGATGCGACAGCCGGCATCACAGCTTGCTCAGGTCGGGGAAGGCGCGCACCGGATCGCTGCCGTCCCAGCCCTCGGATGCTTCGCGGATGAGGCGAAATACCGTGCCCTTGGGACCGGCCACTTCCGACAATTCGATCACCGTACCGGGATGGTATTCGGTCTCGAAATACACGAAACGCCCGCGCGCGCCGACCTCGCCGCTCATGCCGACCTTCCAGCCCTGGTCCTGCAACAGTTGCAGGTCGCGGTCGAAATCTTCGGTCCAGTAAGCCACGTGCTGCAGGCCGCTCTTGCTGCGCGCGATGAAATCGCGATACATCGAAGGCGTGTCGCTGCGCGCCTGAATCAGCTCGACCTGCACCCCACCGGCATTGGCCAGCGCCACCGAATTGTGGATCTCGTAGGGCGCGCCCTTGTAGCGGTAATTCTGCAGCGGCACCTTTTCCATGTAGTAGAACGGACCGACGCCCAGGACCTCAGTCCAGTACTTCATCGCCGCTTCGATATCCTCGACCACGTAGCCGAGTTGCTTGATCTCTCCGAGAAAACGACTCATCTCAATTCCTGTTCATTTTTCATATTCATGATTCGGCCTGCCTGCATCTGAATGGCGCGATCAGGCCAGCTTGCCCGTGTATTTCTCCAGCATGGCCCAGGCCTCATCACCGAATTTCTTGTGCCATTCCGTGTAGAAGCCGGAGCTGCGCAGCTTGGCGCGGAAGGCATCGTTGTCGGTCTCGTTGAACTGCAGGCCCTTGCCCTTCATCTCCGCCACCAGCGATTCATTGAGCGCCTTGACGTCGACCCGCTGCTTCACTCCCGCCTCGTTGATATTGCGGGCCACGATCTCTTGCAGATCCTTGGGCATGCGTTCGAAGGACTTCTTGTTGCCCATGAACCAGAAGCCGCTCCAGACATGATTGGTCATGGAACAGAATTTCTGCACCTCGTAGAACTTGACGGTGGAGATCACCGCCAGCGGATTTTCCTGCCCTTCGACGATCTTGGTCTGCAGCGAGGAATACACCTCGGCGAAGTTGATGCTGGTCGGCGAGGCATCAAAGGAACGGAACAGCGAAGTGGCCAGCGGGCTCGGCGGCACGCGCAGCTTCATGCCCTTGAAATCCTCAGGTCTGGCGATGGCGCGGGTGCTGGTGGTGACCTGGCGATAGCCGTTGTCCCAGCAGCGCTCGAACGCGAACAACGAGGTCTTGGCGGCGATCTCCTTGCGCACATAGGCGCCGAGATCGCCATCCATCGCCGCCCACACCTGCTGGTAATCCTTGAAGGCGAAACCGACGCCGCTGATCTGGCCGGCCGACACCAGCGTGCCCAGCACTTCCGGCGAGATGGTGAAAAAGTCGATGGCGCCGGAACGCACCTGCGACAGCATGTCGGTATCGGTGCCGAGCTGGCCGTTGGAATACACCTGCAGATCGACGCGGCCCTTGGATTCGGCGGCGATCTTTTGCGCCATTTCCTTGGCACGCACATTCATGGGGTGCGTCATCGGCAGGTTGTTGCCGTACTTCAGCGTGAATTCAGCGGCGTGCGCCTGGCTGCTGTAGACGCCCGACAATGCGGCTGCCGATGCAATCGACGCGGTCTTCAGAAAATCGCGGCGGCTGATGTGACTGATATTGCTCATGCTGGTCTCCTCGTTAGCCTCTGGCGGGCTGGTGTTGGCTGGGCGCGTGAACCCTTGGTCCGGCCTTGTTGTGCTGCTCTTTCTGGCTTGCCGTACTCAGCGCCCGGCCCGCGCTCTGCGTCGCTGCGGCCGGAAGCTCATGCACTTTTTGATGCTGCCATCTGATTCTTTTTGATTTAGACTGAGCGCCATCCCCGGCCTCATCCTGCTCCAATACCAGCCATAAAATCAGGGCACAGCGAAGAATATCGCTATGAATTTAAGACCGTCAAAGCTGTTTATTGATGTTTTTTGATGTGACTTGATCCAAGGTGCACCATCATGAAATCCCGCCGCGCCCCATCGGGCAGCAATGCCCGGAAAAAATCTCCCGCCAGGGCGGCGCTGCCCTCAGACCATGCTGCACAGGCGGCAGTCGCCGCAGTCGCGGCAGCTAGCCCGACCGCAAATGACAGCGCGCGCGCAAGAATTCCCGACATTGCTGCCGCAGCCGGCGTCTCCACCGCCACCGTCGATCGCGTGCTGAACCAGCGTCCCGGCGTACGCGCCGCCACCATGCAAAAGGTCATGAAAGCAGCTGCCGCGCTCGACTATCTGCCCGAAGCCGATCTGTACAAGGCGATGCAACCGCGCCCGATGCGCCTGGTGTTTTTGTTGCCGCCGCAGAGCAATCGCTTCATGCAGATGCTGGGCGATTACATCGGTTTCGCAGAAGAACAGCTGGCGCCGTTCAACGTCAAATGCCGCTGCCATCACATCGAGGGTTTCAATCCGCGCGTGCTGGCGCAACGCCTGCTGCATTACGGGCGGCAGGCTGACGGTGTGGCCTTCATGGCGCTGGAACATCCGCTGGTGCGCGAAGCCGTCAACACGCTGGCGGAAGAAGGCGTGCACCTGGTGACGCTGATCTCGGATCTGTCGAACTCGCGGAGCGCCGCCTATGTCGGCATGGACAATCGCGCCGCCGGCCGCACCGCCGGCTATCTGCTGGCGCGCTTTCTGGGTGGTGCCGCCCACGCCGGCGACGGCGGAGGTTCACCGACAAAGCAGGGCAAGATTGCAATGATCGCCGGCAGCCTCAGCTATCGCGGCCATGAAGAAAGGGAGATGGGATTTCAGCACGTGCTGCAGGAAATGCTGCCGCAGCTGCAACTGGTCGGCCTGCGCGAAGGCCACGACGACGCCGACACCAATTACAAGCAGGCGCGCACGCTGCTGGAGCAATACCCGGATCTGGTCGGCATGTACAACATCGGCGGCGCCTCCGACGGCGTCGGCCGCGCGCTCAAGGAAAGCGGACGCGCGCACAAGATGGTGTTCGTCGGCCACGGCCTCACGCCCGACACGCGCGGCCTGCTGATCGACGGCACCATGGACGCGGTGCTGACCCAGCAGCCGCAGAACATGATCATGAATTGCGTGCGCATCTTCAGCAATCTGCGCGAACGCAGAGATGCCCTGAGCGGCGTGGAAGCGGTGCGCATCAGCGTGATCCTGCGTGAAAACCTGCCATGAAAAAAGCGTAAGCAGACACTGAGCTGCTCACGCCTGCAGGTGCAAATCAAACACACAAACACTCATACGCTTAAAGCGGCAGATCGTTATGCCGCCGCAATTCGCGTATCACCCCGCTGTGATCGAGGTCGCCGTCGCCATGTTCGATCATGTCGCGGAACAGTTGATCGGTGCGGTTCAGCATCGGCAAGGCCAGTCCCACGCTCTGTGCAAAGCGCACCGCGGTGCCGGTGTCCTTGAGCTGATAGCGCGCCGGGCCGCCCGGTTCGAAATTGCCGGAGATCATGCGCAGGGCATGCTGGCGCAGGATGGTCGAATCGGCAAAGCCGCCCAGCAAGGCCTCGCGCACGCGCGCCGGATCGGCGCCGCCGCGTTCGGCCAGCAACAGGGCCTCGGCCACGCTGGCGATATTGCTGGCGACCATCATCTGATTCACCAGCTTGGCCAGTTGTCCGCTGCCGGCCGGGCCGACATGCGTGACCCGTCCCATTTTTTCCAGCAGCGGGCGCGCGCGCTCCACTGCCGCCGCCGCGCCGCCGGCCATGATCGCCAGCGTCGCTTCGCGCGCGCCTTTTTCGCCGCCGGAAACCGGCGCATCGACATAGGCGATATCGCGCAAGGCGGCCTGCTGCGCCTGATGGCGCGCCGTCTCGACCGGGATGGAACTCATCACGACCAAGAGCGCGCCCGGCTGCATGCGCGCAATCAGGCCGGCTTCGCCCAGCAGCAATTCGTCGCAACTGGGGCCTGAGCTCAGCATGCAGATCAGCACCTGCGCCTGCTCCACGGTCTGCGCAGCCTGCTCGCAGATGCGCGCGCCGGACGCTGCCAGACGCTGCGCCTTTTCCGGGGTGCGATTCCAGGCCTGCACGCGATGACCGGCCTGCGCCAGATGACGCGCCATCGGAAAACCCATGATGCCGGTGCCGATGAAACCGACCGTGATTCTTTCTTCAGCGATGACCTGCGCACTCATTGCCCTGCTCCCCGCACACCCGACACCCCAAAGCGCACCGGCAACTCACGCACGATCAGCGCCGGAAATCCTGCGCGAAAACGCGCCAGATGCGGCGTGGCCAGATGGGCGTCGAAGGCGGCGCGGTCGTCATAGACTTCGTAAAACAGGACATGCGAAGAATCCGGCATGCGCACCACGTCGAACTGGCGGCAAGCGGCTTCGTCACGCACCGAACACTCTGCATCGTCATGCGCGAGCGCGAGGAAGTCCGCCATGCAGGCAGGCCTGACCTCGAACTCGGCGATGACGACAAATGCCTCTGCATTTGCCATCGCCGCTCCTCAGCGTTGCAGCGCGCCGGCGCCGCGTGCCTGACGTTCCATTTCCTGACGCAGCGCCACGACGTCCATGTCGCGTCCCAGCTCCACGTCCTCGAAACGCACGATGGTGTCCTTCTTGACTGCGCGCTTGAGCTTGACGTTGTGCGCCAGACCGATAGGCAAGGCGCCCAGCGCCAGGCTGCGCGACGCCGGAATCGCGTTGGCCCACACTGCGTAGCCGCCCTCGCCGTCCAGCATGTCGCCGGCCTGCAGATCGCGCTTGGCAGTGGCCACGGCATCGCCGCGGAACTCCTTGGAACAGCCGGTCGCTTCGCCGCGCAACACCGCCGACAAGACACTCACGCTGGTTTCCAGACCGATCATGTGGAACGGACGCCACATCGAGCCGTACCAGCCCGACTTGTCGACCAGCAGACCGTATTGCTTGAAGCAGGCGCGCGCATATTCGGTCGGCGCCTTGAAGGTGACGAACACGCCGTAGCGGATATTGTTCATCACTTCACGGCCATCCGGCTCCTGGCTGGCGGCGATGTCGACCAGACCGCTACGCGACAGACGGCCGCCGTCAGCCGCGGGGCGGAATACGCTGGCCAGATCGTGCAGACCGGCCGGCGGAAACGCCAGACCGTCGTCCGGACAATCGAGGCCGGTGCCGTTGGCCACTGCCGCCATTTCAATCGCGGCCTTGGTGCCGTCGGTGAAGGAGTTGTACATCTTGGGATTGAAGTCGCCGGCGGCCACTTCTTCATCGGTCCAGCCGAAATAGCCCCACACGGTGTCCGGCGTCGAATAGCGATAGCGCGGCTCGAAGTTCATACCCTTGCCGGCCGAGACCAGCTCGAAGCCGCAGGAGCGCGCCCAGTCCACCAGCTCGCAGATGATGGCCGGCTGATCGCCGTAGGCCATGCTGTAGACCAGACCCTTGGCCTGCGCCTTGGATGCCAGCAGCGGGCCGCACATGGCGTCGGCTTCGACGTTGACCATCACCACATGCTTGCCGCCTTCGATCGCCGACAGCGCATGGCGCACGCCGGCAATCGGATGGCCGGTGGCTTCGATGATGCATTCGATCTCTTCGCAATCGGCCAGCGCGGCGGCGTTTTCCAGCACGCAGGTGGTGCCGTTCCTGACCGCTTCGCCCAGGCTCTTGGCCTGATATTTTTCTTTTGCCCAGCCCACTCGCGCCAGCGAGGCATGCGCCTTTTCCACATTCAGATCGGCCACGCCGACGATGTGCATGCCCTGGATATGCTGGGCCTGAGCCAGCACCATGGAGCCGAATTTGCCGGCGCCGATCAGACCGACACGCACGGGGCGGCCTTCAGCCACCCGCTGTTGCAGCAAGCTGTACAGATTCATTTTTGATCCTTCTCGTCAATGTCAGGGGACATCGCATTTGTCTCTCGCGTTTTAAGGCTTGATGCGATATCGGGAAGCGGGATTGCGGCGCCGCAGCCACATGGCGCGGCGGCGCTGCAAACTCTGTGCAGACAGTCGGGACTGCCGGCCTTGCCGCTTATCTGGCGACTTCGGCCTCCGTCTGATCCGTGCAAAAAAGTTTACTCAGCGCATCCTGTTAAAACAATTAACATTTACGAGAAGAATTGTTAGTTTTTCTAATCAGTGAAAGGGAGCGGCGTGTGCTGCGCCTGCCAGACTGCGACTTCGGCGCGCAGCCATTCGATGAAGAGATTGACCTTGTTCTTGCGCAGATGGTCGACCGGGCAGACGATCCATTGCGTGGTCTGAGAGATGCGCGGCGGCTTGCGCACCGGGCAGATCAGCGTGCCCTCGCGCAGCTCGCGCCACATCATCAGGCTGCTTTCCAGCGCCAGGCCGATACCGTCGGCGGCGGCGTCGATCGCCATGTGGCTGCGGTCAAACAGCACGCGCCGCATCTGATTGGGTGGCGTGAATTTGTTGACCGAAAACCAGTAAGGCCATTGCACCTGCGATTTGACCGACTGAATCAGCCTGTGCTGCGGGACATCGGCCACGTCCATGCTGGCCGGCGCCGCATACTCCGGGCGGCAGACCGGAAAGAACCACTCCTCGGCCAGCCCCTCGGTGTACAGACCGGGCCACTGGCCGCGCCCGTGACGGATTTCCACATCCACGGTTTCGCGCGTGAAGTCGGTCACTTCATTGGTGCCGTTGAGACGCACTTCCAGATCGGGGTTGGCTTCCAGAAACGAGCGCAGGCGCGGCAGCAGCCATTTGCTGGACAGCGTCGGCGTGGCGCGCACCGTCAGCAAGGTCACCGGGCGCAGTCCGCGAATGCTCTGGGTCGCTTCGGAGATGCGGTCGATCTCTTCCGCGATCATCGAAAAATAGCGTTCGCCGGCCTCGGTCAGGGCGACGCCGCGTCCGACCTTGACCATCAGCGAGGTGCCCAGATGGGTTTCCAGCGACTGGATCTGCTGGCTGACGGCCGAGGGCGTGACATTGAGTTCTTCCGCCGCGCTGGAGATGCTGCCGGCGCGGGCTGCGGCATGAAATACGCTGATCGCGCGAAGCGGAAGATACATAAGGCAACCCTTTAAATTTTCTACACGATAGTGAAAAATAAATTAATTGTACTTCACCAATAAACCTTTTACATTCAATCACGCACTCACCCGGCAACCTCGCAGAAGGCACGCCGGGAGCCCGGAATGCACGCGCTTCAGCCGCGCGATCTGCTATCGGATCGCAAGCGCCTGAGCCAGTTTTCTGCAGCCGGGCACTGCCACCGCAGGAATCCGCCTGCCATCGCACCACCTTCAGCCGGTGGGCACGGCAACGGATCTTGAATCATAAAAATGGAGACAACAGCATGAGCACACCGAAAACGCCACGCGGCGACGCGTCCTCTATCGCCTCGCAGGATGCCCACCGCAACGACACCGCCCCCTGTGCCAAGCGCCGCAGTCTGTTGACGGCGGCTGCCGCCCTGCCGCTGTTCACGGTCTGGTCGCAGCCGGCGCGCGCCGCTGAATTCAATTACAAGCTGGCCACCGGTCAATCACTGGATCAGCCGATCAATGCCCGTCTGAAGCAGGCCACCGACCGCATCCGTGAAGCCAGCTCGGGCCGCCTCGACATCCGTTTTTTCCCGGCCAGCCAGCTCGGCTCGGATACGGATCTGCTGACCCAGGTGCGCTCCGGCGGCGTCGAGTTTCTGAATATCTCGGGCTCGGTGCTGTCGACCGTGGTGCCGCTGGCGGCCATCACCAATGTCGGCTTCACTTATTCCGACTATCAGCAGGTGTGGAGCAGCGTCGACGGCGATCTCGGCAAGCTGGTGCGGGCGCAGATCGACAAGAGCGGCTTCGTCTCGGTCTCGAAGGCCGGCGACAACAGCTTCCGCCAGATTTCATCAGCCTCCAAACCGATCAAGACGCCGGCCGATCTGCAGGGCTATCGCATCCGGGTGCCGGTGTCGCCGATGTTTACCTCGCTGTTCAAGGCACTGGGCGCCAATCCGACTTCGATCAACTTCAACGAGCTGTACACCGCGCTGCAGACCAAGCTGGTGGACGGCCAGGAAAACGGCCTGGTGGCCATCGAGGCCGGTAAGCTGTATGAAGTGCAGAAGTACATCAGCCAGACCAATCACATCTGGGATCCGTTCTGGCTGCTCGGCAACCGCCGCGCCTACGCCAGTCTGCCGGACGATCTGAAGAAGATCGTGCAGCGCGAATTCGACCGCGCCGCCGTCGAGCAGCGCGCCGATGTCGAGCAACTCAATACTTCGCTCAAGGAGCAGCTCAGCAAGAAGGGCATCGTGTTCGACACCGCCAATCGCGAGGCCTTCCGCAAAGCCTTGACCGACGCCGGCTTCTACAAGGAATGGCGCGACAAGTTCGGCGCCGCGCCCTGGGCTGCGCTGGAGGCCGTCGTAGGGAAAATGGCATGAGCGCGGCGCACAGCATGGCGCCGGCCAATTCCGCCGATCCGGGCGCCTTGCACAGCCAGCCCGGCCATGCGCTGGGCGCGCTGCAACGCGGGCTGGAACGAGCGGTCGAGATACTCGCCGCCATCGTGCTGGTGGCCGAGGTAGTGATCCTGTTCGTCGGCATCATTGCCCGTTCGGTGCTGCACGAATCGCTGGTATGGAGCGATGAGCTGGCGTCCATCCTGTTCCTGTGGCTGGCCATGCTGGGCAGCGCGCTGGCGGTACAGCGCTCCTGCCACATGCGGCTGACCTTCTTCGTCTCGAAACTGTCGCCGCGCGCGCAGGTCTGGGCCGAAACGCTGGCGGTCGGCATCACGGCGGTATTGCTGCTGATGGTGCTGCATCCCAGCTTCGACTATGTGGAAGATCAGGGCTTCGTCGAAACCCCGGCGCTGGGCTGGAGCGGCATGGTGCGCGCGCTGGCCTTGCCGGTCGGCTTCGCACTGGCGCTGGCCAGTTGCGCGCTGCGCCTGCTGCAGCACAAGCGCGCCGACATCTTCAGCGTCGGCGCGCTGATCGCCGTCATCGGCGGCGCCTGCTATCTGGCGGCACCGGCCCTAACCGCCATGGGCCAGAGCGCGCTGCCGATCTTCTTCATCGGCCTGCTCGGCGCAGCGGTGATGGCCGGCGCGCCGATTGCATTTGCCTTCGCCATCGCCACCTGCGCCTATCTGCTGAGCACCACGTCGACGCCGGTGGTCATCGTGGTCGGCCGCATGGATGAAGGCATGAGCAGCCTGATCCTGCTGGCGGTGCCGATGTTCGTGCTGCTGGGCCAACTGGTGCACGCCACCGGACTGGCGCGCGTGATGGTGGAATTTCTGGCTTCGCTGGTCGGCCATGTGCGCGGCGGCATGTCCTACGTACTGCTGGGCGCGATGCTGCTGGTGTCGGGCATTTCCGGTTCCAAGACCGCCGACATGGCGGCGGTGGCGCCGGTGCTGTTTCCTGAAATGCGCAAGCGCGGCATGCAGGACAGCGAACTGATTTCACTGCTGGCCGCCTCCGGCGCCATGAGCGAAACCATCCCGCCCTCGCTGGTGCTGATCGCCATCGCCTCGGTCACCGGCATCTCGATTGCCGCGCTGTTCACCGCCGGCATTCTGCCCGCCTTCGTGCTGGCCATCGTGCTCGGTATCGTGGCCTGGTGGCGTGCCGGCGCCGATCACGTCGAAAGCGCGCGGGCGCCGCTCAAGCATGTGCTGAAAACCTTCGCCATTTCGGTGCCGGCCCTGCTGCTGCCCTTCGTGATCCGCACCGCCGTGGTGGAAGGCGTGGCGACCGCGACCGAGGTCTCGACCATCGGCATCGCCTACTCGCTGATCGTCGGCCTGCTGATCTATCGCGGCAGTCTGAAGTGGAATATGGCCTTGCCGATTCTGGTGCAGACGGCGGCCTTGTCCGGCGCCATCCTGTTCATCGTCGGCGCCGCCAGCGCCATGGGCTGGGCGCTGACGCAATCGGGCTTCTCGCATGATCTGGCGGCCATCATGACGGCGGTGCCGGGCGGCGCCACCGGTTTCCTGCTGGTGTCGATTTTCGCCTTCATCGTGCTGGGCAGCGTACTCGAAGGCATTCCCGCCATCGTGCTGTTCGCGCCGCTGCTGTTTCCGATCGCGCGCCAGCTCGGCATCCATGAAATTCACTATGCGATGGTGGTGATTCTGGCGATGGGGCTGGGCGTGTTCGCGCCACCGTTCGGCCTGTGCTATTACGCGGCCTGCATCATCGGCCAGGTGCAACCGGAAGTCGCACTGCGCCGCATCTGGCTGTATCTGGGCGTGCTGCTGGTGGCGCTGATCGCGATCACTTTCATTCCCTGGATTTCGACCGGCTTCCTGTGAGCAGCGGCTGAGCAGCAAAGATCATGCACAGGTTCTGTGACCTCTGACCATCAAGCGAAATCGGGTCAGGCAGGTTTTGAGACGGCTCTGCGGAGCCGTCTTTTTTTATGCCGGGCTCAATGAAAAATGCGCGCCGCAATCAGAATATCGGCTCAGGCCAGGGCCTTTTCCCGGTAACGCTTCACCAGCAACGACATGCTGAAGCAGATCACGAAATACACCGCGCCGGCCACGAACAGCAGTTCGATGATGCGACCATTGCGTTCACCGATGCTGTAGGCGCGGCCGAAGAAATCGGCCAGCGCGCTGACATACACCAGCGAGGTGTCCTGAAACAGCACGATGCCTTGCGTCAGCAGCAGCGGCACCATGTTGCGGAAGGCCTGCGGCAGCACCACCAGCCGCATCGCCTGCGGATAGCTGAGCCCGAGTGCAAAGGCGGCGCCGATCTGGCCGCGCGCCACGCTGTTGATGCCGGCGCGGATGATCTCCGAGTAATACGCTGCTTCGAACAATGAAAACGCCACCAGCGCCGAGGTCATGCGCAGATCGTTGGAGGGCGACAGATTGAACAGCTTCTGCAGCAACTGCGGCATGATCAGGAAGAACCACAGCAGCACCATCACCAGCGGAATCGAGCGGAACAGATTCACGTAAAACATCGCAAACCAGCGCAGTGGTTTAATGTGCGACAGCCGCATCATCGCCAGCAAAGTGCCCCAGATCACACCGAACACAATCGCCACCAGCGTGATGCGCAGCGAGACCAGCATGCCGTCGGCCAGCACGTTGACGGCGGCCGGGGTGACCGCGCTGAAATCGAATTCGTAAGCCATGACTCTCTCGCTTCCTGTGTCTTTTGATGCGTCACTTGCCGCCGGCGGCGACCATGCCAGGCAGACTGGTTTTGATTTCCAGCCAGCGCATCAAGCCCATCACGCTCAGATTGATCAGCATGTAGGCCAGCGTGACGGCGATGAAGGCTTCGTAAGGCTGGGCGGTGTAATCCACCAGCTGCCGACCTTGCGCAGCCAGTTCCATCAGGCCGATGGTGGAAGCCACGGCAGAATTCTTGAAGATGGTCAGAAACTCCGAGCTCAGCGGCGGCAGCACGATGCGAAACGACATCGGCAGCAGCACGCAGCGATAGGTTTGCGCCAGCGTCAGGCCGAGCGCCAGACCGGCGTTCTTCTGCCCGCGCGGCAGCGAATCGATGCCGGAACGCACCTGCTCGCAAACGCGCGCGGCAGTGAACAGACCAAGGCACAGCATGGAAGTGACGAACTGCTGCATCAGCGGATCGAGCGCCTTGATGGCATCGCCGAAAGGCAGAATCTCCGGCATCGCGAAATACCAGATGAAAATCTGCACCAGCAGCGGCACATTGCGGAACAGCTCCACGTAGCATGCCGCAAAGCCCGACAGCCAGCGGTTCGGCAAAGTCCGCATGATGCCCAGCACGGTGCCCAGCGCGAGTGCGATCAGCCAGGCCGTCAGCCCCAGCAGGAAGGTCACCTTGAGGCCGGACAGCAGCCAGCCGAGATAGGTCTCGTTGCTGGACGGCGCCTGCAGAAATACCGACCAATGCCATTGATAAGACATCTGTGTCTCCTTAGCCGGTCTCGCCAGGTTCAGCGAACGGCAGTCCGCTCACCTGATCCTGACCGTCGGCGCGCATGTCAAACACATTGAGCGTCATCGCCACCAGCGCGTAGTAACCCAGCAGGCCGACCAGATTGACCACTACCGGCAAACCGAAGCGAATGCAGGCGGCGTCGTACACCGCATCCGACACGCGCTTGTCCTGGTACAACTCGGTGGCGAAACACCAGATCAGCAGCTCATCCTGATCGGCAAAATCCGGCCTCGCGCCAATACGAATCTGCTCCGCAACAACGGGCGACAGGCCGGCTTCAACTGCAATCGGCAGATGGATATGCCACTCCGCCTGCGACTGCCAGCGCGCCGCCGTCACCAGAATCGCCAGCTCCGACAAGCGCAGCGACAAGCCGGTGTCGTAACGGCAGTAAGCCCCCAGCCGCTGCGCCAGCTCGCCTAGTTGCGGGCTGTGTATCCAGGCCACGAAAGGACCGTTGAGGTTCTTGCGCGGGCCGTTCCGGATAGCGTCGAGCATGGCGCGCTGCTCGGCGTTCATCTGTTCGCGGCTCAGCGGCGGCAGGCGGTTGACTGGTGGCATGGTGAGGCTCCGGTTGAATGCGCGGATGAGTTCGGATCTGCTCCGCTCAATCCATGGGCTTGTCGGTCGGCGTGGCGTACAGCCTGGACACCGTCTCGGACATCGGGAAATTGAAGCTGACGTTCTTCGGCGGAATCGGGAAGGTGAACCACTTCGCATACATCTTCTTGATTTCGCCGTTCTTCATCAGCTCGCTCAGTGTAGCGTCGACCAGTTGCTTGAATTGCGGATCGTCCTTGCGCACCATGAAGGCATAAGGCTCGGCGCCGAACGGCGTGCCGGTCAGCAGCCAGTCGCCCGGCTTTTGCGCGGTGGTGCGGGCGCCGGCCAGCAGCACGTCATCCATCACATAGGCGGCGACACGGCCCGATTGCAGAATCAGAAAGGCTTCGCCGTAATCCTTGGCGCTCTGCAGCTGCATGTTCATCTTGCGATGTTCGTTGAGATTGCGCAGCAACTGTTCGGAAGTCGTACCGGCATTGGTCACCACCGCCTTGCCGGCCAGATCGGCGAAGTCCTTGATGCCGCTGTCGCGCCTGGTCAGGATGCGACTGCTGGCGACGAAGAAATTGGTGGCAAAGGAAACCTGCTGCCAGCGATTCTTGAGATTGCTGGTGACGCCGCATTCCAGATCGATGGTGCCGTTCTGCAGCAGGGGTGTGCGGTTCTGCGCGGTGACCGGCACCATGCGCACTTCCAGCGAAGGCGCATTCAGTTTCAGTTTGACCTGATCGATCACCTTCTGGCACAGGTCCTGCGAATAGCCGATCACCTTCTGGTTTTCGTCATAGTAGGAAAAGGGAATCGAGCTGGTGCGATGGCCGATGGCGATCAGATTGCCCTCCTTGATCTTTTGCAATGTCGGGCCCAGTGCAGGATCGGCCGCCCGGGCCGGTGCAGCGGCGAGCAGCACTACTGCGGAAAATACGGTGGAAACGATGGACGCGATGGACGCGATGGAAACGGCGGTAGCGGCTTGGCGTGACATTGGAACTCCCCTTGTTGGTTCAATGATCCGATGAATGAAGGCGGTAAGTGCGGAAAGTAAAAATCCCGACTCAGACAAAACCGGTCGCGGCATCGACCGCCGGTCCGAGGCGATTGACGATCTCGTCGATGTCGGCGGCGCTGCTGATGAAGGGCGGCGCCAGCAAGATGTGATCGCCCAGACGACCGTCGATGGTGCCGCCCATGGGATAGACCAGCACGCCGTTCTGCATGGCCTGCGCCTTGACCTTGGCATGGGTTTTGAGGGCAGGATCGAAAGGCTGCTTGCTGACGCGATCCGCCACCAGCTCGACGCCGACGAACAAACCGCGACCGCGGATATCGCCCACATAAGGGTGATCGGCAAAGCGCTCGCGCAAGACTGCGCGCAATTGTTCGCCGCGCTCACGCACATTGCTGAGCAGGTCTTCGTCGCGGATGGTCTGCTGCACCGCCAGCGCCGCAGCGCAGGCAGTCGCGTGGCCGATGTAAGTGTGGCCATGCTGGAAGAAGCCGGAGCCGGCCAGGATGGTGTCGTAGATCCTGTCGGTGCAGAGCATTGCGCCGATGGCCTGATAGCCGGCGCCCAGGCCCTTGGCGATCATCACGATGTCGGGCGTGATGCCATCTTCCTCGCAGGCGAACAGATAGCCGGTGCGGCCCATGCCGGACATCACTTCGTCCAGCATCAGCAGCACGCCGTACTTGTCGCACACCGCGCGCATCCTGCGGAAGTAATCGGCGACCGGCGGCACTGCGCCGGCGGTGGCGCCGACCACGGTTTCGGCGACGAAGGCCGCCACGTTTTCCGCGCCCAGCGCCAGAATCTTTTGCTCCAGCTCATCGGCCAGACGCTGCACATATTGTCTATCGCTTTCACCCTCAAGGCGGTCGCGATAGGCATAGCAAGGCGCGACATGATGCGCCTCGATCAGCAGCGGCAGAAAGGCTTCACGGCGCCAGGCATTGCCGCCGATGGCCAGCGCGCCCAGGGTATTGCCGTGGTAGCTCTGGCGACGCGCAATGAAGTATTTGCGCTGCGGCTGTCCGGCCTCGACATGATATTGGCGCGCCAGCTTGAGCCCGGCCTCCACAGCTTCGGAACCGCCCGACACGAAGTACACATGATTCAGCGTACCCGGCGCCGCCGCCGTCAGCATGGCGGCCAGCTCTTCCGCCGGTTCGGTGGTGAAGAAGGAGGTGTGCGCATAGGCCAGCGCATCCACCTGTTTGTGGATCGCCGCCAGCACGCGCGGATGTCCATGGCCCAGACAGGACACCGCCGCACCGCCGCAGGCATCGATGTAAGACTTGCCTTGCTGGTCGATCAGCTCCAAGCCCTTGCCGCCGACGGCGACCGGCATGTTCTGTCTGGGGTTCCGATGGAATATCCGGCTCATCTCGCTTCCTCTTCGCTTCTGTCCGTGTCGGCAACATACGTTGCAAAATTCAGTAAGAACGCAATATAAGCGAAGCAAAATCACATTGCAACATATGTTGCACATATTTTTATTAATGATTTTTTTGGTGCAATGCGGAATGCGGCGTGACGTCTTTTGGTGCGTCATTGCAGCCAGGTCAGCCGGCTATTCCGGGCCGGGAAGAACAGCTGCCGCCAAAGAAAAAATGCCGGCAAGCGCCGGCATTTCAATTGCAGAAGAGTAAGGAGAAATCCGCTGATAGCCCCTCAGGTGCGGGCTCAAGTGCGGCTCAGCCGCGGCCGCAGCCGCCGGACATCAGCGGCTGACCGGCGTCACATAAGCGCCGGTGCGATGCAGATCCTGCTCGGCCAGCTCCAGCCGTTTGACGGCTTTGCCGTCGTCCATCGAGATCACCAGCTCGATCAGGCTCTCTGCAACAGCTGTTGCAGCGGCCATGGAGGGAAAGAAGGATGGGCTCTCATGCGAGAACAGAATCGTGTGATCGGCCTTGAGGGCAATCGGCGATACCGCGCTGTCGGTCAGCGCAATCAGCTTGCCGCCGGCGGCGGATGCTGCGTCCGCCACCCGCACCGCTTCCGCCGAATAGGGCGCGAAGCTGATCACCACCACCGCGTCCTGCGGCTCGATGGCGCGCAACTCTTGCTCGATGGAACCGGCGCCGCCATTGATCAGGCTGACCGAAGTGCGGAACAGGCGATACAGGTAGTGCAACAGAAATGAAATCGAAAATGCCGCACGGAATCCGGCGATGTGCACATGGCGCGCCTTGACCATGATTCTGGCGGCGGCCAGCAACTGGTCGGCGCTCTTGGGTTCGGAGGCGTCGAGATTGGTGCGCTGGGCATCGAAAATCTCGGCCACCAGCTTGTCGCTATTGCTGCGCCTGACGATGCTCTTGGCCTTGAAGGCATAGGCCTTGGGATTGCCGGCCAGACGTTCTACGAACAGCGCACGCAGCTCGGCCCAGCCGGCGAAGCCCAGATATTGGGCCAGCCGCACGAAGGTCGACGGTTGCACCTCGGCCTTGACGGCGATGGCGCGCATGGTCGATACCGCAACCTCGCCAGGATTGTCCAGCAGAAAGGCGGCGCCGGCCTGAAACTGCGGACGCATCTCGGGAAAGCGCTCGCGGATCGCGGCTTCCAGTTCGCTGAAGCTGCCGGGCGGTGCATAGGCGGAGCCGGCATGATCGGTCGTGTCGGCGGTATCGGTTTTCATGGCGGCTGGATGCGGAATCGGTCGGAGGAATGCAAAATGAATGCGACGAGCGTGACGCTCAAGGCGCCGATAGTAGCAAAAAAATCGCTGCCACCGATCTGCTTATCCGCATCTTCCGATTGACGTGCCTGTGAATTGCATCAGTGCACCGCGCTCAGTCCAGCAGGAAGTTGCGCGGCGACGTTGCCAGCACCTCGCCTTCGCTGCCGCTTTCATCCTTGAGCGCAACGCCGGTCAGTTGCCGCTTGTGCGCTTCAGCTAAGAGATAGTGCAGCTTGTAGGCAGCTTCCTCGTAACGCATGCCTTCCGGCCGCACGTTGGAAATGCAGTTGCGGCCGGCGTCGCTGAGGCCGACGCGCGGCATCCAGCTCAGGTACAAGCCCATGCTGTCGGGCGAACTCAAACCCGGCCGTTCGCCGATCAGCACCACCACCAGCCGTGCGCGCAGCAGCTGGCCGACTTCATCGCCGACCGCGACCCGCCCCTGACGCACGATGGTGAGCGGCGCCTGAGTCCAGTTCTGTGCTGCGATGCGCGGCTGCAATGCGGCCAGAAACGGCGCTGCGTTCTTGGCGATGGCCAGCGCCGACAGGCCGTCGGCAATCACGAAGGCCAGATCGTAGATGCGCTGATCGGCGCTATCTTCTGCAACATCTGCTGCGCCGTCGGGTTCAGCAAATTGCTGGCGCGCCGCGTCACTGAGCCGCCGTCCCAGATCGGGCCTTTGCAGATAAGTGAGACGGTCGGGCGCGGCGCTGTTTACCACCCGGCACGCTTCACTCCCCGGGATGGCGGCTGCGCGCAATTGCTGTTGCAGATGATCGGTATCCAGCGCCAGGTGCACCGCGTCGCGCGCCTGCGCATGTGCCAGTTGAAATGCCAGTTGCGGCGCCGTCGGCAAACTCACTCCGGCGCGCCCGAGTGCAATGCGCGCCGCCGTGAACTTGCGCAGCGCTTGCCAGGGGTTGTCGACAACGGGTTTCTTCGGCTGGTCCATCGAATGTCTCCGCTTTCAGGACAAACGTCGCAGCGCTTCGCTGAAGCCCGGCGGCAAACCGGGATGCAGTTGAAATTGCGGTGCGTCGCTGAAAATCTGCATCTGCTGCAGCCAGGCCTCGAACTCCGGCGCCGGCCTCAGCCCCAGCACGCGACGCGCATACAGTGCGTCATGGAAGGACGTCGTCTGGTAATTCAGCATGATGTCGTCGGAGCCGGGAATGCCCATCACGAAGCTGCAACCGGCGGTCGCCAGCAAGGTCAGCAGATTGTCCATGTCGTTCTGATCGGCCTCGGCGTGATTGGTGTAGCAGACGTCGCAGCCCATGGGCAGGCCGAGCAGCTTGGCGCAGAAATGATCTTCCAGGCCGGCGCGGATGATCTGCTTGCCGTCGTACAGATATTCGGGGCCGATGAAGCCGACCACGGTATTGACCAGCAGCGGTTTGAATTTTCTGGCGACGGCATAGGCGCGCGCTTCGCAGGTCTGCTGATCGATGCCGTGATGCGCGTTGGCCGACAGCGCGCTGCCCTGCCCGGTCTCGAAGTACATGACATGCTCGCCGACGGTGCCGCGCCTGAGCGACAGCGCAGCGCTGCGGGCTTCCCCCAGCAAGGCCAGATCGATGCCGAAACTGCGATTCGCCGCCTCGGTGCCGGCAATCGACTGGAACACCAGATCGACCGGCGCGCCGCGCTCGATGGCGGCCATGGTGTTGGTGACGTGGGTCAGCACGCAGGACTGCGTGGGGATCTCGTAGCGCGCGATGATGTCGGCCATCATGTTCACCAGATTGATCACCTGCGGCACATTGTCGGTGGCCGGGTTGATGCCGAACACCGCATCGCCGCTGCCGTACAGCAAGCCGTCCAGCAGACTGGCGGCGATGCCGCTGGCATCGTCGGTCGGATGATTCGGCTGCAGCCGGGTGGACAGGCGCCCCTCGAGGCCGATGGTGTTGCGGAAGGCGGTCACCACGCGACATTTTTTCGCCACCAGAATCAGATCCTGATTGCGCATGATCTTGCTCACCGCAGCGGCCATTTCCGGTGTGATACCGGGTGCGACGGCGGCCAGCACAGCACTGTCCACTTCATCGCTCAACAGCCAGTTGCGGAAGTCGCCCACCGTCAGATGGCTGACGGCGGCAAAGGCGGCGGCATCGTGATCGTCGATGATCAGGCGCGTGATTTCATCGCTCTCGTAGGGGACCAGCACTTCGTTGAGAAAGGTGCGCAGCGGCAATTCCGCCAGCGCCATCTGCGCCACCGCGCGCTGCTCGGCGCTGGCTGCGCCGACGCCGGCCAGCATGTCGCCCGAGCGCTGCGGCGTGGCCTTTGCCATCAGATCCCTGAGGTCCGCGAAGTGATGCGTCAGCGTACCCACCGTGTGGCTGAAGCGATGTGCGCTCATGCCGGTCTTCCTCCGTGTTTTCTCAGCCGCCATCTGCAGATGCGCTGCTGCGCTACCGCAGCAGCTCATCTGTGCGGCTTTAAGCGATCAGCAGCGGCGCCGTCTTGCCGTACTTGATACTGGTTTCCACCGGTAACCAGTTGCCAGTGGATTCTTGCCGCCCCTGCAACAAAAAGCGCGGCTGGCCGGAAGTCATTTGTGTCGCAGCCAGTTTCGACAGCTCGCCGATCTTTCCGTTCTTCATGCGGTTGACGATCAACCCGAAACGGGTATCGGCAAAGTCGCGCAGCATGTCGTAATCGCCATCGCTGTCGCCGGCCACGAACAGCGGGCCGTAACCCTTGGCAGCCACCAGTTCGCTCTTGATGGCGACGGTCTTGCCCGGGCCCCAGGTCAGCGGCCAGTTCTTCAGATAGGCGTTGCGATAGGCGCCGCCCTGCTGCTCCAGACGCAGACCGATGACGTTCTCGCGCTGGACGTTGTAGCCGTATTTCGGATTGGTGGCGAACACCGCCACCACGTCTTCCAGCGAGGCGGTACAGACATAGATATCGATGCCGTGATCGCGGAAGGTGTCCATCATGCCGCCCACTTCCGTGCACAGACGGATGCCATGAAAGTGCGTGACGCTGACCACGCCGGCGCGGCCCGGCCGATCCGCCGGGCTGGTGTATTTAACCTTGGTCAGTGCGGCGCCGAGCGCAGCATCGTTGGATGCCTCAGCCAGCGCCATCACTTCCGCCACGCTCATGTTGGCGAAGAAGTAGATCACCCAGGGATAGCCGACATTCACGCCATGCGTGTCGTTGACGGCTTCATACAGATAGTAGAGCTTGGCGCGGAAGTCCAGAAACTCGGACGTGACGCTGATTTCTTCCAGCGATTTGCTGCCGGCGAAGCCCTTGTAGCCGGCATGCAGGAAAGCGTAGTCGGCGTCGAGGTCGGCGCAGATCGAATCCAGATCGACGATATTGCCGGCGGCGTTCTTGAAGTCCTTGCTGAAGGGACCGGGCGGCACGTTCTGACGGATGATGGCGCCGAATTCCGCCGGCGTCAGCTTGAACGACAGAGTATTGATCTGATGCATCAGCAGCGCTTCTTCGCAGTCGTTCATGATGCTGGTGTTGTCCCAGTCGAACACTGCGTAAGGACGCTTGTTGCTCTTGTAGCCGGCGGAGGTATTGCCGTACATGGCGATCATCTGCGCCACCATTTCATGATTGCGCGGCGACCACTTTGCGCGATCCAGTCCGACCGGCGCCTTGGCCTTTTTCATCTTGGCCTCGGCCAGCACCGGTGCGCCGACCATCGCGGCGCCGGCGGCGGAAGCCAGCGCGCGTCCCAGAAATCCCCGGCGCGCAATCACTGGCGCATTTCCCTGTTGTTCATTTTTCATGTTGTGCATTCTCTGGTGAAGGTTGAGACGATATTTAAATCAGACAGCGTAAAAATAAGGAGGCAGATGCGCTTCAGTGTTCGGCGGTTACCAGCTGTTCGGCGTCCTGACGACTGCGTGCGGTCATCAGGAAATAGACGTAACCGAGCGCCAGGAACAGCAGGAAGATGCCGAAGATCAGCGGGTTGTAATAGATCATGGTAGCCATGCAGATCAGTGCCCCGAACAAGGCGAAGGCCGGGAAGAGGGGATACAGCGGCGCACGGAAAGGACGCACCAGATGCGCTTCGCTGCGGCGCAGTTTGAACAGGCTGAGCATGCTCAGGATGTACATCAGAATGGCGCCGAACACCGACATGGTGACGATGTTGGCGGTCAGGGTCTGGCCGCCGATCTTGATCAGCTCGTCGCTGTAGATGGCCGCGATGCCGACCGCGCCGCCCGCCAGAATCGCCCGGTGCGGGGTCTTGAAGCGCGGATGCACCTTGGCGAAATAGGCCGGCAGATAAGCCTCGCGCGCCAGCGCAAAGATCTGCCGCGAGTAACCGAGAATGATGCCG
This sequence comes from Herbaspirillum lusitanum, assembly GCF_046025995.1. Classification (GTDB taxonomy): domain Bacteria; phylum Pseudomonadota; class Gammaproteobacteria; order Burkholderiales; family Burkholderiaceae_D; genus Herbaspirillum; species Herbaspirillum lusitanum_A. Next base: position 268,165 of record NZ_JAQQFM010000008.1, read on the forward strand.
TGGAACGAAGCCACCAGACCGAACAGGCCAAGCCAGACCAGCATGTGCAGCCAGTTGCTGTTTTCGCCGACGATCAGCTTCATGGCCTGCGGCAGCGGGTCGTTGATGTTGGCCAGCTTGGTCCAGTCGCCGGCGCCGCCGGCAAACAGCATCACGCCGATGGCCAGCACCACCAGCGTCAGGATGCCGGTGATGTAAGCGATGGGAATGGAGCGGCGCGGATCCTTGGCTTCTTCCGCCGCCATCGCCACGCCCTCGATGGCGAGGAAAAACCAGATCGCAAAGGGGATCGCGGCGAACATGCCGGGGATCGCCGCGAGGCTGAAATTGTCGCTGCCGGACCAGCCGCCCTTGGTGAAGTTGAGCAGCGAGAAGCCGGGCGAGACCACACCCATGAACACCAGCAGTTCGAAGATCGCCAGCAAGGTCACGCACAGCTCGAAAGTGGCGGCGATCTGCACACCGACAATGTTGAGCGTCATGAACACAACGTAGGCGCCGAGCGCGGCCAGCTTGGGATCGATAGAAGGAAACTGCACGTTCAGATAGGCGCCGATGGCCAGTGAAATGGCCGGCGGCGCGAACACGAATTCGATCAGCGTCGCAGCGCCGGCGAGATAGCCGCCGGTCGGGCCGAAGGCGCGCCGGCTATAGGCAAACGGGCCGCCCGCATGCGGAATCGACGTGGTCAGCTCGGTGAAGCTGAAGATGAAGGTGGTGTACATCGCAGCGATGAACAGTGCGGTGACGGTGAAGCCCAGCGTGCCGGCAGTGGCCCAGCCGTAACTCCAGCCGAAGTATTCGCCGGAAATCACCAGACCGACGGCGATGCCCCATAGCTGCAGGGTACTCAATACCGGTTTGAGCACCGCGCCGTGCGGCGAAGCGGAAGCGGAGCTGGCGGGGGGGCTGCGTTCCATACATGGACTCCTGTGCATTGATTGGCTTGCTGGCCAGGTCGTGGATGGGAATATCGATCAGCGATTTCCAGAGTGCAGCGTGGGTGCCTGAACGACGGGCATAACGCTTGCTTGCATCTGGCGTCATCAGCTTGTGCGGCGAATATAACAACGCAGTGAAATACGGCGTTATCGAAATTCGGCAAACATGCGGCCTGTACTTCAAGCACGGGCAAGGCTGACTGGATGCACGGCTCGGCACCGCATGCAATTCAGGCAACTTGTTTCCTTGCATCATCATGGATGCATCTACCGGGGTTTCCAGCATGCCAACTCATCTGTTCCAGACTGACACGCCGGCGCACCGCGCCGACACACTGCGCACTGTCATCGCCCGCGATGTGGATGAGCACGCGCACAATCTGACCAATTGGGAACAGCGCTACGACCAGATCACCGCCGGCCGTTTTTGCGGGGTGCTCGATGAGTGGCGCGCCGACAGCCTGCAGATTTTTCGCGAGCGCGGCAGCCGCGCAGTGCGTCAATCCTGCAAGGTGTGGCCGGATGCATTCTGGTTCGGCATCGAACCGGTGGCGACCGGCATGCGCATCAACGGCCGCCAGGTGGGCGCCGATGCGATCCTGACCCGGCCCGGCAACTGCGAGTTCGAACTGATGACGCCGGACGATCACGAAATCCTCGGCATCGTGATTCAGCGCAATGCATTGCTGGATTCGGCGGCGCAACTCGGCTGTGAAATCGAATGGGGCAAACTGGCGGCGGCCGAGTTGCTGCATGTCGACAATGCAGCGCTGAACGCCTGCCGCAGCAGTATTGAAATGCTGCTGGCGAAAGATGTTCACGCGCCCGAGGATCAGGCCATCACGATCAGCAGCCATCGCCAGATCCGCGCGATGCAGCAGGAAAGCGTGATCACCTCCCTGCTGGCGCTGCTCGACAGCAGCGAAATCGAAAGCGAGGCCTGCGCCAGTCTGCAACGCCGGCGCCGCATCGTCGGCGATGCGCGCGACTTTGCGATGAACCATCAGGAGCTGCCGATCACCGTGCCCATGCTGTGCGAACAATTGCATGTGAGCCGACGCACGCTGCAATACTGCTTCGAAGACGTGCTCGGCATCAGTCCCATGACATATCTGCGTTCGCTGCGCCTGAACGGCGTGCGACGCCAGTTGCTGGCGCCGGCCGATGGCGCGGTCAGTATCGGCGACGTCGCTGCCGCCTGGGGCTTCGGCAACTTCAGCCAGTTCTCCTGCGACTACAAGAAGCTGTTCGGCGAATCGCCGTCGAGCGCGCTGCGTGCCGCTGCAGGCCAGGGCATGGTGTATGCCGTGCAGGCGCATTGAGATGCTCATGCATTGCAATGATGCGCTGTTGAACGCTGCGGCTTCCATGAATGTGGATTGACCCAGCAAGAAGCTGAATGCCCCACCTTGACGCGGCTACGCTGAGACGACGCCGGCCGGCATCCTGAGGTCAGCCCCACGCTCCCCTGCCCGCCTCCTTGCTTCCGCGCAGTTGCTCGCAGCTTCCCCGCATTTCCCTTTCCCTGCGGCATGAGAAAAACAGCACTATTTTTTGACACATGCCTGTCATAAAGCTCATCTATGCTGCTGCTCTTCCTATACAGGCGCGGCACATTGTATGCTGCGCTCCACAGCAACAACGCCAACCGCCAATCCGCAAAGGAAGCTCATGAGCAAGCATCCACACGAGGCCGATACTCAGGCCCCGGACTCTTCCGCACCGTCATCCACAGAAGCATCCACCACGCAGCAACCCGACAACAGCCGTCGCCGCTTTCTGGGCGGCATGGCCGCATTGGGCATAGGCGGTTCGCTGAGCGCCTGCGCCAGCGACGGCGCTTCGCAGGCAGCACGCATGGCGACGCCGGCCGAAGCCGCCGCCATTGATGCCGGCCTGAAAAAGAATGTAAAGACCATCGTCGTCATCTACGCCGAGAATCGCAGCTTCAATAATCTGTTCGGCGACTTCCCGGGCGTGGAAAAACCGCTGTCGGCGCTGAAGTCTTCCGACTACGTGCAGCGCGACCGCGACGGCAGCGTACTCAAGAAACTGCCGCCAAGCTGGGGCGGCGTGCTCGGCCTCGGCCCGCAGACCATCGAAGGCGTCACCTACGAAGCCGGCAAGCAATATCAGGACAATCTGCCGAATGCGCCTTACGCCATGAAAGGCCCGAACGGCGAACCGCTGCCGCTGGGTCTGGTAACGCGCGATCTGTGGCATGTGTTCTATCAGAACCAGATGCAGATCAACGGCGGCAAGAACGACGGCTTCGTGGCCTGGGCCGATTCCGGCGGCCTGGTCATGGGCTATTACGCCGATACCAAGTACAACCTGCGGCTGTGGGACATCGCCAGCGAATTCGTGCTGTGCGACAACTTCTTCCAGGGCGCTTTCGGCGGTTCCTTCCTGAATCACCAGTATCTGATCGCCGCTACCGCGCCGTTCTACCCCAACGTCAAGACCTCGGTCTCGCACACGCAAGTGGCAAAGACGGTGAGCGGCGAGGCTAAGGATACGCGTCTGGCAACGTCTGAAAACAGCCCGGCCAGCGCCATGACCGGCGCGCCGAAATTCGGCCCGAGCGCGCTGACGCCGGACGGCTATGCGGTCAACACCATGGCGCCGCCGTACTGGCCGACCTGGGCGCGCGACCGCAACAATCCGGCCTACTCCGAACCGAATCAGCCTAGCGTGCTGGTGCCGCAGACGCATGAACACATCGGCGACAAGCTGGGTAAAAAGGGAGTGGAATGGGCCTGGTACGCCGGCGCCTGGCAGGCCACGCTGGATGAGTACAAGGACTCCAAGGGCATCCCCAAGATTCCGAATTTCCAGTATCACCATCAGCCCTTCAACTACTTCAAGAACCTGGGTCCGGAGAATCCGGCCGAGCGCAACAAGCGTCTGCGCGACGGCGGTCTGGGCGACGACAGCAGCACCAACCGTTTCCTGGCCGATGCCGAAGCCGGCCGCCTGCCGCCTGTCAGCTTCTACAAACCGCAGGGCAATCTGAACATGCATGCCGGCTATGCTGACGTCGCCTCGGGCGACCGCCACATTGCTCACATCGTCAAATCGCTGCGCAGCAGCCCGCAATGGAACAACATGGTGGTGGTCATCACGGTCGATGAAAACGGCGGCTGGTGGGATCACGTGGCGCCCCCGAAGGGCGACCGCTGGGGTCCGGGCACACGTATTCCCGCCCTGGTGGTATCGCCGTTCGCCCGCAAGGGTACGGTGGATCACACGGTGTACGACACAGCGTCCATCCTGCGCCTGATCACGCGCACCTTCGGTCTGGAAAAGCTGGATGGCCTGAAGGAGCGCGACGATGCCATGATCGCGCGCGGCCAGTTGCCGATGGGTGACCTGACTAATGCATTGAATCTGCCAGGCTGATCAATGCCTTGATGCCGGCAGGATTCTTGCTGCCATCTGAAAATGCCATGCTGCTTTTGCTGCATGGCATTTTTCATTGAATTTGTTCATCGGCACTCCTGCATGCGGCTCACTCCAGAGCATGCGCATCGATCGCGGGATCGGGCCGCATGTTCTGCTTGCGCATCAACCGCAGCAAAGGCATCGCCACCATGGTGGCGATCATCATGATCCTGAAGTCGTTGAGATAGGCAAGGAAGGAAGCCTGCCGCGTCACCTCCTCATCAAGCGCTGCCAGTCCAAGTTGCGTGGCGGGGTTGCAGAACGCCGGCACGCTGGTTTGCAAGCCAGGACTGGTCAGCGTCACTGACCTGCTCACCCTTCCGCGCGCCGCCGCCGGCTAGCGAGATAGACTGTCATCCAGGTGCGAATTCTCCGACGCCGGAAGCATAGGGCGGCCTACTGCATATCAGGCAAGCCGCTCTTATCATGACGTTACGACTTCGCATACGGCGAACGTCAACCACAAGGAGAACAAGACATGTCTAAGAAACTCATTGGAACTTTGCTGGTCACTGCGGTGTTCAGCACCGGCGCGTTCGCTCAGAGCACTTCGATGCCGGCTTCGAGCGACAGCGGCACGCAAACCCAGAATGCAGATAACGCCAAGCAGTTGAAGAAGCAGCAAAAGCGTCAGAAGAAACAGGAATCGCGCAACCGTAACCAGAACGGCAGCAATGGGCCGGCAGAAACTTCGTCCAGTCACGGGCCGGCGTCTGGCACCGGCAGCCAGTAAGAATCAAGGCCCGGTTCAGGATCATTGAAATCGAGTCCATGGTCGAACAAAGTGCTCGGCCATGGAAAAAAGCCCCGCAGGTTTCGGCGGGGCTTTTTTTTATGCGGCGCGGTGATCGGCTGAACTTGCCAACGATGCGGAGACAGCGTCAGGGCGACTTTCTGCGCCTGACAGCAGCAAGCGAGAAATGGTCGACAGCAAATGTTCGATGGAACAGGGTTTCAGCAAAAAGGCCGAAATTTCTGGATGGCGATTTTCGAGAGAAGGCAGATTGGCGCTGATCAGCGCCACCGGAATCTCGCGATACGCCACATGTGATTTCACATATTGCGCCAGTTGCAGGCCATCCATGTTCGGCATGTGCAAATCGGTCAGCACCAGATCCGGCTTGGATCGCACCATCTTTTCGATCGCTTCGATGCCATCGCCGGCCGGTATAGCCAGGATGCCGTTCTGCTCCAGCAGTTCACATAAAATATCGCGGGAATCCTCATGATCCTCGACCACCAGAACCGTCTTCCCCGTCATCGGCATATCCATTGCCCGCTTCCCCGATCAGTCGCACATGATGTCAGTGCGTATTGCGTTTTTGACATTTTTTTCAGATTACATGATGAATGACGGGAAGCAAAGCGACTATCAGGAGTTTCCCTATTCACGCCACATTTCTCATGCGCAGACATTGCCGCAGGAAAACTTTTATAGTTTAAAACCCTATGCGGATGGCAAACGGAAATGCAGGGCATACGCAATCACGAAAATCCTCCCTGCTGGCGCTTCATCTGTTTGCTGGTAAGGTAAGCTCTTTTTTCCGCATCGCTAAATCCATGAGCAGCGCAAGCAACGCCTCCCTCACTACTGCATCCGCCACCGCATCTGCCTCATTATCAGGCGCGTCAACGCCATCGGCACATTCCACGCTTACCGGCAATCTGGTGCGGCTGGAAGCCTTGCGCGGCGATCACGCAGACGCTTTGCTGCAAGCGGCCGCCGATGGCAAACTGTGGGAGATGAAACTGACGGTGGTGCCGGGCCCGGAAACCATGGGCCGATACATAGATACAGCGCTGGCAGGTACCCAGGCCGGAAGCGTCATGGCGTATGCCATCGTGCGCCAGAGCGACGACAAAGTGGTCGGCAGTACCCGCTTCTGGAAAATCGATCGCAACAATCGCAAACTGGAAATCGGCCATACCTGGCTAGCCAGCTCGGTGCAGCGCTCGGGCATCAATACCGAAGCCAAGTACCTGCTGTTAAGTCAGGCTTTCGAGGCCATGCAATACGTGCGCGTGCAATTCACCACCGATGAACTCAATGACAAATCGCGCGCAGCGATTATGCGGCTGGGTGCACTGCAGGAAGGTATCGTGCGCCATGAACGCATCATGCCCGATGGCCGCAAACGAAATTCAGTGCGTTTCAGCATCATCGACTCCGAATGGCCTGAGGTGAAGGCGAGGCTGCAAGAAAAGATGCGTCGCTGAAAGCCGTCTTATGTCCCACCGACGCCACTAAGTGATATCCACAGTCTGCTGCCCAAGCGGTATTCAGCACTGACAATTTCCTGACAAATCAGAAGACATTTTCTGTCCGCCCGCGTCTGCCGGGCGATCCCGTCGCGGCCTCGCCACATTTACTTTTTCCAGCTGGAAATCCTTACTGGGAGCGGCTTTCACGGAAATACGCAGCTAGGGTTTTTCCTGATGTCGCGCACCGGAAATGCTCACTAGAGTTGGTCAAAAGGGAGGAATCATGATCAATAAAAAACACGCTAAAGCCGTGATCTTCATGGCGATCGGTCTCAACCTGCACAGCATCGGAAACCTGTGGGCGGCGACGCCTATCGGACAGGTCGACGTATCCGCCATCGTCACCGAAAAATGCAGGATCGACTTCAGTGAAGGCAGCGCCGACTTCTTCCAGAGTTGCTCCAGCGGCGACGGTCTGGCGACTACCAGGGCATCCAATGTGCTGGGCTCAGTCGCTGCCGCCGAAGCCACTGTCGATCCTTATTACCTTGATCGCGATCCCGACACGCTGCTGGCAGCCTCGGCGGCCGGCGCTGCGAATGAGCTCGGCGCACAGAGGAGCGCTACGGCGGCGGCAGACCGACGACGAAGGGCGCCGAAAGTGGTCACGATTCACTACTGAACAAGCTGATCGCCGGATCATCCGCTTGTGTGCTGCGGAACGGCTCATCTCTAAAATTTTTCTCCCCATTTTTAATGGGTATCACGGTCAGGCATTTTACTGTTCGAAGACGATGTGCTGATCCGCCCTCTCGCATGGTGAAGCGATATCAAGTTGATCCGATGCATAAAAAAGGGCCTGCGAGTTAGCGCAGGCCCGGCTCGGCTGATACGATAAATTGCAGACTCAGCAAGCGGCTATAACCATCAGGCCAGCGCCAGTTGCCCCTGATGATTGATCTTGAAGACCGAGACCGCATTGAGCAAGCCATTCGCCTGGAACGACAATGCCTGAGCCGCCGCACTGGCCTGCTCCACCAGCGCCGCATTCTGCTGCGTGACCTGATCCATCTGCACGATGGCGGTGTTGACCTGCTCGATGCCGGTGGATTGTTCGGTCGATGCGGCGGCGATGTCGTTCATGATTTCACTGAAGCGGCGCACCGACGAGACCACATTCGCCATTTGATTGCCGGCCTGCGAGACAAGGTCCGAGCCGGCGCTGACATGCCCCACCGACTCGCTGATCAACTCCTTGATCTCCTTGGAAGCCATGGCGCTGCGTTGTGCCAGCGACCTGACTTCGCTCGCGACCACGGCGAAGCCTCGCCCCTCTTCACCGGCGCGCGCAGCCTCCACCGCCGCATTCAGCGCAAGGATGTTGGTCTGAAAGGCGATCCCTTCAATCACGCCGATGATGTCGGACATCTTGCTTGAACTGGAGGCAATGCGGGCCATGGTCGCCACCACTTTTTCAAACGCTTCGCCGCCCGATACGGCAATGTCGGACGCGCCCGCCGAAAGCGCCCGCGCCTCCGTCGCATGCTGAGTATTCTGACGAACTGCGGTAGTGAGCTCCTCCATGCTGGCGGCGGTTTCTTCCAGCGAAGCCGCCTGCTCCTCCGTACGCTGCGACAGATCGAAGTTGCCTTGCGCGATTTCGCCGCTGGCGACGGAAATGGTTTCTGCCGCGGTCTTGATGCCGTTCACTATCACATTCAACTGCGCACGCATCTGCTCGATGGACGCCATCAGGCTGCCGCTATCCCCGGGGCGCAAGCGGACCACCGCCGTCAGATCGCCATTGGCAATATCTCTGGCAATGCTCTGCGCCTCGACCGGCTCTGCCCCGAGCTGCCGCACGATACTGCGTGCAATCAGGACTGCACCGATCACGCCGATTAGCACTGCGCACACCATCACGCCCAGCGTAAATATTCTGAGACGTTCATAAGTTGTTTCTGCAGCCAGGGCGGCCTCATCATTCAACTTCTCCTCAAAATCGGATAGCTCTGTGAGCGTTTTTATCCAGGCCGCCTGCCGGGGACGAACTTCCGCGATCAGTACCTTGATGGCGCCCGCGTTGTCATTGGCCAGCCCCAGCTGCAGTGCCTTGTTCATCAAGGGAGTGGCCGCAGCTTCATCCAGTTTCAGTTGCGCCATGAGCTGGCGTTCGCGATCGGTGGTTGAAGGCTCGCTCGCGAACTTTGCTTCGAGCGCGGCAAAGGAGTCGGCATATATTTTTTCCTGGCGCTTGAGATTTTCCGCTTCCGGTCGCATCGCCTCGGCATCATCCAGCAGCGCGATATTGCGGATCACAATCGCCCGTGAGCTGATGGCGTTGCGCAAGGTGGTCGCGAGCTTGGTTTCGGCATTATTGATATTGGTAATATCGCGCAGCGCGCTCGCCATCCTGGACATGCCGAACAGCCCCAATAAGGATACGCAAATCAGAAACACCAGAATCAGCCCGAATCCGCATGCCAATCTGGTCACCACTTTCAGATGCCCCATCACTCCCCCCTATCTGATCGTCAACCACAAGAATTGAAAAACACCGGCGTGCGCATGTAACCAATGAATAAGTAAGGCACGTAACTCTAAGTTACTACCCGGCCATCCTGAGTGCACTGGCTTTTTGCGGTTTGTATAAAGAGTGACAACTCGATTTGTTGTATTTTTCCCGATGAGCATGACGCACGTCAGGGCAGGCGCTGACAAGATGACAAGCTAATGTTGACTGGTCTCGCATCGCTCGGCCTCTGGCGGAGTCATGTGTTTGCTCACTTTACATTGCGGGGAAAATGCGAGCGGGCATGAAAAAATGCCGTGCAATCCTGATCGGAACTGCGCGGCATTCGGTTTTCATACAACTATTTATGTCGTCGGACGAGGCTCAGGCCATCCGCTTCACCATTTTTTCTCTGACGCAACTGCCTGCTTACCACTCATAACGCGCAGTCAGATTGGCCGTGCGGGCATTGCCGTAATAGCAGGAGTTGAGGTCGTCGCAGGAAGCGACATAGCGCTTGTCGAACAGGTTCATGACGTTCAGCTGCAGCGTCCAGCGTTCGATGGTGTAACGCATCGACGCGTCGAACAACAGATAGCCGGCAGTTTCCGAACTGTCCAGCTTGTTGTAGCCGACGTGATTGCCCACGTAACGCGCGGTGCCGCCAAAACCAAGACGTGCCAGCGCACCGGACTGGATCACATAGTCGGCGCCGACGGTGGCCTGCTGTTTCGGCACCAGCGGAATCGGACGATCGACTTCAGTCGGATTGGCGCTCGCCAGAATGCGCGAGTTGGTATAGGCATAGGAGGCCGACAGGCGCAGACCCGGCAGCGGCGAGGTCTTGCCTTCCAGCTCCACGCCGCGCACGCGGGTTGCACCGAGCTGACGTTGACGGAACAGCGGATCCGAAGTCACGGTATTGTTTTGCTTCAGTTCATACATGGCCAGCGTAATCAGATCGGTGCTGCCCGGCGGCTGATACTTGACGCCGACTTCGGTCTGATTGGCGGTGGTCGGCTTCAACGCCGAGTTCAGATAATCAACCCCGGCATTGGCCTGGAACGATCGCGAATAGGCGATGTAAGGGCTGATGCCGGAAGCGAACACGTAGTTCAGGCCGACGCGACCCGAGAAAGCCTGATCGCTCTGTGCGGTGCTGCTGGCAGGCGTCAGAATATTATCGGTCGTGCTGCGCACCCAGTCTTCACGCGCGCTGGCCGTCAGCACCCATTGATCAAGCTTCATCTGGTCTTGCAGATACAGGCCGAACTGGCGCTGCTTGCTGACGGTGTGATTGCTCACGGCCGGCGTGACCACGGTCGCGCCATAGACCGGATTGAAGATGTCCAGCGTCGGTACACCGCCGAACGCGGTCGAGGCGAATGCCGACGAATAATCGTCCTTCTGGTCGCTGTAATCGGCGCCGACCAGCACGGTATGGCTGACTGCGCCGGTCACCAGTTTCGCTTCGAGTTGGTTGTCCAGCGTCACGCCGCTGGACTTTTCGCTGACCGGGAACAGGCAACGGTTCAGCGTGCGCTGGTCGGCCGCGAGACCGCAGCCGTAGACTGCGCTGTGATCCAGATTGATCTGGCTGTAACGCAGGTTCTGACGGAAGCTCAGCGTGTCGTTGAAGCGATGCTCCAGCGTGTACCCGATCGAGGACATGTCCTTGCGGTAGTAATCGTAGCCGGGTTCGCCGGTATTGATGTGCTGCGAAATCTGACCGTAGGGATTGGCGTCGCGCGTGCCGGATGCGGGCAGGAAACTTGCAGCGCCGATGCCGTTGGTATCGGCCTTCTGAAAGCGCGCCAGGAAAGTAATGTCAGTATCGGCGCTAGGACGCAAAGTGATGCTCGGCGCAATGAAATAGCGCTTGTCCTTGACCTGATCGACCTGGGCGTTGCTGTCGCGCACCTGCGCGGTCAAACGATACAGCGCGGTCTTGTCGTCATTCACGGGGCCGCCCAGATCGAGGCCGATCTGTTTCTGGCCATAGGTGCCGACCTGCACTTCGATTTCATGCAAGGGCTCGTCGGTCGGACGCTTGCTGATCATGTTGACCATGCCGCCCGGCGGCACCTGGCCGTACAGACCGGAGGACGGCCCTTTCAACACTTCCACGCGCTCCAGGCCGTAAGGCTCGAAGCGGCTTTCGGTGGCATAGGAACCGGTCGGCAGCGCCAGACCATCGAGGAAGCGGGTCGGTTTGAAACCGCGCACCAGCAGCCAGTCGGTGCGCGGATCGTTGCCGTAACCGGCTGCCATCACGCCCGCAGTGTAAGCCAGCGCTTCATCAATGCCGTTCACACCGCGATCGCGGATTTCTTCACGCGTGATCACGCTGATCGCTTGCGGCGTTTCCAGAATCGAGGTGTCGGTCTTGGTGCTGGAGGCGCTGCGACGCGCCACATAGCCGCCCACCGGGCCATTCGCTTTTTCATTCTCGCGCGCACTGCTCACGCTGATGGCCGGCAGGCTGCCGGCAGCTGCGGATCCGGTAGCTGCTTCGTTGCGCCTGAGGGTCAGCGTGCCGTTGCCGGTCTGCTGCAATTGCAGATCGCCATTGCCGTCACCGAGCGCCTGACGCATCGCTTCCGCGGCGGTCAGATTGCCGCTGATGGCGGGCGCCTGACGGCCGCGCACCAGTTCCGGATCGACCGCAATGGCTTGCCCGCTTTGCTGCGCGATCTGCGTCAGTGTCAGCCCCAGCGGACCGGATGCGATCTGATACTGACGCGTTGCAGATGCCGCGGCATTGGCGGCAGCGGCCGGAGCCGTCTGCGCCATGGCAGATACGCTGCACAAAACGGCGCAAGCCGCGGAAACAGCTACCGCCAGAACACGGAATTGCAGTGTGAATCGCTGATGCATGTCGCTTACTCCCTCAAGTTATAAGTTTCTATGAAGGGGGTAACGCGAGGCCGGCAAAAGTGATCATTTCTGCAGAAAATAATTTGATTGTTTTTTGAAACGGCATCAGACCGCATCAGGCTGCATTACCGGACGTCAATCATGACCAGCAGATTGCCGAAATTGCGCACGCTGATCGGCATGGTCTGCTCCAGCGAGCGCAACACGTTGTCGGTATCGTCCAGCGGAAACGCGCCCAGCACACGCAGCCGCGCCGCAGCCGGCGACAGGCGGATGAAGCCCTTGCGGTAGGTGCGCAGCGTTGCGATGACCTCGGCCAGCGTCTCGTCATTGACGACCAGCATGCCGTCGGCCCAGGCCGCCTTGCTGCGGATATCTTCGGTCACGCGCGTGATGCCGTCGCGATTGAAATACGCCGCCTGCCCGCTTTGCAGCACTTGTTCCTGGCTGCCGTTTCTGACCAGGATGCTGTGTTCCAGCACCAGCGCCAGCGATTGCTCCGGCTCGCGCCGCACCAGGAATCTGGTGCCCAGCGCGCGCGCCGTACCGTGTTCGGTCTCGATGACGAAGGGGCGTGCGGCATCGGCCGCCACGGTAGCGATCAGCTCGCCCTGATGCAGACGCACGCGGCGCAGAGCGGGACTGAAATCGATATCCGCCGCCGAACGCGCATTGAGCACCAGCGTACTGCCGTCCGGCAGCGTGAAGCTCTTGCGCTGGCCGGTGCCGGTATGCAGATCGGCACGCAAGGCCGCCAGCGGCATGGAGCGGTTGGCCAGAATGCCGGTGGCGACGCCGACCGCACCCAGCATCAGGGCGCCACGCAGCACCTTGCGCCGCGTCGGCGAAGCTGCCGGCCGCAACACGATGCGCTCGACGGCTTCGACCTGGCCGGGGGCGCGGCTGTTGACCTCGCGGATGGGCGCAAAGGATCGCTGCAGCACGCCTTGCATGCGCGCCCAGATCTGGGCGTGGCGCGGATCGGCTGCGCTCCAGGTGGAAAAGCGCTGGTAGTCTTCAGGCGTCGCTTCGCCGGAACGAAACAGCACCATCCATTCGATGGCCTGCTCGGCCAGAGGATTGTCGAGGGCTTGCGTGCTGCGCTTCGTGCCGCGCATGCCTGCGCTCATTGCAGCGGCTCCGGCTCCGCCGCCAGCCAGCAGGCGCGCATTGCCTGCGCCATGTAGCGGCGCACGGTGATCACCGGCAGCGCCAGTTGTTCGCTGATTTCGCTATAGGTGAGTTCCTGCAGCTGACTCAGCAAGAAAACCTGGCGGGCTTTGGGCTTGAGGCTGCTGAGCGCCAGATCGATCTGTTGCAAGGCTTCCAGCACCAGCGCCCGATCTTCCTGCGAAGGCGCAAGCGCTTCCGGGAATTGCGCCAGTTCTTCCAGATAGGCGCGCTCGATGTCGCGACGACGCCAGAAGTTGTAGAGAACATGTTTGGCCAGCGTCGCCAGAAAGGCGCGCGGTTCATTGATCTGCTCGACGTTGCGTGCCGCCACCACCTGAACGAAGGTGTCCTGCGTCAGATCGGCGGCGTCATCGCGGCAGCCGAGACGGTGCCGCAGCCAGCCTTGCAGCCAGTCGTGATGTGTATCGTAGAATTGCGTCAGAAGAACATCTTGGGTGCCGGAAGACATGGGATGGTGATCAGCCGATAATTCAAAATGAGAATTATTACTATCTATGGCGATCTCCGCAAGGGCGGTGAACACTTCCCATCGGAAAAGCAACGTTATATTTCCAAGGAGAAATTTAAATTACGGCAATTATCCGTCCCTAGAAATAACGACTGCTCTACCGTCTCTCACTTCAATACTTAACAAGCAACCATCACTCGCCTCTGCACCTCAAGACATCGTTCTCCCAGTCAGATTGCGACCACCGTCTCAGGCAAAAACTGCGCGACGTTCGCCAGCATGCGCGCCACATATTCCTCTTTCTCGCCCACCGGCGCGACGTAATGCATCGCCTTTTCTGCGGCATCGAGACCTTCCAGACGCGCAATCACCCACGCTGCCAGATAGCCGGATGCCAGACAGCCGCCGGCCGTGGCGACATTGCCGCGCGCAAAAAACGGCTGGTTCAAGACCTCGACGCCGGCTTCCTGCACCCACGGTTTGGTGGTCAGATCAGTGCAGGCCGGCACGCCGCCGAGCAAACCCAGTTTGGCCAGCACCAGCGTGCCGGAGCATTGCGCGCCCAATAGTTGTCTGGCCGGATCGAGCTGCAACTGCGTCATGATGGCTGGGTCGGCGACGATTTCGCGCGTCCTTACGCCGCTGCCGACGATCACGGCGTCGGCGTATCGGGCCTCTTCCAAGCCCACATGCGCTTCGATTTCCAGACCGTTCCAGGAACGGATGCGCTGGTCGGCGCCGGCGATCGATACGCGCCAGTCGGGCTTCTTGATGCGATTGAGGATGCCGAAGGCGATCAGCGAATCGAGTTCGTTGAAACCGTCGAAGGTGAGGATGGCGATGTGCATGGCGTGGTCCTGTTCAAGTTCGATTGCGATGAGGGATGATATGTCTCACAATCAGCACAATCAAATTATTGTCATGGATACATAAACTATGGTTCAGGCACGCTACAAAGCGCTGGTCGATCGTTTCGCTGCCGATATCCGCGGCGGGGTGCTGCGTCCCGGCACGCGCCTGCCCACGCACCGCGAACTGGCGGCGCAAGAGAAGCTGGCGCTGGTGACGGCCACCCGCGTGTATGCCGAGCTGGAAGCCATGGGTCTGGTCAGCGGCGAAACCGGGCGCGGCACCTTCGTGCGCGAAACCGCACTGCCTCCGGGCCAGGGTGTGGATCAGCACGCGGCGGCGACCGGCATGATCGATCTCAACTTCAACTACCCCGCGCTGCCCGAACAAACCCGTCTGTTGAGCCAGGCCTTGCGCCAGCTTGCAGCAGGCGGCGATCTCGAAGCGCTGCTGCGCTATCAGCCGCACGCCGGCCGTCAGCATGAGCGGGCGACGGTGGCGCGCCATCTTGCCACGCATGGATTGCCGGTCGAGGCGGAGCAGATAGTGATCGTCAGCGGCGCGCAGCATGGACTGGCCGCCGCTGCCATGAGCATGCTCAATCCGGGCGACGTGGTGGCGGCCGATGCGCTGACGTATTCGGGATTCAAGGTACTGGCCGACGCGCAGCGACTGGAACTGGTCGCGATTCCCGCTGCGCCGAATGAAAACGGCCCCGATCTGGAGGCGCTGGAAAAACTGTGCCGGCGCCGCCGCGTGCGCGCGCTGTACACCATGCCGACCCTGCACAATCCGCTGGGCTGGGTCATGAGCCTGGCGCAGCGCAAGAAGCTGGTGACGCTGGCGCGCCGCCACGGGCTGCTGATCATTGAAGATGCGGCCTACGCCTTCCTGGCCGACACCCCGCCGCCGCCGATTGCCGCGCTGGCGCCGGAGAGCACGGTGTATGTCTCAGGCTTGTCCAAGAGCGTCGCCACCGGACTGCGTGTCGGCTTTGTCGCGGCGCCTGTGGCCTGGGTACCCAAGATCGAAAGAGCCATCCGCGCCACTACCTGGAACACGCCCGGGGTCATGACTGCCATCGCCTGCGGCTGGCTGGAAGACGGCACCGTCGCCCGACTGGAACAGGAGAAACGCGCAGATGCAAGCCGTCGTCAGGCGCTCGCAAAAAAACTGCTCAAGGGTCTGGACTGCATCGCGCATCCGGCCTCTTATTTTCTGTGGCTGCCGTTGCCCGAAGAGGCACGGGCCGATCAGATCGCGATGGCGCTGCTGCGCGAAAATGTCTCGGTCTCAACCGCCGAGCCGTTTGCCATCTCAGAGCATGTGCCGCACGCGATCCGGCTGGCGCTAGGCTCGGTGGAGATGGATGCGCTGCAACTAGCCTTGAGCACAGTGAGAAAAGTGGTCGGCGAACATGTGTATTGAATGAAGCCGACATCATTCGCCGACCTGTAGCATCTCATTCGTAGTTCATCGCCTCCAGATCGGCGATCAGCCCTGGACCGCTCGGATGCCATCCCAGCAGGGTCTGCGTCACGGCGCCGGAAGCCGACATGTCGTGACCGACGAAGCCGCTGAGCCAGCTGAATTGCGCCGCAGCCTCTTCCGGCGCAATGCTGCGCACCGGCACCTTCAGGCCGCGCCCGATCACCTCCGCGATCTCGCGCATCGCAATCCCCTCTTCCGCCACCGCGTGATATCTGCTGCCCGCCTGCTGCCGCTCGACCGCCAGACGGTAAAGACGTGCGGCATCGCTCAGATGCACCGCCGACCAGCGATTGGCGCCCTCGCCCACATAGGCCGACACGCCCTTTTCACGCGCCATCTGAATCAGTGGCGAGATCAGGCCCTGGCGCCGTGGATCATGCACTTGCGGCAGACGCACCACCGAGACGTTGACGCCGCGACCGGCCACCACCGCACCGGCCAGCTCCGAGGCTTTGCGCGGATTGGGGTGATCCGGATTGAAGTTGTCTTCCAGCGCCGGCTGCCCCGGCGCCTTGCTGCTTGAGCCCATGCCGACGCCTGAAGTAATGATGAGCGGACGATCAGAGCCCGCCAGTTCTGCGCCGAGCGCCTCGATGACCTGGCGATCGGCTTCGCAATTCGCCACGAATTGCGAGAAGTCGTGATTGAAGGCGGTGTGAATGACGCCGTCGGCCATGGCCGTTCCGCGCCGCAGGCTTTCCCTGTCGTCCAGATTGCCGTGATGGACTTCGGCGCCGGCCGCCAGCAGCGCCTGTGCACCTTCCTCCGAACGGGTCAGGCCGAGCACCTGATGGCCGGCCCGGATGAGTTCCGCCACAATGGCGGTGCCGATGAAACCGGTCGCGCCGGTCAGAAAAATACGCATGATGAATGTGCCTTTGCTTGAGTTGCGGACGTCAGCTGCAATCCGATGGGAGCAAATATAGGCGCTTGCATCGGCACCATCAATGCCATACAGTCCGCATTATTGGCTCAATCGTCCGGATATCATGGATCCTCTTTCTGATGTACTGTCCTTGCTCAAACCCCGCAGCTACGTATCGGGCGGCTTTCTGATCGGCGACGCCTCCATCCAGTGGCCGGCGCATGCGGGCATCAAATGCTATGCGGTGGTCTCCGGTGAATGCTGGCTGTCCGTGGAGGGCGTGGCCGAGCCGGTGCTGCTTACCGCCGGCGACTGCTATCTCCTGCCGCCCGGCCCACCGTTCCGTCTCGCCACCGATCTGTCGGCTACGCCCATCGATTTCCAGACCTTTCGCCTGACCCGAAAATCGGGTGGCGAAGTCCCTGCCAAAGGCGGCAAGAACTGCTACCTGGTCGGCGGCCATTTCGGGCTGACCGGCAGTCATGCCGATTTCCTGTTGAATTCGCTGGCGCCCATCGTGCACATCCGCAAGGAGTCGGACAAAGCGGCGATGCGCTGGTCGCTGGAACGGATGAAAGAAGAACTGGCCGACCCGCAGCCGGGCAGCGCATTGATCGCGCAGCAACTGGCCTACATGATGCTGGTGCAAGCCTTGCGGCTGCATCTGGCGGATCAGGACAAGGATGGCGTCGGCTGGCTGTTCGCGCTGGCCGACAAACGCATGGGCGCGGCGATCAGATGCATGCACGATGATCCGGCGCACCGCTGGACGCTGCAGAAACTGGCGGTACAGGTCGGCATGTCACGCTCGATCTTCGCCCTGCGCTTCAAGCAAATGGTCGGTGAAACGCCGATGGAATACCTCACCCGCTGGCGCATGCTGCTGGCCGGCGACCGCCTCAGAAACTCCGGCGAATCGACGTCCGCCATCGCCCTCGCGCTCGGTTACGAATCCGAAAGCGCATTCGGCAAAGCCTTCAAACGCGTCATGGCCTGTACGCCGAGAGAACATCGCCGCGCGGGCACGCCGACCGGCATCCTCGCTGCGAATGCAGGCAACTGAGCCGCAATTAAGCCGTAACTAAGCCGCAATCAGGCGCGCCCAGAATCTGGCCAGCTTGAGAAGCGGTGCGGCGGCGGCATGCCCTTGGCCGCTACCGGCCTGCGCGTCGAAGGCGGTCGGCATGAGGGACATCATCAACAGGCGGCGCATTACTCCTGCACTCCGCTTCAGCGCGCAAATGCGATGTGGAAGGACCTGGCGCAAGCCTCATGCAGACAGGCCGGCGCTTCGCCGTGGAAGGATTCCACCAGCATGCTGATGGCGTCGAAAAAGTGTGTCATCTCTTGCGCCAGCAGAAAAATAGAATCGTCCATGTCGTTCTCCATTTGAATGCCAACCGAGGTCATGCTGACCGGGCTGGAATCACAGATCAATCATCGCTCACATACGTGCGAGCTCGAGATTCGCCTTAGGCCCCGCCTCAGGCGAAAGGAAAGTAGCTCATGAATTTGTAAAGCGAACGCGAGAAGTCGGACATCGCCTGAATGGTCGGCAGACCTGCAATTTCAGCAGCCTGGACATTGGCGGCAATCATAAACAAGGTGGTGATGAAAGCGGTACGCATGAGATCCTCCGAATGGTTGATTGATGAGCAGTAAAGGGCCGAACCAGCAGGCTGCTTTTTTTGCATCTCAGTCTCGGCTTGGGATCTATTTTGTTTTTTTATGGTTGCGGGTGTATTTCAGGTGAGAACGGATTTATTTCAGTTGAAATATTGCCCTCCGTTGTTGAGAGCATGCGACAAGCAATTCTCTGCCGCGGCGCGCGGTGGATTGCCGGACTAAATTTGGAATAAATGGACAAAAAATCCCCCAGCAAAAGAAAAAGCGGCTTAGCGTGATAAGACGCTAAGCCGCTTCAGTGCTGGTGGCCCCCCCGTGAGTCGAACACGGCACCAACGGATTATGAGTCCGCTGCTCTAACCAAGCATGAGCTAGAGGGCCTGAAACCGGGCGGCGATTTTATCACCGACCGGCTCTGACACTCTTAATTTCCTTCGAGGAAGCTCTTCAGCTTGTCGGAACGGGAAGGATGGCGCAGCTTGCGCAGCGCTTTTGCTTCTATTTGACGGATGCGCTCACGCGTGACGTCGAATTGCTTACCGACTTCTTCCAGCGTGTGGTCGGTCGACATTTCGATACCGAAACGCATGCGCAGCACCTTGGCTTCACGTGGTGTCAGGGAGTCGAGGATGTCCTTGACCACACCGCGCATCGAAGCATGCAAGGCCGCATCGGCCGGCGCCAATGTGTTGTTGTCTTCGATGAAGTCGCCCAGATGCGAATCGTCGTCGTCACCGATCGGCGTTTCCATGGAGATCGGCTCTTTGGCGATCTTCATGATCTTGCGGATCTTGTCTTCCGGCATTTCCATCTTGATCGCCAGAGTTGCAGGATCCGGCTCGGCGCCGGTTTCTTGCAGGATCTGACGCGAGATGCGGTTCATCTTGTTGATCGTTTCGATCATGTGCACCGGAATACGGATGGTGCGCGCCTGATCGGCGATCGAACGGGTGATCGCCTGACGGATCCACCATGTCGCGTAGGTCGAGAATTTGTAGCCGCGACGATATTCGAACTTGTCCACAGCCTTCATCAGACCGATATTGCCTTCCTGGATCAGATCCAGGAATTGCAGACCACGGTTGGTGTACTTCTTGGCGATCGAGATCACGAGACGCAGGTTGGCCTCGGTCATTTCACGCTTGGCCATGCGCGCCTTCTTCTCGCCGGCGCCCATCTTGCGGTTGATACCGCGCAGATCCGGTAGTGGCAGGACAACGCGCGCCTGCAGGTCGATCAGTTTTTGCTGCAGTTCCTTGATCGCAGGCACGTTACGGCTCAGCACCACGCTGTAGTCGTGGTTGCCGTTGACTTCTCCATCGACCCAGTCCAGGTTCACTTCGTTACCCGGGAAGACCTTGATGAAGTGCGAGCGCGGCATGTTGCACTTGTTCACTGCGACGTCGAGGATCTGACGCTCGATCTGGCGGACTTCGTCCACCTGGGCACGCAGTGTGTCGCACAGCTTTTCGACAACCTTGGCGGTGAAGCGGATGCCCAGCAGTTCGTTCGAAATGATCTCTTGCGCCTTGACGTAAGGCTTGGAGTTGTAGCCTTCCTTTTCGAAGGCCTTGCGCATGTTTTCAAATTGCTGCGAGATGGTCGCGAACTTGCCCAGCGCGTCGCGCTTGAGCTGTTCCAGCTGTTCGGCGGAGAAACCTGCGGCGCCGGCAGTGCTGGAGCCTTCGCTTTCTTCTTCGTCCTCTTCCTCTTCTTCGTCTTCTTCCTCTTCTTCATCCTCAGAGGCAGACGCAGCTTCAACCGGTTGCACGCTTTCGTTCAGATCGACCAGACCGTCGACGATTTCGTCGACCTTGATTTCATCACGGGTGATCTTGTCGGCGGCGACCAGGATTTCAGCGATCGTGGTCGGGCAAGCCGAGATCGCCTGGATCATGTCCTTGAGGCCGTCTTCGATACGCTTGGCGATTTCGATTTCGCCTTCGCGGGTCAGCAGCTCGACCGAACCCATTTCACGCATGTACATGCGAACCGGGTCGGTGGTGCGGCCGAAGTCGGAATCAACGGTCGACAGCGCGGCTTCAGCCGCAGCTTCGGCGTCGTCATCGCTGGCGACATTGGCGACGTTGTCAGACAGCAGCAGGGTTTCAGCGTCAGGCGCATGCTCGTAGATCGAGATGCCCATGTCGTTGAAGGTGCCGATGATGCCTTCGATCGCTTCCGGATCGACGATGTTTTCCGGCAGGTGATCGTTGATTTCGGAGAAGGTCAGGAAGCCGCGCTCCTTGCCCAGCTTGATCAGCGTCTTGAGCTTCTGACGGCGGCGTTCGAGTTCTTCTTCGCTGGCTTCGGTGTCGGACGAGAATGCGTCCTTCAGCAAGGCCTTTTCCTTGGCTTTGCGATCCTTGGCCTTGGCCTTGTCGACCGCCTTCAGCTCAGCGCGTTCGACCGCGTTGAGTGCGGCGATTTCGTCGTTCTCAGGCTGGAATTCTTTCGGCTTGCGACCGCGACGGCCCGGCACCTTGACCGACGGCAAAATGTAGCCAGACGTGTCGATGGCGGCCAGAGCAGCGGCATCGGTAGTTTGACTCACGCCGGACGCGGCCATCGCGGTGACGTCTTTAGACTCGATCTTTGCTGCTGCTTTGATCGGCTTGGCTGTCTTGGATTCGGGTTTCTTGTTTGTCACGGAAGCTTTCGATTTCACGGAAGCCGCTTGCTCGGCGGCTTGAGATAACTTTTTGGCTGGCGCTGCAGTCGCTTTGGGCGCTGCTGCGCGTACCGGCTTGGCGGGAGCCTTCGCTACCGCTTTTTTCGGCGTAGCTGCCGAAGCAGTCTTGGCCGTCGATTTCACTGCCTTTGCGGGACTTGTCGCTTTCACCGCTGCAGTCTTGCTGGCGGCTTTGGCGGCAACGGTCCGCGAAGTTGCTTTGGCACCGTCCGGCGATTTTACCGCCGATGCCGGGTTCTTGCTTTTTGCGGAGACTGCTGGCGTTTTCGCGGGTTTCTTCATTGCATTCGTCATAGAATCAACTGCCAATTGAGTTTTCCCTCATTGCGCAAATCATTCATGCTAAAAATGCAGTGACATCCTAGTCCCGGGCTCAACAAAGCTTATGGAGCTTTGACAACCCCGTAGACTACAGCTGCACGCGCAACGTTCCTTATTTCTCCCGCCCCTGATATTGCTAAAACGGGCAAATCCTGTTGTATCCGAAGATCTGAAGGGTCCTGCGAAGGACCTCTTTTTTGCTGTGTGTTCTGCGCTGAAATCGGCCCTGCGGGCGTGTCGATGGCGGAACTAAAGCCGGACATTATACTACAGATATGGTCATATTTCCCTTGGAATCAAGGCTTTGCAAGTGATTACCTGCTCATTGAAATGGCTAATTTGCGTCAATTCAATGCGTCCTGAGCCTGCTCGATTGCAAAAGAGAAACTTTATACGGCGCCAGCCACGGAAACCCATCACGGCGGCCTCCGCACGCATCAACCGCGCTTCAGCATTTCCTTGTACTGCGACAATTCGCGATAGCGATTGCGCAACTCTTCATTGCCGAGATTGGTCGAGGCCAGACGTTGCAGCTCTTCATCCACCGCGCGTATCTTGCATTGCCTGACGGCGCTGCTCATTTCTATCTGCACCAGCTCGAATTCAGACTCGGTCTCGGCAGCGATTTCCGCAATCATGGTGTCGAAGCCGTCGCCGGCCTCCCGCAGATGCTCAACCAGACTGGCGAAACTGGCCTGCTCGCCCATATCGCGGATCGCGTCCACCAATTGCTTCAGCATCTGCGCCTGATCCGGGGCCAGATGCGCGACCGCACGCAATGCATCGTCATCCAGCTCGGCGCCCAGACGCGGATGCGCCACCAGCAAACGTATGATCTGGCGCTCCAGACCCACCGGCGCCATGCGCTTGCTCTTGGGCGGCGCCACTTTGACGCGTGCAATCGGCTTGGCAAGATCGAACAAGGCCTCGATCTCACCCGGAGTTGACTGCGTGACCCCCGCCAGACTGCGCACGATCTGCAACCGCAAGCCGGACGGCGGCAAAGCCTGCAACATCGGCTTGGCGTCAAATTGCACGCGGGCGCGGCCTTCCGGCGTGCTCAGGTCGCTCTCGCCGATCACTTCCTTGAGCAAGAATTGCGACAGCGGCATGGCCTCCTGAATCTGCTGCTCGAAAGCATCTGCGCCCATCTCGCGCACATAGCTGTCCGGATCATGCTCGGTCGGCAAAAACAGGAAACGAATTACCTTATTGTCCGAGGCGTGCGGCAGGCAGGCTTCCAGCGCGCGTCGCGCTGCACGCCGTCCGGCCTTGTCGCCATCAAAGCTGAAAATCACCTGATCGGTCTGACGCAGCAGCTTCTGCACGTGAATAGGCGTACACGCCGTACCAAGCGTCGCCACCGCCTGCGGGAATCCCAGTTGCGCCAGCGCAACCACATCCATGTAGCCTTCGGTCACCAGCGCATAGCCAGCTTCGCGAATGGCCTGCCGCGCTTCAAACAGGCCGTACAACTCGCTACCTTTTTGAAATAGGGGTGTTTCCGGCGAGTTCAAGTACTTGGGCTCGCCGCCGTCCATCACGCGGCCGCCGAAGCCGATCACCTGCCCCTTGGTATTGCGGATCGGGAACATCACCCGATGGCGGAAACGGTCGTAACGCTTGCGATGCGCGCCGTTGTCGTCGCTCTTGTCGATCACCAGACCGGCCTCGACCAGCGCCTCGATGTCGTAATCGGGAAACACGCCGCGCAGGCTGTCCCACTCGTCCGGCGAATAGCCCAGCCCGAAACGGGCGGCGATTTCACCAGTCAGGCCGCGACCTTTCAGATAATCGATGGCCGGCGGCGCCGCGCGCAATTGCTGGCGATAAAAATCGCAAGCGCGCGTCATCACATCCGACAGCGCCAGGCTCTTGGCCTGATACTCGGCGCGCTGCGCCGGCGGAATCTTGTCGTCATTGTCCGGCACGGTCATGCCGACGCCCTGCGCCAGATCCTTCACGGCATCGACGAAGCCGAGGCCGGAATATTCGATCAGAAAACTGATGGCGGTGCCGTGCGCACCGCAACCGAAGCAGTGATAAAACTGCTTGGTCGGACTGACGGTAAAGCTGGGCGACTTTTCATTGTGGAACGGGCACAAGCCCATGAAGTTCGCCCCGCCTTTTTTCAAAGGCACATAGCGGCCCACCACGTCGACGATATCGACGCGATTCAACAAATCCTGGATAAACGACTGTGGAATCACAGAGTTCGACCGCCCGCCACGTCAGCTAAAAGATGCGACCGGCTCAGGCCGGCACCAATGCAGCCTTGACCAGAGCGGACACGGCCGTCATGTCGGCGCGACCGGCCAGCTTGGGCTTGAGTACACCCATCACCTTGCCCATGTCCTGCGGACCGGCAGCGCCGGTGGCGGCGACAGCAGCCTGCACCTCGGCCTTGATTTCATCTTCCGACAGGCCGGCAGGCATGTAGCCCGACAGAATGACCAGCTCGGCCTTTTCGATATCGGCCAGATCCTGGCGACCGCCGGCTTCGAACTGGCTGATGGAATCCTTGCGCTGCTTGATCATCTTTTCGATGATGACCAGCACGATGGCGTCAGTGATTTCAATGCGCTCATCCACTTCCTTTTGCTTCATGGCAGCAGTCAGCAGACGGATCGTGCCCAGCTTGCCCGCATCCTTGGCGCGCATCGCGGCCTTCATGTCTTCGGTGATTTGCTCTTTTAAACCCATTGCGTACTCCACGGAGATGAGATGTTGGACAGGACGGCGCCGCCAGGTCGGGCACGCGAAGCGCGCTTGATCAGACGACGCAAACGCAGAAGAGGCGAAAGCCAGGAGTAATCGCAGGGTACACAGCCCCAAGACCGGCCCCATGCATGCGCACTTCAAGCATATTGAAGCACGTCCGGCGAGAACACCCAGAAGCAGACGCTAAATGCGAAAACCCGCTGCGGACCAACACCGGAGCGGGTTTACACATTGCCGCGCAAAAGAGCGCGACAAAAAATTCTTAGTACATCTTCTTAGGCAGTTGCTGGCTGCGGATGCGCTTGTAGTGGCGCTTCACGGCTGCGGCCAGCTTGCGCTTGCGTTCCGCTGTCGGCTTTTCGTAAAACTCGCGCGCGCGCAACTCGGTCAGCAGACCGGTTTTTTCAATGGTGCGCTTGAAGCGGCGCATTGCAACTTCGAACGGCTCGTTTTCTTTAAGACGAATAGTGGTCATGTAAATTCAAACCAAAAAGGTTAGGTTGGATCAGGAAAGAAAGCGATTTTATCAGACCACAGGCCTTAATGGAAGTCTTGTCGTGGCTTTTTTTCCAAAGACAACCCGAAATCCATTTAAAAATCAAGTATTTGCATACGTCCAGTTCATGCAAGCCCTGAGCATTTTTAAGGCAGTTTCAGGCGTAAAACGCCATGAAGAGAGCAAAAATCAAGTGAAAAACCAGATGCACGAAGCCATTGTTCAGCGCTGCGAAGTCGCCACAGGCCAAGGCGATGCCAACCTGAGGCGGCCGGATGCCCTCGCGCCAACAAATCCTCGCTGTCAGGAATAGGCGGACTCACACGTGAGACTCACCGCTCTCAGCATCAGACCGCCTGCCCCGCCGCCACACCCGAGGCCCAGGCCCACTGGAAGTTGTAACCGCCCAGCCAGCCGGTGACGTCGATTGCTTCGCCGATGAAATGCAGGCCCGGCACGCTGTTGACCATCATGCTCTGCTGCGACAGCTCGCGCGTATCGACGCCGCCCAGCGTGACTTCGGCTTTCTTATAACCTTCCGACCCACTCGGCCTGATGCTCCAGCGGTTGAGCGAATCGCCCAACTGGCGCAAGCCCTTGTCCGGCATGTCGGCAATGCGCGCCGCGCCGTCGAAGCCGTTGAGCTCCAGCCAGCCTTCGACCATGCGGCCCGGCAGCCATTGCGCCAGCAGATTGCTCAGGTTCTTTTTCAGCGTGCCCTTGCCTTCGATCAGTGCTTCGGCGACGTCGACTTCCGGCAGGAAATTGATGCTCAGCGCCCCGCCCGGCCGCCAATAACTGGAAATCTGCAAAATTGCAGGCCCGGACAAGCCGCGATGCGTGAACAGCAAGTCTTCCAGAAAATAGCCGCGTCCTTTCTTGACGCCGGTTTCCACCTCCGCCTGCACGGCAATACCGGCCAGCGCCGAGAGCGCCTGCGAGGCGCCGCCATCGAAAGTCAGCGGCACCAGGCCGGGCTGCGTCTCGACCATCCTGAGACCGAACTGCGTGGCAATACGATAGGCGAAATCAGTCGCCCCGATCTTGGGAATCGACAGCCCGCCGGTGGCAATCACCACACTGGCCGCCAGCACTTCGCCGGCGCCGGTATCGATGCGAAACAGCTCGCCGCTCTTGCCGATGCCATTCACTGCACACGGCATCATCCAGCTGACGCCGCCCTGATCGCACTCGGCCTTGAGCATGGCGATGATGTCTTCGGCCGACTCGTCGCAAAACAACTGGCCCTTGTGCTTCTCATGGAAGCCGATGCGATGGCGCTTGACCAAGGCCACAAAGTCCTGCGGCGTGTAGCGCGACAAGGCGCTTTTGCAGAAATGCGGATTCTGCGACAGATAGTTCTGCGGCGTGGCGCCGACATTGGTGAAATTGCAGCGACCGCCGCCCGAAATGCGGATCTTCTCCGCCAGCCGTGCGGCATGGTCGATCAGCACTACCTTGCGACCGCGCTGGGCGGCGACGGCCGCACACATCATGCCGGCCGCGCCGGCGCCGATCACGGCGACGTCGAATTGCTTGCTCATTATTGTTGACAGCCCGAGGAAATCAAAGGCTTTGCGCCAGCGTCATCAGTACCGATGAGCGCGGCGACAAAGAAAAGAAAAAGGTCCGAGGCGAATCATATCCGCATCGGACCTGGTTTGACACTGAAGGCGTACAAGCGGGCCAGGAATCGCCCGCGCACTACCGTTACTGAAAATAAGGCGGCGGCGCCTCGCCCATCCAGAGTTCTGAAGACAGACGCATCATGTCGTTAAGCGTGCCGCGCTGATCGAACATCTGACGCAACCAGCCGGCATCGCTGACGCGGTCATGCGCCATGCGACGCAGGCGCTGCAGCGTCAGATGCTCGGCCTCGTTCTGCACATACGGAAGCAGCATATCGAGCTGGCGCAACAGATGCTCATAGATCGGCATCTTGCTCGACAGGGCCGGTGTCTCGCCGTGCTGCGCCAGCATGCCATTCAAGCCATAGCGGCTGGCTTCGAAGCGATTGAACTGATACAGCAGATAGAAATCGTCGCCGACCGTGAATGGCCGTTCGGTCAGAATCCAGCGCGCCAGCAATTGCGCATAGGCGCCCAGATGGGCTGCGTGCTCAATGGTCAGCGGGGTGTCGCAGACGCGGATTTCCACGGTGCCGTATTCCGGCTTGGGACGAATATCCCAGTAGAAGTCCTTCATGCTGCCGACGATGCCCATCTGCAGCAACTCGTCGTAATAGGTTTCAAACTCGGCCCACTTGGTATGCACCGGCGCCGTGCCCGACAACGGGAAGGCGCGCACCACGTTGCTGCGCGAAGAATCGAACTTGGTATCGGCGCCCTGATAGAACGGCGACGCCGCCGACAGCGCGATGAAATGCGGCACGTAACGCGAGAAGGCATGCGTCAGATACAGGGCATCGTCACCGTTCGGCACGCCGATGTGAATGTGCTGACCGAACACCGTGAAGGTCTTGGCCAGGTAGCCGTATTTTTCGTGCAGATGATGGAAGCGCTCGCTCGGCGTGATGCGCTGCTCGTTCCAGTGCTGAAAGGGGTGTGCACCGCCGCCGGAGACGTCGATATTCAGATGCTGCGCGCCGCGGTTGAGCGCCGCGCGCAAGCCTTTCAATTCTTCGATCAGCTCGTCCACACGGGTGTGGATGTTGGAGTTGAGCTCGATCATGCCCTGGGTCATTTCCAGCTTGATCTGCTTTTGCAGATCGCGCGGGGTGATCCAGGTCAGCAGATCGACGGCATCGCTGGCGAGATTGTAGTTGCGCCGGTTGACCAGTTGCAGCTCCAGCTCGATGCCCATGGTGAACGGCGTCGATGAAGTAAACGGCAAGACCCCGGCGCTGCTCTGCGGCGTAGCGGTATGTCCGCCCGAATGGCTGACGGTCTGCGCGGAGCCGACGGCGGCATGATTTTCGCCCACGGTCGAAGCTGGATAAGCGGCGTCGCCTTGCGCGGCGTCTGCTCTGTCATTCCGGATAAGTGTGTCGATCATGATTCACGTCCACTTTCACCTGATTTGATTAACGCAAATTGCGTGGCGACCGGGCCCAGCAATTCGAGCACGATCAAGGTTCCCGCCAGCAGCGGCAAGACCGCCGCAGCCGTATGCGGATACAGCGTCGAGAGCGTTTGCATCAGCCCCAGCCCGGCCTCGGTCATGGGCAGCGTGCCCAGTGTCAGCAGCGACGCCTGCTTCCAGTTCATCTTGGCAAAGCGTGCGAACAGAAATACGCCGCAGCCCATCGCGACAAAACGCGCCGCCACCAGAATCAGCACCGAGAAACCGAGCAGACTGAGGTCGGACAATTGCATCGATGCGCCCACGGTGATGAACAGCATCACGATGAAGAGTTCGTTGGCGACACCGAATTCGAGCTCCATCAGATCGTACTGGCGATCCAGATTCTTGGACAGAATCGCAAAGATCAGCATGGTCAGCATGACCGGCAGATGGAAGGCATGCGCCACGCCGATGGCCAGCGAAATCACCGAAATCACCAGCACGAACTGGCCACTGCGCTGACGTCCCAGCAGGCGTGCCAGCGGCATCATCAGCCAGTAAGTCAGATACGCCAGCAGGAAAGCGCCGCCCAGCGAATACAGGGTGTGCTGAATCAAGGTCAGCACCGGCGTGCCGGCTTCATGTGCAATCACCGGCAGCAAGGCGTACGCCGCCAGCACCGCCACGAAATTGTTGAGTGCAGTCATTGCCGCCAGCCGCCGCGTAACCTGGCCTTCGGCCTTGACGTCGCGCAGCACCACCAGCACCACAGCCGGAGCGGTGGCAATCGCCATCACGCCGCCAATCAGCGCCAGCACCGACGAAGTACCGAACCACATCAACGCCAGACTGACGAAACCGAAGCACAGTACGGCGCTGACGCCGACCGTGGCCAGCAGCCATTTTTCGCGCCGCAGCCAGCCTATATCAACATAGCGGCCGAGCTGATAGACCACCAGCGCCATGGCGACATCGGCAAAAATATTAGTGACCTTGAGCACCTCGCCAGACAGCAGATTGAGACCGCCGCTACCGAGAATGAAGCCGACCAGCAAATAGCCGGTGATGCGTGGCACCCAGGGAGATTTTGATACTACGTAGCCCGCGATCAACCCGAACAGCAGCAGGCCGCCGAATACCAGCAAGGCATTCCATTGAAGCGGCTGTGCGAGGGTGAAAGACGGAAGAGCCCACTCCATATCTCCTCCTGTGCAATGTTTTTGAGATTTATTGAGACTGCGCGCACCATGCAGGCGGCACGCAGATTGCGGCAAAAAAAACGGAGGATAGCCACCTCGCCGCAACACCTTTTTTATATTACAACGGAATAATTATTTGCCTTGCTTCAATTTATTTTTATTCCCCGTCAGTTAATTTTTTGAGATTGAGGCTGAGAGTTAAAGTCGGACGTCATTGTTCCCAAAAGCGTCCGTCAGCAGTAATCAGCGCAGACCTGATTTGCTTGTCAGAAAACACCGACATGAGTGCGTCGCGATAGCGCGCCATTTGCGCTGCATAAGGCACACGCTCGCTCTCCAGCAGATTGCGCTTGTAGTCGAGAATCCAGACCTCGTTTTCAAACATGACTACCCTGTCGCAACGCAGCACGCCGGCCGGCGTCACGATTTCCATTTCATTGCGCGCAAACACATGCAAGGCCGGATTGAAAAAACGTTCCAGTTCGGCCTGCGCAAAGATATGCTGCGCCTGCCCGCGAATGATCGCGGCATGCTCCATCGAACAATTGAGCCAGCGCACCAGCACCGGCGCATCAGGAATCTGCAGCGGCCAGCGGCGCGCATAGGTCAGGCGTTCCAGCAAGGCATGCAGCGCGATGCCTTCGTCGATGGCAGCACTGCCGCCGGCAGCCGGCGCATCGTCATCCGGACCGGGGCCAAGCACCGCGTTTTCATCGTCCATTCCGGGCAAGCCGAACAGCGACGGCGGCACCGGTTTGGGGTCGAACAGCGGCATGCTGAATTCAACATCAAGGGCAAGGGCCGCGGCGGCCGTCGACTCCGCGAAATCACCATCGGTGATCTCGCGCACATCGCCCGGCCCAGGCTGGCTGAACAGGCGCTGATACCAGCTGCCGTTCTGCATGCCGCCCTCCAGCGCGCCGCGCGTACCGGCCACGCCGCTGACGATCAGCAATTGCTTGGCGCGGGTCATCGCCACGTACAGCAGATTCCAGTCTTCCTGCTGCTTGAAACCTTCTTCCGCCTCGAACAGATGGGCGCGCGCCTTGCCGCGTTCGCTGCGGCGGCCGAAGGCGGAAAAATGCGTGGGCGCGTCGCTGTCCTGCGGCCAGTCGCACAAGATGCCGACATGGTCGTCGGCCGGATCGCTGTGATTGGCGTCAAGTATCGCCACCACCGGCGCCTCCAGTCCCTTGGCGCTGTGCACCGTGAGAATGCGGACGGCGTCGGCGCCGGCATCAATGCTGGCTTCATTGGGCGCATCGCCGCCGGAACTGCGCTGCAAGACCCGCAGCGCGTCGATGAACTTGGGCAGGCTGGGATAACGGCCTGCATCCAGATTGAGCGAAAGTTCGACAAAAGCTTCGATATTGCCCAGCGTCTGGCTGCGCGTCAGCGGCATGGCGTTTTGCGCGTAACGCGCCACCAGCTGACCCTGATGCAAAATCATGTCGAGCAGATCGTGCACCGGCAGATGCGGCGCCGCCTGCAGCCATTTACGCAACAGATGCACGGCACGCACCAGCTCGGCGGATGCACTGCCCTCTTGCTGCATGCAGCACATGCGCTGCCACCAGTGACTGCCGCTGTCCTCGCTACGGCGCGCCAGCTGAATCAGGTCTTCATCGCCGGCGCCCATGATAGGACTCTTCAGCACATGCGCCAGCGCGCGCGTGTCGTTGGGCGTGATCAGGAAGGTCAGCAGGGCGATCAGATCGGCGATCTCCAATGACTCCAGCAGACCGCCGCGCTTGTCGGATACGAAGGGAATCCCGGCCGCGCGCAGGGCGCTTTCATAGGCGGCCAGGTGAGTGCGTTTTTTCACCAGCAGCATGATGTCGCTCCAGCGCAATGCACGGCTGCGGCCGCCGCCTTCGGCCACGCCGACTTCTGCACGCGCCAGCAGCAAGGCACGCGCCAGCGCTTCGCCTTCCAGCCGGCGACGCGCATCTTCTTCCTCGTCCTTCGGCCTCAGCAGCGGATTGCGCCAGGCCGGTGGGGCATCGGCGATTTGTTCTGCATCCACGACGCCTTCCACAACGGCACTCTGGCCCTCATCTTCGGCCTCCTTCGCCAGCGGCAAGCGCCAGACTTCGCCGCCCTGCAAGCCCAGCGTGGTCTGCGCTGCAAACAGCGGGTTGCCGGTGAAACTGCGATTGAGCACGTCGACGATCACGCTGGCATTACGGCGCGTCTGATTGGCGCGCAAGACCGCAGCGCCCTGCTGCGCCAGCAAGTCGCGCGCGGCGACAAACACGCGTGGCTCGGCACGGCGGAAACGGTAAATCGATTGCTTGGGATCGCCCACCACAAACACGCTGGGCTGCGCCGCATCGTCGCCGTAGGCGCGCAGCCAGGCGCGCACGATGCTCCATTGCAGCGGGTTGGTGTCCTGAAATTCATCCAGCAGAATGTGTCGATAGCGCGCGTCGAGACGGGTCTGCAGATACGCCGCGCTGGCCTCATTGGTCAGCAGGCGATAGGCATGCCATTCCAGATCGGCGAAATCGAACACGCGCTGTTCGGCCTTCACGTCCTGATAGGCCGAGAGATAGGCGCGCCCGACCTTGAACAGCACACGATTGAGCTGCAGCACGGTCTTTTCCTTGCTGCGCTGCTGCAAGTTCTGCAGCTCGGCTGCCGCCGCGGCAAATTCTTCGTCGAACTGCGACTGCGCGACGTCTTCGCTACTGCCGAAATGCTTGACCAGCGCTGCATTCAGATTCTTGGTCTTGCGATTGGCGCGCAGCTTTTCGCTGTCGTCGTAGAACTGATGGGCCAGCGCGGCAAAATTTTCCATCGCGGCGCCATTGCTCAGGGCGGTTTCAATGGCGGTGGCGCGCTTCTGATTTTCCGCCGAACCCTGGCCCAGCAACATCGCCAGGCGCGTGATCAGTTCGCGCAGATGGCTTTCGCTTTGATCCCATAAGGCCAGGCGCGCATCGCGTTGCGCATCGGCGCCGCACAAGGCGGCCAGCCAGCGCAGCGGCGAACTGGCGTCTTGCTCCGCCATCTCTGCATCACTGATATCGGCGTCCGGCTGATCGGCGGCATCGCCGAGCGTCGACGCCCACCATTCGGCGCGCTTGTCGATGAAGGCGTCGAGCAGATTGCGGGCATTGAAATCGCCGGCCAGTTCGTACAGTTCCAGCAAGGCCGATTTCAGCGCTTGCTGCGCCGGCTGACGCAGACTTTGCATGAAGCGGCGATAGGCCTCGTCCAGCAATTCGCCATTCTTTTCGGTCAGCGTATAGCCGTGCGGCACACCGGCTGCCAGCGGCGCGATCTGCAGCAGACGCGCGAACCAGCTGTGGAAGGTGTCGATCGACAAACTCTGTTCGCTCGACAAAATGCGCTCATACATACCGCGCGCCAGCGGCAGCAAACGCGCCATGTCGGGCTCGGCCACGCCGCGCTCGCGCAGCAGGCTGGCGGCGTGTGCGTCGTCGGCCAGCGCCAGTTCGTGCAGCAACTCCATCAGGCGTTCGCGCATTTCCTGCGCAGCCTTGCGCGTGAAGGTGATGGCCAGCAGTTCCGATGCCTGCGCGCCGGCCAGCAACAAGCGCAACATGCGCGCCACCAGCAACCAGGTCTTGCCGCTGCCGGCGCAGGCTTCCACCACCACCGAATGACGCGGATCGCAGGCGGCCCGGGTAAACACTTCAGCCGCCACCGGCTGGCCGTTGACCTCGTAGGCGGCAATCTTGCGTGAGCTGGTGTCATTCATGGATGCAGCTGGATTCATCTTTTCATTCATGCCGCTCACAGCCACGCCCCTTTGCGGCACAGACCGCGCATGTCGCAATACTGGCAAATGCTCTCAATGCCGTTGGCCGGCAGCGGCGCGTCGTGCGCGACCGCTTCCATGGTGACGCCGATCTGCTGTTTCAACACCACCTGACGCTGCGGAAAATCCGGCGCGGCGGCATCCCCGGTCTTGTCCTGCGCCAGCTCCAGCGCAACGTAGTGCGCGTGCGTCATGCGCTGATCGGCCAGCAAGCCGTAAAAAGCCAGCTGATGATCGTCTTCATCCTTGACCTTGAGGCGCAGCGATTGCACGGTGCGCGTCTTGTAGTCGAGCAGCGCCTGTTCTCCGGCGTCGTTGCGATCGACGCGATCGAGGCGACCGTAAAGTTCTATGGCGCCGTCCTGCCACGCCAGAGTGTGCGTCATGGCCTCTTCACCGAAGGCGAAATGCCAGCCGTCGGCCTCGCGCTGATTGGCCCAGACCAGATACGCCGGCATCACCTTTTGCCAGCGTGCGTAGTAGCCGAGCGCAGCCGGATGCTGTGCCAGCGCGCGCTCGAACACCTCGGCGGAAATTTCTGCCAAGGCCGGCCCGCGCTGTGCCGGCGACAATTTTTCGTCGCGATTGCGCTCGTGATAGCGCGTCAGGATTTCGTGCAGCCAACTGCCGTAGTCACGCTTTTCCGGCATGTCCGACAGTTCGTCCAGCACTGCCACGCGCAGCATGCGCGAGGCGAAGAACTGATACGGGCAGGCGATGAAGCTGCCGTAGGCGCTGGCCGACAATCTGGCCGGCAACAAGACGCCCGCGGACGGCGCCGGCATGGCCGACGGCTGCCAGGCCAGCTTGCGCTCCGGCGCCGGCAGATTCAGGACTTTCAGTTCGGGCAGGCCGTATTGCGCCAGCCGCAATTGCAGACGCTCTATCCATGGACTGACCGGATTGGGTTCGCCGTTCTGATGCGTCTGCCAGCTCAGCACCACTTCTTTGTTCACACACAGCAGCTCGGTCAGATCGCGCAATTGCTGGCGCTGACGGCTGGCGCGCGTGGCGAGTCCCAGTTCGCGGCGCACTGCATTCGAAAAGAACAGCGTCTCCTGCGGCGGCGACGGCAGATGCGCAGCATCGGCGCCGATCACCAGCACTGCATCGAAGGAACGCAGACGCGCGCCGTTGAGCGGCAGCATCACCACACGGCGATCGCTGATCGGCGGCATGTAGGAGGTGGCGTCGAGGCGCAGATTGAGCAAGGCGCGCCATTCGGCGAAGCTGAATTCGTCCTCCAGATTGCTGCCCATCTGCTCGGCGGCGATTTCATCCAGCAGCAACAGACTTTGCAGACCGGCGCCGTCTGCGCTCAGCGCGCTGCGCATGTCGAAGGCATCGAACATGTCGCCTTCCGTCTTGCACCACGCCACCAGCGTCTTGCGACCTGAAAATTTGGCAGCCTGCTGCACGATCTGATGGATGCATTCGTATTCGGCCGAGGTCTTTTCGAAGCCGCTCAGCAAGGCCTGCCATTCGCCGGCGATATTCTTGCGACGCAGACGCCATTCGATCTGCATCACCAGATCGTCCTTGCCGGCGCGCGCGGGCAGGAAGAACGGCGACTTCAGCAGATCGAGCAAGGCGCCGGTTTCACCGCGTGCGGCGACCACATCATTCCAGGCCGCGAGCGCGGCGGCGGCGCGGGTGGTGGAAAGCTTCCAGCCGGTTTCATCGGCCACCGCCACCTGCGCGCGTTCCAGCAAGGCGCGCAAGCGGCGTGCGGTGACGCGATCCTGCGCCACGATGGCGATCTCGCTACGGCCCTGCTGCAGCCAGCGCAATACGATCTGCGCGCTTTGCACCGCAACCTGCTCCAGATCGGCGGCCGGGCACAGAAGCGGCAACGGCGTTGCGCGCAGAGCCGCCTGCTCAGCCGCAGTCAGCGCAGTTTTCTGCGGCGCCGCGGCCAGTTCTTCGAACGAGAGCGAATCCGGCGGCGGAAGCGCGTCAGCCGCGTCGCCATCCTCATCCGGCATCTCGATATCAGACTCATCCGGCTGTTGCACCAGCTCTTGCCAGGCGCCGGCATACAAGGGATACATGGGCGTGACGCTCTGGTGGCGCCAGTCAATGCTCAGCGCATACACCGGCTGCCGTTCGGCATAGGCTTCAAGGAAGGCACGATCCAGCGGCTCCGGTTCGGTCGGGCTGATCCACAGCAGCGGCATCTCGGCCTGCGCCGCCAGTTCCAGCATGCGGCCGAAGCGCTGAGCCAACTGGTCGCGCGCATCGAGCTGACCTTTCCAGACTTGCCAGACCAATTGCGCTTCATCCGACAACATGCCGTGCGCCGACGGCGTCAACTCATCCAGCAATTGCGCCAGCGCCTGCTGCCACAATTGGTCGGCGGCATCGGTGGCGCCGGCGTTGGCGCGTATTGCCGGCAACTGCGCCTGGGTCAGCTCATCCGACAGCGACAGCAGCGTCTGCGCCAGCGGCAGCAGATCGGCATTGCGCCGCGCCGAAAACATTTTCTTGAGCCAGCCGTGCTGGCGCAGCTGCGCGTACAGTTGCATCAGCCGTTCGCTTTCCGGCGGTGCGGCATCGGCAAGGGCCGAGGGCGGCAACATCGCCAGCCAACCCGACATGGTATTGATGCGCGGCGCCAGATAAGGACGCTGCAATTGCGCCGTCAACGCCGCCTTGAAATTCTGTGCGTGCGAGAAAGCAGGCACGACCAATTGCACCGACGAAAAATCGCATACCGCTCCGGAGCCCCGCAACGCCTGGCCCAGCGGATGATCGTCCTGCAAGAGAACGCGCACGGCCTGAGGCCAGAAATCAGCGGAGGGCGGAATCAGAATTGTGGCGAGCGGCATGCTGTCTGGTGCGTCCGGTAGGTCGTAATGAATGGAATGAAAATACGGCCGTCGCCGATTGAAAATATCTCTTGCGATGAAAGTTTTTATTTATCGGGAACAGCTGCCGCGATCATCGGCGATGCGCGCCGCCCATGCAATCCCCGCATTGTATGCGAGCGCAGCCGGCACCGGCGGCGCAGCACCGCGCGGGCACCGCATGGGCGATTGACAACAGCCGCCCGGCCGGCAATCACACATTCCCTGAAAATGGGTTATGATTGCCTCCGTACCCCGCCGATTACCTGTGCAGCGCTTCAAAACAACTTGAATTCGCGCACAACGACTCCAACTGAAAAAAGCAACTCCGGAAGCGTTGATGGCCGACAGCCACGCACAATGGTAAATATCCACGGCGCTATTTGACTACTTAGATTCCCCCTCATATCGAGCATTTGCCATGAGCGAAAACATTAAACACATCTCCGACGCGTCATTTGAAGCTGACGTCCTGAAATCCGACAAGCCGGTCCTGGTGGACTTCTGGGCTGAGTGGTGCGGTCCTTGCAAGGCAATCGCCCCTATCCTGGAAGAAGTCGCCAAGGAATACGAAGGCAAGCTGCAGATCGCCAAGCTGGACGTTGACTCCAACCAGGCCATTCCTGCAAAGTTCGGCATCCGCGGTATTCCGACGCTGATCCTGTTCAAGAACGGCGTTGCCGCTGCGCAGAAGGTCGGCGCGCTGGCCAAGGGTCAGCTGACTTCGTTCATCGACAGCAATATCTAAGAGTTTCAAAACGGCGGTGCGCCCGCGCCGCCGTTTCAGCTTGTAGCCCCCGGTAACCCCCTGCCTGCAAGCACGTTCTTTTATTGACACACACCACGCAACTCCCTCCCCCACCTTATATATTTCCCATCCCGGGACACTCATATGCATTTATCAGAATTAAAGGCGTTACACGTCTCCGCTTTGCTTGAAATGGCAATCGGCCTGGACATCGATAACGCTGCGCGCTTGCGCAAACAGGAATTGATGTTCGCGATCCTCAAGAAACGCGCGAAATCCGGAGAACAGATTTTTGGCGATGGCGCCCTCGAAGTGTTGCCTGACGGCTTTGGCTTCCTGCGCTCGCCCGACGCCAGCTACATGGCGTCCACCGACGACATTTACATTTCGCCCTCGCAAATCCGCCGCTTCAATCTGCACACGGGCGACTCCATCGAAGGCGAAGTGCGCACCCCCAAGGATGGCGAGCGCTACTTTGCACTGGTCAAGGTCGACAAGGTCAACGGCGAAGCGCCGGAAGCCTCCAAGCACCGCATCCTGTTTGAAAACCTCACACCACTGCATCCGAACAAGATCATGCAGCTGGAACGCGAAATGCGCGGCGAGGAAAACATCACCGGCCGCATCATCGATCTGATCGCCCCGATTGGCCGCGGTCAGCGCGGTCTGCTGGTGGCGTCGCCGAAGTCCGGCAAATCGGTCATGCTGCAACACATTGCGCATGCGATCACCACCAACCAT
Organism: Herbaspirillum lusitanum; assembly: GCF_046025995.1. GTDB lineage: Bacteria > Pseudomonadota > Gammaproteobacteria > Burkholderiales > Burkholderiaceae_D > Herbaspirillum > Herbaspirillum lusitanum_A. The sequence goes on from NZ_JAQQFM010000008.1 coordinate 305,189, forward strand.
CCCGACACCGTGATGATCGTGCTGCTGATCGACGAACGTCCGGAAGAAGTGACCGAAATGCAGCGTTCGGTGCGCGGCGAAGTCGTGGCATCGACCTTCGACGAACCGGCCACGCGTCACGTGCAGGTCGCCGAAATGGTGCTGGAAAAAGCCAAGCGCCTGGTCGAAATGAAGAAGGATGTGGTCATCCTGCTGGACTCGATCACCCGTCTGGCGCGCGCCTACAATACCGTGATCCCTGCCTCCGGCAAGGTCCTGACCGGTGGTGTCGACGCCAATGCGCTGCAACGTCCGAAGCGTTTCTTCGGCGCGGCGCGTAACGTCGAAGAAGGCGGTTCGCTGACCATCATCGCCACCGCGCTGATCGAAACCGGCAGCCGCATGGATGACGTGATCTACGAAGAATTCAAGGGCACCGGCAACATGGAAGTGCATCTGGAACGCCGCCTCGCCGAGAAGCGCGTCTATCCGGCGATCAACCTCAGCAAGTCCGGCACCCGCCGCGAAGAATTGCTGATCAAGCCGGATCAGTTGCAAAAGATCTGGGTGCTGCGCAAGCTGATGTACGACATGGACGAAATCGAAGCAATGGAATTCATCCTCGACAAGATGAAGGCGACCAAGACCAACAACGAATTCTTCGACATGATGCGTCGTTGAAACCGATCCTGCAGTCGAGCAACGGTCCGCTCCGGAGCAATCAGGAAGACACCTCGAAAACCGGCGCCGCGTGCGCCGGTTTTTTATGGCGTGCATAAACGGCACGGCATTGCAGGCACGACAACAAAAAGATTTCCTTCCGGATATTTTTTGCATATCCGGCCCCGGCAGCCACGAATTCCGTATGAATCAGACCACGCCAGCCCTGCCGCAGAGTCTGCCGGCACCCGTTTGGTTTGACGCAAGCCACTGATTCCACTGTATAATCTCGGGTTTTTCACCCCGCGCAAGTGATCGACAATCGGGTCAAGAAGCAAGACGACCGACGAAGTGACGATTGGCTACCATTAATTTTTAGAGGCACACATGAAAGCTGGCATCCATCCTGATTACCGCGAAGTTCTGTTCCACGACGTTTCGAACGACTTCAAGTTCATCACCCGCTCGACCATCGGTACCCGCGAAACAGGCGACTTCGAAGGCAAGCAATACCCACTGGTGAAGATCGAAGTTTCGTCGGAATCGCACCCGTTCTACACCGGCAAGCACAAGATCGTCGACACCGCTGGCCGCGTTGAAAAATTCCGCCAGAAGTTCGGCGCAGTCGGTTCCAAGACCCAAGTGTCGAAGGGCTAATCGAAAGATCCTTGCGCGAATTCATTTCGCCGGATTATTCGGTTCATCAAAAAAGGCAGCCCAGGCTGCCTTTTTTGTTCCTCTCCAGCTTTAAAGCATCACCGATACGAGCTGAGTTGGAACAGCCTCGCAAAGTACGTTGTCAATCGGCGATCGGTAGCATCTCTGAAACAACTTTTAACAGGGTTTTGCTGCACAATAGCGGCTGCATGAAATTCGCGGCGCCGGCACCCCTCAGACAGCAAGCAACAAGCCGATGCTACGGCGCTCCGGCCAGAAAACCTGAGACAGGCCATGCACCACAGCACCACCAGCGATGGAGACGCTACCCGAAAGGCCGCCTCAAGCATCTGATGCTCACCATGCATCGCGCGCATCTGCGCTTCAAAAGCGCTGCCGCATGCCTTGATCGGCCAGACTGCATCGCATGACGCATGCCGGCGCGACCGCCAGTGCACGCGCTTATATCCATCTACACCTGCAGAACAAGAGCAATAACATCGTGATGAAGCCAGTTAGACTCCCTGCCGCCGCTACCAACCTGCTCCCGCGCTGGGGTCTGCTGGCGCTCGCCCTGCTGTACATCCTGCCCGGCCTGATCGGGCGCGATCCGTGGAAGAACGAAGATGCCACCAGCTTCGGCATCATGTGGACCATGGCGCACGGCACGCTGCTGGACTGGCTCACGCCCAACGTCGCCGGCCTCGCGCTGCCGGCGGAAAGTCCGCTGGCTTACTGGTTCGGCGCCATCTGCATCAAGCTGTTCGGCTGGCTGCTGGGCGATCCTCTGGCGGCGCGCGTATCGACCATAGGCTGCTTCCTGGTGGCCTCGCTGTCGATCTGGTACGCCACCTATCTGCTGGGTCGCCGCAGCGGCGCACAGCCGCTGAAACTGGCCTTCGGCGGCCAGCCTGAACCCAAGGACTTCGGCCGCACGCTGGCCGACGGCGCCTTCCTGATTTATCTCGGCTTCCTCGGCCTGCTGCTGCACAGCCACGAAACCAGCCCCAAGACCCTGCAGATCGCGCTGGTGGCGTATGCCATCTACGCCTCGGTGCGCGTGTTCGACCAATTGAAACTGCGCCATGCCTGCCGCCTCGGACTGGCGCTGGGCTTGCTGGTGCTGACCTATGGCTGGCTGCTGCCGGTCGGCATTCTGATCGGTCTGCTGGCGCTGGCCTTGCTGCGCCAGGAAATGGTGCCGCTGCGTCTGATTCTGCTGGTCTCGCTGCCGCTGGCGATTCTGCCGGTGCTGGCATGGGTGATTGCACTGCGCACCCTGCTGCCGGATGAAGCCGCCGATCAGGTCGGCATCTGGATGAGCTGGAACATCTATCAGCTCAACTGGCCGACGTTGAACGCGCTCAAGTTCTTCCTCAAATACGGCGTCTGGTTTGCCTGGCCGGCGTGGCCGTTTGCGGGCTGGGCGATCTATGCCTGGCGCCGGCAGCCGCGCTCGCTGCATATCGCGCTGCCGCTGGCCTTCTTCATTCCGCTGACCTTGCTGGTGCTGCTCAATGTGCACAGCGAAGAAGGCATGCTGCTGCCGCTGTTGCCGGCGCTGGCGATTCTGGCAGCCTTCGGCCTGCCGACCATGAAGCGCGGCGCCATCAACGCGGTGGACTGGTTCTCGGTGATGACGCTGACCACCAGCGCCGCCTTCATCTGGGTCGGCTGGATTGCCAAGGAAACCGGCTGGCCGGCGCAGATCGCCAGGAATGCCTACAAGCTGGCGCCCGGCTTCAAACCCGGCTTCGAAGCGATCTCGCTGATCATCGCGGCGCTGACCACCATAGGCTGGATCATGCTGGTCCACTGGCGCATTTCGCGCCGCCCTTCGGTGCTGTGGCGTGCAGTGGTGCTGTCCTCCGGCGGAGTGATCCTCTGCTGGGTATTGCTGATGACGCTGTGGCTGCCCTGGGCCAACTACGGCAAGAGCTATGCCGGCGTGGCGCGTCAGATCGAAGCCAAACTGCCGTCCGCAAGCGAATGCGTGCAAAGCAATGTGGGCACGGCGCAGCGCGCGTCCTTTGCCTATTTCGGCAACGTGCGCTTTGCCGACGAACGCGGCCAGCGCTGCGATTATCTGCTGCTGCAGGATGACATCAGCAATGAAGATGCAGCGCCGATGCTGCGTCAGTATCCCGGCAGCTGGCGCGTGATCTGGGAGGGCCGTCGCCCATCCGACCGCGACGAGCGTTTCCGCCTGTATCGCCGCAACGGCGGTTGATCAGAGCGATTTTTCCTTGAGCCAGAACCAGCCATCCGCGCCGCCGGCAAACCATCCCGGCGGCGCCCTCCCTCATTCGCACACCCGCCGTATCGCATCGCTGGCGTGGCCGCTGCTGATCGGCCAGTTGGCCCTGATCGCCAACGGCGTGATCGATACCGCCATGGTGTCGCATTTCTCGGCCATGGACCTGGCGGCGCTGGCGCTGGGCGTATCCATCTACGTCAGCGTGTTTGTCGGCCTGTCCGGCGTGCTGCAAGCCTTGCAACCGACCATCGGACAACTCTATGGCGCGCGCCAGCTGCACGCGATCGGCAATGAAGTGAAACAAGGCCTGTGGCTGGCGCTGCTGCTGAGCATGATCGGCTGCGTGGTGCTGGCGTTTTCACCGCTGTTTCTGACTTTTGCGCACGCCTCGCCCGAGCTCGCAGAAAAGGCCACGCTGTATCTGCGCATTGAGGCGCTGGCCTTGCCGGCCACCTTGGGATTCCGCGTCTATGCCTCGCTCAATACGGCGCTGTCGCGACCAAAGATGGTGATGGCGATCCAAGTCACCGGTCTGTTTCTGAAGGTCCCGCTGAACGGCCTGCTGATTTTCGGCGGCCTCGGCTTGCCGGCATTCGGCGGCCCCGGTTGCGCCATCGCCACCACCGTGATCGCCTGGCTGATGCTGGGCGTGGCCTGGCTGCTGGTGGCGAAGATGCCGCTGTATCGCGAACTGAAGATTTTCGGGGGCGGCTTCGTGCGTCCGTCGTGGCGTGCGCAACGCAATCTGCTCAAGCTCGGCGTGCCGATCGGGCTCAGCTATTTTATCGAGGTCACCGCCTTCACTCTGATGGCGATTTTCATTGCGCGTCTCGGTGCGATTCCGGTGGCCGGCCATCAGATCACGGCCAACGTCGGCACCGTGCTGTACATGCTGCCGCTGTCGATTGCCAGCGCTACCAGCACCTTGGTGGCGCAAGCCATCGGCGCCAGCGAATGGCGTAATGCGAAAAAAATCGGCTATGCCGGCATCCGCCTGTCGATGGGTCTGTCGGTGCTGATCGGCATCGTCGTCTGGTTCATGCGCGAACACATCATCCGCGCCTACACCCCGGACCCGGTGATCATCGCCGCCGCACTGCCGCTGTTCCTGTTCATCGCCTTCTACCAGTTGTTCGACTCGCTGCAGGTGACGACCGCCTTCGTGCTGCGTGCCTACAAATCGGCCGTGATTCCGACCGTCATCTACGCGGTTACCTTATGGGGGGTGGGATTGGGCGGCGGCTATCTGCTCGGCTTCGACAGCTTCGGCCTGACGCCGGCCTGGCTGCAAGGCGCGCCGGGATTCTGGATGGCCAACAGCGCCAGCCTCGGCCTGGTCGGCGCCGGCCTGATGCTGTATCTGCGTCATGTGCAAAGACGCGCGGCGCGGCGCGCAGCCGCTGATAGCTGACACCGCAGACTTAATGCAAGCGTGAAGCCTGCTGCGGCGCTGCGCTATACAGGCAGTCATCGAATACGTCTGCCAGCAAGGGCGCCGCCACCGGACGTCCCAGCAAAAAACCCTGCACCTGATCGCAGTTCAGACTTTGCAATTCCTGCAATTGGTGTTCGGTCTCCACTCCTTCCGCCACCACTTCCATTCCGAGCGCATGCGCCAGAGCGATGATGGCGGAGACGATGGCACGCCCCGAATGATCGCTGAGTTCCAGTCGGGAAGTGAAGAAGCGATCGATCTTGATTTGCCGGCAATGAAACTGCGCCAGATAGGCCAGACTGGAATAGCCGGTGCCGAAATCATCGATGGCGATGTCGAAGCCCAGCGCCTGCAGATCGTTGATGATGCGGGTGCTGCGTTCCACGTTCTTCATGGCCGCCGTTTCGGTGATCTCGAACATCAGCCGCTGCGGTGAAATGCGCGCCTCGCCGACTACCCGCACGATGCTGTCGACCAGGTCCGGCCGCATCTGCAGCGGCGAAAGATTCAGCGCCACCTTGACCGGTTTGCCGCCGGCCTCATCCCAACGCTTGATCTGCGCGCACACCTCGCGCAATACCCAGTCGCCAATGGCGATGATCTGCCCCGAGCGTTCCGCAATCGGAATGAATTCTACCGGGCTCATGTCGCCCAGCTCGGGATGCTTCCAGCGCAGCAAGGCCTCAACCCCGGTCAGCTCACGCTCGCCGGAAGCTGCGGCCGCAGCATTCGTACCTCCACTCGTTCCGCCATTCACCCCACCATTCAGACCGCCATGAATGCCGCGATATTTGGGCTGGAAATGCAAAGAGAATTGCTGCTTCTCCAGCGCCTCCTGCAAGGCCTGGCGCACGGTCAGATGACGCATGGCGCTGGCGTGCATGGCGGGCTCGAAAAAGCGATAGGTATTGCGCCCGCTCTGCTTGGCTTCGTACATAGCGGCGTCGGCATTTTTCATCAGCGCATCGACCGATTCGCCACTGTTCGGAAACACCGAAATACCGATGCTGGAGGTCACGCGCAAGGTCGATTCCTCCACCTGAAAATCATGGCGCAAGGCTGCCAGAATATTCTCCGCCAGTTGCTCCACCACCTCCGGCGAAGACAGATTGCTCATCACCACCACGAACTCGTCGCCGCCGATGCGCGCCACCATATCCTCGCCGCGGATGCAAGCGCGGATGCGCTGCGCCACTGCCACCAGCAAGCCGTCACCCACGGAATGTCCGAGCGAATCATTGATGCCCTTGAAGCCGTCCAGGTCCATGAACAACACCGAGAAGGTCTTGCCGCTGCGCCGCGATACCTGGATCGCATGCAGAATGCGTTCGCTCAGCAGCGCGCGATTGGGCAAGCCGGTCAGCACGTCATGGGTGGCAAAATGCAGCAGCTTGTCGTTGGTGCGGCCGACGATTTTCTTCAGCGTGCGATTGCGATGCGCGCCGCTGAATACGAGTGCCGCCGCCATCATCAGAAAGGCACCGAAAACAATACCGTTGAGCAGATGATCGCGACTGATGGCGTGCGCCGCGCGACTGATGCCTTCCATTGGGAACGCACTCGCCGACACGCCGAGACAATTGCACGCAATCAGTGCCGCACCGACCAGCAATGCCGCAACGATGCGCCGTATCTGCTGCGCATGCAGCGAACTGATGGCAGCCGCCTTGCGCAGGTTGGTGGCGGAGAAAAGGAAGATGCCGAAAATCGCAGCGCCTTCGGTCGCCAGCAAGGCAAACAGCAGCAAAGCCTGGTTGTAACGGATGGCCGGCGCCAGTTGCATGGAGGCCAGACTGATGTGGAAAATGGCATTCAGCGCGGCGCCTATCATCAGCCCGCCGATCAGCAGACGGCCGCGCCCCGCGCGGCGCAAGGCGGACAGATGCAGCAGATAAAACGCACTGCCTGTCGACAGCAGCAGCGCCAGCATCATCAGGCGTCCGTCGAAACCGAGCTTGCCTGCCAGCGGCAGGCGCAAGGCCGCCAGCGTGGTATAGCTGGCAGCCCAGATGCCGAGTCCGAACACCACGCCGCCCAGCGCCAGCCACATGCGCCGGTATTGCGCCTCCTGCGCCGCCACCCGCTCGGAAATTTCCAGCGCGGCATAGCAGGCAAGGCTGGTCACCAGCAATGCAAAACAGAGGAGAAGGAAATTGTAGGAACCCGCCATCGCGTCGCAACCCATCTCACATCAATGCGCGTCAAACAAACGATCAAGCTGTGATGAGCAAACCGGCTTGCACACAGCTGACGCGTACAGGATCCGTCAGCGATTCCGGCGCACCGGCCCTGGCCCATATCAGGAATCGGGAAAATGAGGTGATGCGTTTCGGAGATCCGAGAGAACCTGGCTATGCGAAACGCAAAACACGGAGAACCCAGCACGGAATTAAGTCTGCACCGAGCTGCTCAGTTACGCGCGTCATGTCTCAGATTCTCACCGCGCTGGTTCACCTCATCGGCGAACGCCCCCACTGCCCCCACTGCATTTCCTGATCGGCCTGCAAGCCTGCCGGCCTGTAGCAGGCCGTGCAATTTGCTCATTCACTTCTGGTTTAACTTGACCAATCAAGCGGCCCGACTTTGCGAGTCCGCTGCTCTTCTTTTACTTCTGTTCGTTGAGCGTGTGCCTTGCAGCAGCTGAAGTGGCGGGTGTGTGCAGCGTGGTTCGACCCGTTGTCGGAAATCCAGCCCTGAATTTATCGCGCTATCGATATTGAACTGCAATATTCAACTGTCTTGTTCAACTGCGTGAATGAAATGCGATACCCCTTACCAGCGCCTATTCTAGCCTGTTTGCGTCCGCAACTGACATCAAAAATAAAGCATTCATGACATGCCGAAACGGCAAGCCGCCGGCGTCAAACCCAAAAAAATCTGCAGACACGCACGCTTGATTTTCCTGAGGGAAATTGCGAGCAAGAGAGGTAAAAAATCTCCGGTTTTTCCTGATATCCAACGCTGAGCTTGCGCGTTAACTTGAGACACGTCGGCGATATCAAATTGTTCACATGCACGCGGCAAGAACTTGGACGCTGACAGGAAAAAGGAGAACGCAATGTCGCATTCATCACCATCAGATCAGGCCTTTTTTTCGATAGGCGCCGTGCTTTTCTTTGGCATACGGCAAGTCTTTCGATGGTTTTCGAGGTTTTGATTGCAAATCAAGCGTATTGCGTAATTATCAAGCAATGCAAACGTAACCCGGTAAGCTCAAGGGCAAAGTACCTTCAAAACCATGGAAACCGCCAATCAAAAATTCGCAAAACGTTTGCGTACATCAATGGAAAAAGCTGGATACGAACCAAAACCGGCTGTTCTTGAACGTGAATTCAATCTTCGTTATTGGGGCAAACCGATGACCTTGCATGGCGTTCGCCGCTGGTTGCTGGGAGAATCGATGCCGAAGCAGGACAAACTGGAAACGCTGGCCGAATGGCTGCTGGTCACACCGCAACACCTGCGCTTCGGCGAAGAGATCGGCAAGCGCATCGACAAGCGGCGTGCACGCTGGGAAGAGGCGATCGGCTACAAGGAGCGGGAAGCCTTTGAAGCCTTCATCAATCTGCCCGCGCCGCAACGCAAGATCGTCAAGGAGGTGATTTATGCATTTGCCCACATGACCACGGTGGTAGTGGAAAAAGCAGTTGCTCCGGTCAAACCTGCAGTACGGCGTCGCGCCACCTGAAACGGCATCAGGCACCTTCCCTCGCAGCAATTTCTCTTCTTAAATTCTCCGCATGTCCTTCCGTCAGGCAACTTGCCTGGCATTTTCTTTTCCGCCAAGCACACCCCGATCCCGCTACGTGAGAATGAGTGCAGACTCAGCCTGCCCATCATGATTGCCCTGGGCTAATTCAGCCGCGCAAGCGTATCGCCGACGCAACACTCAGGCAATGCCCTACCTGTTCTTCGATGGCTTGCGGCACCGCACGCTTTCCCTCCAGCACGGACTCTATCCAGCGCGCCGTGGTTTCCGCATCACGCCCTTCCGGCAGATCCGGCAACTCTTCGGCGACGCTTTGTTTTTCCACCAGCACGGTCTTGCTGCCGCCATGGAACCATTCGATCTGTTGCGCGCGCCGCGCATTGGCGACCGTTTCGCCTTCTGTACCGCGCATCAGAAATGCATCGCCGCGTGCGGCCGGCGCCGCATCGCTGAAATAAGCGCTCAGCATCGCCAGATATTCGGGATGGGTATAAGACGTCAGACGCAGGGCCGGCTGTACGAAAGGCTGCATGATCTTGACCAGCGTATGCGTGGAATTGCGCACGCCGAGCACGCGCCGCATCGCCAGCAGACGCGCCATCTTGGGCGCCAGCACCTGGATCGGCACGAAGGTCGGCTGACCGGCGGCCAGTTGCTGCTCGGCCTGCTGCGGCGTGTCGGCATGGCCGAGGCCTAGCGCTTCGAAAATCTCGGCGCTGGTCACCCGCTGCGGATCGTGCGTCACGCCGTGCATCAGCACTGGCACGCCTTTGCGCGTGAGCAGCAAAGCCAGCAAGGGGGTCAGATTGGCCATGTTGCGCGAGCCGTTGTAACTCGGCAGCACCACCGGTGCATAGTCGCCCGGCGGCGCCATGATCTGCTGAAACGAGGCTTCGGCGGCATCCAGAAAACCGGCGATCTCGGGCACCGATTCGCCCTTCACGCGCATCGCCAGCAGGATCGCACCCAGCTCCAGGTCGCTGACGCGGCCGTCCAGCATGGCGCCGTACAGCAGCGCAGCGTCTTCGCGCGACAAGCTGCGCGCACCGTCTTTGCCGCGTCCGATTTCTTTGATGAAACGCGCGGCCGCCAGCGGTTCGGCGATGAGAGTCTGATCATTTTGCATGGAGCGAAGGGTACACCAAACCTGCCGCGACGACAGCATCTGCAGGCCTGCACGATGCCTGGATTGATCTGCATCATGGTGCCTGCAAGACAGGCAGGACCGGCCCGCGGCGCCGCACGGCAGCGGGCTTTCCTTTACAATAGCGCCTTCCCGCGCGAGCGCGCGGCCCGCACGTTTCTCTTTTTTCTGCACTCAATGATTGTTCTCGGCGTCGAATCTTCCTGCGATGAAACCGGTCTGGCCCTGTATGACACCGAACGGGGTCTTCTCGCGCACGCACTGCATTCACAGATCGCCATGCATCAGGAGTACGGCGGCGTGGTGCCGGAACTGGCTTCGCGCGATCACATCCGGCGCGCAATTCCGCTGCTGAAAGAAACGCTGAAGCAGGCCGAGGTCAGCTCCGCGGATATCGATGCCATCGCCTTCACCCAAGGGCCCGGCCTGGCCGGCGCCCTGCTGGTCGGCGCCTCGGTCGCATGCGGACTTGGGCTGGCGTGGGACAAGCCGGTGCTCGGCGTGCACCATCTGGAAGGCCATCTGCTGTCGCCTCTGCTGGCCAGCGAGCCGCCGGAATTTCCCTTCATCGCGCTGCTGGTATCGGGCGGTCATACGCAACTGATGCGCGTCGACGGCGTCGGCCGCTATGAATTGCTGGGCGAGACGCTGGATGATGCGGCAGGCGAAGCCTTCGACAAATCGGCCAAGCTGCTGGGCCTGGGATATCCGGGCGGCCCGGCGATTTCACGGCTGGCCGAGTTTGGCGATCCGGGCGTGTACAAATTGCCGCGCCCGATGCTGCATTCCAAGAATTTTGATTTCAGTTTTTCCGGCCTCAAGACCGCGGTGCTGACCGTGGTCAAACAGCAGACCACCAACATCTGCGAGCAGGACAAGGCCAACATCGCGCGTGCCTTCGTCGACGCCATCGTCGAAGTGCTGGTCGCCAAATGCATGAACGCGCTCAAGCACAGCGGCCTCAAGCGTCTGGTAATTGCCGGCGGCGTCGGCGCCAACAAGCAATTGCGCGAGGCGCTCAATGCAGCCGCCGCCAAGCGCCGCTATCGGGTGTTTTATCCCGAACTGGAATTCTGCACCGACAACGGCGCAATGATCGCCTTCGCCGGCGCCATGCGGCTGCAACAGAATCATGAAGCCGCGCAAAAAAATTACGCCTTCGGCGTGCGGCCGCGTTGGCCGCTGGATGAACTGCGACCGGACTGATTGCTTTGGTTTGATGCCGATCCGAATAAAAAAGAGGCCGTCGATGACGGCCTCTTTTTCATGCAGTAGCGAGTTCTCTGTTGAACTCGCTGATTATTTCTGCGCTTTCTTCTTGTCGCCGATGCGGCTTTCCTTGCCCGCCAGCAGATTGCCGATGTTCTTGCGATGGCGATAGATCAGCAGAATGCTCATCGCCACGATCGCCAGCAAAATGCCGTCGGTGCTGCCGAACAGCAGACCGTAGTAGAACGGTGCGAATACTGCCGCCACCAGCGCAGCCAGTGACGAATACCGGAAGGCATAGGCAATCACCAGCCAGGTCACCAGCGTCGCCAGACCGAGCCAGCCGTTCAGCGCGAGCAGAATACCCAGCGCTGTCGCCACGCCCTTGCCGCCGACGAAGCGGAAAAACACCGGCCACAGATGCCCGAGGAATACGCCCACCACCACCAGCGCGATACCGCTGTCTTCCACCCCGAAGCGCGGTCCGAACCTGATCGCCAGCCATACCGCCAGCCAGCCCTTGAAACCGTCGCCGATCAGCGTCAGCGCCGCCGCCTTCTTGTTGCCGCTGCGCAGCACATTGGTGGCGCCAGGATTCTTGGAACCATAGGTGCGCGGATCGGCCAGCCCGAACAATTTGCTGACGACTACCGCAAAGGACAGCGAGCCGATCAGATACGCGGCGATCGCAAACAGGATTGTGTACATGGTTCCTCGTGATTCAGTTTGAATTATTCTTGCAGCGCGCACTGCACGGCCTTGGCCGGCAGCACTTGCATGATGGCGGCGGGCGCGATGCCGACCAGAAAGCCGCGACGGCCGCCGTTGATATAGATTCTGTCGAGTTCCAGAATGCTGGATTCGACATACACCGGCATCGCCTTGCGGGTGCCGAACGGCGAGGTGCCGCCGATCAGAAAACCGGAATGCCGATTGGCCACCTCCGGCTTGCAGGGCTCGACCGACTTGCAGCCGATCTGCCGCGCCAGGTTCTTGGTCGACACTTTGCAGTCCCCGTGCATCAGCACCAGCAAAGGTTTGGCGGCCTCATCCTGCATCACCAGCGTCTTCACAACGGCGTGCTCTGCCACGCCCAGTTCGCGCGACGATACCGAGGTGCCGCCATGCTCTTCGTAGTCATAGGGATGTTCGCTGAAGGCGACCCCGTGCTTGCGCAGGAACTGCGTGGCAGGAGTCTCCGAGATGTGTTCTTTCTTCGCCATGGGCGCACATTATGCCGCAAGAACGCCGCTTTGCCAGCACCTAGCCGCGCGGATGGTGTTGCGCGTGAAGTTGCTTGAGCCGCTCGCGCGCCACGTGGGTATAAATCTGCGTGGTCGAAATATCGGCGTGTCCCAGCAACAGTTGCACCACGCGCAGATCGGCGCCGTGATTGAGCAGATGGGTGGCGAAGGCATGCCGCAAGGTGTGCGGCGACAGCGGCGCATTGATATCGGCCTGGCGTGCGTATTTTTTGATCAGTATCCAGAACATCTGGCGCGTCATCGGGCCGCCGCGCGCCGTCACGAATAGCGCATCGTCCATCTGGCCGTCCAGGATCGCGCCACGGCCTTCCTGCAGATAGCGCATGATCCACAGGCCCGCCTCTTCACCGAAGGGCACCAGCCGGGTTTTATTGCCCTTGCCGGTGATGCGCAGCACGCCCTCGTTCATGCCTACCTCGATGCTCTTGAGCAGCACCAGTTCCGACACACGCAAGCCGCTGGCGTACATCAGTTCCAGCATGGTGCGATCACGCAGGCCCAGCGGCGTGCCGACGTCGGGCGCTGCCAGCAAGGACACTACATGCTCCTCCGACAAGGTCTTGGGGAAACGCGGCGGCTGCTTGGCCGACTTCATCTTCAGACAGGGATCGACGCTGATGCGATTCTGGCGCAGCGCCAGCTGGAAGAAACGTTTGAGCACCGCCAGCCGCCGGTTCGACGAGCTGGCCTTGGTGTCTTCATGGCGCGCCGCGAAATAGGCGTTGAGATCGTCGGCGCCGGTGGCGTAGACGAGTTTCCCTTGGCTGGCGTGCAGCCAGTGCGCGAACAAGGTCATGTCGCGCCGATAGGCTTCCAGCGTATTTTTCGACAAACCGTCTTCCAGCCACAGGTTGTCGCAGAACTCATCGATGGCGGCACGGCTTTCGGCCGGCGCCTCTATTTTTGGCGTACCTCTGGGCATGGTTCAGTATCCGCTCACACCCTCGTGCTGCAACAGCCAGCGCTTGACGTCGAGAAAAAAGCTGTCGCTGTCGTCCTGATGTGAAAATCCGCCCAGACCGCCGGCGGCCGTCACCCGATGGCAAGGCACCACCAGCGGAAACCAGTTGGCGCCGCAAGCCTGTCCGACGGCGCGCGGCGCCGACTTGATGCGGCGCGCCACATCGCCATAGGTCAGCACCTGGCCGCAGGGAATTTCAGCGATCGCCTTCCACACCCGCTGCTGAAACGGCGAACCGACTTCCGCCAGCGGCAACTTGAATGCAGAGCCGGGCTTTTCGATGTAACGCCGTATCTGTTTGGCGGCACGCTCGGCAACCACATCGGTGGGCGCTTTTTCATGGAAGTATTTCGGCAGATACACCATTTCGATCAGCACGCCGGCAGCGGTACGCACGCCCATGCCGCCGAAAGGCGTATGCACGATGGCGGAGAATATCTCACCGGCTTGTTGCGCTTGTTGTGTATTCTGCTTCATTCAGATCATCCGGTAAGGCCGTGGCAAACTGTTGCCTGCATGCTGCCTGCAGCGCGACGGCAAGCTGCGGTTCATCATCGGCCGACCATGCGCGAAAACCACTATTAAATCATAAGAGACCATGAAGACACCGCAAGCACATACCTGCCCCGACCATATGGTCGTCACCGCGCCGACCTTGGCCGCCGGCATAGACTGGGTCGCGCAAAAACTCGGCGTGGCGCCGCGCATCGGCGGTGAGCACATAAAGCTGGGAACGCACAATGCCCTTCTGCGACTGGGACCGCAGTTCTATCTGGAAGTGATCGCGATCAATCCGGCGGCGCCGCCGCTCTCGCCTCCGCGTGCGCGCTGGTTCGGACTCGATCGCATCAAAGCCGACGATGCGCCGCGCCTGGCGCACTGGGTGGCGCGCACCGATGACATCCATGCGGCCAGCGCCGCCTCGCCGATTGCGACCGGCCTCATCGAAGAGATGAGCCGCGGACCTCTGCACTGGCTGATCAGCATTGCGGCTGACGGCAGTCTGCCGATGGCGGGCCTGATGCCTTCGCTGATTCAATGGCAGGCCGAACCGCATCCGGCGCAGGCCTTGCCCGAACTCGGCTGCAGCTTGCACACACTGGAAATCCGTCATCCGCAGGCGGTGGAAATTCATCGGGCCTTGCAAGCGATCGGACTTCAGCAAAGCGATCCTGTGGCACAGGCGATCAGCATCGTGCCTGACCTGCGCATTGGTTTGCATGCGCAGATTTTGACTGCGGGCGGTCTGCGTACTTTGGATTGAAAAAACGGGCGGCGCCAGCTTCGGGAAGATCAGCATACTCACACCGAAGCCGGCAAGCCTGCGCTGAAACCGTCGCACAAAAAGAAAAAGGCGCGTCATCGACGCGCCTTGAAGAACTTCGTATGCATTCCCGGCCGCTTTTATGAATCGCGCGCAGCTTCAATCGAACGCATGTCTCCTCTGTTTCCTCGGTATTCGGTTACCGCTTGTTATGCACCACCCGCTTTGTATTCTGTTTTGATTCCGAATCTGGCGAGGCCGGATCCGGAAGGCGAAGCTTACATACCACCTTGATCATGCTGCTGAATTCTGTTGGTGCCAAGAACCGTTTTCCGGTCTTGCTTGAACGGCAAAGCTTGCTTGCCGTTTTGGCAGAGACCGCACTTTAACAGCAGTTTTCCCTGTTTCAAAGTATTTTTTCATCACCCGGGAAACATGCAATATAACAATATTTCCAGACTGGCAATTAAACCCGGACCGCTATCCTTCACAGCGGCCCGGAAGCCTTGATGGCCGGGCGTTCCATCAGGACGGCCAGCCCGAATATCCGGTTACCCTGAAGCCCTTAAACAGACCTGGATCTACGATCAATTGAACACCAGATTAGGCAGCCACAGAGAGATCTGCGGCACATAGGTCACCAGCGCCAGGAAGGCCAGCATGGTCAGCAGCCACGGCATCACCGCGATGGTCAGCTCGGTGATGCCCATCTTGGTGATGCCGGAGGCGACATACAGATTCAGACCGACCGGCGGATGGCACATGCCCACTTCCATGTTCACCACAATCAGGATGCCGAAGTGCACCGGATCGATACCCAGCTTCATCGCCACCGGGAACAGAATCGGCGCCATGATCAGCACGATGGAAGACGGCTCCATCACATTGCCGGCCAGCAGCAGCAATACGTTCACCACCAGCAGGAAAGTGATGGGACCGAGACCGCTGTCGGTGATCATCGCCGCCATCGACTGCGGAATGTTTTCGCTGGTCACCAGGAACGAGAACAGCACCGCGTTGGTGATGATGTACAGCAGCATGGCCGACATCGAAGCGGAGTCCAGCAAGACCTTGGGCACCTGCTTCAGGCTCATGTCCTTGTACACGAACACTGCAATGATGAAGGCATACACCGCCGCCATCGCCGCCGCTTCCGTCGGTGTGAACACGCCGCTGTAGATGCCGCCCATCACGATCACGATCAGGAACAGACCCCAGCCGCTCTTGCGGAAGGCCACCATGCGTTCTTTCCAGCTGGCCTTGGGCAGACGCGGATAGTTGTTCTTGCGCGCCAGATGCCAGGTAGTCAGACCGAGCAGGAAGGCCAGCATCAGGCCCGGCACCACGCCGGCCATGAACAGCTTGCCGACCGAGGTATTGGTCGAGACCGAATACATCACCATCACGATGGATGGCGGGATCAGGATCCCGAGCGCGCCCGAGGTCGTGATCACGCCCGCGCCGAAGCGCTTGGGAAAGCCCTGCTTGACCATCGCCGGCAGAATGATGGAGCCGATCGCCACCACCGTGGCCGGCGACGAACCGGACACCGCCGCGAACAGCGCGCAAGCCATCACGCCGGCCAATGCCAGACCGCCGTGCCAATGGCCGACCATGGAGGTGGCGAAGTTGATCATGCGTCGCGCCACCCCGCCATGCGTGAGGAAGTTACCCGCCAGGATGAAGAACGGGATCGCCATGATCTCGAACTTCTCGATGCCGGTGAACAGCTTCAGCGCGACTGACTGAATCGGCACATCGGTCATGGTGAAAAGGAAGGTCAGCACCGTGAGGCCGAGCGAAATCGAGATCGGCATGCCGGTCAGCATCAAGCCGAACAGCAGGATGAAAATGATGGCTGCGTTCATGCTTTTTCTCCTTTGACTTCTTCATCAAGACCTTCCACGAAAGCGTGGTCGTGTTTGGGCAACTCACCCGTCCTGGAGAAATTCCATGCCACTTGCAAGAAGCGGAAACACATCAGATACGAACCCAGAGGCACTGCCATATAAACGATCCACATCGGCACTTCCATCACTTCGGAGGTGCTCGAATGCTGGCTGATGTCCCACACGAACTCGGCGCCCAGGGTGCCGACGATGCCGGTGAACAGCGCACCTGCCAGCAGGCCGAAGATCACGAACTTGTTGCGCCATGGGGTATCCATGCGATTGATCAGCACATCGACGCCGACGTGGATGCCGGTGCGTACACCGTAGGCCGCGCCGAACTTGGCCATCCACACGAACATGTAGATGCACAGCTCCTGCGCCCAGCTCATGTTGATCTGGATCAGCTCGTCCTGCAGCCAGGGAATGTCGAGACCGGAGGCATAGCGATGCACCACGGCGACGAAAATGATGAAGGTGGCGCCCGCCATTAACGAGGCGATCAGCCACTCTTCCAGATGGTCGAGAAACTTCATGGGGTCTCCTGCTTCAAAAAAAGCCGGTGAGCAATGAGTCACCGGCCTTTGAGCGTGAATTGGTTTTTATTGATTCTTGTCTTTGCCGTCCCTGCAATCCTTGCAATCCGCCCCCGAAATTTTGGATGAAGACGGATTGCCGGCTATAAAGCCTGTGGCTGCCGAGCCGGCCTTTTACGGCAACTTACTTCTGTCCCAGCGCCGCCGCTTCCTTGTTGACGGCGGTGATCAGATCCTTGCCGATGCGGCTTTCCATCTGCTTTTGTACCGGCAGCAAGGCCTTGCGCCACTCAGCCTTTTCCTTGTCGTTCAGACGGTAGACCGTTGTCTTTCCGGTCTTTTCCACCGCCGCCAGCGCCGCATCGTTTTCTTGCTGAGCGATGGCGTTGGCATACTTGGTGGCATCCTTCATCGCGCCTTCCAGCGCGGTGCGGATATCGGCTGGCAGGCCATCCCAGAACTTCTTGTTGACGATCACCGCGTAGCCCAGATAGCCGTGATCGGAGACCGTCACGTGTTTCTGCACTTCATGCATTTTCTGGGTATAGAGATTCGAAGGCGGATTCTCGGTGCCGTCGACCACGCCGGTCTGCAGTGCCTGATATACCTCGGAGAAGGCCAGCACCTGCGGGTTGGCGCCGAGCGCGCGCATCTGCGCATCGAGCACCTTGGAGGACTGGATGCGCATCTTCAGGCCGCGGAAATCGGACGGTGCATGCAAGGGCTTGTTGGCCGACATCACCTTGAAGCCGTTATCCCAATACGCCAGACCGGTGATGCCCTTGGGCTCCAGCTTCTTGAACAGGTCCTTGCCGATCGGACCTTCGGTCACGCGATACAGCACTTCCTTGCTCGGGAAAATATACGGCAGGTCAAATACCTCAAACTCCTTCACGCCCAGCGGGCCGAACTTGGCCAGCGACGGCGCCAGCATCTGCACCGCGCCCAGCTGCAGCGCTTCCAGTTCTTCCTTGTCCTTGTACAAGGTGCTGTTCGGATAGACCTCGATCTTCACGCGGCCCTTGGTCGACTTCTCGGCCAGTTCCTTGAAGCGCTCGGCAGCCTTGCCTTTCGGCGTATCGTTGGCCACCACGTGGCTGAACTTGATGACGATGGGCGCCTGCGCAAAGGCGCCGGAACTGAAGCCGGAACTGACGACGGCTGCTGCGGAAAGTGCAAAAAGCAATGATTTGAGTTGCATTGTTGTCCCCTGTTTTAATTGAAATAATCGGATTGGGTCAGTCACTTGATGTAACTTGCCGCGAATTGTGGACAAGAGCGCACGCCGCTACAAGTGTGGAAAACCACAGTCTGACAAATTGTCAGAAAGGGCACGAACCACGCTGCGGCGCAGCATTGCGGGCCGGCATCGTTTGCCGGAAAGCACATTTACAACCACTCCAGCGAGCATGACGCAGCGCAAGGCGATACGCTTCATAGAAAAATCCGGCAGCACAAAATAGCCTGCCTTGCCGTGCACCGAATTGAGTTAATCTGCCGGCATCGCCGCCCGACCGGAAATTCCGACAAGTCCAGTGCCCATGCAATCGCCCTCCTCCATCCACGCCCCGCACTCCTCTGCCGCCGCGCTGCTGTCGCCGCGCCGCAAGCACATCATGCGCTGGGTGATTCCATTTCTGCTGGTGCTGCTGTTTCTGCTGACGCTGATCTGGCTGCCGCGCCAGGCGCAGCAAATGGAGGCCAGCGAAAGGCTGGAGCAACTGATCGCCGACTCGCTCTGGGTAGAGCAGGCGATCCGCTTCCAGCTCAGCCGCGACGATGAAAGCATGCGCATCATCGGCCGCGAGATCATCGTCGGCCATCTGCACAAGGATCAGTTCCGCGCACGCCTCAACGCGCTGTTGCGCAACAACCGCGAGTTCTACCGCGTCACCTGGCTCAATCCGGAAGGCAAACCGGTGGCCTCCACCGACGACTTCCCGATTTCGCGGGCCGACCTGTCCGACGCTTCGCGCATGACGGAAGAGCGCGCACGCGCCAGCCGGCGCCCTCTGTACAGTTCGCCGGCGGTGCCGCCCGGCATAGCGGAGCCCTCGCTGATGGACTATCACGTGCCCCTGTATCGCGACAACGTCTACATAGGCAGCCTGGTGGCAAGTTATGCGGTGGCGCGCATCCTCAATGAAATGGTGCCGTGGTGGTTCGCCCAGGATAATGAGATCGCGCTGACCGACACCGACGACAACGTGGTGGCGCGGCGCACCGCCGGCGGCCCCGGCCTGAATGTCTATACCCACCGGCGCGAGCTAGAACTGCCGGGACTGACGCTGGTGCTGCACACCAACAGCACCAAGAGCGCGCCCAAGCTGCTGCCGAATCTGCTGGTCGGCTCGGTGATCGTGCTCTCGCTTGGTTTGCTGTGGAGCCTGTGGGCCCTGTGGCGCGACATCAACCGCCGCACCAAGGCCGAGGATGCGCTGCTCAACGAAGTGTCCTTCCGCAGCGCGATGGAAAACTCGCTGGTCACCGGCATGCGCGCACGCGATCTGCAGGGGCGCATCACCTATGTCAATCCGGCCTTCTGCAAGATGGTCGGGATCGCTGCGGATCAACTGGTGGGCAAGATTCCGCCGATGCCGTATTGGGCGCCGGAGGCCATGGACGAATATCAGGAGCGCTTTTCCAACGTGCTGGCCGGACGCGTGACGCCGCAGTTCGAAACCATTTTTCAGCGTATCGACGGCACCCGTTTTCCGGTGCTGATTTTCGAATCGCCGCTGGTCGATCAGAACGGCAAGCAGACCGGCTGGATGGGTTCGATTCTGGATGTCTCCGAACAGAAGCGCGCCGAAGACCTGAACCGCACGCAGGAAGAAAAACTGCAGGCCAGCGCACGTCTGGCCAGCATGGGCGAAATCGCGTCGACGCTGGCGCACGAGCTGAATCAGCCGCTGGCGGCGATTTCCAGCTACACCACCGGCGCCCTCAACATGATGCAGAACGGCCGCGCGGAACCCGCCGCGCTGCAACCTGCGCTGGAAAAAATCCACGCGCAGGCGCAACGCGCCGGCCATGTGATCCGCAGCGTGCACCAGTTCGTCAAGAAGCGTGAACCGGCGCGCCAGCCCCTGCAGATCAAGGCGCTGGTCGAGAACGTCAGCGCGCTGATCGAATTGCAGGCACAACCTTTTTTCGTGGTGTTTCAAACCCAGATCGCACCGCGTCTGCCGACCGTGCTCGGCGATCAGGTGTTGCTGGAACAGGTGATCCTGAACCTGACCCGCAACGGTATCCAGGCCATGGCGGCGGTGCCGCCGCAACGCCGCATCCTGCGCATCGTGGCCGAACTGGATCGCAGTCTGGCCACCGCCGAAGCGGTAGTGGTATCGATCATCGATCAGGGCCACGGCATCGCCGACGATGTGGCGGCGCGGCTGTTTTCGCCATTCTTCTCGACCAAGGCCGAAGGCATGGGTATGGGCCTCAACATCTGCCGCACCACCATCGAGTTCCACGGCGGCACCCTGACCTACACCAACAACCCGGCTGGAGGTACAATCTTCCGGTTTTCGCTGCCTGCGCAGGGGAACACGTATTGAGCGTACCGAACATACCGACCCGCTGCGGCGACGACGCAAACATGCCCTCACAGAACGACGGCGGCAGCCTCGCCTGAACGGCAATAACCCATAACAAGACGCGGCCAGCGCCCCCGACTCCCACGCCACATGATGCGCCGCCCGCTGCGGCGCTTGCGGATTGCAGGGAGATGCCGGCGGCGCGCCGCGATTGAATGACCCGATGCTGCATATAGTCGACGACGAAGAAATCATCCGCGATTCGCTGCTGTGGCTGGCGCAATCGCGCTCCATCGCCGCCACCGCTTATGAAAGCGGCGAAGCCTTCCTGAGCGCGCTGGAACAGGCCGGCCGGTTCGATCCGGTCGGCGAATGCATTTTGCTCGACGTGCGCATGCCCGACATCAGCGGCGTGGCGCTGTTCAATCAATTGTCGGCGCGTGCGCTGATCCAGCGTCGCCCGGTGATCTTCCTGACCGGTCACGGCGATGTGCCGATGGCGGTCGACATGCTGAAAAACGGCGCCTTCGACTTCTTCGAAAAACCTTTCAACGACAACCAGTTGATGGATCGCGTGCTGGAAGCGCTACAGGCCTCCTGCGCCGCCGGCGAACAGGATGCGGTGCGCACCCGGCTGGAAGCCTTGTCCTCGCGCGAGCGCGAAGTGCTGGATCTGATCCTGGCCGGCAAGATGAACAAGGTGATCGCCGACGAACTCGGCATCAGCATGCGTACGGTGGAGGTGCATCGCGCGCATATCTTCGACAAGATGAACGTGAAGACCGCCGTCGAGCTGGCGCGCGTGCTGAAGTAAGCGCACGCCGCCTCATGAATATCATCAATCTTCTGCTGCCGGATTTCAGCCTGATCTTTCTCGGCATGTTCGTCTATCGCATCAGCAACTGGGGCGAAGCCTTCTGGACCGGCATGGAAAAGCTGGTGTACTACCAGCTGTTTCCGGCCCTGCTGTTCTACTCCACGGCCCGCCTGCAACTGGATCTGGCAAGCACCGGCAAGCTGCTGCAGACGGGAGTGCTGGCGCTGCTGTGCGGCATCGCGCTGACCTGGATCGGCAAGCCTTTCATCAAGGCTTCGCCGATGACTTACGAGTCCGGCATGCAGACCGCCTATCGCTTCAACTCTTACATTGCGCTGGCGCTGGCCTCGCGTCTGGCGGGCGACCAGGGCGTGGGCCTGATGGCGCTGCTGCTGGGTTTCGGCGTGCCGCTGTGCAATGCGGCGGCAGTGCATGCGCTGGCGCACAAGAGCGGCAATCTGCTGGCCGAGCTGGCGCGCAACCCGCTGCTGATCGCCACTGCTTCCGGCTTGCTGTTCAGCGCCGCCGGGCTGCACTTGCCGGAGTTCATCGGCGTCGCGCTGTCGCGTCTGGGCAGCGCCTCGATAGCGCTGGGGCTGCTGATGGTCGGTGCGGGCCTGCGCCTGTCCGGCCTGCGCGAGAGCAAACTGATGGTGGCCTACTTCACCGTCATCAAACTGGTGGCGGTGCCGGCCGCCGCCTATTTCATCGGCACCGTACTGGCGCTGCCTCAGTTGCAGCTGCAGATCGTGGTGCTGTTCTGTGCGCTGCCGACCGCCTCCAGCGCCTACATTCTGGCCACGCGCATGGGCGGCAACGGCCCGGCTACGGCATTTCTGATTTCCTTGGGCACACTGCTTTCGGCGCTGACGATTCCGTTCTGGCTGGCGCTGGTGCATTGAACCCCGGCTCTGCCGCCATCTGGCAGCCTTACCCCAGATGGCGCTGCAACGCCCACGCAACATGCTCGCGCACCAGTTCGGAAGGATGATGGGCACGCCCCTGCAGCGCAGCAACGAGATCGTCGCGCCCTTTGAGAGCAGCATCCGCAGCTGCGTTGCCCAGCCCCACCGCCATGTTGCGCAGCCAGCGTTCGTGGCCGATGCGGCGGATCGCGCTGCCTTCGGTATTGCGCAGGAATTGCTCTTCTGTCCAGCCCAGCAGGTCGACCAGCGAAGCGCTGTCGAGTCCGTGGCGCACGTCGAAATCAGGCAGCACCGAGGCCTGCGCAAATTTATTCCAGGGGCAAAACAACTGGCAGTCGTCGCAACCGTAGACGCGGTTGCCGATCAGCGGCCGCAGCTCGATCGGAATGCTGCCCTTGAGTTCAATGGTGAGATAGGAGATGCAGCGGCGCGCATCCAGCTCATACGGCGCGACAATGGCCTGTGTCGGGCAGACGTCGATGCAGGCGCTGCATTGGCCGCAATGCGGCGTGACCGGTGCATCCACCGGCAGCGGCAGGTCGGTGAACAACTCGCCGAGAAAGAACATGGAACCGGCTTCGCGATTGAGCAGCAGCGTATGCTTGCCGCGCCAGCCGAGGCCGGACTTTTCGGCCAGCGCCACCTCCATCACCGGCGCTGAATCGGTGAAGACGCGATAGCCGAAGGGGCCGGTTTCGGTCTCGATCCGGCTCGCCAGCTGTTGCAGGCGCGCACGCAAGACCTTGTGGTAGTCGCGGCCGCGGGCATAGACGGAAATTTGCGCGGCGGCGCCGTCGGCGCTGCGCGCTTCCTCGCGGGTGCGCCAGTCGCGGCCGGCCTCACTTGCTGCCCCGCTTTCTTCCCCGCCAGCGGCAGCACGCGGCAGATACGGCATGCGCACACTGACCACGCGCACCGTGCCCGGCACCAGTTCTGCCGGACGCGCGCGCTTCATGCCGTGGCTTGCCATATAATCCATCTCGCCGTGATAGCCCTTGTCGAGCCAGGCCTGAAAACCGGCTTCGCGATGCGAGAGATCGACGTCGGCAATACGTACGTCGGCAAACCCGAGTTCACGCCCCCAGGCTTTGATCGCAACGGCAAGTGCGGCTAAATCGGTCATGAAACACAGAAGAAACACAGAATCTGAAAATGAGTGCCATGCAGCGACTGCAACTCCACCTTCCCGATGAAGCCGCCACCGCCACGCTGGGCGCCGATCTGGCGCGGGCATTGACGCCCGGCCTGACGCTCTATCTGCACGGCGACCTGGGCGCAGGCAAGACCGCGCTGACGCGCGCGCTGTTGCATGCGGCGGGCTATCGCGGGCGGGTCAAAAGCCCCACCTACACGCTGGCCGAACCCTACGAGGTCGAACTGGCAGACCGCATGGTAACCCTTATCCATTTCGATCTCTACCGCATGGCCAGTCCGGAGGAGTTTCTGGATGCCGGTTTCCGTGAACATTTCAACGAAAACAGCGTCTGTATCGTCGAATGGCCGGAAAAGGGCGAGCCGGTGTTGCCGCCGCCGGATATTCACCTCAGCCTGGTAGTCGCACAACACGGGCGTGATGTAGAATTACGTGCGTTGTCTGACAAGGGTCATCAATGCCTCGCTCGCCTGAAATTCGCGCCCAATCTGTGAAATCAAAAACCCGTCGCACCATCATCAAAGCAGGCGGCGCTCTTTTCGTCTCCGTCGTTACTCCCTTGCCGGCCTGCGCTTCGCAGATTCTGGCGGTGCGTGTCTGGCCGTCCGAAGACTACACCCGCGTCACGCTCGAAAACGACAGCAATCTCAAGGTCACCCACTTCGTGGTCAAGGATCCGGAACGGCTGGTGGTCGATATCGAAGGTATCGATCTCAACAGCACGCTCAAGGACCTGGTCGCCAAGATCCAGCCCAACGATCCGTATATCAAACAGGTGCGCGTCGGCCAGAACCGGCCGAGCGTGGTGCGTCTGGTGTTCGACCTGAAGGATGAAATCAAGCCGCAGGTGTTTACGCTGGCGCCGGTGGGCGAATACAAATATCGCTTCGTGATCGACCTGTACCCGGCCGCGCCGCCGGATCCGATCGCAGCGCTGATCCAGAAGGGCGACTGGCTCAAGGACACGCCGCAGAATCCGCAAAATCCGCAGCAGGCGCAGATCCCGGCCCAGCCCGATCCCGCACCGCTGGCGGAAGCCAAACCGGCGCCGGAAGCCAAAAGTGAAAAGAATCCCAAGGTGGTCGCGGAAGAACCGCGCATGCAGCTCACGCGCATGATCACGATTGCGCTCGACCCCGGCCATGGCGGCGAAGACCCGGGCGCCACCGGCGCACGCGGCAATCGCGAAAAGGACGTGGTGCTGTCGATCGCCAAGCGCTTGAAACGCAAGATAGAAGAACATCCCAACATGCGCGTCATGCTGACGCGCGACGCCGACTTCTTCGTGCCGCTCGGCCAGCGCGTTGTCAAGGCGCGCAAGGTGCAGGCCGATCTGTTTGTATCGATCCACGCCGACGCGTTCGTCCAGCCCACCGCACGCGGCTCCTCGGTGTTCGCGCTGTCGGAAAAAGGCGCCAGCTCGACCGCTGCGCGCTGGCTGGCGAATAAAGAAAATTCGGCCGATCTGATCGGCGGCGTCAACATCAAGACCCACGACCGCCAACTGGCAAGCGTGCTGCTGGACTTGTCGACCACGGCCCAGATCAACGACAGCCTGCGCGTCGGCAATGCGGTGCTCAAGGAAATCGGCGGCATCAACAAGCTGCACAAGGGCGCGGTGGAACAGGCCGGCTTTGCGGTGCTGAAGGCGCCGGATATTCCGAGCATCCTGATCGAGACCGCCTTCATCTCCAATCCTGAAGAAGAAGCCAAGCTGACCGACGAGCGCTATCAGGACCAGATGGCCGACGCCATCCTGACCGGCATCCGCAAGTATTTCGCCAAGAATCCGCCGCTGGCCAAGAACAAGCTGACCTGATCCTGATCCAGTGCGGCAGTACAAAAAGAAACCCGGCCATGCCTGCGCATGCCGGGTTTCTTTTTATCAGGTATCAGCGTTGAAGCCAGGGCATCTGCCGCGCCAGCTCAGGGTTGCTTCAATCTGCGCTTGCCGGTCAGCTTGCGATAAAGCTGCCAGCCGGCGCCGAGAATGATGGGCACGATGGCGGCCACGATGCCGACCAGCACCAAGGTGTTCAGGTTTTCCTGCACCATGGGAATGTTGCCGAACAGATATCCCAGCACCACCAGCCCCACCACCCACAGCAGCGCGCCGATCACGTTGAAGAACTGGAACTTGACGAAGCTCATGGCCGAAACGCCGGCGATGAAGGGTGCGAAAGTGCGCACGATGGGGGTGAAACGCGCGATCACGATAGTCTTGCCGCCATGCTTTTCATAGAAAGCGTGGGTCTTGCGCAGCGCGTCAGGATTGAGCCAGCGGTAATTGTGCGTGTAGACGCGATGCCCGACCAGCATGCCTATCCAGTAATTGAGCGTATTGCCGCCGATGGCGGCGACCACCAGCAGGAACATCAGCACCCAGATGTTCATGGCGCCGGTGGCGCAGAAGGTGCCCGCAATGAACAGCAGCGAGTCGCCCGGCAGAAAAGGCAGCACCACCAGACCAGTTTCACAGAAGACAATCAGGAAGAGCACCATATAAATCATGGGGCCGTACTGCTGAATCAAGAACCCGAGGTATTTGTCGACGTGCAGGATCACGTCCAGAAACTGCAGATAATCCATAAACCCAATTCTTCAAAATGCTTGTACCGGCCATCTGCCCCATGCGTAAAAACGCCCCCGGATGGTCCAGCCAAAGATCATACACCATGACCCGTCCCGCCCACGCGCCCGACCGCGCGGAAATTTGCTGCAGCGCGCTAGCTGCAGCATTTGTCATACAAGTGAGACAGATTATTGCGCCGGGCTCTTCAGAATACGGCCGCGGCGACCGATAACAGAGGGCGGCACGATGAATGCAGCGGCGACGGAGAAATATTGCATGAATGAAAACAATATGAATGATGCACGCGCAAGGAAATGGGAGCAGCGCGTCGGCAATTGCTGAAGCAGGAAGCAAGAGCGCGAAGGCCGACCAGCGCATCGCCAAAATGATGTGCGGCATCTGAAAAATCGTCATATGATGAAACCGGGTGGGCCTCTTTGCAGCGGTGCCAGCAGCCGGAGCGACATCGCAAAGACGGTACCGGGCATGACGGGGGGAATCCAGCTATGCAAGAGCGCGAGCCGTTTTTTAGTGAGCACTTGAATCTTCCGCAAGATCATTCAGGGACGCAATTGAACGATCATTTGTGGAGCCGTCTCACCGCCGCCGAAAAAGATGGCGTGCTGACCGCGCTTTCGCGCTCAATGGCGATGCTGGAAATCGCACCCGACGGTACCCTGCTCGACGCCAACGACAACTTTCTCCAACTGCTGGGCTATGCGCGCAGCGAACTGGTGGGCCAGCATCACCGCATGCTGTGCGACCCTGTCTACACCCAATCGCCGGCCTACGAAGATTTCTGGCGCCGTCTGCATCAGGGCGAGACCTTGTCCGGCCCCTTGCAGCGCATGCGCGCCGACGGCTCCGAGCTATGGCTGGAAGCCAGCTGCAATCCGGTCATGGATGCCGAAGGCCGGCTGCAGAAAGTGGTGTCGATCGCCACCGACATCACCACCCACATCGACGACTCCAAGGAATCCAACAGTGTCCTGAGCGCACTCAACCGCTCACTGGGCGTGGTCGAACTGTCGGCCGACGGTCTCATCATGTCGGCCAACGGCAATTATCTGAAGACCATGGAATATCTGGCCGATGAATTGATCGGCCAACCGCACAGCATCCTGTGCGACAAGGAATACGCCGCCGGTCCCGAGTACCAGGCATTCTGGCGCGACGTCTGCAGCGGGCGCTTCTTCTCCGGGCGCTTCAAGCGCTGCTCGCGCAACGGCCGCACGATCTGGTGGGAAGCGACTTACTCGCCGGTGCTGGATGCGGCCGGCAAGCCGCTCAAGATCATCTGCATCGGCGCCGACGTCAGCTATCGCGTCACCCGCGAACAGAAGGATAGAGAACACCTGCATCTGCTGTCGCTGGGCATCAACGAAACCGACAACGCGGTCTTCATCACAGATCAGGCCAACCGCATCGTATTTCACAACAGCGGCTTCACCCGCATCCTCGGCTACAGCGCCAGCGAAGTGATCGGCAGACATCCGCGCGAACTGTTCGCCGACCAGCCGGCGATCATCAATTTCATCGAAGAATGCTACGGCGAACTGACCGCCGGCCGCAGCTTCCATGCCGAGGAACTGATCCACGATCTGAATGATCAGCCGCTGTGGATGTCGGCGGTGGTCAATCCGATTCTGGATGCCAGCGGCACGCTGATCAATGCGGTCTGCGTGATGACCAACATCACCAACACCAAGATGCATGAGGTGCTGCAGTACAAGGTGCTCAATGCGATGGTGCACGAAGCCTCGCTGGAAGAGCAGATGAGACTGCTGTGCGAAGAGGTCGAACATATTGCGCCGGAAGTGATCGCCTCCATCCTCAGCATTGATGCAAGCGGCGGCTTGCATACCTTGGCGGCTCCCAGCCTGCCGCCCGAATACAACCTGGCCCTGAGTCTGCTGCATATCGGCGCCGACAAGGGATCGTGCGGCAGCGCCGCCTTCCTGGGCGAAGCGGTCGAAGCGATTGACATCGAAACCGATCCACGCTGGGCCGATTACAAGCATCTGGCCTTGCCGCTGGGCTTGCGCGCCTGCTGGTCAACCCCGATCAAGTCGGCCGATGGCCGTGTCATCGGTACCTTCGCCTTCTATTACCGTGAGTCGCGCGGCCCCAACCCGATTCATCATCTGCTGGTGGACGCCAGCATCGGCTTGTGCGCGCTGGCGCTGGAACGCGAAGAAGCGCGTTCGCGCATCCATCAGCTGGCCTTCTACGACGCACTGACCGGCCTGCCCAATCGCAGCCTGCTGCTGGTGAAGGCCAATCAGGCCATCGCCACGGCCGCGCGCCACCAGACGCCGCTGGCGGTGCTGTTCATCGACCTTGACCGCTTCAAGCAGATCAACGACTCGCTCGGGCATCAGGCCGGCGACGAACTATTGCGCACCATTGCCACCCGTCTGCAGGTCGACGCGCGGCGTTCGGATATCGTCGGCCGGCTGTCGGGCGACGAATTCGTGATGGTGCTGGCACAGTGCGACCTGCAGCGCGTGGCCGAGGTGGTGAAGCGGATTCAGGATCAGATTTCGCAGCCCTGCCACATTGACGGGACCGCCGTCATGCCTTCGGCCAGCATCGGCGTGAGCCTGTTTCCGGCCAATGGCGAAGACATGGAAATCCTGCTGCATCGCGCCGATCTGGCGATGTATCAGGCCAAGGCAAAAAATCGTGGCCGCTTCAGTTTCTTCAGCGATGAAATGAATGCCCAGGCGCAGGAGCGCATGGCGCTGGAAAGCGCGCTGCGCGACGCCTTGCGCGGCGGCGATTTCGCGCTGCATTATCAGCCGCAGATTCATATCGAGAAAAATCGCGTGCATGGCGTGGAAGCGCTGGCGCGCTGGCATCACCCGCAACTGGGCAATGTCTCCCCGGGCCGCTTCATTCCCATCGCCGAAGAATGCGGCCTGATCGGCGAACTCGGCAAATGGGCGCTGACCGAGGCCTGTGCGCAATTGAGCGACTGGCGTCGCCGCGGCATCGAGGTGCCATCGGTCTCGGTCAACCTCTCCTCCACCAATTTCCACGATCTGGAGATCCCGCAGTTCATCGCGCATCTGCTGCAGCAATACCAGTTGATGCCTTGCGATCTGACGCTGGAAATCACCGAGACCGTGCTGATGGATACCAATCCCAGCACCAACCGCACCATCTGCGAAATCCACGACATGGGCATCGCGCTGGCAATGGATGACTTCGGCACCGGCTACTCCAGCCTGGGCTATCTGCGCAATCTGCCGGTGCAGGAACTGAAGCTGGATCAGAGCTTCGTCAAGGACATGGCGACCGACGCCACCGTCAGCGCACTCACCAATGCCGTCATCCGCATCGGCGAAAGCCTGAGCCTGACCGTGGTGGCGGAAGGCGTGGAAGATCTGGCGCAATATGAACTGTTGCGCCAGCAAGGTTGCGCCATCGCTCAAGGCTATTATTTTGCGCGGCCGATGCCGGCGGCTCAGTTGGAGATCTGGATCGGCAACTTCAATACGGAATCGATTTCACTCGATCTGTAGTGGTATCGCATGCAAATTGACGCCGAGATATCGCTCAAATTTCCGCCTGACAATTTGCTGTCACAACCCTGCGACGCCATGCAAGCAAAATTTCTCACCGGCCATAAATCGTTGTCTTTTTTTATATACATTTTAAAAATAATCTGCACAAAAACAACAGGTTATCGATAATCACGTAGTAATTTATGCAATATTCAAATCGCGAGTAAGGGTCGATGGATATACTCCGGACCTCCCTCGAAATTTGAACAGCTGTCCACGTGTGCGTAGCCATCATGTACAGCCGACGCATGCTGTTCGATTTCCAACCTCCGAACAAGAAAAATCTGCACATGAACACTTCCTCCTCAGGCTCGCGCTTCAATTTCCGACACTGGCCCGTCGGCACCAAACTGACCACCTTGACGGTGGCGCTGGTTGGCATCGTTTTCACTGCAGCGATCTTGCTGATCAGTTATTCGACGTCGCGCTTGCTGGAGCAGCGCTCGGTCACGCAGATTGCCGATGAAACCCGCAGCGTGGTCAACATGGTCGAGATGTTCGACCGCACCGTGACCAGCCAGGTGGACCGTTTCTCCGGCATGTTCGGTCAGGAGTTCAAGGGCAAGTTCAAGCTGGACGCAGCGCGCACCGTGCAGATCGGCGATCAGGCCACGCCGGTGCTGCAGGATGAAGGCACTGATCTCAACATGAATTTCAGCGTGCCGGACCGCTTCACCGCCGAGACCGGCGTGACCGCGACCATCTTCGCCAAGACCGGCGACGACTTCGTGCGCATCTCGACCTCGCTCAAGAAAGAAAACGGCGACCGCGCCATCGGCACCTTGCTCGACCGCGCCCACCCCGGTTATGCGGCATTGAAATCGGACAAGGCATACAGCGGCACGGCGATGCTGTTCGGCAAGCAGTACATGACCAAGTATGTGCCGATCAAGGATGACGGCGGCCAGATCATCGGTGCGCTGTATGTCGGCGTGGATATCTCGCCGGACATCAAGGCGCTGAAGGACAAGATCAAGGCGCTGCGCATCGGCCCGACCGGTTTCTTCTATGCGCTGAACGGCAAGGACGGCAAGGATCAGGGCGTGCTGCTGGCAGGTAGCGACATCGACGGCAAGAAGGAAGGCGACAATCTGTCCGGCATGCAGGACGCCGACGGCAAGGCTTATATCAAGGAAATGATGAGCGGCACGGAAGGTATATTGCGCTATCGCCCGACGTCCGGCGGTGGCGAAAAGATCGTGGCCTATAGCCGCTATCCCAACTGGAACTGGGTCGTGGTCGGCGAAACCTTCACCGCTGAAGTGACGCAGGAGATGCGCGCCCTGCGCAATCAATACATCATCTTCGGCGTGGTGTTCCTGGCGCTGCTGGCGGTATTGCAGACACTACTGGTGCGCAGCATGGTGACGCGTCCGCTGGATCAAGTGAAGACCGCTGCCAACAGCCTGGCAGGCGGCGACCTCACCACCCGTATTGCGGTGACGCGTGAAGATGAACTGGGCCAGTTGATGCGCGCCGTCAACGGCATCAGCGAAGGACTGGCGACGGTGGTTTCCAGCGTACGTGTCGGCACCGACCAGATCACCCATGCCGCGTCTGAAATCGCGCAGGGCAATATGGATCTGTCGACGCGTACCGAACAGCAGGCCAGCTCGCTGAACCACACCGCATCGTCGATGGATCAATTGACCTCGACCGTGAAGCAGAATGCCGGCAGCGCGCAACGCGCCAATCAACTGGCGGCATCGGCCTCTTCGGTGGCCGAACAGGCGGGCGGCGTAGTGGCGCAAGTGGTGAATACCATGGACGCGATCAGCAACTCTTCGCAAAAGATCACCGACATCATCAGCGTGATCGACGGCATCGCCTTCCAGACCAATATCCTGGCGCTCAATGCGGCGGTGGAAGCGGCACGCGCCGGCGAGCAGGGTCGCGGTTTTGCAGTGGTGGCGTCGGAAGTGCGGGCACTCGCGCAGCGCAGCGCCGCCGCCGCCAAGGAAATCAAGGAACTGATTGACGATTCGGCACAACGCGTCAGCACGGGCAGCCAGTTGGTGCAACAAGCCGGCGCCACCATGACCGACGTGGTGCAAAGCGTGCAGCGCGTGACCGACGTCATGACCGAAATCAGCGACGCCAGCCACGCCCAGAGCAGCGGCATCGAGGAAGTCAACCAGACTGTGGCGCAAATGGATGAGCACACTCAGCAAAATGCCGCGCTGGTGGAAGAAGCTGCCGCCGCTGCGCAATCGCTGCGCTCACAGGCTGAAAAGCTGACTGCGGTGGTCGCTGCCTTCAAACTGCACTAAGTCATTGGCGCTCTCTGCTAGCAGTTTACCGGCGGCCCTCCTTGAACGGACAGGCGGCCGGTGCAGTATTTGAGGTGCAGCTTCCCCGATCTGCCTTCAGCGCCTTGCGCCGAAAATGCCGCCGACGGAACGGTATAATCGCGGCATGAATGCACCGCACGCCCCCTTTCGCCCCATCCAGGCCCTGCCCGACCAGTTGATCTCCCAGATCGCGGCCGGCGAGGTGATTGAACGCCCCTCCGCCGTGGTCAAGGAATTGCTGGAAAACGCGCTGGATGCCGGCTCGACGCAGATCACCGTGCGCCTGGAACAAGGCGGCGTCAAACGTATCGCCATCACCGACAACGGCCGCGGCATTCCGCCCGATCAGTTGCCGCTGGCGCTGGCGCGTCACGCCACCTCCAAGATTGCTTCGCTCACCGATCTGGAAAACGTCAACACCCTGGGTTTTCGCGGTGAAGCGCTGGCCTCGATCGCCTCGGTCTCGCAACTGACCGTCACCACGCGCACCGCCGATGCGCCGCACGCCTGGGAAATCGTCGGCTCGCAGCACGCCACAGTGGCGCCCGCTTCCGGCGCCCAGGGCACCACCATCGATGTGCAGGATCTGTACTTCAACACGCCGGCGCGCCGCAAGTTTCTCAAATCTGAACAGACCGAATACGGCCATTGCGCCGAGGTGGTACGCCGCATTGCGCTGGCGCGTCCCGATGTGTCGTTTTCGCTGAGCCACAACGGCAAGACCGTCGATCACTGGAACATCGGCGAATTCGCCAAGCGCAGCGCGCACATCCTGGGCGACGAATTCGCCAATGCGCGCCTGATGCTGGAAGAAAGCGCCGGCGCGCTCAAGCTGCACGGCTTCGTCGGCCTGCCGACCGCCTCCAAGGCGCGCGCGGATGGCCAGTATTTTTATGTGAATGGCCGCTTCGTACGCGACAAACTATTGGTGCACGCGGTGCGCGCGGCCTATCAGGATGTGTTGCATGGCGATCGTTATCCGTCGTACGCGCTGTCGCTGGAACTGGATCCGGCGCTGGTCGACGTCAACGTGCATCCATCCAAAATTGAGGTGCGCTTCCGCGACAGCCGCAGCGTGCACCAGTTCGTGTTCCACGCCGTCAGCCGCGCACTGGCGCAGACTTCAGCCACCTCCTTCGGCGCCGCGCCGGCGCCGCAAGCCGCCGGCAACGGCCCGCTGCCGTGGATGCGCGAACAACAGCAAGCTTCATTCTCCGGGCAGTTCTCGACTGAAATGCCGCGTGCTTATCCCTCCCCCGCAGGCGGCTACGGCGGTGGTGGTGGCTACGGCGGTGGTGTTGCGCAAGACACCGGTGCCTACGGCGCGCTGTTTTCCGGCGCCAGCGCGGGCGGCAATCCGATACCGTCCATGCAGATCAATGAGCCGCGTCCGGCCTTCACCGTCGGCGGCGCCGGGCAATCGCTGCCGGCCGATGATTTCCCGCTCGGCTTCGCGCTGGCGCAATTGCACGGTATCTACGTGCTGGCGCAAAACAGCAAGGGCCTGGTGGTGGTCGATATGCACGCCGCGCATGAACGCATTCTTTACGAACAGTTGAAAACCGCGCTGGACGGTAATGAGATGTTCGTGCAGCCGCTGCTGATTCCGGTCACGTTTTACGCCGATGCGGTGGAAGTCGGCACCGCTGAAGAACATCAGGAAACATTGAGCGCGCTCGGCTTCGATATCGCCGTGATGTCGCCCACCACGCTGGCGGTGCGTGCAGTGCCGGCGCTGCTGAAAAACGCCGACGCCCAGTCGCTGGCGCGCGATGTATTGCGTGATGTACGCGAATACGGCGGATCCCGGGTGCTGGTCGAACGCCGCAACGAAATGCTCGGCACCCTGGCCTGCCACACTGCCGTGCGCGCCAACCGTGCGCTCACCCCGCCCGAAATGAACGCGCTGCTGCGCCAGATGGAAGCCACCGAACGCGCCGACCAGTGCAATCACGGACGGCCGACCTGGAGCCAGCTGGCGCTGTCGGACCTGGACAAACTTTTCCTGCGCGGCCAATAAGATGAAGGCTGCACCACTGGCGGTTGCCATCATGGGGCCGACCGCGTCCGGCAAGACGGCGGCGGCGCTGGAAATCGCCCGGCACCTTCCCTGCGAAATCATCTCGGTCGATTCGGCCCTGATCTATCGCGGCATGGACATCGGCACCGCCAAACCCAGCTTAGAAGAACTGGCCAGCGTGCCGCATCATCTGATCGACATCCTCGATCCGCTGGATGCTTACTCGGCCATGCAGTTTCGCACCGACGCGCTACGCCTGAGCCTGGAGATCATCGCGCGCGGCAAACTGCCGCTATTGGTCGGCGGCACCATGCTGTATTTCAAGGTGCTGCGCGACGGGCTGGACGAACTGCCGCAAGCCGATCCTGGGCTGCGCGCGCAGCTGGATGAAGAAGCCGCCCGCATCGGCATGCCGGCCATGCACGCCAGACTGGCAGAACTGGATCCGGTCACGGCGGCCCGCCTCAAACCCAACGATAGCCAACGCATCCAGCGCGCGCTGGAAATCAGCCTGCTGACCGGCGGCCCGATGTCGGCCCTGCTGTCGCAGAAAACTGCAGAAGAACTGCCGTTCGATCTCTTGCCACTGGCGCTGGAACCCTCCGACCGTGCCGTGCTGCACGAACGCATCGCCCTCCGCTTCGACCTCATGCTCAAAGACGATGCTCTGCTCAATGAGGTACGCAAACTGCGCGCACGCGGCGACCTGCACCCCGGTCTGCCCTCCATACGCTGCGTCGGCTACCGCCAGGCCTGGGAATATCTGGACGGAGAAATCGAATACGCGACGATGCGCGAAAAAGGCATCATTGCCACCCGACAACTGGCCAAACGCCAGCTCACCTGGCTGCGCTCGATGCCGGACCGCATCGTGATCGACTGCAATGCCCCGGATGCAACGCAGCAGGTGCTCTCCAAAGTACTGGCGACTCAGGCTGCCAAAACAGGCGGCTAAGGCGCTGCAAGCCAGAATGGGGGGAGATTGAGAAACACGGCATCACAATGCCGCCCGGCTTGCCGATTTGAAAATACCCGAGGCAAGCGATACCGCATTTACGCATCAGCATCGTCCGCATACAGAATTATCTTGACAGCCGCGTGGCTCGATCGTATAGTTGCGGGCTTGCTTTTGGTGATATAGCTCAGTTGGTTAGAGCACAGCACTCATAATGCTGGGGTCGGTGGTTCAAGTCCACCTATCACCACCAAAGACACGCTTCAGCAGCATCAGGAAGCTTAGAAACCCGCATACAGCCAAGTGCTTGTGCGGGTTTTTTGTTGCCCGCCGCTTTCTCACACCCGTTTACATTCGCTTTCTTTACATCCATACTTTTATGAATAAAAGCAATACTCAAAAATTCATAAAATCCGGGGTGAAAAAAATGATCAGATCAGAAGGCTTGCCGGCTGGTATACGAGCCAGGCAATGGGGAATAGAAAGCCATGCCGGCTTAATTGTCGTATACGCGTCAACGTCGAACACGAACAAGAATGGCTTCGACATATTGATTGGCGAATAGTAAGGCTTGATCCATATTTCGAAGCTTTTAACATTCATGTGATGATTTCATCGCATGACATGCGAATTTTTGTGTCGTGTAGCGCTCCATTCGCAATACAGAATGATGGCGTAACCCCTGCCGATTAAAACATCCGCTCAGGCCGACCATTTCAATTTGCCATCGGTCGAAGCGCTTCCCACACCGAGACGAGCGAACAAAAACCGGGGAAGCCGCTGCCCAAAGACAATCTCAGGTCTTGCCGACAGCTACCGAAAACACGCGCCCTGACTCTTCGCCAACATGGTCAGCGAACAACTCTATTGTTTTTTCTTCACCAAAAATGACGAAACCCTCTTTGCCGCCTCTCGTAGTGATTTCTCTGATTGAAAGCCAGGACCGCCGCGACTACATCTCGGAGCAACTCGATAAAAGCAGCATTCCGTTTCGCTTCTTCGATGCAGAACGACTGAAGGAATACCCTCCCGCTTATGATGCGCGCGCGCGTCTCAGCATGCATGGCAATCACATGAATCTGTCGGAAGTCGGTTGCTATGACAGCCATTACAGAATCTGGGAACAACTGGCCGCATCAGATGACGATATCTGGTGCGTGCTGGAAGATGACGTAGAACTGGCGGACAACTTCGCCGACCGACTTGCTGCCGCCATGCAGGCACCGCTGGCCTTTGGCGTCATGCGCCTGTGCGACTTCGGCGGTGACGGCTCCTGGGTGGTCGGCACGCTGCCTGACGGCAGCATACTGAAAGATCACAGAAAACAGCCGTTCGGCACTCAGGGCTATCTGATTCATCGCTCAGCCGCCGTGACTTTGCTCGAATACGCCAAGCGCATCCTTTACCCGGTTGACGACTTGCTGAACCGCAGCTGGGAACATCGCATCAAGATGATTTCCCTCTCGCCCGGGACCCTGATACACCGCAACGACCTGTTAGGCACCACGATCGGCCGCGCCCGAGCCAAACGTACGCTCTCACAGAAATTAAAACGTGAGTTCTACATGGGACGAGACAGCCTCAGCAGTCATGTTGATGCCTGGCGCAGACGCATATTGAAGCGATAAATCCGCTCTTACCTATCAATTCAGCCCGCAAGCATGCGGGGATCAATCGAAGCAAGATGCCAGATGGCATCTTGTCAAGGCAAACCCAAGCAAATACTGCTATCAGCTGTTGCAGCCAGAATTGCCGCGACACTTCCCACGCGAGCCCTTGGTCATGCAAATTCAAACCTGCCGCCCTCAGCCGAATCTAAGGATCAGGGTCTTTTTTTGCAACACCCGCCATCCCGCCGCCTGGCCGCCCCGATGATATAATCCCGCGCTTGGGCAGCCGCTCGGACGGCCGTTGTACTGATCGTCCTGCAGCGTTTCACCGCTGCCTTCCAGCCGCGTCCCACCGGCAATTCCGCTTGCATAAATTTCGACCCGGCTCCGGCAAGTCTTCTTGCGCATCGAGACCGGCCCGATTAGGCAATGATCCAAACCAGCACCCAATTGAAGCAGCGCAGCAGCGCGACTGAATGACCATGCAGAAGAAAGTATTCATCAAAACCTTCGGCTGCCAGATGAACGAGTACGACTCGGACAAGATGGCAGACGTGTTGAACGCATCCGACGGGCTGATCAAGACCGATCGGCCGGAGGATGCCGACATCATTCTGCTCAACACCTGCTCGGTGCGCGAGAAGGCGCAGGAGAAAGTGTTTTCCGATCTCGGCCGCCTGCGCGAGCTGAAGAAGAGCAATCCCGATCTGCTGATCGGCGTCGGCGGCTGTGTGGCCTCGCAGGAAGGTGAAGCCATCGTCAAGCGCGCGCCTTACGTCGATATGGTGTTCGGCCCGCAAACCCTGCATCGCTTGCCGCAGATGATCAGCGAGCGCCGCTACAGCGGCCGTCCGCAGGTCGACATCAGCTTCCCGGAAATCGAGAAGTTCGATCACATGCCGCCGGCGCGGGTGGAAGGCGCCACCGCGTATGTGTCGATCATGGAAGGCTGCAGCAAGTATTGCAGCTATTGCGTGGTGCCCTACACCCGCGGCGAAGAAGTCTCGCGCCGCTTTGAAGATGTGCTGACCGAAGTCGCCGGTCTGGCCGAACAGGGCGTGAAGGAGATCACGTTGCTGGGTCAGAACGTGAACGCGTTTCGTGGTCAGATGGCCGATGGCGAAATCGCCGACTTCGCGCTGCTGATCGAATACATCGCCGACATCCCCGGCATCGAGCGCATCCGCTTCGTCACCAGCCATCCGAAAGAATTCACGCAGCGCCTGATCGACACTTACGCCAAGGTGCCGAAACTGGTCGATCACCTGTATCTGCCGGCGCAGCATGGCTCGGACCGCATACTCGCCGCCATGAAGCGCGGCTATTCGGTGCTGGAATACAAATCGGTGATCCGGCGCCTGCGTCAGGTGCGCCCCAATATCGCGGTGTCGAGCGACTTCATCGTCGGCTTCCCGGGCGAGATTCAGGAAGACTTCGATGCGCTGATGAAACTGATCACCGACATCGGCTACGACACCAGCTTCAGCTTCGTGTTCAGCCCGCGGCCCGGCACCCCGGCCGCCAATCTGAGCGACGACACGCCGTATGAAGTCAAACTCAAGCGCCTGCAGCATCTGCAGGCCGTGGTACAGGAAAACGCCACCAAGATCAGCCTGGGCATGCTTGGCAGCATCCAGCGCATTCTGGTGGAAGGCCCGTCCAAGAA
This sequence comes from Herbaspirillum lusitanum, assembly GCF_046025995.1. Classification (GTDB taxonomy): domain Bacteria; phylum Pseudomonadota; class Gammaproteobacteria; order Burkholderiales; family Burkholderiaceae_D; genus Herbaspirillum; species Herbaspirillum lusitanum_A. Next base: position 343,272 of record NZ_JAQQFM010000008.1, read on the forward strand.
AGATCCGAACGAACTGCAAGGCCGCACGGAAAACAACCGCGTCGTCAATTTCGACGGCGGTCCGAACAGCGCGCGCCTGATCGGCCAGATGGTCGATGTATCGATAGTGCAAGCTTTCCCGTACTCGCTGCGCGGCGAGGTCGTCGTCAAACAATAATTCCGGATCACGCCCCCTTGAAAAAAATTCCTAGTCAGCCTCATTACTTCATCCCGCAGCCGCTGGACAATCGTCGTCTGGCGAATCTGTGCGGCCCGCTGGATGAAAACCTGCGGCAGATTTCCGCCGCGCTGGATGTGACGATTTTCCGACGTGGCGAAAAGTTCATCGCCACCGGCACCAATGCACAACGCGCGGTCGAAGTGCTGGAGCGCTTCTACGAAGTGGCGGATCGCGCAGTGGCGGTGGACGATATTCAGCTGGCGCTGGTGGAGCAGCGTGCGCATGCCGCCGCTGATGACGAAGCCGGACTGCCGCCCTTGCCCCGGCGCGGCAAAAAGGCCACGCCGGCCGACAAAGATGTCGATGCACAAGAGGGCAAGAACAGCACCGCCGAAGCGGCCGCAGACGACGAGCTGGGCGCGCTCGACAGCCCGGTGCTGAAAACCCGCAAGCACGATCTGCGCGGACGCACGCCGCATCAGAGCCAGTATCTGAACGCCATTCTGGAACATGACATTACCTTCGGCGTCGGCCCGGCCGGCACTGGCAAGACCTATCTGGCGGTCGCCTGCGCGGTCGATGCGCTGGAACGCGATGCCGTGCAGCGCATCGTCCTGACCCGCCCGGCAGTGGAAGCCGGCGAACGCCTGGGTTTTCTGCCGGGCGATCTGGCGCAGAAGGTCGATCCGTATCTGCGTCCGCTGTACGACGCGCTGTACGATCTGCTCGGTTTCGACCGCACGCAAAAGCTGTTCGAAAAGCAGGCCATCGAAATCGCGCCGCTGGCCTACATGCGCGGCCGCACGCTGAATCACGCCTTCATCATTCTGGATGAAGCGCAAAACACCACGCCGGAACAGATGAAGATGTTCCTCACGCGCATCGGTTTCGGCAGCAAGGCCGTCGTCACCGGCGACGCCACGCAGATCGACCTGCATCACGGTCAGAAGAGCGGCCTGGTGGATGCACTGAACGTGCTGCAAAATGTGCGCGGCATTGCCGTGTCGCGCTTCACCAGCAGCGACGTGGTGCGCCATCCGCTGGTGGCGCGCATCGTCGATGCCTACGAGGCGTCCTCGCCTACCCCTCACAGCAACAGCGCCCGCGTTGTTGCACGCCAGGCGGTGAACCAGCTCACCAAATCTGCCAAGCCAAGAAATGCCAGAAAAAGCTCCGAAAATTAAACTGACGCTGTCCGTCCAGTATCCCGACCCGCGCCTGAAAGACATCGTCACCCGCCCACTGCTGCGGCGCTGGATTCAGGCTGCCCTGTTTGCACCGGCCGAACTGACGCTGCGCTTCGTCGATGCAGAAGAGGGGCGCACGCTGAACCGCGACTATCGCGGCAAGGACTACGCGACCAATGTGCTGACCTTCGCCTACACCGAAGATGAAGAGGCCGAAGTCACGCAGGCCGACATCATCTTTTGCACCGACGTGCTGCAACGCGAAGCGGAAGAACAAAAGAAAACCCTGCTGGAGCATGCCGCGCATCTGGTGATCCACGGCGTGCTGCACGCACAGGGCTACGATCACGAAGACGAAAGCGACGCCGAAGAAATGGAGCAGATAGAAACCGAGCTGCTGGCGGGACTGGGCTTTGCCGATCCTTACAAGGAACAGTGATCGGTGAGATCTGCGGCTGAGACCATCGGTCGGCCGCGTCTCTCTCATGCAAAACTGCTGAAGCCCCGCAGGGATCATGCTTGCGGGGCTTCATGCTTCATGCCGTGCATCGCCGGCCGTCACGCCGGATTCAGATGCCCGAATCCTGCGGCGCCGGCTTCGGTATTGCGCGCTTTTCGGACTTGCCGATCTTCTCCGGGTTGCTGGTCGTCCCGGCCCTGCCCTTGCGCTTCTTCCACCAGATATAAACGCCGCTGACCGACAGCACTGCCACCATCAACCCCACCAGCGAAATAAAAATGCGATAAGGCAAGCCGAACACATGTCCCATGTGCAGCGCGCCTATCCAGTTGCTGAAGGTATTGCCGCCGACGTCGCCTGTCGGCAGCCAGTGGCCGCGCAGCTCGCCGCTGCGGGCATCGATCAGGATGCCGGTATTGCCGGTGTCCTTGCGCAGGTCGAGATTGCTGTGCACCAGATAGGCATACAGACCACGGCGGCCATCGAAGGCCAGCAGCTCTTCAAAGTCGATAACAAAACCCTGCGCCTGCGCATAAGTCTGCATCCGTTCGCGGGCCAGCGCGTGCGCCTGCGGCCACGACAGCGGCGGCGCGGCCATTGGTTTCGGCAGACGCGGTGCGCCGCGCCAGCTGTTGTCGAATTTGAATATGGCCGACATCACCGGCTCATAGACCTGCTGACGCAGATTGAACATCACGCTGGACCAGGCGAACAACAACAGCATCAGCCAGAGCCACAAACCACCGGCGCGGTGCAGGTCGAAAATGAAGCGATAGTTGCTGCTGCCGAGCTTGATCTTCCAGGCCTTGCCCCACCTGTTCAGATACGGGCGCTGCAAGGGCCAGGTGAGATAGATGCCGACGAAGCAGTCCAGAGTCCAGATCACCGAGATCACGCCCATCAGCAGCGTGCCCCAGATTCCCGGCAAGGCCAGCGAGTGATGCAGCTTGAACAGAAACGGCATCAATTGCTGCGGCCTCAGGCTGATCGCCTCACTATCGCGCGTGCCCAGTATGGCGCCGTCATAAGGGTTGACGAAGACCTGATTGAAACCGATGCGGACGGGTTTTCCCTGCGCGTCGCCGGCGGCCTGCACCCGCCACATCAGGGAACGTCCCGGCCGCGGATGCAACATCAGGCTCTCCACCCGCACGCCGGGTCCGAGTGCAGCCTGCACCCGCGTCTGCAACTCATAGGGCGAGAGAAAAGTCGCCGCAGCACCATCGGCCGGCGCCGCCAATTGCAATTGCGGCGCCAGCCAGCACTCCAGCTCATCTTCAAATGCCAGCGCGATACCGGTCAGACTGGCGATCGTCAAAAACAAGGCGATCGTCAGTCCGGTCCAGCGATGCAGCAGCACATAGGCCTGCCGCCGCGGCAGAAAAAACCGCGGCAGGCGCCCGGACCATGTCGACACTCCAGCCTTCGGTCGCATGCCCTGCTCACCAGCGATAGGTCAGCTTGGCGAGTGCGTTGCGGCGCGTGCCGTAATCGCAGGCCAGATCGCCGCAAGTCGCGTAGACCTTGTCGGTGATGTTGTTGAGCTTGAGCGCCAGCTCGATGTTGTGCAGCGATGACCAGGCGCGGCCGAGGTCGTAGCGCAGCGCCAGATCCAGCAGCGTGAAGCCCGGCACGGTCAGCGTGTTGGCGCTGTCGGCGAACGTCGGTCCGACATAGCGCACGCCGAGCGCCGTCGACAAACCTGCCAGCGCGCCCTGCTGCATCGTGTAATCCAGCCACAGCGACGCCATGTTGCGCGGCGCCCTTTGCAATTGCTTGCCGAAGGTGGCGTCGTTGGCGCTCAGGATCCTGGTGTCGGTGAAGGTATAGCTGGCGCTCAGATTGAGGCCGCCACTGAGCGAGGTTTTGCCTTCCAGCTCGATGCCGCGTGCCCGCACTTCGCCGGTCTGCACCGAGAAGGTCGGATTGGCCAGATCGGTGGTGGTGACATTGCGCCGGCGCAGATCGAATGCAGCCAGCGTGATCAGCGCGTTGAAGTTCTTCGGCTCGTACTTGATGCCGGCTTCATATTGACGTGCGGTCTCCGGCTTGAGCGGACTGCCCGATGCGGTCGAACCGGACACCGGCAGGAAGGATTCGGAGTAACTGACATACGGCGACAAGCCGTTGGCGAATGAATACACCAGTCCGCTGTTGGCCGTATTGGCACTGGCACTCGCGCTGGTGGTGGCATTGGCGGCGGCCGCCAGACGGTTTTCCACGCTCTGACGCGAGCGGTCGTGACGCACGCCCAGCAACCAGGTCCAGCCGCCGAGCTTGAGCTGATCCTGCAGATACAGACCCAACTGATTATCGGTGGTGCGGCGGTTGTAGTTATCGACCACCGCCGCCTGTGGCGTATAGACCGGGTTATACAGATTCAGCGTGAGCGGATTGGCCAGACCGGTGTAGCCGCTGAGGTTGGCGGCCGTGTGATGAAAGTCCAGGCCTCCCAGCACGGTATGGGCTATCGCGCCGGTACTGAATTTGGCCTGCGCCTGATTGTCCATCACCAGCGTTTCGGCATCGGTATGCAACACCCAGTTATTGAGCGAGACCGTGTTCAGTTGCGCGTTCGTGAAAGCGCGCACGCGCAGATTGCTGCGATTGCCGTTGAAGCTGGAATAACGCAGATTCTGGCGGAAGGTCCAGACCTCATCGAGCTGATGCGAGAACTGATAGCCGAATGAAGTCGCTTCGTACACCTCGTCGTTGTCGCGGCTCAGACCGAGCACCCGATTGCGTGCAATCTGACCGTTCGGATTGGCCGCTGCCACGCCGTAGACCGGCAAGGAATTATTGGAGAGACCTTCGGTGCGCTGATATTCGGCACGCAGCGTCAGCTCGGTGCGGGCGGATGGCCGCCAGGTGATCGCCGGGGCGAAGAACGTGCGATTGTCGACGGTGTCATCGATCTGGGTATCGCTCTTGCGGAACAGGCCCGTCAGGCGATACGACCATTCGCCGCTTTCATCCAGCGCGCCGCCGAAATCGCCTTGCACCTGCTTGCGATTGAAGCTGCCGGTCTCGACCGCCAGCTCGTGCAGCGGCGTCAGGGTAGGCGCTTTCGAGACCACATTCATCACGCCGCCCGGCTGGTTCTGACCGTACAGCACCGACGCCGGGCCACGCAATACTTCAGCACGTTCCAGACCGTAAGGTTCGGGCGAATAACGGCTGTAGTTGGCGTTGCTGGAATTGAGCAGACCATCGCGATACACGCTGCCGCCGTTGGCGATGGGAAAGCCGCGCAGCACGATCCAGGAATCGGTGGTCGCGAACGGCGTCGATGGCGCGTACACGCCAGGGCTGAAGCCGAAGGCATCGGCCAGGGTGCGCACTTGCTGCGCCTCCATCTGCTCCCGCGTCACCACCGAAATCGAAGACGGCGTTTCCGTCAGCGCCGCATCGGTCTTGGTCGCGGTGGCGCTGCGCTTGGCCACGTAGCTGTTGACCGGGCCGCGCGCGGTTTCGCCCTCCTGCGCTGCGTTCACGGTCACCGTCGGCAACTGTTCGGCGCCCTGCTGCGCCTGTTGTGCATGGACGTTGCCGGCCATCGCCAGCAACATGCAGCGGATCGACCAGCTCAGCAGACGGGGCTGCATGCGATGACTGCGACGGAGTGTCGGCGTCTGAAAACCAGGTTTGTTCATGATCGGAGCTCTCTAAGGTAGTTGAAAATATGGCCTTGCTTGAAAAAGCAGTAGCGGCTTCAGGGGAAGCCGCCACCGCCTCGAATCCGTTTTTTTGGGCAAAGCTGCGCCCTGCGCAGATACAAGCGCATCTTTCATGTCTGTAAAAAATCAAGAAAGCAGCCAGCCGCACCACGGCGTGCGGGCACACGCGTCAGGAGGAAACGCTATGTCGCGCTCAGCCGCTCCGGCGCCGTGTCTACCACCTCCTCGTGACGCTGCTCAGGACGGTGCGACCCGGCCCGTAATAACAGCCGGTGGCTGCGTAATAACAAGACTGCACATAGCGCGCGTCCAGCACGTTGTTGATATTGAGTGCGAAGCGCCAGTCGCCGCTGTCATAGGACAGCATGGCGTCCAGCACGGTATAGGCCGGCAAACGTGCAGGCGTCGGCGTGGTGCCGCTCACAAAACCGCTGGTGCCGATCACGCGACGCGCACCGGCGCCCGCACGCAAGCCTTGAAGCTCGCCATCGAAGCGGTACTGCAGCCACAGCGCCAGCGCATGACGCGGAATGCCGGACGGCGAGCGTCCGGCATCACCGTTTTCGCTGCGCGTGATCAACGCATCCATATAGGTGTAGGAAGCCAGCGCGCGCCAGCGGCGATCCAGCTGCAGCTGCGCCTCCAGTTCGGCGCCGCGCGAGCGGGTCTCGCCGGTCTGTTGCGAGTAGCCGGGGTGCTGCGCATCGTCGGTCAATTCATTGCGACGCAGGATGTGAAACAAGGCTGCCGTCATGTTGGCCTTGCCATCCGGCGCTTCGTATTTGAGCCCGGCTTCGATCTGTCGCGCACGCGTGGGCCGAAAACTGTTGCCGTTGAAATCGACACTGCTGGACTCGGGTTCGAATGAAGTGGAAAAATTCAGATATGGCGCATAACCCGCTGCTGTGCGATACAGCAGGCCGGCCCGGGTGGTGAAAGCCTGATCGGACAAATATCGCTGCTGATTATTGAGCACGCTGAAGATGTCGCTTGAGATCCAGTCACGACGTGCACCCAGCAGCAAGACCCAATGCTGATCGAAGCGAATGCGGTGCTGCGCATACAGCCCCGTCTGCGTCTCGACCGAATCGATCTGGCGTGCCGGCCTGATGTTGGCGGCCAGCGCAAGGCCATATGCGGGATCAAACAGATCCAGCGCGCCGATGCTGCCGCGACTCTCGCGCCGGACCCAGGCGGTGCGGGCGTAGTCGACGCCGATGCTCAGGTCATGCTCCATGGCGCCGCTGCGCCATTCTGCCTGGATGCGATTGTCCACGGTCAGCATCCGATAACTGTCGTTGCGTACAAATGCGAAGCGATCCAGCAAGCGCTGATTGGCTTGCAATGCCGTGCCGTAGGCGGAATTCCATTGCATCGATCCGTCGTAATAGCGCAGGTTCTGATGCCAGCTCCAGACTTCATCCAGGCGATGTCGCAACAGATAGCCGAGCGACGAAACTTCAGTGTCGAAGCGATCGAAGCCGGGCTCGCCGGTGTAGCGATTGGCCGGCAATTCGCCGTTCGGATTGGCGAGCAAGGTACCCGCGACCGGCAAGCCCCAGTTGTAGCGCGTGTGGCTGCGCTGATAGCTGGCCTGCAAATCCAGCGAAGTCGCAGCCGACGGCGACCAGCTCAGTGCCGGTGCAATGTAGCGGCGCGCGTTGCCGACATAATCGACCTCGCTGTCGGCCTCGCGCGCCAGTGCGGTCAGGCGAAAACGCCATTCAGGAGCGGCTGCCGATGCGGCGTCGGCGGCCGTCGCAATCGGCCCGCCCAGATCCAGCGCAAGCTGGCGATGACGATCGCTGCCGGCTTGCAGTTCGACCTCGTGCAAGGCTTCCGCCGGCGGCTGCTTGGTGATCAGATTGATCATGCCGCCCGGCGAACTCTGCCCATACAACACCGCCGCCGGCCCCCGCAGGATTTCTACCCGCTCTATACCGTAAGGCTCAACCGTAGAGGCATACATCGTCGGCGCATGGCGCAAGCCGTCGCGAAACACCGGGGTGTTGGATGAGGTCGCCAGCCCGGCGGCGAAACCGCGCATGTTGAATGAGTCATCGGTAAAGTTGACGCCGCGCGTACCGATCAGGCCGGCGCTGTAGCGCAAGACATCCTGCAAGGTGGCGCCCCCCTGCTCATCCATCTGCGCGCGCGTAACGACTGCTGCCGCTTGCGGCAATTCAATAAGTCGACCTGGCCCTTTCTGGCCGGCCTCGATCCAGCTTGCGGAACGCTGCTCATTGTCTTCACGCAATTCGCGTGCGTGCACATCGCGTACGATCACCGTCGGCAACTCGGCAGCAGCAGCGCCGTCCTCGGCGCCGCTACGGCGCAAGGCCTGCACACTGAGACTGCCGCTGGCGGTCACCAGCAAGGCCAGCGGCGTACCGTTCAAAGCCAGGCGCACCGCCTGTTCTGCATCGAAGCGGCCGCGCACCGCGGCAGCGCGATAGGGCCGCACCAGCTCAGGCGTCACCGAAATGATGCGAGCGCTCTCGCGGGCAATGCGGTTGAGGGTATCGGACAGCGGGCCGGCAGGAATATCGAAATTGATCAGCGCGGCCGGATGAGGGGGCAACGGCACAGGGTTCTGTGCATGCGCAAGCATTGGCGCGCCGGCCAGCAGCAAGGCCAGCAGCCAGTGTTTCAGCCCGTGCACGCCGTGCGCCGCCATCGCGGCTGCTGCGATCGCCCTTGCAATCACGCGCCACAAGACGCGCCCCCTTTCCTGCCGAACCATGAATCTCCCCGCCTGATGAATTTCTCTCACTATGTGTAACGAAGGAGAAAAATCGGACAGGCTTTTTGCGTTTTATTTTTGAATTCCATCTTTGTGAAGATCCGCAGGCTGCTGCAACGGCGCCCGGGAAAGACTCGCGCTTGCCTCAGCGGCAATCGATGGTCACCAGAAACTGGCCAAAGTGGCGCACATCCACGGCCAGGGTTTCCTGCAATGCGGTTAGCGTGCGCAAAGGCTGGTCCAGCGAAAATACGCCTTGCACGCGCACCTTCCGGGCAGCATCCGACACATGGATATGGCCGGGGTAATAAGACCGCAAGCTGTCCACCAACAGCGGCAAAGGTGCATCCAGCAGTTCTACCCAGCCCTGGCCCCAGGCCGCCTGGCCGCTCTGATTCTGCTGCAGGGCGGAGACGCCCCTGCGGTCAAAATCGACACCTTCGCCCTGGCTCAGCTCGCTGGCCGCATTCAATCCATCATCGGCCGCGCGTACCGCCACCGCATGCTCCAGGACGGCGACAAAACTACTGCGCCGGTCCACGCGCACCATGAAACGGGTGCCGAGGGCGCGCACCGTGCCATGTTCGGTTTCGACGATGAAAGGACGCGCCGCATCGGCGGCGACCCGGGCGATCAGCGCCCCCTGCCGCAGGTGCACCCGGCGAAAATTGCCGTCGAAGGCAAGATCGACGGCTGAACGCGCGTTGAGCTTGAGATTGCTGCCGTCAGGCAGCGTAAAACTGGCGCGCTGCGCGGTGGCGGTGTGCAGATCGGCGCCAAGCGCAAACAGCGGCTGGCTGCGATCCACATAAATGCCGGCGCCGACCGTTGCTGCGGACAAGCCCAGCACCTTGCCGATCCAGCGGCGGCGCGGCGGCTGCAGCAAGGTCTGCCTTGCTTCGACGGCCTGACCGGGCAAACGCGCATCAAGCTCGCGAATGTTGGCGAACATGCCGTCGAAACGCCCGGAAACTTTGCGCCAGGCCGCTTCGTTGGCGCTGGAAGCTGCGCACCATTGGCGGAAACGCTCCTGCTCCTGTTCCAGTGCCGAATGAGGCAATGCGGGAAATTTTGGCGCCGGGTCTGCACTGCGGGCCGGTGCTTGCACGGCGCTGAGCCGGATCATCCAGTCCAGCGCCTGCTCGGTGGCCGCGTCGAGTTCTTTCACGCCAGTTGCGCCTGCGCCAGATAGCAATGGCACATGGCCTGCTTCAGGTAACGCCCCACGCTCTTGAGCGATACGCCCAGCAGGTCGGCGATTTCCTGATGCCCCATGCCGTCCAGCTGACTGTACAGAAAAGCGGTCTTGACCTGAATCGGCAAGCCATCCAGCACACGATCAATGGCGGCCAGCTCCTCGCTGAGCAGGGCGCGCTCTTCGGGGGACGGCGCCAGCGTTTCAGGCAGGCGCGCCAGGCGGTCGAGATAGGCCTGCTCCAGTTCGCGGCGGCGCCAGAAATGGAACAGCAGACGCTTGGCGATCGTGGTCAGATAGGCGCGCGGCTCGCGAATCGCCTGCAGATCAGGGCCGGCCACGATTTCGGTGAAGGTTTCGGACGCCAGATCTTCCGCATCGGGACGATTATTGAGCCGCCGCTGCAGACGCGACAGCAACCACGAGTGATGGCCGAGATAGAGATCCCGGATCGACTGGTCGGCGGATGTACTGGAAAGCGGCGAAGACATGAGCTGGGAAGTTTAAGGCGAATTTCGCACAAATGAGAATTATTCCCAATATTAATTTGAAGTTCGTCTTGCTGTCCAGCCCATGGCCGCTGCGCGCCCCAACCCGGCGCGGCTTTCGCGCAACAGGAAATTGCCCGGTGAAAAATTGCTTGTCCAACAAGACCACAAGACGGCTTAGGCGCCGTCCGTGTATTTGCGCACAGCCTTGCGCAAGAATCCCAGCTGCGCACCGAAGCGCGTGCAGTGGTCGCAGATGCTCAGATGCAGGCGCAGGCTGACCCGCCTGAAAAATGGCAATTTGACATCTTGCGCTTCGCATAAAGCGTGATGGGCTTGTTTGCAGTTCATGGAACAGTCCCCCGGGCGACTGGTGTTAAACGATGGCGTCAGTGCTTCGTCAGCTTGTTAGTCGGCCGATGAGGCCGGTTCTTACATATTATTTTCGTCCGGTTTCAGACGACGCTGCGGTAAGGATTGTTACTCCCGTTCTATTCAGCGCGGTTTCCGGCACTCACTTTACCGCAGAGTCCGTCTGAATTTTCTGCAGGTGCCCCCTGCAGAAAATCTGATATCGGCATATCCCGCGCCCTCCTGCCTTTCCAGAAATACTCAGCATATTTCTTCCTCGAAAAAAATTTCATCTTTTTCGTCCACCGCTGTAATGAAACCGCATATGCCTCCGACCAACGGGCATCAGTATCCAAGAACATAAAAACTGCATGCCGCATCGCGCTGTCGCCAGACATGGACGACATTGCGCGTAGCGACATCTTCGCCAAGGAGTATGCGATGCAAGCATCCGTTACCAGCGCCGACAGCGCTGCGATTCATCCGCTGTGGCTGCGCATTTCACATTGGATCAACGCCTTTGCGGTGGTGATCATGACGCTCAGCGGCTGGCGCATTTATAACGCGTCGCCGATCTTTTCTTTCGCCTTCCCGCGCGACTGGACGCTGGGCGGCTGGCTGGGCGGGGCGCTGCAATGGCACTTTGCCGCAATGTGGCTGCTGGCCATCAACGGCCTGATTTATCTGGGCATGAATCTGCTCACGCGGCGGCTGTGGCGCAAGTTCTTCCCGCTGTCACCGCGCGCCATCCTGCATGACTTGCTGCACGCACTCAAAGGCAAGCTCAGCCATGCGGATGCGCGCCAATACAACGCGGTGCAAAAGTCGGCCTATCTTTCGGTGATGCTGGCGCTGATCGTGCTGGTACTGTCGGGTCTGGCGATCTGGAAATCGGTGCAACTCCCCTGGCTGCGCGATCTGATGGGCGGTTTCGACAACGCCCGCGTGGTGCACTTCTGTGCGATGAGCTATCTGGTGTTTTTCTTCGTGGTGCATGTCGTGATGGTGGCGCTGGTGCCGCGCACTTTGCTGAGCATGCTGCGCGGACGCTGATCGGAAACACAGAGAAAAAGCAGAGAGATCAAGATGAAATCACAATCCGAAAAACGCATCATGCAGGCCACTGCGCTCGACACCGAAATGATCATCAAGGATGCACGCGCAGCCTTGCCGTCATCGACACGTCGGCGGTTCACCCAACGTGCGCTGACGCTGGGCGGCCTGAGTCTGCTGAGCGGCTGCGAACTGACCGAACAGGAATCGGTGAACAAGATGCTGAGCGCGATTTCGCGCATGAACGACAAGGTGCAGGCTGCGCTGTTCGATCCGAACAAACTGGCGCCGACTTATCCGGCGTCGATGATCACCAGGCCGTTTCCATTCAATGCTTTTTATGGCGAAGACGAAGTGCCGCAAGTCGATGGCGAGGCCTATCGCCTGGCCATCGCAGGACTGGTGCGCGACAAGCGTGCATGGTCGCTGAGCGAGTTGCAGCGCTTGCCGCAGACGGAACAGATCACGCGCCACATCTGCGTGGAAGGATGGAGTGCCATCGGCCGCTGGGGCGGTGTGCCTTTCGCCGGATTCCTGCGCATGATAGGCGCCGATCTCAGCGCGCAATTCGTGTCTTTCCGCTGCAGCGACGATTACTACACCAGCATCGACATGCCGACCGCGCTGCATCCGCAGACGCAACTGACACTGAGCTACGACGGCGAGGTGCTGCCACCGAAATACGGCTTCCCGATGAAGCTGCGCATGCCGACCAAGCTGGGCTACAAGAATCCCAAGCACATCGTCGCCATCGAAATTACGAATACCTACCCCGGCGGTTACTGGGAAGACCAGGGGTACAACTGGTTTGGCGGCGCCTGAAATGACAGGCGCTGTTGAGCGCGGCGTTTTCACATGCATGCGCTGTCGCATGCAGAACGCCGGATTTTTTATTGTTGTTGTTCCACTTCATCCACTTCAGGAGATCATGATGAAAAACGCACTTTCCACACTCGCCGCCTGTCTGATGCTGTCCGCCGCTTCCGGCGCTTTCGCTGCCGATACCATGGCCAAGGACGGCATGGCCAAAGACAGTATGGCGAAAGACTCCATGTCCAAGGACGGCATGAAGAAAGACAGCATGAGTAAAGACAAGATGGGCAAGAAGCAAGACGGCATGAAGAAGGATGCAATGGGCAAGGATGGCATGGCGAAAGACGGCATGGCCAAGGATGAAATGAAGAAGTAAGCAGCGAAAAGCCCGCGCGGGGGCGGCGCACAGATGCGCGCCGCTTCGCCGCGGCCAGAGGCTTGACGAATCGACATCTATTCGCGCCGCATAAATTGCCGCGCCGCAATTCTTTCATTTTTACAGGTCTAAATCGCAGCATAGACACGCGCTCGGGCCGGCTTTCTTAGACTTGTCACATATTTGTTGTATGCTATGGCTCATCGCAACTACGTCGGACCAGAGGCTCACGCCCCATGCAAGATCACTCTAGTAGCGTCAAATCTATTGACGCTAAACCCCACCGTTCATTATTTGAACGTCTCACCGCTCTGATTTCCCCCGAACCAGAAAACCGAGCAGAGCTGCTCGAAGTTCTGCACGATGCGCACGAACGCAATCTGATCGACGCCGATGCGCTGTCGATGATCGAAGGCGTATTTCAAGTATCCGACCTCGCCGTGCGCGACATCATGGTGCCGCGCTCGCAGATGGACACCATCGATATCAGCAAGCCGATTGAAACCTGGATGCCGGAAGTGCTGGCAACCTCGCACTCGCGCTTCCCCGCCATCGACGGCGAACGCGACAAGGTGGTCGGCGTGCTGCTGGCCAAGGACCTGCTGCGTTACTACGCGGAAGAAAGCTTCGATGTGCGCGACATGCTGCGCCCGGCCATCTTCATTCCCGAATCGAAACGCCTGAATGTGCTGCTGCGCGACTTCCGCGCCAATCGCAATCACATGGCCATCGTGGTGGATGAATACGGCGGCGTGGCCGGCCTGATCACCATCGAAGACGTGCTGGAACAGATCGTCGGCGACATTGAAGACGAATACGATTTCGACGAAGAAGAAGACAACATCCTCGCCCTGAAAGACAGCCAGCAAGGCCCGCGCTGGCGCATCAAGGCGCTGACTGAAATCGCGCAGTTCAACGAAGAACTGGGCACCTCGTTTTCGGATGAGGATGCCGACACCATCGGCGGCCTGGTCGCCAATCATCTGGGTCGCATGCCGCGCAAGGGCGACGAGTTCGACATCGACGGCCTGCGCTTTGAAGTGCTGCGCGCCGATGCGCGTCAGGTCCATGTGTTGCTGGTATCGCGGCCGCCTGCAGTGGCCGACCAGGAACAACTCTGACGCCAGCCGGCGACAGTGCATCGCGTGAAACCACCTTCCCCTGATCTCGACATCGGCGGCGCTTCCGGCGCCGCTGCTTCTTTGCACGCTGCCACCGCACGCGCCTGGCCCGGCGCCGTACCGGCCTTGCTGGCGCTGCTGAGCGGCGCATCCAATGTATTCGCCTTCGCACCTTTCGGCCTGTGGCCGCTGCAAATCCTGGCGCTGGCCTGGCTGATGCACGCGGTGCTCAGCACGCCGCGCGATCATGGCAAACGCCATTTTCTGCTGGGCTGGCTGTACGGCTTCGGCTGGAGCGCAGCCGGTGTGCATTGGCTCTACATCAGCATGCACGACTACGGCGGCATGGCGAGCTGGATGGCGGCGCTGGCGGTCGGATTGCTGGCGGCGTATGTCGGCCTGTATGCCGGTCTGGCGATGCTGCTGGGCAGTTGGCTGCGACGGCGCTGGAGCTCTTCGGCAGCGATCTCGGTGCTGATGATCTTGCCCGCTTTGTGGGCCCTGACGGAATGGGCGCGCGGCTGGATCTTCACCGGTTTCCCCTGGCTGATTTCGGGCTACGCACACAATGTCGGCCCGCTCAGCGGCTTTGCGCCTTTGCTCGGCGTCTACGGTCTGGGCTGGGTGTCGGCCATGCTTGCCGGATGTCTGGCATTGCTGTGGCTGGCGCGTCGCCAACGCCAGTCCGTGCTGACGCCGGCACTGCTGCTGGTTGCGCTGCTCGCCGGTGGCTTGCTACTGCGCACGGTCGCATGGACACAACCCAGCGGCAAACCGATTTCAGTGCGGCTGTTGCAAGGCAATGTGCCGCAGGAAATGAAATTCTCGAACGAGGCGCTGCTATCGACGCTGAACATGTATCAGCAAATGATCACCGAAACGCCGGCCGATCTGATTGCCACACCTGAGACCGCCGTGCCTCTGCTGCCGCAGCAATTACCGCCGGAATATCTGGCGCGGCTGGCTGCCTTCGTACGCAATAGCGGCAGCCATCTGGCGCTCGGCATTCCGATGTCCGACGGACCCGGGATGTACGCCAACAGCGTGCTCGGCATCGATGCCGCCACCAGCAGCACCAACCAGCCCTATCGTTACGACAAGCATCATCTGGTGCCCTTCGGCGAGTTCATCCCGCCCGGTTTCCGCTGGTTTGTCGACATGATGAATATCCCGCTGGGCGACATGACGCGCGGCAGTGCAGTGCAGATGCCCTTCGGTGTGAAAGATCAATGGGTGCTGCCCAATATCTGCTACGAGGATTTGTTCGGCGAAGAAATCGCCGGCCATCTGCGCGCCGCCTACAGCGCCGGCCAGCCGCAGGCCAGCATATTGCTGAATCTGTCCAACATCGCCTGGTTCGGCAATTCGATCGCCTTGCCGCAGCACTTGCAGATTTCACAAATGCGCACACTGGAAACCGGACGCCCGATGCTGCGCGCCACCAATACCGGCGCCACCGCCGTGATCCTGCCGCACAACGGCGGACTGCAGGAATTGCCGCCGTTCACGCGCGGCGTACTGAGTGCTTCGGTGCAAGGCTATGGCGGCCAGACCCCGTATATTCTGCTGGGCAACAAGCTGGTGGTCGGGCTGGCCTTGCTGATGCTGCTGCTGGCCTGGGGCCGCAACAAAGCCGCGCGACCGGCAGCCTGAAGCAGACGCAGACACTCCGCCAAGTCCTTTATCTGCAGCAGCCGGCCTCAAACCGGCCTGCCTCCAAGCAGATCCGCCCTAAAGCAGGCTGAAAAACGCTAAAATTCAGGGTTTAGCAATTCCTCGCCTGCCCTTTCTTTTCCAGGCCTCATACAAGATGCTCACATTTCAACAGATTATCCTCAAGCTGCAAGAATATTGGGATGCCCAAGGCTGCGCCTTGCTGCAACCGTACGACATGGAAGTCGGCGCCGGTACTTCGCATACCGCGACCTTCCTGCGCGCGATCGGCCCCGAGCCCTGGCGCGCAGCGTACGTGCAGCCCTCGCGCCGTCCCAAGGATGGCCGCTACGGAGAAAACCCGAACCGCATGCAGCATTACTACCAATATCAGGTGGTGTTGAAACCGGCGCCGGAAAACATCCTCGACCTGTATCTGGGTTCGCTGCAGGCGCTGGGTCTGGATCTGACGCAGAACGACGTGCGCTTCGTCGAGGACGACTGGGAAAACCCGACGCTGGGCGCCTGGGGTCTGGGCTGGGAAGTCTGGCTCAACGGCATGGAAGTGACGCAGTTCACCTACTTCCAGCAAGTCGGCGGCCTCGATTGCAAACCGGTGCTGGGTGAAATCACCTACGGCATCGAGCGTCTGGCGATGTATCTGCAAGGCGTGGAAAACGTGTACGACCTGGTATGGACTGAGTGGGTTGAAAACGGTGTGAAGAAACACCTGACCTACGGCGACGTGTTCCATCAGAACGAAGTCGAGCAATCGACCTTCAACTTCGAATACTCGAACACCGAATTCCTGTTCTCGCTGTTCGGCAATTACGAATCCGAAGCCAAGCGCCTGCTGGAAGTGCCGCTGGCGCTGCCGGCCTACGAAATGATTCTGAAGGCGGCGCACACCTTCAACCTGCTGGATGCACGCGGCGCCATTTCGGTGACCGAGCGCGCAGCCTACATCGGCCGCATCCGCAATCTGTCGCGCGCCGTGGCGCAGGCGTATTTCGAATCGCGCGAACGTCTCGGCTTCCCCATGCTGGGTGAAGTGAAGGCAACGGCCGAAACCGCCTGACGACTCAGCAGACAGCAGACAAATCGGGCAGACCTGCAACAGGGTCTGCCGATACCAAACCGATTGAACGCGGCACAGCATTTCAAGCAAGCGTATTTCAGACTTTGAAGCCGCGCCGCCCGACCGCAAGACAGAAAAAATGAATCAGACACTTCTCGTAGAACTCGTCACCGAAGAACTGCCGCCGAAGGCGCTGGCCAAACTGGGCGACGCCTTCGCCGCCGGCCTCTTCAACGGCCTGCAAAGCCGCGGTTATCTCGAAGCCGATGCCGCCGCCACTTCTTACGCCACACCACGCCGTCTGGCGGTGATCATCAGCAATGTGCGCGCAGCGTCGCCGGACAAGGCGATCCGCGAAAAGGTCTTGCCGGTGACGGTCGCCCTTGACGCCGAAGGTCGTCCGACTGCGCCGCTGGTCAAGAAACTGGCTGCACTGGCTGCCCAGACCGGCGCCCCGGTGATCACGCCTGATCAACTGGAGCGCGCGCAGGACGGCAAGGCCGAGAGCTTTTTCTATACCTACACCGCCAAGGGTTCGCTGCTGGCGCAAGGCTTGCAGGCGGCGCTGGAAGACAGCCTCGCCAAGCTGCCGATTCCCAAGCTGATGAGCTATCAGCGTCAGTTCGGCCACGCGGCCGGCCAGACCGTGCATTTCGTGCGCCCGGCGCATCGCTTGCTGGCGCTGCACGGCAATGAAGTGCTGCCGCTGGCGATCCTCGGTCTGGATGCCGATCGCATCACGCAAGGCCACCGTTTCCTGTCGCAAGGCGCGCTGACCATCGACACGCCGGAAAGCTATGTCGAAACCCTGGCCGTCAAGGGCAAGGTCATCGCCAGCTTCAAGGATCGCAAGGAAAACATCCGCGCCGCCCTGCTGGCGCACGCCGGTGAAGACCAGGTGCTGATGCCGGAAAGCCTGCTCGACGAAGTCACCGCGCTGGTCGAATGGCCGACCGTCTACGCATGCAAGTTCGAGGACGAATTCCTGGCAGTACCGCAGGAATGCCTGATCCTGACCATGCAGACCAATCAGAAATACTTTGCGCTGACCGATGCCAATGGCAAGCTGCGCTCGCGCTTCCTGATCGTGTCCAATCTGGAAACGGCGCATCCGCAACACATCATCGGCGGCAATGAACGCGTGGTGCGCCCGCGTCTGTCGGACGCCAAATTCTTCTTCGAGCAGGACAAGAAAAAAACGCTGGCCGATCGTGTGCCGCTTTTGGCCAACGTGGTGTATCACAACAAGCTCGGCAATCAGCTGCAACGCACCGAGCGCGTACAAACCCTGGCCGGCAAGATCGCCGCGCTGCTGGGCGGCGACGTGGCGCAGGCCGAACGCGGCGCACTGCTGGCCAAGACCGATCTGCTGACCGACATGGTGGGCGAGTTCCCGGAGCTGCAAGGCATCATGGGCACTTACTATGCGCGCCACGACGGCGAGAGCGATGAAGTCGCGCTGGCGGCATCCGAGCACTATCAGCCGCGTTTCGCCGGCGATGCCTTGCCGACCACTGCCACCGGCACGGCCGTCGCGCTGGCCGACAAGCTGGAAACCCTGGTCGGCATCTGGGGCATCGGCCTGCAGCCGACCGGCGACAAGGATCCGTTCGCGCTGCGCCGTCACGCGCTGGGGATCCTGCGCATGCTGATCGAAAAGCGCCTGACGCTGTCGCTGTCAGCCTTGCTGCGTGAAACCGTGGCGCTGTTCGCCGGCAACAGCAACTTCAAGGATCCGGGCGCCGATGTACTGAGCTTCCTCTATGACCGTCTGCGCGGCCAGTTGCGCGAGCGCGGCTATGCGCAGAACGAAGTGGAAGCGGTGGTCGCTCAGCAACCCGACACACTGAACAACATCGTCGAACGTCTGGACGCGGTGCAAGCCTTCGCCGCGTTGCCGGAAGCCGAGGCCCTGGCGGCCGCCAACAAGCGCATCACCAATATTCTGAAGAAGATCGAAGGCGTGGAAGCTCACGGCGCGGTACAGAACGGCCTGCTGCGCGAAGCTGCCGAGCAAGGTCTGTATTCCGCCATGCTGCTGCTCAAGCCGCAGGTCGATGCCGCCTTCGTGCAGGGCGATTTTGCCGGTGCGCTGAAGGCATTGGCGCAATTGCGTCAGAATGTGGATGCCTTCTTCAACGACGTGATGGTGAATGCAGAAGACGAACAACTGCGCAAGAATCGTCAGGCCTTGCTGGCGGAACTGCACGGCATGCTGAACCGGGTGGCCGACATTTCCAAACTGGCGGCCTGAGCGACTTGCGCAGATCGCCAGCTCATTGCGTCATGAGGTCTGGACGCAAACACGCAAGCAGATAACATCCGCAACGGAAACACAGGGAAAACGGACGCCACATGAAACTGATTATTCTCGACCGCGACGGCGTGATCAATCAAGATTCCGACGCCTTCATCAAGTCGCCGGACGAATGGATCCCGATCAAGGGTTCGCTGGAAGCCATTGCCCGCCTCAATCAGGCCGGCTACCGCGTGGTGGTCGCCACCAATCAGTCGGGCGTGGCGCGCGGCCTGTTCGACATGAAGACGCTTAATGCGATTCATCAGAAGATGCACACCGCCGCGCAGCAGGTCGGCGCCGATATCGATGCGGTGTTCTTTTGTCCGCACGCGGCCGACGACAACTGCGATTGCCGCAAACCCAAGCCCGGCATGTTCAATGAAATCGCCAAGCGCTTCAATATCAGCCTGCGCGGCGGCGTGGTGACGGTCGGCGATTCGCTGCGCGATCTGCAGGCCGGTTTCGTGGCAGGCTGCGCACCTTACCTGGTGCTTACCGGCAAAGGCGAAAAGACCCGCGACAAGGGCGGCTTGCCGCCCGGCACCCTGATTTATCCCGACCTCGCCGCCGTCGTCAGCTTCTTGCTGAAGTCGCCGGTGGAAGTATCGGTATAGTGCAGTACATCAAGCAGCGCCGCTTTATCGTCAGATAGCGGCGCTCTTCACATCACAACAATGCATGCTGCGGCATGGGAGATTGTATTTTGCGTTTCGTTCTGTTTTTGCGTTCACTGGTATTCCTGATCTGCATGTCGGTCGCCACCGTGATCTGGTCGTTCGCCTGCCTGCTGTCCGCGCCCTTTCCTTATCGCCAGCGCTATTACTGGACCTCGCGCTGGAACGTGTTCGTGATCTGGGCCGCCAAGACCATCTGCGGCATCCGCTACGAAATCCGCGGCAAGGAAAACCTGCCCGACGCGCCGGTGGTATTGCTGTCCAAGCATCAGTCGGCCTGGGAAACCATCTTCTACGTCATCAACATGCCGCGCCCGCTGGTGTTCGTGTTCAAGAAAGAGCTGACCTACATTCCTTTCTTCGGCTGGGGCATTGCTCTGCTGCGCATGATTCCCATCGATCGCAGCAAGACCCGCGACGCCTTTGCGCAAGTGCTGGAACACGGCCGCCGCCGTCTGGCGGATGGTCAATGGGTGATCATGTTTCCGGAAGGCACGCGTATCGAAGTGGGTAAAAAGGGCAAGTACAAGGCGGGCGGCGCCCGGCTGGCGGTGGAGACCGGCGCCATGGCGGTGCCGATTGCCATGAATGCCGGCGAATGCTGGCCCAAGAAATCGTTTATCAAAAAACCCGGCACGATCATCGTCTCCATCGGCAAACCGATTGTTACCGAAGGCCTGACACCTGCAGAAGTCAACGAGCGCGTTGAAAATTGGATAGAATCCGAGATGCGCGTGATTTCACCGGCAGTCTACCGCGACAGCCCGGATGCCAAGGCCACGCGCCCGACCGGCCAACCAACCTGACCAAGACGCACACGATTCCTTGAAACTGCTTCGTCACACTCAACCCGATCCGAACCAGCTCACGCTGCAGCTGGACTTCTTCGCCCCGGAATCGACTGAGCCAGTTCGGGAATCGGCGGCACCGCCTTCACCGTCGCCCTCTCCTTCCCTGCAACGCATTCCCGATCTGCTGGCGCCGACCATTCCGACGCCGCCGCCCGGTCGTCCGCACGATGGCCAGCGTCGCATTCAGCTGGGCGAGCATCTGCTGGACTACGCCCTGCTGCGCTCCAAGCGCCGCACCATCGGCTTCCTGATCAGCGATGAGGGTCTGCGCGTGACTGCGCCGAAATGGGTGACGCTGGGTGAAATTGAAAACGCCATTCGCGAAAAACAACGCTGGATTTTCACCAAGCTTAACGAGCGCCGCGAGCGTTCCGCACGCCGTCTGCAACCGCAGATGCAATGGCGCGACGGCGCCACGCTGCCGTATCTGGGCAACGATGTGGTGCTGCGCATACGCGCCAGCCAGAGTCTGGGCATCAGCCACGATGAGGCGGCGCAGGAACTGGTGATCAGCCTGCCGGCAGACGCCAGCGAGCAACAGCTGAAGGATCGCGTGCAGGGCTGGCTACAGGCACGCGCCAAGGAGTTGTTTGCGCAGCGTCTGCCTGTTTATGCGGAGAAACTCGGTGTGACTTATCAGTCATTCGCCTTGTCTTCGGCCACCACGCAATGGGGTTCATGCACGGCCGATGGCCGCATCCGTCTGAACTGGCGCCTGATGCATTTCGCGCTGCCGCTGATCGATTATGTGATCGCGCATGAGCTTTCGCATCTGCGCGAAATGAACCATAGCCCGCGCTTCTGGGCCACAGTGCAATCGATCTTTCCGGAATTCGAAATGGCAAAAAAAGCGCTGCGAGACAGCGCTCCGGAAACCCTGCCGATCTTCTGATCCGGCTTCATTTCCATCTTCCGTCCCGCAGCGCTTTCCTGGCTTCTTCACCAGTTTTTTCGCAGCTTCATTGCGCTGCATGCCTGTGCATGCAGCGTCAAACAAGATCAAACAACCAACTCAGTCCTTGCGTTCAATGAACTCGATTTTGTAACCATCGGGATCCGTCACGAATGCAATCACGGTAGCGCCGCCCTTGACCGGACCGGCTTCGCGCGTGACATTGCCGCCCGATGCGCGCGCCGCATCGCATGCCTTGTAGGCATCATCCACCGAAATCGCGATGTGACCGTAAGCGGTGCCCATCTCGTATTTGTCCACGCCGTGGTTGTAGGTTAGCTCCAGCTCGGCGTGCTCAGGATTACTGCCGTAGCCCAGAAATGCCAGCGTGTACTTGTACTCGGAATTTTCGCTGGTGCGCAGCAGCTTCATGCCCAGAACATTGGTGTAGAAATCGATGGAGCGCTGCAGGTCGCCGACCCGGAGCATGGTGTGCAGAATGCGCATAGTGAACCTTTGCCTAAGAACTTATCGGAGTGCAGGATTGTAGCGCTGTTCGCTCAGGCTCGCAGGCAATGCAGGCGCGAACGCACGCGGTGCCTCGCCTCTTGCCCGGAGACCGGATGCGGTTCAGCGTGATCATCATGTGCAATGAGCGCCGCTTTAAGCGGAACGGCAAGGCACTCTTGCACACTTAGAATTGCTCCCAATCGTCGTCGCTGCCGACTGCCTTGGCATGTGCTGATGGATGTGAGGCAGCAGCGGAGGATGCGGCGGAACTTGCAGAGGCTCCAGCGCCGGCAGCAGCTTTCGGCGTCGACAATTTTTTTGCGGTGGCCGGCGCAGATGCGGGCGGACTGCTGTGCGGCGCCTGCATCACCGGGCGCACCGGCGCAGCAGCAGGTGCATAAGCAGGCGCATAAGCAGCCGCCCTCTGCACGCCACCGGCCTCGATCTTGAACACGCCGACTATCTTCAGCAAGGTGCCGGCCTGATCCTGCAAGGACTGCGCAGCGGCGGCGGCTTCTTCCACCAGCGCGGCATTCTGCTGCGTGACCTGATCCATCTGCGTGACGGCCTGATTGACCTGCTCGATGCCGTCGCTCTGTTCACGGCTGGCCGATGAAATTTCGCTGACGATGTCGTTGACGCGACGCACGCTCTGCACCACTTCTTCCATCGTGTTGCCGGCCTGCTCGACCAGTTTGCTACCGCTGTCGACCTTGCTGACCGAGTCGCCGATCAGTTGCTTGATTTCCTTGGCGGCGGCGGCGGAACGTTGCGCCAGACTGCGCACTTCGGACGCCACCACGGCGAATCCGCGTCCTTGCTCGCCGGCGCGCGCAGCTTCCACCGCAGCGTTGAGCGCGAGAATATTGGTCTGGAAGGCAATTCCGTCAATGACGCCGATGATGTCGACGATCTTGCGCGAGGATGCATTGATCGAGCTCATGGTTTCCACCACCTGCCCCACCACGGCGCCGCCTTGCTCGGCGATCTGCGAAGCGGTCTGCGCCAGCTGGCTGGCCTGCTTGGCGTTGTCGGCATTCTGCTTGACCGTAGAGGTCAGCTCTTCCATCGACGAGGCGGTTTCTTCCAGCGAGCTGGCCTGTTCTTCCGTGCGCGAAGACAGATCCAGATTGCCGGTAGCAATCTGGGTCGAGGCGGTGGCAATGGTGTCGGTGCCGCGTCGCACCTGACCGACGATGTCCAGCAGGCTGTCGTTCATGGTGCGCAGTGCGCGCAGCAGCCGGCCGGTTTCATCCTTGCTGTGCGCCACGATATCGGAAGTCAGATCGCCCGCAGCGACGGTTTCCGCCACTTCGACCGCACGATTCAGCGGGACGGTAATGCTGCGCGTGACCAGCCATGCGACTACGCCGGCAAAGATCAAAGCCACTGCACTCAATGCAATCATCAGATTGCGTGCTTCGTGATATTGATTGGTGACATCTTCACCGGCCTCTTTCATCAGACGATTCTGATATTCAATCAGCTTGGCCAGGGTCTCCATGTAGTTGCGTTGCAGCGGACGCACGACGTTGAGCAAGGACAGGGTCGCCTCTTCCTTCACGCCAGCCTCTTCCAGACGCAGCATGTCGTCTCGCGCGGCATTGAATTTGGAGCGCGCATCGAAGGTGGCCTTCATCAGATCGCGGCCCTCAGGAGAAGTCACCATCTTGTCGAGTTTTTCAATCAAGGTGGCGGTATTGCGGCTGGCCTGCTGTATCGTCTCGCGCTCTGTCTTGATCATGACCGGGTCGGTAGTAAGCAGTATCGTGCGTGAAGAACGCGCGATGACGTTGACGTTATCCATGACGCCGTGCACTAGTTGAGTCTTGGGATATTTATCATTGAGCACATCGCTCATCTGATTGTTGAGCGCAACCAGATGGCTGATGCCGAGTATCGCCATCGCCACCAGCAACACCACCAGCAAGCCAAAGCCTGCACCTAAACGAGCCCCTATTTTCAGATCTGCAATTCGCATATTTCCCTCCGGAAGTTTTAATGGATAACGATCCCGAATGACGAAGCGCCAACGAAGGCAGGCATGCTTGAACGTGCATTTGCCGTACTCATCGTGATGCGGGAAGCTACCTTCTCTTGTGTGCTCACGTGCGCTGGCTTACTGATTTGTCCGGCTTGGGCGCGGGCATTAACTTGCTGACAAAATACTTACACAAGCCAGCTCAGAGGATGTTAAACAAAAGGCGAGTCGGGAAATGAAAAGACAGGGAGGGATTTGTGCCGCAAATCAATTGCGGCACGGGCAGGAGAAGAAAAACAGAGGAAAACTTGACCGGAATCAGCTGTCAGTCAGCGTGGATCAGGCCTGACGTTGCGTCAGATAATTCGCGAGAGCAACAAATTGCCCGACAGGAACAGCCTCCGGCCGAGCCTGTGGATCAACACCATGGTCGATCAGCTCCTGCTCGCTCAGCAGACCGGCCACACAATTGCGAATGACCTTGCGACGCTGCGAGAATGCCTTGGTGACGAGTTGACCGAGTTGCAGCTGATCGCATTGCAGCGGCTGCGCCAGCGGAATCATGCGCACGATGGCGGAGTCGACGCGCGGCGGCGGATCGAAAGCGTCCGGCGGCACCACGAACATCAACTCCATGTGATAGCGCCATTGCAGCATCACCGACAGCCGGCCATAGGTCTTGCTGCCCGGCTCGGCCACCATGCGCTCGACCACTTCCTTTTGCAGCATGAAATGCTGGTCTTGCACCAGCGGCGCGATCTCGGCCAAGTGAAACAACAGCGGGCTGGAAATGTTGTAGGGCAGATTGCCGACCACGCGCAGCCTCTTCCCGGCCGGCACCGGAATCGAAGTGAAGTCGAATTGCAGCGCGTCGGCCGAATGCACCTGCAAACGCGCTGGATCGAAACGCTTTTGCAGTCGCACCACCAGATCGCGGTCCAGTTCGACCACGTGCAGATGGCGCAGATCTTCGAGCAGCAAGGCGGTCATGGCGGCCAGGCCGGGACCGATTTCGACCATCACATCATCGGCTTGCGGCCCGATGGTGCTGATGATGTTGTGCAACACCACGTCATCCGTGAGGAAGTTCTGGCCAAAGCGTTTGCGGGGAATATGCTTCATCTTGTTCTGCGATTTCTGTCTGACTGCGGTGATTCAAAGGTATGCGGCGGTTTGCCGGCTTGCGGCAAACGGTAGCTGAGTATGTTCGACGTATCGCTCGGATAAGCATATTGCTGATGGCGCGCGTCTATTGCGCACTGCCAGAGCAACTTATGCAGCTCCTGCTGCAGCGCTGGCCACAGCCATTTGGGCCGCAGCTCTGATCGCCACCATCATGCTGCCATGATCGGCAACACCGAAGCCCTGAGCCGCCAGATCGAGCGCGGTGCCGTGATCGACCGAAGTGCGGATCAGCGGCAGGCCCAACGTGATATTGATGCCATGACCGAAGCTGGCGAACTTCAACACCGGCAAGCCCTGATCGTGATACATGGCCAGCACGCAATCGGCGTCCTGCAAATACTTGGGCTGAAACAGCGTATCTGCCGGATACGGTCCACGAGCATCGATGCCCCGCTGCTGAGCCGCGCGCAAGGCGGGTTCGATGACGTCGATTTCTTCGCGCCCCAGATAGCCGTTTTCACCGGCATGCGGATTGAGACCGGTCACCAGGATACGCGGCTGCGCGATGCCGAACTTGCGGCGCAGATCGCCGGCGATGATATCCAGTGTACGAGACAGGCTGTCGAAGGTAATCGCCGCCGGCACATCTTTCAGCGCCAGATGCGTGGTCGCCAGCGCCACCCGTAAATGCGGCGCGTCGCCGCCGGCCAGCATCATCACGACTTGGGGCGTAGCGGTGCGCTCCGCGAGATATTCGGTATGACCGGTGAAGGCCACGCCGGCGTCGTTGATGGTGCTCTTTTGCAAAGGGGCGGTGACGATGGCGGCGAAGTGACCGTCAAGCGCGCCGGCGACGGCCAGGTCCAGAGTCTGCAACACGGACTTGCCATTGCGTGCATCGAGCTGGCCGGGAATCACAGGCTCGGCCACCGGACAATCGATCACCGTCAGGCAATCCACCGGAAACGCCGGCAAGCCGGTATTGCGAAACGCCTGAATCGAGATGGCGGCGATCCGGATGCCGGCATCCAGCACTTGCGCCGTCTGCGCCAGCAAGGCGGCATCGCCGAGAAGAATGCTGCGGACTTCGGTACGCAAGGCCCAGGCCGCGCGTATGGAAATTTCAGGACCGATACCGGCAGGCTCGCCGCAGGTCAGCGCCAGCACCGGACGGCTTATGCCGCCGGTATCACCCGAAAGGGCAGCGGTGCTGGCAGAGGCTGAAGACATCAGTTGTCGTCGTTGCGATATTCGACGTAAGCGCGATCGCGGATCTGACGCATCCAGTCTTCGGTCGCTTCTTCGACCTTGCGTTCACGGATGGCCTGACGCGCGGCCTGACGTGCACGTTCTTTGGACGCGTCGTCGGTCTTGCGCTCCACCACCTGAATCAGGTGGAAGCCGAATGGCGATTCGATCGGCTGACTGACTTCACCGACCTTGAGTTCATTCATTGCACGCTCGAATTCAGGCACGGTGTCGCCAGGATAAATCCAGCCCAGATCGCCGCCCTTGGACGCCGACAGGTCGTTCGAATACAGCTTGGCCAGTTCTTCGAAGGTGGCGGCATTGTTGTCCAGACGCTGCTTCAGTTCCAGCAACTTGCGCTTGGCTTCGGCCGCCGACACCACTTGATTGACCTTGATCAGGATGTGGCGCGCATGCGTCTGCTGTACTGCCGGCGCTGCATCCGACTTGCCGTTGTTGGCTTGACGACGATCCACCAGCTTGAGAATGTGAAAGCCGTTGCCGCTCTTCAGTAGCGCCGATACTTCACCCGGCTTCAGACTGGAGACGGCATCCAGGAACAGTTGCGGCAGACGATCCTGATCGCGCCAGCCGAGGTCGCCGCCGCTCAGGGCGTCGCTGCTGTCGGAATAGGCTGCTGCGGTCTTGGCGAAATCGGCGCCGGTCTTCAACTGACGCATCACATCTTCAGCGCGTGCGCGACGCGAGGCGAGTTGTTCGGGCGATGCATTTTCCGGCACGCGCACCAGGATCTGGGCCAGGTTCAGCTCCATGTGCTGGGCGCCGCTGTTGGATTCGGCCGCCAGATAGTTATCGACTTCGGATTCCGAAATCTGCACCTTGTTGTCCACCTCACGTTCGCGCAGACGCTGAGTCAGAATTTCACGGCGGATTTCTTCGCGGAAGGCAGGATAGGCGATGCCTTCCTTTTCCAGCTGCAGGCGGAAGTCGGCCATGCTCAGCTTGTTCTGCTCGGCGATGCGGGCCATGGCGCGATCGAGAATCGTGTCATCCACCACGATGCCGCTCTCCTTCGCCATCTGTGCCTGCGCGCGCTCAACAATCATGCGCTCCACCAGTTGGCGCACCAGTTGGGTACGCGGCGGAATCTGCACTTTTTGTGCGGTCATGCGCTGCTCGACCGAGCGCAGGCGATCCGCCACTTCCTGACGCGTAATCACGTCGTTGTTGACCACCACCATGATGGAGTCAACGGGCTTCGGTTCGGAACGACCGGACGTTGCAGCCACGGCCGCGGCCGGAGGCGTTGCAACGGGCGCTGTTGCGGCCGCCGGCGGCGCTGTCGACGGTGCAGCAGCCGGCTTGGCTGCCGGTTTCGCCGGCGTTTTGCTGGTGCCGCTCTTGGCCGGCGCTTCCGCCGCACTCTCGGTCGGCGAGACCGGCACGATGGTCGCTGCGAACTGCGCATGCGCATTGCTGATCACTCCAAGCATGCAGAGCAACGCCGTCATTGTTTTGATTTTTGCTAGAAATGGAGTACGCATATTACGCATGGTGAAATAGCTTCATGAAAAATTAATTGCTGAGAGTGCTATCCGGCAGATTCACGTTCTGATAGCCGGGGATGCTGCTCTTCAAGGCGTCCAGCGGATTCGAACCGATCTTGGAAAAACCGTTCAGCTCAAGCTGGATAAAGAAGGACGTCGATGCCTTGGAGGACGACGTCGGAATACGTTGCGCGACTACGCGGAATACCCAGCAATCGGCCTTGTATTCCATCCCGAGCAAACCTTCGGCCACAGTTTTATCCGGCAACGAATAGTTGACGCGGCCCACAGCATACCAGCGTTGCGACACCGGCCATTGTCCCGACAGGTCGATCTGCTTCAATTCGTCGGTGGTACTGCGATCCAGCCGGTATTGCAGATTCAGCACCTTCTTCGGCGCCGGCTGCCAGCGTACGCCGAAATTCGAACGCACCATTTGCTTGAGGGTCTGGCTGTACTGCACCGCATTGTCGACGCCGACTTCCTTTGTGATCTGACCGCCCAGCGCCAGCAAGAGATCGGACTTGCTGCCCAGCGTCGTCGCCGAAGTACCGCTGATGGTCACCATCGGATCGGCAAAATAGAAACGCTGGCCAATCGCCATACGCAGGCGCTCCAGACCATTCTCTTCGATGAAGCGCGAGGTCAGGGCTGCAGTAATCTGATTAGCGTCGCTGATGCGGTCATGCCCGACGAAACGGTTTTCGCTGAAAATTTGAGCAAAGTTGAAGTCTGCGAGTCCGGAGTCGAAATTCGGATACTGGCTCTGATCACGATACGGAGTCTTCACGTAGAACAAACGCGGCTCCAGAGTTTGAGTCATGTTCCTGCCGAACAGCGATGCATCGCGCTCGAAGGTCATTCCCGCATCCAATGAATAGGTCGGCACCACCCGTGTAAAGCTGGTAGGGGCACCAAGACTTACGTGGTTCAAGCGATAGCTGGTGGCATCCAGCGAAACCTTGGGCGTAATGAAGTAGCCGGGACGAATGATCGGATACGACACGCTTTGCGTGGCGTACATACGATCGCCACCGATCAGATCGCCGCTGCTGAAGCGGGTGAAGTCCGCTACCGTCGTGAAGTCGAAACCGCCGATATCCTGGCGCGTACCATTGAAGGTGATCTGCGGCACGCGATCATATGGTGCGGTGATCGGGTTATTCACGTCCTGCAGCAACTGGTATTTGGAGACGTGACCGTACAGGCTCCAGTAGGTGCTGGAGTAGGTCATGCTGACATCGCGCGTCAGCAGACGCTGTGTGCTGGCGGTAATCGAATGTGAAAAATCGCTGGGATAATCGTTATCCGAAGCCTTGTTCAGATTCCAGGCCAAGGTCAGCCCGGGCGCCAATGTCTGATTATGTATCGACGACAAGGAATAACGACCGGTGCCGGTCACCTGATCCTGAATGCCTTCGACAAAAGTCGTACCCGAATAGGTATCGCCCATATAGCGGCCTTCGGCTCCCAATTGGAAACCGCGGCGGGCAATATATTTCGGATACAAAGTCAGATCGTAGTTCGGCGCCAGATTGAAGTAATACGGTACCGACAATTCGGCACCGCCGGTACTGGTCACGCCAAAGGTCGGCGGCAATACGCCGGACTTACGATCGCCGGACAAAGGAAAAGACATAATCGGCGCGCCCAGAATCGGCAGGCCCTTGAAATAAACGATACCGGAATGCATGGTGCCGACGTCACGGCCGCTGTCCAGATCCATGGTGCTGGCTTGCAGATACCAGTCCGGATCGGGCGCTTCACAGGTGCTGTACGTGCCGTCCTTGACGGTGGCCTGATCGTCCGACAGAAAATCGATGCGTTCGGCCTTGCCGCGGCCGCCGTTCTTGCCGAACAGGTAGGTCGGGTTGTTCACGTAGCCTTCACCCGAATCCATGTTCATGCGCGCCTTGTCGCCGGTGTAGACGTCTTGCAGACGCTGCATCCAGACGTGGCCGGTGGCTTCTACCTCATCCTGAATAATGCGGTATTCGGCCTGATCGGCGCGGATGGTGGTGCTGCCCTTGACGACTTCGACGTCGCGATCCAGCTTGACCTCGCGGTCGGGCCGGCCGGTCATCTGTTCGGCGCTGACATTGACGGGGGCGTCCTTGTCGTCAACCGGCAATTTGCTGGTCTCCGGCATCACCATTTGCGCATGGACGGTCAGGGGCAGCAGGCTGGTGGCAGATGCCACCATGACCACCGACGTAAAGATGCGCGACAACCGCCAATGGGCAGAGCGATCAGTAAGAGACTTGGGAAACCGGATCATGAAAAGGAGTGACAAACACCGTGCAGGCGGATTTTTTGAAATTAATCCCTTATTATATGGGAACTCAACCACGTCAAACGAATTCCTCTGATAGTTCATGTCTTCATCTAGTTCATCCCCTGATTTGCGCCTGTCCCAATTACAAGCCTGGCTCGACACCCTCGACGCCACCCCGGTTTTGTCCGCGAGCCTGCGCCCGGCCTCGGCCGATGCCAGCTTCCGCCGTTATTTCCGGGTGGACACTCCCGACGGCAACACCCTGATTGCGATGGATGCGCCACCGCCGCAAGAAGACGTGCGCCCCTTCATCAAAGTGGCCGGCCTGTTCGCTGAAACCGGCATTTCCGTGCCGCAGATTCTGGCGCAGGACGTCGAGCGCGGCTTCCTGCTGCTGTCCGATCTGGGCAATACCACCTATCTGAATCAGCTCAATGCCGACAGCGCGCACAAACTATACATGGATGCGATCGACGCGTTGATTCTTTTACAAACGCAAAGCAAGCCCGAAGCATTGCCTGAATACGACCGTCCGCTGCTGCTGCGCGAGATGGAACTGTTCCGCGAGTGGTATATCGGCAAACATCTGAACGTTACTTTGAGCGACGAACAGAACGCGGTGCTGACCAAAAGCTTCGACACCCTGCTCGCCAATAACCTGGCGCAGCCGCAGGTCTACGTGCATCGCGATTACCATTCGCGCAATCTGATGGTGCTCGGCACCGGCAATCCGGGCATTCTGGATTTCCAGGACGCCGTCTACGGCCCGATCACCTACGATCTGGTCTCGCTGCTGCGCGACGCCTACATCCAGTGGGACGAAGAAATGGTGCTGGACTGGGCCATTCGCTATTGGGAAAAAGCCAAGCGCGCCGGCCTGCCGGTGGCGCCCGACGTCGACAATTTCTATCGCGACTTCGAATGGATGGGCCTGCAGCGTCACCTCAAGGTGCTCGGTATTTTCGCGCGCCTGTATCATCGCGACGGCAAGGACGGCTATCTGAAGGACATCCCGCTGGTGATGGAATACACGCTCAAGACCGCACGTCGCTACACTGCCTTCACGCCGCTGGTGCGCCTGATCGAGAAACTGGAGCAGGATAAAGCGCCTCAGTTCGGCTACACCTTCTGAACCGGCGTCCGATGAAAGCCATGATCTTTGCAGCCGGCCGCGGCGAACGCATGCGGCCGCTGACCGACACCTGTCCCAAACCTCTGCTGAAAGTCCGCGGCCGCCCGCTCATCGTGTGGCAGATTCTGTCATTGGTGCGCGCCGGCATCACCGAAATCGTCATCAACCACGCCCACCTCGGCCAACTGATCGAAGACACGCTGGGCGACGGCAGCAAGTTCGGCGCACAGCTTTACTATTCGCCGGAAGCGCAGGCGCTGGAAACCGCCGGCGGCATCGCCCAGGCGCGTCATCTGCTGGGGGAGGCGCCCTTCCTCGCGATTGCCGGCGACATCTATTGCCCGCACTTCGATTTCGAGCAGGTCAAGACCGTGCTCGAAGATAACGACCCCTGGGGCAATCCGCTGGCCGCCGACAAACGCGACGTCGCCTGGCTGTATCTGGTCAAGAATCCACCCTTCCATCCGGAAGGCGATTTCGCACTGAACAGTTTTTCCGTCAGCAATGACGGCGAGAAGAAGCTCACCTTTTCCAGCATCGGGGTGTATCGTCCACAGATGTTCGATGCGGTGACGCCGGGCGATTTCGCCAAGCTCGGCCCGTTGTTGCGCGAATACGCAGCGCGCGGCCAGGTCGGCGGCGAGCTGTATCGCGGGGATTGGTACAACGTCGGAACCGTCGAACAACTGGAACAATTGAATCTGCCGCCAGGAGGCCCACGCACATGAAACCCTATTCAGCCCGCCGCGCCCGTCTGATCGCGCACATGCAAGCACAGGGTGGCGGCGTCGCCATCATCCCGACCGCGCCCGAAGTCATGCGCAATCGCGACGCCGATTTTCCGTATCGTCACGACAGCTATTTTTACTACCTGTCCGGCTTCACCGAACCCGAAGCCTTCATCGTGCTGATCGCCGGCAAGGAAAACCGCTCCATCCTGTTCTGCCGCGACAAAAATCTGGAACGTGAAATCTGGGACGGCTATCGCTTCGGCCCGGAAGCGGCACAACAGCATTTCGGATTCGACCGCGCCTTCGCCATCGAAGAACTCGATCAGCACATGCCCAAGCTGCTGGCCGATGCACCGGCCGTTTATTACGCGCTGGGGCAGGATGAAAAACGCGACAACCGCCTGCAACGCTGGCTGCACGGCGTGCGCGCGCTGAGCCGCAGCGGCGTCGCCGCGCCGACCGCGGTGGTCGATGTCAATGTGCTGCTTGATGAAATGCGCCTGTTCAAGGACGCCGACGAAATCGCGATCATGAAGCGTGCCGGCATCATCTCGGCCGAAGCGCATTGCCGCGCCATGCGCATCTCGCGCCCGGGCCTGCGCGAATATCATCTGGAAGCGGAACTGCTGCACGAGTTCCGTCGCAACGGCTCGCAGTATCCGGCCTACGGCTCCATCGTCGCCACCGGCGCCAACGCCTGCGTGCTGCACTACCGCGCCAGCGACGCCGAACTGAAGGACGGCGACCTGGTACTGATCGATGCAGGTTGCGAACTGGACAGCTACGCCTCCGACATCACCCGTACCTTCCCGGCGAACGGAAAATTCAGCGGCCCGCAAAAGGAACTGTACGAAATCGTGCTGGCCTCGCAAGCCGCAGCGATTGCCGAAACTGCACCGGGCAAACGCTTCATGGACGGCCACGATGCAGCTGTGCGCGTGCTGGCGCAAGGCATGCTCGATACCGGCCTGCTCGATAAGAACAAGGTCGGCTCACTGGAAGACGTGCTGGAGAAAGGCGACTACCGCCAGTTCTACATGCACCGCACCGGCCACTGGCTGGGCATGGACGTGCACGACGTCGGCGAATACCGCGATGCGCCCGACGCCAACGGCAACAAGCCATGGCGCACGCTGCAACCGGGCATGGTGCTGACGGTGGAGCCAGGCATCTACGTACGCGCCGGCGAAGGCGTGCCGGAGAAATACTGGAACATCGGTATCCGCATCGAAGACGATGCACATGTCACGCCTGACGGCTGCGAAATTCTGACCACCGGCGTACCGACCAGGGTCGATGACATCGAAGCGCTGATGCGCGGCTGATATTTTCAGGCGGCAGTCTCGGCTCCCGCCTGAATGCAATCGCACGCAAATCTGTCGCCAGCAGTTGCACTGAACTAGCCCCCTGCTCATCCCGCATCACCAGTCCAGCAATGGATACAGCCATGACTCAATCCAGTCCGGCGTCATCTGACGCAAGCACCTCCGCTACCGCCAACTCCGGTATCGACATCGCTATCTGCGGCGCCGGGCCGGTCGGCTTGAGCATGGCCGCGCTGCTGCTCAAGCGCGGTGTTGCCGCATCGCGAATCGCACTGATCGATGCCAAGGAAGCGCAACAGGCCGCGCACGATCCACGTTCGATCGCACTCTCCTACGGTAGCCGCCAGTTGCTGGAGGAAATCGGCGCATGGCATGACATCGCCGGCGCAGCCAATCCGATTCACCAGATCCACGTTTCACGTCGTGGCCACTTCGGTCGCACGCTGATCGACCGTAGCGAATACGATCTGCCGGCACTCGGCTATGTCACGCGCTACGGCGTACTGAGCAGCGCGCTGCACGCGACCGTGGCCGACAGCGGCATACGCATGCTGCGGCCGGCGCAAGTGGATCGCATCGAAGAACGCGACAACGATGTGCTGCTACATCTTCGGGATGGCTCCGGCATGACTGCCGGCATTGCCATCCAGGCCGAAGGCGGCGTGTTCTCCGAACAAAGCGCCAAGAGCCTGCATCGCGACTACGAACAGATCGCCATCGTCGCGCAAGTGCATGCCGATGCCGCCGGCGGCTTGCTGGCGCTGCGCGCCTTCGAACGCTTCACCGCTCAGGGTCCGCTGGCGCTGTTGCCGCAAGACGACGGCTACGCGCTGGTCTGGTGTGTACGCCCCGATACCGCGCAGCACTTGCTGGCCCTGAACGACACGAGTTTTTACGAAGCGCTTGAACGCGCCTTCGGCACACGGCTCGGGCGTTTTGATCGCGTCAGTCCACGCAATAGTTTTCCGCTCGGGCTGAATGCGCAGCCGCAGGCATCGACGCGCGTGGTTGCCATCGGCAACGCGGCGCAGACCTTGCATCCGGTCGCAGGCCAAGGCTTCAATCTGGGGCTGCGCGATGCCGCGGTGCTGGCCGGTTTGCTGGCGCGCTGCCCACAGCCGTCGAGCACGCCGAAGCACGCGAACGATGCAGATGCAGCGGCAAGAACATCATCGGCATCCGACTTCGCCAGCGTGCTGCCGCAATTTGCAAAGGCGCGTCGCACCGACCGGAACTGGACCGTTAACCTCACCGACACCATGGCCCGCATTTTCGCCAGCAGCTCGGACCGCTCGTTACCGCAAGCGCTACTGGGATTGTCGCTGGGCGTGATCGACGTAGTGGCGCCGGCCAAACGCATGCTGGCCGAGCAGATGATGTTCGGGCGCAGATAGACACTACGCAGCAGGCAATCCCGTCGCCGGGCCGCAAATACAGCCGCTGTGCGACAATCGACGCAACCACTTCAATCACCCCTCACCGCCCATCATCATGAGACACGATCCTCGCTTCAAGAACCTGTACATCCTCGATCACCCGCTGATCCAGCACAAGCTCACGCACATGCGCGACAAGCGCACTTCGACGCGCACCTTCCGCGATCTGCTGCGCGAAATCACCTTGCTGATGGGCTATGAAATCACGCGCGATCTTCCGCTCACCACCGAGCAGATCGAAACACCGCTGGTGACCTACGACGCGCCGGTGATCGCCGGCAAAAAGCTGGCCGTGGTGCCGGTGCTGCGCGCCGGTATCGGCATGAGCGACGGCCTGCTGGAACTGATCCCGTCAGCCCGTGTCGGCCACATCGGTGTGTATCGCAACGAGCAGCATCAGCCGGTGGAATATCTGGTGCGCCTGCCCGACCTGCAAGACCGCACCATGATCCTGTGCGACCCGATGGTCGCCACCGGCAACTCGGCGGTGCATGCGGTCGATGCACTGAAAAAGCGTGGCGTGCCGAGCGAACACATCGTGTTTGTCGCACTGGTGGCGGCGCCGGAAGGCGTGCAGGTTTTCCAGGACGCGCATCCCGACGTCAAACTCTACGTCGCCTCGCTGGATTCGCATCTGGATGAACATGCTTACATCGTGCCGGGGCTGGGCGATGCGGGTGATCGGATTTTCGGGACCAAGTAAATCGCCGCCTTGAGTCTCCACAAGTGGAAAATTGATAGCGCATAGCACTGCCATTTCACCCAATAAAAAAGCCGCTCAAGAGCGGCTTTTTTACTTCCATGAAGAATACTTAC
>NZ_JAQQFM010000009.1:0-267949 GCF_046025995.1 Herbaspirillum lusitanum
CCCCACTTTTTTTTTATTAGGGCCCGGCCGCCCGGGGGCGGCCCCCCCCCCCCCCCCCCCCCCCACGATGCTGCGCACAAGAGCCCCGGTGGTCATGACCGGGAAGCCAACAATCAAGCGCAGCAGCCTGAGCCGGCGCAAGACCGGACTGATCAATTTTGAACCCGCCACATGCCGGCCGCCATCGGATCGATTGCTGCCAGCGCATGCCAGCCAGAGCGTGTCGTTCTCATTGAATTAACCAATAGCCTGCGCAGCAGGCGCCAGCAACCAAGGGCTGCGTGAGCAGCCTGAAACTTAGGGAGATGTCGTAGCATGACCACCGCAACCAACCCCGGCGTACTGACCAGCGCCAGCGAACAGGAAAAGAACGTCCTGTATAAAAAAGTCTTCTGGCGCATCATGCCTTTCCTGATGCTGTGCTACGTGATCGCTTATCTGGATCGCGTCAATGTCGGCTTCGCCAAACTGCAGATGTCCGTTGATCTGGGCTTCAGCGAAACCGTGTTCGGCCTCGGCGCCGGACTGTTCTTCATCGGCTACTTCCTGTTCGAAGTGCCGAGCAACATTCTGATGCACAAGGTCGGCGCGCGCATCTGGATCGCCCGCATCATGATCACCTGGGGGCTGCTGTCGGCGGTCTTCATGTTCGTCGAAACGCCGACTCAGTTCTACGTGCTGCGTTTCCTGCTGGGTCTGGCTGAAGCAGGTTTCTATCCCGGCATCATCCTGTACCTGACCTACTGGTTTCCTTCGCATCGTCGCGCCAAGGTGATCGCCGTGTTCATGTCGGGCATTCCGGTTGCCGGCATTCTGGGCAATCCCTTGTCGGGCTGGATCATGGATGCCTTCCACGGCACCACCGGCATGCATGGCTGGCAATGGATGTTCGTGATCGAAGCGATCCCGGCCGTGCTGATCGGTCTGGCGACGCTGGCTTACCTGGATAACGACGTCAAGTCGGCCAAGTGGCTTAATGACGACGAAAAGAAAGTGCTGGCGGAAGACATCGCGCATGACCAGACCGGCAAGGAAAGCAATCACAGCTTCGGCGCCATCGTCAAAGATGCACGCGTGTGGCTGATGTGCCTGATCTACTTCTCGTTCGTGATGGGCCAGTACGGTCTGACGCTGTGGATGCCGACGCTGGTGAAAGCCACCGGCGTCACCGGCAATCTGCACATCGGTCTGCTGAGCGCGATTCCATTCGGTTGCGCCATCGTCGCCATGAACCTGATCGGCCGTAGCGCCGACAAGCACCGCGAACGTCGCTGGCACCTGGTGGTGCCGGCCCTGATGGGCGCCATCGGTTTCGTCGGCGCAGCGCTGTTTGCCGACAACACCGCGATCTCGATCGCCTCGCTGTCGCTGGCCGCCGCCGGCGTGCTGACTTGCGCACCGCTGTTCTGGTCGCTGCCGACTGCTTTCCTGTCGGGCGCTGCTGCCGCGGTGGGTATCGCCGCCATCAACTCGGTGGGTAACCTGGCCGGTTTCGTCAGCCCTTACCTGATCGGTTACCTCAAGGATCTGACTCACAGCAATGCCATCGGCATGTACATGCTGGCGGTGATGCTGGTGGTCGGTTCGATCGCGACGCTGGCCACTTCAGCGAAGATGGTCAACAAGTAATTCGCAACAAGACAAAGCCCGCACGCGAATAGCCTGCGGGCTTTATCATTCAGAGTCACCCAACCGGATCCGCGCACGTCGCCGATCCCGCACATCCACATTCAAGGAGAGCACGATGCTGCGTTTTGCCGCCAACCTGAGCATGATGTATGTCGAACACGATTTTCTGGACCGCTTCGCCGCTGCCGCGAAAGATGGTTTCGAAGGTGTCGAATACCTGTTTCCGTATGATTTTCAGCCGGAAGAAATCAAATCGCGTCTGGACGCCCATGGTCTGACCCAGGCACTGTTCAATGCGCCGCCGGGCGACTGGGCTGCCGGCGAACGCGGCATCGCTTCGCTGCCGGGCCGTGAAGACGAATTCAAGCGCAGCGTTGAAACTGCCTTGAAGTACGCTTCCGTGATCGGCAACAAGTCCTTGCACGTGATGGCAGGCCTGATCAAGCCGGAGCAGGATCGCGCCAAGCATCGCGCGGTGTATCTGGACAATCTGTCGTATGCCGCGCATCAGGCCGAATCGGCCGGCATCACCGTGGTGATCGAGCCGATCAACACGCGCAACATCCCCGGTTTCTTCCTGAACCGTCAGGATGACGCGCAGGCCATCTGTGCCGAGATCGGCGCTGAAAACCTGAAGGTGCAGTTCGACTGCTACCACTGCCAGATCGTGGAGGGCGACGTCGCCGTCAAGCTCAAGCGCGACATGGCCGGCATCGGTCACATCCAGATTGCCGGTGTGCCGGAACGCAATGAGCCGGACATCGGCGAACTGAACTATCCCTACCTGCTGAAGCTGATCGACACGCTGGGCTACAAGGGCTGGATCGGTTGCGAATACAATCCGGCCGGCGCCACATCGGCCGGTCTGGGCTGGCTCAAGGACCTCGCAGCACAGGGCCTGACCAAGCTGAAGACGGCCTGAGTTTCCGGGTTTGCCTGCCGCAGGGCGATCTCATCGTCGCCTGTGGCAGCCAGTGCTGAAGCCATAAAAAAAAGCGGAACGCTCATTGTGAGTGTTCCGCTTTTTCATGTCAGCCGCGCTGTGCAGCCGCATGTTTTCTGATGTCGCGCAGTCAGGCGGCAGCCGGTTTCAGATGCTCGGTGACGGCTTCCTTGTTATGGCATTTGACGCAGGTTGCGTAATGCCAGATGGCTGCAGGCGAAAAGCCGCAGCCGGTTTTTTGTCCGCATTTTCTGCAGAGAAGATTGCTTTGCTCGGGAATGTTCATCAAGGGTGTTGCCGTGAGGTTGTTCGATGCACGTGGGCGGCCTTGCGGACACCTCATGCGAATTCAGTTCTGATGCACGAGCGTTTGCTGGCGCGATTCTACGCGCTAAGGGGAGTGGGTGGCGTGTTGCCGCAACTTTCTTTTCGCGCGGAAAGCGGCGACAGAGCCCGCGCAGGCGCGCTTAAAACAGATCGATTTCGCCGCCGACCGGTTTGCTGGCCAGTTTGCTGGCGTAATCGCGTTCGCTGTTGACCAGCGTGGCGTCGGTCTGCTTGAGCTTCTTGACCAGCACTTTTCCCGAGCGCGGGAAGAAATGCACCTTGCGCGGCCAGATGTCGTTCAGGTCTTCGGCCACCACGCGTATGCCTTCGGCCGACAGGAAATTCTTCACGAACTTTGCATTGCGCTCGCCGACATTGAGCGCCGTCATGCCACGCAGCACGGCGCCGCCGCCGAATACCTTGCATTCCAGGTTCTCGCGCCGGGCGCCGGCTTTCAATACATCGT
This sequence comes from Herbaspirillum lusitanum, assembly GCF_046025995.1. Lineage (GTDB taxonomy): Bacteria > Pseudomonadota > Gammaproteobacteria > Burkholderiales > Burkholderiaceae_D > Herbaspirillum > Herbaspirillum lusitanum_A. The sequence goes on from NZ_JAQQFM010000009.1 coordinate 3,366, forward strand.
TGATCAGGATTTCCATGGCGTAAGTGCCGTAACGCATCGAGGGCGATACCGGGCTCTCGGTTTCGCCGCCGCCGTCGGGCAGCATGAAATGGTTCATGCCGCCGATGCCGCTGACGCGGTCGCGGATGCAGGCCGATACGCAGGAACCCAGCACGGTGGTGATCATCATGTCGTGGTGGGTGTAATAGTATTCGCCGGGCAGGATCTTGGCGGTGTCGCAATTGAAGGTGCGGTCGTGATAGATGTGCGACGCGAACTGTTCAAGATTGGATTGGACTGTCATCGTTTTTCCTGGCTCTCGGCAAGGCGCGTCAGCGCTGTTGGGCGGATCGGTGCAGCGCTTTGCTGCACGGAACGTGGAAGTGCAATGAAGCTTTGCGATTGCAACTACGATTGCAGTGCACTTGTCTGTGCTGGTACGAGAACCCTGGCCGGTTGGTCTTGCCCGGCCACTGCATCATACCCCGCGATTTCTTGCTAATGCGACATCGAATGAATTTTAAGCAGCGCGATGCCACAGCGCCATCGGGGAATTCCCTAGGCGGCACGAAAATGCATGCTTCAGGGCAATCGGAGAAATTGCAGCAATCGCAGCAGTTGGTCGCCGCCCGGCGTCAGCGCCGCGTGGAGCGCCAGCAGATCAGCGAGCCCAGTGTCACCATCAGCACGCCTTGCCAGAACGAAAGCGTGGGTTGCGTCTGCAGCCACAGACTGGCGAGCAGGACTGAAAAGATCGGCGTGAAGTAAGACGCCGCCGCCAGCAAGGTCATGTTGCCGTGCTGAATACCGACATTCCAGCACGAATACGCGGTGGCGCTGAGGCCGCCCAGCACCAGCACCTGCAAGGCGCTGGACCAGCTGAAATGCAATGGCGCCTCAGCGCTGTATCCGTATTTGATCCACAGCACCAGCGCCGTCATCAGCAGAAACAGCGGCACCGCACTCTTGCCGCCGCCGTAGCGCCGCGTGAAGACCGAATAGGCGGCCCACAGCGCCGCTGCACTGAAGGCCAGCAGGTAGGCCACAGGATTGCCCTGCATGTGATCCCACAGCAGCGCCGGCGACCATGCGCTGTCGCCCTTCAGCACCCAGACGATGCCCAGCAGCGACAGCGCCGCGCCCGGCCACAGCAGCATTGAACTGCGCTGCTGCCCGGTGAGCACTGCAAGTACGATGGTCAGGCAGGGCCACAGATAATTGATCATGCCCAGTTCCATCGCCTCGGCGCGGCTGTGCGCCATTCCCAGCGACAGCGCCAGGAAGACTTCATAGCTCACGAACAGCAGGCCGCCGATCAGCAGATAGCGCCACGAGAAATGCCGCAGCCGCGGAATACCCAGCACGGCGCAGGTCAGCAACGCTGCCACGCTGAAGAAGGACGCGGCGCCGCCGGCCGGCCCCAGCGCTTCGGCAATGCTGCGCACCAGTCCGACGGTGGCGCTCCAGAACACGATCGCGGTCAGGCCGATCAGCGTTGCATTGCGGATGGCATTGTGAGCGGAAGGTGCAGAAGTTCTGGAGGCGCCGGAAAGCTGATCGGGATTTTTCAAGTGAAGGCGTGCTGCGGAAATGAAAGAAAACGTCTGGAAATCTGAGACGGCTTGGCAGGATACATGATCGGGGCTGATCTGGCCGGGCAGTCCGCCAGGCGGATCATTAGAGCTTCATCAGTAAAGTTCTTTCAGCACCGAGATGAAGGCCTGCAAGCCCGAAGGCACATGACGATGGCCGGGGTAGTAAAGAAAGAGTCCTGGAATGCGCGGGCACCAGTCGTCCAGCAGCGTGACCAGCTTGCCCTTGGCCAGATAGGGCAGGGCGGCGTTGTCGGGAACATAGGCAATGCCGAGACCGGCGACGGCCGACTCCACCATCAGCGCCACGTGATCGAGGATCAGCGCGCCCGGCACGTCCACCGTGATTTCCTGACGGCGACGCGCGAATTCCCAGCGATACGGTTTGCCGCTGGGCATGCGTATCCGTATGCACTGATGCTGCTGCAGATCGTCCGGCGTGCGTGGCGCCGGGTGTTGTTTCAGATAGGCCGGCGCCGCCACCGCGACAAAGCGCACGTCGCCGCCGAAACGCACGGCATGCATGTCCAGCGGCAGCGACTCGCCCAGACGGATGCCGGCATCGAAACCGGCGGCAACAATGTCGACCAGCTTGCCCTCGGTCACCAGATCCAGCGACATCTCCGGATAGCGCGCCAGAAAGGTCGGCACGGCTTTTTGCAGCAGCAGGCGCGCCGCCGTTTCGCTGGTGTTGATGCGCAAAATGCCTTGCGGCCGGTCGCGGAAATGATTGACCTCATCCAGCGCCAGATCGAGATCCTGCAAGATGGGCGCGAGCCGGCTGACCAGCCGCTGTCCGGCTTCGGTCGGCGACACGCTGCGGGTGGTGCGGTTCAGCAGGCGCACTCCCATTTTCTTTTCGAGCGCGCGCATCATGTGGCTCAGCGTCGAAGGCGACAGGCCCAGCTCATCCGCCGCCTTTCTGAAACTGGCGTGATTGACGATGGCGCTGAGAGCCGTCAGATCGTCCAGGGCAGGATTGTTATTCATGGCTGTATTTCATCAAATCATCCAATATTGGGTGGATAGTAACAGCAATATTTCTCCTTATACTGAACTGCATGATCGCTCTTGCGATTCAATCTTCAAGGAGAAACATCATGCAAAAGACCTGGTTCATCACCGGTGCGTCGAGCGGGCTCGGACGCGAAATGAGTGAGCAATTGCTGGCGCGCGGAGATCGCGTGGCCGCCACCTTGCGCCAGCCTTCTGCGCTGGACGATCTGCAGCAACGCTATCCGCAGACCTTGTGGACGGCGCAGCTGGATGTGACCGACCACGCGCAGATACGCGAGGTCAGCGCGCGCGCTTTTGCGCAGCTGGGGCGGATCGATGTGGTGGTCAGCAATGCCGGTTATGCAGTATTCGGCGCCGCCGAAGAATTGAGCGATGAGCAGATAGAGCAACAGCTGGCGACCAATCTGAGCGGCTCGATTCAGGTCATCCGCGCCGTGCTTCCACATTTGCGTGCGCAGGGCGGCGGCCGCATTCTGCAAGTGTCGTCGGAGGGCGGGCAGATTTCCTATCCCAACTTCAGCCTGTATCACGCCAGCAAGTGGGGCATAGAAGGATTCGTCGAGGCCGTGGCGCAGGAAGTGGCGCCGTTCGGCATCGAATTCACCGTGATCGAGCCCGGCCCGACACGCACCCGTTTCGGGGAAAATCTGGTCGTGCCGACGAATATGGCAATCTACGATGCGACCCCGGCCGGCGATGTCAGACGTGCCATTGCTTCGGGTGAGTTTGCAATACGCGGCGACGCCGCCAAAACGGTGGCCGCGATGATCCGCTGCGCCGATGCCGACCGCGCGCCGAAGCGACTGGTGCTGGGCAGCGGCTCGTACGAGCGCATCCGTGCTGCGCTGTCGGCCCGGCTGATAGAGCTGGAAGCGCAGAAGGCCATTACGTGTTCGGTCGATGCGCTTGAGTGAGTCCTGCTGTTGGAGGCGACGGTGCGCCGGACCGAGATCAGGCGCGCGCCGCATCCAAAAAAAAGCGGCCACCCCGTTCGGGAGTGGCCGCTTTTTCTTGCTGCGGTTCTTGCGCTTCTTTATTGCGTTCGTTGCATTTGCTGCGGTACTACCATCCGGAAATTCCGCCGACAGCGCTCGCCCTTACCGGACCGGCGCCACCGGCCGAGCCGGACTTAAGGCTTGACGGGAGCCGGAGCCGATCCCGTCGATGCAACCGTCTTCGGCAGTTCCTTGCGCGCCTTGGCGACGTCACCTGCCGTCACCGCCGACGCCTGGTTGCCCCAGCTGCTGCGGATGAAGGTCACCACGTCCGCCACTTCCTGGTCCGACATGCGGCTGGCGAAGCCAGGCATGGCGAACTGGGTCGGGGCCTTGTGGGTCCACGGCATTTCCGCGCCTTCCAGCACGATGCGGATCAGCGAAGCCGGATTGTCGGCGTTCACCGTTGCGCTCTGCGCCAGATGCGGGAAAGTCTCATCCCAGCCCTTGCCGGTGCTGCGATGGCAGGCGGCGCAGTTGTTCAGGAACGCCATCGCGCCCGGACTCTGGTCGGAACCCTTGCGCAGTGCCTGATGGGTCTTCTCGTCATAGGCCAGCGGTGCAACACCTTCCTTCACCGGCTTGAGCGACTTCAGGTACTTGGCCATGGCCGTCAGATCGGCATCGGTCAGGTATTGCGTACTGTTGGCGACCACATCCGCCATGCCGCCGAATGCTGCGGAATGGGTGTTGCGGCCGGTCTTCAGGAAGGTGACGATGTCGGCTTCGCTCCAGGTGCCCAGACCATCACGCGCGTCGCCACGCAGATTGTTGGCCAGGTAGCCGTCGATCACGCCGCCCGACAGGAACTGCGTGCTGTCGTCGGTCAGCGCCTTTTCCTGCATGCCCACGCCACGTGGTGTGTGGCAGGCGCCGCAGTGACCCAGGCCTTCGACCAGGTACTGACCACGCAGCAGCGCGTTGCTGTCGTCGCCACCGTCGATTGCCACGGCCGGCGCGAACACCTTGCGCCAGATCGACAGCGGCCAGCGCATCGACAAGGGCCAGACGATATCGACATTGCGGTTCGGCGTCGGATCGGCCTTCACGCCGTTCATGAAGTAGGCATACAGCGCCTTCACGTCGGCCGGCTTGACCTTGGCATACGAGGGATACGGCATGGCCGGATACAGCGACGCGCCATCCTTGCGGATGCCGTGACGCAGGGCCTTGTCGAAATCGTCTTCGGTGTAGTTACCGATGCCATTGGTTTTGTCCGGCGTGATGTTGGACGAGTACACGGTACCGATGGGAGTGACGATAGGCAGACCACCGGCGAACGGCTTGCCGCCCTTGGTGGTGTGGCAGGCCACGCAGTCGCCTGCCTTGGCCAGATACTCGCCACGCTGCACCAGTTGCTGGTCGGGCGCAGGCGCATTCTGCGCCAACGCTGCAGAGCCTGCGAAAGCGGACAGCGTCATGACTGCCGCACAAGCGGCGATGAAATGTTTCTTGATCATGGTCGTTATCCTCTTATGCCTGAACCAGCGGGCCGGGGTTTTTCAGATACTGCTCGCGGATTGCCTTGGCGGAGTGATACGCCAGCGCCGTGACCAGGCCGGTCGGGTTGTAGCCCATGTTTTGCGGGAACGCCGAAGCGCCGTACACGAACACGTTAGGCACGTCCCAGCTTTGCAGGTACTTGTTGATCACGCTGTTCTTGGGCGTGGTGCCCATGATCGCGCCACCGGTCAGGTGGGTCGACTGATACACGCGGGTATCCCATGAGGAACCGGTCTTGCGCACCGCCTTGACCACTTTTTCCGGGTTCATCGCCTGGCCGACTTTTTCCATCTCGCCTGCAATGTAGGTCAGCATCTTGCCTTCGTTTTCCTTCCAGTTCAGCGTCATGCGCAGCAGCGGCTGGCCATTCGCGTCCTTGTAGGTCGGATCGAGCGACAGATAGCAATCGCGGTAGGCCATCACCGAGCCGGACATACCGATGGTCAGCGTACGCTGGTAAGCGTCCTGCACACTGCCCTTCCATTCCGAACCCCAGTTGGGAACCTTCTCGCCCGGCATGGTGCCGGTCTGCTTGATCGGACGACCGCCGTAGCGCACGTGACGGATCGATGCGCCGCCGATGAAGCCTAGCGGACCGTGGTCGAACTGGTCGGCGTTCAGATCGTCCATGCCCACGCCGCCGGCGCCGGTGCCGATGAAGGGGTTGAATTGGGTGCCCTTGGGCATGACCACGTTGATGCCGCCGTTGTACTGGTAGGCGAAGTTCTTGCCCACCACGCCTTCGCCGGTGACCGGGTCATACGGCTTGCCGATGCCCGACAGCAGCAGCAGGCGCACGTTGTGCGTCTGGAATGCAGTCAGCAGCACCAGGTCTGCCGGTTGTTCCACTTCGCGGCCCTGGGCGTCGATGTAGGTGACGCCGGTCGCGCGTTTGCCGGAAGCATCCAGATTGACCTTGATGACTTGCGCCTTGGTGCGTACTTCGAAGTTCTTGCGCTTCAACAGCACCGGCAGGATGGTGGTCTGCGGCGACGCCTTCGAGTACATGTAGCAGCCGTAGTTTTCGCAGAAGCCGCAGTAGTTGCAGGGGCCCAGACGCACGCCGTAAGGGTTGGTGTAAGGCTCGGAGGCGTTGGCCGCCGGTGCCGGATACGGGTGGTAACCGACGTCGCGCATGGCCTTTTCGACCAGCGAGGCGCTGTACTGGTATTGCAGCGGCTTGGTCGGGAATTCATCGGTACGGGCGCCTTCCAGCGGGTTGCCGCCGGCGACGATCTTGCCCTTGAGGTTGCCGGCCTTGCCGGACACCGCCATCAGTTTTTCCGAGAAGTCGTAGAACGGTTCCAGTTCCTCGTAGGTGACGCCGTGGTCCTGGATGGTCATGTCTTCGGGAATGAATTTCTTGCCGTACTTCTGCTCGTGGTGAGTGCGCATGTTCAGCTCTTCCGGCAGATTGCGGTACATCATGCCGTTCCAGTGGAAGCCTGCGCCGCCGACGCCGTCGCCCAGCAGGAAGGAGCCGTGCTGGCGGTATGGCACCGCGGTGTCGGCCACGCCGTAACGGATGGTCACGGTTTCGCGCGAGAGGTCCTGGAACAGCGCGCCGCGCACCGAGTACTTCAGCTCGTCGACGGCCTTCGGATAAGGCGTGTCGGTATTGGTGTCGCGCATGTCGCCGCGTTCCAGTGCCAGCACGTTCAGACCGGCTTCGGTCAGTTCCATCCCCATGATGGCGCCGGTCCAGCCGAGGCCTACCATCACCACATCTACTTTGTCTTTTTTAATCGCCATGATCAGCCCTTTTCACCCAGAATCGACACGGGGCCGTATGGATACTTCACGTTGTATTGGTCAACCCAGTCCAGATAATCGGCGCGTGCGCCGGGGAAGCCGACCATCTTCCAGCCGCCCATCTTCTGGTTGCCGCCGTACATAGGATCGGCGAAGTAGCCTTCCTTGGTATTGCCCAGCATGAAGCTGAAGAAGGTCTTGGCGGGAAGGGCGTCGAAAGCGATCTTGCCGCCTTCCATCTGCTTGAGCACGTCGAGCTGCTTGGCCTTGTCCAGATCGGCAAACACCTTGCCGAGATTCTTGGTACACCAGTCGTTACAGGCGGCGATACCCTGACGGTAGATATCGCGCGGCACCAGCGACAGCTGATAGCCCAGCTCAGGCACCAGGTCGGTGTGGAACGGGCCTTGCATGTACCACAGCTTGCCGGCGCCGTAAGGCGTTTCCATTTGACGGTCGATGAACTCGGGCACGCCTGTTTCGAGGGCGCCGGCACCATACTGGTCGGAGGGGATCAGGTGATCGACAGCGGCATTGATGAATGCCCATTCTGCCGCGTTGAAGTAGGTTGGCTGGTAGGCACGTGCCTTACCGGGTTCGGGCGCGTCAGCGGAGGCGATATTGCTGACGGCTACTGCAGTGGTTCCACCTAGCGTAGTTGCTGGGACGATAGCCAAGACTTGGCGCAAAAAGCGCCGTCTTGGCTCTTTTTCTTGAGACATGACGTTTCCTTTGAACTGTTTTGTCGAGAAGAACAGGCACGCAGAAACGCCGCTTTAAGAAAGCAGGATGGGTCGGAAATCAAAGCACAGACGTCCTCACCACCATCTAAACCGGTTGTCTTTTTGTACCTGTGCAATTCAATCGGAGGCTGGCGCGGACCGAAGGAAGATGCGTATTTTATTCCTAATGGAAATATTTTTCTGAGGGGGTGTGTCGGAAATGCGAATTTCAAGAGGCAGTGATGCATTTTTTGCGCGCGTACAGCCGGCCATAATCTGTTGCTGTGCATGGCTTGCGGATGAGCGGAGGCTCGCCCCATGAAGTGCGAGTCAGTTTTTCGTGCGATGCATCAACTTGTCTTACCTATTGAACTTCTGACGACTGCATTTATCCACGCGCGCTTTTTATTGCGGTGCACTTCTCGGCGTCAGCCTCGGGCGGACTCATGATATCCTTCGGGCCTGAGCAAAATCTTGATTTGATTTGATCTTGCGCATTGCGGGAACGCTGCTGTTTTTGCATGCGCCGCATGTACCAGATCTGAATTTCATTTGAATTCGTCAGAACCCATCAGACCCATAAAGCAATTTTTTCCTCGCTAAATGGGCGCCATGGTCGCACGCCGACCAAGCCAATACCGTGCCAGCCATTCGCCGTGCACTTGGAATTCGCAGGAGCAGGAGACTTGAAGGACCGTAAGTCTTTTGTGCGGGAGACACCAAGGTCGGTTGTTGTACAAATCCGAAAGTTGTTGCAGCTCATACCAATCTGACGCCGGGTTCGCCCTGTGTCGCGATACTCCTGTTCTTCCGTGGATCGGGCTGTCGATAGCCCCGTTTTTCTTCATGCGCGCCAGCCGCCATGCGTGAGGGAGTGCCGGGACTGTCTGAAGACCGGAGCATGGTGCGCGGATGTCATTTATTCAATGTGGATTCGATAATGTTAAAAAAATCCTACCTGGCCTTGCTGGGTTTTGTCTTTTCGTTGCTGGTGTTGCCGGCGCAGGCCGCCGACGTCAAAAAAGTGGATGTGCTGCTGGTCGGCGGCGGCATCATGAGCGCCACCCTGGGCGTCTGGCTCAATGAGCTTGAACCCGGCTGGACGATGGAAATGGTGGAGCGCCTCGATGGCGTCGCCAAGGAAAGTTCGAACGGCTGGAACAATGCCGGCACCGGTCACTCGGCACTGGCCGAACTGAACTACACACCGGAAAACAAGGATGGCAAGGTTGAGATCGCCAAGGCCATCGAAATCAATGAAGCGTTTCAGATTTCGCGTCAGTTCTGGTCCTGGCAGGTCAAGAACAATGTGCTGAAGAATCCGCGTTCGTTCATCAATTCGACGCCGCACATGAGTTTCGTATGGGGCGACGACAATATCAAATACCTGAAGAAGCGTTACGAAGCGCTGCAGGCCAGCCCGCTGTTCCGCGGCATGCAGTATTCGGAAGATCCGGAGCAGATCAAGAAATGGGTGCCGCTGATGATGGAAGGCCGTGCCGCCAATCAGCGCATCGGCGCGACCTGGACGCCGATCGGCACCGACGTCAACTTCGGCGAGATCACGCGCCAGTTTGTCGGCCATCTGCAGACGCTGCCGAATTTCTCGCTGAAGCTGTCGAGCGAAGTGCAGGACATCACGCGTAATGCGGACGGCACCTGGCGTATTTCGTACAAGAACCTGAAAGATGGTTCCAGCGTGCAGACCGACGCCAAGTTCGTGTTCATCGGCGCTGGCGGCGGCGCGCTGCGTCTGCTGCAAAAATCGGGCATCCCGGAAGCCAAAGAATACGCAGCCTTCCCGGTCGGCGGCTCGTTCCTGGTGACCGACAATCCGGCCATCGCCGAGCGCCATCTGGCCAAGGCTTACGGCAAGGCTTCGGTCGGCGCGCCGCCGATGTCGGTGCCGCATCTGGACACCCGCGTGCTGGACGGCAAGCGCGTGATTCTGTTCGGACCGTTTGCAACCTTCTCCACCAAGTTCCTGAAGGAAGGTTCTTACTTCGACCTGTTCTCCAGCACCACCACGCATAACGTCTGGCCTATGGTCAAGGTCGGCGTCGAGCAATATCCGCTGGTGGAGTATCTGGCCGGCCAGCTGATGCTGTCCGACGACGATCGCTTCAAGGCCTTGCAGGAATATTTCCCGGATGCGAAGAAGGAAGACTGGCGTCTGTGGCAAGCTGGCCAGCGCGTGCAGATCATCAAACGCGACGAAAAGAAGGGCGGCGAACTGCGTCTGGGTACTGAAGTCGTGAGCGCCAAGGACGGCAGCATTGCCGGCCTGCTGGGCGCCTCGCCGGGGGCATCGACGGCTGCACCTATCATGCTGAGCGTGCTGGAACGCGTCTTCAAGGACAAGGTCGCGACGCCTGCATGGCAAGCCAAGATCCGTCAGATCGTGCCGAGCTACGGCACCAAGCTCAATGACAGCCCGGATCAGGTGTTCCAGGAATGGACCTACACCAGCCAGATTCTGCAACTGACGCCGCCGCCGGCAATCGACCGTACGGTCACGCCGCAACCGGCAGCATCGGGCAGCACCAAGCCGGTGAAGGGCAATGCTGCATCGGATATGGCGCTGTAAGCGAGTTGAGTTGGGGGCGGTGACGGAGCGTGACTTCGTGCTCCTTGCTGCGGCCTCGCATAGCGATATCGCATCTGCAATAAAAAAACGCCGGGCTTGATCGCCTGGCGTTTTTTTTCGTCTGCTCGTACCGCAAAATCATGGCGAGCGATGAGCGCTTCGATTCCGCTCAATAATCGAAATCGTCATTGACCACATGCGTTTCCACTGCCATGCCGATGGCTCGCGCGAGGATGACGTTGCAGTAAGACGCGGGGAACTCGGTCATGCAAAAGTCAAAGTATCGTTTGATCTGCTGCTGGGCAACGACGGCCAGTCTTTGAGCGTTACTTTCACGTAACTTGGATGCTTGTGAATCGGCGCACTGGCCGACATCGGCAATGCCTGCCGCTTTGCAGGCTCTCTCCGCTTCGACATGCAGCGCCGCAGCGATGCCGGCCTTGGAGGCAACTTTGCTTTCCATTGTTTTCGGCGCAGGCAGAGGCTCCGGCTCGGTTTTATCGCAAGCGGCAAGGCTCATGAGCAAGGCAAGAATCAATGCGACTGGAATGAAGCGCATGCTGTATTTTATTTTTCGCAGGCAGTATTCGGATGGCCCGGATGGCGCAAAGAGAATGACTTGATTATATGCGACCAATTTTCAAGTTGTTGCGGCGAAGAGAGGGGGAAATGTGCCTTGAGCAACCGCTGCATTCAGCCCGTTTTGCCTGCAGTGGCGTTCGATTGCATGTCGAAATGACAAAAAATATGTTGCAAGGGATGTGCGGCCGCCTTTTTGTACGTTGCTGTTCTGGCGATGCTGGTGTTGCCTCATGCGGGTCGGCAGATCGAGCAATGCCGGGCGTGTGAGGAATGCGCTAAAAGCGCGCAAAGGGAGGCTCAGATTCAGTTAGACCTGAAGAACTTGGTCGGGCCGAACGAGCGGCGCCGAAGGAGGAGAGAATCAGTGCAGAAAATAAAACGGAGTGTGTGAAAGCAGCAGAAAGCAGATTCCGGATGCTGCGATTTCCCGCAGCAAAAACAAAAACGCCAACCCGAAGGCTGGCGTTTTTTAATTCTTGGTGGCCCGGGGCGGAATCGAACCACCGACACAAGGATTTTCAATCCTCTGCTCTACCGACTGAGCTACCAGGCCAAGACGAAAGAGTATAGCAAAGAAAAAAAATTATGCAAGAGCTTTCAATAAATTAGTTTTCTCAGGCCGTTTATAATGCATTCCCATGAACGGATTCGAACCATCTTCTTCCTCTTCGTCTGTCGCCGGCAACAACGCGCGCTCGGATATTTGCATCGTCGGCAACGGCGCGGTCGGCAAAACGGCGGCGCTGGCGCTGGCGCAGGCCGGCTTGCGCGTGAGCTTGCTGGCGCCGCCGGCGCCTGCTCCCGATCCTGCGGCTGTTCGTCCCGACTGGGACGTGCGCGTGTATGCGCTCAACCATACCGCGCGCCATCTGCTGTCGTCGGTGCGGGTGTGGGAGGCGATGGATGCCGAACGCATTGCGCCGGTAGATAACATGAGCGTGTTCGGCGATGGTGACGGTGAGGGTCAGCGCAGTAAGGGGCAACTCAGTTTCGATGCCTATTCGGCGCGCACCGATGCGCTGGCCTGGATCGTGGAAGATCGCAATCTGGATGCCGCATTGAATGCCGCATTGAAGTTCGCGAACGTGCGCCAGGTGCGCGGCAAGGCAGTGGCTTTGCGCGCTGGTCTGGATGCGGCCGGTCTGCAGCTCGATAGCGGCGAGATCCTGTCGGCGTCGCTGATTGTCGGCGCCGACGGCGGCCAGTCCTGGGTACGCGGCCAATGCGATATCGGGCTCGACTATCGTGCCTATGGCCAGCGCGCCATCGTGACCAATTTCCACTGTGAGCTACCGCATCACGGCATCGCCCATCAATGGTTCAGCGCGCAGGACGGCGTGATCGCGCTGTTGCCGCTGGCGGGTGAGCGTGTTTCGCTGGTGTGGTCGGCGCCGGACGCGCTGGCCGATCGGTTGATGCAATTGCCGCTGGCCGAACTGGCGCAGCGTCTGCAACAATATGCGGGTGCGGTGCTGGGCCAGTTGACGCCGCTGCAGCCGCAAGTGGCCAAGGCGTTTCCGCTGGCGCTGATCAAGCCGCATGCCATGATCGCGCAGCGCGTGGCGCTGATCGGCGATGCCGCCCACGTGGTGCATCCGCTGGCCGGACACGGCATGAATCTCGGCTTTGCCGATGTGGCGGCGCTGGTCAAGATATTGAGCGGGCGCGAGCCGCAATATGATTGCGGCGACAGTCGCGTGCTGCGTCGTTATGCGCGGGCGCGCAAGGAAGAAGTCTTGCTGATGCAACTGGCGACCGATAGTCTGTCGCGTCTGTTTGCGAGCGACGCCGAGCCGCTGCGGCTGGCGCGCAATCTCGGAATGAACTTGGTGAACAGCTTGCCTGTCCTAAAGCGGCGTCTGATCGGGCATGCGCTCGGGAAATGATTTGCAGCGCCGGATGTTGGCCGGCGCTGGAGTAGTGATGCAGGTCGGTAAATAAAAACTGAAAATAGCTGTATCGTGCTGATTGCCCGGCGTCACAGGCCAGGCAAAACATAGAAGAGCGCCTCCATTAAAAATGAAGAATGCATGCGCGTTTTGATTTGAATCAGGATATTTATGAAAAAAATTTTTACAGCAAGCGTGATCCAGTCCTTGCGTCGTTTCGGGCTGGCGGCAGCCTTGCTGGGATGTGTCGGAGTCAACGCACACGCGCAGTCCGCGACTGACGGCAGCACAGAAGCCACCATCAAGAAACTGATCGAGCCGCGTCTGGGCGAGGGCGCCAAGGTTGATTCGGTCACCAAGACGCCTTACTCCGGCCTCTATGAAATCCAGATCGACGGCGACGTGATCTACACCGACGTCAAGGCGCAATACCTGTTCATCGGTCGCGTGGTCGACGCGCAGAGCTATCGCGATTACACCAAGGAAAAGATCGAAGCGATCAACAAGGTGCCGTTCTCGGGCCTGCCGCTGGACAAGGCGATCAAGACCGTCAAGGGCAACGGCAAGCGCAATATCGCGGTCTTCGAAGATCCGAATTGCGGTTACTGCAAGCGCTTCCACGAAACCCTGCAAAAAGTCGACAACATCACCGTCTACACTTTTCAGTACAACATCCTGGCGCCGGATTCAATCGTGAAGTCGCGCAACATCTGGTGCGCCTCCAACCCGAGCAAGGCCTGGTCGGACTGGATGCTGAACGGCAAGGAAGCGCCGGCCGCGCCAGCCAATTGCACCGCGCCGCATGAAGAAATTCTGGCGCTGGGCAAGAAAATGAAAGTGACCGGCACGCCGACCATCATCTTCACCGACGGCTCGCGCATTCCGGGCGCCATCGACGCCAAGGCGCTGGAACAGAAGCTGTCCTCGATCAAATAAGTTGATCTGATAAGACGATCAGTTAAGACGCTCAAAACGCAGATGGGATTTCCGGCGCCTCCGGAAATCCCATCTTGGCTTGAGTGCGCATCGGCTCCAGGTCGGCTCCGATGCGCTCTGATCTGCTCCCCGCGTTTTACTTCGTCGTATGCAGTTGCATCATCGCCGCGTCAAATTTCCCTTCGCACAGCAAGGCAATCACATCCAGGCTTTTTTCCAGCGCCTCGTTGATCAGCGCCTGTTCTTCCTTGCGCGGCCGATGCAGCACGAAGTCGGCCACCGGCTGTTGCAGCCCGAGGCTGCGCGGATGGCCGATGCCCAGACGCAGACGCCAGTAATCCTGGGTGCCGAGCGCGGCGGTGATGTCCTTGAGGCCGTTGTGTCCGCCGGAGGAGCCGCCTTTCTTGAGGCGCGCCACGCCGGGCAGCAGATCGAGTTCGTCGTGCACCACCAGCACTTCATCCGGCGTGATCTTGTAGAAGCGCGCCAGCGCGCCGACCGACTGGCCGGAGCGGTTCATGAAGGTCTGCGGTTCCAGCAGCCAGACTTCGTTGCCGCGGATCGAGGTCTTGGCGGCCAGCGCATTGAAGCGCTGCTCGCGCGCCAGCCGGGTGCTGCCGGCGAGATTGTCGACCAGCCAGAAGCCGGCGTTGTGCCGGGTTTGTTCGTATTCGGGGCCGGGGTTGCCGAGACCGACGATGAGACGGATGGACATGTTGCGAAGAAGGGCCGGATGGGCCGGAGATCAGCAGGAAAGCGCAGATTATCGCGGATATTGGTCGGGGTCGTCCATTTTGACTGAGGGCATCCCTTTTCAGCAGCGGCGGGAGCGCATCGCAGTTGTGATGCGCAGCCCGCAGTATTTGTAATTTTGTTATCGGTTTCAGCGCATTCATGCTTCACGCAGCGCAGTTTGCGCGCAGGTTTCAGGCAATTCGCGGATGTCAAGATTGGCGCGTCCGCATGAATTGCGTATCATCCATCGCTTGATTTTCATTACTGGGTTTCACATGTTGCCTTCTATCGAACAACGTCTCGCTCTCGAACTGGTCGCCAAGCCGGTGCAAGTTGCCGCCGCCGTCGCCCTGCTGGACGAAGGCGCCACCGTTCCCTTCATCGCTCGTTACCGCAAGGAAGTCACCGGCGGTCTGGACGACACGCAGCTGCGTCTGCTCGAAGAGCGTCTGCGCTATCTGCGCGAGCTGGAAGACCGCCGCGCTGCGATCATCGGCTCGATCGAAGAACAGGGCAAGATGACGCCGCAACTGCTCGATCTGATCGTGCACGCGGAAGACAAGACCCGCCTGGAAGATTTGTACCTGCCGTACAAGCAGAAGCGTCGCACCAAGGCGCAGATCGCCGCCGAAGCCGGCCTCACCGAGCTGGCCGATGCACTGCTCAACGATCCTGCGCTGAACCCGGAAGAAGAGGCCGCCAAGTATCTGAAGCCTGCCTTCAGCACCGACGGCGTAGACAATCCGGGCGTGGCCGACACCAAGGCCGCATTGGACGGCGCGCGCCAGATCCTGATGGAACGCTTTGCCGAAGATGCGGCGCTGCTGCAAAACCTGCGCGAATATCTGACCGAGCATGGCGTGGTCGAATCCAAAGTGGTTGAAGGCAAGCAGGATGCCGGTGAAAAATTCGCCGACTATTTCGACTACTCCGAAACCATCGGCACCATTCCTTCGCACCGCGCGCTGGCCTTGTTCCGTGGCCGTCGCGAAGAGATGCTCAACGTCGTGTTGCGTCTCGACACCGAAGAAGAAAAGCCGAAGTGGGACGCCCCGCACAATCCATGCGAAGGCCGCATCGCCGCCCGTTTTGGCGTCAGCAACAAGGGCCGTCCGGCCGACAAGTGGCTGTCCGACACAGTGCGCTGGGCCTGGCGCGTGAAGGTCTTCATGCATCTGGAAACAGAATTGATGACCGGTCTGCGCGAGCGCTCGGAAGCCGAGGCGATCAATGTGTTCGCTCGCAATCTGAAGGATCTGCTGCTGGCGGCGCCGGCCGGTCCGCGCGCCACCATGGGTCTGGACCCGGGGCTGCGCACCGGCGTCAAGGTGGCCGTGGTGGACGCCACCGGCAAGGTGGTCGATACCGCCACCATCTTCCCGCACCAGCCGCGCAACGACTGGAACGGCGCGCTGCACACGCTGTCGCAACTGGCTGAAAAACACAAGGTCGCGCTGATCTCTATCGGCAACGGCACCGCCTCGCGCGAGACCGACAAGCTGGCGCAGGATCTGATCAAGCTGCGTCCGGAACTGAAACTGACCAAGATCGTGGTGTCGGAAGCCGGCGCCTCGGTTTACTCGGCTTCGGAATTCGCCTCCAAGGAATTGCCGGACATGGACGTCTCGATCCGTGGCGCAGTGTCGATTGCACGCCGTCTGCAGGATCCGCTGGCGGAGCTGGTCAAGATCGATCCGAAGTCGATCGGCGTCGGCCAGTATCAGCACGACGTCGGCCAGTCGCAACTGGCGCGTTCCCTTGATGCGGTGGTGGAAGATTGCGTGAACGCCGTCGGCGTCGATGTGAACACCGCTTCCGCGCCGCTGCTGGCGCGTGTCTCCGGCCTGAATGCCAGCGTCGCGCAAAGCATCGTCTCGTATCGCGACATGAAGGGCATGTTCACCTCGCGCGCGGCCTTGCGCGAAGTGCCGCGCCTGGGCGACAAGACGTTCGAACAGGCCGCCGGTTTCCTGCGCGTGATGAACGGCGACAACCCGCTCGACGCATCGGCGGTGCACCCGGAATCGTATCCGCTGGTGGAAAAGATTCTGGCCGACATCAAGAAGGACGTGAAGGGCGTGCTGGGCGAAGCGGCGCTGCTGAAATCGCTGAGCCCGACCAAATACGCCGATGAAAAATTCGGTGTGCCGACCGTCACCGACATTCTGAAGGAGCTGGAAAAGCCGGGCCGCGATCCGCGTCCTGAGTTCACCACGGCAACCTTCAAGGATGGCGTGGAAGAAATCAAGGATCTGCGTCCGGACATGATTCTGGAAGGCGTGGTGACCAACGTCGCCGCCTTCGGCGCCTTCGTCGATATCGGCGTGCATCAGGATGGTCTGGTGCACATCTCGGCGCTGTCGAACACCTTCGTCAAGGACCCGCACACGGTGGTCAAGGCCGGTCAGGTGGTCAAGGTCAAGGTGCTGGAGGTGGACGAGAAGCGCAAGCGTATCGCGCTGACCATGCGCCTGTCCGACAGCGCGCCGGTGGCCGGCAGCAAGCCCGAGCAACGCGGCGACCGCAACGATGCGCGTCGTTTGTCGCAGCATCAGGGCCAGCAGTCGCGTCAGGCGCCGCCGGCCAACAATGCCATGGCAGCGGCGTTCGCCAAGCTCAAGGGCTGATGCACTAAAAGTTTTGTTGCAATGAAAAAGACGCGGCTTGCCGCGTCTTTTTTTGTCCCTGAATGACTGCGTCCGCGCAGCCGGCAACTCAGGCGCTGGTCGAGATCCTGGTCTGGCTGACCGACACTGAAACCGTCACCGTGGTTTCACTGGCGGTGACGGTACCGTCGCTCGGGGTGCCGCCATCGGTCTGGCCCTGATCCGGATTCTTGATCTTGGCCATGAAATCGGCCAGACCCTTTTGCACCAGATCGTAGGTCTTGTCGATGTTGTCCGAGAGCGTACCGTTGAGCACGTTCAGGCTGGACAGAATATCGCGCGCTTCCTTGAAGCCCTTTTCCACACCGCTGTAGATCAGACCCATATAGCTGTTGACGTTGCCGGAGTCATCCTTGTCCGGGTTGTTCTGCTTGTACATCTCGAACATGTTGGTCACGAACGAGACGATGCGCCCCGCAGTGGCTTCCGGTGAATTGTCTTCGGATGCGGCGTTCTGAATCGCGTTGTCGCCCAGCTGGGGTTTGAGCACTTCATTCAGATTTTCAATCGCGCTCTTGTAGACCAGCGCCAGCGGGTCGTTTTGCGAGCTGATCGAGACTTCCAGCGAGGACTGCAGAATGGCAATGTTGAGCTGCTGTTTGGCGCCGGCCGTGGTCAGCTGATTGGCTTTTTCGGCATCGCTGAGTTTGTCGGTGCTGGTGCCGGCTGCTGCGGTCGCGCCGGCGGTGGCCGGCAGATTGGCATCAGTGCCGGTGGAAGTGGTGCTGGGGAGCAGCGCAGTCGTGTCGACGCCGCTGGTACTGGTAATGGCCATAACGGTCTCCTAGTCGAAAAACAGGATCCGGGCAAAAGGGAGGGGGAGTCGGATCCGGCGGGATTGGCAGCCGACAAGCGCGCCAGTCCATCCTTCCATATCGACACTTGCCCGGATATCTGAATATTGACAAAAATTTACATTCGTCAGTTTCAGTGGACAGTGTGACAAGAGTGTGCGGCGAAGTGAGGTTGCCGATCACCGAAAGCCTTTTCGATAAAGGCTTTGCGCGGCGTTGCGCGAGTGAAATCTGTCTTTGCGACCAACAAAAATAAATTAAAAAAATTTGCCGGAGTGATGATAAATCGGCTTCACGTGAACAGAAGATTGCTCTGCATTCAACAAAGGCGCAGCCAGTGCTGAGCTTAAGCGCGACAGCGGTTTTCGTGTGCGCGCAAGTGAGACGAGACGTTTTGTTTTGCCTTCAGATTTCTTCGACCAGAAACAGTCGTCTATGCTCGCGCATCGCGTAACGATCAGTCATGCCGGCAATGTAGTCGGCGACCTGGCGTGCCTGTTTTTGAATGCGCAGCGTCTCGTCGCCGAGGTCGCGCACCTGATAATCGGGCGGCAGCAGATTGGGCTGCTGCGTGAAGGCCTGGAACAGTTCGGCGATGATGCGATGCGCCTTGCTGGTCATGCGATTGACCTGATAGTGGCGATACAGATTTTCACGCAGAAAGCGTTTGAGGATGCTGGCGTCTTCCGCCATCGCCGGCGAAAACGCGATCAGCGGCGTCGCATTGCGCACGTCGTCCAGACTGGCCGGTGCGGCATCGGCGATGCGTTGCTGCGAGGTGCGCAGCAGATCGACGATCAATGCATTGATCATGCGCCGCACGGTTTCATTGATGGCGCGGCGGCCGCTGATGCCGGGGTAAGCGGCTTCCGCTTCACGTCGGTGGCGCGCGAAAAAATCCACCTCGCTCAGTTGCGCCAGCGTCAGCAGACCCGAGCGCAAACCGTCATCGACGTCGTGATTGTTGTAGGCGATTTCGTCGGCCAGATTGGCCAGTTGCGCCTCCAGCGAGGGCTGCTTCCTGTCGATGAAGCGCTGGCCGATGGCGCCCAGCTGACGCGCATTCGCCAGCGAGCAATGCTTGAGGATGCCTTCGCGTGTTTCGAAGGTGAGGTTGAGGCCGTCGAAGGCGCCGTAGTGCTGCTCCAGTTCATCCACCACACGCAGGCTTTGCAGATTGTGCTCGAAGCCGCCGTAATCCTTCATGCAGCTGTTCAGCTCATCCTGGCCGGCATGGCCGAAGGGCGTGTGGCCGAGATCGTGGGCCAGCGAAATGGCTTCCACCAGATCTTCGTTCAGACGCAGATTGCGCGCGCAGGAGCGAGCGATCTGCGCGACTTCGATGCTGTGGGTGAGGCGGGTGCGGAACAGGTCGCCTTCGTGATTGACGAAGACCTGAGTCTTGTATTCGAGCCGGCGAAACGCGGTGGAGTGGACGATGCGGTCGCGGTCGCGCTGGTATTCGCTGCGCGAGCCGGGAGGAGCTTCATCGAAGCGCCGACCGCCGGTGCTTGCCGCTTGCGCGGCGTAGGGGGCGAGAAAATTCGGCGCTTCAAAACTCATGTCAGTCTCCGGTGCAGGCCGCCAGGGTTTGCAGTAAAACTTCCTGCGGCGCGTGGGTGATCAAAGGGGCTCCCAGCGGTCGGATCAATATGAACTTGATCTGCCCGCCTTCATTTTTCTTGTCGACTTGCATCAGCTCCAGCCAGCGCGCGGTGCCCAGATCGGGCGCGGTCACCGGCAGGCCGGCGGCCAGTGTAACTGCGCGCACGCGATCGCGGCTGGCGGCATCGATGTAGCCGAGGCGATGCGACATGTCGGCCGCCATGACCATACCGCAACCGACCGCTTCGCCGTGCAGCCATTGGCCGTAGCCGAGGCCATTTTCAATGGCGTGGCCGAAGGTATGGCCGAAATTCAGAATCGCGCGCAGGCCGCCTTCGCGTTCATCCTGGCGCACCACTTCCGCCTTGATTTCGCATGAGCGCTGGATGGCATACGCCAGAGCCGCATCATCCCTGGCGACCAGCCTGGCGACATTGGTTTCGATCCAGTCGAAGAAGGGCGCATCGATGATGGCGCCGTGCTTGATCACTTCGGCGATGCCGGCCGCCAGTTCGCGCGGCGGCAGCGTGTGCAGCGTGGCGGTATCGGCGATCACCGCTTGCGGCTGGTAGAAGGCGCCGATCATGTTCTTGCCGAGCGGATGGTTGATGCCGGTCTTGCCGCCGACCGATGAATCCACCTGCGACAGCAGCGTGGTCGGCACCTGCACGAAGGGCACGCCGCGCATGTACGACGCTGCGGCAAAGCCGGTGAGGTCGCCGATGACGCCGCCGCCGAGCGCGATCAGCGTGGTCTTGCGATCGCATTTTTCGGCCAGCAGGACGTCGAAAATCTTCATCAGGCTGGCCCAGTTCTTGTGCTCTTCCCCGTCCGGCAGCACGATTTCGGTGACTTGCTTGCCGGCTGCGCGCAGAGCAGCGCTGACCCTGGCCAGATACAGCGGGCCGACCTTGTCGTTGGTGACGATGGCGGCGCGCTTGCCGTCGACGTAGGACGGCAGCACCGACGCGTCGTCCAGCAGGCCGCGACCGATCAGGATCGGATAGCTGCGCTCGCCGAGGTCGACTTCCAGGCGAATGGTTTCGCCGGCGGATGTGCCGCGGGCCTGATCGTTGTCACTTTGATTGCTGCTGGCGATGCTGGAGGTATCCATGTCTCTGCGGTTCGGTTGGGCGTCGAAATGGATGTCGACGCTGGTAAAAGTGCTGTTGCTGCTGGCGATGGTGTCGCCGGTCACGGGATCGATGATGGTGCTGCTGGTGGTTCGGGTGGTGCGGATGGTTTCGGTCACCAGCATCGTCGATGGTGCCGTCACATCGGATGCAGCATGCATGTTGCCGACCGGCATTGCCGTGCTTTGTTGACCGACCGGCGCATCGATCTGCTTGGGCGACAGCTCCAGGTGGCTCATGATGGTCTGCACCAGAAACTGCACATTGGGGCGATTGGTCTCGACCACGAAATCGGCTACTTCGCGGTACAGCGGTTCACGCTGGCGCGACAGTTCTTCCAGCTTGCGGCGCGGGTCGGCGATCTGCAGCAGCGGCCGGTTCTTGTCGCGGCCGGTGCGTTGCAGGATCTGGTTGATGCTGGCGCGCAGATACACGACGGTGCCGCGTTGGGAAAGATGTTGCCGGTTCTCGGCGCGCAGTACGGCGCCGCCGCCGGTGGCCAGCACGATATCCGGCAGCGCGCTGAGTTCGCGGATGACTTCCGCTTCGCGTCGGCGAAAGCTTTCTTCGCCCTCGATTTCGAAGATGACGGGAATCGATGCGCCGGTGCGCGCTTCAATCTCGTGATCCGAGTCGATGAAGCGCTTGTTCAGTTTTTTGGCCAGCGCACGGCCGATTGTTGTCTTGCCGGCGCCCATCAGGCCGACAAGAAAGATGCTTCCACTCATAAGAACATTCTGCGATGCAGGGTCAATTGGTCAATGGCGCCGGCAAAACGGTCGTGGCCGTCTGTTGCTTTGTTGCTCTGTTTGCCGTTGCGCCTGCCGCGTCGTCTCCTTGGAAGGGCGGCAATCCGGCTGCAAACGCCGATTTTACCGTTTGTTGCGGTCTTTTCGGGAAAAAGATGCCGTTTGCGCGGCGCTGCGGCAGCAGCGCAATCCTGTATGGGGCAGGATTTGTGCGGGTTTGCGGCTGCAGGCGAGGCCGCCGCCGGCGCCCGTACGGTTCAGCGTCCGCCGGACTCAGCGCACCGCGCCATTGGCAGCCACAATGCGCGGCGTCAGGAAGATCAGCAACTCGGTCTTGTCATCCACGCGTGCGGTGTTTTTGAACAGATAGCCGATCACCGGAATATCGCCCAGCAGCGGCACCTTGGCTTCGCGCTGCGATTCGGTGCGGGTGTAAATGCCGCCGATGACCACGGTGCCGCCGTCTTCGACCTGCACCTGCGTCTTCACATGCTTGGTGTTGATCGCCAGCCCGCCCGGCGTGGCGGTGCCGCGGCTGTCCTTGTTGACGTCGACGTTGAGCACCACGTGGCCGTCGGGCGTGATCTGCGGCGTCACTTCCAGTTTCAGATTGGCCTTCTTGAAGGCGGTGGACGTCGCGCCGCTGCTGGTGGCTTGCTGGTAGGGAATTTCCTCGCCTTGTTCGATCAGCGCCGCTTGCTGGTCGGCCGTGATCAGGCGCGGGCTGGAAACGATCTTGCCCTTGCCTTCCGCCTCCAGCGCGGAGAGTTCAATGTTGAGAAAGCGATTGGCGGCGGCATTGAACAGACTCAGCGCGAAACTGCCGGGTACCGCGCCGGCCAGCGCCGCCGCCGGCAAATTCACCGCCTGTTCCCTGAGATAGGTGGCGGGATCGATGTCGATCTGACCGCTTTGTTGGCCCACCGCGCCATACGAGTTGCCCAGCGCCACACCTGCATTTTTGGCGGCGATGCCGAGACGCGCACCGAGGTTGCGGCCGAAGCTGTCGTCGGCCTCGACGATACGTGCTTCGATCAGCACCTGGCGTGCGGCGATATCGGTCTTCTCCAGCAGCTTGCGGATATTCGCCAGCACCGCGCCGGTATCGGTCACGAACAATTGATTGGTGCGCGTATCGACCACGGCGCTGCCGCGCCGCGACAGGATGGTGTTCTTGCGCTCGGGGCTGACGCTGCCGTCTTCGCCGATACCGAACACCTTGCGGAAGGTATCCGCCTTCTGATAATTGAGCTGGAAGATCTCGGCGCGCAGCGGTTCCAGATCGGCAATCATGGCGCGCTGTTCCAGCTCCAGCTTTTCGCGCGTGAGCAATTCATCGCGCGGGGCAATCCACAGCACCGAGCCGTTGCGTCGCATGTCCAGCCCGCGTGACTGCAGCACGATGTCGAGCGCCTGATCCCAAGGGATATCCTTGAGCAGCAAGGTGATGTGGCCGCCGACGGCGTCGCTGGCGATGAGGTTGAGGCCGGTGAAATCGGCCAGCAATTGCAGCACGCTGCGCACCTCGATGTTCTGAAAATTCAGCGACAGGCGATTGCCGCGGTAGGCGCTGCCTTGTGCCACGCGATGGCCAGGCTGCAGCGGATTGATTTGCGGCGTGACCTCGATCAGCAATTCGTCCTTGCGCTGATACGCATGGTATTGCCACATGCCGCCGGCGTCGATGACCAGCCTGACATGGCGGCCATGCCGCATGGCGCTGATGCGCGACACCGGTGTGCCGAAATCAAGCACATCCAGTTGGCGTTGCAGTGCTGCCGGCAATTCGGTATCGAAGATATCGGCCACGATTTGCTGGCCTTGCTGGCGCACATTCAGGCGCTGCGCGGCGGACGGCAGCGCGACAATGATGCGGCCCTGACCTTCCTCGCCACGGCGGAAGTCGATGTTGGAAATGGCAGGTGGACTGAACGATGGCATCGTCGGCGCCATTGGCGGCATGGGCGCCGGCGGTGAGGATGTCGGCTCCTGCGCAGCAGCGGCAGCACCGTTGCGGGCGGCTTCATCCGCAACTGCAAGCGGCTCGGATTCCGGATATCCCAGCAGAATCCTCAGGGTGTTGTCGTGCCGGCTGAGTCTGTAGGCCGAGGCCTGCTTCAGATTCAGGATCAGCCGTGTACGTGTTGCATCGCCGGCCAGCGTCAGACTTTGCAGGGCGCCGCTCTGCATATCTTGCCGCGTCAGGCCGCTGCGATTTGCCAGCTTGTCGAAATCGAGCACGATGCGCGGCGGCTGCAAGGTCGCGAAATGCTGAGGGGCAGAGCTCAATGGCAGACGCGTCGATATCGCTACCTGAGTCTGCTGTCCGGTCCGGCTGATCTCCAGTTTTTCGATGGTATTTTCTTCGGCGCTATCGTGAACAGTCGTGCTCTCGCCGCCGTTCTCCTCGGCTTTGTGAACTGTATTCAAGGCGGCATCTGCATGCATGCTCAAGCCCAGCAGCAAGCCGAACAGGAGTTGGAATATCTTCGTTTTCAGCGTACGCCAAGCCGCACTGATTGGCCCGTCCTTGGCGTCTTCGGTGTCTGAAATGGGGAATGTGCTCGCAGCTCTCATGGTGTGCTTCCTTCCAATGCAATGATCCGGTTCTTTTCTCTCGGCCCGCGTTTGCCGGTGGGCGCCAGCTCCACTGAACGCTTGCTGACCCTGATCACACGCAGCGGCTGATTACCGACCGCATCACCGAGCCCGACCCGATAGAGCGCACTGCCGACTTGCAGCAAGGCGAAGTCGAGGTCGTCGCTCGACAGGCTGCCTATCATTCGGATTTCAAGAGGAGGTGGGGCGGGCTCGCGTTCGCGCCTGCCGGGAACAAAGGAGCCTTCCTCTTCACTGTCTGTATTTCTGTCAACAGCTCCGGCGCTCAGATGCGATGCCGGGCGGCGCTGCAGACGCGCCGGGTTGAAAGGATCAAGCCGATGTTCATCCGCATCATGTTCGTGCGCATTGATCAGCATGCGCATGGCCGAGTGCAGCGGCGCGAGTTGGGGCGACGGCGGAATCGAAGCTTGAACCGGCGGCGTGTGCTCAGTCGCTGAATTCATGTCCCGATACGCTTCGCGCTCTGCGGCGCTGCTTTGCTCCAGCAGCCAACTCTTCAGGAGCGCGACCTCGTCCTGCCGATGGCATGCGGCCAGTGGCAGCAGTGCGGCAAAAAGGCATAGGGCCGCCCGACATCGGGAGTCACGTCTTGTTTTCATCCTTGTTCTCCTTGAGCGGCGCCGGAGCGCGGGCGCTTGTTCCGAGTGTCTGTAGCGGGCAGCCTTGCAATCCGGGAAATCAGTTTGAGGCTCAGCGTCGCAGCGCCGGCCCGATCTGGATTGGCGACGCCATCGCCGTTCAGATGCAGTTCTTCGGGCAGCAGCAGTGGCGATTGGAGTGAGAGTTCTTCGAGAAATTTTTGCAGCGAGGCGTAGCTGCCGCGCAGGCTGATTTCTACCGCTTCGGTGTCTGCATCCTGGTTCGCCGCAGCAGGCCGGGACGCCGAGAACGTCGGTTTGAACAGCGCAAGTTGCAAGCCATGGCGCGCCGCCAGTTCGCTGATGCTGACTTGTAACTCAGGCGCGGCGGCATCCTGATGCAGTGCGTAGCTGAGCTCTTGCAGTTGCTGGCGCTGGAGATCCCTTTGACGATGCAATGCCAGCAATTGCACCGCGTTCTTCAGCTTGCGCTGGTAAAGCTGGCGGCCGTCATCCAGTTGCTGGCGCAGCGTTTCCAGCGCAGTCGTCTGATCGCTCACGTAGAACAGCCAGCCTGCGCTAAGGCTGAGGCCCATGCTCAGCAGCAGACAAATTGTGCGCGGCAGACGCGGCCAGTGCGCCGGATGTGTACGCAGCGTCTGCACGCCATTGAGCGGACGCGGCGACATGCGGATTTGCGGCGCCTTCAGATCTGACCGCATCATTGGCGGCCCATCTCAGGCTGTGCCGTGATCGGATTAGCCTCATCGTTCGTGCGGCCGGCGCTCAGCCTGAATTCGTAGGCCGAAGCGTTCAGTGCGCGCAACTCGAGCAGATGCACCTGCCTGAAGCCGGCCGCGCTCAATCTGGCGCCGAATATCTCCACAGACGGACTGTCTTCTGCCTGGCCGCCTAGCGTGAGTTCGCGACCGGTCATGTGGACTGAACGCAAGTAGAGGTGCTCAGGCGTGATGCGTGCCAGAGTCAGCAATAGTCCGGATGCGCTTGCGCGTTGTGCGTTCAGCGCACGCAGCGACTGGATGTGGATGTCCTGTTGCCTGATTTCGGCCCTCATGGCGGCGGCGTCTTTTACCCGGCCGTCGAGTTCACTGTTCTGCAGCGCCAGAATCTGCTGCAGCTCTTTGAGTTGAGCGAGCTCTCTGTCCTGCAGTGCGCCAATGGCGGCAATGATGACGATGCCCAAGGCCGCGGCGCAAGCCAGCTGGCGATAAAAATGCAGTTCGCGGCGACGCCTGCTGTGCAGGCGATGCGGTAGAAAATTCAGCGATGCGCTCATGAAATTTTTGCGCAGTGGCGTGCCAGTTCAAACGCCGTCCGATAGGCCGCAGGATGCTCAGCGTTGTTTTCTGTATCTTGATGATTGTGTGGATCAAGCTCACCGGCCGTCGCTATGCAGCAGCGTATGCCGCTGTATTTTTCCAGTCTTGCGGCAAGACTGTCTTCGGCAGGATCGATGCCGCTGAGGAGTATGCATTCGATCTCGCCACCCGCCAGATAAGGCGCCAGTTGCAGGAGCAGACCTTGAATGGTTTGCTCCGCTGTCTTTGCCCCGATCTCCAAAGTGATCTCGCCATTCGGGTGCCGCCGCGTCGACAGGCGCAACAGCGCGCGCTCTCTCTTGCTCTCGATATGCAGATGCGCGCTAGGGTGGGCATCATCCGCAGCCTGGTCGTCGGCAGTGACCAGCATGACCTTCATATTCAATGCTTCCGCCAATTCAACCCGGTCCTGCAGCAAGTCCAGCGGCGCGGCAGTCGCGATGATTTCCTGATCGTGGGGCGAGGATGCCGCCAGGGCGGAATTCCTGACGACGTGAAAATCGATGGCAGCCTGCGCTACCGGATAGGCGAGGTATTGCGCCATTTCGCTTTCGACCTGCACCTGCCGTTGTTGCTCATCGGCCTGCGCCGGCAAGATCAGCCTGCGCGTCAGCAGCTGTGAAGCGGGCAGCGCAAGCGCGACAGGCATCGGCGCCATGTTGCGATGAGCGCGCGGCGGGGATGATGCCGCCGCGTAAGGGGCAGGCAGCAGCCCGTGCGCCAGCTTGATCAGATGCTCCGGATCGAGAATCCTGCCTTCATGCATCAGCCCGCTCTCTATAGGCATGACCGCGCGGTGCACCAGGCGCCAGCGATTTTTTTCGGGCGAGAGTATGACCAGCCGCAGCGCCTGCGGATTGAGGTCGAGGCCGGCGTATAGCTTGGAAGCCCGCAAGCGGGCCGGGGCCGAATGCCAGCGTCGGAAAATGGACGTGTGACCGGATTGCTGAGTGGATCGAGGCGCGAAATTCAATTTGTTTCCCTGTCGGAGTTCCGCATGAACAGCGCGGAGCAAGCTCATTCCAAGAGATGAATAGGTTTTCTTGGCGGAAACAAATTGTTGTTTGTGCAATATCCGCTGGCAATAGATGAAACTGGAATAGCCTGAAAAATAGATCGCAGAATAGACGGCGATACGGACTTCGTTCGGGCCGCTCTCGTCGTTTGACTAAGCTTGAGTGCCATGCGGAATGAGATATTGAGTGAGATAAGCGCGCAGGCTTTGGCCGTTTTGCAACACTGGCGAAGTTGTCCTCACCCCGATTTTCGGAGAGAGAAATTGCCTGATGGCAGGCATCGGCAGGCAGCAGACCCCCATGCCACATGATTCCGGCGCAGTCCGGCAATGCCGGCGCAAACGTTCCGGGTAGGTGCCGCACGAGGTCGCAATGAGGCAGCAAGCTGCGTCTGCTCAGATCGGCATGGCGAGCCGCTATAATGCGTCCTTGTTTTATCAACCCGGTTCAATTCCGTTTTCTCGCGCATGGCTTCTCCTCAAAACGCTGCCGAAAACCCCAGCAAACCTCCTCGCAAGCGTCTGCATCCGGTACTGCGATTCTTTCTCGGCACCATAGGCGTGCTGGTCTCGCTGGTGCTGATGGCGGCGCTGGGTCTGACCTTCATCGTCGCACTCTCGTATCCCAAGCTGCCCGATCTCGATACGCTGACCGACTATCGGCCCAAGATTCCGCTGCGCATTTTCTCGGCCGACGGCGTGCTGATCGGCGAGTTCGGCGAGGAGCGCCGCAACCTGGTGCATATCCAGGACATCCCCGAAATCATGAAGAAGTCGGTGCTGGCGATTGAGGACGATCGCTTCTACGAGCACGGCGGCGTCGATTACCAGGGCATCGTGCGCGCGACCTTCTCGAATCTTTCGGGCGGCGGCGGCGGCGCCAGCACCATTACGCAACAGGTGGCGCGCAACTTTTTCCTCACCAGCAACGAGCCGACCTTCATCCAGAAGGCGTCGCGCAAATTCCTGTACGAAATTCCATTGGCCTGGAAGATCGAGCGCAATCTGACCAAGGACCAGATCCTTGAGGTCTACATGAACCAGATTTATCTGGGACAGCGCGCTTACGGTTTCGCCTCGGCCGCGCAGATCTATTTCGGCAAACCGCTCAAGGAATTGTCGATTGCAGAAGCCGCCATGCTGGCCGGCCTGCCGAAAGCGCCGTCGGCGTACAATCCGGTGGTCAATCCCAAGCGCGCGCATGCGCGCCAGCAATACATCCTGTTGCGCATGCGTCAGCTGGGCTACATCACCGATGCGCAATATCAGCAGGCCAAGGATGAAGAACTGAAGATCAAGGGCGACAGCGCCGCCTTCGGCGTACACGCCGAATACGTGGCCGAAATGGCGCGTCAGCTGGTCTATGCGCAGTACAAGGACGACACCTATACGCGCGGCCTGAATGTGTTCACCACCATCACCAAGACCGATCAGGATGCGGCCTACATCGCATTGCGGCGCGGCATCATCGACTACGAACGGCGTCACGGTTATCGCGGCCCGGAAGCCTATATGGACATTCCGGAAGGCTCCAAGGAGCTGGCAGAGAACGCAATTGAGGTCGAGCTGGCGGATCACCCCGACAGCGACGATCTGATCGCCGCCGTGGTGCTGGAAGCCACGCCCAAGGAAATCAGCGCGGTCCTGGCCACCGGCGAGGAAATCAAGATTTCCGGCGCCGGTCTGGGCTTCGGCGCCAACCTGCTGAGCGACAAGGCGCCGCCGCAAAAACGCATCAAGCGCGGCGCCATCATCCGTGTCTTCCAGGATGGCAAGAACTGGATCATCACCCAGATGCCGGAAGTGGAATCGGCCTTCGTCTCGGTCAATTCGCAGGACGGCGGCATCCGTGCGCTGGTCGGCGGCTTCGATTTCAACCGCAACAAGTTCAATCACGTGACCCAGGCCTGGCGTCAGCCGGGTTCCTCGTTCAAGCCCTTCATTTATTCTTCATCGCTGGAAAAAGGCTTGTCGCCGGCCACCATCATCAACGATGCGCCGCTGACTTTCACCCAGACCGGCGGCCAGGTCTGGCAGCCGAAGAACTACGGCGGCAAGTTCGAAGGTCCGATCTCGATGCGGCGCGCCTTGCAGAAGTCGATCAATCTGGTATCGATCCGGATTCTGGAGCGCGTGGGCGTGAAGTATGCGCAGGAATACATCACCCGCTTCGGCTTCGACGCCGACAAGAATCCGCCGTATCTGACTCTGGCGCTGGGCGCCGGCAACGTCACACCGCTGCAGATGGTGGGCGCCTATTCGGTGTTCGCCAACGGCGGTTACAAGATCAATCCTTACCTGATCACCAAGATCACCGACAACAGCGGCACCGTGCTGTCACAGGCCAAGCCGGCGCTGGCCAATGACGAGTCGAACCGCGTCATCGATGCGCGCAACGCTTTCGTGATGGACAGCATGCTGCGCGACGTGGTGCGTCACGGCACGGCGGTCAAGGCCTTGTCGCTCAAGCGCACCGATCTGGCAGGCAAGACCGGCACCACCAACGATTCGCTGGATGCCTGGTTCGCCGGCTATCAACCGAATCTGACTGCGATTGCCTGGATCGGTTACGACCAGCCCAAGAGTCTCGGCGACCGCGAAACCGGCGGCGGCCTGGCTTTGCCGGTGTGGATCAGTTACATGTCCAAGGTGCTCAAGGATGTGCCGAATGTCGACCGCACGGTGCCGGAAGGTCTGATCGAAGCGGGCGGAGAGTATTACTACGCCGAGTATCCGCCGAACGCCAGCGTGCGCGATCTGGGCATGGGCGATCGTCCTGCCATGTCGCCGGAAGAAGAAAAGGCCAAGACGCAGATGAAGAACGAGTTGTTCTGATGGCGTGAGCCCACTTCATGGGAGATTCGGTGCAGCGTGCATCCGGTGTCCGCAAAATAAAAAACGGCAGGTGCTCCCTGCCGTTTTTTTTATGGACGCTGAGCACTGAATTCCGCGACGGCTTGCCGACTCAAGAGTCGGGGACATGCGACATCTCGCTCGCCAGAATCTACTTTGCAGCCGGCGCGGCAGATGCAGTCGGATGCGGCGGCGTGGCCTTGGCGGCATGCGCCGCCTTGTATTGCCGATAGCCGCGCGCGCGCAATTCGCAGGCCGGGCAGGTGCCGCAACCGTAGCCCCAGTCGTGCAGTGCGCCGCGTTCGCCCATGTAGCAGGTATGCGTGTCGCTGCGTATCAGGTCGACCAGTTGCTCGCCGCCCAGTGCATTCGCCAGTTCCCAGGTTTCCGCCTTATCGATCCACATCAGCGGCGTTTCCAGTTTGAAATGGCTCGCCATGCCGAGATTGAGCGCCACCTGCAGCGCCTTCATGGTGTCGTCGCGGCAATCCGGATAGCCCGAAAAATCGGTTTCGCACATGCCGCCGACCAGCACATCCAGACCGCGCCGGTAGGCCACGGTCGCCGCCACCGTCATGAACATCAGATTGCGGCCCGGCACGAAGGTGTTGGGCAGACCGTTGTCCTGCATGGTGATGGCGACATCGCGCGTCAGCGCGGTGTCTGAAATTGCGCCGATCAGTGACAGATCGACCATGTGATCTTCACCGAGACGTTTTTTCCATTCCGGCGAAAATTCTTTCATCTTTTGCAGCAGCGAGGGCCGCACCGTCAGTTCGATGGCATGGCGCTGGCCGTAGTCGAAGCCGATGGTTTCCACGCGCGGATAGCGCGCCAGCGCCCAGGCCAGGCAGGTGGTGGAGTCCTGGCCGCCGCTGAACAGAACCAGGGCGCCGCGAGGTTTGACGGATGCAGCTGAAGTCATGTTTTTTGCTCTTCTTTTTGCGTTGCGAATGTATGTTGCAAATGTAGCGGAATGCTGAATCCGATGGCGGCTTTCTCTTTTTCTTTTACGCGTCGAAGTTCAGGACGCATCAATTCGGAAACAGGGACCGGTGATCGGATTCATCTGCGACGATGCCGGGCAGGGCTTGCGTGTCGCTGAAGCCCTGGCCTGCATTCTGAAGCCGTATTGTTAACTGCTTTTCTTGACTGAATCCAGCGTCTGTTCAATATAGTCGCCATCCGGATCGGTGAATTTCAGGCGCACCGGATACCACTCCATCGATGGCGCCAGCCAGATATCCAGCTTCTGTCCCTGATCGTCAGGTGGCGGTGCCCGGAACAGATGCACGGCATTGGTTTCACCGTTTGCGGTCTTGATTTTCTCGCGGCCGACCACCTTGAAACTCCATTGTTCAGCATCGCGCGGGCCGGCAACGAAGAAGGTCCATTCCGAACCCGGCACGAACTTGGCGGCATTGGCGCGCGCCACCGCCACCAGTTGCCAGGTGATGCCGGTGCGATCCTGTTCGCCGCCGTTCAGCGGGAAGGTATCGGTCGATTGCGTGAAGCTGATCTTGTTCTGCTCGCGATTGAAGGTGGTGGTGGAAGGTTCGCGGCGCAGGCGCTTTTCAACGAAGCGCGCCGGCGCCAGACCGTAGGCGTCAATCGTGCCTTCGCTGCTGGTTTCCAGAATCTTGCCGAGCAGCATGGCGCGCGTTTCGGCGTTGACGCTGTACGACTCCTTGCTGCCGCTCCATTTGACCAGCGCCTCGCCCTTCAGATCGAGGCCGCTTTGCTTGGCCTGGATCGAATAGCTGAGTTCAGCCGAAGGCGGCAGACTGAAGGCGCGTTTGACCGCCGGATGGGGGGCGCTGGCGTCGGCGGCAAAGGCCGGCGCGCCGGATGCCAGCAAGCTTGCCGCCAGCAGCAGTTTGCCGAGTATTGCGCTTGGGCTGCTTGCGCGGATGGCGTTGCCTGAGTGCAGGCGAGATGTGCGGCGTGGCGATGTTGCGATAGTTTGAATGCTCATGCGTTTCTCTTCAGCAAGATGATGCGTAAGACGGGCATCTGTTATTCGATGTCGTTCCGGGCGGCGCCGATGCGGGCCTGAGGCCGCTTGGCGAGGCCTGCAAATGGGACTGTGCACCTTGGCGACAGTTCGTGCCCAATTGTTTCCAGATTTGACGACGGCCTTGGCAAACGCTGCGATGCCAGGCTGGGCGCGGCGTTGCCGTCGAGTTGTCCGTGCGTTGCCGGGGTTGCCTGCGATTGCTTGTGCAGATTTTAAAGCGCTAGTTTACCGGCTTTTCGAGTTTCTTCAGCGCCATGTCCAGATAGTCGCCGCCGTTGGGATCGCTGTAGCGCAGCCGCACCGGGTACCACTCGTGCTCGGGCGCCAGCCAGATATCGATGCGCTGATCGTGCGAGCCGGGATTGGGCATGCGCACGACGTGCCAGGTTTGCAGATCGCCGATCGGCACGCTGATCTGCTCCGCACCCAGAACCTGAATACGCCAGATTTCGGCATCGCGTGCGCCGGCCACGAACAGGTCGATCACTGCGCCGATGACGTATTTGGCGCTGTCCTTGCGGCCGATGGCAGACAATTGCCAGATCAGGCTGGCGCGGTCTTGCTCGCCGCCGACGCGCGGGTAAGTCTGCGTCGACGCCGAGAAGCTGATGGTGTTGCGCTCGCGGTGGAAGTGCGTGTTGGTGGCAGACTTGCGCATGCGTTTTTCGGTGTACAGCTCAGGTGCGACGCCGAATTCGTTGATGTCGCCGGTGCTGGAAAAATTCAGGAAGGTGAAAAAAAAGTCTTCGGCCTTGCCGTCGATGCGATAGGTCTTGCCGTCGGTTTTCCAGGCAATGGTGCCGCTGCCGTGTACCGGCATCTGGTTGTAGGTGGCCTGCACGTCATATTCCAGCGTGACGGTGGGCGGCGGATTGGTTTCGTAGTGCGTGCCGGCGGGCGGTGGCGCGTCTTCGGCGCTGATGCTGGAGGGCGGCTTGGCCTCGCCTTGCCCGTCGCTGGCATTGCCGCTGCCGTCGCTGTTGCTGGTCGGCCCGTTGGTTTCCGGTGTCGCGCTCTGATCGGCGGCGCTATCCGGGATTGGTGCTATCGCCGGCGGCGGCGCGGCAGGCCTGGGTGCGCTTGCCGGAGCCGGACTTCGTTTGAGAGTGGGTCTGGGCGGCGCCTTTTGCGCCACCGGCAGCGACACAGGCTGGGCAGGCGGCAGCGGGCGCAGCGTGACGCTGATGGTGGCGGGATCCATTTTGGCGCTCTCGCGCCATCCCAGATAGCGGCCGCCCCAATCGATCATCAGCGCGTGCAGCGACAACACTCCCAGGATCAGAAGCAGGGTGCGCCCCCAGGGCATTTTCTTGTGGCGAGCAACTTCGAGCATGGCGTAAGTGTATCGGAAGGTATTGCGGTGCGGCATCGCGATGCTGCTGGAATCGGTACGCTTACCTGCCATGTCGCGGCTTTCAGACCGTGCAGGGCGCTTGCCGGGGCGCCGCTCTGGTTGCATACAGGCTGGAAGGAGCGCATTATCGGGTCGCATCTGATAAGCGAGCCTGCGCGCGGCGGATCGGCAGTTGCCGCCGCCGGCGGTGGCGCAGATGACTGGCGCCGGTGCACCTGCCGGCAATCGTTTTCCATACAAGTCCGGCGTCACAGCCGGCTCTTTCTTCCCTGTTTGGTTGGAGTCACGCATGTTGAATCAAGAGAATATGCCGGGCGCAGGTTCGGTTGCCGATACCCTGGCGTTCATGAAGCAGATGTGGAGCGGCATGGGCACACCTCCCATGACATCGCCTTCGCTGTCGGTCGACGACCTGAACAAGAAAATCTCAGACCTCAAGACCGTCGCCTCATGGCTGGAACTCAACATGAACATGTTGCGGGCGACGATACAGACGCTCGAGGTGCAAAGCGCCACCTTGACCACCTTGCAGGCGATGGGCGCGATTCTGAGTTCGCGCCAGGCGGATGCCCCGGCCAGCCCCAATGGTGCGCAGAACGGTGCCGGCGGCGATGGCGCAGCGCCGGTCATGCCGCCGTTTCCCTTCGGTTTTCCGATGTGGCCGGGTGTGACGCCATCCGCAACTGCGGACAGCGACGGCACAGATGAAGAAGCCGCGCGCGCAGAGGAAAATGCGGAGCCCGAGGTCGCGGAGGATGAGCCGGATCCGTCTCCTGCTTCGGCCTCTGCACACAGTGCCGCCGAGGCCGCCGCAGATACTGCAAAGCC
The DNA here is from genome assembly GCF_046025995.1 of Herbaspirillum lusitanum. GTDB lineage: Bacteria > Pseudomonadota > Gammaproteobacteria > Burkholderiales > Burkholderiaceae_D > Herbaspirillum > Herbaspirillum lusitanum_A. Next base: position 37,209 of record NZ_JAQQFM010000009.1, read on the forward strand.
GCAGCCGGCCGCTGGCATCATGCCCGACTTGCAGTCGGCCATGGCCAATCCCAATGCCTGGTGGAATATGCTGCAGCAGCAATTTACTCAGGCCGTCGGCAATGCCATGGCGGATGGCGCCGGCGCCGAAGCACCCTCCCTTAAGCCCAGGAAGCCTGGAAAGGATGAAGAGAAGGGCAAGGGCGCTGCAAAAAGCAAATCCAAGCTTGCCCCGGCCACGGCCGCTCCTGCCGCCAGGGGGCGCGTAGCCAAAGCGCCCGCGCCCAAGGCGGCTGTCGGCAAGGCTGCACCGAAGAAAATCACAAAAGCGCCGCAATCTTCGAAGGCGGGAGCCAAGGCGAGTGTTGTACAATCCGGGAAAAAAATGCCAGCGCCAGTCCGCAAGCCCAAATCCCCTCGTCCAGTCTGATCTCAAGGTTTTCTTGCAAAACGCAGGACTTTATTGTCCTGTCACATGCCTGAAACCTTGCGGTTCTAGTATGGGGGATGGAAAAAGCTTGGTAAAATCAACCACTTAACGCACATAGACAGGATCAGATGCTGTACCCAGAATTGTTTAAATCGCTTGAACAGGTTCGCTGGAATATGGATAAAGATATTCCATGGGATCAGTTCGACCCTTCCTTGCTGTCCGACGAGCAGGCACAGACGATCCGGATGAATGCGATCACGGAGTGGTCGGCTCTGCCTGCGACCGAAATGTTCCTGCGCGACAATCGCGGCGACAGCGACTTTTCTGCGTTCATGTCGGTCTGGTTCTTCGAAGAGCAAAAGCATTCGCTGGTGCTGATGGAGTATCTGCGCCGCTTCCGCCCGGAACTGGTGCCGACCGAAGAGGAGCTGCACAATGTGCGCTTCGAGTTCGACCCGGCGCCGCCGCTGGAAACGTTGATGATGCACTTCTGCGGCGAAATCCGTCTGAATCACTGGTACCGCTGTGCTGCCGACTGGCACACCGAGCCGGTCATCAAGCAGATCTACAAGATCATCAGCCAGGACGAAGCACGCCATGGCGGCGCTTACCTGCGCTACATGAAGAAGGCCATGAACGAAGTCGGCGACGTGGCGCGTGCCGCCTTCGCCAAGATCGGTGTTCTGATGGCTTCGGCACGCCGTACCGAGAAGCCGTTGCACCCGACCAATCTGCACGTCAATCAGGCGCTGTTCCCGAACGATACCGTGCAGAGCCGTCTGCCTGATCCCGATTGGCTGGAACAGTGGCTCGATACCCAGATCAAGTTCGACAGCGAATGGGAAAAGAAAGTGGTCAGCCGCATTCTGCATAATCTGTCGTTGCTGTTTGAGCGCACCTTCGATTCGGTTCAGGATTTGAATCGCTATCGCAAGGAGGTGGCGGCACGGATGGCACCTGCGCCGGTCGTAGCACCGACTCCGGCGCCGGCCGCTTAATTTCATTTCCACGTCATCGCATCCTGACGTGGCAGATGGATGAGATGGCGGATGTGACGAGGCGATGCTGAATGTGAAGCAAACGCTGTTGGCAAAAACCGGACAGCGCAGCAGGCAAGGCAGTAAAATATCGAAAGCCGCACGAAAGTGCGGCTTTTTTCATTCACGAGATTTAGCGGGACTGTGCGACATGGCCGATTTCGAAACCAAGATTTGTTCACGCGAGCAACTGAAGGCACGCGTCGCCGCCTTGCCGCAACCGGCGGTGCTGACCAATGGCGTATTTGATATTTTGCATCGCGGGCATGTGACCTATCTGGCGCAAGCGCGGGCGGAAGGTGCGTCGCTGGTGGTGGCGGTAAACACCGATGCCTCCGTCAAGCGTCTGGGCAAGGGCGACGACCGGCCGATCAACACTTGTGCCGACCGCATGGCGGTGCTGGCGGCGCTGGAATCGGTGTCGCTGGTGGTGGAGTTCGATGAAGATACTGCGCTGGAAGTAGTGCAGGAGTCGCAGCCGCAGATTTACGTCAAGGGCGGCGACTACGACATGGCCGCGATCCCCGAGGGCAAGGCGGTGGCGGCTTACGGCGGCAAGTCCGTGGCGATCGCTTTCGAGCATGACCGCTCGACCACCAAGCTGCTCAACAAGGTGCGGCAAGCCAGGTAAGCCGCACACAAGCGCGGCAGAGTTTCAGGAATTCCGGAGCGAAAAAAAAGCGGCGCATGCCGCTTTTTTTACGTCTGAAGAGATGCGTGCTGCTTGCCGGATAGGCGAGCGACGCGACACCCTCTTGCAGACATCAATGATGCGCGTGTTCGCCGGCCTTGCCATCCTTGGCTGCGGCAGCATCTTCTACATGCAGCGACACTTCCACCTTGCCCGATTTTTCGAAGGTCAGCGTCAGCGGAATCTTGTCGCCGGCCTTGAGCGGCTGGCTCAGCCCCATCAGCATGATGTGATAGCCGTTACCCGGCTGCATCTTGATTTCCTGACCGGGCTTGATTTCCAGATTGCCGTCGACTTCGCGCATCTTCATGACATTGCCTTCCATCGCCATGGTGTGCAGCTCGGTCGATTTCGCCACCGGCGACGACATCGAGATCAGTTTGTCGCCGCTCTTGCCTTGATTGGTGATGCTCAGATAAGCACCGCCGGCCGGCTGGCCGGGCACGGTCGAGCGAGCGTAAGGATGGCCGATCTGCAGGTCGCCGACCTTGTATTCGTGGGCCTGCGCCGACACGGCGAAAGTCAGTGCTGCGATTGCGCCAGCGACGCGGGCGCCTTGAAAGAATGAGCTGATAAAGGACATGAAAGTCTCCACTTGATTCGGATGAATATTTGCTTGAACACCGCTGTCATGCGGCGGGCGCCGGCTGTCTGGATCAGCTTCAGCAGGACCGGAAATAGTAAGCCGCGACATGAGCGCGGCAATCGATGCGATGTATCGGGGAATAGGTCAGACGAGCGCCGGCGGTGCGCGCGCCAGGCGGCTGACGGTATGCAGCGCTTGCACATGGTTGAAGACTATCCGTTGCGGCAGCAGATAGCTGGAGGCCGAAGCGGTCGGCGCAATATCAGAATCGGCGACGCCGTTGAATACTTGATGCCCGCAGCAGAGCAGGCAATTCATGTGCGTTGCGGTGGAAGAGGATCCCGGCTGACCGCTTTGCCCGTTGCCGTGGGTGCTGCAAATCGCCATTACCGTTTCGCCGCCGCGACTGTCGCTGGCTGCCATCGCGAACGGCATCCACAGGCTTTGCAGCAGCAGAGCCGCCAGACTCCAGCCGCAGAATGCGAGGCGCAAAGCAGCGCGTCGTTTCTTGGGCGGGTTGGGTTTGCCGAGTTGCGGAGGAAGTCGAAAGCGCATAAGTCGTCGATTATATAGAACTCGTTGCCGCGGCCAAGGCAATCGCAGGATGTCGCCGCATGCGGGTTTGAAATAGCTCGCACATGAGGCATGAGCGGCCTCAACTCATCTTGATCAAGACCGCCACATCCATGCTATTCATGTGCGAACGCAGCAAATCGCCCGGCCGCGCAAACGCTCGTCGGCGCCATGAATGCGAGCCAGGTAGAGGCGCGACTGGCTGCCTGGCGGCGGTCGCCGGGGCGCCTCAAATCATTGCAGCATTTTCGCAACGCGCGGCCGGTGTGCAAAGCGCGATTTAGCGCGTGGGGACGCGCCTTGCAAATTGATTGTTGGCAGGCCCTAGGCTAGACTTAGCGTCTTTTCCGAGTTTCAACCTCAATTCATCGAAACTTTCACGTAATTTTTTGAAGGAGATCTGCATGTCCAGCTTAGGAAAAATGTCGCTTCGCACTCTGGTCGGCGCGCTGTCGTTGGCAGCCGTCTGTACCATGCCGGCACTGGCAGCAGATAAGTATGTGGCCGTCACCGCGATCGTGGAACATCCTGCGCTGGATGCAGTGCGCGACGGCGTCAAGGACGAGCTGAAAGAAGCAGGCTTCGAAGCCGGCAAGAATCTGAAGTGGGAATATCAGAGCGCCCAGGGCAATACCGGTACCGCAGCGCAGATCGCACGCAAGTTCGTCGGCGACAAGCCCGACGCCATCGTCGCCATTGCCACGCCGTCGGCACAGGCGCTGGTGTCGGCGACCAAGTCGATTCCCGTGGTGTATTCCGGCGTGACCGATCCGGTCGCCGCGCAACTGGTGAAAGACTGGAAGCCGTCCGGCACCAACGTCACCGGCGTGTCCGATGTACTGGAACTGGAAAAGCAGATCGACCTGATCAAGAAGGTCGTACCCAACGCCAAGCGCGTCGGCATGGTCTACAACCCGGGCGAAGCCAATTCGGCGGTGGTGGTCAAAAGCATGAAGGAATTGCTGGGCAAGTCCGGCATGACGCTGGTGGAAGCCGCCGCACCGCGCAGCGTGGATGTGGGCAGCGCCGCCAAGAGCCTGATCGGCAAGGTCGACGTGATCTATACCAACACCGACAACAACGTGGTGTCGGCCTATGAAGCGCTGGTCAAGGTCGGCAACGACGCCAAGATCCCGCTGGTGGCTTCCGACACCGATAGCGTCAAGCGTGGCGCGATTGCGGCGCTGGGCGTGAACTACTACGACCTCGGCCGTCAGACCGGCAAGGTGGTGGTGCGCGTGCTGAAGGGCGAAAAGCCGGGCGATATCGCTTCAGAAACCAGCAGCAAGCTGGAACTGTTCGTCAATACCGCGGCTGCGCAGAAACAGGGCGTGACCTTGTCGCCTGAACTGGTCAAGTCGGCCAAGACGGTCATCAAGTAAGGATTGAAGGCGGATCAGGCCTGGGTGGACTCAGGTTTGATCCGTCTCGAGGCAGCGGCAGCAAGCGGTGGACGTCGCTGCTTTGCAGTACACTGCGCCTCCGGCTTGCCGGAGCGGGACAAACAAGCTTTACAGAAAGTTATCCAAAATCAACATCAGACCGATCTGAGATCATCAACCCAAAACAAAACGGCGTCCGGCCTGCAGCAATGCGGTTCGAGAAACCGATCATTTAGCGAAATACCAAGAGGAGAGGCAATGTTCACTTTCAATCAATCTTTGCGCGCCATCGTCGGCGCGCTGGCTCTGGCTGCCGTTTGCTCGGCGCCGGCCCTGGCCGCCGACAAGGTCGTGGCCATCACATCCTATGTTGAGCACCCTGCGCTGGACGCAGTGCGCGACGGCACCAAGGAAGGTCTGATCGCCGAAGGCTTCGTGCCGGGCAAGAACCTGAAATGGGATTTCCAGAGCGCGCAGGCCAACGCCGGCACGGCGGGCCAGATCGCCAAGAAATTCGTGGGCGACAATCCGGACGCCATCGTCGTGATCGGCACGCCGTCGGCACAACCTATGGTGGCCGCGACCAAGACCATTCCGGTGGTGTACTCGGCCATCGCCGATCCGATCGCTGCGCAACTGGTCAAGAGCTGGGCGCCGTCCGGCACCAACGTGACCGGCCTGTCGCACATGCTGGATCCGGTCAAGCAGGTCGAGATCATCAAAAAAGTGGTGCCGAACGCCAAGCGCGTCGGGATCGTTTACAATCCCGGCGAAGCAAATTCCGTGTCGGCGCTCAACAGCATCAAGGCTGTGCTGGAAAAGCAGGGCATGACGCTGGTGGAGGCCGCCGCGCCGCGCTCGGTTGACGTGGCGCCGGCCGCCAAGAGTCTGATCGGCAAGATCGACGTGATGTACACCACGACCGACAACAATGTGGTGTCGACTTTCGAATCGCTGGCCAAGGTCTGCAACGACGCCAAGATCCCGCTGATCGCTTCTGACACCGGCAGCGTCAAGCGTGGCGCGATTGCCGCGCTGGGCGTGAACTTCCACGATCTGGGCGTGCAGACCGGCAAGGTGGTGGCGCGTATCCTCAAGGGTGAAAAGCCCGGCGATATCGCTTCCTCGACCAGCAAGAACCTTGAGCTGTACATCAGCACCTCCGCCGCGCAAAAGCAGGGCGTGACGCTGTCGCCGGACTTCCTCAAGTCGGCCAACAAGGTGATCGACTAAGTCTGCTCCTGAAGCCGGCTCCGGTCTGAGCCTGCCCTGAGCCCCTGCCGGCTGTGCCGGGGCAGGTCCACAAAGACCCGCCGTCCGGCCAGCCGCAACAAGCCGCATCGTTCAGCGCTACCCGCGCGTTCTGATGCGGTCCGCAGAAGACATCCGGCATCGGCGAGCATGCGCCGATGCCGAATGTGTTTTTTAAGAAAGACCTTTTATGTCGCTGTATACGCTGTTGGGCGCACTGGAAATCGGCCTGATTTTCAGTCTCGTCGCGCTCGGAGTGCTGATTTCCTTCCGCATTCTTACCTTCCCCGATCTGACCGTTGACGGCAGCTTTCCGCTGGGCGGCGCGGTCGCCGCCACCATGATTGCCGCCGGCTACAACCCGTTTCTGGCGACCGGCGTGGCGATTCTGGCCGGCGCGCTGGCAGGTTTCACCACGGCGTGGCTCAATGTGCGCCTGAAGATCATGGATCTGCTGGCCAGTATCCTGATGATGATTGCCTTGTACTCGATCAATCTGCGCGTGATGGGCAAGCCCAACGTGCCGCTGATCAGCGAACCGACCATTTTCAGCATCCTGCAGCCGGATGCGATTCCCGATTATGTGGCGCGCCCGATCATCCTGCTGGTGGTGGTGGCGCTGGCCAAATTTTTGCTGGACTGGTTCTTCTCTTCCGAAATCGGCCTGGCCATGCGCGCCACCGGCGCCAATGCGCGCATGGCGCGGGCGCAGGGCATCGCCACCGGCCGCGCCACGCTGGCCGGCATGGCGCTGGCCAACGCGCTGGTGGCGCTGGGTGGCGCCTTGTTTGCGCAGACCCAGGGCGGCGCCGATATCTCCATGGGCATCGGCACCATCGTGATCGGTCTGGCGGCAGTGATCATCGGTGAAAACATCCTGCCCGCGCGTCGTCTGGTGTGGACCACGCTGGCGGTGATTCTGGGGGCGATCCTGTATCGCTTCTTCATCGCGCTGGCGCTCAACAGCGACTTCATCGGCCTGCAGGCGCAGGATCTGAATCTGGTGACCGCGCTGCTGGTGATGTTTGCGCTGGTGCTGCCGATGGGCAAGCGCAAGCTGAAGCTGTTGATGAAGGGAGCCTGAGATGTTGAAAGCCAATGATCTCAAGATCACCTTCAATCCCGGCACGCCGATTGAAAACCCGGCGCTGCGCGGCCTCAGTCTGGAAATCCCGACCGGCCAGTTCGTCGCCGTGATCGGCTCCAACGGCGCCGGCAAATCGACCTTCCTCAATGCCATCTCCGGCGACCTGCTGGTGGATAGCGGCAAGATCGAAATCGATGGCGTGGATGTCTCGCGCAAACAGGCCTGGGATCGCGCCGGACTGGTCGCGCGCGTGTTTCAGGACCCGATGGCCGGTACCTGCGAGGCGCTGACGATTGAAGAAAACATGGCGCTGGCGATGGCGCGCGGCAAGAGCCGCGGTTTCGGATTCGCCATCAAGCGCAACATGCGCGCGCTGTTTCGCGAGAAGCTGGCGATCCTGAATCTGGGGCTGGAAAAGCGCCTGACCGATCGCATCGGTCTGCTGTCCGGCGGCCAGCGCCAGGCGGTCAGCCTGCTGATGGCTTCGCTGCAACCTTCGCGCATTCTATTGCTGGATGAGCACACCGCCGCGCTGGATCCCAAGACCGCCGCCTTCGTGCTGGAGTTGACGGCCAAGATCGTCGCCGAAAGCAAGCTGACCACCATGATGGTGACCCACAGCATGCGCCAGGCGCTGGACTACGGCGACCGCACCGTGATGCTGCATCAGGGCAAAGTGGTGCTGGATGTGTCCGGCCCCGAACGTGCCGGCCTCGACGTGCCGGATCTGCTCAAGATGTTCGAGCAGACGCGCGGTGAGGTCTTGTCGGATGACGCCTTGCTGCTGGGGTAATGCGGGTTGGCCTTGACCATCCGCAGATGTGTCAGTGATCTGTAAAAAACGGCTCCGATCAGGAGCCGTTTTTCATTTGGGACGGACTACAAGTTTCAATTGCCGCCGGCGTAGCCATTCTGGCGCCAGGCCTCATACACCACCACGGCTACCGTATTCGACAGATTCAGACTGCGATTGTCGGGCCGCATCGGCAGCCGTATGCGCTGTGCAGCCGGGAAGGACTCGCGTCGCTCAGGCGCCAGTCCGCGCGTTTCTGAGCCGAACACGAAGACGTCGCCGGGGCGGAATTGCATGCTGGCGAAGGGGGTTGAGCCGTGGGTGGTCAGCGCAAACATGCGCGCTGCGTCGAATTGCGGATCGGCCAGGCGGCGTTGCAGGAAGCTTTCCCAGTCGGGGTGCACCTGCATGCTGGCGTAGTCGTGATAATCGAGGCCGGCGCGGCGCATCTTGGCGTCGTCGAGCGGAAAGCCGAGCGGTTCGACCAGATGCAGTTGCGCGCCGGTATTGGCGCACAGGCGGATGATGTTGCCCGTGTTGGGCGGGATTTCCGGTTCGACCAGTACGACGTGAAACAAGACAAGCTCCTGAAAAATCAAGTCGGCAGGGTACGCGCAAAAACCAGATTCGTCACGCGTTTGGCGCCGAAGCGCTTGAGCGTGGCCGCTACTTCGTTGAGCGTCTCGCCGGTGGTCATTACGTCGTCGACAATGCCGACGTGGCGCCCCTTGACGTGATCCATCGCAAGGTAAGGCACGATGAAGGCCTTGCGCATGTTGCGCTGGCGCATCGCCAGCGGCAGGCCGGATTGCGCCTGTGTTTCGCGCAGGCGTTCCACCAGCTGCGGCACCAGCGGAATGTCGAGCAGGCCGGCCAGCGGTCTTGCGATCTCCAGCGCCTGATTGAAGCCGCGTTCCTGCAGGCGCTGGCGGCCCAGCGGCACCGCCGTCAGCATGGTTGGCATGACCAGTTGCACCCCGGCGCCCGGCATCGGGCCGCGCAGAAAGGCATCGTGCAGCAGTTGCGCCAGCAAGGGCGGCAGCCGCAGATCGCCGCCGAACTTGAGCGCCAGCACCAATTGGTCGGCTGGCGCCACATAGTCGCAGGCCACCACGGTGGCGTCGAAGGCGGGTTTGTTCTTGCTGCAGTCGCCGCAGCGGATGTCCCTGGCGCTCATCGCAATCGGCACCGCGCATTGCACGCAGCGGCGGAAGTTGCGGGTAAAGAACTGGCGCTGGCAAGGTTCGCATAGCGCATGCGGATTACTGCGGCCGCACAGCGCGCAGGAGGAGGGAATCAACTGCGGCAGGCGCGCCAGCAGTTGCCGCACGAAACCCTGTTTGCTGCGGAACGGCTGCGGCGCATGCGGCACCAGTTCCGGTGCATTTTTGACATTGTCCTTGACCGGATCGCTGCGACGCCGGGTCGGCGCTGCGGCGGGCGGCGGCGTGCTGCTGATGCGGCGCTCGGGGGCGCCGGTGAAATCGGATCGGGGCGGAAGCTTGCGGTCCATCGGTGCACCTGCAAAAGGGAATTGGACTAAACTAGCGCCGATTATCTCACCAAGTTCCAGTAAAGCTTCCGATGTCTCTCAGCCCTCCCTCTGCCAGCGCCAAATTGAGCGCGCCCATCGATTTACCCTTGGTTCGCCGTTTCTTCGGGCGGCCGGAGCGGGTGGCGGAGTCCGATTTCCTGCGCCGTGAAATTTCGCGCCGCATGCAGGAGAAGCTGGAGCTGGTCAAAATTGCGCCGCAACATTTGCTCGATGCCGGTTGCGGCGAAGGGGCCGATCTGCTGGCGCTGCAAAAGCATTTTCCCGAGGCGCAGGTGATCGGGCTGGACGGCGCTTTCGCCATGCTGGCGGTAGCGCGCGCGCGGCAGAATGCGGCACGTTCGGCGGTCAATCGCCTGCTCAATTCCATCAACAAGTGGTTGCCGAATGGCGGCAATGCCGGCGCCGGCGGCGCCGAGCTGGCCTGCGCCGATTTCGCGCGCCTGCCGCTGGCCAACGACGCGCTCGACGTCATCTGGTCGAATCTGGCGGTGCACTGGCATCCGCAGCCGGATCGGGTGTTTGCCGAATGGCGCCGCGTGCTGCGGGTGCAGGGCCTGCTGATGTTTTCCTGCTTCGGGCCGGACAGTTTCCGCGAAGTGCGCAGCGCGTTCGACAGCATCGACATGGCGCCGCATACCTTGCCCTTCGTCGACATGCACGACTTCGGCGACATGCTGGTCAATGCCGGCTTTTCGACGCCGGTGATGGATATGGAAAACATCACCGTCACCTATCAGACGCCGCAGAAATTGCTGCAGGACGTGCGTGCCTGGGGCGGCAATCCGCTGGAGTCGCGACGTCGTGGTCTGATCGGTCGTGCGGCGCAGCAAAAGCTGTTGCAGGCCTTTGAAAACATGCGCGGCGCCGACGGAAAAATACCGCTGACCTTCGAAGTAGTCTATGGTCATGCATTCAGGCCGGTGCCACGGAAAACCGCCAGCGGCGAATCCATCATCCGCCTCGATTTTCCAAAGAAGCAATAAGCGGTATCGGCCGCGCCGTATGTCAGATTGAGCGCTGAACTGTAAAGTACGGCGGCTGTTGTATTGTGGAGGAAACAGACTTTTCGGAGAACGTTGCGAAAATTGTCAAACGCCAGGCTGCAAGCGCCTTTCAGAGGTGTCAATAGACGCGCCGGAGGCGCTTTGATGCAGGTTTTTGAGCGCTTGATAACTTTCGCACTTACCCCTTATACTCCGAGGGTTTTATTATAAGAGACACACTCAGCCTATCAAATATTGGCGAGGTGCTAAATGGAGACAAGGGAATGGATATTAAAGCGCAACTGCTCGATTGCGCCGCGCCAACTGGCGCAGGTCTATGCATTACTCTGTGCGGTATCACTGACGGTCGCGTTGGTGTTCACACTGCGCGGCGCCTGGTACATCCTGATTTTTTCTGTTATTGAGCTGTCAGCGGTCGGACTGGCCTTTCTGGCCTATGCACGTCATGCAACCGACCGGGAATACGTCGCCTTCGGAGACGACTGCCTGCTGGTTGAAGTGACCCGGGCGGGCAAGGCGAGCCGATTTAAGCTGGACTTGCGCGGTGTGCGCGTCGATTTCCCTGAAAACCGGTGGAAGCTCATCGGGCTGGCCGGAACTGACGCGCGTGTCGAGGTGGGCCGGTTTTTGACCGAATGGAAGCGCCGCGAATTGGCGCTGGAGCTCCGCCAGGAGCTTGCATCCAGAACCAGTATTCAGTATTAGCAAAAAATTCTTATATTTTGGGCTTTTGAGGAAATCATGACACAAGCGAAGCGCCTTTCATCCTTGATCCTCGGTGCATCGCTGCTGGCGGCAGGCATGCCGTCCTGGGCAGTGGTGGACAGTCCCGGCGGCCCCGCCGTGTTGCAGATGAATTTCCAGCCGCCCGTCACCCAGATCGCAGAACAGATCTACGACCTGCATCACCTGATGCTGATCATCTGTCTGGTGATCTTCGTCGCCGTGTTCGGCGTCATGTTTTACTCCATCCTCAAGCATCGCAAATCACTGGGCCACAAGGCCTCCAGTTTCCACGAAAGCACCGGCGTTGAAATCGCCTGGACCGTGGTGCCCTTCCTGATCGTGATCGGCATGGCGCTGCCTGCCACCAAGACCGTGGTGGCGATGAAAGACACCTCCAACGCCGACCTCACCATCAAGGTCACCGGCATGCAGTGGAAGTGGGGTTACGATTATCTGAAGGGCGAAGGCGAGGGCATTTCCTTCCTTTCCAATCTGGCGACGCCGCGGGAACAGATCACCGACGGTTCGATCAAGAAGAACGACAACTATCTGCTGGAAGTCGACAATCCTGTGGTGGTGCCGGTCAACAAGAAGGTGCGCATCGTCACCACCGCCAATGACGTGATCCACTCGTGGACCATTCCCGCCTTCGGCATCAAGCAGGATGCGATTCCCGGCTTCGTGCGCGACACCTGGTTCAAGGCCGAAAAGATCGGTACCTATCGCGGCCAGTGCGTCGAATTGTGCGGCAAGGATCACGCCTTCATGCCCATCGTGGTGAACGTAGTCAGCGAAGCCGATTACAAGAAATGGGTCGACGAAAAGAAGAAGGAAATGGCGGCCAAGGCGGACGATCCGAACAAGGTCTGGACCATAGACGAACTCAAGCAGCGCGGCGAAAAAGTGTACACCGCCAATTGCGTGGTGTGCCACCAGGCCAACGGCAAGGGCGTGCCCGGCGCGTTTCCTGCGCTCGACGGCGACCCGGTCGTGAATGGCCCCAAGGCGCCGCAGATTCACACCGTGCTCAACGGCAAGAACGCCATGCCGGCCTGGAAGACGGTGCTCAACGACACCGAAATTGCCGCCGTCATCACCTATACGCGCAACAGCTGGTCCAACAAGCCGCAGGAAAACATTGTTCAGCCGACGGATGTTCTGGCTGGTCGCAAGTAATTGATTGGGAGATTGGAAATGAGTACAACTGCTGTCGATCACGGTCACGATCATTCTCACGATCATGCGCATGGACACGAACATGACCACCCGCATGGCTGGCGCCGCTGGCTGTTCGCCACCAATCACAAGGACATCGGTTCGCTGTATCTGTGGTTCTCGTTCACCATGCTGCTGTCGGGCGGTGTGCTGGCGCTGCTGATCCGCGCCGAGCTGTTCCATCCCGGCCTGCAGTTCTTCAAGCCGGAATTCTTCAATCAACTGACCACCATGCACGGCCTGGTGATGGTGTTCGGCGCCATCATGCCGGCCTTCGTCGGCTTCGCCAACTGGATGATCCCGCTGCAGATCGGCGCCTCCGACATGGCGTTTGCGCGCATGAACAACTTCTCGTTCTGGCTGCTGCCGCCGGCCGCGCTGCTGCTGGCCGGTTCTTTCCTGGTGCCGGGCGGCGCCACCGCTGCCGGCTGGACGCTGTATGCGCCGCTGTCCACCCAAATGGGCCCCGGCATGGACATGGCGATTTTCGCGATGCACATCATGGGCGCGTCGTCGATTATGGGATCGATCAACATCATCGTCACCATCCTCAACATGCGCGCGCCCGGCATGACGCTGATGAAGATGCCGATGTTCTGCTGGACCTGGCTGATCACCGCCTACCTGCTGATCGCCGTGATGCCGGTGCTGGCCGGCGCCATCACCATGACGCTGACCGACCGCCACTTCGGCACCTCGTTCTTCAACGCGGCCGGCGGCGGCGACCCGGTGATGTATCAGCACATCTTCTGGTTCTTCGGCCACCCCGAGGTCTACATCATGATCTTGCCGGCCTTCGGCATCGTCTCGCAGATCATTCCGGCCTTCGCGCGCAAGCCGCTGTTCGGTTATGCCTCGATGGTGTACGCGACCGCATCGATTGCGATCCTGTCCTTCATCGTCTGGGCGCATCACATGTTCACCACCGGCATGCCGGTGACGGCGCAGCTGTTCTTCATGTACGCCACCATGCTGATCGCGGTGCCGACCGGCGTCAAAATCTTCAACTGGATCGCTACCATGTGGCGCGGTTCGATGACCTTTGAAACGCCGATGCTGTTCTCGGTCGGCTTCATCTTCGTGTTCACCATGGGCGGCTTCACCGGCCTGATTCTGGCGGTCACGCCGATCGACATCCAGATGCAGGATACCTACTACGTGGTGGCGCACTTCCACTACGTGCTGGTGGCCGGTTCGCTGTTCGCGCTGTTCGCCGGTTTCTACTACTGGGGCCCGAAGTGGACCGGCTTCATGTACAGCGAAACACGCGGCAAGATCCACTTCTGGAATTCGCTGATCTGGTTCAACGTCACCTTCTTCCCTATGCACTTCCTCGGCCTGGCCGGCATGCCGCGCCGCTATGCCGACTATCCGGCGCAGTTCACCGACTTCAACATGCTGGCCACCATCGGCGCTTTCGGCTTCGGTCTGAGCCAGGTGTACTTCCTGTTCTTCGTGGTGATCCCGTCGATCAAGGGCGGCAAGCCGGCCGAAGCCAAACCGTGGGAAGGTGCTGAAGGCCTGGAATGGACAGTGCCGAGCCCGGCGCCATTCCACACCTTTGAAGAACCGCCGGTGCTGAAGTAATCAGCCCGATTTCCGTCGTCTCTGTTGGCTGTTCGGACTTAGTTTCAGGAGGGCGGGCTGCGGCCCGTCGGCTTATGACAGATCGCAAGAAACCTAACAACACTCGCACCGGCCTGCTGCTGGGCCTGGTGGCGCTGGCGTTCTTCGTCGGTATTTTCGTCAATCGCATCTGGTTCGCAAAATGAGCGATGCCGGCCACGAGGAGGGCGCAGAGCGCGGTCTGAACCGGGTGATGCTGCGCAAGCTGATCATCATTGCGGTGCTGATGTTCGGCTTCGGCTATGCGCTGGTGCCGGTGTATCGCAAGATTTGTGAAGTGACCGGCGTCAACTTCCTGACGCCGAAAGATGTGACGGTGGCAACGCCGACCAATTCGCAGGTCGACAAGAGCCGCACCATCACCGTCGAGTTCGACGGCAATGCCCAGGGGCCATGGCGTTTCCGGCCGACGGTGGCCACGCTGCAAGTGCATCCGGGCGAGATGACGCAGGTGATGTATGAAGTGGTGAATACGCAGGCGCGCAATGTCGATGCGCAGGCGATTCCGAGTTACGCGCCCCAGCAGTCGGCGGCCTTCTTCAAGAAAGTGGAATGTTTTTGCTTCACCCAGCAGACGCTGGGGCCGAATCAGGCCAAGCAGATGCCGGTGGTGTTCTACATCGATCCGGCCTTGCCCAAGGAGGTGACGACCATCACGCTGTCATACACCTTCTTTGAAATCGGCGGCAAGGACAAGAAGGCAAGCTGAACAGTACAGTCTGAGTCGGGACAGAGGCAGTCGGAGGATGGCGGCGATGAATGATCTGAAACGGGCAACGCAACGCAAGGCTTCTTTCGGCGCGACGATGAAGGCGGTGTTCTGGTCCTTCTTCGGCGTGCGCAAGAAAAGCGATTATGAGCAGGACGCGGCCAGATTGAATCCGGTCTACGTGCTGATCGCTGGCGTGCTGGGTGCGGCGATCTTCATCGCCGTGCTGATCACGATAGTGAAACTGGTGGTGGCGCAGCATTGAAGCGGCAAGGCGCGAGAGCAAGCCGGATCGTGATGCAGAGCAGTTTGGAAGAGCAGAGCAGCCAACAAGACAATTGAATTTTGTATCGGGAGATGCACATGAGTTCTCAACACGCCAAGACGCCGTACTACTTTGTTCCTGGGCCTTCCAGATGGCCGCTGCTGGCCGGCATTGCACTGCTGATCACCATGATCGGCGCCTCGGGCTGGGTCAACGGTTTGTCATGGGCGCCTTACGTCAACATCTTCGGCATTCTGATGGTGCTGACCGTGCTGTACTTCTGGTTCGGCGACGCCATCAAGGAGTCCGAATCCGGCCTCTACAGCGAGCGCATCGATCTCTCCTATCGCTGGAGCATGGGCTGGTTCATCTTCTCCGAGGTGATGTTCTTCGCCGCATTTTTCGGCGCCCTGTTTTACGCCCGCAGCATCAGCATGCCGTGGCTGGCCGATCTGGATCACAAGATTCTGTGGCCCGACTTCGCGGCGCACTGGGGCAATACCGGCCCGGCCGGTACGGTGGAATCGTTCAACGTGATGGGCCCGTTCCCGATTCCGACCATCAATACCGCCTTGCTGCTGACCTCGGGCGTGACGCTGACCATTTCGCACCATGCGTTGCGCGCCGGCCATCGTACCCAGACCGCAGTGTGGCTGTTTCTGACGGTCTTGCTGGGCGCGATCTTCATGGGCTTTCAGGCGTATGAATACATGCACGCCTACAGCGAGCTCAACCTCAAGCTGACGTCCGGCATCTACGGCTCGACCTTCTTCATGCTGACCGGGTTCCACGGCTTCCACGTGACGGTGGGCGCCATCATGCTGTCGGTGGTGCTGTATCGGGTTTTGCGCGGACACTTCACGCCCGAGCATCACTTCGCCTTCGAAGGCGCGGCCTGGTACTGGCACTTCGTCGACGTGGTGTGGCTGGGCTTGTATGTGGTCGTGTACTGGCTCTGATGCACGGGTGAGCTGGTGAGCTGAACAATGGCGCTTGCGCACATGAAAAAGCCGCACTTCGGTGCGGCTTTTTTACTTCTGAACAATGTCGGCCTCAGCGAATGCCGGTCGGCTGTATCCAGCCCAGTTTGTAGGCCAGCAACAGCAACAAGAACAGCGCCACCGAAAAACCGACGCGCATGGTCAGCGCCTGTACGGTACGATTGCTGCGGCCGCGATCGCGCATCAGGAAAAGCAGGGCCGAGGCAAGGCTGCCGATGATCAGTATGAAGGCGATGGCGACGATGATTTTCATGATGTTGGTGCGCCGTTGAGCTGGCCGCTGGTCTCCGTATCAAGTTAATTATTTGTGTAGTCTGGAGCGATTATTGTAATGCCAATCAGATTCCGTTTCGGCTGGATTCCGTTTTGCGCCACCGTGCTGGTGACGGCGGCGGGCGTGGCGCTGGGCCAGTGGCAAACGCATCGTGCGCAACAGAAACTGGAGATTCAGGCGCGCATGGACGAGCGTGAAACGGCGCCGCCGCTCACGAGCTTGCCGGCGAGCGCCGATGAGGCCGGCAAAGACGGGAGCGCGGGTTTTAATAGCCTGGAGTTTCGGCATGTACAACTCAGCGGCGAATATCTTCCCGGCTGGGCCAGCTATCTGGAAAACCGACCGTATAAAGGTGTGCCCGGCTTCTATGTGGTGATGCCGTTTAAAATAGCGGGCTCGGATCAGGTGGTGCTGGTGATGCGCGGCTGGTCGCCGCGCGATCCGACGGATCGGGCTAAAGTGCCGCAGGTGCCGACGCCCGCCGGCACGACGCAGATCGTGGGCGAGCTGCGGCAGGACGCCGGGCACGTGCTGCAACTGGGCCAGGCCGATGCGCCGAGGCCCGGTGCGATTCTGCAAAATCTGGATGTCGCCGCCTATGCGCAGGCCAGTGGTCTGCCGCTGGCGCCGTTCGTGATCGAGCAGGGCGGCAAGGACGTCGGCGATGCGCTGGTGCGCGACTGGCCCGCGCCTTCGCTCGGTATCGATCGTCATCGCGGTTATGCGCTGCAGTGGTATGCGCTGGCGGCGATGGCGCTGGTCTTTTTTGTTGTGACAGGATTCAGACGTGGACGCAAACCAGGACGCAATTAATTCCGCCGCGACGGCCGGCAGCAATCCGCAACGCCAGCGCCGCATCGGCCGCTGGAAAATGCTGCTGGTGGTGCTGGTCTGTGCGGCGCCGATGATCGCTTCGTATCTGACTTACTACGTGATCAAGCCGGAGGGGCGCAACAATTACGGCACGCTGATCGACCCGCGCGAGTATCCGATTCCCGATCTGGGCGCCACCGAGCTGGACGGCGATCCGGCCTCGCTGGCCAATCTCAAGGGCAAGTGGCTGATGGTGCAGGTGGACGGCGGCGACTGCAATGACGCCTGCAAGAAGAAATTGTTTACCATGCGCCAGCTGCGGCTGATGCAGGGCAAGGAAATGGAACGCATCGAGCGCGTCTGGCTGGTGAACGACAAGGCGCCGCTGGAAACCATGCTGATCCGCGAATACGACGGCATGGAAATGTTGCGTGTCGACGCGGCGAAGCTGAAAGCCTGGTTGCCGGTGGATGCCGGCACCACGGCTGCCGACCATATTTATCTGATCGATCCCCTGGGAAATCTGATGATGCGTTTCCCCAGGGATCCTGATCCGGGCAAGATGAAAAAAGACATCAGCAAGCTGCTGCGCGCGTCGGCCATCGGTTGATCTGCCGGCGCAGGCGCGTGCAGCGCACCAATGCTGGGAACATATCAAGGCAACAAGTGAATGTAAGGCGAAAGTAACAACGATGCTGCTCCAATTGGGAATCATGGGCGTACTGGTGGCGCTGATACCGCTCACGCTGGTCTGGGTTTCGGCGGACGCCAACAAATACCGGAAACTGGTCTGGGTGACGCTGTTCCTCACTTTCGACCTGATCATGTTCGGCGCCTTCACGCGCCTGACCGACTCCGGTCTCGGCTGTCCGGACTGGCCGGGTTGCTACGGTCATTCCAATCCCTTGCTGGCGCATGAACACATCAACGCGGCACAAGAGGCGATGCCGACCGGGCCGGTGACCTGGGGCAAGGCCTGGATCGAAATGACGCATCGCTATGTAGCGATGGCGGTGGGCGTGCTGATCATCATTCTGATGGTGATTGCATGGCGGCGCTGGATCAAGTCCGGCCGCACCGATCGCAACTTCCGGCCGTGGTTTCCGACTGCCTTGTTCCTGTTCGTCTGCCTGCAGGGCGCGTTCGGCGCCTGGACCGTGACCATGAAACTGCAGCCGGTGATTGTCACGATCCATTTGCTGCTCGGCCTGACGCTGCTGGCAATGCTGGTCTGGCTGGGGGCGCGACAGAATGAACATGTGCCGGTGTCGGCACTGGGGCGCAAGCTGACCGGACCGGCCACGCTGGCCTTTGTGCTGCTGGTGATACAGATTGCGCTGGGCGGCTGGGTCAGTACCAACTACGCGGCGCTGGCCTGTGAGGACTTTCCGCTGTGCCACGGCAAAGTGGTGCCGGAGATGGATTTCGCCAATGGTTTTTCCTTGTGGCGACACTTGGGCATGACGGCCGACGGCGATTTTCTGCCGTTCCCGGCGCTGACCGCGATTCACTGGGTGCACCGCAGTTTTGCCTTCGTGGTGATCGCCGTGGTGGCCTGGGTGGCGCATAAGGCGCTCAAGGATCCGGGGCTGCGCAAGACCGGGCGCTGGCTGCTGATCGTGATCGCGCTGCAACTGGCAACCGGGCTGGCCACCATCTATCTGGACTGGCCGCTGGCGATTGCTGTGGTGCACAACGGCGGTGCGGCCTTACTGGTGTCATTGCTGGTCATGTTAAACTACAAGGCTCGATACGCCACGCCTGTCGCCGCCGGTATCGCCCGTATTGCCACGATACCCGCCCGCGACGCGCAAAAAGCCTGACATGACCACTTTGACTGCACAACCGAACCGCATCGCCCAGTACTGGGCTCTGACCAAACCCCGCGTCACTCAGTTGGCGGTGTTTTGCGCGGTGATCGGCATGCTGCTGTCTTCCCCGGATGTCCCTGACTGGCGCCGTCTGGTGTGCGCGACCATCGGCATCTGGCTGCTGGCCGGCGCCGCATTTGCCATCAATTGCCTGGTCGAGCGCGAAATCGATTCGCGGATGGCGCGCACCGCCCGCCGTCCGATGGCGCGCGGTGAAATCACCGTAACGCAGACGCTGGTTTTCTCCGGCGTGATCGGCGGACTCGGCATGTGGGTGCTGTACGCGCTGGTCAATCCCTTGACCATGTGGCTGACCTTCGCCACCTTCGTCGGCTACGCCATCATCTACACCATCATTTTGAAACCGGCGACGCCGCAGAACATCGTGATCGGCGGTCTGGCCGGCGCCATGCCGCCGGCGCTGGGCTGGGCGGCGATGGCCAACGACGTGCCGATGCAAGCCTGGCTTCTGGTGCTGATCATCTTCATCTGGACCCCGCCGCATTTCTGGGCGCTGGCGCTGTACCGCCGCGACGATTACGCCAAATCCGGTCTGCCGATGCTGCCTATCACACACGGCATGAAGGTGACCCAGCAGCACATCATGCTGTACAGCATTGCCTTGTTCGCCACCAGCCTGCTGCCGTTCGCGGTCGGCATGAGCGGCCTGATTTATCTGGCTGCCGCCGTGGTGCTGGGCCTGATTTTCCTGTGGCATTCCTGGCGCATCTATCGGCATTACACCGATCTGATCGCGCGCAAGGCCTTCGCCTATTCCATCGTCTATCTGTCGCTGCTGTTCGCGGTGCTGCTGGTCGATCATTATTTCCTGTTCCGCTCCTTCTGATCTTTCTGATGAAACGTCTCCTGTCTATCTTGTTGCTGGCGGCCACCGCCACGCTGCTGCAAGCCTGCGGCGGCAAGCCGGAACTGAAATTCAACAACACCGACGTCACCGGCCTCGGCTACGCCAGGGATTTCGCGCTGACCGATCACACCGGCAAGCCGCGCACGCTGGCTGATTTCAAGGGCAAGGTGGTGGTCATGTTCTTCGGCTACACGCAATGTCCGGACGTCTGCCCGACCACCATGGTGGAAATGGCGAATGTCATGAAGGATCTCGGCCCGCAGGCGGACAAGGTGCAGGTGCTGTTCGTGACCGTCGATCCTGAGCGTGATACGCAGGAGATTCTGTCGCAATATGTACCGGCCTTCGACAAGCGCTTCCTCGGCCTGTACGGTGATCAGGCGGCGACCGAGAAGGTCGCCAAGGAATTCAAGGTCTTCTATCAGAAGGTGCCGGGCAAGACGCCGGGCAGCTATACGATGGATCACACCGCCGGCAGCTATGTGTTCGATCCGGAAGGACATATCCGGCTATTCATCAAGCATGGCCAGGGCGCGGAGCCATTGGCGCAGGACATCAAGCTGCTGCTGTCCTGATCAGACTCTTTCACCCAGTCCGGCTAATGAAGAAAGGCGCTCGTTTGAGCGCCTTTCTTCTTCCTGCCTTCAGATTCTGATCCGACTTCGCTGCTGGATCAGAGAGGCTGCTTCAGCCTATCAGGTATAAGCCTGCAGAGCGGTCTTCATCTTCTTCAAGGCGACTGCCTCGATCTGACGAATACGTTCCGCCGATACGCCGAACTCATCGGCCAGTTCGTGCAAGGTCGCGCCCGAACCGTCGTCGTTGGCCAGCCAGCGCGCTTCCACGATGCGACGCGAGCGATCATCCAGCTTGCTCAACGCCGCTTCCAGCCCTTCCGACTGCATGCGGTCGTATTGTTTGGCTTCCATCACGCGGGTCGGCTCGCTGTTGTCCGAGGACAGATAGGCAATCGGAGCGAACTTGTCGTCTTCGTCGTCCGTCGGCGCTTCCAGCGCGACATCGCGACCCGACAGCCGGGTTTCCATCTCGATCACTTCTTCACGCTTGACGTTCAAGGTCTTGGCCAATGCGTCGACCTGAGTCGGCGTCATGGCGTCCAGACCTGTCTTGTGGCTGCGCAGATTGAAGAACAGCTTGCGCTGCGCCTTGGTCGTCGCGACCTTGACCAGACGCCAGTTCTTCAGGATGTACTCATGCATCTCGGCCTTGACCCAGTGCATCGCATACGACACCAGACGCACGTTCTGATCCGGATCGAAGCGTTTGACCGCCTTCATCAGACCGATATTGCCTTCCTGAATCAGATCGGCGTGCGGCAAGCCGTAACCGAGGTAGCCGCGCGCGATCGATACGACCAGGCGTAAGTGCGACAACACCAGCTTTTGGGCGGCGCCCAGATCATTCTTTTCGCGCAGATTGCGGGCCAGCGACACTTCTTCTTCCTGAGTCAGCATCGGCAGGCGATTGACCGCCGAGATATAGGCGTCGATGTTGCCCAGAGTGCCCGAAAAACCGAGCGCGAGAGCGTTGGCCTCGACCGGCATGATTGCAGATTGTGCAGACGCTTTCATTGTTTCTCCTTGTCCCTTAAATGAGGGCGCGATGGGTAAATTTAAGCAATTGCCAAAACTTGTGCATTACTGGAGCATTTCTATCGGGTATTTTAGCACTCCATCCCAGTGAGTGCTAATTGCATGTTTGGAAGACGATGATAGGGTTGCTCTATTGCATTTGTATTAATAATTGCTTTCATCGCTAAACATTAGAATTGGTATGGGGATGAAAGTTGCTGCGGCAAGTCAAAAAGCTGTAACAAATTTTGCAGTGCGCCAGATTGTTTGCCGGAAAGGAAGGATTAGGCGCTAATGCATGGCATTAGCACCTCAGCAACAGCGGAGCATTCCGCCGGTTTGCCTCTTTTCCGTGAAATCAGCTCAGCCGCGCCAGATGGCGCTTGACCGACAGCATCGCACCGAACAGGCCGAGCAGGGCGCTGACCGCCAGCAAAGTCAGGATCGCCCAGGCGCTGGGCGGCGCCAGACGGAATTCCGAGGCATACAGCCGGGCGAACTCGGCAATCGCCGTGTTCAGCGGCTGCTGCGCCAGGATCACCAGTCCCAGCGCGACCGCGCCGGCGCACAGCCCGAGCAGCGCACCTGTGTAATAGAACGGCCGATGGATGAAGGAATTGGTCGCGCCCAGCAGGCGCGATACTTCGATTTCCTCGCGCTGCGTCATGACTTGCAGGCGGATCGTGTTGAACACCACCGCTACCACTACCGCGCCCAGCGTGACGCCCAGGAACAGCAGCACCAGCCGCAGAATCCGTAGCAGCGCCGCCAGCCGCTTGACCCAGGCCGAATCGATCTGCACCGTATCCACATTGGGCTGTGCCTTCAGCTTTTGCGCCAGATCATCGACCAGGCCGGCGTTCATGGCGTTCTGCAGGCCCGGCAAGCGCAGCACGAAGCTGTCCGGCAGCGGGTTGGCGCCAAGGGTGGCCAGCACGTCGGTCAGGCCGGTCTTGTTCTTGAGCGCTTCAAAGGCCTTCTCGCGCGGGATGAATTCAACTTTGCCGACGCTGTCGCTCTCCTTCAGCGCCTTCTGAATGGCGGCGGCCATGGCTTGCGAATTCTCGCGAGTGGCCTCCATCTTCATGAAAATGCTGATCTCCGGCTCGACCGACATCTGATCCGAGATCGGCCGCACGTTTTCCAGCACCGACAGGCCGGAAAACGGCAGCGCCAGCGCAATCGACACCACCAGTACGTTCAATACGAAGTTGCCGGGCGAGCGCATCAGATGGTTGAAGGCATCTGCCAGCGCAAAGAAATGTTGACGCAACCAGTTCATGGCGATACCTCCACCGGATTGGCGACGCCGTTGTGCCAGCCGTCGACGATGCGGCCGCGGTCCAGATAGACGATGCGGTCGGCGCCGGTCAGATATTGCTCGTCATGGGTGGAAATCAGGCAGGTCACGCCGACGCCGTGAAACGACTTCAGCGCGGCCAGCACCTTGTTGGCGTTGGCGCGATCTAGGTTGGCGGTCGGTTCGTCGGCCAGAATGATTTGCGGGCGGTTGACGATGGCGCGCGCAATCGCCACGCGCTGCTGTTCGCCGCCCGAGAGTTCCTGCGGCTCGGAGTTGGCCTTGTCCAGCAGATCGACCTTGTCGAGCGCGGCGCGGGCGCGTTTCTCTGCATCCGGGCGCGAAGAGCCGGTGACGATCAGCGGCAGCATCACATTGGCCAGCAGATTACGGTCCTGCAACAGACGCTGCTGTTGAAAGATCAGGCCCAGATTGCGGCGCAGATAGGGCAGGCCGGACGACTTGATGGCATTGATGCTCTGACCATTGACGCTGAGTGTGCCGGCGGTCGGACGCTCCATGGCGGCGATCATTTTCAGCAGGGTCGACTTGCCGGCGCCGGACGGACCGGCCAGAAACAGCAGTTCGCCTTTGCTCACCGAAAGGCTGACGTCGCGTAGCGCATAGACGTCGCGTGAATATTGTTTGGATACCCTGGAGAATTCAATCATCGAGATGTGTGCCGGATCGCCTTGTTATATGTATTCCTGCAAGAGGGATGTCTTTACGGAGCTGTCTTGATCATCTTGCGTTCCGCCGCTGCGTGGCCTGCGCCAGCGCGATGATGGCGGCGATGCGTTGCTGCGCCACGCTGCTGCGGGTCCAGCAATCCGAGCAGTTTGCCAGAGCCAGCCGGTGCGTCAAGCCGTGCGCGTCCAGCGTGCCGAGTTGCTGCAGGCTGCTCAGACCCAGTGCTTCCAGCCGGCGCAGGATGCCGGCGCCGACGCCGGGCAATGCGCACAGCTGGCGCCGTTCCTCTTCACAAAATACAGAAAGACCGGCGGCGCTGTGCATGGCTTCAGCTAAGTTCAGCTCAACAGCGCATCGACAAATTCGGTCGCGTTGAAGGGCTGCAGGTCTTCGATCTGTTCGCCCACGCCGATGAAGTAGAGCGGCACCGGCCGCGTCTTGGCGATCGCGGCCAGAATCCCGCCCTTGGCGGTACCATCCAGCTTGGTCACCACCAGCCCGGTCAGGCCCAGCGCATCATCGAAGGCCTTGACCTGCGCCAGCGCGTTCTGGCCGGTGTTGCCGTCGATCACCAGCAGCACTTCGTGCGGCGCCGTGGCCATGCCTTTGGCGATCACCCGCTTGACCTTCTTCAGCTCGTCCATCAGATGCAATTGCGTCGGCAGGCGGCCGGCGGTGTCGATCATCACGATGTTGATGCCGCGCGCCTGCGCCGAATGCACGGCGTCGAAGGCCACTGCAGCCGGGTCGCCCGATTCCTGCGAGATCACGCTGACATTGTTGCGCTCGCCCCAGATCGTCAGCTGTTCGCGCGCGGCGGCGCGGAAGGTGTCGCCGGCGGCCAGCAGCACGGTTTGCTGATGCGCCTGCAAATGCTTGGCCAGCTTGCCGATGGTGGTGGTCTTGCCGACGCCGTTGACGCCGGCAATCATCATCACCATGGTCTTTTCGCGGCCGAGCACCAGCGGCTGTTGCAAAGGTTGCAAGAGTTCGATCAACAGTGCGCGCAAGGCGGTGCGCACCTGCGATGCTTCGGTCAGGCGTTCGTCCTTGACCTTTTTCTTGAGCGCGTTCAGCAGCCATTGCGTGGCTTCGACGCCGGCATCCGATACCAGCAAGGCCGATTCCAGCTCTTCGTAGAGCTCATCGTCGATGCGTGCGCCGATGAACAGCGTGGTCAGGTTGGTGGAGGTCTTGGTCAGGCCGCTTTTGAGGCGCGACAGCCAGGAGCGTTTGGCCTCCGGCGAGGGCGGCGGCGCCTGCACGATTTCTACGGTGTCGGGCGGCTCCGGCGTTTCCGCTAAGGCTGCTTGCGCTTCCGGCGTGGCTTGGGCCGGCGGTGTCGCAAGCACTGGCGGTGCCACCGGAGCGGGATCAGATGCAGGGGCCGCTGGCGGGACGGGAACAGCTTGAGCCGCAAGCTGCTGCGGTTCGACTGGCGCTGCCGGTGTGTCCGGCTTGGGTTTTTTCTTGAAGAAACTAAACATCGGATGCTGGATTGGACTCGGTTGGCGGATGGCGCGGATCGGCGCAGCAGCGGGGGAATGGTTCAAGTCAGGCCGGGCGTGCACGCAGACAAGCGCATTGGACAGGTTACAATTGCCCATCCACAAGGCCGGCGTTGCTGCAGGCGCCCAGGCTAAACAATCCCGCATTTTATCAGAGCACAGCGAATGAAATTGAAGATCAGAGCAATCCTGTCGATGGGGCTTTTCGGCCTCTGCACTGCACTGGCCCACGCCGCCCCGGCGCAGGAGTTCACGCTCAAGAACGGCATGAAGCTGATCGTCAAGGAAGACCACAGGGCGCCGACTGCGGTGCAGATGGTCTGGTACAAGGTCGGCTCGATCGACGAAATCAACGGCACCACCGGCATTTCGCATGCGCTGGAACACATGATGTTCAAGGGCACGAAGAAGCATAAGGTTGGCGAATTCAGCCGTCTGGTGGCCGAAATGGGCGGCAACGAAAACGCCTTCACCAGCAAGGACTACACCGCCTACTTCCAGCAGATCGAGACCTCGCGGCTGGAAGCGGTGATGGCGCTGGAAGCGGACCGCATGGCCAATCTGCAATTCGACGCCGGCGAGTTCGCCAAGGAAATCCGGGTCGTGATGGAAGAACGCCGCTGGCGCACCGACGACCAGCCCATGGGCATGCTGGACGAGGCGCTCAACGCCGCCGCCTTCGTTGCCCATCCTTACCATCATCCGGTGGTCGGCTGGATGGACGATCTGGAACACATGAACATTCAGGACATCGCCGCCTGGTATCGCAAATGGTATGCGCCGAACAACGCGACCATGGTGGTGGCCGGCGATGTCGATGCCCAGCGCGTGCTGGCCATGGCCAACAAGTATTTCGGCAAGATTGCCTCGCATGCCCTGCCGCAGTCCAAGCCGCAGACCGAGCCAAAGCAGGACGGCATGCGACGGGTCACGGTCAAGGCGCCGGCTGAAAATCCTTATGTGGTGCTGGCCTACAAGGTGCCGGCCCTGCGTGATGTGGAAAAGGATCAGGACGCTTACGCGCTCGATGTGCTGTCCGGCGTGCTGGACGGCTACGACAACGCGCGTCTGAATGCGCGTCTGGTGCGCACCGGCAAGCTGGCCACCAGCGTCGGCGCCAGCTACAGCGGCATTGCACGCGGTCCGGTGCTGTTCACGCTGGAAGGTGCGCCGAGCGCCGGCACCACCACGGCGCAACTCGAAGATCTGCTGCGCGCCGAAGTCAGACGGATTGCCGATGAAGGCGTGTCGCCGCAGGAATTGCAACGGGTCAAGACGCAGCTGATCGCCTCCCAGGTCTACAAGCGCGACTCGGTGATGGGGCAGGCCATGGAAATCGGCGTGATGGAAATGACCGGCGTCGGCCAGAAGAACATCGATCGCATCATCGACAGGCTCAAGGCGGTGACGCCGGAGCAGGTGCAGGCGGTTGCCAAAAAGTATTTCAATGACGACAACCTGACCGCCGCCACGCTGGTGCCGCTGCCGCTGAACGGCAAGAAACTGGCGCCGCCGCCCGGTATGCTGCACTGATCGTCGACGCTTTTCTGCTGTTCTTCCCGGAGGAAACATGCCAGTCATCGTCGTTGCCAACCCCAAGGGCGGCGTGGGCAAGAGCACTTTGTCCACCAACCTGGCCGGTTATTTTGCCAATCGCGGCCACGCTGTGTTGCTGGGCGATATCGATCGCCAGCAGTCGGCGCGTGCATGGCTGAATATCAGGCCGTCGGCGGCGCCTGCGATTGCCACCTGGGAGGTCAGTGAAGACCACATCGCCAAACCGCCCAAGGGCACCAGCCATGTGGTGCTGGATACGCCGGCCGGCTTGCACGGCTGGCGCCTGAACGATGCTCTGAAGCTGGCCGACAAGGTGCTGGTGCCGCTGCAGCCGTCGATCTTCGACATCCTGGCGACCCAGGATTTTCTGCGCCGGCTGGCTGAAGAAAAGGCCGTGCGGCAGGGTGAGATCGATGTCGGCATCGTCGGCATGCGGGTTGACGCACGTACCCGTTCAGCGGAGCAGTTGCATCGCTTTATTGAAGGCCTGAATCTGCCGGTGCTGGGCTATTTGCGCGACACCCAGAATTACGTGCAGCTTGCCGCGCACGGATTGACGCTGTGGGACATTGCAGTGTCGCGCGTGCAGCGCGATCTGGATCAATGGCAGCCGATTCTCGACTGGGTCGATAAGGCGCCGGTCAAGCTTGATCATTGAATTCTCCCGGATGTGCCGGGCGGCGGCATCCTCGTGATCGCCACCGGCACATCTCTAATCTGTATAGATGCATATGAAAAAATATTTTGTCGCAATCGCCGTTTTTGCCGGCGTCCTGAGTGCTGCAGCGCCGGCCCAGGCCGCGCTCAACATCGAATCCTGGAGTCTGCCGAATGGCGCGCGGGTGCTGTTCGTTTCCAATCATGCTATCCCGATGCTGGATGTCAGCGTGCAATTCGATGCCGGCGAGCGACGCGATCCGCAGGGCAAGGCCGGTCTGGCCGCACTGACCAATGTCATGCTCACGCACGGCGTGGCGGCTGAGGGCAGTGCGCCGGCGCTGAGCGAGGCGCAGATTCTGGACGGCTTTGCCGACGTCGCCGCAGAGCGCGGCGGCGGTGCCGGCGATGACCGCGCCGGCGTCAGCCTGCGCAGCTTGTCGTCGCTGACCGAACGGCAGACTGCGTTGAGCCTGCTGGCGCGTGTGCTGTCGCAACCGAGCTTCCCGCAGGCCGCCCTCGAGCGCGACAAGGCGCTGGCGATTTCCGATATCCGCGAGGCCGAAACCAAGCCTGAAGCGATTGCCGAAAAGGCCTTCATGGCGGCGTTGTACGGCAAGCATCCTTACGCCTTCAGCGCCAGCGAAGCCTCAGTGCAAGCCATCACCCGCGATGATCTGGTGAACTTTCATCGTCAGTACTACGTCGCCAATCGCGCCGTGATCGCCATGATCGGCGACCTCACCCGCGCCGAGGCCGATGCCATTGCGCGTCAACTGACGGCCGCTCTGCCGCAGGGCGCGCCCTTGCCGGCGCTGCCGGAAGTGAGTTTGCCGGCGGCCAGCGAACAGCGCATTGCGCACCCGGCGTCGCAGTCGCACATTCTGATCGGCCTGCCGGCATTGAAGCGCGGCGATCCGGATTTCTTCCCCTTGACCGTGGGCAACTACATTCTGGGCGGCGGCGGTTTTGCCTCGCGTCTGACCAATGAAGTGCGCGAAAAGCGCGCGCTGACTTACGGCGTCTACAGCGGCTTCTCGCCGATGGCGCAGCCGGGGCCGTTCCAGATCGGCCTGCAGACCAAGAAGGAGCAGACCCAGCAAGCCTTGCAGGTGGTGCGCGACACGCTGAACAAGTATCTGAACGAAGGCCCGACGCGCGATGAGCTGAAAGGCGCCAAGGACAATCTGATCGGCGGCTTTGCGCTGCGCATCGACAACAATCGCAAGATTCTGGAAAACATGGCGGTGATCGGCTACTACGGCTTGCCGCTGGATTATCTGGATCACTGGACCGAGCAGGTGGCCAAGGTCAGCGTGGCGGATATCCGCGCCGCCTTCAAGCGTCATGTGCTGGTCGATCGCATGGCCACCGTGATCGTTGGTGCGCCCGGCGAAGAGGCTGCACCCGAAGGCGGCACAGCAGGTTCAGCCGCAACTACAGCCGCATCTAAGGCAACAACCAAGGCGACGTCAAAATGAGGTCGCAGATGAGCAGGCAAGAAATCGAGCGTTCCGTGAAAGAACAGAAGGACGCCTCCCCAAAGTCCGGCGCCAAGAGCGGCGGCGCCAAAACCGCCAAGGACACTGCGTCGAAGAACGGCCCGCAGCAGGTGCGCATCATCGGCGGCCAATGGAAACGCACGCCGTTGCCGGTGCTCAACGCTGAAGGTTTGCGGCCGACGCCGGATCGCGTGCGCGAAACGGTATTCAACTGGCTGACGCATTTGCTGGACGGCGACTGGGATGGCGTGAACTGCCTCGATCTGTTTGCCGGCACCGGCGCGCTCGGCTTCGAAGCCGCCAGCCGCGGCGCGCGTCAGGTGATCATGGTCGAGCAGCACACGCCGGCGTTGCGCCAGCTTGAAACCGTGCGCGAAAAACTCAAGGCCGATGCGGTGCTGGTGCAGCGCGGCGATGCCTACGCGATCGCCCGCAATCTGACGCTGCGCAGCGGCAATCCGGGTTTTCAGCTGATCTTTGTCGACCCGCCCTATCAGCAGGAATGGCTGCCCAGGATCTTGCCGCTCTGCGCGCAATTGCTGGCGCCGGCAGGGCTGGTCTATGCCGAGGCCGAATACCCGCTGGACGGCGAGGACGCGCCGGCCTGGATGGAAGACTGGCAAGTGTTGCGCGCCGACAAGGCCGGGATGGTGTTCTACCATTTATTGCAACGCAAGAGCGCCCCGCAAATTCAGGCATAATGCGCGTTCTGATTGAATTGCTGGTGAGGAGACACCGATGGTGACAGCTGTTTATCCAGGAACATTCGATCCGTTGACGCGGGGCCATGAAGACCTGGTCCGCCGCGCTTCCGGGTTGTTTGACAAGTTGGTGGTCGGCGTAGCGGATAGCAAAAACAAGAAACCGTTTTTCTCGCTCGAAGAGCGTTTGTCGATCGCTAACGAAGTACTGGGGCATTATCCGAACGTACAGGTGGAAAGTTTTTCCGGGCTGTTGAAGGACTTCGTGCGGCAAAACAATGCGCGCGTGATTGTGCGCGGTCTGCGCGCGGTGTCCGACTTTGAATACGAATTTCAGATGGCCGGCATGAACCGCTATCTGTTGCCGGACGTCGAAACCTTGTTTCTTACGCCGTCGGATCAATATCAGTTCATATCGGGCACGATCGTGCGCGAGATCGCCTTGCTGGGCGGTGATGTGTCCAAGTTCGTGTTCCCTTCGGTCGAAAAGTGGCTGAAGGAAAAAATGAGCAAGATCGCAAGCGAATGAGGGCTGCCCGGTGCCGATCACGGCATCGGCAGCTGAATACAATGTGGCGTGAACAAGTAATCTGAAGCAGGGCAAGTTCTTTGCAGGGATGGCGGGAATGAAAGTTTTGGCGTGGGTGCCGCAGGCGGTCAGCAACGTAGCCGGCAAGGCATTCGCAAAGGAGGTCGTATGGCATTGATGATCACCGACGATTGCATCAATTGCGACGTGTGCGAACCGGAGTGTCCGAACGAGGCGATTTACATGGGGCCCCTGATCTATGAGATCGACCCCGGTAAATGCACCGAATGCGTCGGCCACTTCAATGAGCCGCAGTGTCAGCAGGTGTGCCCGGTCAGTTGCATTCCCTTCGATCCGGCCTGGCGCGAAAGCCCGGAACAATTGATGAGCAAGTACGAGAAACTGCAGGCCGAGAGCAAGACAGTCTGATTTCTCGTTTCGTAGCAGCGCCCGTTCCATAAGCCGGCATCGCCGGCTTTTTTCATGGCGCGCGCATTTTCGTTAAAACCTCATCGACGAGCCTCGCTGAATTTGCGCAGATTGCGATGCGCGCGCGATACGCCGGAGCTGATAGCGGCTATTGCCAGCCCGCAATGCCGTTCGCGCATGCATCGATAAAAATGAAAGACGTCTCTGCCAGCCTGCGGGCTCGTCAAAGACCATGCTGCTTATGCGCGGCTGATTTTCTGCTGATTGAAATGTGAATGCGTTGCCGACCACGCGTCGGCGCCCGCCAGATTGGACTTATGCAACACCTACCCAAGCCCGCCGTGGGCGCCTTGCTGCTCAACACGACCATCTGGGGATTGTCGTGGACCGCCTTCAAATCGCTGCAGGCCATGGGCATCCATCCGCTGTGGTCGACTGCCGCCATCTTCATCTGCTGTTCGTTGTGGCTGCTGCTGATCAAGCGCAATGTGCTGCGCGAGATGCGCGGCCATCCCGAGCTGCTGTACGTCGCGCTGGCGGCGGGCGCGGCCAACAGCTGCTTCAATGGTGCGATCGCCTTTGGCGACGTGGTGCGCGTGATTCTGCTGTTTTATCTGATGCCGATCTGGACCGTGATTCTGGCGCGCCTCATGCTGCACGAGCCGGTCACGCCACGCGCGCTGGCACGCATCGCCGTGTGCCTGTGCGGTGCGATGATCGTGTTGTACCGTCCGGAACTGGGTGTGCCGCTGCCGCACAGCATCTCGGATTGGGCGGCGGTGCTCGGCGGGTTGGCGCTGGCAGTCAACAACGTGCTGCTGCGCCGCTTGCATGGCGTTTCTGACAGCGTGCGCGCCATCGCCATGCTGGGCGGCGGCGCGACGCTGGCGACCTTGCTGGGCGTGTTGTGCGCGGGCTTCGGCATGATTGACTGGCCGTTGCAGGTGCCGTCGGCGGCATGGCCGATTCTGGGGCTGTGGTCGGTGCTGTTTCTGATTTCCAACCTGGCGATGCAATACGGCGTCTCGCGCCTGCCGGCCAATATCACGGCGGTGCTGATGCTGATCGAGATTCTGATCGCCACCTTCTCGGCATGGCTGCTGGGCGCTGCAGAATTGCGGCCGCAGGATCTGATCGGCGGTGTGCTGATCATTGCCACGCCGTGGCTGATCCGGGACAAACGGCCGCAAGCGGCGACGGCCTGAGCAATGAGCTGATCAATAGAGAACGCCGGCCGGCGCCAGGCTCAGGCCTGTTGCGGTGTGAGCGCTTCGCTGCCGGGAATGGCCAGCATCACGCGATTGCGTCCGCTTTCCTTGGCCTGATACAAGGCCTGGTCGGCCTGTTTCAACAGCGTCTGTTTCAGATCTTCCGCCGAGCGTGTGCGATCCGGCGGGGTCAGCGCGGCGGCGCCGATGGAGGCGGTGATCAGCAAGCCGCCTTCCGCGCCTTCGATGGTGATAGACGAATTGCAAATGCCGGCGCGGATGCGTTCAGCGATGCGGGCGGCGTCTTCCAGCGTGGCATGCGTCAGCAGCACCACGAATTCTTCGCCGCCGAAACGGCCCAGCGCGTCCGACAGGCGCAACTCGCGCTTGATGCGCAGCGCCACTTCACGCAAGACATCGTCGCCGCTCTGATGGCCGTACTGATCGTTGACGCGCTTGAAGTGGTCGATGTCGATGAACAGACAGGACAGCGAGGAACGTTCGCGTTGACCGCGCGCCACCTCTTCATACAGACGCTGCTCGATGTAGCGACGGTTGTTGACGCCGGTCAGCGGATCGGTCAGGCCGATGTGCTTGAGGCGCTCGTTGTTGATCACGTTTTCCAGGCAGATCGCCACCACTGTCGCCAGGCGGCGGATGAAGTCGGTCGCCATTTGCGGCGTAAAGCGTTCGGCATGGGCGCTGCCCAGCGACAGATAACCGAGCAGGCGATTCTGGCGCGTCAGCGGCAGAATGGCGACGCTGGCCGGCAGGTAATGCGGAAACAGGGGCGCGTGAGTCGCCGCCTGATATTCACCCAGATACGGTTGTTCCGGATGTTCGCTGGCGGGTAAGCCTATCCTGGCCGGCAGAAACAGCAGGTTGCGGAACTCCAGCAGGCCGATCTGCAGATCGCGCAGGATGCGCTGGATCGCGTAGTCCTGATCCAGCAGCGACAGCGTCACGCATTCCAGGTTGAAGGTGCCGGGCATGGCCACCAGCATGGTTTCGATCAGCTCGCGGAATTCGCTGGCGCTGATCAGCTGCAGGTCGAAAGCCTGATGGCGTTCGATGATGGATTGATTGATGTGCGCCTGTTCCAGCAAGTCTTGCAATTCAGATCGCAATTGCTGATTATCAGCCAGCAGAATTTCTGTTTCGACAGCGGATGTCATATGCATTACCGGTCCTGCAACCGGCCCTCCCCCGATTTAAAACCAATCCGAATTCCGATGTTCGCGATGCCGCGATTATTCCTGTGCAGTCGATACGCGCTTGTCAAAGCCTGTCGCGTTCGTTGCACGGCCATGTCACCCCTGACATGTCATCGCCCTTGCTGCGCCATCTATGTACAGACATTTGCGTCTGTACATCTTCTGCGTGTCATGCGCCAGGCATGCACCGATCGTGCGTCAATGGCGAGCCGTCTGACCAGTTTCAGCGTACGCAGCTTAACAGGCGCATATGACGTGCCTGCAACACGCAAGATTTGTTCCATTGTGCAGTCACTATCCTTGCCGCATTCCTCCGATCAGGCGCGCTTTTGGGTATGAGTTTGAAGTCCGCTTCAGACCTGAGCGAAGAAACGCTCACCCATTTCTTCCAGCCCCAGCGTGCGCAGGACTTCCTGCAAGCGCTCGCCCGGCTTGCGGCGCGGCAGGTCGCGATACTGCGCGATGATCAGCTCGTTTTTCATCGAATGTTCCCAGCCCACCAGCTCGGTCACGCTGACCTTGTAGCCGTGCGCTTCCAGTTGCAGGCAGCGCAGCACATTGGTGACCTGGCTGCCGAATTCGCGCGTATGCAGCGGATGGCGCCAGATTTCGGTGAGCGAATTGGCGAGCGACTTGCCCTTGTTGCGGTTCAATACCGACGCCACTTCGGCCTGGCAGCACGGCACCAGCACGATGAATTGCGCCTGCTTCTTCAGAGCGAAATGAATCGCGTCGTCGGTCGCGGTGTCGCAAGCGTGCAGCGCCGTGACGACGTCGATCCTGGCCGGCAGCAGATCCGACTCGGTCGAATCTGCTACCGAGAGATTGAGGAAAGACATGCCCGGGAAGTTGAGCTGCGTGGCCAGCGCCTGTGACTTTTGCACCAGCTCTTCACGCGTCTCGATGCCGTAGATGCGCGGCGCACCGTCGAGCGCCTTGAAGAACAGGTCGTACAGAATGAAGCCCAGATAGGACTTGCCGGCGCCGTGATCGACCAGGCTGATGTCGGGATGATGCTGGCGCACCTCCTGCAGCAGCGGCTCGATGAACTGATACAGGTGATACACCTGTTTGAGTTTGCGGCGGCTGTCCTGATTCAACTTGCCGTCGCGCGTCAGGATGTGCAGCTCCTTGAGCAGTTCTATCGATTGGCCGGGACGGATTTCAGAGGCCAGCGCATTCGCCTGGCCATCGTCTTTTTCCTTGCCCTTGTTTTTTCGCTGCCCCGAGGGGCGTTCGCTCGTCTTGCTCATATGCTTGCTGCGGGATCGGTTGGAGCGCGCGCCGTGTTATCTGCGCTGCGACTCGGGATTGACTGCATCCGGCGCCGGATTTGAAAGCCGGCGAGTGAATGGGGGAAGAGCGCGATTTTACCAGCGGATGGCGAGACGCGGCGGCCGCTGCGCCTGCGCCCCTGGCGTTGAGGTAATTTGCCGGCGGAAAATAAAAGAGCCGCCTGATCAGGCAGCTCTTTTGATTCTGCTTGCCGGGTATGCCGGCCGCAAAATGACTGCTTAGACGTTGAACAGGAAATTCATGACATCGCCATCCTTGACGATGTATTCCTTGCCTTCGGCGCGCATCTTGCCGGCTTCCTTGGCGCCTGTTTCGCCCTTGAAGGCGATGTAGTCTTCATAGGCGATGGTCTGGGCGCGGATGAAGCCGCGTTCGAAGTCGGTGTGAATCACGCCGGCGGCTTGCGGGCCGGTGGCGCCGACCGGGACGGTCCAGGCGCGCACTTCCTTGACGCCGGCGGTGAAGTAGGTCTGCAGGCCGAGCAGCTTGAAGCCGGCGCGGATCAGGCGATCCAGGCCAGGCTCTTCCATGCCCATGTCGGCCAGGAAGACTTCCTTGTCGGCATCTTCGAGGTCGGCGATTTCAGCTTCGATGGCGGCGCAGATGGCGACGATCGGTGCGCCTTGTTCTTTGGCGTAGCCGGTCAGCAGGTCCAGCAGCGGGTTATTGGTGAAGCCGGAGTCGGAGACGTTGGCCACATACATGGCCGGCTTGGCGGTGATCAGGCACAGCGGCTTGATCAGCGCCATTTCTTCGGCGTCCAGACCCAGTGCGCGCACCGGCTTGGCATCGTCCAGCGCCGGCATGATGCGTTCCAGCAGCGCCACCAGCTTGGCGGCGTCCTTGTCGCCCGAGCGGGCTTTTTTCTGTTCGCGGTGGATGGCTTTTTCGACGGTGCCCATGTCGGCCAGCGCCAGTTCGGTCTGGATCACGGCGATGTCGTCCAGCGGGCTGACCTTGCCGGCCACGTGGATCACGTTCGGGTCTTCAAAGCAGCGCACCACGTTGACGATGGCATCGGTTTCGCGGATGTGCGACAGGAATTGATTGCCCAGACCTTCGCCCTTGGAGGCGCCAGCCACCAGGCCGGCGATGTCGACGAATTCAACGGTGGCCGGCAGGATGCGCTCCGGCTTGACGATTTCTGCCAGCGCCTGCAGGCGCGGATCCGGCACTTCCACCATGCCGACGTTGGGCTCGATGGTGCAGAACGGATAGTTCTCAGCGGCAATACCCGCCTTGGTCAGTGCATTGAACAGGGTCGATTTACCGACGTTCGGCAAGCCGACAATGCCGCATTTGAGGCTCATGACAAAATCTTTCGAAAGCAAAAGCGCCATTGTATCAAGCCGGCCGGACTTACCCTAGCTTCGGCTTCATGCTTTTCGGCGATTGTGGGCGGCTCAGGCGTAATTGGGAGGCGTTGAGCGGAAATTGGCAGTCAATTGCCCGAGCTTGCTGAGGATTGACCGATGCGGCGGTGCGCCGGCTGTGCTTCTCGTTTGGAGGGAGGGCAAGTCGTCAGGCTTTCTTTAATCAACTTATCGCTTAATTACGCTTTCGGGCTCTCACGCGATCCGCTGTCAACTTGTAGCGATTTTGTTTCCATCTGTGAAAAAAATCATCTAAGCGTTGTACAAGATTGACAATGACTATTGCTGACTCGAAAGTAATTTGCAAATTTGCTCTACAATGTCGCTTTTCAGAAGACTAATAGAAGAAGCCTTGCCAAATATCGTCGAAATCCGAGACCTGCACTTCCGTTATGGCGATCGCCCGATCCTGTCGGGTCTCCACATGGATTTTCCGCGCGGCAAGGTGATTGCGGTCATGGGCGGCTCGGGCTCAGGCAAGACTACCATTCTGCGTCTGATCGGCGGTCAGTTGACCCCGCAAGAAGGCAGCGTGAATGTGGGCGGCCAGAACGTGCCGACGCTTAATACCCGCGATCTCTATCTGTTGCGCCGCAAGATGGGCATGCTGTTTCAGAACGGCGCACTGTTTACCGACATGACCGTGTTCGAGAATGTCGCTTTCCCCCTGAATGAACATACTGATCTGGCGCCCGAGCTGATCCGCGATCTGGTGCTGATGAAGCTCAATGCGGTCGGCCTGCGCAATGCCGCGCAACTGAAACCGTCCGAGATCTCCGGCGGCATGGCGCGCCGTGTGGCGCTGGCGCGCGCGATCGCGCTTGATCCTTCTCTGATCATGTACGACGAGCCGTTCGCCGGACTCGATCCGATTTCCATGGGCGTCACCGCCAATCTGATTCGTCGTCTCAACGACGCGCTGGGTTCCACTTCTATCCTGGTTTCGCACGATGTCAATGAATCCTTCGGCATCGCCGACTATGTGTACTTCCTGTCGCAAGGCAAGGTCGTAGCGCAGGGTACGCCGGCTGAAATGCGCGTGTCCCAGGATCCTTACGTGAAGCAGTTCGTGCACGCCGAGGCCGATGGCCCGGTGCCTTTCCACTATCCGGGCAAGTCGCTGGCCGACGATCTCGGGCTGGGTTCGGGGGGGCGCCCATGATCATCAATCTCTTGAGTGCGCTGGGCGCCTCGCTGCGTGAATTCGTCACCGGCATCGGTTTTGCAACACGCATGTTCTGGAACGTGCTCGCGTCTTCCTTCGGTTTGTTGCGTCGTCCGCGCCTGATTACCGACCAGATCCATTTCATCGGCAATTACTCGCTGGTGATCATTGCGGTGTCGGGCCTTTTCGTCGGTTTTGTGCTGGGTCTGCAAGGGTATTACACACTGAATAAATACGGCTCGGAACAGGCGCTGGGCTTGCTGGTGGCGCTGTCGCTGACGCGTGAGCTGGGTCCGGTGGTGACGGCCTTGCTGTTTGCCGGCCGCGCCGGCACTTCGCTGACCGCCGAGATCGGTTTAATGAAAGCCGGCGAGCAGTTGTCGGCGATGGAAATGATGGCCGTCAATCCGCTGCAACGCGTGGTTGCACCGCGTTTCTGGGCGGGCGTGATCGCCATGCCGGTGCTGGCTGCCATCTTTAGCGCGGTCGGTGTGATGGGCGGCTATGTGGTCGGCGTGCAGATGCTGGGCGTCGATGAAGGCGCGTTCTGGTCACAGATGCAGGGCGGCGTGGATGTCTGGGCCGACATCGCCAACGGCGTGCTCAAGAGTGTGGTGTTCGGGGTTGCGGTCACCTTCGTTGCGCTGTATCAGGGCTACGAAGCCAAGCCGACACCGGAGGGCGTGGCGCGCGCGACAACCCGTACCGTGGTGATCGCTTCGCTGCTGGTGCTGGGTCTGGATTTCCTGCTGACGGCCTTGATGTTTACCTGAAGCAGGCCGCAAGTAGCAGGCAGCAAGCATCAGCAGCACCGAAACAGAAGAACAATTGACGTGGCCGGCATCTGCCGGCGTCGTCTTGAATGAGAAGGCAAAGATATGCAAAGAAAATCATTGGACGCATGGGTTGGAATTTTTGTGCTGCTGGGCGTCGCGGCGCTGATCTTTCTGGCACTCAAAGCCGGCAACATGAGCTCGCTTTCCTTCGGGCAGAAAACTTACACCGTCACAGCCAAGTTCGATAATATCGGTGGACTGAAGGCACGTGCAGCGGTCAAGAGCGCCGGCGTGGTGGTGGGCCGCGTCGATTCGATTTCGTTCGACGACAACACCTTCCGCGCATCGGTCGCGATGAACATGAACGACAGCTACAAGTTTCCGAAAGACAGTTCGGCCAAGATTCTGACCTCCGGCTTGCTGGGCGAGCAGTACATCGGCATCGAACCGGGCGGCGACACGAAGAACCTGGCAGCAGGCGACAATATAAAAATGACACAGTCGGCAATTGTTCTGGAGAACCTGATCGGTCAGTTTCTCTATAGCAAGGCGGCCGAGGGAAAGGATGATTCAAAATGAAATACGCGGCACGCCTAGGCGCATTCACACTGGCAGCAGCAGCTTTGACCGGCTGCGCCACCAACAACAATCCTAACGATCCGCTCGAAGGCTTCAACCGCGCGATGTTCAGCTTCAACGACACCGTCGATCAGGTGGCCCTGAAGCCTGCCGCACAGGCCTATGACACCATCACGCCAAGTTTCGTGCAAACCGGTATCGGCAACTTCTTCGGCAATATCGGCGACCTGTGGTCCTCGATCAACCAGATTCTGCAAGGTCGCGTCGAACGCGGCGTGAGCACTTTCATGCGCGTGGCAGTCAACACCACCTTCGGTCTGGGCGGTGTGCTGGACGTCGCCAGCGAAGCGCGTCTGACGCGTGAGCGCTCCGACTTCGGTCAGACGCTGGGCAAGTGGGGCGTGGCCTCCGGCCCTTACGTGGTGCTGCCGCTGCTCGGCCCGTCCACCGTGCGCGATACCGCCGGTCTGCCGGCCGATTTCTACGGCGACCTGTGGAGCTACAAGCGTCCTACTCGCTGGCGCAATGTCGGCAGCGTGATTCGCATCGTGGATCGTCGCGCCCAACTGCTGGATGCGTCGACCTTGCTGGAAGATGCTGCACTGGATAAATACGACTTTGTGCGCGATGCATATCTGCAGCGTCGTCAATCGCAAATCGAAGGCGCCGGCGGTAGCAACAAGCCGGAAAGCAAGGAAGAGTCGATCAAGCCTTAAGGCCTGAGCCGACAGCAACACGCGATGAGACGGTTCTGTGCCGTTTCATCGTGGTCAGTTTTTCGGTGACATAGCTGAGCATCAGGCGGTGTCCGATGCCGAGCATATGAAACCGGGCAGGGCGCCCCAGCCGCCAGATCGGGGCTGCGCCCGACGCTCTTGAATTCGCAGCAAATCGCACAATCTGTAACACCCGTAGCCGTCTGTGACGGCGATGGAACCTGATCTGAATCCGCTTTTCCAAGCCTTTACCGACGCGCTCTGTTGTTTTCGGATAACACTGCGACAGCAGTTCGCTGCAATCGGTTGAGCATGTGTGCCGGCGACATTAAGCTTGTCGGCCTCATGCGTTCAGCGCAATCTGGTTCCGGTTAAATCGAGAATGGATATAAGACTTATGAAGATGTTTACCAAATTTCTGGCAATCGCCGTTTCGTTTTCCGCTCTGAGCTTCGCCGGCGCTGCATCGGCCCAGGAAGCGCCGGATGCGCTGATCAAGCGCATCAGTTCCGACGTGATCGACACCGCCAAGAACGACAAGGAAATTCAAGCCGGCAACACTGGCCGCATCATGCAGCTGGTCGAGCAAAAGATCATTCCTTACGTCGACTTCGAGCGCATGACCCAATTGGCGGCCGGCCGTTTCTGGCGCCAGGCTACGCCTGAGCAGCAAAGCAAGCTGATCACCGAATTCCGCAGCTTGCTGGTGTTCACTTATTCCGGCGCGCTGTCGCAAGTGCGCGATCAGAAGATCGAGTTCAAGCCGCTGCGTGCTGCGCCTGGCGACACCGAAGTCGAAGTGAATTCGCAAGTGCTGCAACCGCGCGGCGAGCCTGTCCAGCTGAGCTATCGCCTGGAAAAGAAGGCCGACGGCTGGAAGCTGTATGACGTCAATGTGCTGGGCGCATGGCTGATCGAGGCTTACAAGGGCACCTTCGCCAGTGAAATCAACAAGGGCGGCATCGATGGCCTGATCAAGGCGCTGTCGGACAAGAACAAGCAACTGGCGGCACGCGGCAACGTCAAGAAATAAGCATTCAGCCTGAAGTCAGATATAGGCAACAGTCGCAAAGAAGCACGCAGCACCAACAGGAAAGCATCATGTTCAAGCCCGATAACGTTCTGACCGCCGACAACGCCAGCGCCGTCCTCAAGGATGGATTGCGGGCGATTGCGGGCGGCCAGACCGACATCGACCTGAGCCAGGTGGCGACCGTGGATTCGTCCGCCGTTGCCACCTTGCTGGCGTGGCGCCGCGCTGCCGTAGAGCAGGGCCGGTCGCTGGATTTCGGCACCTTGCCGGCCAATCTGCAGAGTCTGGCCGATCTGTATGGCGTAGGCTCGTTGCTGCAAGGAAATTCCACCTCCGCTCCCACTTCCGCAACCGATCGACATCACTGATCGCAACGCCTGGCGGTAAGCTTCTGCGGCTTGCCCACGCTGTGCCGGAAATGCTGCAATCCGGCTCCGGAAACTGAATTCCCCTATAATCGAGAGTTTTTGCGAACGCCGGATGGCGTTTTCCGGTTTGCATGGCTATCGCGTGTTGCGCAGCGCGCAATCATCATCACAGAGCAGACCGGCAAGCAAGCGGCGCAGACCGCGGCAGGGAAATCACCAGATTCATACACATATAAAGCGGCATGCGCGCACGGGTGGCGTGGACATGCCGGGCTGAGGCAGGCCGCAGTTATAAATTGCTATAGCTGCGGGCGATGCCTTTCATTATTTCCAGCCCCCATGGACAAACGGGATGTGGGGCGGAACAACAAAATCAGTTGTATCAGGCAAATGGCCGCACTTCAAATCAATGACATCAAAAAACGCTACCAGTCGCTGCAAGCGCTGGGCGGCGTTTCACTGGCGATCGAGGAAGGTGAGTTCTTCGGCTTGCTGGGCCCCAACGGGGCCGGCAAGACCACGCTGATCTCCATCATCGCCGGTCTCAACCGTGCCGATTCCGGCAACGTCACCATTCACGGTCACGACGTCGTGACCGACTACCGCGCCGCGCGCACCAAGCTGGGTGTGGTGCCGCAGGAGCTGGTGTTCGATCCCTTCTTCACCGTGCGCGAAACTTTGCGCATGCAGTCCGGCTATTTCGGCCTGAAGAACAACGACAAGTGGATCGACGAGGTGATGGGCAACCTCGACCTCACCAACAAGGCCGACACCAACATGCGTGCGCTGTCGGGCGGCATGAAGCGGCGCGTGCTGGTTGCCCAGGCGCTGGTGCACAAGCCGCCGGTGATCGTGCTGGATGAGCCGACCGCCGGCGTCGACGTGGAACTGCGTCAGACGCTGTGGAAGTTCATCGGCCGCCTCAATCGCGAGGGGCACACCATCGTCCTGACCACCCACTATCTGGAAGAAGCGCAGGCGCTCTGCAACCGCATCGCCATGCTGAAATCCGGCAAGGTGGTGGCGCTGGATTCGACCGAAGGTCTGATCAAGCGCATTTCCGGTTCGCAATTGCTGCTGCGGCTGAAGTCGGGCGCATTGCCGGACAGTCTCAAGCCGCTGGTGATTTATCCGGATGAGCTGGTCGCCGGCCTGAAATACACGCTGCGCGTGACCGACTACAACGATGTCGAACCGATTCTGGCGGCGCTGCGCACTGCCGGTGCGGTGATCGACGACCTGCAATTGCAGCAGGCCGACCTGGAAGACGTCTTCATCCAGATCATGGGAGAGGAAAAATGACCGGTTTCCAGACACTGTTTTACAAAGAAATCCTGCGCTTCTGGAAAGTCGCGACGCAGACCGTCACCGCGCCCATCCTCACCGCCATGCTGTATCTGCTGATCTTCGGCCACGTGCTGCAGGATCACGTACAGGTTTATCCGGGTGTGCAGTACACCGGTTTTCTGGTGCCCGGCCTGGTGATGATGAGCGTGTTGCAGAATGCCTTCGCCAACAGCTCTTCCTCGCTGATCCAGTCCAAGATCACCGGCAATCTGGTGTTCGTGCTGCTGACGCCGCTGTCGCACTGGGAGTTGTTCGGCGGCTACGTGCTGGCGGCCGTGGTGCGCGGCCTGCTGGTCGGCGCCGGCGTGTTCGTGGTGACCGCCTGGTTCGGCCATCTGGATTTTGTGGCGCCGTGGTGGATCGTGATCTTCGCGCTGCTGGGCGCCGGCATTCTCGGCACCATGGGTTTGATCGCGGGTATCTGGGCCGAGAAGTTCGACCAGCTGGCGGCGTTCCAGAATTTCCTGATCGTGCCGCTGACCTTCCTGGCCGGCGTGTTCTATTCGATACACTCGCTGCCGCCTTTCTGGCAGGCGGTGTCGCATTTCAACCCGTTTTTTTATATGATCGACGGCTTCCGCTACGGCTTCTTCGGCAAGTCCGACATCGATCCGCTGGTCAGCTTCGGTATCGTCGCCGTGTTTTTCATCGTGCTGTCCACGCTGGCGGTACGCATGCTCAAGAGCGGCTACAAACTGCGCGCCGGTGCCCATTGAGGCGCACATTGAAACCGATTGAGCGCCGCCTCCATTCATTTACCCAGAACCTCGTGAAGAGCTGAATCATGCTACCCACACCTGAACTCGTCAAAAGCTACATCGTCGCCGGCCTCGAATGCTCCCATATCGAAGTCGAAGGCGACGGTCAGCACTTCAATGCCGTCATCGTCTCCGGCGCGTTTGCCGGCAAACGTCCGATACAACGCCACCAACTGGTCTACGCCGTGCTGGGCGACCGCATGCGCGAAGAAATCCATGCGCTGTCGATGAAGACATTCACTCCTGAAGAATTCCAGAAATAAGGCATTACCCGTATGGACAAGTTACTGATTCGCGGCGGTCAACGCCTTTCCGGCGAAGTCACCATTTCCGGCGCCAAGAACGCCGCGCTGCCTATCCTGTGCGCCGGTCTGCTGACCGCCGACGATTTGTTGCTGGGCAATATCCCGCAATTGCAGGACGTTTCGACCATGATCAAGCTGCTTGGCCAGCTCGGTCTGCGGGTCAAGCAGGACGGCGATCTGACCACGCTCAACGGCAACGACATCACGCGTCTGGAAGCACCCTACGAAATGGTCAAGACCATGCGCGCCTCGATTCTGGTGCTGGGGCCGTTGCTGGCGCGCTTCGGCGAAGCCAAGGTCTCGCTGCCGGGCGGCTGCGCCATCGGTTCGCGTCCGGTCGATCAGCATATCAAGGGCTTGCAGGCGATGGGCGCTGAGATTCATATCGACGCCGGCTATATCTACGCCAAGGCCAAGCGCCTCAAGGGCGCGCGTATCGTGACCGACATGATCACCGTCACCGGCACTGAAAATCTGCTGATGGCAGCGGTGCTGGCCGACGGCGAGACCGTGCTGGAAAACGCTGCGCGCGAACCTGAAGTGACCGATCTGGCCAATCTGCTGGTCGCCATGGGCGCCAGGATCGAAGGCATAGGCACCGACCATCTGGTGATCAACGGTGTCGCCAAGCTGCACGGTGCACGGCATGACGTGATCGCCGACCGCATTGAAACCGGCACCTTCCTGTGCGCGGTCGCAGCAGTGGGCGGCGACGTCACGCTCAAGCGCACGCGCAGCCATCTGCTCGACGCAGCGCTCGACAAGCTGCGCGAGGCCGGCGCGATTCTGACTTCCGGCGAAGACTGGATTCGCGTGCAGATGGCGGCACGCCCCAAGGCGGTCAGTTTCCGTACCACTGAATATCCGGGTTTTCCGACCGACATGCAGGCGCAGTTCATGGCGCTCAATTGCCTGGCCGACGGCACCAGCCACGTCACTGAAACGATCTTTGAAAATCGCTTCATGCACGTGCAGGAACTGAATCGCCTGGGCGCGGCCATCGACATCGAAGGCAATACCGCGATCATCAACGGCGTTGAAAAATTCATCGGCGCGCCGGTGATGGCGACCGATCTGCGCGCTTCGGCATCGCTGGTGATTGCCGGCCTGGCCGCGCAAGGCGAAACCCTGATCGAACGCATCTATCACCTCGACCGCGGCTACGACCGCATGGAAGTGAAGCTGTCGTCGATCGGCGCCAATATCGAACGCGTGAAGTAAGTCCGAGAGCAATACTGCGAGCAATACCGAAAATCAGACACCGATCCAAGACTAGACCATGACTCAACAACTGACGCTGGCGCTTTCCAAAGGCCGAATTTTCGAAGAGACCCTGCCGCTGCTGAAGGCCGCCGGGATCGAGGTGGCCGAAGATCCGGAGTCGTCGCGCAAGCTGATTCTGCCGACCAACGATCCGAACGTGCGCGTGATCATCGTGCGCGCTTCAGACGTGCCGACTTACGTGCAATACGGCGCCGCCGATTTCGGCGTGGCCGGCAAGGACGTATTGATGGAGCACGGCGGCGAAGGCCTGTATCAGCCCATCGATCTGAACATCGCCAAATGCCGTCTGTCGGTGGCGGTGCAGGAAGGCTTCGATTACGCCAGCGCGGTGCGCCAGGGTGCGCGTCTGCGCGTGGTGACCAAGTATGTGAAGACGGCGCGCGAGCACTTCGCCTCCAAGGGCGTGCACGTCGATCTGATCAAACTGTACGGCTCGATGGAACTCGGCCCGCTGGTGGGCCTGTCGGACGCCATCGTCGATCTGGTCAGCACCGGCGGCACGCTGCGCGCCAACAAGCTGGTGGAAGTCGAACACATCACCGAGATTTCATCGCGTCTGGTAGTGAATCAGGCGGCGCTGAAACTCAAGCGCGAACGTTTGCAGCCGATTCTGGATGCCTTCGAAAAAGCCTCGCAGAACAAATAATTTTAAGTTTCCCCTCGGTTCAAGTCACAACCCATACGTCACACGCCATTGATGCAGGTAAAAAGATGAGCATAGCCATTCGAAAACTCGATTCCGCCGATGCCGGCTTCAAGCAGAACCTGTCGGCCGTGCTGGCCTTTGAAGCCAGTGAAGACGAAGCCATCGACCGCGCCGCAGCATCGATTCTGGCCGAGGTCAAGGCGCGCGGCGATGCCGCCGTGCTGGAGTACACGCAACGCTTCGACCGTCTGCAAGCCGCCTCGGTGGCCGCG
The DNA here is from genome assembly GCF_046025995.1 of Herbaspirillum lusitanum. Classification (GTDB taxonomy): domain Bacteria; phylum Pseudomonadota; class Gammaproteobacteria; order Burkholderiales; family Burkholderiaceae_D; genus Herbaspirillum; species Herbaspirillum lusitanum_A. The sequence continues at coordinate 81,753 of NZ_JAQQFM010000009.1, forward strand.
CTGGAAATCCCTCAGGCTGAATTGCAGGCGGCCCTGACTGCCTTGCCGCAGGCGCGTCGCGCCGCCTTGCAGACCGCCGCCGACCGCGTGCGCGCGTATCACGAGCGGCAAAAGAAGGAATGCGGTTCCGACGGTTTCCTGTATCGCGAAGCCGACGGCACCGAGCTGGGACAGAAGGTCACGCCGCTGGATCGCGTCGGCATTTACGTGCCGGGCGGCAAGGCGGCTTATCCTTCCTCGGTGCTGATGAATGCGATCCCGGCCAAGGTGGCCGGCGTACAGGAAGTCATCATGGTGGTGCCGACGCCGGACGGCGTGAAGAACGAACTGGTGTTGGCCGCAGCGGCCATCGCCGGCGTCGATCGCGTGTTCACCATCGGAGGCGCGCAAGCGGTGGGCGCGCTGGCTTACGGCACAGATACGATTCCGCAAGTCGACAAGATCGTCGGTCCCGGCAACGCCTATGTCGCCGCTGCCAAGCGCCGCGTGTTCGGCACGGTGGGCATCGACATGATCGCCGGGCCCTCCGAAATTCTGGTGATCTGCGACGGCAGCACCGATCCCGACTGGATCGCCATGGATCTGTTCTCGCAAGCCGAGCACGACGAACTGGCGCAATCGATCCTGCTGTGCCCGGACGACGCGTATATCGCACGCGTGGAAGCCAGCATCAACAAGTTGCTGGATGACATGCCGCGCAAGGACGTGATCCGCACCTCGCTGACCGATCGCGGTGCGCTGGTCAAGGTGCGCGACATGATTGAAGCCTGCGAGATCGCCAACATGATCGCGGCCGAACATCTGGAAATTTCAGCGGAAGAACCGCAGCAATGGGCCGACAGGATTCGTCACGCGGGCGCCATGTTCCTAGGTCGTTACTCGTCCGAATCGCTGGGCGATTACTGCGCCGGTCCCAATCACGTGCTGCCGACGTCGCGCACTGCACGCTTCTCGTCGCCGCTGGGTGTCTACGATTTCCAGAAGCGTTCCAGCATCATCCGCGTCAGCGAAGCGGGCGCCCAGACCCTCGGCAAGGTCGCGGCCGAACTGGCTTACGGCGAAGGCCTGCAGGCGCACGCGCGTTCCGCCGAGCTGCGCCTGAAACCAACATCATGAGCCCCGCCCATGGCGGCTGATATGCCTGCTGCCGGTTCGGCGCCGGTCTGCGCGGCCGACATCGGCTGGCGCAATCGCGTGCATTGTGAAGACGCATTGCAAGGCCTGGCGCGCATACCCGATGGCAGCATCGATCTGCTGATCGCCGATCCGCCTTACGGCCTCGGCAAGGACTACGGCAACGACTCCGACAAGCTCGACACCGAAGCCTATCTGCGCTGGACCGAGCAATGGATAGACGCCGCGCTGCCCAAGCTCAAGGCCAACGGCAGCCTCTACATCTTTCTGACCTGGCGTTATTCGCCGGAAATCTTCGTCATGCTCAAGCAGCGCATGACCATGCTCAACGAAATCGTCTGGGATCGCCGTGTGCCGTCGATGGGCGGCACCACGCGCCGCTACTCTTCGGTGCATGACACCATCGGGTTTTTCGCGCGCGCCAAAGATTATTATTTCGATCTCGACGCCATCCGCATTCCCTACGATGCCGAGACCAAGAAGGCGCGTTCGCGCTCTATCTTCGTCGGCGCCAAGTGGCTGGAGATGGGCTACAACCCCAAGGATGTGTGGAGCGTGTCGCGCCTGCATCGCGAGCACAAGGAGCGCGCCGATCATCCGACCCAGAAGCCGCTGGAGATCGTGGAGCGCATGATCAAGGCCTCCTGCCCGCCGGGCGGCGTCGTGCTGGACCCCTTCATGGGCAGCGGCACCACGGCTGTGGCGGCACGTCGCTGCGGCCGCGATTTCGTCGGCTTCGAACTCAATGCCGACTACTGCAGACTGATCGCGCAGCGGCTGGATGCGCTGGCCTTGGTGCCAATGCCGGAAGACGTCGGCGAGACGCCTGCTGACGTCGCTGCAACGAACGTTGTGAAGAAAGTGAAGGCGACCAGGGCCAAAGCAAAGCGCAAAGCCAAGGTCGTGAAGAACACCGAGGAAACGAAAGCAGAAGCCAATGAACAAGTCTCCGGCTGATTTATCCAGTTCATCCATTGCATCCACGGAAGCGCTGATCGGTGGCGTGGTTGATGGTGTGGTTGATGGCGTAATTCGCGCCGACGTGCGCGCCTTGTCGGCCTATGCCGTGCCGTCGGCGGAGGGCATGCTGAAGCTGGACGCGATGGAAAACCCGCATCAGTTGCCGCCGGCCCTGCGTGAAGCGTTGGGGCGTCATCTGGCGCAAGTCGATCTGAATCGTTATCCGGTACCGTCCTATACGCGTCTGCGGCAGATGATCTGCACGCAATTCGGCGTGCCTGAAGGTTTCGACGTGCTGCTCGGCAATGGTTCGGATGAACTGATTTCCATGATTTCCACCGCCTGTGCGGGCGCGGGGCGCAAGGTGCTGGCGCCCGAACCCGGTTTCGTCATGTATGCGGTGTCGGCCAGGTTTGCCGGGCTGGAGTTTGTCGGCGTGCCGTTGCGCGAAGATTTCACGCTCGATCTGCCGGCCATGCTGGCGGCGATGGAGACGCACCGGCCGGTGGTGACCTATCTGCCTTATCCGAACAATCCGACCGGCACCTTGTTCGACGCGGCCGAGATCGAGCAGATCATCCGCGCCGCAGAACCCTTCGGCATCGTGGTGCTGGACGAGGCCTATCAGCCTTTCGCGCTGCACAGCATGATGCCGCAGTTGCCGCATTTCAATAATCTGGTGGTGATGCGAACCGTGTCCAAGCTCGGCCTGGCCGGCATCCGGCTCGGCTACATGTCGGCGGCGCCGGCCTTGTTGCGCGAATTCGACAAGGTGCGCCCGCCCTACAATATCAATGTGCTGACCGAAGCTGCGGCCGAGTTCGTGTTGCAGCACGCCGCCGTGCTGGATCAGCAGGCCGCCGGTCTGCGCAGCGCACGCAGCGCTCTGCTGGCGCAGTTGCAGGCTTTGCCGCAGGTGCAGAGCTTCCCTTCAGCCGCCAATTTCGTGCTGATCCGGGTGCCGGATGCGGACAAAGTCTTTGCCGCTTTGCTGCGGCATAAGGTATTAGTCAAAAATGCCGGTAAAATGCACCCACTGCTGCGGAACTGTTTGCGCATTACCGTCAGCACAGAACAAGAAAATGCTGCTTTTCTGGACGCCTTGAAAGCGGCCTTGTCGGAATCATCTTTGTAAAGTCCCGTGTTACCCCTGACCATGTCTACACCAAGAACCGCGGAAGTTGTCCGCAACACCAATGAGACGCAGATTCGCGTCGCGATCAATCTGGACGGCACCGGCCAGCAGAAGCTGAACACCGGCGTGCCTTTTCTCGACCACATGCTGGACCAGATCGCGCGTCACGGTTTGATCGATCTCGACATCGAAGCCAAGGGCGACCTGCACATCGATGCGCACCACACGGTGGAAGACGTGGGCATCACGCTCGGCCAGGCCTTTGCCAAGGCCATCGGCGACAAGAAGGGCATCCGCCGTTACGGCCATGCCTACGTGCCGCTGGATGAGGCGCTGTCGCGCGTGGTGATCGATTTCTCCGGCCGTCCCGGCCTGGAGTTTCACGTGCCCTTTACGCGTTCCATGATCGGCGGCTTCGACGTCGATCTGACCAGCGAATTTTTCCATGGCTTCGTCAACCACGCGCTGGTGACCTTGCATGTTGACAATCTGCGCGGCATCAACGCCCACCATCAATGCGAAACCGTGTTCAAGGCCTTCGGCCGCGCGTTGCGCATGGCAACCGAGCTCGATGCGCGCTCCGCCGGCACGATTCCATCCACCAAGGGCAGTCTGTAATCATCTGCGGTGCGGCATGGCCGCCCCGGTATCTTCGATATGAATAAAATTGTTGTAGTGGATTACGGCATGGGCAATCTGCGCTCGGTAGCGCAGGCCCTGCGCCATGTCGCGCCGGAAGCGGATGTGCGCATCTCCGGCGAGGTCGCCGAACTCCGCGCTGCCGATCGTGTGGTGCTGCCGGGTCAGGGCGCGATGCCCGACTGCATGCGCTGCCTGCGCGAATCCGGCCTGCAAGAGGCGGTGATTGAAGCCTCGCGCAGCAAGCCGCTGTTCGGCGTATGCGTCGGCGAGCAGATGCTGTTCGACTGGAGCGACGAAGGCGGCACGCCGGGTCTGGGCCTGTTGCCCGGCAAGGTGGTGCGCTTCGAGCTGGAAGGCATGAGCCAGGACGATGGTTCGCGCTTCAAGGTGCCTCAGATGGGCTGGAACCGTGTCCGCCAGAAGTCGGCCCACCCATTGTGGGAAGGGATTGCCGACAATGACTACTTCTATTTCGTGCACAGTTTTTACGCAGTGCCGGCGGATGGCGCGCATGTAGTGGGTGAAACCCCCTACGGCAAGGACTTCGCCTGCGCAGTAGCCCGCGATAATATTTTTGCAACGCAATTCCACCCGGAAAAAAGTGCCTCGGCGGGTTTGCAGCTGTATCGGAATTTCGTACACTGGAAGCCTTGATTTTTTGCTTCTTGGACAAGTCCGCACAAGGATGCATCCAAGGATCGCCGGGCGCTGTTTTTATCAACCCTTTCACTGACAAGTACTCACTACCGTAGCCATGCTGCTGATACCTGCCATCGACCTGAAAGACGGTCATTGCGTTCGCCTGAAACAAGGTGATATGGACCAAGCCACCGTGTTTTCCGAAGATCCCGGTGAAATGGCGCGCCACTGGCTGTTGCAGGGCGCCCGTCGCCTGCATCTGGTCGACCTCAACGGCGCCTTTGCCGGCAAGCCGAAGAACGAAAGCGCGGTCAAGGCCATCCTGAAATCCGTGCGCGAGTTCGCCGACGAAAACGGCATCGAAGAAATCCCCGTGCAACTGGGCGGCGGCATTCGCGATCTGGACACCATCGAGCGTTATCTGGACGACGGCCTGTCGTACATCATCATCGGCACCGCTGCGGTGAAGAATCCGGGTTTCCTGCATGACGCATGCAGCGCCTTCCCGGGGCAGATCATCGTCGGTCTTGACGCCAAGGACGGCAAGGTCGCCACTGACGGCTGGAGCAAGTTGTCCGGCCATGAAGTGATCGACCTTGCCAAGAAGTTCGAGGGCTATGGCTGCGAAGCCATCGTCTACACCGACATCGGCCGCGACGGCATGATGGGCGGCGTCAACATCGAAGCGACGGTGCGTCTGGCGCAGGCGGTGGCGATCCCCATCATCGCTTCCGGCGGCGTGCACAACATCAAGGATGTGGAAGCGCTGTGTGAAGTGCAGGATGAAGGCGTCGAGGCGGTCATCTGCGGCCGCTCCATTTATGAAGGCACGCTCGATCTGCGCTCGGCGCAGGATCGTGCCGACGAACTGACGGAAGCGCCCGGCGAAGAGACCCCAGCCGACGGCGAATAACATGGCCTTAGCAAAACGCATCATCCCTTGTCTCGACGTGACCGCTGGTCGCGTGGTCAAGGGCGTCAATTTTCTCGAACTGCGCGATGCCGGCGATCCGGTCGAAATCGCCCGTCGCTACGACGATCAGGGCGCAGATGAATTGACCTTTCTGGACATCACCGCCTCGTCTGACGGTCGCGATCTGATTCTCGACATCATCGAAGCGGTAGCCTCGCAGGTTTTCATTCCGCTAACCGTCGGCGGCGGTGTGCGCGCGGTCGACGACGTGCGTCGTCTGCTCAACGCCGGCGCCGACAAGGTCGGCATCAATACCTCTGCAGTGACCAATCCGCAACTGGTGGCGGATGCTGCCAGCAAGTACGGTTCGCAATGCATCGTGGTCGCCATCGACGCCAAACGCAGCGGCGATGGGCGCTGGGAAGTATTCACCCACGGCGGCCGCAAGGCCACCGGGCTGGATGCGGTGGCCTGGGCGCAGAACATGGCGCGCCTGGGCGCCGGCGAGATTCTGCTGACCAGTATGGATCGCGACGGTACGCGCAGCGGCTTCGATCTGGATCTGACGCGCGCGGTGTCGGAAGCCGTCTCGATTCCCGTGATCGCCTCGGGCGGCGTCGGCGGCTTGCAGGATCTGGCGGATGGCGTGACGCGCGGCAAGGCTGACGCTGTGCTGGCGGCCAGCATCTTCCATTACGGACACCACACGGTGCAGGAGGCCAAGCGTTTCATGGCCGATCAAAACATCCCGATGAGGCTGGTATGAGCATCAGTGCGAAGTGGCTGAACAAGGTCAAATGGGACGAAGTCGGACTGGTGCCGGTGATTGCCCAGGAAGTCGGTTCCAACGATGTGCTGATGTTCGCCTGGATGAATCGTGAAGCGCTGTCGCGTACGGTGGAAACCGGTGAGGCCGTCTATTGGAGCCGCTCGCGCAAGAAGCTGTGGCACAAGGGCGAAGAGTCCGGCCACTTCCAGAAGGTGCATGAAATTCGCCTCGATTGCGACGAAGACGTGGTGCTGCTGAAGGTCGAGCAGGTAGCCGGCATCGCCTGCCACACCGGCCGTCATTCCTGCTTCTTCCAGAAGTTCGAAGGCAGCGCCGACAACGGCGAATGGCAGACCATCGAGCCGGTGCTCAAGGATCTGGCCGCCCCCGAAAAAGCCAAGGACAAACCAAAGAAACCGCGCAAGACAGCCGTCAAGGCAGTCGATAGCGGTTCTTCCACATCATGAGCGAAACCCTCAGGCGCGTGGCCGAAGTGATCGAGTCGCGCAAGCTGGCCAATGGCGGCAATCCCGAAAAATCCTACGTGTCCAAGTTGTTCGCCAAGGGCGACGATGCGATCCTGAAGAAGATCGGCGAAGAAGCCACCGAAACCGTCATGGCCGCCAAGGACGCACGCGTCAGCGGCGACAAGTCCAAGGTGCTGTATGAATGCGCGGATCTGTGGTTTCACTCCATGGTGCTGCTGGCGCAGTTCGACCTGACGCCGCAGGACGTACTCAATGAGCTGGCGCGCCGCGAAGGCTTGTCGGGACTCGACGAAAAGGCCAGCCGCAAGGAATGAGCCGAGAGCGGGCAGCGGCTGCCCGCGACTCATCAAGACATCATCTTCACGTCATAAGCGCTGCATAAACGCATCGAACGTGAAGGCACATCAACGCAGGAGGAGTCGTTTTGGATAATTGCATATTCTGTAAGATCGCCGCCGGTCAGATTCCATCCAAGAAGGTCTATGAAGACGAGGACGTCATTGCCTTCCACGACATCAACCCTGCTGCGCCGGTACACTTGCTGATTGTGCCCAAGCAACATATTGAGACCTTGTCGGATTGCGGCGAGAAGGAAGCACCGCTATTGGGTAAAATGGCGGCCCTGGCGCCGAAACTGGCGCAAGAGCTGGGCTGCGGTTATCAGACAGATACCGAGGGCAACAAGAGCGGCGGTTTCAAGACCTTGTTCAACACCGGACCGGATGGCGGACAAGAGGTGTACCATCTGCACATGCATGTGATCGGCGGGCCGCATCCGTGGCGCGTGCGCTTCGTGCAACAATAAATCGACAAGAGCTTGCCGGTGCAGACAAGGCGCAAGGCAGACCGGGACAGGAATTTTTGAATACAGGGCAGCGATGTCCGCTTAGGAGAAATAGCATGGGTTCGTTCAGTATTTGGCATTGGTTGATTGTTCTGGTGATCGTGATGCTGGTGTTCGGCACCAAGAAGCTCAGCAATATGGGCTCCGATCTGGGCAAGGCGGTGAAGGGCTTCAAGGACGGCGTCAAGGGCGGCGAAGAAGAGAAGCCGGCTGCCGCCGATCAGGCGATCGACGTCCAGGCCAAGGAAAAAGACAAGACCGGTCATTGATCGGGTGACGGAAAACAGTCCTGCTTGACATCAAGCGCAGAGTTTCAGGCTGCGCTTGATTTGCTTTTTGTGATTCCGATGTGATCCCGGCTTGTGCCGCGCCAGCGATTTGCAATGTGCTGTGAGGGCGGTGCGGCTCCGGAAAAGATTGAGGAAGTGCAGCAAGGCACTCCATGGATGCAGATGCTTCCGGCGCAAGCAGGCCGCAATCGCGTTGCATGGTGTTCAGCAGGGTCGGCTTTGCCGCCGCTGTCTCGTTTGTGTTCCGCTGGCGACGCCGGACTTTTCTGCCCGACCCGAGTTTGAGTCGACATGGGAATCGGCGGCGTCACAGAGCCGGAATCACAAGCTTCGGTTTCATCACGTATTTCTTGCCTGCATAGACCCATGATCGATATAGGCCTTACCAAGCTGGCGCTGATCGGCGTCGTCGCGCTGGTCGTGATCGGCCCCGAGCGCCTGCCGAAAGTTGCGCGCATGGCCGGCACCCTGTTCGGGCGTGCGCAGCGCTACATCAACGACGTCAAGAGCGAAGTCACCCGCGAGATCGAACTGGACGAACTGCGCAAAATGAAGCAGGACGTGCAGGACGCGGCGCACGACGTCGGCAACAGCATTCACAAAAGCATGTCCGATACCGAGGCGTCGATCAACGATGCCTGGAACGGCAGTACGCCCAGCCACAGCTCAGGCGACGACTCGGGTAGTTCCAGCTGGACGCGCACACCCAGCGTCGAGACGCTGAGCATCAAGGCCAAGAATTTCCGTCGCAAGAAGCTGGCGCGCACCACCGCTGTTCCGAGCTGGTACAAACACCAGAGCGGCCGCAAGACACGCGTGATCTCGGCATCGGCGCGCGTGGCCAGGTATCGCCCCATCGGCGGCGGCAAGTCCGCAGGCTTCTTTTAAGCAGGGCGGCAGGCTTCTTTTAATCACGATGGGCATGCACGCCATCCCACTCAGGTAGCAGATCCGGTAAATCCATGGCTGAAGAACAGAACACGTCGGGTAGCGAAGATACCTTCATCTCGCATCTGATCGAATTGCGCAGTCGCGTAGTCAAGGCCTCGGCAGCGGTCATCATCGTATTTCTCTGCCTCATGCCCTGGGCTGCGCACATCTTCGATCTGCTGGCCAATCCAATGATTCATGCCTTGCCCGCAGGCAGCAAGATGATCGCCACCGGCGTCATCACGCCATTCCTGATCCCGGTCAAGGTCACCATGCTGGTGGCCGTGCTGGTGGCTCTGCCGTGGGTCTTGTATCAGCTGTGGGCCTTCGTGGCGCCAGGCCTGTATGCGCATGAAAAGAAGCTGATCGCACCGCTGGTGATTTCATCGTCGATGCTATTCATCGCCGGTGTTGCCTTCTGCTATTTCTTCGTGTTCGGCGTGGTGTTCCCCTTCATCAACAACTTCGCGCCAAAGTCGGTATCGGTGGCGCCTGATATCGACAGCTACGTCGATTTTGTACTGACCATGTTCTTCGCCTTCGGTGTTACCTTCGAAGTGCCGGTGATCGTGATCGTGCTGGTGCGCATGGGCATCGTGCCACTGGAAAAGCTCAAGCAGATTCGTCCTTACGTGGTGGTCGGCGCCTTCGTCATTGCCGCCGTGGTCACGCCGCCGGACATCATGAGCCAATTGCTGCTGGCGGTGCCGCTGGTGCTGCTGTACGAAGTCGGCCTGTTCATCGCTCCGATCTTTGTGCGCGCCACGCGGGTGCCGGACGCTCCGGAAGAGGAGCCGGTCGAGTCAGTGGATGAGGGAATCAGGTAAGCCGGCATTGAATTGATGCAAGCATGGCTCTGAAATTGAAAAGCCCGGATGTTGAATCCGGGCTTTTTCTTTGCCGCGCGCGCAATGGCTTCCGGCTTCGGAGTTAGTCGCAGAAGACGGGAGGCTATTCCTCAACCGGAATCAGCGGTACCTGACGCAGCCAGTTGACCAGCGGATAGGCATCCTTGAAGCCGCTCAGCACATCCTTGCCGAGATCGGTTGGCACCTTCTTTTTGATGCTGGTGTCGGTCCATACGATGAAGCTTTTCAGCTTCACGAACTCAAGGTTGGGCACATCAGCATCGAATCCCTTGGGTGGTCGGCTCAGCTTGCCTTCTTCCTGCAGACTGCCGTAGGTTTCCTTCAGCTTCTTGTTCTTCAGCATCTTGTTGAAACCGGCATCGTCGTCGATGACGCGCTGGCGAATCGCACGCAGGCGATCCGATGGCGGCAGGTATTCGCCACCCGCGATCAGCAACTGCCCAGCCGCGTCGATGTGGAAGTAATAGGCCGGACCGCCGCCCTGACTGGGCTTCTTCAGCCCGCTGGCGGTGATTGCCGCCGAGAAGTGCGTCTTGTACGGGCTCTTGTCATGCGAAAAACGCATGTCGCGATTGATGCGGAACAAGGCTTTTTTCGGATTGCAGCCGATGATGGCCGGATCGAATTTGCCTATGTCGGCAATCAGTTGCGTGGTCAGCGCCAGAAACTCTTCGCGCAGGATGTCGTAGCGCGGCTTGTTCATCACAAACCAGGCGCGGTTATTGTTTTCGGACAGTTCCGCCAGGAACTGCATCAGGTCACGCACGTGCATATGGATTCCCTTTTTGATTCTGGGCCGACGTTCTTTTATTCTTCGTCGCCGTCGGTTTCTTCACGCTTCGGCGGCGGACGCTTGCCGACCACGATGTTGAGTTTGGTTTCCTGCGATTTGCGCAGTACCGTCATCTTGACGTTCTGGCCCGGCGTCAGCTGCGCGATCACGTTCAGCATTTCGGTGGTGTCGTTGACCGCCTTGTCATCGATGCTGATCAGGATGTCGCCCGGCTTCATGCCGGCCCCGTCGGCCGGTCCGCCCTTGAGCACGCCGGCGATGATGGCGCCGGTTTTCTTGCCGAGGCCGAAGCTGTCGGCCAGTTCAGGCGTGATGTCTTGCGGTTCCACGCCGATCCAGCCGCGTACCACCTGGCCGTGATTGATGATGGCCTCCATCACGCTCTTGGCAGTGGTGACCGGGATTGCAAAACCGATGCCGAGATTGCCGCCGGTGCGCGAATAGATCGCCGTGTTGATGCCCAGCAGATTGCCGTTGGTATCGACCAGCGCGCCGCCCGAATTGCCCGGGTTGATCGCGGCATCGGTCTGGATGAAATTCTCGAAGGTATTGATGCCGAGGTGATTGCGTCCCAGTGCCGAAATGATGCCCATGGTCACGGTCTGGCCGACGCCGAAGGGATTGCCGATAGCCAGCACCACGTCGCCCACCGAGCTTTGTTCGACATGGCCGAGCGTGATCGCCGGCAGGTTAGGCAGTTCGATCTTGATCACGGCCAGATCGGTTTCAGGGTCGATGCCGACCACCTTGGCGGTCGCCTTGCGGCCATCCGCCAGGGCCACCTCGATCTGATCTGCCGCTTCCACCACGTGGTTGTTGGTGAGGATGTAACCTTGCGGGCTGACGATCACGCCCGAGCCGAGACTGGATTGCTTGTCGTCCTGCTGATCGTCCAACTGGTCGCCGAAGAATTTACGGAAGAAAGGATCGTCCTGAAACGGACTCTTTTGCGGACGCGCCTCGGTCGTGGTGAAGATGTTTACCACCGACGGCATGGCTTGCCGCGCCGCATGGCGATAGGAGTTGGGCGTCGGCGTATCGGGCGTGGCTTCCTGCATCTGCACCGAGGAAGCGGCCGGGCGCACGCGCGAACTGAAATTGCCCGTCGTCCAGTCGGGCTTCAAGGTCGCTACAATGAACCATACCGCCAAACCTACTGTTACGGTTTGTGCAAACAACAACCAGAAACGTCGCATATTGAAATTGAGTGAGGATAAGAAAATGACTGGGCAAACAAGCAGGGACGAGTTTGCGAGATATTTGGCGCAGCTCTTGAATGTTACGCAATACCGCGATTATTGCCCAAATGGGCTACAGGTGGAAGGGCGCAGCCGGATTGGCGCCATTGTCAGCGGCGTCACCGCGAGCCTGGCGCTGATTGAAGCGGCGCTGGATTTACGCGCCGATGCCATCCTCGTGCATCACGGATATTTCTGGCGCGGGGAAGATGCGCGCGTGATCGGCATCAAGCAAAAGCGTCTTAGGCAACTGCTCAGCCACGACGTCAATCTGTTTGCCTATCATCTGCCGCTGGATGCGCATCCGGAGCTGGGCAACAATGCCCAGCTGGCGCGCCAGCTTGATCTGCTCGGGCGCGACCGTTTCGGCGAGGACAAGCTGGGCTGGATCGGTAGCTGCGAGAATGCCTCCATCAAGACGGCAGCCGATCTGGCCGTGCTGATCGAAAAGCGCCTCGGCCGCACACCGTTGCTGATCGGCGATCCGCAGTTTCAATTAGGTGACATCGCGTGGTGCACAGGCGCCGCACAAGGCATGCTGGGCGACGCCATTGCCGCCGGCGCGAGTGCCTACATCAGCGGCGAGATATCGGAGCCTACGGTGCATCTGGCGCGCGAGAGCGGGGTGGTCTATATCGCCGCAGGCCATCACGCCACCGAGCGTTACGGCGTACAGGCTTTGGGACGGCATGTGGCCGAGCATTTCGGCATCAGCCACCAGTTCGTGGATATCGACAATCCGGTCTGAACGCCTCGGGCGTCGAAGCGCGCAGTAATAAAAAAGCCGGATCGCTCCGGCATTTTTATTGTCATTCCATCACTTTTTAAGCGCGTCGCGGATTTCGCGCAGCAGCACGATATCTTCCGGCGGCGTGACCGGCTTGGCGGCTGCTTCTGCTTCCGGCTTGCTGGCGATATCACGGGCTTTGTTGATCATGCGCACCATCTGGAAGATGATGAAGGCCAGGATCAGGAAGTTGATCAGAATCGTCAGGAAATTACCGTACGCGAACACGGCGCCCGCTTTTTTTGCCTCTGCCAGTGCCATGCCGCTGGCCTGCCCATTGAGCGGAATGTAGTAGTTGGCGAAATCCAGTCCGCCGAAAATCTTGCCGACGATAGGCATGATGATGTCCTGCACCATGGATTCGACGATCTTGCCGAAGGCGCCGCCGATGATCACGCCGACCGCCAGATCGACCACGTTGCCCTTGACCGCAAAAGCCCTGAATTCCTTAAGCATGCTCATCGTTTGCTCCTTCCGAATGTTGTGAATTAGTAATGATTGCCGGGTGCAGGGTTTATAGCCTGCTTTAAGCGAAAAGTAAAATCCGGCGGCCGCGCCGCCAAAAATGCTGCAGATGCCGTCGCGCAACTGAAACAAGAGAGGGTGCAATTGGGGTTAAAAGTTCCTTGCGGCGTTTTTGATGAGGCCTTACACGCTTTAAAACCCTATTGAGCTTATATATAATCTAAGGTTGCAAGAGGGTCCGCACAGATGGTCCACGCTAATTTTAATAACTGGAGATATGGGGTTTGTATGAGTAACGAACATCAGGTCGACTCCGGTCGACGAGGTTTGCTTGTCGCCACCTGCGCAGCGGGCGGCGTGGCCGGTCTGGCCACCGCAGGAGCATTCGTCTCCACCTTGCAGCCGTCGGAACGCGCCAAAGCGGCAGGCGCGCCGGTGGAAGTGGATATCTCGACATTAACCCCAGGCGAAATGAGAACCATAGAGTGGCGCGGCAAGCCGGTCTGGATTCTCAAGCGCACTCCGGAGATGCTTGCCTCCTTGAAGAAGGCGGATGGCCAGGTGGCCGACCCTGATTCGAAGCGCAAGGATTTCTCTGAAACTCCTGAATACGCTCTGAACGAATGGCGTTCGATCAAGAAAGACATTCTGGTGGTGGTCGGCATTTGTCCACACCTCGGCTGCTCTCCCAGTTCGCGCTTCCAGGCCGGCGCCCAGCCCTCCTTGCCGGACGACTGGCAGGGCGGATTTCTCTGCCCCTGCCACGGTTCGACCTTCGATCTTGCGGGACGGGTCTTCAAGAACAAACCGTCCCCAGACAACCTCCAGGTTCCACGGTATATGTTCGAAGGCGACGCCAAGCTCGTCATCGGCAAAGATGAAAAAGGGGAGGCGTGATCATGGCTGCATTTCACGAAAAGCAACTGCCGAAAGACGCTCCCATCGCCGCCAAGGCACTGAACTGGGTTGATGCCCGTTTCCCTCTGACTTCCACCTGGAAGGCCCACCTCTCCGAATACTACGCACCCAAGAATTTCAATTTCTGGTACGCCTTTGGCTCGCTGGCATTGCTGGTATTGGTGATTCAGATCGTCACCGGCATTTTCCTGGTGATGCATTACAAGCCGGACGCCACGCTGGCCTTCGCCTCGGTCGAATACATCATGCGCGACGTGCCCTGGGGCTGGCTGGTGCGCTATATGCACTCGACCGGCGCTTCGGCCTTCTTCATCGTGGTGTATCTGCACATGGTGCGCGGTCTGCTGTACGGTTCCTACCGCAAACCGCGCGAGCTGGTCTGGCTGTTCGGCGTCGGGATTTTCCTGTGCCTGATGGGCGAAGCCTTCATGGGCTATCTGCTGCCCTGGGGCCAGATGTCGTATTGGGGCGCGCAGGTGATCGTCAATCTGTTCGGCGCGATTCCTTTCATCGGGCCTGACCTGTCGCTGTGGATCCGCGGCGACTACGTGGTTTCGGATGCGACGCTGAATCGCTTCTTCTCCTTCCACGTGATTGCGATCCCGCTGGTGTTGATCGGTCTGGTGGCGGCGCACATCATTGCGCTGCACGAAGTCGGTTCGAACAACCCCGACGGCATCGAAATCAAGGAGACGACCGACGAGCATGGCGTGCCTCTGGACGGGGTGCCGTTCCATCCGTTTTACTCTGTGCACGACATCATGGCGGTGGCAGTATTTTTGCTGGTTTTCTCGGCTGTGGTATTCTTTGCGCCGGAAATGGGTGGTTATTTCCTGGAGTACAACAACTTCATCCCGGCCGATTCGCTGAAAACGCCGCCGCACATTGCGCCAGTCTGGTATTTCACTCCGTTCTATTCGATCTTGCGCGCCACCACCTCCGACTTCATGGGCTGGCTGATTGCAGGCATTGCGGCTTACGTCGCCTTGCTGGTGCTGAAGACCAAGCTGGCAGGATTCCTGAAGGTTGCGGCGATTGTCATCGGCCTGGCGGTAGTCGCCGGCATGCTGGTGTTCGATGCGAAATTCTGGGGTGTGGTGCTGATGGGCGTGTCGGTCATGATTCTCGGCGCGCTGCCCTGGCTGGATCACTCGCAGGTCAAGTCGATCCGCTATCGCCCGGGCTGGCACAAGTACATCTATATTGTCTTTGGTATTGCTTTTATCGCTCTTGGTTATCTTGGTGTGCAACCGCCGACCACAATCGGCACCCTGGTCTCACAGGTATGCACCTTCATCTACTTCGGCTTCTTTCTGTTGATGCCCTGGTGGAGCGCCGCCGGCACCTTCAAGCCGGTGCCTGATCGTGTGACTTTTCACCCGCACTAAGCCAGACGCCAAGAGGATAAAAACATGAAATTGCTGAAGAGACTGATTGCGACGCTGGTCTTGTTGCCGGCGATCGCGTACGCGAATGAAGCCGGTTTTGCGCTGGACCGCGCCCCCGATCGTACCAAGGACGTATCGGCGCTGCAGAATGGGGCAAAGCTGTTTGTGAACTACTGTCTGAACTGCCACTCGGCCTCGTCCATGCGTTACAACCGCCTGCGCGATATCGGCCTGAGTGACGATCAGATCAAGAACAACCTGTTGTTTACGGGCGAGAAGGTCGGCGATCTGATGAAAATCACGATGCTGCCGGCCGACGCCAAGGCCTGGTTTGGCGCCACGCCGCCGGACCTTTCGGTGATCGCACGCGCCAAGGCTTCTGACGCGGGATCGGGCGGGGACTGGATTTATACCTACCTGCGCAGCTATTATAAGGACGATACGCGTCCTACCGGCTGGAACAACATGGTTTTCCCCAATGTCGGCATGCCGCATGTGTTGTGGGAGTTGCAAGGTGTGCGTACTGCCAAGTATGTGGATGAGAAGGATCCCCACGACGAAAGCAAGACGATTCACAAGTTTGACCGTTTCGAGCAGGCCAGGCCCGGCAAGATGAGCGCGATCGAATACGATAACGCCGTTGCCGATCTGGTCGGCTATCTGGAATGGATGGCCGAACCTGCGCAGAACACGCGCAAACGGCTGGGTGTCTGGGTGCTGCTGTTTCTCGGCGTATTCCTGGTTCTGGCATGGCGTCTGAACGCGTCGTACTGGAAACAGGTCAAGTAAGAAATTCCGTGTCCGTGGGGTTTGCGGACTTGTGTACCGGGGTGAGCGTTCTGCGTCTCGCCCCCTTTGTTTCTAAGGCTCTACAAAAATGATGGTTCTCTACTCGGGCACGACCTGCCCATTTTCGCAACGTTGCCGCCTGGTTCTGTTTGAAAAGGGCATGGACTTCGAGATCCGCGACGTTGACCTGTTCAACAAGCCTGAAGATATTTCGGTGATGAATCCCTACGGCCAGGTGCCGATCTTGGTCGAGCGCGATCTGGTTCTGTACGAGTCCAATATCATCAACGAATACATCGACGAACGCTTCCCGCATCCGCAACTGATGCCGGCCGACCCGCTGATGCGCGCGCGTGCGCGTCTGATGCTGTTCAATTTCGAAAAGGAATTGTTCATCCACGTGCACACCCTGGAAAACGAAAAGTCCAAGGCTGCCGAAAAGAGCCAGGAAAAGGCGCGCAATGAAATCCGCGATCGCCTGACCACGCTGGCTCCACTGTTCCTCAAGAACAAGTACATGCTGGGCGACGAATTCTCAATGCTCGACGTGGCCCTGGCGCCATTGCTGTGGCGTCTGGATCACTACGGCATCGAACTGTCGAAGACGGCAGCGCCGCTGATGAAATACGCTGAGCGCATCTTCTCGCGTCCAGCCTATATCGAAGCGCTGACCCCGTCCGAAAAGGTCATGCGCCGTTAATCAGCGCTGATCAGCAATTTGCTTCGTGCAGCGGCCGCCGGTTTGTCTGGTCGGCGGATCGCTCGCACTGCAGGCGTCCATGGCGCTCAGCGCGATTTGCATTCCGGTGTTACGCTAGGCGCTCGCCTGTTCCGCAACGCGGCCCGTCGCTCCATCGCGTTCACCTGTCTGACTGCGGCTCTTAAATCATCGCCCCTACCGGTTTTTCTCAATGCAAGAAGTCTCCACCAAACCTTATCTTTTGCGCGCCATCTATGAGTGGTGCACCGACAATGGCTACACGCCGCACATCGCGGTTGTGGTGGATGGCCGCACCAGAGTGCCGATGCAGTTCGTCAAGAACGGCGAGATCGTGCTCAACATCAGCTTTGAGGCCACCAGCGCTCTGAAGATGGAAAACGACCTGATTCGCTTTAGCGCGCGTTTCGGCGGCGTGTCCAAAGACATCCAGATCCCGGTCGAAAATGTCATCGCCATCTACGCGCGTGAAAACGGCCAGGGCATGGCCTTCGAAGCGCCGACGCCCGACACCGGTACGCCGGTCGACAGCGAAGTCAGCCGCGATCAGAGCGAGACGCCAGCAACGGTCACCACGCTCAGTTCGGTGCCGACGGCGGAAAAGCCGGAGGAAAAATCGGGTGACGATGATAATAATGATCCGGAACCACCAAAAAAAGGTGGAAGGCCTGTACTAACTCGAATTAAGTAGTTATAATCGCAGGCTTAGTTTTTAGCTGGCTTAGCTCATCTGGTAGAGCACCTGACTTGTAATCAGGGGGTGGCGGGTTCAAGTCCTGCAGCCAGCACCAGCATTCAAAAAGGCCCACCGTTTGGTGGGCCTTTTTCTTTATCCGTCGCGATTTCTCGCGTCCGGCCGTCGCATTGCCCATTTCACTTCTGATGCCGGTTGCCGCTTTTTGCATCTGATTGATGCATCGGGCGCATCTCCTTGCGCTCCTTGCGCTCCTTGCGCTCCTTGCGCTCCTGCGCTTGCGCAGACGGCTGCCGGAAAATTCCTTGTCGATGGAGACGCCTGAGGGCTGGGCATCATCCGGACCGTCTTTGTGGTCTCGCGAGTATCGCTCCCATTGCGCATCGTTTGCTCATCCGATGATCCGCCATCGTACCGCTCGCATGCTTGAGTCGCCGGCCGGCGACTCTCAAATCCTGTGCAAGGCCGTCGTTGCCTTCCATGTCGCTCAACCGTCCTCTGATCGGAGGACGGTCTTTCTTGTTTTTCATCATGCAGAGTGCTGGTGTGGCGGCAATGTCGCCTGAGCGCTGCCGTTTCGGCTTGCCGCGCCTCGCCGCTTCTGGGGCAAGTTTTTCGCGCCACTGTGAGTGCTGCTGTGGCGATTGCGCGACACCGTATTTAAGAGTGCAAATCATGCACCTTGGGTGGGCATCCCGGCCCCGTTTGGGGATTCAATTGCTGAAATATGCCGTAAAAGCCGCGGTTCTGGCCTGGCATAAAGTTTGCTAAATCATCGAAATAAGTTCTTATATAAATCATCAGTTTATATATGAAACAAATTGGATTATCTCTTTTCGAAATATCTGCTATATTATTTCGAAATAACTTCCATATATAAATCATTGTTTTATATATGGAACAAATGGCTGGGCGTAACGCAGATGCTTTTAGCACGCGAAGCGCCGCAGTCTCCGGGCGCAAGGGCGCCGGTCTTAACCAGTCAGAGGCAACATGATCGAAATCGAATTTCGCAAGGTCGGCAAGAGCTTCGTCGATCGTCAGACCGCTGAACCACGCGCGGCCGTCAGCAACGTCAATCTGTCGATTCGCAGCGGCGAGGTGGTTTCCATCATCGGCCCCTCGGGATGCGGCAAGAGTACTTTGCTCAACATGGGCGCCGGCCTGTATCTGCCGACCGAGGGTGAAGTCTTCGTCAGCGGCGAGAAGGTCACCAAGCCGGTTCGCAAAGTCGCCTTCATGCTGCAAAAAGATTTGCTGATGCCGTGGCGCAATATTCGCGCCAATGTCTCGCTCGGCCTTGAAATCGACGGCGTATCAGCAGCCGAGCGCAAGCGCGCAGCCGACGAGTTGCTGGCCAAATGCCATCTCAAGGGCTTTGAAGAGCACTATCCATACCAGCTTTCCGGCGGCATGCGTCAACGCGCCGCGCTGGCGCGCACGCTGGCGGTAGACCCGCAAGTACTGCTGCTGGATGAGCCATTCTCGGCGCTGGATGCGCAGACCAAGATGGTGCTGCAGCAGGATCTGGCCAAGATGCTGTTCGAAAAGAAAAAGACTGCGCTGTTCATCACTCACGATCTGGTCGAAGCCATCGCGCTGTCGGATCGCCTGCTGGTGATGAGCGAACGCCCCGGCACCATCGTCGAGGAAATCGAAGTCAATCTGCCGTTCCGCGACAACCCGCTGGAGCGCCGCAAGCTGCCGGAAATCGGCCCGCTGCAAGGTCGCCTGATGGAGTTGCTGAAAGTCGGCAAGGAAAGCGCCGAACTGCACTGAGTCACGCCGCTGATGACACGAGCATCCGAACAAAAGATCACTGTCCGAAAACTCTAGGGAGAGAAGCAAGCATGAAAAAACTTTTTGCATCCGCCTGTACCTCGCTGGCCATGGTCGCTGCGATCGGCGCCGCCACCGTACCTGCCGTCGCCAATGCCGCGCCTGAAGAAGTCACCTACCTGCTGCCGGCGCCGCCGAATTCACCGGCCTTCGCACCCTGGGTGCTGGCGCAGCACAAGGGTTACTACGCCGATGAAAATCTGAAGGTCAGCTTCATTGTCGCCAAGGGCGGCGTTGACGTCGCCAAGCAGATCGGCGCCGGCAATGCCGTGATCGGCGGCGCCATCGGCGATACGCCTATCGTGGTGCGCGCCAACGGCATTCCGGTCAAGGCCATTGCGGTACTGGGCGCCGGCTCGGTCACCATGGTCGCGGCCAATCCGGCCGAAGGCATCAAGAGCCTGAAAGACCTGAAGGGCAAAACCGTGACGGTCATGTCGTACACCGACACCACGTATTACGCATTTCTGGGCAGTCTGAAAACCGCCGGCCTGTCCAAGACCGACCTGCAGATTCAGGCGGCGGGCCCGGCCGGCGTATGGCAAGTATTCACCGCCGGCAAGTCGTCTGCCTTTGCCGGTGTGCCTGACTGGGTGGTCAATTCCACCGATGCCGGCGCCAAGGTCGAACTGCTCGACAACGGCGGCTTCAAGAGTATGGCGCAAGCGATTCTGGCTTCGGATGAAACCATCAAGACCAAGCCTGAGCTGCTCAAGCGTCTGGTGCGCGCCACCCTGCGCGGCATGCAGGACATCATGAAGGATCCGAAGGCCGCAGCCGCCGACTACGCTGCCGCGCTGCCCGCCTACAAGGGCAAGGAAGCCAGCATCGAAGCGACCTTCGAGATGTACAAAAAGTATGTCTACGCCAATCAGAAGACCCTCGGCCAGATCGACCCGGCGCGCATGGAAGCCGTACAAAAGTTCTACGTCAGCGAAGGCATCGTGACCAAGGCTACGCCGATCAATGATCTGTTCACCAACCAATTTGTCGGCGTCGCCAAGTAATCATGACTACCACTACAGCGAAAGAAATCACCATGCCTTCCGCCACTCCAGCCACGCCGGTAAGCCGCAAGGTCATCAGCGAAAAAGCCAGAACCGTGTGCGGCAGCCTGGCGCTGTTGCTGGTATTCCTGGCGGCATGGCAATGGGGGCCGGGCCTGCTCGGCATGCCCGAATACATCCTGCCGAATTTCATGCAGGTGGTGCGCGAATCGGTGGTGATGTGGAACAACAGCCAGTTGCTGATGCACTTCGGCGTCACCGCAATGGAAGTGGTGTTCGGCTTCCTGTTCGGCGCGCTGCTCGGCCTGGCAGTGGGCGTGGCGCTGGGTTTGTCGCCGCGCGCCGAAGCCATGCTGTCGCCCTACATCCTGGCCTTGCAGATCGCGCCTAAGGTGGCGTTCGCGCCGCTGTTCGTGATGTGGCTGGGCTACACCATCTATCCGAAGATCATCGTCGCGGTGCTGATCGTGTTTTTCCCGATCATGATCAACGTGCTGTCGGCCATTCGCACGGTCGATCCCGACATGGTCAATCTGGTGCGCACCCTGAACGCCGGCCGCTGGCAGATTTTCCATCTGGTGGAGTTGCGTTCGGCGCTGCCGGCCCTGTTCTCCGGTCTGCGCATCGCCTCCACGCTGTCGGTGATCGGCGTGACTGTCGGCGAACTGGTCGGCGGCAATCAGGGCCTCGGTTATCTGCTGGTGGATGGCGAAGGCCAGGGCAATACCGCCGCCGTGTTCGTGGCCATCGTCGCCCTGACGCTGATCGGTGTCGTGACCTATGGCGCAGTCGTCTGGGTCGAGCGCAAGGTGCTGCATTACATCCCCAAGGTCAACACCACCACGGTCTGAGCACGGCAGCGTAGGCAAGCGGCAAAAATTCAAACCGGCACGTCAAGTACATCAAGAGAATCAGGAGCAGCAACATGGCAGCAACGGCGAATTTACTGGCGGGACGACGGATTCTGGTGACCGGCGCTGCGCGCGGCCTGGGCCTGGCCTTCGTGAGCGCCATCGCCGAAGCCGGCGCGACGGTCGCGATGGCCGACATTCTGCAAGAGCAATTGCAGCAGTCGGTCGCCGCATTGACGCAACGTGGTCTGAAGGTGGCCAGCTTTGCGGTGGATCTGGCCGACCCGGTTTCGATCAAGGCCTGCGCCGCACAAGCCACCGAATGGCTGGGCGGACTGGACGGCCTGGTCAACAACGCCGCCATTACCAACTCCGGCGGCAAGACCAGCGAACAACTCGAAATCGACATGTGGGATCGGGTGATGGATGTCAACGTGCGCGGCACCTGGCTGATGACCAATGCCTGCCTGCCCGGCCTGCGCGCATCGGGGCGCGGCGCGGTGGTCAATCTGTCGTCTGACACGCCCTTGTGGGGCGCACCGAATCTGCTGGCCTATGTCGCCAGCAAGAGCGCGGTGATCGGCATGACGCGCTCGCTGGCGCGCGAACTGGGCGGCGACAACATCACCGTGAATGCGGTGGCGCCGGGCTTGACGCTGGTGGAAGCCACCGAATACGTGCCCAGGGAAAGGCATCAGATCTATCACGACCGGCGCGCCATACAGCGCGATCAGATGCCGGAAGACGTCTGCGGCGCCGTGCTGTTCGCGCTGTCCGACATGTCGCGTTTCTTTACCGGTCAGGTAATGGCCGTCAACGGCGGCTTCGTACTGAACTGACAAGGCAATACCGAACAAGGTCCGCGAAACCCGAACAGCCCGGGGTTTTGCATCAACGCAAGGAGAAAAGCATGACTGATTTGTCCGAACAGGAAAACATCAAACGCAGCTGGGATCAGCCTGAAGGCGCCAGCTTCAGCGACTGGATGGAGTCGCGCGTGGCGCGTCTGTCCACCCGCAAATACGACTGGAATGCACTCAAGTTTCAGGCCGATTTCGATCCCAAATACGGCCGTGCGCAGATGCGCTACATCGGCACCGGCGGCACCGGCGTGGCGGCAGACGCCAACGTCATTCCGTCCGAGCATTTCACGTTTTCGACCATGATCATTCCGGCCGGCCACGAAGGTCCGCCGCACCTGCATATCGACGTCGAGGAAGTGTTCTTCGTCCTGCGCGGCAAGCTCAAGCTGGTGCTGGAAAAAGACGGCGAACGTTTCGAAACCATCCTGACCGACCGCGATGTGGTGTCGGTGCCGCCGGGCGTCTATCGCGAAGAAATCAACATTGGTGAAGAAGATGCGCTGATGTGCGTGATGCTGGGCGCGAAGAAGCCGATCACGCCGACCTATCCGCCGGAACATCCGCTGGCTTCGGTCAAGCGCGGTTGATGTCAGAGAGCCCGAGACCCGCATCATGAACGCGCGCCCACCCGTTACCTGTTCCTACGAGCTGAAAGATGCGCTCACGCTGCTCGAAGGCCGCTTCGCCGAGCGCAGCGTCGAGATCGATGGCGGCGTGGTGTCCTATCGCAGTTGCGGCAGCGGGCCGGTGGTGGTGCTGCTGCACGGCATCAGCTCGGGGGCGGCGTCCTGGCTGCATTGCGCACTCAAGCTGGAAAAGGATGCTCAGGTCATTGCCTGGAACGCGCCGGGTTATGGCCGCTCGACGCCGCTGCCGATGTCGCATCCCAAGGCAGTCGATTACGCCGCGCGGCTGGAGCAGTTCGTGCGCGCGCTGGGCATCGTCGATTGCGTGCTGGTCGGTCATTCGCTCGGTGCCCTGATGGCTTCCGGTTACATCGGCGCAGGCTTCGACCGCGCGCGCCGGGTAGTGCTGATGAGTCCGGCGCAGGGTTACGGCGCACCGGAAAAACAAGCCCGCGCGCAGCAGGTGCTGCAGGAAAGAATGGAGGCGCTGCATACCCTCGGCGTCGACGGCATGGCGCAGAAACGCTCCGGACGTCTGCTCTCCGAACATGCGCTGGAAACCCAGCGCGCCTGGGTGCGCTGGAACATGCAGTGGCTGGATCCGGCCGGCTATACGCAGGCGGTGCATCTGCTGTGCGGCGACGACATCGACGCCGGGCTGGACGTCAGAAAAGCGGGTTTGCCGATGGCGGTATATTGCGGCGCGCTGGATGTGGTGACGACACCCGAAGCCAGCCGCGCACTGGCGCAACGGCAGCATCTTCCGTTCCATCTGCTGGAAGAGGCCGGGCACGCATGCTATATCGAACAGCCGGGCAAGGTAGCCGGCGCGATTCGCGAACATCTCTATCAAATCAACTAACACAAGAAGACCACAAGACATGAGCAAATCAGAGCTGCCAGAAGAAGAGACGCAGGAAAAATATCTCGTGCCGGGACTGGAGCGGGGCCTGCGCCTGTTGTGCGAATTCAGCCGCCAGGACAAGACCTTGTCGGCGCCGGAACTGGCGCGTCGTCTGGACGTGCCGCGTTCCACGGTGTTCCGTCTGCTGGCCACGCTGGAACGCATGGGCTTCGTCGAGCGCACCGACGGCGGCCGCGACTATCGCCTCGGCATGTCGGTGCTGCGTCTCGGCTTCGAATATCTGGCCTCGCTGGAACTGACCGAAATCGGTCGCCCGCTGCTGGAACGTCTGCGCGACGACATCGGTTACTCCTGCAATCTGGTGGTGCGCGACGGCCGCTCCATCGTGTATGTCGCCAAGTCGGTCACGCAGACCGCCTTCGCCAGCCACGTCAACGTCGGCACGCGTCTGCCGGCGCATGCAACCGTGCTGGGCCGCGTGCTGCTGGAAGATCTGTCGCTGCCGGAACTGCGCGTGCTGTATCCGGAAGAGCATCTCGAAGTGTTCTCCAGCAATACCCCGAAAACCGTGGTCGAGTTGTTCGACATGGTGCAGAAGGACAAGGAGCGCGGTTACGTGCTGCAGGAAGGTTTTTTCGAAACCAGCATTTCGACCATCGCCGCGCCGGTGCGCGATCACTCCGGCAATGTGGTAGCGGCCATGGGCGCCACCATTCCTTCGCCGCACATCGAAACCAGTCAGCTCGACGACATCGTGCGCCGCGTGCGTGAAACCGCAGGCGAACTGTCGCGCCTGCTCGACCATGCGCCGGAAAAATCCGGCGCCAAGGTCGTCAACATGTGGCGGGAGTAAATCAAGTGAACAAGGCAAGCAAGGCCATGATCGATCTCGAAGGCCAGGTCGCAGTAGTGACCGGCGGCTCCTCCGGCATTGGTCTGGCGACCGTCGAACAATTGCTGCAAGCCGGCGCTGCGGTGGCCTTCTGCGGTCGCAGCGCCGAACGCCTGCAACAGACCGAAGCGGCATTGCGTGAGCGCTATCCGCAAGCCCGCATGTTTTCCGCCACCTGCGACGTGCTGTCGCAGGAGCAGGTGCAGGCCTTTGCCGCCGCCGTCGAAGCGCAGCTCGGCCCGGTATCGATGCTGATCAACAACGCCGGTCAAGGCCGCGTCTCGACTTTCGCCGATACCGCCGATGAAGCCTGGACTGAAGAACTGCGTCTCAAATTTTTCTCGGTGATCTATCCGACCCGCGCCTTTCTGCCGCAGTTGCAGCGCATGAGCGCCGCCCACGGCGATGCGGCAGTGGTGTGCGTCAACTCGCTGCTGGCAACCCAGCCTGAGCCGCACATGGTGGCGACATCGGCCGCGCGTGCCGGCGTCCACAATCTGGTGCGCTCGCTGGCCACCGAATTCGCTACCGGCGCCGCGCCCAAAGTGCGCGTCAACGGCATTCTGATCGGGCTGGTCGAATCCGGCCAATGGCGCCGCCGCTACGAGGCGCGCGGCCCTGAGCAGCAAGCCCAGAGCTGGCAGCAGTGGACCGGCGCGCTGGCGCATAAAAAGAATATTCAACTCGGCCGTTTGGGCCTTCCCCAGGAAGCCGCGCGCGCAATCGTATTCCTTGCGACGCCGCTTTCCTCGTACACAACAGGCAGTCACATCGATGTTTCAGGAGGACTTTCACGCCATGCCTAACAAGACCAACCAAGTCACCGTCGGCTGCGCCATCGCAGCCTTTCTCGAACAATGCGACGTCAAGGCGGCATTCGGTGTGATCTCGATCCACAACATGCCCATCCTCGACGCCTTCGGCGAGCGCGGCAAGATCCGTTTCATTCCGGCGCGCGGCGAAGCCGGCGGCGCCAACATGGCCGACTCGTATGCACGCACCACCGGCGGTCTGGGCGTGTGCCTGACCTCGACCGGCACCGCCGCCGGCAACGCCGCCGGCGCCATGGTCGAAGCATTGACTGCCGGCACGCCGCTGTTGCACCTGACCGGCCAGATCGAAACGCCGTATCTTGATCAGAGCCTGGCCTACATCCACGAAGCGCCGGATCAACTGTCGATGCTCAAAGCGATCTCCAAGGCCGCCTTCCGCATCCGCAGCACCGAGACCGCCATCAGCACCATCAAGCTGGCGGTGCAGACCGCATTGACGCCGCCGATGGGCCCGGTCAGCGTGGAAATTCCCATCGACATTCAGGCTGCGCTGATCCCCATGCCGTCCGATCTGCGACCTTTGCCGATCGCCGTGCAGGCGCCCTCCGAACATGCACTCGACGAACTGGCCGCGCGTCTGCTCAAAGCCAGGCGTCCGCTGCTGTGGCTGGGCGGCGGTGCGCGTCAGGCCGGCAAGCAAGTGCAGCGTCTGCTCGAGCTTGGTCTGGGCGTGGTCACCAGCACGCAAGGGCGCGGCATCGTGGCGGAAGACGATACGCGTTCGCTGGGCGCCTTCAATCTGCACAAGCCGGTCGAAAATTTCTATCAGACCTGCGACGCCCTGGTGGTGATCGGTTCGCGTCTGCGCGGCAACGAAACCCTGAAATACGAACTGAAGCTGCCGCGTCCGCTGTACCGCATCGACGCCGATCCGTCGGCCGAAGGCCGCTGCTACAACAGCGACTACTTTGTCTGCGGCGATGCCGCGCTGGCGCTGGAAGGCCTGGCTGATCGCCTCGAAAAGCAACAGCATGCGATGCAGATCGATCCTGCCTTCATGGGTGATCTGCAAAAGGCGCGCGATACCGCCGTAGCCGGTCTGATCGACGGTCTCGGTCCTTACAGCGCGCTGGTTGAGCAAGTACAAAAGGCCGCCGGCCGCAGCTTCAACTGGGTGCGTGACGTCACCGTGTCGAACAGCACCTGGGGCAATCGCTACCTGCGCATTTTTGATCCGCTGGCCGGCGTGCACGCACTCGGCGGCGGTATCGGGCAAGGTCTGGCGATGGGGATCGGCGCGGCTATCGGCGCCGCAGTGACGGCATCGGGCAAGAAGACTTTCACGCTGGCCGGCGACGGCGGCTTCATCCTCAATCTGGGCGAGCTGGCGACCGCCGTGCAAGAGCAGGCCGACATGATCATCGTGCTGATGAACGACAAGGGCTACGGCGTCATCAAGAATATTCAGGACGTGCAATACGGCGGCCGCCGCCACTACGTCGACCTGCACACGCCGGACTACGCACCGCTGTCGCAGGCGCTGAGCCTGCGCCATGCCCGCGTCGGCAATCTGGCCGAGGTCGAAGGCGCATTGCAGAACGCGCTGTCTGCGTCCGGTCCTTTCCTGCTGGAGATCGACATGCTGTCCATCGGCAGCTTCAAGACGGCCTTCGCCGGTCCTCCGGTGACGGAGAAAGCTGCTGCAGAAGCCGCGGCTGCCTCCATCGCCACGACCAAAACTGCTGCTGCAGCAACGACCGCCGCCACCGCCGCCGTCTGAAGAAACTGAGGAGAAACCCATGTTGCATGTTTCGATGATCGGTTGCGGCGCCATCGGCGTCGGCGTGATGGAGTTGCTGAAAAGCGATCCGGAAGTCGCCTTCGATGTCGTCATCGTGCCGGAAGCCAACATGGCGAACGCCCGCACCGTGGTGTCGTCGCTGGCGCCCAAGGCGCGCGTGGAGACCCGGCTCGGCGAGGAGCGTCCCGATCTGCTGATCGAATGCGCGGGCCATCAGGCGATTGAAGAGCACATCATCCCGGCGCTGTTGCGCGGCATCCCCTGCATGGTGGTGTCCATCGGCGCCTTGTCGGAGCCGGGACTGGTCGAAAAGCTGGAAGCCGCAGCGCGCGCAGGCAAGACGCAAGTGCAGTTGCTGTCGGGCGCCATCGGCGCGATCGATGCCTTGTCGGCCGCGCGCGTCGGCGGCCTGGAGTCGGTGGTCTACACCGGCCGCAAGCCGCCCGCTGCGTGGAAAGACACGCCGGCCGACGGCCCTTTCGATCTGGCGCAACTGACTGAAGCGACCGTGATTTTCGAAGGCACGGCGCGCGAAGCGGCGCGTCTGTATCCGAAGAACGCCAACGTCGCCGCCACCTTGTCGCTGGCCGGCCTCGGACTGGATCACACGCAAGTGCGTCTGTATGCCGATCCGGGCGTGAGCGAAAACGTGCATCACGTGGAAGCCAAAGGCGCCTTCGGCGGCTTCGAGCTGACCATGCGCGGCAAGCCGCTGGCAGCCAACCCCAAAACCTCGGCGCTGACCGTATTCAGTGTGGTGCGTGCGCTGGGCAATCGCGCACACGCCTTATCCATTTGAGCGACCTAGACATGTATCCAAACGAGACACTGCAGATCTGCATCGCCGGCGAATGGCGCCTCGGCGGCGGCGATCGCTACGCCACGCTGTATCCGGCCACCGGCGAAGCGGTGGCTTACCTGAACGCCGCCAGCGTGGCGGATGTGGAAGAATCCATCATCGGCGCCGATCTTGCCTTCCGCACCAGCGGCTGGGCGCAGAAGAAGCCGCATGAGCGGGCCGCCGTCCTCTATCGCGTGGCGCAGCTGATCCGTGAACGCGGCGAAGAACTGGCGCAAAAGCAGCGGCTGGACAACGGCAAGCCGATCAGTGAAACACGCAATCTGGTGGCCAGCGCCGCCGGCACGTTTCAGTTTTTTGCCGCAGCCTGCGAGACCCTGGAAGAAACAATTACGCCGATGCGCGGCGACAACCTGACCATGAGCGTGTACGAACCCATGGGCGTGGTCGCCGCCATCACGCCGTGGAATTCGCCGATCGCCAGCGAGGCGCAGAAAATGGCGCCGGCCCTGGCGGCCGGCAACGCGGTGGTGGTCAAGCCGGCCGAAGTGACGCCCTTGATGGCGCTGGAGCTGGCGCGCATCTGCGAACAGGCCGGCGTGCCCAGGGGCATGATCAGCGTGTTGCCGGGCAAGGGCTCGGTGATCGGCGACGCCATCACGCTGCACCCGCTGGTCAAGCGCGTGTCCTTCACCGGCGGCACCACCACCGGCAAGCACATCGCCCACATCGCGGCCGACAAGATGATGCCGGTCTCGCTGGAGCTGGGCGGCAAGTCGCCCACCATGGTGTTCGACGACGCCGATCTGGATCACGCCGTGGCCGGCGTGCTGTACGGCATTTTCAGCAGCTCGGGTGAGTCCTGTATCGCCGGTTCGCGTCTGTTCGTGGCGCGTGGCATTTACGACAGCTTCATGGAGCGACTGGCTGCGGGCGCCGCGGCCCTGCGCGTGGGCGATCCGGCCGATGAGCGCACGCAGATGGGGCCTCTGATCACGGCGCGCCATCGTGAAGGCATCGAGCGCTACGTCGATATCGGCGTCACCGACGGCGGCCGCATCCGCACCGGCGGCACGCGTCCGCAGGGCGCGACTTATGAGCGTGGTTATTTCTATCAGCCGACCATCATCGAAGGTGTGAGCAATGATCAGCGCATCTGTCAGGAAGAAATTTTCGGGCCGGTGCTGGTGGCCATGCCTTTCGATAATGAAGAAGACCTGATCGCTCAGGCCAACGACAGCGTGTATGCGCTGGCGGCCGGCATCTGGACCCGCGACTACAAGAAGGCCTGGCGTTTCGGCCGTGCGGTGCAGGCCGGCAATGTGTGGATCAACACCTACAAGCAATTCTCGATTTCAACCCCCTTCGGCGGCTGGCGCGACAGCGGTCTGGGACGTGAAAAGGGCCGCCTCGGCATTCTGCAATACATGGAACAGAAGGCCATGTACTGGGGTTTGAATGAGCAGCCGCTGCCGTGGGCCGGTTGAAAAAACGTATCAACGCGCGCGTGGATGAACGACGCAGAGTGCAGAACTCTTCAGCGCCACGCGGCTAAAAGTCAGGAGAAACAAATGGACGTATTGGGTATCGACGAAATCACCTACGGCGCGGACGATCTGCCGGCTTGCCGCCAGTTCTTCCTCGACTGGGGCATGACGCTGGCGCAGGAAAGCGCCGAGGCTTTGGTGTTCGAATCGCAGAATGCCTGCCGGGTGGTGGTGCGCAGCAGCGCCGATCCGGCCTTGCCGCCGGCCATCGAAGCCGGCCCGACGCTGCGCGAAGTGGTGTGGGGCGTGTCCGCAGCAGAGGTATTGCCGAAATTCGCCGAGCGCATCAAGGATCTGCCGGGCTACGTCAATGACGGCAAGCGTGTCGGCTGCACCGATCCAAACGGTCTGGCGGTGCGTTTTCAGGTGTCGCAGAAGCGTGATGTGCAGGTCGAGTGCGCCACCATGAATACCTGGAATGAAAAGAACCGCATCAATCAGCGCAGCCCGGTCTACGACCACGCTTCGCCGATCGAAGTCGGCCATGTGGTGTTCTTCGTCAAGGACGTCAAGGCCTGCGAAAAATTCTACTGCGAGAACTTCGGCTTCGTGCCGTCCGACCGCTACCCGGAACGCGGCGCTTTCCTGCGCTGCGCCGACGTCGGCGGGCATCACGACATCTTCCTGCTGCAACCGCCGGAAGCGCGTTCGGGCCTGAATCACGTCGCCTTCACGGTGCGCGATATTCACGAAGTGTTCGGCGGCGGCATGCACATGTCGCGCAAGGGCTGGGACACGCAACTGGGGCCCGGACGTCACCCGATTTCGTCGGCCTATTTCTGGTACTTCAAAAATCCCGCCGGCGGCCTGATCGAGTACTACGCCGATGAAGACCAGCTTGACGCTGACTGGGAGCCGCGCGATTTCGAACCGGGCCCGACGGTATTCGCCGAATGGGCGATCGACGGCGGCATCGACGGCAACACCCGCCGCCAGAAGAATGCACAAGGGCCGAGCGGCAAATTCCTGACCGACCGTCAACCGACCCACAAGTAATCGGAGCAAGTCATATGTCTTCTTTCAAAATCGGTATTCTCGGCGCGGGCATCGGCGGTCTGACCGCCGCCATCGCGCTGCATCGCGCCGGCCATGATGTGGTGGTGTACGAGCAGTCGAAGCAATTCCTGCGCGTCGGCGCCGATATCAATCTGACGCCGAACGCGGTGCGCGCCCTCGACGGTCTTGGCATCGCTGACGCTGTGCGCCGCACCGCTGCGCGTCCGACGCATCGCATCAGCCGCACCTGGAATACGGGCGAAGAAACTTCACGTCTGGAAATGGGCGACACTGCCGAGAAAAAATACGGCGCGCCGCAACTGACCATCCATCGCGCCGATCTGCTGGCGGCGCTGGCCGAAGAGTTTCCGGCCGAACGCGTGCAGTTCGCCAAGCGTGCCGAACTGGTGACGGAAGATGCGCAGGGCATCACACTGAGTTTCACCGACGGCAGCACCGACCAGGTCGATGTGCTGATCGGCGGCGACGGCATCCACTCCGCCGTGCGCAGCGCCATGTTCGGCAAAGAGAGCCCGCGCTTCACCGGCGTGGTGGCATTCCGCGCCGTGATCCCGGCCGAGCGCGTGGCGCAGGTGCCTAATCTGCAAGCCTTCACCAAGTGGTGGGGCCCGAATCCGGAAAGCCAGATTGTCACCTTCCCGCTCAACTGCGGCAAGGACATCTTCATCTTCGCCACCACCGCACAGGAAAGCTGGCATCTCGAATCGTGGACCACGCCGGGCAGCGTGCAGGAACTGCGCGACAGCTACGCCGGTTTTCACCCGGATGCGACCGCCTTGCTGGATGCCTGCGACGAAGTGCTGAAGACCGCGCTGTACGAGCGCGACCCGCTGCCGCACTGGTCCAGGGGCCGCATGACATTACTGGGCGACGCCAGCCATCCGATGATGCCGTTCATGGCGCAAGGCGCCGGCATGGCGATTGAAGACGCCGTGGTGCTGGCGCGCTGTCTGCAGCACGTCACTGCGCGCGAAGGCATTGCCGATGCACTCAACACTTATCAGGAGCTGCGCCGTGAACGCGCCGGCAAGATTCAGATCGGTTCGCGCGGCAATAACTGGCTGCGCGAAGGCGGCAATGCGGATTGGGTCTATGGCTACGACGCCTGGGCGGTGCCGCTCGAAACTGAAACGGCCTGAGCATGGAAAAGACTGCTCAACAATCGGAACTGATGTTGCTGACCGTGCTGTTGAAGCACGATCAGTCGAAGAATCTGGAAGACATCCAGTCGCACATGAAGAAGGTTGGCTGGTGGGATCGCTTTCCGGTCGAAGGCACGCGCGTGGTGTCCTGGACCGTGGCCATGGGCCTGGGCCAGATCGTCACGCTGGAGCTGCCGCCCTCGCTGCTGCCGCTGGTGAATGTCGAGCTGGAGCGCTCCGCCTGGGGCGTGTTCCGTACCGAGTGTTATCCGACTTACGATTTTGTACCCGTGCGCGAACGTATCCGTGAGCGCGTCAAGAATGGAGGCCAATGATGGTTGCAACAGTTACCGAGGTTTATCTCAATCCGCATCAGGCGCGCCGTCGTGCGCCGACCCAGTATGAAGATCTGCTGGGCGATTCCATCGAGCGCGCCTACGGCGCCGGCATCACCGAGCTGGCGGCGCTGGTGGCGCATCTGAATCGTACTGGTCCCGGTTGCCCGTACAACAACGGCGTCTGGACGGAAGCCAATTATCAAGAAGAGATCGCCCGCTTGGCAGCCTAAGCCAGCGGCCCCCACCCTCAGGAGAAATAGCAATGAGAACGACAGCCAATGATCCGGTCGATGCGGTACTCGCCGCCGGATTGAAAGACTTGTGGTATCCGATCTGCCCTTCCGGATTCGTCGCCGAGCGCCCGGTGTCGCTGCGCCGCCTGGGCAAGAAATTCGTGCTCTGGCGTGAAGCCAACGGCACCCTGCATGCGCTGGACGATCACTGTCCGCATCGCGGTGCACCCTTGTCGATGGGCATCGCCATGGGCGACCGCATTGCCTGCGGTTATCACGGCGTGCAAGTGCGTTTCGACGGCGTGGTGACCAGTGTGCCCGGCAGCCCCGGCTGCAAACTGGAAGGCGCGAAAGCGACCCGTTCGTATCACGTCACCGAAGCCTGCGGTGCGATCTTTCTGTTCAACGCCAGCAGCGACATCGCCGAACCGCCGCCGCTGCAACTGCCGGAAGAACTGACCAGCCCGGAGTATTCCAATTTCCTCTGCTACACCGAATGGAAGGGCGATTACCGCTACGTGCTGGACAACGTGATGGATCCGATGCACGGCACTTTCCTGCACAAGCAATCGCATTCGATGGCAGAGGGCGACAACACCGCCTCCTTCGGCATCCGTGAAACCGACATCGGTTTTGTGTTCGAAAAAGAAGGTCAGCGCGACGTCAACTTCGACTGGACCGAATGGGCCGACACCGGCCTGCACTGGATGCGTCTGGCGATCCCGTATCCGAAGACCGGCGGCCCCGGCGGCAGCTTCGTCATCGTCGGCAGCTACACGCCCATCGTCGACAACATCGCCGCCGTCTTCCACTGGCGCTGCCGCAAGCTGAGCGGCTGGCAGAAAGACACCTGGCGTTTCCTCTATCGCAACCGCCTGGAAGCGCGTCACTGGAACGTGCTGGAGCAGGACCGCGCCGTGCTTGAAGTGATGGAGCCGGACGCCAACCAGAACGAAATGCTGTACCAGCACGACATGGGCATCGTGCGCCTGCGCCGCCACATGCGCGGTCTGGCGAAAGAGCAGCTGGCACGCGAAGCGGAAGCCGCAGCCGCCAAGTCGCCGGTGAAGGCGGCATGAGCGAGCAGTCGCTAGTGCGTCACGTGACCAGCGACAAGGTGGCCGAGCTGGCCACCGCGACCTGGTCGAATTGCCTGGTGATCGGCAATGAGATCGCGATGTCGGGCATGACCGCGCATCCGGCTTCGCGCAACAGCCGGCTCGGCACCTACGAGCAGACGCTGGTGGTGCTGGGCAAGGTGCGCGATCTGGTGGAAGCCGCCGGCGGCACGCTGGGCAGCATCTACAAGCTGGTGATCTACGTGAAGCACATTGCCGACAAGGACGAAGTCGGGCGGGCGCGCCGCGATTTCTTTGCGCCGCTGCAGCCTTGTCCTTATCCGTGTTCGACGCTGGTGGAAGTCAGCAGGCTGGTGTTTCCCGAACTGACCGTCGAGATCGATGCCTTTGCGCGGCGCGACATCGATTTGCGCCAGGCCGTCAGGCCGGTGTAGAGGCGGTGTAGAGGCGGTGTGTCCTTGTGCAGTTCTGATCGCTTGATCAGGTTTTGAACTTCAGGTTTTTCCTATGACTAGCAGCTCTCTTCTTTCCGTCCGTGTGCAGGCGATGCGCTTCGAAGCGCAGGGCATCGTCAGCGTTGAGCTGAGGCCGGCCGGCGGCGGCGATTTGCCGGCCTTCGAAGCCGGATCGCATATCGATCTGCATCTGGCCAATGGCATCGTGCGCAGCTATTCGCTGTCGAACTCGCCGGACGAATGCCATCGTTATGTGGTCGGCGTACTGAATGATCGCAAGAGCCGCGGCGGTTCGCGCTATGTGCATGAACAGTTGCGCGTCGGTGCAATGATCAGCATCTCGGCGCCGCGCAACAATTTCGCGCTCGACGAGAGCGCTGCGCATTCGGTGCTGATTGCCGGCGGCATCGGCATCACGCCGATCTCCTGCATGTTCGGCCGCTTGCGCGCGCTGGATAAATCGGCCGAGCTGTTCTATTGCGCCCGTTCGCGCAGCGAAGCGGCCTTTGCCGATCGCTTGTTGCAGCAAGCCGGCGCCAGCGCGCATTTCGACGATGAGCGAGGCGCACCGCCCGATCTGCGCAGCTATCTGGCCGGCAAGCCGAAGGACGCGCATTTCTATTGCTGCGGCCCGACGCCGATGCTCAATGCTTTCGAAAGCATCTGCGAAGAGCTGGGTTTGCTCAATGTGCATATCGAACGTTTTGCCGCCGAAAAGGTGGAGGCGGTGCAGAGCGGCAGCTATGTGGCGGAACTGGCGCGCAGCAAGCAGAGCATCACGGTGCCGGCCGGCAAATCGCTGCTGGACGCGTTGCTGGATGCCGGCATTGCGGTCGACCACAGTTGCCGCGAGGGCGTCTGCGGCGCCTGCGAAACCAAGGTGCTGGAAGGCGAACCGGAGCATCGCGATGGCGTGCTCAGCAAATCCGAGCGCGCGTCCGGCAAGACCATGATGGTCTGCGTGTCCGGTTGCAAGGGCGCACGCCTGGTGCTCGACGTGTAAGCCAGAAAACGCATGAACATGCCCGCGCACTGCGCCGGGCATTTTTTTGAGCCTGATGATTTTTGTGGAACGTTGATTCATGGGTGAAACAAGACCCGAGAATTTCAGAGGTCAACGTGCCATGGCAAGCCAGCGCCAGCCTGAGCCCTCATCGCGGATGAGCGGGGACGGAGCAGCCCGGTTTGCAGCAGAGATTCACCTTCCATAGGCGCGGGGCAGATGGAGGCAGTGGACGCGGCGAGGGCCGTGCTTAATTGTTCTTATTCGTTGAAGGGGAGTTTAATGAAGAAGCTACTGATTGCCGCAGCGGCAACCTGTGCATCGGCGGGCGCATTCGCGCAAAGCAATGTCACCATTTACGGCAGCCTGGACGCCGGCGTGGCCTACATCAATAACCTGAACGGCGGCTCGGTCAGCCGTCTGGATCAGGGCACCATGCAGCCTGATCGCATCGGTTTCCGTGGTGTTGAAGATCTGGGCGGCAATCTGCAGGCCAACTTCCAGCTGGAAGCCGGCTTCTACACCGACAGCGGCGCCCAGCCGAACAGCAGCAAGCTGTTCAATCGCTACAGCACGGTCGGCCTGTCGGGCAACTTCGGCGCGGTGACCATGGGCCATATGCCGGATGTGGTGTTTGATTACATCGGCAAGCTCTCCAACGGCTATCAACTGACCAACTGGTACCTGTTCCACCCGGGTAACCTGGATAGTCTGGCCAACACCTATCAGTTCGACAATGCGCTGCGCTACACCTCGCCGACCATGGGCGGTTTTCAGGGCAGCCTGATGTACGGTTTCGGTGAAGTCGCAGGCGACAGCGGCAACGGCCGCAACGTCAGCGCCGGCGGCAGCTACACCAACGGCCCGCTGCGCGCAGCCCTGGCCTATTCCAAGCTGAACAATCGTGCAGCGGGTTACGCCGGTACCTTCCTGACCAGCGTCGGTCTGGGCAATGCGGCGACCGTGTTCAACAGCCTGACCACCATCGCCGGCGGCGTCGGCTACACCATCGGCAGCGTGCGCATGAACGCGGCTTACACCCAGGTCAAGCTGGATATGCCGAGCGGCGTCACACCGAAGCAGAAGAATCTGGATCTGGGTGCGGCATGGCGTTACGCCAATCTGGACACCATCAACTTTGGCTATGGTCTGTCGAAGCTGGAAGGCGCGCGCTGGAACACCTTCAGCCTGAGCCACGTGCATGAGTTCTCCAAGCGCACGCAGTTCTACGTGCAGGCGGCGTATCAGCGCGCCGGCGGCGACGCGCGCTTTGCGGTCATGAACGGTACCGGCGCCAGCGGCGCAACCGGCGTGTCCGGCGGCACCAGCCAGCTGGTGACCACGGTCGGCATGCACCATTCGTTCTGATGTTCTGTTGCTGTCCCGCAGGACAGGGTTGAGCGCCTGTCCTGCACTTCTGTAGGTAGTCTTGTTTTTGCCGGCAGTATTTTGCTGCGAAGGATCTGTGGATCTTTCGCAGCTTTTTTATTTCAACGCGCGATATTGCTGAAGCAGCAAGACGGCGGGCGGCGTGCGCTGCTGTTCTCATTCAGAGGCGTCACTGAGCATGTCATTTTCGAGACGTGCTGCAAACGTCCTTGTGCATATCCATATGATTTCGGGAGGGGAAAATCGTGATTGCAAATCTGCGACTGGGGGCCAGGCTAGGTCTGGGATTCGGCTTGGTGCTGGCATTGCTGGCGGGGATCGCCGCCCTGGCCATCGCCAGTCTGGGCACGCTCAACGAGGGCACGCAGCGCATCGTCAAGGATCGTTATCCGCAGGTGCTGCTGGCCAATGATGTGCTGCTCAACATCAGTGAAAACGCCAGCGCCATGCGCAATCTCTTGCTGATCGACGATCATGAAAAGCTCAAGCAGGAAATCGCTCTGATCGGGCGCGGAGAGGATCAGATTACGGCTAATCTCGACAAGCTGAAGGCGCGTCTTTCAAGCGAACAGGGACGCAAGTCATTCGACGAAATCACCGGGCTGCGTGCGCGCTACAGTGAGGGGCAGAAGAAATTTCTGGAGCTGGCCTCCACCGGCGCCACCATGGATGCTTCGCAATTGTTGTTGAGCACGCTGCGCGAGGATCAGCAAAAATATATCGCGCGCGTCAAAAGCTATATTGCAGTCGGCTCGATGATGATGGATCGCAGCAGTCAGGACGCGGCCGATCAATATCGCAACAAGACCCTGATCATGCTCGGCATCGCCGCCCTGGCGGTGCTGGCCGGCGGCGGCTGCGCCTTCTGGATCACGCGTTCCATTACGCGTCCGGTGCAACACGCGGTGGAGGTCGCGCAGCGCGTCGCCGACGGTGATCTGAGCAGCCGCATCAGCGTGCGTTCACGTGATGAAATCGGCCAGTTGCTGATGGCCTTGCAGCAGATGAATCAGAGTCTCGGCGGGATTGTCGCCAGTGTGCGCGGCGGGGCTGAAACCATTGCTACCGCATCGGCGGAAATTGCCAACGGCAATCTGGATCTGTCGTCGCGCACCGAGCAGCAAGCCGGTTCGCTGGAAGAGACTGCGGCCGCCATGGAGCAGTTGACGGCGACCGTGCGCCATAACGCGGACAATGCGCAGCAGGCGAACGCGCTGGCGCAATCGGCATCCGAGGTGGCCCAGCACAGCGGCGGCGTGGTGCAGCAGGTGGTCAGCACCATGTCGGCCATCAGCGAGGCCTCGCGCCGGATCGTCGACATCATCGGCGTGATCGACGGCATCGCTTTCCAGACCAATATTCTGGCCTTGAATGCAGCGGTGGAAGCGGCACGCGCGGGCGAGCAGGGGCGCGGTTTTGCGGTGGTGGCCTCGGAGGTGCGCAATCTGGCGCAACGCTCCGCCGGCGCCGCCAAGGAGATCAAGATGCTGATTGCCGATTCGGTCGACAAGGTCGATGCCGGCGGCAAACTGGTGACGCAGGCCGGAGCCACCATGGATCAGGTGGTCAGCAGCGTACGCCGGGTAAGCGCTATCGTGGCGGAGATCAGTTCGGCCACGCGTGAGCAGCGCGCCGGCATTGAGCAAGTCAATCAGGCGATCGTGCAGATGGATGAAACCACGCAGCAGAATGCGGCGCTGGTGGAGCAAGCCGCCGCCGCCGCCCAATCCTTGCAGGATCAGTCAAGCAGCCTGATGCAGACGGTCGGCGTGTTTCGACTCGGCGACAGTCTTGCCGTCGTCAGAACAGAGATCACAAGGACCGCAGGGAGGGGAAGGCCCATGCCAGCGTTGAGCGCATTGACAGCGGCGCCGGTAGTGCTGGATTACACATCGCTTGCTGCGGCCCATTCTGCGGCATTGCATGCGCCTGTTGCTGCGAGGCATGATTCTTAACTCGCTGAGTCGCTGTCAAAGGAAGGGCTGCTTGGTCGGCGGACCTTTCTTTTTGCCTCGCAGTCGCCGAAGATTAGTCAGAGCGCAGGGCTGATCTCGTGCTACAACTTGGTTACAATAGCCCATCATTAAAAAAGCGCCGGCCGCGGGAACGGTGGGCGCCAAGACATTGTTCAGGGTGAGGCAAATGCGTAGTGGTGTCTATGAAGGTCAGAACGGCGAATTCCGTTATCTGTTGGCCTATTCGGAAACGGCTGAGGGCTGGATCATCGATGGTGTTCATCTGCTGAGAAACGGCGCCTTGCTGTTTCCCAAGATGGCCTTGCCGGGCGTGTGCGCCGACGAAAAAACGGTGGTCGCGCGCGGCGTGGGATGGTGTGATGTGGTGGTGCAACGCATTCTCGTCGACGACGAGAATCCGCCTGTCGATTATTCAAAGGTAGTGCGCCGCTGAGTGCGCATTTGCTTCTGTGACGCGCGCATCTAATGCGTGCCTAAAAACGCCGCCTCAGGGCGGCGTTTGCATTTCCTGGGCCAGCCTAAGTCAGCTTGACCGCGCGACCGATGTAAAGAATCGGTCCGGTCGGACGACCGATCGGCGAGCCGGTTTCGGGCTCCAGCGTGATTTCGAACAACTGGTCCGCCTGCAACGGCGGCAGGCGGTCCAGGTTGATGCGCTGGCTTTGCCCCGGTTTGACCAGACCCAGCGAAACCGGGCCTTTCCAGTCATTGCCCTTGGTCCAGAATTGCAGGGATTTCTGCTGCGGCACGCTCACTGTCGCTAGCGGTATCAGGTTCAGTTGATCATTGCCGCCGCCGCTGGCGCCGGTTTGCACCACCCAGCCGGGGGCCTTGTCTTGTGGCGCCACCAGCACCACCATGAAACCAGGCGTGGCAGGCGGATTCGCCATGCGCACGCCGACCAGCGCGCCCAGCGCGACGGCGGTGGCAAAGCTGCCGGCGGCCAGCCAGCGCCAGAACATCAGGCTGTTCCACCATTCGCGCCAGCCGCCGGCTTCGCGCACGCGCTGCGGCGTCAGCATCGGCAGGCTGCGTTCTATGCGTTGCCAGAGTTGCGAGGACGGTTGCACCGGTTCCGCCAATGCGGTCAGCGGCAGCAGACGCTGTTCCCAGTGAGCGACGGCGGCGCGCAATGCGGCTTCATCCGGCAGGCGGCGTTCGACTTCCTGCCGTTGTTCAAAATTCAGGGTGCCGAGTACGTATTCGCCGGCCAGTTGCATCAGGTCTTCTGCTTCGTTCATGCCATGCACTCCCGCAATGCGCCCAGGCCACGCTTGATCCAGGCTTTGACGGAACCCAGCGGCGCCTTGAGCCGCTGCGCGATTTCGCTGTGCGAGCAGCCGTCGACGTAGGCGAACAGAATGCTGGCGCGCTTGCTGGCATCCAGATGCGCCAGGCAGTCGTTGAGTTTGCCGAGACTGGCGTTCAGCTCGAAGGCCTCGGCTGCGTCGTGCGCCGCGTTTTCGTGCAATACCGCTTCCACGGTGTCTTCATCCGCTGCGACTTCGCGCTCGCGCGAGCGGATCGCATTGAGCGCCTTGTTGCGCACGATGGAATATATCCAGCCGCGTCCGGCACCTTTGCCTGCATCGAAACCGCCGGCGCCGCTCCAGATACTGAGAAAGGCGTCGTGCAGCACGTCTTCGGCCAGTTGGCGCTGGCGCACGATGCGCAGCGCCACGCCCAGCAGATAACGGCTTTCCTGTTGATACAGGCCTTGCAGCGCGCCACGCTCACCGCGGGCGCAAGCGCGCAGCGCGGCATCGTAGTCGAAGGTGTCGGGAGCGATAGGCAAGATAGGCGGCTTTTCAGAAATCGGATTGGCCGGTCGATACTGCGCGACCCTGGCGAAGGTGCAGGGATTATAACCATGCGCTCCGGCCAGTCCTGATTTACTGAGGCGATCGCGGGACGGGCAACATGTTATCCGCTGCCGCACCGCCGATCACCTGATTCACACTGGCATCAGACTCAGGCCGCCTTCCAGAAGATGTAGTCAGCCTGATACTTGACGGTCTGCTTGATGCCCATGTTGGCCATGCCGCAGGGGCTGGCCGGTGCGATGCCGCCCATGGTCGCCACGCGCTGGATGTAGGTCACGCCGCTCATGGCGCCGCTGCCCACGGCCGGATTCGCCTTGACCAGCTGATACGGAATATTGGCGGCGCCGGCCGGTGCCACCGCCAGCTGAGTCGCCGTGATCTTGGAGCCGTCCATGCTTTCCCAGGTGGCCGGTGGGCCGTAGTACTTGCCGACCTGCTTGCCGCTGCGATCGTTCAGCGCAGCGTCGGGGCCGACGAAGGTCCATTCGTACTGGCCGGCCATGTCCTTCTTGGCGCGGCATTCGTAGGTGATGTCGCCGACGCCGACAGTCTGCATCACGACCTGGTTACCGGCCGGCACCTTGACTGCAGCCGGCAAAGCGTCCTGAGAATACATGGGCTGCATGGGCGCGCAGGCTGCCAGCACGGCGGACGACAGGATCAGCGAAGCAATGGCGCCGCGGCGCAGGCTGTTGGAAGCGAAAGAAGTGCGTTGCATGAGAGGCTCCTGGTAGTTGTAGGGTATCGATTTGTCGGTCGATACAGGTACTACCCGCCAGATGCAGTTTTGGATGCAGTGCGCGAAAAAAATTTTATGCGAGGACGTTTTCAGCCATGTTCAGAACCGGAACATCCGCGCTCAGAACGGATTCTTGTCCGGGATCGATACGACCCAGATGTCATCTCCGGCCTTGACCAGATTGAGGGCGTAGGATTTGTCGCCGAGCTTGAAATCGCAGCGTGCCGTGCGGTCTTCCGTCTTGCAGTTGACGTCGCTGACATCTGCCTTCCTGGCGTTTTCGATAAGCGTCGCCGGGGCTTGAAATCTTTCCAGAATGCGAACCACGCCATCTTTCAGCTTGGCGTCTTTGGGCGCATCGCTGCAGGCCGACAGGGCCAGCGAAAACAGGATAAGACCGCCGATTTTAGTTTTACTCATTTTTTTGGCAGCGTTGAGGGGCTCGTGCTGGGGCGCATTATATCGATGAAGCCGGCTGCCAAATCGGCCCTTGCAAAAGAAATATCCGCATATTGCCCAGGAGGAAGGTTTGAGTCGCACAAAGTCAATCGCGGTGTGTGGGATCGGGCTGGCTCGTGTTTTTATTGTCAGGCTGATCATGCAGGCAGAAGCGCGGCGACTCGTTGCCGTAAAAGAAGAAGGCCCTTGATCAAGGGCCTTCGTTTTCTTGCTTGTTGCCGCCTATTCGCGGGTGATTCGCAGTTGATCGCAGCGCTTCAGCGTTTGCCCGCCGACTTTTCCACCACCGGCAAGGCGGTCTTGTACTTGATCTGTTTCAGCGCAAAGCTGGAGCGGATGTTCTTGATGCCGGGGATCTTAGTGAGGTGGTCGAGAATGAAATGTTCCAGCGCCTGCAGATCCGGCACCACCATGCGCAGCAGATAGTCTTCGTCGCCGGTCATGAGATACACCTCCATCACTTCGTCGAAGGCGCTCACGGCCGATTCGAACTGCGCCAGCGCGTGCGCTTCCTGGCGTTCCAGAATCACTTTGACGAAGACGTTGACCTTGAGTCCGAGCATGTGCGGGTCGGCCAGCGCCACGTAGCGCGAGATGATACCCTCGGTTTCAAGTCGCTTCACGCGCGCCAGCGTCGGCGAGGGTGACAGGTTGATGCGGCTGGCCAATTCCAGATTGCTGATGGAGCTGTTCTCTTGCAGGATGTTGAGAATCCGTAAATCGGTGGTATCAAGTTCCATGTCTGAAATTTAATTCTGCGTTGGTGAAATATTCGGCATAAGTTGCTGAACATTGTAAG
This sequence comes from Herbaspirillum lusitanum, assembly GCF_046025995.1. Lineage (GTDB taxonomy): Bacteria > Pseudomonadota > Gammaproteobacteria > Burkholderiales > Burkholderiaceae_D > Herbaspirillum > Herbaspirillum lusitanum_A. Next base: position 123,471 of record NZ_JAQQFM010000009.1, read on the forward strand.
TCAGTCCCGGTATTTTGGTGACTCATGCTGCCCTTTAAGGCGTATCGTAGTTTGTTATCCGATAAGAACACCAACGAACGCTAATTAGCCAACACTTAAGGAGACCAGGAAGTGGACATGTCATCAGCCAGTGGAATTGCCCGGGATATCGACATCGATTCGCAAGAAACGCAGGAATGGCTGGAGGCGCTGCAAAGCGTGCTGGCCGAAGCCGGTCCGGATCGTGCCCGTTTCCTGCTGTCGCGCATGAGCGCAGCGGCGCAGCAATGGGGCATCAACTGGCGCGATGCGCGCAACACGCCTTACGTCAACACCATCCGTGCCGCGCACGAGCCACCGTTCCCGGGCGGCTCCGATGCGCAATCGCTGGAAGAGCATCTGGCCAGCATCATGCGCTGGAATGCGCTGGCGATGGTCGTGCGCGCCAACCGTGCTTACGGAGAACTGGGCGGACACATTTCCAGCTACGCGTCTGCCGCCGATCTGTTCGAAGTCGGCTTCAATCATTTCTTTCGCGCACGCGATGACAAATTTGCCGGCGACATCGTCTACTTCCAGCCGCATTCGGCCCCCGGCATTTATGCCCGCGCCTTTCTCGAAGGCGCGCTGACTGAAGAGGATCTCGGCTTCTACCGCCGCGAGATCGAAGCCAAGAAGCACGGCAAGCAAGGTCTGTCGTCTTACCCGCATCCCTGGCTGATGCCCAATTTCTGGCAGTTCCCGACCGGCTCCATGGGCATCGGTCCGATCAATGCGATTTATCAGGCGCGCTTCCTGCGCTATATGGAAAACCGCGGCCTGCTGCAGGATCAGGGACGCAAGGTCTGGGGCGTGTTCGGCGACGGCGAAATGGATGAGCCGGAATCGCTGGCGGCGCTGAGCCTGGCCTCGCGCGAGAAGCTGGACAATCTGATCTTCGTGGTCAACTGTAATCTGCAGCGCCTGGACGGCCCGGTGCGCGGCAACGGCCACATCGTCGACGAACTCGAAACCCTGTTCGCCGGCGCCGGCTGGAACGTGGTCAAGCTGCTGTGGGGCTCGGACTGGGATGCACTGTTCGCGCGCGACAAGGACGGCGATCTGGTGGATGCGCTCAACCGCACGGTGGACGGCCAGTTGCAGACCTTTGCGGCCAATGACGGTGCTTTCAACCGCGAACACTTCTTCGGCCAGACTGCCGGCACCAAAGCCATCGGCGCCACGCTGACCGACGAAGAAATCAATCGCCTGCGGCGCGGCGGACATGACATGAAAAAGATCTTCGCCGCCTATCAGGCCGCCGCCGATCATCGCGGCCAGCCGACCGTGATTCTGGCGCAGACCAAAAAGGGCTATGGCATGGGCGCGGCCGGTGAAGGCAAGATGACGACGCACCAGCAGAAGAAGCTGGATGAAGAAGTGCTGCTGGCCTTCCGCGACCGCTTCAAGCTGCCGCTGTCCGATGAGCAATGCCGCACGCTGGCCTTCTACAAGCCGGCCGACGACAGCGCCGAGATGAAGCATCTGCATGCGCGCCGTGCCGCGCTGGGCGGCTACATGCCGCGCCGCAAGGCCGGCGACGGCAAGCTGGCGGTGCCGTCTATCGAGGTGCACAGCAAGTTTGCGCTGGAAGCCGACGGCAAGGAAATGTCGACCACCATGGCGCTGGTGCGCCAGCTCGGCAATCTGCTCAAGGACAAGGAAATCGGTCAGTACGTGGTGCCGATTGTTGCTGACGAAGCGCGCACTTTCGGCATGGCCAATCTGTTCCGCCAGGTCGGCATCTATTCATCGCAAGGCCAGTTGTATGAGCCGGAAGACATCGGCTCCATCCTCTATTACCGCGAAGCCAAGGACGGCCAGATTCTGGAAGAGGGCATCACCGAGGCCGGCGCCATTTCTTCGTGGACTGCCGCCGCCACCAGCTATTCGGTGCATGGCCAGCCGATGCTGCCGTTTTACATTTATTACTCGATGTTCGGCTTCCAGCGCATCGGCGATCTGATCTGGGCTGCGGCCGATCAGCGCGCCCGCGGTTTCCTGATCGGCGCCACCTCAGGCCGCACCACGCTGGGCGGCGAAGGCTTGCAGCATCAGGACGGCAGCAGTCACATCTCGGCGGCGACGATTCCGAACTGCGTCTCCTACGACCCGGCCTACGCATACGAGCTGGCGGTGATCGTGGACAACGGCATGCGCCGCATGCTGGAGCGCAACGACGACGTCTTTTACTACGTCACGGTCACCAATGAAAATGAAGCACAGCCCAGCATGCCGGCCGGCGCTGAGGAAGGTATTCTGCGCGGCATGTATTGCCTGCAGCCGCAAGCGAAAGCACAGGTGCGTCTGCTGGGTGCCGGGCCGCTGCTGAAGGAAGCGATTGCCGCCGGCGAACTGTTGCGCAAGCACTGGAATGTCGCGGCGGAAATCTGGAGCGTTACCAGCTATACCGAGCTGGCGCGCGACGGCATCGCGGCGGAGCGCAATGCGCGCTTGTCGGCAGAGAAGACCGCCTTGCCTTATGTCACGCAGCAATTGCAGGGCAGCCAGGCGCCGGTGATCGCGGTGAGCGATTACGTGCGCACCTTGCAGGAAAGCATTCGCGCCTACGTGCCCGGCCGTTACGTCACGCTCGGCACCGATGGTTTCGGTCGCAGCGATACGCGCGTCAATCTGCGCGACTTCTTCGAGGTGGATGCCAAGTGGATTGCCTACGCGGCGCTGGCGGAGATATTCGCAGACGACCGCAAGCTGTTGCAGGACGCTGCAGCGACACTCGGGATCGACACCGGCAAGCCTTTGTCCACCAGCGTCTGAGTTCGGATCGCGCTTGCGAAAGTTTGCTCAAGGCACGGCTGACATGAAGATCAGCCGCGCGGATTGAAAACTTCTCATCGAAGACCGCGTTTCGCTTTGCTATATTGGAAGGCCGGTTGCGTCAGGCGTGACCGGCCTTATTCATTGGCGGCAGGCGGCAACATCCCATGCTCCGCCGATTCAGATCGCAAACGGTTGGGCTCGTATGGGTGAAACCGCATCGCGACAACGACACACTGACAACCTCAGACAGGAGCAGAGACAATGGCAGCACCGAAAAGAATAGCGTTGGTCACCGGGGCCGGATCCGGCATCGGCCGGCAGATATCACTGGCGCTGCTGCGCGAGGGCTACGGGGTGGCGCTGGCCGGCCGCCGCCTTGAGCCGCTGCAGGAAACCGCCAGACTGGCTGGCGCGGCCGCCGAAAATGCCTTGGTGGTGTCGGCCGACGTGGCCGATCCGGCGTCGGTGAAGTCGCTGTTCGAACGCACTCACGACCGCTTCGGCCGGCTTGATCTGCTGTTCAACAATGCCGGTATTTTTGCGCCGCCGGTATCGCTGGAAGAGTTGAGCTTTGAACAATGGAAGTCGGCCGTCGACATCAATCTGACCGGCGTTTTCCTGTGCACGCAGGAAGCCTTCAAGATCATGAAGGACCAGTCGCCGCGCGGCGGACGCATCATCAACAACGGTTCGATTTCGGCACATGCGCCGCGGCCGTTTTCGGTCTCGTACACTGCGACCAAGCACGCCATCACCGGCCTCACCAAATCGACCTCGCTGGATGGCCGTCGCTACGACATCGCCTGCGGCCAGATCGATATCGGCAATGCTTCGACCGACATGACCACGCTGATGAAGAAGGGCACCTTGCAGGCCGATGGTTCGACCAAGGTCGAGCCGACAATGGATGCCGAACACGTCGCCAAGGCCATCCTCTACATGGATAGCCTGCCGCTGGATGCCAACGTGCAGTTCATGACGGTGATGGCGACCAACATGCCCTTCGTCGGACGCGGTTGATGCCGTGATGTGTCGGCGGCGCTGCCCGGATTCTTGATCCGGTCACGCTGCACCAATAAAAAAGCCGCAAGTCATTGCGGCTTTTTTTTTGCATTCCGAATTTCTGCAGCGCTGGCGTCGGAAGAATCAGTTGCCCTTCATGCCGCGCCATTCCGGCGTCAGTTCATGCTGGATCGAAAACAGATCCAGCACCCGGCCCAAGGTGTGATCGACCATCTGCTCGATGGATTGCGGGCGCTGATAAAAGCCCGGCAGTGGCGGAAAGATTATCCCGCCCATTTCGGTCACGCTGGTCATGTTGCGCAGGTGGGCCAGATTGAAGGGCGTTTCGCGCACCATCAGCACCAGGCGGCGGCGCTCCTTCAATACGACATCGGCCGCGCGCGTAATCAGATTGTCGGACAGCCCATGCGCAATCGAGGCCAGGGTTTTCATGGAGCATGGCGCCACGATCATGCCGGCTGAGGCAAACGATCCGCTGGCGATGGAGGCGCCGACGTCACGCACATTGTGGACTACGGCGGCCAGCGCTTCGACCTCCTTGCGGCCCAGATCCATTTCCTGATGCAGATTCAGCACGCCGGCGTCGGAGATCAGCAGATGCGTCTCAATGCTCGGATGATCGACCAGCAATTGCAGCAGACGCACGCCATACACTGCACCTGTCGCGCCGGTAATGGCGATGATCAGGCGCTGGCGTGCAGGCATGTCGGGGGGCTTGGCGGAAGAGATGGCGCGGGCCGGATGACGGATCAGAGGGCTGGGATCAGCCCTTGATCAGGGTTTGCAGTTCGCCCGATTCGTACATTTCGTTCATGATGTCCGAACCGCCGACGAACTCACCCTTCACATACAGTTGCGGGATGGTTGGCCAGTTCGAGTATTCCTTGATGCCCTGGCGCACGTCCGGGCTTTCCAGCACGTTCACGGTCACGATATTGTCGGCGCCGCTGGCCTTCAGCAATTGGATCGCCTTGCCGGAGAAGCCGCATTGCGGGAATTGTGCAGTGCCCTTCATGAACAGCACAACAGCGTTTTGGGATACGGTTTCCTTGATCCAGGATTGAACGTCGCTCATGGCATTACCTCAAAAAATGATGATTGCCGACATTATAGGGAAAAGCGGGCCCGCGCGTTGAAGACTCGGGCTTTTTGCCGGCGTGAAAATGTGGTTTTTCCGCTGGTTTCCGGCGCGTTTTACTCGCGGCGGAACATCTCGGATGCAGTGGCAGTCGATGTTGACATCCGGCAATGCGCAGGGCCGGATCGACGTCATGGCTGCCTTTGCAGCAAAAACTGTCTTGATGATCAAATGCGGGTTTGTGAGGGGAATATCAAGCGCAGAAATCAGACTGGCGCCAATGCGATAATTATTTATACACATTCAGCCGGGCTGTTGCGGTATCGCCGCGTAAGCAAACGCGCGAGAGGCGGGACGCAAAAAAGGGCGCCGCAGCGCCCTTTCATCTGTGTGCCGGTTCTTCACGGCAAGTGTTTATTTATGTTGCAGCCGCCGGTTCAATGTCGGACTCGTCCGGCAGGCGCTTGGCCACTGAATGGTGGTTCTGGATGCGGTCCTTGTGTTTCATGACCTGGCGATCCAGCTTGTCGATCAATGCGTCAATGGCCGCATAGAGATCGTGGGCGATGCTTTCTGCATGAAGATCCTTCCCCTTGATATGGACGTTGATTTCGGCCTTTTGCCTTTTTTCTTTTTCTGTCAGTTTATCGACGCTGAGAATGACGCTGATATCGATGACATGATCGAAATGCCGCTTGATGCGCGCCAACTTGCTTTGCACGTACTCCCGAATGGCTGGGGTCAACTCGAGGTGATGTCCACTAATGGTCAGATTCATACAACTCTCCTATCGTGAAGTCGCTGGAGGTTCCTGCGGTCTGAGCGGTCATGCAATGTTGTCAGATTTTCGCCTGAACACAGTGACGTGGTGCAAATTACTACAGAAAAACTTATAAGGATTTGCGAAGATTGACTGGTGGAATTCTCAGAACTTCCCGGTATTTCGCGACGGTGCGTCGCGCAACCACCATGCCCTGTTCAGCCAGCATATCCGCAATCTTGCTATCAGAGAGGGGGGTTTTGGGGTCTTCTGCTCCTATCAGTTGTTTGATCAGGGCCCGTATCGCGGTAGAGGACGCTTCTCCACCTGTTTCCGTTGCGACATGGCTGCCGAAGAAGTATTTCAACTCAAACATGCCGTGTGGCGTCAGCATATATTTTTGAGTCGTCACGCGAGAGATTGTGCTCTCGTGTAGACCCAGTGTATCAGCAATTTCACGCAACACAAGGGGTCTCATGGCGACCGCTCCGTGCGAGAAAAAGTTTCTTTGTCGTTCGACAATGGCCTGTGCCACACGCAGTATGGTGTCGAAGCGCTGACGCATGTTTTTGATCAGCCACTTGGCTTCCTGCAGCTGCGATGTGAGCGAAACTTCGCCTTTGGCCTGCTTCAGCGCATTGGCGTACATGGCATTCACGCGCAGCTTGGGCATCACATCGTGGTTGAGTAAAACCTGCCAGCCGTTCTTGGAATATTTGACGATCACGTCCGGCACCACATAGTCCGATACATCACCGGCAAACTCCGAACCCGGATGCGGATTGCATTGGCGGATGATCGCCTGCGCTTCACGCAGATCTTCGTCGTCGCAATCGAGCGCTTTCTTGATCTTGTTGAAGTCGCGTTGTGCAAACAACTGCAGACATTCTTCAACGATGCGCAGTGCCATCTTGCGCGTAACGAAAGCCACTTTCGGCATGCGCCGGATCTGCAGCGCCAGACATTCGCTCGGCGAGCGTGCGCCCACGCCGGCGGGATCGAGACTTTGCAGCAGCGTCAGTGCGATCGACAACTCTTCAAGATCGACTTCCAGTTCTTCCGGAATGCGGGCGTGGATTTCTTCCAGCGGTTCTTCCAGATAACCATGTTCGTCCAGCGCATCGGTCAGCAGTTCGAGCAGGCCGCGGTCGCGCACGGTGCGCGCGGTCACGCGAATCTGTTCGAGCAGATGTTCGCGCAGCGTAGTTTCGTGGGCTTCCAGTTGCGGGCGGGCGTCCTCGTCATCCGGCGTCTTGCCGGTGCGGGCGACATCGTCGAAACTCCAGTCGCTTTCGCCGGCGATGCTGGTATCGGTGTGGGGCGACAGTTCCTGAAATTCGAATCCGGGATCGGTGTCGCCGGAGGCCGGCGTGCTCTCGCCCTGATGTTCGCCGCCTTCGCTGATGCCCGAGGACTGGGTATTGCTGATGGCGCCGTCGGCCAACAGCCGCACCGAATTATCGAGTGCATCATCCATCCGTTCCAGCAAAGGGTTGTCGGTCAGAATCTGTTCCAGCTCCTGATGCAGTTCCAGCGTCGACAATTGCAGTAGCCTGATCGACTGCTGCAATTGCGGCGTCAATGCAAGGTGTTGCGAAGTACGTAACTGGAGCGACTGTTTCATCTAATCCTTGAGGCCTGCTTGCTACATGCGGAAGTGTTCGCCAAGATAAACGCGTCGCACCGACTCGTTGGCGATGATGTCGTCCGGGCTGCCACTGGCCAGCACCGTCCCTTGATTGATGATGTAAGCGCGGTCGCAGATGCCCAGCGTCTCACGCACGTTGTGATCGGTGATCAGCACGCCGATGCCGCGTTCCTTAAGGAAGCGCACGATGCGCTGAATCTCGATCACGGCAATCGGATCGATACCTGCGAATGGTTCATCAAGCAGTACGAAACGCGGATCGGTGGCCAGGGCGCGCGCGATTTCCACGCGCCGGCGTTCACCGCCCGACAGCGACAGCGCCTGGCTGTCGCGCAGCTTCTCGATCTGCAATTCGTGCAGCAGATTATTCAGACGGCCTTCGATTTCATCGCGGCTCAGCGGCTTGTCGTTTTCACGACGCAGTTCCAGCACGGCGCGGATATTGTCTTCCACCGTCAGCTTGCGAAATACCGAAGCCTCCTGCGGCAGATACGACAGACCCAGTGTGGCGCGCTTGTGAATCGGCATGCGCGAGATGGCGGCGCCGTCGAGATCGATTTCGCCGCCGTCCGACGGCACCAGGCCGACGATCATGTAGAACGAAGTGGTCTTGCCGGCGCCGTTGGGGCCCAGCAATCCGACCACTTCGCCGCTTTCGACCTGCAGCGAAACGTCACGCACCACCTGGCGCGCGCCATAGCTTTTCTTCAGGCCGCGGACCACCAGAGAACTTGCCATATCAAGGGCCTTTCTTTGGTTGCGCCGGCGTCTGCTGCTGCATCTGCGGTGAGGCCGGATCGCCCGGTACTTGCACCGGCGGCGTCTTCGGCTGAATGATCGCGGTGATGCGGCCGGCGCCCGGCTTGCTCTCGCCGGCGGCGGTGTTGTTGACCGAGTAGAACTCGGAACGGCTGTCATAGGAAATGAACTCGCCGTTCACTTCGTCGGTGATGCGGCTGCCATCCATGCGCTGGATGTGCGCGCGGTTGAATAGCTTGGAAATTTCAGTCTGCTCGGTATATTCGATGCGTTCGGCATGGCCCTCTATCCACAGATTCGGGCCGCCATCGCGCTTCTGGCGGAAGCTGGCCAACTGGCCCGGCGCTGCATACAGCACTGCCAATTCATAGCCGTACTGATCGGTCGTCAGCACCACCTTGCCGGCCTTGATCAGCAGCGTGCCGCGCGTCAGCACGACGTTGCCGGTGAAGGTTTTGATCTGGCGCACATCGTCGTACACCATCTGTTCGGCCTCGATGCGGGTCGGCTTTTCGGAGTCGGCTTTTTCCGCGTGGGCGATGCCGCTCAGAGTCATCAGCAGCATGAACGGCAATAAGAGGGAGCGTTTCATAAAATCCTGTCGGGCGTACGTTATAAGTATTTTCCGCGTTCGGTTTCAGCGCTTGCGCGCCTGTGGTTCGTAGTAACCACGCACACTGCTGAGCAATTTCACTTCTTGTGTCGCATTGTTGGCGACCATGCCGGTGCCATTCAGTTTGGTGGTGCCCATCGTGATTTCAACCGGTTTGTCGGTCTTGACGATTTCATCGTCGGGCAGCAGCAAGAGATATTCCGATTTCAGATGCATGGGTTGCGATTTGCCGCTGGCGCCGCGTGTTGCATTGGCGTTGCCGTACATGTGAATCTTGGTCTGTTCGTCGGTGATGCGCGCGGTGTCGGAGTACAACTCCATCGGCGGTCTTTCCTTGGTCAGGCTGTGCACCACGGGCTTGGTGACCTCGAAGGAATCATCCGCCGGGAAGTGGACCATCTTGATGCCGGAAATGTCGTAGCGCGGCGTACCGTTCAGCGCCATCTTCACGTAGTGGAAATTTTCCAGATAGTAGTCAGGCTTGGTGCGCGGGCGGTCCGACAGTTTGTCGTCCATGCTGCGCTGCATGACCTGCAGCACCCAGAAGCTGCCCAGCGCCAGCGCGATCAGCACCACCGTCACGATGCCGATGCGGATGCGTTGCGCTGCGCGTTCGCCGCTGTGGTTGCTCATGCCAGATACGACGCCAGCGCCGCCTCGTAGTTACCTTGCGCAGTCATGATCAGGTCGCAGATCTCGCGCGCCGCGCCGTTGCCGCCGCCGGCTTGCGTGATGTAGTCGGCGCGCGACTTGACATCGCGATGGCCGTTGGCGACGCAGGCCTTGAAGCCGACCTGCACCAGCACCGGCAGATCGATCACATCGTCGCCCAGATAGCCGCAGTCGGCCGGCGTCAGGCTGGTCTGCTGCAACAATTGGCTGAATGCCACGCGCTTGTCGTGCACGCCCTGAAATACGTGGGCGATGCCCAGATCCTTGGCACGCCGGATCACGAACGGCGACTGGCGCGCGGTGATGATCGCCGTCGCCACGCCGGACTGTTGCAGCATCTTGATGCCGTGGCCGTCCAGCGCATTGAAACGCTTGAGCGCTTCGCCGTCGGCGCCGTAGTACAAGCCGCCGTCGGTCAGCACGCCGTCGACGTCGAAAATCATCAGCCGGGTGGCGGCTGCTTTTTCCAGCGCTGCGCTTGCAAACACGTCGCTCATCAGATCACCTTGGCGCGTGTCAGATCGTGAATGTGCAGGGCGCCGACCAGCACCCCTTGCGCATCCGCGACCAGCAATTGATTGATGCGGAATTCTTCCATCACCTGCACCGCATCCACCGCCAGCTGATCGGGATGAATGGTGCGCGGGCTGGCGTGCATGACGTCGGCAATCGAGAATCGGGTGAGGTCCTGGCCCTGTTCCAGCAGACGGCGCAAGTCGCCGTCGGTGAATACGCCGAGCGGACGATGTTGATCGTCGACCACGGCGGTCATCGCCATGCCCTTGCGGGTGATTTCCATCAAGGCCGCCGACAGCGATACGTCGGGACGCACGGACGGCACTGCATCGCCGCTGCGCATCACATCGCGGACATGGGTCAGCAAACGGCGACCCAGTGCACCGCCGGGGTGCGAGCGCGCAAAATCTTCTTCGCGGAAGCCGCGCGCATCCAGCAGCGATACCGCCAGGGCATCGCCCATCGCCAGCGTGGCGGTGGTGCTGGCGGTGGGCGCCAGATTCAGGGTACAGGCCTCCTGTGCCACGCCGACGTTCAGATGCACGGCAGCCAGGCGCGCCAGAGCGGATTCATCGTTGCCGGTCATGGCGATCAGGCCGGCGCCCATGCGCTTGATGATGGGCACGATGGCCATCAGCTCAGCCGTTTCGCCGGAGTTCGAGATGGCAATGAAGACGTCGTTGGGCGTGACCATGCCGAGGTCGCCATGGGCGGCTTCGGCCGGATGCATGAACAGGGCGGGGGTGCCGGTGGAGGCAAAGGTGGCGGCGATCTTGCGACCGATGTGGCCCGATTTGCCGATGCCTGAAACGACTGCGCGCCCCTTGCAATTGAGCAATAGTTGCACGGCCAGTGCCAGCGGTTCGCCGGTGTCGTCGGACAGGCGGTTTTTCAGCGCCAGAATGGCGTCGGCCTCGATCTGCAGCGTCTGGCGGGCCAGTGCAAGCGCGCGCCGCGCGTGTTCGGGCGAAAAAGAGGCAGGCGTAGTTTTATCATCGGTTAAACTCATAACCGAAGTATAAACGAATTAGCAAAGCAAGAAACTTGCCAGATGTAAGCCGGTGTGTCTTGACAGAACTCGAAACTCCACTTGCACTTTTTAGGAGCGTGGATGTTGCGATGCGAAATCCCGGCGGCAGACTTTTGCCGGGGATGGCCGAAATGTCGAGCGGGCCGGCAACTTTCAGGACCACGGCAAGCACAGCGAAACGTGCAAGAGCGCAGTTGACCGGCCGAAAACGGCGGTGCCGATGCGAAGCTTGGGCTTGCCGACAGGCGAAGGTCTCAGCTTTTTGTTTCAGGATTTGTCACAACTTCTTAGTCTTCGCGTCGCACAAAAAACTATAAAACAACGACCGGGGAGAGACTGAACTCGGCGGACCTAACCGCACTGGCAGAAATCCATCCCTTAAGCAGCTTGCAAAAAGCCTCTCTCTAAATGTCCTGTCCGGTCTCGGGCCAATGCACAATTATGGGCATGTTTCTCGCTTAGCCAAATGCAGGCCTGTCGTTTGTATTTTGCTTCTTAATAAAACCTAAACTAAATACTCCTCAATGTTTTCAGGTCTGGAGCTGACACTATTTCTGTTGGGCGCGGCGGTGCTGGGCGTGGTGGCATTCCGCATGATGCATTTGCCGCCAATGTTGGGCTATCTGGTGGTGGGCATCATCATTGGCCCGCACGGTCTCGGTTTCGCCGAAGACAATGAAACCACGCACGCGCTGGCGGAGTTCGGCGTGGTGTTCCTGATGTTTTCCATCGGTCTCGAATTTTCGCTCAACAAGCTGTCGGCGATGCGGCACATCGTGTTCGGCCTCGGCGTGGCGCAGGTGGTGCTGACGATTGCCGTGACCATGGTGTTCGGCTGGGGCCTGGTGTATCTGCTTCCCCAATTCGCCGACATCAGCTGGCAGGCCGCGTTCGCGCTGGGCGGTGCGCTGACCATGTCGTCCACCGCCATCGTCTCCAAGCTGCTGACCGAACGGCTGGAACTGGAAACCGAGCACGGTCGCCGCATTCTCGGCGTGCTGCTGTTTCAGGATCTGGCACTGGTGCCGCTGCTGATCATCGTGCCGGCGCTGGCGCGCAATACCGGCAACCTGATGGTCACGCTGGGCTGGGCGGTCACCAAGGCCATCGTGGTGCTGGCGCTGCTGCTGTTCTTCGGCCAGAAGCTGATGCGCGGCTGGTTCAAGATCGTGGTCAAGCGCCGTTCGCAGGAACTGTTCATGCTGAACCTGCTGCTGATCACGCTGGGCGCGGCCTGGATTACCGAAAAGGCCGGCCTGTCGCTGGCGCTGGGTGCCTTCATCGCCGGCATGCTGATTTCCGAAACCGAATACCGGCATCAGGTGGAAGAAGACATCAAGTCCTTCCGCGATGTCTTGCTGGGCTTGTTCTTCATCACCGTCGGCATGCTGCTCAATGTGCACGTGATGCTGGAGCACTGGGCACTGGTGCTGATGCTGCTGACCGGGCCGGTACTGCTCAAGTTCGGTCTGATCGCGGCGCTCGCCAAGCTGTTCGGCGCCTCCACCGGGGTGGCGCTGCGCACCGGTCTGGCGCTGGCGCAGGCCGGCGAATTCGGCTTTGTGCTGCTTAATCAGGTGAGCGGTCTGCAACTGATAGACCCGGTGCTGATCCAGGCGATTCTGGCGTCGATGGTGCTGTCGATGCTGGCTGCCCCGTTCATCCTCGCCAAATCCGACGCCATCGTCATGAAGCTGTCGGCCAATGAGTGGATGCTGCAATCGCTGGCGCTCACGCAACTGGCGACACGCACCATGAATGCGCAGAAGCACGTGATCATCGCCGGCTTCGGGCGCAGCGGCCAGAGTCTGGCGCGTTTGCTGGAAGAGGAGGGGATTCCCTATCACGCGCTGGAGATGGATCCCGAGCTGGTGCAGGATGCGCGCAACGGCGGCGCCAATGTTTCCTACGGCGACGCGGCGCGCCGCGAGAGCCTGGTGGCGGCTGGCATCAATCGTGCTGCAGCTCTGGTGGTGACCTATGCCAGCACGCCGTCGGCGCTCAAGGTCTTGCATCATGCCGGCGAACTGGCGCCTGATTTGCCGGTGATCGTGCGCAGCTACGATGATGCCGATCTGGACAAGTTGCTGGCCGCCGGCGCCACCGAAGTGGTGCCGGAGTCGCTGGAAGGCAGCCTGATGCTGGCCTCGCATGCGCTCGTGATGCTCGGCGTGCCGCTGCGGCGCGTGGTGCACCGGGTGCAGGAGGCGCGCGACGAACGCTACGCCTCGTTGCGCGGTTACTTCCACGGCGTCGGCGATCTGCCGGACGACAATGAGGGGCTCAACGTGCGGCTGCAATCGGTAACCCTGATCGACGGCGCCAGCGCCATCGGCCATACGCTGGCGGAACTGGATCTGCCGGGCCAGTGCGGCGCGGAAGTGGCGATGCTCCGGCGCGCCAAACTGCGCGTCGATATGCACAATGACATCGTGCTGCAGGGCGGCGACATCGTGGTGCTGCGCGCCACCTCGGAAAACATACTGAAAGCGGAAAAACAGTTGCTCAGCAAATGAATCGCAAATTCACAGATACGCAGACGCGCAGAGCCTCCGCAGCACATAAGAACACTCAAGCCCAGCCATGAATCTCATCGAGCGCATCTGCAGCATCATCCTCCCGGTCTTTTCCATCATCGGCATCGGCTACGCCTATGCTCGCTGGCGCGGCGAAGTGGTGCGCTCCGACATGGCGTCGGTCAATCGCGTCTCGATGGAAGTGCTGGCGCCGCTGATGGTGTTCAGCGCGCTGGCGGCCAAGGACTTCGACTTCGTGCACAACGGCTGGCTGATCCTCGCCAGCGTACTGATCTCGCTCGGTTCCGCCTTGCTGTCGTGGCCGGTGGCGCGCTTTCTTGGCTACGACAAGCGCACTTTTCTGCCGCCCATGATGTACAACAACGGCGGCAACATGGGGGTGCCGCTGATGCTGCTGGCTTTCGGCCCGCAAAGCCTGTCGGCGGCGGTGGCGTTGTTTACGGCGGCCACGCTGGTCTACTTTTCGCTGGGTGTGCGCATGATGCAGGCCGGCCGCGATCAGCGTCCCGGCTCGCTGCTGCGTCTGCTGAAAAGCCCGATCATGGTGGCCATGATCGCTGGCGTGCTGTTTGCGCTGCTGCATATTCCGGTGCCGGCGCCGCTGTTCTCGGCCATGAAACTCCTGGGCGAGGCCAGCATTCCCATCATGTTGTTCGCGCTGGGCGTGCGCATGATGGACATCAGTTTCAAGAGCTGGCATATCGGTCTGGTGGGCGCGGTGGTGTGTCCCCTGAGCGGCCTTGTTTCTGCGCTGGTGCTGGATCAGGTGCTGCCGCTGACGCCTGAGCAGCGCGGCCTGATGTATCTGTTCGCAGCGCTGCCGCCGGCGGTCCTGTGCTTCATGGTGGCCGAACAATACCGGCAGGAGCCGGATAAGGTGGCCTCCATCGTGCTGCTGGGGAATCTGGCGGCCATCGTATTTGTGCCGATTGGTCTGTGGCTGGGCCTGCCTTCGCGTCCGCATTAAGCCGGACAGCATCACAGGGAAGCTGGCACGGGAAATGCTGGAGAGATGAACCCGCCAAGGGTAAAGGAAGATCGCGGTCAGGCATGCATTCTGTCAGGCGAAAAAATGCTTGCCTGCCCCGCGCTCGCCTCATCTCAGCATCGTTTTCCGGGACGTGTTTATGCTCAAAAATCTCTCCATCAAGATTCGCCTGATTTTCGTGATCGGCTTCCTCGCCGTGTTGCTGGTGGCCTCAGGCTTGCTCGGTCTGAACGGCCTGCGTCTGACCAACGACGCCATGCGCTCCATGTATGAAGACCGGCTGGTGGTGCTGACGCAACTGGCGCAGATATCGGCTGCGGTCGACAACGGCCGCTACGGCATCGCCACCGCCATCGTCGGCGACTCCGGCGAAATCGACGCCAACATGAACAAGCTGGAGCAGGCTTTCAAGGATAGCGACAAAATCTGGGCCGCCTACATGGCGACCTACCTTACCCCGGAAGAACAAGGTCTGGCCACGCAGTTCGTCGAGCAGCGCAAGAAGCTGTTCGAGGGCGGCGTGCACCCGGCGGCGGAAGCCTTGCGCAACCGCGATTTTCAGGGGGCGACCGACCTCTACAACGGCGATCTGCTGAAACTCTATAACGATGCCCACGGCACACTGGGCAAGCTGATCGAATTGCAGCGCCGCGTCGGCAGTGAAATCTATCAGGACGCGCAGCAGCGTTATCAGGTCTTGCTCGGCATGGCGATTGCCGGCATCGTGATCGGCCTGTTGGTGGCGGCAGTAATGGGCGTATGGCTGGTGCGGGCGATTTCGCGGCCGCTGGAACAGGCGGTCAAAGTGGCGCAAGGGGTGGCCGCCGGCGACCTGACGCAGGACATCGTGGTGCACGCCCAGGATGAAACCGGGCAACTGATGCAAGCGCTGCGCACCATGAATCAGAATCTGCAAAACATCGTCGGCGAGGTGCGCGTGAGCACCGACACCATCGCCACCGCCTCATCGGAAATCGCCAGCGGCAATCTCGATCTGTCTTCGCGCACCGAACAGCAGGCCGGCTCGCTGGAAGAAACCGCCTCGGCCATGGAAGAACTGACCTCGACCGTCAGGCAAAATGCCGACAATGCGCGTCAGGCCAATCAACTGGCGGCCTCGGCCTCGGAGGTGGCGGTGCATGGCGGCAATGTGGTGGGCGAAGTGGTGCAGACCATGAACTCGATCAATGAGTCATCGCGCAAGATTGTGGACATCATCAGCGTGATCGACGGCATCGCGTTTCAGACCAATATTCTGGCGCTGAACGCGGCAGTGGAAGCGGCGCGCGCCGGTGAACAGGGTCGCGGTTTCGCCGTGGTGGCGTCGGAAGTGCGCTCGCTGGCGCAGCGTTCCGCGGCGGCGGCCAAAGAGATCAAGACTCTGATCGACGATTCGGTGGAAAAGGTCGGCGCCGGCAGCCGGCTGGTGGCGCAGGCCGGCAGCACCATGGATGAGGTGGTCAGCAGCGTCAAGCGGGTCACTGACGTGATGGGCGAAATCAGCGCCGCCAGCAATGAGCAGAGCACCGGCATCGAAGAAGTGAACCGCGCCATCACCCAGATGGATGAAACCACGCAGCAGAACGCTGCGCTGGTGGAGCAGGCCGCCGCGGCCGCGCAGTCGCTGCAGGATCAGTCCCATCGTCTGCTCACGGCGGTCAGCGTGTTCCGCCTGAACGGCATGCAGCAGATGAATGCTGCGCCGGTCGCGCCGGTCAGGAAGGCTCAGCTTGCGGCAGTATCCGCCGGCAGTTCGCCGCGCCCGGCCGGGGAAGATATTACAGCGGCGCCTGTGGCCGGCAAGCCGCTCAAGGCCGCGGTCGCTGCGACGAAGGCGGAGGCCGGCGACTGGGAGCAATTCTGAGGTTTTTGCCTGAGCGGAGTGGCTGAGGCTGAGGCTGAGTCGCAATGAAAAACGCGGACATGTGTCCGCGTTTTTTTGATGCCGGTTTGTTCTTCAGGCCAGCGATTCATTCGCTGAGCCGAATATCCTCGGACGCCGCCGAGCGACTACCCGGCAAGGGCTGATTGCTGAGGCCGTGAAATGCAAACACCACCGAGGATTTGACCTGTTCGGAATTGTTGCGCCCGGCGGCGTGAAACAGACCGCTGTGAAACAGCACCACATCGCCTTTTTGCAGATCCAGCGGCAGGCCTTGCGCAAACAGGGCCTGATTGGCCGGCACTTCGGGACGCAGAAAATCCAGCTCATCCATCTGGTCCGGCGCCAGTTGCAGACGATGCGAACCGGGGATGAACTTGAGGCCGCCGTTGTTTTCATTTTCCGGGCCCAGCGCCAGCCAGACCGAGATCAGATCATTGCGCTGGAACGACCAGTAACGGATATCGCGGTGCCAGCCGGTGGCGGTGCCGAAAGTCGGGTTCTTGGTCATCACGCAGTTGTGATGCGAGAGCGTGATGCAGACCGGCTCGCCGAAAATCTGGCGCAGCACGGCCAGCAGTTGCGGACTGGAGGCCCACTCGCGAAACACCTCGTCGCGCTGCCAGGCGGCACGCAGACGCCGCGCCGTGCGACCGCCTTCGCTTTCCAGCGACGCCGGGGCGCCGGCATAGCCGACTTCGGCTTCATATTCGAGCGGCTGTACCGCGCGCTGCAGATGATCCTGCGCGACCTGCAGCATGCGGTCGCAGTCGGCGACGCTCAGCATACCCTTGAGCAGCAGAAAACCTTCATCACGGAAGGCATCCGTCTGGGCTGAGGAAAGTGGCATATCCATGGCGATTTCTTGATCTTTCTCGATCTCTGTTTCTTTGTTGCTTGAACCTGATTCTATGATCCGCGCCCGCACCCCTCGATGCGGGCGCCGCGATGGCGCAGGACGCGGAGCATGCACAATGCAAATTATGCGCCGCTAATGTAGCGCTTGCATTGCCCGTGGCGAGTCTTCCATTGCAGCGCCGTTTGCGGCGGATCAAACAGTCCTTATTTTTTCTTCTTCAGCAGCGGCAGCAGATACTTGCCGGTGATGCTTTCCGGGTTCCTGGCGACATCTTCCGGCGTGCCGGTAGCGATGATCCTGCCGCCGCCGGCGCCGCCTTCAGGACCCAGATCGACCAGCCAGTCGGCAGTCTTGATGACGTCCAGATTGTGTTCGATGATCACCAGCGTATTGCCCTGATCGCGCAGGCGATGGATCACTTTCAGCAGCAGGTCGATGTCGTGGAAATGCAGACCGGTGGTCGGCTCGTCCAAAATGTACAGCGTGCGGCCGGTATCGCGCTTGGATAGTTCCAGCGACAGCTTCACGCGCTGCGCCTCACCGCCCGACAGCGTGGTCGCGCTCTGGCCCAGCTTGATGTAGCCGAGGCCGACATCCAGCAAAGTGTGCAGCTTGCGTGCGATCAGCGGCACCGGCTTGAAGAATTCATGCGCATCTTCCACCGTCATCTCGAGGATCTCGGTGATGTTCTTGCCCTTGTATTGCACTTCCAGGGTTTCGCGGTTGTAGCGCTTGCCGTGGCAGACGTCGCAAGGCACATACACGTCCGGCAGGAAGTGCATTTCGACCTTGATCACGCCGTCGCCCTGGCAGGCTTCGCAGCGGCCGCCCTTGACGTTGAACGAGAAACGACCGGCGCTGTAGCCGCGTTCCTTGGCCATCGGCACCGTCGCGAACAGATCGCGGATCGGTGTGAACAGACCGGTGTAAGTGGCCGGGTTGGAACGCGGGGTGCGGCCGATCGGCGCCTGATCGACGGCGATCACCTTGTCGAAATGTTCCAGGCCGCCGATCGCTTCGTGTGGCGCCGGTTCGGTCTGCGAGCCGTACAGGTGGCGTGATGCCGCCAGATACAGGGTGTCGTTGACCAGCGTCGATTTGCCGGAGCCGGAGACCCCGGTGATGCAGGTCAGCAGACCGACCGGCAATTCGAAATCGACGTTCTTCAGATTGTTGCCGGTGGCGCCGGTGATGGTCAGCATGCGCTCCTGATCGGCCGGCGTGCGCTTCTTCGGCACGGCGATTTCCAGCGTGCCGTTGAGGTACTTGGCGGTCAGCGATTTCTTGCTTTTCAGGATGTCGGCCAGCGTGCCCTGAGCGATGATGTCGCCGCCGTGCACGCCTGCGCCCAGGCCCATGTCGACCACGTAATCGGCGGTGCGGATGGCGTCTTCGTCGTGCTCCACCACCAGCACGCTGTTGCCGATGTCGCGCAGATGCCGCAGCGTATCGATCAGGCGGTCGTTGTCGCGCTGGTGCAGGCCGATGGACGGTTCGTCCAGCACATACATCACGCCGGTCAGGCCGGAGCCGATCTGTGAGGCCAGGCGGATGCGCTGGGCTTCGCCGCCGGACAGCGTATCGGCGCTGCGCTCAAGAGACAGATAGTCGAGGCCGACGTTGTTGAGGAAGGTCAGGCGCGAGACGATTTCCTTGATGATGCGGTCGGCGATTTCCTTCTTGGCGCCGGTCAGCTTCAGGGTCTCGAAGAAGTGCAGGGTTTCACGCAGCGGCGTTGCCGCCACTTCATAGATCGCGCGCTGCTGGCGGCCGGTGCCGACCTTCACGAAACGCGCTTCGATGCGCAGACGCGCGCCGTCGCAGGCCGGGCACTGCTTTTCATTGATGAACTTGGCCAGCTCTTCCTTGACTGCCATCGAATCGGTTTCGCGATAGCGGCGCTGCAGATTGGTAACCACACCTTCGAAAGTGTGTTCCTTGATGACAGTACGACCGCGCTCGTTCACATAGGTGAATGGCACGTTCTGCTTGCCGGAGCCGTAAAGAATGATCTGCTGCGATTTTTCGTCGAGCTGCTCGAAGGGCTGATCGATGTCGAATTCGTAGAAGGCCGCCAGATTAGACAGCATCTGGAAGTAGAACTGATTGCGGCGATCCCAGCCCTTGATCGCGCCGGAGGCCAGCGACAGATTGGGAAAGGCGACGATGCGCTTGGGGTCGAAGAATTCGATATGGCCCAGACCATCGCATTCGGGACAGGCGCCCATGGGGTTGTTGAACGAGAACAGACGCGGCTCCAGCTCCTGCAGCGAATAGCCGCAGATCGGGCAGGCGAACTTGTTCGAAAACATGTGTTCCTTGCCGCTGTCCATTTCCAGCGCGATCGCACGGCCCTCCGCCAGGCGCAGCGCGGTTTCAAAGCTTTCCGCCAGACGCTGCTTGATGTCGGCCTTGACCTTGATGCGGTCGATCACGACATCGATGCTGTGCTTTTCGGTCTTCTTCAGCTTGGGCAGTTCGTCGACCTCGTACACCTTGGCCACGCCGGTGCCGCTCTGCACGCGGAAGCGCACGAAGCCATGCGCCTGCATCTGCTCGAACAGGTCGGCGTGCTCGCCCTTGCGATTGGCGACAACCGGCGCCATGATCATCAGCTTGGTGTCTTCCGGCATGGCCAGCACGGCGTCGACCATCTGCGACACCGACTGCGCTTCAAGCGGATGCTCAGGGTGATCCGGGCAATACGGCGTGCCGACGCGGGCGTACAGCAGACGCAGGTAATCGTGAATTTCGGTGACCGTGCCGACCGTCGAGCGCGGATTGTGCGAGGTGGCTTTTTGTTCGATGGAAATGGCCGGCGACAGACCTTCGATCATGTCGACATCGGGCTTTTCCATCAATTGCAGAAACTGGCGCGCATAGGCCGACAGCGATTCGACATAGCGTCGCTGGCCTTCAGCGTACAGCGTGTCGAACGCCAGCGAAGACTTGCCGGAGCCGGACAAGCCGGTGATCACGATCAGTTTGTTGCGGGGTAAATCGAGGCTGATGTTCTTCAGATTGTGCGTACGTGCGCCGCGAATGCGAATTTCTTCCATGGATGCCTTCAGCAAAGTTTTCCTGCCGCCGCGCTGCCGTCCGGTGGCGCTGGGTAAGAGGGAAGCGGAGAATCAACCTGTAACTATAACAGGACTGTCAAGCCTCGGCAGAGGCCGATGCTGCGCCGCATTCAAGCGGAATCGGCAAGCCTGCCGGCAATAGAAAAAGCCGGCGCGGGGCCGGCTCTGGTTTGTTGCTTCAAGATTAATGAATACAGGCTCCGGCTGCGGAGACTGCATCATTTTGCGGCAGTCTGCGCACTTGTTGATTCGGCCGCACTGCTGCGCTTGTAGACCTTGAGCAGTTGATCTTCGTCGCCATCGCGGCGGCCTTCCCAGAACAGTTGCCATGTGCCGTCGGGCAGAGGTGTCTCGCCCGGTGTTTGCAGGATGACCCAGTTGCATTGGGTCTTCGACAAGCCGTCAATCGGCTGATGCATGATCCGGGTGTAATAGAACAGCATGGGCGCTTCGGATTCACCCAGGTTGACGCTGGCCATGCAGTCGTTCGGCTGCCAGGCATGCGTGATCTTTTCGCGCAATTCACCGTAGGTATATTCATAGCTCTTGGCGTAGTCGCCCCAGGGCATCAGCAAGGTATAAGTCAGGCCCCACATCAGCGTGATGCCGCCGAACCAGCTGAAGGCGCCGCGCCATTTGGCGGCCAGCTTGAGATGGCGCAGGCTGAGCAGCCAGACCCCGCTCATGATGATCGCGCCGGTCAGCGCCAGCGGCTGGATCGGGGTGATGAAGCCCAGCGGCAGCCAGCGGCCGAAGTAGGTGATCCAGTGGTGATATTCGAAAGGCATGGTCGAAACCACATAAGTTGCCCATACCACCGCCGACACCAGGCCGAACAGCACCCGCGAGAACCAGTCCCACAGCACATGGAACCAGTTAGGCAGGCGCGGTATCGCGCTGGTGCCCAGCATGATCAGCGGCAGCAGCACCGGCAGCAGATAAAGCTGGCGCGCGGTGGCCGAGCTTTGCAGCACGGCAATGCTGATGGCGCAGAAGCTCAGCGGCAAGGCCACGCGCGGTGTGCCGATGCGGCGCCAGTCACCGGCGGCCAGCGCCAGCAGCGCCAGAGCCGAACCCGGCAGCGCAAAGCCCGACAGCGCACGGAAGATCACGGTCGAGTCATTGTCCGAACCGAGTTTGGCGACCGAGAAACCGAAGAAGCGGCCGACGTTGTTGTCCCAGAACCATTCCATGAACAGCGGCACGGAATGCTGCGCCAGCAATGCCGGCCAGATCAGGAAGAAGGGCAGCGACACCAGCACTGCGATGCCGACCATGCGCCAGTATGACAGCGAGCGGCACTGACGCACCAGCACGCCGACGCACATGGCGGTGGCGGCATAAGTCAGCGGTACGAACAGGCCCTTGGTCATTTCGGTGATACCGACGCCCAGACCGAACCAGACTGCGGCCGACAATTGCGGCTTGCCTTCCTGCTCGTTGATGGCGATTTTCAGCAAACCGTACAGGGCGATGGCGCCGCCGCACACCAGCGCGACGTCGGTGAACATGTCGTGCGCATGCTTGACCATGCCCGGCGAGCCGGCAAACAAGGCCAGCGTACCCAGCACGCGCAGATTGAAAATGTCGTTCTCGCGCCAGACTTCCTTGGCGATCAAGGCCACGAAGATCAGGGTGATCAGCATGTAGAACACGCTGGTGACGCGCGCGCCGTCGGCATAGCTGAGCCATGGATAGAGGGCCTTGGCAAACACGACAGCCGTCCAGTAATACAGCGGCGGCTTTTCCATGAAGGGCTGGCCGGCGTTGGTCGGCACCAGATAGTCGCCGGTGACCAGCATGTTGTGAATCACGCCGAAGCTGTAGGTCTCGTCCTGCTTCCACGGGCCGTGATCGAAGATGCCCGGCAGCAGCCAGATACAGGCGATCACCGCCAGCAGTAGCCAGCCGGTGGTCTGCGATACCGCAAATGTGGAACGGGAATGTAGTGGAGTCGCTCCGGATGGCACGATGGTCTCGGCGGGAACGGCTCGTAAAGAAAAAGTCATGCTGAATAGAGCGCGTGAGGATGATTAAGCGCTGACAAAAAAATGCGGTAAAAAATTAAAAATGGTTTAAAAAATTACCGTGCGGATATTTTTTATCGGTAATTGCGACCCCTTGTACCGTTCTCATTTTTTCAAAGAAATGCGAGCAAAATTTCGAAAAACAGGATGAAATATTGTCGAAAATGATAAAAACGGCAATGCATGATTCTACCCAGATTTGCCTTTGTTTCAGACTGTAACGTACTGTAAAAATGAATATTTTCTGCTTTGTAGGATTTTTGCTGCGGCGCTTCCTTGCGTGATTTTTCAGGAGGCGCATCCGGCATGCCGATGCAGCGCCGGACACGAACGCCGAGACCCTGCATCAATGCTGCTAACATATCGGGTTTGCAGCCAATTTCGGTGTTATTCGACACATCCAGATGAGCCAACTGTCTTCCCCCGAAATTCCCCTCGCCGTGCCCGAGAAGAGCCGCATGAGCGGCGCAGAAGTGCGCGCCAGCGCTTCGCTGGCGTCGATTTTCGCGCTGCGCATGCTGGGCCTGTTTCTGATCCTGCCGGTGTTTTCGGTATTTGCCAAAGGTCTGCCGGGCGGCGACAACGCCACCCTGGTCGGGCTGGCCATGGGCATTTACGGTCTGGCGCAATCCTTTGGCCAGATTCCGCTGGGCGCCGCGTCCGATAAATACGGCCGCAAGCCGGTCATTGTGCTGGGACTGGTGCTGTTTGCCGTCGGCTCCTTCATCGCCGCCGGCGCCGACAGCCTGATCTGGATCATCGTCGGCCGTGCAATTCAGGGCGCCGGCGCGATCTCGGCCGCCATCACCGCCTTTATCGCCGACTCCACCCGAGAGGAGCATCGCACCAAGGCCATGGCCATGGTCGGCGCCTCCATCGGTCTGACCTTCGCGGTTTCGCTGGTCGCATCACCGATCCTTTACAAGCTGATCGGCATGGGCGGCATCTTCGGCCTGACCGGCGTGCTGTCGGTACTGGCCATCGGCGTAGTGCTGTGGCTGGTGCCTGAGGCGCCCATGGTCAAAGCCCGGAAAGTGCCGTTCGGCGAAGTGCTCAGGCATGGTGAACTGATGCGCTTGAATTTCGGCGTCTTTACACTGCACATGACGCAGCTGGCCATGTTCGTGGTGCTGCCGTCGGCGCTGGTGCAGTATTCCGGCATCGCCATCGACGAGCACTGGAAGATTTACCTGCCGGTGGTGCTGGCGTCGTTCCTGTTCATGCTGCCGCCGGTGTTTGTTGCTGAAAAGCATGGCCGCATGAAGCAGGTATTCGTCGCCGCCATCACGCTGCTGCTGATCGTGCAGATCGGATTCTGGGCTGCGCTCTCGCATCCGGTCACGCACTGGGGTGTACTGGTCGCGCTGCTGTTCCTGTTCTTCATCGCGTTCAACATTCTGGAGGCCTCGCAACCCTCGCTGGTGTCGCGCATTGCGCCGCCCGCCGCCAAGGGCACGGCGCTCGGCATCTACAACACGCTACAGGCGCTGGGGCTGTTCTGCGGCGGCGCTTTCGGCGGTTTCATCAAACAACATGTGAATGCTTCGTCGGTATTTCTACTTTGCTCGGTCGTGACTTTGACCTGGCTTATAATCGCGGCTAACATGAAAAACCTGCCGCGCCGCGGGACCCAGGCGGCGCAGGCAACAGCTTAATTTGAAATTGAAATTCAGGAGAAACAATGGCATCGGTCAATAAAGTCATCATCGTCGGCAACCTCGGGCGCGACCCGGAAACGCGCTACATGCCGAATGGTGAAGCCGTCACCAACGTCGCCGTGGCCACTACCGAAAGCTGGAAAGACAAGAATTCCGGCGAAAAGAAAGAGCTGACGGAATGGCACCGCATCACTTTCTATCGCAAGCTGGCTGAAATCGCCGGCCAGTATCTGAAAAAGGGCTCGCAGATCTATATCGAAGGCCGTCTGCAGACCCGCAAGTGGCAAGACAAGGATGGCGTCGAGCGCTACACCACCGAAATCATCGCCGACAGCATGCAAATGCTGGGCAGCCGTCAAGGCGGCGGTGGCGGCGGGCCGTCGATGGATGACGGCGCATCGTACGGCGGCGGCGGTGGCGGCAGCTCCGCTCCACGCCAGAGCGCAGGCGGCGGTGCGAGCGGTGGCGGCGCCCCGCGTCAGCAACCGGCTTCGCGCCCGGCGCAAAACTTCTCGGACATGGACGACGACATCCCGTTCTAAATTTCACCTGGTCGATTTTGTAAGGTTGCTTGCGGGTGTGTTGCAAGTATCCGTATTCCAAAGAAAATCGGGATGTTGAAAGCCCCTCACTCTGTCAAAGAGTGAGGGGCTTTTTTCTTGCGCATTCGTTTGGTAATGACGGCGCCCGCTGAGCATTGGCGAAATGTCGGCCCGATCTATTTCTTCTGCATGTACGGCCGACTATTCGGCACGCATCTCTTTTGCAATTCAAAGCAGGCTTCCACGCAATTTCAATCTCCACGCATTGCAATAGATCAGCTCGTCGTCTGCACTCGCGACAGCCGGAATCTCAGAATATCGATCATCAGGAACACGATCAGGCTGAGCCCCATTAAGGGCATTCCCCAGCCCAGCAGCAGTGCCAGAACCACCGTCGGGATACGGTAAGGCAGTGGCATCTCAAGAAAAGCCGCGCTCAAGGTGCGCATGGACGAGCTGATGGCAGGCCGGCGCTTCCACCACATGACGTAGCCCAGGATAATCATCGCGGTAAGCGCGATACCAAACAGGGCCATGGCAATCTGGTTGGCGAGGCCAAAGAGAATGCCCATATGGGCGTCGACGCCCCAGCGTATCAATTTTGCGATCAGGGGAAATGACGCGAAATCGGCTCTGCTGGTAATGATCTTGCGATCCGCATCAATGGCCACCGTATCGACCTGAGTCGGCCACGATCGGTCTACCTCACGCACCATCCATGCCTGATTCTGATTGCGGGGAGGACGTATCTCAAGCTCCCTGGCATCGATCCCGCCAGCTCTTGCAATTGACTGCACCAGGTCGAATTTCGCCGTATCAATTTCAATTGGCGTGGAGGGCATTGGCGCCATCTTCATGCCCGATCCGCCGTGGTGATGCGCATGTTCACCGCCGCTTGCTTCCGGATGCCTGTCGGCGAGTTGCATGGATGCCGACGGTGTGACCCATCCCAGCCTGGCGCGCAGCAGATCGACATTTCCGCCGGCCCATCTCGACCAGGTCAGTCCTGTCGCCGAAAAGAAGACCAGGCCGATGACGATCCAGAGTCCGAGCAGGCTATGTATGCTTCTTGCGCTCGCAGGACGACGAATCGGGCTGCGAGCTTTGCGGCGGGCGGCCCACCAAAGGTACAAGCCGCTTAAAGAACCTATCCATAGCCAGGACGCTGCAAGTTCGCTGTAGTTGCGGCCGAGATCTCCGAGCAGCAGATTGCGATGAAGATAATCGAGCGTGGTGCGGAAGGGCAGGGTTCCGCTGGTGCCGTAGACGATCAAATCGCCCTTGACGGCCAGGCTCACCGGATCAATGAAGACCGCACGGCTTTCGGAGTCGCCAAGACCCGCTTGCGTGAACATGATGCGGCTGTTCCAGCCCGGCTCTTTGGCCGGACGTACGGCAAAAAGCCGGGCTTGCGTTCCGATGTAGTGTTTGGCGACCGCGACTTGTTCGTCCAGGGTATGTGCCCGGCCAGCGGAGGTGTTGAACAGCTGTTCCGCGTACAGATGACTTTCGATTTGCGGCGTCAGGACGAACAAGGTGCCGGTGACCGCAGCGATCAGGATAAAGGGGCCGACAAACAGCCCGATGTAAAAGTGAAGTCTGCGCAGCAGCTGGCTCACATCGGATCTGGTAGTCGAATGAACGCCGGCGTCGTCCGTCGAGCGATATACATTGCTTGTCATGGCGTGCTTGCAGAATGCTGGGGGCGTATCAATCCGCCAATTCTGACTCGTGAAGAAGGTCCGGCAGTATAAATCTGGAGTTCTTCAGCAGGCTGCGTCAATTTGTCGCACGAACAGTGTGAAGAATGCGGCGCCGTATCCACGCACTGTCGCGTGCCGCTTGTGTGAACCTTGACGCTTGCATATTGCGCATGCCGGGCAAACCGCCGCCATTCATATTCGGGAGGACCCCGATTCTCCGCAGATACGGTCGGCTCTGGACGCTGACTATTTTTTCTTGCGCGCAACGGAAGACGCTTGGTCGGCCGTCTCAAGGGCCGGCTTGCCGACGAGCTTGCCTGTTTTGGCGCGCGCGATGTTGGCCTTGGCAGGATCGCTTGCCTGCCTGGCAGGCAGCACGGGTTTTTCCGCTTCCAGAATGCCTTCGATGACGCCCAGCACGCGCGTCTTGTTGCGCATGTCGAGTCTGCGATAGCCGACCAGCAATTCGGCTTCATCCTCAGGCAACGCAGCGCTGGACGGAATCCCCAGCAGCACATAGCCGATGTCTACGCCTATCCCCGCAATCGCGACCAGGTAGTCGGTATTCGGTGCGCGCTTGTCTTGTTCGTAGTTGATCTGGGTAGCTTTTTCTACGCCGCCCGCCAGTGCAAATTCTGGTTGCGTGAGAGCCAGACGTTTTCGTTCTTCTTTGAGTCTTTGGCCTAAAGTAATCATTTGTTATTGAATGTGTTGCAGAGTAAAAAATTGTTTACTAAAATGCAATCATTGCCTGATTCACGTACACAAATGATATCTCATGAGTACAAAAGTCCACATTCGAGGTGTGTCTCCACACGCCGGCTCTCAACCCATCACCTTGCGTCTCAATGCAGACGAGCTGGCGCGCACCGAGCAGCACGCCAGCCGCGAGCAGCGCAGCCGGGCGGCATTTATCCGTCTGATCTATCTGCGCGGTCTGGCCGCCTACGAGCGGGAGCAGGATAGGGAGAGGGAGTTGCGGGGAGCATGATCCGGCCTGCTGCCAGTCACCTGCATCCCGCCGTCGCATCGTCGTCGCAGCGCCAGGGCGGGCATGGGAAATCGCCTCTACGGGCAACATGCATCACGCCTGAGCCGCGCGTCTATTGGTCAGTGCTGATCCACGCCTATCTCGACGAACTGCATGAAGGCGAGCGCATGATCGCGCTCATCAAGAGCAAACGCAGCATCGACATCGGCGATGATCGCCAGCTGCAGGTCATTCGTGCCGGCCGCTGCGAAATCGGCGCACGCCTGGCCGCAGCCATTCATGCCTTGGGTGGAATCGCGGGGGAGTGGTAAGCCGGATCAGCAGCAGAGGTTCATAGGGGGGCGCTTGGCGAGGTATTCAGGCCATATCGCTTTGCGGCGTCAATCCCAGACAGTGTCGGGAATCCTGGGGAGGCCCTTGAACAAGGGTTTGGCGAACCAGTAACCCTGCATCAGGCTGATCCCGGTGCCCAGCAGAAAATCGCGTTCGGCGCGCGTTTCTATGCCTTCGGCCAGCACGCGAATATTCAGATCCTTGCAGATGCGCGTGATGCCGGCCACGATGGCCTGACGCGGCTGCTTCTGATCGATGTTGCGCACCAGATCCATGTCGATCTTGACCAGATCCGGCTGATATTCCGCCAGCAGATTCAGACCGGCGTAACCGGCGCCGAAATCATCGATCGCCGTCTGAAAGCCGAAGCGGCGGTATTCCTTGAAAATGTTCACCAGATGCGGCCGGTCCTGCACGCGCTCACCTTCGGTCACTTCAAAAATGATCTTTTCAATCGGAAAATTGTATTTGCGGGCGGCGGCAAAGGTGCTGCGAATACAGACGTCAGGACGATACACCGCATTCGGCAGAAAATTGATCGACAACAACTCAGTCATGCCCAGGTGCGCCGCGCCCTCAACCGCTTTGGTGCGGCAGGCCTGATCGAAGCGGTAACGATTGGTGTCGTCCACCTGCGCCAGCACACTGGCGGCAGACTCGCCCGCGGGGCCGCGCACCAGCGCTTCGTAGGCATACACCGATCTGGTGGCGCAGTCGACGATGGGCTGATAGGCAAATTCGAATTCGATATCCGGCGCCGATGAGTTGCGGCAGCCTGAGCAAGCGTCTTCGGCATTGTCTGCAGGGATGTTTTCTGAAGGGACTGCGTGAATGGGATGCATGGGAATGTGGTCGTTCATTGATGTTTCAATCTTAGCAAGAAATATGCTGTTCAATCACATGGGCTTGGTGGCGTATCTCAAGAGCTTCGTTTCTTGCCAGCACAGATTTCTTGCAGTATGGCAGGCTCCGCCCCGATCATCTCTTATTGGCGGCGTGTTCTGAATCAGGCGATTCCTGATAGTTCTCAGGCTCGCCAGCGAGAGCCATTGGCTCAAAGTAAAATGACAGACTGCAGGAGAGAGCCTGCCTGCTCACTTCGCCACCGATATCCGCCACACATTTTATGTGGGGCATGACAAGAATTAATACATGGGAGATCGACAGAAAAATGAAAGTCTTTATCACCGGTGCGACCGGTTATGTCGGCGGTTCAATCGCGCTTCATCTGCTTGCCTCCGGTTATCAGGTGCGCGGTCTGGTGCGCGACATGAGCAAGGCCGAGGCCTTGCTCCAGGCGGGTATCGAGCCGGTGCAGGGCGATCTGGATGACAGCGGGTTGTTGACGCGCGAGGCAAGGGCGGCCGATGCCGTCATCAATTGCGCCAGCAGCGATCACCGGCCCGCGATTGAGGCGTTGCTCGCAGGGTTGAGCGGCAGCCGGAAAATTCTGCTGCACACCAGCGGTTCCAGCCAGGTAGGCGACGCGGTTGCCGGGAATAAAGTCAGCGAACAGATCTTCGATGAAAGCACGCCATTGATCGTCAGCGCCGGCAAGCAGGCGCGCTATGAACTGGACCAGCGCATTCTGTCCGCCCCCGGCGTGCGTGGCATCGTCATCTGCAACACCCTGATTTACGGCAAGGGAAGAGGCCTGAACCCGCATAGCGTGCAGACACCGGCGCTGGTGAAAAATGCGCTGGCCAGGGGCGTGGTGCAGATTGTCGGCGCCGGCCTGAACCGCTGGTCTACGGTGCATATCGATGACGTCTGCGCGCTATATCAACTGGCGTTGGAGGCACCCTCATCCAAGGGATTTTATTTTGCGGAAAACGGCGAAGCTTCGTTCGCCGAGATTGCGCAGGCGATCAGCAATCGGCTGGGCATTCCAGCCATAGAGGGGCTGGATGAAGAGCAGGCGATCGCGGTATGGGGCCTGAATGGCGCGCGCTATTCGCTGGGATCGAACAGCCGCATTCGCGGTATCCGCGCCAGAGCGGAGTTGGGCTGGCAGCCTCAGCATCCTTCGGTGCTGCAATGGATAAGTCAGGAGATGGACACAGCGCCTTAATTTTCATCAAGCTTGATCCCGATTTCACCAGCCCTGAACCATGAGCGATCTCAACACCATCTCAATGCCGCGTGACCCGGATATCGCCGACGCCTCGGTGCGTCGCCGTTCGCTGATCGCAGCCTGCAGCGCGCATGCCGTTCATGACGGCCTGACCGATCTGATCTACGTACTGCTGCCGATCTGGCAGTCGCAATTTTCCATCAGCTACGCCCTGGTCGGGCTATTGCGCGCATCGTATTCCGGCACGATGGCGGCGTTTCAATTGCTGGCCAGCCGCATGGCAAAACGCTGGGGCCGCGAACGCATGCTGATCGGCGGCACCGCCCTGGCCGGCGTCGCCTATCTGATCGCCGGGCAGGCCGGCGGTCTGACGGTGCTGCTGATTGCGTTGGTGCTGGGCGGGCTCGGCGCCAGCACGCAGCATCCCTTGTCATCGTCTCTGATCACCGACACACATCAGGCCGGCGGCGGAGTGAAAGAAGCACTGTCGCATTACAACTTCGCCGGCGATATCGGCAAGACGCTGATCCCGGGGCTGGTCGGCCTGTCGCTGGTGGTCATGAGCTGGCAGGCCAGCGTCACCCTGATGGGCTTGCTTGGTCTGGCCGCTGCGGGTTTGCTGTGGTGGCTGATTCCGGCGCCTGAGCAGCGCGCCATGAGCAAGGCGAAAGCCGCCAGGGAGGTAAGCGGCAGCGGATCGCCCGCGGGCCTGCGCGCCCTATTGCTGACCGGGACGCTGGACAGCGCGGTGCGCATGGGCTTTCTCACCTTCCTGCCGTTTCTCTTGAAAGGCAAGGGCGCCGGCACCGCAGGCATAGGCTTCGCGCTGTCGCTGCTGTTCGTCGGCGGCGCTTTCGGCAAATTGTTGTGCGGTTATCTCGGCGCGCGCATCGGCATGATGAAGACGGTCTGGCTGACCGAATCGATGACGTCCGTGCTGATCGTGCTGGCGGTATTTTTGCCCTTGTCGGGATTGATGGCGATGCTGCCGCTGCTGGGTCTGGCCCTGAACGGCACATCCTCGGTGTTGTATGGCGTGGTGCCCGAACTGGCCGGCCACGACAAGCACGAGCACGCCTTTGCCCTGTTCTACACCGGCACCATTGCGGGCGGTGCGGTGTCTCCGGTGGTGTTCGGCCGGCTCGGCGATGCGGCAGGAATTTCCGCCGCGCTGATCACGCTGGCGGCGATCCTGTTGTTCACCTTGCCCTTGTCATGGCGCGTGCAAAAGGGCTTGAACAGTATCTGATCGGCGACCTCACGGATAGTAGGCTAGGCCGGCGAGGGCGATGCCGGAAGCTCAGGTATGATTCTCTGGCCCCATTTTCCGCTGCGCGCGGTCTGGATTTCGGTGGCCATTTCAGGTGCAGGTCTCATGCTACATAACAACGCCGCGCAATATCGCATGCATGCGCGGACAAGAATCAGGGGAAAACCATGTCGCCTTACCGTAACTCCGTTCATGCATTGAAGCTGGTGGTGGCGTTTGCAGTTGCCTCGGGATGCAGCATGCAGGCAGCCCAAGCGCAAGACCAGCAACAGTTCGTGCTGTCGAGCAAGGCCTATGAAGTGACCTGGTCGGACGGCAGCTGGGATGGCAAGACCGCCTGGGCCGGCGTCTACTGCGGCAATTTTCCCACGCCTGAACGCGCCCGCAGAATGGTGGAAGGCATGTTCAACCGCAACTCCATCCACCTGAGCCGGGTGGAATACGATAACCAAATCGTTGCTGCACTCGCCGTGTCGGTCTTGCCAGAAGGCAGAACGCCGGAGTCCGAAATCGGCACCCTGGCAGATGTCTATAAACAGGCGGAAGCGGCAACCGGACGCGATCTCGGCGTGGTCCGCACCATGACCGATTTCGGCCCGACCCTCAGACTGAAGCTGAAGGATCTCGCGCCGGACACAGAAAACGGTCCCTTCCCACTGGTCACCGGGGCGTTTTATACCAATCCGCAAAAGCCGATCCAGTCGCTTTCCGTGCACCGGATTTTCGTGCGCGGGCCTGATCGTATCGAAGTCGCGCTATTCCAGATGGCGCCGCAGCCGGCGACCGACAAGAGCGAGGCGGAGATGACGCAAAAGCTGACCACGATGGCCGATCAGATGGTGGCATCGGTGCAGAGCTGTACCGCCAGATTGCCGCTGCGCAAGCGATAAAAATTCTCACCGGGCTGTAGGGAGAGGCGCTTGTGCCTGTCAGCCCGGCCTCGACTTCGGCCATCGGCAAAAAGGGCAGCTGCGCTATCGAAATTCGTAGCGCAGCTGCCCTTGCAAACAATCACGGAATCAGGACGCGCCGCTTCCCGGCGCCGCCCTCACCGATAAAAAGCTTCGACCTTGCCTTTGACTTTGGTCATCAGAGGATTGCCCTTGCGATCGAGTGCCTTCCCGGCCGGGACTTTAATCCATCCCTCGCTGATGCAATATTCGTCCACATCAAAGCGCTCTCTGTCGTTAAGCTTGATGCCGACATCATGCTCAAAGATGGCCGCATCGTAGTGCGGGCTGCGAGGGTCGATCGAGAGCCGATCAGGAAGAGGGGGGCGGAGTGGAGTATCGTTCATGGCCGCAATTATCAACGATAAGATTAAGCAAAACAATATAGGGACGCGCCGAAAGTGCGGGAACGCGAATTCCTCGATACGCCTTGAGTCGTCAAGCAAGCACTTCAGCGGGATCAATGCCGGCCGTCGGCGCTCTATGGTGAAGCCTTGTTAGTGCCATAATCAGCGCAGCCTAGATAGGCTATCCATGCAATTTAAGACAACTAAAAAAGGAATCGCCATGCGCCAAAAAAACATCATTCTTTCATTCGCCGTTGTCGGCGCATTTGCAGCGGGAATGGCGGCATCGCCGCTGGCCCAGCATCTTGTTGCAGATGCCCATGCAGAACAGGCGCCTCTGGTGCCGGCCGTGATTGATCTCAATGCAATCACACATGCCGCGCTGCCTGCCACTCCCTATCCGGAATTGCGGTCGAAGATACTGGTCAATACGGACAATGCCACAGTCAATCTTCAGTCAGGCAACGTCGGCAAGCACATTCACGCAAAGACGGATGAGATCCAATACATCGTTGAAGGCACCGGATCGATGTGGCTGGGCGGCGAGCTCAAAGAATTCAAGCCCGGAACCTTGATCATCATTCCCAAAGGAACGGCGCATGCAGGCGCGGTTGTGACCAGCGGCCCTGTCAAAGCCATCGCGATCAAGATTCCGCCGCAGGCCAAGGACGACATCTCTTTCGTCAACTGAGCGGCGACCAGAGCCCGTCGCCGTTGACCAGCTTGTCCCCACTTCGATTCTCGATGAAAGAGATTGAGGTGCGGACAAGACAGTGACGTTGCCTGCTGTTTCATCGGCAGCTTGCGGATGAAAACCGGTAGTACCTTAGTACTTCGAAGTGCCGGGTCTCCTGTCGGCCGGCATCGCTGGCAATTTTCCAGTCCTTAAGCGCCTTGGCGCAACAACATAGATCGGTATTGACGATGGCGCATCTACCCCAGGATTTCATGCTCCGCCTTCGTGAAGCGCTAACTGCGTCTTGGGATAGGAAAACCGCTTATTTAGAAATTGAGCAAACGGGAAATCCGGCCTTGGGCCAGTGCTACCCGACATCCCGGGTAGTGCAGCACTACTACCCAGAAACCGAAATCATTAAAGGGAAGGTATGGACCGGGCAGACGCTAGACGTCCACTTCTGGAACGGGCTTCGCGTCGGCGGTGATTGGTACCATCTAGATCTGAGCTGGCAGCAGTTCCCGGCCGGTTCAATCATTAAGGAATTTGTCATCGTCGAACGTCAGGAATTGAATGATAGTGAAGCGACGGTGCAACGCTGCGCATTGCTGTTGAAGAGGGTTGATGATTATCTGAATGCGCGCTCCGAAGAGGTATGGGACGGCACTCGGCCAGAAGCGGACCTTCAAAAACAATGAGCTAGATACTATGCTTCCATCGATACCAAGCGGCTACCGCAACTATATTCAAGAAAATGGTTTGTTCGAAGGATTCACTGTCGACGAGGCGCGCCCAGGCTACGTCATCCTCTGGACTATGGATGAAATTGCTGGAAGCAATTCGGATATTGAAATCGAAACGTACGCGCCCGGCTTCGTTGCCTTTGCGGGAAATGGAGGTGGTGAAGTGCTAGCCTTTGATGAACAAGGCAGTGTCTACATGTTGCCACTGATTGGAATGGGGCCTGAGGTCGCCATCCGAATAGCAGATAATTTTCAAGAGTTCGCTAATGGATTCGTCCGCTAGCGGCCAGGAACGGACAACATAGGAATGAAATCTAAAATCTGACAATGAGCCAACTAGAGTTCCTGCCCCACATCTTGCGCGTCAATCAATATCCTCTGTAGAGATAGTTCTTCCGCTACGCCAAGCAATCGAGTGTATCGATTATCTCGTTACGAAGCGCGTACATATTCTTGGCTGGGAAGGATGGACACAGGACGAGAACGGTCTCACCGGCCATGGTAGTGCCCCCAAAGGAACAACTAGTCTAGAGGATTACACTATCGGTCAGGCAGGGGAAATTTGCCGGAAGACGATTATGCAAGAGGCCGAAACCTGGGCAAAGATCAATTTAGAGGCTACCGTAAAACTCTATTTTTGCATCACTATAGCTTCGTAGTCGGAGTTGAGGCACATCGTTCAAGATGTGCGCAATCGGCCAGCAGTGGCGATCCAATGGCCTCAAAGAGTATTGACTGTACGCTATGGCCCTCACAGTGAATTTAAGATGGAGTTAATGCGCAATGGATTTGTCGGAAGACATGGAGGCGTTGCTGGATATAGCTGAAGAAATCGTACAACAACGTCTGAAAGCGAACGGCGAATTCCAAACGTTTGCCTTGACGATGAGTAACGACAGCGACATGCCGGAAGAAATCTCCAGTGAGAGTAAGGAGTTGGGCTCCGCAATCGGAGAGATTCTTGAAAAGATTCTACCGATGGTCAAAAGGAAGGAGTTGGTAGCAACTCTTATATGCTGCCCCATTCCCCCTGAACAGGTTGCTAGCGACGGATGGCAGGCAGCGATGTTTGATATAGAAAACCAACACCATAAACGTGCATACATTGTGATGCCATATCGCAGTCGCTCCTACGGAGGCTGGGAATATCGCCCGCTGGAATTTACTCATGGAGTACCGCAAATTTTTCCTGCTTAGTGTGATTTCAGGATCGCTAGCCATAGTGGATTGATTTTGAAGTCGGCTATCGGCCAAGAGCTGACGTCTTTCATATAAGGATTTTTCAGAAGAGATTTTCATGACACTGGTTAGAAAAGTAGTGGCGGTAGCAGCATCTCTCATGTGTTCTACAAGTGCGATGGCGCTAACATCGAATGAGCTTGAGAAAGGTGTTTCAGAAGCACTTAGTTTTTCGACTGCCAATTCAGCTTTAGCGATATACGTGAGTGGATACGTAACAGGCAGCGTTAACTCGGCCCTCAATGTCGGTTTAGCCTGCGTCGATAAAGATAAAGCTTCGACACTCGATCTGCTTCGCCAAGTAGAAAAATACATTCAGTTGAATCCATCTGAAAAAGCTGATGGCGCCCAGCTATTAATTAATCGCGCATTTTTTTGTACTAAATAATTCATGTTGCGGGATAAGGATGCAACTTTGGCAACATCCTCTATCGGCCACAACCAGACTTGATTCTTCTGGCATCACTTACCGGATCGGGGACCTCTCTTGAAACCGGAATGGGATGCTTGCCATACGATCAATCCGGCAGCTGCCAGCAAGCCTGCCGCGACACAGGGAAGTGTTCTGGCCCCCTGTGTTTCCAACAGTGCGCCGCCTAACGCGCCGCTGCCGGCGAAGGCCAGGTTGAAGACCGTGACGAGTACCGACTGGGCAATGTTGGCCTCTGCCTCCGCACGGTCGGCTAGCGCTGTTTGCAACAGCGTCGGGGCACCGCCGAAGCTCAGCCCCCAAACGATGACGCCAATGCCGACCAGCAAAGGGTTCGAGGGGGACAACGAGAAGCCGGCGGCTGTCGCAACGAATGCTGCAAGACATGCAAGCACCAGGCGACGCAGCCAGCGATCAATCAGCATACCTACCAGCCAATTTCCTGCCACCGCGCTTAGGCCAAATATCAGCAATACCTGCTGCAAATGGGGCTCGAAACCGAGCCACGCAAGCAAGGGGGAAACGTAGGTGTACATCAGGTAGTGGGAAAAAATCCACAGCGCCAGTACCACCAGAATCGGCCCAACACCCGGCGTGGTCAGGACTTCTGGCAAACGCTTACGACGCAGTGTTTGGCTGTCTTGCAGTTCAGGAACGGCGGCATAGACCCAGACGATCAGCACCGCCGCCATCGCAGCAAGGAATAGGAACACGCTACGCCATCCAGCCACCGCACCAAGCCAGCTTCCTAACGGCATGCCCAATGCGAGGGCTAATGGAATGCCTGCCATCGCCACTGCCATCGCGCGCCCTTGGCGCGCAGGCCCGACGAGCGAGCGGGCGTAGCCTGCCAGCAGGCTCCAGGTCACACCGGTGGCCAAGCCGATCACGAAGCGCGCGAGCAATGCGGCCAGGTAGGAGTCGGTCGCCGCCGTCATCGTGTTACCAACCAGGAAAATTGAAAGCGCTGCAAGCAGCAGTCTGCGTCGCGGCCATTCAGCGAATAACGCTGTCAACGGTATTGCCGCCAGTCCAGAGCCGAATGCACAGCAGGTCACGAGTTGGCCGGCACCCGCCTCCGAAACACCTAAGCCCTGTGCAATGCCGAATAACAATCCGGCCGGTACGCTTTCATTTGCGGTGGCGATGAAGCTGGCCATCGTCAATGCCAGCAAGGCTGCCAGCGGTAGACCCCGGCCTCCTTCGCAAGGGAGAGGCACCAAGTGGTTTGATTGATTGGTCATTGGAGATTCTCTTTCTTTATGGTCGAAACAGGGCGCAGTGTGACCGACCAATCTAAAATTGATAATTAGTCTAATATTTGATTCATCTTCAAATCCATGTGAATAATGGCCACCGATAGACTCGGCGATATGCGCCTGTTTTCAGAGGCTGCCGTACTTGGCAGCCTTTCTTCCGCAGGGCGTAAGCTCGGCCTGTCGCCCGCGGCTGCCAGCGCCAGACTGCAAAAACTGGAGGCGGCCCTTCAGACGAAGCTGTTCGATCGCTCCACTCGCAAGCTGCGCCTCACCGAGGAGGGGCAGCAATACCTGCGTTACTGCAAAACAGCACTCGACGCGGTCGATGATGCCGAGGCCGAGCTGCTGGCAGGCAGGCGCGAAATCAGAGGGAAAATTCGCATCTCCGCATCGGCCGATTTTGGCCGCCGCACACTCAAGCCTTGGCTGGATGAATTTTGCCAGGCCCATCCCAGACTGAAGATTGCGCTCACTTTGTCAGACGCATTGTCGGATTTGCTGCAGGATGACATCGACCTTGCCATTCGGTTCGGGAGGCCTGACGAAAGCACACTCGCAACTCGCCGGTTGGCGCCGAACTGGCGAGTGCTGTGTGCAGCGCCTACCTATCTGGTGCGACACGGGACACCACTCACGGTCGGAGATCTTGCCCATCATGACTTCGTCGTGCTGTCGACGGCGACCGGTCTTCTGAGCGAGCTGCATTTCGAAAGCAATGGCCGTCTCCAGCGCTTCGTCATTCCATTGGCGCGAGCCTGGGAAACGAATGACGGCGCGCTCGCGCGTGAGTGGCTTCTGGACGGCAAAGGTCTGGCGCGCAGAACCATTTGGGATGCCGTTGATGACATTCGAAACGGAAGAATTACTCCGCTCCTGGTTCAGAATGCCATCGAAGAAGCTGGCGTGTATGCAGTGTTTCACGCCACGAAGTACATGCCTCCTCGCGTGCGGGCCATCCTCGATTTCCTTGTGATGAAGTTTGAGAGCGCCACATCAGAGTTGCTCACGATGCCCCATTCCGAGACATTCAAACCTCAGAAGATAACTGAGACGCGTAACTGATTGTGTTGAAAGAAGTCTTAGATTCCCTCACCGCATAGTGCGAATATCCTCAATCGCCAGAAGCAAACTTTGAAATTAACTGCCTGAAAATTATTAATTCAAAAAGAAGTGATAAACATTGATGATTGAATTCATGGACTTAACCGCACGCCGCGCAGTGCGGAGTGACTTACCTCGGCTCTTGGAATTGCTAATAGACGATACGTTAGGACAAGGCCGCGAAGCAGTCGGTAGTGACGAAGGTCTATACGAGCAAGCCTTCGAGCTCATCGACAGTGATGCAAATCAATATTTGCTGGTAGGGGAACTGCACGGTAGCGTCATCGCGATGCTTCAACTCACCTTTATTCATCCAAATGACTGCTCTGTGCGAGGCAACGAAAGACGCATGCGATAGGCTAATAGGTGAATTTCAAAAATTAAACGGGCAAGCCAAGGAAGACGTGCAAAAGCACCTTAAAGACTGACAGCCGAAAAGTCATGCGATGTCCGTTAGTAGAAGTCCGCTATCGGCCAGGAGCTGCCGTGACGTACTCGATAAGACAAGGTCGGATCCATTGGCGGCAAAAAAGGAAGTCGAAATGAAACGCTTAGCTTCGAAGTTACGTTATCTGTGGGCCTTGGCATTCGCTCTTGCACTGATGCCGACACTGGCGCAGGCGGCGAGCGCCAACGAACTGAGCCTGGATGGCGTGAATTATCTTCATCGCTGGTCAAAGAACGGTCAGAACGAATTCACCCCGCCTGCCGAGAGCGACCTGAGCCGATGGACCGACATGATCACCCTCAATGTCATCGACAAGGTTTCCGATGGAGAAAAATTGGCGGAGCTTGCAAACAGAATACTAGGGCCTGTTAACATTTAGAGAAATGTGTTTACATTCAGTATTCGAATAACCGAGTACCGAAATGCAAGAAGTCAGGAAGCTGCTGCGTGACGATCAATGGAAGAAATTTGAGCCACTGTTGCCGGGTAAGGTAGGAGATCGAGGCGCGACAGCGCAAGATAACCGACTGTTTATCGAGGCGGTGCTGTGGATCGTGCGCACGGGATCGCCGTGGCGTGACTTGCCGGCCGAATTGGGTAATTGGCATACGACCTACACGCGTTTCAAGCGCTGGACTGTGACTGGCATATGGCAACGCATTATTGATGCCGTCAGCGAAGATCGTGACATGGAAATGCTAATGATCGACAGCACGGTGGTGCGCGCACATCAACACGCCGCAGGCGCACAAAAAAAGATGGCTGTCAGTCGATAGGTCGTTCGCGTGGCGGTTTGACAAGCAAGATTCACGCGGTGGTGGATGGGCTTGGCAATCCGGTGCGTTGGTTGCTGACCGGCGGTGAAATCGCTGACATCACGCAAGCCGATACATTGCTGGAAGGGTTGTGCGCCGATGCCGTGTTGGCCGACAAGGGATATGACGCTGATACGCTGGTGCGTAGCATTGAAAATCGCGGTGCCGTTGCCGTCATTCCGCCCAAGCGCAATCGGCTGATTCAGCGCAACTATGACCTGCATTTGTACAAGCAGCGCAATCTGGTTGAGCGCTTCTTCAATCGCATCAAGCAATTTCGCCGCATTGCCACTCGCTTTGAAAAACTTGCACGCAACTATTTCGCTTTGCTCAACCTCGTTTGCGCTTATATCTGGCTGCTGTAATTCCCTAGTGAATTCGTTAAATAAGGTAAGGAAATGATAAATGCCCTATCTGGAGAACTACGTCTTAACGGCAAGGCTGCTGCGTATGTTGGTCGCTGGACTCTGGCAGGAGAGATTCTTGAATGGCATTTAAATGGTAAAGAGTATCGGATTGAAAGTGGTGCTGATTTATCGAGAAGCATTGAGTCATTTCTCAAAATTTTAGGCAAGAGAGAATTTGGTGATCGGTTGGAATTGCATGCCTGTCTCACTTGCAAAAAATTCGTCATGTCTGGAATGGCCCGTGAGATGGGCCGGGGACAACGAGGCATGTGTGAACTTCACAAAATTGGGGTTGAGGTTTGTTTTTTATGTTCAGACTATGAGAAAAATTTAATGATGAGAACAGATATTCCAAAGCCGTAATGGATGCCAATCAAGGTCGAGGATCTATTTGATATTGAGGCTCGCGTTTGCGAATACACAGGTAGCAAACGCGCATTCGTGATTTATAGGTCAGGCACCGTAGTCTTCTCAGACACGTCTTGTTCACGTGATGATGAGGATTACAGTGCGACGCTTAAGGCTGCCGTACTTCAATTTCAAGGTGGTGCCGACGCACGATAGGAACTACCTGGTCAGACTCGCGGGTCCGGTAACGGGTGTGGTGCTCTCACATTTTTTTGAAGCTCACAGAGATTTGATAATCGCAGGTGTAATTGGAGGTGGTTTGCTGCCAGGGGAGCAACTTCAGGCACCTGAAGGGCAGAAAATTCAACTAGGGCCTGTTAACAATCTGTCTGCTGTAATTGTTAACAGGCCCTAGGCACCTATCAAGCTGCCGGCAAAATCCTCCGTACCAATTCGCTCCCCCGTACCCAGATCCGCGAGAACGGGAATCAGATGGCCCGAGCGGATGTAGGGCGCCGCCGTGACGCCGGCAAGCTGAGCAATCACTTTTCCCGCCAGGACGGCTTGCAGTTCAAAGAGCTCGTCGTTGCTGTAGATCGCCGGGACCACCGGTTGGTCGACCACTTGATCGCGCAGCTTCACGCGCCAGGGAACCACCTTTCCCGTGCTTGGATGCCGGTAGACGCTGCAGCGATGTGATGCCAGGGCGGCTACCGAGTCCGGCATTCCGTGTTGCCCGAAGTACGACGGTGCGCCACAGATGGGCATCTGAACGGGGAACAGTCGCCGGGCGATGACACCTTCATGGGGCGAGGGCCCCAGGCGAAATCCCACGTCCACCCGATCTTCGACCCAGTTGCCGATGCGGTCCTCCAGCAGCACGTCTGGCTGAATACCGGGGTGCATATCGCAAAACTCTTCAACCAGGCGCCAGAGGATGGGTTGGAACGTCGTTCGCGGACCGGTGATTCGCAAAGGCCCGGCGAATTCATCTTTGGCCGATCTCGCCGTTTGAAGCGCCCGCTGCATCCCCAGTACCGACGGCTGGACGTCTTCAAACAACCTCTGCCCGGCATCCGTCAGCGACATCACCCGCGTGGTGCGGTGAAACAGGCGCGCGTCCAGATGCGCCTCCAACTGGGCGAGCGCCTTGCTGGCTGCCTGCGGACTAATCCCCAGCGCCTGGGCGGCCTTGCGCAGGCTTCCCAGCTCTGCCGCCTTGATAAAGGTCGTGATGGAACGGAGTTCATTGATTGCCATTCAGGGCTCCTGCGCGCTCTATTATCATCAATTTTATGCTAATTCATCAACTCATCTGTCACTATTCAGATGCCAGTGTGCCGCTTAAACTTCTTTTCATCAGATTTCCTGTGAGGAGAAATACATGCAACACGTCGTCCTGAACAATGGCCTGCATATGCCCATCATTGGTTACGGTGTCTTCCAGATCGCCGACGCCAATGAATGCCAACGTAGCGTTGTCGACGCGATCGAATCCGGATACCGGCTCATTGATACCGCCGCTTCGTACATGAACGAAGAGGCGGTTGGCAAGGGACTCAGATCGAGCGGAATTGCTCGCGACCAGCTGTTTGTCACCAGCAAGCTGTGGGTCCAGGAGACGGGCTACGAACGCACCCAGCAGGCGATTGAGAAATCCCTGCGCCGGTTGCAGCTCGATTACCTCGACCTGTATCTGATCCACCAGCCGTTTGGTGATGTGCACGGATCGTGGCGCGCAATGGAGGATGCCTATCGGGCCGGCAAGCTGCGTGCCATCGGCGTCAGCAATTTCCATCCCGACCGCCTGATGGACATCAAGGCGTTCAACGACATTGCGCCGGCAGTCAACCAGGTCGAGGTCAATCCGTTCCAGCAGCAACTGGAAGCGGCCCCGTTCATGGCAGAAATCGGCGTACAGGCCGAAGCGTGGGCGCCCTTCGCGGAAGGCCGCAACGGTCTTTTCGAGAACGAAGTGTTGGTGGCCATCGCGGCGCGGCACGGCAAGTCGGTCGGTCAGGTGGTTCTGCGCTGGCTCGTTCAACGCGGCATCGTGGCCCTTGCCAAGACCGTGCGCAAGGAACGCATGGCTGAGAACATCGCCATCTTTGACTTCGAACTCGACGACACCGACATGGCACGCATTGCGACGCTCGACACCAACACGAGCAGCTTCTTCTCGCATCGCGATCCATCTATCGTCAAATGGATGGCCGAGCGCAAGCTCGACATCTGAGGCGCATCGTGAACCCCGCTTGCCCCCGCGCGCCCGGCCGTCATCAGGGTAAGGTGCTGGCCGTCATCGTGGCCAGCTGCCGCATGAGGTCACTCCCGCTTTACGTTGCGCTGGCCGCGATCGCAGTGGGTGCTGACGCGCAGTCCATTGCGACCAGCACGGTTGCGCCGGTGATCGAAGTCAGTTCGTCATCGACCCAGCCCGCCGCCACAGGCGCAGCAGACCACTTCACGGGCGCCGCGCTCATCAGTGCGCCTTTCCAGGCCCTGGCGCCGGGCAAGGCCGGGGGCGCCACGGTACGCTTCGCGCCAGGCGCCAGGACTGCCTGGCACAGTCATCCCTTGGGGCAGACGCTGATCGTCACGGCGGGGGGCGGCCTGGTTCAGCAACAGGGGCAGCCTGCCAGGCTTATCCACGCCGGTGATGTCGTCGTCATCCCCGCCAATGTGCTTCATTGGCATGGTGCGGGTCCCAACGATCCGATGACGCACGTGGCTATCGCGGAGAAGGAGAATGGCGTCTCGGTCATCTGGCAAAGCAAGGTCACTGATGACGATTATCTTGCCGCCTGGAGTCGCACCGGGGTTTCGCCGGCGATCGCCGCCCGGTCTCGCGCCTATCCCGCATCCGAGACCTTGTCGGCCCGGCAGCGCCTCATTCCGGTAATCGCCGCGTTCGCGGCCAGCAGCGATATGCAAAAACTCAACTCCGCATTGGGTCAAGGTCTCGATGCCGGGTTGAGCATCAACGAAACCAAGGAAATCCTGGTGCAGCTCTATGCCTACGCCGGTTTTCCCAGAAGCCTTAATGCGCTCGGCGAACTGCTGAAGGTAGTGGAGTTACGTAAGCAGCGCGGTATCGCCGACACACAGGGGCGTGAACCTGGCCGGGTGCTTGCCACAGGAGCCGAGTTGGTCGCGGTGGGCAAGGCCAATCAGACAGAGATTTCCGGCGGGCCGGTACAAGGTGCCGTGTTCGACTTTGCGCCCACGATCAACCAGTTTCTGCAGGCGCACCTGTTCGGAGACATCTTCGAGCGCGACAACCTCGATTGGCAAAGTCGCGAGCTGGCGACCGTCGGCGCGCTGGCAGCCACGCCAGGAGCCGAGGCGCAGTTGCGCTCGCACATGAGGGCAAGTCTGCGCGTGGGCTTGAGCGCCGCTCAGCTACATCAGCTTTCACGGATTCTCGCCGACCATATCTGCCCTGAAACCGGAGCCCGCGCCAGCGAAGCGCTCTCACAGGCCTTGGCCGCCGCATCGAAAGGTTGAACATGAACATCAATCGCATCCTGATGGCTACCGCGGTCGCCATGACAACATTCGTCGCCGGGTGCGCGACTCAG
The DNA here is from genome assembly GCF_046025995.1 of Herbaspirillum lusitanum. GTDB lineage: Bacteria > Pseudomonadota > Gammaproteobacteria > Burkholderiales > Burkholderiaceae_D > Herbaspirillum > Herbaspirillum lusitanum_A. Next base: position 166,657 of record NZ_JAQQFM010000009.1, read on the forward strand.
CCAGATGGTGGCGGTAATGCCGCCCCTGCTGCTCTGGCGATTCAGGCTCAGGGCAGCTTTGCTGTTGGTGGCACGGTATTGCAGATGCCCGGGCGCTACGACAACAATAACCCGACGTCCGCGGGACAGAGTTTCCATGGAGACCACCTCTACGCTTTCTATCAAGTACCTTTGAATCCGCGGCCCCTGCCTATCGTCATGTTGCATGGGGCGTTCCAGTCAGCGCGCAGCTGGGAGAGCACCTCGGACGGCCGCGAGGGCTTCCAGACCCTGTTCCTGCGCCGAGGCTTTCCGGTCTATCTCGTCGACCAGCCGCGCCGCGGGCGCGCCGGAAGCAGCACCGTCGCAGCCTCTGTCGTTCCGGCACCTAACGATCAACTGTTCTTTGACCAGTTCCGAATCGGAAAATGGCCCAAATACTTCGACAATGTGCAGTTCGACCGCAAGCCGGAAACGCTGGACCAGTTCTTCCGTTCTGTCACGCCCAACACCGGCCCTTATGACGCCGGCGTGATTTCGGACGCGATCGTCGCTTTAATGAAGCAGACCGGTCCCGCCATTCTCTTCACGCATTCGCAGGGCGGTGGTCCTGGCTGGCTGACGGCCATCAAGTCGCCCAACGTCAGGGCCGTCGTCGCATTTGAACCCGGCAGCGGCTTCATCTTCCCGCCAGGAGAACTTCCCCCTGCCATGCCCAGTGCGGCCGGGCCACTGGCGCCTGAAGCTGTTTCGGCAGAGGACTTCGACAAGCTGACGCGAATCCCCATAGTCATCTACTACGGCGACAACTTCCCGACGACGCCCACGGCAGAGCGCGGCCAGGATAACTGGCGCGTGCGACTTGCCATGGCCAGGATCTGGGTCGATACCATCAACAGGCACGGCGGCGACGCCCGGTTGGTGCACCTCCCGGAGGCGGGCATCCACGGAAATACGCACTTCATCATGTCCGACCTGAACAACGTACAGATTGCCGGCCTGGTATCTGCCTTCCTCAATCAAAAGAAGCTGGATTGACCCTTTGCGCCCGGGCGCTTCCCGCGTCCAGGTTCCATGAGACCGGAATCAATATGACCCACAACGCCATCGACGTGAAACGCCGCGAGTTCCTCGGGACCTCTGCACTCGCCGTTTCCGCAATCACCCTTGGATTGCCTGCCATGACCCTTTCTCCTCCTGCGACGGCTGCCGACTACCGCAACAATCCCTTTACATTGGTGTACGGTGATGCAATCACTGCCAACGTACCCGGCGCAGTCAACATCCACCCCGTGACCTACCAGCTCAATGGCCTGGACATCGTTGCCAACGTCTACACGCCGGCGAACTTCGACCCATCGAAAAAATATCCTGCGGTAGTCGTCGCGCACCCCAACGGGGGCGTGAAGGAGCAAACGGCCGGCCTGTACGCCCAACGCCTGGCGGAGCAGGGGTATATCGCCATTGCCGCCGATGCCGCCTACCAGGGAGGCAGCGGCGGGCTCCCGCGCTCGGTGGACACGCCCACGAACCGTATCGAGGACATCCACGGGATGGCCGACTTCATCACCTCGTATGCGGGCGTCGATGCCGGACGTCTAGGGCTACTCGGCATCTGCGGTGGCGGCGGCTATTCGCTGGCGGCGGCAACGACGGATAAGCGTTTCAGGGCCGTCGCCACGCTCAGCATGTTCAACTCGGGCCGGGTGCGGCGCAACGGATACGTCGACTCGCAGCTCGCTTCGGTTCAGCAACGTCTGCAGCAAGCCTCGGATGCAAGAGCCCGGCAGCGCGCTGGTGGCAAGATTCTCTACTCGGGAGACGCAGATATGACCGATGCGCAGATTGCGGCGTTGCCGTTCGATCTGTATCGACAGGGATATGAATATTACTGGCGCACCCATGCCCATCCGGGGTCGACATTCAGATACACCACCAGTAGCCTGCTCGACCTGATGCGCTGGGATGCCACGGACCAGATCTCGCTGATCGAGCAGCCGTTGCTCATGATGGCGGGCAGCAAGGCCGATAGCCTTTACATGACGGAGGAGGCCTTTGCGAAAGCCAGCGGCGCCAAGGACAAGGAATTATTCAAGATTGAGGGCGCCACCCACATCGAAACTTACTGGGTTCCCAAGTACGTCGAAACCGCGGTGGCCAAACTAACACCGTTCTACGCCAAGAATCTTTGAGCTTGTTGAGCCACCCTTGGGCGCCAGAATCGGTTGAGCTCCGATCCTGGTTTCTGTGAGATGGATCGGAGATTGATCCGGAGGAGCTGACTGATATTTTGCCTCCACTGACCCGCAAGCCTCATACCAAAAGGTCTGCTTCCGGCCAGAAACTGACATTCTTTGAATTGAACAATGCCCAGTAGGGAAAAGATGCCGCCTCGTGGGGTAGCGGTGGCGGCGGGATCGTCCGGATGTTAGTCACTCCGAGATATCGTCTGCGCTGATCAGCGACAGATTGGGCGTGAATGTTAGACTAGGCTACCTCGCTGCAAAACATCTCGCCACAATACCCTTCGCCCTTCACACTGACGTCGATGGCTGACAACACTCCCAACAGGCTGGTTAATATTTTCTTCTACGGCTTGCACATGGACTCTTCGTCCTTGCGCGCGAAAGGGCTGGAGATCCGTGCACCTCAAGCTGCCAGGGTCAGAGATCATCAGGTCATTGTTCGGGAAAAGGCAATCCTGCTCCGAGCGCCGGGCGAATGGGCCTACGGGATGCTGTTCCAGATGACACATGATGAAATCGATGTGCTCTACTCCCACCAGAAGGGATATCGTGCCGAAGCCTTCATTGTGGAGACCGGTGCGTTTGGGCGCAGCGTGCATCAGACGATTGCCATCAGCATGGTGCATGTGGATCCTCCGATTACGAGCATGATCGATAAGCTGTATGCCGCGAAACTGCAGGATATGCTCAATGCACAGGGACTCCCTATCAACACAAGCCTGTAATCGTGCGGCCTGGGTTTTTATTAGGCGGAGCGGTGAGCAGCTATTTGAGCATATCGTAGTTCCAGTGGAATTCCATGTGCTACTGGCGGACGGCCGCTACCGGCCAGCAGCCGACATCTCAGGAAGAAAAAAAGCGCGCAATTACGGCGGCTGTTCTTCAATGCGTTGAGCAGCAACGCTGGCGGCTTGCTCTCATCGGATCAGTCCTTGTTCAATAACCCACAAATAGCTATGCTGACACGCAGATCCATCTCTGCGCGCTGAAAGGAAATACCATGCCCAAGAAAGAAAAACTCGACGAAGAAACCCTCGCACTCATCAACTGGTGCATCGAGGTGGAAGGCTTCTTGGTCGCCGGCGGCGCGACTGTAAAACAGGCGCAAGATCATATCGAAGAAGAGGTCGAATACTTTACCGATCTGTTTTATGACGGTCTCGCACCTGAAGAGGCGGCCAAAGAAGCGCTGGCCTAGGGCATGGATGGCTACGCCTACTTCGCAGCATATGCCAGCGTCGGCAGATACTGATGCTGCGCCTCAGTCAGCCGGCGGTCGTTGTCGGGCAGATGCAGACCTTCAATGGGGTGTCCCTGAATCAGGCAGGCGAAGCCGGATGAATGTTTTTCCGTATTTCAGTTAAGGCCGCCATTTGCTTGCCATCCACTCGTCAACATCCAGTCGTTCGCTCCGAATCACTAGAGAAGGGCCAGACCATTTTCAGATCGCTCTATCAGATATTCCTGTGTCGGCCACATCTGTCGTTTGGACAGAGACAGGGGATCTCGCATCGCTGGTTGGTTTCTTTGCAACGCTTGCTGAGCAGCAGCGTCCCTGGCAGGGGGCGTTGACATGGGCGTCGCTTGAAAGAGATTTCAAGCTTGCGGTGACATGCAGCGCATTGGGGACAATTATCTTCAGTGTGGACTTGCGGGGAGGGCAAGGGGCGCCGGAGGAGTGGCAGATCACTGCCGGAATTGAATCTGAGTTAGGGCAGCTTGCGCGATTTGCGGAGGATGCCGCAGCACTTCTGCTTGATTAGGTATTACTGCTCAGATCAGTGCAAAGCAAAGTCCGCTACCGGCCGATTTGGCCGATCTGCTCGGAATTTCGCCTGTGGTATATTCGCCCGCTTCCCGCCAGCTCGGGCCTGCAATTCCACCTATCAATTTTCCCGCGCCGCAATGTCATCGCTTAAGTACCTGAGCGCCTATTCCGAACAGACGCGCGAGCAAGTGTCGCAGCTTGTCGCGCAGGATCGCTTGCGCGATGTGCTGCTCACGCGCTATCCCAAGGCGCATGAGCTGCGCACCGACCGCGCTTTGTATCAGTACATCCAGGAGCTCAAGAGCGAATTCCTACGTAACGCGGAGCCGATCAACAAGATCGGGTATGACAGCAAGATTCACGTGATTCAACACGCGCTTGGCTTGCATACTTCGATTTCGCGTATTCAAGGCGGGAAGCTGAAGGCCAAACATGAAATTCGTATCGCCACCTTGTTCAAAGACGTGCCGCTTGAATTTTTGCGGATGATCGCAGTCCACGAACTCGCGCATATAAAAGAAAAGCAACACGACAAAGCCTTCTACAAGCTTTGTTCTTATATCGAGCCGAACTACCACCAATATGAATTTGATCTGCGTCTCTACCTGACGGAACTTGATATGTCCGGACGGCGCATCTGGGGCGTAGAGAAATAGGGGCGTAAAACGCCGGCCGGTTAGCTGCTGATATCAGGGCGGGCAGGTGCGGCGTCAAGCGCCATCAGTTATACGCCGCGCCACCATGCGGCAATGTGATCCCAGAAACCTTCGCGCGGCGGTTCGAACAGATAGGGCTTCTGCGCGCGGATCCGTCCCAGTATTTCCTGCTCGTCCTTTTCCTTGACGCTGCCGTAGGCCCGGCCCAGCCTGAGCAAGCTGCGCAGCGCGCCCAGCTTTTCGCGCGCGACATCATTGCGCGAGTGCTCGATGGCGATATTGATTTCGCGCAGTTCCTGCGTCAGTGCATGCGCGAGCTGCGAGGCCGGGGTCTTCAGTTTTTCCTGGACGATGGCGATGCTGACCGCGGCTGACTTGATCTGAGCGGCCAGAATGTCGATCTGCGTTTCGTCGCCCTTGGCTTGTTTGATGATGGCGGTGGCCCAGGCTTTTGATGCCGCGACCAGATCATCCGTATTCCAGTCGTGGCGCACCGCGATGTGAAAGCCGTAGTCCGAGGCCTGTTCGATCATGATCGCCACCACATCGGGAAAGTCCTTGTCCATTGCGCGCCTGGCCCAGGCGTACTGGCCGGAGAGCATCAGGTGCTGCACGGCGTCTTCCGTCAGGAAGTTGGTATTTTCCGACACCTTGGCCAGCAGGAAGCTTTCAAACGACGGTGAGACAAAGCCTGAGTCGACCTTGGTCGAGAGCCGCACGAAGTTCTTGTAGTCGCGCTCAAGGGATTCGAAAACCTCGTCCTTGAGATTGAGTTTGATCTGTTTCATTGCTGTTCCCCGAGCTTGTACGATGTTGTTGTGCCGGCATGATGTATTCGCCGATGATGTCATTTCGTCATGTTGACCGGCGACAGCGGGCGCGAACCTCTGTTATCGGCTCGCCACAGGGTGAACTTTATCCCGAGAAATGTTTTTTCGCCTGAAGCCGGCGCGCGGCATGTTTCCAGGTGACCGCGCAGCCGCCGCAGATTCGCATCAATTGTTCCAAGCGCTGTACAACAAGGCGGCCCCGGAAATCAGCAGAAGCAAGTCAATCAATATGCCGAACATCGCGGGCGGTAATTTCAGCACCAGCGATTTACTGCCGGCTGTGCCCACCATGATCCCGGCGCCGACCAGCAGGCCTTGCAGTGCAGTTTGCATGGACAGGGCATCCTGCGCGGCGAAGGTGCCGACTTTGCTGACATAGAGCAGGAGCGCGCTGGCGGCTTCGGTGCCGAGAAAAGCGCCGCCGCTCAGGCCATATGCCGTGAATACCGGCACGCTCAGGGGGCCGGTCGAGAGCACCAGTCCTGTCATGAAGCCGATGGCGCCGCCGCACAGGATCAGTTGCGGCAAAGACAGCTGCCATCGCGCAGCGCGCAGACGGCGCCGCAGCGGCACCATGCACCAGAAAAACAGACCGAGCGCGGCATCGATGCTCCAGGCCGGCAGCGCCAGCAAGGTGTGGGCGCCGAGCGCAGCAGCCGGCATGCCTGCCAGCGCATAGGCCATCGCCGCGCGCCAATCGATATCGCGCCACCAGGCTGCCATACGCGAAAGATTACCGATGATCGCGGCCATGGCCATGATGGGCATGGCGGCCTTGGGGCCGTAGGACTGTACCAGTACCGGCAGCAGCAACAGCGAGGAGCCGGTGCCGACGATGCCGCTGAGCACCCCGGCCGCCAGCGCGATGGAAAAAACATAGAAGTAAGTCGCCACGGTATCTGCGCTTTGCTGTGTGTAAGAGGCGAAAGCGTCAGCTTATTCTGTTCTTCTGGGTCATACTATCGATGAATAATTGATCCATCCGATACTAAAACTCATAGATGAAGAAGCGACATTTGCCGCCCCTGAATGCCTTGCGCATCTTTGAAACCGCTGCGCGCGCCAGCAGCCTGAGCGCTGCGGCTGAAGAGCTTGGCATCACACATAGCGCCGTCAGCCGGCAAATCAGTCTGCTGGAGGATTGGTTGGGCCAGCCCTTGTTCCGGCGGCAAGGCCAGCGCAGCGTTGCGACGGAGCATGCACGCGCGTTTGCAGCGGAAATCAGCAGCGCTTTCGATCTGCTCGGCGATGCGGCGGTGCGCTTCGGCAAGACGCCCAGCACGCGCGTCGTCAAGGTCAATAGCCAGACCACATTCGCGATGCACTGGCTGATTCCGCGCTTGCCCGCATTCCATGAGCGCTATCCCGATATCGAGGTGTCGGTGACGACCTCCAATAGCGCAGAAACCAAAGGCCTGGTCGGTTTCGACGTGCTGATTCGCAGGGACGCATTGGATCGGCCCGAATGGCGCTATTTCGAACGGCGCCCTCTGTTCGAGGAACAACTGAGCCTGATCGCCGCGCCGGCACTGCTGAAACGCAATCCTCTGGAGCAGCTTGAAGACCTGGGCAGGCAGGTCTGCGTCTCTTCGCACACGCGGGTGGGCGAGTGGGAGCGCTGGCTGCAGGCGGCAGGGGTGGCGGAGTTGCGGCCACGGCGCTTTCAGCGCTTCGACCACTATCACGTGAGCCTGCAGGCGATCGTCGATGGCCTGGGCGTGGGAGTCGGCGGGTTGCCGACCTTGGCGCATGATGTGCAGCTGGGGCGTCTGGTCTTGCCGTTTGCCGTCACCGCCAAAGGCAGCAGCTATTCGGCATGGGTGCCGCCCGACGCCGACAAGTCGCTGCCGCTCAGGGAGTTTCTGGACTGGCTTGAGCGGGCTGCAGGAGGCTGAATCGCCGGAATTCTGCTTCGGCGAATGACTTATTCTTCCGAAATCAGACTGTAGCGATCTACCTGCTTGGCTCTGATCCACGGCGTGACGAGCTTGTCAAACTCCAGGAAATGCGGGGCCCGCAGATGAAGGTCGAAGGCATTGCTGTCGGTATAGCGCTCGTACAGAAAAATCACTTCGCCTTCTTTGGCTTCGCACACATCGAAGGTCAGGCAGCCGTCTTCTTCGGCCAGCGAGGTCGAGGCGTTCTTCAGCATCGCAGCGCGAAAGGAATTGATGTGCTCGGGTTTGATGGTGAATGTCACTGCAATGATGAGCATGTTCGGTCCGTTCAGAATGATGTGGGGAATGCGTTCCCGCCGAGGGAACGCATGTGAGGCAGAAGATTGTTTGCTTGCTTATTTGAGCGTGGCGAATGCCTGCGGCAGGGCTGCGATCACTGCCTCGGTCATTGCCTTGGTGCCGGCGCTGCCGCCATATTCCATCGGACGTACCGCTCCATCGCCGAGCACCGTCTCCAGCGCCGATTCGATCAGGCGCGCGCGCTGTTCCAGTTCCGGCTGATCGTGGCGATCGGCCAGCCAGTCCAGCATCATTGCGCCCGAAAGGAACATGGCGCCGGGATTGGCCTTGTCCTGGCCGGCGATGTCGGGGGCGGTGCCGTGTGCCGGCTGGAACAGACCGTGGTCGTCGCCGACGTCGGCCGAGGGCGCCATGCCCATGCCGCCGATCAGGCCGGCCGCCAGATCGGAGAGGATGTCGCCGAACATGTTTTCAGTGACCATCACATCCAGCGCCCATGGCTTCTTGATCATGGTCAGCGCCATCGCATCCACATAGGCGTGATCGAACGAAATGCCTGAAAAGTCCTTGGCCGCATCATTGAACACCTCGCGGAAGAAGGCCATCGAGGTGAACACATTGGCCTTGTCCACGCAGGTGACGTTGGCCTGGCCGCGCCGGCGCTTGCGCTGTTCTGCCAGTTTGAATGCAAAGCGGCTGACGCGATCGGTGCCGCGGCGGGTGATTTGCATGGTGTCATAGGACTCGCCGGCTTCATTTACCGATCCCTTGCCGCGTGCGTAAAACAGGCCCTCGGTCTGCTCGCGCACCAGCACAAAGTCGATGTTCTCGGCGCGACTATCGGTCAGCACTTTCGGCAAACCGGCGAACCAGCGGATAGGACGTACGCCGGCATACAGATCCAGCGCCATGCGCAGGTCCAGCTGCGGAATCGGCTCGGTGCCGTCCGGATAGCGCACGTTGGGCCACCCCATGGCGCCGAACAGCACCGCGTGTGCGGCGCGTGCCGCATCGAGCGTGCGCTCCGGCAGCGCTTCGCCATGCTTGGCATAGTGTTGCGCGCCGGCATCGTAGCGTGTCATTTTCAGCTGCGGGCCGTGGTCGATTTTCTGGGCGGCATCGAGCAGCGCAACGCAGGCTTGCATGACTTCTACGCCAATGCCATCGCCTGGCAACACGGCAATCTCGTAAATCGATGGGGTGGTCTGTGACATATTCCTACCTAAGTGGATGCGCATGATCGCTCATGCGGAAAAGCTAGAGCCGACTGAGCCCTAGCCGCTTGAGAAGACTGAGCAGCTCGGTGCCTGCCCGTTTGCGATGTGCGCGTTGCGCGCTGCCCGCCAGGGCGGCATCGCCTGCGCGGATGGCGGCGACGAGTTCAATGTGTTCACGCGTCGAATGGATGGGCTTGGGCCGCATGCGCAAGGTCACCATCCGCGCCCGGTGCGCACGATCCCAGAAATTCAGCACCACGCCGCGCAGATATTCGTTGCCGCACAGCATCAGCAAGTGCGTGTGGAACTGTTCATCGGCGACCGCCCATGCATCCAGATCGTCGACCTTGAGCGCCTGATCCATCGCCTCGGTGGCTTCGATCAGCGGCTTGAGCGCTTCATCGTCCAGCCCGCGTTCGGCCACCAGCTCGGCCGCCGTCGATTCCAATGAGGTCAGGATCTGATAGATCTGCTCCATGTCCTCGGGGGAAATCGGCAGCACCTGCATGCCATGGCGCGGCGTAACCTTGATCAGACCTTCCTGCTGCAACTTCATCAGCGCTTCGCGCACCGGCGTGCGGCTCATGCTTAATTCGGTCGCGACGTCGCCTTCGGTGGCCTGAAAACCGGCCGGCCAGACGTTATCCAATATCTTCTTGCGCATCGTCGTGTAAGCCGCATCAGCCATGCGACCGGACGGCACTTCCGGCGCATGCGGCTCGACCGGCTTTGACTGCAAAGAATCGCTAGCGCCCATTTCTCACCATTCCCTAAAAAAACAAACAGGCGTCAATTGTGCATCACCTAAAAAATTAGTTAGCGAATACATTAACGTATACGTTACCATGACTAAAATTATTTTTCATCGAAAAGATATTCATCCATAAGGAGACAAATTCATGAGTACTGATGAAATCGGGGCATCGACGGTCAAGCGCGTGACGACGATCCTCATCCCGTTTTTGATGATCTGCTATCTGGTGTCCTTCATTGACCGCGTCAACGTCGGCTTCGCCGCGTTCCAGATGAACAAGGACGTCGGCTTGACGCCAGCCGTGTTCGGACTCGGCGGCGGTCTGTTTTTCGTGAGCTATTTCCTGTTTGAAGTGCCGAGCAATCTGGCGATGAAGAAATTCGGCGCCCGCAGGTGGATCGCCCGCATCATGCTGAGCTGGGGTGTCATCTCCGCCTGCACGGCGCTGGTCAGCGGGCCAAACTCTTTCTATGTCGTGCGGTTTTTGCTGGGAGCGGCTGAGGCCGGCTTCTTCCCCGGCGTGATTTTGTATCTGACGCAGTGGTTTCCCGCAGCCACGCGCGGCCGTATCGTCAGTCTGTTTTATGTGGCGGTGCCCTTGTCCAGTTTCGTCGGCTCACCAATCTCGGCTGCCTTGCTGGAGCTGGATGGCATGGGCGGGCTGCACGGTTGGCAATGGCTATTCCTGATTGAGGCGGCACCCGCGATTCTGCTGGCGATCTTCACCTATTTCTGGCTACCCGATTCACCGAGCGACGCCAAATGGCTAAACACCGACCAGAAGCAATGGCTCAACCTGACGCTGGAAGCGGAGCGCAAGAAAAGCGAGGCCGATGCGCCGGTACATGACAACAGCACTTGGCGCATCGTGCTTCATCCACAGGTGCTGCTGTTGTCGCTGGTGTATGCCGGCACTTCCGCCGCCAGCAACGGCCTGTCGCTGTGGCAGCCGCAGATTCTCAAGAGCTTCGGGCTGAGCAATATTCAGACCGGATGGCTGAATGCATTGCCGTTCGCCATCGCCTCGGTCACGATGATCTGGTGGGGTGGCGTCTCCGACAAGCGCCGCGAACGGGTGTGGAGCACCGCTTTGCCTTTGCTGTTGTCGGCCTGCGCGCTGGGAGCCGGCATGATGACAAGGCAGCTGCTGCCGGCCATGCTATTCATGATTCTGACACTGGTCGGTACCTATGCATTCAAGGGGCCGTTCTGGGCGCTCTCGACCGAGCGTCTGGGGCCGCGCGCGGCAGCGGCGGGATTGGCGCAGATCAATGCGGTAGGTAATCTGGCCGGGTTTGCCGGCACTTATCTGATCGGTGTGATCCGCGAACAGACCGGCAGCTTCGCTCTGGCACTGACGCCTATTCTTGCGCTGCAGGTCATCGGCTTCATTCTGCTTATCGCCTCACGTCGCAACCCGCCTGTGACCAGGTATCCGGTGCAGGAACCCGGGCTCTGAAACCGGTCTGATCATCGCAATGCCGCCGGAGATACCGGCGGCATTTTCAATTGCCCGGAAAATTTCTGATAACAGCGCAGAGGCTGAAGCAGAAAGCGTTTCAAGCGCGCGGCGCATTACCAGAAATCGTCTGGACATCATCTCGCACAAGGCCGCGATCCGTTTTGCATGCGTCGCGGTTGCGTGACCAGCCACGTGTTTATTGCCGGCCGTCAGCAGGTTTCTGCGCGGCGCGGCATAATGCCCGGCACCAGCCACCATTGACCGACCGCAGTCTTGCCTGTTTCATGGCACATTCCAGAGCGGCGAGTCAGGCAGCCATTTCTCATTCCGACGCCATGTCCTCATCCCACACATCCAATCGTCCCCTCGTCGTTGCCGCCGTCATGGGCTCAATGGCGATGGTTGCGCTCGAAGCCACCATCGTCGCCACGGCCATGCCGCAGATCGTCACGCAGCTCGGCGGCCTGCATTTGTATAGCTGGGTATTTTCTTCCTTCCTGCTGGCCCAGACTGCAATGACCGTGGTGTTCGGAAAACTGTCCGATCTCTACGGCCGCAAGCCGGTGATGCTGGCAGGTATCGCGATCTTTCTGATCGGTTCGGTGCTGGCCGGTTTCGCCTGGTCGATGCCGGCCATGATCGTGTTCCGCCTGATTCAGGGCGTCGGCGCCGGCGCCATCCAGCCGGTCAACATGACCATCATCGCCGATCTGTTTCCGGCGCGCGAACGCGGCAAGGTTCAGGGTTATCTCGCCAGCGTCTGGGCGATTTCCGCGGTGCTGGGCCCGCTGGTCGGCAGTCTGATCATTCAGGACATGTCGTGGGCCTGGATCTTCTGGCTCAACGTGCCGATCGGCCTGGCCGCTGCTGCCGGCTTCGTGATGTTCCTGCGCGAAAACGAGCAGCGGGAAAAACCCTCGCTCGATATCCCGGGCGCAGTACTGTTCACCGCCGCCATCGGCGCGCTGATGCTGGCCTTGACCGATATCGGTTCATCCAACACCGATCATGCATTGATCGAATTCATCGTCTTCTGTATCTGTACCGTGCTGTTCGTATGGCAGGAAAGGCGTGCGGCCGATCCGATGATTTCATTCAGCATCTGGGGCCATCGCCCGATTGCGGCCTCGAATTGCGCAACCCTATTCGTCGGCATGGCGATGATGGGTTTGACTACTTTCCTGCCGGTGTATGTACAGGGCGTACTGCATCGCACGCCGGTGGTGGCCGGGCTGGCGCTGACCATGATGATGCTCGGCTGGCCGATTGGCGCCACGGCCACGGCCAAATCCTTCCATCGTTTCGGCCTGCGTCAGCTGATGCTGGTCGGCGGCGCCGTGATCCCGTGCGGGGCAGTGTTTTTCGTGATGCTCACGCCCGAGAGTTCGCCTCTGCTTGCCGGTATCGGTTCGTTGATCATGGGCCTTGGCATGGGTATTTCCAGCGTCACCTGTCTGGTGCTGATCCAGGAAATCGCGGCGCCCGCCCAGCGCGGCGCGGCGACTGCCTCCAATCTGTTCTCACGCAATCTCGGCAATACGCTGGGCGCGACCCTGTTCGGCGCCGTGCTCAACTACGGACTGGCGCACTCCTCGAGCACCGTGACGATTACCGCCGACCAGATCAAGGGCCTGCTCGATGCGCAGGCTACCGGCGTCATGCAAAACAGTGTGGTGCAGATGGCCTTGCACGATTCACTGCACATCACCTTCATCGTGATGTTCCTGCTCGCGGTGGCAATTCTGCTGGCGGCGATGATGGTGCCGCCGATTTTCATCAAGCGCGCGGTGCAGGTTTCGCCGCATGAAAGTCTTTAAGGCGCTGCTCGTTTTTTTATTGCAGGTCTTTGCTCAGGCACGAGCTCGATGCCTCGGAATAGGGGCAAGCCCGTATTAAAGTGAGGGGCGGATATTTGCTGTCGGCGACTATCCCCTGTGTGAAAGAGCCCGCTTCGTACGTAATGCCGTTCAGTTAAGAGCTGAGCGGCATTTTTTTATTTTTCGATTCAGATCCATTCGTCCGGAGTAGCTGCAAAGCAGCGTGTCAGAGGGCAAGCAAGCGTTGTGAACGTAGCCGGCGGGCTTCGGACCTACTCAGCCCCAACGGCTTGCTTGGGAACGCTACTTGGCTGAACGGCATTGCCGCTTCATGCGGGCTTGTTTACCTTGCCGGAAAGCTGCGGTTGCCCACCGGACGGATAGGGGCGACTTTTCTTCATCGCGTCTTGCAAGTATTCCCCGAGCACCGGCCGCTTGTTGTGCGGCCGGATAGCTCTCGCTCCCAAATGGGGCGTATCACGCACAAGTCGTGCGCTTTCTACCCGCATCGCAATTTTTTCGGCCCATTTGGGCCTTTAAACCTGCCTGGAATCTGTGGCATGCAATTTGCTTTTCATTTGTAAATAGACTTTTTAATAGGAAAGTTACTTTCATGAGCGGGAAGAAATTCAACAAATGAGCACGGAAAACAATAATCCGACCGATCTGGTGGCGGCATCAATTCAACTCGGTGTACGGCTCCGGCATGCGCGGCACCTGCGAAATCTGACGCTGAAGTATTGCGCCGATGCGGCAGGTTGTTCGGAAGGGCAGTTGTCCAAGGTGGAAAGAGGCGTGGCAGATCCTTCGCTGGCGCTGCTGCATCGTCTTGCTCACCTCTATGAAAGCAATGTTTCCGAGTTGTTGGGCAAAGCCGAGGTCGCCAATTCTCCGGTGCTGTTCAGCGGTAATCGCTACGTGTCCACCTTCGGAGCGGCCGGCGGGATCAGTCTGGAGCGGCTGGATCATGCCGCGCCCGGCTCTTTGCTGCAGGCTCACATCCACATCATCCCCGTGGGCGCCAAGAGCGACGGTCTGATTGAGCACGTCGGCGAAGAAGTCGGATACATCCTCGAGGGCGCGGTGAAATTGACCATAGGCGGCGAGCAATACGAGCTGAAAGAGGGCGATGGATTTCACTTCATGAGCCAGGTGCCGCACGGCTACGAAAACATCGGCGACGTGGTGGCCCGGATCTATTGGGTGAACACGCCCGCCACATTCTGACTGCACTCCCAAGGAGCACGCTTTGAACTACAACTGGCAGTTTCATCTGCTGTACCAATACTGGCCCGTCTTCGTGCATGGCGCGGTGGTGACTTTGCAGATTACTTTCGGCGCCACCCTGCTTGGGTTGGTGATCGGGTTTCCGGTCGGTATTGCTCGTCAGTCGCACTCTTCGATTCTGCGCGGCGTATCCACCGTCTATGTGGAGGCCATACGTTCCACGCCTGCGTTGGTGCAGCTGTTCTGGGTGTACTACTGCTTTCCGGTGTTGTTCGACATTCAGCTCGGTGCGGAAACCGCGGTCATTCTCACGCTCGGCATCCACAGCGGTGCCTACATTGCCGAAATCGTACGCGCCGGTGTCGAGAGCGTCGATCGAGGTCAGATGATGGCTGCGCGATCGATCGGCATGGCGCACCTCGCTGCGCTGCGCCGGATCATTCTGCCGCAGGCGGTGCAGCGCATGATTCCACCTTTCATCAATGAATTTGCCAATCTGATGAAGCTGTCCACACTGGGCTCGACGATCGCGGTCTATGAATTGCTGCAGGAATCAAACAACCTGATTTCTCAAACGTATCGCCCGCTTGAGGTCTACACCTTCCTCGCCATCGTCTTTTTCCTGATCACGTTCCCCTGGATCTGGATTTCCCGCCAGCTTGAGAAAAAGATCAAGAAAAACGCATGACCATAAAGGAACAAGCCAATGCTCTCCATCAAGTCTCTCGGTAAATCCTACGACAAGCTTCGCGTGTTGAAGGACATCAATTTGGAAATCAACACCAAAGACATCGTCGCCCTGATCGGCCCCAGCGGATCGGGCAAAAGCACCTTGCTCAAATGCCTGAATTTTCTTGAGCCGTATGACGAAGGTGAAGTCCATTTCAACGGCGAACTGGTTGGTTACTCAAAGTCCGCATCGAAGGTCCGCAAGATGGCTCCTCAGGCGGAGATCAACCGGCTGCGGACGCGTATGGGAATGGTGTTTCAGAACTTCAACCTATTCCCGCACATGACGCTGATCGAAAACGTGATTGAAGGCCCGGTGCACGTTCTCAAAAAGCCGGCGGACGAGGTGCGGCAAATGGCGACCGAGCTGCTGCACCGGGTCGGCCTCGGCGACAAGCTGGATGTCAAACCCACGCGGCTGTCCGGCGGTCAGCAGCAACGTGCGGCAATCGCCCGATCGCTGGCCATGAAGCCGGAACTGATGCTGTTCGATGAGCCGACCTCGGCGCTGGACCCCGAACTGGTCGGCGAGGTGCTGGCCGTCATGCGCGATCTGGCCGGCGACGGCATGACCATGGTCATCGTCACTCACGAAATGTCTTTTGCAAGAGAGGTGGCCAGCCGTGTCGTCTTCATGGAAGGCGGCTACCTGGTGGAGGACGGCAGCGCCGAGCAGATCTTCACTGCGCCTATGAATCCCAGAACCAAATCGTTTCTTTCCCGCGTCAACCGTTAATTCAACAATCACTTTTACCAAGGAACCATCATGTTCAAGAAGAGATTTGCTTTCGTACTTTCGGCCGTGGCCTTCTGTATTGCGGCGGTCGGTCCCGCGCATGCCGCCGGCGAACTGGATCAGATTGCAAAACGCGGCGAGCTGCGTATCGGCTACATTCCTTCGCCGCCGGGTGCTCAGAAAAATCCGGCCAGCGGCGAGCTGACGGGCTTCTATGTCGACATGGCGAAAGCGATCGCGGCCGACATGAATGTCAAGCCGGTGTTCGTCGAGACCACCTGGGCCAACTTTGTCGCGGGCCTGCAGGCGAAGCAATTCGACATCTCCATCGGGGCCACCTTTGCGACCGTCAAGCGCGCCATGGCTGTGGACTTCACCACGCCACTGTTTTATCTGGGTAGCGTTGCTGTGGTCAAGTCCAATGAAACACGCTTCAAGACTGCCAAGGACATGGACAAGCCTGAGATCCGCATTGCCGTAATTCAGGGAACGGCCGCCGAAGACTACGTTCGCCACACCATGCCTAATGCCAAGATCATTTCGCTCGCCGGCGGCAATCTGGCGGCAGGCTTCGTTGAAGTTGCCTCGGGCCGCGCCGATGCAAGCTTTGAAGATGCATTTACCGCTTCGCGTTTCGTGGAACAGCAGCCGAGCACCAAGGTGATCTTCTCTGAAAAGCCGGTGTTCTTCTTGCCGATTGCCTGGACCGTGAAGAAGGGCAATACCGAATTGCAGGACGTTTTCAACGTGGCGATCCGCAATCTGATTCTGTCGGGCCAGATGAATGAAACCGTCGGCAAATACCTCAAGGGCGGCCGCTATATCGATAGCCCGAACCTGCAGGAATTTCCCAAGTAATCGCCGATAACCGCCACCGATCACAGAGAGAGCTAAGCATGCCGTCATATCCAAGTTGGGAGCAGACCCTCGCCGGAAAGCACTGGCGTAACGTACATTTTCCCCGTATCCGCGAGGACACACCGACCTTTCTCGGTGTTCCTTACGCGCTGGATGAAGCCGATATTCAAGGCGCCGATGTCGTCATTATCGGCGCACCATTTGCCGCCGGCTGGGGCAAGAAATACAGCGGAGTGGACAAAGCTGAATGGCTGGCCGCGACCACCCGCGTGCGCCAGCAGTCGATCCGCTACCGTGGCGGTTACATACAGGAACTCGACCTGGATGTTTTCGAGCATCTGAAGGTCGTCGATTACGGCGATATTCCGATTCCGATTGAAGCCAGCTACGAGGGAACGGTCGAACGTATCCTGGCGGCGCAGGAGTTGGTTGAGACGCGCGTGAAACAAGCACTGAATGCCGGCGCCGTGCCGATTGTGATCGGACAGAACTCGCCGGTGGCATCCTATGCCGTAGGCCGTCCGATCGCACAGCACTTCAACGGCACCATCGGCATGGTGAGTCTGGATACCCATTGGGATTGCTGGCCGTATGACTGGGCCACCAAGAATGACCGGATCGCCGGATCGACCAACTGGAAGGACAAGCTCTACCGCGATTGCCCCAATTTCGCCATCAAGAACCTGGTGGAAATCGGCGAGCGCGGCATGCTGGAAGATCCAAACGTGGTGCGTCGTTTCGTCAACGGCGGCTGTTGCTTCATGCCGATGTGGAAGATTCGCACCGAGCTGGGCATCGAGGGCGTGATCAAGAATCTGGATCATGCTTATAAGGATGCCGAGGCGGTATACGCGCACTTCGACATGGATGTGCTGGGCGGCGCCGGGCCGACCGACGGCGACATTCTGGGTGAGCTGGCAGAGCCGATGGGAATGACCGACTACGAGGCGATTCGCATTGCTTACGAGACCGGTCGCAGGGGCTGTGCCGGTTTGTCTTTCCTGTGCATTCCGCCGGGTTCGGCCGTCATGTATCGCGTGATCGTCTACGCCTTGACCTACTTCATGGCAGGGCTGGCGCAGCGCAAGCGCGATCAGGCCGCCGGAGCTTGAAATGCATGAAATGCTAGCCATCGATACCGAACGGGTCATCGCCTCTCTCAAACACCTCGCCCGATTCGGCGCCCAGGGGCAGGGCGTCAATCGGCCGGTACTATCGGACGCGGATGTTGAGTCAAGGAGGTGGCTGGCCGGCGAGATGGAAAGCGCCGGCCTGACCGTCGTGGTCGACGCCGTCGGTAACGTCATCGGGAAGTCAAAAGCGCCACGGGCTTTACTGCTCGGATCGCATACCGACAGCGTGCCGACGGGCGGCTGGCTCGACGGCGCGCTCGGCGTGATTTATGCGATAGAGACGGCCCGCGCCTTCAATCTGCAGTTTCCGGATGCACCGATCGGTTGCGATGTCGTCGCCTTTTCGGATGAGGAAGGCCGATACCTGAGCTGCCTTGGGAGCAAGTGGTTCTGCGGCGAACTGAGCTTGCCCGACCTGGCTCGGCTGTCCTATGCCGGCATCGATTTCGCCGGCGCGGCGCAGCTCGCTGGCTACGACTCTGAGGTGGGGGCGCAATTTGATGCGCGGCGCTGCATCGGCTACTTCGAAGCACACATCGAGCAAGGTCCGCGTCTGGACAATGCCGAACTCGATCTGGGCATTGTTACCGGCATCGCCGGTATGCGTCGCCATCGTATCGTCTTCAAAGGCCAGGCCGATCACGCCGGCACCACACCCATGTCTGTTCGCAAGGATGCCGGCATGGCGGCCTTCGAGTTTGCGGTGCAGCTGCGCGACAGTTTCGTAGAACTGGGGGCGCCGGAGGCCGTCTGGAATTTTGGCGCGGTTGAATTTCGTCCGGGCGTGGCAAACGTCGTCCCGAAAGAAGCGCTTCTGACTCTGGAGACGAGAGATCTGCGCCTGGAGGTGTTGGATGAGATGCAAAAGCGGGTCGCCGATCTGATCGAGAGCAACGATGGCCGCGCCGGCGTCAGCATCACTCTTGAACGCGTCGGGGATTTGCCGTCGGCGATCATGGATGCCCGACTGCTGCAGCACGTCGCCTCTTCGGCGGCACAGCTTACCGACAAAACCATGCATCTGCACAGCGGAGCAATTCACGACGCCATGGTGCTGGCGCGTCACGTGCCCTCGGCCATGTTGTTCGTTCCCAGCATCGGCGGACGCAGCCATGTCTATCTCGAAAATACAGCCGACAAGCATTTGCGCATGGGGGCGGAGGTCTTTGCCGGCGCCGCCCTGTCCATGATCTCCGGGGGCTAAAGCTGGTCACTGATCAGCCATGCGTCGCGGCTGCGACGAGTCTTCCATCGCAGCCTATCGGCGGATCTTCCGCCGATAGGCTGCTCTGATCTGGTTTTCAATTTGAATTCACCCTGATATGCGATCTGAAACTGAATCTGGCAATAGATCCGTCGAAGCAAATGCAAGGTTGGAGCTCGCGACTTTGTACCGCATGCTGGCCCATTTTCGGATGAGTGATCTGATCGATACGCATATCTCGTCTCGCGTACCAGGCACTAGCGACCATTTTTTGATCAATGCATATGGAGTTCTGTTTCACGAAATGAGCCCGGACAAGCTGGTCAAGATCGATTCGAGCGGCCAGGTTCTGCAAGAGTCGGGCAAGCAGTCCATGCGGATCAACAGAGCCGGTTTCGTCATTCATTCAGCGGTTCACAACGCTCGTCACGATCTCTCATGTGTCATCCACACGCATACCCCGGACGGAATTGCGGTCGCTTGCGAAAAGTCGGGATTGCTGCCGATCAGCCAGCACGCGTTGAAGTTCTACAAGCGCATCGGCTATCACGACTACGAGGGCATCGCCCTCGATCTGGATGAGCGCTCACGCCTCGTTGCCAACCTGGGCGGGCATCAGGCGATGATCTTGCGCAACCACGGATTGCTGGTCGCAGGGCGTACCGTTGCCGAGGCATTTCTGAATCTGATGTATCTGGAGCGAGCATGTCAGATTCAGATGAAACTGACGGCAAGGCAGAGCGACATGATCTTTCCCACCGCCGAGGTCTGCGAACGCACCGCCCGGCAGTACGAAGAGGCGGAAGGCCTTGAACATGCAGACCTGGTCTGGCAATCCATGCGTCGCCTGCTCAACTAGTGCCTTGAGTGTGCGACGATGGCGCAATCGCGCTCAACAACGGCGAGGCAACGCCAGTGACTGGATGGCAGGGCAAGGCATGGCGATGCATAATTGCCTTCAGCCGCTTGCCGGCTCCATCTGCAGTTCTGGCGTTGACCTCCGTGCCTGGCGCTCCTTGGTTCCTTGTTAACGAGCGTGAAGAGACAATCCGACCGCCTGCAGATACTCCTCCAGCGCAGACAAATTGGCCGATGAAACCATCGCGCCGATGTAGCCGTCCGGGCGCACCAGTATCCAGTCGCCCGCTGCGGGCGCATAGGCATCGACGAAATGTCCCTGCGAATCAAGCAGATCGCCGCCTGGGCCGAAGATATGCACGTGCAAATGGGGATGTTGCGGCGCCACCAGTTCCGGCGCTACGTGGAAACCTATCAGCGTCCAGTGCGCGCCGCGCAGCAGGTCGAACAGGCGTCGCGCTTCGCCTTGCGCAGTGGTAATCGGCGCATCAGGCGCACGGTCGCCGGCCGCAATGCCTTGCAGGCGTTCCGGCAGCGTCAATGCCAGTGAAGACTCCGGATAGCCCAGATCGAGTTGCTGCGTTTCTCTGCCGCGGCGCAAGTCGCCACGGCCCGCAGCATCCAGCAAGCGGGTCGACATGCCGAGCATGGATTCGGCCACCGGCCGGCGTTCTTCTTCGTAAGTGTCGAGTAGTTTTTCTGCGGCGCCGGCCAGCACTGCCGCCAGTTTCCAGCCGAGGTTATAGGCATCCTGAACGCTGGTGTTGAGCCCCTGGCCGCCGGTAGGCGGATGGATATGCGCGGCGTCGCCTGCCAGAAAGATGCGGCCGGCGCGGTAGCGATCTGCCAGCCGCGCATGCATGTCGAAGGCCGAGGCCCAGTGGACCGCAAGGACGGAAATGTCGTCGCGACCGCTGCGCTCGGCGATCATTCTGGTGAGTCCGGCCGGCGTGAGGTCGACGGCTTCACTGGCGTCGTTGGCCTCATTGGCAGCGATGGGCGCCTGCACCTGAAACAAATCGGTGCCGGCGAGCGGGCAGATGGCAATCTGGCGGGCCCTGTCTTGAGCATTGAAGCGATGCCAGAAGTCGCGGCTCAGGCCGGTCAATGTGACGTCCGCCACCATCGCTCTGACGCCCAGGGTCTTGCCTGCCAGATGGATATCCAGCAGATGGCGCACCCGGCTGCGTCCGCCATCCGCGCCGACCACATAGCGCGCCCGCAATTGTTCTTCGCCGGCCTGGCCTGCAATCCTTGCTTCGACCGCCTGCTCATGCGTCTCCAGCGTGAGCAACTCACGTCCGTATTCCACCTGATGGCCGGATTCGCTCAACTTGGCCCGCATGACCGCTTCGCCCAGAAACTGCGGCAGCATCAGGGGCTGCAGGATGGGCTCGGATGGGGTGGGCGCGAGCGGGGCCGTCGTCGGCGCATCGCGCCAGCCGCCATCGTCCAGATATTCTCGCTGGGGCGGATAGGGGCCGCCGGCAGCCATGATGGCATCAAGAATGCCCAGGTCCCCGAAGATTTCCAGCGTACGCGGCTGCAGACCCTTGCCGCGCGATCCGTGGAAGGGCGCATCCATTTTTTCGATCAGACGGAAACGCACGCCATATCGAGCAAGTACCAGCGCCAGTGCAAGTCCGGTGGGGCCTGCGCCGCAAATCAATACATCAGTTTCAGATACTGTCTTCATTGTCAGCCTCATAAGTGTAATATGCACATAATTTAGGAGAGTGTATGTCATTGGAAAAGAATGTGCAAGATACACATATATCTTCGCAACTGAGGATTCTGCATGGAAGTCTGATCAGTATCGTCAGTGCGATGAATCGACCGCAACGCGACGAGGCCATGGTCAAGGCTGCCGGCATCTCGCTGGAACGGGCCTTGTTTCCCCTGTTGGTCGGCATAGAAAGACTGGGGCCGATCGGCGTGGTCGACATGGCCGATCGCGTGGGGCGCGACTACACCACGGTCAGTCGTCAGGTTTCAACGCTGGAAGGTCTGGGCCTGGTAAAGCGCGAGGGCAGCGACGCCGACCGCCGGGTGCGGATGGCATCGGTTACGCCGAAAGGCAAGGCAATGACCGACCTCGTCGACGTCGCGCGCGAACGTATGGGGCGAAAGATTTTCGCCTCCTGGGAGCCGGGCGAGATGGATGAGCTGGTACGTCTGATGCGCAAGTTTGCGGATGCGCTGGACCAGCTGGAAGAAGAGTAAGCCGGCATGGCCGCAGTCCGCGCAGCTCAATCAGGTAAAGGGCGATCATCCATCGGATAATCGCCGCTGCCGCTTATTTTCCCAGCACCTCAAGTAGTTCAAGCAGCCCGGCGGTCACCAGTACTGCGCCGCAGAGGCGATTGATATTGCGGAAATGGCGACGCAAGCCAGATGAGATGGGCGAGAACGAAAGCAGAAAACTCAAGCCGCTGTACCAGATCACCGCACAGGCGCCGACCGTCACGATCATGGCTGCGACGGTGGCGCTGCTTGACGTGGACGGAACCAGATTGGACAACACTGCGCAGTAATAGAGCAGAGATTTGGGATTGACGATGTTCGATGCAATGCCGCGACAGAAGGCATTTTTCGCTCCTGAGGCGGCGCCTGTGTCCGGCAACGCCGCCTGCTGCGTCACGATCAGCAGCCGCAAGCCGAACCAGATCAGATAGGCGCACCCCAGGCCTTTCAACACCGGGCCCAGCCAATCGTAACGAACGATGATTGCACCGGCGCCGAAAATGCCGCAGATCGCCCACAGACTATTGACCACCGCGAAGCCGAACGACATGCAAATCGCCTCGCCACGCGATGAGTCAAGCGCCTTGTTGGCAATGGCGACAAAGTTGGCGCCGGGGATGGCCACGCCGATGGCGCTGGCGGACAGAACGGCGAGAATGGCGGGCCAGTCGAATAGCGCGGCATGGCTCATGTGGATGGCCTGATCTGATGCAATCGATACTTTGCGTGAGGCGGCGGCAGTTTCATTTCTGTAGGAGAGAGGTGAGAAGCGACGCTACTTTCGGCTTTTCATGCTCATCAGTAAATTACGATTAAAATAAGATCGTGATATATAAATCGTATCAAAGGCGATGATCAATTTCCGGCTAGTGAAGCAGTTATGGATGTTTGTGGCGGTCGCCGAGGAGCAGCATTTCGGCCGCGCGGCGCAGCGATTGGGGATGTCGCAGCCGCCCTTGACCGAGCAGATCAAGGTGCTGGAACAAGCGCTCAGGCTTACTTTGTTCGAACGCTCGCGGCAGGGCACCCGGCTGACGCCGGAAGGCGCGGCGATCCTGCCGGCGGTGCAAAAATTCGTTGAGCAGATGGGCCAGCTGGAGCGCGCAGTCAACGAAGCTGCCCAAGGCCAGACCGGCGTGCTGACCATAGGTGCGGTCAGCGCCGCCATGTTCGACGCCGTTCCGCCCATCGTCGACATGCTGAAGAAGCGCATGCCCGGCCTGGCCGTCAGCGTGCGCGAGATTGATAGTGTGGATGCCTTGCCTGCACTCGAACGCGGTGATATCGATCTGGCATTTGCCAGGCTCGACGGACTGGCGGGCGACACCATCGCTACGCTGCCGCTGGAAGAGAGCCGCCTGTGCGTCGCCTTGCATCACCAGCATCCCTTGGCGCAGACGGCCAGAATCCGACTGGATACGCTGAATGAGGAAGAATTCGTGATGTTCGAGCGGCGCTACAGTCCGCTCTATTTTGACAGCCTGATGGCGAGTTGCCGCAGCCACGGTTTCAGTCCGCGCATGCTGCATGAAGTGCGTTCGATCACTTCTCAGATTGCCTTCGTGGGCTGCGGCCAGGGTGTGGCGCTGGTGCCTGCGACCATGAAAAAAATGGCGCCGCAAAGTGTGGTCTTCAGACCGCTGAAAGAAAAAATCATGGTGACGACTGCCGCGGTTTCCTGGAACAGGAGTCGGCCTGGCATGCTGGTCGACGCTGCGATTGCACTCATATCAGGAAAGCACGCAGGCGGATCCACCAAGTGATCCCTCGATGCCCGCCGTCATGCAGATACGGCGCGGTCTCGGGGCTGGGCAGATGCGTGCTGCTCAGCAGCTCAGTCCATCGATACCCCTTACCCGGCCACGCGATGCTCCGCTCTTACCTGCCGACCTGATGCCCGATCACACCGCCGACTGCAGCGCCGCCTGCGGTGCCGATGCCGCTGCCGCCGGTCAGGATTGCGCCGCCGACCGCGCCTATCGTGGCGCCGATGGCGGTGTTCTTGTCACGCCGCGACATGTTGCTGCAGCCGCTCATCGCCGCCAGGGCGCAGACCGTGATGGAGATGACGGTAATCTTTTGAATTGTTTTCATGATGATCTCTCGATAAAAGCCAGGGATGCTGGCGCCGTGCTCATTGTGTGCCAGGCAACTGCCGGCAGTGCTGTTCGTTCAAGCTCAGCCATGTTGTAGACCGTCGCATTATCCTCATAAGTTTCCGGCCAACGCGGCTTGTAAATGATCTCTTACAGTTGTTACATCTTGGCGCGCAGGCGGTCTTGTCGTTTGCATATTTCCAGGTGGTCAAGCTGGTTCAGCTGCTTGAATATCCGAATGCTTTAGCGGCCGGTGACTTGGTGACTGCGGGCCCTGAAAAGCGATCACTCGCCCTGAAACCTGCTGATCTCAATGCCGGTGCCGACCGTCAGCATCACGCTGGAAATGCCGGGTTTGCTTTTGACCGCCGCACGATATTGATTGGCTTCCACGCTATCGGGTTTGAGCATGTTGTCGGCCACGATGACGGCACCCGGATTCAGTTTGGGATAGAAGGCGTCAAGGCAGGGTACATACAAATCCTTCCACAGATCGACCAGCACGAAATCGAAATTGCCTGCCAGTTCCGCGATCAGTTGCACCGCATCGCCCACCAGAAAATCCACGTGCCCGGCAAGCCCGGCCTTCTGCGACATTTCGCGCGCGAAGGCGGATTTGTATTCGTGCATCTCGATGGTGGTCAGATGTCCGCCGGCGGCGCGCGCCGCTTCGGCCAGCCAGATGCCGGAATAGCCGTAAGACGTGCCCAGCTCCAGAATGCGCGGAGCGCGCATGCTGCCGGCGATGATGTTGATCAGTTGTCCCGTCTGCGGGCCGACTGCGCGCATCCAGGTGTCCGGGCCGGTTTCTTTTTCACGTACGTGCGGCAGTTGCTGCCGCGCTTCCTTTTCCTGGACGATCAGCGCGTGATAGTTGTCCAGTATCGCGGTGACTTTTGGGTCCATTGCACGCTCCTTGAAATTCGATAGCGGCGCCGGCTCAGCCCCGGCGGAAGGGATTGCGCACGCTGAAATTCGCGCATGTGCATGGACAGACTAGGCCTGTGCGGGAGAGTTCAGGCGCGATGCAATTGCTGCAGAGTGTGGGATTGCTGCCGGCGGTTTGATTTGCCATCAGCGAGGCAGGACGCCGCAGGACTGCGGAGACGGGGGATTGCGGGGGAGCAAGGAGTGATGTCGCCTGACGAGGCGATCCACATCAGTAAGGCGATCGGTAACTGCGGAGGACTGTCAAATCCGGCCGGGATGATTTCATCCCGGCCTTACAGACATTTATGCCAGCTTGAACACGCTCACCAGTTGCTTCAGGTTCTTGGCCTGATCTTCCAGCGAATGGGCTGCGGCAGCGGCTTGCTCCACCAGCGCGGCGTTTTGCTGCGTCACGCCATCCATCTGCGTGATGGCCTGATTGACTTGCTTGATGCCTTCGGCCTGCTCCTGGCTGGCGGAATTGATTTCGCTGACCAGGCTGTTGGCGCTCTGCACGCTGTCCACCACTTTCGCCATGGTGGCGCCGGCCAGTTCCACCAGCTTGCTGCCGGAGTCGACCTTGTCCACCGATTCGTTGATCAGCACCTTGATTTCCTTGGCCGCCGTGGCCGAGCGTTGCGCCAGTCCGCGTACTTCGGATGCCACCACGGCAAAGCCGCGGCCCTGTTCGCCGGCGCGCGCCGCTTCCACCGCAGCGTTCAGCGCCAGGATGTTGGTCTGGAACGCGATGCCGTCGATCACACTGATGATGTCGACAATCTTGCGCGAGGATTCATTGATCGTGCTCATGGTTTGCGTCAGTTGCGACATGACGTCGCCGCCTTCATTCACCACCTGCGCGGCAGTCGTCACCAGTTGGTGGGCCTGATTGGAATTGTCCGCGTTCTGCCTGACGCTGGAGGTCAACTGCTCGATCGATGCGGCAGTCTCTTCCAGCGCGCCGGCCTGTTCTTCTGTGCGCGAGGACAGATCCAGATTGCCGGAGGCGATCTCGCCGGAGGCGGTGGCGATGTTGTCCGAACCGCTGCGCACATTGGCCACGATCACATGCAACTGTTCGCTCATGCGCTGCAGCGACATGACCAGTTCGCCGAGTTCATCCTTGCTGGTCGGCGCAGCGCGATAGGTCAGATCGCCCGACGAGACTTGCTTGGAGATGTCGAGCGCGATATTGATCGGACGGGTGATGCTGCGCGTCAGCATGACTGCGAAGAACACGCCCGACAACAGAATGATCGCTTCCAGCAACAGGATCAGCTTCTGACTATTGTCCGAGGTCTCTTCGACATGGCGAGAAATGGCGTCGATCTTGCCGCGCTCATAGTCGAGCAGCTTGCGCATTTCATCCTGGGTGGATTTGGCAATCGGCACGTACTCGGTTTCGAACAGACGGTTGATTTCTTCCGGGGTGCCGTCTTTCTTCGCCTTGTAGATGCGATCTCTGATTTCCAGGAATTTCTTGCGATATTCATTGATGCTCTTGAACAGCTGACGTTCTTCGTCTGAGGCCAGCAGGCGTTCAACCTGTGTCAGCGTTTCGGTGGAGATCTTGCTGGACTGGGCCGCTTCCTTGGCCAGAAATGCCTGCAACTCCGGATCCTTGCTCTTGACCACAGAAGTCGTGCGCTGGATCGCAATCAGCAGCAAGGTGTTCCATTCAGAGACCAGACGCTCCGAACTCAGCGGCACATCCATCATGGCGCGGGTTTCTTTGGCCACGGTCTTCAGGCGCCAGACGCCAATGCCGGAGACCAGCATGGAAAAAACCAGCACGACCGCAAAACCTCCCCCGAGGCGCGGGCCGATTTTTATGTTTCCGAACATGAAATGCTTTCCCTATCAAGACCGACTGTATTGCGTTCTAAGTTTAGTTCCAAGGGAAATGCGCCATGACTGTGAGCTCATTCCCTTGAGTTCCCCTGATGCACGTTGGCGCAAATCCGCTCCCACCGGCGTTGCCCGCACGCACTACGGGATTCTAGAAGCGTCTGTCAGCCCTAACCATATCAATATTGAGAAGCAATGTATGCCGGAACGGCAACGCGAAGAAACGCTTGCGATTGGTGCATGTAAATACGTGCGAAGACGAGTCACGCAGAGACCCCGAACAAGTTGAGTCATGTAGCGCTATCGGTTCTGCGTGGGGCTCTATGCGGGTTGCGGTCTGGCGAAGCCGGCGTGGCAGAGCGCGGGCGTGGCCGATGTGGTTGCCACGCACTGCGTGCCGCAGGCCTGCGATCTGCCCCAATGCATGCCGGGCCGTATGTCTGCTATCCGCAACAGCTTGCCAGTTTTACAGCAGTGATCAGGTATCAGGCCAGATGTTCATACAGGATCGTGGCGCCGACGCCGATCAGCACGACGCCGCCGAGAACTTCCGCGCGCTTGCCGATGATGCCGCCGAGCAGCCGGCCCAGCATGACGCCGATGGTGACCATGACCATGGTGGCAATACCGATCATCGCCGAGGCTTGAACAATGTTCACATCAATGAAGGCGAGGCCGACGCCGACCGCCATGGCATCGATGCTGGTGGCGACCGCTGTCAGCGCCAGCATCAGCAGCGATTGATTTTGCGGCGCGGCTTTTTCTTCTTCCTGCTCAGAGCTGAGGCCTTCGCGCACCATCAGACTACCCAGCACCAGCAGCAAGGCAAAGGCAATCCAGTGATCCCATTCAGAGACCCATTCGGAGGCGGCGGAGCCGATCAGCCAGCCGATCAGCGGGGTGATGGCTTCGATCACACCGAACAGCAGACCGATGCGCAAAGCCTGGAAAAAACGGGGTTTCTGCATGGCGGCGCCCTTGCCGATGGCTGCGGCAAAAGCATCGGTGGACATGGCGAGAGCGAGGAGAACGAGCGCGGCGAAATTCATGAAAGGGGTCCTGGTCAGGCAAAAAGTCCATGACATCTCCACGCGCCTGACCGAATGCGCGGAAATATCAATGGTCTCGCCTACCTGTTGGCTACCCGCACCACGACCGACGGTCGAGAATGTTGACACGGGCTCTTCCGAATGGCTCGGAAGCTGGCTACTCCCCAAAGAGAGCTGGCATTCTAACCGAAAAGTCCTGGATTTATACAAGCTCTTTTTTATCGTGATCCGACACCGGTCTGGCGGGCACTGTGACAATGCGCGCCGGTCATATCGGGCAGCCGGATGTTGCTGCAAGGGCTGTGCGCGCAAGATCAATGGCCGGATTTATCAGTTGCGGGCTAATACGGGAATAAGGGAGTGAGGGACTGAGCGCGCGGCATGCCGCAGGTGCATGCAGAAAAGCAGTTGAAAAGACTTCAATAAAAGGCTTTGCACAAAGAAAAAAGGGCCCATCTTGCGATGGACCCTTTATATCTGGTGCGGCTGGCAGGAATCGAACCCACGACCCCTTGGTTCGTAGCCAAGTACTCTATCCAGCTGAGCTACAGCCGCAAGAGGCGCGATTATATAGAGGTTTTTATGGAATGGGAAATTATTTTTGGCCGGGCCCGAAAAACCTGTGCAATGCGCCCGCCAATGCGCTCCTGTTTTCCGGTCCGGACTGATCTGATTGAACCGTCCAGTAGCTAAACGCTGGGCGCCGCCGGCGCCTTGCTGTTGCCCAGACTGAACATCAGACCTGCCGTCAGATAACCGCCATCCACGTTCAGGGTATGGCCGCAGATGTGGCGCGCTTCTTCCGAGGCCAGAAACACCGCAGCATCCGCGACTTCATCGGGCGTGCCGTAGCGGCGCTGCGGAATCAGATAGTGATAAGCCTCACGCGTGGCCTGGTCATGCTGGGCTGCCGCCATCTCGGTGGCGATGGCGCCCGGCGCAATATTGTTGACCGTGATGCCGGAGGCCGCGAGCTCCACCGACATCACCTT
The DNA here is from genome assembly GCF_046025995.1 of Herbaspirillum lusitanum. GTDB lineage: Bacteria > Pseudomonadota > Gammaproteobacteria > Burkholderiales > Burkholderiaceae_D > Herbaspirillum > Herbaspirillum lusitanum_A. The sequence goes on from NZ_JAQQFM010000009.1 coordinate 195,488, forward strand.
GGTCAGCAATTCCAGCGCCGCTTTCGAGCTGCCGTAGGCGGCGCGGCCGACGCCGCCGCGTTGGCCCGAGAGCGAAGCGATGTTGATCACGCGGCCGTAGCCGCGCGGCAGCATGTGGCGCACCGCCGCCTGCGCGCAGATGAAGGCGCCCACCAGATTGACCTGCAGGATGCGCTCCAGATCGCCGCGTTCGGTTTCCATGAACAGGCGGGTCTGGCTGATGCCGGCGTTATTCACGTGAATATCGAGCTGACCGAAGGCGTCGACTCCCGCCTGCGCAATGCGCTCGGCGTCGGCGCTGACGGTGACGTCGGCGCGCAAGGCAACTGCGCGACCGCCGTTACCGATGATGCTGTCGGCCACGCGCTGGGCGCGTTCTTCATTGACGTCGCTGATGACGACTGCGGCGCCGTTGCGGGCGAAGGCGCGGGCGATGCTTTCGCCCATGCCCTGTCCCGATCCGGTGATGCTTGCGACTCTTCCCTGCAGGCGCGCCTGCGGTGCTTCTGTTGATGCCATTGCCAGTCTCCTCCGGTTGGAAATCAGTGTGAACTCAGCGGCGCTTTTTATGAGTGTGATGGGCGGCGTCCGCTGTATTGCTGTGCTTCTGTGTTTTTCGGTATCAGCCTTTCAAGGTAAAGCCGTCTCTGACGATGCCGTACAGATCATCGGTGCCGACCTGGCCGCCTTTCAGCAAGACCTCGATGCCGTCGACCTGTGCATCGTCGGCCAGGATGCGGCAGATATGCGCGTTCTGGATGAAATGGCTGGCCTGCACCGTCAGCGCGGTGGCACGCAGATGACGCATGGTGAAGCTGGACGAGTCACCGCCGGCCACCACGATGCGATGTAGTCCGGTAGCGGCAATCGCGGCGCGGATCAGGTCGGCGTAGAACTTGCCGACGCGGTCGGCCAGCTCGACGTTGCCGAGTTTGAGCTGATCCAGAACCTCGCGGGTTTGTGCTATGGCCGGATCGTCCAGATCGCGCGCGGTGTAGATCAGTACGCTGCGGCCCTGATTCAGCGCGACGATGCTTTGCTCGCGCACTGCGGCCAGTTGTGCTGCATGGGCCGCATCATCCGGCGTCAGCGCGATATGCGGGGCGACCCGGATGCAATGGAATCCATTCTGTTCGGCCCAGTCGATCTGGGCTGCCGATTGCGGTGAACAACTACCTGAGACGACCAGAATGCGATCCGCCGCAGGCAGATGTTGTGTCGTGTCGGCCGGCTCCGGGCGGCTTTCACGGTTTGCGCTGGCCTGTTGTTTCAGATAATTGCCGAGGCCGAAAGCGAAGCCCTGCGCCGCCACGGCGGTCACCGGGCGTGTGGCCGATATCTCCCAGATGCTGCCGGCGGCGGTGGTCAGTTGCTGCACGCTGTAGCTATCGTAGACGGCGGCATCATGCTGCGCGCCCAGCGTTGTCGCATGCGCGGCCGGATCGCTTTGCGCCGCATCCAGCTCGGGCAGATCGACCAGCCGTTCGATGGGAAAACCCTGTTCCTCGAACAGGCGCCTGATGTCGGCTTCATGCATGGGCGTGACCGGATGGCGCGACATGGTCGGATGCCGATCCAGGCGATAAATGACGTCGCGCGCGCGGGCGAAATGATTGCCGAACAGGGTGTAACGGCCGAACTCGGGTGCTGCGCCCAGCACCGGCACGAAGCTGCCGGGCCAGACCGAGCGCATCAGGCGCGCCGCTTCGCCCAGGCTGCCGGTCTCGGATGTGGAATCCAGCGTCGAGCAGCACTTGTATTGCACCACGCGCAGCGGGAGCTGGCGCAGGCTGTGCAGCACCGGCAGCACTTCGGCCGCCATGTCGGCCCGTCGCGCCGAACGCGCGGTGCCGGCCACGCCGATGACATCGTATTCTTCAGCGGCCTGACGCAGCGCTGCATCGCCCGGCCTGGCAAAGAACAGAATCGTGCGCAGACCGTGGCGGTGATATTGCGCAGCGTTGTCCGATGCGCCGGTGAAGTCGTCTCCGTAAAAACCTATTTTTGTCTTCATTTTTGTATGGGTGTTGGTCTTGCTTGAGTGCGGAAGAAATCCGCGCGCAGACTACTTGCCGCGCTCGGGTTTGCCGGCTGCGCCATTCGTCTCATTGGCATTGAGGCGGGTATGTGCAGTCGGACTGTTCGGCACCTGGCTCAACACGCTGAGCCAGTGCGCCATGTTGAGATCGGCAATCTTGCGGACTTCAGAAGGATCGGTCGGCTGTGCCAGTGATCTGGTGATGCTTTCGTACTCGGCCTGATGCAGCAGTATGGATTTCTCCGGGCCTTCCTTGATCTGGGTGGCGTGTATCCATGGCCGCAGCATCGACAGCACGTAATCGGCCAGCGTGGAAATCAGCGGATTGTGGGTGGCGGCATAGACCGCACGGTGGAAATCGAGGTCGGCGTCGACGATCAGTTCAATGTCCGGTTCCGGCAGTGCGTGCAGCGCTTCCAGGCGCGCAATGGCATCGCGCATGGCCGCCAGATCCTCATCCGTGGCCTTGACGCCGGCGATCTCGGCGCAGGCGCGCTCGAAGATCGTGCGCAGCTCGGCCAGCAACTCCGCGGAGGGATCCTGCAACAGCGACTGAAACATGAACAGGAGCGACAGCGAGTTGCCAACGCCTGACTTCAGGTAGGTGCCCGAGCCGGGCGAGATGTCCAGCACGCCCAGGGTTTCCAGCACGCGCATGGCTTCGCGCACCGGCGTGCGGCTCACACCCAGCGCTTCGGCGATTTCCAGCTCGGTCGGCAGGCGGTCGCCCGGCTTGAGGGTGCCGTCCGACACCGCGCTGCGCACGAATTCGATGACGATGTCGGCGCGCCGCTGATCATGGCGGGCAGCCTGTCTTACCGCCGCCAGCTTGTTTTGTAGTGATAAATCCATGAGTGATGAACGTCGTGCCGAGTAGAAAGAATCTCGCATTTTAAAGGCGATAGACCTCAAATCAGAGAAGAATCGAGCGTTTTAGCTCGTGCTTCTCCTTCCGGCTTCCGTGTGTTCCATGCTTGTCGCGGGCACGAAGACGGAGGCGATTTCATTTCACGGCACGCTGAACGAAATCATTTGAAAATCTTTGTATAACATAATACATTATACCTTACACAAAGAAAGCAAAAACCAACATGGAGACAAAGACGTGGCTAAGAGACTGGAAAACAAGGTCGCCGTAGTGTTCGGCGCCGGCTCGGTAGGCGAAGGCTGGGGCAACGGCAAGGCTTCCGCCGTGCAGTACGCACGCGATGGCGCCGTGGTAGTGGCGATCGACATCAATCCCGAGGCTGCCGCCGCAACGGCGGAACTGATTAAAGGCGAGGGCGGGCAGGCCAGCAGTTATGCCTGCGACGTCACCGATCAGACGCAGATCTCCAAGGTGGTGGCGCAGATCGAGCAGGCGCACGGTCGTATCGACATCCTGCACAACAATGTCGGCGCTCCCATCATGGGCACGCTGGAAGAGCTGGATTACAAGACCTGGCAGCGCGCGCTGGACATCAATCTGAGCAGCGTCTTTTTCACCTGCCAGCAAGTGGTGCCTATCATGGTCAGAAACGGCGGCGGCGCCATCGTCAACATCTCCTCGATTGCGGCCATCCGTCATACCGGCTATCCCTATCCCGCTTACTACGCCAGCAAGGCCGCGCTGAATCAGTTCACGGTGTCGATTGCGCTGGAATACGCCAGGAAGGGCGTGCGCGCCAACGTCATCATGCCGGGCATGATGGACACGCCGCATATCTATCAGGCCATCAGCGGCCAGTACGTCTCCAAGGAAAAGATGGTGGAGCAGCGTTCCGCGCTGTGCCCGATGGGACGCATGGGCACCGGCTGGGATATCGCCAAGGCGGCAGCTTTCCTGGCATCCGACGAGGCCCAATACATCACCGGCGTCTGCCTGCCGGTCGACGGCGGGATCACCTGCGCGATCTGAGTGCGCCCCCTTCGCAGCAAGCATCCGGGACAGAAATCAAGTCAGAGGTCTGAGCAATGACGAATCAAAGAATCAAGGCGCGCTATCGCCTGCAGACGACCGGCGACGGTCGCCGCGTGGCCGAGGTGATGGCCGGCGAACAATCCTCGGGCACCTTCATCGCCATTCCCGGCGAGAGCGCCGAACTGAAAGAACGTTCAGCGGCGCGCGTCGAGCACTTCAGCGAACTGCAGCAAGCGGCGCCGGCGCCCTTGCCCGGCGCAGTTGCCGGCGAACTGCGCACGTATGAAATGGAATTGTCGTGGCCGGTCGACAATCTCGGCCTGTCGCTGACCAATCTGCTGGCGACCGTGGCCGGCAATCTGTTCGAACTCAAACAAGTCGCCGGATTGAAGATTCTCGACATCGATCTGCCGGATGCATTCGCGGCCGCCTATCCCGGCCCGGGCTTCGGCGTGGCCGGCACGCGCCAACTCTCCGGCGTCGAAGGGCGACCTCTGATCGGCACCATCATCAAGCCCTCGGTCGGACTCAGTGCAGCGGAAACTGCGGCGCTGGTGGATCAGTTGTGCGAAGGCGGCATCGACTTCATCAAGGATGACGAATTGCAGGGCGACGGTTATTACTGCAGCTTCGAAGATCGGGCGCGCGCGGTGATGGAAGTGATCGAACGCCACGCCCAGCGCAGCGGCAAGAAGGTGATGTTCGCCTTCAACCTGACCGGCGAGCTTGATGAAATGCAGCGCCGTCACGATCTGGTGGAGTCGCTCGGCGGCACTTGTGTGATGCTGAGTCTGAATTCGGTCGGCCTGACCGGTTTCAACGCCTTCCGCAAACATTGCCGCCTGCCGATTCACGCGCATCGCAACGGCTGGGGTTATCTGGGACGCTCGGAGCAGAACGGCTGGTCCTACGTCGCCTGGCAGAAGATCTGGCGACTGGCGGGCGTGGATCACATGCACGTCAACGGCCTGTCCAACAAATTCTGGGAGCCGGATGACAGCGTGATCGCCTCGGCGCGCGCCTGCTCGACGCCCATGTTCAGCGACAAGAGCTGCGCGGTGATGCCGGTGTTTTCTTCCGGCCAGTCGGCCAAGCAGATTCCCGCTACCTATCAGATGCTGCAGTCGCCCGACTTTCTGTATTGCGCCGGCGGCGGCATCGTCGCGCATCCGGCCGGCATCGCCGCCGGCGTGCGCGCACTGCGCCAGTCGTGGGACGCTGCGCGCGACAACATTGCGCTGGCGACGGCGGCGCAATCGCATGCGGAGCTGAAGCAGGCGCTGGAGACTTTCGGTTCCTGAGCGGCGGCAAGCGAACAACGAACACCGGCAGGGAAAAGTAGCGCAAAACCAGATCAATCAGCAAGGAGTAAGGCACGACGTTTCAACGACATATCGACATGGCGACCCTCACATAAGTGGGCGCCCTAAAACCATAAAAGGAGACAAGCATGACCTCGATCACACGACGCAGGATTCTGATGGCGGCGGGCGCCGGCGCCATTACCACGATAGCCGGTCCCGGCATCCGCAATGCCTATGCCGCGGAATTCACGCTCAAGACCGGCAACAATTCCGCCGAAAGCCATCCGCAGACGGTCTACATGCGCAAGGCCGCCGCCGGCATCGCCAAGGACAGCAACGGCCGGGTCGAGCTGCAAGTCTTCCCCAATTCACAACTGGGCGGCGATCCCGCCATGCTGTCGCAGCTGCGCACCGGCGCGCTGGATTTCTTCACCATCTCGGGCGTCAATGCCTTGTCGGCCATGGTGCCCAATGCCGCCATCACCGGCGTCGGCTTCGCCTTCAAGAGCAATGAAGAAGTCTCGGCCGCGATGAACGGCGACCTCGGCAAATACATCCGTGCGCAGGTGCGCAAGGCCGGGCTGGAAGTGTTCGATCAATACTGGGACAACGGCTTCCGCCAGATCACCTCGGGCAGCAAGCCGATCAAGACCGCGCAGGATCTCGACAACTTCAAGATCCGGGTGCCGCCGAGCGCGCTGTGGACTTCGCTGTTCCAGTCGCTGGGCGCTTCGCCGACCAATATCAGCTTCAACGAAGCCTACTCGGCGCTACAGACCAAGATCGTCGACGGCCAGGAAAATCCGCTGGTGATCATCGAGGTCTCCAAGCTGTACGAGGTGCAGAAATACTGCGCGCTGTCGAATCACATGTGGGACGGTTTTCTGTGTCTGGCCAATCGCCGTTCATGGGGCCGCCTGCCGCCCAATCTGCAAGAGATCGTGACGCATCACATCAACAGCAATGCGCTGGAGCAGCAGAAGGAAGTGATCCGCGTCAATGCCTCGCTGCGTTCGACGCTGGAAGGACACGGTCTGGCCTTCAACGAAGTCGACACCAAGGGCTTCCGCGACAAACTCAGCAAGTCCGGGTTCTACGCCGAGTGGAAAAAGAAATTTGGCGATGAAGCCTGGGGCTATCTCGAAAAAGTCACCGGCAATCTGGCATGACCACCTCACAGCCAACGGCAACGGCGCACGGCTCCGCGCCGCAGGTGCTGCCCGCGCTGCGCAAGATCGATTACTTCATCGGCAAGCTGGCTGAAATTCCGGCCGCCTTGCTGGTGGCGGTGGAGATTCTGATCCTGTTCATCGGCGTGGTGGCGCGTTACTTCTTCCATCATCCGCTGGTCTGGGTGGATGAACTGGCCAGCATTCTGTTCTTGTGGCTGGCGATGCTGGGCGCGGTGGTGGCCCTGCATCGCGGCGAGCACATGCGCATGACGGCCATCGTCAACAAGACCGGCGAGCATTGGCGGCCGATGTGGAATTTCGTCGCGGTCACGGCCTGCCTGGCGTTTCTGGTGATGATCCTCTTCCCGGCCTACGAATATGTGGAAGAGGAAATGGTCATCCGCACGCCCGCGCTGGACATCATCAATGCCTGGCGGGTGGCGGCGATTCTGGTCGGCACGGTGATGATGATCATCATCAGCCTGCTGCGGCTGGTCAGCTTCGGCAACTGGAAACTGACCGCCACCGGCCTCGCCATCGTCGCGGTGGTGGCCGGCCTGTTCCATGCCTCGGTGCCTTTCATGCAAGGTCTGGGCAATCTGAATCTGCTGATCTTCTTCGTGCTGATCGTCGGCGCCACGATTCTGAGCGGCATGCCGATTGCCTTTTCCTTCGGACTGGCGACCTTCGGCTATCTGGCCCTGAGCACCACCATGCCCTCGCTGGTGGTATTGAGCCGCATGGATGAAGGCATGTCGCAGATCATTCTGCTGGCGGTGCCGCTGTTCATTTTCCTCGGCTTGCTGATCGAGATGACCGGCATGGCGCAAGCCATGATCAGCTTCCTCGCCAGCATGCTGGGGCATGTGCGCGGCGGTCTGGCCTATGTGCTGGTGGGCGCCATGTATCTGGTGTCCGGCATCTCCGGCTCGAAGACGGCGGACATGGCGGCCATTGCGCCTATCCTGTTTCCGGAGATGAAGAAGCGCGGCGCCAAGCAGGGCGAACTGGTGGCGCTGTTGTCGGCCACCGGCGCGCAGACCGAAACCATTCCGCCCAGCATCGTCCTGATCACCATCGGCTCGGTCACCGGCGTCTCGATCTCGGCGCTGTTCACCGGCGGCATGCTGCCCGGCGTGGTGCTGGCGATCACCTTGTGCGTGGTGGTGTGGGCGCGTTCGCGTCACGAAGATCTGTCGCACGTGCAGCGTACGCCGCTGGCGCAGATTCTGCGCATCGGCGCTACCGCCGTGCCGGCGCTGGCGCTGCCGTTCTTCATCCGCTTTGCAGTGGTGGAGGGCATCGCCACTGCGACCGAAGTGTCGACGCTGGGCGTGGCGTATGCGATTGTGGTCGGGCTGCTGATCTACCGCCGCTTCGACACCAGACGGCTGATGCCCATCCTGATCGAAACGGCGGCCTTGTCGGGCGCGATTCTGATGATCATCGGCACTGCCACCGCGATGGCCTGGGCGCTGACGCAATCCGGCTTCTCGCACTCGTTGGCGACCATGATGTCGACTCTGCCCGGCGGCCGCGCCATGTTCATCGCGGTCTCGATTGCGGTGTTCATCGTGCTCGGCAGCGTGCTGGAGGGCATCCCCGCCATCGTGCTGTTCGGGCCCTTGCTGTTCCCGATCGCCAAACAGGTCGGCGTGCATGAAGTGCAATACGCCATGATCGTGATCCTGTCGATGGGCATGGGCCTGTTCGCACCGCCCTTCGGCGTCGGCTACTACGGCGCCTGCGCCATCAGCAAGATCCATCCGGACGAAGGCATACGTCCCATCATCGGCTACATGATTGCCCTGTTCATCGGCATCGTGGTGGTCGCGATGGTGCCGTGGATTTCAATTGGTTTCCTGTGATCTGGCGTGGTTGATGCGCTGCTGTTGACCTATGGCGCAGACGCAGCACAGACGCAGCACAGACGCAAAGTTTTCATGGCCCGCTTCGGCGGGTTCTTTTTTGCGGACAACAAAAAAACGCCGGACGAATCCGGCGTGTTCTTTGCAGCTTTCAGTCAGTTGCCTGAGCGCTGCAGGTCAGAACTGATAGCCCAGCGTCGCAGTCATGGTGCGGCCTTCACCGTACTGACAATAAGTCTTGGAGCAGATGCCCGGGAAGTAGACCTTGTTGAGCAGATTCTGCACATTGAATGCGAAGCGCATGCCCTTGAGGCTGGGGCTGATCTTGGCGAGGTCATAGCGCAGCATGGCATCGATCAACACATAGCTCGGGATCTTTTGCGTGTTGGCCGAATCGGCCCACATCATGCCGGTGTAGCGTGCGCCCGCGCCCATGCCCAGACCGGCCAGCGGCCCGTTCTGCAAGGTGTAGTCGGCCCACAGCGAGGCTGCGTGCGGCGCCACCGAAGTCGCCTTCTTGCCCTTGGTGGCCGGATCCGAGTTGGTGTACTCGGCATCGGTATAGGTATAGGACGCAGTCAGATTCACGCCGCTTTTCAACGTGGTCTTGGCTTCCAGTTCCACGCCCTGAGTGGTCAGTTCACCCGCCTGCACCGAGCATAGGGTATTGCCGGCGCACACGTGCGCAGGATCGGCATCGGTCATGGTGATGTTCTTTTGCTTCTGCCGATACAGGGCGCCCGACAGCATGGCGTTGTAGCTGGCCGGCTGATAGCGCAGACCGGCTTCATACAGAATGCCGCGCGTAGGGCGGAAGGCGTTGCCGAAGAAGTCGGTGCCGCTGACCGGCTCGAACGACTCCGAATAGCTCAGGTAAGGCGCCAGACCATTGTCGAACAGGTACAGCGCCGCCAGCCGCTTGGTAAAGGCGGTGTCGTCCAGACTGGCGGTGGTGGCGCCGCTCTGCTGGTTACGGGTGCTGGTGCGCGCCTGCTCGTAACGGCCGGCCAGGGTGAAGCGCCATTGGTCGAGCGCGATCTGGTCCTGCACGTAGACGCCGGGACGTTCCTGCTTCTGCAGGGTCGGGGTCTGATTGACCCAGGCCGAGGTCGGGCCGCTGCCGTATACCGGGTTGTAGATATCGATGGAGCGCGCGCTGGCGCTCTGGCTGCGGGTATCTTCGTCGTATTGCGAATAATCGAAACCGGTCAGCATGGTGTGCTTCAGAGGGCCGGTACCGAACCTGGCCTCCAGATGGGTATCGACATTGGTGGTCTGGCTCTGACGCCAGGCCTGCGAGGCCGAGCGCAATACCGTGCGGTTATCTGCCTGCAGATTGGCGAAGCCGGTCGGCGAGATCGCGCGTGAATAGGCATTGATGTCGGCGAAGCGGAAGTTCTGACGCAAGGTCAGCGCGTCGTTGAAACGATGCTCGAAGGCATAGCCGACTGCGTGCTGCTCACGCGTGTAGATGTTGTAGTCGGGTTCGCCCAGGTTGCGATTGCGTGCGATCTGGCCCAGCGGATTGGGCAGCAGGGTACCGACTGAAGGGATGAAGTTGCGCGGGCTCAGTTCCTCGTTCAGATAATGCGCCAGCAGCGTGAAGCTGGTATCGGATGAAATCTTCCACGTCAGCGCCGGCGCGATGTAGCGGCGGTTGTTCTTGATGCCGTCGACCCCGGTGCCGGCGTCGCGGATCAGGCCATTCACGCGGAAGCTGAGTTTGCCGTCTTCATCGATGGCGCCGCCCAGATCGAATGCGGCCTGCTTGCGATGGAAGCTGCCGGTCTGCAATTCGATCGCCCGAATTGGTTCCGCAGTCGGGCGCTTGCTGACGGCATTTGAAATACCGCCCGGCGCATTCTGGCCGTACAGCACCGAGGCCGGGCCGCGCAGCACTTCGACGCGTTCCAGGCCCCAGGTTTCAGTGCGCATGGTAACGGCGCCGCCGCCACCGGAATACACCACGCGCAGACCATCCAGATACTGGCTGGAGAAATAGCCGCGGATGTAAGCCCAGTCGCCGTTGGGATCCGGATAGGGCGCGCCGACGCCGGGCGTATAAGCCAGCGCCTGCACCAGATTTTGTACGCCGCGTGCATCCATTTCATCGCGGGTGACGATGGATACGGATTGCGGTGTTTCCAGCAAAGGGGTTTCGGTCTTGCTGCCGGCGAGCGTCTTTTTGGCGACGTAGCCGCTGACCGGGCCGGTTGCAGTCTGATCGGAGCTGCCTGTCACCTGAATTTCAGGCAGGCTGGAATCGCCTGTTGGGCTCTGTGCCGAAACCGGGCCGGCCATTAAAAATGCACTTGCGATGGCGCTGGCGAGCAAACGCGGACGGGCCTGCGGCGCACGCATGGAAAAGAGTGTCATGGATTCCCTTGATATGAATGTCGACTGCCTGGCAGTGACATCAACAGGGCTGGGTCACAAGGTGCTGGGTCTCGAAGTAATGGAGCCGCTGTAGCGGCTTTACAAATTTTTGCAAATGATAATTGTTATTGTTTGTGCTGTCATCAATAGCCTTGCTATTTTTTTTCACCTTGATTTCTGGCAAGTGCTGACGGACGAAAAAATAGCCGGACGAGCTCCGGCTATGTTGCTAATACAGTCACATCCGTACGCCCGCGCTTATCCTTGCAGGCCTTGCTTTAGTACAAGCCCTGCGTCTTGAACGGGTGATACTGGAACAGCCAGGTCTCCGACAGCGGCTCGTCCTTGTTGCGCAGGAACAGGCGGATGTCGACCGGGTCTTCGCCGTCGACCGTGAGGTCGAACTGGGCGCGCCAGTGGCCGGCGACGCCGTTGGGGACCGCTTCTGTGAAGACGTAGGAGAACTGGCCGCGCGAGGCGCTGAGTACCGGTTCAGGGCGGGCGCCAAAGGGCAGTTTTTCAAGCGGTGCGCCCTTGAACTCGACCATGAATTTGCGCACATTGGGCGGACGCGGCTGGCCCGGCTGGCCGCCACGGCCGAGGCGGGTAGCGACGCAGCGCGCCAGCGGTGAGGGGAAGGGCTCCTCTTTTTGCCAGTACAGGCGGTAGCGCAGACGATAGCTGCTGCCGGCGCTCGCCGCCGCCTTCGGCACCCACATGGCGACGATGTTGTCGTGGATTTCGTCGTCAGTCGGAATCTCGATCAGCTGCACGGCGCCTTCGCCCCAGCCTTCCAGCGGCTCGACCCACAGGCTGGGACGGCGTTCATACATCACGCCATCCTGATAATGATCGAAGTTGCGGTCGCGCTGCAGCAGACCGAAGCCGCGGATGTTGTTGTCGCCGAAGGCCGAAGTCGTGGTGCGCGGCGGATTGTCGAGCGGGCGCCAGATATGTTCGCCGGCGCCGTTCCAGATCGCCAGACCGTCGGAATCGTGCACCTCGGGGCGCCAGTCGGCGCCGGTCCCTTTCACGGTTTCGGAGAACCAGTACATCGAGGTGGCCGGTGCGATGCCGAGACGGCTGACGTCCTTGCGCAGGAATAGCGCTTTTTCAATTTCCATGATGACGCCGGCGCCGCGCTGCATCACGAAGCGATAGGCGCCGGTGATGCTGGGGCCGTCCAGCACGGCGTACACCACCACCGCATCGCCGCCCTCGGCCGGCGGTTCGAAGTAGAAGTGGGTGAAGTTGGGAAACTCTTCTTCCTTGCCGGCCACGGCCGGGTCGATGGCGATGCCGCGCGCCGACAGGCCGTATTGATACAGGTCGCCGATGGCGCGGAAATAGGAGGCGCCGAGGAAGGCGACCCAGTCGTTCTTGTGCCAGTCGAGCTTGCTTTGATCGCCGAGGCGGCTCTCCTGAAAGCGGAAGCCGGCAAAGCCGCTGCCGGCCGGCAGCTTGTGCGCGGGGCTGTCGGCCGGCATGTCGAAATAGCTTTCGTCGTACACGATTTCGCGCGCGCGCTTGGCGCCGTTGCTGCCGGTGGCGCCTTCCAGCACATGCATGCGCACCGGCGACAGGAAGAAGCGGCCGAGGTGAAAAAAGGTCAGCGGAAATTGACCCGGGCCGTCGGCGAATGGCGCATAGCCGGTGTCGAACTTGATCTTGCCGTGCGCTTCGTAATCGATCTGATCCAGAATCTCGCGCGGCGGTGCGGGCTGCGGCTGGTATGGGCTTTGCGCCAGCGCGCGTGCGCGCGCAATCAGGTCCTCGTAGGAGAACTTGCTGGCGGCCGACAGTTTGATGCGATTGGCGGCCAGCGCCTCCGGCGTGATGCCGAATGCGGCCAGGGCGGCAGCAGCGGTGGCGGAGGTCAGGAAACGGCGTCGGTTCAGCATGGTAGTTGTGTCTCTATGGATTGTCGGGGTTGCGCAAGTGGACGCCGGCTGGAGATGGGCTGTGCTCGGCATGGCCTGCGACGCCTGTTTTTTTTCCGGCAGCTTGCATGCATCAAGGCCGGCGGCGCTGAGGCTGGTGGATGTTCATTGCATTTTTACCATCTTCAGCCAGGCCTGCGATTGCGAAAGCTCAGCTTCACTGAGTTGAAAAAGAGTCGGATGGTTCCGTGCACGCATCATGCGCCCGCAATCCTTGCTCGTCTTCTATCGATGATCCGGCGCTCTTGAGGGAGGCGGGTTTGACTGCACCTGTCTGCTCCTGTCTATGGCTTGCAGGGAACAGGGTTGCGGCGCTGATCGCCGCGATTGCTGCAGAGGCGAGCTTGCCGGCGACGGGCAAGTCATGGAATTCAGCGGTAGCCGTATTTGCCGACAAGCCCTTGCAGGATGAACTGCACAATGTAAAAGGCCGGCGACATGTGCATGTCGCCGGCCTTCTTTTGCGTTTCGAATCGGTGGCGGATGTCGCTGATTCAGAGCAGCTGCATCACGCCGTGATCCGATCGGGCATCAGATCAATATTCGTAAAAATACTTTTGGATCTGTTTGGTGTCGGTCGTCTTGGTCAGTGCCAGCATCAGCAGGATGCGTGCCTTCTGTGCATTCAGCGTGTCCGACACGACGAAGTCCAGCTTGTCGTCGTCGGCTTCGCCGTTGCGTGCCACGATGCCCTGGCCGACGCGGCTGGAACGAACGATCACCACGCCTTTGTTGCGTGCTTCAGTCAGCGATGGCGCTACGGTGTTGTTCAGGCTGCCGTCACCCACGCCGGCGTGGATGATGCCCTTGGCACCGGCGGCGACGAAGGCGTTCAGCGCGATCGGGTTCATGTTGGCGTAGCCGTAGACGATGTCGACTTGCGGCAGTGTATCCATCTTCGAGATATCGAATTCCGAGTCGGCAGTGTGCTTGCGGGTCGATTGACGATAGAAGAACGGCTTGCTGCCCTGGATGTAACCGAGCAGGCCCAGTTCAGGTGTCTTGAAAGTATCCAGGGTCGAGGTGTTGGTCTTGGTGACTTCGCGACCGGCGTTGATCTGGTCGTTCAGTGTCACCAGCACGCCCTTGCCGATGGCTTCCTTGCTGCCGGCCAGCAGAACTGCGTTGTACAGATTGATCGGGCCGTCGGCGCTGATCGCAGTCGATGGGCGCATCGCGCCGACGATCACGACCGGCTTCTTGCTGTGCACGGTCAGGTCGAGAAAGTAAGCGGTTTCTTCAATCGTGTCGGTGCCGTGAGTGATCACGATGCCATCGACATCATCCTGTGCCAGCAGCGTGTTGACGCGCTTGGACAGCTTCAGCCAATAGTCGTTGTTCATGTTTTCGCTGGCGATCTGGAACACTTGTTCGCCCTTGACGTTGGCGACTTTCTTCAGTTCCGGCACGGCATCGATCAGCGCTTCGACGCCGATTTTTGCGGCGGTGTAGCCGACGGTGGTGGTGCTGGTTGCGCCAGTGCCGGCGATGGTGCCGCCGGTCGCGAGAATCATCACATTAGGAAGCTTCTGCGCATGGGCTGCCGACGCGAACGCGACGCACAGCAACAGCAGAAATTGGCGGAATAGATTTTTTGCGTACATGAGTGCCTCTTGGTAAGGATTGTATGTTTTGTGTCCGCGATGTCCGGTGCGCCGGAGCGGCATACCGGCGGGCCTTGCGAGCCATCGGGAGCGCTCACGATAGCATCACTCGCATCTTCTTCAAAGCGGTTTTTTGATTGAAAAAAGCATGCACCTTCGGTGTGAAAATGCGCACCGGAATGAGCTGGTTGAGCACCACAAACGGACATCCCCGAAGCATGCCGAACAGCAAGATTGTGTGGTTGTTTGCACAAGTTTTCATCTTGCGCGAAAGCGATTTCCAGACGATTCAAATGGCCCAAAACCTGATTTAAACGGAGGCTTTGCGGGAGGGCGCGCGCGGGCATGTCCATGCCCCTGCTCGTAATCGGTGAATGGCTATTTGCCAACAAGCGGACGGGGCACGATGTGCGCCGCGCGAGAAGTGGCGGCCCGCAGGGGCGCGACGACAAAAGATGTCAGGATAAACGGACGGCATTTCCGAGAAAGGCGGATTCTCTCGTTTGAAATCTGCGTATCAGAAATTGCGCGTGCGCTGAAAGAGTCTGGTCGAGAGGATGGCGAGAGAAAGTGGAATGGCAGTCGATTTCAGTTGCAGATTTTTTGCTGCGGGCAGGGCGTTGATGCGCTGAGATCGTGTCTGCTTTCAAGCGTCTCAAGCTACCTGCTTTTTTGAGGACAGGCTTGGACGATAGCACCAAAAGCCACTGCCGGTAAAGCGAGTGAAATGCGATGTTGCGGCCTCTGTTTCACTCATCCGGCGAACCTGAATACTCAGGTAATATCGAGACCAGGGCAGCAGTATGGTGCGGCGCCGCGAACCTTCATGCGATGTCCGGCTCATACTGAAAGTGCATCTCGCTGCCTGCTGACGCGTGATACGAAAAGATGGAGAAAAATATGTTCGATACAAAAAAATTTACCAATCCCGAAGAAGCCGTCGCTCGCGTACTCGACATCTACGAACACAATACAGCCTTGCTGCGTGAGGCCTTCCGCAAGTTTTCTGCCGGTGAAGAATTGCCGCAGCGGGTGCGGGCCTGCTATCCCTTTGTGCGTATCACCACCGACAAGGCCACGCACACCGATACCCGCCAGTCCTTCGGTTTTGTCGGCGCGCCCGGCACTTATGAAACCACGCTGACGCGGCCCGCGCTGTTCCACACTTACCTGCTAAGCCAGTTCAAGCTGGTGCTGCAGAATCACCAGGTGCCGCTGGAGATCGGCGTGAGCGACATGCCGATTCCGGTGCACTTCGCTTTCCCCGAAGGCATACACGTTGAAGGCAGTCTCGATCCCGATCACCTGCGCCTGCTGCCGGATTCCTTCGACCTGCCCGACCTGGCGACCATGGACGATCGCATCGTCAACGGGACATATGAGGTGGAGAACGGCATGTGGCGCGACGGCGTACATCCGCTGGCCCTGTTCACCGGACCGCGCGTCGATTATTCGCTGCATCGTCTGCGGCACTACACGGCGACGGCGCCGGATCAGTTTCAGCGCTATGTGCTGTTCACCAATTACGCGTTCTATATCGATGAGTTCATCCGTCTCGGTCGTCAGCTGATGCAAGCGACCGATGATCCGGCCGAGCGTGAATACCGTCAGCAATATGTGTCCTTCGTCGAACCCGGCAACGTTACCACCTGGAGCGCCAATCAGCCTGATGGGCAAGCCGCGCGCGACCAGGTCGGCAAGGCGCCGGCGCGTCAGCCGCAGATGCCGGCGTATCACCTGCAACGCGCAGACGGCAGCGGCATCACGCTGATCAATATCGGCGTCGGGCCATCGAATGCCAAAACCATTACCGATCACGTGGCGGTATTGCGTCCGCACGGCTGGCTGATGCTGGGCCATTGTGCGGGCTTGTCGGCCTCGCAGCGCATGGGTGATTACGTGCTGGCGCACGCCTATGTGCGCGACGATCACGTGCTGGATGACGACCTGCCGCTATGGGTGCCGATCCCCGCGCTGGCCGAGGTGCAACTGGCCTTGCAGGATGCCGTGGCCGGCATCACGCAGCTGGAAGGTTACGAGCTCAAGCGCATCATGCGCACCGGCACCGTCGCTTCGGTCGACGATCGCAACTGGGAGCTGCGCGATCACCGCACGCCGCTGCTGCGTTTCAGTCAGAGCCGGGCGATTGCGCTGGACATGGAGAGTGCAACGGTGGCCGCCAACGGTTTCCGTTTCCGTGTTCCTTACGGCACCTTGCTGTGCGTGTCGGACAAACCTCTGCATGGCGAGATCAAGTTGCCCGGCATGGCCAACAGCTTCTACGAGCAACGCGTGGCGCAGCATCTGAAGATCGGCATCCGCGCGCTGGAGCTGTTGCGCAACAACGGCATCGAGCAATTGCACAGCCGCAAGCTGCGCAGTTTCAGCGAGCCGGCGTTCCGCTGATATCGCCTGCTGCGTGCGGAAACGAAAGAGCCTGCAATTGCAGGCTCTTTTTCATTGGGAGATCGGATAAGGATGCCGGCGCGACAGGCGGTAATACATGGCGGCGCCGAACAATAGTGCGACCACTGCGACACACAGCGAAGGCGAGAACGACCCGCTGCGATGAACCAGTGCGGTCGCCAGCGGCGGACCGGCTATCTGGCCCAGGCCATAGGAGGCGGTCATCAGACCCATCAGGCTGCTGGCATGTTCGTGCCGCAGACGGCGTGCCTCGCGCATGGCGAACAAGGTGATGGCAGTGAAGGGCAGGCCCAGCAGCAGGCAGCTCAAGGCGAAGCCGAACGCATTCGGCAGCAGGATGCTGAGCGAGACCCCGACCGCCTGCATCAGATAGCTGATCGTCAGCAGACGACGCTGGTCGCCGTCGGCCGAAAGGCGGGTGGCGCCAAATGCACCCAGCGCCACGCCGAAACCGAAGATCGGCCAGAAGAAATCCGGCCAGAATGAATCGGGCAAGGCCTGGCGCGCGATCACCGGCAAAAATGTGGCGGTGATGATGTAGCCGAATCCTGCCATGCCGTAGGCGATCACTTGCAGATGGACTTCGCGTTTCACCGTTGCCGTTTCGCCGGCCGGTTTGTTTTTGCTGGCGCCGGCAGGACTGAGGTCTTGATCGGCAGGGTCGTTACGATAGGTACGCCAGATCATCAATGCCAGCAGCAGCGCCAATGCGCCGAACGCCAGCCAGCCGGAATCTGCGCTCCAGCCATGCGCCACCATCGGTCCGGACGAAAGCCCGGTCAGCATGATGCCGATGCCGGGCCCGCAGAAAATCACGCCGCCCAATTCCGGATATCCGAGTTGCGTCAGCTTGTGCAGACACCAGCCCGAGCTGTAGACAAACACAAAGGCGCTGACCATACCGGATATCAGACGCAGTGAAATCCACAAGATGTCGTTGTGCAGCAGGCCCATGCCCCAGGTCAGCAAGACGGTGGCAACCAGGCCGCCTTTGATCATGGTGATGGGAGCTTTGCTGCGATGCAGCGCGCACAGCATGGCGCCGAGAAAGTAGCCGATGTAATTGGCGGTCGCCAGCATGCCGGCGGTGTTGAGATTGAGTGTGCCGTCATGCAGCATCATCGGCAGCAGCGGGGTGAAGGCGAAGCGGCCCACGCCCATTGCGGCTGCCAGCGCGAGCATGCCGGACAGGCAAATCTGCCAGGCCAGGGCGCGGCCGGCATGGTGTTGTGCGTTTGGCGTGCCACTGGTTACGCTTGATGTGCGCACACTTTCATTCTGAGTCGGCAGCTTCATGCGCCGACTCCCGCAGGGCTTGCGTCAGCGCAACGCAGGACATTGCGGATAACGAAAAGAGAGAGGGGCAACGATGTATCGACATCTTGCAGGCTGCAGCGTGGGCTCATGTCTGGCGCTTGGTTCTTGAGAATGACTAGTATGGTATCGTGATTCAAACATCTAAAAAAATGAATAATTGAAATGACTTGATCTGTATAAGAGATGAATCATGGAGCTTGCCGAACTTGAAATATTCCGCGCGGTCGTGACCGAGGGGGGCATCACGCGCGCGGCCGAGCGTCTGCACAGAGTGCAGTCCAACGTCACCACCCGCATCAAGCAGCTGGAAGAGTCGATCGGCGTGCCGCTGTTTGTTCGCGATCGGCGGCGCATGGTGCTGACGCCGGCCGGTGAGGTCATGCTGGACTATGCCGAGCGCATTCTGGATCTGGTGCAGGAGGCCAGGCAGGCCGCAGCACCGCAGAATCCGAGCGGACGCCTGCGCATAGGCTCGATGGAAAGTACTGCCGCCAGTCGCTTGCCGGGGCCGCTGGCGGAGTTTCATCAGCGCTGGCCCGAGGTGCGGCTTGAGCTCAGCACCGGGCCTAGCCTGCATCTGATCGATCAGGTCAGGAATTTCAAACTGGACGGCGCGCTGGTGGCCGGCCCTTTGCCGGACTTGTCGCTGGACGCTACGCCGCTGTACACCGAGGAGTTGCTGGTGGCGGTGCCGGCCAGCCATCGCCGCGTGCGCAGTGCCGATGATATTGAACTGGATACTCTGATCGTATTCGAGCAAGGCTGTACTTATCGGCTTCATGCCGAGGCCTGGCTGGCTTCGGCGCAGAAGAAGCCGGTGCGCCCCATGCGCGTGCTTGAACTGGCCTCGTATCACGCCATGCTGGCCTGCGTGGCGGCCGGGGCGGGTGTCGCCCTGGTGCCGCGTTCGGTGTTGCAATTGCAGGCGCAGCCGTTGAAGTTCGCAACTTATTCTTTGGGCAAGAATGGAAGAATCACAACTTATCTGATCTGCCGACGTGAAAAATCTTCGGCCACCTTTCTGGCCTTGCGAGCTTTACTTCTGGCGAGTGTTTGATATATTGAATGCAGACGCGAGTTGTTACAGCTTATGAGGATGACGTAACAATTTGTAATAAACACTGCGCTGCGCCTCTGATTTTTTTATATTGAAGTTCCCCCTCCATTCTCCCCCCCGAGAATGGGATTTACCCCACGGACTGCAAAGGACGTGGGGTTTTTCTTTTGTGTTTCCGGTTTTCGCCAAGCGTGCGTCGGCCTTGCTGCTGGCGGACTTTCGGCTGATTGGTGAGGCAAGCAGCAATCCATCGCCTGCTGATTTCGCGCTGACATCTCTCAATGCCGAGGTCAGCGTTCCGTCAGGTGTAAAGATGTGTTAGTCGAGCCGCGAACATATTCAGCATGAGACGCCTGCGATATCGTCACAACGGTGTGCAAGGATTTTTCTCGTCGCAGATATGTGGGCGCACATTGCTGGTATTACCAATCCCGCCCTTACTTTTTGCCGTCGATGAGACTGGCGCGTGCGCCTGATTGAATCGCCAGCACGGCGGGATGCGTCAGTTTGCGCTCTGCCGATATCGCAAAAAATTGTTCTTTGACAAGCTCGGTCTGGCCGATTTCAGTGACGGAGAATTGTTTGCGCACCTGATCCGCCACGGCAGTCGGCACCGCGAAGATGCCTGCGCCGGCATCGCCGAAGGCCAGCATCAGCGCGCCGTCGTCGAATTCGCCGGTGATGCGGGGTCTTATCTTTTCCTTTTCAAACCAGCGCAGCAGGCGCGGCCTGACTGCGGCATCTTCGCCCGGCATCAGGAACGGCGCGTCATCCAGGCTGTGCGGAAATCCCTGTCGGTATTTGCGCGCCAGCGCCGGGGTCGCGAAGAAGCTGATGCCGCATTCGCCCAGCAAGTGGTTGTAGCCACGCACATCGACGTTGGGCGGCATCGGACTATCGGCGATGATGATGTCGAGTCGATGAATCGCCAGCTCGCCCAGCAGGCTCTCCAGCTTGCCTTCACGGCAAATGATGCGCAGCGGCTCCTGCAGATCGAGCGCGGTTTCCAGCAGTAGGTAGGCGATCGCTTTCGGCACCGCATCGGCCACGCCGACTTTCAATTGCAGTGGAAATCCACCCGGGCGGAAGCGCAAGGCTTCTTCCAGTTCTTCGCCCAGCGTGAAGATCTGATCGGCATAGCCGAACACCATGCGCCCCGCGTCGTTGAGCTCAAGGCGCCGTCCGACGCGGTTGAACAATTGATAGCCGAGACTATCCTCAAACTGCGTCAATTGCCCGCTGATGGTCTGCGCGGTGAGATGCAGCTTCTCGCTGGCGCGCGCAATGCCGCCGCTTTTGGCGACCATCCAGAAATAATGCAGATGCTTGTAATTGATATTGGCCATCGACCCTGATCATCGGTTTTTTCGAATTGAAAGATCAGTATATTCGAATTTTCAAGATGATCGATCTTGGCTAAAGTGGCGATGTTCCGGCGCGCAGTGGTGGCTATGCCGGTGATTTCGACAAGGAGCGATCATGAAATGTCCTGTATGCGCGACGACCGCGTTGGTGATTTCCGAACGACAAGGCATAGAAATCGATTATTGTCCGCAATGTCGCGGGGTGTGGCTGGATCGCGGTGAGCTGGACAAGCTGATCGAGCGTTCTGCTGCCCAGGCTGCCGCGCCGGCGCCACAAGCGGTGCGCCAGGCTGTGCCGCCGCCGGTGCATCAGCACCAGCAACATCAGCAATATCAGCAGCAATCGAACGATTTCGGCCATCACCGACGCGATCAGTATCAGGGGCGCGATCATGATTATCGCGCGCGCAAGAAGAAGGGCTTCCTCGGCGAGATTTTTGATTTCGACTGAGCGGGCAAATTGAAAAGAAGAGCGAATCGCACACATCGGTTCGGCGGCGGAAATGCCGGGAAATAAAGTGAACGGGAGAATCAAGTGAGCAGCATTGAAAGTTTTGCAAGCCTTCCCATGTGGATCGGTTTTATCGTGTTCGTGCTCGGCATGCTGGCGCTCGACATGTTCGCGCTGGGCGGTCGCCATGCGCACCGCGTGAAGCCGAAGGAGGCGCTGAGCTGGTCGCTGATCTGGGTCAGTCTGGCGTTTGCCTTCGCCGGTTTGATGTGGTGGTATCTGGATGCCAACGTCGGACGCGAGATTGCCAATCAGAAGGGCATGGAGTTCTTGTCCGGCTATCTGATTGAGAAGGCGTTGTCGGTCGATAACATCTTCGTGTTTCTGATGATCTTCGGCTACTTCGCCGTACCGCCCGAAATGCAGCGCCGCGTGTTGCTCTACGGCGTGGTTGGCGCCATCGTGATGCGGGCGGTGATGATCATGCTGGGCGCCTGGCTGATCGCGCAGTTCAGCTGGATCCTGTATCTGTTCGGCGCCTTCCTGCTGTTCACCGGCGTCAAGATGCTGATCTTTGCCGACAAGGAAGGTGACCTCGGTCAGAACCCTCTGCTGAAATGGCTGCGCGGACATCTGCGCGTGAGCCATGACTACGACGGCGAAAAATTCTTCACCGTGCAGAACGGTGTGCGCTACATCACGCCCCTGTTGCTGGTGCTGATTCTGATCGAGCTGAGCGATCTGGTGTTTGCGGTGGACAGCATCCCGGCGATCTTCGCCATCACACAGGATCCGTTTATCGTGTTCACTTCGAACATGTTTGCGATCATGGGTTTGCGCGCCCTGTATTTCCTGCTGGCGGATTCGGCTGAGCGTTTCCACCTGCTCAAGTATGGCCTGGCGCTGGTGCTGATCTTCGTGGGCGCCAAGATGCTGATTGCTTACTGGTTCCACGTGCCGGTGCTGTGGTCCCTGGGCATCGTCGGTGTGATCCTGCTGGTGTCGGTGATTCTGAGTCTGGCCTTGTCGAAAGACAAACACAAAGCTGCATAAGCCCAATCTGCAGGTGAACGAAATGAAGGCGGTTGATCGGAAACGGTCAGCCGCCTTTTCTTTTGCTCATTGCCAGCTCGCGTAGAAATTGGGGTCGGAGTCGATTAGAATTCAAGCTCCATTTCTCTCAGCGGCAATTGTCATGGCTCGTCTTCCTCGTCTTGTGGTGCCCGGTCAAGCGCATCACATCATCCAGCGCGGCCACGACGGCTTGCACATCTTTCGCGATGCTGCTGACCATCAGGCTTTCCTCGATTGGCTACGCGACGCCGCCAGGCAGTTCAAGGTGGCCTTGCACGCCTATGTGCTCATGGTCGATCACTTGCATTTGCTGGTCACGCCGGCCGACGAACTAGGGTTGGCACGAATGATGCAATGGGTGGGACGGCATTACGTTCCGTATTTCAATCAAAAGTATGGCCGCAGCGGAACACTGTGGCAGGGGCGATACAAGGCAACCGTGCTGGAGGCAGAGGAATATTTGCTGGATTGCAGCCGCTATATCGAGCTCAATCCGGTGCGCAATGGGCTGACGGCGGCGCCGGGCGACTATCCCTGGTCCAGTTACATGCATCACATTGGCGCAAAACAGGACTCATTGATCACCGATCATTCCTGCTACTGGGCATTGGGCAACACCCCCTTTGACCGGGAACTCAATTACAAAGCCGAGATGGAAGCGGGTCTCGGCAGTCAACGCAGCAACGATATCAGGACAGCAACATTAAAGGGCTGGGCACTGGGCTCCGACGATTTCAAGAACGATCTGATGCGTCAGGTGAACCGTCGCGTCAGTCCGGCAAAGCGTGGCAGGCCAGTCAAAAAAGTAAAAATGCAAAGCACAGATCAGAAAGAGCTAGTTCCGGAAAATAAGTGATCTCTTTAAAAACAGATACTTAGATGCATTTTAAAGATATTTAATTACTCTGTCCCTATTTTAAAATTCCTAAAATCGATGAGGTTTTTAATTTGACTCCGACCCCTTTTATTCTTATTGAACTATTGGGTGCGGTGCACTATTCTTAATGTCCTTACTGTCAAAGTGGTGGAGTACTGATATGCATGCGCAAGGCCTATACGACCCAGCAAATGAACATGACGCCTGCGGCGTCGGATTCATCGCCCATATCAAGGGCAAGAAAACCCATTCCATCGTTGAGCAGGGTTTGCTCATTCTGAAAAATCTGGACCACCGGGGTGCAGTCGGCGCCGACCCGCTGATGGGTGACGGAGCCGGTATCCTGATTCAGATTCCCGATCAGTACTATCGCGAAGAAATGTCCAAGCAGGGCATTGAACTGCCGCCGCCAGGCGAATTCGGCGTCGGCATGGTGTTCCTGCCAAAAGAAAACGCATCGCGCATCGCCTGTGAACAGGAAATCGAGCGCGCAGTCCTGGCTGAAGGCCAGGTCGTGCTCGGCTGGCGCGATGTGCCTATCGACATCGACATGCCGATGTCGCCGACCGTGCGCGAAAAAGAGCCGGTCATCCGTCAGATCTTCATTGGCCGCGGCCCGGACATCATCGTCACCGACGCTCTGGAACGCAAACTGTACGTGATCCGCAAGTCCTCAGGCCACGCGATTCAGGCGCTGAATCTGCTGCACGGCAAGGAATTCTTCGTGCCGTCGATGTCGGCCCGTACCGTGGTCTACAAGGGCCTGCTGCTGGCCGATCAGGTCGGCGTGTATTACAAGGACCTGCAGGATGAGCGCTGTATCTCCGCGCTGGCGCTGGTGCACCAACGCTTCTCCACCAATACTTTCCCGGAATGGCCGCTGGCCCACCCGTACCGCCTGATCGCACACAACGGCGAAATCAACACGGTCAAGGGCAACTTCAACTGGATGCGCGCGCGCGAAGGCGTGATGCAGTCGGCCGTGCTGGGCGACGATCTGAAGAAGCTGTTCCCGCTGATCTATGAAGGCCAGTCCGACACTGCCTGCTTCGACAATGCGCTCGAACTGCTGCTCATGTCCGGCTACCCGCTGCCGCAAGCCATGATGATGATGGTGCCGGAAGCCTGGGAAAACCACACGCTGATGGACGAAAACCGTCGCGCCTTCTACGAATACCACGCCGCAATGATGGAACCGTGGGACGGCCCGGCCGCCATGGCATTCACCGACGGCCGTCACATCGGCGGCACGCTGGACCGCAACGGACTGCGTCCGGCGCGTTACATCGTGACCGATGACGATCTGGTGGTGATGGCTTCCGAATCCGGCGTGCTGCCGATTCCCGAATCCAAGATCATCCAGAAATGGCGCCTGCAACCGGGCAAGATGTTCCTGATCGATCTGGATGCCGGCCGCATCATCGACGACAAGGAACTGAAAGACACCTACGCCAACGCCAAGCCCTACAAGCAGTGGATCGCTTCGGTGCGCGTCAAGCTGGACGAGCTGAAGGCCGAACCGAATCAGTCCAGCTCGCCGCTGTCGCTGCTGGATCTGCAACAGGCCTTCGGCTACACCCAGGAAGACGTCAAGTTCCTAATGGCGCCGATGGCCGCCGCCGGCGAAGAAGCGATCGGTTCCATGGGCAATGACTCGCCGCTGGCCGTCATGTCCAACAAGAACAAGACGCTATACAACTACTTCCGGCAATTGTTCGCGCAAGTGACCAATCCGCCGATCGACCCGATCCGCGAAGCGATGGTGATGTCGCTGGTGTCCTTTATCGGCCCCAAGCCGAATCTGCTGGACACCAACAACATCAACCCGCCGATGCGCCTCGAAGTGTCGCAGCCGGTGCTGAACTATGCCGACATCGCCAAGCTGCGCAATATCGGCGCGCACACCGGCGGCAAGTTCAAGTCCTATGAACTGAACATCTGCTACCCGGTCAGCTGGGGCAAGGAAGGCATTGAAGCACGGCTGGCATCGCTGTGCGCCAAGGCGGTGGATGCGGTCAAGTCCGGCCACAACATCCTGATCGTGTCGGACCGCAAGGTCGATCCTGAACAACTGGCGATCCCGGCGCTGCTGGCCACCTCGGCGATTCACCAGCATCTGGTGAGCAAGGGCCTGCGCACTTCCACCGGTCTGGTCGTCGAAACCGGCTCGGCGCGCGAAACGCATCACTTTGCATTGCTGGCCGGTTACGGCGCCGAAGCCATCCACCCTTTCCTGGCGATGGATACGCTGTCGGCCATGGCCAAGGATTTGCCGGGCGAGCTGTCGGCCGACAAGGCCATCTACAACTTCCAGAAAGCGATCGGCAAGGGCTTGCTGAAGGTGATGTCGAAGATGGGCATCTCCACTTACATGTCCTACTGCGGCGCGCAGATCTTCGAAGCTATCGGTCTGAACAAGGCGCTGGTCGACAAGTATTTCAAGGGCACCGCCTCCAACGTCGAAGGCATAGGCGTGTTCGAAGTGGCGGAAGAAGCGCTGCGTCTGCACACGGCCGCATTCGGCAGCGATCCGGTGCTGGCCAATGCGCTCGACGCCGGCGGCGAATACGCATTCCGTATCCGCGGCGAAGAACACATGTGGACCCCGGACGCGATCGCCAAGCTGCAGCATTCGACCCGTTCCAACAGCTTCAACAGCTACAAGGAATACGCGCAGATCATCAACGATCAGTCCAAGCGTCACATGACCCTGCGCGGTCTGTTCGAATTCAAGATCGATCCATCCAAGGCGATCGCCATCGATGAAGTCGAACCGGCCAAGGATATCGTCAAGCGTTTTGCTACCGGCGCCATGTCGCTGGGCTCGATCTCGACCGAAGCGCACGCCACGCTGGCGATTGCGATGAATCGTATCGGCGGAAAATCGAACACCGGCGAAGGCGGCGAAGACGTCAATCGCTATCGCAATGAACTGAAGGGCATTCCGATCAAGCAGGGCGCAACCCTGGCGTCGGAAATCGGCAAGGACGTGATCGAGGTCGACATTCCGCTGCAGGCGGGCGACTCGCTGCGTTCGCGCATCAAGCAGGTGGCGTCCGGCCGTTTCGGCGTGTCGGCTGAATACCTGATTTCCGCCGATCAGATCCAGATCAAGATGGCGCAGGGCGCCAAGCCGGGCGAAGGCGGTCAACTGCCGGGCCACAAGGTGTCCGAATACATCGCCAAGCTGCGTGTGTCGGTGCCGGGCGTGGGCCTGATTTCGCCGCCGCCGCACCACGACATTTATTCGATCGAAGATCTGGCGCAACTGATCCACGATCTGAAGAACGTCAATCCGCGCGCATCGATCTCGGTCAAGCTGGTGTCGGAAGTCGGCGTCGGCACGGTGGCGGCAGGCGTGGCCAAGGCCAAGTCGGATCACGTGGTGATCGCCGGCCATGACGGCGGCACCGGCGCTTCGCCGCTGTCCTCGATCAAGCATGCCGGTTCGCCGTGGGAACTGGGTCTGGCTGAAACGCAGCAGACGCTGGTGCTGAACGGTCTGCGCAATCGTATCCGCGTGCAGGCCGACGGTCAGATGAAGACCGGCCGCGACGTCGTCATCGGCGCGCTGCTGGGCGCCGATGAATTCGGTTTTGCCACCGCACCGCTGGTGGTCGAAGGCTGCATCATGATGCGCAAATGCCATCTGAACACTTGCCCGGTCGGCGTTGCGACGCAAGATCCTGTGCTGCGTTCCAAGTTCTCCGGCAAGCCGGAACACGTGGTCAATTTCTTCTTCTTCATCGCTGAAGAAGTGCGCCAGATCATGGCGCAACTGGGCATCCGCACCTTCAACGAACTGATCGGCCGCGCCGATCTGCTGGACCGTTCGAAGGCGATTGCACACTGGAAGGCCAAGGGTCTGGACTTCACCCGCATCTTCCATCAGCCGGAATCGAACACGCCGTATTTCCACACCGAAGAGCAGGATCACGGTCTGGACAAGG
Organism: Herbaspirillum lusitanum; assembly: GCF_046025995.1. Classification (GTDB taxonomy): domain Bacteria; phylum Pseudomonadota; class Gammaproteobacteria; order Burkholderiales; family Burkholderiaceae_D; genus Herbaspirillum; species Herbaspirillum lusitanum_A. The sequence continues at coordinate 222,207 of NZ_JAQQFM010000009.1, forward strand.
CGCTCGATCACAAGCTGATCGCACAGGCGCGCATCGCGCTGGACAAGGGCGAGAAGGTTTCCTTCATCACGCCGATCAAGAACCTGAACCGCACCGTCGGCGCCATGCTGTCGGGCGAAGTGGCCAAGCGTTACGGCCACGAAGGCCTGCCGGACGACACTATCCACGTTCAGCTGCAAGGTACGGCTGGCCAGTCGGCCGGCGCCTTCCTGGCACACGGCATCACGCTGGATCTGGTCGGCGAAGGCAACGACTACGTCGGCAAGGGCTTGTCGGGCGGCCGCATCATCGTGCGTCCGAACACCGAGTTCCGTGGCCGTGCAGTGGACAACATGATCTCCGGCAACACCGTGCTGTACGGTGCGATCTCCGGTGAAGCCTTCATCAACGGCGTGGCGGGCGAGCGCTTCGCGGTGCGTAACTCCGGCGCGATTGCCGTGGTGGAAGGCACCGGCGATCACGGTTGCGAATACATGACCGGCGGCACCGTGGTGGTACTGGGCGGCACCGGCCGCAACTTTGCAGCCGGCATGTCGGGCGGCATCGCCTATGTCTACGATCCGGATGCCGACTTCGCCAGCAAGTGCAATACCTCGATGGTGGCACTGGAAAAGGTGTTGTCTGATTCGGAGCAGGAAGCCGGCGTCGCTCGCGACATCTGGCACAGCCTGCAACGCGGCGGCAAGGGCGATACCGACGAAGCCATCCTGCGCGGCTTGATTGAACGGCATTTCAAGTACACCGGCAGTACGCGTGCGCGCTATCTGCTGGATAACTGGGCCGCCTCGCGCGCCAAGTTTGTGAAGGTCTTCCCGACCGAATACAAACGTGCGCTGGCCGAGCTGAATGCAGCTTCTGAAGCCGCCAAGGACAAAGTTGCGGCCTGATCCGCAACCAGTTCTGCATCGACGATCAATCAAGACGCCTGACGGGCGACACCTGAAACTGCAAGGTCAGAAAATTCAGCAAGGCGTCCGTCGCCATCCTTAGCGAAGAATGTGAGTGGAAAATGGGTAAAGCAACCGGTTTTATGGAGTTCCAGCGCCTGAAAGAGGCGAGCGAAGCGCCGCAGTCGCGCATGAAGCACTACAAAGAGTTCGTCCTGCATCTGAACGACGCCGACGCCAAGACGCAAGGCGCGCGCTGCATGGATTGCGGTATTCCGTTCTGCAACAACGGCTGCCCGGTCAACAACATCATTCCCGACTGGAATGACCTGGTCTATCGCGGCAACTACAAGGAAGCGCTGGACGTACTGCACTCGACCAACAACTTCCCCGAGTTCACCGGCCGCATCTGCCCGGCGCCCTGCGAAGCCGCATGCACGCTGGGCATCAACAATGACGCCGTGGGCATCAAGTCGATCGAGCATTTCATCATCGACAAGGGCTGGGAAAACGGCTGGGTGGTACCGCAACCTGCCGCCATCAAGACCGGCAAGAAGGTCGCCGTGGTCGGGTCCGGCCCTGCCGGCCTGGCGACGGCGCAACAACTGGCGCGCGCCGGTCACGACGTTACCGTGTTCGAAAAGAGCGATCGTCTGGGCGGCTTGCTGCGTTACGGCATTCCCGACTTCAAGATGGAAAAGTCGCACATTGATCTGCGCGTGGAACAGATGAAGGCAGAAGGCGTGAACTTCCGCACCAGCGTATTCGTCGGTACCGATTTCCCGTCCAACGTCAACAACTGGGCCAAGGAAACCGTATCGCCTGAAGAGCTCAAGAAAGAATTCGACGCCGTGGTCATCGCCGGCGGCGCCGAGCAGCCGCGCGATCTGCCGGTGCCGGGCCGTGAGCTGAAGGGTGTGCATTTCGCCATGGATTTCCTGCCGCTGCAAAACAAGGTCAACGCCGGCGACAAGCTGAAGAGCCAGATCATGGCCACCGGCAAGCACGTGGTCGTGATCGGCGGCGGCGATACCGGCTCCGACTGCGTCGGTACGTCGAACCGTCATGGCGCCGAGTCGGTGGCGCAGTTCGAACTGATGCCGCAACCGCCGGAAACCGAAAACAAGCCCATGGTCTGGCCTTACTGGCCGACCAAGCTGCGCACTTCTTCCTCGCATGAGGAAGGCTGCAGCCGCGACTGGGCGGTCGCCACCAAGCGCCTGGAAGGCAAGAACGGCAAGGTCGAAAAGCTGATCGCTGCGCGCGTCGAATGGAAGGACGGCAAGATGCAGGAAGTGCCGGGCTCGGAATTCGAGATGAAGGCAGATCTGGTCTTGCTGGCGATGGGTTTCGTGTCGCCGGTGCAGCAGGTGCTGGACGCTTTCGGCGTCGACAAGGATCAGCGCGGCAACGCCAAGGCCACGACTGACGGCGATGGCTGCTACAAGACCTCGGTCGACAAGGTATTTGCCGCAGGCGACATGCGTCGCGGCCAGTCGCTGGTGGTGTGGGCGATCCGTGAAGGACGCCAGTGCGCACGCGCGGTAGATGAATATCTGATGGGTGCTTCGCTGCTGCCACGTTAATGGATCGCCCGGCGATGGCTTGCAAGCCATCGCAGCGCTCGCCGGACGAAACAGACGCAGGTCTGTTTCGTTGATCCGGCTCCCGTCCGTGAAGGACGCCAGTGCGCACGCGCAGTCGACGAGTATCTGAAGGGTGCATCGCTGTTGCCACGCTAACTAAGCATCAAGCTGCGCGCTGATTTCGAATCGGACGCCAGCCGCAAAGTCTTCATTTGACCTTACAGCCGGACAGACCACAATCTGTCCGGTTTTTTTATTGGCGCGCTCAAGTAAAATGCGGAGGTCACCCTTCAGGCACACAGACCGATATGGCTACTCCGATCCGCTACAGCATTACCTCCCACGACCCCGCTTCCCATCTTTACGATGTCACCGTCACGGTGGATACGCCGGCGCCGGAGGGCCAGATATTTTCCTTGCCGGCCTGGATTCCCGGCAGCTACATGATCCGGGAGTTCGGCAAGAACATCGTGCAGATCCGCGCCAGCGCCAATGGCCGCAAGCTGTCGCTGAAAAAGCTGGACAAGCACACCTGGCAGGCCGTGCCATGCACGGGCGCGCTGACGCTGAGTTATCAGGTCTACGCCTGGGATTTGTCGGTACGCACCGCGCATCTGGATCAGACCCATGGCTTTTTCAACGGCACCAGCGTCTTTCTGTGCGTGCACGGTCATGAGCAGGCGCCGCATGTGGTCGATATTCAAAAGCCCAAGGGCGATGAATTCAAGCGCTGGCGTGTCGCCACCGCCTTGCCCGAGCTGAAAGCCAAGCGCTACGGTTTCGGCACCTATGTCGCGGGCGACTACGACGAACTGATCGATCACCCGGTCGAACTGGGTGCGTTTGCACTGGTCACCTTTACCGCGCATGGCGTGCCGCATGACTTTGTGATCACCGGCCAGGTGCCCAATCTCGATCTGGCGCGTCTGAGCAACGATCTGAAAAAGGTCTGCGAAGCGCAGATTGCTTTCTTCGAGCCCAAGACCAAACGTGCACCGATGTCGCGCTATGTGTTCATGACGCTGGCGGTCGGCGATGGTTACGGCGGTCTGGAACATCGCGCCTCGACGGCCCTGATCTGCGCGCGCAGCGATCTGCCGGTGAAGGGCAAGGACGAGCAGACCGACGGCTACCGCACTTATCTCGGCCTGTGCAGCCACGAATATTTTCACACCTGGAACGTCAAGCGCATCAAGCCGGCGGTGTTCGCGCCCTACGATTTGCGCGAAGAAAATTACACCTCGCTGCTGTGGCTGTTCGAGGGTTTCACCAGCTATTACGACGATCTGTTCCTGGTGCGTACCGGCCTGATCGACACCGGCACTTATCTGAAGATGCTGGCCAAGACCGTCAACGGCGTCTTGCGCGGCAGCGGCCGCCGCAAGCAAAGCGTGGCCGAGTCCAGCTTCGATGCCTGGGTCAAATATTATCGCCAGGATGAAAACGCGCCGAACGCCATCGTCAGCTATTACACCAAGGGTTCGCTGGTGGCGCTGGGGCTGGATCTGACCATCCGGAGCGAAAGCAAGGGCAAGCGCTCGCTGGATGATGTGATGCGCGTCTTGTGGCAGGAATTCGGTCGCGACTTTTATACAGCGAGCGGCGGCAAGGGCGTCGGCGAAGATGAGATTCTGGGATTGATGGAGCGCGTTTCCGGCGTCAGTCTCAAGCGCTATGTCGAACGCTACATTCTGGGTACGGAAGATGTGCCGCTGCAGACTTTGCTGGCGCCCTTCGGCGTTGCCTACGCCGATGACGATGCTGCGGCGAAACCGGCCTTCGGCGTGCGCGTGACGCGCGACAACGGCGACGCCAAGCTGGCCAGCGTGTATGAAGGCGGGCCGGCACACATCGCCGGCATGTCGGCCGGCGACAAGCTGGTGGCGCTCGACGGCCTGCGCGTTCCGCCGACCGGCGTGGATGGTTTGCTGGCGCGCTATCGTGTGAATGACACGGTGCGCGTGCATGCCTTCCGGCGTGATGAACTGATGGAGTTTTCGGTCAAGCTGAAAGCCGACTCGGCGCCGCAGGTCAGACTGAATGCCATCGGCAAGCCGGTGGCGGTGGTGCGTCAACGCGAAGCCTGGCTGAAGCTGGAGAAATAAAGTCCTGTCGTGGCGAGGCAGCAGATATCGAATCTGCTTGCCTCGTTTTGTTTTGCATGGCGATGTTGGTCGCGCCATCCGCGCTGACTAAAACGCAGACATGAAAAAACCCGCCGAAGCGGGTTTTTTTACATGCAAGCCTGATATTACTTGGCTTCTGGTGTTTCGCCTGCAGCAGCTTCGCCTGCAGCTTCAACCTTGCCGGCTGGCACGCTTGCAGTAGCGATGGTCAGGTTTTCCTGGCTCACGGCATTCACGCCGTTTGGCAGCTTCAGGTCAGCCAGGTGGATCGATTGGCCGATTTCCAGCTTGGCCAGATCAACTTCCACGAACTCAGGCAGATCCTTAGGCAGGCAGGACACGTCCAGTTCCGACTGCACGTGGCTGATGATACCGGCCGACAGCTTCACTGCTGGCGAGATTTCAGCGTTGATGAAGTGCAGAGGCACCTTGGTGTGCAGCTTTTGCGATGCATCGACGCGTTGGAAGTCAACGTGCAGAACCAGTTGCTTGTACGCGTGGACTTGGAAGTCGCGCAGCAGAACTTGCTCAACCTTGCCTTCGATTTCCAGATCCAGGATCGAGGAGTGGAAGGTTTCTTTCTTCAACGCGTGGTACAGCGCGTTGTGATCGAGAGCGATGTTGACCGGTGCGCTGGTGCCGCCGTAGACGATGCCAGGTGTTTGGCCAGCAATACGCAGGCGGCGGCTCGCTCCGGTCCCCTGCAATGTGCGTGGAAATGCGATAACTTTCATTTGAAACTCCAATGTTTGCAAAACGCGTCAGCTGTGCCGACGTTGGCCTTGCTTGATATATATTCCCCGCGACCAGGGAATATTAAAAAACCTCGCCGCAGTGTTCTGCGGCGAGGCGAATTCGAATCTTACTCAGCGAACAGCGACATGACCGAGTCGCCCTTGGTGATCCGCTTGAAGGTTTCGGCCAGCAGATCGGCGCAGGTCAGCTGGCGCACCTTGGTGCAGGCGCGCGCTGCCGGCGACAGTGGAATTGTGTCGGTGACGACCAGTTCATCCAGCGGCGAATTGCTGATGCGGTCGATGGCCGGGCCGGACAGCACGGCGTGCGTACAGTAAGCCACCACCTTCTTGGCGCCGCGTTCCTTCAATACTTCAGCAGCCTTGGTCAGGGTGCCGGCGGTGTCGACCATGTCATCCATGATCACGCAGTTGCGGCCTTCGACTTCACCGATGATGTTCATCACTTCCGAGACATTGGCCTTCGGACGACGTTTGTCGATGATCGCCAGATCGCAACCCAGGCGCTTGGCCAGTGCGCGTGCGCGCACCACGCCGCCGACGTCCGGCGAAACCACCAGCAGGTCGTCGTAGCTCTTGTTGACCAGATCGCCCAGCAGAATCGGCGATGCATAGATGTTGTCGACCGGAATGTCGAAGAAGCCTTGAATCTGATCCGCGTGCAGATCCATGATCAGGACGCGTTCGACGCCGGCTTCCTGCAACATGTTGGCCACCACCTTGGCCGAGATCGCAACACGCGCCGAGCGTGGGCGGCGATCCTGGCGGGCGTAACCGAAATAGGGGATAGCTGCGGTAATGCGACCGGCCGATGCGCGCTTCAATGCATCGACCATGATCATGATTTCCATCAGGTTGTCATTGGTCGGGGCGCAGGTCGACTGCAGCACGAAAACGTCTTTGCCGCGAACGTTTTCATTGATTTCGACCATGACTTCGCCATCCGAGAATTTGGAGACGTTAGCCTTGCCCAGGGGGATACCTAATTTATCGGCGACACCGCGTGCCAATTCCGGATTGGCGTTGCCGGTAAAAACCATCAGGTTCTCGTATGCCATGTGGGTATCCCTGAATGCTATCGTTAAAAAGTCGAAAAGCCGACAATGCTTGACTGTTCAGTCTCACATTGGCGGCTTGTTTTTTCTATCGGACGATGTGGTCCAAGTATTAATGGCAGGGGAACAAGGAGTCGAACCTTGGAATGCTGGAATCAAAATCCAGTGCCTTAACCAACTTGGCGATTCCCCTACACAATCTGCTGCCTGCCGTTTCTTGCTGCGCGTGGATCGTGGATCATCACTGCTGCAGCATTTCTTCGTCAGACCAATTCTTGGTTACGCACTTGTCAAATGGGCGAGAGGATGTTCCTGCATCGCTTTGGCTTTCCAGCTTTTCCAGCGCGAAGGCATCTGTTTCAGCACTTCGTCTGCCTCGTCTTCTTGCTTGAATGCACAAAAAACACAGGCGCCGGATCCGGTCATTCTGGCATTTCCGAATTTGCTCAGCCATTTGACGGCTTCTGCAATTTCCGGGAAATGTCTGGTTGCCACCATTTCCAAGTCGTTTCTTCCGAAGCCCGAATCAATTTGATTTGTGGCATCAGGAAAGTCCGTTATTCTGACGACTTTGGAATCTCTTGTCAATTGGTTGGATGAAAAAATTATCGAAGTAGGTACAAAAACACCAGGTTCGATCACCACGAACCAGCAATTCGCTGTTTCCAGCGGGCTCAGCGTCTCGCCGACACCTTCGGCGAAGGCATTTCGGCCGAATAAAAAGAAGGGGATGTCCGCACCCAGTTGCAGACCAAGCTCCATCAGACGGCTACGGCTCATGCCGGTCTGCCATAAATGATTGAGCACCAGAAAGGTGGTGGCGGCGTCGGAAGAGCCGCCGCCGAGTCCGCCGCCCATGGGCAGATTCTTGTTCACGCTGATGTCGGCGCCCAGTTCGGGGCGACCCGCCGCTTCACGCAGCAGCCTGGCCGCGCGTATCACCAGATCGGTTTCGGCCGGCACGCCGGTGACATCGTTGGTGCGCAGTATCTGGCCGTCATCGCGCACGCGGAAATCCAGCGTGTCGCAACGATCGATCAATTGAAATGCCGATTGCAGCAGGTGATAGCCATCGGCGCGACGGCCGGTGACGTGCAGGAACAGATTCAGCTTGGCCGGAGCCGGGCAGGCGAGCATTGAGGCAGACATGAATGGGGTCAAAACGTGATCAGGGAGTTTTCCAGCTATCGATGACGATGCGGATGGAGACTGGTCCGGCTTGCGCGGTGTCGCGCGCCAGATCGATGCGTTTCGGACGACTCTGACCGTCAATCGCTTCCCAGTTGGAGTAAGTCAGGCGCCAGCCATCGCGGGTAGTGAAGCTGGAGCCGGCTTCGCCGGGCACTGCCTGAAAAGGCTTGCCGACGGCATCGGTGCCGAAGCCTTGCAGCCAGTGGCGCAAGCCGGAAACCGGCAGCGGCCAGCCCAGCGTTTCGGCCGTCAGCGTATCGACATCGGCCGCCATACGCGGCGCCTGGCCGGATTGCATCAGCGTCGCCATACCGGGTTTGACGTCAATGGTCGCCATGGTCTGGCCCAGCGGCGACAACAATTCCAGCGAAGTCTGTTGCGCGCTCTGAGCCCAGATGAAGCTGCCATGCAGGGCTTGCGGCTGATTGTTTTGCTCGTACTGCACCGAGAGGCGCCCGTTCAGGTCAAGTTTTTCCTGATAGCTGCGGGTAGTCAAGGGCGTGGCCTTGTCCATGCTATCCGGCGCGCCGGACATGCCGGCGCAACCGGCCAGCAATGCGCTGGCAGCCAGCAAACAGGAAAGTGCCGCAGCGCGGCCGCCAGCCGCCGCGCTGCGATCGAAGGAAAACCACGCCATCTTCATCAACTGTTTCATCAAACCGGATTTCAGCAACGTTTACAACTGGATGTTGAGGCGCAGCAGCGTGCTCTTCAGCATATCGTTCTGCGGATCCTTGGCGCGGACTTCGCGCCATACCTTGCGCGCTTCGTCCTGCTTGCCTTGCGCCCACAGCACTTCGCCCAGATGGATGCCGATTTCAGGATCGGGACGCAGGCCGTAAGCCTTGCGCATCTGCGTCTCGGCATCGCTCAGCTTGCCCATACGGTATTGCACCCAGCCCAGGCTGTCGGCGATGAAAGCATCTTCCGGCGCCATGTCGGCCGCTTTCTGAATCAGGCTCAGTGCTTCCGGCAGGCGTACATTACGATCCGCCAGTGAATAGCCGAGCGCGTTGTAGGCGTGCTGATTGCCCGGCGCCAGCTTCATTACCCGGCGCAGCGAGTTCTCCATTTCGGTGTAGTCGCTGAGTTTTTCCGCGACCATCGCGTAGTCGTACAGCAGGTCAGTATTGTTGGGGAAACGTTCCAGCGCCTTTTTCAGTACTTCGGAGGCTTCCTTCGAGCGGTTGCTGTCGCGCAGCAGTACCGATTCGGCCTGCAGCAGCTGCAGCTGTTCGCCATCCGTACCGGCTTCGCCTTGCGCCAGCTCAAGCGCAGTGCGTGCGCCGTCGACGTCGCCGCGTTGCACCAGCAATTGGGCGCGGCGAATCTGTACGTTGACGTAACCGTCATTGCCCGGCTCGACCACGTCAAGATATTTCAGCGCGGCATCCGGATCCTTGCGTTCTTCGGCGATGCGCGAGAGCAGCAGCGCGGCCTGCGAAGGATCGCGGTCATCTTCCGGTTGCGCCGCCAATATCTTCAGATAGCGTTGCAGATAATTTTCAGCGTCCTTCAACTGATCGGTCTGTGCGCTCAGCACGCCCAGCGCGAACAGCGTGGTCGGATCTTCACCGTCTTCCTTCAGCAGCGCCTCAAACTGGGCGCGCGCATCCTTGTATTGCTTCTGCTCGACCAGGCCGCGGGCGTAGGCGATGCGCACTTCACGCGAATTCGGATAGCGTTTGACGAAATCCGCTACCAGCTTCATTGCATCCTTGGCATCCGGCGTGACTTGCGCCAGCGTCAGAATCGCCAGTTCGGAGTCGGGCTTGATCTTCAGTGCAGCGCGCGCTTCGCGTTGCGCATAGTCGTTGTCGCCGATGCTGAAGGCGCCTTGCGCCAGGGCCAGATGGCTTTCCATCAGCTCGGGATAGGGTTGCGCGACCTTTTGCAGAATGTTGAAGCTGGCATTCTTGTCTTTGGCGCGCGCCAGCAAACGTTGAATTTGCAGCAGCATCGGCCCGCGCGCTTGCGGTGCTGCGTCGGCCAGGCGTTGCGTCAGCAGCGGCTCGATTTCATCGACGCTGTCGCTGAGCATGATCAGGCCCAGATAATTTTGCAGGGCTTCGTCGGAGTGCGGCGCCAGTTCAGTCCACAGGCGCACTGCGACCAGGGCTTCGGGCGCCTGGCGCGCGGCAATCGCGATTTCGGCCGCGCGCTTGGCCAGGCGCGGATCGCGGGTCTGCTGTGCAGCGCCCAGAATCGTCACATAAGCGGCTTGCCACTGGCCGCGCTGAAAGGCGATTTCGGCGCTCAGCACCTTGAACAACACTTCTTCGTTCAACTCCACCGCCGGCAGCGGATCATCTTGCTGCTGGACCTTGGCCTTGGGCGTTTTCTTGCGCGCATTGGCCGCTGTAGTCTTGGCGGGCGCGCTCTTGTTGTCCTGCGCAGCTTCGGCAGCCATCTTGTCGTTGGCCTGCTGGAAACTGGCGCAAGCCGACAGCAGCAGCGAACTCGTTAAAATGGCGAGAGTTTTTTTCAAGGCGTGATCCTGAGTTTTCGGGAGTTTTGATTTTACGCTGAACCGCGTTACGGGTGCTGTAAGCGAGTGTAAACCATGCGGCAACATCTGTTTTATCATAGTCGCCTTTCCAGTAGACGCGAACCGACGTACTCCGATGCCAGAATTGCCAGAAGTAGAAGTAACCCGCCGCGGTGTGGCGCCCCATCTCGAGGGCCAGATCGTGGTCGGCGTCGTGACCCGGCATGCCGGATTGCGCTGGCCGTTTCCGCCGGAGCTGGCGCAACTGCTGAGCGGCAAGCTGATTCGCAGCACCGGCCGCCGCGGTAAATACCTCCTCATCAATTTCGACCACGGCACGCTGATCGTGCATCTGGGCATGTCCGGCCACCTGCGCATCTTGCCGCCGGGCATCGCGCCGCAGAAGCACGACCACTTCGATCTGCTGGTGGGCTCGCAGGTCATGCGCATGACTGATCCGCGTCGTTTCGGCGCGGTGCTGTGGCATGACGCGCTGGATGGTTCGGTCGAAGAACACATGCTGCTGCGCAGTCTCGGGCTGGAGCCGCTGGAAGACAAATTCTCCGCGCTTGAGCTGTGGCGTCAGACGCGCAAGCGCAGCGCGCCGATCAAGCAGGTGCTGCTGGCCGGCGACATCGTGGTCGGCGTCGGCAATATCTATGCGTCCGAAAGTCTGTTCAAGGCGCGCATCAATCCCAAGACGCCGGCCAACAAGATCAGCCTGGCGCGCTATGAACGTCTGGTCGATGCCATCCGCGAGACGCTGGCCGCTGCCATCGAACAGGGCGGCAGCAGTCTGCGCGACTTCATCGCGGTCAACGGCCAGTCCGGCTATTTTCAGCAAAGTTATTTCGTCTACAACCGCACCGGCCTCGATTGCCGCATTTGCGCCGCGCCGATCCGCCAGATCAAGCAAGGCCAGCGTTCCACCTTTTATTGCGTGAACTGTCAGCGATGAAACGTCTTCTTGATGAAAGTGCGCCGGCAAGCAAGCGCGGACGCAAGAAAGCCGAGAGCAGCGGGGCCGAGACGGCGCTGCTGAGCGAGCAATATCACGACCCGGGTTTTTCGGCCGCCGTCATCGGTTGGCAGAAAAAACATGGCCGGCATAGTTTGCCGTGGCAAAAGACGCAAGATGCCTATCGCGTCTGGCTGTCTGAAATCATGCTGCAGCAGACCCAGGTCAGTGCCGTGATTCCCTATTACGCACGCTTTCTGGATCGTTGCCCCGACGTCGCCAGCCTGGCCGCAGCGCCTTCGGAAGATGTGATGGCCTTGTGGAGCGGGCTGGGCTATTACACGCGGGCGCGCAATCTGCATAAATGCGCGCAGCGGGTGGTGGCCGAGTACGGTGGACGTTTTCCGGACGATCCTGAGCTGCTGGCCGATCTGCCCGGCATAGGTCGTTCGACCGCGGCGGCGATTGCAGCGTTTTCGTATGGCCGGCGCGCGGCGATTCTCGACGGCAACGTCAAGCGTGTTTTTGCGCGCGTGTTCGGCGTGGAGGGGTATCCGGGCGCCAAACCTATCGAAGACAAGCTGTGGCGGCGCGCCGTTGCCTTGCTGCCGGAAACCGATATCGAATCGTATACACAGGGCCTGATGGATCTCGGCGCTACCTTGTGCGTGCGCAGTTCGCCGGCCTGCGGCAAATGTCCTCTGGCGTCGCGCTGCGTGGCGCTGGCGCAGAACCGGGTCAGCGAGCTGCCGGTCCGCAAGCCGAAAAAAGCCGTGCCGGAAAGAGAAACCGTGATGCTGGTGATCGGCCATGACGGTCAGATCTTGCTGGAACAGCGGCCCGACAGCGGCATCTGGGGCGGGCTGCTGTCGCTGCCGGAGCTCGCGGTGTCGGATGCCGATCAGTTCGATGCCGCGGTGGCGACGCTGGTCGAGCCATATGGCGAGATGGAAGCTTGCCGCAAGCTGCAAGCTTTCTCGCATGTCTTTACCCACTTCAAGCTGCATGTCGCGCCGTATCAGATTGCCTTGTCTGCGTGTCGTGCGCGTATCGCGCAGCACGGGCTGATGTGGTATCCGATAGCGCGGCTGGCCGATGCGCCGCTGCCGGCGCCGGTGAAAAAATTATTGTTGGGTGTGTTCCGCACCGACGACCTGCTGACGCATATCTGAGCCGCTACCGCGGCGTGTGTCATTGCGGCATGGACAGCGAGGCAAATAGAAAAACGCTTTGAGCTGGCCGGCTCAAAGCGTTTTTTTTGAGATCAGTCGGACTTCATCGTGATCTAAAGACGGAATGCAGCAGGCTCAATCGATCAATCCAATTGACGATGGCGGCAGATCACCTGATCGGTGGCGCGGAAATGCATGGCCAGTTTTTCCGCCATGTAGACCGAACGATGCTGACCGCCGGTGCAGCCGATGGCCACCGTCACATAGCTTCGGTTGTCATCCTTGAAAGACGGCAGCCACTTGCCGACGAAGTTGCGGATGTCGGCCATCAGATCGGCAACCTCGGGGTAGCTGTCCAAGAAATCGATGACCGGCTGATCGCGTCCGGTCAGCGGTCGCAGATCGCGATCGTAATGCGGATTGGGCAGCATGCGCACATCGAACACCAGATCGGCATCCAGCGGCAGGCCGCTCTTGAAGGCGAAGGATTCGAACAGCAAAGTCAGCGGTGAACGCTCGACTTCCACCAGCCCCTTGATCCAGCTGCGCAATTTGTTGGCGCTGAACTGCGAGGTGTCGACAATTTCCGCCAGATCCTTCAATTCGCCCAGCATGTCGCGCTCGGCGGCGATGCATTCGGTCAGCGTCAGGCGGTCCGCCGGATTGCGTCCCGGCAGCAGCCTGTGCGACAGCGGATGGCTGCGGCGGGTTTCGGAAAAGCGGGTGATCAGAGTTTCGTCGGAGGCGGTCAGGAAGAACACTTTGACTTCATGACCTTCGCCGCGCAGCTGTTCGATGTCGGTGCGCAAAGTCGCTAGTGAATCGGCGCTGCGGGCATCAGTGGCGACGGCCAGCATGCTGGCTCCTTCCTTGATGCGGGTCTCGACCAGCGCGCACAGTAATGAGGGCGGCAGATTGTCGACGCAGAAATAGCCGGCGTCTTCCAGCACATGAAGTGCTACGGATTTGCCGGAGCCGGAGATGCCCGTGATCAGTACGATTTTCATGTGCCCAATGATAACGTATGAATTCAGACTGTCAGCGCGGAATCATTACTATTCCAGCACCGGCTTACATTGCGCTGAGTGCGCGGGATCGGCAGTTGCAGCCGCAATTCTTAGCGTGTGAGAAATTTAATTTTCGCTTCTTTCTTTACATCCACCGCGCCGGCTTGCCGTTTTTGTATTACTCTTCATATCACTCGCCGTTCATGGCCTTGCGCTGACGCTCAATGAATTCCTTGAGCGTATCGATACCGCGCAATTGCAGAATGGTGTTGCGTACTGCGGCTTCCAGCAGCACCGCGATATTGCGGCCGGCCGCCACAGGAATCACCACTTTGCGGATCGGCAAGCCCAGCACTTCTTCGTATTGCGCATCCAGCGGCAGGCGCTCGTAATTTTCTTCCAGCGTGCTGCGGCGGACCAGATGCACGATCAGCTTCAGGCGCATCTTGCGGCGCACCGCGGTCTCGCCGAAGATGGCCTTGATGTCGAGCAGGCCGAGGCCGCGCACTTCCAGCAAATTCTGCAGCAGCGAAGGGCAACGCCCCTCGATCATGTTGGGCGCGATGCGCGCGAATTCGACCGCATCATCGGCCACCAGGCCGTGACTGCGCGAGATCAGTTCCAGACCCAGTTCGCTCTTGCCCAGACCGGATTCGCCGGTGATCAGCACGCCGACGCCGAGCACGTCCATGAACACGCCATGCATGGTGATTTGCTGCGCCAGTTTCTTGGACAGATACACGCGCAGATAATCGATCACCTGCGCCGCCGGCAAGGGCGTGGAAAACAGCGGGATATTCTTTTCGTCGCAGATCGTCAGGATGTCCGCCGGCGTCGACAGGCCTTGCGCAATGATGAAGGCGGGCGGCTCGCCGGCCACCAGTTCAGCGGTCTGATAAGCGCGTGAGGTATTCGAGAGCCGCTGGTAATACTCGGTTTCCTGATGGCCGAACACCTGGATGCGGCCGGGGTGGATGAGATTCAGGTGGCCGACCTGATCGGCGGCGGAAACGGCATCGCCGGAAATCAGGCGCTCGCCGCCTGGGAAACCGGCAAACCAGCCCAATTGCAAGGACTCGCGATTTTCTTCGTAGAGCTGCTGTATCGACAACGCAGAATAATTGGGCATGTAAATCCGATCCGTCTTGACGAAAATGTTCAGGCTGCTGATGGTGAGCCGCCGCGGAGCAGGGCAGGTCGATGTGATGCGTGTGAGGCGAAAAGGCCGGGCGCCTCAAGCTGGCACCTCAGCTTGCGTCCGGTCTCAGCCGGCTTTCTCCAGTGAAGGCTGCCAGGTCACGATGCGCGAATAGACGGCGGCGGGATCGGTTTCGGTGGCCAGCACGGTGCGGAAGGCATCGTCCGAAAACATCTGCGCGATTTCCGACAGGATCTCAAGATGCTGCTGGGTGACGTTGTCCGGGATCAGCAAGAAGATCAACAGTTTGACCGGTTGACCGTCCGGCGATTCGAAGGGAATCGGCTCGGCCAGACGCATGAACAGCGCCAGCGGCGCTTTCAGTCCTTTGATGCGGCCGTGCGGAACGGCTACGCCATGGCCCAATCCCGTGGAACCCAGGCGTTCGCGTGCGAACAGGTTTTCAGAAACAGTAGAGCGGGCTACCCCGCTATTGTTTTCGAAAGTCAGTCCGGCTTGTTCGAACGCTCTTTTTTTGCTGGAGACTTCCAGATCCAGAACCACATTTTCCGGAGACAGGATTTTTGCAAGATTTGTCATGACGCTTGAAGAAATGCACACGGGTGAGGCTTTTGAACAGGATTATAGGCCTGTTTGGCGGCCCGGCAACGGATTGAAATCAAGGAACAGACGCAAAAAACAGCCGGAATGCTGCGATTTGAGGCCGGACAGAGACCGTGTTGCCGCTGAAGCTGGATGGAATCGAGGGTGGAGATGTACGCCGGTGAAGGGCCGGCGCCAGATTGCAGGTCGCCGATATCCTGGCGTTGCCTGAAACATTGTTCGAATGTCACACCGACAGGCGTCGGCTGCGATTCTGATTTCAATGCGGCAAGATATCGGCGCTTTCTCTGCCGGCGGGCCTGCAAAATGCGTTCAGGCCCGTCGCGCGAGACTTACATTTCGATGCGGCCGAATACCAGCAGCACGTCGCCGTTGTTCTTGTTCGACGACAGACGTGGCACATAGGCGAACATCACCTTGGCCTTTTTGGTGCCGATCGATGCCAGCGGCAGCGGCACCGGGAAGGGCACGCCGCCGAAATAATCCTGACGGCTCATCAGCATGGCGGTGCCGCCGATGCCGAGTTCGAGTGGTGTATGGCCGATCGGAAATACCCATTCGTAAGCATAGCCGGCCATGATCTGCGGATGGCGGTGCGAATCCTTGATCACGAAACCGTAAAGCGATTCATCGTTGCCGCGCTCATTGCGCATGGTCTTGCCGAAGCCGAGACCCCAGGCGTGTTCATTCAGTTCGTTCAGCTTTTCACGCGTATAGGTGCTGCGGCCATGGTGGGCCCAGCCGGAGATATAGATCGCGTCATCGCCCTTGTCCCAGATTTCCGAGGCATGATTCTTGGTTTCTTGCCACAGGCTGTAGTCTTCCGCATGCGCCTTGCCGGCCAGTCCTCCGTATAGCGCCAGGCCCAGTGCTGCAGCCATGAAACCGGTGCCGGCACGTTGCGCGAGCAGTCCGACATAATGCTGAGCGGGATGTGTAGTGATTGCGTCAATGCCATTGACGCCGGAGATATGGGAGTGAGCCGGGCCTGCATTCAAGGCTTGGGAATGCAGCGGCAAAGAGCGAGGGGCGAATTGATATTTGTTCATGTTGTTATGTACAGAGCAGTGGATTTTGGGGCTAATGTCTCGCGCAATGAGGACGTTCGAACACATGCGTGAAACTTGGCAATCTTCTTGTGCCAACAGACTAAAGACGCGATTGTTAAGAAAAAATTCCCTTTCGTCGATGGTGAGCTCGCTTATTTAAGCAGGCAAATTGTTGCGAAATATTGTGGTTGTAAAGCGGAATATTTCAGATGGTAAAGAGGCTGAAGGTATTTTCAAGATGCTCGCCACAATGACAGGCCGATCATTGCCTTCGCGGGAGCGCTTCAAAGTGTAATGAAAAGTACAAGAAAAATGCCTGCCGCCTGCGCCGATGAAAAGCCGGGCGCAGACAACTCTGGTAACAATTTCTTGAATTTTATTGACCTGCTCTATTGCAGTGAATTACTGGCGCGCATTGCGCAATTGCGAGGGCGGCGTGGCGCTGGAGAAATTGCTGCGCCATGGATTGATGTCCAGTCCGCCGCGCCGCGTGTAGCGCGCATAGACCGCCAGTTTCTGAGGTTTGCACTGGCGCTGGATATCGACAAAGATGCGCTCCACGCATTGCTCGTGAAACTCATTGTGCTCGCGAAAGCCGATCAGATATTGCAGTAGCCGTTCCTGATCGATGGGGGCGCCGACGTAGTGAATCTGCACGCTGCCCCAGTCCGGCTGGCCGGTCACCGGGCAATTCGATTTGAGCAGATGCGAGACGAAAGTTTCTTCCACCGTCGCGTCGCTATGATTGGCGCGCAGCAAGGAGGCGTCGGGGTGTCCGCCGGCCACCACTTCGATATCCAGACGATCCAGCAGCAGGCCGCTCAGTTCGCCGAATTTCACTGAACCGAATTGCCCCGGCTCCGTCAGTGAGACCTGCACGCTGCCGCCGGCGGCAGACGACAAATCCTTGCGCATGGTGGCCATCAATTCCTGCACGTCGGCGATGCGCGCCTGATTGAAGGAATTGAGATATAGCTTGAACGACTTCGACTCGATGATATTGGGCGCATCGGCCGGCACGATGAAGGTCGCGATGGCGATCTGCGGTTTGCCGCGCAGGTTCAGCCACGAGATTTCATAGGCGGTCCAGATGTCGATGCCGAAGAAGGGCAGCGTGCCGTGAATGCCGAGCTCTGCGCGCTTGTCCTGGCGCGGAATCGGAAACAGCAGCGAAGGATCGTAGGCATCCGGATAGGCCGAGGATTTGCCCAGCGGCGAATTTTCCGGCGCATGGCCGATGGCGCTGGCAGCGTCCGGCGCTGTCTGATTTGGCGTGGACGGGGTGGGCTTGTCCATAATATTTCCTGAATCGATAGTAACGGGTCTTCAGCAGGTGCTTGCGATGCAACCGGCGGCGGCGCGCACCGCAAGTGCTGCCTCAGCCCAGGAACAGCTTGTACAAAGGATTTTCGGTCTCGTCCCAATGACGATAACCGAGCTGTGCGAGGAATTCGCGGAAGGTCTTCATTTCCTTCTTCGGCACCTGAATGCCGACCAGAATGCGACCGACATCGCCGCCCTGATTGCGGTAATGGAACAGGCTGATATTCCAGTTCGGATTCATGTTGCTCAGGAAGCGCATCAGCGCGCCCGGGCGTTCCGGGAACTCGAAGCGATACAGTAATTCGTTTTCTGCCAGCGCGCTCTTGCCGCCGACCAAATGGCGGATGTGCACCTTGGCCAGTTCGTCGTGCGTCAGATCCAGTACGCCGAATCCGCTCTTCTCGAAATTGCGTGCGATCTTGGCCGTTTCATCGGCATTGCTGATCTGCACGCCGACGAAGACGTGCGCGGCCTTGGCGTCGCTGATGCGATAGTTGAATTCGGTGACGTTGCGCGGGCCGACGGTTTCGCAGAAGCGTTTGAAGCTGCCGCGTTCTTCCGGGATCGTCACGGCGAACACCGCTTCGCGCGCTTCGCCGACGTCTGCCATTTCGGCCACGAAACGCAGGCGGTCGAAGTTCATGTTGGCGCCGCAGGCAATCGCCACCAGCGATTCATTCCTGATCGGCTTCTTGCCGAGTTTGGCGCGTTCGACGTAAGCCTTGGCGCCGGCAATCGCCAGCGCGCCAGCCGGCTCGACGATGCTGCGCGTATCCTGAAACACATCCTTGATCGCCGTGCACACGGCATCGGTGTCGACGATGATGATGTCGTCCACATATTTCTTGGTGAGGCGGAAGGTCTCTTCGCCCACCAGTTTCACTGCGGTGCCGTCGGAGAACAGGCCGACGTCGGGCAGCGTGATGCGACGACCGGCCTTGATGCTGCGCGCCATGGCATCGGAATCCCTGGTCTGCACGCCGATGATCTTGATGTCCGGGCGTACCGCCTTGACATACGCCGCCACGCCCGAGATCAGGCCGCCGCCGCCGATGGCGACGAAGATGGCGTGAATCGGCGCCGAGTGCTGGCGCAGGATTTCCATGCCGACGGTGCCCTGGCCGGCGATCACGTAAGGGTCGTCGAAAGGGTGGACGAAGGTCAGCTTCTGTTTCTTTTCCAGTATCAGCGCGTGGCCGTAGGCATCGGTGAAGGAGTCTCCGAACAGCACCACTTCGCCGCCGCGCGCCTTGACGGCATCGATCTTGACCTGCGGCGTGGTGGTCGGCATCACGATCACGGCGCGGCAACCGAGCTTGGCGGCGGACAAGGCCACGCCCTGCGCGTGGTTGCCCGCCGAGGCGCAGATCACGCCGCGCTTGAGTTGTGCCGGCGTCAGATGCGCCATCTTGTTGTAGGCGCCGCGCAGCTTGAAACTGAACACGCTCTGCATGTCTTCGCGCTTGAAGTAAATGCGATTATCAATCCGTTGCGACAGTGTATTGGCCAACTCCAGCGGTGTTTCCTGGGCGACGTCGTAGACCCGGGCGGTCAGGATTTTTTGCAGATAATCGTTACTCATTGGCGTTACTCATTTCAGTCATGAAGAATGGCGTTTAAGCACAGTCGGAATTAAAAGTGAATGAAATCCGGCAAGCCGGAGGGAAAGCGCATATCGTCCGCGGCGCTGCATGCCGCCGGTGATCTGTCTGGTTTCTGCCGTCGCTGAGCTACGCCGACGGGTGCGGACGCGTGTGAGCGTTTGCAGCCGTACAGATCGGTTTGAAGCTGATTGCAGGACGTGCAGAACTCAGCATTATAAAGGAGCCGCTTTGCCTGAGACCTGCGGCGGGCGGATAGGGTTTATTGCTTTGTCCTTATCGGCACCCGCCGCTGTCAGCAGGTGAAGGTTCTTCGCGAAGCCGGCTATGGTGGTTTTCGTATCAATGATGCTGCCAGGCATTCTTGACTGGATTGTTCTGGCGCTTGGCCATGCTCCGATCTCGGATCGATCAATGATGGCGTGATGGCAAAAGCGCTGAGTCTCGATGCAGCTTGAGATCTGATGTTTCGGCATCAGCTAGGGGATTCCGCCGATCCTGCCGCACCAGGCGAGGAAGCGCCCGATGTGATTTTTTTGCCAACTTTGGCTGCGCTTGCATTATTCTCCAGCCTGCTCCGCTTTCTTCACCCACCTTTTCCACTTATTGCGCATGATTGAATCCGCCGTTCTCTGGCTTTTGAGTGTCCTCGCCGTGCCCAGTGTTGGCCTGTCCTCGGTGTTTCTCATCAGTTTCATTTCCGCCACATTATTGCCGCTCGGATCCGAGCCGGCGGTGTTTGCCGTGATCAAGGCCAATGCCGACATGTTCTGGCCGGTGATTCTGGTCGCGACTGTGGGCAACACTTTGGGTGGGGCAGTCGATTACTGGATGGGCTACGGCGCCAAGCAGGCTTTTGCCAAGGAGCGGTCTTCGCGCTGGTTTCACTGGCTGGAGAAATTCGGTCCCAAGACCATGTTGCTGTCCTGGCTGCCGGGGATCGGCGATCCCATCTGCACGCTGGCCGGCTGGCTCAAGCTGCCGTTCTGGCCTTCGCTGATGTACATGGCGATCGGCAAGTTCGTGCGCTACATCCTGATGACCTGGTTGCTGCTGAATGTGCCGGACGGGTTCTGGCATCGCGTGGCGGATATGCTGGGTTAATCCTGGGGCGCCTTGCCGGCATAACGGCAGTTGGTTTTTGTGGCAGCAGCTTGAATGAAAAGAGCCGACCTTAATGCGTCGGCTCTTTTTTTATTTACTATCCGTATCAGCCGAGCAGCACGTCCAGCAGCATCATGGTCACGAAACCCGCCAGCAAGCCGAGTGTGGCCTGCGATTCATGCCCCTGCCGATGCGATTCAGGGATCACTTCATGGCTGATCACGAACAGCATGGCACCGCCGGCGCCGGCCAGCGCCCAGGGCAGGGCGGTGGCCGACACGCCAGTGGCAAGTGCGCCCAGCACGCCGCCGATCGGCTCCACCATGCCGGACAGGATGCCGGCTGCAGCCGATTTCCAGGCCGAGTATCCCAGCGTGCGCAAGGCCAGCGCCACGACCAGACCTTCCGGAATATCTTGAATCCCGATGCCGGTCGCCAGCGCGACGGCTTTGCCTACGTCTTCACCGCCGAAGCCGACGCCGATGGCCAGACCTTCGGGGAAGTTGTGGATAGTCACCGCCATCACGAACAGCCAGATGCGGCTGGTGCGGGCCGCGCTTACGCGGTCGCTGGCCATCGCCAGAAAATGCTGATGCGGGATCAGATGATTCAGCGCCAGCACGAACAGTCCGCCGAGCATGATGCCGGTCGCCGCCAGAAACACCGAAGCGCTCTTGCCGTAGCCGATGCTCTGGGCCGCATTCATGGCCGGAATGATCAGGGAAAAAACGCTGGCCGCCAGCATCACGCCGCCGCCATAGCCGAGCATCACATCCTGCGCCTTGACCGAAATGCGGCGCGTGAAAAACACGCCCAGCGCGCCGAGCGCGGTCAGGCCGGCAGCAGCGGACGAGGCCAGCAGTGCCTGCCAGACGCGCGGATTGGCCGCGAAGTAGGTATGCAGGCTTTCGTAAGATTTGAAGACCAGGAATGCGAGCGCCACCACAATCATGAAGATCTGGCGCGGTTTCAGGTTCAGCGTGAGGCTGTCTCCGAGCCCGGGCGCGTCAGTGTCTTTGGTTTGAGATGGCGGTCCTTCCCGATCGGAAGAGGCGGCGGAGGGGCTTGAGTGTGACGAGAAATTTTTATTCAACTGGGCCGGTATCATGGCAGTCTCCCTGACGGATGCTGTGATCAATTCCAATGATCCACAACAAAAACGTGATCAAAACTACCGACGGCATGTGGATGACGAATGGTTCGGTATTTCTGATCGGCTTCTACGCCTTGCATTGCGCGTAATCGGCCAGGGTGATGGCTAGATTTTCCAAGAATTCGGTAATCAGACTTTGCAACATAACATTCTCCGCTAATTAAAGGGGCAACAGCCCTACTGATGAAGTGGAGTATAGTTTTTTATAATCAAAATATAAAAATTGATTGTTTTTATTGATTTAATTGTTTTTTGCTATGCGCTCCAGGCGTGCATGCGCTTGTGAAATTAAATGCTGTTCTGCAATAAATCGCGATTCAAGGCCGAATCTGTTGATATCTTGATGCGAAAAATACTCATTTCGCATGTCCCGCCAAAACCAGGGGCTTTCCCTCGCGTCTCTCTGCAATAGGCTAAAATGCACATCCGGCAGCAGATTTTTTCTTTATATTGATGAACGCCCCCGCACATATCCAGGCTTTGCTCACAGACGCGCCCCACGGCGCCCCCACACGCTTGCGTGAAATTCCGTACAACTACACCTCGTTCTCCGACCGTGAGATCGTGATCCGGTTGTTGGGGGAAGCGTCCTGGTCTCTGCTGGACGAACTGCGTGGCAAGCGCCAGACCGGTCGTTCTGCACGCATGCTGTATGAAGTCCTGGGCGACATCTGGGTGGTGCGTCGCAATCCCTATCTGCAGGACGATTTGCTGGACAATCCCAAGCGCCGCGCGGCGCTGATTGAAGCGCTGAACCACCGCCTGAGCGAGGTCGACAAGCGGCGCATCGACGTCAAGCAATCCGAACTGAACGACGCCGACGCCACACGTCGCAGCGCCAGCGTGGAAGCGCTGATCAAGGCTGCACGCAAGGCCATCGCCGATTTCGCCGAAGAATTCCGCAGCACCTACGATCTGCGCAAGCGCGCGACCAAGGTGCTGGGCCGTTACACGGCCAAAGACAATATCAAGTTCGACGGCCTGTCGCGTGTCTCGCATGTGACCGACGCCACCGACTGGCGCGTCGAGTACCCCTTCGTCGTGCTGACGCCCGACACCGAAGACGAAATGGCCGGACTGGTCAAAGCGTGTATCGAACTCGGTCTGACCATCATTCCGCGCGGCGGCGGCACCGGTTACACCGGCGGCGCGATTCCGCTGACGCCGATGTCGGCCGTCATCAATACCGAAAAGCTGGAGCAGCTGGGTGCGGTCGAGATGGAAGTCTTGCCCGGCCTCGAAACCCCTTACGCCACGATTTACTCGGGCGCCGGCGTGGTTACCAAGCGCGTCTCCGACGCCGCTGAAAAGGCCGGCTTCGTGTTCGCGGTGGATCCGACTTCGGCTGAAGCTTCGTGCATCGGCGGCAATGTCGCGATGAACGCCGGCGGCAAAAAGGCTGTGTTGTGGGGCACTGCGCTCGACAATCTGGCCAGCTGGCGCATGGTTGATCCGCAAGGCGACTGGCTGGAAGTCACGCGCCTCGATCACAACCTCGGCAAGATTCATGATGTCGCACTGGCGCGCTTCAAACTGGAGTGGTCGCATCCCGGCGAAAAGGGCCAGAAGACCGAAGTCTTCAAGACCGAAATTCTGGAAATCGCCGGCCGCAAATTCCGCAAGGAAGGTCTGGGCAAGGATGTGACCGACAAATTCCTGGCAGGCTTGCCGGGTATCCAGAAAGAAGGCTGCGATGGCCTGATCACGTCGGCGCGCTGGATTCTGCACAAGATGCCGAAGCAGACGCGCACCGTCTGCCTGGAGTTCTTTGGCCAGGCGCGCGATGCGATTCCATCGATCGTTGAGATCAAGGATTTCCTGGACGCCGAAACCAAGCGCGGCGGCGCCATTCTTGCCGGTCTGGAACATCTGGACGAGCGCTATCTGCGCGCGGTCGGCTATGCCACCAAATCCAAGCGCGGCGTGCTGCCTAAGATGGTGCTGATCGGCGATATCGTCGGCGACGATGAAAATGCCGTAGCGCAAGCC
This sequence comes from Herbaspirillum lusitanum, assembly GCF_046025995.1. Lineage (GTDB taxonomy): Bacteria > Pseudomonadota > Gammaproteobacteria > Burkholderiales > Burkholderiaceae_D > Herbaspirillum > Herbaspirillum lusitanum_A. Next base: position 245,413 of record NZ_JAQQFM010000009.1, read on the forward strand.
GCTTCAGAAGTGATCCGCATGGCCAACAATCGCGTCGGCGAAGGCTTCGTCGCGATCAGCCCGGAAGCGCGCAAGAAGTTCTGGCTGGATCGCTCGCGTACGGCGGCGATCGCCAAGCACACCAACGCCTTCAAGATCAATGAAGACGTGGTGATCCCGCTCAACCGCATGGGCGAATACACCGACGGCATCGAGCGCATCAATATCGAGCTGTCGATCAAGAACAAGCTGCAATTCCTGGCCGAGCTGGAAAACTTTTTCCTCAAGGGCAATCTGCCGCTGGGCAAGAGCGATGATGCCGAGGGTGAAGAGATCCCCGCAGCGGAAATGCTGGAAGACCGCGTGCATCAAGGCTGCGAGCTGATCGAGAAGGTGCATGCGCGTTGGTCCTACATCCTGAGCAATCTGGACAAGCCGCTGCATGCAGCCAAGGACGAAATGGCGGCACTGGGGCTGGACAAGCTGTTGCCGGTGTTCGAGCATCGCCTGCTGGAGCAGCCCGACGCCAGCGTTTTCCACGTGGTGCAGGACCGCACCGTGCGCGTGACCTGGAAGCAGGAAGTGCGCGCGCATCTGCGTCAGATTTTCAGCGGCGCTGCATTCAAGCCCATCCTCGAAGAGTGCACCGCGATTCACAAGCGCGTGCTGCGCGGCCGCGTGTTCGTGGCGCTGCACATGCACGCCGGCGACGGCAACGTGCACACCAATTTGCCGGTCAATTCCGATCACTACGAAATGCTGCAGGACGCTCACCAGGCGGTAGCCCGCATCATGACGCTGGCGCGTTCGCTGGACGGCGTGATTTCGGGCGAGCACGGCATCGGCATCACCAAGCTGGAATTTCTGACCGAAGAAGAGATCGGTGAATTCCGCGAGTACAAAAAGCGCGTCGATCCGGAAGGCCGTTTCAACAAGGGCAAGTTGCTGAACCTGCCGGGTATGGAAGCCGACTTGTCGAATGCCTACACGCCTTCCTTCGGTCTGATGGGGCACGAGTCGCTGATCATGCAGCAAAGCGATATCGGCGCCATCGCCAACAGCGTCAAGGATTGTCTGCGTTGCGGCAAGTGCAAACCGGTGTGCTCGACCCACGTGCCGCGCGCGAATCTGCTGTATTCGCCGCGCAATAAAATTCTGGCGACTTCGCTGCTGGTCGAGGCCTTCCTGTATGAGGAGCAGACCCGCCGCGGCGTCTCGATCAAGCATTGGGAAGAGTTCGAAGACGTGGCCGATCACTGCACCGTCTGCCACAAATGCGTGACGCCTTGCCCGGTCGACATCGATTTCGGCGACGTCTCGATGAACATGCGCAATCTGCTGCGCAAGATGGGCAAGAAGTCGTTCAATCCCGGCACGACCGCCGCGATGTTCTTCCTGAACGCCAAGGATCCGGCCACCATCAATGCCACGCGCAAAGTGATGACCGACTGGGGCTTCAAGGCGCAGCGTCTGGGTAATGACATCCTGAAGAAGTTCGCCAGGAAGCAGACCAAGAAACCGGCAGCGACGGTCGGCAAGGCGCCGATCAAGGAACAGGTGATTCACTTCATCAACAAGAAGATGCCTGGCAATCTGCCGAAGAAAACTGCGCGCGCACTGCTGGATATCGAAGACGACAAGATCGTGCCTATCATCCGCAATCCCAAGACCACCACGGCCGACACGGAAGCGGTGTTCTATTTCCCGGGTTGCGGTTCGGAGCGTCTGTTCTCGCAGGTCGGTCTGGCCACGCAGGCGATGCTGTGGAATGTCGGCGTGCAGACCGTCTTGCCGCCAGGCTATCTGTGCTGCGGTTATCCGCAACGCGGCAGCGGCGATTTCGACAAGGCAGAGAAGATCATTACCGACAATCGCGTGCTGTTCCATCGCATGGCGAACACGCTGAACTACCTCGACATCAAGACCGTCGTGGTGTCCTGCGGTACTTGCTACGATCAGTTGCAGGGTTATGAATTCGAGAAGATTTTCCCGGGTTGCCGCATCATCGACATCCACGAATATCTGCTGGAAAAAGGCGTGCGTCTGGAAGGCGTGAGCGGTACCCGCTACATGTATCACGATCCTTGCCACAGCCCGATGAAGTTGCAGGATCCGATGAAGACCGTGAATTCGCTGATCACCACCATCGACGCGCAGAAGATCGAGAAGAATGATCGCTGCTGCGGCGAGTCGGGCACCTTCGGCGTCAGCCGTCCGGATGTTTCGACCCAGGTGCGCTTCCGCAAGGAAGAAGAAATGCGCAAGGGCGCCGACAAGGTGCGCGCCGACGGTTTCACCGGCGACGTCAAGATCCTGACGTCGTGCCCATCGTGCTTCCAGGGCCTGTCGCGCTACAACGAAGACTCCGGCACCACCGCCGACTACATCGTGGTCGAAATGGCCAAGCATCTGCTGGGAGAAAACTGGATGCCGGAATACGTGGAACGCGCCAACAACGGCGGTATCGAACGCGTGCTGGTGTAAGCAGACCACTCATCCTGCCGGTCATGCACGCCATGCTGCATTCATGACCGGCACGGACCGCGCTGACAAGATCGGATAATGACATGAGCGAAACCCTGAACAATTCCTGTGAACTGTGCACCGGCGAAGGCGGCGAGGTGATCTGGCGTCATCCGCAATACCGCGTGGTGCTGGTCGATGAGCCTTCTTTTCCAGGCTTTTGCCGCGTGATCTGGAACGGCCATGTCAAGGAAATGAGCGATCTGGCTGCCAACGATCGCACTCTGATCGCCAACGCCGTATGGGCGGTCGAAGCTGCGATGCGCGAAGTCATGCAGCCGGAGAAAGTCAATCTGGCGACGCTGGGCAACATGACGCCGCATGTGCATTGGCATGTCATTCCACGTTATCTCGACGATACCCATTTCCCCAGCCCGGTCTGGGCCGAAGCGCGGCGTCCGGCAGATGAGGCCGCGCTGGCGCAGCGTCGCGGTCTGTTGCCGCAATTGCGCGAAGCCGTCAATCGACATCTGATGCTGGCGGGTTTGCAGGTCGGCTGAGTCGGCCCGACGTAATTCTGCTTCATCTGCAGCGCCCGTTCAGCTAACCCCGGCCAGCGTCTATCTCAGGCGTGTTGTTGCTGTCGGCCTTTCCGCAGGAAAGCATGGCCGGCGCATTTCAAGCAACAGTCTCAGCCATTTCCGCAGTCTCACTTCAGCGAGTTCAACCATGAGTTCCAGTGCTTCTCCGATTCCCGTGTCGTTCAAGGTGCGCAAAATCTCGCGCGTGATGGAGGTCGAGTTCGATGACGGCGTGATGTTTTCATTGCCCTTCGAACTGCTGCGCGTCTATTCGCCGTCGGCCGAGGTACGCGGCCACGGCCAGGGGCAGGAAACCCTGCAGACCGGCAAGCGCGAAGTGGAGATCAGCGGCGTCGAACCGGTCGGCAATTACGGCATCAAGCCGCTGTTTTCCGACGGTCACGTCAGCGGCATCTACACCTGGGATTACCTCTATCAACTCGGCCGTGATCAGGCCGCGATGTGGGAAAGCTATCTGCAAAAGCTGGAAGCCGCCGGCTTCACGCGCGACAGTGGCCGCGCTGCTCCGCAAGGCAGCGCGCAAGGCCGGACGGCGGAAGGTGGCGGGCATGGCTGCGGACATCATCACTGATCCTGGCGCGCTCTGCGGCGTCGAAGGCGCCGGCGCGATGCCGGCTTGCACCATCCGGGCGGCGACGCCGGCCGATGTCGAGGGCATCGCGCAACTGTTCAACCTCCCCGGTTTTCGCAACGGCACTTTGCGCATGCCGCACCAGACTGTGGAGCAGACTCGCAAATGGCTGGAAACATCGGCCGCTGCCGGTGGCATGAATCTGATTGCGGTGAAGGGGCAGCACATCGTCGGCCAGGCCAGCCTGACCCGTTTTGTCGGACGGCGCAGCCATGCCGCCGGTATCGGCATGGGGGTGCATGATGCGCATTGCGGCGAAGGCATAGGTTCGGCCTTGCTGGGCGAACTGATTGAGGCGGCCGACAACTGGCTTGCCGTGCAGCGTCTGGAGCTGACCGTGTTCAGCGACAATCAGGCTGCGATTGCCTTGTATCGCAAGTTCGGTTTTCAGACCGAGGGCGAGCACAAGGCTTTTGCTTTTCGCGACGGCAGCTATGTGGATGCCTTGTGCATGGCGCGATTGCATGCCTGAAGGCAGTCGGCGTCAGGGCGGCAGAGCCGGACGGGCTTCGCGACGCGTTTCGGCTCCATTGCGGTTTGATGCAGGTCTGCATGCCGCCATGTCAGACCTATATAATGGCGTTTTGCATGTTGCGCAGTGCATGTAAGGAAAGCCGCTGCGCTACGTTGGCTAATTTCGCTGTGTTTGTCGTTGTTCACGCAGCATTAATTTTTTGAATCAGGCTCATGACCAATACCACCCATTTCGGTTATCAGACCGTCGCCGAAGAAGACAAAGTCCGCAAGGTTGCGGAAGTGTTTCACTCGGTCGCGGCCAAGTACGATGTCATGAACGACTTCATGTCGGCCGGTCTGCATCGCGTCTGGAAGGCGTTCACGATTGCACAGGCGGCCGTGCGTCCCGGCTTCAAGGTGCTCGACATCGCCGGCGGCACCGGCGACTTGTCCAAGGCTTTTGCCAAACAGGCCGGCCCGAGCGGCGAAGTCTGGCTGACCGACATCAATGAATCAATGCTGCGCGTCGGCCGCGATCGTCTGCTCAACAAGGGCATGGTGACGCCGACGCTGTTATGCGACGCCGAGAAACTGCCTTTCCCCGACAACTATTTCGATCGCGTATCGGTCGCCTTCGGTCTGCGCAACATGACGCATAAAGATGCTGCGCTGGCCGAAATGCGCCGCGTGCTGAAGCCGGGCGGCAAGCTGCTGGTGCTGGAATTCTCCAAGGTCTGGGAGCCGCTGAAGAAACCTTACGACGTTTACTCATTCTCGGTGCTGCCGTGGCTGGGCAAGAAAGTCGCCAACGACGCAGAAAGCTATCGTTATCTGGCGGAATCGATCCGCATGCATCCCGATCAGGAGACCCTGAAACAGATGATGCAGGATGCCGGTCTGGACAACGTCAATTACTTTAACCTCACCGCCGGCGTGGCTGCCTTGCATACCGGCATCAAGCTCTGATTTCCGTCGCAGTCAGGCCGCCGATTGAAGTCGACCTGATTGGTTGTTTCCATCAGATCGGTAAACCGGTGTTAAGGCTGGCTTAAGTTTGCCCGGCAAGAATGCGATCAGCTTTGAGCAAATGTCGTTGCCAAGTGTTGAGTGTAATGAATGACCGATGACCGCCCACCTGGTCGGCTCCGTCGGAATTAATGAGGTGCGCAAGCTGATGCAGCCTGGCTGCATGCTGATGCGGTTGAGAGGGCTCTGCCGTTGCCGTACGCAAGTCCGCCCGCGCACCGAAAGGAGAGACACATGAAAAAGTTTTTGCTTGCATTGATGCTGGTGCTGACTTCGGTCACGCTGGTGATGTCCCCGGCCGACGCCAAGCGTCTCGGGGGTGGCGGTTCCTTCGGTAAACAATCGTCGAATTATTCGCGTCAGGCCACGCCTTCGCGGCCGGCCGGTCAATCCAGTTCGGCGGCGCCTGCTCAGCCTTCGGCGCCGGCCGCGGCACCGCAAGGTGTCCCGGCCAAGCCGGCCAGCCCATGGCGCAATATCGTGGGCGGCGCCTTGCTCGGTCTGGGCATGGGGGCGCTGTTGTCGCACTTCGGCATCGGCGGCGGCATGGGTTCGATTCTGACCATCGTCCTGCTGGCCTTCGCCGCTTTCTTCATCATTCGCCTGTTCACGCGCAAGAGCTACGATCAGGGGCCGGGACGTGAGCCGGCCTATGCGGCGCCGGGTGTCAGTCCTGTCGGCAGCGCCGGCATGACACCTGAAATCGGTTCGCGGCTGGAGCCGGTCGGTGCCCAGGCGCCGGCGGCCTTGCAAGGTTCCGGCTTCGGCGGGGGCGGTTACGGCAACAATCAAGGCAATACGGCGGCAGCGCCGGCCACGCTGGAGAAGTGGGGCATTCCTGCCGATTTCGATACCGCCGGTTTCGTGCGCAACGCCAAGACCTATTTCATCCGCCTGCAGGCGGCCTGGGACAAGGCCGATATCAACGACATCCGCGAATTCACCTCGTCTGAAATGTTTGCCGAACTGCGTCTGCAATTGCAGGAACGCGGCCCATCGCCGAATGCCACCGACGTGGTGCAGCTCAATGCCGAATTGCTGGGCATAGAAACGCTGGCCAGCGATTATCTGGCGACCGTGCGTTTCGAGGGTCTGATCAAGGAAGCGCCGGACGCGTCGGCCGAACCCTTCGCTGAAATCTGGAACTTGTCCAAGCCGCTCAATGCTGGCGGCGGTTGGGTGCTGGCCGGTATCCAGCAGGTTTAGAGCTTAGTGCATGCAGGTGCTGCGCATCGAGATGCTGATGCCGCCGCCAAGCTGTTAAACTTGAAACCGCCCGGCTGTCTCGGGCGGTTTTATTTTCCGGCAACGGATTTGTCGAGCACCGCGCATCAGCGATCTCTGCCATTTCAGCACCCATTCCTCATTCAGCATTTATGTCCGCCAATCCCATGCGACCTGTCGCCGCCGTCATCAATCATTTGCTCGCGCAAGAACCCTGGGCGCAGAAAAAACTGATCGCGCATGCCGGCAAGGTCGCCTGCATTGATACCGGTGTCATGCAATTGCGGTTGCAGGTGAGTGCCGACGGCTACGTGAGCGAAGCGGCAGCCGATGCCGTCGCCAATGTCACCATCCATATCAAGCTGTCGGACCTGCCGCTGATCGCCGCCAATCGCGAACGCGCAGTGTCTTACGTCAAGCTGCAAGGCGATGCCGATTTTGCCAATGCCATCTCGCAGCTCAGCCAGTCCCTGCGCTGGGATGCCGAAGACGATCTGGCGCGCCTGTTCGGCGATGTCGCCGCCATGCGGCTGGTCGGCGGCGCACGCTCCTTGCTCGCCACCGCGCAGGCCACTCATAAAAAGGTGACGGAAAACGTCGCCGAGTATTTTCTGGAAGAACAACCGATGCTGATACGTCCCCGCATGCTGCAGGATTTTTCCTCCGATGTCGTGCGCCTGCGCGATGATCTCGAGCGGCTGTCCAAGCGCATCGAAAAACTGGAGCGTCGCTGATGCTGCTGCGCTCTCTGCGTCTGTTCAAGATTCTGCGTGTCGCCGTCCTCTACGGCCTGGATGAAATTGCGACTTCCGGTTTCGCCAAGCCGCGCATCGCCCGCGCCATCAACATGGTGTTTTTCTGGCGCGATATTTCAGCGCCGCGCGGTGAACGCCTGCGCCGCGCGCTGGAAGATCTCGGGCCTATTTTCATCAAATTCGGGCAGGTGTTGTCGACCCGGCGCGACCTCATGCCGCCCGACATCGCCAATGAGTTGACGCGCCTGCAAGACCGCGTACCGCCTTTTGATTCCGATCTGGCGATCCTGCAGATTCAGAAATCGCTGGGCGCCCATCCCAATGAATTGTTCGCCAGTTTCGAGCGCACGCCGGTGGCGTCGGCCTCGATCGCACAGGTGCACTTCGCCACGCTGAAGGACGGCACCGAAGTTGCGGTCAAGGTCTTGCGGCCCGGCATGCGCAGCACCATCGATAACGACATCGGCCTGATGCACGTGGCGGCCGACTGGCTGGAGCGCTGGTGGGCCGATGGCCGTCGCCTCAAGGCCAAGGAAGTCGTCGGCGAGTTCGACAAGTATCTGCACGACGAACTCGACCTGATGCGCGAGGCCGCCAATGCCAGCCAGCTGCGCCGCAATTTTGCCGGTTCCGATCTCTTGATGGTGCCGGAGATGCATTGGGATTACTGCTCCTCATCGGTGATCGTGATGGAGCGCATGTACGGTATTCCGATTTCGCAGACCGAGCGCCTGCGCGATGAAGGCGTCGATCTGAGCAAGCTGTCGCGCGACGGCGTCGAGATTTTCTTTACGCAGGTATTCCGCGATGGCTTCTTCCACGCCGACATGCATCCCGGCAATATCCTGGTATCGGTGGCGCCGGAAACCTTCGGCCGTTACATCGCGCTGGACTTCGGCATCGTCGGCACGCTCAACGACTTCGACAAGGATTATCTGTCGCAGAATTTCCTGGCTTTCTTCCGTCGCGATTACAAGCGCGTGGCCGAGGCTCACATCGAATCCGGCTGGGCGCCGAAAGAAACCCGCGTCGATGAACTGGAAGCGGCGGTGCGCGCCTGCTGCGAACCGATCTTTGATCGTCCGCTGAAAGATATTTCCTTCGGTCAGGTGCTGTTGCGCCTGTTCCAGACCTCGCGCCGTTTCAATGTCGAAGTGCAGCCGCAACTGGTGCTGCTGCAAAAGACCTTGCTCAACGTCGAAGGTCTGGGACGTCAGCTCGATCCCGATCTGGATCTGTGGAAGACCGCCAAGCCTTATCTCGAGCGCTGGATGAGCGAGCAGATCGGCTGGCGCGGTTTTGTCGAACAGCTCAAGGTCGAAGTGCCGCGCTACAGCCGCCTGTTGCCGCAACTGCCGCGCCTGGCGCATCAGGCCTTGACGCAATACACCGAAGGCCAGAATCAGCCGCAACATGCAGAACTGCTGAAGAAGCTGGTGTCCGAGCAGCGCCGTACCAACATGCTGCTGGGCATCATCGTGTATTTCGGCGGCGGCCTGATCGGCGGCGTGGTGGTGATTCAGATTCTGATGCACCTGCTGCATCTCTGATGTGTCTCTGTTTTTGAATGTGTCCTACCCGCGTTGCCGTTTTTTTGAGGCGGCGCGGTGAAATGACAATGTTGAAATTTGCCGCTCCGGCACATTGCCTTTAACTGCATCTAACAGCAAGGGCGACGGCGTACCAGACTGAAAACAGCCGATCACGCGGTAACGCACGCTCTGATCGGCATCCCTCCCAGCGACCGCCGTCGGGGAAGAATAATGAGCACCAGCCAAGCCAATCCGGGTCAGCCAGGCCCTTCTCAGTCGCACGTCGGCAGCCTGCCGTACATCGTTGCTGCCACTTTCTTCATGGAGTACCTCGACACCACGATCATCGCCACGGCTTTGCCGCAGATGGCGCATGATTTCGGCGTCGGCCCCAACGAGCTGAGTCTGGGCATGACCGCCTACATGCTGACGCTGGCCGTGTTCATTCCCATCAGCGGCTGGATTGCCGACCGGCTCGGCTCGCGCACCGTGTTCGCGTCCGCCATTGTGGTGTTCACTCTGGCTTCGATCCTGTGCGGCATCTCCGGCAGCGTGGGTGAATTTACCGCCGCGCGTATCTTGCAGGGCATGGGCGGCGCCATGATGGTGCCGGTCGGCCGGCTGATCGTGGTGCGCAATACCGGCAAGGATCAGTTGATGAAGGCGATCTCCACCATCACCTGGCCGGCCATCGTGGCGCCGGTGGTGGGGCCGTCGATAGGCGGTTTCATCACCACCTATGCCTCATGGCACTGGATTTTTCTGATGAACGTACCCTTCGGGCTGGCGGCGCTGACGGCGGTCTTGCTGGTGGTGCGCAATGAGCGCGGCGCCAGTAAGCGGCCGCTGGATCTGGTCGGTTTTTTTCTCAGCGGCGCGGCTTTGACTTCATTGTTGTACGGCACCGAACTGGCCAGCCATATGGAGTCGAACATCGCCGTCGCGCTCGGCTTCGTGCTGGGCGGCATCGTGCTCGGCGCGATCGCCTATCGCCATGCCAAAGGTTCGGCGCATCCCTTGCTGGACTTCTCCACACTCAAGGTCCCGACCTTTTCGGTCACCATCATCACCGGTTCGGCCACCCGCATCGGCATCGAAGCAGTGCCTTATCTGTTGCCGCTGCTGTTTCAGATCGGTTTCGGCTTGTCGGCCTTTCATTCGGGCTTGCTGCTGCTGGCCAGCGCACTCGGCAATCTCGGGATGAAAATGTTCACCACCCGGGTGCTGCAGCGTTACGGTTTCCGCCGGGTGTCGGTGACCAATGCCGTGATCGCCGGCCTGATGGTGAGCGCCTGCGGTTTGCTGACGCCTGATTCGCCGCTGGCCTGGACCCTGATCACGGTATTCGTTTACGGGCTGGCGCGCTCGATGCAGTTCTCGACCCTGGCAACGCTGGCCTATGCCGACATCGGCGATGCGCGCAAGAGTTCGGCCAGCACCTTGTGGAGCGTGGCGCAGCAGATGACCATCGGCATGGGGATTGCCTTCGGTGCGCTGGCTTTGCGCGTGGCGGCCTACTTCAGAGGCGATGCTTCGGTTGTGGGGGCAGCGGGTGGCGCGCATTTCACGCTCAGTGATTTTCACTGGGCGTTCGTGATGGCGGGTGTGCTGATTCTGTTGTCGGTGCAGGGCTATCGCGGCATGGCGCGCGACGCCGGCGACAATATCGGCGGCGGCATGCGCGCGCCATCGCGTACGCGCTGAGATCTCAGACGAACCCTGATTAAAACGCGGAAAATTTCTTCGCCAGTTGCTGTGCGCGGAACTGCTCCACGACGAAGTCGATGAAGACGCGCGTCTTGGCCGGCAACAGCCGGGCGGCCGCGAAGTAGAGCGCCAGTACGCCGCTGTCGACATACCAGTCCGGCAAGACGCGCACCAGTGCGCCGCTGTCGAGGTAGGTCACGGCATGCGGCATGCTGACCAGCGTCACACCCAGGCCCATTTGCGCGATTTCACAGGCGGCGTTGGGATCGCTCATGGTCATCTTTACCTGCAGACTCACAGGCGCCTGCGCACCTTCGCGGTTGCGTAGCGTCCACGGCCGGATGCGGCCGGTTTGCGGCGAGCGGATCAGAATGCCGTCATGCGCCGCCAGATCGTCTGGCGTATTGATGGGCGGCCGATTCCTCAGATAGCCGGGCGCCGCCAGCAAGACGCGGTGCGCCGGCGCCAGTTCACGCGCCACAATCCCCGGCGGCAGTTCTATGCCGCCGCCGATGGCGGCATCAAAACCTTCGCTGATCAGATCGACCGGCCGGTTCTCGAAATGCCAGTCGGGCGAGATGGCCGGGTAGCGTTCCAGAAACGGGCCCAGCAGCGGAACGATATAACTGCGGCCAAAACCGGTACCCATGCTGACCTTCAAGCTGCCGGCCGGCTGCCCGTCGGCGCTGGCCAGATTGGCGACGGCATTGCGGATGCTGCTCAGGCCGCCGCTGACTTCCTGTAAAAATCGCTCGCCGGCTTCGGTCAGCCGCAGACTGCGCGTGCTGCGGTGAAACAGGCGCACGCCCAGATTCGTCTCCAGCCGCGCCACATTCTTGCCGACCGCCGCCGACGTCAAGCCGAGCCGGCGCGCCGCCGCCGAGAAGCTGCCGGCTTCTGCGGCGCTGACAAAACATTCAATGCTGGTCATGGATTCCATCTTTCAATTTTAAACCTATAGTTTAAAAAGAAGATAGAGATTGCCATCTAGTCGAAACATAATGACAGGGTGATACTTGCTCCAACCCGACGCAATCACAACAGGCAAACACAGGCGGTAAGCAGATGGCGCGGGGCCCATAGCGAATTTTCATTCAGACAAGGAGCACTATCATGACTACCACCCAAATCACTCCAGCAGCCCTCTTCAGCGGCCACGCTACATTGACCGGCAAGGTCGCCTTCGTTCAGGGCGGTTCACGCGGCATCGGCGCCGCCATCGTCAAGCGCCTGGCGCGGGAAGGTGCAACGCTCGCCTTCACCTATGTCAGCTCGCCGGACAAGGCGCAAGCCGTGGTCGCCGCAGTGGAAGCTGCCGGCGGCCGGGCGCTGGCAATTCAGGCCGACAGCTCCGATGCTGTGGCGCTCAAGCAAGCCATCAGCATTGCCGCCGAAACCTTCGGCCGCCTCGACATTCTGGTCAACAATGCCGGCGTGCTGGCGCTGGGTTCGGTAGAAGAATTCAAGCTGGAAGATCTGGACCGCACGCTGGATGTCAACGTGCGCAGCGTATTCGTGGCGAGCCAGGAGGCTGTGCGCTTCATGCAGGAGGGCGGGCGCATCATCAGCATCGGCAGCACCAATGCCGACCGCATGCCGTTTGCCGGCGGCGCGGCCTATGCCATGAGCAAGTCGGCCATCGTCGGCCTGACCAAAGGTCTGGCGCGCGATCTCGGTCCGCGTGGAATTACCGTCAACAACGTCCAGCCAGGCCCGGTGGATACCGACATGAATCCCGCCAGCGGCGAGTTTGCGGAAACCTTGAAAGGTTTGATGGCGCTGCCGCGCTATGGCAAGGATGAGGAAATCGCCAGCTTCGTGGCCTATCTGGCGGGGCCGGAAGCCGGCTATATCACCGGCGCCAGCTTGTCGATTGATGGTGGATTTTCGGCCTGAGGCCTTGCTTGAGCGGTGCAGGCGTGCAAGCGCCTGCACCGGCAATCAGGCAAACAGGCGCGCCAGTTCCACACCCGGTTCCGGCGCACGCATGAAGGCTTCGCCGACCAGAAAGCCGTGCACATTGGCCGCGCGCATACGCTTCACATCCTCCGGCGTGGCGATGGCCGATTCGGTGATCACCAGTTTGTCGGACGGAATGCGCGGCAGCAGGTCGAGCGTGGTTTGCAGCGTGGTTTCGAAGGTGCGCAGATTGCGGTTGTTGATGCCCAGCAGCTTGGTTTGCAGCTTGAGGGCGGCATCCAGTTCGGCGCTGTCGTGCACTTCCACCAGCACGCTCATGCCCAGTTCCAGCGCGCAGGCTTCCAGCTCCGCCATCAGGCCGTGATCCAGCGCAGCGACGATCAGCAGGATCGCATCGGCGCCCCAGGAGCGCGCTTCATACACCTGATACATGTCGACCATGAAGTCCTTGCGCAGCACCGGCAAGGCGCAGGCGGCGCGCGCCTGTTGCAGATAATCCGGCGAGCCCTGAAAGAATTGCACATCGGTCAGCACCGACAAACAGGCCGCGCCATGCTGTTCATAGTTGACGGCGATATCGGCCGGCTTGAAGTCGGGGCGGATCACGCCTTTCGAGGGCGAGGCCTTTTTGACTTCGGCGATCACGCCGGCTTTGCCGGCTTCGATCTTGTTACGCACGGCGCCTTCGAAACTGCGCAGCGCGGCGCGCAATTGGCCGTCGGATTCGACATCGCGGCGCAGGCTGGCGAGGTCACGCTGTTTTCTGGCGATGCGGACTTCTTCCGCCTTGACGTCGAGAATCTTGTTGAGGATGTCGGACATGAGCGTTCCTGTTTGCGTTCTATTTACGTTGATCCAGCGCCAGGCGCACTGCCAGTGCGCCGAGCATGCCGCCCATCAGATAGCGCTGGGCGCGCAGCCAGCCGGGATTGTGAGCGAAGAAGCCGGCAATGGCGCTGGCTGAAAAAATGATCAGGGCATTCACGCTGAAACTGATCGCAATCTGGGTTGCGCCCAGCGTCACGCTTTGCAGCAGCACCTGGCCGTGTTCCGGATGAATGAATTGCGGGAACAGCGACATGTAAAACACCGCCACCTTGGGATTGAGCAGATTGGTCAGAAAGCCCATGCGGAACAAGGTCGCCGGGCCGTCATGCGGCAGGTCGCGCGTCTGAAACGGCGAGTTGCCGCCGGGCTTGACGGCATTCCACGCCAGCCACAGCAGATACGCGGCGCCGGCGTACTTGATCAGATCGTAAGCCAGCGGGATCGCCATGAACAGCGCGGTCAGGCCGAACGCCGCCGCCAGCATGTGCACCAGAAAACCGGCGACCACGCCCAGCAGCGAAATCATGCCGGCGCCACGGCCCTGGCAGATCGAGCGTGAAACGCAATACACCATGTTGGGGCCGGGCGTGAGCACCAGCACCAGCGCAGCGGCGGCGAACAAGAGCAAATCATGCAGAGCGATCATGGCGGTTCCTGTATCTGAATCAGGGAGTTGATGTAAATGGGCGGGCGATCGCAGCCTTGTCGCAATCGCTCCGACCATTCTTACAGCTTGCCGCCGAGCTGGCGCGTGACTTGCACGAACTGATCCAGCTTGGCGCGTGCGGCGCCGGAGACGATGACGGCGCGGGCTTTTTCCAGACCGTCGGCAATCGAGCTCGCCACGCCCGCAGCATACAAGGCAGTGCCGGCGTTGAGCAGCACGATGTCATGCACCGGGCCGGGCGTGCCTTGCAGCGCTTCGAAAATCTTCTCTTTCGATTCGTTCGCATTGGCCACCTGCAGATTGCGGCTGGCAAACATGCTGAGGCCGAAGTCTTCCGGGTGAATTTCGTATTCGCGGATTTCGCCGTTGATCAGTTCGCCGACCATGGTGGCGCCGCCCAGCGTGACTTCGTCCAGATTGTCGCGGCCCCAGACCACGATGGCGTGTTGCGCGCCCAGACGTTGCAGCACGCGCACCTGAATTCCGACCAGATCGGCATGGAACACGCCCATCAGAATATTCGGCGCGCCGGCCGGATTGGTCAGCGGCCCGAGAATGTTGAATACCGTGCGCACGCCCAGTTCCTTGCGCACCGGCGCCGCGTGCTTCATGGCGGCGTGATGATTGGGCGCGAACATGAAGCCGATGCCGGTCTGCGCAATCGATTGCGCGACCTGTTCCGGTTGCAGGTTGATGTCGGCGCCCAGCGCTTCCAGTACATCGGCGCTGCCGGACGAGGACGACACGCTGCGGCCGCCATGCTTGGCGACGCGTGCGCCGGCAGCCGCCGCCACGAACATGGAGGCGGTGGAAATATTGAAAGTATGTGCGCCGTCGCCGCCGGTGCCGACGATGTCGAGCAGGTTGGTGGTGTCGGCCATCGGCACCTTGGTCGCGAATTCGCGCATCACCTGCGCGGCGGCGGCGATCTCGCCTATGCTTTCTTTCTTCACGCGCAGACCCATGGTCAGGGCGGCGATCATCACCGGCGACATTTCGCCGCTCATGATCTGGCGAAACAGCGCCAGCATTTCATCGTGAAAGATTTCGCGGTGTTCGATACAGCGCAGCAGCGCTTCTTGCGGAGTGATAGGCATGATGTTCTGGTCCCGGAGATGGTTGCGGCCGGCGCTCAAGAGCGCGCGCTGCCGGTCAGGAAATTCTTCAGCAGGGCGTGTCCGTGTTCGGACAGAATCGATTCAGGGTGGAACTGCACGCCCTGCAGATCGAACTCCTTGTGACGCACGCCCATGATTTCGCCATCGTCGGTCCAGGCCGTCACTTCCAGGCAATCGGGCAGCGAAGCGCGCTCGATGGCCAGCGAGTGATAGCGGATCACGGTGTAAGGGCTGGGAATATCCTTGAAAACGCCGACGCCGGTGTGCGCGATCTTCGAGGTCTTGCCGTGCATGACCTGTTTTGCGCGCACCACTTTGCCGCCGAAGGCTTCGCCGATGGCCTGGTGGCCGAGACAGACGCCGAGGATAGGCAGCTTGCCGGAGAAGTGTTTGAGCAAGTCGATGCAGATGCCTGCTTCGCCCGGGCTGCAAGGGCCGGGCGAGAGGCAGATGCGTTCCGGATTCAGTTTTTCGATTTCGGCCAGCGTGATCTCATCGTTGCGGATGGTCAGCACTTCTTCTCCGAGCTCGCCGAAATACTGGACGATGTTGTAGGTGAAGGAATCGTAGTTGTCGATCATCAGCAGCATTTAGATTTCTCCATCCAGGCCGTCTTGCACTTGTTCGGCGGCGCGCAGAACGGCACGCGCCTTGTTTTCGGTTTCTTCCCATTCCATTTCCGGCACCGAGTCGGCAACGATGCCGGCTGCGGCCTGCACATACAGCGTGCCGTCCTTGATGACGCCGGTGCGGATCGCAATCGCCACATCCATCTCGCCGCCGAACGACAGATAACCGCAGGCGCCGCCGTAGATGCCGCGCTTGGTCGGCTCCAGCTCGTCGATGATTTCCATGGCGCGTACCTTCGGTGCGCCCGATAGCGTGCCGGCCGGGAAGGTGGCCTTGAGCACGTCCAGATTCGACAGACCCGGCTTGAGGATGCCTTCGACGTTGGAAACGATGTGCTGCACGTGGGAATATTTTTCGATGACCATCTGGTCGGTGACCTTGACGCTGCCGGTGGCGGCGATGCGGCCGATGTCGTTGCGCGCCAGATCGATCAGCATCACGTGTTCGGCGATTTCCTTGGGGTCGGACAACAGCTCCTTGGCCAGCTGGGTGTCGCGTTCCGGTGTCGAGCCGCGCGGGCGGGTGCCGGCCAGCGGACGGATGGTGATCTTCTTTTGCGCGGCGCCGTCGGAGGTCTGGCCTATGGTTTCGTTGCGCACCAGAATCTCGGGCGAGGCGCCGACGATCTGCATGTCGCCGAAGTTGTAGAAGTACATGTAAGGCGAAGGATTCAGCGAACGCAGTGCGCGGTACAGCATCAGCGGCGAATCGACATAGGATTTCTTCAGGCGCTGACCGATCTGCACCTGCATCAGGTCGCCGGCCATCACGTATTCCTTGGCTTTGGCGACTGCCTTCAGATAGTCGTCCTTGGCGAACTCACGGACGGTTTCGGTCCGTACTGAGCCCGAAGTCACCGGCGCATCGGCCGCGCGGCGCAGCATGGCGCGCAGGTCCTTGAGGCGTTGGCGGGCCTTGGAAAAGGCTTCCGGCTGGGTCGGGTCGGCGTACACGATCAGATAGAGCTTGCCGGACAGATTGTCGATCACGGCCAGTTCTTCGGTCACCAGCAACTGGATGTCGGGCAGGCCCAGCGGATCCGGCGGGGCCGAGTCGGCCAGGCGTTTTTCGATGTAGCGCACCGCGTCGTAGCCGAAGTAGCCGGCCAGACCGCCGCAGAAACGCGGCATGCCGGGGCGGATCGCAACCTTGTAGCGCGACTGGAATGCGGCGATGAATTCCAGCGCATTGCCTTGTGCGGTTTCCACCACCACGTCGTTCTTCAGCACTTCGATCCGGTCGCCGCTGCAGCGCAGCTTGGTCGAGGCCGGCAGGCCGATGAAAGAATAGCGTCCGAAGCGCTCGCCGCCGACCACCGATTCCAGCAGGAAAGTGTTCTTGCCGGTCTGCTGACTCTGCGCCAGCTTGAGATACAGCGTGAGCGGGGTCTCCAGATCGGCGAAGGCTTCAGCGATCAGCGGGATGCGGTTGTAGCCTTCAGCGGCCAGCGATTTGAATTCGAGTTCGGTCATGTTTCACTCCAGACCGCTATTGTAGAACACAGCGTTTCAGCCCTCGTGCATGCAGAGGCACACAGCTGGGGCCGGACGCAGACTCTCGCCAGCGGTTTATTTTTTACGGGATGGGATTACAACAACGTTCCGGTCGCCAGGCGCGGCCGGAGGCAAGGCTTCAGTGAGCCTGGAATTGCCAGCGTCGCCACAGCCAGGCCTCAGGGGCGGCTGTAGGTTGAGCGGTACGTTTGTTGTTGCGAAACATTGATGGGGTCGCGGATCGTAGGTGTCGGTGATTCGTGGCGGTTTGCCGGTACTGCTCTGTATGGCCTGTTACTGTACTGAAATCTGCTGGGCAGCTTCAAAAAGCGTCTGAACTATACCATCGGAATCGACATCGTGTATAGATTCACCGTGGTTATAGCCATACGGCACGTTGAGCACGCGGCAACCCGCGGCGCGCGCGGCTTGCGCGTCGTTGGACGAGTCGCCGATGGCCACCACTTGCGCCGGCGCCAGGCCGAAATCGCTGCAGACTTGCAGCAGGGGCATCGGGTCCGGCTTCTTTTTAGGCAAGGAATCGCCGCCGTACACCACCTCGAAAAAGCTGCGCAGGCCTTTCTTTTCCAGCAAGGGCAGGGTAAAGGCAATCGGTTTGTTGGTGACGCAGGCCAGACGCAGACCTTTGTCTTTCATGGCTTGCAAGCCTTCGAGCACGCCTGGATACAGCGCCGAAAAATCGCCGTTGATCTGCAGGTAATGCTCGGTATAAGCGGCCAGCGCCTGCTCGAAGTATTGCTGCGCCTCATCTTCCGCATAATCCACCGCCAGCACGCGGCGGATCAGATTTTCCGTACCCTTGCCGACAAAATTGACGATGGTCTGCTGCGCCAGCGGCGACAGTCCGAGGTCGGCGCGCATGCGGTTGACGGCGACGTGGAAGTCCGCCGCGGTATCCAGCATGGTGCCGTCGAGGTCGATGATGGCGGCTTTGATCTTGGTCAGCATAAGGGCCCGGGCAATAGGATGAGATGAATGAACTGGTGCTCAGATCTGCGCCAGTTCGGCACGCATGGCATCGATCACGGCCTTGTAGTCAGGCTTGCCGAAAATGGCGGAGCCGGCCACGAAGGTGTCGGCGCCGGCTTTGGCCGCGGCGGCGATATTGTCGATCTTGATGCCGCCGTCGACTTCCAGCAGGATGTCGCGGCCGGATTCGTCGATGCGCTTGCGCACGGCAGCGATCTTCTTCAGTGCCTCAGGAATGAAGGACTGGCCGCCGAAACCGGGGTTGACCGACATGATCAGGATGATGTCCAGCTTGTCCATCACATGATCCAGATAATGCAGCGGCGTGCCGGGATTGAACACCAGGCCGGCCTTGCAGCCGTTGTCGCGGATCAGTTGCAGCGAGCGGTCGGTGTGCTCTGAAGCTTCCGGGTGAAAGGTGATCAGATTGGCGCCGGCCTTGGCGAAATCGGGGATGATGCGATCCACCGGCTTGACCATCAGATGCACGTCAATCGGCACCTGCACGTGCGGACGGATCGCTTCGCACACCAGCGGGCCGATGGTCAGGTTCGGCACATAATGGTTGTCCATCACATCAAAGTGAATGAAGTCGGCGCCGGCGGCGACGACATTGCGGACTTCTTCGCCCAGACGGGCG
This sequence comes from Herbaspirillum lusitanum, assembly GCF_046025995.1. Lineage (GTDB taxonomy): Bacteria > Pseudomonadota > Gammaproteobacteria > Burkholderiales > Burkholderiaceae_D > Herbaspirillum > Herbaspirillum lusitanum_A. The sequence goes on from NZ_JAQQFM010000009.1 coordinate 264,074, forward strand.
AAATCGGCGGACAGGATGCTGGGAGCGATACGATAAGTTGGCATGGCGGCTGAATGGATGGGCTGAAGGCTGACTGAAATCGATTGATGCAACTCAAGCTGGTCCCGAAGAAAACAGGCGAAAGAAGCAAAGAGGCCGTATTTTAACCGTTTGCAGGGCCGCGGCGGGTGACGCCCTGAGATCCGCCGGCTCGGCAAGCCTTGCGTTGAGACGCGAATTCGTGTGCAATCCTCGTCTACACTGATGTATCGACAATTTGGGGAATCCGCATGGCCGCGTATGAATTTACGGTGACGGTAAAAACGCAGTATCTGGAAGAGCAGTCCGATCCTGCGCGCTCACACTATGTATTTGCCTATGCGATTACGATCGTCAATAGCGGCGGGGTAGCGGCGCAGCTGATCTCGCGCCACTGGGTCATCACTGACGGCAACAATCACGTGGAAGAGGTGCGCGGACTCGGCGTGGTCGGCCATCAGCCTTTCCTGCAGCCGGGCGAGCAGTTCGAATACACCAGCGGCACCGCGATGAAAACACCGCAGGGCACCATGCATGGCGAATACTTCTGCGTGGCAGAGGACGGCGAGCAGTTCGACGTGCGGATTCCGGAGTTTGTTCTTTCCCTGCCGCGCACCTTGCATTGAGCAAGCGTTGCCGGAGCGAGGATCTTCGCCTTTCGGCCGATTCCGATCAATTTGAGCGCTTCCGGCACTTTCCTGCTCTGCGCTTGTCTGCTTACCTCCATTGAGCGCACTTTTTCATCGATGGCCGTTTTGGGTATCGGCATCGGACTTCGCCGGTGTTGCCGTTGAGTTTGGCGATGTCTTGTTTGCCGGCGCTCTGCGTGCAGTATTTTTGCGGCCGGAAAACATGGTCCACCAGACGATCAGGACCAGAATGAAGAAGGCGGCGCCGGCTTCCAGTATTAACCACAACATATGAATCTTCCCTCGATGTCTTTGTCTCGTTTATCTACTCTTAAGAATCGCCTCAGTCTACCTGCATTGATCGCCGTTGTTGCATTGACGCTGGCGGCCTGTAGCACCACCGAGCCTGGCCGTCCCGCTAAAACGCCGCCCACTCCGCCGCAATCGACCAAGCCGGCACAGCCCGGTCCGACCATGCGGCCGACCACGTTTTCCGCCCTGCCGGGCTGGGACAAGGACGACCTGCGCGAAGCCATGCCGGCCGTGCTGTCATCCTGCAGCGTGCTGAGCCGCAGGCCGGACTGGCGTGCAGCCTGCGCCGCAGCCAATCAGGTGAATGCGGCGGATGTCGGCCTGTTGCGCGCTTTCTTCGAGACTTACTTCACGCCCTATCAGATGTACAACGAAGACGGCAGCGACACCGGCCTGGTGACCGGTTACTACGAGCCCTTGCTGCGCGGATCGCGCAAGCGCGGCGGCGCATTTCAGACGCCTTTGTATCGTGCGCCGGATGATTTGCTGACGGTCGATCTCGGCAGCGTCTATCCCGATCTCAAGAACATGCGTCTGCGCGGCAGGCTGGTCGGCAAGAAGATATTGCCTTACCCCTCACGCGCGGAGTTGATGCAGAGCAATGCTCTGGCAGGTAGCGAGCTGGTGTGGGTGGATGATCCGGTCGAAGCTTTCTTCCTGCAAGTGCAGGGATCGGGCCGCGTATATATCACTGAGACGCGCGAAACCGTGCGTGTGGCTTATGCCGATCAGAACGGGCATCCCTACAAGTCGATCGGCCGCTATCTGGTCGACAAAGGCGAGATGAGTCTGTCGCAGGCGTCGGCGCAAGGCATCAAGGCCTGGGTGATCGCCAATCCGGCGCGCAAGGAAGAACTGCTGAATTCGAATCCTAGTTATGTCTTCTTCAAGGAAGAGAAATTGCCTGATCCATCCAAGGGACCGAAGGGCGCGCAAGGCATTCCGCTTACGCCGCAGCGTTCGATCGCGGTGGATCCGCAATTCGTGCCGCTCGGCGCGCCGGTGTTCCTGGCGACCACTCAGCCTAACAGCGACAAGCCGCTGCAGCGCCTGATGGTGGCGCAGGATACCGGCGGCGCAATCCGCGGCGCGGTGCGCGCCGACTTCTTCTGGGGCTTTGGCGACGAGGCGGAGGACAAGGCCGGCGCGATGAAGCAGCGCGGCATGACGTGGGTCTTGTTGCCGAAGGCAATGAAGGCCGGCAACTGAAGGGTGGGGCTGAGCAGATGTGATGTCGTGTTGTCTGCAAGCAAACCAAAAGCCTGACTCACTTTATGGTGAGTCAGGCTTTTTTAATGGCCGGCGATTGGGGGGGCTTGTCTTGAGTGGTTTCGCTCGTTAACTACGGATGAAGGATCAACGCAGTACCAGCACCGGAACGGTTGAATGCGCCAGCACTTTCTGTGTTTTGCTTCCGAGAAATAATTTGCTGAGGCCGCTGCGCCCGTGGGAAGCCATAAAGATCGCGTCGCAGTTGAAGGTCTTGGCCGCATTGACGATTTCTTCATCGGGTGCAAAGGACATCGCGGTAGTGGTCTGGCAAGCGAGGCCTGCGGCTTGCGCTGCATCGGCGATCTTCTTTACATGTTGTTCGGCCAGCATGCGTACATTTTCTTCATACATGGCGGGATCGATGGCCATCGAGCTTTCCGCCAGTGGCGAGAACGGATACGGCTCGGCCACCGAGATGCCGATGATTTTTGCATTGCAATGCTGGGCGTAGTCGATGGCGTTGATGATTGCCTTGTCCGAGAGTTCGGAGCCATCGGTCGGTACGAGTATGGTCTTGAACATGCAAGCCTCCTTATTGTGTATTGAAGAGGGATCTTCAATATGATCAGACTTGCTTGGGCGAATGAAATTCCCGGTGGATGCAAGCTTTGCCTGCGGGCGGCGGCATCCGGCTAAAATGATCCGGTTGCCATCCAATAGATTTGCTTACCTATATAAGGAGACTTCAATGAGCTATGAAAACATTCTGGTTGAAACGCAAGGCAAGGTCGCTCTGATTCGTCTGAACCGGCCCAAGGCGCTGAATGCGCTGAACGACGCCTTGATGGGCGAGCTGGGCGAGGCCCTGCTGGCGTTCGAGGCCGATGAGCAGATCGGCTGTATCGTCATCACCGGCAGCGAAAAGGCATTCGCCGCGGGCGCCGACATTCTCGGCATGGCCAGCCTTAACTTTATTGATGTGCATAAGGGCGAATTCATCACCCGCAACTGGGAAACCATCCGTCGCATCCGTAAACCGGTGATTGCGGCCGTGGCCGGCTTTGCCCTGGGAGGTGGCTGCGAGCTGGCCATGATGTGTGATTTCATCATCGCGGCGGATACCGCCAAGTTCGGTCAGCCCGAAGTAAAGCTGGGCATCGTGCCCGGCGCCGGCGGAACGCAACGCTTGCCGCGTGCGGTGTCGAAAGCCAAGGCTATGGATATGTGCCTGACCGGCCGCATGATGGATGCGGTCGAGGCTGAGCGCGCGGGTTTGGTATCGCGCATCGTGCCTGCTGATAAATTGCTTGAAGAGGCAATGACCGCCGCCGGCAACATCGCCGATCTTTCGTTGCCGGTCGTGATGATGATCAAGGACTCGGTCAATCGCGCTTACGAGTCGACGCTGGCGGAAGGCATCAAGTATGAACGCGGCCAGTTTTATAGTTGCTTCGCGCTGGAAGATCAGAAGGAAGGTATGAAGGCCTTTATAGAAAAGCGTCCTGCCAATTTCAAAAACGCCTGATGCCAATAATCTGATTGCGCTGACAGCGGCGGATGTAGATAGCATTGCTGCCTCAAATAACAAAAGCCCATCCCGGTAGGGATGGGCTTTTTGTTTTGGTTGTTGGGTTTGTTGGTGTTGAATTCATCTGTGAGGCAGAGTGGGCGTGGTTTTGATGGGGTTTGCTGTGGAGTTGTGTGT
>NZ_JAQQFM010000010.1:0-189990 GCF_046025995.1 Herbaspirillum lusitanum
GGGCGGCGGGCCTAACTATTCGAATATGTGATCGGCTGGCGGCAGGATTGAAACTGCAATTGGAAATGAAAACGGCGCTTCTTTGAAGCGCCGTTTTTTTCTTGCCTGTTCCTGCGGTGCGGCGCCATTGAGCAGCACCAGCAAGCTGCCCGGCATGGCACCGGGCGGGTTTCAGTACAGGACGAAATTAAAAGGTTTCCCATTCATCGTCGCTGCCGGCGGCATGCACCGAGCCGCGTGCTGCCGGCTTCTTGGCGCTGGCGACCGGCGGCAAAGCCTGAGCGGCTTTGACCGCAGGCGCGCGCGCAGCCAGCGGCTTGGCCGTTGCTACAGGTTTTGCCGCGGCGGTCCGGATCGGCGCTGCAGCAGCAATACCGGCGTGCGATACCGCTGCGTCGCCGATCTTGAAGATCGAGACTTCCTGCTTCAGATTCTGCGCCTGCATTTCCAGCGATTTGGCGGCGGCGCTGGCTTCTTCCACCAGCGCGGCGTTTTGCTGGGTCGCTTCATCCATCTGCGACACCGCACGCGAAACCTGATCGATGCCTGCGCTCTGCTCGCTCGAGGCCGATGAAATCTCACCCATGATGTCGGTCACGCGCTGCACGGCGCTGATGATGTCGCCCATGGTGGTGCCGGCCTGACCGGCCAGTTGCGAGCCGACCTGCACGCGATCCACCGAGTGCATGATCAAAGTCTTGATTTCCTTGGCGGCGCTGGAAGAGCGTTGCGCCAGCGCGCGCACTTCCGATGCCACCACGGCGAAGCCGCGGCCCTGCTCACCGGCGCGTGCTGCTTCCACCGCTGCGTTGAGCGCCAGGATGTTGGTCTGGAAGGCGATGCCGTCGATGATGCCGACGATCTCGGTGATCTTGGTCGAACTGTCGCGGATTTCATCCATGGTGGTGACCACCTTGCTGACCACCTCATTGCCGTCGGCCGCAATGGTCGAGGCGTTCACCGCCAGCGTCGAGGCCTGGCGGGCATTGTCGGCATTGTGTTTGACGGTGCTGGTCAGTTCTTCCATGCTGGATGCGGTTTCTTCCAGGGAGGCGGCTTGTTCTTCAGTGCGCGAAGACAGATCCAGATTGCCCGATGAGATTTCACGCGTGGCGGTGGCGATCGCTTCGCTGCCGGTACGCACGGCGCGTACGGTGTTGGTCAGATTGTTTTGCATGTTGGACAAGCCGGCCAGCAGCTGACCCATTTCATTTTTGGAGTGCACATGCACCGGCTGCGTCAGATCGCCCTGGGCGATGGCGTCGAAATGGGCGAGTGCGCGCGAGATCGGCTCGGCGATGGCCTTGCGCAGCGACAGCCAGCTGTACAGCGCCACCAGCAGGCCGATCACGATGGCGGCAATCGAGATGTTGCGCGAGCTTTCATACAGGAGGGTGGAGCTGTGCAGGCTCTTCTCAGCCTGCTCCGATTCGTATTTGTTGAGCGCCTTGCCGTCGCCCTGCATCGCGGTGTAGGCGGTGCCAAGCGCTCTGGCCGCATCGGCGATGGTCTGGCGGTCGCCGCCCTTGATGGCGGTGGCGAAATTGGTGATCGATTGCTGCACCTTGTCCACGCCTTCCGATACCTTGTTCACGAAGACCTTGGCTTCTTCGGTCTGCGGCAGCGCCTTGTAGGCGGCCCACGCATCCATGGCTTCCTTGCGGCTGTCGCCTTCGGTCTTGTACATGCGTTCGGCCCAGGCCGGGTCAGTGGTCAGCGCCGCCTGATCCAGCGAGGTGCGCTGGCGCGCGATCCAGATCAGCATGTTATCGGCGGCGATTGTCTTGGGCAGACGTTCTTCGATCAGCTCGCGATTGATCTTGACGGCGGCCGACATGCCGAGCAGACCGGCTGCGCCGATCGCAATGAGGAGGATGGACAGCACGGCGATCGCAATCGCCAGCTGTGCCTTGATGGATAAATTCTTGAGGGACATTTTTTGTTTGCTTTCAGTGGAGAGAGGGAATCAACCCGAACCGGCTAGCAAACAGCATCGTTGTGTGGACAAGCGCAGATGTTCAGAACCTCAGCCGGAAGAGGTCCTGCAAAAATATTGGCGAAGCGTCAAGTCCAGGTGTTGTTGAAAGTAGGCGCGGACACTATTTGCTTACTGGGTAACGGCATATGAAAAGAGATTCTTTAGGGAAACACCGAAATCATTTTGGATTTGGCCTTGCCCCTTATCTCCTGGTCAATTGTTTCGGAAGCGGAAATGGCAGAAGAGTGGCGTGGATGGCGTCACTTTTAACGCAGGATCCGACATCGGCACAGCGACCGCGAGCGCCCGGGCCCTGAGGTCTGGCAAGGCATACAGGCAGAGCGGAGCGAATCGCAATGTTTGCAGGCCGACCACACAAACAGCGCGCGGTATGTGTGCAGTTCGGCGGGCGCAAGGCCCCGGCGCTTGACGCAGATTTAATCTTGTAAAGACATGCGGCAATGCCTTGGGAGCAATATGTCGCAACTCAATCCGCCGCAGTCGCATTGGCCGATGCGCGGTACCTGGCCTTCAGCACGTCGGCGTATTGTTCGAGGATGGCCGCCAGCTCTCCTGTCTGGCGCATGCTTTCCAGCTGCGCGTTGAGGCGCGGCAGATATTTGAGACAGGGGCTCTTCTTGCTGATGGCGATGAAATTGTCGGTCTCGGTGACATACGGCGTCAGCGGCATGAAGCGGTCGGCCTGCTTGGACTGCAGCAGATACACCAGGCCGCTGTAATAGCCGGTGACCAGATAGTCGAGCGCGCCCGATTGCAGCTTGGCGAAATTGATGCTGATTTTTTGCGCAGACTCGACGTTCAGATCGCTCAAGAGATATTCATCGAAGCCGTTGCCGAACTGGTTGCCCATGGTGATGCCGCCTTTCCTGCCGGCCAGGCTTTTCCAGTTCTCGTAGACAAAGCTCTTGTCTCTGGCGACAAACACCGCAATCGGATTGGTGAAGACCGGCACCGTGCTGAAGCTCATGTATTGCTTGCGCTCGGGTGTGATCTTGAGGGTGGTGACCATATCGACTTCACCGCTGCGGACTTCCTGCAATACGCGCGAGAACGGGCCGACATAGCGCACCTGAAAAGGAATGCCGAGCGCGGTCAGCGCGCTGGTGGCGATATCGATGCTGGCGCCGGTGAGTTTCTTGCCGTCATACCAGTGCAGCGGTGCATAGTCGGAATCTGCTGAAATGACGAGCTTGTTGCATTCGCCTGAATGAGCCGGCAGCGATGCGGCCGCCAGCAGAAAGAATATCCATCGTTTCATCTCTCCTCCCGGAACCTAGGATTCTCGTTTTGGTGACCTCGCCTTAGCAAGGCCCGGATGCTTGTCATCGACATTTGATGATCGCATCTTCGAAGATTCTTGAGATTAGCTTACGACAAAGCTCAGGCGGCGACCAGCCCGATTCCACAAACGACTTTGATGAGCTGGTGCAGGTGTTGCAAATACGGGCGGCGCTGAGCACACATCTGATGTGTTCCACATCGGCATGTATTTCCGTCAGGCCATGAATCGCATTATTCACTCGTATTTTCTCGCTGTTTTTCTAGCCAAGCTCAGCTTTATGAGGGATTTCCTGATATGCAAACGCACACAGCTGACCAATACTCGGCTCGTATGCGAATACATTCCTGTTGTATGGCTGTCCCCTCGTAGCAATAAATAACGTACGGAACTTAACTACAACGTGACTTTTACTGACCGTAAAACCTAAGCTCGACTCGCATAGCTGCGCGTCCCTCAAAGGAGAATCTCATGAGCTTCTTTAAAAATCTGAAAATCGGAACGAAGCTCAGTCTGAGCTTCGGCAGCCTGGTTGTCCTGATGGCGGTGCTGGTGGCGATTTCGCTGTTCAGCCTCTCTTCACTGACCCGCGCCATGCGCGTCGGCGAGGCTGTGCAGAATGAAAAACTGGATCCGCTCTATGTCGCCCGTGAAGCGCTTGATCAGACCGGCCTGGCAGCGCGCAACGCCTACATCTTCAAGAACGATGCCGATGCCCAGAAGGAACTCAAAATCGTGGATGAGCAGAAGGCGATTTATCTGGACGTGCTGAAGAAACTTGAGCCGCGTTTTGCCGGTGACAAGGACTTCGATAAAGCCCGCAAGGGCTTGCTGCAGATGGCCGACGAACTCAAGCGCCCGCGCCACTATCGCGAAGCCGGCAAGATGGACGAATACAGAGATTTTCTGGTGAACGAATGCAGCCCGCTGCGGCGCCAGATCGTGATTGATATCAACACCCTGTTGAGCCAGGTTGCGGCCGAGGACACCAAGGCCATGCTCGATGCAGAACAAACTTCGCAGGAAGCCCGCGCTTTCCTTCTGACGCTGGCCGGCATCGTGGTGCTGATCTCCATCGCCGTGGCCGTCATCAACACGCGCAGCCTGCTCAAGCAGCTCGGTGGTGAGCCGGCCTATGCCGCCGACATCGCCCAGCAGATCGCCGAAGGCAATCTGTCGGCCGATGTGAAGACCGGCGCCGGCGATCAGTCCAGCCTGCTGTTTGCGATCAAGACCATGCGCGACAATCTGTCGTCTATCGTGCGTCAGGTGCGCCACGGCACCATTACCATCGAAACAGCATCATCTGAAATCGCCAAGGGCAACATGGATCTGTCCGGCCGCACCGCGCAGCAAGCCAGCGCGATTGCCGAGACTGCCAGCGCCATGGAGCAGCTGACGTCAACCGTCAAGCAGAACGCCGACAATGCCCTGCAAGCCAATCAACTGGCAGCCTCGGCCTCCGACGTTGCCTTGCAGGGCGGCAGCGTGGTCAATCAGGTGGTGGAGACCATGGGCGGCATCAATGATTCTTCGCGCAAGATCGTGGACATCATCGGCGTGATCGACGGCATCGCCTTCCAGACCAATATTCTGGCCCTGAACGCGGCAGTGGAAGCCGCGCGCGCCGGTGAACAGGGCCGCGGCTTCGCGGTGGTCGCTTCCGAAGTGCGCAGCCTGGCGCAGCGCTCGGCCGCCGCCGCCAAAGAAATCAAGATACTCATCAGCGACTCGGTCGCCAAGGTGGAAAGCGGCAGCCAGCTGGTCGGTCAGGCCGGCGCCACCATGTCCGACATCGTCAACAGCGTGAAGCGCGTGACGGATGTGGTGTCGGAAATCTCCGCCGCCAGTCAGGAGCAGAGCGACGGCATCGGCCAGGTCAGCCTTGCGATCGCGCAGATGGACGAGTCGACCCAGCAGAATTCCGCGCTGGTCGAACAGGCCGCCGCCGCCGCCAAATCGATGATGGACGAAGCCGAAATGCTGGCCCGCATCGTGGCCATCTTCAGACTGGAAGAAGAGCGCGGCAGTGTGGTGATCGATATCGCGCCCGAGCGTCACGCCGTCAGCTACGGCGGCGGCATGCGAAAGCTGGCCTGATTTGCAACACCGCAGCGTAATTTCAATGTTAAAACGGCCGCTCCATGAGCGGCCGTTTTTCATTGACGGAGGCGATCCGCCAGGCTCAGCGAAAGGCCGCCCAGGCGATGAACGCCGAGAACATGCCCAGCGCCACTGAACTCAGCTGCTGAATCTTGCGCGGGCTGATGAAGCTCAGACGCTTGTGGTTCAAGGCATGACCCAGACCTATCCAGCAAGCGCCGATCGGCACCAGCAGGCAGGCGAACGAGAGCATGGCCAACGCATAACTGTGCATGGCCTCGAAGGTATGTGCCGGAAAGATCACCAGCGCAAACAGCAAGCCCTTGGGATTGAGCAGCGTGGCCACGAACAGGACTCCGGGCGTGATGGTTTTCTGCTGCGGTGTCTGCAGCAGGCGGGCGTCGCGCCAGACCATGACGGCGGTGTAGGCGAGGTAGGCGCTGCTGGCGATTCTGACCAGCGTGGCGATCCACGGATAGTGCAACTGCACCGGCGCCAGCAAAATGCCCCACAGTGAAATCGAGATGAAGTAACCGGCCAGCTCAAACGCCAGCAAGGGCAGGGCGCGCCGCACGCCGAGTCCCAGTCCGGCCAGCGCCAGCAGCGTGTTGGTCGGCCCCGGCGTGAGCAGAATCAGCGCGACGCTGAGTAAAAAGACAAAGGATTGCAGGTCGAAGGACATGGCGATGGCTGAAAAATTTATTGTGGCAGGAGACTAACTCATGTCGGTGCGGCAGTGTTCGATTCACACACTCATTGCCATCCGAATCCCGACGGGGATACCGGCAGATGAAACAGTTTGCAGCGCAGCTCAATGATTCATTGCAATTCATGCAGCCGGATTGAGTGCTTGCGAGGCGTCTGCTTTTTTCAGGCCGCCCGGATTGGTTTCTCAGACCGTGCCAGTTGCCAATCTGGTACGGCATCTCAAAAAATCCGCGCTACTGTACCAGCCTGCGGCGCCGGATGGGGGCTATGCTTGGCAAAAAACGGCAGAGCTGCGGTGTGAGCAGAATCACACGCAGCCATGCGATCAGAGCACAGGAGACAGATTGAATATTTCACCGCAGAACCGGCCCTGCAAGCCCCCGGCCGGATAAAACCGCTGCTTTCAGGCGGGTTTGCCGCGCGATGCCGCAGCTTCTGTCCCGCTTTACCTCTCAGCGCGCCAGCCATCTTGCAAGCGGCTGCAACCGGCGACCAGCACGTCGGTTTTCCATACTCAAAATGATTTTCTTCAAGGACGCCTCATGAAACGTGTTTTGCTTCAGTTTGCAGTTTGTACCTGTGCCGTATGGCAGGTCGCCGCCCATGCGCAGATGTCGAACGATAAGGTGCGCATCGGTTTCATTTCGGACATGTCCGGCCCGTTTGCCGACAACGACGGTCCGGGCGGCCTGGAAGCTGTGCGCATGGCGATTGCGGATTTTGGCGGGTCGGTCAACGGCAAGCCGATCGAAGTGCTGTCGGCGGATCATCAGAACAAGGCCGATATCGCCTCGGCCAAGGTGCGCGAGTGGGCCGATGTGCAGCACGTGGACATGGTGGTCGGCGGCGCCAATTCGGCTGCCATGCTGGCGGTCAACAAGCTGGTGGAAAGCAAGAAGTTCGTGTTTCTGGTGGTGTCGGCCGGCGCCACCCAGTTTGCCAACGAGGAGTGCACGCCCTACACCGTGCAATACGCCTACAACACCACTGCAGTGGCGCGCGCACTGACCAGCGCCACGGTCAAGCAGGGCGGCAAGTCCTGGTACTTCCTGACCAGCGACTACACCTTCGGCCATTCGCTGGAAGGCGAGGCCTCCAAGGTCGTTCTGGAGAACGGCGGCAAGGTGCTGGGCCGGGTACGCCATCCCATCAATACCGAAGACTTTTCCTCCTTCCTGGTTCAGGCACAGTCGTCCAAGGCCAATGTGCTGGGTCTGGCTTCTTCCGGCAGCGACACCATCAATGCCATCAAGGGCGCGCGTGAGTTTGGTCTGACGCAATCGATGAAGATCGCCGGCCTGTTGCTGTTCATGAACAATGTCGAAAGTCTGGGGCTGAAGAATGCGCAGGGTCTGCTGCTCTCCGAGTCGTGGTACTGGGATCAGGACGACGCCTCGCGCGCCTTCGCCAAGCGCTATTTCGCCAAGATGAAGAAGATGCCCAACAGCCTGCAGGCGGCTGATTATTCGGCCACCATGAACTATCTCAAGGCGGTCAAGAGCGCCGGTAGCGACGAGCCGCAGAAAGTGATGAAGCAGATGCGCGCAGCGGGTGTCAATGACATGTATGCCAAAGGCGAAATCCGCGCCGACGGCCAGATGGTGCATGACTTCCATCTGTATGAAGTCAAGACGCCGGCAGAGTCGAAGGGCGCCTGGGATTACCTGAAGGTGGTGGCAACCATTCCGGGTGCGACGGCCTTTACTCCTTTGTCCGAATCGAAATGCGCGCTGGCCAGGAAGCCATGAGGCGCAGGGTGATGGTCAAGCAAGTTCAACGATATCCGGCCAGCCAAGCGAGAAATTCGGGATTGGAACCGTAGGCGACATTGACGCGCATGCCCGGCTCTTGCGTCGGCGACACCATGAAGGCATCAGGCGGTGCAACGAAGATGCCCAGGCGCGCCGCCTGCGCCGCGATGTCGGCGGCGCGCATGGCCTCGTTGAGTCTGATCCAGACATAGAAGCCGCCGCCCAGCGGACGCGGCACGCTGAAGCCGGCTTGTTCAAGTCCGGCCACCGTCTCCGAGGTCGCAAGCGCAATGCGTTCGCGCAGACGGCGCAGATATTTGAGATAGCGGGCGTCCTGAATCAGTGAATAGACCAGTCGCTCGTTCTGCGCCGAGGTGGAGATGATGGTGATCACCTTCATCTCGTTGAGTTCGGCGGCGATAGCCGGCGAGGCCGCGATATAGCCGACCCGGAAGCTGCCTGGCAGCGTCTTTGAAAACGATCCCACATAGATCACGCGCTTGAGCTGATCCAGCGCCGCCAGTCTGGGCGCCGTGGCCGGCAGAATGTCGGCGAAAGGATCGTCTTCGACCAGCAGCAGATTGTTGGCTTCGGCGATCTTCATCACGCCATAGGCGTTGCCGGCGGTGATCGAACCGCCGACCGGATTGTGGGCCAGCGATTGGGTGAAGAAGATGCGGGCGCCGCTGGCTTGCACTTTTTCTTCAAGATCGGCGAGATCGGGGCCGTCATGCCGCCTGCGCACGCCGATGATGTTGGCGCCGGCCACTGTCAGTTTCCAGAACAGCGGGTAATAGCCGGGTTCTTCCACCAGCACGGCATCGCCCGGACGCACATAGCAGCGAATGATGAGGTCCATGCCATGGTTGCCGCCGTAGGTCATCAGCACCTGATGGGGGTGGCACTGGATATCGCGTTCGGCCAGCACGCCGCACAGGTGTTCGCGCAGCGGGAGGAAACCCCATGCGCTGTTGTAGGAGTTGGATGCGGCGACGCGCGGCAGGGCGATCGAGCGCCGCAGTTCCGCCGGGTCCAGCCAGTCGGGCGGCAGGCGACCGTCGCCGGGACGGATCGGCAAGCGCTGCTCAAGCTGCTCGGTCAGAATTTCAGCGCCCCTGGCGGCCTCGACGATGAGCGGCAGGCTGGGCGATTTCATCTGTGCCGGCGTCCTGGAGACGTAGTAACCGGCGCCGGGGCGGGTGGTGACCACGCCCTGGGCGACCAGCCGCAGATAGGCTTCCGCCACGGTGTTTTTGGCCACGCCCTGCAAGGCGGATTCTTCGCGGATGGAGCGCAAACGATCGCCGGCCTGCAGCGTGCCGTTGCGCACGCGGCTCAGCACGCCGTCCATGATGAGTTCGATTTTCGAGCCGCTGCTGTTCGCCATGCTCATGCTGACTGTACCTGTTATGTGACTGGTTCGGAGTCCGGAAAATAGTCAGGGACTGTACCAGTTCCCCTCCGGTGCTGCCAGCTATGCTTGGTGCATCGATTTGACTTCGCGCCGTCATCCGTGAGGATCCGGGCAGCGGACAACGACAAGTGAAAAAAGGAGACCTTCAATGACCATGCAATACGCTGAACAAAATTCTCCCGTGCCGATTCCGCCTGCGGAAAGTGGCCTGGCCACACAGATCGCCACGCCCTGGTTCAAGGTATCGGATCAGACGCTGCAGCTGGAAGGTCTGTGTTTCGATCGCGACGGCAATCTGTATTTTCTCGAAGTGTTCGGCGGCAGCATATTCCGCCTCGATCCGCGCTCGATGAAGCTGTCCACGGTGTTCAGCCTCGCCGGCCGCAATCCGGCCAGCATCAAGATCCACAAGAACGGACAGCTCTACATTTCCTGTCTCGGCGACTTCACGCGCGGCGGCCTGCTCATCTGTAATCCGGACGGCTCGCAGCAACGCACCATCCTGCAAGATTATGTGGTGGACGACATCGTGTTCGCCGCCGACGGCGGTTTCTATTTCACGCATTTCGTCGGCACTTCATGCGAACCGACCGGCGGCGTGTACCACGTCTCAGCTGATGAAGTCGTCACGCCGATCATGGAAAAGATGGCCGGACCCAATGGCGTGGCTCTGTCGGTCGACGAGCGCACGCTGTGGGTGACCGAGACCAGCGCCAATCGTCTGCACCGCATCGATCTGACGGCTGACGGTAAATCGATTGCGCCTTACGGCACCAGCGTCCCGTATCACTTCACCGGTTATCACGGCCCCGATTCCTGCAGCATCGATTGCGATGACAATCTGTATGTCGCCATGTATTACCAGGGCCGCGTGATGGCATTCAATCGTCTCGGTTTTCCCATCGGCCAGTTTCTCCTGCCAGGCCGTGAACTGGGACATCATCTGCTCACCACGCATCCGATGCTGGTGCCCGAGACCAATCAGCTGCTGATCTGCACCAACGATCCCGTCGGCAAGAACGGCTCGTGGATTTTCAGCGCCGAGGGCTTCGCCAGGGCGCACCAGCCTTATCAATTCAAGTGAATCACATCATGAAAAAACTCAGTGGAAAGACTGCGCTCATCACCGGCGCAGCGCGCGGCATCGGCCGCGGTATCGCGCGGCGCTTTGCGGCCGAAGGCGCCAACGTGGTCATCGTCGATCTGGATCGGGCGGGCGCACAATCGGCCGCCGAGGAAGTCGCCGCCGAATTTGAAGTGCAGGCGCTGGCCTTGCGCGCCGACGTCGGATCGGCTGCCGACAACGCCGACATGATCGCGCAGGCGGTCGCACGATTCGGTGAACTCGACATTCTGGTCTGCAATGCCGGCATCGTGCGGCCGGGCAAGCCGCTGGAAGACATCACGCCGGAACAATGGCAACAGGTGATCGACGTCAATCTGCTGGGCTATGTCTACGCTACCGCTTCATTCATTCCGCACGCCAAGCGAAGAAAAAGCGGCAAGATCATCTACATGGCGTCGGTGGCGGGGCAGGTGGGCGGGGTGGCCGCCGAGGTCACCTATTCGGTCACCAAGGCCGGGGTGCTGTGCCTGACCAAGGCCACCGCCAAGCAACTCGGCGCCTGGAACATCAACGTCAATGCCATTGCACCGGGCACCATAGAAACGGCAATGACCGACGTGTTGAATTATTCGCCGGAAGTCAAAAAAGGTATTCCGCTGGGTCGCTACGGCGAAGTGGACGACATCAGTGCCGCCGCCTTGTTTCTCGCCAGCGAGGACAGCAAATACGCCACCGGCGCCACTCTGGATGTGAATGGCGGCCTGTTCATGCGCTGAGGCGCGCGGGCCGGCCGATGTGCTGATTTTTTACGTGAATGGAATGCAAAATGGATATGTACCAAAAGCGCGTGCGTCTGAGAGAACTGCTCAACAACAAGAATGAATGTACGCCGGTGATGGGCGCCTACGATGTGCTGAGTGCACGCATCATCGAGCAGACCGGCTTCCCTGTGCTGTACACCGGCAGCTTCGTGACCGGCGCCACCAAGGGTCTGCCGGACGTCGGCCTGGTGCAGATGCAGGACTTGCTGCCGCTGGCGCGCGACATCGCCAAGGAAACCGATCTCCCCATCATCTGCGATGCCGACACCGGCTGGTACCACTCCGCCAATATCTGGCGCACCGTGCATGAATTCGAAGCGGCCGGGACCTCGGGCATTCACATCGAAGACACGGTGTTCGGAAAACACACCGAGTTTCCGCCGGTGCTGCTGGAGAAGGAGGCCATGTGTCAGCGCATCCGGGCTTGCGTTGATGCGCGCAAGGATCCCAATTTTCTGATCATCGCCCGTTCCGATGCCATCTATCTGAAGGACGACCCGGAAGATGCCATCGATCGCATCAACGCCTATCTCGACGCCGGCGCCGATGCCGGCTTCCTGGTGTTCAAGGGCGCAATTGCATCGCTGGCCGAGTACCGCGCGCGCATCAAGGGGCCGGTGATCGTGACCAGCGTTGATTTTCAGGACTCCATCGATGCCGAAACCGCCGCCGGCGCCAACATGTCCATCTATTGGCCGCTGACGATCTTCGCCGCCTTCAAGGCCGTGCGTCAAGTCTGCGAATCCTTCTACAAAGGGCGCGATGCCAGCAAGCTGCAGGAGTATTGCTTCGACGAAGGCATGATCAACCAGACCATCAGTTACGACCGTTTCAACAAAAACATCGACAAGTACGGCGCGGTGTAAGCGCGAGCCGACGGACAGGCTGCGCCGCCTCTCCGTCGATCAGACGGCTTCGTCTCGCAGGCCTCACCACCGATAGCGTGCGCTCAGTATCGCCGTGCGTTCCGGCGCCCAGAAGCAGGTCAGGGTCGGTTCCGCCAGGCAGGACGTGTATTGCTTGTTGGTGATGTTGCTGACGTTCAGGGCATAGCGCCAGTGGCCGCTGCTGAAGTGCAGCACGGCGTCGAACACGGTGCTGGCCGCGTTCTCCACGGTGTTGGTGGTATTGGCATAGTTGCGGCCGGTGTAGCGCGCGCCGCCGCCGATGCCGACACCGGTCAGTGCGCCCTGCTGCACGGTGTAATCGAGCCAGATCGACGCCGCCTGCCTGGGCACCAGTATCGGCGCCTTGCCTTGCACGTTGGCGGTATTGTTTTTGGTGTTCTCCACCTTGGTATAGGTATAGGCCGCGGCGATGTTCAGCCCGCGCACAATCTCCCCCTTGGCTTCCAGTTCGATACCGCGCGACTGCACTTCGCCGGCGGTGATCGAGAAGTTGGTATGCAGCGGGTCCGAGGTCAGGACATTGGTCTTGGTCAGGTCGTATATCGCGGCGGTGAAGATGCTTTTCTGGTCGGCCGGCTGATATTTGACGCCCAGCTCATACTGCTTCGCCTTGGACGGCTCGAAGGGCGTGCCGTTGAAATCCGAACCGGCCTGCGGCAGGAAGGAATTGCTGTAGCTGACGTACGGCGCCAGTTCCTGCGTGATCATGTAAGTCAGGCCGATGCGCCCGCTCAAGGCCGAGTCGTCGGCCACTACCCGGGTATTGGTGAGGTAGTTGCGCGTGGTGTCCTTGGCGCGGTCGTAGCGGCCGCTGAGCGTGAGGATCAGGCGATTGTTGTACTTGATCTGATCCTGCGCATACAGCCCGGTCTGGGTCAGCGTTTCATCCAGATTGCCGAATGACACGGTGGGCGCGGCGATGCCGCCATAGACCGGATTGCTGATGTTGAGGCTGGGTGCTGCGCCGCGGAAGCGCAGTTCGCGGTCGCTCATGCGCAGCCAGTCCAGCCCGAGCAGTACGGTGTGCTCGGCCGGACCCCAGCGGAATCGGGCCTGGGCCTGATTGTCCAGCAAGGTATTGTCGACCTGGCTGTAGTAGACGGTGGCATTGCGGGTGAGGGTGTTGCCGGACTGGCTGACCGGATTGACCGCCGCGTAGGTCGACTTCAGATTGGCCTGGCGGAAGTTCTGGCGCAGCGTCCAGGTGTCGCTGAGCTTGTGCTCGAACAGGTAGCCGACCGACCACTGCTCGTTATTCTGTTTGTCGAAATCCGGGTCGCCGATCATCGTGTGCGTCAGGCTGCCGTCGGGCCGCACCGCCGTCCAGCGGCCGCTGCCGCTGCGATCGTTGGTGTAATCGGCCAGCAGCGTCAGCGAGGTATCGGCCGCAGGGCGCCAGCTCAGCGATGGCGCCAGATAGACGCGGTCGTTGTTGCCGTTGCGGCCGTTGCCGTAGTCGAACTGGGTGTCGCTGTCGAGCAGCAGACCGACGAAGCGTCCCTGCAGCTTGCCGTCTTCGTCGAATTTGCCGCTCACATCGGCCGCCACCTGACGCCGGTTGAAGGACCCGACGTCCACCATCAGTTCGTTCTCCGAACCGGCGCCGGCGATCTTGCTGACGCGATTGATGGTGCCGCCGGGGTCGCCCTGGCCGAACATCACCGAGCCGGTGCCGCGCAGCACTTCAATGCGTTCCAGGCCGTAGGGTTCGGAGCGGAACATGCCGAAGCCGCCCGGCACCTGGCGCAATCCGTTCAAAAAGTTGCTGGTGGTCTGGGCGTTGATGAAGCCGCGCAGATTGAAGTATTCATAGCCGCGCGGATCGACGCCGTGGGTTTCGCTATTGGCGCCCGGCATGTAGCGCAGCACTTCCAGTACGCTGGTGGCGGCGCGCGCATCCATCTCGTCGCGCGTCACGATGGACAGCGATTGCGGGATTTCAAGCAGCGGTGTGTCGGTCTTGGTGGCGCTGGCGCTGCGTTTGCCGACGTAGCCCTTGAGCGCGCTGAATGGGGTTTCCTGGTCGCCGCTGCCCGCGACCGTGATGCTCGGCAAGCTGCCGCCGGCGTCGGCCGCGACGCCGGTAGCCGGCGCCTGCAGGCTGTAACTGCCGTTGCCGGCGCGTTCCGCGCGCAGGCCGCTGTCCGCCAGCAAGATGCCGAAGCCCTGCGCGATCGAATAGCTGCCCTGCAGCGCTGCCGCTTGCCGGCCCTGCGCCAGCGCCGGCGCAAACGACAAGGTGATGCCGGCCTGGCGCGAGAAGCGGTTCAGCGCATCTTCCAGCGGGCCTGCCGGAACATCGAACTGCTTGCGATCCGGCGCCGGATTCTGGCTCTGGGCCAGCGCGGCGTTCGGTGCCATCGCAGTGGCGGCGATGCTGAGCACGGCGCCGCGCACCAGCAGCGCCAGCGAGGTTTTCAGCAGCAACGGGGACGCACGGCGATGGCCGCGCGGACGGGAATGGGAGGGATGCATGGCAACGTTCCTTCAATCATCAGATGTCGTTACCTGTATGCCGAAGCAGTTGCATGAAACCCGTAAAGCCGTGGCATATTTTTTTGCGATTTGTTTTAGGCGCCGCTTTGGGCCGCCATTTTTGATCAGGCCGGCGACAGACTGACCCAGTAACGCGTGCGGCGCGCGATTTTCACGGGCAGCGAACGCGTCAGCGACTCCAGCGCCTGATCGGTGTCGTCGATCTGGAATACGCCCGACACCAGCAGCCCGGCCACCGCAGGATCGCAGCGCAGCCAGCCGCGCCGGTAGCGCCCCAGCTCCTGCACGAATTGGCCCAGCGGCATCTGTTTTACCACCAGCGCATTGTCGATCCAGCCGGTCGGGTCAAGGCTGAGCGCGCCGGTCTCCTGGCGTGTGACCGCCCCGCCGGAATCGATGAGGAAGCTGTCGCCGGGTTTGGCCACCGCCTGCAGTTGGCCGGCGACATTGATCGCCACGCGGCCCTCGACCACCGTCAGATGCGTGGCCCCGGGCTCCTGGCGCACCACGAATTGCGTGCCCAGCGCCTGCAGACTGGCATGTGCGGTCTGGGTCCAGAATGGCCGGTAGTGCGCAGCGCCGGCATCCTTGCCGGTGTCGATGAAGATTTCACCGTGCTTCAAGACCAGCAGACGGCGTTGCTCGTCGTAGCGCACGTTAAAGGCCGAGTCGGAATTGAGCCGGACGCGGGTGCCATCGGCCAGCGCAACTGCGCGCTGCTCGCCGGTGCCGGTGGCGTAGTCGGCGCTGAGCCTAGCCAACTCACCCAGCTCGTCCAGCACCCCGGTGTATTGCGCGAGAACGGCGCCGAGCGCCACGCCGGAGGCGCCCAGGGTCAGCATGCGCAAAGCCTTGCGCCGGCTCAGTTGCTGCTTGCTGCCGTTGCGCACCGCGTCCAGCGCATCGGCAATCTGGGCCGATGACAAGGGCAATGGCGCCAGTTGCTCGAATCCTTGCTCGCCGGCCTGCAGTTCCTGCCAGGCCAGCTCATGCAGCGGGTCGGCCGCGCGCCAGCTGGCGATGTGCGCCTGCAGCGCCACCGTGCCGACCGCATCCGGCTTGTCGGCACGCAGTCTGACCAGCCAGGCGATGGCCTGATCCAGCACGGGCTCCGGGATTTCGGGCAAGCCGGTGGTCGGCATTTGCAGCTGCGCCTTCATCGGGATTGCAGCAGGGCGCGGCGCATCGTGTAGCAATGCCGGATCGCGGCGGCCATGTATTTTTCCACGCTGCTCAGCGATACCGCCATGTGCGCCGCAATCTCGGCGTAGCTCATGTCTTCCAGCCGCGAGAGCAGAAAGGCCTGGCGCGCCCTGGCGCCGAGGCCGTCGAGCATGGCGTCGATGGCCACCAGCGCTTCGGTCAGCATCATCCGGTCTTCCGGCGACATCATCTCCGGCGCGGGCAACTGGGCGATGGCCTCCATGCAGGCGCGTTCCACTTCCAGACGCCGCACCCTGTCCACCACCAGGCCGTGCGCAATCGAACTCAGCCAGGCGCGCGGTTCACGCAAGGTCGCCAGTTCGCGCGGCTTGCCCAGCACGCGGATGAAGGTGTCGTGCGCCAGATCCGCCGCATCGAAGGAATTGCCCAGCTTGTGGCGCAACCAGGCATGCAGCCAGCCGTGATGTTCGGTGTAGAGCGATTGCAGACCCGCCTGATGGCAGGCTTGCAGCCGCGCCGGCCCGGTCGCCGGCAAGCCTGCTGTGTCTGGACTAAGTGCGCTGAGTTGAACGGACAATTTGGCCCCCGCCATCCAATTTAATAAGAATTATTCTCATTTTAATGATGGACAACGGAAATTTGCAATCTTCATTTGCTTGACGCGCATGCAGCCGCCGGCGCGGCGGCTGTGCTCTTGCATCAATCGGCGCCGCCATATCGGCGGATTTGCCTGACGTAGGGCAGCTGCGGTCGCTAATGCTCCGCGTCATAAGCAAGGTCAAAAGAAACAGTCCCGCCAATACCGCCCGCCTCATTACCCATATGCCTGCCGCAAGTCCTACGAAATGTAACGCCGTCGTCCTATGGCTCGTATTTTGGTGCGTCGGTACATTTTGCCTGTCCATGCAATCCGGACATGACAAGAAAATCAGAGGCATTTCATTCGCAGGCCCGCGCCACGGGCGGCTTATTACGACCGTAAGGCCGATCAGAAAACAGAAGGAATAGAAATGATCAATCACACCGTGTACGACAACAACGCCGTGGAAGCGGAGGCCATCGCATCAGGCTCCTCCGGCGTTTCCTGGGGGGCAATTCTGGCTGGAGCATTTGCAGCCGCCGCCCTTTCATTCATCCTCGTCATTCTTGGCTTCGGTCTCGGATTCTCGGCGGTCTCGCCGTGGTCCGGCGAAGGCGTGACGGCGCAAACCATAGGTTATTCGACGGTTGCGTGGCTCACCTTTACCCAGATTGCCGCCTCCGCCATCGGCGGTTACATGGCAGGCCGCCTGCGTGTGAAATGGGCCGGCGTGCATACCCATGAAGTCTATTTCCGCGACACGGCGCACGGTTTTCTGGCCTGGGCGGTAGCCTCGCTGGCGACCGCAGCCTTGCTCAGCAGCGCAGTGGGCAGCGTCATCTCTGGTGGTGCGCGCGTTGCCGGCGCTGCCGGTAGTGCCATCGTCGCGACCACAGCCGCCGGCGCAACTGCCGCCGGTGCCGGTGCGAGCGCCAATCCGAATGCAGCTGCCGGCGTGGCCGACACTGTCTCCGGCTACTTCGTCGACATGCTGTTCCGGGCACCTGCCACCGGTTCGACCGGACAGGTCGCCGCCCCGGTTGCTGCCGGCAGCGATCCGGCGCCCGCAGCCGCAGCGCCGTCCGCTCCCTTGGCCGATGGCCGCGACAATGCTGTGCCGCCTGCGCAACGGGTCGAAGTGACACGCATCTTCGGCAACGCCCTGAGTACAGGTGCACTGCCGGATAGCGACAAAGCCTATATCGCCCAGGTGCTGTCCAAGCGCACCGGCATGAGCCAGGCCGACGCTGAAAAGCGTGTCAGCGATACCTTCGCCTCGTACAAGAAGGCCATCGACGACGCCACCACCAAGGCCAAGGAAGCTGCAGACAAGGCACGCAAGGCTGCCGCCTACGCCGCCGCCTGGATCTTCGTTGCCTTGCTGTGCGGCGCTTTCATCGCCAGCTTCTCCGCGACTTACGGCGGCCGCCAGCGTGATGGCGTCGTCTACACCTCGCGCCATCCCGTTCATGCAGAACCTGCATCCACTACCATTTCCTGAGAGGAGTCCACTATGCCTGCCATCTTGCTCTGGTTGCTTGGGGTGCCTATCCCCCTGATCATCTTGCTGATCCTGATCTTCCATTGAAATAAAAGCCGCGTCCCGGTGACGCGGCTTTTTTTATTCCCGCCCGGTTTCTGCTTTTACATGATTGACCGACGCCGCTGACGGCGGGCGCCCACGGGCGTATGAGTGCTGCGCCGATAGCTGTTGCTGCATTGATTGATCATGATGACTGCAACGCCATCGTGTTCACGATCAGACATGCAGGCGCTCTTCCTTGATCGAGCTTCAGGAGATTGAAAATGCAAAACCAGCCAAACCAGACGCAAGCAGGTCGTGAACCGTCGCAGGAACAGATGGGTGCCGGACAGCAGAGCCAGCGCCAGGGAAATGCTCAGCAAGAGCAGCGTTCAGGGAATTCGGGCCAGCAGCAGGGCGGAGCGGATCTATCGTCCGACCGCCAGCAGAACGTTGACAATTTCGATGCGGCCGCCGACGCGCTCCAGACCGATACGGCTGACCGCGAGCCCAGTCTGGCGCAGGATGAAAAGCGCAATCAGCCGCTTGCGCTCGATGAAGAAAACATCGGTCTTGCCCATGTCCCGGGTATAGACGATGAGGCGATCGGCAAAGAGCTGAATCTGGCCGGCGACGATCACGATGACGAGGACGACAATGGCGATCCCATCAATCCCACCCTTTCAGAAAACATCTGAATAGCTTTAACAGGATGTCTCCGACCTGGCCGCAGGCAGATCCGCGTGGATCTGCTCATGCGGCTTTTTTTCGTGCTGAGGTTCGCTACCGGCGCGCATTTCAGTTGAAACAAATACAAGCCGTTCTGCAATCATTCCGCAAGCGCCTGGGATCAGGATGATGTCCATACCGCGCTGAACACCAGAGCCAAGCCTTTCGCTCAGCTGGTATATCAGTCGTTATATCTGTTCATCCGATCAACTTGCTTTTCAACGGAGCACACCATGATCCCCGCCGTCTTCTTCACCACCGAAGCTCTCTCCCAGCTGCTGAATTTCATCTAGCCAGCAAGGGCGAAGCACATGGTCAAAACGGCCTTCCTTGCGAAGGCCTTTTGATTTGTCATGCGCACCCGTCACATAGGCGGGCAGGGCCGTAATGAGCGATAATTTTCAAGGAAACCTGAATCGGGAAGGCAGACCTTGCAAACTTGTTCGGCGCCGGATAAACAATTCAACAAACAAGCTCACCATGCCTGACGCTCACCTGCCTCTCATCGACTGGCCGCGCACCCTGTTCTCGGCCTTAGTCGTCGGCATCCTTTACTACATGCTGGCCAGCCCCGCCGCCAGCATCGAACAAAGCACCACGCTGGCGCCGATCGCCTGGCCGGCGCCGACCTTCGTGATCGCGCTGCTGTGGCGCAAGCCCTGGCGTGAATGCGCACCGTATCTGCTGGCGGTGTTCATCGCGATGATGTTCGTCGGCGACCTCGATTGGCTGCCGGTGCAGACCGATGCCGGCTTTGCCTTGCTCAACGTGATCGAGATCGCAGCGTGTGTGCTGATCGGGCGACGCTGGGTGGCGCGCGACGGTCAGATCGACACCTTGCGCAAGCTGACGCGTTTTCTCTTGCTGCTGCCGCTGGCGGTGACCGCGCTGGTCGCGGCCGCCGGCGCCACGCTCGCCTCGTCGGCCCTGCAGGGGGACTGGCTCAGTGAGTGGCGCATCCTGCTGGTCGGCAATGGCCTGGCGATTCTGGTGCTGGTGCCGGCGCTGCTGGCCTGGTCGCAGCCGCCGCGTCAGCTGGATGCAATCGGCGGGCCAGCACGCACCGGCGCACGGGTCTCGCTGGCCGGCGTAGCGGTGGTGGTGTGTTCCCTGCTGGCGTGCATCGTCTTTGATTGGTCCGAAGCCAGCTTGCGCGTGCTGCTGTCGCTGGCGCTGGTCGGCACGGCGCTTTACGGCGGCATGCGCAGTGCGGCCTTGACCATGAGCGTGTCGGCCGTGCTGGCGGTGTTGATGACGCTGTACGAACTCGGCCCCTATCGGCAGGACGGGCTGGACAGCACCTGGCGGTTGCAAGTCGATCTGGCCGGTCTGGCCGTGCTCGGCTTTTTCGTCGCGGTGGCCGTGCGTGAGCGCCAGGCGCTGTCGGCGCGCATGGAGCAGATGCGGCGTTTCGAATCGCTGGGCTTGATGGCCGGCGGCATCGCACATGATTTCAACAATGTGCTGGGCGCCGCCGGCGGCTATGCCGAGCTGGCGCAGGATCGCATTGACCCCGCTTCGCCGGCCGCCGCGCCGCTGCAGCAAGTGATGTCGGCGGTGGCGCGCGGCCGCGAACTGACCGAGCAGATTCTGCTGGCCGCGCGGCGCGGCGACCGTCAGCGCAGCATGTTCGACCTGCGCGATGCGGTGGACGAGGCGGTGCGGCTGGCGCGGCCGCTGTGCGCTCCCGGCATCGTCATCGATTTCGTCCCGCCGCCGCAAGCGCTGGTGCTGCAAGCCAATCCCGGCCAGCTCATGCGGGTGGCGCTCAATCTGGTGCGCAACGCCAGCCAGGCCGCGCGTTCGCGCGTGCTTGTCAGCCTGCATGCCGGCAGCGCACCTGGCGACGCCTTGCTGGTCGGCGAGCTGCCATCGGAACAGGCATTGTGGCTGGATGTGGCCGACGACGGCGGCGGCATCGCGCCGGAACACATGTCGCGCCTCTTCGATCCCTTCTTTTCCACGCGCAGCGGCCCCGGCGGCAAGGGCACCGGGCTGGGTCTGGCCATCGTCGCCGGCATCGCCACCGAGCATGACGGCGGCGTGGCGGTCAGCAGCAGCGAGGCCGGGACCTTGTTCCGCCTGTTGCTGCCGGCGGCGCCCGCCGGCAGTGTCGCGCCGGTAGTAGCAACGACAGACATCGCCGAACCGGCTCAGGAGCCGGCCCCAGGCTTCGCGCCCGAACCGCCGGCGCCGCAAGAACAGCCGGGGCAGGGCGAATGCGTATTCGTGGTCGACGACGACCGCGCCCAGCGCGAATTGTGTGAAGAATGGCTGAGCGCCATGGGCTTCGAACCCATAGGCTTTGCCGATCCGCAAGAAGCCTTGCAAGAGTTCGCGCTGGAGCCGCTGGCGGTGGATTTGCTGATCAGCGATCTGGACATGCCGCAAATGCAGGGCGATGCCTTGCTGGCGCAGGTGCGCGCCCTGCGGCCGGGCATGCCGGCGCTGCTGTGTTCGGCGCGTCCGCAACTGATGCAACTGGCGGCCACGCTGCAGGTGCCGGCGCTGGCCAAGCCCTTCGACCGGGCAGCGCTGCGGCGCGCTATCATAGCGACGCTGGCGGCAGGCGAAAGCCGCAGCGCGCAAGCGCCGCAGCCACGCTAGAAACAGGGGAAGCAACAAGGGAAGCAATACTGGAAGCGCATTACAGAACAGCACAACGGAAGAAACGATGAGCGCCACACAATCGCCCAAAATCCTGGTCGTGGATGACGACCAAGCCATGCGTCAATTGTTGATCGAATATCTGGCCGGGCATGGCATCAACGCCGACAGCGCCGGTACGGTCGCCGAGGCTAGCGCCGCGGTACAGGACAAAAAC
Organism: Herbaspirillum lusitanum; assembly: GCF_046025995.1. Classification (GTDB taxonomy): domain Bacteria; phylum Pseudomonadota; class Gammaproteobacteria; order Burkholderiales; family Burkholderiaceae_D; genus Herbaspirillum; species Herbaspirillum lusitanum_A. Next base: position 21,365 of record NZ_JAQQFM010000010.1, read on the forward strand.
TATGATCTGGTGCTGCTCGATCTCGGGCTGCCGGACGGCGACGGCGCCGATCTGGCGCGCCGCTGGCGTCAGGACACCACCATGTCCATCATCTGCGTCACCGGCCGCAAGGAAGAGGCCGACATGGTGATGGGGCTGGAACTGGGCGCCGACGACTACGTCACCAAACCGTTTTCGCTGCGCGAGATGCTGGCCCGCATGCGCGCCGTACTGCGCCGCGCCAGCCAGAACGTGCAGACCCCGGTCACGCGCGGCAAACATCCGCGCGCCTACCAGTTCGGCGGCTGGGGCCTGAACCTGAACACGCGCCGCCTGACTGCACCCGACGGCCGCAACGTCAGTCTGACCAATGCCGAATTCAACCTGCTCGTGGTGTTTCTGAGCGCCCCCGGGCGCATCATCTCGCGCGAACATCTGCTGGAAAGCACGCGCGCCTTCGATGACGTCTACGACCGGGCCATCGACGTTCAGATTCTGCGTCTGCGCCGCAAGCTGGAAGCCGATCCCAAGAATCCGACCTTGCTGCGCACCGAGCGCGGCGCCGGTTACTACCTCGACACCGAGATCGAAACGCTGTGGGGCTGAGGCCCGGGACAGCACCGGCGCGGTAGATGAGCAAGATTCGCAGCCGCCGCAGACATCCTTTCTGCGGCGGCTGCTCTGCCGCACGAGGGCATATTTCAGCTGAAACAATTCTTCCGCGATGTGCAACCGCTCTGCAACGCAGGCTGTGCAAACTTCATCCCATGCCGAATCATTGATCAGGTGATGCCGGCGAGAGCAGCATCTCCCCCGTGTCAGCCTTAGCGAAACCATTTCAGAACTGGAGCCGTGATGAAAATATTGTCCATGTTGATCGCCTTTCTGCTCGCCGCAGGCCTTTCTGCCAGCGCCAGTGCCGATCCCAGTTGCCAGCTCAATCTGGTGGGCGACAAAAAGGTCATCCAGACTATCCTGAGTCTGCATAAAGGCCATCTGGCGTCGGAGGAAATCTGTGATCTGCTGCACGATAACGGTTTGAGCCTGAGCGTAACCGGCCAGGCCTCGGTCTCATCCGGCATTGCCTTCGGCTGGGCCAGCGTGCGCCTGGTGGACGATGCGCATTTGTACTCGGAGAGCTTCTCCTCCACCACCGTGACCGACAAGAAGAAAGTCAGCATGGCGCGGGCAAATGAGCTGATGAATCTGAGCTTCGAGTCGGCCGTGCAGGATTTCCGCTTCCTGGAAGCGACCCAACAGATCAAGAGCTATCGCGCCGCCTTGAAAAAATAAGTTTGGCCATCCGCAGATGTGCCTGCGCCCATGCCGTTCAGCCAGACGCTGAGCGGCATTTTTTATTGGCGCGCGGTTTTCGCCTGCGCCATTTCAAATGAAATGAAGGCCTCCCGATCTGAAATCTGCCCGCAACGCCGCACGCGCAATCTGTCCTTGTGGGCACGCAGCCGGCAACGCCGGCATCTGCGGTGCATCAACCGGATCGCGCCGGGCGGCGCAGACAAGCAAAAGGAGCAGGATCATGAAAAGAGCGATGGTGGCATGTGTGCTGGCGGGTTTGTCGTTCGGTGCGGCAGCGCAATCGACAGCCTTATTGAAGCAGGACAAGGCCGATGGCCTGTCGGTGGAAATCGGCGTCGGCCGCATGCAGGCCGAGTCGCGCGAATATGTCTACGACGCCGGCAGCGGCAGAAAGATCAGCCAGCTCGACTGGAAGGCCAGCAACGTCCCCATCCTGAAGGCGACGCTTTCCTATCCGCTCAATTCCTGGCTGACAGCCAACCTGCGCGCGTGGACGGCAATCTCCCCGGGTTCCAGCTCCCAGCATGATTTCGACTGGATGGTGCCGGGGCAGAGCGACTGGAGCCACCGCTCCTACAGCCCGGACACGCGCTTGCATGCGGCGCATGAAATCGATCTGAGCGCGACCGCCTGGCTGATCCAGCGGGCCGGATACAAAGCCGGCGTGGTGGCGGGTTACCAGCAGACACATTTCAGCTGGACGGCCTACGGCGGCAGCTATTCTTACTGGAACGGCGCCAGGACCGGCAATTTTCCGGATGGCCAGCCGGGCATCAGCTATCGTCAGTCCTTCCGTCTGCCGTATGTCGGGCTGGCCGGCAGTTATCGGCATCAGGACTGGGAATTCAATGCGCTGTTCAAGTTCAGCCCCTGGGTGCAGATCGACGATCACGATACGCATCATTTGCGTAATCTGGATTTCACCGACCAGTCGCGCAATTCGCGCTACTACGGCATCAATCTGGATGCCGGCTACCACCTGACGCCGAATGCCAAGCTGTTCGCCGAGGTGTCGTGGAACAAGTTCCTGCAAGGACGCGGCCCCACCGTGGAGAGAAACGGCAATACCGGCGCCACCAGTTTCTATGACGGCGCTGCGGCCGGCATGGACAACAAGAATTACGCGATCACGGTGGGCGTGAAGTACCGGTTCTGAGCGGCGCAAAAGAAAAAGCCCGCTGCCGGATCTTCTTTCGGAGATTTCAGCAGCGGGCTCTTTTTCTGCGGCTTCATGTCAGCCGCGGCGTGAGGCCGTATCAGCGAGTCAAGCGCATCAGAACGGCACGCGACGCCGTCTGCGCACCATCAGCACCGCGCCCGCGATCAGCAACAGCAGCACCACGGCGACCGCGATGGCCGGCAGGATGTAAGGCTGCAAACGCGCCAGCGCGGGCTGTTCGCCGCCCTTGCGGGCTTGCGCCACATAGGCTTCGCTGACCTGCACATCGGGGTTGCCGTATTGCTTGAGCACGTAGTTGGCGATCAGCGCGATCTGCTTGTCGGTGAGCGGATTGACGTAAGACTTCTCGTCGAAGCGCGGCATCAGGATTTCCTTGTCGCCGACCTTGCGTTCCACCCCGTTCAGAATCGCCGCCACCAGATTGGCCGGATTGTGCGAGCCGGTAGCGGTGTTGTTGAACAGCGAGGGATACGCCTGGCCGCTGCTGCCGGCGCCGGTGGCTGAGTGGCAGCTGGCGCAATAGCCGCTGAACAGCACCGCGCCGCTGTTGAGGCTGTTGTGCTCGTTCGGCCCGTTCATGCCGCGCAGGCCGGCTTCGTCGCTGACCGCCTTGCCGTAGCTGTAGGCCGGTTTGGTCTGCGCACTGTCGCGCACTGGCGGCACCGTGCGCAGATAGGCCACGATGGCGGCGATATCGTCGTCGCGCAAATGCTGGAAGCTGTTGGTGACGGCTTCTGCCATCGCGCCGCCGGCCTGGCCCTTGCCTTCGGCATGGCCGGTCTTCAGATACTGCACCAGCTCGGCATCGCTCCAGCCGCCGACGCCGCTGACCGGGTCGGAGGTGATGTTGGGCGCATGCCAGGGCCCGAGCGCGGCGCCGGCCAGCGCGGCGCCGCCTTGTTCACCCATCAGGAAATTGCGCGGCGTGTGGCAGGTGCTGCAATGCGCCAGGCCGTTGGCCAGATATTCGCCGCGATTGATCTGCTGCGACTTGGCGGCGTCCGGCGTGAAGCGCTTGTTGTCGAGGAAGATGGCGTTCCAGCCCAGCATCGACATCCGCACATTGAAGGGAAACGGCAGCCTGGTCTGGCTGCTGGCCGGCTCGTTGACCGGCTCCACCGCGTTCATGAAGTAGCTGTATAGCTTGTGCACGTCGCCGTCGGTCAGCATGGCGTAGCTGGTGTAGGGCATGGCCGGATACAGATGGCTGCCGTCGGCGCGCACGCCCTCGCGCAAGGCGCGTGCGAACTGGGCCTCGGTGTAATTGCCGATGCCGGCCGTCTTGGACGGCGTGATGTTGGTGGCGTAGATGGTGCCCAGCGGCGACTCGATGGCATAACCGCCGGCGTAAGGCTTGCCGGCCGGCGCCGTGTGGCAGGCCATGCAGTCGGCGGCAATCGCCAGATAGCGGCCGGCTTCAATATCGGCCGTGGCGGCCTTGGCCGTGTCTGCGCCGGCTTTTACACCGCTGTCCGCATTGGCCGCCGCCGGCGCCTCCGGCTTGGTCAGCGACTGTTCCTGTGCCTGCGCGGCTGAGGACGCCGTGAGCAACAGCGCACCCAGCATCAAGGCGCCGCCGAGCAGCTTGCGCATGGCCGGCGGCATCGATTTCAGACTGAAAGAATGAGCGTTCATCGGATCAGCCTTTCGCCAGCGTCTTGCTGATATCGTCGGCCGCGCGCAGACCCAGCGCCGCCATGCTCAGCGTGCTGTTGACCACACTCGCCGAGGGCATCGCGCCGCCGCCCGGCAGCCACAGATTGGCGTGGTCGTGGGCGCGGCAATTGCCGTCCACCACCGAATCCTTGGGATTGCTGCCCATGATCGTGCCGCCCATCACGTGGTTGTTGGCGTTCAGGCTGGTGGTGATGTTGAACTCCACCGCACCGAACAACTGGCCGATATGTTCCAGCTGCTTGTGCGCCGCGTCCGCACCCTTGCGCACGTAGTCGCCGACGTCGTAATGAATGTCGGGGCAGGCCAGGCCGAGCGGATCCTTGCGGGTCTGGCTCAGGGTCAGGCGGTTTTCCGCTTCCGGCAGCGGCTCCAGGCTGATCGACAGATCCACGCCATAGGCCGCGCGGCGGCGGATTTCATCATCCAGTTCGGGGCCGACCAGGCCCAGTTTCAGCGCTTGCTGGGTCGCCGGGCCGACGCGCGTGATGTTGTTGAGGATCATCTTGTTGGACGAATACTCGGAGCGGAAGGCGCCGTCGCGCGGACCCACCAGACAACTGCTCTGCGCCGGGCCGCGGCCGGTCCAGATCGGCTCATTGGCGAGGAAGGTGCAGTGAAAACCGGAGTGATCCATCATGTTGCGGCCGACCTGATCCGACGAATTGGCCAGACCGTTCGGGTTGGCGGCATTGGCAGCCAGCAGCAACAGCCGTGGCGTCTCGATGCCGTTGCAGGCAAACACGAAAATTCTGGCGCTGGCCTTGTGCGACTTCTTGCCGGCGTCATACCAGTGCACGGCGGTGATGCGATTGTTCTGATCGGTATCGGCCTTGTAGACCACTGCTTCGGCCAGCACTTTGGCGCCCTTCATTTCAGCGCGCAGCACGTGGTGGATGCCGTTGTACATGGCGCCGATGGGGCAGATCGGCTGGCAATTGTTATTGCCGCAGCAGGTCGGCCGGCCCTGCCACGGACGTGTACTGCGTCCCTGCGGAATCGGCACCGAGTTGTAGCCGTGCGGATTGACCACTTCGGCAAAGCGCTGGTCGCCGTAGCCCCAGGGCACCATGTCCATCGGATACGGCCGGCTGCGTTCGCTGGGAGACTGCATGGCCGGATCGTTGGGCCCGGCCACGCCCATTTCTTCTTCGGCGCGGCAGTAGTAGGGCTCCAGCTCTTCGTAGGAAATCGGCCAGTCGCGGCCGACGCCGTAGGTCGACTTCATCTTCAGATCGACCGGCAGGTGACGCCAGCAAGACGCCGCCCAGTGCCAGGTGGTGCCGCCCACGGTGCGCAGATAGCCTTGCTGGAAGCTGCTGCCGCTGGGGCCGGACAGCGCGATGTAATCGTTCTTGGGGAAATACAGCGGCGCCGGTGCGTTTGCCGCTTGCGGATACAGGCCCTGATAGTCGGAGCCGACGCGGTTTTCAAAAGGCATGTTGCGCCAGTTTTCAACCGCCTGTGCGCGCTCGATGCGCAAGCCGGCTTCCAGCATCAGCACGGAGTGGCCCTGGCTGACCAGCTGATCGGCAATCATGCCGCCGACCACGCCGGTGCCTACGATGACAACATCTGCGGTGGCGTCGCCATCGGCAGTAAAGGTGGGGAGTTTCATAGCGATTTGGATTGAGTTGGCGGTACTACTGCGGGAGTGCCGGTGGTGGCCGGAGCAGGGGCGGGCGCGGGCGCAACCGGCGCCGAAACGCGGATCGCCGGCGGCGCCTTGGTCCACCATAGCGGGCCGTAGTTGCAGTAGGTCGGCACGGTCTGGCCGTCGGCCACGGGCTGATACATCAGCGCTTCGGCATACGACACCACGACCGCGTTCTTGCCGCTGCCGACCGTGCCCGTATACCAGGCCGCCACGATGGCCAGTGCCAGCTCGCGCAGCCCGGCATCGGTGGCCGCCGCCAGCAGCGCCTTGGGCTCCTGATGGTCTTGCAGCAGCGTCGCCAGCCGGGGTGCTTGCGCTGCGAAATCGGGGTAGTTCTTGCGCATTGCCGCTTCGATGCGGCCGGCAGTTTCCGGCTTGAGATCGGCATGGCCGGTGATGCGCGTGGAGAACTTCAGAAAGGCCGCTGCTTCGGGCGTCGCCGTCGGCGCTGCACCGGCGCCGGCCAGACCGGTGGCCGGCGGCGTCTGCGCATTGCTGAACAGCGGATTGCTCCAGAAACCGGCCTCGGCGATCAGCGCCGCCAGTCCGATCAGCACGTGACGGCGGCTGATGCCGCCGGTCAGTCGGACGGTGTTGCCTGAGGGCGACGACCCGGGAGAGTCAGTGGATGAACCCGGATCGGTAGGATGAGAGCGCTTCATATGGCGACTCCCTGGCTGGGTTGACGGACCTGGCGCATTGTGCAAACTCCTGCTGTTTTTTTGTTGGCGGCGATTGATTGTTTTGCTGAGTTGTTTCAGACAGAGCAGCCAAAGCCTTGAAACGTTCCTGCTGAATCGAAAATCATGCTGACGGAATGCGCAATTTTTCGATGTTTGTGCAATAGGAAAATCTGCGCGAACACAAAAAATGCGGAGCAATGAGGATTCAATGATAACGCTGTTAGCGCTAACATGCTTGAGGCGATGCAAAATCGGAGATCAGACGTGGCGACACCGCAGCGCTATTTCGCTGCGGTGTCGCCGCATTGCGTGATGTTCAGGCAGATGGTGGCGCCTGAAGTTGGATGGCCCCTGGTCCGACGTCAAGGCATCGGCGGCAGGCAAGTTCGATCATTCAAAAAGGCCTGATCCGGCCTGCTGCTCGCGCCTTCAGAATACTGACAGCAGTCTTTCCATCTCTCTCATGAGCAAGGCGCCGAGCTGCTTGGCGAGCATGGGGCCGCCTCTGGCGTGTGCGGCAGGGCTGGCGAAGAACAGGACGAGGCTGGAAGTGATGAGTGCGATACGCATGGGAAACTCCTGTCGATGGGTTCAGATCAAGGATGGCTCATGACGGCATCTGCTTTACCTCGTCTGCCGTCCTTGATCCATGCAGACAGAATGCCGGTGCACGGTTACCGATCTGTTGCAGCAACGACGACTGTTTATTGCAAATGAAATACAAGCACAACCTCAGAACCGCAAACGCTCGCCTCGCCCAAAAAGAAAGCCCGCTGACGCGGGCCTTCTCATGCCTGACACCTGAAACGCGTTCAGCGATCACAGACTTCGCCGGATTTACTGGCGTGCCGCCAGCAGCAGCGCGCCGGCGCCGATGAAAAAGCCACCGGTGAGTTTGTTCAATCGCGCGACGCCGCGCGAGGTGCGCCAGCCGAGATAGAACAGATACAGGGCGCCGACCCACTTCACGGCGGTGAATGCGGTCTCCGAGGCCAGCAGCATGGCGCCCAGGCCCACCGCCGAAATCGTCAGGAAAATGGCAAACGCAGTGACCCTGCCGAAGGTGGCCAGCAAAGCGGTGCCGACGCCACGTCGAATACCGTTGTTGAGCGCACAGAAGTTGTTCGGCCCGGGGACGAGCGCCAGCATGACGGCGATGGGGATGAAGAATAAGGCGTCCATGTGGTGTCCCATTTTCAGGCGAAGGAGAAGTCCTGATTTTATCAGCGGCAGGCGCGGAGGGCGGCATATTCCGGACGCCTCCGGGTGCCTGGTCCGGCAACATGCTCGCCGAAGCGGTGACATGGACATGGCAGGCCTGAACGTTTTCGGCCAGAAAAAGACATCCGCACAATCAACCGAGGTCGCCATATGCTCTCCTCAGCATTACTCAAAGATAACGTCCCGCGCCCTTTCCTGCCGAGCCTTCCGACCCGGCGGCGGCAACTGATCTGCCCTTCACGATCATCAGGAAGTGATTGCCGGCGAGTTGCTCATCTTGCTGGCGAAGTAGCAGGAGCAGCAGGCCAGGATGATCGCAGTTTCACTGTAGCCCCCGGGGTTTCACCGATATGGTTCAGGCCCGGGCCGGGGCCCGGACAGTCAGTCTTGCGGCACCCACGTGTGGGTGCCGGGCAGATCGGAGTAAAAATTGTCCAGAACCATAATTTCGACCGGCTTGGGTGTGTTGTCGCCCTGGCCCTGGATCTTCACGATGTCTTGCGGGCAGGCCGAAAACGCAACGAAACAATCCATCTCGGCGCGCAGCGTGATGAAGTCTCCGGGCTTGGTCACGGTCGGCAGCGTCTTCAGCGTGATGCCGTCCGGCTGCACGCGGATGTTCATGAAGATGTTGAACGAGGCCAGATTAGGCCGCGGCGGCGTCACGCCGAGTTCGAACATGCCTTCGAACATGTTGTCGCAACAATTGCGGTGGTAGTGTTTTACGCCGAGCAGCTCATAGCGCCTGCGATCGCAGGCGGCCATGAAGGTATCGTGCACGCCGGGCGTGGCGTCTTCCACCACGGTAAGGATGGGGTGTCGCTGGTTGGTCACGAAGCTGTCGCCGACGATGGGATTCAGGCGCTGGTTCCACACGCGCGTGGTTTCCATGCACATGTATTCGGCCAGGTCGTAAGCATTCCATGCCCAGCAGTCGACCACCTGGCTGCCGTGCGTGTTGACCACGCGTACGGCCTGTCCGGCCTTGAGGCGAACGGCCTTGCCATGGCCGGCGGGTACGGTAATAGAAGCAGAAGAGGTCATGATGTGGAAGATTCCGGATTGAAGCGTTGAAGAAACTGGCGCAGGCGCGCCGATGACGGTTGGTCGATCACCTGCGACGGCGAGCCCATCTCGACGATCTTGCCGCCGTCCATGAACACCACCAGGTCGGCTACGTCGCGCGCGAATGCGACCTCGTGCGTGACCACGATCATGGTGGTCTGCGCCGCCGCCAGGCCGCGCATCACGGCGAGTACCTCGCCGACCAGCTCGGGGTCGAGCGCCGAGGTCGGCTCATCGAACAGGATGACTTCCGGCGCCATGGCCAGCATGCGGGCGATGCCCACGCGCTGTTGCTGGCCGCCGGACAGTGAGGCGGGAACCGCCGTGTGCTTGCCTGCCAGCCCCACTTTGCGCAACGCCTCGGCAGCGATGTCGCTGGCGTCGAGGCGTGCCATACCCTTGACCGAGATCAGACCTTCCATGACGTTCTCGATCACGTTCATGTGCGGCCACAGATTGAAGCTTTGGAACACCATTCCGATACGGCTGCGCTGCGCGCGGATCTCGCGTCCGGAACGGGGCACCGGCTTGCTCTGCGGCCCTTCCTTCACGCCGACGCGTTCGTCGCCGATCCATACCTCGCCGGCATCGGGCGGCGCCAGCCAGTTCAGGCAGCGCAGCAGCGTCGACTTCCCCGAGCCAGAGGGCCCGAGGATGCAGACCACCTTGCCGCGCTCGATATCCAGACTGACGCCGTCGAGAATGCGTTGGGAGCCGAAGGACTTGACGATGTCGCGCGCACGCAGGGCGATGGCACCGGTCACGTTCGAATGGAGTTCAGCTTGGTTCATGGCAGGCTAGCGAGTTAAGGGGATTCCGTGAGCCACGGCGATACGCTGTTCCCAGCGGCGCGTCAGCGCATGCAGCAATGCGGTAGCGGCCCAGTAGACCAGCGCCACCATGCAATAGACTTCCAGCGGCGCGTAGGTCTCGGACACCACGCTTTTGGCAGCAAACATGAATTCATGCACCGAGATCACCGACAGCAAGGCGGAATCCTTGAACAGACCGATCGCCAGCCCGGTCATGGTCGGCAGCAGCAAGGGCAAGGCCTGCGGCGCCACGATCCTGCGCGCGACGGCAAGCGGCGACATGCCGATGGCGACTGCGGCTTCCACCGTACCCTTGGGCACGCCATCGATGGCGGCCTGGATCACCTGGGCGATATAGGGTGCGTAGTAAATTGCCAGCGTCAGCACGCCCACCACCGGAGCCGGCAGCAGCAGGCCGAAATCAGGCAGGACGTAGAAACTCACGTAGAGCAGCACCAGCAAGGGCAGCGCCAGCGTGACCGCGATATAGGCGTCGATCAGCGCGGCGAGCGGGCGCGACCCGATGCGGCGCAAGACCACCAGTACGACACCGAGAAGACCGGCGAGCACCGCGCTGGCCGCACACAGCCAGAGCGTGTCGACCAGGCCGCTGAGCAAGGCCGGTACGTGTTCGGTCAGGATGCCGGGATCGAAGGCCATGTCAGCTTCTCCCTGTGGTGGCAAGCGGTGCTGCCGCACTGCGCGGCATTCTGGTCAGGTGCTTGCCCAGCGCCAGCACCGGCAGCACCACGGCGAGATAACCGAGGCTCACCATCAGCATGATCTGGGACGAGGTATAAGTGCGTGCGATCACCATCTGCCCTGCGTAGGTCAGTTCCGTCACTGCGACGACCGAGGCCAGCGGCGTCGTTTTCAGGAGAATCGTGAATTCGTTGATGAGCGCCGGAATACTGGTCCTGAGTACCTGCGGCATCACGATGCGCGCGGCAATGCGCCACGGCGCCATGCCCAGTGCGGTGGCTGCCTCGATCTGGCCGCGCGTGACGATGCGCAGGTTGCCGCGCAGGATTTCAGCGGTATAGGCGCCGCTGTTGAGACCCAGCGTCAGCGCCGCCGCCAGCAGAGGACGCCCGCCCAATCCCAGCAGCGGCAGCGAGAAGAACACCAGAAACAGCTGCACCAGCGCCGGCGTGCCACGCATGAAGCTGATATAGAGGCGCGCCAGCCACCGCACCGGCGCCAGCGGCGCCAATTGCATCGCCAGGGCGATGTGGCCCCAGATCAGGCTACCGATCGCGCCGAGCACGGTGAGCGCGACCGTCATCATCCAGCCATCGATCAGCGAGGGAATGCTCTGGATCACCTGGGGACTCAGCCACATACAAGCTCTCCGTCGATTACAGCGCGTTCAGCTCTTCAGCCACGGCCACTTCCAGCGCGCCCGGCTTGTCGTTGCCGGGTACGCCGGAGCAGCAGGCGGACACCACGAAGACCATGTCCGCGACCACGCGGCAAGCGATGAAGTCGCCGGCGCGGCTGCGGTTCGGCAAGGGAATGATACGACCCTTCTGATCCAGGTCGACATGCATGAACAGGTTGATCGGGTCGGGTAGCTTGGGTGGGTTCAAGCCCTGCTCCCGGATGACTGCCGATACCGACTCGACACAGCCGGTCCGGCCTGCGTAACCGTTGGCGGCCAGCCATGCGGTGGTCGACGCCGGCATCAGCAGGTCGTGCATGCCGACGCTGTCCTTGCCCAGCACCATCAGCGCGCGGCGCTGGTTGCTCACGATGCGCATGCCGGCCTGCAGCACATAGGAATTGCTGAACACGCGGGTGTGGTGCACCGACATGAAAATGTCCGGATTGGCTCTGTCGAAGGCGAACAGCATGGCGGTGACGCCGGCCTCTTTTGCTTCGATGCGCAGAATCTGGCCGGCCTTGACGTCGATGGCGCGGCTCTCTCCGGCCGGCACGGCAATGCGGCTCGGCTGCAGGGGGCTACGGGCGGGAGTCTCTTTTAACAGAAGCATGATAGTCAGTCGGTGGATGCCGTGGCACCGCTGTGCGGATCGGCGTCGTGAATGGAAATGTCGATGTCGGTCACGCGCAGGCCATTGCCGGGAATGATGTCCTGCGGGCAGGATGAGACTGCGCACAACAGGTCTTCCAGCACTTCGAAGGTGATGTGATCGCCCGGCTTGCTGGTGGGATCGGTGACCTGCATGCGGCGGTCGGCCGTGACCGGGCCGTTCTGAAACAGGTTGAACGGCTCCGGCACGTCGAACTTCGACAGCCCGTGCAATGCCAGGCCTTCATGCATGTTGTCCAGGCAATTGCGGTGGCCGACCACGTTGAAGTCGATAGTGAAGCGGGTATCGTCGCAGGCTGGCACATTGGCGTCATGCACGCCAACGGTGTCCACCACCACGCGCAACAGCGGCCGGTCGAGCGAGGAGTACAAGTAGTCGCCGACGTCGAAGAAGATCGAGCTGAGCTTGCGGCGGGTGTGCGTGGGCGACAGTTTCTCGGCCTTGTTGCCGGCCACGACGGCCACAAAGTCGGCCGCCTGCTGGCCCTCGACGTCGATGATGGTGAGGAACTGGCCTGCCTTCACCTCGAAGGTCCGGCCGTGACCGGCTTGCACGGTCAGGGAATGGGTGTGGTTGCACATACGGCTACGTCTTATTTGGCAGGGATGAAATCGGTGTCCGGCGTGGCGAAGGTCACACCGAGGTATTGTTGCTGCAGCTTGGCCAGCTCACCGCTCTTTTTCATCGCCATGATCTGGTCGCTGACGGCCTTGTTCAGGCGCGTGTCTTCGGGACGAGTGGCCAGCGCGATCCATTGCGAAGGGCCCAGTTCGCCGGTGATCTTCATCTTGCCGGGGTTTTGCTTGATCACATCGGCCAGAACGGTCAGGTCGTCGAAGACGAAGTCGGCGCGCCGCGTCATCAGCGCCGCTACAGTCTGGTCGACGCTGTCCACGCTGAGCAATGTGATCGGCGCCAGGCCCTTCGATTTGAGCGTGTCATTGAACTGCTTGAGGATGCTCTCAGGCGCGCTGCCGGTCTTCACTGCACCGGTCAGCCCGGCCAGCGATTCCGGCGTCGGCTTGGCCGGAATCTTGGTGTAGTCGCCGCGCACCAGGGGGCCGTTGACGGTCTTGCCGGTCGGTACCACATAGGCGATGCGCTTGGCGCGCTCGGCAGTCACATTCAGCGCCGAGCCTTCCATGTCGAAGGAGCGCGACAGCAGGCCGGGAATGATGCCGCTGAAGGCCATGCGCTGGTATTCGATTTTCACACCCATGTTTTTGGCCACCGCAGCCAGCACGGCCGGGTGGTAGCCCACGATGGCATTGGACGCGTCGGTGTACTCATAGGGGGCGAAGGTCGGGTCGATCGCGACGATCATCTTGCCGCGGCTCTTGATGTCGTCGAGCGTGTCGGCGTGCGCGGCGGCGCTGCAGAACAACAATGCGGAAAGCAGGAAACGGGAGAGACGTTGGGCGGACATGGGCGGACTCCTAAAGGTTGGCGGACGAGAGAGAACGGCAAGACGATCAATGCAATGCATGTTTCATGCCAGTCTATGTAGAAACATATGTTCCTCAATAAGAATCCATGGAAACAATGGATTCATAGAGAGGATCATTGAAATAACTGTTTCAATGCCGCCGCGGCAACATACAATGTCCCTCGTTCCATTCCAGCACCCTGCCGCACAAAACAAGTGCGGCGCGCCTCATTGGAATAATTCTTGCACCATCGCGTTTCATCTCAGACTACGTTCTACGGACCCACATGCCGACCACCCAGACCAAGAAAAGCAAGGCCTCCGCTTCCATCGAAAGTCGTATTGCCGAGCTGTATGACCAGCTGTCGGAAATCGACCTGCGGCTGGCCGACACCATCCTCAGCGCACCGGGCCAACTGGCGATGCAAACCGCCACCGAACTTGCCAAGAGCGCGCAGGTATCCAAGGCAACGGCAACGCGCTTCTTTCAGAAACTCGGCTATGCGTCCTACGACGATGCCAGGGAAAGCGCACGCGCGGCGCTGGTGGGTGGATCGCCCCTGTATCTGCAGAAACGGGGAGAGAAGGACGCAGGCAGTGGGCTCGGTGCGTCAATCGAGGCGCACCTGAACCATGAAGTGTCGAACCTGGCTAATACTTATCGCTCGCTGGATCAGCAAGTACTAAGTGAAGCGGTAAACTGCATTGCCGGAGCACAGCGCGTCGCAATTATCGGCTATCGCCACAGCCATACGATTGCGCAAATGATCCGCCGTGAGCTGGTACAGGTTCGCAACAATGTGCTGGTGTTACCGGCGCCGGGTGATACGTTGGCGGAGTACCTGGGCGATCTGGACGAGCGCGACATGGCGATAGTAGTCGGCCTGCGGCGCAGAGTGCCGGCCGTCTCGCTGGCGATGGAGGCGCTCTCGGAGGCGGGAGTGAAGACGCTGTATGTGTCCGACGTGATTGCGGGAAAGCCGGCCCGGCGCGCCGACTGGGTGATTCGCTGCCATACCGACGGCATGATGCTGTTCGATAGCGTGGTGGCCGTCTCCGCGATCGTCAATCTGATCTGCTCGTTGACGGCGGAACGACTGCGCGAACGCGGTAATGGTCACCTGCAGCGCGTCGAAGTGCTGCATCAGAAGATGAAAGAACTGGAGTAAATACGAGTCGCGTGGCGCATCTATTGCCTACGGTAGGTGTCTGGCTCACTGAACCCTTGCTGACCTCCGCCATATCTCCTGTTGCACAGGATTCCAATCGACCAGAAGCGGGCAAGTTAAAATTTTCAGTTTAAAAACATCTGGGAGAGCTATCCATGCCATTCGCTAAAATTGAAGTGCGTCGCAGCCGTCCGCCCAGTGAAGTCCAAGCGCTGATCGAGGCTGTATACCAGGCCCAGCGAGTCGCGCTGAAAGTCCCCGAAAACGACAGGCAAATTCGCTACATAGAACATAAAGAAGAGCACTTTGCCGTCCCGCCCGGCAAGTCTGAAAACTATACATTCGTAGAGATTTTGCTTTTCCCCGGACGATCCTTGGAAGCGAAGCGCCAACTCTACCAAGAAATAGTGTCTCGCTTTGGAGAGATGGGTATTGCGGCGGATGACGTATTTATCATTCTCAACGAACCACCTCTGGAAAATTGGGGTATCCGAGGTGGTCAACCCGCGTCCGAAGTGAATCTCGGATTTAACCTTAACGTATGAGTCGCATCTTCCAGAAATCGAGAACCGGCCCCTGCCAGTAGCGGAACTGCAATAACAAGAATCTTGCTTCCTAGAGAGAATTTCTAGGTTAAAAGTACAAATATGCTCGTGTGGAACACAAAATTATTCAAACTCTTGTTGGTATGTTTCATTTCGCTTGCGAGGCTGCACAGCAACGACGATATATATCTACATGCATCGGCTAGCAATGACACGACCGCATATTGTACGAACCGGGGAGAAGCTAATAACAGCATAGCCTTAGGTGAGGGAGTTCGCATATCCGTTTCCTGGGCCCGGGAGAAAACAAACAGAGCCTTTCTGTAACCTTACAGATTCCTTTGCGCCAGGGGCAAACAGTGCAATTCGACAAGCAGAATGTTGAAATTGAAATAGACGACATCCCTCGTCGCCTCACGGCAAAGTTGGAAAATTTCAGCATTGGGCTTGCCGGTAAAAAAGGAACTTCCGGATATTTTAAATATACTTCCGCCACGCAACCGTTAAAAGGCAGCGGCAGGAATATCACAGCAAGTAGCGAGCCGTATCTTCAATATGACTTTTATCTAACGCGTATCGTATTTAATACTTCACCGTCAGAAGCATTGACCATGATCTTGCCTCCACAGCGCTTCGTATTGGTGACGCGCTCTGTTTGCCTCCCGTCAGCGTAGATTCCAAAGTCCGCTGTCTGCCAGAAGCCGACATCCAAATCACGCTCTCATCGGCCTCTTCAACCATAAATACAATCCGCTCAACAACAGAAAAATAGCGAATACGTCGAATGCGCCCCAAATCAGTTTCAGCGGAAAACCGCCATAGTCGCCAAAGTGCAGCGGACGAGCCAGCTGGAGCGATCTCAGATAGCCTGGCATCTCGGCGACGGCAACGGCCTTGTTGCTGCGGGCATCGACCAGCACCGCCGAAAACAATCGATGAGTGAGCGGCGTATTGCCATTGGTCCAGATCAGGTAATGCGCAGGATTGCTGAAGCTTCTGCTGGGCAGGATGATGCTGGTGACGTTGTTGTCGGGCAGTGCCGCGGCCGCTGCGTCACGCGCAGCCTGGATTGAGGGCAGAGCCTCGAACGGCACAGGCGTGTTGCCGGACGCGGCGAGCCTGGACATCTGCCCGCTACGCCATACCGCCGCCAGCGGTTTGGCGAATTCATTGATGATGCCGGTTGCGGTGATGGCAAGCACCCAGACCGCCGTCGCGATGCCAATCAGATTGTGGAGATCCAGCCACCAGGTCCGGCGGCGGCCACGGCGCAGGGCGCCGAAAGCCTGGTTCTTCATGTAAGGCCCATACAGGGCGACACCCGACAGGACCGCCATGAGCGCCAGCAAGCCCACGGCCGCCAGCACCATCTCCCCCGCGAATCCTGACAGCAATTCGGTATGCAGCCGCTGCACGAAGGGCATGAACTCCCAACGGCGCCTGAGCAGCGACGGCGGCTCATCTACCAATCGTCCACTTGCGCCATCGAAGACCAGCGGATGATCGCGACTTCGATCCGGACTGTCTTGCGACCCCATCACTACCTTGATCTGCCCTTCGTCACGGTCAAAGAAAATGAAGCGGACGCGCTCGTGCGGGTAGCGGCGGGTCGCAGCTGCGGCCATCGCATCCAGATCCCCAGGCGTCACTGCCAGCGCCGGTCCGGACAATGCAGGAGGACGACCGATCAGGGCTTCGATCTCGTCGCTGAAAATCAGTGGAAGGCCGCTCAGGCACGACAACAGCAGGAAAATCGTGCACCCCAGGCTGCTCCAGCGATGCAGCCGTCGCCATACCGGCAGCCTGATGCCCCATACCATCATGTCCGACTCAGAAATCGAAGGTGGTCGAGATGATCAGCGTACGCGGCGCGCCGCGCGCCAAACCGAAAGAGCTCGACGCGGCTGCCCAGTAATTCTTGTCCAGCAGGTTTTCGATGCTGGCGCGGATGACCACCGGCTTGCCCGAGATCGTGGCGGTGTAGCGCGCACCGGCGTCCAGGCGTGTCCAGGACGGGATGCTCTGCGTATTGGCCACGTTGTAGTACTGCGAAGACGTATAGATGATGCGTCCCGTCAATGTGAATCCCGGCACGAAAGGAAGATCCCACTCGCCGCCCAGATTTGCCTGGGTCGTTGGCACGCCGACGGCCTTCTTGCCGTCGTTGACGCCGCCGGCGGTCTTGCTCATCAGCCCGCGGATGAAGGTCACGCCGCCCAATACCCGCACGCCGGCACCGGGTTCGCCGAACATGTTGATTTCCAGCCCCTGGTTGCGCTGTTCGCCATCAAGCCCATACACATTGGTGGCCTGATTGACGATGCCGCTGGGCTGTTCGATCTGGAACAGTCCGACAGTGGCTGCCAGCTTGCCGCCGTCGTATTTGACACCGCCTTCATACTGTTTCGAGACGATGGGTGCGAAGACTTCGCCGCTATTGACGGTGCCCGCCGTTGCCGTCGGCCCCTGGCTCAGACCTTCGATGTAGTTTCCATAGAGACTGAGCGAGGGCGCCAGCTTGAAGACAAGGCCGACGGCAGGCGTCACTTTGCTGCGGTCATATAGCGAGGTCTGCGCGCCGGTCACCGCACTGAAGTTGCGCACCTTCACATTTTGCTGTCGCGCACCCAGCGTCAATAACAGCCGCTGATCAAACAAGCCAAGCGTGTCGGCGATGGCCAGACTGTCCAGGTCGGACTCGGAAGTCTTCGGCGCCGAACTGGCGTACGGCGCAAGACTTTGCTGGGCAACGCTGCCGGGATTGTAGAGATTGGAGCTATAGGTGGAAATCACCGGCGCCAGCACGCCGGAATCGGTATGCAGGCTCGTCGCACTGAGGTTGAATTCATGCCGGACCGGGCCCGTGTCGAACTTCCCTTTCAGGCCGGCCGTCGCCGTCTTGGTATTGGAAAAGGTCGGCTGAAAATACTGATTGGCGCGAAAAGCACCATTTGCATTCTGCAGATAGACGAAGTTATAGAGGCCGAGGAAATCGTTATTCCGGGCGCCGGCGGCGGCGTAGACGCTGAGGTCCGGCAGCAGGTCGAACTCGCCCTGGATCATGCCGAAAGTGTCGTTCGACCTGGCGAAGTACCAGGGCTGGCCCAGGCTCAGCGTGTTGTCCGGCGCAGCCGGTATCTGGAAATTGGCGTTGTCGGTATAGACAATGCGGGTTGGCGCGTCGGTACGCATCTCGTGGTATCCAAGGTCGGCCGAGACCCGTAGCCTGTCGTTGCGGTAGTCGATGCCGACCGTGGCCGAGGAAGCGCGCTGCGACTGATCATTCACGCCGGTACGGCCATCGCGATAGGCGCCGTTGAAGCGGATGCCCCAGCTGTTGTCTTCGCCGAAGCGCCGGCCAAGGTCGATGTGGGCGCCGAACTGGGCATCCGAGTAGTAGCTCGCGGTGAACTGGGTAATCGGCGTGTCGGTGGCACGCTTGGTGACCAGGTTGATGTTGCCGCCCACGCCGCCGGTCGGCGCCATGCCATTGAGTAAGGCGCTCGGCCCCTTGAGGATTTCCACGCGCTCCACGGCTTCGAGTCCACCGGTCATTTGCGGCGGCACGATGCCGTAGAGGCCGTTGACCGCCATGTCCTGCGTTTGTGTGGGAAAGCCCCGGATGGTGAATTGGCTGATGTAGCTGACATCCGGCCAGATGGTGCGCACCGAGGAATCGTTCTTGACCACGTCGCCGATGGTGCGCGCTTGCTGGTTCTGGATGGTGGCGGCGGTGATGCTGGTGACGTTGAACGGCGTTTCCATGAAATCGCGCTGGCCCAGCAGTCCGAGGCTGGACCTGCGCGCGACCTGGCCACCGGCATAGACCGAGGCCGTGGACGGTTCGGTCGCGGCGTTCACCTCGACGGTCGGCAGGATATCGTTCGTCGTGCTGCCCGCCGGCTGTGCACGCAGCACGTAGCCGCCGGCGGGCCTTTGCGCTGCGGCCACACCGCTGCCTTCCAGCAGCAGTCCAAGCGCTTCGCGCGTCGTGTAACTGCCGCGCAGCCCCCTGGTGCGCTTGCCATCCGTCAGGGCTGAGTCGCCTGCCAGGAAAGTGCCTGACTGCTGGGCGAAACTGTTGAGCGCAGGCGTCAAGGGGCCGGGTGGGATGTCGTAGGCCCGTACCGCACTTTCCTGGGCGGCGGCGGGCATCGACATGGATGCCGTCAGCGATACGCCTGCGCAGATGAGCCGTGCGGCCAGGCTGAGACGGCGCAGCTGTATGCCGCCGATGGATCGTGTTCGGCCTATGCCGGTGTTCTTGCGAGAAAGCATGTTGTCCCCTGAATCTGGTTTGATGTGGAAGGTCCTTGCTTCCGAATCGATCCAGCGCAGTAAAAGGGGAACCACCGCGAAAAATAAATCCTTCGGCCCGTTCCGTCAGCGCGGTTCCAGGGTGATCCACCAGGGCAGGATGCGTCGCACCCTGAGCGAGAGCGCGTCGGCCAGCAGGTCGATGGACTTGTCCATGTCGTTGGCGGGATAGGCCCCCATGACGCGCAGACCCGAGACCGCCGGCGCCACGTCCAGATGCACCCGGCGGTAGCGAGCCAGTTCGCCGGCGAACTCCGCAAGCGGAATGTCATTTGCCAGCAATACGCCGCTTGACCAGGCCTCACGTGCCCGGTCGACCGGTTGCAAGGGCCCGGCTGTGGCATGGGTGAACTCGGCCTGATGGCCAGCGTGCACGGTCAGAGGGCCTCCGCCTGCATCAGGCCTGATCTCGACGGCGCCGTCGTAGACGCACAGCAAGGTGCGGGTATCGAAGCGCCGCACCGTGAAGCGAGTACCCAGCGCGCGCATGCGGCCCTGGCCAGTCGCCACAACGAATGGACGGGTTGCATCCTTGGCCGTCTCGAACAAGGCCTCGCCCGCCAGCAGATGCACGAAGCGGGTGGACGGACTGAAGTCGAGGTTGAGCGCGGTGGCGGTGTTGAGCCAGGCGTGGGTGCCGTCCGGCAGTTCGATTTTTCTGATCTCGCCGACGCCGGTGCGATAGTCGGCGCGCAGCGCCAGCACCGCTTCAGGGATCGATGTGAATTTCCAGATTGCGCCGCCGGCGGCTCCGAGGACCAGCAGACGAGTCAAGGTGCGGCGCTTGCGGCGCCACTCGGACTGGCTATTGCGCAAGGCCTGACCGGCGACCTCGCGATGCTGTTCGCCGGTCAGGCCGGAAAAACGGCGACTGGCGTTTTCAATGTGCGCCCAGGCTTGCCGGTGCTCTTCGCGCTCGGCCAGCCAGGCCTGCCAACGCAGTCGTTCCTGCGGGGTGGTGTCGCCGGAGTGTAGTACGGAATACCATTCGGCCGCCTGCTGCAGGCTGGCGAACTGAAGGTCGGGCGCATTCATTGCAGCGCCTCCGCTGCCAGCTTCACTTCCAGCAGCGCGAATTCCAGGATGGCTTTAGCCATGTATTTCTTGACCATGCGCTCGGACACGCCGATCTCCTGTGCAACTTCCTTGTAAGTCATGCCATGGATCTGGACCAGGATGAAGGCATGCGCCGCCTTCTCGCTGAGACGGGCTAGTACGGCGTCGACCTGATAGAGTGCCTCGACGATCTGAAGCCGCTCCTCTTCGGAAATTGCCAGCGGATGGCGCATCGCCTCGGTCGCCTGCCACCAGGCATCCTCGACCTGGCGACGGCGCCACAGGTCCACACACAGGCCTTTGGCCATGGTGCTCAGGTACGCGCGAGCGCCGTCGGAACTGTCGAAAGCGCGCGGTTTCAGCAAAAGTCGCAGAAAAGCGTCGTGCGCCAGGTCTGCAGCATCGAAGGCATTGCCCAACTTGCGCTGTAGCAATCCCTGCAGCCATCGGTGATGGTGGCGATAGAGCTCGGAGAGCGCGCTGGTTGAATCGGTCACTTTGAGGAGTCCCGATGGGAAGGCGTTGTGCGGGCACCCGATACTGGCTGGGCGAACATCTTAATTGGTAATTATTCTCATTAAGATTTTCGCACTGAAGGTGACGAACGTCAAATCAGTGCTGACGCCGACATTTCTTGGAGGAGGAGCGATAGAAGTCGACCACATTCTGAATGACTGAGCTATCGCATGTTTCAATGCGAAGGACGGCGTCGTCTGCTATCGGCGGCAGAAGCGGACAAATCCATTTGAAAAGGAAAGGTAGATGGCAGAGATTGAAACCCTACTCGCGCTTAAAGAGCCAGAGATCAGTTTTTGCCATATAAGAAAATCACCCACGTTGCGCGAGGAAGTCTCTTCGAAATTCTCATGGTGGATGATGATCACTGCGGCTATCGCATCTGTACAAGCAAAGACGGTGAGTACTGTTGCCAAGTTACAGACCCAATGC
This sequence comes from Herbaspirillum lusitanum, assembly GCF_046025995.1. Taxonomy (GTDB): domain Bacteria; phylum Pseudomonadota; class Gammaproteobacteria; order Burkholderiales; family Burkholderiaceae_D; genus Herbaspirillum; species Herbaspirillum lusitanum_A. The sequence continues at coordinate 42,468 of NZ_JAQQFM010000010.1, forward strand.
GAAGTCGGGATATCGAGCAAAACGATTTGGACATGTTCTAGCTGAAAACGGGCTGACTATCTGGAGGCTATGGCTGATTCCGGCCAGAAGCGGACTGTCTCATCCGAAGTGCTACCAAGACCGTGATGCCGCTACGGAATCTGATTACTTGCTTCTCATCTTATATATCAATAAAATGAGAAGCATTATCATTAATAGAGATCATCGTGGCTTTCGCAGCGCCCTCATCTGCAGGCCCCCTTCATACAAGGGAGCTGGATAACCTCTATCGCGAACACCATCATTGGTTGCTTGGCTGGCTCCAGCGCAGGATCGGTAACGCTTTCGACGCCGCAGATATCTCCCAGGATACCTTTGTTCGATTGTTGCTCAACGGACATTCGCCGATTCCGGAGCAGTCACGCTCACATCTAGCCCAGATTGCCAAAGGTCTGATGATCGATATGCACCGTCGACGTCTTCTGGAAACTGCCTGGCTGGACACATTGGCGCGTATTCCGGAGCAATATGCACCCTCGGCAGAATCACGGGCCATCATTCTTGAATCGCTGGTGCGCATCGATGCCATGCTGGATGAAATGCCTGCCAAGGTACGTGAAACCTTCCTGCTTTCGCGTTTCGAAGGACTTACCTACACCGAAATCGCCACCCAGCTTTGCATTTCAGTGCCGACTGTACGCAAGTACATGCTAAAGGCGGCGCAATCCTGCATGGCCTGCCTGGGCGGCAATGCCTGACATAAACACCCCGTCCGCCCAGATCCCGGCCGCCATCATGCAGCAAGCGCTGGAGTGGCAGGTCAACTTCTGGTCAGGAGAGAGTTCAGTGGAAGAACGCCGGCAATTCGAGCACTGGCTCGGTTTGGGACCTGAGCAGCAAGGCGCCTGGCGGCACATACAGGCAATGGATAGCCGTTTGCTCGATATGGCGAGTCCATCGATTGCAGGAGCGCTGCGAGACACACGCAAGTTGACTGCGCGGCGTCGCACACTGCGCACCTTGCTGTTCATCAGCGGCAGTGGACTAGCGTTATATGGCGCAAGGAATACATCGCAATGGCAGGTCATCGCAGCCGATTCCCGCACTAGGACCGGCGTACAACGTGAAGTAACGCTTCCTGATGGCGGGCGCCTGACACTCAATACTGATAGCGCGGTGAATATTGTCTATGACGAACACGTCCGCAGTATCAGCTTGCTACGGGGCGAAATCCACGTCGCCACCGCCGCCGACGGACACCAGCCGGCGCGTCCCTTTATCGTGGAAACCCGCTATGGACGGGCCCGGGCCATTGGCACCCGCTTCACGGTGCGCCTCGATGATGACCGATCTAGAGTTGCCGTCAGCCAGGGCATGGTGGAGTTGCGTCCAAGGCAAGGTGACGCTGTTTTGGTAGTCAATGCCGGCCAGGAGGCCAGCTTCGACGGTCATGACGTCGGCCCCGCGCGGGCCTCGCCCTTGGGCGGGGAGGAATGGCTGCGTGGCCTGGTCATTGCCGAGCGCATGCCGTTACGGGAATTTCTCTCCACGCTGGCCCGCTATCGCAGCGGCTTCCTGTACTGCGATCCGACGGTTGCCGACCTCCCCGTCTCCGGTGTCTTCTCGATACGTGACACGGACCAGACCCTGGCAGCGTTACTGCAGGTATTGCCTGTCAGCATTACCTATATCACGCGATATTGGGTATCGGTATCCGCTGCATAAAAAAACTGCGCGCACCGTATCACTTTTTTCTTCTCGTTCGGAATAGAGACATGGCCGGCTGCCGGACCATGCCCACAACACACCAACGAAGGGGAACCAACCATGTCTTCAGTAGCGATTGCCCAGATAACCGAGCGCCAGGCAGGTCTGCCGGCCTTGTCTGCCATCTCCCGCGCGGTGATCGTCGCCTGCCTGTCCATCGGTACAATCAGCATATCTGGAGTCGTGCATGCGCAGCCGGTCCAGCCAGTCAATGCTGCACTCAAAAGCTACCGCATCAGCGCCGGCACGCTGGACCAGGCGCTCAATGCCTTTGGCGCCCAGGCAGGCATCCTGATCTGGATCGATGCCAATCGCACGCAAGGCAAGACCAGCGGCGGACTCAACGGCCAGTACAGTGTAGAAGGCGGCTTGGCGGCACTGCTGGCGGGTAGCGGCTTGCAAGCCGTCAAGTCGGACAATGGTGGATATGTCCTACAGGAAGCCCCTGCGACCAACACCGCCGCAAGCGACGGCACACTGCCGACAGTGGAAGTTTCAGCCGAAGCCGAAAGCGGCGAGAACAACGCCTATCGCTCCCGTAGCATGAAGCTTGGTGCGCTCGGCACCAGCAGCTTGCGCAACACGCCCTACAGCGTAGATGTCATCACGCGCGAGCTCATCGAGAACAAGCAGGCCCATTCGCTTTCCGACGCGGTCAAGGGGGATGCTGGCATCGCTTCGGGCAGCAACTACACCAACGGTACCGGTGATGTGCTGCTTATTCGCGGTACCCTGCTCAGCTATCGTAACAACTACAAGCTGGACGGCATGGACCTGATCGGCTTCCTGGGTGCCCCGCAGCTACCCACGGAAGTGATGGAGAACATCGAGGTACTGAAAGGCGCCGGTGGCTTTTTGTATGGTTTCGGCACGCCTGGCGGCATCGTCAGCCTGACACTCAAGCGCCCCACCAATGAACCGGTACGCACGCTCAATACACAAATCACCGACAGCGGGAAAGTGCTGGTTCACGGAGACGTTGGCGGGCGCTTTGGTGAAGATGACCGCTTTGGCTACCGCATCAATCTGGTCAAGGAGCAAGGCGACACCTATGTAAAGGATGGCGGCAAGATCGACCGCCAGACTGTATCCCTGGCCTTCGACTGGCGCCTGACACGTGACCTCGTGTGGAGCCTGGATGCGCTACACCAGGAACGGCGCGTGGACGCGGTCTATTACCAGTTGGTCCCGAATGCCAGCGGCGGCTTGAGTAACGCGATCTCGGCGCCGCCGGCCGCAGTGGATGGCAGCAAGCGCCTGGCGTCCCCCTTTGCCTATAGCCAGATCAGGAGCACCTCGGTTGGAACCTCGCTGGCCTGGCAGTTCGCTCAAGACTGGAATGCCCGTGTCTCCTATCGAAAATGGGACCAGGACATGCAGAGCGACCACAGCTTCCTGTATGCCAATGCCGCAGGCACCTACACCGAAATGCAAATCTCGCTGCCTTCCAAGGTGCGTTCCGAACAGACTCAAGCGATGCTAACCGGATCCTTCGGTGGGGATTACCTGCGCAATGACGTAACGCTCGGCGTGACCTATTCGGACATCCAGGCCCAGGAATCAAACGACTTCAAGTCGGCGGTATTGGGCACAGGCGTACTGGGCACGACCACCAACTATGCCAATCCCGGCCTGAGCACCACCTGGATCGACGGTGGCTGGTATTTTCCCGAACAGCAGAAGAGCGCCTTCATCTCTGACATCATGCACGTTGGTACGCAGGTGGACCTGATCGCCGGCCTGCGCCACAGCAGCTTCAAGTCAACCACATACGACAAGAGTGCAGTCACGCCGACCGTCGCAATGGTCTATCGTCCGGTGACCTGGCTGTCCACTTATGCCAGCTATGTAGAAGCCCTGGAGCAGGGCTCGGTGGCCCCGACCGGCACGGTCAATGCCAACGAAGTCTTCGCGCCGCTCAAGAGCAAGCAGGGCGAAATCGGCGTAAAGACGGAGCTGGGCAACTGGTCCGCCAGCGCCGCACTGTTCCGCATGAACCAGGCACTGACCTACACCACTTCGGCGGGGGTATACACCCAAGATGGCCAGGCACGTTACCAGGGCCTGGAGCTGTCGAGCAAACTGCGCGTGGACCGTCGCTGGAACATCCTAGCCAGCGCGGTGTTTCTTGATGCCCGCAACACCAAGACCAGTGGAGGCACCCTGGATGGAAAGCGAACCCCAGGCGCGTCACGTCAACAGTATTCGCTGTATAGCGAATACTCGCTGGCCGACATGCCTGCCACTTTCACCGGTGGCGTACGCTATGTCAGCGCACGCGTGCTCGATACCAACAACAACTGGGAGCTGCCAGGCTACACGGTCTGGGATCTCGGCGCGCGCTACGTCACCCGCCTCGGGCAGACCAAGACCACTTTCCGCCTGAATCTGGACAACATCGCCAACAAGGCCTATTGGCTGATGGCTGGGTCTAACCGCCTGATTCAAGGGGCACCGCGGACTATCAACCTGAGTGCCCAGTTCGACTTCTGATCAGCAACAGGATCAACGCATGCGCTCGCTCCCGTTGCGCGCCATCCTCCTTTCCGCGCATCGCTATGCGGGACTGGTGATGGCAATCTTCCTTTTTATTGCCAGCTTGACTGGCGCATTGCTCGCATGGAATGACGAACTGGAACGCCTGCTTAGCCCGGAACTCTTTATCGCGCCGGTTCCCGTCGGCAGGACCGCCATGGACCCGCTAGATCTGCGTGCGAAGGTCCTGGAAGCCAATCCCAATGCGCAGGCGGCCTACCAGCCCCTGCGCGTGGAAGCGGGCCAGGCACTGCAATTTTTCCTCACGCCGCGCATCGATAGCGACGGAAAACCATTGCCATTGGTCGATAATCAGGTCTTCATCCATCCCTATACCGGCGCCCTGCTCGGTAGTCGCAACGCCAATGACTTGTGGCAAGGACGCAAGGCGTTCATGCCGTTCATCTATCGTCTGCATTACACCCTGACCCTGGGTGTCCCTGGAGCACTGGTGTTTGGAGTGGTTGCCGTGATCTGGACCATCGATTGTTTCGTTGGCTTTTATCTCACTCTCCCGCCACGTGTACGTAACCCGAATCCCAAGCCTTTGCTGACCCGCTGGTGGCCGGCATGGAAGATACGGCCGAGTGCAAGGGGACATAGGCTCAATATCGACCTGCATCGTGCGAGCGGACTGTGGCTGTGGCCGATGCTGTTCGTGATTGCGCTTTCCAGCGTCGCACTGAGTCTGCCTACCGTTTATCAACCGGTAATACGTGGGCTGCTCGAACATCAGCCGGATGACAAATCCATGCCCCGGCTTGCGCAACCGCTCTGGTCACCTCCGCTCGATTGGTGGCCCGCCCGAGAAATCGGTCGCCGTGAAATGAAACGCCTCGGGCTGCGAATGGGATTCACAACTGGTCCGGAAGAGTGGATGTTCTACGATGCGAGCCGGGGCCTGTACCGTTACGCCATCACTAGTGAACGGGATATTCGTGATCGCTACACCAACACCACACTCTATATAGATGCACTTACAGGTAGGGTGAAGGGAATCTGGCTCCCTACCGGATCTGCCGCCGGGGACACATTGACGACCTGGCTTACCAGCTTGCATATGGCCGTTGTTGGCGGTCTTTTCTACAAGGCATTCGTATCCTTCCTTGGATTGGCAGTTGCCGTATTGAGTATGACCGGAATATTGATTTGGGTGAAAAAGCGTAACGCCCGCAAGACGCGATGACAAGGGAGGCGCTCCTTCGGCGAAAACAAACAATCAGCAAGCCCTTTGGCGGCCAGTCGGACGAAACCATAGCTCATGCCGGAAGATGTAAGTCCACTTCCGCAATCGGCCAGAAGCCACCTTTCACACAAATAACTTAGCCCGCGCATGCGGGCTAAGTTATTTCAGGTATCCCAATGGTCCAGTAAGGTGAACTGTGGGTATCCAGGGCGCCGAACCGGGTGGCCCTGATCACTGAAACATGCAGCGCCGGTTGAGTATTCAGCAGGGAGGCAAGGGCACGTTCGGTGGCGAGGATCATTTCAACCGTAACAGCCGGCCGGGTTTCTGAAACAAAGCGGCAAGCTGGCGTCGGCATCATGCATTCCATACTGAATCTGAACCCACACCCAGACAGTTCGGCTCACTTGATCAACCGGAGGATGTCATGCGTATTGCCTTGATGATTGCAGGTCTGTTTTTGACGTTGAACGCGCAAGCCGCTTTTGCCAAAGGACTTACCGTCGGCGGTGCGCTGTCCGGCGTATGGGATGGCTACGTCTACCTGATCAGCAACTGGATCTGAGACGGCGCTTGCCAATGTGATGAAGCCGGGATCGCAGCGAATCTGATCCCGGCATCCCCAGCTTCATTGCCGGCAAGTTCACGACGCGCATGCAGAGGCATTTCAGCTCATTGAACATTGCCGGCGTCGGCTTGCCAGGCGCTTTCAAGATGTTGTTCGACAAACCCGACGAAGGCTCTGGCCTTGGCGCTGGCGCGGCGTCCGGCCGGAAAGACCGCCCATAAGTCCACATCCGGAAGTCTCCAGTCGGCCAGGACTTGCTTCACCCGGGCTTGCTTCAGATCCGGCTGGATCACCCATTCGGATACGATCGCCAGCCCCAGGTCGGCGAGTACCGCAGCCCTGATGCCTTCTGCCGCAGTTGCCCTGATGCGGCCTGAAATCGTCACGCGCTGCTGCGCGCCCGAGGGATGCTGGAATTGCCAGAGCGGGCCGCCGCCGCGCGTGTCGTAGACGATGCACTCTGTTGATTCCAGCTGTTTCGGTTCCTGCGGTTCGCCGGCTGCTGCGAGATACGCAGGGGTGGCGACCACCATGCGTCTGGCGCGTCCTATGCGCCGGGCTGTCATGCCGGAGTCGGGCAAATCTCCCACGCGCAAGGCCACATCGATGCCATTTTCCAGCAGATCGATGTTCCTGTCGTCGAGCACGAAATCGATATCCAGCTGCGGGTGCTGCGCCAGAAAAGGCTTGAGCGCAGGAATAAGGCAGAGCCGTGAAAATGTGACGGTGGCGCTGACCCTGAGCCGTCCCGAGAGCCCGGCGTCCGAACCGCGTGCAGCGCTTTCGGCTTGATTGACTTCGTCGATGGCGACCCTGGCGCGTTCATAAAACCGCTGACCGGCTTCGGTCGGCACCAGTCCGCGCGTGGTCCGGTGCAGCAGATGCACACCCAGACGCTGTTCCAGTTGCGCGATCGTTTTCGATATCGACGGTTGTCCGACATGCAGCAGCCGGGCCGCGCCCGAGAATGACCCGGTCTCGACCACGTGGACGAAGGTCTCCATGCCGCTCATTCGATCCGTGCTCAAAGTCTCTCTCCCCATTGCTTGCCTGGCGACGCCCTCGCAATCGAGAGGCCTATTCCGATCAGGAATGAATGTTATCCCGATCAGGCCGTTCCCGGCTTGGGGATCGTCCGGAATAATCGGGACTCCCGGAGTGAAGTTGCGTGTGGCGCAATTTGCCAGGCTTTGCTCAGCTCATCCACCTCCCCGGAGTATCAGACAGATGCCGATTCTGAACATGGCCAATGGCCCTGACATCAATTACGTCCGCACGCGCGCTACAGGCGGCGTTCCCATTGTCTTCATCCATGCGCTGGGTCTGGATCTGAGCGTCTGGGAGCATCAATTCGAGGCATTCGGCGGGGATCACGATCTGCTGGCGATGGATCTGCCAGGTCATGGGCGATCGGGCGACCTGCAGCAGCCTCCGAACTTCAAGGCCATGGCGCAGAGCGTCTGCGACCTGCTTGAGCATCTGCACATCGCACAGGCCCATCTGGTGGGTATCTCGGTCGGCGGCATGATTGCACAGACGCTGGCGGTGATGGCGCCGCAACGCATCCGTTCGCTGATTCTCGTGGCTACCTCATGCACCTTTCCCGACGCAGTCCGAACGATACTCCGGGAACGCGCGCAGCTTGTGCGCGCAGGCGGAATGAAGGCCGTCATTCCCTTGCATCTGGATCGCTGGTTTCCTCAAGCCTTTCGTCAGAAGCGTCCTGATGTGCTGGATCGTCTGAGCAAAATCCTGCTGCGGCAAGACAGCGAATTCCACGCCGGCATGTGGGACATGGTGGCTGAGCTGGAGCTCCACCAAGATCTGGCCTCGCTCGGATGTCCGGCGATGGTGGTGGCCGGAGCGCTGGATATGAGCGCGTCGCCGGAAGCCGGCAACGTCATTGTCCATCAGTTGCCCGGGGCAACGCTGCATGTGATGCCGGGCAGCGGACACTTCCCGCAGATGGAATTTCCCGTGGAATTCAACCGCCTCATGCGTGCTTTCCTGCAGCAGACTGAATGAATAACTCAATCCGCTTTCAGCGCCGGATCCCCGTTCAGCACCAGCGGCATTGCTCGTGCCCAGCGGTTGGCCGAGAGCGAAAACGTCAGTGAACGCACCTGGTGATACCAGCCGGCCGGCACATACAGAAGCTCGCCCGGCTGCATGACGCATTCGATCATGGCAGCCTGGCGAGCCAGCGGGAATTGTTCGAAATCCGGCGCCTCGGGGTCGAATGGCGAGCCGAACAGAATCGCGTTCGCTTCGCGCGGGTAGAGAAATTCATCGTGATGCGGCGGCGACAGGAAGATGCGCTTGCTGCCCCAGATCTGCGCAAAAATATTATCGTCGTAGTCGCAATGCAGCGGCGTCACGGTTCCTGCCGGGCCGAGCCAGAAGCGCGGCGGGCCCATCTTTTTGAAATAGCCGGGCCAGTGGCACAAGGTATTCAATTCACGTAATTCCACATTGCCGACGTACGGCGGCAAATCCTGCGGATCATTTGCGACCCATTCAAGATAGGCCAGCAGCGACATGTCCTGCATGGCGCGGTCAGCGGCGAACGCGGTGTTGATATAGTCGCCCACTCTGGCGCGCACCGGCAGCGTGCCAAAGCGTTCGCGCAGGGTGTGCGGCGTGAGCGCGCAGAGCGGCCACTTGCCGACCAGCCCGCTGATCACGAAGGGCAGGCCCTGCGCCGCACGTGCGCGGAAGGCCGCGGCGTCGGGCATGGCCACGCGCGGTACGGCGGACATCGTGGAAATGCCGGGCAGGGCGCGGCTCGCGCGCTTCAGGGCTTCACGCATTTCGTGTATGGAAGTGACGCCGCGAATCAGCGCGTCCTTGCGCTCGCGCTCCTGTTTCCTTGCAAGGGCCTGTTCGGGCGACATGGCTGTCAGGGCGGTCGCTTGCGGCCGGGGCGGCAATGATCTTGTCGCGGGCGCTGCGTTCGGTGCTTCTTGCTTAGCGGCTATCGGATCGTCCATATTCGTTTCTTCATTTTTCCAGCGCATGGCCGATTGTATCTTCACGCACACCGGCATCGTGTTTGTCCGACCAGACTGACGCGCTGTCTGCCATGGCACGCTCTCTGCGCGAGCACTACGAAACAAAAGCCGGATAGGAAATCTCCCGATATCCCGCCTGCAGCGCCGAAGTTATTCTGACAACAGATGCGGTCGAAAGAAGAATTGCCGTGTGGAAATCGGCGTGAGAGCTCTTCCTTGCGCGACCGAACAAAAGATCGCAGGATAAAAGATAAAATGTTGGTAATTATGTAATTTGTGAAGATTCAGTCAGAGGACGGGGATGGGGAATTTTTTTTGGAGTGCCTCGGACGGGGGGGAAATCCTCCAGGGCACCTACAGCACAGGCCTGGTATTGCTCTCGATATTTGTGGCGATATTCTCGGCCACCATGGCACTGCAAACCGCTTACGTAGCCCGGCACACCACTCAGCTCCTGCAACGTCATGTGGCGATTGCGACGGGGGCGATCGCTCTGGGCGGCGGCATCTGGACCATGCATTTCATCGGCATGCTGGCCTTCGATCTGTGCCTGAGCGTGGATTACAGTCTGGGCGTAACGTCCTTGTCCATCTTGCCTGCGCTGGCCGCGTCATGGGTTGCGCTGAGCATGCTGTCGCAGAAAAAGATTTCCACCTGGCAGTTGCTGCTCGGAGGATTACTGGTGGGCGCCGGCGTCGGCACCATGCACTACACCGGCATGGCCGCCATGCGCATGTCGGCGGTGCTGCGCTACGACCCGCTTTATTTCTTCCTGTCGATTCTGGTCGCTGTCGTGCTGGCAACGATTTCCCTGGGCATACGCTTCAAACTGCAAAGCATCAGGATGCGGCGCATTACGCGTCTGATCCTGAGCGGCTCGGTCATGGGTCTGGCAATTGCCGGCATGCACTACACCGGCATGAGCGGCGCGCGTTTCATCGGCGCGGCCGAGGCGGCGCATAGCGGCATTCTCATCAACACCACATTTGCGTCCTTGTCGCTCTCCATGTTCACCATCACGGTCACGGTGCTGGTGACGGCGGCCAACGGCATGATGCGCTACAAGCAGACCTTCCGGATGATGAGGGAGAGCGAATCACGCATTCGCGCCATCGTGGAGACCGCAGTCGACGGCATCATCACCATCGACAGCAAGGGAACGGTACAGGCCATGAATCGTTCGGCCGAACAATTATTCGGCTGGACCGCCGGCGAGGTGCTCGGCAAGAACATCAAGATGCTGATGCCCGAGCCGGATCAGTCCAGACACGACGGCTATCTGAGAAATTTTCTGAGCACCGGATTCGCCAAGGTCATCGGGCAAGGGCGCGAGGTGATGGCGCTCAACAGGAACGGCCGACTGATTCCGGTGCGGCTGGCGGTCGGGCAAGTCGATATGCCCGGCGATCCGCTGTTTGTCGGTTTCGTGACCGACATCAGCGAGCGCCGCGCGATGGAAGCCTCGCTGCGCGAGGCCGCCGAAAAAGCGGAGCAAGCCGCCGCCGCCAAGACCACCTTCCTGGCCAACATGAGCCATGAAATCCGCACGCCCATGAACGCGGTCATCGGTTTTTCCGAGCTGTTGCTCAAAGGGGAGCTGAGCAACACCCAGCGCAGCCATCTGACGACGGTGCACCAATCGGCGCGCTCGCTGCTGGGTTTGCTCAATGACATTCTGGATACCACCAAGCTTGAAAAGGGCGCGGTTTCGCTTGAAAGCATCGACTTTTCGCTCAAGGAAGTGGCGCAGCAGATTGTCACCTCCCTGCAATTGCATGCCGACAAGAAGAAGCTGAATCTGGTGCTGGATTACGAAGCCGGCATGCCGGAATTCTTCAAAGGCGATCCCTTGCGGATTCAGCAGGTGCTCACCAATCTGGTTGGCAACGCGATCAAATTCACGCAGCAGGGCGGCGTGCGTCTCTATGTTTTCCAGATCGGGAAAAAGGTCGGCGTCGAGGTATGGGATACCGGCATCGGCATGACGCAAGAGCAGCTGTCCCGCATTTTCGATCCGTTTTCCCAGGCCGATGCCTCCATCAGTCGCCGTTTCGGCGGCACCGGTCTGGGCACCACCATTGCCAGCCAGCTGATTGAATTGATGGACGGCACCATCTCCGCCGAAAGCCAGCTCGGCAAAGGCAGTGTCTTCAAGCTGACCTTTCCGCTTGCGCCGGGGGAGAAGCCGCAATACCAGGCCAGCGTGCTGGGAATCGGCAAGCTGCCGCCCTTGAAGGTGCTGATCGCGGATGACGTGCCCCAGAATCTGGAGTTGCTGCGCTTGTTGCTTGAGGATGCCGGCCATACGGTGACGGCGGCGAATGATGGCGCGCAAGTGTTCGACCAGTTCTTTGCACGCGATTACGACCTGGTGCTGATGGACGTGCACATGCCGAATGTGGATGGCCTGGAGGCGACCCGCGCCATCCGTGCCGAAGAACAGAATCGCCAGCGCAGACGCACGCCCATTATTGCGCTGACGGCCAGTGTCATGGAGTCGGATCGGCGCGCGGCCACCGCGGCAGGCATGGATGGTTTTGCCAGCAAGCCTTTTGATGTGCCCAAGCTGGCGTCTGAAATAGCCCGGGTATTAAAGCTGGCGCCGGGGGCGCAGCTGGAGCAGGTGGTCGCCGACGATCAGGACCAGATCATCGACTGGCCCAGGGGCACGGCCTTGTGGCAAACCAGAGAGCGCATGGCAGAAGCCATTTCCCGCTTCCTGGCGGACATGCCGGCACGCCATCCTCTGCCCGCATCCGATGCCGGGCCAGAGACTGTGGATTGGGGGCTGGCCGCCAAGAGCTTGCACGGCATTCGCGGCGCGGCCGCCAACCTCGGCCTGTCGACGGTGGCGCATCTGAGCGCAGTGCTTGAAGCCGGCGCCGCCCAGCCATCCGAAAAATGGTTTCAGCAGTTGAAGGATTTGCGCAAGCAACTGGATCTGGTCGAAAAGACTTTGCGGGACGTGGACGCATCAGACTCGTCGGCCGGGCTAGCGACACAGCAGGCCAGCGGAATCAGCCATGCCGATCTGATCTCCTCGCTGGAAAAACTGACCGGGCGTCTACAGCATGGCGAACTGGATGAAACCAGTTTTGAGAAAATCAGCGGCTGGCTGATTGAGAACGGCAAAATAAGAACGCGCAATGCCATCAACGATGCGATTGAATCCTTCGATTTTGAAAACGCGTGTGAACACTTGAAAGAACTGTCTCGGCAACTGAACGCAAGCTGAGAATTCTCTTCCGATCGGCAGCTGTTCATATCAAGGATGACGGCTGCGCCCGGCAAGACTTGTCTGGCCGGGATCGCAAGTTGAGGACCTGAAAATATGCAAAACGAAGACCGTAAATGTATCTTGCTGGTAGATGATGAACCTACCAATCTGCAAGTATTGAAACACACCTTGCAGGACGAATATCGTCTCCTTTTTGCCAAGGACGGCGAGAAAGCGCTGCAACTCACGCGCACCGAAAAAGTAGATCTGATCCTGCTGGACGTGATGATGCCCGGCATGTCCGGCTACGATGTCTGCCGCGCCCTGAAGGCCGATACCGCGACCCAGGCGACGCCGATCATTTTCGTCACGGCCCTGAATCAGGTGTCCGATGAGCAAATGGGTTTCGATCTGGGCGCGGTGGACTACATTACCAAGCCGGTCAGCCCGGTGATCGTCAAGGCGCGCGTCAAGAACCAGCTGTCATTGGTGCAGCTGGACGTCATGAAGCAGACCCGCCTGCAGGTAGTGCAGTGCCTGGGGATGGCGGCCGAATACAAAGACAATGAAACCGGCATGCACGTGATCCGGATGAGCCATTATTCGCAACGCCTGGCGCTGCGCGCCGGTTACAGCGAAGCGATGGCCGAGGAACTGTTGCATGCGGCGCCGATGCACGATGTCGGCAAGATCGGGATTCCGGACGCCATTTTGCAGAAGCCCGGCAAGCTGGAGCCGGAAGAGTGGTACATCATGCAGCAGCACGCCAGGATAGGCGCCGCGATCATCGGCGAACACAGCTCCGGACTGCTCAATACGGCAAGAATGATTGCGCTGTACCACCATGAAAAATGGGACGGCAGCGGCTATCCGCATGGTCTGGCCGGCCTGGATATTCCACTGGCGGCCCGTATCATCGCCATTGCCGATGTGTTTGACGCGCTCACCAGCGAACGGCCCTACAAATCGGCATGGACGGTGGAAGATGCGATTGCCCTGATTCAGCGCGAAAGCGGAAAACACTTCGATCCGGCCCTGGTAGAAGTATTCATGCAATGCCTGCCGGAGCTGATTGAAATCAAGGAGCGCTGGCGCGATCCTATGGGAGAGAATGTCTGAGCCGGCTTGTTCCGGCTCGCTTTCTTGCAATCGGATTGAGCGGTTCGACATGGGGAAAAGCCCGCTGTGCATAGCGGGCTTTTGCTTTTTATGGGCCGGGAAAGTATATTTGCCAGCCAGGCCGCCGCCGGGTTTGCAGATGGCCGAAGCGCCTTTATATTGCTCATCGTCGGCTTGCCCCGCCAGGTCGCGCTTGAGCTTCCGGCGGAAATCGGCTCGTTTTCCAGCTTCACGAGAGACGCGCCGGCTGCTCCGGCAAATCTGGAGAGCCGGGGAGTCGAATGTAAAAAATCATCAAGATTGCTTGCCGACTCGCTGAGCCATCAACAATAAAAAACATCTCGCCATCAGTTGTCGTTATTGGAATCGCATGTTGATTCCGGAATAGGAAGTGAATTTGAACAGCGTTGTTTCAGAAGAGGCGCTTGCCGCTCAGGAAAATCCCTCTTCGCTCAGGCAATTAATTCGTGCCGATCAGTTGACTGCGGTGCGCCAGACCGTGTTGCTCTCTATCCCGGTCAATGTGGTGCTGGGGCTCATCTCAACCTTTGTCGCCTGGAGTTCCGGGAAATTCCTGATCGGCCTGGTATGGCTGGCTTGTTCCGGCGTGGTCAATATGCTGCGGATTCTGGCCTGCCGCATGTCGATCGAAGGTATCGCCCGGGCGCCGCTGATATCGCGCGTCGCGGGCAGCGGCGGGCGCACTGCGGTGGACATCAATCTGCGCTTGCACTGGATGCTGGCGTTGCTGTCCGGGCTGGTCTGGGCCGGCGTTCCCGCCCTGTGCGAAGGCTATACGACGCCCGAGACCCTGTTCTATCTGACGTGTGTGTGCGGCATCACCGCCGGCGCCGTTACCCATGGCTTCGCTTACGCCCGCATTCCCATCTGCTTCATTACGCCGCCGCTGGTGTCGGTCATCGCCTGCCTGGCCTATGGCGGCGACTCGACCCGTATTGCGCTGTCGCTGGCGGTATTGCTCTATCTGGCGGCCTTGATCCGGGGCTCGCGGGTCAGTGAAAAACTGGTCTCCGATGCCAGCGCATTGAAGAACCGCGCCACTTCGGCGACCGCTGCACTCAAGATCGCGCACGAGAATCTGACCGAGTTTGCCGAGAAAATGCAGTATCAGGCCGAGCATGATCTCTTGACCGGATTATTGAGCCGCGCCGGATTCATGGACATGGGCGAACGGCTGCTGCTGCAGCGTGAACACCCGCTGTGCATGATGTTCCTCGATCTGGATGGCTTCAAGGTCATCAACGACGCCTATGGCCATGATGCGGGAGATCAGGTGCTGGTTGAAGCGGCGCAGCGCATGCAGGACGCCTTGAGCGAAGCCTATACTCTGGCGCGGCTGGGCGGGGATGAGTTTGTCATCCTGTATCCGCTGACACCGGTCAGCGAGGCCGCCGAACTGGTTGCCACGCGGCTGATCGATGCAGTCAGGCTGCCGTTCTCGCGGCTTGCCAATCGCCACATCGGCTTGAGCATCGGCATCTATGTGTCGGATCAGGACGACATCAACGAAATGCTGGTGTGTTCCGATGCCGCCTTGTACGAGGCCAAACGCAGAGGGCGCAATCAATATTGCGTCTTCAGCGAGAGGCTGAATGAGCGCTTGCAGATGAAACGCGACGTGGAGCGCGATCTGGCGCAGGCTTTGGCGAACGGCGAGCTGGAGGTCTGGTTTCAGCCCATCATTCAGCGCAACGGCCGTTCGCCCGATGGCTTCGAAGCCCTGCTGCGATGGAATCATCCGCGGCACGGCTGGATCGCACCGCCCGATCTGATTGAAATCGCTGCATTGGCCGGTCTGTCGGAAGATCTCCTGCGCTTCATCCTGGATAAGGTGGTGGAGCTGATTCGCTTCCTGCACACCGCGCGACTCACCGATCTGCGGGTGGCGATGAACATTTCCCCGCGCGAACTGGAACGGATCGTGATCAATGATCTGGTGAGCTTGAAACTGAAGGAATTCAATCTGCCGCCGGAGATGCTCGAGATCGAAATCACGGAAGAGACCGCGATCGACCTGCAAGTGGCCACGCAAACGCTGGCGGCCTTGTCGGAGATGGGTGTCAGCATTGCCATCGACGATTTCGGCGTGGGCTATTCGTCCCTGGGGTTTTTGCGCCAGATGCGCGTATCGCGGGTCAAGATTGATCGCAGCTTCGTGACCGATCTGGCCTACAAGCTCGAGAACCAGGCGCTGGTGCAGGCCATCCTGCATCTTTCCGAATCGTTCCGCTTCCAGGTGGTGGCCGAAGGGGTGGAAAGCATCGACGATTTGCAGATGCTGCAGGAAATGAATTGCCCGGCCATGCAGGGCTACTATTTTTCGCCGCCTTTGCCCATCGCAGGCGCCATGGCCTGGATGAAAGGCCAGTCTGCTGCAGAGCAGGCACCGGCCTGACAGCGCCATCGTCGAGCATTGATGGCGCTGGCCGATGCCCTGGACCGGACGGTGCCAATAGACGTCTTGTTCATCAGCGATAGTGCGGTCATCGGCGCCACTACAACGTGATTGAACAAGAGTCCGCCGGGCAGAGGTTCCGACGCTGGAATTAATTCAGGATCAGATCGTGTAGTCGATCTGGCTCATATGCGCTTCGCCCATGCGGTCGCCAAATACCGGGTATTTGCCGAGCCTTGTGTCGATCTCCAGGATGTCCGCGGCCGTCAATTGCAGGCGTTTTGCGCCGAGGTTTTCAAGCAGATGGGCTTCGGTACGCGTACCTGGAATGGGAACGATATTCGGCCCTTTCGCCAAAAGCCATGCCAGCGCCACCTGCGAAGGTGTCGCCTCCTTTTGTGCTGCATAGACCTTCAGCCACTCGATGATCGGCATGTTCAATTTCAAAAAGTCTTTCGAGAAGCGCGGAAATCCCGCCCGGAAATCGTTCTTCGTATCGAACGTCGTGTTGGTATCGATTTTTCCGGTCAAGAAGCCTGCGCCCACCGGCGACCATGGTACGAAGCCGATTCCCAGTTCACCGCAGGTGGCCAGCACACCGTTCAATTCGACGTTACGGGTCCACAAAGAGTATTCCGACTGCACCGCAGCCACCGCTTGTACGGCATGCGCCCGACGGATGGTCTTGGCGCTTGCTTCGGACAGGCCGAAATGCAATACCTTGCCCTGTTTGATCAACTCCTTGAGCACGCCGGCGACTTCTTCGATCGGCACCGCCGGGTCGACGCGATGCTGGTAGTAGAGATCGATATGGTCGGTTCGCAGGCGTTTTAGCGACGCCTCGACCACCTTGCGGATATGGTCCGGCCGGCTGTTCAAGGCAATCGTGCCGTCAATCGCGAAACCAAACTTGGTCGCAATCTGCACCTTGTCTCTGAATGGCGCGAGTGCTTCACCGACGAATTCCTCGCTGACGTACGGGCCGTAGACCTCAGCAGTATCGAAGAACGTCACACCGTTTTCGTATGCCGTCCGGATCGTCTTGATTGCCTGCTCTTTTGGTACGGGCGTGTTGTAGTTACCTGCGAAGTTCATGCAACCGGCACCGATTTCGGACACCTTCATGCTTCCCAATGTGCGTTGTTTCATCTCTTTTCCTTGTGGAGGTTGAATAGTCTGCTGGCCTTCGGCGTAAGCGGCAGTTGCGCCGATCAGAGGAGCGACGGCGGCGGCTGCGCCAAGCAGAACCGAATGCTTCATGAAGGATCGCCGCCCGTGGTTCTCGAATGAAGAGCGCCAGAGTGATCGCGGCGCCCGGCCGGCATATTCGTTGTCTGTTGCCATGGTTCTAGCCCTTATCAAGTGGGGATGCGAATGTCAAAGTGGCTTCTGCGAAGCACCTGGCGACAATCTAACAGCGACTAATACATATGATTAGATGGGATAATTGTCTTGCGCTTATAGGCAGGAGTTATAAATGACAAAAGAAAGCATGGATGACCTGGTCGCCTTCGTGGCGGTAGCGAGGCAACGGAGCTTCACGCGCGCGGCGGCACAACTCGGGATCTCCCAACCAGCCTTGAGCGCAAAGATCACGGCGCTGGAGGCCAGACTTGGTGTGCGCCTGTTGACACGCTCAACACGCAGCGTTTCCACTACCGAGGCAGGAGAGCGTCTATACCGGTCGATTAGCCCGCACTTCGACGGTATCGCGTCAGGCTTGGATGACTTAAGTGAGCTACGCGACAAGCCGGCCGGAAATCTGCGGATTACCTCGGTTGAACATGCTTCGCAGACGATCCTGTTGCCGGCGCTGGCAGCGCTGCTCCCTGAATATCCTGATATCACGGTGGAGATCGTCAACGACTATGGTCTGGTCGACATCGTGGCCGAACGATTCGATGCCGGAGTGCGCCTCGGCGAACAGGTGGCGCAAGACATGATTGCCGTGCGTATTGGCCCGGACTTCAAGCAATGCGTGGTCGGGGCGCCGGCGTATTTCAAGAGGTACGGCAAGCCCAAGACGCCGCATGAGCTGACCAAACATCTCTGCATCGCATTGCGGCTCCCGACATCCGGAGGCGTCTGGTCGTGGCCATTTGAAAAAGAGGGACGCGAATTGAAGCTAAGGCCCGGCGAACAGCTGGCATTCAACACAATTACGCTGCAACTGGACAGTGCCCTGGCGGGCCTTGGGCTAGGCTACTTGCCTGAAGATGTCATCAAGGATCACGTGGCCGCCGGCCGGCTGGTCCACGTGTTGAAGGACTGGTCGGCGCCCATGTCGGGCTACCACCTATATTTTCCAAGCCGGCGCCAGCAGACGGCGGCTTTTTCGTTGCTGATCTCGGCCATGGGTTTTCGAGGCAGAAAACGTGGTGTCGGGTAAGAAGCGCCACTCGTCGAATACTGGTGTGCCGCCATGAGCGCAGCCCTTGCTGGCGGCGGTGGTGTTCATAGTTCACCGCGTATTCAGGCGGGTGTAGATCTCAGTCCCACTTTCCGCTTTCTTCCAGCAGCACTTTCTTGCCCTGCATGATGAGAAGGCCGCCGCCTTCTTCCACCCGGTAATAGGTGCTGCCGTTCCTGAACTCATAGCCCAGAAAGCGACAAGGCGTCACACCGTCGGCGCACATGCTGTGGATGGTCTTGCCGCGCAGCCTGATGCTTTTTCCGGTCTTCTTGCTGGTGCCGGTGTAAGAGACCTTGTCGCACGTCACTTCGCCCTCGGCGCAGTTTTCCTGGATGTCGATGACGAAGGACGGCGTGGTCAGTGTATCGGCGCCGGCTGTATCAACAGCAAGCAGCAGCAATGGCAGGAAGATGCGGAGAGAGCGTGTCATGTCGTCGTCGGTAGTCCGCAATGAAATGGGATGAGATGTCGGCGGGCCTGTAATGCCCTTGACTGCGTCGTGACCCTGATCAGTCCTGCAGACGGTCGGTGACCGAAGCAAACAGATCCGGATTGATCAGGTCGCCCAGACTGATCTCAAGCGCGAGGGCCAGCGCTTCCATGTTGTCGATGGAAATGTTGCGGCCGCCTCGTTCTACTTCACTCAAATACGTGCGACTTATATCCGCCCGAAAAGCAAGCTCCTCTTGCGAAATTTCCTTTAGTCTGCGAGCTCTTCGAAGGTTTTGCCCAAATATTTCGCGGGCGCTCAGAGATGGCTTTGTCTTTTTCATCGCTGAGAGCATCGGGCGTCTTAGAAAGACGGTCTATAAGCTAGATTTATCTACAAGGCAACTTTAAGAGACATTTTATCAAACTTATCCCATACCCTATTGTGGAATCGCATGCTACCTATCGAGGTTTGGCCGATGGCGGAGAATGTTTGCAATGGGGCACACACAGAGCGAGTTGAATCAGCGCCTGAGCGCAAGGTTGGCAGAGGTCAATCAGCTTCATCAAGCGAACTTCATGCAGGGATGCGCCTCCGGTTTTGCCGCCAGAGGCGACCATACGCTGTTCGATCCGGCCGCGCGCAAGATGCTGTTTCTCAAACTCGATGCGCGCATCTGGTGGGTCTTCAATTTCGACATGATAGGCCGCTGGCGTTTGCGCTCCAGGTATGTGCCGGCGAATGCCGGATCTGTACATCAGCCGCCCCGGGAAGAGTTCTACCTGCAGTTCCAGTTGCGCGCCGAGCGCCTGCCCTCGATCAGGATGGCGGTGGCGGATCGCCGCTCGGGGGAGGTGTGGGCGCATCGCCTGCCGGCAATCCTCGGACGCGCCTGCGACTAAGCCAGGCGCGGCCCATATTCCATGACCGGATGCGGCACCGCTGCTGCCGGTTTCCTCTGATCCGACAGCGGATGCCATGGCGCTCAACAAATCGATTTGAAAAACTTCAACAACGCCGGATCGGTTCCGTAACTGACGTTGAGCCGGAACCAGGGCGTCTCTTGCATGCCGCTGCGGAACACCTTGCCGGGCGCGACCACAATGCCGGCCTCGCCTGCCAGTTTCCAGATGTCGGAAGAGTTCTCAAAATCCGGATGACGGATCCAGACGAACTTGCCGCCCAGCGGCCGGCAAAAGAATTGGAAGCCAAGCGGCTTCAAGGCTTCTTCAGTCTCAGCCATGCTGTTGCTCAAACGCAGGCGCAACCGTTCGACCGAACGGCGATACAGGCCCTCGGTCAAGGCATGAAACACGAACCTCTCCGCCAGCTGCGCGCTGGTGATGCTGGTGATCATCTTCACATTGGCGAGATCCCTGATTTCCGTCGGCGAGGCGGCGACATATCCCACGCGCGCAGACACCGACAGCGTCTTGGAGAAGCTGCCGACGTACAGCACGCGTGCCAGCTGGTCGAGCGCGGCGATGCGTGGCACCGGCTCAGACAACATATCGGCGTAGACGTCGTTTTCCACGATGCGGAAGTCGTATTGTTCCGCCAGCCTTAGAAGCCGATAGGCATTGCCGGCCGAGATGGTCGATCCGGTTGGCGTCTGCAGCACCGACTGCGTGAACATCACACTGGGCCTGTGTTGCCGGGCCAGCTGTTCCAGCATATCGAGATCCGGTCCGTCGTGATTTCTTCGCACCGGCAACGGTTCTATGCCTTGCAACTGCAGATTGCTGAACAGATTGAAATAGCCGGGATCGTCGACCAGTGCTTTGTCGCCGGGCCGCAGCAGGTAACGGATGATGAGGTCGATTGACTGCGACGCGCCGTTGGTCAGCAGAACCTGATCGAGTTGGGTGTGAATGCCCAGATTGCCCAGCCGCGATTGCAACAGACTGCGCAAGGGCAGGTAACCGTAGGGATCGCCATACTGAAGCAGCCCGGAATCGATTTTGGACGACACGGATTTGAGACTGGCCTTGATCATGTCGGCATCCATCCAGTCCGACGGCAGTTTGCCGGAGGTCACGTTGAGCAAACCGTCTTCATTGATCAGATGAGAGCGCAGTTGCCACAAGTGATCGAAGGCTTTGGCAAAGCTTTGCGTGGGATTTCGTTTCTGTTCCGGCTGGTGCGGATTTCTGATGAAGAATCCGCTGCGCGGCCGAGACTCAAAATAACCCAGAGCGACCAGCCGTTCGTAAGCTTCAGCCACGGTATGTACGCTGACGGCATGCTGTTGCGCAAACAGACGTATCGACGTCATTTTGGTGCCCGCATGCAGCGTTCGTTTGTCGACCAGCTTGCGCAGCTGTTCCACGATCTGCTCCACGAGCGACAAGCGTGCGCTTGTCGATACTTGAATCAATGGCATCAATCTTCCCTCAATCTGTACTGTCGAATGACCTGAGCAGTGAAGCGAAAAAAATGAAAATCTGCCCATCGTCGCCGCTCTTCGCGCCCTCTACCATGTGTTCATTCTACTGAACCATCGGCTTTCTGCTCCATGCCAGCGCATCCAGGTTCTGACCTATCTGTCAGAACCAACTGCCAATCTGTCGGAGATCTGTAATGCTAGCCAGGTGTTTTCAGGATTGCAATATTCCATTTTTCAGGAACAGATCATGAATGCCGGAGCAACGAGTTTCAGAAACGCCCCTTCCGCAGACACGCTGCTGATGCTGTCCAGACTGATCGGTTTCAACACCGTGAGCCGCGAATCCAATCTCGGTCTGATCGAATGGGCGCGCGATTATCTGCAGTCCCTGGGCGCTTCCGTGCGGCTGACCTACGACCGCAGCAGCAAGAAAGCCAATCTGTTCGCAACCTACGGCGAAGGGCCTCATTTTGGCACCGTGTTCTCCGGGCACACGGATGTGGTGCCGGCGGACGATCAGGCCTGGGACAGCGATCCCTTCATTGCCACCGCTGTGGGCGATCGCATTCGTGGACGCGGCACCTGCGATATGAAGGGCTTCCTGGCGGTGTGCCTGTCGCGGCTGCCGCAGTTTTCGCCGGCGCAGCTGCACACGCCGCTCCATTTTTCGTTTTCCTATGATGAGGAACTGGGCTGCCTTGGGGTACGCGGCCTGCTCGATGATCTGCGCACACACGGCATCGCGCCGGTCGCCTGTATCGTGGGCGAGCCGACCATGATGCAGCCAGTGCTGGCGCACAAGGGAAAGCATGCTTATCGCTGCCGTGTGCACGGTCATGCCGCGCATTCTTCATCGCCGCAGCTGGCGATCAACGCGGTCGACTTTACTGCCGAACTGATCGTCAGGATCCGCCAGATTGCCGAGCGCGTGCGCGCCAGCGGGCCATGGGACGATGCGTTCGATGTGCCTTACTCGACCATAGTGACTACCCTGATCCAGGGCGGAAAAGTGATCAACACCATTCCGGACCGGTGCGAATTTGTGTTCGAACATCGTTTCTTGCCGGGCGTCGATCCGCAGCGTGTGATGGACGAGTTGCGCAGCTACATCAACGAAGAGCTGCTGCCGCGCATGAAGGTGGAATCAGCCTATGCCGGAAGCGCCGACGGACGCGTGGAGTTCGAGGTGCTTTCCGCCTACCCCGGGCTGGATACAGGCTCGTCCGACTTGATCGCGCAGCGCGCCATCCGCATCCTGGGCGGCGAGCGCGCGCGCAAGGTGGGATTTGGCACCGAGGCCGGCCTGTTCAGCGCGGCCGGCATTCCGGCACTGGTCTGTGGCCCCGGGGATATCGCCCATGCGCACAAACCTAATGAGTTCGTCACCTTGGCGCAGCTGGCACGCTGCGAGGATTTTTTTGATGCCTATGTGAGGGCGACCAGCATGCATCCGGACAGTGGCGGCCCTGCGGCTTGCGCAATGCGAGGTGCCGCATGAGCTACGGGAACAGCCTGAGTCGCCGTCTTGCCGGCTGGTGCGCCAACTATGACATGCACTTTCCCGAGGCTGCCATCGTTCGCGCCGAAACCGCCATCATCGACGTGGTCGGCTGCCTGCTGGGCGGGCGCAATGAGGCTGCCGTGGTCAATGTCGGCAAATTCCTGCGCGACGCGGACAGTGCGGGGCATGCCGGCGCCGTGACGCAAGGCGCCGGGGTTGGCGCGCCGTGGGCGGCACTGGTTAACGGTTGTGCGGCGCACGCGCTGGACTTCGACGACAATTTCTTTCCGGCGATTACACATGCCAGTGCCTCACTGATTCCGGCGCTATTTGCGCTGGCCGAAGAAACCGGCGCCAGCGCGTCCGCCATCGTGCATGCCTACATCGTCGGGCTGGAAGTTGAGGCGCAGATCGGCAAGCTGGTCAATCCCGCGCACTATGAATCCGGTTGGCATGCGACGTCGACCATCGGCGCAATCGGCACCGCCAGCGCTTGCGCGGTGCTTCTGAGGCTGGACGCACAGGGCGTATTAAATGCGATCAGCATAGGCAGCAGCCTGGCGGGCGGCAGCAAGAACCAATTCGGTTCCATGGTCAAGCCGCTGCATGCGGGGTTTGCGGCCATGCACGGCATATTGGCTGCGCGGCTGGCGGCAGCCGGCGTCGCAGGCGTGGCGGAGACGTTGCAAGGGAAATGGTCATTCGCCGAGCTGTATGCCGGCGCATCGGCCGGCGAGGGCTTTGTGCCGGTATTGTTTCCCGAGGCGCCGCTGGCCATCGACGAATACGGGCTGGTGGCCAAACTCTATCCTTCATGCATGTCGTCGCATCTGGGTATCGATGCGCTGCTGGCCTTGCGCGCAAAACATGTCTTCGATATTCAGGACATCGTCAGCATCGACCTTCACATGCCTCAGTTCATGGTGGACAACCTGCGCTATCAGTATCCAGAAAGCGGAGCACAGGCGCGCTTCAGCATGAACTATTGCGCGGCCGTGGCGCTGATGGACGGCGTGCCGCGCATGGCTCACTTCACCGAAGACGCCATCGCCAACCTGTCGCCGGCCATGACCAGGCTGCTGTCGCTGGTTCACATGCACCCGAAGCAGGCCGCGCCGGCTGCCGCTGCCCTGCCATGGGGCGGGGATTGCATGGCACGCATTACGCTTGCCGGTGGCCGTCAGATCGAGCAGCAGGCGATGTACCCCAAAGGCTGTCAGCAAAACCCACTGACCGAGCAAGAACAGCGGGAAAAATTCCTCGACTGCGCACGCGGCAAGGCGTCGAAAACCGATGCCGACGCCTTGTTTGACAAGCTAAAAAGTTTTTCCCGGGCAGAGGTGCTGCAGGACGTGTTTTCCTCCATGCGCGCCTAGAAGGCACATGCGCGGCGCACCGTTTGCCTTGCGATCAGGATTTCAGCATGCCGGCCGGCGTGTAAGGTGTTTCCATCTGCCGACATGGGATGGAATCTTTCATGTGGTTCTTTGTTAGGAATAGATATGTCTCAACTTACAGACCAGAACGCGGCCATCAGGTCGATGCCGATGGCCGGACCAGCGAACTCCTCCGCGGCCTACTATAGCCGCCGCCAAAAGATTTTCGTCCTCGTCACACTCCTGATTTCCTGGATTCTCGCGAATGCCGATCGCATGGCAATGAGCGTGTCCATCATTCCGATTACCAAGGAATTTGCACTGGATGCGCAAGCCGCCGGCATGGTGCTCGGCTCTTTCTACATCAGTTATGCATTGATGCAACTGGTGGCCGGCTGGCTTGCCGATCGTTTCGGATCGCGCAGAGTGCTGGTCTTTTGCGTCGCCTGCTGGTCGGTATTCACCAGCCTGACCGGCGTGGCGGGCAGCTTGTTTGCCTTGATTGCCATTCGCTTGCTGTTCGGGCTGGGCGAAGGCGGATTCGCGCCGGCCAGCACCGTGACGATCGCAGAAGCGTTTCCGAAGCCGGAACGGGCTCGCGCAAAATCGCTGATCATTGGCGCCTCCTTCCTCGGCAGTGCGGTCGGCACCGGGGCCATCGCGGCCTTGATTCACATCTACGGCTGGCGGGCGGCCTATCATGCCTTCGGCCTGGTGGGTGTGGTGGTGGCCGCAGTGCTCTGGTTCGCCGTCAAGGAGTCGCCGATGCGTCAGCATGGAACCCGCCCGCAAGGTTTGTTTCGTACGCTGTTCGGCAAGATGGTGCTCAAGAAAACCATGTTGATTTTCTTCTGTAGCAATATCGTTTATATCGGCCTGATTTCGTGGATGCCGACCTTTCTTGTGAAGACGCGCGACATCGATATCGTGCATGTCGGCGCCGCTTCGGCCATTCCCTACGTGGCGGCTTTCCTTGCGCTGAACATCGTCGGTTGGCTGCTCGACAAGGTCGGCCGGGGGCGTGAGCGCCTGTTCATGGCGACCGGCGCAGCAATGGTGATCGTCTTTCTGGGTCTGATGGCGGTAGCAACCAGCCTGCCATGGCTGCTGGCATTCTGGACACTCAGTCTGGTAGGCTACACCGCCATCTACGGCACCGTATTCGCGATTCCGCTCAAGCACCTGCCGGACGAGTCGGTCGGCACTGCTTCCGGCATCATCAACTTCGGTGGCCAGGTCGCTGCGGGTATTGCGCCGGTTGTCATCGGCATGCTGGTGACTGCAGGCAAGGGATCGTTCACCTGGGCTTTCGGCTTCCTCATCGCCGCCGGAGCAGGTGCACTGGCGATCGCATTGACCTGGAAGCCGGACCAGTAAGCCAAGTTTCAGGCCGCCCGTGCAAGCCGGTACGAAGCGTCGTTGGCACCGGCTTCTGCGCGCAGCTGCAACTGCGGGGATGCATGCACGAACACCGGTTGCTCGTCAGCCAGCAGCATGATCATCACTGCCACATCTCTGCCGTTGAGCGCAGCCTGGAAGCGCTGGATCAGCTTGCGGCAGAGCTTTTCGTCTGGCGATGCATTACGAGCTTTTCCGGCGGGCTTGAAGAGCAGCTAGCTCTTTTTCTAAGGCTGGCACGGCTCCGGCCGTTCCCAGGCGCGTCACAGTCCCGCTCGTCCTGAGCGGGATCCTCCATTCTGCCGTTCCCACCTTCCTTTCCTCGCCTTCAAAAAATATTGCGCCGCAACGCAAAATACGGCCTATACTGCAAATAACATCCATATGGATGGTATATGGATGTTGTTGGGATGGCGTTCGCTTGTCTGTGTGATGACGCAAACGCAGGCACAAGCACTCTGTTTCATTGCAGCGACGGGTCTGGATCAATAAAAAAAGGATGGAAAAGCATGTCAGTGACGGAACTGAAACCGCGTGTCGGCGATAGCGAAAAGATCACGATCAATCTTGGCGTGGTCGATCTCGGCCAGATCGATCTGCTGGTGCAGGAGGGCTTCTACGCCAATCGCACCGACCTGATCCGCACCGCGATCCGCAATCAACTGACGGTGCATTCCGATGTGGTCAGGCAGACCATCATCCGCAAGAGTTTTGTTCTGGGGCTGCAGACCTATTCGCGCCGTGAGCTGGAAGACCGGCAGCGCGCGGGAGAGAGGCTTCAGATCCAGGTGGTCGGGCTGGCCTCGATTGCTCCGGATGTAACACCAGAGTTGGCAGCAGCCGTGATCGATTCGGTCACGGTCCTCGGCGCCTTCCACGCCAGTTCCGCAGTCAAGGCGGCGCTGGCCGGTCGGATCCATTAGCTTTACCCCTTCAAGGAAATCTATGTCCCAGCTTCGCGATCTACAGGCACGTATGGCGGAAATCACTCGTCTGCTCGGCACCCAGGGCGCCGGCAAGGCGACGCAGGCGATTCAGGATGCGCTGGCCGCAGCCGGGCTGACGTCAAGGCCCGGTCCGACGGGCAAGCGCGAGGCTGAGCCGGCGCAAGCGCCTGTCAGCAGGCCGCGCAGTGCGACGCAGGGTTTCGTGACCAACTTGCTGGCCGGCTTGGGTGGCTTGGGCGCAGGCTCAGCGCAGCCGGCCGCCGACGCTGAACCTGAAACGGCCGGGGTACCGCGGCCCGCCGGCAGCTTCGTGAACGGGGTTTACAGCAATGGCGCCGGCAGCCGTCGCTACAAGGTCTATGTGCCGTCCGCCCACGTCGCAGGCCGCGCCATGCCGCTGCTGGTCATGCTGCATGGCTGCACCCAGGACCCCGACGACTTTGCGCGCGGCACGCAGATGAATCGTCTGGCCGAGGAGCAGGGCTTTCTGGTGGTGTATCCGGCGCAGGAGGCTTCGGCCAATTCGTCCAGGTGCTGGAACTGGTTCAAGTCCATCGACCAGACGCGCGACCAGGGCGAGCCGTCTCTGATTGCCGGCATCACGCATCAGGTCATCGAACAATACGGGGCCCATCGCGATGAAGTCTATGTCGCCGGTCTGTCGGCCGGCGGTGCGATGGCGGTGATCATGGGCACTAGCTATCCGGATCTGTATCGCGCCGTCGGTGTCCATTCGGGTTTGCCCTATGCCGCAGCCAGCGATCTGCCGTCGGCCCTGAGCGCCATGAAAGGCGGCGCGCGCCGGCCGGCATCCGGCGCAGGCAAGGCAGGCGCGGCGCTGGCGGCGATTCCCGTCATCGTGTTCCACGGCGATCGCGACGCCACGGTCAGCCCGGCCAATGGCGAACGCGTACTGAATGACTTTATGGCCGGCTATCAGTCCGGCGCACAGCTAGGCAATAGCGGAGCGCCGGGGGCGATCAGCACCATCATGGATGAAGGCAGCGTCGAGGGCGGCCATCGCTTTTCGCGCACCTCGCTGCATACGGAGGGACGACCGGTGCTGGCGGAACACTGGCTGATTCATGGCGCCGGGCACGCCTGGGCCGGCGGCAGTGCGCAAGGCACTTACACCGACGCCAAGGGGCCGGATGCTTCCCGAGAAATGCTGCGTTTCTTCAAAACGCAAGGCACCTGAAACCGGCTCGCGGCTCGCTAGCGTTCAGATTTCCAGAATGTCTTGCCGGTCGAACGGCTGGCCGCCCGATATCAGAGACGTTTCGTCCTGCTCACTGTCTGGCAGCGGGATGTCCGGGTTTTCGCTGACCTCTGCCACGTCCACGTTCTTGTCGCTGATCCAGGTTTCGAGATGATTGCGCCGCCGGACACTGAAGGAAAAATCTTCAGGGCGCTGATCATGCCAGAGGCTGAAGTTGGAATTCTCAAGCTTCTGCACATCGTTGTTATGCCAGCGCCAGCTCCCATAGCGTTGCGTACTGCCTCTCGGAAAGTCATCGGGACGACTGGACATGTGATTCTCCTTGCATAGAGATCGTGAGGACCTGCTCAAAGGAACCCGGGTGCAGGGACGCGGCACAGCGCATCAACTGAAATGCCCGCAGGGCGCGGGCAGCGGGGCACGCCATCGGGTGCTGCAAACCTTGGATGGCACCGCGACTACGCTACGCCGATGCGCTGACTTAGCAATAGCGCCTGCACTTATATTTATCTATCTACCTGCACTTGCTCATAGCCGAGTACACAAATGAGAACCGGGCGCAGTGAGATGCCGCCCGATGTCCACTGCCGCTCGCCAGTTCTTAAATGCCATGCGCGCCCGTACCGCCCGTTGCGCGTCGCCATGGTTTGAAAAAGTTGAAGCGCGATGCCGTTTGCGCTTCCAGCATCAGATCGAGATTCTGTACCGCTGCGCCCGAGGCGCCCTTGCCGAGATTGTCGAACACGGCCGTCAGCAAGACCTGGCCCGCTGCTTCATTGGCAAACACGCCCAGGCGCAAATCATTGCTGCCGTTCAGCGCCTGCGGATCGAGCCGATCGATGCTCCTGCTTTCTTCCGCCGTCAGCACTTGCACATGCTGCGCGCCGGCATAGTGTTGCTGCAGGCACGCCAGCAATGCCACACCGTTTGCATGGGCCGGCAGCAGCCGCAGTTGCAGCGCGATGGTCAGCGCAATCCCCTGACGGAAGGCGCCGTAGGATGGAATGAAGGCCGGACGTTCCAGCAGCCCGCTGTGCTTGACGATCTCCGGCGTGTGCTTGTGTTTGAGTTGCAGGCCGTAGACCTGGAAGGGGGCAGCGCCGGCGGCTTGCGCCCCCTCATATTGTTGCACCTGAGCACGGCCGCCGCCGGAGTATCCGGACACCGCATGAATCGCCAGCGGATAGTCGGCCGGCAGCAGGCCGGCCTGCACCAGCGGATGCAACAGCGCAATGGCGCCGGTCGGATAGCAGCCGGGATTGGTCACGCGTTTGGCGTGGGCGATGCGCTGCGACTGGCCGGCCGTCATCTCGGGGAATCCATACACCCAGTCGGCATGATTGCGATGTGCCGAGCTGGCGTCGATGATGCGCACCGCCGGGTTGACCACCGCCGCCACCGCCTCCCGTGCCGCGTCGTCGGGCAGACACAGCAGTGCGATATCGCAGGCGTTGATCGCTTCCGCGCGGCGCGCCGGATTCTTGCGATCCGCCTCGGGCAGCGTCAGCAATTGCAGATCGCTGCGGTCGCGCAGACGCTCGTGAATCTGCAGGCCGGTAGTGCCCTGGTCGCCGTCGATGAATACAAGGGGTGAGGTGCTCATGCTGTGCTCCTGTCTCTGAAAAATGGCTGCTCTTGAATGATCCTGCGGCGGGCCGGATTGCTCCGGCGTCGGCTTTGGGGCGGGATGTCTTCCGCCGTTGATGACAATCTTGGGGCAGGTCTTATAATTCGAAAAGTTGAATTTAACAAACGTGAAATTCATTATTTCTGAACATCAGTCCGGGCTGTCGCAGATTGCCGGACCGCACGATCAGGCTGCCTGGATTTCGACGTCGCCCTTGAGGATTTGCCATGCGTGAACTGAATCTGGACCGGCTGCGCACCCTGGTCGCGATTGCCGACCTCGGCTCCTTCGCCGCCGCCGCGCGCGCCCTGCATCTGGCGCCGCCCACCGTCAGCCTGCACATCAGCGAGCTGGAGCAGCGCGTCGGCGCCGAGTTGCTGTTGCGCAAACGCGGGCAGGTGCGGCCTTCCGGCGTCGGCGAAACACTGGTGGCGCGCGCGCGCCAGTTGCTGGCCGATGCCGAACATGCGCTGGATGAAGTGCAACGTCAGGTGCAAGGGCTGGAAGGTCGCGTGCGGCTGGGCGCTTCCACCGGCGCCATCGCCTATCTGTTGCCGCAAGCCTTGCAAGCCCTGGGGCAGGGTTACCCCGGCATCGACGTGCAGGTGACGGTGCTGACGTCGGAAGAAACGCTGTCGAAGCTGGTGGCCGGCACGCTGGATGTCGGGCTGGTGGCCTTGCCGCAATTGTCGGTCGAGGGTTTGAATGTACGCGCCTGGCGCCGCGATCCGGTGATGGCCTTTCTACCCGCCGGCTGGACCGCACCGCGCACGGTCACGCCCGAGTGGCTGGCGGAGCAGCCGCTGATTCTCAATGATCCGCACACTCGCTTGTCGCGCCTGACGACTGAATGGTTCGCCGCCGCCGGTCACAACCCGCGTGCGCGTATCCAGCTCAACTACAACGACGCCGTCAAAAGTCTGGTGGCGGCCGGCTACGGCGCCACGCTATTGCCGCACGAAGCCAGCAGCGCGGTGCCGGCCGACCCGCGCATCGCCATGCGCCCGCTGCGCCCGAAATTGTGGCGGCCGCTGGGCATCGCCCATCGCGCCGGCGAAGCCGAGCCGGCTACGCAGCATGTGCTGGATGCGTTATGGGAGTTGAAGCAGGTTTGATGAGCTGTGTCTGAGAAGGGGCGCAATCGGGGCGGAAGGATGCCGCGCAGGATAGCGGAGGAGCGCGCAGCCCGGCGCTAACTGCCCGGGCTGCGTCTGGTGCTAGCCGTGCTGCGGATTCAGAACGAGTAACGGCCCTGGACATATACGGTGCGTGGCGCGCCGACCAGCCGGCCGAGATTGCCGTCGGTGGTGCGTGTGAAGTAGCGGCGGTCGGTCAGGTTGTTGACGCCGGCGTAGACGTCGAAGCCCTTCGCCTTGGGCACCTTCCAGCCCATCTGAGCATTCCAGATACGGTAGCCCGGGATTTCGCCGATGCTGCCATCGGCGCTTTCAGCGACGGTGTTCGCCGCATCCGCAAACTGCCGGCTCTGATGCGTGGTCGACAGATTGAAGTTCCACGGGCCGACTTCATAGCGGGTACCGATGGTGTCGGTCGTGCGCGAATAGAAAGGCAAGTCCTTACCCGAATTCACGCCGGATTTCTGCAGCGCGCGAGTATAGGTGTAATTGGCAAACATGCTCCAGCCGCGCAGCGCGCCGTCCTTGTCGAAGGCATAGTCCACCGCCAGTTCAATACCGTTGTGCTCGGTCTTGCCGAGGTTGCGGAAGATTGTCGGATTGGCTGTGCCCGGCACGCTCTCGATCTGATTGTCGAACTTGATGTTGAACACGCTTGCTTCAGCCGACAGATTGCTGCCCTTCCAGCGTGCGCCTGCTTCAACCGTCTTGGCCAGTTCCGGCGACAGCGGATTGTTGGCGGTCTGGGTGTTGAGCTGGGTGTTCTGTACGATACCGAATGAAGTGTTGTAGTTGCTGAACAGGGTCAGTTCCGGCGTCAGCAGATAGGCGACGTTGATCGACGGCAGCGGCTTGTTGTTGGTGATATTGAACGTGCCGCCCGAGGTCGTGGACGTGTCGATGCGGGTGGTCTTGATGTGTTCAAAGCGCAAGCCCGGTGTAATGCGCCACGCACCGATCGCGATCTTGTCGTCGATATACGCCGCATGTGCATCGGTCGAATTCAGTTGTTTCGAAAAGCCGCTCAGAACGCCGGTAGCAGGGGATTCAGCGTATTGATTGTCATCGCCGCGCTCGCGAATGTAGCGATAGCCGACCGTGACGTCATTGGTGAACTTGCCGGTGACGAAACGCTGGGTGTAGCGCGGCTCGATGCCGAAGGTTTCGTAATTGCGCGGTTGATGTGCCAGCGAGGTGCCGGCCGCGTTGATCAGCGTGCTGGCCCGCGTGCTGTCATTGAAATAGGTACGGATCTCGAATTCCTGATTATCTGAAATCGTATTCAGATAGCCCAGATCGAAGGCCGTGCGATTGCCGCTCCAGTAGTCGCGCTTGCGTGTGTTCTGGAACGGATCGCGGTTGTATTGCGCCACCGTCAAGCCGCCCGGCGTGTGCGACATCACATCGTAATAAGACACCTTGCCGTAAATCTCAGAAGTCGGCGTCAGCTCATAGCGCATCTTCAGCGCGAAGTCGTTCAGACGTTCATTGCTGTCGGCGCGCCAGCCCGAACCTTCCTGACCGGAATACAGGAAAGCCATGCCGAAGCCGTTGTCGGCCTGACCGCCGGCGAAGGCGGTGTATTGAGTATTGGAACCGCCCTGGCCATAGCTGTTGTAGCGCACGCTGGCATCGCCGCTGATGCCAGCGGTGTTCGGAATCGAGCGCGTCTTGAAGTTGATGATGCCGCCCACGTTCTGCGGGCCGAAGCGTACTGCTCCGCCACCGCGAATGACGTCCACCGATTCGATGTTGTTCAGGCTGATCGAGGTGAAAGACAGCTGCGGCTGGCCATAGGGTGCCGATGCCAGCGGAATGCCGTCCAGCAGAATCGTCGAACGCGGCGAGTAGCGACCAGCCAGACCGCGTACGCCGATGTTGAGCGCGATGGCGCTGCCGGCGGTGCCGGAATTGTCGCTGGCCTGGACGCCGGGAATGCGGCGCAAGAGATCGCCGATGCTGACCGCGCCGGTGTTTTCAATCTCATCCTTCTTCACCACGGTGCGCGCACCCGGATAAGTCTTCACGCTGTTTTGCAGACCGGTGCCGAGCCAGTCGCCGCTGACCTGAATGGTCTCGAGTCCGGCCGGCTGTTCAGCCTGCGCAGAGACGGCGGTGTTGCCCTGCTGTGCGATTGCTGCGCCATGAAAAGCGAGCAAGGCCAGGGAAATGGCGGCAGCGCAAGGTGCGCGCCGGCCTTTGAAAGAAGGGGGCGTGATGGAAGTCATCTGAATATCGTCGAATGAGAGGGGCGGCCAGGAAATTGTCTTCTATGCGAACGGAGGCTCTATCTGCGTGTCCGCTTTGTAAAAATAAGTCATTAATAATAATCGTTCTTATTCTCACAAACAAAGCAAGTTCACATTGGATAAGGATTTGCAGCATTGGCGCAACGTTGTCGGAAAGAACGCATTGACAGAAATGTCACGCGTGCGCAGTAAAGCGCAGGACGCTCAGGCATGAGCTGATATCCAGCAAATCAAGGAGGGCGGGAGCAGCGAGTAACGGGGGACAGGAGACCGTTTCAGAAAAGCTGCGTAGATTGATGATGCGAGCCCAAGCGCAAAATTCAATCTCCATCATTCAGGCAAGCTTACCGATGCGGGCAGAAGCAGAACGCTCGAGGAGGGCAGATCAACTCGTCACGTTAAACGTAACGACGTACGTTCGTGACACGGAAATGCAGCAGCGAACGAACACGCACGACATGCGATTCATTCGCTGCTGCGCCGAATCAATGGGGGATCATCGGAGGATTATCTGACTGCGATGCAGGCGGGAAAGGTTCAGCCAGTCAATTCAGGCAAGACCTGATTTTCCAGTTGCTTGCTGGTTCAGTTGTTCGGCATCAGCACATGATCGATCACCTGGATCACGCCGTTGGATTGATAGACGTCATAGGTGCTGATGCTGGCGACGCCGCCCTTTTCATCCTGGATCACGATGTTGTGCGGGCCGTTCATCATCGCCGTCAGCATGCCGCCGCTGACTGTCTTCAGCTCAGCCTTGCCGCCTCCCGCCTTGATCAGTTGCGTCAGCTTCTTCATGTCGATTTTTCCGGGCACGACGTGGTAGGTCAGGATTTTGGTGAGCGTGGCTTTGTTCTCCGGCTTGAGCAAGGTATCGACGGTGCCGGCCGGCAGTGCTGCAAATGCTGAATTTACCGGTGCGAAGACGGTGAAGGGGCCCTGACCCTTCAGGGTTTCGACCAGACCCGCCGCCTTCACAGCGGCCACCAGCGTGGTGTGGTCTGCAGAATTGACGGCGTTGTCGACGATGTCCTTGGAGGGCAGCATGCTCTGGCCGCCGACCATCACGCTCTTGTCCATACTCATTTTGGCCATCTGCGCCTGCGCACCGTTGGTTCCTGCGATACACGCGAGCAAGACCAGGCTTGCCAGCAGGGGCTTCTTGATTGAAATCGTATTCATTGCCATCTCCTTGAGTAGACGCACGGCAAAATGCCGGAACGCTGAGTCTTATACGCGGCCGCTACGCGGATGGATGCAATAAATCTTCAGTCATTTGTTTCGACTTGAAACAGACATGGCGCGCCGGCAGCTGTGCAGCAAAAGAGCTTCGCAGCGTTTGCTGATGGATGCGGTGATCGCGCGATGACGGCGCATGACGGTGCATGACTGCGCATGAAATAAAATGCATAGTCACGCATTGATCACAACAACGCCGTAAAAAAACAAGAAAGGTCTTCCCGGTGCCGCGCATCAAACCACTCGATATCGCCATCGCCGGCGCCGGTCCGGCCGGACTTGCCGCCGCACTCTATTTGCATCGCGCCGGTCATCGCATCACGCTGTTTGAACGGTTTGCCGAGCCATCGCCGGTCGGATCGGGACTGATTCTGCAGCCGACCGGGCTGACGGTGCTGGATGATCTGGGCTTGTTCGAACAGATCGCCGCGCTGGGCAATCGCATCGACCGCCTGGCCGGCACCGATGCGCTCTCCGGTCGTACTGTGCTTGATGTGCGCTATTCCGCCGTCAAGGGCGGACGCTACGGCATCGCCGTGCACCGCGCCGCCTTGTTTCATGTCTTGCACGCCGCGGTGCTGCGGGCAGGCATGGCAATAGAAACCGGCATTGACATTGCAGACCTTGAACGCAGTGGCGGCAATGCCTGGCTGAAGGGCGACAGCGGGCAACGTCTGGGACCGTTCGGTCTGGTGATCGACGCCAGCGGGTCGCGCTCGCGTCTCAAGCGTCACGCCTTGCGTCCTTGCGAGAGTCGCCCGCTGCCTTACGGGGCATTCTGGGCCTCGCTTGAAAATGCAAAGGACGCCGCGCCCAACACTGCGCTGGTGCAGCGCTATCAGCGTGCGACCACCATGATCGGCGTGCTGCCCATCGGCAGGCCGGCGCCCGGGCAAGCGGACATGAGCGCATTTTTCTGGAGCACCAAACCGGACCATCTCGACGCGCTGAAACGCGCCGGCATTCAGAGCTGGAAAGACGGCATCCACCAACTCTGGCCGGAGTGCGCGCACTTTATGAATCAGATCCACGGCTTTGACGACATGACGCTGGCGCGCTACGGCCATCACACGCTGCCGGTGCCGGCCGGCGTCAATCTGGCGATCATCGGCGATGCTGCGCATTCAACCAGTCCGCAACTGGGGCAGGGCGCCAACATGGCCTTGCTGGATGCGCGGGCGCTCAGCCATGCGCTTGCGCAGGAGGCGGATGTCGGCACGGCATTGTCGCGTTACGCTGCCTCGCGACGCCGCCATGTGCGCAGCTTTCAGATGCTGTCGCTGGCCTTCACGCCCTTCTATCAATCCGATTCACGCCTCTTGCCCTGGATCAGAGATCGCCTGGTCGCGCCGCTATCGGCATTGCCGCCGGCCCCGCAAATACTGGCAGCGATGGTCGCGGGCACCTTGATTGACCCGTTCTCGCCTATCGGCCTGAAAGAGAAAATCTGGATCTGAAGATTGTTCGCCATTCCATGGCATCACCCCCAGGCAGCGCAACGGCTTCGGCCGAGTCCGAATTGTTGTACAGTCAGGCGAATAAATTTACTCAACACTGCGGCCGAGTCGCCGCCTGAGCTGATGTCCATGAACCTGCGCGCCCTCCAATGCTTCGTCGTGCTCGCCGAAGAACTCAACTTCAGCCGGGCGGCGGCACGGCTGTACATCGCGCAGCCGGCCTTGAGCCAGCAGATACGTTCGCTCGAAGAGCGCATGGGCGCGCAGCTGGTGGATCGCGGTTCGCGACCTTTGCGCCTGACCGAAGCCGGCAGTTATTTCTGCATCGAGGCGCGGCAGATTCTCAAGTCCTGCGAGCAGGCGACGCTGGGCGCGCAGGCGATTGCCTCCGGCACGCATGGCTGGCTCAACATCGGCTTCACGCGCTCGGCCATGTACAGCGTTCTGCCGCCGGCGCTCAAGGCTTTTCATGCGGCCTATCCCAAGGTCGAACTGAAGCTGCAGGAAATGCTGACCGAAGTGCAGAGCGAGGCTCTGCGCGATGCGCGGATTCACGTCGGCATCGGCCGTCAGGCGCGCAAGATGCTGGATTGCACCACCCGCCCCGTGCTGTATGAAAAGATGATGGTGGCGATGGCGCCGGAGCATGCCATGGCGCGCCGCAAGAAAGTGGCGATTGCCGATCTGGCCGAGACGCCGCTGATCACTTACTCCGGTTATCCGAGCTCACAGTTCACGCGCTTTGTCGAATCGCTGTATCTGGATGCCGGCGTCACGCCGCGCATCGCGCAGGAGTGCCATGAAATCCAGACCGCGCTGGCGCTGGTGGCCGCCGGCCTGGGCGTGGCCTTTGTCGGCGAGTCGGTCGCCATGCTGGGGCGGCCCGACATCGTCTACAAACATCTCTCCGGGCCCGGATCGGCGCAGGTGTCGACCCTGAGCGCGAGCTTTCGCAGCGATGATGCATCGCCTCATTTACAGGCCTTTCTGGAGTTCTTGCCAGAGGCCTGAAGGTCTTTGTGCACAGCCGCACAGACCGCATTGCCCGCGCACACTATAAGCAGAAGCTTATAAAAGCATAAAGAATCGCTCTTGGACGTGCGGCGATTCCCCTTCCTACAATGATCAGCATCCGCAACAAGTGTGCCGGGCCTTTGCGCTTGTACGCTGTTCTGCGGACTGCCGTTCCACGCCACATGACAATCACAAACGACGCCGGTCCGAACCGGCGCGATGGAGACAACGATGACCGAATCTATCGAAAAGACCACCATGCGCAAGGTGTTCCGGCGCCTGCTGCCGCTGCTGTTCGCGATGATGTTCTTCAACTATCTGGATCGCATCAACATCGGCTTTGCAGCGCTGGAGATGAACAAGGAACTGAGCTTCACGCCTGAGGTGTTCGGCTTCGCCGGCAGCATCTTCTTCGTCGGCTACATGCTGCTCGAAGTACCCAGCAATCTGATGCTGCACAAGGTCGGCGCGCGCCGCTGGCTGGCGCGCATTCTGATCACCTGGGGCGCCATGGCGGTCGCCAATGCCTTCGTCTTCAATGCCACCAGTTTCTATGTCGTGCGCTTCTTGCTGGGCGTGATGGAGGCCGGTTTCCTGCCCGGTGTCGCGGTGTATCTGACCAAGTGGTTTCCGGAGCGTTATCGGGCGCGCGCGGTGGGCGGCTACATCATCGCCGGTTCGTTCTCGGCGGTGCTGGGCGGCCCGCTGTCGACGGCATTGATGACCTACGGCGACGGCTATCTCGGCATGTCGGGCTGGCAGTGGATGTTCGTGCTGGAAGGTCTGCCGACCATTCTGCTCGGCCTCTACACCTGGCGCTCCATGAGCGAACGTCCGAGCGACGCCGCCTGGCTCAGCGCCGACGAACAGCGCTGGCTGGAAAGCACGCTGGAGTCCGAACGCAAGGCGCTGGGCGACGACGGCCATGTCTCGATCCGCAAGGTGGCGGGCGACCCGCGCGTCTGGAGTCTGGCGGCCCTGTTCGGCTGTGCGCTGGTCGGCATCTACGGCCTGTTCATGTGGCTGCCGCAGATCGTCAAGAATTTCGGTCAGCTCAGCAATCTGGAAGTCGGTTTTCTGTCGGCCGTGCCGCCGCTGCTGGGCGTGCTGGGCACCTTCCTCATCAGCCGCAGCGGCGAGCGCAAGAAACATCTGGCCTTCGTCTACGGCATGAGCGCCCTGGCGATCACCGGCAGCGCCTTCGCACCGACACCTATCCTGGCGTATGTGATGTTGTGCATCACCGGCCTGTTCATCTATGCCGGCAACCCGCTGTTCTGGAGTCTGGCCGCCTCGTTCCGTACCGGCGCGGCGGGCGCGGCGACCATCGCGCTGATCAACACCATTGCGCAGTTCGGTGGTCTGGTCGGCCCCTGGAGCATCGGCCTGGTGCGCGGCGCCACCGGCAGTTTCAAGTTCGCGCTGGTGACCATCGCCGCCTTTCTGGTGCTGGCCACCATCATCGCCTTGCTGATGCGGGTGAAGCCGCCTGAAGCGCGCGCTGCAAAGTTTGAGGGCGAGCACAAGGGCGTGCATAACGGTGCCTGAGTCAAGCGGGCGAGCGGGCCGGATGCATCGTTGCGGCCGGCAGCTTTGCCCACAGTTTTATCCGATCTGGAAATGAAGAGAGAAGGAATTGAGCATGATCATTGATTGCCACGGCCACTACACCACTTCGCCGCAGTCGCATCAGGACTGGCGTACGCGCCAGATCGCGGCGCTCAGGGACGGCGCATCGGCGCCGCCGCGACCGCAGATCAGCGACGATCAGATTCGCGACAGCATAGAGAGCGGCCAGCTGCGCATACAGCGCGAGCGCGGCACCGACCTCACCATCTTTTCGCCGCGTGCCGCCAGCATGGCGCATCACGAGGCCGATGCGGCGGCCAATGAAGTCTGGTCGGCCGCCTGCAACGATCTGATTCATCGCGTGTGCGGCCTGTATCCGCGCAACTTCATCGGTGTATGCCAGTTGCCGCAGGCGCCCGGCGCCGATCCGGCCGACTGCATTCCCGAGCTGCGCCGCTGCGTGGAGGAGCTGGGCTTCGTCGGCTGCAATCTGAATCCCGATCCTTCCGGCGGTCACTGGTCGGGGCCGCCGATGACCGACCGTTCCTGGTATCCCCTGTACGAGGCGCTGGTCGAGCTGGATGTGCCGGCGATGGTGCACGTCAGTTCCTCCTGCAATCCGAATTTCCATGCCACCGGTGCGCACTACATCAACGGCGACACCTCGGTCTTCATGCAGCTGCTGGAAGGCAATCTGTTTGCCGACTTCCCCACGCTCAAGCTGATCATTCCGCATGGCGGCGGCGCGGTGCCGTATCACTGGGGGCGCTATCGCGGTCTGGCGCAAGACATGAAACAGCCGCTGCTGACCGAGCATCTGCTCAACAATGTGTTCTTCGACACCTGCGTGTATCACCAGCCCGGCGCCGAATTGCTGGCCAAGGTGATCCCCGTGAAGAACATTCTGTTCGCCTCGGAAACCATAGGCGCAGTGCGCGGCATCGACCCTGAGACCGGCTTCCATTTCGACGACACGCGGCGCTATATCGACGGCATTCCCTGGCTCGATCAGCACCAGCGCGCACAGATTTTCGAGGGCAATGCGCGTGCGGTCTACGGCCGGCTTTCCAGCCAGCTGGAACGTCAGTCTGCCTTGCAGACTGCCTGATTTTTAACTTGCAGATTGAAGCTTCGATGAAAGAGGTGTGAGATGAATTCCAACGGATGGCGGCGCAATCCTTCCGCGCCGCAAGTCAGTCCCGAGCAGCTTGAGCCTTTGCGCGAGCTGGCGGTTTCGCTGCTCAGCGACAACATGGCGCGCGTCAGCGGCACGCTGGGGCTGACGCCGTATCACCGGCCCACGCCTGCGCCCATGGTCGGTACGGCGGTGACGGTGCGCACGCGCGCCGGCGACAATCTGGCGATTCATCGCGCCTTCGACTTCTGTCGGCCCGGCGACGTGCTGGTGATTGATGGCGGCGGCGAGCTTTCGCAGGCCTTGATGGGCGACATCATGGCCAGTTACGCCGCCAGCATCGGCATCGCCGGTCTGGTGATCGATGGTGCGATCCGCGATGTGGCGGAAATCCGTGTCCGCGATTTCCCGGTCTATGCGCGCGGCGTCACGCATCGCGGCCCTTACAAGAACGGCCCGGGCGAGGTCAATGTGCCGGTCACCGTGGGCGGCATGGTGGTCCATCCGGGCGACGTGATCGTCGGCGATGAAGACGGCGTGCTGGCGATTGCGCCGGACGATCTGCAACGCGTGATCGCAGCGGCGCAGAAGCAGAAGGACAAGGAGGCCGCCTCGCTGCAGGCCATCGCGGAAGGGCGTTTTGATCGCAGCTGGGTGGCGCTGCAGGAAGAAAAGATGATGGCGGGCTGAGCATGGCCCCGTCGCCGGCTTCAATTGAAGGATGCTGAAATCTCTTCGCCGTCCTGCTCTTGCGCCGCGGCCTGTGCCGCAATCCATTGCTGAAACAACTGCATGGCCGGCGACGGCTCGCGTGATCTCAGGCGGCTCAGCCAGTAGCTGCCGGTGCGCACTTCGGTCTCGAAGCAGCGCACCAGCGTGCCGTTCTGCAGCTCGCGCGCAAACATGCGCGCCGGCGCCAGCGCAATGCCGGCGCCTTGCATCGCCGCCTCCGCCATCAATCTTGAAGAATCGAATACCGGGCCGTTGACCGCGCGCGGCGTCAGTCCGGCGGCGGCATACCACTGGCTCCATTCATCGGCGCGATACGAACGCAGCAGCGTTTCCTGCGCCAGATCCTCCGGCCGGCCCAGCCTTCGGGCGATCTCGGGTGCACACAGCACCGCCAGCGGCGCGTCGAACAGACGCGTGTTGTGCAGGCCCGGCCAGTTTCCCTCGCCGAAGCGAATCGCAAAATCCAGCCCCTCCGCCGCCAGGTCCACCAGATTGTTATTGGTGAGCAAGCGCAATTCCACAAAGGGATGGGTGGCGCGAAACAGCTTCAGGCGCGGAATCAGCCAGCCGACCGCAAAGGTGCCGACCACGCCCAGCGTCAGCACCTCATGAAAACGCCCCCCTTCAAATTGCTTGAGCACGGTTTCGATGCGGCCGAAGGCTTCGCTCAGCACCGGCAGCAGCGCCTGGCCCTCGTCGGTGATGCGCAGGCCGCGCGGCAGGCGCTTGAACAGCGCGCAGCCCAGACGCTCTTCCAGCATGCGTACCTGCTGGCTGACGGCGGCCTGCGTCACATTCATTTCCTGCGCGGCGCGGGTGAAGTTAAGATGGCGGGCCGAGGATTCGAAGGCGCGCAGCGCGTTGAGCGGCAGGTGAGGACGCATACGAGACAATAGATTTTCTTTTGACGGAACCTAATTATCGTCGATTGTGGTCGAACCGGATTGCGCCTACAGTGCACTCCTGCCTTGGAGCTGCAAGCGCATACTCTTCAAGAGCGCCTGACCAAACGTAAAAGAAAGACAATAAACCTATGACCTACTTTTCCCATCGTCGTGCATTATTGCTGGCCGCTGCTGCGGCTCCTTTTTCCTTTGCCCTGGGCGTGCCGGCCCGGGCCGCTGTCCCGGCGACCGAGGCGCCTGAGAATGCCGCGCTGAGCGCCGAGTTCGCCGCGCTGGAAGGTGCCGCCGGCGATCGTCTGGGCGTATGCGCCATCAACACCGCCAACAGCACCCAGATCCGCTATCGCGCCGATGAACGTTTCGCTTTCTGCAGCACCTTCAAAGTGATGCTGGCCGGCGCGGTGCTGGCGCACAGCAATGAAGTGCCGGGCCTGCTGGCCAAGCGCATCAATTATGCGCAAGCCGATCTGGTGAATTATTCGCCGGTGTCGTCCAGGCATGTGGCCGATGGCATGACGGTGGCGGAGCTGTGCGCCGCCGCGATTCAGTACAGCGACAACAGTGCCGCCAATCTGCTCATCAAATTGCTGGGCGGGCCGGAAGAAGTGACCGAGTTTGCGCGCTCCATCGACGACCCGCAGTTCCGTCTGGATCGCTGGGAAACCGAACTCAACAGCGCCGTTCCCGGCGACCCGCGCGACACCACCACCCCGGCGGCGATGGCGCACAGCTTGCAGGCGCTGGCGGTCGGCAGCGCGCTGGCAGCGCCGCAGCGCGAGCAGTTGCAAGCCTGGCTGCGCGGCAACACGACCGGCGACAAGCGCATACGGGCAGGTTTGCCGTCCGGCTGGAAAGTGGGCGACAAGACCGGCACCGGCGACTACGGCACCACCAACGACATCGCCGTGGCATGGCCGCCGAGCGGCGCGCCGTTTGTGATCGCGCTGTATTTCACCCAGCGCGACCCGCAAGCCAAGGCGCGCGATGAAGTGCTGGCCGCCGCTGCAGGCATCATCAGCAAGGCCTGGCGCTGAGTCCGTCCTGCTTCAAACCTTGGGGAAACTCAGGAAAACTTGTCCAGCAGCCGGTAGTAAGCCACGCCGGCGGCGATGTAAAAGCGCTGCAATCCGTGCAGCGGAATCGGCTGTATGGTGCTGATGGGGAAGGGGAAAGCGCTGTCCTTCTTTTCTCCCTTGCCCGCATCGCTGCCCGGATTCGCTAGGCGCTGCGCCAGACAACGGCCCATGGTGCTGGCCATGGCGATGCCGCGGCCGTTGTAACCGAGCGCGATGGTGAGGCCGGCGGCCGGCTCATGCACATGCGGCAAGAAATCGCGGGTAATCGCCACCCGGCCGCCCCAGCGGTATTCAATATCGATCCCGGCCAGTTGCGGAAACAGCAGCGCCATCGAACGTTCCAGATGTGCAAAATCCTGCGGCCCCTGCGGATCGGCAAACGGCCCGCGCCCGCCCATCAGCAAACGGCCGGTGGCATCGCGCCGGTAATACAGCAAGAGCCGGCGCGAGTCCGACACCACTTCGCCGCCCGACAGAATGCTGGCGCCCAGTTCCGGCGGCAGCGGCGGCGTGGCGATGATGAAACTGTTGGCGGCGATCACCGATTCCTGCAGGCGCGGCCATAATTTTCCGCTGTAGCCGTTGGTGGCGATCACCATCTGGCCGGCGCTGATTTGCGGCCCCCGTGCGGTGTGTGCAATCCATTGCGTGCCTTGTCGTTCCAGTCGCGTGACCGGCGTGCGGCCGTGAATCACCACGCCGTTTTGCAGCGCCGCGCGCGCCAGTCCGCGGCAATACTTGAGCGGATGAATGCTGCCGGCACGCTGGTCGATCCAGCCGCCGACATAGCCCTTGCTGCCGATGCGCCGGGTCACGGCGGCGGCATCCAGCAATTCCACGGCAGCGCCTTGCTCGCGCCATTGCGCGGCGCGCTTTTCCAGCGTGCGCAGCACGGCTTCCGAATGCGCCACCTGTATCCAGCCCTGGCGTCGCGCATCGCAATCGATGTGGTGGCGCGCGATCAGACCGAACACCGTGTCGGCGGCCGAACCTATGGTCTGGATCAGACTTTCGGCGCGCGCCGCGCCGAACATCACCCGCAATTCATCGGGATCGTATTTGAGGCCGGGAATCACCTGCCCGCCGTTGCGGCCGGAGGCGCCCCAGCCTGGTTCGGCGGCATCCAGCACGCACACGCGGGCGCCGGCCTCGGCCAGATGCAGTGCGGTGGACAGCCCGGTAAAGCCGGCCCCGATGACGACCACGTCGTAACTGGCCGAGGCCGCGCAAGGCGGCGTCGACAAGTCCGGAGCGCCGGCGGTGGCGGCCCACAGTGAAGGGGGCAATGAAAGATCTGCGGGATGCGGTTTCATGGGGTCTCGATGTTCCGATGCTGCTGTGGCCGGCAGCGATTCATTTCGCGCTTCATTTACCGATCACGCGTCGCAGAAAGTCCTGGGTGCGTGCATGCTGCGGCGTCTCCAGCACCTGCTGTGCCGGGCCTTCTTCGACGATGGCGCCGCTGTGCAGAAAGCACACGCGGTCGGCCACTTCCTTGGCGAAGCCCATTTCATGCGTGACCACGATCATGGTCATGCCGTCGGCCGCCAGTGCGCGCATCACCGCCAGCACTTCGCCGACCAGTTCCGGATCGAGCGCCGAGGTCGGCTCATCGAACAGAATCGCCTGCGGCCGCATCGCCAGCGAGCGGGCAATCGCCACGCGCTGCTGCTGACCGCCCGAAAGCTGATGCGGATAGGACGAGGCGCGCTGCGCCAGGCCGACCTTGTCGAGCAGGGCCAGCCCGTGTTCGCGTGCAGCTGCCGGGCTTTCCTTGTTGACGAAGATCGGTCCTTCGGTGACGTTCTCCAGCACCGTGCGATGCGGGAACAGATTGAAGCGCTGGAACACCATGCCGACCCGGGTGCGCAGGCGATGGATGCTGGCGGCAGTGTTGTCGACCTTCTGGCCCTCGATCAGGATCTCGCCGGCGTCGTAGGATTCCAGCCCGTTGATACAGCGCAGCACGGTCGACTTGCCCGAGCCGGACGGCCCGATCAGGCACACCACCTGACCCTGCGCCACCTGCAGCGACACGCCCTTGAGCACTTCATGTTCGCCGAAGCTCTTGCGGATTTC
Organism: Herbaspirillum lusitanum; assembly: GCF_046025995.1. Classification (GTDB taxonomy): domain Bacteria; phylum Pseudomonadota; class Gammaproteobacteria; order Burkholderiales; family Burkholderiaceae_D; genus Herbaspirillum; species Herbaspirillum lusitanum_A. The sequence continues at coordinate 86,154 of NZ_JAQQFM010000010.1, forward strand.
GCGTACCGCGATCATTTCTTTCTCCCTTTGGCGCTGCGGATTTCCAGACGCCGGATCAGATACACCAGCGGCAGACTCAGCAGCAGATACAGCACCGCCACCATGGTGTAGACCGTCATGTTCTGGAAGGTGGACGAGGCAATCATCTGGCCGGCGCGCGTCATTTCCAGCACCGTGATGGTGGACACCAGCGACGAATCCTTGAGCATCATCACCAGCGTATTGCCGTAAGGCGGCAGCGAAATGCGGAAGGCCTGCGGCAGGATCACGCGGCGCATGATCAGCGCATTGCGCATGCCGAGCGACTGCGCCGCTTCAATCTGGCCGATATCGATGGCTTCGATGCCGGCGCGGAAATTCTCGGCCTGATAGGCGGAATAGGCGATGCCCAGCCCGATCACGCCGGCCTGAAACGCGCTCAGTTGTATGCCCATGTCGGGCAGCACGAAGTAGATGTAGAACAGCTGCACGATGATGGGCAGGCCGCGAATGATATTGACCAGCGTTGCCGCCGACCACGCCACCGAGCGCCAGCGCGACATCTTCAGCAGCGCCAGCGCCAGACCCAGCACCGAGCTGAGAATGAAGGCATACAGCGTGACTTCAATCGTCACCAGCGCGCCGCGCAGCAGGATGGGCAGGAAATCGAGCAGGGTCTGGATCAGCATGGGCGTAAGGCTTCCCGCCTGGTGGCGAATGCGGTTTCGGTGGAGGTTGAAGGTGTAGCGGTTTAGGCCAGGGTCTGCAGGTGCTGCAAGTCATGCCTTGCGTGATGCATCTTCATGCATCCGGATTGCAGCACCTGTCGGATCTTGCTCAGAGTCCGCGCGCAGAAAGGCCGCGTCTCAGTTGAGGTTCCATTGCTGGACGATGCGCGCCAGCGTGCCGTCGGCCCTGGCGGCGGCAATCGCCTTGTTGAGGCGTTCCATCAGCTTGGCGTCGCCCTTGCGGATCACCAGGCAGACGTCGCCCATCAGCGTCGATTCGTATTCCTTGACCAGCCGCACCTGCGGATTGGCGCCCTGCGCCAGCTGATACGCCACGATAGGGCGGTCGCCGAAGCCGGCCTTGATGCGGCCCAGACCACACCATCGAAATTCCCAAGAGCCCGCAAAACGGCCTGCCGACCGGCAAGCGCATTCACTGCCCGATGACGCTGACCAAGGAAATCGACAAGGCCTCGCCCAAGCTGTTCCAGGCCCTGACCTCGGGCGAGCAGATGAAGGACGTGACGCTGGAGTACTACCGCATCTCGCCCAAGGGCACCGAAGAAAAGTATTACAGCGTCAAGCTGTCCAATGCGATTGTCACCAACATGAAGGCATGGACGCCGAACTGCCTGACGCCAAGCAATCAGCAGATGGGTCATATGGAAGACATTTCGTTCACCTACGAAAAGATTTCCTGGACCTTCGAACCGGACGGCATCGAAGCCGAAGATTCCTGGCTTGCTCCGAAGTCCTGATGGACGCCGGCTCTCATGGCCGAATCCGCAACGCCAACCGCTCAGTCTGAAACTGAGCGGTTTTTTTTTCACGTCGCCATTGCGACGGCGCGCATCACCGTAAAACCTCAATAAATCTACAGTCTTCGATTTACCGCCGCGCTTTGCAACTGCTGTAATGCCCCACGTTTTCCGCGCACCACGCGTACCGCGTACTGCTCCGCGCATTTCCCGTGTATGGAAAGAGTGCTGGTATTTTAGGAATAAATCTACAGGGGAAAAAACTGTATCCTGATGCCGTTGCAGCATTTCAAAGCGGTGTGAAAGCAGGCGACCCACTTTCGACCCTCGCGTTGGAAGATGGATTTGGGCCTACACGATCTGACGATGAACTTGATTATCTGGATTTGAAAGTTGATACCGAGCGCTCGTGGCGCTACAAGCTAATACGCGAATTCATCAGCCGCAACGAAGGCCGCAACCCCAAAGTCCCCGACATCGACCAGATCGTTCCGCTGCCACCGGCAAAGCTTCCTGATTGGGACGGCACTTTCCAGTGGCAAAAGGAACAGGACGCTGCGCCGATTCCCGAAAAGCCCTCCGACGAACTGATCCAGCGTCTTTGCAAGGAAAAAAATCTCGACCCGGCTACCGGCCTGCCGCTGCCCGCGCCGGAAAAGGCGGCGCAGGAAAAACGCAAACAGGCGCGTAAAAATCTGGTCGTTGCCGCCGCCGACGCCGCTCTTGGCCGGCAGGCCGATGCGGAAGGCGAAGTCTCCCGCCGCGTCGTAGGTGCCGCAGGTCAGCAGGATGGAGGTGATGCGCTTGACCTCGCTTGGCGTGAGCACTTTGCGGGGCTCTTCCTCGTCGGGCAGTTGCATGCTGCCGTAGTTCACCAGCAGCAGCGCGGCTTTGGCCAGTTCGGCGCAGCTCATTTCGATCGAGCATTGGCGGAAGTAGGTCTGCAAGACCGTCTCCACCGGCGCATGCAGATTGCCGAAGCTCTTGATGAAATTGGCCATGGCGGCGTTGCGGAAACCGTGCGCCGCTTCCGAACGTGAGACGCGCGAGTTGAAATTGATGTCGTCGACGCCGCTGATCTGGCGGATGAAGCCGAGAATCGCCGGGTCGGGATGCGCATACTGGCTGCACAGGACGTCGGTCACCACCAGTGCGCCGGCGTTGATGAAGGGATTGCGCGGAATGCCGCGATCGCTTTCCAGTTGCACCAGCGAATTGAAGGGCGTGCCGGAAGGCTCGCGGCCGACGCGCCGCCACAGTTTGTCGCCCTGCCGGTGATACGCCATCATCAGGGTGAACAGCTTGGAAATACTCTGGATCGAAAAGCGCTCATGCGCATCGCCGCTGCAATGCGTGCTGCCGTCGGGAAAGCACAGCGCCGCACCAAGCTTGTTGCGGCTGACCCGGCCCAGCTCGGGGATGTAATCGGCGACCTTGCCCTGATGCGTCAGCGGGCGCACATCGTCGAGAATTTCACTGAGCAATGCTTCGTAGTTGATCTTCTTGTCCATCCTGCGGCGTTCCCCCGTTTATATGCAGCTGATCTGATGCGTCCTGCGCAATGGCTGTCTGCCAGCCGTGAATTTTATAGGGCTAGTCGCCCAGATCCAGCGTCTGCGCCAGCGGCACGCCTTGCGGCGGCTCGTACAGTGCAATCACCCAGGCCTGTTGCGGATTGAGGGCGGCGGCGTTGAGGGTCTTGACGACGAAATTGATCGAGGCCTGATCCAGTCCGGCAAAGGGATCGTCCAGCAGATTCAGCGTGGCGCCGGCGGCGAAGGCTGCAGCCAGCCAGACCTTGCGCTTGCTGCCGGTGGACAGCATGAAGAGCTTCTTTTCCACGTGCGGCGTCAGCGACAGGCCTTCGATCAACGCCGGCAGCCGGCTGGCGTCGAAGCCCGGGAAAGCGGCGTGTACCGAGGCGAAATATTCGGGCACATTCATCTGGTCATAGGCTTCCGAACGCAGCTCCATGCAAAAGATCTGGCGGCGATAGGCTTCGCCTTCCGTGTGCAGATCAATGCCCTTGAGTTCCAGACGGCCGGCCTGCGCCTGCATTCTGCCCGCCAGCAGTTGCAGCAGCGTGGTCTTGCCGCGGCCGTCGCCGCCTTGCACCAGCGTCACGCCGGAGGGGATATTCAGCGAGAGGTCGCTGAACAGTTCGCGCTCCGGATAGGCAAAGCTGAGGCCGGAGACTTGCAGGATGGGTGTGCTCATGAATTCGCTGCGCCAAAAAGGTGGTAAGGAAGCCGGGCGCCGATGATGGCCGGGCAGTCGCGTATTGTGCGGTTCAGGCTGCCGCCTGACAAGTTTGTGGATGCAGCAATAGCGCCGCTTGCCGGGCCGGGCATGCGAAAACAGCCATGCCGCAATGGCATGCAAGTCTTTTCAGGGAGCAAAAGCCTTGTCGGGCGCGGCTTGCGGCGCCGATGCCAAAACGGCATAAGACATTTCCATGCTGAATTTGTATATTGAAGCTCCTGAAAATCATGCCACCTGGCATACCAGCAATTGCAGCGGCGCAACTGCAGCAGCGAGAGATCGGCAAGCAAGACGAAAGCGGCGATGGAAATCAAATGGGTGGAAGACTTTTTGTCGGTGGTGGAGACGCTGAATTTCAGCCGCTCTGCACGGTTGCGCAATGTGACGCAGCCAGCCTTCGGCCGCCGCATCCGTTCGCTGGAAACCTGGCTCGGCGCCGAACTGTTCGATCGCTCCACTTATCCCTGTGTGCTGACGCCGGCCGGTGAATCCTTCGTGCCGATCGCCAGAGAAATGCAGAACCAGTCGGTGCAGGCGCGGCTGGTATTGCGCGGGCAACTGGCCGGCACCCAGGCGGCGATCCGTTTCGCCATGCCGCATACCTTGCTGCTGACCTTGTATCCGCGCCTGTTGTCGGAGATCGAGCGCGTCACCGGCGCCATGTCGACCACCGTACAGGCGACGAATGTGCATGATGCCGTGATGGCGCTGGTCGAGCGCAACTGCGATCTGCTGATCTGCTATCACCATCCGCAGCAGGGCATCGCGCTCGATCACGAACGTTACGCCATGCTGTCGCTGGGCAAGGAGCCGCTGCGGCCCTACGTCAAAGCCACGGCCAGGGGGCTGCCCAAATATGCCTTGCCCGGCACCGCTTCCGAGCCGCTGCCGTTTCTGAGTTATTCGCCGTATTCATCGCTGAGCCGCATCGTCGAGAAACAGCTCAGCGCCAGTCCGCGCGCCGTGCATCTGTTCCGCCGTTTTGAGTCGGATCTGGCCGAAGGTCTCAAAAGCATGGCGCTGGAAGGCCACGGCATTGCCTGGCTGCCGGCCAGCGCGATCACCCGCGAAGTGGCCGAGGGCAAGCTGACGCTGGCGATTGCGCCGAACGACCGCGAAGCGCTCGACGCCGCACTGTGGTGCGACGAAATGGATATCCGCGTGTATCGCCGCATCGACGATACGCGCCCCGAGCTGGATCGCATCTGGGCCTGTCTCGGCGCTCAGCATGCAGGCGGCTGAATCTGCCTGAACACTTTGCATCAACATTTGCAGTATCTGCATTCACTCACTTTGAAGAGGCCCACGTGAAGATCATCACCAACCAACAGATCAGCGAACTGGTCACCACCGAAGAGGCTGTGCTGGCCATGCGTCAGGCCTTCGCCGCCGCCGGCACCGGCGCGCAGCAGGCGCGTGTGCGCACCACGGCATCCAACGGGGTGATGCTGTCCATGATGGGTGCGGTGCTGCCGGATGAAGGCATTGCCGGCGCCAAGGTCTATACCACCATCAAGGGCGCATTCAAGTTCGTGATCGTGCTGTTCTCGACCGAGACCGGTCTGCCGCTGGCCAGCATCGAAGGCGATGCCATGACCGGCCTTCGTACTGCTGCAGCCACAGCGGTGGCCTGTGACGCGCTGGCGCGCAAGGATGCGGAAATCCTGTCGGTGATCGGCACCGGTGTTCAGGCGCGTTCGCACGTGCCGGCGCTGCTGCAGGTGCGCAAATTCAAGGAAATCCTGGTGGCGGGGCTGTCCGGTCAGCAGGCCTTCGCCGATGAAGTCGGCGCCGCCACCGGCATTCCGGTGCGCGTGGTCGAAGTCGAGGAAGCGGCGCGTCAGGCCGATGTGCTGCTCACCGTGACCCGCTCGGCCACGCCGCTGTTTTCCGGCGAGCTGTTGAAGGAAGGCGCCTTCGTCGCCGCCATCGGCGCCAGCAAGGCCACCGTGCGCGAGCTGGACGACATCGCCATCAAGCGCGCCGCTGCGCTGGTGGTGGAATGGAAGCCGCAGGCGCAACAGGAAGCCGGCGACCTGATCCAGTGCGCGCCCGGCACCTTCGACTGGGACAATGTCTGGGAGCTGGGCCAGGCCGTCGACGGCAGCATGAGCTATCAGCGCCGGGACCAGGACATCGTCATCTACAAGGCCATCGGCATCGGTCTGGAAGACGTGGCGCTGGCCGGTCTGGCGTATCGCAAGGCTTGCGTCAAATACGGTTGGTGATACGTGCGATGCAGTGAGCGATGAGACGAGCCCGGTTTCCGAACCGGGTTTTTTTATGGCGCAGTGGTTCGCGCGCATAAAATTCAGCGCACCTCGATAGCTTGAAGCGATCGGTTAGAATGCGCAAGGAAGCCGCAAAGCCACGTCCAGTATGCGTTTTGCGGATATTTAAATGATAAAAACGCATATCGGAATCGCCTTGCAGACTGACCCGCAAACCAACTCCGCGCCGGCGCGCATCGTCATTGTCGGCGGCGGCTTTACCGGCGTGGCTTATGCCATTCACTTGCTGCGTCTCAGCACGCAGCCGCTGGCGATCAGCATTGTCGAACCGGCGGCCGAACTGGCGCGCGGCATCGCCTATGGCACCGACGCGCCCGAGCACCGCATCAATGTGCCTAGCGACCGCATGAGTCTGTTCGGCAGCCATGCGACGCATGCCACCGAATGGTTTTTTGAGCAGGGCATTTTGCCGGATGCGCCCAGCACCGATGCGCGCGGCCATCATTATGTTTCGCGCGCCAGCTATGGCTTGTATGTGCAGGATATTCTTCGCCAGACGCTGGCCGCCGCCGGTGCGCGCGTGCAATGGCGCCATCTGCGCGATCAGGTGGCATCGATAGCCGCCACGCCCGAGCAGGGCAGCCGCTATCAGGTGCGATTGGCGGGCGGCGAGTGGTTGCCGGCAGATATCGTGGTGCTGGCTTTCGGTCATGCCACGCCGGCCTTGCCTTGTCCGGTGTCGTCAGCGGCACTGGCGCATCCTGGTTTCTTCCCCAATCCCTGGCAACCGAACGCGGTGTCCGGCGTCGATGCCGACGCCGATGTGCTGCTGGTCGGCACCGGGCTGACCATGGCTGACGTGTTTGTATCGTTGCTGCGCGGCGGACATCGCGGCGGCATCACGGCGATTTCGCGCCGCGGTCTGCTGTCGCATGCGCACGGGCAATTCATCGACAACATCGATTTTCTGGAGGGACAAGCCGCACCGCAAACCGCTCGTGCGCTGCTGCGCCTTATCCGCCGCCGCGTGCAGCGCGATGCGCCGGCCATGGGCTGGCATCCGGTGCTGGATTCGGTGCGCTCGCAGCTGCACAAGCTGTGGCAGGCGCTGCCGCCGGAACAACGGCGCCGCGCCGTGCGGCGGCTGTTGCCGTTCTGGGAAGTGCATCGCTTTCGCGCCGCGCCGCAAGTGCATGGCGCTGTGGCCGCGGCGCGCGACGGCGGCCGTCTGGCGGTGATCAAGGCCGGCATCGGCGGCATCGAGGTCGCGCAGCAGCGCCTGCTGTGCACCTTGCAATTGCGTGAAGGCTCAGGCGCGCCGGTGCAGCAAGGCGAACGCAAACAAGCCTTCGACGCCGTGATCCTGTGTACCGGGCCGGAAAAGAATATCGCACGCAATCCGCTGATCAGTTCCTTGCTGGACGCCGGTCTGGTGCGGCTGGACGAAGTCGGCATCGGCCTGGACGTGGATGCGCGCAGCCGCGTGCTGAACGCGCAGGGCGAAGTGGTCGAAGGTCTGTTCGCCTACGGCCCGATGACACGCGGCACCTTCGGCGAAATGACCGGCGCGCCCAATATCACGGTGCACATCGAGCAACTGCTGCGGCGGCATGATCCGCTCAGCCGCACATCGTCGCAAGATGTGCGGGAAGTCCTTGCGTGTGAATAGGAGAACGCGCAATCGAAGGCAGACCGGTTTTTTACGGCCTGCTGTTTCCGGGTATTTCGTGGTGCTCGTGACTTCTCCACATTACGCGTCACCTCTTCACGCACAGGCTTCGTCAGCCAGTGCGTCTCCTCGCATTTTCAAGATCAAGTAATTTAAACGCAAGGCTTGGCTTCAAGCCCAGACAGCAGCGATTTTCAATCGCCGGCAAGCTGCCGGCCGCCTCTTTCATCGCCTGCTCTCCGCCCGACTTCTACTCGTATTTCGCGGCCCGGCCTGAACGCATGGCAAGCGCTGCAAAGGCGAAAAAAATCATCGTATCGCCCTGCCCTCAGATGCAATCCGATGTCATGAACAAGACATATTTCTTCACTAATCTCCCCACCTTCGTTTGACCGTCGCCTCTCGACACCGGGGCATTGCGGCATTTCGGCAGAGACAGATGCCGACCAATCGATCGCCAGATATTTTTAAAACAGGGGATTACCAGACATGCAGTTCAAATCATCCAGCGTCGCCATCGGCGCCGCCGTCGCAGCGCTCTTCATGTCCGCCAACGTGGCGGCACAGACCAATGTCACTATCTACGGTATCGTCGATGCCGGCCTCGAAGTCATCAATCACGCCGCCAGCACCGGTTCGAATCTGGCGCGCATCAGCTCCGGCAATCTGTCCGGTTCGCGCATCGGCTTTCGCGGCACGGAAGAACTGGGCGGCGGTCTGCAAGCGGTATTCGTGCTGGAAAACGGCTTCTCGGTCGATAACGGTTCGGCGCTGCAAAGCAATCGCCTGTTCGGCCGTCAATCGTATGTCGGTCTGCAAGGCAGCTGGGGCAGCCTGCTGGTCGGGCGTCAGAACAGCCTGATGCTGGAATGGATGAGCAAGTACAACACCATGGACAACGCCACCTGGTCGTCCAAGGTGCATGACGCGGCATTCTCCGATCGTATCGACAACGCCATCAAGTACACCGGCAAGGTCGGCGCCTTCGAACTGTCGACCTATTACAGCACCGGCTTCGACTCCACCAAGGGCGGCGAAGTGGCCGGCAGCACGGCCGCCGGCCGCGAATACGGTTTCGGCGGTCAATATTCCGGCGGCGCCTTCAAGGCGGCCCTGGTGTACGACCAGAAGAACGGCCAGACCGCCGCGCTGTCGGGCAACACCGACAAGCACCTGACTTTCGGTGCACGCTACAAGTTCGGCGACGCCGAAGTGCTGGGCGGCTATCTGGTGCGTCGCCAGAACACCGCGCCCTCCACCAACATCCGCAGCGACGTCAGCTGGATCGGCATGAGCTATCAGGTGTCGGCGCCGCTGCAACTGAGCGCCTCGCTGTATCACACCGACGTCAAGAATTCGAATCAGGATCCGAGCTCCATCATCACCATGGTCAAGTATTCCCTGTCCAAGCGCACCGACCTGTATCTGATCAATTCCTACGTGCAGAACAAGAACGGTTCGAACCTGGGCGTCAACGGTTTCGGTTCCGACGTGGTGGCCGGGCAGAACCAGTTCGGCACTATGGCCGGCATCCGTCACACTTTCTGATCAGCGCGCAATGACTGATTTGTTCGATCAAAAGCGCAGCGGCACCTCGATCACGATTGAGCGGCTGAGCCAGCGTTTCGGGCAAAACACCGTGCTCGACGGCATCGAAGTGCAACTCGATGCCGGTCAGGTGCTGGCCCTGCTGGGGCCTTCGGGTTGCGGCAAGACCACCCTGCTGAAACTGATCGCCGGCCTGCTGCCGGTGGAAAAAGGGCAGGGCCGCATTCTGCTGGGCGACACGCTGGTGGCCGGCGACGGCCATTTTGCGCCGCCCGAGGCGCGCGGTCTCGGCATGGTGTTTCAGGACTACGCGCTGTGGCCGCACATGAACGTCGGCCGCAACGTTTCCTTCGCGCTGGAGATGCGCGGCATGGGCCGCAAGCAGGCCATGCTGCGGGTGGCGCAGGCGCTGGAAATCGTCGGTCTGAAGGGCTATGAAGCGCGTAATCCTTCCAGCCTCTCGGGCGGTCAGCAGCAGCGTGTGGCGCTGGCGCGCGCCATCGTGGCGCGGCCGCAAGTGCTGCTGTTCGATGAGCCCTTGTCCAACCTCGACCGCGATCTGCGCGAAAGCCTGTGCCATGAAATCGGCGCCTTGCTGCGCGAAATGGGCACCACCGCCGTCTACGTCACGCACGATCAGGAAGAAGCCTTCGCGCTGGCCGACCGCATCGCCGTGATGCAGGGCGGACATATCCGGCAGCTGGCGACGCCGGAGCTGCTGATCAGCGAACCGGCCAGCGTGCTGGTCGCCGAGTTTCTCAAGCTGGGCACCTTGCTGGAGGCCCGGCATGTGCCGCCTTCATGGCATCCGCTGATTGCGCCGGTCGTCAATCCGCAGCATCTGTTCATTCCGCAATCCGCACTCTCGTTTGCACACGGCCAGGCCGCGAATCACGATCTCAGCCCGGAAACCCGGCAACTGCTGATGAGCGAACTGCGCGGAGAAGTGGTGGCGCAGCGCTTCCGCCATGGCCGCTTCATTACCCAGGTACGCACCACTGCTGCCCCGGAGGGGCTGGTGCTGGCCACCGATGCCCGTCTGCAGACCGGTCAGATCATCGATCTCGCGCTCGACTGGCAACGCTTGCGCTGGCTGCCGCAGGCGGCGTGAAGCCGGCTCAGATATTCCGGCGGGCCTCGGCCGGCCGTCATCCATCAAGACAGGAATTGTCATGCTGAAAAAATTTCCCTTGCTCGCACTGAGCACCTGCGCGGCGCTCTGCGCCGTCTGGACTCCGGCGGCGCAGGCACTGACGGTGTACAGCGCCGGTCCCGGCAAACTGATAGAAACGCTGGCCGCCGATTTCAAGGCCGCCAGCGGCATCAGCGTTGAGGTGTTCCAGGCCGATACCGGCAAGGTCATGGCGCGTCTGCAGGCGGAGTCGACCAACCCGCGCGCCGACGTGCTCATCTCGGCCTCGTGGGACAGCGCCCAGGATCTCGACAAGCGCGGCTGGCTGCTGCCGTATCAGAGCCCCAACGCAGCGCAGGTGCCGGCACGCTACAAGCAGCCGGCCTACGTGGCGCAAGGTTTGTCGGCGCTCTCCATTGTCTGGAACAGCAAGAGCGGCACGCCGCGTCCCTCCGACTGGAACGATCTGACCCAGCCGGCGTTCAAGGACAAGGTCACCATGCCCGATCCGGCGCAATCCGGCGCTTCGCTGGATCTGCTGTCCGGTCTGCAAAGCCGCCAGAGCGACCGCGCCTGGCAGTTGTTTGCTGCGCTCAAGAATAATGGCATGGTGATTGCAGGCCCGAATGCGCAAGCCATGAATCCGGTGCTGCAGGGCGCCAGGGCGGCGGTGTTCGGCGCCGTCGATTATGTGGCGCTGGGCAATCAGGCCAAGGGTGAAAGCATAGAAGTCATCTTCCCGAAAAGCGGCACAGTGATCGCGCCGCGGCCGATGATGATCCTGAAATCGTCGAAGCTGCAGGACGATGCCCGCAAGTTCATCGACTACGTGTTGTCGCCGCAGGGCCAGGCACGCGTGGCAGAGGCCTATCTGATTCCGGCGCGCGCCGATATCGCCATCAAGCGCACCGCCCTGAAAGACATCAAGCTCTTGCCCGAGCCGACCGATGATGCCGGCTATGCCTCGCGCGCCGCGCTGCTGCATCGTTTCTCAACCCTGTTCGGACGCAAGTAAATCGTGTTGGCAAGAAATGGATTGCCGCTGCTGGCCGGCGGCGCGACGGCGGTATTGCTGGTGGTAGTGGCGCTGCCGCTGGGCTTCGTGTTGCTGCAGGCGATTTTCCCGGGCTTGTCGGACGGCTCGCTGGCGGCGCCGCTGTCGCATCTGGGCGCCATCTTCAGCGATCCGGACATGCTGGGGCTGACCTTCAACACCCTGCGTCTGGGTGGCTGCGTGGTCTTGCTGAGCGCCGCTATCGGTATTCCGCTGGGGGCCTTGCGTGGTCTGTTCAAATTGCCGCTGGCGCCGCTCTGGGATTTGCTGTTGCTGGTGCCATTCATGATTCCGCCGTATATCGCAGCGCTGGGCTGGATCATGCAATTGCAGCCCAAGGGCTATGTTGAACAGCTGCTGGGCCTGCACGCGGCAGGCTTTCTGTTTTCCTTCAGCGGCGTGGTGTTCGTGATGACGCTGAATGTCTTTCCGGTGGTGTATTTCGCCGTGTCGCGCAGCATCGCCACCTCCGGTTCGCGGCTGGCCGACGTCGGCCGCGTGTGCGGCGGTTCGCCCTGGCAATGCTTCTTCCGCATCACCTTGCCGCTGGCCACGCCGGGCATTGCCGCCAGCCTGTTGCTGGTATTTGCCATGGCCATCGAGGAATACGGCACGCCGGCGGCGCTGGCTGCCAACGCCGGATTCTTCGTGCTGGTGACCGGCATCGAGCGGCGTTTTTCGGACTGGCCCATCGATCTGCCCGGCGCCTCCACCTTGTCGGTGGTGCTGGTGCTGCTGGCCATGACGGCGTTCTGGCTGCAGCGCCGGATTCAGGGCCGCCATGTCTACGAAACGCTCAACGGCAAGCCGGGCGACGTCAGCCTGCGTTCGCTGGGCGTTTGGCGCTGGCCGGTGTGTTTGCTGTTTGCGCTGGTGACCGGCGTCTCCACCGTGGCGCCGATCTTTTCGATCACCGTGACCGCGTTCATGCGCACCTTGTCCGGCGGTCTGCATGCCGACAATCTGTCGCTGATCAACTTCAATACCATTCTCGGGGGCGACGCAGGGGCCTTGCACGCATTGGCCACCAGCCTGGCGCTGGGGGGCGCTACCGCTTTGATCACGGGCGTGATCGGGCTGCTGGTGGCCTATTGTGTGGTGAAGACCAGAATACGCGGCCGCGTGCTGCTGGATGCCTTGTCCATCATGCCCAATACCTTGCCGGGCATCGTGGTCGGCGTCGGCCTGATCCTGGCGTGGAACCAGAAGTTCTGGCCTGTCACGCCTTACAACACCTGGGGCATTTTGCTGCTGGCGTATTGCTGCCTGCTGTTGCCTTATCCGGTGCGTTACGCCAGCGCCGCTTTCGCCCAGATCGGCGACAACATGGAAGCCGCCGCGCGCGTGCACGGCGCCAGCCTGCGTCAAAGTCTGTTGCGGATTCTGCTGCCCTTGTTGTTTCCGAGTCTGCTGGCGGCGATGCTGCTGGTGTTCGCCGTGGCCTCGCGTGAACTGGTGGCGTCCTTGCTGCTGGCGCCGACCGGCGTACAGACCGCCTCGCTGTTCATCTGGCGTCAGTTCGAGCAGGGTTCGGTCGGGCAAGGCATGGCGATGAGCGTGGTGACCATCCTGATGACGACCACCGTGATGGTGGCGGTGACCTGGTGGCGGCAGCGCAAGTGATCTGAAGGCAGAGAGAGCACAGTGCGCGGGGGTGTAGCCATTCATCCGCTGCCTCTGCATCGGCTGAGGTTGGCGCTTACTTGAGCTGCTGCACCAATGCATCCGGCAGATAATGCGGGCCGTCGAAGACCGACACCTTGTAGCCCTTGTAGAGATTCACCTGCGGCCGGATTTCATCGGCGGTGGCGCTGCGAAAGCCGCCGCCCGGCATCGGCCGGAAAGCCTCGGCGATGATGCGCACGCGCTGCTTGCCGAGCCGCTGCGACAACACATTCGCGTAATGCAGCGCAATCTTCGGTTCGCGCGCATAGACGCCTACCCCATCCTGAAAGAACACGCCGACGTCGGGCGGCAGCCATTTCATCAGGCCGTCGGCCAGCGCATCGGGGCCGACGTTGGCGCTGTCGTAGACGGTGATCCACAGCGGTCGCGGCAATTGCGCCAGCAAGGCCCCCAGCCTGGGGGCTTCGGCCCAGGTCGGATCGATCTCCACCGGAAAATACCAGCCGGTCACATGCAAGGGCGTGGGCAATCTGGCCAGCGCGGCGGAATCGGCGGCCAGTTTGTCGATATCGGCGCGCGCGGCTTTTTCATCGAAGCGGCCGGCCAGGCCGACGATCACATCGCGCGCCCAGGGTTCTTTGGCGATGCGTTCCCAGTCTGGCAGTTTTGGTGCGGCCGGCAAGGCGCTGCCGGGCACGAAAGCCATGCCATCCACTGCCGTCCATTGCACCAGCAATTCGCTGGCGCCCAACTGATCCCATGTGCCGCGCGGCATCACGGTCGCATTGTCCGGCTGCCACACCACGCCATCGATGCGGATCGGCTGCTGCAACTGATTGCAGCCGGCGCAGGCCGCCAGTGTCAGCGCCACGCTGATCGTCAGAGCACGCTGCAGCCAGCCGCGCAAGTAATGGCCGGTGACATGCGGGCGGGGGCTTCGGTACGCGGGCTTCAATCGGTCTCCATGGCAAGGCGCGAAATGGACTCGCGCAATAATGCGCTCATCAACCGCATCAATAAGACAGCGTGGTGGTCATGAACAAACCGCGTGCGCGCTCGTCGCCGCTGATCGTGAAGCGGTATTGCAGCGACAGTTCAAGATAGGAGCGCGGCGCATGATAGGTATCCTCGCGGAACCAGTATCGCAGATTCACGCCCGGTCCAAAGCCGGTTGCCATGCGCGTGCTGTTGAGTGAGTTGTAGTCGGTGTTGAGCGTGACATGCGGGAACACCACCAGCCTGGGGCTGATATCGTCGAGGCGGAAACTGCGGCCGGCCTGCAGCGAGGCCAGGCCATAAGTCTGCGGATGCTGGAAGTAGCGCCCGGCTTCTGCATACCACTGGGTGGTCCACCAGGAGGGGCGATCCACGCGCAGGTCGGTGCCGATGCCGTCGGAATAGGCGATCTGTCCCAGCCAGTCGCTGCTGGCCTGCGAGCCGATCGGGATCAGGCGGCCAAAGGAGACCACCACGTTCTGGCTGGTGAAGGGCTTCCAGCGTGCGCCGACCGTGGCTTGTGCGGTTTGCGTGCCGGTGCCGCCGCCGGATTTGTCTTGCAAGGTCTGGAACACGCGGCCGAAGACTTCAAAGGTGCGTCCGTTCTGATAACCGAAGGGCCGCCAATAGGCTTCGGCGCCGGCCTGCAGACTGCTGCCGCCGCCCGATACGCCGGGGGCGCCGGCCTGCGTGCTGCTGCCGGCCGCCGGGCCGCCGCCGCTGCGCGTGAGCGAGGCGATGAACCCCCATTCGCGATCCACCGTGGACACCGTGCGGCGCGTGTCGAATTGCTGCTGCGGGGTCTTGTCGATGGCGCCGGCATTGGCGGCATCGATACTGCGTTTGAAATAGCCCAGCGCGCTGCGGTCGTCGCTGTTGCGGGTGGCGCTGAAGGCGGCATCTTCCAGCGCCGCATCCGGCAGCTTGCCGGCCTGGTCGGCGCGCCGGAATGCGCCCTGCGCCAGTGCATCCTCACCGGCGCGGCTGGCCAGATAGGCCAGTTCCAGATCGCTCAGATCGTCGAAGGCATGCGCCTCGCGGCCGGCGTTGAATTTGTCGCGCGCTTCACGCTGGCGGCCGAGGCGCGCCAGCAGATCGATCTCGGTCGAGAGCGGCAAGCCGCCTTGCGTCAGCGCGTCGCTGAAATCGGCACGCGCCTCGTCCGGTTTGCCAAGCTGATCACGGATCGCGCCGCGCTGCGCCAGCAGAGGGCCGGCGCCGGAATCGCCCTGACGCAAGGCAGCGGTCGCGGCCTGCTCGGCCTCCGGCAGGCGTCTGGCCGCCAGCAGCGCATTGAGCAGCAGCATGCGGTAATCGGGATTCTCCGGCGACAGCGCGATGGCGTCCTGCGCGTTGCTTGCCGCCGCCTGGTAGTTTTTTTGCTCCATGGCCTGATAGGCGATCACCGCCTTGTCGTAGCCGCGATCGCGCGGAATCTGGCCGGGTATGACATGGCAGACGGTGGCCGCGACCGGTTGCTGGAGGTCGCCGCTGCCGGCCTTGCCCTCGGCGCGGCAGTCCAGCGCAGGCACCGGGAACTGGCGTACCTCGAGGCGCGGGCCTGATTCCTGAATGTTTTGTTTTTCCGATGACGCCGCTGCCAGACTGGTGCGCCGCATGCGGCCCAGCGCCTGCTGCGCGGCCAGCCGGGTCTGCTGCAGTTGCGCCACCTGATCGGCGTCGCGCAGTTGCGTGCTGTCGATGCCGTTCAATACCTCCAGCGCGCGCTGCGGCTGGCGCATCGCCAGCGCCGAATCAGCCATCAGCAGACGGGCGCCGGTCTGTTCTTCCGGCCGCGCCAGTTCTGCCGCAGCGGCAAATTCGGCGAGCACTTCTTCTTCATGACCAAGGCGCTGCTGGGTGTAGGCGCGCAGCAGCAGCGGGCCGGCCTGCAAAGGGTCCAGCGTTTGCGCGGCGGCGCTGGCGCTGAGCGCTTCATCCAGTTGCTCGTTGTGCAGCAGCGCGATGATCAGCATCAGCCGGTACGACATATTGCCCGGCGCGTAGTCCACCGCCTTGCGCGCAGCATCCAGTTCGGCCGCCGGGTTCTGCTCGCTCTGCGCGCGGAACACGCGCGCCGCCTGCAGCGCCGCCAGTTCACGCCGCACTTCGGCCTGACGTTTCTGCAGCGGCGATGCGGCCTCATCCTTGTCGTCGCTGCCGGTGATGGCGATGCCTTGCGCCAGCACGCGTTCGGCGTCGTCGTATTGGCGCGTCTCGATCAGCGCATTGCCCAGCAGCAGCCAGTAGTCGTCATTGTCCGGCGACTTGCGCACGGCTTCGCGCGCGCGCTGCACGGCGCTCTGGTAGTCGTGCCGGCGGTAGGCGCGGAAGGCCGCATCGGCATCGTTGTAGCCGGCGTCGCGCGTCGTGCTGCGCAGGGATCGCAGGCCTTGCTGCTGCTGTTGCTGCTGCTGAATCTGGCGCAGTTGCGTTTGCAGAGCGATCGCATCCGGGCGCAAGCGCATGGCCTCTTTCAGCTGCGCCATCGCGCGCTGATAGTCGCCGCGCGCAGAGGCGCGATAGGCATCCTGCGCCAGTTCGTAGGCCGGGCCGCTGAGCGGCAGCGGGATCACTTTGGTCTGCGCCTGCAGCGCTGCAGGCGCCAATATCAACGCCAGCGCCGAACTGGCGCAAGCGATCCTGACGAACGGCAAAGTGCGCGACGCCGATGCTGATGCTGCATGCCTGGTGTTTTTGTTTTGATTTTGGTGCTGGCTCATCTTGTTTTTATTCACGCGGTCTGGCCGCCCGATGGTTGGGAATGTTCAAACTGCAGGCGTTGCTGTTGCACCGCCTGTTCAATCGCTTCGCGCGAGATCACCGATTGCTCGACCAGATAATCGCCGATGCGGCCGTGCCGCTCGGGACGATAGCGGCGCAGCGCGGCGTCGAAGATTTCGCGTGTCAGCAGGCCGCTGCCGATCAGCAGATCGCCCAGCAAGGGCACGCGCGCTTCGGTGCGATGCTTGTCGAAGGCGTTGTCCTGGCCGCTCAGCAGGCGCAGACCGGCGGCGATTTCGGATTCGCGCGCGATCATGGCGAATGGCGGCGTGCCCAAAGCTTGTTGCAGCTCAGCGCGCGCTTCGTCGCTGAGCGCGCTGCCCACGGCAATGCGCACCAGGCCGGCGGCCGGGCCGCCTGCTTCGCCGGGGCCGATATACAGCGCCCGCAGGCGGGTGCAGATTTCGGGCGCGAGCACGCCTGCATGTTGCTCGACCAGCGCCTTGGTCAGGCGCACGCGCGGCAGGCGCTCCTGATAGGCCAGCGCTTCGGCCAGGGTTTCTTCATCGAGCCAGCCGTGCGACACCATCACCGTACCCAGCGGCAGATGGGTGCGCTTCTGCTCTTCCAGAGCGCGGCTCAGCGTGGCATCGTCCACCGCCTGCCAGGTGCGCAGCAGATCGCCCAGACGCTGACGTGGTCGCGCCATCTGGCCGTCGGCCGGGAAGTCGTGCATGGTCTTGTCCCAGGCCAGGCTCTTGCCGGCAAACAGATACAGCAGGAACAAACGCCAGGCGCGCGCCACCGCCATGAAGTTGACGAAGTTGGACACCACCATGCGCGGCAGCGACATCAGACCGTGGCGCCAGCCGTAGATCTGCGCAGTGAAATAGTAGCGATGCGCGGCGCGGTTGATCATGGCCAGCGCATTGAGCAGCAGCACCGTGCGCCACCAGCCGTCGCTGGCCAGCAGCGGCGGATAGAACACTTCCCACAGATTGAAGGTGGTGGCCGCCGAGAACACGATGAACTGCAGCGCCAGCACATAGGCCAGCATGCTGACGAAAGCGGTGATCACGCCCTTGCGGTCGTGCAGCAGCAGATAGCGGGCGGCGAATGAGCCCTTCCAGCCGATCTGCTCCCAGCTTTGCAGACCGATGCCGAGTACCCAGCGCGCCTTTTGCCGATAAGCCTGGCGGAAGGTGTCGGGGAAGAATTCACGCACCGCCAGCGGCAGCTCCAGCGTCAACTCCGACGCGCGTCCGCCCTTGCTGAAGAACCAGGGTTCGCGGCGCACCTTGAACTGCACCGGGAAGCGCGCAAAGATCGTGCGCATGCCCATCTGCGACAGCCGGGTACCGACTTCGTAGTCTTCGGTCAGGCTCGATACATTGAAGGGCTCGCCGCCGGACTCCGCCAGCAGGCCCTTGAGCGCCTGCCGCGAAAAGCAGGTGCCGACGCCGGCCGAAGGCACGGTGCCGGCCACGCTCTCGCGCACCATCATGTCCTTGGCGTGGCTCTCGGCGAACTCGTCCATGTAAGTGCCGGCCACCAGTTCGTACCAGTGACGCTCAAGCGAGGCTACCGGAATCTGGATCATGTCCTTGCGCGGCAGCAGATAGTTGAAGAACTTCAGCTCCAGCGGATGCAGCACGTCTTCGCTGTCGTGCAAGACCACGCCGGCGAATTCCATGCCTTCCTCGTTCTCGTGCGCAAAGATCGACTTGACCACCCAGTTCAGGCAGTCGGCCTTGCAGGTCGGGCCGGCATGCGGCACTTCCACCCGCCGCAATTGCTTGTAGCGCAGCCGCATGCGTTCGACCTGCGCGATGGTGGCCTGGTCGTTGACGTAGGTGCCGACGAAGATCATGTAGTTGCGATAGTCCAGCGTCGCCACCATGTTCTCTATCATCTGCGCGATGACGTCGTATTCCAGCCAGGCCGGCACCATGATGGCAATCGGCTGCTCCTCGCGCTCCCGCAGCTGGGCCGGCGTCAGCGGCGTGCGGGTGCGCTCGATGGTGAAGCGCCGATAGATCCGGCGCGTCCAGTACCAGATGTCGAACAGCAGATCGTCGGCGGCCGAGATCAGGATCAGGATCGCCACCACGGCGGCTGCGACCTCCAGCGCCGCATAGTAATTCGCGGTGATGAAGCTGAGCTGGGCCGCAGCGTTGGCAGTAGTGAACATGTCAGATACTCCGCTGATCAGCTTGGCTTGCGTGGATCGGGATCATTGCCGCTGTCGGCGCTGCGGTCGAGCGAGCGTTCGGCTTCCCGTTCGGCGGCACGGCGGCGACGCGCCCGGCTTGCCAGCACCATCATCAGCACAAACAGCATGATGATGAACAGCGGCACCAGCCACCACAGAACGTCCCTGATCGTGAAATCCGGCGCATCCTGCACCGAGTCGCGACCGGCGCTGTCGTTGGTATCGATTTCCGACAGCAGGCCCGAGGCGCCGACGGCCGCCACGTTACCGCTCGACAATGCGAAGGTCTTGCTCAGTTGCGGCGGTTGATCGCCGACGCTGCGATAGATCACGCCATATTTACCGGAGACCTTGCCCACTTCAAGAATGCCGAAGCGGTTGAGGCCGCTGATGTCGAGCATCGGCTTTTGCGAACTGTCATTGAGCACCAGCGCATTGCCCTTGACCTCGATCAGGCTCTTGTCGCCCTTGAAGGGAATATCCAGCGCCAGGAAGTTGTTGTCCGGCGTGATCTCCTTGCCGTCTTCGGCCACCTTCATCGTCGTGCGTGTGGCCGAGAGACCGGTGCTGGAGGCGATCATGATCACGCGTTGCAAGGTATGGCCGGCATCGCTCAGATAGGCCTTGGGCACCAGCAGATCGGCGCCCGCCGCGAAGCGGCGCACCATGCCGGTAAAGTTGTCCTCGGTCGGCGCCTTGTCGAGCTTGAGGTGGCTTGATGCCAGCACGGCGACCGGGAAGGCTTGCGGCGTTTCGCGGCACTCATCACTGGATGGCTGGCGCACGAAGGAGACCCTCAGCTGATTCTGCGCCGCCAATGCATGGTTGGGAATCCTGGCGCTGATGCGTTCGCGCTTGCCGTCGGCGCGCAGATGCGAGGCGCCCAGCAAGACGTCGTTGAGAAACACCGACGCCACCGGCGGCGTGCGGCCGGCGCCGGGCGCGGCCGATACATCCAGCAGCAGTTCGGTCGGCACCCGGCCGTCGCTGGCGACTTCGGCGATATTGAATGAGGCAGTCCAGTCGGCGCGGCTCATGACGTCGAAACTGCCGGGCGAACCGCCCAGGTTCTTCAGCAGGATCACCGGCTCGTCCGATACCGGGCGGTGCGCAGCGCGCACGGTCAGCGCCTGCGAGCCGCTGATGTTGCGCCAGTATTCGTCGAACAGGCCGGCGAAATTGACGCCCGCTTCCGCGCCGGCCAGGATCACCGGACGACCGAAGGCCGACACCAGTCGCAATTCCTTGGCGCCGAGGCCGTCGACCTGGGGCTCAAGCCGCTTGCGCCATTGGCCGAAGGCATCCAGCGCATCCGGTGCATTGCTTTTGACTTGTTCCTGCAGCGCATTGAGCGCACCGCTGATGGCGCTCAGCAAGACCTGGTCGCCGACCAGAATGTCGCCGCGCAACGGGGTGTCCGAACCGTTCTGTCCCAGCGCCAGCAGCGCGCCGACCTCAGACGCATCCTTCAGGGTGTGTTTGCCGCTGCCGCTCAATGCAGCGAAGGCGGGAATCACGCGCAGCTCGGCCGGCACGTTCAGTCGGCTCAGATCGATGCTGTCGCCGGCCGCCGGCATGGTGGTCACGGTGCTGTGCTTGCCGGCGCGCTCCAGCGCCACGCCGATGCGCCAGGCGCTGTCATACGACTGCGGCGACAACTGTTTGCCGGCCACCATGATCGAGGTTTCCGCAGGCAGCGCGCCCCAGGCGGTGCGCAAGTCCCTGATGGCGCTGCTGTCGTAGCGATAGCTGAAGCTGGAATCCGGCGCCACGCGCAGCACATTGCCCGGCGTGCGCGGATCGGCGCAGACGCTCAGGCCCGAGAGCATGGTGGTCCAGTTCACACCCAGCCGCACGAAGCCGCTGGTGCGCGGCGCGCCGTCGATGCCCAGCGTCAGGCTGGCATCGCCCTGATCGGCAGTCATGGCGCGCGCGGCGGCGGGATAGGTATCAATCGCCAGCACCATGGTGGTACGCCCGCCATCGGCGCGCAGATAGTTGGCATTCATCTTCAGCGTCGCATCCGACAGCGGCACATTGGCCGGCACCGGCAGATAGATTTCGCGGCTGCTGTCATTCGAGGCCAGCACCAGCGGCGTGCTGAAGCCCAGCGTCGACAGCGTCTGCTTGCGACTGATCCAGGTGTCGGCAGTCAATTGGCGGAAGGCGCTTGCTACCTTGCCCGAAGAGCTTGCTGCCGGGTTACTCTCCGGCGCTGCCAGCGCAGGCGCCGGCATCAAAAAAGGCAGGCTCAGCGAGAGCAGCGAGAATGTGTGTAAGACACTGCGGTGTACCGGTGTAGGACGACGTGAATTTATCATTTCTTTTGACGTGAAAACCAGGTTAGTTTTTATTGCGCAAGCCTCATGTTCAATGCCGGCAAGCGTTTTCGGGACGCAAGAAGTCTGCGGGGCAGCCGCAAATTCGAGCGTGAAGCTCAGCGATTGGTTGCAGTTTTTCTTTGCGCTGCCTGAAGAAAAATGCGAGTCAGGAAGCGAATTGCGTGAAGGGCCGGTCCATGATGGCGTTCACAATGCGTTGACTGGCGTGGCCGTCTCCGTAAGGATTTTCACGCAATGAAAATGCGTGCCGGAGACTATCGTTTTCGAACAGCGTGCTGACTGAATCCACGATGCTATGTACCTTGGTGCCGACCAGTCGCACCGTGCCGGCATTGACTGCTTCCGGTCTTTCGGTGACGTCGCGCATCACCAGCACCGGCTTCGACAAGGACGGCGCTTCTTCCTGCACGCCGCCGGAGTCGGTCAGAATCACATGGGCCTGCTGCATCAGTCGCACGAACTGAAAGTAATCCAGCGGCTCAATCAGATGCACGTTATCGAGCCCCGACAATTCAGCCAGCACCGGGCCGCGCACCTTGGGATTCAGATGCACCGGGTAGACGATCTGAATGTCGTCGCGTTGCGCCAGTTGCGCCAGCGCACGGCAGATGTTTTCAAAGCCGCCGCCGAAATTTTCACGCCGGTGGCCGGTCACCAGCAGCAACTTGCGATCGGGCGCCAGCGGCGGCAATTGCGCATCCAGCCCGGCGCGAAATGCCGGATCGGCTTCAATGCGCGAGACCGTCAATTGCAGCGCGTCGACCACCGTATTGCCGGTGACCAGAATGCGGCCGCACAGACGTTCGGCCTGCAGATTTTCGCGGGACGACGCCGTCGGTGCGAACAGCAGATCGCTGGCCACATCGATGGCGCGCCGGTTCATTTCTTCCGGCCATGGCTGGCCCATATCGTAAGTGCGCAGGCCGGCTTCCACGTGCGCCACCGGAATCTGCCGGTGAAATGCAGCCATCGCCGCCACCATCGCGGTAGTGGTGTCGCCGTGCACCAGCACGCGGTCGGGCGTGGTGTCGGCCAGCAGCTCATCAATGGCGACGAACAAGCGCGCACTCAGCCCGTTGAGGGTCTGATCGGGCACCATGACATCGAGATTATGGTCGGCCTGAATTTCAAACAGATCGAGCACCTGCTGCAGCATGCTGCGATGTTGGCCGGTAACGCAGACACTGGATTCGATACCAGGTTCGGCCGCCAGTGCACGCACTAGCGGGGCCATCTTGATCGCCTCGGGACGGGTCCCGAAGATCGACAGAACTTTGGTTTTGGCGTGAATGATAGTGCTCCTCGAAGAACGAGGAATTGCCGTGCATCGCATGTCGATGCCGCGCATTTTTTTATTGTGATCAGCACGGAGCAACTCCGTTATAGGAATCACCGCGCCGGCAGTTTAAGTCTCGATGAGGTATGGAATTTTGCGAATGGCCGGACGCGGTCTTGAGTTTGCTGCAGGGGTGTGAGTGGCAAAGCTGACTTTGGTTTCCATTTATTTAGAAACAGTTGTTACGGTTCAGACGGCTTTGCGCCATTGATCAATGGAAAGAAAAATCAAAAGATGGCGTGGGGAAATTTGAGGCTGAGAAAAATTCGGGGGCTGTGATCGCGGGAGCGCGCGGGCGGGATACTGGAAGGCGGTAGCAAATGATCGTGGCGGCAGCTGATGAGTTTCCCGCTCATCAGCGATTTGAAAATGATAAGGACGAATTTACAGCGCAGCCCTCAGACGTCGCGCTGCTTCAGCCACAGACCGAACTCCTGAAATGCGCCGACCACCGCGCGCAATCGCTGGCCTTCTTCGGTCAGCGCATATTCGACGCGTGGCGGCACCTCGGGAAATACGGTGCGGCTGATCAGGCGCGATTCTTCCAGCGCACGCAGATCAAGCGTCAGCATGCGCTGTGAAATGTTCGGCAATGCGCGCCGCAGTTCATTGAAACGCTTGGGGCCGTCGAGCAGAAACCAGATCAGCAGCAAGCGCCAGCGACCGCCGAGCACGCGCATGGCTTCTTCCACGGGACAACCTGAAACATTCTCTTTCACACGGGCTCCGGTATATTTTTTGTGACTGACGCACAAAATTTTGCGTTCTTTACGGCCTTGCTTGCGGCCGCCAGAATACAGGCTTTTCGCGTGCTTCACAAAACACCGGCTGCGCTTCGCGCCCTTGCTGCTCGTACGCCGCACATTCTTGTTCTGCGCATCCGTCCATCGGAGTTTTGGCGGGCACTCTTAACGATCCCAGAGGAAAACATGAAACTGTATTTTGCCCCGCATACCTGCTCCCTGTCGCCGCACATCGTCTTGCGTGAACTTGGCATTCCCTTTGAACTGGTGAAGGTCGACAACCAGAGCAAGCGCACTTCAAGCGGCGAAGATTTCCTCACGATCAATCCCAAGGGTTATGTGGCGGCCCTGGCGACCGATGATGGCGAAATCCTGACGGAAGGCCCGGCCATCGTGCAATACCTGGCCGATCTCAAGCCGGAATCCGGATTGGCGCCAGCCAACGGCACCTGGGCGCGTGTACGTCTGCAGGAAACGCTGAATTTCATCACCAGCGAATTGCATGCCGGCATGGCGCCGCTATTCAATCCTGCTTTGCCGGTGGAGGTCAAAACCATCTTCATTGAAAAATTGCTGCGCCGTCTGGGGCAGATCGAGACCACGCTCGCGGGCAACAGCTATCTGCAGGGCGAGCGATTCAGCGTGGCTGATGCTTACCTGTTCACGGTACTGAGCTGGACGCGTTTCTTCAAGATCGATCTGCAGCAATGGCCGTCGATCGCTGCCTACATGGATCGCATCGCTGCGCGGGCCTCGGTGCAGGCCGCACTGGCAGCGGAAGAGGTCTGAAGCAGCCGGTGCGATATCGGGCAAAAAAATGCCGGCATGGCCGGCATTTGAATTGATGATGGTTCGAATTTCATCTTCTGCGAAAAATGAAAACGGTCCGGCTTTTCTCCAATGCCTTTTTGAATATCTCCATCGGCGTTGATCGACCATGCTCAATGCCGGTCTGTGCCAGTTTTGCAATCACTCCGGCGTGGAGTGATGATGACTTTCAGCTCCTTGGGCGTCTCGCTGTTCCACGCTGGTGCTGTGCGCGCCGCTCTCGTTCTGATGGATGCGCACAATGCGCACACTGGCCGGCTGCGCCACCATCATGCAGGTCTTGCCGGTGCGCTTGCAGTGATCCTGCACGCGCCAGTAAGCGCCATGGCTGAGGCAGCCGGTCTGGCAGATCACCAGGTCGGCGGCGACGATGCTGGCTTCCAGCGCCGAGATTTCGCCGGCGTCGGCCGCAGCTTCTTCCTGCGGCGTTTTTGCGGCAGGCACGGCGCTCACGGCGTGGGCGGATTGTGCGGCGGCGGGCATGGATACGGTCGGACGCAGCTTGTCGCGCATCAGGTCTTGCAGGCGTTTGCTCAGTTCCTTCACGCGCCGCGCCAGGGTGGCGCGTTGCGGCAGGTCCGGGATCGCCGCTTCCAGCGCGGCGCGGTCTTCATAGGCCCAGGCCAGCGCGGTGTCGCGCGCGATGATGGCGGCGCGCATCTGCATGGCCTGCGCCCTGAGCTGCGCGATTTCGGCCGCCTGTTCCTGTATCACCGCGCTGCAGCGCAGCTGTACCCGCGCCAGATGCGACACCATGGCGCGCTGCTCCTGCTCCAGTCGCTCCACATCCTGAATATGCATGCTCATGCCTTGACCTCCTTGTAGCTTCTTGTATCGCGCAGACCGACGTCGGCGCCGAGCAGATAGACCGCGTAAAACGGTACGCCGATCAGGCTGCGGAACAACGGGCCGATCAGCGAATAGGGAAAACCGTAAGACTCCATCACACGGTAATTGGTGATCAGCTGCAGGCGCGGATGCGGCTGCGTCAGTTCGCGCACGCGCCGTACGCCCCAGTGGAATTGCGCGCTGGTGTATCGGACCGAGGGATGGCGTCGCGCGCGGCCGGCCGCCAGCCAGCACATGGCATCGAAGGCCAGCACCGAACCGGCCGGTGCGCGTTCGCCGAAGGTATGCAGCACCTGGCGAATGACGTCGGGCTTGAGATACATGCTCACGCCTTCGCTGAACAGGAACACCGGCCGCACGCTGTCTTGTGCATCGTCCGCGTCAGGCAGCGCCAGTGCATTCCACCAGCCGGTGCCGTTGAGGTCGAGTTCGCGCAGGCGATGGCGCGGATTGCGCGGCGGCAGCAGCGTGCGGCGCAGCGCGATGACTTCCGGCAGATCGGCATCGATCATGTGCGAGCTGCCGTTGTCCAGCCATTGCAGATAGTCGGACAGGCCGCAACCCAGATTGACCACGTGGCCTTCCGGATGGCGTTGCAGAAACGCCTGTGCCAGCGCGCGGAAACGGCGCGTGCGCGCCATGCTGCCGTAGACGCTGTGTTTGTCGCTCAGCCAGCGGCGGCCGTCGTCGCCCAGCGCGGCGAGCGTGCCGGCGGCATAGCGGTCGTTCAGGCGCAAGGACGGGAACAGTGCTTCGCCCAGGGCACGCGCTGCCAGCGGAATGCGCAGGGTAGAGGGCACCGACGCCAGGCTGGCGTAGCGCGCGGCCAGCTCGGCGCGCTCGGCACTTTCGCCGACGCCCGGCAGCGCGCCGGTCAATGCTGAGGGTAAAGGCGGGACTGCGTGATCGTTCATCAAAGCCTCCTGAAGCGGCTTCGCAGCGCATGTCTTTGCATGGGCTTGCGAGGGCTTACGATTATAGATGAGAACTATTGTTATTTGTCCCGGTGCGCAGGAGGGGGATTAGCTGCACCCAGCTGCACCTTCGCAAGGATGTGAGAGGCCGGGCTTGAGGGCGAGATGGCAGACAGGCTTGCCTTGCGGGAAGCTGAGCCATTCGCTTGTCCCCGCGTGCACGGGCGTGGATTGCCGCGTCAAGCTTCGTGAGCAGCGCCAAAAACAAAGCCGCCCGGCGTGCGCGCGGGCGGCTTCATGCGATGGCGAACGTGCGGCGATGGCGAACTTACTTCAGCGCGGCTTCATAACGCTTGCTTACTTCCGGCCAGTTCACCACGTTGTAGAACGCGCCGATGTATTCCGGACGGCGATTCTGATAGCGCAGGTAATACGCGTGCTCCCACACGTCGAGGCCGAGGATGGGGGTGTTGCCGTTCATCAGCGGGCTGTCCTGATTGCCGCTGCTTTCGACCACCAGCTTCTTCTGCGGCGTCACGCTGAGCCAGGCCCAGCCGCTGCCGAAGCGCGAAATGGCCGCCTTGGTGAAGGCTTCCTTGAAGGCATCGAAACCGCCGACATCGCTGTCGATGGCCGCCGCCAGTTTGCCTTCAGGCTTGCCGCCGCCGGTGGGCGACATGACTTCCCAGAACAGCGAGTGATTGGCGTGACCGCCGCCCTGATTGATCACGGCGGCCTTGATGTTGTCCGGCACTTCCTTGACGCGCGCCACCAGCTCATCGACGCTCAGCTTTTCCCACTCGCTGCCGGCGACTGCGGCATTGAGATTGTTGATATAGGTCTGATGATGCTTGGTGTGGTGGATTTCCATGGTCTGGGAATCGATGTGCGGTTCCAGTGCGTCGTAGGCGTAAGGCAGGGCAGGCAGGCTATATGGCATGGTGTTCTCCGGTAATGGACATGGCCGGCACAAGGGCCGGATCAGGATATAGGGAGGCTGCCGGATAGGTGGCTGTATTCGCTGGAGCGGGGTCCGGGGCATGCGCGCACCAGACCTATGGAGCGCATGCAGAAACGAAGGATTTCGATTTTAGTTGAGAATCGCGATGGGGTATCCCTACACTTTGCAGGGGAATTTTGAGCGGAGCCAGGCCGTCAGTTCAAAACGTATATTTCGCCGTCAGACTGAAATTGCGCGGCTCGCCGAAAGTATTGCCGCTGACCGTGTTGTATACGGTCTGGTAATACCGCTTGTCGAACAGGTTGGAGATGCTCAGGCGCAGCTCCAGATGGCGGTTGATCTGCCAGCCCGACATCAGGTCGAACAGCGCATAGCCGCCCTGCCGCACCAGCGGGCTGCCGCTGACATAGGTCTCGCTCTGCACGCGCAGGGTGCCTCCCACGCGCCACTGGCTGAGTGCGCCCGGCAGCTTGAGCATGCTGCTCACATGCAGCATGCGCACCGGCTGGTTGGGGGCGTTGAACTGATCGCCGGCCTTCGCGGTGGTCGCATCTCTGGTGTAGCGCGCATGGGTCAAGGCATAGCCGGCGCTGATCTGCCAGGCCGGCGTCAGCATGCCGGTCAGATCGAATTCGACGCCCCGGCTTTCGACTTCGCCCGAGGCATAGGCGCATGAGGCCGAGGCCTTGCACAGGTCGCCCTGCAAGGCCAGCGGCAGATTGTTCTGGCGGATCAGGAACATCGCCGCGCTGGCATTGAGCGCGCCATCGAAAAACTCGCCCTTGATGCCCAGTTCATTGTTGGTGCCGGTGACCGGGTCCAGCGGTCTGCCGCTGGCGTCGACCGAGGCCTGCGGCTTGAAGATGCTGGTGCGGTTGCCGTACAGCGAAAAATTCTTGCCGAGGTCATAGACTACGCCGATGTAAGGCGTGATTTCGCCGCGCACCTGATAGCTGGCCTGGCCGCCGCCGCCCAGGTAGCTGCGGTCGTCGGCGTAGTTATACCAATCGGCGCGCGCACCCACCAGCAAGGCCAGCGGCTCGGCCAGACGCAAGCGTGCGCTGCCGTAGACGCCGGTCTGCTCGACGTGGCTGATGCTGGAGTAAGACTGCATCGAGATGTCCGGCAAGGGCGCGCCGCTGCCGTTCCAGCTCAGCGCATCGAAGGTATAGCTGTAACCGGGCGCGGTTTTGCCCTTGTCTCTGGTGTCGCGCGTGCGATAGCTGGCGCCGGCCAGCACTTCGTGGCGCCCGCCGAGCAGCGCAAAGGGGCCGCCCAGCTGCACTTCCAGGCCGCGTTGCGTGCGCTGGTAATCGTAGATATTGGCCGAGATCAGGGTGAACAGATTTTCGCTGCTGCCGGCGCGGTCGGTGCCGGTCACGCGTGCGTTCGAATGATCCTCTATCCATTGCATCGACACTTTCAGCTTCCAGTCATCGGCCAGACGGGTTTCCAGCTCGCCGAACAGGCGCGTGTTGATCTTGTTCCAGTAGGCCCAGTCCGGCGCGGTATTGAGGCTGCGGCCGAGCGGCAGAAAACTGCCGTCGCTGGCGGCCGGCAGGCCGTACCAGCTGGCGCCGGGATTGTCTTCCTGGTTGTAGCTCAGGCCCAGGCTCAAGCTGGTGTCGCGGCTGAGGTCGGCATCCACCGTGCCGTACACCAGCGTGCGCTGATGACGGTAATTGTTCATGAAGGTATCGGTATCCTGATAGGCCACCACCATGCGCCCGCGCAGGGTCTGCGCCTGATTCAGCGCGCCGCCGGCATCCAGTTCGACGCGCCGGTTGTTCCAGCGCCCGAGGCTGGTGCTGAGCGACACCTGAGATTCGCGCGTGGGCCGCTTGCGCACCAGATTGATCAGCCCGGCCGGATCGCCGATGCCGGTCAGCAAGCCCGCCGCGCCGCGCATCACCTCCACGCGGTCATACATGGCCAGCGTGCTGATGCCCATGGAGTCGGTATCGGACGAGGCCGGCATGCCGTCCTGCAGGAAAAAGCCGATGGGGAAACCGCGCGCATACAGGATCGAGCGCTCGTAAGAGTTTTGCGACAGATTGACGCCGGTGGACATTGCGCTCAGGTCCTCGATCGATTGCATGTTGCGGTCATCGATCTGCTGACGCGTCACCACGCCGACCGCTTGCGGCGTCTCGCGCGGCGTCAGCTCCATGCGCGTGGCGGTGCTCATCGCGGCGATGGTATAAGCGCCGCTGCCTTCGCTCACCACGGCGTCGCGCGCGGCGTTGACGCGGACCAGCGGCAGCACTTCATTGCCGGTGGGGCTTGCGCGCTCGGACGCCGGGCCCTTTTGCACCACGTAGCCGCCCGCCTGCGGCCTCGCCTCCAGCCCGCTGTGCCAGAGGATCTGGATCAAGCCTTCCGCCGCAGAATAAGCGCCCCGCAAGCCGGCGCTCTGCAGGCCGGCCGTGGTGTCGGTGGAAAAGGAAATCAGCAGGCCGGTTTCACGGCCGAAGCGATTCAGCACGCTTTCCATCGATCCCGGCGCGATGTCGAAACGGAGATGTTGCTGCGCTGCCTGGCTGGAGGATATGGCGCCGGATGCGTCGGCATAGGTGTCGGCGCCATGCACCGGCGCAGCGGCAATCAGCCAGGCCGACAAACTTAAGGCCATGCGCGGCTTTGCAGTTTTTGCCATTCTGCGCGAGAGGGAAAAAATCATCCGCTCCTCCCGATCACGCAGGATTCAACATCGGAACGGCCGGCCTCATTTCTTTTGCGCGGCAGGAATGACGCTGACCCAGTAGCGCGTCAGATAGCGCAGCTCGACCGGCTGGCTGGCAGTCAGAATCTGCAGCACGCGCTCGGTGTCGGCCAGCGGATAGGTGCCGGAAATGCGCAGATCGGCCACGGCCGGATCGCAGCCCAGATGGCCCTTGCGATAACGGCTGAGTTCGGCCACAAAATCTTCCAGCCGCGTATTTGAGGCCACGATCATGCCCTCGGCCCAGGCGCCGGCGCTATTGTTCAGTGCCAGCGGCGTGGACACGCTGTGATGGCTGAATTCGGCGCTCTGGCCGGCATTGAGCGTGGCGCTGCGCTCAGGCGCATCGTGCGGGATGATCTTCACGCGATCGCGGAACACGTCCACGTGCGATACCCCGTCGATATGCCGCACTGCGAACACGGTGCCCAGCGGCTGCACCGTGCCGCGCGCGGTGGCGACCAGAATCGGGCGCGGCTGCGGATGACGGTCGGCCGCCGTGGTGAGCATGATTTCACCTTGCAGCAGTTCTATGCGGCGCTCGCGCTCACCATATTGCAGGCGCACGCGGGTGTCGGTGCCGAGCACCAGCGTGCTGCCTTCCGGCAGCGTCAGCGTGCGGCGCTCGCCGATGACAGTGCGTTCTTCGCCGGTCACGTCGAACAGGCCGCGATACTCGGCCAGCCAGGCGCCGCCGCCGGTCGCCGCCAGCAAGAGCAGCAGCTTGCCGAGGCGCCGACGGCCGGCATCGGTGCTGGCCGCCGGATGGGTCAGCGCCTTGTGCACGGTGGCGGAGGAGCTTGCCGCACTCAGGCCTGCCAGGCGCTGATTGATGCGCTCGATCTGCTGCCACGCCGCCAGATGGTCGGGATGCTGCGCCAGCCATTGCTCCAGCTTCCGGAGCGTCAGCTTGCGGCCGGCCTCGTCCTGCGCGCCGGATTGCAGCTCCAGCAGCCATTCGATGGCTTGCCGCGCGACATGCGGTGGAACGTCGGGTGTGTTGAGGGAGTCGCGAGTGCCACGTGTGCTGCGAGCATTCATGGAAGCGACATCGAGAAATAGCACTGCGCCGCCGCCTTGACCAGATAGCGCTTGACGGTGGCCAGCGAGATGTCGAGTTCGGTCGCGATTTCAGCCTGCGTCATGCCATCCAGCTGCGACAGCAGAAAGGCGCGCCGCACCACCAGCGGCAAGCCGTCCAGCATGGCATCGATTTCGAACAGGGTTTCCAGCAGCAGGGCGCGTTGTTCCGGCGAGGGCGACTGCGCCGGCGGCAGACAGGCAAGGGCGTCGAGGTAGGCGCGCTCCAGTGTCTGACGACGGTGGTGATTAAAGACCAGGCGTTGCGCCACCGTGGTCAGGAAGGCGCGCGGTTCGCGGGCGGCGATCAGTTCTTCGCGGGTCAAGAGGCGCAGGAAGGTGTCTTGCGCCAGATCGGCGGCCTGTGCGGCATCGCCGAGTTTCCTTTTCAGCCACTGTTGCAGCCAGTCGTGGTGGTCGGTGTACAGCATGCCGACTTCCAGCCGTAGTGCATTTTCAGTCACAGACATGCCGCTTTTCTCCCCTGATCCAGATCCGCCGTGTGGTCTCCCTCTCCGATTGATGTCGTATTAATGTGGATACTGACTCAAAATAAAGATAAGAATGATTCGTATTATTTTACGCGGCGGCCTGTGGCGCTGCAACTTGAGCGTCCCGGGTGTTGCTTTGCAAGCGTTTTACCAAAATTAGCTTGCCAACTGCGCCGGAAGCTTATCCGGCAGGGTCTGAGGCCCGGGCCGAAGTTCAAGTTCTTGACTCTATTGCAATCCTGAGATCGATTTCGGCGGTCTGCCGAAAAACCGCGTGAAGGCCGCACTGAAGTTGCCGGGATGTTCATAGCCCACCTGCCAGCCGGCCTGCGCCACCTGGCAACCGTTTTCCAGCAACGTCCAGGCATGACGCATGCGGATTTCCAGCAGTAACTGATAGGGACTTGCCTGGTACAGATAGCGGCAGCCTTGCTTCAGCTTGAATTCGCTGAGGCCGACGCGCGCGCACAGATAAGCAATGCTGAGCGGATGCGCCATCTGGCTGTGCATCAGCTCACGCGCCTGCTCCACCCGCAACAGATCGGCTTCGGCTATGCGTCGCCGGGCGGTTTTGGCGACGTCGGGGATATTCAGCGTCGGCAGCAGCCGCAACTGTTCCGCCAGCAAGCTCAATGCGTGGATGTGCAAATCCAGCGTGGAGGCGGGGATGTCCCCGGCCCGGGCCGGCAATTTCGCCAGGCCCGGCAGCCGGCGCGGCCTGATCTGCGGCAGCAAGGCCGCGGCGTGCACATTGCTGGCGGCAGCGGTGCGGCCGAAGGCCAGACTGCGGACGCCGGATTCCGGCAGCAAAGCGGCGCAGCGTTCGGCGCCGACGTAGCGCGCCAGCAATGATTCTTCAATCAGCAAACGCAACTGCGCCACGCGCTCGCCGGCGGCATAACGGCGCTGGCCGATGCTGTGGCGGAACGATGAAACCGTCGTATGGCCGCCGCGAAACGCCAGCTGCGAACCGTCGCGGCTCTGATACGCCGAATTGCCCTGCAGGCCCAGCGTGATCACCAGCACACGCGGTTCCTCTGGATTCACGCTGTTTTCAGCCAGCGCCTGGCGCGGCTGGTAATCCGAATGCACCAGCGTCAGGCCCGGTTCCAGCACGCGGCGGTGGGCGTGGCAGGCACCATGCCCGGTCGCCAGTTGCAGGCGTTCCCAGCCGAGAGCCGGCGGCACCGTTAAAGCCTCTGCCGGATGTGTATTCATGGAGTTTCCTTGACGTCATGGCGCCGGTTTGACGGTCGGCGCAGGCGTTTGCGCCGGAATTCATATGAAATCCGCCGTATTTCATATGAATTCAGATGATAACCATTCTCATTGTTGCATAGAATTTCTTCGATGCCAAAACAGCCGGATGCAGTCCGGCAGGCATGCCAAATCACATCGGGGAGTTCGAATCCATATGAAAACCATCGCAAGGCCTTGCCGCCGACCGGCGCCGCTGCATCCTGCCAATCCGAGAAATCAGGTGTATCCGCAACGCAAGCTGCTGCTCTGCCTGTTGGCCGGCGCGCTATTGTGCGGAACCGCATTCCCGGTGCTGGCGCAGCAGTCTGAGGCTGGCGCCGCCGCCAGTTCATCAAGCACGACGGCCGCGGCTTTGCCCGCGCTCACGGTCACCGCCAACAAACAAGAGCAGACCTTGGAAGCGGTGCCCGCCAGCATCACCGTATTCGACGGTGAAACCCTGCGCGAAACGCATGCCGGCAGCATCGAAGCGCTGGAGCAGATGACGCCAGGCCTGTCCTTTCAGCCCTTCGGCCAGAGCGGTGTGCACTCGCCGGTGGTACGCGGCATGACGGCCAATTTCTTCTCTTTCTCAACCTCCACACTCCTGCTGGTGGATGGCGTGCCGACGCTGATGGCGCAGGGGTTCGACAACAATCTGCTGGGCGTGGAGCGGGTCGAAGTGCTGCGTGGCCCGCAAGGTACGCTGTACGGCCGCAACGCTGAAGCCGGCGTCATCAACATCTGTTCGCTGGCGCCCGACAACACGCCGCGCAGCATGATTTCGGCGGGCGCCGGCAGTCGCAATCTGCGCAGCCTGAGTGTCGAACTCAGCCGGCCGCTGGTGCAGGACACGCTATATGCCAGCATTGCCGCCGAATGGCGCAAGCAGGACGGCTTCATCGACAATCGCAACCGCGGCGGCAAGGAGGATGGGCATGAGAGCACCGATCTCAAGCTGGCGCTGCGCTGGACCCCGAGTGCGCGCACCGACGCCACCTTGCGCTACAGCCGCAGCGATCAGGACGACGGCGGCTCGCTGTGGGGCGCGCCGAGCGCTGAACGCGCTACCGTGCGTTCCGGCACGCCGAGCTGGAATCATTCGAGCGGCTCGACCCTGTCGCTGAACGTGGCGCATGAGCTGGATTCCGGTCTGCGTCTGCGATCCATCACTGCCTGGAACGAATGGTTCGACCACGTGCAGCAAGACACCGATTTTCTGCCGGCTGACACCCTGCACATCGGCCGCGATCACCGCTTCACCACGCTGTCGCAAGAACTGCGGCTGGAAGGCAAACTGGGCCAGGCGACCTGGCTGGCCGGCGCCTATGCCGACCACGACGACCACCATCTGGTCAATGAGCAAAAGCTGCCGCTGGCCCTGAGCGTCAGCCGCGCCAGCCAGACTGGTGATTCGGCGGCGCTGTTCACCGACTGGAGCATCCCGCTGGCAGAACGCTGGACGCTGGCGGCCGGCGCCCGCGCCGAGCGCGACAGCGTGCGCTTCACGCCGCAAGGCAGCAGCCAACGCAGCGCCAGCTGGACACGCTTCTCACCCAAGCTCAGCCTGCAATATCAATGGGCCAAGGAACAGCAGATCTATGCCGGCGTCACCGACGGCTTTCGCGCCGGCGGCTATAACGTGTTCGTGCCCGCTGCCGGTTATGCCGCCTACCAGCCGGAAACCGTGCGCTCCTATGAACTCGGCGGCAAGGGCTGGCTGTGGCAGAAGCGCTTGCGTTATTCGGCGGCTGCGTACCTGATGAATGTGCGCAACATGCAGGTGCAGCAGATGCCCACCGCCGGCGTGGTGTACATCACCAATGCCGCCTCGGCGCGTTCCGGCGGCGTAGAGCTGGAGCTGGATTACCTGCTCGGCGGCGGCTGGCAGCTCAGGTCAGGGCTGGCCTATAACCGCACCCGCTTCGACCGCTTCCGCGACGGCAGCAATGTCTACGACGGCCATCGCAATCCCTTCGCGCCCGATCTCAGTGGCCATCTGACGCTGCGTTACGACGCGCCGTCCAGCTGGTATGCGCAGGTTTCGCTGAACGCCACCGGCAAGGTGTATCTGGATGCAGCCAATCGCTACAGCCGCAACGGCTATGGCCTGCTCAACGTGAGCGGCGGCTACCGCATCGGCCAGACCGAAATCTCGGCCTACATCAACAACCTGGCCAACCGCCGCTATGACGCGGTCGGCTACCAGAACGGCATCGTCACGGTCTACAGTCCGCCGCGCGAAGCCGGCTTGCGCCTGACCTGGCGCATGTAACCGGAAAGGACATCACGTGAATTTCGAGCAACATCACCCGTTGCAACCGTACTGGAATCTGGCGGTCGCCGGCGTCCATGCCGAAGCGCTCGACGTCGCCCTGGAGGCCGGCCTGTTTGATCTGTTGCAGGAGCGGACCGACTCCCTCAAGATTGCGTCCGTGCTGGACTGGCAGCCGCGCCAAACCGAGCTGATGCTGGAGCTGCTGTGGAGCATGGGTTTGCTGGAGCGCCAGTCGCCCTTGCCCGGCGCGGTCGGAGCTTTGCCCATGTATCGCGTCGCGGCCGCCCTAACGGCCTATCTCCAGCGCGCCAGCCATCAATATTGCGGCGATGCGCTGGCCTATCGGCTGCATTCGCTACGCCATTTCGGCACGCAGTTGCCGGGTTTGCTGCGCGGACGCGCGCAAGCGCCTGCGGCGCAGCCGGCGACCGTTGCTGCCGGACATCTCCCATCCGCCAGCGGCGCCGGCTGGGCCGATGCCGCGCGTCGCCAGATCGGCCAGGAGCAGCGCGCTGCCACTGCCGCCGCCGCGTTGAGCATTGTGCGTGGCATTCCCGAATTCGCCAGGCTGTTCGCGACCCGTAGCGCCACCGCAGACAGCAGCACGCGTGATCCTGCCGGCTTGCGCCTGCTCGACCTGGGCGGCGGCCCCGGCTGGATCGCCATCGAACTTGCGCGCGCCTGCGCGCAAGTGCAAGGTGCCGTGTTCGACTGGCCGGAGACCGTGGCCGTGGCGCACGAGAACATCGCGCAGGCCGGTCTGGCGACGCGTTTGCACGCATTGCCGGGCGATCTGGCGGCGGACGACATCGGCACCGGCTACGACCTGATCTGGTGCTCCTCGGTGCTGCATTTTGTCGGCGACATGCCGCAGGCCTTGCTGCGCATGCATGCGGCGCTGGCCGATGGCGGCGTGCTGGCGTGCGCGCAGGCGGAGGTGCCGGAAGATGCCGCCGCCGCCGCACGTGTCTTGCCGTATTACCTGCCGATGCGCATGCAAGGACGGCACGTTACCCAGCAGGGCGGCCTGGCGCAGTTGCTGGCGCAGGCCGGTTTCAGCGGCATCGAGCAAAGCAGCTGCCATGCATTTCCGATGGCGCCGGTGCAGGTGCTGATTGCGCGCAAGGCCGCGCGGTGAGCACCACCATCAGCATCATCGGCACCAAGAGAAAACCTGAAATTGGAAGAAGGATCAACATGAGAACAGCAGAATGAGCGTAGCCTATCGGCCAATGAAGGGCGGTGCCGGCGCGCGCGGCCACGGCTGGCATCAGGTCTGCTTCGGCTGGCTCAATCTGGTGCTGACCGCGCCCAGCGTCTATCTGTGGCTGGGTTTGCCGCTGATCATGCGTCAGCACGGCTGGTCCGGTGTCGAGCTTGGCCTGTTTCAACTGGCCGCCTTGCCGGCCGCTTTCAAATTTCTGATGGCAGCCCCCATTGACCGTCAGACCTCGGCGCTGCCCGGCGTCGATATCCTGCGCCGTTACCGGCGCTGGGCCTGCATGCTGTGTCTGTTGTTCGCCGCCGTGCTGTTGCTGATCGGGCGCCGGCCCTTGCTCGCTAGCCCCCATGAATTGTTTGTGCTGGCCTTCGGCGCCGCGTTGCTGGCGACCTGGGCCGATGTGCCGGTGAATGCGCTGGCGATTCGCCTGTTGCCGCCCCATCAGCGCCAGCGCGCAGGTGGCATCCGTTCGGCGGCGCTATCGCTGGGCGCGATTGTGGGCGGTGGTCTGATGCTACTGGCGCAACAGCGCTGGGGTTGGCGCGCGCCGTTCTGGATCATGGCAGCGTCCTTGCTGCCGGGTTTGCTGGCGCTGATGAGTCTGCGTTTGCGGCCGGCGCCGCCGCTCGCGTCGTCGGCCGCCGGTCCGACGACGGCTGTTGCTGCAGCCGACTGGCGTGGCTATTTCACGCAGCGCGGCGGCGGGCGCTGGAGCGTACTTCTGCTGCTGTGCTTTCCAGTGATCGGTGCGACCTGGTTTTACCTCAAACCATTGATGCTGGATCACGGTTTCGCGCCGCCGCAGGTGGCCGCGATTGCCGGTATCGGCGGCGGTGTGGTGGCGGCGGCCGGCGGCATGCTGGCGCCCCTGTTCAGCCGTCGTTTTGGTCTCGCCAGAGCATTGCCCGGCGCGGCCGGCTTGTGCCTGCTTGCCTTGCTGAGTCTGTTGGGGGCGGTGCTGACAGGCGGCGCGCCGTGGATATTCGTCGCCGCCGCCGGGCTGGTGGCGCTGGCCATGGGTTGCACGGCAGCGGTGGCGTTTGCGCTGATGATGTATTTCGCCCGCAGTAGCCGCAGCGCCGCCGACTACGGCGTGCAGGCCAGTTTGTTTTCGGGCGGACGGATTGCGGTACCGCTGCTGGCCGGCATCGCGCTGGATCGTTTCGGCTACGGCGGCATGCTGGGCATGCTGCTGGCGGCGATGCTGCTGATCCTGTGGTTGACCGTGAAGGCACGCACCGTGATCGGCGAGCGGGCGGATAAGTACCCGACTTGTTCTTGAACCCGGGTTGTCCCTCGCTCGGATTTGCTTCACATGCCCATGTAGCGGCCGGGACGGTGATTCAGCATGATCACCAGATTGGTGGCGACGGCGCCGCAGATCGAGGCCAGCAGCACCAGCGGCGTGACCACCAGCAGCGAAGCCAGCACGATCACGACATCCACGCCCATCTGCAGCTTGCCGGCGCGGATGCCGTGGCGATCCTGCAGATACAGGGCCACCACGTTGACGCCGCCGAGGCTGGCGCCGTGGCGGAACAGCACCACGAAGCCGGTGCCCATCAGCAGGCCGCCCAGCACGGCGGCGTAGAACAGATTGAGTTCGCCGAGCTGGATGAAATGAGGATGCAGCATGGAAAAGCCCGACACCAGCGCCACCGCGCAAAAGGTCTTGCCGGTGAAGCGCAGACCCATGCGGCGGAAGGCGAAATAGTAGAACGGGATGTTGATGGTGAAGAAGATCGCGCCGAAGGGAATGCCTGACAAATAATGAATCAGGAAGGCCAGACCGGCAGTGCTGCCGGTCAGCAGGCCGGCGTGGTTGTACAGCGTCACGCCGAAGGACACGAACAGCGTACCGATCACCAGCGCCAGCGCGTCTTCATGGCGTGCATGGCGTACCGCCGGCACGCTGCCGGCTGCCGCCGCTTCAGCCACGAATCACCTCGGCCATGGCCAGGCAGACCTTGTCGACATTGCCCGGATTGAGGCCGGCCACGCAGATGCGTCCGCTGGAGACGGCGTATACGCCATGCTGCTCGCGCAGGCGTTCGACCTGTGCGGCGCTCAGGCCGGTGTAGCCGAACATGCCGTTCTGGCGCAGCAGGAAGCCGAAGTTGTACTCCGGCAGCACCTTGGCCAGACCGGCGTGGAGACGCTCGCGCATGCCGTGCACGCGTTCGCGCATCTGATTGACCTCGCCCTCCCATTGCTGGCGCAGGTGCGCATCCGACAGCACCCTGGCCACGATCAGCGCGCCATGCAGCGGCGGGCTGGAATAGTTGCGGCGCACGGTTAGCTTGAGCTGGCCCAGCACATTGTTGGCCTGGCCGTCCTGCGGGCAGAACACCGACAGCGCACCCACGCGTTCGCCGTACAGCGAGAAAATCTTGGAGAAGGAATTGCTCAGGAAGAAGGCGATGCCGCGCCGCACGCATTCGCGCACCGGCCAGACGTCTTGCTCCAGGCTGGCAGCGAAGCCCTGATACGCCAGATCGAAGAAGGGCAGCAGCGCGCGGCGTTCCAGCACTTCGATGATTTGCGTCCATTGCCCGCGATCGGGGTCGATGCCGGTCGGGTTGTGGCAGCAGGGATGCAGCAGCACCACCGAGCCGGCCTCCAGGCTTTCCAGCTTGCTCAGCAGGGCGTCGAAGGCCAGTCCCTTTTTATCGGCATCGTAATAAGGGTAGCGCTGCACGCCGAAACCGGCGCCTTCGAAAATGCCGATGTGGTTGTCCCAGGTCGGATCCGGCACCCAGATCTGCGGCTGCGGAAAGAAGCGTGCGATCAGATCGGCGCCCACTTTCAGCGCACCCGAACCGCCCAGGGTCTGAATGATCGCCAGATGGTTTTGGTCCGGCAGTTCCGGGCCGAACAGCAATTGCGCCACCGCCTGCCGGTAGCCGGTATGGCCTTCCATCGGCAGATAGGTGCAGGGCGCGCTGTTGAAATGATCTTCAACTTCCACTGCGCGCACCGACGGCAGCACCGGAATCACGCCCGCGCCGTCGGCATAGACGCCGATGCCGAGGTTGACTTTGTCGGCGCGCGCATCGCGCTGGTAGCTTTCCATCAGGCTCAGGATGGGATCGCCGGCGTAGGGAGGGAGATGTGCAAACATGATTGTTCCTGCAATAAAAGAATTCGATAAAGGACGATCGGACCGGGTGCGCGGCGGCGCAGATGAGCGCGTCACAGATATTTTTTCAGACGCAGATGATAAACCGTTACGGCCGCCAGGCTCAGCACTGCGCATCCCATGAGGTAATAACTCGGGGCCACCGGGTTGCCGGTGCGCGCCACCAGCCAGGTCACCATGAAGGGGGTGAAGCCGCCGAACACGGTGGCGCCCAGGCTGTAGCTGATGCCCATGCCGCGCACCCGGGTTTCGGGCGGGAAGATCGACGACAGCACCACGCCCAGCGAACCGAAATAGACCGCCTTCAGAATGCCGGCCCACACCATGACCGCCATCATCACCCACAGCGTCGGGGTCTTGATCACCCACACGAAAGAGTAATAGATGGTGCACAGCGTCAGCACGGTCGACACCACCATCACGCGGGTGCGCCCGAAGCGATCCGCCACCATGCCCATGAAGGGCGCGCCGAACATCAGGATGGCGCCGCTCACGGCGGTGGCGGC
Source organism: Herbaspirillum lusitanum (assembly GCF_046025995.1). GTDB lineage: Bacteria > Pseudomonadota > Gammaproteobacteria > Burkholderiales > Burkholderiaceae_D > Herbaspirillum > Herbaspirillum lusitanum_A. The sequence goes on from NZ_JAQQFM010000010.1 coordinate 125,723, forward strand.
GAAGGCGGTCGATTGCGGCAGATGCAGTTGCTTGATGGCGAAGGTCGGCATGTACAGCAGCATCAGATAGCTGGCTGCGGTGGAGACCGACAGAATTCCCATCGACACCAGCACGCGCAGGGTCTGCAATTTCCAGCCGGCTTGTTCGCCGGTGGCGGCGACGCTCTTTTTGGGCGGCGGCGTTTCATCGATGTAGCGGCGGATGTACAGACCGACCGGCGCGATCAGCAGGCCGAAGGCGAACGGCAGGCGCCAGCCCCAGGACGCGATCTGATCCGGCGTCAGCAGCGCATTGAGCAGAAAGCCGGCCAGCGCCGCCAGCAATGCCGCCGCGCCCTGGCTGGAAAACTGCCAGCTGGCCATGAAGGCTTTGCGCTTGGAACCGTGCTCGGTCAGCATCGCCGTGGCCGAGCCGAACTCGCCGCCGGCCGACAAGGCCAGCAGCAGGCGCGCCACCAGAATGCCGACCGGCGCCAGGATACCGATGCTTTCATAAGTCGGAATCACCGTGCAGATCAGGGTGCCGGCCACGGTCATGCTCATCGACACCAGCAGCGCCGCCTTGCGGCCCACCTTGTCGGCGTACCAGCCGAGCACGATGGCGCCCAGCGGACGGAACAGATAGGACAGGCCGAAGGTGGCGAAGGTCACCATCAGCGACACGGTCTCGTTGCCGACCGGGAAAAACAGTTTGGCGATGGTCACTGCGAAGAAGCCGTAGGCGACGAAGTCGAACCATTCGAGCGCATTGCCGATCGAGGAGGCGATGATCAGGCGCGTGGTCTTGTCGCCCGATCTGGTGTTGCTGTCGGCGCCGGCATTGAGTGCGGCGGCGCCGGAGCTGCTGGGTGTGGAAGTCATGGGTGTGTTCCGATAGGTGCGTGAAGCAGAACGAAAATGAAAAAGCGGATGTGAATCTTGTCTTGTATCTGTAAATGGCGCGTCAATCGGGCCGGCCGGGCTGGCGTTGGCCATGTTGGCTGCGTTGGCGCCGTACCGCATCGCCCTGTTCGCCCAGATCCCACAGCAGGCCGGCCATCAGTTGCAGGCCTTCGCGCGCAACGCTGCCCAGCAGATGCTCGTCCGGCGCATGTTGCGAGCAGGACGGATAGGAATGCGGCACCCAGATGGTCGGCAAGCCCAGTGCCTCTGAAAAACAATGGTTGGGAATGGTGCCGCCCAGATTCGGCAGCACGCTGACCGGCTTGCCGCTGCTGGTTTGCATCGAGGCTGTGGCGAAGGCCACCCAGGGATCGTCGGGATCGAGCCGGGTCGCCGGCGCGCTGCCTTCGAAACTCAGTTGTACCGAGTGGAAACCGCCGGCATCCAGATGGCGGCGCAGATGCTGTTCTGCGTTCTCCCAGTCGGTGCCGACCACGAAGCGCAGCTGAAACACCGCCTGCGCGATGGCCGGAATGGCGCCCACCGGACGCGCCGCATTGCCGGCCTCGAAGGCGATCATTTCCAGCGTATTCCAGGCGAACAGGCGCTCGGCCGGCGTCAGGCCGGGTTCACCCCAGCCGGCCGCCAGGGCCGGATCGCCGGCATCGGCGCCGACGCTGAAATCGCTGACCAGCTGCCGCACGCGCGGCGTTACCGGGGGCGGACGCAGGCCGGCCACCTGGATCACGCCGTCGGCGCTGACCAGACTGGCCGCCGCGTGCGCCAGCACCATGGCCGGATTGAGCAGCACACCGCCCCAGTTGCCGGCATGGTGGGCGCCGTTCTGCGGATCCAGCGTCAGACGGAACTGCAGCGCGCCGCGCGAGCCGAGGAACACGGTCGGGCGGCCGGCCGCCAGACGCGGCCCGTCGGAGGCCAGGAACAGATCGGCGCGCAGAAATTCGGCATGTCCGGTGCAGGCTTCCAGCAGACCGGGCGAGCCGATTTCTTCGCTCATCTCGAAGATCATCTTGAGGTTGACGCCAAGCTTGCCCGCGCGCGCCTTGAGCGTGGCCGCCAGGGCGCCGAGATTGATGCTGTGCTGGCCCTTGTTGTCGGCGGTGCCGCGCCCGTAGCATTTGTCGCCCTCATGGCTCAGCGCCCAGGGCGAGCGATCCTGCTGCCAGCGGCCTTCCTGGCCGTTGACGACGTCGCCGTGCCCGTACATCAGGACCGTCGGCAGGGCCGCGTCTTCGATGCGGCGCGCCAGCAGCAGCGGCGGCTTGCCGGCCTGGGCGTTGTCCACCTGCCGCAGTTCGAAGCCCATGTTTTCCAGGCTGAGGCCGATTTCGCGGCGCAGATAATCTTGCAGCTCCTGCGCCCGCTGCGGGTTCTGGCTTTCGGTGGGGCAGGCCACGCGGCGCGCCAGATCGGCGAAGAATTCGCCCGAATCGTAATACTGCGCGGCCAGCGCCAGCGCATCGTTCCTGCTCAGGTGGGGGCTTGCTACTTGACTCATGGTGCGATTCCGGTCCGGTATTGAATGGGCTTGCGTGTTGTCTGGCTGCGTCCGTCCGGCTGAAAAAGCGGAGCGCTGCATTCGACAGGCCGATTCTAGGAGTCGCGGACGTTTCTAACAATGTCAATTTTTCTAATCAATATTTGCCATAATTGGAAAGTAAAAAATGCCTGTTGCAGTGCAAATTTTCACTTTCGTGGTGCTGAATCTCTTTGTTTTAAGGCATGCATGCGTTTTTGGATCGCGTTGCACCATTCCGATCTTTGTCAATCTGTATAAAATAGAGACATTAGTCTTCTGATAATCAGAAAGATGCTTCCGCCCGGCAAGGACGCCTCATGCACAATCCCAATCTGCGCTATTTCTATCATGTCGGTCGCACCGGTTCGCTCACCGCCGCCGCCGAAAAATTGCACGTGGCGGTGTCGGCGGTGAGCCGTCAGATCGCCAAGCTGGAAGAAGAAACCGGCGTGCCGCTGTTCGAACGACGCGCCCGCGGCATGCTGCTGACGCCGGCCGGCGAAGTGCTGATGGCCTATGCACGGCGCAGTTTTCTGGAGCTGGAGCAGGTCATGGCGCAGGTCAAGGGCGTCAATGCCATCGGCCAGAGCGTGGTGACCATCGCCAGTTCGGAAGGCTTTGCCTGGGAAATGCTGCCGGTGGTGACCGCGCGCTTTCGCGAGACCTATCCCGGCATCCAGTTCCGGCTCAATGTGGTGGCCGCCGACAAGGCCTCGCAACTGGTGCTGGACGGCGAAGCTGACATCGCCATCACCTACAGCCTGACGCCGGCCGAGGGGCTGGCGATTCTGCATCGCGAGCAGGCGCCGATCTGTGCGCTGATGCGGCGCGAACATCCGCTGGCCTCGCGCAGCCTGCTGTCGCTGGCCGAACTGCAGCCGTATCCCATGGCGCTGGCGGAAGAGGGCTCGACCATCCGCCAGTTGTTCGACATCGCCTGCAGCTTGCGCGGTCTGCTGTTTGCGCCGGTGTTTTCCAGCCACTCGCTGGGCGCGATCTATCGTTTTACGCAGCAATCGCCGGATGTCGTCTCGCTGACCGGTTTTCTGAGCGTGCACAGCCGCGTCCAGGACGACGGCATGGCGCTGGTGCAGATGGCCGAGACCGAGCTGCATCAGCGCAGCCTGCAGATTCAGGCCATGGCCGGACGCCGCTTGCCGGCTTCGGTCAGCGCCTTTGTCGATTTCCTGATCGGATCGATGCGGCAGGCCGGCGCCAGGGCGCAGTTTCCGGGCGACCCCGGCGCATTCTGACGCTGCGGCACAAAAAAAGGCGGCGACATCTGCATGTCGCCGCCTTTTGCTTCCCCTGCGCGCTGTTTCAGCGAGCCAGCTTGGCGCCCGGCCACATGCGCACTACCAGCGCTGCCAGCGAGGTGCTCACGGCCAGTGCCACTACGCCGCTCCAGCCCCATTGCGCCAGCAGCAGGCTGCCCAGTCCGGCGCCGCCGGCCATGCCGATGAACATCCCGACAAACAGCACGGCATTCAGACGGCTGCGGGCGCCGGGTTCAATGCTGTAGACGATGGTCTGATGCGCCACCAGGGTTGCCTGCACGCCCAGGTCGAAGCCGATCGCAGCCAGCGCCAGCAACCAGAGCTGGCCGCTGCTCGACAACATCGGCGCCAGGGCCAGCGCAGCAAACGAGACGATCGCCAGCATCAGACCCAGACGCGTCACCAGCTCGGGGCCCTTGCTGTCGGAGATGCGGCCGGCCAGCGGCGCCGCCAGCGCACCGGCGGCCCCGGCCAGACCGAAAGCACCGGCTGCGGCGCTGCCCAGATGGAAGGGCGCCGCGTGCAGCATCACCGCCAGCGTCGACCAGAAGGCGCTGAAACCCACCGACAGCAGACCTTGCGCCAGTGCCGCACGGCGCAGCGCGCCATGCTTGCGGATCAGCACCAGCAACGAAGCCAGCAGCGCGCTATACGCCAGATGCGTGGTGGCCTTGAAGCGTGGCAGACCGCGCCAGGCGGCGACCCCGATGAGCGCGATGCTGGCGGCGGCGCCGACGAACATGGCGCGCCAGCCGAAATGCTGGGCGACGAAACCGCTCAACACGCGCGACAGCAAAATCCCCAGCAGCAGCCCGGTCATCACGGTGCCGACCACCTTGCCGCGCCGATGCTCCGGCGCCAGCGTGGCGGCGGCGGGGACGATATCCTGCGCCATCGTGGCCGCCAAGCCGACCGCCAGACTGGCCGCCAGCAGCAGCCCGATGCCGGAGGCGGCGCCGGCCATCAGCAAGGCCACGGTCAGCACCGCCGCCTTGATCAGAATGATGCGGCGGCGATCAAAGCGGTCGCCCAGCGGCGCCAGCAGCAGAATCCCCAGCGCATAACCGAGCTGGGTCAGCATCGGCACCATGCCGACCGTGCGTTCGGAGGCGCCGATGTCGTCGGCCAGCACGCCCAGCATGGGCTGCGAGTAATACAGAGACGCCACCGACAGGCCGGCGCCGGCTGCCAGCAACAGAATCAGCGAAGGCGACAGCACCGGGTCGGCATGCTGAGACGCATGGGCTGTCCCGGCTTTGCCGCCGCCGGTTGTTGTCGATGTGCTTGCTGCTATGGCAGCTGTCGCTGCGGCGCTGCCGCCGATGTTGCCGCCGCTTGTATGCGATTTTTGAATGACGTTCATGTGATGAAACTCCCTGATCCGATTGTTGCCGGCCCCCTTGTTAAACAGGCTTGATCCAGCATTGGAGCGAAGTTTGCGCTGTCGCGACGATCAGCGGTAGTACCGCAGTTTGAAGAATTGTTATACGCTGAACGTATGACCAAGCCATTAAATCTCGAAAAATGACAAAATCAGGCGCAAAAAGCAGCCCAGTCCCGCTTGCGGCGCTGGCTGCAGCCTCCACCGACCGCATTGAGCTGATGCAGACCTTCGTGCGCATCGTCGAGGCCGGCAGCCTGTCGGCTGCTGCAGCCCAGCTCGATACCACCCAGCCGACCATCAGCCGCCGTTTGCAGCAACTGGAACGCTCACTCGGCGTGCGTTTGCTGCAACGCTCCACCCACGCCATGAAGCTGACCGAAGACGGCGAACGCTGCTTCGAGCGCGCCAAGGAACTGCTGGCCGGCTGGGAATCCTTTGAAACCGATTTGCGCGGGGCCGGCATGCAGGTCGAGGGTTCGCTGCGGGTGGTGGTGCCGCACGCCTTCGGCCAGAAGCAACTGATCGGGCCGCTGGCCGAGTTCATGCGGCGTCATCCGCGCATTTCGGTGGAATGGCTGCTGCATGATCGCGCCGCCGATTTCATCACCCACGGCATCGACTGCGCCATCGAGGTCGGTGAAGTCAGCGATCCCTCGGTGGTGGCGATCAAGCTGGCTGAAGTACCGCGCATGATGGTGGCGGCGCCGGCCTTGCTCAGCCAGTATCCGGCGCCGACCCATCCGCGCGAACTGGCCGAGATGCCCTGGCTGGCGATCCCGGCCTTTTATCGCCGTGAAATCACGCTGACGCACGTCGCGACCGGCGAGAGCTGCGAGGTGGCGTTCCGGCCGCGCATGATTACCGACAGCCTGTACGCCTTGCGCAATGCCGCAATTGAGGGGCTGGGCATCGGCCTCGGCTCGGCCTGGATCATGTCCGAAGATCTGGCGCAGGGCCGTCTGCAGCAATTGCTGCCCGAATGGCAGCCGGCGCCTTTGCCGGTCTCGCTGATTTATCCCTATGCGCGTTTTTATCCGGCGCGCCTGCGCCACTTCATCGACACCATGCGCGAAGCCATGCCTTCGGCCGTGCTGGGGGCGACCGGCTGGGATGCGGACTGAGTGTGTTGCAGCGCCGCAGGCTGACCGCATCAAAATGAAAAAACGGCAGAGCATGCCTGAAGCACGCTCTGCCGTTGTCACCATCCGTACCGGATTGTATTGACCCCAGACTAAATCGAACCGTCCTGAATCAACTCAATCCATGCGCATGGTCTTGCGCTGCGCATAGTGCGCGTGCCAGGAGAGCGCCTCGCCGAGCAGATGCGGCGTGTGGCCGCCGGCGCGGCTGGCACGCTCGAAGTAGTCGCGCAATTGCGGACGATAATCCGGATGCGTGCAATGCTCGATCACCAGCGGAGCGCGTTCGCGCGGCGCCAGTCCGCGCAGATCGGCCAGACCCCATTCGGTCACCAGCACATCGACATCGTGTTCGCTGTGATCGACGTGCGAGACCATCGGCACCACGCTGGAAATGCGGCCATCCTTGGCCACCGACTTGCTCACGAAGATCGATAACTGGCCGTTGCGCGCAAAGTCGCCCGAACCGCCGATGCCATTCATCATGTGGGTGCCGCCGACGTGTGTGGAGTTGACGTTGCCGTAGATGTCGAACTCCAGCGCAGTATTCAGGCCGATGATCCCGAGCCGGCGCACCAGCTCGGGATGGTTGCTGATCTCCTGCGGACGCAGCACCAGCTTGTCGCGATATTTATCCAGATTGGCCAGGAAGCGTTGGTTCATGGCCGACGATAGCGTGATCGAGGAGGCCGAAGCGAAGGCCAGCTGACCCGAGTCCAGCAGTTCGATGGCGCTGTCTTGCAGCACCTCCGAATACATCGTCAGATTGCGGAAGGGTGAATCGGTCAGACCGTGCAGCACCGCATTGGCGATGGTGCCGATGCCGGCCTGCAGCGGCGCCAGATCATGGCTGAGGCGACCGGCCTCGACCTCGCATTCCAGAAACTTGATGACGTGGCCGGCAATCGCGCGCGTCTCGTCATCCGGCGGCAGGATGTTGGAGGGGCTGTCCGGCGTTTCGGTGATGACGATGGCGGCGATGCGTGCCGGGTCGAACGGGATCGCGGCGCCGCCGATGCGCTGATCGGCGCGCGTCAGCGGAATCGGCTGACGCTCAGGCCGCGCCGCCGGCAGATAGATGTCGTGCAAACCTTCCAGCGCCAGCGGCACGCTCAGGTTGAGTTCGATGATGATCTGCTGCGCCTGCTGCACGAAGCTGGCCGAGTTGCCGACCGACATGGTCGGGATGATGCCGTCTTCGCTGATCGCCACCGCCTCGATCACCGCGATGTCGATGCGCGACGGCGTGCCGCTGCGCAATTGCTCGGCGGTTTCGGACAAGTGCTGGTCGATGAACATCACCTCGCCGGCATTGATCCTGTTGCGCAGCGTCGGGTCCACCTGAAACGGCAGGCGCCGCGCCAGCAGGCCCGCTTCGGCCATCAGGCCGTCGCTGCCGTTGCCCAGCGAGGCGCCGGTGATCACGGTGAAGCGCAACTCCTCGGTCCTGGCGCGCTCGGCCAGTGCGCGCGGCATGGCCTTGGCGTCGCCGGCGCGGGTGAAGCCGCTCATGCCGATGGTCATGCCGTTCTTGAAAAATGCAGCTGCCTGTGTGGCCGACATGACTTTGTCGGCCAGCGCTGGCTGGCGTATACGCTGGCGAATCATGGTGTGCTCCCGCTCGGACTCTGGTCGATGGTGGTGGCTTGCCTGCTCCGTTCATGTCCGCCAATTGCAGCCGGGCAAAAGGACAAGAGGCAAGGACAGAGGGCGAGCCTTGATTGTTTTGCGTTCGAGTATAAAATCCGCTATTCATGCCCTGTATGATTTAAATGCTCCTGTTCCATTCGGTTTTTGCATACTTCACCCTGACGGAAATACCGTGGATATTCGCGCCCTGCGCTACTTTGCCGAGACAGTCCGGCTCAACAGTTTCAGCCGCGCCGCCGATGCGCTGCACGTCACCCAGTCCACCGTCAGCAAGATGGTGCGCCAGCTGGAGGACGAGGTCGAAGCGCCCTTGCTGATCCGCGACGGCCGCAATCTCTTGCTGACCGACACCGGCCGCGTGGTCTATGAGCAGGCCCAGCAGATCCTGGCCGGCATGCAGCGCCTCAACGCCGAAGTGCGCGACACCAAGGCGATGCGGCGCGGCCATCTGGACATCGGCATTCCGCCCATGATCAATCTGCTGTGCACGCCGGTGCTCAAGGCGTATCGCGAGCAGCATCCGGAGATCGTGCTGACGCTGAAGGAGGACACCGGCCCGCAGATCGAGCAGCGCGTGGCCAGCGGCGAACTGGAAATCGGCATGACGGTGTTGCCGGTCGATCCCGAACTGGAGCTGACGGTGATGCCGGTGGCGCGCTTCCCGATCTGGGCGGTGGCCCAGGCCGGGCGCTTTCAGAAAAATCGCGCCACGCTCAAATGTCAGGCGCTGGAAGGCATGCCGCTGGTCATGCTGAACAACGAATTCGGCCTGACGCGCAGCCTGCGCGGCATGTTCCGCGACATTGGCATCGCGCCGCAGGTCGCCGCTCAGAGCGGCCAGTGGGACTGGCTGGTGGCGATGGCGCTGGCCGGCATGGGGGTGGCGCTGCTGCCCGAACCGTTCGTGCATCGCATCGCCACCGATCAGTTGCAATCGGTGCGGCTGGTCGAGCCCGAGGTGCAATGGCAGGTGGCCTACGTCACGCGCGGCGACTATCTCTCGCATGCGGCGCGCGCCTGGCTGGCGCTGAGTCAGGCGATCTTTGCCCAGGCGCCGGCCTGAATGGAAGCCAGGCTGCTTGGCGCTGGCATTGCACCTGCAATCTGTTTCGCACCCTGCTCCATGAAAATTACGACTCACACCATGGAATTTAAGTCATACAGAGAATGACTCTGCTTTTCTATACTTTCTCCGTCGATACCTGCTGCGCATAGCCGGCGGCCGGAACCGGAATGACGGTCGCCGGCGATGAGCGCAGGTATCGATGTTTCTGCACCAACCGAGCTGTATCGTTTGCGGCGCCATGCGGACCGCCATCGGCAGCAGGCCGGCGCAGATCGCTTCAGCTTCATCCAGGCAGCCCGGTGCGTAGCTGTTCAATGCGCTTGCACCACCTCAGCCGGCCACCCATTCAGCTACCCAGCGCTTGAGCGCACAACCCGCATGCCGCACTCCCTCCGCTCTCTGTCTTCGACTATCTTGCCGAGGCTGTGCCCGGCTTCGCGCCGGTTGCTGCAATCCTTGTCGGCGTTGCAGCAACCGGCACGGCAGGCGCTGCTGCGCATCTATCGCCGCTGGGATGCACGCTTCCCGTTGCGCAATGCGAATCTGTCCGAAGGCTTGCGCGCCGCCTGCTGCGCCAGCAGCATGTTGCTGCTCGGCGAGTGGCTGAACATGCCCTTGTTTTCCTGGGCTGCCATCGGCGCTTTTCTCACCTGTCTGGCCGACAGCGCCGGCTCCAATCGCGCGCGCCTGATGTCGATGGGCGGCTTCACGCTGGCCTCCACCGCCGGCGGCATGTTCGCCGCCACGGTAGCGGGCTGGGGCATGGCGCCGGGTTTGCTGGCCATCATGTGCTGCGCCGGCGTGGCCGGCTTCTCACGTATCTACGGCGCCTCGACCGGGCTGGTGCTGATGCTGGCGGCCGGGGTTTCCGCCATCATGGCCGACTCGCCGGTGGTGTTGATGCCGCTGGCGCACAGCCATGTGCTGATCTACTTCGCCGGCTGCGTCTGGGCCACCGTGCTCGGGCTGACGGTCTGGCGTATCCATCCGTTCGCGCCGGCGCGCAATGCCGTGGCGCGTGTCTACGGTGCCCTGGCGGGACTGGCGGATATTGCAGCTGGCCACACCGATCATGAGCATCAGGGGCCGCAGCGCAATCTGCGCGCTCATCTTTTGCGCGATCCGCCGGCGGAACTGGCCGAACTCAGCGCGCAGAGCCGCAAGCACGTGCGGGCCGACATCGCCGCCGCCAACCAATGCGTGGCGGCGGTGTCCGGCCATCGCGCCGAGTCGCTGCAGCTGTACGAACATCTGCTGGTGAAACTGGCGCGCGCCGGCGCGCTGCTCGATTGCATCACGGTGCTGGCCGACCTGCGTTTGTCGCCGTATGAAAATGCGGCTTCGCGCCGCCGCACCGGGCGCGTACTGGAAGCCATCGCCCGGCTCTTGCGCGGCGTACAGCGCGAGCTGCAACGCGAAGGCAGTCAGGCCCGGGCTGGCCGCGCTGCGGCCGATGCGCGCGTGATGCAGCGTCTGCGGCAATTGATGGGACGCATGCATCTGACGCATGGCCATTTGCTGCACAGCTTGCCGGAGCCGGCGGCCTCAGCGGGGTTCAATGCTGTACCTGCTGCAGGCCGTATCGCGCATTCAAATGCCAAACCGGAGAGGACGCATCATCACGGCCTGCATCTGGCATGGCGCCGGCTCAAGGCGCTGGCGCAAACCGCCGCCTTGCATTGCAGCCCGGCGTCCGCCGAACTGCAACACGGCCTGCGTTGCGCCGCCGCCGCCGGCGCCACTTATCTGGTGGTGCATCTGTTGCGTCTGCCTTTCGGCTACTGGGCCACCATGGCGACCATGCTGGTGATGCAGCCTTCGATTGCCGATAGCTGGTCACGCAGCATGGAGCGCGCCATCGGCAGCGTGGTCGGCGGCGCGCTGGCGGTGCTGCTCTGTCTGCTGATTCATTCGCCGCTGGCCTTTGCGATTCTGGTGTTTCCATTGACGGTGCTGACCATGGCGCTGCGCCCGGTCAGCTATGGTCTGTATGCCACGTTTCTGACGCCGGTGTTCGTGCTGGTGGCGGATGTGGCGGTCGATCCGCACAATCAGCTGAGCAATGCGCTGCTGCGCGGCGGCAACAATGTGATCGGCGTGCTGATCGCGATTCTGGCCAGCTATCTGTTCTGGCCGCGGCGGCAGGATGTGAATCTGCATGGGCAGCTGTCGCGCATGATCCTGGTCAATCTGGCCTATCTGCGCGCCGCGCTCGATCCGCAAGCGCAGGCGCAACGTGAAGGAGTGGAACCGGCGCGCCTGATGCATGCCCAGCGGCGCGAAGCTTGTCTGAGCAACATTGAAACCGGACTGTTGCTGCAGCGGATGATGCGCGAGAAGCAATCCGGCGCCCATCAGCTCAGCGAAAGCCGCATTCGCAGCGCGCGCACGGCACTGGCGCTGTCGCGTCGCCTGGCTGGCGCCGCCACGCATATCTGGCTCAGCGGCCACGGCGAGGAGCAGTTCCCGGCATTGGTGGCCTGGCTGGAGCAGATGAGCGGCCTGTTCGAGCGGCGTTCCGGCGCAGTATCGGCCTACAGCGCCTTGCTGGCGCAGCGCCCGCTGCCGTCGGCGCTGGCGCAGGCCGATGCGGTCGATACCGTGTGTCTGCTGGCGGCGGCGGTGTATCCGGCGTTGGCCGAGAGTGCCGAGGGGCGATGAAAACGGTAGCGCGGATCGCATACTTGTTCATTTCATATCATCCGCACATCAGCCGAAATAAGATCCGCTGAAACAAAATCCCACTTCCCGGTTCATACCCGAGCAGGTGTGCTTTGCAACATGGAGCGCGCACCGCATCCGCTAAAAGAACAGGGAAGGGATGTATGAATTTCAACGTTTTGGACGATCTGCATGAAGGGCCGCTGCGTTCGGGCCTGATCGTGCTGGCCGCAGCTGCGGTCGCGGTTGTGCTGGCGGTGCTGTTGCATCGCGCCGCGATTCTCTTGCTCAGACGCATTGCGCGCGGCAAGCCCTTCACCAGCAATGCCACGCGCGTGGCGTATCGCGCCAGCCGCGTCGCGGTGGTGCTGTTTGCGCTGCGGCTGGTGCTGACCGGGGCGCCGGACGACACGCCCGGCATCATCTCGATGTCGTATCTGTGCACCGTGGCGCTGATTGCTGCGCTGACCTGGACCGCGATGCGCTGCATCGAATCGATAGGCCAGACGGTGGCCAAGCTGAATCCCTACGATGTTGCCGACAATCTCAAGGCGCGTCGCATCCTGACCCAGACCCGCGTGCTCACGCGCAGCGCCTATTTCATCGTGGCCTTGCTCGGCTTTGCGTTTGTGCTGCTGACCTTGCCCGGTGCGCGTCAGTTCGGCGCCAGCCTGCTGGCCTCGGCCGGCGTGGCCGGGCTGGTGGCCGGTATTGCCGCCAAGCCGGTGCTCGGCAATTTTTTCGCGGGTCTGCAGATTGCGTTTTCGCAGCCTATCCGCATTGACGACGTGCTGATCGTCAAGGGCGAATGGGGGCGCGTCGAAGAAATCACGGGCACCTTTGTGGTGGTGCGCATCTGGGATGAACGCCGCATGATCGTGCCGCTGCAATGGTTCATCGAAAATCCCTTCGAGAACTGGACGCATCGTTCGGCGACCTTGCTCGGCACGGTGTTTCTGTGGCTGGATTTTGCAGTGCCGGTGCAGCCGCTGCGCGAGAAATTCGAAAGCATCTGCAAGTCCATCCCGCAATGGGATGGCCGGGTCTGCGTGTTGCAGGTGACCGACACCAGTGAGCGTTCAATGCAGATTCGTCTGCTCACCAGCGCGCAGGATTCCGGCACCGCCTTCGATCTGCGCTGCATCATCCGCGAACAGATGATCGCCTTCATCGCGGAAAATTATCCGCTCGCTCTGCCGCGTCTGCGCACGGCGATCGATCCGATAGCAAGCGATGCGCCACTCAAAAACAGAGCGGATGCGCTCGACACTATCATCGACGGCTCGCCGCAAGAACGCTGAGGAGTCGGGAAAGAAAAGGGAGAGAGGAATGAGGAAACAAAAAGTAGCGGTGAAACGAAAAAAGGCGGAACCGTCAGGCGCCGGGCAACTGGGAATGATTGCCGGGCCACAGCGGACCGCCTTCCAAATCTACATCCACATCTGAATCTGAAACCAGTTCTGAAAAGAAAACATGCAAGGGAACAGTCAATGCTCTCGAGGTCTTCATCGTCAGCGAATCAGTATCTGATCGCTGCGATTATTGGATGACCTGAGCCTGATTAGGATACTGATCGGTCACAGCGATCTGGCCTTGCGCTTGTGCTTCCTTCAGTTGATTGATCACCTCGGCGCGAGTCAGGGTCGAATGAAACGGCTTTTCCACCGGATATTGATCTGTGGTTGCGATTTCGCCGTTGGCGCGCGCCACCTTCAGTTCGGCGATCACTTCAGCGCGAGTCTTGGTCGACACGAAAGGCTGTTCAACCGGATATTGATCGGTGATTGGGATCAGGCCCTTGGCGCGCGCATCCTGCAATTCGGCGATGACTTCGGCACGGGTCTTAGTCGATGCGGTGCGGGTTTCTGGTGGATAGGGAGCTTCTGCCATGGCGGCGCCGACGATGGTGGACAACAGCAGACCTGCAATGATGTTCTTGGTGTTCATGATGGTTCCTTGGTAAGTTGAGTGATGAAGCAGACCTGTCGCGTTTCGCTTCAGTCATCTTGCGTTTCATCGTGATACCAAGTGTAGGGATCGCAAGCCGCGGGAAAAAGAGGGCGGATCGGAAAACATAATTCTCGTTTTGAGAACAATGGATGCGATTAAGGCTGATCATGCAAAAAACCGATGCAATCAATAGCTGCAGTCGATCGGCCGGAATTCAAGAAGTGGGGAGAGATCCTTGTCTGAGCAGGCTTTGCGCCTGTCGTTGGCAAAAAAGAAAATACAGGAAAATACATGAATCTCAGCCTGCGAGAATTCCTCCGCATATGACATGGCGAGCGTGAGTGCTGCAAAAGTGAATTCATGCGGGAGACTTGTTCAAACGTATTGCAGCTGTCGTTCAAGCACATTCAAGCTGGCGTGCCGGAGTGAGCAAGCAAGATCCGGCTACCCCGCAAAATCCGATATCAAGCTCTCAGGATTCTTCCCAATTCATCTCGGGCCGAAAAAAAAGCATCGGGTTTTTAATCCGATGCCGCATGTTCTTACGTTCTTGTTGTTGGTTTTTTCTTTTTCATATTCCTTGCCGCCAGCGCTCTCTATCAATGCAGCGCTCAGTCCGTCGGCGTCAATCGCAGCGGCCGCGGCGTGATATCCACTTCATGCTTGCCGCGTACCGTACCGTGTGCGCTCACTTGATTGACCTGATTGCCGAGGCGGAACTGGCGGCCGGCATCGGCCAGCTTGTTGGCCTGCGCGCGCAGCATGTCCGAGGTTGCGGTGGCCTGCTCCACCAGTGCCGCATTCTGTTGCGTGGCGTCGTCGATCTCGGTCACCGCGCGGCTGATCTGCTCGATGCCGGCGCTTTGTTCCTGACTGGCGGTGGCGATCTCGGCCATGATGTCGGTCACGCGCTTGACGCTGGCGACCATGTCGGTCATCGTCACGCCGGCTTCGTTGACCAGCTTGCTGCCGAAGTCCACCTTCTCCACCGAGTCGTGGATCAAGACCTTGATTTCCTTGGCGGCCGCCGCCGAGCGTTGCGCCAGCGAGCGCACTTCCGACGCCACCACGGCGAAACCGCGACCCTGTTCACCGGCCCGCGCCGCTTCCACTGCCGCGTTCAGCGCCAGGATATTGGTCTGGAAGGCAATGCCGTCGATCACGCTGATGATGTCCACGATCTTGTTGGATGAGCTGTTGATCGCACCCATGGTATCGACCACTTGCGACACCATGCCGCTGCCCTTTCTGGCCACGTCGGATGCGCTCATCGCCAGCTGGTTGGCCTGGTGTGCGTTTTCGGCATTCTGCTTGACGGTGGAGGTCAGTTCTTCGATCGAGGCTGCGGTTTCTTCCAGCGAGCCGGCCTGCTGCTCGGTGCGCGAAGACAGATCGAAATTGCCGGAGGCGATCTCATTGGCCGCGCTGGAAATCGATTCGGTGCCCAGCTGCACTTCGCTGACGATCTTGCGCAGCGAGGTATTCATCTCGCCCAGCGCCTGCATCAGTTCGGCGATTTCGTCCTTGCCGTGCTGTTCGATAGAGGCGCTCAGATCGCCGGCCGCCACCATCTTGGCCACATCCAGCGCACGCTTGAGCGGGGTGGTGATGCTGCGCGAAATGATGACCACCGCGACCGCGCCGATGGCGATCAGCAAGACGCCGAGCAGCGCCATCAATTGCATGCTGCGGCTGCTGCTGCGGTCGATGGCTGCGGCCATCTCATCGATGGTTTTGCGCTGCATGCTCAGCAGTGCATTGACCTGCGAACCGTAGGTCTTGGCGGCCGGGTCGAAACTTTCCTTATAGGCCTTTTCGGCGCCATCGGCATCGCCGTCCTTGCGCTTGTTCATCACCAGCTCTTTGGCGCTCTGATACTTCTGGCGCGCATCGAGGATGACCTTGAACAGCGCCTTTTCCTCTTCGGAGACCAGCAGCGGCTCCATCTTCTTGATGATGGCGCTGCCGCGCACGACGCTCTCGGCAATGTCGTCCTTGAAGGTGACCGGCAGCGCAGCGTCGCTGCTGCGGGCGATCATCGAGGTACGCACGATGGCCGAGTAGGTCAGTACAAACCAGTCGGACACCAGGCGCTCTTTCGCCAGCGGCAACTCCATCATCTGCCGGGTGGCTTCCGCATTGCGTTTGGAATCGATCAGCGCCAGCGACGTGGAAAGTATGGCGAGCACTAAAACCAGTGCGAAGCCGAAGGTCAGGCGGTTGGATATCCGCATGTTGCTGAGAAATTTCATGGATGTCCCCCTGGACGTAACTGTGTGATCGGCAACTTGATTTTGCTGTTTTCCACGCGCTGCGCAATATCTCTTGGCCGGATATGCTGAAGCGCGTCGATGCAGAGTACAGGCTTTTATGCAGGCCGGAAATAGCGCCGGAACGGAAAGCAACACAGTTTCCTCATGGCATTTTTTCTCGCCAGAATCGGCAGATATCAATGCCGCGCTCGCAATCGCATTTTCCAAATAAATATCGCTTCAAAAGCCTTGCCGGGTAAGCTTGAACGCCTGCCTCTGGTACCTGAAAAATGCCGGCTCGGCACGCATTCCGATAGGGGGAACGCAAGTCATTGTTACTCGCCGCTTTTGGCGCGATTTCATCACCTGCCTCGCCGCCCTCAATAAATGCGGCAAATTCCCGGCATCAGTCCGGCCTATACCTGGCAGGTATGCGCCTCTTCAAAAACGGTATTGGACGGCGGCCCGCCCGCAAAACTAAGATCGCCCTCAGACCAAGATCCGATCAGTACCTCCCTGACGGGCGGACAAGTTGCGGCAGCATTGCAATCGGACGATGCGGACGGCGGCGACCCTGCCTGATTCACTGCACATACCAATAACAATTTCGGAGACCTTATGAGCAAGCCCTATTCCATTCCCGGTCTGATCGACGGCGCCAGGCTGACGTCATTGCAATGGCGCATTTTTGCGTTGTGCTTTCTGGTGGCGATCTTCGACGGCTTCGATACCCAGGCCATCGCTTTCACCGGCCCCTCCATCATTCAGGCCTTCGGACTCGGCGCCGGCGCACTGGCGCCTATCCTGACCGCCGGCATCGTCGGCATGGTGCTGGGCGCCATGTCGCTGGGCCTGCTGGGGGACAAGCTGGGGCGTCGTCCGGCCATCCTCGGCGCGGTGGCGCTGTTCGGTTTCGCATCGCTGGCGACTGCCTTCGCCACCACCACCGACCAGATTCTGGTACTGCGTTTCATCGCCGGTCTCGGCATGGGCGGCGCCACGCCGGTGGTCTTGTCGCTGGCGGCGGAATACGGCCCTGCGGGCAAGCGCGGCACCATCATGACCACGGTTCTGCTCGGCTTGCCGGCCGGCGCGATTCTGGGTGGACTGCTGGCCGCGCGCATGCTGCCGGTGATCGGCTGGGAAGGCATCTTCATGGTCGGCGGCGCGGTGCCGCTGGTGTTGCTGCTGGTGCTGTTCTTCGCCTTGCCGGAATCGCTGCAATTCATGGCGCGCCGCAAGTCCGCCGATGACGGCGCGCGCATCGCCCGCATCCTGACCCGCATCACCGGCGTGCAGATTGCCGCCGACGCGGCTTACTCGCTGCCGGAAAAAGATGTCAAGACCAGCGTCTCTTCGCTCTTCGCCAAAGGTCTGGCGCGCAATACCGTGGCGATCTGGACTATCTATCTGTTCAACTGGGTGGCGTGGTTCATGTTCCTGTCGTGGCTGCCGACTGTGCTCAAGGCCACCGGTCTGCCGGTGCAGCAAGCGCCGATGGGCACTGTCGCCGTCAATACCGTGTTTGTGCTGTGCGCGATTCCGCTGGCCAGCATTCTGCCCAAGGTGAATACCCGCCTGCTGCTGCTCGGCCTGTTCACGTTCGGCATCCTGCTGGCGGTGGGTCTGGCCAACAGCGGCACCAACTGGACCCTGGTCTTCATTCTGGCAGGCGCTACCGGCCTCGGTATTGGCGGCCAGCAGATCGTGCTGAACTACATGGTGGCCGAAGCCTATCCGACCTCCCTGCGCGCCACCGCCACCGGCTGGGCGATTGCTTCGGGCCGCGTCGGCGCCATCATCGGCTCGGCCAGCGGCGGCTGGTTTCTGGAACACGGCGGCCCGTCCGGCTATTACATGGCGCTGGTGGCGCCGCTGGCAGTGGCAGCAGCCGGCCTGCTGATCATCCGCACCCGCAGCGGCGTCGCCAAGGGCGAGCTGCTGGCTTCGCACTAAATCAGCAAGGCGCTCGATTCATGGCGGCAGCGCAGACCGTGGCGTGGTCTGCGCCGCCGCTGTTTCAATTGACTTCACATTCGACATCACATTCGGACGCAATCATGAGCAACAAACGATTTGAGGGCCAGGTCGCCATCGTGACCGGCGCCGCGCAAGGCGTAGGCCGCGCAACCGCCTTGCGCATGGCGCGCGAAGGCGCGCAGCTGGTGCTGGTGGACCGTGCGCTGGAGCAATGCAACAAGCTGCGCGATGAAATCGAAAGCGCCGGCGGCACGGCCATGGCGCTGGGGCTGGACATGGAACATCACAGCGGCGCCATCGAGATGGCGGCGCGCACCGTGGAGCGCTTCGGCCGCATCGATATCTCGGTGCACAACGTCGGCGGCACCATCTGGGCCAAGCCATTCTGGGAATATTCGGAAGAAGAAATGACGAAGGAAATCACACGTTCGCTGTGGCCGACCTTGTGGAGCTGCCGCGAGGTGATTCCGGTGATGCGCAAGCAGCAGCGCGGCGCCATCGTCAACGTCGGCTCGGTCGCCACGCGCGGCGTGCATCGCGTGCCGTACTCGGCGGCCAAGGGCGGCGTACATGCCGCGACGGTGTGCATGGCCATGGAGCTGGGCGACTCAGGCGTGCGCGTCAACTGCGTCTCGCCCGGCGCGCTCGACAACGGGGTGCGGGCGACGCCGCGCAACCCGCATGCCTTGTCGGCGCAAGAAAAGGAATGGATGGACGGCGTCTACGTGCAAAGTCTGCGCGACACGCCCATGGATCGCCTCGGCAGCGCCGAAGAAGTGGCCGCCGGCATCTGCTTCTATGCCGCACCCGAGTCTTCCTACATCACCGGCCAGATCATGTATGTGGCCGGCGGCGGCATCGGCTGAAGTGCGCCGCCCGGGCGCTCGCTCAGGCGGCCATGGCGGCCTCGATCAATGAGCGATGGGCAGCGACGCCGGCCATCACGCCGGACGACGAGGCCATCGTCGCGTTGTACATCATGCTGGCGGTATCGCCTGCGGCAAACACGCCGGGTACGCTGCTCAGTTTGACGTCGTCGACGCGGATAAGCGGGCCGAGCGGGCCATCGTCGATAGTGCAGCCCAATTGTTGAGCCAGCGGACTGGCCAGGTGCGTCTTCGGCGCGGTGAAGATGGCACCCAGCGCAATCACGCGGCCGTCCTGCAGTTGAACTCCCTCCAGTTGCGGCGCAGTACCGAGCAAGGCCTGCACCGGCGAGCGCTCTATCTTCACGCCGCGCGTCTGCAGTTGCTTCAGCTCGGCTTGCTCGGGTTCGTACAGGCCCTGCGTGAAATAGGTGGTCGGACCCCAGTCCGGAATCATCACCGCTTGGTGCACCGACATCGGCGACGTTGCGATGACGCCCAGCGCCTGATCCCTGACTTCATACCCATGGCAATACGGACAGTGCAGCACCGAGATGCCCCAGCGTTCCTGCATGCCGGCGATGGCCGGCAATTCATCGCGTACGCCGGTGGCCAGAATCAGCCGCTGTGCCTGATACTGCCTGCCGTCCGCCAGCGTGACGCGAAAGGATCCGATGGCGCCGTCCGCGCTTGTCGCCTCTCCTTGCGTGAATTCAAGCGTCGGATATTTGAGCAATTGCCGCAGGCCTTCCTGCTGCAGCTCGAACGGCGATTTGCCGTCTTGCGCGAAGAAGCCGTGGGCGCTTTTGGCGTAGCGATTGCGTGGCTTGCCGCTGTCGATCAGCAGCACGGTGCAACGTGCGCGCAGCAATTGCATGGCGGCGGAAATGCCGGCGAAACTGGCGCCGACGATGATCACATCATGTTGCATGGAATTCTCCTTGAGGAAACAAGCTGATGGCGTGCCGTCTGAGAGGACGAGCGTCGCCCGGCCGCTGCTCATGCCGGCGGCTAGCTATCTGGCTGAATACTGTTTGAACGCAGTGAAGCTTCCCCAGACGGGGTTCTGATGCGGGTGGCGGTACTACCTTCTCTGAAATAGCTCAGTGGCGGCGCGAAGGCTTTCCGGACGCTGCCTGTTGCTTGCAGAACAGACGGTTGACGTCGACCGTGAGATCGGCCAGCGTGATCCCGGCCAGACGTTCATCCATCAGGCGATTGGCTGCGGCCATCGCTTCGCCGATGGCCTCGTTGACCGCGCGCTCCACCAGACAACCGGGGCTTTCGCCATTGGCTGCAACGCTGAACAGGCGCTCGTCCAAGGCCTGCTGGACTTCATGCAGCGTGATCTCCGATAGTGCGCGCGCCAGCTTCCAGCCGCCGCCATGCCCTTTGACTGAAGTCACGATGCCGGCTTCACGCAAGCCGGCGAAGGTGCGTCGGATCACCACTGCATTGGTCTCGACGCAGGCCGCCATTTCTTCGGACGTCATCGGGTCGTCGGCACGCTGCGCCATATGCAATAGCACGTGCAAGGCCACAGATAATCTGTCGTTTCGTTTCATGTAACTAATATTATTACGTGAAATTGCGGGTGTCAACCTTGACTGATGCGAACACAAATATGCGTGCAATGAATGTGCAGTGGCGTCAAAAAAAAGCCGGCCAGCAATTGCTTGCAGGCCGGCCTTGTGCACCTGAACGTTCATGGCACTGCGCTAGACCAGTCCGGCTTGCGCAGCCATCACGCGCGCCAGCACGCGGGCGCCGCCGGCGAAGTCCTGTAAGTCCATCGCTTCGTCGGGATTGTGGCTGCCATTGCCGTTGCGCACGAACAGCATCGCGGTCGGAATGCCTTGATTCGAGAACAGCGCCGAATCGTGGCCGGCGCCGCTGGGCAATTCGCGGTGGCTCAGTTGCAATTCTTTTGCCGCCAGTTGCATGATGTTGCGCAGGCCTGCATCCATCTCGGCTTCCTTGCTGCCGGTGCGCTCGCCCAGTTCAAAGCGCACGCCATGCGTTTGCGTGGCCTGCGCGATGGCGGCTTGCAGATGCTGATCCATCAGCGCCAGCGCTTGCGGACTGCGCGAGCGCATGTCGATGCTGAAATTGACCAGGCCCGAGACCTTGCTGATATCCGCCTGCTGCACATCCGTGTTGACCTGGCCGAAGGTCAGCGTCATTTCGTGGCCGGCGGCTTCCATATTGGCCCAATGCTGCTGCAGCCGGGAAATCACCTCGGCCAGCGCCACCACCGCATCGCTGCGATGCGAGCGCGGCGTCGCGCCGGAGTGGGCATAGCTGCCGAACACCTGTGCATGGCGATAACGCAGGCTGCCGCAGATGCCGGTGACCACGCCGACTTCCAGTTGCTCTTCAACCAGCACCGGCCCCTGTTCGATATGCAGTTCCAGAAAGCAGCGGATCTTGTCTGCGCTCAGATAAGCCTCGCCGGCGGCGATGCCTTCGGGGTTGCCGCCATGCTGGCGCAGATGCTCGCTCAGGCTGATGCCGGTGTCCATGCGCCTGATGTCCAGGGCCTCGGCCGGCAGCAGACCGAAGGCCGATTTGCTGCCGATGTACGACACCGGAAACCAGGCGCTTTCTTCCGCGCGCACACCCATCACGGTGACGTCGCAGTGCGGTTGCAGACCGGCGGCGACCCAGCCGCCCAGCACGCTCAGACCCGCCACCACGCCGGCCGCGCCATCGTAATTGCCGCCGCGCGGCACCGAGTCCAGATGCGAACCGGTCAGCACCGCCGGCGCATTGCGGTCGCTGCCCGGCAGCGTCATGTAGAGATTGAGTGCAGCGTCGGTGCGCACTTCCAGTCCCAGCGCGCGCGCCGTCTGCGCCATCAGATCATGCGCACGCTGCTCGCCGGCGCCATAGGTATCGCGCGTGATGCCGATGCCGTCGAAACTCTCGGCGCGCAATTGCTCGAACAGTTGCTGCGCCAGTTTGATATCAGGTTCAATCATTTCGCTAGGGATAAAAGGAGGTGAATGCGAGGAGGTGAATGCGTCAGTGCAGCAGCTTCGCCGCCCATGCCAGGATTGCAGGGATGGGCGGGATAGAGATGATAGCGGCAATTGCGGGGTGGGCATGTTTCCCGAACAGCCGCCATATTGCCTGCGGATTTCCGGCGCCATGAGAATTCGGCGCGTCCAACCCGCGGATTGCCGCCAGATATCAGAGATCCGCTGTCGGACGATGCCTTGCTTTCTCTGTTTTGCGAGGTCGGCGAAGCGCAATATCAGCGCTTGTCCGACATAGCGCGGCTGTGCATTTTTGTATATTGAATGAGCCGCATGACTGTCGCCGACGTGACGGTCACAGCAACATGACATTCCTAATTACGAAGCCAAGGAGATCAATAATATGAAAGCACGCCACATTCTCATTTCGTCCATTTTCATGGCCATGACCGGCGCCGCGATGGCGCAAAGCGCAGCGCCTTCGACTGCGCCGACCACCGACCCGTTCGTGCAAAAGCGCCAGGCCGATTCCGACGCCAAGGCCGACTACAAGGCCAAGAAGAAGGAAGCCAAGGCCGAGTACAAGTCCGACAAGAAGTCCGCCAAGAAGTCGCTGAAGAATGAAAAGGCCGACTCCACTGCCCAGCGTAACGCTGAGCTGGCCGCCACGCCGAAAGACAAGAGCGACCTGAACAAGGGCCAATAAGCTTTTGATTCAATAAAGAAATGGCGGCGGGATCTGCATCACATGCAGTCCCGCCGATTTGAAAGCCGGATTCGTCCGGCTTTTTTTTTGCCTGTGCACTTTGCGGACATTGCCGAGGGTTCAATTCACCCCCGCAAAAAACCCGCCGCCTTTGCCTCACCATCAAACACCGCAGTGCAATACTGATCGAAGATTTTCAACGCGCGCACGGTGGAGCTGGTCGGTTGCTTGTGGGTGAGGCGGTAGCAGGTGTAGGGCGGCGGGGTGTCGCTCAAGGGCCGGATCAGGTAGTCGCCGCGGCGTTGCGCCGCTTGTGCGATCCACAGCGGGACGATGGCCCATTGGCGCGGTTCGCGCATCATCGACAGAATCAGGTGGCCGCTGTCGAGTTTGATGCGCGAAGGCGTCAGCGGATTCCACCACTGATCGTGCCAGGTGTTGAAGGGCGGCGCCCAGGGGATGAAGAGTTCTTCGTTGGGATCGAGCTCGCCCGGATGCACCGCGTCGGCCGGATCGGGCCAGGCATTGCGCTTGCGCCTGCCGCGCGCAGATGCGGCCGTCGCGGCGCCCGCCGCCGGTGTGAGCACCACCATCGGCGAGGAAAAGAACACGCTGAAATCGACTTGCGCGGATGGTCTGTCCTGCAGCGAGAAGGCGACGTCGAGCTGGCGTTTTTCGATTTTCTCCACCATCTCATTCGAATGCAGCGTCTGGATTTCTATCTTCAGCGAGCGCTGCTGCGCATGCAGCGCCTGATACACCGGCGGCAGCACGAACACGTTCAGGCTATCCACCGCGCCTACCGTCAGCGACAGCGTCGGCCCCTGCGATTTGAGGATGCGGGCCTCGCGCGACAGCAGGCTCCATTGTTCGGCGATCTTGCAGAACTCCTCGCCGGCATGCGTCATGCGCAACTGGCGCATGCCCTTGCCGCGCTCGATCAATACCATGCCCAGCTCTTCTTCCAGCGCCTTGAGGCGCTTGCTGATGGTGGTCTGGGTCAGGTGCAACTCTTGCGCGGCGCGGCTGAGGTTGCCGTTGCGGACGACGGCTAGATAGGTTTCGATGGCGAGAGCGAACATGGAATGAGCCTGTGGGTACGGGAATTCCGCCGCCAAATTGGCTTAAATAGTCCATATGCGACTATTTTATGGGCGAAATACTCATTTTACTGCCTGATTTGGCTTATCTATTATCCGCCCATAGAACCCGCTTCTGAATGACACTGGTTCTGGCCCGCCCAACAAAAGCAAGAAACACGGCGGGGATGCAGGGATGGAAGAGATGCGCGTCGCAGCAGCGGCCCGGTCTTGTGCGCAAGCGGCTGCTATCCACGGCAAAGGGCAGCCACAGCGCGTGCAAGTCTCAAGGCCGGCCCCACCGTGCACCGTGTTCGCACGGTCGGCGCGAAGGCGTAGAGACTTCTCTCCATCCAATACAACAATGAATGGAGATCGCCAGACATGAACGTAAAACAGGACGCAAGCGCTGCGGCGCAAGCAGGCACGCCGTCGCAAACTCAAGCCGCGCGCGGAAAAGTACCCGGCTTCCGCTGGGTGGTGGCCGGCATGATCTTTCTGATCTATACGATTGCCGCTGCCGACCGCGCCAACATCGGCGTGGCTTTGCCTTTCATCCGCAAGGAATTCGCGATGAGCAACACCGAGGCCGGCGCGCTGCTCAGCCTGTTCCTGTTCGGCTATGCGCTGGCGCAATTGCCGTCCGGCTTTGCCACCAGCCGTTTCGGCGTGCGCAAGATCTTTTCAGGCGCGATGATTCTGACGTCGCTTTTCACCGGACTGATCGGCACCACCTCGTCGATCATTGCGCTCAAGATCTATCGCTTCGCGCTGGGTCTGGCCGAAGGCCCGCTGCCGGTCGGCATCGCCTCCACCATCAACAACTGGTTTCCGCCGCATGAAAAGGGCACCGCCAGCGGCATCTTCCTGTCGGCGGTGAAGTTCGGCCCGGTGATCGTGCCGCCGTTGTGCGCACTCATCATCGCGGCCTGGGGCTGGCGTGAAATCTTCATTTTCTTTGCGATTCCGGGGCTGATCTTTTCCGTGATCTGGTATCTGCTGGTGACCAATCATCCTTCCCAGAGCCGCTTCTGTTCGCCCGAAGAACTGGAGTACATCACCGAATCCAGGGGCGCCGGCGCCTCGGCTTCTGCCACCGTGCGCAAGACCGTGCCGGCCTGGCTGGACTATCTGATCCGCGCACGCCGGGTGCCGCAACTGACCGACAGCAAGAGCGTCTTCAAATCCTGGAACATCATCGGCTGTGCGCTCGGTTACTGCTTCCAGCTCGGCATTTCCAATGTGCTGCTGGCCTGGATTCCGACCTATCTGCTGACCGTCAAGAAATTCTCGGTGATGAACATGGGCCTGGTCGCCTCGGCGCCGTGGATAGGCGCAGTCATCGGCAATCTGCTGGGCGGTCTGCTGTCGGACCGTCTGCTGGCCAAGCGCCGCAAGCCGGGCATGATGCTGTCGGCGCTGGCCACCGCCGGCATGATGTATCTGCTGATCAATTCGCCGGCCGACCCGCTGCGCTACGGCATGCTGCTGTTCGCCACCGGCGTGTTGCTCAGCATCGGTTACTCGGCCTACATGGCCTACCCGATGAGCGTGACCGACAAGAAAATCTTCCCGGTCGCCAGCTCGGTGGTCAACATGGGCGGCCAAATCGGCGGCGCGTGCGCGCCCCTGGCCACCGGCATGCTGCTCGACACTTACGGCTGGAGCTATGTGTTTGCCTTCATGGCGATCGGTTCGCTGCTCAGTTTCGCGATTCTGGCTACCATTGCCGAACCGATACAAGAATGATGCCGCGCCAGCCCGCTGGCTCCCCGCTTCAATTGAGCAATTGAACATTTGAGCCAGCGGGCGGCCGCTCTCCCCAGGCAAACCACATCCACATGACTCAGACAAAAATTACCTCGCCGGCCAAAGTGCCCAGGCATCTGCAGCAGTTGCTGTGCCTGGATGACTTTGAAGAAGCGGCGCGTCGTTTTCTGCCGCGTCCGGTGTTCGGCTACATCGCCGGCGCCGCCGAAACCAATTTTTCGCTGCAGCAGAATCGCTCGGCCTTTTCGCACTACGCTTTTGAGACGCGCGTGATGCGCAATGTGTCGCAGCGCACCCAGTCGATCACGCTGTTCGGCAAGACCTATGCCTCGCCGTTCGGCATTGCGCCGGTCGGCCTGAGCGCCCTGTCGGCCTATCGCGGTGATCTGGTGCTGGCGCAGGCGGCGGCGCAGGCCGGTGTGCCGATGGTCATGAGCGGCTCTTCGCTGATCCGGCTGGAGGAGGTGGCGCAAGCTGCACCTGAGAGCTGGTTTCAGGCCTATCTGCCGGGCGAGGATGCCAAGATCGAAGCGCTGATCGAGCGCGTCAAGGCGGCCGGTTTCGGCACGCTGGTGATCACCGTCGATACGCCGGTCGCCGCCAATCGCGAAAACAATGTGCGCACCGGTTTTTCCACACCGATGCGCCCCGGCCTGCGCCTGGCCTGGGATGGCATCACCCATCCGCGCTGGTTGTTCGGCACCTTCCTGCGCACCATCGCGCTGCATGGCATGCCGCATTTCGAAAACAATTACGCCACGCGCGGTGCGCCCATCATGTCGCCCAGCGTGGTGCGCGATTTTGCCGATCGCGGCCATCTCAACTGGGCGCATTTCAAGAAGATTCGCGCCATGTGGCAGGGCCCGCTGGTGATCAAGGGCTTGCTGGCGGCGGACGACGCCAGGCTGGCGCGCGACTGCGGCGCCGACGGCGTGATTGTCTCCAACCACGGCGGCCGCCAGCTGGATGGCGCCATCGCACCCTTGCTGGCCTTGCCGGCGGTGGTCGCGGCCTGCCCGGATATTCCGGTGATGATGGATAGCGGCGTGCGGCGCGGCAGCGACGTGATCAAGGCGCTGGCGCTGGGCGCCAGATGCGTGTTTGCCGGCCGGCCGTTCGCCTATGCCGCAGCCATCGGCGGCGCAGCCGGCGTCAGCCGGGCGCTGACGCTGCTGGCCGATGAAGTCTCGCGCAACATGGCCATGCTCGGCATCACCGCGCTCGACCAAATCGAGCCGGGGCAACTGGTTAGGCTGAGCAGCCGCATCTGAGGACGTGCTGACGGCCGTCGGAGGGATTGTTTCCGGATTTGTTTTCTGAACCTGTTCTTGTTTCTATCGAGGTATTCGCATGACGGCATCTCCTTTTCTGATCAATCCGGCGCCGGCGCTGGCCGATGAACAACTCTGCGCGGACCTGCGCGAGATCGTGGTCTCGCATCTCAGCGACAATCTGCAACGGCTGTCGGGCCTGAGCGGGCTGCAGCGCATCCATCGCAGCCGCAAGCTGGTCGGCACCGCTTTCACGGTCAAGACCCGGCCCGGCGACAATCTGCTGATCTACAAGGCGCTGACGATGATGCAGCCCGGCCACGTGCTGGTGGTGGACGGCGGCGGCCATCCGACCAACGCGCTGGTGGGTGAACTGATCATGCTGTACGCGCAGCAACGCGGTTGTGTCGGCTTCGTGCTGGATGCGGCGGTGCGCGACACGGCCGCGTTCGAAGCGGCGGATTTTCCCTGCTATGCGCGCGCGGTCAGCCATCGCGGCCCCTACAAGCACGGTCCCGGCGAAATCAATGTGCCGGTCACGCTGGCGGGGCAGGTGATTCAGCCCGGCGATCTGATCGTCGGCGACGAAGACGGCGTGGTCTCCTTTCCGCAGTCGGCGGCGCCGCAGCTGATCGCGGCCGCGCGCAAGACCGCTGCCGTGGAAGAGGCCATCAAGGCCGAGATCGCCAACGGCAAGCTGGAGCAGAGCTGGCTGACCAAGGTCTTGCAGCCGCACGGGCTGGATGGCTGATCAGACGCCTGTAGCAAATTGAAAACACCGGCCTGGGCCGGTGTTTTTTTCAGCGCGCAACACTTCCAGCACTCCTTGCTTACAACTCATTCAAACAAGGAGGGCCGGCGTTTCTTGCCGCTGCCATCGCGGCTCAGATCCTCGATCTGGAACAGATCGGAGAACTCGCAGCATTCCTGCGCCAGCATCAGAATCGACGAGATGAAGCTGCTCTTGCGCTCACCGCGATACAGCGCGACATAGGAAATCTCCGGCAGCGCCGGCGTGGTTTCGATCACCTCCAGCGCGCCGTTTTCAATCAGCGAGCGCAGGCAGTTGTACGGCAGATAGCTGACGCCCATGCCCGATACGGTCAGCCCGATCAAGGCCACCACGCTGCTGCAGCTCAGCGAATTGGCCGGCGAGATCGACTGCGATTTGATCCAGCGATCATAGATGATGCCGGTGCCCGATTTGTTGCCCTGGGTCAGGATGGTCTGCGACGCCAGCTCGTGCATGCGCAGCGGCCCGCTGTTTTTCACCAGCCCCGGCTTGCCCATCCACACGCTCTTGACGCTGGCCAGCGGCAGCGCCGACAGACCCGGTTCGGCGAAAGCATCGGGCACGATGATGGCGTCCATGTCGTCGTTGAGCAGCTTGTCGCGCAGGTTGACGCTGAGGTCTACATCCGGCTCGATGATCACGCGCGGATAGTGCTGATGAATGCGGCGCACCAGACGCGGCAGCCAGGTCATCGCGGTCAGTTCGGTGACGCCGATGCGCAGACGCCGTTCGATCACTTCGGGTTTGCTGAACTGCTCCACCGCGACGTCGCGCTGCTCCAGCAGGCGGCGCGCAATCAGCAGCATCTCTTCGCCTTTTTCGGTCAGCCGCGCCTGGCGCTGGTCGCGGTCGAACAGCGGGGTATCGAAACTGGCCTCCAGTTCCTTGATGCGTTTGGACACCGCCGACTGTGTGGTGTTGAGTTTGCGCGCGGCAGCCGCGAAGCCGCCCAGCGTGGCGATCCAGTACAGCGCTTCCAGTTGCTTGAATGAAAACATCTTGCCCGCGCCTTCACGCTAAAAAACGATTGATTCCAAAAAGTGATTGATTATTATAATTAAATATCGCTTTTTTTTGTTTTTCCCCGCTCCTATGATGCGGTCATCGATCAACTAAAACCAATAATGGAGATGACAATGACTGCTTCCGTCACGCCCGCAACTTCAGTTTCCGCACCTCAGAATTTCGTCATCAACCCGGCTCCGGCGCTGCTTGCCGCGCCCGTCATTGAGGCCCTGCAAGGCATCGTGGTTTCACATCTGAGCGACAACCTGCAGCGCTTGTCCGGCGTGCGCGGCCTGCAGCGCATTCATCCGTCGAAGAAGCTGGTCGGCACCGCCTTCACGGTCAAGACCCGTCCCGGCGACAACCTGGTGATCTACAAGGCGCTGATGATGCTGCAGCCGGGCCATGTACTGGTGGTGGATGGCGGCGGCGATACCAGCAATGCGCTGGTGGGCGAGCTGATCATGCTGTACGCGCAGCAGCGCGGTTGCGCCGGTTTCGTGCTGGATGCGGCGGTGCGCGACAGCGCCGCCTTCGTGGCTGCGGATTTTCCCTGCTATGCGCGCGCCGTCAATCATCGCGGGCCTTACAAGAACGGCCCCGGTCAGATCAATGTGCCGGTCACGGTCGGCGGCCAGGTGATTGAGCCGGGCGACGTCATCGTCGGCGATGAAGACGGCATCGTGGCCTTCGCGCCGGCGCAGGCCGATAGCCTGATTGCGGCTGCCGCCAAAACCGCCGCCTTCGAAGACGCCATCAAGGCCGAGATCGCCAACGGCAAGGTCGAACAGGCATGGCTGGCGCGCACGCTGACGCCCTTCGGCCTGTGATCTGCAAGGCGTGATGCGCTGCGGCCGCCGCCCGCGCGTTTCTTCTTTTTTCAGTGATGAAGAGGTTCTGCCCGCTTCTTCATCCCGATCGTGCCGGCCTGATTATCCGGGCCGCACCTCGACCTCATTTTCACCCTTCGTTTCCGGAGTATCTGATTGGACAAGCAGCTCGCCCACCGTCTCGATAGCGTCAAACCATCGCCCAGCATGGCCGCCAAGGCGCGTGTCGACGCCCTGCGCGCCGCCGGCCGCAGCATCACCGATTTCACCATCGGCGAACCCGATTTCCCGACGCCGCCGCACATCGTCGAAGCCGGCGTCGCCGCCTTGCACGAAGGCCACACGCGCTACACCGGATCGACCGGCACCCCGGCGCTGCGCCAGGCCATCGTCGACAAGCTGGCGCGCGAAAACACGCTGCACTATGCGCCGGAAGACATCGTGGTCGGCAACGGCGCCAAGCACATCATTTACAATGCGTTCGCTGCAACGCTCAACGACGGCGACGAAGTCATCATCCCGACGCCGTTCTGGGTGTCTTATCCGGACATGGTGGCGATCAACGGCGGCACGCCGGTGATCGTGCCCAGCGCCGCCGCCCAGGGTTTCAAACTGAGCGCCGCCGCACTGGAAGCCGCCATCACGCCGCGCACCCGCTGGCTGGTGCTCAACACGCCCAACAATCCCAGCGGCGCGGTCTATACCGAAAGCGAACTGCAAGCCTTGTGCGAAGTGCTCATGCGCCATCCGCAGGTATGGCTCATGACCGACGAAATCTACGAGCATTTCGTCTACGGCGGTGCGCGACATCTGTCTCCTCTGCAAGTTGAGCCGGCGCTGACTGCGCGCACGCTGGTGGTCAACGGCATGTCGAAAGCCTATGCCATGACTGGCTGGCGCATCGGCTACGGCGCCGGCCCGCGCGTGCTGATGAAGGCGCTGGCGCTGCTGATTTCGCAGAGCACCACTTGCCCCGGCGCCATGTGCCAGGCGGCAGCAGTGGTGGCGCTCAACGGGCCGCAGCAATGCGTGGCCGAAGGCGCCGCGCTGTTCGCCGCGCGCGCAGTGCGCATGGTGGAGCTGCTGGACGCCATTCCCGGCATCGCCTGCAAGCGTCCGGATGGCGCGTTCTACGCCTTCCCCAGCGTCGAAGCTCTGATCGGCCGCATCACGCCGCAAGGCAAGCCTTTGCAGAACGACGTCGAGGTCATGCTGTATTTCCTCGAGCAGGCCGGGGTCGCCACCATCGACGGCACGTCGTACGGCCAGGCGGGATATCTGCGCGTGTCGTTCGCGACCTCCATGGAGCAGATCGAAAAAGGCTGCGCGCAGCTGGCGGATGCCGTGGCGCAATTGAAAGCCGGATAAGAAATGCAGCAGTGTTGAATCGCAGGGGAGCAGTAAGCCAGGCAACAAGCAGGAAATAAGCAGGAAATAAGCAGGTAAGAACGCAGGTAAGAACGCAGGCAGAAAACACCTGGCATCAGGAAGTAAACAGGCAGCACAAACCAAAGTCGTCCGCGCCATGTGCCATATCGATGGCGCAGGTTTGCTGCAGCGATGCAGCGGGGCGGCTACACAATCAATCAAATCTGAACAGCGGAGGGACCATGTCCATTTTCAAGAAATCAGTTCTCGCAGCAGCATTGCTGGCAGCCAGCTTCTCGGCAGCGGCGGATCAGCTGGCCGACATCAAGCAAAAGGGCACGCTGATCTGCGGCACGCTCGGTACAGCCGAACCGTTCAGCTTCCCTAATCCGTCAACCCGCGAAATCCAGGGTTACGACGTCGATTTCTGTAAGGCCGTGGCCAAGAGCCTGGGCGTGAAGCTGGAGCTGAAGATGATCTCGGTCGCCGCACGCGTGCCCGAGCTGCAGCAGAACCGCGTCGACATCGTCGCCGCCAATCTGGGCTGGACTGCCGAACGCGCACAGCAGATCGCGTTCTCCGATGCCTACTACGTCAGCCTGCAAAAGGTTGCGGCCAAGCGCACCTCGGGTCTGAAGGCGCCGGCTGATCTGGCCGGCAAGCGCGTCAGCGCCACCAAGGGTTCGACCTCGGAAATCGCCGTGCGTCAGGCCATCCCGACTGCCTCCACCATCACTTTCCAGGACCCGCCGGCGGCTTTTCTCGCCATGCAGCAAGGCAAGGTCGAAGGTTTCGCCGTATCCGAACTGATGCTGGTGAAATTCCAGCAGCAGGTCGAAGGCAGCTCGCCGATCGACATCCTGACGCCGGCGCTGAGCAATGAATACTGGGGTATCGGCATCCGCAAGGAAGAAACCGGCATGATCAAGTACGTCAACGGCGTGCTGGAAGGCATGGAAAAATCCGGCGAAGCCAAGCAGATCTTCGACAAGTGGCTGGGCACCGGCACGCAGTACAAGCTGCAGCGCGGCTTCAAGATCGAGCCGATCAAGGGCTGATCAGACCTCGTCTGTTGAGGACATTGCTGCTGCGATCCCATGCAGAGCGCAGCAGCAATCTGTCGCTCGCCCGTTCGTCATTTTCGCAGCCGGCGCTTCAGGCGCCGCTGCCGTGCGCCGCATCCGCCTCAGTCTCATTCTGAACCGGGATGCGGCGCCATGGTTTTCAAGAGGTCTCTCCCATGCCGCTCAAACTCGATTTTTCGGTGCTGCTGCGCGACGACTATCCGCGCATGATCATCGAGGGCGTGATCACCATGCTCAAGCTGACCGCCTATTCATGGCTGCTGGCCATGGTGGTCGGTATCGTGCTGGCGGTCATCCGCATGAGCAACAACCGCATCGCCGAATACGGTGTTGCCGCCTACGTCGAATACCACCAGAACGTGCCCATGCTGGTGCAGATCTTTCTCTGGTATTTCGCTTTGCCGACGCTGCTGCCGGAGTCCTGGCAACTGTGGATCAACATGCATCAGAGCGACTTCGTGTTCGCCGTGATCGCGGTCGGGCTAGCGATGGGCGCCTATATGTCGGAAGGCCTGCGCGCCGGCATCCGTTCGATTCCGCCTTCGCAGATGGAGGCGGCGCGCGCGCTCGGTCTGAGCTACCTCAAGGCCTCGCGCCTGATCATCCTGCCGCAGGCGCTGCGCATTGCGCTGCCGACGCTGGTCAGCTACAGCGTGCTGCTGTTCAAGAACACCAGCCTGGCGATGGTGATCGGTGTGGCCGAGCTGACCTACGCTACGCGCGAGATCGAAAGCCAGTCTTTCCACACCGTCGAAACCTATCTGGTCTCCACCTCCATCTATCTCGGCATCTCGCTGCTGATCATGGCGGCCGGCGCGGCGCTGGAAAACCGCTACCGCATCCGGACCCGCTAGTTTCGCCAGCTTCGCCAGTTTTACCCGCTCCCATCCGACTCTCGGGATTTCAGGATTTCAGGAATACAGACAGGCCATGACCGATATCTACTCTATTTTGCGCGACAACTGGGTGCTGCTGCTGATCGGCCAGTATCCCAACGGCCCGCTGGGCGGACTGGCGATCACGCTGCTGCTGTCCATCGCCGGCCTGCTGCTGGCGTTTCCCGTCAGCGTGCTGCTGGCGGTGGCGCGCGTCAGTCCCTTGCGTTTCGTGCGCGCACCGGCCACGGTGATCATCTACGTGGTGCGCGGCGTGCCGCTGGTGATGTTCATCTTCTGGGTCTACTTTTTCGTGCCGCTGCTGATCGGCCGCACGGTCTCCGGTTTCACCACCATGCTGGTGACGCTGGTGATCTACGAAGCGGCCTATCTCGCCGAAGTGATCCGCGCCGGCATCGAAGGTTTGCCCAAGGGCCAGATGGAGGCCTCGCGCGCGCTCGGCATGAGCTACCTGCAGACCACCTTCAAGGTGATTCTGCCGCAGGCGCTGTACAACATGCTGCCGGCCATGGTCAGCCAGTTCGTCTCCAACATCAAGGAGACCTCGCTGGGCTACGTGATCAGCGTCAATGAACTGACCTTCGCCGCCAACCAGATCAACAGCACTCTGCTGACCAAGCCCTTCCCGGTCTTCATCCTGCTGGCGGTGATCTATTTCGTGCTGTGCTTCATGCTGACCCGCCTGGCGCGTGCGCTGGAAAAGCGCATCGCCGCCAGACGCACGGCCGGCGGCCCGGCTGCCGCCACACCGCTGACTGCGCCGCCGGTGCCGGTCTGAACAATCCGCCTACCTCCAAACTTCACTACGGAAAACCAATCATGGCGACGAACTCCCCTGGCGATGCCAAAACGATGATCTCCTTCGAACAGGTCAACAAGTGGTACGACAGCTATCACGCGCTGGCCGATGTCAGCGCTGAAGTTGCACGCGGCGAAGTGGTGGTGGTCTGCGGTCCTTCCGGTTCCGGCAAGTCGACCCTGATCCGCACGGTCAACCGGCTGGAAGAAATCCAGAAAGGCCGCATCGTGTTCGACGGCCAGGATATCTATGCGCCCAGGCTCGACCTCAATCATTTCCGCGCGCGAGTCGGCTTCGTGTTCCAGAGTTTCAATCTGTTTCCGCATCTGTCGGTGGCGGAAAACATCATGATGGCGCCCATGAACGTGCTCGGGCAAAAGCGCGCCGATGCGCGTGTGCGTGCGCTGGAGCTGCTGGAGCGCGTCGGTCTGGCAGCCAAGGGCGATTCCTTTCCCGGTCAGTTGTCCGGCGGCCAGCAGCAGCGCGTGGCGATTGCCCGCGCGCTGGCGATGAATCCGCCGGCCATGCTGTTTGACGAACCGACCAGCGCGCTCGATCCGGAAATGGTGGGCGAAGTGCTGCAAGTGATGAAGAGCCTGGCGCGCGACGGCATGACCATGATCTGCGTCACGCATGAAATGAACTTTGCCCGCGAAGTGGCCGATCGCGTCTGGTTCATGGATCAGGGCAGCATGGTGGAGACCGGCACGCCGGAAGATTTCTTCGCGCGCCCGCAAAGCCCGCGCGCACAGAAATTCCTGGCCGATCTGCGCTCGCATTAGGCATCAAGAGGCCTGCGCATCCGGCAGCGAGCAACAAAATCAATCAAGGGGAAGCGGAATGAAATGGAATGATGTACGTGTTTCGGTGCGGCTGTCGGCCGGCATCACCGGCCTGCTGGTGGCGATGATCGCCGTCGCGGCGGTCACGCAATACTACTCGGCGCGCTCGATGGAGCACGCGCAGGAGCAGGTGCGTGAATACGATCAACGCATCATTTCCGCGGTGCGCTGGCTGGGCACCGCCGAGCTGACCAGCGAACGCATGGTGGCGGCGCTCAATACCTCCGACGGCGATCTGGCGATGCGCTATGAACAGGATGCGCAGGCCGGCATGGAACAGACGCTGGCCATGGGCAAGCAGATTGCGGCGCAGGATCTGAGCGCTGCCGACCGCAGCGCCCTGGGCAATGTGGATGCGGCGCGCAGCACGGTCAACGGCGTCGCCGGCAAGACCCGCGAGCTATCCTACAAGGGTGATATCGGCGGCACCCAAAGCATGATCGAACATGATCTGAAACCGGCGATTGCCGCTTACCACGGCGCCCTGCGCAAGTTCGTCGCGCTGGAAGAACAGCAGCGCGACGCGGTGCTCGGGCAAGTGGCGCAGCAGCGCCGCCAGCTGATGATGATAGGCCTGGCATGCGCGCTGGCGTTGCTGGCCGCCGGCATATTGATGTCGCATCTACTGGCGCGCTCCATCACGCGGCCCTTGAAGCAAGCCATCGAGCTTGCCGAAAAAATCGCACGCGGCAATCTGCTGCGCGACGAGCCTGCGCCAGGCGCAGCGCGGCGTGATGAGTTCGGCCAGCTGCAGCAGGCACTGGAACGCATGTCGGATGGTTTGCGCACCTTGGTTGCGCGCGTGCGCAGCGGCGTGGGCTCAGTCTCGGTGGCCACTTCGGAAATCGCCAGCGGCAATCAGGAGTTGGCGCACCGTACCGAGCAAACGGTCGGCAATCTGCAAATCACTGCCGCCAGCATGGAGCAATTCACCGGCACCATCGCGCAGTCGGCCGGTACGGCCCAACAGGCCAGCCAGCTGGCGGCGCAGGCGGCGCAAACCGCTACGCGCGGCGGCAAGGCGATGGGCGACGTGGTGGAGCGGATGGCGCAGATTTCGGCGTCCTCCAGGAAGATCGCCGAGATCACCAGTGTGATCGACGGCATCGCCTTTCAGACCAATATTCTGGCGCTCAACGCCGCCGTGGAAGCCGCGCGCGCCGGCGACCAGGGCCGTGGCTTTGCGGTGGTGGCCGGTGAGGTGCGCAGCCTGGCGCAACGTTCAGCCCAGGCCGCGCGCGAAATCCGCGAACTGATCGACAGTTCCATGCACACCGTCGCCGCCGGTTCGCAACAGGTCGGCCAGGCCGGCGCCACCATGCAGGAGATCGTCGGCGACGTGCACCGCGTCAGCGGTCTCATCAATGAAATCACTGCCGCTGCCAGCGAACAGAATGCCGGCATCAATCAGGTCAACAGCGCTCTGGGCGATCTGGACGCGATGACTCAGCAAAACGCCGCATTGGTGGAAGAGGCCTCGGCCGCCGCCGAATCGCTGCGCGATCAGGCCGCTGAACTGGCGCAGCTGGTCAGCGTGTTTGAGATCGGGGCCGAGTTGTCGACCTTGTCCGCAATGCGAGGCGTGTCGCAAGCAACTTTGCCGCTAGCGCATAGCCTGTCGATCAGCGCTTGAGTTTGCGCGGGGCGGCAGCATGGGCTTTCCTTACCATGACATCGGCGGCGGCCAGGGGCCTGCCGTCGCTGGCCTGTACTTGCAGGGCCGCCACCGGCTTGCCGCTTTCTCTTTCAACCAGCCGGGAATGCTTTTCGCCGGCGCCGAACAGATGCCGTTCGCCCCATTGGCGCAGGCTGAGCACGACCGGCAGCAATTCTTCTCCTTTGGCGCTCAGTACATATTCCTGATAGGCGCTGCCGTCCGAGGCCGGTACGCTGTCGAGCACGCCGGCATCCACCAGCTTCTTCAGCCGGTCGGCAAGGATGTTGCGCGCCACGCCCAGGTTCTTCTGAAACTCGCCGAAGCGGCGCAGTCCATCCATCGCATCCCGCACAATCAGCAAGGCCCAGCGGTCGCCGATCAGATCGAGTGAGCGTCCGACCGGGCAGTGCTCGGCGTAGCTGGAATATTCTTGGGTAGAGACTTCAGTTTTGACGGTCTTCATATCGTTCCCGGCGCGCGGCTTGTTCATGCGACACATCGGAGCGATGCATCAATTCAATCTGGTTGCATTTTAAAACTTATGCATCTACACTCCAACTGGTTTTTATTTGAAACTGAATGGGGTCTATGGCAGTTTGCGAAATCAATGCGAAAAAT
This sequence comes from Herbaspirillum lusitanum, assembly GCF_046025995.1. GTDB lineage: Bacteria > Pseudomonadota > Gammaproteobacteria > Burkholderiales > Burkholderiaceae_D > Herbaspirillum > Herbaspirillum lusitanum_A. The sequence goes on from NZ_JAQQFM010000010.1 coordinate 162,067, forward strand.
CCAGGCGATGCCAAGGCCGTGGCTTTGCCGCGCGGGCTGATCATGTTGTTCGCAAGCGCCGCAGGCATCAGCGTTGCCAATGTGTACTACGCCCAGCCCTTGCTGGATGTGCTGGCGGCAGACTTCGGCATATCGACCGCCGCGATCGGCGCCGTGGTCGGTGCGACGCAGGCCGGCTCTATGCTGGCGCTACTGCTGCTGGTGCCGCTGGGAGATTTGCTGGAGCGGCGGCGGCTCATGCTGTTGCAAGGCATGGCATTGGCCGCTTGTCTGTTGCTGGTCACGATGAGTACGTCAACGCTGGCGCTGCTGGCCGGTATGCTGCTGTTGGGTTTGCTGGGCACGGCCATGACCCAGGGGCTGATTTCTTACGCCGCGACGCTGGCCGCCGCGCATCAGCGCGGCAGTGTGGTCGGCACGGTTCAGGGCGGGGTGGTGATCGGCCTGTTGCTGGCGCGCGTGGTGGCTGGTGTGCTGGCTGAGGTCGGCGGCTGGCGGCTGGTGTATCAGTGTTCTGCCATCGCCATGATGGCTTTGGCGGCGGCGCTGAGATACAGCTTGCCGCCGCCGCGCCAATCGGCGCCTGGGGAATTGCGTGGATGGCCTGCCTACGGCGTCTTGCTGGTGTCAATGGCCGCTTTGCTAAAGCACGAACGCGTCCTGCAGATTCGCGGAGTGCTGGCCTTGCTGATGTTTGCGGCGTTCAACGTATTCTGGAGCGCGCTGGTACTGCCGCTGAGCGCACCGCCTTATTCGCTGTCGCAGGCTGCGATCGGCGCCTTCGGCCTGGTGGGCGTAGCCGGCGTACTGGGGGCGGCGCGCGCCGGCCATTGGGATGATCGCGGGCTGGGCCAGCGCGCGACCGGCGCCGCGCTCATGTTGCTGTTGTTGTCGTGGCTGCCCTTGAGCTGGCTGCAGGCGGGCGCGCACTGGATGGCGCTGGTGCTCGGGATTCTGCTGCTGGATGTCGGCGGCCAGATCATTCACGTCAGCAATCAGAGCATGATCCTGCGCGACGGCCGTCATGCACAGAGCCGCATGATCGGCTGCTACATGATGTTCTACGCTGTCGGCAGCGGTCTCGGCGCGCTGGCCGCAACCAATATCTATGCATGGGCCGGATGGCATGGCGTATGCCTGCTGGGCGCGTTCATCAGTCTGCTGGCACTGATCTGGTGGGCGGCGACGCTCAAGCTGATGCCGGCGGCTACTCCCACTACTCCCGCTACTACTGCTACTCCCGCAGCTCCGCCACTTCCTCTAGCGCCTTGCGCTCGGCATTGACGCCGTAGCGCAAGGCGGCCACGCCGGCCAGCACGGCCAGCGCCGCGCCGACGGCGTAGCCGATGGCAACCGAATGGCGGTCGCCGCTGTCGATCAGCCAGCCGAACAGCACCGGCGCGATGAAGCCGCCGGTGCCGGTGCCGACTGCATAAAAAATCGAAATCGCCATGGCGCGCATCTGCAGCGGAAACACTTCGCTCGCCGTGAGATAAGCCGAGCTGGCGGCGGCCGAGGCCACGAAGAACGCCACGCTCCAGCACAGCGCCTGCGTCAATGCCGTCAGCAGGCCGGCGGTGAAGGCCCAGGCGGTGAGCGCCAGACCGATGCCGCTGAGGATGTAGGTCAGCGCGATCATGCGGCGCCGGCCCAGGCTGTCGAACAGATGGCCCAGCAGCAGCGGGCCCAGCACATTGCCCAGCGCGAACGGAAAGATATACAGCGCGACGCGATTGTCCTGCACGCCGTAAAAGCGCGTGAGCACCAGCGAGTAAGTGAAGAAGATGGCGTTGTAGACGAAGGCCTGCGCCACCATCATCAGCGTCACCAATGCACTGCGTGCGCGATATTGCTGCAGCAGTACCTTGAAAATCCGGCGCAGCGGCAGCGATCCTTGCACCGTGCCCTGGGCGCCGGCCGGCACCGGCCTCAGCGCGCCATGTTCAGCGCCAACTTGAGCTTCGATATCGGTCACGATCTGTTCCGCTTCGGCATGCCGGCCATGCATCAGCAGCCAGCGCGGGCTTTCCGGCACGTGGCGGCGCACCAGCACAATGGCGACTGCCAGCACCGCCCCCAGCAGAAAGCAGGCGCGCCAGCCCGTGGCCGGACCGAGCACGCGCGGATCCAGCAGCACCAGACTGAGCGCCGCGCCTAGCGCTGCGCCCAGCCAGAAGCTGGCATTGATCGCCAGATTCACGCGCCCGCGCACGCGCGCCGGGATCAACTCGTCGATGGCGGAATTGATGGCCGCATATTCGCCGCCTATACCGAGGCCGGTGATGAAGCGGCATACCGCGAGAAAGGCAAAGCTGGTGGAAAACGCCGTGGCCAGCGTCGCCAGCATGTACACCGCCAGCGTCAGCATGAACAGTTTCTTGCGGCCGAGACGATCGGTCATACGGCCGAACAGCAGCGCGCCTAACACGGCGCCGCCGATGTAGAGCGAGCCGGTCCAGCCGACCTGCGAGGCGTTCAGCGCCAGCGTATCGGGCCGCTCCAGAATGCTGCCGATCGAGCCGACCAGTGTCACCTCCAGACCATCCAGCACCCAGGCCGCGCCCAGCGCAATCACCACGCGCCAGTGCCAGCCCGACCACGGCAGGCGGTCGAGACGGGCGGGGATATTGCTGGCGATGCTACTCATGGCGGGTCTCCTGTCATCTTGTTCTCATCAGAAACCTGACAGGCGAGCAAGGGGCGGGGTTCCCGACGCGGTGACGCAGGCGCGGGGGCGCGGGTCTGATGCAGCGCGCCGATGTGCCCGCTCACCATGAAAAAAGCCGGCGCTGTGATAGCCGCCGGCTTTGCATGAGCGCGCCTTGTCTGGCCCGCTGCGTGTTTTCTGATGCTGCCTCGATACAAGGCTTTCAGTGCAACTCTTCCGCCTCAAAGCCGCCATCGCGCAAGGCCTGCAACACCAGCGCCAGATGTGCGCGGCCGCGGGTTTGCAGCACCAGTTCGATGTCGACGTTCTGCGCCGCCAGCAGGGTGAAGGCGCGCTGGTGATGCACTTCGTCGATGTTGGCGCCGGCTTCGGCGACGGTGGCGGTGATCTTGGCCAGCGTGCCGGGCACGTCGCGCGAACTGACGCGCACGCGCGCCAGACGGCCGGCGCGCACCATGCCGCGCTCGATGATGGCGGTCAGCAGCAGCGGGTCGATGTTGCCGCCCGACAGCACCAGGCCGACGCGCTTGCCGCGGAAGCGTTCCGGGTGGCGGATCAGCGCTGCCAGCCCGGCGGCGCCGGCGCCTTCAACCAGCGTCTTTTCGATTTCCAGCAGCATCAGCACGGCTTGTTCGATATCGCCTTCGTCCACCAGCAGCAGCTCGTCCACCAGTTCGCCGATGATGGCCTTGGTCAGTACGCCCGGCGTGCCGACCGCGATGCCTTCGGCGATGGTGCTGCTGCCCTGCGCATGGGTGGTGCCCTGAATCGCATTGACCATGGCCGGGAAGCGCCGCGTCTGTACGCCGACGAGCTCGATGTGCGGATTGCGCGCCCGCGCCGCCACCGCCATGCCGGCCAGCAGACCGCCGCCGCCGATGGCGACCACCAGCGTGTCCAGATCCGGCACCGCATCCAGCATTTCCAGCGCGACCGTGCCCTGGCCGGCGATGATGGCTTCATCGTCGTAGGGATGGACGAAGGTCAGGCCTTCCTTTTCTGCCAGTTCGTAGGCGTGGGCACGCGCGGCTTCCAGCGTGTCGCCATGCAGCACCACTTCTGCGCCGAAACCGCGCGTGCGTTCGATTTTCACCCCGGGGGTGAAGATCGGCATCACGATGCGCGCCTTCAGGCCCAGTCGTTGCGCATGGTAGGCCACGCCCTGAGCATGGTTGCCGGCCGACATCGCAATCACGCCGCGTACGCCCTTGTTGGCGAGATCGACCATCTTGTTGCAGGCGCCGCGCTCCTTGAAGGAGGAGGTGAATTGCAGATTTTCAAATTTGAGAAAGACCTGGGCGCCGACGATTTCCGAGAGCGTGCGCGATTCCACGCAGGGCGTTTCCAGTATCTGTCCTTGCAGCCGCAGGGCGGCGCGTTCGATGTCTTCTATATTTGTCATCCGGCGATTGTAGTGGGATTCAGGCAAGTTGTAGAGAGGGCGTGACCGAATTGATCTGCATGCACCGCCATCGGCGCCATCCGGCGGCAGCGCGCGATTCCTTGTCGTTACAGCAACATCGCAGCAACATCGGACACAGCTTGCCGGGTTGCGGGCCGCCCTGAAAAAATCTTTTGCAAGCGGAGTTGAACTCCTGTGCCTGAGCGACTAGATTGAAGATTCGTTCCGGCGCGCGGCCATCGCGCGCGGTGCGCCACAAGCCGTTCCGGCCATGTCCCGGAAGGCAGACCTTCATCGCGATTCATCCCGCAGTTGAGCAAGGCCCAGGCATTGATTGCATCACCATGCCGGTGGTGCCTGTCCATGCGTCAATCAACAGCACGTCATTCAAGGAGACTGTAATGACTATCGCAAGCAGCCATTCCGAAGCCCGGCCATCGCCGGTCTTTACTCCCCCGCCGCCGTCTGCCGAGAAACAATACTATGAGCGGTCAACGCCGCTGACGCTGAGTCTGATCGAGCTCAATCCGCAAGATGTGGTGGAAGGTCTGATGACCGAAAAAGGATTCGTGGCCGCCGAGGTCACTCCGGTCGGGCCCATGCGCGAGGCTTGCCCGCATTGCAGCGGGGTGGCCTTGCAACTGGTGCTGCGGCACCGTCACGTCAAACGCTCGCATCTGTTTTGCCGGGTCTGCACCCGCTGCTACGACGCCGTGACGGAAAACGGGCATTCGGTGCTGATGCTGTGAGCCCTTGCTTTCTGCTTTTCAACGCACAGCCGGACTCTGTTCCGGCTGTTTCATTTGCGCAGCGGCATCGGGCGCTTGTTCAATCCGGCGCGCAACCGCGTTGACCATCTCGCGCAGGTCGCTGCGCATCAGGGCGGGGCCGAACAGGCCCGGCACGTAAAAATCGGGCGCAATCAAGCCGCTGTAACTCAGCGTGATCTGATCTGGCCCGGTCTCGCTCAGTTGCCAGCGGGCATTGAATTTGCGCATATTGCCGTGCATCAGCGCCATGTCGATCTGACTTAACGGCGTTTCCTTCACGCGCAACACCAGCTCCAGTTTCTGTTTCAGAAACAGGAAGCGGGCGTAGCCGTGCTGCTCCACCACATGTTCGCCCGGTGTCGCCGTCATGCCGGTCTCCGCTTCCAACTCCCTGGACGAATCGAGATTGGGCACGAATTCGGCCAGCCGGCTGTAGTCGGTCAGCACCTGCCATGCGCGTTGCAGGCTGGCGTTGACGCCGACTTCGGCGCGTACATCGAATTGCGGATAACCGGCAGGCCGGCTCATGCTGACGCTCACCGTGGCCGGCTGCCGGTCGGGCTGGGGCGCGGATTGGGCCAGCGCCGCGCCCGGGCAGCACAGCAGCGCCACGGCAGACGTCAGCAGCATGTGAAGAACGGACGAGGATCGTGGAGACATGAAATCGAGGTGTCAGCGCCGGCAATGCCGCAATGGAATGTCAACAGATCAACAGCATAAGGCATCACGCGCCGCCGCAGATGAAGGAACGATTACCGGTCATCCTTTCTAACAGAATTTAACCCGGATGCAGGCATGCAGAAAGGAAGGCGCAATGGCGATTCGCCGCAAACAGGATTTCCCGGTGCATCAGGTGCGCCGCTATCTGGAACCCGGCCCCATCGTGCTGGTCTCTTCGGCCTGGAAGGGCGAGACCAATATCATGACCATGGGCTGGCATAGCGTAATGGAGTTTTCGCCTTCGCTGATCGGCTGCGTCATCGCCGGCGGCAATCACAGTTTCGAGCTGATCCGCAAGAGCAAGCAGTGCGTGATCAATCTGCCGACCGTGGAGATGCTCGACACCGTGGTCGACATCGGCAATTGCAGCGGCGCCGACACCGACAAGTTCGCGCGCTTCAGCCTGACGGCGCAGCCGGCAGAGCAGGTCGATGCGCCGCTGATCGGCGAATGCCACGCGAATTTCGAATGCCGTCTGGCCGACGGCAAGCTGATCGGCAAGTACAACTATTTCATCTTCGAGGTGGTGAAAGCGCATGTGGCGCGCTCCCCGAAACATCCGAAGACCGTGCATTACATGGGCGATGGTCAGTTCATGGTGGCCGGTGAGGTCATCAGCCGGCGTGCCCGCTTCCGGCCCGGCATGCTGTAGCGTCAGGCTAAAAAAATGCCGGCTGCGAATGCGCCGGCATGATGTGCATGAAGTTCAGAGAGACAGGACCGGCTGGCGATTCAGATGGGGCGAATGCGCCGCGCCGGATCTTGTCTTTGCTCCGCGAAGGCGGATGTAGATGCGGGTGGAAATCTGCCGCGATACTGTATTCAGGCCGCCTTCAGAAACTCCGGACCGAAATCCAGCAGCACGTCGCGCACCAGCGAGGCGGTGCTCTGGCAACCCAGCTTGTCCTTGATGCTGGCGCGATGCACGTCGACGGTCTTGACGCTGATGTTCAGGTCGCGCGCGATGACCTTGCTGGAAAGACCCAGAATCACTTTTTCCATGATCTCGCGTTCACGCGCGGTCAGCGTCTTGAGACGCATCTTGAGCTGCACGCGGCGCTCGCGCGCCTGCATGTTGCCGGCCACGTTCTTGAGCGTGACCTGGATGCGTTCCAGCATCTGCTGCGAGTTGTAGGGTTTCTCGAAGAAATCGACCGCGCCGTTCTGCAAGGCGCGCACCGACATCGGAATGTCGCCGTGGCCGGAGACGAAAATCACCGGGATGCCGGCGCCCAGTTCATTCAGACGTTCCTGCAGCTGGAAGCCGCTGACTTCCGGCATGCGCACGTCCAGAATCAGACAGGACAGGCTGTTGGCGTTATAGGCCTTGAGGAAGGCTTCCGGGCCTTCGAAACATTCGGTGCGGATATTGACCGAGCTGAGCAGCCAGGCCAGCGAGGTGCGCACGGCTTCGTCATCATCGACGATATAGACCACAGGGGTATTGGCTTCGAGCATCATCGTCATCCCGTCAGAGTTGCCGGCTGCCCGGCGTGGTTCGATCCTGGCCGGCGAGTCGTCACGGCGGGCACAGGTTGCACATACGTACATTGATCTTTAGCAAAAACCAGGCCTGCAACGTACCAGATAAATGCGCCTCGCGATATGCCTTGCGCGGCTTGCAATAATGTCGCTTGTGCAGCGCGGGATCATTACGTTTTCGCGTGTAATCAGGTGTGCAGAGATGCCAGCCCGGCATCTTTGGCAGCTTGCTGTGCAGTGCATCTAGGGGTTTTTACCTAGATGAATTATCTAATTCCCCCGCACAAGTGGCGCTCGCGCGAATTGTGAGGCGCCGACGATTGCCTTAATCTGGTGACACTCGCACCGCCATGCATCACCGACGTGCCATCTGCGCGCAGGCAATGCATGTTGATCAGGCAAGTGCCGGATGGAAACCGGCCGGCCGGATCTCGGCGATGCCGGTACCGCGCCCGTCCGGGAGCGCGGCAAAACATATCAGGAGCACACATGAGCGCCAGCGGCGTCACTAGCGTCAACACCCCAGCAGCCGACGGCACAGCTTCCAGAACCGGCGCTGCCGCGGGCAATCCGCTGAGTCAGGATCAGATCAATTTCCGCCATGCGATGGCGCATCTGCCGGCGGCGGTCAGCATCATCACCACCAACGGCGCCGGCGGCCGCTGCGGCATCACTGCCAGCGCGGTGTGCTCGGTGACCGATTCGCCGCCGACGATTCTGGTGTGCATCAATCGCGGCAGCGCCATGCATGAGGTGTTCAGGCAGAACGGGCATCTGTGCGTGAACGTGCTCAGCGATGAGCAGGAACAGCTGGCGATGCATTTTTCGGGCGCGACGAAGGTGGCGATGGAGGAACGCTTTTCCTGGAATATCTGGGAGGAGGATGGCGTGCTCCAGCAGCCGGTGCTGCGTGATGCGCTGGTGAAGTTGCAGGGGCGGATCAAGGAGTTCAAGGAAGTGGGTTCGCACTCGGTGATGTTTGTGGAGTTGTCGGATGTGCAGGTGTCGGAGGAGAAGGATAGTCTGATCTATTTCAATCGGCTGTTTCATAAGGTGAAGCGGATGGCGCTTTGATGCGTTTGCTTTCACTTGGATTTTTTTAAACGCTGGCTTTGGCTGGCGTTTTGTTTTTGTACTTGGGGTGATGTGAATGCTGGTTTTTCTTCGGACGACCTCAGTTGCCGGGGGTAGCCCGGCAGCTACTCACTTTCTTTGCTTCGCCAAAGAAAGTAAGCAAAGAAAGGCGACCCCTAAGTGCCAGCCCCTTCGGGGTTCCCGTCGTCACGCTGCAAAAAATGGGAAGGGAAACAAACTCGCTGCGCTCAGACAAGTTTCCCTTCTGATCCATTTTTTACAGCGTGCCGACGGCTGGCCCACAAGGGGGACTTCTTTTAACCGCCTCGCCTTTGGCATCGGGATGGGGCTCGCCTGCGGCTTTGCTTGGTTGTTCCTATTTGTGGTAGGAAGGGCGAAAAAAAACCGTTCGGGTTAAGCGAACGGTTTTTTTAATCTGCAAACAGATTTTTCAGATGCGATTTCTCTTCAGAGATCCAGCACCAGCATCCCCGATCTGGCCCGCGATACGCAGGTGCAGATCTGGTCGTTGGCGGCTTTTTCTTTTTTCGAGAGGCAGTTGTCGCGGTGGTCGGGCTGGCCTTCCAGCAGCGGGACGACGCAGGTGCCGCAGATGCCTTCGCGGCAGGAGGTGTCGATGCTGATGCCGGCCTCGGTGAGGACGTCGACGATGGTGATGCCGATCGGGATTTGCAGGACCTTGCCGGAGCTGGCGAGCTTGACTTCAAACGCGCCGTCGCCGTTGCCTTCAGCACCTGCTGCTGCGGCGGCAGGTTCCGGCGCCTTGAAGTGTTCCAGGTGGATCGCTTCTTCAGGACGGCTGCGGGCGGCGCAGGCGACCACTGCGTCCATGAACGGCGCCGGGCCGCAGGTGTAGACGTGGGCCTTGGCGTCGGCGGCGTCGAGGCAGGCTTGCAGATAGTGATCCATGTCGGCCGGTTGCACGCCGTAATGGAAACGCACATGGCCGGCGAACGGCGGTGCGTCCAGCAGGTCGGCGAAGGCGGCGTATTCGCGCGAACGCACGAAGTAATGCAGGGTGAATTTCTCGCCCCTGGCCATCAGGCGATAGCCCATGCTCATCAAGGGCGTGACGCCGATGCCGGCGCCGAACAGTACGTGTTCCTGTGCTGCGGCGTCGAGCGCGAACAGATTGCGCGGAGTGCTGATTTCCAGCTCGCTGCCGACTTTGACCGCATCATGCAGGGCCGAGGAACCGCCGCGCGATGCAGCTTCCTTCTTCACCGCGATGGTGTAGGCATGCAGGTCATCGAGCGGGCCGCACAGCGAGTATTGGCGCATGACGCCGGTCGGACCGGTGACGTCGATGTGGGCGCCCGGTTCGTATTGCGGCAGGGCGGCGCCGTCGGCGCTGATCAGGCGGAACGAGCGGATGTCGCCGGTTTCGTCGATGATTTTGTCTACGATGAGTTTCATGGTGGGGCAGTTTCTTTGAGTCGGGGCTGGCCGGGATGACGATGCTGAATCATTCCGGCCAGGACGGATTGCCTTACAAAAGGAATCCCAGTGCGTTGAGCGAATCCTCCGAATTGATCAGACGAACCACTTTCTGTTCCAGCTTCGGACCGTCCGCCGTGAAGCGGATGCGGTGCGTCAGGTTGGCCACGAACAGGGTGTGCGTCTGGCGCTTGTAGCCGACCAGGATCTGCGCCGAGTTGACTTCCACCAGCTCATTGCTCAGATGCACCGGTACGAAACGCGACACCGTGCGCACCGTGGCCGAAGCATCGGCGGCCGACATCGCAAAGCCCGAGGTCAGGCGTTCGATGCGCATCTTGCGCATGCGGGCATCGTCGTAGGCGTAGTTCAGTTGCGCTTCGAAGTCGGTGGCGTCCGGGTCGATCGGCACCACGTAGTAACCGTCGTCGGCCCACAGTGCCGACCAGCTGGCGTAGTCCTTCTTGTCGAGAATCTCGGCTTCCTTCCAGATGAAGGCGATCGCCTTGGCCAGCGGTTCGGAAAAGCCTTGCAGGCTGTCGTTGTTCGTCATCATTGCTCCATCATCTTTTTCCACATGGCATACGCTTCGCGCATGCCGGTTTCATCGGTCGAGTGCGATACCTTGTCGCCGTTGTCGTCCACCCATTCGCGGTTGAGGCCGCGGTTCACCAGCAGCGGCACGTTGCGGCCGGTGTAGGCGCCGGCCTGCACGCGTTCCCAGGCTTCCGCATCGTCCGGGCTGCCGAAGCCGAACGGACCCTGGAAGTGTTCGTGAATGCGCATGCGTTCGCGGTTGGCGATTTCGGGGCCGCCGTCCATGCCCAGCGCCACGTGGCGGATCTGGGTTTCGTTGACCGAGACCGGGTGCAGCACGCGGAAGAAGGACATCGACATCGAGACGTTGGGGAACAGATTCAGATTGAAGCCGGCGCCGTGCAGCGAACGCACGATGCGGCGCACCTGTTCCGGCGGCATGGTCTTGGACAGTTCTTCAGTGATGTGGCTGAAACGCTCCTGCAGCGGCTCGCTACCGTCGTCATGTTCCAGATCGACGTGTTCCGGCACCATCACCATCACGCTGTGGCCGTTGCCCAGCGAACGCGTGATCGACTGGTCGTCGGTCATGAAGGACAGCATCTCCGAAGTCTCGGCATCGACCGACGACAGGAAAGTTTTGTGCACCACCGGGAAGTGATAGCCGTCGGTGGTGTTTTCCAGCTGGATCTTCCAGTTGCCCTTGAACGAGAACTTGTGCTCGCCCTGGGTCTTGATCGGATAGCCGGCGCCCTGCTTCATGAACAGGTCGAGCCAGTGCTTGGCGTTGCCGAGGAAATCTTCCAGCGGCTCGATGTCCTGATTGAAGCTGGCGAAGATCATGCCGTTGTAGACGCCCACGCGCAGGCTTTGCAGCGGCAGGTCGGCCTTTTCGATCACGTCTTCATAGCCTTCCGGGTACGGCAGGCCGCGCAGCTTGCCGTCCAGGCCGTAAGACCAGCTGTGGTACGGGCAGGTGAAACCGGTGGCGTTGCCCTTGTGCTTTTCGCACACGGTGGCGCCGCGATGGCGGCAGCGGTTTTCCAGCACATTGATCTTGCCGGTCTTGTCGCGCACCACGATCACCGGCTGACGGCCGATCTGGGCAGTCTTGAAATCACCGGGATTGCGCAGTTCGCTTTCATGCGCGACCCAGATCCAGGTCTTGTAAAAAATCTTGTCCATCTCGACCTCGAAGATCTGAGGATCGGTGTACAGCGAAGGATCGACTACCGGACCCTGGACCAGGTCGGCGTAAGCGGAATCCGGCTTTCTGGGATGGAAGCGTAGCGGTGCGTTCATTGCGTTCTCCAAAGGGTGTTGCTGTTGGTTCGTGTCGGTTCGGTTCAATTCGGGTGCTGCAAACTGGCTGGTTCTGAGGTGGTGATCTTTCTTACTGCATGCCTTGCAAGCGCTGTTCCAGGTGGCGGCCCAGTGCGCAGATCTTTTCATCGTCGCCCTTGCGTCCTACCAGTTGCAGGCTGGCGCGCAAGCTGCTGCCGGCCAGCGGCACCGGAATGCTGAGCGCCGGATGGCCGCTCAGGTTGAAGGGGCGCACCAGCGAACTCAGCGCCAGCACCGAGACGCCCTTGCGAATGTCTTCCAGCGTCGGCGGCAACTGCGGCAGCGTCGGCAGCAGCAGCGCATCGGCGTCCTGCAGGGCGGCGTCGATATGGGCGACGATCATGGCGCGCACGCGTTCGGCTTCGGCAATGGCGTCCTGTGTGGTGGCGCCGGCGGCGCTCAGACGCTTTTCAATGTCGGCGCCCAGCTTGCCCTGGCCGGTCAGATGGCCGAAGGCGGCGAAGGTCTCGGAATTGATCAGCACCATGCCGGCCTGGAAGGCTTCCTGCATGCCGTCCAAAGTGATGCTTTCGCCTTGCCAGCCGCTGGCGTTGAAGGCGCTCTGAATGGCGGCGACGATGGCGGCGTCGCTCTCGGTGCGCACCAGCTTGACGCGGGCGGAGGCTTGCTCCGCAGTTGCTTGCTTGCGATCAAAGCCGGGCGCGATGGCAGCCATGGCTTCAATGATGAGGTCCATGTTGCGTGCGAACGGGCCGACGCAATCCAGCGTGGTGCGTTGCGGATACGCGCCGGCACGGCTGACGCGGCCGAAGCTGGGCTTGAAGCCGATCACGCCGCAGCAGGCGGCCGGCAGACGGATCGAACCGCCGGTGTCGCTGCCGATGGCCACATCCACCAAGCCGGCGCCGACCGCCGCAGCCGAGCCGCTGGAGGAGCCGCCCGGCATGCGCGCCGCGTCCTGCGGATTGACCGGCGTGCCGGTCCAGTCGTTGATGCCGGTCATGCCATAGGCCAGCTCGTGCATGTTGGCCTTGGCGGTGATCTGCCAGCCGGCATTGAGCAACTGGCGCACCACGTCGGCATGCGCCGAGGCCGGCGCCACATCGGCCAGCGCGGCGCTGCCGCCGCGCGTCTGCATGCCCTGGATGTCGATGCAATCCTTGATGGCCACGGTGGGGCCGCTGCCGCCCAGATTGAAACGGGCGACCAGCGCATTGTGGGTGCCGGGTACGGTGTTGGCGGACATGCTCATTCTTCTCCCTGAAGTACTGCTGATGTTGCGGTCTTGAACGGCGAATTGGCCGCCGCGTTTGCTGAATTGACTGCGCCGAACAGATTCGCCACCTGCTGATTCCACGGTACGCAGAACAGGCGCTCGGTGCGGAAATGGGAAATCTGCCAGACCTGATCCTGCTGCATGAAATTGATATTGAGGCGGGCCGCGATCAGCTCGCAGCTGTCGTCCTGATAAGTCGAGGCTTGCAGCATGGTCCACTCGCCGCGCGCGCGTGCACCGTCGACAGCGACCTGGTCGGAGCTCAGAAAGTGCGCATTCATCTTGAAGTGGGACGAGGCCGGTGCGAGATAGCCGCCAAGGAAGGCGGCGATGGCAGCGCGTCCGGAGCGGCGGCCGAAAGTCTGGCTGTACTGCGCTCCCACGCCTTCCCAGACGGCCTCTTCGGTGAACAGATCCGCCAGTTGCGGAAACGCCTGATCGCAGCAAGGCTGGTCGCACAGCTTCATGTAGCGCGCCAGCACGTTGCGCACGCCACGGTCGCCCTCGACGGCGGCCAGTCGGGCATCGAGGCCGGCCAGCTTGGCCAGCGATTGCTGAAGTTGCTCAGGTGTCATGCTGCATCCAGATAAATAAAGCGTTGCTGCTGGCTGGCCGTGAGGCTGGCGCCGGGTGCACGCGAGGGGTGAAGCGCCGGCCGGACTGATCCGATGCTTCGCAAACCTTGGCTGATTGAAGCAATTCTAGAATCGACCTTAAAATAGATCAAATTGATGTAAAATATTTTTCTCATAAACACCATTGATTTTGATCTGAAGGCTCACGGGGAAAGGCTGTCATGGCGACGTTCAACAATATGGATCTGAATCTGCTGCGGGTTTTTCAGGCCATCGCCGACGAACGCAGCCTGACCCTGGCCGGCAATCGTCTGCATTTGTCGCAGCCGGCGGTCAGTTACGCGCTGGGACGACTGCGCGTGATCTTTGACGACCCCCTGTTCATCCGCACCAAGGAGGGCATGCAGCCGACCCCGACCGCAGTCGAACTGGCCAAGCCCATCAGCCGCGCCTTGCAGGCGGTGCAGGACGCGTTGCGCTATACCGAACGTTTCGAGCCGGCCTCCAGCACCCGCGTGTTTCGCGCCTCCATGACCGACGTCGCCGAAATGGTGTTCCTGCCGCCGGTCTGCGAACAACTGAATGAGCTGGCGCCGTCCACCCGCCTGCATGTGGAGCAGGTGTCGCCCGCCCATATCGAAGAAGCGCTGCGCACCGGCCAGCTCGATTTCGCCATCGGCAATCTGCCGGCGCTCAAGCCGCTGACCCATTACGAACTGCTGTTCCGTGAAACCTATGTGTGCATGACGCGCCGCCGCGAAGGTCTGCCCGAGCGCCGCCATCTGGAGCTGGAAGAGTTTCTCTCCATGTCGCACGTGCTGGTGCAGTCGGCCGAAAGCAGCCACCACCAGGTCGAGAATTCGTTTCGTACGCTCGGCATTCATAGAAAGATCGGTCTCGACATTCCTCATTTCTCGGTGCTGCCGCGCATCCTCGCGCGCTCCGATCTGGCGGCCACCCTGCCGCTGCGTATCGCCAAGCTGTTCCAGAGCGAAGGCCACGGCGAGTTTGCGGTCTACCAGTTGCCGGTCGACATCCCATCGGTGGATGTCACCCTGCACTGGCACGAAGACTTCGACAAGGACGCCGGCAACGCCTGGCTGCGGCAACTGATCATCGATCTGCTGCAGCAATACGGCCGCGATTCATGAGCTTCTGAGTTCGCGACTTCCTGATTCCCTGATTCCCTGATTTTCGTGTTCTGTCCTTATTTCCGCGCCGGCTGCTGCCGGCGTTTTTACTGCGCGCGCCGGATGAATGTATCCCGTCGCTGAACGCAGAAGGCCCGTCTTGCGACGGGCCGACTTTGCTGACGCCTTCAGCTGCAAAACATGATGCGTCACTACTCACTGCGCTTGCGAGACTGCCAACTGCAAGTTGATGCCTGCCGGATGTCGGTCATGCAAGCATCGATCCATCCGCCCGGCTCGGCATTTCTGCGATGGGGCGGATGGGGTATTGCCCTCAAGACTCAGGATGCCCGTATCAGAAGCGGTGACGCATGCCCAGACGGAATGCAGTCTGGTTGCCGGTGGCCGACTGAATGCCGCCGCCGAATACCGGATACGCGTTGTAACCCTTGTCGCGGTCATACACGATGCCGGTGTACAGGTCGGTGCGCTTGGAGATCTTGTAGTCCAGCATGGCGATCAGGGCCGAAGCATTGCCCACGCCCTGATTGCGTTTCTGGAACTGATAGGCGCCGCTCACATCCCACAACGGCGTCAGTGCATACACGGTGCCCAGTTCATAGGTGGTGACCTTGGCGCTGGTTGCAGTGCTCTTGACCTGAGTGATATTGCCGAACGGCTTCCACGCGCCCAGCTGATAGGTCGCGCCCGCGCCGTACATGCGGGTGGCATCGGTGCCGGCGGTGTTCTTGATGTCGGTGTAGCCGAGGCCGCCGCTGAACGGGCCGTTGTCGTAACCGGCGTAGGCGCTGACGGTGCGGCCGGAGTTGTTGTTGCCTGCCACCTCACCCATGCCGTACATGAAGCCGAAGTTGAAGCCGCCGATCTTGTTGCTGGTGTACTTGATCGAATTGTTGGTGCGGTCGCCTGCATAGATGTGGTCGTTCAGCGCAGCGCCGTGCGCTGCATCCGCGTGCAGACCCCAGGCGAAGGAGCCGGCCGGCGACAGTGCGCCCATGGCGTACTGGCCGCCGATATTGGCCATGAAGTCGTATTGGCGACCCATGCTGACGCTACCCCAGGATTTGCTGCTCAGACCGACGAAGGATTGACGGCCGAAAATCAGGCCGCCCTGGCCCAGACTGCCGTCATCGGCGCCGAAACCGGTTTCCAGTGTGAAGAATGCCGACAGACCGCCGCCCAGATCCTCAGTACCCTTGAAGCCGATACGGCTGCCCTGCGCGATGCCGCTGTCCATGCGCAGCAGAGAAGCACTGCCGCCGCCGGTCTTGGGCGCATTCGAGTAATAGGTGAGACCGAGGTCGATAATGCCGTAGATCGTGACCGAATCAGCAGCGTGCGCCATCCCGGCTGTTCCAAAGCCTGCCGCGAGCATCGCGGCGGCTAGCAGTTTTTTCTTCATCTGAACTAACTCCCTGTAGTGTTGCGTGTTGAGTTTGCGTACACAGCGTGTGCACAACATGCCTGGACATAACACGCCGCCTGTTCTCTGATCCCCGGGACCACAACGACGTGATGCAGGGCAGATGGTAAGAAGGCAAGCAGGGATAGATCAAATTGATGCGATCAATAAAAAGCATCAACAGAGCTGATTTTCATTCGAAGGACAAATGGGGATATAGTCGCAGGTTTTCTCGCCGGAGCGCGCCGTCGAAATCGGTGCAATACGCGAGCCCGCTGCGGATTTTGTGCATGCTTTGGCACCACGCATGTGCGCTGCATCACCAATCCGGCGCGCCTCGCCGGGCTCTAGGGGTTTTCTTTATTTGTCGTTTTTCACCAACGGCAACGCGAAGCAAAAGCTGGTACCGCGCGGTTCCGCGGGCTGCGCCCAGATATCGCCGCGGTGGCGCGCAATGATATTTTTGCACAGCGCCAGGCCGATGCCGTTGCCGCTCACCTTGGATGAAAAGAAGCCGTCGAACAGACGCTCGCGATGACCGGCATCGATGCCGCCGCCGTTATCCGTCACCCGCAATACTGCGGTCTCTCCCACCCGTTCGCTGCTCACGCGGATGACGCGTTCCTCCTGCGGGAAGCTGCTCATTTCTTCAATCGCATTGAAGGCCAGGTTGAGTATCACCTGGCCGATCAACACCTTTTCACAGCTCACCATCAGCGCCGATTCGTGCGGACGCATCTGCACCTTGACCAGTGAATCGGCCGCCTTCAGTTCGATAAAGTAACGCACCTCGTTCATGGTTTCATTGAGGTCGATCAAGGTCTCGGTCTGCTCCAGCTTGACCACATATTCGCGCACGCTCTTGATGATGGCGGCGGCGTGATCGACCTGACGTCCTGCATTCTGCAGACCCCAGATCACGCCTTCGCGCTCGATCTGTTCGCTGTTCAGACGCAGGATGGAGCCTTCCAGAAAATTGCGGATGGCGGCCAGCGGCTGGCTCAGTTCGTGCGCAATCGCGGTCGCCATTTCGCCCATCGCGTTATGCCGCGCCAGATATTCGAGCGCGGCCTGATTGCGGCGCCGCGCATCTTCCGCTTCCACCTGGTCGGTGATGTCGTGGAAGTGCAGCAGATGGCCCTTGAGGTCGTTTTCGATTTCGATGTAACGACAGGTGGCGTCATGCCAGCGCTGGACGCCGTTCTTCAGCGTGATCTGATAGCGCACCGGAAACGAGATCGCATCCGGCAGCGCCAGCGACAGCAACTCCAGCAGTTCTTCGCGCGAACTCGGTTCGCACATGTCGGTGAAGCTCTTGGGCGGCTGCTGGCCGGGGCGCACGCCCAGCAATTTGCGGCCGGCGTCGCTGACGTATTCGATGCTGCCGTCGCCGCGCAGCACGGCCACGCCTTCGTCGGAGTCCTGCATGAATTCCTTGAGGCGGCCTTCCAGTTTTTTCATCTCGCGCTTGATCTTCTCTTCGCGCGCGATGTCGCGGAACTGCACCATGATCACGTCGTGATGCGCCAGTTTGACCAGCGTCGCCGTGGCTTCCGACAGAATCTCGTCGCCATTCTTGGCGCGATAGCACCACTCGACCACATTGCTTCCGTGCAGCACTGCTTCATGCAGCCATTTGCGGCCGATCTCGCGCCGGTATTCGTGCGAGCGGCGGCTCATGTCGGGCGCCTTGAGCGGCAGCAGTTCTTCCAGCGTGAAGCCGAGTGCATTGCAGGCCGCCGGGTTGGCCCAGAGTATCGATTTGGTTTCGGCGTCGTGCAGGATGATGCAGATGGCGAGCGAGTCCATCATGCGCTGGTAGTCGCTTAGTTCGAAGCGGGCGATGGGGTCGGGTGGGTTTGTTTCCGGGGACATGGTTTTGCTGGTGTGTGGCTTCTGGCTGATGTGGCTTGATTATAGGCCCGGGTTTGTTGCCGGATTTTTTCGCTTCGTGCCCGCCTGATTCCTTCTGGTCTTGTCGATGCAGGTTTTCTTCGGGCGAGCTCCGTTGCCATCGGCTGCCGAATCGGCTTCGGCATCGATATATTGTCGGCGGGTCGTACTGATGAGCAAGCCGGATGCCTTAAATCCGAGCGTCTCCAATCCGCAACTAGGGGATTTCTTTAGCTGCCCCCACCGCATCCCCTAAAAAATCCCCAACCGTCCCGATTGAACCGGACATGGCGCCTCCCTACACTCAATTCCAGATTGGCAATCGTGTGTTTTGCCACCGCATGCAGCACCGCAACGAATCTGGGAGAACGAGATGTCTGTAATGGAAGCGCCGACCGCATTGGCTGCGGCAACAGGGGAGGATTTGATGACGCAGTTGTTTAGCGAGATCCGCGAACGCCGCGAGGAGTTTGGTCGTTTGCGTCATGTGCCCAAGGAGTTCATCTCCAGGCTCAAGAAGCTGGGTGTGTATCGCGCCGCGACGCCGGCGTGCTTCGGCGGGTCGGGGCTGGCGCCTTCGGCTTTCCTGCAGTTGATCGAGAAGATTTCCGAGGCCGATGGTTCGGTCGGCTGGGTGGCAAGCTTCGGTTCGGCGTCGGTTTATCTGGCGGCGCTGCCGAAAGAAACGCAGGCCAAGCTGTATGCCGATTCGCCGGATCTGGTGTTTGCCGGCGGGCTGTTTCCGATTCAGCCGGCGACGCAGGTCGAGGGCGGCTGGTCCGTCAACGGTACCTGGAAATTCGCCAGCGGTTGCAAGGGCGCCGACATGCTGGGCGTGGGCATCGGCGCTGCCGTGCCGGGCCAGCAAGGCTCCAAGCCGCGCACTGCGGTGCTGCCGCCCAGCCAGGTCGAGATCGTCGATAACTGGGATGTGATGGGCCTGACCGGCACCGGCAGCCATGATCTGCGCGTGAATCAGCAATTCGTTGCCGATGAGTGGACTTTCATTCGCGGCGGTGTGCCGACCATCGATGAGCCGCTGTATCGCTATCCGACCATCGCCTATGCCGCGCAAGTGCTGGGCGTGGTGAATCTGGGCATCGCGCGCGCTGCGATCGATGAAATCAACACCATGTCGGGCGGCCGCGTGGCGATCACCGGTGCACCCAAGCTGGCCGATCGCTCCTATGTGCGCATCGAAGTCGCCAAGGCTGAAGCAAGGCTGCGTTCGGCGCGCGGTTTTCTGTACGACACCACCGATGATGTGTGGCAAACCATCCTGGCCGGCGATCCGGTCACCACCGAGCAGGTCGCGCTGTTGCGCCTGACGGCGGTGGAGGTGGCGCGCGTCGGTAATGAAATCACGCAAAGCATGTTCGGGCTGGCCGGCACTACCGCGATTTACTCCAGCCATCCGCTGCAGCGCTATCTGCGCGATGCCGCCGTGGTCAAGCAGCACGCCTTCCTCGGCGAAGGCATCTACGACGGCGCCGGCGCAGTGGCGCTGGGTGTGCCGCCGATGCCGGGCTTCATCTGACAGAAATGTCTGCAGCGCAGATAATGTCGCGGCGCAGAGAGCAAGAAAATATTCATCAGCAACAACCAAACAACCGGAGAAACACATGACACAAATCGTCGATAAAGAACCCCTGCGCGTCCTGTTCTGCGTGGGCGTGACGCAAAACTTCTTTGACCTGCCGGCCACCGATACCGGTCCGGTCTGGCAGGCTTACGGCGAAATGATGACGGCCCTGAACAAGATGCCCGGCGTGAAGATCATCGGCACCATGGACGACGACCGCACCATGGTCGGCAGCTCGGCGACCTGGCCCTGGACCTTCTACATCATGGCCGACGTCGACGATCTGGATACCGTGATCGCCGGCTGCAATCTGTTCCGCACCACCATGGTCGGTCCGGATCGCCTGTGGAAGTACGGCAAGATCGAAGCCCGCATCGGCCGTGCGCTGATCATTCAGGGCTGATCGCGACCGGGAAGTCGGGATCATTGCTGCACGCGTTTGTTTGAATTACCGGGAACACAGATGGACAAAAAGATTGCATTGGTCAGCGGCGCCGCCCGCGGACTGGGAGAAAAGATCGCACGCAAGCTGCACGCCGCCGGCTACAAGGTGGCGCTCAGCGACGTCGATCTGGAAACGGTCTCGGCGGTTGCCGCCAGCCTCGACGCCAGCGGCGAAACCGCCATGGCGCTGACGCTGGATGTGCGCCGCAAGCAGGACTTCATTGCCGCCTGCGACGCCGTCGAACTGCGTTGGGGCGGGGTCAGCGTGCTGGTCAACAATGCCGGTCAATCGCGTGTTGCCGCGCTGATGGATATCACGCCGGAAGAGTTCGACGATGTGGTGGCGATCAACCTCAAAGGCACGTTTCTTGCGTGCCAGGTATTCGGCAAACGTTTCGCCGAACGCGGCTACGGACGCATCGTCAACATCGCCTCGCTGGCGGGCCAGACCGGCGGCACCGCCACCGGCGCGCACTATGCCGCTTCCAAGGGCGGCGTGCTGACGCTCACCAAGGTCTTCGCGCGTGAACTGGCGCCGGCCGGCGTCACCGTCAACGCCATTTCGCCGGGCCCGCTGGATCTGCCCATCGTGCATGAACTGGTGCCGGCCGACAAACTGGCGGCCACGATTCAGACCATTCCGGTACGTTCGCTGGGCGATGCGGATTTCATCGCCGACGCGGTGCTGTTGCTGGCATCCCCGGATGCCGGTTCGGCCACCGGCGCCTGCCTCGATATCAACGGCGGTCTGTTCATGCGCTGATGCTGCAGCGATGATGCGCGGGAGCAGATTGCAGCTTGATTTGTGATCGCGCAGCGGCGCCGGGGGATCGGCGCCAGGTGTTTCTGAATGCGTGGCGGCGTCGGGGAAAACGTTTGCCACAGGCTGTACTGCTTATCCGCAATCTCATTCACTCACTCAGGGAGAAAACCAATATGTTGCTCAAACGCTTGATCGCCGCCTCGCTCACGCTGGCCGCAGTTACCTCCGTTGGCTCGGCCTGTGCCCAGGTCAAGATCGGCGTCCTGACCTCTTCGACAGGTCCGGTTTCGCTGGTTGGCATCCCCCAAAAGAATACCGTTCCGCTGCTGCCGACCAGTGTCGGCGACCTGAAGATCGAATACATCTCGCTCGACGACGCCAGCGATCCGACCAAGTCGGTAACCGAAGTCAAGAAACTGATTTCCGAATACAACGTCGACGCCATCATCGGCCCCAGCGGTTCGCCGAATGCCATGGGCGTGATCTCCTTCGTGGCCGAAGCCGGCGTGCCGATGCTGGCGCCGGTCGGCACCGCTGCCGTGGTGCAGCCGATGACCGAGCCCAAGAAGTGGGTCTTCAAGACCACCCAGAACGATGACCTGATCGCCAAGGCGCTGGTCGATCATATGGTCAAGGCCAAGGTCAAGACGGTCGGCTTCATCACCATCAACGATCCGTTCGGCGAAAACTGGGCCAAGGTCTTCACCGAGCTGGCGGCCAAGCACAACATCAAGATCGTCGCCAACGAGCGCTATCAGCGCACCGACACCTCGGTGACGGCGCAGACCCTGAAGATCATGGCGGCCAATCCCGATGCCGTGCTGGTGGCTGCGCCGGGCGGTCCGACCGTGCTGCCGCAGACCACGCTGTACGACCAGGGTTACAAGGGCCAGATGTATCAGACCCACGGTGCTGCACTGCCGGCCTTCCTGTCGCTGGGCAAGAAGAAGGTCGACGGCACCATTCTGGCCGCCAGCCTGATGCTGGTGCTGCCTGAAATCGCCGACAGCAATCCGGCCAAGAAGGTCGCGCAGAAGTACATCGACGACTACACCAAGCTGTACGGCGGCGCACCTGCCACCTTCGGCGCCAACGTGTATGACGCCGGTCTGCTGCTGCAACGCGCCATCCCGACTGCGGCCAAGAAGGCCAAGCCAGGCACCAAGGAATTCCGCGCCGCCCTGCGTGATGCGCTGGAAAACACCAAGGAACTGGTCGGTACGCAAGGCGTGTACAACATGACCCCGGCCGATCACAGCGGCTTCGACGAACGCGGTCGTGAGCTGATCCAGGTCAAGGACGGCAAGTGGACGCTCCTGAAGTAAGAGGTAATTGACGAGCGGTGCGCGAAGCCGGTTTGCATACCCTTCGCGCACTGGTTCGGAACGCGCCGATGCGCATTGCAGGCACCGAGGAATTCGACATTCGAAATATCGGCTGCGCCCGTCCGGACCGCAGCCACCGAGACAAGCAAGAACCCGCCCGCCCAGAGGCCGGCGCGGTTTGAAGAAGGAAGCAGGAATGAACCTACAAATCGTGGCGCTACTGGGGCAGGACGGCATCACCAACGGTGCCATCTATGCGCTGCTGGCCCTGTCCATCGTGCTGGTGTTTACGGTGACCCGCATCATGCTGATCCCGCAGGGAGAGTTCGTCTCCTTTGCGGCGCTGACCATGGGCATGATCCAGAACGGCCAGCGCCTGCAGGTGGCGTGGCTGCTGGTGGCCCTGTGCCTGATCTCGGCCGCCATGGATGTGTTCGACATGTGGCGCCAGCAGAAGCGCCGCGTCAGCATCTGGCTGCCGGCCAAGCTGATCTATGCCGCCGTGATCACCTGGCTGGCATTCACCTTGCCGCTGGCGACCATGCCGATGCTGCTGCAGGTGCTGATGACCTTGCTGCTGCTGGTGCCCATGGGTCCGCTGCTGTATCGCATCGTGTTTCAGCCTATCGCCAGCGCCTCGCCGCTGGTGCTGCTGATCGTCTCGATTGCCGCGCACGTGGCGCTGGTCGGCGTCGGTCTGCTGGTGTTCGGCCCCGATGGCGCACGCACGGCGCCGTTCAACGATGCCAATCTGGAACTCGGTTCCTTCCGCTTCAACAGCCAGGCGCTGTGGGTGATCGGCGTGTCGATCGCCCTGATCGTGGCGCTCTATCTGATGTTTGAACGCACGCTGTACGGCAAGGCGCTGCGCGCTGCTGCGCTGAACCGCATGGGCGCACGGCTGATGGGTATCTCGCCGGTGTTTGCCGGCAAGGCCATGTTCTTTCTGGCCTCGCTGATCGGCGTCATGTCCGGCATCCTGATTGCGCCGCTGACCACCATCTACTACGACTCCGGCTTTCTGATCAGCCTCAAGGGTTTTGTCGGGTCCATCATCGGCGGGCTGGTGAGCTATCCGGTGGCGGCGATAGGCGCTGTCGTGATCGGGCTGATCGAATCCTTCTCGACCTTCTGGGCCAGCGCCTACAAGGAAATCATCGTGTTCGTATTGATCATCCCCATTCTGCTGTGGCGCTCGCTGACCAGCCGTCACGTGGAGGAAGAAGAATGAAGAAGGCTATCTCTTCCCGCGCGGTGCTGGCGATCTTCGTGCTGTTGCTGATCGTCGCGCCCTTCCTGCTGGGCTCCTTTTACATGACCCTGCTCAACAACATCGGCCTGAGCGCACTGGTGGTGCTGGGGCTGGTGCTGCTGACCGGCGTGGCCGGGCTGACCAGTTTCGGCCAGGCTGCGTTCGTCGGTGTCGGCGCCTACATCTCGGCTGCGCTGACCATGAACGTGCTGGCGCTGCCGCCCGAGCTGAGCGTACTGCAGTCGCCCTGGATTGCCCTGTGCGTAGCCTTGCTGGTCACCGCCGTGCTGGCCTTTCTGCTGGGCAGCGTCACCCTCAAGCTGTCGGGGCATTATCTGCCGCTGGGCACCATCGCCTGGGGCATCAGCATGTATTACATCTTCGGCACGCTGGAAAGCATGGGCGGCCAGACCGGCATGTCGGGCATTCCCTCGATCTCGCTGTTCGGCGTCGCGCTCAACAGCGACCGCCTGATCTACGGCCTGATCTGGCTGGCCGTGATCGCCGGCGTGGCCGGTCTCAACAATCTGCTGGATTCGCGTGAAGGCCGCGCCATCCGCGCGCTCAAGGGCGGCATGGTGATGGCCGAAGCGATGGGCATCAATACCGCCCGTTCGCGCATCGTCATCTTCGTGCTGGCGGCCTTGTTTGCCAGCCTGTCGGGTTCGCTCTACGTGCACATGCAGCGCTTCGTGAATCCCTCGCCGTTCGGTCTCGGCTTCGGCATCGACTATCTGTTCATGGCGGTGCTGGGGGGCGCCAGCCATGTCTGGGGCGCGGTGCTTGGCTCCGGCCTGATCGTGGTGCTCAAGGAGTGGCTGCAAGGCGTGCTGCCGGCGATTCTGGGCCGCTCCGGCAACTTCGAGACCATCGTCTTCGGCTTGCTGATGGTGGTCTTGCTGCAGCGTTCGCGCGACGGCATCTGGCCCTATCTGGCGCGCCTGGTGCCGGTGCGCGCCCGACAGCACAAGCTGAATCTGCAGGCCGAGCCGCTGCCGCGCCGCGACATGCCCAATCCGAATGAAGTGGTGCTGGATGTGCGCGACGTCACCCGCAAGTTCGGCGGTCTGGTGGCCAACAATCAGATGAATCTGAAGATCGTGGCCGGCGAAGTGCTGGCGCTGATCGGTCCCAACGGCGCCGGCAAGTCGACCCTGTTCAATCAGATTTCAGGGGTGGATACGCCGACCTCGGGCCTGGTGCAATTCCGTGGTCACGATGTCACCGGCAAGGGTTCGCGCCACATCGCCGGACTCGGCATGAGCCGCAGCTTTCAGCATGTACGGCTGATGGGACGCATGACGGTGCTGGAAAACGTCGCCATCGGCGCCCACATGCGCGGCAAGCGCGGCGTGCTGGCTTCGGTGCTGCGTCTGGACCGCCAGGAAGAAGCGCGACTGCTGGCCGAAGCGGCACGCCAGATCGAGCGTGTCGGGCTCAAGGATCAGATGCTTGAAATGGCCGGTTCGCTGTCGCTGGGCCAGCAGCGGATTCTGGAAATCGCCCGCGCACTGGCGTCCGACCCCTGTCTGCTGTTGCTCGACGAGCCGGCCGCCGGTCTGCGTCTGGGCGAGAAGAAGGCGCTGGCCGATCTGCTGCGCAAGCTGCGCGCCGAGGGCATGGCGATTCTGCTGGTGGAGCACGACATGGACTTCGTCATGGAGCTGGTCGACCGCATCGTGGTGATGGACTTCGGCACCAAGATCGCCGAAGGCCTGCCGGAAGAGATTCAGAACAATCAGGCCGTGCTGGAAGCTTATCTGGGCGTCAGCGACGATGTCGGCGAAGACCAGAGCACCAGCGCAGAACCGCAGGCCGCAGCGATCGCAGGAGGCAGTCATGGCCAATAAGGTATTGGAAGTGCGCGATCTGAGCGCGGCCTACGGCAAGGTGCAGGTGCTGTCCGGCATCAATGTCAGCGTCGAGCAGGGCAAGATCGTCACCGTCATCGGCCCCAACGGCGCCGGCAAGACCACGCTGCTGTCGGCCATCATGGGCGTGCTGCCTTCGCGTGGCGCGATGGCTTTCGACGGCGCCATCCGTCATTCGCCGGAGGTGGAGGAAATGGTCGCCGCCGGCATGACGCTGGTGCCTGAAAAGCGCGAGCTGTTTTCCGAGATGAACATCGAAGACAACCTGCTGCTGGGCGCCTTTCAACGCTATCGCACCAAGCATCGCGATCATCCGCAAACGCTGGAAGAGGTCTACACCCTGTTCCCGCGGCTGCGCGAGCGGCGCACGCAGCTGGCGGGCACCTTGTCCGGCGGCGAACGCCAGATGCTGGCGGTGGGCCGAGCGCTGATGGCCAAGCCCAGGCTGCTGATGCTGGATGAACCCAGCCTCGGTCTGGCGCCGCTGATCGTGCGCGAGATTTTCCGCATCATCGCCGAGTTGCGCCGCCGTGGGGTGTCCATCTTGCTGGTCGAGCAGAATGCGCGCGCCGCGCTGCAGGTGGCGGACTACGGTTACGTGCTGGAAAACGGCGAGGTCAAGATGCACGGGCCGGCCAGCCAGCTGGCGCATGATCCGCGCGTGATCGAGGCCTACCTGGGGTTGTCCGGCAAGCATCAGGACAAATTGGCCGGATAAGTTGACGCGTTAAACCCAGCAGCAAATCAGTATCAATTTCCGCATGCCGCCCGGAGTTACTCCGGCGTCGGCAGGGCGGCGTATCACCTGAGTTCTGGAACGGAAGCGATATGAACACACAAGATCCCATGCGCATTTGCATCGCCGGCGCCGGCGCCATCGGCGGCACGCTGGCGGTGCGGCTGGCGGCGGCCGGGCACCAGGTCAGCGTGCTGGCGCGCGGCAAGACCCTGCAGACCATCAGCGAACGCGGACTGACGCTGCACGATCAGCATGGCGTCACGCATGCCAGGCCGGCTGCCAGCGAGCGTCCCGATTTCGGCGTGCAGGACGTGATTTTCGTTTGCGCCAAGAGCCAGGACATGGCCGCGCTGCTGCCGCAGCTCAAGCCGCTGATCGGCGAGCAGACGGTGGTGATCCCGACCAACAATGGTGTGCCTTGGTGGTACTTTCATCGCGAAGGCGGTCGCTTCGACGGCGCGCAGGTGTGCGCGGTCGATCCGCAGCGCGTGCTGGAGCAGGCGGTGCCGCTGACGCAACTGATCGGCAGCGTGCTGTTCATCACCGCCGAGGTCAGCGAGCCGGGCGTGATCCGTTCGGTCAATCCGCATCTGATCGTGCTGGGGGAACCGTCCGGCGAAATGAGCGAGCGACTGCAACGCATCCGCGCCGCCATCGAAGGCGCCGGCATTGAAGCGCGCGCCACCGATCGCATCCGCGACAAGCTGTGGACCAAGATCATCGCCAATCTCAGCACCAATCCCTTGTCCGTCATTACACAAGGCACGCTGGAACAGTTGTACGGCAAGCCGGAGCTGCGTGAAGTGGTGATGCAGATCATGCGCGAGACCTTGCTGGTGGCGTCGTCCTATGGTGCGCGCGTGGATATCGATCCGCTCACCTTCATGCAGCTGGGTGAGGCGATGGGGCCGTTCCGCACCTCGATGCTGCAGGATCTGGATCGCGGCCGCCCGCTGGAACTGGCCGCCATCGGCGATGCCGTGCTGGAAATGGCGGAGCGCTTCAATGTGCCGATGCCGATCAGCCGCGCCGTGATTTCGCTGGCGCGGTTCCGTGGTGAAGCGGCGCAACTGGCGCAGTCAAGCGGTGCTGCGCCGGCGACGGTGCAGGCCGCGGCCTGAGCGGACATCACAGAACAGTTGGAACACATCAGGCCGGCGGAGGCAGCAGCGCCGCCGGATATTGAGAACACTCGCAGAACATCTCAGCGAATCTTTCAGGAGCGGAAATGAAAGCCACCGAATTCAGTTACGGCGAAAGCAAGCCGGCGCAGTGCAGCGATGCCGAATGGGCGCTGCGCATCGAACTCACGCATTGCTATCGTCTGGTCGATTATCTGGGCTGGACCGAGATGATCTTCAATCACATCTCGGCGCGCCTGCCGGGTGAAGAAAATCATTATCTGGTCAACCCGTTCGCGCTGAATTACAACGAAGTGCTGCCGTCGAATCTGCTCAAGGTCGGCCTCGACGGCCAACTGGTCGAGCCTTCCGAATACAAGGCCAACCCGGCCGGTTTCGCGCTGCACAGTGCGATTCACGGTGCGCGTGATGATCTGCATTGCGTGATCCATACGCACACCACGCCGATCTCGGCGGTGACCATGAAGAAGAGCGGCTTTGAGCACAATGATTTCTACGGCGCGCAGTTGTTCGGGCGCATCGGCTATCACGAGTTCGAGGGCATCACGCTGTTTGCCGAAGAGAAGGAGCGCATGCTGGCCAGCCTCGGCAGCAAGAATATTCTGGTGCTGCGCAATCATGGCGTGGCGGTGTGCGAGCGCGATATCCGGCGGACTTTCTTTTTGCTGTGGACGGTGCAGCGTGCGGCCGAGATTCAGTCGGCGGGACGGGCCATGGGTGGGGAGGATGTGGTGTTGCAGGATGAGGTGCGGCAGAAGTGTGCGGATCTGACGCAGCAGTTGATTCGCAATGATGGCTTTGCTGAAATTTTCTTTGAGGCGATTGTGCGCAAGATGTTGAAGGCGCAGAAGTTGGTGTGAGTTTGGGTTTTGTTGTTGTTGGAGAGACGCTGGCTTGGCCGGCGTTTTTCTTTTGTGCTTTGGGTTTGATGTTTTGTTGCGTGCTGGTGATGTTTGTTGGGTTTGTGCTCCGTGGTTAAGTGCGTTGCCGGGGGTAGCCCGGCAGCTACTCACTTTTCTTGCTTCGCCAAGAAAAGTAAGCAAAAGAAGGCGACCCCGAAGACTTGCCCCTGCGGGGTTCCCGGCGCTGTGGT
>NZ_JAQQFM010000011.1:0-172855 GCF_046025995.1 Herbaspirillum lusitanum
CACACACAGCTCCACGGCAAACCCCATCAAAGCCACGCCCACTCTGCGTCACGGATGAATTCAACACCAACAAAACCAACAACCAAAACAAAAAGCCCATCCCTACCGGGATGGGCTTTTGTTATTTGCCCACGCATTCAGAGCACGTCCAAAGAAGCAAACCACTCGCTACATTGACTAGAGAAACCCTTGCAACACGCAAGAAGTGAATGCGGCGCTAGCGCCAGTTCAAGAATCTCCGCAACATCTCACCAGAAAGTTGAACCAGAGTCAGCCGAAAATTTCAACGTAGCCCGTTAGGACGGCCACTATCAATCCCAAGCGTTACTGGGCACCTGGCAAAATCATTCCCTTACATATAAGGCAAGTGCAGCGCCTGTTCAGGCTGCCATCTATATCCAAGATCCTGCGAGGGTCATACAACACGCCCCGGCCGCACCACATCTGCCTGCCCCCTTGTCATTTGACGGACATCGCGGCAGCTTGCTCGATTACCTTCGCGACTTCGGCAGGGTGCGCAATGAAAGCGACGTGGCTGCCATTGATTTCTACGGTCTTGCTATTCGCACGTTTGGCCATAAAGCGCTCCAACCCAGGATTGACGGTGCGATCGGCGGTCGAGACGATCGCCCAGCTCGGCTTGCTCTTCCAGGACGCCTGCGTTACGGGGCTCTGCGCAGCCTGGACTGCCGGCATGACTTGCGAGATCGCCATGAATTTCGCGTCAGCCGCCGGCAGATCCGCAGCAAAGTCGGCATGGAACAGCGCCTGGTCGAAATACAGGTGGCCATCGGCGGTGGCCTTGATCGCCTCGCTTGCCGGCGGCATCTTCTTGACCAGATCCAGCAGGCTTTCTCCGGCATCGGGCTGGAACGCAGCAACGTAGACCAGGCCGGCCACCTTCGGATTATTGCCAGCCTCGGTAATCACCATCCCGCCATAACTGTGCCCGACCAGGATGCTATTACCGTCCATGGCCTCGACCGCTCGCGTGGTGGCTTTCACATCGTCGGCCAGCGAAGTCTCCGGTTCTTGTACGACAGATACATTAAATCCATCGCGCGTCAGGATGTTGGCCACGCCCTGCCACCCGGAGCCATCGGCGAAAAAGCCGTGAACCAGAACAATGTTCTTGACCGGCTCGGCCATGGCCGCGTGGGAGAAGGTCGCTGCGAGAGCCATGACGAGTGAGGAAGCGATACGTTTGGTTGAGTGCATTTTGATACTCCGGAAAGTGATGTATATATAAGTGAGAAAAATCAAAGGATGAAACTTTACGATTCGCACTGAGCAGAAAAGCTGGCAGCCGTTTCCGCATGCCGGGGGTAATCCGTGAACCCTTGCTCCGCGCCGCCATACAGCGTGGCGGTATTTACAGGGTTCAGCGGCCAATCGTTGGCGAGCCGCTGAGGCAGGTCCGGATTGGCAATGAAGGGGCGACCGAAAGCGATCAGGTCGGCCAGCTTCGCATCGATCAGGCGTGCACCGCGTTCCGCCGTGTAACGACCGGCGTAGATGATGCGACCGCTGAATGTCTGGCGCACAGCATGCCGGAATGCTTCGGGCAAATCGGGCGCGTTGTCCCAGTCCGCTTCGGCGATCGACAGATAGCCGACCCTGGCTTGTTCCAGCACCTTGATCGCCTCGATGTAAGTCTGATGCGGATCCTCTTCGACGAAGCCGATATACACACGGTCCTCATCGGTGCCGGTAAACAAAGGCGTAAAGCGCACGCCCACCCTGTCCGGCCCGACCACTGCGGCGACTGCCTCGACGACCTCGCGCAGAAAGCGCAAGCGCTTCTCCAGCGAACCGCCATAGTCATCGGTGCGCTTATTCGAATGGGTCGATATGAACTGATTGATCAGGTAGCCATTGGCAGCATGAATCTCCACCCCATCGAATCCGGCATCCAGCGCGTTCTGCGCCGCTTGCGCGTAAAGCGCAACAAGTTGCCCGATGTCCGCCACGCTCAATTCGCGCGGCATCGACGGATCCACCAGCATTCCTTTACCCGGCTCGGTTTCGATGAAGGCTTTCACCTTCTGCGCCTGCACCGCAGATGGAGCAAGCGGCGCCGCGCCGTCCGGCTGCAAGGCTGTATGCGAAACGCGACCGACATGCCATAACTGCGCAAAGATGATGCCGCCTTCCGCATGTACTGCAGCGGTGACCTTGCGCCATCCGTCGATCTGCGCCTGACTGTATATACCCGGCGTCCATGCATAGCCTTGGCCGCGCGCTTCGATCTGCGTACCTTCGCTGATCATAAAACCTGCCGTGGCACGCTGGCTGTAATACAAGGCCATCAGTCCGGTAGGAATATCGCCGGGCTGCGCGGCGCGCTGACGCGTGAGCGGCGGCAGAACGATGCGGTTCTTCAGCGTGTATCGCCCCAGTGCAATGGGCGTAAAAAGTGATGTGTTTTTCATAGAGATGTGGATTTTCCGGGTGGGCTGGAAAGATGAACGGCTTACAGCCCGCCCAGACTCATGTACTTCAGGTTGAGGTATTCGTCGATGCCGTGAGTCGAACCTTCGCGGCCGATGCCGCTATCCTTGACGCCGCCAAAGGGGGCGACTTCAGTCGTGACGATGCCCTCATTGATGCCGACCATGCCGCTCTGCAGCGCCCGCGAGACACGAAACGCACGAGCCAGATCGCGGCTGTAGAAGTACGCAGCAAGGCCGAATGGCTCTGCGTTGGCGGCTTCGATGGCATCCTGCTCTTCCTCGAAACGAAACAGGGCGGCAACCGGACCGAAAGTTTCTTCATGCGCAATCAGCATGTCGGAAGTGGCGTCGACGATGACGGTCGGTTCGAAAAACGTGCCGCCCAGCACGTGGCGCCGGCCGCCAGACAGAATCTTGCCGCCCTTGGCCTGTGCGTCGGCGACGTGCGCCTCGACTTTTTCCACCGCAGCGGCGTTGATCAGCGGTCCCTGCTGAACGTCTGCACCGAACCCGTTACCGACTTTCAATCTGGATACGCGCTCCGCCAGCCGGCGTGCGAACTCATCATAAATGCCGTCCTGGACATAGAAACGATTGGCGCAGATGCAGGTTTGTCCGCTGTTACGGAATTTGGCGGCAACCGCGCCTTCAACGGCCTGCTCGATATCGGCATCGTCGAACACGATGAAGGGGGCATTACCACCCAGTTCCAGCGAGAGCTTTTTCATGGTCGCAGCAGACTGCCCATAAAGCAGCTTGCCGACACGGGTCGAGCCAGTGAAGGTAAGTTTGCGCACTCTCGCATCCGCTACCAATTCGCCACCGATGGCCACGGCGTCGCCGGTCACTACATTGATCACGCCGGCAGGCAAACCCACCTTTTCTGCCAGCACACCCCAGATCAAGGCGCAATATGGGGTGAACTCCGATGGTTTGGCGACCACCGTGCAGCCGGCAGCAAGGGCTGGCGCAATCTTGCGCGCCAACATGGAGAAGGGGAAATTCCAGGGAGAGATTGCGGCGACGACGCCGACCGGCTCACGCGTCACCATGATCTGACGGCCCTTCCATGGCGAGGGGATGATTTCGCCGTTGATGCGGCGAGCTTCTTCCGCAAACCACTGGATGTAGTCGGCGCCCAGCTTCATTTCAGCGCGCGCCTCGGCCAGCGGCTTGCCCTGCTCAAGCGTGAGCAGGCTGGCCAGATCGTCCAGATTCTCGCGCACGATAGCCGCCATCTTCAACAGCAAGTTTGCCCGTTCCGCGGCAGTGGTCAAAGACCAATCCGTGAATGCAGCCTGCGCAGCTACAATCGCGCGCCTGGTTTCGGCCGCGCCCGACCATGCAATCGATCCTATCGGTGTGCCGCTGGCAGGATCATCCACACCTCGGGTGCTCTGATCGTCGGCGGCGACCCATGTGCCGTTAATGAAGTTGCGCTCTTGCAGCCAACCTGAGGCTTTGATTCGTTCCAGCATGGCACTACCTTTCTGTATTCGATAATTGATTAGCGCTCGCCAGCACGACGGTTTGCTCGGGACGTTGTCTGAGCCGTCAGGCTGGCGAGGGCACTACTTACGCTTGTTTTGCGTGCCTGTTCAGCCGTTGGCTCAGGCAATACGCTGCAACAGTTCGACGGCGGCAGCCGACGACGACGCAGGGTTCTGGCCGGTAATCAGCAGACCGTCGCTGATGACATACGAACCCCAGTCATCGCCCTTGAAGTACAAACCGCCTTTGGCCTTGAGTTCGTCTTCCACCAGGAAAGGCACGATCTTGGTCAGCCCGACGCCTTCCTCCTCGGTGTTGGTGAAGCCGGTTACCTTCTTCCCCTCGACCAGCGGACGTCCGGCTGGCGTTTTGACATGGCGCAACACGCCTGGCGCATGACACACCAGCGCGACTGGCTTGTTGGCGGCGATGAAGGCTTCAATCAGGGCGATCGAATGCGGGTCTTCCGCCAGATCCCACAGCGGGCCGTGACCGCCCGGATAAAAGACCGTATCGAAATCGGCCTGATTGACCGAGTCCAGACGCACGGTGGCGGCCAGTTGCGCAGTCGCTTCCGCATCCGCTTCGAAACGGTGGGTCATCTCGGTCTGGAAGTCGGGTTCGTTGCTCTTCGGATCCAGCGGCGGCTGGCCCCCCAGTGGCGACGCCAGAACGATTTCCACGCCGGCATCCTTGAACACGTAATAAGGCGCGGCCAGCTCTTCCAGCCAGAAACCGGTTTTGCGGCCGGTGTTGCCAAGTACGCTATGGGAAGTCAGAACGATCAGTACTTTTTTCATGGTGTTGCTCCTGGATGAAGTTAAAAATCAAAGCCACTAATAGACCGGTCGTCTATTAACGTGGCAAAAAAAACCATCTCTTCAGAAATGCCCGTTCATCGCCGCCTTAATGGGCGGAAAGATGAAGAATTCGTTGCGTGGTCAGCATGGCGGTGTCGAAGGGTTCGGTATTTCGCCCGATCTTGACCATGACGCTTGCGCCCAGCCACAACTGATAGAGGCTTTGCGCAACACTCTCTGCATCGCCTTCGATGCTCAAGGAACCTTCAGTCACACCCGCCTCTATGGCCCCGGCCAGACGAGAGACGATACCCGACGTGCCGCGCCGGATTGCGAGGCGCATGGCTTCCGACAGGTCGGCCACTTCTGCCGCCAATTTCACGGCCAGGCATTTTCCCTGGCAGTCGAGGAAGGACTGGGTGTCTTGCCAGGCCTGCCAATAGTTCAGCAAGCGCTGCGCCATGGTGAGGCCGGGTTGCGCCAGCGTGCTATCCAGATCGGCCAGATAGTCCTCAAAGTAGTTATCCAACAGCGCCTCACCGAAGGCATCCTTAGAACCGAAGTAATGATAGAAAGAACCCTTCGGAACACCGGCTTCCGCCAGTATCTCGCTCAAACCGACGGCGGAGAATCCCTTGCCGGCCATCAGGCGCTGCCCGGTAGCCAGAATATTCTCGCGGACATCAAGGTTTGCGGAGTTGTTTGCTGTGTTCATGGACCGGACTATAACAACGAATAGACCGGTCGTCTAGTTACTTTTGAAATAATTTTGTTTTTCTTTATAACGAGACGTCCTCGACATGCCCTCGATTTGATTCAAGCGCGGTGAGTGCACCTTCACTGGAGGCGCAAAACGCACTTGCAACGCTGCTTGAAAAGAACGGCGCCAATCAGCCGCGGCACAAGCGATTGTTACCAGTCGACGTCCGCGCAAATGGCGCTCTTGAACAATGCCCACCTCGATCGCTGTGCCCACTGCAACCGCGCCGGGGGTACAGACTCGACTTTTCGCCTACAACTGCAGAGCGGCCTGCCGGATACGATTTACGATACCGAATCTGCCTGTTCTCGCACGCTCAACAACGCCTCAGCACAACTCAAAAGAGGTAAATACACACCCCTCAAACGCCCTTTTTTTATGCGACTTGTTTGGTGGTCTTACCAATAAACTGGTAATATCCGAAACTCGAAAAACAAGAAAGAGTCGGCTGGCAGCCTATAACACCACCCGATGTTTGAGACAAACCTATTCAAATCAAAGGATTACGTCATGAAATTACTCCGCTACGGCCCAGTCGGCCAAGAAAAACCGGGCATCCTCGATCAAAACGGCAAGATCCGCGATCTGTCGGCTCATATCAAGGACGTCAATGGCGCTGCGCTGGATGATGCAACGCTGGCCAAGATCGGCGCGCTGGATCTGCAAAGCCTGCCGGTAGTGGAAGGTAATCCCCGTATCGGCGCCTGCGTCGGCAATATCGGCAAATTCATCTGCATCGGCCTGAACTACGCCGACCACGCAGCTGAATCCGGCCTGCCTATCCCTGCCGAACCTGTGGTGTTCAACAAGTGGACGTCGGCCGTGGTGGGTCCTAACGACAACGTCAAAATCCCGCGCGGCTCCAAGAAGACCGACTGGGAAGTGGAACTGGGCGTGGTCATCGGCAAGGGCGGTACTTACATCGACGAAAAAGATGCGCTGTCGCACGTGGCCGGCTATTGCGTGGTGAACGACGTGTCCGAACGCGAATACCAGATCGAACGCGGCGGCACCTGGGACAAGGGCAAGGGCTGCGACACTTTCGGTCCTATCGGTCCATGGCTGGTGACGCGCGACGAAATCACCGATCCGCAAAAGCTGGGCATGTGGCTGGAAGTGGATGGCAAGCGCTATCAGAACGGCAACACCAACACCATGATCTTCGGCGTGGCGCATGTCATCGCCTACCTGTCCAAGTTCATGAGCCTGCAGCCTGGCGACGTGATCTCGACCGGTACGCCTCCGGGCGTCGGCATGGGCGTCAAGCCTGAAGCTGTCTACCTGCGCGCCGGCCAGACCATGCGTCTGGGCATCGACGGCCTGGGTGAACAACAGCAAAAGACCATCGACGCCTGATAGCGTTGCCCGCTCCGGCTGCGCCGACCTGCTCCGTTCATAACGGACAGCCGCGCAGCCGGATCGAACAGTCTGCAAACCGCCTCACAGAAAAGGCGGACACCAAAGATTTCCTCAAGAGTTACAGAGAATGGAGCAAACATGAATCACTATGATTTCCAGGGTCGCAGTGCGATCGTCACCGGCGGTGCACAAGGCATCGGTTTCGCCATCGCTGAACGTCTGCTGCAAGGCAAGGCCAAGGTCGTGCTGTGGGATATGGACGCCAAGGTCCTGCAAGAAGCGCGCACCAAGCTGGAGCCGCTGGGCAATGTCGAGATCGTGCAAGTCAACATCGCCGATCAGGCTGCCGTGCAGCGCGCCATTGAAGAAACCGAAAAAGTCACACAATCGATTGACGTGCTGGTGCATAGCGCAGGTATCGCCGGCCAGAACAACGTGGTCGCCGAGTACTCGGCCGAAGAATGGCGTCGCGTCATCGACATCGATCTGAACGGCGCGTTCTACGTCAATCAGGTGGTCGTGCAACGCATGATCAAGCAAAACTACGGCCGCATCGTCAACATCGCGTCGATCGCCGGCAAGGAAGGCAACCCGACGGCCTCCGCCTACAGCGCAGCCAAGGCCGGCCTGATTGCTCTGACCAAGAGCCTGGGCAAGGAAACCGCCACCAAGAACATCGCCGTCAACGCCATTACTCCGGCTGCGGCGCAGACCAAGATTCTGGAACAGTGCAGTCAGGCGCACATCGACTACATGCTGTCGAAGATCCCGCGCGGTCGTTTCGTCAAGGTCGAAGAAATCGCCGCCATGGTGACCTGGCTGGTGTCGGAAGAAAACTCGTTCACCACCGCATCGGTGTTCGATCTGTCGGGCGGACGCGCGACCTATTGATCCCGGCTGCAACGCTGGCTGCAGCAGCAAACACTGCAGCTGGCGTCCGGCCAGGTCAGGGATCAGCGATCCGAGCAGCAAAGGCGGCGGAATTCTCTCGCCGCCCTTCATAACAATAATTAATTTTCATTAGTTTCCTGCCGTGGCACCCGCGGCGGGCGGACTTTTGCGCCTTCGTTTTTACAAAGAGGAGAGATAACAATGTCAGCAGTCCCCTATCCGGCCGCCGCGCAGGATCTGAAAGAAAGCAATCTGTATCGCAGAATCACCTTGCGCTTCGTGCCCTTGTTGATGATCTGTTTCGTGTTCGCCTATCTGGATCGCGTCAACATCAGTTTCGCCAAGCTGCAGATGCAAAGCGATCTGGGTTTTTCCGATGCCGTCTACGGCCTCGGCGCAAGTATCTTTTTCGTCGGCTACTTCCTGTTCGAAATTCCGAGCAACATGATCCTCCACAAGGTCGGTCCGAAACGCTGGATCGCCCGCATCATGGTGACCTGGGGTATCGCCTCGGCGGCCATGATGTTCGTCACCAGCGAAACCAGCTTCTATGTGCTGCGTTTTCTGATCGGTAGCCTGGAGGCCGGCTTCGTGCCGGGCGCGCTGTACTTCTTCACCAAATGGTTTCCGTCGGTGCGTCGCGGTCGCATCAACTCGCTGTTCATGGCGGCGATTGCCGTGTGCGGCATCATCGGCGGCCCGATCTCGGGCGGCATTATGAAGTTCACCCACGGCGTCAGCTCGCTGCACGGCTGGCAATGGCTGTTTTTGCTGGAAGGTATTCCGTCCATCGTGCTGGGCGTGGTGTGCTGGATCGTCATCGACGACAACATCCAGGATGCGCGCTGGCTGCAGGATGATGAAAAGAAGCTGTTGCTGGCACGCCTGGCTGAAGAGCCCAAGAGCGAAGCCGTGCACTCCTTCCGCGATGCGCTGAAGCAGCCGTCCACCATCACCATGTCGCTGATCTATCTGGTGCTGGCTTCCGGCATCTACGGTCTGGTGTTCTGGATGCCGCAGCTGATCAAGACTGCCGGCACCGATGACACCTTCATCATCGGTCTGATCACCATGGTGCCCTACCTCTGCGCCGGCCTCGGCATGATCCTCATCGGCCGCAGTTCCGACCGCACCGGCGAACGTCGCTGGCACCTGGCCGCATGCGCCATCGCCGGCGCCGTCGGTTATGCCGCTGCCGCCTATTTCGGCAACAACACGCTGATCCTGGTGATCGCCCTGTCGTTCGCCGCCACCGGCATCATCTCGGGCATCGGCCTGTTCTGGATTCTGCCGCCGCGCGTGCTGTCCGGCGCCGCAGCGGCAGGCGGCATCGCGCTGATCAACTCGGTCGGCCAACTGGGCGGCATCATCACCCCTTACATGGTCGGCAAGATCCGCGATCTGACCGGCAGCGCCGCCATCGGCCTGTACGTGGTTGCGCTGGAATGCCTGCTGGGCGCCGCGCTGTTGCTGTGGGCGCTGCCGAAGCGCATTTACTTCCGCGAACCTGCGCAGAAGTAAGCTCAATTGCCGCAGACAAAGAAAAACCCGCCATCTGGCGGGTTTTTCTTTTTGATTTCCACTCCGGTCGCCCTGAGTAGCTGCCAAGCAGCGTATCAAAGGGCAAGCAAACGCTGTGGACGTCGCCGGCTGGCTTGGACACAGCCCTGCTTACCTACTCAGCCCGCACGGCTTGGCCGGGAAATCTTTTCTTCACTGAACGGCATTACGCCATCCGGCGTTTTTTCTTTTAGTGCTTCCTGAGTGCTGCATCGGTACGGCCTGATCAACTGCGCCTCAATTGCACACCCAGGCCGGCAGCAGCTTACCATCAGTATCGAAACGATAACGTCCCTGCGCCCAGCCCAGACCGAACAGCGTCAGCACGCTGTTGTAGTAATTGAATTCGCCCTTGCCATCCGTCGGCGAGCCGTCGGCTGCATGCACCGGCTTTTGGGTGGCCTGATTCCAGCGCTCCTGCACCAGTTGCTGCTGCGACTTGAAACTGCTGTCCTGGCCGGAGTTTTTCAGATACGGCAACAGACCGGCGGAAAACCCGACCGGCCCCTTGCCCTCGGCTGCGCCGCTGCGGGTATCCACCTTTTCCGGCGGCAAACCGCTCTTGTCCTGATTCGCCGCGACATAGCGCCCCATGCCGCCGACCGCCTGCCGCAATGGTTGCGCCAAAGGATCGCCGTTAGCCGTCACGCCGGCCCATAGATACACGCGAATGGCATCGTAGCTGCCGACGCCCGGCTTTTCGGTATCGGGCAAGGCGCCGCGCGCGCCGTCGTACAACAACCAGTCCGGCGCATAACCATGTGGCGCCGCCTGCCGGATCAGCTGCACGGTGGAACTGGCCATGGCATTCCACGGCCCGGATGCATCCACCGCCGCCATGCGGCGCAACAGCGGCAGCGGCAAATAACTCGGATTCAGACGCCATTGCTTGGGGCCGAGCACAAAGCCGACTTCCCCCGGCAGCAGCATCGAACCCAGCTTGGGCAAATCCACGATTTCCTTTTGCTTGATCTGCTCCAGCAACTTCATGCCGGCGGCGTCGTATTCAGGCTTGGCCCACAGACGCCCGGCTTCCACCAGGGCGTACGCAATCCACAGATCTGAGTCGGCCGCCGAATTGGCATCGACCACGCCATAGCTGCCGTCGGTGCGTTTGCCCCATTGCCAGGCCGGCAGCTTGTCGCTGCCCAAACCCAGATTGGCGCGGCTCCAGGCCCACAAGGTGGCAAAGCGCGCCGGATCGTTGGCCACCAGCGCGAAGAACATGGCGTAGGACTGGCCTTCGGACGTGGTTTGCTGGATCTCCGTGGCGTAATCGATCACGCGGCCGTCGGCTTGCAGAAAACCTTGCTTGAAGCGATCCCACTGCGGCCAGGCCGTGACCCGGGCATCGAGTTCGGCGCAGGCCGGCGGGGGCTGGCCGACCTCAGGCCCGCTCGGTTCCGCCGCCATGGCGCTGCCCGCACCCGCCAACAGCGCGAGTGCAGTCAGTGTGAAAAAACGCGTGGTGCTGAAGCGGGGCAATGCGCTTGCTGATTTCATCGGCCATCATCCATTTGTCCGTAAAAGTCGCGCGTGTTCTTCGGCAAGTCGCGACTGAACACCGCATCGCGCGCCGAAAAGAAGTAACGCACGAACAGCATACCGGCATATTGCCGGTCGCGCCCCGGCGTCACATTCAGGTCGCCGAGCGCACCGATCTGCCAGCGCTCGCTCAGGCGCTTGACCATCGCCAGTTGTACATGCGCGTACATGCCGCTGTCGCGACTACCGCTGTAACCGCAATTGACGGCAGCGCGATTGACCGAGGCAAACGCCGCCGGCAAACCGACCGGCAGGCAGGATGACGCCGACTCGCCGGAACTGTTCCAGCCCAGCTCCAGATTGCCGGAGAGCTGGCTGCTCTGCCCTTCCAGCGTCATGAACTGCGAGGCGATGCCGGTGCTGAGCGAACGTTGCGGGCTGTAATAGCCGCCGAGGCCCCAGCTATATTGATTCTGGTTGTTGTCGAAGTGAAGATAGTGCAGGGCCGGACCGATATTGAAATAATCGAAGCCGGCCAGCTTGAAGTTGTAACCGGCGCCGAGATCCAAGGCCACCGAACGATTGCTTTGCACATTGTGGCCGCTGAAACCCGCCAGCTCGGCATTGGCCGACATGCTCCAATCCTTGCTCAATTGCATCAGGCTGCGTACGCCCAGCGTATTGCGCCGCACATCGCCCCAATAATCGCCGCTGCCCGGCAAACTCAGCCCACGCCACGACAACAGCGAATCGCGCACCGGATTGCTGCCGGCATAGGCCGACCAGCTGCCCCACGCCGTTTGCTGACCGGCGCTCAACTGGCCGTAGACATCGCTGCCGCCGGCGCCGCCATCGGTGGCGCCGAGCGCTGCTTGCCAACTGATGCGGCCGAGGCTGGTGAGCCACAGACTGTCATCGACGCTGAACCACAGCTCCTGCGCATTGACGCGGCCCGATGCCTGATAAGAAGCCGGCACACCGATCGCCTGCGCCACCTGATCGGCGCGTATGGTTTCGGCATTCAGCGTCAGCTGGCGCAAACGCAGGTTGTATTGCCGCGTGCCATCCATCCATTCGGCGCGCACCGCAGGCGCCAGCGTTTCCAGATGGCCCTGGCCGTTGGCGCCGGCATGATTCGACAAGGTGAAGCCGGTGCTGATCGAGGCCGAGTCGATGCCCTTGAGATTCTTCGGCAAATAGGATTGCAGGCTTTTGCCGAGCTCCTGTGCGGCCACACCGTCGCTCAGCGCGGTCTGCGTCACATTCTGTTCGGCCTGCTTTTGCAGCGCATAGGCTTCGATGAATTGCTTGCGGTAATACAGCTGCTGGCTTTCGAGTGCGCTGACATAGGCTTGCAGCGGAGCCTCTTGCGCCTCGGGCATGATGCTCAGCTCAGGCAAGCGGCCGCGCGCGCTTTCGCTCAGGGCCCAGCCTTCCGCCGTGCGCGCTTCGTGCTTGCTGCGGTACTGCGCGGCGAACAAGGCAGAGGCCTGTTCATAACGACCGCTGCCGTACAGATTCCATCCGCGCAACTGGCCGGTCTGCTGCGGCGTCGCTCCGAAGCGCTCGGCTTCGTCCAGGGCGCGCAGGCTGGCGGCGTAATCCTTTTGCAGATTCAATTCATCGGCACGCAACATGCTCAGCCGCGCGCGCTGCGCGCGGGCGCGCGGATCGGCGGCGACGCCCGGCTGCGCGAGCAGTTGTTCAGCGCCGGCGATGTCCTTGCGCTCCAGCCTGATCTGCAACAGACCGAGCTGGGCATCCACCGCTGCCGGCATCCATCCCGAGGCACGCTGGAACCAGATTTCAGCCTCATCGCTGCGCCGATGCGCCAGCATGATCCAGCCGCTCAATGTCGCCGCCGCGCCATCACGATAGTTCTCGATCTGCGGCGCGAGCTGCTGTGTCAGTTGCAAGGCGGTGTCGCTATCCGGCGTGGCCGCCGCCATGCGCGTGAGGCTGCGGTCGTATTGCAGACGCACAAATTTTGTCTCGCTGTCGGCATCGCGTTTGCCGCCGGCCGCTTCCAGTGCAATCAGCTGTTCCATCGCGGCGCTGTCGGCACCCAGACTTTGCTGCGCCATGTACAAGGTGGCGATGCGATTGCCCGACGGTGCGCAATCCGGAAATACGCTGCGATACAGTGTCAAAGCCTGATCGCCGCGGCCGGCCTTGGCCAGCAACTCGGCGCCACGCCATAACCGGTCGATGCGGGTACAGGAAAATTGTTCCGGATAGTGCTGTATCACCTGCAACAGCGGCTCCAGAGAAGCTGACGATGCCGCAGCATCGCCGGCCTTTGCATTGCCGGCTTTGGCCAAGGCCTGGTCGATATCCAGATCCTGCTGCTGTCGCACGCGTTCCGCCAGCAAGCCCTCAGGCGGCGCCCAGTCGGGAAATTGTTGACGTGTGCGCAGCAGTTGCTGATCGAACTGCGTCAGCCGTTTGGCGCGCAGCAGATTCCACAAGGGCCGGTCGTCGACGCCGGGCTTGCCTTGGTTCGCTTGCAGATTGGCATCGGCGCCCGCAACTTGCTGCTGCACGTTCTCGCGCTGCAGCGCGTACTGGGCGCGCTGGCGTGCAGCCAGCGTCGCCGCCTGCACATCGCGCTGACGCCGCAGCAAATCCTGCTGCACCTTGCGTTGCACCTGCTCGCCGCTGCGCTGCGTGATTTGCGCATCGGCGTCGCCCCGCTGCACCGAGATGCCTTGCGCCTGCCGCTGTACGCCGCTGACATTGCTCTGCTGCGCCAGCGAGGTCTGCGCAATCAGGCCGCAGCCTGTGCCCAGCAGCGCCGCGAGACCGAGGCCGATGGTACTGCGCACGCGTACTGGTTTCATTTCATCCACCGCCTGCTCAGACATCCTGCTGAGCCTGGCGGCGACGCAGATAGATTCGCAGCAGACGCAGGCACAACAAGGCCAGAATGATCAGCGCGACCACCACCACGCCATACCAGGACCAAGGATATTTGGAGGCGACGTAGCCCAGATACTCGGCCTTGCCGATATGACCTTCATCGTAGGTCGGACCGATGCGCTGCGTAGCCACTTCAGGCTTGCCGAAGGACAGCAGCGTGACGTCGCCGGCCATGTTGTTCCAGTAAGCCGGCGTGACCAGCTGGTTCATGCCTTCCTGCAGTTGCGCCGGGCTCGATGACGCAAACACGGTGGTGGTGACGTCATTGAGTTTCTCGGAGCGGAACTGCATCACCAGCATCTGCTTGTTGAGCTTGACGTCGCCGCTGACGCCGGTATTCAGATAGCCGGAATCGGTGTTGCTGCGGTTGGTGCCGGCCAGCGTCTGGAACTGCTGACGGAACCAGTTGGACTCCTGCGACGGGCTGGCCATCGCAATCGAAGCACCGGCGAAGCTGAGATTTCCATCCAGCTTCCAGGGCGCATCAGCCAGCAAGTCCTTGGGCAAGGTACCGACGGTGCCGACCACGATCACATTGCGATTGGCGGACGGCACGCCGTAGGTCATCTGTGCCGAGCCCAGCGGCACGGTCTGCTTTTGCGCCAGCTTGGCCATCAGCGTCCATGCGGCGCCGATGGTGGCGCTGTCCTTGTCGGCCACTTGCAGGCTCAGACGGCCGCCATCGCTTTGCGTGACATAAGGGAATGCATTGCTGGCGAAACGCGCCAGATCCGGCAACTGCGCGAAGCGATAGATGTAAGGCACCTTCACCGAGGAGTCGTCAAACATGCTCATCTGCAGCGGACCGGTCTGATCGCACAGACGATTCGGCATGATCAGCGGACGGAAGGACAGCACGTTATTACCCGGACGGAAATTGCGCAGCGGCAGATTCAGACGGTAGTTTTCATAGAAACCGCCCTGGCGGTCTTCCACTGAAATGGCGCGCTGGAACACGTCGTTCAGATACAGGTTGATCACCATGTTGGAATTGATCTTGGCGCCCTGCGAGAAATTCAGATGGAACTCCATCTGCGCATCTTCCTGCGCATACACGTCAGGCGGCAGATTCACATTGATTTCGGCCGGCTTCACGGTGGTGATCGCCGAGGTATTGAAGCCAAGCTGTTTGAAGCTGTAGATCCCCTGCGCCGCGATGTTGGCCTGCGGCAGATAAGCCGGCAAAGCCGGTGGTGTGAAGCTGGAAATATTCCATTGATTCTGCTGCGGGAATTCCAGATGCTGCCAGGCAAATACTTCCGCCGCACGCTGCACTTCCTTGTCGGTGCGGCCGGACACCACCATCATGAAATGCTGGCCATCGGGCATCGGATACACGCCAAGGAAACTGTCCTTGATCTGCGCCAGGATCTTGGGATCGAGGTAAGGCTTCAAGGCGGCAGTCGTGCCGACCAGCAGGTTGTCGGCGCCGCTCAAGGCGTTGAGCGCCAGCCCCGGCGCCACGCCGCCGTTGCCGTTGCCGCCGCTGCTGGCTTGCGCATCCACCTGACGTATCGTCGGCAGCGTGTAGCGCATCTTCAGGCCGATGCCTTGCGCCAGCATGCCGCCGGTGCTCAGTGCTTCGTCCGAACCGGGATGCGCGGCGGTGATGATGTTGATTTTTTGCGGCGCCTGCTGCTTGGGATCGAACAGATCGTTGAGATCGTCCAGTTGCGGCGCGAAGGCTTTCAGCTCGGTCTGCAGGCGCAAGGTGGACGCGGTGGTATCAATCTCGGTCCACAGTTCAGGCGCGTTCGGATCTTCGCACTGACTATCCTGACTGTGCTGCGCGACGCGGAACAGCAACTGGTTGTAGCCCGGTTGCAGCAGCTCGGTCGGCAGGCGGATATCGGCGGTGATTTCCGGCTGGCGCGAGGACAATTGCAATTGTGCGATGGTGCGGCCGTTGAGGCGCACCACCAGTTGCGAACGGTCGCTCAGCGCGATGGAGTTGGTCGACACAAGATGCAGCACCGCCGACTTGATGTTTTCGCGGCGCGACACTGGAATGCTGAGCATCGCAGCACCGTCCAGTCGCGTCAGATGCAGCGGACCGCCCTTGGCGCTCAGATTGGCCAGCGGCACGATGCGCAAGCCATTGTCTTTGGCCGGATTGCTCACAGCCACGGCAGCCGGCGGCATCGCAACGACAGGTTTGGCAGCCGGTGCAAGCGGCGTCAGCGCTTGCGCCGAGACCGGCGCCATGCCTAAGGTGGCGCTCAATAGCAGGCCGGCCAGCAGCAGGCCGTTCAACAAGGCCGGCGAAGTGCGGGGCGGAGCAGATGCAAGCATCGCTTCAGTGCTGATAGAAAATGTAGTCATAGAATTTTTTGATCTTGTAAGGAAGCGATGCAAAAAAACGGGAAGAAACCATAGGCTGGAACACGCGGCGGTTCAGGTACATGCCCAGACCCTTGAAGAACATGACGTACTGGGCGCTGACATGCACGGTGCCCAGCTTGACGATCAGCAGCACGCTGCTGAAGATACCCTGACGACGATTCCGTTTGGCGCGGTAATCGGCCCAGCGCTGACTGTCGCCCGAAGACAGCGACACGGTTTCCGACAAACCCGCCACGCTGCGATCGGTGAAACGCACACCGACCACCACCTTGCGTTTGTCGGCCGACACAAAGGTATTGCGCACTTCGATCGGCACCAGGCTGTCGTAACCCATCGCCCGGTTGTAGATGTGCATGTGATTCATCTGCAGGTCGACCTGCTGCGCCACCGCGATATCGAACTGCAGCTGCGCGCCGCCGGCCGAAATGTCGATCACTCGGCATTCCAGGGGCGCATGCCAGACCGCCTCGGCGGCGGCTTTCACGGCGCCCTGCAGGCGCACGGTCGGGCCCTCTTCGATGGCGTCCGTCAGTTCCTTCGGCGTGGCCTC
This sequence comes from Herbaspirillum lusitanum, assembly GCF_046025995.1. Classification (GTDB taxonomy): domain Bacteria; phylum Pseudomonadota; class Gammaproteobacteria; order Burkholderiales; family Burkholderiaceae_D; genus Herbaspirillum; species Herbaspirillum lusitanum_A. Next base: position 16,612 of record NZ_JAQQFM010000011.1, read on the forward strand.
GGACACAGTGATTTTGACGACTTCAGCAAGCAGGTCGACCGGCACGCGTGCAGTCGCGCGCCTTTGCTTGCGCTCATACAGTACGCCGATGCACGCGTTGAGGATGATGAGATTGAGCGTATTCCAGCCCAGCGCCGAGGCGATCACATCGGCATGAGCACTGTCATGCACCAGCCTCCAGACGCCGACGATCATGGTCACTACCACCATCGCATAGACAAAATAGAAAGGACCGGCCAGATGCGAAATGGTGTCCTGTTCCAGATGCTCGCCCTTGGGCGTGACATTGAAACCAGGTGCGCGCGGATTGCGCAGCACCTGGAAAATCGCCTGCAGCGAAAACAGCGATTGCAGCATTTCGTAGACTTCGGAAATGAGCGTCCAGCGGTAGCGGCCGAACAGATAATCCGAAGTCAGTATCGCGCCCACCATGGCCGGCAAGCCGTAACCAAAGAACTCGGGAATGCTGGCGTTGTAGAAGCGCAGGCCGAACACCAGATAAGCCATCGGCGCCAGCAGCAGCATCACGCGCGCATAACTGAAGAACCAGTAAAAAGTGTTGGAGAAGTAGCACAGCTTCTGCGGAATCGACAGGCCCTTCATGCTGAACACATTGCGCAGCAAAAACAATTGCACCATGCCCTGCGCCCAGCGCAGACGTTGCACGATGAAGCTGGCGAAGGTTTCCGGCTGCAGGCCGGAGATCAGCGGTTCGTTCAGATAGGCGCTGCGATAGCCCTTGGCGTGCAGCTTCATCGCAGTTTCCGCATCTTCCGTAATCGAGACGCCGCCGATGCCGCCGACCTCATCCAGATGTTTGCGCCGGATCACGGCGGCCGAACCGCAGAAATAGGCACCGTCCCAAAAATCCAGCCCGCGCTGGATGACAGCGTAAAACATTTCGTTTTCCGGCGGCATGCGGCCGAACATGTCGAGGTTCTTTTCCACCGGATCAGGATTGGTGAAAAAGTGCGGCGTCTGCACCAGATACAGTTTTTCATCGCGCTGGAAAAAGCCGACGGTCTTTTCCAGAAAATCCACGGTGGGCACGTGATCGGCATCGAGTATCAGCACCAGATCGCCGCTGCAATGCGCCAGCGCTTCGTTGACGTTGCCCGCCTTGGCGTGCAGATTTTTTTCGCGCGTCAGGTAGATCCCGCCGTGGCGTGCTGCCAGTTCCTGCAAGTCGATATGCCGCTGCTGCGCTTCGGCCGCCTTGGCCGGCGAGGCCTGGGTGCGCTTTTGCACGGTGCCGCCGTCGTCCAGCAGATAAACCTTGAAATGAGTGCCGGGGTAGCGCATGTCGAGCGCTGCCCGCAGCGTGATTTCCAGCATATCGGTGGGCTCGTTGTAGGTCGGAATCAACACGTCGACCTGCAGCAGCTTGCCGGGCGTCAGATCCAATACCGGCGAAGTGCGCGTGAGCGGATAGACGTTGACGTACAGACTGAGCAACGCGATGGTGATGCCATACACCTCGGCGATGTACAGCAGAATCATGAAAATCGCGTCGAGCACGCCTTCGAAACCCAGCGTATGGAAGGTGCGCCACCACATGTAGCGCAGTAGCAGAAAACTCGACAACAGCAGGAAGAACACACGGAAACGATTGATATAACCGAAGGCGCGCAGCAGCAGCATGATGAGGATGATGCCGCCGGACAGCACATATTGCGCATGCAGATCAAGCCGGATCGAAATCGCCGCCAGCAGGATCAGGCCCACCACGATCCAGGTCGCAGCCAGGCCGACGCGTTCCATCCACGTACGGCGCGGCTGCGCCGGTGCAAGCTTCACCTTCGCTGCGGGATCGGGGCGGCTGGATGAGATAGGCATTACGTACGGTTCTTTCTCAGGTATTCCGATTCAGGCATTCAGAGAGATGGCTCCACACCATCGATCCCGGATTCATATGCGGCTCAGTTGCTGCAGACCCATGCTCCCGGGCGAGCCTGCCTTGCGGGCGCTTGAACGGATTGGGCTGCAACGCTGGGTGCCAATCGATGAAAATTTCCGGAAAGCACAATATTACCTTGCACCAACTAAATTAGACCTAGTTTTACATCGTAAAACCACTAAGGCTGCATCACAATAATATTATCAATACGTCAATTATTTTTCCATAAGTTGTTAAAAGTTTAACTATTTTTGTTGCTAAAAAGTTATTTCATCCTGATAAGTCGATTTTGCTCAGTTCAAATCGCTTTTTCTATAGGGGTTTCCCTGATGCGCGGCAGATCCTGGCTGGCTAAAAAGCAGGCGCACTGCTCTGACGATGCGCGCCGGCGTCAACCAAAGAAAGGGAGTTGTGATGAAAATCCGTCTGAAATCGACAACGTTCAAGCCCGCCACCTCTGACGGCAAAGGCGGCGTGCTTGATGCTCCCGACTGCCATGAGCATGATGAGCGCAACGGCAATGGCATCATCCATCGAAGCCTGGCAGGCGCTGCAAAAGCATACGAGCGACGGCCTGTTGGCGTACCGGAAATCAGTAAAGCCAAATCATCCTGAGCCTTCAACTCCGGAGCAAAGGCCAGGCTGAAAACACAGCAGCGGACCAGTCAGCAAAACCGGTCCGCCTCGGATTTAACGCCCCAGAGCCGGATTGCCCGGCGTGATATCCACGCTGCGCGCAGCTGTGGCGGCGGCCCCCAAGCCGGCTTCATGCGCCGCCAGCTTGAATTGACTCACCACTTCGCCCAACTTGGCGGCCTGATCCTGCATGGCCTGCGCCGCAGCGGCGGCTTGCTCCACCAAGGCGGCATTCTGTTGTGTGGCGTTGTCCATTTCGGTAATCGCCAGATTGACCTGGCCGATACCGTCGCTCTGCTCCTGACTGGCAGAAGTAATTTCGGCCACGATGTCGGTCACGCGACGCACGCTGGTCACCACTTCGTTCATGGTGCTGCCGGCCTGCTCGACCAGCTTGCTGCCGACATCGACCTTGCTCACCGAATCGTCGATCAGGGACTTGATTTCCTTGGCGGCAGCGGCCGAGCGTTGCGCCAGGCTGCGCACTTCCGAGGCCACCACCGCGAAGCCGCGGCCCTGCTCGCCGGCGCGCGCGGCTTCGACCGCAGCGTTCAGCGCCAGGATATTGGTCTGGAAGGCGATGCCGTCAATCACGCCGATGATATCGACGATCTTGCGCGAAGATTCATTGATCGCGCCCATGGTGCCGACCACCTGCTGCACCACATCGCCGCCCTGCTGCGCGACGTCGGAAGCCGATACCGCCAGTTGATTGGCCTGGCGCGCATTCTCGGCATTCTGCTGCACGGTCGAGGTCAGCTCTTCCATCGCAGACGCAGTCTCTTCCAATGAACCGGCCTGATGTTCGGTGCGCGCCGACAAATCCATATTGCCGCTGGCGATTTCGCGCGAGGCGACGGTGATCGAGTCGGTGCCGCTGCGTACCTGCGAAACGATGGCGGCCAGGTTGGCGGTCATCACCTTGAGCGCCTGCAGCAACTTGCCGGTTTCATCGCCGGACGCGACTTCGATGCGTCCGCTCAGATCACCGGCGGCGACGGCCTGCGCCGTATCCACCGCGCGCGTCAGCGGCCGCGTGATGCCCAGCGCCAGACGCCATGCCAGCAACCAGCCGAGTGCCAGCATCAGCGCCGCCAGCAGCACCATCAGATTGCGCCCCTGTTCATAGGTCTGCTGCACGTCGCGCGCGCTCTGGTCGATGTTGGCGCGCTGCAGATCGAGCAATTGCTGGAGATAGTCGAGATAGCCCTTGGACGCTGTGGCAAAGCCCTGATCGAGGATCCGATTGGCTTCCTCCACCTGACCATCGGCCTTGGCCTTGGAGATCGCATCGCGCGCGGTGATGTACTTTTTGCGCACTTCGCCGAGCTGGGCGAACAATTCTTTTTCCTTGTCGGAACTGAGCAAGGCTTCCAGATCCTTCTGCTGTTGGCTGGAAAGCTTGCTGGCGGCAGCCGCTTCTTCCGCGAAGAAAGTGGTCAGGCTGGGGTCGGCACTCTTGGCAATGGCGGTGGTGCGGCGCACGCTGGTGTGGATGGTGCGATACCAGTCGGAGACCAGGCGTTCCTTGGCCAGCGGCTGCTGCATCATGACGCTGGTGGCGCTGGCCACGCTTTGCAGACGCCAGACGCCGAAACCGGTAATGACCACTGCTCCTGACAAAATGACTGCAAACCCGAGGCCCAGACGGCGGCCGATTTTCATATTGGTGAAGATACCCATTGCTCTGACTCTCCCTGGCGATCTGTTGCGCCCTTGCGTTCGTGGCGGCTCCCGCCGCCGATTCCATGTGGTCGCATTGTCAACATGAAGCGGACTGTTCAGGTATTGGTAGTTCTACCTAGCAGAGCCAAAAGACAACAATCTCAAACCACGTCAGCAGTTTGACAGTCGCCGCAAAAAACCAAAAAGAAGAAAAGAGGGTGGAAGATGTGTAAAGCCCCTCGCATATAAAAGGCTATTTACCATCAGTTATTTATCTGAGACCCGCTGTTGACCAACGGCAGCATGCAAGCGATCTGTACGGCAACATGGCTGCCCGGAAAGTACGCAGCCGCACACGCATCGACAGGTTTTATCGCACCCATGCTCGCGTACAGGCTTGAGCGACAGCTCGGCTGTTTCGATGCGGCATTATTTTCAAGTGGGACAGCAAAGCCCGGCGGAAACTATGCCGGGATCACGGTCTGGCTGGCAGGAAACACCACCTTGAAGGTACTGCCCTGCTCCGGCACCGAAGCGATTTCCAGCGTGGCGCGATGGCGCAGCAGCACGTGGCGCACAATCGCCAGGCCGAGACCGGTGCCCTGGGTTTCGCGCGAACGGCTTTTGTCGACGCGATAGAAGCGCTCGGTCAGCCGCGCGATATGTTCCTGGCTGATGCCGATGCCGGTGTCCTTGACCACGAACTTGGCGCCGCGCTCATGCGACTTCCAGATCAAGCTGATGCTGCCGGCTTCCGGCGTGTAGCGAATGGCATTGGTCACCAGATTGCTGAAGGCGCTGCGCAACTCATCCAGATTACCTTTGAGATTGGGGCCTTCGATTTCCAGCGTGAGCTTGTGCTTGCCGGCCGACAAGGCGCGCGCTTCTTCCAGAATGCCTTCCAGCAAGGGCCGCACGTGCACCAGCTCGGCACGCAGCGGATAATCGACCGACTCCAGCCGCGTCAGCGTCAGCATGTCGTTGATCAGGTTCTGCATGCGCTGGCCCTGCTCGGTCATCAGCTTCAGATGCGAGGTGCGGATCTCCATATCCAGACCGGGCTGCGCCAGCGCGATTTCCAGGAAACCGTTGATCACCGTCAGCGGCGTGCGCAGTTCATGCGAAGCATTGGCGACGAAGTCGCGCCGCATCATGTCGATGCGTTCGGTTTCGGTGACATCGTGCGTCACCAGGATCTGACGCCGGTTTTCGAAGGGAATGATCTGCACGATCAGCTTGCGTTCCTGCAGGCTGAGCGTGAGCGGCTGCTCGTAGCGGCCGAGAATGATGTAATCGATGAACGAGGGATTGCGGATCAGGTTGGTGACGCGCATGCCCTTGTCGCGCTCCTGCTGCAAACCCAGATGGCGTTGCGCTGCCGGATTGCACCATTCGAGGAACAGCACGTCGTCCATGATCACCACACCATCCGGCAACAGGCTCATGGCCTGACGAAAACGCGCCAGCCATTCGGCCAGTTCGGCCTGATGCTTTTCATCGTCGCGGCGCATGCGATACAGCCGTGCGAAGACATCGGTCCAGGCGCCCCAGCCGTCGGGCGAACGCGATTGCGCCGGATCATCGAGCCAGCTGCCGAGGCGGAACAGCCAGTACAACTGTCCAAGCACCATGCCCAGCATGCTCAGAAATGCCACCGCCAGCCCGGCGATGGCGCCGAAGAAAAACCAGACGAGTCCGGCGCCTGCCACACACAAGACGATGCGCAGGACGGCCGGAATCCAGAACAGCAATTGTGGATTCATTGAAAACGATCTTAAAAACGGGGCCCGGAGTGTGCCGGCATTTCAGCATGCCGTCTGCGCATTATCGGACGCGCGCGACCGCTATGGGTCTGCTGCACACGACAATCGCTGACGGGATGGCTGTTGCTGCCGGTGGCGATTACTTCGCCGAGAGCATGTAGCCGACGCTGCGTACGGTCTTGATCAGGTGTTCGGCGTCGCGCAATGCCTTGCGCAGACGCAATACGTGAACATCCACGGTACGCTCTTCGATGACCACATGGTCGCCCCACACTCTATCCAATAACTGACTGCGCGAGAATACCCGATCCGGGTGCGCCAGGAAGAATTTGAGCAACTTGTATTCGGCATGGCCGATGTCGATCTTGTCCTCATTGATCATCACCGAGCAACTGGCGGGATCAAGGGTGACCGGCCCGGCCTGCATCACTTCCTGTGCATGCTCGGGGCTTTTGCGGCGCAGCAGCGCCTTGATGCGCGCAGTAAGTTCGCGCGGGGAGAAAGGTTTGGTGATGTAATCATCGGCACCGTTGTCGAGGCCGGCGATCTTGTCTTCTTCCATACTCTTGGCGGTGAGCATGATCACCGACATTTGCTGCAACTGGCGGTCGCCGCGGATGCGCGACAGCAGATGCAGGCCGCTGCGATCGGGCAGCATCCAGTCCAGCAACACCAGCTGCGGTGCGCGGTGCTGGACGAAGTCCCAGGCGGCGGCGGTATTCGACACAACGAAACTGGACCAGCCGGCTTCCTTCAGCGTGAAGGCAATCAGTTCGGCAATCGATGGTTCGTCTTCTACGATCAGGATAGTGGTCATCTGATGACTTGGTCTTAATAAAGCGGCGCCGGGTCTCCGTCCGGCGCCGTATTGCAGCGGCAGCGTGCTTGGCTGCGACGAAATCAATCCTCTTCGTCGTCAACCACCTTGGCCGAACCGATATCGGTATGACGGATGTCCTTGCCGCCGACCACGAAGATCACATACTCGGAGATATTCTTGGCATGGTCGCCGATACGCTCGATGGCCTTGGCCACCCACAGCGTGTCGATGGCGTTGGAAATGGTGCGCGGATCTTCCATCATGAAGGTAATCAGGCTGCGGGTAATCGAACGGAAGCCGTGATCGATGCTGGCGTCCTTCACGATCAGTTCCAGCGCCTGCTTGTCGTCCAGACGGGCAAACGCATCCAGCGCGCTGCGCAGCAGATCGGAAGCTTCTTCAGCGATCAGACGCACGGTTTCGTAGTGATCGATCAGACCGACGCCGCGCTTGTGCAGATGAATCGCGGTACGCGCAATCTTGGTGGCTTCGTCGCCCACGCGTTCCAGATCGGTAATGATCTTGATGGTCGCCATGGTGGTGCGCAGATCGTTGGCGGTCGGCTGACGGCGCACGATCAGATGGCTGCACGCATCGTCCAGCTCGACTTCCAGGCGGTTGACGGCTTCGTCGTCATTCATCACGCGCTTGGCGAGCTCGACATTACCGGTGCGGAAAGCAGCAATCGCGTCCTGAAACTGGCGCTCCACCATACCGCCCATGCCCAAGACCTTGGAACGGATGGTTTCCAGATCAGCGTCGTACTGTTTAGAAGAGTGATCGCCTGTCATGTCATTTCCTTTGCTGTTATCTATGCAGCTGTATTCGGTTTCATACACATCATTGACTACATGCCGAATGGCCGTAGCGGCGTAGCGAGCGCTTCAAGCTCTGGTCAAGAAGCGCAGCCGTACGCAGGTACGGTGAGCATCGCAGACCGGAGACTGGAGTGCGCAGTAGCCGATCCGGCCATTCATCAGCCAAAGCGGCCGGTGATGTAGTCTTGGGTTTCCTTGCGCACCGGATTCATGAAAATCTGGTCGGTCTCGCCGAACTCGACCAGCTCGCCCAGGTACATGTAGGCGGTGTAGTCGGAGCAGCGTGCGGCCTGTTGCATGTTGTGCGTCACGATGGCGATGGTGTAGTCGTTCTTCAGCTCGCCGATCAGCTCTTCCACCTTGGCGGTCGAGATCGGATCCAGCGCTGAAGTCGGCTCATCCAGCAGCAGCACTTCAGGCTTCACAGCCACGCCGCGTGCGATGCACAGACGTTGCTGCTGACCGCCGGAGAGCGAAAGACCGCTCTTGTGCAGCTTGTCCTTGACCTCACCCCACAGCGCCGCCTTGTTCAGGGCCCATTCAACGCGCTCGTCCATCTCGCCCTTGGGCAGGTTTTCGTACAGACGGATACCGAAGGCGATGTTGTCGTAGACCGACATCGGGAACGGCGTCGGCTTCTGGAACACCATGCCGACCTTGGCGCGCAGCATGTTCAGATCCTGGCCGGCATCCAGAATATTGTTGCCGGCGTACATGATCTTGCCTTCCGCGCGCTGCCCCGGATACAGGTCGTACATGCGGTTGAAGGTGCGCAGCAGTGTCGATTTGCCGCAGCCCGAAGGACCGATGAACGCAGTCACCTTGCCTTCGAGAATGTTCAGATTGATGTTCTTGAGCCCCTGAAATCCGCCGTAATAGAAATTCAGATTCGAGATTTCGATGGTGGCCTTTTTGTCTGTTGCCGATGCCGCCGATGCAGTTTGCGTAGTCATATCGTTCACTTGAAAAATTAGCCGGGGATTTGTTGCTTGAACAGGGTGCGCGACAGAATGTTCAGGGCCAGCACGCTGAAGGTGATCAGCAGTGCGCCGCCCCATGCCAGCGCAGTCCAGTTGTCGTAAGGGCTCATCGCGAACTGGTTGATCACCACCGGCAGGTTGGCGATCGGACGGTTCATGTTGGTGCTGAAGAACTGGTTGTTGAGCGCAGTGAACAGCAGCGGCGCGGTTTCACCCGAGATACGTGCAACCGCCAGCAGCACACCGGTGACGACGCCGGCCTTGACCGCACGCAGACGCACCGTGACAGCGACCTTCCAGCGCGGTGCGCCGAGCGAGAACGCGGCTTCGCGCAAACCGCTTGGCACCAGCTTGAGCATGTTGTCGGTGGTACGCACCACCACCGGAATCGCAATCAGCGAAATCGCGAAGGTGCCGGCCCAGCCGGAGAAGTGGCCGACGTTGGCGACGTAGATCGCATAGACGAACAGACCGATCACGATCGATGGCGCCGACAGCATGATGTCGGTCACGAAACGGGTGACCTGCGCCAGCTTGCTTTCTTCGCCGTACTCGGCCAGATAGATGCCGGCCAGAATGCCGATCGGGGTGCTGATCAGGGTGCTGATACCGACCATCATCAGACTGCCGATGATGGGATTGAGCAGACCACCGCCCTCGCCGCCCGGACCTGGCGTGTTTTCCGTCAGCATGCCGAGGTTGATGGCGCTGAAACCCTTGACGATCAGCGTCAGCAGAATCCAGGCCAGCACGAACAGGCCGAGGCCCATCGCGAGGAAGGAAAACAGCATGCCGATACGGTGTTGCAGCAGACGGCGACGATAGACCGGGTTCATTACCGCTTCCGGCGCCGTCGCGGACGCAGCCGCTGTTGGAGTGTGTTGGGTGCTCATTTGCTACCTTCCTGGCGTGCCATGCCCATCAGCATCAGCTTGGCGATGGAGAGCACGATGAATGTGATCACGAACAGAATCAGACCGAGGGCGAACAGCGACGACACGTGCAGCTTGCTGGAAGCTTCGGCGATTTCGTTGGCCAGCGTCGAGGCGATACTGTTGCCGGCGGCGAACAGCGACCACGACAGACGGTGCGAGTTACCGATCACGAAGGTGACCGCCATGGTTTCGCCCAGTGCGCGGCCGAGGCCCAGCATGACGCCGCCGACCACACCGGTCTTGGTGTAAGGCAGCACCACCTTGCGCACCACTTCCCAGCGGGTGCAGCCGAGACCGTATGCCGATTCCTTGAGCACTGCCGGCACCACTTCGAAGACGTCGCGCATCACCGAGGCGATGAAGGGGATGATCATGACCGACAGGATCAGGCCTGCAGTCAGAATCCCGATACCCATGGTCGGACCCTGGAACAGCATGCCGATGACCGGCACCTGACCCAGCGTCGCCTTCAGCGCCGGTTGCACGTATTCGGCAAACAGCGGCGCAAACACGAACAGGCCCCACATACCGTAGATGATGCTGGGCACGCCGGCCAGCAGCTCAACGGCGGTGCCGAGCGGGCGACGCAGACGGGCCGGGCAGATTTCAGTAAGGAACAGGGCGATGCCGAAGCTGACCGGGAACGCGATCAGCAAGGCGATGAAGGAAGTCACCAGCGTACCGACGATGGCAATCATGCCGCCGTACTGGTCATTCATCGGGTCCCACTCAACGCGGGTGATGAAGCCCAGGCCGAACTCATGAAAGGCAGGCCAGGCGCCGATGAACAGAGAAACGATAATGCCGCCCAGCATCAACAGCACGGTCAGTGCGAAGATGAGCGTCACTTTATGAAACAGAAAATCCTGGATACGTTGCTTGCGCATGGTGGCGAGCAACTTCTGATGCGCCATTTGCGCGCTATCACTTTCTATCGCGGGCTTGTTCAGATTGGAATTCGACATAGCCGTGGTGGAGATATTTGCGCTCATTCGATTTCACCATTGAGTTTGGGGCATCGCCGGCCTGGATTTCTTGCCGGACGACGCCCCGTACTTCATTTGATTGCCTGATTCACCGACGGTGAATCGTGCAGATCCGCGTGCTTACCAGATAGCCTTGCCGCTGCTATCCTTGACGTTCGACTTCCACGAATCTTCAACCAGCTTGGTGACGTTGGCTGGCAGTGGGACGTAGTCCAGATCAGCTGCAGCAGCTGCGCCGTTCTTGTAAGCCCAGTCAAAGAATTTCAGGACTTCCTTGCCCTTGGCGCCATCGCCAGCCTGTGCCTTGTGCAACAGAATGAATGTTGCGCTGCTGATTGGCCAGCTGCCCTTGCCTGCGGCGTCGGTGAAGTCAACTGCGAAACCTGGAGTCTTGGCCCAGTCGCCCGCCGATGTAGCCGACTTGAACGCTGCGTCGTCAGGCGACACGAAAGCGCCGTCCTTGTTCTTCAGTTGCGTGAAGTTCAGCTTGTTCTTCTTGACGTATGCGTATTCCACATAGCCGATCGAACCCTTGACCTTTTGCACGTTGGCGGCGACGCCTTCGTTACCCTTGCCGCCCACACCGACTGGCCACTTGACTGCTGTGCCTGCTCCGATCTTGGACTTGAAGTCGGCGTTAGCCTTCGACAGGTAGCTGGTGAACACGTAGGAAGTACCCGACGAATCCGAACGGTAGACGACAGTGATGTCTTCCGCCGGCAGCTTGACGCCGCTGTTCAGGGCTGCGATTTCAGGTGCATTCCACTTGGTGATCTTGCCGGCGTAGATATCGCCCAGCACTTGACCGGACAGTTTCACCTGGCCTGGCGTGATGCCGTCCAGATTGATCACCGGCACCACGCCGCCGACCACTGCCGGGAACTGGGTCAGGCCGTCGGCTTCCAGTTCTTCTTGCTTCAGAGGTGCATCCGACGCGCCGAAATCGACAGTCTTGGCCTTGATTTGCTTAATACCGCCGCCGGAACCGATGGATTGGTAGTTCAGGCTGTTACCGGTTGCTGCTTTGTACAATTCGGCCCATTTGGCATACACCGGGTACGGGAACGAAGCGCCCGCGCCGGTGATTTCTGCTGCGTGCACTGCGCCCGAGAATGCGAAGGTACCGGCCACGGCAACTGCAACAGACTTGATCAACTGGTTAAACCCCATGTCTTACTCCTTTGTTTGAAGAGAATGTGTCCTTTGAGACAGGGCGAACTTTAACCAGCAATTGTGACGAGTTTATGACGGCGTCCGGAGCGCGAAAATTTTTACAGCAGGCTTGTCGCATCGTGCGCAACGTGGCCCGGCGGCCGGGTGAAAGGATGGAAAAGCGCGGCCGGCAGCCGCCCACTGTCGGAAAGCCCGAAATTGCCAGATGGCAATCTAATATAGAGAGCACCGCGAAAAGGAGCGGAAAAGGGGTAACAGCTGTCATAAACGACACAAGATCGGCACCGACCGGCTGGATTCACAACCGTTTGGATGAAAAATAGTCCGCCATTGCCGTAAAAATGCCATGTAGATTTATGACAAGCGCCGATAACGCTTGTCATAAACTCGTCATAGAGCACACTTACACTGCGCCCACTTACACAAGCCTCATGGTGCGCCACGCATGTCGACGCCGTATGCGAACGCCGACCATGACAGGAAAACCAAGTGGCCCTGGGAACCGAGATCGACGCATGAACAAAAAAATCAAGCCGGAAAGCATCATCACACCGCCCGAACTGCCCCCGACCACGATTTATCTGAACCGCGAACTGTCGCAGCTGGCGTTCAACCGCCGCGTGCTGGCGCAAGCCGAAGACAAGAACGTGCCGTTGCTGGAGCGGCTGCGCTATCTGTGCATCTGCAGCAGCAATCTGGACGAGTTTTTCGAAGTGCGCATTGCCAGCCTGCTGGCCAACCGCATCGAAGGCGAACACATCGATCCGCCCGAACTGCGCGCTGCGCTGGAACACACCAGCGCCGAATGCCATCGCATCGTGGCGCGTCAGTATCAACTGCTCAACGACGACATCCTGCCCAATCTGGCGAAACAGGGCATCCATCTGCTGCGCCATGAAGACCGCAACGAAGCACAGCGGGCGTGGGTCAAGGGCTATTTCGAACAGAACGTGCGGCCGCTGCTGACGCCGATCGGCCTCGATCCGGCCCACCCATTCCCGCAGGTGCTCAACAAGAGCCTGAATTTCATCATCGAGTTGTCTGGCAAGGACGCCTTTGGACGCGGCACCGGCATCGTGATCGTCAAGGCGCCGCGCGTGCTGCCGCGCGTGATCCGGCTGCCGGATCACCTGTCGCCCAAGGGCGGCGTCTCGTTCTGCCTGCTGTCCTCGGTGATCCACGCGCATATTGCCGAATTGTTCACGGGCCGCGAAATCACCGCCTATTCGCAGTTCCGCGTGACCCGCAACAGCGATCTGTGGGTGGATGAAGAAGAAGTGAAGAATCTGCGGCAGGCGCTGGAAAGCGAACTGCAAAGCCGCCAGTTCGGCGTCGCCGTGCGGCTGGAAGTGGCCAGCAATTGCCCCGAGCATCTGGCGCAGTTCCTGCTGAACCAGTTCGGCATCGAGCGCAACCGCCTGTATGCGGTGGATGGCCCGGTCAACATGGTGCGCCTGTCCGAGCTGGTGGATCTGGTGTCGCAGCCTTCGCTGCGCTTCACGCCGTTTTCGCCGACACTGCCGCATCAGCTGCTGAACGAAAACATTTTCAGCGTGCTGCAAAAGAAGGATGTACTGCTGCATCACCCCTTCCAGTCGTTCCAGCCGGTGGTGGATTTCATCCGCACCGCTGCGCACGACCGCGACGTGGTGGCGATCAAGCAGACCATTTATCGCACCGGCATGAATTCCGATCTGATGGAAGCGCTGATCTACGCCGCCCATCACGGCAAGGAAGTGACCGTGATCGTGGAGCTGATGGCGCGCTTCGACGAAGAAGCCAATATCAACTGGGCGGTCAAGCTGGAACAGGCCGGTGCCCAGGTGGTGTACGGCGTGGTTGGCCTGAAGACGCATGCCAAGCTGGCGCTGGTGATCCGGCGCGAGGCCGAAGCCCTGCACTTCTATGCCCACCTCGGCACCGGCAACTATCACCCCAACACCACCAAGTTCTACACCGACTTCGGCCTGCTGACCTCGAACCGCGAGCTGACCACCGAAGTCAACGAAGTCTTCATTCACCTGACCAGCCTGACCAAGCCGCGCAATCTGACGCACCTGTGGCTGGCGCCGTTCTCGCTGCAAAAGGAAATCATCCGCGCCATCCGCAACGAAGCGCAGATCGCGCGTGAAGGCCGGCCGGCGCGCATCATCGCCAAGATGAATGCGCTGCTGGACGAGTCGGTGATCCGCGCGCTGTACGCGGCCTCGGCCGACGGCGTCAAGATCGATCTGATCGTGCGCGGCGCCTGCGCCCTGCGTCCGGGCGTGGCCGGGCTGTCGGAAAACATCAAGGTGCGCTCCATCATCGGCCGCTATCTGGAACACTCGCGCATCTATTACTTCCGCAACGATCTGGCGCATGATGTGTATCTGGCCAGCGCCGACTGGATGAACCGGAACTTGTTCCGCCGCATCGAAGTCGCATTCCCTGTGCTGGACAAGGCATTGAAGAAGCGCGTGATCACCGAGGGCCTGAACCCTTACCTGAAAGACAATACTCACGCCTGGCATCTGGGCGCCGACGGCAGTTACACGCTGAAGAAGGCGCGTAGCAAACAGCTCGCCTTCAGCGCGCAACAGCATCTGATGACCACGCTGGGCATTCCTGCGGTGCCGCCGGATGAACCGGTCTGAGCATCACGGCAGATGAAATTTGATATGAGCGCAGACAGCAACAAACAAGGAGCCTGACATGGAGCTGATTTTATGGCGGCACGCGGAAGCGGAGCTGGGCGAACCGGATGAAGGACGCGCCCTGACCAGCAAGGGCCACAAGCAGGCCTGGAAAATTGCCGACTGGCTGGATCGCAATCTGCCGGAAAGCTGCCGTATTCTGGTCAGCCCGGCCACGCGCACCATGCAGACCGCCGAAGCCATGGGCCGCAAGTTCAAGGTGCATCCCGATCTGGCGCCCGACAAATCGGCCGAAGATCTGCTGCGCGCCGCCAACTGGCCGGACAGCCGCGAACCGGTGCTGATCATCGGCCATCAGCCGACGCTCGGTCTGGTGGCATCGCAACTGATCTGCGGCCAGCAACAGGAATGGTCGCTGCGCAAGGCCAATGTCTGGTGGATCGCTCAACGCGAACGCGGCGACATCACCAGCAATTATCTGCGTGCGGTGATTGCGCCGGAGCTGATTGCCAGCACCGGCAAAAGCCACGGCGGCCACGGCAGCCACGGCAAATAAACGCCGCCCGGCAAGCCCCGGGTAACACAGCAATATGAAAAAAGCCGCTTCCGGAATCGGGTAGCGGCTTTTTTTACGTACAGCAGATACAGGGACCGTCTGCCGGAGAAGGCCGCTCAAACGGGAGCGGCGCCCTCATCGCTCAGAACTCTTCGAACTCATCGTCACGCGCAGCAGTGGCGGCCGTTTTTTTGGCCGATGCAGCCGGCCTGGCTACCTGATGGGGCAAGCTGGCCTTGGCCGGCGCCGCAGCAGCATGAATCTCCAGCGGCGGGTTCACCGTACGCGTCATCGCCGGCGCGGGCTTGATGCTGGCCGGTGCAGCTTGCGCCGCCGAAGCCTGCTGCGCATGCAGCTTGAAGATGCTGACCGCGTGCGCCAGCGCTTCCGATTGCTCCTGCAGACTTTCGGCGGCGGCGGCGGCTTCTTCCACCAGCGCGGCATTCTGCTGGGTGATTTCATCGATCTGCGCAATCGCGTTGTTGACTTCGGCGATGCCCGAGCTTTGCTCCTGGCTGGCGGCGGTAATTTCGCCCATGATGTCGGCCACATGCTTGACCGAGGTCACGATCTCATTCATGGTCGCACCGGCTTCATCGACCAATTTGCCGCCGGCATCCACTTTGTCTACCGAGTCGCCGATCAGGGTCTTGATTTCCTTGGCGGCGCTGGCCGAGCGTTGCGCCAGCGAGCGCACTTCCGACGCCACCACCGCGAAACCGCGGCCCTGCTCACCGGCGCGCGCCGCTTCCACCGCAGCATTGAGCGCCAGAATATTGGTCTGGAAGGCAATGCCATCGATCACGCCGATGATGTCGACGATCTTGCGCGAGCTTTCCTTGATCGAGCCCATCGTCGTCACCACGTCGCCCACCACGCGGCCGCCCTTGATCGCATAGTCCGACGCGGAGACGACCAATTGATTGGCCTGGCGTGCGTTCTCGGCATTCTGCTGCACGGTCGAGGTCAGCTGTTCCATCGAACTGGCGGTTTCTTCCAGGCTGGACGCCTGCGATTCGGTGCGGTTCGACAGGTCAACGTTGCCGCGCGCGATTTCACGCGAGGCCACCGAAATGATGGCGGCGCTTTCTTTTACCTCATTCAGCGTGGCGGCCAGATTGGTCTGCATTCCGCTGAGCGAATTGACCAGCGCAGCCGCTTCATCCTTGCCGTTTTCTTCAATGATCTGGGTCAGATCGCCGCTGGAAATAGTGTCCGCGATGCTGCCGGCGCGCTTGAGCGGCGCAATGATGGTGCGCGTGATATACCAGCTCAGGAACAGACCCAGCGCCAGCGTCAGCACGCCGATCACCACCATGCCCACCTGCGCCTGGCGATAGCTGGCCTGGGCGTCGGCATGTGCCGCTTTCATGTCGTCCTGCTGATAGCTGGCCAGCGCGGCCACGCCGCTCATCCACTTTTCATGAATCGGCAGGAAGTCGGACTTCAGTTGCTGCGCGGCGTCGAAGTAATTGCCGCCGGTAATCTGCTGGCGAATCGCTTCCACCACCGGGAACAGCTGCTTGCGCTGCACGATGGAAGCATCGAGCAAAGCCTTGCCCTGGGCGCTGGTGGACAAGGCTGCGAGCTTGCCTTCAAACGCGGTGTAGGCTTGCAGGATCTTGCCCAGATGTTCGTTTTCGGTCTTGCCTTCGGCGGCATCGGTCGGTGTCACCACCTTGCGCAGCGCCAGCGCCAGCTCGCCGCCGGCTTCACGCATGTTCATGGCGGCCGTCATGGCGGCAACCTTTTCATCGATCACATATTCGCTGCTGCCTTCAAGCTCGGCCATGCGCCACAGGCCTATCAGCAGAATCACGGTCGCGCAGGCCAGAACAACGGAAAATCCCAGTGTGAGACGCGCACCGATCTTGATATTTTTGATCATCTAATTCCACCTTCCCCGATAAAGAATCGCAGTCTTCCCAAATGTGGCGCGAGTGCAATATACGCACCCGTATAACAAACATACAAAGCCTAGATAAGGCGCTTTGCAAGACCCGCGATGCAGCGCGTGAGCCCAGACCGGCCTCACGATAAAACATAACGAACGCGCTTATGATCAAGCACATTTGCTCAGCACAATTCATGCCTGCCACCCACACCCGACAGCATCAATGGCAAGTCAGCCGCATCTTGCAAACCCGTCAACAGCGATCGCCGGGCGCCGGCAAATCGCCGCATCAGCCAGCACAATTCACCGCATGAAACAGAGCGGGCACGACTGCGCCCGCCCATGCTGATGACGGCAGCCGCTCAGTTCTTCTTTAAGTGATTACTGCAAAAACTCAGGTGCGATCTCCGAATGCGCCGTGTTCTTTTTTGTATTTCCGGCAATCGCCGTCGGCTGAAATTAATCTGGCAACACCCTCTCCGCCAGACGACAAGTCAAGCGCCGGAGAAGGGGCAAGCGCGAATCTTAGAAGAGCGCATGCAGCGCTAGCCAATGCTTTGTTGGCATGCATTTATACGCATTTTGCATAGTCTGTTCAAAGCGGGGCGCTCGCCCCGAATAAGGGCAGAGATGTGCGCGGCAATCGCTGCAAACCATTGAAAATGCGCGACAAAGATGCAGATTCAGGGCGCCGCGTGAAATGACGCGGGCGATCCGTTTTATGCAGAGGGATCGCCCGGCGGACTGACTGCAACCAAAAAACAACGACTCAGAATTCTTCCCAGTCGTCCGGGCCGTTGGCCCTGGCCGGAGACCTGGCTTCTTTCTTGACCGGTACCGCCTGCTTGGGCAGGGCGGCGGCCCTGGTCGCCGGTGAGGTGGCGGCAGATACGGGCGCGACCGGCACTGCCGCGCTGAATTCGCCAAAACCCGAGGGGCCGGACGATCCCGCCTGGATCTTGAACACGCTGACCGTCCTGGCCAGCAGATCGGCCTGTTCCTGCAGGCTTTCGGCCGCAGCCGCAGCCTGCTCCACCAGCGCCGCATTCTGCTGGGTGATCGCTTCCATTTGCGTGATGGCATCGTTGACCTGCCCGATGCCGGCGCTCTGCTCCTGACTGGCCACCGTGATCTCGCTCATGATGTGCGCCACGTGCTTGACCGAGGTCACGATCTCCTCCATCGTCGCGCCGGCCTCGTCCACCAGTTTGCCGCCGGCATCGACCTTGCCGACCGAGTCGCTGATCAGCTCCTTGATTTCCTTGGCGGCACTGGCGCTGCGCTGGGCCAGGCTGCGCACTTCCGACGCCACCACCGCAAAACCACGTCCTTGCTCGCCGGCACGCGCCGCTTCCACCGCCGCATTCAGCGCCAGAATATTGGTCTGAAAGGCAATGCCGTCGATCACGCTGATGATGTCGACGATCTTGCCCGAGCTTGCCTTGATCGAGCCCATGGTCTGCACCACGCTACCGACCACTTCACCGCCGCGCACCGCCAGTTGAGCCGCTGAATTGGCCAGTTGATTGGCTTCGTTCGCGTTCTCGGCATTCTGCTTGACGGTCGAGGTCAGCTGCTCCATTGAACTGGCGGTTTGCTCCAGACTGGAAGCCTGCGATTCGGTGCGGCTGGACAAGTCGCTGTTGCCGGTGGCGATCTCCTGCGAGGCGACATGGATCACGTCTATGCTGGAACGCACGTCGCCGACTATGTGCACCAGACTGCCGGTCATGCCGTTGAGCGCGTGCAGCAGTTGCGCTGACTCGTCCTTGCCGACCACCTCCGCGCGCGAGGTCAGATCGCAGGCAGCCACGCGTTGCGCCATCTGCACCGATTCCGACATCGGCAAAGTGATCGAGCGCGTCAGCATGGTGCCGACCCAGGCCGCCAGCAAGGCCAGCAGCAATATCGAACCGAGCACCGTGAGCTGTTGCCGGCGCAAGGAGGCAGTCTGCGCGCCGAGCTGGCCATCCAGCGCCGCAATCACCTGATCGACCAGCTTGAACTGCTCGTCGATGGCGACCGTGAAGGCCTTGAAGTAATCCGGCGAGGAATAGGACAAGTCCTGCGCCTGGATGATTTGCTCATTGGCCAGTCTGATCACCCCCTGCGACAACTGATCGGCGTTGCCGACCGCCGCTCCCAGCCTGTCCTTGAGCGGGGCATTGAACTGGAAGGCTTTCCGGAAGGCCTTGTTGGTCTGCGACAGGCGCTCCTGCGCGCGTTGCAGCAAGGCGATGATTTCCACCCGCTCATTCTGCGTGATGTCCTTCTTGAGCAGCGCCGCAGCGCCGCGCGCACGCGACTTGCCGAGTTCTTCGGTCAATTGCGGCAAAGCCACGAAGGCGCCTTCGATCAGCTGGCTGCTGTCGAAATCGGGATCAAGACTGAGCATGAACTCGTCCAGCAGCAGATCGTTCAGTTCGAACAGATGCGCAATGATGCCGCTATGGGTGGCGAAACTTTGCGGCGGCGCCAGCTGGCGTGCGCCGATGGCATCGCGCAGCTTGCTCCAGTCGGCTTGCTGGACATCGAGCTGCGACAGTATTTTGGGATCGCGGACATGGATTTGCTGGAGCGCCTGACGCAGCGCCTGCAAGGCCTTGTCGACATCGGCCGCCTTGCCTTCACGCGCGCTGGCGACGCCGGCATCGCCGCCCAGCATCACCGCCGACATGCCGCGATGCTGTTGCATCATCTGCACTGTGCGCAACAGCAGACGCGCCGGGTTGACGCCCGCCATCTCCAGCTTCTTGTGCGCGATGATCTGCTCGGTACTGCTGAGATACAGCGCGGTCGGCACGCCAAACAGGATCAGACCGATTACGCCCAGCAAGGCAAACTTTTTCCACAGCACCAGACTGGCAAATATGTTTTTCATCGCACTCCCCCGTCAAATTGATGGAATAGAACCCGACTGCTGAAACCCGATATTTGTATTTTTGACATCAATCCGGGCTTTCCAAAGCCCGGATCAGAGTTTCCTGTTTAGCAAATTTTGTTCCAAGTTACAAAAAACCGGCCGTAATCCCGCGCCAATGCTGGGCGCTGCAAAACGCAGAAATATCCGCATCGGAAAATGAAGGCGCTCAGCTATTGTTGCAAGCTGAAGACAACTGGAGACAGAGGAACGAAGCCATCGCAGACATGAAAAAGCAATAGCGGCCGCGGCGCCGCTATTGTCTGGAAGCGAGGAGGGAGGTGGCGCTCAGCGCGACTTGGAGACAGGACCGATGGCGGCGATACGCAGCGACTCGTGCCGCTTGGCCGGATGCAGATGCTGCAGGAATTGCTGGGTCGAAGCCTCCCACGAATTGCGCTCGGCATGCGCCCGCACCGCGTCGCGATCGAGCGCTTGCGCCTCGATGCAAGCCTGACGCAAATCCTCGCGCAAGATGCCGGAGACACCGTTATTGACGACGTCGATCGGCCCTTCGACCGGGAACGCCGCCACCGGCACGCCGCAGGCCATCGCCTCCAGCAAGACCAGGCCGAAGGTGTCGGTACGGCTGGGGAACACGAAGACGTCGGCGCAACTGTAATAGGCCGGCAATTCGTCATGCTGCTTGCCACCGAGGAAACGTACCTCCGGATAACGCCTGCTCAGCTCTTCCAGCAAGGGGCCATCTCCGACGACCCATTTGCTGCCGGGCAGATCGAGCTTGAGGAAGGCTTCGATATTCTTTTCTACCGCCACCCGGCCGACATACAGAAAAAGCGGCCGCTCTATGCAGGCATGATCCTCCACGGTCGGCTTGAAGTTTTCGGTATCGACGCCGCGTCCCCACAACACCACGTTGCGGAAACCGTGCTGCTCCAGCGACAGTTTCATGGCCGGGGTCGGCACCATGATGGCCTGCGACGGTCCGTGGAACCAGCGCAGCAGACGATAGGTCAGCGCGCGCGGCAACAGCTTGCGCGCCGCCAGATATTCCGGAAAGCGGGTGTGATAGGCGGTCGTGAAATTGAGCTTGCGGCGCAGGCAGTAACGGCGCGCCGCAAGGCCCATCGGACCTTCGGTGGAAATGTGTACGCAGTCGGGCTGAAAGGCATCCAGCGCAGCCGCAATCCGTGCATATGGTTTGTAGGCCAGACGGATTTCCGGATAGGTCGGGCAGGCAAAGGTGCGGAACTCGCGCGGCGCCAGCATCAGCACATCGTGTCCCAGCTTGCGCAGGCAGGCCGTGGTGGAACGTAAAGTATTGACGACGCCGTTGACTTGCGGCTCGCCCGCGTCGCTTACGATGGCAATGCGCATAA
Source organism: Herbaspirillum lusitanum (assembly GCF_046025995.1). GTDB lineage: Bacteria > Pseudomonadota > Gammaproteobacteria > Burkholderiales > Burkholderiaceae_D > Herbaspirillum > Herbaspirillum lusitanum_A. The sequence goes on from NZ_JAQQFM010000011.1 coordinate 37,631, forward strand.
TTCCCTTGTTGCGGCCTTCTGGCCTTGCTTGATTTGCATGATTTCCTGCCAGGTGACCAGACGCAATTCGCCGCTCGGCTCTTCCACCAGCGCCGACAGGCTTTCCACCCAGTCGCCGTCGTTGCAGTAGGTAATGCCGCCGATGTCGCGAATCTCCGGCTTGTGAATGTGGCCGCAGATCACGCCGTCCATGCCGCGTTTGCGTGCTTCCTGCGCCAGCGCATCCTCGAAGGATGAGATGTAGTTGACCGCGTTCTTGACCTTGGACTTCAGATATTGCGACAGCGACCAGTAAGGCAGACCGGCGCGCGCGCGCCAGCTGTTGAACCACTGGTTGAACTTGAGAATCATGGTGTACAGCGAATCGCCGACATAGGCCAGCCACTTGGCGCAGGCGATCACGCCGTCGAAGCGGTCGCCATGCAGCACCAGCATGCGCTTGCCGTCGGCCGTCACGTGCACCAGTTCGTCACGGATCTTGATGCCACCGAAATCGAGGTCGATGAACTGGCGCACCACTTCATCGTGATTGCCGGGCACGAACACCACGTTGGTGCCCTTCTTGGCTTTCTTGAGCACCGTCTGCACCACGTTGTTGTGACTTTGCTGCCAGTACCAGCGACGCTTGAGCTGCCAGCCGTCGATGATGTCGCCGACCAGATACAGCGATTCGGATTCGGTGGCGCGCAGGAATTCCAGCAGACGTTCTGCCTGGCAGCCGGTGGTGCCCAGGTGCACATCCGAAATCCAGATGGTTCTGAAATGCAGAGGATTGCGTTTCTTTTCTGCGGGCGCGCCGGCGTTGAAATCGTCCTCATCGCCGATGTCGCCCAGCAGGCTATTCACATCCAGAAACGGATCGCGCGGCTTCATGCTGTTCTCGTCTCTTTGAGGTAGTGGCGGGCATAGCGATTGTCCAGCTTGGCCAGCGGCAGCAGCAGGAAGAAATCGGCCGAGTGGAAATCAGGATCCCAGGCCGGCTCGCCGCATACCCATGCGCCGCTGCGCAGATAGCCCTTGAGCAAGGCCGGCACTTGCGGCGCATGGCCGGCTTCGCGCTCACCGATCGGGAACGGCAGCAGTGGCGTGACGCTGTAGTCGGCCGGCGCCATGTTTTTTTCCTGGAAGGAATGGAACAGCGCCGCTGCGTTGTGACCGCCGTCGGCCAGGCTGACGCTGGCGCAGCCCATCAGATATTCGCAGCGCTCCTTGCGCATGTAGGCGGCCAGGCCGGCCCACAGCAGCATGATCACGCCGCCGCTGCGGTAATCGGGGTGGATGCAGGCGCGTCCGGCTTCGGCGATCACGCCGCGGATATTGTCGAGACGCGAGAGATCGAATTCCTGTTCGGAGTAAAACTTGCCCATGCGACGCGCGGCGTGCGGGCTCATCACGCGGTAGGTGCCGACCACGCTGAGGGTCTTGCTGTCGCGCACGATCAGGTGATCGCAGTAGTTATCAAAGTCGTCCTTATCGAGGCCGTCTGCATTGGCGAGTGCCGACAGACTCATGGCTTCGATAAAAACCTTGTAACGCAGGCGTTGTACTTCACGCACTTCTTCCGGGGTGCTCGCGAGGCTCAAGGTCAGCTTGGAGAAACTCGGGCTCGCATCGGCAGGAATGGTAAGCAGTCTCATGCATCATCCTTGTTGGGTTATAACGATGCAGAGACTAACGACCGATTATTTCATGCGAATGACTTTTTTGATGCTACATGGCCACGCAACAACAGCCAGTACGCGGCGTTACAATGGCATGACATGCATGTGACGCCGGCATAACAGAGGCATGACAGAAAGCTGACACGGCCCTGAGCACAGCAGTGGAAATACAGAAATGCGATAGCGCCGACGCCGGCCGGCAGACATGAAAGCGAGCCCACGAACTTTGGCGCGAGAGCCGCATCAGAACCTGGAATTGCGACAGGCTTTGCCCGGTCTCGCTGGCACAGCGCGCAGATGAAGTCGCCGTAATATCAGGATAAGATGCAACACCGGATGCAGCACCGCAGCAGCGTCGGCAAAGTACAGAGACAGCGATGCCGGCGGCGCAGAACATCAAGCCTTTGCAGGCCGCGACGAACAGCATGCAAGCGCGTTGCTCCCGCAGGCAATCAGGCAGAATTTTCGCTGTGAATTTTTTTCGATGTGAATTTTTTGTTTCGCATGTTCATCAACTCAAATCAATAAAGGAAACATATGCTACTCAAGGACAAAGTTGCGCTGATCACCGGCGCCGCCAGCGGCATCGGCAAGGAAATCGCCATCGAATACGCGAAACAGGGCGCCAAGGTTGTGATCGCCGACCTGGCGCTGGATGCAGCCAAGGCTGCCGCCGATGAAATCAGCAAGAGCGGCGGCACCGCGATGGCGGTCGCCATGAACGTCACCGACGAAGCGCAGGTCGATCAGGGCGTGGCCGAAGCGGTCAAGGCCTACGGCGGCATCGATGTGCTGATCAGCAATGCCGGCATTCAGATCATCAGCCCCATCGTCGACAGCACGCTGGACAACTGGCGCAAGATGCTGGCGATCCATCTGGACGGCGCCTACCTCACCACACGCGCCGCGATGCGCGCCATGGTCAAGGGCGGCAAGGGCGGCTCCATCATCTACATGGGCTCGGTGCACTCGCATGAAGCCTCGCCGCTGAAAGCGCCTTACGTCACCGCCAAGCACGGCCTGATCGGTCTGGCCAAGGTGGTCGCCAAAGAAGGCGCCAAGGACAAGATCCGCTCCAACGTCATCTGTCCCGGCTTCGTGCGCACGCCGCTGGTGGAAAAACAGATCCCAGAGCAAGCCAAGGAGTTGGGCATCAGCGAAGACGACGTGATCAAGAAAGTGATGCTGAAGGACACGGTCGACGGCGAGTTCACCACCACCCAGGACGTGGCGCAGACCGCCGTGTTCCTGGCGGCCTTCCCGACCAATGCCTTGACCGGTCAATCGGTGGTGGTCAGTCATGGCTGGTTCATGCAGTAAGCCGGGCCTGATGTCTCTGGAGAAAAGCCGCCCGAGAGGCGGCTTTTTCATGTCTGCGTAAATTACTCGAATCCGCTGATGGGCGCCGTGCGCTTATCCATCGCGGCAGTTGGCCGGCCGCATCAGAACTTCATCACATCCTGCCCGATCGCCCTGAAATCCTGCGGCGCCATGCCGTAAGTGCGATGGAAGGCGCGCGTGAAATCGGAGGCGCTGCTGAAGCACATGCCGTAGGCGATTTCCATCACGGGTGTACGCGGCAGCCGGATCAGCTCGTCGGCGGCTTCGCGCAAGCGGCAGTTGCGGATGTAGGTCGCCAGCCCGCCTTCGGCTTCGAACATGCGGTACAGACTGGGACGCGGAATCGGAAACACCTTCAGGATGCTTTCCGGCGACAGTTCCTTGTGATGCAGATTGGCTTCGATGTATTGCTTTACCTGCATCTGGATCGCCGCACGCACTGCGGCACGGGCGCCGCCCTCCAGCCGCTGCTGCTTCGAAAAAGCAGCGAGGATCAGATCGGCGCAAGTGAGGATGGCGTGCTGCGCTTCATCGGGCGGCAGATGCGGCAAGCGGTCGCACATGACTTGCAACTGATCGCACAGCAAACGTGTGAGCGGCGAGGTGTAGGCGACCACCGCGCCATGCAGTGCTTCGGGATCGGGAATCGCTGCCTCGACCCGCGCGCGCGGCATGAAGAAGGCCAGCACACGTGCGTAGCTCGGCCTCACCATGCGCATGGGCTGACCGAGGTCGAGCGCCAGAATGCCGGGCAGATACTGTGCCGACTTGCGCTGGCGGGCGCCATCGGTTGCTGTTTCCATGACGCCCTCCACCGCCACGTGGAATACGTAATCGCGTACGCTGTCGCGGGAGATGCGCGCGGTGGTGCGCGCCTGCACCAGCGGGTCGGTGCGGCTGTCGAGATAAACCATTTCTTTCAGCACATAGCTGTCGATCTCGCCGCGAAATCCATTCGCGCGTTGCGCGTGCGACACCGGGGTGTCAAGAATGCGGCTGACGTAATCGCTCCAGGCCGATGCCTGCATGTTGCGCGCTTCCTTGGCGACCGTGAAATGCTGGTGCAACACCAGCGGCGCAGCAGCCGGCTGGCCGGCGACGACGGTGGGATACGCATAGCGTTGCTTGTGCGCCTCGATCAGGCGCAGCACTTCTTCCGAATACTGTTTGGGCATGCGGTCTCAGCCCTTTCCGATACGGCGGGCCAACGATAGTGCGGCAAAGAAAATAAATTGCATCAAGCCCTTCCCCAGTGCTTTTGCTCAACGTCTGCTTCTGATGTTTTTTGCTTCTACTTTTGTTTTGCTTTTGTTCTGCCTTCGCAGGCCGGATAGCGGACCGATGAAATGGGCATCCGCAGCACCTTGATTTCCCCGTGGAAATATCGCAAAAAAGCAAAGCAACTATGCCGCTTCAGCAAAGCCCGATCTGAATTTGCGCGATGTCTCCCTCCTCTATCTTATCGGAGATTATTTTCAAAAAATGAGACGCGCAGTCAAGTCCGTGCAAATTTCACATGGAAAATAGCGCCTGCATTAAATTAAAAACAAGACCGGTTCCGACTGCACGGAAGAGGCAGGGGAAACCGGCCCCACGAATTCCAGGGGGAGTCTGCGATGAAGCTGAACTATCCGATCTTGCTCAAGACCTTCAGCGGACAGTTCTATCCGCGCGCTTATGTGAGTGCCATGTTTGCGCAAAAGGCCTCGGTGCTGCAGGTGCGGCAATCGCTTTTGCAGGGGGGCTACGATGAAAGTGAAATCGTGATCTTTCCCGCCGGTGAGATCATGGCGCAGATCTCCGCCGACCAGGCGCTGCCGCCGGCGGAAGGTATCGATGCATCCGTATTGCGCCGCTATCAGGCGCTGGCGCTCGACGGCCATTGCGGCCTGATGGTGTTTGCCTACACCGACGACGAGACCGAGCGCATCATGAAGGTCATCGGCCGCGGCGAGTATGGCTGCGCGTACAAGTATCTGCGCTTCTTTATCGAGGATCTGACGCCCTGAGGCGCCCCGGCATGGCGTCGCTCAGGCAGATCGGGTAAATCCAGCGAGTCAGGTCGATTCGCTGAAGCGCAGACGGTTGCCGAAGGGGTCGCTCAGCTCCAGCACCCGCCCCCATGGCAGATCCTGCACCGCAGGCTTGGCGTAACGATAGTCTTTTGCGCTGAGTTCCTGCTGCAGCTCATCCACGCCGGTCATCGGCACGAAGATGGCCGAACCGGGAGTGGCGTCGCCATGGTGCTCGCTCAGATGCAGCACCAGATCGGATCGCTTGATCTGCAGGTAGAGCGGAAAATTCTGTTCGAAACGATGTTCCCACTCCAGCGTGAAGCCAAGAAAATCGAGATAGAACTCGCGCGCCTTGTCTTCCGAGAAGATGCGGAGAATGGGGATGGCGCGATTCAGATGCATGGAATTTCCTCAATCAACTGCAGATGATATTGATGATGTGCGGTGATGTGCGGCGATGTGCGGAGACTGCGGAGCGGGCTCCGCTTACTTGCGCGCAGCAATCTTCTTGAGCACGTGCGCCGCCGCCACCAGACCGAAGGAAGCCGTGACCACCATGGCAGAGCCGAAGCCGGCGCAGTTGAGACCGGTGACGCCGGCTTGCGTGACCTCTTCAGCCGCACGCATATCGGCCGCGTCGCCGCCGATATCCATGTCGTCGGCGTCGGCCTCCTCGATCAGGCAGACTTCACCCTCCGCCATTTCCGGCAGACGCAGCGGCTCGGTCGAGAACACCGCATCGATGCCGAACTTGTTCTTGGTGCCGCGCGGAAAACGATGCTGCGCGCGCAGGCGCTTGCGCACCTTGGCCAGCAAGGGCTCCTGCTCGGTGCGGCACAGGTCGCGAATCTCGATCTGGGTCGGATCGATCTGGCCGCCGGCACCGCCCGAGGTCAGCAGCGGCACGCCATGCGCACGGCAATAGGCGATCAGGGCGACCTTGGCGCGCACATTGTCGATGGCGTCCATCACGTAATCGAAACGGCCCTCGCCTATCATTTCCGGGATGTTGTCTTCTGTCAGAAAATCTTCCACCTCGGTGACCACACAGGTCGGATTGATCTGCATGATGCGCTCGTGCAACGCAGTCACCTTGGCCTTGCCCAGGGTATCGGACAGCGCATGGATCTGACGGTTGACGTTGGATTCAGCCAGATTGTCGAGATCGATCATGGTGATGCGGCCGATGGCGCTGCGCGCCAGCGCTTCCACCACCCAGGAGCCGACGCCGCCGACGCCGATCACGCAGACGTGGGCCTTGCGAAAGTTCTGCAAGGCCTGTGCGCCGTACAGACGGGCGATGCCGCCGAAACGGCGGTCGAAGTCGATATCGTGCTCGATGGAAGCGGGTGTTGAAGCCGGCGCCTCGGAATGTGTCGTGATGCTCATCAAGATGCCCTGTCGGCAAAAAATGCAATGTCCGCATTATCTTAGCTTTGCGGCTGCGCTGCAGAAGCGGACGGCAGAATCAGACTGCAGACCAGTACAAAACGCGGCCGCCTCAAAATGCAAAAGGCCGCACCGGCGGTGCGACCTTCTTGTTGCCTGATACTTGTTGCTGCCGTCTGCGGAAAAATATCCGGCAGATCAAACCACCGCGCCGCCGGTTTCATCCTTGGGCTTGACCGGCTTGATCATGTCTTCGCGCTTCACACCCAGCCACATTGCAATCGCGGCGGCGACGAACACCGAAGAATAGATGCCGAACAGAATACCGATGGTCAGCGCCAGCGCAAAGTAATGCAGCGACGGGCCGCCGAAGATGAACATCGACAAGACCATCATTTCGGTGCTGCCGTGAGTGATGATGGTACGCGAGATGGTGCTGGTGATCGCGTGGTTCAGCACTTCCGGCGCGCTCAGTTTGCTGTAGCGGCGATCGCGGAAGGCTTCGCGCACGCGGTCGAACACCACCACCGATTCATTGACCGAGTAACCCAGCACGGCCAGCACCGCCGCCAGCACGGTCAGCGAGAACTCCCACTGGAAGAAGGCGAAGAAGCCGAGAATGATGATCACATCGTGCAAGTTGGCGATCACTGCCGCCACCGCGAATTTCCATTCAAAGCGGAAGGCCAGATAGATCACGATGCCGATCACCACCATCGCCAGCGCCATCAGGCCATCGTGCGCCAGTTCGTCGCCCACCTGCGGCCCGACGAACTCAACCCGCTGCACTTTCAGATCAGCGTCGTCGGTCTTGAGCGCAGTCGCCACCTTTTCGCTTTGCTGGGTGGCATTCACACCATGCTGCGCCGGCAGGCGGATCATCACGTCCTGCGCGGTGCCGAAGCTCTGCACCTGGGTGTCCTTGTAGCCCAGACCTTCGATCGACTTGCGTATCTTCTCCAGATCGGCCGGCTTGCTGTACGCCACTTCCATCACGGTGCCGCCGGTAAACTCGATCGAGAAATGCAAACCCTTGGTCAGCAGGAAGAACACTGCCGCGACAAATGTCAGCGCCGAAATCACGTTGAAAATCAACGCATGGCGCATGAACGGAATGTCTTTTTTAATCCGGAAAAATTCCATCACTATCCTTTCAGTGCAAAGCGGCGGGCCTTTTATGTGGCGCCGCCTTGCGGTGTCTGATCACTTACCTGACTGCTGCTCCGTTTGCTTGCGCTTATTTGCCGCGCTTGCTTGCAGGCGCCGACGGTGTTGCTGGTGCGGCAGGCGCAGCAGACTTGTCGCCGCTGGGCTTCCAGATCTGTCCGATGGCCAGGCTGGTCAGCTTTTTCTTGCGGCCGTACCAGAGGTTGACGATGCCGCGCGAGAAGAACACGGCCGAGAACATCGAGGTCAGGATGCCCAGGCAGTGCACCACCGCGAAACCGCGGATGGCGCCGGAACCGAAGATCAGCAGCGCCAGGCCGGCGATCAGTGTGGTCACGTTGGAGTCCAGAATGGTGGCCCAGGCGCGGTCGAAACCGATCGCAATCGCGGCCTGCGGCGAATTGCCGTTACGCAGTTCTTCGCGGATGCGCTCGTTGATCAGCACGTTGGAGTCGATCGCCATACCCAGCGCCAGCGCAATCGCCGCAATACCCGGCAGCGTCAGCGTGGCCTGCAGCGTCGACAGCACCGCGATCAGCAGCAGCACGTTGACCGACAAGGCCACCGCGCTGAAGAAACCGAACAACTGGTAGTAGACGATCATGAACACGGCCATCGCAGCGAAGCCGTACAGCGTCGCGTCGAAGCCCTTCCTGATATTGTCGGCGCCCAGTTGCGGGCCGATGGTGCGTTCCTCGATGATGTCCATCGGCGCCGCCAGCGAACCTGCACGCAGCAGCAGCGCCAGATCGCTCGAGGCTTCAGCCGAGCCCATGCCGGTGATCTGGAAGCGCGAACCCAGTTCGGAGCGAATCGTCGCCACGGTCAGCACTTCGCCCTTGCCCTTTTCGAACAGCACGATGGCCATCGCCTTGCCGACCTTTTCACGGGTCGCTTCACGCATCTTGCGGCCGCCGTCGCCGTTGAGGTCGATACTGACCGCAGGCTGATGGTTTTCGTCGAAGCTGGCCGAGGCGTTGGAAATGTAGTCGCCGGTCAGCACCGGATCCTTGTACAGCACCACCGGCGCATTCTTGCCGACCTTGAACAGTTCGGAACCGAATGGAATCGCCGACGACTCTTCAGTGCCGCGCGCCACGGTCTCGTCAACCATGCGCACTTCCAGCGTGGCGGTACGGCCGATGATGTCCTTGGCGCGCGAGACGTCCTGCACGCCCGGCAACTCGACCACGATGCGGTCGGCGCCCTGGCGCTGGATCAGCGGCTCGGCCACGCCCAGCTCATTGACGCGCTTGGACAGGGTCGAGATATTCTGTTTGACGCCGTCTTCCTGCGTTTGCTTCAGCGCTTCCGGACGCAAGGTGGCGACCAGCTTCAGGTCTTCGCCGCTGCCGGCGTCTGTCAATGCCATTTCCTGCAATTCAGCCAGCGCTGCCTTGGCCTTGTCGCGGGTATCGGTATCGCGGAACGCGACTTCGATGGCGTCGCCGTTGCGGGTGATGCCGTTATGACGGATGTTCTTGTCGCGCAGCAGGCTGCGCACGCTCGACTGCAGACCTTGCAGACGCTTGGCGGTCACAGCCTTGACGTCGACCTGCATCAGGAAGTGCACGCCGCCGCGCAAGTCCAGACCCAGATACATGGGGAAAGCGTGCAGGTTTTGCATCCATTGCGGCGTGTTCGGCAACAGATTGAAGGCGACGATGTAAGTCGGATCGCTGGGATCGGCGTTCAGTTTCTGCTCGAGCAAGGCCTTGGCCTTGAACTGCGCATCGGTGTTGGCAAAGCGCGCGCGCACCGAAGGCTGCGCCGCCGTGTTGTCGAATGCCATGCTCTCCGGAGCCAGATTGCCCTGTTGCAGGATCTGTTGCACGCGATCAACCAGATCGCTTTCCACCTTCAGGGTGGACTTGGCGCTGCTGATCTGCACGGCCGGCGATTCGCCGAAGAAGTTCGGCAGCGTATAAAGTACGCCGAACAGCAGGGCAATGACGATTAAGACGTACTTCCAGAGAGGATAACGATTCATATTGATTCAGCTTCTTGGATGGACATGCTCACACTGCAAAAAACAAAGAGATCAGAAACATGCAGCATGATCAGGCCGACGACCCCGCACCGGCATTCAGGCTGAATGCCGCGACGGTCGCGGGCTTGTAAAACACATGGGCGCATCGACGATGCGCCCATTGCAGCCGGAACCGGCAGATTACAGACCCTTCAGCGTGCCCTTTGGCAGCAGCGTGGTCACAGCGGCCTTCTGCACGACCATTTCATTGCCTTCGGAAACTTCGATGGTGATGTAAGCATCAGCCACCTTGACGATACGGCCCAGAACACCGCCCGACGTCACCACTTCATCGCCCTTGGCCAGCGCTTCCATCATGGACTTCTGTTCCTTCTGGCGCTTCATCTGAGGACGGATCATCAGGAAATACAGCACCACGAACATCAGGATGATAGGCAGGAAGCTGGTCAGGTTGCCCATCATGCCGGCCGGGCCTGCTGCTGCGGTTTGTGCGAATGCATCGGAAATAAACACGTGGCGCTCCAAAGGTTGTTAAAAAATAGCCCCGCATTTTAGCATTCTGCGAGCACTATCCCCGCAAATCGGGATGGCTTGCCGAACATCAAGGGCAGATCGGAGAAGAATCCGCTGCCGGTCAGCGCAGGATCGGGCTTTTTTACACCCGGACTTGTCAATCCGGCATCGTCACAAGCGCCTCAAACTTGTACAGTGGAAATTAATTACAAGAATGATGGAGACCTGCATGCTGCCCACCCACGCGCAGAGCTATGAACAGCTCTGCTCCGACTTTGCCTGGAACATCCCCGAGTACTACAACATCGGCGTCGACGTCTGCGACAAATGGGCCGAGCGCGATCCCGGCCGGCTGGCGCTGATCCACGTCGGGCGCGACGGCGCCAGCCGCGCATACAGCTTCGGCGAAATCAAGGAAGGCTCGGATAGCCTCGGCCGCATGCTGCTGGCGCTCGGCCTGGCACCGGGCGAGCGCATCGGCATCCTGCTGCCGCAGGCGCCGCAGACCGCCATGGCCCACGTCGCCTCCTACAAGATCGGCTGCATTGCGATCCCGCTGTTTGCGCTGTTCGGCAGCGAAGCGCTGGAATATCGCCTGCACAACAGCGGCGCCCGCGTGGTGATCACCAATGCCGACGGCGCCGCCAAGCTGGCTGCCATCCGCGAACGTCTGCCGCAACTGCGGGCGGTGTTCAGCATCGACGGCGCCGGCCCGGGCGTGCAGGATCTGCAGCAGGCGATGGCGCAGCACCCGGCCGACCTGACGCCGCTCAGGACCCGCGCCGACGATCCGGCCGTGATCATCTATACCTCCGGCACCACCGGTCAGCCCAAGGGTGCGCTACACGCGCACCGCGTGTTGCTGGGCCATCTGCCGGGCATCGAGATGTCGCATAATTTTTTTCCATTCGAAGGCGATCGCATCTGGACCCCGGCCGACTGGGCCTGGATCGGCGGCCTGCTGGATGTGCTGCTGCCGGCTTGGCACCACGGCGTGGCGGTGGTGGCGCATCGTTTCGAAAAATTCACCGGGGAGGCGGCGTTTCAGTTGCTGCAGGATCAGGGCGTACGCAATACCTTCCTGCCACCGACCGCCCTGAAAATGATGCGCACCGTCGCCGAGCCTGAACGGCGCTGGCGCTTCCGGCTGCGCTCGGTCGCCAGCGGCGGCGAGTCATTGGGCACGGAGTTGCTGGACTGGGGCCGCAAGACCTTCGGCCTCACCATCAACGAGTTCTACGGCCAGACCGAATGCAATATGACGATCTCCGCCAACGCTGCCGTGATGAACACGCAGGCCGGCGCCATCGGCCGCGCTGCGCCGGGCCACACGCTGGCGATCGTCGACGATCAGGGCGCGGTGCTGCCGCCCGGTGCGCAGGGCAACATCGGCGTGCAACGGCCGGACCCGGTCATGTTTCTTCAGTACTGGAAAAATCCTGAGGCCACCGCCGCCAAGTTTGCCGGCGACTGGTTGCTGACCGGAGATACCGGCGTGATGGGCGAGGCCGGCTATATCCGCTTCGTCGGCCGCGATGACGACGTGATCACTTCAGCCGGCTATCGCATCGGGCCGGGCGAGATCGAAGACAATCTGCTGCAGCATCCGGCGGTGAAGATGGCGGCGGTGGTGGGTGCGCCGGATGCCGAGCGTACCGAGATCGTGGTGGCCATTGTGGTGCTGAATCAGGGTTTTGTTGCGGGCGATGAGTTGAAGCAGGAGATTCAGCAGCATGTGAAAACGCAGCTGGCGGCGCATGAGTATCCGCGCGAGGTGTATTTTGTGGAGGAGTTGCCGATGACGACCACCGGGAAGGTGATTCGGCGGCAGTTGAGGGATTTGGTGAGCGGGTGGAGGAAGGGTTGATGCTTTGATGCTTTGATGCTTTGATGCTTTGATGCTTTGATGCGTTGATGCGTTGATGCGTTGATGCGTTGATGCGTTGATGCGTTGATGCGTTGATGCTTTGATGCTTTGATGCTTTGATGCTTTGATGCTTTGATGCTTTGATGCTTTGATGCTTTGATGCTTTGATGCTTTGATGCTTTGATGCTTTGATGCTTTGATGCTTTGATGCGTTGATGCTTTGATGCGTTGATGCGTTGATGCGTTGATGCGTTGATGTATTGATGCTTTGCTTGTTTGTCGCTGTGGCTTGATCTTGCTGTCTGCTTGCTTTGATTGATTTTGTTTTTTCTTCGGGCGGAGGGGAGCGCCGGGGGTAGCCCGGCAGCTACTCACTTTTCTTGCTTCGCCAAGAAAAGTAAGCAAAAGAAGGCGACCCCGAAGACTTGCCCTGCGGGTTCCCGGTGCTGTGGAGCAAAAAATGGGAAGTGAAACAAACTCGCTGCGCTCAGACAAGTTTCACTTCTGATCCATTTTCTGCACCACATCACCGGCTGCGTCCCCACGGGGAATTCTTTTAACCGCCTCGCCTTCGGCCTCGGGATTTTTACTCGCCGTCGGCTTCGTTCTGTTTTCTTCTCGCCTACGGCTTCGGTGTTTTTGTTTGCTGACTTGCGGCGTCGTAATTCGCTGCTATGGCGCCTATGATCAGAGACCTTGAATATCCTCTCACCCGTTCGGGCTACCTCCATATCAATGCCAGTGCATGGCACACAAATGAAAATGCCGTTCAGTCTTGACTGAACGGCATTGGCTGATGATGCTGGTTTCTTTGATCCGCTACACAATCCTGACTTCGGACTGCGAGAAAACTCTCAGGCGCCGCGTGCGCGGTCTTCTTTGAACTTGGTGACGAAGGGCTGGAATTGCCCGGCGTCGATGGCGTCGCGCATTCCTTGCATCAGTTCCAGGTAGTAGTGCAGGTTGTGGATGGTATTGAGGCGGGCGCCGAGGATTTCGCCGGTGCGGTGCAGGTGGTGCAGGTAGGCGCGCGAGAAGTTCTTGCAGGCGTAGCAGCCGCAGGTTTCGTCCAGCGGCTTGGTGTCGTCCTTGTATTTGGCGTTCTTGATCTTGATGTCGCCGAAACGGGTGAACAGCCAGCCGTTGCGCGCGTTGCGGGTCGGCATCACGCAGTCGAACATGTCGACGCCGTTGGCGACGCCGGCCACCAGATCTTCCGGCGTGCCCACGCCCATCAGGTAGTGCGGCTTGTCGGCAGGCAGACGCGGGCCTACGTGTTCCAGCACGCGCATCATGTCTTCCTTGGGCTCGCCGACCGAGAGACCGCCGATGGCGATGCCGTCGAAACCGAGTTCGTTCAGGCCGGCCAGCGATTCGTCGCGCAGGTCTTCGTACATGCCGCCCTGCACGATGCCGAACAGCGCGTTCGGATTTTCGCCTTGATCGAATTCATCCTTGGATCGCTTGGCCCAGCGCAGCGACATGCGCATCGATTTGCCGGCTTCTTCGCGCGTGGCGGCGCGGCCGTCGATTTCATAAGGCGTGCATTCGTCGAACTGCATCACGATGTCGGAGTTCAGCACGCGCTGAATCTGCATTGAAATCTCGGGCGAGAGAAACAGCTTGTCACCGTTGATCGGCGAGGCGAAGTGCACGCCCTCTTCCGTGATCTTGCGCATCTCGCCCAGCGAAAACACCTGAAAACCGCCGGAGTCGGTCAGGATGGGCTTGTCCCAGCCCATGAAGGCATGCAGGCCGCCGAACTTGGACACCACCTCCAGACCCGGGCGCAGCCACAGGTGGAAGGTGTTGCCGAGGATGATCTGGGCATCGATTTCCTTGAGCTCCAGCGGCGACATCGCCTTGACCGAGCCATAGGTGCCGACCGGCATGAAGATCGGCGTTTCGACCGTGCCATGGTTCAGTTTGACGCGGCCGCGGCGAGCTTTGCCGTCGGTCTTGAGCAGAGTAAATTCGAGCATGATGGTCTTAACGGTTCTGGGACAGGTTCTGGGTCTGAATCTGGATCACTGACGGCTCAGCAGCATGGCATCGCCATAGCTGAAGAAACGGTATTGCCGGCGGATCGCATGGGCGTAAGCCGCGCGGATGTTGTCGTAACCGGCAAAGGCGGACACCAGCATCAGCAGCGTCGACTTCGGCAGGTGGAAATTGGTAATCAGGCGATCCACACTCTTGAAGGTATACCCGGGCGTGATGAACAGTCTGGTGTCGGCGCTGCCGGCTTGCAGGCGGCCGGATTGCGAACCGGACTCCAGCGCGCGCATGCTGGTGGTGCCGACCGCCACCACTTTGTGGCCGGCCGCGCGCGTGGCGTGCACCGCATCCACCGTGGCTTGCGAGATGGTGTACCACTCGCTGTGCATCTGATGTTCGGACAGGTCTTCCACGCGCACCGGCTGGAAGGTCCCGGCGCCCACATGCAGCGTCACGAAAGCCTGTTGTACGCCGCGTTGCGCCAGTTGCGCCAGCAGTTCCTGATCGAAATGCAGGCCTGCAGTAGGCGCAGCAACCGCGCCCGGTTCTTTGGCGTACACGGTCTGATAACGGGTTTCGTCGTAGGCGTCGGCGGCGTGATCGATGTAGGGAGGCAAGGGCAGACTGCCGTATTGCTCCAGCAAGGCGAACACGTCGGAGGGAAACTTCAGCGTGAAAAATTCACCGGCGCGTTCGCCGACGATGACGTCGAAGGCATCGGCCAGACGGATGCGGGTGCCGGCCGGCGGCGACTTGGAGGCGCGCACTTGTGCCAGCACGGTATGCGTATCCAGCACGCGCTCGACCAGCGCTTCGATCTTGCCGCCGGTTTCCTTGACGCCGAAGAAGCGCGCCTTGAGCACACGGGTGTCGTTGAAGACCAGCAGATCGCCGGGATTGAGCAGTTCAAGAATGTCGCTGAAGCGACGGTCGCTCAGCTGTGCGCCGTCCACTTGCAACAGGCGCGAGCCGCTGCGCTCGGTCAGCGGCGTCTGCGCGATCAGCTCGGGGGGCAGTTCGAAATCGAAATCGGAAAGAGAGTACATGCTTGCAAAAAGGGAAATTCGCGGCGCCGTCATGTGTTTTACTGTAATTAAACACAGTAAAATAGCGCCCAACCCGCTATTTTACGCTGTCGCCGTCGTTTACCCCTATCCATAATCTGATAGCGTGCAGTGGCGCGCAGCAAAGCAAGCCGGCATCAGCGTTGCCGCTGCCGTATGAAGCAAGCTTTGCCGCCCCGATCAACCGAGCAATTTGTGCCGCGTTTTGCCCTCCAGAGTTTTCGACCAGACCCGCATGCCCGTCACCAGAAAAAAATCGCCCGCCGACGCCGACACGCCAGCCGCTGACGCTACTAAAGCCACTGTGGCCACTAAGGCCGCCAAGGATGGCAAAGCGCGCAGCAAGCCTGCCAAACCTGCAGCGAGTCGCGGCGTCGTCACCAGCGAGAACAAGCTGGCCAAGCTGGGCCTGCATACCGACATGGATCTGGTGCTGCATCTGCCGCTGCGCTATGAAGACGAAACCACGGTGATGAGTATCCACGACGCCAGCCTGCGCGGTTTGCAGATGGTGCAGGTGGAAGGCCATGTCAGCGCCTGCGATATTCAATACCGCCCACGCCGGCAGTTGGTGGTGACGGTGGCCGACGACAGCGGCCAGCTGGTGATGCGCTTTCTCAATTTCTACGGCAGCCAGGCCAAGCAACTGGCCGAAGGCACGCGCGTGCGGGTGCGCGGCGAATTGCGCCACGGTTTTTTCGGCGCCGAGATGGTCCACCCTCAATATAAAGTGGTGCTGGAAGGCGCCCCGCTGCCGGATGCGCTGACGCCGGTCTACCCGGCCGGCGAAGGTTTGTCGCAAGCCTATCTGCGCAAGGCCATCGCCAATGCGCTCACACGTATTGACCTGCACGACACGCTGCCGGCCTCGCTGCTCAATTCGCTCAAGCTGAACAACTTTGAGGAGGCGGTGCGCCTGCTGCACAATCCGCCGCCGCAGGTCGACGAACATGCGCTGGCGGAAAAATCGCATCCGGCCTGGATCCGCATGAAGTTCGACGAGCTGCTGGCGCAGCAGCTGTCGCTCAAGCGCGCGCAGGAAGCGCGCCGCGCCAAGAGTGCGCGCGCCTTGCCGGTCACCGGCTCGGTGACCGAAGGCTTGCTCAAACTGCTGCCGTTCAGCCTGACCGATGCCCAGCAGCGCGTGCTGGAAGAAATCCGCTCCGACCTGCGCCAGTCCTTCCCCATGCAGCGCCTGCTGCAAGGCGACGTCGGTAGCGGCAAGACCGTGGTGGCGGCGCTGGCGGCAGCCCAAGCCATCGACAGCGGCTTTCAGGCGGTGCTGATGGCGCCGACCGAAATTCTGGCGGAGCAGCATTTCCGCAAGATCGCAGCCTGGATGGAGCCCTTGCAGATCGGCGTGGCCTGGCTCTCCGGCAGCCAGAAAAAGAAAGAGAAAACCGAATCGCTGGCGCACATAGAGTCGGGCGCGGCGCGGCTGGTGATTGGCACCCACGCGCTGATTCAGGACACGGTGCAGTTCGACAATCTGGGACTGGTGATCGTCGATGAACAGCATCGCTTCGGCGTCGGCCAGCGTCTGGCCTTGCGCAACAAGAGCCTGAAACCGGGCATGGCAACGCCGCCCGGCAGCGCCGCTCAGGCGCAGCAACAAACGGTGCCGCATCAGCTGATGATGTCGGCTACGCCGATTCCACGCACGCTGGCGATGACCTATTACGCCGACCTTGAAGTGTCGGTGATCGACCAGCTGCCGCCCGGCCGCTCGCCCATCGTCACGCGTGTGATCGATCAGAACCGGCGCGAGGAAGTGATCGAGCGCGTGCATGCAGCAGCACTGGAAGGCAAACAGATTTACTGGGTCTGCCCGCTGATCGAAGAATCCGAAGCGCTGCAACTGCAGACCGCCACCGACACCCATGCCACGCTGTCGGCAGCCCTGCCCGGCCTGAACATCGGCCTGGTGCACGGCCGGCTCAAGCCGGTCGAAAAACAGATCGTGATGGAAGGCTTCAGCCGCGGCGCGATTCATGTGCTGGTGGCGACCACCGTGATCGAAGTCGGCGTCGACGTGCCCAATGCTTCGCTGATGGTGATCGAACACTCCGAACGTTTCGGCCTTTCGCAATTGCACCAGTTGCGCGGCCGGGTCGGGCGCGGCTCCGCCGCCAGCGTCTGTCTGCTGCTGTATCAGGGGCCGCTGGGCGGCACCGCCAAGCAGCGCCTGATGACCATGCGCGAAACCACCGACGGCTTTGAAATCGCCCGCCGCGATCTCGACATCCGCGGCCCCGGCGAATTTTTGGGCGCGCGCCAGTCGGGTGAAGCCATGCTGCGCTTTGCCGATCTGGCCACCGACCAATGGCTGATCGAACCGGCGCAGGAAGCGGCCCAGATGCTGCTGCATAACGCACCTGAAATCGTGGATCGCCATCTGGCGCGCTGGCTGGCCGGACGAGAAGATTTTCTGCGGGTGTGATGCTGTTGACGTCATTGATATGGCCGCATGCAGCGGCACCGCAAAGATAGCGCTGATAAATCCACGATCACCTGTTGATACATGCGGCCCCGCTCGCCGGCAGCCGGACCTTTTAAAAACGGAGCACCGATGTCCAGCATTGCCCATCCGGACTCACACGATTCCGCAGAATCACTGCGTAACGCCGTCAGCCTGCAAACCAGCCGCATGCGTGTGCTGCTCGGGCTACTGCAAGGTCTGAGCTTGTATCTGCTGTACTTCAGCTGGGCCGAAAAAGCCTGGCCCGCCACGTCGCCCCAACTATTCGTGCCGCTGACCATGCTGGCCCTGTTTTTACCGCCGGTGCTGATCACCGCATCGGGCCATCTGTCGCGCCGCAATCTGTTGCTCTGGGGCGTGGGACTGGCGCTGTTGTTACTGGCGCTGGGCGGCTACGATGCCTGGCGCAACAGTCTGAACATCGACGCCCTGTTGTCTGATATCGCCCAGGCTGCTGCGCCTGGAAACGACGACGGCGGCCGCCGGTTCCCATCCCCGGCGCTGGTGGGTTTCAGCGCAATCGGACTGTTCATTGCACAAGCCATGCTGCTGGCCGGCGATGCTGAAAGAAAGCGCATCGCCAGTTATGGCAGCTACTTCGAATTCGCCTGGAAGCTGATGGTGCAGTTGCTGTTTGCCACGCTGTTCACCGGCCTGATGTGGGCCGTGCTGTACATCAGCGAGGCGCTGTTTTCCCTGATCAGGCTGCGCCAGATCGGCGAACTGCTGGGTAAAAGCTGGTTCAATATTCCCGTCACCACGCTGGCGTTTTCCTTCGCCCTGCATCTGAGCGACGCCCGTCCGCAAATCGTGGCCGGCATTCGCCGTCTGCTGCTGACCCTGCTGTCCTGGCTGCTGCCGCTGGCGACGCTGGTGATCTGCGGCTTTCTCGCCAGCATCGTGGCGACCGGCCTGCAACCGCTGTGGGGCACCGGCCATGCTTCGTATGTATTGCTGGGCGCCACCGCCATGCTGATTCTGCTGATCAATACGGTATTTCAGGATGGCCGGCAACTGGCCCCGATGCAAAAATTCAGTGCCACCGAAACCAACGGAGCGGCACCGCACACCAATCGCCTGCTCCGCCTGTGCTGCGCGCTGGCCTGCCTGCTGCCCTTGCCCCTGGTTGCCATCGCCGCCTATTCGATGAGCTTGCGTGTCGCCGATTACGGCTGGTCCGTCAGTCGCATCGCAGGCGCCACCTGCATTCTGATCGCCGCCATGTACGCCGTCGGCTATGCGCTCGCAGCCTTGCGCCGTGCTCAACACCTCAGGCTGATCGCCACCACCAATATCGCCACCAGCCTGCTGATTCTGCTGGCCCTGGCCGGCCTGTTTTCGCCGCTGCTGGATCCGGCCCGGATCGCCGTCAACAGCCAGCTGCGGCGCCTCGCCAATACGGCGACCGAAGTCAGCCGTTTCGACTTTACCTTTCTGCGTTTCGACAGCGCACGCTTCGGCCGCCAGGCTTTGCTGGCGTTGGCGCAGAACAAGGATAGCGGCGATGCGCGCAGCGACAGCATTCGCTCCGAAGCGCTAAAACTATTGCGCACCCGGCAACGCTGGGAGAGTCCGGATCGCCATCAGACCAGGCTGACCGCAGCCGAACTGCGCGCTGGCATCCGTGTGCATCCGCAACAGCGCAGCCTGCCCGATGACTTTCTCAATCAGGACTGGAATGCATCGGAACGTCGCTGGCAATTGCCGCCCTGCCTGATCAGTCGCGGCAGGCAGTGTGATGCCTACTTCATTCGCCCGGAAGCCGGCGCCGCCGAACAACTGCTGATGACGGATACCTTGTCGGCTCCGACGCTGATGGCGCGCTCATCGACCGGGCAATGGGAATATCAGGGGCGTCTTGCGGTACGCGGGACATGTCGTGAGGAATTGCTGCGCGCAGCCGCCGAAGGCAGCTTGCAATGGCAGCCGCCCCCGCAGCGCGACGCAATCATCAACGGCGCGCGAGTCACAGTGCAAAGGCTGGGTGAAGACGTATCCGAGTGCCCGAAACCGGCGGCGGCAAAATAAGCTATAGTCATCGAAATCCGCTTTTGTAGGCCAGCATGACACTCACAGAACTCAAATACATCGTCGCCGTCGCCCGCGAAAAACATTTCGGCCATGCCGCCGAAGCCTGCTTTGTCGCTCAACCGACGCTGTCGGTCGCGATCAAGAAGCTGGAAGACGAACTCGGCGTGGTGATTTTCGAACGCGGCGGCACTGAAGTTTCAGTCACGCCGCTGGGCGCGCAAATCGTGGCGCAAGCCGAGCGTGTGCTGGAACAGACCGCCGCCATCAAGGAAATCGCCAATCAGAACAAGGACCCGCTGTCGGGCCCTTTGCGTCTCGGCATCATCTACACCATCGGACCTTATCTGCTGCCCTCCCTGGTCAAGACCATGATCGATACGGTGCCGCAGATGCCGCTGATCCTGCAGGAAAATTTCACCACGCGCCTGATCGAGCTGTTGCGTCAGGGCGAGCTGGATGCGGCGATCATGGCGCTGCCGTTCCCGGAACATGGTCTGAACGTGCTGCCGCTGTACGACGAGGAATTCGTGGTGGCGCTGCCGCGTCATCACAAATGGGCGGACAAAAAGGAAATCGATGCCAAGGATCTGAAGACCGAAACCATGCTGTTGCTGGGCAACGGCCACTGTTTCCGCGATCAGGTGCTGGAAGTGTGTCCGGAAATGTCGCGCTTCTCGACCACCGGCGACGGCATCGCGCGCACTTTCGAAGGCTCCTCGCTGGAAACCATACGCCATATGGTGTCGTCCGGCATCGGCGTCACCGTGCTGCCCAAGGCGTCCATTCCCGACATGAACGCCAAGGAAGGCATGGTGCGTTATGTTCCCTTCGTGGCGCCGGCGCCTTCGCGCCGCGTGGTGATCGCCTGGCGCAAGAGCTTCACCCGTCAGGCCGCCATCGACACCATCCATCAAGCCGTATTGGCCTGCAATTTGCAAGGCGTCGACATGCTGAACGCTACGGAAACATTGGCTGGCTGATTATTCTTCAGCCACAGCGCAGCCGCGGCGTGCCGCGAGATTCTCTGCATTTCTCCTGGATTGACTGGTCTGCGCAGCATTGCGCGGACTGCTGATCCGCGCCCGGGGCAGACTCGGGCATGGCGCTTCTCAGGCTCTCACACTCAATTCTGCAGCTTGAGTCCGGCCCAGAATTGATGGTCGGCGGTGAAGGATTGCTGCAGCCAGTCGGCGAAGGCAAGACTGTTTTCATCGAGTTCACTGTCCTGCGGGTGCAGCATCCAGTAGTGCTCGGCCAGCGGCAATGTCTGGCGCGCCAGCACGATCAATCTTCCTTGCCGGATATCTTCCACCGCCAGCGAAGCGCGCGCCAGCGCCACCCCCTGCCCGGCCACTGCGGCATCAATCGCAGCGCTGTCATGACTGAACAAGACGCCATGCTCGGCCGCGCGCGCATCGCTGCTGCTGCCGTAACGCGCCAGCCAGTTTTCCCAGGGCGCGCGCTCGCCTGCATGCAGCAGGGGATGGCGCAAGATACCGGCGACGCTGTCCGCTTCGCTGAGGGCTGAAGCCGGAGCCGGAGCCGGAGCCAGCGCCGGCGCCGCCACCGGCAAGAGAAACTCCTGCGCCAGCTGATGTTTGGCGAGACCCGGCCACATGCCCGCACCGTAGCGAATGGCGATATCGATGTCGGCGCGGATGAAATTGGCGCGCTGCTCGCGCTGCTCCACCCGCATCTCCAGATCCGGATGTTGCGCAGAAAATGAACCCAGGCGTGGCACCAGCCACTTGGCGGCAAAATTGGGCGAAGTCGACACGGCCAGACGCTTGCGCGTACGCTGCTCGTGCAGATGGCGGGTGCCGATCTCGATGCGGTCAAAAGCGTCGGCGACCACTTTCATGTACGAAGCGCCGGCCGGCGTCAGCCGCAATTGATTGGCGAGGCGCTCGAACAGCGGCAGGCCTATCGATTCTTCCAGCGCCTTGACCTGATGGCTGACCGCGCCCTGCGTCACGCACAGCTCTTGCGCGGCCTGCGTGAAGCTGCGCAGACGTGCTGAGGCTTCAAAGGCGCGCAGCGCGTTAAGAGAGGGCAATTTACGCGCTTTCATACCGTATGAGAAAAATTGGGGCCAGGCCGAGAAAAGATGGTTTGCATTAAAACATTGCAAAATTTACCATAAATAGAAATCAAACTATTGTCTTTTCGATAATTCCTTCTCGCATCAATGAGATCCGACAAAACTACAACACCTGAGCCCATTTCCCTTTCTTGAAAGCATCAATGAACCTGGAACAAAGACTGATCGATCTCTCGATCACCCTGCCCGCTGCGGCCGCGCCCGGCGCCAACTATGCCGCCGGCGTCATGCATCGCGACGTGGTCTGGATCAGCGGGCAATTGCCGCGCGACGGCGACCGCGTGCTGGTCTCCGGCAAACTGGGGAAGGAAGTGAGCATCGCCGAAGCACAAGGCGCGGCGCGTGCGGCATTGCTGCGTGCACTGGCGGCCTTGCGCGACACGGCGGGCGATCTGCGGCGGGTGCGCCAGATCGTCAAACTGACTATGTATGTGAATTGCAGCGAGGATTTCAGCGAGCACAGCGCAGTGGCCGACGGTGCTTCAGACCTGATCTATGAATTGTTCGGGCCGGAATTGGGCCGCCATGCGCGCACCAGCGTCGGCGTTGCGCAGTTGCCGCGCAATGCCTGTCTGGAGCTGGATATTGTGGCGACGCTGGAGGAGTAAAACGCGGCGCCGCCGATGATCTGAGTGCATCCGATCATCGGCGCCCGCCGGATTGCAAGGCTCAGGCAATACGACGCGTCGTCTGTGCATCGAACCAGTGCACCGCGCCCGCGTCGAAGCCGGCGCTGATACGCTGACCGCTTTGCACCTCAAGGCCGGCGGCGCAGCGCAGCACCAGCATCTGCGTGCCGCAGCGCGCATGCACCAGCAACTCGGCGCCCAGCGCTTCGACCAGCTCCACGTCGAGCATGATGCCGCTGCCGCCGATATGCAGATGCTCGGGACGAATCCCCAGTACGCGCTCGCCCTGCCCCTCTGCATTCGCCGTCGGCGCATGGGCCAGTTCGACCACGCCGCTGTCTTCGGCGCTTGCGCCGTCCAGCAAGAAGCGTCGTCCGTCGGCCGCCAGACGACCGCGCAAGAGATTCATCGGCGGCGAGCCGATAAAGCCGGCCACGAAGGTCGTCGCCGGCCGCGCATACACTTCCGCCGGCGTGCCGATCTGCTCGGCCACGCCCTTGTTCATCACGATCATGCGCTGGCCCAGGGTCATGGCCTCGACCTGATCGTGCGTCACGTACAAGCTGGTGGTGCGCAGACTGGCGTGCAGCTTCTGGATTTCCAGACGCATCTGCA
Organism: Herbaspirillum lusitanum; assembly: GCF_046025995.1. Classification (GTDB taxonomy): domain Bacteria; phylum Pseudomonadota; class Gammaproteobacteria; order Burkholderiales; family Burkholderiaceae_D; genus Herbaspirillum; species Herbaspirillum lusitanum_A. The sequence goes on from NZ_JAQQFM010000011.1 coordinate 60,491, forward strand.
CGCGCAGTTTGGCATCCAGATTCGACAGCGGCTCGTCGAACAGAAACACCGCCGGCTTGCGCACGATGGCGCGCCCCATCGCCACGCGCTGGCGCTGGCCGCCGGACAACTGACGCGGGGTACGATCCAGCAGCGCCTGCAATTCAAGAATGCCGGCGGCGCGCTGCACGCGCGCTTCGATCTCGGCTTTCGGCAGGCCCTGAATCTTCAGGCCGTAAGCCATGTTTTCATACACCGTCATGTGCGGATACAGCGCATAGTTCTGGAACACCATGGCGATGTCGCGCTCCTTGGGTTCCAGCTCGTTGACCACACGCTCGCCGATCACGACCTCGCCGCCGCTGATTTCTTCCAGCCCGGCCACCATCCGCAACAAGGTCGACTTGCCGCAACCGGAAGGCCCGACCATCACGATGAATTCGCCGTCGGCGATATCGGCGTCGATGCCGTGAATGACATCGACCGCCTTGGCGCCCTTGCCGTAAGTCTTGCGCACCTGCTTTAACTGAATGCTCGCCATATGAGAACTCTCGACCTTACTCGTATTAATTTGCGCGCCGGGTAAAGGCGCGGCATGCATGTCCTGAAGCAAGCCGGCGCTTACTTCTCCGAATCCACCAAACCCTTGACGAACCATTTCTGCATCACCACCACGATCAGCCCCGGCGGCAGCATCGCCAGGATCATGGTGGCCATCACCATATTCCATTCCACCGCCGAGTCGCCGCCTGAAATCAGCGTCTTGATGCCGATGCCGACCGGATACATATTCTGCTGCGTGGCGATCATCAGCGGCCACAGATATTGATTCCAGCCGTAGATGAACATGATCACGAACAGCGCAATCACATTGGTGCGCGACAGCGGCCACAGCACGTCCTTGAGGAAACGCAGCGGACCGGCGCCGTCGATGCGTGCGGCCTCGGCCAGTTCATCGGGCACGGTCAGGAAGAACTGGCGAAACAGGAAGGTCGCGGTGGCCGATGCGATCAGCGGCACCGTCAGCCCGGCATAGCTGTTGAGCATGCCGAAGTCCGACACCACCTGATAGGTCGGCGTGATGCGCACTTCCACCGGCAGCATCAGCGTGACGAAGATCATCCAGAAAAACAGGTTGCGCCCGGGAAACCGGAAATACACGATGGCAAACGCCGACAGCATGGAGATGGAAATCTTGCCGACGGCGATGATCAGCGCCGTCATCAGACTGACCCACAGCATGTTGAGCACCGGCGGCGCGCTGACCTGGCCGGAGGCGCCCTGAAACAGCACCGTGCTGTAATTGTTCAGCATCTCGCTGCCTGGCAACAGCGACAGCGGCGACATGGCGGATTGCTCGGCGGTCTGGGTGCTGGCGACGAACGCCACGTAAAGCGGGAACACCACCGCCAGTGCGCCGAGAATCAGCACCAGATGGCTGACGGCATCGAGGATGGGGCGGCGCTCTATCATGGGGAGACTCTCTGCTTGTTCATGCTCATGTTCCTATTCGCGCTCATGCGTATTGCACTTTCTTTTCAACGTACTTGAACTGCACCACCGTCAGCAGGATGACCACCGCCATCAGCACCACCGACTGCGCCGCAGCGCTGCCCAGATCGCCGCCCTTGAAGCCGTCGCTGAAGACCTTGTAGACCAGAATCTCGGTGTCCTTGCCGGGGCCGCCATGGGTGGTGGCCTCGACAATCGCAAAGGTGTCGAAGAAGGCGTAGACCACGTTGACCACCAGCAGAAAGAAAGTGGTCGGCGAAATCAAAGGGAACACGATGGTAAAGAAACGCTTGACCGGACCGGCGCCGTCGATCGCTGCGGCTTCGATCAAGGACTTCGGAATCGATTGCAGCCCGGCCAGGAAAAACAGGAAGTTGTAGCTGATCTGCTTCCACACGGCGGCGATCACGATCAGGATCATCGCGTGATTGCCGTTGATCATGTAATCCCACTGGATGCCGAGTTTGCCCAGCACATGCGACAGCACGCCCAGCGAAGGGCTTAGCAGGAACATCCACAGCACGCCGACCACCACCGGCGACACCGCATACGGCCAGATCAGCAAGGTCTTGTAGATGGCGGCGCCCTTCACCACGCGGTCGGCGAAGACCGCCAGCAGCAATGACAGCGTCATGCCGAAAAATGCCACCAGCAGCGAAAACAGGCCGGTGGTCTGGAATGCCTGCAGATACGTCGGATCGCCGAACAGCGCGCTGAAATTGTCGAACCAGACGAATTCCGAATAGCCGCCGAAAGCATCCTGCAGCAGCACCGATTGATACAGCGCCTGCAGGGCCGGCCAGAAAAAGAACAGCAAAGTAACCGCGATCTGCGGCGCAACCAGCAGATAGGGAAGGTACTTAGACTTGAAGCGTGCGCGTTTTTCCACGATAGGCCGGCAATCAGGTGGGAAGAAAATACAGAAAGAATCAGGCCGGCCAGCGTCGCTAAATTAAATGCGGACGAGGAGTGCGCCTGATGCAGAAAGCTGACTCAAGCGATCAGATGCAGATCGCCCGCTGCCATCGCTGGCATGAAACAGAAACGGAAAAGCCGGCCCGCCGAATGCGCGGGCCGGCCTTGCATGCCTTACTGGCCCTTGTTGGCGCGTTCGAAACGCGTCAGCAAGTCGTCGCCGCGCTTGACTGCGCTGTCCAGCGCATCCTGCGGCGTCTTCTTGCCGGTCCAGACGTTTTCCAGTTCTTCGTCGAACACGGTGCGGATCTGCGCATAGTTGCCCAGACGCAGGCCGCGCGACTTCTCGGTGGTCTTGACGATCATCTGCTTGACCGCGACATCGGTGCCAGGATTGCGGTCGTAGAACCCGGAGGCCTTGGTCATTTCATAGGCCGCCTTGGTGACCGGCAGATAACCGGTTTCCTGGTGCCACTTGGCGGCGACTTCAGGCTTGGAGAGGAAGCCGAAGAACTTGGCCACGCCCTTGTACTCCTCGTTCTTCTTGCCGTTCATGACCCACAGCGAAGCGCCGCCGATCACGGTGTTCTGCGGTGCGCCCGGCACGTCGTTGTAGTAAGGCAGCGCGGCCACGCCGAACTTGAACTTGGCGTTCTTGCGGATATCCGCATAGGCGGAAGACGAGCCCGTGATGATCGCGCACTCGCCGGCGTTGAACTTGGCGTTGGCCTCATCCTTGCGGCCGGCGTAGGTGAAGTAACCTTGCTTGGCCCAGTTCGCCAGATTCTGGATATGGCGCACGTGCAGCGGGCTGTTCATCTTCAGGCGCGCATCGAGGCCGCCGAAGCCGTTGTTCTTGGACGCCAGCTCAACGTTGTGCCAGGTTGAAAACGATTCCAAATGCACCCAGGATTGCCAGGTCGTCGTGTATGCACATGCAGCGCCGCTGGCTTTCAGCTTGGCGGCCATGACCACCAGTTCCTGCCATGTGACAGGCGGCTTCTCAGGATCCAGACCGGCCTTGGCGAACATGTCCTTGTTGTAGAACATGGTGGTGGTGGAGCTGTTGAACGGGAAGGACATCATGCCCTTGTCGGTCGAGTAGTAACCGGCAACGGCGGGCACGTAGGCGTTGGAGTCGAACTTCTCGCCGCCCAGCTTCATCACTTCATACACCGGCTTGACCGCGCCCTTGGCGTAGATCATGGTGGCGGTGCCGACTTCGAACACCTGCAGAATGTCCGGCGCATTGCCGGCGCGGTAGGCGGCGATCGCGGCGGCCATGGATTCGTCGTAAGTGCCCTTGTAGACCGGTGTCACTTTATAGTCGGACTGGCTCTTGTTGAACTCGTCGGCCAGTGCGTTGACGCGTTCGCCGAGCGCGCCGGTCATGGAATGCCACCATGAAATTTCGGTAGCGGCAAACGCAGAAGATGCGATCGTCGCCAGCACACCGCTCGCGACCAGTTTCTTGATATCCAGTTTCATCAGGCACTCCAAAAAAGGGGTCTCGATCCTAACAACTATGTATGACAGCGGCGTTACATTAACGATGATTCACGGCACTGGCAAAGGAAATACGTACTGCTTTGCAGCAGAAAAAAAGCACGCGGCAAACGAACATGGTGCTTATGACAACGCTTGTCAGCGCGTTGCAAGCATGGCGCAAGGCAGGTGTCAGTCAACTGCGCTGCAGACGAGCAGGCCGCCACAGATCGCGGCCCGCAGCGAGCCCGGCATGCAAGATTTATAATGCGGCTTTTCGATTTTCGGATCCGGCATGAACAGGCTCAAGCTTTACGCGCTGCTGGTGCGCGCACACAAACCCATCGGCATTCTGCTCTTGCTGTGGCCGACCATGATTGCGCTGTGGCTGGCCTCGGCCGGCCGGCCGGACTGGGGCGTGGTCGCCATCTATGTGATCGGCACGGTGCTGATGCGCTCTGCCGGCTGCGCCATCAACGACTACGCCGACCGCGATTTCGACAAGCATGTGAAGCGCACCGAACAGCGTCCGCTGACGGCCGGCAAGATCAAGTCATGGGAAGCGCTGATGGTGGCGGGGGTGCTGGCGCTGGTGTCCTTCCTGCTGATCCTGCCGCTCAACGGGTTGACGAAGCAGATGTCGGTGGCGGCCGTGATCATCGCCGGCACCTATCCCTACTTCAAGCGTTTCTTCGCGATCCCGCAAGCCTATCTGGGCATCGCCTTCGGTTTCGGCATTCCCATGGCCTTCGCCTCGCTCACCAACGAAGTGCCGCTGGCAGCCTGGGTGATGCTGATCGGAAATGTGTTCTGGGCGGTGGCTTACGACACCGAATACGCGATGGTGGACCGCGACGACGATCTGAAGATAGGCATCAAGACCTCCGCCATTACCTTCGGCCGCTACGACGTACTCGCGGTAATGCTGTGCTACGCGGTGGCGCTGAGTCTGTTCTGGGCGGTCGGCTGGCAGTATGGCCTGCGCGGCTGGTTCACTGCATCGATTCTGGTGGCCTGCGGCTTCGCGCTGTATCACTACACCCTGATCCGCGACCGCGACCGCATGCGCTGTCTGGCCGCCTTCACCAACAACAACTGGCTGGGCGCAGTCATCTTCGCCGGCGTGGCGCTGGATTACGCATTCCGGTGATGCGCTGGTGATGCGCTGGTGATGCGTTGGCGAGGCCTTGACGATCTCTTGCTGAGGTAGTTGAAGGGCGGCAGCTTTACCGGCGCCGCCCTTTTCTTTTGTACCGCCAGTCGCTCATGCATCCAGCGCTTCGCTTTGCAAGAACCGCATCAGCGCGGCGGCAGCAAGCCCATGGGATTGACTGGTTTGCCGTTGCGGCGAATCTCGAAGTACAGCTTGACCTTGTCGCTGTCGGTATCGCCCATCTCGGCGATCTGCTGACCGCGCGTGACGGTCTGACCTTCCTTCACCAGTATCGTCTTGTTGTGCGCATAGACCGACAACAGCGTCGGCGTGTGCTTCAGGATCACCATGTTGCCGTAGCCGCGAATGCCGCGTCCGGCGTAAGTCACCTTGCCCGCAGCCGAAGCCAGCACTGACTGCCCGCTGCTGCCGGCGATGTCGATGCCCTTCTTGTAGCTGTCGGCGCTGGGCGCCGATTTGCCTGGCGTCGGCCAGATCCAGTCCAGCTTTTCGTCGGCGGCCAGCGGCGCTTCTTCCTTTTCCTTGGACGCCGGTTTGGCGGCGGGTCTGGCAGCCGCTGCCGGCTTGGCGCTGCGCGTCGGCGCAGTGCGCGCAGCGACGCCCACCGGCGGCCGCACGCGAATGCGCTGGCCGACTTCAAGATCATTGGGATTGGAGAGACGATTCCAGGCGCGCAGATCGCCCGGACTCTGATCGAAATCACGGCCGATGCTGTACAGCGTATCGCCGCGCTGAACCGTGTAATAGCCTTCGCTGTCGGCGGTGGATGCGCAACCGGCCAGCGTCAGGACGCACGCCGCCGCGACCGTCAGCAAGGCCGACGAAATCAGCCGGCGTGGCCGGCCGTCTGCAAAGAGGGGAAGCAAGTCGGCCCTGTCCATCAGTCCTTGCCGAACTCGTCGCCCAGTTCCTTGCCGCGCGCGGCGGCGGCTTTCAGCGCCGTCACGATGGCGGCCTTGACGCCGCTTTGCTCCAGACTGACCAGCGCCGCATAGGTGGTGCCGCCCTTGGAGGTGACGCGCTCGCGCAGCAACGAAACCGGTTCGTCGGAACGTTGCGCCAGTTCGGTGGCGCCGGCGAAGGTGGCCTTGGCCAGCTCCATGCCTTCGTCCGAACTCAGCCCCATTTCCAGGGCCGCCTGCTCCATCGCTTCCAGGAAATAAAACACATAGGCCGGGCCGCTGCCCGACACCGCGGTCACGGCGTCGATCTTGTCTTCGCTGTCGACCCACACGGTGGAACCGACCGCACGCAGAATCGAATCGGCCTGCGCGCGTTGCAGCGTCGAGACCTTGTCGCTGGCGCTGACGCCGGAGATGCCCTTGCCGATCAGCGCCGGCGTGTTCGGCATCGAACGCACGATGGCTTCATGACCGTCCAGCCAGCGCGACAGATCGGCGATGCGGATGCCGGCAACGATGCTCAGAATCAGTTGATGCGCGCCGATGAAGGGCTGCAACGCCGCCACCGCTTCGCGCGCCTGCTGCGGCTTGATGGCCAGCACGATGACGTCGCACTGCGACAGCCTGGCGGTGAACTCGGTCGCAGTGGTGACGCCGAATTGCTGCTGCAGCTTTTGCAGCGAATCGGGATTGACGTCGACCACGTGAATATTCGCGCCGCGTTCGGTGACCTTGCCCGCCAGACCGCCGACCAATGCGGTCGCCATGTTGCCGCCGCCAATAAATGCAATTTTCAATTCGACTCCTTGCTTAGGAATTTAAGTGTGTATGCCAGATTCCAAAATCGGTATGTCAATGTGCCGATGAATAATCCCGTGCGCCGAAGATCGCGCTGCCGATGCGCACGATGCTCGCGCCTTCGGCGATGGCCGCCGGCATGTCGGCCGACATGCCCATCGACAGCGTATCCAGCGCCAGACCTTGCTGCTTCAATTCGTCAAACAATGCGCGCACGCGGCCAAAGGCGGCCCGCTGCAACTGCGGATCAGCGGTGGGCTCCGGGATCGCCATCAGCCCGCGCAAGCGCAAACGCGGCAACTGCGCCACCGCTTGCGCCGCCGTCGCCACTTCATGCGGCGCCAGTCCGCTCTTGCTGGCTTCGCCGCTGATGTTTACCTGCAGACAGATGTTCAGCGGCGGCAGTTCCTGCGGCCGCTGTTCCGACAGCCGCTGCGCGATCTTTTCGCGCTCCACCGAATGCACCCAGTCGAAATGCGCGGCAATCGGCCGCGTCTTGTTGCTCTGGATGGGACCGATGAAATGCCATTCCAGCCCGGCCGCCACGGCAGCATCGCGTTGCTGCAACGCCTGCATCTTGTCCAGCGCTTCCTGTAAATAATTTTCACCGAAGGCGCGCTGCCCGGCGTGCGCCGCCTCCAGCACGGCATCCGGGCCGAAGGTCTTGGACACTGCCAGCAGACGGACTTCTTGCGGCAGACGAGCTGCGGCCAAGGCTGCGGCTGCGATCTGGGCTTGTACTTGTTGCAACTTTTCTGCGATTGAGAACATAATCCGAAAGCCGGGAGAGGCAAAACTGCTGGGGAATAAAAGAATGTGTTGATGTTTTCCTCGCAAGGATTATAAATGGACATTGCTGAACTGCTTGCATTCTGCGTCCGCAATCAGGCCTCCGATCTGCATCTTTCCGCCGGTTTGCCCCCCATGCTGCGCGTCCATGGCGACATGCGCCGCATCAATCTGCCGGCAATCAGCCCGCCTCACATGCAGCAACTGCTGGCCGGCGTCATGAATGAATCGCAGCGCCAGACGTTTGCGACCGAGCTGCAATGCGACTTCGCCTTCAGCGTGCCGGAGCTGGCGCGCTTCCGGGTCAACGCCTTTCAACAGCAACGCGGCGCCGCTGCCGTGCTGCGCCATATCCCCGACCGTGTGCCGACGCTGGAGCAACTGAAGGCGCCGGCCATCTGCGGCGAGCTGGCTTTGCGGGCGCGCGGTCTGGTGCTGATCACCGGCCCCACCGGCTCCGGCAAGTCATCGACGCTGGCGGCCATGGTGCAGCATGCCAACGAGCAGCGCCAGGCGCACATTCTCAGCATCGAGGACCCGATCGAATACATCCATCAGTCGAAGAAGTGCCTGATCAGCCAGCGCGAGATCGGCCTGCATGCGCCTTCCTTCAATGCCGCCCTGCGCGCCGCGCTGCGCGAAGATCCCGACATCTTGCTGGTGGGCGAGCTGCGCGATGCCGAGACCATACAGCTGGCGCTGACCGCCGCTGAAACCGGACATCTGGTCTTCGCCACGCTGCACACCTCATCCGCCGCAAAGACCATAGACCGCATGATCGATGTGTTCGAAGCCGGTGCACGCGACAAGGTGCGTGCCATGCTGTCGGAGTCGCTGCTGGCGGTGATCTCCCAGACGCTGCTGAAAACCAGAGACGGCAACGGCCGCATCGCCGCGCACGAGATCATGCTCAGCAGCGCGGCGATTCGCAATCTGATCCGCGAAGGCAAGACGCCGCAGATGTATTCCGCCATCCAGACCTCGGGCAGCGCCGGCATGCAGACGCTGGAAGCCAGCCTCAGCGTGCTGGCCCAGTCCGGCGCGATTTCATACGAAACGGCGCGCGCCGCTGCGCGTTCGCCGGAATACTTTCCGCTCGAAACGCCGGCACAGAATCAGGCAACGGCGGGGGCACGGCAGCAAGCACGGCCGGGGCGACAGGTTTAGAATGGCGCCATACCATTTTTGATGCGATGGCGCATGATGTCAGCAGTCCGGCTTCATCCGTTTGCTCCACCGCCCATCCAAGACCTCCCATGAAGACTCTCTACGATTTCCAGGCCACGCTGGCCGACCAGACTAAGGTGCCGTTGTCGCAATATCGCGGCAAGGTACTGCTGGTCGCGAACACCGCCAGCAAGTGCGGCTTCACACCGCAGTATCACGGACTGGAAAACATCCATCGCCAGTTTCACGGCAAGGGCGTGGAGGTGCTGGGTTTTCCATGCAATCAGTTCGGCTCGCAGGAGCCAGGCAGCGCGGAAGAAATCGGCGCCTTTTGCGAAAAGAATTACGGCGTCAGCTTTCCGCTGTTCGCCAAGATCGAGGTCAACGGCGATCAGGCCGACCCGCTGTTCGTGTTCCTGAAGAAAGAAGCGCCGGGCCTGCTCGGCAGCAAGCGCATCAAATGGAATTTCACCAAATTCCTGGTGCGCAAGGACGGCACGGTCTACAAGCGCTATGCGCCGCAAACCAAGCCGGAAGAGATGATCAGCGATATCGAGAAGCTGCTGGCGGAATAAGCCTGGCGGCGCAAATGCCAGGATCGGCAGCACGGATCAGCGCTGCAAATCGCGAATGATGCGATAGTCCTCATCCCTGGCCGGCACCAGCCGCACGGCGCGCAAATTGGTCAGCAGCGCTGTGTGCCGGCTGCTTTTGCTCTGCAGAAAAACGTTCCTGATCTTGCGTTTGATGTCGGCGCACAGTTGCCCGCGATAGACGAAGGGATCGAAGGGAATCGGCTCCGACTTCCAGAGTATGCGTATGTCATCGCGCCGCACTTTGCCGTTGGCGATGGTGGCGGCGAGATTGGAGCTGCCGACGAAGGCCGCATCGGCTTCGCGATTAAGCACTGCCAGCACCGAACTTTCCTGCGTACCGGTATACCCCAGCCGGCCGAAATAACGCTCCAGACTTGAGCCCAGCTGACGGCTGAACACATGGCGCGGAATCAGCGCGCCCGAGGTGCTGTCGGGGTCGACCAGCACCAGACTCTTGCCGCGCAAGGCCTCGATGCTGCGCTCCGGGCCTTTCTGGCGGGTAATCAATAGCGAGTTGTAAGACGCGCTCTCCTGCCCCGTCAATTCATCGCGGTACATCACGGTGGCGAAAGGCGTCACCGCCGGGTCGCTTCTGTGCGCCGAGACATAGGATGCCGGCCCCAGCCGCGCCACATGCACCATGCCCGCCAGAAGCCCCTCGATGGCCGTACCGTAAGAAGACGGCTGCACCACATCGACCGGCATCCTCAGCGCCTCCTCCAGCTCCTCCAGCAAAGGCGCCAGCAGCTCGGCATCATTGCGACCGTTGCTTTGCGGGACGAAGGAGAACTTCAGCCGATCCGGACGTTCGCAGCGCGCCGCATTCTCCGCATGCGCCATCCCAGGCAGCAGGCCCTGACTCAACGACATCATTGCCAACGCCAGCATGGCACGCCGGATGCGGAGAAGAAAAATCGAGACGGGCAAGATGCGTGTCTTCATGAGATATCGAAACTCCCTTTGCGCAACATCGGTTCCAGCTGTTCGGCCACTGCAGGCCGCTGCAAATAGAAGCCCTGCACCTGATCGCAGCCGATCACTTTCAGATGCATCAATTGTTCCTTGCTCTCAACCCCTTCGGCAATCACTTTCAGGCCCAGGTTGCGTGCCAGAGAAACCGTCGACGCCACGATCATGGCGTCGCTGTTGTCGTTGCGGATATCCCGGATGAAGCTGCGGTCGATCTTCAAGGCATACACCGGCAAGGCCTTGATGTGGCTCAGCCCGGCATAGCCGGTGCCGTAGTCGTCCAGCGCCACCCGCAGCCCCAGCTGACAGAGGCTTTGCAGCACCTGGCGCGCCAGTTCGACGTCGTCGATGAAGCAGCTTTCGGTGACCTCGATTTCAAGCAATTCCGGCGTCAGCCCATGCCGCTGCAGCTCATCGCGCACGATCAGCGGCAGGCGCTCGTCGCGCAGCTGGCGCGCCGAGACATTGATCGCCACCGGATACAACGGCAAGCCGCGCCGCCGCCAGTCGGCCAACTGGCGGCAGGCGGCGCCGATGATCCAGTAGCCGAGCGGCACGATCAGTTCGTTCTCTTCGGCCAGCGAAATGAATTCATTGGGGAAGATCAGGCCATGCTCGGGATGCTGCCAGCGGATCAGCGCCTCCATGCCCTCGATGCGGAAGGTCTGCAGATTCATCTTGAGCTGATAGTGCAGGCAAAATTCATCAGCCTTGATGGCGGAACGGAAACGCTGCAACAGCTCCAGTCCGCGCGCCGCCGAGGCATTCAGCGAGGCGTCATAGAAACGGTACAAACCGTGGCCGGCGGACTTGGCGACATACATCGCGGCGTCGGCGTTGGTGAGCAATTCGTCCACGCTCTGACCGTCGCGCGGATAGAGCGCGATGCCGATGCTGGGGCTGGTCTCGACGTCCTTGCCTTCCAGATCGAGATAGGGCTGACGGACGGCGCGCACCAGCGTGGCGGCGATTTCGGCGATGCGCTCCTCGCTATGGATTTCCGACACCAGCATCACGAACTCATCACCGCCGAGGCGCGCCACCAGATCGTATTCGCGCAAGGAAGCGCGCAGACGCTCGGAGACCGCCTTCAGCAAGGCGTCGCCGACGGCATGCCCCAAGGTGTCGTTGATCAGCTTGAACTTGTCCAGATCCATGAAAAACAGCGCGTACAGATTGCGGCTGCGGCGCGCGCGCGCCAGCTCGGTGCTGGCGATTTCATAGAACAGCATGCGGTTCGGGATGCCGGTCAGATAATCGTGCGAGGCCAATTGATAGGCGCGCGACTTTTCTTTTTCCAGTTGCGCGATCAGGCTGCTCTTCTCGCGCTCGGAATACACCAGGCGCTCATAAAGACGACGGCGCCGATGCGCGATATTGATCCAGCCCATGGTCAGCAGGATCACCAGCACCGAAATCGCCAGCGCCTGCAGATAGTATTCGCGGTGCGCCTGCTGCAGCTTGCCGAACACGCGTTCGGGCGGCCGGCTCACGACCACCGCCAGCGGGTAATGTTCCAGCGTGCGCTGTACGCCGATGAACTGCTGCGGCTCGCCGTGCTGGCCGGCCGCGCTCATGCCCTCGGCGCTTTGCCTGCCGCCCTTGGCTTCTTTCAGAAAGGTGGCGTACTCCTGGCCGGCGTAGTTGGAACCGCCGCTCAGGCTGCCGTCGCTCAGATCGGCCAGTTGCAGACCGGCGGCATTGAGAATTTCTATGCGGCTGCCGCCGCTGGTGCTGACTTCCTGATAGGTTTTCAGGAAGTAGCCGAGATCGAGAATCGCGCTGAAGAATCCGCGCAGCTCGCCATCGCCCTTGCTCAATGGGATCAACAGCGGCACGCGCCAGCTGAAACCCTCGCGCCGGATCGGCGGACTGATGATCATGGGATTTTGCTGACGCGAGCCGAGCAGCGAGGCAACGTAGGCGGCGTTGATCAGCTTTTCAAATTCAGGCTCCTGCTTTTGACGCGCCGAGGAATACACCAGCCGCGCCTGCGCATCGAACACGGCAATGCGCAGATAGGCGGAGTCGCCGATGAACAGCGGACTGAGGTAATCGGAAGCATGCGGATCGCCGTCCAGCAAGGACTGGCCTATGCGCGAATACAGCAAGGTGCGGCTCAGCACCTCATCCAGATTGGCGGAAACGATGGCGGCGACATTGCGGCTGTCGGCCAGCGAGCTCGACACGGCCAGCTTGTTTTCATTGTCGACGCGGGTGAAGGTGATGATCCACAGCACCGCCAGCAGGCAAGCGGCCAGCATCACGAACCCATAGGAAAGCCCGCGCCCCTCCTGAATCGCATTCAGAAGCCAGGCCGGCCGGCGAATAACTTTCGAGCGCAAACCCCCACCCTTCGATCAGTGGCGCACGCTGTTCTGTTTCGCATCGGAGCAGCCTGCCCGGCGAATATTCTGCAGCGTTGCGCCCTTGTTGGCTCTATGCAGTCGAAGCAGGGTATAGGGCAAATATTTCAAGTTGATGACAAATCCGGACTGGCGCCGGAGCGAGCCGAAGCGCTTGCATGAAGAGCAACTTTTGATTGTGTGCAGATGCCGGCGCAGTGGATTCGCACCGGTTATGCAATACTTTGGCCCGGTCAACCTGAAGCGCCCTGCTTTACACGATGCAACTTCTCGCCCTGTCCGGCAGCCTGCGCGCTGCCTCCTCCAACGCCATCCTGTTGCAAGCCTGCCGGCGTCTGGCGCCGGACAATGTGCAGATCATGCTGTATACCGACATGGGTCTGCTGCCACACTTCAATCCGGATCTGGAAAACCAATTGCCGCCGATTGTGGCGGACTTGCGCAGCCGCATCGCGCAGGCCGACGGTCTGCTGATTTCCTGCCCCGAATACGCGCGCGGCATTCCCGGCTCATTCAAGAATCTGCTGGACTGGCTGGTGGCCAGCACCACCTTTCCCGGCAAGCCGGTGATGCTGCTCAATGCCTCGCCGCGCGCCTGCGCCGCACAGGCGGCGTTGCGCCTGGTGCTCAACACCATGTCGGCGCAACTGATAGACGAAGCGGCGATCACCGTGCAATTGCTGGCGAAGAATATGGATGAACAACAGGTCGCGGCGGATACGGAGATCGCGGTGCAGCTCACGCAGGGCTTGCAGGCATTCGTCCTTGCGATACGAAAACACCAAGAGACGACTGCAAATCCATAGCAAAGGAGTGGAAGCGAGCCGCTGATATCACAGGCGCGATGGCTACGCTAGCGGCGCTGTCCCTCTTGCAACGGCCAGCGACCATCCATGATTTCCACGCCCACGGCGCCAAACCCGGGCTGCATGAAATAGCTCAGCGCATGATCGATCCGGCCATCGGCAAAGCGCACCTCGATCTCATGCCGCGTGTAGAGATGCGGCACTTCTTCCAGAACATCCAGTCGCGCCAGCGTATCCGCATCGACCTGCCACACTTCGCCCTCCACGCAGCAAGGGCCGTCGGCCCTGAGCATGGCCGGATAAAAATCCAGCGCAATAAATTTCCAGCGGATGACGCTGCTCGCCGGGCCGATCAGGCAAGCATGCGGCCCCAGCACGGCGTGATTGCACTGCCCACTCTTGAGGGTGCCGTAGACGAAGACCTTGTATTGCATGCCGCACCGATCAAAAAATCATTGGCTTGCTGACTTACCGGCTCAGACCGTGTGACGATAAGTGCTGTCGCCATAAGGGGCGGCGATAAATTCAGGCAAGGCTTCTGCTGCCGCCGACAGCGCACTCAAGGCCGGATAAGCTGCCGCATCCACGGTGCCCGGAATCATCTTCTGCGTAAAATGCCAGGCCACCGCCGTAGTCAGCGCCGCCTGATCGATGCTGGTGCTGCTCAGCTGCGTGCCGCTCTCCGAGTATGCCATTTCCAGTGCATCGTAAGCCGCATGCAACTGGCCGGTGACGCGCTCCAGCCATGGTTCATGCAGTTTCTCGGCCGGCCGCAAGTTGTGCTCATAGACAATCTGCACGCTCTTCTCGCAGGCCGCCATTGCCAGCCCGGTCAGCCGCAGCGAGCGTTGCAGACCGGGCAGGTCGCTCGGCACCAGACTACGGCCCGACACCGAAGCCGACAGCGCTTCCGCGTATTCAAGAATCAGAATCGAATCCATCAGCACTTCGCCATCGCTGCACACCAGCGTCGGCGCCTTGACCACCGGATTGATCTGCTGAAATTGCGGAAAGGTTTTGAATACCGACACCGATTGATGTTCAAAACGCAGATCAAGCAGTTGTAAGGAAATGGCGACGCGACGCACGAATGGCGAATCGAGCATACCGATCAGTTGCACAAGAATCTCCCGTTGGATGAATGTCTGATTATTCTGGATGGGTGCAGAGGGGGAAATCTTACTTGAAGCGTGGGCTTCTGTCCCTGATGGTTACAGGAGACCGCTAAGACACCATGTGCAGCTTGATTCCACAAACGAAAACAGGGCGATGCATCTGCATCGCCCTGCTCTCTCTTCAATCTGCGTTGACTCGCTTGCGCTCATCAATTGCGGAGTGAATTGTCGATTAGTTCTTCGACTGATCGACCAGCTTATTGGCTTTAATCCAAGGCATCATGGCGCGCAGCTTCTCACCCACGACTTCGATCTGGTGCTCAGCATTGATGCGACGACGCGACAGCAGGGTCGGCGCGCCGGCCTTGCTTTCCAGGATGAAGCTCTTGGCGTATTCGCCGGTCTGGATGTCCGCCAGCACCTTCTTCATGACTTGCTTGCTCTCTTCGTTGATGATGCGCGGGCCGGTGACGTATTCGCCGTATTCCGCGTTGTTCGAGATCGAGTAATTCATGTTGGCGATGCCGCCTTCGTAGATCAGGTCGACGATCAGTTTCAGTTCGTGCAGGCATTCGAAGTAGGCCATTTCAGGCGCGTAGCCGGCTTCCACCAGGGTTTCGAAACCGGCCTTGATCAGTTCCACGGTGCCGCCGCACAGCACGGCTTGTTCGCCGAACAGGTCGGTTTCGGTTTCTTCGCGGAAGTTGGTTTCGATGATGCCGGCACGGCCGCCGCCGTTGGCGGTAGCGTACGACAGGGCGACGTCACGGGCGGTGCCGGACTTGTCCTGATGCACGGCGATCAGGTGCGGCACGCCGCCACCCTGGGTATAGGTCGAGCGCACGGTGTGGCCGGGAGCCTTAGGCGCGATCATGATGATGTCCAGATCGGCGCGCGGCACGACCTGGCCGTAGTGAATGTTGAAGCCGTGTGCGAACGCGACGGTCGCGCCTTGCTTGGCGAACGGTGCAACGTTTTCTGCATAGACCTGACCGATGTTTTCATCCGGCAGCAGGATCATGATGACGTCGGCTTCTTTGACCGCGTCGTTGACTTCAGCCACGTTCAGGCCGGCGTTCTTGGCCTTGTTCCACGATGCGCCGTCCTTGCGCAGACCGACGGTCACCTTGCAGCCCGAGTCCTTCAGGTTTTGCGCGTGCGCGTGGCCTTGCGAACCGTAACCGATGATGGTCACGTTCTTGTTCTTGATCAGGGACAGGTCGGCGTCTTTGTCGTAAAAAACTTTCATGATTTTTCCTCAATAGGGTGGTGTCGCGCGGAGCGCATGGTTTGTTCTTGCGCAAGCAGCAAGCGCTGAGCGCGCCCCCGGAAACAACTGAGGTGCGGCACTCGCGGCGAGACTGCAGGTGCGATTTTTATTAAGCGGTCGAGATGGTCAGATCAATTAATCGAACCACTCAGGCGGCATACGCAGGCATCGCCTGATCGCGTACATGTGGAATATCCAACTGACGCAATTTGCGATACAGCGAAGCGCGGCACATTCCCAGCTGCCGTGAAGCGGCGGAAATATTCCAGCGACTGCCGACCAGCGCATCGATAACGCGCGCGCGCTCGTCCCTGAGCGGATTGCCGGATAGGCGGGACGGTGATTCCGACGCCACGGCTTGTGGCACGATGCGACGGACATTGGAAGCGTGGCCGACGAGTTGGTCGAACTCCACTGCCTGGAACTGCATTAATTCTTCGGGCAAATCGTGCATCTCGATGCGGCCGTCGTTCATCACGGCACAGCAATAGCGGATCACGGCATGCATCTGGCGCAGATTGCCCGGCCAGCGATAGGCCAGCATGGCGCCCAAGGCGGCCGGCGCAATCGTCTCGTCACCGGCTTCCTCAGCGTCCAGCGCCAGCTCGTCTGCGATCATCTGCATGATCAGCGCACGGCGGTCGGCGCGGTCGCGCAGCGAGGGCAGACGCAGCACGCCGCCGGCGATGCGGTAATACAAATCTTCGCGGAAGCGGCCTTCGCCGATCAGCGTCTTCAGATCCTGATGGGTGGCGCAGATCAGTTGCACATCGACCGATACCGGGTGAGCAGCGCCGAGCGGAATCACTTCGCGCTCCGACAACACGCGCAGCAAGCGCGTCTGCAGGGAAAACGGCATGTCGCCGATTTCATCGAGGAACAGCGTGCCGCCGTCGGCCTGCTGCACCTTGCCCTTCATGCCGCCCGGCAGCGCGCCGGAAAACGCGCCCTTGCAATAGCCGAACAGTTCGCTCTCGGCCAGACTCTCGGGGATCGAGGCACAGTTGACCGCGATCCAGTTGGCCTGACGGCGTTCGCTGTAGGCATGCAGGGCGCGCGACAGGAACTCCTTGCCGGTGCCGGTCTCGCCGAGAATAAGAATGGGAATGCCGCGGTCGATCAGGCGCTTGCCGCGTTCGATCAGATCCTGCATGACGGCATCGCCGCCGGCCAGCTGATCCAGTTCGCGGTAATGCGACTGCCGCGCCGCGCGCGAGCCGCGCGAGGTACGGGAAATGCGGGTGGCATTGGCTGTTCTGACGTGGTTTTTTGCCAAAGGTAGGGCTACCGTTTGTGTCGGCATGATTGTCTCCTGTCGTGAACTGCTTTTTTCTTATCTGCGGCGATTCTGCACGCTTGTGGCGTATGTCCGCCTGTCAGGTAATCGCAAGTTTTACTACCTGTGCATCGGAGAATAACGAGCTTATCTGATAACTTCCAATACAATATAGAGACGAAATTAATACCTTGAAGGTATCAGATGATCGAATTGCGCCACCTGACATATTTCCGCACCGTAGCAGAAACCCTGCATTTCGGTCGCGCTGCGGCCTTGTTGCATATCTCGCAACCTCCGCTCACACGCCAGATTGCGGCACTTGAGAAGGAGCTGGGCGCGCAATTGTTCGACCGCAGCAAACGCAGCGTGCAACTGACCGCCGCCGGCAAAAATTTTTACAGAGACACAACAGAAATCTTCAAGGCACTGGAGCGCGCCAGACACAATGTGATCACCAGCAGCACCGGAAAAAGCGGTTCGCTCAAGGTCGGCTTCATGATGTCGTCGGCGTATAACATCCTGCCCTCGGTCACGCGCCACTATTCCGCGGCCTTTCCCGAGGTCGACATGCGGCTCAGCGAATACGTGCCGAATCTGCTGGCGACCGACATCGAGGACGGCAAGGTGGATGTCGGCATCATGTACCGCCCCGAGGACTGCAGCCGGCTCGACAGCCTGACCATCTTTTCCGAGCCGCTGCTGGCGGTGCTGCCGAAGTACCATCCGCTGGCCGGCAAGCCCGCGATTTCGGTGGCAGAGCTGGCCGAGGATTCCTTCGTCAGCATTCCGCGCACGATTGCGCCGGTGGTGTTCGACATCATCGTCAATCATTGCCAGTCCAACGGCTTTCGTCCGCGCATCAAACTGGAAGCCAATCTGCAGCAGACCATCGTGAATCTGGTGGGCGAAGGGCTGGGCGTGGCGCTGGTGCCCGCTTCGATGCAGGCCATGCATCTGGACACCACGGTGTTCAAGCCGCTGATCAAGGCGCCCATGGTTGAGGTGGCGGTGATCTGGAACAAGGAAAATCGCAACCCCTGCGTGCGCACCTTCGCCGATACGGCGGTCGAGGTGTGGCGCAAGGTGAAGCCGGCTGCTTATAAATAAGTAGTCGTCCGCCATAAAAAAAGCCCGCAGCGTGAAACGAGCGGGCTTTTAACTGCAATCAGACCGGCATGCAAGACGCCGGCCGATGCGGTCAACACATCAAACGCAGCGCAACGACAAGCCGCCATCCACGATCAGATCCAGACCGGTGATGTAACGCGCATTGTCGGAGGCCAGAAACAGCGAGGCATGCGCCACGTCCCAGGCGTCGCCCATGAAGCCCATCGGGCATTGGGCATTGCGCTTGGCGCGCATTTCTTCAATGTCGCCGCCGTAAGAAGCCTTGAGCGGCTCGCGGATCATGGGCGTATCCATCAAACCGGGCAACACGCAGTTGGCGCGGATGCCCATTGGCGCGTATTGCATGGCGACGTTCTTGGTGAAGGCCAGAATCGCCGCCTTGGTTGCGGTGTAACCCAGATAGGGGAAGCCAATCCAGCGCAGCGCCGCCAGCGAGGAAATGTTGACGATGGCGCCCTTGCGCTGCTTTTCCATGATCGGCAGCACGAACTTGTGGGTCAGGAACAGGCTGGTCTGATTGACCGCGACCAGACGATTCCAGCTCTCTTCGCTGGTCTCGACCGGGCCGCCGGTTTCGGCGATGCCGACATTGTTGTGCAGCACGTCGACGCGGCCGAAATGATCCATCGCCGCCTGTGCAATCGCCTGCACGTCTGCGCTCTTCGACACGTCCGCCGCAATCACTTCGCACACGCCGCCTTCGCCGCGGATGATGTCGCGGGTCTGCTGCGCTGCCTCGATGCTGCGATCCACCGCCAGAATGCGGGCGCCTTCACGCGCATACAACGCTGCCGCCGCCTTGCCGTTGCCCCAGCCTTCACCGACCGAACCGGCGCCGGTCACGATCACAACCTTGTCTTCCATCAAGCGTTTCATTGCCGTCTCCTGATTTGAATTAGATGCTCAGCACGCCAGCGGCGGCGAAACCGCCGTCGACCGGAATCGTGTGGCCGGTGATATACGAGGCTTCATCGCTGGCCAGGAAAGTCACGGCGGCGGCGATTTCATCGGTGCTGCCGTAACGACGCATCGGCACCGTCTGGTCGTAGCTGCGGCGGGTTTCGTCGGAGTGCACGGCGCGCGTCAATGGGGTGTCGACCGGGCCCGGCGCCACGCTGTTGGCGGTGATGCCATGCGGCGCCAGTTCGATTGCCATCTGACGGGTCAGACCGATCACCGCCGACTTCGAGGTGCCGTAAGCAGTGCGGCCGGCGCCGGCGCGGATGCCGGAGATCGACGAGATGTTGATGATGCGGCCCCACTTGTGCTTCAGCATCAGACGCGCCGCGTGCTGGCCGGTCAGCATCACGCCGGTGACGTTGATGTTCATGGTCAGCAGCCAGTTGTCGAGCGGGAATTCGAGGAAGGGAAAGGTCTTGGCGATGCCGGCATTGTTGACCAGCACGTCGCAACGTCCGTAATCCTTTTCGACGGCGGCGAAGGCCTGTGCAATCGACTCCGAATTGCCCACGTCGATCTGCAGCGGCGCGGCCGAGTGGCCGGCGGCGACCAGCTCGTCGGCGGTCTTGCGGGCGGCCTCGACGTTAATGTCGGCCACCAGCACCTGGAAGCCCTTGGCCGCCAGTTGCGAGGAAATTGCAGCGCCGATGCCCATGGCTCCGCCCGTCACGAGCGCCACGCGGGCGCCGCTATTGTTCTGATTCATTTTTTTGTCTCCGAGGATGGCGGCCCGCTGAGGAACAAATGCGCGGACCGCCGTTGGAATTACTTGGATGGGATTAGTCGATCATCACAGGAAGCCGATGGAAATCCATGGCACGAAGGCGACCACGATCAGTGCGACCACCAGCGCCGCCAGATAGCCCCAGACACGATTGAATACCTTGTCCGGAGAAACCTTGCCGATCGCGCAGGCGGCGTAGAAGCCGACGCCGAACGGTGGTGCAAACAGGCCGATACCCATCGCCAGAATCACCACCATCGCATAGTGCACGTCATGCACGCCCAGCGAACGCGCCACCGGGAACAGCAGCGGGCCGAACAGCACGATCGCGGGAATCCCTTCCAGCAGGCTGCCGAGGATGATGAAGATGACGATCGTGATCAGCAGGAAACCCGTACCGCCGCCCGGCACGCCTTGCATCAGCGCCACCAGCTTGGCCGAGAAACCCGACTGCGTGAGCGCCCAGGCCATCGAGGTAGCCATGCCGATGATCAGCAGAATCGCGCCCGACAAAGCGGCCGATTCGATCAGCATCGGATACAGGCGCTTGAAGTTCAGATGGCGCGTGAACATGTGCATGATCAGGCCGACCACGATGGTATAGGCAACACCGATGGTGGCGACTTCAGTGGCGGTAGCGACACCTTCGATCACCGCCACGCGGATCAGCATCGGCAGCGCCAGCGCAGGAATCGCCGCAATCAGCGTCTTCATGATCAGCGACATCGGCGCACGCTTGACGTCCGGCATCGGTTCACGACGGGCACGCATCCAGCAGACAATACCGATCGCAATCGTGGCAATCGCCGCCGGCATCAGGCCGCCGATGAACAGCGCCGTGATTGAGACGCTACAGACTGCGCCGATGGTGATCAGCACCAGGCTGGGAGGAATGGTTTCGGTCATGGCGCCCGAGGACGACAGCAAGGCCACCAGTTCTTCCGGCTTGGAGCCGCGCTTTTTCATTTCAGGGAACAGCGCCGGCGCAATCGCCGCCATGTCGGCCGCCTTGGAACCGGAGATGCCCGACACCAGGAACATCGCGCCCAGCAGCACATATTGCAGACCGCCGCGCACATGGCCCAGCAGCGAGGCCATGAAGTCGATCAGGGTCTTGGCCAGGCCAGACATTTCCAGCAGCGAACCGAGCAGCACGAACAGCGGCACCGACAGCAGAATCAGGCTGGACATGCCTTCATCCATGCGGCTGACCACAATCATCAGCGGCGCGCCGGTCGCCAGGGCCAGATAGGCCATGGTCGCGGTGCCGAAGGCAAACGCAATCGGAATCCCGCCGGCCACACAGACGCCGATCAGCAGCACGAAGAACACGATCAGGTTGTAGTTGCCCATCGCCAGCAGCATCGGCTTGCCCAGCCACAAGGCGCCGGCCACCACGGCCACGACCGCCAGTGCCGAAGCCAGTTGCTTGATATTGGCCATGGCAGCCATGCGCGACACCGCCGCCAGCAGCATCAGGATGGCGCCCACCGGCAGCGCAGCAGCGCGCAGACCATCGGGAATCTCCAGCGCCGGCGTGGTAATCGCCATCTGTTCGACCGAGTGGTCCACCGCCGGGTGGATGATCATCAGCACGAAGATACAGACCACCAGGGCCGCGACTGTTTCCAGCCACACGCGGCCCTTGTCGGACATTTTGTTGATGATGGCGGTCAGCCGCATGTGCTCGCCGCGATCCAGCGCCAGCACCGAGCCCAGCATCGAGAGCCAGATGAACAGGATGGAGGCCAGTTCATCGGACCAGATGAGCGGATCGTGCAGCGCGTAGCGATAGACCACGCCGACGAACAGCACCACTGTTTCAGTCACGACCAGCGCCGCAGCCACCGCGCCCACCACGTGCATGACCACGCGGTTGATCGTTGTGAGCAGACGCGCCAGCGGATTCATGTTCACCGGCTCGCGGTAAGTCATTGCAGCTTCCATCGTCATCCTCCGTAGAGCGTGTTATGTACTTTTTCAGCCCCCGCGCAGCCCCGGCAACGGGCCGGATGCAAGACGCGACGACGCGACGTGGCGGTGCCACGGCAAGAAGGAGTAACGCAGCAGGCGGCCCGTTGCCGGGACTGCCCAAAGGGTTCGAGTGAGAACGGCGCATTGCGGCGTTGCGACGCTTGCGCAGGGCACCGCCCTGTGCTGCGCGGCGCGCCTTGCACTGCATCCCCTCTCATTCGAACGCGGGGGCTGAAATAGTGCATAACACGCTCCCGGATTAGGCCAGCTTGCCTGTGTACTTCTCGAGCAGGGCCCAAGGCTCATCGCCGAACTTCTTGTGCCATTCGGCGTAGAAGCCGGCGCTGCGCAGCTTGGCGCGGAAGGAATCGTTGTCGGTTTCATTGAAGGCCAGACCCTTGCCCTTCATTTCGCCGACCAGCGAGTCATTCAATGCCTTGACGTCGACGCGCTGCTTGAGGCCGGCTTCGTTGACGTTGCGGGTGATGATGTCCTGCAGATCCTTGGGCAGCTTTTCGAAGGCCTTCTTGTTGCCCAGGAACCAGAAACCATCCCACATGTGGTTGGTGATGGAGCAGAACTTCTGCACTTCATACAACTTGGCAGTGGAGATGATCGCCATCGGGTTTTCCTGGCCTTCGACGATCTTGGTCTGCAGCGCGGAATACACTTCAGCGAAGTTGATGGAGGTCGGTGCGGCTTCCACGGCACGGAACATCGAGGTCCACAGCGGGCTTGGCGGCACGCGCAGCTTCATGCCCTTGAGGTCGTCGGCAGTCTTGATCGGCTTGCTGCTGTTGGTGATCTGGCGGTAGCCGTTGTCCCAGATCTTTTCGAATGCGAACAGGGTCGACTTGGCGTCGATCTGCTTGCGCACGTGCGCACCCAGTTCGCCGTCCATGGCCGGCCATACCTGGCTGTAGTCCTTGAATGCGAAACCGATACCGCTGATCTGCGCAGCAGGCACCAGCGTGCCCAGAATCAGCGGCGACAGTGTGAAGAAATCGATGGCGCCGGAACGCACCTGCGACAGCATGTCGGTGTCGGTGCCGAGCTGGCTGTTCGGGTAGATCTGCAGATCGATGCGGCCCTTGGATTCGGCGGCGATCTTGGCGGCCATTTCCTTCGCGCGCGTGTTCATCGGATGCGTGACCGGCAGATTGTTGGCGTACTTCAGCGTGAACTCTGCAGCGGCATTGGCGTGCAGCGAAGTCATGCCGGTCGCTGCTGCCACGGAAGTCACTGCAGTGGCTTTCAGAAAATTACGGCGAGTGATGTTACCAGTGGGGTTGCCCATCTGTTTGTCTCCTGATTGTAGTTTTATGTGAAATACGCTGACCACGTTGTGTCAACACTGCTTATGCGTCTTAGAGCAATTTGGATGCCAACCGGCCGACCCTGCGCCGGCCAATGACCGCTTCCTCCCTGTCAACGGCATTGCGGCTACATTCTCGGCCATAAAGACGCTCTTCGACAAGAGCACAAGGCGCTTTATCTCTGGTTTATTTTGATGCGACAGGTGTCGCATTTGTGTCGCATGCAAAGCGACACTGTAGACAGTTGTCGGCCCAGTATTCATGCGGCGTTGCAGCAAATTTACAAGTCTGCGGGACGTGCTATCTTCAGCAGCGGCGATGAGTGTCGGCGCGCATTTCGATGATCAGGGAAACAGCGGCAAAGCTGAAATAAGTGCCCCCCGAAATACAATCGGAAAGCAGTCGGATCGCAGATCACACCAAGCAAAAAAGAGCACGGCTGAAAGATGCGTCGGGCTGAGCCGGAGCGCATCTGCAGCAGCGCCGGAGCAGGCAGACAAGACCGGCGCACGCAGCCGTCAGGAGACAGACCAGAGGCAAACATCAACTGCATGCGAAGCATCACCAGGCCTGCCCGAAGCCAGCAGAACGGGGGCACGCAACTTTCGGATATGAACGTGGCGCGCATCCTCACCGCTGGACAAAGCAACAACAAAAAGTCGCAGGCGGCAGACCATTTTCGCGTGGCATCGATTTTGCATATTGGTGTCATGTAAACCGTAATCACACGTGTTAATAAGGACATAAAATGACCGCCTCTTCATCTTCATCCGCACCTTGCATTACCGGCTGGCACCATTCCCAATTCGGCAAGCTCGACGGCGTCGATCCTGAAGTTCTGATCGGCCAGGTCGCCAAGGCCGCCATCGAACACGCCGGCCTGCAGCCGGAAGACATCAGCTCCATCCACATCGGCACGTTCAACGCCGGTTTCCTGTATCAGGACTTCCCCTCTTCGCTGGTGATCAATACGCTGCCGCAACTGCGCTTCAAGCCGGCCACCCGCATCGAGAATGCCTGCGCCACCGGTTCGGCCGCGATCCACTCCGGTCTGCACGCCATTGAAGCCGGCCACTCCAAGCACGCGCTGGTGATCGGTTTTGAGAAGATGACCGAACTGGCCACGCCGCAGGTCGGCGAGATTCTGCTGAAGGCGTGCTACGCGAAAGAAGAAGCCGGTGTACCGGGCGGCTTCGCTGGTGTGTTCGGTCAGATCGCACAGGCCTACTTCGACCGCTACGGCGATCAGTCGGATGCGCTGGCCGCGATTGCCGCCAAGAATCACAAGAACGGTTTCGTGAATCCTTATGCCCACATGCGCAAGGACTTCGGCTATGACTTCTGCCGCAACGTTTCCGAAAAGAATCCCTTCGTCGCCGGCCCGCTCAAGCGCACCGACTGCTCGCTGGTATCCGACGGCGCCGCTGCGCTGATCCTGAGCGCAGCCGATGTCGCCAGGAGCATGCCGCGCGCAGTGCAGTTCCGCTCGGCGGTGCACACCAGCGACTATCTGCCGCTGAGCCGCCGCGACCCGACCCAGTTCGAAGCCGCCAGCCTGGCATGGAAGCAGGCGCTGGCCGCCGCCGGCATGACGCTCAACGACCTGTCGCTGGTGGAAACCCACGACTGCTTCACCATCGCCGAACTGCTGGAATACGAAGCCATGGGTCTGGCGGAACCCGGCCAGGGCGCACGCGTGATTCTGGAAGGCATCTCGACCAAGCAAGGCCGCTTGCCGGTCAATCCATCCGGCGGCCTGAAATCCAAGGGCCACCCGGTCGGCGCCACCGGCGTTTCCATGCACGTGATGGCGGCGATGCAGGTCAGCCACGACGCCGGCGACATGCAGATTCCGAATGCGCGCTATGCCGGCGTGTTCAACATGGGCGGCGCGGCAGTGGCCAACTATGTGAGCATTCTGGAACGCATTTCCTGATCGCAGGACGCGGTCAGCGAGCCTGAATTTCCGCCGGCATGCGGCTGGAAATTCAGGCAGCAAGCAAACGGCAAGCTGAACACCGGACCACAGGACGTCAGCGGTACCCGCCGGCACTATTTCAAAATCAATTAAAAGCACGAGTGAGACGATGTTAAAAAAAGTGATGAATCTGGGCCGCCTTCTATCCGACGTGGCGCGCCGCATTCCCGATGAGCCTGGCCTGATCCTGAGCAAGGGCGGCGCCGACGGCGACGACAAAATCGTTACCTGGAAGCAGATCAATGATCGCGTCGATGCGCTGGCGCATGCCTTGCAGCAACGCGGCATCAAGAAGGGCGACAAGTTTCTGGTGCACTCGCGCAACAACCAGCAGATCGTTGAAACTGCATGGGCGGCGTTCAAGCTGGGCGTGGTCTGGGTGCCGACCAATTTCCGCATCACGCCGCCGGAAGCAGCCTATCTGGGCCAGTCCAGCGGCGCCAGCGTGATGATGTACGACGCCGGCTTTGCCAACTATGTGGATGCGGTCAAAGCGGCATCGCCGACGCTGGAACATGTGATCGCGCTGCAGGATGCACGTCCGGGCGAACTGAGTTACGACGCACTGGTGGCTGAAGCCGGCCAGCAGGCTTTCGATGAAGTGGAAGTCGATTTCGAAGACCCGCTGTGGTTCTTCTACACCTCCGGCACTACCGGCCATCCCAAGGCCGGCATGTTGTCGCACGGGCAGATGGCGTTTGTGGTGACCAACCACATCGCCGACCTGATGCCGGGCCTGACGCATGCATCGCGCTCGCTGGTGGTGGCGCCGCTGTCGCATGGCGCCGGCATCCATTCCGTGATCAATACCGCGCGCGGTGCGGCCAGCATTCTGTTGTCGGGCGAGCGTCTGGTGACCGAAGAAGCCTGGCAGCTGGTGGAGAAATACCGCGTCGATAACATGTTCACGGTGCCGACCATCGTCAAGATTCTGACCGAAGACGAATCGGTGGACCGCTACGACCACAGCTCGCTGAAGTATGTGATTTACGCCGGCGCGCCCATGTATCGCGCCGATCAGGTGTTCGCCCTGAAGAAACTGGGCAAGGTGCTGGTGCAATACTACGGCCTGGGCGAAGTCACCGGCAACATCACCGTACTGCCGCCCTACATGCACCAGGAAGACGACAAGCATCCCCAGGCGCGCGTCGGCAGCTGCGGCATGCCGCGCACCGGCATGGAAATCGCGATCCTGAATGACGACGGCAAGAAGCTGGCGCCCTTTGAAACCGGCGAAATCTGCGTGCGCGGGCTGGCCGTGTTCATGGGCTATCACAACAATCCGGAAGCCAATGCCAAGGCCTTCAAGCATGACTGGTTCCACACCGGCGACCTCGGCCATGTGGACAAGGAAGGCTTCCTCTACATCACCGGCCGTTCTTCGGACATGTATATCTCCGGCGGCTCCAACGTTTATCCGCGCGAGATCGAAGAGGCGCTGCTGACTCACCCGGCCGTTTCCGAAGTCGCGGTGCTGGGCGTGCCCGATCCCAAGTGGGGCGAAAGCGGCCTGGCCGTGATCGTGCCCAAGGCGGGACAGAGTGTGAGCGCAGAAGCACTGCTCGCGCACCTCGAAGAGCGCATCGGCAAATACAAATGGCCGCGCCGCTTCGTGTTCTGGGAAACCATGCCGAAATCCGGCTATGGCAAGATCGTCAAGAAGCAGATCAAGAGTCTGCTTGAGGAAAAAGGTGAATACCGCTTATGAAGATTTCCAACAAATCCGCTGACGGGGATCCGGGCTTTGTCGAGGTCCGCAAGTTTCTTCACGCCGGCCAGCAGAGCTACCCGCGCATGCTGGACCTGGAAGCCAACCCGGCCGAAGAACTGCGCATCACGCTACAACCCGGCACCAGGGTCGGTGAAGCCTTGCGCGAAGTGCTGGCGCGCTACGGCCAGCGCGGCGGCGTCGGCCGCATGTGCGGCGGCACCGCGCGCAAGCTGCACTATCACCGCATCGAAAACACCAAGGACAAGAATCGTCCTTACGATTACGGTCCGCCGTTTGTCCTGGAGGGCGTCATCACGTTTGTGACCGGCGCCATCACGGTTGGCCAGAATCAGGAAGGAAAAGTATTGTTGCATTGCCATTCCGGTTTCATCGACGGCGATGGCACAATACACGGCGGGCATTTATTGCTCGACACGGTGGAAGTGGGCGACGATCCGCTCATCATCCGCCTTTGCTTGTTTTCACAGGGCGCCTTCGTCGTCAACAGCGATGAAGAAACGCTATTCAGTCTATTGCATCCGACACCCATGGAATCATGATGACGACATCAGTCAATAACACAGAGACAGACAACGATATTCAGGTACAGGAAGGCACTTTAGGAAAGCTCGTGATGGCGCGGCTCAAGCCCAACCAGGACTTGACCGAAAGCGTGGAAGCGCTGTGCCGCCAGCACGGTATGCAGACAGCCATCGTGCGCGGCGCGATCGGCAGTCTGATCGACGGCCACCTGGCCTACGCCACCGCCGACGGCTGGCGCGAGATGGAAGTCAACGGCCCCGGCGTCGAGATCCTCAATGTATTCGGGGAAATCGGCTTCGGCGGTCCTGGGCAGGCGCAGAAAAATCCGCTGCAAGGCGTCATTGCCGACCTCGACGGCAAGATCTACGCCGGCCGCTTCGTGCGCGGCGCCAATCTCTCCTTCATCACCATCGAAATTACCCTGCAGGAATGGATTCCCAGCACGGCGCAGGCTCCCGCCGTACTGGCGCACGCCTGAGCTAAGCAGATCTCGTCAATTGAAACAGCATGCCGGTGCAATGACCACCGGCATGCTGTTTTCGTTTTTGATTGAGTGACGGAGCGGATGTATGGTTGCATCGTTAAATCGTCGTTCAATCGGGCCATTCAGCCCTGCCCGCTGTTCAGACAGCGGCAGCGTCACCCACGTTAATTCCTTTGTTATCGCCGCCCGTCGCCTCTGAAAATCTGCCGAGCGCCTGCGCCAGGGCGGCCGCATCTGCACCGGCGATCAGATGCAGCACGCGCTCGCTGCAGGCCATGCTCGCAGCAATGCCCAGACGCGGACTCCAGCCGCTCACCGCCAGCGCGCTCAAGCCGCCGCTGCCGATCTCCTGTTTCAACTCCAGCCTGACCCGCGTCAGCGCGATATGCCGCACCGAGTGCAGATTGGACTTGCCGCCAACCGCCCGCAGGCAAGCCGCCAGATCACCCGCATCGAAACTGCGTCCATCATGCTTTGGCGCAAGCCGAGCGCTGCCGCCCTGCACCTGATCATCATCCTCGCCGAGCAGATTGCGGATCATGTCCGGGCCTGGCAAAAACATCTGGTCCAGTCGTTGCAGAAAATTGTTCAAGCTCTTCATCTTGCTCTCCGGATCAATACTATTGGGTGGCGATGGCTATACACACAGCGCTTAAACTCATCTCCAAAACGCCGCATATGAAATCTATTTGCTGCGCAGCAAGGCGCGTACATCCGCTACCGTCGCGGCATTCAGCGCCTGTTGCGCCAGCTGGCGGCAGGCGCCGTAACTGAGCGCGCGTATCTGCTTCTTGAGGGAAGGAATCACCGGCACGCTGGCTGACAACTCATCAAGCTCCAGACCGATCAGCAGCGGCAGCGCCTCGACATCGGACGCCAGATTGCCGCACAGGCCGACCCACTTGCCTCTGGCGTGCGCCGCCTGCACCGTCATCGCGATCATGCGCAGCACCGCCGGATGCAAGGCGTCGATCTGCGAACTGAGCTTGGGATTGCCGCGATCCATCGCAAGGACGTATTGCGTCAGGTCGTTGGTGCCGATGGAAAAGAAATCCACTTCTTCGGCGAACTTGTCGGCCAGCAGCACCGCCGACGGCACTTCGATCATGATGCCGATCTTGACCTCCGGCGCCGGGTTGATGGCTCGTCGTTCGGTCTCCAGAATGGCGCGCGCCTGCCGCAATTCTTCCAGCGATGAAATCATCGGAAACATGATGTGCAAAGGCGCATTGCCCTCACCCGCCGCCAGCAGAATCGCCTGCAGCTGGGTCGCCAGCAGTTGCGGCTGATCGAGGCAGAGACGAATGCCGCGCAAACCAAGGAAAGGATTTTCTTCCGCCGGCTGACGCAGATAAGCCAGGGGCTTGTCGCCCCCCACATCGAGCGTGCGGATCACCAGCGGCCGTTGCGGCCCCAGCGCTTTCGCCATGGCTGTGTAAGCCGCGGCCTGCTCATCCAGACTGGGCGCATCGGAGCGATCCAGATACAGGAATTCGGAGCGTAGCAGACCGACGCCGTCGGCGCCGCAGGCGATGCCCTGTTCGGTATCGTCCAGCCCGGCGACGTTGGCGGCGACTTCGATGCGGCGGCCGTCCTGCGTCACCGCCGGCTCGCCGGCTTGCGCCAGTGCGTCGGCCTGCTCCTGCTGCAAGACCTTTTGTCCGGCCTCAATGCGATTGCGCGCGTCAGCATCGGGATCCAGTTGCAACACGCCGCCGTCGGCGTCGATGATGGCGCTGCGTCCGTCTTCCAGCTGAAAGATGCCGGCGTCCATGGCGCAGATCATCGGCAGATTACGCGAGCGCGCCAGGATCGCGGCATGACTGGTGGCGCCGCCTTCGCTCAGGCAACAACCGGCCAGCGCATTCACGTCAAGCATCACCGTCTGCGACGGCGTCAGGTTATCAGTCACCAGAATGCTGCCGGCCGGAATCACCGGGATGGCAAGGCTGCTGCCGCTCAGATGGCGCACCACGCGCTCGGCGATGTCTTCCAGATCGTAGGCGCGGCCGGCCAGCAATTGATTTTCCAGCCGCGCCAGCGCCGCGGCCGTGGCGCGGCAGACATGGTTCCAGGCAAATTCGGCGCTCTTGCCTGCTCCGATCAGACGGCGTGCGGCGTGCAACAGCTCGGGGTCTTCCATCAGCTCGCGATGCGCGGAAAAAATCTCGCTCGCGGTGCCGTCGGCATCGGCCATCTGCCGCAGACGATCACCGGCCTCGCGCAAGGCGATTTCCAGACGGTTCAGTTCGTGCCGGGGATCGCCGCCCTTTTCCACGATGCGCGGCTTGCTGGCGCGGAACTGGAAGATGGCGCCAACCGCCTTGCCCGGCGCAGCCGGCTGGCCGCTCAGTTGGGTACCGTATGCGACCGGCTCTGCAGCCGAGCCGCTCAAAGCGGGCGCTGCCAGCGAAGCAGCAGCGGAACGCGGTGGGTTGCGCGGCGCCTCGATCTTAGGAGGCGGCATACTCAGGTCGTCGCCGCAGCCGTTGCGCAGCAATTCTGCCAAAACATCGACCGCAGCCCGCGCATCGCTGCCGCTGGCAAAGATGCTGACCGCATCGCCATACGCCAGTCCCAGCTGCATGATGGCCGAGGCAGACTTCAGATTGACCGGCTGCCGACCGCCTCCCGCTATTTGCTCCTGCTTGCCCTCGCTGCTTTGCTTCATGCGGATGTCGGAACTGAACTGGCGCGCCCTGGCTGCCAGCACTGCGGAGGGCCGCGCATGCATGCCGGATGGATTGGGTATCACCAGATGGGCGGCGACCAGGTCTGCCCTGTCGGCTTCATTGTTCTGCCCGCCTGCCAGCGCCTGCACCGGCGCTTCCACCGTCAGGATGTGATCGACGCCGGCTTGCACCAGCACCCGGCCGTTTTCGGCAGTCGGGGCAAAACTGATCTGGCGCACCACGGCGTCGCTCATCACAACGATCTGGGTCAGCAGGCTGCGCGCGTTGCAGGCGATGCTGTCGATATCGAAGCGGATCAGTTCATCGCCGGCCTGCACCTTGTCGCCCAGCGCGCGGCAGGCCTCGAAGCCCGCGCCTTTCAGGTTCACGGTGTCGAGCCCGATGTGCACCATCACGTCCAGCTTGTTCTCGGTACGGATGATCACGGCGTGACGTGCAGCATTGAGCTGGACGATGGTGCCGCTGACCGGCGCCAGCATGACGTTGGAAGTCGGGTCGATGGAAATGCCGTCGCCTACCAGCCTCTCGGCAAAGGTGGGGTCGGGCACTTCGTGCAAGGGCACGATCACCCCGGACAAGGGAGCGAAGATGCGGAGGATGTCGCTTTGAATCTGATCTGCCATGATTTTCTCGCTGAGGTATTCATTGCCGGACCTTGAATCCGGCCGCTGGCCGTTGTCGAAGGAGCTTGCTTGCAGCCGCCTTACCACCAGTTTTCGACCTGCACGCCTATGCTGCTGCCTTGCAGGCGATTGCCGAAGGCGCCGTCGGCAGCCAGGGTGGTGGCGGACGCTGCGGCGTTCTGTGCGGCCTTGTTCCAGCGCGCCAGCGTCAGGTACAGACGCACTTCAGGCCGGCTCCAGAAGCTGCGCGCCATGGCCCAGGTCGGCGCGATGGTCAGCTTGCTGAGCGAACGCGTTGGGCCGTTGTCCGGCGTGACGCGGTCATGCCCGATTTCTGTCTGTAACTTGAAGTGGTCGCTGAAGGCATATGACAGGCGCGAACCTGCAGTCCACCAGTTCTGGCCGGCGCCGGGAGCCTGATCCTTTTGATAGCCGAGCAGCGCCTGTCCACCGAAAGCCGGCGTGATTTGCCAGTCGAAGGACTCCAGCGCGCGCCAGCGTTTGACGTCGCGTCCGGCATGCAGATCGCCGGTGGCGCCGAGCCCGATGCCGGGCCCGACGCCATATTGCAGGGCCAGCTTGTTGCTGCCGCCCAGAAACGGCTTCTGCGTGTGCAGCATGCTCAGTGACCAGCCGCTGGTGGCATCGGCCACCTTGCTGCTCTTCTCGACGAAGGAGACGCCGACATCGAGCAGGCCGTCGGTATTGGTGCGAATCTCATTGACCTGGAAGTCGTGGCGGTTGGCGCTGGCTTCCTGATAAATGTTGTCCTTGCGCGAGAACGCGTAGCTCAGTTTGACCTCGCCAAGTTTGACGTCTTCAATACCGGCACCGGTGCCGCTGGGGTTCCAGAAGTAGTAATCGGAGATATGAATATCGTGGCGCTTGTAATAGCGTCGCCCGGCCCACAGGGTGGCGCCGTTGAGCGCGGCGATATTGCTGTACTTCACATACAGCTGCGGCAGACGCACATTGCCGTCCTGCCCGGAAAACACTGGTGCGCGGTTGTAGGCGTTGTACAGGCTGGCCATGCCGACGATGCTCAGGCTGGAACCCGCTTCTCCCTGATAGATGCGTTTTTCAAGTTCCAGCTCGGCGTACTGCTCGCACTCATTGCCGAGACGATATTTGCCCGGTGCGCCCGGCAGTTGAAAGCAGCTCTGCCCGGCGCCGCCATCCAGCCAGCCGAAGCCGGCGCGCGCATAGCCGTTGAAGCTCAGCGAATCCGACAAGTCGAGCGCTGCCGCCGACAGGGGCATCAGCATGCCGCCTGCCATCAGCGACAGCATTGAAAACAGCGGCGAAAGCGACGACCGCGGCAGCATCCGGCGACGACGGAGTTGGTTCGGCACGCTGCCTGCGGCATGACGAGCGGCTTGTTGCGGCTCAGTTGTGTGAGGAGGAATGTTCTGCATATTGTTTCCGATTCTGAAGACGATGTTTCTGATGAGCCGCACCGCAGCTCTGATAAAAAATGCCTGCGCTTTCCGACGTGAATACTGTGCTGCGCTGCGATCAGGTGAAATGCAAGGCCAGCGATTCGTAAGGCCGCAGTAGCACGCGATGGAAGCCGGCGTTCTTTTCACGACCGTGCTCATGCTCGCGATCGAGATAGTTGGCGATGATCAGACGCGCTTCATGAGGGCGTCCTTGCGGCAACAGCTCGTTTGCGCCGTCCGGCAGCAAGAATTCCGACGCCTCGTCGCTCAGGTTGTTCAGCACCAGCAAAGCGGATTCGGCGTCATAGCGCAGGTAGGCCCAGAGTTGCGGATGCGCCGGCAAAAGATCCTGATAGGCGCCGTTGACCAGCAGCGGCAGCGTCTTGCGCAACGCGATCAGCTTGCGATAGTGATGCAGCACCGAATCGGGATCGCGCCGGGCGCTCGCCACGTTCACTTCGCGATAGTCGCGGCAGAGGTCGATCCAGGGCGCATGGGTGGAAAATCCCGCATGCGGACTGCCGTCCCATTGCATGGGCGTGCGACTGTTGTCGCGCGATTTCTGGCTGATCACGGCCAGTGCCTGCGACGGCGCCAGGCCCTCGGCCAGCAAGCGCTGATAGGCGTTGTGGGTTTCGATGTCGCGGTACTGCTCGATGGTTTCGAAATGCGGATTGCCCATGCCGATTTCTTCACCCTGATAAACATAGGGCGTGCCTTGCAGGCAATGCAGCGCGGTCGCCAGCATCTTGGCCGACTCCACCCGATAGCGGCCATCGTCGCCGAAGCGCGAAACGATGCGCGGCTGATCGTGGTTACACCAGAACAGCGCGTTCCAGCCATTGCCGGCATGCATGCCGTTCTGCCACTCGCCCATCACGCGCTTGAGTTCGATGAAATCGGGCGCGGCCTTGACCCACTTCTGCCCGTTCGGATAGTCCACCTTCATATGAAGGAAACTGAAGGCCATCGAAAGTTCCTGGCGTTCCGGATGGGTGTAATCGAGACAGTGCTGCAGCGTGGTCGACGACATCTCGCCTACGCTGATCAGGTCGGTGCCGGCAAATACTTCCTGATAGATCTGCCGCAGATACTCATGCACGCGCGGGCCGTCCGTATAGAAGGCGCGGCCGTCGCTGTCGTCATCGCTCATCAGGGGACACTTTGAAATCAGATTGATGACATCGAAGCGGAAGCCCTTGACGCCGAGATCGCGCCAGAAGCGCACGATCTCCACTACCGCCTTGCGCACGCAAGGATTTTCCCAGTTGAGATCGGCCTGGCCTTTGTCGAACAGGTGCAGGTAATACTGGCCGCTGGCTTCGTCAAGCTCCCACGCGGAACCGCCAAATTTGGATTGCCAGCGATTCGGCTTGTCGCGCCAGATGTAGAAATCGCGATAGCGATTGTCGCGGCTGGCGCGCGCCGCCTGAAACCACGGATGTTCGGTGGAAGTGTGATTGACCACGATATCCATCATGATGCGGATACCGCGCCGGCCGGCCTGCGCCACCAGTTCGCGAAACTCGTCCAGCGTGCCGAAGGCCGGATCGATATCGCAATAATTGCTGACGTCGTAACCGTTGTCGCATTGCGGCGAAGGATAGACCGGGCACAGCCACAGGTAATCCACACCCAGCCATTGCAGATAATCGAGCTTGGCAATGATGCCGGCCAGATCGCCGGTGGCGCGATTGTGCTTGCTGTAAAAGCTCCTCGGATAGATCTGATAGACCACCGAATTTTTCCATTGATGTGTGCCGGACATGCTGTGCCTCCTCGGTTTCCGGAATCAGTACTGCTCGGTAAAATGCACGCCCTGATAAGCGCATGCCGCTGGAAATTGCGGCCGTCGGGCGCGCTCAGGCCGCCATTGCCGGCTGCGCCCGCAGCACCAGCCGCCGCGCCACCAGCCAGGTCAGCAGCACCGGCAGCAGCAAGGCCAGCAGCATGCCGACCATGAAGGGCGGAATCTGCGTCGGGACAATGGAAATGAACGCCGGCAGGCCGCCGATGCCGATGGCGGTGGCGCGTACGCGCTCCAGCGTGATGAAGATGGAACCGGCAGCCGAGCCGATCAGTGCCATGTAGAACGGAAATTTGTAGCGCAGATTGACCCCGAACATGGCCGGCTCGGTAATGCCGAAATAGGCCGACAGCGTCGATGCCGAAGCCATGCCTTTTTCCTTGCTGCGCTTGACGATGAGATAGATGCCGAGCGCCGCACTGCCCTGCGCCAGATTCGACATCACCACCATCGGCCACAGCACCGCACCGCCCTGATTGGCGATCAGTTGCAGATCGATGGCGATGAACAGGTGATGCATGCCGGTGATCACCAGCGGCGCGTACAGCAGGCCGAAGATCAGCGCGCCCAGCACCGGCGCGAAATCGAACAGCATGATGACGCCTTCGGCCAGATAATTACCGATGCCGCGCGTGATCGGGCCGATCAGCACCAGCGCCAGCACCCCGCTGATCATCACCGTGACGATGGGCACCACCAGCAACTGGATCGCGTTCGGCACCCGGCGACGCAGCCAGATCTCGACCTGGCTCATGAGCCAGGTGGCCGCCAGCGTCGGCAGAATCTGCCCCTGATAGCCGACCTTCTCGACATGGAGGCCGAACAGATTGAAATAAGGCATGACCGCGCCATCGAGATGGGCCACCGCCTTGCCGTATTCCCAGGCATTGAGCAGCGCCGGATGCACCAGCAGCAGGCCGAGCACGATGCCCAGCACCTCGCTGCCGCCGAAGCGCTTGGCGGCCGACCAGCCGACCAGCACCGGCAGGAATACGAATGAAGTATTGGCGACCATGTTGATCAGGTCCCAGACGCCGCCGAATTCCGGATAGCTTTGCAGCAGGGTTTCGCCGGGATGCACCAGACCTTCGATGCCGAGCAGATTGTTGATGCCCATCAGCAGACCGGACACCACGATGGCCGGCAGGATGGGCATGAAGACGTCGGAGAACACCCGCACCAGACGCTGCAAGGGGCCGACTTTAGACGCGCCTTCGGTCTTCACGTCGGCCACGGTGGCGGCCTGCATGCCGGTCAGTTCCAGCATCGCAGCGTAGACGCGTTCCACATCGCCGGCGCCGATCACCACGTGCAGAATGCCGTCGCTCTGAAAGGCGCCCTTGACCAGATCGATCTGATCCAGCGCAGCACGCTCAATCAGCGCCTCATCCTTGAGCGCGATGCGCAGGCGCGTGACGCAATGGGCGGCGCGCACGATATTTTTTTGGCCGCCTATGCATTCCAGAATGCGCTCGGCAATCGCAGCGTAGTTGTTTTTCATTTGGTCTCCGGCCCTTCAAATTTCTTGATGAGCGGAGAAATTATTTTCTGGAGCAGGCAGTGTCAACGGAAAAAGCAGGGGCAATCTTTTGCAACGCACGCTACATTTCTGAATGACTAAAACTATCGCCAGACGCGCCCAGAACAAGTTCTGGGGAAGCCCGAACATCCTGCGCGAGGCGAGCCCTTCAAGCAATGCCGTAGCCATTCTTCCGCCACGGAAATAGAGATGACGATCTCGCAAGCATTCACCGTTGCGGCGCGTCACGAATAATTACGATTTTTTATTTTTGATGTATTTCTCCTCTTTTTAATGTGGCGAAAAATGTACGGTTGCACTTGCCATTGCAAGAGGAATCCTTGATTCAGCACATGGAATCGAAGGGAATTTCAATGCCATCAATCGAAAACGAACGAAAAAAAACCGCCGGGCACCAGGCTCCGGCGGTTTAGAAAATACGTGACAGGTGGCGATGACTTAGCCCAGTTTCAGCTCCGCTTCGGCTTCGATCTTGTTGGCAGCGTCCGCCGCCTCCTGCTCGCTGAGCAGACCGTTTTCCCACTTGGCGACCACGGCGGTGGCAATCGAATTGCCGACGGCATTGGTGGCCGAACGGCCCATGTCGAGGAAAGTGTCGATACCGAGAATCACCAGCAGGCCGGCTTCGGGAATGTTGAACTGATGCAGCGTGGCGGCGATCACCACCAGCGAGGCGCGCGGCACGCCGGCGATGCCCTTTGAGGTCAGCATCAGCACCAGCATCATGGTGATCTGCGTGCTCACCGACAGATGCATGCCATAGGCCTGCGCGATGAACAGCGTGGCGAAGGTGCAATACATCATCGAGCCATCCAGATTGAAGGAATAGCCCATGGGCATCACGAAGCTGGAAATCTTGCGCTTCACGCCGAAACGATCCAGCGCGTCAAGCAGCTTGGGATACGCGGCTTCGGAACTGGCGGTGGCGAAGGACAGCAGGAAGGCTTCCTTGATCAGCGTCAGCAGGTGAAAGATGCGACGACGCAGGAAGGCGAAACCGGCCAGCACCAGCAAACCCCACAGCAACACCAGCGAGAGATAGAAATCGCGCATGAACACGGCAAAGCTGATCAGGATTTCCAGACCGTTGACCGCCACGGTCGCCGCCATCGCGGCAAACACCGCCAGCGGCGCCATTTTCATCACGTAGCCGGTGATCTTCAGCATGGCGTGCGAGAGATCGTCCACCACCGCCAGCAGATTCTTGCCGCGCTCTCCGAGTGCCGCCAGCGCAACGCCGAAGAACATGGAAAACACCACGATCTGCAGAATCTCGTTTTGCGCCATCGCTTCTGCCACCGACTTCGGCACCAGATGGTTGAAGAATTCCTTGACGTTCAGTTTGCTGGTGGCGAGGCCGGTGACCGCACCCGCATCAGGCGGCGGCAAGGCGACGCCGGCGCCCGGTTGCAGCAGATTGGCCATGATCGTCCCGAGCGCCAGCGACACCAGCGAGGCCAGCAGGAACCAGGTCAGCGACTTGGCGAAAATGCGGCCGACCGATTTGGCATCGCCCATGTGCGCAATGCCGACCACCAGCGTCGAAAACACCAGCGGCGCAATCACCATCTTGATCAGGCGCAGGAACATGTCGGAAGCGATGGAAATATAGCCCGCCAGTTCCTTGGCCTCGGCCTTGTCGTAATGGGAGAAAATCAGATAGCCGACCAGGATGCCGAGCAGCATCGAGACGAAAATATAGAAGGCGGGTGGAATGCGTTTTTTCAAGATGGTCTCCTGCCCTGCTGCCGGCGAAAGTTCTGGCCTGTGCGTCGGGCGTTATTGAAGGTTGGCGCGTGGCGCGCATGATCAGATCCCATGAGGGACAAGCCTAGCCTGATCGGTTTTTTAGACAGGCAGATATCGCTTCGTTCTGGCGCGCGCGAATAATTTCCACAAGGAAATTTCTCATTCTTCTGCCGGAAATGGCAAAGGGGCGAAGCTTATTGACTTGGAGGGTGATCCGTCAAGCCCCTTGCCGGGCGGCATCTGCTGGCATTTCGCCGGATTTCTGAGGATCAGCAAGAGGGCTTCTCAGAGGAGAAACACCATGCAAAGCGCGGGCGCAGACGCGGGACCGGCATTTGAAAAACACGATAAAAAAAGATAAAAAAAAGCTCCGCCTTAGCGGAGCCTGATGAAGAAAGTTGGCTTTTATCGAATCTTATGCCGACTGATGCAAGGCGGCATCCAGCAATTCGACCCAGTGTCTGACCGGCGTGTCGGTGCCCGATTGCAGATGCGTCACGCAACCGATGTTGCCGGTGACGATCATCTCCGGCTGCGTCGCCTGCAGATTATTGAGCTTGTTGTCGCGCAGCTGGTAAGACAGTTCCGGTTGCAATACCGAGTAGGTACCGGCCGAACCGCAGCACAGATGACTATCAGCGCAGAGCTGCACATCGACGCCGGCGGCGCGCAAGATGCCCTCGACCTTGCCGCGGATTTTCTGACCGTGCTGCAGCGTGCACGGCGGATGGTAAGCCACGCGCTTGCCGGCCCGGCCCTTGAGTTTTTCCTGCAGTTCGGCTTCGAACTCGGGCAGGATTTCGCTGATGTCACGCGTCAGATGCGAGATGCGGCGCGCCTTTTCGGCATAGACCGGATCGTGCTGCAGCAGATGCCCGTATTCCTTGACCGTGACGCCGCAGCCGGAAGCGTTCATCACGATGGCTTCGGCCTTGATGCCGTCCTTGCCTTCCACGTAGGGCCACCAGGCGTCGATGTTGCGGCGCATGTCGTCGAGGCCGCCGTCCTGGTCGTTCATGTGATAACGGATCGCGCCGCAGCAACCGGTCTTGGGCGGCACGAACAATTGCACGCCGAGACTGTCCAGCACGCGCGCGGTGGCGTTGTTGATGTTGGGCGACATCGAGGGCTGCACGCAGCCGTCCAGCAGCAGCATCTGGCGCGTATGGACGCGTGTCGGCCACGCGCCGGCCTCCTGCTGCAGCGGCACCTTGTTGCGCAAAGCCTGCGGCAACAGCGGACGCACCATCTGGCCGAGCTTCATGGCCGGGCGGAAAATCCATTTGCGCGGCAATACTTCTTTCAATGCGGTACGCACCACGCGCTGCGACAGCGGACGCGGCACCTGCTGCTCGACCACCTTGCGGCCGATGTCCACCAGCCGGCCGTATTGCACGCCGGAGGGGCAAGTCGATTCGCAGTTGCGGCAGGTCAGGCAGCGATCCAGATGCGACTGCGTGCTGGCCGTGGCCGGTTTGCCCTCCAGCACCTGCTTGATCAGATAGATGCGGCCGCGCGGGCCGTCCAGCTCGTCGCCCAGCAATTGATAGGTCGGGCAGGTGGCGGTGCAAAAACCGCAGTGCACGCAGGTGCGCAGGATGGCGTCCGCCTCCTGGCCGTCGTGCGTGTCGCGGATGAAATCGGCTAGATTGGTTTGCATGGTGTCTCGGTCTCAGTGCTGCGCGGGCTTGTTTGCGTGCTTATTTGCTGGCGGGTCTGACGGGTGGCTTGTTTAAAGGCCGGCATACATCCGGCCCGGATTGAAAATGCCGGCCGGGTCGAACTCGGCCTTCAGTCTGCGGTGAATGCGCTCCACCGCCGGCTGCAGCGGATGAAACACGCCTATGCTCTTGTCGCCGCCGCGATGCAGGCTGGCATGACCGCCGGCCTGGATCGCCGCCGCGCGGATCGCCACCGCATCGCCGTGGCTGCCGTCGTCCGGGCGCAGCCACCGCTGCGCACCGCCCCACTCTATCAATTGACGTCCGGGCAAGCCCAGCGCGGGCGTCGTCGATGGCAGCGACAAACGCCACAGCGCCTGCTCCGGCTGCGCGAAAAAGGCATGCGTCTGTTCGCGCAGATCGCGCCAGAAATCGTCGCCGTTGGACAGCTCGCTGCCGCCCAGCTTCCTGATGGCGGAGTCCACCGCCGCCTGCGCGCCGGCCAGACGAATCGTCAAGACATTGTTGACCCATGCGCTGGCGGTAAGCGGCAGCGGCTGGCCGCCCCATTCATTGAGCAGACGGATGGCGTTTTCCTGATCGACTTCAAACACCCGCGTGTTGGAGGCGAACGGACGCGGCAAGACCTTGAGCGAGACTTCAAGAATCAGGCCCAGGGTGCCGAGCGAAGCGGTCAGCAAGCGCGAGACATCGTAGCCGGCCACATTTTTCATCACCTGACCGCCGAAATGCAGCACCTGACCCTGCGCATCCATCAGCACCGCGCCCAGCACAAAATCGCGCACCGAGCCGGCGCTTTGACGCGCCGGACCGGACAAGCCGGCCGCCACCATGCCGCCGACGGTGGAGATGCCGCCGAAGCGCGGCGGCTCCCAGGCCAGCATCTGATTGTGCTGCGCCAGCGCGGCGTCGATTTCGGCCAGCGGCGTGCCGCAACGCGCGGTAATCACCAGCTCGGTCGGCTCGTAATCGACGATGCCGCGGTAGGCGCGCGTGTCCAGCAGCTCGCCCTGCAGCGTCTGGCCATACCAGTCCTTGGTACCGGCGCCGCGAATCTGCAGCGGCGTACGCTGCGCGCTAGCAGCCTGAATGCGGCTGCGGAAATTTTCCAGAGTCGCCTGCAGCGCGTCGCTGCTCTGTTGCTGTGGGGTGTCGTGCATGGTTCTCAGAATCTCGGTAATTCGGGGAAGCGGAGCTGGCCGCGCTGTACATGCACGCGGCCGTATTCGGCGCAGCGGTGCAGCGTGGGAATGGCCTTGTCCGGATTGAGCAGGAAGGCGATGTCGAAGGCGCGCTTGACCTTGAAGAAGGCTTCGCGCTCTTCCGGTGCGAACTGCACGCACATGGAATTGATCTTTTCGATGCCGACGCCGTGCTCGCCGGTGATGGTGCCGCCAACCGCCACGCACAGCTCGAGGATCTCGGCGCCGAAGGCTTCGGCGCGGTGAAATTCATCGGCGATGTTGGCATCAAACATGATCAGCGGATGCAGATTGCCGTCGCCGGCATGGAATACGTTGGCGCAGCGCAGGCCGTATTTCTTTTCCATCTCGGCGATGCCCAGCAACACATCCGACAGGCGCTTGCGCGGAATGGTGCCGTCCATGCAGTAGTAGTCGGGCGAGATGCGGCCGGCGGCCGGAAAGGCGTTCTTGCGGCCGGACCAGAAACGCAGCCGCTCGGCTTCGGATTGCGAGACCGCAATCGCGGTGGCGCCGCTGTTTTTCAGCACCTCGCTCATGCGCCCGATTTCTTCCTCGACCTCTTCGCTGGTGCCGTCCGATTCGCACAGCAGGATCGATTCGGCATCGATGTCGTAACCGGCCTTGACGAAGGGCTCGACCATGCGTGAGCTGGTCTTGTCCATCATTTCCAGACCGGCCGGGATGATGCCGGCGGCGATCACGTTGGCGACGGCGTCGCCGCCCTTCACCACGTCGTCGAAGGAGGCCATGATCACGCGCGCCAGTTGCGGCTTGGGCACCAGCTTGACGGTCACTTCCGTGACCACGCCCAGCATGCCTTCGGAGCCGATGAACACCGCCAGCAGATCGAGGCCGGGTGCATCCAGCGCGCCGCCGCCCAGCTCCACCACGTCGCCTTCGATGGTCACCATGCGCACGCGCAGGACATTGTGAATGGTCAGCCCGTATTTGAGGCAATGCACGCCGCCGGAATTTTCAGCAACGTTGCCGCCGATGGAACAGGCGATCTGCGAGGAAGGATCGGGTGCGTAGTACAGACCGTGCGCCGCCGAAGCTTCCGAAATTGCCAGATTGCGCACGCCCGGCTGCACCACCGCCGTCCGCGAATATTTGTCGAGCTTGATGATCTTGTTGAGCTTGGCGGTCGACAGCACCACGCCATCGGCAATCGGCATGGCGCCGCCCGACAGGCCGGTGCCGGCGCCACGCGGCACCAGCGGCACCTTGAGCGCGTGGCAAGCCTTGAGCGCGGCGATCACCTGGACTTCGTTCTCCGGCAGCACCACCACCATCGGCAATTGCCGGTACGCGGCCAGGCCATCGCATTCATACGGGCGGGTATCTTCTTCGTCGGCCAGCACGCAATGCGCAGGCACCGCGCGGCGCAAGGCCTCGACTACTTCGCGCTGACGCGCGGGCGTGAAGAATGGAGCGACTGAAGGCGCGACGGGTGGAGTAACTGATGGATCAACTAAGGGGGGGACAAGCGCATTCATGCTCAACCTCTATCGGCTTCGGGCTAAAAGGCGGTACTGCACAGGGAAGAAAATTTATCGTTTGATATTGCCGCTTCTGCGGTCTGGTCTCCGACTCCCGGCAGTGCTTCAGAGCTGTCCTGAAACCTGCATGCGTGCAGCATTCCGCAAGGCCTCAAGTGTAGCGAAGTTTGCCGGCGCCAAGGACGCTGGCGTGCGACGCCGGGCACTGAAAAGAATTCACGGCGCTCAATGAATATATTTCAGGGCCACGGCCGCCGCATCAGATGTTCTTGAATGCGCCTTGCAGCCAGGTAATGAAGGTATCGACCTCAGGCCGCTCACGC
This sequence comes from Herbaspirillum lusitanum, assembly GCF_046025995.1. Taxonomy (GTDB): domain Bacteria; phylum Pseudomonadota; class Gammaproteobacteria; order Burkholderiales; family Burkholderiaceae_D; genus Herbaspirillum; species Herbaspirillum lusitanum_A. The sequence continues at coordinate 102,991 of NZ_JAQQFM010000011.1, forward strand.
ACCGGCCGCTCGTAGACGACGTAGTAGGCATGCGGCGGGGTACGCAGACGGACATCGAACAGCTCGACGATCTCGCCGCGCGCCAGCAACTCTTCGGCGAAATGCTGACGCGTGAGGCCGACGCCGTAACCGTGGCGCACTGCTTCCAGCAACAGTCCCAGATCGTCCACGCGCAAACCGGTGGCAGGCTCGGCCCAGTCTTTCAGACCGGCGGCTTCGAACCACGGCTGCCACGGTTCCAGCGCGGAACGCAGCAGATTGGCGTGCTGCAGATCGGCCGGCGTCCTGAGCGGCGCGATGGTCTTCAGATAGGCCGGGCTGGCGACCGCGAAGGCAGGTTCTTCGAACAGCTTCTCGGTAATGATGTTGGGATAGTTGCCGGCGCCGAAGCGGATTTCGACATCGCTCTCGGACAAACTCAGGTCGTACAGCGGCACCGACAGGTAGAGCTCGACCGTGATGTCCGGATGCCGTTGCGTGAACTCGGCGATGCGCGGCATCAGCAGATGGCGCGCAAAGGTCGGCGGCAGCATGATCTTGACCTTGGGCTGCACCGCTGCATTGCGATGCGGCATCGGAAAATCGGTCAGCGTACGCAAGGCGGAACGCACCACGTCGAGATAACGGCGACCGAATTCAGACAGACCGATGGAACGACCGTCGCGGTGAAACAGACGTTCGCCGACGAATTCCTCCAGCAGACGGATGCGATGCGACAGCGCCGAAGGAGTGATGCACAGCTCCTCGGCGGCGATGGCGAAGGAATTGTGCCGGGCGGCCGCTTCGAATGCGGACAAGGCGTGTACGGGAGGAAGGCGGGTTGCCATGAATATTCTTATGTATGTGACTGAAACGGAGCTTAAACCTGGCTAAAGCTGAACCTGGACTGCAAACGCAGAAGCGCGAATCGCGGGCGTCAACGCTGTCGCGTGGCCCGCAATGGCAGCAAAAACGGAAGGCGCCGTCCGGATGTCCGGACACGCTGCATGCAGCACGCCGACACGCCTACCAGCGTACGACCTTGCCCGGATTCATGATGTTCTTCGGGTCCAGCGCATGCTTGATGGCGCGCATCACATCGATGGCGCCGTCGCCGTGTTCTTCCACCAGAAATCCCATCTTGTGCAAACCCACGCCATGTTCGCCGGTGCAGGTGCCGTCCATGGCGATGGCGCGCGACACCATGCGCGCATTGACGCCTTCGGCGCGGGCAACGTCGGCCGGATCGTTGGGATCGACCATCATCTGCACGTGGAAATTGCCGTCGCCGACGTGGCCAATGATGGCGTGGATCAGGCCATTGGCTTCGCAATCGGCCTTGGTTTCCAGCACGCATTCGGCCAGACGCGAAATCGGCACGCAGCAATCGGTGGAAATCGCGCGCGCGCCGGGACGCATTTGCAGCAGTGCAAAGTAAGCGTTGTGACGTGCGGTCCAGAGTCGCGTGCGATCTTCAGGACGGGTGGCCCATTCGAAGCCGAGTGCGTTGTTGTCGTTGGCGAGTTCCTGCACGACTTCGGCCTGCTCCTTGACGCCGTTCTCGCTGCCGTGGAATTCAAACAGCAGCAGTGGATTTTCGGGCAGCGTCATCTTGTCGTGGGCGTTGATGGCCTTGACGCCGTTTTCATCGAGCAGCTCGACGCGCGCCAGCGGCACGCCGACCTGAATCGCCTGGATCACGGTGTTGACGGCATCGGCCACGGACGGGAAAGAACAGATTGCGGCGGATACGGCTTCCGGCTGCGGATACAGCCGCACCGTGACTTCGGTGACGATGCCGAGCGTGCCTTCACTGCCGACATAGACGCGGGTCAGATCGTAACCGGCCGAGGATTTCTTGGCGCGGGTGCCGGTCTTGATGATGTTGCCGTCGGGTGTGACCACGGTCAGCGCCAGCGTGTTTTCGCGCATGGTGCCGTAGCGCACGGCGTTGGTGCCGGAAGCGCGGGTCGAAGCCATACCGCCGATGGAGGCGTCGGCGCCCGGATCGATGGGGAAGAACAGACCGCTGTCCTTGATGTCCAGATTCAGCTGCTTGCGCGTGACGCCGGCCTGCACGGTGGCGGTCAGGTCTTCGGCGTTGACCGCCAGCACCTGGTTCATCTGCGACAGATCGATGGTGATGCCGCCTTGCAGCGCCAGCACATGACCTTCCAGCGACGTGCCGGTGCCGTAAGGAATCACAGGCACTTCGTAGCTGTTGCACAGCTTGAGGAAGGCGGCGACTTCTTCGGTGGTATGGGCGAACACGACGGCGTCCGGCAGCATCGGATCGTAGGAGGATTCATCGCGGCCATGATGCTCGCGCATCGCCTGCGTGGTCGAAAAACGGTTGCCGAACAGGGCTTGCAGGGAAGTCAGCAATGCCTCGGGAACGGGCTTGCGCAGTTTTTGCGCATCAACGATGTGATTCATCTCGTGTCTCTCTGTGTTTTTTAGTTGAAAGCGACAACCAGGCCGGCGGTCTGCATCTGCCCCGCTGAGCCCCCTCCGGAGCACACTGATAGCGGGTTTCGCCTGGCCGTCGCCTGTTACAAAGTGGATGAATTTTACTCTTTTGGAGCGAATTAATTTGAAAAACGGCAGTTTTGCGCCATTTTTCACCCCGTTTTTTAGCGTATGCTCTGCGCTTTCCCGCCATGGGCCTGGCTTTAGGGATTTTACAACTGGTCAGACCAATAGTGTCATGCGCCGACTTCGCCCGCACTGCAGTGCGGCATGAATGCCGACCAGCACGGCGACCTGAGCACGACCAGACCAGCAACATTCTTCAAGGAGATCTCATGGGCAATCGCCTCTCGAAAATCGCGACCCGCACCGGCGACGACGGCAGCACCGGTCTCGGCGACGGCAGCCGCGTCGGCAAGGACAGTTTGCGCATACAGGCGCTGGGCGATGTCGACGAGCTCAATTCTCAGCTGGGCGTGTTGCTGTGCGAGGTCTTGCCGGAGCGTCTGCGCCAAGAGTTGCTGACGATACAGCACGATCTGTTCGATCTGGGCGGCGAGCTGTGCATTCCCGGCTTCACCATGATGGGTGAGCAGCACGTGCTGCGCCTCGACCGCATGCTGGCGCATTACAACGCCGATCTGCCGCCGCTCAAGGAATTCATCCTGCCAGGCGGTTCGCGCCCGGCAGCGCTGGCGCATGTGTGCCGCACCGTCTGCCGGCGCGCCGAACGCAGCGTGGTGATGCTGGACAAGGAAGAAACCCTGAATCCGCCGGCGCGGCAATATCTGAATCGCCTGTCCGACCTGTGCTTTGTACTGTCGCGCGTGCTGAACCGCGAAGCAGGCGGCAGCGATGTGCTGTGGGAGAAGGACCGCAAGCGCGATGAGGCATGATCCAGCGCCGGCAACATGAAAAAGCCCGCAAGGACAGTTGATCCTTGCGGGCTTTTTCTACTGGGGCGAAACGCTGGGCAGCGAACAGATCACACTCAGTTATTCACCACCAGACGCGGCTCGTCCTTGCCGAAACGCTGCACGATGGACGCCGCGATGCCGGGCGCATCCAGACCGCATTGCGCCAGCAGTTGCGCGGCATCGCCGTGATCGACAAAGCGATCCGGCAGGCCCAGATGCAAGACCGGCTTGACGATGCCGGCAGCGGCCAGCGCTTCCGACACGGCGGCGCCGGCGCCGCCCATGATGCAGCCCTCTTCCACCGTTACCAGTGCGTCGTGCTGCTCGGCCAGCTGGCGCACCAGTTCGACGTCCAGCGGCTTGATGAAGCGCATGTTGGCGACCGTGGCATTGAGCTGTTCGGCGGCGCCCAAGGCCGGCGCCAGCATGGTGCCGAAGGCCAGAATCGCAACGCCCTTGCCTTCACGCCGAATCTCGCCCTTGCCCAGCGGCAGCGTCTGCAGATCGTTCTGCACGGTCGCGCCGACACCCGAGCCGCGCGGATAACGCACTGCGGCCGGACCGGGATATTGATAGGCGGTCGACAGCATCTGACGGCATTCGTTTTCATCCGAGGCAGCCATTACCACCATGTTCGGAATACAGCGCAGGAAGGCCAGATCGTAATTGCCGGCGTGCGTGGCGCCGTCGGCGCCGACCAGACCGGCGCGATCCAGCGCGAAGGTCACGTCCAGATTCTGCAGGGCGACGTCGTGGATCAACTGATCGTAGGCGCGTTGCAGGAAGGTCGAATAAATCGCCACCACCGGCTTGAGGCCTTCACAAGCGAGGCCGGCGGCGAAGGTCACCGCATGCTGCTCGGCGATGCCGACGTCGTAGTAACGATCAGGGAATTTCTTTTCAAAGCCGACCATGCCCGAGCCTTCGCGCATCGCCGGGGTGATGCCGACCAGCTTCTTGTCCTGCGCGGCCATGTCGCACAGCCAGTTGCCGAACACCTGGGTGTAGGTCGGCTTGCTCGGCGCCGCAGCCGGCTTGATGCCTTCCTGCGGATTGAACTTGCCGGGGCCGTGATACAGCACCGGATCGGCCTCGGCCAGCTTGTAGCCCTGGCCCTTCTTGGTTACCACGTGCAGGAATTGCGGGCCCTTGAGGTTCTTCAGATTCTGCAGCGTCGGGATCAGCGAATCGAGGTCGTGACCGTCGATCGGACCGATGTAGTTGAAACCGAATTCTTCGAACATGGTGGCAGGCACCACCATGCCCTTGGCATGCTCTTCCAGACGCTTGGCCAGCTCCAGCACCGGCGCCGGCAGCATCGACTTGCCGACGTTGCGCGCCTTGGCGTAGAACTGCCCCGACATCAGACGCGCCAGATAGCGGTTGAGTGCGCCGACCGGCGGCGAGATCGACATATCGTTGTCGTTCAGGATCACCAGCAGGTTGATGTCTTCATGCACGCCGGCGTTGTTGAGCGCTTCGAAGGCCATGCCGGCCGTCATCGCGCCGTCGCCGATCACCGCGATCGCGTGGCGGTCTTCGCCCTTGGTCTTGGCGGCCAGCGCCATGCCGAGTGCGGCCGAAATCGAGGTCGACGAGTGCGCGGTGCCGAAGGTGTCATATTCACTCTCGACGCGACGCGGGAAGCCGGAAATGCCGTCCTGCTGACGCAGCGTCTGCATGCGGTCGCGCCGGCCGGTCAGGATTTTGTGCGGATAGGTCTGATGGCCGACGTCCCAGACGATGCGGTCTTCCGGTGTGTTGAAGACGTAATGCAGCGCGATAGTCAGTTCCACCGTGCCCAGATTGGAGGACAGGTGGCCGCCGGTCTGCGACACCGAGTCGAGCAGAAAACCGCGCAACTCTTCAGCCAGCGGCTTGAGTTGGAGGCGCGACAGTTGCCGCAGGTCGGACGGTTTGTTTATGGTCTTGAGAAGCATACTGGTCTGTTACCGTTTAATTGGGTCTGAAGGCTTGCGCCGGATCGTCCGTGTTCATGTTGCTTTTATATTTTCCGGACCATCTTTTGCATCCTCATGCCTTGCGCTGCACGATCAGGTCCGCCAGTTCACGCAGGCGGCGCGCCTTGTCGCCAAAGGGCGCAAGCGCCTGGTGCGCATTGCCGCGCAGCTTTTCAGCCAGCGCCTGCGATTCGCCCAGGCCGAGTATCGAAACATAAGTCGGCTTGTTGTCTGCCGCATCCTTGCCGGCGGTCTTGCCCAGCGTGGCCGAGTCGGCGGTGGCGTCGAGAATGTCATCCACCACCTGAAACGCCAGCCCGACTGCGCCTGCATATTCGTCCAAAGCCGCGCTTTCCGCCGCCGTAAGCGTCTTGCCGCCCATCGCCCCCAGCATTACAGAGGCGCGCAGCAAGGCGCCGGTCTTGAGCCTATGCATCTGTTCCAGTTCGGCCAGCGACAAGGTCATGCCGACGCTGGCCAGATCGATCGCCTGACCGCCGCACATGCCGGCCGAACCGGCGGCCTGCGCCAGCAATTGCACCATGCCCAGCTGACGCTGCATGGTGGCTACGGCATCAAGCTCGCTCAAACCGACCGCATCCGACATCACCGCAAAAGCCTGCGCCTGCAGCGCATCGCCTACCAGCAGCGCGGTGGCCTCATCGTATTTCACATGCACGGTCGGCTTGCCGCGACGCAGGGCATCGTCGTCCATGCACGGCATGTCGTCATGCACCAGCGAATAGACGTGGATCATTTCGAGGGCGGCGGCGGCGCGTTCCAGCAGCGGCAGCGGCGTGTCGAACAGATCGCCGGCGGCGAACACCAGCAGCGGGCGCACGCGCTTGCCGCCGTCCAGCGCGGTATAGCGCATGGCTTCATGCAGCTTGGCCGGCACCTGGGTAAGCGTCGGCAGGAAGCGATCCAGCACCTGCTCCATGGCGGTCTGCACGCCCTGCATCCAGTCCAGAAACGACAGCGAAGCTCCGAGACGTGCGCTCATCAGTCGTCCTCGCCGGCAGTCTGGTCGGCGCTGAACGGCTTGAGCATGTCGCCCTCAAGCACCTTGACCTGGCTGTCGACCTTGTCCAGCTGGGCCGCGCAGAATTTCACCAGTTCCGAACCGCGCTTGTAGGCGGCAACCGAGGCTTCCAGCGGCAGCTCTCCGGCTTCCATCTGTACCACCAGTTGCTCCAGCTCCTGCATCGCGTCTTCGAAGGAAGCGGGCGCGGTCTCTGTCGCGGATTTCGCGGAAATTTTTGGCATATCGATAAATTTGGAAAACTAACCCGCTATTTTAGATCAAACCATCGGATTCGCAGCGACTCAAGCCTGCTGAGGCCCGATTCTGCGCTTAAATGCTTCGTAATATGAGGTATTTATGCCGGATTAATGGCGAATTTACATGCCGCCCGGCCCCACCTCAGCCCCGTTCCAGGGGCTTTATGGCATAATCTCGCGTTCTGTCCGAAATTTCCTCTTCATATTATTTGAACACAGGTTTTTACGGATTTTCTCTCTTAGGTTGGTGCGAATTAATTTGGGGGCGGAAATGTCCGATCTTGCTACTTTTGCCAAACTGGCGCGATCAAACGCGCAACTACCTGTCAGCGTCTACTTTGACGACCCGCTGTTTCAGCGGGAAATCCAGCAGCTCTACCTTCAGGGTCCGCGCTACGCCGGGCATGAGCTGATGGTGCCCGAAACCGGCGACTATGCGACGCTGGCGTGGGAAAACGAAGGCCGCATGCTGGTGCGCAATGCGCAAGGCATAGAGCTCGTCTCCAATGTCTGCCGCCATCGCCAGGCCAAGATGCTTGACGGCCGCGGCAACGCGCGCAACATCGTCTGTCCTCTGCATCGCTGGACCTACGACCTGAAGGGTGAACTCATCGGCGCGCCGCATTTCGGCGAAACGCCGTGCCTCAACCTGTCCACGACGCCGCTGCAGAACTGGAACGGCCTGCTGTTCGAAGCCAATGGCGTCGATGTGGCCGACAAGCTGCGGCAACTGGGCGTGGCCAAGGACCTGGATTTCTCGGGCTACCTGTTCGACCACGTCGAAGTCCATGAATGCGACTACAACTGGAAGACCTTCATCGAGGTTTATCTGGAGGACTATCACGTCGAGCCTTTCCATCCGGGCCTGGGCAACTTCGTCAGCTGCGAGGATCTGAGCTGGGAATTCGGCAAGGACTACAGCGTGCAGACCGTGGGCGTAAACCACGGCCTGGCTAAGTCCGGCTCGCCCACCTATCGCAAATGGCAGGAAAAACTGCTGCAGTTCAACAACGGCAAGCCGCCGAAATACGGCGCGATCTGGCTCACCCTCTATCCCAACATCATGGTCGAGTGGTATCCGCACGTGCTGGTGGTATCGACGCTGTGGCCGAGCGGCCCGCAGAAAACCACCAACGTGGTCGAGTTTTATTACCCGGAGGAAATTGCCCTGTTCGAACGCGAAATGGTGGAAGCCGAGCGCGCCGCTTACATGGAAACCTGTGTCGAGGACGACGAGATCGCGCTGCGCATGGACGCCGGCCGTCGCATCCTGATGCAACGCGGCACCAGCGAAGTCGGCCCGTATCAGTCGCCGATGGAAGACGGCATGCAGCATTTCCATGAATGGTATCGCTCACGTATCGAAGTGCCGGCCCGGTGATGGGCACGCCATATCCCGCCCAGTCCGAACCGAAGTTGGGCGACGGCCAAAATGTTGCAAAAATTGCATCGCCCGACTTGATCTGAAACGGCAGTGCCCGGCTTGACAGTCCAAGCCGGGCACTGCCGTTTTTGCTTTATGTGTTTGCCGCTGTGCTTTTGCTTTGTTGTGCTTTGATCCGGCGCCGTTTTGTTTTGTGGTCGCTTGCGTGGCTCAGGCCATTCCGCTGATCAATTTACCCTGGCGCGGTCTGCCAGCATCGTCCGCGTCGCTTATAAAAATAATACGCAGCACTTATCCCGCCCACTTTTACTTATCTTCACGCCATGCAATCGCTCTGGATGCTCGTCGCCTCGTTTCTTTTTTCCATCATGGGCGTCTGCGCCAAACTGGCCGGAAACTACTACACCACCGCCGAGATCGTATTGTGCCGGGGCCTGGTCGGCTGCTTCTTCATCATTTGCCTGGTTCGGATCAAGGGCGGCAGCTTGCGCACCCCCTTCCCCAAAGATCACCTGATTCGCGGCTTTTTCGGGGTCACCGCATTGTGGATGTGGTTCTACTCCTTCTCGCTGCTGCCGGTCGCCACCGCCACGGCGCTCAACTACATGTCCTCGATCTGGATTGCGGTCATCCTGTTTCTCACCGGCTGGTGGAAGGGCGGCAAGCGCTTTGAGTGGGGCCTGGCCGGCACCGTGGTGCTGAGCTTCATCGGCGTCGCCATGCTGATGCGGCCTTCGCTGAATGGCGACCAGTTGCTGGGCGGTGCGATTGCGCTGTCCTCCGGCGTGCTGTCCGCGCTGGTGTATTTGCAGGTGCGCAAACTCGGCCTGCTGGGCGAGCCTGAATATCGCGTGGTATTTTATTTTTCCCTGACCGGCGTAGTGGCCGGTCTGCTGGGCAACGTGGCGGTCAGCGAAATACCGCTGCTGCATGCGCACACGCCGACCGGACTGGCGCTGGTATTCACGGTCGGTCTCACCGCCACGCTGGCGCAGATGGCCATGACGCGCGCCTACCGTCTCGGCAACACGCTGGTGACCGCCAATCTGCAATACACCGGGATCGTGTTTTCCAGCGTGTGGGGCGTGCTGATCTGGAGCGACGCGCCGGGCTGGGTCGGCTGGACCGGACTTGCTATCATCCTCGCCAGCGGCATAGTGGCCACTTTTTACAATCAGCGTTCGCAGAAAACAGCCAAGAACGTACCGGCGGTCGACCCGATCGCCACCGAAGTCTAAGGAGAAACGATCCATGATCTACAACACCCTGATTTCCGCAACAGAACTGAAGGCCCGCGCGCAATACCTGAATCTGGTGGTGGTCGATTGCCGTCACGATCTGACCAATCCCGAGGCCGGCAGCAATGCCTATGCCGAAGGCCATATTCCGCAAGCGCACTTCGCCCATCTGGATCAGATACTGTCGGGCGCCAAGACCACGCCTGACGGCCGCTTTCACGGCCGCCATCCCTTGCCGGATCGCCAGAGTTTCGTCAACGCGATGCGCCATCTCGGCATCAACAACGACACCCAGGTGGTCGCCTACGATGCGCACGGCGGCATGTTCGCGGCGCGCCTGTGGTGGCTGCTGCGCTGGATCGGCCACAGCGATGTGGCGGTGCTGGACGGCGGCCTTGCCGCCTGGCAGGCGCTCGGCGAACCGCTGAGCAAAGAAAGCCCTGCAGCGCTCCCGCACCCCGGCAATATTCAGGATCTGACTTCGATCACCAAGACCGTCGATGTGCAAGCGGTGCTGGATAACCTGACATCGCAGAAGATGACCATCGTCGACGCCCGCGCCGCCGATCGCTTCCGCGGCGAGAACGAAACCCTGGACGCCACCGGTGGCCACATCCCGGGCGCGCGCAATCGCTTCTTCAAGGACAATCTGCAAGCCGACGGTAGCTTCAAGCCGGCTGCGCAACTGCGTGAAGAATGGCTGAGCGTGATTGGCGATCCGCAGGCCGCCATCATGCAGTGCGGCTCCGGCGTCACCGCCTGCCACAATCTGCTGGCGCTGGAAGTCGCCGGGCTGGCCGGCGCCAGCCTGTATCCGGGATCGTGGAGCGAATGGAGTTCGGATGTATCGCGTCCGGTAGCGACCGGCGCCTGACTTGTCAGAATCAGCCGTGACTTGAGCTGCAGCCAGCAGCCCGCTGCGTCATAAAAAACCGGCGCCATTCCTTGCAGAATAGCGCCGGTTTTTAATATCCATCGGCACCCAGACCATCGTTCCGGCAGCAATCAGCCGTCGGCAAAAAGCTTCTGCTGCGCCACAAAAGCCGCGACGAATTTCGCCACCAGCGCCGGCGCGTCACGGCGATACATCAATGCCACCGGCGAACAGAAATCCTCATCCTTGAGCGGCACGAACAGCACGCCCGATACCGAAATCTCACGCATGCTGCGCGGTACGATGGCGATGCCGAAACCCGCGCTCACCAGACTCAGCAACGAAGCCTTGCGCGAGGTCGCGCGCGCCGCTACCGGGAAGAAACCGCTGGCGATGCATTGCTGCGCCACCAGATAGCTGAGGCCGCCGCGCGCCTTGTGCGGCAGCGAAACAAACCGCTGTTCGCGCAACTCGGCCAGGGCCAGGCCCCGTCGGCGCGCCAGCGGATGCTGCTGCGGCAAGGCCACCACCATTTGTTCGCTGTACAGCTCCAGCATTTCCACGTGCGCGTGCGTACGCAGCACCGGCAGACGGGCCAGACCGAGATCGGCGCGCCCCTCTTCGATTTCCTGCGCCTGATGTTCCGAGGAGGCCTGCGAAATCTCCAGCGATACGCCCGGAAAACCCTGCAGCGCCAGATTCAGTCCCGGCCCGAGCGGCGGCGTCAAGGGCACCGAGGTCGAATGCAACAGCCTTATCACGCCGCTGCCGCCCACCGCAATCTGCCGCGCCTGGCCGACCGCCTGTTCGATGTCGTCCAGGATCTTGCGCGCCTTGTCGTAGAAGTCCTGCCCGGCCAGAGTCAACTCGATCTGCTTCGCATCGCGCCGCAACAGCAGCACATCCATGTCGGCTTCCAGCTCCTTGATCTGGCGACTCAAGGCCGATTGCGCGACATACAGCCGCTCGGCGGCGCGCGTGTAACTGCCCGCCGCCACGATTTCCACAAAGTATCTGAGCTGCCGGATTGAAATCATCGTCATGCCGTTTCGAGATAGAGCGCGACCGTATTTGATATTGGCGCGGCCTGGCGCTTCAGCCTTACAGTCCCTCTCGCCGCAACGCCGTGCGCATCATGTGCGCCGGCCTCGCTTGCAGCTGCTGCAAGTTCATCGCTCAAGGGGAAGCATTGTGTCTGAATCGATACTGGTATTGCTGGGTCTGCTGGGAATGGTGATCAGCGTCGCCGTCAAACTGATGTGCCGTCCGATCCGGCCGCGCCGTCATGATACGAAGAGATCCGGAAACCGGCGCCGCTGAGACTCCAGCCAGAGTTAATGCGCATGTGCGTGACGCGTCAGAAACAGCACGATCGCCACGCCGGCGCCGATCAGAATCACCTGCGGCACGGTCTCACGCCAGCTTGCGCGGCGCTGCATCTGCGGCATCAGATCGCTGACGGCGATGTAGATGAAGCCGGACGAGGCGAACACCAGCACATAGGGAATCCACTGCATGCCGCGCTCCAGCATCAGGTAACCGAGCAAGCCGCCCAGCACCGCCATCAGGCTGCAGATCAGGTTGTAGACGTAGGCGCGGGTGCGTGAGAAACCGGCATTGAGCAGCACGATGAAGTCGCCGATCTCTTGCGGAATCTCATGCGCGATGATGGCCAGGCCGGTCACCAGACCGAGATGCGGATCAGCCAGAAAGGCCGCAGCAATCAGAATGCCATCGGTGAAATTGTGCAGGCCGTCGCCGACCAGAATCATCCATCCGGCCTTGCCCGCTTCTTTCTTGTCATGCCCGTGATGATGGCCGTGGCCGTCTTCCTCGTGGTGATGCGAATGACGCAGGATCGCCATTTTTTCCAGCAGGAAGAAAGCCAGCAGGCCGCCCAGCAAGGTCGCGAACAGGGTATGCGAATCGGCGTCGGATTCGAAAGCCTCCGGCAACGCATGCAGCAGCGACGTCGAGAGCATGATGCCGACCGACAGGCTGACCAGGCGCTCCACCATGCGCGACAGGAGCGCAAAGGAGAATATGGCGGCAGCGGTGATGCTGATGACGCCGGCGACCGTGGTGGCCAATAGAATGGAGACGAGCGTGGAGTTAATTTTTGACCTCGGCTGATGCGGGCGTTTGCGAGCTTGCTGATCCGGGCCGGTGCAGCGCAGCTTGGTGCAGCCCGGCAAGCCCGCTATTTTACGCTGTCGGCGCCGGATGATCTTGCCTTCACCTGAGCATCAGGCTCATTCGCCTTCATCCGGCAGGCTCAGCGCTTCGGCCTCGGGTTCCGCCGCGGCGGGCTGATCCTGCGTGAACTGCCGGATCAGCTTCAGCAAGACCTGATCCTGATACGGCTTGCCCAGATATTCGTTGACGCCCAGCGCCATGGCGCGCGCGCGATGCTTGGCGGCGGCGCGCGAGGTAATCATGACGATGGGCAAGGCGGCGGTGGCGCTGTGATCGCGCAAATGGCGCACCAGCGCAAAGCCATCCATGCGCGGCATTTCGATATCCACCAGGAAGATGTCGGGCACCACCTGCTGCAACTGCTGCACCGCGTCCAGTCCATCGCTGGCCAGCAGCACGCGATACCCGGCACGCTGCAGCAGGCGCTGGGTCACCTTGCGCACCGTCAGCGAGTCGTCCACCACCATCACCAGCTTGCGCTGATCGGCCACCACCGGTGCACGCGGCCGCAGCAGCGCTTCGCGATAGCCGTTGCGCTGCGCCAGCAACACCGGGTTGAGGATCAGTACGATCTCGCCGCCGCCGAGAATGGTGGCGCCGACGATGCCGACCATGTGCGACAACTGCGGCCCGATGTGCTTGGTCACCACTTCGCGATTGCCGATCACGCGATCGGCCATGATGGCCACCAGATCGTTGCCGCTCTTGACGAAGATCACCGGCAGCGACTGCTCGCGCGCCAGGCCGATGTCGGCCTCGCCCAGCAAACCCGACAATTCATGCAGCGAGACCTTGCGGCCCTTGTGCTCCACCACGTTGTTCTGCAACGCCTGCTCCAGCGCGGCGTCGCGCAGTTGCAGCACCTTTTCGACCAGCACCGTGGGAATCGCGTAAATCTGCCGCCCCAGGCTGAGCAAAGTGACCTGCGTCACCGCCAGCGTCAGCGGCAGATGCATGGTGAAACGGGTACCCTGCCCGGCTTGCGAATCGATGGAGATACGACCGCCGAGTGCGGTCACTTCCGAGCGCACCACATCCATGCCGACGCCGCGCCCGGCCAGCGCAGTGACGTCGCCGCTGGTGGAAAAGCCCGGTTCGAAAATGACGTCCATCAATTGCGCATCGCCGATCTGCTGATCCGCCGCCAGCAGCTTTTGCTGTATTGCCTTGGCACGAATGCGCGGCAAATCCAGTCCCTGGCCGTCGTCCGACATGCGCATCATGACTTCGTTGCCCTCTTGCCGGACCTGCAAGCGCAGGCGGCCGGATACCGGTTTGCCGGCGCGCACGCGCTGATCGACGCTCTCGATGCCGTGTACCGCCGAGTTGCGCAGCAGATGCTCGAAAGGGCCTATCATTTTTTCCAGAATGCTGCGATCCAGTTCAACACCGGAACCGATCACTTCCAGCTCCAGCTCCTTCCCGGTCTCCTTGGCCATTTGCCGCACCAGCCGGTGCAGACGCTCTTCCAGACTGTTGAACTGCACCATGCGCGCGTGCATCAGTTCACGCTGCAGATCGCGTGTAAGACGCGCCTGACGCGTCAGGCCGCTCTGGGTTTTATCGACCGCGCCGATCAAGGTCTTCTGCAGCGACAAGGCGTCGTTCAGACTCTCGGCCATCATGCGCGTCAGTTCCTGCAGATGCGTGAAACGATCCAGCTCCAGCGGATCGAACTGGGTGCTGTCGAGCTGCGAACGATCCGAGGCGGCGATGCGGATCTCGGCCTGAATCTCGACCTCGCGCATCTGCGTGCTCAGCTTGGAGATGTTGTCAGCCAATTCGGCCGCGCATTGGCGCAGCAGCTCGGTTTCAGTTTCCAGATGCGAACGCGAGATGGAAATTTCGCCGGCCTGATTCAGCAACTGATCCAGCACACTGGCGCGAATCCGCACCAGCGGCACCGGGGTTTTGATATCGGCGTCGGGCCGCCCGGCATGTGCCTCATCGCCGCGATTGCGGCTGCGGCGCGTTTCACTGCTGGTGATGCTGGAGAAGAGCGAGGTCGGCGCCTTCACCTGAGTCCCGCCCGTGTCGCCGGCATTGGACTGCGCGACAGGCGCTGCGGCCGGCGAAGCGGCGGCTGCGGTCCTGCTATCAATACCGGCGCCCGCCGCCGGACTCTGCAAGCGTTCGAACATGTGCAAGCCGGCATCGTAGTGCGCCAGCAAGGCGTCGATCTCTTCAACGCTGGCGGCGACTCCGCTCGCGCTGCGTTCCAGCGCTTCGATACGGCTTTCCAGCTCATGCATCTGTTGCCCCAGCCGCATCGCCCCGGCCATGCGGGCACTGCCCTTGACCGTGTGCAGCGGACGCAGCATGGAAGCGATCAAGGTCTTGTCGCCGGGTGTTGCCCGCAACTTCTGCAGCGCTTCGCCGATGGGAGGGAACAGATCGCGCCCTTCTTCCAGGAACACCGGCAACAGCTCCCCATCGATGTCATCGACGATATCGTCAGTGACGCCGGGGATAGCGGCAGCCGGATCATCCGCACTGCCGTGTGCGGGCGCGTCTGCAGCGGCATTGGTGACAGCATCCTCGGCGTCCGCCACCTTACTCAGGCCGAGGATCAAATCGTCCAGCGCCTGCGCCATATCCTGACGCACGGCCGGCATTTGCGCCGCTGAAAACTGCTGCAACATTTGCCGCGTCGCCTGAATGGCGTCGGACAGAACATCGAGCTGCACAGTCGTCAACTGACGCGGTTGCCGCTGCAGTTGATGCAGCAGCAGATTCAGCCTTTCCACGATCTTCAGCACGGGCAGCAGACGCACTGCTGCAGCATTGCTCTTGAGCGTGTGCACGGTGCGCCACATGGCGTCCGGCAGCTCGGGCGATGCCCCTGCTGCGCGCCAGGCCGAAAAGCTTTGCCACAGACTCTGCAACAGGCGCGTGGCCTCTTCGGTGTAGATCTCGAACAGCACACGCGGCAGTTGCAGCTCGCCTATCTGCAACAGGTTGATGGCAGGCGACTCGGCCGCGAGTTCAGTTTCCTTATCGGCTACAGGATCGTGGCCGGATTGTTCCTTCGCGCCGGCGATGGGCTCAGACTCATCTACCTCGGCAGCCTTTGTGCCGCCGGCAAGCGCAGGCGCGTCCATTGGCGAGAAGCCCTCGGCTTCTTCATCGCGCGTCGCGCCAAGCAATCCCTCTGCTACCGCAACCAAGGCTTTCGGATCGCAGGTGCCGAATTTCTGCTGGTGCAGATCCTTGACCCAGGCCTGCATGCGCGCCGCCGCCAGATCCAGCAGCGCAAGCAGTTCGGGCTCAGGCTTGCGGCTGTCGCCGAGTCGCTGATTCAGCACACGCTCCACTGCGGCAGCGGCGCTGCCCAGCGCATTCAATCCGACCATGCGGCCGCTGCCTTTGAGCGTATGAAATTGACGGCGCAGCTCTTTGATCAGCGGCATGCCGTCGCCTGCGGCCAGAGCATGCAGCTGGTCCAGCACCGCATTCATCTGGCCGAGAATCTCGTCAGCCTCGATCAGGAACACATCCAGCAATTCGAAATCGACCTCTTCGGCCGCAATGGTTTGCTCAGGTTCTGTGCTTGCGGCTTCAGGCTCGTCAGTGAAGGCAAAGACGTCTGGATGGTTTGCCTCATCCTCAAGATGGACTTGATCTGCTTGGTCTGCTTGGTCTGCTTGATTCGTTTCAGCGGCCTGCGTTGGCGAGAGCACCTGTGTAACCGACTTCGGCCCCGGCGACGCCACGGCGTAGGCGGCAGCATCGAAGCAACGCACACCTGCGCTCGCAGGATTGCGTTGCCATCGCACCAGGCTGCGTTCCAGCAGGAGCAGATCGCGTATCAAGGTTGGCCGCAGCGATGTCAGCTTGGCCTTATTTTCTGCCGCTTGCTCGCTGCCGAGTTCCTGCAAACGCTGCAAGGCCTGCTGTATCTGCTGTGCCAGCTTCCAGGCCGGATGCAGCGCGGCGACCTCCAGCACGGCGGCGATCTGCCTCAATGAATGCGCGCTGGCGCCATACAGCGTGGCGCCGCTGTTTTGCTCATCAGCGGCGACAGCATTCGCCGGGGCAGGCATGTCGCTCCAGTGTCCGTCCAGTTTTTGCTGGACGGCATCAAGCACGGACAAGGCCTGTTCCGCCGCAACGCGCTCGGCATCGTGCCGGCTGCTGTCAGCCACGTGCTGTTCAAGGCTGCGGGGCGGACAGGCACGCTCGGCACCGAACAAGACCGAGATCAGTTGCTGCACCATCTGATTCACTTCGACCGACAGCTGCTCAGCCTGCAGGTCGCCGAAGGTATCCAAACGATTCAGACAATGCTCGATGAACAACAGGCAATAACCGAATTGCAGACTCACCTCGGTGCGGTGCGCGGCCTGCGCGAGTTCCGGCGTCATCGAGTCGAGTGCCGTCAATAATTCGGACAAGGGCATGAGTCCCAACTGAATCCCGCACTCGGTAAGCCGCGCCATGTCTTGCTCATAGGCGGTGGAGTGATCGGCATCGGCGCCGGGCAGGCGGATCCAGGCATCCTGTACCTGCATGAGTTGCTGCAGGGTCTGTATCAGCAAACCCTGCCGGATGACGACAGCCCCCCCCGCCGCACCGGCATCCTGAAGCGTACGCATCTCGGGCACGGCTCTGACATGGTGCAGATATTGCTGACGATCCGCTTCAGACAGATGCAAATGTGCGCCATCACCTGCATACATCTCCAGCAGAAAGCGCGCTTCACGCACCAGCTTTTGATCCGCGACCGCTTCGTTCTGCACCAGCTTGCGCAGTTGCCGGTTCACATTACCGAGTAATTGTTTGGCATACAGGTCGATGAAGAAGTCAGCATCCGCGATACCGTGCAGACAGCCTGCCAGCAGCGTCCACATCTGTGCCAGCGCAGGATCTGCATGCACCGGCCCCGAGCGCGCAACTTCACTGACGATGCTACGCAAGATCTGCAGATGGGTGAAGGCCAGGCTGCGGTTCTGCTCATGCAGATGGTGCAGCAAGGCGTGTTCGAATTCGCGGCGGCGCGCGCTCAGGTCAATCGCGACTTCAGCGGGGCCACGCGCCCCATGCAGCGATGCTACGGCCGGCGTATCGGCCCGATATTCAGGGAAGAACTGGGCCGGATGCGGGGCGGCGTCGCCCAGCAAGTCTTTCATCTTGCGATACAGCGGAAACAGTTGCAGTACGCTCATCGCCCGCCCTTCACGCAGCTCGTCCAGCATGTGCTGCAAGCTGTGCAGCAGGCTGAGCAGCATGGGCAAGAGATGCAGGCGCGGCTCCGGCTGCGCTGCCGGTGCAAACCGAGCATCCGGTTCAGCAGGTTCAAGCGGCAGGTCTGTGCTGTGCAAGGCTTGCGTTACACAAGCCAGTACCTTGTGCTCGGCATGGGCGCCGGCGATCTGCAAGGCGGCGCAGGCTTGTGCCAATTCGGCGCAGAGCTTGCGCCAGGCGGAGCGCTGGACTTGATCTGCAGCTTCGCCCTGCTCGGCAGCGGCGGCCATCAACTGCTCGCTGCGATCTCGCAAATGGGAATACAACGCAGACAGAGCTGGATGCAGGATCAGCAAGGCATCATCGACCGCAGTCCGGGAAGATGCCGCGCTCGAATGTTTGACCGCCACTTTGCTTGCGTCGCCGGCGTTTCCGGAATGGGAGGATGCACGCGCATTGCCGCGCGGCTCATTGCTTGTGGCGTCGGTGGTGGTGCGGGTCATTGCAGGTTCCAGGTTCCGGTACGGCGTCAGGAAATCGTCACGCGGAAGCGCGCCACCGAGTTCTTCAACTGCTCGGCGGAATCCCACAATTCGTTGAACAGCGACAGCACCTGCTCGCGGCTTTGCTCGATGATCTCATTTTCGGTCAGGATGTTCTGGATGTTCTGCGCCACGCTGTTGGCCGAAATCGCCTGATGTCCGGTGGACGAGGACATGCCCTGAATCAGCTCGGCCAGTTGGTTGGACACGCTGCGAATATCGGACAAGGCGGCGCCGGCGGCGTCCGACAACTTGGTGCCCGCCACCACTTCGCTGGTCGATTTTTCCATTGCGCCGACGGCGTCGTTGGTGTCGCTCTGAATCATGCGCACCAGCGCGCCTATCTGGCGCGTGGCGGCGCTTGAACGCTCCGCCAGTCGCTGCACTTCTTCCGCCACCACCGAAAATCCGCGCCCGGCTTCACCGGCCGATGCCGCCTGAATCGCCGCGTTCAGCGCCAGCACATTGGTCTGTTCGGTGATGTCGGAAATCAGCTCGGTGATCTCGCCGATTTCCTGCGAGGATTCGCCCAGGCGCTTGATGCGTTTGGAGGTTTCCTGTATCTGCTCGCGGATCTCGTTCATGCCCTTAACCGCATCTTCCACCGCCCGCGCGCCGCGTTCGGCCACCACCACCGAGTGGCGCGCGACGTCGGCCGATTCATTGGCGGAGATGGAGACTTCGGTAATCTGGATCGACATCTCCAGCATCGATTGTCCGGTCTCCTGAATCCGCCGCGCCTGCTTCTGGCCGGCCATGGTCAGCTCGGTGGTGGTCTTTTTGACGTGGTCGGAGGTGGCGGCCACCTTGGAAGCGGTTTGCGTCACCTGTCCCACCAATCCGCGCAGCGCTTCCACCGTGTAATTGACCGAGTCGGCGATGGCGCCGGTGATGTCTTCCGACACCGTGGTGTGCACGGTGAGGTCGCCATCGGCCACCTTTTGCAACTCGTTCATGAGCCGCAAAATTGCCGCCTGATTGCTGGCGTTGGTGCGGATCGCTCGCTCTTCCTGTTGCTGCGCCTGCAGACGCTGGGCCTCTGCTTCCTGCCGCCGCAACTCGGCGTCGGCGGCATTGCGCCGGCTGCTCTGCAATTGCACCCAGGCGATGCCGATGCCGCACAACAGCGCGAACGCCATGCCCAGCAACATCAGCCAGAAGGTCCAGGAGCGCGACTCCTGCGCTACCCGATAATCGTTTTGCAGCACCGTGAGATGCTTCTTCAGCATTTCATTTTCAAGAAACACCAGCTGCTCGGATTGCTTGGCGGCGATGAAATTCTGCAGATTGCCGAGGATGTTGGCGACCATGGGCTGATACTCGCCGAACACCTTGCGCAGCTCTTCGAGCTTGTCATGCAGGTCCTTGTCCTTGACCGCATTCAGGCGCAGCAGCTCGCTGCCGTTGAGGAAGCCGTCGATGATGTCGTGAAAGGTATTGACATCCTTGCCCAGCAGAAATGCGGTCTCGGGATTGACCCCTTCCGAGGTCAGAAACTCGTTGGCGCTGCGCCCCAGCCGCAAGGTCAGCAAGACCAGCTGTCCGGCGGCGGCGACTTCGCGCGGCGAGCTGTTGGCCTGCGATTGCAGCATGGATATCTGCTCGCTCAGATCAAGCAGGGTCGGCAACAAGGTATTGAGCCGCTTCAGCGTGGCACCGAAGCCGGTCAGTTCCTTTTCCAGATTGAGAATGGTGGCGGAAGCCTTGTCGGTGTGATCCCAGATTTTTCTGACGTCGTTGAGTACCGGACGCATCGCCGGCTCCGGCGGCAAAATACTGTAACTTTCATAGCTGCCGCCCTGCGACAACAGGGTCAGGCCGCGATTGAATTCGCGACGGCTTTCGCTCAGCTGGTTGAAGGCTTCCTTGTTGCCCTGGATGGCATTGGGCACGGCCTTGCCGATGCGCTGCGAGTGCATCACCAGATCGGCGGTAATGTGGGTCTGCAATGTGGCGTGGATGTAGTTTTGGGAACCCAGCCACAGCATGAAGAAGGTCAGGATCAGCGACAAGCCGAGCAGCAACAACAGGATGCGCGTCTGGCTGCGCAAAGATTGCTTGCTGATGAAAGGCAGGCGGGTGTTTCTATACCTTTGCATGATTTCTTCCACATCGCTCATGCGGCCGCCGGCCGCAGCGGCAGGCATAGCCGACGCCGCTGCGGCCTTCGATGTCGGCGGCACAGCGGCTGGATTTTTCCTATTCGACAGGCGCGGCAATTGGAATGCCATGACTGAGACTCCTCATTCGAATTCTTGTTGGCGCGCGGCCGGCCTTCATCTTCTGCATATTTTGCTGATCTCAAGCGGCTTATAAAGCGTCAATCCTATCAAGCCTAAAAGCCCTATAAACCAATACGCAGAAAATCAGGATCGCTCAATAAAGCTGTGAGGCCGATTTCGGTCCACTCCACGCCCTGCTTGTCGCGATAATGCTGACGCACGCCGGGCAGTCTTGCAAAGGATGCGCTGGCGCCCGGCTGCAACATCATTTCGCTGATGTGACGCAAACCCAGCACCTGCGTCAGCAGCAATCCGCAATTGGGGGAGAGCGAGGCCGAAAGCGTCAGCAGCCGGCTTTCCTTGCCGATGACTTGCGAGTTGCCGCCCTGAAAGCGCTGCAGATCGACGATGCCGACCAGATTGCCGCGAATATTGGCCAGACCGAGATACCAGTCGCGCGTCAGAGGTACACGCGTCAGCGGCATCAGCGGCATCATCGGAATGATTTCACCGGCTTCGGACAAATCGATCAGACAGTTGATGCCGCCTATCATTGCGCCCAGCCGGCGCACTTGCATGGTCTCGTCGCGTGCCGCCTCCATGCGCTGCAGGAGACGCGCCTGAAATTCCTGCAAGCCGAGGCGCGTGCGGATGCCGGGCAGACTGCCCTGGTGCGCCTCGGGTGCTCTCTGTGACTGTGGGTCGGATGAGTCGGACATCATCGTGGCTAGTTCTTTACTGGGAAAGCGCCTGTGAACGGGCGCTCGACATAGTCATCGGGTGAAATCGCTTCAATGCAAGCCTGTTTCAATCGATGGCATCAATCTTGGACAGCAACTCCTGCTCATCGACCGGCTTGACGATGTATTCGCAGGCGCCCTGACACAAGGCCCAGATGCGATCGGTCTCCTGGCTCTTGACGCTGCACATCATGATCTGCAAGTCGCGCAATTCCGGATCGCGTGCGATCTGGCGCGTGACCTGATAACCGTTCTTGCCGGGCATGACCACATCGAGCAGCACCAGTTGCGGACGGTCGGCCCGGATTTTTTCGATCGCGTCGTCGCCGTTGGTTGCCGTGTCGACCGAAAAACCATTCTTTTCAAGAATGCCGCTCAGTACGTAACGGTCAGTCGGCGAGTCATCGACCACCAATATCTTCTTTATTCTCACTCATGCGCTCCCATACCTTGGCATAGAGAAAATCATGAGATCCATCATCGGTCAGTCCTTCCCCGGATGGCCCGCGTTGATCTGCGCGCTGACGGTTTGCAGCAAGCTCTCCTTGCTGAAAGGCTTGGTCAGATATTCATCCGCGCCGACCAGCGACGCGCGCGCTCGGTCGAACAGGCTGTCTTTGGATGAAAGCATCACAATCGGGATATCCCGATAGCGTTCGTTTTGCTTGAGCAGCGCGCACAGCTGATAGCCGTCAATGCGCGGCATCAGAATGTCGCAAAAAATCAGTCCGGGCGTCTGTGCCGCGATCTTCGACAAGGCATCGAAACCATCTTCCGCCAGCGTGACCTGATAACCGGCCTGCGTCAGAAACAAATCCGCCGATCGGCGTATCGTGTTGCTGTCGTCCACCACAAGAATGTGCAATGCGGCATCGTCTTGATTCGTCATGCTTTTTCGCTGAGTCGAGATCCAGGCTGGTCGGGGATCAGGTCACTGTAGCAAAATTTGCCAGGCGGCAGAACTTGAATAGGCACAGCTTCCCTGCGTAATTGGGCGAAAGGATTTCCATTTCGGCCGCCCAAAGAATTAACCAAATATCAACATAAGTAAAGTAAAAACAGAGAAATATTGCTCGATGACAATGTGCGGACGTGCATCAGATGAACTGCGCCGCTGCAGAGGATGGCATGGAGGAGCGTCGTGTCAATGGCGCTGGAGATGAGCTGCGCAAAGGCAGAAATCCAGTGTGCAAAACGCTGCGCAGAGGAATCTCAAAAGAAGGGGCGAACGCGCGCCAGGTCAGCTGGCATGCGGAATTCAGAGGTCTGAAACAGGCTTACAACAAGCAGCGAGCGGCACCTTCGGCTCGCCTCAAAAATAGTGCAAGAAGGTTTGATGCAAATCAAACGGCGCCCGGAAAGACGCCGTTTGGCAGGCAAAACCGATCGGCAAGGATCAGATTTGCACCATTTCAAAGTCTTCCTTGCGGGCCCCGCATTCCGGACAGGTCCAGTTCATGGGCACGTCTTCCCAGCGGGTTCCGGGAGCGATGTCCTCTTCCGGCAGGCCTGCCTCCTCGTCGTAGATCCAACCACAGATAAGGCACATCCAGGTCTTGAATTCAGTTTGGCTATTGCTCACGGCTGACTATCCCTCAAATCAATCAAGTAAAATGGTAAACCAGATATCTTAATCTACTCGACGTGCAAAACCAAACTTCTCCCCTCATCCTGACCTTCGGCGCTGCCGATCCGGTCGGGGCAACCGGCATTCAGGCTGACCTGGCCACATTCGCCGCAATGGGCTGTCATGGGCTGTCGGTAGTTACTTCCATCCTCATCAGCGACACCGCGCGAGTCGAAGACGTGCAGATCATCGACGTCGACTGGGTCGCCGATCAGGCCCGCGTGATTCTGGAAGACATGCCGGTCGCCGCCTTCAAGGTCGGCGCGGTCGGCAGCATCGAGAACATTTCGGCGATCGCCGAGATCGTATCCGATTACCCGGATGTGCCGCTGATCCTGGATCCCTTCATTTCGATGCTGTCGAATCAGGACGACGAAGACGATCGCCTGATCGCGATTCGCGAGTTGCTGATTCCGCAGACCACGCTGATGCTGGCCTCTGCCGTCGAGCTGGCGCGGCTGGCCGAGACCTGGCGCGAACCGGTGCCGGCCGACATGCTGATGCTGGACGCCATGCGCATCATCGAAATGGGTTGCGAATATCTGTTCGTCACCAATACCCAGACCGATGTGCAAGGCGTCTCCAATACCTTGTTCGACGAGTCGGGCATGCTGCGCCAGGATGGCTGGCAGCGTATTCCCGGTTCCTTCAGCGGCGCCGGCTCCACGCTGTCGGCGGCGATTGCCGCCATGCTGGCCAACGGCCTTGAGATCCCGGAAGCGGTGTCCGAGGCTCAGGAGTTCACGCTGGCAGCACTTGGCAGCGCGCAGCGGCTGGGCATGGGCAAGCTGATCCCGGATCGTTATTTCTGGGCGCGCGAAGCCGAAGACCCTACACCCCCACGTTAAATTTTCCGCAAAAGATTATGCAAACCAGTAACGAATCCCTGTTCGCACGCGCCCAGCAAACTACGCCGGGCGGCGTCAACTCCCCTGTACGCGCCTTCCGCTCGGTGGGCGGCACGCCGCGCTTCATCACCCGTGCGCAAGGCCCCTATTTCTGGGACGCGGAAGACAAGCGCTATATCGATTACATCGGCTCCTGGGGCCCGGCCATCGTCGGCCACGCCCATCCGGATGTGGTGAAGGCGGTGCAGCTCGCAGCCGAAAACGGTCTCAGCTTCGGCGCGCCTACTGAAGCCGAAATCGTGATGGCCGAAGAAATCATCAAGCTGGTACCGTCGATCGAGCAGATCCGTCTGGTGTCGAGCGGCACCGAAGCCACCATGAGCGCATTGCGCCTGGCGCGCGGCGCCACCGGCCGCGACAAGATCATCAAGTTCGAAGGCTGTTACCACGGCCACGCCGACTCCTTGCTGGTCAAGGCCGGCAGCGGCCTGCTGACGTTCGGTAATCCGACCTCGGCGGGCGTGCCGGAAGATTTCGCCAAGCACACGCTGGTGCTGGATTACAACAACATTGAACAACTGGAAGAAGCTTTCAAGGCGGCCGGCGATGAAATCGCCTGCGTGATCGTGGAGCCGGTGGCCGGCAACATGAATCTGGTGCGCGCCACCCCCGAGTTCCTGCAAGCCATGCGCCGCCTGTGCACCCAATACGGCGCCATCCTGATTTTCGACGAAGTGATGTCGGGCTTTCGCGTCGCCCTCGGCGGCGCACAGGCGCTGTTCGGCATCACGCCGGATCTGACCGCATTGGGCAAGGTCATCGGTGGCGGCTTGCCGGTGGCGGCCTTTGGTGGTCGTGCCGATATCATGAAGCATCTGGCGCCGCTGGGCGGCGTGTATCAGGCCGGAACCCTGTCAGGCAACCCGGTAACCGTGGCAGCCGGTCTGGCGACGCTGAAGATCATCCAGCAAGCCGGTTTCTATGAAAAGCTGGGAGCCCAGACCAAGAAGCTGGTGCAGGGCCTGAGCGCAGCGGCCAAGAGCGCCGGCGTCAAGTTCTGCGGTGACTCGGTGGGTGGCATGTTCGGCCTGTACTTTGCCGACCAGATTCCGGCCAGCTATGCCGCAGTCATGACCGGCGACAAAGCCCGCTTCAATGTGTTCTTCCACAAGATGCTGGACGCCGGCGTGTACCTGGCGCCATCAGCCTTCGAAGCGGGCTTTGTATCGGCCCAGCATGACGACGCCATCATCGAACAGACTGTTGCGGCTGCGCGCGAGGCGTTTGCAGTCTGAGGCAGGATCCGGCAGGCATCTTACGGCTTGAACAACAGATGCCTGCGCGAGTGATGAAAAGCAGCAAGTAATAAAAAAGGACGCCTGAGCGTCCTTTTTTATTGCCAATCAGAAACCGGCAAATGATGTGTTGCCTCACCGCATGTTGCGGGTTTCCTACTTTTCGGCGTGAATCTTAAGCCGAGAACGAAGAACCGCAACCGCAAGTGGTGGTGGCGTTCGGATTCTTGATCACGAATTGCGCACCTTCCAGGTCATCCTTGTAATCGATTTCTGCGCCGACCAGATATTGGTAGCTCATCGAATCGATCAGCAGCTGAACGCCGTTCTTGCTCATGGTGGTGTCGTCATCGTTGACGATTTCGTCAAAGGTGAAACCATACTGGAAGCCTGAGCAACCGCCGCCTTGCACGAATACGCGCAGTTTCAGGTCTGGATTGCCCTCTTCTTCGATCAGCTGCGCCACTTTGCTGGCGGCGCTGTCGCTGAAGTTGATCGGGGATGGCATGGCTGTTTCGGTGATTTCGGCTACGGCGTTCATATCAGGCTCCTGCTTGTGCGGACGATGGACTCACGGTCAAGGTATTCAATGGGGCCATTATAAGCCCTGCTCAAAATTCATGCATCGCTCGAGGCTGCCAGCTTCAGAACCGGGACTTCTTCGATCTGGTCGTGGCTGAGCTTGCCGGAGACCAGAGCCCCACCGTGCATTTCGAGCGCTTTGTAATACACATTGCCAGTTATGCGGGCTTTCGGCTGCAATTCAAGCAAATCAGCCGAATGCACGTCGCCGGTAATTTCACCATTGACGATCAGATGCGCTGCGCGTACCTCGCCGATGATCCTGGCATGTTCGGAAATCACCAGAACACTGGGCTGCCCTGCTTCTGCGTTGATGTTGCCGCGAATCTGCCCATCGATACGCAAACCGCCCTTGAAAATGACGTCGCCATTAATCTGAGCCGTCACACCGATCAAACTATCGATCGTGCTCTTGGTTTTACGTCCCAACATGAAATCACCTCACAAATTGACTGACTGCTGAGCGCGCACCTGCCCTCTGTCCAGAACACGAGCAGCTACTGCCTTGGCAGTCGCACCCTCGGGCAAAGTCAGCACGCCTTCGACCCGCTGGTAATACTTGAACGCGAGCCGGTAACGCGTCAGATCTGTCGCGCTCGACTCGGGAAAATTCAGGATAGCACTTTTGCCCGACTGCGAAAGCGTGACACTAAGCTGTAAATTACCCGTAAATTGATTGGTGCCGGCCCCACCCTGCATCACCAGCAAGCGATAACGCACCTGATTCGGCGCCAGCAATTCGGCGCTCATGCGCTGTATCGTAATGCCCTGCCCGAGATTGCTGGGCAACAGGCTGTCGAAGAACGCCAAGTCTTCCTTGAGCTTGGCATTTTCCGAAGCCAGTGCCTTGACCTGGGCAGCCAATTGCGTCTGCGCGGACTGTGCGATGCTAAGTTCGCTGCCGGAGGAATTGGTGGAGCTCATCAACTGATCTTTTTCCTGCGTCAGTTTCTTGACCTGCTCACTCAGCGTTTCAACCTGCTCGCGCGCATCGCCATGCAGGCCGGGCAGATTGTTCTTGCCCAGCTCATAGGTCCAGGCCGCAATGGCGCCGCCCAAACCCAGCACCACGGCCCAGAACACCGCGAGCAGCGGCCAGGGCAGATGGCGCTTGATGGTCATCTTGGGCGCAGCAATCGACATGCGCCGACGCCATAACTTGTACTTCACGGCAAGACAGGAACGTGCAGCAGGCCGGTGGTTTCCTCCAGGCCAAACATCAGATTCATACACTGAACCGCCTGGCCGGATGCGCCCTTGACCAGATTATCCTGCACCACCAGCACCACCACGGTGTCGCCGTTGTCAGGGCGATGCACCGCTATGCGCAGCATGTTGGATGCGCGTGTCGTACGGGTTTCGGGATGCGAACCGAAAGGCATGACGTCGACGAAAGGCTCATCCTTGTATGCATCTTCGAACAGCGCCTGCAGCGCGGCGTTGTCGATGTCTTTGCTCAGACGCGCGTACAGCGTCGAATGCATGCCGCGAATCATCGGCACCAGATGCGGCGTGAAGAGCAGACCGACCTTCTCCTTGGTCAAGGTGCTCAGACGCTCGACTGTTTCCGGCGAGTGACGATGGCCGGAGACGCCGTAGGCCTTGAAGTTGTCGGAAGCTTCCGACAACAGCAGGCTCAGCTCAGCCTTGCGTCCGGCGCCGGACACGCCTGATTTGCAATCGGCGATCAGATGCGAAGCGTCGATCACGCCGGCCTTCAGCAAAGGCGCGAAGCCCAGCTGCATGGTGGTCGGATAGCAGCCCGGATTGCCGACGATGCGCGCCTTGCGGATCGCCTCGCGATTCAGCTCGACCAGACCGTAAGCCGCTTCCTTCAGCAGATCGGTACAGCTGTGCGGCAGCTTGTACCATTTCTCGAACGCAGCCACATCCTGCATGCGGAAGTCTGCTGCCAGATCGATGATCTTGACGCCTGCCGCCAGCAGCTCCGGCGCCTGCGCCATCGCAACACCGTGGGGAGTGGCGAAGAATACAACGTCGCATTCGGTCAGCTTGGCCTTCTCCGGCGAGGAAAACGCGATGTCTACACGGCCGCGCAACGACGGATACATTTCGGCGACCGGCATGCCGTCTTCCTTGCGCGAAGTCACGGCCTGCAATTTCACATCCGGATGATGCGCAAACAAGCGCAACAGTTCCACGCCCGTGTAACCAGTGCCGCCGACGATGCCTACCTTAATCATGTTTTGTCCTTGCCAAATAAAGCGGAATTAAGCTGAACGACAGCGTCGTTCAGCGAGCTTTTTCAAAAGTTTTTAATTTTAGCAGGAGAATATTTCCGACACGTTTCCAATGAGGAAGAAAGTCGGATGCGCTGGCCTGCCAGGCGATAAAAACTGCAGCAAATCGCATGCCATACAAAAGACATACAGCGGCGAAACCCGTCGAGCACCGCCTCTGTCCAGCCCCGAAGTGCAGCATGCGGCAAGGCCGCCCAAAAGCAAAAAGCCGCCAGACGCAATGCCGGCGGCTTTTCGTACTTCCGAAAGACGATTAACGCTTCGAGAATTGCTTTGCGCGACGAGCTTTGCGCAGACCAACCTTCTTACGTTCGACTTCACGCGCATCACGCGTCACGAAGCCTGCCTTCGACAGCTCTGGCTTCAGAGTTGCGTCGTAGTCGATCAGAGCGCGGGTGATACCGTGACGAACTGCGCCAGCCTGGCCGGACTCGCCGCCGCCGTGCACGTTGATCATGATGTCGAAACGCTCGACGTTACCAGTCAGTTCCAGCGGCTGACGAATCACCATCAGACCGGTTTCGCGCGAGAAGTACTCGGCGGCCGGCTTGCCGTTAACAACGATGTTGCCCGAACCCGACTTGATGAACACGCGAGCCACTGCACTCTTGCGACGGCCGGTTCCGTAATTGTAGTTACCGATCATGTCTATTCCTTAGAGTTCGAGTGGTTGCGGTTGCTGTGCCGAATGCGGATGGCTGCCATCTGCATAGACCTTCAGCTTTTTGATCATGGCGTAGCCAAGCGGGCCCTTAGGCAGCATGCCCTTGACCGCTTTTTCCAGCGCACGACCTGGAAAACGCTGTTGCATTTTCAGGAAATTGGTTTCGTAGATGCCGCCTGGATAGCCGCTGTGACGGTAGTACGTCTTTTCAGTTGCCTTGGTGCCGGTAACGCGCAGCTTGCCTGCATTGATCACGACGATGAAATCGCCAGTGTCGACGTGAGGAGTAAATTCAGGTTTGTGTTTGCCGCGCAGTCGGAGTGCCACTTCGCTGGCAACACGTCCGAGAACCTTATCTGTCGCGTCAACCACGAACCAGTCGCGCTGCACTTCATGTGCTTTAGCGGAAAAGGTCTTCATGTTTGACTTTCTAAATTAAAAATAACGCTCAAAGTGGCGGTTCCGCAGCTGCAAAAACGACTACGGACTCATCCTTTTATCTTCCCGAGCGAATAGGAAAGCTGGCAATTATAGCGTTTTCAAGGACTTAGCGTCAAAGGTTTCCAGCGTTTTCGCGGCCTGCGGTCGATTCGGCGCCGCAAATTGCAACGAAACGGCAGAAAAAGAAGGTGGGATGCTGGATGGAAAGAAAGAGGTGGCCGCGTGACAGTGGTCAGTGCAATAAACGCCAAAAACGTAACAAAAAGACAATTCACAAAAGCGAGGGACAAAAAAAACCCGGACACTGTGGTTCCGGGCTTAATCCACACCAATGAGGAGGGTGGAGGAGACATGGTACGTACTGAATTCAGTGCTGCAAAAACTTCCGTTGAATTCAATATAGCAAAGCGGATTGTGCGACGCAATATCTATTTTCAAATTTCGTATCAGGCATTTCCTGATGGCTATACCGTGGGTTTTTCGCCACTCAGCAATGGCAGCTGGCGATAGCAAAGACTCAATTTTTCCGCAGTGCAAAATATTACTCAAAAGGCACTTTGCAGCCTGACCTCCATGGTCCGCCCGACAAAAGCTACAATATGCGCCTTCAACTTAACCAAGTGGGCTCTACAGATGGAATGCACAGTACGCTGGACCGGTCTGTCCGGCATGACCTTCATGGCTGAAACAGGATCGGGGCATCTGATCACAATGGACGGTGCGCCCGATGGCGGTGGCCGCAACCTGGCGCCGCGACCGATGGAAGTGGTCCTGGCCGGCACCGGCGGCTGCACGGCGTATGACGTGGTGGTGATCTTGCGCAAGAGCGGCCAGGATGTACGCGGTTGCGACGTCACCCTGAAATCGGTGCGCGCGGAGCAGGATCCCAAGGTATTCACCCAGATCCATTTCCACTTTACCGTGCGCGGCCGCAATCTCAAGCAGAACGTGGTGGAACGCGCGATCAAGCTGTCCCACGACAAATACTGCTCGGCCTCAATCATGCTGGAAAAGACTGCCGAGATTACGCACTCGTTTGAGATCATCGACGATCTGACAGAGCCGCCGGCAGGGCAGCTCTGATATAACGGAAGGCAAGCTGCATCAGCCTGCATCATGAAAAAAGGCGGCCGCGGCCGCCTTTTTCTTTGAGCGTCCACAGACGCCGCCCTCAAACGTAATAGGCGACCGAAGTCATGACCTTGGACATGGCCTTCATCGCGCCGCGAATCGGTTCCGGCATTTCCGCCGCGCCGAGCGCTTTGGCCGCCTCGCCGTGCTCGATTTCATCAATGCGCATCTGATCGACGATGGCGCGCGACTTGTTGTCCTGCGCCGGCAGTTGTTCCAGATGGCTCATCAGATGCAATTCAACCTGACGCTCGGTCTCCGCCACGAAACCCAGATTGCGGGCATCGCCGACCCGCGCTGCGATCGTCCCCAACACATAGGAACCGGCATACCACAGCGGATTGAGGAGACTGGTGCGCGAGCCGAGTTCACGCAGACGTTCGGCAGTCCAGGCCAGATGATCCTCTTCCTCGATGCCGGCATGCGCGAACTGCTGCTTCAGCGCGCGCGCCTGGGCGAAGCGCCCTTGCGCGTCGTACAAGGCCTGAGCGCAGACTTCGCCCACATGATTGATCCGCATCAGACCGGCGCTGTGACGCTTTTCGGCATCATCCATCACGCCATCAGCCAATCCCGCTGCAGGATTTGGCCGGCTTGCCTTGACTACGCCGCTCACTACGCGCAGCGCCTTGTCCATATCGGTAATCAGTTGGTCGAAAAATCGCATAGGCGCTTCCGTTCAAAGAGTAAGAAATCGGTTGAAACACGTGCAACAACAGGCCACCCACACTTCGCGCCCGCCCTCTGAAACCGATTGACTGCGAGCGCGGCCGCCGACAGACAGCGAATAACGGCCTTAAGCCATTTTCCAGTTGATCTGTTCACCTGCGCTCAGCGGTACCACGGTCGTATCTCCCATCGGCAATTCGGACGGGATAGTCCAGCTTTCGCGACGCAATGTGACAGTGCCCGCATTGCGCGGCAAGTCATAAAACGCCGGGCCGTTGAAGCTGGCAAAGGCTTCGAACTTGTCCAGCGCACCGGCCTGATCGAAGGCTTGGGCGTACAACTCCAGCGCGTGCAGCGCCGTGTAGCAGCCGGCGCAACCACAGGCATGTTCTTTCAAACCCTTGGCGTGCGGCGCCGAATCGGTGCCGAGGAAGAAGCGATCGCTACCGGAAATCGCGGCCGCCACCAGCGCCTGGCGATGCGTTTCGCGCTTCAGCACAGGCAGGCAGTAGTAATGCGGGCGAATGCCGCCCTTGAAAATCTCGTTGCGGTTGAACAGCAAGTGATGTGCGGTAATCGTGGCCGCAGTCGGACCGGCATCGCTCATCACAAAATCGGCGGCTTCCTTGGTGGTGATGTGTTCGAACACCACTTTCAGCTCCGGCATGACCTTGCGCAGCGGCAGCATGATGCGGTCGATGAACACGGCTTCGCGGTCGAACAGATCGATCGCAGGATCGGTGACTTCGCCGTGCACCAGGAACGGCATGTTCAGCTCCTGCATGACTTCCAGCGTCTTGTAGCACTTGCCCAGATCAGTCACGCCGGCGTCCGAATTGGTGGTGGCGCCGGCCGGATACAGCTTCACGGCGTGCACGAAACCGCTGTCCTTGGCACGACGGATTTCATCGGGCGGGGTATTGTTGGTCAGATACAGCACCATCAGCGGCTCGAACTGCATGCCGGCCGGCAGTGCCTTCAGAATACGGTCGCGATAAGCCGCTGCCTGCTCGGTGGTGGTCACCGGCGGCCGCAGATTCGGCATGATGATGGCGCGCGCAAACTGGCGTGCCGTATGCGGCAAAACATCCGCCATGGTCGCGCCGTCGCGCAGGTGCAGGTGCCAGTCGTCCGGCCGCGTAATCGTCAGTACATCGCTCATCGCTGTGGTCTTCGGTAAATTGCTGAGTAGATTGGGAGGTGTTGATCTCGCTGCCGTGGTGGCACCGGGCGGCGGCGCTTGCCATGCGCTGCAAGCAAAATCATCAAGGCCGCTATTTTACCGCAGGCCACGATGCTGGCGTCCTACCTGACGGGCCACCTTGATTTGAAACAAACAAGGGCCGACCAGACAAAGAGACCAGAAGAAAAGAAAAATTGAGGAGATAAACAAAAAGCCGTCCCGACATTCCGGAACGGCCTTGTGAACTGCGGCACTACAGGCAAGCAGAGATCAGTGCGTGATGATCTTGGCCAAAAAGTCGCGTGCACGCTCCGAACGCGGCGCGGCGAAGAACTCGTCCTTGGCGCAATCTTCCACCACCAGGCCCTTGTCCATGAACACCACGCGGTTGGCCACTTTACGGGCGAAGCCCATTTCGTGGGTCACCACCATCATGGTCATGCCTTCTTGCGCCAGGCCGACCATCACGTCCAGCACTTCATTGATCATTTCCGGGTCGAGCGCCGAGGTCGGCTCATCGAACAGCATTGCGATAGGATCCATCGACAAGGCACGGGCAATCGCCACGCGCTGCTGCTGACCGCCGGACAGTTGCCCCGGGAATTTATCCTTGTGCGCCAGCAGGCCCACGCGGTCCAGATACTTCAGACCCTTTTCGGTCGCCTCATCCTTGCCGCGGCCCAGCACCTTGATCTGACCGATGGTCAGATTCTCGCGAATCGACAGATGCGGGAACAGTTCGAAGTTCTGAAACACCATGCCAATGCGTGCGCGCAGCTTCGACAGATTGGTTTTCGGATCGCCGACCGAGACGCCGTCAACAGTAATCGTGCCCTTCTGGAATGGTTCCAGGCCGTTGACAGTCTTGATCAGCGTCGACTTACCGGAACCGGACGGGCCGCACACCACCACCACATCGCCCTTGGCAACGCTGGTTGTGCAATCGGTCAGCACCTGAAAGCTGCCATACCACTTGCTGACGTTGTTGAGTTCAATCATTTATTTCTCCTGAATCCTGAATACGTTGGGCGGCGCGCCGACCGGCGGCGGCCGCTGTCATAAGTTAGCGAATAATGGCGATGCGGCTCTGGAATTGCTTGACCAGCTTAGACAGCGCAAAGCTGAGCACGAAATAGACCACGGCGACAAACAGGTACATTTCCACCAGACGGCCGTCACGCTGCGCGATCTTCGATGCGCTGGTGACGAAGTCCGGCACCGAGCCCAGCACGTAGACCAGCGACACGTCCTGGAACAGAACGATGGTCTGGGTCAGCAGAATGGGCGTCATGTTGCGGAAGGCCTGAGGCAATACCACATTGCCCATCATCTGCCAGTAATTCATGCCGATTGCGTAGCCGGCAAACACCTGGCCGCGCGGGATCGACTGAATGCCGGAACGCATGATTTCGCAATAGTAAGCCGCTTCAAACAGGATGAAGGTAATCAGCGCCGAGGAAAATGCTCCTACCTGGATCGGTTCGTTGGCGCCAATGATCCAGGCGCCGATATACGGCACCAGGAAGTAGAACCAGAAAATCACCAGCACCAGCGGAATCGAGCGGATCAGATTCACATAGGTGGTCGCGATGAACGACAAGGGCTTGTTGCTGGACAGGCGCATCATCGCCAGCAGGGTGCCGATGATGATACCGCCGGCCATGGCCGAGAAAGTCAGCACCAGCGTGAACTTCAGGCCGGTGGTGAACAGGTAGTACCACGAACGTTCAATGACGTCGAAGTCGAAATTGCTAAACATGGATTAGTGCCCTCCGCCGCTGGCGCTACCGGTCGTGATATAGCCCGGGACAGCGGTGACTTTTTCCAGGAATCGCGCCATGAACAGTGCGATCACCGAAATGATGATGTAGATGATGGTCGCGCCGGTCAGAGACTCGAAGGTCTGGAACGTGAATTCGCGCATCGAGTATGTGGCGGCAGTCAGTTCCACCAGACCGATGGTCAGCGCCACCGAGCTGTTCTTGATGATCGCAGCAAATTCATTGGTCAACGACGGAATGATGATGCGAAAAGCCATCGGCAGCAGCACGTAGCGGTAAGTCTGCGTAGGCGTCAGACCCAGTGCCGAACCTGCCATGCGCTGACCGCGCGGCAAAGCCTGGATACCGGTCGTAACCTGCACGGCAACCCGCGACGAAGTAAAGAAACCCAGCGCCAGGAAAGCAGTTACGAAAGAGGCATTCGGCAGGCTCTTGAGCCAGTCGCCAATCGCACTGGGCAGCAGCTCAGGTACGACGAAATACCAGAGAAACATCTGCACCAGCAATGGGATGTTACGGAACAGTTCAACGTAACCATTGGCAAGGCGGACCGCCCAAGGTTTATCTGTTGTACGGATGGTGCCGGCAATGGTGCCCAGAACCAGTGCCATGATCCAGGCCAGGATAGCAGTGGCGAGCGTCCATTTCAGGCCGGCCAGCAGCGTATCAAAATAGGAAATTCCGTCGGGAGACATCTCCCAGAAAATTCCCCAGTTCCAGTTGTAATGCATAAATAGCCTCGTCTTTTTATCGAGTCAATGTATCAAGCGCAGGCACCAGTCCAATGCCCCGTCCCTTGTAACCCGATGAGACCAGCCATCATCGGTTGCGATACGGTAATTGTTGTTGCACAGCTGATTAAACAAAACGGGGGACACGCCCCCGTTTCAACACTTTTTTGCGCAGTGGCAATCAGTGAATTACTTCTTCTTGCCTTGGTTCTTCTGTGCTTCAGGAACCGCTGCGTAAGCAGATGGTTCACCGGAGTCAGTTGGCTTGGCCAGCACAGCTTGCAGCTGCGCGCTCATCGGCACGTTCAGGTTGACGCCCTTAGGAGGGATCGGCGACTGGAACCACTTCGCATAGATCTTCTTGATGTCGTCGCCCTTGTAAACCACGGTCAGCGCATCGTCAACCACCTTCTTGAACGGTGCGTCGTCGCGGCGCAGGATCAGGCCGTATGGCTCAACCGACAGCGCTTCCGCCGACACGGTGTAGTCGCCTGGAGCCTTGGAATTGGCAGCCAGCGAGGACAGCAGAATGTCATCCATCACGAAGGCTGCAGCACGGCCGGTTTCCACCATCAGGAAGGCTTCTGCGTGATCCTTGGCGGCCAGAATGTTCAGGCCCAGGTTACGCTCAGTGTTCAGAGTGGTGATTTGCTTCAGATTGGAAGTACCGGAGGTCGACACGACGGTCTTGCCCTTCAGGTCGTCCAGAGTCTTCAGGTTCGCCGACTTCTTGGCCAGGAACTTGTTGGCCGTCACGAATTCGGTCACCGAGAAAGCGACCTGCTTCTGACGTTCCATGTTGTTGGTTGCGGAATCGCAGGAGATATCGGTTGTACCGTTAGCGATCAGCGGAATACGGGTTGCCGATGTCACTGGCACCATCTTCACATTCAGCGAAGTCAGACCCAGCTTCTTTTGAATGGCAGTAGCAGCCTTCAGGCACAGGTCGATCGAGTAACCTTGATACGATTGCTTGTCGTCCAGATAGGAGAAAGGAATCGACGAATCGCGTACGCCCAGTGTCAGCGTGCCGGTGTCCTTGATTTTTTTCAATGTACCGGTGAACTCTTCAGCGTGAGCCGAACCCATCAATACAGTCGCCCCTACCAATACCCCTGCTAGCTTCAATAACTTCATGTGACCTCCTGGAAAAATTTCTGTGTAGTGTACCAAAAGCACTAATCCTGCAACAGTCTTTAGCTGCCTGGAGACTCGCGCTTCCGGCTCCCTGCTATTGCCTCTTTATTATTAAAACCACGTCTTCGCTGGCTATGTCCGCCGCCATCCGGCAACGAAGTATCAATTCAACACTTTATCCGAGGGATAAAGCAAGGAGTCCCGCAGCAAATAGTTCATCGGGACATCCATGGAAACCTGTCGCGAGCCTATCGGCCGCATGAACCATTTCTGGTACAAGCGCCGGATTTCGCCATCATGCGCCATTTTTGCCATTTCGCGGCCAACCAATTGCCGGAAGGCCGGATCGTCCTTGCGCATCATGATGCAGTAAGGCTCGACCGAAAGCGGCGCTCCGACAATTTCAAAATCTTCCGGGTGCTCCATAAAACCGAGCGATGAAATCAGCAGCACTTCATCCATCACAAAGGCATCGACCCGCCCTTTTTCAAGCGCCCAGGCCGCCTCGGCATCACTGCCGGATTCATCGATGCGGACATTGAGCGCACGCGCATCATTTCTCGCGTTGATGATCTTGACGATCGCGGTACCGCGCGTCGTGGCCGCTTTACGGTCCCGCAGATCCGGCCAATCCCGTATCCCCGAATTCTTCCTTACCAACATGCGCACGCTGGTAAAAAAATGCGGCACGGTGAATGCCACTTTTTCCCTGCGCTCCGCGTTATTGGTGGTCACGCTGCACTCCAGATCCGCTTTATTCTCGATTACCGCATCGAAACGCGATTGCGCGTTGACCGGCAAGAACTCGATCTTCAGCGCCGGCAACTTCAAATCTCGCTTGATGCCCTCGGCGATCCGTGTGCAGATATCGATGGCATAACCTTCGACTTTGCCGTCTTCAGCAATCCGGGCAAACGGCGAGCGGCCGTTCGACACCACACCGACAAAAGCAATCACCAGCGTCTGGTTCTTGCGTATCTTGCCGAGCGTGTCGCTGTCGGCCTGCGCACCTGGCGTTATACAGAAAATCGCAGACAAAGCAGACGCCAAAAACTTGCCCGAACGCTGAAACACATGAACCCAAGCTGCGTTCAAACACCGGCCCGACCATCGTTTTCCGGTCACTACAATGTGCTCACACATAGCAATCACCCAACTCAGAAGTAGGAGTTGATCTTACACGATATAAGACCAAATCCATATCCGGACCGGCTGACTAGCTTGGAGGACTCCCGCGTTGAACGTCACAAATCTCGAAAAATCTATCCCTGCTTAAAGCCGTATTTGCAACTCTCCACATCACCACGAAACTCATCGAGTAAACATTTGATTTTCATCGGCAACATGCTTTTGAAGATCCGCTCGCACATTTCTTTCAATCCAGCCCGCCTCACACCTCACACGCATCACATCCGCACGTGGTGGACGTCGCCGTATTTCGCAGACAGTTTCCTTCCACAATCGTCAGCAATAACCATGCCAGACAATCAATCCGCAACCTTGTCCGTAGGAAAACGGAGTGAATCGCGCAGCAGATAACTCATGGGCAAATTCAGGGCCGCCCGGTTGATGCCAAGCGGCCGCATGAACCAGCGATCGTAGAATTGATAGATTTCTTTTTGCGTAATCATGCGCACCATTTCACGATCGACGACCGCTTTGAATGGCGCATCGTTTTTTCGCATCATCATGGCGTAGGGATCGACCGACAACGCTTCACCAACGATCGCAAATTGTTCCGGACTCTTCATTTCGGTGCGATAGCTGAACAGCAGCACGTCATCTTCCACATAAGCATCGACTGAACCTGCCTCGACCAGCTTCATGGCCTCTGCTTCGCTGGCGACTTCAGTCCATTTGATATCGAGCATGCGCGCTTCGTTGCGCGATTTGGCGTAGGCAAATACCGCGTTGCCGCGCACCAGCGCCACGCGCTTTTCGCGCAGGTCGCCCCAGTCGTGAATGGTGGAATCCTTGCGCACGAGCATGCGCGTGGTAGTGAAAAAATGAGGAATGGTGAACGCCACCTGCTGACGGCGACTGGCGTTGTTGGTCGAAGCGCCGCATTCGATATCGGATTCACCTTTGAGCAGCGAATCAAAGCGGCCGACGCTGTCGACGCGGATGAAGCGGGTCTTGATCTGCGGCAGTTTCAATTCAAGCCGCAGCGCCTCGACGATCTTGTTGCAGATATCGATGGAGTAACCGTAAACCTGCCCGTCCGGATTGTCATCGACAAAAGGCATCTGATGATTGGCGTAGGCGATGACGACAGTCTGGGTACGGCGAATCTTGGACAGCGTATCTTCCGCGCGCGCGTAGCCTGCAGCCAGGCACAGATGTGCCAAAGCCGCCCATATCAAGGCCAGACGCCAGACGGCCGAACGGCCGCCGGTGCGTGGATACGCGCTCATGGAACTCCTCCCAGTCTTGCTTTTTTGAGCTGACGATCTTAAGGTGTCGTCTTAGCTGTCTATTGCGAGAACAAAACCCGGTTACGGGTACAAACCTCGCATTTCGCGCGCCTGCAGCACACGGGTGCACGCCACGATAAAGGCGGCGGTGCGCAGGGTGACTTTCTTTTCTTCAGCCAACTGCCAGACTGCGGTGAAGGCTTCGCGCATGATGCGCGTCAGACGCAGATTGATCTCATCTTCGGTCCAGAAGAAACTGGAGAAATCTTGCACCCATTCGAAATAGCTGACGGTCACGCCGCCGGCATTGGCGATCACATCGGGCACGATGAGCACGCCCTTGTCGGTCAGAATATCGTCGGCCGCCGGTGTGGTCGGGCCATTGGCGCCTTCCAGAATGATCTTGGCCTTGATGCTGTGCGCATTCGCCACGGTGATCTGCTGTTCGAGTGCAGCAGGCACCAGAATATCGCAGTCGACGCTCCAGAATTGCGCGCGGTCGGTGATCTCATCGGCGCCGGCAAAACCCTTCACGCTGCCGTTTTGCGCCACGTATGTCTGCAGTGCGACGACATCCAGACCACCGGCGTTGAAGACGGTAGTGATGTGATCCTGCACGGCCACCACTTTGGCGCCGGCGTCGGCGAACAGACGCGCAGCAATGCCGCCGACATTACCAAAACCCTGCACCGCGACGCGCGCATCCTTGATGTCCAGATTGCGTTTTGCAGCGGCTTCACAGCCCACGACAAACACCCCGCGACCGGTTGCTTCATGACGGCCGAGACTGCCGCCCAGCGAAATTGGTTTACCCGTCACCACGCCCGAAGCCGTGCTGCCCTGATTCATGGAATAGGTATCCATCATCCAGGCCATGATCTGCGAATCGGTGTTGACGTCCGGCGCCGGAATATCCTTGTTGGGGCCGATGATGATGCCGATTTCACTGGTGTAGCGACGTGTCATGCGCTGCAATTCACCGCGTGACAAAGTCTTGGGATCGACACGGATACCGCCCTTGGCGCCGCCGTAAGGCACGTTCACCGCAGCGTTCTTGACCGTCATCCAGGCCGACAGGGCCATCACTTCCGACAGCGTCACATCCTGGTGGAAACGCACGCCGCCCTTGCCCGGGCCGCGCGACGTATTGTGCTGCACGCGATAGCCCTCGAAGTGGGCGATGGTGCCGTCGTCGCGTTCGATGGGAACATCGACCACCAGCATGCGCTTGGGACGCTTCAGGGTTTCCACCCAGCGCGCCAGCGAGCCCAGATAGGGCGTCACGCGGTCGATTTGTTCAAGATAGTCGCCCCACGGACCGATGCCGTGCGGGACAAGATAGGAAGGGACTTCGTGCTTAGGTACGTTCGACATGATGCAATCGCTCCTTGAGATATTCGTGCTGACCAAGTTGCTGCAAACTACCGGTACTTTCAGACTGCATGGTACTACTTACCGAGACTTACTCCTGTAAGCCCCTGCCAGCGCCGCCACCGGGATCTCATGCTTTACCGCTGTCTCTGACGATGTCGCCCGCGCAGAGGCGCGTAGGCGGCATCGAAAACACGCCAGGGCGCGCTCGAAAAACAGCTAGAAATCAGAGAAATTATTCTTGCCTCAATCAGCGACGCCCATC
This sequence comes from Herbaspirillum lusitanum, assembly GCF_046025995.1. Lineage (GTDB taxonomy): Bacteria > Pseudomonadota > Gammaproteobacteria > Burkholderiales > Burkholderiaceae_D > Herbaspirillum > Herbaspirillum lusitanum_A. The sequence continues at coordinate 142,378 of NZ_JAQQFM010000011.1, forward strand.
GTAGTCAACGTCATGCACCTTTGCTAATGCTTTGTTCGCATGCAACTATGCAAATCGTGCATAACCATCCCAAAGCCACGATTGTAAAGCGATTGCAGGGATCAGCCCTGGCCAAAATGCGAGTGTTGGCACAGTAAGCGGAGCTGCTCAGGCCCCCTTGCCGGCTTTTGCCGCAGCGGCCTTGGCCGCCTGCGTGGCGCCTTTGAGGCGCGCGGTGCGAGCTGCATCCATTTCCACCAGATACTCCCACAGGCGCGCTACCAGCGCCTTGCCGACGCGCTGCGCGGTCGGCCTTTCACGATACAAACGAATCTCCATTTCCACCTCCCAGTCGCCGGCCGGGCCGTCGGCGCGCGCCAGTTGACGATTGCGGGTTTCGCGGATAACTGAAGATTCCGGCAAAAAAGCCACGCCGTGGCCTTCCAGCGCCATCATCTTGAGGCTTTCCGACATGTCGGTTTCATAGTGTTTTTCCAGATGCAGCGGGCGTTTGACGTCCGACATCATCAACTCCACCATGCGCCCCAGATAGGCATTGCTGGTGTACGACAGAAACGGCAAGGGATTCTTGGAACTGCCTGGAAACACGTAGTCAGGCTTGCCGTTGCGGTCGCAGCGCGCATAGGGGCGCAGGGTTTCCTTGCCCATGGTGAGCATGTCGTAGCGGCTGGAGTCGAGCTGCACCGGCTGGCGCGGATGGTGATAGCACAGCAGCAGATCGCAGCCGCCTTCAACGATGGTCATTACCGCATCGTGCACATTGAGCGCGATCAGACGCGTATTGATGGCGCCGAAGCCCGATTCCAGCGAACTCAGCCACTTCGGCATATAAGTCAGCGAGAGCGTGTGCGGCACCGCAAAATCGATGGTGGTCTGCGCCGTCGGCCGCTTGCCGCGCAGCAGTGCGCGGGTATTGTTGATCTGGCCCAGCATTTCTACCGCTTGCTCGTAGAACACTTCGCCGGCAGCGGTCAGCCGCGTGGGATAAGAGGTACGGTCGATCAGGTCGATCGCCAGCCAGGCTTCGAGCGACTGAATCCGTCGCGAAAACGCTGGTTGCGTGACATGCCGCAATTCAGCCGAACGGCTGAAACTGCGCGTTTCCGCCAACGAAATGAAATCTTCCAGCCATTTGCTTTCCATCCACCGCTCTCTTTGTTGTTATCTGCCTGATCTTCTGTGTCCCTGCTGGCAAGCGGCAATTAAGGTACGTCAACGCCGGCTGCAACGCCCGCTATCCTAACTCTGCGGCGCGGGCGAAGCCAGCGTAAGAAGTCATCCAGAGTGAAACGAGTGCTAGGGAATCAATTGCAGGGAAGCCGGATCGGCCACCTGCTCGGTCGCCACCTCATCCTCATCGCGCGCCTGCTGCCGCATCCACATCTGGGTGTACAAGCCATCGGCCGCCAGCAGTTGCATGTGCGTACCGCGCTCGATGATGCGGCCCTGATCCATTACCAGAATCTGATCGGCATCGACCACCGTCGACAGCCGATGCGCAATCACCAGGCTGGTCCGCTCGCGTGCGATTTCCTGCAATTGCTGCTGGATCGCCTGCTCGGCGCGCGAATCCAGCGCCGATGTCGCCTCGTCGAAAATCAGGATCGCCGGGTCTTTCAGCAAAGTGCGCGCGATGGCAACACGCTGCTTTTCACCGCCTGAAAGTTTGAGGCCGCGTTCGCCGACAGCCGTCGCGTAGCCATCCGGCAGAGATTCGATGAAATCGTGAATGTAGGCAGCCTTGGCCGCCGCGACGATCTGCTCCTTGCTGCTGCCCGGTTTGCCGTAAGCGATGTTGTACTCGATGCTGTCATTGAACAGCACGGTGTCCTGCGGCACGATACCGATCGCCTGCCGCAGCGAGGCTTGCGTGACTTGCCGCAGGTCCTGGCCGTCGATGCTGATGCCGCCATGGTCGACATCGTAGAAGCGATACAGCAGTCGCGACAGCGTCGATTTACCGGAGCCGCTGTGCCCGACCACCGCCGTGGTGGTGCCGGCGGCGATATCGAAATCGACGTCGAACAGAATCTGCCGCTTGGGTTCGTAGCTGAAATCCACATGCGAAAACTTCAATGCCGCGCCGCCAATTTTCAAGGGCTGGGCGCCGGCGCTATCGGCCACTTCGCGATTCTGCTCCATCAGCGAAAACAGGCGCTCCATATCGGCCAGACTCTGCTTGATTTCGCGATACAGCACGCCGAGAAAATTGAGCGGGATGTAGAGCTGAATCATGAAGGCATTGACCAGCACCATGTCGCCCAGCGTCATGCTGCCGTCGATCACGCCGGCCGTGGCGCGCCACAGAATCAGCGTCACCGCCACCGCGATGATGGCCGACTGCCCGGTGTTGAGCAGCGACAGCGAGCTCTGCGACTTCACCGCCGCCTGCTCGTAGCGCTGCAAGCCTTCGTCGTAGCGCTGCGCTTCGAAGTCTTCATTGCCGAAGTATTTGACGGTCTCGTAATTCAGCAATGAATCGATGGCCTTGGTGTTGGCGCGCGAATCCAGATCGTTCATGGTGCGCCGGAAATGCGTGCGCCACTCGGTCACCACGATCGTGAACACCACATACAGCAGCAGCGCCCCGCCGGTGATGATGGTGAACCAGATGTCGTAATGCAGCGCCAGATACACCAGCACCAGCAGGATCTCGATGAAGGTCGGCAAGATGCTGAACAGGGTGTACGACACCAGCGTGGATACACCGCGCGTGCCGCGTTCGATATCGCGCGTCATGCCGCCGGTCTGGCGATTCAGATGAAAGCGCAGCGACAGCGCATGCAGATGGCGGAACACCTTGAGCGCGATGGTGCGCACCGCGCGCTGGGTGACGCGCACGAACACGAATTCGCGCAGTTCGGTGAAAGCGGTATTGGCCAGCCGCAGCGCGCCGTAAGCTACCAGCAAACCCAGCGGCAGCACCAGCAGCGCCTGCGGATGGCCGGCGCTGATGGTCATTTCATCCACCAGTTTCTTGAGCAGCATGGGCACGCCGATGTTGGCCACCTTGGCGCCGATCAGAAACCCCAGCGCCAGCATCACGCGCCATTTGTAGGTCCACAGATAAGGCAGCAGGGTCAGTACGGTCGCCCAGTCGCCCTTGACCGGCTGAGTTTGGCCGGACTGCGGCACTTGGGAATTGCTTGGATATCGACGCATCGGAACGGGACAGTAAAAATCGAAACGGTAAAAAAACGGCAATCGTGAAATCCGGAATGCAGGGCTGGCAGAACATGAACCGCTGCGACGGCTCTGCAAAACGCCACAGTATGAGCGTTTCCGGCATGAGCGGTGCGGCGTGGCGCAAGCCGGTCTTCAGAATCCGGCGCGGCAAACGCAAGCAAGGCAACATCCGATAAACTAGCTGCTTGCACTGCAGCGTCGGCGCAGACGTTTTCCGGGAAAATGTTGCCGGACTTGCAAGCCTGCAGAACAGTGCAGGGCGACCGGCAAATCCGTTTCAGCCACCGGAGACGGCAATCGCCTGAACGGCGCTGCCGGCCGTCAAGCGAACACTGCCTCACGCGCAGCCCCGAATTATAAGAGTCCGCAGGACTTCATGCTTTCAACAGGGAGAAGTAATGCCGCAATCCAACAATGCCCAACTGCCTCCGGGCAAGTTCCCGCAACTGCGGGTGATGCCGATGCCGGCCGACGCCAATATTCACGGCGACGTGTTCGGCGGCTGGATCATGGCCCAGGTCGACATCGCCGGTTCGCTGCCGGCCACGCGCCGCGCCAACGGCCGTGTCGCCACCATCGCCGTCAATTCGTTTCTGTTCAAGCATCCGGTGTTCGTCGGCGATCTGCTGTCCTTCTACGCCGACATCGTCAAGGTCGGCAATACCTCGATCACCGTCAACGTCGAGGTCTATGCCGAGCGCAACCGGCTGCAGACCGAGATCGTCAAAGTCACCGAAGCCACGCTGACCTACGTCGCCACCGACGACAGCCGCAAACCGCGCGCGCTGCCGCCGCTGGCACCGGAAGATCAGGTCGAGGCACTGAGCAATCTGCAGGAACTGGGCGGCGGCTGGCACGCCGTCTGATTGACTGCAGACGCGCCTTCATTTTCGCCTTCACCTTCGAATAACTACATCAACCGAGACTCCATGACCGCTTCAAACCGCCCTGACGTATTGATCGTTGCCCGCCTGCCGCAGCATCTCAATGATCTGCTGCACAAGAATTTCACCTGCCACAGTCTGCCGGACGGACTGACCGAACAGCAACTGACTGAGCTGGCGCCGAAGATTCGCGCCATCTCCGCCAACGGCGAATCCAAGGTGCCGCGCGACTTCATCGCACGCTTCCCGGCGCTGGAAGTGATCTCGGTGTTCGGCGTCGGCTACGACGGTGTGGATGTGGCCGCTGCACGCGAGCGCGGCATACATGTCACGCATACGCCGGACGTGCTGACCGACGACGTCGCCGATTTCGCCATGACCCTTCTGTTCGCCACCGCGCGCAATGTGGTGCGCGCAGATCGCTTCGCGCGCAGCGGCGAATGGAAAAGCGGCCCCTTCCCGTTCACCACCAAGGTCAGCGGCTCGAAAATCGGCATCGTCGGTCTCGGCCGTATCGGTAAGGCAATTGCGCAGCGCGCCGCCGGTTTCGACATGGACATTTCGTATCACAACCGCTCGCCGCGCAGCGACGTTTCCTATCGCTATGTGGCGGATCTGAAGACGCTGGCGACGGAAGTCGACTTCCTGGTGCTGGCCACGCCCGGCGGCGCCAACACCAAGGCGCTGATCGGCGAAGAAGTGCTGGAAGCGCTGGGACCAAAGAGCTTTCTGATCAATGTCGCGCGCGGCAGCGTGGTCGATGAAGCAGCGCTGATTTCAGCGCTGCAGCAAGGCAAGATCGCCGGCGCCGGCCTCGACGTGTTCGAGCATGAACCCCATATTCCGGCAGAACTGGCCGCGCTGGACAACGTGGTGCTGACGCCGCACATGGCCAGCGGCACGCTGATCACACGCACCGCGATGGCGGACCTGGCCTTCAACAATCTGCAAGCGCATTTCAGCGGCAAGCCGGTGCTGACGCCGGTGCCGCAATAAGTGCTGAGCCCTGAGACCGTCATGCAAAATTCAGCCCGCCTGATCGCGCTCGACTGGGGTACCTCTTCGCTGCGCGCCTACCTGCTCGGCGAAGCCGGCGCGGTACTCGACAAGCGCCAGCTGCCCTGGGGCATCATGAATCTGCCGGAAATCGCAGCTGGCGATCGCTCCTACGGTTTTGAACAAGCCTTCAAGGAAGCCTGCGGCGACTGGCTGGCAGCAGCCGGCTCCACGCCGCTGCCCGTCATCGCCGCCGGCATGGTCGGCAGCGCGCAAGGCTGGCGTGAGGCGGCCTATCTGGAAGTGCCTTTGCCGGTTGCCGGCATCGGCCAGGGTCTGGCCACCATCGCCACCAGAAGCGGGGCCACACTGCACATCGTGCCGGGTCTGCTGCAACGCGCCGGCCTGCCGAATGTGATGCGCGGTGAAGAAACGCAGGTGGTCGGCGCGCTGGCCGGCATGAGTGCAAGGGATGCCGACGATGTACTGATCGGTCTGCCCGGCACCCACAGCAAATGGGTGCGCGTGCAGCAAAACCGCATCGCCCATTTCGATACCTTCATGACCGGCGAAGTGTATGCCGCGCTGTCGGCACACACCATACTGGGCCGCACCATGCAGCGCGGCGCCCCGTTCAATGCAGAGTCTTTTGCGCGCGGCGCCGGTGTCGCGCTCAGCAGCGCGGGCATCAATGGGCCGCTGTCGACCATCTTCAGCAGCCGCACGCTGGGCCTGACCGGCGAGCTGGACGGTGCGGCGCAAGCCGACTATCTGTCCGGCCTGCTGATCGGCCACGAGATTGCCGCACTGCGCGCCAGCCGCGCGCAACAGGGCCTGGCGCCGAATCCGCGCATCGTGCTGATCGGCGATGAAAGTCTGTGCGCACGCTATCGTCAGGCGCTGGAATTGCAGGGACTGGACAATGCCGTGATCGCGGCCCAAGCCACCGAACGCGGCCTGTGGAAGATTGCGCAGCAGGCGGGTCTGCTGACCTGACCGCCCTGCCCCCGAAAGAAATTGAATTGGAAACCCCATGTTGAAAGAAGCCCTGAAACAATGCGGACTGATCGCGATCCTGCGCGGCGTGCGTCCCGACGAAGTGGAGGCCATCGGCAAGGCGCTGTATGACGCCGGATTTCGTATCATCGAAGTGCCGCTGAACTCCCCTGAACCGTTGCAGAGCATCCGTCTCCTGCGCAGCGCCCTGCCCGCCAACTGCATGATAGGCGCCGGCACCGTCATGACGCCGGCGCAGGTGCAGCAGGTGAAGGATGCCGGCGGCGAACTGATCGTGATGCCGCACAGCGATCCTGAACTGATCCGCGCCGCCACCGCAGCCGGTCTGGCCAGCGCACCCGGCGTCGCCACCGTGACGGAAGCCTTCGCGGCACTGGCGGCGGGCGCCGACATCCTGAAGATGTTCCCGGCCGAGCAATTGGGTCCGGTGGTGGTCAAAGCCTGGCGCGCGGTGGTGCCCGCCAGCGTGATGCTGGTGCCGGTCGGCGGCATCACGCCGGACAGCATCGCGGCGTTTGCCAAGGCAGGCGCCTCGGCGTTTGGTCTCGGCTCGGCCTTGTACAAACCCGGCATGAGCGCCGAACAGGTGGGTGCGAATGCGCGTGCGTTTGTGGCGGCGCTGAATGCGGTGAATCCGGGCTGAAGAGCTGCTACGCGGAGCAATAGCCCGCCCTCCCCCGCTGCAACGAAAAAGGAGCCTTGCGGCTCCTTTTTTTACTGTTCGCTGTATGCAGCGCGATGGAGCAAGAGCCTCATCGCATGCCAAGCCAGCGGCCTCAGGCGGCTTTCTTTTCAGCCGCTTCCGGCTTCTTTTCATCACGCAATTCGCGACGCAGAATCTTGCCGACATTGGTCTTCGGCAATTCATCGCGGAACTCGATCTGCTTCGGCTTCTTGTAGCCGGTGAACTGCTCCTTGCAATACGCCATCAGTTGCTCGGCAGTCAGCGACTTGTCCTTGCGCACCACGAACAGCTTGACCGCTTCGCCGGTGTGCTCGTCCGGAATGCCGACACAGGCGCACTCCAGCACGCCGGGATGCTGCGCCACCACGCCTTCGATTTCGTTCGGATAGACGTTGAAGCCCGACACCAGAATCATGTCCTTCTTGCGATCGACGATCTTGGTGTAGCCACGTTCGTCCATCACGCCGATGTCGCCGGTCTTGAAGAAACCGTCGGCAGTCATGACCTTGGCGGTTTCATCCGGACGCTGCCAGTAGCCGGCCATCACCTGCGGTCCGCGAATGGCGATTTCACCCGGCTGGCCCAGCGCCACCGGCTTGCCGTCATCGTCGAGGATGGCGATGTCGGTGGACGGCAGCGGCAGACCGATGGTGCCGGTGAATTCAGGTGCAGTGCAAGAATTGGCGCTGGCGATGGGCGAGGTCTCCGAGAGGCCATAGCCTTCGATGATAGGGCAACCGGTCAGCTTCTTCCACTTCTCGGCCACCGCCTTCTGGACGGCCATGCCGCCGCCCACGCAGCAGCGGTAGCCGGAGAAATCCAGCTTGGCGAATTCGGCATTGTTGAGCAGCGCGTTGTACAGCGTATTGACTGCGGGGAAAGTATTGACCTTGTACTTTGCCAGCTCCTTGATAAAACCGGGGATGTCGCGCGGATTCGGAATCAGCAGGTTGAGCGCCCCCTTGCGAGTGCCCAGCATGTTGCACACCGTCAGCGCGAAGATGTGATACAGCGGCAGCGCACAGACGAACACCAACTGATCGATCTTCGGCCCCTCGTTCAGACCGGCCGCCAGCCATTCTTCGGCCTGCAACACATTGGCGACCAGATTGCGATGCGTCAGCACCGCGCCCTTGGCGACGCCGGTGGTGCCGCCGGTGTATTGCAGGAAGGCGACGTCATCATGGCCGAGTTGCACGCGCTTGAGGCTTTTGTTCGCGCCCTGCTGCAACGCCTGACGGAAGCTCACCGAGCCCGGCAGCGAAAACGCCGGCACCAGTTTCTTCACGTGGCGCACCACCAGATTGACGATGGCGCCCTTGAGCGTGCCCAGCATCTCACCCATGCTGGCCACCACGACGTGCTTGACCCTGGTCTGGGCGATCACCTTCTGCAGCGTGCAGGCGAAATTCTCCAGCACGAAGATGGCTTCCGCGCCGGAATCCTTCAACTGATGTTCCAGCTCGCGCGGCGTGTAGAGCGGATTGACGTTGACCACCGTAAAGCCGGCGCGCAGGATCGCGGCAATCGCAATCGGGTACTGCAGCACATTCGGCATCATGATCGCCACGCGCGCGCCCTTCTGCAGGCCGATGCCTTGCAGATAGGCGCCCAGTGTCGCGGACTGGCGATCCAGTTCGGCGTAAGTCATGTATTTGCCCATGCAGACATAGGCCTTGCGGTCGGCATATTTGGCGAAGGCTTCGTCGATCATCTCTACCAGCGAACCATAGCGGTTCGGATCGATGTCGGCGGGAACGCCTGCGGGATAAGAAGCAAGCCAGAATTTATCCATGTTGTTTACCTTTGTCTCCGGTCAGAACTAGCGCTGGGCTGAGCGTTGATCTTATGTCATTGCTTTGGCACGCACAGAAAAAAGCACGAGTGTTTTTTTATTTAGTACGGATGCTATCCAGCATTCGAAACTTGGGCAAGCGTTTTGCGGTAATTTTTGCGTAAAAATGCCGCAAACGATTGAACAACATTGCCGGCGGGACATGATACCGCGCGCGCCGCGTTCGCGGCGCTGCAGTGCCGCAATCGGGATTTCTGGTAACTGCTGCGGCCAATCTCAAACTCAGATCGCCGGCGCCCGTTCGGACTTGCGATCCTTCTTGGTCTTCGGCCCGGCGCCATTGTCGGGCAGCGGATCGCCGAGTTCGATGTGACGCGCCGCCTTGTCCTCATTGGCCAGGCGCTGCACCTGCCGGTAGAAATCGGCAAAGTCCCTGCTGCGATCGAACAGCGCCTTGAACGCCGGCACCAGATCGTGATACGCGCCGATCAGCGCCAGATGGGCATTCGACAGCGGCATCGCAAACCAGCGGTCATAACCGGCATAACCGCCCCAGCGCTGTTGCTTCGTCTGTTCGTATTCGCTGCGCAGTTCGGCAAAGATCCTTTGCTTGCCTTGCAGCTTGTCGGCGTCGCTGGCATCACTGTCGTAATTCGCTTCCAGCTTGTCGCGGCAGCGATCCAGCAGCGCCAGAAAGTCTTTCTTGCGCGCCGTGTATTCGCGATAAGCCTGCGTCATCTTTTCATTGTGCTGCGCCGCCAGCCAGCGATCCACCCCGATTTCCTCGACCGCCGTGGCGAAGCCTTCGTTGAACGGCGTATCGTCGCGCGCATAAACGGTCTGATGCGCCAGTTCATGGAAAATCAGGCGCGCCAGTTCGCCGTCGGGATAGTTGATAAAGGTGGAGATCACCGGATCGTTGAACCAGCCCAGCGTCGAATAGGCCGGCACGCCCAGCACCTGCACGTCGTAGCCTTGCTTGCGCATCTGCTCGCCGTACTCCTGCGCGTCCTGCTGGCTGTAGTAGCCGCGATAGTCGACGCAACCGGCAATCGGGAAACACCATTGACGCGCCTTGAGCGACAGCTCGGGCGCCGCCACCACATTCCACAGCACGAAGGGCCGCGACAACTGGGCGTAGGTTTTGTAGCTGCCGTTATCGGGCAGACCCAGTTCGCTGACGGCGAAGCGGCGTATCTGGCGCACTGTTTCCAGCTTGGCCTTGATGGCCGGCCTGGCCTCGGGATCGGCCAGCCAGTCGTCGATGGGCCGGGCCTGCGCCAGCAGCGAAAACTGGCCGTGCGCGGCCTGCGCGTAATACGCCACGGAAGTGCAGCCGGACAGCAATGCGGCCAGCGGCAGCATCAGCGACAAAGCCGCCAGCCTGAGCTGCCGGCGGCCGCGCTGCAGAAAGCGGGAGGCATTGTCTGCAGCGCTGACTTGAATCGAATCGATCATGCTTGTGCTCCGTCGCGACGCCATCGCCAGGGGTTGAAAATGATGGCAGCCTCTGTATGAGCGCCGGCAGCGCGCCTTGGTTCAACCGGCGACCGGCGCCACATCTGCCGTTAGCGCGAGCTTCTCGACTTCCACCAGCACGTCATAGAAAGTCGGCGCGTTGCCCATGTCGGTCAGGCGCTGGCTGGTGACTTCATTGGCGTTCTTGCCGTCGGCGGCAAACTTCTTCCACCAGATCGACAAACCCACCACCAGGCCGGTGCGCGCCTTGCTGGTCACGCGGACTTTGGCTTGCATGCTGCCGCGGTCATTGAAGATGCGCACCATGTCGCCGCTGGCGATGTTGCGCGTGGCGGCGTCGTCCGGATGCATGTCCAGATGCGGTTCGCCTTCCGTGTCGCGCAGGCTCTGCACGTTGACGAAAGAAGAGTTGAGGAAGTTGCGCGCCGGCGGCGAAATCATCGCCAGCGGATAGCGGCTCGCCAGTTGCGGATCGCTGAGCACCGATTCATACGGGCGCGTATAGGAGGGCAGCGGATCGAGCCCGGCCTTGAGCATGGCCTCGGAATAAAATTCGCACTTGCCGGAGGGTGTTTCAAAGCCGCCTTCGGCCAGCGGCGCGACCGGCATCTGCAGGCGCTGCCAGCCCTTGGCCTTGGCCTCTTCCCAGTCGTAATGCGCGCTGCGCGGATGATCGCGGCGGAAAGCCTGCGCCGCGATCTGGTCATCGCTTTCGCCGAAACAGTCTTCGCCGAAGCCCATGCGCGCCGCCAGCAGACGGAAGATTTCCGTATTCGGCTTGGCCTCGCCCATGGGCGTGATGGCGGCGTTGTTGGCCATCATGTAGACGTGGCCGTAGGACGGATGCACATCGACGTGCTCCAGCTGCGTGGTGGCCGGCAGCAGAATGTCGGCGTAGTCGGCGCTATCGGTCTGGAAATGCTCCAGCACCACCGTGAACAGATCTTCGCGCTGGAAGCCTTTGACCACCTTGGCCGACTCCGGCGCCACCGCGACCGGATTGGCGTTGTACACGATCATGGCCTCGATCTTCGGCCCGAACCCGGCCGACGCCGGGCGCAACAGATCGTCGCCGATGGTGCTCATGTTGATCACGCGCGCAGCTGCACCATGGCGCTTCTGCAATTCCGGATGCTGCAAGGCCGCCATGTTCTTGGGGAAGGAATCCGACACCGAAATCTGCATGCCGCCTGCAGCATGGCGCCAGGCGCCGACCAGCGCCGGCAGGCAAGCGATATTGCGCACGGCCATGCCGCCGCTGCGCGAGCGTTGCAGACCGTAATTGGCGCGGATCATGACCGGCTCGCCGGCCAGCGCCGCCGTGCCGTAATCGCGCGCCAGTTGCACCACCTCTTCGGCGCTGATGCCGCATTCCTGCGCCACGCGCTCGGGCGTCCAGGCTTGCACCGCTTCGCGCAATTGCGCAAAACCCAGTGTGTATTTTTCGATGTAATCGTGATCCAGCAGGTTCTCGTTGATCAGTACATGCATCAGGCCCAGCGCCAGCGCGGCATCGGTGCCGGGCAGCAAGGCGATGTGCTGATTGCTCTTTTCCGCCGTCAGCGAACGATAGGGGTCGATCACGATCAAGCGCGCGCCATTCCGTTTGGCCGCCTGCACGCGCGTCCACAGATGCAGATTGGAGGCAATCGGATTGCCGCCCCAGATCACGATCAGTTTGGCATTTTGCACCTGCTCCAGATCGGTGCCGATGCGCGCGCCCACAGTATAGCGATAACCGACCGAACCGGCCGAGGAACAGATGGTGCGCTCCAGCTGCGAGGCGCCGATGCGATTGAAGAAACGCATCGACATCGACTCGCCCTGCACCAGCCCCATGGTGCCGGCAAAGCTGTACGGCAGAATCGCCTGCGGGTCGCGCAGCGCAATGGCGGCCAGCCGCTCGGCGATGGTATTGATGGCTTCATCCCAGCTGATGCGCTCGAACTTGCCTTCGCCCTTCTTGCCGACGCGACGCATCGGATACAGCAGCCGGTCCTTGTGATAGGTCCGCTCCGGATAGCGGGCAACCTTGGTACACAGCACGCCCGAGGTCGGCGGATGATCCGGGTCGCCGCGCACTTCGGTGGCGACGCCGTCCTTGACGGTCACCAGCAGGGCGCAGGTATCGGGGCAATCGTGGGGGCAGGCGGCGCGGACAACGGTAGTTGACATGAATGAAATCTTGAACGGAAATAAAGGCTGGCTGGCGGAAACATCAGACCGCGACGCGGGCTTGCGCCCGAGCCCGACTGAACGTGCCAGGCCGCTCGCAGCAAAGACACTACTTTATCTTAAAATGGCGTCTCCGAAATCGTCGCACGGCCTCAGCTCAGGCGCGCAACACGATTCATGCAATGCGTCGCGACTGTCTCGCTCAATTGCTTGCCTCAAAACCACTTTTCGAACCTCGCCCGCCATGCGCCAAGCCGCCATCCGCGACTCAAGCCTCCCAACAAGCCAAGCGGCGGACGGCATCGTTCATTTCTGGCGCGATCCGGCCCTGCCGTTTTTCGAGGGCCGGCGTGCCACCGGCAGCCTCAGCTGCTATGCGCCGCATACCCATCCGACCTTCTCGATCGGTATCGTCGATGCCGGCCACAGCGTGTTTTCGTTTGGCAAGGGACAGTCCCAGCAAACCATCTCGTTGCAGCCGGGCGACGTGGTGCTGGTCGACGCGGGCGAGGTGCATAGCTGCAATCCGCAGGAACTGCAGAGCTGGAGCTACCGGATGTTTCATCTCGAGCAGGCATGGATGCAGGGGCTTGCCGCAGAATTTTCCGGCGCGGATCAGTCGAAGCCGGTGCGCCTGCGCTCCCAGGTGCTGCGGCTACCGGCTGCGGCTGATGTGCTGGACCGCCTGACTGCGACGCTGGACGCCGACTGCGAGCCCTTGCAAAAGGAAAGCGAAATCATCGCCTGCCTGCATCGCTTGGTGGAAATCTGCCTGACACATGCTGCGCCGGCAAGACGCCAAGCAGAGCAAGCTGAGCATCAGGCCGACAGCGCCAACGCACCGCCCGCCGCAAAGATAGGCGGCCTGCTGCGTGCGCGTGAACATCTGCAGCACCATTGCTGCGAACGCGTGACGATTGATACGCTGGCGCAACTGGCCGGCCTCGGCCCGTATCAGTTGATTCGCCAGTTCAGCCGCCATTTCGGCCTGACGCCGCACGCGCTGCAACTGGACTGGCGCATTCATCGCGCCCGCACACTGCTGCAGCAAGGCTTGCCGCCGGCCGAGGTGGCGCATTGCACCGGCTTCGCCGATCAGAGCCATTTTCATCGCGCCTTCAAGTCACGCGTGGCGGCCACACCGGCGCAATATCGCACCGCGGCCTGAGTTTTCGCACGATGCTCCGGCGCTACCAGGGCAGCAACATCCAGGCGCCCGCTGCGGCAGCGCCCAATAGCAAGATGCCGGCGCTGCGCTCGACCGCCGGCAGATAACGCGCCATCCAGCGCACCACGCGCGCATGCGAGACCGCCAGCACCAAGGCGGCATCCCACAGCAGCACCGCGCCGAACATCCACACCCCGTAAAGCGACTTGAGCAAAGGGCCGGTATCGGCGCCGACCATCAGCGTGAACAGGCCGAAATAAAAGATGCCGTTTTTCGGATTCAATCCGCCGGACAGAAAACCTGCAGCGAAGCCGGGCATGAAACCCTGGGCGGGCTCGACGCTGCGACCGTTCGCTCGCGCAACCCGATCGCCACACAATTCCGGCAACGGCGTACGCGCCGATTGCAGAAAGCACCAGCCGATGTACGCCAGATACAGGCAAGCCAGCCACTTGAGCACGTTCAACAGCAGCCCGCCCTGCTGGACCAGACTGAAACCGGCAATGGCGGCGAGAATATAGGCGCCATTGGCGCTGGCGATGCCGGCGCTGACGCCGATGCCGTTCCAGCGACCATACCGCAGCGCATTGCGCACCAGCAGCAGGAAATCCGGGCCGGGGCTGAGCAAGGCCAGAAAATGGGCGCCGGCCAGCAGCAGAAATTCGTTCGCGTGCATCCCATCGAACAATGACATCGCCTCACCTCAGATCAGAAAGGCGCTCATGCTAGGCGCTGCTGCGCGGGCTGTATTGAAGAAAATTGCGGATCCGCCACCTCACGGCAGCAAGGCGCGATGCAGGCTTCGGCGGTAAGATAGGGCTTTTCTTCAGCCGCTTCGGTTTGATATGCCCCCGCATACAACCGCATCACAGCCAGATTACATGCCATGAACCTGATCGAACCTATCGTGCAATTCCATTCGGAACTGCAAAAAATCCGCCGCGACATTCACGCCCATCCCGAACTGAGCTACGAAGAACAGCGCACCTCCGACGTGGTCGCGCAGAAACTGACTGAATGGGGTATTCCGGTAGTGCGCGGGCTCGGCGTCACCGGCGTGGTCGGCATCATCAAGAATGGCAGCAGCCCGCGCGCCATCGGCTTGCGCGCCGACATGGATGCGCTGCCGATGCCTGAGCTCAACACCTTCCCGCACGCCTCCAGGCACGAAGGGAAGATGCATGCCTGCGGCCATGACGGCCACACCACCATGCTGCTCGGCGCGGCGCATTATCTGTCGCAGCACCGCGATTTCGATGGCACGGTGTATGTCATTTTCCAGCCGGCGGAAGAAGGCGGCCGCGGCGCCGAGCGCATGATTCAGGATGGCCTGTTCGAGAAATACCCCATGGACGCGGTGTTCGGCATGCACAACTGGCCGGGCATCCCGACCGGCCGCTTCGGCGTCACGGCGGGCCCGATGATGGCTTCCAGCAACGAGTTCGAGGTCACCGTCAAGGGCAAGGGTTCGCACGCAGCGCAACCGCACAAGGCGATCGATCCGGTCATGACTGCGGTGCAGATTGCGCAGAGCTGGCAGACCATCGTCTCGCGCAATGCCAATCCCAACGACTCGGCGGTGCTCTCGATCACCCAGATTCACGCCGGCAGCGCCACCAACGTGATCCCCGATACCGCGACGCTGATCGGCACCGTGCGCACCTTCAGCGTGCCGGTGCTGGACCTGATCGAACGCCGCATGCAAGAGATCGCGCAACATACTGCGGCCGCTTTCGACGCCAGCGTCGATTTCAGCTTCCAGCGCAATTATCCGCCGCTGATCAATCACGAAAAGGAAACCGCATTCGCGGTCGAAGTGCTGCGGGAGCAGTTCGGCCAGGACGGCGTCGATGCCCATACGGAGCCGACCATGGGCGCAGAAGATTTCGCCTTCATGCTGCTGGCCAAACCCGGCTGCTACGTCTTCCTCGGCAACGGCGAAGGCGGTCATCGCGATCACGGCCATGGCCTGGGGCCCTGCAATCTGCATAATCCCAGCTACGATTTCAATGACGATCTGCTGCCCATCGGCGCCACCTATTGGGTAAGGCTGGCGGAAAAATTCCTGTCTGCCCAGTGATCACAAAGTAATCCATCCAGTCAGCCCGCATGAAAAAACGGCGGCGAAGCTTGAGGCTTCGCCGCCGTTTTTTGTCATGCCACTGCCCAGGCTAATCGGCCAGAATCGCTACCGCCTGCTTGCCGTAAGCCACCAGATAACCGCCGTGGCCGCGCTGCCAGTTGCGTGCGCTCGCCATGTCGGCAAACCAGTTGGTCTGGAAGTCGCGGAACATGCCTAGCTCCAGACGATAGCGGTCCAGCAGCGCGGAATCACGTGCATCGATTTCACGGGCGCACACTTCCCAGGCCGGGTAGTCCAGCTCGCGCGCCAGCATGTGCAGCACATGCTTGAGCTGCAGGCTGGCGCGCAGCGGGAACAATTCGGCCACACTGATTTCCGGCGTGATGCGCATGGCAACCATGCGCCTGAGCACCGGCAAGGCCGCACTGCTTTGGCTGGAGCGCACCTGACGCAGCAGACGACGGGCGTAGCGTCGCAGAAAATCGCCGTGGGCGAGTCCCGGTGCGAAACTGCTGTCGATATTGGGGCTGGAGGGAAAACGGGTAGACCACATAACGTTCCTTTCATGCGCCGTTCTCGCTGCGGCATCAAGGTTAAACGTCAGGGTAATGTTGAAGTGAAGACTTCGTGAAGGCTTCGGACTGACGGCAGGTGCATCGGCTTTCGCGAGAGCGGGCGCCCTGCCGCGCCCGTCGCGAATTCTAAACGCATGCGCTGCATTTTGCCAAGCAAGCTGCGGCATCCGCACGACATGCTGCATGAATGACAACTGAGTCGCCTCAAGAATCCCCCATTGGCTTGCGGCCGGCTTTCGGGCATCATCGGCCGGCTGCAGCATTTATACCCATAACACCAATAAACGGAGAACCGCCTTGACCTTGCTCGCCACTGCTCTGCTGATTCTGATGGCCCTCGAACATGTCTGGATTCTGGTGCTGGAAATGTTCCTGTGGACCAAACCGCTAGGCCTCAAGACTTTCCGTCAGTCGCGCGAAGCCGCCGAAGCTTCGCGCGTGCTGGCCGCCAATCAGGGCTTGTACAACGGGTTTCTGGCGGCCGGCCTGGCCTGGGGCGCGCTGTCCGGCGAACGGCCGGTTCAGTTGTTCTTCGTGGTCTGCGTGCTGATCGCCGGCATCTACGGCGGTCTCACCGCCAAGAAATCGATATTGGTGATTCAGGGCCTGCCGGCGCTGATTACCTTGCTGGTGCTGCTGAGCCTGGGATAAATCTGTTCTGACACGCACAGCGCTGGCGGCGAATCAATCGCTGGCGCTGCTCAGCAGCTCGTTTTCCTGGCGCAGCAAGCGGATATCGCCATACCAGGCTTCGACCTTTTCGCCGGTGTTGTCGGTGTCGCTCAGCACGCCCACCGCCAGCAGGCGGCCCGGTTTTTCGCCGAAGGCCTTTTCGTAATCAAGCGCAATATTGCGCTTGTACTCCATCCATTTTCCGACATTTGCGCCGCCGCTTTCGGCCACGATCATCTGAATCCGGCCGGTGCGTGTATTGGCGATCACGGTGCCGACCGGCGCCTGGTTTTCCCACACATACATCAGGGTGGCATACGGCAGTTCATAGCCAGTCAGCAACTTGGCGGTATCGAACAGAATGGTGTCCATCAGCGACAGCTTGTCGTGATCGCCGTCGAAAGCCAACACGATGCGCACCGGCGAATCTTCGGTCTCGCGGCGCGTGTTGTCGGCGCCGGCGATCAGCGAAGATGTCTTCCAGCGCCAGCTCAGCCAGGGCTTTTTGGCGACGTCGATATTCACTTCATGGCGCAAACCCGAGGAAGCCTGATCGGCATACGCGCGCAGCACGACCTTGCCGGCATCCTCGACCAACCGGTATTCAGTCGGCTTCTTCTTGCGCGTCAGCGCCAGCGGCGCCCATTGCGCCGGTAAGCCGCCGGCCGCGTTGGTCGAGAACAAGGCCAGCGCCTGATCCAGTCTGGCCTGTTTCGCCTGATTTTCCGCCTTGACGGCCAGCGCCGCGGTCGGCGCCTGCCCGGCGCATCCAGTCAACGCCAGCGCACAAAAAACCAGCAGGCCGGCAAAACCGGACGGAGTTGAAGCATGAGCAAAGCGCATGAATTGCGCAGCAGGACGAAATTTCATGAAGTGCGGGCTGGGCCGAGCGAAGTGGAAATGAAACCGGAGTATGCATCAGAGCACGCCCGGCAACCCTCAATAGCCCGGAACAAGACAGGAAAACGACGGCAAATCAATTCTGCTGGCGCAGGATCTGGATGAACATCTTGGCGATGGACGACAGCGTGGAGTTCTTGCGGGTCACGATGCCGTAGTGCTCGATACGGGTCTTCAGCGCCACCGGCAAGATGCCCAGCATTTGCTTGGCGGCGAAGAAATGCGCGATGTCCAGCGGCATCACGGCCACCATGTCGGATTGCGCCAGCAACGTCACGGTAACAAAGGGCGAGGCGGTTTCGATCACATTACCCGGCACCTTCATGCCTTCCAGCTTGAACTCATGCTCGATCCAGATGCGCATGGGCATGTTGCTGGAATACAGGATCCATGAAGCTGTACTGAGCTCAGGCAAACGCACCTTTTGCGCAGTCGCCAGCGGATGATCGATGCCGCAGACGATGCACATCGGCTCGCCGCGCAGCATTTCATAGTTGTATAGATTGGGCTGCGAGCTGACCGAGGAACGACCGATCATCAGATCGATGCGGCCCTGATCGAGCAACAGCAACTGGCGCGCGCTGGTGTCTTCGGTGATTTCGACCGAGACTTCCGGCTGCATCTCGCGCAGCCGCGTCAGCGCCCGCGTGACCAGCGGCGCCGCGCCCATGATGGCGCCGATGGACAAACGCCCGCCCTGGCCATTGAGCATGCCTTGCAGCTCGTCGCGCAGATTGCCGATGTCGTTCTGGATCAGACGCGCATAACGGATCACGCAGCGGCCCAGTTCGGTCGCTTCGATGCCGCGCGGCGAGCGGTCGAACAGCGTCACGCCCAGCGCATCTTCCATTTCATGCAGGGCCTTGGTGGCGGCCGGCTGCGTCATGTGCATCACTTCGGCGGCCTTATGCAGCGAGCCCTGCTCATCCAATGCGGTCAGCAAAGCCACCTGGCGAAAGCGCAGCCGGCTGACAATGGAGCCCACCGACGGCAGCTCGGTGCCCGCATTTTTGAGTTGGTTATCACCCGATGAATTAAGGTCATTAGACATCGCTTGGGAAGCCTCTTATATTCGGTTCTGCAAAAACCACAATGCTAACGCATCTATTTTCGGAGCTCTGCTCACAGAGCCCGGAAGATGTGAAATAAAGCAGGAGACTTTTGCGAAATGGATCTGAGTATCTGGCAATGCAGCATTTTCATGAGGCCGCCATCGCCGCTCTGATATTTCGCTCACGCCCGCGCGGCCTCGTTTCGATTGCGCGTCATGTGCACCGCAACAGCGACGCATTCAGAAAGGGCCATCAGATTCATTTCGCAACAGCTCACATAAAACGCCTCGGGCAAGAACTCGAACGCTGGAAGACGGAGACAAAGTGAGACTGATTCAATTCACAGATCGTGAAGGCGCGCGCAAGGTCGCTATTGTAAATGGCGCGCAGGCCGAAGTGCTGGAGCAAGTGTCGCGCATGCGCGAACTGGCCTTGCTGGCGATCCGCTCGGGCAATTCGCTGGAGCGCCAGGCGCAGCTGCTGAACGGCAAACAACGCGAAGACTACGCCGCCAT
The DNA here is from genome assembly GCF_046025995.1 of Herbaspirillum lusitanum. Classification (GTDB taxonomy): domain Bacteria; phylum Pseudomonadota; class Gammaproteobacteria; order Burkholderiales; family Burkholderiaceae_D; genus Herbaspirillum; species Herbaspirillum lusitanum_A. Next base: position 161,560 of record NZ_JAQQFM010000011.1, read on the forward strand.
CCTGAAAGAACAACGCATTCTGGCGCCGCTGGATCATGAGGATCCTGCGCACTGCCTGGTGGCCGGCGCCGGCCTGACACATCTGAGCGCCGCGTCGACACGCGACAAGATGCATCAGAAACTGGAAAACGGCGAGAGCGCGCGCACCGACACCATGCATCTGTTCCAGTGGGGTCTGGACCGCGGCCGGCCGGGTCCGGGCCAGGTCGGCGTGCAGTCGGAATGGTTCTACAAGGGCGACGGCGACTGCGTGGTGGCGCCGGGGCAAGCTTTTCCCTCCCCCGATTTCGCCGAAGACGGCGGCGAGGAACCTGAGCTGGCAGGTCTGTACGTGATCGCCGACGACGGCGTGCCGCATCGGCTCGGCTTCGCGCTCGGCAACGAATTTTCCGACCATGTCATGGAGCGCAAGAATTACCTGTATCAGGCGCATTCCAAATTGCGCCCTTGCTCTTTCGGCCCGGAACTGCTGATCGGCCCGCTGCCCTCGCATCTGGTCGGCATGAGCCGCATCCGGCGCGAAGGCCGGGTGATCTGGGAACAGGAATTTCTGTCCGGCCAGGACAATATGTCGCACCAGATCGAGAATCTCGAATACCACCACTTCAAGTACGACCGCTTCTTGCGCCCGGGCGATGTGCACGTGTATTTCCTCGGCGCGGCCAACTTGTCGTTCGCCTACAGCGTGCGCACCCGCGTCGGCGACAGCTTTGAAATCAGCGTGCCGGAATTCGGCGAGCCGCTGGTCAACGGCATCAGCGCGGCGCAGTCGCGCGTGGGCATAGGCGGCGTGAAAATGCTTTGAAGAATATCTGCAGCGGCGGCAACAGACCGGCACGCAGAATGCAAGGAAACAGCAACAAACGCAACAGCAGCAAAAACCAGGGCGACATCCACCGACGTGCATCCATGCCGTCGCCGCCGATTAAAAAAGCCACCAGGCAACAAGCCCGAAAAGAGGCCTTGCACCGGCAGCCGGATCCTTTCCAGCCGCCGCATGCAATCCTGAAGCAGCAGCCTTCAGGCAACACGAAAGGAGACGCAACACATGCAAGACCATTTATTCACCTCAACACTCTTCTGCAACTTCAGCCATCCATGGCTGAATGCCGGGCATGACCGGCGCACCGGCAACGCTGGCGCGAACGTCGGTTTCCGGGCCGGCGCACGCCCCTCCCGCATTCACGCGCAGCCGTTTCACTGAGCCGGAGCCTTCATGAATTACACATTTGATTTCATGAGTGTGTTCGCCAATTGGGATCGCCTGCTGGTCGGCGCCTGGTTGACGGTACAACTCTCGGCACTCTCCATCGTGCTCGGCTTCGTGGTCGGCACGCTGTGCGCCATCGGCTACAAGAGCAATAACATGTTCCTGCATGCAGTAATCAAGATCTACGTCGAGGTGATCCGCAACACGCCGCTGCTGGTGCAGGTGTTTCTGGTGTTCTTCGGCCTCGCCAGCATCGGCTGGAAGCTGACCGCAGAAATGGCGGCGGTGATCGCACTGACCGTCAACGTCGGCGCCTACACCACCGAAATCATGCGCGCCGGCATCAACTCCATCCATCCGGGCCAGATCGAAGCCGCCGAATGCCTGGGCATGTCCAAGCTGCACGTGTACTGGCACGTGGTGCTGCTGCCGGCGGTGGAACGGGTTTATCCCTCGCTGACCAGCCAGTTCATTCTGCTGATGCTGGCCTCCTCGATCACCTCGCAGATCTCGGCGGAAGAACTGACCGCCACCGCCAATCTGGTGCAGTCGGAAACCTTCCGCAGCTTCGAGGTGTATGCAGTGATCGCGGTCGCCTATCTGGCGCTGTCCTTCCTGTTCCGCGGCGCGTTCTGGCTGATCAGCAAGGCGGCGTTTGTGCGCAAGCGCAAGCTCGGCACCAATCTGTAAGGAGACAGCGTGAGTTCATTCAGTTTTTTACATTTCGAGTATCTGCTGCAGGCAGCGCTCTGGACCATCACCCTGTCGCTGGTGGCCTTTGTGTTCGGCGGCGTGGCCGGCATCATCATCGCGCTTTGGCGCGTGTCGCCCAACAAGATCCTGAGCGGCATCGCCAGCTGGTACATCCAGATCGTGCAAGGGATTCCGCTGCTGGTGATTCTGTTCGTGGCTTATTTCGGCCTGGCGATTGCCGGCTTCAAGCTGTCGCCGCTGGTGGCCGCCGGCATTTCGTTCGCAATCTATTGCGCGGCCTTCCTCGGTGAAATCTGGCGCGGTTGCATTCAGGCGGTGCCGAAGACGCAGTGGGAAGCGTCGGAATGCCTGGGCTTCAATCGTTTCGAACAATTGACCAAGGTGATCCTGCCGCAGGCGGTCAAGATCGCGACGCCGCCGACCGTCGGCTTCATGGTGCAGATCGTGAAGAACACTTCGCTGGCATCGGTCATCGGCTTCGTCGACCTGTCGCGCGCCGGCCAGATCATCAACAACTCGACCTTCCAGCCGTTCACCGTGTTCGGCTGCGTCGCGCTCATCTATTTTTGCATCTGCTATCCGCTGTCGGCGCTGAGCAAGCACTTTGAAAGGAAATTGAATGTCAGCAATCGTTAAGATCAAGGATCTGCACAAGAGCTTCGGCACTAACAAGGTGCTCAACGGCGTCTCGCTCGACGTGCAGCAAGGCCAGATGGTCGCCATCATCGGCCGCAGCGGTTCCGGCAAGAGCACCTTGCTGCGCTGCCTCAACGGCCTGGAAAAAGTGGATGCCGGCAACATCAATGTCTGCGGCCATGACATCCATCATCCCGACAAGCTCAACCTGCGCGAGCTGCGCAAGCAGGTCGGCATCGTGTTCCAGAGCTACAACCTGTTTCCGCATCTGACGGTGGAACGCAACATCACGCTGGCGCTGACGACCATCAAGAAGTTGTCGTCCGACGAAGCCAGGAAGATCGCTCAGAACGTGCTGCAACTGGTCGGCCTGGAAAACAAGAAGGAAGCCTATCCGGAACAGCTTTCAGGCGGTCAGCAGCAGCGCGTGGCGATTGCCCGCTCGCTGGCGATGTCGCCGGAACTGATGCTGTTCGACGAAGTGACCTCGGCGCTTGATCCGGAGCTGACCTCGGAAGTGCTGAAGGTGATGGAAGATCTGGCCAAGCAAGGCATGACCATGGTGCTGGTGACGCATGAGATGGCGTTTGCCCGCAAGCTGGCCGACGTGCTGGTGTTCATGCATCAGGGCAAGGTATGGGAAGTCGGCCCGCCGGATGAATTGTTCAGCAATCCCAAGACCGCCGAGCTGGCCAAGTTCGTCAGCAGCGAACTGTAATTTCAAGCCACAATTGCAACCTTAAAAAGAAGCGCCGCTGCTGCAGGCCGCATGTTTGCAGCAGGCGACAACCAAGTTCAACTCAGCAACACTCATTGACCTCAGGAGACAACATGAACCAATTTTTGAACATCACCAAAAAAGCCGCTGCCGTGGTGCTCGGTCTGGCCTGCTTCGCGCAAGTCGCGCATGCAGATGCGCTGGCCGACATCAAGGCCCGCAAAAAAGTGCTGGTGGCGATCGACCTCGGCGCGCCGCCGTTCGGCATGACCAGCGCCAAGCTGGAACCGCAAGGCTCGGACGTGGAAACCGCGCGTGCACTGGCCAAGGATCTGGGCGTTGAACTGGAAATCGTGCAAGTCACCGGCCCCAACCGCATCCCGTTCCTGATGACCGGCAAGGCCGACATGGTGATCGCATCGTTCAGCATCACGCCGGAACGCGCCAAGGTGGTGACCTTCACCAACCCCTACGGCGCTTCGCAATTCGTGGTTGCTGCGGCCAAGGGCGAAAACATCAAAAGCCTGAACGATCTGGTCGGCAAGCGCGTGGCGGTGGTGCGCGGCAACATGCAGGATTCTCTGCTGACGCCGCTGGCGCCCAAGGGCGCCACCATCGTTCGCTTTGACGACGACGCCACCGTGACTGCCGCCATCGTGTCGGGCCAGGTCGATGCCTTCTGCACACCGAATTCGCTGGCGGCCGCCGTATCGAAGCAAAATCCGGCCAAGGGTATCGAAACCAAGTTCGTGATCAAGGACATCCCTTACGCGATCGGCATCCGCCAGAACGAACCTGAACTGCAAAAATGGCTGAACGGCTGGATTGCCACCAACCTGAAGAACGGCCGTCTGGCCAACATCTATCAGCAATGGGTCGGCAGCCCGATGCCGGATCTGGCGCAGTTTGCTCCCAAGTAATTTCGCTTCACTGCAGCAATGCAGAAGCAGCCCGGCCGCTGTGGCGTCGATGCAGTTTTCATGCAGCTTGCACACGATCTTCAGATTCGCACTATGCTTGACGTGCAATCTGCCGATCATGAAAACAGTAAAGCCACAGAGCACGGCGCGGCCGGGACGCATCACTTATCACTTGCCACATCACTCGCAGCACCTTTGATCGTTATCCAACGTTCTTACCGAGATCATCATGAAACCTATTTCTCCCATCATTCGATTGAATCCTGTCGATGATGTCGTCATTGCGCGCCGGCAGCTGATTTCCGGCACCGTGCTGGAAGAGGAAGGCGGCCTCAAGGTCGTCGGCCTGATTCCTGCCGGCCACAAGATGGCGACCCGCGCCATTGCAGCCGGCGAGCCGGTGAAGCGCTATGGCCAGATCATCGGCACCGCCAGCCAAGCCATTGAGCCAGGTCAGCACGTGCATACGCACAATCTGGCGATGGCAGAATTTTCGCGCGCGCATACCTTCGGCGCCGACTTCAAACCGGTCGATTACGTCGAATCGCCGGCCACCTTCATGGGCATCGTGCGCCCGGACGGCCGCGTGGCGACCCGCAATTACATCGGCGTGCTGACCTCGGTGAACTGCTCGGCCACTGCCGCACGCGCCATTGCCGATTACTTCCGCCGCGACATCCATCCGGAAGCGCTGGCCGACTTCCCCAACGTCGACGGCATCGTCGCGCTGACGCACGGCCTCGGCTGCGCGGTGGACTCGCTGGGCGAGCCGCTGCAGATGCTGCGCCGCACGCTGGCCGGCTACGCCAAGCACCCCAACTTTGCGGCGGTGCTGGTGGTCGGTCTGGGTTGCGAGACCAATCAGATTTCCGGCCTGATGGAAGCGCACGATCTGAAGGAAGGCGAATACTTCCACACCTTTACCATTCAAAGCACCGGCGGCACCGCCAAGACCGTGGCGCTGGGCATTGAAAAGATCAAGAAGATGCTGCCTGCGGCGAATGCCGTAGTACGCGAACCGGTACCCGCCAAGCATCTGACACTGGGCCTGCAATGCGGCGGCTCGGACGGTTACTCGGGCATTACCGCCAACCCTGCACTCGGTGCGGCGGTCGATATGCTGGTGCGCCATGGCGGCACTGCGATCCTGTCCGAAACGCCGGAAATCTATGGCGCGGAACACTTGCTGACGCGGCGCGCCGTGTCGCCGGAAGTCGGCGAGAAGCTGCTGGCGCGCATCGCCTGGTGGGAAGAGTATTGCGCCAAGAACGATGCCGAGATGAACAACAATCCTTCCGCCGGCAACAAGGCGGGCGGACTGACCACGATTCTCGAAAAGTCGCTCGGCGCAGTGGCCAAGGGCGGCACCACCAATCTGGTGGACGTCTACAAATATGCCGAGACGGTCACGGCCAAGGGCTTCGTGTTCATGGATACCCCGGGCTACGATCCGATCTCCGCTACCGGGCAGGTGGCCGGCGGCGCCAACATGATCTGCTTCACCACCGGCCGCGGTTCGGCCTATGGCTGCGCACCCTCGCCTTCGCTCAAGCTGGCGACCAACACTGCGCTGTGGCAGCGTCAGGAAGAAGACATGGACATCAACTGCGGGGAAATCGCCGACGGTCTGGCAACGCCGCAAGAGATAGGCGCGCGCTTCTTCCAGATGATTCTGGACACGGCATCCGGCAAGAAGACCAAGAGTGAGCTGCACGGTTACGGCCAGGATGAGTTTGTCCCCTGGCATATCGGCGTCTACACCTGATCGCTGTTTTGTCTGAACACTGCCGTTAGCGTCTGCGATGCTAGCGGCAGTTTTTCCTTGCAATGGCGAAGTTCATGCGCTTGCCGACTCGCATCACCGGCAATCGTTTTTTGCCTGACACGCTGCCGATCTGCCGCACCACAAAGCGCGCCATCCGGATTTTCATTACGATAGCGAAGCCCTTCCTGATCCGGCGGCAGGCGTTTTGTGAATTGTCTGCTGCATGCAGTCCCGCCCCACAATAATGGAGTAAGAATATGGCACAAGCTTTCACGATTCAGACACATCTGCCTGAAGACCATGCCCAGGCGACTTTGGTCGGTCGCATCTGGCAGCCGAACATCGGACCGGTGCTGGTCAGGGTCGATGCCGATGGCGTCTACGATCTGAGCAACATCGCCGCCACATCCAGCCAGTTGCTGGAGCTGGACGATCCGGCTGCCGCCGTGCGCAAGGCCGAGGCGCCGCGTCTGGCCAGCCTGGCCGATCTGCTGGCCAATGCCGACGCCGCCGGGCGCGACACTACCAAGCCCTGGCTGCTGGCGCCTATCGATCTGCAAGCGGTAAAAGCCAGCGGCGTGACCTTCGTCGCCAGCATGCTGGAGCGCGTGATCGAAGAGCAGGCGCGCGGCGATGCGGGCAAGGCCGAGCAGGTGCGCAAGGCGATCACCGCCGTCATCGGCGACAACCTGTCGAGCGTGGTGCCGGGCTCGCCGGAGGCCGCCAAGCTGAAGGACGTGCTGCTGGCGCAAGGCGTGTGGTCGCAATATCTGGAAGTCGGCATCGGTCCCGATGCGGAAATCTTTACCAAGGCGCAGCCGCTGTCATCAGTCGGCCTGGGCGACGAAGTCGGCATTCATCCTAAATCGGTGTGGAACAATCCCGAGCCGGAAATCGTGCTGGCCGTGAACAGCCGCGGCAAAGTGGTCGGCGCCACGCTCGGCAACGATGTCAACCTGCGCGACTTCGAAGGCCGCAGCGCGCTGCTGCTGGGCAAGGCCAAGGACAACAACGCCTCGTCCGCAGTCGGTCCTTTTATTCGTCTGTTCGACGCAAACTTTTCAATTGACGATGTACGGCGCGCCGAACTTACAATGCGGGTGGACGGTACCGAAGGCTTCACGCTCAAGGGCAGCAGTTCGATGTCGATGATCAGCCGCGACCCGCTGAATCTGGTGGAACACGCCATCGGCCCGAATCACCAGTACCCCGACGGTCTGGTGCTGTTCCTCGGCACCATGTTCGCGCCGACCCAGGATCGCTTCGGCCCGGGCCAGGGCTTCACCCACCAGGCCGCCGACATCGTGACGATCTCGACGCCGAAACTGGGCGCGCTGGTCAACACGGTGAACTTCAGCGACAAGGTGGCGCCATGGACTTTCGGCCTGACCGCGCTGTTCAAGAATCTGGCAAAACGACAACTCATCTAAAGGAATTCTCATGGCATCTGCAACTGGCCGCCTCGCCGGCAAAACCGTTCTGATCACCGCTGCGGCGCAGGGCATCGGCCGCGCGTCGGTCGAGCTGTTCGCCAAGGAAGGCGCTCGCGTGATCGCCACCGATATCAGCAAACAGCATCTGGATGAACTCAAGGGTGTGGAAACCCATATCCTCGACGTCACCGATGACGCTGCGATCAAGAAGCTGGTGGCTGAAATCGGCACCATCGATGTGCTGTTCAACTGCGCGGGCTACGTCGCCGCCGGCAATATTCTGGAATGCGACGACAAGTCCTGGGACTTTTCCTTCAACCTGAACGCCAAGGCCATGTTCCACACCATCCGCGCGGTGCTGCCGGGCATGCTGGCGAAGAAGTCCGGCTCCATCGTCAACATCGCTTCGGCAGCATCAAGCGTCAAGGGCGTGGCCAACCGTTTCGCCTACGGCGCCAGCAAGGCGGCGGTGGTCGGCCTGACCAAGTCAGTCGCGGCGGACTTCGTGGCGCAAGGCGTACGCTGCAATGCGATCTGCCCGGGCACCATCGAGTCGCCTTCGCTGAACCAGCGTATCTCGACGCAAGCCAAGGAATCCGGCAAGAGCGAAGCCGAAGTGCGCGCAGCCTTCGTCGCACGTCAGCCCATGGGCCGCGTCGGCAAGGCGGAAGAAGTAGCCGCACTGGCGCTGTATCTGGCGTCGGATGAATCGAACTTCACCACCGGCTCCATCCACATGATCGACGGCGGCTGGTCGAACTGATCGGTCTGATCTTACCAGGCGGAGGCGGCATCGGTGATGCGGCCTCCAAAGAACGGCATGCGTAGTTGAGCATGCCGTTTTGCTTTTCGATTGTGCGCAGTTGTTCGATGACGATGCCAAGGGCCGCCATCCGTGAGCAACTTGTCAAACTCGTTCATCGGCGCATAATGGCATTTCTTCAAGTCAAGCATTTGCCGCCATGTCCGATTCCACTCCCCTCACACAAGTTACCGCCGCCCTCGATCAAGCCATGTTGCTGGGTGAATCGCCTTTGTGGCATGCCGAAGAAGCGGCGCTGTACTGGATCGATATTCCCGGCAAGGCGGTGCATCGCCTGCACCCGGCCAGCCAGCAGCATCAGTCATGGAATATGCCGCAAGAACCGGGCGCCATCGTACGCCACGCGCAAGGCGGCCTGGTAGTCGCATTGCGGACCGGCATGGCACATCTGAATACCCAAAACGGCGCGCTGACGCCGATGCTGGAAGCACCTTACGACATCAGCCGCATTCGCTTCAACGACGGCCGTTGCGATGCCTCGGGCCGCTTCTGGTGCGGCACCATTTACGAGCCGCGCGACCGTGAGTCGGGCACGCTGTATTGCTTCGAGCGCAATGCCTTGCGCGACGCCCATCACGCTGTGACGACCTCCAACGGCGTCGCGTTCAGTCCGGATCAGCGTCGCATGTATCACTCCAATACGCCGGCCCATCGCATCAATCTCTACGACTACGATCTGGCGACGGGCGGGACCAGCAATTGCCGCCTGTTCAAACAATTCGATGCTGACAAGAGCGCGCCTGATTATGGTGGCCGCCCCGACGGCGCGGCAGTCGACAGCGAAGGCGCTTATTGGTGCGCGATGTTCGAAGGCGGCCGCGTGTTGCGTCTGTCGCCTGAGGGTGAAATCCTGCGTGAGATCAAACTGCCGGCGAAGTGCCCGACCATGGTCGCATTCGGCGGCGACGATTTGCGTACGCTGTTCATCACCACGGGCCGCAACGGCCGCAGCGAGGATGAGCTGGCGCGCTTTCCGCTGTCCGGTTGTGTACTGTCGGTACAGGTGGATGTGGCTGGGCGGCATGAATATGCCTATCGCCCTTGATGCTTAATTGATCCGGTCCAAGTCCGGCAAAGCAAAAGCAGAAGTACCCAAAACATAAGAATCAGCACATCAGGAGATAGCGCATGAGCCGTTTCATACTTGCGCTCGATCAGGGGACCACCAGCTCACGCGCGATCCTGTTCGACCGCAATGGCCGCATCGCCGGCATCGAGCAAAAGGAATTTCCCCAGCATTATCCGCAGTCAGGCTGGGTCGAACACGATGCCAACGACATCTGGCAATCGCAGCTTGAGGTGGCTCAGACGCTCTTGCGCAAGCAGTCGATCACGGCCGGCGACATCGCCGCCGTCGGCATCACCAACCAGCGCGAAACCACCGTCGTCTGGGACCGAAAAACCGGCGAACCGATCTGCCCTGCCATCGTCTGGCAAGACCGCCGCACTGCCGCGTTATGCGACCGCCTGCGCGCCGAGGGCAAGGAAGACATCTTCCGCCGCAAGACCGGGCTGGTATTGGATGCCTATTTTTCCGGCACCAAACTGAACTGGATTCTGACCAACATTCCGGATGCGCGCACACGAGCCGAACGCGGCGAACTGGCGTTCGGCACCGTCGACTCATGGTTGATCTTCAAACTCAGCGGCGCGCATGTGACCGACAGCAGCAATGCTTCGCGCAGTTTGCTGTTCGACATTCATGCAGGCACATGGGATGCGGAATTGCTGGCGCTGCTCGACATCCCCGCCGCGCTGCTGCCGGAGGTGGTGTGCAGCAGCGGCATCGCAGCCCAATGCGACGCCGGCTGGTTTGGCGCAGCGTTGCCGATTGCAGGTATCGCCGGCGACCAGCAGGCGGCGACTTTCGGACAGGCTTGCCTGCAGCAGGGCATGGTCAAGAATACTTATGGCACCGGCTGCTTCATGCTGATGCAAACCGGCGAGCAAGCCTTTGTCTCTGACAATAAATTGCTGACCACCATAGGCTGGAGCATGCAGCGGCAGGATGAAAGGCATACCTGCTACATGCTGGAGGGCAGCATCTTTGTTGCCGGCGCCGTGGTGCAATGGCTGCGCGACGGACTCGGCATCATTCAGCACTCCAATGAAATCGAAGCGCTTGCGGCACAAGCCAAAGACAACGGCGGCGTCTATTTCGTCCCGGCGTTTACCGGACTTGGCACTCCTTATTGGGATCCTTACGCACGCGGCAGCATTCACGGTTTGACGCGCGGCGCCAGCAAGGCGCATCTGGCGCGGGCCGCATTGGAAAGCATCGCGTATCAGACCGCCGACGTGTTGAGCGCAATGCAGAAGGATGCGTCCATACCGCTCAAGGAATTGCGGGTCGATGGCGGCGCATCGCGTAATGATCTGTTGATGCAATTCCAGGCGGATATGCTGGGCGTGCCGGTGGTGCGTCCGCAAGTGACTGAAACCACCGCGCTTGGCGCGGCCTATCTGGCGGGGCTGGCGGTCGGGTTCTGGGAGTCGGAGCAGGAGATTGTCGCTTTGTGGCAAACCGATCGCCGCTTTGAACCGGGTAGGAGCGATGAACAGCGCAAGGAGTTGCTGACGAAGTGGCATAAGGCAGTCAGCCGCTCCCAACGCTGGTTAATCGATGAAGATTAATTTTGTCCCAAATGAATGTTCTGCAGTCATATGCAACTTCATATGAACTCAGAAGATCAGAGAATGCACTTTGATGCAGAATGCGGGAATACGGCGAGGTAAATCATTTTCGTAAATTTACGGATCGCATATGCAATTTCATCGAATGTGAGAGAATACTCGCCAAGTCATGATAGGCAAGTGTCATGCAGAAATTCAGTAACTCAAAGACAGACCAAGAAATCCATTTCACGAATCGAAAGCGAACTATGACTAAATTGAAGAGCCTGGCGGCAAAACTGGTATTGGCAGGCGTTGGCGTTTTGGCGTTTCAGACTTCCAGCTACGCGGTTGACGGCATGTCGCTGGAATACGGCACCGGCAACAACACCCAAATGGCGCGCGTTGCGGCGCAATGGGATTGGGGCAAGAACTGGCAATGGTGGCAATCCAACGGCACGCAC
>NZ_JAQQFM010000012.1:0-163091 GCF_046025995.1 Herbaspirillum lusitanum
CAACCCCTGCAAAACCACCACCTTCCCACCCTGCTTTTGCTCGCCACTCCGCTTCGTTTTTCACTCCGCTTTCTGCGTTGCGTCAGCAGGGGGCGGACTATAGCAACCACATCAACACCGCGCAAGTACTTTTTGCAAAATAGTTTAATTATTTTATCAATCAACTCCCCCACCTCCACACACAACTCCACGGCAAACCCCATCAAAGCCACGCCCACTCTGCCTCACAGATGAATTCAACACCAACAAACCCAACAACCAAAACAAAAAGCCCATCCCTGCCGGGATGGGCTTTTTGCACTTCGCAGATGAAGCAACTACGTTGTTTCACTAAAGCTACTGAGCAAATTCAACTACAGATTAAGCAGACTTGACGATCAGTTCACTCTTCACGTCCTTCACGCCGTCGATACCCGCTGCGACCTGCAATGCATGCTGGCCCGCCTCAGCAGTCGGCACATTACCCTTGAGCGTTACGACACCTTGCTTGGTGACAACCTTGATCTTCAATGCCGATACCTGGTTGTCTTCAACGAAGGCAGATTTGACCTTGGCGGTGATGACCGAGTCATCTACATAAGCGCCAGCCTTCTGTGCGGTCTTGGAACTGGTGCCGCCGGTGGCCGCAGTATCAGCGGCGTGAGCCATCGGCGCAAATACGGTGGCAGAGATGAATGCAGCGCTAGCCAGCTTGGTAATCATTTTGGTTTTTTCCATGATGATCTCCTTTACATATATAGAAGGTGGTGACAGCACCGGATCGGCGCTCCCTGCCCTTTTATTCGCAAGGCCCGTGCCAGCAAGGGTAATCCTCTTTGTTTTCAAAGACTTAGAGTATCAATAGGCAAAATGCTTGGCCCGGCTCAGGGAAAATATGGCCCAAATAGGCGAAATCCGTCGCCCCTCGGCGACACCTTCCCTGTGCGAATCCATAAACCCTTGATTTATAAGAACTTAATCTTGTCGCTCTATGACGACAGGATCCTCATCGCCTCTGAACATGCGGGGATCCAGTCCGTTCTTCTGCAGCAGACGATAGAACTCGGTGCGATTGCGATCGGCCAGGCGTGCAGCGTCCGATACATTGCCGTCAGTCAACTTAAGGATGCGGATCAGATAGTCACGTTCGAACTTTTGCTTGGCATCGGCGTAACGCAGCATATCCAGAGCCGGCACCCGCAAGGCGCGCTGCACCAGGGATGCGGGAATCAGCGGCGCGGTCGACAAGGCGCATACCTGTTCCACCACGTTATAGAGCTGCCGCACATTACCGGGCCAGTCGGCCATGCTGAGCAACTCCAGCGCGTCCGGCGCAAAGCCGTTCAGACGCTTGCCGTAGCGCGTCGCAATCGCTTGCAGAAAATGATTGGCCAGCAATGAAATGTCTTCGCGGCGCTCAGCCAGCGGCGGCAGGTTCAGCGTGACCACATTGAGGCGGTAATACAGATCTTCGCGAAACGAGCCTTCGGCCATCGCCGCTTCCAGGTCGCGGTGGGTCGCCGAAATCACCCGCACGTCCACCGCCTGCGCATGATTGGCGCCAACCTGGCGCACGGTGCGCTCCTGCAGCACGCGCAGCAGTTTCACCTGCAACGGTAAAGGCATGTCGCCGATTTCATCGAGGAACAAGCTGCCGCCATCCGCCGCCTGAAACAGGCCATCGCGCTGCTCGACGGCGCCGGTGAAAGCGCCTTTGACGTGGCCAAACAGCTCGGACTCCAATAACTGCTCGGGAATCGCGCCGCAATTGACCGCAATGAAAGGCGCCTGCGCGCGCGGGCTGGCACGGTGAATCGCGCGCGCCAGCAATTCCTTGCCGGTGCCGCTGTCGCCGCGCAGCAGGATGCTGGCGTCCGAGGCGGCGACCAGCTTGGCCTCGGCCAGCAACTCGGCCACCTTTTGACTGCGGCTGATCAGATCGGCACGCCAGGCTTCGTCTTCGCCCAGCAGCGGCGGCGCGCTCAGATTCAGGGCCTGAGCGATCTTGTCCAGAAAGAGTGTGCTGTCGTAGGGCTTGGTGAGATAGGCGAACGCGCCGCGCGTGGTAGCTTCAACCGCATCGGGGATGGTGCCGTGGGCGGTCAGCAGGATCACCGGCAAGGTGGCGTGACGCAGGCGGATCTGATCAAACAGCGCCAGCCCGTCCTGCCCCGGCAAGCGCACATCGGTGATCACCAGCGCCGGCAGTGCGATGTCCATCTGCGCCAGCGCGGCTTCAGCGCTGCCGACCGTCGCCACGCGGTAACCATTGGCCTGCAGGCGCAGGCTCAGCAGCCGCAACAGGTCGGGATCGTCGTCTACCAGTAATAATTGCGGCGCATTGCTCATCGTCATGCTCTCCGCAGAAGTTGATGATGTCTTTATTCGGTAATCATTTGCCCGGTGTCAGCGGCATGCTGCGCTCAATGTTTTTCAGCGCTTCCAGCTTCTCGCTCAACTGATCCAGCTTGCGCTGGTTCTCGCGCGCCTGCTGCCCGGAACGCTCTGCGTTGTCGGCCTGCCGCCGGATTTCGGCTAGATTGAAGGCCAGCAAATTCGCCAGCGGCTTGACGCTGTCAGCCTGCGCACCCGTGTCGGCCAGGACATTCGACAGCAGCGTTTGCGCTCGCGCCAGATCAGCCATATCGCGGGTCAGGCACAGGGCCATGGCCTTTTGCACCGACACCAGGGCGCCGGGTGTGCGGCCATTCAGACTCTGCAGTTCGCGCCCAAGTTCCGGCGGCGACATTTTGCGCAGTGCCTGATGGTAGGCCAGCAAGTCATCGATGCTGCTTCCGGTGTGCACCAGCTTGACGGTGGAGGTCGGCGCCGTCGTCACTTCTTCCTGCGGCGTAGCGCATGCGGCCAGCAGCAGACACAAGACCAGCGGCACGGCTTGAATCAGTTTATTTCTCATGCGGCAACTCTATTCTGAAATGCGCGCCACGATCATGTGGCACCAGTTGAATCCGGCCATCGTGGGCCTGCACGTATTCGCGCACCACCGACAGGCCGATGCCATTGCCGCGGCGAGCGCCGGACGGTTGATTCAGTCCCTGATAGAAGGGCTCGAAAATCCGCGCCGAATCGGTATGCGCCACACCCGGCCCCTGATCGATGCAATCGATGCGCACCACGCCCGAACCTTCCGAGATCACGAACAGTATCAGACCATCAACGGGGCTGAAGCGCACGGCATTCGACAACAGATTGGCCAGCGCGATCGCCATTTTTTCCGGATCCAGCGCCAGGGTGCGCGTGACGCCTTCAATCTCCACCTTCAGATTGCGCGCCAGCCATTGCAGGCGCTGGTCGGCCACTACCTTGTGCAGCAAAGCCCGCACATCGACCGGCACCGGGTGAATACGCTGGGCGTCGAAGGAGACTTCGTTGTAGCGCAACAGGTCTTCAATCTGGGTCTGCAGCGACAAAGTGTTCTGACGCAGGATGCGGGCTATCTCGCGCTGATTATCGGAGAGCTTGCCGGCGACTTCGTCGTCGAGCAAGGCCGCACCTTCGCACAAGGCGGCCAGCGGCGTTTTCAGTTCATGCGAGACATGACGCAGAAAGCGCGACTTCTCCGCCTCCAGCTCGGCCAGACGCTGACGCAGCCAATCGAGCTGCTGACCGAGGCGGCAGATGTCGGCCGGGCCGCGCACTTCGATGGGCTGGTCGAAGCGATTTTCCCCGAGCCGGCTGATGGCATGCTCCAGCCGCGCCAGCGGACGCGACAGCCAGAGCCCGAACCAGAACGCCAGCAACACCGCCAGCAGAATCGAGCCGATCACCTGAAAGGTCAGCATCTGGCGTTGCTGCTCCAGCGTGACGGACAAGGCATTGTTGCGATGCTCGACTTCGCGCCGGCTTTCCTGCGCCAGCTTTTCATTGAGGGCCGGCAGATGGGCGAAGGCCTGGAACAGCTCGCCCTGCTGCGCCTTGAGCTTGCGATCGTCGGAATCGATGATGCCGGCTGCGGTATCGGCATAGGTCTTCCATTCGCTGAACAGATCGGGCGCAGCTTCCGGCAGGGCCTGCGACAACTCATCCAGCGCACGGCGCGCCTGATCGCGCGCTTCTATATAGCGATCACGAAAAGCCGCATCCTCCAGCACCAGATACTGGCGCGCGCTGCGTTCCATGGCGACGCTGCGCTCGGCCAGACGTTGTGCCTCTTCGGTCAGTTGCACCGCCTGGCGCGCGGTCTCGCGGCTGTGGGTGGCCATGCGATCCAGCGTAAACAAGGCGTGCACCGAGGTGCCGCTGAGCAGCGCGGCAATCAGCAGAAATGCCGCCAGCAATAATTGACGGAAAGAAAGGCCTTGAAAGGCGGGCTTGCGGACGGGCCGTTCCGCCGCATGGGGGAGCTGCTCGATGGCGTTCAGCATGGTTTGAATCTCATTTTCGAACCGCCATTGTAATCAAGATGAGCTGGTCGGAGAAAGTCGACAGACGATATCAGACTGATAACAATTTCAAGAAAACAGAAACGACAAAGGCCGGAGACGCTTGCCCCTGGCATGTCTCCGGCCTTTGCTGCGCACCCGCAGCGGATCAGGTTTACTTGATCTGCCGCAGTTTTTGCGCGGTCCACGCCATTTGCGACGATTACGCTTCCGCTCCGAGGAAATCCAGCAACGTCAGCGCCACTACCTTGGTGGCCTTGCGCAAATCGTCCAGCGCAACATTTTCATCGGCCTGCTTGGCATTCGACTCCATCAGCGTGCGCGGTCCGGCGCCGAACAGGGCAACCGGAATCCCGTACTCGCCGTACAGACGCGCATCGGTGTACAGCGCCGAGCCATTGGTGCTCAATTGCTCGCCCATCACGCTTTGGGCATTGCGCAGCAGACTGTCGACCAGCTTTTCGTGGCCCGGCAGCGGACGCAGCGCGCGCGCCAGCAACAGGCGACGAATCTCGACCGTGATGCCTGGCAGACCCGCCACCGCATCCTGGATAAGCCGGCGTACGCCGGCTTCGACCGCCACCGGATCTTCTTCCGGAATCATGCGGCGATCCATCTTCAGCACCACCTTGCCCGGCACCACATTGGTGTTGGTGCCGCCGTCGATGCGGCCGACGATCATGGTCGGATGGCTAATGCCGGGAATCTCCGAACAAATATTCTTCAAACCCGGCACGGCGGCGTAGATCGCTTGCAGGATTGCGGTGGCCGCTTGCAGGGCATCATGTCCGGTTTCAGGCATGGAACCATGCGTGGCCTTGCCGTTGACCGTGACTTCGAATTGCAGGCAGGCGTTGTGCGCCGTCACCACGTTGTAGCTGAAGCCGGGGCCGAGCAGGAAATCCGGCTTGGTCAGCTTTTGCTCCAGCAGCCAGCCCGGGCCAAGCAGACCGCCGAACTCTTCGTCATAGGTGAAGTGCAGTTCCAGCGCGCCCTTCAATTTGATGCCCAGCGACTCCAGCGCGCGCACCGCATAGATATAGGTCGCGAAATCGCTTTTGGAGACCGCTGTCGCGCGGCCATACATGCGGCCATCCACCACTTCGCCGCCGTAGGGATCCTTGCTCCAGCCTTCGCCCGGCGGCACCACGTCGCCGTGGGCATTGAGGGCGATGGTCGGGCCGGCTTCCGAATACGGGCGGCGCACGATCAGGTTGGTGATGCTCTGCATGCCGTAATCGCTGACCAGTTGCTGCGGCACCGGATGCTTCTCGGCCTGCCAGCCCCAGGCCTGCATCAGCTCGGCCACCGCATCGGCGTGCGGCGCATTATTGCCGGGCGGCGTGTCGGTAGGAATACGGACGATCTGCTGCAGAAAATCAATTTCTTCATCGAAGTGCTGATCGATCCAACTGCACACGCGATCCGACAACTGCTGATTAGACATGCTTACGACTCCCAGGCATTACGTGAATGAATGAACAAGCGGCCGGCGAGGCCGGCGCAGACCGCCATCATAGCGCACCGCTCGCCCGGCGCCACCGCCGCTTGCAATCGATTGCAGCGGGCGCCGGAGCGGCAACGGTACCGGCAAAACTCGCCGCCACAGCAATGGAAGGCGTTCCCGGCTATCATTGGCGGCTAACCACCGGCTTGCCTCGACCTTCAGGGCCGTCCAGACTGATTGCTCTTACAGCCATTGTCCGGCACATAAATCACCCGCGCCTCCGCCATTCATGTCCACCACATCTGACCGCCCCAGCGAACCCGCCCCCCATCACATTGTCATTGCGGGCGAAGGCCTGCCGCCGGATCAACGCGGGCGCGCCATCCTGACCCTGCTGATCGCCGTCGGACTGGCCACGCTGGATACCGCCATCGCCAACACCGCCCTGCCGGCCATGGCGCTCGATCTGAATACCACGCCGGCCTCCTCGGTCTGGATCGTCACCGCCTACCAGCTGGCGATGATGGTGTCGCTGCTGCCGCTGGCGGCACTGGGCGAAATCGTCGGCTACCGCCGCATCTATATCTGGGGTCTGGTGCTGTTCACCGCCGCGTCGCTGCTGTGCGCGGTGGCCTGGTCGCTGCCCTCGCTGGTGGTGGCGCGCTTTCTGCAAGGCTTGGGCGGAGCCGGCATCATGAGCGTCAACACGGCGCTGATCCGCTTCATCTATCCGACCCGCTCGCTCGGGCGCGGGGTTGGCCTCAATACCCTGATCGTGGCGATTGCCTTCACCGTCGGCCCGTCGGTGGCCTCGGCCATTCTGGCAATCGCGCCTTGGCCCTGGCTGTTTGCGGTGAACGTGCCGCTGGGTGTGCTGGCGATTGCACTGGCGATCCCGGCGCTGCCGCATACGCCGCTGTCGAGCCACCATTTCGATCTGCGCAGCGCGCTGCTCAATGCCGCCGCCTTCGGCATGCTGATTCTGGCGATCGGTGAAGGCGCGCATCAGGCCGAAACCAGCGTGGTGCTGGCCGAGCTGCTGTCGGCATTGGTCTGCGGCCTGTTCCTGCTGCGGCGTCAGGCTTCGCATCCGGCGCCGATGCTGCCGGTCGATCTGTTTCGCCACCCCATGTTCACCCTGTCCACCATCACTGCGGTCTGCTCGTTCGCGGCGCAAGGTCTGGCCTTCGTCTCGCTGCCGTTTTTCTTCCACCACGATCTGGGACGCACGCAGGTGGAAATCGGCCTGTTGATGACGCCCTGGCCGGTGGCGGTGGCGATCATGGCGCCGATCGCAGGACGGCTGTCGGACCGCTACCCGGTCGGCATTCTGGGCGGCGTCGGTCTGGCCATGCTGTGTTTCGGCCTGTTCTCGATGACCTTCATGCCGGAGCGGCCGGATGCCTGGGAAATCAGCTGGCGCATGCTGATCTGCGGCATGGGCTTCGGTTTCTTCCAGTCGCCCAATCTGAAAGCGCTGATGACCAGCGCGCCGCCGGAACGCAGCGGCGGCGCCAGCGGCATCGTCGCCACCGCGCGTCTGCTCGGCCAGAGTATTGGCGCGGCGCTGGTGGCCTTGTGTTTCAATTTGTCAGAGTTGCACGGTTCGCGGTTCGCGCTCGGCGCAGGCGCCGCCTTCGCCGGCGTTGCCTGTCTGGCCAGCTTCTTGCGACTGCTGACTAAAAATCCTTACGCACCGGCGCCCGGAAAATAAGATCCGGATGGCGAGCAGTGCCCAAAACGGCGTTCCCTGTGAACGCCGTTTTCAATTCCGGCCAACCTGCTCCGCTGCTCGCCTGACGCTCCGAAGATTGACGCATGACATCTTTTTGTCGCACGAGCCCGGCAAAAAATTTCCCCTCATCAAGATGTGTGGGGTACATGCAAATTTAGTTCAAGACGGCGCCCCCGCAAGCAGCCGAAATTAAAAACATTCTGCTAGGATGAAGCTGCACGCGCTAAGACGTGCGCACTGCCAAAAAAGTTAATCGGGGTTTTCATGTTTCGGCACCGTAAGCACGCCATCATTAACGGCCGTTCCGGCAATATCGGAAATACGCAATGCTGAAATCCATTACAACAGAGCAATTGCGGCTCGGCATGTATGTCCACTCCATCCCTGGCTCGTGGATCAATCACCCGTTCTGGCGCAACTCCTTCCTGCTGGAAAAACCCGAAGACCTGCAAGCCCTGTTCGCCGCCAAAATCAGCGAACTGCTGATCGACACCAGCAAAGGCCTCGACGTCCTGAGCGAAGAAGAGTTGGCGGAAGCGGAGCAAGTCGAAGAAGCGCAAGACGAGGGCGACCCGCAGCTCATCGCCGCTGCCGCAGCCATCACAGCCGCGCCGGCGCGCGTCACTCGCGTGAGCACCGACGTTGAACGCCTGCGCGCGCAGAAGATCATTTCATCCTCGCGCGATACCGTGATGTCGATGTTTGCAGAAGCGCGCATGGGCAAAGCGATCGACATCAAGGATGCGATCGGCCTGGTGACCGAAATCACGTCCTCGGTCTCGCGCAACGCCGACGCTCTGATCAGCCTGGCGCGCTTGAAGAACGCCGACGATTACACCTACATGCACTCGGTCGCCGTCTGCGCGCTGATGATTTCGCTGTCCAACCAGCTCGGCCTGTCGGCCGACGCCACGCGCCAGGCCGGTATGGCCGGCTTGTTGCACGACGTCGGCAAGATGGCGGTGCCGCTGGATATTCTGAACAAACCCGCCAAACTGACCGAAGAGGAATTCGCATCGGTGCGTTCGCATACCGTCGCCGGCCACGCCATGTTGCGCGGCATTGATGGCATCGGCAGCGACGCGCTCGACGTTGCCCTGCATCATCACGAAAAGATAGACGGCAGCGGTTATCCGTTCAACCTCAAGGGCGATCAGATTTCACTGGTGGCAAAAATGGGGGCGGTGTGCGACGTCTATGACGCTGTGACCTCGAATCGCCCATATAAGGCAGGCTGGGATCCGGCGCGTTCGATCAAGCACATGGCCGGCAATCAGGGCCATTTCGACCCCATGGTGCTGGAAGCCTTCGTCAAGGCGATCGGGATTTATCCCACCGGCTCC
Organism: Herbaspirillum lusitanum; assembly: GCF_046025995.1. GTDB lineage: Bacteria > Pseudomonadota > Gammaproteobacteria > Burkholderiales > Burkholderiaceae_D > Herbaspirillum > Herbaspirillum lusitanum_A. The sequence goes on from NZ_JAQQFM010000012.1 coordinate 8,908, forward strand.
TGTGTGCTGATGCATTCGGGCAAGCTGGCGCTGGTGGTGGATCAGCGCATGAACAATCTGCTCACGCCCAAGGTAAAGGTGTTTTATTCAACGCAGAATCACGCCTATCTGAAGCCGGAGATCATCGACCTCGGTCACGCCAGCGACAAGATCATCGCCTATGCCGATCCCGGCAAATGGGGCAATCTGCAATTACCCAACGCCGATCTGTAAGCCTCTCGGCTGTTCACGCGCGTTGCGCTGGGCCCTCAGTACTGCATTCTCAGTCACGCGTCGAAAACGCCGCCGTCTCCGCCAGCTCATTGAGCAGCGCCACGGTGGCGCAGCTCGACACCGCGTAAGGATTGAGTTCGCCGGTCTCGGAATACTTCAGCAGCAGCGAGCGGTTGACCTTGTCCAGCCGGATCTTGCCCATGGTCCATGAAGGATACTGGCGCACGTCGATCTGCTCGTAAGCCAGCAGAATCAGATCCCGATGGCGAGCGTCTTTCTGCAGCGTCGCATACAGGCGATTGACCTGATCGCGACCGCCTTCCAGCGCCTGCACGAAAATGCTCTCGCTGTAGCACAGCACGCCGGTGATCCCCTGCTCCGGATTGTGCTTGCGCGCACTGGCCAGAATGGCGTCGACCAACTCGTGCTTCAAGGGTTGGAGAGAACGGCTTGCATAGATCAGACGCACCAGCATGCTTAACCCCGCTTGGAAATGAGCGCGAGAAATTCGCGCCGCAGATTGGCGTCGCGCAAGAAAGAACCGCGCATGACGCTGTTGATCATTTTAGACTCGGTATCCTTCACGCCGCGCCAGTGCATGCAGAAGTGATCGGCTTCCATCACGATCGCCAGGCCGTCCGGCTGCAGCTTCTTCATCAGCAGATCGGCCGCTTGCGAGACTGCCTCTTCCTGAATCTGCGGACGGCTCATCACCCATTCCAGCAGCCGCGCATATTTGGACAAGCCGATCAGATTCGAATGCTCATTGGGCATCACGCCGACCCAGACCTTGCCCATGATAGGGCACAGGTGGTGGGAGCAGGCGCTGCGCACTGTGATCGGGCCCACAATCATCAACTGATTGAGACGCTCGATGTTGGGAAACTCGGTCACCGGCGGCGCCGGCTGGTAGCGGCCGCGGAACACTTCCTGAAAATACATCTTGGCCACGCGCTTGGCAGTGTCCTGGGTATTGTGGTCGCTCTCCACGTCAATCACCAGGCTTTCCAGCACAGCCGCCAGCTTGCTCTGCACTTCCGCCTGCAACTGTTCCAGCTCGCCCTCTTCAATGAAGGCGGCGATATTGTCGTTGGCGTGAAACCGAACCCCGGCCGCCTTGATGCGCGCACGAATGCGGGTGGACACCAGTTGGTCGTGCACGCTTGTTTGTGTTTTTTCTGTTGCCATGTCGGATTGGCATGCCCTGGGCATGCAGCAATGAAATTGCCGCCATTATGCCCGGAAACCATGGCCGCGATGCGTGCGACGGCGTTTGAGCACCGCGCCGGAAGGATGGACGCAGGCCAGGTCGCATGTGAAATTGCATGACCCCCGCATGCGTTACGGCAGCTTGCATGCTGCCCTGAATGGCACTTAACGCGCATTTATTTTTGTTTGCCCGCATTTACAAACTATTAACGGCTGCTTACATCATCCCCAAGCATCATGAACAAACGAGCCGCTACGTCTCAGCCACGGTCCCTTCATGGATCAGAGGCTGCCGCACAGAACGGCGCCAGGCCCCACTCGTGGCGGGCCGCTTATTCCGGGGGGTGTAAAAACATGAAACTAGATTACCGACTGATAGCCGGCCTGTCGCTGGCGGGCCTGATGTGTGCGTGCACCAGCCCGGCGCCGCTGGTGAGCGGGCCGACCAGCGTGCGCTCGGCGTATCCGGTCGCCAATGTGGAAAACAATGGCTCGATCTTTCGCGTCAGCAGCGCGCAGTTGTTCGAAGAGCCGACCACCCACAACGTCGGCGACATTCTGAAAATCCAGATTTCCGAAACCCTCACCGGCAGCAACAAGTCCACCACCACCAACAGCCGCGACAGCAGCATGTCGCAAACCGGGCTGACCGGCGGCAACTCGCTGAGCACCATGCTGTCGTCGCTGTTCAATGCACGCGCCGACTATACCGCCGCCGGCGCCAACTCATTCAAGGGTTCCGGCCAGACGGACAATGCCAACAGCATGTCGGGCACGCTGATGGTGTCCATCATCGAAGTGCTGCCTAACAGCAACCTGGTGGTCGCCGGCGAAAAGCGCATCGGCATGAACGGCAGCGTCAACACGCTGCGCTTCTCCGGCGTGATTCGCAATCGCGACATCCGCAACGGCGTGGTGGAGTCCGCCAACGTCGCCGATGCGCGCCTGGAACAAGTCGGCGGCGGCTCAGTGGCCGATGCCAACTCGCAAAGCTGGATGCAGCAGTTCTTCCGCAATGTGCTGAGCTTCTGGTAATCCGCTACGCGCAGCGTGATTCAGACAGGACGAAACGGCAGCTGCGGCTGCCATTTTTTTGCGGCCTGGCGCAGGTCACACAGGCATCGCACATAAAAAAAACTGGAAATCACTCAGAGAGATTTCCAGTTTTTTCATGTGCTTTCGATTGGGTGATGCCGGCGGTGTGAAGCACGCCTCGGACAAGTGTCCGCGACGGCTTAGAAACCGCTCGCCACGTTCTGCACCGGCCCCGTCTTTTCAACCAGCGGCGCCGGATTTCCCGGCAACAGCGCATCGACCAGCGGCGCCAGTTTTTCCGAAGTGTTGGACCATTTATCCTGCCCCATCGAACCGATGCGATATTGCGCGCTGCCCATGACGCGACCTTCGCGACGCAGCGTCAGCGTGGCATACGTCAGGTAAGGCTGATAGGCATTATTGAAGACCTTGGTATCCCATTTCACATAGCCCATGTACGACAGCGTCACCGGGCAGGCAATCGCCTGCGTGCCGGCGTCGTACACCCGGCTCTGCACGCCGTGGCGCATCAGCTCGCTCTGCAGGCTAGGCACGAAATCGCTGAGCGCAACCGCACCGTTCCACTCGATGCAGATGTCGCGAATGGCAGCCTTGCTGTAGACGATGGGATTTTGCGGCGGGTTGGGTGTCATCGAAGCCACGCCCGAAATGGTCGTGCCGAGGACGTTCGCAGCGTCAATGATAGGACTGGACGACAGCACGAGACAACCCGACAGCGACGTAGCAGCCAACGAAGCAAGAATCAAGGTACGCATGACGACATCCAGATGAAGAACCGGATTTGATCATAGCTGCCGAAGTTCAATTGTTACTTTCCATTTACCTTGATTTACGCTGCGTACGCGGCTGCTTTACAAGGTGTTGCACGGCGATATTTCGATGCGTGCGCCACTGCTTTTTATCGGATGAAGCAGCGCGGATCAGACAGTGGTTACGCCCTCGACGGCCATCACTTCAGGCCTTCGGAAACAGCGTCGCCGAAGCTGGCACAATAGCCGTTCTGTGCATTGAAAGCTCAGCCATTCATCAGGAGGACATCATGTCATTACGAAATTTTCTGCCGGCTGCACTGCTGGCGATCGCCGGCGTCGCCAGCGCGCACGCCGACACCTTGAAATCCGAAACCGAAGTCCGTGCCCTGACCGACAAGGTCATGGCGCAAGCCGGCGCCGGCCGCACCGATGACGCTTACGGGGTGATGGCGCCGTATGCCTTGATCGATGTGCGCGCACTCGACGCTGCGCGCGTCACGGCTCGTTCATCGCGCATGGCAATCGAGGCGCAGGTCGGCAGCTCGGTGGGCTATGAGTTCATTCGTGCGGAAAAAGTCGGCGAGTCGCTGCTCAAGCTCAGCTATATCGAGAAGACGCAGAAGCAGGCCATTCCCTGGCAGTTCATCTTCTACAAGACGCCAACCGGCTGGGGCGTAAGCGCATTCAACAACGGCGATAATGTGGATAGCCTGTTTGATCGCTGAGCAGACCATTGTCAATGCGCCCTGAGGCGCATTCGGATCAAATCAAAACGTCAGATCACCCGCTGCGGACTCAGATCGCCACTCTCGATTTCACTGGCGACGCCGGCAATCTTGTCGGCGATCAGACGGCTGGAACCGCAGGCGGTGGTCCAGCCGTTGGAACCATGCCCGGCGTTCAGATACAGATTGGCGAAACGGGTATGGCCGATCAGCGGCGCGCCGTCCGGCGTCATCGGGCGCAGGCCGGCCCAGTATTCAATACGCGCCAGATCGGCGCCTTGCGGATACAGACTCTTGAGCGACTTGATCGCGGTGGCGCAGTCGCGCGGCGTAACTGTGGTGTCCCAGCTGCCGATCTCGGCGGTGCCGGCGGCGCGGATGTTGTCGCCCATGCGCGTGATCGCCACCTTGTAATACTCATCCATCACACCGCTGCGCGGCGCACTGCCGGCATCGGCCACCGGCACCGTGATCGCGTAACCCTTGACCGGATAGATCGGCAGACTCAGACCGAGCGGCTGCAGCATCGGCACCGAAGCGCTGGCGCAAGCCACCACGTAAGCGTCGGCCTTGAGCGTGCCGCCTGCGGTGCGCAGGCCGGTGATGCTGCCGCCGGCGAATTCGATGGCATCCACCGTGGTCGACATCTTGAATTCCACGCCCTGAGTCTGCAGCCATGCCGCCAGCGCCCGCGCAAACAGCGGGCAGTTGCCGGTTTCGTCCATCGGCAACAGCAGCCCGCCTTTCAGCTCGCCGCGCGCGGCATGCAGACCGGGATCGAAGGCCACGCAGCCATCCGCATCCAGCAGCTCGAAAGCGACGCCGGCCTCGGCCAGCACCTTGGTCGACAGACTGGCATTGTCCAGCCCTTCCTGGGTGCGAAACAGTTGCAGATTGCCGCCGGTGGTCTGTTCGTACTGAATGTTCAGACGTTCGCGGATCTGCTTGAGCTGAGTATGGCTATAACGCGCGAGGCGGCCCATGCGCGCCTTGTTGACGGCGTAACGCTCGGGCGTGCATTGCGCCAGGAATTGCTTGAGCCAGCCCCATTGATGACTGTCCATGCGGGGCGTGAAACGCAGCGCCGACTCGATGCCGAACCAGCTCTGCAGCGACCACTTGAGCGACTTGCCCGGCATGCCGGGCGCCGCCCACGGGGTGGCGTAAGAAGGGCAGACATGGCCGGCGTTGCCGACGCTGGTTTCGGCCGCGACTTGCGGCTGGCGCTCGACCACGGTGACTTCATAGCCCTTTTGTTGCAGGAAATAAGCAGTGGTCACGCCGACAATGCCGGCGCCGAGAACGATGATGCGCATGGATGAAATGGGTTCGCTGAAAGAGGAAGGATCGTAGCCGATCCGAATACGGTCGGACCAAGGCCGACCGATAATAATTTATAAAGTAAGTTACAAAGTCAGCCCGCCGTCGGCATGCCAGACCTGCCCGGTCACGTACGAAGCCGCCGGGCTCAGCAGGAAGGCGATGACGGCGGCGATTTCCTGCGGCTGGCCGAGCCGGCGCAGCGGGATGCGATCCAGCGCAGCCTGCCAGGCCGCCGGGTCGATGGCCGATTTGGCCGGGTCGGATTTTTGTACATAGCCAGGCGCCACGGCATTGACGGTGCCGCCGGTGGCCGCCAGTTGCACCGCCAGCGATTTGACCAGCGCCTCGATGCCGGCCTTGGCCGCAGCCGAGGCCGGGAAGCCCGAATCGCCCAGCTTGTAGACGTGCGCCACGAAAGAACTGACCGCCACCACGCGCGCCGCCGGCGCATTCGACAAAGCCTCCTTGCAGGCGCTGACCAGATGGAAGAAGCCGCCCAGCAGCGCATCGATGGAACGCGACCAGTCGGCCGCCGTCAGTTCGCCGATGCGTTTGCGGTCGGCAAAACCGGCGTTGGCCACTACCGCATCCAGCCGGCCGTAGGCGTCCAGCGCCGTATCGCGCAGCAGAATCGCGGTGCCGGGCGCGGCCATGTCGCCATACGCCAGCACGCAACGGGCGCCGCGTTCACGGCAGCGCCGGGCGGTGTCTTGCAGTTCAGGGGAATCGCTGCGCGCATGCAAGACCAGCGCCGCGCCCTGCCCGGCCAGCGTCAGCGCGGTGGCGGCGCCGATGCCGCGCGCCGCGCCGGTAATCAGCACGGCGCGCGGCTGAGCCTGTGCGTCGGGATTGGCGTGGGCGTCCGGGTTGGAATGGGAGTCAGCGGCAGATACGTTTGAGTTCATTGAGAGAGGCCTGAAGAAACGGACAAAACGGGACAAAGCGAGACGAAGCAGAGGAAAGCGTACGGCAAAATCGCCGCACACAAGGAAGGCGCAGGCGATGCAAGATTGATACCGGGCCTCGTTGCCACAGCGAATTACCTCAGATCACGCCGCTCCATGCCATTCGGGCCGGCCGCTATTTTAACCAATCGCAGGCCGGACGTACGTTCCCACACGACGGGAACGAGCAGTAAGCGAAAGCCGCATCGGATCGCGCCACCGGCCGGCAACATCCTTGGCGTGCACGCTGCGCGTACATCTTTCATGGCGGGCCGCAGGCGTCTCCATTACAATTGCCGAAGTTTTTTGGACCACCGGAATTCCAGCGGCCATCCTCGGCAACCATCGACGATGCGCAGCGGCCCGGCCTCCACGCTGCGCGCCGCGACCTCTGGCACAGTTCATGCACTCGCAGAACACTCAGTCTTTCTCACGCGCAACGCACCCGAACACCAACTGAACACCCCGGCCCCGCTATGGAGTGGAGCCGGCTCTATTTGCATTGAAGGAAACCTCAGATGTATCAATGGGACTTTGGCTCGCTCTGGCAATTCAGGAGCATCATCGCGGTCGGTTTCGGCTACACCATCGCCTACACCATCGCCTGTATCGCGCTCGGCCTGCTGATCGGGCTGCTGGTGGGACTGGGCCGGCTGTCGACCAATCCCCTGATCTCGGGCCCGCTGCGCGCCTACGTCGAAGTGTTTCGCTGCACCCCGGTGCTGGTGCAACTGGTGTGGTTCTACTATGCGCTGCCAGTATTGGTCGGCATCGAAATGTCGGCCGGCACGGCGGCCATGCTGTCGCTCTCGCTGTACGGCGGCGCCTTCTATTCCGAAATCATACGCGGCGGCATCGTCTCGATCGAAGTCGGCCAGTCGGAAGCCGGCTGGGCGCTCGGCATGACGCGCTTCCAGCTGATGAAGCGCATCATCCTGCCGCAAGCCTTCAAGCGCATGACGCCGCCGCTGGTCAATCAATCCATCATGCAGTTGAAGAACACTTCGCTGCTGTCGGTGCTGGCGGTGCCGGATCTGCTGTATCAGGGCCAGATCATTGCGCACGAAACCTATCGTCCGCTGGAAATCTACACGCTGGTCGCAGTGATCTACTTCCTTATTCTGCTGCCGGCCACCATCCTCGCCAAGCGTCTGGAAAACTACCTCGCGGCACAGCAGGGAGCATGATGATGAGCACCAACAACGCGACTCAAACCAACGACAGCAAGGCCATGATCCAGATCAGCAATCTGAAAAAAGCATTCGGCGACCACGTGGTGCTGAAAGACATCTCGATGCAGATCGGCAAGGGCAGCGTGGTGGCGATGATCGGGCCGTCCGGCTCGGGCAAGTCGACCCTGCTGCGCTGCCTGAATCTGCTGACCGTGCCGGATCGCGGCTCGGTGCGCATCGGCGAGCGTCATTTCGAGTTCGACGGCAAGACCTCCAAGCTGCCCAAGGACCGCGAGCTGGCCGGTTTCCGTGCGCGCACCGGCATGGTGTTCCAGCACTTCAATCTGTTCCCGCACATGACCGCGCTGGAAAACGTGATGGAAGGCATGCTGACCGTGCTGCGCACGCCGAAGGCCGAAGCGCGCAGCAAGGCGCAGGCGCTGCTGCAAAAGGTGGGGCTGGAAGATCGCGCGGAAATCTATCCGCAACGCCTGTCCGGCGGCCAGAAGCAACGTGTGGCGATTGCCCGCGCGCTGGCCATGCAACCCGACGTGATGCTGTTCGACGAAGCCACTTCGGCGCTCGACCCAGAGCTGGTGGGCGAAGTGCTGAATGTGATCCGCAGTCTGGCCAAGGATGGCATGACCATGATTCTGGTGACGCACGAAATCGCCTTTGCGCGCGAAGTCGCGGATCAGGTGATCTTCATGCGCGACGGCGTGGTGGTCGAAGCCGGCCCGCCATCGCAGGTCATCGACGCACCGCAACAAGCGGCGACCCAGGCTTTCCTGGCGCGCTTCAACGCCTGACAGATGGCATGCTCCCGGCCTGGGCCTGCTCAGACCGGGAGCATACTGCCGCAGAATAGATGCCGCTGTATTGGCGCCAGGCTCTGAAACAGCTTCTCAATATCTCGATCTCAAGCACCTGAGCATGGCGGCATTTTCCTTCCTCCCCACCCTTTCTTCCCTGCCCTGGCTGCGCTGGCCGGCCATGATCCTGCTGGCATTGGCCGTCGTCGCGCTGGCAGCCTGGGGCGCGCTGGCGCTCTGGTTTCAGTTGCCGGCGCCGGTCTGGATGCGCGGTGTCGTGATCGCTGCGTGGTCGCTGCTGGCACTGGCCGCCCTGGGAACGATGTTGAAACTGCCGGCGACCGGCGCAGTGAGCTGGAGTCCGCCCGCCTTTGCCTTGTGCGTCATTACGCTGCTGGCCTGGTGGAGCGCCGTCTTGCCTTCGCACCAGCGCGTCTGGGCCGATGATGTGCAGCGCATGCTGGAGTCGAAGGTGCAAGGCAATCAGGTCACGCTGAACAATGTGCGCAATTTCAGCTGGCGCAGCGAGAGCGACTACGACGTCCGCTGGGAGACGCGCCAATACGACCTGGATCATCTGGTCTCGGCCGATCTGCTGCTGTCTTACTGGATGGGCCCCGCGATCGCGCATACCCTGGTGTCGTTCGGCTTCGACGACGGCCGGCGTCTGGTGTTTTCGCTGGAGATCCGCAAGGAAAAGGGAGAACGCTTCTCCGCCCTCGGCGGCTTCTTCCGACAGTTCGAGCAAGTGATCGTGGCGGCCGACGAGAGCGATATCATCCGCACCCGCACCAACGCGCGCGGCGAGGATGTCTATCTGTACCGCCTGCAATTGAAACCCGATCAGTTGCGCAAAGTCTTTCTCGGATATCTGGGCAAGGCCGCGCAGCTGCACGCCGAACCCAGTTTCTACAACACCCTTACCAGCAATTGCACCACCATCGTGTTCGAGCTGGCGCGTCTGCTATCGCCTGCTTTGCCGACCGATTACCGCTTGCTGTTGTCGGGCTATTTCGCCGACTACGCCTATGATCACGGCGGCCTGACGCCGGGCTACTCCTTCGCCGCGCTCAAGACGGCCGGCCACATCACCGCACGCGCCCGCGCCGCCGGACCGGACGACGATTACGCGAAAGCAATCAGAAAAGGCGTGCCCGGCATGACGCCCGGCGAAACGGACTGAGGCGGCACGGCCCCGTCACCACGCAGCTTGATGCGGAAGTCAGATTCTTCCGTGCAGGGCCATTCCCAGGCGGCCCATTCTTGAGGTCGCGTAGGCAATCATTACCAGCACCGCCATCTCAAGAAGAAACAGAGGCAAGCCGCTCATGTAGGGATTCAGTCTTTGCTCGACAAAATAATTGAGACCAACGATAGGCAAACTGATTTGCGCCAGACGGCCAAGGTCCGGGCGCTGTGGCGCGCGGCGTGAAACCTGAATGACAAAATAGGTGCCGGCCACTGCCGCCAGAAACGATGTGGCTATATTGACGACGCCGCTGCCCAGATAGCCGGCGTTCAGGCCTATCGTCGGGCTCAGCAGCGTGGCGACAAACCAGGCCACAAAAGACACTGCCAGAAAAATCCGGCGGGCAGGCGTGTCGAACAATCCTTTGCACGCGACCCCAACCTGGAAGAAGAGAATGCCTGTGAGGGTGTATTTGATCTGAGTGAGCCCATATTCACTGTAACCAAAAAGATCAATGCTCAAGAAAACCAGGATGAAAACGATCATCGAAGCGCGTCTGACCATGTTCAGGATTGCACAGGTACATATTTCAAATACATACACAAAGAACAGGGCATACAGAAACCAGAGCGGCGTGCTGTCGAATGTGCTGGTGGTGTCTGCCTTTCCGGTAAATGTGCCATAGAACCGGTGCGTGAAATCTGAAGCGGAAATCTTGCCTCTCGCAAGCCTGGCCGCATAGGGAATGCCGCTTATCGCACCGAACAACCAGGCCGGCACGATGAGTCGCTTGAATTTGCGCCAGCCCTGATCCAGCCAACTGGTCCGGCCCGCCGTGTGCGTCATGCCGGCGATGACGAAGAATGCCGGCATGTGGAAGGAGTAGATAAGGTGATAGATGGATTTATCTACGCCTTTTGTGTGCCCTGCGATCATCAGAATCAGACAAATGCTCTTTGCAACATCGAGATGCTTGCTTCGGCTATTCATGATTTTCCATTGTTGATGCGCTACTGATTTGCGGTCGATCAGCGAACGGCTACTCGATCGATGTGCGGGAAGCTTTTCTTGGGACGGAATGAAGCACGCAGGCGCGATGTGCAAGACATCCATCGCGCCGGCTGGATTGTTAATTATTTTTCTGCAATGCAATATCCGACCCCGCGGTGCAGGCTGGTGCCCGGGGTCATTACACCAAAGTCAGATGGAAGTACGAAGATACGTTCTCAGCGCCTGTCTGCAGGGCCGATCTGGTTTCGCAAAGAGGAGTTGCCGTTTAACAATGAATCCTCACGAGAACATGTGAGGATGTGGATTTTTTGCTTTTGATAGGAAGAATATGGCGCGTCGCAATGTTGCTGATTGTTGCACGAAAACCTGGGTCCGTACCAAGTTTGAGGGCCCCTCGTGTCGCAAGGCCTGGCGGCCTGGGCGACGCAATGTCCGATGACAGGCCCGCCGTCGTCGAAGCTGATCATTTTTTGCCGTCTGCAACTCCTTTCCATGGCCTTCTTCGCTCTGCGCACGGACGTTTGTGCTCGTCCTGTGCAAGAAGCCGATTCAGACTAAAATAATCCGCATCCGACCGCAGGCAATCAGCACAACAAGAAAATGCGGACAGCCATTCAACAGAGCCAGGAGACGACATGCCCGCACCACATAGAACCGACACCCACCGAATTAGCTGCGGCCGCTGCGCCGCACTTTCATCCCGCTGCGGGAGCGCCGCATGAACGCGCCCCTGCCCCTGCGCTCTGTGCGCCAGCCCGGTACGCCTTCGGTGTGCCGGCTCGATACCCTGGCCGGCCCCGGCCGCTATCTTGAGTTCCGACTGGAGCCGGGCAAGAGCCTGCTGCAGGCGCTGTCCGACCCCTTGCTGGAGGCCGGCATCATCGGCGGCACCGTGAAGCTGGACGGCATGCTGTTGTCGCCGCACCATTTCGTGATGCCGGCGCAAGCCACCGACGGCGAACACGCTGCCTATTACAGCGAACAATTCTCCATAGAAACCGGCGCCCGCTGCGAGATCGCACGCGCCACCTTCGGCCGCCGCGACGGCGTGCCTTTCGTACATTGCCATGCGGTGTGGCGTTTGTCGGACGGCAGTCTGCAGGGCGGCCACATCCTCAACGATCAGGCCATCGTCGGCGAAGCCACGATTGCGCAAGCCTGGGGGCTGGGCAATGCCACCATGCAGGCAGAATTCGATGAAGAGACCCGCTTCACGCTGTTTCGTCCGATCAGCGATGGCGAACAACCGACGCAAGCCGCCTCCACGCGCATCGCCATCGCGCGTCTGAAACCGAATCAGGATCTGTTGCAAGGCATAGAGGAAGCCTGCCGCGAAAACGGTTTCAGCAACGCCATCGTGCGCGGCAGCGTGGGCAGCATCATCGGCGCCGAATTCGAAGAAGGCCACCAGGTCACCAACATGGAAACCGAAATCATGGTGCAGCACGGCTTCGTGAAAAGCGGCGCCGATGGCTTGCGCGCCCAGCTCGACATCGCGCTGGCGGATCGCTACGGCACGGTCAGCAGCGGACGTCTGAAGCGCGGTCACAATCCGGTGCTGATCTGCTTCGAGCTGGTGCTGGAAGAAGTGGATGCGGGGCATCCCGAACTGCGCTGAGCCAGCGTCCCGGCACATTCGGCACACATAATTCACGTAGATCAGACCATCAGGCCGGCATGCATTGCCGGCCTGATGGTTTTACGCACCGGCTTCCCGGCATACACAAATGCAGGCGCGCTCACCGGCAAACTCAGGACAAGTGATGCACCTGCTGCAAGCCATACACCGGCGCCGCCAGTCCTTCCATGCGCGCCTTGAGCTGCAAGGCCAGATACAGCGAATAGTGGCGCGACTGATGCAGGTTGCCGCCGTGGAACCACAGCGCCGGCTGCTGCGTCGGCTTCCACATGTTGCGCTGTTCGCCTTCCCACGGGCCCGGATCCTTGACGGTGTCCGATCCCAGTCCCCATACCTTGCCGACCTTGTCCGCCACTTCGCGTGAAATCAAATCGGCGGCCCAGCCGTTCATCGATCCATAGCCGGTGGCGTAGACGATCAGGTCGGCCGGCAACTCGCTGCCGTCGGACAGCAGCACCGAATGCTCTTTGATCTCCTTCACATCGACGCCGCTCTTGAGCTTGATCTTGCAGTCAGCGATCAGTTCGGAGGCGCCGACGTCAATGTAATAGCCGGAACCGCGCCGCAGATATTTCATGAACAGGCCGGAGCCGTCGTCGCCGAAATCGAGCATGAAGCCGGCCTTCTCCAGCCGCGCGTAAAACTCCGCATCGCGCTCGCGGATCTTGTCGAACACCTGAATCTGGAATTGCGGCAAGACCTTGTAGGGAATCGAGGCGAAGGTCAGATCGGCCTTGGTGGTGGTCATGCCGGCCGCCACCGCGCGCTCCGAATACAGATCGCCCAGCGCCAGTTCCATCAGCGAATCCGATTTGACGATATGGGTCGATGAACGCTGCACCATGGTCACGTCCACGCCGGCTTCCCATAGCGCGGCGCAGATGTCGTGCGAAGAGTTGTTGGCGCCGATCACCACCACCTTCTTGCCGCGATAGGCGTCCGGCCCGGGATGCCGCGACGAGTGATGCTGTTCGCCCTTGAAGACCTCCATGCCCTTGAACTTCGGCAGATTCGGCTTGCCTGACATGCCGGTGGCCAGCACCAGTTGCTTTGGCCGCAGGATAATCTGCTGGCCGCCGCGCTCGACCACTACGCGCCATTCGCCGGCGGCTTCGTCATACGCCGCAGACTTGCAATCGGTCGAACCCCAGAAGTTGAGCTCCATGGTTTTGGCATACATCTCCAGCCAGTCGCCGACCTTGTCCTTGGGAGTAAACACCGGCCAGTTTTCCGGGAAGGGAATGTAGGGCATATGGTCGTACCAGACCGGGTCGTGCAGGCACAAGGTCTTGTAACGCTTGCGCCAGCTGTCGCCGGGCTTTTCATTTCGCTCGATGATGATGGTCGGCACCTTGAGCTGACGCAGTCGTGCGCCGAGCGCGATGCCCCCCTGCCCGCCGCCTATGATCAGACAATAAGGCTGCTCGCTGCGGCCGAGTTCGGCCAGTTCCTGTTCCCGCTCTTCCTTCCAGCTCTTGCGCCCGGTGTGCACGCCATGCACGGCGCCCATCGGCCGCCGCACGCCCTTGTTTTCTTCGTGTCCTTTCAGCTCGGACATGGTGGTGAGCAGCGTCCAGATCTTGCCGTCTTTCAGACGGATCAGACCGCTGCCGCGTGCGACGCCGGTTTCTACCGTGATCCATGATTGCGTGACGCCGTCGGCCTCACTGGCCGCTTCGCCGGGCGCCTGGCGCAGTCGTATCTCGCCCAGCGCCGGCAACTGCTGGCGCAACATGTCGGCGATCTGCTGCTGCCCTTCCAGGGTCTTGAGGTTCCAGGTGAACGCGACCAGATCGCGCCAGTAACTGTCCTCCAGAAAGAGTCCGGCAGCGGCTTCGGCCCTGCCGTGTCTGAGATGGCCTTCCAGCGTTTCGAGCATGCCGGCGACGGCCTGATCTGCGTTTGTTATGGACATGATGTCTCCTCTATCAGAAATAGATGGTGCTTGCTTTCAATGGAAAGCGGGTCTGCGCCCGCCTGAGGGATGATGGCCTTGCGGCCGGCTTTTGCGTAAGTGCCGCTAACGTCGGTGCGGCGCCACGATTTTGAATTGGCGTATGCGCCGGTACAGCGTGGCGCGCGACATACCCAGTCGCGCGGCGGCCGGTACCGGCCGCCATTTGCATTCCTCGAGTGCGGCGATGATGCGCTTGCGCTCCAGGGGCTCCGGCAGATCCGCCGGCTCCGGTGCGGACGCTACCGTCTCTTTGGCGCGCGATGCTGCAGCGGCCGCGGTGGTCGGTGGCGCGTTGCCGGATCGGGCTTCTGGCAAATGATGAACGATCCGCCGCGCCGGCATGCGTACCCGTGCATGCAATGAGGCACCGCCATCCAGCAAGCGCAGACTCACCAGTTCGTGATCAGCGCGGGCGCCCAACAGTCGCTCGGCACGCAGATCGAAAACCTGCTCCAGCGGCAACGGCAGATTCTGCAAGGCCGGGATGCAGGTGCGCGCGCAGCGATTGGCGGCGGTGATGTTGCCGACGGCATCGAAGGCAATCAGGATTTCCGGCTGTGCTTCCACGTAATGGCGGTTGCGGTGCGCCAGTAGCACGCAGTCGCCGGCTGTGGCGTTGAGAAAATAGCCATCCTCGATGAGCACCGCGCTCTGACGCACGATCTGGTTCACCAGACGCTGGCTGTCGCGCTCGTCGGGCGAGCGAATGGCCGAGGCATCCAGCACGCCGATCAGACCGCCGTCCGGCGCGAAGATGGGCGAAGCGCTGCAGGTCAGCGTGGTGAAGGCGGCGCGAAAGTGATCGCTCTTGTGCACTGTGATTGGCATCTGATCCTGCAGCACGCTGGCCACCCCGCAGGTGCCTTCCTCGCGCTCCGACCAGCAAGAACCGAGATACAAGCCGGCGCGCTTGAAATCCTTGCGACGATCGTGATCCACGCGGTAATCGATGGTGACGCCGGCGGCATTGGTCAGCATCACGCAATAGTCGGCCTCGCGCACCATCTGATGCAGCATGGAAAGACATTGACCCGAGGCGCGCAGAAAACTTTCATCCTCGTGCTGAATCTGGCGCAGCTCGGGCGCAGTCAACACGCGCGGGCCGCAAGTATTGGCAGGGTCGAGATGATGCTGGTCGAGCGAGCGCCGGTAAGACGACGCCAACCGCTGAAGATAGGCGCCGGACTCCGGCAAACGACCTTCGATCAGATTGCGCACGCGGCGCATGTGATCGACCTGCGGAACGTAGGGCATGACGAACTCCTTAAGGTTCGACCGGTTCGCAGGCGTCGCGCTTGTGTGCATATCACCCGCGAACCGGGTACATGCTCAGTTTTAACACAGGCGTTTTCGGGAGTTACTCTGCGCTGCAGCATGGCGGCTGATTGAGACGGCCGTCTCAGAGCGCATGAAACGATGCCGACGCCGTGCCTCTTGCAGAAAAAACAAGCCCGAAAAAACAAAGCCCCGCGGCTGACATCAGCGCGGGGCTCTGAACATGCAGCATGCAGCAAGCGATGGCCGCAGAAGCAGCCACCGATGCAACGCTGATTACAGCGGAATCTGCGGCGGCACATCTTCCGGCTTCACGCCGGAGAACTTCTGCAGATTGCTCAGCACGGTCGGCTTGATCTTGCCGGCGGTGCGTTCGGCCACGATCCACTTGTTGACGGTCTCGGCCCAGGTCTTGTCATCTTCCTTCGGCAGGCCCAGATTGGTCGACGTCGCTTCCAGCGGCATCGGCACGTACATCTTGCCCAGCGAGGGATTCTTCTTCAGCACGTTGAGCGACAGCAGCCACACCAGCACCTGCGCATCGACGCGGCCGGTCTGCAGCGCCAGCGTGGCGTCGTCAGCCTTTTCCAGACGCACGATGGTGGCGTTCGGGCACACGCGCGAGATCATCTGATCGTGCGAGGAACCGATATCCACGGCGATCTTGACTTCCGGCTTGTTGAGGTCGGCCCAGGTCTTGTATTCCTTCTTGGAGACGATGGTGAAGGCGTTCTGGAACAGCGGCTCGGAGAAGCCGATCACTTCACGCCGCGCCGGTGTCGGGTTCATGCCGAAGAACAGGTCGATCTTGTGCGTCTGCAGATCCAGCACCGAGTTGCCCCAGGTGGTTTCGGTGATGTCCAGCTTGACGTTCAGGCTGGCCGCCAGGCTCTTGGCAAAGTCGATCATGAAGCCGCCCCATTCGCCGCTGGCCAGATCCTTGTTGTAATACGGCGCGGCGCCGCGCACTGCACCGATGCGCAGGGTCTTGGTGCGCTGGATGCGGGCGAAAGTGGCTTCGGTGGAAGCCGGCGCCGGTGCTGCAGCCTGAGCGAACACCGTGCCCGGCAGACAGGAGGCGGCGGCGAGGCCGGCGACGTTGGTGATGAAACTGCGGCGATTTGTCATTGCTGTGGTTCTCCCTGATTCCCTGATTGAAGGATGACGGCGGCGGCTGGCTGCTGTCCCGATATTGAGATGAATATCCGGCTGGCGCCCTGCCGGTCCGACTGCGATTCTCATGCCCGCCGGTATCGCTGCGAGCGGGCAATGCAGGCGATTTTAGCCGATACGCCGCTTCAGGGGCGCAAGTCTTGCAAACGATGTCATCGCCGGAGGATTGCCTGATTCAGACCATGGTCCGGCGCCGCGCGCCCGCCATCTACACCGAGAATTCGATTCCCTGCGCCAGCGGCAGATCGCTGCCGTAGTTGATGGTGTTGGTGGCGCGGCGCATATAGCCCTTCCAGGCATCGGAGCCGGATTCGCGCCCGCCGCCGGTCTCCTTCTCGCCGCCGAAGGCGCCGCCGATTTCCGCCCCGCTAGGACCGATGTTGACGTTGGCGATGCCGCAGTCGCTGCCCAGCGCAGAGACGAACAGTTCGGCCTCGCGCATGTTGCCGGTGAAGATGCTGGACGACAGGCCTTGCGGCACGCCGTTGTTGAGCGCAATCGCCTGTTCCAGCGTTTCATACTTCAGCAGGTAGAGAATCGGCGCGAAGGTTTCGTGTCTGACGATGTCGGTCTGCGCCGGCATTTCCACCAGCGCCGGTCGCACGTAATAGGCATGGGCGCCGGCATCGGTGACGCGTTCGCCACCGGAGACCTTGCCGCCATCCTTGACGGCCGCTTCCAGCGCGCTATGCATGGCATCAAAGGCAGCCTTGTCGATCAGCGGACCGATCATGCTGTCCTTGCTCAGCGGACTGCCGATGCGCACCTGCTGATAGACGTTCTTGAGCGCGGCAATCACCTGATCGTAGACCGAAGCATGCACGATCAGCCGGCGCAGCGTGGTGCAGCGCTGGCCGGCGGTGCCCATCGCAGCGAAAGCCACCGCGCGCACTACCAGATCCAGATCCGCCGAAGGACAGACGATGCCGGCATTGTTGCCACCCAGCTCCAGGATGGTGCGCGCGAAACGTTGCGCGGCGACGCCGGCGATTGCGCGGCCCATGCGCGTGCTGCCGGTGGCGCTGATCAATGGAATGCGCGCATCCGCCACCAGTTGCTCGCCACATTCGCGGCCGCCGATCAGCACCTGATTGAGACCGGCCGGCGCCGCGCCGAAACGCGTGCAGACGCGCTCGAAAATGGCTTGCACCGCCAGCGCGGTGAGCGGCGTTTTCTCGGACGGCTTCCAGATCACGGAGTCGCCGCAGACCAGCGCCAGCGCCGCGTTCCAGGCCCAGACCGCGACCGGAAAGTTGAATGCCGTCACCACCAGGCAAGGTCCCATCGGATGCCAGCTCTCCATCATGCGATGGTGGGGGCGTTCAGATGCGATGTTCAGACCATAGAGCTGGCGCGACAGACCGACCGCGAAATCGCAGATGTCGATCATCTCCTGCACTTCGCCCAGACCTTCCTGCAGGATCTTGCCGCTCTCCAGGCTGACCAGCTGGCCCAGCGCATCCTTGCCGGCGCGCAGCTCTTCACCGAGCAGACGCACCAGTTCGCCGCGACGCGGGGCCGGCACTTTGCGCCACGCGGCAAAAGCGGCCTGGCTGGTGATGACGGCCTGTTCGACCTCGGCGGCCGATGCCACATTGAGGCTGGCGATCTGTTCGCCGCTGACCGGCGTAAAGACTTTCAAAGGCCCGTCCTGCCGAATGACGGCCGCGATGCCGTTGGCGCTCAGGATCTTGTTGATATCGAGGGACATGCTTGCTTCTCCGGTTCTGTAATTTTGCGATTCACATCAGGCGCGGTGCTCTGCATACACCTTGCCGAAACGGTTGCCGAGAAAATCGGGCAGCCTGATCTGCTCCTGACTGACGAAGCCGCTCTTGGGCAATTTCCCGAGCCGGAACAGATCGACCGCGGTGCAGATGCCGGATGCGGTGGTGCTCTGGATCGCGCTTTCGTCATGCCCCTCTTCGTGGATCGCAAAGATCTTGCGCGTGAAGACTTCCTGCACGAACTTGCCGCCGCGCATGCCGCTGACGGTGACGAACACCAGCACCACATCCTGCATGGTGGTCGGAATGCTCTTGCGCAGAATGTCCTTAAGCAGTTCCGGATCGCGCTTGAGCCCGAGGTCGCTCAGCAGAAATTTCATGCGCATCTGATGGCCCGGGTAGCGCACCGACTTGTAATCCAGATTCTGTATCCTGCCGGCCAGAGTTTCGCACAAGGTGCCGAGTCCGCCCGAGGTATTGAAGGCTTCGTACTCCACGCCGTCCAGCGAAAAATGCTCGACGCCTTCGAGCGGATCGACTGCCACTTTCTCGCCGTCGCGCAGCGCTTCGCAGGGATGGCAATACTCATTGACCAGGCCATCCACGCTCCAGGTCAGATTGTATTTGAGCTCATTGGTGGGAAATTCAGGCAAGGCGCCGACCCGCATCTTGACGTCGTGCACCTCGTCGAAGGAAGCTGCCAGATGATGTGCGGCGACGCCGATGAAACCCGGCGCCAGCCCGCATTGCGGCATGAATACGGTGTCGGCATCGGCGGCCAGCGCGGCGATCTCTCTGGTGGCCTGCACGTCTTCGGTCAGATCAAAGTAATGCGTGTGCGCATTGCGCGCGGCCGCCGCCACCTTGGAGGCCATGTGATACGGCAGCGCGTTGATCACGATGTCGGCCGGCTTGAGCAAAGCCTCCAGCGCGGCCGGGTCGGAGGAGTCGACCGTCACGCGTTCGACATTCAGATGCGCCACCGATTTCAGCGCCTGTTGATCGCGGTCGGCGACGGTCACTTCGTAGTCGCCGCTCTCCGACAGCAAGCGCGCAATGGTTTGGCCGATATGACCCGAGCCCAACAGAACGGTCCGCATGGTGCTACTCCTGAATGAGAAAAAGAATGAAGAAAATACGCTTCCATTCTAGGAGGCATTCAAGACAGATTAAATTGGCAAATAGTCAGAAAGCTCGGCATTGTCATGCATATTGATGTCATCAAGATACATTATGTATTGCCATCCATCATTTAACGTCCCGAAGATGAAAAAACCAATCTGCCGCGCTGCCTATTTTGAGCGTGGCGCATCGCCGCGATCGATCTTGCGCGCCAGCACCACCGAGGTAGTGGTCTTGATGACGCCGTCCATCTCGCCGATTTCATCCAGAATCCTGTCCAGCTGTTCCGGCGTGGTCACGCGCAACCACGCAACATAATCGAACTCGCCGCTGACGGCGCACAGCTGCTGCACCTCCGGCATCTTGTTGAAGCGACGCACCACATCCTTGCCGGCCTTGGGCTGCAGCGTGATGCCGACGTAGGCCTGCAGACTGGGATCGAGCACATCATGACCCAGCTTCAGGGTGTAGCCGCCGATCACGCCATTCTTTTCCAGCCGCTCGATGCGGGCGATCACGGTGGTGCGCGCCAGCCCCAGGCGGCGCGCCATTTCGGCGACGGATTCGCGCGCATTCATCTGCAACAGGGAAATGAGCTGACGATCGGTGTCGTCCAGAAGGTCCATGCGGATCATGCGATATCTCCCGAGGTGGATGATGAATGCCGGTCGTGATAAGTGCAGCCGCCAGGAAGGCGACAGAATGTCGATAATCTATACCAATATGTCGGCATTACAAACGATACGCCGCCCGGATACTGACTTTAGTCATCCCGCTCAACAGAATTACAGACGGCTGCCCATCTTCTCTACGTGAATTCGGTAGAATCGCTCAAACAATTTTCAGATCGCTTTGAATCATTTGATCCAGCACAGCGGCGATTCATCGCTGTGCTGAATCGCCGAATCGAACCCCCATCCATTCAACGATCCGGCGATGCGCGCACCATCTGAATTGAACTGACTCAATCTGCTTTCCCGAGGACTTTCATGCTTGGCATCCTGATGCTCGATACGGTTTTCCCGCGACCGGTCGGCGACATAGGCAACCCGCTGTCGTTTCCCTTCGCGACGCGTTATCTGAAGGTGGACAAAGCCTCGCCGGAAAAAGTGATCTTTGATCGCGCCAATGGCCTGGTCGACAGTTTCATCGCAGGTGCGCGCCAGCTCGAGGCGGAGGGCTGCAAGGCCATCGTCACCAGTTGCGGCTTTCTGGCCCTGCAACATCATCAGATCGCCGCCGCCGTCCGCATCCCTTTCGCCAGCTCCAGTCTGTGCTGGCTACCCACCTTGTACAACGCCTTCGGCGGCGCCGCGCATGTCGGCATCCTGACGGCCTCGGCCAGGAGCCTGAGCGCCGAACATCTGCGCAATCTGGGCGGCGATCCGGCCACCCCGGCAGCCGGTATGCCTGAAGATTCCGAGTTCGCCCGCGTCATCATCGGCAACACGCCGCAGGGCGACATGCAGGCAGTGCGCGCAGAAATCATCGCCACCGCCGAAAGCTTTGTGACGCAGCAGCCCCAACTGCGGGCACTGATCCTGGAGTGCACCAACATGTCGCCCTACGCGGCCGACATTGCGCAGCGCACCGGGCGGCCGGTGTTCGATCTGGTCGGCCTCGCCAAACAGATGATGCGCCTGAACTGAAGCAGCACTGAATCAACCAAGACACCTGACAGGAAAAACACCGTGGCCTCTAATTTTGTTTCCGCCGATGCGATCCGCACCCTCTTCTCGCACGCCATGTCCGACATGTACAAAGCCGAGGTGCCGCAATACGGCACGCTGCTGGAGATCGTCGCCCGCATCAACGCGGCGGTGCTGCAGGAAGAGCCGGCGCTGGCCGAACAACTCAGGGCCTCGGACCAGCTGAGCCGGCTGGATCTGGAACGGCATGGCGCGATCCGCGTCGGCACCGCGCAGGAATTGTTCACCATTCGCCGCCTGTTTGCGGTAATGGGCATGCAGCCCGTCGGCTATTACGATCTGACGGTGGCCGGCGTGCCGGTGCACTCCACCGCCTTCCGCCCGGTCACCGACGACGCGCTGCGCCGCAATCCCTTCCGCGTGTTCACTTCGCTGCTGCGGCTGGAGCTGATTCAGGATGACAGTCTGCGCGCGGCGGCGGAACAGGCGCTGAGCCGCCGCGCCATCTTCACTCCGGCCTGTCTGGAACTGATCGCCAAATGGGAGCAGCAAGGCGGGCTGGAACAGGACGATGCGCAGCGCTTTGTCGATGCCGCGCTGGAAACCTTCCGCTGGCACCGGCAGGCCACCGTCAGCGGCGAGCTGTACAAGAGCCTGCGCGCGGCGCATCCGCTGATCGGCGATATCGTCAGCTTCAAGGGGCCGCACATCAATCACCTGACGCCGCGCACGCTGGATATCGACCGCGTGCAGCAGGCCATGCCGGATCACGGCATCAAGCCGAAGGCGGTCATCGAAGGCCCGGCGCGCCGCCAATGTCCTATCCTGCTGCGCCAGACCAGCTTTCTGGCGCTCAATGAAGCGGTGGCGTTTCCGGCGGCCGACGGCCGGTTCAGCGAAGGCACGCACACCGCGCGTTTCGGCGAAATCGAACAGCGCGGCATTGCGCTGACGCCGGCCGGCCGCCGGCTTTACGACGAAATTCTCGATCGCGTGCGCCAGGAAGTGCAGCCGGCCGGGGACGGGTCCAACAAGAAGGAATATCTGGCGGCGCTGGATCGCCACTTCCTGGAGTTCCCCGACTCCTATGCCGAACTGCGCAGCCGCTCGCTGGCGTTTTTCCGCTACGGTGCGCGCCCCGATGCTGCGCCCACCAATATTGCGCTGCTGCCCGAGAATGCAGATGCGCTGGAGCAAGCCGGCCTGCTGTCGTTCGAGCCCATCATCTATGAAGATTTCCTGCCGGTCAGCGCGGCCGGCATCTTCCAGTCCAATCTGGGCGACGAGAACAAGCAGGCCGCTCTGGCGCAATCCAATCGCCAGGCCTTTGAAGCGGCGCTGGGCGCGGGCGTGCTCGACGAACTGCAACTGTATGCGCAGGCGCAGCACGCCTCGCTGCTGGAAGCGCTGGCAAGGCTTAAAGGCCATGGTTGAACGCACAGCCAGCGATTTCGTCGGGACGGCTGACGATCCGTCAGTTTTCCACGATGGAATCGACCTTATGCGTGTTTCTTTCGCCAGGCCCGGCTGATACGCTGCACCAAGGCCCGGATCTTGCATTCATCCTCACCACCCACCACTCCGACAAAGGGAAAAAAGATGCGCTTTACTCGCCGACAATTTCTGACCACCGCCCTGGCAGGCGGCGCCACGCTGGCGCTTCCGGCTGCGACATTTGCGCAGGAAACCGAATCCACCATGGCGCGCGTCAAGCGCACCGGCCGTCTGCGTCTGGGCGCGATCAACGGCGCCACGCCTTACTTCAACAAGGATCTGGCCTCGGGTGAATGGAAAGGCTTCTGTGCCGACTTCGGCCGCGATCTGGCCAAGTACATGAAGGTCGAAGTGGAATGGGTCGAAACCACCTGGGGCAATGCCGTGCTGGACGTGCAGACCAACAAGATCGATGCGCAGTTTGCGATGGCGCCGACGCCTCAGCGCCGCGAAGTGGTGGACTTCACCAATCCGCTGTACAACAACATCAACACCGTGGTGGCGCGCAAGGGTCTGGAATTCACGCGCTGGGAAGAACTGAACAAGCCTGAGATCAAGATCGCGGTGGATGTCGGTTCCTCGCACGATCAGGTGGTTACACGCATTCTGCCCAAGGCCACCATCCTGCGTTTCGAAACCTCGGCGGCCGCCACCATGGCGCTCCAATCCGGCCGGGTCGATTGCCAGGTGCTGGTGGTGCTGTTGTCGACCGCGCTGCTGGTCAAGCTGCCCAACCTCGGCCACATCGTGTTCCCGACCCCGGATGAAGTGGCGCCGACCAACGTCGGCGTGCGCAAGCAGGCGGATCAGACATTCACCAACACGGTCAATGCCTGGCTGGAAGAAAGCCGCAAGGCAGGCCGCATCCGCGAAGCTATCGTGTCCAACATGGAGACGCTGGCCAAGGTGCCGCCAAGCGCCTTCCCTCCGCAACTGAAGTTCTAAGAACTGATTGATCCTGCTGCGAGGAGATGATCCGGAAACTAGCCTTGCATCATGGATCGCCATAGTCTGCCGTCAAAAACAGACCGCCATCCGGCGGTCTGTTTTTTCGTCGGCATAGCGCCACGCGCGCTCCTTACAATTTATCGACTGGGGTAAATCGGGGTAAGGAGGATGTCACAAAATGCATGCAGGTTTTACTCTCTGATCCAGTGCCCGCCGGCAAGAGTCCATGATGCTCCGACCGCGCGCACCGTTCTGCCAACGCATATGGATCGGGGACCCTCATGCACAAGCTCTTTTCTGCGCCTGCCGCAGCATCTTTTTCCATCGCCCGTCTGGGCGCCATGCTGGTCGCGGCACTCGGTGCGATGTCCATGACCGGCTGCGCCAATTTCACCGAGGTGCGCGCCGAGAGCAACGACATGCTGATGGTGTCGGTCACCGGCGTGAGCTATACGATGTCGATTCCGGCACTGACTACTGCCGCACGCGAGAAGGCATTCACTTACTGTGAAAACCAGCAGATGAAGGCCGACCTGCGACAACTGGTGCGCGGCTGGCATCCGATGCAGGTGGAGCTGTATTTCCGTTGCCAACCCAAGGATCACAGCTTGTCCGCTTCGCTCATCTGAACTGAGGCAGCAGGGCACAATCCGGCCGCACCAATGAAAATGCCGCCCAGCTGAAAACTGAACGGCATAGTCTTTGGCTTGTGGCCTGTTACAGCTCGCCGAACGGCCTCATATTGTGCGGCTGGCCGGCGTCATCCAGACCTTCGGCCAGCATGGACTGCGTCACTCCCAGACTGGCGACGGCGTGGGCCACATCCAGCAACTGTTCATCCGGATCGCCGTCCAGCACCTGCAGCGATTGCGCCAGCAGGCGCTGATCGTCGCGCGCACGCAATTGCACGGTGAGTTGCCAGTCGCCGGTCTCATCGTCCTCGCTGGCGA
The DNA here is from genome assembly GCF_046025995.1 of Herbaspirillum lusitanum. Lineage (GTDB taxonomy): Bacteria > Pseudomonadota > Gammaproteobacteria > Burkholderiales > Burkholderiaceae_D > Herbaspirillum > Herbaspirillum lusitanum_A. The sequence continues at coordinate 33,248 of NZ_JAQQFM010000012.1, forward strand.
GTGCAAACACGGCCATCGCATCTGCCGCTGCAGCCTGCGCTGCAGCCAGCCCCTGTTCCAGCTCGGACAGCATCTGCAAGGTGCGATACTCGGCATTGCCGGTCTGCTTGCCGCCGAAGAACAAGTCCTGATACATGAAGTGCACCTGGCAGGCATCGGGCGCGCTGCTGCCGCTCAGGCAACGTTGCAGCAAGGGTGCATTCTTTTCGCTCCATGCGCGGAAGCGCTCGGCGCGCTGTTCGAAATAGGCGTCGGCCTTGGCTTCGTCGGTCGGCACCACATAAAACGTATCGTCCAGCTCCTTGAGCGAGAAGCCGAGCAGGAAGCGCAATTCCAGCGCATCGTCGGCCGCCGCGAAATCCGATGCCGGCCAGCCGCGCATGCTGCGTTCGATGGCCGGCACGCTGAGCACTTTCTTGTCGGTCAGCGAGGTGTAGGCATCACGGTTCATGGCTTCCACTTCGCTGTAGCTGAGCGCCTCGATTTCATCCGGATGATAGGCGTGCGCCACCAGCACCACCCTGGCCCTGGCGCTTTCCAGCCCGGATTGCTGCAGGCTGTCTTTCAGGGCTTCGAAGTCGTCGCCGTTCTGAAATACCGCCGCCTGCTGCAGGCCGCCTTTGGTACGCACCAGCAGCGGAATCATGAAGGTATTGATTTCCTGCAGACGCTCGCCGCGCCGCATCACCAGGATCTGCGCCGCATCTTCGATGGCCTGACGCAGAAAACTCCAGGCGCCGCGATCTTCAAAGCGCACCTGTTCCAGCGCCTCGTACAAGGATTCGTCATCGCGCGCGCGCAGGCATTTGCGGATCAGGCGATCCAGATCCTGCTGGCCGATGCGTTCGCCGTCCTGATCGACCGGCGCGTTGCCGCTCTTGACGGCGCCGGCCATGGCCACCGCCAGTGCCGACAATTGACGCACCAGCTCTTCGCCCTCATCCAGCTCGACCGAGGCAGAATGCGCGCTGTTCTGCTGACGGCCGCGCGGGCCCTGCGGTGCGCTCTTGGGTGCGCTCTTCTGTGGCCCCTGCTTCTGCGGCGCCGACTGCGCAGCTCTCGCGGCCGGTTTTGGTGCTGCTTTCTGCCCGCCCTTGGCGGCATTCGCTGGCGGCTTGCCGCCTTGCTTGGGCGCAGCGCCCGGACGATTCGGTTTGGACATGCTGGTTCTTTCTATCAGGATTCAATGCAGCGGCAGTTCGGTCTTGTCGGCGGCGGATTTGCCGCCCGGCAGCGTCGCCAGCAACATGCCGGCCAGCGCAATGGCAAAGGCCGCGCCCTGCAGCAGGCTCAGACTCTCACCCAGCACCAGCACGCCGGTCAGTGCCGCGCTGACCGGCAGCATCACGGTGAACACACCGGCGCGGCCGGCCGGCACCACCTTGAGGCCGGTCATCCACAGCCACACGGTCCATACGCTGGCGGCCAGTGCATAAAAAATGAGCAGCCACCAGATGCCGGCATCCACCGCCGCGAAGTCGAACTGCAGCGCAGTGTACAGGCCCATCGGCGTCATCAGCAGCAGGCCCCACAGATTGATGATGGAGCTGATGCGCTTGGGGGTGAGCACCGACGTCAGTTTCTTGCCGATCACGGCGTACGAGGCTTCGCACAGCACCGCGCCGAATACCAGCAGATTGCCGAGCCAGGCGTATTCACCCGCAGTGGCACTCGCCGCCACCTCAGCGTGCGGATTCTTGGCCAGCGACAGCAGGCCGATGCCGAGCGCGCCGCAAGCCACCGCGCCCCACACGCGCAGCGTGATTTTCTCTTTCAGGATCAGCCAGCTCAGCACGGCCACCACCGCCGGAATCGCCGACATGATGACGCCGGCCGAGACCGCATTGGTCATGCTGACGCCGGTGATCATGCACAGCGTGAACAAAAAATTGCCGAGGAAGGATTCGAGAAACACCAGGCGCCGCGTCTGCGGCGACATCGGCAATTCATCGGCCGGCTTCTTGAGCCAGCGCAGCATGGCCAGCGCGCCGATGCCGAAACGCAGCCAGGCCAGCAGAAATATCGGCAAGACAATCGCCAGCGGCTTGCTCAGGGCGACATAGGCGCCCACCATCGCCATGCTGAGCATCAGGCAAAGGTAGCCCATGGGCCGGCTGGGGGTATAGCTCATAGAGAATTCGTTTTCATCCGGTGCAGACACAGACGCGTTCCGCAAAGGGCGAGGGAAGATTTCTCCGCCGCCCTTCGTGGAACGCGTCACTCGGATGCGGCAAGCCTGGGATAGCCCGCGCATCAATTTCAGCCCGCATTGTAAACCGAATGAAAATGGCCGCCGCAACACGCAAGGATGATGCGCCGCGGCGTACGGTGTTACATCAGGTCCTGCCACAAGGCCCGCTCGGCGCCGGCCGGATCGTCCTGCATGCGGCTGCCGCTGCTGTTGAGCAGCATGGTGGCGCGGCCCCCGGTCTGCGCGCTCACACGATACTGCGGCCACGCCGGCAATTGCCGGTGACGCGGCCGGCCGCTGCGGATGAATTCGATCCAGGTAGCATGCATCAGATCGGCCAGCGGCGGCACCGGCGGCGCTTTGCCGTACAGCATTTCAAGGAAGGGCTCGCTGAAATTGCGCCAGGTGAACGGCAGCTCGCCGGCATGCACCGCATAGCCGGAGAACGGCCCCTGCTTCGCCGTTTCGTCGAAACGATACATATAGGTGACGCCGCCGGCCTGAGCGTGAGCGTCCGCCATGCGCACCGTGGGTATCCAGTATTCCTCGGCGGTCAGCAGGCGTACGCGGCGCTCGAAACCGCTTTGCTGCGGGAAAGCCTTGCGATAGCGCTCGGCCGCGACGGTAATGGCCGGCACATCGAGCTGAGCCATCTCGCGCGAAGTGATCGCCGCATTGTTGGCGGCCTCGGCGGCCGGATCCTTGCGATATCCCGCCACCAGCGCCGGCGGGAAAAACAGCAAGGCCTCGTCATGATTGCTGCCGATCAGCAGGCGCACATCGCGCGAGGCGCCCTGCGCCACCATCTCTTGCGGCGAGCGCGGCAGGAACACGCCATCCACCACCGAGCGATAGGCAAAATTATGCGGATAACGCGCCACGGTGGCGGTCTGCGCCTTGAGCAAGGTGTCGGCATTCACGCCCAGCAGCAGATCGGCTGCGCTCACGCCCGGCTGCCCGGCCTGCAGCGTTTCCAGCAGCAGGCGCGCCACTTCGCCGGCGCCGGCCAAGGTATGAGTAGTCAGGCCGCCGCCGCTCTGGATGATGGATTGATTGAACAGACCGGCCGCCGCCGGTGCGGCCAGCAAGGCCGACACATTCTTGCCGCCGGCCGACTCGCCGGCCAGCGTCACGCGCGCCGGATCGCCGCCGAAGGCTGCGATATTGTCGTGCACCCATTGCAGACCCATGGTCTGATCGCGCAACGCATTGTTGCCGCTGCCCTTGTATTTTTCCCCCAGCACTTCGCCCAGCTCCAGAAAGCCGAAGGCGCCGAGACGATAGCCGATGGTCACGCACACCACGCCATTGCGCGCAAAGCTGGCGCCGTCATAGATAGGCTGACTGGTGGCGCCGTAGATATTGCTGCCGCCGTAGACCCAGACGAAGACCGGATGCGGGCCCGGCGTTTCCGGCGCCCACACGTTGAGATACAAGCAGTCTTCGCTCAGCGCAGCATCGCCGATGAAATGGCGGCCGCTACCGGCCTGCACCCGATCCGGCTGCATCGGCGCCGGGCCGAAGGCAAAGGCATTGCGCACGCCGCTCGCTACCGGCAAGGCTTGCGGCGGCATGAAACGCAGCGCACCGACCGGCGGCTGAGCAAAGGGAATGCCCTTGAAACTCAGTACACCCTGCTCGGCGGCGCCGCGCACGGCGCCGGAAGGCGCGGCGATGGTGACGGCACGGCGTTGCTGCAGCGGCGCCGCTTTGCCGGTATCGGCCGCGAGCGCACTGAGCGGCAGCGCCGACAAGGCGGCGCCGGCCTGTGCGCCGTGCAGCAGAAACGATCTGCGATTGAGTTTCATGAAATTCCTTTGTTGTTCTGGGTGAAATGATGCCGACGCATCCGATTGCCGGAGAGCGTAGCGCTAAGGAAGCTCAGCACATGCAAAATGCGTGCGCGAAAAAAGGGGCACGCGAACGTGCCCCAAAGAGGTCTTGATTCAGACCGCCAAATGATCTTTCCTGCGGTGCGAAGCTGTCGCACAGCGCAATAGGCCAGGTGCACCAGGTGCGCTGCCCGCGCTCAGTTGCCTTGCGGACTGCGACCGACGCCGCGTCCCAGGGACTTGGCGGTCTGGCCGGCAATGCCGTATTCGGTGTTGGGCACATCCTTGATGATCACGCGCACTTCCGCGCGATCCATGCCGAGCGTGCTGACGGCCGCCTCGGTCAATCCGGCGATCAAGCGTTCCTTCTGTTCGTCGGTGCGGCCTGCGATGAAAAAAACCTGAATGATGGACATACTGCTTCCCCTGGATGGGATCGCGGCATCGGCGTCTCGCGCCGGCGCGATCTGTCTTGGTCATGATGCTTAATGCTGGTGTTGCGACGGCCCGCGGCCTAGGACTGTGCCTCTGCACGTGCGGCGGCCACCGATTTCCCGGCCACGCCGAACTGCCTGGCCGGCACCTCGGTCAGCCACACGCGGATGGAATCGACGGGGGCATCAATGGCTTGCGCCGTCGCTGCAGTAAGTGCGCTGATCAGATTTTCCTTTTGCTGATCGCTGTAACCTTCGACCACGAACATCTCGATATTGGGCATGACAACTCCGGAACTGATTATTTGAAACCCAGTCCGCGTTGCACATTGCGTGGGGCCTGAGAACGGTTGTGGATAAGGCAATACCTTGCCGGTGCTGGCACCGGCGCTTGTCCTCGAAATAGTATGCGGCCAGGTCGAATAGATCAAATTCATGCAATGCATGTTATTGATAAATAGCGTGAATGATGCTGAATTGCCGGGCTGCGTCCGGGCAGCCGGCCACAGGCGCCCGGCCGGCACATGCTCAGAACCATCGGCCCGGGAGCGACTCCATCTGATTCATCCATTTGCTGCGGCATCGCGCCGCCTACCCCATGCTGCTATCTTCCCGTTCCTTGCACATCGCCGTGCGCTTGCTGCCGGCCTTGCTGATCTGCAGCTCGCCTGCGGGCGCACAAGACAAAGCGCCCTTGCAAGCACCCTTCCATCTGCGGACGCAGGCCGGCCCGCTGCAAACAGAACAGCGCGGCGCCAAATCCTGCGCGCCGGCGCCGGCGGCCGTCACGCGCTTGTCCATCACGTCCAAATACGGCGACGACGGCCCGCAACGCGACACCATCGATCCAGACGCTGACGCCGCCGCCCGCAATGAGATGCAGGACATCCGCGCCTTCAGCCGCCAGGTGGTGAAAGCCGCCAATGAATACACCCGCAGCGGCAACCCGGCCGCCGCACGCTGCACGCTGTCGCTGCTGGCCGACTGGCGCCGTGCCGGCGCACTCAGGCAGATGGATAACGCCAATGCCGAATTCGAACGCGTCAGCACGCTGGCCGGACTCAGCCTGGCGCTGCTGCAGGTCTCGCCTGCAGTCGGCCGCGAACCCGATTACGCGCCGACCGTCGCCTGGATGCGTGAACTGGCGCAGGCCGGCACCCGCTACTTCGACGGCAGCAGCAAGCTCAAGGGATCGCGCAACAACCATCGCGACTGGGCGGCGCTGGCGGCGGCGAGCGTGGCCACGCTCAGCGGCGACCGCGCCCTGCTGGACTGGAGCGCCAGGGCCTACCAGGCCGAAGTCTGCAGCGCCGGCGCCGAAGGCGGCCTGCCGCTGGAACTGGAACGCGGACAAAAGGCGCGCGACTATCACCTGTTTGCACTGAGCGCCCTGGCGCCGCTGGCCGCCATCCTGCAAAGCAATGGCGTCGATGCCGGCGCCGAATGCAAAGGCGCGCTGCATCGCATCGTCGGCTTTACTCTGAAAGCGCTGGACGATCCCTCGCAGATGGCCGCGCTGGCGGGCAAACCGCAGGAAGCATTCAAGGGGAAAAAGGATGGAGATGGCATGCCGGGGCCGAATCAGCTGGCATTTCTGGAGGCGTATGTGAAGCAGTATCCGGAGCAGGGACCGGCGGTGGGCCGCTGGCTGCGACTGCGGCCGTTTGCCTCCACCAATCTCGGCGGGAATCAGACCTTGTTGTATGGCGGGGGACGCTAAAAGAGCGCCTGGGCCGATGAGCTAAGCAATGCGCCTGTGCCGGGAACTCATCTCGCCGCACAGGCGCAGCAAAAACAGCAGGCAAGAGATCCGGCTTACCAGGCCGCCAGAATGCCGCCCTTGAACTCGGTCTCAATGAACTTCTTCACTTCATCCGACTGATAGGCGGCCACCAGTTTCGGCAACCACGGCTGATCCTTGTCCTTGATGCGTACGGCAATCAGGCAAGCGTAAGGACTGTCGCCGTCTTCCACCACCAGGCTGTCGCGCGCCGGATTAAGGCCAGCCTTGGAAGCGTAGTCGGCGTTGACGGCCGACGCATCCAGATCATCCAGCGTGCGCGGCAATTGCGCAGCGTCGATCTCGATGAACTTGAGCTTGCGCGGATTTTCAACGATGTCGATCGGCGTGGCATTGATGCCGCTCAGGGGATCGATGCCGGTGCGCAGCTTGATCAGGCCATGCTTTTGCAACAGCAGCAAGGTGCGGCTTTCATTGGCCGGATCGTTGGGAATGCCGATCTTGGCGCCGGCCGGAATCTCCGCCAGCTTGCGATATTTTTTGGAGTAGATCGCCATCGGCCCGATCATGGTGGTGCCGGTGCCGTAAAGCTTGTAGCCGCGCGCCTTGATCTGGGCATTCAGAAACGGCCGGTGCTGAAAACTGTTGGCGTCCAGCTCGCCGGCATCGAGCGCGGCGTCGGGCTGGATGTAATCGTTGAACTCGATGATCTGCACCTTGTAGCCGGGATTATTCTTTTCGAAGAGGCGCTTGGCGACCTCAAAAATCTGGGCGTGCGGGCCGCTGGTGACGCCGACCTTGAGGATCTTGTCAGCAGCGTGTGCGGCGCTGCTTGCCATGCCGGCGATGCCGGCAAACAGCAGCGCGGCGAGCGGCAGAATCTTGAAATACGACTTGAGATGAACCCTGAAACCAGACATGCGATCCCCTTATAAAAGGGAATAATTTATAGATGCAGACCCGGCAACGGAACGAATCCTTTCTTGTTTGAATATTCGGTTTGTGATTGAGCGCGCGGGACAGCGACTATCTCGCGCGCACCATGCATACGCCGCGCAACCAGGCCTGGCTACGCGGAGCAGACAGCTTCTATTGATAGGACATCGTGAACGTCACCGAGCCGTTTGCCGAACCTGGGCTGACGTTTTTCTCGGTCTGGATGTAGCGCGCACCGAAGCGCACATCAAAAGTATTGTCGTTGGCCTGCGCCAGATACATCTGATTGCGATTGCCGGCGATGGCGCTGTCGGGGCCGAAGGAAACCGTCTTGTTGTCGTACATCAGCTGTATGCCCAGACCGCGGGCGCGCGAGCTGCTGCTCAACGGCAGCACATCGCTGGTATTGCCGGCATTGGTGGGGTCGGAAAACGTCACGTGGACCTTGGCCCTGACGCCGGCGCAAGCGACGTTGAGATCGAAAGGCACCGGATTGCTGGTCTTGCCCACTGCATTGAATTCACGCTGACTGAAGCGCCCCAGCGATACCGAAGCCGGTGCTCTGACGCTGCAGGTTTGCGGCACCAGTTGCGCGGTGTTGTTGGTGGCGATGTTGCCTACCTCAAGCCGGCTTCCCCGTTCATCGGTCACATGGAGGCGAACCAGCATGCCGCTGGCGAACTGCCTGGCGCTGATGATCGGTGCGGTCTTCACAAGTTCGATTCTGATATCGCCGTCCAGACCTTGTGTGGAACTGGTCCAACCCAGACGGCTGGAACCTGAATTGTTTCTGTACCAACCACCGGCGCTCCGACTCGAAATACGAAATCCGAAACCGGCGCCATTGATCTCATGCACTCCGCTGCCATCGCCCTGATAGGTGATGTTGGGATAGTCCATCGCAATGGTCCAGGTGATGGTTGAATTGGCCTGGCATTCGATGCCGTAGCGGGTGTCGCCCTGGCGCGACAATGGCTGCACCGTGAAACTGGCGAAGGTTTGCCCTACCGCGAGATTTGCCGGCATGCTGATCTTGTCGGGCAAGGTAAATCTGGCTTTGTCCACGCCCAGGGCCTGCTGCCAGCAAGAAGCGTGTGCATGCTGCTGGCCGGCGCACAAGATGATCAGAAGAAATAGCGAACGGATGATATTTAACATGACGAAATATTCCTCAACATAAGCGTGAATCCATCCGCGTGATACCAGCTTGCCGACGGCGAGTTCTTTACTGCGAAGCGTCGCTACTGTTGACGTTGGGATGCAAAGCCTTCTGACGCCACGGACTTTCACGGCGAAGGCAAACACATCTGGCCAAGGCGATTGAATTGATCAGATTCCGGCCGCTGCATGCGGGCAGCAGGAATCTGATCGCGGGACGAAAAACACTCCCGGAAAGGAGTGCCCGTTTAGGAATGGACCTGCAGATGGAAGTTCCGGCGGGCGCCGTATCTGATCAATTTTGGTGAAAAATTGAGATTCTCTTAAAAGTGAGCCTGGGTGATCCAGGCCCACACCTGTCGATTACAGATATTTGATTTCGATAGTGGCGGAGCCATCCAGCGGGACTTCCTGTGTCAGCGGCAAATTTTCCGGCTTGTTCAACACGGTTTCGATACCGATCCTGGCGACCAGTTGTTTGATGGCCAGCGGTGTCTTGGTGCCTGGCGCTGCAAACGAAAACATGTTGCCGTCGTTTTCGACGTAGGTCACTTTGTCGCCCCAGCCATTGCCTTCCTGGTACAAATTGGTCACCGGTTTCGCATCAGCAGTTGTTTCCGGCAACATCGAGATGGCGTAGCCGCCTACGTTTTTACCTGCGACTGTGCCCAGACCGTAGTTGTAGCGCTCGCCTGAACGCAGGCTTTCGGTGATGCCGGTCACTTTCGACGCGGCGCGATTGTCGGCAGCGACCAGTGCAATCTTGGCTGCGGCATCGCAGGATACGGTGATGGTGACGTCTTTCTTTTCAAGCTTGGTGTAGGCACCGGCCGTCAGCCGAGAAGCCGGGATGACGCCGTAGTCCACCACGCCACCGCCGGAAAAAGTTGGCTTGCAGGCGGCTGGCTTGATAACACCTTTGACTTGCAGTTCAGCGGTATCGGCTGCATGTGCCAGATTGGCAACCATTGCGACGGCGATCAGGGCGGAGGCGGCAATGAGGTTTTTCATGATGTCTTCCCAAAAAAGTAAGCAGAGGTCGGTGCATCACGTTTGGCGATAATGCCTGATGCAGTGACGTCATTGTGCTTTTTTGTTCTCGACGCTTATATGAGAAAAGTCTCAAAAACTTTTGTGGTTTTAGAACCTTGATTGAGATACTCGGAAGCATCTTTACTGATTTGGGGCATAGATTCCGCTTACTTTCTTGATCCTTTTCCACGCCGACGCCGAGACCTTCCCGTTGGCAGCACCAGGCCCTCTTCATGTTTGAACACGGTTTTCGTATTTCGCCATGTAAAGGGCCAAGGCTTGAACTTTCGCTCAACTCTTTGAGCCCGGTTTACAGCCTCTGCCTCTGGCAATTCCAGGGTTCAGCGGCCCGCCGTGGAAATTGAACCGGGCCGCTTCATGCCCGCAACAACTCCGGCATGGACAAATCTGCACGACGTGAACGGGGCGCCGGCACCGCAGCAATCAGCGAGCGTGTATAGGCATGCTGAGGTGCATGCCAGATGCTGTTGTGGTCACCCGATTCGACGATGCGGCCATCATGCATCACCAGCACCTGGTCGGCGATATAGCGCACCACCGAGAGATCGTGCGAGATGAACAGGTAAGACAGACCGAACTCATGCTTGAGATCCACCAGCAGATTGAGAATCTGGGCCTGCACCGAAACATCGAGCGCGGAGACCGGTTCGTCGCAAATCACCAGCGCCGGCTTGAGCACCAGCGCGCGGGCGATGCCGATGCGCTGACGCTGACCGCCGGAAAACTGATGCGGATAGCTGTTCAGCGCGCGCTGCGGCAGGCCGACCAGATCGACGATCTGCTCGATGCGGCGACGCCGCTCGCGCTTGTCGCGCACCTCGTGAATCTGCAAGGCGGCGTCGAGTATCTCCGCCACGCTGAGCCGCGGATTGAGCGAGGCGTAAGGATCCTGAAAAATCATTTGCACGCGCCGCCGGTAATGCCGCAGACGCTCGCCCTTGAGGCGCGCGATATCGTCGCCGTCGAGCATAATGTTGCCGGCGCTGGCATCCACCAGACGCACGATGGCTTTGGAGAGCGTGGACTTGCCGCAACCCGACTCGCCGACCAGGCCCACCGTTTCACCGGGCTCGATATCGAAAGACACGCCCTTGACCGCATTGACGGCGCCATTGCGCGTGGCGTAATCCACCTTCAGATCGCGCAGCGACAGCACGGCTGACGAGGGCTGCGTCTGATCATTGGCGGCGGCCGGCGCCGATACCGGCGACGGCGCCAGAGTGCGTGGCGTCAACGAAAAAATCTCGGCGCCGTGCGCATCTTTTTCCACCCGGATTTCCGGCAGACGGCCATCGCGATAGTGGTAGGCCTGTTCCATCTGCAGCGAGGCGCCGAGCAGACCCTGGGTATAGGCATGCTGAGGATGGGCGAATAGACGCGCGGTATCGCCCTCCTCCACCTTGCGGCCACCGACCATCACCGCCACGCGGTCGGCCCATTGCTCGACCACGCCGAGGTCGTGCGTGATCAGCAGCATCGCCATCGATAGCTCGCGCCGCAACTGATCCAGCAATTCCAGAATCTGCGCCTGTATCGTCACGTCCAGCGCGGTGGTCGGCTCGTCCGCCACCAGCAGACGCGGATGGCAGGACACCGCCATCGCAATCATCACGCGCTGGCGCTGGCCGCCCGAGAGATTGTGCGGATAGTCGTTGAAACGGCGCTGCGGCTCGGGAATGCGCACCAGTTCCAGCAGTTCGATGGCGCGCGCGCGTGCCGCCTGCGGCGACAGATGCTGATGCAGGCGCACCGCTTCCACCACTTGCTGGCCGATGCTCAGCACCGGATTGAGCGAAGTCATGGGCTCCTGAAAGATCATCGATATGGCGTTGCCGCGCAGCGCGCAGATCTCGGTTTCCGGCAGCGCCAGGATGTCGCGCCCTTCAAACAAGATGCTGCCGCTGGCGCGCGCGCTACCCGGCAGCAGACGCAGCAGCGACAAGGCGGTGGTCGACTTGCCGCAACCGGATTCTCCCACCAGCGCCAGGGTTTCACCGGCGCCGATGCTGAGGTTCAGATCCTTGACGGCGTCGTGGCCGGGGAAGGACACGTTGAGATTGCGGATATCCAGAAGCTGGCTCATGGGTCTGCCTTATGTGTTGCCGCTCGGTTGCACTCAGTTACGCTCAGGCCGTCACGCCGAAGCGGTAAGCTGCGCCGGCGTGCTGCTCCGGCAGGCGCGCGCCGCCGCTGAACAATTTCTCCCGCAACGTCCCGGGCGCGTAGTCGTGCTTGTACGAACCACGCGTCTGCAATTCGGGAATCACCAGATCGATGAAGTCTGCAAAACTCTCCGGCGTAACGGTGCGCGTGAGGTTGAAGCCGTCGATGTCGGTTTCGCGTATCCAGGCTTCCAGTTCGTCCGCCACCTGCTGCGGCGAGCCGACGATGGTGGCGTAGCGGCCGCCCAGCTCCAGTTGCTGCAGCAGCTTGCGCTTGGTCCAGCTGAGCTCGGGATTGGTGACGGTCTTGGTCAGCGATTCGATGGCATTGTTCTTGGCCGGACGAATCGGCTCGTCCAGACCGTACTCCGAAAAGTCGATGCCGGTGCCGCTGGAGAAATGCGCAAGTCCGGCTTCGGGGCTGGCATAGCGCGCGTACTCCTGATATTTCTCGTGCGCTTCTTTTTCGGTGGCGGCGGTGACCACGGTCAGGCCCATGAAAATCTTGACGTCATCGGGCGCGCGTCCTTCGCGCACTGCGCCTGCGCGGATGCCGGCGACCAGCTTGCGCACCGCTTCCTTGGTGTGCCCGGAAACGAACACGCACTCCGCATGGCGCGCGCCGAACGCCTGGCCGCGCCCCGATGAGCCGGCCTGATACAGCACCGGCGTGCGTTGCAGCGAAGGCTCGCTGAGATGAATCGCCTCGACCTTGTAGTAGTCGCCGCTGTGATGAATCTTGTGCACCTTGTCGGGCCGGGCGTAGACGCGGTTCTGACGGTCGCGCACAACGGCGTCCTCTTCCCAGCTGCCTTCCCACAGTTTGTAGACCACCTCCATGAATTCGTCGGCACGGTCGTAGCGCTGGTCGTGCTCCAGCTGTTCGGACAGGCCCATGGCGCGGGCGGCGCTGTCCAGATAGCCGGTGACGATATTCCAGCCGACCCGGCCCTTGGTCAGATGGTCCAGCGTAGACATGCGGCGCGCGAACAGGAACGGCGCTTCGTAGGTCAGATTGGCGGTGATGCCGAAGCCCAGATGCTCGGTCACGTGGCCCATCGCCGAGATCAGCAGCAGCGGGTCGTTGACCGGCAGCTGTATCGATTCGCGCAGGGTGAGATCGACCGAGTTCTGATAGACATCGTAGACGCCGACGATGTCGGCCAGGAACAGGCCGTCGAACTTGCCGCGCTCCAGCAGCTTGGCCAGATCGGTCCAGTAGGCGATGTCGGTGTAATCCTGCGAGCGGTCGCGCGGATGCGTCCACAGGCCGTGGTTGATGTGGTTCACGCAATTCATGTTGAAGGCGTTGAGGCGGATTTCCTTCTTCTTTTCTGTGCTGTGGGTAATTGAGGTGCTCATGCGGCGACATCCGTAGTCAGGTATTCGGGTTCCAGCTTTACGTCGAGCGCTTCGTTGAAGCGCGCGAAGAAGGCGCACAGCGCGGCGCGCAGGGTCAGTTCGACCACTTGCGATTCGGAAAAATGTTCACGCAGGCGCGCCACCAGACTGTCGCCCACGCGCTGCCGCGTGACCGCCAGCGCGTAATCGCGCACCAGCAGTTCGACCGGACCGAGGCCGGGCACGTCAGCGTCGAGGATGCGCTCCACGGTTTCCGCCGGCACATGCTGCGCCGCCAGCTTGGGCGCATGGTGCGAGACACAGTAGCTGCATTCATTGGCCCTGGAGGCGGTGACCAGCACGATCTCCAGATGCAGCCTGGAGATATTGCCCTCGGCCGCGAATTGCAGCAGCAGACCGTAGAGATGTTCGATCGAGGCCGGCCGATGCGCCAGCACCCCGAGCATGTTGCCGAAGGCGCCGTATTCGCTTTCGACCTTCTCGAAAATTGCGCGCGCCTTGGGCGCGTCGGCGGGAATCTGATGTGCCAGCAGAGTGGATACGCGTGCCATGTTGTGTCCTTTATTGAAGTCGATTGCGGTGGCAGTAAAACCGCCGCTTATTTGCGGTCGCGCGGGTCGAGCACGTCGGCCAGCCCGTCGCCCAGCAGATTGAGCGCCAGCACCGTGACCACGATGGCGATGCCGGGGATGGTGGCGATGCTCCAGTCGGTGCGGATCACCTCGCGCCCGGCGCCGACCATGTTGCCCCAGCTCGAGGCATTGGGATCGCCCAGGCCGAGGAAGGCCAGACTGGATTCGGTGAGGATGGCGGTGGCCACCATCAGCGAGGTCGAGACCAGAATCGGCGTCAGGGTATTGGGCAGGATGTCGCGCAGCATGATGCGCGTATCGGAAGCGCCCAGCGCCGCGCTGGCCTGCACCATCTCGCCGTGGCGCAGCTTGAGCACCTCGGCCCGCACCAGCCGCGCCAGACTGGGCCAGGCGGTGACGCCGATGGCCAGTGAAATGGTCAGCAGCGAAGGCTGGGCCACGGCGACGATGGCCAGCGCGAACAGGAAGGAAGGAATGGTCTGGAAGAATTCGGTCACCCGCATCAGCAGCGCGTCGGCGCGGCCGCCGTAGTAGCCGGCCAGCAAGCCGCCACTCACGCCCAGCGCCAGCGACAGCAGGGTCGACACCACCGCGATCAGCAGCGAGACGCGGGCGCCGTGAAAAATCCCGCTCAGCAGATCGCGGCCCAGCATGTCGGTGCCGAGGGGAAAAGCCGGATCGGCGCCGACGTGCAGAAAAGGTTCTGCCACCATGTCCAGCGGATCGCCCGGGAACAGCCAGCCAGCCGAGGCCGCCATCATCAGCACCAGCGCCAGCAGCACGGCGCCGGTCAGCGCTGAAGGCGAGCGCAGCAAACGCGCCGGCCAGCCGCGCTGACGCGGCCCGGCGATGCGGCTGGCCGGCGCCGCAGTCTTGGCCGCGTTCACTGCCGACGGAAAGATCACCGATGAGGCCGTCACCGAATCGATATCGACCGTACTGAAAGCAATCGGTAAAGGCGACAGGGAAGACAGCAAAGGCAAGGAAGATGGAGCGCGCTGGTTCATGAAAATAGTCCTTGAAGTCGGGTCAGTCAGAGATCAGGCCAGACGAATGCGCGGATCGAGCCGGGTGTAGATGAAATCCACCAGCCAGTTGACCAGGATCACCACCACCGAGCTGCACAGCAGAATGCCCAGCAAGAGATTGAAGTCGCGCTGAAACAGCGCCTCGAAGGCCAGACGGCCGAGGCCGGGCCAGGAGAACACGGTCTCCACCAGCACTGCGCCGCCGATGATGGAACTGACCTGCACGCCCAGCATGGTGACCAGCGGCAGCAAGGCATTGCGCAGCACGTGGGCGAACAGCACGCGCGGCGGCCGCGCGCCCTTGGCGACCGCGGTGCGCACGAAATCCTGACGCCGCACCTCGATCATGGTGGCGCGCATCAGACGCGTGTAGACCGCCATGTAGAACAGGCCCAGCGTCACCGCCGGCAACACCAGATGGCGCGTGATATCCAGCACGTGGGCCCAGCCGGTGTAGCCGGCCTCGACGCTGAACATGCCGCCCACCGGCAGCCAGTCCAGCCAGACCGAGAACACCACCACCAGCATCAGGCCGATCCAGAACAGCGGCGTGGCGAAGAACAGCAGCGCCAGCGTCGAGATCAGCACATCGGTCAGCTTGCCGGAGCGATACGCCGCCAGTGCGCCCAGCGTGGCGCCGGCCACCACTGCAAAGGCGATGCTGGCGCCCATCAGCAGCAAGGTCGGCAGCACCCGTTCGGCGATCAGTTGCAGCACCGGCATGCCGTGCCGGAAGGAATAGCCGAGATCGAAGTGCAGCAGATTCAACAGATATTTGCCGAACTGCACCGGCAGCGGCTGATCCAGCCCGAACTGCTGGCGCAGCGCCGCCATGTATTCCGGCGTGGCGGCGCCGGCTTCACCGGCCAGCACCTGGGCGGCGTCGCCCGGCGCCAGCCGCAGCAGGAAGAAATTGATCACGGCCACGCCCAGCACTACGCCGGCCAGCTGCAGCAGGCGATACAGCAGACGGCGGGCGGTGTCTGAAGCAGACGAAGCGGCGGGAGTGCTGCTCATGATTGATCCGTGATCAGAGAAGTCATTTCGAGGCGTCGGCCACCTTGGGCGCGCTGTCGAACCATGCGTTCTTGAGCGAGCTGTAGATCTGATCGACGCCGCTCACGGTGTCTTTCAGATTGGCCGCCTGCACCGTGAAGAAATGCAGTTCCAGCAAGGGAATCGAGGGCAGATCGGTCTGCACGCGCTGCTGGAATTTCTTGAACAGCGCCACCCGTTCGGTCTGGCTGGCGGAAGCCTGGGCCTGCTCGATCAGCTTGTCGGCCTCGGCGCTGCGATAACCGGAAGCATTGGTCCACGGGATGTTCTTGCCGATCGAGTTGCTCCAGTAAGCGCGCGTCACGCCCACCAAGGGATCGGCGAAACCGGCGAACCAGACCACCGACAGATCGTAGTCGCGCTCACCGTAGACGCGGCGCGTGAAGGTCGGCGTGTCCTGTGCGCGCACATTGACTTCGATGCCGACGCGCTTGAGCGCCTGGCGGATGTATTCGCTGCTGCGCTTGTAGTCGTCGCCGTAAGGCAGATAGTCGATATTGATGCGCAGCCGCACACCGTCGGCGCCGCGCTTGAGGCCGGCTTCATCCAGCAGCGCTTCGGCCTTCTTGGGATCGTAGCCATATTTCGGCACGTCTTCCGAGTGGAATTGCTTGAGGGTGGATACCACCGGGCTCACCGCCGGCTTGCCGAAGCCGTACCAGACCACCTTGTTGAAGGCATTCAGATCGATGGCATGCGCCAGCGCCTGACGCACGCGCACATCCTTGAAGTAAGGCTTGTCGACGTTGACGTCGAGGAACAGCCAGGGCGAGATCCAGTCGTAGCCGCGCGTTTCCAGTTTCAGATTGGGCAGTTTGGCGAGGCGCTCAGCATCCTTCAGCGGCACCGGCGAGAACGGCGCGTACTGCACTTCGCCCTTCTCCAGCGCAGCGGCGCGAGCGCCGGCGTCAGGCACGATCTTGAACACGATCCTGTCAAGGTAGGGCTTGCTTACACCTTTGCTCTTGTCCCAGTAATCGGGGTTGCGTTCCAGCGTGATGTAGTTGCCCTTGCTCCACTCCTTGAACACAAACGGGCCGGTGCCGACCGGCTTGTTGTTGTAGGGATTGTTGAGGATGTCGGTGCCTTCGTACAGATGCTTGGGCAGCACCTGCGCACCATTGCTGTTGAGCGAGCTCAGCACCGCCAGCGAGGGCTCGCTGAAATGAATCACCACAGTATTGTCGTCCGGCGTGTCGACGCTGGTGACGGTGTTGAAGATGATCTGATTGCGCGGGTGGATTTTCTTCCAGACGTTTTCCAGCGTCCACTTGACGTCGGCCGAGCTGAACGGTTTGCCGTCATGCCACTTCACGCCACGGCGCAGATGGAAGGTCAGGGTCTTGCTGTCCTTGGAGACCTCCCAGCTTTCCGCCAGCGCCGGACGCAGCTTGAAGTCGTTGTCGTACTCGACCAGGCCGTCGAACACATTGGCGCTAAAGAAACCGGTCGGCGACGCGGTGTTGAGCGCCGACGTCAGGATCACCGGCTCCGGCTGCAGAATGGCGGTCAGGGTGCCGCCGCGCGTCTGTGCCTGCGCCAGCTGGGCGCTCAGGCCGAGCGCGGTCAGCAGCCCCAAAGTCAGGCCCAGATTCAGCAATTTGCGGGTGCGGGCATGGAGGTGATGGATCTTGCTTGTATTCATGTTGTTCTGTTTCACACTGTTGGCGATATTCATTTGGCGGCGCGGGCAGGATTGGCGGACTGATCCAGCCAGGCGTTCTTGAGCGAACCCTGCGACTGGTCACCGTCCTGCGTGATGCCCTTCAGGCGCGGCGAATGCACGGTGAAGAAATGCAGCTCGATCAGCGGCAGCGTCGGCAGATCGGTCTGCGTGATCTGCTGGAATTTCTTGAACAGCGCCACCCGTTCGGCTTGGGTAGCCGCGCCCTGCGCCTGCTCGATCAGTTGATCGACTTCATCGTTCTTGTAGCCGGAGCTGTTGGTCCAGGGCACGTTCTTGCCGATCCAGCCGGACCAGTACATGCGCGTCAGGCCGATCTGCGGATCGGGAAAGGAGGCGTTCCAGGTGATCGCGGTATCGAAGTCGCGGTCGCCGTAGACGCGCTTGGTGAAGGCGGCGGTGTCCTGACTGCGGATGTTGACCTCGATGCCGACGCGCTTGAGCGATTGCTTCAGATACTCGGCGGTGCGGCGATAGTCCTCGCCGTAGGGCAGATAGTCGTTGCTGATACTGAAGCGCACGCCGTCGGCGCCGCGTTTGAAGCCGGCCTCATCCAGCAGCGCTTCGGCCTTCCTGGGATCGTAGGGATAACGCGGCACGCTGCCGTCGAAGAACTGGGTGAGCGTGGTCGGCACGATGCTGACCGCCGGTTTGCCGTAGCCGTACCAGACCACTTTGTTCAGGCCCTCCAGATTGGCGGCGTGCGCGATGGCGCGGCGCACGCGCACATCCTTCAGGTACTTGTTGCTCAGGTTGTAGTCCAGATACAGCACCGGCGAGGACCATTGATAGCCGTTGGTCTCGACCTTGACCTTGCCGGACTCGGCCAGACGCTGCGCTTCCTTGGGCGGCACCGGGCTGAACACGGCGTACTGCGCGTCGCCGTTCTCCAGCGTGGCGGCGCGGGCCCCGGCATCCGGCACCACCTTGAAGATGATCTTGTCGAGGTAAGGCTTGCCCTTCTCCCAGTAATTCGGATTGCGTTCCAGCGTGATGTAGTTGCCCTTGCTCCATTCCTTGAAGACAAAGGGGCCGGTGCCGACCGGCTTGTTATTGTTCGGATTGTTGAGGACGTCGGTGCCTTCATACAAATGCTTGGGCAGCACCGGCGCACCCCAGGAATTGAGCGTCGACAGCAACGCCAGCGAGGGCTTGGTGAAGCGGAAGATGGCGGTATTGGCGTCCGGCGTGTCGACCTGGGTCAGGTTGACCAGAATCGCCTTGTTGCGCGGGTGGATGGTCTTCCATACATTCTCCACCGACCATTTGACGTCAGCCGAGGTGAAGGGCTTGCCGTCATGCCATTTGACGCCCTGGCGCAGATGGAAGGTGATCGCCAGTCCGTCCTTCGAAACCTCCCAGCGCTCGGCCAGCTGACCATGCGGCTTGAGTTCGTTGTCGTAGGACAGCAAACCGTCGTAGACATTGGTGGCGATCAGCGAGGTCGGTTGCGCGGTATTGACGGCGCCGGTCAGCGTGACCGGTTCCGGCTGCACGATGGCGACCAGCGTGCCGCCGGCGGTCTGCGCCGAAGCGCCCAGCGGCGCCAGTGCCGCACCGGCCAGTGTGGCGGCCACCGAAAGCTGAATCCAATGCCGGCGCGTGGCGCGGCGGTGCTCGAAATGCGACATCTGTCTGTTCCCCTGAATGGTCTTTGAATGTGTTTTTAAATGCCTTGCAGCTATGCCGGTCTACGGCAAAGATACGGCTGCCGAACGGCATCGATGAGTCGCGGCGAACGTCCATTGCCATGTCGCCGGAAGTGACGCGGCCGCCTTCAGCGGCGGCGCATTCGACATCGGCCGGCGCTGCAGATCAAGCGTTCGGCCGATGCGACAGCAATTGAAAGATCAGATGGCGCCATGACGCGGCGGCTTCTTGCCGTTGAGGTAGTAATTGCCGACCGCAAAATATTTCCAGCGCACCGGATCGTGCAGCGTGTGCGTGCGGGCATTGCGCCAGTGGCGATCCAGATTGTGTTCGGCCAGCGTCGATTGCGAACCCGCCAGTTCGAACAGCTTGCTGCCGGCGGCCAGCGAAATGTCGGTGCTCAGCACGCGCGCTTCGGCCACGGCGATGGAGGCGGCGGCCACCGTTTCGTCGGTCGGATCGGCAGCCGCCAGATCGACCTTGCGCGCAGCGCGCTCCAGCAGCGCTTCGGCGGCGTGCAGCTGTATGCTGAGATTGCCGACTTCATGAATCGTCAGCGGATCTTCACTGGCTTTCTCGACGCCGGCATCCACCCAGGGCCGCGAGTGGGTCTTGACGAACACGATGAGGTCGTCATAGGCCGCGCGCGCGATGCCGAGATCGATGGCGGCGTGCATCAGTTGCGCCTGCGGACCAACCGTGGTCGGGCGCGCGAAGGACGCCTGAAAACCCAGTACGGCGTCGACCGGCACCTGCACGTTGTCGAACAGCGCGGTGCCGCTGCCGGTGGTGCGCTGGCCAAACCCGGTCCAGTCGTCGACGATGCTCAGACCCGGCGCGTGACGCGGCACAATGGCGAGCTGCTGCACGCCATCGTCGTCGATCACCGAAGTCGGCACCCAGTCCGCATACAGCGCGCCGGTGGCGTAGAACTTGCGGCCGTTGATGCGATAGCCGACGCCATCCGGATCGCGCGTCAGGCGCGTCTTGCGTTCGTTGGAATTGCGCGTGCCGAGTTCGGCCAGCGCATTGCCGAGGCGATCGCCCTGCAGCACGCGTTCGAAGAAGAAACGTTTTTGCTGTTCACTGCCATTGACGCGCAGGATTTCCACCGCATAGAAGTGATTCTGCGGAATCTGCCCGATCGAACCGTCGGCGGCCGCGATGATGGCGAACACTTGCGCCAGCGTGACGTTGGACGCGCCGGCGCCGCCGTATTGTTTCGGCACCGTGATGCCCCACAGGCCGGAGCGCACATAGCGGTCCAGCTCATCCCACGGCAGGCGGCGCGTGCGATCGCGGTCCGAGGCTTGCTGCACCAGCTCGGCGGCCAGTTTGTGTGCAGCTTGCAGGGCTTCGGCATCGTCGCGGATGCGGGTGACCACGCGTTGCGTGTTGGGCCCCGATACCGGGCGTGCGGCTTCGGAAATGCTTGCGGTCTGTGTCATGTCGATCTGCTTTTCTTTATGAAGTGCGGGGATTGCCGGAGGGAGCGAAGGCTGCCGCTCAGCTCCAGGCATGGCGCGGCGGCGGCACATCGTTGAGGTAATAGTTGCCGACCGCATGCACCTTCCAGCGCACCGGATCATGCAGGGTATGCACCCGCGCATTGCGCCAGTGGCGATCCAGATTGTGTTCGGCCAGCGTGGCTTGCGAGCCGGCCAGTTCGAACAGTTTTTCACTGGCGCGCAAGGCCAGTTCGGTGCTCAGCACCTTGGCTTCGGCAACGTCGATCGAGGCCTTGGCCATTTGCGCGAAATCGATCTTTTCCGGTTGCTGATCGAGCGTGCGCGCCGCGCGTTCCAGCAAGGCATCGGCCGCGTGCAGACGGATCTTGAGATCGCCCACTTCGCGAATGGTGAGCGGGTCGTCGCCGGCGCGTTCGACGCCGCTGTCCACCCATGGCCGCGAGCGGCGCGAGACAAAGGCGATGGTGTCTTCCACCGCCGCATGCGCGATGCCGGCGTCGATGGCGGCTTGTATCAGCTGCGCCACCGGGCCGATGTTGTTGGCCTGTTGCAGAAAACCCTGCATGTGCACCACCTGCGCCGCAGGCACACGCACCTTGTCGAAAATCACGGTGCCGCTGGCGGTGGTGCGCTGACCGAAGCTGGACCAGTCGTCCACCACGCTCAGGCCGGCAGCCTGGCGCTGGTTGATCACGAACAGATTCTTGCCGTCCTGATCCAGCGCACGCGTCGGTACCCAGTGCGCGTACAAGGCGCCGGTGGAATAGAAGCGCGTGCCGGTCAGCAGATAGCTGCCGTCGCCGGCGCCGGTGTCGAGTTCCGCGCGTGTACGCACATCGAGCACGTGCTTGCTGGTGCGCTCGGGCCCGGCATTGCCGAAGCGCGCGCCCTGCAGGGCCTCATTGAAGAAGAATTGCTTTTGCTCGTGGCTGGCGGCATTGCGCAGCACGTTCAGAATGCCGAAGTGGTTTTGCGGAATCTGGCCGATGGAAGGATCGGCGGCGGAGATCAGACGAAACACTTCGGCCACCGTCACCCATGAGGCGCCGATGCCGCCGTATTCCCTGGGCACGGTGATGGCCCACAGGCCGGTCTCGGAGAAGCGCTGGATTTCCTGGTGCGGCAAACGGCGTTCGCGGTCGCGCTGCGCGGCTTCCCGGCTGAGTTCCTGCGCCAGTTCGGCGGCGACCTGCAAGGCTTCCTGCTCGCTGTGAATGCGGCGTGCGCGTTTCGGCAGAGCAATGCTGCCCTGATCCTGAGGTGCAAATGCTGAAGCTGCGGCTTCGATGACGGCTGACATGCGGTGACCCTTCCAATCGTATATAGCCATTGGCGATGAAAACCGGCCGGCTTATGTGGAGGATCATTAAAACAAAGTACGCCGCGATGCTGAACGAAGCATTTCGTATTACTTAGTTGGGAATTTTCATGCTGAGAATTGCGCGCATCGATATGCGTTCAGCGAGCAAGCTGAAGACAAGGCGGACAAATGCGGAGAGAAAATAAAAAAGCCTGCCGCAGAAGATGTGCGGCAGGCTTGCGTTGCGCGGGGGTACCTGGAGTTGCGCGTTGTGCCGAATCAGACCCTCAGTCCGCACACAAGGCGGCAGCATTGGCGCGCGCGACCTTCTGATCCAGGCCGGCGCCAAGCAGTGCGCAGGCCAATGCCAGGAAAGCCAGAATCGCGCCCAGCAGCGGAATGCCGCTGAGGCCGAAGTTCAGGCTCAGCACTGCGCCGCCGCCGAATGCGCCGAGCGCGTTGCCGAGGTTGAAGGCGCCGATGTTCATGGTCGAGGCCAGAATCGGCGCTGAGGCAGCCTTGTTCATCACATTCATCTGCAAGGCCGGCACGGCGGCAAACGCCGCCATGCCCCACAGGAAGACGGTGACGATGGCCGCCACCGGATAGTGGCTGGTGTACATGAACACCAGCAGCACCACGCCCAGCGCTGAGAAAATCGTGCGCAGCGCCGCCATCACGCTACGGTCGGCCAGCTTGCCGCCCAGCAGATTGCCGAGCGCCAGGCCGACGCCGATCAGCAGCAGCACGCCGGCCACGCCGCGCGGCGAGATGCCGCTGAGGTCGCGCAGGATAGGTGCGATGAAGGTAAACACGGCGAAGGTGCTGGCCGAGAAAATCACGGTGGTGGCAAACGCCAGCCACACCGGCAGGCTGCGCCACAGAGCGGCGCTGTCTTCCTTGGCGCCGTCGGAGGTCTTGATCGCCTTGGGCAGCCAGTACAGGATGGCGGCCAGCGACATCACGCCGATCAGGGTGACGCCGAAGAAGGTGGCGCGCCAGCCGAAGTTCTGACCGAGCAAGGTGCCGGCCGGGACGCCAATCACGTTGGCCAGCGTCAGGCCGGTGAACATCAGCGCGATCGCGCTGGCCTGTTTCTCCTTGGCGACCAGGCTGGTGGCCACCACTGCGCCGAGCCCGAAGAAGGAGCCGTGGGCGAAGGAAGTCACCACCCGGCTCAGCATCAGCAAGCTGTAGTTGGAGGACAGCGCACACATCAGATTGCCGATGATGAAGATCACCATCAGCAGCGACAGTGCGCGCTTGGGCGCAATGCGGCTGGTGACGGAGGCCAGGATGGGCGCGCCGATGGTCACGCCCAGCGCATAGCCGCTGACCAGATAGCCGGCCGCCGGCAGGCTGACCTGCAGATCGGCCGCCATCTCGGGCAGCAGGCCCATGATCACGAATTCGGTGGTGCCGATGGCGAAAGCGCAGAGCGCCAGGGCAAAGAGAGGGATGGGCATGGGTTCTCCGGGAAAGATTGAGGCTGCTCGTTGTTTGCCGCAACGCAGCAAAACACCTGCCCGAACGGTAACCCAAAAGCCGGTTTCTTGCAGATCGGGACCGTTTTTTGCACATGCACAAACCCGCCAGGATCCCGCGCCCGGGCCCGATACCGGGGCCTTTACGTTAAACTTGCCCGGCCTTTAGAAAAAAAACGAATAACCATTCTCAAGAGAGACACATGTTCCAGACTTCCCGCGCCCCCGATTTCAAAACCGTCCTGATCGCCAGCGGCGTGGTGCTGACGCTGGCCATGGGCGTGCGGCATGGACTGGGCTTCTGGCTGCAACCGATTTCTCAGGCCCACGGCTGGACCCGCGAGACCTTTTCGCTGGCGCTGGCAATGCAGAATCTGATGTGGGGCCTGATCGGGCCGTTCGCCGGCATGGCCTGCGACCGCTTCGGCACCGCGCGCGTGATCGTGCTGGGGGCGCTGCTGTATGCCGGCGGCCTGCTGTGGATGGCGCTGGTGGATCAGCCGACGCTGTTCATCATCGGCTCCGGTGTGCTGATCGGCGGCGCGCTGGCCTGTACCGCCTTCGGTGCGGTGAGCGGCATCGTCGGCCGCAGCGCGCCGCCGGAGAAACGCTCCTGGGCATTCGGCATTTCTTCCGCCGCCGGCTCCTTCGGCCAGTTCATGATGATGCCGGTGGAGCAGCAACTGATTTCGCTGACCGGCTGGCAACCCGCGTTCTTCTGGCTGGCGGCGCTGGTGCTGCTGGCGATGATTCCGATGGCCCTGCGCCTGAAGGAGCCGCCGCGCGTGGCGCTGGCCAATGAACAAAGCATCTGGGAAGCCACGCGCGAGGCTTTCAGCCATCGACCGTTTCAGTTTCTGGTGGCCGGCTATTTCGTGTGCGGCTTTCAGGTGGTGTTCATCGGCGCGCACCTGCCGTCTTATCTGAAGGACAAGGGCATCGCCAATCCCAGCGTAGCGGTGATCGCACTGGCGCTGATCGGCCTGTTCAATATCTTCGGCTCTTATTACGCCGGCAAGCTGGGCGGCAGATTGCCGAAACGCTACTTGCTGTCGGGCATCTATTTCGGCCGCACCATCGCCATCGCGCTGTTCCTGCTGGCGCCGCTGTCGCCCTGGTCGGTGTATCTGTTTGCGGCAGCGCTGGGCTTTTTGTGGTTGTCCACGGTGCCGCTGACCAATGGCATCGTGGCCAGCATCTTCGGCCTGAAGTATTTGTCGATGCTGTCGGGCTTCGTGTTTTTCTCGCATCAGGTCGGCAGTTTCCTGGGCGTGTGGCTGGGCGGCTACTTGTTTACCCGCCAGGGCAGCTACGACACGGTGTGGATGATCACGCTGGCGCTCGGCCTGTTTGCGGCGCTGGTCAATCTGCCGATCAATGAACAGGCCATCCGGCGCGCGCCGGCAGCGGCCTGAGCCCCGATCCCCTCACGCCCATGAACGTTTCGTCCGAATCGCCTTCCAAACCGGGCCTCTCCCGGCCTCGGCCTCGGCGTCTGCTGCTGGGCGTAGCGGGAGGCGCGGTGCTGGCGCTGGTGTTCATGGCTTACCTGCAACCCTCTTTCATGGTGGATCTGGCGAACCGGATTTACCTGTGTTTTTGAACAGTATTCCCGGAGTACAATGCAGTGATGGACGAACCTTCGATCTCTCTTACCGATCTGGAACAGGCGATCAATTACTGGCGCCTGCAACGCCCCGCCACCGGCGAGGAATGCGCGCTGTCGCCTGAAGTCAATGCACTGGCCGACCTGTATGCGCTGATGATCTACCATCGCGCACATGAAGTGCCGGCGGCGCAGATGGAAACCCAGGCCCGGCAATTGTTCGACTCCTGGAAAAGCACGCGCGGCTGAGTTCGCCGCCGTTTGCCTGCTCCCTATATCCCGCCGATCTTTCTGCTTCCGGCCCGGCTGCCGGCGCACGCCTGGCGCAAGCGCGCTATGCTAGCGCCTGTATTATTCAGCGCCGCCTTTCATCGCGCCGGTGGCTGAACGTTTGAGCTGTTTTGCGATCTTCTATATACGCCATCAGAAAGAAGAGCATCATGCGCAAAGATCCGGACCAGGGTGCCGGCGGAAGCAGCAAATCTTCGTCTCCCCGTTCACGTTCCAAAACCTCCCCCGCCAGAAACGCCAGCAAGCCCAAGCCACGTGTGGCATTGGTTTTGCAGGGCGGCGGCGCGCTCGGCGCCTATCAGGCCGGGGTCTATCAGGCCCTGCATGAGAACGGCCTGACGCCGGACTGGGTGGTCGGCACCTCCATCGGCGCCATCAACGCCGCCATCATCGCCGGCAATCCGCGCGAAACCCGCATCGAGAAGCTGCGCTCCTTCTGGGAAGGCGTGGCGCATCCCGATCTGTTCGACCTGCAGCAACTGCCCGACGCCACGCGCCAGCTCAGTACGCTGATGACGACCATGGATACCTTCGTGCGCGGCGTGCCCGGCTTCTTTCGCCCGCGCCCCTTCAGTCCGTTTGCGCTGGGCCTGCCGGTGCCGGCTGAAGAAGCCAGTTTTTACAGCACCGCCGAATTGCAGCAGACGCTGGAGAATCACGTCGACTTCGATTATCTGAACGGCGGCTCCGGCATCCGCCTGACGGTCAGCGCAGTCAAGGTGACCTGCGGTACGCTGTCCAAGTTCGACACAAAAAATGAACGCCTGCGGGTCGATCACGTGATGGCCAGCGGCGCCCTGCCGCCGGCCTTCGCGCCGGTGCGGGTGGACGGCGAGCTGTACTGGGACGGCGGCCTGTATTCGAACACGCCGCTGGAAGCCGTGCTCAACGACGAGGCGCGGCTCGATACGCTGTGCATGATGGTCGATCTGTGGCACGCCGACGGCCCCGAGCCGACCACTTATGAGGCGGTGCAGACGCGTCAGAAGGATGTGACCTTCGCCTCGCGTTCGCAGCGCCATATCGAAGCCTATCTGAAGCAATACCAACTGCGCCGGGCCGCGCGCGATCTGTACAAGCGTCTGCCGCCGGCGCTGCTCAACGCCGCCGATCGCAAGATGATGGCCGAGCTGGGCGCCGACACTACCATGCATATCGTGCGGCTGCCCTACGCCGGACGCGACTGGAACATGGCGTCCAAGGATGCCAATTTCTCGCACGGCTCAATTGAATGGCGCTGGAGCCAGGGTTATCAGGATGGACTGCGCGGCATCGAGGTCAGCCACGGCTGCCCCTTCGAGCAATCCGACGCAGGGGTAGTCGTGCATGAATTGCCGCCACATATACAGGTTTGAGAGAAATCAATGCATCGCCAAAAGAGTTCATGCACGATATTCGCTCATCGCCAAAAGATCGCACCAAATTGATTTTCAGAGGGGTACGATCATGGTGAAAAAAAGCGCACGAGCGGTCGGCAAATAAGTTTGTGCATCGCACAAAATACGCTTGACCTCACCAAACAAGTGCGTAAAATATGGATTTGTTGCGGCGCACAAATCCTGTGTTGAAGTCCGAAGCCGCCTACTACTTCTGAATGTTTCACCATACTGAGGAGATAAAGATGTTTTCGTACCAAGACCAATTTTCCGCTGCGACCAAGTCCCACTTCCAGGCTCAACTGGATCTGATCAACACACTGACCACCAAGGCTTTTGAAGGCGTGGAAAAGATCGTTGAACTGAACCTGAGCGCCACCAAGGCATCGCTGGAAGAATCCTCCGCCGCCTTCAAGCAACTGGCCGGCGCCAAGGATCCGCAGGAAGCGCTGTCGCTGAGCGCAGCACAAGCCCAGCCGAATGCAGAGAAAGTCGCTGCCTACGGCCGTCATCTGGCTGGCATCGTTTCCGGCACCCAGGCTGAATTCACCAAAGCCGCAGAAGCACAGATCGCCGACACCAGCCGCAAACTGAGCGCACTGGTTGACGAAGTGAGCAAGAACGCGCCTCCGGGCACCGAAAACATGGTGTCCCTGCTGAAGGCCACCATCAGCAATGCCAACGCCGGTTACGAACAACTGTCGAAGAGCACCAAGCAAGCCGTCGAAACGCTGGAAGCGAATCTGAACAACGCCGCCAAGCAATTCACGCAAGCGGCTGAAAAGACGACCGGCCGCGCCAAGAAGTAAATCGGCGCACTCCCGCCCATCAGCGGGAGCAGCTGGAAGCAGATAGAAATACACAGAAGCACACGGCCTGCAGTTCGGGCCGGACAAATTAAAAAGGCCGCCTGAATCTTCAGACGGCCTTTTGTTTTTCATCCTTCAGCCTCGTCATGCCTCAGCCTCGGTCTGGCTCAGACGGCTGCGCTTGCGTTCAGGCGCTCTGCGCCAGCATGTCCAGCGCCAGCGCTTCAGCCACGCGGATGCCGTCGATCGAGGCCGACATGATGCCGCCGGCATAACCCGCACCCTCGCCCGCCGGATACAAACCCCGCGTATTCAGACTCTGCAGATCCTCGTCGTTGCGACGGATGCGCACCGGCGAGGAGGTGCGCGTTTCAACCCCGGTCAGCACCGCGTCGTTCATGGCGTAGCCGCGAATCTGCTTCTCGAACATCGGCAGCGCTTCGCGGATGGCGTCGATGGCGTAATCCGGCAAGGACGGATTCAGATCGCCCAGCCTGACGCCCGGTTTGTACGAGGGCGTCACGCTGCCCAGCGCCGTGGAAGGCCGGTTGGCAATGAAGTCGCCCACCAGTTGCGCCGGCGCGTCGTAGTTGCCGCCGCCCAGTTCGTAGGCGCGGCTTTCCCATTGACGCTGGAAGGCGATGCCGGCCAAGGGATGGCCGGGGTAGTCGGCCGGCGAAATGCCGACCACGATGCCGCTGTTGGCGTTGCGCTCATTGCGCGAATACTGGCTCATGCCGTTGGTGACCACGCGGCCCGGCTCGGACGTCGCCGCCACCACGGTGCCGCCGGGACACATGCAGAAACTGTAGACCGAACGGCCGTTGTTGGCGTGATGCACCAGCTTGTAATCGGCCGCGCCCAGAATCGGATGGCCGGCGGCCGGGCCGAAGCGGCACTGATCGATCATCGATTGCGGGTGCTCGGCGCGGAAGCCGATCGAGAACGGCTTGGCTTCCATGTATACGCCGCGCTCGTACAGCATTTCGAAGGTGTCGCGCGCGCTGTGGCCGATGGCCAGCACCACATGGCTGGTTTCGATGTGCTCGCCGCCGGCCAGCACCACGCCGCGCACGCGGCCGTCTTCGATCAGAATGTCGTCGACCTTTTGCTGAAAGCGGAATTCGCCGCCCAGCGCGGTGATCTTGTCGCGCATCAGTTGCACCATCTTCACCAGACGGAAGGTGCCGATGTGCGGCTTGCTGACGTACATGATTTCCGGCGGCGCATCGGCCGCCACGAATTCGGTCAGCACTTTGCGGCCGTAATGCTTGGGATCCTTGACCTGGCTGTACAGCTTGCCGTCGGAGAAAGTGCCGGCGCCGCCTTCGCCGAACTGCACATTCGATTCGGGCTGCAGCTCGCGCTGGCGCCACAGGCCCCAGGTGTCCTTGGTCCGTTCGCGCACCATCTTGCCGCGCTCCAGGATGATGGGGTTGAAGCCCATCTCGGCCAGAATCAGGCCGGCGAAAATGCCGCAGGGCCCGGTGCCGATCACCACCGGGCGGCTCTTGAGATTGCTCGGCGCGCGGCCGACGAAGTGGTAGCTGGTGTCGGGCGTGGGGCCGATGTTCTTGGCGTTCTGATGGCGCGCCAGCAGCGCCGCCTCGTCGGCGACTTCGACATCCACCGTGTAATTGAGCGTGACCGCCGATTTCTTGCGGGCATCGTAGCTGCGCCGGAACAGCGTGAAATTGAGCAAATCCCCGGCGGCAATGCCCAGACGATCGATGATCGCTGCCGGCAGTTCGGCTTCGGCGTGATTCAGGGGAAGTTGGATTTCGGTAATTCGCAGCATGCGCAGGCTTTCAGCTTTCAGTAGTACTCGGGTGCTAGCAATTCAGAGATCGGAGAGCTTCGTGATGCTCTCATTGCAGGCGAACGGCAACGCCGCCGCATCGGCAGACAGCCAGGCCGGCGGATCCCGGTTGCCCCGAGACTTGCACTGGCGGCGGCGGGTGGCCGCTTGCTGGCTGCGCGAAGGCGCTATTTTACTCTACCGACCCGGTGGCCAGGCACGCCGCCAGCGACTTGCGGGCCGCAGCCGCGACGGCCGTCAAACCTGTATCCATTCAGAGACTGCCTTTATTGAACCGGTTTCTCATGTCCGTTTTGAGACTTTTCTCATATAAATGCGAGACCTGAAAAAGCACAATGACGTCACTGCATCAGACAAACCAGTCAGGCCAGACAGCCGAATGCGATGCACTGAATTCAACTTACTTTTTTAGGAAAACATCATGAAAAACCTCATCGCCGCTTCCACCCTGTTTGCTGTTGCTCTGGTCTCCAACCTGGCGCACGCCGCCGATACCGCCGAACTGAAAGTCAAAGGCGTGATCAAGCCGGTGGCCTGCACCCCGACCTTCGCCGCCGGCGGCGTGGTCGACTACGGCACCATCCAGGCCAGCACCTTGCCGGCCGGCCAGTTCAAGACACTGGACAAGAAACAGATCGACCTCAACATCAAATGCGATTCGCCGACCAAGATGGCGATCAAGCTGGCTGACAATCGCGCCGCTTCCAAGGTCGCCGGCATCGTGGCGGGCGTGTCGAGCAGCTCCGAAGAACGCTTCAACTTCGGCCTGGGCACCGTGGCAGGCAAGAATGTCGGCGGCTATGCGCTGAGCATGGACAACGCGGCCACCACCGGCGACAGCCAGGCCGTCAGCGGCATCTACTCCGCCAACAGCGGCAGCAGCTGGAGCGCCAACAACGGCGGTCTGGATAACGCCGGCAACTACTTCTCGTTCGCCCAGGGCGGCGCGACTTCGCCGGCCGCCATCAAGACCCTGGCTGCCAAGATCAATGTACAAGCCGTGCTGAACAAGCCGGAAAACCTGCCGCTGACGCAAGACGTGCCGCTGGATGGTTCGGCTACGCTGGAAGTGGTGTATCTGTAAGTCCAGTTTCAGGGCCTGAAAAGGTCTCTGCAAACAGCGCGCCATGGCAAAAAGCCCGGCCCGGTTTTCTCCGGAACCGGGCTTTGTGCTTAGCGCGGCCCCTGAGTTCATTCCGCCCTGCCCCCTTTTTTCTACTCCCAAGATCAAAATGAAACATCGCACGTCTTCGTTGAACGGATTTCTGCTGTCCCTGCTGTTAGGGATCTCCAGCTTATTCGCGGCCGTCGAGGCTGCTGCGCAAACCCGCTGCACCAACCAGGACGGGCCCATCAGCATCAGCCTGCCGTCCAGCATCACCGTGCCGCGCGATACGCCGGTCGGCACGCGCATCTCACAATGGACGTCCTCTTCCGTCAGCAACTACATCTGCAGAAACGTTCCCGCCAATCGCTGGGTCGGGGCCGGGGTCGGATCCACGCTCGCCAATACCGGCCAGACCTTCACCATCGATGGCAGCAGTTATCCGGTGTACCGGACCAGTCTCGCGGGCGTCGGCATGATCGCGGCGAAGACCAATTCGGCCAGGGCCATCCCGGCTTCGCCCACCATGCTCCTGAGCTTCGGTGAACAGAGCAGCGGCAACAATGTCACCACCGGCTCCATGCCGGCGCGGCTGCGGGTGGCGCTGGTAAAAATTGCCGCAATCGAAGGGGGCCTCGTCAATGGCGGCCGCTTCGGCACGGCGGGCGCAGGGCAAGAGCGCGTGCCGGACGCCGATGACGATAATTTCGATTTCAGCCAGGCCCAGGTCGCGATCAATTTCAGCAGTGTGAATATCATCGTGGGCACCTGCGCCACGCCGGATGTCAGCGTCAATCTCGGCAGCTACAAATCCAGCGAATTTACCGGTGTGGGCAGCAGCACCAGGAACAGGGACTTCAGCGTCAGCATGAGAAATTGCTCGACCAGTATCCAGCGCATGACAATCAGGCTGGACCCGACCACCAGCATTCTCAACAAGGATCAGAGCGTGATCGCGCTGGACGGCAAATCGGGCGCAAAAGGCATCGGTATCAAGCTGATGGGGAACGATGGCAAGGCCATCAAGCTCAACGAGGTGCTGAACGTGCCGGCTTACAAGGCCGGCGCCGGCGGCAATGTCGATTTCCCCATGCAGGCCGCGTTTTACCAGACCGAAAAGACGGTATCGCCGGGCAAAGCCTCCAGCTCGGTGATGTTCACCATGAGCTATCAATAAGTGGAACCGGGGGAGTCTGAATGCCGGCGGCTCCGCCTCCCCCGCTGAAGAAGATCAGAAATTGCTGGCGTGCTCGTCCATGTAGTTCATTCGCACTGCGCGCCGCGAACAGGCTTCCCAGCCGGCAACCAGCACCAGCAAGGCCGAGGTCAGGCCGCTGACCAT
The DNA here is from genome assembly GCF_046025995.1 of Herbaspirillum lusitanum. Lineage (GTDB taxonomy): Bacteria > Pseudomonadota > Gammaproteobacteria > Burkholderiales > Burkholderiaceae_D > Herbaspirillum > Herbaspirillum lusitanum_A. Next base: position 64,729 of record NZ_JAQQFM010000012.1, read on the forward strand.
CAAGAGATCGGTCAGATAAGAGAGCGGCGCCAGCACCGCCAATAAGACCAGGCCACCGATGTGCGACAGCGGAAAGCGGCGATACACCACCTGCTTGTAGATACCGTTGCCGAGCAGATAAATGGCCGGGCCGAGCAGCAGCACGGCGGCGCTCAGACTGGCGATGCGCTGGTCGGGATGGGCGATCACCAGTTCGTTGCCGACCGCGCACAGGATGATGCCGGCCACGATGATCACGTGCACATAATGAAAATACGCGCCGATGCGGCCGGGGTCGTCGGAGCGCACGATGGCTGCGCTGCCGTCCTTGCTGCTGGTGTCGAAGTACATCCACCACATCGCCAGCGCGCCGACAAAGCTGACCAGAAACGCGATCAGCACCGGCCACTCCCAGGCATGCTCATGCGCCAGCGTGGCGCCGGTCACCAGCAGGGTTTCACCGAGCGCCACGATCACGAACAATTGACAGCGCTCGGCCAGATGGCCGCCTTCGATGGTCCACTCGTCGGTGCGTGAACGCCCCAGGCCGGGCAGATAAAAACCGATCATGGGCGAAAGGTATTCGCACAGCACGGCGACCACCCACAGCATCAGGCGCTGTTCCGGCAGCAAACCGCCGGCAATCCAGAACGCCGCTGAAATGATCAGCCAGCCCAGCATGCGCGTGAAATTCGGCGTCAGCGCATGCCTGCGCCCCAGACTGATGAGGACGAACACGGTGCGGCCGACCTGGATCGCGGCATAACTCAGGGCGAAGATCAGGCCGCGCGCACCGAAGGCATCGGGAATCGCCGCCGCCATCAGCAGGCCGGCCAGCATGATGGCGAATAGCAGCGAGCGGATCGGCAGGGTTTCCGGATTGAACCAGTTGGTGACCCAGGAGGTGTATTGCCAGGCCAGCCAGACCGCGAACCACAGCACCAGGGTTTCGATAGCGCCGTTCAGACTGAGATCGGCCAACAGGCGATGCGACAGCTGGGTCACCGCAAATACATAGATCAGATCGAAGAACAGCTCGGCGTAGGAAACCCGGGCTTCATGACCGTTGCGCGCGCGCAGCAAGGATGGTCTGGACGTTTTTTTCATTGTTCTCTCCCGGAAATGCAGCCCGTGGCGACGGACTTTGTTCAAGTGGCGTTGGCTGGCGTGGCGTGGAATGTTTCTGGCGCGCCTGAAATTGCAACAAGAAATCCGTTTCAGGCTTTTGTCAGCAATATCCTCGCATGACGCACATCGCACTCACAAGCCGTTCCAGGGCATGACTTGATCTCCGAACTCAAATTGCAGCGATTTTGCAACGCGTGTTCTTTCATACAAATGAAACACAAAATTACAGATCGCCTCCAAAACTTGGCTTAGATTCAAATCGAATTCAGCGCAGATGCCTGCTGACTTTTAGCAGCGCCGGCAAACCGGCACGCCTTGAATCCAGATCCAGACCGCGAGAACAGCAAGAACGCCGGAAAAGAATCAGCCAGACGAAGTAGTCATTCATCCACTGTAGTCGGAGCTCATCATGAAAAAAACATCAGACACATCGCCCATGCCATCAGCAAGATGGGTACTCGCCAGCATCGCTGCCACACTCGCCCTGAGCGCTGCCTTTGTGGCGCCGGCCGCCCAGGCGCAGGTGCGCGGCAACGTCACCGTGCAGATCGGCACGCCGCCGCCGCCACCGCGCTATGAAGCGCCGCCGCCGGTACGCGCCGGCTACGCCTGGGCGCCCGGCTACTGGGCCTGGGACGGCCATCGTCATGTCTGGGTCGGCGGTCACTGGGAGCGCGTGCGTCGCGGCTATCGCCACTACGAGCCGGCGCACTGGCAGCAAGGCCCGCGCGGTGGCTGGCACTTCCAGCCGGGACATTGGCAGCGTTGAGTCCTGCGAATAGCTCTGCTTAATACAAAAGGGCCGGTGCGATGCACTGGCCCTTTCCTTTTATGGACGCGGCAGTCGTCAATACAAGGTGCTGCGCACGCGCTCCGGCAAGGCGCTGTCATAAGCGGCGCCATCTATGCTCTCCTGGCTGGTCGCCGACAGAATCTGGCCGGGGCTGGGCAAACGCCCCCTGGCGACATGCTGCCCGGCATCCCACAGGCCGGCGCGAACCACTGCACGCGAGCATTGGAAAAACACCGCCTCCACCGCCACGATCAGCAACAGCTTGGGCAGCTTGCCATCGACCGCATAGTTTTCCAGCAGCTGCGGGTCGGTGCTGATGCGGGCGCGGCCGTTGACGCGCAAGGTTTCGCCCTGGCCGGGAATCAGGAACAGCAAAGCCAGACGCGGATCGCGCACCAGATTGCGCAGGCTGTCGATGCGGTTGTTGCCGCGGCGGTCAGGAATGACCAGCGTCTTTTCGTCAAGCACGTCGACAAAGCCGGCCGGATCGCCGCGCGGCGAACAATCCAGGCCTTCCGGGCCAGCCGTGGCCAGCGCCAGAAACGGCGCAGCTTCTATCCAGCGGCGATAGTGCGGATGCAGATAGTCCAGTTCCTTGAGCAACGAAGCTTCGCCGGGCTGGCCGAAGAGGGCTTCCAGCTGGGCGCTGCTGGTGATGTCGAATTGCGGATCGGCAAATGGGGCGGAATTGCTCATGCGGGTCTCCGGATGGCGATGTTGAAAATCAGAGCTTGCTGAAGATCTTTAGCAAAAACTTATACCTCGGCGATATCGTCTGTCGCTCCGCCGACCGTGCCGCCCGCCTTCCAGGCAAAGCGCGCCGGGTCCACCGCCGCCAGCAGATCGCGCGGCAGCGGCAGCGGCTCATGCTCCAGCATGCAGGCCAGCGTCTCGGCCATCAGCGGCGCCCACATCAGTCCGCGCGAGGCATACGCCAGCAGGCTGTACAGACCCGGCAAGCGCGGCGCTTGCTGCAGCCTGGTGGCGCTGGAGCTCCATGCCGCCTGCATGTCGGGCAAGGCGCCGACCAGCGGCAGACGATCCGGCGCCACGCAACGGAAACCGACGCGACCCGGCAGCGTGTCGGTATCAATATGTTGCAGCGGATAAACGGCGTCGACGGTCGGCAGCATCTGACGCAGGCGCTGCAGATTCTCTTCATGGCTAAGTCTGCGCAAGTGACGCGCGGCAAGCAGGCTGCGGCGATCCGGCTCGCCCTGGTCGAACTTGTCATAGCTGGCGCCGAGACTGACGGTGCCGTTCCAGGGCCGGGTCAGATAGCCGTCGCCGCAGAGCGCAAACGGCAGCGCGGGAAAACCTTCCGCCGGCAGATGGCTGACCTGTCCGCGTATGCGTTGCAAGGGCAAGGCCGCCGTCTGTTCGATATGCAAGGCATCGACGCCGTTGGCGATGATCACCACCGGCGCCGCTGCGATCAGTTTGCCGGCGGCATCGTGTGCCTGCCATTCGCCGTCCCGATGGTTCAGCGAGGCGATGCTCTGCCCATAGCGGCTGCGCACGTGCGCGCCGGCCTTGTGCAACAAAGCGCCGCATACCGAGGGAGGATGTATCCAGCCGCCTTGCGGGAACAGCCAGCCCGAGGGCGCCGCCGTTTTCAGCAAGGCGCTGGTCTGGTCTGCATCGAGCCACTGCGCGAAATCCTGCGGGTAGTTCCAGAATTGCGCGGCCTGCCCAAAGGCATCGGCTTGTTCGGCATCGCGCGCCAGTTGCAGTACGCCGCAAGTTTCACCGGCAATACCTTGTGAGCCGTCTGCCGCGTGCAGCGGCGAAATACCGCCGGCGCTGCGCCATAGCTGGATCGCGAACAGATAAGCGGCCCGCGTCAGGCGCGACAAGGCGCTGTCGTCGCGCGACAGCGCCGGCATGTAGATGCCCGCCAGATTGCCCGAGGCTTCTTGCGCCGGCGCTGCATGCTGCTCGACCAGATCGATCTGCCAGCCGCGCGCAGCCAGACGCTCGCAAGCGGCGGCGCCTGCCAGACCGGCGCCGATGACGATTGCCCGGCGTGCGGTCTCGGCCTGGCGCGGCACCGGCGTGGCGGATGGGGCGATATGTGAAGGCGGACGCGGCCAGGCCGGGGCGAAGCGCCAGCCGGCGGTATCCGTGCCGCTGTGCTGCCCGACAAAGCCGGCCTGTTTCATGCCCTTGGCGAACTCGGCCTGCGGCTGCCACACCACGGCGTACGCATCGGTCCAGGCCAGACGCGCGAGTCGTTTGCAGGCCGGTGGATTCCAATCCGGCCTTGTACCCGCGCGCAGATAGAACACGTCGACACCGGCCTGTAGTTGCGCCAGATTTTCCAGCACCTCGCCAAACACCAGATTCAGCATGATGCGGCCTTGCTGCAACAGCAGACGATGCGTGCCCGGCAACAGCGGCGGCCAGACCTGGCGCAATTCGCTCGCCAGTTCACTCTGCGCCTGCCAGCCGGCATGCAGCTCTTCCAGATCGGCCGCGCTGGGCGGATGGGCGATCAGCGCGATGTAGTGCAGGCGCAGCGGTTTTTCGTCTGAAGTAGCAGCTTCAGCCGCCGAGAGAAACTGCGCGCACAGTTGCAGAAATTGCAGACCCGCGCCGAAGCAGATATCCAGCACCACCGGCGCGGCTTGCCGCTGCAGGCGAGCAAGCACCTCGGCCTCGTGTAGCGCATGCGCGGCGCGCAAAGCACCGGTGTCGGAAACCAGGGGATCGCGCCGCATGATCTGCAAATGCTCGGGACTGGCGGGAATGATGGCTAGTGCGGGCATGGTCGCGGCGGTGTGCACGGATGGTGGGAAGGCGCCATTGTAAACAGCTTGAGCCTGAACATACCCGAGTCACTCCGGCCTGCTTGCGCCGGATCAACATAGCGCGTGGGTGTGCTGCACAAAAAACAGGCAATCGATCTGCCCGGCTGACCGGCGCACTGCCATCAAGCGAGGACAGCGGAGCGGAGCGGAGCGGCGCCGAGCTGTCCTGCGGCGCAACAATTTCTTGACATCCACATCGCCCGGCCATAGTCTGTATACAGAACACACATGCCATTCTTCCGCCCGACCGTCCGGACCAGCAAGCGAAATCTCTGACCTCCATGTACAAAATCGACGCCCCGACCCAGCTTATCGAGCAGGTATATGACGCCATCCTCAATGCGATCTGCTCAGGCGCGCTGCCGCCCAATGAAAAGATCACGCAGGAAGGACTGGCCGAAACGCTGGGGGTGTCGCGCCAGCCTATCCTGCAGGCCTTTCAACTGCTGAAGCGGCAGGGCTTCATCGAAGAAAGCGGACGCAAGGGCGTGATGGTCACCGCCATCGATCCGCTGCGGCTGCTGCAGCTGTATCAGGTGCGCTCGGTGATGGATGGCCTGGCGGCACGAGAAACTGCGGTGCGCTGGGCCCAGCAGGCCAGGCAGGCAAAAGAGGACGCTGCCGACGACGCCGGACTTGGTCCTGCGCAAGGCCGGGCGCTGATCGTTGAGGGGCGCGCCACCGCCAATGCGGATGACCTGAATCACCGCATCCTGGCCGACATGAATTTCCACCAGTTCATCTATCGCGCCTCCGGCAATCCGGTGATCGCAGAAACCACGGCGATTCACTGGCACCACATCCGGCGCGCGATGGGCGCGATCCTGTCCAACGATGTGCGCTCGCACGTCGCGGTGTGGGATGAGCACGAGGCGATTCTCGACGCCATCATCGCCGGCAAGGCGGCGCTGGCCGACAAGCTGGCGCGCGAGCATGCCGAGAGCGCAGCCGACCACCTGGCCAAGGTGCTGATGCAGCAGCAATATGCATCCAAGCGCCGGCAGGCCTGAATCGGCTGACGCTGACAGATCAGGCTGAAGCAGAGCGCGTCCTCAGGGCGCCGCCCTGCCCCAGTGATTGCATTCACCACCACACTCCCGCCATGCTGCGCTTTTTGCCGACATCGGGCCATGCTCAAACCCGATTGCCGCTGCCATTCATTCACTCACCATGCTTGCCATCTTCAACGTCGTCTTCCCGATCTTCGCGCTGATCTTTCTCGGCTATCTGTGCCGCAAGCGTCACATCCTCAGCGCCGGCGCCGCCAGCGAACTGAACCGCTTCGTCATCTATCTGGGCCTGCCGGCGCTGCTGTTCGATTCGATGTCGCGCCTGACGCCGGCGGACTTCGCCAACCTGCGCTTCATCGGTGTGTTCGCGGCCGGCATCGTCGCCGTTTTCCTGCTGACCACCTGGATCCGGATACGCCAGAAAGCGGCGGCGGCGGATGTCATCATCGACAGCCTCGGCACCTCTTACGCCAACGTCGGCTTCATCGGCATTCCGCTGTGCTTTCTGGCCTTCGGCCATGACGGCTTGCCGCCGGCGGTGATTGCGATGGTGATGACCGCCTGCCTGCTGTTCGCGGCCGCGATCATCCTGCTGGAAACCAGCCTCAACGCACAAAGCACGCTGCGCGGCACCGTCCTCAAGGTCGGCAAGTCGCTGGTGCGCAATCCCATCATGATCGCGCCGGTGGCCGGCATGGCGGTGGCGCTGAGCGGCATCAGCCTGCCCGGCGGCGTGCAGCAATTGTTCAAGATTCTGGGGGGCGCCGCCAGCCCGTGTGCGCTGGTCTCGCTGGGCCTGTTTCTGGCACAGCCGGTGAAGCACGGCGAAGGCAGTTCGGTCAGTTTGCTGGTGGGTTTCAAGCTCTTGCTGCAACCTTTGCTGACGGCGATTCTGGCGTATTGGGTGTTTCCGCTGCCCAAGGTCTGGGCCGACAGCGCCTTGCTGTTGAGCGCGATGCCGATCGGCACCGGCCCCTTCATGCTGGCCGAACTCTATCAGCGCGAAGTGGCCTCGATGTCGCGCGCGATCCTGATCTCGACCACCTTGTCGCTGCCGACCATCGCCATCATTCTGGCGTGGATCGGGCACCGGTGAGTGCACCTGACGGAAAGTGGTCATGAAAAACGGCAGCCTGGGCTGCCGTTTTTGTAGACGCTCATTCCATGCGCGGACTTATCAGACTGCCAGACGCTCCTGCCGCAGGATTTCCTCAAAGCGCTCGGGCGGCACCGGCGGGCTGAACAGATAACCCTGAATTTCATCGCAGCCGTAGTGGCGCAGATAGTCCAGCTGCTCATCGGTTTCCACCCCTTCCGCAATCACCTTCAGCTTCAGGTGGCGCGCCAGCGAAATGATGGAGGCGGTGATCGCCGCATCGTCGGCGTCGCTGGTGATGTCGCGCACGAAGGATTTGTCGATCTTCAGCACGTCGATCGGGAAGCGCTTCAGATAGGCCAGCGAGGAATAACCGGTGCCGAAGTCGTCGATGGACAGGTTCACGCCCAGCGTCTTGAGCTCGCGCAGAATGCCGATGGCGTGTTCGACGTCGGTCATCATCAGGCTCTCGGTCAGCTCCAGCTCCAGCGAGGTGGCGGCCAGCCCGGTGTCCTGCAAGGCATCCGCCACCGACGACACCAGATCCTTCTGCAGGAACTGGCGCACCGACAGATTGACCGACACGCTCAGATCGCTATAACCGGCGAGTTGCCACACGCGGCACTGCGCGCAGGCGGTGCGCAACACCCAGGCGCCGATCGGCAGGATCAGGCCGGTCTCTTCGGCCAGCCCGACGAAGCGCGCCGGCGACACCATGCCCAGCTGCGGATGCTGCCAGCGAATCAGCGCTTCCATGCCGACCACGCGGCCGCTTTGCAGATCGACCTTGGGCTGGTAGTGCAACAGGAACTCGTTATTGTCGAGCGCGTTGCGCAGATCGCCTTCGATGCGCAGACGTTCCAGCGCCTGCTCGTTCATGGCCGGCGTGTAAAACTGGAAGTTGTTGCGGCCGGTCTGCTTGGCGCGGTACATCGCGATGTCGGCATGCTTGACCAGCGTTTCGCCGTCCAGCCCATCGGCCGGATAGCAGGAGATGCCGAGGCTGCAGGTCATGAACAGGGTATGGCCTTCAATCGTCACCGGCGCCGCCACCGCATCCATGATGCGTTGCAGGCTGCGGGTATCGAGCAAGGTCTCTTCCTGCTCCGGCAGAATCATGATGAATTCGTCGCCGCCCAGACGCGCCACCGTATCGGCCTGGCGCACCGCTGCGCGCAGACGGCCGGCGATGGTCTTGAGCAGCACGTCGCCAGCCTTGTGGCCGAGCGTGTCGTTGACGAACTTGAAGCGATCCAGATCGACGAACACCACCCACATCGAATGCTGCTGACGCGTGGCCGAACTGATCGCCTGATCCAGATTGTTGCGCAGCATGTGGCGGTTGATCAGGCCGGTCAGGGTATCGCGGCTGGCCTGGAATTCCAGTTCGGCCTCATAGCGCTTCATGGAGGTGATGTCGTACAGCGCCGCCACGAAATGCGTAACCTGATCGCCCTCGCCGCGCACCGGGGCGATATAGAAATCGCTCCACAGCTCGGAACCGTCCTTGTGATAATTGCGCAGGATCACATTGTGTTCGCGCTTCTCGCGCATGGCCTGCCACACCGCCTCCAGGCCGGCCGGATCGCTGTCGCGCCCTTCCAGAATGCGGATGTTGCCGCCGATGATTTCGCTTGCCGAATAACCGGTGATGCGCTGGAACGCCGGGTTCACGTATTCGATGGTGTGCTCCGGCTCCGACGCGCTCATGATCATGATGGCGTTGGCGCTGGCCTCGATCGCCTGATGACGCAGCTGCAGCGCCTTTTCGGCTTCCTTGCGCGCCAGAATGTCTTCGCTCAGCAGACGGTTGGTGTGACGCAGTTCCGCAGTCTTTTCTTCCACCACACGCTGCACCCGGCGCGAGCGCATCGAGAGCGAGCGCAGATACGCGGCGGCTAACATGCTCGACAACAAACCCGCCGCCAGAATCAGCAGCGAACCGTAATGATCGCTGAACAGCGCGCGTGGCGGCGATGAAATCACCATGTGCCAGGTCTGGCCGGCGATATCGAAACTGGTCGCCATATCGCCCGGTTGCCGGAACAACAAGCTCAACGGAAACTGGCCGCCGTACTTTTCACCCATGCTGGCGTGCGGCCCCTCGTGCCGGAATATCAGATTGACCGGATCGGTAGATGCGCCCACATAGACGGTCAGTCCCATATCACGCGTGTTGAGCAGATTGGCGCCTTCCAGTATTTTCTGCACCAATTCAGTCGCCTGAAACACGGCCGAGGTATCGCCGATCACGGCTTCACGGCGCAGGCGCGCATCGGTCAGCGGAGCGCCGTGGCGATATACCGGCAGCAGTACCAATAGGCCGCGCTCGTGCGGCGCGGCCTGTGCCAGACGAATCGCGGTAGTCGAGGCCGGGCGCCCGGTTTCAATCGCCAGATTCAGGGCTTCCGTCACCAGCGGATTACCGAGCTGATCCAGACCCAGCGCAGCGCTATTGCCTTTCATCGGCTCGACGTAATCGACCACCAGATAGCGAGGCCGCAACGGCGCCGGCGCGATCTTGCCGTCGACGTAGGCGGAGACGGTGAAATCGGGGAGGTCCTTGCGGCGCTCGGCTTCGAATGCGGCGCGCTCGGCGTCGGAAATGAAGCGCTGAAAGCCGAACGCGCGGATGTAGGGATATTTGGCCAGCAGCGGTTCGGTGAAGGTATGGAAATGCTCGCGACTGGTATTTTCGACCGTCGCGAAAAAATGATTGATCACCGTCAGGACCTGTACTGCCTCTTCCAGCCCCCGCTGTACGGTGATCGCCCTCAGTGCCGCCCTGCGCTCGAAATCAAGATTGACTGCGTCATCTTCCAGCCTGCTGGTCGCGACAAAAACCAGAGCGGTTGCGCATAATCCCAAGATCAGCGTAAGTGATGCGGACAACGTGGCCCCCAACTTATTGATCACTCGCTGCATGCCTAGATCTATGGTTCGTTTTATAAACTGAACTTGATATTAAGCGTGGCTCTGCAAATCTATTACGTCGATAAGATGTATTTTTTCCGACATTGGCGAGTGTGAATCCTGTGAGTCCGCAGGTCGTGCATCACTTCAGTGCACGCATCGCCTGATGCACTGATATTGACCTGCGGAAACTTGCACATACACCGAGTCCGGTGCGTGTTCAACATCCTGCGCGGCTGGCAATTTGCCGGCGAACAATGTTCACCAGGAATAGTTGTCGGACACCGGTTTTTTATTTTGCTCCTGCTCGATGGCCTGCGCCTGCATGAAGGCGGCGAAAGAACGTTCGATTGTTGCCTGTTCAATATCGCGGGTGATGAAGACGATGCGCGTTCGCCGGTCTTCGGAAGGCCAGGCCGGCAGACTGACGGTGGGATGAAAGATGTGCTGCACACCGTGGATGACCACCGGCTTGTCTTCACCGATCAGGTTGACGATGCCCTTGATGCGCAGGATGTTCGGGCCCTTGAAGCCCACCAGCAGACTCAGCCATTCATCGAAGAGTTGGGGATCGATGGGCTGTTCGAAGCTGAAGCAGAAGGCGCGGATGTGATCGTCGTGACGATTGACGTCATGGTGATGATGTTCTTCATGCGCATGCTGGTGACCGTGCTCGTGGTGTTCATGATGCGCGTGATCATGTGCTTCATGGTCATCGCTGAAAGCTTGTTCATTGAGCCAGCGCTCAACGTCGGGCGTCTTTTCGCCCGATTTGAACAGGCCTGCATTCAGCAATTCGAGCGGCGCGATCTTGCCTTGTTCGGGCAACAATTGCGGCGCACCGGGATTCAGCGTTTTCAGGCGCTGCTGCAACAGTTGCAATTGTGCGGGGTCGGCCAGATCGCTCTTGGTCAGCAGCAGACGATCAGCAACGGCTGCCTGTTGCACGGCTTCCAGATGCTGATCCAGCGTGCTCATGCCATTGACCGCATCGACGGTGGTGATCACGCCATCCAGGCGATAGCGCGAAGCGATGAATTCGTCGGTCATCAGCGTGTGCAGAATCGGCACCGGTGAAGCCAGACCGGTGGTTTCGATCACCACGCGATTGAACTTGCGCTGGCCGCCTTCGGCAAAACGCCAGGTGATGTCCTTCAGGGTCTTTTTGAGATCGCCGCGAATGGTGCAGCACAGGCAGCCGCTGCTCATCTCGACCACCACATCATCCTGACTGTGCGCCACCAGCAAATGGTCGAGCCCGATTTCACCGAACTCGTTGATGATCACCAGCGTGTCCTTCAACTCCGGTTGCGCCACCAGATAATTGAGCAAGGTGGTTTTGCCGCTGCCGAGAAAACCGGTCAGCAAGGAAACGGGGATGAGAGATGCGGGAGCAGTCGAAGTCATGGAAAAGTCGCGGAAAGTGTTCGTGGCATGCATGCCGTGCGAAATCAAAATGCGGCGCCGGATTGCTGCCCAAGCGCCGCATTCTGAAGAACTATCCGTATGCTACATCAGGCGGCACATTCATGCCGCAATGCTGCGGCCTCAGTCGCCCGCGAATGCTGCACGACTAGCGGCTCCACTGCGTCTGCACCTGTGCAAACCAGGTCACCACATTGCGCCAGTGCAGCTCGCCATACAGGCGAATGAAGCGTGCCGTTTCCTGCTCCTCTTTCTGCTGCAGAATCTGCAGGCGGGCCGCCACATAGGCCGGCGTCAGCGCGATGCCGCAATCCTGCTCTATGCAATGGCGCCAGGCCTGGTAGCTGCGCGGAATCGGGTCGCTCATCGGGGCGCTCATGTCAGCGCATCCTCATTGGCATTTTCATCTTCCTCCAGCTCGGTCCGATTCCAGTTCGGGAAAGGATCGGACAGCGTCAGCCAATGGCGCATGCCCTTGCGCGTCTCGGTAAAGTTGAGCTGAGCCGCGCGGAAGGCGCGCTCGATCACCTCGCGCTGCATGCCGCGACCGATGAACACCACTTCATTGATGCGATCACCGTAGGGCTCTTCCCAGTTGTCGTCGATTGCGGCGCGTTGCGGCGTGCCCAGGGGCGGCATGTGATCCGGTACTGCGGCCCACCATTGCCCGACCGGCTCCAGCGTGGCGGTGTTTCCCGCGCGTGAATAGGAGACCGCCCATTGCGGTCGGCTGGCCAGCCAGACATAGCCTTTGGCGCGCAGCAGGCCCGGCAACGGCTGCTCAAGGAAGGCTGCGAAACGCTCCGGATGCAACGGCTCGCGGCTGCGCAGGACGAAGCTGCTGATGCCGTATTGCTCGGTTTCCGGATGATGCAGGCCGGCCAGTTCCTGCGCCCAGCCGGACATGGCGCTGGCACGTTCGAGATCAAACTTGCCGGTGCCCAGCAACTTGTTCAGAGGCACATTGCCGCGCTCGGCGTAGAGCATTTCGGCTTCCGGATTGAGTGCCTTGATGATAGCGGTGACGGCGTCGCGCTGCTCGCGCGTGACGACATCGGTCTTGCTGACCACCACTACGTCGGCGAATTCGATCTGCTCGGTGAGCAAGGCGGCCAGGGTGCGTTCATCGCCTTCACCGGCAATTTCTCCGCGCTGCGCCAGCAAGTCTTCACTGTTGAAATCGCGCAGCAGATTCAGGGCATCGACCACCGTGACCATGGTGTCTATGCGTGCGATCTGATTCAGCGACCGGCCCTTTTCATCGGCGAAGTCAAAGGTCGCGGCCACCGGCATCGGTTCGCCGATGCCGGTCGATTCGATCAGCAGATAGTCAAAACGCCCTTCCGCCGCCAGCTTGCGCACCTCGGTCAGCAGGTCTTCGCGCAAGGTGCAGCAAATGCAGCCGTTGCTCATCTCGACCATTTTTTCCTCGGTGCGCGAGATCGCGGCGCCATTGTTCTCGGCATGTTTTTCGACCAGCGAAGCATCGATATTGACTTCGCTCATGTCATTGACAATTACCGCCACGCGCAAGCCTTCGCGATTGGCCAGAATGTGATTGAGCAAGGTGGTCTTTCCCGCGCCCAGAAATCCGGACAAGACGGTAACGGGCAGACGGCGATCTGCAGATTTCATGATTTTCTCCCGAGGCTGGTGCGCAAGCCGACGCGCTTGCGACTGGCTGACAATGCAATTGATGCAGACGATTTATGCAACTCGGTTGCAATAATAGGCGGGAATGTTTTTATTTGCAACCGAGTTGCACTTTTACCCGTTCGCAAATTGCCTGATACCGCCTGAGCATCGAAAGGAACCGGCACAAAAAAACGAGCCGCATGGGCTCGTTTTGTCATTGCTCTTGCAGCAGTCAGTTGCCGCCGATCGTCTCTGCGCGCTCACTCATTGTCATGCGCGGCAGGCGGCACTTTCTCGACCGTTTCGGCCTTGTCCAGCGCCGGAATCAGATGGCCCAGCTTGCGTGCCTTGGTGCCGAGATAAGCGATGTTGAAAGGATTGCGATTGACGATCAGCGGAATCCGTTCGGCGATCTCGATGCCGCTTTCCTTGAGCGCGTTGACCTTGCGCGGGTTGTTGGTCATCAGGCGCAGACTGGTGATATGCAGATGCTCCAGCATCGGCAGGCAAATCGTGTAGCGGCGCAGATCGGCGGCGAAGCCGAGGCGTTCATTGGCTTCCACGGTATCGGCGCCATGATCCTGCAGATGATAGGCGCGCACCTTGTTCAACAGACCAATGCCGCGGCCTTCCTGGCGCAGATAGAACAGTACGCCGCGGCCTTCCTTGGCGATCTTTTTCAGGGCCGCTTCCAGTTGCGCACCGCAGTCGCAACGCTGGCTGAACAACGCATCGCCGGTCAGACATTCCGAATGCACGCGGCTCAGGACCGGCTCGCCGTTGCCGATGTCGCCCAGGGTCAGCGCCAGATGTTCCTTGCCGGAAATCTGATCATAGAAGGCATGCAATTCAAAGGTCGCCCAAGGCATGGGCAATTTGCACGAGCTGACGAATTCCAGTTTTTCTTCTGGCACGGCAACTGCGTCGGATGGTGTGGGTGACAACATGAAAGGTCCTGCCTGGATTCTGTGGAACGGCGTATCTTACATTGCCGCCGGTTTTCTTTCAGCCTCGCGGCTGCCTGGTTCAAGGACGCTGAACAATGCGCACAATGCTTTTGAAGCAAGCTCTGCAATACTTGGCAGACTTGCACTACGGCTCATTTTTCTGCGATTGCGCACGAGGAACATAGGGTATATGCGGCACATGCCAGCCGTTTTCAAGTTCAGCGTCTGCCCGGAATGGAGACAAAAAAACAGCCGATCATGATCGGCTGTTTTCATTTCGACGGCGCCTGCAGCGGCAGGTCACCGCTTTCTTTCGTCAGACCAGGCCGTGCGCCTGCTGATCGGCGTGGTAGCTGGAGCGCACCATGGCGCCGACCGCCGCATGCACAAAGCCCATCTTGTAGGCTTCTTCTTCATACATCTTGAAGATGTCGGGGTGCACATAACGGCGCACCGGCAGGTGATCGCCGCTCGGCATCAGATACTGGCCGATGGTCAGCATGTCGACGCCGTGGGCGCGCATGTCGCGCATCACTTGCAGCACCTCTTCATCGGTCTCGCCCAGGCCGACCATGATGCCGGACTTGGTCGGCGTTGCAGGATGCAGTTCCTTGAAGCGCTTGAGCAAGTTCAGCGAATATTCATAGTCGGAACCGGGACGCGCTTCCTTGTACAGGCGCGGTGCGGTTTCGAGGTTGTGGTTCATCACATCCGGCGGCGCCATCTTGAGGATTTCCAGCGCGCGGTCCATGCGACCACGGAAGTCCGGCGTCAGAATTTCGATGCGGGTATCGGGCGACAGCTCGCGCACACGGCGGATGCATTCGGCGAAATGGCCGGCGCCGCCGTCGCGCAAGTCGTCGCGGTCGACGCTGGTGATCACCACGTAGCTCAGCTTGAGCTGGGCAATGGTGCGGGCCAGGTTTTCCGGCTCGTTCACGTCCAGCGGATCGGGACGGCCGTGGCCGACGTCGCAGAACGGGCAACGGCGGGTGCACTTGTCGCCCATGATCATGAAGGTGGCGGTGCCCTTGCCGAAGCATTCGCCGATGTTGGGGCAGGACGCTTCTTCGCACACCGTCACCAGATTGTTGGCGCGCAGGATGTCCTTGATTTCATAGAAGCGGGTGGTCGGCGAACCGGCCTTGACGCGGATCCAGTCCGGCTTCTTCAGCTTTTCGGCCGAGACGATCTTGATCGGGATCCAGGCAGTCTTGCCGGCGCCCTTCTGCTTGTCGGTCGGATTGCGCTGTGGCTGCGACTGGAGATTGGCGGGAACGGCTGCTTGGGTGATTTCGGTTGTCATGATGTCGGTATTCTAGGGCCGCGGCTCAGGCAGACGGCGCGGCAAAGTGCTCGATCAATTGGTTGGCAAGCAGCGTCTGCACCTCGCCCAGGCTGGCCTTGACCCCCAGGGTGTTCATGTCGACCGTGGCCAGACCTGCGTAGCCACATGGATTGATCCATGAAAACGGCGCCAGATCCATGTCGACGTTGAGCGATACCCCATGATAGGTGCAACCGTTGCCGCGGATTTTCAAGCCCAATGCCGCGATCTTGGCGCCCTGCCATGGCCCGTCGGTGACATAAATGCCCGGCGCGCCCTGCTTGCGTTCACCGGCGAGATTATACGCCTCCAGCGTACGGATCACCGCCTGCTCGATGTTGTACACGAATTCTCGGGCGAACAGACGCGCGCCCGGACGGGCCCGGCGCAAGTCCATCAGCAGATAGATCACCACCTGGCCGGGGCCGTGAAAGGTGACCTCGCCGCCGCGATCGGTCTGCACCACGGGAATGGCATGGGGATTAATGACATGCGAGGGATCGGCGCCCAGACCCAGCGTATACACGGGCGGGTGCTCGACGATCCACAGTTGATCCGGCGTGTCGGCGCTGCGCTGGTCGGTATAACTGCGCATGGCGTCGAAGGTGGTCTGATAAGGCTCGATGCCGCGCCGGACGATGTGCGGGGCGAGTAAGTCTGTTGCAATCTGCATGGCCGCCAGTGTAGCGAAAATCCGTCACTCGCGTCCTGTCATGCGCTGCAATGTCATTTGCGCAGTGCACGGATGCGCCAAATAGTTGCCCTAAAGAATTTAATGCCAGCGTATCAAGCCGCTGGGCAGCAAGCGGCGGATGGAAACCCTGGGTGCGCCCGAAGCACACGGCAATTGGCAATCTTGCGCGTTCACTTCAGCTGCGAGCTGATATTCCATTTCAGTTGCTTGCACCATCATCGCGGTGCCCGGCGCAGACCTGGCCCGGCCACTCCTCCGCAAGCCAGATGTCAGACGTGTAAACCAGCGCCGCAAAGCGCCGGGCAAATACCGCAGCTCGAATTCGGCATCTTCATTGACCGCCTCCATCACCGCCAAGCCGCTGCCGTGAAATTCGAAGTCCTGCCCCGGCCGTAGCCAGAAGTCGCCGCCGCCCTGCTCCACCGTCAGCCACACCAGACCGCTGCGCACCCGTATAAAAACCGGTCGCTGCAGCTTGAGTGCACGC
Organism: Herbaspirillum lusitanum; assembly: GCF_046025995.1. Taxonomy (GTDB): domain Bacteria; phylum Pseudomonadota; class Gammaproteobacteria; order Burkholderiales; family Burkholderiaceae_D; genus Herbaspirillum; species Herbaspirillum lusitanum_A. Next base: position 80,973 of record NZ_JAQQFM010000012.1, read on the forward strand.
GTCTCGCCGGCCTTCAGGCAGAACTTTGCGGGGATGCGTGTCGCCCGCGCCTGAACACCTCGTCTTGTGAATAAATTTTGCATGATTGTGCTCCTTGACGAATGGAGGCCGTATAACTCCTTGACCCGGCCTCTTCCATCTCGGCTCCAAACTTGGTGAATGAAAGATCCTTGATGGGATTTCATTCTAGGGAGCGGCGCAGACAATCCAAAACGATATATATTGAGCCCTCTTGCTAATTTAATTCACAATATGACTGACCTCAGAAAGCTTCCCAACCTGGCTGCACTGCGCGCTTTCGATGCCGCTGCGAGGCACGAATCCTTCTCGCTCGCGGCGGAAGAGATTCACGTCACGCCGGGGGCAATCAGCCATCAGATCCGCGCGCTGGAAGAAGAACTCGGCCTGCAATTATTCGTGCGTCACGGCAAGCGCATCAGCGTGACCGACACCGGCCAGCGCTTTGCCGCCACCATTCGTAAGTCCCTGTCGGAGATCGCAACGGCCGCCGAACATCTGCGCAATCTGAGCCGGCAGCAACGTCTGGTGATTTCAGCCACGCCTTCGTTCGCCTCGCGCTGGCTGGCGCCGCGCCTGTGGAAGTTCATTGACCAACATCCCGAAATCGAAGTGGTGCTGCAATCGGGCAGCCACCTGAGCGACCTGCGGCTGGATTCAGTGGACGTCGGCCTGCGTTTCGGGCGCGGCACCTATCCGGGTCTGAGCGTGGAAAAGCTGAGCGAGGATTATTACTACCCGGTGGCCTCGCCCGCCTACCGCAATGCGCGCGGCGAGCAAGCGAGCGAGCCCGCCGATCTCATTGATTGCAACTTGCTGCGCATGGATCAACGCGAATCCTGGCAACCCTGGCTGAAGCTGGCCGGCCTTGAACTGGCTGAGCCGCGCGGCGGTCTGGTGATCGAAGATTCCTCATTGACGTTGCGCGCTGCGGTCGACGGCGCCGGCGTGGCGCTGACGCGGCATATCATCGCCTCGCAAGAGATCGGCGCCGGCGAACTGGTGCGCCTGTTTGATCTTGCGCTGCTGTGCGAAGAATCCTATTACCTGGTGACGCTGCCGGAAGCCGATGGCAAGCCTGCAGTCGCCGCCTTTAAAGAATGGATATTTGCCGAGATGAAACTGTTCCGGGAACGCAGCAACTGGCCGGGAGCAGATGCGGCACGCGACCGCCCCGAGTGATGCCTGCCGCCGCGGCAGGCATCGCAGAAAATGAAAAACCCGGCACATGCAGAAGCAAGGCCGGGTTTTTCTTCAAGAAGGCTGGCGCAATATCGTGCTCAGCGCAGCATCTTCACAGCACGAATTTCACATGCTCATGCGAGGACAGCGCACGGTAGAGATTGTCCAGCTGCTCACGGCTGGTGGCGCGCACGGTGACCGTCAGCGACAGATACTTGCCCTGCGTGGAAGGCCGCATTTCAACCTTGCCGGAATGAAATTCGGGATCGTGTTCGATCACCAGCGCGACGATGCTTTCGGCGAAGGCGTCATGCATGACGCCGACCACCTTGATCGGAAAGTCGCTCGGGTATTCAATCAGGGATTCTTCGGTAGGTATTGGCATGGCAAGGTGCTGGCGCGCAGCAAGCAAGTTTCAATCTCACGAGATGGAGACGAAGCGCCCGGCTTCAAGCGCGCACGGTCAAAGGAAAAGGGATGGACTATTTTACGCCATGCGCGCCGCCCTGAACGGACAACAGGCGACGCACCGTGCATGCGCCGCCTGCTGCTCTCATGCCGTCCGGAAGATTATCCGGCCTTGGCCACCTGATACGCGGCGTAGATCTTGGCAAACACCGGACCCGGCTTGCCGCTGCCGATGGTCTTACCGTCCACGGTCACCACCGGCAGCACTTCCTTGCTGGCCGAAGACAACAGCAATTCGTCGGCGCCGAACACTTCTTCACGCGTAATGCGGCGCGCTTCCAGCGTGATGCCATGCTGCGCGCACAATTCTTCCATCAGACCGTAGCGTATGCCTTCCAGAATCAGGTTGTCTTTCGGCGGCGCCGCAATCTTGCCGTCCTTCACCACCCACACATTGGAGGAGGATGCTTCGGACAGGAACTCATCGCGGAATTGAATGGTTTCGGTCACTTCGTTTTCCGCCGCGTATTGCGCCGCCAGCACATTGCCCAGCAGCGAAGTCGCCTTGATCTGGCAATTCAGCCAGCGACGATCTTCCATGGTCACGCAGGCCACGCCCTTTTCACGCACGGCGGCCGACGGCAGCACCATCGGATTGGTCATGATGAACACGGTCGGCGTCACTTCCTTGGGGAAGGCGTGGGCGCGCTTGGCAACGCCGCGTGTGACCTGAATGTAAATCATCTGATCGTCCAGATCGTTGGCCTGCACCACGCGGTCGATCAGCGCCAGCCATTCGGCTTCGTCATGCGGATTCGGAATACTGATGGTGCCCAGGCTGCGGAACAGACGCACCAGATGCTGCTTGCCGCGGAAGGGCTTGCGCTGATACATGGGAATCACTTCATACACGCCATCGCCAAAAATGAAGCCGCGATCCAGTACCGGAATCTTGGCTTCGGACAGCGGCGTCAGTTCGCCATTGAGGTAGACGACAGGATCATTCATGGTGCGCTTTCGAGGAAGGGTTACAGTAAGGAAGCAAATCGCGGGCTGGCAAAGCCGGCTGCGCATCGACATCAGGATGCAGCAGCGACCATGAATTGTTGCATAGCCGCGCGAACACGGTTATGCAAAATAGGTATGCCGGCGCGGCCGCCGGCATGGTTTGCGCTTACGCTAAAAGCAGTGCTTCAGACCGGCCCCGCCCGCAAGCCAGATACCTCGACCCTGAATCCCTCTTCATAGCACAAGGCAGAGGCGCCGCTGCTGCGCGAGAAATGCCAGCGCTGGCGATGGAAGCGCACCAGCGTTTCGCGATGCGCGATGCTGACCACCGTCACGCCCGGCAATTGCTGGGGCAGCAGAGTGTAAAGCGCCTCTTCGGTCTCGCCATCCATGGCGCTGCTGGCTTCATCGAGGAACAGGATATCGGGCCGGTTCAGGAACACACGCACAAAGGCCAGGCGCTGCTGTTCACCGGGCGACAGATGCTGGCTCCAGTTGGCGGTTTCCGCCAGCGCCTGCTTGAGATGCGGCAGGCGGCACAGCTCCAGACAGGAGGCAATCTGCTCATCGCTGAACGCGCCTTCCGCCGCCGGGTACGACAAGGCGGCGCGCAACGTGCCGATCGGCAGATAGCTGCGTTGCGGCAGGAACATCACACCGGCATCGGCCGGCAGCGCGATGCGGCCCTCGCCATACGGCCAGATGTCGGCAATCGCGCGCACCAGCGTCGACTTGCCGCAACCGGACGGCCCGCTGATCAGAATGTGCTGGCCGCGCTCGATGCGCGCATTGAAATCCTTGAGCAACGCACGGCCATCCGGCAAGTTCAGATTCAGATGTTCGATTTGCAGTCCCTGCTGCGCTGCTGCGTCTGGCGATTGATGGTGCACCGGTTTCTGCACCCGCACCCGGATATTGGTGGGCAGGTTCTGCATTCTCTGCACGTCTGCATTGAAGCCCGCCAGCCGGTTGATACTCGCTTTCCAGCTGGCCAGCGTGGTGAAGGAATTGATGAACCAGGACAGCGCGTCCTGCACCTGTCCGAAAGCATTGCTGATCTGCATCAGCACACCCAGCGTAATGGCGCCGGAAAAGTAACGCGGTGCGCTCACCAGCAACGGAAAAATATTCGCCGCCTGCCCGTAGAAATTGATGCCGATATTGAGCTTCTTGGTCACGCGCATGATATTCCACCAGTTGTCGCGGATGTCATCCATGCGCGCCTGCAACTGCATCTTTTCCTGCGCTTCGCCGCGATACAGCGCCACCGCTTCTGCGTGCTCACGCACCCGGATCAGACCGAAACGAAAGTTCGCTTCGAAGCGTTCCTGATTGAAATTCAGGCCGACCAGCGGCTTGCCTATCCACCACACCATGCCGGAACCGACGAGCGCATACGCCACTGCGCACCACACCATGTAGCCCGGTATCTGCCAGCTCTGATGGAACAGCGAGAAGCCTATCGGGCCGCTGATGGCCCACAGAATATGCACGAAAGACGCCAGCGTCACGGCGCTGGAAATGAAGCCCAGCACCAGCGCCAGCGTATCGCCGGTGAGTGAATGCAGGTCTTCGGCGATGCGTTGATCGGGGTTGTCGGAGAGGCGCCCTTCCCGGCCCTGCTCGATGCGGTAATAGGCGCGATGCGCCAGCCATTTATCCATGTACCGATCGGTCAACCAATAACGCCAGCGTATCTGCAGGGCCTGCGTCAGATAGACGCTGTAGATCGCTACCGCGACGTAGATGAATGCGAGATAAGTGAACTGCCACAGCAAGGATTTGAACAGATCGAAGTTGCGGCTTTGCAGGACGTCATACAGCTGGCGATTCCAGTCGTTGAGGCGCACATTGATGTAGACCATGCCCAGATTGAGCGCGATGATCGCCAGCAACAGCGCGCGCGCACGCCACTTCTGGTCGGAGATCCAGTACGGCTTGATCAGCGCCCAGATGGCGGGCCAGTTGGTGCGAACAGCGGATGGCGATGGCTTCTTGTTCATGGGCGCGAGAGGCTGAGATAGGCGATTTTTTCAGCTTGCGCCGCCAGACTTAAGCCATCCTTAAGAGCGCTTCATGTCATTCGCGGAGGAGGTTCCCGAGCATGTCGAAGTCAAGCGCATGCGCGCGCGATGCGCCCGGCAACTTGCCTTGCCGGTCTCAGATTTCTTCCAGCATGTCATCCACGAAACGTTGCAGTCGCTGCTGACGCTTGCTCGCCAAAGCCGCGCCGGCGCTGGTCTTGAAGCCGTCGGACAAAGTCAGCAGCTTGGTGAAGAAATGATCCAGCGCGAAACGCCTGTCGTCGAGTTCACGCGACCTGGCCAGGGGATCGGCCGGGTCGTACAGCGCCGACCCCATGCGTCCCGCTGTGTAAAAGCAGCGTGCTGCGCCGACCATGCCGATGGCATCGAGTCGATCGGCATCCTGCAGGATTCTGGCCTCCAGCGTTTCTGCGTTGACGGCTGCAGAAAAGCTGTGCGCGGCGATCGCATGCGCGGTCGCCTCCACCTTGGATTGCGACCAATCCAGCTCGCGCAAAATGCCAGCGGCGCGCTCGCCGGAAAGACGCGAAGCCTGCGCCCGCAGAGGCGAATTCTTCTCCACCTGTACGCAGTCATGCAGCAGCGTCGCCGCCAGCAGAACATCGAGCGCCCCGCCCTCCTGCGCTTGTATTGCGCAGACGTTTTTCCAGACGCGCTGAAGATGGCTGAGGTCGTGCGAGCCGTCGGATTTTACGGGCGCGACATGGGCCTCGGCCGTCGAAAATGCGAACGGTAACAAGATGGCGGCCAACTCCGCCTGAGGAGAAAAAAGTGCTGATGCGATTGCGTTATGGGCGGTCATTATGGGCGGTCATGAATCAAGAAAATACAGAAAGATTGGAGCAGCAGAAACATGGCAATCCGAACACGCATTGCTGCGCGCAAAGATCGTCATGATCAAGGTGTGAAAGATGCGTTGTGACCGGGTCGGCAACACTCGGTTCCATCGTCTTTGAGCCCACCGTTCAATTGTGCACTCGCATTGCGTGTGATGCCGTTTTCTGGTTCGGCTCTCGATCTCCCCGCATTGAAAACCGTCATTGCGCGCAGCTAAAAGTCGCTTGATTAAATAAGAGGCAAAGCAAGCCGTGCATGCTTAAAAATTGCCAAAAATCCACTTTAAAACAAGTCTGACAACAGTCTTTGTCTTACATTTTTTACAGCGTTTATCCGTTGTTCAAAAAATTGATGTTGAATCGCCGCGTTTCAATGGATTTCCGCCGATTCCGGGTTTCTGCTCCGAAAGTCCCGCCAAGTTAAAATGTCGGTCTTGCTTTTTGCCCGCATGAATTGCCTGCCTGAGAATCCAAGCCGCGCTTTCCGCTCCCGAGCACTTAAAAAAGCGCTGCTGCTCAGCCCCGCTCTCTTCCTTTCTCATGCACCCGGGCATGGCGCTTCTGGAGTTTGCATGTTCGCCTGGTTTGAAAAACTGATTCACCCTTATCCCGATCACCACCCTGTGCCGCCGCCGCGCGGCTTCATGCAATTCATCTGGTTCTGTACTTATGGGGTGCGCCGCTACATTGCGTCGATGACGCTGATGACCGCCATCATCGGCGTGTTTGAAGCGCTGCTGTTCGCCATGATGGGCCGCATCGTCGACTGGCTGGGCAGCGTGCAGCCGGCACAGTTGTGGACGCATCAGCGCGAGCATCTGATGTGGCTGGGCCTGATCCTGCTGGTCAGCCCGCTGTTGGTGGCCTTGCAGACGCTGGTCAAGCATCAGACCCTGGCCGGTAATTTCCCGATGCTGCTGCGCTGGAATTTCCACCGCCTGATGCTGAGCCAGAGCATGAGCTTCTATCAGAACGAATTCGCCGGCCGCGTCGCCACCAAGGTGATGCAGACGGCGCTGGCGGTGCGCGACTTCTGCATGATCACCGGCGACATTCTGGTGTTCGTGGTGATCTATTTCGTCACGCTGATCGCGGTGGTGGGCAGCTTCGATCTGTGGATGCTGCTGCCCTTCATCGGCTGGTTGCTGGCTTACTCGGTGGCGCTGCGCTACTTCGTGCCGCGCTTGTCGAAGGTGGCGCGCAGCCAGGCCGATGCGCGTTCGCTGATGACCGGGCGCATTACCGACGCCTATACCAATATCGCCACCGTCAAACTGTTCTCGCATGCCGGCCGCGAAGCCGGCTATGCACGCAGCGCGATGCGCGAATTTCTACTGACGGTGAACAACCAGATGCGCCTGGTCAGCGGCTTCGAAATCGTCAACCATTCGCTCAACATGCTGCTCATCATCAGCACCGCCGGCGTCGCGCTGTATTTGTGGACGCAAGGCCAGCTGGGCATCGGTGCGGTGGCGGCTGCAACCGCCATGGCGCTGCGCCTGAACGGCATCGCGCACTGGGTGATGTGGGAAATGGCCGCGCTGTTCGAACACGTCGGCACGGTGCAGGACGGCATCAACACGCTGTCGCGCGCGCATGATGTGAAAGACCGCGACGACGCCGTGCCGCTGCAGGTGAAGCAGGGCGAGCTGGTGTTCGAAGAGGTGGATTTCAGCTATGGCGGCGCCGCCGTGCGGCCGGTGATCGACAAGCTCAGGCTGACCATTCGTCCCGGTGAAAAGATCGGTCTGGTGGGGCGTTCGGGCGCCGGCAAGTCGACCATCGTCAATCTGCTGCTGCGTTTTTACGATATCGAACACGGCCGCATCCTGATCGACGGCCAGGACATCGCCCACGTCACGCAAGACAGCCTGCGCGCGCAGATCGGCATGGTCACGCAGGACACCTCGTTGCTGCATCGCTCGGTGCGCGACAACATCCTCTACGGCCGTCCGGATGCGGTCGATGCCGATATGATCTCCGCGGCGGAGAGAGCCGAAGCGCATGACTTCATCCAGACGCTGGCCGATGCCAAGGATAGACGCGGTTACGATGCCCATGTCGGCGAGCGCGGCGTGAAGCTGTCGGGCGGTCAGCGGCAGCGGATTGCGATTGCGCGCGTGATGCTGAAAGATGCGCCGATCCTGCTGCTGGATGAAGCCACCAGCGCGCTCGACTCGGAAGTGGAAGCGGCCATTCAGACCAGCCTGTACAAGCTGATGCAAGGCAAGACGGTGGTCGCCATCGCCCATCGCCTGTCAACCATCGCCGCGATGGACAGGCTGATCGTGCTGGATCAGGGCCGCATCGCGGAGCAAGGCAGCCACAGCGAACTGCTGGCGCTCAATGGTCTGTATGCGCGCCTGTGGGCGCATCAGAGCGGCGGCTTTCTGGGTGAGGAAGACTGAAATTGCCAGCCGCGGGCCTGAGTGCACATCAATTGTTTATATGATTTATTTTTCAGGCTGAATGCATAAGGGGCGCACCTCGGTGCGCCCCTTTTCTTTGGCCGGCGGAAAAAATCCGGCCGGCGTTTCTCCACTTGTTCTGCTTACTCCAGCGTGAACGACGCCGCTTTCACGTCCTTGGAGTCCAGCCCCACCTGCACCTGGAATTCACCCGGCTCGGCCACGTGTTCCAGCCTGGCGTTGTAGAACTTCAGCGCTTTGGCGTCAATCACGAAGCGCACTTCCTGCTGCTCGCCGGCCTTCAGCATGACTTTGCGGAAGTCCTTCAACTCCTTGACCGGACGCACCACCGACGCGGCCACGTCGCGGATGTAGAGCTGCACCACGGTGGCGCCGTCGCGCTGGCCGGTGTTCTTCACGGTGACGCTGGCCTCAACCTTGCCGTCGGCCTTCATCGTGGACTGCGACAGCGTCACGCCGGACAGGCTGAAGCCGGTGTAGCTCAGACCATAGCCAAAGGGATACAGCGGGCCGTTCGGTTCTTCGTAGTACTGCGAGGTGTAATTGCCGGGCTTGCCTTCGGTGAAGGGACGACCGAGACGCGCATGGTTGTAATAGCTGGGGATCTGGCCGACCGAACGCGGGAAGGTGATCGGCAATTTGCCCGAAGGATTGACGTCGCCGAACAGAATATCGGCGATGGCATGACCGCCTTCAGTGCCGGTGTACCAGGTTTCCAGAATCGCGGAGGCGTTCTCGCGCGCCCAGTTGAGGTCCAGCGGACGGCCATTCATCAACACCAGCACCAGCGGCTTGCCGGTGGCCTTGAGCGCCTTGAGCAAGGCCACCTGGCTGTCCGGCAGAGTCAGTTGCGTGCGGCTCGAGGATTCGTGCGACATGCCGCGCGATTCACCCACCGCCGCCACCACCACGTCGGCCTTGCGCGCCGCCCTGACCGCCTCGGCGATCATCGCTTGCGGGCTGCGTTTGTCCTGCACCACTTCCGGCGCATCCCAGTTCATGAAGTTGAGGTAATCGACGATGTGCTTGTCGTCGGTGATGTTGGCGCCGCGTGCGTAGACCAGCTTGGCCTTGTCGCCCACAGCATCCTGCAGGCCCTGCTTCAGGGTGATGGTCTGCTTGTCGACGCCGGCGCCGGACCAGCTGCCCAGCATGTCGATGTGCGAATCCGCCAGCGGGCCCACCAGCGCGATGCTGCCGGCCTTTTTCAGCGGCAGCGTGGCGTTGCGGTTTTCCAGCAGCACCATGGACTGTGCCGCCACCTGGCGCGCAGCGGCGCGATGCAGACGACTCTCGGCGTTGACCTCGGCCGGATCGCCATCGGCGCGGCCGATGCGCAGATAAGGATCGTGGAACAGGCCCATGTCGTACTTGGCGTCGAGGATTTCGCGCACGGCATTATCCAGATCCTGCTGGGCCACCTTGCCGGACTTCAGCAGCCCCGGCAACTGGCCGAGATACACCTGATCGGCCATGCTCATGTCGGTGCCGGCCTTGATCGCCAGTTGCGCCGCTTCGGTTTCGTCATGCGCCACGCCGTGATTGACCAGCTCGGTGATGGCGCCGTGATCGCTCACCGTCAGGCCCTTGAAACCCCAGTCCTTGCGCAGCAGATCCTGCAGCAGCCAGGTGTTGGAGGTGGCCGGCGTGCCATTGATGGAATTGAGCGCGACCATCACGGCACCGGCGCCGGCATCCACCGCGGCGCGATAAGGCGGCAGGTAGTCGTTGTACATGCGCATCGGATCCATGTTGACCACGTTGTAGTCGCGTCCGCCCTCGACTGCGCCATACAGCGCGAAGTGCTTGACGCTGGCCATCACGCGGTCGGCGGCAATCGGTTTCTGCTCGCCCTGCAGCGCACGCACCGAGACTTCGGCGATGCGCGACACCAGATACGGATCTTCGCCGAAGCCTTCCGAAGTACGACCCCAGCGCGGATCGCGGCTGATGTCGACCATCGGTGCGAAGGTCATGTCGAGACCGTCGGCCGCCGCTTCATTGGCCGAGGTGCGCATGGCGGTGGCGACTGCATCGAGATCCCAGGCCGAGGCCAGACCGAGGCCGATCGGGAAGGTGGTGCGATGGCCGTGGATCACGTCGTAGGCGAAGAAGATCGGGATCTTCAGGCGCGAGCGCATGGCGCCGTCCTGCAGCGGACGATTGTCCTTGCGCGTGACCGAATTGAAGGTGCCGCCGACGCGGCCGGCAGCGATTTCATCGGCCAGCTTCTTGGCCGGCATCTCGGGACCGATGCTGACCAGCCGCAACTGGCCGATTTTTTCATCCAGCGTCATCTGCTTCATCAGATCGTTGACGAAAGCGGCCTTGTCCTTGAGCAGCGCCGGATTGGCCTGAGCCTGTGCGTCGGGCGCGAAACTGGTCAGCAGACCGGCGATGAGCAGCACGGAAGCCAGGGCGGTAAAGCGCTGATGGTGAGGCGTTCGGGCGACAACGGACGACGTGGCGGAGTATTTCATGGGCACAGATGCATTCCTCTCATTGCAAAACTTGGCAGACGGCGTGCTCCTTGCGGGAGCACGTCGCAGCATGGAAACGGTGTTCGGATACGGCTCGCGGGAAATTTGGCCGGGTCACGGGCGGCGCCGGACCGGGCAAATACGCGGCAAACCATGGCGCGGGGTCTCGTTATTGCTCACTTGTTGCTGATTTACTTCTTCTATGACGCGCCAACGGCATGGACGGTTCGCTATATTATTCTGTTTTGCTTTTTTGCAGGGCACAAGCTCAGACTTTGATGCCGCAAAGCAATGTGCAACGATGTGCGCCTTACAACGTCAGAGTGCCTGTATCCCTTCATGGAGAAATTTGTGACTTTCAATGTGTTCAAGCTTTTCCCGCGCAAGACCCTTCCCTTCCTTTCGGCATCGCTGCTGGCGGCCGGCAGCCTGCTGAGCACGCAGGCGCATGCCTTTTCGCTGGAAGACGTGGCGGCCAGGGCCAAGGCGCTGGTGGATCAGCCCTATGTCACTCCGGTCAGCAATCTGCCGCCGGCCTTCAGCAGCATGCAGTTTGCCGATTACATGAAGATCCAGCCGCGCAGCGAGAAATTCGAATGGCGCAACCAGAAGACGCCGTTCAAGCTGGGCTTCTATCATCAGGGCATGCAGTTCAATACGCCGGTGCAGATCAATGAGATCGTGGGCCCGGCGGTGGATCAGATCAAATACGGTCCGGACCGCTTCGACTTCGGCGATCTCTCCTTCGATCGCAGCGTGACCTCGACGCTGGGCTATGCCGGCTTCCGCGTGCTGTATCCGATCAACAAGCCCGGCAAGGACGACGAGATCATGAGTCTGCTCGGCGCCAGCTATTTCCGCGTGATCGGCAAGGATCAGATCTACGGCCTGTCGGCGCGCGGACTGGCCATCGACACCGCGCTGCAGAGCGGCGAGGAATTCCCGCACTTCACCGAATTCTGGGTGCAGCGCCCCAACCCGCGCGACAAGCAACTGACTTTCTACGCCCTGCTCAATTCGCCGCGCGCCACCGGCGCCTACAAGTTCGTGCTGACGCCGGGCCAGGACGCGCTGCTGGATGTGCAGGCGCGCGTGTTCCTGCGCGGCGAAGTCGGCCGCCTCGGCATCGCGCCGCTGACCAGCATGTTCCTGTTCGGCCCCAATCAGCAATCGAGCAAGCGCAACTTCCGTCCGGCGATCCACGACTCCAACGGTCTGGCGATCCACACCGGCAGCGGCGAATGGCTGTGGCGGCCGCTCAACGATCCGCAGAACGTTGAAGTCAGCAGCTTCCAGGTCAACAATCCCAAGGGCTTCGGCCTGCTGCAACGCGGCCGCGAGTTTTCCAATTTCGAGGATCTGAAGGACCGCTACGATCTGCGCCCGAGCGCCTGGATCGAACCCAAGGGCGACTGGGGCAAGGGCGCGGTGCAGCTGGTTGAAATCCCGACCGCCGATGAGACCAACGACAATATCGTGGCCTATTGGCTGCCGGCCGAATTGCCGGCCAAGGGCGTGCCGCTGCAATTCGATTACCGCATTCACTGGACCACCGATGAAGCGGCGCTGCTGAAAAATGAGGTGGCATGGGTCAAGCAGACCTTGCATACCGACGGCGAACTGACGCAGGCCAATCTGATCCGCCACTTCGATGGTTCGACCGCATTTCTGGTCGACTTCACCGGACCGGTGCTGAGCAAATTGCCGGCCGATGCCAGACTGCGTCCGCAGATCAGCGTGGATGCCAATGCCGAAGTACTGGACACGCAACTGCAGCCGAATCCGGCCACCGGCGGCTGGCGCCTGACGCTGCGCATCAAGGTCAAGAACGTGGCGCAGCCGGTTGAGATGCGCGCCGCCTTGCTCAACGGCGACCGCACGCTGACCGAGACCTGGGCCTATCAATTGCCGCCGCGTTCGGATATTCAACGCTCGTTCTGACAGGGTGCAGTCTGACCATGAAAAAGGCGCACCTCGGTGCGCCTTTTTCCTTTATTCAATATTCGCTCAACGCCTGCATCACGACTCCACGGCATCTCCGCGCAGACGCGTGATGACGCCGTCCAGCGCATCCAGATCGGCGAAGTTGATGATCAGCTGGCCCTTGTTCTTGGCCCCGGTCTTGATCGCCACCTGGGTCGCCAGCAGGTCGGACAATTCTTCTTCCAGACGCGTGATGTCGCGCGACTTTTCCTTGCCGTCGCGCGGCTTGCTGGCGGCTTGTTCGGCCGTGGTGCGCGTCACCAGTTTCTCGGCGTCGCGCACCGACATGCGCTTGGCGACGATCTGATTGGCCAGCTGAATCTGCGTCGCTGAATCGACCACCAGCAAGGCGCGGGCGTGGCCCATGTCGATGTCGCCGGCCATCAGCATGGTCTGCACCGGCTTGGCCAGATTCAGCAGACGCAGCAGATTAGACACCGCACTGCGCGAACGGCCCACGGCCACCGCCGCCTGCTCGTGCGTGAAGCTGAAGTCGGTGATCAGGCGATGAATGCCCTGCGCTTCTTCCAGCGGATTCAGGTCTTCGCGCTGCATGTTTTCGATCAGCGCCATGGCGGCGGTGGTCTGATCGTCGACGTTCTTCACCAGCACCGGCACTTCGCTCAGGCCGGCGATCTTGGCCGCGCGGAAGCGGCGTTCGCCGGCGATGATTTCGTACACGTCCTTGCCGTTCTTCTGGCCGATGGCGCGGATCAGAATCGGCTGCAGCAGCCCCTGTTCCTTGATCGATGCGGCCAGTTCATTGAGCGCGCCTTCGTCCATGCGGCTGCGCGGCTGGTATTTGCCGGCCTGCAGTTCGGTGACCGGCATCACGGTCGGCAGGCCGGGGCTCGCCTGCGCTTCTTCGGTGATGTCGGAAGAGCCGCCGAGCAATGCATCGAGACCGCGTCCCAGACCTTTGGATTTTTTGGTTGCCATATGTGTTGCCATGAAAATTACCTGAAAAAAGAGACGCCGCCGAAGGACCTTGCCCTCGCTTACAGCGTCTTGATGCGCTCCACCATTTCCGCGCCGAACGCGATGTAGGCTTGCGCACCCTTGGATGCGGGATCGAAGGTCACGCCCGGCAGACCGTAGGACGGCGCTTCCGCCAGACGCACGTTGCGCGGGATGACGGTCTTGAAGACCTTGTCGCCGAAGTGCTGTTCCAGCTGCTCGGAAACCTGCTGCGACAGCGTCATGCGCGGGTCGAACATCACGCGCAGCAGACCGATCACCTTGAGGTCGGGATTGAGCTTGGCGTGCACTTTTTTGATGGTGTTGACCAGGTCGGACAGACCTTCCAGCGCGTAGTACTCGCACTGCATCGGAATGATCACGCCATGCGCCGCGCACAGGCCGTTGAGGGTCAGCATCGACAGCGCCGGCGGGCAATCGACCAGGATGAAATCGTAGTCGTCGGCGACGGCGGCGAAGGCGTTCTTGAGGCGCGATTCGCGCTCTTCAAGCTCCACCATTTCGACTTCTGCGCCGGCCAGTTCGCGATTGGCCGGCAGCACGTCGAAGCGCCCTGCTTCCGAGGTCTTGCGCACGCTTTTGATGTCGGCCATGCCGAGCAGCACTTCGTAGATCGAACCTTCCAGCGTCGACTTGTTGATGCCGGCGCCCATGGTGGCATTACCCTGGGGATCGAGGTCGACCAGCAAAACACGTTGCTCGAGTTGCGCCAGACCGGCGGCGAGATTGACTGCTGTGGTGGTTTTACCGACGCCGCCCTTTTGATTGGCGACGCAAAAAATTTTAGCCATAGTCTTTTTATTGAGTAGTCAATTTGATGCCGAAGCCGATCAGGAATACACCGGCCGCGCGCGAGGCCAGCGTGGCGATGGTGCGATTGCGCGACAGACGGCGCGCGGCGGCGTTACCCGCCAGTACCAGCAGCGTGCCGTAGAACAGGGTGCAGCAGCAGATCACGGCGCCCATCGTGACGAAAGTCAGCGCGCCTTGCTGCGTGGCCGGATCGATGAACAGCGGGAAAAACGCCATGTAGAACACGATTGCTTTCGGGTTGATCAGCGTCACCAGAAAGCCGCGCCGGAAATCCGCCGCGTTGGAAAAGGGTACGACTGTACCACCGCCTTCGCCTCTTGCAAACAGCAGGCGCAGGCCGAGGTAAGCCAGATAGGCCGCGCCCAGATATTGCATGCCTTTGAACAGCAGCGGATTGGCGTGCAACAGTGCCGCCACGCCGATCGCCGCCAGAAACATCAGCACGATATCGCCCAGCATCAAACCGGCCATCGCCGTAAATCCACCGCGCAGACCATGCTTGGCCGAACAGGTCAGCACACAGAAGGTACCGGGCCCGGGCAGCAGCAGAAACACCATGGTGGCGGCGATCAGTTGCCAGATATCGGTGACGCCGATGGAATGAAAGAGGGCCTGCATGATGTCTCCTGTGCCCTTCCAAGGGCATCCGTTGATGCTTGTATGTGTGTGCGGTTTCTTGTTGCCGCTGCCGCTTATTCCGGCGCCTGCACTGTCTTCACCAGCCGCGAGGTGTCGAAGCCCTGCTTGGTGGCGTTGTTCACCGCATTCTCGTATTGCTCAGGCGAGATGGTCGGCGTCCGCGACAGAATCCACAGGTAATCGCGCGAGGGCGTGCCGACCGTCACCAGCGTGTAATTGGGGTCGAGCTCCATGATCCAGTAATCGCCCCAGACCATCGGAAACCACGACAGCCAGGCGGGAGCGAAGCGCACCTGCAGCTTGGCGTTGTTACTGCCGGCGACCACTTTGGCCAAGCCCTGGGCCTCGTCTGCGCCCTTGCCGGTGGTGCAGCGATTGACGACGTCGATATCGCCGTCATCACGCGCCCGGTATTCAGCGGTGGTGCCGGAGATGCATTGCTTCTGGAAGGTGTTGGGGAATTTGGCAATCTCGTACCATTTGCCGACATAACGCTTGAGATCGACGCTGGGCACGGTTTTGACTTCCTGGGCCTGCACTGCCGGCGCTGCCGCGAGAAACAGGCCCAGCACGCCGCTCAGGGCTGCCGTCAGCAGCAAAGGCTGCACGGCCTTGCGGGCAACTTGAGTAATTTTAGAAAGTTTTGATATTGTTTGTGAGTTCATCTGGCAATTCTTTCTATAAAGCAATTCTGTTTATAAAAATCAAATGCCGCTCCGCATCCAGCCCCGGCACTTGCAAGGCCTGAATCTTGCTGACCTGCCAGCCGGACGGGAGCCGGTCGATTTCCGCTTGCGGCAGCACACCCTTGAGCGCGAGGAAATGTCCGCCCTGCTGCAACAGGTGGTTCGACCAGTCGATGAAGTCTTTGAGTTCCGCAAAGGCGCGCGAAGTGATCACGTCGAACTGTTGCTCATGCGGCAACTCTTCGACGCGGGCATGGATCACGCTGACATTGCTCAGACTCAGCTCGGCCTTCACCTGCGTCAGGAACGCCGTCTTCTTTTGCACCGTGTCGACCAGCGTGATCTGCATCTGCGGCTCGGCTTCGGCTGCCCAGATGGCCAGCACGATGCCGGGTAAACCGCCGCCGGCGCCGACGTCCAGTACGCGCTGCGCGCCGGCAAATGCCGCGACCGCCGCCAGCGAATCCAGCAGGTGATGCGTCATCATCTGGGCCGGATCGCGCAAGGCGGTCAGGTTGTAGACCTTGTTCCATTTGGCCAGCAAGGCCTGATACGCCAGCAGTTTCTGTTGCTGCGCCGGACTCAGTTGCAGGCCCAGCGCCTTGGCGCCCTGTTCCAGCACCTGCGCCATTTGTTCAGGAGTCTGCGTTGTTGCCATCTGCATCTTAAGCCGCCTGTCCGGTTGAAGTCTCGCTGCCTGGAGCGCCGGCTTCGGCTGCGGTCTGCAATTTCAGACCGCCCTTCTTCAGGTGCACCAGCAACAACGACAAGGCGGCAGGCGTCACGCCGGAGATGCGCGAGGCCTGGCCCAGGGTTTCCGGCTTGTGCTTGTTCAGTTTCTGGCGGACTTCGATGGACAGCGCCTGCACTTCCATGTAATCCAGCTCCAGCGGCAGCTTCAGATTTTCATTGTGTTCGTGACGACCGACTTCGCGCGCCTGCCGGTCGATATAGCCGGCGTATTTGATCTGGATTTCGACCTGTTCGCGCACAGCGTCGTCTTCCACACCGGGACCGGCCAGCGCCTGACCTTCGGCGCCGCTCAGGCTCATCAGCAATTCATAGTTCACATTCGGACGACGCAGCAGATCGACCAGATTGTATTCACGCTCGATGGAGCGGCCGAGCACACGTTCGGCTTCGGCTTCCGGCACGATGCGCGGATTGACCCAGGTTGACTTCAGGCGCTCCAGCTCGCGCGCCACGGCTTCGCGCTTGCGCTCGAACACTTCCCACTGGGCGTCGCCGACACAACCCAGCTTGCGGCCGATTTCGGTCAGGCGCAGATCGGCATTGTCTTCGCGCAGGCTGAGGCGATATTCGGCGCGGCTGGTGAACATGCGATAAGGCTCTTGCACGCCCTGCGTCACCAGATCATCCACCAGCACACCGAGGTAGGCCTCATCGCGGCGCGGGGTCCAGGCTTCGCGGCCCTGCGTCTGCAAGGCTGCATTCAGTCCGGCCAGCATGCCCTGGGCTGCGGCTTCTTCGTAGCCGGTGGTGCCGTTGATCTGGCCGGCGAAGAACAGACCTTGGACCTGGCGCGTTTCCAGCGAAGCCTTGAGGCCGCGCGGGTCGAAATAATCGTATTCGATGGCATAACCGGGACGCAGGATGTGGGCGTTTTCCATGCCGCGCATCGACCGCACCAGCGCCAGCTGCACGTCGAAGGGCAGGCTGGTGGAAATGCCGTTGGGGTAAAACTCGTTCGTCGTCAGGCCTTCCGGCTCCAGATAGATCTGGTGTGAGTCCTTGCCGGCGAAGCGATGAATCTTGTCTTCAATCGACGGGCAGTAGCGCGGGCCGACGCCTTCGATCACGCCGGTGTACATCGGGCTGCGATCCAGACCGGCGCGGATGATGTCGTGGGTCTGGGCGTTGGTATGAGTAATCCAGCAAGGCATTTGTCTGGGATGCATGGCGGCATTGCCCATCACCGAGAACACCGGAATCGGATCAAAGTCGCCCGGCTGTTCTTCCAGCGCGGCGAGGTTGATGCTACGACCGTCGATGCGCGGCGGCGTGCCGGTTTTCAGACGGCCTTGCGGCAGCTTCAATTCTTTCAGACGCGCCGACAAGGACACTGCCGGTGGATCGCCGGCGCGACCGCCGGCGTAATTGCTGAGGCCGACGTGGATTTTGCCGTCCAGGAAAGTACCTGCAGTCAGCACCACCGCCCTGCCCTGAAAACGGATACCGGCCTGGGTCACGGCGCCGGTCACGCGGTCGCCCTCGACCATCAGATCGTCGACCGCCTGCTGAAACAGCCACAGATTAGGCTGATTTTCCAGACGTGAACGGATCGCCTGCTTGTACAGAATGCGGTCGGCCTGGGCGCGGGTCGCGCGCACGGCCGGGCCTTTGGATGAATTGAGAATGCGAAACTGGATGCCTGCTTCGTCCGTGGCAATCGCCATCGCGCCGCCCATGGCGTCCACTTCCTTGACCAGATGCCCTTTGCCAATGCCGCCAATCGATGGATTGCAGGACATCTGGCCCAAGGTTTCGATATTGTGGGTCAGCAGCAAAGTCTTCTGCCCCATGCGCGCAGAAGCCAGCGCAGCTTCAGTGCCGGCATGGCCGCCGCCAACAACGATGACATCAAATTCGGTAGGAAATAGCATGGTGCGCCTCGGTGGGGAGCGTGAACAGAGGCGAGATTATAAAGTCTTTTCGAGACAGGTATGAATGCACCCCGCGTTTACTGCCTGGTATCGCCGCTGACGAGGCCAATCAGCGTCGCATATCTGCACAAGATGAGCTTGGCGCAGGAGGTTGAAATCGCCTTGTCGCGATACAAAACAGCTATCGCCTCGTCATGCCAATATCCTCGACAGAGCCCTCCTCGCTGTTTCACGTGAAACAGTAAGCGAGAATTCGGTGCAAAAAGTAGCGCTGAAATTGCCACGCTGACACACATAAAAAAAGCGAAACATTTCTGCCTCGCTTTTTAAATCAGACTGAATCAATCATTCTGAGCTGTTTCACGTGAAACATATCGGTCTCGTTTTAACGCAAGAAGGCATCGTAACCACTCTTCAAAATCAAAGCCGTCACGACAAACAGGAACAGCTTGCGTACAAATGCGCTGCCGTGTTTTATCGCAAGCTTGGTGCCCACCAGCGAACCCGCGATATTAAAGATCGCCATCATGAAACCCAGCTGCCAGATCACGTGCCCGCTGTAGCTGAACCAGCATAAGGCCGCCAGATTGGTCGCGATGTTGACAACCTTGGACACGGCGGAAGCCGACAGGAAGTCGTAGCCGAACACGCGCACGAACAGGAAAACCAAGAAACTGCCGGTGCCCGGGCCGAAGACGCCGTCATAGAACCCTACGCCCCCGCCTATCAACATGGCATACAACATCTCACGCCGGCCGCTCAGTGTAGGCGCGTGCGTCTGGCCGAAGTCCTTCTTCTTCAAGGTGTAAACCGCCACCGCTATCAATACAAAAGGCAGCGCCTTACGGATCAGCTCGGTCGGGATGTGGGTGACAACATAGGCCCCAAGAAAGGACAAGGCAAATGCCGTGATCGCTGCCGGCGTCGCAGCACTCCACTGTATCGCCACGCGACGGGCGAAATTGATGGCTGCAGCACTGGTGCCCATCACGCCGGCGACCTTGTTGGTGCCCAGCAGCGTCGCGGGTGCCGTATTCGGGAAGACTGAAAACAAGGTCGGAATCAGCACCAGCCCTCCTCCGCCCACCACTGCATCAATCAATCCGGCGACGAATGCGCCGGCACATAAGATCAGATAGTCAGGCATGGATCACCACCTGCTTGAAAACCACTGCTACTTGCATGCACTACTTTCGAGGAAATAAGGAAATCGGGATAGACAGTCGCTCATCAAAAACGGCATATCCACAAGGCGCGCCATTTTACCGCGTCGGCCTGAAGACGATCCGTAACAGATTCAGGCAAAAGAATGCGTATCTGTTCTTTTCGGATTTTTAAAAAATGACGGCCAAGGAAAATGCCTGCGAAGAATTTGAAATAAAAAATGACTTTTCTTCCCTATACCCAGGCCTACCCCAAAAACATCGCAAATTTTTTAGGAAATTCTCTATTCAAATCGGAGAAATCCGTAGTCCACAAAAAATTACCGCCGGGAATCATCTTTCGATGAATGCCGGCGGTAACGGTAAAACCCAGTTCTTTAACTTTTAAGGAGATCAACAACTCCTACATATCGCGATCAGGTCAAGGATCAGTGACCCGCACTACTGCTCTTTGGTCCACCGCGTTTGGCCAGCGCCAGAATTTCACCGACGATGCCGCGACGGAAGGCCAGCACGCAAACGATGAAGATGAAGCCGGTCACGATGGTGACCGAATCACCCAGGGTGCTGAACCACTCGATGTGCGTCACGCTGGCCAGCCAGTTACCGATATCGCCGAGCTTGTTTTCCAGCATGATGATGATCACGGCGCCGACGATAGGACCGATGATGGTGCCCAGGCCGCCGACCAAGGTCATCAGCACCACCAGCCCGGACATGCTCCAGTGCACATCGGTCAGGGTTTCGAAGCCCAGCACCAGCGTCTTGGTGGCGCCGGCCAGACCGGTCAGCGCTGCGGACAGCACAAAGGCCAGCAGTTTGTAACGGTCAACGTCATAGCCGAGCGAGATGGCGCGTGGTTCGTTTTCCTTGATCGCCTTGAGCACCTGGCCGAACGGCGAATTGATGGTGCGCACGATCAGCGAGAAACCGATGATGGCAATCGCCAGCACCACGTAGTACAGCGTCATGTCGCTGGACAGATCGATCACGCCCAGCAGCTTGCCGCGCGGTACGCCTTGCAGCCCATCTTCGCCACCGGTGAACGGCGCCTGCAGGGCAACGAAGAACAGCATCTGTGCCAGCGCCAGCGTGATCATGGTGAAGTAAATCCCCTGCCGGCGAATCGCCAGCAAGCCCATGATCAGGCCGATGAAGGCGCCCACTGCGGTGCCCGCGATCAGTCCCAGTTCGGTCGGCAGACCCCAGACCTTCAACGCGTGACCGGCAACATAACCGGCTGAGCCGAAGAAGGCAGCGTGACCGAAGGACAGCAGACCGGTGTAGCCGATCAGCAGATTGAAGGCGCAGGCAAACAATGCAAAGCACAGCATCTTCATCAGGAACACCGGATACAGCCCGAAGGGTGCGGCCAGCGCAAGAATTAATAAAACGACAATTCCGATTTTCTTGTTCATGCAGCGTCTCCGGTCTTATTTCTCTTTGCCGAACAAGCCGGCCGGGCGAATCATCAGAACGATCGCCATAATGATGAACACCACGGTGGCCGACAATTCCGGGTAGAACACCCGGGTCAGGCCTTCAACCACGCCGAGGCCGAGGCCGGTAACGATGGAGCCGAGGATGGAGCCCATGCCGCCGATCACCACCACCGCGAACACCACGATGATCAGATTGGAACCCATCAGCGGCGAGACCTGGATCACCGGTGCCGCCAGCACGCCGGCAAAGGCGGCCAGCGCAACGCCGAAGCCATAGGTCAAGGTCACCATCAGCGGCACGTTGATGCCGAAGGCTTCCACCAGTTTCGGGTTCTCGGTGCCGGCGCGCAGGTAGGCGCCAAGGCGGGTCTTTTCGATCACGAACCAGGTCGAGAAGCACACCACGATCGAAGCCACCACGACCCAGGCGCGATAATTCGGCAGCACCATGAAGCCCAGATTGGTGGCACCCTGCAAGGCGTCAGGCACCGAATAAGGCTGGCCTGAGACGCCGTAGATCGAGCGGAAGATGCCCTCCACCATCAGAGTGATGCCGAAGGTCAGCAGCAGGCCATACAGGTGATCCAGCTTGTACAGCCAGCGCAGCATGGTCTTCTCGATAATGATGCCGAACAGGCCGACCAGAATCGGCGCCAGGATCAGCATCACCCAGTAATTCAGATTGAAATAGGTCAGCCCTAACCATGCGGCGAACGCGCCCAGCATGTACAAGGTGCCGTGCGCGAAGTTGATCACATTGAGCAGGCCGAAGATGACCGCCAGCCCGAGCGACAGCATCGCGTAGAAAGAGCCGTTGACCAGTCCCAGCAGGAGCTGGCTCAGGAAGGCTTGCAAGGGTATGCCGAAAATTTCCATAAAACTCGTTCATCCAGAAAGAGTGAGCGGGTAGCGAACAGCTATGCAGCTAAACAGCCATGGCGCAAAAGCAGAGAATGAATTGCCTGTAATTTCTTTAAAGCAACTATAGAAGTACGCAAAACCTGGATCGTGAAGCCGGCCGTGACGCCGTCTGAATTCAATCCAAAGATCGCTCAGAACAACATCACGGCCGTCAGTCCATCAAACCATCAGCGCCGGCTTATTTCCAGGCTGCGCACTTGGATTCAGCCTTGGTGGTCCAGGCCTGTTCGGCCGGGATGGTTTCCACCAGCTTGTAGTAATCCCATGGGTACTTGGAATCGGCCTGCGCCTTGACCTGATACAGATACATGTCGTGCATCACGCGGCCGTCGGCACGCAGATAACCGTTCTTCTGGTACATGTCGTTGAACTTGGTCTTGCGCAGCTGCGCCATGACCTTGTCCGAGTCATCGCTACCGATGGCCTTCACCGCCATCAGATATTGCATGGCCGAGGAGTAATCGGCAGCTTGCAGGCTGGATGGCATTTTCTTGCGGATTTCGAAGAAGCGCTTGGACCACTTGCGGGTTTCTTCATTGGCGTCCCAATACCAGCTGTCGGTCAGATACAGACCTTGGGTCAGCTTCGGCGTCAGCGAGTGAATGTCGTTGATGAACACCAGCAGACCGGCCAGCTTGGCGGTCTTGGTGATGCCGAATTCATTGGCGGCCTTGACCGAGTTGATGAAGTCGCCGCCGGCATTGGCCAGACCGATGATCTGGGCCTTGGACGATTGCGCCTGCAGCAGGAAGGACGAGAAGTCGGATGCGCCCAGCGGGTGGCGCACGGCGCCCACCACGGTGCCGCCCGATGCCTTGACCACGGTGCTGGTGTCCGCTTCCAGAGAATGACCGAAGGCATAGTCGGCCGTCAGGAAGAACCAGTTCTTGCCGCCCTGCTTCACCACCGCCGAACCCGTACCCTTGGCCAGCGCCACGGTGTCGTAAGCGTAGTGCACGGTGTACGGCGAGCATTCTTCATTGGTCAGACGGGCCGAACCGGCGCCGACCTGGATGTAGACCTTTTTCTTTTCCGCAGCGATCTTGGCAGTCGCCAGCGCTGTGCCGGAATTGGTACCACCGATCAGCACATCCACGCCCTGCTGATCAAACCATTCGCGCGCCTTGCTGGCGGCGACGTCGGCCTTGTTCTGGTGATCCGCGACCAGCAGTTCGATCTTCTTGCCGTTGATGGCGCCGCCCATGTCGGCGATTGCCATCTTGATGGCTTCCGCGCCGCCCTGACCGTCGATGTCGGAGTACACGCCCGAAATGTCGGTGATGAAACCGATCTTGATCACGTCGCCGGAGATCTGTGCCGATGCCGGTGTCGCAAACGAAAATGCTGCAGCCGCGGTAGTGACGGCCAATGCCATTGTCTTAAGTTTCATGTTCATCTCCTCTGTTATGAAGCCCGCTTGAATGATTGATCTGTAGACCTGCGAGACTGCTGTGGACGCGCGCGAGGATCACTCGCTTGCATCAATTCCTGCTGCTGATTTGGATATTATTTTTTCTGGAAAAGGCCGGCGACGATGCGTGCCGGCCTGTCTGCATTCACAGCCTTCAGCCTGAAAAATCAGACGCCCAGCAATTCGTTGAGCGTCTGCATCTTGGCTTCCAGCTGCGAAGCTTCGAAGGCTTCCACGATCTGGCCATGTTCCATCACATAGAAACGATCGGCCAGCGGCGCCGCGAAACGGAAGTTCTGTTCCACCATCACGATGGTGTAACCGTTCGCCTTCAAGGCCAGAATCATGCGCGCCAGGGCTTGCACGATCACCGGCGCAAGACCTTCCGAAATCTCGTCTAGCAGCAGCAGACGGGCGCCGGTACGCAGGATGCGCGCCACTGCCAGCATCTGCTGTTCGCCGCCGGACAAACGCGTGCCCTGGCTGTTGCGGCGCTCTTTCAGATTCGGGAACATGTCGTAGATCTCGTCGATCGACATGCCCTTTTCGGTCTTCGATACGAACGGCGGCAGCATCAGATTTTCTTCCGCCGACAGCGAAGAAAAGATGCCGCGTTCTTCCGGGCAGTAGCCGACACCGTGATGCGCGATCTTGTGGGTTGGCTGACTGATGGTCTCGACGCCATTGATCTTGATCGATCCCTTGCGGGTGCCGGTCAGACCCATGATGGAACGCAGCGTGGTGGTGCGGCCGGCGCCATTGCGGCCCAGCAGCGTCACCACTTCGCCCTGATGCACGTTCAGGTTGACGTTGTGCAGAATGTGCGACTCGCCGTACCAAGCCTGCAGATCGCTGATCTGCAGCGCCAGCGGCTTGTTGCTGGTGGAAGTGATACTGACTTGCGGACGGGTAGCGGTGCTCATGCGTGCGCTCCTTCCAGTTCGCCGCTGACGGTGCCCATATAGGCTTCCATCACTTGCGGATTGCGCGAGACTTCGGCGTAGTTGCCTTCGGCCAGCACCGCGCCGCGCTGCAGCACACTGATGCGATCGCAGATGCCCGAGATCACGCTCATGTTGTGCTCCACCATCAGGATGGTGCGACCGGCCGAGACCTTCTTGATCAGCGCCGTCACCCGATCCACGTCTTCGTGGCCCATGCCCTGAGTCGGCTCATCGAGCAGCATCAGCTCAGGCTCCATCGCCAGCGTGGTGGCGATTTCCAGCGCACGCTTGCGGCCATAAGGCAGATCGACGGTGGTGGTGTGGGCAAAGCTGGTCAGATCGACTTCATCGAGCAATTCCATGGCACGGGTATCCAGCTGATGCAGGCTGTTGCCGTTCTTCCAGAAATGAAAGGACGTACCCAACTTGCGCTGCAAGCCGATGCGCACGTTTTCCAGCACGCTCATGTGCGGAAACACTGCAGAAATCTGAAAGGAACGAATGATGCCCTGGCGCGCGATCTGCGCCGGCGCCTCAGCCGTGATGTCTTTGCCGTTGAATATGATCTGCCCCGAGCTTGGCACCAGGAACTTGGTCAACAAGTTGAAGCAAGTCGTTTTGCCGGCGCCGTTAGGTCCGATCAATGCATGAATGTGACCGCGCTCTATCTTCAGATTGACCGCGCTCACTGCTGTAAAACCCTTGAATTCCTTCGTCAGGTTTTTTGTCTCCAGAATGACGTCTGTCATTGTCTCGCCTCATCTTCTCCATTAATACCACCCGCCGTTTTCCGGTCATCGTGGCAGCCTTGCAGCAATCCGCGCACATTTTTAATGTGCGCCGATCACCCTTTATATTTCGTATGGCGGTGCGATAAGCTTTTTTTATATTTGGCGCATAGTAGCCGAGTCGTACCATTACTACAATACGTATAAACACCGTATTGGTTCGACCTCGACTTTTTTCGTTTTAATGCGCGGAAAGCAGATGGGACGCGACTTTCTCGGCGATCATGACGGTCGGCGAGTTGGTATTACCGGATGTGATCGTAGGCATCACGGATGCGTCTACCACCCGCAATCCGGCGATACCGCGTACCCGGCAATGCGAGTCCACCACCGCCATCGCGTCGTCCGTGCGCCCCATGCGGCAAGTGCCCACAGGATGGAAAATGGTGGTGCCGACTTCACCGGCGGCGCGGTACAAATCTTCTTCGGTCTGATAATGCAGACCCGGTTTGAATTCCTCAGGCGAATACTTTTTCAGGGCCGGCGCTGCTGCAATGCGGCGCGTCAGTTTCAGCGAATCGGCCGCCACTTTCAGGTCCTCCGGCGTGCTCAGATAATTGGTGGTGATCTTCGGCGCCAACGCATGATCAAGCGAAGCCAGCCGTACATGGCCGCGCGATGTCGGTCGCAGATTGCAGACGCTGGCGGTGAAGGCCGGGAAGGCATGCAAGGGATCGCCGAATTTTTCCAGCGACAAAGGCTGCACGTGATATTCAAGATTGGCGCTGCTCTGCGAGGGATCGGATTTTGCGAATGCGCCCAGTTGCGAGGGCGCCATCGACATCGGTCCGCTTTGCATCAGCATGTATTCCAGACCGATCATCATCTTGCCGAACAGATTGCCGGCCATCATGTTCAACGTCTTCGCACCCTTGATCTTGAAGGCCATGCGGATCTGCAGATGATCCTGCAAATTTTCACCGACGCCCGGCAAATCTTTCACCACCGGAATCTGATGCTGCTGCAATAAACCGGCAGCGCCGACACCCGACATTTGCAAGATATGCGGTGAGCCGATGGCGCCCGCGCAGAGGATGGTTTCACGCGTCGATTCAGCGTACCACTCGCCATTGCCGCCGGTGAATTCCACGCCGCAACAGACCGGCCCGTCGGGTCCTTCCCTGAAGCGCAGCTTCTTCACGTGCGATCCGGTCATGATGTCCAGATTGCCTTTTTTCATCGCCGGTCTGAGAAAAGCCTTGGATGCATTCCAGCGTATGCCGCGTTTTTGATTGACGTCGAAATAGCCGCAACCTTCGTTGTCGCCGCGATTGAAATCATTGGTCTTGGGAATGCCGGTCTGCTCCGCCGCATCGCGGAAGGCTTCCAGAATTTCCCATTTCAGGCGCTGTTTTTCAACCCGCCATTCGCCGCCGCTGCCATGGAATTCATCGTTGCCGCCATAGTAGTCTTCGCTCTTGCGGAACAGGGGAAGCACCTGATTCCAGCGCCAGCTGTCGTCGCCGGTGAGCGCAGCCCATTCGTCGTAATCGCGCGCCTGACCGCGCATGTAAATCATGCCATTGATCGATGAACATCCGCCCAGCACCTTGCCGCGCGGATAGATCAGACTGCGACCGTTCAGGCCGGGATCGGCCTCAGTCTTGAACAGCCAGTCGGTACGCGGATTGTTGATGCAATACAGGTAACCGACCGGAATATGGATCCACAGATAATCGTCGCGGGCGCCTGCTTCCAGCAATAGCACCCGCACTCCGCGCTCCTTGCTCAGACGATTGGCCAGCACGCAACCGGCAGTGCCGCCGCCGATGATGATGTAATCGTATTGACCTGCTGATTCCATGCTGTCTCCGTTTTATTTTTGGATGTGTTCTTGTTTCTTATTTTTATCAGACCATGCGTGTGGTCCCGGCAAAAGCTCAACGCCAACGCGCCGCCGGGACCACCCATGTTCAATTCAAACGTGTTGCTTCAAGCGCGGAGCATACTCACTTCGCAACCGGCATGGTGAATTCGGCGCCCTTGCCTATCGTCGCCGACCAGCGCTGCATGATGGATTTGTAGCGGGTGTAAAAGCGTATGCCTTCTTCACCATAGGCATGCGTATCGCCGAACAGCGAACGCTTCCAGCCGCCGAAAGAATGCCAGGCCATCGGCACCGGAATCGGTACATTGATGCCGACCATGCCGACCTGAATGCGACGTGAAAACTCATGCGCAGTATTGCCGTCGGCGGTGAACAGGGACACGCCGTTGCCATATTCGTGAGCATTGATCAGCTTCACGGCGGCGGCGAAATCCGGCACCCGCACCACGCACAAGACGGGCCCGAAAATTTCTTCCTTGTAGATCTTCATCTCGGGCGTGACATCGTCGAACAAACTGCCGCCGATGAAGAATCCGTTTTCATGGCCGGGCACCTTGAGGCCGCGTCCATCCACCAGCAATTTGGCGCCGGCCTCGACGCCGCTATCGATGTAGCCTTCGACCTTGGCCTTGTGCGCAGCAGTCACCAGCGGGCCCATTTCGGCATCGTCTTCCATGCCGTTCTTGACCTTCAATGCCTTGACGCGCGGGATCAGCGCTTCCACCAGTTTATCGGCCACGCTGCCGACTGCGACCGCCACTGAAATCGCCATGCAGCGTTCACCGGCCGAGCCATACGCGGCGCCGATCAGAGCATCCACCGCCTGATCCAGATTGGCATCAGGCATCACCACCAGATGATTCTTGGCGCCGCCCAGCGCTTGTGCCCGCAACGGGAAAGTACCGGCGCGCTTTGTCGCTTCGCTGTAGATATATTCGGCAATCGGCGTCGAACCGACGAAGGAAATCGCCTGCACTTCAGGATGCTGCAGCAGCGCATCGACCGCCACCTTGTCGCCCTGCACCACGTTGAAAACGCCATCCGGCAATCCGGCTTGCCTGAACAGATCGGCCAGCATCAGCGAAGGCGAAGGGTCGCGTTCCGACGGTTTCAGAATGAAGCTGTTGCCGGTTGCAATCGCCACCGGCGCCATCCACAAGGGCACCATCACCGGGAAATTGAATGGCGTGATGCCGGCCGTGACGCCCAGCGGCTGACGCAGATTCCAGTTGTCGATGCCGCCGCCGATGTTGTCGGTAAATTGCGTCTTCAACAGTTGCGGAATGCCGCAGGCGAATTCGACGATTTCCAGACCGCGCGTGACTTCACCCTTGGCGTCGGAAAACACCTTGCCGTGTTCACGCGTGATGGCGGCCGCCAGCGCATCGTGATTCTGCTCGATCAGCTCCTTGAACTTGAACATTACCCGCGCACGTTTGAGCGGCGCCGTTTCAGCCCAGGCAGGCGCCGCTGCACTGGCCGCAGCTACCGCAGCATTCACTTCCTCCACCGAGCCCAAAGCCACCTGCCCGCTGACTTCGCCGGTGGCGGGATTGAAGACATCCTGGCGCCGTCCGCTGGCGGAAGGCGACACGCTGCCGTTGATGAAATGCTCGACCTGACTGTTAGCGCTGCTCATAAGAAATCCTTTGGTGGAAATGTAAGCTTTTGATGTAAGCCCTTGATTGAATACCGTCTCCGCATCATCAACATCCAGGTATCGCCTTCATGCTTTCAGATTTTCTGAAATCGTCTGCAGGCATGACGGCAAAGCGGCCGGCTTCATTGACTCCGAAGAATATCGCCCCTCTTGCACCGAATCCAATGAGTTATTATCAATAGCAATATAAGACAAATTAATAATTTAAAAACCTGAAAATTTTGCTGCACTTGCAGCATTTCCTGTTTTTAGGAGACGTTGTTAATGGATATCACGCAATTGCGTGCATTTATCGCTGTGGCGCGCGAAGCTAACCTTACCCGCGCCGCCGAGCAATTGCATGTGACCCAACCCGCCGTCAGCCTGCAGATCAAATCCTTGCAGGCACAGCTCAATCTGCAATTGTTCACCCGCACCGCAAGCGGCATGCGGCTGACCGAAGCCGGCGTCAAATTGCTGCCCTTGGCCGAACGCGTGATCAATGACATGCAAGACTTTCGCCGTCAGGCTGCCACCTTGACTCTCAGCAGCGGCAATCTGAGCGGTTCGCTGGCCATCGGCACTATCCTCGATCCTGAATTCACCCGGCTTGGCGCCTTTCTCAAGTTGCTGGTCGAACGCCATCCGCAACTGACCACGCAATTGCAGCATCACATTTCGGGTTCGGTATTGCAGGCGATCAAACAGGGACAGCTGGATGTCGGCTTTTTCCTCGGCGCCGCAGGCAAGGGTTTTTATTCGATCAAGCTGACTTCCTTCACTTACAACGTGATTGCGCCTGCCGGCTGGAAAAATCGCGTCAATGGCAAGGGATGGAAGGAGCTGGCACGCCTGCCCTGGATCTGGACCCCGGAAGAATCCGCACATCACCGCCTGTTATCCAAGGTTTTTGCACAGCACAAGGTGCAGCCGAATACCGTCGCGCTGGTCGATCAGGAGTCTTCCATGCTCGATCTGGTGAAATCGGGGGTCGGTCTGTCGCTGGCGCGCGAGTCGATTGCACTCGGTCAGGCACATGCGCATGGCCTGGTGATCGCTGACGCGGTCGAGCTGTCGACCGAGCTGTCCTTCATCACTCTGGAGAAACGACGCCATGAAGAGGCCATTGCAGCCGTATTCGGGCTATTGCAGACCATGTGGCAGGACTGAAAACAGCACAAACGCCTATTTTTAGCGGATGTCCGTGGTTCATTCGCTGTCTTTGCTGAACCGGTTTTTGCTTTTTATTGTTTTTCTAATATCTCTTCTGATGTTTTTTCCTCTTTTCCTCCGCATTTCTCTTTTCTGTTTTTTAAATTAAAAGTTTATATATATACATAGTAGTAATAGTTAACGTTTGCGTATTTTGTGGATAACTCGGTTTACAGCAATAAAATCAAGAACCTGCAGCATGGATAAAGTCTGTGTAAACCCTTGTATATTCAAAGAACAAAGTGTGGACAGAAAAACGGCTTGTGAAGAATTCATGAGCTATCCCCATTGAACCCAATAGATATGCAAAGACTTATCCACAGGCGATTTTAAAAAATGGCTTTTATTGCTTTTGATTCATCTGTTGTGCTCGCTTTCAGTGAAAAGCCAGAACACGGCATTGCATTCATCTGGATGATGATTTGAAGACTTGGCATTGGCGTCTTGCCATTTTTAAAACATTTCGCTGAATACGTTTTTGTGTCTTCAGGCCAAGCATGGTTGTCGGATACATCTCTTACCCTATTTCCAGCAGTCTTTTCTTCCATGAACAGCACTCCACCCCCGCTTTCGTATTCGATTCTCCTGCAACCCTCAGGGCTCTCGTTTTCAATGAATAAAAAACAGTCGATTTTGCAGGCAGCGCTGTTGAATCAGATTCGCTTACCCAGTTCCTGCCGGAATGGCACCTGCAGGACGTGCATGTGCAAGTTGGTGGGGGGGAGTGTCAGTTATCAGATTGAATGGCCTGGCGTCACCAGAGAAGAGCAGCTTGAGGGATGGATACTGCCTTGCGTTGCCGTCGCTGAATCGGATCTGGTGCTGGAAGCAGCCGATGCCGTCCATTTGAAATAGGTCTTGATGTGTTTCGGCTGGTTTCTGAAAGAACGATGTTTTTCAGGATTTCGGAGGGCAAAGAGGCATTTCGGGTTTTTATGTATTTAATTTAAATTGATATATATACATAGTAGCTAATAGTTAACGCAGGCCCTTTTCTGTGGATAACCCGGTTTACCGTAAACAAATCATCAGCTTGCGAAATGGATAAACGCTTGGCAAAGCCTGTATTAAAAAAGAACAGTAATTGGATAAAAAATGGGCGGTGAATAACCAGGCCGGTTTTCCACAATCTGCGCGCGGCTTATCCCAAGCTTTATCCACAAGCCGGCCATTGCCTGAATGCACCGGCCTGCACCAGCGTGCCTGGTAAAAAAATGGCGTTCGGTCTGCAACCGGACGCCATCACTGCCTGAGCCCTGCCGATCCGAGCGGCTTATTTGGCGCTGGTCTTGCCCGGCGCCGGCGCCACCGGTTGTTTCTTCACTTCATCCAGCAAATTGGCGCAATCAGCCTGTTGATCGCGATCGACATTGATCAGCGGCAGGATCGCCGCCACCGGCGCCATCACACCCAGAAGTACCGCGCCGCCTGCGCGCAAGGCCAGCACCGTCTTGTCCACCCCGACATCGGGATTCTTGAAGCTGCCCGAGACATACAGCGGCGAGCGCAATGAAATGATGCGCAAGCCCTTGCTCTTGGGGCGGATGGTCAGGCCCAGCTGTTCCTCCTTCATGTCGATCCGGCCTTCGACATTGATCAAGGCATCGTCGGTATCCAGAATGAAGGTGCGGATATCCATCACCCCGTTCTTGATCGGAAAGTCGCCGGCCAGGCAGTGCAGCTTCACCTGTTTGTCGCCGAACAGTTTGGAGACCACGATGTTGCCGACGTTGAGACCCATCTGTTCCAGCAGCAATTTACTGATCGCGCCCTGATTCACCAGCGTTTTCAATTCGCCGTTGGACGAACCCAGCATGGCGCCGACCGAATTGCCGGTGGCCGACAGAGCGGCATCGCCATTGATTTCACCGAAGCTGGTCTTCGAGGCGTCAAGCTCCGGATACAGCTTTTCGATCTTGATGCGGCGCGCCGACAGCTTGAGTTGCGACTTCATCGGCTTGTCGCGGCCGTCCAGCTTGATGTCCGAACGCAGATTGCCGCCCGCGATGCCGAAATTGAGCGGCGTCAGCGACAGGACGCGGTCGTCCAGTTTCAGATGGGCGTCGAGGTCGCTGATCGGCAAATCCTTTTGCTTGAGGATCTTGCGTGCCGTCAGTTTGACGTCGGCATCCAGCGCGCCCCAGCTGGTCGTGTCGAATTCCTTGACCGGCAACACCTTGTCGCTCGGCTGGCGCTCGGCGGCGCCGCGTTGTTCCTTGCTGGCGTTGGAGTCGGCTCCGATCAGCGGCGCCAGATCGTCAAAGCGCAGCAGATTCGAGACGATTTCACCACTCAGCATGGGACGCGGTTTCTTTGCCTCGTATTTGAGCGTACCGCCGACATCGCTGGCGCCGACCTTGCCGCTGAACTTTTCATAAGTCCAGGTGCTTTGGTTGGCGCCGATCTGCCCGATCAGATGACCTTCGGTCGCGAACGGCGGTGTTTCCGGCAACAAGACCCCGGTCAGGGGAAACAGATGCGCCATGCTTGCGCCCGACAAGCTGAGGCGCAGATCCACCGCCGCCAGTTCGGCCGGCTTGGTCAGCGTGCCGCGCACGCCGATCGAGGTCTTGCCCACATGCAGGTCGGCCTGCAGCGGATAAGGCTGGTTCTGATCCTGCAGACTCAGCACTCCCCCGGCCTTGCCGCCGCCGCTGACCGGCGCCTTGTTGAACGTGCCCTTCAGATTCCAGGCCAGTCCATAAACCTTTTCGCGCGCCGGATCGAGCGTGTCGATCTCAGCCTTGATATCGGCTTTCTGAATCGCATCGGTCAGCTGCAGCGTGCCCTTGCGCAGGATCAGGCGGCCCAGCTTGAGATTCCAGCTCGACGGCTGATCCGAGGATTTGAAGGTCCAGTTGTTTTGCGCATCCTTGTCGCGCAGCAGTGCAACATCGGGACTGTCGATATCCAGTGTCGGCACCGAAATATCGTGCGCCAGCAGCGGCAAGGGATTGAGCGTGAAAGTGATTTGTTTGACGCTGGCCATATTGCCGGATGGCTTGAAGGCGTCCGGATTTCCGAGCGTGATGTCTTGCGCATTGAGCCGCGGCCACGGCACCCAGCGCGACCAGCCGCTCAGCGGCGGCGTGGTTTGATCCGGTTTTTGCCAGCTCAGCGCCAGGTTGCCGTTGATCGCGAATTCGCGGCCGATGGCTTCGCTGACGCGGTGGTTGATCCACGGCCTGGCGCGATTCCAGTCGAAAGTGAGGATGAAAATGACGATGGCGGCAACGACCAGCACAAAGCCGGCCAGCACCCAGAGGATAATTTTTGGCGTACGCGACATGAATCGGTCCCGGTAAATGAATCAACGCGCGCCAGATGGTCTCGGTCTCCCCGAACGCCTCACCGCCGGGCTGGGCCGGCGGCTGTGAATACAGGCAATGAAGTCGTGGATGTTGGTCTGTTCTAGCGCTTCATGTTGATACGACCGAATTCATCGTGAGTCGTTGCACTTAAATGTGCGCGCAACCATTTATGTGCCGGATTACGCGCATCGCGCTCATGCCACAGCATGTCGACATGCTCTTCCGGCGTCTGGAACGGCAATTCTTTCACCACCAGCACCTCGGTCATCCCGGTGGCCGCCACCAGGTGGCGCGGCAAGACCGTGATCAGGTCGGAACTGGCGACAATCCGGCCTGCCGTAAAGAACTGATTCACCGTCAGCAGAATCTTGCGCTCGCGGTTCATGCCGGTCAGCACATCGTCGATCACCGCGTGCGGCTTGCCCGACAAGCTCACCAGCAAGTGGTCGGCGGCGCAATAGGTATCCAGCGTCATCGGCTGGTTCGCCAGCGGGTGATTCTTGTGCATCACGCACACATATTGTCCGGTGTACAACCTGGCGTGGCTGATCTGTGACTTGGCCATGCCCTGGCCGTCGGCCAGCTGAGCGGTGACGCCAGGGAAAAAGCCGACTGCCAGATCGATGTCGCCGCGCAGCAACATGGCGCGCGGGTCGCGTGTGGTCAGCGGCATCATGCGGATCTTGATGCGCGGGGCGTCGCGCATGATGGTGCGCACCAGCGACGGCAGCCACAACGCGGCGGTGGCATCCACCATGGCCATGCGGAAAGTGTTCTGGGCCCGTGTGATATCGAAGGTTTCCGGCGTGATGACCGCTTCCAGCTCGGACAGCGCCCGACGCACGGTCGGCCACAGCTCTTCCGCGCGCGGGGTCGGTTTGACGCCGTGCGCGGTGCGGATCACCAGTTCATCATTGAGCGTGTCGCGCAGGCGGCGCAGGGCGTTGGACACGGCCGGCTGGGTCATCGCCAGCAGGTTGGCGGCGCGGGTCAGATTCTGTTCGGTCATCACTGCGTCGAAAACACGCAACAGATTCAAATCAAGGGTCAGGAAACTCATGGTAGCGGGCCCTTACGGAACAGTGGAAGCTGAAAACGGCGGAAAGCCAGTAGAGGAAAGGGTTTCGGCGGAAAAGCCCGACCGAAAAAATCTAAGACATAACTGCGAAAAGCGACGAGAAAAACGCTATTCATGAATTATATAACTGATATCCAAAAACGAAATTGGCAAAGCAAAAGCGAGCTCACTACACTGCAATGCAACATAACACATTTCGCAAAGGGATCGAATCATGACAACCGCTACCGCACAAAGCACCACCAAGACCGCATCGACCAGCAAGTTTGCCGCCGTGATGCGCAACATCTTCATCCATTTCGTCAAGGCGCACGAGCTGCAAGCCGTGGTTCTGACCGCCTCGCAAGACAAGATCGCCGGCGCCAAGCACATGAACAAGATGGCCGACAAGTTCGAAGCGACCCAGCCTAACCTGGCTGCTGAACTGCGTTTCATCGCTTCGCGCGGCTAATTGCCTGCAACTCGGCTGCATCTCAGTGTTATTTGCAGCTGAAGCGCAATTGAACAAGTTTTAATTGCAGTGATATCGATTGCGCCGTGCGCGATTGAATTCGAACTGCAAGCATTAATGTAAAGAATTTCGGTGGTTGTGGCGCGTTTCCGCGCAAATGTTTGACGCTGATTCGATCAACGCGTCAGAGCCCCGATACCGCGTCTCCTCCTCCCTCTTTAGGAAGGATTAACCCCGCAGATCTCGGTCTGCGGGGTTTTTTTTGCCCGTCGGTTTTTGCGTTTGGCGGTCTGCTCGGGTTTTGCAGATAGCTACTCATATGGCAAAGCTGAATACCTGAGCGGTTTTATAGCCCTTAATCTGTCTCATTTTTGCTTAATTATTCAGAAAACATATATCTGATATGAGAAGTCTAAAGTGGCAATGCCGCCGCTGATTACATATACTGCATCGCAACAACAGAGAAATAGTTTGAATTATCAGGGGTAGAAATAACATGTCCATCTTAGCCATTGCCTTCCCAGCCGAAGCCGCGATTCCGCTCGCGCAATCGCTGATCGGCACCACCGCCGCCTTCGTGCGTCCGGTACTGGGCCTGGGCGCGTTGTTTACCCTGTTGATGGTGTTCAAGCCGCTGGTGATTGGTGTGCTGCGCGCGGCGCTGCTGCTGGTCAAACCACGCAAGTCTCTGGAACAGCGCATCGCGCAACACAAGTTCAGCGGCGTGATGATGCTGAACCGCATGGCCAATCAGTACAGCCATAGCCAACCGAATTTTGCAGCCGAGCTGCGCTCACTGGCGGCGCGCGACAAATAAGAACGACCGTCGCCGGCAGTGAGTTGTGAAGAATATGTAGTAGGTACCGCGTCTCCTCCTCCCTCTTTAGGAAGGATTAGCCCCATAGGTGAAAACCTGTGGGGCTTTTTTTATGTGCCGCCGGTTTCGGATTTGCCGTCTGCACGGCGGCCGGTAATCTGGACAGCTCCCGGTTCTCCCGAACTTCTATTGCCAAATACCTCATTTCCCGGCTCGGCCTGTCGGCATTCGTGATAACTTTGAACCCGTTTTTACACCACCCAGCCTCAAAGACATCATGTGCCAGCTTCTCGGGATGAATTGCAACACTCCCACCGATATCGTATTCAGCTTCACCGGTTTCGCCACGCGCGGGGGATTGACCGATCATCACAGCGACGGCTGGGGCATTGCCTTCTTCGAAGGCTCCGGCGTACGCTATTTTGTCGATCACCAGGCGGCGGTCGAATCGCCGATTGCCGAACTCATCAAGCGCTATCCGATCAAGTCGCAGCACGTCATCGCGCATATCCGCAAAGCCACTCAAGGCCGCGTGGCCTTGGCCAACTGCCATCCTTTTGTGCGCGAGCTTTGGGGGCGTTACTGGGTGTTCGCGCACAACGGCGATCTGAAGAATTTCACGCCGACGCTGGACGGCGCCTTCCGCCCGGTCGGCACCACCGACAGCGAACTGGCCTTTTGCTACATCCTGCAGGAAATGCGCAAGCGTTTCGGCGATACCCTGCCGCTGCTGGAGGATGTCAGACAGGCCCTGGCCGACATCTCCGCCTACATCGCCAGTCACGGCACCTTCAACATGCTGCTGTCGGATGGCTCGGCCTTGTACAGCCACTGTTCGACCCATCTCTATTACATCATCCGCAAACATCCGTTTGCCACCGCCAAGTTGTCGGACGATGATCTCTCGGTCGATTTTTCACAGGTCACCACGATCAACGACCGCGTCGCGGTGATCGTCACTCAGCCGCTGACCGACAACGAAACCTGGATTCAGTATCAGCCCGGTGAGCTCAAGGTCTTTGTGGATGGCGAAGTGCTGGCCTGACCACAATCAACAATCGCTCCGACCGGGCGCAGTCTGACCCGGCGCTTGTGGATAAGCTGCAATTCGTGCCCGAAATACTTCCTTCGCCACATTAACCAAAAGCAATTTCTGCGCACCCGCCGGTTTACTTTTAATGGTTACAAATTAGGCGTGCCCGGCTGCATTTCCCTGGCCTGGCTCGCACAGCCGCGCCCCGTCTGGCTTGGCTGCCAGCTAATATCCGGCTGAGTGGTTTCCCGAACCTGAATATGCGTTTTTGCTCTGGGAATTCCTGTCTCAGCCTGTGGATAACTTATCCCCAAGCAGGTAAAATAGCGCACTTTCGCGACGCCACGTCCGGGACTTCTCCCGGCTAAAGCATCAGCCCCGGCGTCCGCCCTATTCAATAAGAAGCTTCATGGAAAATTTTTGGCAGACTTGCTCGGCAAAGCTGGAGCAAGAACTGACTCCGCAACAATACAGCGCCTGGATCAAGCCGCTGGCTCCGCTCGACTACGAAGACGGCTTGCTGCGCATCGCCGCGCCCAATCGTTTCAAGCTGGACTGGGTCAAGACCCAGTTTGCCAACCGCATCACCACCCTCGCCTGCGAATACTGGGAAGCGCCGATCGAAGTGCAGTTCGTACTCGATCCGCGTGGCAACATGCCACGTCGTGCGCCGCCCGGCGCCGGCGATCCGGCCCTGGGCGGTAACGGACATCCCGGCGGCAACATGGGCGGCCCGTCCGGTTACAACGGCGGCGGCGCCAGCGGCCTCGGCCTGCCCTCGCACATGGCGGTGCAGGACTACATGCAGGCGCCCGCGCCGGCGCGCGAAACAGCGCGCCCGCGTCAGGAACTGTCACGCATCAACTCGGTATTGACCTTCGACAATCTGGTCACCGGTAAAGCCAACCAGCTGGCGCGCGCGGCGGCGACCCAGGTCGCCAATAATCCGGGCGTGTCCTACAACCCGCTGTTCCTGTACGGCGGCGTCGGCCTCGGCAAGACCCACGTGATCCATGCCATCGGCAATCAGGTGCTGATCGACAACCCCAACGCCAAGATCCGCTACATCCACGCCGAGCAATACGTGCGCGACGTGGTGACCGCCTATCAGCGCAAGGGCTTCGACGACTTCAAGCGCTATTACCACTCGCTCGACCTGCTGCTGATCGACGATATTCAATTCTTCGGCGGCAAGAGCCGCACCCAGGAAGAGTTCTTCTACGCCTTCGAAGCACTGATTGCGGCGAAAAAGCAGATCATCATCACCAGCGATACCTATCCCAAGGAAATCAGCGGCATGGATGACCGCCTGATTTCGCGCTTTGATTCCGGCCTGACGGTCGCCATCGAACCGCCCGAGCTGGAAATGCGGGTCGCGATCCTGATGAAGAAAGCGGCACTGGAAGACGTCGTGCTGTCCGACGACGTCGCCTTTTTCGTCGCCAAGCACCTGCGCTCCAACGTGCGCGAGCTGGAAGGCGCGCTGCGCAAGATCCTGGCCTATTCGCGCTTCCACGGCAAAGACATCACCATCGACGTCGTCAAGGACGCGCTGAAAGACCTGTTATCGGTGCAGAACCGCCAGATCTCGGTGGAAAACATCCAGAAGACCGTCGCCGATTTCTTCAACATCAAGATCGCCGACATGTATTCCAAGAAACGGCCCGCCAATATCGCCCGTCCGCGCCAGATCGCCATGTATCTGGCCAAGGAACTGACGCAGAAGAGTCTGCCGGAAATCGGCGATCTGTTCGGCGGCCGCGACCACACCACCGTGTTGCATGCAGTGCGCAAGATCGCCGCCGACCGCGCCAAGAGCCCGGAATGCAATCACGAACTGCACGTGCTGGAACAGACGCTCAAGGGTTGATGCCGTCGCGGGACGCCGGTCAAAAAATCTCCATGAAAAGCGCCTTCAGCTGAGCAAGAAATTACGCTTTAGCGGCGATGATTGATACAATGGAAGGCGGAGTTTTGCCGGCGGCTGCCCGAGCCGCCCGAATAGTGGAAAATTCGCGAAACTCCGTTGAAACACCAAGTAAAACTCATTAAAAGTTTTCAAATGTTTCTAAGTGCGTTCAGGTAATGTCAATCAGTCAAGAACACGCCAGACCATGTAGCAGGCAGGAACATTGCGGGAAGGAATCCGCGACCGGCAATTGCAAACAAACCGGGCTGTTTTCACATTGGAGGAACCGGCGCACGAATGGGAAAATTTTGAGCATCTGAGGGCGGGTCCGTACCGCAGGCAGATGCTGAAAGCAGCTTCGGCATCCAGACATCCCAGACATCCTTTAACCACTATTACCGAGGATAAACAGACTATGCAATTGGTCAAAACCCAACGAGACACGCTTTTGCGTCCTCTGCAAATCGTGAGCGGTATTGTCGAGCGTCGGCACACATTGCCGATTCTGGCCAATATCCTCATTCGCAAGGATGGCGAAAAGGTGTCTTTCCTGTCGACCGACATCGAGGTGCAGATCACCACGAACGCGGCCGTCGGCTCGGGCAGCGAAGTCATGGCGACCACCGTCGCCGCGCGCAAGCTGCTGGACATTCTGCGCGCCCTGCCGGATTCGGGCGAAGTCTCGATCTCGCTGTCGAACAAGCGTCTGACCGTGCAATCGGGCAAGTCGCGTTTCGCGCTGCAGACCCTGGCCGCTGAAGAATTCCCTACCGTGGCCCAGGCCGAGCACTACAACGCTCAGGTCAACCTGCCGCAAAAGACCCTCAAGCACCTGTTCAACATGGTCCACTTCGCCATGGCCCAGCAAGACATCCGTTACTACCTGAACGGCCTGCTGCTGGTGGTCGAGGGCAAGAACGTGATCGCCGTGGCGACCGATGGCCACCGTCTGGCCTTCTGCCAGGTCGCGACCGAACAGGAATTCCCGCGTCAGGAAGTCATCATCCCGCGCAAGACCATCATCGAACTGCAACGTCTGCTCGATGAAAGCGACGACGAAGTCAAACTCGAAATCGCCAACAACCAGGTTAAGCTGACTTTTGCCGACATCGAGCTCATTTCCAAGCTGGTCGAAGGCAAGTTCCCCGACTACACCCGCGTGGTGCCCAAGGGCTACAAGAACAACTTCACCATCGGCCGCGAACAGCTGCTGCGCTCGCTGCAACGCGCCGCGATCATGACCAGCGACAAGTTCAAGGGCGTGCGCTGGGTGGTTGCTCCCGGCAGCCTGAAGATCAGCTCCACCAATGCCGACCAGGAAGAAGCGGTCGAAGAACTCGAAATCGACTACGGCGGCGACAGCGTCGACATCGGTTTCAACGTCAGCTACCTGCTCGACGTGCTCAACAACCTGAAGAACGACTACGTCAACATCGCCCTCGGCGATGCCAATTCGTCAGCGCTCATCACCATCCCCGACAACGCCGATTTCAAATACGTTGTCATGCCGATGCGCATTTGATTTTCAAAGTTGGTAAGTAGACGAGGGGCCGTGTGAAACGGCCCTTCGCTACTTTTAAGAATTCCATTTTTGCCTGCGTTTGTTCGTCCTTATCCGGAATTCGGCAGTTTCTCAGCAGTCAGTCAGGCAGTTTCGTCAGTTTTTTCAGAAGGTAGCCATGTCCCAAGTTCCAGCAGACAACACCAATCCACCGCAACAAAGTCAATATGGAGCCTCCTCCATCCAGATTCTGGAAGGTTTGGAAGCGGTCCGCAAACGGCCGGGCATGTACATCGGCGACACCTCCGACGGCACCGGCCTGCACCACCTCGTATTCGAAGTGCTGGATAACTCCATCGACGAAGCGCTGGCCGGGCACTGCACCGAAATCCACGTCACCATCCACTCCGACAACTCGATTTCCGTCACCGACAACGGTCGCGGCATTCCGACCGGTCTCAAGATGGACGACAAGCACGAACCGAAACGCAGCGCGGCCGAAATCGTCATGACCGAACTGCACGCCGGCGGCAAGTTCGATCAGAACTCGTACAAGGTCTCAGGCGGTCTGCACGGCGTCGGCGTGTCCTGCGTCAACGGCCTGTCCAAACTGCTGCGCCTGACCGTGCGCCGCGACGGCAAAGTGCACGCCATGGAATTCGTGCGCGGCATTCCGCAAGACCGCCAGATCGAAGTCATCGACGGCGTCCAGGTCTCCCCGATCAAGGTCATCGGCGACACTGACAAGCGCGGCACCGAAGTGCATTTCTGGGCTGACGAAGAAATCTTCACCCACATCGAATTCCACTACGAAATTCTGGCCAAGCGCATCCGCGAACTGTCCTTCCTCAACAACGGCGTGCACATCAAGCTGACCGATCAGCGCACCGGCAAGGAAGAAGACTTCGCCTTCGAAGGCGGCACCCGCGGCTTCGTCGAATACATCAACAAGAACAAGAGCATCCTCAACCCGACCATCTTCCAGGCCACCGGCGAAAAGATGTCGGACCAGAACACCAACATCAGCGTCGACGTCTCCATGCAATGGAACGACGCCTACAACGAACAGGTGCTCTGCTTCACCAACAACATCCCGCAACGCGACGGCGGCACCCACCTGACCGGCCTGCGCGCCGCCATGACCCGCGTCATCAACAAGTACATCGAAGAAAACGATTTCGCCAAGAAGGCCAAGGTCGAAGTCTCCGGCGACGACATGCGCGAAGGCCTGACCTGCGTGCTGTCGGTCAAGGTGCCTGAACCCAAGTTCAGCTCGCAGACCAAGGACAAGCTGGTATCGAGCGAAGTGCGCGGCCCGGTGGAAGAAATCGTCGCCAAGACCCTGACCGACTTCTTGCAGGAAAAACCGAACGACGCCAAGATCATCTGCGGCAAGATCGTCGAAGCCGCGCGCGCGCGCGAAGCAGCCCGCAAGGCACGCGAACTGACGCGCCGCAAAGGCGTCATGGACGGCCTCGGCCTCTCCGCCAAACTGGCCGACTGCCAGGAAAAGGATCCGGCGCTGTGCGAACTCTACATCGTCGAGGGTGA
Organism: Herbaspirillum lusitanum; assembly: GCF_046025995.1. Classification (GTDB taxonomy): domain Bacteria; phylum Pseudomonadota; class Gammaproteobacteria; order Burkholderiales; family Burkholderiaceae_D; genus Herbaspirillum; species Herbaspirillum lusitanum_A. Next base: position 122,101 of record NZ_JAQQFM010000012.1, read on the forward strand.
CTCCGCGGGCGGCTCGGCCAAGCAAGGCCGCGACCGTAAATTCCAGGCCATCCTGCCGCTGCGCGGCAAGGTCCTCAACGTCGAAAAAGCACGCTTCGAAAAGATGCTCTCCTCCGAGCAGATCACCACCCTGATCGCCACCCTCGGCACCAGCATCGGCCCGGACGAATTCAACGCCGACAAACTGCGCTACCACCGCATCATCATCATGACCGATGCGGACGTCGACGGCGCCCACATCCGCACCCTGCTGCTGACCCTGTTCTATCGCCAGATGCCGCAACTGGTCGAGCGCGGCCACATCTATATCGCCCAGCCGCCGCTGTACAAGGTCAAGGCCGGCAAGGACGAGCGCTATCTGAAAGACGATGTCGAAGAAGCGCAATACATGATGCAGATCGCCCTCAACGACGCCGAGCTGGTGCCGGCCGAAGGCGCAGACCCGATCAGCGGCGCACCGCTGACCGAACTGGTGCGTCAGTACAATACTGCCAACGCCATCATCACGCGCCTCACGCGCCTGATCGATCACGCCGCGCTGTCCGCCATCATGACCGGCGTCACGCTGGAACTGGGCGACGAGCAACAAGCCATCGCCTCGGCCGCAACGCTGACCAAAGCCATCAACGACCTCAGCATCACCGTGGTCGCCAAGCTGGACGAGCAGACCGAAAAATATCGCCTGCACATCAACCGTCTCTACCACGGCAACGTCAAGGTCACCGCGATCGATGCCGACTTCGTCACCGGCCCCGACTACCAGGTCCTGACCAACGCCGCCGCCACCTTCAGGGGCCTGATCCGCAAGGGCGCACTGATCCGTCGCGGCCAGGGCGAAAAGCAGAAGGAATCAGCCGTCACTGATTTCCACCAGGCCATGGCCTGGCTGCGCGACGAAGCCGAACGCGGCGTCAGCAAGCAGCGCTACAAAGGACTGGGCGAAATGAACCCGGAACAACTGTGGGAAACCACCATGGATCCGACCGTGCGCCGCCTCCTGAAAGTCCAGATCGAAGACGCCATCGCGGCGGACCAGATCTTCATGACACTGATGGGCGACGACGTCGAACCACGCCGCGCGTTCATTGAAAGTAATGCGCTGCAGGCTGGGAATATTGATGTTTGATTTTGTTGTGTAGCAGGAACCATAACTTGAGATTTTGGGAGGCATCCATTGAGACTATTATTGAAAGATGCGCGTCGATAGCTGTAGGTTTCTATATAGAAGGTGAGATTGTCCCCACAAATATGAGAACAAATTACCGGACTTAGTGGGAATATCCTATCTTCTAGTAAGCAAAGGCCAGCTCAGTTGAGCTGGCTTTTGCTTTTTGCTTACATGTAAAAGGGACTTGGCGGATTGATATCTCTGTGTCGTTACCATACTAATTGCGAAGAATTCTCAACATGCGTTAGTCCTTATTGTGTCGTTCTTTAAGATCAGAGCATGCCGTCCACTAAGCAGCATCTGCCAGTGCCATCCCTGGCTGTAAAACAACGGAATTATTTGAGAACAATTTTGTTCTTTCGCGTCGCCACGATCAGCTGAATTGTCAGGCACGAAAATGTCACACTATCTGGCGAAAAAGTACCTATGTAAATCAGGTCGTTAAATCAACGTGATAGCGTAACCTAACTCCTGGCCTCATTCTGGCGGTTGCGTCATTGGGTTTGGACCTTATCATTAATGGATCTATTTGGCCGTTTTGTCGTAGATAGGAAAGCTATGGCACTTCATGTTCATGACGACACATTTGACCCAACAATCCGTCCGGCTGGACCGGCCAGCTCCTAATAGACATCTTCGAGTCATAATTTATGGCAACCGAGGAGATGAAGATGAGCGGCAAGAGGTATACGGATGAATTCAAGATTGAGGCAGTTAAGCAAGTCACCGAGCGTGGCTATTCAGTTGCAGATGTGGCTCAGCGATTGGGCATCACGACCCATAGCCTGTACGCCTGGAAGATAAAGTTCGATAGACCTGAAGTTGTACAGCAGGCTGAACTGAATCAAAACGCAGAGATTCGGCGCCTCAAGGCGGAACTCAAGCGCATGACCGAGGAGCGCGATATCTTAAAAAAGGCCGCCGCGTACTTTGCCAAGGGATAGCGGCAAGGTACGCATTCATGCGCTCCCATCTCAACGAATTTGGATTGAGCACGATGTGCCGAGTACTCGGCGTTCATCGCAGTGGCTACTACGCCTGGCAGGGCCGTACACCTAGCAAACGCACACGCGAGAACGAACGGCTTTTGGGCCTGATCAAGCATCATTGGTTGGCCAGCGGCGGTGTGTATGGGTATCGTAAGATCACGGTAGATTTGCGCGAGTCGGGCGAAACCTGCAGCCGTCACCGCGTGCATCGACTAATGAGAGGAGACGGCCTGCGTGCAGAGGTCGGGTACGGAAGCAGGCCTCGCTATCGCGGCGGACCTGTCGGCGTGGTGGCCAACGTCCTGAATCGCGAGTTTTCCCCTGATGCGCCCAACAAGGTCTGGGTTACCGACATCACCTATATTCGAACCTATGAAGGATGGTTGTATTTGGCGGCGGTGATGGATCTTTATTCGCGTCAAATCGTCGGCTGGGCAACGCGTTCTACGATGACCAGCGATCTGGTGTTGCAAGCATTGTTAGCGGCAGTCTGGAAACGTAAACCAGGGCCCGGCGTAATGGTACATTCCGATCAGGGAAGCCAGTTCACCAGTGATGACTGGCAGTCCTTCCTGAAGGCCCACCATATGGTGCCGAGTATGAGCCGTCGCGGTAACTGCCACGATAACGCCGTTGCAGAAAGCTTCTTTAGCGCCTTGAAGAAGGAGCGAATCAAGCGGCGTATTTACCCGAACAGGGCTACCGCGACAACAGACGTATTCGATTACATTGAAATGTTCTACAACCCAATTCGCCGGCATGGTTCCGCTGGCGACTTGTCACCTGTAGAGTTCGAAAAGCGCTACGCGCTAGATGACTTGTGAGTGTCTACTGAAGGCTGGTCGGTCCAGGCCGAGAAGATTCGCCCCGGTTTGTACCGCGTTGAAATAACAATTGGCTATCTCGGCGGTACGGACTAATTCCGGGTTCATCGTTTCAGAATGCGACACGCCCGTGCACCTTACTCATCCGCTATGAAGCCATCATAGGTACACCGCTAGCAAACATAGCTCGTCCCACATACAATCTCATACCAAAATACCGCTAATAGGAAGTATCTTGAACAAACAACAGCTCGCCGCAAAGATTTGGGAATCGGCCAACCAGATGCGGTCGAAAATCGAGGCTAATGAATACAAAGATTACATCCTCGGTTTCATCTTTTATAAATATCTCTCGGACAAGCTTGAGCAATTCGCAAAAACTCAGGACTTCAGCAAAGAGGATATTCGTGCTCTTTCAGAAAACGATGCGGAGACTGTCGACTTTATTAAACGCAACCTTGGTTATTTCATCGCTCACGAGCATTTGTTTTCGACTTGGATCGACCAAGGTAGCGACTTCGAGGTCTCTCAAGTACGAGATGCTTTGTCCGCCTTCAGTCGCCTTATCCACCCCGATCATAAGCGCCTCTTTGAAGGGATATTCAAAACTCTGGAAACCGGGTTAAGTAAGCTTGGCGACACGGCGGCTAAGCAGACCAAGGCTATTAGTGAGCTCGTCCAGCTGATTAAAGTAATCCCCATGGATGGTCGCCAAGGATACGATGTTCTCGGTTTCATTTATGAGTATCTCATCAGCATGTTCGCCGCCAACGCTGGCAAAAAGGCGGGGGAGTTTTACACCCCGCACGAGGTCTCCGTTCTCATTTCTGAGATCATCGCGGACCACGTAAAGGGTAAGAAAAAAATTGATATTTATGACTCAACCAGCGGCTCTGGTTCGCTTTTGCTCAATATTGGCCATGCCATCGCCAAGCACATGGGTAATCGAGGAAATATCAAATATTTTGCTCAGGAGTTGAAAGAAAATACCTACAATCTTACGCGCATGAATCTCGTGATGCGCGGTATTCTTCCCGATAATATCGTCACGCGCAACGGCGACACGCTTGAAGACGACTGGCCGTTTTTTGACGACAAAGACCCCATCAATTCGTACAATCCGCTGTACCTCGACGCCGTTGTCTCGAATCCGCCCTACTCACAAAAGTGGGACCCGCAGCACAAAGATAGTGACCCCCGCTACGCCCGCTTCGGCCTCGCGCCCAAGTCCAAAGCCGATTACGCTTTTCTCCTACACGACCTGTACCACCTTAAGCCGGGCGGCATCATGGCCATCATTTTGCCCCACGGCGTCCTGTTTCGAGGTGGTGAAGAAGGGGCAATCCGCAAAAACCTCATCGAAAACGATCACCTCGAAACCATCATCGGCCTGCCGCCCAACATCTTTTTCGGTACCGGCATCGCCACCATCATTCTCGTGCTCCGGCAAAAGCGTAAGAGCAGCGATGTGCTTATCGTGGATGCCTCCAAGGGCTTTGCCAAGGAGGGAAAAAGCAACAAGCTTCGCGCTTCTGACATCAAGAAAATCGCTGACACTGTGATCGGCCGTGTCACCGTGCCGCGCTACAGCCGCCTCGTCCCCAAGACCGAGCTGCAGGCCAATGACTACAACCTCAACATCCCGCGCTATGTGGATTCCTCCGAGCCTGCGGAGAGTTGGGATCTCTACGCCTCCATGTTTGGCGGTATTCCCCTGAGCGAGCTGAATGCCCTGGCGGATTTCTGGAAAGCTTTTCCCAGCCTGCGCGCAACCCTCTTTACCGACAACGGCAAGCCCTACGTCGCGCCACTAGTGGAAGACCTCGCGCAGGCCACCCGCGAACATCGCGAGGTGAAGAAATACAGCACAGCATTTACCGCCGCCTTTGCCGATTTCACCCCTTGGCTGCGCGGCGCGCTGCTTGAAGAAATGCTCACCCTTCAGATTCCTCAGCAGGAGGCACTCATTAGCGAGGCCATATTTACCCGCCTCGCTCCGCTGTCGCTCATCGACAAATACCACGCCTACCAAATCCTCGACGATCACTGGCAACCCATCGCCGTCGATCTGGAAATTCTCCAGACTGAGGGCTTCGATGCAGCCCGCGTCGTGGATCCCAATATAGTCACCAAAAAGAAGGATGGCAAAGAAATTGAGGTGCAAGAAGGCTGGAAAGGCCGCATCTTGCATTTTGAGCTAGTACAGATAACGCATCACAAGAAGGAGCTGGCCGCGCTTCGCAAAAAGGAAACCCGCCTCAGCGAAATCACGGCCTCCCTTGAGGAAATCTTGGAGGGCCTCAGCGAAGAAGACAAGGCCAACGACACCGTCAACGACGCAGGCGACAAGTTTGTGAGTGCTGCCGTCGCCAAGGAGGCTAAGCTCTTGCTCGCCGAGGCAAAGAAATCAGGTACATTCGATCCCGAATCCTATGAGGCCAAGATCATCCAGGCCGCCGACTGGCTTGCCGAGGAAAAAATCCTGAAGGCGGCAATCAAACAAGAAGCTGCCACCCTCCACCTCAAGACTAAGAAAACGATTGAGGGCTTGAGTGGGGCGCAGGTACACGAGCTCCTCGAACGCAAATGGATCACCCCTTTGCACGACGAGCTGCGCTGCCTGCCCGATCAGCAGATTGATAGCTTGACCCGCAAGCTCGAAGCCCTCGTGCAAAAATACCAAATCACCTACGCTGACAACGCCCGCGATATTCAGCAAACTGAGAGCGATCTGGTGGGCATGATTGAGGAACTGGACGCAAATGAGTTCGACTTAACAGGTCTCACTGAGCTAAAAACCTTACTTGCCAGGAACTGAGATGGTGAAGCAAATAGACCGCAATCTTCCAAAGATTCGCTTCAAAGGATTTAAAGGCAAATGGGTAGAAGACCAATTAGGGAAACGAGTCGAATTCTTTAGCGGGCTTACATATTCGCCACGCAACGTTCAGAAAGGAGTTGGAACTCTTGTATTGCGTTCATCTAACATCAAGAAAGGTGAGATTGTTAATGCAGACAACGTCTATGTTGACCCTAAAATTGTTAATTCAAAAAATGTCGAAGTAGGTGACATTGCCGTTGTAGTCCGAAACGGATCACGCTCGCTTATTGGTAAACACGCGCAGATAAAGAGCCGAATGGATAACACAGTCATCGGCGCGTTTATGACTGGAATCCACTCAGAAAACCCTGCGTTTACCAACGCATTACTTGATACATCACAGTTCGATAAAGAGATAGAAAAAAACTTAGGGGCGACAATTAACCAAATCACAACCGGCGCATTTAGACAAATGATGTTCCGGTTTCCAAGTGACACAGAACAAACCAAAATTGGCGAATATTTTCAAGAGCTGGATCGGCTAATTGGGCTGCATCAGCATAAGCATGACAAGCTGGTGACGCTAAAAAAAGCGATGCTCCAAAAGATGCTCCCTCAACCTGGCGCCACCACCCCTGAAATCCGTTTCAAAGGCTTCTCAGGGGAATGGGTTGAGAAAAAGCTGGGCGAACTTTGTGAAATTGTCGGAGGCGGCACACCAAGCACTGCCATTCAAGAATATTGGGGCGGTGATATCGACTGGTATTCTCCGACGGAAATTGGTGACGACGTTTACGCTAGTGGGAGTGTAAAGACAATCACGCCGCTGGGTCTGACGAAGTGCTCCGCGAAAATGTTACCGCGGGACAGAACCATTTTGTTCACAAGCCGTGCAGGTATAGGAGACATGGCAATTCTCACAAAAGAAGGATGCACGAACCAAGGGTTCCAGTCTTTGGTTCTGCATGATGACATAGACCCCTATTTCATCTTTTCGATGCGTCATTTGATAAAGGTTCACGCGCTGAAATACGCATCGGGATCAACTTTTTTAGAGGTTTCAAGTAAGCAGCTTGAAAAGATGAAAATTCTTCTGCCCAAGGACAAAGAACAAAAAAAAATCGGCACCTACTTCCGCACATTGGACGAGCTGATTTCCAAACACGCCATCCAACTCCAAAAACTCAAGCAGATCAAATCCGCCTGCTTGGAAAAGATGTTTGTCTAAGCTTTTTACTGATTACCCATGACCACTTTTTCCAAAGAATCCGAATTTGAAGCTGCCATCATCCACGAGCTGCGTCAGCGCGGCTGGGGCGAAGCGGATGTCATGAAGTGTCCGAGCGAAGCGGACTTGCTAGCGAACTGGAAGCAAATCCTGTTTGAGAACAATCGCGGGATCAATCGGCTAAATGAAGTACCGCTGACTGATAGCGAGATGCAGCAGATCATGGAGCAGATTAGCGCGCTGCGCACGCCGCTCAAGCTCAACGGTTTCATCAATGGCAAGACCGTCGCCATCAAGCGCGATAACCCTGCGGACGCGCTGCATTTCGGCAAAGAAATCAGCCTGAAAATCTACGACCGCCACGAGATCGCCGCTGGGCAAAGCCGCTACCAGATCGTGCAACAGCCAGGCTACGCCCGAGGCTCGCAGTTGCTTAATGATCGGCGGGGTGACCTGCTGCTCCTTATCAATGGCATGCCAGTGATCCACATCGAGCTCAAGAAGAGCGGCGTGCCAGTAAGCCAGGCATACAACCAGATCCAAAAATATTCGCGTGAGAGAATATTCAGCGGCTTCTTTTCGCTCGTCCAAATCTTCGTAGCGATGGAGCCAGCGGAGGCGCTTTACTTCGCCAATCCCGGGCCGGATGGCAAATTCAACAAGGACTACGCCTTCCACTGGGCGGACTTCAATAACGAACCGATCAACGATTGGAAGACCTTTACCTCCAGTCTGCTGTCTATCCCAATGGCGCATCAGCTGATTGGCTTTTACACCGTGGCGGATGAGTCGGACGGCGTGCTCAAAGTGATGCGCAGCTATCAGTACTATGCCGCTCACGCCGTTTCTGACAAAGTAGCCAAGACCGATTGGAAAAACCCGAACCGCCTGGGCGGCTATATCTGGCATACCACCGGATCGGGCAAGACAATGACGAGCTTCAAGTCTGCTCAACTCATCGCCAATTCCAAAGATGCAGACAAGGTGGTTTTTTTGCTCGACCGCATCGAGCTGGGCACGCAGACGCTGAACGCTTATCGCAACTTCGCCGGAGACGGCAATGAAGTGCAGGCCACGGAACACACAGGCGTGCTCATCAAGAAACTCAAAAGCACGGATCCCGCCGATACCCTGATCGTCAGCTCCATCCAGAAGATGAGTCGGCTCAAGGATGAGGAGGACGGGCTTAAAGGCGATGATCTGGAGAAGATGCGCGCCAAGCGCATTGTGTTCATTGTTGATGAATGCCACCGCTCCACCTTTGGCGACATGCTCATTGATATTAAAAAGAGCTTTTCCGGCGCGGTTTTCTTCGGCTTTAGCGGCACACCAATCCAGCGTGAGAACGTTCGCAAGGACAACACCACCACCGATGTCTTCGGTGATGAGCTGCACCGCTACAGCATTGCCGACGGGATCCGTGACCAGAACGTCCTCGGCTTCGATCCTTACCAAGTGCTCACTTACCGCGACCGCGACCTGCGGCAGGCCGTCGCGCTGGAAAAAGCCAAAGCTACCACGGTGGCTAAAGCGCTTGCCGATGCTGCGAAGAAGAAGGTTTTCAACCGCTACATGCACGACGTGCCAATGGCGGGACACCGGGACAACTCCGGCGTTTACCAATCTGGCATTGAAGACTATCTGCCCAACACCCAATACAGCCGCGACGAGCATCAGAACGCGGTGATTCAAGACATTGCTGACAACTGGGTCACGCTGAGCCAAGGCGGGAAATTCCACGCCATCTTTGCCACCAGCAGTATCGAAGAAGCGATCATTTACTACCGCCTGATGAAGGCGCAGTGCCCGGATTTGAAAATCACCGCGCTCTTCGATCCGCATATCAGCGACGAAGACGGTGCCGCCGATGCCGAGTTCAAAACGAATGGCCTGGTCGAAATTCTTGAAGGTTACAACGCAGCCTATGGGCAGAAATTTGACTTCGGCACGCACGCGAACTTCAAAAAAGATTTGGCTGCGCGCCTCGCCCACAAAAGGCCCTACCTACGCATCGAGGCCGAGCCAGAGAAGCGGCTTGATCTGCTGATTGTGGTGAATCAGATGCTCACTGGCTTTGATTCGAAATGGGTGAACACGCTCTACCTCGACAAGCTGTTGGAGTATGAAAACATCATTCAGGCGTTCTCTCGCACCAACCGCCTGTTCGGGCCGGACAAGCCATTTGGCACCATTCGCTATTACCGCAAGCCCCACACGATGAAGTGTAACGTCGCTGCCGCCGTGAAGCTCTATTCCGGCGACAAACCGATTGGCCTATTTGCCGACCGCTTGCCGATGAACCTAGAGCGGATGAATGCAAGCTTTGTCGAAATCAGCGCCATTTTTAGCGCAGCAGGCATCACGGATTTCATGAAGTTGCCGGAAGACCTCAGTGCACGTGCGGCCTTTGCCAAGCAGTTTAACCAATTCAGCGCCATCCTTGAGGCAGCGAAGATTCAGGGCTTCACTTGGGAACAAACCATCTATGAGTTTGAAGGCGACCCCAAAATAACAGTGACGCTTAGCATTCTTCACCGGCAATACCTCACTCTGCTACAACGCTACAAAGAACTTGGCAGCAGCGGTGGTGGCAGTGGTGACGCCATCCCATTCGAGATCGATAGCCATATCACTGAGATAGACACCGGCAAAATCGATGCCGACTACATGAACTCGCGCTTTGAAAAATATCTCAAAGTTTTGCAGAACGGGAGTGATAGGGAAGCACGGGAAGCAACTCTCCTTGAGTTACAACGTTCCTTTTCCTCGCTTTCGCAAGGCCAGCAAAAGATCGCTGAGATCTTTTTACGTGATATCCACCGCGGAGATGTAGAGATCGATCCTAAACGCAGCTTCCGCGATTACCTCACCGACTACCAGGCCAAGGCAAAGAATAAGGAAGTTGAAGCCATCATTAAATACTTGGGCATTGATGCTGGCAAGCTGATCGCGCTGATGAATACCAATACCACCGTGGCAAACCTAAACGACTACGGTCGCTTCGATGAACTTAAGGCGACGATCGACAAGCAAAAAGCTAAAGCCTACTTTGAAGCACTTGAAGGACAGGCTATTCCTCCCTTTAAAGTGAATATTAAAGCCGCCAACTTGCTGCATGATTTTGTCCTTCAAGGCGGGTTTGAGATCGATGAAGCTAACGAAGTGCATAGCGAAAATGCTTAGAACGAACAGGTGTAGAGAGTTGTTGATTTGCATCGAAAATTGATAATCATCTAGCCGTCCTCCCCTCGCAAGCGCCGAGCAATAAAGTAACGGTGCGAACCCAACTTTATCAAGGAGAACGGTGATGTTGTTTTGCTGCATAGACCTTCAATCAGACAACTGCTTTGTCGTCGTTTCAAATGATGCCGATAGCGCCCGATGATGCGCTCACGTGGATATGGACAGCCGCTCGCGGTAGGCGTATCGGTTTGCCTGCGCATCATATAACGCGTGATGTTCTGGCAGTTTGTTCTTCTTGTGAAATTCGTATCGCAACAATTCGTTGATGTTACGGCTTACCATGCAGGGTCGGCACCACGCTGGCACCCGGCCGTCGAGTGCTACCGAAAATAAATCCCAGTCAGTTTGATAGTCAAAACAGATGTCCACATCTTCGTCGTGGGGCCGGATAATTTTCAACCAACTGGTTATTTTCATATACAGATCGTCGATCGGACAAAAGGCATTTGGCACACGACCAAGTAGTGGAATCACTACTTCACGTACAAATTCACTACAGTTGTCGAGAGGATATGGCACTTCCGCATAAAATTCTTCGCCGGACGCAGCGGCCATGCCAATACTGATCAGATGAGTATCAACAAAATTAGTAAATTCGGTGTCGACAAATACTTTTAGGCTCATGGGTAGTGTTCGTATCAAGACCGCAGGGTAGCTATTTCGAGTACGAATGCCTGGCTACTTCGGCATGCGTTTAAGTGGCAATATTAATGCGGATTTCACTTTGAAATGAAGTCTTCTCGAAACACCAGGAGAAAAGCCGGCGAGATATGTAATCATGTGCCGACTGGACTCCGCAACCGACCGGTTGATTTCTGCCAAACCGAAGAGTCATTCAGGGGCGAACGCTGGAGTTTGTAATCTAGTACATCCTATTCGATTAAGCCACAGTTTATACGCATGACATGTAGACGATTTTTGAATGACGCAAAGGGAGCATCGGTATTAGAACTTCATCACTCTGATTCCTGTGCGGATATCGGCGATGGATGTTCATCCGATATCTCAGACGAAGAATGATGCTTTTTCCTGCTAGATAAAATATTGTTTACTGACTGCCTCTGAATGTAAATGGCGCGCTCAAAAGCGTCGATGATTTTTTTCCTAGGTGGGCCAATGTCCAGATCCGGCCCAATCAATGGATTAATTGCAAATGTTATGTCGAAGCCGCGCGTCCCACGAAGCACCCCGCACATAACGCGAATTTCTTCGGGTGAAGGCATTAAGTGTGCCTCGGCTTCAGTTGTATTCCGGGCAACCAGATGCAAAACACTTGCCCATTGAGAAAATGCATAATCATCAAAATAAAACCGCTGCTCGTTCCACCGAACTTTATTGAAGACTCGCTCAACGTACAGATTAAATAAGTCGGTTCCAACTCTCCGGCATTCGAAGTGATGGCCGAGCATAAGAAGCACGCGAAGAGTGCTTCGCGCAAATTCCGATGCTAGCTCGAAGTTGCCGCGTTCCAAATTCACGAACAACAATATCGTTAGGCATGCAAGCGCATCCATGCTAGCTCGACGCTCAATTTTTTCCAGTACTCGGGGCCAGTCACGGCTACGAATATTATCCCTGCCGTCAAAAACTAATATTTGCAGTTCTGGTTCCAGTTGCTGCAGCCACTTTATCGGATTCGCTGACACATTGCTGCATTGGCGTAACACCTCCCACAACACATAGTTGATCTCCTTACCTGAGCCGTGAACCCGCAAATTCACGCGCGCAACGAGTGCCTCTTCCGGCGTGTGATCACCGCGCTTATAGGTGGCCCATTTATTTCGATGAAATGGGGTGCCATCTTTATCCCGTCCGAAACTTTCTGGTTCCATTAGTCGTTCAAGCGCATAGGCAGAAGTGACGCCGGTTGCCAAGCGTACGCCTTCGTACCAATAGATCCGCATTATTTTGTCAACAACGTCGGTTTTTGAGGAGATATTTGGGCTCATTCAGTATTTTGTGAAGGGCTACTAAAGACAGCATGTAATACAAGAAACGTATTGATTTCAATACGTTACATTAATAATTTCCCCAAAAATAGAGTAACGCAATGCACTTCTCGTCGTATCTGGGACTTTTCTCAGGGAGTTGCTAATATTTGGTGTGACTAATCGTGACAGAGCAGATGACATGAATCCAACGCATTTTAATGAGCCGCTGGCGGTTCTTCTGGACAGAGAACTGACGAGCCGGTATGGCCCAATGGTGTCAAACGACAATCTGCGGCTTGTGCTTGGATACTCCTCGATGGAGGCCTTTCGGCAGGCACTGTCACGTAAGACGATTCCTATCCCAGTTTTCGAGATTGAAAACCGGCGCGGCAAGTTCGCGCTTGTCAAGGATGTGGCCACATGGCTCGCGGCTCAACGGGAGCGCGCTTTTATCGACAATATAGCAATCAAGAGTGCCCCTGAAATGCAGGCGGCAGAACCCATCGTCACAACTGGAGGCGACCGATGACTTAATCTCAATTCAATAGCGATCAAAGTTGGGGCGCTAGAATGACCAAAGCCCAAGAGTTGTAGCTCTTGGGCCTTGTATTTACTGCTTGGATATTGACTGATCCGGTACTAAGTATGGTCCTTCCCGAATCCACTGTCAACGACTTGAACTCCTCACAGGCAGTTCAATTGGGTTCGCACGCCCCTGTTATCTCATTTTCGCGCTAGCGCCCTTAATTCGGGCGCTCGGCACGACACGTCAATGCCGCCTTGATGCGTCAGGACGGCATGCGCATGGAATTTATTCGACAGGGAATCATATGGCAAAGCACAGATACGTATTTCGGGAACCGCATCGAAATGAACGGCGGCGCGCAAGCGCGCCAAGAAGTAATGCTATGGCGGCAAAAATGATAGGTGAGCGAACAATAGAAGCTTGGAGGGTGGCATGAAAAACTCACCATCCTACGGCATTCGCAGCCGCCGAAATGCAATGAACGCCGGTGTCCGGCTTACTGCCCGGACATACGGTAAAGCTCGCATCGGCACCTATGCCAAGAAAGCCGACGGCCACATCACCGTCGATTCCGACCCAGAACGTTTGGTGGCGCACATACTACGCATTGACCCACGCGTGCGCTCATTCAAGCAACAACCATTCACTGTCGACTTGGTCGGCGAACGGCTGCTGTTCACGCGCGAAGAAGTATCCGAGGCACGCAGATTGCGTGGTTGCCGCATCGGAGATATGGAGTACACACCAGACTTTTCTGTGGTTCAGACCAATGGCCTGCTGTGCGCGTACGAGGTCAAAGTCCAGGGCTACGAGGGCGACGACCAGTACTGGATGAAAATCGAGCGCGCCCGGGAAATCATGGAGGCGTACTGCTATTCACTATCTACAGTGATTTTGCCGGCGGACGAACGACATCCGGTCGTCTTCAACGCTCAACTGCTGAAACCCGCGATAGCGCGCGCTCATACATACCTGACGCGGGACATCATCGACCGAGTCGAGCGCTATTGCGAATCCGGCCCGGTGCTGCAGCGCGCACTGTGCGCCAACCTTCAGATTCCGACGGGCCTGATTCCGCCCCTGCTAGCTACCGGTGTGCTGCAGGCAGACGTGGCGCACTACCGTATTTCTGCCGCACTGGAGCTGTCAGCCGGATATGGCGATCTGAGTCACCTTTGCTTGATTGAGGAGCTGCGGTCATGATGTCAGACCTGCGCGCCGGAGACAAATTGGCACAGCCCGGCAAGCCGGATAGCTACTTCGAGGTGCTGGACGCTCGTATCCATGCCGGCACCATCCATATCTTCGATGCAGAAAAACGCGAGGACCGATATGTCGATGAAGCCGGCGTCCGGGTCGGAATCTCGACCGGCAGCCTAGTGCTGTATCGAAAAGGGACACCGCGCGTCGGTATCGCCGCTCAGTACGATAATCCGGCACTGCACGCCAAGGTTCGGTTGCTCCATGACGTACTGCGGCGTATCGATGCTACCTGCTCGAAATGGAGACTATCGTTTAATGCCGCGATTTCCCATGCTCGTGAAGCCTACGAGAAAGAGAACGCGGACAACCTGATATCTTGCAAGTTTCCGTCCCGTCCGACGCTGTTCCGAGCTCATAAGAAGCAACTACTCGGTCTGCCTGTTCTTAAAGGTGACAAAAACAAAGGCAATGGAACGGCCAGGTATTCGAATGACCTTGTCGAATTTCTTGAAGGAGTTATCCGGGATGAGTTCCTTGTCACGGAATCCAAGTGGACGGTCCTGGACCTGACCAATTACATCAACCGTGAAGCCCGCCGTCGCGGCTTACATGTCGCCAAATGCGCTATCAGCCGCAAATTCGTGACCGCTACCATCCGCGACTTGACTGCAGATGCCGAATACGACCGGATGGATCCCCTCAATCGGATCGCTGGTAAGTCGTTCGCCAAGAAACGTATCCGGGCGGCGTTTCCGTTCGCCCGAATTGAACAGGATGCACTGCATCTACCATTCGTCGTGCACACACCTCATGGCGTCGCCCGGACTATCTATCTATTACTTGCGATTGATGTCTGCACAGGGTATCCGGTGGGATGGCATCTCGTCATTGGCGCACCGCGCGAGATGGATTCGCTGCTGTGCCTCGAGATGTATCTGACGCCAGCCAAGGCGGACCGCTTCAAGGAACTGGGTATCGTCCATGCACTGAATATCTATGGCACGCCTAGCCAAGTCATTTTTGATAATGGCCCAGAAACCAAAGGCGGCCGAATCGTTCGCTTGGAGATGCTGGAGATGGACGTCAAGCACTGCAAGGCGAAGGAAGCTCAAGGCAAGCCATTCATCGAACGTTTGAATAGAGCACTCAAGGAAGCGTTGCAGCGCCTCCCCGGCTGCACTCGCTTCGAAGGAAAGGATGGTATGCGCGACCCGGAGGCACTAGGCGAAGAGTTGATGACCGTCGGTGCGCTTGAGCAGTGGATTGTCCGGTGGCTTTACGAAAGCTGGGTCAACACTCCACTCGATCGCCTGCGCTGGGACGAACTACTGATCGATTCGGTCAAGGGTAAGACACCGCTTGAGCGCCTGAACTACTTAACCGAAGAGGGGGGATATCCCATCACCATGCCACCGTCACGTCAGGAATGGATGGCGGCGCTCTTCGATCACAAGATGTGTACGTTGAGTGCCAAGACGGGCATCACGCTTGAGCATGGATTTCGTTACAAGGGCGAAGCCATGTCATATCTTCTGGCCAAGTACGGTGACCACGCGCAGCTCCATGTGGTCTATAACCCCGACGATTTTCGCCAGGCGTACGTGTACGAGGACGATGACCTTCCGCTCATCACGCTGCTGCACGAACACGTCCGTCCAGAAACACCTGCATGGACCTTTGCGGAGGCTAAAAACCGATTCGATTCGGGCATGGATGACTGGATGGTTCCAGATGACAAGGTGCAATTCCAGCGTGACCTTGACGATGCGGTCACCGGAAATGGAAAGGCACGGAAGAGCAAACCACGCGGCAAGCGTGAAGAAAACAAGGAAACCGTGCGCCGGGCTAAAGACCAGTCAGCCATTCAGCGCACTATCGACCGACCGCTTTCGTCGGCCGCGCCGTTTGGGCCTGCACCTTCGACCAATTCATCGTTGCCCACTGAAGGCCCTAAGGCTTCCACCGTCTCGTACGACGACGTACCGTTGATGACTATCGTAAACAGAACCACTGGAGAAAAACTGCTGTGACGCCAGCCCAACAATTACGCCGAGATATCGAAACCTGCGAACTACCGCATCCCATGTTCGTGGCGCATCTCTCTGCACTTAAACGGCGCATCGATGACGCTCTTGCTGGTTTTGCACCGAAAATCGTTCGCGTACCAGGTCCGAGCGGCGTGGGGAAATCTTCGCTCATTGCCACACTGGCGCGGGACTACCATGAAACCCGTATCGACGGACGACGCCATGTTCCCGTATTGGTGGTGGAGGTACCTCAATCCGCGACGGCCAAACTGCTTCCCCAAAGTGTACTGCGGGCGCTGGGAATTCAGGTTCCTAGCCGCATGACGGCTGGAGCGATGTTCGATTTGATGGTGATGCAGCTTCGCCTAGCTGGTACACGTGTGGTGATTTTTGACGAGATAGCTCACCTAGTTGATGAAGGGGCGCGGGTGCCTCCGCGCGCCGCTAGCGACTGGCTCAAGACTCTGGCCGATACACTTGGCATGACGCTAATTTTCTTTGGTATTCCGCGACTCGAACGACTTTTTTCAGCTAATGAACAGCTGCGTCGCCGAGCTTGTCCTGCACGCAATTTCTTGCCATACGACGCAAGCGATACAGAGCAGATGAAAGCATACGTTTCATGCGTCACAAATTATGCCCGCCTGTTCGCTGCGGCTGGCTACCCCATTGACGTGCACCCCCGCGTACTGACGCAGCAAAGCTATTTGCTCTCCGGTGGCCTGATTGGTGTACTTGCCGACTTCATGCGCGAGTTGGCAAGCTCAATGGCGAATGAAGCGCCGCGCGCCATCACATACGCAGACTGCCAGAAGGCACTTGAAGACGTTAGCCACGCGGGGTCACCGCACAAATTGGCTTTCCAGAATTCGGGCATCGAAGACGTGGGCGTGGAGCTGATCGCCCTTAAGCAGGCATACGTCCATGTTTTGACCAGCAACACGGCGTCCGTACCGGTTCGTAAAAAATCAGGAGATAAACCATGAGCCTTATCCTCACCTATGCGCCTCGGGACGACGAGTCTGGAATGGGGTACTATCGTCGACTTTCCGCTGACAATGCGCTTTTCAGCTGGCGCAATCTGACTGACACGGCGGGTGTCGAGCGTAGTCGCCGCGCATTGCTGATGCGCACGAACGACGTAGCCCGTAATCTTGGTTTGGAAACGGCGTGGGCTGAATCCGCCAAACAGAAAGAAGACCTCTGCCACAACTGGGGCCGACTACATCGCGCGCAATCTGATGCTGTGTGTTCGGTGTGCTTGGCTGAATCGCCTTACCTTCGACACCAGTGGGAACACACCTATGTCACAGCATGTCCGCAGCACCACATACAGCTGGTTGACCAATGCGACGCCTGCGGAAAGCACCTTTCGCCGGAGCGACTCTATATAGGATTGTGCTCGTGTGGCCAAGACCTGACCAGCCTACCGCGCGTGCCGGCAACCCGAGCGCAGCAATGGTTGTCGGTGTTAATTGCAAGCAATGGCCGGCAGTCTGGCAGCATGAAGCCAATTCTGCATGACCTGGACATCAACGTTTTGGTGAAGGTTATTCGAACTCTCTGCCTGTATGCAGATCCGAAACAACGCAAGTTGGTGCGCCGTGCAGCCTTGCCAAAATCTGTCGCTGAAGCAGTTGAATTCCTCGCGCCGCTCGAAACTTTGCTGGCCGACTGGCCAATGGGCTTTCGGGCGCATGTTGAGCAACGCATTGCCACCGGTCGCAAGGATGCTCGCACACTGAATACGTTGTTGGGCGATTGGTATATTAGTCTGCGCAAGCTCTGCCAAGGCACAGCACTCGAGCCGCTCCTGCAAATCATCATCGACGTCGCAGCCGAAAAATCCGATTGCGTACTGGGCCTGGATTCGGCCAAGGCTATGGCCGAAGATGCGACTGGATACATGCGGGCACCAGATGCAGCAAAAGCCATAGGTGTCAGTGTTTCACGCCTGCATGACTCGATTCAGACTGGCGAATGCGGGCACCGCACGCGGCGTACGGGCACGCGCGGCCATGTGTATGAAGTTTCATGTGCTGAGGTTGAGCGCATCCAGCAGTTACGTGCCGAGTGGATTTCCGACAACGAGGCCTGCGAGCTGGCAAGTGTTCCACCCGTCGTGCTCGATCGTATGAAAGCGGCCGGCGTTATCCAGTCAGATATACACTGGCGCGAAGATCTAATGAAAGGTGGGCCGGTCGCGCATCAATCCGTGCTGGATTTATATGAGCGTGTTGATCGAGGCGCCGAACCCACTACAGTGGCTGATGATGCGACACTCACTTGGGCGGAACTGACCAGCCGCCGCATGGGTGAGAAGCAAGCCATCGAGTCGCTGATGAAGGCCATTGCGAACGGTGACGTAAAAGCCATCAAGCATGCTCGGACACTCGGCGAAATAGTTTTTAGACGTAGCGACGTATCGGGATATTTTGGTACGCCATTGCTCGAAGCTGGCATGTCGATCCAGCAGCTTGCCAAGACGACCGGCTGGAAATGGGAGTCCATTGATCACTGGGTGAATGAAGGATTGCTGGCATCCGAGACGATTGAACGTCGTGGCCAGTTATGCCGAGTGGTGTTGCCACATCAGTTGCTAGCGTTCCGCCTGTTGTTTGTGCCGTTGGCCGATCTGGCCCACTCTATGGGTACGAAAGCGTCAGCACTATCGCGCTTGTTGCCCGACGTTGAACTGGTCGGAGGGAAACGGCTTCCTGATGGTGCTATGCGTGGCGGGCTAATTCGTCTTGCTGATCTCGGCCGGCTGGCTGTCATCGGTGCGCGGGCTGGTCACGATTTGTTTGTTTCGTCAGCGTAATTTCCTTCTCGATTTAGCCAAGCGTATGTATGCTAACCCAGATAAAATCTGGGGCCACCGACATACTATCCCCTGAGAAATTCGCGTGAAAAAATGTTTCGAATACTCGAAGGAGGGTACGGACTAAACTTTTTTTGCGTTACGGCCGCCGTCATAGCCACGATCCAAACGCGAAGAAACCAGAGAGAAGTTTCACAATTTCAGAGCCGAGTGTCTCTATATTTTTAAGCTTGGAGGCGCATTTACTCGCAGGTTACTACTAGTTCAAATTCTTGAAGGCCTGGTAATTCTATGGGGATAAAATGAGTAGTCAAAACAACCATCAGCGCGTCTCGCAAGAAGACGATTTTTCGCTCGAGCTGGAAAGACTGATTGAGCATGATGATGGGGCTGCAGCGCGCTCTCATCTAGAGGCTGGCCGCTGGATTACTTATCGGGATCAAAACTATCCTGGCGCCATGGTGCGCGAATGGCCAAGCGGGAAGCGCGAATTAATAGAGGCAGACCTGCTCGGGAATATTTTTGTGCTTCGTACTCTTTGATAGTGGCCTTTCTTGCAACACATGCCAACGCGCGCTATACAAATCGTTCTGCATCGGTGGCACTATCTTGATTTGACCAAGCGTGAATTTACCAGTACATTGACGACATTGCCCTTGAGGCCTTAGTTTTACCTATGCCCTGCGTGGCCCCAAAAAGCCCAGCTTCTGCTGGGCTTTTTTGCTTTTGAGTAACGAATTATTTCGCTGAATTTTTGATTGCTTCGGCAGCTAGCCAAGTAGATAGCAGAGGCGTGAATGCCGGTGTATCGAGTTAAGCATATATGCCGGTTTCGCGGACAAGGATGGCCACGGTTGATGCCGGTATGCTTCAAATATGCATCAACTGTTCATCCGCGTGTTCGCTATGGCAGCGTGTATTAGAATGCCTGGGTAAAAATAAAAATCCATAGTCACAATGCCAACGCCATTTTCTATCACAATCTTCTCGACAACCGGGGACCCGGAGGGAGTGCGACACATTGACAAGTCGAATTGGTCCGGCTTCGGTGTCGTGTTCAAAAGAGAGCAGTTGCAAGAGCTCAAAACAGATGAGAGCTTTAAGCAAGCCGGCATCTACATCCTGATAGGGAATGTGTCTGAAGAAACGATTTATATTGGCGAGGCCGACCCAGTCGGAGAGCGACTAAAGAATCATGTCGCCAACAAGGAGGGTTGGGACTGGGGAGTCTACTTTGTCGACAAGAATCACAAGATTGGTAAAACCGAAGTCCAGTTCTTAGAATATGAACTGCTCCAGAAAGCAAAGACTTATGGCCGGGCGATCCTACTAAACAAGAATAGCCCTACAGCGCCCTCCATGTCTCCTGTAGCTAAGGCCACCGTCCAGGCGTTCTTGTCCGATATACTGCTCATCCTTCCGATGCTTGGAATTAATGCCTTTTCCGTTCCGAAAGCTGCTGGCCTCAAGGCAAGTTTGCAAGCAGAAAACATAGAAGAGCTTGATAGCGGTGCCTTCGATACTGTTGTTGTTCCTGCACGGGAGGAGGGCTTCAACAAGCGATTCCTGGCAGAGAACTGCTGGTTCGCCATTCGCATAGGCGCGCACCAAATTTCGAAACTGAAGTACATTGCGGCCTATCAAGTGGCCCCGGTCAGTGCAGTGACCCATGTCGCCGAAATCGCTTCGATTTCTTCGTACGAGAATACAGGTAAATTCCTTTTGACCTTCAAAGGGAAGGCGAAGAAAATCGAAGCCATATATCGTGGCGATTACAGCAATGTGAACATGCAGTCCCCACGCTATGCCCAGATCGATAAGCTGCTTAAAGCAAAGACCTTGGATGAAATTTGGGCATAAGGTGAATAAGCTCTTTAAAGCGACTATCCGTAACCTGGCAGCTCTGGAGCCTCGGTATCGGGTGGTCGTGAGCTTCCCAATGGGGTATCTCGGATACAAACTAATAGTGATCTCGCAGGTATTCGCTTCGCCCACGTTATGAAGTCGCAACGAATCAGGACGAGATACGGGCCTAATTGAAAATAAAAAATTTATTGATCAATCGAAACCGTCTGCACAATGGTCTTGAATTCTGCAAACACCTCCGGCTGCCGCTGCTGGAGGTAGCGCGACACCGCCTTGTTCTCAAGCAGTTTCGCCAGATACCCCTTCGCCAGTACCAGATGCAGCACATCCTGGCCATACGTTTGCTCCACGGTCTTGTACTGCACCTGCAAATTGCTCATCTCGCGCTCCATCTTCGCAATCTGCTCCTGCGAGATGCCCCCCAAGCGCTGTGGCTTCTTACCCTCAACGAGCATAGTCGCCGGTGTGGCGACGAGCATCGCCTCTGCATATGCAATCGTGACGTTGTTAGCCGCCACCATCAGCTCGACGCATTCGACCTGCCGCGTCGGTTTCATCCGGCGCAGCACGGGTGAAATCGCTGATGAGAACTGCCGATCTGCTAGCAGCTCGGCCGCCTCTGGGCATATGCCGTTCAACAGTGTTAGCTTTTTCGTGATCTGGCTGACGTCGACGCTGAGCGCCTTGGCCAGGCGTTGCGCCGTGACACCGCGCTCGATCGCCCGGCGAATCATGAAATGTTCTTGGACTGTCGATAGTCGGTTGATGCGGCTGTTATATGTATAGCTCTCGTCGTCTGTCGCCACTAGGCAAAGTGCCTCCGTGCAGTTCAATTGTTGCAAAGCAAGGAGTCGTACATGGCCATCCAACAATATGTAATGATTGGAATTCTTGTCAGTGGGCACTACCGATAGGGGTTCGATTAACCCAATTTCCTCGATCGATGCCCGGATCTGGATGAATTTGCGCAAGGACGTCGTCTCGGGCGGTATCTTGCGCGACAGCAGAATCCGATCAATCGGTATGTTCAGCGGCTCCGGAATGAAGCCCAGCGCCACCTTGCTCATGCCGCATGCCCTAAAGGCCAGACCCGTTCGGCAAGATACTTTGGCAAGGTATCGAGCCCCTCCGCCCGTAGCAGGGTCGTGAAATTCTCATCCGCTAGCAACTGACGCAAGGCGCCGGTCACAAACAGCAAGCGCTGCTGGGCGAACTCTGCTTTCTTGACCATCATCTTCTGCCGCGCCACCTCCTTTTGGTAAGTCCGGATTAAACTCGACGAAGTCACGTCGCTCCGCTTGTGCCGAGGACCAGGTATCATCGAACGTCCCATCGACTGCCGACTGTCAATCACACGTCGTGCCTGCAACAATTGCTGGCCGCGCAGATCACCGGATTCGTAGGCATCTTGCAGCGCGACCTGAACGGCCTTGTTGTCGTCCCCGGCATTGGCAATCATGATTGCGGCTGTTATCGGGATGCGTCCCTTCGCAACGGCAACCAGCAGTCGTTCTTCGCCATCCCGCAGCAAGGTTAAAATGGCATGGACGTATTCTGGGCGGAGGCCGGTCTTGGTTGCAATGATCTTCTTGTCATATCCCTGTTTGTGTAAGCGTTCGATTCCTTGCAATACTTCTAGTGGTTGATATTGACGACGCGCGATATTTTCGGTGAGATTCATGATGAGCGCATCCTCATCGCTGACGGTCACGACCAGCGCCGGAATGGTCGTTTCACCCAAGGAGCGGAATGCCTTTACCCGTCCTTCGCCGCATATCAGCAAATAGTGCTCGGTTCCATCCTGTTTCCTTCTTGAAGTGACAGTGATCGGCTTCTTCAATCCGATCGTTTGGATATTGGCGACGATTTCCTCGAAAACACGATTGTTGCGTTCCCTAGGGTTGAGTGTTTCGATCTGGTCGATCGGAATCATCCGCATTTCGCTCGGCCGCTGTTCCATGATCAGGCCGCCCTTCTCACGCGAACCCGTTCGGCCATGCTGTATAGATAGTCCAGCGTATCGTACCGAAAGGTATCGAATTCGATAGGATTGTGCTCCCGTAGATTGACGCGGGTGTGGTCGAAATCGAGCCGGGGCAGCAGATAGTAGTCGAGCGGCCTCTGGTTAAGCCGGTCGAGCCGGACCGCGACCGTGATGTCCGGTGCTAGGCTGGTATCGAAGCGTACCTTCCATGAATAACGCCCGGCACCATGGCTCTGGCAGCGAGCCAGCACCAGAGAGACGTCGAACTCTTCGTTCAACAGCAGCATGTCGGTGGCCGGGTCGCGTCTAACTGAACCGCCCAGCCCGGCAATTGCCGTTTCCGTCTGGGAGACAATCTCGGGATGATAGCGCCGCAGGAAGCGATTGGCCTCGAGATAGCGGTAATCCCGATCCGGAGAAAATCCCACCGTCTGGTACGCTTGCAGCAAGCTACCAAATCGGTGCGCGTACACGGCAGTGGACGGCATTCCTTCGGTTTCATTGATTATCAGGCCCGACAAGAAGCCGCGATGCTGGTACAGGTTGCGCAGCCTCTCGATCAGTTCTGCATCGGTATAGCGCCTGGCACGCGCACGCATGATGCCCCGCACCGTATAAAACATCTCGGCATCGACTATGGGATCGAACGCGCCATCCTTCCGGACCCACATCTCAGGTGTGTTGATCACGTGTAGCTTCTTGAGTTTGAAGGAGGTCCGGTTGTATAGATTGTTGCCGATGTATTTTTCATTTGTGAGCACCTCATGTACTGTGGCGCGGGTCCATGGTCGTCCAAGATCGGTCTTGACCGTCATGGCGTTCAGGCGCTCGGCGATGTCGGACTCGACTAGGCCGTCGTCAGTGAACCAGCGGTAGATTTGATTGACGATCCGGATTTCATCGTCCGCGCCGGGGACCAAGATAACCCGGTCGGTCTGTAGGCTCTTGTGCTCGCCGCGCTTGAGCTCGGCTTTTATGTTGCCGTTCTGGTCGATCAGCATGCGGCGCAGGCCGTAGCCGGCCGGACCGCCCTGGCGAAATCCCAGTTCGATCAGGCGGCACTGACCCGCGAACACCTTGGCCGACAGCTCGCGGCTGTATTCCCCTGCCATGGCCCGCTTGACGCCTTTGACAATGGTGGAGACCGGTGAGCCGTCGTTCTCGAACTGCTCGGCGCAGTACACGACCTGGATGCCGGCGCGCCGGCAGCGGTACTCGTAGTACGCACTTTCGTCCGCGTCCTGGAAGCGGCCCCAGCGGCTAACGTCGTACACCAGGATCATCTCGAAGCCAGGCTTGCCGCTCTCGACGTCTTGCAACAGTCGCTGCAACGCTTCGCGGCCATCGATACGCAAGCCGCTTTTGCCCGCATCGGTGTAGGTACGGATGATCTCGATATGTCGTCGGCTGGCGTATTCTCGGATCTTGTCAGCTTGGTTTTCAGTGGAGTACTGCTGGTGTTCGGTCGACATTCGAACGTACTCCACTGCGCGCATCACGGAAGGCGATGGCGAGTCGCCTTGTGATGCAATCTCGAAGTCAGAGGATTGGTCGTGCAGCATAAGCGTTAACTCTCAAGTTGTTAACAAGGAGTTCCAGTGCAACCATCCGAGCACGATGTCACCGGAGAACATGTCTTGTACGATAACAGGCGCAGGGCGCGCCTCGAGCAAGTCCTCTCTTTACAATCACTGATCCGGCATCGGAAAGTGTGACAGCACTCTGATTTCGACGATCCACAGGTCCATCTTTGCAATCACGGATCCGCGTACGGGACTGATCTGGTAGAGACCGGAATGCAGGCCGAGTGAGTCATTGGGGTTATTTGATGCGTCCATCTTTGCAATCACCTTGCCGCGATTCTTGGCATTGCGGTCATGTTGCTTTTCGCGGTTTTGCTCCACATAATCCGGATGCTCCCCACGGTAGTTGCCCCAGTAATCGGCGTGGCGGCTGCACCAAGCCTGCTGTGCACGGGCCTGGTTGTCAACGTAGTCAGGATCATGCAGGAGCTTTTCTTTGTGCCATCGGCGTTTGCGGGTACGTTGGCAGGGCGGGCTGGAGCAATAGGCCTGACGTGGCGAGTGGGGGTTCGGTTCGAACTTTTGCCCGCAGGCAGCACAGCATTTGGTATCCATCATCGTTCTCCATGCCGACGGCATGAACGAATAATAGTGCTACCTGTTACGCGCCAGTTTTCTGGCGAGCATTATTTCATTGTGCAAAAAATATTTTAATGTGGCAATGAAGAGATCAGGTTCCTAGCAACTTGTTCTCCATCATGGTTCGGGCCGGGAATGTCGAAGTTTCCCTAGTCTCGCCGACCCTAAGTTCCACTGATTTCCCAAGGCCGAATTTCAACCATTCTGGAAACCCTACCTTTAGCAGGTGTAGCCTGCTCACGCTCCGATGGCCGAGGGTGATGGGAGAACTTTGTAGGGGAACGTCCTCCGTCATTATGGTGGCTCGACTGCAGGAGAAAAGTCTCACACGATGCTTACCAAGATCTCATCTGACGCTTCCCACAGCCCGCAGAGCCTTATCTGATAAGGCAACAAATCTCACTTTATGAGTCTCGCTACATGTTGCAGAGTGACACAGAGAACGAGAAAGTACCGAGTTAGCAATAATTCGGTGATGCAGTAAATGACAAAAGCCAACCGAGAGGTTGGCTTTTGTCGTTTAGGAAGAAGAGTGTCCTGTGCTTGCCATGCCTTACAACCTATTGCCATAAAACGATCATCTGCATCTTCGAGCAACTCTTGCTGAATATAGTATGCTGGGCTATTAACTGAGGGCCAGTTTAATAAAGAATAACTATGTTCCTTTGCTTGCAGAATTGACCCTATCTAACTGATCCACCTTCCATTGGCGAGCGAACGCGGCAACGCGGTCATATGAGCCTTCGAACCCGAGCGCGCACAGGTCTGCGTGCATCTGCTTGAGGCTGCGTTTTTGCTTTCTAGATTTGGTGGATTCCGTTTTTAGCCACGTTGAAAGCTTGAATGCGTATGCATCCAAAGCACTGGCCGAACGTCGGTCTGCGTAGGCTGGCTCTACAGTTTCAGAGCGCAGGTGACGTCTAACGGTGTTCCTTGAAATGCCAAGTCGCTTGGCGATCTCTCTTAGCGATATCTGGTCTCGTAGGTGCCAGCGCCGAATAATTCCTAGTAATGCCACGTCGATCACTCCAATCTCCCACCTGATTGCCTAGGTAGGATTGTGTCTCAAACGTGGGTCAATTTTCGATGCAAAAATCCCAGCAAAGTGGGTCAGTTTTCGATGCAAATCTACATAATGTCATACGACAGATCTGACGCTATTTATTCACGTCACTTTTTGTACATCTTCCGATGCTCAGTCATCACCCCAATCACCCCCAGCTTCTGCACATCACTCCGCAAACTCGGGTAATCCGAATTCAGCGGAGACAATTCAAAAATCATCTCGCCGCTATCATCTAACTCGCGTGGTCGATATTTCTTGAATGTGGCTTCCTGCCTGCCGCACTTCGCGACTACAAAATCCCCCGGCTTCGCCGTCAGATCAGGGTCGATGATCACCACATCCCCGGCCCTGAACTCGGGCAGCATCGATTCATCTTCAAGTTTCAGTGCAAACGCGCGCGTGGAAATCTCGTAATTGATGTAGACCACATCAGAGCCGGCGTCGGGCGCATAGGCCGTGCCAGGTTTTGCCAGAGCGCTGGCTTGCGCTGTTGAAATAACCGGGATGGCACGCAGATTTTTGAGCGTCGCCAGCGTCTCCGGCTTTGATTCGCCGGAAAAGAAATCGGCGACCACAACGCCCAAAGCGTCTGCCAGAGAGTCCAGCTTGTCTTCCGATATCCATTGTTCCCCGCGCTCAATGCGAGAGAGGTTGCCATTTGCGATGCCGGCCAGATTCTCGACTTCGGCCAGTTTCATATTTCTGGCAAGCCTGATTTCCCTGATTTTTTGACCCGTTTTCATGGGCCTGATTCTCTAGAGCTAATGCGTAAGGCGCAAAGCGTATTGCGCATTATTAAATCCATATGTAAAGTGCGTATTGCGCATTTATGATTAATCTCGCACGCGAGTGCGCAATAGCTACTGTTCTGCGGCGAACTTACTTAAGCGTCCGTCCCAAGTCATGGTTCGTGGTCTGTTTTTAAGGAGGTCAGCGGTCTGATGAAACGACTTGAATCAAAAATTATTGAGGTCAATCAGCGTTACGAAACGCGCTTCGATTCGGCAAATTCTCCAAATTTTTCGGCTGGCGGAGATTCTACATATTTCGACCCCGGCAATCGCAAGATTCTTTTTCTGAAGTTGGATTGCCGTATCTGGTGGCTGTTTGATTTCGACATGATCGGCGCATGGCGTTTATGCCTTGAAGACAGACCGATTGCGATTGCAGCCGAACGCTTAGGTGGATCAAGGCAAGGCGTGCATATCGAGTTCAGCTTCAAGAAGACGACCATGTCTTCAATCAGCATGGCAATTGCAGATCGACATCAAGGCGATTTGTGGAATCACCGAATCAGTCTGATGCTGAAGTAGCTTGTCGGCTTCGCGGAAAAATAAGCGTGCGCCGAGCGCGGCGAAGTCCAGAGTCCCTCAATCCGCCGCCACCATCCCATGCTCCTCCAGCGCCGCCTTCACCTTCTCCCCGGCAAACAGCGTGGCAAACGCATGTCCTTGCGGCTGCTGTGTGCTCGCCGCGCCAACGCCCACCGCATACACCGTGAGATTCTGGATCTGTTTCGGCAGCGGGCCGACCAGATGGGCGCCTTTCACTTGCAGGATTTCGCTGATCTGATGCAGCGCCAGATCGGCCTGACCATCCAGCAGTCGGGTGGCGACCAGGCCGCCGGGAACCGGCACGGTTTTCTTGCCGATCTGTTCGGCGATGCCCATTTGCTCGAACAGTTGCTTCAGGTAGATGCCGCTCGATCCGCCTGAGGCGGGGTCGATGTAGGCGATCGATTTTGCGTTCAGCAGCGTCTTCTTGAATTGTTCGACGGTGGCGATGGCGGGTACCGCGTGGCCTTCTTTCACCGCCACGCCTACGCCGACGCTGGCGATGGTGTGCTGGCTGGAGGGGACCACGTAGCCGTCCTGCGCGAGTCTGGCGAGCATGTCGGCGGTGAGGATCACGACGTCGAATTTTTCCTTGTCGCGGATGCGTTTGTTGAGTACGCCGGCGGTGGCGTTGTCCACCACCACGTGCACGCCGCTGCGTTGCTCGAATTCGGCAGCGACCTGTTTGACGATGCCGGTGATGGCGCCGGCCGTCAGCACCTTGAGTTCGTCGGCGCTGCAGTGTGCTGCTGCGGTCCAGCCGGTGATCAACAAGGCCAGCGCTGCGATGGTGTTTTTCTTCATTTGATTTCCCCGATTTTTCCCGATGCCTGCATGCCGCAGGCGTTTCATTTCGACTAGTTCAACCAGAACAGCAGGCATTATGCGTCGTCATGTTGACGCCGCAATGACCTCTTCAGACTTGTTCAGATCAGCGCATACAGCGCCACTGCTGCCGCCGCCGCATCGATGGCCAGCACCAGCGCGCCGCCCAGCCGCCGCTGCATGAAGGCGCCCAGCGCCCAGAAGCCGGCCAGCAAGGCGCTGCTGGCGATCAGCAGGCGCAGATAGGATTCTTCTTCGGCGATCCACAGCAAGGCCGAGGCGGCGATCAGCAACACGGCGAATTGCAGGATGGCCAGCGCATTGGCGATGCGCGGCAGTTGCGTGTCGTAGCGTTGGCGCGCGGCGGCCAGATCGAAGCTGTCTTTCTGCGCGGGCATGTCGGGCGGAAGCCAGCCCGGCGGCTTGAACCAGATCTTCAGCTTGTCGCGCCAGCGCGGCATCTGCGCCGCACTGCGCCCCAGTTGCGCGTAGCCGCTGAAAATCGCCCACACCGGATCCCAGCTTTGCAGCGGCGTGCGCGTGCCGTAGACGCAGGCTTCCTTCTCTTCGGCGAAGGTGCCGAACAGGCGGTCCCAGATCACCAGCATGCCACCGTAATTTTTATCCAGATACTGATCGTTGACGGCGTGGTGCACACGGTGATTCGACGGCGAGGAAAACACGCGGTCGAACCAGCCCAGCTTGCCGATGTGCTCGGTGTGTATCCAGAACTGATACACCAGCACCACCAGACCGGCGATGCCGAATTGTTCCGGCGACACGCCCAGCAGCGCCATCGGCAGATAGAAGATCCAGCCGATCAGCACCACCGTGCTCTCCTGCCGCAGCGCAGTGGACAGATTGAAATCCTGACTCTGATGATGCACCGCATGCGCGGCCCACATCAGCGCGTTTTCATGGCCCATGCGATGCAGCCAGTAATCGCAGAAATCGTAAAGCACGATGGCCGCGATCCAGCCCAGTGCACCCTGCCAGAACCGCACATGCGGAAAGATCGCAAACAGGCGGTAAGCGATGGCATACAGGCCGACCTGAAACAGCTGCGTCACCAGCGCCACCAGCTGGCTGATCACACCCTGGCTGAGGCTGCTGATGGCGTCGCTCACGCGATAGGTATTGCGCCGGCGCACATAGCCATACGCAAATTCCACTGCGATCAGCAGCAGAAAAAACGGGATGACGCAGACAATGATTTGTTCCATGAAAGCAGGAGTGCGGAGCGCAGGCGGGCAATTGAATGCGTCATTATGACGCGAAGCAGCATATGTCGCCGGGCTGTTACGTATTACGCAAAGCCAGCGCCGACAAGGCTTTGCGAGTGTTCATGTGTAAATATTGCTGACCGGATAATTTTGCAGCGCCGTGCCATCGGCCTCGCCCGCACCCACGTGGCGGTATCGGTCAAAGCTGTAATCGGATGCGGCCGGCGAGGATGCGAGCAGGCGGTGATAATTCACGCACGCCTGTCATCTCATCTGCTTGCAAAGGACGCCATCATGCTCGACCCCGACGGCTACAGCATCGAAGTGGTGTACAAGAGCTGGCAGCACGGCTGAGCGCCCGGCGCATCAAAAACGCGGCAACCGTGAAAGACGTTTTTCCCGAAGAACATGCATTGTTCCGGTCCAGGTGAAAAGGTATACAAGAACCTGCTTCATTCTCTATTCCTTTCTTATCAGGCTAAACATGCGCCGTCCAATATGTTGTCTTGGCGACTATATCAGCAGCGGTGGTCGCGTCATCGCGGTGTCGGGGAACATGAACATTGATGGCCGACGTAATGCCAGGGCAGGTGACCCGGTTTCCTGTCCAAGACATGGCCACAATCGAATCATTGAGGGCGACGCCACCCTCTTTGATCACGGTGTGCCGGTGGTCTTGCATGGTCATCGATGTGCCTGTGGCTGCGTAGTTATTGCATCGAGCAGGGCAGGGGTGATTGCCCGCGGAGAGTCTATCCATGAGTCCATGGGTAATGGTCCTGACGCAATTCGAAGTCCGTCTACCGATTTCAGTGGGAAGCGCATCAGTGAAAGAGAGCGCATTGTTGAAGCTCATCAGCCGGCGACATTAGATGCCTACCCGGAAAGAATTTGCTCCAATCTTAGCAATGAAGAAATGGCGATCAAGTTAACGAAATTGAGAGACCGGGCTATTCAACTGGTCGATGTCCGCATCTCAGAATTGCAGCGCTGGGGCGACAGGGATCGGGCGCTTGTAATTGAATGGTTTGGCAATGATGATCCGAACATCAGGGTGATTCTGCAGGAGGGCATGCCGAAGATCGCTCGCGTGTTGAAGATGCTTACACCTGGAAATTTTGTTCGTTGGTCACAGAGAGAACAGCTCTTTATTCATTGTGACAATAGCCAGTCGAGCGCGACTGGCGTGGCCGCAGCTGTATGTAAACCAGAAAGCGAGAATCACGTCATTGCTATTAACTATATCTTTTGCAATTTTCCGGATGAAAGAAAAATATTTGGTACTGAAATCATGTTGGACGGAGAATCAAAGCTGCTCACATTGGTGCATGAGGTGACACACTTCACTGATGTCATGAATTCCGACGACGTGGTCTATGGTGTAACGAGCTCGCGCAGATTGGCGAAGCTGAAAGACCATAGAGCTATTTGCAATGCAGATAATATTGCCGCCTATGTCTTGGGGATCAGAAAGGATGTCTAGAGTGCACATGAACATCGGAATCCTCATGTTGATATTTTCAACCTGTGTACAGGCGAATACATTTGGTGGACTTGAGCATGAGGTCAATTTCGCACCGCGCTCGGCGGAGTTGAGCGCAAAGGAAATTCGCGCTCTGGTCGATTGGAAGATGAATGCCGAGAAGACATTCCCTGAAGCCGACTTCTATGTTTCCGCCAAAAGCAACGACGATATGGGTATTGATGATGAGCTGGCACAAAAACGGCTGGATCAGATTGTTCTGTTTCTAAAGCAAACAAACAGACGTTTGTCCTTCGTCGATATTGACCACAGACGAGGAAAATATGAGACAGGACAAATGATCGATTTCATGAACGCGGTTCTGGTCGGCGTTCAGCCAGCATGTACCAGAACGGCCAACTGCGGCGCAGAAGAAGGTCATCCGGTTTCCGACACAGAGCGCTAGTCGCGCCAGTCGGGGATCTTCGCTATTCCAGCAAGAGCTGGCAGCACGGCTGAGCGCCTGGCGCATCAAAAACTGAACACCCGCACCAGTTGCCCCAGCCGGCTGGCCTGTTCGCGCATGGCCTGGGTCGCGGCGGCGGCTTGTTCCACCAGCGCCGCGTTCTGCTGCGTCATGTCGTCCATGCGGCGCATGGCCATGTTGATCTTTTCTATGCCGGCGCCTTGCTCGGCGCTGGCATGGCTGATTTCTTCCACGATGTCGCTCACCGACTTCACGCGCTCCACCACCGACAGCATGGTGGCGCCGGTGTCGCTCACCAGCCGGTTGCCGTCTTCGATCTCGCGGCCGGATTGGTCGATCAGTTGCTTGATCTCCCTGGCGGCGGTGGCCGAGCGCTGGGCCAGCGCGCGCACTTCCGAAGCCACTACCGCAAAGCCGCGCCCCTGTTCGCCGGCGCGCGCCGCTTCCACCGCCGCATTCAGGGCCAGAATATTGGTCTGAAAAGCGATGCCGTCGATCACGCCGATGATGTCGATGATCTTGCGCGAGGAGGCGCTGATCGATTGCATGGTCGATTCCACGCGCGCCATCGCCGCGCCGCCGGCCACCGCCACTTCGGATGCCGACAGCGCCAGCTGGCGTGCCGCCGCCGCGTTGTCGGCGTTGTTGCGCACCGCCGCAGTCAGCTCCTGCATCGATGCAGCCGTCTGGCCCAGCGAACCGGCCTGCTCCTCGGTGCGGCTCGACAGATTCAGATTGCCGGCGGCGATTTCGCCGGAGGCCACGCCTATCGCTTCGGTGCCGCTGCGTACTTCGGCGACGATGGTGCGCAGGCCTTGCGTCATCAGTTGCAGCGCCTGCAGCAGCCGTCCGGTTTCATCGGTGGAGAGCCGGCTCAGGCGTGCGCTCAGATTGCCTGCCGCCACCTGCTGCGTGACCAGCACCGCATCGTTGAGCGGGCGCGACACAATGCGCGCCAGCCAGATCGCCATGCCGGCGCTGAGCAGCAGACACACCAGCAGCAGCGCGGCGATCAGCGTACGCGACAGCGCGTAGTCGTGCGTGGCCTGTTCGCTGGCGGCGGCGCCGGCTTGCTGATTGAGCGCCACCAGCTGGCCGGTCAGATTGAGCAGCTTGTCGTAGACCGGGATCGATGCACGCCGCGCCACTTCGCCGGCGCCGCGGGTGACGGCCGACATCTCGAAGATGTTTTTGTGCGCAGTCACGAAGTCGGCCAGCGACTGCTCCAGTTGCGCCACCAGCTTGCTTTCTTCAGGCGTGCGCGGCAGCGCCTTGTAGGCCGCCATCTTTTGCCGCACCTCGGCAAACAGCTTCTCGCTGTTGTTCTCGTTGTTGCGCACGTCTTCGCTGCGCTCGGCATGCAATTGCTCCAGCTGTACGGTGCGGATGCCGGCCAGCGCCAGCCTGATTTCCAGACTCAGGCTGGCGCCCGGCAGGCGGCGCAGGGCGATGTCGGAGGTTGACTGATTGAGGCGCGCCAGCTGCAGGATGGAAAACGCGCCGACCGCCATGGTCAGCGCCAGCACCAGCGAAAAACAGATCAGCAGCTTTCTTGAGATCGACAGATCGTAAAACCATTTCATTGCTTTTCCCCTTGAGTTTGCGGCAGGCGCCGGTGCCATGTCGATGCAGGTCTCCCCCGCTTTCCTCTTTGCTGAAGGACAGTGTTCAGAAACGCGGGCGACAAGCCCCCCTGCGCTGACGCGCATGCTGAACACCGTCCTGAGGATTTTTTAGTATTCCTGCAGAATCCGCTGCAGCGCGGCGGTATCGCTGCGTGCGTGCTGCGCGCTGCCGGCGGCCGATGTGCTGAGCGCCACCATCATCAGCAGCCGCGCCTTGTGCGCGACCTGATCGCCGGCCGCCAGCCAGTCGTAATCGTCGTCCGGCTGGCCGCCGTTGCGCACCACGATGCCGCTGCCGGTGCGCGAAGCGCGCACCACGTGGATGCCCTTGCTGCGCGCCTGGCGCAGGCTGCCGATCAATTGCCGGGCGACGTTGCCGTTGCCGGTCGCGGCATAGACGATGGCGGCCACGCCGGAGTCGCACATGGCCTTGATGGTGGCCGGGCGTATGCCGCCGTGGGCATACACGATGCCGACTTCCGGCAAGGCCTCGATGCAGTCGATCGACCATTCGCTGCTGACTGTGTGAGGCCGCAGCGGCGCTCGGTAAAACAGCGCGCGGCCTTCCACCACCACGCCCAGCGGGCCATAGGGCGAGCTGAAGGCTTCCAGCTTGAAGGTGCTGTGCTTGGAAACGTCGCGCGCCGTATGAATCTCGTCATTGCAGACCAGCAGCACGCCCTTGCCGGTCGCCTGCGGGCTGGCCGCCACCACGATGGCGTTGTACAGATTGAGCGGGCCGTCGCTGCTCAGCGCCGATGGCGGACGCATGGAACCGACCAGCACCACCGGCTTGTCGCTGTCCAGCGTCAGATGCAGAAAGTAGGCGGTCTCTTCCATGGTGTCGGTGCCGTGGGTGATGACCACGCCGTCGACGTCCTCGCGCCGCAGCAGGGTCGAGATGCGCTTGCCCAGCGTCAGCAACTGCTCGCTGTCGAAGTTCTCCGAACCCATCTGAAACAGTTGCTCGGCGCCGATGTTGGCGATGTCGGCGGCGGCTTCCACGCTGGCCAGGATTTCTTCTATCGGCAAAATGGAGCAGTCGTAGGCCGAGGCGTTCACGCTGCTGTCGCCGCGCCCGGCGATGGTGCCGCCGGTGCCGATCAGCACGATGTTGGGTTTGATATTGGTCATGATTTTTTTATCGTCGTATCGATGGTTGCGGGCTCAGTTGCCGACGCGGCGCAGATCGCGTCCCATGCGTCGTTCCAGCACCCGCGCCAGCATCGACAGCGGCCAGGCCACGATGAAGTAGAACAATCCGACCAGCAGGAAAATCTGCAGCGGCTGGAAGGATTCCGAAGCAATCGCCTTGGCCGCCAGCATCAGTTCATCGGTGGCGATCAGCGCGCACAGCGAACTGTCCTTCAG
Organism: Herbaspirillum lusitanum; assembly: GCF_046025995.1. GTDB lineage: Bacteria > Pseudomonadota > Gammaproteobacteria > Burkholderiales > Burkholderiaceae_D > Herbaspirillum > Herbaspirillum lusitanum_A. Next base: position 156,287 of record NZ_JAQQFM010000012.1, read on the forward strand.
CAGCGAGACGAAGGTGATCACCAGCGGCGGCAGCATGCCGCGTGCAGCCTGCGGCAGCAGGATGTGGCGCAGCGCCGCAAACGGCGTCATGCCGGCCGCCAGTGCCGCTTCGCGCTGGCCGCGATGCAGCGCATTGAGACTGCCGCGAATGATCTCTGCGACATAGGCGCTGCCGCCCAGCCCCAGTCCCAGCACGCCGGCACCGAAGCCGCTCAGCGTGATGCCCAGCGGCGGTAGCCCGAAATACAAGGACAGCAGCAGCGCCAGCAGCGGAATCGCCCGCATCACCTGCACGAAGGCGGTGGCCGGCGTGCGCAGCGCGCGATGGCGGCTCATGGTGCCGGCCGCCAGCAAGGCGCCCAGCAGCAGCGCCAGCGCAAAGCCCAGCACCGACAGTTCTGCGGTCACGCGCACGCCGGCGATCAGGCGCGGGATCCAGTCGATCAGATAGTCGCGGTAATACTGCAGCAGCTCGGCGGAGAAGGTGGTCGGGTTCATCGCGCTCTCCGGAGTCTGCGTTCGAGGTAGAGAAAGCCGCTGCCTATGGGCAGGATCATGGCCACATAGATGGCGATCACGGCCAGATAGATCAGCGAGGTGTCGAAGGTCGAGGTGACCAGATTGCGCGCGAAGAACATGATCTCCGGCGCCGCAATCGCCGAGGCGATGGAGGTGTCCTTGATCAGCTGCGCCACATAATTGCCGACCGGCCCCAGGGTATTGCGCAGCACCTGCGGCAGCATGATGTAGCGCCAGTTCTGGAACGGCGTCATGCCGATCGCCAGCGCGGCTTCGCTCTGGCCCAGATGCAGCGAACGGAAGCCGCCGTGAAACACATCGGCCAGCACCGCCGCGCCTATCATGCCGAGGCCGAAAATCGCGGCGCTCATGGAACTGAGTTTGATGCCGAATACCGGCAGCCCGAAATACAGGATGAACACATGCGCCAGCGCCGGCACATTGCGCAGCCATTCGATGTAGGCGGTGATCAGAAAGCGCCATAGCCGGCGCCGCGTGAAGGTGGCCGCGGTGCCCAGCAGCAGGCCCAGCAGCAGCGCCAGGACGAAGGCGCCGAGCGCGATCTGCAGCGCGGTCCAGGCACCTGAAATCAGCAGCGGCAGGATGTGCAGCAGGCGCGCGGAGAGATCGGCGTTCATGCGGCGCTTCCGCCGGCTGCTGCTGGTGCTGCTGGTGCGCCGGCGCCGATCTGTCCCAGGAACGCGCGCGTGCGCTCATGCTGCGGGTTGTCGATCACCTGTTGCGGCGTGCCCTGCTCGATGATGTGGCCGCCGTCCATGAAGATCACGCGGTCGGCCACTTCGCGCGCGAAGCGGATTTCATGCGTGACCAGAATCATGGAGCGGTCTTCCTGCGCCAGCTTCTTGATCACGTTCAGTACCTCGCCGACCAGTTCGGGGTCGAGCGCCGAGGTCGGCTCGTCGAACAGAATCACCTTGGGTTGCTGCGCCAGCGCGCGCGCAATCGCTACACGCTGCTGCTGGCCGCCGGACAGCATCTCCGGATAACTGGCCGCCTTGTGCAGCATCTGCACCTTGTCCAGCATGGCGTCGGCCAGTTCGTAAGCCTGCGCGCGCGGCATGCCGCGTACCTTCATGGGGCCGATGGCGACGTTGTCGCGCACCGTCAGATGCGGCCACAGATAAAACAGCTGAAACACCATGGCGATTTCCTGCCGCTGCGGCGCCAGCTCGGTGTCGTTCATGCGGCGCAGAAGCTTGTTGTGCAGCTTCTTCTCGCCTATCAGTTCCTGCTCCAGAAAGATGTGACCGGCGCTCGGCGTTTCCAGATAGTTGATGCAGCGCAGACAGGTCGATTTGCCGGAGCCGCTGGGGCCGATGATGGCGACCGTTTCGCGCCGCTCCAGATCGAAGGAAATGCCCTTCAGGATTTGCGTGTTTCCGTATTGCTTGTGCAGGTCATCGACCCGCAATAGTGGCGTGCTCATGATGTCGGCGCTGTCGGTTGCTTGCTGCTGAGAGCCCGGCGGTGTGCGCTGCGCATACCGCCGGGTGGAAGATGAGGCTTAGCGGCAGCCCGGCAAGGCCCAGTCGGCAGCGCGGTCAACCCCGGCTCGGAAGTTCTTGCCGTCCGGCTTGTACCAGACGTCCTGCGTCAGGCCGTAGCGTGCGCCGATCTTTTTCATGTCGCAGTTCTTCCACAGCTTGGCGATTTCACCGTTGACCGCCTTCAGCAGCTCCGGATTGTCCTTGTTGATGCCGAACACCACCTGGCCCAGACCGGTCAGCAGCGGATAGTCGGGATTGTTGTCGGTGAAGGCGTTGAAATGCAGCTTCCATTGCGGATTGCGCGAGATCGCGTATTGCATCACCGGCGGGTCGCCGATCACGGCGTCGATGCGGCCCGACATCAGATCGCGCACGGCGGCATCCGAAGTGTCGTACAGCGCCAGTTGCAGACCGTTGATCTTGCGCAGCTCAGGAATGAAGGAAAAGCCGGTGATGGTGCCGACCTTCTTGTTTTCCAGATCGGCCAGATGCGACCAGTTGGTGGCGGCGGTCTGCGTGATGCCGTTTTTGAAATACATGATGGGATCGGTCAGCAGCATGATCTTGGAGCGCTGCTCGGTCCAGCCCATGGTGCCGCCCATGATGTCGACCCGCTTCGACTGCACCGAAGCGATGGTGCCCGACCATTCCATCAGCGCCGGCTTGATCTTCAGTTTCAAGGCATCGGCGCTCTGCTGCAGCACTTCGCCGTCGAAGCCGACCATCTTGCCGTCCTGATAGCCGGTGCCCGGCATGTCGCCGCTGAAGGCCACCGCCAGCGTACCGGCTTCAATCGTCCTGACCGCCTGCGCCTGTACTCCAAGCGGCGACAGCGCCAGCATCAGGGCCGTACAGGCCAGCACACCCGCCATCAATCTGCTTCCGCTCTTGCTACCGATCGTGATCTTCATAAACCCTCCCAGGGATGAAATTTGAGTGCATGGACCGTTCCATGTTGAGCAGACTTTATGTCAGCCGCCTGTTCATCGAATTGCATCATTCCGTTAAAAAATAGAACGTTTCGGACATATCGGTTTTCACGCTGAAATGCGAGCGGCCATGAAAAACGGCGAACGCTCAGGCGTTCGCCGTCCACAAAGAAGCCCGTTGCCACAGGGAAATCGCAGCCTATTCCAGCGGTACCGGGTTGACTGCCGAACGCAGTTTGGCCGGCGGCACGCCATACACCTGCTTGAAACCGCGTATGAAATGGGATGCATCGGCAAAGCCGCATTCGTAGGCGATGGCGGTGATCGCCTTGCCGGTGGTCAGCAGTTGCCAGCGCGCATAGCGCAGCCGCATCAGGCGGTAAAACTCCTGCGGCGCGATGCCCAGCTCATCCTGAAAGCGGCGTCCCAGCTGGCGCACGCTGACCCCGGTCAGCTCGGCCAGGGTGGCGACGGCCAGCGGCGCTTCCAGGTTTTCTTCCATCAGCATGATGCAGTGGCGCAGGGTGACGTCGTCCACCGCGAGATAGCCGAGCGCCTTGCGCCGCTCGACGAAGGGCGCGCCGCCGCTGCGGCTGACCGTCATCTGATAGATCACCTTGGCCGCGCGGTCCGGCCCGCAATGCAGATTGATCAGCTGCGAGGCCAGCTCGATCACCGATACCCCGCCGGCGCAGGTGATGCGGTTGCCGTCGATCAGATAGTCGGAATGGGTGATCACCCGCAGCGCCGGAAACATGTTGCGGTAATCGTCGAAGTGAAAGGCGTGCACGCAGGCCACGCGGTCATCCAGCAGGCCGGCTCTGGCCAGAATGAAGCTGCCGGTGCACATGCCGATCAGCGGCACGCCGAGTTCGGCCGCCTGCTGCAGATAGTGCCAGTAGCGCGGATCGACATCGTCCATGTGCGACAGCAGGCCGCCGATCACCACGATGTAGTCGAACTGCCCGGGCGCCGTCAGCGGCGCCTGCACCTTGACCGGAATGCCGCAGCTGGCATGCACTTCCTGCTGCTCGATACCGATGATCTGCCATGAACAGCGCAAAGGCCGGCTCTGGTCGCCGACGTCGGCGGCATGCCGCAGCGCATCGCAGAAGCCTGCCAGCGACAGCATGGGAAAGCGCGGCCATAGCATGAAGCCTATGCTCAGCTCGACGCCGGCATCCTGTTTCTTGTTGTGCGAATTCTTGTTGGCGGCGGCGGGTGTGCGGTCCAGCCGGCCGACGATATCTTTGCCGGGCGAGGACTTGTCTGCTTTGACGGCGGGTTCGCTGGTGACGCGCATGGTTCGCGATGGCTGGCTGAGGTTGGGCTGCGGATGATTGACGGACAAGTGCAAGCAAATTGCAGTCCAGTATAAAGCTCATCGCGTGCCAGGGTGCCAGCTTGCCGCCGCACCAGTCGCGTCAGTCATTTGTCAGGGGGCTGACGCCGGACTCGCTGGCCCGGAACAAGCGCGAACGCCTCAGAACTCGTTCTGCAACTGCTTGTAGCCCCGCACCAGTTCATTGTTGGTGCGGCTCACGTCTTCCGAAAATTCGGTGGCTTGCGCGCTCACACGCGGCATGGACATGATGTCGGTGTGCGGGCCGATGCGTTCGGTGGAGGGCACATAAAAGCCGGGCGGCAGCACGCAGCCGTCCACCACCGCATTGTGGCGCACCACGCAGCCGTCGCCGATGTCGCAATTGAACAGGACGCTGTTGAAGCCGATGAAGGCGTCGCTGCCGATGCGGCAGGGGCCGTGCACGATGGCGCGGTGCGCGATTGAGGTGCGCTCGCCGATGATCACGGCGGCGCCGGATTTGGAGTGGATCACCACGCCGTCCTGGATGTTGGAATGTGCGCCGATCTCGATGGCGTCCATGCCGCCGTGCTGATTCAGTTCATCGGCGCGGATCACGGCGTAGGGGCCGATGAAGACATTTTCCCTGACGATCACGCGGCCGCACAGGATGGCGGTCTGATCGACGTAAGCGGATTCGTGGACTTCCGGGAAGTGGCCGGATGGGTTGCGCCTGAGCATGGGATGCCGATGTCCTTTCTGACGGTGGATATGGCGTGCGGCAATGTGATGTGAGGATGGGCTTCAGCTGCGCCGCAGCTGCAACTGAAGACGACCGGTATCGGCGGAAAGCTGCGCAGCGGCCGCCACCGCTTCATCCTCCGCCGCCACCGGCAGCGCCGCCTGCTGCGACTTGAACACCAGCATGGCCTGCGTCAGGCCGTCGGCCTCGCGCCGCAGCGATTCGGTGGCGGCGCTGGCTTCTTCCACCAGCGCCGAGTTGCGCTGGGTGATTTCATCCAGCTGCGTCATCACCTGATTGATCTGTTCTATGCCCGAGGTCTGTTCATTGCTGGCGCTGGCAATGTCGGCGATCACCGTGCTCACGCGCTGCACCGACTGCACCACTTCCTGCATGGTCTCGCCGGTGCGCGCCGCCAGTTCGGTGCCGGCCGACACCTGCGACACCGAGTTGCCGATCAGGGTCTTGATCTCGCGCGCCGCCGATGCCGAGCGCTGCGCCAGATTGCGCACCTCGCTGGCGACCACCGCGAAGCCGCGTCCCTGTTCGCCGGCACGCGCTGCCTCTACGGCGGCGTTGAGCGCCAGAATATTGGTCTGAAAAGCGATGCCGTCGATCACGCCGATGATGTCGACGATGCGCTTGGAAAACTCATCGATGGCGCTCATGGTGCGCACCATGTCGGCCACCATGCGGCCGCCGCGTTCCGCCACGCCGGAGGCGGTGCGCGCCAGTGCATTGGCCTGTTCGGCATTGCTCGAATTTTTGCGCACCGTGCTGGTCATTTCCTGCATCGACGCCGCCGTCTGTTCCAGCGAAGCCGCCTGTTCTTCGGTGCGCCCCGAGAGATCCAGATTGCCGTTGACCAGCTCGGCGGTGGCAATCGAAATACGTTCGGTGCGGCCGCGTACTTCACCGACGATGCGCACCAGACTTTGATTCATCTCATGCAGGGCCGACAGCATCAGCCCGGTCTCGTCGGCCGACGGCGTGCTGAATTCGCTGCGCAGGTCGCCCTGCGACACGGCGGTGGCGATGGCGACCGCCTTGCGCAAGGGAAGCGTCACCACGCGCGCAATGAATACGGACAAGGCCAGCCCCGCCAGCAGGCTGCAGGCCAGCAGAATCACGATGCCGATCTTGGCGCTGTCGTAGGCGGCGTCCGCGTTTGCGCTGCCGGCATTGCTGCCGCTCTCGCTGATCGCCAGCAGCGCATCGATTTCGCGATTGAGCTGCGTGGTCAGCGTGCTGCCCTCGTTTCGGATCAGGGCCTTGGCTTCTTCGGTGCGGCCCTGATTCGACAGACCGAGAATTTTTTCATGCAGCGCCAGATAGGCCTTCATGGCTTCGGCATACGCGGCGTAGATTTTCTGTTCCGCTGCGTTTGGCGGCAAGGCCTGATAGGAGCGTTCCAGCGCGACGCGCTTCTGCGAAATCTCCTGCATGGCTTTTTCGAAGGCCGCCGCTTCGTCATTGCGGGTGGACAGCAGATGCTGGAATTCCTCGATGCGGAAACGGGCGATTTCCGAGCGCAGTCCCAGCAGCAGACGCGTGGCCGGCGTCCAGCGCGCATTGAGTTCGGACGACACCTGATGCACGCGCGTGATCTGGATCAGGGAAAAGCCGCCCAGTACCGCGGTCAGCAACAGCACGCACAGAAACGAGGCCATCAGCTTGGCCGACAGCTTCAGGTTGCGGAAATGATTCATCATGCTTGGTCCCTGGGAAAGTGATCCCGGCGCATCAGACCGGGATCGTGCGTGCCGGCGGCGTTCAGCAGCCGCTGCTCTGCGTTCAATTTGCT
>NZ_JAQQFM010000013.1:0-124745 GCF_046025995.1 Herbaspirillum lusitanum
GCAAAGGAAAAGTGGAACTGCAGGCGCAGAACGATGCGATGGAGTTGACGGCCCTGAAGGACATCCAGATCGCCAGCGTGGACGGCAAGCTGGTGTTGTCGAGCACAAAAGAAGTCTGGATAGGCGCCGGTGGCTCCTACATCCGCATTACAGCTTCAGGCATTGAGAACGTGACGCTGGGGGAGATTTATGAGCGTTGTGCCTATTGGGACAAGGTGGCGCCGGCTGCACAGCAGATATCCAGTGTGGTGCCGCATAGCCTGCCCAGAACCCCCCTGATGTTGCGTACTGTCAGTTCACCGATATCGCGCTCCCATTTGCCCAGCGGCATGCCGTTCAAGTTGCTGGCAGACGGCGTGAAAATACAAGAGGGGATCATGGACAACATCGGCCAAATGGCACTGGAACATCGTGTTGGAACGAAGAAGTATGAATTGGAATTGGCGAACCTGCTCACGTTCAGGATTCCAGTGCCTGAACAGTACAGCGACGACCGCAACGGCGAGCTTGCAAACCACGGCATTCATTATCACGAGCCTCAGCTCAATAGCGGAGAGGAGAGCGAGGATCGCTCAAAGAACCGTCAGGTCTATAGCCGCCTGGTACGACTTGGCAATCAGGGGCAGGGCCGGAATCAGGAGTCACCATGAGTCAATTGCGCCCCATCATCAGCCCGCTGGCGCTATTCTGCACCAGACAGGTCACGGTCAGTCTGCCCTGGTTCGTGCAGGCTACCGAATACAATCCCGCGCTGGCCACCTTCAAGCCGCTGGTCAATGGCGAAGAGACCTTTGGCGCCGTCTACGACGCCATCGCCGCAGCCCGCAAATCTGTCGACATTCTTTGCTGGGGATTCCAGCCCTCGATGTATTTCAAGCGCGGGCCCGGAAACAAAAGCTTGTCCATCGGCGAACTGCTGGTGCGCAAGGGCGCAGAGGGCGTCAAGGTGCGCCTGCTGTGCTGGGCCGACGATCTGCCGCTGGCCGCCTGGAGCGAGAACATGGCCCCGGGTGACAATCTCGCGACTGTGATTAAACCTCATATGCCGGACGCTCTGTTTTCGAGCGGAAGTCCAGTGCAGCGTGACTACCAGACCACAGCGCAACTCGAATTTGATCGGCAGTGGTATGCCATCGCGAATCTGAATAATGCCAGGTCGGACCTGCAAGGAAAAATCGCTCGCCAGCAGGCCCAGGTCAGGTCGTTATGGTCAGAGCAATCGACCGCAGGATTCAGGAATATAGAAATGGCGACGCGTGGCTTCGATCTTCTTGACCGCTATGAAATTGCCTATCGCACCCGGCTGTATGGCAAGGATATACAGCGCAGCAGCGGCGACAAGAATCAGCAAAGTCTGATCATGGCGCTTGAACCCACACATCATCAGAAAACGGTACTGATCGATTACGAGATGCCTGAGCATTCGCTCGGCTTCGTGATGGGGCATAACATGCTTGATGCGTATTGGGACAAGGATAGCCACAGCGCGGTGCGCATGCATCCGCGCGTGGGTCGCAATGGTCTGACGCCCCGGCAAGACATATCAAGCCGGGTCAGCGGTCCGGTGCTTGCGGGGCTGAATCACAACTTCTGTCAGGCGTGGGACAAGGCCACCGGGCAGAATCTGGAAAAGCAAAGAGAGCCGATACGCAAGCAGATCGAATTGCGCGATAAATTCGATACCCGGACCATGGCGCAGTTGCTGCGCACCCAATCGCAGATCGACATCGGCGAAATGGTCAAGAAAGGCCGCTGGCACGAAGCCAAGCAGGACATAGAAGCCATGTACATGCAGGCGCTCAACAATGCGACCAAATACATCTACATCGAAAACCAGTATTTCCGCTTTCCCCCGCTGGTTGAAAAAATCAAGGCGGCGGTTCAACGTCAGGTGCTATGCGGTCGCGATCCCGGCAAGCACGGCCCGATACATCTTTTCGTCGTGACCAATGACAATGATGAAGGCATGGGGCCGGGCACGGTCAACACTTATCGCATGCTCAATGCCCTGGGGCGCGCCAATTTCATTCCTGCCGTTGCAGAACTGGAAAGAAAAGATGAGAAAAAGGCAGAGCTGGAAAAGCAATACGAGGCCGCCGTCATTGAGGAGCGGCAAGCGCAGCAGGAGATCGTCAATGCCTATCGGCTGACGGATAACATACGCGTGGCGGAACTCAAGCCCGAGATGAAGGCCGCGAAAGAAAAACAGGCGCGTGCCAAGGCGAAGCAAGTCGAACTGCGCAAGCAGATGGAGGAGCCGGTAGGCGCCATCCTGCCGCAGGAAATTCCAGGTCTGAAAGTGCATATCTGCAGCCTGGTGGCGCCCGACTCACCGCCCGATAAGTGGCAATACGTCTACATCCACAGCAAGCTGATGATCATCGACGACGTTTTCATGACCCTGGGCTCCGCCAATATCAACACGCGAAGCATGATGGTCGACAGCGAAATGAACATCTGTCATGAAAACGCAGCGATCAGTCATCCGCTGCGAACCAGACTTTGGAATTTGCATACGAATGGGTTGGGGGCGCAGGATGATGTAGCGGAGGCATTTCGTAAGTGGGAGCATGTTGCTACACGTAACACGGAGCTTCGGGAAGAAAGAAATAGCCAACCGTATGCTTCGCTTGTTCAGTTTAGGTATGAGTCTGCCAATCGAAGTAGATCGGACTAAACGATGATGAAAATAGCTATCTCACTTCTAATTTTCCTTTCAATTTCCAGTTGTCAAAAGAAAGAAAATCCTGTGGCTAATTTACCTGATCCTAATCTTGTACGGGCCAACCTCGCGTTCACCTGTATTCATCAAGCCGACAGTCTTCCATCTTTGGACGCTGAGGCAGATCAGCTTTTCAAGTACGCCATATATCTTGAAAAAAAAGAAGGCTCTAAAGACTTTGACGATATTGCCCGTTACTACCGAATTGCCGCTGCTCACGACCATTACAAAGCGAATGGAAATTTGCAGAAATTGATTTCACAAGGTAACGCTCTATCACTTGATGCACCTAAAGAAACGCTGGCATTGGCAGCGCGATTGGTTGATCAAGGTATTCCAGGCGGCTATTACGACATTGGGCACTATCTGGAATTAGGTTATGGACTAAAGCAAGACAAAGAAATGGCGCTACGTTATTTTCGTAAAGCCGCCGATTTGGGAAGTCCAGACGCGCAATATTATGTTGCAGAGCTCCTTCGCCCGGCAGATAGAGATCCAGAAACTGCACAAAAAATGAGAGCTTGTGCTGCAAATCAAAGTTTTGGAAAAGCGGCAAGCAAGCTGGGAATTTACCTTAGCATTAAGAGGCAGTATCCAGAGGCCGTTGCAATTTTTCAACTGGGGGTTAAAGGTGGGGACGTATTGTCTGCATTGGTGTTGGAGGAAGGTTTTAAAGGGCCGCTACCAGCGGATGAACTCAATTATCTCGGCCTTGGTGTCGATTTAGAGCGCTCCTCTCGCTACAAATTGATTCGAGAGTTCGCTGTTGTTAACGACGGCCGCAACCCCAAAGTCCCCGACATTGACCAAATCGTCCCGCTTCCACCGGCCAAGTTGCCGCCATGGGACGGCACCTTCCAATGGCAGAAGGTGCAGGATGCCGCTGTACCTCCGGAGAAACCATCCGATGAGTTGATCAATCGGCTGAGCCGGGAAAAAAATCTGGATCCGGCAACAGGGCTGCCGCTTCCCGGCACGCCTGGGAATGCGCATAGCCAGAAACTTGGTTCGAACAAGGACATGGTCGTGCACAGTGGCGAGCCATGTCCTGAAACCGGCGTCTGGTGTTCGCAGCGCCATCCTGAAAAAGAAAAAAACATCCGCCACCATTTTTTTGAAGGGCAAATCATGCCCTCGGTTGCGATATCGCATCCGCGCAGTCCAAGGTGGTTGCAGCATGTATTGGGTGAACGACGTGAGGTTGTGCAAGTGACTTGGAAGAGGGAGGCGGATGATGAGAGGGACGCCTAAGCCGATGCGACGGAACTTTTCCGGTTCTGAATTCGCATGATCAAGACGCTGTTCAATGTCTTATTTGTATGCGGGTTATTCGCTTGTACGCGCGAGGAAAGAGCGCAACCTGAATTGCCTCCAATCGATGCGGTAAAGGCTAATCTTGAATTTACATGTACGCATCAGGTGAATAGCTTTCCCGTCTTGAATTCTGATGCCGATCAATTGTTCAGCTACGCACGTTATCTTGAAAAAAGAGGCCATCATGAAGATGGGGATGACATTGCTCGCTATTACCGTATCGCAGTAGCGCATGGTCACTACAAAGCGAATGGAAACTTGCAGAGATTGATCTCGGAGGGAAGCGCAAGATCACCCTATGCTCAAAACGAGGTTACTGCTCTGGCTTCTCAGCTGATAGGCCAAGGAATTCCTGGGGGCTATTACGATATTGGTCACTATCTGGAACACGGCTATGGTTTCAAGCGCGATCGGGAAATGGCTCTACGCTATTTTCGTAAGGCCGCAGACCTAGGGAGTCCGGAGGCTCAGTTTTATATAGCGGAGATATTGGCTCCAGCTGATATCGCTCCCGATGTCGCTAAACAGATGCGGCAGTGTGCAATGGATCAAGGGCATCTTGCAGCGGCAAACACCTTAGGTATTAATTTGACAAATGACAGCCACTACACCCTGGCAGTGGAAGCTTTTCAAACTGGTGTTAAGAATGGAGATCCACAATCTGCTTTTTTTTTGCAAAATGGCTTTAATGGTCCGCTTTCAAGTGAAAGACTCTTTTACCTTGCCCTTGCAAAAGACTCGGAACGCTCTTGGCGTTACAAGCTTATAGGAGAGTTCCTTGATCGGAACGACGGCCGCAACCCCAAAGTCCCCGACATCGACCAAATCGTCCCGCTTCCACCGGCCAAGTTGCCGCCATGGGACGGCACCTTCCAATGGCAGAAAGAACAGGATGCTGCCGTGCCTCCGGAGAAACCATCCGATGAGTTGATCAATCGGCTGAGCAAGGAAAAAAATCTGGATCCGGCAACGGGCTTGCTGCGTAAGCTTCCCCATTGAGATAAATGTGACCAGGAGATCAGATCTTGCAGTGATGCGCCTTCCTTGTGAGAATCCTGTGAACAGACGAGGCATCTGCCATTTTCTGCGCACGCAAAAAAACAAAATTAAGCCTGCCTCGCAATAAATCGAGTGGACTGAAATGTCATCAGCGCGGCGATCTTTAAGACGAAATCAAAATGGTTTTGGCGTTTCCTCGGTTCATGACGGAAAGTAATGCAATTCGCATGAAGAGGCGCGTCGCTTCCTAGAGGGGCGTAGTAAAACGTATTTCCTCTGTGAAGAACACCAGCCTGGTTTTTTCTAAATCTCCTTTGCGAACCACATTTTCTTTTTCGACGCTCTGGATTGCGGGGCGCCGATAGGCATCCAAGTGAATCCAGAATCCTGCTCATGGAAATATTCCCTTTGCTCTTCCCCGGGCATGCGCTTTTTCATGCAGGCATGATCTAAGCCGGCAAGGTCCTGTAAAAAATGAATACGATGAACGACGACATCCTGCGTTACTACGAAGCCGAGATGCGCTATCTGCGCGAAGCCGGAAAAGAGTTTGCCGAAGCGCATCCGGATCGGGCGCGGCTGTTGAACATGGACCGGGTGGGGGAGCGCGATCCCTACGTCGAACGCCTGTTCGAGGGTTTTGCATTTCTGACCGGGCGCCTGCGGCAGAAACTGGACGATGAATTGCCGGAGTTGACCGAGGGCCTCGTCAGCCTGCTGTGGCCGCATTACCTGCGCATGATTCCCTCTTTGTCGATCCTGGCGCTGCAACCCGACATGGCCTCACTGCAAAAGATGGAGGAGCTGCCGGGCGGGATCGAGGTGCGTTCCGATGCAATCGGACCGGACAACACACGCTGCATTTACCGTACCACGCAGCCTGTGCAATTGCTGCCGCTGGCGCTGGCCGAGGCCGGCGCCATCACGCGTCATGATGGCCGTTCGGCGATTCGTCTGCGTTTCGACATCGCACCGCAGGCGCGCCGCGAGTCATTGCCCGCAGTCAGTCTGAGACTGTATCTGAATGCCGACCGGCCGGTGGCATCTGCTTTGCATCTGGCGTTGACGCGGCAGGTCAGCATGATAGAGATGCGGATTCCGGGCGTACACGATGGCGCGCTGCAGCCTTTGCCGCAGGCGTGTTTCACTGCCGCCGGCTTCGGCGCTACGGAGCGTTTGTGGCCCAAGGCTGATAATGCATTCGGCGGTTATCAGTTGCTGCTTGAATATTTCAGTTTTCCGGAGAAATTCTTCTTCGTTGAACTGGCGGGACTGGATCTCAGCGTCGTGCCCGAGCACAGCAGCACTATCGAAATCGAAGCGGTGTTGAGCCAGACTTACCCGGCTGATCTGCGCTTCTCCGCCGAAAACCTGCGCTTGTTCTGCACGCCGGTGATCAATCTGTTCAAGCTCGATGCCGAGCCGATTCGTGTCAACCACCACGAGACCGAATATCGGGTGCTGCCGGTCTTGCATCACGGCCGGCATGTGGAGGCCTATTCGGTGGATTCGGTCAATGCCCTGGATCACGCCAGCGGCGAGCGCTATGACTATGTGCCGTTCGCCAGCTTCCGTCATCGCGGCGGGATGTTGCGGCATGAAGCGCCGGAGCGTTTCTTTCATACGCGCGTGCGACAGGGCACGCAGGGGCTGTTCGATACCTGGGTGATTCTCGGTGGGCATGCCTGGAACAATCTGGACGCGTTGCCCGAGGAGACGCTCTCCCTTCAGGTCACCGGCACCAACGGCATGCTGCCGCGCAAGGGCTTGCGCGAAGCCGGTATCAATGAGTTGAGCGGCAGCGCGCCCCATGTCATTGCGGTGAATAATCTGGCAGCACCCACCTTGCCCTTGTATCCACCGACCGGCGATCGCTTTCAGTGGCGCGTGCTGTCGCATCTGGCGCCGAATTTTCTTTCGCTGATGGATGCCGAGGTACTGCGCGGTACGCTGGCGCTCTATGACTGGACCGATGGCGAACTGAACCGGCGCCGACTTAACGGTATCCGGCAGGTAGCGCACAAGACGCTGCGCCAGGTGCGGGCCGGCGCACTAGAGCGCGGTGTAGAGATCGAAGTCACGCTGGACAGTCATGCGTTTTCAGGTGAAGGCGACATGATGTTGTTCGGCGAGTTGCTGCAGCGTTTCTTTGCCCTGTATGCCGACATGAATCTGTTCACGCAGCTGGTGCTGATCAGTCTGCCGTCTGGACAGCGCATCTGCTGGCCGGCCAGCAAAAGTCAGGCGGCGCCGTTATGAACGATCGCCTGCATCCGCAGGCCTCCGCCGATTCTCACGCTGGAAGGGAGGTCGGCGAGCGCTTAAATAGCAGCAGCCCGCTGGTCCCTGCCGCGATACTGTCGCCATTCCTGCGCACCCTGTTTCATCAGGCGCCGCGCATGAACTTCTTTCAGCTCTGTCATCTTCTGGAGTCACAGGCACCGCACCGGCCCCTGCTGGGGGAGGGCGATACGCCCGAATTTGATGTGGTGCGTTTCCGTCCGTTTCCCCTGCCGGGTTTTCCCGGCAGCGAAGTGATCAAAGTCGAGCTGGAGCGTGAGCGGCCTCATGCACCGCCTTCCATACTGACCAGCTTTCTGGGGCTATACGGCGTCAACGCCAGAATGCCGCACTACTTCACCGACGACATCGTGTTGCGGCGCGAAGGCAGCGAAGCTGTTGCGGCTTTTCTGGATATGTTTAACCACCGCATCGCCACGCTGTTCTATCGGAGCTGGCGCAAGTATCGCTATCCGCTGGGCTTCCGCCCCGGCGGAGAGGACAGTATGTCGGGCTATCTGCTGTGCCTTGCCGGTTTCGGCATCGGCAATGCTCATCGCAAGCAGGGTATACCGTCGGCGCGTCTGCTTGCTTTGCTGGGACTGCTGATGCAACGCACGCGTACGGCCGAAGGGCTGGTCGGCGTTATCCGGCAAATGTTGCCCGGGGCGCTGGTCGTGGTTGCCGAGTTCCAGCCTGTGTGGATTCGCCTGTCGATACAGCAGGGCCTGGGCAGCCGTCCGAAAGACGGCCTTGCTCCGCAGGGCCTGGGCGACGGTCATGTGCTGGGACGCGGTCTCTGGGACAGAACGCAGACCGTCCGTCTGAGCATACAGCCCGCCGATGCGGTTCAGGTCAATGCACTATTGCCCGGCGCAAGTCTGCATGCCGACATGATGAATCTGATGCGCGTCTACCTGGGCTACAAGGTCGATGTCGAGCTGAAACTGCGCTTGCCGGTCAGGCTGGCGCCGGTGCTGGCATTGAGAGGGGGACGGACCGAAGCAGAGGCAAAGGGCGAGGATGCCGCAGCCAGGCCGCGTCTGGGCTGGACCAGCCTGCTCAAACCGGTCGCCGAGCGCGTCGTCACCATCTCGCTGGGCGGCTATCGCGGCCTGCCGGTATAGGCCATCAGGTTTCAGTATTCAAAGGATAGTCATGCATTTCAAGTTCATCGCGGCGGTCTGCGCCGCGTCATTGCTCTCGGGCTGCGGCGCCTGGCAAGCGGTCTCCGACACCACCGTCAGCGTGGCGAGGTCGGTATTCACGAAACAGGTCAAGGTGCTCAATATCGACTTCAAGGCACGTGAGCAGCTCAATCCTGACGACAATCAGAAATCGCTCTCGGTGGTGGTGCGTGTGTACCAGCTCAAGGATCACAAAACTTTTGACAGCGCGAGCTATCGGGATTTGCTGAGGAACGACAAAAGCATTCTGGCAGGCGATCTGCTCGATTCGCGTGGTCTGATGCTACTGCCGGGGACTACGGCCAGCTTGTCGCAGCCGATGCAGGAGGGTACGCGCTTCATTGGCGTCGCCGTGTTTTTCCGCAAGACCGCGCTGGACACGCACTGGCGTCGCGTGCTTCCCAAAAAGATGCTGTCCGCCGATGAGCCGCTCAGACTTGAACTGCTCGACAGCGAATTGATCGTCGCCGGCGATCCATTGAGCGAGCGTCCTGCACGCTGAGGCAGCCAGGGGGCGATGCTGCTTCGAGCTCGTTCTGCACTAATCCAGAAATTGTCCGATACTGGCGCACTGCGCTCGCCTGTTCTTGACAGGTGACCGTAGTCCCAGTAACGAGGTGCGATTTGTCGCGGCGGGTGAACAGGTTTCCGCCGCGTGCGCACCCATCGGAATCGGAGCATCAGCATGAGTCAAACAATTTCCTCTTCCGCCGCATCGTCCGAAAAAGCCCCATCCTCGGGCTCGACAAAGGACTATCTGCTGGCGGAGCAAATCTGGTCTGCGCTAGGCGCGCCGGCTGCTGCGCTGTCATCACTGAAATTTACAAACGCAGGTGAGTTGCCTTCTTATTTTGCCGTCAGCGACCTGGCCGCCGCCTCGGTCGGCGGCGCTGGACTGGCCATGGCTGAATTGATCGCGGCCGGCGGGGCGGCGATGCCAGAGGTCGCGATCGACCGGCGTCTGGCATCGTTCTGGTTTTCGTCCTCATTACGACCGCAAGGCTGGAAGGCTCCGGCGCTGTGGGATGCGGTGGCCGGCGATTACCCGACGTCGGACGGCTGGATAAGATTGCATACCAATGCGCAGCATCACCGGGTAGCGGCGCTCAAGGTCTTGCATGCAGCATCCGACCGGCAGTCGGTTGCCGACGCTGTGATCAAATGGCGCAAGGACGAGCTGGAAGCCGCCATTGTCGATGCCAAGGGTTGTGCCGCCGCCATGCGCACGCAAGAGCAGTGGGCGCAGCATCCGCAGGGGCGTGCCATCGCAGCGGAGCCGCTGGTGCACTTGAGCCGCTTTGACGGGGCGGCGCCATTGGTGCTGAAGTCGCCGCAACGGCCGCTGCAGGGGATCCGTGTGCTGGATCTGACCCGCGTGCTGGCGGGGCCGACTGCGACGCGCTTTCTGGCTGCCTTCGGCGCGGATGTCTTGCGGATCGACCCCAGCAGCTGGGATGAGCCCGGAGTAGTGCCTGAAATGACGCTGGGCAAACGCTGCTCCCATCTGGACCTGAGAAGCGCAGACGGCCGCGCCCGTCTGGAGCAGCTTTTGAGCCAGGCGGATGTATTGATTCATGGCTATCGCCCGCATGCGCTGGAATTGCTGGGACTGGGCGCCGATCGCCGGCGTGCAATTAACCCGGGTCTGGTGGATGTCTCGCTCGATGCTTACGGCTGGAGCGGCCCTTGGCAGGGGCGGCGCGGTTTCGACAGCCTGGTGCAAATGAGCTCGGGCATTGCCGACACCGGCATGCGTCTGGCAGGCAGCGATCGTCCCAAGCCCTTGCCGGTACAGGCGCTGGATCACGCCACCGGTTATCTGATGGCGGCTGCGGCGATACGCGGGCTGAGGCTGCGGCTGCGCGAAGGCGCGGGCACTCTGGCGCGTCTGTCACTGGCGCGTACGGCCTCGCTGCTGACCGCGCTGGGCAGCCGCAGCGAGGAGGGCGCGGCATTCGCGCCCGAAACGCCGTCAGACCTCAATCCTGCGCCTGAAGCCACCGCATGGGGGCCGGCACAGCGACTTCAGGGACCCGCTTGCATCGCGGGTGTCGCCATGCAGTGGGATCGTCCGGCAAGCAAGCTGGGTTCCGCCGGGGCGGATTGGTGAGAGTCGCTGATCAATAGGTCTGCGCCATCAAGCGGCGATGCGAGCAGCCATGTGAGCGAGGACGGTTCTCCAGGCGAAATGAGGCGTCCTGCAGCAGACCTGCAGGCGACTGGCTACAATGATCCGCCGAATCCAACCTCGCAATTGCAGGAGTCCGTATGAAGTCAGGCAAGAAATTATTAGGTGAATACAAGGGCTTGCTGGCCTTTGTCGCGCTGATGGTGGTGTTTCGCAGCGCGATTGCCGATTACAACGTGGTGCCCAGCGGGTCGATGATGCCGACCGTGCTGATCGGCGACCGTATCCTGGTCAACAAGATGGCCTATGACCTGCGTGTGCCGCTCACGCACATCAGCCTGCTGCGTATCAGCCAGCCTCAGCGCGGCGACATCGTCACGGTGGATTCGAAGGAGGCCAAGGAGCTGCTGCTCAAGCGCGTGATCGGTCTGCCGGGCGACGTAGTGGAACTGCGCGACAATGTGCTGTATATCAACGGCAAGCCGGCGTCTTATACCAATGCCAAGGTCGCGCCGCTGGAAGGCGACGTGGCGGCGCAAGCCGATTATCTGTCCGAACGAATCGGCCACGAATCGCACCTGGTACGTTTGTCGGAGGCTGCGCCAAGCTTGCGCAGCAGTTACGGGCCGGTGGTGGTGCCGCCGGATCAGTATCTGATGCTGGGCGACAATCGCGACAACAGCGCAGACTCGCGCTACTACGGCTTTTTCCATCGCGACGAGCTGATGGGACGTACGCGCCGCATCGCGTTTTCGCTGGATTCCGAGCGAGGTTACATGCCGCGCTTTGATCGCATCGGGCATCTGCTCGACACCTCTGTGCAATAGCGCGCGTCTTCACAATCTGCAGCTGAATACTGCAGATTGTTGTCAACAAAGCATTTTCATGGGTTTAAATGCTGCGAAATCCTTGAAACCTGTAAAGAATTGCTCCGAAAGTGCTCAAGTTATCCGGATTCGGTCCGTTATATCAGGCTGAATGCCTGTATTGCGCATCTTGGAGCACGATCATTTCTCTCACTTTCACATCCGACCCCGCTACTGGACGCCGCCGCAACGCGGTGAGTCACGACGCAATTCTCGACGCCACCTACTTCATGCTTGAAGAGATCGGTTTCGACAAGCTGTCGCTGGAAGGCGTGGCGGCACGGGCCGGTGTGGGCAAAGCCACCATCTATCGCTGGTGGCCGAACAAGAGCGCGCTGGCGATGGAAGCCTTGCTGCGCGCGGCCGAGCCGATGGGCAGTTTCCCCGACAGCGGCTCGGCGCGGCAGGATATCGAACTGCATATTTCCACGCTGTCGCGGCTGTTGCGCGGCAAGGCCGGTCGCGTGGTGCGCGAGATGATCGCGCTGGCCCAGTTCGATGAAGAGACCATGCGCATCTTCAACGACAACTACCTAGGCCCGCGTCGTTCGGCGGTGGTTCAGGCTTTGCGGCGCGGCGTACGCCAGGGCGAGTTCAAGCCCGATCTCAATGTTGAACTGGTATTCGACCTGCTGTATGCCCCCCTTATTCAGCGTCTGCTTACCCGTCAGATCGACATCGACGAACTTCAGGTCAGCTCCCAGCTTGATCTGGTGCTGAGCGGCATCGCCATCGCCCAAACATCCTCCCAGTAAGAACTCTTCACCACATCGCTGGCGATGCAGAGCGTCTTGGCATAGACGCTTTACTGGCACGCGCACGTAAATTTTCAGGCTAACAAGAGTAAATTTTATTGAGTTAGGGAATTTTTACACCTAGAATCCGAGACGAAACGTATCGTATTGGAGGTTTCCATTGCGAAAGACGCCCGTCAGATGCCGGATTTCTGGGAAAAATCGGTCTGCCGCCAGCGTAGGGAACAACGATATGCAAATGCCTGGGGGGCAAAATGCAAAGTGTGCAGATCAATGAGGGCTGTCGTCAGCACCGTAGCGATCCGGAACGGGAGGCGGTGCAGGCGATATGTCAGCGCGTCAGTCTGATCAAAAACTGGTTTTTCTGGTTTTTCCTGCTGATCCCGGTGATGGCCGGCGTCATGTGGCTGCAATTGGCATCAATGCCCAATCCGCAACGCTACCTTTATCTCGACCGCATTTGCGAATGCTATGTGCCTAGCAGTCGCAGCTGGATCAGCGAAGTCGTCTGGAACCAGCTGATCTGGTTGCCCGCCAACACCATCCTGTTTCTGATCTGGTGCGCCCTGGGTGTGCGGGTATGGAATTGTCGTCAGCGTGGCCGTCGCCATGCCGGCAAATGAATGCCGGGCCGCATTCTGCAAATATGTTTCCCATACGTTCTGAATAGCGGGCGATCAGGTCAGCCCGGTCGTGCTACCGGTTGCGTCGTCAGCTCCATCCCACCTCCTGCTAGCCATCGATATGCGCCACCAGCGGCAAATGATCTGACGCGATCCGCGCCAGCGGCGTCGCATGCGCCCTGACATGCTGCAAGCGGTGGCGCGGGCTGATCCAGATTCTATCGAGCGAAAACACCGGCCAGCGCGAGGGAAAGGTGCGCGGCGCCGGCGCTGCTTCAAAATGCGACACCAGCCAGCGCAGCGGCCGGCCCCAGACAAACCACTCATTCACATCCCCCAGCAGAATCACCGGCGCCAGATCGGTATCGAAGGCTTGCAGCAGACGCCTGATCTGATCGCGCCGCTCAGCCGGGCGCAAGCCCAGATGCACCGCAATCACGCGCAGCGGATGGCCGTGGCAATCGATGTCGGCATCCAGCGCGCCGCGCGGTTCGCGACTGCCGAAAGAGATATCGATGCTCTGGCTTTGCAGTATCGGATAGCGGCTCAGCACTGCATTACCGTAGCGGCGTCTGGCCGAATCTTCAGTCGGTCCTTCAACCGCATGAAATCCGGTTTCCTGCTGTAGCAGCTCCAGGACGTTGGGCCTGCCGTTGCCGCCCAGCGGCACTTCCTGCAGGGCGATCACATCGGCATTGATCTCGCGCAGCACAGTGCCGATGCGCTTGGGGTCGAAGCGGCCGTCGGTGCCGACCGCGCTGTGAATGTTGTAGGTGGCGACGGTCAGCGGCCAGGGATTGAGGTCGGGAGTGGGCGGCATGCCCGCGACATCTTCGATGTGCACCGCATCTTCGATCTCGGTGAGGTGAGCCGACTCCAGCATCTCCGACATAGGCATCACGCCTCTGCCGCATTACGCGGCTTGAACAAGCGTTGCAGGCCGAACGCCGCCAGCATCAGCAATAGCGTAACGCCGGCCAGCACGGCGACGGTTTCCATGCTCGGGTGACGAATCGCCTCCGCCAGATTGTGTGAAAAAATGACCGTCAGCAAAATGCCCGGCACCATGCCGATCAGGGTGCCGATCAGATAATCGCGCAAGCTCAGATGCGAGGCGCCGGCCACCACGTTGACGATGGTGAACGGTGCAATCGGTAGCAGGCGCACGACCGCCGTGGCGGCAATGCCGCGCTGTGCCATTCTCTTGCTCAGCTTGTTGATGCGTTTGCCCAGCATCTGGGTGAGCGCATCATGGCCCATCCACTGGCCGATCAGAAAACCCAGCAGCGCGCTCAGCGTAACGCCCACGATGGCGTAGCAAGCCCCGGCGAGCGGCCCGAATACCACGCCCGCCACGGCGATCAGCAAGGTCACCGGCACCATCAGGGTGCCGGCCACCACGAAGGCGGCAATCACGATCACGGGGGTAAACGGCAGCTTATCCAGGCTGCGCGCCAATGTGATCAAGGAGCTCAGATTGACCCAGTCCTTGAGCGGCGTGAAACGCCAGGCCAGCGTCAGCAGCACCAGCGCCACGGCAAACAGGCCAAGTCCTATCATGCGGCGCGGCACCGGTTTGCGGGCGTGATGCGGTATGTATTGCGCCACCACCTGATCGGCATCCACCGGCCGCTCAGGATCGAATACTGCATTGTCCTGGGTCAGCGCATCCAGTTCGGGAATGACTTGTGGGTCGAGTTCGCGCAGGGTGCGGCCATCCTTGTGCAAAGCGGCGGCGGACGCGTGCAGGCTGCCCGTCTGTTGCAGGCTTTGCGCCAACTGTTCTACCGTCACATCGAGGTGTTCGGCCAGCAGCAGATTACGCATGCCGGTTATGGCATGGCGAATCTCGGCTTGTTTGGCCTCGTCGCCCTGAATTTCAATAATCAGATTGCATTCGGTATCGAAGGCCATGGAGCGATTGCTCATGTTGGCCGATCCCACGCAAAACAATTCGTCATCCATCGCGAACACTTTGCTGTGTACGTTCAGACAACCGTTCTCAAGGCCGGGCAGGTGCGGGCAGTACATACGATAGCGGCGCGTCGAAGCATCCGCGCTTCCGTTTGTGTCGGATAAGCTTGATCCTGCGCCCGACTGTTCCCGCGTATTGACCGTATCCGCAGCTTTCAGCCGTTGATGGATGCGCGCGCGCAAAGCGCCCATGGTGGCCTGTTCCAGCCAGCCGCTCTGGGTATGCGGCGAGATCATCATCACCTCGGGCGCATCCGGCTCCGCCAGGCGCGTCCCCAGGGCATCACACAGCACATTGGAGGTGAAGTACTGGTTTTCGAAGAACAGAAACCGGCGTGCGCGGCTGATGGCGTCCAGGTACAGCTGGCGGATTTCAAAGACGCCTGCGCTACCGTCAAACGCAGGTTCAGTGCGCGCGATGCCGATGTGAAAATCTGTGAGATCGGGGGCGAAGCCGTCCGGCCAGATATCCGGCTGCTGCCCGGCTGTCGCAAGCACGATGGCTGCGGTATCAGTTGCGGGGAGATTCTGCGTTGATACGTCCTGCGCCACATTGGACTGCGACGATTGCGCGGCACGCTGCCAGCGCGTGCGCGCCAGTTCACCCAGGGCCCTGGCCGCATCGCCGTCCACCATCGCGTGCACATCGTGGAAGGGCGCATAAGGCTTGCCGTCGGGATCGATGCGCAGCGGATTGTCGCAGGCATGGTCCGAGGTATCCCAGCGGCAGCGTGTAAGGTCAAGTCCGCCGACAAAGGCAATGCGGTCATCCACCACGACGATCTTTTGATGATGCGAAGCGCCCACCGGATGCTGACCGTCGGCCCGAAAAATCAGACGATTTTGCTTGCGCCAGCCCAGCCCCAGTTTGTAGGCCGGCATCCATTCGCGCTCCAGAGCGTAGAGCATGGCGAAGTCCCAGTTCAGGACATGCACTGTCAATTGCGGACGCGCCTCCACCAGCGCGAACAGGAATTCGCCCAGTTGTCCGGGCAGACCATCATCGGCGCCGCCCGGCACCAACTGGGTGCGGCTATCGATGTCCCAGCCCAGGATATAGACGCTCTCGCGCGCCTCGCGCATGGCCGCGCGTACCGCGCTGAAATACGCATCGGCATCGACCAGCAGCTTGAAACGGTCGGCATGTTCGACGCGCCAGCAATTGCTGCCGGCGCGTGAGAGCGGGAGGCGGGGTGAAGATTCCGTTTGCATGATGGCAGTGGTCTGAACTTGGACGATATGATTTTTTTTGGAATGTCTGGTTTCGGCAGTACGCGGGACAGGCATTGATACCTGTCGCCGCAGACAAGCCACTTCACTTACATGCCAGCTAGCGGCATGACAGCATCAGGCTCTGCTGCCTTATGGTTTGCCTATCGCGATCTGCGGCTCCTCAGGATGCTGCTCGCCCTTGCGCGGAATGCCGCTGCTGTCTTCATGCTTGGCCGGCTTGCTGCGATCCAGTTGGCCTTCGGTGGAATCGATATAGCCTTCATCTTCCTGATCGATCTTGCCGGACGGAGGCACAGGCTGCTTGGTGTTGAGTTCGGACATGATGAGCTCCTGGTCGGATTGTGAAATCTTGCGCTGCTTGATGAGAAAGACAACTGCATAAATGCAACTGACTGGACGCCGATGCCGCAGAGATCGCCGAGATTGCCGACCGCGACCTCACTCGCTCATGCATGGCTGTGCTGATTGGTATGAGCTCGGGCCGGCCTCTCGCAGTGAGGCTGACTGCATCAAATCAAGCGGATCGGATCAGGAACCGTTACGGCTCTTGTCCGGCTGTTTGATATGGGTGTTGCCCTTGTCGATATGCGGTGTCTGCGTGGCGTGCTGTTCACTCTCGGCAGCCATCGATTCCTGCCGCTGTTCAGCTTCGGCGGCGAATGGATTGCCCGGAGGATTCGGGGTATGGGTGCTCTTTTGTGGGGCGTCGTGTTGGTCTGACATGGCAATCTCCTTGTCGATGAAGCAACTGGACAATGCGCGACTGCACATCGACTGAAACAAGATCCTGTTTCAGCTCTGTCACCTTAAGCTGCTGCGGAGAAAACCGGCATCGGACAGCGTCGCATGCTCTTGTAGGAAGAGTCTGGTGCGGCGCTGTAAGGCAAATCGAAAAGATGTTTTGACGGCAACGTTCAGTCTTGGGCGCTTACGTCCTCGGTTGCGTTGAGGGGGGCGTTTGCATCACGCCGGTGGCCCGCAAAAAATGCCAGCATCAGCTTGCTCGCGTCCGGGCCGGCAGAATTGAAGGGCAGGCGACTGTCGCCGCCGCTCCAGGCGTGGCCCAGGCGATCAATGGTGATGGCGCGCAGCATGGTTTTTTTACCGGCGACGAAGTCCTGCGTGTCCATCCGGTTCTTGTTCGGCTGCGCCTTGGAGATACGTCCGAACAAGCGCACGTCGGGCGGTCGCGGTTGCAGCTCGCTGTGCCGATTGAGCAAACGCATCTGGTTCAGTAATTGCATCTGATTGATCTGACGCACGATGTCATCGTCGCGGCCGCTGATCAGCAAGGCCGGCATGGGCGGGAAGTCTGGCCTGGCCAGGGCGATGCGCTGAATCGCGCGCACGCTGCCCAGTGCCCCGTGCTGCATCACGCGATATGCGCCGATCACGCTGCGGCAGCCGCCGAATACCGGGCCTGAATGCAGACCAATCGCGGCGATCAGATCGGGGCGCAGCAAGGCCACGATCTGCGCCATGCCGGCGCCGGCTGAGATGCCGGCGGCGTAGATGCGGCTGCGATCAATCGGATAGGTCTGCAGGATTTTTTCAAGCGCGGCGATGACCGCGGCGGCGTCGCCGTCACCGCGCTGGCTGGCGGCGTCAAACCAGCGCCAGCAGCGGTGAGCGTTGATGCGCTGCGATTGCTGCGGATACAGCACCGCCCAGCCTTTTTGCTCCGCCAGCGCATTCATGCGGGTGCCGTCGGCAAATTCCTGCGCATCCTGCGCACAGCCATGCAACATGAGAACCAGTGGCACCCGCTGTGCCGAGCGGCTGCCGGCCTTGCCGGCCTTGCCGGCACTCGAAGGCCAATACAGGCGATAGCTTATCCGGCGCCGGGTCGTATCCTTGCTCACGGTATAGGCGCTGAGCCACTGGCCGGGCAAGGGCCTTGGTTTTTTGCTTGCTGCAGTGCCGCTCGACGCCGCCCCGGCTTTGGGGCGCACAGCGGGCGCCGACGCCGGCGACGGCTTTGCTGCATCAGTTTTCTTTTTGGCCGAAGTGGTTTTGGCGGGCTTGGACAAGATGCTGCGCAGCAGCTTTCCTGTCTGTCGCCGCTGGATCTTGCCTGCTTGCCTCAGACCCTTGAGCCACAGACGATTGAGATGTTTCAGCATGAAGTTCCTGTATGGGAGGCAAAGGCAAGACCATGAACCCGGCGCGCCGGTTTGGCTGCAGTAATTCGTGGATATTCGGCACTTTCCTCGGTGCCCTATGCCGCGCAAATGCACTTCAGTATGCGCCGTGGATCAGTAACTTGCGCTGCATTGCATCATTTTCCTGCTGGCAGGGCTCCCATCGACGTCGTATCCGGTGTTACCGTATAGCCGTCACCGTCTTTGCACAGGAGAATCAGATGGATCTGGTCCTACGTCACGCCACGCTGCCGGATGGTCGCCGCGATATGGATATCGCCATCGAACACGGGCGCATCGCCGCGCTCGGGCCGCAACTGCAGCTGCGCGGCGCCAGCGAAATCGACGTCGCAGGCGATCTGGTGTCGCCGCCTTTCGTTGATGCCCACTTTCACATGGACGCCACGCTCAGCTACGGTCTGCCGCGCGTCAACGCCTCAGGCACACTGCTGGAAGGCATCGCCTTGTGGGGCGAGCTGAAACCCGATCTCACGCAGCAGGCGCTGGTCGAGCGCGCGCTGCAATATTGCGACTGGGCGGTCGGGCGTGGCTTGCTGGCGATCCGCTCGCACGTCGACATCTGCGACGACAGACTGCTGGCGGTGGAGGCGCTGCTGCATGTCAGGCGCCAGGTCGCACCGTATCTCGATCTGCAACTGGTCGCGTTTCCGCAAGACGGTCTGCTGCGCAGCGCCAGCGCTTTTGCCAATCTGAAGCGCGCGATTGCGATGGGGGTGGACGTGGTCGGCGGTATTCCGCATTTCGAGCGCACCATGGACGACGGCGCCGAGTCGGTGCGGCTGCTATGCGAATTCGCGGCGCAGCAGGGGCTGCGCGTCGACATGCATTGCGATGAATCCGACGATCCGCTCTCGCGCCATATTGAGACGCTGGCCTACCACGCGCACCGGCTCGGCATGCAGGGCCGGGTCACGGGTTCGCATCTGACCTCCATGCATTCGATGGACAATTATTACGTCAGCAAACTGCTGCCGCTGATCCGCGAGGCCGGCGTTGCCGCGATCGCCAATCCGCTGATCAACATCACGCTGCAAGGCCGCCACGACACCTATCCCAAACGGCGCGGCATGACCCGCGTGCCGGAAATGATGGCGGCCGGCATCGACGTCGCCTTCGGCCACGATTGTGCGATGGACCCATGGTATAGCCTGGGTTCGGGCGACATGCTGGAGGTCGCGCACATGGGCCTGCATGTGGCGCAGATGACCGGGCAGGACGCCATGCTGGCCTGTTTTCGCGCGGTGACGGAAACTCCGGCGCGCATCCTCGGGCTGGAGGACTATGGACTGGAGCCCGGTTGTCATGCCGATCTGGTGGTGCTGGACGCGGGCAGCACGATCGAGGCGATCCGCCTGCGGGCAGCGCGGCGCTTCGTGATACGGCGCGGCAAAGTGGTGAGCAGGGCACCGGCGGCACAGGTACAACTGGACTTGCCGGGGCGTCCGGCGCAGGTGGATTTCCGGCTGGGACGCTGAATTCGGACCTAGCAATCCATTGGTTCATGCTGCAATAGCACATTTGATGCGCATCAAGCGGCTCTGAAAAATCAGCGTAAAAAGCAGTGCGGGAGTCTGGCACAGCGCGCCAAATCTGCTATCTTTAAACCGGCATTCGCCCAAAACACAAGGAGACACGCATGGATTTGGTTGAAAAGTTCGACGCCAAAGGCAAAACCGGAGCCCCTTACCACGTTGAGGTTTATCTGACGCCGATTGAAGAAGCCGATGCAACGGCGCCGGAGGGCCTCAAGACCTACAAACTCACCGACGGACGTGCGCTCGATCCGCTCTCGGACGCCAAGTTCAAGATCGTCCAGACCGGAGAGAAAATCTATCGCGTCTGAGCCCCAGGCAACCAGGCGCTTACCTGAACGCATCCGGCAGGCCAGCCGCAAAGTTCAGCCAGCTGAGCCAGCCAGCTGATCCGGCCCGGTGTCATTTTGCAGTGCAGCGCTAAATGACACCGGGCTTTTTGTTTTCGGTCGATCTGCGCTTTGCTGATTGTGCGTGCCTTATCGGCACCGCCAGCGTGTAACATGGCGGCTCTTCAAATCCCAAGGCGCATGCCGCCTTCGCATCAATGACCAAGCGCTTCCCCACGGTGTACATGGCCGGCCCCGATGTGTTTCAGCCGGACTATGCCGACTACAAACTCCGGCTCAAGCAATACTGCGAACAACTGGGCCTGACTGCCTTGTGCCCGGGCGATGACGTGGTCGAAGGCGATTCCAGGGAAGCAATTTCCCAAGGCATTTTCGAACTCAACATGGCACTGATCCGCGAGGCCGATTACATCGCCGCCAACGTCGCCAACTTCCGCGGCTGTGAGCCTGATTCCGGCACCGTGTTCGAAATCGGCTACGCCGTCGGCCTCGGCAAAAAAGTATGGTGCTACAACACTCCGGCCATCGATCTGCTGGCGCAGGTGCCGCAAGCCAGGCCGGGATTCGATCAGGACGGCATGCTGATCGAGGACTTCGGCCTGCCGCGCAATCTGATGATCGCGCATGCCTGTACGCTGGTGCGCGGACCGGTGCAGGCCTGTCTGGAAATGATTGCGCACAGTCATCAGCAAACCTAGGCCGGCCTTGCTCAACACAGAAAGCGGCGCGGATATGTTATGTTGGCAGCGTTTTTCATTCTGCCTGCACGCCCAATAAGCCAGTCCACAGGCCAGCTCAATCCCATGTCCAGCCGCGCCACGCGACCCTCCGGAGCCACACTCTGGTCGCTCATCGAAACCTCTCTGCAAGACGATATCCTCAAAGGCAAACTGCGCGGCCGCCTGCCGAACGAGCAGGCGCTGGCCGAGCGCTTCCAGGTCAATCGCCATACCGTGCGGCAGGCGGTGCAATCCCTGCAGAATCGCGGACTGGTGCGCGTCGAACACGGTCGCGGCACCTTCGTGCGCGACGAAATGATCGATTACCGGCTTGGACGCAGCAGCCGCTTTTCGCACAGTCTGGCGGCCCAGCATTTGCTGAGCGACGTCGATCTGCGATCGTGGGAAGAGCTACCCGCCGGCGCTGACGTCGCGCAATTGCTGGAAATAGAACCCGGCGCGCCGGTCCTCAAGGTCGAACTGCTCGATCTGGCCGATGAGCATGTGGTCAGCGTCTGCACCCAGTATTTTCCCTTGCCGCGTTTCGCGGGCTTCATCGATCTGTATCGCGAAAGCCGCAGCACCGCCGAGGCCTTTGCACGGCTCGGCATCCTGCGTTTCGCACGCAAGATGAGCCGCATCTCGGCGCGTCTGCCGCGCGCCGAAGTCGCGCGCGATCTGCAGCAGGCCAAGAGTCTGCCCGTGCTGTATGTGGAAAGCGTGTATGCCGATGACGAGGGCGTGCCGATTGAATACGGCATCACGCGCTTCGCCGGCGACAGCGTGCAGGTGGTGGTCGAGCCCGAGGCCTAGCAAGGCTGAGCTGAGCTCCGATGCGCACCTGCACCCGGCTCGGGCGGCTTTCCCAACTCCGAGTATTTCCCTCATGAATCGTTTCCGGTAGCGACATTCGCCAGGACATCTAGATGTCATTGGGGTGTCATATTGGGGCATTATTCTGCGTGTCATTGACCACCTGAAACGGGCTTTGACATGAAAAAAACACTTTCCCGCATCACCGCCGCCGTGCTCACGCTGTTCGGTGCGCATGCCTATGCCGACACTACCCTGACGGTCTACACCGCGCTGGAAGCCGATCAGATCAAGCCCTACCAGCAGAAATTCGAAGAAGAAAATCCCGGCATCAAGATCAAGTGGGTACGCGATTCGACCGGCATCATCACCGCCCGTCTGCTGGCGGAAAAGAGCAATCCGCAAGCCGATGTGGTGATGGGCGTGGCAGCCTCGTCGCTGCTGGTGCTGAACAAGGAAGGCATGCTGCAGCACTACACGCCCAAGGATGTCGCCAAGCTGAACAAGGCTTATGTCGATGACAAGAATCCACCGGCCTGGGTCGGCATGGATGTGTGGGCTTCGACCATCTGCTTCAACACCGCCGAGGCTGCCAAGCTGGGCCTGAAGAAGCCAGAATCCTGGCAAGACCTGCTCAAGCCGGAATACAAGGGCAAGATCGTGATGCCGAACCCGGCTTCCAGCGGCACCGGTTATTTCGACGTCACCGCCTGGCTCAAGCTGTTCGGTGAAAAGGGCGGCTGGGCTTACATGGACAAGTTGCACGACAACATTGCGCAATACACCCATTCCGGTTCCAAGCCATGCAAGCAAGCAGCCGCCGGCGAATTCCCGATCGGCATCGCGTTTGAATACCGCGCCGCCAAGCTCAAGGAAAGCGGCGCGCCGATCGACCTGGTGTTTCCGAAAGAAGGCCTGGGCTGGGATGTGGAAGCCACCGGCGTCATGAAGGGCAGCAAGAACATGGAAGCCGCCAAGCGTCTGGCCGACTGGTCCGCATCGCGTTCAGCCAACGAACTGTACGAAAAGAACTTCGCTGTGGTGGCGTTGCCGGGTGTGGTCAAACCGAATCCTTTCATTCCGGCCAACTACGAGCAACTGCTGATCAAGCAGGATCTGCGCTGGTCCGCTGAAAATCGCGACGCCATTCTGGCGGAATGGACCAAGCGTTACGACGGCAAGTCGGAACCGAAGCCGAAGCCATAAGCACCCGCAACAAGCAATCGACATCAGCAACAAAGCAGCGGGGGCGACGCAAGTCGTCCTCGCGGAGCCTATGCAATGAATACTTCTCTTCATGAAACCAAGGTCATGCCGGCTGCGTCATTTACAGCAGTTGCGTCAGTGGCAGCGCTGGAGCGGCTCTACACCGAACGCGGCCAATCGCTGTATGGCGGTGAAGCCGTCAGTCAGTTGCAACATGCGCTGCAATCTGCGCATGCGGCCGAGCAAGGCGGTGCGGCGCCGGCGCTGATCGTGGCGGCGCTGTTGCACGATGTCGGGCATCTGCTGGCGCAGCAGGGCGAGCAGGATATTGCGAATGGCGTCGACGATCATCACGAAGCCATCGGCGTCACCGCCCTCAAGCATCTGTTCGGGCCCGAGGTGCTGCAGCCGATGGCGCTGCACGTGACCGCCAAGCGTT
This sequence comes from Herbaspirillum lusitanum, assembly GCF_046025995.1. Classification (GTDB taxonomy): domain Bacteria; phylum Pseudomonadota; class Gammaproteobacteria; order Burkholderiales; family Burkholderiaceae_D; genus Herbaspirillum; species Herbaspirillum lusitanum_A. The sequence goes on from NZ_JAQQFM010000013.1 coordinate 23,303, forward strand.
ATCTGTGCGCGCGCGAACCGGGCTATCTGCAGCAGTTGTCGCCGACGTCGCTGCAATCCTTGCAACTGCAGGGCGGCGTCATGAGCGCTGCGGAGGCCGATCGTTTCGAGCAGCGCGCCTATTTCGCCGAGGCGATCCTGCTGCGACGCTGCGATGAGCTGGCCAAGGAGCCCGAGGCGCAGACGCCGGGGCTGGCGCACTTCCTTTCCATCGCAAGCACACTGGCAAAGAACCCGGCATGAAAAACGATTTCGCCTTTCTCAAATCCATGCCGGCCGACGTCTTTGGCCGTGGCGCGGGCAGCGGCCGTCATGCTGCGCCGGCGGGCGCCGCCATGTCTTCCTACCTCAGCATTCGCGGCCTGGAAAAAAGCTTCGCCGCGCGCACCGTATTGCAACATCTGGATCTGGATATCGCCAAGGGCGAGTTCGTTTGCCTGCTCGGCCCTTCCGGTTGCGGCAAGACCACCTTGCTGCGCCAGATCGCCGGACTGGACCTGACCGACGCCGGCAGCATCACCATGCAGGGGCGCGACATCACGCGCCTGCCGCCGGCCCAGCGCGACTACGGCATCGTGTTCCAGTCGTATGCGCTGTTTCCCAATCTGAGCGCCGCAGACAACATCGCCTACGGCCTGCGCGGGCCGCGCAAGCAGCGTCAGGCGCGGGTCGCCGAACTGCTGGCGCTGGTCGGGCTGGAGCATCTGCAAGGCCACTATCCGGCGCAATTGTCGGGCGGCCAGCAACAACGCGTGGCGCTGGCGCGCGCACTGGCGACTGCGCCCGGCCTGTTGCTGCTGGATGAGCCGCTGTCGGCGCTCGACGCTCGCGTGCGCGAGCATCTGCGACTGGAAATCAAATCGCTGCAGCAAAAACTTCATGTCACCACCATCATGGTCACCCACGATCAGGAAGAAGCCTTGTTGATGGCCGATAGGGTGGTGGTGATGAATGGCGGCCGCATCGAACAGATCGGCGCGCCGCTGGAGGTCTATCGCGACCCGGCCAGCCGTTTCGTGGCCGGCTTTGTGGGGCAGGGCAACTGGCTGGATGCCACCGCCGACGGCAAAGGCGGGTTGCGTATCGGCATGCAAGAGATGGCGATGCCGGTCTGGCCCGGCCATGCCGAACAGCCGCAACTGCAGGACGGACAGCCGCTCAAGCTGTTTCTGCGGCCGGAAGAAGTAAGCCTGCATGGCGGCGATGCGGCCTTGCCGGGGCAGGTCATGGCCAGCGTCGACAAGCTGGAGCTGCTGGGCCCGATCTATCGCATCGGGCTCACGGTGGCGGCCTGGAACCATCAACAACTGCGCGCCGACGTCACGCATGAGCAACTGGCCGCGCTCGGCTTGCCGGGGCGCGCCAGCCTGCCTCTGTCGCTGACCGCTGCGCGCCTGAAGGCCTACCCCGCGAGCGCCGCCAAACAGGCGGAGCACTCTGCGGCAGGAGCCCAGGCATGATCTTGAGTTTGCACTGGCCCTGGAAGCCCAGCAGCCTGGCGGCGCCGGGCGAACACTCGGCCGGCGCCCTGGCCTGGCTGTTGCTGCTGTTAATGCTCGTCTTCATGGCGCTGCCGCTGGTGGCGATCCTCGGGCAAGCCTTCGGCGGTTCGGCGCTGATCAGCACCTTGCAGCAACCAGGGCTGGGACTGTTGATAGGCAACAGCGTCGCCGTCTCGCTGGCGACTACGTTCCTGGTGCTGCCGCTGGCCTATCTGTATGCGATGGCGATTACGCGTACCACCATGCCGTGCAAGCCGCTGTTTCAGGGTATTGCACTGATCCCGCTGCTGGCGCCTTCGCTGCTGCCGGGGATTTCGCTGGTCTACCTGTTCGGTAATCAGGGCGTGCTCAACAGCTGGTTTCCAAATGGCGGAATCTACGGTTTTGCCGGGATTCTGATCGGCGAAGCCTTCTACACCTTTCCGCACGCGGTGATGATTCTGCTGACTGCGCTGGCGGCCGGCGATGCGCGTTTGTACGAAGCAGCGACGGCGCTTGGCGCCGGTCGTCTGCGTCAGTTCTTTACAGTCACCTTGCCGGCCACACGCTACGGTCTGGTATCGGCCGGGCTGGTGGTGTTTACCCTGACGATTACCGACTTCGGTGTGCCGAAAGTAATAGGCGGCCGTTTTCCGGTGCTGGCGGTGGAGGCCTACAAGCAGGTCATCGGCCAGCAGAATTTTGCACGCGGCGCGGTGATCGGCCTGATGCTGTTGCTGCCGGCGGTGCTGTCGTTTGCCGTGGATCGCTGGCTGCGCCAGCGGCAGGCGGCGCTGGCGACCGCCAAGGCGCAACCGCTGCGGCCGCTGGCCAGCCCGTTGGCGCGCGCGCTGGCCTTGCTGTGCTGCGTGCTGGTCGGCGTATGGCTGCTGGCGATGCTGCTGACGGCGGTGGCGGCCGGCTTCATGAAAATGTGGCCCTACAAGCTGACGCTGACCTTTGCGCATTTCAACTTCGATGATGTGGATGGCGGCGGCTGGGGCGCTTTCTTCAACAGCCTGAAGCTGGCGGGCGGCACCGCCTTGCTGGGCTGCTTGCTGGTGTTTCTCGGCGCCTGGTGCAGTGAAAAACTGCGCGTGGCCGGCACCGCGCGCCGCGCGCTGCATGCCCTGGCGATGTTGCCGATGGCAGTGCCCGGGCTGGTGCTGGGCTTGGGCTACATCTTCTTTTTCAACGCCGCCGGCAATCCGCTGCACGGCATGTACGGCAGCATGGCGCTGTTGGTGTGCTGTTCCATCGCGCACTTCTACACCACCGCCCATCTCACGGCGACCACGGCCCTGAAACAGCTGGATGCCGATTTCGAAGCAGTGGCGGCCTCGCTCAAGGTCTCGGTGTGGCTGACCTTGTGGCGGGTGAGTCTGCCCAGCTGCCTGCCGGCCTTGCTGCAGATTGCGCGCTATTTCTTCGTCTCCGCCATGACTACGGTCTCGGCCGTGATCTTTCTCTACACGCCGGACACCATGCTGGCTTCGGTGGCGGTGCTGAACATGGACGATGCCGGCGACACCGCGGCCGCAGCCGCCATGGCGACGCTGATCGTGGCCTGCTCGGCGCTGGTATGTCTGCTGCTGGCACTGGCTTCGAATGGCCTGATGCGGCGCAGCCAGCGCTGGCGTAACGGAGCACGCTGAGCCATCTCTGAGCTTCGCAAACTCCGCCCAACCGGGACACGTTCCCGGTTTTATTGGATCTTTAAACTCATCTAGATGTCAGGAAAAAGCATGCGCGATCCCATCCTCCTCACACCCGGACCTCTGAGCACCAGCCTGCGCACCAAGTCGGCCATGCTGACCGACTGGGGTTCGTGGGACCAGTCCTTCAATCAGCTCACCGCCAGCGTCTGCCGCGATTTGCTGGAGATCGTCAACGGCGGCGCCAGCCATGTCTGCGTGCCGTTGCAAGGTTCCGGCACCTTCGCGGTGGAAGCCGCCATCGGCACACTGCTGCCGCGCGACGGCAAGTTGCTGGTGCTGGCCAACGGCGCCTACGGCAAACGCATGGCGCAGGCGGTAGAAATCATGGGGCGCCAGGTGGTGCTCAGCCACAGCGCCGATGACGTAGCTCCGGATGCTGCAGAACTGGCCCGCATTCTGCAAAGCGACCCTGCCATCACTCACGTCGGCGTGATTCATTGCGAGACCAGCGTCGGCATTCTGAACCCGCTGCGCGAACTGGCAGCGGTGGTGGCCGAGGCCGGCCGCGCGCTGATCGTGGATGCCATGTCGTCCTTCGGCGCCTTGCCGATCGACCTGAGGACGCTGCAGGCCGAGGCCGTGATCGCCTCCGCCAACAAATGTCTGGAAGGCGTGCCCGGCATGGGCTTTGTACTGGTGCAGCGCGAACGTCTGCTGGCCTCGCGCGGCAATTCGCATTCGCTGTCCATGGATCTGCTGGCCCAATACGAGTACATGCAAAAGACCGGGCAATGGCGCTTCACGCCGCCGACGCATGTGGTTGCGGCCTTGCGCGCGGCGCTCGATCAATACATCGAACAGGGCGGTCAGCCGGCGCGCCTGGCGCGTTATCGCAACAACTGTGAGCGCTTGCTGGCCGGCATGCAGCGCAGTGGTTTTCGCAGTCTGCTACCGCCCGAATTGCAGGCGCCCATCATCGCCACCTTCCACGCGCCCAGACATCCCGGCTACGATTTCAGCCGCTTCTATGAGGCGGTGCGCGACAAGGGCTTCGTGCTGTATCCGGGCAAGCTGACCCAGATCGAAACCTTTCGCGTCGGCTGCATCGGCGCCATCGACCACGCGGAAATCGATCAGGCCGTGGCCGCCATCGCGCAGGCCATCGATGAGCTGGGCTGGAGCACGGAGTGGCAAGCTGAAACCGGAGCATTCGCATGACATCGCACTATCAACAACTGGAAGCAGTGATCTTCGACTGGGCCGGCACCATCGTCGACTTCGGATCCTTCGCGCCGACTCAGGTGCTGCTGGATGTGTTCGCCAGCGTCGGCGTGCCGATCAGCATGCAGGAAGCGCGGGTGCCCATGGGGCTGGCCAAGTGGGATCACATCCGCGCGCTGGGCAATCTGCCGGCCGTCGCCGAGCGCTGGCGCAAACGTTTCGACGCACGCATGAGCGACGCCGACGTCGATCGCTTGTATGCCGAATTCATGCCGCTGCAGGTGGCGCGCGTCGGCCTGTATTCGCAGCCGATTCCGGGCGCGCTCGATGCCGTAGCCTGTCTGCGTCAGCGCGGTCTGAAGATCGGTTCCTGCTCCGGCTATCCGCGCGTGGTGATGGATGCCTTGCTGCCGATTGCGGCTGCCGCCGGCTATCAGCCCGACTGCACGATTGCCACCGATGATCTGCGCGCCGGCGGGCGCCCGGGACCGTGGATGGCTCTGGCCAATGTGCTGGAACTGGGCGTAGGCGATGTGCGCAGCTGCGTCAAGGTAGACGACACTGCGCCCGGGATCGTCGAGGGCTTGCGTGCCGGCATGTGGACTGTCGGTCTGGCGGCCAGCGGCAATGAAGTCGGTCTGAATGCGCAGCAATGGCTGGCGCTGGATGAGGCGGAACGCGAGCAACGCCGCCGTCCGGCCACGGCCACTTTGCAAGGAGCGGGGGCGCATTACGTGATCGACACCGTGGCCGAACTGCCGACCGTGCTGGATCTGATCGAGCAGCGTTTGCTGAGCGGCGAACGGCCCTGAAGGGACAGGCATGAGCGAGACTTTTCGGCCCTTCTGGCTGCAGCAGGCCCTGGCCGCCGAGCAGCGTGATCCGGCCAATCAAGGCAATGCGCCGACGCCGCTGCAAGGCGATCTGGATGTCGATATATGCATCGTCGGCGGCGGCTACACCGGACTATGGACCGCTATCATGGTGCGTCAGGCGCGGCCGGACTGGCGCATCGCCGTGATCGAACGCGACCTGTGCGGCGCCGGCGCCTCAGGCCGCAACGGCGGTTGCATGCTGACCTGGTCGACCAAGTTTCTGTCGCTGGCGCAACTGTTCGGTGCAGCCGAAGCAGCGCGGCTGGTGCAGGCCTCCGAGCAGGCGGTGACCCAGATTGCAGACTTCTGCCGCGCGCATGCCATCGACGCTGAAGTGCGTACCGCAGGCGCTGTATATGCGGCCAGCAACGATGCCCAGGTCGGCGCCATCGACAGCGTGTTGCAGGCCTTGCAAAAGCAGGGCATCAATCGCTGGCGCAGCGTCGATGCCGCAGAATGTGAATCGCTGGCCGGCAGCGCGCGCATGCGCCACGGCGTGTTCACCGATGCCGCGGGCAGCGTGCAACCGGCCAGGCTGGTGCGTGGCTTGCGTCGTGTGGCGCTGGCGATGGGCGTTGCCGTCCATGAAAAAACATCCATGCTGGAGTTGCGCCAGTCGGCACGTCCGCAAGTGCAAACCGGCGCCGGATGCATCACCGCTACTCAAATTGTGCTGGCGACCAATGCCGACATGGCGCGCCAGTTTCCGCAATTTGCGCGCGACGTGGTGCTGGTGTCCTCCGACATGGTCATCACCGAGCCGCGGCCTGATCTGGTCGCCGCCATCGGACTTGATCGGGGCCAGGCGGTATGCGATCTGCGCACCTTTGTGCATTACTGGCGCAGCACGCCGGACGGTCGCCTGATGCTGGGCAAAGGCGGCAATGAAATCGCCTTCGGCAATCGCATGCTGCGGCGTTTCGACCAGCCCAGCCGCTATCGCTCGCCATTGCAGCAAGCGCTGCAGACATTTTTCCCTGCGCTGGCAGAGGTGCCGATTGCCGCCAGCTGGACCGGCGCTTCGGACCGTTCGGCCACCGGTTTTCCTTTCTTCGGCCGGCTGAGCAAGCATGCCAACATCTTTTACGGCTTCGGCTATTCCGGCAATGGCGTGGTGCAAAGCTATCTGGGCGGCAGCATTTTGTCTTCGCTGCTGCTGGGCGCCGACAACGCCTGGACCCGTTCCGTCCTGACGCGCGGACCGCTGGCCTCGTTTCCGCCTGAACCGGTGCGCTGGTGCGGCGCGATGCTGGTACGCGATGCCATCCGCCGCAAGGAGCGCTGCGAAGATGCAGGTACGGCGCCGCATGCCATCGATCGCTATCTGTCGCGATTTGCGCGCATGGCATCCAAGGCGGATGAAGCCGAGAAGGTGGATGCGGGCAAGCAGGGCGTATGAGTCCGAAGCGCCGCTGAGCGGCCATGGCAAACGATTTCCATTGATGTGCAAATGGCAATTTTTTATTGCTGATCAGAAATTTACTGTCATTGAGTAGTAATACTACGATGCAACAATGCGCCCGCTAACAGATTCGTTGCGGCCGGCATCAGCGCGACCAACGAGTCGCTTCTGATATCGGGGAACAAGAACATGACTATCCGCCTGCGCATTACCTTGCTTGTCATTCTCAGTTTTATCGCGATTGCCGCCATCGGCGGTTACGCCGTATTTCAGTCACGCAGCAGTGCCGTTGAAGTCAAATCCGTCACCGAAGGCGTGGTGCCCAGCGTGCTGGCCTCGTCCGATCTGGTCGGGCAGCTCAAGGATGTTCAGCTGGCGGCAATGGTGATGGTCACTGAAACCGACAACCAGCTGGTGGTGCAGGAAAACGAAAAACTGAGCGAAAAAAAAGCCGCTCTTGAAAGTGCACTGGCGCTGCAACTGAAACACGCTGACGGCGTGGCGCAGCGCGGTCTGATCGATCAGGCCAAGGAAAGTCTGGACAACTATTTCGGCGCCATCGACAACACCGCCAAGTTCAAGCTGGCCGGCAAGAACGAGATTGCGCAAGCCTCCTTCTTCGGCGGCGTGGTGCAGTATCAGGCGGAGCTGGAAGGCATCGTCAACACCTTGCGCATCGAAAAGAATCGCAGCAAGGACAGCGCCATCACTTCGCTCAACAGCAATCTCGCCACGACTACTACCGCGATCTCGATGGTCACGGCGGTCGCGGTACTGCTGCTGGGCGGCTTCGGTCTGCTGCTGTACCGCCAGATCACCGGCCCGATCAGCCGCATGCAGAAGATGATGAGCGAGATCGCTGCCAGCCAGGATTTCACGCGGCGTCTGCCGGTGCAGCGCATGGATGAAGTGGGGCATTCCATCGTCGCCTTCAACGGCATGATAGAGAAGATTCAGGAGGCTTCGGTTCAGCTCAGGCAAAAGACCGCCGACATGCAGGCCATGCTGCAAAACATTCCGCAGGGCATTCTGACCATCGTCGACGGCAACAAGGTGCATCCGGAATATTCGGCCTTCCTTGAAACCGTATTCGAAACCACCGACATCGGCGGCCGCGATGTGATGGAACTGGTGTTCTCCGGCACCTCGCTGGGCGCCGACACCTTGTCGCAGATCGAGGCCATCGGCGGCGCCTGCATAGGCGAAGACGTAATGAACTTCGCGTTCAACGAACACCTGATGGTGGGCGAAGTCGAGAAGACCATGGCCGACGGCCGCGTCAAGATTCTCGATCTGAGCTGGTCGCCGATTACCGACGACGCCGATCAGGTGATTCGTCTGATGCTGTGCGTACGCGACGTCACAGAGCTGCGCCAGCTGGCGGCCGAAGCCAACGAGCAGAAACATGAACTGGAAATGATAGGCGAGATCCTCGCGGTCAGCACCGTCAAGTTCCAGGACTTCATCGCCAGCTCGCGCCGCTTCCTGGAAGAGAACGAGCAGATCGTGCATCAGAACCCGGAAGCGACTGCCTTCGCGGTCGCCAAACTGTTCCGCAACATGCACACCATCAAGGGAAACGGCCGCACCTACGGCCTGCTGCATCTGGCCAACGCCGTGCACGACGCCGAGCAGCACTACGAAGATCTGCGCCATCCTGAAAGCGGTGCAGTCTGGGATCAGGAATATCTGTTGCAGGAGCTGGTGCGCGTGCGCGCCATCGTCGACCGCTATGCACGCATCAGCGAAGTGACGCTCGGTCGTCAGAGCAAGGACGCGAACGCGCTGCAGGTGGAGGAACGCCACACGCTGACCATCGACCGCAAGCACATTCAGGAAAGCCTGCACAAGCTGGAAACCGTCAACACCGCCAATCTGCATGAGCTGGTGGCCGTGCGTAACGCGGTGCGCAAGACGCTGCGCCTGCTCGGCACGGAACCTGTCGGCGAGACCCTCAGGAGCGTGATCGAATCGCTGCCGGCGCTGGCGGCCGAGCTCGGCAAGGCGGCGCCGAATGTCGAGATCGAAGACAACGGCTACGTGATCCACGCGCATTCTTCGTCGATGCTGACCAATGTCTTCATGCACCTGATCCGAAATGCCATGGATCACGGCCTGGAAAGCACCGAAGAACGGGTGGCGCTGGGCAAGCCGGAGGCCGGCACCATCAGGCTGGAACTGGGCGTGATGGACAATCTGCTGCACATGGCTTTGACCGATGATGGTCGCGGTCTGGCGCTGGCGCGGATTCGCGGCATCGCCATCGAAAAGAATCTGATCAGCGTCGATCAGGTCATGAGCGATGCCGACATAGCACGTCTGATCATGCGCGCCGGCTTCTCCACGCGTAGCGAAGTGACTGACGTGTCCGGTCGCGGTGTCGGCATGGATGCGGTGCTGGACTTCGTCACCCGCGAGCATGGCCAGATTGAAATCCGCTTCCTGGATCGCAATGAGGGGGCTGACTTCCGACCGTTCCAGATCATCGTGATGCTGCCGGAAAACGTCGCCGTTGAAGTCGATGGCATCGATGTGCCTTACCCGCTGGCTGGTCAGGAGCCGCCAGCCCCCCTGGTCAATCTGCCGCTGAGCGGCGATCCGCAGGTGGCTTGAGCGTTTTGCTGTAAGCCTGTAGTCCGCATGGGCGGACCACAGGCGGTTCATGTTTCCGGAAAGTTGAAAGCATCATGATGTTGAATTCCATTCTCTTGGTCTTGCTTGGCGCCGTGGCGGCAAGCCTTCCCTGGCTGCTGCAGATGCGTCGCTTGAAGGCGCGACTGGCGCGCATGATCGATCTGGAACAGGTCGAAATCCTCAAGCGCAACGTGCAGCTCACGCTGGAGGCGCAGCAGGCCAATCTGGAACAGCAGCAGCTGGAACTGTACAGAGAGCGACATGAGAGCGATCAGGAACTCGCGCGCATGCGCAGTGAGAACGAACAAGTGGTGACCCGCCTGAGTTCGCAGAACTCGGAAAGCATGGCCCGTATTCTGCAAAACTGCGACGCTTCGCAGGAAACCATCGGTAATCTGCTGGGGCTGATGCGCACCTTCGAGCGCTGGCATGACGACATGAATGTGCTGATCACGCATAACCGCGAGATGCATCGCAAGAACGATGAGTTTTCGCTGATCGTCAATCAGGTGGTGATCGTGGCGCTCAATGCTTCAATTGAGGCGGCGCGCGCCGGCGCGCATGGCCGCGGCTTTGCCGTCGTGGCGTCGGAAGTGCGCGATCTGGCGCATCGCGCCGAGAAACTCTCGAAGAGCTATCGCAGCAATCTGTATCAGAACGACCTGATCACGACCACTACCTTCCAGGACTTGCAGGCCGGCGGCAAGATGATCATCGGCGCCATCATCGGCCTCGACCTGATCAACAAGAAGACCAAGGAAGCGCTGGCAGCCTGATTCACTTCACATCCCATCGATCATCATGCTCAGTCAATCAGCCAAAGACGGTTTCGACACCTTGCTGACCCAAGCGCTCAGGCAAAGCCTGGTGCCTTCCGACGCCGCCTGTGAAGTCAGCGTGCTGGCCAATATCGGTGACATCCCCGAGAAAAAAATGGTGGTGCTGACGGTCTCGTCATATTTGTTCCGCCTGATGGTGATGTTCTATTTCAATCCGGACCGCGGCACCCAGGAACACTTCGCGCGCCTGAACCGGCTGGAGTCGGCCGAGATGGATGAGCAGAGCTTCATGGATGCCATTGCTGAAGCCGGCAACCTGTGCTGCGGGATTCTCAACCGCGATCTGGGCAGCTTCTTTCCGCATATCGGCATGTCGACGCCGAACGTCATCGACACCCAGTGCGCCGCCTATCTGCAAACGCTCAACTGCGAGCACATCCAGCACTTCGCGGTGGACATAGACCAGAGCCGGCGTTTTCACGTCAGCCTGACGGTGTCTGCCTATGCCGATATCGATTTCGAAGTCAGTGCGGAAGAACTGGGCGGCAGTACCGGCGAACTCGAATTGTTCTGAACGGAGAAAACCATGGATCGGCAAGCCGAACTCATCAGCAAGGTATTGGTGCTCGACAACGACGCCGATTGCCACGACACCATTCGCGGTTTTTGCGAGCGCAGCGGCCTGGTCGGGCTCAGGGTGCAGGAAGAACATCTGATGACGGTGCTGCGCAGCAACGTCGATCTGGGCGGTGTGATGCTGTCGGAAAGCTGTGCCGGTCTGGCGCAGGGCGATGGCGGTCTGGCGCGCCAGATCAATCAGATCCGGCCCGAGTTGCCGCTGTTCCTGCGGCGCAAGCGCGAAGCCGACGGCGTACAGATCGCTGCGCGCGACGCCCGTCTGTTTGCGGCGATCTACCGCATCGACGACATCGATTCCTTGCAGGAGGCGCTGGATAAATCCATCTTCAGCCTGCGCTATCCGAATGCGCTGGTGCGCGGCATTGCCGAACTTAGCAAGAGTGTGCTGGAAAACCAGTTTCAGGATTGGAACGTCGAGGTCGAAACGCCTTATCTGGTGCGCGACCGCATCATCTTCGGCGAGCTGTTCACGCTGATTCCGCTGGAGAGCAACTGGTGCCGCGGCTACATGATGCTGCAGGCGGAAGAAGAGTCGCTGCTGCGCATTGCGCCGCCTTTGGGGGAAGAGAGTTCCGGCAACGGCGATGAAGACAATTTCCGCCAGCTCAACAATACGCTGGCAGAGATCACCAATCTGATCTGGGGCTGGTTCAAGAACCGCTTCATTGCACAGAATGAGATACAAGCGGCCGGCGCCGGCCATCTGGCGCAAGTTCCCATCGTGGTCAACCACGGTCGCCGCTACATCTCTTTCGGCTCGGATGATGCACAGCTCTGTTTCAAGTATGTGCTGAGCGCCAAGGAGGGCAGCGACCGTCGCCCGGTCTGCCTGCAGCAACGCTTTATTTTCAACCTCAGCTGGTCGCCCGACGACTTCAGAGAAAACCAGGCCTCAGTCGAAGACCTGTGCAACTCGGGCGAACTGGAATTGTTTTAAGTCATTTTAATCACGCACCTCACAAGAGAACACTCATGGCACAGATTTTGGTAGTCGACGATTCAAGCACCGTCCGCGCAGAAGTGGGCGATTTCCTGAAGAAGAACGGCCTCGACGTGGCGCTGGCGGTAGACGGCCGCGATGGCCTCAACAAACTCAAGGGCGATCCGGCCATCAAACTGGTGGTGTCCGACGTCAATATGCCCAACATGGACGGCCTGACCATGGCCGAGAAGATCCGCAGCGAACTCGGCAACGCCAGCGTCAACATCATCATGCTGACCACGGAAAATTCGCCGATCATGAAAGAACGCGGCAAGGCGGCCGGCATCAAGGGCTGGATCGTCAAGCCGTTCAAGGGCGATGCCGTACTGCCGACTTTCAAGAAGCTGGTCGGCGTCTGATCTTGATCCCGGCGGCTGTCGGGGCTGCGCAACGCAAACTCGCCATAAAAAAAGGAAGGTGCCGCAAGGCCCTTCCTTTTTCATTTTCATGCACCTGATTCCGCTACGGCGCCGCTGCCGGCGCGATAGCTGCCTGGCTTATTTCACCTTGTCCTGCGCCACATCCATGATCAGACGCGCAGACAGATACAGGCGCGGCACCACGGTATTGAGCTGCACATATTCGGCGCTGTTGGAGTGCGCGCCGAAGCCGCTCAGGCCCATGCCTTCGATTACCGCGCCTTTGGACTTCAACGCCGCAAACGCGGCGTCGGTGCCGCCGCCGGTGGCAATTTCCGCCACGTTCAGCGGCATATCGATTTCCTGATAGATGGCTTTGCCGTGGGCCGCGACCTTGCGCGAAACCGGGGTGGCTTCCAGCGGCGGGCGGCGCACTTCAAACTTCACGCTGACCTTGGCGTCGGGAATCAGCTGTTTCTTGATGCCTTCGTTCAGTTGCGCCTGCAGTTCGTCGAAGTCGCTGACTTTCAGCGCGCGCGCATCGGCCTGCGCGCTGGCGGTGGCCGGAATGACGTTGCGGTTGGTGCCGGCCTGCGCCACGGTCCAGTTCAGCTTGAGGCCGCGCTCAGGCTGCGACAGCGCATTGAGTTGCAGCAGCTGATGCGAGAGTTCATACAGCGCGTTCACGCCTTTTTCCGGAGAGGCGCCGGCATGCGAGGATTTCCCGGCGACTTCCAGATAAGCGGCGCCGATGCCGCTGGTCGCCAGGCGCAACTGGCCGTCGGTGCCGCCGCCTTCGTACGAAAACACCGCATCCTGCTGGGCGCCGAATTTGGTATGCAGGTTGCGGCCGCCGGGTGAGCTGACTTCTTCATCGCCGTTGATCAGCACCGTGAGCGTGTCGTAGTCCTTGAAGCCCATCTTTTGCAGGATTGCGATGGTGTGCAGGATGGTGGCGATGCCTTGCTTGTCATCGGCGATGCCCAGTCCGTAAGCCTTGTCGCCGTCGACGCGGAAGGGCTGATCCTTGAGCATGCCGCGCAGATAGACGGTATCCATATGCGCTATCAGCATGATCTTGCGTTTGCCGTTGCCCTTGAATTCCGCATGCACGATCTGGCCCAGCTTGGGCTGCGTGTCGTCCATGCGATACACCTCGGGCGCGTCCAGCAGCTCGACCTTGCCGCCGAGCTGGGTCAGGCGCTCCTTGATGAGTGCCGCGATGCGCGCCAGTCCTTCCAGATCCTTGCTGCCGGACTCGATGCCGACCAGATCACGCATGGTGTCTATCATGGCCGGTTTCTCTTTCTGCGCCAGATCGAAGATCGGTGCAACAGGCGCCGCGTGCGCCGCCTGCAGGCTCAAGGCCAGCGCGGGCAGCATCAGCAGTTTCAGAAGCTTGTGGTTAGCGCGGCGGGAAGACATTGCGGATAAAGTCATGGGGAGATTCTCTCTACGGGCTCGTGAATGGCTGGGCTGAAATTGTTGCCGGGCAATTATATCGGCGATGCGCGGTACGCAGGGCCGGGATATGATTCAGGCTCAACAACTTTCTTCCCCCTCAGCGCTCAATATGTCCAATCTCATCGTTCACGGCGGTCGCCCTTTACGCGGCGAAGTCATCCCGTCGGCCAACAAAAACGCCGTCCTCCCGATTCTGTGCGCCACCTTGCTGACCGATCAGCCGCTGCGCCTGATCGGGGTGCCGGAGATCACCGACGTGAAAAAGATCCTGGATATTTTCCGTGTGTTCGGAAGCGACGTGGCGATGGATTTTTCCACCGGCATCCTGGAGCTGCATCATCATCTGACCAGCTTTGATCCGGCCGTGCATAGGCTGCCGGAGGAGATGCGTTCCTCCATCATGCTGGTGCCGCCCTTGCTGGCGCGCTTTGGCGTGGCGCGGCTGGAAAACGATGTCAAAGGTTGTACCCTGGGCGTGCGCGAAATCGACCCGCATGTCGAGGTGTTCGAACGCTTCGGTGCATCCATCGAGGCAACTGCCGACTCGCTGATCGTGCGCACCGAAACGCAGATGCGGGCCAACAGCCACTGGCTGGACTATGCATCGGTCACCACGACTGAAAACTTTGTGCTGTGCGCGGCGTCGGCCGGCGGCAATTCGGTGCTGGTCAACGCCGCCTCCGAGCCCCACGTGCAGGAGTTTTGCCGCTTCATGGCGATGCTGGGCGTGGAGATCGACGGCATCGGCACCTCCCGTTTGTCGATCGAAGGCGGCAAGAAACTCGGCGGCGGCGAATTCCGCTTCAGCGAGGATTTCCACGAAATCGCCACCTTCCTGGCGCTGGGCGCCATCACCGGCGGCCAGATCCGCGTGAAAAATACGGCGCCGGAGCAGTTCCCCCTGATCGACAGAACCTTTGCCAAATTCGGTGTGCGCGTGATCCATCAGGATGGCTGGTCGTATACGGAGGTGGATGGGCAGCTCAAGGTCAACAAGCCGTTCACGCCGAATATTCTGACCAAGATCGAAGCCGCGCCATGGCCGTATCTGCCGGTTGATCTGCTGCCGATCTTCATTGCACTCGGCGTCAAGGCTGAGGGCAGCGTGATGTTCTGGAACAAGATTTACGACGGCGCCATGGGCTGGACCGGCGAGCTGTCCAAATTCGGCGCCCATGTCTTCCTGTCCGATCCGCACCGCCTGATTACCTTCGGCGGTATTCGCCTGAGCCCTGCCTCGGTGGAAAGCCCGTACATCATCCGGGTGGCGATTGCGCTGTTCATGGTGGCGGCCAGCATCGAGGGAAAATCTGAAATCAGAAATGCCTTGCCGATCAAGCGCGCGCATCCCAAGTTCGTGGAAAATCTACGCTCGGTCGGCGCCAGCGTGGAGTGGACCGATTCCGAGACGGAGTGACGGGATAAAGCGAGAGAGGGGCCAGAAAATAAAGGAATGCGCAGAGCAAGCTGTCTGCATTCCCTTGACTGAGCGCCGGCGAGATACTTAGGCCAGCCACTCCGCCGGCGGCGTCCACGATGCCATCCATTGCGGTAGCTGTTCCGGCGGCAAGGGGCGTGAGATGCCGTAACCCTGGCCCAGTTCGCAGCCCAGTTCCAGCAGTTTCAGGCCATGCGCGACAGTCTCCACGCCTTCAGCGATCACCTTGCGGTGGAAGGCTTCGGCCAGACCGATGACGCCGCGCACGATGGCCATGTCTTCATGATCGTTCAGCATGTCGCGCACGAAGGTCTGGTCGATCTTGAGCAGTTCCGCCGGCAGGCGGCGCAGGTAGGTCAGCGATGAATAACCGGTGCCGAAGTCGTCGATGGAGAATTGCACGCCGAGTTTGCGGCAGGCCTGCATGATGGCGGATACCGCTTCGATATCGTGCAGCGCGCTGGTTTCGAGGATTTCGAGTTCGAGGTATTCCGGCGAGATGTGCGGATAGCGTTGTAGCAGGCCGGTGAGCGTGGTGCAGAATTGTTCCTGCTGCAATTGGCGCGGGCCGAGGTTGACGCTGACCGGCACCTGAATGCCGATCTGCTGCCATTTGTGCATCTGCGCCAGTGCATGGCCTATGACCCACACGCCGATGTCGTCGCCCAGATGATGGCCTTCGATCAGCGGCAGGAAATCAGCCGGCGGCAACAGGCCGCGCTGCGGATGCTGCCAGCGGATCAATGCCTCCATGCCGATGATGCGGCCGGTGCGCATGTTGACCTTGGGCTGGTAGTGCAGAATGAATTCTTCATCGGCCAGCGCCTGCGTCAGGCGGCGCAATTGTGCATCGCGGCCTTTTTCCTTGGCGTCGCGGGCGGCATCGAATAACTGATAACGGTTCTTGCCGTTCTTCTTGGCGTCGCACATGGCCATGTCGGCATGGCGGATCAACTGATCTTCGTCGACGTCGTCCAGCGGATAAGTGGTAACACCGACGCTGGCCGACACTTGCAACAGGCGGCCGTTGACCTTGATCGGATCGGAGCAGGCGCGCAGGATGCGATCCAGTTGGGCGCTCAGCTGCTCGGGGCTCTTGATATCGACCAGCACGGTGACGAACTCATCGCCGCCGATGCGCGCCATGGTGTCCAGATCGCGCAGCGTGGCCGACATGCGCCGCGACAGCGCGATCAGCAGCGCATCGCCGACATCGTGTCCATGTTCGTCATTGATCGGTTTGAAACCGTCCAGATCCAGATACAGCACCGCCAGCTTCTGGTCGCGATGGCGACTCATCAGCATCGCCTGGCGCAAGCGATCCAGCAACAGCAGGCGATTCGGCAGGTCGGTCAGGTCATCAAAATTGGTCAGACGTTCGAGTTTTTCCTGCTGCTTGCGAAGCGGCGTGATGTCGCTGAACAGCGCCACATATTTCTGGGCATCGCCATGTTTGTCTTGCACCGCGCTGATCGTCAGCAGGCCGGTATAAGGCTCGCCATTCTTGCGCCGGCTCCAGATCTCTGCGCGCGTGTTGCCGGTCTGCCGCAACTCGTTGAGCATCTTCAGATGCACGTCCGGCCCTTGCTGCCCGGAGCGGAACATCTGATAGGTCTTGCCCAGCAATTCTTCACGGCTGTAACCGGAGATCTGCGTCAGCGCCTCATTGACTTCGATAAAGACGCCATGCCGATCGGTAATGGCGATGCCTTCGCTGGAGTAAGTGAAGACGGAGGAGGTGAGCTTGAAATTTTCTTCAGCGCATTTCTGCAGCGTGATATCGCGAGCGATCTTGGAAGCCCCGACGATGCGCCCCTGTTTGTCGCGGATCGGCGAGATGCTGACGGAAACGCTGATGCTGGCGCCGTCCTTGCGGACACGCACGGTGTCGAAGTGATCGACCTTTTCACCGGCCAGAACCTGTTCCAGGATGAACAACTCTTCATGCTCGCGATCGGCGGGAAACAG
Organism: Herbaspirillum lusitanum; assembly: GCF_046025995.1. Taxonomy (GTDB): domain Bacteria; phylum Pseudomonadota; class Gammaproteobacteria; order Burkholderiales; family Burkholderiaceae_D; genus Herbaspirillum; species Herbaspirillum lusitanum_A. The sequence continues at coordinate 40,202 of NZ_JAQQFM010000013.1, forward strand.
GCGCAGCATGGGCTGGCCTATCATCTCCTCGGCGGTGTAGCCGAAAATTCTTTCGGCACCGGCGTTCCAGCTTTGGACAATGCCCTGAAGCGACTTGCTGATGATGGCGTCATCGGAAGAGGTGACCAGCGCCTGAAACTGCTCGGCCGCGTTTTCCAGCAACACCTGATTGCTGATGTCACGCGCAATCTTGGAGGCGCCGACGATCTTGCCTTGCTCATTGCGGATGGGGGAAATCGTGACGGAAATGTCGATCAGGCTACCGTCTTTTTTGACGCGTACAGTGTCGAAGTGCTCAACTTTTTCGCCGTTCTGGATTTTCGCCAGAATGAACAGTTCTTCGTGTTCGCGGCCGGGCGGGAACAGTCGTGTCAGCGGCTGGCCCAGCATTTCCTGTTCGTCGTAGCCGAAGACCTGCTGCGCGCCGGGATTCCAGCTGGTGATGATGCCGTCGAGAGTCTTGCTGATGATGGCGTCGTGAGAAGACTGGACGATCGCCTCGAAGTGGCCGTTGGGTGAACGCAGATCATCCGCGCGCACCTCATCTGGATCACCGTTGGTCACGGAGGGCGCACGATGCCAGATTGCCAACTCATCTTTTTGCCGATGATTTTTCATCTGTTTTATTCCCCCTGGCGCAGCTATTCCGCGATTGTCTTTTTTTCGGCGGGTCATATTAATGCACCGCCTTGCCATGGCGCAACATCTTAATCGTTGAATAGTAGCGGCGGCCCCACATTGGGCCTATCAGGAATTTCCTGATGCATGCATCCCTGACAAGTCTAGCAACTGCTTGGTGCAATAGCCAGAAAAGCCGTGGATTCCAAGTCAGTTGCTTTATTGGAAGCGTTTCAGTGTAAAGGCCAAGTCAATTGAATTGCCTTCCTTGCCGTCTCGTTTACCTCGATTTACAGGGCAGACAAAGCCAGTTGCGGATGAATTTCTCCGATGAAAAACACGCTTAACACCGAGCGGCATTTGCATGTAAAATATACGTAACGTATACGTTTTATATATAGGTGGCCATAATGGGAATCGTCAAAATATCGGATGCGATGCACGATAACGTGCGTATCGCAGGAAACGCGCTTCATCGCTCCATCAACGCGCAGGCGGAGCACTGGATGCGGCTGGGCATGCTGGCTGAATTGCATCCCGAGCTGACCAACAGCGAAGTGTGTCAATTGCTGATCCGCGCGGAAATCGCGCACGAGGGCGAACAGCTGACGGCGATCGCTCACCTGGCAGGTGTCGGCGCCAGTGCAGCGGGCGCCAAGCGCGTCATGGCGAAAGGGCGGCAATGAGAAAAATTACGCTCAGAACGCCCGCTGAAATTGCCTTGTCGCGTGCGGCCGGAGAACTGGCGGCCGACGTGCTGCACATGATCGCCGAACACATCAAGCCCGGCGTCACTACCGATCAGCTCGACCAGCTCTGCCACGATCACATCGTCAACGTGCAGCACGCTATTCCGGCCAATATCGGCTATCACGGCTTCCCGAAAACGATTTGCGCGTCGGTCAATGAAGTGATCTGCCATGGCATTCCATCTGGCCTGGTCTTGAAAGACGGAGACATCGTCAATATCGACGTCGCCGTGATCAAGGATGGCTGGTTTGGCGATTCAAGCCGCATGTACTTCGTTGGCCAGCCGAGCGCATTGGCGCGCCGGCTGGTGGTGACCACCTACGAAGCAATGCGCGCCGGCATCATGAAAGTGCGGCCGGGCGCTACCTTGGGCGATGTGGGGCATGCAATCCAGACGGTAGCCCATCGTGAAGGCTTCAGTGTGGTGCGCGAATATTGCGGACACGGCATCGGCACCATCTATCACGACGATCCGCAAGTGCTGCATTATGGGCACGCCGGCGGCGGCCTGCGTCTGAAAGAGGGCATGATCTTTACCATTGAACCCATGATCAACGCCGGCAAGCGCAATTGCAGCGAGCTGGACGATGGCTGGACCGTCGTGACAGAAGACGGATCGCTCTCGGCCCAATGGGAGCACATGGTCGCGGTGACCGCTGATGGCTTTGAGATCTTGACGCCTTGGCCGGATGGCTTCGGCTCTTATATGTCGATTCCTCAAAAGGCGGCCTGATGCATCCGAGCCGACTGATGGTGCTCGGATCACTGCGGCAGACATAGTGGATGAGCGCAGTTTGACCAGGAAGTGTCGATGTTGAGCTGGTGGCGCTGCTAAACAATATAAAACATTCGCCAGGATGGCTTTGACGCCGCAAACCGGCCCATCCTGAAAATCTTCGCCAAGAAAAAAGCCCCGACCTCGGGGCTTTTTTTTCTCAGTCGCAGATCAGCGACATACGCTTGTCGCTGTCCGGCGACGATTTTTCAAACTTTCGATATTGCGGCGCAGAAATTACAGGCAGGCGTTGCCAGAAAGATCATTTTTCAAGTCCGGCGAGTTCCCCGGCAGGCCTGGCTTGCCGCTGCTCGTGGGAGTAGGTATGCCAAAAAGCAATCAAGTATTGACAGGGACGCGCGTCGCTCCTGACATTCATCTGAACCTCTGTTCTCGTTTCTGCAAGAGCAGCAGGCTTTTCGGTCGTGAACATACTGACAACAAGCTCAACCAGGGATGGCAGGTGTCGGTATTCATGAGAGGCCAGCAACACAAGGCTTTGAAGGCGACCGGCGGGGCGATCCACGAGAGCTGATTTATCTGCAGCGACAGCCATCTGCCAGCAGACGCGCTACTGACATAAAAAATGGCCCCATATCGTTGCTTATCAGAAATTATTTGAATTGCAACTAGATTCGCTGGTGGTTCGCGCTATCAGCGCCAGCTTAAGCAGAAACCCGGGAGACGCGCGATAACCGTGGCTGTCCAGCCGGCTTTCCCTATATGTGATCCATGAAGGTGCATATTCCCAAAATAGTTCCAAGTCTCTCAAGAAAATTTTGCGTTGCGTCATAGACAATTCTTTACAGCACTTTCTGTCAGTAGCAGGATTCAGAAAAGCCCAATAGAAGAAACGCGAAAATTAGTAATTTATTTAAGTTCATCGCAAAAAAAGAGGCTGCGAAGAAACAAAATTCAACATTACTTTTAAAGTTAATTAATTAAAATTATGTTATCGATTAATTAATTTTAGTTGTCGAATAAATAATAATTTTGTTATTCTTTCGTCAACTTAAAAAGATAAGAAGATTTAATCTTTTTGAGTGACCCAAAATTCATATTTCTTCAACAACGTGCTTTTGCGCAACAGAATAGTGGAGCAGGCAATGAATATCATGGAATCAGTCGTTTCGTATGGCACTCAGGCCTTGGTTTGGTACGCAACATACGTCGTAATCGCCAGCTGTGCTTTCGGCGCGGTGGTGTGGAAACGGGTTTCGTAAATCAGGTGTGATTTAAATCGTCGGGCCTGTTTGATGAAGCGCGTCATAAGTAGCAGATTCAAATAAAAATTCTATCGGTGGGAGGCCATGATGTCGCTATTGGATACCTTGATGTCGTACGGGATGCAGCTACTTGTCTGGTATGCGTTCTATGTAACGATCGCATCCGCGGTGTGTGGTCTGGTGATCTGGCGGCTGGTGTTTAGAGTTGAAAAAGCTAGGGACACCGATACGGCCATGCACGCAAAAAGTTAGGCGCGAACAGAGTTGCATGTTTTCGCATCGATGCCGACAGCTCGCCGCAGAGCGAAATAGTTAACCAGTCAATACATTCTTCATCGCGACTCTTCAAGAGCCGCGAATATTCTTTGTCACAGCTGCCGCGTTGACCGGTTGCACTAAATTTTCCCTCAAACGTCATTGACGGCCTGCTAGTACAGAGGCGATTTGTTTTTGTCGCACACATTTCCGTATATCGGATTCGTCTGCCCGGGATCCTGACTACCTCAGACCGGCTTTTTCCTGGCCTGATCTCCATGAACATTCTTCATGCCACGTCATTAACGGCCCAATCATTCATTTCATCCCATCGCAATCACTGCATCACCCACTGCAATCTGGTTCTGGATGTAGCCGCCCTTGAAGAAAAAATCAGCCACTTTTTGCTGCGAAGCGATTACCGCAGGCGTGACCGGGTAGTAATAGCCGGGCGACATCTTTGCCGGTCTGCAGATCGGCGTATCGCTGGCGCGGGTCGGTCTGTGCGGCGCGCAGACGGTAGGCTTGGCTGCAAGCGCGTATCGTATTCTGACAACCGGCATTCCATGCGCGGGAACGTCAAAGAATGCAGCAGCCGTCTATCCGATCCGGTGCAGGTGCCTATAATCTTCATTTCTTATATCAGGATTGCTGACATGGAACATCTGCCCATCCACACGCGCCAGGCAGTTCCGGCCGACCACGCTGAGATTGCCGGCTTGCTGTGCCAGCTGGGTTATAAAATCGATGCCGCCCAGGTTCTGGCGAAACTCAACGCGATGCAAGGCAGCTCGGCCGACCTCGTGCTGCTTGCGAGCAAGGAGGATAAAATCATCGGCTGCATCAGCCTGCACGTGCTCGCCATGTTTCACCGCACCGGTTCTCTGGGGCGAATAACCAGTCTGGTCGCAGATCGGGAGCACCGCGGGCAGGGCATCGGCAAGGCGCTGATGGCGGCGGCGCATCAGTGGTTTATTGACAATGAGTGCGTCAAGCTGGAAGTGACCAGCGCCGATCAGCGCCTCGATGCCCACCGTTTTTATGAGTCCCTGGGCTTCGAAAGGGACGGTCAGCGTTTTTCCAGAGAAGTGTAATCTGCTGACTTCGGGAAGCCGATAGCAAACACCCGCCTGCACATTAAAGGATCGCTCATGAATCAAACTGTCGAATCGAAAATTGCTCTCGTGACCGGGGCTGGAACCGGGGTCGGACTGGCCGTCGCGCAGGCCTTGCTGGCCGATGGATTCACGGTGATACTCGCCGGCCGGCGCATCGAATTGCTGGAAGAGGCTGTCGCCGCTGCGCAGGCCGCCGGGCAGCGCGCAACGGCGATACAGGTCGACATTCGCGACCCGGCCGGCGTCGATGCCATGTTTGAAAAGATCATATCGGCATTTGGCCGGCTGGATGTTCTGTTCAACAATGCCGGCGTCAATGCGCTGGCCATTCCCTTTGACGAACTCAGCGTCGAACAATGGAAAAACGTCATCGATACCAATCTCACCGGCGCATTTCTTTGCGCCCGCGGCGCCTTCAAGCTGATGAGAAACCAGACACCGCAAGGCGGGCGCATCATCAACAATGGATCGGTATCGGCACACACGCCACGGCCCCTGAGTTCTGCCTATACATCCAGCAAGCACGCGATTACCGGTCTGACCAAAAGCATCGCGCTGGATGGCCGCGCTTACCACATCGCCTGCAGCCAGATCGATATCGGCAACGCACTGACCTCGCTGTCGGCACGAATGACCAAGGGGGTATTGCAAGCGAACGGTGCTACCGCGACAGAGCCGATGATGGATGTCAGACATGTGGCCGATGCCGTGCGTTACATGGCGTCGCTGCCGCTGAGCGCCAATGTGCTTAACCTGACGGTAATGGCAAGCGATATGCCGTTTGTAGGACGGGGTTGAGCCGGTCTGCTCTGAGTTGAGCGCTATGTTGGGTGATACACGAGGGCGGCTGCTTAATCGCGGTCGCCCTTTTTTTATCCGGGCGTTTGTTTTTCTCCTGCGCGCCACGTCCGAGTGCGCGGCGAAAATGGTGCTGAGACTGCACCAACATGAGAAATAGCAGCTTATGCATAAAACGGTTTAGCAATTTTCAAAATGACATAAGCGGCGCGTGATCGCCATGCTGGTCCATCTCCGTTGTCTCATGACTCTCTGAAAAGCCTTTGCCACAAAGGATTTCCGGATCGCGATCCGCGATTTCCAAGGCTTATGCGTTTTATTCTGATGCAGGCGTTCCGGTCGCGAGAGACTGCATATCAATATAAAAATAGATACGTTTTCAGCCGTGATCTCAGGGGGTAACTTAGCGCCTCGTCAGCACATTGGCAGATTCCATTGTGCTGCTGCCTGTTTCGTTTCTTCAACGGCGAGCATCTGACGGCAAGCAGCACTGCCGCAAGTCCTTGCCAAATTGCATTGGCAGAATCAATGAGCGTTATTGTTTTACCTCACCCCAACGATATCTTTGCCGAGTCCTTGCACGCGGGCAAACGCTGGTGGCAAAACCGTGGCACGGCCGGATCGCTGTTGCTGCATGTGCTGCTGATTGCCGCAGTCTATTTCCTGTCGACCCAGACAGCGCCGACGCCGACGCCGGAGCGTGCCATCGAGCTGGTGCTGGCGCCGCCCGAGCCTAAGGTTCTGACGCCGCCTCCGCCACCTGAAGTGAAGCCTGAGCCACAGAAGGCTGTGCCGAAACCGGCTGTGCCGCGTCCGGCACCGGTGCCGGTACAACGTACCGCGCCGGTCGCAGCAGAGAAGGCTGAAGTGGCGGCACCGCCGACACCCCCGGCGCCGCCGCCGGAACCGGTCAAGGCTGCGCCGCCGGAGCCACCGCCGGCGCCCAGACCACGCGTGATCAGCAACGACGGTATTCCCAGCGATTACGTGAATCAGGTCTACAGCCGCATCAACGGCAAGACCACTTATCCGCGCGTGGCCAAGTTGCGCGGCGACGAAGGTCGGGTGAGCTACAAGATCACCTTGAATCCTCAGGGCGAGCTCTTGAAATACGACATCCAGTCCTCCGGCAATGAAGTACTGGACAAGGCTGCGGTTGAAGCCATCAAGGCTGCGGCCCCGTTTCCCAGGTTGCCCGATCTCGGCGGCAGTTCCTATCTGCTGAGCGGCGCCATCGTCTTCGCGTTGCGCTGAAAAGGCGGTGCTCTGCGCCGTTGCAGCGACAACATATTTTTTGAATCATTCATTCTCAGGAGCCGGTCATGAACCCGACTGAAGTTGCAGCCCATCTTTCGCCCTTGCAGTTGTTTCTGCAAGCCGACGTCATCGTCAAGAGCATCATGCTGGTGCTCGCAGTTGCCTCCATCGCCAGCTGGGGTGTGGCGCTGGAAAAGCTGTTCCGCTTCCGCGCCCTGGAAAAACGCGCCCGCAACTGGATCGCTGCGCTGGCCGGCCAGCGTTCGCTGGCACGTCTGAGCAATGAACTGAAAGCGCAGCCGGAAGATCCGTTTTCGCGCATCTATCGCGCCATCGTCGGCGAGTGGCGCGAGACCCACAAGCGCGATCTGCATCTGAGCGAGTCCGGCCGCAACAGTCTGAAGGAACGCATCAATCGCGTCGGCCAGATCGCCACCGGGATTGAAATCGAGCGGCTGCAATCCGGCCTGTCGATCCTCGCCACGGTCGGCTCCGTCGCGCCCTTCATCGGCCTGCTGGGCACCGTGTGGGGGATCATGAATTCCTTCCAGGGCATCGCCGCATCCAACAACACCAGCTTGTCCGTGGTGGCGCCGGGCATTGCCGAAGCGCTGTTTGCCACGGCGCTGGGACTGGTCGCTGCGATTCCGGCGGTGGTTGCCTATAACCGCGCCTCGGGTGCGCTCAACAGCTACAACAACCGTCTGGCGACCCTGATCGGCATCACCGAAGTGCAATTGTCGCGTCAGCTGGAAGCGGGCGAACCGATTCCGGAAGATGCCGACGCCGGCTACCACGATGCGCAATCGGGCCGCACCGTCAGCATCGATCAGCATGCGCACGCGCACAAAGCCGGCGGCAAGCTGGCGGCGCAGGGAGTCTGAACATGGGCGCCAAACTTTCACACGGCACCGGCAATCAGATCGGCGGCGGACCGGTCAGCGACATCAACGTCACACCGCTGGTGGATGTGATGCTGGTGCTGCTGATCGTGTTCATGGTTGCCGCGCCGCTGATGGCGCAAGGCGTCAAGGTCGATCTGCCGACCAGCAACGCCAAGCCGCTCAAGGAAGAGAAGCCGCCGATTGCAGTCAGCCTGGATGCCGAAGGCAAACTGTTCGTGGACAAGACTCCGGTCTCGCATGAAACCCTGGTGGCGGCGCTGGCCAAGGAAGCTGCCGGCGACAAGGAGCGACGCATCAACATCCGCGGCGACAAGGGGCTGGCCTATGGCAAGGTGATCGAAACCATGGGCGAGATCAACGACGCCGGGTTCTCGAAGATCGCGCTGGTCTCGGAGCCGGTTCCAAAGTAAATCGCGCAGCGATGCGGCGCACAGGCTGAACGCAAAGAGCCTGCTGCCGCCTCGATACATTCAATTATTTCTTCAAGAAGCAGGAGAAACGACATGTCGCAAACAAAGAAAAGACAACTCAGACTGGCGGCCTTTCTGTCGGGCATAGGCGCCAATGTTCAGGCATGGCGCCATCCGGACACCGCCTCCAATAGTCCGGTCAGCATCGAAGCCTTCATCGAGGCGGCGCGGCTGGCGGAGAAGGGCAAATTCGATTTCGGTTTCATCGCCGATTCGACCTTCATCACGCGCGATTCAACGCCGTATTTTCTGAGCCGCCTGGAGCCGATCACCGCCTTGTCCGCAGTGGCGGCCACCACCACGCATCTGGGGCTGGTCGGCACCATGACCACATCGTTCAGCGAGCCGTTCACCACCGCGCGCCAGCTGGCCTCGCTTGACAAGCTGAGCGGCGGCCGCGCGGCATGGAATGCCGTGACCGGCGCGCTGGAAGGGCACGCCCGCAACCACGGCGGCGAGAAACTGTATGAACACAGCCTGCGCTACCGCATCGCCGACGAATACATACAGGTCGTGAAGGGCCTGTGGGATTCATGGGAAGACGATGCCTTCGTGCGCAACAAGCAGACCGGTCAGTACGTTGATCTCGACAAGATGCATACCTTGAATCATAAGGGTGAGTTTTTCGGCGTGCAGGGGCCGCTCAACATGGAGCGTTCGCCGCAAGGCCGGCCCATCGTGTTCCAGGCCGGCGCCTCCGAAGAGGGCCGTGATCTGGCCGCGCGCGAAGCCGATGCCATCTTCTCCGGCAGCGTCGAAGATGTGCCCGCCGCCAAGGCGTATTACCAGGACATCAAGCGCCGGGCGGCGGCGTATGGCCGCGCTGCCGACGAGATTCTGATTTTCCCTTCCATCACCGTGGTGGTCGGCGATACCGAGCAAGAGGCGCGCCGCAAATACGACGAGGTCAGCCAGCTGCTGGACGTCAACGTGGCGATCAAATACCTGAGCCGCTACTTCAGCTTCTTCGACTTCAGCCAGTTCCCGCTGGACGAGCCCTTGCCGGATCTGGGCGACATCGGCAAGGACAGCTTCAAATCCACCGCCGAGCATTACAAGCGCAAGGCCAGAGAAAACAACTGGTCGCTGCGGCAGCTGGCGCTATACGCCTCCAATCCCAGCGATCAGTTCGTCGGCACGCCGGTGCAGATCGCGGATCGCCTGCAGCAGCTGTTCGAAGATGAAGTGGTGGACGGCTTCATTCTTCACGCCTATCTGCAACCCAGGGGGCTGGAAGATTTCGTCGACAAGGTGGTGCCGCTGCTGCAACAACGCGGCCTGTTCCGCACCGAGTATGAGGCCGCCACCTTGCGCGGCAATCTGGGCTTGCCGTATCCGGTCAACCGTTATGTGCAGCAGCAGGATGCCACCAAGGCGCTGGCTGCGTGAGAACCACGCCCGAGACCGCAGCAGCAGATCGGACGTATTGGATGCAATGAAAGAAATCGCGTGCACGAATGGTCTGGTCAACGAGATCGTGCGCGCGTGCTGAGAAATTGAATACACAGGAGTACCCCATGCCACCAGCAGTCACCGCCCATCCGGAAATCTCCTTGCTGCAACAGGAGACGGAGGTCTATGAACTGCATCAGCAGCACGCCAATCAGCACGCAGCACCTGAGCGCAGCCGCAGCAGCGGTCTGCTCGGCCGCCTCTGGCGCGAGCGCACGCTGGCCTTCGTGCTGGCCTGGCCGGTGCCGCTGGCGCTGTTGCTGATCTGGTTGCTCGGCTCCGGGCAAGGCTGGATTGCGCAGCAGACCTTGCCGCCGCCGCAGATGGTCTATGACACCTTCCTCAATCTGTTGGAGAGCGGCGAGCTGAAGGCCAATGTGGCGGTCAGCATGGTGCGCGTGATCAACGGATTTCTGCTCGGCGCCGGCTTCGGCCTGCTGCTCGGTGTGGCGATGGGCTTGTCCGAGACGCTCAAGGAATATCTCTATCCCAGTTTCAAGATGATTGCCTACGTACCGCTGCTGGGCTGGCTGCCGCTGCTGATCATGGTGTTCGGAATCGGCGAGTCGCTGAAGTTCGTGCTGATCGCCAAGGCCTCCTTCATCCCCATCACGCTCAACACCTATCAGGGCATACGCAATGTGCCGGCCAAATTCATCGAGATGGGCAAGGTCTATCGCTTGAATCATCTTCAGCTGTTGCGCCGCATCGTCTTTCCGGCGGCCTTTCCTTCGATCTGGAGCGGCATACGCTATGGTCTGACGCATTCCTGGCTGATTCTGGTGGTGGTCGAACTGCTGGCTTCGTCGGAAGGACTGGGTTTCATGATGGCCAACGGCCAGCAACTGTTTCAGCTCGATCTGGTGCTGGTCGCCGTGATCATGGTCGGCGCGATCGGTTATGTGCTCGACAAGGTGCTGGAGCTGGTGGAGCAAAGACTGCTGCGCTGGCGGCGCGATGCCTTCTGAAGCCGCGCCGACCGTCAATCATCCCTAACAGCCAGGAACAAGCATGAGCACACATCTCCCGCCGGCCGGCGGCTACATCAGATATCGCAAGCATCTGCGCGGGGCGGCATTGCCGCTATTGCTGCTGCTTCTGTGGTGGGCCTCCTATCAGTTCGGCTGGACCGAATCCAAACTCTTTGTCTCGCCGCAGAAGGTGCTGGAGACCGGCTGGCGCCTGAGCATCGGCGGCGAGATCTGGCTGGCGCTCGGCGTCAGTCTGCTGCGCGATCTGGCCGGTTTCGTCATCGGCGCCGGCATCGGGCTCGCGGCCGGCATCCTGCTCGGTCTGTCACGCTGGAGCCGCCTGCTGATCGGGCCTACGCTGCACACCATCAAACAGATTTCACTGTTTGCCTGGATTCCGCTGATCATGGTCTGGTTCGGTCTGGGTGAAACCAGCAAGATCGTGTTCATTTCACTGGCGGTGTTCTTTCCGGTCCTGCTCAATACCTTCGAAGGCGTGGGCAGCGTCTCGCGCGAGATTGTCGAGGTCGCGCGCGTACTGGCGTTTTCGCGCTGGCAACTGATCACCCGCATCGTGATTCCTTCGGCCATGCCGTCCATCTTCACCGGCATCTATCTGGCGCTGATCTATTCATGGCTGGCCACGCTGGGCGCCGAATACATGCTCACCTCGGGCGTCGGCATCGGCAATCTGCTGAGCGACGGCCGCGAAAATTTCTGGATGGATCAGGTCATTCTCGGCATCGTCATCGTCGGCGCAGTCGGTTTCGCGCTGAGCTGGCTGGCCGGTCTGCTGGAGCAGCGTCTGCTGCGCTGGCGCGGACCGGCGGCACGCTGATCCCGGACTCGTCCGGCAACCTCAACTCAATCAAAAGACACATCATGGCGCATGCAGCAACGCTGGACATCAAACATCTGAGCAAGCAATTCTCCGTGGACGGCGCGGCGCTGCCGGTACTGGAAAACATCAATCTGTCGGTCAGGCCCGGCGAATTCGTCAGTATCGTCGGCTCCAGCGGCTGCGGCAAATCGACCTTGCTGAGGCTGATCATCGGCCTCGACCTGGAATATCGCGGCGACATTCTGCTGGACGGCAAACGGATTGCCGGCACCAGCCTCGACCGCGGCATCGTGTTCCAGGAGCACCGGCTGCTGCCCTGGCTGACGGTGGAGCAGAACATCGGTCTGGGCTTGCTCAACGCGCCCGGCAGCGATGCCGAAAAGCAGCGCGCCATCAAGGATCACATCGCGCTGGTGCAATTGAAGGGTTTTGAAAAGGCGTACCCGTATCAGCTCTCAGGCGGCATGTCGCAACGTGTCGCGATTGCCCGTGCGCTGGTCAACAGACCCGAAGTGCTGTTGCTGGATGAACCCTTCGGCGCGCTCGACGCGCTGACCAGAGCCCATCTGCAGCAAGAACTGCAACGTATCTGGCAGCAGGAGGGCATCACCATGATTCTGGTCACGCACGATGTGGAGGAAGCGGTGTTTCTGGGCGACCGGGTGGTGGTGATGCAACCGCGTCCGGGCCGCATCCGGCGTATCGTGGATGTGCCGCTGGTGCGTCCGCGCGACCGTGGCAGCTATGACTTTGCCCAGATCAAGAATGAGGTGCTGGAAGAGTTTTCGACGCCGCAGCAAAGGCAGGCGGTGAGCGTCTGATGTGCTGATTGCGGGCTGGCGGTCGGCTGCATGAATGAAGCCTGCCATCGGCAGGCTTTTTCAGTTGTGCCGGTGATCACTGATCCGGCTGACGCAGATATTCCAGCAAGGCCTGCGCTTGCGCCGCGTCCTCGACGCCGGAAAAGGGCATGCGGTTGCCGGGGATGAGTTGCTGCGGCTCTTGAATGAAGCGTGCCAGCGAGGCCTCATCCCAGGTAATGCCGCTGCGTTTTATGGCGTTGGAAAATCGAAATCCGCTCAGACTGCCGGCCTTTCTGCCGATGACGCCGGCCAGCGACGGCCCCAGCCCGTTGACGCCGGGCGCCAGGCTGTGGCAAGCCGCACATTGCTGAAAGATCTGCCTTCCCAGCGTCCGCACGCCGGGCTCTGCAAGCGCCGCCCCTGAACAGATGAGGGCGAAGGCGCCGATCGGGATAAGGCAGAAGGCGTGCATGGATGAATGACGCCTCATAGCAATTGCCCCGGCCGTTTCACATAGCGCTGGGTAATCGCATCAGCGGCAAAGAAACTCAGCGCACCGATGGTGGAGGTCGGGTTGTAGGCCGAGTTATGCGGAAAGATGGAGCCGCCGGCGATGAACAGATTCGGCACCTGCCAGCTCTGGCCGAATTTATTGACCACGCTCTCGCCGGGATGACTGCCCATGATGGTGCCGCCGGTGTTGTGCGTGCCCTGATAGCCGACCACCGAATACGGCGTGACTTTAGGGGCGGGCGGTGTGATGTGCACAGGATTGAGGGCCTTGCCGAGGCGGTCGATCAATTGCGCGGCATGGGTGGAAATCCGGTGTTCGTTTTCCTTGAAGTCGAAGGTGAGCCGCAACATGGGGGCGCCCGTGGCGTCCTTGTAAGTCGGATCGAGATCGAAGTAGTTGTAGCGATTGGGCATGACGCTGGCCAGCGCACCGATCGACATGCTGCGCTGATACCACTTGGCCATCGCATCTTTCCACTGTGGGCCCCAGCGCGGAGTGCCCGGCGGCACCGGGTGATATTCAATAGGGCGCCCGCCGGAAGATCCCGCCAGCGGAACAAAGCCGCCGATGTAATTGTGCGCGCTGCGGTCGAAATCCCAGTTCGAATAGAAATCGTCGATGGCCACCGAGGTGCCGCCGGCGCCCATGAAGGGATTGAAGGTCTTGTCTTCAAAGAACAATTGCGTGCGGGCGCCGGTGTTGTAGCAGTAGTTCTTGCCCACCAGACCGGTTTGCGATACGGGGTCATACGCCTTGCCGATGCCGGAGGTCAGCATCAGATGCGTATTGTTCAGGGCATAGGCCGCCAGCACCACGATGCGCGCCGGCTGGAAGGTCTCTTCGCCGGTCAGCATATTGATATAGGTGACGCCGCGCGCATGCTTGCCGCCGCGATCGGTCTCGATGCGGGTCACCCGTGCGTGGGTGCGCAGACTGAAGCTGTTCTGCTTCAATGCAGCCGGAATCACCGTGTTGTGCGGACTGCCCTTGGCATTGGCCTCGCAGCCGAACTTGTCGCAAAAGCCGCAATACTGGCATTGCCCCATGGCGATGCCATCGCGATTGACGAAGGCCTGCGAGGCGTTGGCCGCAGGCACATTGAAGGGGTGAAAACCCAACTGCCGGCTGGCTTGTGCAAACAGATCGCCGGACAGCGTGCGATGCAAAGGCGGCAGCGGATAAGGCGCGCGGCGCGGCGCTTCGAAGGGGTTGCCGTCGGCAATGATCCGGCCGTCCACCACGCCGGCCTGGCCGGAAACTCCGGCGGTCGACTCGAAACGTTCGAAGTAGGGTTCCAGTTCGGCGTAACTCACGCCCCAGTCCTGCAGGCTCATGTCGGCCGGAATGAATTTCTTGCCATAGCGTTCTTCATACATGGAGCGAATCTTGAATTCCATGTCGCCCCAGCGCCAGCTGAGACCATTCCAGTGCACGCCGGAGCCGCCCACGCCATCGCCCGGCTGAAACGAGCTGATGCGGCGCATCGGCAATGCCTCCTGACTGATCTGATTGCGCACGGTCAGGGTGTCGCGCCTGACGTCCTGCATCAGGTTCAGGCGCACTCCGTATTGCAATTCGTCGCGAATGTGGGGAATGGAAAACTCTTCCTCGGTGGAGCGCGCAGCGCCGCGTTCCAGACCGATGACGCGCAGGCCCGCCTGCGCCAGCTCCTTGGCGATAATGCCGCCGCTCCATCCCATGCCGACGATGACCGCGTCGACTTCCGCTAACTGCTTTGCCATATTGTCTATTCCTTGAACCTTGCTGCCGGATCAGCTGGCGTCGGCGATGCCGAGCGTCTGATGTGGAAAATCCTTGTTCTTGAAGCTCACGATGTTGCGTGTGTGCGTGGCAATCACGCCGGGGAAGCCGACCATCTTCCAGCCGGCCTTGCCGGCATTGCCGCCGTAGACCGGATCGGCGAACAGGCCTTCCACCGTCAGCTGATACAGCAGCGAAAAATACAGCCGGGCTTCGATGCCGTTTTCCAGGTCGGTCTCGCCGCGCTCCAGCGCCTGCAGCGCCCGCTCTTTGGCAGCGCTGTCCAGCTCGGGGAAAGGCTTGCCGTGCGTTTTGCGCAGCACCGCGTCAAACGCCAGCGTGGCGGCGCGAAACAGTTCGGCCGGGGTCAAGGGCAACTGATAGCCCTGGCCCGGCAAGCCTTTCTTCCACGGGCCTTCCAGATAAAGCCGGTCGCCTTTGCCCCAGTTGCCGTTGAGCGTGCGGTCGAAATAGACGTTGATGTGCAGATCGCTGCCTTTGGCTGTGTGGCGGTCGGCTGGCACCATGTGGTCAACCAGCGCCTCTACAAAACTGGCTTCGGACGGCGTCAGAAAAACATAGCCGCTGGCCGTTTCGGCGGCGGTCGCTGCGCTGTGGTCGGCGGCCAGGACGGCGCTGCTGTGCGTCGCGGCGCCGGCCAGGGCGCTGCCGGCGAGCGCCGTCTTGAGAAAGCGCCGGCGGCTGTCCGGGACTGAATCTGGCATTTGACTTGATTCCTCAGGTGGCGTTTGCAGCGCGCTGCAGAGGCCGCGGCAAACTTGGGGCTGCAGATGGATCTTGCTGATGGATCTCCGCACGGCTCAGGACCTGTGTGCCTTGCACATTCCTGCAGCGCGCTGGAGCTTGAGTCCGGCGGTCTCAGCGACCGCCATGAAAACCTGGGAGGCGATGTTACGGAACTCGCGCCGCCACAAAAACGAATAGTTTTTTCTATGAATATCTGATTTTGGAAGAGTGAAAATCACCCTCCGTGCCTACTTGGAAATGGCATATCCGTAGTTGCAATTATTCGTTCCCCCGGCAAGTTTTGTTTTCTATATTTTGCGTTTTGCAAAATCAGACGAGGGGATGGCGATGGGGCTGCGAGCCCTGCGCAGCGCGAGCCGCAGCCAACAAGAGCAGGCCTGCGCGACATCCTCACACCCATGCGGCATAAGGCGGCCCCTCACATCACCTGAAAAAGACCGCAGAAATTCTCCATGCCCCTCTTACACGAAGGCAGAACCGAAATGATCGACCCACGCAGCTTCCCGAAAATTCCCAAGCCGGTGTTTGCCACTCTGGAGGAAGAACGCCGGCACCGGAAAATCAAACTGGCGGCGGCCTTCCGCATTTTCGGCCGGCTTAACTATGACGAAGGCGTGATGGGGCATATCTCGGCACGCGACCCGGAAGTGCCCGATCATTTCTGGATCAATCCTTTCGGCGTCAGCTTCAACCGGATCAAGGCCAGTGATCTGCTGCGCGTCAATCTCAAGGGCGAACTGATCGAAGGCGACGGCTATCGGCATCCGGGCGGCATTCCCACGCACGCGGCCATTTTGAGTGCGCGGCCCGACATCGTCTCGGTGGCGCATACGCACTCCACTTACGGCAGCGCATGGTCGGCGCAGAACCGGCTGCTGGATCCGATCTCCTCCGAGTCCGCATTTTTCTATCAGCGCCACGCCTTGTATGACACCTACAAATACGGCGAACGCGAAAATCTGGCGAACATCCTGGGCAACAACAAGGCGCTGATCTTTCAGAGTCATGGCCTGTTCACCGTCGGCCAGAGCGTGGATGAAGCGGTGTATTTCTTTCTCTGCCTGGAAAAGGTGTGCAAGGCGCAACTGGCGGCGGAGTCCAGCGGCAGGCCGCTCAAACTGATCGAGCCTGACCAGGCCAGGGCTATCTCCGAACGTGCCGATCCTTATTTCGGCTGGTTGAATTTCCAGCCGGCCTTCCAGCACATTTTGCATGAGCATCCGGAACTGGCGCTGTAAGCAATCCCTGGATTCACCCCTATCAATCAGCAAGAGGAAACAGATGAAGTCGAGATGGACAGTGCCGGATTTCCGGCTGCGTGTGTGCTTCAGGATGGGATTGGCGGCGCAGCTGGCGGCCTTGATCGCATTGGCCTTGTGCAGCCTTCATGCCGCAGCCGAGAACCCGCCCGAGGTGATCAGGATCGGCGCGCCTTCCTATGCCGGGCAGAACGGCAAGCAGGTATCCGGCGGCATCATGGGCATCGTGCGCTACAAGGACTGGTTCGAACAGGAGTTCGCCAGGGAAAAAACCCGCTTTGAATATCCGGGCTTCAAGGGCGGGGCGCCCTTTGTCGGTCAGGCGCTGGCCAATGGCCAGATCGATTTCGCGTGGCAGGGCGATCTGCTGTCCATCATCGGCCGCTCCTCGGGCATGAAGACGCGGCTGATCCTGCCGCTCAACAAGCTGGTGAACGCCTACGTGGTGGTGCCGGTGAATTCGCCGATCAGCTCCATTCGCGAGCTGCGCGGCAAACGCGTCGGCTACAACAAGGGCAATCAGATCCATCTGCAGGCCTTGCGCATCCTCGCCGCCAACGGTCTGAGCGAAAAGGACATCAGCTCGCTCAAGCTGGATCCGGGCAATGCCGCCACGGTGCTCACCACCGGCGACGTCGACGCCATCTTCATCGGCAGTGAAGCGCTGGCCTTGCGCGATAAAGGCGTGGCACGCGTCATCTACTCGACGCGCGATGATGTCGGGCCGGATACCCTGGCATTCACGTCCTACAACGGCCTGCTGGTGAACGAAGACTTCGCGAAGAAGTATCCCGAGACTACCGCGCGCCTGGTGAAGACGCTGGTCAAGGCTGCCTGGTGGGCCTCGGAAGACAGGAACCGGCAGGAACTGCTGCAGATCTGGGGCGAAGGCCCGCTGCCTCCCAAATACATCGTCGAGGACTACGCCAGCCGCCCCTGGACCGACCGCCTCAGCCCGCTGTTCGACCCTTTGCTGGTGGCGCATTACACCCGCACCGAGGAGCAGATCGGCGAACTCGGTTTGCTGCGCGGCCCCAAATACGACATAGCAAGCTGGATAGACCGGCGCTATCTCGATCAATCACTGCATGAATTGAAGCTGGAGAGCTATTGGACGCCGCTGGATGCACAAGGCAGGCCGGCCGCCCGGTGAATATGTTTCGGACGCACGTCTTGCATGACGATGCTCTGCAGGTAGCGCTTCAGGCGCCACTTCCGTGAACCAAGCAAAGGAGAAAAAATGTCTGCAAGCGATACCCGTGTTCTGATCCTGCCGGGCCGCGGCGGCTCCGGCCCCGACCACTGGCAAAGCCACTGGGAGCAGGCGCATCCCGCATTCCGGCGGGTGCAGCAGCGCGAATGGGAGTCGCCCGACCGCGCCGAATGGGTCGAGGCGCTGCAGGCCGCAGTGAGCGAAAGCCAGCGGCCCACCGTGCTGGTCGCGCATTCGCTGTCGGTCAGCCTGGTCAATCACTGGGCGCAACAGTATCCGCACGGCCCGGTCAAGGGGGCGCTGCTGGTGGCGCCCAGCGATGTCGAAGCGCCGGCCTATCCGCCCGGCACGACCGGCTTTGCACCGCTGCCGCGTCAGCGGCTGCCGTTTCGCAGCATCGTGATCGCCAGTACCGATGATCCGCGCGTCAGCCTGCCGCGTGCGACCGCATTTGCCGAAGCCTGGGGCGCGCGCCTCGAAGTGGCCGGCGCGCACGGCCACCTCGGTTCGGCGTCCTTGCTGGCCGCCTGGCCTTATGGCTATGGCTTCCTGCAGGAACTGATCGATGCGTGATCCGCTCCGCCGCGCCGCCTTGCGCAAACTGTCGCTGGCGGCAGCGTCTCCGCTGGCTTACCCCCTGGCCTATGCGGCCAGCCTGCCGCTGATGTCGGCGGCGCGCGCGGAAACGCCGCCCAGAACCATACGCATCGGCGTGCCGGCCATTGTGGCGCAACCCAAGGTGTACTGGGGCGCACCGGGCATCGCGCGCTACAAGGGCTGGTTCGAAGAAGAGTTCGACAAGGACGGCGTGCGCATCGAATACGTCGGCTTCAAGGGCGGCGCGCCTATGGTCGGACAGGCGCTGGCGAATGGCCAGATCGACCTCGCCGGGCAAGGCGATCTGCTATCCATCATCGGCCGCTCTTCCGGCATGCAGACCCGGCTGGTGTTGCCGTTCACCAAGCTGAGCAATGCCTATCTGGTGGTGCGCAAGGATAGCGGCATCCGCTCCGTGGCCGATCTGCGCGGCAAAAAGGTGGCTTACTTCAAAGGCAATCAGATCCACTTGCAGGTACTGCGGATTCTGGCGCTGAACGGCATGGCCGAGAAAGACATACGCTCGATCTCGCTCGACCCGGCGACCGCCGGCAGCACCCTGGCCGGCGGCGACATCGACGCCATCTTCAGCAGCGCCGAGGTGCTGACCCTGCGCCAGAAGGGCATTGCCGATGTCGTGTACAGTACCAAGGGCCAGCCGCAGCTCTCTTCTTACAACGGCCTGGTCGCCACCGACAGCTTCGTGCAAAAGTATCCGGAGACTCTCACGCGCTTGATCAAGGTGTACGTGAAGGCCGATCAATGGACCGGCGATCCGGCCAATCGCAAGGAAGTAGTGCGCATCTGGGCAATGGGGCCGCTGCCCAACCTCTATGCCGAAGAAGACTACGACGACCGCCCCTGGAGCGAGCGTTTCAGCCCGCTGTTCGATCCGCTGCTGGTGCAGCATTACAAGCGCACCCAGGATCAGATTGCGGAGCAGGGCTTGCTGCGCGGCCCGCGGGTCGACATCGATCAGTGGATCGATGCGCGCTTTCTCAACGTTGCGCTGAAAGAGCTCGGGCTGGAGAAATACTGGGCACCGCTGGGCCTGGATGGAAAACCCCTTACTTGAACAACAGGAGACAAGCATGAGTCTGGAACTGCAGGGAAAACGCGCGCTGATCACCGGCGCATCCAAGGGCATAGGTCTGGCCGTGGCCCGTACGCTGGCCTCGCTCGGTGCTGAAGTTCACCTCGCTGCGCGCAGCCCGGACGAGCTGGAAAATGCGGCACAGCATATTCACCACGAGTATGGATTTCGCACCGCGTGGTATGCGCATGACCTGTCGAAATCCGAATCGGTCGCCAAGCTGGCGGAAGAGGTCGGCGATATCGACATCCTGGTCAACAATGCCGGCGCGATTCCGGGCGGATCGCTGACGCAGATCGACGAGCAGCGCTGGCGCCAGGCCTGGGAGCTGAAAGTATTCGGCTATATCAATCTCACCCGCATCGTGTATGAGCAGTTCAGCCGGCGCGGCGCAGGTGTGATCGTCAACATCATCGGCATGGCCGGGGTCGCCAATGATTACGACTATATCTGCGGCTCTGCCGGCAATGCCGCGCTGATTGCTTTCACCAATGCGCTCGGTTCGCGTAGCGTCGACAAGGGCGTGCGCGTGGTCGGCATCAATCCCACCGCGACGCGCACCCAGCGTCAGGAGACCTTGCTGCGCACCAAGGCCGAGACCAGGTACGGCGATGAAAACCGCTGGCAGGAATTGCTGACCGATCTGCCTTTCGGCCGGCTCAGCGAGCCGCAGGAAGTGGCGGAGCTGACCGCCTTTCTGGCGTCGCCGCGCGCTGCCTATCTGAGCGGAACCGTGATCAATCTGGATGGCGGCAGGCTGTATCGCTAAGCTCGGCCGAGCATCCTGAAGGCCTGCTTCATGCAGGCCTTTTTTTATTTCCGGAAAGGATTTTTAGCTGTGTTTTCACCGCTGCACTTTGTCGGTTTTCGCATATGAAAAACTGACTTGGTGCAAAGGCGCAAGCTGCATATCTTCGCTTGCTTATATTCGTTCACTGGGCTCGGACGAGCTTCTAGAATCGCCTCTTCATTTCGCTCCCACTGCTGCCGTCGTTGATGGCGCGTGGTCGGCACAACCTCATAGGGAGAAGAGTTTTGCAAGCAATCGCGGGGAAAAGAACAACAATGGCAAGCGCCGTAGCCGCAGTGCTGCGCGACATGGACAGCAAGCGCAGTGCAGGGCAGGCGCACCTGGCGCGATACTTTCAGTCGTTGCAGGGAGTCAGCCGTATTTCGTACAGCGCCTTGATGGCCACGCTGGGCGCGCTGGCCTTGCCAATGGCAGTCCATGCCCAGAGCAGCAACGCCGCCGGCGATGCGGTGACCGTGCCCGACGTCAAAGTGACGGCCGAGCGTCGTGAAACCAGTCTGCAAAAAACGCCGGTGGCGGTCAACTCGATCTCGGCCGACGAAATCGATCAGCGCGGCCTGCGCCGGCTTGGCGATCTGAACGGTCTGGCGGCGGGCGTCTCCACGCCGACTTCCTCGTACAACGGCACCACAGCGGTCTTCATTCGCGGCATCGGTACTTCGCGCCCGATCGGCAATCCTTCGGTCGGTCTGTATCTCGACGATGTGTACATTCCGCGCGCCTTCGGCGGCGGCTTCTACGGCAGCCTGCCGGATCTGGAGCGCATCGAGATTCTGCATGGCCCGCAAGGTACGCTGTACGGACAAAACACCAGCGCCGGCGCCGTGAAGTTCATTTCGCTGCAGCCCGGCGATCAGAAGCAGGCCTGGGTCAGCGTCGCCGCCGGCAATCACAGTGCGGTCGAAGCGCGCGGCTATGCGACCGCGCCGATCACGCCCGGCCTGCTCAGCGCCAGCGTGGCCTATCAGCATGATCAGAAGGGCGGCGAGATACACAACTACACCACCAACAGCGATGTCGGCATCACCCGTAACGATCAGTTGCGCACCATCTTCCGTCTGACGCCATCGGCCGACTTCGATGCCACACTCTCCATCGACGCCATGCAGTTCAAGCAGGACTATGTGCTGTCGCCCGATCCGCGTTTCCGTCCGGGCGCGGGCAGAGATGCCTACGCCTATGTCAATCCGACCCAGGATTATCAGGGCGGTGGTCTGTCGCTGAAACTCAATGCGCGCCTCGATCCGAATCTCAGTCTGCGTTCCATCTCGGCCTGGCGCACCTTCAAGTACACCATGCCGACCGATTATGACGTCGCGCCCACGCGCATCTTCGGCTTTACCCAGGATCTGGATCAGGAACAACTGTCGCAGGAATTCCAGTTGCTGGGCGACTACGGCCGCTTCAACTTCATCACCGGGCTGTCGCTGTATCGCGAAGTGTTCAATGTCGATCGCCTGTCGTGGACCAATAACGCCTATTCGATTCTCAAGAGCCACAACACCACCAGCAGCGTCGGCATTTTCGGCCAGGGCAATTACAAGATCACCGACAAGTTGGGGGTGACGGCAGGCCTGCGCCTGAATCGCGAGACCAAGGGCATGGATGCTTCCGGTTATGGCAGCAACATCAACCGCGCCCAACTGGCGCAGACCTTTGGCGTCAACGGTCTGGAAAAGACCTATAACGCAGCCACGCCGAAATTGTCCCTCGATTACCAATGGACGCCGGATCTGCTGACCTATGCCAGCTGGTCCAAAGGCCAGACTTCAGGCGGCTTCAATGCGGCGCCCGGCAACGCGGCGGTGGCGGCGATTCCGATCAATACCGAAAAGGTCACCGCCTATGAGATCGGCATCAAGGACAATGCGTGGAACGGTCGTCTGAAAACCAGCGCGGCGTTCTTCTATAACGACTACACCGACTATCAGGCCTCGATCACCAATCCCGTCATCAACGGCGTGCCGGTGACCGGCAGCGTGATTGCCAATGCCGGCAAGGCGCATACCTACGGGGTCGAGCTGGAAGCGGCATTCAAGCCGACCACGCGTTTCGACGGCCGCGCTTCGCTGACTTATCTGCGCACCAAGTTCGATGAGTTCAGCAATCCTACCGGCTCCTCCGCCACCAATCTCAACGGCAAGGAATTGCCCAATGCGCCCAAGCTGACCGCCGCCCTCAGCGGCACCTATGCGCTGCCGCTGAAAGAGGCCGGCGTGCTGCGTGTCACCGGTACCGCACGCTATCAGACCGAATCGTATTCCGACATCACGGCCTATCGCGAAAGCACCAAGTATCCGTCGCAGACCTTCATCGACGCCGGCGCCGCCTACACCACGGCAGATGGCGCATGGACCTTGTCCCTGTCGGTGCGCAATCTGCTGAACAAGACCTATGTCTTGCCGGGCACCTATAACCCCTCGCTCAATCTGTATGCCGTGACCTATAACCCGGAACGTCAGATTCTGCTCGGCCTGCGCCGCGACTTTTAAGCTGGAAGGATTCATCCATGACACACACAGCAAAACGGCAGATCAAGCTGGGCTCCTTTCTGATCGGCCCGGGTTCCAACATCGCGGCGTGGCGCCATCACAGCACGCCGGCAAATGCGCCGGTCAATCTTGAGTTCATCAAGGAGGTGGCCAGAACCGCCGAGGCCGGCAAGTTCGACTTTCTGTTCAATGGCGACTCGGCCTATATCACGCGTGATTCGACGCCGTACTTCCTGAGCCGCTTCGAACCCATTACGGCCTTGTCTGCACTGGCGGCATGCACTACGCATATCGGCCTGGCCGGCACCTTCAGCACCTCGTACAGCGAGCCGTTCACCACCGCGCGGCAGCTGGCCTCGCTGGACAAGATCAGCGGCGGGCGGGCCGGCTGGAACGCGGTGACCTCGGCGCTGGAAGGGGTGGCGCGCAATCACGGACACGACAAATTGCATGAGCATGCCTTGCGTTATCGCATCGCCAGCGAATACATCGATGTCGTCAAGGGCCTGTGGGATTCATGGGAAGACGATGCCTTTGTACGCAACAAGGAGAGCGGCCAGTATGTGGATTTCGACAAGATGCACACGCTCGATCACCAGGGCGAATTCTTCAAGGTGCAAGGGCCGCTGAATATGGAACGCTCGCCGCAGGGCCGGCCGGTGGTATTTCAGGCCGGCGCTTCCGACACCGGGCGTGAGCTGGCGGCGCGCGAAGCCGATGCCGTCTTTTCCAATCACGGCACGCACACGCCGCTGAGCGAGGCGCGCGAATTCTATGCCGACATCAAACGCCGCGCTGCCAGATACAATCGCGCCAGCGAAGACATCCTGATCATGCCCTCGATCACGCCCATCCTGGGGGCGACCCAGGCCGAGGCCGACCGTAAATATGCCGAGACCAGCGCTTATCTCGATATCGATCTGGCCGTCAAATATCTGGGACGCTTTTTCAGCTTCTTCAATTTCTCGCAGTTTGCGCTGGACCAGCCTTTGCCCGATCTTGGCGATATCGGCAAGGACAGCTTCCGCTCCACGGCGGAATACTACAAGCGTATCGCGCGCGAAGAAAATCTGACGCTGCGCCAGCTGGCATTGCGCGCCGCCAATCCCAAAGGCGAATTCGTCGGCACGCCTGAAACCGTGGCAGACCGCATGCAAGAACTATTTGAAGCGCGTGCGGTGGACGGCTTCATCATCTATCCGCATGTACAGACCGAAGGCCTGCGCGATTTCGTCGATCAGGTCGTGCCTATCTTGCGGCGGCGCGGGCTGTTTCGCAGCGACTATGAATCGGACACGCTGCGCGGCAACCTCGGTTTGTCCTATCCCGAGAATCGCTACACGGCGGCCAGAAAACGCCCGGAGCAAGCCGCGTGATCAGCTTGCTGAAGCGCTTGAGCATGAGTCTGGTCGCGACCGTAGTCGTGGCAACATTCTGGCCCGCATGCGCCGTCAGCGCTGCACCGCTGATCATTCGCTATGGCGCCCCTGACTGGACGCTGCGCGACAAGGTCTATTGGGGCGTGCCGGGCGTTGCGCGTTACAAGGGCTGGCTACAGGAAGAGTTCGCGAAGGACGGCATTCAGCTTGAGTTCATCGGATTCAAGGGCGGTGCGCCGGCGGTGGGGCAGGCGCTGGCCAACAAGCAGATCGATCTGGCCGGGCAGGGCGATCTCTTGTCCATCATCGGTCGTTCCGCCGGACTGAAGACGCGCATCATCTTTCCGCTCGACAAGCTGGTGAATGCCAATCTGGCGGTGCCGCTGAAATCGACGATTGCCTCGGTCAAGGATTTGCGCGGCAAGCGTGTAGCCTATAACAAGGGCAATCAGATTCATTTGCAAGTGTTGCGCATTCTGGCCGCCAACGGCCTGGCGGAAAAAGATATCCGCTCGGTCTATCTGGATCCGTCCAGCGCAGCAACGGCGCTGGCCACGGGCGATGTCGATGCCGTGTTCGGTTCTCTCGAGCTGCTGCCCCTGCGCGACAGCGGCGTGGCCCGTATTGTCTACAGCACCCGGGGCGGCCCGGCCGGTCTGACTTCCTACAATGCGCTGGTAGTGCGCGAAGAGTTCCTGGCGCAGCATCCCGATCTGGCGCAACGTTTCGTCAATGTGCTGGTGCGCACCGCGCACTGGGTTTCGCAGCCCGAACATCGCGACGAAGCGGTGAAGATCTGGGGCATGGGGCCGGTGCGTGCATCGACGTACTTTGTGGAAGATTTTTCAGATCGTCCCTGGGCCGATCGCATCAGCCCGCTGCTGGATCCCTTGCTGATCCGTCATTACAAGGAAACCCAGATACAGATCGGCAAGCTGGGTCTGTTGCGTGGACCCGCCACCGATATCGAGCAGTGGATAGAGCCGCGCTTTCTCCGGCAGGCGTTACGCGCGCAAGAGCTGGAAGATTATTGGCAGCCGCTGCCAGCCGGACAGGCCGCGCAGAAAGAGAAGCTGACGCCGGATCGACGCTGATCTAGGGCTAACTACGAAATCAAGCATGCTTATCTGTTTTATCGATACGACGCAGCCCCAGAGCGGCTTGATTGCTCAATCGCGCATATCTGAAAGCGTCATAAAGGCATATTAAATAATTCGTTTTATATCGTTTTTCATTCCCCTATATTGCTTCGATCGCAAAGCGCAACTGAGTCGCGGCGATGAAACCCGAAGGGCCGGAGCGCAACGCAATCTGTCCTGAATTGAGTGAGCTAGGACGGAGGCAATGCATGCTGGTGAAGGATGGACAAGAGAAAGTGGCGTTGAACTGGGATGTGACGTCGGACGATTACATCATCCACAGACGCGGTTATCCCGGAAGTTTTTTCAGGCTGATACGGCAGTTCGGTATCGGCATGCCGTGGCAGCAGATTCTGGATATAGGCACCGGTACCGGCGCCCTGGCTTTCCCGCTGGCGCGCCAGCATAGCTTCGTGACCGGCGTCGACATCTCTCCGGGCCAGATCGCTACTGCAAGACGCATGGCGGAGAAGGACGGGCTTGATATCCGCTTCATCGTGGCGCCGGCAGAAGATATCGATCTGGGCAACGAACGTTTTGATGTGATTACGGCCAGCATGTGCTGGGACTATTTTGACCGTCAGCGGATCCTGAAGATGATCGGCAATTACTTGCATCGGGATGGCGTGCTGATGCTGAGCCACATCATCTGGAAGTCGGATTCCAGCGATATCGTGCGCGCCACGGAAGAGCTGGTATCGCATTTCAACCGTTCATTCCTGGGCTTTCACAGCGAAGAACGCGTGGCGCACTGGGGCGTCATTCCGGAATGGTCTGCCAAGAGTTTTCAGTTGCAAACCTATCATCGCTACACAGAGAACATTGCGTTCACACATAAGAGCTGGCGCGGGAGATTCCGCGCCAGCAAATGGATAGGCGCGGCCTTGTCGGAAGACGATACACGCGCCTTTGATTCCGAATTGCAGCGAATACTGAATCGCACCGTGCCCGAAAAATTCTTCGTGCCGCACAACATCGTGGTGCAGATATTTCGTCGCAACAACCCACGCTTCGTCTGAGCCGGTATCGGCAATTCGATGAACAGACGAAGCTAATAATTGATCGCGGCCAGCGGTACGCGACCAAAAAACTCAAAGCCTTAAACCTATCTCAGGGGAAAAACAGATGTCCGTGCGCAAGGAGCCGGCTGGCTCAACTCGTCCTTCGCCAGCGAAACAGCAAGCCTTCAAATTGAAGAAAATGAGTCTTTTGACCTGGGGCGCCTTGTCCGCCCTGTATGGTCTGTCGTTTGCACCGGCCTTCGCGCAGAGCGCACCGGATGCCTCCGGCAGTTTCACGGTGCCGGAGGTCAAGGTGACCGCCGAACGCCGCGAAACCGATATCCAGAAGACCGCCGTCGCCGTCAGCGTGGTGAACAAGGAAGATATCGTCAAGCCCGGCATCCTGCTGTTCAATGATCTGTCCGGCCAGGTGCCTGGCTTCGTGGCGCCGGTGCCGACTCCCGGCACCTTGTACATACGCGGCATCGGCACGTCCAGTCCGACCTATTATCCGGCCGTCGCCCTGTACGTCGATGATGTCTACATCCCCCGGATTCGGGCCAACAAGCTGTATGCCAGCTTCGCCGATGTCGAGCGCATCGAAGTATTGCGCGGGCCGCAAGGCACGCTGTACGGTCAGAACAGCAGCGCCGGCGCCTTCAAGCTGGTGTCGAAAGATCCGGTCGACGAGCGCAGCGGCTGGGTCAGCGTATCGGCCGGCAACTACGGCGCGCTCGGGGTGAAGGGCTATGCCACCGGCGCCATCAATCCCGGCATCCTGTCGGCCAGCGTGGCCTACACGCACGAGCAGGACGACGGCTACACCAAGAACCCCACGCTGGGACGCAACACCAATTCGGTTTCGGTGGATCAGTTGCGCGCCAAGTTCCGGCTGACGCCTTCGCCCGGTCTGGAAGCGATCCTGTCCATCGACGGCACGCACGACGGCTCCAGCAACGGCGACTATTCGCCGATTAATTACCGTGGCGGCGATCCGCGCACTTCGTACGAAGAAAAGCGGCCCGAGGGCAATGTGAATATCTGGGGCACCTCGCTGCGCATCAACAAAAATCTGGACGACAAGCTGACGCTGAAGTCGATCACGGCCTATCGCGGCTTCCGCGAAATGTATGCGCCGAATCTGAGCGACGGCCTGCCGACGGCCACCTCGGGCTTCATTCTCGGACTTGATCAGCATCAGTTTTCGCAGGAGTTTCAGCTGCTCGCCGATTACGGCCGTTTCAATTACACGCTGGGCGCAGTGCTGTTCAATGAACATTTCTCGGTCGACCGGCCGCAGTGGACCAACTCGGTCTACAGCGGCACCGGTTCGGTGGTGGACAACCAGAGTTACGGCGTATTCGCGCAGGGCAATTACAAGCTGACCGAGAAGCTGGGGGTGACGGCCGGTCTGCGCTTCAATCACTTCGATCAGACTTACAGCGCTTTCGGTTACAGCTCCAACGTCAATTACGATCATGTGCGCACGGTCTGGAGCACCAATGGCGATCTGAAGACGACTTCCACTGCGTGGACCCCGAAACTCGGCATCGATTATCAATGGAATCCCGATCTGTTCTCCTACGCCAGCGTGACGCGCGGCCAGAAAGACGGCGGCTATAACCCCGTGGCGGCCTCGCTGCAGATCGCGCAGGTGCCGGTATCGCCGGAGAAGGTCACTTCCTATGAAATCGGCACCAAGGCCAGTTCTTTCGGCGGCCGTCTGAAGACCAATGTCGCGTTGTTCTACAACCAGTTCGACGGCTATCAGGCGGCGGTGGCCAATCCGGTGGTCAACGGCGTGCCGATCTTTGCCTCGGTCACGGTCAATGCCGGCAAGGCCACCACTTACGGCGCCGAACTGGAAGCGAGCGTGTATCCGAGCAGCCGGCTGGAGTTCAATTTTTCGGCGGCGGTGCTGCATGCCGAGTTCGATGAATTCTCCAATCCCACCGGCGCCGCCAATACCGATTACAAGGGCAAGACCTTGCCGTTCTCGCCCAAGCTGACGCTGGGCACGCGCATCGCCTACAAGATTCCGCTGCAGGATGCCGGCACGATCAGGCTGAATGCGTCGGCGCGCTATCTGAGCCAGATTTACACCGCAGTGGATAACGCCGGCGCCACCACCACGCCGGCGCAAACCTACGTCAACCTGGGCGGCAGCTACACCAGCCAGGATGCGGCCTGGACCACTTCGCTGGAAGTGACCAACCTGTTCGACCGCACCTATCCGCTCAACTTCGTCAGTACGCCATCGGTGAACGTTTATTCCGCCCGTTACAACGCGCCGCGCACGATACGGCTGGCGCTGCGGCGCGATTTCTGATGCAAGCGGCAACCCGCAAGCCAGCGAGCTCGCTTGCGAGGAATGAAAACAACTGAGTATCTGGAGAGAACAATGGCCTTGAATCACTTGCTGAACGCGCGTTACGGAGGCCCGGCGGACATCGCAGCCGGTGCCGATCAGATCAATCCCGTGCTTGAAACCTTGCTGGCGCATCGCAGCGTGCGGCATTTTCTGCCGGCGCGCTTGCCGCCCGGCACCCTGGATCTGCTGATCGCGGCGGCCCAGTCGGCGCCGAATTCATCGAATCTGCAACTGTGGAGCGTGGTCGCGGTTGAAACACAAGAGCGCAAGGAGCGTCTCGCCGGGCTGGCCGGCAATCAGGCGCATATCCGCGAGACGCCGCTGTTTCTGGCCTGGCTGGTGGATGTCTCGCGCGTACGCCGGCATGGGCTGGCGCAAGGCATTGCCACCGACGGCACCGATTATCTGGACGCCTTCCTCACCGGCGCCATCGATGCCGGACTGGCCGCGCAGAACGTGGTGGCGGCGGCCGAATCGCTGGGACTCGGCACCGTCTACATCGGCGCCTTGCGCAACAAGCCGGGCGAAGTGGCGCAGGAGCTGGGCTTGCCCAACGGCGTATTTCCACTGTTCGGCCTGTGCATAGGGCGACCCGATCCGCAGCGTCCGGCGTCGGTCAAGCCGCGCCTGCCGCAGGCGGCCGTCCTGCACCGGGAGCAATACGTGCGCCGGCCGGTGCAGCAGGAGACCGCGGATTACGACCGCCGCATGCAGGCCTTTTATGCAGAGCAGCAATTGCCGGTGGTGGACTGGAGCAAACAGATCGTGGAGCGACTGCACGACGCCGCCAGCCTGAAGGGACGCGACCGGCTGCGCACCGCGCTGTCCGAGCAGGGCTTCGCATTGAAATAGCGTCGGTTTTCAGGCAGTGCACACCGATATCTCTCTACAAGACTTCGCATCAAGGAAATCACATGACACAGCTCAAACGAAAAATCAGATTCGGCACCTTCGGCTCAGGCTTTCCGAACGGTGCGGGCGGCTGGAAAGCTGCCGAGGCGCTGGCCGACGGCGCCGTCAATTTCGAGGCTTACAGACAGGTGGCACAGACCGCTGAACGCGGCCTGTTCGACTTTGCCTTCATTGCCGATTCGGCCTACATCACCAAGGATTCGATTCCCTATTTTCTGAGTCGCTTCGAACCGGCCACGGTGCTTTCGGCACTGGCGGTGGTCACCAGAAATATAGGTCTGGTAGGGACGTTTACGACCTCGTTCAGCGAGCCGTTCACTACGGCGCGGCAACTGGCGTCGCTGGACAAGATCAGCCACGGGCGAGCCGGCTGGAATGCCGTCACCTCAGCGCTGGAAGGCCTGGGGCGCAACCACAGCCACGAGCGTCTGCATGAACATGCCGTGCGCTATCGGATCGCCAACGAATATCTGGAAGTGGTCAAAGGCCTGTGGGATTCCTGGGAAGACGATGCTTTCGTACGCAACAAGGACAGCGGCCAGTACGTGGATTTCGACAAGATGCACACGCTCAATCACAAGGGTGAGTTCTTTTCGGTGCAGGGGCCGCTGAATCTGGAACGTTCGGAGCAGGGGCGTCCCGTCATCTTCCAGGCCGGCGGCTCGGAGGAGGGCATTGATCTGGCGGCGCGTACCGCAGACGGCGTGTATTCGCGTCACAGCGATCTGGCCCGGGCGACCGTCTACTCCAATGTGCTGAGAAGCAAGGCCGTTTCCTATGGGCGAGCTGCGACCGACATTCTTATCTTTCCAACCATCACGCCCATCGTCGCTGATACCAAGGAAGAAGCAGAGTACAAGTATCAGCAACTGATTGAGTCAGTCAGCATCGATGAGGCATTGAAGGTGCTGAGCCGTTTCTTCAGCTTCTTCGACTTCAAGCAGTTTCCGCTGGACGAGCCCTTGCCCGAACTGGGCGATATCGGCAAGGACAGCTTCAAGTCCACCGCTGAGCTCTATCTGAAAATGGCCAAGGAAGAGAATCTCACGCTGCGGCAACTGGCCTTGCGCGTGGCGACGCCGAAAGGTGATTACGTCGGCACGCCGGTGGAGGTGGCGGACAAGGTGCAATCCATCTTTGAAACCGGCATCGTCGATGGCTTCATTATCGGCGGCGGACTCAGGGATTTTGTCGATCGCGTCATTCCGATTCTGCAGGAACGCGGCATCTACCGCGCCGAGTACGAGTCCGACACCTTGCGCGGCAACCTCGGCCTAGCCTATCCGACCAATCGCTACACCTCACTGCGCACGCAAAGCCCTCAGGCCGGCGTGGCAGTCAGCGCCTGATTTCAAAGGAGCAAGCATGAGCAGCCAGCCAGTTTTCATTCCGCAGCCTGCAGCGCCATCGACGCTCTTGGCGAATCCAACGGCTCCCACGCCCATAGCGCGGCCGCCGCAACCGGTGTTTGCCAGCGTGGAAGACGAACGTCGTCATCGCAAACAGAAGCTTGCCGCCGCGTTTCGCATTTTCTCGAAACTGGGATTTCAGGAAGGCGTGATGGGCCATTTTTCGGTGCGGGATCCGGAAAAGACCGACCATTACTGGGCCAATCCCTACGCCACCGATTTTGGTTCGATCAAGGCTAGCGATCTGGTGCTGTACAACTTCGACGGCCAGATCGTCGAGGGCAATACGCGCTTCATTCATCGCGGCAACACGGTGCTGCATATTCCGATCCTCAAGACGCGCCCGGATGTGATTGCCGCCGCCCACACGCATTCGGTGCACGGACGCGCGTGGTCATCGCTGGGCCGCCTGCTCGATCCGCTGTCGGCGGAGTCTTCGGTGTTCTATCAGAAGCATGCGATCTACGACAGCTATGAGCATGGTGAGGGTTATACCCTGGCCAATGCCATCGGCGAGAATCGCGCCTTGCTGCTCAAGAACCACGGCATCCTCACGGTGGGCCAGAGCGTCGATGAAGCCGCCTATCTGTTCATCTCCATGGAGAAGGCGGCGCAGGCGCAGTTGCTGGCGGAAGCGGTCGGCACCCCGCAACGCATCAATCACCAGCACGCGGAAGAAATTTCCCAGCGCTTTCAGCCCTACATCGGCTGGCTGAATTTCCAGCCGATGTTCCAGTCCATCGTGCGCGAACAACCGGACCTGCTCGATTGAGCAGCCGAGTCACGCGCCAGATCTCCAGCCACTGTTGCCATCTTATGAAATCCATTTTTCTTCCTGCTGTACGCCATATCGTCGGTCTGCTGCTGATGCCGGGCACGCTTTTGCTGGCGCAGTCCATGTCCCATCCCGCTGCCGCAGCGGAAACACCGCCTGAAGTGATTCGCTTTGGTTCGCCGGCCGGTTTTGCCAAGAGCGTGCTGACCGGCGGTGTCATCGTCGGCGTCGCCAATTACAAGGGCTGGCTGAAAGAGGAGTTCAGCAAGGACAAGGTCAGGCTGGAGTTTCCGACCTTCAAGGGCGGTGCGCCCATGGTCGGCCAGGCGCTCGCGAACAAGCAGCTGGATTTTGCCGCACAGGGCGATCTGATGTCGGTCATCGGTTATTCGGCCGGGCTGAAGACCAGGCTGATCCTGCCATCGGTCAAGCAGGCCAATGCCTATCTGGCCGTGCCGGTCGGCTCATCGATCAAATCGATAGAGGACTTGCGCGGCAAGAAGGTGGCCTACTTCAAGGGCAATTACATCCACCTGCAGGTGATGCGCATTCTTGCTGCGCATGGCATGAGCGAAAAGGATATACGCTCGATCTATCTCGATCCGGCCTCATCCGCGCCGGCCTTGGCGGCAGGCGATATCGATGCACTGTTCGGCGCCTCCGATCTGCTGGCCCTGCGCGACAAAGGTCTGGCGCGCATCGTGTATTCGACGCGCGGCTCACCTTTGCTAACCGCTCAGTCCGGCTTTCTGGTGCGGGAAGAGTTTGCCGAGAAATATCCGGAAACCACCGCCCGCGTGGTCAAGGTGATCGTGAAGACGGCGCGCTGGATGTCGGATCCCAGAAATCGCCAGGAAGTCTTCGAACTCTGGACTTCAGATCGTTCGCTGCGCTCCAATACCGAAGAAGACTATGGCGCCGAACGGCCGCTGGGCGAAAAGGTGAGTCCGCTGATGGATGCCTTCTATGTCGACCGGTACAAGGCCACGGTGGAAGAGGCGGCTACGCTTGGATTGCTGCGCGGCGCCAAGTTCGATGTCGAGCAATGGTTTGATCGTCGCTATCTCAACGCGGCGCTCAAGGAGTTGAAGCTGGAAAATTATTGGCACGCACTGGATGAAAGCGGTACGCCGCAAAACTAGAGGCGAGATGTCTAGTGCGAATCTAATGGGATCGATTGCAGGAAAGCGTGGCGGAGCAAGCGCTTGCTGATCGAGCCCGGCGCAGGAAAAAATGCGTTCGGGACAGTCTTGCCATTGGCGTTGGGTCGTCAAAACAAGACTAGCGATGCGCCTTCCAGGGGACCAGCTTCTGTTCCAGACGACGCATGATGAGATCGAACAGATAGGCCACGATGCCGATCAGTACGATGCCCATGATGACAACATCAGTCCGCAGGAAATTGGAGGCATTCAGTACCAGTTGACCAACCCCGGCCGTAGCCGCCACCATTTCAGCTGCAACCAGCGTGGTCCAGCCGAAACCGATGGCAATGCGCAGGCCAGTGAGAATATCAGGCAGGGCCGCCGGCAGCAAAATATGCCGCAGAAGTTGCCAGCTGCTTGCGCCCATCGACAATGCAGCATGCAGTTGTTCCGACAGCACGCCCGCGACGCCGGCGCGCGTTGCAACCGCAATGGGCGCAAAGCAGGCCAGATAGATCAGCAGAATCTTGGCTGTCTCATCGATGCCGAACCAGATCACGATCAATGGCAGGTAAGCCAGTGGTGGCAGCGGCCGATAGAACTCCAGCAGCGGATCAAAAATGCCGCGCACGATACGGCTGGTGCCCATCAGCAGGCCCAGCGGCACCGCAGTGATGGCTGCCAGCACGAAGGCGCCAAAGACCCGCAGCAGACTCCATGCCAGATGTTGAATTAACGGCAGACCGCCCTGCACATTGCCGCTCCAGGCCTGCACTGCCGCATTCCACACAGCGGCCGGCGAGGGCAGAAACAGTGGCGCTACCCAAGCGCGCGCGGTGATGAGCCACCAGCCCAGAAACAAGATGATGATAGTGGCAACGGTTACACCCAGCGTTTTGCCACTGCCGGGCCGCGGGTAAACGCGCGCGGGGGGTAACCGTGTTGTCGCAGCGGGGAGGAGGGGCGCGGAGACGGCATCGTTGTCAATGGCGTCAATGGCGTCGGCGGTGGATGGCGAGGAGGTGCGGGAGGTCATATCGGAAGAGGCCATTAAGGGGCATGCACCAGTTGCAGCAGTCGTTCGCGCCATGCGATGAAATCCGGTGAGGACTTGACGGCGCGGGCATTTCCCGAGGCCAGATAGTCATGCGAAAAGGGCAGCTCAAACTGGTGCGCGATACGCCCTGGACGCGGCGACATGACGATCACTCTGGAACCCAGAAAAATTGCTTCTTCCACACTATGCGTAATGAAAAAAACCGTCTTCCCGGTTTGCCTCCAGACCTCCAGCAACAACTCCTGCACCGACTCGCGGGTCAATGCATCCAGCGCTCCCATGGGTTCGTCCATCAAAAGCACACGTGGGTCGTTGGCCAGGGCGCGCGCGATACCGACACGCTGCTGCATGCCACCGGACAACTGATAGACCGGAGATTGCGCAAACTGCCCGAGTCCCACCAGTTGCAGCTTATCCAGCGCGACAGCATTGCGTTCGCCGCGCGGCATACCGCGAAAGCGCAATCCCAGCGCCACGTTGTCCACGACGTTGAGCCATGGCAGCAAGGCATGCTTCTGAAACACCACCCCCAACTCCGGATTGGGCCCGGTGATAGCGACATCGTCGAGCAATACGTCCCCTTGCGAGGCTTGCACAAAACCGGCCAGGCAATTCAGCAGCGTAGTTTTACCGCAGCCGGACGGGCCGAGGGCGACCACAAACTCTCCCGCAGCGATCGACAGATCAACGCTGGACAAGGCCAAAGCCTCGTTCTGCGATGCGGAGGCAAACCGAACCGACAGCCGGCGTATGTCCAGCCGGCCGCCTGTCTGCGTCGCGCTGCGGACTATCGTGCTGCGGCTTTGCGTACCCATGTTGCGTTGACTCCCGTACTGTAATCGGGCAGGACTGTCTGGATGCTGCCCTGGCTTTTCAGAAATGCTGCCGTCGCCGCCAGCGACTTGGCCGCACCACCGCCCAGCCATTGCGCTGAAGCTTGCTGTTCCAGTGTGGGAAACTCATAGAGCGCAAGACTTGCAGGCACTTCGGCCGCTTCCGCGCCCGACCATTTTGCAACCGCCTTTACCTTGGGTGAATCTGCAGTCCAGGCGGCCTTGTTACGGCGATAGTCTTCGTCGGTTGCAGCCAGCGTCTTCACCAGCTCGGTCAGGAAAACGTCGTTCTGACGAGCGAATGCCTTGTTGACGACGATGCCATCAAAAGTGGCTTTGCCGGTCTGCCTGGCGATATCACCCGAGGTAATCAGTACTTGTCCGCTTTTCTTCACCTTGGCCAGAACCGGATCCCAGATGAAGGTAGCGTCGATGTCGCCACGTTCCCACGCTGCGGCAATCTCGGGTGGACGCATGTTCAGAATCTTGACGCTGCGCGTATCCACCCTGGCGTTCTCCAGCGCCAGCAGGGTGTGGAAATGCGAGGTCGAGACAAACGGCACGGCGATGCGCTTGTCCTTGAGATCTGCCAGCGTCTTCACACCGCTACCGTTGCGCACGACCAGCGCTTCCGCATCGTTGATGTTGTCCAGAATCCAGAACAGTTCGATATCCAGACCTTGTGACAGGCCGGAGGCAATCGGTGCCGAACCCGCTTCACCGATCTGCACGGAGCCAGATGCCAGTGCACGGATCACATCGGCTCCGCTGGCCAGTTTGCGGAAGCTTATCTTGTAGCCGGTCTTCTGCTCCAGATTCTGTGCGTCTTGCGCATAACGCCATGGCACCACCATGTCCTGGTAAGCGATGACGACTTCCTTGCTTTGTGCGACGGCATTTCCCATCAGCACCGCCGAGGCGGCCAATATCAGAGCGTGCAGAGTTTTTTTCATTGTATTGACGGACAAGTGGATAGGCGTCTGAGTATAGAAGTCGGATTTTTGCAGCAATACGAATATTTCCGGCTATGCATATAAGCGCACCGTGCTTGTGCGGGAATGACTGCGGTGTCTGCGAGTCGCCGTAGCACATTTCTATGGATGAAATGCTTTCTGGTAATCGCCCGGGAGCGATCGATACCGTCCGCGCAAATATAGTTGCGCAGCTGATGCCAAATTCAACCACGCTATGCCGGTCTGATACTACTGCGCCGCCAGCGGCAAGGTCTTTAACCGGTCCAGGATTTCCACGCGGACCGGGTCCGGCATATCCATATCCTGAAGCGCCTTTGGCCACAACTCTTTCGCCCGGGCGACGGTTTGTCTGACCGCGGCCGTGGCGATTCCATGGGGTACATCTGCCAGTTTGGCGACCTCAGAATAGGTATCGAGTGTCTCTGCACGTTGCATCTTGTCGATGGCCACATTGGTGGCAAAACCTCGGAAGCCAGGCAGCGCCGAGACGCAGACGATGTCATAGGCCGGCGACAATGCCGGGTTGATGCCGTCGCGATACAGAACGCTGAAGTTCTTCAGGTGGGCATCCGAGTTCCCGAGCAGCGTATTGACTGCCTGACGAATGAACATCTGGCGCACGTCAGTAATGCCTTTGACGCTCAGTCGGTTCAACAGCGCGATAAACGTGACGAACTGGCTGCGACCGGCGTACTTCTGCGCAGGCATCAATGTCAGCATCTGACATGCATCTTCCATGTGGACGGGTCCTGCAGGAGTTCGATCGAAGCGGTCCACCGCGAGGAACCGCGTTTGCGCACCTAAAGCCTCGACCAGGTCAGGATGGTCTTCCATTGCCTCCATGCGCTCAGGCCGGCAATGGGCAACCTCTACGCCTGCCAGCTGCGCAAGATGCATGCAGACGTATTCGTTCATGACCTGCGAGTCGTCGTGGCTGAGTGGAAGCTTCGCGATCAGGTCCGACAGCGTGCCCTTGACCGGCATGCAGAAGCGCTGCCCGTTCCTGGCATTGGACAAGGCCAGCTTGTCCTGCACACCCGAAAGTGATGCGGCACCTTCTGCGGCTGCTTCCGGCACATAAGACTCAAGGTTGTCGGCGCCGCCGGTTACCCCGAAGGCACGAGCCGACTGGGTCAGCTTATCCAGATTGGCGGGCACAACCACTACGGCGCCCGGCAAGTCTTCGCCGGCGGCGGCCAAGATGCCGAAATCGTCCATATCCCGTTCATCCTTGCGCGTGGCGGCCAGGCGCTTGCGCAATGCGCCCTCAGGCATCAAACCCGCAAAGAACGGGGGCAACTCACCGCGTTCGCGATAGATCGCCGGGTTGAAATGGTTTCCCAGAATCGACTGCGTCACGGCTTCGATCCCTGGCGCTGTCATCGATGCGGAAAGTGTCAGACGCCCGCGATTCGTCAGATAGGCTTCCGAGGCCACGAAACGCGTCACACGGCCGGCTTCGCAGAGCCATCCAGCGTGCTGGCCCTGCAACCAGACTTCCAGATATCGCGGCCTCAGTTCCTTGCTCAAGCGCCACCTCGCAAGATGAGTTCAGCCGCGGTCGGGACGTCGTCGGGACCGATGGTTTTGCCGGAAAGAAGACGATTCACTTCAGGCATAAGATGATTTGGAATCAACACCAGCTGGGCGTCCATGGCGGCGGCGAGCAGTTCACATGTGCCTATCCTGGAATTGCGCTTGCCGCTGAGTATCTGGCTTATCGTGGTGGAGGCCAGATCCGTGAGTTGCGACAGATCGTCCAAGGTCTTGCCCTGGTTTTCACGACGCTTCTTGAGTTGATCAATGATATTCATATGTACCTATACGTTAATATTTAACATGAATATGTACGTTTGCATATGAATACAATCTACATGATATGTATGAAAACATCAATTTATAGCTATCATATTTATGTATTCATACATATTTGACGATTGCAATCACTATGTTCGGTTTCTCCCATGCAAGATAATGAAACGCGCTCAGCAGCTTGCATGCCGGTCCTGATCTGTATCGAAAATATGCATTCTGTGAATGCTTCAGATCGATTGGATTAATGAAGGTCATCGCTTTATCTTCCGTCTGTCACTTAACCCACAGACAGGAAAATGAAATGACCCACACTATTGCGCTGATCACCGGAGCGAACAAAGGGATCGGGCTGGAAACTGCGCGTCAGCTCGCGCAAGCCGATGTCCATGTCATCCTCGGAAGCCGGCAGCTTGCTGCCGCGCAGGCTGCAGTTGATGCCCTGGTCAAGCAAGGACTCAGTGCCGAAGCAATCAAACTGGACGTCAGCGACGAACAAAGTATCAAACAGGCGGCTGCAGATGTCGAAGCCCGCCACGGGCATATCGATATTCTTGTGAACAATGCCGGCGTCATGCTCGACGCATTTGATCAGGCGCCGTCCGCACAAAACCTGTCGACCTGGAAAACCACCTTCGATACCAACCTGTTCGGTGTTGTCGCCGTGACGCAGGCCTTCCTTCCCCTGATCAAGAAATCTGCGCAGGGCAGAATCGTCAATGTCTCCAGCGTTCTGGGTTCAATGGCCGCCAATGTTGATCCGGCGTCGGCTTTTTACGGTTTCAAAATCCCGGCGTACAACATCTCAAAGACGGCATTGAATGCCTGGACGATTCATCTGGCGTTTGAGCTGAAAGACTCCGCGATCAAAGTCAATTCTGCGCATCCGGGCTTTGTTAAAACCGATCTGCATGGCGTAGACGCGCCAATGACGCCGGAACAAGGCGCCAGGACCTGTGTGCAGTTGGCCTTGCTGCCGCCAGACGGCCCCACTGGCAGCTTTTTCCATGAAGGCGAAGTGCTGGCCTGGTAGCGTTTTTGCGCCGGGCTACCGGCCCGGCGTTTCACCGATTTGAAAAAATGAGAAAGAAAAGGGAGCAATGATGAGTGCAGGTCAGATTCATAAAATGGCGATGCGAGACGGCGCGCACATTGAGGTTTATCGCGTCCCTGCAAAAGGTGAAAGACGTGGTGGAATCGTTTTGATTCAGGAGATTTTCGGACTGACTGCGCACATCCGCGAGCAGTGCGATTCCTTCGCGGAAGAGGGCTATGAAGTGTGGGCGCCGGCGATTTTTGATCGCGAAGCACCGGGCCTGCAATTATCTTATTCACCGGAGGATATCGCCAGGGCCATTGATTTGGTGAAGCAGCATTCCATGGATCAAGCTGTCAGCGATGCGCAGATTTGCATCGAAGCACTCGCTAAAATCGGCCACGTTTTTATGCTTGGTTATTGCTACGGCGGCTCCGTCAGCTGGGCCTGCGCCTGCCGCCTGCCGCAATTGAGCGGCGCGTCCTGTTACTACGGCTCACGCATTCCTGATCTCGCGCACGAAACACCTCAATGTCCGGTGGCCTTGCATTTCGGAGAATTTGATCAGGAAATTCCTCTTGATCGCGTGCAAGCGGTGCGCGCGTTGCGCCCTGAAGCTGAAATCTGGACATACGCCGCCGCCCATGGTTTCAACTCGGATCGTCGTTCCGATTTTGATGCCTCAAGCGCGCAGCTGGCTCGGCAAAGAACACTGGATCTCTACAAACGCGCGACGATGGTTTAAGGATCAACGACCTCGTTAAAGGATATCGGCGGTCGCGGTTACCGCGCTGGAGGAAGCACAGGCCACTTTGATCTGGTATCTCATCCACGCCAGACCCTGATCAGCGTCCGAGCCGGCGGACCAGATAATCTGAACGGGCGCCAGCGGAACCTGGAACGGCGCCGGCCTTGTCACCAGACCAAAACGCGATGCATAGCGATAGGCAATTTGCGCCGGCAAGGTTGCCAGAAGCGGTGCATCCGCCACCGCTGCAAGTAAGGATAAATAGTCCGGGGTTCCGAGCACGACATTGATCGGATATCCCGCGCCGATCAGGAAACTTCCGAGGCAACCTTCTGCGGCATCATGCTCCGACACGAACGCATGCCTGGCAGACAGCCAGGTATCCAGATCGAGATCACCATCCAGTGCCAGCAGATTCGGGTTATGACAGCAGGCCAACTCCTGATCGAAAAGGTCTTCCGAGCGGAAGCGAGAGGCGGGCGGCGGGGTACAGCCAATGGCGATATCCAGAGAGCCATTGTCCAGCGCGGCGGCGACGTCAGCGGTCAATACACGACGCGCAAGTAGCTTGACGCCCGGCGCGCAGGTCGCCAGCGCCTTGCCTAGCTGCGGCAGGACCAATAACTCTTCACAAAAGAAGCCGACGTTAAACGTGCGCTCGGATCGCAAGGGATCGAAGGTATCGCTGACGGACAGCAACTGTTGTGTGTACTGCAGAATCTGGGAAACATGCTGCGTCAGCATTTCTGCTTTCGCTGTCGGCGCCATCTGGTTGCCGACCCGGACAAATAGTTCGTCTTCCAGCAACAATCTGAGCGTGGCGAGGCTGTGACTCATGGCAGGCTGCTGCACTTTCAATCTGGCCGCAGCTTTTGTCACACTGCGATCGCGCATTAGTGCGTCAAATGCGATGAGCAGATTGAGATCGAAATTTCTGAGATTGAAGTGATTTATTGCGGACATGTCGTTTGGTTTGAAGACTGGCTACGAATGAGGAGGCGCTTACAGGCCATGCGATCTGACTGAATATACCGAACTCCGGAGTCCCTCGTAGGGCACGCAAGTCGTTCACCTTCCTGAGTCCTGAGAAATGCTCCGGGCTTCGCTCCGTCAATCAGCCCGCAGTCTGAAACGGTACGGCCAGGCGTTCAATCAAGGCTCTGTGCTGGGGCCAGTTCTTCAAGAGCAGCTCTGTTTGCGCGATCTCAAACTCTTCGAACTCGAAACCGGGAGCGACCGTGCAGCCGACCAGGCTATGACTTTCAGGGTCGGTACACTCCGCGGCGAACCAGGCGCCGGCAGGAACCACTGCCTGAAACTCGGCAGCTTCGTGTTTCAGTGGATTGCCGAGCTGCAAAAGTGTCAGTCCACCCTCCGGCAGGAGGATATGAACATGCAAGGGCGCGCCATCATAAAAATGCCACATTTCATCTGACCTGATGCGGTGCCACGTCGATCTCTCTGTGCCTCGGAGGAGGTAGTAGATCGCGGTCGCGGCCGAGCGCGTTGCATCGTCACCGGATCGTGTCACACGCTGCTGGCTGCGATAGGTCTCTCTGAAATGGCCTCCTTCCGGATGCGGCAGCAGGGCCAGATGTGAGATCAACTCGTCGGGGCTGGTTTTGCGAATCATGGGCGGGATGATGGAGTTTGTCTGGGAAGTCTGTCGTGGAAGTTCGCCGTCGCCATGGCTAACATGGCTAAAGCGCAAGCACCGGGTTCACGTACGCCATTGTACGCGGCCCATATCGCGCTCCGCCTCGGCGCATTCCAACATCCCCTGCAAGCAACTTTGAAAACAACTTTGAAAATAAGCGCCGTTGAGCCGGCGCGTCAATGCAACGTCAATGCGACGTCTGCTCGCGCGATCTGGCGATGCTGGCATCCAGCCCGTTCCATGCCGGCTTGTCCGGTGCGAAGCTGCTGCGCAGGTAGGTCAGCAGATCGCTCATTTGCGCATCGTTGAAGCTGTTGGCGAAGCCGGGCATGTAGCCGAGATCCGGATTGGCGGGTTCGCGTATGCCAT
Organism: Herbaspirillum lusitanum; assembly: GCF_046025995.1. Lineage (GTDB taxonomy): Bacteria > Pseudomonadota > Gammaproteobacteria > Burkholderiales > Burkholderiaceae_D > Herbaspirillum > Herbaspirillum lusitanum_A. The sequence goes on from NZ_JAQQFM010000013.1 coordinate 81,566, forward strand.
GCAGGATCACGTGGATCAGATTATCCGGCGTATCGCTGTGGACATTGGTGTTCACCCGCAGCGAGGGGCGCACGCCAAACAGCGTCGGCCCGGTGCCTTCCTGATGACAGGCGGCGCAGGCGCCCTGAAACAGCCGCTTGCCGTTGGCCTGCGACAGCAGCAGGCCTTCGTTCATGACCGGAGCGGAGAGGGGCGTTGGTGCTGGTGCAGCCTGGCTTTGCTCCGCCGCTTCATTGAAGGACGCCAGGTAATGCGCGATGGCGCGCACGTCGCCCGCCGGCAGTTGCGACAATTCGGCCACCACCGGCGCCATCGGCCCGGCGGCGATGCCGTGTTTGCTTGAGAAGCCGGTGCGCAGATAGGTGAACAATTCGTTCTCGGTCCACGGGTTGGGCGACTTCGAACGCGCGGTCAGCGCCGGTGCTTCCCAGCCGTCGACCATGCCGCCGGTCAGGTATTCGCGGCCGCCTTTTTCGGCGCCCAGGGCGTTGCGCGGCGAGTGGCAGGCGGTGCAATGGCCTGCGCCTTCCACCAGATACGCGCCGCGGTTCCACAGCGCCGATCTGGCCGGGTCCGGCTGATACACCTCGGCCTTGTGGAACAGCAGGTTCCAGCCCGACAGCAGCGGCCGCAGATTGAAGGGGAAGCGCAACTCGTTCTCCGGCGGCCTGGCGGCCACTGCCGGCTGCGCCATCAGGTAGGCATACAGAGACTGCATGTCAGCCTCGCTGATCTTGGCGAAGGCGGTGTACGGGAAAGCCGGGTAGAGATTGCGGCCGTCGCGGTGGACGCCCTCGCGCATGGCGCGCTCGAAGGCGGCGTAAGACCAGTTGCCGATGCCGGTCTTTTCATCCGGCGTGATATTGGTGCTGTAGATGGTGCCGAAGGGCGTCTGCAAGGCATGTCCGCCGGCGTTGACCGTGCCGCCGTTGGGTGCCGTATGGCACACCGCGCAGTCGCCGGCCAGCGCAACCAGACGGCCGCGCTCGATGGTGGCGGCCGAGTACAGATTGGAATCGGGCCGCTGGATCGGAGCGATGGCCGGCCGCCAGGGCATGGCCAGCGTCAGTGTCGCGCCCAATGCGGCCGCTGCGCCGCCCAGCCAGCCGTATTTCTTGAAACGGCGCCAGCCGCGCGGCTTCTCATCGGCCGCCAGCGCCAGTCGCACCTGTTCGCCGGAAAACGGCGCGCTGCGCAGGCGTACGCCGGTGGCATCGTGGATGGCATTGGCGATGGCCGCCGCCGCCGGCAGCGTGAAGGCGCCGCCTGCCTTGAGCTGGACATCCTTCAGATACGGCGCAGGCGGGCTGGCGACTACCTCCACCGCAGGCAATTGGGCGCTGTGCACGGCATCCGACGGCACCAGCTGATGGTCACGGGCCCAGGCATCGAAGCTGTTGCCGGGCACCAGCGTGCTCGCCATGGCCAGCTGCACCTGCTCACCCAGCAGATGGGCTTGACCGGCATCGAGTGCCGGCACATCGGCGGCAGCAGCAGCAGCGGCAGGGCGCATGTCGTGGCCGGCGGTCACTTTGGTGATGCTCAGTTCGCCGGAGGCGCGGTCGTATTCCACATCCGCCACCCAGGCCGACCAGCTTTGCACGGGCTGTGCTGCGTCCTGCTCGATGGTGCTGGCATAGGCGAAGCCGCGTCCGCGCAAGATCTGCCCCGCACGAGCACGTTCAGGGGCGCGCGGCAGCCAGCCGGCAGCCTGCGTGACGGAGCGAATCAGTTGTACGCCGTGGGCATCCGGAAGATGGTCGAGGCGGTATTGCACCGAATCTTCGCCGTTTTTGCCGGCCGCTTCGTCGAAGAAGGCTTCCTGCGCAAAGGTGGCTGCGGCCAGCGGCAGGTCTGCGCCGGCAGTCCCGGCAATCTCGACCCCGGCCCAGTCATAGGGGGGCGCCAGCGAGGAGGGCGGTGCAGCGCCGGCATCGCTCAGGGCATAAGGGGTTTCGGTCAGCAGCCAGGCCAGCGGAGGCGGCGCGGTGCGATGGTCGAATTGCTGTGCGTAGTGGCCCAGCGCACCGTCCGGCCCGAAGCCGGCGCGCAGCTGAAAAACGGTGGTCTGCGCTACGCCGGCGTCCGTCGCCATCACCAGAGACAGCGGCGCGCGGCATTGTCGGCAGAGCAGTGCCACCACGCCCGCCGCGTGGCTGGCGTCGGCGCTTTCCCTGGCGTCGGCAGGCGTGCGGTGGCTGCGCACGTCAATCTTGTCGAGCTCCAGCCCCAGCAAGGACGACAACTCCTGTGCGATGGAGCGCGGATTGCCGAACGGCAGATCGATGCGCATGCCGTCGCCCGCAGGCGCGGCCAGCACCACCAGCGTGGCCGCATCGCTGGCGTGCTTGTCAGCCTTGGGAGCCTGCCATTGATAGACGGCGTCGAGCTGCGTGGTGTCGTTTGAGGATGACGCGCTCACGCCGCGCGCGAACAACTTTGTTCCGCCGTGTGTGCGCACTGCGGATTGCATATCGTCAGACTTGCTCCAGCTGATGCGCACCAGATGACGCGTGCTGCGCGCCAGCGCATCGCTGTCTGCAATCACGGCCACCAGATGTTTCATGGCCAGCACCTGCCGCACCCCGTTTGTCTGCAGTGCGGCGGCGGTGTCGATGCGTTGCAAGCGCGCGCCGCAGTAGCGGCTGCCGTCCCAGCTCAGCGCCGGCGGCAGAATCAGGCGCGCATGGAGCAAGCGGCCAGCGGCAGCAGTAGCAGCAGTCTCGTGTTGCACGGGTTCCTGCATCACTGGTCGCCCTTGGCGGACAGCTCGACCGCGCGCAGGGCCGAACGCATGATTTCTACGTGGGTGCCGCAACGGCAGAGGTTGAAGTCGAGCTCCGAGCGGATTTCCTGTTCGGTGGGATGAGGCGAGCGCAGCAACAGCGCCTTGAGCGTCATGATCATGCCGTTCATGCAATAGCCGCACTGCGCGCCTTGTTCATCGATAAAGGCCTGTTGCACCGGGTCGAGTTTGCCGTTCTGCTCCAGTCCGTCCAGCGTGACCACGCTGCGGCCGGACACCCCGGCCAGCGGGATCACGCAAGAGCGCGCCGCCACGCCGTCCACCAGCACGGTACAGGCGCCGCATTCACCCAGACCGCAGCCGAATTTGGGGCCGTTGAGGCAAAGGTCATTGCGCAATACGTTCAACAGCGGCGCGTCGGGCGCAATGTCAAGCGTGGTCTGCTGACCATTGACCTTGACGGAGATGGGGCCTTGGATATGCATGTTCTTCAGTGTCGCGGCGAACGTGTCGCCTGATGAGTCGTCCCCGGTTCAAAGCATGCTTCATGCCAATCGCCGACTTGTTCAAACGCGCCAGTATGTGCGATCCGCCGTACCGAAATCCACCTTGCGCCGCAACGTGGGTTCCGGCTCTGCTGCAGATCGGTCCCCACGCCGGCCGGCGCCAATACGGTGGCGACGGCGGCAGCCGGCGATTATGCGGGCGGTATTGGCATCGGCCTCTCGCTTGTACGGCTTGCTCCGAGGTGCTGTGAGCTGCGATTAAAATAGTGTACACATTGAATAATTCGAAGTAAATGCACAATTTTTCATGCTGCACCGCATAGTCTCCATCTGGTGCGAATGGCGGGCCGAATCTCCCGTATTTGGTGCCTTGTCGCACATAAAAGGGGAGCACTGCAGCATGAAATAAGGCACTGAAAAATCTGTATTGCAAAGATTCTGAAAATGGTTAAATATAGTGTATGCATTACATATTAGCGAAATTCGCATAAAGCACGGCAGATCAAGGAGATCAAGAAATGCAGCAAGGCCCTTACCGTATCGGACAGATCGTTCCCAGCTCCAACACCACCATGGAGACCGAAATCCCGGCGATGCTGACCGCGCGTCAGGCAATCCGCCCTGAGCGCTTTACCTTTCACTCCAGCCGCATGCGCATGAAGAAGGTGGTCAAGGAAGAACTGGCCGCGATGGATGGCGAGTCCGACCGCTGCGCAGTTGAGCTGAGCGATGCGCGCGTCGACGTGCTGGGCTATGCCTGCCTGGTGGCGATCATGGCCATGGGCCGCGGCTACCATCGGCAGTCCGAGCAGCGCCTGGCCGCGCACACCGCCGCCAACGGTGCCGACGCGCCGGTGGTCACCAGTGCCGGCGCGCTGATTGATGCGCTCAAGGTAATCGGTGCGAAGAAAATCGTGGTGGTGGCGCCCTACATGAAACCGCTGACCGAACTGGTAGTGGACTACATTCGCCACGAAGGCTTTGAAGTGCTGGACTACCGCGCGCTGGAAATTCCCGACAACCTCGAGGTGGCACGCCACGACCCGGCCAATTTGCCCGGCATCGTGGCCCAGATGGATGCCAGCCAGGTCGATGCCATTGTGCTGTCGGCCTGCGTGCAGATGCCATCGCTGCCGGTGATCGCACAGGTCGAAGCCATGACCGGAAAACCTGTGATCACCGCGGCCGTGGCCACCACCTACGCCATGCTCAAGCGCCTGGAACTGGACCGCATCGTGCCGGGCGCCGGCGCCTTGTTGTCCGGCGCGTATTAAGGAAAGGGAGCACCGTATGAACATGGGCAGCAGCTTCCTCTACGGCGCCAACGTCAGGGCCAACGGCATTCGCCAGCATTACCTGCGCTATGGCGGCAGCGATGGCGTACGCGCCCGTCGCGACGCGGTCATCATCGTGCCGGGCATCACCAGCCCGGCGATCACCTGGGGCTTCGTCGGCGAGCGCTTCGGCCGGCAGTTCGACACTTACGTGCTGGATGTGCGCGGTCGCGGTCTGTCGTCGGCCTCGGATGAACTCGACTACAGCCTCGACGCGCAGGCGGCCGACGTGATTGCCTTCGCCGAGGCGCTGGGCTTGACGCGCTATGCCATCGTCGGCCATTCCATGGGCGGACGTATCGGCATTCGTGCGGCGCTGGCCAATCCGCGCGGCCTGAGCAAACTGGTGATGATCGATCCGCCGGTGTCCGGCCCCGGCCGTCGCGCCTATCCATCCAAGCTGCCGTGGTATGTCGACTCGATGGCGCTGGCGCGTCAGGGCTGCAGCGCCGAGCAGATGCGCGCCTTCTGCCCGACCTGGACCGAAGAGCAATTGCAGCTGCGCGCCGAATGGCTGCATACCTGCAACGAGCGCGCCATCATCGCCAGCTTCGAGGGCTTTCACAGCGACGACATCCATGGCGATCTGCCGTCGCTTAAATTGCCGGCCATGCTGATGCAAGCCTCGCGCGGCGATGTGATTCTGGCGGCCGATGTGGACGAGTTCCGCAGCCTGCTGCCGCAGGTGGTGGTGAGCCGGGTGGAAGATGCCGGCCACATGATTCCCTGGGATAACGAAGCCGGCTTCTATGCTGCCTTCGGTGATTTTCTCGGCGCGGCGCTGTAAGCGCGGGCCGTCGAGCATGCAGGATTAACCGGACCAAAGGAGAACGCAATGGCCGTCAGCGACTATGACCTGATCGCAGCCTGGAAGCAGGTTCTGACTCTGTCGAAACTGGAGCCGGGGCAGATCGTCACCGTGCTCACCAGCAGCACCACCCATCCCCAGACCTTGTCCACCGCCATGACGGCGGTGTCCATGATGGGGGCGATGGTCAACCGTCTCGACCTGCCGCCGGTCAACGCCGAAAAGGCGCTGAGCCGCGATTCGCTGGCCTATCTCGGCACCACGCCGCTGACCGGCAATCGCGCCGCCATCGCCGCGCTGAAGGAAAGCGATCTGGTGCTGGATCTGATGACGCTGTTGTTCTCTCCCGAGCAGCATGAAATTCTGTCCACCGGCACCAAAATCCTGCTGGCGGTGGAGCCGCCTGAAGTGCTGGTGCGCATGGTGCCCAGCGCAGACGACCGCGAACGCGTCAGCCGTGCCGCGCGTCTGCTGGAAGGCAAGAAGGAAATGCACATCACCTCCGCCGCCGGCACCGATCTGCGCTGCCCGCTGGGCGAGTTTCCGGTGATTCAGGAATACGGTTTCGTCGATCAGCCTGGTCGCTGGGATCACTGGCCCAGCGGTTTCGTGCTGACCTGGCCCAACGAGCGCCAGACCAACGGCACACTGGTGATCGATCGCGGCGACATTCTGCTGCCGATGAAGTCGTATGCGCAGGAAGCCATCGTGGTCACGGTTGAAAACGGTTTCGTCACCCATATCGATGGCGGTCTGGATGCCGAACTGCTGAGCGAATACATGGCCTCCTTCAAGGACCCGGAAGCCTATGCCATGTCGCACATAGGCTGGGGCCTGCAGCCGCGCGCGCAATGGTCGACGCTGGCCATGTACGACCGCGAGGCCACCATCGGCATGGATGCGCGCGCCTTCGAAGGCAATTTCCTGTTTTCCTTCGGCCCCAACAACGAAGCCGGCGGCAGCCGCACCACAGCCTGCCATATCGACATCCCGCTGCGCCGCTGCACCGTCAGCCTGGATGGCGAGCCGGTGGTGAAGGACGGCAAGGTGCTGGACAACTTCAGCTATTCCAAATAAGGCCGGGAGTTTCCCGGCAGCCCGGTTAAAAGGAAGATACGATGCACAAGGAAGTGGAAACCTATCAGCGTCAGGGCTTCGGCCAGACGCTGGAAATGAAGCCGCCGTTCGGCCTGCTGATCGTCGATTTCGTCAACAGTTTTGCCGATCCGGCGCAGTTCGGCGGCGGCAATATCCCGGCCGCCATCGAGCGCACCCGCAGCCTGCTGGCGCATGCGCGCAAGCACAAATGGCCGGTGGCGCACAGCCGTATCGTGTTCGCCGACGACGATGCCGACCGCAACATCTTCGGCATGAAAGTGCCGGGCATGGTCACGCTGAAGGAAGATCTGCCGGGCAGCGCCATCGTGCCTGAACTGGCGCCGGAAAAAGGTGAGCTGGTAGTGCGCAAGACCGTGCCGTCGGCGTTCTTCGGCACCTCGCTGGCGCCGTGGCTGACGCAGCACGGCGTGCAGACTTTGCTGGTGGCCGGCGCTGTGACCAGCGGCTGCGTGCGCGCCAGCGTGGTGGATGCGATGTCCTGGGGTTTCCGGCCGCTGGTGGTGTCGGACTGCGTGGGCGACCGCGCCATCGGTCCGCACGATGCCAACCTGTTCGACATGGCGCAGAAGTATGCTGCCGTGATGCCGCTGGACGAGGCCCTGAAGGTCGTCGCCCAGGGCTGATTCCCGGGCCGCGTCATGCTCGGCCGGGCCAACGAGACGATGATGTGGTGACATGGAATCTGTGAACAATTCTTACCGGACCCCCAAAGACGCGCGCCGTGAGCTGCTCGACAGCGACAGCGCGCTGCTGGTCACGCGCGCGCCGCAACCCGGCGCCAGGCCGGCGCCCGGCCAGCCCGGCGCGGCCTCTTCCTATGTGCAGACTTTGCCGGATGTGTTCGTCGCGCTGCTGGGCGATGGCCGCGTGCTGGCCTTCAACGGCCACGTCGATCTCGGCACCGGCATTCGCACCTCGCTGGCGCAGATCGTGGCTGAAGAATTGAGCGTGACCATGGAGCGCGTCACGATGATCCTCGGCCACACCGAGGAAGCGCCCAATCAGGGGCCGACCATCGCCAGCGCCACCATCCAGATTTCAGCGGTGCCGCTGCGCAAGGCGGCAGCGCAGGCGCGCGAGCATCTGCTGCTGATGGCCGCCGAGCGCTTGCAATGCGAGGTCGCAGCGCTGCTTATCGACGATGGCCGCATCCACCTGCGCGATGACGTGGCGCAGGGCCTCACTTATTTTTCTCTGCTGGAAGGGCGCAAGATCGTCCTCACGCTGGAGTCCGGCGAGGTGCCGCTCAAGCCTCCCAGCCAATACACCATCGTCGGCCGCAGCTCTCAGCGCGTCGACATTCCGGCCAAGGTGCGCGCCGCCCCGGTGTATGTGCATGACGTGCGCATGCCCGGCATGTTGCATGGCCGTGTGGTGCGACCGCCGCATCCGGGGCGCGACGGCGGCTCATTCGTCGGCGCCAGCCTGCTGTCGGTGGACGAGGCTTCGGTGGCGCATATTCCGGGCATCGTGGCGGTGGTGGTCGAAGGCGACTTCATCGGCGTGGTGGCCGAACGCGAAGAGCAGGCGCAGCGCGCCATGCGCGAACTGAAAGTGCGCTGGAAGGACATTCCGCCGCTGCCGCCGATGGATGACCTCGAAGCGCGCCTGCGCAACATCCCCTTCAAGCGCCGCGAGCTGGTGCAACAAGGCGACACCGAAACCGCCTTGTCCGAGGCCGCGGTGAGCATCGCCCGCACTTACGTCTGGCCCTACCACATGCATGCCTCGATCGGCCCTTCGTGCGCGGTGGCCGACTATCGCAACGACGGCCTGACGGTATGGTCGGGCACGCAAAACCCGCACGTCATGCGCATCGATCTGTCGCGTCTGTGCGATCTGGACGAAGGCTTGATCGAAGTGGTGCGGCTGGAAGCCGCCGGCTGCTACGGCCGCAACTGCGCCGACGATGTGGTGGCCGATGCTGCGCTGTTGTCGCGCGCGGTCGGCCGTCCGGTGCGCGTGCAACTCACGCGCGAACAAGAACATGCCTGGGAGCCCAAGGGTGCAGCCCAGCTGATGGATGTGCGCGGCGGCTTCGATGCCGGCGGCGAGCTGGCCGCCTACGATTTCAAGACCCGCTATCCCTCCAACGACGCGCCGGTGCTGGCCTTGCTGCTGACCGGCAAGGTCGCGCCCGAGCCGCGTGTGCTGGAAATGGGCGACCGCACCGTGGTGCCGCCCTATGCCTATCCGAACAGTCATATAGTCTGCGACGACGTCGCGCCCATCGTGCGTGCCGGCTGGCTGCGCGGCGTGTCGGCCATGCCGAACTCGTTCGCGCACGACAGCTTCATCGACGAGCTGGCCGAACTGGCCGGCGCGGATCCGCTCGACTATCGCCTGCGCCATCTGCCCGACAGCCGCGCCTGCGAACTGCTGCAGGCGGTCGCCGACAAGGCCGGCTGGCAGCCAGGCGCACGCGGTTCACGCGGCGTGGCGGGTGCCGACGGCAAGCTGCACGGCCGCGGCATCGCCTATGCGCGCTATGTGCACAGCAAATTTCCCGGCTTTGGTGCGGCGTGGTCGGCCTGGGTGGCCGACATCACGGTCGATCCGGCCGACGGCACTTTAACGGTGGTCTCACTGGTGGTGGGGCAGGATACCGGCATGATGGTCAACCCCGCCGGCGTGAAGCATCAGATGCACGGCAACATCATCCAGTCGCTGAGCAGGGTGCTCAAGGAGCGCGTGAGCTTCGGCCCGCAGGGAACCTCCAGTCTGGAGTGGGGCGCATATCCCATCCTGCATTTCAGCGAAGTGCCGCCTATCGGGATCGTGCTGATGGAGCGTCAGGGAGAGCCGCCGCTGGGCGCCGGCGAATCGGCTTCGGTGCCGAGCGCGGCGGCCTTGGCCAATGCCTTGTTCGACGCCACCGGACGGCGCTTCCGGCAGCCGCCGTTTACCGCCGAGACGATCCTGGCGGCATTGAAACAGCCTGCGGCAAATCAGGACAATCCGGCGAATGCCGGCCCATCCTCATTCGTCAATCATCTTGCGTAGCAGGAACACCAGCGCCACGCGTTCGGCGGGATTGAGGTTGCCGTAAGTGGCTTCGGTGATCTGAGCGGCGAAGGGCACGGTCTCGGCCACCAGTTCGGCGGCGCCTTTGCTGAGCGAAACCAGCACCTTGCGACGGTCGGCCTCGTCGTGCGACAGCACGATCAGATCGCGCGACTTCAGGCGCTCCACGATGCCGCGAATGGTGGCCTGGTCGATGGCCGTGATCTTGACGATGTCGGACAGGGAGCAGGTTTCCAGGTCGCGGATCGCGCACAGCGTGACAAACTGCGCCGCCGTCAGCTGGGAATCCGGGATGTGCTGCTGAAAGATCGATGCGTGGCGCTGGTAGGCGCGGCGCAGCAGGTGGCCGATCTGGTCGGAAAAATGATATTCGGAGAGGGCTGGCTTCTGGTCCATGGACACAATGTTGGGGTGACTTTCCGTGGATCTGCCGCCGGAGGCGGGCAGAGAGGAGCTAGTGATTCTAATGGCCTCGCCGCCGGCTGTATACGCGGGAAGCACTTTTGTGCGCGGGCCTGTCTTCTTCTGTGCGCGTTTTTTTGCATTATTGTTTGCGGTCTTGTCTGCGGCCTTGCGCGCGGGCTTTGTCGTAATGGATGTTGGTTCGTTCATGTGAGCGGGAAAAATAATGTTGATCGATTTCGCGGGCCTCAAGCCCGTTCAAGCTTATGAATGGATGTCGTCGCTGATCGTGCCCCGGCCCATCGCCTGGGTATCGACACTGGACGCCGAGGGGCGGCCGAACCTGGCGCCGTTCAGCTTTTTCCAGATGATTACCGGCAAGCCGCCCACCCTGATGGTGTGCCCGCTGATGCAACGCGGCGGCAAGCTCAAGGACACCGTGCAAAACATCGCCGCCACCGGCGAGTTCGTGGTCAATCTTGCAGGACCGGCGCAGGCGCAACTGCTGAATGCGACGTCCTTTCCTTTCGAGGCCGGCGTCAGCGAATTCGAGGCCTGCGGCGTAGAGGCCGTCACCGGCACGCTGGTGAAAGCGCCGCGAGTGCAGGGCGCGGTCGCCAGCTTCGAGTGCAAGCTGGCGCAGCTGCAGCCCTATCCGAAAGAAGATCCGTCCTGCCATCTGGTCTTCGGTCAGGTGCTGGCGGCGCATGTCGACGATGCACTGCTGGGCCCCGGCGGCGTGCTTGACCCCGGTCAGGTCGATCTGCTGTTTCGCATGGGCGGCGAGTGGTACGGCAAGACGCAATCCGAAAACAATTTCACCTTGCCGCGTCCTCGCTAAACGGCTTTTCCGGCGCACCGGGTTGCTGCCGGCGCGCCGCACTTTCCCTTCGCACACACTGCCACCACCATCTTCGCCGTGTCGTCGTATTGCGCCACATCGGCATCGACGCGGCCGCCTCATTTCCACGTCCGGTTTCTCTTTTGCCTACGTTTTTGTCGGCGTTTCTTTCTTGCGCTGAAGCGCCTCGCCGGCATTGCGCCTGACCCACTTTGGAGCGATGTGGCGACGCACAACGCACTTTGCTTGTGCGCTTTTCAAATATCGCATTAATATGATGTACACATTATAAAACAGCGCTGCGATAAGGCGGTGCTGAAATAAGCGCCGGAGACGGGCTTTGCCTACATTAAACCAAGTAAATACAAGTATTTTCCTTAAATCTGTTCGGCCATTGAGTTAAATCAAAAGCTGGCCTGTATTTTGCTAACACTCAAAATTAATAGCGTGTACGCCACATAGTTGATGAAGTGTCGCAGACGGATGCAATGTGTTTCCGGGGTGAAAATCCGGATCGTTTGCGGCATCAGGAATCGGGTTCGCGTCGCAACTTAGAGGAGGTCTATCTGCTCCCGGCGATGGCGATAAACAAGGCGCGCGTGATCGCGCCGCACCCGGCGAATTCTGAGCCGGGTGATTCCGAATCCTGGACCGGCGTATCGCTATCGAAGACGTCATGACGCGTGCGTTGCAACTCATGACTTGCAACTCATGACTCGCAACTCGCAATTTGTAATTTGCAACGTGTATCAATGCCGTCTTCGTCGTGCGCAGCAGAGAGTCCGTCGCTGGCCTGGCATGTCAGAGCAGCGGCAAACATGGAAGAAATTTTGCGCAGTGCGGCCAGCATCTGCCGGAACTCTTCCGTGAGCAGGAGCATCGCGCCGGCGAACCGGAATCGCCGGCGCGATGCCATCAACAGAAGTCCGAAAAAAGCTGAAACAAAGCTGGAATGTCGCCGGGGACGGCCGGCCCCGATGGCAGACCAGGCACCGCCTTGCAGTGCGAAGGCAAACACCAGCAGTACATCCAACACATAAATATAGGGATCAGCAAAATGAAAAAGGCACTGGCACTAGGAGCTGTCGGCTTGCTTTGCGCGGGGAGCGCAATGGCACAGTCGAACGTCACCATCTACGGCGTGATCGACACCTACATGGGTTACACCAACGCCACTGGCAAGGGCAGCGTGGTTTCAATGGACAGCGGCGGCTATCAGGCCAGCCGCGTCGGTTTTCGCGGTACCGAAGATCTGGGTGGCGGCTTGCGCGCCAACTTCCAGCTGGAAAACGGTTTCGCCTCCGACACCGGCGGCATGGCCGACAGCACCCGCCTGTTCAACCGCCAGTCGTGGATCGGTCTGGGCGGCGGTTTCGGTGAAGTTCGTCTGGGACGCCAGAACTCGCCCGGCTTCCTCATGATCGCTCGTCTGGATCCCTTCGCCGGCGCCACCTATGCCTCGTTCCTGAATAACGTGTCGTCCTATACGCCGCGCTATGACAACGTCATCGGCTACATCTCGCCGTCGATGAGCGGCGTCAAGCTGCAGGCCTACTATGGTCTGGGCGAGCAGACCACGCCCAAGAACGGCTTGTCGACCTACATGCTGGCGGCGGAATACGAAAGCGGTCCGCTCTATCTGGGCATCAGTTCCTCGATGCAGAACAGCGCCAACGACAACCTGTCGATCAAGTCGACGTTCGCCGGCGGCGCATATGACTACGGCCAGGGCAAGATCTTCCTCGGCTACTACCGCGGCAACAATCTCGGCGCAGCCGCTGCGACCAACACGCCGGGCTCTTACTACAGCGCCTACTCGCTGTCGGCCAACTATCGCGTGAGCCCGCAAGCCACCGTCGGTGCGGGTTATGGCTGGGCCAAGGACAGTACCGGCGCCGGCCGCGACGCACGCCAGATCAGTCTGATCGGCACTTACGACCTGTCCAAGCGCACCATGCTCTATACGACCTATGCGCGCCTGACCAACAACAACGGCGCCAGCTTTTCGCTGTCGGCCGCCGCTCCCATCACGAAGAACGTACCCACCGCCGGCGGCACCGTCAACGGCGTGCAGTTCGGCATCCGCCACCTGTTCTGACCGGCATGCCGTCGCCTCCTTTCACAGGATGGCGACGGCAAGCGCCTGAGGGCGCCTGCCAACACCACAGCAGCGTTTCTTTGCACAAGCAAGTGCAGAAAGGGAAGATCATGACTATCCGCATCCGCATCCGCATCAAACATGTCGTCGCCGCCACCCTCGGACTGGTGGCCGCCGCCTCCGTCCTGGCTCAGTCCACCATCAAGATCGGCGAGATCAACAGCTACAAGGCCCAGCCGGCTTTCCTCGAGCCCTATCGCCACGGCTGGGAAATGGCGCTGGAAGAAATCAATGCCGCAGGCGGCGTACTCGGCAAAAAGCTGGAAGTCATCTCACGCGACGACAACGGCAATCCGGGCGACTCCGTGCGCGTAGCCGAAGAACTGGCCACGCGTGAACAGGTGACGCTGATGTTCGGCGGCTTTCTCTCCAATACCGGTCTGGCGCTGACCGACTACGCCAAGCAGCGCAAGATTTTCTTCCTCGCGGCCGAGCCGCTGACCGACAAGATCGTCTGGCAGAACGGCAACAAGTACACCTATCGTCTGCGCCCCTCCACCTATATGCTGGTGGCGATGCTGGTCGATGAAGCCGCCAAGCTGAAGAAGAAGCGCTGGGCGCTGGTCTACCCCAACTACGAATACGGTCAGTCGGCCGTCGCCACCTTCAAGAAGCTGATGAAGGAACGGCAGCCGGACATCGAGTTCGTGGCCGAACAGGCGCCGCCGCTGGGCAAGATCGACGCCGGCTCGGTGACGCAGGCGCTGGCCGACGCCAAGCCTGACGCCATCTTCAATGCGCTGTTCGGCGCCGACCTCGGCAAGTTCGTGCGTGACGGCAATACCCGTGGCCTGTTCGAGGGCCGCGAGGTGGCGTCGCTGCTGACCGGCGAGCCGGAATATCTGGATCCGCTGAAGGCTGAAGCACCTGCCAACTGGATCGTCACCGGCTACCCGTGGTACGCCATCGAGACGCCCGAGCACAAGAAGTTCGTGGAAGCCTATCGCAAGAAATTCAACACCTATCCACGCAACGGCTCGCTGGTCGGCTATGCCGCCCTGATGTCGATCGCCGCCGGCCTGAAGAAGGCGGGCTCGACCGATACCGAGAAACTGGCAGCAGCGTTTTCCGGCCTGAAGCTGGATACGCCGGTGGGCCCGATCACCTACCGCACGCAGGACAACCAGTCCACGCTGGGTGCGTACGTCGGTCGCACCGCGGTCAAGGACGGCAAGGGCGTGATGAGCAACTTCATCTATGTCGATGGCGCCACCGTGCAGCTGCCCGATGCGGAAGTCAAGAAACTGCGTCCGGCCAACTGATCGCAGCACTACCTGTCCCGCGCCGTATGCCGTATGCCGTCCGCCGGCCATCGGCATCGCCCTCGCGCCGGCGCGGGACTTCAGAGGAAACAGCATGACTCTATCCAGTTTGATTGTGCAATTGATCAACGGCCTGGCCGATGCATCGACCATGTTTCTGGTCGCTGCCGGCCTGTCGCTGATCTTCGGCGTCACGCGCATCGTCAATTTTGCGCATGGCTCTTTTTACATGGTGGGCATCTACGTGGTGTATTCGCTGGTCAACCTGATCGGCGCCAGCGGCATCGGTTTCTGGTCCAGCGTGCTGTTGTCGGCGCTGGCGGTGGCCTTGCTGGGGGCGGTCGTCGAGATCGTGATCCTGCGCCGCATCTATCGCGCGCCCGAACTGTTCCAGCTGCTGGCGACTTTCGCGCTGGTGCTGGTGTTCAAGGACGCTGCGCTTTATCTGTGGGGCGCGGAAGATCTGTTCGGCCCGCGTGCGCCCGGTCTGGGCGGTTCGGTGGAACTGCTCGGCCGCCGTCTGCCGCAATACGATCTGGTGCTGATCGCCATCGGCCCGCTGGTGCTGGGCATCCTGTGGCTGGTGCTGAACAAGACCCGCTGGGGCACCCTGATCCGCGCCGCCACTCAGGACCGTGAAATGGTCGGCGCGCTGGGCATCAACCAGTCCTGGTTATTCACCGGGGTGTTCGCGCTGGGCTGCTTTCTGGCCGGCCTCGGCGGCGCCCTGCAAGGCCCGCGCATTCCCGCCAATCTGGCGCTGGATCTGGAGACCATCGGCAACGCCTTCGTGGTGGTGGTGGTCGGCGGCATGGGATCGATCTCGGGCGCTTTTCTGGCGGCCTTGCTGATCGCCGAGATCAAGGCGCTGTGCGTGGCGGTCGGCCAGGTGTCGGTGCTGGGCATCGACGTCTCGCTGTCCAAGCTGACGCTGGTGGTGGAGTTTCTGGTGATGGCATTCATTCTGGTGGTGCGTCCGTGGGGCCTGCTGGGCAAACCGCAGGCCGCGTCGCGCGCCAGCGGCCAGCCGGAAGCGCCGCTGGCGCCGGCCGGACCCGGCGTGCGCAAGCTGGCCTGGGCGGCGCTGGTGCTGCTGCTGGCGGTGCCGCTGCTGTCGCACAGCTTTCCTTACCTGACCGTGCTGCTGGTGGAAATTTTCATCGCCGTGCTGTTCGCGGCCAGCCTGCATTTCATCATGGGGCCGGGCGGCATGCATTCCTTCGGACACGCTGCCTATTTCGGTCTGGGCGCGTATGCGGCCGCCTTGCTGGTGGTCAAGCTGCATCTGCCGATGGAGCTGGCGATGGTGATCGGTCCGCTGGTGGCCGGGCTCGGCGCACTGCTGTTCGGCTGGTTCTGCGTGCGCCTGTCGGGCGTTTATCTGGCCATGCTGACGCTGGCCTTTGCGCAGATCGTGTGGGCCATCATCTATCAATGGGACGAGGTCACCGGCGGCAGCAACGGTCTGGTCGGAGTGTGGCCGGCCGCCTGGCTGTCGTCACCGCTGGCCTACTA
The DNA here is from genome assembly GCF_046025995.1 of Herbaspirillum lusitanum. Lineage (GTDB taxonomy): Bacteria > Pseudomonadota > Gammaproteobacteria > Burkholderiales > Burkholderiaceae_D > Herbaspirillum > Herbaspirillum lusitanum_A. The sequence continues at coordinate 97,281 of NZ_JAQQFM010000013.1, forward strand.
CTATCTGGCGCTGGGCTGTGCGGTCATCGGCCTGCTGCTGTTGCGCCGCGTGCTGTTCTCGCCGTTCGGCTACGCCATGCGCGCCGGCCGCGATTCGGCGCTGCGGGCGGATGCCGTCGGCATCAACGTCAAGCACATGCAGTGGATGGCGTTTTCGCTGGCGGGCGTATTCTGCGGCGCAGCCGGCGTGCTGTTCGCGTTCTCCAAGGGCAGCATTTCGCCCGAGGCGATCAGCGTCGGACGCTCGGTCGACGGTCTGGTGATGGTCATGCTGGGCGGCTTGCAGACCTTGCTGGGGCCGGTGGTCGGCGCTTCGGCGTTCACCTGGCTGCAGGACGTGATCTCGCGCGAGACCGACTACTGGCGCGCCATCCTCGGCCTGACCATTCTGGCTTTGGTGCTGCTGTTCCCCGCAGGCATCGCCGGCTATTTCCAACGCTTCATCCGCGACGGCGGCGCGCGCAAGGGCGCCAAGGTCGGCATTAGCAAGGAGGCGGCATGAGTCTGCTCACGGTCAACAACATCAGCAAGTCCTTCGGCGGCAACAAGGCGGTCAACGGCGTGTCCTTCGATCTGCCGGCCGGCCAGTTGCTGGCGCTGCTGGGCCCGAATGGCGCCGGCAAATCAACCTGCTTCAACATCCTCAACGGCCAGTACCGCCCGGAAACCGGCTCGATCACCTTCGACGGCCACGATATCTCCGGCATGAAACCGCGCGACATCTGGCGTCTGGGCGTGGGCCGCACCTTTCAGATTTCCGCCACCTTCAGTTCCATGACGGTGCTGGAGAACGTGCAGATGGCGCTGCTGTCGCGCGAGCGCAAGCTGTTCGGGCTGTGGAAGCCGGCGCCGTCCTATTTCAGGGAGGAGGCCATGGACCTGCTCGAGCAGGTCGGCATGGCGGCGCAGGCTGAGCGTGCCTGCGGCGTGCTGGCCTATGGCGACGTCAAGCGCGTGGAGCTGGCGGTGGCGCTGTCCAACAAGCCGCGCCTGCTGCTGATGGATGAGCCCACCGCCGGCATGGCGCCCAAGGAGCGCAACGCACTCATGGCGCTGACCAAGAAACTGGTGCTAGAGAAAAACATGTCGGTGCTCTTCACCGAACACAGCATGGACGTGGTGTTCGCCTTCGCCGATCGCATGATCGTGCTGGCGCGCGGCCAGTTGATCGCCGAGGGTGACGGCGAGACCATTCGCAACCATCCCAAGGTGCAGGAAGTGTATTTCGGCAGCGGCAAAACATTCGAAAAAGAAGGGGAGGCATCGTGAGCGCAAGCACGCAACAGCAAGGCGAGGCGCTGCTGAAGGTCAGCGGCCTCAATGCCTTTTACGGACGCGCCCACATCTTGTTCGACGTCGCGCTGGAAGTAGGGCGCGGCGAGGTGGTGGCCTTGATGGGGCGCAACGGCGCCGGCAAATCGACCACCATGAAATCCATCATGGGCCTGCTGGACCGGGCGCAGGGCAAGGTCGAGTTCCGCGGCAGCGACATCAGCCGGGCCAAGCCTTTCCAGATTTCACGCATGGGCATGGGTTTCGTGCCCGAAGACCGGCGCGTGTTTGCCGACCTGTCGGTGATGGAAAACCTGGAAGTCGGTCGCCAGCCGGCACGCGAAGGCGCGGTCGAGTGGACCCCGGACAAACTGTTCAAGCTCTTTCCCAATCTGGGCGAAATGCCCGATCGCCCGGGCGGGCAGATGAGCGGCGGCGAGCAGCAGATGCTGACGGTCTCGCGCACCCTGATGGGCAATCCCTATCTGGTGCTGCTGGATGAACCATCCGAGGGCGTGGCGCCAGTCATCGTGGAGCAGATGGCCAACATGATCATGACCTTGAAGCGCGAAGGCATGGCCATCCTGCTGTCGGAACAGAACTTGCATTTCGCAGAACTGGTCAGCGACCGCGCTTATGTGCTGGAAAACGGACACATCCGTTATCAGGGCAGCATGGCGCAGCTGGCCGCCGACGAGGAGGTGCGCCGCAACTATCTCTCGGTGTGAATCTCATCAAGGGAATGCGGCAGAGACAGGCATGAAACAAGCGTAAAGGGGAGGCAAGCATGGACAGCGTCGATCTTGATGTGTTGAAGCGCAGCCGGCTGTGGCTGGCCGAGGGGCGCCGGGTCTTGCTGGTGACGGTGGTGCGCACTTGGGGCTCGTCGCCGCGGCCGGTGGGCGCGATGCTGGCCATCCGCGATGACGGCATCGTGGCGGGCTCGGTCTCGGGCGGTTGCATCGAGGACGATCTGATCGACGGCGTGCGCAAGGCCGGCATCGCTTACGGCGCGCCGGCCTGTCTTTCCTATGGCATCGACGCCGATCAGGCGCACCGTTTTGGCTTGCCTTGCGGAGGCACCATCGAACTGGTGGCCGAAGCCTTGTCGGCGGCCAGCCGCATCGGCGAGCTGCTGGGCATGATCACCGGCGGCGCATTGGTGCGCCGCGTGCTGTGCATGGAAAGCGGCCGCGTCACGCTGGAGCCGGCAGACTCCGGCGCCATGCTGCGTTTCGACGGCAAGCGGCTGGAGAGCGTGCACGGGCCGCGTTACCGGCTGCTGGTGATCGGCGGCGGCCAGCTCTCGCGCTACCTGTGCCAGATGGCGCTGGGGCTGGATTTTCAGGTCACCGTGTGCGATCCGCGCAGCGAATACATGGACGAGTGGAACTTGCCCGGCGTTACGCTGGTGCGCACCATGCCCGACGACACCGTGGACGCCATGCAGCCCGATCCATGCAGCGCCGTGCTGGCCGTGACGCACGACCCCAAGCTCGATGATCTGGCGCTGATGCAGGCGCTCAGGACCCCGGCCTTTTATGTCGGCGCGTTGGGTTCGCGCAAGAACAATCACGCCCGACGCGAACGGCTGCGCTTGTTTGATGTGAGCGAAGAAGAACTCCGGCGGCTGCGCGGGCCGGTCGGAATTTTCATTGGCAGCAAGACGCCGGCGGAAATCGCGATTTCCATCATGGCCGAGATTGTTGCGGTGCGTAACGGCATCGTCATCCCTCAGATTTGGGGCGTGGACGGCGCCAAATCCGCCCGCGCCGCAGGCTCTGCCCAGAACTTCACAGAGGGCTGCGCGGTCCGCCGCGCCTAGCGCCGGGCGTGTCCGTGCGGAATATCTTCAGATGGCCGCAACAAACAATGTGTACGCTTTAAATATCACCATTGTCGACATTCAAGACCAGAATTGCCGGGCAGCCCTGAAACGCGCACCAAACTGGATTTCAATCCCTGTTTCAGGTCATTATCTGCACTGCGATGCAGCATGAAAATTCTCTGAAACAAACATCTATTCTTTAAAATATATAGCGTGTACACTGTATTTTAATCGGCGGCGCCACATGCTTTTTCAGATCCCGGCAGGGGCATGAAGGGGCCGGTGGATTGTCAAGCGCAGACCGCGTCGCCGTGTGGTCTTCCCAATTTCGCAAGGAGAAAATAGTGTCCAAGTCCCCCCGTATCGCCGTTGTCGGCGCCGGCCTGGGCGGTGCGGCAACCGCCGCTTTACTGCTCCAGGAAGGATTCAACGTCCACGTCTATGAGCAGGCGTCCGGTTTTTCGCGCCTGGGCGCCGGCATCCATGTCGGGCCTAACGTGATGAAGGTGCTGCGTCGTATCGGCATCGAAGATGAAATGAACCGTCAGGGTTCGCGCCCCGACTTCTGGTACAGCCGCCACTGGGAAACCGGCGACGTGCTGGCGCAGATTCCGCTGGGCGACTATGCCGTCAAAAATTACGGCGCGTCTTATCTGACCGTGCATCGCGGCGATTTCCACGAGCTGCTGATCAAGGCCTTGCCCAGCGAAGCAGTGAGCTTCGGCAAATGCCTGACCAAGGTGGTAGATCGCGGCAACGACGTGCTGCTGAGTTTCTCCGACGGCACGACCGAAGAAGTCGATATCGTGATCGGCGCCGACGGCGTGAATTCGCAGATTCGCGAAGAACTGCTGGGCGTCGAACCGCCCAAGTACGCCGGCTATCTGGCGCACCGCGCCGTGTTCCGCACCCCGGAACTCAAGGCCGGCATGTTGCCCTTCGATGCCTGCGTCAAGTGGTGGAGCGATGATCGCCACATGATGACGTATTTCGTCACCAGCAAGGCCGACGAGCTGTACTACGTGACCGGCGTGCCGGTCGAGAAATGGGATCTGAACGACCGCTGGCTGCCATCGAGCAAGGAAGAAATGCGCGAGACCTTCCGCGGCTGGCATCCGACCGTGCAGGCGCTGGTGGACGCCACCGTGGAAGTGACCAAATGGTCGCTGCTGGAACGCGATCCGCTGCCGCTGTGGAGCCGTGGCCGTCTGGTGCTGCTGGGCGATGCCTGCCACCCGATGAAGCCGCACATGGCGCAGGGCGCGGCGATGGCCATCGAAGACGGCGCCATGCTGGCACGTTGCTTCAAGGAAGTGGGCGCGCACAATCACAGCGAGGCGTTTGCCTTGTACGAAGCCAATCGTGCCGAACGCGCCAGCAAGGTCCAGCGCATTTCGCACGAAAACACCTGGCTGCTCACTAACGAAGATCCGTCCTGGTGCTTCGGCTACGACGTGTTCAACGTGCCGCTGGTGTCACCCGGCAAGGCCGCTGCCTGAAGCACGGTTGGCAATAAAGGGAGCGCCCGCCGACACGGTGCTGCTCCGGCAGGCCGGTGCCACTGCAGTCCTGAGTGGCCCGGCTTTTGCATCAGTCCGACGCAGGCTGCCATCGGGCCAGATGCCGACGCAGTACTCTAGGGCGCGGCAGCAACGCAAGACGTATGCATGACGCGTGCAAGAAGCATGTAAAACTAGGCGCGCGGCGCCGATACAAGAATTCAAGCTGTTTGAATGAATATTTAGGAGATATGTATGTCCACACTACCCGCGACGGTGGAAAAAGGGCTTCAGGCCGCAGGTGTAGGGAAATTCCAGTACCGGCTGTTCGTCATCTTCGGCCTGGTGTGGCTGGCGGATGCGATGCAGGTGCTGTCGATCGGCTTTACGGCGCCGTCGATTTCCAAAACCTTTGGCCTGACCGTGCCGCAGGCGCTGCAAAGCGGCACCATGTTTTTCGTCGGCATGCTGATCGGCGCCTTCGTCTTCGGCCGTCTGGCGGACCGCATCGGCCGTCGCCCGGTGCTGATGACTGCGGTGGTGATCGACGCCTGTTTCGGCGTGGCGTCAGCCTTCGCTCCTGATTTCACCTGGCTGCTGGCGCTGCGCCTGCTGACCGGCATCGGCGTAGGCGGCACCCTGCCGGTGGACTACACCATGATGGCCGAATTCCTGCCCTGCGCAAAACGCGGTCGCTGGCTGGTGATGCTGGAATCCTTCTGGGCCATCGGCACCATTTTCCTGGCGGTGCTGGCGCTGGTGGCGGTGAGCTGGGGCGATGACGCCTGGCGCGTGATCTTCTTCGTCACCGGTCTGCCGGCGCTGGTCGGCGTGGTGCTGCGCTTTTACGTGCCTGAATCGCCCATGTACCTCAACCGCAGCGGCAAGTCGGAAGAAGCGCGCAAGGTGCTGGAACGCGTGGCCAAGGTCAATGGCAGCAAGGTCGAGATCCCGAGACTGCAGCCGGAAGTGGTCGAACGCAAGCCCATGAGCGCCTTGTTCTCGGCCACCTTGCGCCGCCGCAGCCTGTCGCTGTACGTGGCGTGGGCGCTGATCTCGATTGCCTACTACGGCGTGTTCGTCTACCTGCCGGTGAAGCTGGGTTCGGAAGGCTTCGGCTTCATGCGCGGCCAGATTTTCCTGATCTTCCTGGCGCTGGTGCAATTGCCGGGCTATGCATTGTCGGCCTACGGTGTGGAACGCTGGGGTCGCAAGCCGACGCTGGTGGGCTTCCTGCTGTTGTCCGCTGCGGGCTGCATGCTCTACAGCCTGGGCAGCACGCCGGTGCTGGTGATCGGTTCGACGCTGCTGCTGAGCTTTTCCCTGCTCGGCACCTGGGCTGCACTCTACGCCTTCACGCCGGAGGTCTATCCCACCGATCTGCGCGCCAGCGGCATGGGAACAGCCGGTGCGGTGGCACGCTTCGGTGGCCTGTTCGCACCGACCATCGTCGCACCGGTGATGGCCAGCCACTTCACGCTGTCGCTGGTGATGCTGTCCAGCTTCCTGGTGGCAGGCGCCATCGCCATTCTTTGCGTCGACGTGGAGTCGCGCAACCGCGCCCTGGAATAATCACCGAAATAGCGCCAGGCCATGAGGAATCGCTCCTCATGCCGACGCCAACAGCCAACAACCAAGCGGGCTCCCCGATACGATCGGAGAGCCCGTTTTTTCTTTGCAGCCAGCGCAAACCGAAGCGATCAGTTTCCCAGAACCCAGGCTTGGGCATTGGGATAATTCACCTCCAGCTTCTTGCTGGCGCCGCTCACCTGCTTGAACAGCAGCACAAAGGTATGCGTTCCGGGGCCGACGTCGAAAACCGTTGTGCCATCAAGCGGCTGGCGGTCATATTGATAATGCAAGGCCGTCGAGACCTCCGGCGATCCGACATTGATGCGCTTGATGATTCTTGGCTCCTGGCCATCCAGCGACACCATGGCGCGGATGGAGCAAGGGCAGCCTTCGGCCGACTCCGAGCTGATCGCGCTGGAAAACTGAAACAGAACCTTGGCATCCTTGCCTGTCGTGAGCTTGAGCTTGCTCACTTCCACCGGTTCTGTGCCGCGCACGAAAGTCGTCACATGGGAGCTGGTCGTGTTCGCGTAATCGAAGCTGCCTTCGGCGCCGGCAGTCGCCGCGCAAGCCAGACCGATCAATGCCGTGCAGAGATGGATGCTGAATTTTTTCATATTGAATTTCATTGTTCGCTATCAGGTGGCCGAAAGAACATGGGACATCGGGCATTCGCCGTGTAGCGGTACACAGCGAATGCGTATGGAAAGTGCGAGGTGCAAGGATGCGCGGGGCGCTTCAGACGTAGAAGCGCTGCGGACGAAACTCCTGCAGCTGGCGCGTCTCCACGCCGTCCAGCACTTCGATGGCCAGCAACTGGCCGATCACTGGCGCCGAGGTCATGCCGCTGTGCATGGCGGCGACGTGCACGTTGCGATACTTCCGGCCTTTACCCATGATGGGATATTCATCCCTGGGCATGACGCGGTAGCCCAGCGTCATGTAATCCAGTTCGATTCCACGCGTCTGCGGAAGATATTGGGTGACCACCTCAAGCAGCTTGGCGCCAAGTTCTGCCGTGGCCTCCGCCGAGCCCGTGTCGCCGAAATTGGAGCCGGTGACAATACGGCCGTCCGGATTTTGCTTGATGTCTGCGCCGGCGGGCATCAGCACCTGATGGACCAGCGGCGGCATCGGCTTGCTATGGGCAAGAATTCCCTTCGAGGTTCGCAGCGGAACCGGGATTCCCGCCTGCGCACCCAAACGGGTCGTGTCGTTGCCGGCGGCAATCACGACATGGTCGGCCACGAAAGAGCCTTTGTCGGTCGTCACACCAGTCGCGACATCACCCTTGAAGTCAATATTCCTGACGTTGGCCTTTTCAAGTCTGACGCCTGCCTTGATCCCGGCCTGAACCAAAGCCAGAGTAGCTGCCACCGGGTCGAGCGTGCCGTCGATGGTGGAGTACCATCCACCGCCGTAGTCGCCGGCATTGATGCCAGGCACCAGACGCTGCAGATCGTCCTTCGAGATGTTTTCAATCGGATAGCCCCAGGGCTGATGAACCGCCGTCGTGTAGTTCAGCTTGTCGATCTGTTTCTGATCAAAGCCGCACCATGAAATCCCGCCGCCCCACTGAATTTGCAGCGAAGCACCGATTTCTACCTGAAGCCGGCGCCACCCCAGAATGCCTTCGTAGTTCAGCGCGTAGTAGGAGTAAGGCGTCTTGTTGTTGGCGTTGATCCAGGCGAAGGAATTTTTCGTCGTGCCGGAGGCCGGCGCGTCCTTTTCTATCAGCGTGACATCAGCGCCGCGCCTCGCCAGGTGATAGGCAATCGAGGCCCCCATGACGCCGCTGCCGACGACAATAACCTTATCTTTGGTACGCGCAGCCGTGCTGATGCCGGGCACCATGCCAATCAGAGGCACGGCAAAAAATGGGAAAAATTCACGACGTTTCATGTTCACATCCTGAGTAGAGTTGAAAGAGAGGGATGTGCACCGTCCTGCCTTGAGCCAGGCGGTGCTCCAATTTCCGAGGGGAAGACCAGCGGTGGCTTACTGTTGCTTGAGCGCTTCTTTGATGTCGCCGATCATGTCGTACTGAGGGCCCACCCATTTGCGCGAGAGGCGGTCGATCGTGCCGTCTGCAATCATGTCGGCGATGGCCTTGTTGACTGCGCTCTTGAGTGCCGGCTGTCCTTTCACCATGCCGGCGGCGGACAGCTGGAAGGTCAGCGGTTTGCCGACTTCCTTGATGGGGAGCTTGTTGACGGTGGCGTACTTCATGCCGCCGAAGTGGGAGACGATGACCGCATCGATGCGGCCGTTGGCCAGATCGTTGAACACGAAGCCGCCATTGTCGTAGGTGCGGATGTCGGATTCCTTCAGATTGGCGCGGGCCCAGGTTTCATTGCTGGAACCGGTGGTCACGCCGACCCGCTTTGCCTTGAGATCGGTTTTTTCCTTGATGTCGCTGTTCGCATTGAGGACGAAGATGCGGAATTCTTCAACGCCGTAGGGTGCAGAAAAGTCGATCTGTTTTTCGCGTTCGGGGGTCGGCGTCACATCATTCATGACCAGGTCGTACTTGCCGACCTTCAGGCCGTCCACGAAGTTTTTGAAGCTGTCTGCCACGAACACCACCTTGGCCACGCCAATGCGGCGCGCCACTTCCTTGGCGACTTCAACGTCATAGCCAGCGACTTGCAGTTTGTCGTCCAGCAGGCTCCAGGGCGGGCTGCTTTGCGTGTTGGCGACGCGAATGACGCCGGTGGCGCGGGCATTCGCGAGAATGTCGGCCGGAATGATTTGCGCGTCGGCGGCGTAAGCCACGCAGCCTAGAACGGCGGCACAGGCAATGCTACGGACCAGATGATGTAATTTCATGACTCCCTCGTTTTTAACAGAATGGTTTGAAAGTGAAGCTATTCTGCAAGCTCAGGGAGGCATGAACAATCACAGGCGCTTTCTTGCTTGATAAGCCAGGCTTATAGACTTTGCACTTTTCCTGCCCGGTCTGATGCAGTGCCGCACCAATCTTGAGCGAGCACGAAAGTGATCCGGATCGGCGCGGTTCAGGCGGATAAAGGGCTGGCGCTGGTGTACAGGATTTTTCCTGCCGGCGGAATGCTGATTTGCCCATTATTCGGGCGCAGCGCACAAATTGGTGCGCGGCATCATCCGGCTTAAATATTTCCCGCCTTCTGATACAGAATCTGACGCAGCGAACTCATGTCCGACTCCATCTGAATCCGCATCACGCGGAGCAATTCCTTGGCGTTTTCCGACAGCGGAATGCCGGGCCGGAACACCAGCAGGGCGGTGAAGCCGACCGCGTTTTCCATCGGCTTCAGTTTCAGTCCACGTGTGACATAGTCCAGCGCCAGAATCGGGTGCGCCATTCCCATGCCGACGCCGCGCAGCGCGAATTCGCACACCGAGTTGGAATAGGGCGTCTCCAGAATCGGACGCAGAATCTTGCCGTCCAGCACCAGCGATTGTTCCAGCCTTCGCCGGCTTGCGTCTTCAGGATTGAGAGCAATAAAGGGATGCTCCATCAGATCGTCGGAGCTGATGGTGGGCTTGCCGGCCAAGGGGTGCTTGTCGTTCATCACGATGACGCCGGGCACGCTCATGAACTGGGAATGCTCAAGGCCGGACACCGAGAGTTCATCGGCCATCAGGCCGAAATCCAGCTGGCCGGCGCTGACCTGCTGATGCACTTCACGCGAGCTCATGATCTGGAATGACATCTGAACCCGGCGCGTGTCGAGCCCGAACGCCGCAATGGCGCGCGGCATGAATCCGGTGCCGAGCGCCGGGAAGGAGGCAATCGCAAGACGTCCCAGGCCGAACGAGCGCAGGCTGCGGATGCGGTGTTCGATCATCTCGAAACCGGCAAAGCAGCGGTCTACTTCAACGATCAGCGCCAGCGCCTCCTGGGTAGGCACCAGCCGCCCTCTGGTCCGCTCGAACAGGCGCAGCTCGGACGAGGTCTCCAGCTTGCGTATGGACTGGCTGATCGCAGGCTGGGAGACGTTCAGAAGTGTGGCCGCCTTGCTGGTGGTTCCTGCGCGCATGACGGCACGAAAAACCTGGATATCACGCATGTCCATATATAACTTGTGCTTATAGAGTTAGAGCTGCTCGCTGTTGATGGGGAGTACGGCGTTACGGATACTTGCATCCATCGCCCTTTTTTAGATTATCAAAAATACTCGTATGAGCACGAACAAAGAACATCAGCCTTTTGGCAGCTTATCACCGGCCGTGATGCGCGCATCGACGGTGGTTTTCAATTCCCTGGAAGATTTTGTTCAGCGCAAGCAGCGCCAGCCGGACGGTTTCAGCTATGGCGTCACCGGCACCCCGACCGCGCGCCTGCTGGAGCAACGCATCGCTGCGCTGGAAGGCGGCCGGCACTGTGTGATCACGCCCTCCGGTGCTGCAGCGCTGATGACGACCGTCATGGGCTTCGTCCGTGGCGGCGATCATCTGCTGATGTCGGCCGCATGCTATGGCTCGCTCAAGACCTTCGGCGAGAAGTGGCTGGCGCGCATGGGTGTCGAGCTGGAGCTCTATCAACCGTCCATCGGCGCGGAAATCGAGTCGCTTATCAAATCGAATACCAGAATGATCTGCATGGAAGCACCGGGCACGGTCACCATGGAAATGCAGGATATTCCTGCCATCGCGAAGGTGGCAAAACAGCGCGGCGTATTGACCATGCTGGACAACACATGGGCCAGCCCGCTGGGCTTCAAGCCCCTGGAACATGGCGTTGATTTCAGCATCGAGGCCGCGACCAAATTCTTCAGCGGGCATTCCGACGTGCTCATGGGCAGCATCAGCATGAACAGCCACGAACACTACGATATCTTGCGCGAGACCCAAAGCATCCTCGGGCAGCAGGTCAGCCCGGATGATTGCTTTCTGGTCCTGCGCGGCATGGAAACCCTGCAATTGCGCGTGCAGGCCCAGAGCGAATCCACCCTCAAGGTCGCGCGCCATCTTTCGCAGCATCCGCTGGTGGATCGTGTGCTTTACCCGCCGCTGGAGAGCGACCCGGGGCACGCCATCTGGAAGCGCGACTTCAGCACCAACGGCTGCCTCTTTTCCCTGATCCTGAAGCCGGCGCCGGAGCGCGCCTTCCATGCATTCTTCGATACGCTGCAACACTTCGTGATCGGCGCGAGCTGGGGCGGCGTTCATAGTCTGGCGGCGTATTACCCGGCTGCCTTGCAGGCAAACCGTCCGTTTCCTGCCACGGATCAGCCGGTGGTGCGCATGTCGATCGGTCTGGAAAATACCGAGCTGCTGCTGGCCGATCTGGATCAGGCGCTGGTGGCCTACGGCAAGGCGCTGACGGCAAACTGAAGGGCTTGCCGAGTTCGACTTCTTAGTGCGACTTCTTAGTTCGACTCGTTAAGTGCTGCTCATGAAGTCCGACTAGTTGATTTGCTTGTTGATGTTCTTTTACGGCCGGCTGCATGCCGGCCGAATATAGAAGAGTAGAAGGGGGAAACATGTTTGAACTGTTTATGAAGGCGCTACCCTTGTTGGAAAAGGCAGTGCTCATCACACTCGGGCTGGGGCTGGGCTCCTTCGTGCTCGGCTCCATGCTGGGCATGCTGGTCGCATTGGCCCGCCTGTCTTCCATCCGGGCCTTGCGGTGGCTGGCATTTGCCTATGTCTCTATCTTTCGCGGCACACCGCTGCTGATACAGATCTTGCTGATCTATTTCGGTTTGCCCAACTACGGCATCACCATCGATCCCATACCGGCGGCCTTGCTGGCCTTGACCTTGTTCGCAGCCGCCTATCTGAGCGAGAACTTCCGCTCCGGCATCAACGCGGTGGACCGAGGCCAGTGGGAAGCGGCCTGGGCCATGGGCATGAGCTACCCGAAAACGCTAAGCCGGGTCATCCTGCCGCAGGCGCTGCGCATTGCCATTCCGCCCGTCGGCAGCCGTCTCATCGCCTTGATGAAAGACACCTCGCTGGCCTCGACCGTGACCGTGGTGGAACTGACGCGGGTCGCCGATCAGATCGGTGCGACTACCTTTCGCTACATGGAAATGTTCATCATGGTCGGCTCCATCTACTGGTTCATCAATCAGATCCTGACCATCCTGCAGACCTGGCTTGAAGAAAAATTATCGAGGCGCTACCAATGAAGAATCTGTCGCAATGCACGGTCCGCGTTCGCGGACTCGCCAAGGCCTTTGGCGCAAATCAGGTCTTGCGCAACGTCAGTCTGGAAGTCGCCAAAGGCGAGGTGGTCGTCATCATGGGGCCATCGGGTTCGGGCAAGACCACCTTCATCCGCTCACTCAACCTGCTCGAAATGCCGGACCGCGGCAGCATTGAAATCTGCGGTATTGAACTGGCCGAGCCGGCAACATTGGCCGGTGTGGAACTGCGCCGGAAAACGCTGCAGATACGTCACGCAACGGCCATGGTATTTCAGTCCTTCAACCTGTTTCCGCACATGACTGCGCTGCAAAACGTCATTGAAGGCTTGCTGTCGGTCAAGGGCGTTGCCAAAGTCGTCGCCCGCGAACGCGGTCTGGCATTGCTGGGCAAGGTCGGGCTGCTGGAAAAGGCCGATGCCTATCCGGGAAAACTCTCCGGCGGCCAGAAGCAGCGGGTTGCCATTGCACGGGCTTTGGCCATGGATCCTGAAGTCATTCTTTTCGACGAACCAACCTCGGCCCTTGACCCGGAATTGCGCGACGACGTGCTGGGCGTCATGCGAGATCTGGCGCAAGAGGGAATGACCATGCTGGTCGTCACGCACGAAACAAAATTCGCGCGTGAGGTTGCCGATCGCATTATCTTCATGGAGGGCGGACACGTCATTGAAGACACCGTGCCTGAACAGTTCTTCGGTGCTCAGGCCAGCGAGCGCAGCAAACAGTTTCTGGGCCGCCTGACGGAATGATCACGGGCGGACCGCGATTCCCGGTTTCGTCTCGTACGCTGTTCTTGCAGTCTTTTCCCGCGCGCTCTTCTGATTGGCATCTCGCTGCCTTAGTGGCGAGATGGCGGCAGGCAAGGCCCGCGCAATCGCTGCGCCGGCAGGCCGTCTCAAGCTGCGTATTCAACTGTGCGAAATCCTGCTGGACGAGCGGCCGGGGAAAATCTCATCCCCTTTGCCCGGATGATCGCGGAAGAGATCCATCGCTACCAGCCGGCCGAGTGGGGTCGGCCACTTGCGGCAGCAGGTCTCGCTGCTGCCTGGCGCGTTTTTTCGCGCGATGATGAACTCAGGCAGCAAGCGCACGAATGCGTGTGGCCCCGGAATCATTGCGCTCAGGTGAAAAGAAAAAAGCCCTGCGCGGCCAGCACAGGGCAAAGGACGTCCGGGGACGCCCGGGATCAGCAAACCAACTTGCTGAGAGGGTGCCGCGCGTTCAGCGCGGCGAAAGACGTCGTCCCAAGCGCATCAGACCTGCATTGCAGCCGAGCGCGAAGGTGGTCAGCAGCAGCGCTACCGCCATGATGGTGCGCATATCCCCCAGATTCATGGCGTTGGTCAGCAAGAAACCAAGGCCGCGCTGGGAGGCGAACATTTCTCCGATCAGCACGCCCAGCAGCGTCAGCGAAAATGCCAGACGCAGACCGACCGCGATCTCCGGCAGGATGGCCGGCAGCACGATGTGCAGAATCGACTGGCGCCGCGTCAGACGCATCGACTGTCCGGCCCGCAGCAGCACCGGGCGCATCTGGCGGATGGCATTCATGGTGAACACCATGATGGGGATGATGCCGTGCATCACACCGAACGCCACCTTGGCCGACAGGCCCAGGCCGAACACCAGCAGCACCAAGGGGTAGAGCGTGACCTTGGGGATGGCGTAGACGTTGAGCAGGATTGGTTCCGCGACGTCGCGCGCCAGGCGGTTGACGCCCAGCAGCAGTCCGGCCGCAAGCCCGCCGACCAGTCCGATGGCCAGCGCATAGATCAGCGCCTTGGCGGTCTCCAGCGTGTGCGACCAGAAGTCGCCGGTCTGCATCAGCGCCACCAGCGTGGTCACGGCCTGCGCGGGCGAGGCCAGGGCATCGCCGCCTATCATCCAGTGCAGCGCCTGCCAGGCTCCGGCCAGGGCCAGAGCGAGAAAGACGTAGAGCGTCTGCGGTTTCATATCGCTTGTATTGTTCATGTCGGCTCCGGTCAGCGGCGCAGCTTGGCTTGCAGGCGGCGGTCCAGCGCATTGAGAAGGATGTTGACGACGGTCACCGTCACCAGCACGAGAAACATCAGGGCGTACATGTCATCGTTTTCGAAGTTGTTGTAGGCGTAGCCGATGGCATAACCCACGCCCGAGCCCGACAGAATGAACTCGGATGCGATCACGCCGATAAAGGCATACGCCACCACCAGCTTGACCCCGGTGAACAGATAAGGAAGCGCCGCCGGCAGCTTGACCCGCACCGCCGATTGCCAGGGCGTCAGCCGCAATACCAAGGCAGTCTTGCGCAGCGAAGCCGGGATGCGATCCAGACCGTTGAGTGTGGCCGTGATCATGGTGACGACCGCCAGCAGCACCGCGATGGCGATGATGGGCGCGGCGCCCACCCCGAACAGGACGATGAATACCGGATAGAAAATGAAGGTCGGCACTGCGTAATAACTGGCCAGCAAGGGCTCCAGCGCGGTACGCAAGGTCGGCAGGGCATGCACTGCCAGGCCGACGATGAATCCCAGCACCACCGCCAGCAACGTGGCGGCGCCGATGTTGCCCAGGCTGATGGCGATGTCCTTGTCGAACTTGCCGTTCTGGAGAATCTCCCAGGCATGCCGCGCCATCGCCGAAGGCGCGATCATGGTGGTGGCCGTGATCACCCCGGTGCGGCACAACAGTTCGATAGCGCCTATCAGCACCACGACCACCAGGATGCGCAATAAGCTCTCGATGCCATGGCCGCCGGCCTGCCGGCCAGCGCCGGATGCAGCTGCGCCGTCAGCCATGCTGCCCCCCCATGACCTTGAGCGACTCGACGCGCAGTTTTTCCCACAGGCGCGCATTGACTTCGCCGAAGCGCGGAGTGGATACCACGCGGCTGTCGCGGTCGCGCTCCCAGCCGGTTTCGACGATGTCGATGAACAACCCCGGGCGCGACGACATCACGCCGACCCGATCCGACAGCATGGCGGCCTCATCCAGCGCGTGGGTGATCAGCAGAATGGTGGCATTGGTTTCGCGCCACAGACGCAGCAGTTCGTCGCCCATCAGCAGACGCGTTTGCTGGTCGAGCGCGCCGAAGGGCTCATCCAGCAGAATCAGGCGCGGCTGCTGCACCAGCGTTCGCGCGATGCACACACGTTGGCGCATGCCGCCTGAAAGCTGGGCAGGGAAGGCCGAGGCGAAATCCTTGAGCCCCATGAACGCCAGCGCGTAATCGACCCGGCGTTTGATCTCGGCGCCATCCATGCCGCGCATGCGCAGCGTGAAGGAAATGTTGTCGCGCACATTGAGCCAGGGAAACGAGGCGTCTTCCTGAAACACCACGCCGACGCCATCCGGCACGCCCTTGACCTCGCGGTTCTCGAACTGCACAGTGCCGTCCGATGGACGCGCCAGGCCGGAGAGCGTGTCGAGCAAGGTCGACTTGCCACAGCCCGAGGGACCGACCACCGAAAAGAACTCTCCCTTGTACAAGGTCAGGTCGATCGGACCCAGCGCATGGAAAACCTCCGTGCCGCCATTTTTCTTGAACTTGCGGGTGACGCCATGCAGAATCGCGTGAGCCTGCCTCTGTCCGGCCAAGGGCTCGCGGCCACTTTCCTGCGGCGCCTTGCGCGCCGCTGCGTCATATGCCAACACGGTATTTCCCATCTCCATCGAATTCTCCCTCACAGCTTGCTTTTCACCTTGACGGACGCCGGCAACATGCTGCTGTCGATCAGCTTGCTCCAGTCCACGTTTTCCTTGATCTCGCCGATCAGCTTAAGGCCATCAACCATGCGTTCCAGTTCGGCCTGCTCGAAGTCGCCATCGCTCCACATGCGCGCGCGGACCATGTTGTCCACGGCTTCACGCGCCACTTCCGGAGTCAGCTTGAAACTGGTTTCCAGCAACGCGGCGGCAGCGGCCGGATCACGGTATACCGCCTGCACGCCCTGGCGTCGTCCTTCGATGATGGAGCGAATCACTTCAGGATGTGCCTTGGCGAAGGCGCGCGTAGTGATGCCCACCGAAGTGGTCATCGGCTGCAAGGCTTCGGAGGCGCTATACACGGTGCGGTACTTGTCCTTGCGCACAATGGACAGCGGCTCGATCAGCACGGCTGCCGCGACCGAACCCTGCTCCAGCATGGTCAGCCCGTTGACGTAACCGCCGGAGGCGATGCGCTGCACCTGCGAGGCATCCACACCCTTGGCCTTGAGCACCATCAGCAACAGCATTTCGGACACGCCCTTGGGCGAGGTGATGGCGACCTTCTTGCCCGCCAGATCGGCCACGCTCTTGACGGCGGAGCCGGGCATGGTCACCGCCGAAGCTTCCGCCACGCTGCGCGTGCCGGTGTTGACGATCACCACATCCAGACCCTGACGCTGGGCGGCGAGCGCCGCCGACACGGCGACTTCACCGTAGGGCAGTTTGCTGGCCAGAATATTGCGCACGGTCGTACCGCCACCGCCGGAAGTGAGGATGCCGGTAATGTCCGCACCGGCCCGCTTGAAGTAGCCTTGCTGGATCGCCACCGCATAGGGCAGGCCGTACAGGCTGGTGCCCCATTGGGTCACGGATATTTCCTCGGCGCTGGACGAGGAGGGGAGGGCTGCCGTAAAGGACAGCGCAGCAGTAAGACACATCACAGCTCGCAGATTCTTGCAAAAGATTCTCATGATTTCCTCGATACGTTGTGGGCACTGCAGTGGTTGCTCGCTTCGATCCTCCTGTCCGTTCTGGCAAGTCGCATACCTGCGAGCATTCAGAGGTGTCAATGCAAACGATGTGCCAACCTTAGATATCAATCAAAAAATCTTAAAAAAGTGCATTTACTACGAGGCCATTATAGTTAGATATCTTAGATGTGTGAATTATTTCAGCGAATTTCTACATGCCGGAGTTACCTTCTTTCGTGGTGCAAAGCGGCATCCGGAATGTCACTTGACGGTGCATGCGCACAGTCATGGGGCGTCACGCAGGCATCATGGAGGCATTAATGCAATGCAGCGACGGACCGCTTATCCCATACCCGAAGTCAGTCGACCGACCTCCTGAGTCGACGGCATGCGCTGGCCCAGTTCAATGGCTTCGAGCTCGTCGCGATTCAGATTGATGGACATCGCGACCAGCACCTTGCGCGTGATTTCAAGTTCATCTTCCGTGATACCGGCCAGGCTGATGTCATTCACTTGCTCGGCCAGCGGCACCAGCTTTTTCTTCAGGGCACGGCCTTGCTTGCTGAGGAAGACGTGCACTTTTTTCTTATCGCCCGGCAAGTGCGTGCGCTCGACGTAGCCTATGCTCTCCAGCGATTTGAGCGCGGTGGCGGTGGTTGCTTCACTCACGCCGGCGCGCTCCGCGAGATCGCGCTGCGACAGTCCGTCGCTTTCCCACAACACGCGCAGAATGGTCCAGTGGCCATAGCTCACCGAGTGCGGCGCCAGCCGTATCTGCAGGCTGCGGATGAAGGCGCGCGCAGCATCTTTTACCAAGTGGGCGACGCGCTCACCGGCCAGCGCATCCAGCGCTTCGGCGAGCTCCTCGTTGTCGTCTGTCTCGGCAGCCAGGCTGCCCGATTTGGGATTGGTCATCGTCATTGTTTTATAAGAAATCTAAGGTAACGTAATGATACCCATATTGTAGGCGAGCACATTTCCGATGACAGATTGGCCTGCATCTTGCATAATCGTAGATATCGAAGAATAATTTGGGTATGCGGATGCCTTCAGCCAATGTCATTGACGAAGTCGTGTTGTCCAGCTGGTCCGAGTTCGCTGCGGCGAGCGACCAGCTGGACGGCTGGGTATTTCGTGGCCAGGCGGATCAGTCGTGGCCGCTGGTCAGTTCGCTGACGCGGCATCTCGCGCGCTACTGCCCGGATCCATCCTTATGGCCCTTGCGGGAAGACAGGGCGATCAGAGTGTTTCGTCGCAAGGCGCACGTGTTCCTGCAAGACGCTTCGGTGCTGGAAGACGACCTGCGCTGCCTAGCGCTGATGCAGCACCACGGAGCGCCGACGCGGCTGGTGGATTTCACCAAGTCGCCGTTCGTGGCGGCATTCTTTGCCTTGCAGCAGCTGCGTGCTGATTCGGCTGCAGTGTTCGCTTTGAACACGCCGGCCTTGTGGAAGGTGGCTCCCCGTTTCGACGCCGCACTCAATCGCGAAGCCATCGATCTGCGCAAGCCGGGCAGCTACCAGAAATACTTTGCAGGCAACAGCTTGCCGCTGGTCTGGTTCGGCGAACCCAATCAGATGGATGCAAGGCTGGTGGCGCAATCCGGGATTCTGGTGGTCCCCGGAAAGCTGGAAGCGCCGCTCGACCTGCTGTTAGGCGAATACGAATCGGATGAGCCGCTGATCCGAAAATTCATCTTGCCGGCGAGCGTGCGGGGAGAAGCGCTGCGCGCCCTGTACCGGATGAACATCACGGCCGCCACGCTGTTTCCCGATCTGGACGGCCTGGCGCGTTCGATCGACTACGAACTCGAAACGGTCTGGGAGCAGCTCATCGTCGACTACCGGTCGCGCCCGACCAAAACCTGATTCCACGGAGAACAACCCATGCCGCACGGACCTTGATCAGCAGCGCGAAATTTCGTCTCAATATAGTTCGATATCTAACTTAATAGATAAAATCCATCCTCAAAAGGAAATACCATGTACGACCAATACGCAACCGAAAAACTCATCGACCTCTGGCTGACCGAAGACATCGGCGGCTGCGACCTGACCGCCCAGACCATGATCGAGCCGGATGAACAAGGCCACTTTGTCATGAATGCGCGCGAGAGCCTGATCGTGGCCGGCATCGGCGTCGCTGCCCGCGTCTTCCGCAAGTACGATCCGACGCTGGACGTGCAGGTGCATTTCGCCGACGGCGTGCGGGTGGAGCCGGGCGCGGTGCTGATCACCGTCAAGGGTAATGCGCGCAGCGTGCTGACGGCGGAACGTACTGCGCTCAACCTGGCGCAACGTTTGTCGGGCATCGCCAACGAGACCGCCAAGTATGTCGAAGAAATCCGTGGCACCAAGGCGCAACTGATCGACAGCCGCAAGACCACGCCGGGTCTGCGCATGCTGGAAAAACACGCAGTGCTTTGCGGCGGCGGCCTGAACCACCGTCTGGCGCTGGACAACGGCGTCATGATCAAGGACAACCACATTGCCGTATGCGGCAGCATCAAGGAAGCCGTGATGCGCGTGCGCCGCAAGCTGCCGGTGCTGACCAAGCTGGAAGTGGAGTGCGACCGCGTCGATCAGGTGCGCGAGGCGCTGGCTGCCGGCGTTGATGTGATCATGCTCGACAACATGTCGCTGGAAGACATGCGCGAAGCAGTCGGCATCATCGATGGTCGCGTCAAGGTCGAGGCCTCGGGCGGTATTCGTCTCAGCAACATCCGCCCGGTCGCAGAAACCGGCGTGGATTACATCTCGACCAGCAAGATCACACAGTCGGCGCCTGCTGTCGATATCGGCCTGGACGAAGCATGAGCCAGGCCCGGGCCGCAACCGGCACCTTCTTTCTGGTGGTCGGCCCCAGCGGGGCCGGCAAGGATACCCTGATCGATGGTGCCCGCCGGGCGCTGGCCAGCGCTTCGTATGTGTTCGCCAGGCGCGTCATCACCCGGCCCGCCGGCGCGCCGGGTGAAGATCATGAGGCGGAAACGCCGGAAGGCTTCGCCGCGCGCGAAGCGGCCGGCGAATTCCTCATCACCTGGCAGGCCCACGGCCTGCATTACGGCTTGCCGGCCGAACTGCTGTCGGCGCTGGCCTGCGGCCGGCACGTAGTGGCCAACGGCTCGCGCGCCACGGTAGATGAACTAGGCAAGCGCGTGCCCGGCCTGGTGGTGGTTGAAATCTCGGCGCCGCCCGAAGTGCTGGCGCAGCGTATTGCCGGTCGCGGACGCGAAGACCATGCGCAGATTCTGGCGCGCCTGCAACGGCAGGTCGATCCGATTCCGCCGGGCATTCTGCGTCAGCGCGTGTCCAACGACAGCGACGCCGCTGCCGGCATAGAGCGCTTCCTGAGCGTCTTGCGCGATCCTGTTGCCGTCTGCGTTGCGCATGAAGCGCCGGCCGACACCGGCGAAGAAGCAGTCGCCTTCGCACCGTCTGCGCAATGGCCGGCCGGCACCCGCTTGCGCTTGCGTAGCGCAAGCGGTCGTCTGGTCGATGTTCGCGTGCACGGCTGGGAGGCTCAGGCCAGCACTCAAGATAGAACATGGCAGGAACCGTGGCTGGCCCTGTCGCCCGCGCTGATGCGCAAGCTCGACATGCAGCCGGGCGCCACCGTGCAGGCGCTGCGCATACAGCCGGCGGGCAGCCGCCATTTTTTCACGCGCAAGCTGCGCGGCGATGCGCTCAAATCCCATGAATATCAGGCGATCCTGCAGGACGCCGTCGATGGCCGCTACAACGATACCGAGCTCACCGCCTGGCTGGTCGAAACCACGCGCTCGCTCGACGCGACAGAGACACTGGCGCTGGCCGAGGCACGCTCGCGCATCGCCCGCCGCATCGTATGGGACGAACCCATGGTGGTGGACAAGCACTCTCTGGGGGGGGTGCCGGGCAGCCGCATCACGCCCATCGTCGTGCCCATCGTCGCGGCCTATGGTCTGGCGATGCCCAAGGCCTCATCGGGCGCCATTACCTCCGCCGCCGGCACCGCCGACACCATGGCCTTGCTGGCCGAAGTGGAGCTGAGCCCGGAGGCCGTACAGCGCTGCGTAAAGCAGGCGCGCGCCTGCATTGCCTGGAACGGCAGACTCAACCATTCCGTGATCGACGACGTGATGAACCGCATCACCCGACCCTACGGGCTGGAAACGGCGGCCTGGTCGGTGGCGTCCATCTTGTCCAAGAAGGTGACGGCGGGTGTGACGCATCTGGTGATCGACGTACCTTACGGACCTTACGCCAAACAGGACAGCCTGCAGCAAGCGCAGGCGCTGTGCGCCTTGTTCGAGCAAGTAGGCGCGGGTCTGGGCATTCAGGTCAGGGCGTTGGCGACCGACGGCAGCCGGCCGATTGGGCGCGGCATCGGCCCGGCACTCGAAGTGCGCGACATCAGGCAGGTGCTGGCCTGCGATCCGGATGCGCCGCAGGACTTGCGTGAAAAAGCCTTGCTGTTCGCCGGCCACATCCTGGCGTTCGACCCGGGTGTCGGCGACGCTGAAGCGGGCCGGCGCCTGGCCACAGAACTGCTCGACAGCGGCGCAGCGCGGCGCGCTATGGAGCGCATCATCGAAGTACAGGGGCCGCCACGGCGCCTGGCGCAACCCTCGGCGCTGTCGATGACGGTGGAAGCGCAGCAGGACGGCGTGGTCGGAGAGATCGACGGCTGGGCCATTGCCGGCCTGGCGCGCGATGCCGGCGCACCGGAGTTTCCCGAAGCCGGAGTCGACCTCTTGTGCCGGCCGGGCCAGCCGGTGAGGGCGGGGCAAGCGCTCTATCGCCTGCATCTGGGCAGCGCACGCCACAAAGAACTGGTCTCTGCGCGGATGCGCGCCGGCGCATCGCTGACGGTGCCGGTCATTGCATAAAACAGGAAAGGTGAGGGGACCTTAGCCGCCCCTCACCACTGTTCCATCGCATCTCGCATAGCCAGCCCCGATGATCAAGCGCGGGTTCGCCTCCTGACTTCGCTCCAATCATCGAAAATAAGGCGCAAAAATTATAGATGGCACACCCGCGCTGAAAAAACTGGTCCGACTTGAATACGGATCTTTTCTCAGATCGAACAGCTAGGGGACAGGTCAGCATCTTGCATATACGAAAGTATGTATCGATGCATGACGCCCATCCGGTTATCATTTTCCGTTCGTGATAAATCAATCCGCAACCGCAATGGAGAAAGAATGAAAACGCATGCACCGGCAATGGATCCGGCTCTAAGTGAATTGCTGGAATTGGGACGCATCACTATCCCGCCGGGCGGCAATATCAATATCACCGGCCGCGATCCGGTGTTTCCCACTCCTTTCTTGCTCGGCAAGGCCGCAGCAACGGTGCTGGCGGCGCAAGGGGCTGCCATATCCTCCATCTGGCGCCAGCGCAGCGGCAGGTCGCAAACCGTCACGGTCGATATGGCGGATGCCGCCGTGTCGCTCAAGAGCGTTGTGCATTTGCGTCAACGCGGCTATCCGGTGCCCTATCCCGACGAGGCGTACCCGCTGACCAATTTCTTCCGCTGCCGCGATGGCCGTCACATCTTTATGCATGCCGGCTATCCCCATTTGCGCGATGGCTTGCTGAAATTGCTCAATTGTCCCAATGAGGCGGAATCCATCGCAAAAGCCGTGTCGACCTGGGATTCCGTCGCGCTGGAGGACGCCATCGCCAAAGCCCGATTGTGCGGCGGTATCGCGCGCAGCGAAGAAGAGTGGCTGAATACGCCGCAAGGCCGTCTGCTGGCCAGTCAGCCGGTCATCGAAATTGAACGCATCGGCGATAGCGCACCGGAAGCGATGGGAGCGGCAAGACGACCGCTGGAGGGCATCAGGGTGCTTGACCTCACCCATGTTCTGGCCGGCCCCATGTCCACGCGCACCCTGGCGGAACAGGGGGCGACGGTGCTGCGGGTGCGTCCGCCCGCACACCCAACGATTCCCTCATTCGTGATGGATACCGGCCACGGAAAACTATCCACGCTGCTGGACCTGACCCAGGCACCGGATTGCGATCGTCTGAACGGCCTGCTGAAAAGCGCTGACATTTTTGTCCAGAGTTATCGCCCCGGAACGATTGCGGGACTGGGCTTTTCGGCGGAAGCCGCCGCCCGGCAGCGGCCCGGCATTGTCTATGTGTCGTTCAGTTGCTACGGCGAGAGCGGTCCTTGGGGCGAGCGCGGCGGCTGGGAACAACTGGCCCAATCCGTCACCGGCATGGCGTTTGCCCAGGGCAGTGCGGAAAATCCTACGCTGAGTCCGGTCTATCCCAACGACTATATCACCGGCTATCTCGGCGCCTACGGCGCGCTGGCGGCGCTCTTGATGCGAGCCAAAGAGGGCGGCAGCTACCATGTGCGGGTTTCCTTGTGCCGTAGCGCCATGTGGACCCAGTCATTTGGACGCCTGCCGCCCCATGAATGGAAGTCAGTTCCGGGGCCGTCTTCAGAATTACTGACGCGGCTGGAGAGCACGCGGGAAACCCCTTACGGTATGCTGCGCTTCTTGGGGCCAATTACCTCGTATTCCGAAACAAAACCCTATTGGGAATTTCCTTCGGCGCCGATGGCGGCACATGCGCCTGTATGGCCGGAGAACTCACCGATTATCTACGACGCGCCTGATCCGATTTGATGTTGACATCAAGCCTATGCCGCCATTGCGAAGATCGTTAGCACTATGGCCGCGACAAAATCGCTAACTATCGGCGGCCTGAGAGCCAAGTTGCTGATCGTCGTTTTCATTGCCGTCCTGCCGGCATTGGGAGTGATCCTCTACAACACGGCCTCATCCCGGCAGCTTACCATCAGTGAAGCTGAAAAGTCGGCGCTGGAATGGGTGCACGTGATCAGCAACTACCAGCGCGATCTGGACCGCCAGACCAGAACCATGGTTGAGTTGCTGGCGCGCGACCCGATCGTGTTAGGCACGGACCATGAAGCATGCAACCGGCGCTTCGCCGATTTGCTCTTCAACGCAGTGAACCAGCCGGAAAATTTTTTCAATTTTGTCGCCATTGATGTGAACGGGGATATTTATTGCGCGGCGCGCAAGGGAGAACCCGAGAACATGCACGTCCGCGACCGCGAATATTTCTGGCAAGTCCGAACCATGGAGAAGCCGGTTACCGGCGGCTACGTCTTCGGCAAAATCATAAGAGCCCCGATCGTGCCATTCGCCGGCCCGATTTTCGATGCCCGTCATCAGTTGAGCGGGGTGATGCTGGTGACCGTCAATCTCTCCTGGCTCTCCAAAACGATTGCTCCGCGGCTGCCGAAAGGCGCGATTCTGAGCTTGTACGACAGCAATGGAACGATTCTGGTACATAGCCCCGACCAAAGCGCCATGGTAGGGAAGAAAGACGCGCTGTTCTCCAAATTGCTAACAGGCAACGATGATGGCGTGTTTTCCAGCAGAGACGCGGGCGACGGCATCGAACGCCTGAATGCTTTTGCGCGCATTCCCTACGGCGAACACAATTTCTACGTCGTGGTCAGCATTCCCAGAGGAGAAGCCTACGCCAATGCCGATGCGACATTGACGCGCGGCTTGTTCATCTTGTCGGCAGCCATCTGCGCCATTTTGCTAGCCGCATGGTGGATCGGCAATTCGCTGATCCTGGATTCAATTGACCATTTGATGGCCGCCGTACTCGATATGACCGCCGGTAGATTGTCGGCGCGGGTTTCGCTGCGCCGGCGCGATGAAATCGGTTTGCTGGGGCAGGCCTTCAACAAGATGGGCGGCGTGCTGGAAAACGCAGTGAGCGAGGCGGAACGCCTGAAGAGCGAAGCGGAGGTGCGCTCACACCAGCTGGAACTGGTGAATCAAGCCAAATCACGCTTTCTGGCCGCGGCCAGCCACGATCTGCGCCAGCCCATGCACGCACTGAATTTGTATCTGGGAGCACTGACCTTGCACCAATTGCCGCCGTCCGCATTACCGGTGCTGGCGAACGTGCGTCTGTGCGCTGAAACCATGGATGAAATGTTCCGCGCCTTATTGGATATTTCGCAGCTGGATGCCAGCATTGTGCAGGCGGAAATCAGCATTTTTCCGATTGAACAGCTACTCGAGCGAGTCAGAATGGAGTTTCTGCCGGCAGCCCAGGCCAAGGGGCTGGCGCTGCATGTTGCACCCTGTTCTGCATTCATCAAGAGCGATCCGGTATTGTTGTCGCGCATCTTGAGCAATTTAATGGCCAATGCCGTGCGCTATACCGAGCACGGAAAAATTCTGGTGGGCTGCCGCCGCAAAGGCAATAAGCTGCAACTGGCGGTATATGACACCGGTCCCGGGATCGCGGCGGGACATCAGGCCGAGGTATTCGAAGAGTTTTACCAGGTCGGGAATCCCGAACGCGACAGAAGGCAGGGGCTGGGGCTTGGTCTGGCCATCGTGAAGCGCCTGGCAGTGCTGCTTGATACGCATATCAAGTTGATTTCCAGGCCCGGTCATGGCTCCATGTTCGCACTCGATCTGCCGCTCGTGCATGCTGAAAACCCGGTGCTGGATCACTCAATGCCGGCAGGCAGCAAGGAAGGGCAACTGGCAGGGGCCCTGGTTGCCGTGGTTGATGATGAACCAGTGATTCTGAATGCAACCCGGACACTTCTGGAGCAATGGGGCTGCACTGTGATTGCCGCCACCTCCGGCAGCTCGGCGATTGAACAGCTCAGTCTCTGTTCGCAAGTACCCGATGCATTGCTGTGCGATTACCGTCTGCGCGGCAACGAAACCGGTATTGACGTGATCAATGCAATTCGAAAAGAATACAACGAAAATATTCCCGCGATGTTGATCAGCGGTGATACCGGCCCGCAGCGGGTCAAGGAAATTCAGGCCAGCGGCTTGACCGTGTTGCACAAGCCGGTTCTGGATCACATACTGCAAGCGGCACTGTCAACGCTGGTCAATGGCAAGCGGGAAATTTCCGGCGTCTGAGCGAAGCGGCAGAACATTGCCGCCAAAGTAATGAGGCGTGGCTATTCGACTTCGCTGACTTGATACAGGCCCAGGCGCCGCGCGGCCATGACAGCCTGGGTCCGATTCACCACCTTCAAGGTGCGAAACACGGCCGAGACATGCATCTTCACCGTGATTTCGGCCAGCCCGAGACGCAGACTGATTTCCTTGTTGGATTGTCCATGCGAGAGCAGCACGAGGATTTCTTGCTGGCGCGGCGTCAGTTTGACGGAAGCCTCTTCATCAATGGCAATCTTGCCGTTGGCAGTAATCCACTCCGGCTCGATCAATTCATTATTCAGCAAGCGCCGCATGATATCGGCCATCACCTCGGTTGACACTGCTTTTGACAGCACGGCTTTCGCACCGGCGCGGATGGCCGCCATTGTTTCGCGACGATCCTCCGAGGCCGAGACCACCACAATCAGCGCTGACGGGCACTTGTATTTGAAGGAGGCAATCGCATCCACTCCGCGCAATCCCGGCAGCCCCAGGTCCAGCATGATCACACCGACGTTTTCAGCCTGATCAACCATCCGAAGTCCTTCTTCTGCGGAAGAAGCCGCCAGGGTAGTCGACTCGCTGAGGACGACCTGCATCAGATGGACCAGTGCGCCGCGGTAGAGCGGATGATCTTCAACGATGAGAGTAGTCGTTGTCATAAGTTTGAATTCGGGCTGCGAGGAAAAAGATGACAAACATGAAAGATACACACAATTCTTTTGCGGGGATACATACCTCTGTATAGATGGCAAAGCCGCCTCATGAAGCTATCGTTCTATCACAATTGGAGCAGATCTTTCAGCTGCTTTGGCATTCCGATGGTAACCATGTCGATCACGTACAACCGCAAACATGTATTCCTATGAACAGAATTGAGATACCAGCGAAACTGCGCAACAAACTGGGATCTGAAATGGGTGACGGCATTCATTGGATCGACGTCAAGCTCCATAGTGGCCGCACACTGAAAAATCTGATGGTTCTGGACGGGAAAGAAATCGTTTTCTCTCAATTTAAATCAGGCAGCGACTGCGGATCGTCATTTTCAAGCCACGACATCTTTCTGATTCGACGACAGAGTATTTTTCCTTTTTGGTGGTAATGCAGCTAAGACGATCGAATTGCATCTTCACGACAAAATCTGATCATGAGCAGTAATAAATTCGCTTCAGATAATCCGGCACTTTTACTTCAACGAACGCAATTGGAAGATTCGAATGCGCCCGACGTCAGCGACAACGATATTTAATTTTACATAATGTAAATTATGCGAAATTTCAATTTGATCAATCCTCAGAACTACCGCGTCACCATGTAACTGGAACACTCGCTTAGTTAAGTCAGTTCTGCGCACTTCTTCAGAAACATGATGACGTTCATTGCAAAAGTTGATGACATTAGCGACAAAAGTTGATGACGTAAGGATTTCGCTGTTCAGAAGTTGATGACGTAAAGCTCTGGTGCAGCAGAAGTTTGAATTCTTATAACCCAACTTACGAAGCTTGCGGCCACAAAGTACTCTAGTAAGCTTGGG
>NZ_JAQQFM010000014.1:0-92543 GCF_046025995.1 Herbaspirillum lusitanum
TTGCGTGCCGGTGTTGCCGTTGGCCTGATGCACATTGCTTTGAATGTCGATACCGGCAACCACCCGGCCGTAGATGGTGACGCTGGTCTGTGCTTGCGCAGATACTGCGCAGGAACCGAACAGCGCGGCTGCGCACAATGCCTTTACCGGAGTAAAGGATGGACTCATTTGCTTCATGAATAGTCTCCGTGGATTTTCTGTTTAAGTTATTTTTGCGCCGGGATTGATCGTTGACGATCTCCCAACTTATTTTTGTGATGCCTGCACCCATTACCGCCAGCGCGATCTGCAAATTGTTTTATCAAATTACAGATGTAAATACAGTGCTGCGGAGCTAGATACTAAGGATTCGCGATATGTCTTTCCAATGAATTCTTTCGCAAATCCGATACGCGATTTGATATCATCGACTCACAAAAAAAATCTCACGGAGACATATGAAAAACAGTGATCCAAACTGGTTTCTGCGAGCACGATTAAAAACACGCCAACTTCTGCTGTTAATCGCTCTCGACGACACGCGCAACATTCACCGCGCCTCCACCGAGCTCAACATGACTCAGCCGGCTGCCTCCAAGCAGCTCAAGGATCTTGAAGACATGCTCGGCGTTTCGCTGTTCGAACGCCTGCCGCGCGGCATGCGCCCCACCATCTACGGCGAAGCGATGATCCGTCATGCGCGCATGGCGCTGACGGCCTTGTCAAAAGCACATGAAGATATCGTGGCGCTCAAGTCCGGTCTGGCCGGGCAGGTCGATGTCGGCGTGATTCTCTCGCCCGGCATGGCCTTGCTGCCGCCGGCCATTGCCCGCGTGAAGGAAGAGTCGCCGATGCTGCGTATCGGCGTGCAAGTGGAGAGCAGCAACATCTTGCTGTCGCATCTGCTGCACGGCGAGCTGGATTTTCTGATCGCCCGCATTCTCGACGAGGAGAGCAGCGACAATCTGCACTATGAAGAATTGGCGGATGAACCGATCTGCGCCGTCGCACGCGTCGGCCATCCGCTGCATGCGCGCAAGAATCTGGCCTTGTCCGACATCGCCAACGAAGCCTGGATCATGGCGCCCAAGGGCAGCATCTTGCGTGCGCGCTGCGACCGCATGTTCCGCGAAGAAGGGCTGGCGCCGCCGGCCAATGTGGTGGACACCGCCGCCATTCTCTTCATCACCAGCCTGCTGCAGCAGACCGATTTCCTGTACGCGATGCCGACCGAAGTGGCGCGCTATTACACGCAGGCGCGACTGATGGATATCCTGCCCATCGAGCTGCCCTGCCGCATGGACGGTTTCGGCATCATCACGCGACGCGATCATCTGCTGTCGCCGGGCGCAACGATCCTGCTGGATTCGATACGCGATGTGGCGAAGATGATTTACTGAGGCGCTGTCGCCGATCGGCGACAGCTTTTCATGCTCACTTCAGAGCGCAAGCAGCCCCCACAAAAGAACGGCGCCCCCGTCTGGAGGCGCCGTTCTTTTTTACGTCGGTGGCCGGATCAATTTCGATGACGACAGGGGCTCAGACCCAGCCGGCATCCACGATGAATTCCTGCGCAGTGCACATCAGGCTGTCGTCGGAGGCAAGGAACAGCACCATGCGCGCCAGATGCCAGGGCAGCAACTCGCCTTGCAGACATTGATTGCGCTTGATCGATTGCTTGCCTTCCTCATCCAGCCACAGCGCGATCTGACGCTCGGTCATGACCCAGCCCGGCGTCACCGTATTGACGCGAATCTTGTGCGGACCGAGATCGCGCGCGAGGCCGCGCGTCAGGCCCAGCACCGAAGACTTGGCAGTGGTGTAGACCGGGAAGCCGCCGCTGGAACTGTGCCAGCTGATAGAGCTGAAATTGATGATGGAACCGCCGCCCTTTTTCTTCATGCCCGGCACCACCGACTGCACCGCGAAAAAGGATGGACGCTGATTGATGGCGATGCGGTTGTCCCAATATTCCAGCGTCACGTCTTCCAGCTTGTGGCGCTCGTCGTTGGCGGCATTGTTGACCAGCACGTCGAAGTCGCCGATCTGTTCCGCGATCTCGGCGATGTCTTTTTGCAGCGCGGCGATATCGCGCAAGTCGCAATGACGGAATACCGGCTTCGGCAAACCGGCGTCGGCCAGCTTGCGGCACAGCACTTCGCTGGCTTCGGTGGCGATATCGACGAAGGCGACCAGCGCGCCCTGCTCGGCCAATGCGCTGACGATGGCGGCACCGATGCCGGTGCCGCCGCCGGTGACGAAGACCCGTTTACCGCGCAGGCTGGGGTAGCTGGCCAATTGATAAGTGTCTGACATGTGTGCTCCTGTATGCGTATTGATGTGTTCAGTGGGCGGCGATCAGTGCGAATGCTTGGGCACGCCGGCGCCGCGGCAGCCGACCAGAAAATCGAAATCGCAACCCTGATCCGCCTGCAGCACGCGGTCGATGTACAGCGACTGATAACCGCCCTGCATCGCCGGTACTTTTTCAGCCTGCTGCGCAGCACGTTCGGTCTGGCGACGCGCCATTTCTTCGTCGCTGATGTCCAGATGCAAACGCCCGGCGTAACCGTCCAGCTCAATGAAATCGCCATCCTGCACGATGCCCAGCGGACCGCCGGCAGCCGCTTCCGGCGCCACGTGCAAGACCACGGTGCCGTAGGCGGTGCCGCTCATGCGCGCATCGGAAATGCGCACCATGTCTTTCACGCCCAGCGCCAGCAGCTTGGGCGGCAGGCCCATGTTGCCGACTTCAGCCATGCCGGGATAGCCCTTGGGGCCGCAGTTCTTCATCACCAGCACCGAGCTGGCATCGACCTCCAGATCGGGATCGTTGATGCGTTCCTTGTAGTGCGAAAAGTCCTCAAACACCACCGCCTTGCCGCGATGCTTCATCAGCTCGGGCGAGGCCGCCGAAGGTTTCAGCACCGCACCGCGCGGCGCCAGATTGCCGCGCAGGATGCACATGCCTCCGTCATCGATCAGCGGATTTTGCAGCGAACGAATCACTTCGTCGTTGTAGATCGGCGCAGTCTGGGTGTTTTCCCAGATGGTCTGACCGTTGGCGGTCAGCGCGTTCTTGTGCGGAATCAGATCGGCTTCGCCGAGACGGCGCAGCACCGCCGGCAAGCCGCCGGCGTAATAGAACTCTTCCATCAGGAACCGGCCCGAGGGCTGCAGATCGACGATGGTCGGCGTGCCGCGTCCTATGCTGGTCCAGTCTTCCAGCTCCAGGTCGACGCCGATACGGCCGGCGATGGCCTTGAGGTGAATCACCGCATTGGTCGAACCGCCGATGGCGGCATTGACGCGAATCGCATTTTCAAAGGCTTCGCGCGTCAGGATCTTGGACAGGCGCAGGTCTTCCCACACCATGTCGACGATGCGCATGCCTGACATGTGCGCCAGCACATAGCGGCGCGCATCAACCGCCGGAATCGCGGCGTTATGCGGCAGCGAAGTGCCCAGCGCTTCGGCCATGCAGGCCATGGTCGAGGCTGTGCCCATGGTGTTGCAGGTGCCGGCGGAGCGCGACATGCCGGCTTCCGCCGACATAAATTCATGCAGGCTGATGGTGCCGGCCTTGACCTGTTCGCTGAGTTGCCAGACCACGGTGCCGGAACCAATGTCCTTACCGTGATGCTTGCCGTTGAGCATCGGACCGCCGGTCACCACGATGGCCGGCACGTCGCAACTGGCGGCGCCCATCAGCAGGGCCGGCGTGGTCTTGTCGCAGCCGGTCAGCAAGACCACGGCGTCGATGGGATTGCCGCGTATCGACTCCTCGACGTCCATGCTGGCCAGATTGCGCGTCAGCATCGCGGTCGGTCGCAGATTCGATTCGCCGTTGGAGAACACCGGAAACTCGACCGGGAAACCGCCCGCCTCAATGATGCCGCGCCGCACGTGTTCCGCGATCTTGCGGAAGTGAGCATTACATGGCGTCAGCTCGGACCAGGTGTTGCAGATGCCGATCACCGGCTTGCCTTGAAATTCGTGATCCGGAATCCCCTGGTTCTTCATCCAGCTGCGATACATGAAGCCGTTCTTGTCGGCGGTGCCGAACCACGCCGCCGAACGCAGCTTGCGGGTCTTGTCTTTCTTGTCGTTCATCCTGAGGCTTTCCGTTTTTATAGGTGTTGCTGCCGGGTCTTGCTGAAACTGCGCTTGATGCGTCGGCTTACTTGTTCTTGTTGTAGACGTCGAAGCACACCGCCATCAGCAGCACCAGACCCTTGATCATCTGTTGATAGTCGATGCCGATGCCCATGATCGACATGCCGTTGTTCATCACGCCCATGATGAAGGCGCCGATCACCGCGCCCATCACCTTGCCGACGCCGCCCGAGGCCGATGCGCCGCCGATGAAGCAGGCTGCGATCACGTCCAGCTCGAAGCCGAGACCGGCCTTCGGCGTCGCGGTATTCAGACGCGCCGCGAAGATCAGGCCGGCCAGCGCTGCGAGTACGCCCATGTTGACGAAGGTCAGAAAGCTCACGCGCTCGGTCTTGATGCCGGACAGCTTGGCCGCCTTTTCATTGCCGCCCACCGCGTAGACGCGACGGCCCAGCGTGGTGCGATTGGTGACGAAGGTGTACAGCACCATCAGCGCGAACATGATGATCAGCACGTTCGGCATGCCCTTGTAGGTCGCCAGCAGATAACTGAAGGCGATGATGATGACCGAGAACACCACGTTCTTGAGCAGGAAGAACAGTTGCGGTTCGTCTTCCATGCCGTGCTTGGTCTGCTTGCGGCGGCCGTGAATCTTGACCGCGATCAGCACGATGGCGGCGACAATGCCGACGATCAGCGAGGTGGTGCGGAACTGGGCGTTGCCGGTCACCTCAGGAATGAAACCCGAGCTCAGCATCTGGAAGGCCGGCGGGAATGGTCCGAGCGACTGGCCTTGCAGCAGCGCCAGCGCCATGCCCTTGAACACCAGCATGCCGGCCAGCGTGACGATGAAGGACGGGATCTTGAAATAGGCGATCCAGTACCCCTGCGCGGCGCCGATGACGCCGCCTGCGATCAGACAGATGATAGAGGCCGACACGAAATCCATGCCGTAGTCCACCATCAGCACCGCCGCCAGCGCGCCGATCAGACCGACCACCGAGCCCACCGACAAGTCGATGTGGCCGGCCACGATCACCATCAGCATGCCCAGCGCCATGATCACGATGTAACTGTTCTGCAGCACCAGATTGGTCAGATTGAGCGGCCGCATCAGCGTGCCGTCGGTCATGATCTGGAAGAAGATCATGATCGCCGCCAGCGACATCAGCATGCCGTATTCGCGCATGTTGTTCTTCAGAAAACCGGCATAGTCCTTCTTTTCGGTCTCTGCGCCGGCTCCGGCCAGCGCCGATTTCTTGCTCATGTTGATGCTCTCCATTCTTCTCACTCCTCAGACACGTACGTTGCGCACAATTGCACGCATGATTTTTTCCTGGCTCACATCCTCATCGCTGAATTCACCGACGAACTGCCCTTCGTTCATGACATAGATGCGATCGCACATGCCCAGCAGCTCCGGCATTTCAGAAGAAATCATGATGATGCATTTGCCGTCTGCCGCCAGGCGGCTGATGATGTTGTAGATCTCGAACTTGGCGCCGACGTCGATGCCGCGTGTGGGCTCGTCCAGGATCAGCACTTCCGGGCTGGAAAACAGCCATTTGCTGAGCACCACTTTCTGCTGGTTGCCGCCGGACAGGTTGACCACCTTCTGCAGGACGCTGGAACAGCGGATCCGCATCTGGCTGCGGAAGTCGCTGGCGACCTTGTATTCGCGCTGCTCGTCGATCACGGTGCGTTCGGACACCCCGCCCAGATTGGCCAGAGAAATGTTTTTCTTTATGTCGTCTTCCAGCACCAGGCCATCGCCCTTGCGGTCTTCCGTGACGTAGGCGATGCCCTTGGCAATCGCTTTCTGGATGGTGCTGAGATCGGCTTCCTTGCCATGCATGAAGGCCTGGCCGCTGATCTTCTTGCCGTAGGCGCGGCCGAAGATGCTCTTGGCCAGCTCGGTGCGGCCGGCGCCCATCAGGCCGGCGATGCCGACGATTTCGCCGGCGCGCACATGCATGTTGACGCCCTTAATGACTTCACGGTCCGGATACAGCGGATGGTGCACGCGCCAGTCGCGCACTTCGAGAATGATGTCGCCGATTTCCGGCGTGCGCTGCGGATAGCGGTCGGCCATCTCGCGCCCCACCATGTTCTGGATGATGCGGTCTTCGCTGATGGCTTCCTGGCGGCAGTCGAAGGTATCGACGGTGGCACCGTCGCGCAGTACCGTAATCGAATCGGCCACCTTGGAAATTTCGTTGAGCTTGTGCGAGATCAGGATCGAGGAAATACCCTGGGTCTTGAGTTCCAGCAGCAGCTCCAGCAAGGCATCGCTGTCGCTTTCGTTGAGGCTGGCGGTCGGCTCGTCGAGGATCAGCAGTTTGACTTCCTTCGACAAGGCCTTGGCGATCTCGATCAGCTGCTGCTTGCCGACGCCGAGATTGTTGACCAGCGTCAGCGGCGATTCCTTCAGGCCGACCTTGGCCAGCAAGGCCTTGGCGCGCGCGTAAGACTGTTCCCAGTCGATCACGCCGGCACGCGCTTGTTCATTGCCGAGGAACAGATTTTCCATCACCGACAGCAGCGGCACCAGCGCCAGCTCCTGATGGATGATGATGATGCCCAGATGTTCGCTGTCGCGGATGTTCTTGAAGGCGCGCACGTCGCCTTGATAGACGATGTCGCCGGAATAGGAACCGTGGGGATAGACGCCGCTCAGGACTTTCATGAGCGTGGATTTACCGGCGCCGTTTTCGCCGACGATGGCGTGAATCTCTCCTTCACGCACCGCCAGGTTGACGTTGTTGAGCGCTTTCACACCCGGGAAACTCTTCTCGATGCTGCGCATTTCCAGAATGTTGTTCATGATGCGGACCTCTTGTTCTGCACCGGCGCCGGGCATTCTGCTGCCGCGCCGGTCTTGCGGTTTGACTGGGTCGAGCCGACAGGTGATATGCCTGCCCGGCGGCCTTGCGTGTGCGGCTTAAGGTCGAACGCAATGATCCCGCACAGAAGCGGGACCATGCTTGTTGCTTATTGCGATGTCATGTGGCGAAGGCGAAAGAAGGACGGCGGCGCGCTGGTTCAGGAGCGGCGCCGTCCGCATCGGCTTACTTGACCTGCGCTTCGGTGTAGTAGCCGCTGTCGATCAGCACCGGCTTCCAGTTGCTCTTGTCGACCACCACCGGCTTGAGCAGGAAGGCCGGCACCACCTTGACGCCATTGTTATAAGTCTTGGTGTCGTTGATCTGTGGCTGCTTGCCGCCCAGCAGGGAATCGACCATGCCGACCGTCACCTTGGCCAGTTCGCGGGTGTCCTTGAAGATGGTCGAATACTGTTCGCCGCGGATGATGGATTTGACCGACGGCACTTCAGCATCCTGACCGCTCACGAACGGGAAGGGTTGCTGCGCCGAACCGTAGCCCACGCCGCGCAGCGAGGACAGGATACCGATACTGATGCCGTCATACGGCGACAGTACGGCATCGACGCGTGCACTGGAGTAGTAGGCCGACAGCAGATTGTCCATGCGGGCCTGGGCAGTGGCGCCGTCCCAGCGCAGGGTCGCGACCTTGTCCATGCCCATCTGCTTGCTGCGCACCACCAGCTTGCCCTTGTCGATGTAGGGCTTCAGCACCGACATGGCGCCGTTGTAGAAGAAGAATGCGTTGTTGTCGTCAGACGAGCCGCCGAACAGTTCGATGTTGAACGGGCCCTTGCCTTCTTTCAGGCCCAGCGCCTTTTCCAGCGAGCTGGCTTGCAGCACGCCGACCTGGAAGTTGTCGAAGGTAGCGTAATAGTCAACGTTCTTGGAGCCGCGGATCAGACGGTCATAGGCGATGACCTTGACGCCCTTGTCGGCCGCCTTTTGCAGCACGTCGGTCAGGGTGGTGCCGTCGATCGCGGCGATCACCAGCACCTTGGCGCCCTTGGTCAGCATGTTCTCGATCTGCGACAGCTGATTCGGGATGTCGTCTTCAGCGAATTGCAGGTCGGCCTGATAGCCCTTTTCCTTGAGCACCTTGACCATATTGTTGCCGTCGGCGATCCAGCGTGCCGACGATTTGGTCGGCATGGCCACGCCGACCAGGGATTTGCTCTGTGCGCTGACCGGGGCGCTCATGACCATCAGGCTCATGCCCATGCCAACGGTGAGGGCGGCCAGTATCGATTTGATTTTCATTGTTATGTCTCCTTGTTGATTTGATTGGCGTGTACTTTTGAGTACTTTTGTACTTGTTACACGCGGCCACTTTCGTGAATTGGCCCCATGATTTTTATTGAGGCTCTACGATAATGGCTTCACTAATACATTTCTAATGACTTTTTTGCTGAAACAGATATGGTTTTTGACATCCCTTCCCTGATTAATGACAACTCACTGACAAGCTGATGACGACGCATGATGCTGCCGGCGCCTCTCCCTGACTCCCCTTGACTGTTCTTAACCTCCCGCCAATGATTCCCGCCCCGGCTGCACACCGGTTTGCGGGGCACTGGCCTTGTGCGCGGCACGTTTTCCGCTACCCACAGAAATGATGCGCTGCGCCACGCAAAAGATGAACAGCAGCGCTCCGATGAAAATCTTGGTCCACCACGAACTGAGCGTGCCGTCGAAAGCAATCAGGGTCTGGATCACGCCTAGAATCAAAACGCCGGTCAAAGTTCCTGCCACGTAACCGTAACCGCCGGTCAGCAGCGTGCCGCCGATCACGACCGCTGCAATCGCGTCGAGCTCGGCGCCTTGCGCATGCAAACCGTAACCGGACAGCATGTAAAAAGAAAAAAGCACGCCGCCCATCGCCGCACAGAAACCGCTGAAGGCATAAATCATGACCTTGGTGCGTCCCACGGGCAGGCCCATCAGCAGCGCCGATTGTTCGTTGCCGCCGACGGCGTAGACCGCACGGCCGAAACGCGTGTAATGCCCCATCCAGATCGCCAGCGCCAGCACCGCCAGCGCGATCACCACGCTCGGCGAGATGAACACCTCACCGAACTCCAAGCGCGTCTGCGACATGGCGACGAACAGCGGATCGTCGATGGTGATGGAATTGATGCTGATCAGATAACACAGGCCGCGCGCCAGAAACATGCCGGCCAGCGTGACGATGAAGGCCTGCAATCTGAAGAAATGGATCAAGGCTCCCATGACGGCGCCGAACAGCGCGCCCAGCGCCAGCACGCAGACGATTACCAGCAGCGGCGGCCAGTGCCAGACCTGCAGCAGCCAGGCCGACAGCATGGTGGTCAGGGCCAGCACCGAGCCTACCGAGAGATCGATGCCGCCCGACAGGATCACGAAACTCATGCCGATGGCGATCACCAGCAGGTAGGCGTTGTCGATCAGCAGATTGAGCATGACCTGCGTCGACAGGAATCCGGTGTAGCCGACTGCGCCCAGGGCCAGCATCAGCAACAGCAAGGCCACTGTGATCAGCGAAGTGAAATAAGGCGCAGCGGACAGTGCCGCAAGACGGCTGGAGAGCTTCATGATTTGGCCGATCTGAAAATGCGGCGGAATTCCGGCGACTGCGACATGCACACCAGAAACACCACGATGGACTTGACCACCATGTTCACTTCCGGCGGCACGCCCAGCGAATAGATGGTGTAGGTCAGGGTCTGAATGATCAGCGCCCCGATCACGCTGCCGACCAGGCTGAACTTGCCGCCGGCCAGCGAGGTGCCGCCCAGCGTCACCGCCAGAATCGCATCGAGCTCCAGCAGCAGGCCGGCATTGTTGGCGTCGGCGCTCTTGATGTTGGCGCTGATCATCAGCCCGGCCAGACCGGCACAGGCGCTGCAGAACATGTAAACGAAGAAGATCAGCGCGGCAGTGCGGATGCCGGCCAGGCGCGACGCCACCGGATTGATGCCGACCGACTGGATGAACAGGCCCAGCGCGGTCTTGCGCATCAGGAGCGCCATCAGCACGAACATGCCGGCCGCGATGAACAGTGAAAACGGCAGGCCGAACAGATAGCCGCTGCCCAGATAAAAGAAGGGCTTGTAGTAGACCGTGACGATCTGGCCATCGGTCAGCAACTGCGCCAGCCCGCGCCCGGCCACCATCAGAATCAGGGTGGCGATGATGGGTTGCAGACCCAGCCCGGCGACCAGCAGACCGTTCCAGGCGCCGCACAGTATCGCCGCCCCCATCGCGGCAGCCAGCGCCCACACCATGGGGATATTGCTGATGGTTTGCTGCACGCCGTCCACCATCACCATCTTGCCGCCGATCAGCAGCGCGGCGACGGTGCCGGAGATCGCCACCACCGCGCCGACCGAAATATCCACGCCGCGCGTGGCGATCACCAGCGTCATGCCGAGCGCCGCCAGCATCAGCGGCGCGGCGCGATTGACGATGTCGATCACGCTGCCGTAGAGATGGCCGTCCTTGATTTCCAGATGAAAGAAACCGGGGATCATGATCAGGTCGATCAGCAGCAGCACCGCCAGCGCGCCCAGCGGGCGCAACAGCGGATGACTTCCGGCCAGACCAAACAGACGGCGCAGACCGCCCGAGCCGCCCTGCCCGGCTTCCAGTTTTGAATGAATCGACATACTCACGCACACTCTCCCGCGATCACTTGCAATACCGAGCTTTCATCCAGTTCGCCGCGCCGGTACTGGCCGCAGGCTTCGCGATCGCGCAGCACCAGCATGCGATCGCTGCAGCGCAGGACTTCGGGAATCTCGGACGAGATGAACAGAATCGCCATGCCCTTGCGGCACATGGCGATGACGAAATCCATGATTTCCTGCTTGGCGCGCACGTCGATGCCGCGCGTCGGCTCATCCAGAATCAGCATGCCCGGGTCGGTCGCCAGCCAGCGCGCCAGCAGCGCCTTTTGCTGATTGCCGCCGGACAGCAGGCCGATCGGCGTTTCGATGTCGGCAGTCTTGATGCCCAGCCATTTCACGTAATCCAGCGCGATCTGATTCTGGCGCCGGCGTGGAATCACGTGCAGCAAGCCCTGGCGCGCCTGCAGCGCCAGCACGATGTTTTCACGCACCGACAGATCCAGAATCGCGCCTTCTTTCTTGCGGTCTTCGGAACAGAAGCCGATGCCGGCGGCAATCGCATCGCGCGGCGCGTTCAGCTTGAGCGTCTTTCCGCGCACCTGCAGCTCGCCGCTGTCGGCCTTGTCGGCGCCGAACAGCAGACGTGCGGTTTCAGTCCGTCCCGACCCCAGCAAACCGCACAGACCGAACACTTCACCGGCGCGAATGTCGATATCCTGCGGCGCCAGCGCGCCCTTGCGACCGAAACCGCGCGCCTGCAAAAATACTTCGCCGGCGGCCGCCTGATTGTCGGCCACCGCCGTTGCAGCAGCGCCGGTTGAAGCAATCACCGCCGCTTCCGCACCGGCCTGCGCCCGCGCGTGATCGACGGCCGGCGCACCGACCA
Source organism: Herbaspirillum lusitanum (assembly GCF_046025995.1). Classification (GTDB taxonomy): domain Bacteria; phylum Pseudomonadota; class Gammaproteobacteria; order Burkholderiales; family Burkholderiaceae_D; genus Herbaspirillum; species Herbaspirillum lusitanum_A. The sequence continues at coordinate 11,469 of NZ_JAQQFM010000014.1, forward strand.
TCTTGTTCACCAGCTCCAGCCGCGACAGCGCGCTGACCGCATATTCACCTTCGCGCACGCCGTTGCGCAGCACCGTGATGCGGTCGGAAATTTCGTAGGTCTGCTCCAGGAAATGCGTGACGAACAGAATCGCCATGCCCTGCTCGCGCAGGCGGCGCAAGACCTTGAACAGTTGCTGCACTTCCGCCTCATCCAGGCTGGAAGTCGGCTCGTCCAGAATCAGCACCCTGGCCGAGACGCACAAGGCGCGCGAGATCGCCACCATCTGCTGAATCGCCAGCGGATAGTCGGACAACTGCGCCGTCACATCCACTTCGATCTGCAACTGCGTCAGCAGACGCGCGGCTTCGGCGTGCATGCGCTTCCAGTCGATCATGCCGAAGCGGCGCGGATAACGGCCGATGAAAATATTTTCCGCCACCGACAGATTGGGACAGAGATTGACTTCCTGATACACGGTGCTGATACCCAGCTCCTGCGCATGTTGCGTCGAGCTGGCCTGAATCGGCCGCCCCTCCAGCAGCACGCGGCCGCTGTCGGGCGAATACACGCCGGTCAGCACCTTGATCAGGGTCGACTTGCCGGCGCCGTTCTGCCCCATCAGGGTATGCACTTCGCCGGCATACAGACGCAAACCGACATCGCTGAGCGCCTTGACGCCGGCGAAGGCCTTGTCGATGCCGCTCAGCTCCAGCACCGGCGACAAGGATGCATGCCGCGTGCCCCTGCTTTGATCGATTGATGCACTGCTCATCAGCACTCCGGAAAATTGCGAATGCGCGGCTGCAGCAACGCAGTTGAGCCCGTTCTCCGGGGTCAACCGCGCTGTCGCCGACGCGCAGGAATCAGGTCCGAACAGACCCGATCGGCCGATCAATATTTGCGGTTCGGGAATTCCTTGGCCGCGACTTCTGCCGGGAACACGCCTTCTTCGGTGGTGATGCGTTTCGGCACTGGCTTGCCGGCCTTGACGTCCCTGGCAATCGACATCAGTTGCGGGCCGAGCAGCGGGCTGCACTCCACCGTCACGTTCAGCTTGCCGGCCATCATGGCTTCAAACGCGCCCTTCACGCCGTCGATGGAGATCACCAGAATGTCCTTGCCCGGTTTCAGTCCGGCTTCTTCGATGGCCTGGATGGCGCCGATCGCCATATCGTCGTTGTGCGCATAGAGCACGTTGATCTTCTTGCCGTCCGCCTTGAGGAAGGCTTCCATCACTTCCTTGCCCTTGGCGCGGGTGAAGTCGCCGGTCTGCGAACGGATGATCTTCAGATTCGGATTGGCCTTGATCTCCTGCTCGAAGCCGGACTTGCGATCAATTGCCGGCGCCGAGCCGACTGTGCCTTGCAGCTCGACGATATTGATGTCGCCGGCCGGCAGGGTCTTGGCGCGTTCCAGCAGCCAGCGCGCGGCGCGCCGGCCTTCTTCCACGAAGTCGGAACCGATGAAGGTCACGTACAGGGATTTGTCGCTGACGTTGACCGCGCGGTCAGTCAGGATCACCGGGATCTTGGCGGCCTTGGCTTCGCGCAGCACGGTGTCCCAGCCCGACTCCACCACCGGCGAGAAGGCGATCACGTCGACCTTTTGCGCAATGAAGGAGCGAATCGCCTTGACCTGGTTTTCCTGCTTTTGCTGGGCGTCGGCAAACTTCAGATTGACGCCGGCCTGCTTGGCCGCGTCCTTGATCGAGACCGTATTGGCGGTGCGCCATTCGCTTTCGGCACCGACCTGCGAGAAGCCGATGGTCAGCGGCTTGTCGGCCAGCGCCAGCGAAGTGTGGCCGGCAGCAGCCGCGAATCCTATGGTGATAGCTGCGCCCAAGAGCGCTCTGCGCGTCATTTTCATTGCTTGTCTCCGTTATGGAAAATCGTCGATTTCCCTTGTTATTGGTGGCGCCGGCAGCTTGTTCATCCGTGACGGATGCGCTGTTCCGGTCGCTGGCATTCAGGCTTCATGCAAGCTCCGGCGTGCAAGCCCGGCCTGATTGCGCGGCTCAATATTAGGAGTGTGAGAAATATCTATCCAATGAATTTTTAGCGCTTTTCGATATCGTTTCGCGCATTGACAGATGCATAAGCATCGCCTAGGCCGGCGGTGAAATCACGCGCGGCGAAATTGCCGATCCGATTCACCTCGCCCTGCGGCACGCCTGTCATTTTCGATATCACTTTCCATCTTTTTTTCATTATTCCGCATCGGTGGCCGGTGATAGCATCGCCCTGATTTTGGCTTTGCCCTGTCGTGTTCAGACCGGCCGGCCGCACCACCGCAGCACTATAACGATATGCGAGACAAGCGAGACTCTATGCCCTCCCCAGCACGCGTCAATCACAGCGCCCGAGCTTTGCCGGCGCCCGTCATTCTGCAATCCGGTCGTCAGCGCCTGAGCGTGCTGCCGGATCTGGGCGGCAGCATCGCCGCCTGGGACTGGCAGCAGGACGATCGCTGGACTGCGCTGTTCCGCCCCTGGGACGGCCGCAGCCGCGATCTCTACAGCACCGCCTGCTTTCCGCTGGTGCCGTGGTCGAACCGCATTACCGACGGCGGTTTCGAGGCGGCGGGATCGCAGCAGGCGATCAGCCCGAATCGCAGCGGCGAGATCTACCCTATCCACGGCGACGGCTGGCTGCAGGCCTGGCAGATCACCATGCAGAGCGATGATCGCCTGACGCTGGAGCTGCATTCGGATCAGTTCGACGGCAATCCCTATCGCTATCACGCCAAGCAGTTGCTGACGCTGCGCGACAACGCGCTGGAACTGGAATTGCGGGTGGCCAATACCGGCCGGCAGACGCTGCCGTTCGGTCTCGGCCTGCATCCTTATTTTCCGCGCGACGCGGAAACGCGTCTGCAGTTCCGCTCGCGCGGCGTGTGGCTGTGCGGCGCCGATCCGATTCCGACCGGCTTCACCCAAGAGCTGCCGCCGGGCTGGGATTACAACCGCGCCGCCCCGGTGGACGGCGCGCTGATCGACAACTGCTATGAAGGCTGGGACGGCATCGCGCTGATCGACTATCCGCAGCACAAGCTGCGGCTGCACATGCACACGCAAGACCGCAGCGGTTACACCCTGTTGTACCGGCCGCCCGGTCTCGACTACTTCTGCCTGGAGCCGATCACGCATCCTATCGACGCCTTCCACATGCCGGGCCGCCCCGGCCTGATCGATCTCGCCCCGGGCGCCGACATGGTGCTGCTGACGCGCTTTTCGGTCAGCGAACTGTGAAAGCCATGACGCAGATGAACCAGCAGCAAGACACGGACAAGGCTGAAGAAGGCGCCACCGCGCTGATTGCACTCGACTGGGGCACCTCTTCACTGCGCTGCTATCGTTTCGACGCCGCCGGCAAGGTGCTGGAACAACGCAGCCATCCATGGGGCATCATGAATCTGCCGGCGGCGGAAGACGCCGACCAGCCCGATTGTTCCGGCCAGCACGCCGGCTTCCGCCGCGCACTGCACAAGGCCTGCGCCGACTGGATCGCTGCGGCACCCGAAGCGCCGCTGATCGCCGCCGGCATGGTGGGCAGCAAACAGGGCTGGTGCGAAGCCCCCTATCTGACGGTGCCGCTGGCGCCGGATCGCATTGGCCGCAAGCTCACGCGCGTGGAAACAGGCATCGGCGGACCGCTCTACATCGTGCCCGGCCTGCTGCAGGTATCGACGCTGCCCAATGTGATGCGCGGCGAAGAGACGCAGGTGATCGGCGCGCTGGCGCAATGGCCGGAAAAAGAAGTACTGATCGGCCTGCCCGGCACGCATTCGAAATGGGTGCGCGTGAGCAACGGCCGCATCGCCCATTTCGACACCTTCATGACCGGCGAAGTGTATGGCGCGCTGTGCGCCCACACCATCCTCGGCCGCACCATGCAACGCGATCCCTCGCAAGCCTCGGATGAGGCGGCCTTCGTGCGCGGCGCGCGCGTGGCGCAGACTGCCGACGGCAATGCCGGCGTGTTGTCCACCATCTTCAGCAGCCGCACGCTGGGACTGACCGGAGAATTGCTGCCGACCGCACAGGCCGACTATCTGTCGGGTCTGCTGATCGGCCATGAGATCGCTGCGCTCAAGCAGCTGCTGGCCACCGCCCATGATTTTTCACCGCAACGCCTCGCGCTGATCGGCGACGCCGCGCTGTGCAAGCGCTACCGGCTGGCGCTCGATCTGTACGGCGTCGGGCCGGTCACGCTGGCGCAGCAGGCGACCGAACACGGACTGTGGAAACTGGCGCGGCATGCCGGACTGGTGGCCTGATGCACCAGCCCCGACTCAGCCCCTGACATTGATCCCACATCAGCACTCCTATCAGCATCACCAGACAAAGAAAAAGCCATGCTCAACTCCACATTCCAGATCGCCATGCAGCAATGCGGTCTGATCGCGATCCTGCGCGGCGTGCGCCCCGATGAAGTCGGCGGGATCGGGCTGGCCTTGTATGAGGCCGGCTTTCGCATCATCGAAGTGCCCTTGAATTCGCCCGAGCCGCTACAGAGCATAGAAGCGCTGCGCAACAAGCTGCCGCCTGATTGCGTGGTCGGCGCCGGCACCGTGCTGAGCGCTGAACATGTGGCGCAGGTCAAGGCCGCCGGCGGCGAACTGATCGTGATGCCGCACAGCGATGGCGCCGTGATCCGCGCCGCCAAAGCAGCCGGTCTGCTGTGCGCGCCCGGCGTGGCGACCGTCACGGAAGCTTTCGCCGCGCTGGCCGCCGGCGCCGATGTATTGAAGATGTTCCCGGCTGAGCAACTCGGCCCGCAGGTGGTGAAAGCCTGGCGTGCCGTCATCGCCCGCAATATCGCGCTGGTGCCGGTGGGCGGCATCACGCCCGAGGGCATGGCGGTATTCAGCGCGGCCGGCGCTTCCGGTTTCGGCCTGGGCTCGGCGCTGTATGCGCCCGGTACCCCGGCGCAGGAAGTGGCGCGCCGTGCAGCGGCATTCGTCAGCGCCTGGCAGGCCCTGCAGTCCTGAGGCAGCGGCGACGACACAAGGATTCAACACAAGGATTTCAGCACCAGGAAGGCTGCATAGCAGACGCGGCCTTCCGCCCGCAACGACGCAAAGGAAAAGAAAGCAAGTTCATGAAGATCACCAAACTGACTACCTACATCGTGCCGCCGCGCTGGTGTTTTCTGAAAATCGAAACCGACGAGGGCATCGTCGGCTGGGGCGAGCCGGTGGTGGAAGGCCGCGCGCACAGCGTCGCCGCCGCCGTTGAAGAGCTGGCCGACTATCTCATCGGCAAGGATCCGCGCAACATCGAAGACCACTGGACCGTGCTGTATCGCGGCGGCTTCTATCGCGGCGGTGCGATTCACATGAGCGCGCTGGCCGGCATCGATCAGGCGCTGTGGGATATCAAGGGCAAGGCGCTCGGCCTGCCGGTGCATCAGTTGCTGGGCGGCGCGGTGCGCGACAGCATCCGCGTCTATTCCTGGATAGGCGGCGACCGGCCGGCCGACACCGCGGCGGCAGCCAGGAATGCCGTGGCGCGCGGCTTCACTGCGGTGAAGATGAACGGCACCGAAGAACTGCAATTCATCGACAGCTACGACAAGGTCGAAGCGACGCTGGCCAACGTGGCGGCGGTGCGCGATGCGGTAGGCCAGAACGTCGGCATCGGCGTCGATTTCCACGGCCGGGTACACAAGCCGATGGCGAAGGTGCTGATCAAGGAACTGGAGCCCTACAAGCTGATGTTCATCGAAGAACCGGTGCTCAGCGAAAACTATGAAGCGCTCAAGGAAATCGCGCATCTGACCAGCACCCCGATTGCGCTGGGCGAACGCCTGTATTCGCGCTGGGACTTCAAACGCATTCTCAGCGAAGGCTATGTCGACATCATCCAGCCCGATGTCTCGCATGCCGGCGGCATCACCGAAACCCGCAAGATCGCGCAGATGGCCGAGGCCTACGACGTCGCGCTGGCCTTGCACTGCCCGCTCGGCCCGATCGCGCTGGCGGCCTGCCTGCAGGTCGATGCCGGCGCCTACAATGCCTTCATTCAGGAACAAAGCCTGGGCATTCACTACAACGAAAGCAATGACCTGCTCGATTACGTGCAGGACAAGAACGTGTTCGCCTATGAGGAAGGCTACGTCAGGATTCCGCAAGGGCCGGGTCTGGGCATAGAGATCAACGAAGCCTATGTCGAGCAGCGCGCCGCCATCGGCCATCGCTGGCGCAATCCGATCTGGCGTCACAAGGATGGCAGCTTCGCGGAATGGTGATCGGCGTAGCTGAGACTCGGCATTGATCGTTCCCCGCACCGCCGTCGACTCAGGATGGCGGTGCCTTGTTCTTCAGCAGCATGACGCTCCGTCATTGGTCGCAGCAGACAGGCAATAGCAACAGTTTCATCTCCCTCCTTGCGCCGGCAGATCTGCCGGGAGCCTGCACGCATTCATGCGAACAGGTAAACTCCCGGCTTTGACACCGGCGTTTTTTTATCCGCGCGCCGTCTCCGCCTCCCCTCTCAGGAATCACCGCATGAACTGGCCCTTGTTTGCACTCGCCGTCGCCGCCTTTGGCATCGGCACCACTGAATTCGTCATCATGGGCCTGCTGCCCGACGTCGCGCGCGATCTGGGCGTATCGGCTCCGGCAGCCGGCATGCTGGTGTCCGGCTATGCACTGGGCGTGGCGGCCGGTGCGCCGATTCTGGCGATCCTGACCGCGCGCTGGCCGCGCAAGCAGGCGCTGGTCGGTCTGATGACCCTGTTCATCCTCGGCAATGTGCTGTGTGCGATTGCGCCCAGCTACAACTTCCTGATGGTGGCGCGCGTGGTGACGGCCTTCTGCCATGCCGCCTTCTTCGGCATCGGCGCGGTGGTGGCCGCCGAGCTGGTGCCGCGCGAGAAACGCGCGCAGGCCGTGGCGCTGATGTTCACCGGCCTGACCGTGGCCAATATTCTCGGCGTGCCCTTCGGCACTGCGCTGGGCCATGCGGCGGGCTGGCGTTCGACCTTCGGTGTGATCACGCTGATCGGTGTGCTGGCGGTGGCCATGCTCTGGTTCTGCCTGCCGAAGAAGATTGCCATGCAGGGCGGCAGCATCTTCAAGGAATTCCGCTCCATCGTGCAGATGCAGGTGCAATTGTCCCTGCTGACCAGCACGCTGGCGTCGATCAGCATGTTCAGCGTGCTCACCTATATCGCCTACATCCTGCTGGATGTGACCGGCTTCACCGCGCAGCAGGAGAGCTGGGTGCTGCTGCTGTTCGGCGCCGGCATCACGGTCGGCGGCCTGGCGGGCGGCAAGCTGGCGGACTGGAAACTGATGCCGGTGATGGCGACCATCTTCTTTTGCATCGCGGTGATTCTGGCGCTGTTTTCGTGGACCAGCCACTATCAGGTGCCGACGCTGGTGACCATGTTCGTGTGGGGCGCCTTCGCCTTTGCGGTGGTGCCGGCGGCGCAGGTGCGCGTGCTGGACAAAGCCAAGGATGCGCCGAATCTGGCTTCGACCCTGAATCAGGGCGCCTTCAATCTCGGCAACGCCACCGGCGCCTGGCTGGGCGGCGTCTCGATTTCGGCCGGCCTGCCGCTGACCGACCTGCCTTGGCTGGGTTCCGGCGTGGCGGTGCTGGGGCTGGCAGTCGTGCTATTGTCGGCGGTGCTGGACCGGCGCCAGCGCCGTCAGCAGGTACAAGCCGCCTGAAGCAATACGCAAGCGCACAAAAACAAGAACGAGGGAAGCAACATGGACCGACTGGATGCAATGAAAGTCTTCTGCACCGTGGTTGAAACCGGCGGCTTCAGTAAGGCCGCCGAAAAACTCGGCGTCTCGACCTCCTCGGTCACCAATCAGGTAGCCGGCCTGGAAAGCCTGTTCAACATCAAGCTGCTCAACCGCACCACGCGCAGCATGTCGGTGACTGAAGAAGGCCAGCGCTGCTACGACACCGCGCAGCAACTGCTGGCGGATATGAGCATGCTGGAGGATGAACTCACGCATTCGCATGCAACGCCCAAGGGTACGCTGCATGTCGGCATGTCCAATGTTGCCGCGCGCCAGTACATCGGCCCCGAACTGCCGCGCTTCATGGCCATGTATCCCGAAATCAAACTGCGGCTGACGGTCAGCGATCATCTGGTGGACATGGTGGAAGCAGGCATCGACGTGCTGATCCGCGTCGGCCATGCGCCCAATGCCAACATGGTCGCCAAGCAGATCATGGAGACCAGTTTCATCTGCTGCGCCGCGCCCTCTTACCTCGAAAAATACGGCTGGCCGGATACCCCGGACAAACTCGGCGAATATCAGTGCCTCAATTTCATCAGCCCCAATACCGGCCAGCTGCGCACCTGGGTGTTCGAGAAGGACGGCCAGCGCATCGAGCATCTGCCGCAGGCTGCCGCTGCGGCAGATCATGTGGAAACTCTGATCGAAATGGCCAAGGCCGGCGGCGGCCTGATCCAGCAATTGTCGCCGGCACTGCTGCCCTACATCCGCACCGGCGCCCTGGTGCCGATTCTGCGCGAATGGGAAATGCCGGCCGAGAGCGTGTGGGTGCTGTTCCCGCCGCGCCATCACCGCGCGGCAAAGGTCAAAGCCTTTGTCGATTTCGTGCAGGACCCGTTCAATCGCTGATGTGAGCATCGCGGGCTGCAGACGTACAAAAGCCGGCTAACTGCCGGCTTTTTCTTTGCCTCGTTCCTGAGGCCTTCCCCGCGCCAGCCCATCAGGCACGGCAGCCTTCGCAATGCGCGCTGACATCGCGATCATCATTGGCGGCCTTCTGCTCCACGCGCGCACGATGACGGCTGGACCAGAAATGTACGGTTCTGCCCGCCAGCATCATCGAGAAGGTACTCATGTTGAACTCCGCAGCGATCAGCATGCCGGTGACCGTAACGGCCAGCATGGAGAGTCGTGGGTAACTTGAGAATCCGCGCGTAAGGAGACGGGGTAGCATGGCTAACTTTCTTTTGATATTTGTGATGTCAGGCCCTGCTCATCTGCAAGCCACCATCGCAACCCTTGGCGGGCGGATGGATAAGACTTGCGGATTGCACGGCGGCTACTGACTGTTCAACTTTTGCAGACCCTGGCGAACCTGCGGTCCAACTCATGCGCCGGCGTAGGTCGACGCTTGCACATTGCCTGCATGTTGTTGCAGATCTGCGGCCGAGGAACGATCGACGATAGGGTAGACAGCGTCAGCCTGATTGACCAGACCGGCCTTTTCGGCGCGCACCAGATCAGCCTTCACCGCAGCGCGGGTGGTGGTCGAAACGAAAGGCTTTTCGACTGGATAAGGTGCTTCTGCCATGGCAGCACCCGAAGCGGACAGAACGATAAGGGCAGCGATGATTTTCTTGATAGACATGATTAACTCCTTCACTTCATATAATTGAATGAGCCGGGATCGGCTCGGTGCCATGTGATGCAAATCTGATCGATCGGCATCGGCACATCCGTCCATGAACGCTGTAGTGAGTGTTTTGCACTTGCTGCGTTTCGTTCATCGATGGACTGAAGTGTAGAGAAGAAGCGCGTCGGGAAAAACCGGCTGGATCAGAATTCACTATTTAGGATTACGGAACAATCCATCAGGATTAACTATCCCTGCAATAGGAAATGATATGAATCATTTTATGAGCGGCAGCAAACGCAGCAAGCGAAGCTTGCATCAATGCCCTGAAATGCCTTTCCACAAAGGCTTCCGGGGATGTGAACCGGAAGATGCACCGCCGTTCCATGCCCCGTTTTTGCTCCCGCGCCGCGCTCATTTCGACAATAAAAAACGCGCAGCCACATCAGGCGCTGCGCGTTTTTATGCTGCACTTCGGCCTTGATCCGAAGCCGCTACGGATTATTTGAACGACTTATTCAAATGCAGTCGCCATCTTTTCCGGCAGCGGCACGTTCAGCCACTTCTGCACGATCGCATTCAGTTCGCCCGACTTCTTGGCCTTGGTCAGGATCTCATTGACCTTGGCCATCAGCTCCGGCTCGTTCTTGGACAGGCCGATCACACAGCGCGATTCCTGGATCACGTATTTCAGCACAGGCTTGTGCGCAGGATCCTGCTCACCCAGCTTTACCGCCACGAAGTCGCCGGTGCCGAGGATGCGCACCTGACCCGACACGTAGGCCGAGATCATGCTGTTATTGTCTTCGTAGCGCTTGAGCACGGTGCTCTTTGGCGCCGAATCGGTCAGCAGCAGATCTTCGAAGGTGTTGCGCGCGACGCCGACCGTCATATTGGCCAGATCGGCCGCCTTGGTGATCTTGATGTCAGCGGCGCCGAACACGCTGTTGTTGTACGGTGCGTAAGGTTGCGAGAAGCTGATCACCTTTTCGCGCTCGGCATTCTTGCCCAGCGTCGAGACCAGCAGATTCACCTTGTGCGTTTGCAGATAGGCGATGCGGTTGGAAATCTGCACCGGCACCATTTCGATCTTCACGCCCAGGCCCTTGGCCACCAGCGCAGCAACGTCGATGTCCAGACCTTGCAATTTCATGTCGGAGTTGACCGAACCGTAAGGTGCAGAATCCTGGGGTACTGCAATCTTGACTACACCGGCTTTCTGAATATCGGCCAGTTCATTGGCGCCGGCAGTGTTTGCCGCCATGACAAACGCGCCTGTGACTGACATCGCGATCAGAAGTTTTGCAAATTTCATAGTGCCCTCTTTGGTTTTATCTGCGGAAATCCGCTCTGTTTTATTCCAACCCGCGCTCGCAATTCCAGTGCGGCGCGGACCTCCCTGCTCAGCAATATACGTGCCATGAATGAAACCAAAGCCAGCCGATATTGCTGACAATCTGTTCGGCTTGCATTGCGGCAAGACGTCGCGTATCGATAGCGCCTGATACGCTTGACGGCAAGCCCACTCAAAAAACCAACAGCCATCAACAATACTGCAAGTCGACGGCGCTCGTGCGCACAAACGTCTGCGAACAAATGCTCGGCCCGGCAATCTCCCGCCGTTCGTTTGTTCAGGCGCTTCCCAACCTCGCCGGCAAAAAAAATCGCCGACAATCCTGAGGGATGTCGACGATCAATTTGAAGCAGCTTGAACGGGCTGGCGGCCGCAGCGCATCATCCACGCGAGAGCCCGGCGCAGCAAGCAGCAGCTTCAGTTCTTCAGATTGGCCGAGCTGATGAAGTTGTCGAAAAAGCTTTCGCAGCGCGCCAGTTGCGCCAGCGTGACGTGTTCGTTCGGCTTGTGCGCGTGGCCGATGTCGCCGGGGCCGCAGATCACGGCCGGCATGCCGGCCACGCCGAACAGACCGCCTTCGGTGCCGAAGCCGACCTTGCGTGCACGTTCTGCGCCCAGCACGCGCATGGCGCTGGCGACGATAGGATCATCCGCCGGCGTGTTCATGCCCGGATAGGCCGTCAGCACTTCGAATTCGATGCGGCCCTTGACGTCGCCCACAACCATCTGCGGCATCAGTTCCTGCTCGGCATAGGCGCGCACTTCATCCAGCACCTGTTGCGGATCCACGCCCGGCAGGAAGCGATGTTCGAATACGAATTCAGACTTTTCAGGAATGATGTTGGGCGCATTGCCACCGGTGATCAGCGTGGTGGCGATCGAAGAAAACGGCACGTCGAAATCCGGATCCTGGCGATCGGAATGACGCACGCGCGCCGCCACCTGACGAATCTTGGAAACCATCTCGGCAGCGAAATCGATCGAGTTGATGCCGAGGTGCGGGCAGGATGAATGCGCCGAGTGACCGTGCACCGAGCAACGATAGGAGCGCTTGCCCTTGTGTGCGATCACCGGTTCCATCATGGTCGGCTCGCCGATGATGACGCCGGTGGGACGAATCTGGTTGGCTTGCAGATCGGCCAGCAGTTCACGCACGCCGAGGCAGCCGACTTCTTCGTCGTAGGAAAAGGAAAAATGCAGCGGCGTATGCAGACGATCCAGCGCCACATGCGGCAGACGCGACAGGCATACCGCGATGAAGCCCTTCATGTCGCAGGCGCCGCGGCCGAACAGCTTGCCGTCGCTGATGGTGGCGACGAAGGGATCGGTGGCCCAGTTCTGTCCGCCCACCGGCACCACGTCGGTGTGGCCGGAAAAGACGGTGCCGAATTCCGCTTCGGCATTGCCGCGAATGGTGGCGAACAGATTCGCCTTCTTCTTCGCCGCGTCGTAAGTCAGGCGGGTATCCGCACCGAAACGCTGCAGGTAGTCGCGTACCCATTCGATCAGACCGAGATTGGATTCGCGGCTGATGGTGTTGAAACCGATCAGGGTTTTCAACAGCGTGATGGTTTCTGCAGTCGGCTCGACGGCGGCCGTATTCAAATGTGTGCTCATAAAGGTCAATGCTCAATAGATGATGTTGATGCAGGCATGTGCTTCGATCTTCTGGTGGCGTCCCCGTCATTAATAGATTGCGGGTGAAATACGAATCGCGGTTTGAAACGAAACACAGGTAAATAAAAACAAGCGCTCGCTGAAGTTGCTCAGCTCGGAGAAATCTGAAAAATACAGCCATGCACGCATGCAGCCCGACGACGGCGGATGGAACACGAAAAACCGCAGCGAAGCCAGGCGCATCGATGCCGACCTACGCACATCTGACGCCACACCATAGTCAGCCGTCAGTCACACTCCATACTTAAACGGCATTTGCGCTCAGGCGCGAAAGGCTTCATTATCCGCTCACTTGCAAAGCTGCGCCAGCCGCCGCGCAGCTGCAGCGAAGGTAAAACGACAACTTCAACGGCTGCATCTGCTGTGATCTGCTGCGAGGACGGTTGCCATATGCATGCGGTGCGCTTCGCCATTATCGTGAAAAATTCACGCCAGTCGTGAAGTGGCACAAAATTTGCGAGAAGAAAGCGGCCGGCTTCAAATAGCGTGCATGCGTGCGGATAACTCCGCGCCGCGCTTTTTCTGCCTCTATATACCCTCCGCCGTGCGCCGTCTGCCATATGTTCTGAAAGCATTGCAGCCATGCCTCGCAGGCATCATGAATGATGCAGCTCGGCTCAATTCTCACGAAGGCTGTCCCGGGAAGATCACCGTACAGATAAACAAGAAGCAATGGCTTTAATCAAGATATCCAGCAACAGCAAAACCTCACTGGTCGAACAGGTCGTCAACGAGCTCAAGAGCCTGGTTGAACACGATGTGCTGCGCACTGGTTCACGCGCCACCTCCATCCGCACCTTCGCGCTGCAGCATCACATCAGTGCGCACACCGTGGCAGAGGCCTATGAAAGACTGGTGGCGCTGGGCTATCTGCAGTCTCGTCCGCGCAGTGGTTTCTTCGTCACCAAGCCGCATCATCTGCTCGACTCACCGGCGCACAGCCGCATCATCGCGCGCGACTTCGACCACATGTGGCAACTGCGCTCGTATTTTGAAGAGCGTCCGGACATGACCAATTTCAGCTCCGGTCATTTGCCGGCCAGCTGGATGGACAGCGACCTGATCAAGTCGGGACTGAAGTCGCTCGCATCCAAGGCCGATACTGCACTGACGCAATACGGCGATCCTTACGGCTATGCGCCCTTGCGCACCCTGCTGCAATCCAAGTTGCTGGGGCTCGGCATTCATTCGCAGCCGGATCAGCTACTGCTGACCAGCGGCGCTTCACAGGCCACCGACCTGGTGATTCGCTGCCTGCTGCAGCCTGGCGACAAGGTGCTGGTCGATGACCCGGGCTATTTCAATCTGTTCAGCAATCTGCACATGCAGGGCGCCATCGCGCTGCCGGTGCCGCGCAATACCGACGGCCCCGATCTTGACCGGCTGGAGCAACTGGCGCAGGAACATAAACCAGTCGCCATGTTCACGCAGTCGATGCTGCACGCGCCGACCGGTTCTTCGATCTCGCCCGGCAATGCGCACCGCCTGTTGCGACTGGCCGAACAATACGATTTCCGCATTGTCGAGAACGATGCCTACTGCGACATGCTGGCGCCGCAACTGCCGCGCATCGCCACGCTGGATCAATTGTCGCGCGTACTCTATATAGGCAGCTTCTCCAAAACGCTGTCGTCGGCGATGCGGGTCGGCTTCATCGCCGGCAACGAAAAGCTGATGCACGAGCTGGCCAACATGAAGATGACCGCCTCCATCACCAGCAGCCAGCTGGATGAACGGCTGGTGTTTCATTGCCTGACCGAAGGTCAGTACCGGCGCAATCTGGAGCGTCTTCGCTACCGCCTCAGTATCAGCATGCAGCAAAGCTGCGACCTGCTGGAATCGCTAGGCTATCAGTTGTTCTGCCGTCCGCTCGGCGGAAAATTCGTCTGGCTGCGCCATCCTGATTACGACAATTCCGAAGAAATCTGGCGCCTGGCCGCCGATGCCGGCATCGGCATTTCACCGGGCAAGGTGTTCCGCGTCGGCATGAGCCCGACGCCCTGGTTCCGCATCAACGTCTCCATCGGCAATGATCCGGCGCTGATCAAGTTCCTGTCGGCCTTGCGCTGAGCCGGGTCGACGCCCGGTTTATTTCTGCGCCATATCTGCACCAGCCCGCCAGTACGACGGCCTGATCTCCATCCCAAATACCTGATCGGCACCAAGCTGTGCCGAATCTGCAATTCCTGCATCGGCAGCATTTCTATACTTCATTCCATTCACAGCTGAGCGGCTGGTCAGATGCCCTGAGCAGCGCGCAGGCGCATTTGGAAATGTATCGGAGCACGTTCTGCACGCCCTCCCTCTTCGTAAATATTTCTTTCGAAAAGGATAAAAATTACATGCTAGGTCTTTTGAACTAAAAACGTTACGCTCAGCCCGTGATGAGAATTTTCGTTGCCCTTGATGGCGAAAAAACGCGCTTGCATCGCGCGCGCTGCATGCAGAGGCCGGCCGCATGATCTCGAATTCAGGCAAGTCTGCTGCATGCGGCCCTCTATACCTGCAAAGTATTACCGCTATAAAAATATAGTAATTTTCAAGCATAGGCGCTTTGCCTACACTTGCCGGAGTTCTGCAAAACAGCGACGGGATTCATGTCAGCGGGGGAATTCTTGTGGCAAAGCATGGCATCCCCCTTGCATCACGACGCCATTGCCCGAAGCGGCATGGTCAGACGTTTTTTTTGACGAATGCAGAGGTTCAAGTGCAATACACATCGACACGCCTGTCCGTCGTAAAAGAAGAATTCGACGCAGTCCGCATCAATTTCGGACTGCCGCGCAAAGGCCTGCCGCTTGCCTTGCGCGACAAGATCATTGAACAGCTTTACATAGGATCGGACGCCTGCCGCGTCGGCTATCTCGACCGCTACGGCCACTTCGCCGAACTCGATAGCGATGCCGATTTCGACGGCCCCGACTTTGCGCTCTACCTGGATTACGCCATCAGCGGCCGCCAGTTGTTCAAGCACGTGGTCAAACTCAAGGTCGGCATTCTGTTCGGTCATTTCACGCTGAACGTGTACGGCCAGAAATTCGAATTGCGCTTCCTGCCGTCGATGGATGAAAGCCAGCTGACGCTGGTAGCGCGCTGGATCATCCGCAACATCGAAAAGGCTTCGCGCCTGGCCTGAGTCGGCCGCAGCAGGCAAGCAAGACGCAACTCCGGTTTCATTCGGCGACTGCGCATCACGCACAGCGCTTTGCAATCACAGCTTCTGGTGTCCTTTGGGACTTTTACACGCCACGCCTGACCCGCGTGGCGTTTTTTTATGCACGCATTCGCGCGTCGCCTCACTCTTCCCTCCCCCTCCCTCGCCAGCCGTCTTCTGCTGCACGCGATCTTCCGTGCGACCTGCTTTTCAACGCACGGACTTTTGCCGAACCCAGGCTATTTTTACATATGCGCCATCGGCATTTGCCACGTGCGCGCATGCCGGCAGCAGCGATAAGTGCGCCTGAATTTCGCACCACAATAGGCAAGCAGAGACTCAATCCGGTGCAAGCTCACATTCTGATTTGCATCCGAGAAAATGCGGCGATCGCATGCCGACTCAGGCATGAAATTCAGAACGCGCCTGATAAAAATAAAGGCCGCGTTCCAGATGATCCGTACGGCGCAGAAATGAAAAATCTGTTGCAGGCTTGCGACTATTCTTAAAAAATATTTAGCTTATTTTTCATGCGTAAAAACCCATCTTTTCCAGCTGTGTACTGCACGCTGAAAAATCTGTCTGCACGCGTCGGCAGGTAGCGGCAATCCGAATCGCGTGTGCAAGCCGAGCAATTCAGATGGATTGCATCACGCAAATGGTTGGCTTGTTTGCGACAAAAAATAAATACCGAAAATCGATCCACGCAGTACTGACCAAAAGCTGACTCTGCCCTGTTTTTATATCAGTACAGCTTTAATGATTTTGTCAGCATCTGTCTATCGCGACGAAAAACCCCAGTTACTACCATCAAAAACATCAAAAAAAAGCAGGGGGGTTATCACATGAAATCACGCATCTCCAAATACTGACGGCGCACTACTGCAGCGCCCCGCAACAGTGCAAGGGCGTGCAGCGCGCAGTCTCTCCATCCGAGTTTTCCAGGCATTGATCGGCGGTCGCATCTGCTGCTCCGGCGTCGCGCCCTCACGCCTGGAATCGGGCAAGCGTCGTCCGCAAGGACGGCGGCATCACTTTCGGAGTCATCCGGGAACAGCACGGCCGGCAACGGACCGTCGTGCACAAGCTGGGGCATGCAAATGCTTCAATCTACATTACAGGGATCGTCAATGAAAAAATCGCTTCTGGTTCTGGCCGTACTGGCCACCATTTCCACCGCCGCTTCGGCACAAAGCAGCGTCACCATCTACGGTGTGGTGGACGAAGGTATCGTTTATGAAAACGCAGGTGCAGGCGGCGCGTTCCGCGTCGACAGTGGTCTGCAAAGCGGCAGCCGTATCGGTTTCAAGGGCACTGAAGATCTGGGTGGCGGTCTGAAGGCAAACTTTGTTCTGGAAAGCGGTTTCGCCGCTGACACCGGCGCCCAGTCAACTGCCGGCGTGCTGTTCAATCGTCAGTCGTATGTGAGCCTGAGCGGCGGCTTCGGTGAGGTCAAGCTGGGTCGCATCCAGACCATGGTGTATTCGAACGCAGCCGTGTTCGATCCGTTCGGCGACACGCTGGCAGGTGACTCGGCCCGTCTGTTCAACTACGGCGGCAGCCGCACCGACAACACCATCAACTACAGCTACAACGCCACGAACGGCCTGAACGGTCAGCTGGCATACAGCACCGGTGAAGTGGCCGGCAACAACTCGGCAAACCGCACCGTAGCCGGCGCTTTCGGTTACTCGGGCGGCCCTGTGCAAGTGGTGCTGACGCATCAGAACACCAAGAACGCAACCGGTTCCGATGCGGCCAAGACCACCCTGCTGGGCGGCAACTACAACTTCGGCATGATCTCGGCCTTCGCCGGCTACGCCATCAACAAGGGCGTCGGCACGCTGAACACCCGCGACGCATTGCTGGGTCTGCAAGCACGCATCACGCCTGCCGATCTGATCATGGCATCGATCATCCACAAGTATGACAAGGCTGTGGATCACGCGGATGCAACCCAGATCGCTCTGGGCTACACCCACGACCTGTCGAAGCGCACCAACCTGTACACCAGCGTCTCGCGTCTGCAAAACGGTTCGGCCGTTGCTTACAAGGCGACCGGCAATGGCAAGTCCGACAAGCTGTTCAACGTCGGTATCCGCCACAAGTTCTGATGATGCCGGCGCAGCGCTGCACGTCCTGCGGCGCCGCGCCATGCAATATGTTCGCTTCCGATTGAGCCCCGGAAGCGACTCCTTCTCTTGAGGGATGTCCGGTTGTCAGAGCAGCCGGACGTCAGCAGTGCCAGCAGTGTAATGCGAACATATCACTGCTTTCATAGTCCGATCGTCTTCACCGGCGATCGGACTTTTTTTGTTTTGGGATGGGATGAAGTTGGAAATCCGCGCTGCATGGCAATGCGGATACGCGCGCTTCAGCTCAGACTCAAGTCAGATTCAGACCGCCGTCCGACAACAGGATTTCACCGGTCAGATAGCGTGAAGCGATCAGCATCGCTACCGCTTGCGCAATGTCTTCCGGCTGCGCCGCGCGTCGCATCGGCGCGCGTTCGCGCCACAATTGTTGCGCCGCGGTCCAGTCCGCCGTCAGCGGCGTATCGACCAGACCCGGTGCGACGGCGTTGACGCGGATGTCCGGCGCCAGCGTCACGGCCAGCATGCGGGTGACCTGATTCAGCGCAGCCTTGGTCGCGGCATAGGGAATCGAGGCGCCCTTGGGCCGTACGCCGGCATGCGAACTGATGTTGACCACACAGGCCGGTCCGCCCTTGCGCGCAGATTCTCGCAGCGCGCTTTCGGCCTCGGCCACCAGCCGGAACGGTGCGACCACATTGACCTCGTTCAGCGTCTGCCAGATGTCGGAAGTGACGGCGGCAAGATCGCCGTGCGCGATCACCTTGCTGATGCCGGCATTGTTGACCAGCACATCCAGCCGGCCCCATTGCTCGCATGCGCTGCGCACCAGCCGGATGCGATCGCTGTCATCGGCCAGATCGGCCTGGACGTAAATCGCATCACCGCCGACGGCGACTATTTCAGCCACCAGCGCGGCGCCCGCCGCCGATGAAGAGCGGGAATGCAGCACCACCGCAAATCCGTCTGCCGCCAGCCGGTGCGCAACAGCAAGGCCGATGCCGGAAGTCGAACCGGTAATCAATGCCACCTCTTTGTGCATGTCTTGTCTCCTCATTTATTTTTTTGAATGCCGGCCGGCATCGATGTCTGCCGATTCAGTTGATTCAGTTGATTCAGTTGATTCAGCTCATGCACCACATTCAGCGCAGGCCGGCTGCACGCCGTCCCGGCAATCCGATGCCCAGTGCCATGCCGGTCGCCAGCAACACAATCGCAAGGCCGATCAGCGTACCCGCCGTCACCGGCTCCCCCAGCAGCAGCCAGGCCCAGATAATCGCGGTGGCGGGAATCAGAAAGGTCACGGTCACCGCCTTGGTCGCGCCTTCCTTTGAAATCAGATGGAAGAACAAACCATAGGCCACGCCGGTACACACCACGCCCAGCACCAGCACGGCGGCCAGCACCTGCCAGTTGCCGGCTTCAAAGGCATGCGGCAGACCCGGCAGCGCGAACGGCAACAGACACACCGCGGCGGCGAACTGGCTGCCGGCGGCGGTGGCCGGCGCGGCGATGCCGCCGGCCTTCATGCGCGTGTAGGTGGCGGCGAAGCCATAACTGACCGCCGCCCCGGTGGCGGCCAGCACGCCGGCTATCACCAGCGGCGTGACCTCGGTGGGGCCGATACCGACCAGCACGGCGACGCCGAACAGGCCGAGTAAAAATGCCAGCAAGCGCAAGATGCTGAGTCTTTCATTCAGCATCATGAGGCCGAACAAGGCGGTGAAAATCGGCGTCAGCGAATTCATGGTCGCCATGTAGGCCGAGGGAATATAGAGCGCCGACCAGGCAAACAAACTGAAGGGAATCGCCGTATTGGCCAGACCGATCACCAGATACACACGGAAATTCTTGCGCCAGGCGAAGTCCACGCCGCGCGAACGGGCGAACACGTAGAGCGTGATCGCGCCCAGAAATGCACGCCCGAAGGTAGTCAGCATGGGGCCGATCATCGGCGCTGCGATGCGCATCAGCATGAAGCTGGCGCCCCAGATGGCGCCGAGCAACAGCAGTCTGAAGAGATTGGGGAGTGACATGAAGACTTTTCCTGAGCGGTGTCGCTGCGGCGCAAGACCGGGATGTGCGATCTTGCGTCACCGGGGTCACCGAATGATCAGATGCTGATCTGGCCGCGCCCGATTTCGAGTACCTTGCCGCCGACCTGAATCGCGCCCTCTTCAGTCACGTTCAGCAGCAAGCGGCAAGGACGATCCACCATCGCACCCTGATCCACCTGATAGGCCGCCGGCAACGAACGGCCATTGGCGATCAGCCAGCCGCCCAGATTGGCACAGGCCGAACCGGTGCCCGGATCTTCCGCCACGCCCCCGCCCTTCTTGGAAAAGAAATAGCGCGCCAGCACACGCCCCGGCTGATCCGGATCGAAGGCAAAGATATACGCGGTCTTGCGGCCCAGACTGCTTTCGGGCCACCGCTCCAATGCTGCGCTGTCGGGATTGGCACGACGCACCGCCTCGAGATTGCGCAGCGGCACCAGCAACTGATCGGCGCCGGTATCGACCCACAGCGGCGCATCCAGCAGATCGCCTTCGCGCAGCCCCAGCAAGGCTGCCATTTCCGCCTTCGGCAACTGGCCGGGCGCAGTCTTCGGCTTGCCGGCATGCGGCGCGGTGAAGGTCCAGGCATCGCCCTGCGCCCATGCCGGCACGACCCCGGCAAGGAACTCCAGACTCAGCTTGTCGCCGGTCTGCATGACCTCGCGCACCACGTGTGCAGTGCCCAGCGTCGGGTGGCCGGCGAATTTCATTTCATAGCCGGTGGTGAAGATGCGCACGCGGGCGCTGGCTTTTTCTGAAGGAAAGATGAAGGTCGTTTCCGAGAGATTGAACTGCAGCGCCAGCGCCTGCATGGTGACATCGTCCATGCCGCGGGCGTCTTCGAAAACACAGAGCGGGTTGCCGCCGAAAGTCGTTTCGGCGAATACATTCAACAGACGGAAAGCGTAATTATTTTTCATGATGTCGTCGTGGAAAAGGAAATCTCGCGCTGCAGCTATGGCGCACAATATTACGCGCTTACGCGCGTATGCGCACGCGCCCCATTGCAAGCGGGCACGATGAGATGTGCGCGCAGCAAAATGCACGCACGGGCGGCGAGACATCGGAAGCCGTTTGCAGAAACGAAAACCGCCGGCCGCACATCAGAGATGCGTGGCCGGCGGCAATCTTGAGCAGTCGAATCAGCTCGGCTTGAAGGCGACGAAGGTCCTGATCAGTTGCTCCAGCGTCGGCTTCAGCCTGGCGGACAGTGTTTCATCCAGCGCATAAGGACGTTGCTCCTCCATGTAGCTGCGCTGGCCCAGTTCGAGCTGAATGGCGTACACGTTCTGCTCCGGCTTGCCGTAGTTGCGCGTGATGAAGCCGCCCTTGAAGCGACCGTTGAGCACGGCCGGCAATTCCGGTGACATCTTCTGCGCCAGCGCCAGCAAGGCTTCTGCCGTACCCGGCGCGCACGAGGCGCCGTCCACCGAGCCGAAGTTGAACACCGGCAGCTCGCCTTCGAACAGATGCGGAATCACCGAGCGGATGGAGTGCGCTTCCCACAGCAAAGCGTAACCGTGCTGCGCCTTGATGCGATCCAGCTCGGCGCGCAAGGCGTCGTGATAAGGCTGCCAGTACAACGGCAAGCGGCGCGCGGTTTCGGCGGCATCGGGCTCTTTGCCGTCCAGATACAGCGGCACATTGTCGAAGGTGGTCAGCGGACACAGGCCGGTGGTGTTCTGCCCCGGATACAGGCTCTTGCCGTCGGCCGGACGATTGAGGTCGATCACGTAGCGTGAATAGGTCGGGCGCAGCATCGAGGCGCCCATGCCGACGGCGAAATCGTAAAGCCGGTCGAGATGCCAGTCGGTGTCGTCGACTTCGTGGCCGACCGGATTGAGCATGGCGCGGATATCATCCGGCAGGCCGGTGCCGAGGTGCGGCATGGAAATCAGCAAGGGAATGCTGCCCTGCTTCAGCTTGAATACTTCCTGAGTCATATCTGATCCTTGAACTTGTTTCTGTTGCGTGTCTGGTTTTGCTGCAAATGAGCAAGCCGCTCAGTCCTTGAGCAAGCCGGTCACTGCATCGCGATAGGCGGCGCGGGCACGGGCTTGCTCCGGATGATGACCGCCGGCGATCACTTGCCTGCCGCCGACAAACACGTCGCGTACCGGGTTCTCATTGTGCTCGCAGAATACCAGTGCGGAGAGCAATTGCGCAGGTGCGCGTCCGGCCAGGTTGGCGTCTTCGCCGTCCAGCACCAGGAAATCGGCGCGCTGCCCCACCGTCAGGCCGGCCACGCGGCGGCCGCTGACACCGGCGCCGCCGGCGATCGCCTGCTGCAGCAAGCGATCGGCCACGGCCGGCGCCTGAGGATTGGCCAGCACGTTGCGGCGGCGATGCTGCAGGCGTTGGCCGTACTCCAGCAAGCGCAGCTCTGCCCATGGATTGACGCAGACATTGCTGTCCGAGCCCACGCCCCAGCTGGCGCCATCTTCCAGCAGGCGCCGGGCATCGATGATGCCGTCGCCCAGATTGGCCTCGGTGGTCGGGCACAAACCCACCACCGCACCGCTGGCGGCCACATCACGGTATTCGTCGTCGCTCATGTGGGTGGCATGCACCAGACACCAGCGTGCATCGACCTGCTGCTGTTCAAACAACATTTGCACCGGGCGACGGCCGAATGCCGCCAGGCAATCGTCAACCTCGCGCGTCTGTTCCGCCACGTGAATATGGATAGGCGCGTCGGCGTCGCCGGGCGTCGCATTCAGGCCCTGCACCAGCCGCTTCAGGCTGGCGTCGGAAACGGCACGCAGCGAATGCGGCGCCACGCCGTAGCGGCGGCTGCCGTTTTCCGGGAAATCCCTTTTCATGCGCGCGCGCAGATCGAGTATCCATTCCGGCGACGAGATGAAGCGCGCCTGCTGCGTCGACGGCGCGGTGGCGCCGAAGCCGCTGTATTGATACAGCACCGGCAGCAGCGTCATGCCGATGCCGGCCTCGTCGGCGGCGCTGACGATGCGTGCGGAAAGTTCCGCCGGATTGGCATAGGCCTGGCCTCCGACCGCATGATGCAGATAGTGAAACTCGCAGACCGAGGTGTAGCCGGCTTTCAGCATCTCGATATACAGATGCAGACCGATCGCCTGCAAATGCTCGGGTTGCAGACGCTGGGCAAAACGGTACATCAGCGTGCGCCAGCTCCAGAAAGAATCGGCCGGATCGCCCATGGTTTCGGTCAGACCGGCCATGGCGCGCTGGAAGGCATGCGAATGCAGATTCGGCATGCCGGGCAGCACAGGGCCGGCGGCGCGGCGCATGGCCGGTGAATAGATGCTGTCCGGCGTCACGCTGCTGAGATCGCCGTTGGCGTCCCAGCTCAGGATGACATTGCGGCACCAGCCTTGCGGCAACAGCGCCAGATCGGCGAACAGACTCTTAGGTGTTGCTTGGTTCATGGTTGTGACAGGTTCAATAGGGTCCGGGGCGGCTCAGGCCGGTTCGGCCCGGCGCTTGCGATGAATCCGTACCGCCAGCGCCGCCGCGCCGCTGGCGCAGATCAGCTCGGGCAGGATGACGCCTTCGTGAAAACGCACCACGTCGCCGGCACGCAGACTTTGCTGCGCGCCTTGCGGTGTGGTCAGGCGGCCGGCGCCGCTGGCCATGTAGAGCAAAACGGTGGCCGCCGGCAAGCGCCGCGAATTCTGTTCGTTCAGGACGACGACTTCGCCGTCGGCGTCGCTGCGCCTGACCATCAGATTAAAATCCAGCGTGCCGCCGCCGTACAGGCGCACGTTGAGCGCCGCTTCGCCGGCAAAGGAAAACGGCTGAAACGCTTTGCTCAGTTCGTGCACCTTGGCGCCGTCGACCTGTATTTCGAAACCGTCGCCGGCCAGCAGCACGATGGTGCGGGCAACGCCGTCAAAGGTGGAAAACGGAACGTCGGCATCGACATCGGCCACGCTGGCGCGCCAGATGAAGGAATTGAAATCGCTGTCGGGCGGTTCCACATGCAGCTCGCGCGTGCTGCCACCCTGGTTCTTCCAGGACTGCGCCGGAATCTCCAGCAGCCGCTGCAGCGAGACGATCGAATCCAGCGCAGCCACGGCTTGCCTCGCTTCAGATGGCATGCGAAGCCTCGCGCGCCAGCATGGTTTGCAGGAAGCTGCGCGTGCGCGCTTCTTTCGGTGCGGTGAAGATCTGGGCCGGCGGTCCGGCTTCGACGATACTGCCCTGATCCATCACCACCACCACGTCGGCCACTTCGCGCGCAAAGCCCATTTCGTGCGTGACGATCAGCATGGTCATGCCTTCCGCCGCCAGGTTCTGCATCACTTGCAGCACTTCACCCACCAGTTCGGGATCGAGCGCGGACGTCGGCTCATCGAACAGCATGACCTTGGGTTCCATCGCCAGCGCGCGGGCAATCGCCACGCGCTGCTTCTGCCCGCCGGACAAGGTGCCGGGATAGACATCGGCCTTGTGCTCCAGCCCGACTTTTTTCAGCAGCTGGCGGCCCTGCTCTTCGGCCTGCTTGCGCGGCACGCCGCGCAAGGCGGTGGGCGCCAGGGTGATGTTGTCCAGCACGCTCAGATGCGGAAACAGATTGAAGGACTGGAACACCATGCCGACTTCCGTGCGCAGGGCATCGAGTTTGGCTTCGGGCATCATCTTGCCCTGCTCCACCACGGCGTGACCGCAGGCACGGATGGTGCCGCCTTCGGCGGTTTCCAGACCATTCAGGCAGCGCAGAAAGGTGCTCTTGCCGGAGCCGCTGGGGCCGATCACGACCACCACCTGGCTGGGCTGGACGGTGAAATCGATGTTCTGCAGCACCACGTGCGAACCGAAGGATTTCTTCAGGCCTTTGACTTCAATGATGGCTTGGCTGCCCGCATTGTTCAGGTTCATCAGACTCTCCCATCCGAACGCAGGACCTGTTCGATCTTGCGCAGAATCAATGTAGTGGTGCCGGTCAGCACCAGATAAATCAGGGCGATCACCAGATAGACTTCCAGCGAGCGGTAAGACACGCTGATGATCTTTTCACCTTCGTGCATGACGTCGGCGATGGTCAGCAGAGACACCAGTGCCGAGTTCTTGATCAGCGCGATGAACTCATTGCCGAGCGGCGGAATCATGCGCACGAAGGCTTGCGGCAAAATCACGCGACGCATGGCGATCTTGTAGGGCATGCCGAGCGAACGCGCCGCTTCCATCTGACCTTTTTCTATCGACTGAATGGAGCCGCGCACGATCTCCGAAACGTAGGCGCCGCTGTAAATGCCGAGACCCAGAATGCCGCAGACATAGGCGGGCAGCAGGATGCCGAAATGCGGCAAGCCGAAAAACAGAATGAACAGTTGCACCAGCAGCGGCGTGCCGCGAATCAGGGTCAGGTAGACGGTGCACAGCGAATAGATGAAGCGCCGCTGCGGCGACAGCCGACCGAGCCCCACCAGCAAACCGAGGACGCAGCCGAGCACCAGCGCGGCGGCGGTGACCTCGACCGTGACGGCGGCGCCCGACAGCAGTTCGCGCCAGCTCGCCCAGACCGGTGAAAAATCAAAATCCATATGTTGGCTCCGGCTTGCAGCTACATTGCAGCTAAAAAGAATCCCCCGTCAGGCCGGTGTTGCAGGCCTGCTGCGGATGCTTGGTTCGAAAAAGAAGAGCGCGCGTGCCGCCGCGTTTTTCGCTTGAGTCATTTGCGCGTCGGAGACGGGCCACGGAAATCAGGCGTGTGAAAAAAGCGCGGCAATTTAGACAATCTGGCAATCGGATCATGCAAGCGAAAATCCGATGTCGTTCAGAGCTGCCGGCACGCGCGTCTCTGCAGATCACGTCGTACGGGCCGGCAGTCGGAGCGAATTACTCGCTCTTGCCGAACCACTTGTCGGTCAGCCTGGTGTAGACGCCGTTGGTGCGCAGCGTCTGCAATGCCTTGTTCAGTTGCGAGGCCAGTTCAGTATCGTTCTTGCGCATCGCAAAGCCGTACAGCTCGGTGGTCAGGCCCTTGTCGAGCACGCGCACTTGCGGTTGCACCTTGGCATATTCCACTGCGGCAGGACGGCCGGTGACGGCGGCATTGACGCGGCCGGTGGCCAGCAGATCGAACATGGCCTGGTTCTTTTCAACCTCGACCCGTTCCACGGTCGGGAAATTGTCTTTCAGATAGCCAACCGACTTGGTGCCGACCTGTACCGATACCTTCTTGCCCGCGACCAGATCGGCCGGCACGTTGATGCTCTTGTCGTCGCGACGCACCAGCACCGCCAGACCGCCACGATAGTAAGGATCGCTGAAATTGACGACCTTGCGACGATCGTCGGTCATGTAGATGGCCGAGGCGGCGATGTCGAAGCGATTGGAAATCAGACCCGGGATCAGGCCCTTGAAATCGATGTCCACCCATTGCACTTTCTTGCCCATGCTCTTGGCCAGCGCTTCGATCAGTTCAATGTCGAAGCCGGTGCGCTTGCCGTCCTTGAGAAATTCCATGGGCGGGAAGGTGGCATCGGTGCCGACGCGGATCACGTCATCGGCGGCGGACGCTGCCGGCGCAACGGCGGTCAGCAGGGAAAAAACAGCGGCACATGCACACAAGAGCTTGGAAATTTTCATCATGGTTCCTTGAGATGGACGGAAATGCTGGGCGAACGGATGCCGGATGAAGTCCTGGCGAAAAAAGAGAAGAACAAAGAGACAAACGAAACAGAAACGAAACACAGACTGCCGGACCGCACGGACGCTGGCCGCCGATCCCTCATTTCAAAATCGGTTGCAGATGCGCTCGGCGGTTTCACGCGTCAGGCGGATCAGTTCGGCTTCGCGCTCGCCGACGCGCAAGGCCGGCGCCATCAGGGTCAAGGTGCCTTCCAGACGACCGTTGTGCGACAGCAGCGGCGCGCTCACGCCCCACACGCCGAAATCGACTTCGCTTTCGCTGATGGCGTAACCGCGCTTGCGGACTTCAGCCATCTGCGCGTGCAGGGCCTCGCCCTCTTGCGGCGCGCCGGCGTATTCGGTATCGATCAGGCGCTGTTGCAAACTGCGCGGCAAGAACGCCAGCAGGCTCTTGGCCGAGGCGCCCTTGAACATGGAATGGGCGCGGCCCTTGACGAAGGAACAGCGCAGCGGCTGATCGGCTTCTTCCATGGCGATGCACACCATCTGGCCGTTGATGTAGACCAGCAGGCCAACGCTCTCGCCGGTGCGCGCCACCAGCGCGCTGATTTCTTCGCGGCTCTGGCTGATCAGGTTGGAGTTCTGATCGAAGCCCCAGGCCAGTTGCACCCCGGTCGGACCGGGCTCGAACAGGCCGCTGTCCATGTGTTCCTGCAGCAGGCCCCATTTCTTGAGCGCCGCCAGATGGCGATAGACGGTACTCAGCGGCAGCGCCACCTGTGCGGCGATCTGCTTGGCGCTGATGGGACGTCCTGCCTTGGCCACACAGGCCAGCACATGCAGTACGCGGTCGACAATACTTGGGGTATCAGTGGCATCCATGGATGTACTATAAATTTAAATTCTCACTTTATGCGCAAGCTTCTCAAGGAGCGAGAAATTTAAATAAAATAATTTCTACAGTGTTGCTGGAAAAATATCCGGGCGACGAGATTCGCCAGTTGAAGACCGCTTGAAAGGCGTTTTATGCGGGAGCGAGGCTGATGATGGCGGATGGGGATGGCGGCTCAAGGAAAAATTTCCGCAAAGAAACCTGGCTGTAGCGCAGTCGGGCGAACCGCACCAATCTGAAAACACGAGGGACAAAAAAACGGCGGGAATATCGTCTCCCCGCCTGCCTGCATTGACACCGATATGCCGCTTACTTCAGCCAGATCAGGGAAGCCATGCGTCCGGTGGTCTTGTCGCGGCGATAGGAATAGAAGCGCGGATCGCTGACCGTGCACAGGCCGCCGCCGGAAATCTCCTGCACGCCGGCACGATTCAGGCGCAAGCGCGCCAGCTGATAGATGTCGGCCAGATATTTGCCGTCGCGCCCATCGATCGCCGCAAAGGCGGCGTGCGCCTGCCCGTCTTGCGCAGCGAAGGCCTGCAATACGTCGGCGCCGACTTCAAACTGCTGCGGGCCGATGGCCGGGCCTAGCCAGGCCATGATGTCTTCGGCACCGCGCGCACGCATCGCGGCCACCGTGTTTTCAAGAATGCCGGCGGCCAGTCCGCGCCAGCCGGCATGCGCGGCGCCGACCACGCTGCCGGCGCGGTCGCAGAACAGCACCGGCAGACAGTCGGCGGTCATCATCACGCAAATCGCACCGGGCAAGGTACTGATGCTGGCATCGGCCTCATCGCCCAGGATCACGCGCGCGGCATCCGCTACCTGGGTGCCGTGCACCTGCGACAGCCAGGCCGGCTCCTGCGGCAGGATACTGCGCAGCAAAGCGCGATTGTGCAGCACCAGCGTGGCGTCGTCGGCCACATGCAGGCCGAGATTAAGCCCCCCGCTGCCATCCGCGTCGGCATAAGGCGGCAGGCTGACGCCGCCCTGGCGCAGCGTGGTGAAGGCGCCGACATTGACCGGCGCATTCCAGTCCGGAATCAGTAATTGCATGCGGAAGTCTCCGAAACGCCCCTGGGGCGGCAGAACAGGATGAAAAGACAGTAAAACCAGGTCAGGCCGGGTAAAGAAAAACGGCTGCAGGCAAGTTCATGCAGCCGTGACCGACTCTTCCTATTCCCCGACTCACACTACGCCACTACTCAGTCATCTTCCTCGTCCGGGAAGTCCGCTGCCGAGGCGGCAATGCCGGAACGTTGCAACAGATCGGCGAAGTCTGCCGGCATCGGCGCCGACCATAGCCGCGGCTTGCCCGAAGACGGATGAATCAGCCCCAGCCGCGCCGCCTGCAAGGCCTGGCGCGGAAAGTACGCTGCCAGATGCTGCTTGCCGTACAGAGTGTCGCCTACCAGCGCGAAGCCCAGCGATTGCATGTGCACCCGGATCTGGTGCGTGCGGCCGGTTTCGAGCCGGCAATGCATCAGGCTGACCGCCTTGCCGTCCAGCATGCCGCCGGCCAGCTTGCGGTAATGCGTGACGGCCGGCTTGGCGGTGATGCTCTGCGACACCGCCATCTTGATGCGATCGCGCGGGTGACGCGCCATGGCGGCATCCACGGTGCCGCTCAGCGGCGGCGTGCCCCACACCAGCGCCAGATACTGGCGCTTGACGCTGCGCGCCTGCAACTGGCGCACCAGATCGGTCTGCGCGGCCAGCGTCTTGCCGACCACCATCAGGCCGCTGGTGTCCTTGTCCAGCCTGTGCACGATGCCGGCGCGCGGCACGTTGGCCAGCGCCGGGCAGTGATGCAGCAAACCGTTGAGCAGCGTGCCGCTCCAGTTGCCGGCGGCGGGATGCACCACCAGCCCGGCCGGCTTGTTGAGCACCAGGATGGTTTTGTCTTCGTGCACGATGTCCAGGTCCATCGCCTCGGCCTGGTAGGCGTTGTCCTGCGGCGCCGCCTGCGGCAGCACCTCGACCAGTTCATCGCCCAGCACGGTCATCTTATTGCGCGCCGGGGCGCCGTCCACGGTCACGTGGCCGGCCTCTATCCATTGCTGGATGCGGCTGCGCGAGAATTCGGGAATCAGTCCTGACAGAACTTTATCCAGACGCTGCCCGCAGGCATCGTCGGTCATCTTGAGTGAAATGGGCGCAAGTTCGGTTGAAAAATCGTCGACGGCTTCGTCGCCATCTTCCAATTCGAGCGCTTCGGCTTGATCGATCCTTACGGACGTCTCTACATTTGTAATCTGAGGGAGTTTGGTACGTGACATCAGCTATAATCTGCGGATTGTTTTTTGGGTATCTTTTTCATTTTGCACATCGTCCGGTACGGCATCACCTGTCGCCCGGCAATCAGTCAAGCAAACAAGTCATGCAAAAATTCTTATTGAAGTTGGTCACCGTCGCATTCGCACTGTCTTTGACGGCCTGCGGTCTGTTGCCGGAACAGAAAGATGAAACAGTCGGCTGGTCTGCGTCGAAATTATACTCGGAAGCCAAGGATGAACTGAATGCAGGTGGTTACGAAAAGGCCATCAAGTACTTCGAAAAGCTGGAATCCCGTTATCCCTTCGGCACTTATGCGCAACAGGCGCAGATGGATATCGCCTACGCTTACTACCGTCAGAACGAGCAGGCGCAAGGCCTGGCCGCAGTGGATCGCTTCATCAAGCTGCACCCGAATCATCCTAATGTCGATTACATGTACTACCTGCGCGGCCTGATCAACTTCAATGATCGCACCAGCATTTTCGACACCTTCACCGATCAGGACAACACAGAACGCGATCCCAAAGCCATGCGCGATGCTTTCGATTCGTTCAAGCTGCTGGCCGAACGCTTCCCGGAAAGCAAATACACCCCGGATGCTATCGCCCGCATGAACTATCTGGTCAATGCGATGGCGTCCTACGACGTTCACGTGGCGCGCTACTACTTCCGTCGCGGCGCCTATGTCTCGGCGGCCAACCGCGCCCAGTCGGCGGTCAAGGAATATCCGGACGCACCGGCCAACGAGGAAGCATTGTTCATCATGATGCGCTCCTACGATGCACTGGGTCAGGACAAGCTGCGCGACGACACCCTGCGCATCATTCAGGCGACGTATCCGAAGAGTGCTTACTTCACCGGCGGCCCGAAAGCCAAGGACAAGCCATGGTGGAAGATCTGGTAATTCGGTAACAAGCCGGACAGGCCAAACAAAAGCCTCGCAAATATAAATTGCGAGGCTTTTTTTATGCTTGCTGCAAACCTGAAAAACCGGCCGCAGCGAGCGGCCGGCAACTCAGTCGGCGATACGGCGGCGAAACACCCAGCTGCTTTCCGATGAAGCGTCTTCGGCAAAAGCATAGCCGTCGAGGTCGAAGCCTTTCAGCTTCTCCGGCTGGCTGATGTTCTTCAGCGCCGCGTAACGCGCCATCAGGCCGCGGGCGCGCTTGGCGTAGAAGGAAATGATCTTGTACTTGCCGCCCTTCCAGTCTTCGAACACGGGTGCGATGACCTTGGCCTTGAGCACCTTGCGACGCACCACCTTGAAGTATTCCTCCGACGCCAGATTCACCAGCACCGGCGCCTTTTGCTGCTCCAGTTCACCATTGAGCGACTCGGTCACCTGATCACCCCAGAAGGCATACAGATCCTTGCCATGCGGATTGGCCAGCTTGGTGCCCATTTCCAGGCGATACGGCTGCATCAGGTCGAGCGGCCTGAGCATGCCGTACAGGCCCGACAGAATACGCACATGCGCTTGGACGTAGTCGAGCTGCTTGGCTGACAGCGACGCCGCGTCCAAGCCTTCGTAGACATCGCCGTTGAAAGCCAGCACCGCCTGTTTGGCGTTCTTGGTGGTGAACCTGGTCGACCAGTTGGCATAGCGGTTGGTATTGAGCACCGCCAGTTGATCGGAAATGCCCATCAGGCTGCCGATCTGGGCCGGTGAGAGCTTCTTCAGCACCTCGATCAGTTCGGCCGAACGCGGAACGAAGCCGGGCTTGGTATGGATGTCGGTAACAGCAGGGGTTTCGTAGTCGAGCGACTTGGCGGGGGACAAAACAATCAGCATGAGTTTTCGATCCAGACAGTAAATGCGTAAGTGCCGCAATCATACCGAAAGCTCAGCGCTTGCGCGTGGCAGGCAAGCCCCCTTCCGTCCTTGGAGCACGTATTCTCATTTCAGATCAAGAATTGCAAAAAAAGAAACAGCGTCCGCCGATATGGACGAGAAATCCGCTGTTAATGGCGCTTTAACAAGCGGCATACGGGGTCTACACTGATCTTTCCCCAACCCGTCGCCCAATCGTCCAGGTGCCGGGTCAGGATAAAAACATCTTCATCGTTGCCGCAATCATCATCGGCCGGCCGCGATCCTCAGCCACCTATACGTGGCACCTGAGCACCTCGAATTCGTCGCATGTAGCGGCAAAGCCGGCCCGGTCCGAAGTTGCAGCTCGGCACCAAGGCTTAGCCGCAATCCGACAGAGCAAGCACGAATACCGACGCCATCAATCGCCACACCGTGGCGTGGCTTCCCCGCTGCGCCGTATGCTTAATCCAACAGGGGCAAAACATGAAATGGTTCTATGACTTGCGCATCGCCAAGAAGCTGCTCATCACCTTCGCCGTGATCCTGCTGCTGGCGACCGGCCAGGGTATTTTCTCGGTGGTTCAACTGGCCAAGGTCAACCAGGCCTCGACCGACATCGCCACCAACTGGCTGCCCAGCGTACGCTACACACTGGAAATCAAGGTCGCGCTGGCGCGCATCCGCACCTTGCAATTGCAGCACTTGCTGGCCGACAGCGATCAGACCTTCGCCGTAACGGAAAGCAAGGTCGAAGAACAGTTCACTGCCATCAAAAAAGGAATGGCCAGTTACGCGCCGCTGGTTGACACCGATTTTGAAAAGCAGCACTTCGGCATTCTGCAAAGCGATTTCGAATCCTTCCTCGCCATCCACAAGAAAATGGCGGATCTGGTGCGCGACAAGAAAAACACGGAGGCCCGCGACGTCTTGCTGCAGCAATCGACTCCGGTTTATCTGAAACTGTTCGATACCGTCGACAAGCTGGTGGCCATCAATCAGGACGGCAGCAACAAGGCGGATCGCGATGCCCAGGTCACTTATGAATCCTCGCGCATCCTGATCGGCGTGCTGCTGGCCTCTTGCATAGCTCTGGGCATGCTGTTGGCCATGTGGGTGGCGCGCGTGGTTTCGCGTCCGCTGCAGGAAGCGGTCGATATTGCGCAGCGTGTGGCGGAAGGCGACCTGACGGCCGAAATCCACCCCTCCAGCAAGGATGAAACCGGTCGCCTGATGGTTTCGCTGAAGGCCATGAACGACAGCCTGTTCCGCATCGTGAGTCAGGTGCGTCAGGGCACGGACACCATCGGCACCGCCTCCTCTGAAATTGCCAGCGGCAATCTGGATCTCTCTTCGCGCACTGAGGAGCAGGCCAGCTCACTGGAAGAAACGGCCTCGGCGATGGAGGAAATTACCTCCACCGTCAAACAGAATGCAGACAATGCGCGCCAGGCCAACCAACTGGCGGTATCGGCATCGGAAGTGGCGAGCCAGGGCGGCAGCGTGGTCGGCCAGGTGGTCGACACCATGGGGTCGATCAATGCCTCGTCAAAGAAGATCGTCGACATCATCAGCGTCATCGACGGCATCGCCTTCCAGACCAATATTCTGGCCTTGAATGCAGCGGTGGAAGCGGCGCGTGCCGGCGAACAGGGACGCGGTTTCGCCGTCGTGGCTTCGGAAGTGCGCAGCCTGGCGCAACGCTCGGCGGCCGCAGCCAAGGAAATCAAGGGACTGATTGACGACTCCGTGGCAAAGGTCGACGCCGGTAGCCGCTTGGTGGAACAGGCAGGCAACACCATGAGTGAAGTGGTGAACAGCGTACGCCGCGTGACCGACATCGTCGGCGAAATTTCTTCAGCGAGCCAGGAACAGAGTTCCGGCATCGAACAGGTCAACACCGCCATCACCCAGATGGACGAGGTTACCCAGCAAAACGCAGCACTGGTGGAACAAGCTGCCGCAGCGGCTCAGTCCTTGCAGGATCAGGCCGGCAAGCTGGCTGAAATCGTCAGTGTGTTCAAACTGGATCGCTCGCAACTGAGCCATGCAGGCCAGCCTGCTTCACATTCTGCAGTGCTGCGCAAACCGCCCGCAGCGCCGCTGAAAACAATCAGCCCGAGCCAGACTCAGGCCAAGCCGCTGGCGCACAAGTCGGCACCGGCCTTGCCGCCCAGGAAAGCCGATAGCAAACCGCTGCCCAGCGGCAATGATGACGGCGGTTCATGGGAACAGTTCTGAGCCGGGCGTTTGCGCATGTGCATGAAAAGCGGCCCTGATACGGCCGCTTTTTTTCAGTCGGATGTTGCCGCATCGACAATCGGTGATGCCTGGCATCAAGTTATCGCCAGCCTGTCGTTAACGATGCAGATGCAGTCAGGCTGATCAAGAGCCTGCTGTATGGGCGCGAGCACATGCAGGCTGCGGTTGACTGAGGTATGCTGCAGGCATCCTCGGTCTTGCGTGACAATCGGCCACATTCCGGGGTCGGCTCATGCGAAACGGAATTCACATGGAGGAGACATGAAGCGCGATAAAGCTTTGATGGCGGACATTCTTAAAACTCTGTCCACATTCGGCACGACCTACGGCGATGTCGAAAAGATCCAGAGCGGTCTGAGTTCGCAAAACGTTCCTCCCGAGCAAATTCTGCATCATCTGCGCCTGCTGCATGACCGCAGTCTGGTAGCGGTGGACATGCATAATTTCTGGCGTGTGACCGATCAGGGTTACGATCTGCTGGATGCCGGCGTCGACATTAGCAAGCCGGGCGCCATCGCGCCGGAGCCTAACCGGGGCATAGACAATTGATTGAATGCGGTTGAATATTGATTTCCGAAACTGAAGTGACAAATACCATAGCGACAAGCGCAGTGCCGGCGGCTGCGGCAGAACTGAATGATGGCAGCAGCGCAGCCGGATCTGCCACCCTGCCGCGTGTAGTGCTGGACACCAATGTCTGTCTCGATCTGTTCGTGTTCCGCGATCCGCGCTGGGATGCCTTGCTGCAAGCCCTGCGCGACAAGTCGATTCAGGCGGTGACGCGCGACGATTGCCGCAACGAATGGATGGCGGTGCTGAACTACCCTCACCTGCCGCTGACCGAAGCCGACAAGCCGGACATCTGCGCCGCCTTCGATCAGTTGATCACTTGCTTGCCGGTCGCCGGCGTGAACAGCTTCGGCCTGCCGCTGTGCAGCGACAAGGACGATCAGAAGTTTCTGGAACTGGCCTTGCAGTCGGGCGCGGATGTTCTGATCACCAAGGACAAGGCCTTGCTCAAGCTGGCGCGAAAAACCCTGAACAAGGGGATGTTCCGCATCATCCCGCCGCAGGCCTGGAACGCAGAACTGCATGTGCCGCGCGCACTTTCCTGAACCACCTTGTACCTGTATTTGCAGCAAGACATGCCGGCCTCAGCGCCGGCAGAAGATAGGAGACAGCGATTCCGGCTAAAATAGCCGACTCGTTCAGATTAAAACAACAGCATTCATGCACCGCCCGCAATGAGCAATCCAGCCAATATCGTTTCCAAGCTGCCGAATGTCGGCACGACCATTTTCACCGTCATGTCGGCGCTCGCCAGCGAACGCGGCGCAGTCAACCTCGGCCAGGGCTTCCCCGACTTCAACTGCGACCCGGCGCTGGTGCAAGCCGTGACCGGCGCCATGCAGGATGGCCTCAATCAATATCCACCGATGGCCGGCGTGCAGGTCTTGCGCGAAGCGATCGCGCAAAAGGTCAAGGCGCTGTACGGCTACGCCTACGATCCGGTCAGCGAAATCACCGTCACCGCGGGCGCCACGCAAGGCGTGCTGACCTCGGTCTTGTGCGCGGTGCATGCCGGCGATGAAGTGATCGTGCTGGAACCGGCCTACGACTGCTACGTGCCCGCCATCGAACTGGCCGGCGGCATTCCGGTGTTTGTGCAGATGACGGTCGACGCCAATGGCTTCAGCGTGCCGTGGGACAAAGTGGCCGCAGCGGTCACGCCCAGGACGCGCATGATCATGGTCAACACCCCGCACAATCCGACCGGCACCGTGCTCAAGGCGGCCGACATTCAGGCGCTGGCCGACATCGTGCGCGGCACCGACATCCTGATCTTGTCCGACGAAGTGTATGAACACATGGTGTTCGACCAGCAACCGCATGAATCGCTGAGCCGCCACCCTGAGCTGGCGCAGCGCAGTTTCATCAATTCCAGCTTCGGCAAGACCTATCACGTGACCGGCTGGAAGGTCGGCTACGTGGCAGCGCCGGCGGCCTTGATAGCTGAATTCCGCAAGGTGCACCAGTTCAATGTGTTCACCGTCAATACGCCGGTGCAATACGGTCTGGCGGCCTACATGAAGAATCCCGCGCCGTATCTGGACCTGCCGGCCTTCTATCAGCGCAAGCGCGACCTGTTCCGCGACGGCCTGAAAAACACCCGCTTCAAGTTGCTGCCGTCGGAAGGCACCTATTTCCAGTGCGTGGAATACGGCGCCATTTCGGATTTGCCGGAGGCTGAATTCTCCAAATGGCTGACCACCGAAATCGGTGTGGCGGCGATTCCGGTCTCGGCCTTCTACAACACGCCCAAGGAATCCGGCATCGTGCGCTTCTGCTTCGCCAAGAAGGATGAAACCCTGCAACTGGCGCTGGACCGTCTGGCCAGGCTCTGATTGCTGCGCGATGTAAGCGCAGGCAAAAACGACAGCAGAAAAAACGGCGGCATCCGGATCCGGAGCCGCCGTTTTTTCATGTCCGGCACAAAGTTTCATCGCCTGGATCCGGCGCAAAGTTGAGCTCCTGAAGAGCTTGCGCGACAAAGCCGCCTCGCCTGCGAACTCATGGCCGATGGGCTACACTAGCCCGGCATTTTGGCGATCAGCCTGCGCTCACCATGACGGATACAGCACGCTGCGCCGCTCTCTCATCATTCATTTTTCACACAAGGAAATACATGATCGACGTCTATAGCTGGGCCACGCCCAACGGTCACAAGATTCACATCATGCTGGAAGAATGCGGCCTGCCCTATCAGGCGCATGCCATCGATATCGGTACCGGCGACCAGTTTACGCCGGAGTTTCTGAAGATTTCGCCGAACAACAAGATTCCTGCCATCGTCGACTCCGAGGGTCCGGACGGCACGCCTATCTCGCTGTTCGAATCCGGCGCCATCCTGATTTATCTGGCAGGCAAAACCGGCCGTTTTCTGGGCACCACCGACCGCGAAAAATTCGAGGTGCTGCAATGGGTGATGTTTCAGATGGGCGGTCTCGGCCCGATGCTGGGGCAAGCACACCACTTCCGCCTGTACGCGCCCGAGCAGATCGACTATGCCGTCAATCGCTACAGCAATGAAGCCAAGCGCCTGTACGGCGTGATGGACAAGCAACTCGGCAAACATGCTTATCTGGCCGGCGATGAATACACGATTGCCGACATCGCCTGCTTTCCCTGGACCCGTTCGCACAAGAACCAGGGCATCGCGCTGGAGGACTTCCCCAACGTCAAGCGCTGGTTCGATGCCATCAACGCACGCCCGGCGGTGCAACGCGGCGTGACCGTGCTGGCCGACAAGCGCAAGCCGCTGCACGACGACAAAGCCAAGGAACTGCTGTTCGGCAAGAGCCAGTATCAAAAGCGCTGATCGAAAGACGCTGAGCTCAGCAGGCATCGATTGCCGTGATGATCGATTGCAATCGATGCAATGAAAAAGAGACCGGGGCATATGCCTGCGGTCTCTTTTTTAATCATCCGGCGAATGCGCTTGCGTCAGCGCTCCAGACTCTCGATCCGATTGCGTCCGCGCTGCTTGGCGCGGTAAAGCGCGGCATCGCTCTGCGCCAGCACGACTTCGGCGCCGGCATGACCGGCATCCATGATGGCAATGCCGATGCTGACCGTGACCGGCAGAATTTCAACACCGAGCGATAGCGGCTTGTCAGCGAAACGACGTTGCAGGCGGGCCGCAAAACTACGCGCAGCCTCCAGATCGGTATCAGGCAAGAGCATGGCGAATTCTTCGCCGCCGATGCGGCCGCCGGTGTCGCTCAGACGCAGCGTGCCGCGTAAGACTTCTGAAAAATTCTTCAGCACCAGATCGCCCACGGCATGGCCGTGACTGTCATTGATCAGCTTGAAGTGGTCGAGATCGCACATCAGCACGGCGGTGCTGGCATTGGCCAGATGCCGCAGGCGATTGCATTCTTCCTCCAGCCGCGTCATGAAATAGCGACGGTTCGGCAGCAAGGTCAGAAAATCGGTACGGGCGATTTCCTGCAACTCCAGCTCCAGCAGCTTGCTGTCGGTCACGTCTGAAATGAAACCGTGCCACAGAGAACCGCCGTCGCCGATGGCGTGACGCTGGGCATGGCCCTTGCGCCAGCGCAGGCCCTGGCGCGGCAGCAGCACGCGATACTCCAGCTTCCAGCAGTCTTCGCCGTCTCTCAGCGCCTGCAACGAAGCCTGATAAGCATGCATGTCTTCCGGATGGATCAGTGCATCGATCAGTTCCGGCCCATCCTTCAATTGCTGCGGGCTGAGTTCGTAGATGTCGCCCACGCCTTCGCTCACATAAGAAAAGTAGCCGCTGCCGTCAGGCCGCGTGGTGTATTGAAACACCAGGCCCGGAATTTCATTGGTCAGCCCGGTCACCAGCTCGACGCTCTTGCTCAGTTGCTCCGACAGCACGCGCATCTCGGTAATGTCGGTGGTGGTGCCGACCATGCGCAAGGCATTGC
Source organism: Herbaspirillum lusitanum (assembly GCF_046025995.1). Lineage (GTDB taxonomy): Bacteria > Pseudomonadota > Gammaproteobacteria > Burkholderiales > Burkholderiaceae_D > Herbaspirillum > Herbaspirillum lusitanum_A. Next base: position 49,409 of record NZ_JAQQFM010000014.1, read on the forward strand.
CCTGCGCATCACGGCTGACCACCTTGCCGCGACTCGAGATCCATTTGTAACTCTGATCCTTGCAGCGGATGCGATGCTCGACCACATAGCTATCGCTCTTCTTTTCGAAGTGCTCGCGAATGGTTGCCTGTACATACGGCAAATCATCAGGGTGCAGACGTGTGTAGCTGTCTTCAATGCGGTTCGACAACTCCCAGTCTTCGTAACCGAGAATAGCCTTCCAGCCTTGTGAATAATGAATCTCGCCGGTCACGGCATTGCGGTCCCAGATGCCGGTGCCGCTGCCTTCGATCGCCAGCGCCATGCGCGCCACGCGCTGATCCTGGCTGCTTTCCCGCGCCTCTGTCGCTGCGGCAGTCTGCGCCGCCATCGTCATATGCGCGCGTTCGATTGCCAGCAGCGCCAGCGCCAGCGTGCCGTTGAGGGTCTGGCGATAGCGTGCGTATTGCTGCTGATGGATGGAGGTGGAACCGGGGTCCGTCACGCGCAACTGCCCGGGCGCCGAATACAGCACGAACAGACCGAGAACGGCATCGGCGATGGAACGCAAAGGAATGGATTCAGCAATCTGGTGGCCATGCTGCACTGTGAGTTCGGCAAAGCGCTGTTCAAACTGCACGGCATCAACCGTCGGCACCTCCAGCGCTGCCATGCCTTCGCAATACGACTGCGGCAAGCCCTGCACAGCGCCGATGCTCAGCCTTTGAGATGCTGCGTCGAACAGCAGCATGGCAATCGAAAAACCGGGGTATTGGGTGTTGAAGGCCTGCACCACAAGCGGCAAAGTCTGCGTCAGCGGAGCGCCGCGCACGATATAGGTCATTGCCTCGTTGCAAATGGCCATGGCCTTCTGCTGAGCGCCGGGGTCATTGTTTTTGTTGATGTCAGACTTCATGTGTCGATCAGAATCATTGAAACCAGTTCTGCAGCAGCACTCTCGCGCGCCTGGTGATCCATGTGCCGGCGACATCTCGGACACACGCTGAACATGAGGTGTTTCGCCGACATGCCCCGGAACGTTTGCGCGCGCCGGTCTTAACATCATGCATCATCATTTGCAGGGTGAATCGCTTGCAAAACGATTCCACCTTACCACTGTTTTCTGACCAGCGTTTTACGCGAAGCTGACATTCAGCCTGCGCAACGCCAAAGTACTAAGAAGAGATGACAAATGTCGCATGCACAACACAGTGCACGGAAGAGAAATGTTCAGTAGCGGCGCACGATGAACTCGGCCACACAGACAGGTTTATCGCCGCCTTCACGTTCGATGCTGATTTCCCAGATCAGTTGAGCGCCGCCGGCGATGTCTTCCACCGACTGCAAGACCACATGTCCGCGCACACGATTGCCGACCGGCAACGGTGCTGGAAAGCGCACCCGGTTGAGGCCGTAGTTGACCAGCATCCTGACCTCGCCCAGCGAAATGCTCTGACTCAGAATCTGCGGCAACAAGCCCAGCGTCAGAAAACCGTGCGCGATGGTGCCGCCGAACGGCAGCTCCTTGCGCGCGCGTTCGACATCCACGTGTATCCACTGATGATCGCCGGTGGCGTCGGCAAAGCGATCTACCTGCTCCTGGGTGATCGTGATCCAGTCGCTGACGGCGACCTCCTGGCCGCTCAGGGCATGCAGTTCTTCCAGCGTGGCGATTGCGCGCATAGGCTTCCGTATGGTGTTCTGTTCTTGATCGGATCTTGTTGCAGCGCTATCAGGCGTCTTCCGACACGACCCGGTTCTTGCCCTGCTGCTTGGCCAGGTAGAGACGGCGATCCGCCATTTCAATCAGGTCGTTCGGCGTCTGCTCCGGACGCGGCACGATGCAGGCGGCGCCGATGCTGACCGTCAGCCACTGGCTGGCCTGAGAATGCGCATGGGCAATCTGCAGATGCTCGATCTCTTCGCAGATGCGCTGACCCAATGCCACCGCGCCGTTCAGATCGGTGGCCGGCAGGATCACCGCGAACTCTTCGCCGCCGAAACGCGCATTGAGGTCGGCTGCGCGCATGTTGCTGCGATCCAGCGCGCGCGCCACTTCCTTCAGCACGCCGTCGCCGGCCACGTGGCCGTAGTTGTCGTTGTATTGCTTGAAGAAATCGACGTCAATCAGCAGCATCGACAATTGCAATTGCTCGCGCCGCGCGCGCTTCCATTCCGCGCCCAGATAGTCATCGAAATAACGGCGATTGGCGATAGCAGTCAGGCCGTCGGTATTGGTCAGGCGCTGCAGCTCGAAGTTGGTCTTCTGCAATTGCTGCTGGCTCTCGCGCAAGGCGCGATAGGCGGCGTCGCGCTGCAAGAGATTAATGTAGGAGCGCGAGTGATAGCGGATGCGCGCCACCAGCTCGATCGTGTCAGGCAGCTTCACCATGTAGTCGTTGACGCCTGCAGCAAAAGCGTCGCGCTTGATGGTGGCGTCTTCCTTGCTCGACAGCACGATGATGGGCACATCCGCCAGCACCGGACTCTGGCGATACAGGCGCACCAGCGTCAGGCCGTCGACGCCGGGCATCACCAGATCCTGCAGGATCACGGTCGGCCGCGTACGTTCGGCCACCTCCAGCGCTTCTTCAGCCCGTGCGCAGAAATGGAAATCGAGGTTTTCCTCCTTCAGCAAGGCGCGCCGGATAGCCTCGCCCACCATGGCCTGGTCGTCTACCAGTAAGACCATGATCTTGTAGTCGTCCGCCGGCAAACTAATGTCCGGCTCGTTGTCGCTGTAGTCCGAAGACGCCATGATTTCCTTCCGCTGATTCAATGAAATACGCCGAGCAGAGCCGGCACCATTGCGGGCACCGACAACATCTCGGTGGCCGCGCCGGCCTCTGCCGCCGCCTTGGGCATGCCGTACACGGCACACCCTTTCTGATGCTGCGCCACGGTGTAAAACCCGCGCTCGCGCATCGCCTTCAATCCAAGCGCACCGTCGCGCCCCATGCCGGTCAGCAGCACGCCGGCCGCCGACCCGCGCCAGTGCTTGACGACACTGTGAAAAAATACATCGATGGAAGGCCGGTACACATCGCTGGCCTTGCCCGCTTCATAAGTAAGCGCACCGCCGCTGCGAAACACCAGGTGCCGATCCGAGCCTGCCAGCAAAGCCTGTCCGCGCTGCGGCCGGTCGCCTTCGCGCGCCAGCCGCACATCCAGCTTCGATTCGCGCTGCAGCCAATCGGCCAGGCCGGGTGCAAAAGCGACATCGATGTGCTGCACGATTACCAGCGCCGCCGGGAAATCCGCCGGCAGCTTGCTCAGCAACTGCGCCAGCATGGCCGGGCCGCCGGCCGATGCACCGATCGCAACCACCCCGGTCGACGGGTCGGCCACTTCGAGCTCCGCTTGCGGTTCCGCCTTGGGCGCCGGCATGACTTGCGTGCTGACGCCGCTCAAGCGTTCCATCTTGGCAATCAGCGCCGCTGCATTCTGGCGCAGATCGCCGCCGGCCAGCACCGGCGTCTGCACTGCATCCAGGGCGCCGGCGCCAAGTGCCTCATAAATCTTGCCGGCGCTGCTGCCCATGTTGGCGGTCACGATCAGGATAGGACATGGCGTACGCTGCATGATCTGGCGCGTGGCTTCAACGCCGTCAAGATTGGGCATCAGCAAATCCATCAATACGATGTCGGGCAGTTGCCAGGCGCACATCTGTACCGCCTCGGCGCCGTCGCGCGCAACCCAGATCAGTTCATGGCGCTGCGACTCCGCCACCACCCGGCGCAAGACTTCAACCATCATGGGAGTATCGTTGACGATGCCGACTTTCAAGTTCAGGCCGCTCCAATCAAATCCACCACGGCCTGCAACAGGCTTTCGTCGTGGAAACTGCTCTTGGTGAAGTAATAATCGGCGCCGGCATCGAGGCCGCGCTGACGATCTTCTTCACGATCCTTGTAAGACACGATCATCACCGGCAGCGACTGCAGATTGGGCGCACGCCGCATCAGGGTCACCAGCTCGATGCCGTCCATGCGCGGCATGTCGATGTCGGTAATGACCAGATCGAATTTCTCGGTGCGCACCGCGTTCCAGCCATCCATGCCATCCACCGCGACCACCACCTGATAGCCACGATTGGTCAGCAATTTTCGCTCCAGCTCGCGTACCGTGAGTGAATCGTCCACCACCAGCACGCGTTTGCGCGCCTGGCCGGCAGCGGCTTCGCCACGCGTGCCGTCGCGTACCGCCTCCAGCTGGCCGGCCGAGGTCAGCTTTTCGACCGAACGCACCATATCGGCCACGTCCAGAATCAGCACCGGCGCACCATCTTCCATCAAGGCCCCGGCCTGCACATTGGGGATCTTGCCCAGCCGGGTATCCAGCGGCTGCACTACCAGCATGCGTTCGCCGAGAAAACGATCGACGGCCAGCCCGTAAGTGTGATCGTGCTCACCGATGACCACCACCGCCACTGCATCACCCTGCGAACGCAAAGCCCCCCTCTGCAGCACCTGATGCGCACTCACCAGACCGATCTGCCGACCGTCGAAGTCAAAATGCTGATAGCCCTCCAGCACTGCCAGTTGATCGCGCCGCAACTCCAGCGTGCGATTCACATAGGCCAGCGGAAAGGCGTAAGGTTCATTGTCGATGCTGACCAGCAGGCTGCGGATCACCGACAGCGTCAGCGGCAACTGCAGCAGAAAGCTGGTGCCCTGCCCGGCCACGGTGCTGATGCGGATGGTGCCGCGCACTTCCTTGAGCATGTTGGCGACCACATCCAGACCGACGCCGCGCCCGGAAATTTCGGTGACGGTATCGCGCAGGCTGAAGCTGGGCAGCAGCAGGAACTCCAGCAGCTCGGCCTCGCTCAGCCGGGCCACGGTTTCTTCGTTGGACAGCTTGCGGCGCACCACGGTCTGCCGCAAACGTTCCAGATCGATGCCGGCGCCGTCATCGCTGACGTCGATCAGCAGCATGCCGGCGCTATGCCGCGCCTTGAGCCTGATCAGGCCTTGTTCCGGTTTGCCGGCAGCGCGGCGCGCAGCGCCGTCTTCGATGCCGTGATCGACGGCATTGCGCAGCAAGTGGCCGATGGGCGCATCCAGGCGCGCCAGAATATCGCGGTCAATCTGGGTTGCCGTGCCGGAAATTTCCAGTCGCACCGACTTGCCCAGCTCATGGCCGACATCGCGCACCATGCGCGCCAGCCCATGAGTACCGTCGGCGAACGGCCGCATGCGGCAGGCCAGCGCTTCGTCGTACAGTCGTTGCGAGAGGTTCACCGAGCGGCGGTCGAACGCATCGAGTTCGCCCATCTGGTCCGACAGCATGTGCTGGCATTGCGCCATCACCGCGCGCACATCGGCCAGCGCCAGTTGCAGACTGTCGTCGGCGCCGAGGCCGGACAATTGCTGTTGCAGCAACTCCAGCGAATGGCCGGCTTCGCGCTGCATGCGCTTGAGCCGCAGCATGCTGGCGGAAAACGGTTTGAGGCGGCGCGACTCCACCAGCGATTCGCCGCTCAGACTGAGCAAGCGGTCGAGATTATCGGCACTGACGCGCACCGAGCGAGAGCCGATGTCGCGCGCGTCCATCTGGGTCTGAGCAGCGGCAGATGGCGCTGCCAGGGCGGCCATGCCGGCGGTAGCGGCAGTAATGGCAGTAAGGGCAATCGCCGCTGTCTCTTGCGCCGGAGAGTTTGCCGGCACTGCGGCTGCCTCTCTTGCAACAACTGGCGCAGCGGGCCTGGCCGCAGGCGGTGCAGGTTCATCGCCGCCGGTCATGGCAATCGCCAGCGCCAGCTCGAAACTATCGACTTCGCGCTTGCCCGCATGTTCGGCCCAGGCTTCGTCCCCATCAGGTGGATTGGCGATACGGTTAAGCAGATCGGTGCCGGTCAGCAGCACGTCGATCTGACGTCGGCGCAATTCAAGCTTGCCCTGCTGCGCCAGCACGAAGCAATCTTCCATCACATGCGCGATCTTGACGCCGCCTTCCAGGCCGACGATGCGCGCTGCGCCCTTGAGCGAGTGCGCAGCACGCATGCAGGCTTCCAGCTCATCGGTAGCGGCCGGATTCTGCTCCAGGCTCAGCAGACCGGCATTGAGCGCCTGAGTCTGGCTCTCGGCCTCTTGCCGGAACAGGTCCAGCATCGACATCTGGCTCAGATCGGGTGAACTCATGTGAAGCTCCGGTTCAGTCCGTAAAACAGCAAACCATGATCGAGCAGACCAACCTTGCCCTGCGGGCTGTTGAGCATGCCCCGCGTATAAGTCGCGCTGGCATGCGCCACCGTGGTCGGCACCGGTTCCAGGCGTCGCTCGGCGAAACGCTGCACACCGGCCACTTCATCCACCGGAAACACCAGCGTCTGCCCCTCATGCGCCACCACCAGCAAACGTCGCGCCAGCAGGCTATCGTCTTCAGTCGGTTCGGTCAGCACCCGGCGCAGGGAAATGCAGATCTGCAAGGCGCCGCGTACATTGATCAAACCAAGAATCGCGGCATTGCGCTGATGCGGCAGGCTGTGCACCGGCCGCAGCTCGGCCACTTCGACCACCACCAGCGTCGACAGCGCCAGCCACTCCCCGCCGATGCGAAACACCAGCGCCGAATTGTTCAGCTCATGGTGATGCTGGACATCGAATTCATTGGCCTGCGCTTCAGCTTCCGAAGATGCCCCCCAGCCGCCGTCTTCCTGCGCATAGGCATCGACCCGATCCAGCATGCGCAAGGCCGCCGAGGCATAGGTCGGGCAGTTCAGGCAGCGCAGATGCTTGCTCAGTTCGCCGCAACTGCCATCGCCGCGCACGCCGATGGTGTTCCAGCAATCGTCGATATCAATATCGTGCAGCACGGGCATTGCTTCAGGCATGCGAACGCTCCCCTGCCCGCTCTGCGCGCTGCTGCATCAGGCGCGCGCCGGCCTCGTCGCCCTGTGCGCGCAACAGCGCCGCCAGATGGGTCAACGCTTCCTGATGAGCGGGTTGCAGATAAATGGCCTTGCGATACAACTGCTGGGCAGCGACAGCGTCATCGCCGGCATCGCTGATCAAGCCCATCAGATAAAAGGCATCGGCGCTGGGGCCGTATTGCTGCGCGTGCCGCGCGCACAATTCGTTGGCGGCGGCCAGATCGCCCTGATCGGCTTTCTGCATGGCTTGCGTCAACAGTTCATGACGCCGGCCGGCGACCGTCGATGGCGCAACCGACGCCGGCGCGGCGAACGATATGGCGGCGCTCGCCGCCGGCTTCAGCGCATCCTTGGCGCTTGCGGTGTTCACTGTGCTCACGGCAGACTTCTTGAACTGCGATGAAAAAGCAAACGGCGGCAGCGCCTGCATCTGCAGGCCCGACTTTACCGACTTGGCGCCCAGCGGTTTTTCGCGCCGCTGAAATGCGAACGCCAGTGGAATGCCGGCCGACTCGATCCGCGGACTCAGCATGATGCCGCCTTCGGCCGGGCCGACAAACAGGGTGCCGGCCGGTTTCAGCAGGCGCTCCAGCACCTGCACCGCCTGCTGCTGCACCGGCCGGTCGAAATAGATCAGCACGTTGCGGCAGAACACGAAATCGTAAGGCGCTTCGCCCTGCAGGAAGTCGGCCGCCAGCAGATTGCCGAAGCGAAATTCGACCTGCTCGCGGACTTGCGCAGACAGCTTCCAGCGCTCCTCGCTTTCGACAAAATAGCGATCGCGAAACTCCAGCTGCTTGCCACGGAAGGAATTGCGCCCGTAACTGGCTTGCTGCGCAATCGCCAGCGAACGTTTGCAGATGTCGACGGCATCGATGCGGAATGCAGCAGCAGGCACGCCGGCATCGAGCAAACCCATGGCAATCGAATATGGTTCTTCGCCGGTCGAGCATGGCAGACTGAGTATGCGCAGTTTGGATGGCAGGCCGGCGGCTTGCGGCGGATCTTGCGCCAATTGCTGGCGCGCCAGTCGCGCTACCGCCAGAATCGCTTCGCGGTCGCGGAAGAACCAGGTCTCCGGCACCACGGTGAGCTCAATCAGCTGCTGCAACTCTTCGCTACCGGCATGCAGCGACGCCAGATACTCGGCCTCGCCGGCCATGCTGCGCACCACCATGCGTTCACGCACGACACGCTCGATCAGGCTGATGCCGACCGAGGCCACATCCAGGCCCATGGTCTGCTTCAGCAGATCGGCGATGCGCCCGATGACATTGGTCGGAGCGGCAAGATTCACGATGTCACACTTTCAGGAAACAGCAAGGCCTGCGCTGAAGCCGGCAAGATATCGGCCAGCGCGATGCGCTGGATCATGCCGTCGCGATGCTGCATCACTGGACCCAGATAAGGCGCGGCCTGATTGAGCAGACCGCTGTCGGCAAAGGCATCGGGCTCGCAACGCAAGGTGTCGGTGGCTTTTTCCACGATCAGACCCAGCAGTTGCGGCGCCTGTCCGGCCGGTGTGTAGTGCGCCAGCACCAGGCGCGAACTGAGGCGCGCATCGGCGGCGCGACCCAGCGCCAGCTGGCTGACGTCGATCACCGGCACGTTCTTGCCGCGATAACTGAACAAGCCGGCCACCCACAGCGGCGCGCCCGGCACTTGCTTGAAGCGCGTCAGCGGCAACACCACGGCCACTTGCGACGCCTCCAGCGCGTAGCGGTCACGGCCGATCTGAAAGAGCAGAAAAAGCATGGCTATAGGGGCTTGTGTGATCGTGTATGAGCGTTCATGGATCTGGCGTCAATCTGTTTCAGACCGTTGCGCCGGCCTTCAGCCCGCAACCTTGAAACGCGAGACGCCATTGCGCAACTCGTTCGATACCAGATTCAGTTCTTCGATGGCCTGGCTCGACTGCTGCAGCGACTCAACCGTTTGCTGCGCAGCTTCGCTCAGTTGCACCAGCGCCTGATTGATCTGTTCGGCGCCGTTGGCCTGCGCCTGCATGCCTTCATTGACCACCATGAAACGCGGCGTCAGCGCCTGCACCTGCGCAATGATCTGCGACAACTGGCTGCCGGCCTGCTGCACTTCCGACATGCCGCGCCGCACCTGATCCGAGAACTTGTCCATGCCCATCACGCCGGCCGCCACCGCCGACTGGATTTCCTTGACCATCAGCTCGATGTCGTAAGTAGCGACAGCAGTCTGATCCGCCAGACGTCGTATTTCAGTCGCCACCACCGAAAATCCACGGCCATGCTCGCCGGCTTTTTCAGCCTCGATGGCAGCATTCAGCGACAGCAGATTGGTCTGATCGGCGACCTTGGTGATGGTGGTGACCACCTGATTGATGTTGCCCGCTTTTTCATTGAGGATGGCCAGCTTGCCGCTCACCGAGCCAGCCGCTTCCATCACGTTCTCCATGGTGCCTTCCATACGCGTCAGACCGGCCTGGCCGCTGCCGGCCAGCGTCGAGGTCTGTTCCGCTACCACTGAAACCTCGCTCATGGTGCGCACCAGATCGCGCGAGGTGGCGAAAATTTCACGCGAAGTGGCGCCGATTTCGGTGGTGGTGGCAGCCGTCTCTGCGGCGGTTGCCTGCTGCTGCTTGGAGGTGGCGGCGATTTCGGTAACCGAGGTCGCGACCTGCATCGACGAACGCTGAGCCTGACTGACCAGCGAGGTCAGTTCGTCGGTCATGCGATTGAAGCCGGTGGCCAGGTGACCGAACTCGTCCTTGCGGTCCAGCTCGAAGCGACGCGAAAAATCGCCGGAGCGCATCACGTCCAGAATGCCCATCAGGCTTTGCAGCGGCTGAGTGATGGCATTCATCAGGAAATAACCGCAGATCAGCGCGGCCAGCACTGCCGCCAGCAGCGACACCAGCATGCTGACCTGCGCCGCAGTGACTGCATCGGTGATACGCTCGGCGGCGTCGTCAGCCGTTTCCTTGTTGTTGTCGACCATCTTTTGGGTCAGCGCATAAGCGGTACGCCAGGCCGGGCGCGCCTGCTCCTTGAAGATCTTGTGCACGGTAGGATCTCGCTGCGGCAGATCCATCTTGAGGATTTCCTGCTGAATCTGGCGGTACTTCAGACGCGCCGCCTTGAATTCCTCGAACAGCTTGCGGTCGCTGTCGGTGAATATCGATTTGTCGTATTCGATCTGCAGACCGTCCAGTTTCTCGGCATTTTTGCGCAGCAAGGCAATGTCAGCCTGGCGGTCGCCTTCGTTGTCGTCGATCTCGGAAATCTGCTGACCCAGCAGCAGATTTTCATACCAGGCGGCATTGATCATGGTGCTGTAATACAAGCCCGGAGTGGAATCCTTGCGCAGGCTGGTGGCGCCGCCCTCAATCTTGGCCAGCCGCGTGGCGGCAACGCCGGCCATCAGGGCCATCAAGATCAGGATCACTGCGAAGCTGCCCAGAATGCGCTGCTTGATCGACCAGTTTTTCATACCGTGATGCTTTCCTAGAGTAAAGAGCCGACGGGGAACACACGGAAGTCCGCAACATGAGAAAACGCAGACAAACCGACAGCATTGATTTTTTTCGGAATTATCCATGAATCAATGCTGCATTGCCATCAAACAAGGTCATTTAGACCGATCGTGCGTATGCAAACAGGCAATAACTTGCCAATAAGATATTTTTACCGCCCGTTTTAACGTGCTAGCAAGAAATTGATGCAAAAATCGCACCCGCGCATTCTGTACCAGGCCGTGTCGAGCAGATGCAGCGGGCATAAAAAAACGCGCCGTTCCAGGCGCGTTGTCATCTTCATTTCATGGGAGCGGCATCATTGCCGGCGAGCATTTAAAAGCGGGGTCTGACAATCCGCTCCGCCGGTTTCATATCGGCATAGGCTTGTTGTCGAGCAAATTCAGGAAGCCCTTGATCAGACGATAGGCTTTCCAGATCCAGGCCAGCGTCCAGATCAGCACCGCCACCGGAATCCCGAACAGCGTCACCCACAGCAGCCCACCTGCAAACATCCAGAAAATGAACCACCAGAAGGAACGAATCTGCCAGCGATGGTGGCTATAGACGAAAGTGTCTTCGGCATCTTCGCGCTTGATGTAGTTGACGATCAGCGGCAGCCACGACAGCATGCCCAGCGAAAACGCCAGACAAATCCCGTGGAAGACGTACAACCACCATGCCAGGTCCTTGGCCGATTGCGTCTTGCCGTCGAATACCAGTTCTTGCGCCATGCATGTCTCCTGTTCTGATGGGTGAAGTAAAAGGCCGAGCGCTTGCGCCCTTGCCGACTCAGGCCAGCATGTTCAAGATGCCGTCCAGTCCCACGAAATTCAAGGCCACGCTGGCTTGCGCCCGCACCACCGGTTTTGCACGGAAGGCCACCGACAAACCCGAGATGCCCATCATCTTCAGATCGTTGGCGCCGTCGCCCATCACGATTGTCTGCCTGGGATCGGCGCCGATTTCGCGGCAGACGCGTTCCACCGTGGCGCGCTTTTCTTCGGCATCGACGATCACGCCCAGCACCTTGCCGGTGAGTTTGCCATCGACGATTTCCAGTGTATTGGAATGGGTGTAGTCCAGCTTCAGGCGCTCTTTCATGCGGTCGGTGAAGAAGGTGAAACCGCCCGACACCAGCAGGGTTTTCAGACCGGCCGCCTGAATCGCCTGCAACATGTTTTCGGCGCCCGGCGACAGCTTGAGGCGTTCGTCATACACGCGCTGCAAGGCGCCGGCGTCGAGCCCCTTCAGCAACGCCACGCGGCGCGTCAGGCTTTCCTGAAATTCGATTTCGCCGCGCATCGCGGCTTCGGTGATCTCCGCGACCTGCGGCTTCAGGCCTTGCATGTCGGCGATTTCATCGATGCATTCGATGGTGATCAGCGTCGAATCCATATCCATCGCCACCAGCTTGAAATCGCTCAGCTTGCGCTCCGGCACAATGAAGGCGTAATCCAGCTGTGCAGCCAGACAGGCGGCATCGACCTGCGCCTTCAGCTCGTCGGAATAGGTCACGCCGCTCATGCGCCAGGCTTGCGCGCCCTGCGCTGCCGCGCCGTCAATGGCGCTCACTGTTTGCGGCTTGACCAGCGCCGTCAATTGTTCGATGGCGCCGGCGGGGAGGTTCAGTCCTTGCAGAATCAGGTTCATTGTCTTATCGAAATCAAGTAATCAAGTAGTCAAAATGGGTGGGGACATGTGCCCCGATGTTGTTCCATGCTTCTCCGGCCGGGCTACCGGGCTTATCCGACCAGCGCCTTCATGGTGGCCTTGAGCTGCTGCACGCGCGCATTCAGATCCGGCATGCTGGTGATGATGCGCAGCTTGTCCTGGCCATTCAGCTTGATGTGACGGTTCTTCTGGATCAGTTCGATGATACGCATGGCATCGATCGGCGGCTTCGGCACGAATTGCAATTGTGCGGCGTCGGCATGGGCATCGATCTTGATGATGCCGAGCGGCTTGGCGGCGATGCGCAAACGGTGCGTTTCCACCAATGATCTGGCGGCTTCCGGCAACTTGCCGAAACGGTCGATCAGTTCTTCCTGCAGGTCGTCGATGGCTTCCGGCTTGACGCAATTGGCGAAGCGCTTGTACAGCGACAGACGCTCATGCACATCGCCGCAGTAATCGCTGGGCAGCAAGGCCGGCACATGCAGATTGATTTCAGTGGTGCTCGACAGCGGCGCGGCGAGATCCGGCTCCTGCCCGTTCTTGAGCGCGCGCACCGCTTCGTTGAGCATGTCGGAATACATCTGGAAACCGATCTCGGTCATCTCGCCCGACTGGCTGTCGCCCAGCACTTCGCCGGCGCCGCGAATTTCCAGATCGTGCATCGCCAGATAGAAACCGCTGCCCAGTTCCTCCATCTGCTGGATCGCTTCCAGCCGGCGCTGCGCCTGTTTGGTCAGGCCCTGCACGTCGTTGACCAGCAGATAGGCATACGCCTGATGGTGCGAACGGCCAACGCGGCCGCGCAGCTGATGCAATTGCGCCAGACCGAAACGATCGGCGCGATGCATGACGATGGTGTTGGCGGTCGGCACGTCGATGCCGGTTTCGATGATGGTGGTGCACAGCAGGATATTGAAACGCTGCGCCACGAAATCGCGCATCACCTTTTCCAGATCGCGCTCGTGCATCTGGCCGTGCGCCACGCCTATACGTGCTTCCGGCAGCAAGGCTTCAAGCATGGCCTTGCGGTTGGCGATGGTTTCCACTTCATTGTGCAGGAAGTACACCTGGCCGCCGCGCTTGAGTTCGCGCAGGCAGGCTTCGCGAATCGTGGCCTCGCCTTCGCTGCGCACGAAGGTCTTGATCGCCAGCCGTTTCTGCGGCGCGGTGGCGATGATGGAGAAGTCGCGCAGGCCTTCCAGCGCCATGCCCAGCGTGCGCGGAATCGGGGTCGCGGTCAGCGTCAGCACATCGACCTCGGCGCGCAATGATTTCAGCGCTTCCTTCTGACGCACGCCGAAGCGATGTTCTTCGTCGATGATCACCAGGCCGAGACGCGAGAATTTGACCTCTTCCGACAGCAGCTTGTGGGTGCCGATGACGATATCGATGGTGCCGTCGGCCATGCCCTTGATCGCTTGCGTGACTTCCTTGCCGGTACGGAAACGCGACAGCTCGGCGATGCGCACAGGCCAGTTGGCGAAGCGGTCGGCGAAAGTCTGCGCGTGCTGCTCGGCCAGCAAGGTGGTCGGCGCCAGAATCGCCACCTGCTTGCCGCCCATGACGGCAACGAAGGCGGCGCGCAAGGCGACTTCGGTCTTGCCGAAACCGACGTCGCCGCAGATCAGCCTGTCCATGGGACGGCCGCTGGTCATGTCGCCGATGACGGCGTTGATGGCCGCGGCCTGATCCACGGTTTCATCGAAACCGAAACTGTCGGCGAAGGCTTCGTAATCGTGTGCGGAATACTGGAAGGCATGGCCCTGGCGCAGCGCGCGACGGGCATACAGATTCAGCAATTCGGCGGCGGTGTCGCGCACCTGCTGCGCGGCCTTGCGCTTGGCTTTTTCCCACTGGCCGGAACCGAGCGCATGCAGCGGTGCATCTTCAGCCGAGGCGCCGGAGTAGCGCGAGATGACATGCAACTGCGAAACCGGCACGTAGAGCTTGGTTTCCTTGGCGTATTCCAGATGCAGGAATTCAGTCTCGCCTTCGCCCAGATCCATGCTGATCAAGCCCATGTAGCGACCGATGCCGTGATTGGCATGCACCACCGGGTCGCCGATCTTGAGCTCCGACAGATCGCGCACCATGTGCTCGACTTCGGTTGCGTTCTGCTGCTTGCGGCGACCGCCGCGGCGACCCGCGCCGGAGCCGGCGTACAGCTCGGTCTCGGTGATGAAAATCTGCTGCGCCTGCGCCAGCTCGAAGCCGGCCTGCAGAGGCGCCACGCCCAGCATCAGTTGCTCGGCGCCGGCGAGGAAACCGGCATAGTCGTCGCACAGTGCGGGGTGCAGATCGTATTCGTTGAAGTACTGCTGCAAGGTTTCGCGACGGCCGTTTGACTCGGCGCAGATCAGCACGCGCTGGTCGGTCTGCATCAGATAGGCGCGCAGATTGGTCAGCGGATCGTCGATGCGGCGATTGACCGCGATGTTGGGCAGCGGCCCCGAAAACTCCGAGGCAAGGTCTTCAGTCTTGATCGCCCAGCGGCCGAAGGGCTTGAGCAGCGTGAAGAAGTCTTCGTCGTCGAGGAAGATGGCCTTGGGCTCCAGCACCGGACGCTCGCGGTCGGCATGCAGGAATTGATAGCGCGAGCGGGTATCGCTCCAGAAGCGCTTGATGGCGTGCTCGATGTCGCCGACGGTAGCGAACATGGCGTTGGCGGGCAGATACTGAAACAGCGTGGCGGTCTGCTCGAAGAACAGCGGCAGGTAATATTCGATGCCGGCCGAGGCGATGCCGTTGCCGATGTCCTTGTAAATGGAGGAGCGCGAAGGATCGCCTTCGAACACTTCACGCCAGCGATTGCGGAACGAGGTACGCGAAATTTCATCCATCGGAAATTCGCGGCCCGGCAGCAGGCGCACCTCGTGCACCGGATACAGCGAGCGCTGGGTATCGGCATCGAAGGTACGGATGGTGTCGATGGTGTCGCCGAACAGGTCGAGCCGGTATGGCAAGGGCGAACCCATGGGGAAGATATCGATCAGGCCGCCGCGCACCGAATACTCGCCGGGCGACATCACCTGGCCGACATGGCTGTAACCGGCCAGCGTCAGTTGCGACTTGAGACGCGCCTCATCCAGCTTTTCGCCCTTCTTGAAGAAGAAGGTGTAGGCCGCCAGAAATTCCGGCGGCGCCATGCGCAGCAAGGCGGTGGTGGCCGGCACGATCAGCAGATCGCATTGGCCGTTTTGTACTTCATACAAGGTCGCCAGCCGCTCCGACACCAGATCCTGGTGCGGCGAGAAGGCGTCGTAAGGCAGGGTTTCCCAATCCGGCAGCAGGTGGCAACGCAGCTTCTGCTGCTCGGGGTCGGTCTGGAACCAGGGGATTTCCGACAGCAGTCGCTGGGCATCGGTGGCGCCGGCAACGATCACGGTCAGCATGCGTCCTTCGGCCTTCAGCGCGAGCGCAGCCTGTGCCAGCATGCAGGCATCAGCCGAGCCATGCACTGCCGGCGGGACAAAACGCACACCGGGTTTCGGAAATGTTTTTTTCAGGTCAAATGACATCGTGTATGGGATCAGTCCGGGCTGCTGGGCGCCGGCGGAAGCGATGCGTATCGCAGGGTGGGTTCGCAGACCTGCCACCGACAAGGTAAAACCGCTGGCCATTCCTCCGCAAATTGCAGCGCATTTGGCATTAAAATCGAGGCCTCGCATTATAAACGATGGCCCGCTGCGGCGTACCCGGAGGCCAGCAGCACCAGCTTCCGCGCGCCGCATGCTCAACCGGCCCGGTCGGCGCAGGCGGCCATCCGGCCCTCCCACTATTTTGGTAAACATGAATTTTCAGGCCACCCCGCCCATCCAGCCCGCCTCGCTCAGTTCACTCAAGCCAGCCGCCGGCGCGCGAGCAGCGCGCCATCTGGCCCTGATCCCGGCGGCCGGCGTCGGCGCCCGCATGGAGGTGCAGATGCCCAAGCAATACATGGCGCTGGCCGGCAAGCCCATGCTGCGCCACGCGCTGGATACCTTCGCCGCGCATACTCGCATCGACCATATATATATAGTGGTCAGCGCCGAAGATGCTTATATAGATGAAATCATGGCGGCAGCACCGGCGCTGCAAGGCAGGGTCACAGTCCTGCGCGCAGGCGGACCGACGCGTCAGGAAAGCGTGAGGAACGGCTTGCTGGCGATCACCGCCGCCCAGGATGCCGAAGCCGACGACTGGATACTGGTGCACGACGCCGCCCGCCCCGGCCTCAACGCGGCCCTGATCGACCGCCTGCTGGATGAGCTGCAGGACGACCCGGTCGGCGGCCTGCTGGCGCTGCCGCTGGTTGACACCATCAAGCGCAGCAACCAGGGGCGTTCGCAACTCACCGTGCCGCGCGCCGATCTGTGGGCGGCGCAGACGCCGCAGATGTTTCGCAGCGCGCTGCTACTGCGCGCCTTCACGCAAGCTGCCGCCCAGCTCGACGCCATCACCGACGACGCCAGCGCCATCGAAATGTTGGGCCTGCAACCGAAACTGGTGGCGGGCAGCCCGCGCAACTTCAAGGTCACGCTGGCGCACGACGCCGCGCTGGCAGAATTTTTCCTGAAAGGTAATGAATGAGCACAAATGCATTTCCCTTCCGCATCGGCCAGGGCTATGACTGCCACGCGCTGGTCAGCGGCCGCCCTCTGATCATCGGCGGCGTCAACATTCCGCACAAGACCGGCCTGCTCGGGCACTCGGACGCCGACGTCCTCCTTCATGCGATCACTGATGCGCTGTTCGGCGGCGCCGCGATGGGTGACATCGGCCGCCACTTCCCCGACACCGACGTGCGCTTCAAGGGCGCCGACTCGCGCGTGCTGCTGCGTGAAGCTGCCAGCCGTCTGGCGGCCGAGGGCTACCGCATTGGCAACGTCGATGCCACCATCATCGCCCAGGCACCGAAGATGGCGCCGCACATTGCGGGCATGGTGGCCAACATCGCTGCCGATCTGGGGATTTCCGTTCAGCAAGTAAACATCAAGGCCAAGACCAATGAGAAGCTCGGCTACCTGGGACGCGAAGAAGGCATCGCGGCCGAGGCGGTCGCCCTGCTCTATCGCGCTGAAAAATAGGTACTGAAGAAAATACCAATCGCCAACGCGGTTTTTCATAGACAAAGCGATAGAAAAATCCCTTTGGGGGCCTTCACATTTACGTGATTCATTCGTTCTTGAAAATAATTACGTAATTAAGCTAAAGATTCCACATGAAAACTGCTTGCATTTGCGATTTAATCGGTATAATCGACGCGTCGTTAAGATTCGAGCTGGTAGTGCGGTATTAGTCTGTCATTCCTCTCCAAGTAACGATAAAGAGCCGGGCGCAAGCCCCAATCAACAAATTAGGAGTCCAATAATGGCAACTGGTACCGTCAAGTGGTTCAACGATGCAAAAGGTTTTGGTTTTATTACACCTGATGAAGGCGGCGAAGATCTGTTCGCTCACTTCTCGGCTATCAACAGCAGCGGCTTCAAGTCGCTGAAGGAAAACCAACGCGTTTCCTTCGAAGTGACAACTGGCCCTAAGGGCAAGCAAGCTTCGAACATCGTTCCACAATAAGTTCTGATCAACAGATCACTACTTAGCACGATGAAAAAAACCCCGACTCGTCGGGGTTTTTTTACGCCTGTTGCAATCGCAATGTTTTCCCGGCGCGTCCACTGCGCAAAGCATAAGTGCTTTGCCTGTTACTGCCGATGCCGAACCATGCTGATCCATGATCGCAAATAGCTCATGTCTTGATATTGTTCACTATCCGACTGCCGGGCGATGTGTGACAACTGCTTCCGCCCTCGTCGCAGGCCTGAGTACGCCATCGTTTCATTGAGCTGGCTGCACCTGTCCACCTCCCGCGATCTCCCCTCACGAAAAGCAGATCGAAACCGAAGTCTCCGCTCACAGGAAAGTGAAGACCATCAAACGCAGAGTGAAAAAATCAGAGACAGAAATCGATTTGCGTAAAAGCACATTCTGTTATCTTCTCCGCCTGCACTCATTCAACTCGTCCAAAGCGAAATCGCAGGCCAGCTTCGTCACTCCATCATTGCATCCATGACCCAAAGCTTCTTCCAATCGTTCATCCTGCTGCTTCTGGTCACCGACCCGTTCGGCAATATTCCTATCTTCGTCAGTGCGCTGAACAAGGTGACGCCGGAACGTCGCTGGCTGGTGGTGCTGCGCGAATGCGCGATCGCCTTCGTGCTGCTGCTGTTATTCATGCTGTTCGGGCGCCACTTCCTGAATGCCCTGCAATTGTCCGAAGTCGCCCTGCGCATCGGCGGCGGCGTGGTGCTGTTTCTGATTGCGCTACGCATGATCTTTCCGCAACCGGGCGGCATCCTCGGCGACACCGGCGGCGACCACGAACCCTTCATCGTGCCGCTCGCGATTCCGGCACTGGCCGGTCCTTCGGCGCTGGCGACGGTACTGCTGTTTTCCTCGACCGACACCATCGAACTGACGTTGCATGTCGGCGCCCTGCTGCTGGTAGCCGTGGTCTGGCTGATCGTGCTGCTCTCTGCGGAACGCCTGCAGCGCACCCTGGGTCCGCGCGTGATGACCGCATTTGAACGTCTGATGGGCCTGATACTGACGGCGATGGCGACCGAGATGCTGCTGACCGGGATACGCGAATACGTGCATTCCTTGTGATGTCCCGAGATTACGGCTGGCTCTGACGACGCAGACGGCTCCGCTCCATAAAAAAATCCCTTCCGGCGACGGAAGGGATTTTTCATTGGCATGCAACAGTTCTGCAATACCCTGGATCAATACTTCAGATTCAGACTCAGCAAGGCCGAACGCGCCTCGCCCGGGATGTAGCGTGCGCCCGAATTGTTCAAGGCGCCGATGTAGCGCTTGTCCATCAGGTTATTGACGTTCAATTGCAGTGTCGCATGCGGATTGATTTCGTAAGACGCCATGGCATCGACTATCCAGTAAGACTGCACGCCCGGCATGTTGGTGGTGGCGCCTGCCGCATTATTGAGCTGACGTGTCATGGAGTCGACATAGCGCGCGCCGCCGCCCAAGGTCAAGCCGCCGACGCGATAACTGCTCCACGAGGTGAAGCTCAGTCGCGGTGACCAGTTCAGCGCCGCGCCGGATTCGCTCTTGCCGCCATCGATTACCTTGGTGTTGACGATGGCCAGGCCCGAACTGATGCTCCATGCAGGTGTGATGTTACCCACAACGCCCAGTTCAAGGCCTTGCATGCGCTTCTTGCCGGTCTGAACATAGACCGAGGCATCGGTCGCATCCTGCTTGATCTCATTGGTGACGGTGGTGCGGAACAAGGCCGCGGTCAGGGCCAGCTTGCGGTCCAGCACATCCCATTTGGTGCCCACCTCTACCGTGCTGGTCTTTTGCGGATCGAAACGCGGGCTGTCGGCATTGAGTCGTGTGGTCGACGTATTGAGCAACATCGAGCTGCCACCCGGCGGCAATTGCGAGGTGCCGTAAGCAACATAGACGCTGCCTTCAGGCGCCGGCTTGAACAGCGCCGATGCCTTCCAGTTCAGCAAGCTGCCCGATTTATCGACGACCTCCGTGGTTCCGTCGCTCGCCCTGCTCTGGTAGCGGGTCTGGTAACGATCCAGACGGGCGCCTGCCGCCAGCTGCCAGCTCGGCGTCAGGTCCAGCGTGTCGAACAAATAAACGCCGGCGGTATTGGTGCGCCCCTGCTCCTCACTGCCGTTCCTGGCACTGCTGCGGGTCAGGCCTTGCTGAGTATCTGGCGAGTACAGATTGACCGGCCGGTCGCTTGCCGAATATCCGGTACCGGAATATCCCCACGAACGCGCACTCTCGCGACTGAAATCCACACCGGTGATCAGCGTGTGGCGCACTTCGCCGGTAGCGAACCTGGCGCTGAGGCTGGTCTGGTTGACCCAGCTTTCGGTTTCGACGTCGCGTACCTGCGGCAAGCGCCACACAGTCCAGTTGGCCGGATTCGGACTGCTCAGATTCAGCGATGCGGCATAGGCCGCCGCGCTGGAGAAAAACGGTGCTGCCAGTCTCTGAAATTGCGAAGTGGCGCCATAGCGGGAAATATTGCGCAGCTTCAGATCGGCGCTGAAATCGTGCTCGATACGTGCGCTCAGCGTATCGGAGCGCACTGTATTGCGATCCGTCGGTGCGCCATAGAAGTTGCCGGAGTCCACCGTCGACACCCGCTTGCCTGTCGCGCGCGGATCATAGAAGCCAGGCAGGCCGACTGTCGGCACGCCGGCATCGGGAATGTTGTCCTGCTGCACGTGCGCGTAGTAGAGATGAACGCGGGTCGGCGTTCCCAGGCCGAACGAATAGGAAGGCGCGAATCCCCAGCGATTGTTGCGTACCCGATGGCGCCCCGGCACGCCGCTTTCCTGCTTGAGCAGATTGAGCCTGAAAGCGCTGCCCAACTCTGCATCGATGACGCGATTGAGATCGGCGGTGAGGCGCTTCTGGTTGCCGCTGCCGTAAGAGACGTCAAGCGCGGCAGCGTTTTCCAGATGCGGCAGCTTGGTTTCCAGATTGATGTAACCGGCTGCCGAGCCGCGCCCGTTATCCGGGCCGCCGGCGCCCTTGATCACTTCCACCCGCTCGATGTTGAACATGTCGCGTGTGATGGCGGCGGTGTCGCGTATGTTGTCCACGAAGATGCTGTTGGCCGAGCTGACGCCGCGCATGTAGATCGCATCGCCGCTCTGCGAGTTGCCGTTTTCGCCGACGTTGAAGGTGCCGACGCCGGGCGTGTTGCGCAAAGCTTCCGTCAGCGATGTGGCGACGCGCTGGTTCATCAGCTCCTTCTTGATCACCACCACGGTCTGCGGCGTATCCAGCAAGGGCTTGGCAAATTTGGGGGAGCTGGCCTGATCTGCCTTGAAGCCTTCGGCCGCCTGCTGCCCGGAGACCTCAATATGCGGCAAAGTCTGGCCACCCGTCTGCTGCGCCATGAGCTGCCCCGGACTCAGCGACAGCGCCAGGGCTGATGCTGCAATCGAAGAATGAATCGATAAATGCAGCGATGAGTGAATTGATGCATGAGTGCGCACGGCCTTGCCGTGCTTGGTGTTGCGAATATATGCCATGGACAGACCCCTGATTGAACTGGTGACTTACGAAAAATGAATGCGTCACCGCTGCACGCTCAGAAGCAAGGCCGAGCAATTGCACGCATGCAGAAATCCGCAGAGCGCAAGCGCCGTGAAGCGCTCGCGATCTGCGGAAGCTCATGAACATTCGGGGATGATGCGGACTGGCTGTGAGGCTGGCTGGCGCGAATGATGTGCGTTGCTTGATCTGCAGTTTCAGACAGGGCTGAGCGACCAGGCATCAAGCGATTTGCATCGTTTGAAAAGCGCAAGCCATGGTGGGAAGAATTGCTGCTTCGATTCCTGCCTCGCAAGCTCATGCGGGAAAAGCGTGACTTCAGATGCGAACGGTGACCGCGCAAATTTAGAGAACTGCTTCGCAGGCAGCAAACGCCTGAAGACGAAAAACCAAAAAATCAGTTTTTTGCATCGCGCTTCTCAAAAAGAAAAATGAATCGTCTCGCATGATTTCTGTCATCGCGGAATTCACGAGAATCGATCCCTGGCCGAACAGAAAAATCTCTCGACATATTGATGAGCGCCTGCCCGCGTCAGTCAGGTTTTCCTGATCTGTTCGCATCGCAGCATTTGCCGCTATTCGTGCACCGGCATTCTTGATCTTTCAGGCCGGCACTCGTCAATAAAAAAGCCCCGCCATCCAAAGATGACGAGGCTTTTCTGTCCTGCTTGCAAGGCTGCGATCAGCGCTCTTCCGCTAATCGCCAAGCCGCATCAGATCTCTTCGTACAGCGGCAAGGTCAGGAATTCAGCGAAGGTTTCCGAGGTCGACATGTCTTCGAAGATCGTGGCGGCGCGGTCGTAGGTCGGACCGTTACCGGCGACTTCCTTGACCTTGGCCAGCTCTTCCGGAATCATCGCGCGCACCATTGCCGCGTCAACGTTACGGCCGTCGTCCAGCTTGCCCTTGCTGCTGCGAATCCATTGCCAGACTTGCGCGCGGCTGATTTCGGCAGTCGCGGCATCTTCCATCAGATTGTGGATGGGCACGCAACCGTTGCCAGCCAGCCAGGCGCCCAGGTAGTGGATGCCGACGTTGATGTTGTAACGCAGACCGGCTTCGGTAATCGGCGTTTCCGGCTGGAAGTTCAGCAGATCGGCCGCCTTGACCTCGACGTCCGGACGTTGTTTTTCAAACTGGTTGGGCTTGTCGCCCAGCACGTCGACGAATTCCTTCATCGATGCTTCCACCAGACCCGGGTGCGCCACCCAGCCGCCGTCGTAGCCGTCGGTGGCGTCGCGACGCTTGTCGTTGATGATGCCCTGCATCGCAATGGCGTTCTTTTCCGGATCGTTCTTGATCGGGATCAGCGCGCTCATGCCGCCGATGGCCGGTGCGCCGCGCTTGTGGCAGGTCTTCAGCAGCAGCAGCGCGTAAGAACGCATGAACGGCGCGGTCATGGTGACCTTGGCGCGGTCGGCCAGGCAGAAGTCCTTGTCGTTCTTGAACTTCTTGATGCAGGAGAAAATGTAGTCCCAGCGGCCGGCGTTCAGGCCCGAGCTGTGCTCGCGCAGTTCGTACAGGATTTCATCCATCTCGAAGGCGGCGGTGATGGTTTCGATCAGCACGGTGGCCTTGATGGTGCCTTGCGGCAGGCCGATTTCGTTTTGCGCCATCACAAAGATGTCGTTCCACAGACGCGCTTCCAGATGCGATTCCATCTTCGGCAGATAGAAGTAAGGGCCGGCGCCGCGCGCCAGTTGCTCCTTGGCGTTATGGAACAGGAACAGCGCGAAGTCGAAGATGCCGCCGGAGACGCGCTTGCCGTCGATGGTGACGTGCTTTTCATCCAGATGCCAGCCGCGCGGACGCACCACCAGTGTGGCGATCTTGTCGTTCAGCTTGTAGCTCTTGCCGTTCGATTCCAGCGAGATGGTGCGGCGGATGGCGTCGAACAGATTGATCTGGCCGCTGATCTGGTTGTCCCACACCGGCGAGTTGGAGTCTTCGAAGTCGGTCATGTAGCTGTCGGCGCCCGAGTTGAAGGCGTTGATGACCATCTTGCGTTCGACCGGGCCGGTGATTTCCACACGGCGGCATTCCAGTGCCTTCGGGATCGGTGCGATCTTCCAGTCGCCCTTGCGCACGCTTTCGGTTTCCTTCAGGAAGTCCGGACGCTCACCGGCGTCCAGACGCTTGACGCGCTCGACGCGCGCGGCCAGCAGTTCCTGGCGGCGGCCTTCGAAGGCGCGGCTCAGCTTGGCGACCAGCGCCAGCGCATCCGGCGTCAGGATGTTTTCATAACCTGCTTTGATTTCACCGGAAATTTCCATGCCGGTTGGCAGCTTCAATTGCGTCATGCTGGGCTCCTCAAGAAAAGAATGTCACTGAAATTTGTGCCTGATCGATGCCCGCAAATGCTGCATCGAATCAAGATCTTGTGTACGCAGTATATTTAAACCAAATCGATAGGAGTAGAACGTTTTATCAATTTATCTTTGCATTTTAGTCACAAGTGGCCAGATAATGGCGAATCGTCCCCGAGGTTACGCCTATGGATCAGTTCAAGCAAATCTCCACCTTTGTCGAGGTCGCCGCCAAGGGCAGCCTGTCGGCGGCGGCCCGCGCCGAAGGCATCGCGCCGGCCATGATAGGCCGCCGGCTCGATGCGCTGGAAGAACGGCTGGGCGTCAAGTTGCTCCAGCGCACCACGCGCAAGATCATGCTGACCAATGAAGGCACGGCCTTTCTGGAAGACTGCCAGCGCATCCTGGCCGAACTGGAGGATGCCGAGTCGGCGGTGTCTGAACGCAGCGCCCGCGCCAGCGGCGAGCTGCTGATCTCGGCGCCGGCCGGCTTCGGCCGCCAGCACGTGGCGCCGCTGGTGCCGTCCTTTCTGGCCGAACATCGCGACGTCAGCCTCACGCTCAACCTGAACGACCGCATCGCCGACGTCATCGGTGAAGGCATCGATGTCGCCATCCGCATCGCCACCCTGACCGATTCCAATCTGATCAGCATCAAGCTGGCCGACAACGACCGGGTGATCGTCGCCGCCCCCGCCTACCTGCGCCGTCATGGCAGCCCGCAAACGCCGGACGAGCTGAGTCGCCACAACTGTCTGGCCATGAGCAGCGAAGGCAGCCAGCGCGGCTGGAGCCTGAAGCAGCACGGCAAGGTCAGCGTCTATAAAGTGGGCGGCAACATGGTCTGCAACGATGGCGAAGTGCTGCACAACTGGGCGCTCAACGGCAAAGGCCTGGCCTGGCGTTCGATGTGGGAAGTCGGCGCCGCGATCGAATCCGGCGAACTGGTGACCGTGCTGGACAAGTACGCCGCGCCGGCGCCTGCGATCTACGCCGTGTTTGCGCAACGCCGTCACCTGCCGCTGCGGATACGCGCCTTTGTGGATTTCTTACGGCATGCCTATGCCCAGCCGGATTATTGGCGGCATACGGCCTGAGCTATTGCGGACTGAAACATCCAGCCTTCTGCCATTACCAGTTACCGTAAGTCGCCACGATGCCGCGCATCAGGGCGTCGCGCTCGGCGCCAAGATGCGCGCCGCTGGCGTCACCCGCCGCATCCTTGCCGACCGCCATGTGCACCACCACCAGATTCAGGTCGGGATCGACAAAAATCATTTGCCCGTACACGCCCAGCAAGGCAAAACGGCGATGACTGCCGGGCAGGATCCAGGTCTGCAAGCCGTAGCCGAAGTAAGTGCCGCCGTGATATTGCATCTGGCCGGGCCGGAACGCCTGCGGCTGGCGCGCAGCGTCGGTCATGTCGAGCAGATGCTCGCGCGCGATCACCGTGCGCCCCTGCACCTGACCGTCGGCGGCCAGCATCATGCCCAGCCGCGCATAGTCATACACGACCGCATTGAAACCGCCCTGGGCCTGCTCGATCCCGTCGACCGGGTTGAGCAGCCAGGTGGCCCGGGACTGTGCGCCTATCGGCTTCCAGATTTTCTCGCCCAGGTATTCGCACAGGCCGGCGCCGGTGGCGGCGCGCAGCACCAGCCCCAGCACCGTGGTCTGCGGACCGGCGTAGTTGAAGCGCTCGCCCTCGGGATATTCGCGCTCGCTCACGCTGCGCGCCGCAGCCAGCGTGCCGGCTGCGCGGGCCGTCCGGTTGAAGCGGGCTCGGTCGTCATTGCCTGAATAGTCCTCCACATAGCGCGCGCCCGATGCCATGCGCATCAGATTGACGATGCGCGTGCCGCCATACAGCGAGCCGTCCAGTTGCGGCACATAGTCGGCGGCGCGGTCGTCCAGCGAACGTATCTTGCCCTCTTCCAGCGCCTTCATGATGCCGAGCGCCACGATGGTCTTGCCCATGGAGTTGGACAGCATGCGCATCTCCGGCTTACGGCCGTAGTTGTAGCGCTCAGCCACGATGCGGCCATCCTTGACCACTACCACCGCAGTCGCGCGCTGATGCTGCATGTAATCATCCAGCGTCCAGCCGCCACCGCGAAAACGATAATTGAATACGGTCTCGGCCGGCGCTTTTTCCAGCGGCGCGGGATGCTCGGCCGGCGCCTGAGAACACGAGGCGGTGATGCTGTCCATGGCGCTGAATGAGCCGACGATGTAGGGCGTCTGGTAGGCCTGCGCCAGATTGCTGGCGGCCGGATAGCCGGCTGCCTTGCCCAACGCATCTTCGTCAGGGGCGGCGCCGGCAATGAGCGGCATGGACGCCGCTGCGGCCACCGCGGTCAATAACAGGCCAAGTTTGAATGTCGATCTGATGTTTTGATTATGTTGCCGGATGTCTGCCATATCCTCTGTCCCGGTTGCCTGGAAGTGAACGATCGCGGGAAATATTGGCATGGCAGGCTGACAGCCGTCTGACTGCGATCTGATTGCAGTCCAATTGCAATCCAATCGCGATCAGGCCGCCACCACCTGCGCGCTACATCAGATTTTCATACGCGCAATTGACCAGCAACTCCGCCACCGAGGCCGTGTTCGGCAAGGCGATGGTGTGCGCGATAAGCGCCGCGAGGTCTTCCGCGCTGGTCATCTCGGCCGGCGGCATGTCGCTGATCGCGGTCGCTAGCTCGGTATTGACGTAACCGGGGCACACCGCCGTGGCGCGGATGCCGAACTCCCAGCCGGCGCGGCGCACGCCATGATTCAAGGCGATCAGCGCATGCTTGGACATCTGATAGCCGACGTTGAGATTGCGCACCCGCTTGCCGGACAAGGACGAGAGATTGATCACGCGTCCCTCGCCCGACACCTTGAGCGCCGGAAAGGCCGCCTGCAGCAGGCGATACGGCGCCTTCACGTTGATGTCCAGCGTTTCTTCCAGCAACTCTTCGCTGCCCTCTTCCAGCCCGACATGCTTGCAAATGCCGGCGCTGTTGACCAGCACATCGATGCGGCCAAAGTTTGCCAGCGTCGCCGCTACCCAGGCCTTGGGCGATTCGGTGTCGCGCGCTTCGTAACGCTGCAGCAAGACCCGCGTGCGATCCGGGAACACGGTTTGCAGCACCGCAGGATTGCGCACACCCAGCGACAAACGATAGCCGCGCGCCAGCAGCTCATGCGCCACCGCCAGGCCGATGCCGCGCGATGCGCCTGAAATCAGAGCGACTTTTTCCATAGCATTTCCATTGTTGATTTGGTGGTTTGAGTTGGTGTTTTGAATTGATGTTGAGTTGAACGCGAATCAGCAGGCAAATCAGCGAAGTGCAGCCTCAGCGCCCGTTCGCCGCCACAGCCTGTAACGCCGACTCCAGCGCCGCATCGGCCTGTGCCAGCGTCTGGCGACGTGCCGCCAGTTGCTCGCGCGTCTGCTGCAGGCGCCGCTGCGATTCGCGCAGTGTCTCCAGCACCGCCGAGGGCGCGGCGCCGCCGGGCGTAGTTCTTTGCAGCAGCGCCTGACGCGCATCCCGGCATTGCGCGATCAGCGCGTCCGGCAAGCCCAGCGGCTTCCCGATTTCGGATTGTGCGGCCTGATCCAGCAAGGCGGCGTCGATGCCGGTGGCATCGCGCCCCAGTTGCAGCGCCAGCCTGACCGCACCGCCGACGATGTGGTGCGCCTCACGAAACGACAAGCCGCAATGGCGCACCAAGGCATCGGCGAGATCGGTGGCGGTGGAAAAATTGCGGTTGCAGCGATCTTCCAGCGCCTGCGCGCGCGGCGCCACGCTTTCCATCACCAGCCGCAGCAGGGACAGATGGGCCGGCGTGTTTTTCAGGACCGCCCAGCCATCGGCCAGCCCTTCGCGCATCGCATCGAGCGAGACCGAAAAATGCGTGCCGCGCACGGCGGTGATGCTGCCCATCAAAGCGCCGGTGATGCGCGCCGATTGCGCTTTCAGAAATTCCAGCGCAATCGGATTTTTCTTTTGCGGCATGATGCTGGAGATGCCCGAAACCCGGTCCGGCAGTTCCAAAACGGCGAACTCATCGCTCACAAAGACGTGGAAATCCTGCGCAATGCGGCTCCAGGTCACGCCCAGCAAGTTGACTGCCGACAGCAGCTCCAGCATGAAATCGCGCGAGGCCACGGTATCCAGCCCGTGGCGCGTGATGCCTTCGAAACCCAATAGCTGCGCAGTGCGCCGGCGATCAATGGCGAAGCCGCTGCCGGCCAGTGCCGCCACGCCCAGCGCACACTCGTCCATGCCGGCGGCGGCAGTGACGAGACGCTGGCTGTCGCGCTCCAGCGCGGTTTCATAGCCCGACAGATAGTAGGCAAACGAGATCGGCTGCGCCGGTTGCAGATGCGTGTAACCGGGCAGGATGAGCTCGGTGTAATCGAAGGCGCGCGTCACGCATTGGCTGCGCACCTCCAGCAAGCCTTCGGCGATGCGCAAGGCATAGCTGCGCGCACGCATGCGATCCAGCGTGGCGCCGATGTCGTTGCGGCTGCGCGCCAGATGCAAAGTACCGGCGGCATGCGTGCCGGCCACCGCCGCGAGCCTTGTTTCGAATGCGAAATAGGCATCTTCCAGCAAGGTATCGACCGCGCCGGCATCAGGCTGTACATCAAGCCCCGTCACGCTCATCTTCAACAACGCCTGTGCCAGTTGCCGCGCGGTGGCGGCATCGATCAGGCCGCACTCGGCCAGCATGACCAGATGCGCCTTGTTCAGATCCAGCATGGCCTTGAAATCGTCGCCATCAACCTGCGTCAATTGCGGCCGATAGATGATTTCGCGGATTTCATCTGCCGGCAATTGCGCCAGCCGTTTGCCTATCTCGCTCATGCCCCGCGCCCTTCTTTGGTTCAGCCGTTTCCGGTCGGAATTCCGTCTGTTGCTGCTCAGTTGCGGCGGCCGAGCGCATCGAAACGATCGCCGATGCGATACAGCGCGGCGCCGAACGGCACTACCCAGCTCTGCGCGCCGCCCAGCGGACTGCCGGGGAAACTGCCCTCGTCAAAGGCGCAGGCGGCGTCGGCCTTGGCCAATACCTTGCGCGCGATGCGCGAACCGAGATACGTCATCAGCGCCACGCCGTTGCCGTTGCAACCGACTGCATAATGCAAACCGTCCTGCTCGCCGATGTGGGCAATCTTGTCCCAGGTCATGGCGACATAACCTTTCCAGCAATTGGTGATCTGAACGTCTTGCAACTCCGGCCAGACCTCCACCAGCTTGCGATGCAACAGGCCCGCTGCTTCGCGTTCGGGGATGTCATTGATGGTCGGGCGCGAACCGAACAGAATCCGCGTGCCGTCCGGCGAAGGACGGATGTAAAACAGATTGCGCTTGGAGTCGCTGATCATGCGGCGGCCCGGAATCAGTCTGGTCATCAGGCCGGCCGGCAGCGGCGCGGTGGCGATCTGATAGCTGGCCACCGGCACCACGCGTTTTTGCAGATACGGCACCACGCCGCCGGTGTAGCCGTTGGTCGCCAGCACCACGTGCGCAGCACTGATGCTGCCGCGACCGGTCACCACGCGAAAGCCGCTGCCTGCGCGTTCGATGCGGTCCACCGGCGCATGCGAAAACAGGCCGGCGCCACGGCGGCGCGCCAGATCGCGCAGGCTGCGGTGGTATTTGGCGGTATGCAGGCCGCCATATTCGTCGACCACGATGCCGCCGTGGTAGTAGTCGCTTCCGATTACAGCGTGCTGATCCTTGCGTTGAATTTCATGTACGGTGACGCCGGTCTTTTCGCGCAGCAATTGGCCCTGACCGCGCAGACGCTCGAAATGCGCCGGCGTATAGGCGCCGAAAAAGCGACCGCTGATGTGCAGGTCGGCATCCAGCGACTCGGTCTGGACCAACTCTTTCAGATAGTCGAAGCTGGCCAGCGATTCACGCAACAGCCGCTCCAGACGATCAGGCGAAACGCCGCTGATCGCATTTGAGACCACCAGCTTTTGTCCGCTCGAGACCATGCCGCCGCTGCGCGTGCTGCCGCCGATGCCCAGCTCCTGCGCATCCAGCACCGCCACGCTGGCGCCGCCGCCGGCCATCTCGGCAGCCGCCGTCAGGCCGCAATAGCCGCTGCCTACCACCACCACATCGACCTTGCCCGGCAAGTCATCCAATGCGGTTTCCGGCGGCGCCGCATCCCACCAATAAGGATTGGTATTGAAGTTGTCGGCAAGCAGTTGTTTTGAGTTAGCCATTTCGGTCAGCCATTTTTGAGACAAAGAGAGGGTAAGCCGGCGGTTCAGGTGAACCCCGGACGCTTAAAATTCCATCACTGAAAGAGAACTGTCAGGCACTTGCGGAGAACGGAAAGCGGCCGCCGTGCTGACATCTTGTTTTTTTCACGCCGATCCGGCGCGCGTCATGATTAATGAATATTGGAAAAAAACGCGCGCGTGCGCGCCTGTCTAGGACGCTCGAAAATTTCTTCAGGCGGCCCCTGCTCCACGATCTGTCCGTCTTCCATGAAGACGATCTGATCCGACACTTCGCGCGCAAAGCGCATCTCATGCGTGACCACGATCATGGTCATGCCGTCCGCCGCCAGCTCGCGCATGATGCGCAGCACGCCGCCGATGGCCTCCGGGTCGAGCGCCGAGGTCGGCTCGTCGAACAGCATGGCGCGCGGCCGCATCAGGAGCGCACGCACGATCGCCACGCGTTGTTGCTGGCCGCCCGACAATTCGCCCGGATAGGCCTGCGCCTTGTGCGCCAGACCGACCTTGTGCAACAGCAGCAAGGCTTCCTGCTGCGCCGTCGGCTTGTTCATCAGGCCGCGCCGCACCGGCACCAGCGTCATGTTGTCCATCACGTTCAGATGCGAAAACAGGCTGTAGTCCTGAAACACCATGCCGACCTGCGTGCGCAGCCGCTGCCAGCTGCCTTCGTCGTGCAGCGCCACCGGCGCGCCGGACAAGGCGATCGCGCCGCTCTCGGGCCGCACCAGTCCATTGATGCAGCGGATCAGCGTGCTCTTGCCGGAGCCGCTCGGGCCCAGCAGCACGGTGCACGTGCCGGGCAGCACATCGAGATCGATGCCCTTCAGGATTTCCTTGTCGCCGTATTGCTTGCGCACATTGCGGAGGGAGATCATGGTTCAGGCCTTCAACATGGAGGGTGAAACTGCAGCCGGCGCCGGCTCTTCTTCTACCGCCAGCGGTGCTTGAGCACGACTGCTGCGACGTTCCAGACGGCGGCCCCAGGCGCTCAGCAGCGAGCAGATCACGAAGTACACCAGCAGCACGCCGGCATAGACCGCAAAAGCCGGGTTGCGGCCATCCATCACTGTCACCCGTTCGACGATGTTTTGGCCGACGCGCATGAACTCCGTCACGCCAATCAAAGTGCCCAGCGTGGTCGCCTGCACGATCTGCGTCATCATGCCGACGTAGGCCGGCAGGATGCTGCGAAAGGCTTGCGGCACCTGAATCAGCAGCAGCACTTCCCAGGGTTTCATGCCCAGCGCCAGCGCGCTGCTGAGCTGATGCGCCGGCACCGCGCGCAAACCGCCGCGCACGATCTCCGCACCATTGGCGCCGCCCCACAGCGTCAGGCTGATGACGATGGAAACGAAGGGTGTGAGCTCCAGCCCGAAAATCGGCATGCCGAAATAGACAAAGAACACATTCACGATCAGCGGCAGACCACGGAACAATTCGGTCAGACTGCGCACCGACCAGCGCAGCGACCGCAGCCGGGCGACGGCAGCCAGCCCCATCACGGCCGCCACCAGGGTGGCGCAGATCAGCGTCGCCAGCGACAGCGCCAGCGTCATCATCAGGCCTTTGCCGATAAAACCCAGATTGTTGGTGAGCAGGTCCATGGCTTACATCCTGAAAGGCTTGTGCAGCCGATGTTCCAGCCAGGCCGACAACAGCGACATCAGCAGCACCAGCGTCAGATAGGTCACGCCCAGCACCAGCATCATTTCCAGCGTGCGGAAATCCATCGCGACTTTGTCCATCGCCACATAGGTGATTTCGGCCAGCCCGACCGCCTGCAGAAAACAGGAATTCTTGAGACAGGAGATCGAGGTATTCAGCACTGAGGCCTGGCTCGTGCGCAACGCCAGCGGCATGGCGATCAGCCGCATGTATTGCCAGGGCCGCATGCCTAGCGCGAAGGAAGCGTTCTGCAAACCGGCACGCACAGTGTTGAGGCCGCCGCGTATGTTTTCGATCTGATAGGCGCCGGCCCACAGCGACAAGGTCAGCACGCCGGACCAGAACAGCGACAGCGTGAGACCGATGCCGGGCAAACCGAAGTAGATGAAAAACATCTGCGCCAGCAGCGGCGTATTGCGGATGAACTCGACGTAGGCGTTGATCGCCGGCGTCAACAGCGGCACCCGCATCACCTTGATGGCCGCCCCTGCTATCCCGACCAGCACTGAAATCGCGATCGAGAGGCAACTGACTTCCAGCGTCATCAGCAGCCCGCGCCAAAGCGCGGGCAACTGTGCGTAGATGTAATGAACATCAAAATCCATGATGCGGATTCCCCGGTGGCTACTTGAACTTATTGCTTGAGCTTATTGCCCGATCGTATCGATACGAATTATTTCTCGACCGGACGCTTGCTCTCGAAGCCGGACGCGTAATGTTCGACCGTGCCTTCCGGCGCCCACTTGATGGCCCATTTGCGATACAGGCCCTCGGCCTTCATGCGCGCCTGAGCGGCATTGACGTAGGCCAGCCATTCGGTCTCGCCCTTGCGCAAACCGGCGGAGGCATCCACCAGCAGGAAGGGTTCGTTGAGACGACGCAGACTGCTGTCGCTCTTGGTGATACCCACCAGCAATGCGATGTCGAAGGCGGCGCCATCGGCACGTTTTTGCTTCAGGGCCTGCAAGGCATCAGCGGTAGAGTTCAGACGCATGCTTTCGGTATCCGGCATTTTTTCTTCAAACCAGCGTGCCTGATTGGAGCCCTTGAGCGCAATCACGGTCTTGCCCTTGAGATCGGCAATATGCTTGATCGGGCTGTCCTTCAGCACCACCACATCGGAACCGTCCCAGCGATAGGCATCGCTGAAAGCGACCACACGTGCGCGCTCG
The DNA here is from genome assembly GCF_046025995.1 of Herbaspirillum lusitanum. Lineage (GTDB taxonomy): Bacteria > Pseudomonadota > Gammaproteobacteria > Burkholderiales > Burkholderiaceae_D > Herbaspirillum > Herbaspirillum lusitanum_A. The sequence continues at coordinate 81,909 of NZ_JAQQFM010000014.1, forward strand.
GGCGTCACGCCCAGCGTGGCATACAGCAGATCGACCTTCTTGCCGGTGAGCTGCGGGATGCGGTTCTCGGCGGTGACACAGGTCAGCTCCGCCTTGTCGCGTGAACCGAAGGCCCACTCGGCAATCTGCAGCGCCATTTCGGTCTCGATACCGGCGTAGTTGCCGGCCGCATCCTTGAAACCGTAAGGCGGCTGATCACAGCGCACACCAACCTTCAGCACGCCCTTGTCCTTGATCTCCTTGGGCAGCGGCGGCAGATCGGCGGCCCGCACCGAACAGGCAGTCAGGCCCAGACCCGCCAGCAACAGCGATGCGCAAAGTGCAGAAAGCCCCGATTTGATGCGTACCATGAATTACCCCTTTTGAAGTTGTTGACGAGTTCTTGGAATAAATTCTATGAGTCACGTCAACATATCGTCAAATATCATTTTTTACATTTACTATTCATTCCTGATATGGGCTCGCATTCGTCTGAAAACGCCGGGCCGCGCGCACTGGCATGGCTGTTGCTCCGTTTTTGGATGCCATCGCGCATGGACTGGCGCATTGATTGGGCCACCGCGCCTCAGGCAGACAAACGAGAGAGATGTTGATGAAAAAGGACCACCGTGAACTTCAGACAGATTGAAGCCTTTCGCCTGATCATGCTGCGCGGAACCATGACCGCCGCCGCCGAAGAGCTGCACACTTCGCAGCCCAGCATCAGCCGTCTGATCGGCGAGCTGGAAGAATCACTCAAGCTGAAATTATTTACGCGCAATGCCGGGCGCCTGCAGCCGACGGATGCCGGCACTTCCTTCTATCAGGAAGTCGAACGCAGTTTCGTCGGACTCGACAATCTGACGCAGTCGGCGCGCCAGATCCGTATCTTCGGCACCGGCCGCCTGCGCGTGGCGGGGACGCCGGCCATCGTGCAATCGGTAATGCCGGAGGTGATGGTGGAGTATCGGGAGAAATATCCGAACGTGATGGTGTCGCTGGAGATGCGCAGCGAATCGACGGTGCGACGCTGGACCTCGTCGTCCTACTGCGACATCGGATTTGCCACCATCGCCGCCGAAACGCTGGGGGTGAATGCCGAAACCCTCTACAAGCTCCCGGCGCTGTGCGCGGTACCCTCACGTCATTCGCTGGCGCGCCGCAAGATCATCACGGTCAATGATCTGGAAGGAGAAAATCTGATCCTGCCCTCGCACGCAGAAGAAACCCGCCTGACGCTGGACAAGGCCCTGGAGCAAGCCGGCGTCACGCCCACGCCCGCCATCGAGACGCCCTATGGCGCGCTGACCTGCATGCTGGCGGCGCAAGGGCTTGGCATAGGACTGGTCAATCCGCTGGTCGCCGCCACCAACAAACACACCGGCGTGGTATTTCGCCCTTTCGACACCGAAATTCTGTTTGAGGGATATGTGGTCTATCCGCGCGTCCATGATCACAACCCGGTCGTGAAGGACTTCATCCGCATGACGCGCGCGCATATCGATCTGGCGGTGGCGAAATACTCAAGCTGAAGCAGAGAACAAGCGCTCAGCCTCCCTTCAAACGCGATCTATTTGCCGGCGTAACGTCGATTTCATGGCGCGCCAAAGTCGGCCGCATGCTCTGTGCAGCACCTCCGTCCAGCTTAAACACGCTCACCAGTTGCGCCAGGCTGTCGGCCTGATTCTGCATCGAGGCGGCAGCGGCCGCCGCTTCTTCCACCAGCGCCGCGTTTTGCTGCGTGACCTGATCCATCTGCGTAATCGCGTGGTTGATCTGTTCGATGCCGGCGCTCTGTTCCTGGCTGGCCGAACTGATTTCACCGACGATATCGGTCACGCGCTTCACGCTTTGCACCACCTCGCTCATGGTGGCGCCGGCCTGCTCGACCAGGCGGCTGCCGTTGCCAACCTTTTCCACCGAGTCACTGATCAGCACCTTGATTTCCTTCGCGGCCGCAGCCGAACGCTGCGCCAGACTGCGCACCTCGGATGCCACCACCGCAAAGCCTCGGCCCTGCTCGCCGGCACGGGCGGCTTCCACCGCGGCATTGAGCGCCAGAATATTGGTCTGAAACGCTATACCGTCGATCACGCTGATGATGTCGACAATTTTCCTGGATGATTCATTGATCGCACCCATGGTATCGACCACCTGGCTGACCACACCGCCGCCCTGCGCCGCCACATCCGAGGCCGATTCGGCCAGCTGGTTGGCCTGACGCGCGTTGTCGGCGTTCTGCTTGACGGTGGAGATCAACTCCTCCATCGACGATGCGGTTTCTTCCAGCGCGCTGGCCTGCTGCTCGGTGCGCGAGGACAGATCGAGATTGCCCGCCGCAATTTCACCGGAGGCAGTAGCAATCGTATCGGTGCCGCTGCGCACATTGCTGACGATGCGACGCAGGCTGGAATTCATATCCTTCAGTGCTTGCAGCAGTTGTCCGGTCTCATCCCTGGACTTGACCTGCACGTCGCTGCTCAGATCGCCTTCGGCGACACGGCGCGAAATGTCGACAGCGGTATTGAGCGGACGCGTAATGCCCAAGGTGAGAAAACGCGCGCACAGCACACCAAGCACCAGCACCAGACCTTCCAGTATCAGCAGCAGCATGCGGCTGCGCTCGGCGATGGCGTCGATCTCGAGCGCGGTCTGGTCGATCTCGCGGCGCTGCACTTCCACCAGTTGGCGCATGGCGTCCTGATACGCGGTGGCGGCGGGTACGAATATCTTGTCCAGAATACGCGTGGCTTCCTCGATATTGCCGGCCGCCTTGGCCTTGCTGATGTCGTCGCGCGAGGCCAGATAGATCTTGCGCTGCTCACCGATTTTCTGGAACAGCTGCTTCTCTTCATCCGAGCTCAGCAGCGCCTCCACCTTTTTCTGATACTCGCCCGAGCTCTTCGACGATGCCGCCGCTTCTTCAGCGAAATACGGGCCCAGCGCCGGATCGCTGCTCTTGGCAATGGCGATGGTGCGGCGGATACCGCTGGCAAGATTGGCGTACCAGTCGCCGATCAGACGTTCCGTTTTCAGTGGCTCGTTCATCATTTCGCGCGTCGCCGTCGACACCGTCTGCAAGCGCCAGATGCCGATTGCAGTGATGACGATGGAGAACGCGAGAACGATGGCAAAGCCCAGACTAAGGCGCTTGCCGATTTTCATGTTGCCGACGATGTTCATGCTGTGTAGTCCCTGATATCGACGCCTGTAAAGCTGCCGATGTTTTAGTTTTTTTAATAAGATCACGGTCGCCTTACTCAGCGAACCTCTTTCCCTGAAGCAAAAACATGAAAAATTTAAGCTAAGGAAATATCTCACGCGACGACCGCGCGGACAATCCGGCTAAGCGCAGAGCAGATGGCAAATGCGGAGCTACTTCATAAATAAAGCAGTTATCCTCAGTGAACGTAGCGATCTATTGGAAAGTTGATAAGCAAATCTGTCCCGGATGGTGAGGCAGGCATGGCCGCGCACGCCCATGAGAACTCAGCGCACGTAAAAAAGCCCCGGACAATGCCGGGGCCTTCGATGAGCAGCTGGTTCAGGACCGGATCACGGCGCCCCGCGGCCCTGCAAGGCGCCGATCAGCAACTCCACGCCTTGCATCATGTCCGCCGTATCCATCGCCTCGTGCACATTGTGCGAGCCGTTGGCATTGCGGATGAAGACCATGCCGGATGGAATGCCGGCATTGGCGAACACGGCGGCGTCGTGGCCGGCGCCGCTGGGGATGTGCACCGCTGAGGCGCCGCTGACGGATGCGGCTTCTTCGAATGCCTTGATCCAGCCGGCATCCATGGTCGCCGGCGCCGAGTACAGACGCTGATCGAACTCGAAACTGACACCACGCTCCCTGGCAATCGCGCTGCACTCATCCTGCATCAGTTGATAGAAACGCTCCAGCGTGTCCTTGTCCTGACTGCGCACTTCAAAGCTGAACTGCACCTCACCCGGAATCACCGACACCGCGTGCGAATTGGCCGGGGTGGTGCAGATGCCGGTGGTCATCACCAGATCCATGCCCATCTGCAGCAGCACGCGCCAATGCTCGTCCATGCGCGACAGCAGCTCGGCGACGGCCAGCACCGCATCCTTGCGCAGCCAGCGCGGCACCGCGCCGGAGTGGCCGGTCTCGCCGATGCAGGTCACGCGGTTGTGGCGCATGTTGCCGCGTATGCCGGTGACGATGGCGGTCGGCCAGCCGCGCGTGATCATCACCGGGCCTTGTTCGATATGCAGCTCGAGATAAGCGGCAATGCGCTTCGGATCGACCGCCGCCTTACCGCGCTCAATCGCATCCACATCCGCGCCGCAGGCTGCCAGCGCTTCGCCCAAAGTGCCTGTGCCGCTGCGATGACGCAACTGCAATGCACTGGCCGGCAACTGGCCCAGCAGCGCCAGCGAGCCGGTATAGGCCTTGCCGTACCAGGCGCTCTCTTCGCCGCGCAGCGCCAGCACGCGCACCGGCGGTGCCGATTCGATGTCATCGCGCAAGCGATCCAGCACCAGCATGCCGGCCACCACGCCGGCCAGGCCGTCGAAGTTGCCGCCTTGCGGCACCGAATCCAGATGCGAACCGATCACCACGGCAGGCGCATCGCGCTTGTCCTCAGGCAGACGCAGCCACAGGTTTTGCACGGCGTCGCGCTCGGCGATCAGGCCCATGGTCTGCGCATAATTTTCAATGGCCTGCATCGCCAGTTCTTCGCCCTTGCCATAGCTTTCGCGCGTGATGCCTTCGCCGTCGCGCGTGAGCGCTGCGACTTCATCCAGAATCAGGCAGGCCAATTGTTCCTGTGTGCTCATGGCGTTTGCCATATCGTTCATGCCGCTCATACGCCCACCCCGCCGTTTTCCACCGACCACCGCACCGGGTCTTCGGTAAAGGCGGCGAGATTCTGCATCACGTCGGACGACAGTGTTCCGCTGGCGCGCAGCGCATCACACAAGCTGCGCCAGTTGGTCAGCGAATGCAGGTTCAGGGAGTGTTCCGCCAGACGCGCCTGCGTCTTGGGATAGATCGCGTAATCGAGAATCACCAGACAATCCTCAACCTGCGCCCCGGTGCCGCGCAGGGCCGAGACGCCGACGATCTTGGAGCGCGCATCGGTGGTCACGTCGTCGATGAACAGCAGACGCGCATCAGCCGGCAGACGGCCTTCCAGCCGCGCCGCAGTACCCCAGCCCATGGCGCGCTTGCGCAGATACAGCAGCGGCAGATCGAGCCGGTCCGCCAGCCACGCCGCCATGGCGATGCCCGAGCTTTCGGCGCCGACGATGGCATTGATGCCGCTGCGTGTCACCAGCTCGGCGATCTGCGTCGCACCGATGTCGATCAGCTTGCGGCGCAAGGCCACATCGGACATCAGCAGACGGGTATCGACATAGACCGGGCTGGCCCAGCCGGAGGTGTACACAAACGGCTGCTCACTCATGATGCGCACCGCGCCGACCTTCACCAGCGCCTGCGCGATCAGCGCAGAAGGTGAAGCCGAAACCGGGGAAGATGTTGTCGACGATGCATCATTGGACGCATTGAGCGCATGAAGAAATTCGGAGGGCATGGGCGCCGCTTTCGCGTGGAATGATCAAGGGGCGATGCTAGGCTGCATGCGCAGGCATGAGAAGCGCCGAAAATTCTCCCCAGCCGTTCCATTCGGCGATGGCTCGCGGTGTATCCTCTGGGGCTTGCACTCCTGCCCGCCGCACTGAATCAAGACCATGTCATCCAACCTCTCTTCGCGCAGCTTCCTGCGCCAGCTCGACCTCGGCACGCTGGACCTGTTCGTGCTCATCTGCGACAGCGGCAGTATTGCGCGCGCCGCCGAGCGCGGCCAACTGGCCGCCTCGGCCCTCAGCAAACGGGTGGCAGAACTGGAAGCGATGATAGGCGCGCCGCTGCTGGAACGCCATGCGCGCGGCGTGCGCCCGACCTTTCTCGGCGAACAATTGATCGCGCATGCCGGCGCCATACTCGAAGACGTGGAGCGGCTGCGCGTCGATCTCTCCGAATTGTCGCGCGGCGTGCGCGGACGCGTGCGCCTCAGTGCCAGCGCCTCCGCCGTCGAGCAATTCCTGCCGGCCGACCTCGCGCTGTTCGCGCAGCGCCATCCCGACATCCGCATCGACCTGCGCCAGTGCAGCAGCAGCACCGTGGTGCACGCCGTGCTCAATCACGAAGCCGATCTCGGCATCTGCTGCCTGAGCGACGAAGTCTCATCGCTGCAATCGCGGCCCTACCGTACCGAAAGACTGGTGCTGGTCACCCCGCCCGACCACCCGCTGGCCGCGCTGGAAAAACTGGAATACGCACAAGCGCTCGACTACGAACAGATAGGCGTACGCGGCAGCAGCACCATACAAACCGTACTCAACCGCGCCGCCGGCAAGGCGCGCCGCATCCTGCGCCAGCGCATCGAAGTAGACAGCCTCTCGGCCATGTGCAGCATGATCGAATGCGGCATGGGACTGGGCGTAATGCCGGTCGGCGTCTTTGAAAATCTCGGCCAGCGCCGCCTGCACGCCATCGAACTCAGCGACGACTGGGCGGTGCGCGCGCTGAATTTATATGCGATTGATTTTGCGGCGCTGGATGCCCCGGGGAGGAGTTTTGTGGAGCAGTTTGGAACGGCAAAGTAGCTGCGCACAGCGGCATTGAGAACAAAAGAAGAGCAATAAATCTACCAACTTCGATATACGCACCTTGAGCGCCGATGCTGTAATGCCTGCTCTTCAGGCTATGGCAACCCGGCAAAACTGCTCTTGGCAGAGCGGGAGTCAATAGCCTCAGCTTCTCAAGCCACAGGTTATCGACGTGCTCATCAGCCCTCCCTTTATTCTCACTGCAGACATGCAGACGCATTACGGCAACGACGAGGCGATACTCGAAGCCTCCATGCCGCCGACGGCATCAAATTCGACGGGCACCTTTGCGCCGGAAGGCAGCTTCCCCATCAGCAGCAGTCTGGTCTGGCATAACGGCGTACATCTGGAAGCGCCACGCGCCAATGGCGGCCGTCTGAATGTGCGCGCCATCGCCGACGGCACCATCATCTTTGTACAGCCGCCGACCAAGCCCAATGGCGATGCCAGGCATGGGCAAAACTACAACCCCTTCGGCACGGGACCGGCATGGAGCGACAACGGCTGCATCATCATCGAACACGAAACCGAAATCGGCGCAGACACCGCCAGCCCGACCGTCGTCAGGTACTACAGCGTCTACATGCATCTTGCGCTGCTGATGAACAACTTCCGCGCCGGCCAGAAAATCTATCGCAAGGATCAGTTGGGCCATGCCGGCCAGGTCTATGGCCGGCAAGCGCAACTCCACTTTGAAATCTGCTGCGACGACGCCAATCTCAAAAAACTGACAGGTCGCACATCGGCATGGAGAGACCCACACGAAGCTCCGACTGCAGATGGAAGAACAGATGCTGTCTTCGGCAGTGTCTATTACTACCTGCCGGCCACCACGCCAATCCGCGCCCAAGACGGAATGCCTGCGCAGCATTTGCAGCTCGATGCGGCCAAAGAAGTTTTGGGCACGCCGCAATGGATCATGATGGACTACGGCGATGCCGGCATCACTCCCGGGGCCTGCGCTCTCAGCAGCTACAACATGCATGGGAAATACGGCGGAACGCGCAAAGATCTCAAGGCCGAATATCAGTTGTATCAGGAGGCCAATGAGCGCCATCAAAGTCTTGTCGCCCCTCGTCCTCAGATCGCCAGCAGTCCTCCCGACTGGTACGAACTGCCGCACTTCGGACTCAACTTCGGCAGAAGCCAGGACAACAAAGGCCCTCTGCCCGCAAACGTCGCGCGCTGGCGAAAAATCATCCGCGCCCAAGAAGAAATACCTGCGCAGCATCTGCAGCCCGATGCGGCCAAAGAAGCTTCAGACACGCCGCAACGGCCAATGATGAACCATGGCGATGCCGTCACCACTCCCGTGGCCTGCGCCAACAGTAACTACAACAGGTACCGCGAATATCAGTTGTATCTGGACGCCAATAAGCATCCGCAGGTCGCCAGCAGCCCTTCCGGCTGGTACGAACTACTGCGCTTCGGCCGCAACCTCGGCAGAAGCCCGGACGACAAAGATCCCCTGCCCGCAAACGTCGCGCACTGGCGAAAAATCAAGACGGTGGAAGGCAAAGAAGTCTGGGCCGACCTGAACGCAGCCGGCACTTTCAAATTCAGCGATGCGGACTTCTTGCCGGTCATGGGCTGGAACTGCTACGACGACGACTGTAGTCCAGACGACCAACGATGCGACTCGGACCACCTGAAAATTTTGCTGCGCACGGTCGGGGAAGAGCCGCATCCGGATCCCCGCGAAGACGACAAGCTGCTGGCAAGCAGACTGGGCGACGCTGACCTCAGAAAAAAACTGCGCCGCGTGATCTGTAAATTTCCGAGTGAATGGGACAAGGCCAGCGTCCTGCAACGTTACGACTGGGTCAAGAAACAATTTGAAGCAAGCAATGCCAGCCCGGAGTTCTGGGAAAAATTCTGCCAGCACTGCAAAGCCATGTGCTTCGACCAGCTACCAGCCGCTTATCTGAAAGCCCAGTGGCATTTTCATCCGGTGGAATTTATTAAGCATTTCAGGAAGTGCAAGTGGTTGAGTGAGGGGGAGTTTGTGCAGCTGTTGCCCATGCAGGTTTTGCGTGTGTCTAAAACCAAGGCGGGAACGAAGGCGGTTTGGGAAACTGTATCCACAAACACGACAGCGCCGAGTAGCGTACTTAAACTCCATCGAATTCCGCTCAATCTAAGCTTCCGCAAATACGGAATTAATAACCATCAACGGATGGCCGCATTCCTAGGCAATGCGATTCAAGAAACGCAGTGGCTAGGAAAACTGTACGAAGAAAATAAATCTGCGTGGTACTCCCCATGGGATGGTAGGGGGTTTTTACAATTGACCCATGTGGAAAATTACATTCGTTACTGGAGATTTAGAGGGCGAACAATCAATAGTCAAGTCGAAATACAACTTGCGAATGCTACAAGCGCCGCTAATACCGCAAGAAAAGATAAAAATGGGGATATCGCCGCTAAAGCTAACGCTCATTTAGCCGACAAGATATCCGGCGTGACGGAAGAAATGAGACTCTGGAGAGATCATATTCAAGGAAAAACCGAGCTTGAGGAGGAGGAAAGTAAGATTGCCCCTGCAGATAGTGCTGGTGCATATTGGGCTTGGATCGGAATGCCACTATATGCCGATGAAAAAATCATTATTGAACGCTGTCTTATTTCAGTTTCTCAAAATACCAAAGTGTATTACCGGAGTCCGTCATTCTGGCGCGCAAGCGCATCGGTAAATCTTCCAAAAAAAATTGATGTTTTATGGGACTCCCAACTCAACGGCTTTGTAGACCGTTGTGTTCCTTGGGCCCAAGCACTTGCCGTGCTAGGAGAGCAATATTTTCCTCGTGAAAATGGAATGTTTGATCTTGAATATCCGGAGGGAAATATTCCAAGGAAAAAAAAATGAACAAATATCTAGAAAAGTTGGCAAAGCTGACTATCACGAATATCCTCATAGTCAGCAGTTCCTGGCAAGGCATTGCTCATGCCGATCACGTAAGTGAAGCCATAGTGCGTCGAGCCAATTTAGGTAGTCGCTGCCACGTCGAAGCGGCAATCCCGTTCAGAGGAACAATGGGAGGAAGTTATAGCGTCCGACGTCAAAGCAATGGCGGTGGATTTTCTATCTCAGAGTTTCCAAAGAAAATCAGTAACGGATCGCTGTCCGTAAATATGATGTGCTTCAACATAACTGACTTGCATTTCCCTAGAGATACAAGCGTCAGATTCGATGAGAATACACAAACATGGAAAAAAGATTTCAGCGAACGCGACTATGTGAACAGTGCAGAAAACCGCAGGAGATTAAATGCCGCTTCTCGCGTCTACACAATCCATGCGAAAAACTCTACCGGGTATGTCTACACAGAAAATGATTTGACTGGCGAAGAATCGCGCCGCGACCGCAACATGAGCTTCTGTCTTCTTCGTCCGCCAAAAGCGCTGTGTGGCAACGGCATAGTGATGCGCCTTTCTGATCCGAAAAGCGATACTCTCCCCTATGTCTTTCAGATCTTGAAGAGTATGGAATTCATTGAGGATGCGCCTGAAACTGCAGGCATCGCAGACGAGAAGTGAACATTGAAATCAATCTCCGGCCGTCCCGTTCTTTTCTTGGTGTACATAAAAAGAAAGGTGCGCCAACGGCGCACCTTAATCAGGTCTCAGAGGTATTTCTCCTCCTTAATATACCCGATATCCCGAAAATCACACTCCGAGGAGAGAGCAGTGAATTCATTTAGAACAACTGCCATAACAGTACTGATCCCAACACTTTTTCTTCTATTTTCAGCGCAAGCGTCCGAGAAAAACAAAAGCGTTAAACGCGACATGGTTTACACCGAGGAGATGGTGACGAAGATGAGAGCAGCGAACTTTGTGCCTTATGTTCCCTGCCACATCCGTTTTACTGACTCCAGATATGCCGACTTGGATGATTTTACTTATTTCATAGCTGAACACCCGATAAGAATGAAGTGCTACAGCTCAGATGATCCAATGGTTAACAAAGGATGGGTAAATTTTGATCGTCAAAAAGAAAAATGGGTCGCC
>NZ_JAQQFM010000015.1:0-77642 GCF_046025995.1 Herbaspirillum lusitanum
CCCTAGCACCAGACCGTTGATGATTTGCTGGATGAATATGTCCATTCTTGTCTCCTCCTGTTTTATGGCCGCTGACGGCGAACGCCGGCGGTCGTTGTGCGGGGCTGGATCGTGCCAGGCCCGCTGGTGATGCGGATGTTGCGCTTCATTTACTGTCCCCTTCTTCCCGGATGCTTGATAGATACTTGCTGGATGCTTGATAAGAAAAGAGCGCGAAGATTCGCGCTCGGCTTAGTACGGATTCAATTCAGGAACGCTCGCGCCACGCGCGCCGCCGCCAGATCCCACGAGGCCTGACCGACGGTCTTGAAAATCGGCAGCAGGCCGTCTTGATTCAGCGAGGCCGGCGCAATCTTGCCGGACAGCAGATCGCCGATGGCGCTGACGCTGCTCCAGTCGACCTTGGCCTGAATCAGATCGCCGGCTTCATGGTGCGCACCGCCCAGATCGTCCACCACCACCTTGCGCGCATGCACCAGCTCGGCCGGGAATTCCACCATGTCGGGCTTGAAGGCGCCGACACCGACGGCCAGCGTGGACGATGCGAGATTGACCGGAATCACGGCGCTGCGCGAGGTGGTCAGCGCAATCAGCACATCGGTCTGCGGGGTGTCATGCTGCAGCACATCCATCGCCAGCGGGCTGGCAATCACCTGCGGATGACGCGCGCACAAGGCGCTGCAAAAAGCCTGCGTGCGCCCCAGATCGCGCGCAGCGATCCAGAACTGGGTGATGCCGAAAAACTCTGCCAGCGCATCGGCATGCGCCTGCGCCTGCACGCCGGTGCCGATCAGCAGCGCCGAGACCGGCTTGCGCGGCAACAGGGTCTGAATTCCGAGCAGCGTCATCGCGGCGGTGCGGCGGCCGGTCACGGTCGGGCCGTCGAGCAGCGCGATGCGGCGGCCGGTGCGCGTTTCAAAGGCAATCACCTCGCCCTGAATCGCGGGCAAATGATGCTGGCCGTTGTCGGCATGCACGGTGATCAGCTTGGTCACGCTGAGATCGTCGCCGATGGCCGGCATGCTGAGCAGCACGCTGTTGACGTCAATCGGCACCACCTGGCGCTCGGGCGCGCGGATGGCGCCGGAGACGAACTCCTGCGCGGCCTGCGCCAGCGCCGGCACGAGTTGATCGTAAGGCAGCGCCTGGGCGGTCTGTCGGGCGTCGAGAATATGCATGCGCTGCGGTCCTGTGCTGAATCGGTGGGTCGGGTGACGTGGAAAAATCGGCTGCCGGACTTAAAGTCTCAGCGCAGGAAAAAGCCGGTCGGGAACGGGTCGGATTCTTCCAGTACCCACTGGTTGGTGCTCATGATGTGGGCGCTGCCGGTGACTTCAGTCAGGGCGCCATCGAATTCGCCGACCTTGCAGGCACCGGTTACGCGCACGCCAAAGTTGCTGCCGACAATGCTGCCGTTGACGTAATTCTGATTAAGCGCCAGTTGCCCGCGCAGGAACAATTGCGCGGCGCGGCCGGAGGTGCCGGTGCCGGTCGGCGAGCGATCCACTTCACGGTCGGCGAAGATGCAGACATTGGATTGATCGGCGCCGGGGAAATTGGCTTCGCTGTCGATGATGGTGCCGTACAGCGTGTTGAGACCGGGTTCCAGCGGATGCCGGATCTGTACCTTGGCCTTGACGGCGGCCTTGGTTTCCGCGCCCAGCTGGATCAGCTGGCGCACCAGTTCAGGCTTGACGGTCAGGCCGGTCTGCGCAGCGTTGATGTAGTAGTAGAAGGCGCCGCCGAACACGATGTCGCCGGTGATCTTGCCGAAGCTCGGGGTCTCGACTTCGACGTCGCGCTGATAGATGAAGGCCGGCACATTCTTGAAGGTGACCTGGCCGGCGCGCTGGCCGTCCCATTCCACGCTGGCGTCGATGAAGCCGGCCGGGGCGTCGAAACGGATGCGGGTATGCGGCGCAGTGCGCTCGACATAACCCATTTCGACCAGCACCTTGCCCAGCGCGATGATGCCGTGGCCGCACATGTCGCTATAGCCTTCGTTGTGGATGAAGACGACGCCGAAGTCAGCTTCGGGAGTGACCGGCGGAAACAGATAGGCGCCGTACATGTCGGCGTGACCGCGCGGCTCGTTCATCAGGAACTGGCGCAGGTCGTCGCGATGCTCCTTGAGCCAGGCGCGCTTTTGCAGGATGGTGTCGCCCGGCACCTGCGGCAATCCGGACACCAGGATGCGCAAGGGCTCGCCGCCGGTATGGGCGTCGATGGTCTGTACGGTGCGGGTATAGCTGAGCATGAGACTTCCTTCACAAACTGACTGAATCTCTTTGCGGCCGCTGCGCCGGGTTGCCGGGCCGGCCGCAAAGATTACCACCCTGCAGCGTGACGGCTGCAAAAAGCCGGTGGCCGGCAGCCGGACAGAGCTTTAGCCTGCACCTGTGCTGCGCAGCGCCTGATCGCTACGATGGAATGGTCAAACGAGAAATGAGGTGAAGCCTGCCGCTCCGGTCATCTGAAGCGGCAGGCTTTCAGGACCAGATCAATAGCTGGTCAGTGGCACCGGGAGGCCGTTCTTGAAACGGTACACGGTCACCGGCGATTGCTTCAGATCGTGGTTGGCGTCGAAGTCATACTGACCGGCCACGCCCTTGTAGCTCAGCTTGGCCAGCGCCGGACCGAATTGCTTGGGTTCGACCGAGTTGGCGGTCTTCATGGCTTGTGCAATCAGCATCATGCCGTCGTAGAAGGACACCGCGTAGGTTTCTGCAGGGCGACCGAACTTCTTCTGATAGTCGTCGGCGAAGGCCTTGCCGTCCTTGGCCTTGTCCAGCATGGTGCCGCCTTGAGTACAGTAGACGCTTTCACCGATGGCGTCGCCGCCCAGACGGCCCATTTCAGGCGAGCAGATGCCGTCGCCGCCCATCAGCACGACGTCGATGCCCAGTTGCTTCATCTGGCGCTTGATCGGGCCGCCTTGTGGCGCGTAGCCGCCGATGAACACGGCGTCGGGCTTCTTGCCCTTGATCGAGGTCAGGATGGCGGTGAAGTCGGTGGCCTTGTCGTTGGTGAAGTCCTTGCTGACCACTTCGATGCCGTTGGCCTTGGCCACCTTGCTGAACTCTTCCGCCAGACCCTGGCCGTAGGCGGTGCGGTCGTCGATCACCGAGACCTTCTTGATCTTCAGTTCCTTGGCTGCGTACAGCGCCATCTTGCCGCCCAGCTGGCTGTCGCTGGCCGCCACGCGGAACAGGGTCGCAAAACCCTGCTGCGTGATCTTGGGATTGGAGGCCACGGTCGCTACCACGATGCCGGCGTCGTTGAACACGCGCGAAGCAGGAATCGTCACGCCCGAGTTGTAAGGACCGACGATGGCCTTGATGCCCTGGTCAGCCAGCTTTTGCGCAGCGGCCACGCCCGATTTCGGATCGGCCTGGTCATCTTCCGAGATGACCTCGAACTTGATCTTCTTGCCGCCCACGGTGATGGGTTGCGCATTCAGGCGTTCGACCGCCATCATCAGGCCGCCTTGATTGTCCTTGCCGGCGGATGCCTGCGGACCGGTCAGCGGGCTGCTGAAGCCGATCTTGACGGTCTGCACTTCCTGCGCGAACAACACTGCAGGAGTCAGCGCCAGCGATGCGGCAATGATTTTTAGTCCGGAGACGCGGTTAACCATGTTGTGTTTCCTCTCTTCTGTTGAAAGTCAGACTGCGGTTGGATTGGGTAAAACGCTGGAAAAGCAGAAGCTGTCGTCTTCATGAGGACCATGAAAACGAGGTAGATGATGCCGTACGCACTGCGCCGTTGCAGGGTAGAACATAAAGATCCTGTCTCTGTGAATTGCCGGAGATGCCGCGTGTAACCATGCCGGTGCACCGCCGTTGGCGCACCACGTCCGCATTACGTTGTATTTTTTATGAGGGTCGATTCTATTTTTTCTTCGCTGATATTAGGCGTGTTTATTGCCTTTATAATCAGAATTAAATTTTCCTTTAACCATTTTTACTGAATAAAATTCAGATTCCATGGCAGCGCTCGATAAAATCAGCAAGAAAATATTGTCCGAACTGCAAAGCGACGGCCGCATCAGCAACGTCGATCTGGCCGCGCGCGTGAATCTGTCGCCGGCAGCCTGCCTGGAACGGGTGCGCAAATTGCAGGAAGCCGGCTACATCCTGGGCTACGCCGCCCAGCTCAATCCCGAGTTGCTGGACGTGTCGCTGCTGGTCTTCATCGAAGTGGTGCTGGACCGGACCACGCCGGATGTGTTCGCCGAATTCAAGAAGAGCGTGCAGAGCATCCCGGAAATCATGGAATGCCACATGGTAGCCGGTGGCTTCGACTATCTGGTGAAATCGCGCGTGAAAGACATGAACGCCTATCGCGAATTCCTCGGCAAGTCGCTGCTGCAACTCAAGGGCGTGCGCGAGACGCATACCTATGCGGTGATGGAAGAGGTCAAGAACACGATACGGCTGCCGATCAAGTAGGCCGCTAAGGTCTGATCCAGACTGTCAGTTGGTCGCAGACGAACTTCCCGCGCGCTCAGAAACTCGCCAGCGGCACCAGCGTGCTGCCCTTGAAGCGCAGAATGGTCACGGTGGATTCCTTCAGCTCGCGCTGGCCGGTGAATTCATAGCTGGCGGTGACACCCTTGTAGCGGCTTTTGAGCAGTGCTGGCAACAACTGCGGGCCGGCGATCGAACCACTCGATTTGATGGCCTGCGCCAGCAGCATCACGCCGTCGTAATAAGTGGCCGCGTAGACATCCGGCGCATAAGCAAACCTGCGTTGATAGCCGGCGCTGAACACCGCGCCGTCGGCCGCGCGCGTCAGCCAGACTCCGCCTTCTGCACAATAGGTGTTATTGCCCAGACTGTCGCCGGCCAGGCGCACCAGATCGGCGGCGCACAGCGCATCGCCGCCGAGCAGCATGGCATCCATCTTCAACTGCTGCATGGCCTTGAGCAGACGCCCGCCCTGCGCGGCGTAGCCGCCAAAGAAAATCGCTGGCGCCTTGTCGTTGCGCAGCGTTTGCAGCGTGCGCGACACCGAAGCGTCGTCGGCCGTGTCGCTGAGTTTTTCACGGCTGGAAATCTGCAAACCCATGCTCCTGGCGCTCTTCTGGAATGCATCGATCAGGCCTTGTGCATAGACGCTGCCATCATCGATGACGGCGATGCTTTTCAGCTTCAGATTGCGCGCTGCGTATTGCGCCAGCTTGGCGCCGATGTCGGCATCGCTGGCGGCGATCCGGAACACATAGTTCAGATTGGCCTGCGTGACTTTGGGATTGGAGGCGATTGTCAGCACCGGGATGGCGGCGTCGTTGTAGACCTTGATGGACGTCATGGCGACGCCGGACGTGAATGGGCCCAGCAAGGCATTGATGCGACTGGCGCTCAGCTCACGCGCGATCTCGAGACCGCGCTGAGGATTGGACTGATCGTCGCGCGCCACGACTTCAAAGCGCAAGGCCTTGCCCTCGATCTGCAGCGCCTGCTGGTTGAGCCGTTCAACCGCCATTTGCATGCCGTTGAGCGCATCTTTGCCGGCTGCGGCGTTGGCGCCGGACAAGGGACCGCTGAAACCCAGTCGCACCAGTTGAATATCTTCGGCCTTGGATGTCGCATGAACAGCCAAGGACAAGGCTGCGCTGACAGAGATGGTCAGCAATCTGAAGCAGGCTCTCATGCCCTCGCCCCCTTGATTGAAAATTGACGGACTTATTATCAAAAAACTTTTTGATATCCGTAAATGTTTCGCAAGAATAACCCAATACTTGTCAGAATGTAATTTTTCTCCTGCAACGCATTGATAACGGGCGGGCTGAATCAAGCACCGTCGCCCTGATTTTTCATCAGGGCGACGGCCACGTTCGTGACAATGGAGCGGCTACATTGATATCAAGCTAAACCGCGCCACTCACACCGCTGCCGGCAGCGATCAGAAGCTGGTGCGTACGCCCAGAATCAGATTGCGGCCGCTCAAAGGCACCGAATCCTTGAGCACCGAAGTCGACAGACGAATGTCCTGATTCAGCAGATTGCGCGCCAGCGCGAACCACGTCACCTTCACGCCATTGAGCTTTTGCGTGTACGACAGATTGGCATCGAGCTGAGTGTAGGAAGGCGTTTCTGTGGTTTCGAACGACGCCAGCCGGTCCTGCTTCATCGCGCGCAGCACCTGCACGCCGCCGGCGACAGGCCCCTGGCGATAGCCGAAGCCGACGCCGTAGCGTGTGGCCGGTTGCAGCGGCAGATTGCCCTGGTTATCCAGCTTGCCGCGCGAGGTATCGGCGAAGCCGCGCACCGAATAGCCTTCGCCGTTCCAGTTGTAGCTGACTTCAGCTTCGGCGCCATGAATGGTGGCGTCGCCCTGCGACCAGAAACGCTGGGTGAATTCGCCGTCCGGATCCGCGGCGCCGCTGTCATCGACCTTGCCGTTGGTGCGGCCGTAGATGTAATTCTTCACCTTGTTCTGGAACAGATTACCCTTCCAGCGCACCAATCCCTCCGTCTTTTGCAGCGTCAGTTCGATGTTGTGCGAAGTCTCCTTCTGCAGCTTGCCGTCGCCGATGTCGAAGGTCGAAGTCGATTCGTGGGCGCCGTTGGAATACAGCTCTTCCACCGTCGGCGCGCGCTGCGCCAGCGAGTAAGTCAGGCCCAGACCGTAGCCCGGCGTGAAAGCCCACAGTGCGCCGGTCGACCATGACAGCAGGCTGAAATCGCGGTCGGCGAGACCGCTGCCGGCATCCGGACGACGCTGTACCGATTCGCCACGCAAACCGGCGCTGACCAGCACCGGACCAAAGTTGCGCTCTTCCACCAGGAAGCCGGCAAACGAAGTCGACCTGGTCGGAGGCGTCAGCTCGGCGGTGCCGCTGGCCGCACCAATCGCCGAGTAGTTGCTTTGCTCGGTCTGTACGCCGAACGTGCCGCGCCAGCCGGCCAGCGGCTTGTGCGTCAGTTCCCAGCGGGTCTGCAACGCGCGGTTGGCAAACACCGTGGACGGCGTGCCGTCCTGCTGTTTCTCGATGTGGGTGTAATCGGTGTAACCAAGCTTGAACTTGAAGGACTCGAAACCGGCGAACGGCTCGCGCACCAGGGTGTCGAGATCATAGCGATTCTGATGCAGATCGATGAAGGACTTCTCGTCGGTCGGAATGCCGTAATGATCGTCCAGCGTCGAGGCCGACAAGCCGATGTGCCCCCAGTCGGCGATGTAGGAAACGCCGCCGCCGAGGCTGGTTTCATGCGTGAAGGAATTCGGCAGGCGCCCCGAGGCGCTGCTTGCGTCGCCCTGTCTGGCATTGCCGGGGATCTTGTAGTTGTCGGTGTCGCGGTAGTTGCCGTCGAGGTGGTAACCGATCTGGCCGGCCGAACCGTCGAGCGAGAAGGAGCCGTTTTTCTGACCATCCACGGTGCCGTAGCGACCTTCGACTTCACCGGTCAGCCTGGGCAGCAACAGGGTCGGAATGCGGTCGTTGACCACGTTCACCAGGCCGCCGATAGCGCCGGAGCCGTACAGCAGGGCGGCCGGGCCGCGCAGGATTTCGATCTGGCGCGCGGTGGCGCCTTCGGTGGCGACGGCGTGGTCGTTGGAGACGGTCGAGACGTCCGACACCGGCATGCCGTTTTGCAGAATCATCACGCGCGGACCTTCCATGCCGCGAATGATGGGACGCGAAGCGCCGGCGCCGAAAGCCGAGGCCGATACGCCCAGCTCCTGCGACAGGGTCTCGCCCAGCGAATTGCCGAGCTTGTTGCGCAATTCATCGCCGGCCAGCACTTTGGCGGGCGTCAGAATTTGCGCGTTTTCTTCCGATTCGAAAGGATTGGCGGTCACGACGATGGGCCGCAATACCGGCGCAGCGGCAGCATTGGCCGAGGCCTCGCTGCTTGCCTCGGACGTTGGCGGGGTGGTCTGCGCGTGCGCTGAAAATGACCAGGAAGCAAGCGCGGACACCACCGCGCCGGCCAGAAGCTGACGTTGATAGAACATGTGAATTCCCTGAAACCTGAGTCCGGCTGCATTGCTGCGCCAAGCGAATGCAATGCGCGCTGCCCGCAAGCAGGGCGAACGCGCGCCGCTCATGAGCACAAGCCGGACATGACTATGGATAGCGTCGCTTCAGCGTCTGCGGCATGGCCGCGCCCGACACAAGGAGAGGGCACGAACCAGGCGCGTCAGAACAGGGCTAGCCGGTACCGGGGATTCAAACCCGATGCTCACTTGCCTTGAAGCGACAGCGATTAAAGTTGAAGAGCAGGAATCAGCGCGGCGGCGCGCGCGAGAAGAAATGACAGACGAAAGGCGCATCCCAGGATGCGAAGGCTTGCCACAAGGCCAGCACATGCGTACCCGGCATCAGCGGCGGCAGGGGGAAATCGATATGCACGCTGGCAGCCAGCGTGGCAGCATCGTAGGCGACGCAGGAGTGATGATGATCGCCGTCGTGGGCCGAGGCATGAGCGGCGGCCGGATCAGATGCCGCATCGGCGCTGCCCGTTACAGCGACAGCCGCTGCAGCCGCCGGCGCTTCAAGCTCATGAGCGTCGTTGGACTCGCCGTAGTCGAACAGCGATTCGTCGAGCAGTGAATGCACCGCGCCCGGCGCCCAGCCGGCGTGCACGATGCTGTGCGCCAGACCGAGCATCTGCGCAAACAGCAAGGCGATCACCAGCGTAGCGGTGACGGCAAGACTGCGGATGCGACGGAGCGAATGCATTTGAAATGGGGAACCTGAATTGACGAGAGCCGGTACCAGGACCGGCTCTGTCGGAAGTGCGGAAAATCGGCTACAGATTTGTCGGTGCCGAATCAGTCGCCGTAGAGCTTCTGCTTCAGTTCACGACGCTGCTGCGCTTCCAGCGACAGCGTTGCGGTCGGACGCGCCAGCAAACGCGGGATGCCGATAGGCTCGCCGGTTTCTTCGCACCAGCCGTAGTCGCCGCCATCGATCGAAGCGATCGACTGTTGCACCTTCTTCAGCAGCTTGCGCTCGCGGTCGCGCGTGCGCAGTTCCAGCGCATGCTCTTCCTCGATCGTCGCGCGGTCTGCCGGATCAGGCACCAGCACGGTTTCGCGCAGGTGTTCGGTGGTCTCATCTGCGTTCTTCAGCAGATCCTTTTCGAGCTGCTGCAACCGGGCCTTGAAGAAAGCAAGCTGCGCTTCGTTCATGTAGTCCTTCTCGCCCATCTTGAGGATTTGTTCCTCAGTCAGCAAGGTTGTCGCAGAGGTAGTTTTGGGAGTTTTAGTTGCCACTTCGCTTACTTTCAATACTACGGGTTTTTCAACTTTATCCATTGTTCCGGCGGATGCTGCTTTGCCGGAGCTGGTCGCTTTTGAATCCACTTCCCATGCCGCGGAGGGTCCCTCTTCGATTGACGTTCGCGCGGCGGTCGGCTTATCGGCAGTGTTCCTGCCGGCTGACCGCACTACTGCTGGCGCAGCGTTTTTCGCGGTGAAGGATTGTACTACAACACTTGCGGATGCTGCCGACTTTGCCGCTTTCGCGGTTGCATCAGGGAATTTTTGACTGTTTCCTGCTGCTTTTCGTTCGCCGCTGCCCGGATCTGATCGCGGATCCGGCTCCTCCACGGGTCCGCCATCGCCGGGGCCGGTCTGCTCGTTCTGTTCGTTCTCTTCGTTATGCTTATTCTTGCCGCCCTTGCCAGCGGAAGTTTTCTTTGCGGAGACAGTCATCACTCCTCCTCTCAGGGCGAACCCTGCACTACGCCTTCAGATTTTCCTGCGCAACCGGCCATAGGCCAAGCTTGGATCAGGATGTAAAGCTGACACAGTGTATACCAGAAGCAGGCGCTTAAACAGTCTTCCCCATGCTTGAGCGGATTGCCGCAAAGCCTTGTCGCACAAAGACTTGCGGCTGATCAATGCTTGTTACGCAAGCAAGACCCGGCGCGCCTGAACCGGTCGGCCTGAGCGAGCCGGTGCAGTATCAGGCATGGCGTGTGCCGCACACCAGACACGCCGGATTGCGCGCCACCGAAATCGAGGTCCATTCCATATTGCGCGCATCCAGAATCAGCAGACGCCCGGCCAGCGACTGGCCGATGCCGGCCACCAGCTTGAGCGCCTCGGCCGCCTGCATGGTGCCGATGATGCCGACCAGTGGCGAAAACACGCCCATGGTGGAACATTGCACCTCGTCGAATTCACGGTCCGGCGGAAACAGGCAGGCATAGCAAGGCGTATCGCCGCGCGGATCGAACACGCTGATCTGGCCGTCGAACCGGATCGCCGCGCCGGACACCAGCGGCACCCCATGCTGCACGCAAGCCTGATTGACGGCGTGGCGAGTGGCAAAGTTGTCGCTGCAATCGAGCACGACGTCGGCTTGCGCCACCAGTTGCGCCAAACGCTCGCCCGACAACCGCTCGGCCAGGGCCTGCACCTGCACCTCGGGATTGATCTGCTGCAAGGCCTGACGCCCCGACTCAACCTTGAGCTGGCCGACACGGTCGGTGGCATGCATGATCTGGCGCTGCAGATTGGTCAGGTCGACCGTATCGTCGTCCACCAGGGTGATGCACCCGATGCCGGCCGAAGCCAGATACATGGCGGCCGGAGACCCCAGACCGCCGGCGCCGATGATCAGCGCGTGCGCTGCCAGCAGGCGGCTCTGGCCTTCGATATCGATCTCGTCGAGCAGAATGTGGCGCGAGTAGCGCAGCAATTGTTGGTCGTTCATGTACGTGGGCAGATTCTGCATTCAGCGCATTGTCCATGCGCAAATTCCAGGGAGCGAGCGGGGGCACACCCAATCAAGGCCGGCATTGCGCGGTGCGAACCGCCAGACAAATGAAAGGGGCCGCTCTTGAGCGGCCCCAGTTTAGAACAATTCGACTGCCTGTTCCGAACTTGCTTTGAACTTACTTCTTTTCGATCTTTTCAGGCGGCGCCTTGTTGTCCTTGCGGTCGTCCTTCACCGGCGTGTCATCCTTGCTGTTTTCATCGCGGATTTCCGGCTTGGCCTTGGAGACCTGAACCGGCATGCCCTTCAGATGATTCAGCGCCTGCGACAACTGGAAATCTTCCGAACTGCCGAATTCCAGTGGTTTGCGTTTCTTTTCCAGCTGGATCAGACGTTCTTCGTCTTTTTCATCGATCGCCTGGGCTTTGACTTCAGCCGACTTTTCCTTGTCGTTGCTCAGGTGCTTGGTCAGGTCGGCTTCACGCAGACGCAGGCCGTTCAGACCATCGCCGTCGGCGTATTCATCCACCATGATGTCCGGAACGATACCGCGCGCCTGGATCGAACGGCCATTCGGCGTGTAGTAACGCGCGGTGGTCAGCTTGACTGCGGTGTTCTTGTCCGGTGGCAAGGCGATCACCGACTGCACCGAGCCCTTGCCGAAGGTCTGTGTGCCCATGATGATGGCGCGCTTGTAGTCCTGCAGCGCACCGGCCACGATTTCAGAGGCCGAGGCCGATCCGCTGTTGACCAGCACCACCATCGGCACCTTCTTGAGCGCATCCGGCAGACGCGACAGAGGATCGTTCAGCGGATTGGATGCGTAGTATTCGCGCTTGGCGTAGAAGCTTTGCTTGGAGCTGGGCAACTGGCCATTGGTCGAGACCACCACCGAGTCCTTGGGCAGGAAGGCGGCAGAGACGCCGATCGCGCCCGGCAAGACGCCACCCGGATCGTTACGCAGATCCAGCACCAGGCCCTTCAGGTTGGGTTCCTGTGCGTAGATCGCGGCCAGCTTCTTGGCCATGTCGTCCACCGTCGGTTCCTGGAACTGGGTCACGCGCAACCACGCATACCCCGGTTCGATCACCTTGGACTTGACGCTCTGTACGCGGATTTCCTGACGGGTGATGGTCAGGATCAGCGGCTTGTCTTCTTCCTTGCGCGCGATGGTCAGCGTGATCTTGGTGTTGGGCTCGCCGCGCATCTTCTTGACGGCTTCGTCCAGCGTCAAACCTTTGACCGGGGTGCTGTCGAGGCGGGTGATCAGATCGCCCGCCTTGATGCCGGCGCGATAGGCCGGCGAATCCTCGATCGGCGAAATCACCTTGACGTAACCGTCTTCCATCCCGACTTCGATACCCAGGCCGACGAACTTGCCCATGGTGCCTTCGCGCAATTCCTTGTAGGCCTTCTTGTCCAGATACGCGGAATGCGGATCCAGCGAGGCGACCATGCCTGAAATGGCTTCGGTGAGCAGCTTCTTGTCATCCACCTGTTCGACGTAATCGGACTTGATCAGACCGAAGACGTCCGCCATTTGCCGCAACTCTTCCAACGGCAGGGGCGCCGTTGCATTTTTCTGGGCGATGGCGTCGAACTGAATCATCGCCGTGGCGCCCGCAATCATGCCCAAACCGATCAAACTGATATTCTTGAGTTTGCTGCTCATGTGTCACCTAGTAGTTACCCACGTCAATGGGTCGAAAGCGCGGCCCTGATGCCGCATTTCAAAGTATAAACCCGATTGCTCGTTGCCGCCGCTGTTGCCCGCGCTGGCGATGACATCGCCGGCCTTGACCACATCGCCGGCACGCTTGAGCACCGCCTGATTATTGCCGTAAATCGTCATGTATTGATTGCCGTGATCAACGATGATCAGGTTGCCGAAACCGCGCAGCCAATCGGCGAAGACCACCCTGCCACCCGCCACAGCTCTGACTTCCGCGCCTTCAGGGGCGCGAATGAAGAGCCCCTTGGAGGCCGGCCCGTCGCCGCGGCTGCTGCCGAATTTGGCGCTCAGATCACCACGCACCGGCAGCCGTAATTGGCCGCGCAGACCGGCAAAAGGTTTGCCGAAATTTTCTTCCTGCGCTTCGGGAATCTGATCGTTGCGACCCAGCGATGCCGTCTTCGGCGGTTCATCGTCATCGATGGCGTCGGCAGGATTCGGCATGGACGGCGTTTTTCCGCCGGCATTCGGATGGCTGTTGGCGGCGGCTTTGGCGCGTTGCTCAGCCAGTCGGCGCTCGCGTTCGGCCTTGGCTTTCGCCAATTGTTCCTGACGCCGCTTCTCGCGGGCGGCGGCTTCCGCCTTTTTCTGCTGTTCGATGATCTGCGCCAGTTTGTCGACCAGGCCCGACAGGCGCTGATCATCCTGCTGCAACTTGCCGGCTTCCTTGCGCTGCGAACTGAGTTTGGTCGAGAGCTGCGACAGCAGGCTTGAGCGCTTGCTCTTTTCCTTTTCCAGCACCTGCTTCTGTTCGGTTTCTTCCTGCGCGATTTCTTCCAGCTCGAACTTGGCGTTCTGGACATCGGCCTTGTTGGCGCGAATCGCCTGCAGATTGGCGCGCAGCGTGTCGATCAGCCTGGCCTGCGCCTGCGAGACGTAGCCCATGTATTGCAGCTCGCGGTTGATGCGATTCGGGTTGTCGCCCGACAGCAGCAGCTTGATGCGGTCTTCATTGCCGGCCACATACTGGTCGCGCAGCAGTTTGGACAATTGCGCCTGCTGGGCATTGACCTGCGCAGTCAGCTGATCGAGCTGCTTCATCAACTGCGCCAGCCGGGACTCGGTCTGACTCTGCTCCTGCGACAGATCGCGCAGCGAGCGGTTGGCCTTTGAAATGGCTTGCTCCGATTCGGCCAGCGCATCGGCGGCGTTGTCCTTGGCGGTTTCGGTCTTGTTGATATCGCGTTTGAGATCGGCCAGACGCTGCTGCAGATCGGCGCGTTCTTTCTCGGCTTCCTGCTTCTGCTTGCTGCGCTCAGTGACCGGCTGCGCCTGCACGGATGCGGCGCACACACACATCACCGCCGCCAGCAGCAAGGCATGGGCAGACATCCGCAGCGGCCGATGCCAGGATCGGCCGCGCGCATCGGTGGCCGCATTGAAGCGGAGGCCCGATGCCGATGTTGATGTCGCGATGGACGGCCGCGCTGCTGTTGCCCTGGCGGCCGTCTTGCTGAAGAAGCTCGGTTTTATTTCGACTTCCCTTGATTCGCTACCGCCGCCAGCGCCGCCTGAATCGCGGACTGGTCGCCCAGGTAATAGCTCTTGATCGGCTTCAGATCGGCGTCCAGCTCATACACCAGCGGCTGACCGTTGGGGATGTTCAGACCGACGATGTCATTGTCGCTGATGCCGTCCAGATACTTGATCAGCGCGCGCAGGCTGTTGCCGTGGGCCGAAATGATGATCTGCTTGCCGGCGCGGATGGCTGGTGCGATGGAATCGTTCCAGGCCGGCAGCACGCGCGCCACGGTGTCCTTCAGGCATTCGGTCAGCGGAATCTGCTCACGTGCCAGACCGGCATAGCGCGGGTCGTTGAATGATGCGCGCGGGTCGCTCGGCTCCAGCGGATTGGGCGGCGTATCGTAGCTGCGGCGCCAGACCAGCACCTGCTCGTCGCCATACTGGGCAGCGGTTTCCGCCTTGTTCAGGCCTTGCAGCGCGCCGTAGTGGCGTTCGTTCAGACGCCAGTCGTTCTTGACCGGCACGTACATCTGATCCATTTCGTCCAGCGTGGTCCACAGCGTGCGGATGGCGCGCTTGAGCACCGAGGTGTAGGCCAGATCGAAGCTGAACCCGGCTTCCTTCAGCAGCTTGCCGGCCTGGCGGGCTTCTGCCACGCCCTTCTCGGTCAGATCGACATCGACCCAGCCGGTGAAACGGTTGGCCAGATTCCAGGTCGATTCGCCGTGGCGCATGAATACGATTTTGTACATGGTGAGCTCAGGTTTGATAAGAAAACGGTGCGTGCGACGGAAGTTTCAAATCGCGGTCAGCTTCTATTTTATAATGCCGGGATTCAGTAAACCCAATGGAATACCGTGAAATTCATCATCGATAATATTTTCCTGATCGCGCTGGCCCTGATTTCCGGCGGCGCGCTGATGGTGCCCTACCTCCAGCAGCGCGGCAACAAGCTGAGCCTGCTGCAAGCCACCCAGCTCATGAACCAGGGCAAGACGCTGGTCTTGGACGTGCGCGATACCGAACAGTTCGCTGCCGGCCATCTGCGCGACGCCCGCAACATTCCGCTCAAGGACTTGCCGCAGCGCATCTCCGAACTGGACAAGTTCAAGAGCAAGAGTGTGATCGTGATCTGCCAGACCGGCACCCAGGCCGCCAAGGCCGAAGTGCATCTGAAGAAGGCCGGCTTCACCGAAGTCTACGGCCTGACCGGCGGCATCGCCGCATGGCAGGGTCAGGGCCTGCCGCTGACCACCAAGGACGCAAAATGACTTCCCGAGTCGTGATGTACTGCACCGCCGTGTGCCCGTATTGCACCATGGCAGAACGCTTGTTGCAGAACAAGGGCGTGGCCGACATTCAAAAAATCCGCGTCGATCTCGAGCCGCAACAGCGCGAGTTGATGATGCAAAAAACCGGTCGCCGCACCGTGCCGCAGATTTATATCGGCGACACCCATGTCGGCGGCTTCGACGATCTGAGTGCACTGGATCGCGCCGGCAAGCTCGATCCGCTGCTGCAAGCCTGACGCCAGCAAGCTCTCCTATTCATTTCACCATTCATATCTGAAAGAAATCCATGTCGGAACAGACTCAACAAGCTGAACAGCAACCCGTATTCCAGATCCAGCGCGTCTACCTGAAGGACATGTCGCTGGAGCAACCGAATTCGCCGGCGATTTTCCTGGAACAGGAAGCGCCCGCCATTGAAGTGGCGGTCGACGTCGGCGCCGAAGGCCTGGCGGAAGGCATCTTCGAATCCACCGTGACCATTACCGTGACCGCCAAGGTCAAGGACAAGGTTGCGTTCCTGGTCGAAGGCAAGCAAGGCGGCATCTTTGAAATCCGCAACGTGCCGGCCGATCAGCTGGATCCGCTGCTGGGCATCGGTTGCCCGAACATCATCTACCCTTACCTGCGCGCCAACATCGCCGACATGATCACCCGTGCCGGTTTCCCGCCTATCCATCTGGCCGAAATCAACTTCGAAGTGTTCTATCAGCAACGCCTGCAAGCGCTGGCCGAGCAGCAAACCGACAGCACCGTGGTGTCCGGCACCTCGACCGTCAACTAAGCACCATCCGGCCCCGATGTGATCTGCAGACCTGCAAATCGCATTCGGGGTTGCAAGCTTCCTTCAATGCTGACGCCCGCGTCCGAGACCATCGGAATCCGGCGGGCGCCATCCGAACCCGCGGAGAAACTCTGATGAAATTCCTGCCCATGTTGAGCTCCGTCGTGATGTTGAGCGCCGCGCTGGCAAACAACGCTTACGCGCTGGATTTCAAATCGGTCGGCGCCGCACCGGCCATCATGTACGACGCTCCGACCGAAAAGGGCCGCCGCGTGTACGTCGCGCCGCGCGGCATGCCGGTGGAAGTGGTACTGACCTACGGCGAGTGGAGCAAGGTGCGCGACGCCGCCGGCACCTTGTCGTGGATCCAGTCAAAGACCTTGACCACCAAGCGCATGCTGGTGGTCAGCGCCAACAATGCACGTGTCTACACATCGTCCGACGAAGCCAGCGCGCCGGTGTTCAGCGCCGACAAGAATGTGCTGCTGGAACTGGTCGAAGGCCCGGCCGCCGGCTGGGTCAAGGTCAAGCACCGCGACGGCCAGTCCGGCTACGCCAGGACCGGCGACGTCTGGGGCGACTGAAGTGCAGCGGCCGGCGGCGCCCCATTTGCATTTGTGCGATCGCGTCGCCGCTGTCCGGCTTAACTTGCCTGACTGATGTTCTTCAGCCCGTCCATCCGCCTTCCCTTCACTGCCTTCTGGGCTAAGCTCGACTCATGAAAATTACGATACTTGGCGCCGGCGCCTGGGGTACCGCGCTGGCCATCACGCTGGCCAAACGGCATGAAGTGCTGCTGTGGGGACGCAATGCCGAGGCCATGCAAGCAGCCGCGACCACCCGCGAAAACACGGCTTATCTGCGCGGCTTTGCTCTGCCGCCGACTTTACAGGTCAGCGCCGATTTCGATGCCGCAGTCGGCCATGTCTGCGCCGAGCCGGAAGCGTCCTTGTTGATCGTGGCCTCATCGGTCGCCGGCCTGCGCGCGCTGAGCGAACAATTAAGCGCCTATCCGATTCCCAATCTGGTCTGGCTGTGCAAGGGTCTGGAAGAACAGACGCGGCTGTTGCCGCATCAGATCGTGCGTGAAGTCATGGGAAATAACTTGGCGGCGGGCGCGCTGTCGGGCCCCTCGTTTGCGCAGGAAGTGGCGCAAGGTCTGCCCTGCGCGCTGACCATCGCCTCCACCGACGATGCCTTGTGCGAACGCGTGGTGGAAGCGGTGCACGGCGGCAACATCCGCATTTACTCCAGCGACGATCTGATCGGCGTGGAAATCGGCGGCGCCGTGAAGAATATCCTGGCGATTGCCACCGGCGCCGCCGATGGTCTGAAACTGGGCCTGAATGCGCGCGCCGCACTGATCACCCGCGGGCTGGCCGAGATCAGCCGGCTCGGCGTGGCGCTCGGCGGTCGTGCAGAAACCTTCATGGGATTGTCCGGCGTGGGCGATCTGATCCTGACCTGCACCGGCGACCTCTCGCGCAATCGCCGCGTCGGCCTGGGCCTGGCTCAGAACAAGAAACTGGACACCATCGTCGCCGAACTCGGGCATGTCGCCGAGGGCGTGCGCTGCGCACAGGCGGTGCGTGCGCTGGCGCAGGAACTGAAGGTGGACATGCCGATCACCAATGCCGTCGCTGCGGCGCTGTTCGACGGCGGCAGCGTGCAGGAAATGGTGGCGCAACTCTTGTCGCGCGAGGCGCGCGAAGAAAATCGCTGACCGCGTTCTTGCGAGTGCCCCGGATTGCTTGGCGAGCCGATCCTGTAAGGGCTTGCAAGTGCCTGCAAGTGAAACTGCAGCATGAAAGCGTATGAAGAAATCCGAAGCCGGCCATGCGCCGGCTTCGCTTCATTCCATTCTCTGCTTTATTGACTGTCTGTCAAAACGGCTTGCCAACAGGCTCCCGCCGACAAGCTGCGACAGGAGACGGACTCAAAGCGCTCAGCGCGCGATGATGTCGCTTTCCATCTTCGGGCGCTTGAAGCGCTTCGGCGATTCACCTTCGACGATGTCATCCATCTGCTTGGAAATCTTGTCGTAGACCGCGCAGTCGTCGTCTTCGTGATGCGGCGACGGGCCGTCGGACAGACCTTTGAAGCGCTTGCCGAGCTTGTGCAGGCGCGATTCCTTGCCATCCAGCGAATAAGAACCGGCGTGACCGGCAGCGGATTTCGGTTTATTGCGTTCGATTGCTTGCATCTTCATTCCTCTTACGTCATTGACGTTCAAAGTTCATCGCCCTCGTACCTCTCGATGAACCGGCCGGTTCCGACACTTGATGTGCGGCAACCCAGCCCCAGAAACATAAGCGCCTTTTTGCAGGCGCTTAGTAGATGTAACGCTTTAGTCAGCAATTGGAATACGAGAACAGACACTTTTTTGACAGCGTTTTGTAAGTTAGTGTCTTTGCAAGCTTTTACCTTGCAGCGCGATATCTCGACGAAATTCAGGCCAGATAAGGTTTACACGGCTTTTTTGGTGCGTAATTTGTGCAGGACGCGCAGCAAAAATAAAATCGAAATAATTGTTGCAAAAAGTATCGGCTGGGCCAAAAGGTTCTTGCCGGCCTTCATCCACCAGTAATGAAGAATGCCCAGCGGCAAGATCAGGTAAAACAGATTGTGCAGCCACTGCCAGCGTTTTCCGCCCAGTCGCCGCACCATCGCATTAGTGCTGGTGGCCGCCAGCGGGATCAGCAAAACGAAGGCGATGAAGCCGACCGTAATGAAAGGACGCTCCAGCACATCCATCCACATATCTGCCAGATCGAAGAAATGGTCGAACCAGAGAAAAGTGGTGAAATGCAAACAGGCGTAGAAAAATCCGAACAATCCCAGCATGCGACGCAGGCGCAGCAGCCAGTTCAATTTGGTCAGACGGCGCAGCGGCGTGATGGCAAAAGTGATGCACAGAAAGTACAGCGTCCAGTCGCCGGTGTTGCGGGTGATGAATTCCAGCGGATTGGCGCTGAGATAACCGAGGAAACCGGCCAGCACGATGCGCGTGATCGGCATCAAGCCCAGTATGAATACCAACACCTTGATATAGCCGACCTGTTTGGCGCTGAGGTTCTTGATGGACGTCATGCGCCGCACTCCGGATTAAATGTGAACATCGCTCATACGATAAAAAATGTGTGAAAAAAGCCGGCGCCGCCGGCTTGTGTTGAACTCATGTTGCAGCCCTCCACCCGATGGCGGCGCTGACTCAAATCTCAGATTCCCATATCCGCCGGAATCAATGAAAACACTTTCGCATCGCGCGCCTGCCCGTGGTAAGTGAGGCGATTGCGCGCCACGCATTCGAAAGTTGCGCCGGTCTTTTCAGCCACGCGCTGGCTGCGCAGATTCCCAGTTTGCGCCACGATTTCCAGCCGCGTCAAACCCACTTTGGCGAAGGCGAAACCGGCAGCGGCGCGCGCCGCCAAAGCAGCCAGTCCGCGCCCGGTATAACTGCTGCGGATCCAGTAGCCGAGATTGCCGAGCTGGTTCAGATGACTGATCTGATTGATCGCCACCGAGCCGATCACCTGCCCCGTGGCGCGCGCCACGATGTTGAAATCGTAGGCGCCCTGCATCGACCACTGCTCGATGCTGCGCTGAAGAAAACTCTTGGCGTCCGCCAGCGAGTAGCCCGGCGTGCACCAGCTTTCCCACTCGCTGATCGCTGCTTCCGAATAATGCACTGCGTCGTACAACGCAGGGGCTTCCTTCAAACCCAGCGGACGAATCTCCAGCTGCGAGTCCGAATAGATGACTTGTCGTTCACGATCGATGCGCGCGCTCATGCGGGGATTTCTCTCCTCAAAAGAATTTCTTCAGATCCATGCCGGCATACAGCGGCGCCACCTCGGTGTAGCCGTTGTACATCAGGGTCTTGCGTTTGCGATTGAAAAAGCCGTCTTCGCCGATACGGCGCTCGCTGGCCTGCGACCAGCGCGGATGATCCACCGCCGGGTTAACGTTGGAATAAAAACCATATTCCTGCGGCGCGTACAGACTCCAGGCGGTCTTGGGCTGCTCCTTGACGAAGCGGATCTTGACCAGCGACTTGGCCGATTTGAAGCCGTATTTCCAGGGCAGCACGATGCGTACCGGCGCGCCGTTCTGATTCGGCAGCACTTCGCCATACATGCCGAAAGTCAGCAAGGCCAGCGGATGCATGGCCTCATCCATGCGCAGGCCTTCGGTGTAAGGCCAGTTGAGGATGGGCTCATAAACGCCGGGCATCTGTTTCTTGTCGTTCAGGGTAATGAATTCGACGTACTTGGCGTTGCCGGTGGGCTCGACCTTTTTGATCAGCTCAGACAGCGAAAAACCTATCCACGGAATCACCATCGACCAGCCTTCGACACAGCGCAGGCGATAGATGCGTTCTTCCAGCGGCGCCATTTTCATCAGGCTGTCGAGGTCCAGCGTCATCGGCTTCTTGACTTCGCCTTCGATGGCGACAGTCCAGGGCCGCGTTTTCAGGGTACCGGCGTGTTTGGCCGGGTCGGCCTTGTCGGTGCCGAATTCGTAGAAGTTGTTGTAGCTGGTGGCGTCTTTATAGGCGGTCTGCTTATCCATCGCGACGAAGGCCGTATTCGGCCTGGCCGCCAGCTTCTGGCCTCCGCCCTCCTGCGCCTGCGCGTTCTGGCTGAACGGCAACAGGGCGCCGGACGCAATCGAGCCCAGCGCCATCTGACGGATGAAACTGCGGCGCGATTCAAACACCGCGCGCGGCGTGATTTCCGAGCCTTGCGGCAGATCGATACCCTCTGCCTGACGCTTGATCAGCATGAAAACTCCAGAATGATGAGAGCAGAATTGGATGTGCCTGCGCTGGGCGGGAACGCACCATCTTACCGAATTTCGGCATATTGCTTGAGGCTTATACGGCAAACGGGCAGGAACGGATGCAGCCCAGGCGCTGAATTCAGCAAAAAAGTCGGCAAAAAGCTGCAATCGCAGTGATGCCTGCTGACAAACTAAGGGATAGAACGGCGGGGAATGCGGCAGGAAAATCGGGCGCGCCATGCATCAGCCCCCGCCTGAGGGAGTTGATGCATGGAAAAACAAAAAAGGATTTAGGCGCTGGCCAGATGCGGATGCAATTCGGCCAGCTCACGCACCACATGCACGCCGGAAGGGATGTCGGGATCAGGCTGATGCACCTGCAAGGCATAGACCTTCATGCCGGCAGCCAGGCCGGCGTGGATGCCGGGCAGACTGTCCTCCACCACCGCGCAACGCGCAGGCGGCACGCCGAGGCTGGCGGCGGCGTGCAGGAACAATGCCGGATCGGGTTTCCAGCGCTGCACGTCGTAGGCGCTGAAAATGCGGCCGGCGAAGTAAGGCAGCATGCCGGTCACGCTCAGACACAGTTCGATCTTGGCATGCGGCGCATTGGATGCCAGACAGAACGGAATCGCCATCGATTGCACCAGTTCCAGCGCGCCCTTGATCGGCTGCAGACGCTGGCGCAGCATGTCGGCCATCAGCTCGCGCAGCTCATGTTCGAACGCCGCCGGCAAAGGTGCGCCATGCAACTCTTCGATACGCGCCACGCACAGCTTCATGCTGGCGCCCTTGAACTGACGCAGCGCCTCCTGCGCGGTCAGGTTGACGCCGTAGCGGGCGACGTATTCCGACCAGGCATCGGCCGCCACGACTTCGCTGTCGACCAGGGTTCCATCGCAGTCGAACAGCACCAGATCGATGGCAGCGTCAGCGTCGCTCATGTGTTTTCCCTCAAAGTTCGCCGTAAGAATGCAGACCGGACAGGAACATGTTCACGCCCAGGAATGCAAAGGTGGTGACCAGCAGGCCGACCAGCGCCCACCAGGCCGCGACTTGTCCGCGCAGGCCCTTCATCAGGCGCATGTGCAGCCAGGCCGCATAGTTGAGCCAGACGATCAGCGCCCAGGTTTCTTTCGGATCCCAGGACCAGTAGCCGCCCCAGGCTTCGGCCGCCCACAGCGCGCCGAGAATGGTGGCGATGGTAAAGAAGGCGAAGCCGACCGCGATGGCCTTGTACATGACGTCGTCCAGCACTTCCAGCGACGGCAGGCGATCAACGAGATAGCCCTTGGATTTGAGCAGATACGCCACCGCCACCATGGCCGACAGCGCGAAGGTGCCGTAACCGATGAAGTTGGCCGGCACGTGAATCTTCATCCACCAGCTTTGCAGCGCCGGCACCAGCGGCTGGATTTCTGCCGCGTCGCGCGAGACCGTGTACCACAGCAGGAAACCGACCGCCGCCGAAATCACCAGCAGCACGAAGGCGCCCAGCTGGCGCGTGGCGTAGTGTTGTTCGTAGTAAAGATAGAACAGTGCGGTGATCATGCAGAACAGGATGAACACTTCGTACAGATTGGAAATCGGGATGTGGCCGACATCGGCGCCGATCAGATAGGACTCGTACCAGCGCACCAGCATGCCGGTGAAGCCGAGGATCACCGCCGCCCAGCACAGCTTGGAACCGATGGCGCCGCCGGTCTCCGAACGCGCCAGCAAGCCGCCCCAATAGAACAGCGTGGCGAGGAAGAACAGCGCGCTCATCCAGAGGATGGCGGACTGGCTCGACAGCATGTATTTGAGGAAGAATTTCTTGTCCGCCATCTCCAGCGAACCGCCGTACATGGCGATGGCGCCCAGCGCCAGAATCGCCAGCAGCGGGATCAGCCAGCGCACCGATTTCCAGTGCCAGCCGAGCCAGGCGAAGGTCGGGGCGGCCAGCAGCAGCACCGCCTTTTCGTAGTAATCCATATAGCCGCCGAAGCGGTTCAGCGCAAACAGTGAACCGGCCAACAACGCGGCCGCATATAACCAGTCCACCATACTCAAGCGCCGGAAGAAGCCCTGATCCTGGGCGTAGCTTTGCGTCAATTCCATTTTGCTCTCCGGTTCATTTCCCACGTCATGCTACCGGCACCGTCGCTCCGGGATATGCGTCTGTGAAAATAGCCACCATAGTCGGTGGCATCGTCTCCATGAATATGACGTAGCGGCTTATGGCGCCGCTATCTGAGGTTCATTACTGCGTGATGTCGCCGCTGCTGCGCGCTGCCGGCATGCCATTGCGGCCAGCGGCGGCTCGCGCCGGCCGTAAGCTTACGCCGATTGGCTCAATCGCGCTTTCATCTGCTCGAATTCCTTTTCGAAATCCAGCGTCTTGCGTTGCGTGCTCATCGCCATCAAGGCATGGCTGCCCTCGCTTTGCGCAGCATCGGCGCCCTCTTTCGCCTGCGGCCGGATCCAGATCCAGAGGCGGCGTTCGCGGATATACAACATCGAAAACACGCCCAGCAC
Organism: Herbaspirillum lusitanum; assembly: GCF_046025995.1. Lineage (GTDB taxonomy): Bacteria > Pseudomonadota > Gammaproteobacteria > Burkholderiales > Burkholderiaceae_D > Herbaspirillum > Herbaspirillum lusitanum_A. The sequence goes on from NZ_JAQQFM010000015.1 coordinate 23,247, forward strand.
CAGGAACAGGCAGCCCAGATAAACCACCTTCTTGCCCGGCGAGCGCGTGACCTGGAACACCGAAGCCTTGATCTCTTCGAAGCCGCTCAATTGCAGCAGCACGGGCGCCGGATAGAAGGCGGCATCGGCCAGTGCATTGATTGCCAGTTGCAGATAGCGCGCATTCTTTTCGTCGCTCGGTGCTGCCTTCAGGCCATCTTTTTCGCGCGCAGTCTGCCACAGTTCCCACATGCTGCCATTGAGAATCTTCATGAAGATATCAGCAGCTTTGGTCTGCTCTTCCGGCGGCAGCTTTTCGAGGAAACGAGACACCGCGATATAGCCCGACGCCTTGTCATCGCCGGCGAAAATGTCCAGCCCCTTCTGCGCGGATTGCTGCAGTTGCATACGCAACTGTTCGGAGGTTTCACGCGCGCCGCTGATGGCATGGCGCGAATAACGCTGCGCCGCTTCTGCGCGCAGCGCAGGATCGGCCAGGGCGGCACGCATGCGCACCCAGTCGGCGACGCTGTCATCTTCATCGGCCGGAATGCGCAGATAGCGGAACGGCTGATCCGGCTGATCACGCATGCCGGCCAGGAACACGTAGGCGCCGTCGAGCTGAATCGGCTGCATGTAATTCATGTATTCGCGCGCCTGCCCTGTCTTGTCGCGCAGTTTGTATTGCACGCTGGGGCCGACGTTTTTAAGATCCTTGGTATTGGCACTCTTGGCGCCCGAGCCGAGGTGTTTGTCGAGGTCGTCGATCAGCTTGCGGTTGAGGCTCTTGTCGACGTTCACGGCGCGCGCATCGATGGCGCCCTTGGCATTGCCCGCCGTACCGGCGACCGCCATGTTTTCGACGTTGAAGGGGCGGAAGCCGCTCCACTCCACCGTGTAAGCGCCCGCGGCCTGCGTCAGCGGCGTGCTGCCGTTGACTTCACCGGCGATCTCGAAGCTCTTGGCCTGCTTGCCGCTCATCGGATAGCCGGTAAGTTTGAGCTTGCTGCCGCCGTCTTCGAAACTCGACTGATAAATCGCCACGCCCTTGTAGATCAGCGGCTGATTGACCTTGATGGTGGCGGTGATGTCCTTGCCGGTTTCATGATCGCGCACCACCACATCGCTGGCGAACAGCTTGGGCATGCCGGTCGAATAGAAATCGATGACGAAGCGCTTGAGATGAATGGTGAAGGGCAGATCCTGAATCATCACGCCGTTCTGTTGCGGGATGATGGCGGTGCTGCTGCTGGAACCTTCAGGAATCAGGGTATTGCCGCGAAAGGTCGGATTGCCTATGCCAAGGCGATAACGCTCGGGAATCTGCGCAATCACGCCGTTGCCGGTGAAGGGCTGCTTGCCGAACACCCACTGCTGAAAACGAATCGGCAAATCGGAATCGAGCAAGCCGCCGATGCAGATAATCACGATCGCGGCATGCGCAAAAATATAGCCCCATTTATTGGCCGCGCCCTGCTTGGCGGTCAACAGCGTCGCGCCGTCTTTTTCCACTAGCTTGACCTTGTAGCCGTTGGCGCGCACGCGCTGGGCCAGATAGGCAGCCAGCTCGGCAACCGGTGCGGCGGCGTTCCATTCCGCCTTGTGGTGAAAATTGCGCAGGGATTGCTCGCGCACATTGTCGCGCCAGCTGCGCACATCTTTCAACATCTTGGGCGCATTGCGCGCGATGCACAGCGACGTCGACAGCACCAGGAAGCCCATGATCATCAGGAACCACCAGGCCGAATAGACCGCGTACAAACCCAGCTTGTTGAAGACTTCGAACCAGAACGGGCCGAATTGATTGACGTAATTCGGCATCGGGTCGTTCTGCTTGAGCACGGTGCCGATCACCGAGGCAATCGCGATCAAAGTCAGCAGACTGATCGCGAAACGCATGGATGAAACCAGTTCAACCGCATCGCCCAGCCAGCGCCGCTGGGTCTTGATGCGAATTCCTTCGGTGTTGCCGCCTGCCATTTCGGTACTGCTTGTCATATTTACCCCAGCGAATCCATTCCCGGGGATTCGTTCGTTTGATTCATGCTGCATGCTTGCTGCACTGATCTTCGCTTAGCGTCCGGCATCAACACAGCACGAAATCTATGCCATTCAGGCAAGAATGCGCACGAAAGATAGTCGGTTTACTGCCATCCGGACGGTCGAATTGCTTGCAAGGATACCCGCAAATCATTTTTGGCACCGGCAACAGAATTTCGAAACAGCTTTCGCATGGGCGAAAAAAAGGGTGACGCAGCGGCCACCCCGTATTCTTTTTAGTGTTGACATGTCGCAGCGACTACTTCAGACCCGCGATGTAATCGGCGACGGCTTTGATTTCCTTGTCCGACAGGCGCTCGGCGATGGTAGTCATCTGTACGCCATTTTTGCGCGTGCCGTTGCGGAAATTGGTCAGCTCGGCCACCGTGTAATCCTGATGCTGGCCTGCCAGGCGCGGATATTGCGCCGGGATGCCGGCGCCGTTCGGGCTATGGCAGCCGGCGCAGGCCGGCACGTTCTTGGAGGCAATGCCGCCGCGGTAAATCTGCTTGCCGAGATCCAGCGTTTCCTTGCTCTTGGCAGCGCCCGGCTTGGGCGACTGCGTGCTGAGATAGGCTGCCAGATTCTTGATGTCCTCATCCGACAAGGCCTTGGCCTGCGGCGTCATGATGGGATTGTTGCGATCCGGCGAGCGAAAGTTGGTCAGTTGCTTGGCGATATAGGCTTCATGCTGCCCCGCCAGTTTGGGGTTCTGAGTGATGGTGGAGTTGCCGGCGGCGCCATGACAGGAAACACACGCCACGATATTGCGTGCACTGTCGCCATTGGTATACAGAGTTTCCCCCTTGGCCGGATCGGCCTTGGCGACAACTTCTGCTTTTTTTTCTTCGGCGGCATATGCCAGGGAGGAAACTGCCAGCAATGCGATGAATACGGACTGCACAATTGGGGAAAAGGCACGGTTCATTAGACACCCTGAGACTTATTTAATTAAGATTTTGCCCGTTTGGCGGCTAGCTGCCCCCTATCCATGCCGGTCTTTTATACCTGTCTCCACTGGCCGCCAGATTTTTGTTTACTTGGCGTCAACTCGGCATGAGATAACTCCTCATTGTACAATAGCTTTTCCGCGTTTTTGCCCCACCTTTTGCATTTTCCCCACGCCCATGTCGCAACTCTGGCAAGCCCGTTTTTTCACTACCGTCAATCACTTGCGTGATCTGCCGAAGACCAGCGTGCCTGAAATCGCATTCGCCGGTCGCTCCAATGCAGGCAAGTCGACGGCCATCAATATTCTGTGCAATCAGAAGCGTCTGGCCTTCGCGTCGAAGACCCCCGGACGCACGCAGCACATCAATTTCTTTTCGATAGGCGGCGCCCACGTGGCCCAGCATCGCAAGGATGAAACGAAGGTCGATGAGATCCGCGCCTTGCTGGTGGACTTGCCGGGCTACGGCTACGCCCAGGTCTCGGGCTCGGCCAAATTTCACTGGCAGGAACTGCTGGGCGATTATGTGCGCCGCCGCGAACAACTGGCCGCTCTGGTGCTGATCGTCGACGCGCGCCGGCCCTTCACCGATCTGGATATCCAGATGATTGAATGGTTTGCGCCGACCGGCAAACCCATCCATTGCATCCTGAGCAAGGCCGACAAACTGAACCGCAACGAGTCGACCAATGCCTTGCGTCAGGCGCACAGTTATCTCGCCAGCTATGCGGATTCCAGTGGTCTGCCCTTCCCGTTTACGGCGCAATTGTTCTCCGCGCTCAAGCGCATCGGGCTGGAAGAAGCGGACGACAAGATCGTGGAACTGGCCGGCCTGAAAAATCCACCGGCGGCGTTGGAAGCAGCAGCGCCTGCGCCGGTTCAGGAACAAATTGCAACGCCTGATCAGGATCCGACTCAGGCTTGATGCATGACAACGCCCGCCTGATGCGCTGCACATAAAATCTGCGGCGAAATAAGCATCGCAGAGCTCAGGCCAGAAAACGTCTATCACTCCGAGATGCCTGCCGAAAAATGCAAGCAAAGGAATCAGGACGTGAAAATGGCATGAAAAGAGCGCGGAAATAAAAAAAACCCTGGAGAAAGGGGATTATCTCCAGGGTTGAACGCCCATCGCTTGCACGATCGGCCCCGCTCAGGGAGGGAAGGGGAAGCGGGAGGCAAAATTAATTGCCTACGCGTAAGATATAGCTCCGAATGAAAAGTTTCAGCACGGAGTTCAGTTTTATATTTTTCTGAATTTAACGACGTTTAGCTAGAATTAATTCTATTTAGACGTGATTTAGCGAAAGATTTCGAATCATGGCTCGTCCCAATTCCTATACCGCCCCCGCCTCTTTTCCTGCTCTTCGTATGCGCCGCATGCGCAAGGACGTGTTCTCGCGCGCCATGATGCAAGAGAACGTCATCACCGCCAGCGATCTGATCTATCCCGTCTTCGTTCAAGAAGGACAGAAGCTGCGCACGCCGGTGGCGTCCTTGCCGGGCGTCGAGCGTTTGTCGCTGGATACCCTGCTGCCGGTGGCGGAAGAATGCGTGGCGCTGGGGATTCCGGTGCTGGCGCTGTTCCCGGTGATCGATCCTGCGCTGAAGACGCCGGACGGCATCGAAGCGACCAATCCGGACGGTCTGATCCCGCGCGTGGTGCATGCGCTGAAACAGCGCTTTCCTGAGCTGGGCATCCTGACCGACGTTGCACTGGATCCTTACACCAGCCACGGCCAGGACGGCGTGCTGGATGACAACGGCTACGTGCTGAACGATGAAACCACCGAATTGCTGGTCAGGCAGGGTCTGACGCAAGCAACTGCCGGCGTCGATATCGTGGCGCCGTCGGACATGATGGATGGCCGCATCGCCGCCTTGCGCGCCGGCCTGGAAGAACACGGCCACATCTACACCCGCATCATGGCGTACTCAGCCAAGTACGCATCGGCTTTCTACGGCCCCTTCCGTGATGCCGTCGGCTCTGCCGCCAATCTGGGCAAGAGCAACAAGAGCACCTATCAGATGGATCCGGCCAATAGCGATGAAGCGCTGCGCGAAGTGGCGCTGGACCTGGCCGAAGGCGCCGACATGGTGATGGTCAAACCCGGCATGCCGTATCTCGATATCGTGCGTCGTGTGAAGGACGAATTCAAGGTGCCGACCTTCGCCTATCAGGTCAGCGGCGAATACGCGATGATCAAGGCGGCAGCGCAAAACGGCTGGCTGGATCACGACAAGACCATGCTGGAAGCCATGATGGCGTTCAAGCGCGCAGGCGCCGACGGCGTGCTGACTTATTTCGCGCTGGATATCGCGCGTCATCTGAAACGCGGCTAATCGCTGGCGGGACCGCTCCGCACAAAGAAAACCGGCCGGCGCCGTACAGGAAATCTGATTTCGTGTGCAGCGCCGGCCGGTTTTTTATCGCCTTGAGATCTGGCGAAAGCCTGATGCAGGTCTTGCCTGCATCAAAGCCTCAGATCACTTCCACAAAGCGCACTTCGATTCCGCCTTGGTCATGTAAGCCTGTTCGCCCGGAATTGTCTGCACCAGCTTGTAATAGTCCCATGGGCGTTTGGATTCGGACGGCTTCTTCACTTCCATCAGATACATGTCGTGCACCATGCGGCCATCCGGACGCACCACGCCATTGCTGGTGAAGAAATCGTTGATCTTGTTCTTGCGCAGATAGTCCATCACCTTGTCGGCATCGGTGCCGCCCACCGCCTTGACCGCCTTCAGATACTGGCCCACTGCCGATGCATCGCCGGCCTGGAACATGGTCGGCATCTTCTTCATCTTGCCGAAGTAGCGATTGCCCCATGCGCGCGACTGATCGTTCATGTCCCAGTACCAGCCGTCGGTCAGGTACATGCCCTGGGTGACTTGCAGGCCCAGCGAGTGCGTATCGGTGATGAAGATCAGCAGACCGGCCAGCTTCATGGTCTTGTTCACGCCGAATTCATTGGCGGCCTTGATGGCGTTGATGACGTCGCCGCCCGCGACCGCCAGGCCCAGGATCTGGGCCTTGGAGGATTGCGCCTGCAGCAGGAAGGATGAGAAGTCCGACGTCGCCAGCGGTGCGCGCACCTGGCCGACCACGGTGCCGCCGCCGGCCTTCACCACGTCGCTGGTATCTTTTTCAAGCGAGGTGCCGAAGGCATAATCGGCGGTCACGAAGTACCACGACTTGCCGCCTTGCTTGGTGATGGCGGCACCGGTGCCGCGCGCCAGCGCCGTAGTGTCGTAGGCATACTGGATGGTGTAGGCATTGCATTCTTCATTGGTCTGGCGCGTGGTGCCGGCGCCGACCGAGATGAAGACCTTTTTCTTCTCGCCCGCGACTTTGCCCATAGCCAGGCTGGCGGCCGAATTCACGCCGCCGACCAGCATGTCGACGCCGTCGCGGTCAAACCATTCGCGCGCCTTGTTGGCGGCAATGTCGGCCTTGTTCTGATGGTCGGCAAAAACGAATTCGACCTTCTTGCCATTGATAGTGCCACCGGCGTCGGCAATCGCCATCTTGATGGCCTCGATACCGCCCTGGCCGTCCATGTCGGCGTAGGTGCCCGACAGGTCAGTGATGAAACCGATTTTGATGGTGTCGCCGGCGGCGGATGCTGCAGACGATATGCCGAACAGTGCACAGACGGCCGCAGACAATGCAGCCCGTTTCAGGGTTTGCTTCAAGGTGCTCTCCTCCAGGTGATGAAAGGACTCCGCCGTGGCGGAGCCCGTTTTGAATTTTTATGGGTGCTGCAAATTACAACTTAAGCGCCGATCACCGCGCGCGTCGATTCGCCATCGACCAGACGCAGCAGGCCCAGCGGATTGGCATTCTTCAATGCTGCCGGCAGCATTGCATCCGGATAGTTCTGATAGCAGACCGGACGCAGGAAACGCTCGATCGCCAGCGTGCCCACCGAAGTGCCGCGCGCGTCGGACGTGGCCGGATACGGACCGCCGTGCACCATGGCATCGCAGACTTCGACCCCGGTCGGATAACCGTTCAGCAACAGACGGCCGGCCTTGGATTCGAACACTTCGACCAGATCGCGATTGGCTTCCAGATCGGCGACTTCAGCCTGCAGCGTGGCGGTCAGCTGGCCGTGCATGTTGCGCGCGAAGTCCAGCAGTTGCTCGCGGCTTTCCAGTTCGACAATCACGGTCGAGGGGCCGAACACTTCTTCTTCCAGCGGCGCTTCCTTGGCGAACAGCAAGGCGGCATCGGCCTGGAACAGATGCGGCACCGCTTGCTTGTCGCTGCTGCCGCCCGCGGCCAATACCTTCACGCCCGGCAATTGCTGCAGACGGCTGACGCCGCTGCCGTAGTGCTGCAGGCCGCCGGCATTGAGCATGGTTTGCGGCGCCTGGCCGGAGATGGCGGCGCTCAGTTGTTCGATAAAGGCGGTCAGCTCGGGCGATCGCACGCCCAGCAGCAAACCGGGGTTGGTGCACAGCTGGCCGCAACCCATCACGACCGAAGCGGCCAGATCCTTGGCGATGTTGGCGCCGCGGGTTTTCAAGGCTTCCGGCATCAGCACGATGGGGTTGATGCTCGACATTTCGGCAAACACCGGGATCGGTTGCGGACGCGCCGCCGCCATGTCGCACAAGGCACGACCGCCGCGCAGCGAACCGGTGAAACCGACCGCCTGGATACCGGCGCTCTTGACCAGCTGCGCGCCGACGCGATCGCCGTAAATCATGTTGAAGGTGCCGGCCGGCATGCCGCTGCTCTTGACGGCGCGCTCGATGGCATCGGCCACCAGCTCCGATGTCACCAGGTGACCGGTGTGCGCCTTGAACACCACCGGGCAGCCGGCTGCCAGCGCCGCTGCGGTATCGCCGCCGGCGACCGAAAACGCCAATGGGAAATTGCTGGCGCCGAACACCGCCACCGGGCCGACGCCGATCTTGTATTGACGCACATCCGGACGCGGCATCGGTTGGCGCTGCGGCAGCGCGGTGTCGATACGCGCACCGTAGAAATCGCCGCGACGCAGCACTTTGGCGAACAGACGCATCTGATTGCTGGTGCGGCTGCGCTCGCCTTGCAGACGGCCGGCCGGCAACGCGGTTTCGCGCGAGACGGCGGCGATGAAATCATCGCCGAGCGCATCGATCTCGGTCGCGATGGCGTCGAGGAAGGTCGCACGCTGTTCGGAGGTGCTGGCGCGGAATGCCGGATAAGCCTGTTCGGCCGCCTGCACCGCCGCCGACACTTCCTGCTCGGTGGCTGTGATGAAGGGTACGGCATAGGCTTCGCCGGTGGTGGCATCGATACTCTTGAGGGCGACGTCGCCCTGACCGCTGCGTTGGCCGCCGATGTAGTTGTGACCGAGAATGGTGATGCTCATGGTGTGCTCCTGTTTGTTGATGACGCCGCCACGCCGTGGTGATCGCGCCTTGATAAATTCCGAACCGGGTTCAAATCCCGATCAATCCAAATGCCTCAGGCCGTGAACCGCAAACTGCGGGCACGGCCTGTCTGATTGCCTGCGAAGAACTGACCAAACCTCATCAGCGAGCTGCGCGGCGCATTACATCGATTGCTGCAACATACGCTCGTAGTCCGCCTCAGAGGCGACGCGCGGATTGGTCTTGTGGCTGTGATCGGCCAATGCGCCCTTGATGATCCCGGGGTACATGTCGACCGTCACCCCCAGCTCGGCCAGACCGCCCGGCAAGCCCAGACGCTGACTCATGTCCTTGATCGCCGGACCGATCTGCGCCGCATCCTTCAGACCCATCGCCTGCGCAATGCGCGCCAGCTTCTGTTCCTTGATGACCGATTCCGAGTCCTTGTTGAACGCGATGATGGCCGGCAGGAAGATCGCATTCAGGGTGCCGTGGTGCAGACGCGGATTGATGCCGCCCAGCGAGTGGCTGAGGCTGTGCACACAACCCAGGCCCTTCTGGAAAGCCAGCGCGCCCTGCATCGAAGCGCTCATCATGTTGAGGCGCGCTTCGCGGTCGTGAGGCTCCTTGGTGGCGCGTTCGATGTGCCCCCAGGCGCGCCACAGACCGTCCAGCGCAATGCCGTCGGCCGGCGGATTGAAGGAGGGCGCCATGAAGGTTTCCAGGCAGTGCGCAATCGCATCCATGCCGGTGGCAGCGGTCATCATGGCCGGCAGATTCAGGGTCAGTTCGGGATCGCAGATCGCCGAGCGCGGCACCAGATACGGCGACAACACGCCGACCTTGCGACCATCGTCCAGAATCAGGATCGCGCCGCGACCGACTTCGCTGCCGGTGCCGGCGGTGGTCGGAATCGCAATCACCGGCGCAGTCTTGGCGGTGATATTGGACAGGCCGCCCTCGATCAGCGCAAACGACTTGAGCGGACCTTCGTGCGTGCCGCAGACCGCCACGCCCTTGGCCAGGTCGATGGACGATCCGCCGCCGACGGCGACGATGCCGTCGCAGCCGCCTTCACGGAACAGGCTGACTGCGGCGCGCACGGCGTTTTCATTCGGATTGGGCGGGGTCTGATCGAACACCGCGACCTGCGCGCCGTCTTTCAGCTGCGCCAGCACCTTGTCGAGAATGCCGGCGTTGCGGATACCCATGTCGGTCACCACCAGCGGCTTGCGGATATTCAGACGGTCGCATTCCTGCTGCAGCAGCGCCAGTGCGCCGTAGTCGAACTGAATCTGGGTAATGTAGTTAATGAGTGCCATCGTACATAGCCTTAAAGTTATAGATATCTTTTCCGTCCGGTTTTCGCGCCGGCCTGCTCCGAGGCCGTAGAAAATTCATGTTCTCCAATACGGGAAAAGCTTTTGCAGCGAAACTTTAAGTCAATGAAGAGGCTTTGCCTATTGAGACCTTCTGATACAGTTATAAGTAAATTTCATACCCAGCCGCGAATTTCATCAACGATCTCCCCAACCGGGCGCCAGCTGGCGCACTGACCATGGCTTCCGCTCAGACTCCTTCATTCCCCGCCGCTTCCGCCCTGCCCTCGCTGGCCTCGATCACCTCGCGCTTGCATCTCAAGCAACTGCGGCTGCTGATCGCGCTGGCCGACCATGGTTCGCTGCTCAAGGCGGCGGAACAGGTGGCGCTGACCCAGCCCGGCGCCAGCAAGGCGCTGCAGGAAATCGAAGCTACCCTGGGCGCGCAATTGTTCGTGCGTACCAATCGCGGACTGGAGGCGACTGACCTCGGCCATTGCGTGATCCGCTATGCGCGCCTGATTCAGACCGACCTGGTGCATCTGCGCGAAGAAATGCTGAGCATCATGCAAGGCCACGGCGGCCGGCTGGCGCTGGGCGTGATCATGGGCGCGGTGCCGCTGCTGACCGATGCGCTGTCGCGGCTGCTGGAGAAGCGTCCGGCGCTGTCGGTGGAGATCGTGGAAGACACCAGCGCGCGTCTATTGCGTCTGCTGGATCAAGGAAGGCTGGATATGGCGATCTGCCGCACCAGCATCAGCCAGCAGCCGCATCTGTACGACGCGGTGAACATCCACAATGAAGAGCTGGCGGTGGTGGCCAGCGTGGATCATCCGCTGGCGCAGGCGCGCCAGTTGCAGTTGGCGGATCTGGCCGACTCGCGCTGGGTGGTGTACTCGGCCAACATGCCGATGCGACTGACGCTGGAACGCGAATTCCACGCCGCCGACCTGCGCTTTCCGCTACATCTGCTGGAAACCACTTCGGCCTTCACCACCTGGTCGCTGCTGCAAAAGAATCCGCAATTCGTGGCGCTGATGTCCATCGATGTCGCTCAGTTCTGCACACGCTACGGCATGACCTGCATCCTGCCGCTGCAACTGCATTCGCGCAGCGAACCTTATCAACTGGTGACGCGTCATGGCAGTCCGCTGACGCCGGTGGCGCAGATGTTCATCGATGAATTCGGCGCTAAGTACAGCGATAAGCCCGGCGATGAAGTCGGTGAAACCGCAGAAAAAAAATGAAGATAAAAAAACGCTCCCGAAGGAGCGTTTTTGTTTGCAGCAGGATGTACAGCTCAGCGTGCCCGATTACTTGTTCGGCTGCGGCGTAATGCGCAGGTAAGGACGCGGCGAGGTGTAGCCCTTGGGATATTTCTGCTTGATCACTTCTTCGTCCTTGACCGACAGCGGGATGATCACGTCGTCGCCGTCTTTCCAGTTGCCCGGCGTCGCCACGGTGTAGCCGTCGGTCAGTTGCAGCGCATCGATCACGCGCAGCACTTCATCGAAATTACGGCCGGTGCTCATCGGGTAAGTGATGATCAGGCGCACCTTCTTTTTCGGGTCGACCACGAACAGCGAACGCACGGTGGCGGTTTCGGACTGGTTGGGATGGATCATGTCGTACAGACCGGCGACCTTCTTGTCGGTATCGGCCACGATGGGAAAACCGACCACGGTTTTCTGCGTGTCTTCGATGTCCTTGATCCATTGCTTGTGGGCTTCAGCGCCGTCCACCGACAGCGCGATGGCCTTGACGTTGCGCTTGTCGAATTCCGGCTTGAGCTTGGCGGTCAGACCCAGCTCGGTGGTGCACACCGGCGTGAAGTCGGCCGGATGGGAAAACAGCACCACCCAGGAGTCGCCTGCCCATTCGTGAAACTTGATCTTGCCGATCGAGGAATCCTGTTCGAAATCTGGTGCGGTATCGCCGAGACGCAAGCTCATGTCAGCCTCCTTTATTGGTTGGGAAATACAGAAGAGAGACTATAACTTGCAAGACCATCCACGCCAACAATTTATAAAGCGTATCCAAATAACCCAAGACTATAGCTACGAATGGCGGCGGCCTGCCCGCAGGTGAAGCACCATGTTATCGTATTGACCACATTTATATTGCCGACCAACGGCCAACCGCAGCAGGCGGGCGGCTCAAGCGCCCGCGCTCTGAAAGGAATGCCTATGCTCGGATCTGTTGCACGCAAACATCTGGCGATGCTGTTACTCGCTCTCGGCCTTTGCAATGCGCAGGCGGAACCGGGCATCAGTCCCGGCAAGATCGTGCTCGGCCAGTCGGTGGCGCTGAGTGGCGGCACCAGCCGCAGTCCTAGCTCTTACCAACTGGGCGCCAAAATCTATTTCGATGCGCTCAATGCCGCCGGCGGCGTAATGGGGCGCCGCGTTGAGCTCATCAGTATGGATGACCGCTTCGAGCCCGATCAGGCGCTGGCCAACACCAGACGCCTGATTCTTGAAGACAAGGTATTCGCCTTGTTCGGCTATGCCGGCAGCGCCACCAGCAAGATATCGCTGCCGCTGGCAAGCCAGTATGGCGTGCCCTTCTTTGCGCCGCGCTCGGGCAACGACATCCTGCGCCGTCCGCACAATCGCATGTTGTTCACCATTCGCGCCACGCACAAGGAAGAGTTTGAATTCCTGCTGAATCAGATGATGATGACCGGCCAGAAAAACATTGCCGTGTTCTATGAAGATAACGATTACGGCCGGCGCGATGTGGCGATCGTCGCCCAGAAGCTGAGCGATAAAGGCGGCCGCCTGCTGTTGGCAGCACCGGTCGCTGCCAACAGCATCGACGTCGGCGCCGCCAGCACGGAGTTGATCGCCAAGCAACCGGACGCCGTCATGCTGGCAGCGACCGCGCCGTCTAGCGCAGCGCTGATCCTGGCCATGCGACGCGGCGGCTACAACGGACAGTTCTACGGCCTGTCATTCATCGGCACGCAAGCGCTGCTGGAGTTACTGGGGAAGGAAGGCTCGGGCGTGGTGATTTCGCAGGTGGTGCCGTTTCCGTGGCGCGCCTCGACCATGCTGGTCAGCGAGTATCAGAAAGCCATGAAAAATGCGGCAAGCGCCGACCTCAATTTTGCCAGCCTGGAAGGCTATATCGCGGCCAAGATATTCACCGAAGGCCTGCGCCGCGCCGGTCGCAATCTGACGCGCGCCAGACTGATCACGGCGCTGGAAAGCATACACAGCAGCAATTACGATCCCGGCGGCATGGGCATCAACTTTTCCGCCGCCAATCATCATGGCTCGCAATACATCGACATGATCACGATCTCGCGCACCGGGCAGTTTTTGAACTGAAGGCGCCATGCATCAGGATGACGGCAGTCCATTCAGCGTCTGGAGGAAGCGTTCGGCATCCTGATAGCCGATCACGCGCTTGTCGCTGAGCTCTTTACCGCGCGCATCGAAAAACATGATGCCCGGCGGCCCGAACAGCTCGAAGCGTTTGAGCATGGCGCGATCGTCGGCATTGTTGGCGGTAACGTCGATCTGCAGCAACAGCATGTTGGCAAAGCGCGCCTTGACGCGTTCATCGCTGAAGCTGAATTTTTCCATCTCCTTGCAAGATACGCACCAGTCGGCGTAGAAATCGAGCATCACCGGCAAGCGCTTGCCGCCGGCATTCTGCGCCAGCGCGGCGTCCAGCTCTGCCCCGGAACGCACGCGCACGAAATCGGTATGCGCCGGGGCCGCGCCGCTCAGATGCGACAGCGGCGCCAGCGGATCGCGACCGCCGGTGACCACGCTGATCAATTGCAGCAAACCGAGCGCAGCAAAGATCAGGCCGAGCGCCTTCGACGGCCATTTGCCCGAGACACCCCACAGCAGATACGCGCCGTAGGCGATTCCCAGCAGCGCCCAGCCGGCCACCTGCAGCCAGGCCGGAATCACCGGCGACACCATCCACCAGGCGGTGCCCAGCATCAGCACGCCGAAGAAGCGCTTGATGCCGTCCATCCACGCGCCCGCACGCGGCAGCAGGGCACCGGCCGAGGCGCCGACCAGCAACAGCGGCACACTCATGCCCAGGGCCATGGCGAACAAGGCACTGCCGCCCAGCACCACGTTGCCGGTCTGGCTGATGTAAAGCAAGGCGCCCGCCAGCGGCGCCGCCACGCAAGGACCGACGATCAAGGCCGAGATCGCCCCCATCAAAAACACGCCCAGCCACTTGCCGCCGGAATTGCCGGAGGCAGTCGTCAGACGCGACTGCAAGGCCGCCGGCACCTGCAATTGATAGACGTCAAACATGGACAGGGCCAGCGCGCCCATCACCAGCGCGAACACCGCGAGCACCCAGGGATTTTGCAGATAGGCGGAAAGGCCTTCGCCCAGCATGCCGGCGGCGACGCCCAGCGCGGTGTAGACCAGCGCCATGCCGAGCGAATAATCGACCGACAGCAGGAAGCTGCGCGCGCGGCTGGCGTTAGCATCTCCCGAGCCGGCCTGGCCGACGATGATCGACGACAGAATCGGCAACATCGGCAATACGCAAGGCGTGAACGCCAGACCAATGCCGAGCACCAGAAACAGCGAAAGAATGCGCCACAGATGGCCGCCTTGCAGCACGGCAGTGATGCCATCGACGTCGCTGGCGCCGCTATTGAAACCGGCAGCTGCAATTGCAGATGAACCCGGTACAGACATGGCCGGCGCATTGCCGCCGCGCACGCTCTGGCCGATGGCCCGGGGATCGAGCGTGACCGACAAGCTCATGGGCGGATAGCACAGTCCCTTGTCGGCGCAGCCCTGCGAATTGACGTCGAGCCGGAAGGCGCCGCTCACACCCGACACCGGCAGGCGCACCACTACGCCATTATGATAAGTCTCGACTTCCTTGCCGAAGTTTTCATCGAACTTGACTTTGCCGGCCGGGAACAGCGCTTCGCCGACGGTCGCACCCTGCCCGCTGAAATGGAAACGATCGCGGTACATATAGTAGCCGTCGGCGATCTGATAATTCACCTCGGCGGTCTGCGCATCGACCATGCGCGCACTCATCCTGAACGCTTGCTCGGGCGGCAGATAATCATCGGCGCGCGCAGGCGACCCATGCAGCAGCGCAAGCAGCAAGCTCAATAACATCAGGCCGGCCAGCAAGGCGCGCGCCAGGCGCTGATGAGGGATCAGAATTTTTTCAGGCACACACTCAGGCATTCAAGTCTTTCTTCGTTTCATCAACCACCCATTGCAGATAGGACGGCAATCCGGCACCGGCCGGAATCGCCAGGATCTCGGGCACCTCATAGGGATGTGCCGCCCTGATCGCCGCTTCCAGCTCGGCATAGCGGGCCTGCGTGGTCTTGATCATCAGGCTCACTTCGCTGGCCTGCTCCAGCTTGCCCTGCCATCGATAAATCGACTGCACGGGCGGCAGGATATTGACGCAGGCGGCCAGCCCTTGTTCCACCAGCATGCGCGCCAGAGTTTCGGCCAATGGCTGATCGGGCAGATTGCTGAAGACCAGCAGGACTTGTTCGGCAGTGGAACTGGACATGGCTTGTTCTCGTTTGTGTACGACGTTCGATTCCGGCACGTCAGTTCAACAGGCGGCGGCGCGTCAGCACGGTCGCCACATACAAGGCTGCGCAACAGTAAAACGCCAGAATAGCAACATGGAACCACGGCGCCTGCGGCCAGCCACCCAGGATCAGCGGACGCAGCAGCGCGACAGCGGCGCTCAGCGGCAAGAACTGCGAGATGTCCTGCAGCCAGGAAGGCAACTGCGCCACCGGATAATACACGCCCGAGAGGAACACCATCGGCGTGAGCACCAGGGTGAAATAGTAGGTGAAAAAATCATAGCCCTGCGCCAATGCATTCACGATCAGACCGAGCGCGGCGAAGCTCATGCCGATCAGAAACAGTAACGGCAGCGCCAGCAGAATCTGCGGATGCAGGCCGATGCCGAGCGCGAAGATCACCAGCAGAATGGCGACGCCGCTGAACATGGATTTGGTCGCCGCCCAGAACAGTTCGGCGAGCACGATATCGTCCAGCGCCAGCGGCGCATTCATCAGCGCGTCCCAGGTCTTTTGCACGCTCATGCGCGAATAGGCGGAATACAGCGCCTCGAAGGACGCGGCCATCATCACCGACATGCAGATCGAGCCCGAGGCCAGATAATGCAGATAGGGAATGCCGTCGACCTCCTTGAGCAGGCTGCCGAGGCCATAGCCGAATGCGATCAGCGTGATCAGCGGCTCGGCAATGTTGCCGATGATGCTGGCGTAGGCCAGCTTTTTCCACACCAGCAGATTGCGGCGCCAGATCGGATAGAAGCGCAGCGAAAAGGCCGGTAGCGCGTAGAGTTGCATCTGACTCATTGTTGCTTGATCTCCTGAACTTCTTGTTCTCTGGGCGGCCGATTGGCGACCCGACGAATGGCGGCATAGTTACGCGCGCGCATGTTCAATCACGCATTTCACGGCCGGTCAGTTTGAGAAATACATCTTCAAGATTGGCAGGTCTATGCAGATAGCGCACGCCGCTGACTTCCTGCAGGCTGGCCAGCACCGGTTTCACATGGTCGGTATAACAAAACACGGTTTCACCGCTGGTTTCAAGCCGCGCCGCCTGGCTGCGGTCGAATCCGGCTGCCCATTCTTGCGCGCGGTCGCCATAGACTTCCACCACTTCCGCTTCGATATGCCGGGCGATCAGTTGCTGCGGCGAGCCTTCGGCAATCATCTTGCCGTGATCAATCACCGCCAGCCGATCACACAGACGCTCAGCCTCGTCCATGAAGTGCGTGGTGAGCAAGATGGTCTTGCCCTTGGCCAGCAGGTTCTTGAGCCGCTCCCAGATCATGTGGCGCGCCTGCGGATCGAGGCCGGTAGTCGGCTCATCCATGAAGATCAGATCGGGGTCGTTGACCAGGGCGCGCGCCAGCGTGAGACGGCGCTTCATGCCGCCCGAGAGCTCGCCGATGCGCGCATCCTTCTTCGACTGCAGATTGGCGAAGGCCAGCAGCTCGGGAATACGTGCATCGATCTCGGCATCGCGCATGCCGAAGTAACGACCAAAGACCCGCAGGTTTTCCTGCACGGTGAAATCCGGATCGAGATTGTCGGCCTGCGGCACCACGCCTACGCGCAGGCGAGCTGCGCGCGCTGCTTGCGGGATGTTCTCGCCGACCAGGCGAATGCTGCCGCCATCCGGCGTCGCCAGCCCCAGGCAAAGACGCAGCGTGGTGGTTTTGCCCGCACCATTGGGACCGAGCAGCCCATAGCATTCGCCGGCGCGCAGTGCAAAAGAGAGACCGTCCACGATGAGCTGGCGTGATTCGCCCTTGCCGAAGGATTTGCGCAACGCTGTGACGCTCAGGATCGGTTCCGATGCAGCTTGAACCGAGCGGTCGGACGGCTCGGCGCTATCGGGCATGCTTGTAATGCTGTCTGTCATCTTCATGTGTTTTGCTGCGGCTGGATATCGGAGCATAGCCGATCAGCGTGCGCGGCGTTGTCTCAGGCTTAAAGGTGCGGCGCTGGATCAAAGCGTCGCGGCAAATAAAAAAGCCAGGCGAAGCCTGGCTTTTTTGTACTGCCTGAATTGCCTGCGATTACTCTGCAGTCGGTGCGTCATCTGCGCTGCTGATTTCAGGACGGTCAACCAGCTCAACGAACGCCATAGGAGCGTTGTCGCCTTGGCGGAAACCCATCTTCAGAATACGCAGGTAGCCGCCGTTACGTGCAGCGTAACGTGGACCCAGTTCCGAGAACAGCTTGCCGACGATTTCGCGATCGCGCAGACGGCTGAATGCCAGACGCTTGTTGGCCAGGGTGTCGGTCTTGCCCAGAGTCAGGATAGGCTCGACGACGCGGCGCAGTTCCTTGGCTTTTGGCAGAGTTGTCTTGATGGCTTCATGACGCAGCAGGGACACTGTCATGTTGCGCAGCATGGCCAGACGGTGGGACGAAGTACGATTCAGTTTACGAAGACCGTGACGGTGACGCATGATATTTCCTTTCGAGTTACAGTTTTAATCCAGCTCTTCTATCGATATCGTCTCGATATCGCGGACCGGTGAGGATTGAATGACTGGCGGCGTCGAACTCATGTCGCGCCGGCCAACCGCAGATCACGGTCGCCGGCTGAAACAACATGGCCGACGACCGCGTATTACTTATTACTTTTCCAGACCGGCTGGCGGCCAGTTTTCCAGCTTCATGCCCAGAGTCAGACCGCGCGATGCCAGAACTTCCTTGATTTCGTTCAGGGACTTGCGGCCCAGATTCGGTGTCTTCAGCAGTTCGTTTTCGCTGCGCTGGATCAGGTCGCCGATGTAGTAAATGTTTTCGGCCTTCAGGCAGTTTGCCGAACGTACTGTCAGTTCCAGGTCGTCGACTGGACGCAGCAGGATAGGATCGACCTGCGGCGCACGCGATGGCGCTTCTGCAGTCGTTTCGGTACCTTCCAGAGCAGCGAACACGTTCAGCTGATCAACCAGCACGCGTGCCGATTGACGAATCGCTTCTTCAGGTGTGATCACACCGTTGGTTTCGATGTTGATGACCAGCTTGTCCAGGTCGGTACGCTGTTCCACACGCGCCGATTCGACAGCGTAGGAAACACGGCGCACTGGCGAGAACGATGCATCCAGAATGATGCGGCCGATGGTCTTGTTGGTGTCTTCGCTCAGACGGCGAACGTTGCCCGGCACATAGCCGCGGCCCTTTTCAACCTTGATCTGCATGTCCAGCTTGCCGCCACCGGTCAGGTTGGCGATCACGTGGTCAGGGTTGATCAGCTCGACATCGTGCGGCAGATCGATATCCGATGCCAGCACCACGCCTTCGCCTTCTTTTTTCAGTGTCAGAGTGACTTCGTCGCGGTTATGCAACTTGAAGACCACGCCCTTCAGATTCAGCAGGATATCGACGACGTCTTCCTGCACGCCGTCGAGGGAAGAATACTCGTGCACGACGCCGGCGATAGTCACTTCGGTCGGTGCATAGCCAGTCATTGTCGACAGCAGAACACGGCGCAGCGCATTGCCCAGAGTGTGACCATAGCCACGCTCAAACGGCTCCATCACGACTTTGGCGTGACCGGCACCCAGTGCTTCTACTTCGATAATACGTGGCTTCAACAAACTGTTTTGCATGAAATGTCCTTTTCAATACCCTCGGTTCGTTACACCGATAAGGCTGATGGCATTACGAAAAATGCCCACCGAATCGGTGGGCACAAGAAAAGCTCGATTTCTGATTAACGGGAATACAGTTCGACGATCAGCGATTCGTTGACGTCGTTGGCGATTTCAGTACGGTCAGGCGACGACTTGAAGGTGCCTTCCAGCTTCTTCGCATCCACGGAAACCCACGATGGGAAACCGGATTGCTCTGCCAGCGACAGCGCTTCAGCGATACGCACTTGCTTCTTGGCCTTTTCACGCACAGCGACGACGTCGCCGGCCTTGACCTGGTACGAAGCGATGTTCACGACGATACCGTTGACGGTCAGCGCCTTGTGGGACACCAGTTGACGCGCTTCCGAGCGAGTCGAACCGAAACCCATGCGATAAACGACGTTGTCCAGACGACCTTCCAGCAGCTTCAGCAGTGTTTCGCCGGTGTTGCCCTTGCGGCGATCGGCTTCAGCGAAGTAGCGGCGGAACTGACGCTCGAGGACGCCGTACATACGCTTCACTTTTTGCTTTTCGCGCAGCTGGTTGCCGTAGTCGGAGGTACGTGCACCCGAAGTGCGGCCATGTTGACCTGGCTTGGAATCCAGTTTGCACTTGGAATCCAGCGAACGACGTGCGCTCTTCAGGAACAGGTCGGTGCCTTCGCGGCGGGAGAGTTTTGCTTTTGGTCCGATATAACGTGCCACGGTATTTCCTTTAGTAATGACGTCCCAGACGCGGTCTGGACGCTAGTTTGATCTGCCTGCTATCAAACGGTGGGCTTAAGAACAAAACCCGCCAAACTGATTTGGCGGGTAGTGACTGCAGAGAACCAGCGATTCTACTACAGATTTAGATACGACGGCGCTTCGGCGGACGGCAACCGTTGTGCGGGACCGGAGTCACGTCCTGAATCTGGGTGATCTTGATACCCAGGTTGTTCAGTGCACGCACTGCGGATTCACGGCCTGGACCTGGGCCCTTGATACGCACTTCCAGATTCTTGATGCCGCACTCGACTGCCACTTTGCCAGCTGCTTCAGCAGCTACCTGTGCAGCAAACGGTGTCGACTTACGCGAACCCTTGAAGCCAGCGCCACCCGATGTCGCCCACGACAGAGCATTGCCCTGACGATCGGTGATCGTGATGATGGTGTTGTTGAACGAAGCGTGAACGTGCGCGATACCTTCTGCAACGTTCTTCTTAACTTTCTTACGTACACGCGATGCTGCTGCGTTATTTGGGCTCTTTGCCATAATTATTTCCTTGAATCCGACAAGCGACTAGCGAACGCCGGGATTATTTCTTCAACGATTGAGCTGCCTTACGCGGACCCTTGCGTGTACGCGCATTGGTACGGGTACGCTGACCACGCACTGGCAAGCCGCGACGATGACGCAGGCCGCGATAGCAACCCAAGTCCATCAAACGCTTGATGTTCATGGACAGTTCACGACGCAGATCGCCTTCAACGACGAACTTGGCGATTTCGTCACGCAGCTTTTCGAGCTCGTTGTCGTCCAGATCCTTGACCTTTTTGTTGGTCGGAACACCCGTGCTAGCGCAAATTTCTTGCGCACGTGGGCGGCCAACACCATAAATCGCCGTCAGGCCGATAACAGTGTGTTGATGGTTGGGGATGTTTACCCCTGCAATACGTGCCATGCGTTATTCCTCGATCAATAACGTTAAATTAACCTTGGCGCTGTTTATGACGCGGTTCGGTGCAGATGACACGAACGACGCCTTTGCGCTTGATGATCTTGCAGTTGCGGCAGATCCGCTTGACTGATGCGAGCACTTTCATTGTGGCCCTCTTTCTTTCAATACTAGGTTCGATTCACTTACTTGGTACGGAACACGATGCGTGCCCGGCTCAAATCATAAGGGGTCAGTTCCACTGTCACCTTGTCTCCAGGGAGGATGCGGATATAGTTCATTCGCATCTTGCCGGAGATGTGGCCCAGCACAACGTGTCCGTTTTCCAACTTAACTCTGAATGTCGCATTGGGGAGATTCTCAAGAATCTCACCCTGCATCTGAATAACGTCGTCTTTTGCCATTCGGTCTTCTTGTTCCTTTGGGAGTGTCACCACCGCTTAGCGCGGAGTGATGCCACCCTTGAAATTAGCCTTGCGGAGCAACGATTCGTACTGCTGCGACATTACGTAATTCTGTACCTGTGCCATGAAGTCCATCGTCACGACCACAATAATCAGAAGCGACGTACCACCGAAGTAGAAAGGCACCTTCCAGCGTGCAATCAAAAACTCGGGCAGCAAGCAAACCAGTGTGATGTAGACCGCACCAGCCAGCGTCAGACGCATCAGGATCTTGTCGATGTAACGAGCAGTCTGGTCACCAGGACGAATCCCCGGAACAAACGCGCCGCTCTTCTTCAGGTTATCTGCCGTTTCCTTGCTGTTGAACACCAGCGCGGTATAGAAGAAGCAGAAGAAGACAATCGCGATCGCATACAGCAAAGCGTGAATCGGTTCACCCGGCGCCATCGATGCCGCCAGATCCTTCAGAAAACGAATGAAGGGATTGGAGGTGTCTCCCGATGTAAACCAGCTGGTGATCGTTGCCGGGAACAGAATGATCGACGATGCAAAGATCGGTGGAATCACACCTGCCATGTTCAGCTTCAGCGGCAAGTGACTGCTTTGGCCGCCATAGATCTTGTTACCGACCTGACGCTTGGCATAGTTCACCAGGATCTTGCGTTGGCCGCGTTCAATGAACACCACCAGGAAAGTCACCAGCGCCACAATCACGCAAATCAGAATAGCCGACAGTGCGCTCATGGAACCGGTGCGAACCAGCTCGAACAAACCACCCAGAGCATTTGGCAAACCTGCAGCGATACCGGCGAAGATAATGATCGAGATACCATTGCCCAGACCACGCTCGGTGATTTGCTCACCCAGCCACATCAGGAACATCGTACCTGTGATCAGCGTCACAACCGTCGTCAGGCGAAACGCGAGACCAGGATCCAACACCAGACCAGCTTGCGATTCCAGCGCCACCGCAATACCCAGTGCCTGAAACGTCGCCAGCACCAGAGTGCCGTAACGCGTGTACTGAGTGATCTTGCGACGACCGGCTTCACCTTCTTTTTTCAAGGCTTCCAGCTGCGGCGATACAACCGACAACAGCTGCATGATGATCGATGCCGAAATATACGGCATGATACCGAGCGCGAAAATAGTGAAGCGCGACAGTGCGCCACCGGAGAACATGTTGAACATGCCCAGGATGCCGCCTTGATTTTGCTTGAACAACTGCGCCAGCTGCGTAGGATCAATACCCGGAACCGGAATATGTGCACCGACGCGATAGACGATCAACGCCCCCAGCAGGAACCACAAACGGCTCCATGGGAAACCTTTTGCAGCGCCTTTTGCTAATTGAGGAGAAGTTGCCAATTAATACTCCGAGCCAACGATCACTCTGCGACCGAGCCGCCGGCAGCTTCAATAGCAGCCTTTGCACCCTTGGTCGCGATCAGACCCTTGACAGTTACCTTCTTGGTCAGCTCGCCAGCCTTGATGATGCGGACGACACGGGCCAGTTCCGATACCAGGCCGGCTTGCTTCAGTGCCAGCACATCGATTTCAGCGACTGGCAGCTTTTCCAGATCCGACAAACGCACTTCAGCCTTGTATGGCGTGGCCATCGACTTGAAACCACGCTTTGGCAGACGGCGTTGCAGAGGCATTTGACCGCCTTCGAAACCGACCTTGTGGAAACCGCCCGAACGCGATTTTTGACCCTTGTGACCACGGCCGGCAGTCTTACCGATGCCGGAACCGATGCCACGACCGACGCGACGCTTGTAGTGCTTAGCGCCATCTGCGGGTTGGATTGTGTTTAATTCCATGATTCGCTCCGTTCGCAAGCAACCGCTTACGAAACAACTTTCACAAGATAGGACACTTTATTGATCATGCCGCGCACCGATGGGGTGTCTTCCAGCTCGGAAACCGAGTTGACGCGACGCAGACCCAGACCACGCACTGTTGCGCGGTGGTCCTGACGTGTACCGATCAGACCCTTGACCAGTTGGACTTTGATTTTATTAGCCATCTGTATCACCTCAGCCCAGGATATCTTCAACAGACTTGCCGCGCTTGGCTGCAATTTCTGCTGGAGTGTTCATTTTGGACAAACCGTCGATAGTTGCACGCACCATGTTGTATGGGTTGGTCGAACCAGTCGATTTCGCCACAACATTCGATACGCCCATCACTTCGAAGATCGCACGCATTGGACCGCCGGCGATAACGCCAGTACCGTCCTTGGCCGGGGAGATCATCACCGACGATGCACCGTGCTTACCGTTGACGGTGTGTTGCACAGTACCGTTCTTCAGTGTCACTTTGATCATCTTGCGACGCGCTTCTTCCATTGCCTTCTGCACGGCGACAGGCACTTCTTTCGACTTGCCCTTGCCCATGCCGATACGGCCATCGCCGTCACCAACCACTGCCAGCGCGGCGAAACCCATGATACGACCACCCTTCACCACTTTGGTGACACGGTTGACCGCGATCATCTTTTCGCGCATGCCGTCATCCGGCTTGTCGCTTTGCATCTTCGATTGCATTTTTGCCATGATGATATCCCTTAGAACTTCAGGCCGGCTTCACGCGCAGCCTCAGCCAGCGCCTTGACGCGACCGTGATAACGGAAACCCGAACGGTCAAACGCCACTTCGGTCACTCCAGCCTTCAGTGCTTTTTCAGCAACACGCTTGCCAACCAGAGTCGCAGCAGCAGCGTTGCCGCCCTTGCCCGACTGGCCTGCCAGCTGTTGGCGAACTTCAGCTTCCAGCGTCGAAGCGGAAGCCAGCACGTTAGCGTCAGGGCCGATGATGCTGGCGTAAATGTGCGTATTGGTACGATGCACGGCCAGGCGAGTCACCTTTAATTCTGCGATCTTGGCGCGGGTTTGAGTCGCGCGGCGCAGACGAGATTGTTTCTTATCCATCGTCAACCCCTATTACTTCTTCTTGGTTTCTTTGAGCGTCACGACTTCGTCCGAGTAACGCACACCCTTGCCCTTGTAGGGCTCTGGCTCACGGTAAGCACGGATTTCAGCGGCAACCTGACCCACCACCTGGCGGTCAATACCCTTGATTAAGATCTCGGTTTGCGTCGGGGTCTCGCACTTGATGCCGGCAGGCATCAGATGCACGATCGGGTGCGAAAAACCGAGCGACAGATTCAACTTGTCACCCTGAGCTTGCGCACGGAAACCCACGCCAACCAAATTCAGCTTCTTTTCGAAACCCTTAGTGACGCCATTGACCATGTTATTGACCAGGGCGCGCAGGGTACCGGACATCGCATTTGCTTCACGGCTTTCATCAGCCACTTCAAAGCTCAGCGTGCCATTGTTGTTTGCAACCTTCACCAGGCCGGTCAACGGCTGGGAAAGCGAGCCCAGAGGGCCCTTCACAGTGATCTGCGCTGCAGTAATGGTCGCTTCCGCGCCACTCGGCAGTGCAATCGGCATTTTACCAACACGAGACATATTGCACTCCTTAGGCCACGTAGCAAATAACTTCGCCACCGACACCGGTTGCGCGTGCTTTGCGATCTGTCATCACGCCTTGCGGAGTGGACACAATCGCCACGCCCAGGCCGTTCATCACGGTAGGAATATCATCCTTACCCTTGTAGATACGCAGCCCTGGACGGGATACGCGCTCAAGACGTTCGATGACCGGACGACCAGCGTAATATTTCAAACCAATTTTCAACTCAGCCTTGCCACCTGTTTCGGCAACGGCGAAATCCTCGATATAACCCTCGTCCTTCAGGACGTTGGCAATTGCGATCTTCACTTTGGAAGAAGGCATGGCAACAGTCGTCTTCTGGACGCCCTGTGCATTGCGGATACGGGTCAGCATATCGGCGATAGGATCGCTCATACTCATTGCTTGTTCTCCTATTACCAGCTAGCTTTGGTCAAACCGGGAATCTCGCCTCGCATGGCGATTTCACGGACCTTGATACGGCCCAATCCGAATTTACGGAAAGTACCACGTGGACGACCGGTCAGAGCGCAACGGTTACGTTGGCGTGTCGGAGCGGAGTTGCGCGGCAGAGCCTGCAACTTCAGACGAGCTTCATAGCGCTCTTCTTCCGACTTCGATTGGTCGTCGATAATAGCCTTCAACTCGGCGCGCTTGCCGGCATACTTCTTCACCAGGTCGGCGCGCTTTTGTTCACGGTTAATCAGTGCCAGTTTTGCCATGGCAGCCTCAGTTTCTGAACGGAAATTTAAATGCGGCGAGGAGCGATTTCGCTTCATCGTCGGTCTTCGCGGTTGTCGTGATACTGATATTCAGACCACGCAGCGCATCGATCTTGTCGTACTCGATTTCGGGGAAAATGATCTGCTCTTTCACACCGATGTTGTAGTTACCACGACCATCGAATGCACGACCGGAAACACCGCGGAAGTCACGCACGCGCGGCAGAGCCACGGTGATCAGACGATCCAGGAATTCGTACATTTGAGCGCCACGCAGAGTAACCATGCAACCGATCGGATAACCTTCACGGATCTTGAAACCCGCGATAGCCTTGCGGGCCTTGGTCACAACCGGCTTTTGGCCGGCGATCTTGGTCAGATCGCCAACTGCGTGCTCGATGATTTTCTTGTCAGCTACGGCTTCCGACAGACCCATGTTCAATGTGATCTTCAGAATGCGCGGAACTTCCATTACCGACTTGTAGGAATACTTCGAAGTCAAGTCGGCAACGACTTTATCTTTATAGAACTGTTGAAGACGTGCCATGATGATTAAACCTTAACGACTTCGCCGCTGGATTTGAAAGAGCGGACTTTTTTGCCGTCCACATCTTTGAAAGCCACACGATCTGCCTTGCCGGAAGCCGCGTTGAACAACGCGATATTCGACACATGAATTGGCATCAGCTTATCGACGATGCCGCCAGTTGCACCAGTCATCGGGTTAGGCTTGACCGCTTTCTTAGCGACGTTCACGCCTTCCACAATAACGTAATCGGCGCTGACGCGAGCCGACACGACGCCGCGCTTGCCCTTGTCTTTGCCGGTCAACACGATGACTTCATCGTTTTTACGAATCTTTGCCATGACCACTCCTTACAGAACTTCAGGGGCCAGGGACACGATCTTCATGAAGCGTTCTGTACGCAGCTCACGAGTCACCGGCCCAAAAATACGGGTGCCGATCGGCTCAAGCTTGGCGTTCAGCAGAACTGCTGCATTACCATCGAACTTGACCAACGAACCATCCTGACGACGCACACCCTTAGCGGTACGCACGACGACAGCGTTATAAATTTCACCTTTTTTGACGCGACCGCGTGGAGCTGCGCTCTTAACAGTAACTTTGATCACGTCACCAATGCCCGCATAGCGGCGCTTGGAACCACCCAAGACCTTGATGCACAAAACTTCGCGCGCACCAGTGTTGTCGGCTACTTCGAGCCGGCTTTCAGTTTGAATCATGATATTTTCTTTCCCAACTTAATCCGCAAGCCACACAATGTGAAACGCGGTCAGTCTTGGTCCTGTTAGCAAGCGAACTCGCTAGTTAGGGGACGATTAAGCTACTTTTGCATCACGCCTTGCCAAACACCAAGAAGCAAAGGTGAAGCTCAGTATTATGTCACCATAATACTGAGCTAGCAAGTACTACTTATACGATTTGTGCTTCCTGTACAACGCGTGTCACATTCCAAGCTTTGGTCTTGGAAACTGGACGACCTTCCTGGATCTCAACGGTGTCGCCAGCCTTTGCCGTGTTCGACTCGTCATGTGCGTGGTACTTCTTGGTACGCACGATGATTTTGCCGTACAGCGGGTGCTTGACGTGACGTTCGATCAGGACGGTAACAGTCTTGTCCATCTTGTCGGACACAACTTTGCCAATCAGCGTGCGCTTGAGCGCTTGTTTCACTTGATCGTTCATTGTTGACCATCCTTCGAATTGATCACTGTTTTCACACGTGCGATGTCGCGACGTACTTTTTTCAGTTGAGCGGTATTGTTCAGTTGCTGAGTTGCAACCTGCATACGCAGGCTGAACTGGGCCTTCAACAGCGCGCCCAGCTCTTTTTCCAGAGCAGCTTTATCTTTACCGCGGAGTTCTGTTGCATTCATGTTCCGCTCCTATTATTGACCGACTTGACGAACAACAAAAGTCGTCGACAATGGCAATTTGGCCGCAGCCAAACGGAACGCTTCACGCGCCAGAGCTTCGTCAACACCGTCCATCTCGTACAGCACCTTACCTGGCTGAATTTCAGCCACGTAGTACTCCGGATTACCCTTACCATTACCCATACGAACTTCAGCAGGCTTCTGGGAAATCGGCTTGTCCGGGAAAACGCGGATCCAGATACGACCACCGCGCTTGATGTGACGGGTCATCGCACGACGCGCTGCTTCGATCTGACGTGCAGTGATACGGCCACGGCCGACTGCCTTCAGACCAAAGTCGCCAAACGATACGGCTGTTCCGCGCGAGTGCGAAATACCCGTATTACGACCTTTCTGTTCTTTACGATATTTTCTACGTGCTGGTTGCAGCATGATTATTCTCCTGCTTTCTCAGCCGACACACCCGCATCGGCAGGTTGAGCGGCACGAGGTGCGCGCTTGGCGCCAGCTGGTGCAGCACCCGGACCAGTCTTAGGACGAGGACGAGCACCTGGCTTGCCATCATCACGACGTGGACCACGACGCTTCTTGTCGTCTTCAGGCTCACCGACCAACACTGGAGCTTCGCCGTTAGCCAGGCGATCACCCTTGTAGACCCACACCTTGATGCCGATGATGCCGTAGGTTGTCTCAGCTTCGCTGAAGCCGTAATCGATATCAGCGCGCAGAGTGTGCAGAGGCACGCGGCCTTCGCGATACCACTCGGTACGTGCAATTTCAATACCGTTCAGACGACCCGACGACATGATCTTGATGCCTTGAGCACCCAGACGCATTGCATTTTGCATCGCACGCTTCATTGCGCGACGGAACATGATGCGCTTTTCCAGCTGCTGGGCGATCGAATCGGCGATCAACTGAGCATCGGCTTCCGGCTTGCGGATTTCTTCGATGTTGACGTGCACGGGCACGCCCATCAGCTTGGCCAGTGCAGTCTTCAGCACTTCGATGTCTTCACCCTTCTTACCGATCACAACACCCGGACGGGAGCTGTAAATGGTGATACGGGCATTCTTCGCCGGACGCTCGATCACGACGCGACCAACCGAAGCGTTCTTCAGTTTCTTCTTCAGGTAAGCACGCACCTTCAGGTCTTCATTCAGCATTTCGGCAAAATTGCTATTGCCTGCATACCAACGCGAACCCCAATTACGTGTAACCGCCAGACGGAAACCGGTTGGATGAATCTTCTGTCCCATCGTGACTCCTTAGTTTCCGACGGTCACGTAAATGTGACACGACTGCTTGGAAATACGATCTCCACGGCCCTTTGCTCGCGCTGTGAAGCGCTTCAGGACCGCACCCTTTTCCACATAAATGGTCTTGACTTTCAGTTCGTCGATGTCAGCACCATCATTGTGCTCGGCGTTCGCAATGGCGGACTCCAGAACACGCTTGATGATTGCCGAACCCTTCTTCGGGCTGAAGGCCAAGATATTCAGTGCTTGATCAACTTTTTTACCGCGGATCAGGTCTGCAACCAGGCGGCCCTTTTGAGCCGACAGGTGCACACCGCGCAGGATAGCTTTAGTTTCCATCATAGGACCTTATTTCTTAGCCTTCTTGTCGGCGGCGTGACCCTTGAACGTACGGGTCAGCGCGAATTCGCCGAGCTTGTGACCAACCATGTTTTCCGACACATAAACCGGCACGTGCTGCTTGCCGTTATGCACCGCGATCGTCAAACCAATGAAGTCAGGCATGATTGTCGAACGACGCGACCATGTCTTGATTGGCTTCTTGTCTTTAGTCGCTTGCGCTGTCTCTACCTTTTTGACCAGGTGAGCGTCGCAGAATGGACCTTTTTTCAATGAACGTGTCATGTTTTATCCCTTATTTCTTGCCGCGACGCGAGACAATCATGGAAGTCGTACGCTTGTTGCTACGAGTCTTCTTGCCCTTGGTCTGCTGACCCCACGGCGAAACCGGATGACGGCCAGCTGCTGTCTTACCTTCACCACCACCGTGCGGGTGATCCACCGGATTCATGACCACACCACGCACTGTCGGGCGAACACCGCGCCAACGCATTGCACCAGCTTTACCGATCTTGCGCAGATTGTGCTCGCCGTTACCGACTTCACCGATCGTTGCACGGCACTCGATGTGAATGCGGCGCACTTCGCCGGAACGCAGACGAACCTGAGCGTAGGTACCTTCACGCGCCATCAGCACAACACCAGCGCCGGCAGTACGGGCGATTTGAGCACCCTTGCCTGGCAGCATTTCCACGCAGTGGATGGTCGTACCGACCGGAATGTTGCGGATAGGCAGTGTGTTACCGGCCTTGATTGGCGCTTCCGCGCCGCTCAACAGCTGATCACCGACTGTCAGACCCTTAGGAGCGATGATGTACTTGCGCTCGCCGTCTGCATAGCACAGCAAAGCAATGTGCGCAGTACGGTTAGGATCGTATTCAATACGTTCGACCTTGGCTGCAATACCATCCTTATTGCGACGGAAGTCAACAATACGGTAGTGTTGCTTGTGACCACCGCCGATGTGGCGAGTAGTGATGTGACCGTTGTTGTTACGGCCAGCAGTCTTGGATTTCTTCTCAATCAGAGCCGCAAACGGACGACCCTTGTACAGGTCGCTGTTGACGACCTTCACCATACCGCGCCGACCGGGCGAGGTTGGCTTTACTTTTACGAGTGCCATTATTTAGCCTCCTCGGTAAAGTTGATTTCTTGACCGGGCTTCAGGCTGACGAAAGCGCGACGGGTGTGGTTGCGACGGCCCATGGTGCGGCCCGAGCGCTTTTGCTTACCTTGACGGTTTGCAACTTGCACGGACTCAACTTCCACCTTGAACAGCAACTCAACCGCAGCCTTCACTTCCAGCTTGGTTGCATCTTTCGCGACCAGAAAAACGACTTGCTCGTTTTTCTCGGCAACGAAAGTCGCTTTTTCAGAGATCACCGGCGCCAGCAGCACCTTCATCAGGCGCTCTTCGCTATGTTTCACGATTGCGTTCATGCCAGCAACTCCTCAATCTTGGCCAATGCCTGCTTGGTGATCAGCACGTTCTTGTAGAACACCAGCGATACAGGATCAGCTTGACGCGGCTCGACGACCAGCACGCCAGGCAGATTGCGCGATGCCAGCAGCATGTTTTCGTCCAGGCTGTCAGTAATAACCAGCACCGAATCCAGACCCATGCTCTTCAGCTTTTGCGACAGCAGCTTGGTCTTCGGAGCTTCCACTGCGAAGTCTTCAACAACCGACAGACGACCTTCGCGAGCCAACTGAGACAGAATCGAGCAGACACCTGCGCGATACATCTTCTTGTTGACCTTGTGCGTGAAGTTTTCGTCAGGCGAGTTCGGGAAAATACGACCACCGCCGCGCCACAGAGGGGACGACGACATACCGGCACGAGCACGACCCGTACCTTTTTGACGCCATGGCTTCTTGGTGGTGTGGCTGACTTCTTCACGGTCTTTTTGCTTGCGGTTACCGCTGCGAGCATTCGCTTGGTAAGCAACCACGACTTGGTGAATCAGGGCTTCGTTGTAATCACGACCGAAAATAGTATCCGGTGCAGCGACGTTCGAAGCAGCTTGACCTTGGTCATTCAGGAGCTTCAGTTCCATTATTGGGCTCCCTTCTTCGCCTTGACTTTAACTGCAGGCAAAACGACCACTTGACCGTTCTTGGCGCCAGGAACAGCGCCCTTCACCAACAGCAATTGACGTTCTGCATCAACACGTGCAATTTCCAGATTCTGCACGGTGCAAGTCACGTCACCCAGGTGACCGGTCATGCGCTTACCAGGAAACACGCGACCTGGATCCTGCGCCATACCGATAGAACCCGGCACATTGTGCGAACGGGAGTTACCGTGCGATGCACGACCCGATGCGAAGTTGTAACGCTTGATGGTACCGGCATAGCCCTTACCGATCGACACGCCCTGCACGTCGACCTTTTGACCAGCCTCGAACAGGCTGACGGCAACGACATCGCCTGCCTTCAGTTCGGCGGCTTTAGCAGCATCTACGCGGAATTCTTTCAACACGGAACCAGCTTCTACGCCAGCTTTGGCGAAGTGACCGGCGGCAGCTTTAGTCACGCGGGACGCGCGACGCTGACCATAGGTGACCTGAACGGCAGAATAACCATCCAATTCAGGCGTTTTGATTTGTGTCACGCGGTTGTTCGATACGTCCAGCACGGTCACAGGGATCGAATCCCCATCTTCCGTGAAGATGCGCATCATACCAACCTTGCGACCAACAAGGCCCAGGCTCATTTTTTCTCCATTCCCGCCTGCGATTGGGCGGGGCTGATGTTTGCACTACCAATAATTGCGGGTTCGCAGACGCAAACCCACATCGAAGCCGAGCATTATAGCCCGAAAAAAAACAGCGCACAACCACAGGTTGTGCGCTTTTCCAACAGTTTTCTGCTTATTGCAGCTTGATTTCTACATCAACGCCAGCAGGCAGATCCAGCTTCATCAATGCATCAACCGTCTTGTCGGTCGGATCAACGATATCCATCAGACGCTGATGGGTACGGATTTCGAACTGATCGCGCGATGTCTTGTTGACGTGCGGCGAACGCAGAACGTCGAAACGCTGGATGCGTGTTGGCAATGGGACCGGGCCCTTGACAACCGCGCCGGTGCGCTTGGCTGTGTCTACGATTTCCAGTGCGGACTGGTCGATCAGACGATAGTCGAATGCCTTCAGGCGGATGCGGATTTTTTGGCTAGGAACTGACATGATTTTCCTTTAAAGAACGAACCGCGGATGACAGCCACCCGCGGCAATGACAAATAATTACTACTGACTGTTTACTACTTTACTATTACGCGTCAGCCAGAATCTTGGCAACCACACCGGCGCCAACAGTACGGCCACCTTCGCGGATCGCGAAGCGCAGACCTTCTTCCATCGCGATCGGGTTGATCAGCATCACTGTGATCGACACGTTGTCGCCTGGCATAACCATTTCCTTGTCCTTCGGCA
Source organism: Herbaspirillum lusitanum (assembly GCF_046025995.1). GTDB lineage: Bacteria > Pseudomonadota > Gammaproteobacteria > Burkholderiales > Burkholderiaceae_D > Herbaspirillum > Herbaspirillum lusitanum_A. Next base: position 55,265 of record NZ_JAQQFM010000015.1, read on the forward strand.
ACTCGATCGAACCAGTCACGTCCGTTGTACGGAAGTAGAACTGTGGACGATAGTTGTTGAAGAATGGTGTGTGACGGCCGCCTTCGTCCTTCGACAGAACGTAGATTTCGCCTGTGAAGTGCTTGTGTGGCTTGATCGAGTTTGGCTTCGCCAGAACTTGACCGCGCTCCACGTCTTCACGCTTGGTGCCGCGCAGCAGCACGCCAACGTTGTCGCCTGCCTGACCTTGGTCCAGCAGCTTGCGGAACATTTCGACGCCGGTGCACACTGTGTCTTGTGTGTCGCGAATACCGACGATTTGCAGTGCTTCGCCGACCTTCACGATACCGCGTTCAACACGGCCGGTCACCACGGTGCCGCGACCCGAAATCGAGAACACGTCTTCCACTGGCAGCAGGAAGGCGCCGTCAACAGCACGTTCCGGTGTCGGGATGTAGGTGTCCAGCGCTTCGGCCAGTGCCATGATCGCTTGCTCGCCCAAGGGACCTGTGTCGCCTTCCAGCGCCAGCTTGGCCGAACCCTTGATGATTGGCAGATCGTCGCCTGGGAATTCGTACTTGGTCAACAGCTCGCGCACTTCCATTTCGACCAGTTCCAGCAGCTCTTCATCATCCACCATGTCGGCCTTGTTCAGGAACACGATGATGTAAGGAACGCCGACCTGACGCGACAGCAGGATGTGTTCGCGGGTCTGTGGCATTGGGCCGTCTGCAGCCGAACACACCAGGATCGCGCCGTCCATCTGCGCTGCGCCAGTGATCATGTTCTTCACATAGTCGGCGTGGCCTGGGCAGTCAACGTGCGCGTAGTGGCGGTTGGCTGTTTCGTATTCAACGTGAGCTGTGTTGATGGTGATGCCGCGTGCCTTTTCTTCTGGCGCTGCATCAATCTGATCGTAGGCCTTCGCTTCGCCGCCGAATTTCTTCGACAACACGGTTGCGATTGCTGCTGTCAGCGTGGTCTTGCCGTGGTCAACGTGACCAATCGTGCCGACGTTGACGTGCGGCTTGGTCCGCTCGAATTTACCTTTTGCCATTTTGCACTTCCTTCAAAAAGAACGATTTTCTTAACAATTGAAAACTCGCTACCGACGCATGCCGGCAGCGAGCAAAACTTATTACTTGGCCTTGGAAGTAACGATCGCGTCGATGACGTTCTTCGGTGCTTCAGAGTAGTGCTTGAATTCCATCGAATAAGTCGCACGACCTTGCGTTGCGGAGCGCAGCGAAGTCGAGTAACCGAACATTTCCGACAGAGGCACTTCGGCCTTGATGATCTTGCCGCCACCGCCGGCGATTTCATCCATACCCTGCACCATACCGCGGCGGGACGACAGATCGCCCATCACGGTACCAGCGTAGTCTTCCGGTGTTTCCACTTCCACGGCCATCATCGGCTCGAGGATGACCGGGCTGGCGCGACGGCAACCGTCCTTGAACGCCATCGAACCGGCCATGCGGAACGCGTTTTCGTTCGAGTCCACATCGTGGTACGAACCGAAGAACAGCGTGACCTTGACGTCAACCACTGGGTAGCCGGCCAACACGCCGGTGTTCAGTGTTTCACGCACACCCTTTTCAACTGCCGGGATGAATTCGCGAGGAACGGTACCGCCCTTGATCGCGTCGACGAATTCGAAACCCTTGCCCGGTTCTTGCGGCTCGATCTTCAGAACCACGTGACCGTACTGACCACGGCCACCGGATTGCTTGACGAACTTGCCTTCGGACTCTTCGCAAGTCTTGCGGATGGTTTCGCGGTAAGCGACCTGTGGCTTGCCGACGGTCGCTTCAACGTTGAATTCACGCTTCATGCGGTCGACGATAATGTCCAGGTGCAACTCGCCCATACCGGCGATGATGGTCTGACCCGATTCTTCGTCGGTACGCACGCGGAAGGACGGATCTTCTGCAGCCAGACGGTTCAGCGCCAGGCCCATCTTTTCTTGGTCGGCCTTGGTCTTAGGCTCAACAGCCTGCGAGATCACTGGCTCTGGGAACACCATGCGCTCCAGCACGACCACAGCCTTGTCGTCGCACAGGGTGTCGCCGGTGGTGGTGTCTTTCAGACCCACGACTGCGGCGATGTCGCCTGCCAGCATTTCCTTGATTTCTTCACGTTGGTTGGCGTGCATCTGAACGATACGGCCGATACGCTCTTTCTTCGACTTCACCGAGTTGAACACGGTGTCGCCCGAATTCAGGGTACCCGAGTAGCAACGGATGAAGCACAGCTGACCGACGAACGGGTCAGTTGCGATCTTGAATGCCAGCGCCGAGAACTTCTCGGTGTCTTCTGCTTTACGCACGACTGGCTCGTCGTCTTCATCCATGCCAGGAACAGGAGGAATATCAACCGGCGACGGCAGGTATTCGATCACGCCGTCCAGCATCGCTTGCACGCCCTTGTTCTTGAACGCAGTACCGCACATCATCGGGACGATTTCGCCGGCGATGGTGCGCTGACGGATCGCGACCTTGATTTCAGCTTCAGTCAGATCGCCTTCTTCCAGGTACTTGTTCATCAGTTCTTCCGATGCTTCAGCCGCTGTTTCGACCAGGTTTTCACGCCATTTCTGCGCTTCAGCCTTCAGGCCTTCAGGGATGTCGCGATAGTCGAACTTCATGCCCTGGGAAGCGTCGTCCCAGTAGATCGCTTGCATCTTGACCAGATCGATCACGCCTTCGAAGTTTTCTTCGGCGCCGATAGGCACTTGCATAGGGATAGGATTAGCCTTCAGGCGAGCACGCATTTGCTCGTAGACCTTGAAGAAGTTCGCGCCGGTACGGTCCATCTTGTTGACGAACGCCAGACGTGGAACCTTGTACTTGTTAGCTTGACGCCACACAGTTTCCGACTGTGGCTGCACGCCGCCGACTGCACAGTAAACCATGCAAGCGCCATCCAGAACACGCATCGAGCGCTCGACTTCAATCGTGAAGTCAACGTGGCCCGGGGTGTCGATAATGTTGATGTGGTGAGCTGGGAAGTTGTTCGCCATGCCCTTCCAGAAACAGGTAGTCGCAGCGGAAGTAATAGTGATACCGCGCTCTTGCTCTTGCTCCATCCAGTCCATGGTTGCGGCGCCATCATGCACCTCACCAATCTTGTGGTTCACGCCGGTGTAAAACAGCACGCGCTCAGTCGTGGTTGTCTTACCAGCATCGATGTGAGCCGAAATGCCGATGTTGCGATAGCGCTCAATGGGGGTCTTGCGAGCCATGATTTATTCCTAAGTCTTTAATGCACGAAACCGAGCGCCACTTTTACCAAATATGCGCTCGGCTCGAACAAATTTTCAGATACGGACCAGACCTTCACCTGCATGCCGAAGGCCTGTCCAGTCTTGTTAGAAGCGGAAGTGCGAGAACGCCTTGTTCGCTTCAGCCATACGGTGAACTTCGTCACGCTTCTTCATCGCACCGCCACGGCCTTCAGCCGCTTCGATCAACTCGCCACCCAGACGTTGCGGCATCGATTTTTCGCTGCGCTTGTTAGCAGCTTCACGCAGCCAGCGCATCGACAGCGCCATACGGCGAACTGGACGCACTTCAACTGGCACCTGGTAGTTGGCGCCGCCAACGCGACGCGACTTCACTTCAACCATAGGCTTGCAGTTGTTCAGCGCTGCCGAAAACACTTCCAGCGGATCCTTGCCAGTCTTGGTCTGGATGTGATCGAACGCACCGTAGATGATGTTTTCTGCAACCGACTTCTTGCCGGACAGCATCAGCACGTTAACGAACTTGGCTACTTCAACGTTACCGAATTTTGGATCCGGCAGAATTTCCCGCTTGGGTACTTCACGACGACGTGGCATTTCAATTCCTTTCAGTCTTCAGTTGAGTGAGCGGAGCGGATACATACTCTCGCCTGCACTCGCGGGCAGTCATTTTGACCCCCACTTACTCGGCCCGTTCGGACCGACACATTTTCATCTGGCTTGCGCCGGAGAAAAAACAAATTACTTCTTCGCAGCCTTGGCACGCTTGGTACCGTACTTCGAACGCGCTTGCTTACGATCCTTGACGCCCTGGGTATCCAGTGCACCGCGAACCATGTGGTAACGCACACCCGGCAAATCCTTTACCCGGCCGCCGCGCAGCAGAACGACACTGTGCTCTTGCAGGTTGTGGCCTTCGCCGCCGATGTACGAAATCACTTCGAAGCCGTTGGTCAGACGTACCTTGGCGACCTTACGCAGCGCCGAGTTAGGCTTCTTAGGAGTGGTGGTGTAAACGCGGGTGCAAACGCCACGTTTCTGCGGGCTGTTTTCCAGCGCCGGCGATTTGCTTTTCACGGTCGCGGAGACGCGTGGCTTGCGAATCAATTGATTGATGGTTGGCATCGTTTTAATCCAACAAAGTACAACATTGATAACATGATTCCGGAAACGGTTGCCCGGAAACACTCAGGAAACTCGAAACTTGCACCGCTACAGCCTGTGCATTCGATTTAGCTAGAAATGGGAGAAGCGTCGCGGAAGGCGAAAAAATGCAGACCAAAGAACGCTTAAGCCCAGGAGAGCCTAAATTCGAGAACTCGCGAGTTTATTCCCAAAAGGTCAAAGGGTCAAGCCAAGTTTGCCCCAGCCTGACCCCGTTCGCGGATTTACGACGCTCCGGAAACGCGCAATTTTGTTGATTCCGGCCTGATTATCCGGCGCTCAGCCTAAGAAGCAGATGCCAGACTGCCAACAATCTGGCGCCATGTGCCAGATTCTTCCTTGTTGCGGTCGCGCCGCGAAAAGAAGTTGACAACCTGATCACCCTTGGCGTCGTAGAACTCGACCGAAGTGATCACACCATCCTTGCCCGGACGCTTGACCACCCAACCGTGATCGATACCGGCCGAGCGCAGATGCAGGTTGAACTCCGGATCCAGCACATTGAACCATTCACCGATGGTCTGCACTTTTTTGACATTGCCGCTGAAGATCTGCGTCATGCCGGCGTTGCTGACGAACACCATGATCGGCTGCTCTTGCCTGGCGGCACTTTCGATCAAGGTTTGCACCGACTGCGCACTGATGCGATAGGCCGCATCCTTGCCGATCAATCCCAGCGCCTGTTCGCGCGAGATGCCCAGATCCTTCAGCAGGCGCGGAAACTCATGCACGTCGCTCATCTCGTTCCAGGAAGCGCGCAGCTCCTTGACGTCGACTTCGCTATCCTGCTTGCGCGGCGGCCGCGATGGGGCCTTGTCGAGCTTCATCTCCGCCATCTGGTCTGCGGCCTTGAAATCGGCAACCAGTTTGTCGAAGGCAGCGATACCGGCTTCGTTATCCAGATAGACCTTGTGCACCGCGTCGCCGTGCCCGTCAAAAAATTGCAGGCTGCGGCTGAGCTTGCCTTCGCGCCCCGGCTGCACGACGGCAAACGCCGAGCGCCAATTGTCGGTGCTGAAACGCAGGTCAATCGGGCCGCCGGCAAAACCGGTGCCCGGGACCACCCGGCCGTCTTCATTCAGTTTGGCCTTGGTGACACTGCCCACGCGCTCCAGCACGGCGGTGTCATTGCGGGTAATCGCCTTGATCTGTCCCAACTCGTACAGGCGATCATAGACTGCCTTGTAGTTTGCACTGCCGTCGCGCAGGCGAGTTGCCGTCTTGCCGACCGTGGTGGCCACCAGCTCGGCTTCCGACACGTTCAGCTTCTGCGCAGCATCGCGTGGATGCAGCTTCGGTTGCTCGGCCCGCAGGCTGGACCAGCGTTCCGCCAGATCGGCGTTCGACGCGCCTGGCGTGGTCGAGCAGGCTGCCATGCTCAGAACGCCGGCGGCCAACAGCAGCGCGCCCAGTTTCTTGTACTTCAGTGATTGACTCATGCTTTGCCTCATTTCGGTTAAGTGCTTTTCAGCGTTGGCGGAGATCAGTATTCAAACTTCATGCTGAGATTGAAGCTGCGGCCCGGTTCGGTATACGCATCCTTGTTGGTTGCGCTGTCGGCGATCGACAGGCCGCGCATGTCGGTCCAGCTCCAGTATTTGCGGTCGAACAGATTGCGGATGCCGGCGTAGAGCACGGCATTCTTGCTGAAGCGATAGCCGGTGCTCAGATCAAACACGAAGAAAGACGGCGAGACGAAGTTGGTCGAGGTCGGAATGTCTTCGCGTTTTTTGGCGGTGTTGTAAATCACGTCACTCTGGACAAACCAGACCTGATTCGGCTCATAGCGCGCACCCGCCACAACCGATAGCGGGGCAACGGATTCCAGCCCGGTTTCCAGGCCGTTCTGATTGGTTGTGGTGCCCTTGGTATAGGCGAAACCGCTCTTGAGTGTCAGTCCGTTTTCCAAGCGCCAGTCGAGGCGCCCTTCGACACCACGGATAGTGGCCTTGGCCGCGTTGATGTATTGATTGATGGTGGGATTGGCCACCGTGCCGGCGCCCGATACTGCGACCAGATTGATGAAATTGCGATAGCGCCCGTAGTAGGCCGCGCCGCTATAGCTGAGGTTGCCCACAGACGTCGCCAGCTTGCCACGGAAGCCGAGCTCATAGGAGTTGCTGGTTTCCGCTTTCAGGTTGGGATTGGCAATCTGCGAGTAGCCTTGGCTGGCGTTGTTGAAGTAGGAGTTGACCTCATGCGGCGACGGCGAACGGAAGCCGCGCGCATATTGCACATACGGCGCGAAGGCCGGCGACACTTCATAGATGAAGGCCAGGCGCGGCGACAAGGCGCTGTCCTTGCTGGTCGCTGCCGGCTGGCCGTTCACTGCCTGCGCGTCATATTTGGCGCTGGCCTCGGGCTTGATCTTGTAGCCGTCATAACGCAGGCCGGGGATGACGCTCAAGGCGCCGATGCGCATGTCGTCTTGCAGATAGGCGCCGAAAACGCTGTACTCGGTCTTGGGGAAATATTCGCAATATTGCGTGCCGGTACACGTCGTCCAGCCGGTGCCGGAAGCAGACATCTGCAAGGTCGCCACGCTGGCGTCGATGCCATAGGTCAGCTTGTGCTGCATGGCGCCGGTCTTGAAACTACTCTCGGCAAGTACGCCGCCGCCGAAGATATCGTCCTTGTAAGTAATATCGCGATAACGCGGACGCACCGTGGCGCCGACCGTGGTGCCGCTCTCGGATGAATATTGCTGGGTCCTGGAGTCGCGGTAGTAGAGATTGGCGCGCAGCTTTTGCGCGACGCGGTTGTCCGCATCATCATGTTCGAAGATCGCTTGCAGCTTGTTGCTGTCGACATTGCTGGTGCTTTGATAGCCGCTGATGACCGAGGTAACGGCCGACAGGCTGTCGCCGCGCAGACGGTTTTCAACTGTCTCGACACTCAGTTTGATGGCATTGCGCGGATCAATTTTAAAGACCAGCTTGCCGAGCGCGGAACGGTTGTTATAGGTCAGCGGATCGGCCTTGGTGCGATTGGCGCTGCGGCTATCGTTGTCGCCCTTGGTTTCAGTCTCGTTGCCGTGTCGCGCGTTCAGCACCAGCATCCCTTGCACGCTCTCGTTGCCGAACGCCATGGTGCCGGTGGCGCCATAGCTGCTGTCGCTGGAATCGTAAGACGGACGCAGGGCAAAGTAGCTGCTTTTGCCGAAAACATTGAGCAAGTCCTGCGGATCCTTGGTGACAAAATTGACGACGCCGGTGAGGCCGTCGCTGCCGTACATGGATGAGGCTGGACCGCGCAGAATCTCGATGCGCTGGTAGAGATCGGTGTCAGTATAGGCACCGCGCCCGGCGCTCAAGGTGCCTTGGCTGAATGCGCGCGGCAAGGCCACGCCGTCTTCCAGCAACATGACGCGATTGCCGTCGAGGCCGCGGATGCTGATGCCTTCATTGCCGCCGCGCCCCATTGTCGCGGAGGCGCCCGTCACGCCGCCGACGCGATAGCTGGAGCGGCGTACTTCCACGCCCGGCTCATAGCGCAGGGCGTCCTTGATGTCCTTGGCGTTCTGTTGCTCGATTTCTTCGGCGGTGATCACCGAAACGGTTGCCGCCACACGATTGATATCGCCGCCGATGCCTCGGGTAGAGTTCACCGAGACTTCATCCAGCGGACGATTCGCCGCCGCCAATTGCAATGATGTGTTTTGTTGCGCCAGTGCCGGCGTCATGGCCCATTGCTGCAACACGACAGCCATAGCCAGTGCCAGCTTCTTTTTTGATAGAAACATAGTTGCCCTCCCCTGAGTGGATTAGGTCACTGGCGACTGACTATGCTGGCTACCTGATTTTATTGATGCTGATACGAGATGAATGCGAGTTCGGGTTCTGCCGCGATTGCCTTGTTTGGTTTTAAGCTCCGCGCGCGTTAGAACAAGGCATAGGCACCGATTTTTTGATCGCATGAACCCGGCGCGATGTGGCTCGGCAACAGCGTTCAGAGCGATCTGCTGCGAAACCGGCAGAACGGCAAATAGTAATGGTTATTATTTAATAAATGTAAAGAACATCCTTACCATTAAGAAAATTTAATTGAACGCGAGGCTTTTCTCCGACATGTGAGGGCTATTCGCGACACCAATAAAAAACGGCGCCAGAATTTCTTCTGACGCCGTTTTTCTTTGCTGCTCATTGTCCGCACATCCGCCTCTGAAGGCCAGCGTGCGGTCAATGTTCAAACCATCATGCTTCGCCTTCGCTGCTGCCGAAAGTGGTTTCGATGGTCGGTTCTTCTTCCATCGGTGCACGCGAAGCGCGTTCCGATTCGAGCAAGGCTACACGCTCTTCGGCTTCCCACACTTCTTTTTCCTTGCGGGCACGGTGGTAAGCCAGACCGGTACCAGCCGGGATCAGGCGACCGACGATCACGTTTTCCTTCAGACCGCGCAGGCCGTCCTTCTTGCCCATGATCGCAGCTTCGGTCAGGACACGGGTAGTTTCCTGGAACGACGCGGCGGAGATGAACGAGTCGGTCGACAGCGATGCCTTGGTGATACCCAGCAGCACGTTTTCATACGTTGCAGGGATCTTGGTCTCGGCATTGACGCGATCGTTTTCGTCCAGCAGTTCCGAACGTTCGACCTGTTCGCCGGTGATGTAGTTGGTATCGCCCGGATCCACAACCTGCACGCGACGCAGCATCTGACGCACGATCACTTCGATGTGCTTGTCGTTGATCTTCACGCCTTGCAGACGGTACACGTCCTGCACTTCGTCGACGATGTAACGCGCCAGCGCTTCGATACCCAGCAGACGCAGAATGTCTTGCGGATCGGCCGGGCCGTCCACGATCATTTCGCCCTTGTTCACCACCTGGCCGTCGTGCACCAGCACTTGCTTGTCCTTGGTAATCAGGAACTCGTGCTTGACGCCGTCCATGTCCGTGATTTCCAGACGCTGCTTGCCCTTGGTTTCCTTACCGAAGGCCACGGTACCTGTGACTTCGGCCAGCATGCCGGCATCCTTCGGCGAACGTGCTTCGAACAGTTCGGCCACGCGTGGCAGACCGCCGGTAATATCCCGCGTCTTTTGCGATTCGGTCGGGATACGCGCCAGCACTTCACCCACGTGAACTTGCTGACCGTCCTTCACGGTAATCAGCGCGCCCACCTGGAAGCCGATGGTCACTGCGTGTTCGGTGCCGGCGATCTTGACTTCTTCGCCCTGCTCGTTCAACAGCTTGACCTGCGGACGCAGAACCTTGGACGACGGACCACGACGCTTGGCATCGATTACCACCAGGGTCGACAGACCGGTCACTTCATCGATCTGCTTGGCAACGGTGGCGCCTTCTTCCACGTTTTCGAACTTCACGGTACCGGTGTACTCGGTGATGATCGGACGTGTCAGCGGATCCCATGTTGCCAGCGCAGTACCGGCCTTGATGACCATGCCGTCCTTGACGATCAGAGTCGCACCGTACGGCACTTTGTGGCGCTCACGCTCACGGCCCAGGTCGTCGGTGATCAGCACTTCGCCCGAACGGGAAATGACGATCAGCTCGCCCTTGCCGTTGGTGACGTAACGCATGGTCGCCGTGAAGCGAACGGTACCGTTCGACTTGGCTTCCACCGACGAGGCCACTGCCGCACGCGACGCTGCACCACCGATGTGGAAGGTACGCATGGTCAGCTGAGTACCTGGCTCACCGATCGACTGCGCAGCGATAACGCCCACAGCTTCACCGGCATTGACCATCGAACCGCGGCCCAGATCGCGACCGTAGCACTTGGCGCACAGACCGTAACGGGTGTCGCAGGTCAGCGGTGTGCGGACCTTGACTTCGTCGATGCCCAGACGCTCGATGTCTTCCACGATGTCTTCGTCCAGCAGTGTGCCGGCTTCGTACTGAGTGGCTTGTGTTTCCGGATTGACGATGTCGGTTGCAGCAACACGGCCGAGGATACGGTCGCGCAGCGCTTCAATCACTTCACCACCTTCGACCATCGCCTTCATCGACGCGCCGTTGACGGTGCCGCAATCGTCCTCGATCACCACCAGATCCTGGGTCACATCGACCAGACGACGTGTCAGGTAACCCGAGTTCGCAGTCTTCAACGCGGTATCAGCCAGACCCTTACGAGCGCCGTGCGTCGAGATGAAGTACTGCAACACGTTCAGACCTTCGCGGAAGTTCGCGGTAATCGGCGTTTCGATAATCGAACCATCCGGCTTGGCCATCAGGCCGCGCATACCGGCCAGCTGACGGATCTGAGCGGCGGAACCACGGGCGCCGGAGTCGGCCATCATGTAAATCGCGTTGAACGATTCCTGAGTGGTCTTCTTGCCTTCGCGGGTAACGACGTCTTCCACCTTCAGCTGGTCCATCATGGCCTTGCCGACTTCGTCGCCGGCCTTGCCCCAGATGTCCACCACCTTGTTGTAACGTTCGCCTGCGGTCACCAGACCGGAAGCGTATTGCTGTTCGATCTGCTTGACTTCGCTTTCGGCAGCCGCGATCAGGGTGACCTTTTGCGGCGGCACCAGCATGTCGTCCACGCAGATGGAGATGCCGGCGCGGGTTGCCAGACGGAAGCCCGATTGCATCAGTTGGTCAGCAAATACGACCGTCGCGCGCAGACCGCACTTGCGGAACGACGTGTTGATCAGCTTCGAGATTTCCTTCTTCTTCAGGGCGCGGTTCAGCACCGAGAATGGCAGGCCCTTGGGCAGAATTTCCGACAGGATGGCGCGGCCGACAGTCGTTTCGTAACGCTTGACAGTACGCACGAATTCGCCGGTCACCAGATCCTTGGGATTTTCGACGATACGCACGGTGATGCGCGTCGCCAGTTCGACTTCCTTGTTGTCGTACGCGCGGATGACTTCCGACACGTCCTGGAACAACATGCCTTCGTTCTTGGCGTTGATCGCTTCGCGAGTCGCGTAGTACAGACCCAGCACGATATCCTGCGACGGCACGATCGACGGTTCGCCGTTCGATGGGAACAGAATGTTGTTCGACGCCAGCATCAGCGTGCGCGCTTCCATCTGCGCTTCGATCGACAGAGGCACGTGAACCGCCATCTGGTCGCCGTCGAAGTCGGCGTTGAACGCCGCGCAAACCAGCGGGTGCAGCTGGATCGCCTTGCCTTCGATCAGGACCGGCTCGAAAGCCTGAATGCCCAGACGGTGCAGCGTAGGTGCGCGGTTCAGCATGACCGGGTGTTCGCGGATGACTTCTTCCAGGATGTCCCAGACCACTGGTTCTTGCGCTTCCACCAGCTTCTTCGCCGCCTTGATGGTGGTCGACAGACCCATCAGTTCCAGCTTGTTGAAGATGAAAGGCTTGAACAGTTCCAGCGCCATCAGCTTGGGCAGACCGCACTGGTGCAGCTTGAGCTGCGGACCCACCACGATGACCGAACGGCCGGAATAGTCGACGCGCTTGCCCAGCAAGTTCTGACGGAAACGGCCGCCCTTACCCTTGATCATTTCAGCCAGCGACTTCAGCGGACGCTTGTTGGCGCCGGTCATCGCCTTACCGCGACGGCCGTTGTCCAGCAGCGAGTCAACCGCTTCCTGCAGCATGCGCTTTTCGTTGCGCGTGATGATTTCAGGCGCGCGCAGTTCCATCAGACGCTTCAGACGGTTGTTGCGGTTGATGACGCGGCGATACAGATCGTTCAGATCGGAGGTCGCAAAACGGCCGCCGTCCAGCGGGACCAGTGGGCGCAGTTCCGGCGGCAGCACCGGCAGCACTTCCATGATCATCCAGTCAGGCTTGATGCCCGAACGCTGGAACGCCTCCAGCACCTTCAGGCGCTTGGCGTACTTCTTGATCTTGGCTTCGGACTTCGATTCCTTCAGTTCCACGCGCAGAGTTTCTGCGTCGCGGTCGATGTCGATCGCGCGCAGCAATTCACGGATGCCTTCGGCGCCCATGAATGCGGTGAAGTCGTCGCCGTACTCTTCGTACTTGGCGGCGTAGTCGTCTTCCGACATGATCTGGCACTTCTTCAGCGGAGTCATGCCTGGATCGGTCACGACATAGGCTTCGAAGTACAGCACGCGTTCGATATCGCGCAGGGTCATGTCCAGGACCATACCCAGACGCGACGGCAGCGATTTCAGGAACCAGATGTGGGCAGTCGGCGAAGCCAGTTCGATGTGGCCCATGCGCTCACGGCGCACCTTGGCCAGCGTGACTTCAACGCCGCATTTTTCGCAGATGACGCCGCGGTGCTTCAGACGCTTGTACTTGCCGCAGAGGCATTCGTAATCTTTGATCGGGCCAAAGATCTTGGCGCAGAACAGGCCGTCGCGTTCTGGCTTGAAGGTACGGTAGTTGATGGTTTCCGGCTTTTTGACTTCGCCGTAGGACCACGAACGGATTTTCTCAGGCGACGCCAGACCAATTTTGATCGCGTCGAATTGTTCGTTTTGCTGAACTTGCTTGAATAGATCGAGCAGTGCTTTCATGTATCACTCCAGGTTGGCGTGAAAACGCTATGTCTTTGTATAACGAATAACGAGGCGGCGGTGCCAAGCTGCTTACACCCTGTTCGCACGTGCGGGAGAGCCGGGACTACTTTCGGTTCCGCACGTACCGGGACAGACTGGCACGGCCTGAACTGCTATTTGACTTTGCTACTGAATTTCTACTGCAGATGCTTGTTTGCAGACGACTGCCTGCAAACGAAAACCTAAGGCCGGAATGCCTTGAGGCATTCCGGCCGTTGCAACATCAGTCGCGTTCCAGATCGATGTCGATACCCAGCGAACGGATTTCCTTGACCAGCACGTTGAAGGACTCCGGCATGCCGGCGTCGATCACGTGATCGCCCTTGACCAGGTTCTCGTAAACCTTGGTACGGCCATTCACGTCGTCCGACTTCACGGTCAGCATTTCCTGCAGCACATACGATGCGCCGTAGGCTTCCAGTGCCCAGACTTCCATTTCGCCGAAACGCTGGCCGCCGAACTGCGCCTTGCCGCCCAGAGGCTGCTGAGTCACCAGCGAGTAAGGACCGGTCGAACGCGCGTGCATCTTGTCGTCCACCAGGTGGTGCAGTTTCAGGTAGTGCATGTAGCCGACGGTCACGGTGCGCTCGAAAGCTTCGCCGGTACGGCCGTCATACATGGTGACCTGATTCTTCGAAGGCGTCATGCCCAGCTGCTTGGCGATGTGATCCGGGTAAGCCAGATCCAGCATGCGGCGGGTTTCGCTTTCGTGTGCACCATCGAACACCGGGGTCGCAAACGGCACGCCCTTCTTCAGGTTGTCGACCAGTTCCAGGATCTCGTGATCCGAGAACTCGTCGAGCGCTTCCTTCTTGCCCGATTCGTTGTAGATGGTCGTCAGGAACTTGCGCAATTCAGCGATCTGCACTTGTGCCTTGACCATCTCGCCCAGACGCAGGCCCAGGCCCTTGGCTGCCCAGCCCAGGTGAACTTCCAGCACCTGGCCGACGTTCATCCGCGAAGGGACGCCCAGCGGGTTCAGCACGATGTCTGCAGGAGTACCGTCAGCCATGTGCGGCATGTCTTCGATCGGCAGGATGCGCGAAACCACACCCTTGTTACCGTGACGACCCGCCATCTTGTCGCCGGGTTGCAGACGACGCTTCACCGCCAGATAAACCTTGACCATCTTTTGCACGCCTGGCGGCAGTTCATCGCCTTGCGTCAGCTTCTTGCGCTTCTCTTCGAAGGCCAGATCGAACTGGTGACGCTTCTCGGCGATCGATTCCTTGATCGCTTCCAGCGCAGTCGCCATGTCGTCATCCGCCGGGCGGATGTCGAACCAGTGGTACTTGTCCAGATCGTCCAGGTAAGCCTTGTCCAGCTTGGTGCCCTTGACCAGCTTCTTCGGGCCGCCATTGGCGACCTTGCCGATCAGCAGCTTTTCCAGACGCTGGAAGGCATCGCCTTCAACGATACGCAGCTGGTCGTTCAGGTCCAGACGATAGCGCTTCAGTTCATCATCGATGATCTGCTGAGCACGCTTGTCGCGCTGGATTCCTTCGCGGGTGAACACCTGCACGTCGATGACGGTGCCGACCATGCCCGAAGGCACGCGCAGCGAAGTGTCCTTCACGTCCGAAGCCTTTTCACCGAAGATCGCGCGCAGCAGCTTTTCTTCAGGTGTCAGCTGGGTTTCGCCCTTAGGCGTCACCTTGCCGACCAGCGTATCGCCGGCTTCAACTTCAGCACCGATGTAGGTGATGCCGGATTCGTCCAGACGCGCCAGCTGGTTTTCAGCCAGATTCGAGATGTCGCGGGTGATTTCTTCCGCGCCCAGCTTGGTGTCACGTGCCACAACCGACAACTCTTCGATGTGAATCGAGGTGTAGCGGTCATCAGCCACAACCTTTTCGGAGATCAGAATCGAATCTTCGAAGTTGTAGCCGTTCCATGGCATAAACGCCACCAGCATGTTCTGACCCAGAGCCAGTTCGCCCAGATCCGTCGATGCGCCGTCGGCGATCACGTCATCCTTGGCAACGCGGTCACCCACCTTGACGATAGGACGCTGGTTGATGTTGGTGTTCTGGTTCGAACGGGTGTACTTGATCAGGTTGTAGATATCGACGCCGACTTCACCAGCCTGGGCTTCTTCATCGTTCACGCGGATCACGACACGGCCTGCATCGACGTAGTCGACGATACCGCCACGCAGTGCCTGCACGGTGGTACCCGAGTCAACCGCCACGGTGCGCTCAATACCGGTGCCGACCAGCGGCTTTTCCGGACGCAGGCAAGGAACCGCCTGACGTTGCATGTTGGCGCCCATCAATGCACGGTTCGCATCATCGTGTTCGAGGAACGGAATCAGCGACGCCGCCACCGACACGACCTGGCCCGGGGCCACGTCCATGTACTGCACGCGCTCTGGCGAGACCAGAATGGTTTCGCCGGCTTCACGGGCCGAGACCAGCTCATCGGACAGCTTCAGCGAAGCGTCGATGGTCGCATTCGCCTGAGCGATGATGTAGCGGCCTTCTTCGATGGCCGACAGGTAGTCGATCTGGTTGGTAACCTTGCTGCCTTCAACCTTGCGATACGGGGTTTCCAGGAAACCGTATTCGTTCAGGCGAGCGTACAGCGCCAGCGAGTTGATCAGACCGATGTTCGGGCCTTCAGGCGTTTCGATCGGGCATACACGGCCGTAGTGGGTCGGGTGCACGTCACGCACTTCAAAGCCGGCGCGTTCGCGGGTCAGACCGCCAGGTCCCAGAGCGGAAACGCGACGCTTGTGCGTGATTTCCGACAGCGGGTTGGTCTGGTCCATAAACTGCGACAGCTGCGACGAACCGAAGAATTCACGGATCGCGGCCGAGATCGGCTTGGAGTTGATCAGATCGTGCGGCATCAGGTTGTCCGCTTCGGCCTGGCCGAGGCGTTCCTTGACCGCGCGCTCAACACGCACCAGACCGGCACGGAATTGATTTTCCGCCAGTTCGCCGACGCAACGTACGCGACGGTTACCCAGGTGATCGATGTCATCGACTTCGCCGCGGCCATTGCGCAGTTCCACCAGAATCTTGATCACCGCCAGGATGTCTTCGTTCGACAGCGTCATGGTGCCGGTCAACTCATCGCGGCTGACGCGACGGTTGAACTTCATACGGCCCACAGCCGACAGATCATAACGATCTTCGCTGTAGAACAGGCCGTTGAACAGCGCCTCAACCGAATCTTCGGTCGGCGGTTCGCCAGGACGCATCATGCGATAGATCGCGATACGGGCAGCGGTCTGGTCGGACGTGTCATCCGTGCGCAGTGTCTGCGAGATGTAGCCGCCTTGATCCAAGTCGTTGGTGTACAGGGTCTGGATATCCGAGATGTCGGATTCGCGCAGCTTGGCCAGCAGTTCTTCGGTCAGCTCATCGTTGGCGCTGGCAATGACTTCACCGGTGTCGCCGTCAATGATGTTCTTGGCCAGCACGCGGCCCAGCAGATAGTCTTCAGGCACGGAGATGTGCTTGATACCGGCGGCTTCGATGTCGCGCACGTGCTTGGCGTTGATGCGCTTGTCTTTGGCGACCAGCACTTTGCCCGACTTGTCGCTGATGTCGAAACGCGCGACTTCACCACGCAGACGCTCCGAGACGAATTCCATCTCGGCGCCTTCGGCGTGCAGGTTGAAGTTGTCGAACACGAAGAAGTTCGCCAGGATCTGTTCCGACGTCATCCCGATAGCCTTCAGCAGGATCGTGACCGGCATCTTGCGGCGGCGGTCGACGCGGAAGAACAGGATGTCCTTCGGATCGAATTCAAAATCCAGCCACGAACCGCGGTAAGGAATGATACGCGCCGAGAACAGCAGCTTGCCCGACGAATGCGTCTTGCCGCGGTCGTGCTCGAAGAACACGCCCGGCGAACGGTGCAACTGGGAAACGATCACGCGCTCGGTGCCGTTGATGACGAACGAACCGGTAGTCGTCATGAGCGGCAATTCGCCCATGTAGACTTCCTGTTCCTTCATTTCCTTGACGACCGGCTTGGTCGGCGATTCCTTGTCCAGAATCACCAGACGCACCTTGGCGCGCAGCGGCGATGCGAAAGTCAGGCCACGTTGTTGGCATTCCTTGACATCGAACGGGGGCGCGCCCAGCACATATGACAGGAACTCGAGTCGCGCAAAACCATTGTGCGAAACGATAGGGAAAATCGATGAAAAAGCAGATTGCAGGCCTTCATTCTTACGAGCCGATGCTAATTTTTCGGCTTGCAGGAACGTCTGATATGACTCGATCTGAGTCGCTAGCAGAAACGGAACGTTGTGGACGTTAGCGCGTTTCGCAAAGGATTTACGAATACGCTTCTTCTCAGTAAATGAGTAGTGCATGGACACTCCGTGAGTGACAGGAAGGATTGAGAGTTCAAGACTCGCTCCGGCGTCAGCCGAACCGATATCTGCAAATCTTCAAATCTCAGTCCTTGGTTTTTGCCTTGTTAGCGCTTAATATTCCCGACAACGGAAAGATTGCATTGCGCCAAACAAACAAAAATAAGAAACGACAAAGGAGCCAAAGCCGAATCCCTTTTTCAAGGAATTCTGCACTTTGACTCCGGCGTAACAGCTCGCCCTGGATGGCAAGCAGAAACTTACTTCAGTTCTGCCTTGGCGCCAGCTTCTTCCAGCTTCTTCTTTGCAGCTTCAGCGTCAGCCTTGGCGATGCCTTCCTTGACTGGCTTCGGTGCGCCGTCGACCAGATCCTTAGCTTCCTTCAGACCCAGACCGGTGATTTCGCGAACAGCCTTAATCACGCCAACCTTGTTTGCGCCGATTTCCGACAGGATAACGGTGAACTCGGTTTGCTCTTCAGCAGCGGCAGCAGCGCCACCAGCGGCAGGACCAGCGACAGCCATTGCTGCAGCGGAAACGCCAAACTTTTCTTCGAATGCCTTAACCAGGTCATTCAGTTCCAGCACGGTCAAGGCGCCTACGGCTTCCAAGATTTCGTCTTTGCTAATTGCCATTTGAAACTCCTAAATTTATTTCGGTAATAACATCTAATCGGTTACTGACGCAGAACGTCGAAACTGCAGAGATCGCCGCGCGTACGCGGCGCACCATCATGCTGCTTCGGATTCTTTCTTGGCTGCCAGAGCAGCCAGACCACGCGCGAAACCAGCCACAGGAACCTGCATCATGCCCAGCAATTGGGCCAGCAGAACTTCGCGGGACGGGATATTCGCCAATGCAACCACAGCTGCCTTATCCAGCGGCTTGCCTGCATAGTTACCTGCTTTCACAACCAGCTTGTCGTTGGTCTTAGCAAAGTCAGCGATGACTTTGGCTGCGGCAACGGCATCTTCCGAGATCGAATAGATCAGCGGACCGGTCAGTTGTGGAGCGAGGTCGGCGAACGCGGTACCTTCGACGGCGCGACGTGCGAGTGTGTTTTTCAACACGCGCAGATACACGCCCTGGTCACGCGCTTTGGCGCGCAGTTGCGTCAAGTGACCAACCTGGATGCCACGGTATTCGGCCACGACGATAGTTTGCGCAGTTGCAACTTTTGCGGAAACTTCGGCGACTACGGCCTTTTTGTCATTCAGATTGAGACTCAAGATCAACCTCCAAAAATGATGCTCGGCGACTACACGGGCAGAGATGTCCGCTTGCCTTACACCGGTTCGAACACGGCGTCCGAGGTTTAGGAGTTCATTGCAGCATAGTGCAAAATGAAAAATGCTGTGTGAGACTACAAAACTTGTTCGGGTTCACCATCTGCGCTGGGTACCGGCTACTTGCGTATCCGGCGATTTAACTCCGTGCCTGCCTGCTGCACTTTGCCCAACGGTCTTTGATTGCCTGAACCGGATTTTTACTGCGAATCCGGTTCAGCCCAAAGATGCGCCTCACCCGGAAAGGGCGAGGACTTGATTCTTTACTTAAGCCGACAGAGTGGTTTGATCCACGCGGACACCGGCGCCCATGGTGGACGACAGCGAAACCTTGCGCAGGTAGATACCCTTGCTGCTGGCTGGCTTGGCCTTGTTCAGTGCTTCGATCAGTGCCAGCAGATTGGTCTTCAGATCTGCATCGCTGAACGACTTGCGACCGATGGTGGCGTGAATGATGCCGCCCTTGTCGGTACGGTATTGCACTTGACCAGCCTTGGCGTTCTTGACGGCGGTAGCGACGTCAGGGGTCACGGTACCGACCTTCGGGTTAGGCATCAGGCCGCGCGGGCCCAGAATCTGACCCAGAGTACCGACGATACGCATGGTGTCCGGCGAAGCGATCACGATGTCGAACGGCATGTTACCGGCCTTCACCTGTTCAGCCAGATCTTCCATACCGACCACGTCGGCGCCGGCAGCCTTGGCTTGCTCGGCCTTTTCGCCCGAAGCGAATACGGCGACGCGAACGGTCTTGCCTGTACCAGCCGGCAGCACCACGGAACCGCGAACGACCTGGTCCGACTTCTTGGCGTCAACGCCCAGTTGAACCGACACGTCGATCGACTCGTTGAACTTGGCAGTTGCAAATTCCTTGATCAGGGCAACAGCGTTGTCGAAAGGATAAGCCTTGGTACGATCAACCTTGGCCTTGATTGCTTTTACGCGCTTGGATAACTTAGCCATTACAGACCCTCTACCGTGATGCCCATCGAACGTGCGGAACCAGCGATGGTACGCACAGCGGCTTCCAGATCAGCAGCGGTCAAGTCCGGCTTCTTCTGGGTTGCGATTTCTTCCGCTTGCTGGCGGGTGATCTTGCCGACCTTGTCAGTGTGTGGCTTCGGCGAACCCTTCTGGATGCCGGCAGCCTTCTTGATCAGGATCGTTGCTGGCGGGGTCTTCATCACGAAAGTGAAGGACTTGTCCGCGAAAGCAGTAATCACGACTGGAATCGGCAGACCTGGTTCAACGCCTTGAGTTTGCGCATTGAAAGCCTTGCAGAATTCCATGATGTTCAGACCGCGCTGACCCAGCGCTGGACCGATCGGTGGGGATGGGTTTGCTTTACCAGCTGGCACTTGCAGCTTGATAAAACCAATGATCTTCTTTGCCATGATGGCTCCTTTTAATTGAGTTTTAGCGCCGGTTCATCCGCCTTGCGGCGTCCTACTTTGGCTCCTCTGTTGCAAGATTGACCGGATCGGCAAAACTTGATCCGGCGCGCTCCTGCAGGCGCTTGTCTTTTTATTCTGGGGAGAGTGAGAATCCGGGGAGGATCAGACTTTTTCCAGCTGGCCGAATTCGAGCTCGACCGGAGTAGCGCGGCCGAAGATGGTGACCGAGACGCGCACGCGCGATTTTTCGTAGTTCACTTCTTCGACATTGCCGTTGAAATCGGTAAAGGGACCATCCTTGATGCGGACCAGTTCGCCCACTTCGTAGAGCACCTTTGGACGCGGCTTTTCGACGCCATCCTGCATCTGCTGCATGATCTTGTCGACTTCGTGCGGAGGAATCGGCGTTGGACGATTCGACTTGCCGCCGATGAAACCGGTCACCTTGCTGGTGTTCTTCACCAGATGCCAGGTTTCATCCGTCATTTCCATTTCAACCAGCACATAGCCCGGGAAGAAACGACGCTCAGTCACAGACTTCTGACCGTTTTTCATATCCACAACTTCTTCAGTCGGCACCAGAATCTGGCCAAACTGTTCTTCCATGCCGGCGCGCATGATGCGTTCGGTCAAGGCGCGCTGAACACTCTTTTCCATGCCGGAATATGCATGCACCACGTACCAGCGCTTTTTTCCGGCGCCTGAAACGCTTTGCGCACCAATCGGTGCGCTGTCCTGTGTGCTATCGCTCATGTTATTTCCAGCCCAAAATTACGTCGTACAACAAGAATTCGAGCAGCTTATCCGTACCCCAGAGAAAGATCGCCATGACCAGCACGAAGGCAAACACGATCGCCGTGATTTGCATTGCTTCCTTGCGGGTAGGCCAGACGACTTTCTTGGTTTCGCGTACCGACTCTTTGGCAAAGCCGATAAAGCCGCGGCCTTGCGCAGAAGTCCAAGCAAATCCGATCGCCACCAGCAGACCAGCCACCAGCGCAACAGCACGCACCGGCGTCGACTGATCAGACAACACAAAAAAACCGACCACACCAGCAACCACCGCCACGATTGCTAATGCAATCTTGAGCTTGTCGCTTGAAGTGTTGACGGTTTGTACAGGCTGGCTAGACATATTTACTTTCAGTACCCTACACCGGAATCGGTGGCAGGGGCGGAGGGCATCGAACCCCCAACCTCCGGTTTTGGAGACCGGCGCTCTGCCAATTGAGCTACACCCCTACGTTCAAAACGCTTATCCGAGCAAACCAGCTTGGCAACTCAATGCCTACCGCTCAGACATGAACGCCGCGAGACGGGAATTTCCCGAGTCGCGGCGATTACAACTTTTACTATTACGCGTCAGCCAGGATCTTGGCAACCACACCGGCGCCAACAGTACGGCCACCTTCGCGGATCGCGAAACGCAGACCTTCTTCCATCGCGATCGGGTTGATCAGCATCACTGTGATCGACACGTTGTCGCCTGGCATAACCATTTCCTTGTCCTTCGGCAACTCAATCGAACCAGTTACGTCCGTTGTACGGAAGTAGAACTGTGGACGATAGTTGTTGAAGAATGGTGTGTGACGGCCGCCTTCGTCCTTCGACAGAACGTAGATTTCGCCTGTGAAGTGCTTGTGTGGCTTGATCGAGTTTGGCTTCGCCAGAACTTGACCGCGCTCCACGTCTTCACGCTTGGTGCCGCGCAGCAGCACGCCAACGTTGTCGCCTGCCTGACCTTGGTCCAGCAGCTTGCGGAACATTTCGACGCCGGTGCACACTGTGTCTTGTGTGTCGCGGATACCGACGATTTGCAGTGCTTCGCCGACCTTCACGATACCGCGTTCAACACGGCCGGTCACCACGGTGCCGCGACCCGAAATCGAGAACACGTCTTCCACTGGCAGCAGGAAGGCGCCGTCAACAGCACGTTCCGGTGTCGGGATATAGGTGTCCAGCGCTTCGGCCAGCGCCATGATCGCTTGCTCGCCCAGGGGACCTGTGTCGCCTTCCAGCGCCAGCTTGGCCGAACCCTTGATGATTGGCAGATCGTCGCCTGGGAATTCGTACTTGGTCAACAGCTCGCGCACTTCCATTTCGACCAGTTCCAGCAGCTCTTCATCATCCACCATGTCGGCCTTGTTCAGGAACACGATGATGTAAGGAACGCCGACCTGACGCGACAGCAGGATGTGTTCGCGGGTCTGTGGCATTGGGCCGTCTGCAGCCGAACACACCAGGATCGCGCCGTCCATCTGCGCTGCGCCAGTGATCATATTCTTCACATAGTCGGCGTGGCCTGGGCAGTCAACGTGCGCGTAGTGGCGGTTGGCTGTTTCGTATTCAACGTGAGCTGTGTTGATGGTGATGCCGCGTGCCTTTTCTTCTGGCGCTGCATCAATCTGATCGTAGGCCTTCGCTTCGCCGCCGAATTTCTTCGACAACACGGTTGCGATTGCTGCTGTCAGCGTGGTCTTGCCGTGGTCAACGTGACCAATCGTGCC
>NZ_JAQQFM010000016.1:0-61726 GCF_046025995.1 Herbaspirillum lusitanum
TACTTACACCATCGACAAGCTGAAGATGTTCCTCGGTTACGAAAACCTGCGCGCGCCTGATGTGGCGTCGGGCTCGCCGGACAAGGTGAATCATTACTGGCTGGGCGCGAACTACCAGATCACGCCGCAGCTGACGCTGATCGGTTCGGCCTTCCACGTCAACGTGAACAACAACGGCGGCAACGCCAACCTGTTCATGGTCGGCGCCAACTACTACCTGTCCAAACGCACCTTGCTGTATGTGGGCGCGGGCACCGTGCGCAACAGCGGCAACGCGACCTTCTCGGTGGAAGCCGACGAAGCCGGCGCACCATTGCCGGGCCAGAGCCAGAACGGCGGCTACTTCGGTATCAGCCACTCGTTCTGACGACGGCTTGATTCCTTCTGTAAGATCTTGAGGCAGTCATTCAAGGGCGGGCGCAAGCCTGCCCTTTTTTCGTTTCCGTCGGATGCTGCAACCAAACCATCCGGCAGGGAATCAGCTTCGCAGTTTTACTATCGTGCGCTCCTAGACCCCGCTGTCACTTCATCGACAGCATCAATGCACAAGAGGAAAGAATATGAAACATCAGCCTGAACTGATCGTCGACGGCGGCCATGAACTGGGCGAGGGAGTGCTGTGGTGCGAGGTCTCTCAGTCGGTGTTCTGGACCGACATTCACGCGGCGACGCTGTGGAATCATCACCCGGCCAGCGGCGTGACCCGCAGCTGGAATATGCCCGAACGGCTGGCGACGTTCGCGTTCACCGTCGATGCCGATCGCCTGCTGCTCGGGTTGGCTTCGCGGCTGGCGTTTTTCAATCTGAAGGATGGCGGCATTGAGGCGATAGCTGATGTAGAGGAACATCTCCCTACCACGCGTCTGAACGACGGCAAATGCGACCGCCAGGGACGTTTCGTTTTCGGCACCCTGAATGAGGCGGCAGACCGCGCACCGATCGCCGGTTTCTATCGTCTGAATCATGATCTCAGCGTGCAGCGGCTGAATCTGCCAGGCATCGCCATTTCCAACAGCATCTGTTTCAGCCCCGACGGCGGCACCCTGTATTTCTGCGATACCTTGGTGAATCGCATCATGTGCGTCGCGTACGACAGCGCTTCAGGAGACGTAGGCGAACCGCGTCTGTTTGCCGATCTCGCCACGCAACCGGGCAGCCCTGACGGTTCCTGTGTCGATGCCGACGGCTTCGTCTGGAACGCGCAATGGGGCGGCGCGCGGGTAGTCCGTTTTGCGCCCGACGGCAGCATCGATCACATCATCGAATTGCCGGTCGGCCAGCCGAGCTGCGTCGCATTCGGCGGCACGCAACTCGATACCCTGTACATCATCAGCGCGCACGAAGGCATGAACCCGGCACAACGCGAAATCGATCCGCAGGCCGGCGGCCTGTTTGCAGTGCGTCTGGAAGAAACCCGGACAAGGGGTTTGGCGGCGAACCGCTTCGGCGCCTGATCCCGATGTTCAATACTGTTCTTGCATGAAAAATGCCGGCTCGCCGCGCATAGGCGAAGCCGGCATTTTTTATGCTGTCTGACACGCATTGAAGTGAAGCATGTCACTGCACACCATCAGAACTTGTAGCTGACCCCCACACGCAGCACCGGGTACAGATTGTAGCCATGCACCTTGTCGTTCAGTTGCGCGTTCTCTGCGGAGACGTCGGTGGCCAGGCGCGAGCAGATCAGTGCCGATGCGGTGCATCCCGAATTGCTGACCGAGGTCGTGGCATTGCCCTGAAACATCACGCCCACGTCAGCCGTAAAGCCCCAGCCCTGATCCTTGGCGACGGCATTGCCGTAGCCGAGACCGACATACGGTGCGAACTTCTTGAAGTCGATGCGGCCATCGACTTGCCCCGCTTGCGATGCAAAGTAGGTGTTGCCGTTGATGGTGTAAGTGCCATTGTTTTTCGGTGTGCCGGTGGCTTCGACCTTGTTGCCGTTGTAGATCACGCCGCCGCTCAGGCGGAAGCCGTTGGCGAACGGAAACCAGTCGAGCAGGGCGTCGAAGGTACGCAGCTTGGCCTTGGCGTCGTAGTTGACGTCGTTGGTGCTGGAGTTGAACGAGTAGTCGAAATAGTTGACGCCGAAACGCGCATTGAGCGTTTGCGCCAGCGGCACCGACAAATGAAAACCGACGCCGGTGGTGCCGGCATCGGCGCTGACGCCCAGGCCTTCGGCGCGGGCTTCCTGGGTGGCGGCGGCAGCACCGGCGAACAGTACCAGACCGGCGAATGCAATGTGAGCGGGGGAAGAGATTTTGGTCATCATTTCTCTGTGAGCTTATCCATGAAAAGAATGGTTGGAAGACCGTGACGCTGAATCGCTCGCTGGCACGCCAAAGTCAGCGGGGCGCGGGAAATTCACCTGCATGGCAGGACGACATCGGTCGGGCAGACGAGCAAAGCCAGCGGTACAAGTCAAACTGAACTGGGCAATCAGAAGGTCAATCAAGCTGCGTGAACAGGCTACCCAATAAAGCAGTGAAAAAGCGGTGAAGTTAAGTGCTGAATCAATTGCTGGATCAAGCAGGCTTGCACAGTCGGCAATGCAATCAGAAACCGTTTTCTTTTTATTGGATGTACGGGTGACTGACAGGAATTATTTCAGACGGGACAGCTTAGCAATTGCCTGAAGTGAGGCCTGAATGCAGGCTAATTCATCCCGCGCACAGTCGCAAGCTCAGCCGTAGCGGAATACAACAGGCAATGGCAGGATTCGAACAATCAGATGATGGAAAAAGGCACTGAACGAAAAAAGACAAGCCGGACGGCTTGTCTTTTTTTTGCTTGCCTTGTAAAACGGCGCGCTCAATACAGCTGATCAATGAAGCGGATCAATGCAGCTGAGTGATGCGATTGAAGTCTTCGCCGTCGGCCAGTGTGTCGGCGCTGTTCTTCCAGCGTGTGCCGACTTCGCGCACCACCGGCAGATCGACGCCCACCTGATTCATCAGCTCGATGGCCAGATTCACATCCTTGCGCATCAGCTGCATGGTGAAGCCGGAGTTGAACGCATCGTTCATGATGCGGCTCGGGTAGTTGTATTGCGTCACGCCGCTGCGGCCGGAGCCGGCATTGATCGCTTCGATGATTTGCGCGATCGGCACGCCGGCCGCTTCCGACAGATGGAAGGCTTCGCTGGCGACCAGCAGATGCGAGGCCACCATCAGGTTATTGATGAGCTTGGCAGTGTGGCCGGCGCCGACTTCGCCGATGTAAAAGCGCTTGGTGCCCAACGCTGCCAGCAGAGGAGTTGCCAGTTCGACGTCGGCTGCGTTGCCGCCGATGAACATGGTCAGCTCGCCCTTGAGGGCGCCGGCGGCGCCGCCGCTGACCGGTGCATCGATGAACTTGATGCCGCGCTCGGCCAGGGCCGGCGCATTGTTGCGGGTGGACTTTGGGTCGGCGGTGGTGGTGTCGATCAGCACGGCGCCGGCGCGTATGGCAGCGGCCAGGCCGCCTTTCGTGTCGTCGCCGAACAGCACACTTTTGACGATCGCCGAATTCGGCAGCGACAGCACAATGGCGTCGCAATGCTGGCCGAGCTCAGCCATGCTTGCCGTGACCGCGATGCCGGCTTCGACGGCGGCGGCTGTGGCGCCGGCGGAGCTGTCGAAACCGACCACGTTGAAGCCGGCGCGAGTCAGCGACAAGGCCATGCCGCGTCCCATATTGCCGAGTCCTACCACGCCAGCTGTTTTGAATGAGGTCATTTTCTTGCTTTCCAGGTTAGATGATGGCTTGCCTTGTTGCGAATGCACGCTGGTTCTCAGCTACCGCTGGCGGTGGGTAGCCAGACACTCTTGGTCTGGGTGTATTCGTACAGCGATTCGACGCCGCTGGAGCGTCCGTAGCCGCTGCTGCCGTAGCCGCCGAAAGGGCTGGCGACGTGCATGTCGCGGTACATGTTGATCCAGAAAATGCCGGCCCGGACCTGGGCCGCAACGCGGTGTGCGCGTGCGATGTCGCGCGTCCATACGGCGCCGGCCAGACCGAATTCGCTGTCGTTGGCGATGGCGATGGCTTCTGCCTCCGTATCGAAGGGCAGCACTGCCAGCACCGGCCCGAACACTTCTTCGCGCGCAATGCGCATGTTGTTGTGTACGCCGCCCAGCACGGTGGGACCGATGAAATAACCTTGGCCATCGGTGGCAGCGCCGGTCGGTGCTTTGCCCGCCAGCAGTTGTGCACCTTCGTCCAGTCCCATCGCTATCATGTTCTGGATGCGTTGATACTGCGCCAGATTGTTGATCGGACCGCAATCGACATGTTCGTCGAGCGGATCGCCGCAGCTGTATTCGCGGCTGGCGGCAACCACTGCCTCAAGAAAGCGCGGATAGATTGAACGTTGCACCAGCAGGCGCGAACCGGCGGCGCAGTTCTGGCCGGTGTTGGCAAAGCCGGCGACCACCGCAGCTTTGACCGCCGCATCGAAATCGGCATCCTCGAACACGATGTTGGCCGACTTGCCGCCCAGTTCCAGCAGGCAGGAAATCGGGCGTTGCGCCGCCGCCGTATTGACGCGGCGACCGGTGGCGATGGAGCCGACGAACACGACTTTCTTGGTAAGCGGATTGGCAATCGCATGATCGCCTATGGTCTGGCCGAGCCCGTTGACCACGTTCAGCGTGCCCGGCGGCAGCCCGGCTTCAATGGCCAGTCTGGCCAGCGCGAGGGCCGTCAACGGGGTCAGCTCGGAAGGTTTGAGCAGCACGGCATTGCCCATCGCCAGCGCCGGCGCGATGTTCCATGCGGCCAGATAGATCGGTGAATTCCAGGGCGTGATCGCCAGCACCACGCCCAGCGGTTCGCGCAGCGTGTAGGTGAACTGCCCGCCCGGCACCGGGATCACATTACCGCCGAACTTGTCGGCCCAGCCGGCGTAGTAGCGGAAGATTTCGACCACTGCCGCCAGTTGCGCGCGGCTGCCCTTGATTGCCTTGCCGCTGGACAGGCTTTCAAGCTGCGCCAGCGCATCGGCGTCGCGCGCCACCAGTTCGCTCAGGCGCGCCAGCCGCACGCCGCGTTGCTGCGCCGGCAAGGCGGACCAGCGTTTGAAGCCTTCATCGGCATCGGCCAGCGCCGCCGCCGCCTGCGCGGGCGAGGTATCGCGATAGCGCATCAATTCGCGCTCGGTATAGGGATCGATCAGCGGCAGTTCAGCGCCGCTGCCGGCGATCGCCTGTCCGCCTATCCACGAACCGACTTCGTCTGCCGTGCCGACCGTGGCATTCAGCAGGCGCTCGAACAGCGCCTGTCTTGGCTGCTCGCCGACGTTCTCTCGCTTGTCCATGCTTCAGGCTTTCGCCGCGGTTTCAGCATCGATTTCGGCGAACAGCAGCTTGGCGATGCGGGTGGCGTCGCTGCCGGTGGGGATGCCTTCATACAGCGCGACCTGCAGGAACACTTCACCGATTTCGGCGCGCGTGACGCCGTTGTTGAGCGCGGCGCGGATGTGAATCTTCAGTTCGTTCGGACGATTGGCGGCCGACAGCAGCGCCAGATTGACGATGCTGCGGCTGCGGCGGTCGAGGCCGGGGCGAGCCCAGATATCGCCCCACAGATTCTTGATGGCAAAGGCGCGCATCGGTTCGCTGAATTCATCGGTGGCAGCAGCGGAGGCGCTGACATAGGCCGGGCCTAGCACTTCGCCGCGAATTTTTTCACCGAGTTTGTACAGTTCGTCCGCCATGATTTTTCCCTGAAATGAAGAAGTGAGTTGCTGTCGGAGCCGGCCTGCCATCTGCAGCAAGAAGTTGTTCGCCAGGCCGGCCTCGTTGGAAAAAGTATAGGCAGCGCGGGCGGCCCGACCAAGATGCTACTATCGTGATCATGAGCACATCCGGTGATCATCTCTGATCGCTTTTTCGACTCTCCCTTGTCTTTTTATCTTGCTTTTTTTGCCATCTGATCTTTCATGACGCTAGAACAATTGCGCGCCTTCGTCGCCGTGGTCGAACACGGCAGCATCCGCGCCGGCGCGCGGGCGCTCGGCATGGCGCAAAGCGGGCTGACGCAACAGGTCAAGCGGCTGGAAGCCAGCGTCGGCGGCACTTTGTTCGTGCGCGCGCACAGCGGTATCGCGCTGACGGCGCCGGGTACCGCCTTGCTGGCGCGCGCCCGTGTGATTCTCGGCGAATGCGACCGCGCGCTGCAGGAATGCGGTGCGCTCAATGACGAACTGGTGGGCGCCATCAACGTCGGTGTTTCGTCCGAGGCCTTTGCACGTTTTGTGCCGCAGGTGCTGCCGCAGTTGCGCCGGATGCATCCGCGCGTGAGCGTGCATCTGGCCAGCGGCCCGGCGTCCATGATGCTGACCGGGATTCGCGAAGGGCGGCTCGATTTTGCCCTGACGCTGGTGTCCGACGGCACCGACATGAGCGATCTGAGCGCCACCATGCTGTGCGCGGCCGACCCTTGCATACTTTGTCGCCAGGGCCATCCGCTGCAGCAGGCGACTTCGATCCGCGAGCTTGCCGACAGCGCCTGGATCAACACGCGCCCCAGCGGGCTGGCGGGTACGCCGGCCAACCGTCTGGCGGACTGGTTCGCCCAGCACCAACTGGCGCCGCCGCAACTGGTGGCCAGCGTCGAGTCGCTGCTCGATACCTTGCAACTGGTGGCGCAATCCGATTATCTTTTCCTCGGCCCGCGCGTGGCAATCGAGGCCCACGGTTTCAGCGCGCGTCTGGCAGCGGTGCCGGTGCGCGAGGCGATTCCGGCGTCCCGCATCAGCCTGATCCAGCGCACTGCGGTGCCGCTGGCGCCGGCGGCGCGCGAATTTGCGAGCATGCTGATTTCGTACGCGCGCATGGCGCGCGCCGCCTGAAGTTCGTCTCCTGATTCAGTTCAGCTTCTGTTCATTTTTCCAGGCTGCCTTGCGCAGGCGCCACCGCCTGCGTGAGGCCATTTGATCCAGGTCAAGGCAGCCGCGTTGCGCGCCGCCTAAGCTGGGAGCTCTGAAACTCCGTCCCTCGCCGGATGGTCATGGAGCATCGAATGCAAGCTGCCTTAACACCCCACGCCGTGTCGCTGGCCGGCATGAACCGCAACGTGTTGCGCAAGATGGATCAGCGCGGTCCGCGTTATACCTCGTATCCCACCGCCGATCGTTTCAGCGAGCGCTTCGCCGTCAAGGACTATCTGCACGCGGTCAGCGACCGTCGCGGCATGGGCGCCTGGCGCGCGCTGTCGCTGTATCTGCACATCCCGTTCTGCGACACCATCTGCTACTACTGCGCGTGCAACAAGATCGTGACCAAGAACCGCGCCAAGGCGGCGCTGTATCTGAGTTACCTCAAGCGCGAAATCGCCATGCAGGCGGCGCTGTTCTCGGGCATGAATCATGTCGAGCAACTGCATTTCGGCGGCGGCACGCCGACCTATCTGTCGGATAGCCAGATGGGCGATCTGATGGCCCACATCCGCGCCCATTTCACGCTGGCGCCGGACGAGGCCGGCGAATATTCGATAGAGATCGATCCGCGCACGGTGTCGGTAGAGCGCGTGTATTCATTGCGGGCGCAAGGCTTCAACCGCCTCAGTCTGGGCGTGCAGGACTTCGACGAAGACGTGCAGCGCGCAGTCAATCGGGTGCAGCCTGAAGAGCAGACGCTGGACATCATCGCCGCCGGCCGCACTGCCGGATTTCGTTCCATCAGCATCGACCTGATCTATGGCTTGCCCAAGCAGAACGTGATGTCGATGGCGCGCACGCTGGGCAAGGTGATCGACGCCGGCCCCGATCGCATCGCGGTCTACAACTATGCGCACATGCCGCATCTGTTCAAGTCGCAGCGCCAGATCAAGGATGAGGATCTGCCAGGCGCGGAAGCCAAGCTCGACATGTTGTCGCTGTGCATCCGTCAACTGACGGCGGCCGGCTACGTCTACATCGGCATGGACCATTTCGCCAAGCCGACCGACGACCTCGCCGTCGCGCAGCGCCAGGGGCGTTTGCATCGCAACTTCCAGGGCTATTCCACCCATTCGGAAACCGATCTGGTGGCCTGCGGCGTATCGGCCATCAGCGCCGTCGGCGGCAGCTACAGCCAGAACGAAAAGACGCTGGATGAATACTATGCGCGGCTGGAAAGCGCCACTCTGCCGATTGCGCGCGGCATCCAGCTGAGCATGGACGATGTGTTGCGGCGCCTGATCATTCAGCGCCTGATGTGCAATTTCGAGTTGTCGCTGACTTCGCTGGAGATCGCTTATCCCATCGTCTTTCGCGAATACTTCGCCGATGAAATGGAACGCCTGCGCCTGCTGGAGCAGGACGGGCTGATCAGCATCGAAGACGAGTGGATCACGGTGGAGTCGAAAGGGCGCATGCTGATCCGCAACATCTGCATGGTGTTCGACCGCTATCTGAATCAGGATTTGACGCAGGCCAGACTGGCAGGCATGGAGGCGACGCCCCAGCGCTATTCGCAGACCGTTTAAGACGGCAGGAATAGTTCAAGGCCGGCTGAGCGACAGCTTCAGCCGGCTTTTTTTATGCCCGTGGCAGAGGCAAGCATTCCGCGCCGCTTAAAAAAATGCCGTCCAGCCTGCGGCTGCACGGCATGTTCAAGCACGAACTTCGCAGATCAGGCCGGCTTGGGCATGGCGCAGACATCGACGCCGGCCGCCAGTTTTTTCAGCGCGGCCAGATCCACCACTTCCACTTCGCGCTGCTCCACCACCAGCAGGCCCTGCTTGCGGAAGCGCGAGATCAGGCGGCTGATGCTCTCTATGGTCAGGCCCAGATAGTTGCCGACATCCTGGCGCGTCATGCGCAGCTGGAAGCGGGTTGAGGAATAGCCGCGCGCCGCGTAGCGCGAAGACAGATTCACCAGGAACGCGGCGAAGCGCTGTTCGGCGCGCATGTTCCCCAGCAGCATGATGACGCTCTGTTCGCTGGTGATTTCGTGGCTCATGATGCGATGAAAGTGGCGCAGCAGCGTCGGCATCTGGCCGAACAGTTGTTCCAGCATGGCGAAGGGGATTTCGCAGACTTCGCTGTCCTGCAGCGCCACCGCGTCGCACTGATGATGCTCGGTGCTGATGGCATCCATGCCCAGCAGTTCGCCGGGCATCTGGAAGCCGGTGATCTGGCGGTCGCCGTCGAGGTTTTCCTGATAGGTCTTGAAATGGCCGACGCGCACCGCGTACAGCGAGGTGAAGCGGTCGCCGATGCGATACAGGAAATCATCGCGCGCCACCTTGCGGCGGCCGATGATCTTGTCCAGCCGGCGCATGTCGCTGACATCCAGCCCCATCGGCAGGCAGAGCTGGTGCATGCCGCAGGAAGTGCAGCTGCGCAGTGCGCTGCCGGCGACGCTGGTGGAGGCGGAAGAACAGGAGGGTGAGACCTTGAGGCAGGACTGATTCATACGAGATTCCCGGCAGACGGATGCCCTGGATGCAGGCGACACATGCATTCTAAGTGCTGGGAAGGCTGCCGGAAGCCGCAGCGGCGCCAATCCGACGCGGTTTATTGTCCTAGGTCAAACAAGCGTGGATTAGCTGGTCATAAAGGGCCGCATGCGGGGCTGAATGAAGCCCATCGGCTGGCCGGCAAACCGGTGGGCAAAGCAGAAGGTGCGGTCTTGATGGCGGGGAAGCGGGCGATATCGCATTTGACCGGGGCTGCGATTGCCCTTCCATGTGACCGTCTTATTGTCAGGGAAGCAAAAATCAGGAAGCCGATTCGGGCGCCGTTGCCGTTGGCGGCAGCTCCAGCGGCTGGCTGGTCTGGCGGCCGCGGAAGTCGGTCCAGCACAGGCGGTCGAAGTCGTACAGCTTGCAGCGGCGCGCGGTGTCGAAATACCAGCGCCATGAAAAGCGCTGAATCACGATGCGGCCCGGCAGCATGGTTTCCAGCTTCTTCTGCGCCTGCTTGAGGCGATACAGCGGCACGCTCATGTCCACGTGGTGCGCGGTATGTTCCATGATGTTGTGCAGCAGCGAGCCCCACCAGCGGCCGAAGGTCAGATGCACGGTGGTCGAGACGAAGGGCTGGGCAGCGGCCCAGCTTGTCTTGTCCTGATACCAGGCTACTTCGGTATGCGTGTGGTGCACATAGACCACGAAGCCCATCATCGACTTCCAGAACATGATCGGGATCAGGAAGCCGGTAATGAACAGCGTCCAGAATGATTGGCCGGTGGCGTCGGCGGCCCAGGCCATGCCGGCCACCCACACCACCGCCATGGCGGTGACCAGCACGCCGTCCCAAATGAATTCGGCGCGGCGCGTCGGCATCTGTTTTTTCGACGGAAAGTACATGCGCTTCCACCACATATCGATCAGGTAATACAGGCCGGGGCCGACGCCGCTGCGGTAGATGCGCTCCAGCTGACGGCGCCAGCGTGGCAGAGCTTGAAACTCCTCGAGTGTGCGCGGCAGCCAGACAAAGTCGAAACCCTTCAGATTGGTGTAGCCGTGGTGCACCACGTTGTGGCCCACCGCCCATAGGCTGTAAGGCGTCAGTGACGGCATGAACAGCAGACGGCCGAGCCAGGTATTGAGTCTGCGGTTTGGGGTGAAACTTTGATGACAGGCATCGTGGCCGAGAATGAACAGGCGGCCGATGACGAAGCCGGTCACCACGCCAAGCGCGATCTTGGCCAGTATCCAGGGGGTCCAGATGATGGCTGTCAGGCCGAGGCCGAACAGACAGAAATCAATGGCCGAGAGCAGCAGCGCGATGGCGGTGCTGCGCTGGCTGATCGGGATCACCCAGGAGCGGATGATTTTGCGGTGTGGCATTGGTGCGCCGGGGGCGACTGGGGTGGTGTGCGAAGTCGTCGACATCGTATTACCTCATCTTGCGGTGGACTGGGGGCGGAGAAGCGGGCTGGGTGAACTGCGCCTGCTGCCGTGGCTGCTGCCTCTGCGGGGACGGGTTTCCAAAAAAGCAAAGCGACCAGTCATCTGAAGATGACGGATCGCGCCGTTTGGGTCCGGCAAGGATACCGCAGAACCTCAGAAACGATAACCCACCCCGACGCCGATCAGCCAGGGATCGATGCGCACGGTGCTGATCCTGGTGCCGCCCGACATCACGTCGCTGCGGATCTGCACTTTCTTGACGTCGAAATTGACCAGCCAGTGGCGGTCGATCTTGACGTCGAAACCGGCCTGCAATGCCGCGCCGAAGCTATGGCTTTCCAGTTGCGCATTGCCGTTCAGCAGCGTCACATCGGAGATGCGGGTGTAGTTGACGCCGGCGCCGACATAAGGGCTGAACGTAGCGTCAGGCGTGAAGTGGTATTGCAGCAGCAGCGTCGGCGGCAGATGCTTGAAGCTGCCGATGGTCTGGCCGTCCAGCCGCACGTCGTGTTTTTGCGGATAGGTCAGGATCAGTTCGGCCGCCCAGTTGGGTGTGAAGAAATAGCTGATGTCGAGTTCGGGAATGGTCTTGGAGCTGACCGTGAGACGATCCGAAGCACCTACGCCGCCGACCGGATCGGACTTGTTTTCAGGGCTGATGTTGACTGCGCGCAGACGCAGCAGCCATGGGCTGGCGGCTTCCTGCGCAAAGGCGGCCGGTGCGGCGAAAGAAGAAAGCAGGCCCGCAGCAGCGGCCGCCATGGCGATGAGTTTTTTCACGGTGATTTACCTGACGAGTGATGACGGACGAAAGGTACGCGTGAAAGCGGCGGGGGGCTTTGATGCTGATCAAGCAGGACGGATTTGAATCGGGCGGGCCGCGCTATGCGAACTGCCGTGATGGCTGTGATGCAGGCATGGATGTCTATGCAGCATCGAGTACGAAGGGTTTGACCTCGGCATTGATTTTCTTCTCAAGCGCCTTGGCTGCAATTTTAAGATCGAAGGTCTGTTGCAGGCTCAGCCAGGATTGCGCATCGCCGCCGAAGAAGCGCGCCAGACGCAAGGCTGTGTCGGGCGTGATGCCGCGTCGTTCGTTGATGATTTCGCCGATGCGTGTGGCGGGCACATGCAAGGCCAGCGCCAGCGCGTTGGCGCTCAGATTGTAGGGCAGGAGAAACTCCTCGCGCAGAATTTCACCGGGATGAACCGCGCGCATACCGTTGTGTGCGCCGTCGCGTACTTTCTTCATGATTTTCCGTTCCTCGCTTGCGTGGTGTTGCTCAAGGGAGCTCAGGGAGCTTGATGGCATTCAGTCGTGTCAGTGGTAGTCGGTGATTTCTACATGCTCGGCGCTGCCGTCCGCCCAGATGAAACACAGACGCCACTGCGCGTTGATACGCATGCTGTATTGCCCGATGCGGTTGCCGGACAGGGCCTCCAGCCGGTTGCCCGGCGGCGAGCGAAGAAACTCCAGTGTCGCCGCCGCATCCAGCAGCTGCAGCTTTCGTTCGGCCACTAGGCGGATGTTGGCAAATCTCGCCACTTTCCTGCCGGAAAAAACGGCTTCGGTATCGCGGCAATGAAAGGATCTGATCATGCCGGCCAAAGTATAACGTCTTGCGTTATATGTGAGTAGCCGGATGTGGAAAACGCAGAGGGTATTTTGAGACGCCGAGGCCAGGGCGCAGCGTGTATCGGTGGTATATCGGCGAAAACAAAACGGCGTGGCAGCCCGCGAGGGCGCCACGCCGTTTTTACTTCGAAGGAACAGCGTGCAGCTTATTCCTTGAAGCGTGCTTCACGCGCCAGCTTGACCAGGTTCTCCGGGTCTTCGAAGGCCTTGTAGTAAGCGTTCAGCGCAGGTGCGCCGCCGAGGTGAGCGTACAGCACGCGCTGGCCCTTGAACTCGCCCTTCTTGGCCATGCTCATCAGACCGTCGATCGATTTGCCTTCGTACACCGGATCGGTCAGCATCGCTTCCATTTCGGCGGCGGTGCGGATCGCGGCGATGGTTTGCTCGCTTGGCAGGCCATAGGCCGGGCCGCTGTAGTCAGGGTTGATCTCGATGTCGGAGTCCTTCACCACCACGCGCTTGCCGCCCTTGGAGGCGATCAGCTCAGCAGTGTCGTTGGCGATCTTGGTCACGGCGCGACGCGTCATCGCTGCATCATCGGCGGTGTCGATGCCGATCACGCGGCGGCGCTTTTCTTGCGCAGCGAAACCCACCACCATGCCGGCCTGGGTCGAACCGGTACAGGTCGCGACCACCACGTTGTCGAAGAAAATACCCAGTTGCTGTTCTTGCATCGCCACTTCATCGGCGAAGTTGGCATAGCCCAGGCCGCCCAGCGGGTGGTCCGATGCGCCGGCCGGGATCGGATAAGGCTTGCCGCCCTTGGCGCGGACTTCTTCCAGGGCCTTGGCCCAGGTGTCTTTTTCAGTAGTCGAGTAGCCGTAGCCGCCCATGATCGGATTGCCGCCCATGATGCGGGTCAGCAGAATGTTGCCGACCTTGTCGTAGACCGGATCGTCCCATTCCAGCCAGGTTTCCTGCACGGTGTACGACTTCATGCCGACCGCAGCGGCGGCCGCGCACACCTGACGGGTGTGGTTGGACTGGATGTTGCCGATCGAGACCAGTGTGTCGCAGCCCTTGGCCAGCGCATCGGCCACCAGCCATTCGAGTTTGCGGATCTTGTTGCCGCCGTAAGCCAGACCGGACGAGACGTCATCGCGCTTGGCCCAGACTTCCACGTCGAGCATGGCCGACAGGCGTTCCAGTTTGTGCAGAGGGGAAGGGAAGAAACCCAGCGTTTTACGCGGGAAAAGTTTGTCGAGTGCCAGCATGAGAGAGCTCCGGTTCAGGTTCAGATCAGTGTCAGATCAATTGAGATGAAGTCGTGTGACCGGGATCAACTTTACGCTTCTCGAATTAAAACGTGCTTCCTAATTTATGAGATTATTACGTTTGAAAAATCGATGAAATAGATATTGTGAAAATATTGATTCATTAAAGTTAAATTTACTGGAATATTATTCATGTCACTTGATCGCATGGACAAGCGCATCCTCAAGGCGCTGCAGAAGGATGGCCGGATCGCCAACGCAGAGCTGGCGGAGCAGCTGGGGATGAGCAAAACGGCCTGCTGGAATCACACCAAGCGCCTGATGGATGAGGGCTATGTGAAGGAGGTGCGGGCCATCCTCGATCCGGAAAAACTGGGCCTGCCGGTGCTGGTGACGGTGGGCGTGGTGCTGGACCGCTCGACGCCGGAAAGCTTTGCCGAGTTCGAACAGGCGGTGCGCGATATTCCGGCCGTGCTGGAATGCCTGCTGCTGGCCGGTGAGTTCGATTACTGGATCAAGCTGCGCGTGAAGGATCTGCAAGCCTTCAACCGCCTGCACGCCAATGTGCTGCTGCGCCTGCCGGGCGTACGCCAGCTGCGCTCCTTCTTTGTCTTGAATGAAGTGAAGAACAGCTACGATCTGGTGGTGGAGTGAGGAGGCTTGAATCTTGCAGAACAATATGCCGCCTTCAGCAGGCTTCATTCAGACCCTGTAATCTTTCTCGACCATTTGTTTCTTTCATTTGCCTGCCGGTATTCAGGCCGGACAGATTTTTTATCAAAGGATTTCACCGATGACCACTGCTACCGACAGCCGTTTCCGCACGCTTTACCCGCCGATCAATCCTTACGACAGCGGCATGCTCGATGTCGGCGACGGCCATCAGGTGTACTGGGAGGTGTGCGGCAATCCCAAGGGCAAGCCGGTGGTGTTTTTGCATGGCGGCCCGGGCGGCGGATGCGGGCCTAGTCATCGCCAGCTGTTCAATCCCGAGAAATACCGCATCGTGCTGTTCGATCAGCGCGGTTGCGGCCGCTCGCTGCCGCATGCCAATCTGGACGCCAACACCACCTGGGATCTGGTGGCCGATATCGAAAAGCTGCGCGTCAGACTCGGCATTGAAAAGTGGCAGGTGTTCGGCGGCTCCTGGGGCAGCACGCTGGCGCTGGCCTATTCCGAAACGCATCCGGAGCGCGTCACCGAAATCATTCTGCGCGGCATTTTCCTGCTGCGCCAGCGCGAGCTCGACTGGTATTACCAGGAAGGCGCATCGTGGCTGGCGCCGGATCGCTGGGAAGAATTCCTGGCTCCGATTCCCGAAGCGGAGCGCGGCGATCTGGTCACCGCCTATCGCAAGCGTCTGACCGGTTCCGACGAAGCCGCGAAGCTGGAGGCGGCGCGCGCCTGGAGCCGTTGGGAAGCCAGCACCATTACGCTGGTGCCGGATGTGGGCATGATGGACAAATTCATCGACGCCCATTTCGCGCTGGCTTTCGCTCGCATCGAAAACCATTATTTCGTCAACAAGGGTTTCATGGAGGAAGGACAGTTGCTGGCCAATGCGACGCGTCTGCACGGGATTCCCGGTGTGATCGTGCAAGGCCGTTACGATCTGGCGACGCCGGCCAAATCGGCCTGGGATCTGCACAAGGCCTGGCCGGATGCGCAGTTTCATCTGATTGAGAGCGCGGGCCATGCTTATAACGAGCCGGGGATTCTTGATCAGTTGATTCGGGCGACGGACGGGTTTGCTGATCGCTGATTCGTGCGCTTCACCTTAAGGCATGATTGAAAACGGGCGGGCCTGATTCAGGCCCGCCCGTTTTTTTGCTTAGAAGCTGAAGCTGACTTCTCCTACTCCCTCCAATACCGCTTTCACCTTTTGTCCTGCCACTGCGTTCTGCACGCCGGTGCAGGTGCCGGTGGTGACGATCTGGCCTTTTTTCAGGGGCACGCCGCGCAGTGAGCAATGACGCGCCAGCCACGCCAGCATGGGCCAGATGTCGCCGGCCGGGTTGGTGCCGGTCATGTGTTCCACTTGCTTGTCGTCGAAGAAGAGCGTGGCGGTGAGCTTGCGCACGTCGGGGGCTTCGGCCGGCAGCGGTACGGCTTTGCCCAGCACCAGCGCGCCGTGGCTCAGCAAGTCTGCCAGCGATACCAGCGGCTCTTCGCAGGGCGTTGCCGCGAGCCGGGTTTCGACTACTTCGATCAGCGGCAGCATGGCGTCGAAGGCGTCCAGCAATTCTTCCCTGGAGGGCAGGCGGTCGCCCGGGTCGAAGTCTTTGCCGAGGCGGAACGCCAGTTCGGCTTCGATGGCGCGACG
Source organism: Herbaspirillum lusitanum (assembly GCF_046025995.1). Taxonomy (GTDB): domain Bacteria; phylum Pseudomonadota; class Gammaproteobacteria; order Burkholderiales; family Burkholderiaceae_D; genus Herbaspirillum; species Herbaspirillum lusitanum_A. Next base: position 15,995 of record NZ_JAQQFM010000016.1, read on the forward strand.
CGACCATTGCGGGCCGCTCAGCACGCTGCCCGATGCATAGATGCCGGCCGCCGGCAGCGGGGCGCAGCTGGCCTGGGTGCCGGCGCCTTTGCTGCCGACTTTCCAGCCGCCGATCGGGCCTATCTGCGCCAGCGTCGCATCCTGAATCGCGTAGGCGGTATCGGCGTCGAGCGGGGTAAAGCGGCGCCAGTCGACGCCTTGATGGCTGTTGCGGGCTTCGATGAATAAGCGGGCATGTTCTGCTGCAGTTGCTGAACTCATGAATGCATTCTCCGGGAGAGGGTGGGGTAACTGGTATGACGAAAATAGCGCTTCATTTTAATGAGCGCGCGGCTTATAGGCTGAGCTGCCGATTCTTTACATGTCCTTGCTTAGCTCGGCCAGCAGATATTCCAGAAAGATGTCCACGCTGCGCGGCAGTGTGCGGCCTGCCAGCGTCTGGACTTCGATGAAGCGGCCGTCGGTGGGGCAGTCGCGGATCGGGCGTATGGTCAGTTCGCCCGCTGCGGTGCGATAGCGCACCGTGACTTCACCGGTGATCGAGAGCGCGTCGTTGTCCACCAGATAATTGTGCAGGGTCTGTATGTAGTTGCTGGTCATGACCGCTTCGATCACGACTTGCTGGCGACTGCAGGCGATGTCGAACAACTGGCGCAGGGTGGTGGTGGGATCGGGCAGCGCCATCGGATAAGGGTGCAGCTGCGACAGCGAAACCTGTTTGAAACGGCTGAGCGGATGGTCGTGCCGCATCACCAGAAATATCGGGCCGGGCTGGCGATGGACTACCTTGATTTCGGCTTCCGGCAGACGGGTGAAGGTCAGGCCGATATCGGCGTTGCCTTCGCGCACCTGGCGCGATACCGCCGCCGGCGGGCCGACGAAGACCTGAAACACAAAGCCCGGATACTTCTTTTGAAAGGCATTGATCAGGCGCGGCAGGAAATCAATGCTGAAGCCCTCCGAGGCGGCAATCCGCACGCGGCCGCTGCGCAGGCCCTTGAGCGCCTGCAGGTCTGCCACTACGCGATCGGCTTCCAGCGCCACCTTTTGCGCATGCGCGGCCAGCATTTCGCCGCCGGCGCTGAGCACCATGCCGCGCGGACGTCGCTCAAACAATACCGTGTCCAGCATTTCTTCCAGACTGCTGATTTGACGGCTGATGGCGGAGCTGGCGACGTTCAAACGCTGCGATGCTTCACTGATTGAGCCGCAACGCACCACCTCCAGAAAGTAGCGCAGAGCGGTGTCTTGCAGATGCTGGGATTTCATGTCAGACCTTTTTATGCGGGTTCACTCAAAAAGCCTGTATGGCTTATTTGGTGCGGGCTTCACGGCTTTGGTGCAGAACAGCAAGAAACGGCTGGATGCCTAAAACGGCATTTGGATCACTTGCCGCGATGCTCCGGCGATGCAGCTGTTTTTGCTGAAAATTCATTGTGGTGCACAATTTTTGGCATCTCTTTTCGGCAATGCAGGCATAGAAATTTGATAATTGCGGCATCGTTAAATTGTGGCCTAGTATGCATTCGACGTCGTTGTTTTTCCAAACAATTCTCGAAAGAAGGGCAAACATGAACGCAATAAAGAAATCCCTGGTTGCATGGTCACGATGTGCGGTGCTGGTAGCGGGGGCTACTGCATCGATGTCCGCAATGGCCACCAAGGCCAACGACACTTTGGTCTACGCTTCCGACAGCGAAGTGGAAAACATCAGCCAGTATCACAACAACCTGCGTGAAGGCGTCATTCTTGCCCACCTGATCTGGGACACGCTGATTTACCGCGATCCCAAGACCAACGAATACAAACCGCAACTGGCGACTGCCTGGAAGTGGGAGTCGCCGACAGCGCTGGTACTGGATCTGCGCGAAGGCGTGCAATTCCAGAACGGCGACAAGTTCACTGCCGACGACGTCGCCTTTACCTTCAACTACGTGGTGTCCGCCGAATCCAAGGCCGTGACCCGCCAGAACACCGACTGGATCAAGAGCGTCGACAAGATCAGCGACTACAAGGTCCGCATCAACCTCAAGCGTCCTTTCCCTGCTGCGCTGGAATATCTGGCCGGCCCGCTGCCGATCTATCCCGGCGCCTACTTCAAGAAGGTCGGTCTCGACGGTTTCGCCAAGGCGCCGATCGGCACCGGTCCTTACAAGGTCACCAGCGTGACCCCGGGCCAGGGTGTGACCATGGTCAAGAACCCCACCTACTTCAAGGACAGCCCGCAAGGCCAGCCGAAGATCGGCAACATCAAGTTCGTGATCATTCCCGATCCGGAAACCCGTTCGGCGCAACTGATGACCGGCGCGGTGGACTGGATCTGGCGCGTGCCGGCCGATCAGGCCGAATCGCTCAAGAGCACGCCGAAGATCAGCGTGCAAAGCGGTGAAACCATGCGCGCCGGTTTCCTCTCGATCGACGCCACCGGCGCTTCTTCCGCGAATTCGCCGTTCAAGGATCTGCGCGTGCGCCAGGCCGTGAACTACGCGATCAACCGCAAGGGCATCGCCGACAATCTGGTGCGCGGCGGCAGCCAGCCGCTGTACACAGCCTGCTTCCGCACGCAGTTCGGTTGCGACAGCAATGCCGTCATCAAGTATGAATACAACCCGGCCAAGGCCAAGGAATTGCTGGCGGCGGCAGGTTATGCCAACGGTTTCGATACCGACATCTACGCCTACCGCGAACGTGAATTTGCCGAAGCCATCATCGGCGATCTGCACAAGGTCGGCATCCGCGCCCGTCTGCACTACATGAAATACGCAGCGCTGCAGACCGAATATCGTAACGGCAAGACGCCGCTGACCTTCCAGGCCTGGGGTTCGTATTCCGTGAACGACGCATCGGCCTTCATCGGCGTGTTCTTCAAGGGCGGCAGCGACGACATCACCAAGGATCCGCAACTGCGTCAATGGCTGGAGCTGGCCGACACCTCGACCGATCCGGCCGTGCGCAAGGAAAACTATTCCAAGTCGCTGGCGCTGATCTCGAAGCAGGCTTACATGGCGCCGCTGTTCTCCTACTCGACTTACTACGCGTTCAATTCGCAGCTGAAATTCCAGGGCTATCCGGATGAACTGCCGCGTTTCTACGAGGCCAGCTGGAAGTAAGCGCTGCACATCGGGCATGCCGCCGGTCCCCAGGCCGGCGTGGCATGACCGGCAAGCAATACCGGTAGTAATCGCAGGGCCAGCAGTTGCAACAAGAGCATCCAGTAAATGCAGTACAGCCGCTCCGGATCGAAACTTGCTTCGGTCCGGAGCCGGTTCACCGCATCACCGTATTTCAGCCATACCAGCAAAGCTTCTGACAAAGCGCCTGCCGCCGGCGGTGTTTTGTCAGAAGCTCTGAATCTGAGCCAACCGTGAGGGGCATGTCGCCATGTTGATCTATATCTTGCGCCGTCTGGCGATCGCCTTGTGCGTCGCCATTACGGTTTCCGTGGTCAGCTTTGCCTTGCTGCACCTTTCCGGCGATCTCGCCACATCGATCGCAGGGCCTGAAGCCACTGCCGCCCAGGTCGAATCGATCCGGGTCGAGTTCGGCCTGGACCGGCCGATGACGACCCAGTATTTCGACTGGCTCGGCAACGCCTTGCATCTCGACTTCGGCAAATCCTTCTACTTTCAGGGCCAGGTGATCGACATGATCGCCGAGCGCATGCCGATTACTTTCAAACTCGGCGGCAGCGCCTTGCTGCTGGCCATCGTGGTGGCGATTCCCCTGGGCGTGCTGGCGGCCATCTATCGCGATACCTGGCTAGACCGCGTGGCGCTGATGATCGCCGTGGTGGGGCAGGCCATGCCCAGCTTCTGGTTCGGGCTGACCCTGATTCTGATTTTTTCCGTGACGCTGCACTGGTTGCCGGTTGCCGGCAACGAGAGTTGGGAGAACTTCGTGCTGCCGGCGGTGGCGCTCGGTTACTACGCCATGCCGGCCATGATGCGGCTGACCCGCGCCGGCATGCTGGAAGTATTGAGCTCGGACTACATTCGCACCGCCCGCGCCAAAGGCCTGAGCAAGAGCAAGGTGATCTTCAAGCACGCGCTGCGCAATGCCGTGATTCCGGTGGTGGCGCTGGCCGCAGTCGAACTCGGCTTCATGCTGGGCGGCTCGGTGGTGATCGAATCGGTGTATTCGATGCAGGGCCTGGGGCAGCTGGCCTGGGACGCGATTTCCCGCAATGACTATCCGGTGGTGCAGGCGGTGGTCCTGATCATTGCCATGTTCTACATCGGCCTGACCTTCCTCGCCGACGTCATCAACGCGATGCTCGATCCGCGCATCCGCACCCGCTAGGAGCCGCCATGTCGACTACTTCCACTTCAGCCACGCCCATGCCTGCTGCGCCTCTGCTGCAAGCCGCGCTCAAGCCGATCCCGCTGTGGCGGCGCAAGCTCAACCGCATGCTCGGCCATCGCGGTCTGGTGCTGGGCTCCATCATCCTGGCGGTGATTGTGCTGGCGGCGATCTTTGCACCGCTGCTGGCGCCGCACGATCCCTTCAATCAGGATGTTTCGCGGCGTCTGATTCCGCCGGTCTGGAATGCGCAGGGCAGCTGGGAACATATTCTGGGCACCGACAAGCTGGGCCGCGATTATCTGAGCCGCCTGATCTACGGCGCCCGCGTGTCGCTGATCATCGGCGCCTGCGCCGCGCTAATCTCGGGTCTGATCGGCACCACCCTGGGCGTGCTGGCCGGTTACTTCGGCGGCCGCGTGGATTCGGTGATCAGTTACATCATCACTACCCGTCTGGCGATGCCGGTGGTGCTGGTGGCGCTGGCGATGGCTTCGCTGGTCGGCGGTTCGCTCAACGTGGTGATCCTGCTGCTCGGCCTGCTGCTGTGGGATCGCTTCGCCGTGGTCACACGTTCGGCCACCCAGCAATTGCGCGATGCAGAGTTCATTGCCGCCGCCAAATCGATAGGCGCTTCCACGCCCTACATTCTGGTGCGCGAAATTCTGCCCAACATCATGAGTGCGCTGATCGTGGTGGTGACGCTGGAAATGGCGCACGCGATTCTGCTGGAAGCAACGCTGTCCTTCCTCGGTCTGGGTGTGCAGCCGCCGACGCCGTCCTGGGGGCTGATGGTGTCCGAAGGCAAGTCCTACATGTTCTTCAAGCCCTGGGTGATTGTGATTCCCGGCATCGCGCTGGCCATGCTGGTGCTGGCCATCAATCTGGTCGGCGACGGTCTGCGTGATGTGAATGCGCCGGACGGCCGCAACTGATCAATGATGCAGGCGATAACGAATACCAGGAGCAAGCACATGATGAGCACCAATTCTTGCGGGAGCATGCGATGAGCGTTTTACTCGATGTCAAAAATCTGCGCGTCGATCTGCCTACCGAAAACGGCGTCCTGCACGCGGTGCGCGGTATCGATTTCCAGGTCAAGCGCGGCGAGATGCTGTGCCTGGTGGGCGAATCCGGCTGCGGCAAGTCCATGACTTCGCTGGCGCTGATGGGACTGCTGCCGCGCAAGGCCAAATGTACGGCAGACTACATGCGCTTCGACGGCGTCGATCTGCAAGGCCTGTCCGACAAGCAGCTCAATCAACTGCGCGGCAAGCGCATGTCGATGATTTTTCAGGAGCCGATGACCTCGCTCAATCCTTCGTACACGCTGGGCAACCAGCTGTGCGAAGCGATGCTGCAACAGCCCAATGTCAGCCGCGCCGAAGCGCGCGAGCGGGCGATTTATCTGCTGCACCGTACCGGCATCAGCAATGCCGAAGACCGCCTGCGCCAGTATCCGCATCAGTTGTCGGGCGGCTTGCGCCAGCGCGTAATGATTGCGATGTCGCTGATGTGCAATCCCGATCTGATCATTGCCGATGAACCGACCACGGCATTGGACGTGACGATACAGGCGCAGATTCTGCGCATGATCCGCGAGCTGCAAAAGGAATTCGGCACCGCCGTGGTGTTCATCACTCACGATCTGGGCGTGGTGTCGCGCATTGCCGATCGCGTGGCGGTGATGTACGCCGGCCAGGTGGTGGAAACCACCGACGTCGCGCAACTTTTCGCCAGCCCGCAGCATCCTTACACACGCGGTTTGCTGAACTGCATCCCGGTGCGCGGCAAGACACTCCCGGGCAGCAAGCTGCAGGCGATTCCCGGCGTGGTGCCGAGTCTGATCGGCAATGTCGGCGGCTGCACCTTCCGCAATCGCTGCGCACTGGCTGACGCTACCTGCGAGCAGGATCCTCCTATGGTCAACACCAGCGCCGGCGCCTTGCCGCATTACGCGCGCTGCCACAAAGTGACGGCGGTGCAAGCAATGGAAAGCAGCGAGGTGATGGCATGAACATGGGCGACTTCGGAAATATCGCAGCACCGGAAAAACCGGAACATCCCGGCGGCGACATCGCGCTGGAATTGTGCGCGCTGAGCAAGGTGTACAGCATGAAGCGCGGCATGTTCAAGGCGCCGGGCGAACTCAAGGCGGTCAACGATGTGTCGCTGCGCCTGTATCGCGGCGAGACGCTGGGACTGGTCGGCGAGTCGGGCTGCGGCAAGAGCACCCTGGCCAAGATGCTGCTGGGTTTGCTGGAGCCGACTTCCGGCAATGTGCTGATCAACGGTCAGGAGGTCGATCCCACGCATCGCAAGCAGAATGCGCGGCACATCCAGCCGATTTTTCAGGACCCGTATTCCTCGCTTAATCCACGCAAGACCGTGGCCGAGATCGTCGGCCTGCCGCTCAGGCTGCATGGCATAGGCACATCGGCCGAACAGCAGAAATCGGTGCGCAAGATTCTCGATCTGGTCGGCATGCCGGAGCGCACCAATCATCAGTATCCTAACCAGTTGTCGGGCGGCCAGCGCCAGCGTGTGGCGATTGCGCGGGCGCTGATCTTGCGGCCCGATATTCTGATCTGCGACGAACCGACCTCGGCGCTGGATGTCTCGGTGCAGGCGCAGATTCTGAACCTGTTGCTGGATCTCAAGGCCGAGTTCGGCCTGACCTATCTGTTCATCAGCCACGACCTCGGCGTGGTGGAGCATCTGGTGGACCGCGTGGCGGTGATGAACAAGGGCAGCATCGTCGAGCTGCAGACGCGCGAAAAGATCTTCTCCGAAGCCCAGCATCCTTACACCCGCATGCTGCTGGCCTCGGCCCTCACGCCTGAACCGGGGCGCGGTATTCCGGAACTGGCGGTGAATGGCTGAGCGGCGGTAAGGCAGCGGCTGTTTGCCGAATTGACATCCGTTTGAAACCGACATGCATACTCCGCCGCAGGTCGCCTTGCGCGATCCTGTGAGCTCCCGGCATCTGCATGCGGCATGAATATGTTTACTTATTTGTTTTGACCCAGCGTCATATCCAACTCATCGAGGAGAAGCAGTATGAGCAGATCGCAAGCCATCGCACAGGTGGGCGCCTATTTCGACGACGGCCGTTTCATGGCGGTGTTGCAGAAACGTGTGGCCATCCGTACCGAAAGCCAGGAGCCCGCGAGCCGTCCGATTCTGTACGATTACCTGCATCAGGAAATCGTGCCCGAGCTGCAAGGCCTGGGCTTTACCTGCGAGGTGGTTGAAAACCCGCTGCCCAACGGCAGCCCCTTCCTGCTGGCCGAACGCATGGAAGAAGGCGCCGCCTTCACCTTGCTGACCTACGGCCACGGCGACGTCGTGCGCGGCTACGACAAGCAATGGCGCAGCGGCCTGAGCCCATGGGAAATCGTGGTCGAAGGCGATCGCTGGTACGGTCGCGGCATCGCCGACAACAAGGCCCAGCACACCATCAACTTCGCTGCGCTGACCGAAGTGATGAAGCTGCGCGGCGGCAAGCTCGGCTACAACGTCAAGGTGATTCTGGAGATGGGCGAAGAGACCGGTTCGCCCGGCCTGAAGGAAGTCGCCGAGCAATATCGCGAACGCCTCAAGTCGGATCTGTTCATCGCTTCCGACGGCCCGCGCGTGAATGCGCCGACGCCGACCATGTTTCTCGGTTCGCGCGGCGGCTGCAATTTCGATCTGCGCGTGAACTCGCGCGAGGGCGGCCACCACTCCGGCAACTGGGGCGGGCTGCTGCGCAATCCCGGCGTGCGTCTGGCCAATGCCATTGCTTGTCTGGTGGACGGCAAGGGCCGCATCCGCGTGCCCAGCCTGCTGCCTGACTCGCTGCCGCAAAGCGTGCGCAATGCGCTGGCCGATGTGAAAGTGGGCGGCGGCCCGACTGATCCCGAAGTCGATGCGGAGTGGGGCGAGCCGGGCATGACGCCGGCCGAACGCGTATTCGGCTGGAACACGCTGGAAGTGCTGGCCTTCAAGACCGGCAATCCGGAAGCGCCGGTCAATGCGATTCCCGGTCATGCTTCGGCGCATTGCCAGATCCGTTTTGTGGTCGGCAGCGATGACAAGAATTTCATCGCCAACATTCGCGCCCATCTGGATGCGCACGGCTACAACGATGTGGAAGTAACGCTGTCGGGCGTGCAGTTCTCCGCGACCCGTCTGAATCCGGATGATGAATGGGTGCGCTGGGGCCTGGCTTCGATGCAGGAAACCAGCGGCAAGCCGCCGACGCTGTTGCCGAATCTGGGCGGTTCGCTGCCCAACGATGTGTTCGCCGACGTACTCGGGCTGCCGACGCTGTGGGTGCCGCACTCCTATCCGGCCTGCTCGCAGCATGCGCCCAACGAGCATATACTGGCCAGCGTCTCGCGCGAGTCGCTGCAAGTCATGGCGGGCTTGTTCTGGGACCTGGCGGAGCAGGGCAAGCAGGTGCTGGAACGCCGCGTGGCGTTGGCTGCCTGAACTGACTGAGCGACAGGCTTCTTTATTCAGAACCCGTTTCATGATGAAGCGGGTTCTTTCACTTTTACCCTCCGGAGCATTCAATGAGCACAGCCACAGCTTTTTGCCAGGTGTCCGATCTGGACGACGTCAAGAGCGAACTGGTCGGCATCCGCCGCCACATTCACCAACATCCCGAGTTGTCGTTTGAAGAAGTCGATACCGCCGCGCTGGTGGCCGGACGGCTCGAAGGCTGGGGCTATGCGGTGACCCGCAACATCGGCGGCAATGGCCTGGTGGCGACGCTGCGTGCCGGTACCGGCAGCCGCAGCATCGGCGTGCGGGCTGACATGGACGCCTTGCCGATCAATGAGCTGACCGGCCTCAGCTACGCCAGCGAACACCAGGGCAAGATGCACGCTTGCGGCCACGACGGCCACACTGCGATGCTGCTGGCAGCGGCGTTGCAGTTGTCGCGCACGCGCAATTTCGACGGCACCGTCAATCTGATTTTCCAGCCGGCGGAAGAGGCCGGTTTCGACAGCGGCGCCCAGCTGATGCTGAAGGATGGCCTGTTTGAACGCTTTCCATGCGACGCTATTTTCGGCATGCACAATCACCCTGGCGTGGCGACCGGCACCTTCATGTTCCGCTCCGGCCCGTTCATGGCGGCCTGCGATACGGTCAATGTGCGCATCGTCGGCAAGGGCAGCCATGCGGCGCGTCCGCATCTGTCGATCGATCCGGTGGTGGTCGCATCCAGTCTGGTGATGGCGCTGCAGACCGTGGTCGCACGCAATATCGATCCGATGGAAACTGCGGTGGTGACGGTCGGCGCCATCCATGCCGGCAATGCCTCCAATGTAATTCCTGAAGACGCGACGCTGGCCATGAGCGTGCGTTCCTTCAAGCCGGAAGTGCGTGAGCAACTGGAGCAGCGCATCCGCGCGCTGGTGGAAAGCCATTGCGAAGGTTATGGCGCGAAGGCTGAGATCGAATACATCCGCGGCTATCCGGTGCTGGTCAATTCGGAAGCCGAAACCGAGTTCGCCAAAAAGATTGCCGAAGAGCTGGTCGGTCCGGAGCAGATCATCGCGCCATTCGGCCCGATCGCCGGCAGCGAAGATTTCGCCTATTACCTGCAGCATCGTCCCGGATGTTTCCTGCGGGTCGGCAACGGTCAGGGCAAGCCCATGCTGCACAACGCCCACTACGATTTCAACGATGAAAACGTGACCCTGGGCGGCGCTTACTGGACCCGTCTGGTGGAGCGTTATCTGGCGGTGCAGCCGGGCTGATTCCTTCACATTTCGCGGCCTTGTTGCTGCCGGCAACAATGGCCTCGTGCGCCTTGTCGGCTGCCTGTCAGCGCTCCGTCAGCCGGCCTCGGGCGGCCTCAGCGGCAAAGCAGGAGCGGTGCTAGACTGGCCGCTTCTTTTCAAGGAGATGCCATGTTGCGCCATCCACGTTTTGCCAGTCTGTCCGCCATCTCTGCCATGTCTGCGATCGTCCTTGCGCTGGTCGCGGCGGTGCCCGCTTCGGCGCAAAACGCGCCTCCTGTACGCATTCGCGGTACCGTGGAATCGATTGAGGCCGGCAGCGTCAACGTGCTGACGCGCGAAGGCAAGCAGCTCAAGCTGGCAACCTCCGACGCCACCCGCTATTCGGCGATCAAGGCGCTGGACATGTCGTCCATCAAGCAGGGCAGCTTCATCGGCACCGCCGGCAAGCCGACCGCCAACGGCGGTGTGGAAGCTCTGGAAGTGGTGGTGTTTCCGGAAGAAGCACGCGGCAGCGGCGAAGGCCACTACGACTGGGATCTGCTGCCGGGCAGCAGCATGACCAATGCCACGGTATCGGCGGTGGTTTCCGGCAACAGCGGCCGCGAACTGAATCTGACGTATCAGGGCAAGAACATTCAGGTCAAGGTGCCGCAGAACGTACCGGTGGTGACCTTCGTCCCGGCCACTGCGGCCGATCTGAAGGCCGGACTGACGGTGTTCGTGATCGGTGCGCGCGATGCGGCTGATGCCAGCGGCGAGAAGCTCAAGGCGGTGCGTGTGGTGATGGAGAAGGACGGCGTCAAGCCGCCGATGTAAGGACCCGTTCAGGATTTGATCGGGCGGCAGAATGTCTGTCCATGCGCTTATGTTTTTACCGCATAAGCGAATGCAATCTGAATCGTTCCAGCGGAACGGAAGCTGGCATATAGTCAAGCCGTCTCCTCAATCAGCTCCTGGAAAGTCATATTGAGTTCAACCCGCCTCGCGCAAGCCGGCGGGTTTTTTTCTGTCTGTACTTTCATCTTCCTGTCCCGATCACGATTTTGGTGTCGGCGATTCTTCCCGTTCGGCGTTGATGGCAGGCCCATCCCCCCGGCCCTGTGCACATGCGGCCAAGCTAACAATTTTTGTTATCCGACATCTGTTGTTAAAAATGTGCATGGTGCCGGGTTGATGCCTTGCCGGTTGCCGGTAGGGAGGCTTTAAGCAGCGCCTGTTCTGGCTTTGCGCGCTATGACAACTTGTCCTAGGGGTATTCCCGATAGGGAATTCCCCGATAGATCGAGCGCGGCGCGATGCCTATGATGGATACCAATGAAACACGGTTTGTAGCGAAAGAAGTCGCAGCAGTGATGCCGCAACGCAAATATGGATCGTGGGAAACGCACATTTTCGGAGGTCGTCATGCATTTCGTCGTCGAATCGGTTCCAGGTGAAATCACCCTGATGTTCGTGAGCTATCTGCTGTTCTGCTCGATTCTGATGTACCTCTTCGTGCGTACCGACAATGAATGGGGGCGCCTGGAAGTCAACCTGAACAGCGATCGCCAGGTTCAGCCCGGCACCATGATGTTCGTGCCGGTGTCCAGCACCGGTTACGGCGAAGTGGATGCGGTCGCCGTCATGAAGAAGGATTTTGCCGGCACCGCTGAAATGCGCAAGAGCCTGAACAAGTGCTCGGCGCATCACGAGGTCAACTGCAGCTGCTTTTTGCAGCGCGGTAGTGAAGAAGTCTGAAGCTGTATCCGATCCGTCCGCATGCCGGGAAGTCAGGGAATCAGGGGAAGTGTGAAGTGAGTGGTCGGGGGGAGTGCGTAGCAGGGTCTTGGGGTAGTAGAGGTAGTCGGGGGAAGTAGTTGTGGGGAAGTAGTGGCGGGGGAAGTGGCAAGCGTAGCAGGCAGTCTGTAGTGTGAACGTAGTCCTTGAGGGTAGTACCGCAGTAGAAGTGGCAGCAGTAGCAAACGTAACGACAGCAACAACAGCAGAAGTGGAAGTGTATTGGTTTTGCATCACGTAGTTGCAGTGTGCAGCAGGCAGTAGCTAGTACGTATCAGGCAGCATGCAGTTGAAGTTGAAGTTGAAGTTGAAGTTGAAGTTGATGTTGCAGTAGCAGTTGTAGTTTTGTTGGACTCCTTTGTTGGGTAGTGGTTTGTTGAAGTGGATAGCAGCAAGCCGATGCAGTAAGTCATTGCAATACCGCAGTAAGAAACAGGTAGTAGATACAGGCAGTGAGCAGTAAGTAGTTTGCAGTCCCGTAGTCGTCTTGAGGGGGAACGGCAGGTCGTGAAGCTGCTAGCCATATCAGCGCGTCACGCAGCCGAGGTGCGGCAGCATGCACTTCAGTAGCAGCCTAGCGGCTTGCCTGTTCTTTTCCATGAGAAAATACGGCCATGCAAACCAATCAAACTCCCGCGCGTCCGCTGATTCCTCTGGCTGATTATCAGCGCATCTTTCGCGTCATCCACTCGGTGCTCGACAGTGTCGATGCGGATATTCCAGCCTCAAGTTTTTTCTTCAGCGTCACGGCGGCACAGATTCTGAAGAAGTTTTACAAACTGAATGCGTTCCCGGTCGCCGGCGCAGCGTTTTATCTGATCAGTGAGAAGCAGAGCGGAGCCTTGTCTTTCGGTGTGCTGGAAGGCGAGCACCCGGATCAGGTCGGCAGCAACCGCGATGCATTCCACTGTTGGGTTCAATGTGATGAATATGCAATCGATTTCATGGCGCCGTTATTTCAGGAACTCCTCGAGGCGGCTGGCCACTCGATGCCGGTGCCACGTCTCATGTTTCAGAAGAGCCTGAAGCGTATGGCGGAATCGGTCGATGCCTTGCATGCGGCCGGCGATTTTCATTTCACGTCCAATCTCGAACTCACGCGCGAACTCTTGCAGCGTTTCCTGGCCGACAAGGCGCTCAGCAATCTGAGCAAGGTCTGCATCGAGTGGTATCGCAAACCGCCCAAGACGATGGAAGAAAACATGGCGCTGCAGAATGAAGAAGGCGAAGTCAGCCGTATCAGTTTCATTCCTACCGGCATCAACGGCGTCTGGTAATCAAAGCGGTCCCGGCCGCGCCTGAAAACGGCGGGCGGGAAATTCTGAATTGCTGCAGGGAGTAATAAGGAAGGGGTGTGCTGGACCAGTGTCCAACACACCATGCAATCATGCATATCGGTTGCATGTATTGCACAAGAACCCAGACTTTAACGGCGCTTTGTTACGCCGTGATGACAGGCCGGACACTTGATCGTGTCCGGCCTAGTTTTTTCTGAATCGATGATGAAGAGCGGGCTTGAGGGATGCTCCTGCTGTCATTCCGACGTCACATAGCCCCGCTAAGATTTTCTCCGTCTCCTCTGTACCTGTTGCAGATGTTTTGCCTGCGATGCCTTGGGCGTCGCAGGTTTTTTCTTCTCGCTACGGAGCAATGGTTTTCTGCTGTAGAGCTTCACGCCCAGGCCGGCCAGTGGCGTTGTAACCCGGCAGTACGCACACGTGTTGGAAGCCGTTTTCCTCCCTTCCCGCCAGGTGGCTAGCCTGGCGGTCCTGCGGCGCGGGGTGCGTCACCCTTGCACAGCCGGCTGCACTCATTTGTCCAGTCGCGCGAAACTCTTTGTTATCAATGGCTTAGATGAGTTCTCAAGGACTTGTCCACAGGCTTACTCCCAAAATCTGGGGATAAGTCCTGTACTTGTCCCATGATCCGGCAACTTCTTCAACGCCGTGACGGCAGCGCTTCAAACCTTCATCAACTATTGTCCGGCGCAGTGTAGGGCTCCACCGATACTGCTTTCAGGCTGTAGCCGGCCGAACCCATCATGGTGTCCGAATGGTCGATCTTCAGTACGCCGCTGATCCATACCGCATCCATCGAACGGATATCCTTGACTGGTTTCGCGCTGTGTACGTGAATGATCTGATTGGCCGGCGGCGGCGGTACGTGGATGCAGGCGCCGAAGTAGGGCACCAGCAGGAATTCCTTCAAGGCCTCGCCCTCGCGTTCGAGTGAGACCACAAAGCCGGGCAGGCGCACCTGCGCGCCTTCAAGACTCTGATCGACCGGCGCATTCTTCCAGTATTTCTTGGCTTTCCACAGCGCTTCGACTGCGCGCGGATCGTTGTCGTCCATCTTGTCCAGCTTCAGGCCCTTGAACGGCGCCATGGCGTCCCATTCTTTGGGGATCAGGCTTTCCCAGGCGATTTCGCGAAAGCCGTTGACACTCTTGCCGGAAGCCTTGTAAGGCTGATCTGCCACCGCGGCGCTCTGTTGCAGATGGTCGCCCACCTGATAGCGGTCGTTGCCCGCGCCACCGGCGGCGACCGGGCTGTTGGAGCCCGATGCGCGCGCAGTCACTGCCGGTACCGAGTCGGCAATCGTAGCGCCCGCCGGCGTAGCTGCAACTGATGCCGGGGCAACGGCGGCTTGCTTGGGTGCATCGCCCGAGTGGGCCAGCAGGCGCATGCCGCTGCCGACCACCAGGCCGGCGACGACGATGCCGCCTATCCAGTACATGCTTTTCATGATTTCAAGTCATCGTTTGGGATGCCAGAGGCATCCGGGTTCAGAATGCGCGGACAGCTCCGCGTGTGATTCCATCAATATTTGCTTAATAATTAAGCGGCCATGGCCTTGGCCTCTTACAGGCGTGGCGTCAGTCCATCCGAGAGGCTCAGACGATAGGCGCGCAAGCCCGGCAGCAGACTGGCAAGGAAACCGGCGAATACGGTCCAGGCCAGCAATTGCAATTCGCCGGCGGCCGGCATTGCAGGATGCAGTGTAATCCCGAACTGCGCGCTCAGCAGCGGTCCCAGCGCCACCAGCGCCAGCGTCAGCAGCAACAGGCCGAGCAGCACGCCGGCCAGCATCACGCCCAGACCTTCGGCCGCCAGCAGTACCAGAATATCGATGGGGCGGGCGCCGACCGAACGCAGGATCGCCAGCTCGCGCCGTCGTTCGCCGAGGCTGGCAAGTATCGCCGCCACCAGACCGGCGAGGCCGACCACCACTACCATCCCGGAGACGATCAGCAAGGCGTTTTCGCCGACGCCGACCACCTGCCACAATTCATCCAATGCCACGCCCGGCAAGACCGCCATCAAAGGTTCATTCTCATTGTCGGCGATGGCGCGCTGTACGCCGAACACGGCCGCACGGTTCTTCAGGCCGACCAGCACGGCGGTAATGGTCTTGGGCGTGAGGTCGAATTTCTTGACGAACTCGGCCGGGATGGCCATGCCCGGCATGCGCGCGCCGCCTTCCCAATCCAGATGAATCGCCTCCATCGCGTCCAGGCCGATATGCACGGTGCGATCCACCGGGGTGCCGGTGCGCGCCAGAATGCCGCTGACCACGAAGGGCTTGTCGGCGTGATCGGTCAGATGAGTGCCGCCCATGCCGTGGCTGAGCACGATATGGTCGCCCAGTTTGTAATGCAGCTTGTCGGCGACTTCAGCGCCGAGCACGGTTTCGAACACGGAGCCAAACGGTTTGCCCTGTGCCATGGCCAAGGCCTGGCCAGCGCCGTAATGAAAGTGCAGAAAGTAGTCGCCATTGGTCGCCAGCACCGGGAAGCCGCGATGCGAATCGCCGAGCGAGAGCGGAATGGTCCAGGCTACTGCCGGATTGGCTGCCAGTTTTTTTGCGCTGTCCCAACCCATGTTGTTGGTGGCCCCGCCGACGCGGAAGATCGCGTACAGCATCAATTGAATCGGACTGGTGCGCGCGCCGACCACCAGGTCGGTGCCCGACACCGATTGCGAAAAGCCGGCGCGCACTTCATGCCGCACGCGCTCGATGCCCAGCAGCATGGTGGTCGACAGGGCGATGGCGATCAGCATCAGGCCGAGGGTGAAACGGCGATTGGCGGCGCTGCGCAGCGCCAGACGCAGCAGCATCTTCATGCGCTCGCCTCCAGTTGATCTGCTGCATCCCGGGCGTGTGCCGCGCGGTTGATCTGTTCCAGCGCGACCAGCCGGTCGAAGCGTTGCGCCAGCCTCAGGTCATGGCTGACGAACACCAGCGCCGCGCCGGATTGCGCGCATTCACGTTGCAGCAGATCGAGAAAGCCTTGCTGACGATCGCTGTCGAGCGCCGATGTGGGTTCGTCGGCGACGATGATTTCGGGCTGGCCGATCAGCGCGCGCGCGGCGGCCACGCGCTGTTGCTGACCGATCGACAATTGCGTGACCGGTCGCGTCCACAGCGCTGGCGCCAGATCCAGACTGCGCAGCAACGCTGTCGCCGCCTGTTTCAGATCGGCGCCTTGTTGCAGCGCGCGCTGCCGGCGATAGGCCGAGAACTGGCAGGGCAGCAGGACGTTGTCCAGAATCGAGAGATAGGGAATCAGATTGAACTGCTGAAAGATGAAGCCGATGTGATCCACCCGGAAACGGTCGCGCTGCGCTGCCGGCAATTGTTGCAGCGCTTGACCGAGAATCTCGACCCGGCCGCGCTGCGGCGCGATGATGCCGCCGATCAGCGCCAGCAGCGTGCTCTTGCCGCTGCCGCTGGGGCCGCTGATGAACACCTGTTCGCGCGCGCGCAGGCTGAAGTTGTCCAGTTCCAGCGCGGGCATCTGCTGGCCGGGCCAGGTGAAGACGATGTCGCGCAGCACGATGGCCTCGCCTGAAGCTGAAGTCGTGTGCGATGAGAGAAGGGCGGGACTGGAAGACATCGTGGCGGTGCGCTGAAAGCGATTGAATCAGAGGTGGAAGGATGCCAGATCGTGACGGCAAGCACTGTAAGGCAAAGGTAAGCAAGTGTGTGGATGCGGTATTCGAGATGCGATATCGCTGGCATGCACAGGCCCGGACAATGGCCGGAATTATCCACCGATATCGCCGTGCTTGCCTGTGCTTTCAGGCTGCGTCCGGATTTACTGCAGATTCAGCAGCGCCTTGCCCGGCAACAATTGCGCCGCGCCCTGGCGCTTGGCGGTGACGAATTGCACGTCGATCTTCTGGAAGCCTTTGAAGGCCTCAAACAGGCCGATCTGCATGCTGCGCAGCCGCTCCGGCTGGCTGCAGTTGAAAGCAAAATCGCCATCGAGGTCGGCATGGCCGTCATGGCCGGCTTCCTGTCTGGCGGCGGGGGCGACGGCCTTTTCACCCAATAGCGCCGGCCCCATCGCGGCGGACTCCAGCTTGACCGAGCTCAGCGTGCAGCCGGCTTCAGGATTGGCGACGAACAGCTTGCCTGCGTCGCGCAAGGTGGCGGCCATCTTTTGCACGGCCTGCTGGTCGGCCGCGCTGTTGGCGGCGTGTTCGAATCCGACCAGATTCATCAGCGGTGAATCCAGATGCAGCGACAGCGTTTTGCCGTCCAGCGCCACATCCAATTTGCCGACGCCGTGGACGTGCGCGGCATGGCCGGCGTGGCTGTCATGATCGTCGTGCGCCTGCGCCGCGACGGGCATCCATGCCAGCGATAGCAGTAGCGGCGCGGTCGCCGCCAGCAGATGAAGCGAGGAACGTAGTCGGGGATGGCAAGAGGAAGACATGAGTCGGGCTTTCAAATCGGTCGTTCAGAATGAGGTGTTGTCGGGCGCTCAGGCATAAGCAGCGCAGCTTGCGGCAAGTACGTGAAGTGTTTACTGCGTTTTATGCAGGCCGCATTGTGAAGCGGATCAGATAAATTTCTGAGCTTTGTTACATCCTGCAACAGCGTTGCATTATAATTCGGTTTTTCGATATTCCGCAACTCGGTTGCATCGCAGGCAGAGTCTGAGGCCGCGTGCAAAAGGCAAGTCAGACCGCCAATGCCGTCTTGCGAATGTGGTCAGTATTTTGTCAGTGATGCGGCGGGCTTCAGTGTTGATGGAAGCAGACGTCATTCCTTGCTGCTGACCTGTGCGGCAATAGCGCCGCGCCCGTCGAACCAACCATTCAAAGTCTATTTCTTGACCGTGTCAGCTCTCTCCCGTTTGTTATTGAAGCAAGGCGTGCTCGCCAGTCCCTGGTGGCAGCGCGTGCTGCTGGTCGCGCCGATTTGCCTGCTGTTGTGGCTGGGCGTGTTCTGGGCATTGGGAGGCGACTGACATGCAAGCTGCGATCTCCCTCCAGAACCTGACGGTGAGCTATCGCCGTCATCCGGCTTTGCATCACATCAACGGCAGCTTCGCGCGCGGTTCGCTGACCGCCGTGATCGGCCCGAATGGCGCCGGCAAGAGCACTTTGCTGAAAAGCATTCTCGGCCTGGTTCGCTGCAACGACGGTCAGGTGGTGACGCACGCCGATGTCGGCCGCATCGCCTATCTGCCGCAGCAAGCCGAGATCGACCGCAGTTTTCCGATCACGGTGCAGGATTGCGTGATGCTGGGCTACTGGTCGCGCGTCGGCCTGTGGGGCGGTATCGATGCCGGCATGGTGCAGCGCGCGCAACAGGCGCTGGCGGCGGTCGGACTGGAAGGTTTTGCCGGACGGCCGATCGCCAGCTTGTCGGTCGGACAATTTCAACGCGTGCTGTTCGCGCGCATCCTGCTGCAGGACGCGCAGGTGATTCTGCTCGATGAGCCCTTCGCCGCCATCGACACCCGCACCACCAGCGATCTGCTGCGCATCATTCAATCCTGGCATGCCGAGCAGCGCACCGTGATCGCGGTGCTGCACGACTACGAACAGGTGCGCCGCGCCTTTCCGCAGTCGCTGCTGCTGGCGCGCAATGTGGTGGCCTGGGGCGACACCGGCGAAGTCTTGTGCGATGAAAATTTGCAGCGCGCCCGCGCCATGGCCGAAGCGGTCGATGAACATGCGCCGGTGTGCGCGGTGGGAGAGTCTGCATGAGCGCGTGGCTGGCGTTCCAGCAATTCGCCATTGCACCGTTTCAGGAATTCGCCTTCATGCGCCGCGCCCTGGTTGCAGCGCTGGCGCTGGCGCTCGGCAGTGCGCCGCTGGGCGTGTTGCTCACCCTGCGCCGCATGAGTCTGTTCGGCGAAGCCCTGAGCCACGCCGTGCTGCCGGGCGTGGCGGTGGGTTTCATTTTCTTCGGTCTGTCGCTGCCGGCGCTGAGCATAGGCGGCTTCATCGCCGGCGTGCTGGTGGTGGCGGTGGCGGGCTGGATCAGCCGCCATACCGAGCTCAAGGAAGACGCCAGCATGGCGGCCATCTACGTGGTGGCGCTGGCGCTCGGCGTGATCCTGATTTCGCGTCACGGCACCCAGCTCGATCTCTTGCATATCCTGTTCGGCAATGTGCTGGGCGTGGACAGTGAAGGCCTGCTGCTGATCGCCGGCGTGGCGACCGTCAGCGTGCTGCTGATTGCGGCCATGTATCGCGGCCTGCTGCTGGAAAGCTTCGACCCCGCCTATCTGTTCGCCAGCAGCGGACGTGCCGGCAGTGGCCGCGGCGGCGCCGTGTATCAACAGATATTCCTGATGCTGGTGGTGTTGAATCTGGTGGCCTCGTTCCAGACGCTGGGCACGCTGATGGCGGTCGGGCTGATGATGCTGCCGGCGGTGTCGGCGCGGCTGTGGCATGACACCCTGCCGGCGCAGTTGCTCAACAGCGCAGCGCAGGCGGCCGCCGCCGGTTACTGCGGCCTGCTGATTTCGTATTACGCCTCGGTCCCATCCGGTCCGGTGATCATTGTCTGCGCCGGCGGATTTTATGCACTGTCGCTGCTGTTTGCGCCGCGCGGCTGGTTGCCGCGCCTGTTGCGCCGGCCGCATTTGCAAGGCTAAAAAAAGAGCGGTGCAGGCTGCACCTGCACCGACTCGCACTCTCGCTTTTTCATTCTTGGAGATCTTCATGACGTTCAATCGTTTCGGCCGCGCCTTGCTCGGTCTGGCCGCTGCATTGGTTCTGAGCCAGTCGGCCGCTGCTGCCGACAAGCTGCCGGTGGTGGCCAGTTTCAGCATCCTCGGCGACATCGTCGCCAATATCGGCGGCGACCGCATCGCGGTGACCACGCTGGTCGGCCCGGATCAGGACGCCCATGTATTCCAGCCGGCGCCGGACAATATCAAGGCCGTTTCGCGTGCACGCCTGGTGGTGGTCAATGGCCTCGGTTTCGAAGGCTGGATGGAACGCCTGACCCAGGCCGCCAACTATCGCGGCGACATGGTGGTGGCCTCGGCCGGCATCAAGGCGCGCGAGCGTGTCGAGGAAGAACATGAAGAAAGCGGCGCCCACGCCGGCCACGACCACGATCATCATCACGGCAAGGACGACCCGCATGCCTGGCAAGATCCGCAGAACGTGGTGCTCTACACGCGCAACATCGTCGCCGCGCTGAGTAAGCTGGATCCGGCCGGCGCTGCCGTCTATCGCAAGAACGGCGACGCTTACATCGCGCAGCTGAACGAGCTGGACGCATGGGCCGCCAGGCAGTTTGCGCAAATCCCGGAAGCCAAGCGCAAGGTCATTACTTCGCACGACGCCTTTGAATATTTCGGTGCGCATTACAAGCTGCGTTTCCTGGCGGCGCAAGGCGTGTCGACCGACAGCGAGCCGAGCGCCAAGGAAGTGGCGACCCTGATTCGCCAGATCCGCAGCGAAAAGATCAAGGCGCTGTTCTTCGAGAACATGAGCAATCCCAAGCTGCTGCAACAGATCGGTCGTGAAAGCGGTGTCAGCGCAGGCGGCAAGCTGTATGCCGACGCCTTGTCGCAGGCCGGCGGCCCGGCGCCGACCTATCTGGCGCTGATGCGATACAACGTGACGCAATTGCTGGAAAAGATTCGGCTCAACTGATGCGTGATATGGGCAGCGGACGCTGGTTTGCCGGCGCCCGCTTCATGAATTGCCAACTTCGCGTATGCTTGTCGGCCTGAGTTTTGCCAATACCTTAAAACCGAATCAGGAGAAGACAAGCATGGCTATCGTTTCCGTAGTTGCTGTGATTACCGCCAAGCCGGGCAAGCGTGAAGAGCTGCTGAACATCGCCCGCGCCAATCTGGCCGCTGTGCGCGCCGAAGAGGGTTGCATTGAATACAGCCTGGCCATCGATGTCGACGGCTTCGGGCCTTCGCAGGCGCTGTACGGCGCTGATACCTTTGCCTTCATCGAAAAGTGGAGCAGCGAAGATGCCTTGCGTCTGCATGGCAAGCAGCCGCACATGGATGACTATCGTGAAAAATCCAAGGATCTGATCGCCGCGCGCGCCGTGCATGTGTTGAAATCGGCTGACTGATTCGTCGTCAGCAAGCGGAATGAAAAAAAGCCTGCGCAAGCAGGCTTTTGTTTTATGCGGCCGGCCGCAGCGGCGGCGCCGGCCTGTCGCCAATTCATGGCGAAGTCGATTTCGCGCCGCGACCGATTTTCCCCAGATGGGTGTCGTGAAATCCTTGCGCATATTTAAGTCCATATCCCAGCGCCCGATCCAGCCCCACGTGGGCGGCCCAGATCAGTCCGGCGCAACTGAGCAGCGGCAGCGTCAGCCAGAATCCGGAAAGCAGGCAGGCAAGCGGGCCGATATAGGAATGGGCGAGGTTGTAGCTCAATGCCCCGATTTTGGGGCCGGCAAGATATCCGAGCAGTGATATGTCCGGCACCAGTAAATAGAGAAAGAATGTTCCCCAGCCGAATCCGGATGTTGAAAAGAAGAGGGCGGCGCCGGCCAGAACCAGCAAGCCTTCCACTCTCAATACCTGTCTGACGCCACCTTGCGCTGCTCCGGCCATGTCATGCTTTCAAGAAAAAACAAGTCGACATTATCGGGCAGCGGGTGCGCTCATGGTTGGCTAAACCCGATGCCCGTCTGTTTTTTTTCATGGCTGTCATGCCTGCGTCAATGCTCGCCCGGGAAGTCCGCCGGATGCGTGCGCTCAGGATCATAGGCCGAAGCCTGGCCCATCTGAGTCAGCCAGTTGATGAAAGTCTTCAGCGCCGGGTTGGAATCGGCCGCACTGCGATACATCATGTGAAAGCCCTCGCCATGCAGCACTACCTCAGGAAACAATTGTTTCAGGCGGCCGTGCGCCAGATCGTCGTCGACCAGCGCCAGCGTGCCCATGGCGACGCCGAGGTCGGTCGCCGCCGCCTGCAGGCTCAGGAAGAAGTGTTCGTAGACGGTGCCCGGCATTTTTCTTCGGACTGCGACGCCGGCCTTGTTCAGCCATTGCGACCAGGCTGCAGCGCGGCTGCTGAGGTGGATCAGCGAAACCTCCACCAGATCGCGCGGCACCTTGATCGGATGCAGCTCCAGGAAGTGCGGCGAGGCCAGCGGCGCCGAGACGTCATCCAGAAAGCGGATGCACTCATAGCCGCTGCGCTCCAGCGGACTGCGCCACAGGATCACGTCAAACGGATCTTTGACGTCTTCAAAGTACTCGGACATGGTGGTCGTCACCCTGACCTCGATGCGCGGGTTGTCGATCTGGAACTGCGACAGGCGCGGGATCAGCCAGCGCATCGCCACCGAGGGCGCAGCGATCAGACGCACCACGCGGCTTTTGCCGGTCAGCGTCAGTTGCTCGGCGGCAAGGGCGATGCGATCGAGGCTGGCTTTGACCTCGGCGTAAAAGGCCAGCGCCGCCTCCGTTGGTTCGACGCCACGCGACTGGCGCAAAAACAACGGCTGGCCGAAGTGTTCTTCCAGCACTTTGATCTGCTGGCTGACCGCGCTGTGGGTAATGAATAACTCATGGGCCGCCAGCGTCAAACTCCGCGTCCGGACTGCCGCTTCGAACACTTTAAGGGTTTTGAGCGGGGGCAGAAAAGAAGACATGATGTAAGAAAAACTTATAGTGGTGTCGGAAAATGTCGCTTTAAGAAAGGCAAGCTCAAGCTTATTCTCCAATCACCGAAACGTTTAAGAGTGAAAGAAGATCATGACCACCGTAAGTATATTTGTTAAAGATGCCGGTTTTTCTAACAATTTGCGCAGCCTGGTTGAATTGGCCAAATTCGTGGTGCAGCGCATCATCAGCGAACATGCCCTGAAGCCTGTGCGCAGCGATGCCTCGGAATACAGCGATAGCGCATTCTTCAAGGGCGTCGAAAGCCACATCGAACTGGAAAACCGTCTGCGCCAGCTCGACAACAGCCATCTGCATGCCTTGTGCAAGCTGCAATCGCAGATCTGAGTCCATTGATGTAGTCCTGCCTATGCATCGGGATTGTCGTCAGGCTTGCATTGAAGCGTAGCGGCCAATAGGTCAGTCAGGTAAGCAAGAAGTAAATAAGCAAAGCGGTAGAGAGCAGCAGCTCGGCAAGTTTGAAACAGGCAGGCGGCCCCGGATTGTCGAGGCCGCAGACGGACAGGGCGGTTTGCCCAGGTTTATTCCGGAATGTGCCTTCCGGCGCCAGGCGCCATGCACGCCCGGCACAATCTGCACGCACAATCCACTCCGCCATACCCCAGCCAGTCTTCCCATGAACAACCCCGCCGATGCGGGGTTTGTTGTTTTCGGCGCAGGCGCTTCCACACGTGCCTGGTGAGACCAGTCGCAGGCTTTGTTGCCATTGTGTGAGCGACAACACTGATCACCGACCATGGATGAGTGCTGCCCCCTGCGCCAAAAAATAATTGCGGCAGTCGCCCGCCTATGCGCTTCTTCAGTGGTTTATGTACGGCAGGCAATGTATCCTGACAGCCTTTCGCGTCACGATTCGTTTCAATGACAGCCAGCCGCGACGGCGCAGAGCCGCCTCCCACGCCAGACTCCAGTCTTCCAGCTGCGGGCCTTGCCGTCCCTGCACAACACGCCAGGTCGCCGCGCGATTCCACCGCGGCCTTCATCGTGGCGCTGGGCGTGGCGCAAATTGTGGCCTGGGGCTCGACGGTATTTCTGGCGGCCGTCATTGCAACGCCCATGTCCACGGGACTGGGCATCACGCGCGGCACCTTCTTCGCCGCATTTTCACTTTCTCTGATCGTCATGGCTCTGTGCGGCCCGCGCGTCGGTCGCAATATCGATCGCACCGGCGGTCGCAGCATCATGCTGGTTTCCAGTTTCATTCTGGCGGCGGGTTTGCTGCTCCTCGCAGCAGTGCAGGGAACCGTCACTCTGTTCGCGGCCTGGATCGTGATCGGCGTCGGCATGGCGCTGGGTTTGTATGACTCGGCCTTTGCGGCGGTGGTGCATCGTTTCCGGCAATCGGCGCGCAATGTGATCGTCGGCGTGACCGTGGTGGCCGGTTTCACCAGCACCATAGGCTGGCCGTTCTCGATCTGGCTGATCGAACATTTCGGCTGGCGCATCTGCTGCGTGGTGTGGGCGCTGCTCAATGTGGCGATAGCCTGGCCTATCTATCTCTATTTCATCAATCCACGGCGCTACGCAAAGCCAGCGGTCGCGCCCATCGGCATTGCGGCAACGGAGGTGCAAGTCGTCGCCGCCTCCGGCGAAACCGCTGCTGCCGAGGCGCCGGCAGCCGCTCTCGCAGCAGTAGCGGAGCAAGCGCAGCGGCCGCGGCGCGATCTCTACCTCCT
The DNA here is from genome assembly GCF_046025995.1 of Herbaspirillum lusitanum. Classification (GTDB taxonomy): domain Bacteria; phylum Pseudomonadota; class Gammaproteobacteria; order Burkholderiales; family Burkholderiaceae_D; genus Herbaspirillum; species Herbaspirillum lusitanum_A. The sequence goes on from NZ_JAQQFM010000016.1 coordinate 40,402, forward strand.
GTGCATTTTCTCCGGCGCCACTTCTTTTGTGAGTTCCGCCATGGCCGCGCACTTGCCGGGTTTGCTGGAGGCTACCGGCGCCACCACTGTGCAGATTCTCATGGCCGGCATGCTGCTGGGGCCGGCGCAAGTCGTGTCGCGGCTGCTGGAGTTCGGACTGGCGCGGCGCTTTGATTTTCATCCTCTGGCTTCGGCGCGTCTGGCGACGGCGCTGCATCCGATCGCCTGTGCGCTGCTCGCTGCAGCGCCGCCGTTTGCCGCGCTGACTTCGACCTTCGCCGTGATTCATGGCGCGGGCAACGGCATGATCTCGGTCGCACGCGGCGTCCTGCCTTTGTCCCTGTTCGGCGCCCAGGCTTACGGCGCCATCACCGGCACTCTGGCAATTTTTGGACGAAGCATGCAGGCCTGTGCTCCCTTCCTGTTTGCGCTGGTGCTGGAGAGCCTCGGCGTCGGCTGGGCCATGCTGCTGTCGAGCGGACTTTCGATTGCAGCAAGCTTTTCCTTGCTCGCCTTGCGCGCGCGGCGCTGATCCCGCAAACGCTTGCTACGCGTCACTTACAGCATCAATTTCCTTGTGGAAATGAATGTGGCCGTGCGTCCGCATTCATCAAAAATTCATAAATAAATGGCAATGTCGCTGCTATATTTAAGACGCGACGTCGCATGACGCGTCGGGGGAAGCCGCCGTTCATGCCGGTTCGGCGGCAGTTTGTTTTGGATGGGCAACACTGTTCTTGGGGGAACATCATGCTGTCGTCTTTACGTACGCGTCTTATCGTCATTTCCGTTTCCATCGTTGTCGTCGCCATGGTCGTGCTGAGCCTGGCCAACGTCTATACCGTCCGCCGCGATACCTTGTCCGCGCTGGAGGTGCAGACGGCACAGCTCACCGACAGTCACGCCGGAAATATCGCCGAATGGGTGCGCAGCAAGCGCACCATCACCGGTTCCATGAAACAGGCGCTCAAGCAGAGCGATGTGCTGCCCATCGTGGCCGCCGCGATGGAGGCCGGCGCCTTCGACGATGCTTACATCGGCTATCCGGACAAACGCATGCTGGCGCTGCATCCGATGCCGGCCGGCTACGATCCCACTGCGCGGCCCTGGTATCAGCAGGCGCTCAATGCCGGCAAGCCGGTGCTGACCGCGCCATATGTGGATGCCACCACCGGCAAGCTGGTCGTAACCTTTGCCGAAGCGGTCGGCGGCAAGGACAGCCTGCAGGCCGTGATCGGCTCCGATGTCCAGCTCGACAACGTGGTGCGCAACGTGGCCGGCATCAAGCCCACGCCTGGCAGCTTCGCCTTCATTGTCGGCAAGGATGGGGTGATCATCACGCATCCCAACAAGGAACTGGCGCTCAAGCCGGTGTCGGCGCTGGACCAGAGTCTTAGCGCGCAGACGCTGGCATCAATGCGCAAGGGCGGCGAGGCGAAGATCGGCGACGCCGCTTACCTGTTGTTCGTGCAGCCGATCGAAGGCACCGATTGGTCGCTGGTGGTGGCGCTCAATAAAGCTGAGGCGACGCAGTCGATCCGCACCCTGATGGCCACTTCTGCCGTGCTGGCGGTGCTGGCCATCGTGGTCGCGGCCGTCTTGCTGACGCTGACCATCACCGGCCTGTTGCGCCGCGTGGGCGTGGTGCGTGATGCGATGGAGGACATCGCTTCCGGCGAGGGGGATCTGACGCGCCGCCTGGATGAAAGCGGGCGCGATGAGCTGTCCCAGATAGCTAGCGCCTTCAACCGCTTCACCGACAAGATTGCCGCGACCCTGCTCGACATCCGCCGTGCCAGCGAATCGGTGAAGACCTCATCCAGCGAAATCGCGTCGGGCAACCTCGATCTGTCCGGCCGCACCGAGCAGCAGGCCGGTTCGCTGGAAGAAACCGCTTCGGCAATGGAAGAACTTACTTCGACCGTCAAGCAGAATGCCGACAACGCACGCCAGGCCAATCAACTGGCGGTCTCGGCGTCCGAGGTGGCGGTGCAGGGCGGACAAGTGGTAGGGCAGGTGGTCGATACCATGAGCTCGATCAATGAATCCTCGCGCAAGATCGTCGACATCATCAGCGTGATCGACGGTATCGCCTTTCAGACCAATATCCTGGCCTTGAACGCCGCGGTCGAAGCGGCGCGTGCCGGCGAACAGGGGCGCGGCTTCGCGGTGGTGGCATCGGAGGTGCGCTCGCTGGCCCAGCGCAGCGCCTCGGCCGCCAAGGAGATCAAGGAGCTGATCGATGATTCGGTGCATAAGGTCGAGGCCGGCAGCCAGCTGGTGGCGCAGGCCGGCAGCACTATGACCGAGGTGGTGGCCAGCGTGCGCCGGGTAACCGACATCGTGGGCGAAATCAGCGCCGCCAGTCAGGAGCAAAGTTCAGGCATTGCCGAGATCGGCCGCGCCGTCACGCAAATGGACGAAGCCACGCAACAGAACGCCGCCCTGGTTGAACAGGCTGCCGCTGCCGCCCAGTCGCTGCAAGAGCAGGCCGCACATCTGGCCGGCGTGGTGGCTGAATTCAAGCTGGATGAAAGCCAGGGCGCCGCACCATTGAGCAAGCGCGTCTCTGTGGTGTCGCCACCAGCACCGGCGTCTTTCAGCAAGACCTCAAGTGCGGCCGTGACGAAAGCTCCGGCAAAACCCGCTGCACTTGCCAAGCCGGCCGCAGTTGCTCATGCAGCTCCGCAAGCAACTCCGGCGGCGGCCGTCAGCAAGCCGGCGGCATCCAGACCGGCGCCATCCAAAGCGGCGGTCGCGCCAAAATCACAGGATGGCGATGGCTGGGAAGAGTTCTGAATCTCTTGTTGCGGCCACAGCCGCATTGACGGCGAAAGGCCGCAGAAGGAACCCGGCCAGGTGCCGTGATGCCGTTCAGTTAACACTGAACGGCATTTTTGTTGGTGTTGTTGGCGCGCAATTTTGCTCATCCGCGCCGCACCAGCAGATGCATATCGCCGAACAGCGTTTGCATGCCGCTGTGCTCGATGAAACTGAGATTGTAAGGATGCTCGGCGACAGCGCGCGGGAAGCTTTCGATCAGCGGCAGGCTGCGCAACTGTTCGGCAATCTTGCCCCACAAAACCAGTGTCGGCAGAGCGCTGACATGGGTTTGCGCATGCGTGGCGAGCGCGTGCAGAACGGTGTCGAAGAATGGCTTCCATGCCTTGGCGTCCTTGACCGGCGCCACGTGCGCCCGAAATACCAGGCTGGCGTTGAGCAGCAAAAATCCCTGCGCTTCAAGATTGTTTTGCAGATCGGCCAGCGTCTGAATGCTGCCGGTAATGTCTTCTCGCGCCTGCGCGGAGATCCCGGCCAATGCATCGCCACTGGTATTGCCGGCCGTCAGCGAGCCGTTCGCCACCAGCAGCATCTTCATGAAATTGCGCAAGGAAGTGGCGCGATTGACCTGCTTCGACAAGCCCTTGTCCGACCATAGCGACCCCACCGCGCCATCCATGAAGCAGACGCCGGTAGCGCTGGCCGCACGCGGGTAAGGGCCTTCGCCGACCAGCACGTAGCGCACCTGATCAAGCGGCTGTTTGAAGGCGGCAAAGATGCGGCCCTCGGTCGGCAGATAGTTATCCTGCGCCAGCGTGTTGAGATAGGCGGGATCGGCCTGGGCGACGGCGGTCAGCCCGGCGCGCAGTGCATCATGCCAGGACGGATCGGCGGACTGAATCAGATCCAGCAGCGCAGCGGGGATGGCGGAGGAAGATGTTGTGGTCATGACGGGAAGGCGAGATGGAGGCCGTGTTGAGAAGTGGCGGCATTGTATAACGTGGGCGCGTAAGTTTTGGCCGCGCGCGGGCACCGTTCATCGCCGCTCCCCGGCCGATGAATAGCGTTGCAAGCAACAAGGGCGTCCTGACTTTCGTCGGGACGCCCTTGCAGGTTTTTGCATTGCTTGAATTTCCGGCGCTGCCAGGCGCAGTGCTGCATCACTTATTGCGCGTTGCTCAGCATCAGGCCGCCGCCGTATCGCTCCCCGGCGCCCCAAACAATTGCTGCTTGAGCAGGTGCAACTGATCGCGCGCGGCTGCCGCTTTTTCGAACTCCAGGTTCTTGGCATGCTCCTGCATCTGCTTTTCGAGGCGCTTGATTTCCTTGCTGATCTGCTTCTCGCTCATGGCTTCGTAGTTCTTCTGCTCCTGTGCCACCATCAGCTCGGCGCGCGCTTCCTGCGGGCTGTAGACGCCGTCGATCAGTTCGCGGATTTCCTTCTTGATGCCGGTCGGCGTGATGCCGTTGGCTTCGTTGAAGGCCACCTGCTTCGCACGTCGCCGTTCGGTTTCACCGATCGCCTTGTGCATGGAATCGGTGACCTTGTCGCCGTACAGAATCGCCATACCGTTGAGGTTGCGCGCGGCGCGACCGATGGTCTGGATCAGGCTGCGTTCGGAGCGCAGGAAGCCTTCCTTGTCGGCATCCAGAATCGCCACCAGCGAGACTTCAGGAATATCCAGACCTTCGCGCAGCAGGTTGATGCCGACCAGCACGTCGAAGGTGCCGAGGCGCAGATCGCGGATGATTTCGACCCGTTCCACGGTGTCGATGTCGCTGTGCAGATAGCGCACCTTGATGCCGTTGTCGCTCAGGAAGTCGGTCAACTGTTCCGCCATGCGCTTGGTCAGCGTGGTCACCAGCACGCGCTCGTTCTTCTTGATGCGCAGCGTGATTTCCGACATCAGGTCATCGACCTGCGTGGTCGCCGGACGCACCGTGATCAGCGGATCAACCAGGCCGGTGGGGCGCACCACCTGTTCCACCACCTGATCGGCGCGGCCGTTTTCGTAGTCGGCCGGGGTGGCCGAGACGAAGATGGTCTGGCGCATCTTGCCTTCGAACTCATTGAACTTGAGCGGGCGATTGTCCAGCGCCGACGGCAGACGGAAACCGTAATCCACCAGATTCGTCTTGCGCGCACGGTCGCCGTTGTACATGCCGTTGAGCTGGCCGATCAGCACGTGCGATTCGTCGAGGAACATCAGCGCATCGGGCGGCAGATAATCCACCAGCGTCGGCGGCGGATCGCCGGCCTTGGCGCCGCTCAGATGGCGCGAATAGTTTTCGATGCCCTTGGTGAAGCCGATCTCGGTCATCATTTCCAGGTCGAAGCGGGTACGCTGCTCCAGCCGCTGCTCTTCGATCAGCTTGTTTTCCTTGCGGAAGAATTCCAGCCGTTCGCGCAATTCATCCTTGATGGTTTCGATCGCGCGCAGCACGGTCGAGCGCGGCGTCACATAGTGCGAACCGGGGTAGACCGTGAAGCGCGGAATCTTCTGGCGCACGCGGCCGGTCAGCGGGTCGAACAGTTGCAGGCTGTCGATTTCATCGTCGAACATTTCTATGCGCACCGCCAGCTCGGCATGCTCGGCGGGAAACACGTCGATGGTGTCGCCGCGCACGCGGAAAGTGCCGCGGCCGAAATCGACTTCGTTGCGCGAGTATTGCATCTGGATCAGACGCGCAATGACGTCGCGCTGGCTGACCTTGTCCTTGGCGCGCAGCGTCAGGATCATCTGATGGTATTCGTTGGGATTACCGATACCGTAGATCGCCGACACGGTGGCGACGATGATGACGTCGCGTCGCTCCATCAGAGATTTGGTGCAGGACAGGCGCATCTGCTCGATATGTTCATTGATCGAGGAGTCTTTCTCGATGAACAGATCGCGCTGCGGCACGTAGGCCTCCGGCTGGTAATAGTCGTAGTAGCTGACGAAGTACTCCACCGAGTTGTGCGGAAAGAACTCGCGGAACTCACTGTAGAGCTGCGCCGCCAGCGTCTTGTTGGGGGCAAACACGATGGCGGGGCGGCCGAGGCGGGCGATGGTGTTGGCCATCGTATAAGTCTTGCCGGAGCCGGTCACGCCCAGCAGGGTCTGGAAGAACAGCCCGTCCTTGACACCTTCCACCAGTTTCTCGATGGCCGCAGGCTGGTCGCCGGCAGGCGGAAACACCTGATACAGCTTGAAGGGCGAATCCGGAAAGGTGATGAATTTGCTTTCGTCTAGCGCGGGGGGAATCGGGGTCAAATCAGCCATGGTCGTCTGGGTATTCTGGAGTAATCCTGGTTGCCGGGATGATGCCTGCTGCCGGTGCAGGCCGCTGCGGCCTTTGCACATGCGCGGAGCATTTGGCCTGCGGCGCGAGAGTCGTTTGCGCGCAGGTCTTGTTGCTCTGCCAATGATCCTGCAGTCTGATCGGCTGCAGGATGCGTGAAGGCATGTTCGATATCTGATGTTGCATGCGGGAAAAACATTCCGGCATTGTTGCTATAGATGCTGCCCGCAGCGCGATGTTCAAGTGCTGCCGCCATAAAGTCTGTGCCATTTTGCGTATACAGCGGTGCCGATTCGGCTCCGATCTGTATCTGTGAATAGCACGCGACCTTTGGTAAAATGGCGTGTTGCAAAACGGTGCACGGCTGGAGCATGGCCTTGCATCCATCCCGTCTGCGACTCAACGCCGCAGCTAACTTTTCATGTTATCACGATGAACGCTCCTGTCTCTGCCTCCCTGTTTACCGCCATCCAAATGGCGCCGCGCGATCCTATTCTGGGCATTACCGATGCCTACAATGCCGACAAGAATCCGGCCAAAACCAATCTGGGCGTCGGCGTCTACTACGACGACAACGGCAAAGTGCCGCTGCTGGAATGCGTGCGCAAGGCTGAGGCGGAACTGGCGGCCAAGCTGGCGCCGCGTACTTATCTGCCGATCGACGGCCTGGCGACTTACGACAAGGCGGTGCAAGAGCTGGTGTTCGGCGCCGACAGCGCAGTCGTGCAGGAGAAGCGAGCAATTACCGTGCAAGCCCTGGGCGGCACCGGCGCGCTGAAACTGGGCGCAGATTTCCTCAAGCATTTTTCGGCTGCCGGCACCCAGATCTGGATCAGCGATCCAAGCTGGGAAAACCACCGTGCGCTGTTCGAAATGGCCGGTTTCACGGTCAACAACTATCCGTACTACGACGCGGCAACCCGTGGCGTGAACTTCGCCGGCATGCTGGATGCGCTCAAGACCATGGCGTCCGGCTCGGTGGTGCTGCTGCACGCTTGCTGCCACAATCCGACCGGCGCCGATCTGACTGCCGATCAATGGACTGAAGTGATCGAAGTCGTCACCTCGCGCGGCCTGATTCCTTTCCTCGACATGGCCTATCAAGGCTTCGGCGACGGCATCGAAGAAGACGGCAAGGTGGTGCGCCGCTTCGCTGAAGCCGGCGGCCCGCTGTTTGTGTCGAACTCGTTCTCCAAATCCTTCTCGCTGTACGGCGAACGCGTGGGCGCCTTGTCCATCGTCGCCGCCAGCTCGGAAGAAGCCGGTCGCGTGCTGTCGCAATTGAAGCGCGTGGTGCGCACCAACTATTCCAACCCGCCGATCCATGGCGGTCAGGTGGTCGCTACCGCACTGGCATCGCCTGAACTGCGCAAGATGTGGGAAGACGAACTGGCCGAGATGCGCGTGCGCATCCGCGAAATGCGTCAACTGCTGGTCGCCAAGCTGAAAGAAAAGGCGCCTGCACACGACTTCGATTTCGTGATCAAGCAACGCGGCATGTTCTCGTACTCGGGCCTGACCAAGGCGCAAGTCGAGCGTCTGCGCACCGAGTTCTCGATCTATGCCGTGGACACCGGCCGTATCTGCGTCGCCGCGCTGAACAGCAAGAACATCGACGCAGTGGTCGATGCCATCGCCAAAGTGCTGTAAAGAAAGACTGCGCATCTCCGGCCTGAAAAGAGGCGGAGATGCAAAAAGTTTTTGACAGGAATTAAAAACCGCGTCATAATCTTTTTCTCAGCTGTTCCCTGATAGCTCAGTCGGTAGAGCGACGGACTGTTAATCCGCAGGTCCCTGGTTCGAGTCCAGGTCGGGGAGCCAAAAAATTCGAAAGCCTCGCGAAGCATGCGGGGCTTTTTCAATTCAGCAGCAGCGCCATCGAGCTCATCACCGATGACCGATTGCTCTGAGAAGTGAGGAACATGCGAAGAGCATGCTGTATGTGATTCACGCTGAATCGGCAAGTGTTGGCAGAAGTCGCGCACCGGGTGCAAGCGCGGCAGAGTGATCTGAACTGTTTAGAAAATTCTTCGGCGTGGCGCTAGCCGCGAATGAAAAATTAGTTTATGATCGCGCCCTCAGCTGTTCCCTGATAGCTCAGTCGGTAGAGCGACGGACTGTTAATCCGCAGGTCCCTGGTTCGAGTCCAGGTCGGGGAGCCAAAGAATGCAAAGCCCTCAATCGCAAGATTGAGGGCTTTTTGTTTGGCTGCTGCGCCGGTTTCTGTTTCGGTGAGGGGGATGTTCGCAGCGCTGGTGCTCGTATACGCCGGCAACGTCAATATTCTGTCTTAAGCCGGCGCCAGCCCCATAACAATTACCCGCCCGGTTTCATGCGCTCAGCCACGCCTCTGCTGCATCATCTGCCATTGTTCCTGACTCTGCTGCGTGCCGCACTGGCGCCGGTAATGATCTTGCTGGCCTATTACCTGCCATCGTCCATCGGCTTTGCGTCTTGCCTGATCGTCGCCCTGGTTTCGGATATCTATGACGGCAAGATTGCCAGACGTCTTGGCGTGGCGACCGCCAATCTTCGTCGCCTCGACAGCATCGCGGATTCCATTTTTTATGTTGCCGCGACTTATTGCGTGTGGCATTTGCACAAAGAAATCATCACAGACAATGCCGTGCCTCTGATACTGCTGTTGGCCTTGGAGATGGCGCGGTATTTCTTCGATCTGGCGAAATTCAAGCGTGAGGCCAGTTATCACATGTGGAGCTCGAAACTGTGGGGGCTGTTTCTGTTTGCCGGATTTTTCTCGGCCCTGGTCTTTGGTGAGTCGGGTTATCCGGTTTGCCTGGCGATCTACTGGGGGCTGGTGGCAGATATCGAAGGCCTGCTGATCTCCATGATCCTGCCGGTCTGGAAAAACGACGTACCGTCTTTTGTGCATGCGCTGAAGCTGCGTAAATCCTTGCAGACTAGTGAGTGAGCAGTAGGCTTGGCCTGATGTAGTAGCCCGAAGCACGAAGCCCTCAATCGCAGGATTGAGGGCTTTTGTTTTTGAACTTCAGTGTGCGTGTGCGTCAGTCCCGCCAGCTCTTAGGCGCGATCTTCGGCCGGAATGAAGCTCAGCTTTGGAATCCATAGCAGAAACGCGATGGAGATCAGCGCGACTGCACCGGCAATCCAGATTGCCAATGGGTTTTCGCTGAACTGAACCGGATAGATCTTGACTGCTGCCAGCAGGCCGATTGCATTGCCGGCGAAGGCCAGCAGCGCTGCCGCGTAATCCTGAAAGTGGCGTGCATGGTTGGCGTTGATCGACCACATCGGATTGGCGTTGTAACTCGGGAGGGTTCCGCTCTCATTGCCCAGACGCTCCAGCGCGCACAGAAAGCGGCGCAGATTGGTGATCGCCATTTCCGCCTTGTAACTCATCAAGGCCAGAAAGGTCGAGGCCACCGGAAAGCCCAGCACCAGCCATTGAATCGGCAGACTGGCGCCCGCCATGCCCGGTTTGAGCGCCACCAGCGCCGCCAGCAAGCTCAATATCATCGACACATAAATGGTCAGCGCCTGCTGACGTTGCGCGATCCGCGTGTTGACTTCCTGATAGGCGCCGACGAATCGGTAATTGGCGTTGACCTGAGCTTCTGGCATCTGAATATTCCCCTTTTGCTGTTCCTGATTTTTATCCCGACCCAATTTATCACGCGCGGGCTGTATTCAAGCAATCATCAAATCCAGAGCGCTTCTCATCGCATCTGCCACAGATCGCTAAAATAGACGGTTTATTCCATCGCAGCCAGCCGCCAGCCCTCATGCCAACCCGCCCCGAACCCACTCTCGACCGCATCCATTTCGATCTGACCACCTTGCGCCTGTTTGAAGCGACAGCCGAACTGGGCGCCGTCACCAAGGCTGCCGAGCGGATTTTTCTGGCGCCGGCTGCCGCCTCGCGCCGGATTCAGGAGTTCGAGGCGCAATTCGGCATCGCCTTGTTCGATCGTCTGCCGCACGGCATGGCGCTGACCGATGCCGGGCGCGCCTTGCTGGCACATGTGCGCAACATGATTCATTCGGTGGCGCGCATGCAGGACGATGCTACCGCGTTTCGTCAGGGCAGCATGGGCGTGGTGCGCGTGGCGGCCTGCACCTCGGCAGTGCTGCAATTTCTGGCACGCGATATCCGCCGCTGCAGTGAATTGCATCCCGGCATCAAGATCGATCTGCTGGAGCTCAACAGCCAAGGCGTGGTGGAGGCGGTGACGCGGGAAGTGGCCGATGTCGGTATCTATGAAAGCACTCTCGGCGGCACCATGTTGCCGACTTTGCCGTACCGCGAAGATCGGCTGGTGCTGGCGGTGCCGCATGCTCATCCGCTTGCCGAGTGCGAGTCAGTGACGCTGGAGGATATTCTACCCTTCGACATCATCGGTCTCAGCGAAGGCGCGGCGGTCTCGCTCAGTCTCGGCCGGCTGGCGGCGCAGGCTAATCGCGTATTGCACATGCGCATCATGGTGCGCAGCTTTCAGAGCATGGCGGCGATGATCGCAGAATCCATAGGCATCGGTCTGATGCCGCAGCAGGTGGCGGTGCTGCTGGCCGGCGACAATCTGTTTCGCACCGTGCCGATCGAAGGCGACTGGGCCACGCGGCGTTTTGTGATCTGTCATCAGCCGCGGCACGCCATGTCTTCCTCCGGCATGGCGCTGGTGGAGGCGCTCACGCAGTCGCCGTCCGCGCAAGAAAATTCCTGATCTCTGCTGCGAAGGCAATGGCAAGTCTCGGATGCCGGGGCTGGTTCGCCTGAGCATTTTCTCGTGAGTCCAGCGCTCGCCGAGGTAGCAAAGGCTGCCGAATGATATCTCCGGGCCTTTTCACTCAAGGCTTTTCGACTGGTTTCGCAAGATGCGAAACCAGCTTCAACGAAATAGCGATGGAGCTCGACGCCGTCATCACCGTATATTCAATTCCATCCACGCCTTGCTGAAGAGCCTCGTGCAGGCAGCGTCAACTTCTCTGGCGGATCTCGCCACAACGCGCGGGATCAGGCAAGACCTGCAAAAAAAATGAGAGACGAGCGTCCATGAGCGTCATTTAGATCAAGCGGGCGCAAGCGGTGCATCGCGTTGATCCATCTTCAGCCAGGACTCTGGCGCCAGCGCCATGCAGAACGCGGCCGGACCGGCTGGCCGTACGGGACGAAATCTTCGGCGAACCGGATCGGCTTGTTCTTGTATGCGGCAGGGCAGACCAGGTACATCGGACAGGCCAGCGTCCGGAAATATTTTCAGCATGCACGCAGGCAAGGCGGCCGACTGCTTGGTCGCGGCGGGATGAGCCTGAGTGTTAATAATAAAAGCGGAGACAATCATGAACAGATATGCAATGGATGTGCAATCGGCGGCGGCCAGCCCGGCAGCCGATCTGGAAAAGCTTTATTCGAGACTGACCTGGAAGTTCGTTCCCTTCCTGATGCTGTGCTTTCTCGCTGCTTATCTTGATCGCATCAACGTCGGTTTTGCCAAGCTCGGGATGATGAATGACCTTGGGCTCAGTGACGCTGTCTATGGTTTCGGCGCCGGCATTTTCTTTCTGGGCTATTTCATCTTCGAGGTGCCCAGCAACATGATGCTGGCGCATTTTGGCGCACGCCGCTGGATCAGCCGGATCATGATTTCCTGGGGCGTCGTCTCGTGCGGCATGATTTTCGTCAAGGATCCGGTCAGTTTTTACGTGTTGCGCTTCTTCCTCGGTCTGGCTGAAGCAGGCTTTCTGCCCGGCGTGATCCTGTATCTGACTTACTGGTTTCCCGCAGCGCGTCGCGGTCGCACCATGGGCATTTTCTACACCGCGCTGGCATTGGCGGGGGTAGTCGGCGGTCCGCTGTCGGGCGCGATCATGCATTACATGTCGGATGCAGGCGCGTTGCATGCATGGCAGTGGCTGTTTGTGATCGAATCCCTTCCATCGATTCTGCTCGGCGTGATTGCACTTTTCTATCTCGACGACAGTATCGACCACGCCAGATGGCTGTCTGCCGATGAGAAGAAGACGCTCAAGACTGAATTGGCCAAGGACGACAAGTTGAAGGTCGACATCCCCCTCGTGAAGCTGCTGCTGCATCCGCGCATCTGGCATTTCACACTGATTTTTTTCGCCCTGAATCTGGCCAATTACGGCCTGAGTTTCTGGATGCCCAGCATCATCCGCAGTCTCGGTGTTGCGGATACCTTCCAGATCGGTTTGATCACCACCTTGCCCAACCTATGTGCCATCGCGATGATGCTTTATCTGACGGCACGGGCCGATCTCACGCAGCAGCGTCGCCTGTATATCGGAATCGCTCTGATCCTGGGCGCAGCCGGACTCGGCCTTTCGGTGCTCCTGAACGGCAACGCCAGCGCCTCAATCTTCGGCTTGTGTCTGGCCACGGCCGGTATCCTGTCGGTATATCCATTATTCTGGAGTTTGCCCACGGCAGTGCTCGGCGGCATGGCGGCGGTCGCCGGCATTGCCCTGATCAATTCACTGGCGAACCTGGCCGGCTTCGCGGGGCCCTGGATTGTCGGCGTCATGAAGGAGTGGACCGGCTCGACCAACTACGCGATTCTGATGCTGGCGGTCGTGTTGATCGCCGCCGCCGGGCTGGTGGCGCTGGTGCCGGTCCCGGGCCAGAAAGCCAAAGACTCCTCCCAGTCCTGATTCACATACCTGGCAGCCTTCCTGCAAGCTCAACAATGAACACCATTCACGGACAAACCGATAAGCGATGGACCCCGCAGACGGTGCCGATTGTCGATGCGCATCATCATTTGTGGGATCTGGCGGCCGGGCATTATCCATGGCTACAGGATGAATACGACGCTGAGCATTTCTTCCTCGGGCCTTACCAGGGCTTCTGTTGCGACTTTATGCCGCCGGATTATCTGCGACAAAGCCGGCATTTTCCTGTTGTCGGTACGGTACATATCGAGGCGGAGCGAGATCGTTCCGAGCAGCTTGATGAGACCGCATGGCTACAGCGGATTCATGAAAAATATGGTTTCCCCAATGCGGTGATCGCCTATGCAGATTTCGGCGCGTCCGACATTGAGGCACGGCTGGAGCAGCAGTCGGCGTTTCCTCTGGTGCGGGGAATACGCTGCAAGCCGGCGACGCTGTCTGCGCCCGGCCTCCCTGAAAAGCCGCTGGTCGGCGGAATGCGGGATGCGCGCTGGCTGCAGGGATTATCGTTGCTGGAGAAGCATGGCTGGTCGTGGGATTTACGTGTGCCGGTATGGCATCTTGCGGAGGCTGCAGAAGTTGCCCGTCAATTTCCGGGTATTCCGATAGCCCTCAACCATTCCGGCCTGCCCTGGGACCGCAGCAAGGAAGGGCTGGCGATCTGGCGCAAACGGCTTGAGCGGCTTGCCGATAATCCCAACGTGATGATCAAGCTTTCCGAATTCGGCATCCGGGACGCAGACTGGAATCCGGTTGAAGTGCAAGACATCGTGCGGCAGGCGATAGCAATCTTCGGGGCGTCGCGCTGCATGTTCGGCTCCAATTTCCCGGTGTCGTCTGTGAAGGTTGATTACGACACCTTACTTGAAACATTCATGGCCGCACTGGCGCATCTTCCGCATGGAGACATCGAGGCGGTCATGGCGTCCAACGCGACCCGATTCTATCGGATCCCGACATGATTACGGCCGGCCTTCCGACATGGCGCAGGCAGGCAGGACGGCCGGCTCCTACCTTTGCGGCAAATTTCTATCTTCGCCCGGGGAGTGATCCGCAGTGCCATGCGCTCCTGAAAAATTTCCTTGGCTCAATCCTCGCGGTCTTGATTGTCGATTTCGATCGTGCTGAAAGCCTTTATGAAAAAGGCTTTTCAGGCGGTTTCGCAAAAAGCGAAACCAGCTTCAGCGAATGAGCGATGGAGTCCGGCGCGGTCGCCGCCGTATAGTCTGGCTCATTCCTTCCTTGCCGCGCTGAGCGGGCAATGCTGCATCCGATCCTGATGGCGGGCTGCATGCCATTGATCATGTCAAGGAGGGGCCTGGCCGACCAAAACACAGAACAGAGGAGCACCCATGAGCGTCGTTTCGAACAAGCATTCCCCTAAGCCTCGTATCGCGCTGACCATCGGCGACCCGGCCGGCATCGGCCCTGAGTTGATCCTGCGCCTGCTGGCATCCCCCGGCATAGCTGAGCGCGCCGACATCAGCCTGATCGGCAATCAACCGGCCCTGCAGCGCGCTGCGCAAAGCACCGGTCTGAACCTGCCGGCGGCCTCCGACTGGTTCCGCATTGTCGACTGGCCGGGCATGTCGCAAGAGTTCACGCCCTCTGTTGCGGCCGAAGAGAATGGCCGCTTCATTCTCGAATCGCTGACATTGGGCACGCGCATGGTGGAAGCCGGCGAAGCCGATGCGCTATGCTTCGCGCCGCTCAACAAGGGCGCCATGCGCAAGGGCGGCATGCATGAAGAAGATGAAATGCGCTGGTTCGCCAAACTGCTGAAGTACGACGGCCTGTGCGGCGAGCTGAACATTCTGGATGAGCTATGGACCGGCCGCGTTACCTCGCACATGCCGCTTAAGGACGTTTCATCGGTACTGACACCGCAGTCGGTGTCCTCCGCCATCTGCATGCTGACCGAATCTTTCCGCGCCGCCGGCAAGCCAGCGCCGCGCATCGGTGTGTGCGGCTTCAACCCGCACAACGGCGACAGCGGCAACTACGGCCGGGAAGAAATCGACGTCATCGAGCCTGGCATCGCGCTGGCCGCCAGAGCCGGTTGCCCGGCCGAAGGTCCATTCCCGGCCGACACCATCTTCCTGCGCGCCAAGGCCGGCGCACTGGACGGTATCGTCACCATGTACCACGATCAGGGCCAGATCGCGACCAAGTTGATGGGCTTCGAAGTCGGCGTGACGGTGGAAGGCGGCCTGCCGATCCCGATCACCACGCCGGCCCACGGCACGGCTTACGACATCGTCGGCCAGGGCATCGCCAGCGTCACTGCGATGCAGAACGCCTTTGAGCTGGCCTGCCGCATGGGCGAAAATCGCGTCGCCGCAAAAAGCGCAGCCGGCGCCGCTGAGGCCGCCGCTGCCTGAGACGGCCCTATGCGGCTGATCGACCCGACAAAGGTCGGTGCCGGTCGGCTTCGCCCCAATGACTGAATCACCGATTGCAGCGTCCGCAGAGATGCTCAACAAAACAAAGCAAGAGGAGACCATGCAAACTCATCCCAATTCCGCGCGCGCCACGCATGTGCAAAAGTACATGCTGGCCATCTTCTGCGCGATGTCCTTCATCCTGTATCTCGATCGAGTCAATCTGGCCGCGGCAGCCGGGCCGATCAAGGCCGAACTCGGCCTCAGCAACACGACCCTGGGCGTCGCCTTTTCCGCCTTCGGTTATACCTATGCCGTGTTTCAGATCATCGGCGGCTGGTTCGCCGACAAGATGGGCGCGAAGAAAACGCTGATCGTGTGCGGTTCGATCTGGGTGGTCGCCACCATTCTCACCGGCTTCGTCAGCGGTCTGGCCTCGCTGGTGCTTGCACGTCTGTTGCTGGGTATAGGCGAGGGCGCTGCATTGCCGGCGCAGGCGCGCGCCATCACCAACTGGTTTCAGCGCAAGGATCGCGGCTTCGTGCAAGGCATCACGCACTCTTTTTCGCGTCTCGGCAATGCCGTGGCGCCACCGATCGTGGCCTTGCTGATTGCGCTGCATTCCTGGCGCGCGGCCTTCGTCATCGTCGGTGCGCTGACCACGATCTGGATCATCATCTGGGCCGTCTATTACAAAGACAATCCGCGCGAGCACACATCGATCAACGAACTCGAACTGGCGCGTCTGCCCGAGCACCAGCCGGCCGGCGCCAACGGTGTCGACACGCCGTGGAAGAAAATCCTGCATCGCATGTCGCCGACCATCTTTGTCTACTTCTGCCAGGTCTGGACCAATACGCTGTTCTTCAGCTGGGTGCCGATTTATTTCATGAGCGCCTACAACCTCGACCTGAAGAAATCCGCCATCTTTGCATCCGGCGTGTTCTTCGCTGGCGTGGTGGGCGACGTCACCGGCGGCCTGATCAGCGACCGCATCCTGAAGAAAACCGGCAGCCTGCGCATGGCGCGGCAAGGCGTGATTGCGCTGAGCCTGCTGGGTACCGCCGGCTTCCTGGTGCCGGTGATGCTGAGTCACGACGTCAACGTCGTCGTCTGGTGTCTGTCCGGCGCCTTCTTCGCGCTGGAACTGACCATAGGCCCCATCTGGGCGGTGCCGATGGACGTCGCGCCGAAATACACCGGCACCGCAAGCGGCATGCTCAACACCGGCGCCGCACTGGCCACCATCATTTCGCCGGTGGTATTCGGCGCAGTGATCGACATGACCGGTAACTGGAATTTACCTTTCGTCGGCTCCGGCATCTTCCTGCTGATCGGCGCACTGATGACCCTGCGCATGAAACCGGATCGCGATCTGGACTACACCGATGATCAGACGCCGATGGAACGTCGCCGGCGGCCTGCGGATCAGCCTGTGTAGGCAATTGGTCAGGCGAGGCGGGGTGGTGGTCTATTGCATGCGATGAAGAAAAAAGCCTCTACCGATCTGGTAGAGGCTTTTTTATTTTTTATGAACTGCAAAACGAGGCCGGGCCGAGTACGCACATTTTTTTGATCGGAAATGCTTTGTTGAATAGGAAAGCATTCGACCGGAAATAGTTTTGACGATTTTCATTTTTTTGCTGCAGCTATTTTCCCGGCAAGACAATCAGAATATTGCGGGACTTCAATCCGGTCAGTTGCTTAGCAGTCGGGGGATAGCCTTGTGAAGAGTCAGAATTATGAATGCTGCTGCCAGTATATTTTCTGGTAAATACCGAATAAGAGATTGCAGTGAGGAGAACATCACGAGAATTTGAAACCAAGTCATTTTGGGATGTCTTGGGCTAGTATCTAGTTATTCGCAGTCTCTGCAAAATATCTCGATCCTGGACATACGCGTGACAGGATCGAAATAGAAAAGAACCGCGACAAGATTTCCATCTTTTGAAATTACCCACTCCACATCACCTTCAAAATCTGTGACAAAGTAATTGATAACTCCGGACGTGGCATATAGCCTTTTAGGTTCTTTTGGATCACGGATCAATTTCCATTTTTCAACAGGATCAAACTGCGATGCTATTTTGGGGGTGTTTGGATCTATTTCTTTGCGAGAGCGGACTTCATAGGTTCCGGGGTAACGAAGGCTGAAGGATAGCGATCTAAGGTATCGCTCTTTTTTCTCTTTATCCCGTCGGCAGGAAGAAATGGGATTGTGCCGTTACATGACTCGATGCCATCGGTGCTCTCATAAAAGACATCGGACAAGAGGAAATGCCCGTCCGAACTCAGGCGTACATCTTCACCCGCTGTGTCCAGCTTACATTCCAGTTTTTTTGCCCGTTCGGAAAATCGTAAAAAAAGATAGCTTTCTCTTTCCCATCAATCACCGCAGGCGTGTTTAGAGCGGAGAAAAATACTGTGTTGGCAGATCCTTTGTAGATTTTTTTCAGGTATTTGTATTGAGAATTTTAGGCCTGCGCTGAGATGGATAGGGATGCACTCAGAAAAAGAATGGCTGTATTTTTCATCGCAAAATTATCTGTTTTGGTGAGTAAATTTCTGCAGCCAGGACATCGTTTCTCTCCACTATTGACGATGTGAACAAGGACGTTGATCGTCTCCGATTCGAAGCTTGTTAATTAGTCGGATGCAATATCCGCGACTTCGGTACTCACCACGTTCATTCGCGTGCTCGAAAGATCGCTATTGTGATTCGCACTCTCTGCAAAAAATTTCGATTCTGGATGTCCAAGTGACGTAGTCACGATAAGCGACCGCAACAAAACTTCCATCCCTTGATATTGCGGAGGTAAAAACATCGGGGGCATCTGTGATGAAGTAATTTAGATTTCCGGACGTGGCGTAGAGTCCTTTGAACCTATCTGTTCCCTGGCTTAAATTCCATTTATCGGCTGTTCCGAACTGCGTCGCAATATCTGAGTCTTCTGAATTCAATTTTTGTTTGGAAGAAATTTCATAGACACCTGGATAGCCACTCTCTGGAGATACATCTAAATATCTACCGTCTATCGAGAATTTTGAGTATTTCGTCAACCCCATTGGAAAGGCCATTTCTCCCTTCTTTAGAGGATGAGTGTCCTCTCCAATTTCAAATATTTTTGTTTTTGTATTCAACACGCCTACATAGCCTGAATAGTATTTCGGAGGGCCGGCAGATTTCATTTGCAAAAAGAAAAATCGTTTTGTAATCAAATTCGCATCCGCAACAAAGGCGAATGGGTAAGTGTCGGCAGTATCTCCAGACTTTTTTCTAACTCCGTTTATCGTATAAAACCGGATCGTTCCAAGGCAAAATTCAGCATCCTTTGTCATCGCGTACGAACTGTCGGAGAGTAGAAATTGGCCATCGGAACTTAAGTGCAAACTCTCTCCCGAAATGTCCAACTTACACGTGCGAGTCCTTTGTCCATTTCGAGCATCATAGAAATAGATTTTTCTATCTTTTGCATTTGCTACCAGCATTGTGTTTTGATCCGAAAATGCCAACACGTTGATAGGCTTTAAAAGAAGGGTATTTATCAATTTGTACTGAAGATCCGCACTGCAAACTGAGCTCCATAAAAGAACATAGAATGAGATAAAAAAAATTATTTTCATAAGAAATTGACTTTGTTTTTATGGGTGAATTCGATTCTGGCTGGAAGTCCGTTTTTCCCAGAATTGATCGCAAAAGTTACTGCTACGATCACTTTTTCTTCTTCTGCAGCGGCCTGTTTGGAGGATAGGCTATAGAGAGTGTCTTTATCAATTTCTCTCAGGACAGCCGAGCGGAAACAGGCAATATAAAAAGCCCCTGAATCGATGCAGTTGTATTCGTCTATCGCAAGCTTCTGGGGATCATCAATTCGTGGAACTCTCTTTTTCATCGGCATTTGCTTGTCCGGACCGTATTGCGGATCATCCCACCAGTATTTGTCAAATTCGGATTCTTTCAACCAACCCCGGTAAACATAATATTGAGCATAAAGCTCTAGGCCGGTTAGTTGTTTAAATCCTCTTCCCCTGAATTTCTGGGCATCAACCGGACCGCAATTTCCGTTTATCCATGAATATGATCTCTTATCTTTTTTCGCCGTTTCGAAATAGAGATCTCGTTCTTTCTTTTGATCCGAACCATACCAATGCCCAAGTCGGCGCTCCGAATATCGCGACATTTCCTGGTCTCCGAATTCCTGCATTGATTGCAGGTGATTTGATTCGACCGCACCTTGCCCGTGAAAATGACTCATTCGGAGATAGCTGAGAATTCCATATTTTCGAGAAGCCTTATTTATTGCGCAACGGTACTGCTCTCGTTTGTTGCTTTCAGTTCTTGGATAAATCACCGCCAAATCCGCCTCATCCAGCCACCCGCATTTCCTGAAGTGCTGAATAAACTCCACCGGATGGAAATGCCATTGCGCATCGAGATAGGTGGCAGGTAAGTTATCAAAGCTCATGGCCTCGCAATGTCTGGCGAAGCGTGTCCAGTTGTCGGGATTGGTTTTGAATTCTTCGCGCTCTTGCTTGATCCATCCCTGGCGCTGCAGGATGTCGGCCCTGTTCCATTCACTAGGAAATTTGCAGATCACGCGCCGCAGTTTTTCTCTGACCTCGGGTTCGCTCAGTCTTTTGATGAGGTATTCATCATCTTCAGTAAGCGTCGGATGAGGCTGTTCTCCGGCGGTGCGCAGCAGGTTCTTCAGACGATCCGAGTCGCAACGCTGATCATCGGGATTGCTGTCATCGTCGTAGCAGTTCCAGCCCATGGCCGGCAGAAAGTCGGCATCGCTGAATTGGCAGACGCCGGGGGCGTTCAGATCGGCCCAGACCTCCTGACCGTCTACCGTTTTGATCCTGCGCCAGTGCGCTGCGTTCTCCGGCAGCGGGTCTTTGTCAGCCGCGCTTCTGCCGAGATTGCGTCCGAAGCGCAACAGTTCGTACCAGCCTGATGGACTGCTCGTGATGTCCGGATCTGCTGCAGGTACGCTCTTATGGCGCTTGTTTGCCTCTGCATATAGCTTGTATTCTGCCTCGCGGTCTTTGCGCGTGTTGCCGTATGCACCTTGTTCGGTGTAGCTGGTGATGGCGCATGTTCCGGGGCCGGCCCCGCTATCTCCATAGTCCATTTCCACCCATTGTGCGATGCCCAGAGTATCGACCGGTGGGGCGGTGCGCAGGTGTTTGGCGGGCATGTCTGCGCCTGTATCAATGGGTGTGGTTGCTGGCAGGTAGTAGTAGAAGCTGCCGAAGATCGTGTCCGTTCTGCCCGTGTTTGTCGGTGGCTTTTGGGGATCAAGCCATGTTGGCGTACGGCCGATCAGCTTTCTGAGATTGACGTCGTCGCAGCATATTTCAAAGTGAAGTTGTGCGGCACGCCCATAGACCTGGCCTGTCTGTCCCAATTGATCCTTGCGGCGTATGGGCTGGCCCGTCCTGAAACTTTTCATCAGGAACGAAAGGTGCATGTGGAGGCTGTAGAACTTGATGCTGGTGGGGCCGTGCCATCCGCCCCGATTTCAGTTTGGTGTTCGATGATGATGCAGCCGTTGTCGCTCCAGGCCGCATCAGGTCCGAAAGCAGGGTAATTCTGACCGTGCTGAGGATCCGCTGTAGTTTTTGTAGGAAGCTGAGTGAAGATGATGGTGCCGTCGGCAATCGCGCAGACCGGCAGCCGGCCGCCATTGGCTTGCGGCGCTTCCAGATGCACGCCGTTGTGCCAGCCGAGATTGCGGCTGAGCGGAAAGCTGCCTTCCGGCACATACATCTCCGGCAAACGCGAAGAGCTCGGTGGCATCGAGGCTTCGAGTATGGCTTCATCGCTGCCGTAGTGCGCTTGCAGATCGGGCGGGAGGATAAATGGCGGGCTGATCAACATAGGCTTATCTTTCTGATGGCTTATAGAGAGATCGATTGAGACGCCGGCATATCCAGGCGTGATTCTGGAAATGTGGGAAGCGGTACGTTCATGCCGCCTGCCCCAGTCACACTCCAAAACACACACCGCTCATTGATATCCCCCGGCGTCACGTTCTCGATGCCCGATGGCGTGATGCGAAGATAAGAACCTCCGGCGCCGATCCAGACTTCTTTTGTGCTCGACAACACCAGCTTGCCGTCCACGCTGGCGATCTGGATGTCCTTCAGGGCCGTCAACTCCATCGCATCGCTCTGCGCCTGCAGCTCGAGCTTGCCTTTGG
>NZ_JAQQFM010000017.1:0-61714 GCF_046025995.1 Herbaspirillum lusitanum
CATTCAGACCCGCCATCGCCGCGACATCTGCGGGTGGGGACACGCCGTGCGGCTGGATGGAAAACACTGCAGGCACGTTCAGATAGTCGAGTCGCGTCAGATCCGGATCGGGATGATGCAGGCGGATGGCGAAGCGGCTGGGTTCACCCAGGGTTTCATGCCCTTCGAAACTGATCACGCTGAAGGCGTTTGCCGTGAGTCCGGCCCGGGGAATTTCGAGTTGATAGCTTTGCCGAAAGTTGGTGAGCAGCGAGCCTGCGATATCGAGCGCCTTCATCGATTTTTCCTTGAATTGCTCAAGCCGAACTTGAACGTCTGTTCCGACAGCGAGTGGATTTTCTGCATGCGTGCGACGAGCGTCGCAAGAGGAGGGCAATTACAGCACCCGTGGGATTGATCGGTAAATCGAAGTCCGTAGGGTTTTTGTCTTTTATGGTTGGGTGGCGCGGGGGAGCAAAGGCGCTTCCCAGCAATCATTGAACGTAAGGAATGCTTGCCAGCGCAGGCCCGCATTTTGAAAAGCTTTGAGCCGGTGAACTTTTGAATTCCTTAAACATTGTCATACAACTCGTGCGCGGTTTCGCAGCGTTGCACGTTCCGTTTATTCCCGTAAAAGCTCATTTTGATGATCTGGGGATGAGCCGGTTTGCCAGATGGCTGCACGCGGACACAGGCGGAACTTGGCCTGATTGATTGCTCAGGCGGAAACAAATCCAGGAAGCTGAAAGGATTATTTGCAAATCCCAAAAACGCTGGATATACTCCGATCAATGTTGTACGACGTCTTATAACCATTGATACTTTATCAATCAATATTTTGTCAATCCAATAAAAACAAAGCGACAGCTATCCCGAGACAGCCCTTGTGCAGTGTTCCTGCTTTGCCTCCAGACCAGATGGCAGGGCAAGTGAATGCAAGGTTGGCGAAGCGGATGGATGCCCGCAGATCAAGCCAGGAGATTTCAGTGAGTTCAAGCAATATCGCCGCAGCCGCCGGCAAGGGCCAGACCACCCACATTCGTTATCTGATTCTGTTCATGCTGTTTGTGGTGACCACGGTCAACTACGCCGACCGCGCCACGCTGTCGATCGCCGGTTCGGCAATGAAATCGGAGCTGAGCCTGGATCCGGTGACCATGGGCTACATTTTTTCCGCTTTTAGCTGGGCCTATGTTCTGGCGCAATTGCCGGGCGGCTGGCTGCTCGACAAGTTCGGCTCCAAGAAGATCTACGCGCTGAGCATCGCGCTGTGGTCGGTGTTCACCATCCTGCAGGCCGGCGTGACCTGGATGAGTACGGCGGCAGCGGTGGTGACCCTGTTCATGCTGCGCTTCATGGTCGGCCTGGCCGAATCTCCTTCCTTCCCGGCCAACGGCCGCATCGTCGCCGCCTGGTTCCCGACGGCGGAGCGCGGCACCGCTTCGGCGATCTTCAATTCGGCACAATATTTCGCGGCCGTGCTGTTCACGCCGCTGATGGCCTGGATCACGCATGCCTACAGCTGGCACCATGTGTTTACCGTGATGGGTGTGTTCGGCCTCGTGCTGGCGCTGATCTGGGGCAAGATCATCTACAGCCCCAAGGAACATCCGATGATCAGCCAGTCCGAGCTCAAGCACATCGAAGACGGCGGCGGGCTGGTCGACATGGATAGCAAGAAGGCTGCGGTCGCAGGCCCCAAGCCCAAGAACAATTACATCAAGCAACTGCTGAGCAACCGCATGCTGCTGGGTGTGTACATCGGCCAGTACTGCATCAATGTGATCACCTACTTCTTCCTGACCTGGTTTCCGGTATATCTGGTGCAGGAGCGCGGCATGTCGATCCTGAAGGCCGGTATCGTGGCCTCGATTCCGGCAATCTGCGGTTTCATCGGCGGCGTGGTCGGCGGCATTATTTCCGACCGTCTGATCAAGCGCGGTTTCAGCGTCACCTGGGCACGCAAGATTCCTATCGTCGGCGGCATGCTGCTGTCGATGACGATGATTCTGTGCAACTACGTCGATGCGCAGTGGATGGTAGTCGGCATCATGGCGCTGGCTTTCTTCGGCAAGGGTGTCGGCGCGCTGGGCTGGGCCGTGGTGGCGGATACCGCGCCGAAGGAAATCGTCGGTCTGAGCGGCGGCCTGTTCAACATGTTCGGCAATGTGGCGGGCATCACCACGCCTATCGTGATCGGCTATATCCTGAAGGAAACCGGTTCTTTCTCCGGCGCGCTGGTGTTCGTCGGCATCAATGCCCTGATCACCGTGATCAGCTACCTTGTCATCGTCAAGGAAATCAAGCGCGTTGAGTTGAAGCCGGCCAACTGATGCCGTGGCCTGCGTCCTTTCCGGGACGCAGGCGTCGTTGTTGCAGCGATATTGAGCGTTTCATTTTTCAGCGTATTTTCAGTTTTCTTTACCCGTATTCAGCCGTATTGGAATCAGCATGAGCACCGAGACAATCCCAGCCGCCCGCCAGGCAGACGCACCGCGTTACATCATGATGAACGACACCGACAATGTCGCCATCGTCGTCAATGAAGGCGGCTTGCCGGCCGGCACCGTATTCGCCGACGGCCTGACGCTGCGCGATCGTGTGCCGCAAGGCCACAAGATTGCGCTGACCGATATCGCCCAGGGCGCGCCTATCGTGCGCTACGACGTCGCCATCGGTTACGCCGTGCGCGATATCGCCAGGGGCAGCTGGATTGAAGAGTCGCTGGTGACCTTGCCGCCGGCGCGCGAGCTCGACAATCTGCCGATCGCCACGCGCAAGCCGGCGCCGATGCCGGCGCTGGAGGGGTATACCTTCGAAGGTTTTCGTAATGCCGACGGTTCGGTCGGCACCCGCAATCTGCTGGCGATCACCACCACCGTGCAATGCGTGGCCGGCGTGGTGGAGCATGCGGTCAAGCGCATCCGCGAAGAGCTGCTGCCCAAGTATCCCAATGTGGAAGATGTGGTCGGGCTGGAACATACCTACGGCTGCGGCGTCGCCATCGATGCGCCGAATGCATACATCCCGATCCGCACCTTGCGCAACATCAGCCTGAACCCGAATTTCGGCGGCCAGGCCATGGTGGTCAGTCTCGGTTGCGAAAAACTGCAGCCGAATCGTCTGCTGCCGGAAAACATGATCCCGATCCACAAGGAAGGCGACGCCTATGTGGTCTGCCTGCAGGATGCGGAACACGTCGGCTTCAATTCCATGATTGACTCCATCATGCAGATGGCCGAGCTGCGTCTGCAAGAGCTGAACAAGCGCCGTCGCGAAACCTGCCCGGCGGCCGATCTGGTGGTCGGCGTGCAGTGCGGCGGCAGCGATGCCTTCTCCGGCGTCACCGCCAATCCGGCGGTCGGCTTTGCCACCGATCTGCTGGTGCGCGCCGGCGCCAGCGTGATGTTTTCCGAAGTGACTGAAGTGCGCGACGGCATCGATCAACTGACCTCGCGCGCGGTCAACGAAGAAGTGGCGCAAGCCATGATCCGCGAGATGGACTGGTACGACAAATACCTGACCAACGGCGGCGTCGACCGCAGCGCCAACACCACGCCCGGCAACAAGAAGGGCGGTCTCGCCAACATCGTGGAAAAGGCCATGGGCTCGATCGTCAAATCCGGCAGCAGCCCGATTTCGGGCGTGCTGTCGCCGGGCGACAAGCTCAAGCAAAAGGGGCTGATCTATGCCGCCACGCCGGCCAGCGATTTCGTCTGCGGCACGCTGCAACTGGCCGCCGGCATGAATCTGCATATCTTCACCACCGGCCGTGGCACGCCTTATGGCCTGGCGGCGGTGCCGGTGATCAAGGTCGCCACGCGCAATGAGCTGGCGCGACGCTGGCACGATCTGATGGACGTCAACGCCGGCCGTATCGCCAGCGGCGAGGCCACGATTGAAGACGTCGGCTGGGAGTTGTTTCAGCTCATGCTGGACGTCGCCAGCGGCAAGAAAACCTGGGCGGAACACTGGAAGCTGCACAATGCGCTGACCTTGTTCAATCCGGCGCCGATTACCTGATTGCCTGATTGCCTGATTGCCTGATTGCCTGATTGCCTGAGCACTGACTGGCTCCTGCAGCGTGCCGGCCATCTGTTGCAGACGCGCTGTCACGATTTCATCGCACAAACTTCATCGATAAAGAGACGGGCAATTCATGCGCTGGCGCGATTGGTGCAGGGTGAGCTCGCACGGGGAAGCAAAACATAAATAAACGCCAAGGAGACACCATGCCTGCTGCAACAACAATTTCATCCGCAGTTTCATCTGCATCCGCATCTGCAATTTCATCGTCGCCCCTGAAGCGTCTGGCCATTGCGGCTGCAGTTGCAAGCGGTCTGCTGGCCGGCGCCGGCGCACAGGCCGGCACCGTCGCCTATGTCTCGAATGCCGATAGCCAGGATATTTATGTCCTGCAACTCAACATGCAGGACGGCAGTCTCGGCCTGCTGGACAAGGTCGCCACCGGCAGTACGGTGATGCCTTTGGCGATCAGCCCGGACCGTAAATTTCTGTATGCCTCGCTACGCGCGCAACCGTTCTCGGTGGCCAGCTACGCCATCGACGCGGTCAGCGGCAAGCTGAAGATGCTATCCACAGTGCCGCTGGCGGACAACATGGCCAATCTGGCGACCGATAAAACCGGACGCTATCTGTTTGCCGCTTCCTACACTGGCCACAAGATTTCAGTGAATGCGATCGGCGCCGACGGCACGGTGCAGACGCCGCCCTTGTCGGTGATTCCGACCGGCAAGAATGCGCATGCCATCGGCAGCGATCCGGCCAATGCTTACGTGTTTGCTTCCAATCTGGGCAGCGATGTGATTCTGCAATATCGATTTGATGTTGCTACCGGCAAACTCACGCCCAATGATCCGCCGTCAGTGTCGACCAAGGCCGGCGCCGGACCGCGTCACTTTGTGTTCGCGCGCGACCGTCGTTTTGTCTATTCGACCAATGAGCTGGACGGCACCGTCAACACCTACGAGTACGACGCCGCCCGGGGCACGTTCAAGCTGCTGGCGACCGATTCGGCCTTGCCGGATGACTTCCGCAGCAGCGAACAACTGGCGACCGCCGACCTGCATCTGACGCCGGACGGCCGCTTCCTGTACGTCAGCGAACGCACTTCCAGCACCCTCAGCGGTTATCGGGTCGATGCCGCCAGCGGCCGCCTTACTCGCATTTTCAATAACCCGACCGAAACCCAGCCGCGCGGTTTCAACATCGATCCGCAGGGCAAATATCTGCTGGCCGTGGGGCAGAAATCGAATGCACTTACCAGCTACGCCATCAATCCCGACAACGGCATGTTGTCAGTCTTGTATCGCTATACCCTCGGCAAGAACCCGAATTGGGTCGAAATCATCGATCTTCCGTGAGGATTGATTCGGCCGGCGACGCGGCATACTTTCGCTCGTCGGCCTGTCTTGCAGGCCCTCGGGGCGCCTCGCATCGAGAATTAAAATGTCTTTTGATCATGATCAGGCGCCGGCGGGAGATGCGGTTTGTTTGATCTGGGATAGCGAACCCGCTATTTTTTTATACGACAATCCGCCCGGGGGAGAAGACCGTTTCCAGTCACAGAGTCTGGCAGACGGGCTTCAGGCCATCTGGTTACAACATGAATTAAATTGAGCGGAGATCGGGAATGCGGAATGTCACTGTTCGCTTTACATTGACGGCGGCGCTGGTATTGTTTTCCAGCATGATTGTGGTGGGTGCAGCGGTTGGCATCTTTGCACTGGGGCGGGCGAATGACTCGACCACTTTTGTGCACGAGATCACCGAGCGGACCTTGCTCATCAACGATGCCTACAAGGACACTACGCGTACGCGCGCCGCGCTGACGCGCGCCTACAGCGCGCTCAAAGAGCAGAACGACGAGAAGGTGCGCGATTCGGCCCTGGCCAGCGCGCAGACCACGTATGACCGCACGCTGAAGCAAATGAATGAGTTCGCGGCCTTGCCGGCCTTGGACGGCCAGGACGAGGCGGTCAAGATCGAGCTGATCGAATCGGTCAAGCAATTGTCGGATGCGCTCAAGCGATCATCCGATGCGCTCAAGGGCGGCGATACCGCCGCCTATTCCACGATCAACGGCAAGGATATTACGGTCGGCGGACAGCGTTTCAGTGCCGCGCTGGACAAGTACCAGAAGTTGGCGATGCAGCTCAACGATGATGCGGTGGAAAAGCGTCAGACTGAATACAAGCTGGTGATATGGATGGTCGGCATCGGTCTTGCCGTGGCGCTGCTGATGGTGATCGGGGTCCAGGCTATTCTCAACAATATCGTCATCAAGCCGCTCAACCGCGCGGTGGAATTTCTGAATCAGGTGGCCAGCGGCGATCTCACCGCCACCGTCAAGGTCAAGAACAGCAATGAAATCGGCAAGCTCTTTCTGGCGATTCGCAGCATGCAGCAAAGTCTGCTGAATACCGTGTCGCAGGTGCGCAGCAGCTCTGACAGCATCGATACCAATGCCAGGGAAATTGCGGCCGGCAACATGGATCTGTCCTCACGCACCGAACAGCAGGCCAGTTCGCTGGAAGAAACCGCGGCCTCGATGGAGCAGCTTACCGGCACCGTCAAGCAGAACGCCGAGAACGCGATGCAGGCCAACCAGCTGGCGCATTCGGCATCGACTGTCGCGATCAAGGGCGGCGCGGTGGTGGCGCAGGTAGTCGATACCATGGATGCCATCAATACCTCTTCGCGCAAGATCGTGGACATCATCAGCGTGATCGACGGCATTGCCTTCCAGACCAACATCCTCGCCTTGAATGCCGCAGTGGAAGCGGCCCGCGCCGGTGAGCAGGGCCGAGGTTTTGCAGTGGTGGCCTCGGAAGTGCGCAGCCTTGCGCAACGCAGCGCCAGCGCCGCCAAGGAAATCAAGGAGCTGATCGCCGACTCGGTCGAAAAAGTCGATGCCGGCAGCAAGCTGGTAGGCGAAGCCGGCATGACCATGAGCGATGTGGTCGACAGCGTAAAGCGCGTGACCGACATCGTCGGCGAAATCGCCGAAGCCAGTCGTGAACAGAGCAGCGGCATCGAGCAGGTCAATCAGGCGATTACGCAGATGGATGAAGTGACGCAGCAGAATGCGGCGCTGGTGGAGCAGGCCGCTGCGGCGGCGCAATCGCTGCAGTCGCAGGCCACCAATCTGGTCGGTGCGGTCAGTATCTTCAAGATCGATGCGACGCAGAGCGTGGCGGCGAACGGTACGAACAGTGCTGCCGGCACCGCTTCCGGCGCCGCATTCAAGCCAGCGGCCCCGGTGCGTACCGCCGTCAAGAAACCGGTCGCAGCTGCGACCGCACAGCCTGCCAGGGCGTCTGGCGACGCGCCTAAGCTGGCATCGCCTGCTGCGCGCAGCACGGCGCCGGCCAGCAGCCGCGCCAAGGACGAAGGGCAGGATTGGGAAGAGTTCTGAGGCGCTGAGCCGCCATAAAAAAGGCGCGGAAGTCAGACTTCCGCGCCACGTCTTGCGATGGCCGGCTGATGCCGGCTTTTTTATTGCTTATAGAAAACCGAAACCGATCCGGATTATTACGCCGCCGTATAAGCCGTCTTGACCGTGGTGTAGAACTCCGCTGCATAAGCGCCTTGCTCGCGCGCGCCGTAGCTGGAGCCTTTACGGCCGCCGAAGGGTACGTGGTAATCGACGCCGGCAGTGGCGGTGTTGACCATCACCATGCCGGCTTGCGCGTGACGCTTGAAGTGGGTGGCGTACTTCAGCGAGGTAGTGCAGATGCCGGACGAAAGACCGAACTCGGTATCGTTCGCCAGTTGCAGCGCATGCTCGTAATTGTCGGCCGGGATGACGGCGGCGACCGGGCCGAAGATTTCTTCACGCGAGATGCGCATGTCGTTGTTGCAGTCCGCGAACAGCGCCGGCGCCATGTAGAAGCCTTCGGTGTCGCGCTGCAGACGTTCGCCGCCGATCACCAGCTTGGCACCTTCGTCCTTACCGATGGCGACATACGACTGGTTCTGATCGAGCTGCGACTGATCGACCACCGGGCCGATCTGGCTTTCCTTCTGCAGCGCGTGGCCGACGCGCACGGCTTCCAGTTGCGCGCGAGCTGCCTCGATGAAGCGCGGGTAGATTCCCTTTTCAACGATGATGCGGCTGGAGGCGGTGCAGCGTTGGCCGGTCGAGAAAAACGCACCTTGTACTGCGGCGCTGACAGCCACATTCAGATCGGCGTCATTGAGCACCACCATCGGATTCTTGCCGCCCATTTCCAGCTGGAACTTTGCCATGCGCGTGATGCAGCCTTGCGCCACACGATTGCCGGTGGCGACCGAGCCGGTAAAGGAGATGCCGCTGACGCGACGATCTTCGATGAAGCGCTGGCCGACCACCGATCCACGGCCCATCACCAGATTGAATACGCCGGACGGAATGCCCGAGCGGCTGATGATTTCAGCAATCGCCCAGCCGCTGCCGGGCACCAGATCCGCCGGCTTGAAGACTACGGTGTTGCCGTAGGCCAGCGCCGGCGCAATCTTCCACGCCGGAATCGCGAGCGGGAAATTCCAGGGCGCGATGATGCCGATCACGCCCAGCGGTTCGCGCGTGATTTCCACATCCATGCCGGGGCGCACCGAGGCCAGTTTCTGGCCCTGAATGCGCAGCACTTCAGCCGCAAAGAATTTAAAGATGTTGCCGGCGCGCGCGGCTTCGCCTATGCCTTCCGGCAGCGTCTTGCCTTCTTCGCGCGACAGCAGCTGACCCAGTTCTTCCTTGCGCGCCAGGATCTCGTTGCCGATCTTGTCCAGCGCATCCGAACGGGCCTGAATGCTGCCGGTGCTCCAGGCCGGAAAGGCCTGATGCGCAGCCGAGATGGCGATGTCGGCCTGCTTGGCATCCGCCTGTGCATATTCGCCGACCAGATCGCTCAGATCGGAGGGATTGATATTGCGCGTGACGGCGGCGCCTTGCAGCCATTCGCCGTTGATGTAGTTTGCAAATTGCGTCATGAGTGATCTCCTTAACGAAGTGGAATATGGGGATGGCCGGCTAGCCTGTTCAGGTTTGAATTTCGATGGTGCATAAGCCTGATGCCGGTCTGGTCGTTGTCGCGGTTACTGATTGGCAGCTGCTGCAAAAATGAAAAAACCGGCCGCGCAGGATGCGGCCGGTTTGCAGGGGTGATCTCTCTGATGATTCCCGTGATCCGGAGAGTGGCCCTGAAATGCTTATTGCGGGCCGAGCTTCTTGATCAGCGCGGCCAGTTCTTCGTGCTCGGCTTCGGTGCAGTTGGTCAGCGGTGTGCGTACCGGACCTGCATCGTGGCCAACCACGCGGGCGCCGGCCTTGACGATGGAGACGGCATAGCCGGCCTTGCGGTTGCGGATTTCCAGGTAAGGCAGGAAGAAGTCGTCGATCAGGCGGCCGACGGTTTCGTGGTCGTCCTTGGCGATCGCGTGGTAGAAGTCCATCGCAGTCTTGGGAATGAAGTTGAACACGGCCGAGGAGTAAACCGGTACGCCCAGCGCCTTATAGGCCGCAGCGTAGACTTCGGCAGTCGGCAGGCCGCCGAGGTAGGTGAAGCGGTCGCCCAGACGACGGCGGATTTTCACCATCGGCTCGATCTCGCCGACGCCATCCTTGAAGCCGATCAGGTTAGGGCAGCGATCAGCCAGCTTCAGCAGGGTATCGGCATCCAGCTTGCAGACCGCGCGGTTGTAAATGATGACGCCGAACTTGACCGATTTGCAGACGGCTTCAACGTGAGCGGCGATACCGTCCTGGCTGGCTTCGGTCAGGTAATGCGGCATCAGCAGAATGCCGTGTGCGCCGAGGCGCTCGGCTTCTTGCGCGTAAGCGATGGCAGTGCGGGTCGGGCCGCCGGCGCCGGCGATGATAGGCACCTTGCCACGGCAGGTTTCCACCGCAGTGCGGATCACATCTGAATATTCGCCCGGCACCAGCGAGAAGAATTCACCGGTGCCGCCGGCTGCGAACAGCGCGCTGGCGCCGTAAGGGGCCAGCCATTCCAGGCGCTCGATGTAGGTCTTGGGGCGGAATTCGCCTTGCTCGTCGAAGTCGGTCAGCGGGAACGACAGCAAGCCGGAGGAGAGGATGTGCTTCAGATCTTGTGGTGTGTACATGACGTGTCAACTCAATGTAAAAGGAATTGGATGAAAATCTCTTGGTCTTCTTATTTATCGTTTTAAGATATCAGTCATCGTACAACATGGATTTTGAGAATGCCAGCATTTTTTAATGCCGGCTTTATTTTTGTGGGGTTTGCGCGGAAGCGCCTGCTTCGGCCTCGATTTGCGCCCGGCGCAGGCGTTCGCGGCTGTTGGTGAGGTGATTGCGCATGGCGGCGCGTGCCGCTTCGCTGTCGCCACGGGCAATGGCTTCGTAGATGTCTTCGTGTTCGCGTTGCACGCGGTCGAGATAGCTGGCTTGCGGATCGCGCGCCAGTTCAGCCGTGTTCAGACGCTTGCGCGGAATCACACCGGCGCCGAGGTGGCTCAGAATCTCGATGAAATAGCGATTGCCGGTGGCGTTGGCAATCTGGAAGTGGAAGCGGAAGTCGGGGCCGACGGTGTCGCCGCCCTTGGCCAGATTATCTTTGAAGGCATCCAGCGCCAGCCGGATTTCCTTGAGCTGAGCGTCGGTACGGCGCGCCGCTGCCAGACCGGCAGTTTCTGTTTCCAGGCTGATCCGCAATTCAAGCAGGGCGAGCAAATCCTTCATGGTGGTGATGGTGGCCGGATCGATGTTGATGTTCGATCCCTTTTTTGCTTCCAGCACAAAAGTGCCGATGCCGTGGCGGGTTTCGACCTGACCGGCTGCCTGCAGCCGCGAAATGGCTTCGCGCACGACGGTGCGGCTGACGCCTTGCGATTGCATGATCTCGGATTCGGTCGGCAGTTTGTCGCCCGGCTTGATTTGGCCCTTGGCAATCATCTCGGAAATCGCGGCGACCACCTCCTGCGACAGGCTCTGGGCCTTGCGGCGTGGGCGGATCAATGGGCTGGGAGAATCGCTGACGGTCATAATTTTGTACTTGTCGTAATGGCGGTTGCAGCATCGACTTCATCGTCAATTTGCCGGAATTTGCTGGTCAATGCCTGATGACACTGCACGCGCTGGCATAGGCAATGGCGAAGAAGGTGTTGCGGTGATGTGACATCTTATCAGATCGCTTTCTGATGATCGACGCGGCAGGCCTTTAAATCAGGCGGAGCCGACTTTCTGGCGAGGTATTCACGCGTGCTGAGCCTGGCCTGCTCAGCGGCAGTGGATTCTTTTGTAGCGCGGCAGGACAGGGCGATTGCGGCTGCGAGATTTCCGATTTAATCAGTACCTGACAGATTTACTCAGGTTTGATATACTTGACTCAAATATTCGGGAATTCAGGGAGCCGGTATTCAACTTGTTTCTGGAGCAGGAATTTCATGCGATTAACTACCAAAGGTCGGTTTGCCGTGACAGCGATGATTGACTTGGCCTTGCGCCAAGGCAACGGGCCTGTGACTTTGTCCGCGATCAGCGAGCGCCAGGAAATTTCTTTATCATATCTGGAGCAGTTGTTCGGCAAATTGCGACGTCATCAGATCGTCGAGTCAGTACGTGGTCCGGGGGGCGGTTACAACCTCGCGCGCAAGGCTCAGGACGTGTCGGTGGCGGACATCATCATCGCAGTGGACGAACCCATGGATGCAACTCAGTGCGGCGGCAAGGAAAATTGCCACAGCGCCTCGCATCCGGGCGGAACGCGCTGTATGACGCACGACCTGTGGTCGACCCTGAATGAAAAGATGGTCGAGTACCTTGACTCCGTTTCGCTGCAGGATCTGGTGGATCAGCAGCACCACAAGGAGCAGGGGCAGGAGCATCGTCTGACTGACAAACAAAGCGTGGTTGTAATGCACCGCCCTCACGCAGCGGCTTGATTGGAGTTTTGAAGATTATGAATGCACCACTGGAAAAAAGCCTGTTGGATACCCTGAAGGCACCGCATTTCCCGATCTACATGGACTACTCGGCAACCACGCCGGTTGATCCGCGCGTGGCCGACAAGATGATTCCTTACCTGCGCGAGCAATTCGGTAATCCGGCATCGCGCAGCCACATGTATGGCTGGTCGGCCGAGAAGGCGGTTGAAGATGCGCGTGAAGAAGTCGCCAAGCTGGTCAACGCCGATTCGCGCGAGATCATCTGGACTTCCGGCGCCACCGAAAGCAACAACCTGGCGATCAAGGGTGCAGCGCAGTTCTACAAGACCAAGGGCAAGCACATCATCACGGTAAAGACCGAGCACAAGGCTGTGCTGGATACTTTCCGCGAACTGGAGCGTCAAGGCTTCGAAGCGACTTATCTGCAACCGCAAGACAATGGTCTGGTGACCGTCGAGCAGATTGCCGAAGCCGTGCGCCCGGACACCATCCTGATTTCGGTCATGCTGGTCAACAATGAAATCGGCGTGATCCAGCCTATTCCTGAAATCGGCGAATTCTGTCGTCAGAAGGGCATCATTTTCCACTCCGACGCTGCGCAGGCAACCGGCAAGGTCAAGATCGATCTGGAAAACTGGAAGGTCGATCTGATGAGTTTCTCGGCGCACAAGACTTACGGCCCGAAGGGTATCGGCGCCTTGTACGTGCGTCGCAAACCGCGTGTGCGTATCGAAGCGCAGATTCACGGCGGCGGTCACGAGCGCGGTTTGCGTTCCGGCACGCTGGCGACGCATCAGATCGTCGGCATGGGCGAAGCTTTCCGCATCGCCCGTGAAGAGATGGATACTGAACTGGCGCAGATCCGCGCCATGCGCGATCGTCTGGCCAAGGGCCTGCAGGAAGTCGAAGAAACCTATATCAACGGCGACATGGATCACCGTGTACCGCATAACCTTAACGTCAGCTTCAACTACGTTGAAGGCGAGTCGCTGATCATGGCGATCAAGGACATCGCGGTGTCGTCAGGCTCGGCTTGCACCTCGGCCAGCCTGGAGCCGTCATATGTTCTGCGCGCGCTGGGCCGCAGCGACGAACTGGCGCACAGCTCGATTCGTTTTACCATCGGCCGTTTCACGACTGAAGAAGATGTCGACTTCACCATCAATCTGATCAAGAGCAAGGTCGGCAAGCTGCGCGAACTGTCGCCGCTGTGGGACATGTACAAAGACGGCATCGACATCAGCACGATTCAGTGGGCAGCACATTAAAATAACGCGCGCTGCAGCGGTCGCGACGTTTTAAGTTAAGCGGCGATGGCAGCGGAACAAATCCTCAAGGAGTATCAAAATGTCTTACTCGGAAAAAGTACTCGACCACTACGAAAACCCACGTAATGTCGGCGCCTTCGAAAAGGGCGACGAAACCGTAGGCACTGGTATGGTAGGCGCGCCGGCGTGCGGCGACGTGATGAAGTTGCAGATCAAGGTCGGCGCCGACGGCGTGATTCTCGATGCAAAATTCAAGACCTACGGCTGCGGCTCGGCGATTGCTTCGTCGTCGCTGGTCACCGAATGGGTCAAGGGCAAGACGCTCGATCAGGCGCTGTCCATCAAGAACACACAGATCGCAGAAGAACTGG
Source organism: Herbaspirillum lusitanum (assembly GCF_046025995.1). Taxonomy (GTDB): domain Bacteria; phylum Pseudomonadota; class Gammaproteobacteria; order Burkholderiales; family Burkholderiaceae_D; genus Herbaspirillum; species Herbaspirillum lusitanum_A. Next base: position 13,547 of record NZ_JAQQFM010000017.1, read on the forward strand.
CGCTGCCGCCGGTCAAGATTCACTGTTCGATTCTGGCTGAAGATGCGATCAAAGCCGCGATTCAGGACTACAAGTCCAAGCACGGCACGACCGAGCAAAAGGTCGCCGCCTGATCGGCTGAATGCGACACCGTAACAAGCTAAGAGGCTTTGCCCGACGTAGTGGTCGGGTTGAGCAGCAAGGCTGGCAGTAGCGAAATCCGCTTGATTTTTCGTGGGCCAGGGCAATATCGGCATTGAAGATCATCCCGGCGGGTTTCGCCAGGCAAGCAAAAAAGGCAGGCATCATGGCAATCACACTGACAGAAAAAGCTGCGAAACATATCAGTCGCTACATGGAACGGCGCGGCAAAGGCATAGGCCTGCGTCTGGGCGTGCGTACCACCGGCTGTTCCGGTCTGGCGTACAAGCTGGAATATGTGGACGAAGAAGTCGCTGAAGATCAGGTCTTCGAGTCGCGCGGCATTCGCGTATATGTTGATCCGAAAAGCCTGCCTTATATTGATGGCACCGAACTCGATTTCGCGCGCGAAGGCCTGAACGAAGGCTTCAAGTTCCAGAATCCGAACATGAAGGACGAATGCGGCTGCGGCGAAAGCTTCCGCATCTGAGCTTCGCAGCGTTCCCTTATATTCAGTGCTTAGCCAGATAATCAGCGATAGCCTCAGACGTTCTTTGGCCATGATCCACTCCTGATTGCCGGTCTCCAGTTTTGCCAAGCCTGTTGAAGTCCGACAGGCTTTTTATTTTTTGAACTTATGCAAAATCACTTCGCCCTGTTCCATCTGCCGCAGCGTTTTGCAGTCGACCTAAAAGCCCTGGAGTCGGCCTACCACGGTGTGCAGAATCAGGCGCATCCGGACAAGTTTGCCCACGCGGGCGATGCCGAGAAGCGAGTGGCGATGCAATGGGCGACGCGCGCCAACGAGGCCTATCAGACTCTCAAGAACCCGCTCAAGCGCGCGCGTTATCTGTGCGAGCTGAATGGCGTTGATCTGCAGACTGAATCGAATACGTCGATGGCGCCGGGTTTTCTGATGCAGCAGATGGAGTGGCGCGAAACCCTGGATGATGCACGTGCCGGCAAGGATCTGACGGCTCTGGAAACCCTGCACGAGGAACTGAAGCAGGCCCGTAAGGCGGAGGTGGCGCGGATTGAAGTCCTGCTGGATGCGGACGATTTCACGCAGGCGGCGCAGCTGGTGCGGCAACTGATGTTTCTGGAAAAATTCGGCGAAGAGATCGATTCCGTTTTCAGTCTGATCGAAGGTTGAGTTAAGTCAGCAAACCGGACAGAGCTGAGTACGGTAAATCGCAAATCTGCACGACATGTTCAAGCGATCCACAAGTCGCACCTACAATTCAAGCACTTAATCCAAGCACGTTCACTGAATTCCACCGCGACCTGAACCGACATGCCCGACGTCTTCCTCTTTTTGCTGGCTGCAATGACATTGACCCTGGCCCCAGGTCCGGACAATATCTATGTGCTGACGCGCGGCATCGCGCAGGGTCGAAAAGCCGGGCTGGTTGCTGCTTGCGGTTTCGCCTCCGGCCTGCTGTTTCACACGACGCTGGCGGTATGCGGCTTTGCCGCAGTCATCAAGGCTTATCCGCCGGCGTATCACGCCCTGCAATATGCCGGCGCGGCGTATCTGGTCTATCTCGGCATCCGCACCCTGCGTTCCGCTGCCTCGACGCTGAGCATGAATGTTGACGGCGACGCACCGCAGATTCCACTGCGCACCATCTACTGGCAAAGCGTGATCGCCAATATTCTGAATCCCAAAGTCACCTTGTTTTTCATCGCCTTTCTGCCGCAATTCATCCATCCGGAAGCGGGCCACGTGCCTGCGCAGATGCTGTTGCTGGCCGCGATTTTCATTGTGCAGGCACTGGCTATCTTCAGTGCCATCGCTTTTTTCTCCGGCATCGTCGGCGCCTATTTCCGGCGTCGCGCTTCTGCTTCCGTGCAACTGAACCGCCTTGCGGGCTGCGCCTTCATCGGTCTGGGCATTCGTATCGCCTTGCCTGACTGAACTGGCAGAATCCGAACAGAATCATCCTATGGCCTTACTTCAAATTTCCGAACCCGGCATGTCGACTGCGCCGCACCAGCGGCGTCTGGCAATCGGCATCGATCTCGGCACCACCAATTCGCTGGTCGCCACCGTGCGCAACAGCATTCCCGAAGTGCTGAGCGACGACGAGGGCCGCGTGCTGCTGCCATCGGTTGTGCGCTATCTGCCGAACGGCAACGCCAACATCGGCTACAAGGCACAGGCAGCGCAGACTTCCGACCCACGCAACACCATCGTTTCGGTCAAGCGCTTCATGGGGCGCGGGCTGAAAGATATCGCGCACGCCGAAAACATGCCTTACGATTTTCAGGATGCGCCGGGCATGGTGCAACTGAAGACGGTTGCCGGGGTCAAGAGCCCGGTCGAAATCTCGGCGCAGATTCTGGCCACCTTGCGCCAGACCGCCGAAGATGCGCTGGGCGACGATCTGGTCGGCGCCGTGATCACGGTGCCGGCGTATTTCGACGATGCACAGCGCCAGGCCACCAAGGATGCCGCGCAACTGGCCGGCCTCAATGTGCTGCGCCTGCTCAATGAGCCGACTGCGGCGGCCATCGCCTACGGCCTCGACAATGGTTCGGAAGGCGTGTTTGCGGTCTACGATCTGGGCGGCGGCACCTTCGACATTTCCATCCTCAAGCTGAGCAAGGGCGTGTTTGAAGTGCTGGCGACCGGCGGCGATTCCTCGCTCGGCGGCGATGACTTCGATCACCGTCTGTTCTGCTGGATCAGCGAGCAGGCGCAACTGGCGCCGCTATCCGATGAAGACACCCGTCTGCTGCTGGTCAAGGCGCGCGAGATCAAGGAGCTGCTGTCGACCAAGTCCGAAACTCAGGTCGATGCGGTGCTGAAGTCGGGCGAAGAAGTCCATCTCTCCCTGAGTGCGGACGAGCTTGCTGCCATGACTCAGCATCTGGTCAACAAGACCATGACGCCGACCCGCAAGGCCCTGCGCGACGCCGGTCTGAGTATCGACGATGTCGACGGTGTGGTGCTGGTGGGCGGTTCGACCCGCATGCCGACCATCCGCAAGGCGGTCGGCGAGTTCTTCAAGACCAATCCGCTGTCCAATATCGATCCGGATAAAGTGGTGGCGCTGGGCGCCGCCGTGCAGGCCAATCTGCTGGCCGGCAACCGCGCGCCGGGTGACGACTGGCTGCTGCTGGATGTCATTCCGCTGTCGCTGTGCATCGAAACCATGGGCGGTCTGGCGGAAAAAGTGATCCCGCGCAATTCCACCATTCCCTGTGCGCGTGCGCAGGAGTTCACCACCTTCAAGGATGGTCAGACCGCGATGGCCATCCACGTGGTGCAGGGCGAACGCGAACTGGTGAGCGACTGCCGTTCGCTGGCGCGTTTCGAGCTGCGCGGCATTCCGCCGATGGCGGCCGGCGCGGCGCGTATTCGCGTCACTTATCAGGTCGATGCCGACGGCTTGCTGGCGGTGTCGGCGCGTGAATTGAATTCGGGCGTGGAAGCCTCGATCAGCGTCAAGCCGTCCTACGGTCTGGCCGATGACGAGATCGCGCGCATGCTGCAGGAATCCTTCCAGTCGGCCGACGACGACATGCTGCGTCGCGCGCTCAGAGAGGAGCAGGTCGAAGCGCAGCGCATCGTGCTGGCCACGCAATCGGCGCTGGATGCCGACAGCGCCTTGCTGTCCGAGCAAGAACGGATCGAGATCGTGCAGCTGATCGAAGCGCTCAAGGACAAGGCCGGTGGCGACGACCATCAGGCCATCAAGGCGGCGGTCGATGCGCTGGCACATGGCACTGAAGAGTTCGCTGCGCGCCGTATGGATCGCAGCGTGCATGCCGCGCTGGCCGGTAAAAAGCTGGACGAAGTATCGTAATCAATCAAGGGTCAACCATGCCTCAAATCGTAATTCTCCCTCATCCCGTGCTGTGTCCCGAAGGTTCGGTCATTGACGCACCGGCCGGCACGACCTTGTGCGACGCCATGCTCGGCAACGACGTCGATATCGAACACGCTTGCGAAAAGTCCTGTGCCTGCACCACTTGCCACGTTGTGATCCGTGAAGGTTTCAATACGCTGGGCGACCCGACCGACAAGGAAGAAGACTTGCTCGATATGGCCTGGGGCCTGGAAGCGCATTCGCGCCTGTCCTGTCAGGTTGTGCTGGGCGAAGACGATCTGGTGGTGGAAATTCCGAAGTACACGATCAATCACGCCAGCGAAAATCACTGATCTTTGGCCGCGTCGGTAAACCTGGCGCCGCAGCCTTCATCCACACCCGGCCCTAGGTGACATCATGGACCTGAAGATTTCATGCACGCTGGCTTGTAGCGCAGAACGCGCCTTGCAAGAGGTGATGAAGCCGACGCTGATGCAGCACATCGCACAGCCGCTGGTATATTTTTCACCGCTGGCGCCGGCCGGCTTGCCGGCGCAATGGCAGGATGGCGGCGTGTATCCGGTGCGTTTGCGCCTGTTCGGATGGCTGCCGTTCGGCACGCAGACCATCCGCACCAGCGGCGCCAGTGAAGAGACGCCGCAAGGCCCGGTTTATCGTCTGCGCGACAACGGCTACAGCCGCATGATCAAGGTCTGGGATCACGGCATTGCCATTCGCAGCGTACCCCGTGCTCGTCCTGGCCTCAACACCATTGGCGCGACAGCGCACTGTACTTACACCGATACGCTGAAGCTGCACGCCGGCATCTGGACGCCGTTCATCTGGCTGTTTGCGCAAGGCTTCTATCGCTGGCGGCAGCGCCGCTGGCAGCGTCTGATCAAGAACAATTTTGAATATAAGTGAGACCGACCATGAAATGGACCGACACGCAGCGCATCGCTGAAGAACTCAACGACAAGTTTCCCGACATTGATCCCAAGACGATCCGTTTCACCGACCTGCATCGCTGGGTGATGGAGCTGGACGGTTTTGACGACGATGCCAATCGTTCCGGAGAAAAGATTCTGGAAGCGATTCAGGGGGCGTGGATAGAAGAGGCGGAGTAATCCGAGCAGGACAAGGCCGCAAGCTCGCCACAATAAAAATGCCGTTCAGTTGAGAGCTGAACGGCATTTTCATTTCTGCGGCCGCGTCAGACGAAGAAATTCGGCATGCCGCTGGCGCGCGCCGCATATTGCGGAAAGATCTCCTGCAGCGCCTGATCGGGTATCCGCATGTGTTTTTCCGCCAGCACCGACAGCACGCTGCGGAAGTCGGTGGTGATGGCAAGATCCCGGCCTTCGTTGAGCGCGCTCTGGTTCAGGCCCGGCCATTGCCCGTAGATTTTGCCGCCGCGCAGATTGCCGCCCATCAGCCACATGGCGTTGCCGTGGCCGTGATCGGTGCCGCCGTTGCCGTTTTCGCGGAAGGTGCGGCCGAATTCCGACACCACCACGACCACGGTGTCATTGAAGGCCGGTCCCAGTTCCTGCGCCAGCGTCGCCAGCCCCGTGGCCAAGGATGCCAGGCGTCCCGCCAGCTGTCCCGCGCCGTTGCCCTGGTTGATGTGGGTATCCCAGCCGCCCACCGCCAGAAAGCTCAGGCGGATGCGCGGATCGTTGCGCATCAGACGTCCCAGTCGCGCGGTGTCTATCGCCAGTCCGTTGGGCAACGGCGCGCCGTTATTCGCCATCTGCTGTTCCTGACTGTTGATTTCGCTCATGAGCTCCTTGCGCGCGGCGAGGCCGTCGCGATACGCGGTGGACAAGGCATCGTTGCCGGCGTAGAGCGTGCTGAAGAGTTGATTTACGCGGGGCTGGTCGATCATGCTGAGTCTGGACGGTACCCGGCCGGTCGGCATGTTGGCGATGGCTTGCTTGCCGCTCATGATGCGCGGTGTGGCGTCGCCCAGCGCAAGCGCCTGCAGCGGAGATTCGGAGTGCGGCAGATTGCCCTGCAGCCGGTTCATCCAGCCGTCGCGCGTGTTGTGCTGACCGGGCGTGCCGGTTTCCATGTAATCCTGCGCTTCGAAGTGCGAGCGCGAACCGTCCGGCGAGCCGGAGGCATGCACGAAGGCCAGCTGGCCGCCGTCCCAATAAGGCATCAGCGGGCGCAAGGCCGGATGCAGACCGAAATAGCCGGTGAGGTCGATGGCGCCATTGGGCTGGCCCGGGCGCGCCACCGCAATCGTGGGGCGCGCGCGATAGTATTCCTGGTCGCCATGCGGCACCACCACGCTGAGGCCATCCACCGCGCCGCGCATGAATACCACCACCATGCGCGGCGCGTCATCGCCGTTGGCATGCGGGCGCGATTTCGGCGAACCGTAGGCCAGCGGGTGCGTGCCGCCGGCGCCAGTCTGTGCCGCGTTCCTGGTGCCGGGCGAGACCACGGCACAGCCGCTCAGACCGATCGGCACCAGCACCGCGCCGCTGCCGGCGAGGCCCGCATAACGGATAAATTCACGACGGTTCATACTTGATCCTGTAGGTTGGTCGCGCTCATGGCGATGAATGAATGGTCATTGATGACTGATGATTCATGATGGATAGTCGTCTGGATACATCCGCTCAGCGTCTCATGAAGGACGGGCTGCCGAGTATCAGGCCCGCTTGCAGATTGGGTGGTGCTGCCGCGACTTTGGCTGCGACCTCCGGCGCGATGGCCGGGCCCAATGTTTGCAGCAACTGTTGCGGATCGACCGGCGGCGCATCTGCAGTAGAGGGTGTCGGCGCGTTCTCTTTGCGGGAGATCGGCGATTTGCCGGTGGCAAGCGCGCCGGCAAAATTGATACGGCGCAGCAGCGCATCCGAATTCAGCCAGGCCTCTTGCGAATACTTGTAGCCCTCAGGCGTCAGCCAGCCGTATAGCGGCATGCCGAACTGCCCCAGCGAGCCGTTGACCGATTTTTGGTTGATCACCGGCGTGGCGCTGGCGCGCAGCGATGAAATCACGAACTGATAGGGCGTCTTGAACTGCGTCTGATAATTGCTGCGCGACCAGAACTGCTGGCTGTCGAACAGCACCCGCAGCACGGCCTTGATGTTGCCATGGCTGCTCAGAAATTCCTGCGACAATTTTTGCACCAGCACCGGATCGGGCTGATCCGAGACAAAGTACTGCACCAGTTTGGTCGAGATGAAACGGGCAGTGGCCGGATTGCTGGCTAGCAGGTCCAGCGCTGTTTCGCCCTCCTGATAACCACGCGCCTGCAGATCGCGGCCGAGGAAAGTCTTGGGGGTGTTGTCATGCCGTTGCGGATTGAAACTGAAGGGCGCGGCACCGCCTTTCATCGCCTGCACATCGATGGTCCAGCCGCTCAGAATGCGCGCCAGAGCAATCACGTCGGCCTGCTGGTAACCGCCATCGACGCCCAGCGTATGCAGCTCCATCAACTCGCGTGCATAGTTTTCGTTGAGCCCCTTGAAGCGGCCTTTGGCGCCCGGAGTATTGGCGCCGCTGCTGAGCCAGTTGTCGAGGTAATACAGCATGGCCGGATGATGCGCGACGGCACCCAGCAGCGTGCGGAAATTGCCGAGCGCATAAGGCCGGATGGCATTTTTTTCGTAATCGCCGACCCAGTAGCGCACCCATTCCTTGCCTTCGAAGACATTGAAATGATTGAGCCAGAATTCCGTCATCACCTCTTGCAGCTGGCGCGGACTTTCGGTGGCCAGCCATAGCCGCTCCTTGTGAAATTGCGGCGTCAGTTCGGCCGCCGCACGCTGCCGCGCCGCCTGCTTCTCTTCCTTCGTTCCATCTTTATCGAAGGAGGGCGGGCCATAGTCGTTGAACAGTTGCGTCGTGCTCATGCCATAGGCCGGCAACGAATCCAGCCGCGCCTGCAGATCGGGCGGCATGGCGATGCGATCCGGATTGAGTTGCTGTTCGATATAGCGCTTCACACCCATGTTCTCAACCTGCTGCAGATCGCCAGGGCGCGGACCGTAGGCCAGACGATTGAGGACATGCAAGGATTTTTCCTGCTCATCGAGCGCTTGTGCCTGCGCCTGCATGGGCAGCGCATGCAAGGCAAGCACGGCCAGGGTGGCGAGCAGCAATCCGCGTGAATGAGCGCTGGCCGGCATGCTGTGTTTGCTTGTCTGCAGGGTCTTCATGATGGTCATGAGCGTTTGAGCTGACATGTTTCTATTGCCTGTCCCGATGTTCTTTACTCTTGCCTGACTGTAAATCCGGCATGGCGCGAGGCTATTTGATCGGCGTGGAGGAGACACATTCTGAAAAAAGCAGATCTAAAAATCTTTTGGAATTTTTTAGAAATATTATTGATTTCAGTATGGTTAAGGCCAGCAGCGTTTGCTGTAATAAAGTGTAAAAAGAATGCTGTCTCAAGCACACGACAATTTTGGGATGTTGGTGTCTGCATTGACCATGCAGGGGGCGCGAAAGTCAGGCTGCAAAAGGACGTCAGAGCAGAGAAATAAATCTGCTGCAGGCCGGAAAGAGCTCGCCTCCGCCTTTCTCGCGCGACATTACACAGTACGTTACAAACGAGAGTGCGCCGGGAAGTTTCAGGAAAGCTGCCATCCGCCGGCTGGCCGACATGTTGAAAGACGGGCAGGTGCAATAAGCTGACAGAAATGGCGATCCGCGGTGTATCGGCGGCAGCCTGAAGCGGCGGCGTTGCACGGCTCAGTTTTCAATCATTTCGAAATTGCCGTTGCCGCGCCAGACGGTCTGATCGCTGATGCGGCTGCCGGTCACGGCCACCCGCGCTTCGATATCCACCTGCACCGAAAACGAAGTGCCTTTGATCGGGCGGTCGTTGACGATGGGTGTGGCGCCCGTGTTCGGCGGCAGGGCGCTGCTGTTGCCGGTGTTTTCCGGCACCTGGCCGGCGCTGATGACCGAGCCCAGACCCACCGCCTTGCCATCCATCTGCGCATTCGAGAGATACAGCGTGAAACTGCCGGCATTGCCGAAGCGATAGCTGCCGGCGTCGACCGCCGGTCCCCGGAAGAAAATGGTCATCTGCACCGGTTGGCGACAGGTGGCGGTCAGCGTGGCCGTTTGTTTGCCGAGCGTCATCAGCAGCGGCGAGATTTGTTTCTTCATCAGCTCGGCGCGCGTGACTGCGCCATAGTCGACTACAGGATTGCTGAGCTGCAGTGTGCAGTTACCGTCGGCCGCATAGGCGGTGTCGACTGCGCCGGCCAGCGCGAACAGCAGGGCAGCGCTGCCGGCGCACAGGCCGGGCCGGCGCGTTGAATGCAGCGCGCGGATGTGCGTGGCGATCCGGTCAAGTTGGGGCAGATGGTACATAGCTGACTCCTGGTTTCCTGGCTTGCAGATCCGGACGGCAGATCGCTTCGGTGCTTTCGAAGAACATGTCGGGATCGGGTTTGTCTGCGATCTTGTATTGCAGACTGCAATTTTTTCCGTCCGGCATCTGCACATGCAATTGAGACCCGGGAATGCCGTTGATCAGGAAGATCTGGCCGTCGTCCACCACCGTGGTGACGAACTGGTTGTCGGCATCGAGCACGAATGCGCCCTTGGGCAGAACCTGCTGGTCAGGGCCCTTGGCATTGAGCAGAATGCGACGCACCCTGATGACCTCGAAGTTGACGTAGTTGACCGAACCGCGGCCGGGATCGACGACCTTGAAACCGTTCTTGATATCCACATTGCGCGGCAGGCTCTTGGTGGTGATCTCGACCCGGCTGCTGACGTAGGCCGGCATCTGCGAGATCACCGCCTGACCCCACAGATCGGTCCAGACCGGGCCATAGGGCGTGCTAACCTTGATTCCCGACACATCGCCCACCTTGAGCACGCCGAAGGTATCCTGTACCGGATACGGCGACAGCGTCAGGCCCTGTTCATGCAGCACCATGCCGCCGCGAATGCCGCCGTTATACGCGGTGCTGCCCGAGCCGTAGCGCGAGTAGCCGAGATTGACCTGCGCGTAGCGCGGCAGCACCGCAACCTGCGTCGACAGATCGGTTTCCCTGGATTGCGTATTGCGTTCCGCCGAGACGGTGTAGTTGACGTAGTCGTTGAGCTGCTCGTTGACCGAAGCGCCCAGGCGGTTGTAGCCGCTGCTGTTGTTGATATAGCTGCGCACGCTGCGCTTGCCGAGCGGAATGCTGAGCGTCAGATAAAAGGTATTGGCGCTGACGCCATTGCGCGTGCCGCCGCCCATTTCATGTTCGAGATTGAAATTGACGGTGCCGAAATCGTAGGTCTTGCCCCAGGCGCCGATCACGCGCTGGGTGCTGGCGCTGGTGAATTGCACCGAGCGCGAATACGAAACGTTGACGCCACCCAGCCAGTCGCGCGCCCATCCCAGCGAGGCTGTGTATTGGCCGCGATAGCGCGTCTGCGCCCAGTCCGGCTGGCCTTGCAGATCGATGGTGGTATCCATCAGGTCGCGATAGCCGAGTGTCTGCTGCGTGCCGGACAGACTGAGCGAAAGACTGCTGCTCAGAATGCTGCTGGACGAGACCAATATCTGCGTGCCGCGTTCGCCTTCGCGCGCGGCATTGGACATGCGTTGTTGCAGGCTCAGATTGGTGTCGAACAGACGCGTATCGAAGCCCCAGCTGGCGGCCTGATATGAAGTTGCCGCCATCAGCCCGGCGCTAACATTGGTTTGCTTGGTCAAAGGCCAGCCGCCGGTGGCGGTTGCCAGCCAGGGCTGGCGGCCGGTGCTGTTGCCGAGGCTGCGCAACTTGCCCAGCGCGAAGGAATAGCCGCGCTGATTGCCCAGCGTGCCGCTATGCAGCGAAGCAGCCGGCACGATGAAGCGGCGTTGCGCGCCATTGGCTTCGATCACGGTGACTTCCAGATCGCTGGTGGCATTAAGCAGCGGCAGATCGGTCAACGCGAAGGGGCCGGGCGGCACCACGGCGGTGTAAATCATGGCGCCGACCTGACGCACTTCCACGCGCGCCTGCGACTGGGCGATGCCTTCCACCATCACATTGTTGCGGCCGGTGTCGGTGAGTGCGGCTTCCGGCAGAATCTGCACGCCGGTCACCGGCCCGCTGGCGAAGGCAGAGCTGGCGATATTGATCTGGCCGCCTTGCAGGATGGATTTGTAGTCCATCAGCGTTCTTTGCGCATAAGCGTACAGGTGCTGACGCTGGGACGTGTTGTCCTGCGCCGAATACATCTCGCGCGTGCGCACGATCCAGTCTTGCAGATTGAAACCCAGTTCCAGATTGGCGCTGAGGAAATCGCTGCTGGTGCTGCTGAACTGACTGCGTGCGGCCAGAATGTCGTAATTGAGAATGGCCGCCTTGCCGCCGCTGCTGTAGCCCGAAAAATCACCCTCGTTGGGACGCAGACCTGAGGTCGGCACGATCAGCGCCACTTCCTCCTTGCCGGGCCGCAGTTCGATGGCGGTCTGCGGATAACTGGCCTTGTAGTCGTAGCAGACCGGCGTCGGCAGGCTGCCGGGGACTGCCGTGGCCGAGGTCGATCCCATGGTTCTGTCGGGAATCCTGAGGCCGCCTTTGTCGAGCACATTCTTGTCGAAGCACAGCTCGCCCTTGTCGTTGAAACGCGCATCGATGCGGCCGCGCTTGGCGCCGTTGACGAACAGCGTGATGACCGTCACCCCGGGGCGGAAACGCGGCGCTTCCTTGAAGTATTCGGCGAGCTGCGGATCGATGCCGCGTTCGCGCAGCATGTCCAGGTCGAAGCCGGCGTTGCCCGGCGCGGCCGGCTTTGCGGCAGCGGCCGCAGCGGGAGATACCTTGTCGGTCTGTGCCGCTCCTGGCAGTGGCAACAGCATGCAGCAGAGGCCGCTGCTCAGACTGAATAGCGTCAGTTTCGCCGAGGAACTCCGGCGTGACGGAGCGCCGCGTTGAACGCTCGCAGAAACCAAGTCCTGTAAGCGATCGGAGGCCGTACGGATCGCAGCAGGGTCTTGCCCTGATTGCGCTGTTTTCAGTTGCCGGTGTTGCAGATATTGCCGAGCGTGTGGATGCGCTGCAAACACACGGGGCTTGCTACCGCGTCCTCGCAATGTGATCCGGGGCAGCTTTGTCATGGCGTCGGATTGAGTTTTCCGTGCCCGAGAATCAAGGCTTGACGGGGCTTAGAGGCGCATCGAAATTGTCGACCGAGAAGCCGTATACGGTCGCCGGTGAGAAGCGGACAGCGGTGGTGCCGGCGGCATTGCCCTTGATGGCAGCGGTCAGTTTTTCGCCGGGCAGAATATAGGTGCGTGAAATATCCACTTCAGTCTTGGCCGGCAGCAACTGCACGGCCTGCGCCATGCGCACCACGTAAGGGCTGTCGTTGCGGATGATCAGCGCGCCGTCCTGAATCGACCAGGTCAGCAGTTTCCACGGTTCGCGGTTCAGCGCCAGATTCTTGGGATGAATGATGACCGGCAGATTCTGGCGCACATTCATCGTCACCTTGACGCCGCCTTCGCCGGATTTTTGTGGGATGCCTTCGAAGATCACCCGCTTGAAACGCTGAGTCTTGAGCGGTTCCTTCAATTGCAGGATGAAGCGCACCAACTGGGTTTCATCAGGCTCGACGCGCGCTACCGGGGGCGAAACGACCAGCAGATTGTCCTTGTCTTCAGGCAGATTCTGGATCGAGGTGTAGAGCAGGGTGGCGGTGGCGTCGGTGTTCTTGACGTTGATGCTGCTTTCGCCGTCGGCTTCATTGACGATCACCACCGAGGTTTCAGGCAACATGCCGCTGGCGCCGGCCGGTGCCGGGCTCAACATCAAGCTCAATGCCAATGTCGAGACGCAGGCGAAAGTCAGAACGGGGCGGGTGTTTTTCTGCGCGGGAAGAGACATGGACACTCCTGATAACGCCTTCGCGTCGGAAACCCTATAGTGTCTTCAAATCACTATGTGGAAAACATAGAAAAACGGCGATATTCGTAGCCGTTTTATCGTTTAGGCGCTCGTGCGGACCTCGTGCGACAGTCTCGCTGCAGTGCGGGATCGGCGTTGCAAATGAGCAAGCGAGCAAGCGAGGAAGGCGCGGGCGACGTGACTGCAGGAGGGGCTGCTCAGCCGGGCAGGGCGTGCTTTCCCCGGAAAACAGGATGCGCGAAAGCGCCGCGGTTCAGAGGTAATTTAATTCAATGGTGGCGGAGCCATCCAGCACGATTTCCTGGCTCAGCGAGAGATTTTCGGGTTTGTTGAGGTAGGGCTGGATGTTGAGCACGCCCGCGATATTCTGGTAGGCATCCACGCTGTTGCTGCTGCCCGAGCTCCATGAAAAGCTGCGGCCCTTGGCCACTTCGCCGCTGTTCCAGGCCTGCCAGGAAGTGCCGCCGTCTGCGGAGGACATCAGTTGCGCCGAGCGGTAGTCGCCGGTGTAGCTGCCGGGCTGCAGTTTGATCAGATAGCCGCCGATATTCTTGCCGGAAGCGCTGCCCAGGCCAAAGTTAAAATCGTCGCCCAGGCTGCCGTTGCCGGAGCCGCTGGCGACGATTCCATTGACCAGTGAGCCGGCGCGGTTGTCTATCATCCTGATGCTGATCTTGGCGGCGGCGTCGCAGCTGATGGTGAAGGACAGTGAGCGCGTTTCCAGCGCCGTGATGCGGCCAGGTTTCAGGATATCGGCCGACATGGTGCCGTAATCGGCCACGCCGCCGCCGGACAGCGAGGGCGTGCAGGCCGCCGGCGTAATGGTGCTCACGACTTCCATCGGTGCAGTATTGGCGGCAATGGCCGGCATGATTGCGGGCAGGCATAGCGGCAGCAGAGTCGCTGCGGTTATCCGTCTGAACGGAGACGCGATGTGATGCTTGGAGGATGGATTGAACATGGGCGCTGGTTGCCGCAGAAATGGTCGATGCCTGCCAACATACACGCTTCTCCCGATCTGTAAAAGCCGCTGATGTACTCAGCGCACTGCGCGATCGTCAATGGCAGGGATCAATGCACTGAGCGTCGCTTACAGATACATCAATTCAAACGTCGCCGACCCGGACAGCGGCACTTCATCTTTCAGTGGAAGATTTTCGGGCTTGTCGACGATGGCCTGAATGCTCAAGGAAGTCTGTACGTTGCGGATCTTCATCGGCGCCGTACCGGAGGCGGCCCAGGTATAGAAGGCATCCTTGCGCACCGCGCGATCATTGGTGACGCGCCACGAGCTGCCGCTTCTGGCGTCGTTCATTTCCAGCGTAGGCGCAGCGTTGCTCACGCCTGAAGCCTTGGATGCGGTCGCAGCCTGATTGTCGAAAGAAATGATGTAACCGCCGATTTGGCGGCCCTGATCGTTGCTGATACCGAAGTTGTATTGATCGTTGCGGCCCTGGACGCTGCCGTAGGACGTCCTGACCAGTCCCGGCACGACCGCGCTGCTCTTGTTGTCGACCAGCTTGATCGCGACATTGGTCGGGATGGCACAGGCCACCGACAAGGTAATCTGTTTCCTGCTCAGCACGGTGGCATTGCCGGCCTGCATGGCGGAGGTGCTGATCTGTCCATAATCGGCGACGCCACCGGACGAAAAACTGGTGACGCAGGCATCAGGCACGATGCGGCCCGTCACACGCAATTCGGCGCTACCGCCGGCCAGTGCCACGTGGGGCAATGCGGCAATCAATACGATTGCAAACAGTTTTTGCTTCATGTGGTTTCCCCGGTTCTGAAATGGAAGGGCGCCTGAATTGCCGTCCATCTGAGTACATCGTTCGCCGCGTCTGAGTGCCGTGGATCGCTAGGATCTTGGAATGCGCAACGAGAAAATTCTAGAATAAAAACTAATATTCTCTGCGCAAATAGTCGTTTGACTATCGATTCTACATATTTTTCTATTTATTTTTAGAGTTTATACGATGGCTTGCGTGTGACCCAGAGCGGCCCCTCTGCGTTAGCACGCGCCGGCTGCCGATTTGTTGTTTTCAGGCATCGCCGGCCCGCTTCTGGCGCCACCAAATTAAGAGAATTCTCATATACCCGAATCGAGCCTCTCAACACAATCACTACTTACAGAAAAATCTTAATTTCTGCCTTCGAGGCAGTCGGGTGGAGAAAACATGAAATCGATCGCGGATTTATCCATTATGGTGATAGAGGATGAACCGTTTCAACGTGCGTATGCCGTTGAAAAAATTCGCGCATTGGGCGCGGTGGACATACTGGAAGCGGAAGACGGGGCGCAGGCCACCGATTTGCTGAAAGAGCATGCCATCGATCTGGTGTTTTGCGATATCGGCATGCCGCACATGGACGGCCCGCAGTTCGTGCTGGCCCAGCGCGATTATGCCGAGCTGCTTTACGAAGGCGGGCAGCGCGACTTGCCGATGCTGGTGTGGATGAGCGCCTTCGACGGCGACGTGCTGGAGTCGCATCAGCAGATGGCCAGTGCGGCCGGATTCCCTTTCGTCGAGACAATCTCCAAGCCGCTGTCGACGCCGACCCTGATCTGTATTTTCGAAATGGCGCTGGCGCTGATCAATTCGACGCAAGAGCGGCGACGCCATCCGTCGCCGCATATTGCTGCGCTGAACATCAGCGACGACGACATTCTGCGCGCCATCTGCGACACCAATGAATTCGAAGTCTGGTATCAGCCGCAATTGTCATTACAGACGCGTGAAATTCTGGGCGCCGAAGCGATGGTGCGCTGGAATCATCCGAAATTCAGCTATCTGATGCAAGATCAGTTCCGCAGTCTGATCGAGCATCAGGGACTGGGACTGGTGCTGTTTTACCGCACCGTCAACCACGCGTTGAAGACCCAGCAGAAGCTGAAAAAGATGGGGTGCACCATTCCCATTTGCGTCAAGGTATCGGCGCTCACACTGGAAACGCGCGAGATCGCCGACTATCTGCTGGAGCGCGTCACGCAGCACGATGTGATGCCGGAGCAGATCATTATCGGCATGTCGGAGTCGGAGCCGCCAATGCAACCGTTGCATCTGGCTGCCTCGCTGAATCGCCTGCGCATCAAGGGCTTCGGCCTGTCCATCGATGATTTCGGCGTCGGGCTGTCGACCATGAAACTGCTGTCGGAAATGCCGTTCACCGAAATCCGTATCGACGCGCATTTCGTGCAGCACATTTTGTGCCAGACGCCATGCCGGGTAATCGTGGAAGCCATCATCGGCATCGCCAGCAAGCTCGGTTTGAAGTTGACCGCGCAGGGCGTCGATCTGGAAAAGCAGGCGGAGATTCTGCAAGGCATGGGTTGCCACCGGGTACAGGGAGACATTGCGCATGCCATGCAACAAGGGGATTTTCTGTCAGCGATAGGCGCCAGCAAATTGTTCAAAGATCAATTTTCGGTGCTGTCGCAGATGCCGGATTGAGTCCTGATCAAGTCTCCGATTGAGAGCAGAAACCCTTTCTATTCAATTAACTGAGCGCATTCTGCCTTTGCTACACTGCTTCGCAGCCCATTTCGTTTTTGCTGTTGAAAGGGTTAAGGGGCACAAGAGGTCAAGTGCCGCAGCTTTGTTTGCCGTATCAAACCGACTGCGAAAAAAGGAATCCATGATGACATGGACAACCGCAAGAACTGTCCGAATAGCCTTGCTCGATGATCATGCTGTAGTGCGCTATGGTCTCGCCGGCCGTCTCGCCGAAGAGCCGGATTTTCAGGTGGTCGGCATGTATGCCACCAGCCGTGAAATGATGGCGGCCTTGCGCACCGTGCCGGCCGATCTGCTGGTGATTGATTATTCGCTGGGCGTCAACGATATCGATGGTCTTAATCTGATCCGGGCGCTAAAAGTGCGTTTCCCGGACAGCAAGATTCTGGTCTCCTCGTCGCATTACAATCCGGCCACCGTCGCGCTGGCGATGAAAGCCGGCGCGCGTGGCTTCGTCGGCAAGGCGCAGGAATTGTCCGAGCTGATCCAGGCGATCCGTACCATTGCGCTGGGGCGCGTGCACCTGAACAACGCCATGGCCGCCGAGCTTTCTTCCATGCTGTCGAGCGACACGTCCGAAGGAGAAAAGAGCGGCGCCGAGACCAGCGATTCGCTCAGTGAAAATTCCGAACTGTCTCCGCGTGAGCGCGAAGTTCTGCGCTGCTGTCTGGATGGCATGTCGGTGACGCAGATCGCCGAAAAATTCGCCCGCAGCGTCAAGACCATCAGCGGACAAAAACAATCTGCATTTCGCAAGCTAGGCGTTCGTAACGATAGCGAACTCTTCAAAATCCAGCATCAATTGCAAGATCTATAGGGACCGCCCCATGAGTGAATCCATGCAAAATTCCGGAGCACATCCGCGAGTGCTGGTCGTTGACGACTCAGCCACCAGCCGGGTGGTGATCGAAAAGCAATTGAAGAAATTCGCCTGCCTGGTTGAAACCGCGGCCAACGGCGGTCAGGCCATTACAGCGATGGAAAAATCGCGTTATGCGCTGGTGCTGCTGGATTGCTACATGCCTGACATGAACGGTTATGAAGTAGCGCGTTACGTGCGGCGGATGGAGGCCGAGCAGGGCTTGTCGCACACGCCCATCATTGCCATTTCTGCCGAAGCGGATGCCGAACATGTGCAGTTATGTCTCGACAGCGGCATGGACGGCATTCTGGGCAAGCCGCTGCCGCAGGATGAGCTGAAAAAGATCCTGTCGCTGTGGTGTGATATCGATGTAGACGCGATTGCCACGCCGTCACCGGCGCCGATCGAAAGCAAACCGGTGGACTTGGTTGGCTTGTTTCGCACTACTTCGCTGGATGATTTCGCCGACTTGCGCAAGGCGCATGCAGCAGGCGATCGCATGATGCTCAAGCGTCTGGCGCATCGCATGAAGGGCGCGGCGCTGACGATGGAAAAAGCCGGCATGGTCTCGACGCTGGAAGGCATAGAGGCAATTGCGCAGGGCGGTGATGCGCAGGCGCAAGGGCAGCTCGATTTGCTGATGCTGCAACTGGAGCGGCAACTGGCCGCGCTGTAATGGCGGCTTTATTTTCAGGCTGAACTTTCGTTCAGCCTTCAAGACTTTTTCTGATCCCCTCGCCATCGACATTTGGCTTGGCTCTCACAGGCAGTATTGATTCGCCGTGAGACCGTGGAAGACCGTAAGGCGAGCCTTACGTCGATGCCGGCTCAAACTCCACGCATAAATCGGTGCTGCTCAAGCATGTCATGGCAAGCAGCGTATGCCCCGGAGTCGTCGTCATTTACCAGGCAAGCCAATTGATCGGTCCGAATGTCCGGCGTTTTTACGTTCGCATCAGGCACCCATCCAAGGTAATCCGGCCTTGCACCAACCCTCTATGGTCTTGCGGTGTCCGGCCTCATCCTTGTTGCCTTCGAAGCCTTCCAGAATGTCGTAGCAGTTCTGATAGCCGTTTTCGGTCGCCAGTTTGGCCGCATGACGCGAGCGCACGCCGGAACGGCACAGGAACAGCAGGGTGTCGTCCGGGCCGGCGACTTGCGCCAGTTGTTCCAGGAACTGAGGATTGGGCTTGCCTTCCGGATACAGATTCCATTGCACCGCCAGATGCTGTCCGGCCGGGATGAGCACGCTGCCAATCCAGTCGCGCTCAGCCTTGGTCCGCACATCAACCAGTTTCACGTCCGGCTTGCTTTGGATCAATGCCAGTGCTTCTTGCGGCGTGACCGCGCCGCGATAAGGGAATTGTCCGGCCGCGCTTCTTTGTTGTGCTGTGTCCAGAATGTTGTTGTCGCTCATATGAATCCTTGCTGATCGAAATAATTTAGAAGATTGCCTGTAGATAACAAGATGGTTTAAGCATCAAATCAAAATATTGCCATCAACACAATTTCACCATTTTTGTGCGAAAGTTTATTTTTGATTTAATTTGGTGCGAAAAATAATATTTGATTTAATTTGGTGCGTAATTTTGTAGGACTTGCACTGAACAGATCTGCTCATAAGCCAGCCTCTCCCTAAAATATCCCACAAATGGGCCTCCCGGGGAGGCGGTGGCATGGAATCTGCTATCATCCCACGCTGAGTTCTGGCGCACTTCTGTTGTATTCAATGCAAACATCCAGTCGCACGAAATCGGCTCATTACCCAAATTTATACTACTTCCTCGTTTTAGGAGATTCGCATGGCAAGGACGGCCGCAGAGGTTTTGAAGATGGTGAAGGACAACGAAGTCAAGTTCGTCGACTTCCGTTTTGCTGACACCCGGGGCAAGGAACAGCACGTTACAGTTCCAGTTTCCCATTTCGATATCGACAAGTTCGAATCCGGTCACGCCTTCGACGGTTCGTCGATCGCCGGCTGGAAGGGTATCGAAGCCTCCGACATGCTGTTGATTCCGGATCCGAACACTGCCAACATCGACCCGTTCATGGAAGAAACCACATTGTTCATGCAATGTGACGTGATCGAACCATCCGATGGCAAAGGCTATGACCGCGATCCACGCTCCATCGCCAAGCGCGCTGAAGCCTACCTGAAGTCCTCCGGCCTGGGCGACACCGCCTACTTTGGTCCTGAGCCAGAATTCTTCATTTTCGACGGCGTACGCTGGGGCGCGGACATGTCCGGTTCCTTCGTCAAGATCGATTCCGAAGAGGCTTCCTGGAGCACCGGTTCCAAGATCGAAGGCGGCAACTCCGGCCACCGTCCGGTAGTCAAGGGCGGCTACTTCCCAGTGCCACCGGTCGACAGCTTCCAGGACATGCGTTCGGAAATGTCCCTGATCCTCGAATCCCTGGGCATCCCGGTTGAAGTGCACCACCACGAAGTGGCCGGCGCAGGTCAAAACGAACTGGGCACCAAATTCTCGACGCTGGTCGAGCGCGCCGACTGGACACAGACTCTGAAGTATGTGATCTGGAACGTTGCTCACACCTACGGCAAGACCGCAACCTTCATGCCGAAGCCACTGGTCGGCGACAACGGTTCGGGCATGCACGTTCACCAATCCGTCTGGAAAGATGGCAAGAACCTGTTCGCAGGCGACGGCTATGCTGGTTTGTCGGAATTCGCGCTGTTCTACATCGGCGGCATCATCAAGCACGCCAAGGCGCTGAACGCCATCACCAACCCAGGCACCAACTCGTACAAGCGTCTGGTTCCAGGCTTCGAAGCACCGGTCAAGCTGGCCTACTCGGCACGTAACCGTTCGGCTTCGATCCGTATTCCACACGTGGCGAATCCTAAGGGCCGTCGTATCGAAACCCGCTTCCCGGATCCTCTGGCGAACCCATACCTGTGCTTCTCGGCTCTGCTGATGGCCGGTCTGGACGGCGTGCAGAACAAGATCCATCCGGGCGAAGCAGCTTCGAAGGACCTGTACCACCTGCCACCGGAAGAAGACAAGCTGATCCCGACCGTGTGCGCATCGCTGGAAGAAGCGCTGGAGCATCTGGACAAGGATCGCGAGTTCCTGACCCGCGGCGGCGTCTTCACCGACAGCATGATCGATGCGTATCTGGACCTGAAGGGCCAGGAAGTTCAGCGCTATCGCATGACGACTCACCCGATCGAATTCGACATGTACTACTCGCTGTAATTCGAGTGTCGGTCTGAGTGTCTAAAAAAGGGGAAGCTTGCTTCCCCTTTTTCTTTTGTGCGTACCTATTTTCTTCTGCGACGCCTGCATGTCTTCGATGCGCGGCGCGCATCAGTTGATGGACGTCGTTGAATATCTGCACCGAACAGCCTTTTCGCTGTCCTAAAACCGGGAGGGCGATTTTCGGAGCAGATCGATGAAAGCCTATTTTCTTTTTCGCCATGGGGTGTTGAGCACTTGTCTGCTGAGCGTCCACGTGATCGCCGTGGCACAGAACATTCTGATCTGTACCGATCAGAACGGTCATCGTGAATACCGTGATGCAGGCTCGACGAACGGCTGTAGCAAGCAATTGCTGCCGCAATTGAATCTGGCCCCGGGCTTGCCAAAGCAGCCGACAAGCGGATCTGCTGCGACGATAAGCGAGGGCGCTAAAGATAGCGCCAGAGGCGGCCCGGGATCAGGGCCAGATCAGGCGCATGCCGCGAATCTGCGACGCCTGTTCAATGCTGAACGTGAAAAATTCGCGGCACTGCAAGCCGAATTCAACGGTGGTGAACCGGAGCGTCATGGCGATGAACGCAATTACGCCAAATATCAGGAGCGAGTCGCTGCGATGCAGGAAGCCCTGACGCGCAGCAAGGCGCGCCTGGAGAGATTGTCGCAGCAACTTGATCGGGCCGGCAACGACGCACGAGCATCGACGCCGTAAGGGAATGCCTGATTTCATGCGCTGTTTCGCCACCGTACGATAGGCATGAGCGCCGCAATGCCCGGCGACCGGAGGTTGCATGCGGGTTAGCCCGAATCTTGCTATAGAGGCAGGAGCATTGTCGAACATGTTTGAATTATTCTTCTGTCGGCAATCGTGCTTGAAATCGTCAACTGCTGAGGCAAGGCTGATCTGGCGTGCCAGCGACAAGCTAGTCGGCATGCTGCTTGAGACCGGCGCCCGCTGAGTCGGCAGGACGGGCGTGTCACCAACGCCTGAGGCAAGGCCGAAGTGAAACCGATGCAAGCTCAAGAACAATCCTGGGCAAGAGCAATGCAAGACCAACGAAGCATACGAATGAAAACCACATTTCCATCGCTTGAGGGACTCGATCTGCTGGCTTCGGCCGTCATCATTCTGGATGCGGAAGGCGGTATCGTCTACGCCAATGCAGCCGCAGAGAACATGCTGGAAAGCTCGTTCAAGGTGCTGTCGCAGCAGAAGCTGTCGGAGCTGTTCCTGAACGGCAAGGACCTTACCGCGCTGTTCTATCAGGCTGTGCAGCACCAGTTCGCGGACAAGCGTCTGGACCTGGTGCTGGAGCGCGCCAATCGCGAGCCGCTGCAGGTGCATACCATCGTCACCGCGCTCGACAATACAGATATGCCGGTACTGCTGGAACTGCGTGAAAACGTGCAGCAACTCAAGCTCGACCGTGAAGAACGCATGCTGGATCAGAGTCAGGCCAACAAGGAACTGATCCGCAATCTGGCGCATGAAATCAAGAATCCGCTGGGCGGCATCCGCGGCGCGGCGCAATTGCTCGAGCTTGAATTGCCGGAACGTCATCTCAAGGAGCTGCGCGAATACACCCAGGTCATCATCAAGGAAGCCGATCGCCTGCAGACCCTGGTCGATCGCCTGCTGGCGCCGCATCGCCATCCGCATATCGTCGGCGACGTCAACGTGCACGAAGTCTGCGAGCGCGTGCGCAGCCTGATCCTGGCGGAGTTCCCCAACGGTCTCACCATCAAGCGCGATTACGATCTGTCGATCCCGGAATTCCGTGGCGACAAGGAGCAACTGATTCAGGCGCTGCTCAACATTGTTCACAACGCTGCGCAAGCGCTCGCAGAACGCATGCGCGCCGGCGATGCCGAGCTGATTTTGCAGACGCGCGTCGTGCGTCAAGTGACGCTCGCCAAGGTCCGGTACCGGCTGGCACTAGATTTGCATATCATCGATAACGGTCCCGGCATCGCGCCGGACATTCAGGACAGAATTTTCTATCCCCTGGTGTCCGGCCGTGAAGGCGGCAGTGGTCTCGGTCTGACGCTGGCACAGACATTCGTCCAGCAGCACATGGGTGTGATCGAGTGCGACAGCCGTCCGGGATGTACCGATTTCAGAATCCTGATACCGCTGCCGTGACAAGTGCATGCGAGGCAGAGTGATACAGGAAAACCAAGGCTAGCCAATGAAGCGAAGCCATCGCCAAGGCAGTTAAGCAAGTGCAGGAAAATGGGGGCTGGCGCAAGACGCCGCATTGACAAGGCCGCCGATCCGGCAACAGATCGGGCCATAGCAATGCGGCAGCACATGCAGGCGCGCCACAACAGCATTAACAGCATCACAAACGCAGGATGAATACACACTTATGAAGCCAATCTGGATTGTTGACGACGACGAATCGATACGCTGGGTTCTCGAAAAAGCCCTCGCGCGAGAAAATCTCGCCACACAAAGTTTTTCCAGCGCACGCGATGCCATGCAGGCCCTGCAAACCGGCACGCCGCAAGTACTGGTCTCCGATATCCGGATGCCCGGCGCTTCCGGGCTGGAGCTGCTGCAAGCCGTCAAGGCCAAGCATCCCGGCATCCCGGTCATTATCATTACCGCGTTTTCCGATCTGGATTCGGCAGTCTCGGCGTTCCAGGGAGGCGCATTCGAATATCTGGCGAAGCCCTTCGACGTCGACAAGGCGGTCGAGCTGATCCGGCGCGCGCTCGATGAAAGCTTGCGCGAAACCGATGTCGAGCAATCCTCCGCCCAAACGCCGGAAATTCTCGGCCAGGCGCCGGCGATGCAGGACGTGTTCCGCGCCATCGGCCGCCTCTCGCAATCCAATGTGACGGTGTTGATCACGGGCGAATCCGGTTCCGGCAAGGAGCTGGTCGCGCGTGCCTTGCACAAGCACAGTCCGCGCGCTGCGCAGCCTTTCGTCGCGCTGAATACTGCAGCGATTCCCAAGGATCTGCTGGAGTCCGAACTGTTCGGCCATGAGCGCGGCGCCTTCACCGGCGCGCAGGCCATGCGGCGCGGTCGTTTCGAACAGGCCGAAGGCGGCACGCTGTTCCTCGATGAAATCGGCGACATGCCGCTGGACCTGCAGACGCGTCTGCTGCGCGTGCTGTCGGATGGCCATTTCTATCGCGTCGGCGGTCATCAGTCGCTGAAGGCTAACGTGCGCGTGATCGCAGCCACGCACCAGAATCTGGAGCAGCGCGTGCGCGAAGGTCTGTTCCGTGAAGACTTGTATCACCGTCTGAACGTGATCCGCCTGCGTCTGCCCAGCCTGCGCGAACGCAACGAAGACATCCCGATTCTGGCGCGGCATTTCCTCACCCAAAGCGCACGTCAGCTCGGTGTCGAAGCCAAGCGCCTGTCGCCGCAAGCGATGCAGTTCCTGTCGCAGCTGGAGCTGCCGGGCAACGTTCGTCAGCTGGAAAACCTGTGTAACTGGATCACCGTCATGGCGCCCGGCCAGACCGTGGAAGTCAAGGATCTGCCGCAGGATCTGATCGAAGAACGCAGCTACGTCGGTCATGCCGCGCCGCTGACTGCCTCCGCTCCGGCGCAGGCGGCAGCGCCTGCGGAATATGCCGGCGGCGCGCCGGCCGCCATGGATGCCGGCGGCGAACGTGCCAGCTGGGTCTCGCTGCTGGAAGCTGAAGCAGCGCAGATGCTGGCGCAGGAGCAGCCTGAAGTGATGGACATCCTCGGTCGCCAGTTCGAAGCGGCGCTGATCAAGATCGCACTGAAGCACACGCATGGCCGCAAGAATGACGCGGCGGTGCGCCTGGGCATCGGCCGCAACACGATCACGCGCAAGATTCAGGAGCTCGGGATCGGCGGCGCCGAGGACGATTGAATGCAGTGAAGCAGGGTGATTCAGCATTCGGCAGCATGAATGCGTATTGAATGACGAGGGTGGGGAAGGGGATGTGTGTGCCGCTGCGCAAATCCTCTGCAAGGGGAATCAGCGGAGAGAAAAATAGAGAACGGGCCGGATTCAGAAAACTGAAGCGGCCCGTTTTTACTTGCATCGCATACGCTGCATTTAATCTGCGCAAGCTTCAGCGATATGGCCTGTGAAGCTTGCGCAGAGTGCAGCGCAGATTCATACCGATTACTTCAATTTCAGCACGGCACGAGCAGACACGCTGGCCAGCACGCTCAGCACCGCGCCGAAGATCACGAAGTAACTCACCGACAGTTTGTCGCCGGTGACGTCGATCAGCCAGGTGATGATCAGGCCGGCAAAGCCGCCGAAGATGGTGACCGCGATGTTATACGCCAGCGACATGCCGGTACCGCGCGTCTGCACCGGGAAGATGTCGGCCAGCAGCGCCGGCATCGACGCGAAGTACAGCGTCATCAGCACGCCGATCACCGCCTGCAGCATCAGCAGCGTGCCGAAGTTCGGGTTGTTGCTCAGATACAGGAACATCGGATAGGTCAGCACCACGAACAGCGCGCTGCTGACGATCATGAACGGCGTGCGGCCGTACTTGTCGGACAGCTCGCCCACCAGTGGCGAACCGACCGCCATGATCAGACCGGCCACCGACATCGCAGCAAACGACGACCATGCCGGCATGCCCAGTTGCTTGACCGCGTAGGTCGGGATATAGAGCGACAGATAGACCGACACGGTCGCCATGATCACACAGCCGGTGCCGATGAACAGGCGCATTTTCTGGGTGCTGAACGTCTCTTGCAGCGGCTTGCTGGTGGTGTGATCGGATTCGCTGAATTCTGGCGATTCTTCCAGGTGACGGCGAATGTAGATACCGGCCGGTGCAATCAGCAGGCCGAAGATGAAGGGAATGCGCCAGCCCCACGAAGCCAGTTGATCGGCGGTCAGCAGATTGTTCAGCGCGGCGCCGAAGATCGCTGCCAGCAGCAGACTGATGCCCTGGCTGGCGACTTGCCAGCTGGAGAAAAAGCCGCGTCGGTGCGGGGCGTGTTCGACCAGAAACGCCGTCGAGCTGCCGAACTCGCCGCCGGCCGAAAAGCCCTGAATCATCTTGCCGATGGCAATGCCGGCCGGCGCCAGCAAACCGATGGTTTCATAGTTGGGCATGAAGGCGATCAGCGCGGTGCCGATGGTCATGAGCATGATGGACAGCATCAGTGCCGACTTGCGGCCGACGCGGTCGGAATAGGCGCCCAATACCACTGCGCCCAGCGGACGCATGAAGAAGGACACGCCGAAGGTGCCGAAGGTCAGCAGCAGCGAAACGGTTTCATTCCCGGCCGGGAAGAACTGCTTGGCGATCACCACGGCGAAGGCGCCGTAGATCAGGATGTCGAACCATTCGAGCGCATTGCCGATGGACGATGAAATGATGGCCCGTCTTGCCTGTGGATGGGTTTTTCCTGCCGTGGATGCGGTGGCGCTGGTGGTCATGAATTCTCCTGTCGTAAAAGCCCTGTGGCGAACCTCGCTGACTTCCTTGCGGAGGTCGCGATGCGTTTATTGGTCGTGCAAAGTCGTGATCTTCCGGGGCGGATGTGACGCTGTTCCGAATGCGTGCTCAGGAGCTGCCGAGCGAGTGTTGAATCGGTCTCCTTCCGATTGCGGATGCCGATTCGATATCGATGCAGCGCCGGTCTGGCGCATGAGCTGCGCATTGTTTTTCTGGACCGCTGCCGCATGCCATTCTCTGAATTTCCTTCGATCGCTTTTGCAGCCCTGCGAGAATAGGCGGCGGGGTAGAAGCCTGTCAAGAAACTTGTACGAGAAAGCCATCGCTTTGAATTCGATGTTTGTCCGTAAATAGTTTTGATTGTTATGGCTTGAACAGAGCGGGCAGTGTTTGCTGCCGAGTGACGCCACTCACGCGTCTGCCTTTACATTCCCCAGCTCCTTCAGCTTGCGCCAGAGGGTGGTGCGGCTGATGCCCAGATAGTTGGCCACCGCCTCCCGGTTGCCGTCGAGTTTTTGCATGGCTTCGCGCAGTTTTTCGTTCTCACTCTGCGGGAATGGTGGCGCGGGTATTTCGGCGCCTGTAGCGGCGTAGGGCGCTGACCTAAGTGACGGTGCGGGCGAAAGCTGATTACCTGGCGCCGGTGTGTTTGCACTCGGCGACAAGGCCGGCGACGGCAACAGTTCCGGCGCGATGCGCAGGATCAGACCGGGTGTCAGCGCCTGCAAGGGTTCGGCTGCCAGAAACAGCGCCAGCCTTTCCATCAGATTGCGCAGCTCGCGCACATTGCCGGGCCAGGCGTAGCTTGCCAGCAGCGGTACGCAGCGCAGAATTTCGGCATGCAGATTGGCATGCGGCCGGATATCCATCGCCGCCAGCGCATGCTTGAGACACCATTCCGCCAGCGGCGCCAGATCGTCGCTGCGCTGGCGCAGCGGCGGCAATTGCAGGCGCAGCACACTCAGGCGATAGAACAGATCGGCACGGAAGCGACCTTCGCGTACGCGCTCATCCAGATCGCAATGCGTGGCGCTGATGATGCGCACGTTGACCGGAATCGGCCGCGTGCCGCCCACGCGCACCACCTCGCGCTCTTCCAGCACGCGCAGCAGACGGGTCTGCAAGGGCAGCGGCATCTCGCCGATTTCATCGAGGAACAGCGTGCCGCGATGCGCGGCTTCAAACAGGCCGGCACGGCCGCCGCGCCGCGAGCCGGTGAAGGCGCCTTCTTCATGGCCAAACAATTCCGACTCCAGCAGCGATTCCGCCAGCGCGCCGCAATTCACCGCGACGAAGGGGTGTGCCGCCTGCGCCTTGCCCTGCATCATGGGATGGGCACGGTGCATCGCCTGCGCCGCCAGCTCTTTGCCGGTGCCGGTTTCACCCTGAATCAACACCGTCGCCGGCGAGCGCGCGAACAGCATGATTGATTGACGCACGCTTTCCATTGCCGCCGATTCGCCGCGCAGGTCGTTGATGTGATGTCGTGCGCGCAAAGTCTCTGCCACCGGCAGAGTGCGGCCGCGTGTGCTTTCCAGTTGCGTCAGGCGGGCCAGTTCGAGTGCGTCGTCGAAGGCCTGGCGGATCGAGGCTGAGGAATAAATGAAGATGCCGT
Source organism: Herbaspirillum lusitanum (assembly GCF_046025995.1). Classification (GTDB taxonomy): domain Bacteria; phylum Pseudomonadota; class Gammaproteobacteria; order Burkholderiales; family Burkholderiaceae_D; genus Herbaspirillum; species Herbaspirillum lusitanum_A. The sequence goes on from NZ_JAQQFM010000017.1 coordinate 40,989, forward strand.
GCAAGCCGGCTTCTTCCGCCAGATCGGTAATCAGTCCGGCGCCGACAATCGCCTTGATGCCGTCGGCTTTCAGATCGTTGATCTGGGCCCGCGCATCCTCTTCCGTGGCATAAGTGCGCTGCACGATGTCGAGACCGAACATGTTCTTGAACTCGGTCAGCGCCGGCATGGTTTCCTGATAGGTGATCAGGCCGATCTTGCTGCTCAGCTTGCGCGCGCGCGCCAGTGCCTGCATCACATCGAAGCCGCTGGCCTTGGCGATGATCACCGGCACCGGCAGCCGGCTCTTGAGATAGGCGCCGTTTGAACCGGCCGAAATCACGGCATCGCAATGTTCGGTGGCGAGTCGTTCGCGGATATGCCGCACTGCATCTTCAAAGCCCAGGTGGATGGGTTCGATGTTGGCGACGTCGTCGAACTCCAGCGTGATGTCGCGGAACAGATCGAACAGGCGCGAGACCGAAACGGTCCAGATCACCGGTTTGTCGGCGTTGTCGCGCGTAGAGGATGCGGGGCGTTTCATATGGCTTATCTGTCCGATGAGTGTGCGATCAGTGATGCAGATTTGTTTCGAGAGATGTTTCAAAAACGTTTCATGCATGTTTCTCTGGTCGAATTTTAACGTATTTGAAACGTGATGAAGCGCCCGGCCGATTCTTCTGCAGATTTGATCATCGCGTTCTTCAACGCCCATAAGTGTTTGATTTCAAATTGATTCGAAGCTGATGTCTCGCGAGCGCTTCGTTTTTATCCGCCTCGCCGCGCCATGGTGGCACGCGCATTGCAATATGAGGCACAGCGTCGCGGCCTGAAACAGGTCGCAACAGGTCGCGCAGCCTGCGGGTGTTGCGCTCTCCGGGACTTCGGCCTGGAGTCCGCCTGAATCGCCAGAACAAGATGTCGAGACAAGCTGACAGGCAAGAATACTCAGGCATTTCCGCAACTTCATCGTTCCACATTCAAAGGGTTCATCATGGCTCTCCATTCCGCAGGTGCAGCATTTCGCAAAGCCGTCCAGGAAGAATCGCCGTTGCAGGTCATCGGCGCCATCAACGCCAATCATGCCTTGCTGGCCAAGCGTGCCGGCTTCAAGGCGATCTATCTTTCGGGTGGCGGTGTCGCTGCCGGTTCGCTCGGTTTGCCCGATCTCGGCATCTCCAATCTGGATGACGTGCTGACCGACGTGCGCCGCATCACCGACGTCTGCGATCTGCCCTTGCTGGTGGATGTGGATACCGGCTTCGGTTCGTCCGCCTTCAACGTGGCGCGTACCGTCAAATCGATGATCAAGTTCGGTGCAGCGGCTATTCACATCGAAGACCAGGTCGGCGCCAAGCGCTGCGGCCATCGTCCCGGCAAGGAAATCGTCAGCAAGCAGGAAATGGTGGATCGCATCAAGGCCGCCGTCGATGCGCGTACCGATGAAAATTTCGTGATCATGGCGCGCACCGATGCGCTGGCGGTCGAAGGTCTGGAGGCCGCCATCGAGCGCGCGGTGGCCTGCGTCGAAGCCGGCGCCGACATGATCTTCCCGGAAGCCATTACCGATCTGCCGATGTACAAGCAGTTCGCCAATGCCGTGAAGGTGCCGATTCTGGCCAACATCACCGAGTTCGGTTCGACCCCGCTGTTCACGGTGGACGAGCTCAAGGGCGCCGACGTCGGCATCGTGCTGTATCCGCTGTCGGCCTTCCGCGCCATGAACAAGGCGGCCGAAAACGTCTACACCGCGATCCGCCGCGACGGCACACAAAAGAATGTGGTCGACACCATGCAGACGCGCATGGAGCTGTATGACCGCATCGGCTATCACGATTTCGAGCAAAGACTGGATGCCTTGTTCGCGCAGCAGAAGAACAAGTAACAGCAAGTAAGGACAAGCAAAAGCGTCCGCAGCAGAGCAACTTATAACCAGACATTGAACGAACATTTGAGGAGAATTTGATGAGCGAGCAGACTGCAGCAGCAACAGGTTTCAAGCCTAAAAAATCGGTGGCGCTGTCCGGCGTCACTGCCGGCAACACCGCGCTGTGCACCGTCGGCAAGACCGGCAATGACTTGCACTATCGCGGCTACGACATCCTCGACGTCGCCGATAGCTGCGAATTCGAAGAAATCGCTCACCTGCTGGTGCACGGCAAACTGCCGACCGCAGCTGAACTGAAAGCTTACAAGGCCAAACTCAAAGCGCTGCGGGGCCTGCCGGCCAACGTCAAGGCGGCGCTGGAATGGTTGCCTGCGGCCTCGCATCCGATGGACGTGATGCGCACCGGCGTGTCCGCGCTGGGCTGCGTGCTGCCGGAGAAAGACGATCACAATACGCCGGGCGCGCGCGATATTGCCGACCGTCTGATGGCCTCGCTGGGCTCGATGCTGCTGTACTGGTATCACTACAGCCAGAACGGCAAGCGTATCGAAGTCGAAACCGATGATGACTCCATCGGCGGCCACTTCCTGCATCTGCTGCACGGCGAAAAGCCGTCCGAGCTGTGGGAAAACGCCATGCACACTTCACTGATCCTGTACGCCGAACACGAATTCAATGCCTCCACGTTCGCCAGCCGCGTCATTGCCGGCACCGGTTCCGACATGTACTCGGCGATCACCGGCGGCATTGGTGCGCTGCGCGGTCCCAAGCATGGCGGCGCCAATGAAGTGGCCTTCGAAATCCAGAAGCGCTACGACAATCCGGACGAAGCGGAAGCCGACATCAAGCGCCGCGTCGAAAACAAGGAAGTCGTGATCGGCTTCGGCCATCCGGTCTACACCATCTCCGATCCGCGCAACAAGGTGATCAAGGAAGTGGCGCGCAAGCTGTCCAAGGATGCCGGCTCGGTCAAGATGTTCGACATCGCCGAACGTCTGGAAACCGTGATGTGGGACATCAAGAAGATGTTCCCGAATCTGGACTGGTTCTCGGCCGTCTCGTATCACATGATGGGCGTGCCGACCGCCATGTTCACGCCACTGTTCGTGATCGCACGCACTTCCGGCTGGGCCGCTCACATCATCGAGCAGCGCATCGACAACAAGATCATTCGTCCATCGGCCAACTATGTCGGTCCGGAAGATCTGAAGTTTGTGCCGATCAAGGATCGCAAGTAATTATTGCAGCTGCGTGCTTCCTCCCTGATAGCGCACCTGCCGACTCCCTCCCTTTCAAGGGGAGGGCCGGGGTGGGGATGGGTTGCCAATGCAAGCTGAATCCACGATGCTGAAAAAGCTCGCAGCAAGCGGCGAGTTTCGGATGGCAAAATGTTGAATGAGCTGGATGTGGTCGGATGTGTTTTGAACCCATCCCCACCCCAACCCTCCCCTTGAAGGGAGGGAGCTGTAAAGAGAATTGAAATGAGCCACAAACCACAAGACGCCTGCATCTTCGCTGCTGCTCTTACCAATGTTTCCTTAGGGACCGAGTCATGAATACCGCAAATCGCAAACCTTTACCCGGCACTCAGCTGGACTATTTCGACGCCCGTGCTGCGGTGGAGTCCATCAAGCCAGGCGCCTGGAACAAGCTGCCCTATACCTCGCGCGTGCACGCAGAAAATCTGGTGCGGCGCTGCGATCCGAGCATCCTTGTGGATTGTCTCAGGCAGATCATCGAATGCAAGCGCGAGCTGGATTTTCCGTGGTTCCCGGCGCGCGTGGTGTGTCACGACATCCTCGGCCAGACTGCGCTGGTCGATCTGGCCGGTCTGCGCGATGCGATTGCCGATCAGGGCGGCGACCCGGCCCAGGTCAATCCGGTGGTGCCGGTGCAACTGATCGTCGATCACTCGCTGGCGGTGGAATGCGGGGGCTTCGATCCGCAGGCCTTCGAAAAGAATCGCGCGATTGAAGATCGCCGCAATGAGGATCGCTTTCACTTCATCAACTGGACCAAGAAGGCCTTCAAGAACGTCAACGTGATCCAGCCCGGCAACGGCATCATGCACCAGATCAATCTGGAAAAGATGTCGCCGGTGATCCATAACGAAAACGGTCTGGCTTACCCGGATACCTGCGTCGGCACCGACAGCCACACCCCGCACGTCGATGCGCTGGGCGTGATCGCGGTCGGCGTCGGCGGGCTGGAAGCCGAGAACGTCATGCTGGGCCGCGCCTCGTGGATGCGCCTGCCGGAAATCATCGGCGTCGAACTCTCCGGCAAGCCGCAGCCTGGCATCACCGCCACCGACGTGGTGCTGTCGCTGACCGAATTCCTGCGCAAGGAAAAAGTGGTCGGCGCGTATCTGGAATTCCGCGGCGAGGGCGCTTCGGCGCTGACCCTGGGCGACCGCGCCACCATCTCCAACATGGCGCCCGAATATGGCGCGACGGCGGCGATGTTCTTCATCGACCAGCAAACCATCGATTACCTCAAGCTCACCGGACGCGACGACGAGCAGGTCAAGCTGGTTGAAACCTACGCCAGGGAAGCCGGCCTGTGGGCCGACAGCCTGGCGACCGCTGAATACGAGCGCACGCTGAAGTTCGATCTGTCGAGCGTGGTGCGGACTCTTGCCGGCCCCTCCAATCCGCATCGCCGTCTGCCGGTCTCCGCGCTGGCCGAGCGCGGCATCGCCGTCGATCTGGACAAGGCGCAAGCGCAGGAGGCTGAAGGCCTGATGCCCGACGGCGCCGTGATCATCGCCGCCATCACCAGTTGCACCAATACCAGCAATCCGCGCAATGTGATCGCTGCGGCGCTGCTGGCGCGCAACGCCAACAAACTGGGTCTGACCCGCAAGCCCTGGGTCAAGTCTTCGCTGGCGCCCGGGTCCAAAACCGTCGAGCTGTATCTGGACGAAGCCGGTCTGACCGAAGATCTGGAGAAGCTGGGCTTCGGCATCGTAGCCTTTGCCTGCACCACCTGCAACGGCATGTCCGGCGCGCTGGATCCGGTGATCCAGAAAGAGATCATCGAACGCGATCTGTATACGACGGCGGTGCTGTCGGGCAATCGCAATTTCGACGGCCGCATCCATCCTTACGCCAAACAGGCCTTCCTCGCTTCGCCGCCGCTGGTGGTGGCCTATGCGATTGCCGGCACCATCCGTTTCGATATCGAGAAGGATGTGCTGACCGTGGTCGACGGCAAGGAAATTCGCCTGAAGGATATCTGGCCTACCGATGAAGAGATTGACGCGGTGGTCAAGCGCGCGGTCAAGCCCGAGCAGTTCCGCAACGTCTACACGCCGATGTTCGCGGTGCAGGCCGACAAGGGCGAGCAGGTCAGTCCGCTGTACGACTGGCGCGCCATGAGCACCTACATCCGTCGTCCGCCGTATTGGGAAGGCGCACTGGCCGGCGCCCGCACCATGAGCGGCATGCGCGCGCTGGCGGTGCTGCCGGACAACATCACCACCGATCACCTGTCGCCATCGAACGCGATTCTGGCCGACTCGGCAGCCGGCGAATATCTGGCCAAGATGGGCTTGCCGGAAGAAGATTTCAATTCCTACGCCACCCACCGCGGCGATCACCTGACGGCCTTGCGCGCGACCTTTGCCAATCCGCAACTGGTCAATGAAATGGCGGTGGTCGATGGCGAAGTCAAGAAGGGTTCGCTGGCGCGGGTCGAGCCGGAAGGCCAGGTCATGCGCATGTGGGAAGCGATCGAAACCTATCTGAACCGCAAGCAGCCGCTGATCATCGTGGCCGGCGCCGATTACGGTCAGGGTTCCTCGCGCGACTGGGCGGCCAAGGGTGTGCGTCTGGCGGGCGTGGAGGTGATCGCGGCCGAAGGCTTCGAGCGCATCCACCGCACCAACCTGATCGGCATGGGCGTGCTGCCGCTGGAGTTCAAGCCGGGCGTCACGCGCAAGACATTAGGCATAGACGGCACCGAAAGCTTCGATGTGATCGGCAAGCGCACGCCGCGTGCCGATCTGACGCTGGTGATCACGCGCAAGAACGGCGAGCGGATCGAAGTGACGATGACCTGCCGTCTCGATACCGCAGAAGAAGTCTCGATCTACGAAGCCGGCGGCGTGCTGCAGCGCTTTGCGCAAGACTTTCTGGAGTCGACCGTCAAGGCGGCCTGAGCGGCTGATGGTCTTTTGCTGCACTTGCTGCAGATCGTCAACAGGTTATAAATTCAATCGGATCAGGAAAGATGTCTATGAGCCACGTACCGCAAATCAAAATCCCCGCCAGCTACATTCGTGGCGGCACCAGCAAGGGCGTGTTCTTCCGGTTGCAGGATTTGCCGCCGGCGGCGCAGGTGCCGGGCGCGGCGCGCGATGCGCTGCTGATGCGCGTGATCGGCAGCCCCGATCCTTACGGCAAGCAGATCGACGGCATGGGCGGCGCAACTTCCAGCACCAGCAAGACGGTGATCCTGTCCAGATCCAGCCGCGCCGATCATGACGTCGACTATCTGTTCGGCCAGGTTGCCATCGATAGCGCCTTTGTCGACTGGAGCGGCAACTGCGGCAATCTGTCGGCGGCGGTCGGCCCGTTCGCCATCAGCAACGGACTGGTCGACCCCGACCGCGTGCCGCTCAACGGCGTGTGCACCGTGCGCATCTGGCAGGCCAACATCAGCAAGACCATCATTGCGCACGTGACCATCACCGATGGCCAGGTTCAGGAAACCGGCGATTTCGAACTCGACGGCGTGACCTTTCCGGCGGCCGAGGTGCAGCTCGAATTCCTCGATCCGGCCGATGAAGGCGAGGGTGACGGCGGCGGCTCGATGTTCCCGACCGGTAATCTGGTCGACGATCTGGACGTACCGGGCGTCGGCACTTTCAAGGTCACCATGATCAACGCCGGCATTCCGGCGATCTTCCTGAACGCGGAAGCCATCGGCTATACCGGCGCTGAATTGCAGGACGCCATCAACAGCGATCCGCAAGCGCTGGCCAGGTTCGAAACCATACGCGCGCACGGCGCGGTGCGCATGGGTCTGATCAAACATGTGGACGAAGCCGCCAAGCGCCAGCACACGCCCAAGGTGGCTTTCGTTGCTGCACCGCGCGATTACATTTCATCGAGCGGCAAGCAGGTCGCTGCGGGCGACGTCGATCTGCTGGTGCGCGCGATGTCCATGGGCAAGCTGCATCACGCCATGATGGGCACGGCGGCGGTCGCCATCGGCACCGCTGCGGCAATCCCCGGCACGCTGGTCAATCTGGCGGCGGGCGGCGGTGAACGCAGCGCGGTGCGCTTCGGCCATCCATCCGGCACCTTGCGGGTAGGCGCAGAAGCCAGGCTGATCGATGGTGAATGGAGCGTCACCAAGGCCATCATGAGCCGCAGCGCGCGCGTGCTGATGGAAGGGTGGGTGCGGGTGCCGGGCGATGCGTTCTGATCACTAGGGCGTATTAGCTGGTCGGTTCCTATAGGTTTCAATTTGTAACAGCTTCATCGGAATTCAAAACAGGTCTCAATAAATTGTTAAGATTCGGTCGAATCAGTTTTGAGGTCGGTTCTCGCCGTCTTTGTCATTTATAACCTGCACTGGATTTCCGATGATCGCTTTCAAGGCCGTACGCGCCGCATTCGCCGCTACCCATTCTTTTGTTTCGTCGTTTGCAGTTTCATCTTCAGTTTCATTCGGATCGCGTGCTGCAGCAGCGCTCAGGTTCGGTTCGGCACTGGCGGCGACGGCGGTGCTGGCTTCCTGCGCATCGGAAAAAATGCCGGTGACCGAAACCAAGCCGCTGCTGCCGGCCTTCAACAAGGCGCCCGAGGCCACGCTGCCGACCTGGGCGACACAACTGAAGACCGGCAATTTTGCTTGTGAAATGGGCAACAAGGTCGAGGTCAAGTATGAAGGACGCGTCACCGATGGCGTGACGCTGGTGTGGAAGGGAAGCGCGTATCGCATGGAGCCGGTGACGACATCGACCGGTGCGGTGCGGCTGGAAAACAAGGGCGAGGGCCTGGTCTGGATTCAGATCCCATCGAAGTCGATGTTGCTCAATTCGAAAGCCGGTCAGCAACTGGCCAACGATTGCAAGGCATCTTAGCCGCCGCGACGTAATCGTATCGGGCCTGCATGCACTGCATGCGGCGGGTGATGAAGCACGGCGCGGCAGAAATGCATTTTCTAGCTGAGGAGAAAGCATGTCCGCGCACATTTCAAACATCCGTCCCAGGCACGACAAGGTGCTGGTCGACATCGTCGATTACGTCAGCACATATCGCATCAGTTCCAAAGTCGCCTACGACACGGCGCGCAACTGCCTGATCGACGCGCTGGGCTGCGGCCTGGAAGCGCTCGAATATCCCGCCTGTAAAAAACTGATGGGCCCGATCGTGCCCGGCACTGTCGTGCCCAACGGCGCCCGCGTGCCGGGTACCCAGTTTCAGCTCGACCCGGTGCAGGCCGCCTTCAACATCGGCGCCATGATCCGCTGGCTGGATTTCAACGACACCTGGCTGGCCGCCGAATGGGGACATCCCTCGGACAATCTGGGCGGGATTCTGGCGACCGCCGACTGGCTGTCGCGCAACGCCGTCGCCAACGGCAAAAAGCCGCTTAACATGAAAGAGGTGCTGACCGGCATGATCAAGGCGCACGAAATTCAGGGTTGTATCGCGCTCGAAAATTCATTCAACCAGGTCGGTCTCGATCACGTGGTGCTAGTCAAGGTGGCCTCAACGGCGGTGGTGGCTGAAATGCTCGGCCTGAGCCGCGATGAAATCCTCAATGCCGTCTCGCTGGCCTGGGTCGATGGCCAGTCATTGCGCACCTATCGGCATGCGCCGAATACCGGCTCGCGCAAATCCTGGGCGGCCGGCGACGCCACCTCGCGCGCGGTGCGGCTGGCGCTGATCGCCAAGACCGGCGAGATGGGCTACCCCTCGGTGCTGACGGCCAGGACCTGGGGCTTTTACGACGTGCTGTTCAAGGGCCAGCCCTTCACATTCCAGCGCAAATACGCTTCTTACGTGATGGAAAACATACTGTTCAAGATTTCCTTCCCGGCCGAATTCCACGCGCAGACGGCGGTGGAAGCGGCGATGACGCTGCACGGACAACTGGCCAAAGCCGGCAAGACCGTGGACGACATCAAGCGCATCACGATCCGCACGCATGAGGCCTGCATTCGCATCATCGACAAGCAGGGGCCGCTCAACAACCCGGCCGACCGCGATCACTGCATTCAATACATGGTCGCGGTGCCGCTGATTTTCGGCCGCCTGACTGCCGCCGATTACGAAGACGAGATCGCCACCGACAGACGCATCGATGTGCTGCGCGACAAGATCATCTGTGTCGAAGATGCAGCCTTCACCCAGGATTATCACGATCCGAAGAAACGCTCCATCGCCAATGCGCTGACGGTGGAATTCAAGGACGGCAAGAAGCTCAAGGAAGTGGTGGTTGAATACCCGATCGGCCATGCACGCCGCCGCAAGGAAGGCATTCCTCTGCTGGAAGACAAATTCAGAATCAATCTGGCGCGTCAGTTCCCGCCGCGCCAGCAGCAAAGGATACTGGAGGTCTCGCTCGATCAGAAAAAGCTGGAAGCCATGCCGGTACACGAATATGTCGATCTGTACGTTATCTGAGACCTTGCACGGCGGCGTCTCGACATATTCAATGCTGGAAATCAGTGAGCCGGCATAAGCAAGCCGTAAGCTTCGCCTGCCAAAGTAAGGCGCATCATCAGATAGTAAAAAAACAAAAAACAGCACGGCCACAGACCTGAATGAATCAGGCAAAACCGGCGAAAAGCCAATCAGGACGCAACGTCCTACATGAGGAGACATCATGCAATTCGACGAATTCTATCGGCAGTCGATAGATCATCCGCAACTGTTCTGGGCCAGGGAGGCGGAGCGCATTCACTGGCACAAACCGTTCGAGCAGACCCTGGATTTTTCGCGGCCGCCATTCGCGCGCTGGTTCATCGGCGGCCAGACCAACCTCTGCTATAACGCCATCGACCGGCATCTGGCCGAGCGTGCTGAGCAGACTGCATTGATTGCGATCTCGACCGAAACCAACAGCGAAAAAAACTATACCTTCGCCGAGCTGCACCGCGAGGTATGCGCAATGGCGGCCAGCATGCAGTCGCTGGGCGTGAGCCGTGGCGACCGTGTATTGATCTACATGCCGATGATGGCCGAAGCGGTGTTCGCCATGCTGGCCTGCGCGCGCATAGGCGCGGTGCATTCGGTGGTGTTCGGCGGCTTTGCGTCGAACAGTCTGGCGACCCGCATCGACGATGCGCAACCGCGCCTGATCGTCTCGGCCGACGCCGGCTCGCGCGGCGGCAAGGTGGTGCCTTACAAGGGTTTGCTGGACGAAGCGATCAGGCTGGCGCAGCACAAGCCGGCGCATGTGCTGTTGGCAGACCGCGGCCTGGCGCAAATGCCGCGCACGCTGGAACGCGATGTCGACTACGCGCCGCTGCGCGAGAAATATCTGCACGCCGACGTGCCGGTGACCTGGCTGGAATCCAACGAGACTTCCTACATTCTCTACACCTCCGGCACCACCGGCAAGCCCAAGGGCGTGCAGCGCGACGTCGGCGGCTATGCCGTGGCGCTGGCGGCGTCGATGCAGCATGTGTTCTGCGGCAAGCCGGGCGAAACTTATTTCTGCACCTCCGACATCGGTTGGGTGGTCGGCCATTCCTACATCGTGTATGGGCCGCTGATCCATGGCATGGCGACCGTGCTGTACGAGGGTTTGCCGATCCGGCCGGACGCCGGCATATGGTGGAGCATCGTTGAGAAATACAAGGTGACGCGCATGTTCTCGGCGCCGACCGCGATCCGGGTCTTGAAGAAGCAGCCGCCGGAGTTCATGGAAAAGCACGACGTGTCCTCGCTCAAGGCGCTGTATCTGGCCGGCGAGCCGCTTGATGAAACCACTTCGAGCTGGATTTCAAATGCGCTGGGCGTGCCGGTGATCGACAATTACTGGCAGACCGAAAGCGGCTGGCCCATCATTTCCATCGCCAAGGGCGTGGAAGACAAGGCGACGCGGCTGGGCAGCCCCGGCGTGCCGCTGTACGGCTACAAGATGGCGATCATCGATGAAAGCACCGGCGCGGAATGCGGCCCCAATCAGAAAGGCGTGGTAGTGATCGAAGGTCCGCTGCCGCCCGGCTGCATGCAGACCGTGTATTGCGACGATCAGCGTTTCGTCGACACCTACTGGTCGAATTTTCCGCGTCAGGTGTATTCCACCTTCGACTGGGGCATACGCGATGAGGACGGCTATTACTTCATCCTCGGCCGCACCGATGACGTTATCAATGTGGCTGGTCACCGGCTCGGCACGCGCGAGATTGAAGAGAGCATTTCCAGCCATCCGAACGTGTCGGAAGTTGCCGTGGTCGGCATCGAAGACAAGCTCAAAGGTCAGGTGGCCATCGCCTTCGTGATCGCGCGCAATGCGGAGTCGGCAGTCTCGTCGCAGCAAAAGCAGGCGCTGGAAGCCGAGATCATGGCGCTGGTCGACAAGCAGATCGGCGCCGTCGGCCGGCCTGCGCGCGTGTATTGCGTCAGCCTGCTGCCGAAGACGCGCTCCGGCAAGCTGCTGCGCCGTTCGATCCAGGCCCTCTGTGAAGGGCGCGACGCCGGCGACCTGACCACCATCGAAGATCCGACTTCGCTGGATCAGATTCGCGCAGCGCTGCAGGGCTAGCAAAAGCAGAGGGAAAGAGCGGGGCGAAGGGCTGCGGATTTGGGTACACTAGCTGCTTCTTCGTTCGCTCTGTTTCCGATTCATGTCCATTCGTCCCGTCACGCTCGCCGATGCCGAAGCCATCTGCACCATCTACAACCACTACGTGCTGAACACCACCATCAGTTTTGAGCTGGATGCCTTGAGCACGCAAGAGATGGCGGCACGCATCACCGAAGTGAGCGCCAGCTTCCCGTGGCTGGTGTACGAAGAAGAAGGGCGTATTCTGGGCTATGCCTACGCCAGCAAATGGAAGCCGCGTCTGGCCTATCGCTACTCGGTGGAAAGCTCGGTCTATCTGGGCCAGGACAGCGGCGGCAAGGGCGTCGGCACGCAGCTGTATCGCCGTTTGCTGAGCGAATTGAAGCAGATGGGAGTGCATCTGGTGATTGGCGGCATCACGCAACCGAATCCTGCCAGCGTGGCCCTGCATGAAAAGATGGGCTATGTGAAATGCGGACAATTCAACGAGGTCGGCCGCAAGTTCGATCGCTGGCTGGATGTCGGCTACTGGCAGCTTAATCTGGAGCAAATGCAATGAGATCAACCCGCGCCGCCAGCGCCATTGAACGCCTGAACTCGCGCGCCGAGACCAGGCAATATTCCATGCTGCGCACTTCGGATGAGCGTTTTCAGCTGGTGCAGCGCGTGGCCGGCGCACCGATGGAAAAACTCAGTGAAGCGCTGGAGCTGGATGACTTCGTGAAATTCGTGAACGCTTTCGGCCCGCAAAAAGCGCGCCGCGTCAGCAAGCTGGACGTGGCCTTCGAAAAGAATATGAAGAACAAGAAAGAGAAGCCTGAGGAGGCAGAGTAGGTATCTTTCTTTCTTGAGATTCAGGCAGCTTGCCCCACGTCACAATTGAAAAAGCCCGCTGACTTGTCGCGGGCTTTTTCATTGTGGAAAGCAAATCAGTCCAGCGTCGCCACTACCGGCGCGTGATCCGAGGGCTGCTCCCATTTGCGCGGCACCTTGTCGATCACGCAGGCGGTGCAGCGGCTGCTCAGTTCTGCCGACAGCAGGATATGGTCGATGCGCAGGCCGCGATTCAGGCGGAAACCCATCTGGCGATAATCCCACCAGCTGTACATTTTTTCAGCTTGCTCGAACATGCGATAGGAGTCGGTCAGGCCCAGCGCCTGCAGCTTCTTGAAGGCATCGCGCTCGGGTACCGACACCAGCACCTGATCTTTCCAGCCGACCGGATCATACAGATCGCGGTCTTCCGGCGCGATGTTGTAGTCGCCCAGCAGCGCCAGACGCGGATAGATCGCCTTTTCCTGTTCCAGCCACTCATGCAGCGCCGCCAGCCATTTCAGTTTGTAGGGATACTTTTCGGAGTCCAGCGACTGCCCGTTCGGAATGTAAGCGCAGACATAGCGCACTCCTTCGATGGTCGCGGCGATGATGCGTTGCTGCTCATCGGGAAACAGCGGATTGTTCTTCACCACCTCCGTCATAGGCTGACGCGACAGGATCGCCACGCCGTTGTATGTCTTCTGCCCGCTGAACTCGACCATATAACCGGCCGCCGCGATTTCGGCTGCCGGAAATTTGTCGTCGGTCATTTTGGTTTCTTGCAGACACAGCACATCGACAGGATTTTCTTCCAGCCATTTCAGCACCTGCGGCAGGCGGACTTTGAGCGAATTGACGTTCCAGGTGGCGATTTTCATGGGTGATGCTGATCCTTGTCTGGCCTGTGTTTGCAGCGGGAGGCGTGGACTCGACGTCCACGCTGCACCGCATTCATGTGCTGCAATCAGGCATTAAATTTGAGCGGATGACACTATAGCATCACTGATTATTCTTATTCCGCTCGATGCACCAGCAGGGCGATGCCCGCACTGAGCCTCGAAAACGATCTTGCAATTTCAATGGCGCCCAATTGCAATGGCTTGTCTGCAGTCATGTCATTCTTTTTGGACTGACGCTGGTCGCCATAGCTCTCCTCGTCCACGAAAGATATCTGTGGAGCAAAGAGCGGCGTGAGTGCATGGCTGAGGTGGCAGGGCCTAAAGCCAAGCCGCGGTATGCGGATATTTAATTTGCCGCATGGAAATAAAAGGCGTATATTTTCCGCAAAGAAATTAAAAATTATGGAGACGAAAATGCGTCAGTCATTAATCTTGGTCATCTGTGCACTGGCCATATGCGCTTGCAGCAGATCGCCAGCAGAGCAATTGGCCTATCAGCACGCTGAAGAGCAATATCAAATCAACAAAGAAAATTCGGCGAGATACCGCCAGTCATTGGAAGACGGCGAAGAGATTGTGCCTGCCCCCATCATCCTCACGAGCGCACATTCCAAAAACTAAAAAGCCGCCGAAGGCGGCTGGATCAGATGCAAGGCAGCGATCAATTAAAACCACCCAAGGCTGTGCTACGTGTTGATGAGCTCGCCGCTGTGTTTGCCGACCATCCATTTGCTACCGACTGTGCCTGCAGGGTGGCGGCAGGTTTGAATTCAACCTGGGTTTCCGTGGCTTCCGGTTCGCTACACCGGATCGAATTGCGCAGACTGAGTGCAGAGCTTTTATTCGGAGGCGATGCGTGACGGCAGCGGCGCCCATCCGATGATGTCTTCCTCGTAGAAGTTATTTTCTACGTCCCCGCTATCGCAGAAATACAAGTGTTCAGCCGCGCCATTCCAGCCGGCCAGCTCCGGGTCGAAATAGACTTCTCCTGCGCCGCTTGCAGGCGTGCATTTGCCATCGCCCCAGTAACCTACGAATGGATGCGGCAGCGTTTTGCACCTCAAGATAATGCGGGTGCCGTCTCGCGGCGCGCTCCCGATATCGAACCATTGCGGCGCAAGCGGCAAACGCGAATCGATGTTCTGGTTCAATGGCACCACCCGTCTGGCGCCTGAGCCGCGTGCCGCGCCTATTCCATGTGCGGTTTCGCAGGCGCGCCAGATGCGGACGGCGGCTGTTGTCAGGCCATGGGATCCCTCGCCATTACCCGCGCCTTTCTCCGATGTGTCGGCCGGGCGATAGCCGATGCTGCCGGGAAGCGCTTTCAGAATCTGTTCATCGTTCATCGGTTCCCGTTGCGCGACAGCCAGGGCCCGTTCGGCAAAATCGAACATAGCATCGCGGCCATACATACCGGCCCACGGCGTCGCATATCCGGTACTTTTGTCGGGTGGAGGCGTGGGGCCGACGGAAATTTCAATACGGCCATCGACACTTCTGGCATAGCCCCATGGCTGAGGCAGTTCCGGTAGCTGACTCATGGCGACTGTTTCTTGATCTATAGGCGACGGACGCATAGGCAATTGCTTTCGGTTTGGTGCTGCTGGGAGCTTCTTGGTGTACGGGCGCATGAATTGCCAAGGCTGCCTGATGTGTGCAGAGGTCGCGGCGCAGTGGCTGCATGACGAGGATGTTGAATGGCGACATGGGTACATCGAAGCGTCTAAGTGCTATTAAAGCAGAGGCATTTGCGTTTGAGCTGACGGAGAACTGACGAGGGCTAAAGAAGTGGTATCAAAACGTTACAGACATTCTCGGGCATTGATCTCTGCGCTGCAAAAAACGTCCTCATGTTTCGTCGGGTGCAATAAAAAAGGAAGCTCGCGAGCTTCCTTTTTTTGTGCGTCCCGCAGGGGGCGCTATGTCGATGTAGGAGTGATACCGCTCGCCGCGCGGATGGCCGCTCTGCGTGCAACTTTTGCACCGATGTAACGCCGTATCGGTTCGTCGTAATAGTGGTGCAGAAGCCAGGCCAGCAAGCTGATCGCCATCAGGAAAATAATGCCTGCCATCGGCGCATACGCATCGACCGGATGACCGATGAGCCTGGGCGCACTCAATCTGATGAGCTCTGCGATCGGTGAGTGGACGATATAGATCGGATAAGAAACGATGCCCAGAAATTTGCAGAGGTGCGAAAGCCAGCCGCTGGTCTGGTAGCGCATGCCTGCATAAATGAGCACCGGAAAGCCGACGCACACCGCAAAGAAATCAAAGAAAGCCACCAGGTGCAGCGGCGGAGATGACATCAGCAAGCCGGCCAGACCGCACATGGCCAGTACTACCTTGCCATTGCTCACGATCGGCCCGGCTACGCGCCGCGTATAGATCCGATACAGCAGAATACCGGCAGCGAATGAAAGTGCTACGCGGATATAGCTGACGTAAAAAGTCTTGCGCTTGAACCCGGCATCGAGGCTATGCCCCGGCGAAAAAGCAAGAAAGGCGATCAGGGCAAGCATGGCGACGCCGACCACCGCGAGCAGCACGCGATCGTTCAGCAGGCGGACTTTCCAGCCATAAAATACATTGACCGCGACTTCGGCCGAGAGCGACCAGGCCGGGCTGTTGAGCGGGAACAGCGTGCTTGCCTGCATGCCGGGGATGAAGAGCAGGCCGAGTACGGCGGCGAGCCCCAGATGTTTTTCGTACTGGATCGCGCCTGTCAGCGCAGCGACGATACCGATGGCGGTGCCAAGGAAATAGAGCGGATAAAGCCGCAGCATCCGGATCCACACAAAGCTTTTAAGCGGCAGTCCGCCCAGCAGTCTTGCTTCATAGGCGCGGGCAACAACGGCGCCGCTCAGCAGGAAGAAGAGATCGACCGCCAGGTAGCTTTCATAGAAAGGATTGCCGCCGAAAAAAGGAAGTGTGTGCCGCAAGACCACGAGAATGGCGGCTACACCGCGAAAGCCGTCCAGGCTCAGGAAGTGATCTTTTTTTATCATGTGGTCCCCTTGGCATTTGCAGATCATTGGATTTGCAGCAGGATACTGCAATTGCAAAATCCTGTATGCAAATGCATGCTGAAAGCCTTTGCTGGCTTGCCCTGCAAGAAGTGTTGCCTTGCGTCGGCTTGCAATCAAGCATGCTAGAACTCGAATTGAAAATGCCCAGGGCGGGAGGCGCAGAACAGGCTGACAAAACGCTGAATGCCGGATCGATTCGATCATGCTAGGATGCTCGAAAATCAAAAAATCAGAAGGGGGAAAACATGACGTGCGCACGATGCGATTCGATCATTCCGGGGCGGCGCAATGCCGATGGTCATGAACGGCTGAAGGCACAGGGGACGCCACGACGTACCGAACTGGCGGGTCAGGTGCGGGCACGGGTCCAGCAATATGTGTGCGAGGTCTGCGATACCCGATGGCAGTATCAGGATGAGGGCAGCGACCATCGCGTCGGCTGGTCGCGGCAGACATAGTTCTGCGAACGACAAGAGGTCAAGAGCGGAGGCCGGTTCCTTGCTGAGCAGCGCCCATTTATAACCGAGCCGATCAAGGCATTAAGTCCTGCCGGCATTGCTCCTGTTCGTCTTGCCTGAAATGTTATCGTCGCCCGCATGAAAAAAAGGACCGCATCGCGGTCCTTTTCTTTTTCAGTCAAGCCTTGATTCAGGCTGCCAGCATGTTGCCCTGGACACGAGCCGTTTCAGCGCGGCGACGACGCAGCGACATGAAGCCCACCAGTGCCAGGCCGCCCAGCATCATGGCGATCTTCGAGGCTTCAGGAACGGCGGTAACGTTGATGTTGCCGCCGAAGCTGCCGCCGCGTGTGCCGGTGACCTTGCCTGCGACCGCCAGAATGTAGCTGCCTGCGCTCAGGTGATCGGCGTCAAGCGTGTAGTACACGGTATTGCCGATCGTCGACTTGGTGCCGGTATAGGTGTTGCCGTTGCCGCTCAGCGTGAAGCTGGAGATGGTAAGTGCACTGACGTTGCTCAGCGCGATGGAGATAACCGCGCTGGACAGATCGAATACGCCGCCATAGGTGAAGGTGTAGTTCTCCAGAAAGGTCTTGCCTTTTGTGCCATTGCCGAAGCTTGCGCCTATGGTCGCGGTGTCGGCATTGAATGTGACGGCGGTGGTGCCGTTGATCTGTGCCGCATTGGCGACCTGGCCGATCAGAACCAGCGACAGCGCCAGAAAAATACCCTTGAGAAACTTTTGCATGAAACACCCCTTTTCTTGATTCTTGTTGGCGAATAAATGAATGCGAATTGAGAAAACACGGCTTTAGATGCCTTGCCGAAATATCTATTCGCATTTTCCTGACAATTCGCTTACATGACTTTTATTTATAAGCGATGACTCAAGGTTAATCCTAATTGCAGATAGGGGCAATAAATTTGAAGTGGAATTCGAAAATATGTTGTGGTGCGTCACGCTTGAAAGTGCCTGTTTGAAGGGGTTTTTGTTTTTTGTAGCGTGATTTTCATGATGAGGGGAAATTTTTAAGCGTTCAGTAAAAGAATCAGATTCTTAAAATTTACCGGCGTCTGTCGAGCCGAATACGCTTGCTGAAATATTTTTATTTTCAATTTACTCGCATTAGTTTTTTTGGGGCTACATCAGCTAAATGGCACGCTCAGGTGTCGTGGTGTGCAGCGCTGGCGGGTTTTGTGGTGGATTCGGCATTTTTTAAAGCACCGGCCGATCAGAACGAAATGATTATTTGATGTGCGGGTTCGGCGTGTGCGCGACGTCGCTGCGGAGCTTCATTGACGATGATTCATCAGGCCGGAAAGAGATCTGCTGATGGATGCAGGCGCGAATTGAAGCAGGTCGATGAGTGGATTTGCCGTCCAGTCATCGTTGCTGAAGGGAGGGGCGATGTTTTCTGTACGCCAGCGCAAACACGCCGTTGCGACCCTGTCTCGGGCGGCAACGGCGCGTCGGCAGTAAAGAGTCGGATTTCGCGTTTGGCGCCGAAAACCGGGCAAGCGATGATTCCCCGCTTGAATTACTTGAAGTTGTAGCTTACCGCCAGCAAGGCCATGTTTTCTGTGCTGCGCTTGACGATGGGGCTGTCGGCCACTGCGCTGCCCAGCCATTTGCGACGCCAGGTGAAGTTAAGGTTCCACTTGTCGTTGATCGGCATCTGTGCGCTCAGGCCCAGCATCGGGCTGGTTGATGCGCCGGCGTGATATTCGCGGTAGCCGCTGGCGCCGGCTTCGCTCTGGCTGATCCCGAAGAAGTAATTGTTGTAGCTGCCGCTGCGGCGCTCGATGCCCACTTGCGGATAAATGCTGACCGGGCCGACGTCGAATTGCGCCGCGTAGATGGCTTCCAGCAGCGTGCCGTGCGATTTGTTGACGTCGTAGAAAGCGTTCAGGAAGAAGGCGCCGTAAGGCGTTTCCTGCAAGGTGCCTATGCCAATCGGAATCGGATTGGAGCGGTCGCTCAGGCCGCGTATATCCTTGATGCCTTCGAAGTTGACGCGTGCCGCCAGTTCCAGATAGCCGGCGCCCAGTTTTACGGTCTTGATGCCGAAGGTGTCGAGGCGGGCGAAGAAGCGCCCGTAGTCGAAATAAGCATAGGGCAGCACGGTGGTGTGGTCGCTCTTGGTAACGACATTGCGATCGAGCCGGAACACGCCGGCGCCGAGATCTCCCTTGATGTGGTCGGGGAAGTCGTCGTTGCTGCTCTGGCTCTGCTGTGCCATGGCCGGGCCTGCACACAGCAGGGAAAGCGCGACGGCGATACTGGTCTTGATCATTGTTGTTCTTTCAATTTTTTTGGCGTGAAGCTTGTTTTGTTCTCTGCGGCGGTCTCAGATTCAAGCCGCCGGCTGCAGCTTTCCGCTATGCCGCGGCTGATGTGCAGTTACCGGTTTTTCCGCCTGTGTTCAGGGCTTGATCATGGTGAACAAGGCCTGAGCCATGAGGCAGAAATAACTCGGGAAAGTTCGAGATTTTACTCTCAGAGCGGCAGGGCGTGGCGAGGATGCCCGTCGTGCATGAATGTCCCGCCGTGAATGAGGGGACGGAGAATGTCGCTGCAAGCGCGCGCGTCGCCTGCTCAGCCGAAGCTGCTGTTGCCCATCAGTGCCGACAGCCGCACCGAAATTTCATGCACGATGTCCTGCACCTGATCCAGGCTGGGATTGATCTTCTTGTCGATCCGTTCGATGTAGGGCACGTTGAGCGCCGCCAGCATGCTGTTGTTGGCGCCTATCACCGGATAGGAGAGATTGACCACGCCGCGGATCTGGCGGCTTTCCATGCGTGAATGGCCGCGCTCGCGGGTCTCTGCGATCTGGCGCAGCAGCTGGCCGTGATCGACGTCCTGTTCGCCGTCCAGTCGTACATGCGCCGCCAGCATGCGACCGCGTTCGGCATCGTCGCGGAAGGACAGCAGCACATGGCCGGAAGCGGTGTCGGTCAGGCTCACCAGCGCACCGACCTTGAGGCCGAAGGCCCAGCGTTCCGGGCTGTCGACCTGCGCCACCACGATCACGCGGCCGGCTTCATACACCGTCAGATGGGTCGATTGCATGGTGCGGTTGGCCAGTTCGCGCATGTGCGGCAGCGCCGTGCTGACCAGCGAACGGATCGGTTCGTGATGATGCGCCAGCTCGAACAGCTTGAGCGAAAGCCGGTACTGGTCGTTGTCGGCAATCAGATAGCCGCGTTGTTCCAGCGTGACGACCATGCGGAAGATTTCATTGACGCTGCGTCCCAGTTGCTTGGAGATCTGATTGAGCGTCAGCATCTGCTCGGCGCGGCTCAGCAGTTCCAGAATATCCAGTCCCTTGTCCAGCGCCGGTGCGGCGTAGCGCGTCTTGCCGTCGTTGCTGGCATCGTCCGCTTTGTCTTGAGAGTCGGGCTCGGTTTTCTTGAGTTTCGGCATGGTGGCAAAGTGAGTGAGCCGCCCGGCGCTGGCTGGCGCGGGCGGTCGGAAGCTGGCAGCCCGCATTATCCCTCAAGTGCGGGCTGCCGGCCGGCTCGTCGTCGGAACAATCAGAACGAGTGGCTGATACCGAAGTAGCCGCCGTTCTGGCTCTGGCCCGGCAATGGTGCGCCGGCTTCGTCGGCTTCCACCGAGAAGGTCGCGTTGCCGCTGTTGCGCACGGTGCCTGCGCCCACATACAGCAAAGTGCGTTTGGACAGGTAGTAGTTGGCGCCGACCATGAACAGGTTGGCATTGCCGCCGTTGTTGTTCACATTGACGTGGAAGGCCGAACCGATCAGCGTGAGCTGCGGCGTGATCTGGTAGTTCGCGCCCAGCCAGTAATGATTCACCTTGTCCGGCGAGCCCGACGCCACATCCGGCGCGCGCAGGTTTTCGTAACCGAGAAACATCTTCAGCTTGTCGATGGTGTAAGTG
>NZ_JAQQFM010000018.1:0-36535 GCF_046025995.1 Herbaspirillum lusitanum
GGGCTCGCCTGCGGCTTCGGGTGCTTGGTTCGCAAACTTACTGGCTCGCCTTCGCTAAACTCAACGCTGCATGCCCCAGCGTTTTACCGTGAGTCTGTCTATGGTGTTGAAGCCCAGATTTTCCACCAGCAGGCCGATGAGGATGACCATGGCCAGGCCGGCGAAGACTTTGTCGGTGTAGAGCTCGTTGCGGTTCTGGAAGATGTACCAGCCCAGTCCTCCTTTGCCGCTGGTGGCGCCGAACACCAGTTCGGCGGCGATCAGGGTGCGCCAGGCGAAGGCCCAGCCTATGCGCAGGCCGGCCAGGATCGATGGCAGGGCGGCCGGCACCAGTACCCACAGCACGAAGCGCAGGCCGCTCAGGCCGTAATTGCGGCCGGCCATGCGCAAGGTGTCGGAGACGCCGAGGAAGCCGGCGTAGGTGTTGAGCGCCAGCGCCCATAGCACCGAGTGCACCAGCACGAAGATCAGGCTGCCTTCGCCCAGGCCGAACCATAACAAGGCCAGCGGCAGCAGGGCGATGGCGGGCAGCGGGTTGAACATCGAGGTCAGCGTGCTGAGCAGGTCGCGCCCGAGCTGGGTGGAGACCGCCAGCGTGGTCAGCGCGAAGGCGGCGATGATGCCGAGCAGATAGGCTTTGAGCAGCACCTGCAGCGACAGCCAGGTCTTTTCGAACAGTTCGCCGCTGGCGATGCCATCGACGAAGGCGTGTGCGGTCTGCAGGAAGGTCGGCAGCAGCAGGTCGTTGTTTTGCCGGCGCGCCACCAGCTCCCAGATCAGCGCCAGCGCCAGCAGGATCACGGCCTTGCGTATCCAGCCCTGTTGCCAGACGCGTTGCGGCAGCGAGAGCCGGCGTTGCAGCGGTACGCCGTCCAGCGGCGTCAGCGGCAGTTCGTACTCGGCGCGGATCGGTGGATTGAGTGGAGTCGTCATGATGGACTTTCGATGCGGTGTTGCATGGATGCAGAACAGTGTGCCGCTTCAGTAAGAAAAGCGTACGTCGCTGAAGTTGATGGGAGCAGGCGCTTCGCTTGCGCCCTCTTTGCCTTCATCGAACAACAGCCGGTGGATGCGCTGCGCAGTGGCCTGGAAGCCGGCGCCGCCCAGACTTTGCAGATCGTATTGATGGCTGTTGATTTCGGCACGCACGCGGCCGGGATGCGGCGACAGCAGCAGAATGCGGTTGCCGACCACCAGCGCTTCTTCTATCGAGTGCGTGACGAACAGCAGCGTGAAGCGCACTTCTTCCCACAGGATCAGCAATTCTTCCTGCATCTTGCGGCGGGTCAGGGCGTCGAGCGCGGCGAAGGGCTCATCCATCAGCAGCATCTTGGGTTGCATCGCCAGCGCCCGGGCAATCGCCACGCGCGCTTTCATGCCGCCCGACAGCGTGTGCGGATAGGCATCGGCAAAGCGCGTCAGGCCGACCTTGTCGAGATAGTGGTGGGCGCGCTGTTCGGCTTCGCGGCGCTTGAGCGTGCGCGAGGCCAGCAGCGGAAACATGACGTTGTGCAGCACCGTTTTCCAGGGCGGCAGCTGGTCGAATTCCTGGAACACCACGATGCGGTCCGGCCCCGGCTGGCGAATGATTTTACCGTCCAGCCTGATCTCGCCGGCAGCCGGCGGCAAGAAGCCGGCGACCGATTTGAGCAGACTGGACTTGCCACAGCCGGACGGCCCCAGCAGCACGAAGCAGTCGGCCGGATGGACGTCGAAACTGACCTCATGCGTGGCCTGCACCACGCTGTGCGGGGTGCGGTATTGCAGGCCGACGCGGTCCACCTGCAGCAAGGGTTGCGCCAATGGCGGAGCACTCGTCGCTACACTGGACAACTGGTCCAGTTCAGCTGCCTGGCTGTGCATAGGCTTCCTCGAAAAAGTAGTCTTTCCATGATGCGGCGCGGTTCTTCAGCACGCCGATTTCATGCAGCTTGTCGGCATAGACATAGCTGCGCTGGGGCGACACGGTGAAATCGATTTCAGGGTCTTCCACGATCTTGCGCACGAAGTCCGGCGCCAGCTTGGATTTCTGCACCCGGATGAAGGTGTCGGCGGCCTTGGCCTTGTTGTCGCGGATGAACTGCGCGGCCTCAACCAGCGCGTTGTAGAAGGCCTTGTAGGTCTTGGGATTGTCGTCGTGGAATTTCTGCGTGGTGTACAGCACGTTGAAGGTGGCCGGGCCGCCCAGAATGTCGTAGGAGCTCAGGATCTTGTGCACGTTCTTGTTCTGCAGCGCCTGATACTGAAACGGCGGGCTGGAGAAATGCGTGTTGACCTCGGAACCGCCGGCGATCAGCGCGGTGGTGGCGTCGGGGTGCGACAGGCTGACCGAGATATTGTCGAAGCGCTTGTAATCGGCCTTGCCGAACACTTTGGCGGTTTCGATCTGCAAGGTGCGCGACTGGTAGCCGACGCCGGCGGCCGGCACCGCGATGCGGTCCTTGTCGCTCAG
Source organism: Herbaspirillum lusitanum (assembly GCF_046025995.1). GTDB lineage: Bacteria > Pseudomonadota > Gammaproteobacteria > Burkholderiales > Burkholderiaceae_D > Herbaspirillum > Herbaspirillum lusitanum_A. The sequence goes on from NZ_JAQQFM010000018.1 coordinate 2,453, forward strand.
GTCCCTGAGTGTTTTGACATTCGGATTATTGGTCAGCAGATAGTTGGGCATCGAACCCAGCGAGGCAATGGCCTTCACGTTCTGACGACCGCGGGTGCGATCCCACAGCGTCAGCATCGGCGGCACGCCGGCCGAGACCACGTCGAGGGCGCCGGCCAGCAGCGCCTCATTCATCGCGGTGGCGCCGGAGATGCTGTTCCAGTCGACCTTGATGTCGATGCCCTGCTGCTTGCCGTATTTCTCGATCAGCTTCTGATCCTGCACCACGTCCAGAATCAGATAGCCGATGCCGAACTGCTGGGCGATGCGGATCTGGCCTTCGGCTTGCGCCGACGCGCTGAAACCGAACAGTGTCGCGGCTGCCAGCAGGCCGCCGCACAGGGTCTTCACTTCAAAACGGCGCGACATCAGCTGCCTCCCTTGATGTGAGCGTCGTCGAAGAAGTAGTCCTTCACTGACGCTGGCTTGTTCTTGATGGCGCCGACGCGGTGCATGAAGTCGGCCAGCGAATAGGTGTTCTGCGGCGCGATCTTGAACTCCACTTCCGGGTTCCTGATGATCTTGATCAGCAGATTGCGGTCGGTATTGGCCTTGCTGACCTTGAGGTAGATGTCGGCGGCCTGCTCGGGATGGGCGCTGATGAATTTGGCGGCTTCATCCAGCGCGCCGAGGAAGGCGCCGTAAGTCTTGGGATTGTCCTTGCGGAATTTTTCGGTGGCGTACAGCACCGTGGCCGAGGAGGGGCCGCCCAATACCTGATACGAATTCAGCACGATGTGCGCCTTGGGATTGCCGGCCAGTTCCAGCTCCTGGAACGGTGGGTTGCCGAAGTGGGCGCTGATCTCGGTGCCGCCGCTGATGATGGCGGCGGTGGCATCAGGATGCGGCACGGCGATGCTGATCTTGTCCAGCTTGTTGTACTGGGCGTCGCCCCACAGCTTGGCCGAGGCGAACTGCAGCACGCGCGATTGCACCGAGACGCCGACCGCCGGTAGGGCGATACGATCCTTGTCGCTGAAGTCGGCCAGCGACTTGACGTTGGGGTTGTTGCTGATCAGGTAGTAGGGGAAGTTGCCCAGCGACGCGACGCCGCGTACGTTCTGGCGGCCGACGGTGCGGTCCCAGATGGTCAGCAGCGGGCCGACGCCGGCGCCGGCGATATCAATCGAGCCGCTCAGCAGCGCATCATTGACCGCCGAGCCGCCGGACAGCTTGATCCAGTCGACCTTGATATCCACGCCATTGGCCTTGCCGTGCTTTTCGATCAGCTTCTGATCCTGCGCTACGTTGAGCAACAGATAGACGATGCCGAACTGCTCGGCGATGCGCAGCTGGCCTTCGGCATGCGCGCTGACCGACGCCGCCAGCAGGCTCAGGCCGGCCATGGCGGCGCCGGCCGAACGCGACAGCTTGCGGATGAAAGAGCGTCTGCCTGTGGCCGGCGCGGTGGATGAGATCGACATGCGTGCTTCCCCTGAAATTGAACACCCGGCAGCAAGGCCGGGTGCGGACGAATTGGGCAGCGACAGACAGTCTTTGCGGGCTGTCCTTGCTGTTGCGCTTAAGAACCAGCTTGTTGGGTAAAGAAGGTTCTATATTCGTCAGGAGTATATAAAGCCGCGACTACAAAGAAAAACTCGATTACCGCATATCCATATACGGCCGCCACATAACCGCCTAAGCCTCGTGGGCAAAGGCGTAGCGAGGCATGCGGGCATGTGCATGCGCTGACGGCCAAGCAAGCCGGGGTTTGCACGGCGCGCAACTCGGCTTGGAAGAGACTGCCGGTGCATGAAGTACTGCTGCGTCGGCACACTCCTGCCTGCCGGCCGATGTCAAGCTTGCTGCGCAAAACAGAGGCGCTGGCACAACGCTGCGGTTGCCGGATTTCCAATTTTGGTGCGTCGCAGGCATAGTGCGCATAGTGCAATAAGGTAGGCAAGGGCCCCAGTGTCGGGCAGCCGATGCAAGCTTCCGGCTATGAGCGGAAATGGGGTGCAACAACCCGGCATCTGCGTGCATCGACGTTCATTGGTGCGCATCGGTAAATTCCGCCATGATTTTTCATGGGGGCCGGCGCCAGATATTCAAAAAAAGCGATACGGGAGTGCGATGAGTTCAACTCAAACCAGACCAAATCTTTCATTCCGCTCGCAGCGGCTGCATCTCATCACGCTGGCGGCGCTCGGCGTCGTGTTCGGCGACATCGGCACCAGTCCGCTGTATGCGCTCAAGGAATGCTTCAGCCCGGAACACGGCATCGCCTTTTCGCCGGATGCGGTGCTGGGCATCATCTCCATGCTGTTCTGGGCGATCACGATTGTGGTCACGATCAAATACGTGCTGTTCGTGCTGCGCGCCGACAATAACGGCGAAGGCGGAGTGCTGGCGCTGATGGCGCTGTCGCTGCGCAGCGCGGTGAACGGTTCGCCGCGCGCCAAGGTGCTGATGATGCTGGGCGTATTCGGCGCGTGCATGTTCTACGGCGACGTGGTGATCACGCCGGCCATTTCGGTGCTGTCGGCGGTGGAAGGCATGGAGATCGCGGTGCCGGGCGCCTCGCGCTTCGTGATTCCGCTGACGCTGGCGATCGTGGTGGTGCTGTTCCTGATCCAGCGTCACGGTACCAGCGTGGTCGGCCGTTTCTTCGGTCCCATCATGTTCCTGTGGTTCCTGTCGCTGGCGCTGCTGGGCGTGTACAACATCCTGAAAGCGCCGGAAGTGCTGGTGGCGATCAATCCGTATTACGCCGTCAAGTTCATGGCCGAGCATTCGCTGCAGGCCTTCATCGTGCTGGGTTCGGTGGTGCTGGTGCTGACCGGCGCCGAGGCGCTGTACGCCGACATGGGCCACTTCGGCGTGCGGCCGATCCGCTTTGCGTGGATCTACACTGTCATGCCTTCGCTGCTGATCAATTATTTCGGTCAGGGCGCCAATCTGATCGTCAACCCGGCGGCGATCAAGAATCCCTTCTACCTGATGGTGCCTGAGGCGCTGATACTTCCGATGGTGGTGCTGGCGACTTTCTCCACGGTGATCGCGTCGCAGGCGGTGATTTCCGGCGCCTTCTCGCTGACCAGCCAGGCGATCCTGCTGGGCTTCGTACCGCGCATGCGCATCCTGCACACCTCGGAAGACGAGCGCGGCCAGATCTACATCCCGCTGATCAACTGGATGCTGCTGGTGCTGGTGGTGGCGGTGGTGCTGGCCTTCAAGAAGTCCGACAATCTGGCCGCCGCTTACGGTGTGGCGGTGACCACCACCATGGTGATCACCACCATCCTGGCCGGGGTGGTGATGAAGCACATCTGGAAATGGCATACGGCGGCGGTGGTGGTCGCCATCGGCTGTTTCCTGACGGTGGACGTGGCTTTCTTTGCCGCCAATCTGTTGAAGCTCACAGAAGGCGGCTGGTTCCCGCTGGTCATCGGCGGTTTCGCGTTCTTCCTGCTGATGACCTGGTATTCGGGCCGCATGCTGTTGCGCATGCGCATCAAGGATGACGGCATTCCGCTGGAGCCTTTCGTTGAAGGCCTGCTGGCGCACCCGCCGCATCGCGTCGGCGGCACCGCGGTATTCATGACCGGCAATATCAATACCGTGCCGGTGGCGCTGCTGCACAACCTCAAGCACAACCGCATCCTGCATGAGCGCGTGTTCTTCCTCAAGATCAGTATCTGGGACGTGCCTTACGTATCGGACAGCGAGCGTCTGACCTCGCGCGATCTGGGCGGCAACGTGCATCTGCTGCGTGCCTCCTTCGGCTTCAAGGAAACGCCGGAAGTGCATCGCGTGATGGCGCTGGCCGAATCGCAGTTCGGTCACCACTTCGATCTGATGGATACCTCATTCTTTCTGGCGCGCGATACCGTGGTGCCGAGCAAGTTGCTGGGTATGTCGCTGTGGCGTGAACGTCTGTTCGCCTGGATGTATCAGAACGGCGCCAAGCCTTCCGATTTCTTCAACATTCCGGCCAACCGGGTGGTGGAGCTGGGCACCAAGGTGGAGATTTAAGCGTTTGTTCCGCTTGCAATGCAGGTGGCGCAGAATGTGAGGGGTATGCAAAAAAAGCGGCGCCGGATCACTCCGACGCCGCTTTTTTTATGGATTTGCCTGCTCTGCACTCAGTGATGCGCCCCCAGCACAATCGCGCCCAGGGCAATCACCACGCAGGAAACTATTCGCCGCAGCGTCAGCTTTTCCTTCAGGAACATCCAGCCGATCAGCGCAGCGAACAGCACCGAGGTTTCGCGCAGGGCCGAGACCATGCCCATTGGCGCCAGCGTCACCGCCCAGATCACGATGCCGTAGGCCAGCAGCGACATGATGCCGCCCGCCAGGCCGAGCCAGCTGTCGCGCTGGTGCAGCAGAATCGGCGAACGGCGATGCTTGTACAGATAGATCAGCGCCAGCGGAATACTGTCCAGCACGAACAGCCAGGCGGTATAGGAAATCGAATCGCCGGCGGCGCGCGCGCCGATGCCGTCGGTCACGGTGTAGGCGGCAATGAAGGCGCCGGTGGCAAACGCCGTGGCCGGGCCGGACAGATCGGCGTTCTTGCGCAAGTTCGCCAGACTGATGATGCCGGCCGAGACCAGCGCTATGCCCAGCAGGGTGTACAGACCCATCTGTTCGCCGGCGAACAGCGCTGCACCGAGCGACACCAGCAGCGGCGACGATCCGCGCGCAATCGGGTAGGCCTGGCCGAAGTCGCCGTTGCGATAGGCGCGGATCAGGAACAGGTTGTAGCCGGTGTGCAGAATGCCCGAGAGGATCACATACGGCCAGCTCGCCGCCAGCGGCATAGGCCGCAATAGCAGCAGCGGAATCGCCCCTATGCCGGCGCCGATGGTCATTACCGCCAGCGAGGCGAGGCGGTCGGAGCTGCTCTTGAGCAGCGCATTCCAGGATGCATGCAACAGCGCGGCGGCCAGTACGAGGAAGATGACGCCGCTGCTCATCGAGCAGAGACGCCTGCAAGGCGTTGAATGGTCATTGTTATTGTCTGAGTCGCCGCGAGGCCGGGGTGGTGGATGCAGGCGCTGCGGCGCAGGGCGAATCGGAAAAGCGTCAATGATACCCGCGCCTTGCCGCGCTTGCAGTCAGTTCAGGGAAGTTGCGCGCGGCAGCGCCACAGGCCATGTCCTGACGCCAGATATTTGCGCTCGAAGGGCGTGAACGGCGTTTCGGTCGCATAGCTTTCTCCGATAACTTCAACGCCGCTCAGCTGGCTCAGCGCCGCCGCAAATTCGTCGATGTAGATCTGCCAGTTGCTGCGGCATTCGATATAGCCGCCTAGCTTCACGATGCTGGGAAACACGGCGTGGCCGTGCCAGCGTCGCGCCAGATGGCCGATCTTCGGCCAGGGATTCGGATACAGCAGATATTGCCGGGCCGGCTTGATGCCGGCAGCCAGCGCCAGACGCCAGTAATCCACGAGGTCGGCGCGCACGAAGCACAGATTCTCAGGCTGCGCGCCCGGCCAATGCGTATTGCGCGCGAGGCGGTCTTCCGACTGGTCGATGCCGATGACGAAATGATCCGGATAGTGCGCGGCCAGATTGAGCGTCGATAGACCGACGCCGCAGCCGGTGTCGAGTATCAGCGCAGGGGCGCCGGCGGCCTGCCACGCGGCGATGCTGACATCGAAGGCCTGGCGATTGTAGTCGGTGACGGGTTTGCGAAATTCGCTGGCGGCATGGCGTGCCACCAGCATTTGCAAATGCTCATGAATGCCGTTCTGGCTGCTGTTGATCGGGGATGAGTTCACTGCGGCTAAAGATGAGATGGACGAGAGCACGGACGAAATGCCGAAGAGCGCGTGCAGCCGGAAGCATGCTGCAGCGCGCGCGATTTGTCCATGCCTGGGAGCGCCGGATGCCCGCCCGCCGATGTGACCAATAAAAAATCGCGCAGCAAACGCTGCGCGATTCTTGTGAAGAAACGCTGCGCCGGAAGCGCCGGCGCAGGGGATTGATCGGGTTTCAGTGCATCAATGCAAGGTCATCGGATGACGCATCATCTCATCGAACTTGCCGAGGAAAGTGTCGATGTCTTCCATGGTCGGTTCGGTAGCGATCAGTTCCTGCACATCCTTGCGGAACATCTCTGCCGCCGGACCATCGATGAAAATCTCGCGCTGGCCGGACTTGTCCATGATTTCGTAGCCGCCGAAACGCAGCGCTTCGTGATCGACATCGGCACCGAATTCGACGACGCTGTATTGTTCACTGTTGTAGATCAGATTCATAGTGACTCCTTATGCAATTACTGCTTCGAAAAGGAAATGGCGTCTTCACAGGGAATTTCAAGAGCAGACTGGTTTCAATATCAAAAACCGGCTTGCGCCTGATGCACTTCTTAAATCTGGTTACGGCTGAAACGGCGAAAACTTTTGTGTTATTTCTTGTAAGGAAAATGCTGCGGCTGCTCAAAGTAGATGGGGCCAGTTTGAGGAAGTTCATTCGACACCGTACACATGCATTTTCGTCATTGCCCGGACGTCAACTTGCGAACAGGAAAGAATCGGCGCTAAGCCAGTGGCGACGAGGCTCTGCTTTGGACGTCGGCTGATTCGAGTGAGATGGGTGGCGGCGCTTGCACGATGGATTCAGGCCGGTATGCCGTGAACGTGGAGAACGGCAAAATACGTTTGCAGATTTGCGCGACATAAAAAATGGCGTGACGGAAATATTCCGTCACGCCATTTTTTGATCAATAGGCTGATCTGCATCAGCGCATCGCATCCGATGTCTCAGTGATTCTTCTTGGACAGCTTGCCCGGTTCCACGCCCAGTTGCTTGAGCTTGCGATACAGGTGGGTGCGTTCCAGGCCGGTGCGTTCGGCGACGCGCGTCATGCTGCCGTTTTCTCGCACCAGGTGGTATTCGAAGTAGGCGCGTTCAAATGCATCGCGCGCTTCACGCAGCGGCAGATCGAAGGAAATATTGGACGCGTTGTCGGCTACCGGCGAATAAGGCGATGCGGCTTGCATGCCGTGATGCAAAGAGTCGCCGCCACCCAGCGGCGCGGTGGAGTACGAGGTCACCGGCAGCGCGTGATCCTGCGCATCGCCGATGCTGTTGCCGGCAATGGCGGCGGGCGCCGGCCGCGCGTAGCTGACCGGACGCGCCGGTTCGCGGCTGTGCGACAGACCTTGCTGAACAGCTTTCAGCAGCTTCTGGAGCGCGATCGGCTTTTCGAGGAAGTTGAGCGCGCCGATGCGTGTGGCTTCGACGGCGGTATCGATGGTGGCGTGTCCCGACATCATGATCACCGGCATGGTCAGCAGACCGTCGCGTTGCCACTCCTTGAGCAGCGTGACGCCATCGGTGTCCGGCATCCAGATGTCGAGTAAAACGAGATCGGGCACGCTGTTGTGCCGCAGCTCGCGAGCCTGCTGCGCATTTTCTGCGGTGGCCACGACATGTCCTTCATCGCCCAGAATTTCAGAGAGCAATTCGCGGATACCCATTTCGTCATCGACGACCAGGATGTTAGCCATGTGTCTGCTTTCCTCGTTTGCTAGTCATAGTCAAGTTTTGCGGAGTTTTGATGTGAGCCGGCGGTATCGAGCACCACCAACCAAACTGTCGCAGGATCTGCGGCTGATCGAGCTGAATTCCCCCTGCGCCGCGTCGCAATCTTGAGTCTTAATCAATAGGTGCTAACTTTAACAGCAAAATCAGTATTTTTGCGCCATTGCTGTCGGTACGGTTTTGGATATCGATTCGACCGCCATGTTCTTCCACGATTTTTTTGACCATCGCCAGACCGAGTCCGGTGCCGCGCGGCTTCGATGTGACGTAAGGTTCGAAGGCGCGCGCCAGGATTTTCGGTGCGAAGCCGGGGCCGTTGTCGGTGATCGAAAGCCGCACTGCAGGCCGCGTCGCACCGTTGGCGCCGGGCAGATTGACCTGCTCCGTGACGAGGTCGATGCGGGCCGTATCCGGGCCGTCCTGTGCGGCGTCGCCGACCGCGTCCTGCGCATTCTGCAGCAGATTATGAATCACCTGGCGCAGCTGCGTGGCGTCGCCCATCACCGGCGGCAGCGCCGGCGCCAGCCGGGCCTGGATGATATCGCGGCCGTCGCCGGCCAGATAGAGATTCAGGATTTCTTCGATCAGCGCATTCAGGTCCAGCGCCACCGGCTTGGCCGGCGGCGTGCGGGCGTAGTCGCGGAAGTCGTCCACCATGCGCTTCATCGCCGTGACCTGATTGACGATGGTGGTGGTGCCTTTGTCCAGAATCGCGACATCGGACGGCATCAGCTTGTCCGACAGGCGCATCTGCAGGCGCTCGGCGGACAGCTGAATCGGCGTCAGCGGATTCTTGATTTCATGCGCCAGACGGCGTGCCACTTCACCCCAGGCGATCGAACGCTGGGCCGAAATCACGTTGCTGATATCGTCGAACACGACCACGTAACCGACCCCGCTTTCCACCGGCAGGTGCGAGCCGCGCGCAAATAGCGCGATCTTGTCGTGCTCGCCGTTCTGCGGGCTGTCATGGCGCGGCAGCTCGATCTGGCGTTGCCAGTGCAGGTCGTCGTGCACCGAGTCCGGGTTGAGATGCGCGCGCTGCTCGGAGAAGGCCTTGATGATGGCTTCCGCAAACAGGGCCTGCGATTCGATGGTTTGCAGCGGGGTGCCGATGTCGCCGCTGAAGTCGTGATTGAGGATGCGCCGTACCGAGTCGTTGATGCTGACGATATTGAACTGAGCGTCCAGCACCATCACGCCGGCCGACATATTGCCCAGCACTGATTCCAGATAGGCCTTGGCGTTTTCCAGCTCGGCGCGGTTCTTTTCCACCGAAGTGCGCGCTTCCAGCAGCTGGCGCGTCATGGTGTTGAAGGATTGGGTCAGGGTGCCCAGTTCGTCCGAGGTGCTGACAATCGGGCGCGGCGACAGATTGCCCTCGGCCACCGCCTTGGTGCCCTCGGCCAGCAGCAGCAGCGGCTTGGCGAGGTCGCTGGCGATCAGGAAGGCGCTGGCGATGGCGGCGAAAATCGCCAGCAGCAGCGTCAGCGTCAGCGTCACCAGATAGATCTTGCGCAGGCCGGAGCGCGCCACCGAGCGCTGCTGGTATTCGCTGTAGGCCACGCGCAGGGTCTCGGCATTGGTCGCCAGATAGTCCGGCACCGGCTGCAAAATCTGCAGGAAACGCACGTCGTTCTGCAAGGACAGGCCCTTGCTGGAGCCCGGCAACTGCACCACCACATGCAGCCGCAGATTGCCGTCCGAGTCCGACTCGCCGCCGGAAGGCCGGGTATCGTCGCTTTCCACCGCCGAGAAGCTGCGTGAGAGCCGTGCCTGGCGCAGCACCGAGGCGCTCGGCATGGTCGGCGTCAGCGAACCGATGTTGCCGCCCACGGTGGCCATCACCTGGCCGTTGGAGCCGATGATGGTGATTTCCATGTTCTGATCGCGCTGGCGCGACAGATAGGTCACCTGTTCCGAGTCGCTCATGTCGGACAGCTCTTGCGCCATCGAGCGGGCGCGCGAATTGAGATCGGTCAGAGAGGAGTCCAGCGCATTGCGGCCGAGATTGAGGCCGGCTTCCAGCGCCGATTCCATGCGTACGTCGAACCAGGATTCGATCGAGCGCGACACGAACTGCACCGACATCAGATAGATCACCGCGCCCGGCAGAATGCCGATCAGCGCAAACAGCATCACCAGCCGCGCCAAAAGCTTGGAGCCGAATTTGCCGCGCCGGTAGCGTTTGTAGAGACGCGTGAGCAGCATGATGACCAGCGCCAGCAGCGCCACCGCCGCCAGGGCGTTGAGGAACAGCAGCCAGGGGTAATGCTGATCGAACAGCGCGGAGTTTTCGGAGGCCGAGGCCAGCAGGAACAGCAATATGCTGATGACGCCGCCGCCGACGACCAGCAGATAGCGTAGGGTGCGGGTCATTCTGCTTTGTAGGTGAATTCTTTCCAGTCGGACGACAGGCGCCAGTCGCTGTTGTTCAGCGCATTGATCTGGAAGGGCTTGGGCAGTTGTGCGACGTCCAGCCGCATGCGCAGCCCGACGGTGTAGGAGTCGCCCGGACGCAGCGTGTTCTTGTCGGCCACGATCCAGCGCGGCGGCCGCCGGATCAGCGCCATCGCATCTTCCAGCGAACTGAAGCTTTGCTGCAGCTGGCCGCTGATGGCGGCGTGGTATTGCCGGGTCAGCACGTTGTAGGCAATGCGCACGGTGCGCGTGGCGTTGACGGCCGATTCGTCGAACCAGTACCAGCGATGCCGGGTGAGTTGAATTTCCGTGGTGAAGTAGAGCGGCACGCCGCGCGTCAGAGCATCTTCCAGGCCGCGATTGAGTTCGAAGGCGTAGGCCACCGACAGCCGGTAACCGTCATCGCTGGCATCCAGCGTTGCCTGCGTGATATCGATCTCGGCGGCCTGAGCAGTATGCGGAATCAGCGCGGCGCCAAACCCGAGGCCGGTCAGCAGCACTAGCATCAGCAGCGCCTGATCCAGCCAGCGCAGGAGGCGAGGCAAGCCGCTTGCCGTGCGGCGTGCGGAGTGGCGCTTGCAGGAGAGAGAAGATGCCGGATGCGTCAAATTCATGGTCCCGTTTTTTGGAACAGTGCGTAAAACAGGCCATCGTGGTCGGTTTCTGCGCTGGCAGTCGGTAACAGTTGACCAGGGGCGGGCAGTCGTATGGCGTTGTGTCGATGTGCGAAGGCGGCTGCTTGCTGCTCCGATTCCTGCGGCCACAACGAGCAAGTCACCAGCAGCAATTTACCATCGCGTTGCAGCATCTGCCAAAGATTGTCCAAAATTTGCGAGGAAAGTGTTGCGAGTTGTGCGGTGTCGCTCTTGCGACGCAACCAGCGAATATCCGGGTGGCGGCGCACGATGCCGGAGGCGGTACAGGGCACGTCGGCCAGGATGCGATCGAAGGGCTTGCCGTCCCACCAGCCGCCGGCGCCGTGACGCGCATCGCCCGCCGTCAGCTGTGCCTGCAATTGCAGGCGTTGCAGGTTTTCATCGATACGCTGCAGGCGCTTGGGATCGTGATCCAGCGCCAGCACGTCGAGGTCGGCGCATTCCAGCAGGTGGCCGGTCTTGCCGCCGGGCGCGGCGCAGGCATCCAGCACGCGCATGCCGTCGGCCACATCCAGCAGTGGCGCCGCCATCTGCGCGGCGGCGTCCTGCACCGACGCCAGACCATCGACAAAGCCGGGGATCTGATGCACCGGCAGCGGCTTCTCCAGGCGCACCGCCCATGGCCCGACCTGACGTGCGGCGATGCCTTGCGAGGCCAGAATGCGCAGATAGTCTTCCACGCTGCTGCGACGGCGATTGACGCGCAAGGTCAGCGGCGGCATCTGATTGCCGCTGTACAGAATCGACTGCCATTGCTCGGGATAGGCGCTTTTCAGGCGATCGATCCACCAGGTCGGATAATTCCAGGTGCCGGGCGGCGTCTTGGTGGCTTCCGGAATCAGGCTGGCGCGTTCGCGCAAAAAGCGACGCAGGATGGCGTTGACCACGCCCTTGGTATGCATCAGCGTCGGATTGGCCGCCGCCGCATCCACCGCCTGGTTGACCACGGTGAAGCCGTCATAGCCGCTTTCATCTTCATTCACCAGCAGCGTCAGCGCGCAATTGAGCAGGCTGTGCAATTGCTCCGGCTGCGGCGGCTTGCTGGCGAGCAGCGTAATCAGGCTGTCGGTCAGGCCCAGGCTGCGCATGCAGCGGTAGCTGATGTCCTGAATCGCGCCGCGCGCGCCGGGCGTGATTTCGGGCCGCGCAAATACATGCGCCAAGGCTTGCGGCAGGGCTGTGCCGGCGCGTACGGCGGCCACGGCAAATGAAGCCTGATGCAGGCTGTAAGCCAGGGAATCGGGTTTCAGGGCGACTTGGAATACTGGGGCGGGAGAAACTTGGATCACGTCAATTCTTGGTAAGGGCGAGTCGGATGCCGAGAGCGACAAAGGCGCTTCCGACCAGACGCTCCAGCCAACGCTTGAGATGCGGTTGGCGGCCGGCGCGGAGCGTCAGTGTACCAGCGACCAGCGCGGTGGCGCTATTCCACAGCGTGGACTGGACGATGAAAGTCATGCCCAGCACCATGAAGGCCAGCGTGCGATGCGGCGCGTCCGGCGTCACGAATTGCGGGAAGAAGGACAGGAAAAACAGCACCACCTTGGGATTGAGCACATTGGTCAGCGTCGCCTGCCAGAAAATCTTGCGTAGCGACTGGTGGCCGGGCGCACCGACGGTGGATTGTGCGTTTGCAATCTTTACATTGCCGGTATTGTTGTTTTGGTCAGTCTGCATGGCGGTTTTTTGCAGCAGCATCTTCAGGCCGAGATAAATCAGATACAGGCCGCCGACGATTTTGATAACCGTAAATGCGGTGGCCGAGGCCGCCAGAATCGCCGACAGGCCAAGCGCCGACGCCAGCATGTGAAACACGCAGCCGAAGGAAATACCGAGCGCCGACACCAGTCCGGCGCCACGCCCCTGCGCCACGCTGCGGCCGATGATGTAAGCCGTATCCGGCCCCGGCGTCAGATTGAGCAGAAACACGGCGAGGCAGAAAAAGCCGAAGCCGGTAATGCCGATTGCATCCATGTTGGTCTCCCGCAGCATTGCACATCAGTAAAACGGCTCAAAGCGCCGATTGCACAGCGGATTGTAGCGGGCGCCGTCCGGCCCGGTAAGGGCGCATTTCTCATGCAGGCAGCGCGCAGATTATCCGCGCACGCTCGCGCCAGACTCACGCGCCGCCCATAATCGGGCGCGCGCGGCAGGTCGTCGGCAATTCCGCTAAAGTGGCTGCCTTCTCAATTCTTCGACGGTCTTTCATGAGTTCTGCTGCTGCATTGCATGGCGAGCAACAAGATATTCCACGCTGGATGGTGCTGTTGCTGGCGGCCGCGTGCGGCGTCATCGTCGCCAATCTGTATTACGCACAACCGCTGATCGGCCCTATCGGAGCGGCACTCTCGATTTCGCCCGGCGCCGGCGGGCTGATCGTGACGCTGGCGCAGATCGGTTACGGCCTGGGCTTGCTGTTCATCGTGCCGCTGGGCGACCTGTTTGAGAATCGCAAGCTGGTGCTGATCGGCCTGAGCCTCACCTGCGTCGCGCTGATCGGCGCCGCGCTGGCGCAAAGTGCCACGCAATTGCTGGTGTGCAGCCTGCTGATCGGCGTCAGCTCGGTCGGCGCCCAGGTGCTGGTGCCCTATGCTGCGCACTTTTCACGGCCGGAAACCCGTGGCCGTGCGGTCGGCAATGTCATGAGCGGGCTGCTGCTGGGGATTTTGCTGGCGCGGCCTTTGGCCAGTCTGGTCGCCGATCTGTTCGGCTGGCATGCGATTTTCGGCTTGTCTGCGGTGGCCGTGGCGCTGCTGATCGTGGTGCTGGCGCGCTATCTGCCCAAACGCCAGCCGCCGGCGGGTTTGCACTATGGCGCGCTGATGGCGTCGATGTGGAAACTGCTGAAAGACACGCCCATCCTGCGTCGTCGCTCGCTGTATCACGCTGCGACTTTCGGCGTGTTCAGCCTGTTCTGGACCACTGCGCCGCTGCTGCTGGCCAGCCCCCGCTTCAATCTCTCGCAGACCGGCATTGCCTTGTTTGCCTTTGCCGGCGTGATCGGCGTGGTGGCGGCGCCGATCGCCGGCCGGGTGGCCGATCGCGGCTGGAGTCGTCCGGCCACCGGCGTGGCGATGGTGGCGGCTTCGGTGTCGTTTCTGCTGTCGCATTTCTGGGAGGGCGGGCGCGAATCTTCGCTGGTGGTGTTGCTGCTGTCGGCCATCCTGCTGGATTTCGGCGTGTCGGCCAATCTGGTGTTGAGCCAGCGCGCGATTTATGCGCTCGGCGCCGAAGTACGCAGCCGCCTCAACGGCTTGTTCATGGCGATCTTCTTTGTCGGCGGCGCCATCGGTTCGGCGCTGGGCGGCTGGATTTATGCCCAGGCCGGCTGGCCCGGCGTGTCGTGGATGGGCTTTGCCTTGCCGTTTGCGGCACTGCTGTATTACCTCGGCGAGTGGCGCAAAGCCTGAGGCGCGCCCGGTCAGGCGCTCAATCGCCATCGTCGAAAACAAAACGGCTGCCGCAGTGGATGATTGCGGCAGCCGTTTTTTTCTTGCATTCAGGCATTCCGGAATGGACGCTGCCCAAATTCAATCTGGTCCAGATTGATGGACTTCTTTCTTTGTTTGGCCGGTCAGACGCCCCACAGCACGTCGTAATTGCCTTTCCTGGCTTCACGCAGCATGTCCAGCAGCGGGTAGGCGCGTGCCGAGAAGGTGACCGGCTCGATCTTTTCATGGCCATGGTCGTCGCCGTTGGCATTGTGGTGTGCGTGTACGTCACGCTCCAGCGCCTCGGCCGCTTCATGCGATTTGCTGTTGACGATCTGCTTTTCCAGCAGGGAGATGGCATCGCCGCTTTCGGCCGCGGTAATTACGCCGCGCTGGATGTCTTTGTGCAGCAGGTCGAGTATGGGTTTGGCGTGCGACTCGTACATCACCACATCGGCAGCCGCTTTTGATTTGAAGGTTATCAGCATATTTCCTCAGGGTCTTGATTGAAAACTGTTTCTTGAAACTGCGCCCCCTGAAACGGGGACGCTATTGGCACCGGCCAATTACTCGCCAATTACCGGTCGATGGCAGGCGCGCTGTGTCGGCAAGTTTCCGCAGGATATTCCAGCGATGCCGGCAACACGCTCCGGAACAGACTTTGGCAGCATACTCCGCGACCTGCCGGCTTGTCATCCGCGGCCTATTTTATCGGAGCGGCCGGTATTACATTGGTTTGAATGAACTGAAAAAGGTTTCCACATTTTCATCACGGAAGGCTTTTTCCGGCCCCAGCATGATTACCTGATACACCCGCCTGTCCTTTGCCAGCAGTCGCGCCGTCAGCCGCAGGGGCTGGCCGCGCGCCATGCCTCGCGCTTCCAGGTCAAGTCTGGCGCTGGTGTTTTCAGTCTTGCCCGGCAGCATCGCATCGGGTCTGGCGGTGCCGTCGATATTCTTCAGCAGCGCGGTTTGCATGCTTTTCAGGGCGGCCACGGCCTGTTCCGGGCTGGGCAGCTCGGCGGTGCCGACCGCAAAACTGATGCCGTCCACCTCCGCCGCAGTCATGATCATGTCGACTTTGATGCCGTCCAGATCGATATTGCGCGCGATTGAAGCCGGTTTGGCCGGTAGCAAGATGGTGAAATGCGCGTCGTTGTCGCTGCTTTCGCGCCAGTTGTAGTTGGGCGAGCAGGCCGACAGGCTCAAACCCAGCGTCAGCAACAAGAGCAAACGGCTAGTAGATCGCATGATCATTCCTTTTTGCATCAGGGAGTATGGGCAATCGCCGGCTGGCGCGAAAACGTCCTTACGCCGGCAATCACGCCCACGCACAGCAAGCCGATGCCGGCCAGCACTTGCGTTGCCGGTGCGCTGCCGCGCAGGATAAAGGCATACAGCAGCGCCGACAGTGTTTCGAACACGATCAACTGCGCCGCCAGCGCGGTCGGCAGCAACTGGCTGGCCTTGTTCCACATCAGCGTACCCAGCCACGAGGCGGATAGCCCGATCAGCAGCATCATGCCGATGAAGACCTGAGGACGCGGCCCCAGCGGCAGGTCGAAAGCTGAATGGCTGAGCTGCGCGTAGCCGGCGTAGAGCACGAAACCGATCAGTGCCAGCGGCAGCGTGGTCAGACCCTGTGCCGTGGCCCAGGTAACTGAATTGATGCGGGCGTGGGTGCGCAGATAACGCGCATTCATGATCGGGTACCAGGTCCAAGCGGCCACCGCAAATACGCCAAGGGCGCAGCCCAGTGCATAGTCGCCCGGTGTGCGCACAGTACCGGCATCCTGCTGTAGACGGTTCAGTTCGCTGCCGTTGACCAGCATGATCCCCAGGCACAGCGCCAGCAGCGAGGGTGCCAGCCGCTTCCAGGCGACGCTTTCCGACGGATGGCCGGGGCGCCAGTTGGAGAAGATGGAAATCACCACCGGCAAGGTGCCGATCAGCATGGTCGGCAGCGGCGCATCGGCCAGCTGGATGGCGCTGGCCAGCGTGGCGTAATAGAGCAGATTGCCGATCAGCGACAGCTTCATTGCCATTTTCCAGTCTTCGGCGCTCAGTTGGGCGATCCGTTTGCGGTCGATGTAAGCCGGCACCAGCGCGATCAGGCCGAAGGCGATATAGCGTCCCAGCGACAGCAGAATGCCGGGATAGTCGGCCAGCAATAGCGGAGTGACGAACACCAGGCCCCACATCAGGCCCGCGCCCAGCGCACACAGAATCCCGATCAGCATGCGGTCTCGCTGATTTTGTGGGTTTGCGGCGCCGGGTGCGCTACTCGGGTCTTGCTCATGGTCTGCATGCTCTTGTCTTCATTCCTGATGGTTGATCGGTAATCGATCGGCGATTGCACCGCGCGCCGACTCAGCGGCATTCACGCAGGTATCGGTCTTCCAGCTTGGCCCGTTTGCTGTAGGCGATGTTGCTGCCCGGGCTCAGCGCATTCACCGAGAGCCCCGGTGCTGGCGGCTGTCGATAGGCATATGGATTGCGGCCGTCGCGCATCGACGTTTCCGGATAGGCATCGGCGGTGGCTGCTGGCGAGGTATCGCGCGCCCGTTCGATTTTCAGACGCAGCTGGCGGCAGGCCGGACTTTCATCGCGATCCGGATTCAGGCCCTCGTCCTTCTTCTCGGCCGGCAATTGCAAATCCTTGTGAATGTCGGGCGGCGCCAGGTTGAGCGATGTGCTGCCGGATGGCTCGGTCTGCGCGATCGACTGGGCCGATGCGCCGTGCATGGCAAGCGGCGTGAGCATCGCGATACCGAGGGTAAAGACCAGGTGCAGATGCGGCTTCATGGCGGATCCGGGGGAAGGGGGCGCCAATGATAGCAAATGCACTGCTCTGCATTGCAGCAAAAAATCATCGGCCATCACCGGCCGTCACCGGCCATTATTCAATGCAATCATCCAATAATCATCGGAAAGAAAACCTGCAAAAACCCGATTTGTCCGGCGCTGCGGAACTGCCTATCTTTACGCAATCAAAGCAAGGTTATCTGGAAAAAGAAAGACTTGAATGAAAAACAATATGAACGGAGACCTCCCCGAGCTGACGCTGCGCGGCATTATTCTCGGGGCGTTGATCACGGTGGTATTCACCGCCTCCAACGTCTATCTCGGGCTCAAGGTCGGTCTGACCTTTTCCTCGGCGATTCCGGCGGCGGTGATTTCGATGGCGGTGCTGCGCCTGTTCAGCGGCGCCAACATCCTTGAAAACAATATGGTGCAGACCCAGGCCTCGGCGGCCGGCACGCTGTCTTCTATCATCTTCATCCTGCCGGGCCTGATCATGATCGGCCACTGGCATGGTTTTCCCTTCATGCAAACCTTCGGCATCTGCGCCGCCGGCGGCATGCTGGGCGTGATGTTTTCGATCCCGCTGCGGCGCGCGATGGTGGTTCAGGGCGATCTGCCTTATCCGGAAGGCGTGGCCGCCGCCGAGATTCTCAAGGTCGGCAGCGCTGACGCCGGCGACGGGGAAGAAACCCGGCGCGGCCTGCGCGACATCATGTTCGGCGGCGCGCTGTCGGCGCTGTTCAGCCTGATCGCCAGCGGTTTTCGCGTGTTCGCCGAAAACCTGAATCTGTGGTTTTCGGCGGGCGCCTCGGTGCTGCGCATTCCGGTCGGATTCTCGCTGGCGCTGGTCGGCGCCGGCTACATGATCGGCATCGTCGCCGGCATCGCCACCCTGATCGGCGTGCTGATCGCCTGGGGTGTCGCGGTGCCGCTGCTGACGGCCATCACGCCCCATCCGGCCGACGGCAATCTGGCGGCATTCGCCAACGGCATCTGGAGCAAGGAAGTGCGTTTCATGGGCGCCGGCATGATAGGCGTGGCGGCGGTGTGGACCCTGGGCACGCTATTGCGTCCGATGATGGAAGGGGTGAAGGCTTCGATGTCGACGCTGTCGGCGCGCAATAAATCCGCTGCCGGTGGCAAAGACGCCACCGAGCGCACCGAACGCGATCTGGCGCCGCACTGGATCATCGCCATCAGTCTGGTGCTGATTGCCGTGCTGGCGGTGTTGTTCGCCGCCTTTCTCGCCGAGGTGCCGATTTCGCGCGGGCTGTTCCTCGGCCTGATCGTCTACAGCGTCGCCTTCGCCTTCATCTTCGGTTTTCTGGTGGCTGCCGCGTGCGGCTACATGGCGGGTCTGATCGGATCGTCCAGCAGCCCGATATCGGGCATCGGCATCGTCGCGGTGATTCTGGTGTCCCTGCTGTTGCTGGCGTCCGGCACGCTCGATAATCTGCTGGCGACCCCGGAGGGCAGCAAACTGGCAATTGCGATTGCCCTTTTCGTCACCGCCGCGATCATCGCGATTGCCGCGATTTCCAACGACAACCTGCAGGATCTGAAAACCGGGTATCTGGTCGGCGCCACGCCTTGGCGTCAGCAGGTGGCGCTGTTGATCGGCTGCGTGGTCGGCGCTGCGGTCATCCCGCCGGTGCTGGAGTTGCTGTACAACGCCTATGGTTTTGCCGGCGCCTTGCCGCGCGAGGGCATGGATGCGGGGCAGGCGCTGGCGGCACCGCAGGCCACGCTGATGTCGGCCATCGCCACCGGGATTTTTACGCACAAGCTCAACTGGAACATGATCCTGATCGGCGTCGTGCTCGGTGCAGTTCTGATCGCCATCGATTACCTGCTGGAAAAGCGCGGCGGCGTGGCGCGTCTGCCGGTGCTGGCGGTCGGCATCGGCGTCTATCTGCCGCCGACGGTCAGCATGGCGCTGGTGGTCGGTGCGGTGCTGGCATGGCTGATCGAACGTGGTCTGCGCCGGCGCGCGGAACGGGCCGGACAAGACTATGAAGCCATCGCCGAGCAGGCTACGCGTCGCGGTGTGCTGGTGGCCTCGGGCCTGATCGTGGGCGAAAGTCTGATCGGTGTGTTGCTGGCGGCAATCATCGGCGGCACCGGCAAGGATGCACCGCTGGCGCTGGTGGGCGCATCGTTCGAAGAAGCCGGGCAATGGCTGGGGCTGGCAGTGTTCGTGTTGATGTTGTGGATGTTTGCACGCCGGGTTTTGCCGAAGGCGCGCGATTGAGCTGATTTGCTTTGCGCCTCAGATCATTGAGACGGAAGCTGAGAAGCCTGGGGGCAACAAGCACATTTCGGCCGATCAGCTTAAGTACCAACTTAAGAGTTGAGCGACAAATTAAAGCAGCATTCCGATCAAGGTCGGGATGCTGCTTTTTTCTTTTGCTTGATCAATAGTCGGCGCGACGTAATCAGCGCTCCCGCAAGGCGCGTCGATATTGAACGGCTTCTGCCACATGCGCCTGACGTACGTCCTCACTCAACGCCAGATCGGCGATCGTGCGCGCCACTTTCAGCACGCGGTGATAAGCCCGCGCCGACCAGTTCAGGCGCGTCATTGCGGCTTGCAGCAGGGCTTCGCCGGCGGCATCTGGGCGGCAATGCAGATCGATTTCGGAAGGCGTCAGCAGATTGTTGGCCTTGGCCTGACGCTGATGTTGCCGCGCAAAGGCACGGTTCACGCGCCCGGCAATGTGCTCCGAGCTTTCCCCGCTGGCCTGCGCAGTCAGCTCGGCATGTGTAAGCGTCGCCACCTGGATCTGCATGTCGATGCGATCCAGCAGCGGGCCGGAAATCTTGTCCTGATAACGGCCGACATAATCCGGCGTGCAGCGGCAGCGATCCACTGAACTTCCAAAATAGCCGCATGGACAAGGATTCATTGCGGCAATCAACTGAAAACGGGCAGGGAAGTCCGCCTGACGCGCTGCTCTGGAAATCGTGATGTGGCCGGATTCCAGCGGCTCACGCAAAACTTCCAGGACTTTTCTATCGAACTCAGGCAGTTCGTCGAGGAACAAGACGCCGTTGTGAGCCAGCGATATTTCTCCCGGTCGAGGCGTGCCGCCTCCTCCGACCAGCGCCACTGCCGAGGCGGTGTGGTGCGGGGCCCTATATGGACGCATGCGCCAGCGCGAGGCACAGAAGTTCGCGGTGAGCGATTGCACGGCGGCGGCTTCCAGGGCCTCCTGTTCGCTCATCGCCGGCAAGATGCCGGGGAAGCGCGCCGCCAGCATGGACTTTCCGGCACCCGGCGGGCCGACCAGCAGAATGCTGTGATTGCCGGCGGCAGCGATCTCCATCGCGCGTTTGGCCTGCAACTGCCCTTTCACCTCACGGAAATCAGGGTAAGACGATATCTGGGTTGGCGGCTCGTCCTTGTAGCGGGTCAGACGCATGTCGTCGGCGCGGCTGGAGAAATGCGCGCAGACCTGCAGCAGCGATTGCGCGGGAAGGATGGCAGCATCTGCGACCAGTGCAGCTTCGGCGGCGTTTTCCAGCGGGAGGATAAAGGCGCGCGGCGTTTCGCCGGTAGTCACCTTGCGATGCATGGCATAGGTCATCGCCAGCGCGCCGCGAATCGGGCGCAATTCGCCGGACAAGGACAGCTCGCCGGCAAATTCATATTGGTCGAAGCTGTCGCCGGGGATTTGTTCGGAGGCGGCAAGAATGCCGAGGGCAATCGGTAAATCGAAGCGACCTGATTCTTTGGGCAGGTCCGCCGGAGCTAAATTCACCGTGATTCTCTTCGCTGGAAATTCGAAGCGGGCGTTTTGCAATGCTGCGCGCACCCGGTCTTTGGCTTCTTTGACTTCGGTTTCCGGCAGACCGACGATGGTGAAAGACGGCAATCCATTCGCCAGATGGACCTCCACCGTTACTTCCGGCGCCTGCATGCCGGACAGCGCGCGGCTTTTGAGAACGGCGAGGCTCATGGGCCGGCGTGTCGGTGGCTGCGCAGCTGATTACAGCGGCTGTTTTTGCAGGGCTTCGAGTTCGGCCACGCGGGTTTCCAGTGCTTCGAGGCGGGCGCGGGTCTTGGCCAGTACCTGCGCCTGGACGTCGAATTCTTCGCGTGTCACCAGATCCAGCTTGGAAAAACCCTGGCTCAGCATGGCTTTGACGTTCTTTTCAATGTCCTTGGCAGGAGAGTTCTCGATCGCTTTGTTGAGCTTGGATTGCAGATCTTCAAAAAACTGTGGCTTGTCCATGGCGGTTCTCCTGAGGTGACTTAATTGAAAGGCCAAGTTTAGCGGTTTATGGCGACTCTATAAATGCCAGTCGGAATGAAAGCATTTTTGCGAGCAAATGCTAAGGAATGACTCATTCAATTCAATCTCATTTTCGAACGTTTGCGGCTCACGCTGGTGCTTGCACCAAAATAAGCATGCCTAAATCTCCAAAAAATTGAAATTTGGCAAGATTTCATGCACTGTATTGGTGTTGATCGCATTTTTGTGCACTATTTTGGATGGTTTGGCGGTGAAAAATAGTTGACGAGTCCTGTTTCCGCAAAAAAACCTGAGCCCCTCCCATCAAATCGGGTTGGCACGGCTCCTGCTATACGGTTTGTGCAAAACATAAAACTACTTACTGTTGTTCAACACAAACCCAGAGGGACGCCATGAAAAAACTGATTCTTGCAGCAGCCATCGCAGCTTCGTTTGTATCCAGCTTCGCCAACGCAGAAGATGCAAAACCCGATAACGAGTTCAGTTTCAACGCCGCTGTCGTCAGCGATTACCGTTACCGTGGCCTGACACAAACCCGCTTCGACCCGGCTCTGCAAGTTGGTGCTGACTACACGCATAACCCGACCGGCCTGTATGCCGGTACATGGTTGACCAATATCAAGTGGATCAAGGACGCAGGTACGCTGACTGGCACTGATACCAAGGGCAATGTTGAATGGGATATCTACGGCGGCAAGCGCGGTGATATCGGCGGCGGTTTCACGTATGACGTCGGCGGTCTGTACTACTACTACCCGGGCAACACTTTGGCCAACAGCGGCGCCAAGAACGCCAACACATTTGAGTTGTACGGCCAGGTCGGTTACGGTCCTGCTTACTTCAAGTACTCTCAGTCGCTGACCAATCTGTTCGGTAACGTCGACAGCAAATACAGCCAGTATTTCGACCTGGGTGCCAACGTGGATGTCGGTTATGGCATGACGCTGGGCCTGCACGTCGGTCGTCAGAACATCAGGGGCAGCAATGCTGGCGTGTCCAACAACCAGTACAGCTACACCGACTGGAAAATCGGTCTGAGCAAGACCTTTGAAGAACTGGCCGGCATCACTCTCGGCGTAGCTTACCTTGGTACCAATTTGTCCAACGGCGTGCAAACTACGCCTGCTTCGGACGGTGCCAAAAACGTTGGTAAGAGCGGATTCGTGTTTTCCCTCAGCAAAACTTTCTAAAACGAGGTTCGTATGAAACTGATCACAGCGATCATCAAGCCGTTCAAACTCGACGAGGTGCGTGAAGCCTTGTCGGCTATCGGTGTGCAGGGCATCACCGTGACTGAAGTCAAGGGCTTCGGTCGTCAAAAAGGTCACACCGAGCTGTATCGCGGCGCGGAATATGTGGTCGATTTCCTGCCCAAGACCAAAATCGAAGCTGCAGTTGACGATTCCATCGTCGAACGTGCGCTGGAAGCCATTGAAACGGCTGCCCGCACCGGCAAAATCGGCGACGGCAAGATCTTCGTTCAGGATCTGCTGGATGTGATTCGTATCCGCACCGGCGAGACCGGTAAAGACGCTCTTTAAGGGGAATTGGAATGAGTATGAAAAAAATGTTTTCCAGCGCTCTGGCAGTTGGCGCTCTGTTGTTGGCGGTAGGTTTTACCGCGCCGGCCCAGGCGCAAGATGCTCCGAAGCCTGAAGCTGCAGCTGCTGCACCCGCAGCCGCTCCGGCAGCAGTCGAAGCACCGAAGGCTGTTGCTCCTGCAGCGGCGGCACCGGCAGCAGCGCCAGCCGCGCCAGCCGCTGCCGCCGCACCTGCTCCCGTCCCTAACAAGGGCGACACCGCCTGGATGCTGGTTTGTACGGCATTCGTGATTCTGATGACGCTGCCAGGCCTGGGCCTGTTCTACGGCGGCCTGGTTCGCAGCAAGAACATGCTGTCGGTGCTGATGCAGTGCTTCGTGATCTTCTCGCTGATCTACATCCTGTGGTTCGTCTACGGCTACAGCATCGCGTTCACGGAAGGCAGTGCATTCTTCGGCGGCTTCGATCGTCTGTTCCTGCACGGTCTGACCGGCGACTCGAATACTGCGACTTTCAGCAAGGGCGTCGTGATTCCTGAGCTGTCGTTCGTGGCCTTCCAGGGCGCGTTCGCAGCAATCACGGTGGCGCTGATCATCGGCTCCTTCGCAGAACGCGTGAAGTTCTCCGCTGTGATCCTGTTCTCGATCCTGTGGTTCACCTTCTCCTACCTGCCGATGGCGCACATGGTCTGGTTCTGGCCAGGTCCGGATGCCTTCACCGACGCTGCCGCTGCTGAAAAGGCAACTGCAATCTCGGGCTGGCTGTTCCAAAAGGGCGCGCTGGATTACGCCGGCGGCACCGTGGTGCACATCAACGCTGCGGTTGCAGGTCTGGTCGGTTCCTACGTGATCGGCAAGCGTCTGGGTTTCGGCAAGGAAGCCTTCAAGCCGCATAGCCTGACTCTGACCATGGTCGGCGCTTCGCTGCTGTGGTTCGGCTGGTTCGGTTTCAACGCCGGCTCCGGTCTGGAAGCCAGCGGTGGTGCTGCTCTGTCCTTCGTCAACACGATTCTGGCAACGGCTGCTGCCGTGCTGTCCTGGAGCTTCGGCGAATGGATCGGCAAGGGCAAACCATCGATGCTGGGTGGTGCTTCGGGTGCGGTTGCCGGTCTGGTGGCGATTACTCCTGCAGCCGGTTTCGTCGGTGTCATCGGCGCCGTCGTGATGGGCCTGATCGCTGGTCTGCTGTGCCTGTGGGGCGTGACCGGTCTGAAGAAGATCCTGGGCGCCGACGATGCACTGGACGTGTTCGGCGTGCACGGCGTGGGCGGTATCCTGGGTGCGATCCTGACTGGCGTGTTCGCTGCGCCTAGCCTGGGCGGCACCGGCATCTATGACTACGTGGCCAATGCCGTCGCTCCTGACTACTCGATCGGCGGTCAGGTCTGGATTCAGTTCCAGGGCGTGCTGACCACCGTGATTCTGTCGGGTGTGGTCTCCTTCATCGCGTTCAAGCTGGTTGACGTCGTCGTCGGCCTGCGTGTGACTGAAGAAGAAGAGCGCGAAGGTCTGGACATCTCCAGCCACGGCGAATCTGCTTATCACTGATCTGACTCGTCTCTTCTGAGATATTCCTTCGGGCTGGAAACAGCCCCTTCAGGGCGCCCTTCGGGGCGCCTTTTTTATTTGCCGCGCATTTTTGGCAGGCGTTTCCCTCGGTTTGGTCGCCCGGATCGGACAGCCGGCCAAGCTTGAGTAAGCTTGAGGTGCCGGCCGGTCTTTAAAAAACATCGGCAAACACCATGTAAACAGCCCGGCGATGTCGAATCATTGCGAGTCGCGGCAATCCGGGAGCGGCGCCGCCTAAGATGTGGCGATGCAACACGATTTCAATATTCCCGCTAAAATCAAGAGCTCGCTGGCTGCATTTACATATAGACAAGGTTTTTATGGTTCCGCATCTCGTCACCGCCCTGAATGGCCCGCTTCTAGAGCTGGAAAAGAAAATCCTGGGCGCGACGCCGGCCATCGAGCGCTGGTTCCGCATGGAATGGCAGGAACACACGCCGCCGTTCTACTGCTCGGTCGACCTGCGCAATGCCGGCTTCAAGCTGGCGCCGGTGGATACCAACCTGTTCCCGGGCGGCTTCAACAATCTGTCGCCGGAAATGCTGCCGCTTGCGGTGCAGGCCGCCATGGCTGCCATCGAAAAATATTGCCCGGACGCAAGAAATCTCCTGCTGATCCCGGAAAACCACACCCGCAACAGCTTCTATCTGCAAAACATCAGCCGTCTGACGCAAATCTTCCGCCAGACCGGCCTGAACGTGCGTCTCGGCACGCTCGACCCCGACATCAAGAAGCCCAAGCAGATTGATCTGCCGGACGGCACCACCATGACGCTGGAGCCGCTGGAGCGCTCGGCCAATGGTCGCCGTCTCGGCCTCAAGAATTTCGATCCCTGTACCGTGCTGCTCAACAACGACTTGTCGATCGGCATTCCTTCGGTGCTGGAAGGCCTGCATGAACAAAGCGTCCTGCCGCCGCTGCATGCCGGCTGGGCCATGCGTCGTAAAAGCAATCACTTCTCGGCCTACGACGAAGTGGTCAAGAAATTCGCCAAGCTGGTCGAAGTTGATCCCTGGATGCTCAATCCGCTGTTTGCCAAATGCGGCGAAATCAACTTCCAGGAAACCGCCGGTACTGATTGCCTGGCCGACAACGTCAGCAGCCTGCTGTCCAAGATCCGCAAGAAATACAAGGAATACGGCATCAAGGAAACCCCGTTCGTGATCGTCAAGGCCAACGCCGGCACCTATGGCATGGGCATCATGACCGTCAAGGACGCCAGCGAGGTCAAGGATCTCAACCGCAAGCAACGCGACAAGATGGTGGTCGGCAAAGAAGGCCTGGAAGTCAGTGAAGTCATCATCCAGGAAGGGGTACACTCTTTCGAGCGTATCAACGAAGCCGTGGCGGAACCGGTGGTCTACATGATCGACCGCTATGTGGTCGGAGGGTTCTACCGTGTGCACGCGGATCGCGGCATCAATGAAAACCTGAATGCCCCCGGCGCGCATTTCGTGCCGCTGGCCTTTGCGCAGCAGCACGCCTTGCCGGACATGCACGCCAAGCCGGGCACCACTGCCCCCAACCGCTTCTATCTGTACGGCGTGGTGGCGCGGCTGGCCTTGCTGGCGGCTTCACTTGAGATGGAAAAAACCGATCCGAATCCGGAAGTGTATTAATCAACTGCAACCGACATTATGAAAATCGCCTTTCTGGCCGACCCGCTCGACACCTTCAAGACCTACAAGGATTCCACCTTCGCGATGATGCGCGAGGCGGCGCGCCGCGGGCATACCATCTATGCTTTCGAACAGACCGATCTGGTGCTGGAAAGCGGCCTGGTCACGGCCAATGCCTTCAAGGTAGCGCTGACCGGCGACGCCGAAGACTGGTATCGCGCGGATAAGCCGGCTTCGTGTTTCCTGTCCGAGTTCGATGCCGTGATCATCCGCAAGGATCCGCCGTTCGATATGGAATACATCTACACCACGTACTTGCTGGAACTGGCCGAAAAGCAGGGCGCGCGCGTGTTCAACAAACCGGAGGCGATTCGCAGCCACAACGAGAAGCTGGCGATTGCGCAATTTCCGCAATACACCGCACCGACCCTGGTCACGCGCGATGCCAAGCGCCTGCGTGATTTTCACGGCGAACATCAGGATGTGATCCTGAAACCGCTGGACGGCATGGGCGGCATGGGCATCTTCCGCGTGAAGTCGGACGCCATGAATCTGGGCGCCATCATCGAAACGCTGACCGACAACGGTCAACGCACGATCATGGCGCAGCGTTTTATTCCTCAGATCAGCGCCGGCGACAAACGCATTCTGTTGATCGGCGGCAAGGTAGTGCCAAACGTTCTGGCGCGGATTCCGCAAGGCACCGAGGTACGCGGCAATCTGGCGGCGGGCGGGCTGGGCGTGGCGCAAGCGGCCTCGGCGCGCGACATCGAAATCGGCGAAGCGCTGGGTCCGATTTTGCATAAGCGCGGCCTGTTGCTGGTAGGATTGGATGTGATTGGCGATTATTTAACAGAGGTCAATGTGACAAGTCCTACCTGCTTTCAGGAAATCACCCAGCAAACCGGTTTCGACGTGGCGGCGATGTTTGTCGACGCGCTGGAAGCTGAGGCGGGTGCATAAATGGGTTCGATTGAGCATGGCGGGCTGCTCGGGGAAAAGCGCGTCGCTTCGGATGGCAACAATTTCATGGTCGGTATTCTTCTCTTAACGCACGCTCCGCTGGGGCAGGCCTTCATCGACGCCGCGACGCATGTATTTCGCGGCCGTCCGGAACGGATCGAAGCGATCGACGTGATCGCCGATCAGAACCCGGCAGAAGTTCAGCGGCTGGCGGTAGAGGCCGTCAAGCGTCTGGACGACGGCAGCGGCGTACTGGTCATCACCGACGTCATGGGCGGCACGCCGTCCAACTGTACCGGTTATCTGTGCGCCATCGAAAACGTGCAGATCATCGCCGGTATCAGCCTGCCCATGCTGCTGCGCGCGCTGACCTATCGCAACGATACGCTGGACGTGGTGGTCGAGATGGCCCTGGCCGGCGGCCAGAACGGCGCGGTGCGCATCGACAATCGCATCCGGGTCGCGTCCTCCTGATACCCTGCATCAAACTCAGCGCAATATACAGATTCAGAACTAGCCGGCCTCATCCACCGCAGCGCTGCCAACTTGGCGACGCGCTGCGGCTTTAACATGTCGGCAATCCCGGAAAGATAAGAAAATGATTCAAAAAGAATTAGAGATCATTAACAAGCTCGGCCTGCATGCACGCGCCTCCGCCAAGTTCACGCAACTCGCCAGCAAGTTCAAGAGCGAAGTCTGGATGACCTTCAACAAACGCCGCGTCAACGCCAAGTCCATCATGGGTGTGATGATGTTGGCCGCAGGCAAGGGTAGCCTCATCGTCCTGGAAACCAATGGCGAAGATGAACAGGAAGCGCTCGATGCGCTGGAAGCCCTGATCAATGACCGTTTTGGTGAAGGCCAGTAAAAAACGGGTGCGCAAGTAGCCATACCGCTGGCGCTGTGACCGCGCGATCCGCCTGATCTGCCGGGCGCCGGCTGCTGCTGCTTTGCAGCAGCAGCCGCACCGTCAAAATGGCCTGTGCGGCTGTATCCCAATCCATTCCTGAGTCCGCCCGGATGGCGCAGCGCGGGAGCCGAATCCGAGAGCCTGCGCGGCGTTCTGGTAATTTACCCCGGCATACTCTTTGCATCAGCTCCTGCAATTGCCAAACGCTGGAATGTCCGGTATTTTCGTGTCGACTGGCGCACTCATCCCGCACAGCCGATTATAAAAACGACGCAGGAGATAAGCGCGATGGCTTCTTTTACATTACACGGCATTGCGGTTTCGCAGGGCATAGCGATCGGCCGCGCGCATTTGCTTGCCGCCGCCGCGCTCGACGTTAAACATTATCTGATCGCAGACGATCAGGTCGAAGCAGAAATAGCGCGCCTGAAAAGCGCGATCAAATCGGTGCATCAGGAATTGCAGACCATCCGCAATGAATTGCCCAAGGATGCGCCGCCGGAACTCGGCGCCTTCATCGATGTGCATTCGCTGATCCTGTCCGACCCCATGCTGTCGGAAGTGCCGCTCAACATCATTCGCCATCGCTACTACAACGCCGAATGGGCGCTGGTGACACAGATCGATGAGTTGTCGGCGCAGTTCGATGAAATCGAAGATCCCTATCTGCGCGAGCGCAAGGCCGATATTCAGCAGGTCGGTGATCGGGTGCTCAAGATACTCACCGGCACCGCCGTGAATCTGCCCGAGGTGGGTGATTCCGGCGCCACCGCCAACATCATCGTGGTGGCTCACGATATTTCGCCGGCCGACATGCTGCAGTTCCGCGACGGCGCCTTCGGCGGATTCGTCACCGATCTCGGCGGCCCCAACTCGCATACGGCAATTGTCGCGCGCAGCCTGGATATTCCGGCCGCCGTCGGCATGCACAACGCCTCCGAGATGGTGAAGCAGGACGATCTGCTGATCATCGACGGCGACGCCGGCGTGGTGATCGTCGATCCTTCACCGCTGGTGCTGGCGCAATATCGCGCACGCCAGGATCGCCTGCTGCGCGAGCGCAAAAAACTGAGCCGCCTCAAGAAGACGCCTGCCATCACGCAGGACGGCGGCTATATCGCGCTGCTGGCCAATATCGAATTGCCGGGCGATGCGCCGGCCGCGCTGGATGCTGGCGCTGTCGGAATCGGCCTGTTCCGCTCCGAGTTCATGTTCATGGGCCGTGCCGGGCACCTCGAAAGATTCCCCAGCGAGGATGAACAGTTCGAGTCCTACAAAAAGACGCTGGTGGCGATGAAGGGCCGACCGGTCACCATCCGTACGCTGGATGTGGGCGCCGACAAGCCGCTCGACGAAGACGAACAGACTGCATTGAACCCGGCCCTCGGCTTGCGCGCGATCCGCTACTGTCTGAGCGAGCCGCAGATGTTCCTGACCCAATTGCGCGCCATCCTGCGCGCCTCTGCCTATGGTCCGATCAAGCTGCTGGTGCCGATGCTGGCGCACGCCTTCGAGATTGATCAGACGCTCAGCATGATCGAGCAGGCCAAGCAGCAACTGCGCGAGCGCAAGCAGAAGTTCGACGAAGAGATTCCGGTCGGCGCCATGATAGAAATTCCTGCCGCGGCGCTGGCTTTGCCTATGTTTATCAAGCGCCTGGATTTTCTGTCGATCGGCACCAATGATCTGATTCAATACACGCTGGCGATCGACCGCGTCGATCACGAAGTCGCTCACCTCTACGACCCGCTGCATCCTGCCGTGCTGTTTTTGTTGTCGAGCGTGATCGGGCAGGGCCGCAAGGCCGGCATTCCGGTGTCGGTATGTGGCGAAATGGCGGGCGACACCAAGTGGACGCGCCTGCTGCTGGGCATGGGTTTGCAGGAGTTTTCCATGCACCCGGCGCAGCTGTTGTCGGTCAAATACGAAATCCTGAACAGCGACCTGCGCCTGTTGGAGCCGCAGGTCAAAAAAGTGCTGCGTGCCACCGAGCCGGCAGCAGTCACGGCCGGCATGGCGCAATTGCAGGCGCTGGTGTCCGAGCCTGAAGTGCGCGAAGTCAAGGTGGCGTCGGCGCGCAAGCGCTGAGTGACACCGCAGGCAGATCGGCGGCATGCCGGTCTGCCTGCGATTCGGTTGCTTGCCTGCCTCATCCTTTGTTCCGGCTCTTTCCTGCACCGTGCGCAGCCATGGTTTGACGCAAACTCCCGACTTGGTTATTCTTACGCCACTGCGCCGATTTGAACGGTCTATGGACCTCAGCTTGCGGGCGCCGGGATACACAATCCCAGATAAATACGGCTAAAGCGAGCTTGGAGCGATGCAGTAATGCCAAGACCAGCCCGCAAGCGTATGCTTCCGGGCTTTTTTGTTTTCCGGGGCGACTGTCGATGAATGAGCGATGGTTGTCCGCGCCTCCCGCAAGCAGGAGCCCAAGCTCCGCTTCCTCATTCGTTCGGATCGACGCTCAATTTGTCAGGCCTATGGCGCTGTCCGGCAATCAGCCGACGCTGCGCCTTACCGGAAAAGTACACACTATGTCGATCGGAATCGTATCGCCCCAGGTCATGCATTTCGCTGAGCCCCTGCCGCTGCAAAGCGGCGCGAAGCTGGCGGACTATGCCTTGACCTATGAAACCTACGGCGCGCTCAACGCCGACAAATCCAATGCGGTGCTGGTTTGTCACGCTCTCAACGCCTCGCATCACGTGGCCGGCGTGTATCAGGACGAGCCGGACAATGTCGGCTGGTGGGACAACATGGTCGGCCCCGGCAAGGCGCTGGATACCGACAAGTTCTTCGTGATCGGCGTCAACAATCTGGGCTCCTGTTTCGGTTCGACCGGTCCGATGCACACCAATCCGGCGACCGGCAAACCTTATGGCGCCGATTTTCCGGTGGTCACGGTGGAGGATTGGGTGAATGCTCAGGCGCTGCTGGCCGATCAGCTCGGCATTCGTCAGTTCGCCGCGGTCATGGGCGGTTCGCTGGGCGGCATGCAGGCGCTGGCCTGGAGCATGATGTTCCCGGATCGCCTGCGTCACTGTCTGGTGATTGCGTCCACGCCCAGGCTGTCGGCACAGAATATCGCCTTCAATGATGTTGCCCGGCAGGCGATTCTGGCCGATCCGGATTTCCACGGCGGCGACTTCTACGCGCATGGTGTGGTGCCGAAAAACGGTTTGCGCGTGGCGCGCATGGTCGGCCACATCACCTATCTGTCGGATGACGACATGGCCGAGAAATTCGGTCGCGACCTGCGCTCGGGCTCTTATCAGTTCGGATTCGGCATCGATTTCGAAATCGAGTCTTACCTGCGCTATCAGGGCGACAAATTCTCGACCTACTTCGACGCCAACACCTATCTGCTGATCACCAAGGCGCTCGACTACTTTGATCCGGCCGAGAAGTTCGGCGGCGATCTGGCGCAAGCCTTTGCCTGCACCAAGGCGCAGTTCCTGCTGGTGTCCTTCACCACTGACTGGCGCTTCTCGCCGGAGCGCAGCCGCGAAATGGTGCAGGCGCTGGTCAAGAACCGGAGTCGTGTCAGTTACGCCGAGATCGATGCGCCGCACGGGCATGATGCCTTCCTGCTGGACGACTCGCGCTATATGAAGGTGGTCGGGGAATACTATCAACGCATCTGGCAGGAAATGCCAAAGCCATCGGCGACAGGGGAGCAGGCATGAAATTTACAGAACTGAGTACGCTGCGCCCCGATCTCGCCTTCATCGCGCACTGGGTGCGCGAAGGTTCGAATGTGCTGGATCTCGGTTGCGGCGACGGCGTGATGCTGGATTATCTGCAGACCGACAAGAAATGTCTGGGCTACGGGATTGAAATCGACGACGACAAGATTCCGCAATGCTTGCAGCGCAATGTGTCGGTGATTCAGCAGGATCTGGATGGCGGGCTGGCGATGTTCGAGGACAATGCCTTCGATACCGTGTTGTGCCTGTCGGCGCTGCAGATGGTCAAGGACGTTGAAGGCATCTTGCGCGAGGTGGCGCGGGTCGGGCGCGAGGCCACGGTTTCCTTTCCCAATTTCGCTTACTGGCCGCACCGCGTGGCGCTGCTGCGCGGGCGCATGCCGGTGTCAAAATCGCTGCCTTACGAATGGTATGATACGCCCAACCTGCGCTGCGCCACGATCAAGGATTTCGAGGCGCTGGCCAATGATGTGGGGCTGGAAGTGCTGGAATGCGTGGCGCTGCATAACGGCAAACCGGTGACCTTCTTGCCTAACTGGCGTGGCAGTCTGGCGGTGTTCAGGCTCAAGAAGCGCTAGACGAATGGCGGTTGTCGCGAGTTGATTGCGCGCTTGTTTCGGGGTTGCGCAATTCTTCATTCTGTATCCTTGAATGAACACGCCGACGGCCTGGTGCAAGTATCGTCGCATTACGTCATCACTTGAAACGCCATGCCTGCTTGTCGGCTGCTGAACCGATCGACAAACGCGCTGGCGTTTTTTCTCACCCATTTCTCCATCAGAATTTTCTTCTATGACGCCTAACGCCACGCCCTGGCACAGCTATCTGAACCAGCGCATGCTGATCTGCGTTTTCCTCGGTTTTGCATCGGGTCTGCCTCTGTTCATTTTGCTGAGTCTGCTGCAGGCCTGGCTGGCCAAGTCTGGCTTGAATGTCAAAACCCTGGGGCTGTTTGCGCTGGTGATGTTTCCCTACACCTGGAAATTCGTCTGGTCGCCGCTGATGGACCGCTTCCACTTCGGCCGCATGGGGCGGCGGCGCGGCTGGATGTTCATTACACAGCTCGGACTATTCATCGGTATCGGCTGCATGGGCATGCTGGATCCGTTGACCCAGGTGCCGATGATTGCCTTCGCGGCATCGGTGGTGGCCTTTCTGTCGGCCAGCCAGGACATTGCGATCGATGCCTACCGCCGCGAAATCCTGCTCGACAGCGAAATGGGCCTGGGCAATGCGATCCACGTCAACGCCTATAAGCTATCGGGCATGGTGCCGGGCGCCTTGTCGCTGGTGCTGGCTGATCTGATGCCGTGGCAGACCGTGTTCTGGATTACCGCCGCCTTCATGCTGCCGGGTTTGCTGTGCACCTTGCTGGTCAAAGAGCCGGCCGTGTACGGCGCACCACCCAAGAGTCTGGCGGACGCGGTGATTCTGCCGTTCAAGGAGTTCATCAATCGCGGCGGCTGGAGCAACGCGCTCTGGGTGCTGGGCTTCATCTTTCTCTACAAGCTGGGCGACAGCATGGCCACCGCGCTGGCCACCAAGTTCTATATCGACCTCGGTTTTTCGATGACTCAGATCGGCGTGATCTCCAAAACCACCAGCCTGTGGGCCAGCGTGGCCGGGGGCATTGTTGGCGGCGTCTGGATGGTGCGTCTGGGCATCAATCGTGCGTTGTGGATCTTCGGTGTGGTTCAGGCCGTGGCGATTCTGGGTTTTGCCTGGCTGGCGCACATGGGGGCCGATTCGCTGGCGCTGGCGCTGGTGATCGGCTTTGAAGCCTTCGGCGTCGGTCTGGGGACGGCGGCTTTTGTCGCCTACATCATGCGCGAAACCGACCCGCGCTTCACCGCCACGCAGTTCGCCTTGTTCACCAGTTTGGCGGCCGTGCCGCGTACTTTTGTCAATTCTTCGGTGGGATATCTGGTCGCGAATATGGGTTGGCTGAATTTTTTCATCATTTGCTTCGTACTTGCCTTGCCTGGAATGCTGATGTTGCCTAGAATTGCGCCCTGGAATGAAAAAAGAGAAATAAATCCCAAATCCGACGCGATTTGAGTGCTCTGCAAGCAACGTGCAAAGCGTATCTTGCGAGAAATTCCTGAAGGCCCGATAAAAAATAATGCATTTGCCTCTTGTTTTTAGTTGACAGCTGATCAGCGTTCTAATATAGTTTTGCGTTCCCTGCGCGGAGAGGTGGCCGAGTGGTTAATGGCAGCAGACTGTAAATCTGCCCTCTTACGAGTACGCTGGTTCGAATCCAGCCCTCTCCACCATATTGGGATAGCAGTAAAAAGTTTTGCGGTTGTGAAGCAACAGGTTTTCGATAGTAGTTCCTCGCGGGTGTAGCTCAATGGTAGAGCTGAAGCCTTCCAAGCTTATGACGAGGGTTCGATTCCCTTCACCCGCTCCAGTTTTGGTCCGGTCGCATGTTTGGTTGTTGTGCGGTCGGCAAAGATGCCCTTGTAGCTCAGTGGTAGAGCACTCCCTTGGTAAGGGAGAGGCCACGTGTTCAATCCACGTCAAGGGCACCAGTTGTTTGAGTTGTATCGCTGCATCAAGTCAGCAATCGGTCGGGCGCGTTGCCTGAACATTCTCATCAAATACTTAGGAGTCTAAGATGGCAAAAGGCAAGTTTGAGCGGACCAAGCCGCACGTGAATGTG
>NZ_JAQQFM010000019.1:0-24924 GCF_046025995.1 Herbaspirillum lusitanum
GATCATGCTGTGCTCCTGCTGTTATATTTTTTGATGTGCTGCTGACGCGTCCGGAACATCCGCGTGGCGAATCTTCCGGACGGATGCTGATTTAGAACGAGTGGCGAATGCCGGTGGTCACGCCTAGGCGATTGCCGAACAGGGTGCCTGATGTCGAACCGAGCGTGGTCCAGGCATCGGTCAGACGCGTGTAGTCCACGGTCAGATAGACGTCGGTGCGCTTGCTGAATGCATAGTCCAGCGTCGGTGCGATGGTGATGCGGTTGCCGCTGGTGCCGGCATGCTTCAGCTTGTCGAAATACACCGAATTCCACAGGCTCCATGGACCGCTGATGTTCCACTTGAAGCCGGCCGAGTAGGAGCTGTTCTTGTAGTCGGCGACGTCCAGCTTGTTGTTGATGTAACCCAGGTACCACTTGACCGGGCCGACGGTGTAAGTACCGCCCAGCGTCCAGGCTGTCTGCTTGCTGTTGGCGCTGATGGCGGAGCTGAAATAACTGGTCGAGTTGTTCAGCGTCTGCCAGGCGCCGCCGACGTGCAGCGGGCCGTTGTCGTAGGCCACGCTCAGCGCCTTGGATTCGCCGTTGTGCACATCGCCGGCAACTTCGCCTGCGCTGTAGCCGACGGTGGCGGTCACGCCGTTCCAGCTGCCTGCGTAGCGCAGGCTGTTGTCGAGACGCGCGCCCATGGTGTAATTGCCGCCCTGAAAACCGATGGTCTGGGTGATGTTCGACAGTGCATAAACGTCATAGCTCACCACCATGTCGTGGATCACGGCGTACTGGCGTCCCACGGTCACTTTGCCGAAACCGCCTTGCAAACCGACCAGCGATTCGCGGCCGAACAGACGCGTGCCGCTGGCAGGCTGCTGCTGCAGTGCGCCGTTGTCGGTACCGAAACCGGTTTCCAGCGAGAACAGCGCACTCAGACCGCCGCCCAGGTCTTCAACGCCCTTGAAGCCGATACGGCTGCCGCTGAGCGGACCGCCGGCCAGTTGCAGCTTGCTGCCGCCCGCAGCGTTCTCGTTGGTGCTGTAACGCACCGAGGCGTCGACGATACCGTAGATGGTGACGCTGCTCTGCGCATAGGCAGAACAGCTGAATACGCCGAGCACTGCGGCGGCTAGAGCTATTTTTTTCATCGCTACTCCCTTTTGATTGATAGGAACTACACCCTCACCTCAGACTACTTTCAGGCCATGGCAGCAAGCCACGCCTCGACTACCGGCCGCCGGGATGTCATTCGCAACGGCCGTTATTCTTGTGATCAGCGCATCAGGAAATCACCACGTCAGGACAGCGCGGCGACGGCCGCAGCCATGCGGCGGCAACCCTCTTCGATGACCTCGACCGCGGTGGCGATCGACATGCGGAAATACGGCGAGACACCGTAAGCCGAGCCCGCCACCAGCGCCACGCCGGTGCTTTCCAGGAAGTACATGACGACATCGACGTCGCTCTGCAGCGTGCCGCCGTCAGGTGTCTTGCGGCCCAGCAGGCCGCCGCAATTGACGAACAGATAGAAGGCGCCGCCCGGGGTGCGGCAGCTCAGGCCGGGGATGGCGTTGAGCAGTTCCAGGCCGCGGTCGCGGCGCTGGCGGTAGACGCCGGCGAAGTCGGCGACGAAAGACTGATCGCCGCTCAGCGCGGCCAGTGCAGCGGCCTGACTGACCGAGCTGGGGTTGCTGGTGGATTGCGATTGCAGCACGTCGAGCGCCGCGATCAGATCGGAAGGACCGGCCGCATAGCCGATGCGCCAGCCGGTCATGGCATAGGTCTTGGAGACGCCGTTGATGACCAGGGTCCGTTCGCGCAATTCGGGTGCGGCGTTGAGAATGTGCGGCGTAGCGGCGCCGTCGAAGCGGATGTGTTCGTAGATGTCGTCGGTCATCACCAGCACTTGCGGGTGACGCAGCAAGACGTCGGACAGCGCGCGCAATTCTTCCAGACTGTAGGACGCGCCGGTAGGATTGCTCGGCGAATTCAGGATCAGCCATTTGGTGCGCGGCGTGATCGCCGCCTCCAGCAGCGCCGGCGTCAGCTTGAAGCCATCGGCCTCGGTACAGACTACGATCACCGGCTTGCCGTCGCAGGCCAGCACCATGTCCGGATACGACACCCAGTAAGGCGCCGGCACCAGCACTTCGTCGCCGCTCTCGACCGTGATCGCCAGCGCGTTGAAGATGGCGTGCTTGGCGCCGCAAGTGGCGATGATGTCGCGCGGCTCGTAGTGCAGTTTGTTTTCGCTTGCCAGTTTGTCGGCGATGGCCTTGCGCAGCGCCGGTGTGCCGGCGGTGGCGGTGTAGCGCGTTTCACCGCGCTCGATGGCTTCACAGGCGGCTTTGCGAATATGAGCCGGGGTGTCGAAATCGGGTTCGCCGACCACCAGATTGACGATGTCCTTGCCCTGACGACGCAGTTCTGCGGCGCGTTCTGCAGCGGCGCTGCTGGGCGATTGTTTGATGCGGCGGACGCGCTCGGCAATACGCGATGACTTCACACTAGCTCTCCAAAGGCGAATAAGAGCGCCTACGGTAAGCTTGCGGATTCGATTTCGCTAAGACGACTTTCGTCTGACAAAATAACGTCGTCTTATGGGTGATCGCAAAGACGTATCTATATAGTTGCCGTGTTTTTTGAATGGAATTTTCTGGCTAAAATTAATCCGATGGCCGGAAAGCCCCGCCGGATAAGGGTTTTCGGGTGCATGTCAATTTCTGTAAGCAGATCGCCGATGGCCTGCACTTATTGATTGATATAAATATTTTCCAATGAGCAGTGTGTTGATCGTGCAACGTCGCACGTCATATAAAATACTTCTGCCGTAATAGCCTTATCATTGGACGCCGAAAAATACAGAAGGCATTTCATGCGCATGTCTGCCATGCCTTCTCAAAAATAAACAAGAACCGGCAGCGATGAACGAGACCGAGTGGCGTGATTCTTGCATCCCTGTCTGCTTGAATTGAAGGAGATGAATCGTGAATCTGCGCCGCCTGAAGTATTTTGTAAAAATCGTCGATATCGGCAGCCTGACCCAGGCGGCGGAAATCCTGCACATTGCACAACCTGCGCTGAGCCAGCAACTGGCGACGCTGGAGGGCGAGTGCCGGCAGCAGCTTCTGGTGCGCACCAAACGCGGCGTCACGCCGACCGAAGCCGGCAGCACCTTGTATCGCCATGCGCAGATCATTCTGCGTCAGGTCGAGCAGGCGCAAAACGATGTGAAGAAATCGGGCCAGACCTTGTCCGGCCAGGTCTCGGTCGGGCTGTCGCCCGGCACCGCCGCCTCGGCGCTGTCGCTGCCGCTGTTGCAGACGGTGCGCGCGCGCCATCCCGGCATCCTGCTCTACATCAATGAAAACTTCGGCACCACGCTGAGCGAGCTGATCATGAACGGCCGCATGGACATGGCCGTGCTGTATGGCGACAAGTCTTTTCATGGTCTGTCGTACAAGCCCTTGCTGAAGGAAGACCTGTATCTGGTGGCGCCGGCCTGCCTGCATTTTTCGGAAAAGGAAATTGCCCTGCAGGAATTGCGCGATGTCGAACTGCTGTTGCCGCGCCCTTACAACTTCGTGCGCAAGTATGTGAACGAAGCCTTCATGGGCGCACAGATGGTGCCGCGCGTGGTGGCCGAGATCGAATCCGCCGCCACCTTGTCGGCCGCCATCGCCGCCGGTCTGGGCGCGACCATTCTGCCGGTGTCGGCGGCGCGCGTGATCGCGTCGACCGGCAACGCCACCTTGTCGCGCATCATCAATCCGGTGATTCTGGCGCCGCTCTCGCTGTGCGAATCCGATCACCTGCCTCTCTCGGAACCGGCGCGAGCCGTCAAGGACATCCTGATGGAACTGGTCGACGATCTGGCGCGCGACAGCGGCCTGCCGGAGCGCGTCGAGGCCTGAAGCGGCCGCATCACCGCGTAAAAGATTTACGGAAGCGCCCGGCAATGCATGTTGCCGGGCGCTTTTGCATTGCTTCAGCAGCATTGCCAATAATCCATAAGACGCCCTTATCCCTACAAAGCCAATCCGTCTTATCCGATTTCGGCATGGACGTATATATTGAACTTCCAGAAATCGTTGAGGCTAAGTCCGTCTGCGCAATTGCCGCGCCCGGCTCAGATAAGGTAACCAGATGGATCTTCCAAGAATAAAAGCGCTGATTGAATTGCTGCACGACTCCAGACTCACGGCGCTGGAGCTGAGCGAAGACGGGGACAGCATCCGCCTGGAAAGAAATCCGCAGGGCAGTGTTCCGGCGCCCACAGTATCGACGCCGTCGACTGCATCCGCCGCGCCCCTGTCGGCAGCACAGAATGCCGCATCGCCTGCTCCTGCACCCAAAGCAGCCAGCGCGCCGTCGCACTTAGTGAAAGCGCCCATGCAAGGCATCCTGCATCTGACGCCGGCGCCCGACGAAGCGCCCTTCGTCAGCGTGGGCGACCGTGTCGAAGCCGAGCAAGTGATCTGCGTCATCGAAGCGATGAAGATGTTCAACACCCTGGAAACCGAAGTCGCCGGCCGCATCGTGGAAATCCTCGCGCAGCCGGGCAGCGAGGTCAAGGCCGGGCAGCCCTTGTTCCGCATCGAATAAAAATTCCGCGGCCGGCGGCGCTGCGCATTGCACTCATTCATTCCATTCATTCTCTTTATTCATTTTCATGCTCAAGAAGGTCCTCATTGCCAATCGCGGAGAAATCGCCTTGCGCATTCAACGCGCTTGCCGCGAACTGGGCATCAGCACAGTCGCCGTCTATTCGGAAGCCGATGCCGGCGCCAGGCATGTGCGTCAGGCTGAACAGTCCTTGTGCATCGGTCCGGCGCAACCCGGCAAAAGCTATCTCAACAAAACGGCGCTGCTGCAGGCGGCGCAGTTGTGCGGCGCCGACGCGATCCATCCGGGCTACGGCTTTCTGTCCGAGAATGCCGACTTCGCGCAGATGATCGAAGATGCCGGTCTGATTTTCATCGGTCCGCTGGCAGCTTCGATCCGCGTCATGGGCGACAAGATCTCCGCCAAGCGCGCCATGAAGGAAGCCGGCGTGCCCTGCGTGCCGGGTTCCGACGGCGCCTTGCCGGCGGATGCCGATGCGCTGAAACAGGCGGCGCGCGAGATCGGCTATCCGGTGATCGTCAAGGCGGCCGGCGGCGGCGGCGGCAAGGGCATGCGCGTGGTGCATGCGGAAGCCGAACTGCCGGAGGCGGTGTCGCTCACGCGTGAAGAAGCGCGCCGCGCCTTCGGCAATCCCGAGCTGTACATGGAAAAATTCCTGCAGCATCCGCGCCATGTGGAGATACAGGTGCTGTGCGACGGCCAGGGCAATGCGCTGTGGCTGGGCGCGCGCGATTGCTCGATGCAGCGGCGCCATCAGAAGGTGCTGGAAGAAGCGCCGGCGCCCGGCATTCCGGAGGCCGTGCTGAGCGAAGTCGGCGCGCGCTGCGTGGTGGCCTGCCAGCAGATCGGCTATCGCGGCGCCGGCACTTTCGAGTTCCTGTTCGAAGACGGCCGCTTCTATTTCATCGAAATGAACACGCGCCTGCAGGTCGAACATCCGGTGACCGAACTGACCTCGGGCATCGACATCGTGCAGGCGCAACTGAAGATCGCCGGCGGCGAAGCGCTCACGCTGCAGCAAGCGGACATCCGCTGCAGCGGCCATGCCATCGAATGCCGCATCAATGCCGAGGATCCCTATTCCTTTATCCCCTCGCCCGGCGCCATCAGCGGCTGGGAACTGCCGGGCGGCAACGGCGTGCGCGTCGACAGTCACGCCGGCGTCGGCTATGTGGTGCCGCCCTATTACGACTCGATGATCGCCAAGCTGATCGTGCATGCACCGACCCGCGCCGAAGCGCTGGTGCGCATGCAGGGTGCGCTGTCTGAAATGCGGGTCGATGGCATCAGCACCAATCTCGCGCTGCACGGCGAACTGATCGCCGAGCCCGGTTTCGTCGCCGGCGGCGTGGATATTCATCATCTTGAGCGCTGGCTCAAGCAACGGAATGCATCGTGAACCGGTCACTCTCACTTCAACCTCAGGCAAGCGCGGCGCCCGCGCCGGATAGTTCAGTACAGGCGCTCAACATCAGTTTTCTCGGCGCCCGCGCGATCCTGTTCGAAGCGCCTGGCCTGATGGACCTGAGCCATCAGCGCCGCATCTGGAGCATGGCGCGCCGCTTTGCAGACTGGCCCGGCATCAGTGAAACCGTACCCGGCATGACCAATCTGATGCTCACCTTCAAGACCCCGCCGACCGATATCGCAGGCTTGCACGCCGCGCTGCGCGAGGCCTGGGCGCAGGAGGGCGAGCTGCAGATCGAAGGCCGCTGTATCGAATTGCCGGTGGTCTACGGCGGCGACGGCGGGCCGCATCTGGGCGACGTGGTGGCGCATACCGGCCTGTCGGTGGACGAGATCATCCACCTGCACGCAGCGCCGCTATACACCGTGTACGCGCTCGGCAGCCATCCCGGCTATTGCTATCTGGGCGGCATGGATGAGCGCATCGCCACGCCGCGCCGCAAGGTGCCTGTGGTGCGTCTGCCGGGCGGT
Organism: Herbaspirillum lusitanum; assembly: GCF_046025995.1. Lineage (GTDB taxonomy): Bacteria > Pseudomonadota > Gammaproteobacteria > Burkholderiales > Burkholderiaceae_D > Herbaspirillum > Herbaspirillum lusitanum_A. The sequence goes on from NZ_JAQQFM010000019.1 coordinate 6,558, forward strand.
TCGGTGTCCATAGGCGGCGCTCAGACCGGCGTTTCCGCTTCGCCCGGCCCCAGCGGCTGGAGCACCATCGGCCATACCGAAATGGTGTTCTTCGATCCCGCCAGAGCGCAGCCGGCGACGCTGGCGCCGGGCGACTGCATCCGCTTCCGCATCGAGAAGGTGATCAAATGAGCCGCCCGACGATAGAAATTCTCGCCACCGGCGCGCTCAGCACGGTGCAGGATCTGGGCCGCAACGGCTCGCTGCGCTTCGGCGTCGGCACCTCCGGCGCCATGGACGATCTGGCGCTGGCGATCGGCAACATTCTGCTCGGCAACGAGGACAATGCGGCCGCCATTGAAATTCCGATTCTGCCGTTCCGCATGCGTTTTCTGGAAGACAGCGACTTCGCGCTGACCGGCGCCGACTGCGGCGCGCGTCTGGACGGCGTGGCCGTGCCGCCGTGGTGGTGCCTGCATGCGCGCAAGGGGCAGACGCTGGTGCTGGGGGTGCCGCTGTCAGACGCCCGCGCCTATGTGACCTTGGCGGGCGGCATCGACGTGCCGCAGGTGCTGGGGTCGCGCAGCACGCAGATGCGCGGAAATTTCGGCGGCTTCGAAGGCCGTCCGCTGAAGAAGGGCGATGTGCTCAAGACCATCGCCCGCGCCAGCGGCGCCACGCCCTTGTCGAAAGTAACTTCAGCCGGCTTCGGCGTGCGGCCGCCGGCCTTCGGTCTGCCGCTCAGCGCTGCAGCGACTCCGGGTGCCGCCACCGTCACCGCCGTGCGCGTGCTGCCGGCCGGCGAATACGACTCTTACACCGCCGAGGCCTTGCAGCATTTCTGGCGCGCCGACTGGCAGGTGACGCCGCAGAGCGACCGTTACGGCTATCGTCTGGCCGGTCCGGTGCTGAGCGCCAGGACGCTGATCGAAAAGCGCTCGCACGGCATCGTGCCGGGCGTGATTCAGGTGCCGCAGAGCGGCCAGCCCATCATTCAGCTGCGCGATGCCCAGCCCTCCGGCGGCTATCCCAAGATCGGCACCGTGATCGAGGCCGACATCTGGCGTCTGGGCCAGACCCGCATCGGCGAAGCGATACGCTTTGTGCAGGTGTCGCATGCCGAAGCGGTCGCTGCATTGCAGGAGAAGGATGCTTATCTGGCGCAATTGCGGCAGGCGGTTGAATGGCAACGCAAGGTCTGAGGAATGCTGATGAATCTCGATGAACTGCGCGCACTGATTGCGCTGATGGACGCCAGCGATCTGACGCTGCTGGAACTGAAACGGCCGGCCGCCGATCTGCGCCTGCGACTGGAGGCTGCACGCAGTGAAGCGGCTGCAAGGTCTGCATCCGGCGCGGCTGTAGTGCCGGCGCTTGCCGCGAATTCCGCCGAGGCTGCGGTGCAGGTGAAAGCGCCGGCCTTCGGCATCTTCACCACACGCCATCCGGCGCGCGGCGAAGCCTTCTGCGCCGACGGCCAGCAGGTCGAGCAAGGCCAGACCCTGGGCATGCTGCGCATCAATGAACTGTATGTGCCGGTGATCAGCCCGGCAGCCGGCACGCTGCGGCGGCTGGTGGAAGAGGAAACCCTGACCGGCTATGCAACACCGCTGTTCGATATCGTCGTCTGACGTTGATGAGGAACAAGGAAACAACATGAAAATCGACTTGAACGCCGACATCGGCGAAGGCTTCGGCTTTTACAAGATGGGCGACGATGAAGCGCTGATGGAGATCATCAGCTCCGCCAACATCGCCTGCGGTTTCCACGCCGGCGACCCGGTGATCATGGATCGCACCATCCGCCTGGCGGCACAGCGCAAGATCGACATCGGCGCGCATGTGGGCTTTCCCGACATGCTGGGCTTTGGTCGCCGCGTGATCCAGGCCGACCCGGCGGAACTGAGCAAATACGTGGTGTATCAGCTCGGTGCGCTGTCGGGTCTGGCCCGCGCCGCCGGCTGCAAGATGACGCACATGAGCTTTCATGGCGCGCTGGGCAACATGGCGGCCGCCGACGACGCGCTGGCCGATCCGCTGGTCAAGGCGATTTCGGAGTTCGATCCGGAACTGATCATCAGCGTCTCCACCAACACCGCCATCGAGCGCGCCGCCAACCGCCATGGCATGCGCTGTGCTACCGCTTTCCTGGCCGATCGCGCCTATGACGATCAGGGTGCGCTGGTGTCGCGCAAACTCAAGGGTGCGGTGATCGAAGACAAGGCAGAAGTGCTGCAACGCGTCATACAGTTGCTCAGCGAAGGCTGCATCACTTCCATCACCGGCAACAAGCTGGAGATGAAGGTCAAGCAGATTCTGGTGCACGGCGATACCTCGGGCGCGGTGGCGCTGGCGCGCTCCATCCGCGACGCCATCCACAATGCCGGCGGCAGCGTGGTGCCGGTCGCGCAACTGGTGGGCTGAACGGGCGCGACGCGCCGGATTGGCACGGCACGCCGCTGTTGCGAGATGCATAAGCTGGGCTTATCCCCTCAAAGCCAATCCATCTTGGCGTGATCGGCGGCTGCCATATATATTGAATTCAACAGGGGCGGGCGTCGGCGGTTGTCGCCGCCACGCCCGGTTTCATCCGAATGAGCCGCTCCGCAGCAATGCCGGACGGCCATCGCAGAACATTGGAGAAAGACGCACATGCCATTTTCAGATTACAAGACCGCTCTGGTCACCGGTGCATCCACAGGGATGGGCGCCGCCATCGTCGAACGTTTCTGCAAGGAAGGCCTGGAAGTGCACGCTCTGGCGCGCAGCGAAGGCCCGCTCAAGGAGCTGGCCGCCCGCACCGGCTGTATTCCTCACGTGATGGATGTGCGCGACGTCGCCGCGCTGACCAGGCTGGCCGAGTCGGTGCAGTTCGACGTGCTGGTCAACAACGCCGGCATCTCCACCCCCGGTTCCATCCTGACCGCCAGCGAGAGCGACGTCGATTCGCAGGTTGAGATCAATCTGCAGGCCGTGCTGCATCTGGTGCGTCTGATCATGCCGGGCATGGTCGCGCGCGACCGCGGCCATGTGGTCAACATCAGCTCGATCGCGGCGATCTACAACTTCAACGGCAACTCCATCTATCACGCCACCAAGGCCGGCATTCATGCCTTGTCGCGCCAGTTGCGGGTGGATGCCACCGGCAAGCGCGTGCGCGTTACCGAGATCTGTCCGGGCCGCGTGGCGACCGACATCTTCGGTCACGTGCACGGCGACATTGAAGCCGCGCGCAAGCAGTTCATCGACGGCTTCGAATTGCCGCAAGCCTCCGACATCGCCGACGCCATCGCCTTCGCGATCTCGGCGCCGATTGCCGTCAACATCGGGCACATCGAAATCATGCCGACGCTGCAGGTCTGCGGCGGCCTCACCACCATCAAGCCGGAAGCGCCGCAGGGCTGATCCGCACTGATCGTCGCCGGCGCTGTGCCGGCACTCCGAACATTCTGAACCGAAAGAAGAGCTACTCATGGAATACACAGGCGCACGCAAGAACCCATCGGCCCCGCAAGCCAGCGCGGCCATCATCGCAACGTTGAAGGACATTCCCTCGGCATTGATCAGCGACAACATGCGCCGCATCGTCGGCACCGCCGGCCTACGCCCCATGCATCGCGGCGGCGTGCTGGTCGGCACTGCGGTCACGGTACGCGTACGCCGTGGCGACAATCTGGCGATTCATCGCGCCTTCGATTTCTGCCGTCCGGGCGACGTCATGGTGATCGACGGCGGCGGCGACACCAGCCAGGCGCTGCTGGGCGAGATCATGTCGACCTACGCTGAAAAGATCGGCATCGCCGGTCTGGTGATCGACGGCGCGATCCGCGACATCGCCGCCATCCGCGAAAAGGATTTTCCCATCTTCGCGCGCGGCGTGACCCACAAAGGCCCTTACAAATGCGGCCCCGGCGAAATCAATGTGCCGGTCAGCATCGATGGTCTGGTGATCAATCCGGGCGACATCATCGTGGGCGATGACGACGGTCTGGTGGCCTTCCCGCAATCGGAAGCCGAATACCTGATCGTCAAGGCCAAGGAACAGATTCAGCGCGAAGCCGACACCATGGCCGCGATCCGCGAAGACCGCTACGACCGTTCCTGGATCGACGCGCTGGAAGCCAATAGCGCACGCTGAGCGCAATAAGCGAAGTCAGCCAGGCAGGCAATACAGGCAATAAAGAAAATACAGGCAATACCGGATCGCCGGCGGCGGCATTGAACATGCAGCACGCCGGCGGCGACAACACACGGAGCGCAAGGCCCAAGGCGGCGCATTCGTGGAGTGATAAAAAATATAGCGGAGATAGACATGAAACAAGCCATTCTGGTCACGCGTGCGACCTTTCCCGAGGTGCTGGAAAAACTGCGCGGCGCCTTCGAGGTCACCGACAATCAGCGTGACGTCCTCTGGACCCAGGCTGAACTGATCGCCCGCCTGCAGGGCAAGACCGGCGCCGTCACCCACGGCAGCGACAAGATCGACGCCGCCTTGCTGGATGCCTGCCCCGAATTGCGCGCAGTCTGCAACGTCGGCGTCGGCTACAACAATATCGATGTCGCCGCCTGTACCGCGCGCGGCGTGCTGGTCACCAACACCCCCGACGTACTGACCGAGACCACCGCCGATTTCGGTTTCGCGCTGCTGATGGCAACCGCGCGCCGCATCGCCGAATCCGACCGCTATGTGCGCGCCCGCCAATGGGACAAGACCGGCGTCTACGACATGCTGCTGGGCGCCGACATTCATGGCTCGACGCTTGGCATTTTCGGCATGGGCCGCATCGGCCAGGCCATCGCCCGGCGCGGCGCGCATGGCTTCAACATGCGCGTGATCTATCACAACCGGAGCCGTCTGAGCGCCGACATCGAGCGCGAATGCAAGGCCGGCTATGTCGACAAGGAAAGCCTGTTTCGCCAAGCCGACCATCTGATCGTGGTGGTGCCCTATTCCCCTTCCTCGCACCACGCCATCGGCGGCGCCGAGTTGCGCCTGATGAAGAACAGCGCCACGCTGATTAACATCGCGCGCGGCGGCGTGATCGACGACGGCGCGCTGGCGCAGGCGCTGCTGGACGGCACGATCGCTGCCGCCGGGCTCGATGTGTTCGAAGGCGAACCCAATGTGCGCCCGGACCTGCTGGATATTCCGAATGTCGTGCTGACGCCGCATATCGGCAGCGCCTCGATCAGGACGCGCCAGGCCATGGCGCTGCTGGCGGCGGACAATCTGGCGGCGATCTGCAACAGCACCGGCAAGCCGGCGCCGCTGACCGCGGTCAATGCTGAATTGCTGCAGCAGACTGAGCGTCTGCGCGCCTAGACTTTTCACCGGACTGCACTGACAATGCGGCCGCGCTGTTGCTGCATCGGCATCGTAAGCTCAGTGCGCTGAACCCAAACTCCAACAAGGACATCCGGCTGGCCGCGCAGGCTGTGCAGCATTGCCTTTCGACAAGCCCGATGCCTGCCGCATCGTCACCAATTTGGTGATGGCTGCACCAGCAAGGATAGATGTTGCACCACCATTTCAGAAACTTATCATCCCAGATGAAAAGCGTCTTTTCTTATACTTTTCGTTCCGCGTATTCTCTTCGAAACGCTGGACTGTGAGCTTGATTGACTGCATCAAAAAAGCAATGAAGAGGGAGAAACACCATTAATCAGAATCTCAATTTCGCAGCGATCCTGCAGGGGCAATATGCCGACCTGCTATGGAAAGGGATCATGCTGACGCTGGAACTGACGGTCGCGTCATGGATTCTGGCGCTGGTGCTGGGAACCGTGCTGGCCACCGTCAGGATGACCAATCACCGCGTCGCCAGGATCGTGGTCGGCTGCTTTGTCGCCTATCACCGCAACGTGCCGATGCTGGTGCAGATCATGATGTGGTATTTCGCCCTGCCCTCGCTGCTGCCCGACAACGCGCAGATGTGGATCAACCAGTTCAACGGCGAATTCCTGTACTCGGTGATCGCCATCGGCCTGTGCATGGCGGCCTATGTGTCGGAAGATATCCGCAGCGGTCTGCGCGCGATTCCCTACGGCCAGTTCGAAGCCTCGCGCGCACTGGGTCTCAGCTACATCCGCAGCATGCGTTTCGTGATCCTGCCGCAGGCCATGCGCATCGCCATGCCGCCGCTGGTCAATCACACCGTGCTGCTGTTCAAGAACACCAGCCTGGCGATGGCCATCGGCGTGGCCGAGCTGACCTACGCTACACGCCAGATCGAAAACTATACCTTCCGCACCTTCGAAGCCTATCTGCTGGCCAGTCTGTGGTATCTCGCGCTGTCGCTGGCCTTGATGGGCGCGGGCGCGATGCTGTCCCGCCATTACCGCATCCCGGGGAGCAGATAAGCCATGTTCGAGATTCTGCACAACCATTGGGAGCTGCTGCTGCTCGGCCAATATCCTAGCGGTCCGCTGGGCGGCCTGGCGATCACGCTGATCCTGTCGCTGCTGGGCCTGGGTCTGGCGTTCCCGGTCAGCATCGTGCTGGCGCTGGCGCGCATCAGTCCGCTGGCGGCGTTTCGCGTACCGGCCACGGTGCTGGTGTACGTGATTCGCGGCATCCCGCTGATCATGGTGATCTTCTGGGTCTACTTCTTTCTGCCGCTGCTGATCGGTCGCACCATCACCGGCTTTACGACGATGCTGTGCACGCTGGTGATTTATCAGAGCGCGTATCTGTCGGAAGTGATCCGCGCCGGCATCGAAGCGCTGCCCAAGGGCCAGATCGAAGCCTCGCGCGCGCTCGGTCTCGGCTATTTCCGCACCATCCGTTTCGTGATCCTGCCGCAGGCGCTGTACAACATGATGCCGAGCATGATCAGCCAGTTCGTCTCGACCATCAAGGAGACCTCGCTGGGCTATGTGATCAATGTGCCGGAAATCACCTTCGCCGCCAATCAGGTCAACAACCAGTTGCTGACGCAGCCGCTGGCGGTGTTTTCCATTCTGGCGCTGATCTACTTCGTGCTGTGCTTCTCGTTCACCGAGCTGGCCGATTACATCGAGCGCCGCATCACCAGAAAGCGCGCCGGCAAGCGCAAGAGCCAGAAACCATCCGTCACCAGCTCCGGCCCTTACGTCAAGCTGTCCACCGCCGCAGTCAGCAAGGAAAATTCATGATCATTTTTACCGACGTCAACAAGTGGTACGGCAGTTACCACGCGCTGGTCAATGTCAACGCCCAGGTCAAACGCGGCGAAGTGGTGGTGGTGTGCGGCCCTTCCGGCTCCGGCAAGTCGACCCTGATCCGCACCGTCAATCGCCTGGAAGATATCCAGAAAGGCCAGATCGCCTTCGACGGCCAGGACGTCAATGCTGCCGGTCTCGATCTCAACAAATTCCGCACCCGCGTCGGTTTCGTGTTCCAGCAGTTCAATCTGTTTCCGCATCTGTCGGTGCTGGAAAACATCATCCTGTCGCCGACCCGGGTCAATGGCCTCAAGCGTGCGCTGGCGAAAGACAAGGCGCTGACGCTGCTCGAGCGCGTCGGCCTGTCGGCCAAGGCCGATGCCTATCCCGGCCAGCTGTCGGGCGGCCAGCAGCAGCGCGTCGCGATTGCGCGCGCGCTGGCGATGGACCCGCCGGCCATGCTGTTCGATGAACCGACCAGCGCGCTCGATCCCGAGATGGTGGGCGAAGTGCTCAACGTGATGAAGAGTCTGGCGCGCGAAGGCATGACCATGATGTGCGTCACGCACGAAATGGGTTTTGCGCGCGAAGTGGCCGATCAGGTCTGGTTCATGGACGCCGGCGTGATTCTGGAACGCGCCACGCCGGAAAAATTCTTTACCCAGCCGGAGCATCCGCGCGCCCAGCGTTTCCTTTCGGACCTGCGCTCGCACTGAAACCCCTATCTGCGAATCCGACCTGATCAAGCGGATTCACATTTCCTTGTCTTTGCCATGTCGGTAAGGATTTTTCAATAAGACCTGTTCTAAGAAAAACTGAGGAGCTTTACAACATGAAATTGAACCGAGTGCTTTCCGGACTCTTGCTCACCTGTGCGGCTGTCATGGTCCAGCAGGCGCATGCCGATCAACTGCAAGACGTCACTGCACGCAAGGAACTGATCTGCGGCGTCTACGCCGACGTGGTGCCGTTCTCCTACCCTGATCCGAAAACGCGTGCGCTGGTCGGCATGGACGTCGACCTGTGCAATGCACTGGCCAAGGAAATGGGTCTCAAGCCCAATCTCAAACCGCTCTCAGTCGAAGCCCGCATCTCCGAAGTGAAGATGGGCCGTGTCGATCTGGTGATCGCCAATCTGGCCTACACCAAGACCCGCGGCGAGCAGATCGAGTTCAGCAACGCCTACTACATCACCAAGGAAGTGCTGCTGGTGAAGAAGGCTGACGCCGCCAAGACCCTGGCCGATTTCGAAGGCAAGCGCATCAGCGCCACCAAGGGTTCGACCTCGGAGCAATCGATTCACATGTCGGTCAAGAACGGCGTGCCGGTCACCTTCCAGGACACCGGTTCGGCCTATCTGGCACTGCAGCAGAACAAGGTCAACGGCTTCGTCACCAACATGATGACCGCCATCCAGTTCGTGCAACAGACCAAGGGCACGCCCGAAGAGCTGGCCATCATCCGTGAACCGATGGCGCTGGAGCCGATCGGCGCCGGCATGCGCAAGGGCGAAACCGCCTTCGCGGCAGCGGTCAACAAAGGCCTGATGGGTCTGGAAACCAGCGGCGAGTTCAAGAAGATCTGGGACAAGTGGCTCGGCCCTGAAACCAAGTACGGCATCGCCCGCACGGAAAAGATCGCACCGCTGAGCGAGCTGAAATTCCAGCCCATGCCCTGACCGGCTGCAACGCGGCCCCGCTGCCAGTCCGGCGGCCGCCGCAGGCAAGACCCTCTGTGTAGTTGTGCCACCGGAGTTGGGTGGCTTGCGGGGGATTGATGCGCATGCATCGATCCCCCTTTTTATTGCCGCAGGATTCTCGCTACCGCAAACGCGGACGCCTTCTTTCATTCATTCAAGGCCTTTTCAACTGCTTCGGATCGCCATGGCGATCCCGATCTCTATCCTTTGCACTTTTCACGACCTCCACCATGTCTACCCGCGATCTGTTACTTGCGCTGCTGGCCGTCACCATCTGGGGCGGCAACATCATCGCAGTCAAGCTGGGCGTCGCCGACTTCCCTCCCCTGTTGATGACCGCGCTGCGGCTCTTGATCGCCGCCGCTGTGCTGCTGCCTTTCGCGCGTGTGCAGCGCCGCAATCTGCCCTGGATACTGCTGCTGTCCTTCAGCTTCTCCACCCTGCACTTTTCGCTGATGTTTCTCGGTCTGAAGACTGCTGAAGCCGGCACCGGCGCCATCCTGCTGCAGATGGGCACGCCCCTCGCCACCCTGCTCGGCGTGCTGCTGTTCAAGGAAAGGCTGGCGCCGCTGCAGATCGCCGGCCTGCTGATTTCACTGAGCGGCGTCGGTCTGCTGAGCTTCAGCCCATCCATCCCGCCGCTCCTGCCGTTTTGCCTGCTGCTGGGCAGTGCGCTGGCCTGGGCGGTGTCCAACCTGATCGTCAAATACGCGCCGGCCATGAACATGATGGAGCTGATCTGCTGGTCTTCCTTCTTCGGCGCGCCGCAGGTGGCGCTGGCCTCCTATTGCTTCGAACAGGATCAGCTGCAGGCCCTGCGGCACGCCGGCTGGCTGGCGTGGCTGTCGGTCAGCTATTGCGCGGTATTGTCTTCCGCACTCGGCTACTGGATCTGGTACGGACTGCTGCGCCGTTACCCGGTCAGCAAAGTGGTGCCGCTGTCGCTGCTGAGCCCGGTGTTGTCGGTGATCTTCGGCGTACTGGTCTTCCACGACGCGCTCGATCCAGGCAAAAGCGGCGGCGCGCTGCTGACGGTCGGCGGCATTGTGCTGATGAGTTATTTCGGGCGGGGTGTGAAAGCAGCTGCGGCTGAACGCAGCGGCAAGGCGCAGGCCTGAGCGGGATAAAAAAAGCGCTCCTCACGGAGCGCTTTTTACTTGGCCACCTTCCAGATGGCAAGCAATGCAAAGCATCGAACATCCTTTACTTCGCGTGCTCCAGCCCCTTCATCACTTCCACCTGCACCGTTTCCCAGATTGACTTCTTGAGTTCGATGTAGCGCGGCGACAGTTGTACTTCCGCTGCGCGTGGATGCGGCAGGTCGTTGGTGATGTCCTGCACCACGCGGCCGGGTTTGGCGCCCATCACGATCATGCGGGTCGACAGCATCAGCGCTTCATCGATCGAGTGGGTGATGAAGATGATGGTCTTGCCGCTCTTTTCGTAGATGCTCAGCAGCTGCTCCTGCAGCACCTGGCGCGTCATGGCGTCGAGCGCGGCGAAGGGTTCGTCGAACAGCATGACGTCGGGATCGTTGGCCAGCACGCGGGCAATCGAAACACGTTGCTTCATTCCGCCGGACAAGGCATTCGGAAAACTGTCTTCGAAGCCGCGCAGACCGACCATCTCGATGTAGTGCTGCGCAGTCTTCGCCCGTTCGGTGCGCGACACGCCGCGCATCTTGAGGCCGAACTCGACGTTCTGGCGCACGGTTTTCCAGGGAAACAATGCGTACTGTTGAAACACCATACCGCAGGCCGGATCGACGTCGCGTACTTCACGATTGTTGACGTGCACGCTGCCGACGGTGGCGCGTTCGAAGCCCGACACCAGATTGAGCAAGGTCGATTTGCCGCAGCCGGAAGCGCCCAGCAGCACCAGAAACTCGCCGCGCGCCACTTCCAGATTGACCTGATCCAGCACCTTGAGGGCGCCGAAGGATTTGGACACGCCGCGAATGCTGATCATTGCATCGCCTGCGGCGGTCGAGGTTTTTACCGCTGCCATGAGAGAACGCTCCTTTGAATCAGGCGGAACACCACATCGGTGATGAGAACAGTGAAGCTGATCAGAACCATGCCCAGCACCACGGTATCGGTCTGGAAGAATTCCTTGCCGTTCATGATCATGAAGCCCAGGCCTTCCTTGGCGGCCACCAGTTCGGCCGAGATCACACAAGTCCACGACAGGCCCAGAATCACTTTCATGCCGGACAGAATCTGCGGCATGCAGCCCGGCAGAATCACTTCACGCATGACTTGCCAGCGATTGGCGCCGAGGTTGCGGGCGGCGCGGATCAGTATCGGGTCGATGCCTTGCGTGGCTTCGATCACATACAGCAGCGCCGGTGTGACTGCGCCCATGAACACGATGCTGTACTTCTGCGTTTCGGTGATGCCGAACCACAGCAGCGTCAGCGGAATCCAGCTCATCGACGGCAGCGGCCGCAGAAACGACAGGATGGGGTCGAAGACGGCGCGCGCCACTTTCGAGGTGCCCAGCATGATGCCCAGCGGAATCGAGACCACCACCGCCGCCAGAAAGCCCACCATCACGCGGCGCGCCGAGGCGGCGATATTGGCGATCAGCGAATGCTGGTCCCACATGCGGATCGCGCGTGCCAGCACCTGCGAAGGCGCCGGCAGGAACACGGTGTCCACCACGCCGGCGCGACAGATCAGTTCCCACAGCATCAAGAATGCCAGGAGGGAGACAGCGGAGAGCGTCAACAAAGCGCTGCCACGCAACCATTCTTTCTTTTCAGCCATGTTTCAACCTCACAGATACGTCGCGTTGACCCATTGCCGCACTTGCGGAACGAAATCGATTTGCTTCAGCTTGAGCAGCATCTCCGCCAGCTTCTGCAAGCCGATCACGAAGTTGCCGGGATTTTCCATCAAGGCCTTCTGGTCGGCCTGGCTGAACCATTCGGTCTGCTTGATGGTGGACAATTGCTCCTCCATCGTCAGCGAAGTCAGTTCCATGAGTATCTTTGCCGCTTCTTCCGGCTTTTGCGTCATGAAGGCATTGGCTTCGAAGATCGCTTGCAGGAAGCCCTTCACCGCTGCCGGATTCTCCTTGCCGAAGACGCTGCGCACCAGCAGCACGTCCGGACCCGGCGACATCTTGTAGCTCTTGTAGAGCGAGAAGGCCGAATCGTCGAGCAGGATTCTGGTGCCGGGCAAGGCGCGGATGCGGTTGAAGGTCGGGGTCCATGCCACCGCCGCATCGATCTGGTTGGCGCGGTAAGCGGTCAGCAGTTCGGTCGACGGCAGGTTGATGATGGAGACATCCTTGTCGGGATCGATGCCGGCCTGCGCCAGCACATCCAGCAGCAGCACGTGCGAACTGGAGGCATAGGTCACGCCGATCTTCTTGCCCTTGAGCTCGTTCAGGCTCTTGACGCCGTCGCGCACCAGCATGCCTTCGGCCTTGCCGAAGTTGTTGGGGGTGGCGATCATCTGAAACTGCTTGGCGCCGCTGGCCATCAAGGCCAGTGCCGAGACCACGCCGGTGCCGGCGATGTCGACGTTGCCGGCCATGACCGCCGCCATGCGCGAGGAGGAAGTGGCGAAGGCCTGCCAGCGCAGATCGATGCCGTACTTGCCCATCATGCCGGTCTTCATCGCGATGTAAGCAGAATAGTGACCCAGCCAGGCGGACCCGCCGTAGTTGATGACCGTGGGGGCGGCAGCCTGCGAGAGGATGGGAAATCCCATCGAACCGGCTGCGGCCAGCGTGACGGCTTGCTTCATGACCCGACGTCGAGTCTCATTCATTGCTTGCTCCTATCTGGTTGGTCCAACAATTCAAACGATGGAGACGGCTTTTCTATCCTGACCCCGCCCCTGCTCCTTTCGCTCGCCGCGACCGCCGCCTTGCACTTGCCGCGCATGGTGCAATCGCATGGAGGGTCGCGCTGCGATGTGCCGATATTACTGACTCATGCGGGCGCGAAAAGGCGCTTAAGGAAAACTAATACAAACTATGTTTCTGCCTAATCTAGCTGCACTGCAACGGATGAAAGCAGCGCTTTTTCAGTGCATTTCCTGCTGCCGACGCCCTTGCTTCGTGCGTGTGCTGCCGATGGCGCGCAGCGGCTGAAAATCCGGAGGGAAAGATGAGTCGGCCGCTTGCCGCCGGCTTGCAGATTTGAGCGCGTTCTTTTGTGATTTTCCGCAGACGCGCTCATGCCCTGAGGGCGGAGTCTGCGGCGGCAGTGCGGCGCCTGTGTGCCGAATCGAAATCAGCAGCAGCGCGGCGACTGCTTGAGTCTGAATACTTGCCCCGTCATCCTGCACGTCCCTCTCTTTTTTTATATTTGATTTTTTGGCGTTCGCCCTATTTCCAGGAGAACGCATCCTTCGGCAAAGTCGGCAGCGCCGCCATGATCGCCGGTGAAATCTGTTGCTCCAGTACCTGGCGCGTGATGCCTGATACTTCTTCCGCCAGGCCGGTCCACTCCCCTTCGCGCGACAGCAGGAAGAAGTTGCGGCGCCCGAGCTGGCTTTCCGGCAGCGGCACCACCGTCACATCGCCCAGACAATGCCGCGATTGCCACAGGCACAGCGGCGTGGTCACCGCATAACCCATGCCCCAGGCCACCAGATTGAGCAGCGGATCGGTGGCGTCGAATTCAAAGCGGCGCGGCGCGTCCAGCTTGATATGGCGCAGATAGCGCTCGATCTGCTGGCCGATCACCGAACGCCGCGTATAGCGCATCAGCGGCAGCTGGCGGAACAGCTCTTTGGGATCTTCGATTTCTTCCGCCGCCTTCTTCGGCACCACCGCCACGAAGGCTTCGGAAAACAGCAGATGCTGCTCGATGCGCGTATCGTTGACGGTGGATTCGGTGCACACCGCCAGATCCAGTTCACGCCTTTGCAATTGCTCGCTGAGCATGGGCGTGAGGCCCGACCACAGCGAAATCTCGCGCGCACTCTTTGAAATCGCGCGCACCAGCGCCGGCCCCACCGTGGCCGAAAACGAATCGACTCCGCCCAGCCTGATCTGCGCCACTTCCGAACGCGAGGCGTCGATCAGGCGCTCATTCACACGCTGCGCATGTTCCAGCAGATCCTTGGCCAGATCGGTCAGCAAGCGCCCCGCCGCCGTCGGCCGCGAGGGCCGGAATTCACGGTCCAGCAGCAGCATGCCGCTCTGCGTTTCCAGCGACTTGATCAGCTGGCTGACGGCGCTCTGGGTCACGCCCAGCTTGCGCGCGGCTTCGATCATGGAGCCGCCCTCGCAGACCGCGACAAAGGCCTGCAGCGCGTGCAGATCGAATGGAATATCGGACATAGCCTTCCCTTTCGGTGCGCCATTGCTCATGCTGTATTGCCGTTGTGGCCTGATCGCAATGGCGCTGATATTGATCTAAAAAGTTTGCTGCAGGCCTAATGTTAAACGCTCTTCTTCAAAACATTAGTTTCTCTAATGCAGCCGCTCCCGCCGGATTTTTCAGTTCACACTTGCCTCGTCTAAATAAAGAGGAAGCTATGAACGTCTATGACGCCATCGTGATCGGGGCCGGAGTGATCGGCACCTCTACCGCATTCCATCTGGCGCAGCTGGGGGCGCGCAATGTGCTGGTGCTGGATAGAAAGACCATAGGCGAAGGCACGACTTCGCAGTCGTCGGGCATCTTGCGCACACATTACTCGGTGCAGGAAAACGTCGAGCTGGCGCAGCGCTCATGGGATGTGTTCAACCGCTTTCCGGAATATCTGGAAGATGAAGAAGCCTCCTGCGGCCTGGTCAAATGCGGCTACATGATCTGGGCGCCTGAAGGCGACAAGCTGGAACCGCTGCGCGCCGCGCTCAAGGGGCAGCAGGATCAGGGCATTCCGCTGCAATATCTGGACGCGCACCAGGCGCGCGCCCTGCTGCCGATTGCGCAATTCGACGATGCCGCGCTGATCAGCTTCGAACCCGAAGCCGGTTTCGCCGACGCCTATCTGGTGGCGACCGCCTTTGCCCGTGCAGCCCGCCGCCGCGGCGTCATCTTCAAGGAAGGCGTCAGCGTCAATCAGCTCATCATCGAAAACGGCCGCACCGTCGGCGTGGAAACCAGCGCCGGCCGCTTTCTCAGCAATACCGTGGTCAGCACGCAGAATATCTGGACTCCGGAACTGGAAAGCTGGACCGGCCTCACGTTGCCGGTGCGCGCCGAGCGCCACACCGTGATCGCGCTGGAAGGCCCGGAAGCCTATACCTTCGGCATGCCGGTGTTCAAGGATCTGGCCTCGCAAGGCATGCTCTACGGCCGCAGCTACGGCGGCACGCAGATGCTGGTGTCGGAAGGCGTGGTCGGCGAAACGCTGGACGTGCCCGACACCGAGCAAGGCGATGTCTCGCTCGACGCCATCGCCGAGATCGGCGCCCAGGTGGCCGAACGTTTCCCCTCCTTCGAAACCGCCGGCCTGGCGACCTCCTGGACCGGCGTCTACGACGTCACGCCCGACTGGAATCCGGTGCTCGGCAAGTTGCCCGGCATCGAAGGACTGGTGGCAGGCTTCGGTTTCTCGGGCCACGGCTTCAAGCTGTCGCCGGCAGTCGGCCGCGTGCTGGCGCAGAGCGCGCTGAATCTGCCTACCGATGTCTCGCTTGAGCCGTATGCGCTGGAGCGTTTTTCCACCGGCAAGCTGCTGGTCGGCAAATACGGTTCGGGCGCAGTGTCCTGAAGCACGCGCGCCGGTCATCATGCAGATCATTTCGGTTGATGCACTCCCAGCGCAATTGTGGCGCAACGGCGCCGGCCTCACGCGGCTGATCGCCAGCGGCGCGGCCGGGCAGCAGCTGATACCCGGCCAGCCGCATCTCGATGAGGCCGACTGGCGCATCAGCCTGGCCGACATTCAGTCCGACGGCCCGTTCTCTACCTTCCCCGGCGTCGACCGCCATGCGGTCTTGCTGGGCAGGGGGGCGGTCCGCCTGTCCGGGCCCATCGGCGGCGCCCATGCCTTGCCGCTGACGCCGATTGCGTTTCCCGGCGAGGCCGAACTGCATGCCACGCGCGAACCGGCCTCGCCGGCGGCGCCGCATCAGTTCCTGAATCTGATGGTGAAGCGCAAGAGCATGCGCAGCGAGATGCGCGTCATCGGCAGTGCCGAAGTGCAGGACGCGGCGGCCTTGCTGTTCGTGCTGGTGGTTGCCGGCGAGTGGATGTTTCGTCCTGCAGAAGATGGCGCCGGTGACTGCCGCCTGCGCGCGCGTCAGGCCGGTATCGTGCGTGCGCTTGCGGCGGGCGCCGTGCTTGCACCTCTGCAGGCCGATGCAAAAGCCGTGTTGATCAGGCTCAGCAATCCTGACTGAAGTCCGGGCCGTCGCCCTGCTCTATTCCATTCCATTGTTTTCTTTCATCGCATACACCCATGAAAATTCTTGTCGCCGTTAAACGAGTTGTCGATTACAACGTCAAGGTGCGCCTCAGGTCCGACGGTTCCGGCGTGGACATCGGCAATGTGAAGATGAGCATGAATCCCTTCGACGAAATCGCCGTGGAAGCCGCCGTGCGGCTCAGGGAGGCCGGCGTCGCCAGCGAGGTGATCGCGGTCTCCTGCGGCCCGCAGCAATGTCAGGAGACCTTGCGTACGGCCATGGCCATCGGCGCCGATCGCGCGATTCTGGTGGAGTCGCAGGACGAGCTGCAACCGCTGGCGGTGGCCAGGCTGCTGCACGCCGTAGTGCAGCAAGAGAAGCCCGCGCTGATCATCGTCGGCAAGCAGGCCATCGACGACGACAGCAATCAGACCGGGCAAATGCTGGCGGCGCTGGGCGACATGCCGCAGGCCACCTTTGCCTCCACCCTGCAGATCAGCGGCGACGAAGCCATCGTCGCGCGCGAAATCGATGGTGGTCTGGAGACTCTGGCGGTGAAATTGCCGGCCGTGATCACTACCGATCTGCGCCTGAACGAACCGCGTTACGTGACCCTGCCCAATATCGTCAAGGCCAAGAAGAAGCCGCTGGATGTCACCACGCCGTCGGCGCTGGGGGTGGATACCGTTGATATCGCGCCGCGTCTGCTCACGCTGAAAATGGTCGAGCCGGCCGCGCGCGCCGGCGGCGTGCTGCTGGCCAATGTAGAGACGCTGGTCGCGCGTCTGAAGAACGACGCTCAGGTCATCTGAGCGCCTCCTTGCCCTGCTTCATTTTGCAAAAGAAATGCGAAAGAAATCATGACTGCACTCATCATCGCCGAACACGATAACGGCACACTCAAATCAGCGACTCTGCATGCCGTTACCGCTGCGCTGCAATGCGCAGAGCAAGTCCATCTGCTGGTCGCCGGACATGGCTGCGCCGCCGTCGCGAACGCCGCTGCGGCGATCAAAGGCGTCGCCAGGGTCTTGCTGGCCGATGCGCCGCAATACGCCGCCGGCCTGGCCGAGAACGTCGCTGCGCAAGTGATTGCGCTGGCGTCTGCGCCGGGCTCCGCCAATTCCCCCTACTCGCACATCCTCGCCACCGCCACCGCCAGCGGCAAGAACGTGCTGCCGCGCGTCGCCGCCAGACTCGGCGTGGCGCAGATTTCAGAGATCACCAAAGTGCTGAGTGCCGACACCTTCGAGCGTCCTATCTACGCCGGCAACGTGATCGCCACCGTGCAATCGAAAGATGCGATCAAAGTCATCTCGGTGCGCGCCACCGCCTTTGCGGCGGCGGAGTGCGGCGGCAATGCCGACGTGCTGCCAATCGATGCGGTGGCCGACAGCGGCCTGTCGCGTTTCGTCTCGCGCGAAACCACTTCATCCGACCGGCCCGAGCTGGCATCGGCCAATATCATCGTGGCCGGCGGACGCGGTCTGGGCTCGGGCGAGAACTACGCCAGACTGCTGGAACCGCTGGCCGACAAGCTCAATGCCGCACTCGGCGCATCGCGCGCGGCGGTGGATGCCGGCTTCGTGCCCAACGACTATCAGATCGGCCAGACCGGCAAGGTGGTGGCGCCCGATCTCTATATCGCCGTCGGCATCTCCGGCGCGATCCAGCATCTGGCCGGCATGAAGGATTCCAAAATCATCGTCGCCATCAACAAGGATGCCGATGCGCCGATTTTCGCGGTGGCCGATTACGGCATCGTCGGCGATCTGTTCGAACTGGCGCCGCAGTTGACGGCCGCCTTATCCTGAACGGCGGCAGGCCGGACATGGCAAGCACATGAATAAAATCCTCGAGCAATACGGTCCGCGCGAAGCGATGGAATACGACGTGGTGGTGGTCGGCGGCGGTCCGGCCGGGTTGTCGGCGGCGATCCGCATCAAGCAACTGGCGGCCGGGACCGGCAAGGAAGTCTCGGTCTGCGTGCTGGAAAAAGGCGGCGAAGTCGGCGCCCACATTTTGTCGGGCGCAGTGATGGATCCGCGCGCGATCACCGAACTGTTTCCGGACTGGAAAGAACTGGGCGCACCGTTGAATACCCCGGTCTCTGAAGACCGCTTTCTTTTTCTCTCCGCCAGCAAAGCCTACAAGACCCCGTCTTGGCTGCTGCCAGCCTGTTTCCAGAATCACGGCAATTACGTCATCTCGCTGGCCAATGTCGCG
>NZ_JAQQFM010000020.1:0-8829 GCF_046025995.1 Herbaspirillum lusitanum
ATTCCATCCATCGATAGATATCTGCCCCCTGAATACAACTGCGCGAAAGTGGCTGTCACCCCATTGAGATAATCGTAAGCGCATACAGCATCGGCAAGACCGTCGCCATTTACATCCGCCATTGTCAGCAGTTTGCATTGCGCCAGATCGAAACTTCCGGCTCCGGTCTGGCCGCCCCATACTGCCCATGGTTCAAAGCTGTTGCCTTTGCTCAGCTGGACTAAGGTCGACGTCACGCCATTGCGATAATCGTAGGCACATACAGCATCGGCAAGACCATCGCCATTTACGTCCGCTATCGTCAGCAGCTTGCATTGCGCCAGATCGAAACTTCCGGCTCCGGTTTGCCCGCTCCACACTGTCCATGGTTCAAAGCTGTTGCCTTTGCTCAGCTGGACTAAGGTCGACGTCACGCCATTGCGATAATCGTAGGCACATACAGCATCGGCAAGACCGTCGCCATTTACATCCGCCATTGTCAGCAGTTTGCATTGCGCCAGATCGAAACTTCCGGCTCCGGTCTGGCCGCTCCACACTGTCCATGGTTCAAAGCTGTTGCCTTTGCTCAGCTGGACAAAAGTCGACGTTACGCCATTGAGATAATCGTAAGCGCATACAGCATCGGCAAGACCGTCGCCATTTACATCCGCCATTGTCAGCAGTTTGCATTGCGCCAGATCGAAGCCTCCGGTTCCGGTCTGGCCGCTCCACACTGTCCATGGTTCAAAGCTGCTTCCTTTGCTCAGCTGGACAAAAGTCGACGTCACGCCATTGCGATAATCGTAGGCACATACAGCATCGGCAAGACCATCGCCATTTACGTCCGCTATCGTCAGCAGCTTGCATTGCGCCAGATCAAAACTTCCGGTTCCGGTCTGGCCGCTCCACACTGCCCATGGTTCAAAGCTGTTGCCTTTGCTCAGCTGGACGAAGGTCGACGTCACGCCATTGCGATAATCGTAGGCACATACAGCATCGGCAAGACCGTCGCCATTTACATCCGCCATTGCCAGCAGTTTGCATTGCGCCAGATCGAAGCCTCCGGTTCCGGTCTGGCCGCTCCACACTGTCCATGGTTCAAAGCTGCTTCCTTTGCTCAGCTGGACAAAAGTCGACGTTACGCCATTGTGATAATCGTAGGCGCATACAGCATCGGCAAGACCGTCGCCATTTACATCCGCTATCGTCAGCAGCTTGCATTGCGCCAGATCGAAGCCTCCGGTTCCGGTCTGGCCACGCCACACTGTCCACGGCTCATAGCGTCCGCTTCCCCAGTTCAAAGTCGTGCGAAGCGCTGGCTTGCATATACCATCAGCAGGCGCGCATTCCTGAATAGAGGAAATAGCTGAACTTTTCTGCACTCCTGCAACGTTGTAATTAAGGATGTAACTCTTTACGGCTGAAGTTCCATTCAACGTCTGGATTGTCTTTAAACGCGAGAGCCGCGTCAGCAAGGAGCCTGAACTATATCCATAGATAATGTTGGGCAATTGTTCATAGCTGAATTTCACCGAACTGGAGGGGCTCCGACTCGTCTGGTCGTTGCCCGTATATTCGATCTGGCTAGGATAATATTCCCCGTGCTGAGAGTCTTTGATGTAAGAGGCAGAAAGGTAATTGCCTTTGGTATCTTGGACACGACTCAGAGCCCAGAGTCTAACTGAGGGCTTGCCTTGTGCTTCAATTCTTGAGTCGCTTGTCTTTCCATACTCCATGATCTGCCCGGCTTTGGTCCAGACCTTGAACCATGCTGGACCATTGCCTGCAGATCCATAAGAAACGATTTTTGCAAAGCTTTCTCGCTCCGTCCGATATTCGGTACCATCGCCGCCCTCGATGCCGTTGATTGCCACAAGTCTTTGACCATCAAGGCAAAACCGATCGTTGGCGTCATATTTGACACTCCCTCTCACCGCATCCTGCGCGGGCGTGCGCGGACAACGACTTACCGCCCCCAAACCACCAAGACTCCAGCCAATACCTAGGAGTCCATCCCCAGCCTGGCTGTTGAAGTTAAGACTCAGCCGTGGCTCCATCCCACCAATACCCGGAGGGATTTGAATAGGAATGCTATAGCTTGCAGCACCAGTTTCACTTACCTGAAACTGGCCGGAAATACTCATCTGAGCATGAGCGGAAGGTGCGCCAAATACCAATGACAGCGCGCAAGCAAAAGTCCTGCCCAAGATTGAGCGAAATGGATAAAACAAGGAGATTCCCCCGAATTCTTGTTTGATAGCGATGCGAATATTTTTATTGCCTTGTGATGATACTTTTAACGCACTTAACAAGAATTAAGCTTGCAATTGGCTGACATTTAATTCTCATGGGGCGGGATCTTAACGCAACAAGACATTAATTTCCATAAATTCACGCCTATATAGTGGTCGCGATCTTCCTAACTTTCCGAGGGGAATTTAACTACGTACGCTCAAAATTTTATGCTTCTATTTTTAGCAAAGCTTCTTTTTTAGCGCTGCCACTTAGATAAATCTTGCATTCGGCCCACAGATTTACATCAACGAATTAGAACGTAATTTTTATTCTCGATTCTCTTTATTTTCCAAAAATTCAGATACTTAGAGCATTTTATATACTTGGCAATTCAGGTTAAAGCACTCAAAAACTGACCAGCATCAGGACCACGGCGATCCCCATCATGAATGCGGCCAGCCATCCCAGCACCTGCAGGCGGCGCTTGATGACGAAAGCGCCCATGACATCTCTACGGGAGGCCATCAGCATCATGATCACCATGATGGGAACGGCGATCACGCCGTTGATGACCGCGCTCCAGTACAGCGCCTTGATCGGGTCGAGCGCGCTGAAGCCCAGCGCGGTGCCGGCCACGGTAGAGAAAATGATCACCGAGTAAAAAGCTTTGGCGGCGCCGAACTTGCTGTCGAGACTGCTGTTCCATCCGAAACTGCCGGCCATGGCGTAAGCAGACGAACCGGCCAATACCGGAATGGCCAGCAAGCCGGTGCCGATGATGCCGGCGCTGAACAGCAGAAAAGCGAATTCACCCGCCACCGGCCGCAAGGCCTGGGCTGCCTGCGCCGAGGTCTGGATATCGGTCAGGCCATGCAGATTGAGCGTCACGGCGGCCGTCAGGATGATGAAAAAAGCGACCAGGTTGGAAAACCCCATGCCGACATGGGTATCGATCTTGATACGGCGCAGATTGGCGCGCGCCTGTTCCGGCGCCTGGATCAAAGGCAACGCGCCCGGCGTGGCGAGTTGCTCCTCCACTTCCTGTGAGGCCTGCCAGAAAAACAGATAGGGACTGATGGTGGTGCCGAAAACGGCCACCACGGTGGTGATGTATTCGCTTTTCCAGGACAGATGCGGCATCACGGTGCGCAAGGCGACCTCGCCCCACGGTACATGGATGACCAGCGCAGTGGCGATATAGGCCAGTAGCGCCAGCGTCAGCCATTTGAGCAGCCGCACATAGCGCTTGTAGGGAATGAAGATTTGCAGCAGCAGCGACAAGAGGCCGAAGCCGACCGCAAAAAGTTGTGCCGGGCCGCCGATGATCAGATGCAGCGCGTCGCCCATGGCGGTGACGTCTGCGGCGATATTGATGGTGTTGGCCAACAGCAGCAAGCCCATCACGGCATACAGAATCGGCGCCGGATAATGCATGCGGATATTGGTGGCCAGCCCGCGACCGCTGACGCGACCGATACGCGCGCTCACAATCTGGATGCCGACCATCAGCGGATAGGTGAACAACACCGTCCACAGCATACTGAAACCGAATTGGGCGCCAGCCTGAGAATACGTGGCGATGCCGCTGGGATCATCATCGGCCGCGCCGGTAATCAATCCCGGCCCCAGCTTGTTAAGCCAGCCTTCTTTTTTTTCTGCTGCTTCCGTATTCATGTGCCGTTCGCTTTGTTTGAATCAGTTCGATACTGTTCTACGGCATTTTCAGCAATCACGCTGGCAAATGCGTGCGTTGTCGGTGAAATACGCCTTCTTGGCAGTGCGCTCCGAGTATGTGCCCGATGGAACATGCTCATCAATGCGCTATATCAATCAGCAAATCAAAGGCAAAGATTAAAACTGGCGGATCTGCTCACGGAATGAGCGCAGGTCATTTGATCCATTACTTTGCGAGAGCAGGCAAGGCATTTGCAGGCATGGGCGCTGCATGCAAAAGTCATTGAAACACGTGAAATGGGAGGCGCGCCCTGCTCTTTCTGATCGGCTCTAGAATCGCCAGCCTCACCCTGAGACCAGCGCGCCGCCCATCAAGGAGCCATAAATCGAAGAGCCGGCGGCGACGATGACGTTCATGCCGAGTACCCAAGACATGCGCTGCGACGGATAGGCATCCGCCAGCAAGGCAGTCATCTTGTAGGCCGCCTCAGGTCGCTGCCACAAAATTCCCGTGCAAGCCCAAGGGCAATGCATAAGGCAGGCTTGCCTGCGCCACCGGGCCGTCTGCCAGCGCCTCGGCAGCGAAGCAGGACAACAGAGTTTTCTTCTGCCCCCAATCGAACACGGTTCCGAGCACCCAGCCCGGGCCTTGGGCATCCGGCACGAACACATGCTCTTCCACCAGCGACTGCGGTCCATAACTGAAGTGCTGCGAACGTCCTGTTTCTACCTCGGTGCGCGCAACGGCGCTCCACAAAGGCAGGCCGTCGCGCGTCTGGCTAGCGTGAATCACAAATCCGTGTTGCAGACCGACCAGGCGCGGGTCCATGCGCGGAAACTCCGCTTCCAACGGCCATTCGACCTGAGTCGCCCTGCCCTTACCCAGATCCAGGCTGGCAAGGGTCAGATGCGGCGGCGTGCTGCGCACGAGGCGGCCACGCATGATCTCGCGGGTGCTGGTGAACACGCTGGACGCGTCGGGTGAGCGCACATAGTCGACATGGATGACGGTGCCGCTGCTGCGCTCCTCTTCCCAGGCATTGCCGACATGGAACAGGAAGCCCGCCGGCAACGCCAGTATCTGCCGCCGGCGCCAGTCTTTCTTGCTGATCACCAGCGCCCGCATGCCAAGTTCCGGACGCCACACATGGGCGTCGAGAAAGCTCGCGCCGGCTGCTTTGCGTTGGGCGTCGTAGACCAGCGGAGGCATCAGAAACACCAGATGTCCGGGCGTGACGGCAAAATCATGAATCATGGGCAGATCCTTGACGGGCAGCGCCTCGGCGCGACGCAGCGCGCCATCCGCCGCAATCTCGTAAAGCACCAGCAATCCATTGCTCGAACTGACACCGAAATTCCAGACCGTACCGTCGGGGTCAACTCTTGGATGCGCCGAAAACGGCGCGCCCGCGAGATCCGCCCGCCAGCGCTTGAGGCCGAGCGTTTCCAGCGTGCCCGGGTCCAGCCGCGTAGCCGAACCGCCCTCCCACAGCGCCAGCAATTCGCCGCCTGTGTACAGTACGTTGATGTTGGCGACGTTCATGCTGTCCGGCGAGTTCACCGGCTCAAGCCCGGGAAAGGTCGTGCCGAAGCCCTCCACCAGCCGACGACCGGCGCGCGTCTCGGCCTGCCGTTTGGCAGTGGCCACATAGCGGCCTTGATGATGGACTTTACTGCCATCGATCACGAAACGATGCGCCATGCCGTCGCCGTCGAACCAATGGTGATTGCGCTCACCACCCAGGTCGTGCCCGGCCGGGCCAATGCGATAGAGCGTGCCCGTCAGCGCATCAGGGAAACGGCCCCGCACCGTGGCCGCCGTCAATGGCAGTTCGTCTGCGGGCGTCTCAAACGCGGATTTCCAGGGCGTGGCCGAATCCAGAAACTGCTGCTGCCAGTTCGGGGGCGTTTTAGCGTGTGCCGCTGGCGGCAGCAGGAAAGGAGCACTGCCGGCCACCGCCAGCCGGCGCAGGAGTTCACGGCGATCCATGGGGCACCTCTCTCAATGAAGCTGGAAAGAAATGCTGCTGTCGGTATCCAGCTGTATCGCCGCCGCGTCGAATCCGGGAGGCCCCATACGGCCCTTGGCGTTGTTCGAAAAACCATAGCGCTCGGTCGGCAGACCGACTATGTTTGTATCGAGCTTGCCATTGCCGTTCTCATCGGCAAAGGACTTGAGCGCATAGCGACCGGGCGGCAGTCCAAGGAAAACCAGTTGTGCGCTGCCGTCTCGCATTTGCATTGTCTGCGCAGCCAGCGGCTTGTCGGCAGCCATGGCTTCAGCCGTGCCAAACAGGGCAACGTAAAGTGTGACCGGCGCGATGGGGCCGTCGCTGACCGTGACACGAAGTTCTGCGGCGCCGGCAGCCAGCGGAAATAGCAGCGCGGCGCCGGCGGCAAACAATGTACGCAAGCGTTTCATGACAAGGCTCCGTGGATAAAGGAGCCATCATGCTTGCATCGAATCATCGCGACAGCCAGCGGCATGCGACCAAATGCTTCCAGAGATCGCCAAACGCAGGAACGGCGGCGCCAGAGCTAGTGCGCCAGATGGGCACAAACTTGAGCAGATCAGATTACCGCCGCCGTATCCTGCTTCAAGAGGCGATGAAGCCGCCATCCGCCGCCAGCACATGCCCCACAACATAGGAGGCTTCATCCGAGGCCAGCCACACCACTGCTTCGGCGACTTCCGCCGGCTGCCCCATGCGCCTGAGCGGCAAGCCGGCGGCCACTGCCGACATGTCGGCAATGCCTGAAGCCAGCATCATGTCGGTGACCACGCGTCCCGGCGCCACGGCGTTGATGCGAATCCCGCGCGGCGCACATTCCATGGCGGCAGAACGCATCAAGGAGATCACTGCAGCCTTGGAGGCAGAGTAAAGCGACAAGCCGGGATTCGGATTGCGCAATCCGCTGACCGAGGCATTGATCACAATACGCCCTGCCCCCTGAGCACTCATGCACGAAATCTGGTGTTTGAGGCACAAGAACACCGAACGCACATTGGCATTGAATACGCTGTCGTACACGCTGTTGTCCTGCGCCTCGATGAGGGCGCGCCGCTCCTGAAATCCGGCATTGTTGAATGCCACATCCAGAGCGCCGAAGCGCGACACGATGGTCTGCACAAGCTGCGCCACGTCGTCTTCCTGGGTAACGTCGGTCCGGATGAATAGCGCTTGCGTGCCGTAGCTGCGACATTCGGATGCGACCGCTTCGCCCTCCTGCCGGCGACGACCCGCCACCACCACCGCTGCGGCACCTTCTCTCGCCATCAGCAGCGCCGTTGCGCGGCCGATGCCGCTGCCGCCTCCGGTAATCAGTCCAACACGCCCCTGCATGCGGCCGCGCCCCGCCCTCGGGTCGCCCGGCTGTTCAAGTGTCTCCATATCAAAGCCCTCCCTCTCCGTTTGATACCGCAATTAAGTTGTATAATACAACTTAATTTACGGGAGATGAAAATGTCCGATCACGACCCCTTGCTTATCGATCAGGTCCGTAGCGCCTCGCGTCAGATGGTGCGTGAACTGGGCTTCATGCAAACGACCTTGGCCGCCACCGATTACTCGCCATCGGCGGTGCACTCCATCGTTGAAATTGCCGCAAGCAAGGGGATGACTTCTGCGCAGCTCGCCGAAATCTTGCAACTGGAAAAGTCCAGCATCAGCCGGATGGTGCGCAAGCTGGTCGAAGCCGGAGAGTTGCGCGAAACGGTGAGCAATGACGACGCCCGCTCCAAACTGTTGACATTGACGGCCAAGGGCCGACGCACACTGGCGGCCATCAATCGCTTCGGTCGCATGCAGGTCACCACTGCATTGGCGCAATTGTCGGAACGTGAACAGCAGCTTGTCTGCCAGGGCTTGACGGCCTATTCACGGGCCCTGGAAGCGCACCGGCTTGGTCAAGCCCGCACACCTGCTCACGGCATCGAAATACATCAGGGTTATCTGCCTGGCGCGATTGGGCGTGTGGTGGAAATGCATGCGCGCTTTTATTCCAGAAGCGTTGGCTTCGGGCAATTTTTTGAGAGCCTGGTGGCCTCAGGAATTTCCGAGTTTGCTTCACGGCTGCACAACCCGCGAAACGGCATGTGGGTCGCCGTGGATGCGGATCGTGTTGTCGGATCGGTCGTCATTGATGGCGAAGACCTGGGAAACGATACCGCCCATCTGCGCTGGTTCATTGTCGATGACGGCATGCGCGGCTCCGGCGTAGGCAGAAAGCTGCTTGCCGAAGCCTTGGCATTCTGCGACCGCGAAGGATTTGCTTCAACCCGTTTGTGGACATTCAAAGGCCTGGATGCCGCCCGTCAGCTCTATGAGCATGCCGGCTTCAAGCTGATAGAGGAGTGCCCAGGCCAGCAATGGGGCAGCGAAGTAATCGAGCAGTGCTTCATCCGGGAGAGAACGGCGAGATGATCATGAGAGGATGATCGACTCGGGATTTTCCTGATGAGATTAAAGCAAGCCTAGGGAAGCCCCTGATTCACCAAAGTGCTGTCAAAAATTAAAGTGACTCCATACCCGCTGCAAACAAGTTCTCGCAAGGGGCGAGATCGGGGAGTTTGCAGGGCGTCTGAAATTTCAGGAGAGTCACCATGTTTTTTGCCAAGAAAAATCGCTTTGTCTGTGCTTCCGCCGCTGCTCTGCTGCTGGCAACCAGTGCTCCGACTTTCGCCGCGACTGCAACCGGGTCCCTGATCATCAGCGCCTCGGTGCTGGCCTCCTGCACCGTGGTGGGCTCCACCATCGCCTTCGGCGCCTACAGCTCGACCCAGGTCGATCAGACCGGCAACATCGCTGTGATCTGCACCAACGGCACCACTTACAACGTCGGCCTGGATGCAGGTGCAGGCACCGGCGCTACCACCGCAGCACGCAAGATGACCGGCAGCGGCGGCGGCACACTGAACTACGCGCTGTATCGCGATTCGGG
>NZ_JAQQFM010000021.1:0-7547 GCF_046025995.1 Herbaspirillum lusitanum
TGCGACATTGGCCAGCGAGATGACGTAATTGCCGTGGTTCTGGAAGCAGGCTGGCAGCAGCCAAGACGGGGTCTTGTAGGCTTTGCTGGCGGAGAGAAAAAGAAAGCGGTCTTCGGAGACCGGCGTGTTGAGCGGCGCGCCCAGTTCTTTCCAGTCCGGAAACAGTTCGGTGATTGCGCGCGGATCCATCACTGCGCCCGACAGAATGTGGGCGCCGACCTCGCCGCCTTTTTCCAGCACGCAGACCGAAACTTCCTTGCCGGTCCCGGCCGCCAGTTGCTTGATGCGGATCGCCGCCGACAACCCGGCCGGACCGCCGCCGACCACCACCACGTCGTATTCCATCGCTTCGCGCGGACCGTATTGCGCGAGCAGGTCTTGTGTTTGAGTCATGAGTGTCTCGTCATATTTATGGGAAAGCTGTTTTCGAACGATCGTGCTATTGTTAAGTATTTTTCGATGATGCGCTAGTAGATAGTCGTATTTTTGTGAAATACCTTGGTCTATCCTGAGCACGCATCATGGCTGCAGGTTTGCGCGATGCAGCGTATTTTATTGGATTTTGACCCTGCTCTTAATGCTGATATGTGCTGGGCCGATAACAGAATGTTAAGCAAGACTTGGCAAACGGCCAACGTAAAAGCCGAAAATGGCCCGTGCAATGGGATGATGCAGGCGATTTTCGCCGCTGAACGGGGTTTGCGCAGGTGGGAATTCAGCGCTGAGGTGCCGATGAAAGTTCACCGATACATCGCACAGTAGTAGACCGGCGCTGTCCGCAGCATAGGACTCAACACGATGAACAAGATGGTAAATAAGATGGCCGATAACACGAACGAAAGGACAGGCAATGAGCAGTGAAACGAGCAGGAAACATCCGGCCGGCAGCCACGGCAAGCTGATCTATACCGCGAAAATGCCGGTGCGCTGGGGCGACATGGATGCGCTGGGTCATGTCAACAACACGGTCTATTTCCGCTTCATGGAGCAGTGCCGCATCGAATGGCTGGAAGAGGCCGTGACCGGCTCCATGAGCGGCGGGCAGGGGCCGGTGATCGTCAACGCCAACTGCACCTTCCTGCGCCAGCTCAAGTATCCGGCCGACATCGTGGTCGAGATGTATGCCGGCGCGCTGGGCCGCACGAGTGTGGAAACTACTTATGTCATCAAGGGCGCCTCCGATCCGGAGATCATCTATGCTGAGGGCGGCGCGAAGATCGTCTGGGTCGACTTTGCAAAAGAAAAATCGACGCCCTTGCCCGAAGCGCTCTGCCAACTCCTGACAGGCTTGTAAGTTTCGAGAAAGGTAGATGCGACAGAATCAGCCCGACACTTCCACGACAACCCGGCCGACCACAATCAAGAGCCAGGGTGGAAGTGAATGAGTTAGCCCGCCATAAGATGTGCTAGCCAACATAATTAAACCCCTGGAGGAAGACATGACATACAAGACACAAGCCTTGGTAGCCGCTGCATTGATGAGCCTGGCGCTGAGCAGCCAGGCAGCCGATCCGATCAAGATCGGCGTATCCGGCCCGTTCACAGGCGGTTCCGCTCCGATGGGCGCTTCGATGCGCGACGGCGTCAAGCTGGCCGTGGCCGACATCAACGCCGCCGGCGGCGTGCTGGGTCGTCAGCTGCAAGTGGTGGAGCGCGACGACGAAGCCAAGAACGAGCGCGGCGTGCAGATCGCGCAGGAACTGATCAACAAGGAAAAAGTGGTCGCCACCGTCGGCTTCATCAATACCGGTGTGGCACTGGCCTCGCAA
This sequence comes from Herbaspirillum lusitanum, assembly GCF_046025995.1. GTDB lineage: Bacteria > Pseudomonadota > Gammaproteobacteria > Burkholderiales > Burkholderiaceae_D > Herbaspirillum > Herbaspirillum lusitanum_A. Next base: position 1,770 of record NZ_JAQQFM010000021.1, read on the forward strand.
CGCTTCTATCAGGAAGCCAAGATCCCGGTCATCAACAACGTCGCCACCGGCAGCGTGATCACCAAGCAGTTCGAAAAGGACAAGGACAACTACATCTTCCGCACCTCGGCCAGCGATCAGATCCAGGCCAAGATGCTGGCTGACGAAGCGGTCGACAAGCAGAAGTACACCAAGGTTGCAATTCTGGCCGACTCCACCAACTACGGCCAGCTCGGCCGTGAAGATCTGGAAAAGGTGCTGGCCTCCAAGAAGGTCACCCCGGTCGCCATCGAAAAATACAACATCAAAGACGTCGACATGACCGCGCAACTGCTGAAGTCGAAGCAGGGCGGCGCGCAGGTGGTGCTGACCTACGGCATCGGCCCGGAACTGGCGCAGATTGCCAACGGCATGGAAAAGCTGAACTGGCACGTGCCTATCATCGGCAGCTGGCCGCTGTCGATGGGTAACTTCATCGACAACTCCGGCAAGAACGGCAACGGCGCCCGCATGCCGCAGACCTTCATTCAGGACGGCAACACGCCCAAGCGCAAGGCCTTCATCGAAGCCTATCAAAAGGCTTACAAGGTCGATCGCATGCCATCGGCCGTGTCCGCTGCGCAAGGCTATGACTCTATCTATCTGCTGGCCGCCGCCATCAAGCAAGCCGGCAGTACCGACGGCGAGAAAGTGCGCGCCGCGCTGGAAAATCTGAATACCAAAGTGGAAGGCGTCGTGACCACCTACGACAAGCCATTCACCCACGACGATCACGAAGCCATCAAACCGTCCATGGTCGTCATGGGCGAAGTTAAAAACGGCCGCGTCGTCCTCGGTAAATAAGATCTGACCGACATCAACTGGTCATAAAAAGATAAAGGCCAGTCCTTGCGATCCGGGGACTGGCCTTTTTCGCAGAGTCGCGGGAGGGGTTGTCGTTTGCAGGCCGGCATGGCGCCGGAGCGGAGCAGGCCAGGGCAGGGCGTATCAGCGTTGATAGCGTCGCCTGCGCTGCGCCGCATCTCAGCCATCCGTTCGCCGTCAGGCCGCAAGCGCTGATCTCATTCGTACTCAACCTGCCACACGGCGGCAGCCGCTTCTTGGGTATACACAATGGACATTCTGTTACAGCTGGTCTTCAGCGGCATCGCGCTAGGCATGATCTACGCGGTGATCGCCTTCGGTTATCAACTCACTTTCGCCACCTCCGGCACACTGAACTTCGGTCAGGGCGAAGCCCTGATGCTGGGCGCGCTGGTCGGCCTCAGCGTGGTCGGCAACATCCACGGCGGGCCTTATCTCAACTACTGGCTGATGATTCCCATCGTGCTGGTGTTCGGCGCATTGCAGGGCATGTTCGTCGAATGGATAGGCGTGCGTCCCGCGATCAAGATCAAGTCCGAATTCGGCTGGATCATGTCCACCATCGCACTCGCCATCATCTTCAAGAACGTCGCGGAAAACATCTGGGGCAAGGACGATCTGCCATTCCCCAGCCCGATCTCGGGCGCACCGTTCCAGATCTTCGGCGCCAACGTGCAACCGCTGCAGGTGCTGGTGGTGGTCGGCGCGCTGGCGATCATGCTGGCGGTGGAGATCTTCAACCGCAAGTCGATCTACGGCAAGGCGGTGGTCGCCACCTCCAACGACCGTGACGCCGCCGGCCTGATGGGCATCAACACCAGCATGGTGATCACCTTCTCGTACGCGCTGTCGTCGGCCACCGCCGCGTTCGCCGGCGTGCTGGTGGCGCCGCTGACGCTGACCGGCGCCACCATGGGCGCGGCGCTCGGCCTGAAGGCATTTGCGGTAGCGATCATTGGCGGTCTGACCTCGGGCATGGGCGCCATCGTCGGCGGCCTGATCCTCGGCATCGCCGAAACCGTCACCGGCTTCTACATCTCGACCGGCTACAAGGAAGTCCCCGGACTGCTGCTGCTGTTGCTGGTGCTGGCAGTCAAACCTGCAGGACTGTTCGGCAAAACTGCGATCAAGAAGGTCTGACACAATGAACAAGAAAATTCTGCTGCTGTCTTTGCTCGGCGTACTGGCGCTGGCCGGTGTGCCGCTGGTGGTGCACAACCCGTATTACCTGCACCTGATTGAAACCATTCTGATCTACGCGATCCTGCTGTTCGGCCTCGACATCGTGGTCGGTTACACCGGCCAGGTCTCGCTCGGCCATGCCGGCCTGTTCGGCATCGGCTCCTACACCACCGGCGTGTTCTACTTCAAGCTGGGCATGCCGTTTCTGGTGGCGATGCCGGCCAGCATCGCGGTGACCGCGGTATTCGGCGCGATCCTCGCTTTGCCTGCGCTGCGCGTGACCGGCCCGTATCTGGCGATGGTGACGCTGGCCTTCGGCACCATCATCCAGATCCTGATCAACGAGATGACCTTCCTCACCGAAGGCCCGCTCGGTATCAAGGTGCCCAAGCCGACTTTCGGCGGCGACAAGCTGAGCGAAGTGCAATTCTTCTATCTGGTCGCCGGGCTGATGGTGGTCGCCATGATCGTGGTGCATCGCATCCTCAAGTCCAACCTCGGACGCGCCTTCCAGGCGCTGCGCGACAGCCCGATCGCCTCGGACTGCATGGGCGTGTCGGTGTATCGCTACAAGGTCTATGCCTTCATCATCAGCGCCGCGCTGGCCGGTCTGTCGGGGTGCCTGTACGCGTATTCGGAAGAGTACATCTCGCCCAATACCTATAATTTCGAGCTGACCATTCTGTTCCTGCTGGCGGTGATCATGGGCGGCCGCAAGTCGCGCATCGGTTCACTGATCGGCGCCATGATCGTGGTCATGCTGCCCAGTCTGCTGTCGGACATCGAACTGTTCCGCCAGATTGCCACCGTCGCCGCCGTCATCGTGGTGCTGGGGGCGATTGCCTCGGTGGTCAAGAAGACCAAGACACCGCGCGAAATCATGGTGCCGGTGATCGCCGTGGTGCTGATGGCCGCCTTCGCCTTCAAGCTGGAAAACATCACCGACTGGCGTCTCACCATCTTTGGTCTGATGACGTTGTTCGTGGTGTATTACCTGCAGGACGGCATCGTCGGTTTCTGCCGCAGCCTGTTCGGCCGCATGCTGAGCAAGCCGCAGCCGCTGGCGCAGCAGATCAGCGGCGACAAGACCGAAGCGGTGATCACCACCGCTGCCGTCAAGGACGACGGCGCCACGCTGCTCAAGGTCAATCAGATCCTGATGCAGTTCGGCGGCCTCAAGGCGCTCAACAAGGTCGATCTCGATGTGCGCAAGGGCACCGTACATGGCCTGATCGGGCCGAATGGTTCCGGCAAGAGCACCATGATGAATGTGCTTACCGGCATCTATCGTCCGACCGATGGCTCGGTGGAATACGATGGTCGCCAGATCTCCGGATCGACGCCTGCCACCATCGCGCTGGGCGGCGTCGCGCGTACATTCCAGAATGTGCAGCTGTTCGGTGAAATGAGCGCCACTGAAAACGTGCTGGTCGGCCTGCATCACACCTTCAACAGCAACGTGGTTGACGTGATGGTGAACACGCCGCGCTACACCCGCGAAGAGCGCGCCGCGCGCGAACGCGCCGCCGCGATTCTGGAGTTTGTCGGCCTGGCCAATCTGGCCAACGAAGAAGCGCGCAATCTGCCTTACGGCAAACAGCGCCTGCTGGAAATCGGTCGCGCGCTCGGCCTCAATCCCAGCCTGCTGCTGCTCGACGAGCCGGCCGCCGGCCTCACTGCGCCCGACATCAAGGAGCTGATCGCCATCATCCGCAAGATCCGCGAAGCCGGCATCACCATCATTTTGATCGAACACCACATGGACGTCGTCATGTCCATCTGCGACACCGTCACCGTGCTCGACTTCGGCCAGAAGATTTCCGAAGGCAAGCCGGCGCAGGTGCAGGCCGACCCCAAGGTCATCGAAGCCTACCTCGGCGGCGGCGCCGCAGAACCCAACAAGGCGGGGGCATAACATGTTGACCATCACCAATCTGCAAGCCGCCTACGGCAAGGTCGAAGTGCTGCACGGCATTTCGATGGACGTGCCCAAAGGCAAGGTCGTGACCCTGATCGGCTCCAACGGCGCCGGCAAGACCACCACCATGCGCGCCATCTCCGGCATGATCAAACCGAAGGGCGGCGAAGTCATGCTGGGCGGCAAAAACGTCACCGGCCTCGACTCGCACAAGATCGCTCGCGCCGGCCTTGCGCACTCGCCAGAAGGGCGCCGCGTGTTCGCCACCATGAGCGTCACCGACAACCTGCTGCTGGGCGCCTTTCCGCGTTTCACACGGGCGCGACCCAAGGGCGACATCGCGCACGATCTGGAGCGGGCGCTGGAACTCTTCCCGCGCCTCAAGGAAAGACAGACGCAACTGGCCGGCACGCTCTCCGGCGGCGAACAGCAGATGCTAGCCATGGCGCGCGCCGTCATGCTCAACCCGGAAGTGATTTTGCTGGACGAACCATCGATGGGCCTGGCGCCGATTCTGGTGGAAGAAGTGTTCCGCATCATCTCGCGTCTGAAAGAGCAGGGCGTCACCATGCTGCTGGTCGAGCAATTCGCCGCCGCCGCGCTCAACGTCGCGGACTACGGTTATGTGCTGGAAAACGGCAAGATCTCAGTCCACGGTCCCGCCGACAAACTGCAGAACGACCCGGCGGTGAAAGCCGCCTACCTGGGCGGAGGCGCGGGCCACTGAGACCGAAGAAGCTGAACACCCAGCGCAAGAATACTCAGACGCGCGCACCGCGAAAGCGGCCACGCGCCGGGTATATTAAGGAGGAGCGATACCTCTGACACCTGATTAAGGTGCGCCGTTGGCGCACCTTTTCTTTTTATGTACAGCAAGAAAAGAACGGGATGGCCGGAGATTGATTCCAATTTGCTGCCTGTATATGGCACTCACTACCTAAATCCACACTATGCATTGCGGCTACGCCTGCTTCTGCCACATTGGAAATGCCCGCTAACAGGCCAGGCACGATGAGAGTTTCTGCGTAACCAGATTTGGCCAGACTAAAAGCAGATCGAATTATTTTTTCAGTACGCTGGTTTTCAGTCATCAATAAACTCGACCGAACGAAGAAGCTCGAAAAGCTGAGGGAGAATGTTTGTTTCTGGTTTGCTCAGGCGCATTGCAGGCCCATTGCCACAAACTGCCTTGGGTGGGCGTAGCAAGCAGAAATACATTTCACGATCTCGTGTTTTTGGGTCTCCGTTAATATCATCTACCGTGACTGCATAGCCTTGGCTGTTCACTGCTTGTATCTGGTAAACCTTCGTTTTTTTCTCCAGCAGCCTGCGATCGCGTTTGTTTCCTGAAAAATGGGTTTCCCAAATGCCTGTCCTGGTATTCAATTTCACCCAGCTTTCATTGACAAGCTTTTCCTCCGAACTGTAACAATCCATTTTCAATGGATGTTTGGTCGTCAGATAGGTGAAATCGTCCACTTCACTGGATATCGAGTCGGTAAATTGAACACGACACGACCCATAGTGGACACCAGTCAATCCTTTCATCTCGTTTGCGACTTGCTCATTGCGAATGATTTCGCGCTTGATGCTTTTAGGGAATGCCACCGCCTGAACCGAGACTAATAGTAAGAAAATCGATGAAATGCGGAAACGTAAAATGTTCGTTCTCATGGCTTTTCGTAGTTGGAGAAAACTAGTGTCTATAAACAGCCAGCTTTGATAAGACTGAAAATAGATACGCTAATTTTTCTGTATGCCGAGTTTTAGTCATCAATAAACTCGACTGAGCGAAGAATTTCCATTGCGAATGGAAGAACATCGGATTTTGGCTC
>NZ_JAQQFM010000022.1:0-6061 GCF_046025995.1 Herbaspirillum lusitanum
AGAAGTTGAGTTTCTGCAAAAAATTTTTAGTGAAGCGTTAAAAAAGAAGTTGACGCAAATTAAAAAACGCTACATAATCTCATCTCTCTGCTGCTGACAAACAAAACGATTTGCCAGCGACGCAGTTGTCCGAAAGGACGGCAGCGCAGAACAAGATCTTTAAAAATTAACAGTCGATAAGCGTGGGCGTTTAATGAAGTGCGACAGACCTTCGGGTCTGGAAACTTTAAATATTAAATGCTCACAAAGAAATATAGGTAAGAAATTATCTGTCAGTATTTTGAGTGAGTGACCGATTCGAAAGAATCAGCCAGAAATGGCGCAAACAGAGATTAAACTAAAGAGTTTGATCCTGGCTCAGATTGAACGCTGGCGGCATGCCTTACACATGCAAGTCGAACGGCAGCACGGGAGCTTGCTCCTGGTGGCGAGTGGCGAACGGGTGAGTAATATATCGGAACGTGCCCTAGAGTGGGGGATAACTAGTCGAAAGATTAGCTAATACCGCATACGATCTAAGGATGAAAGTGGGGGATCGCAAGACCTCATGCTCGTGGAGCGGCCGATATCTGATTAGCTAGTTGGTGGGGTAAAAGCTCACCAAGGCGACGATCAGTAGCTGGTCTGAGAGGACGACCAGCCACACTGGAACTGAGACACGGTCCAGACTCCTACGGGAGGCAGCAGTGGGGAATTTTGGACAATGGGCGCAAGCCTGATCCAGCAATGCCGCGTGAGTGAAGAAGGCCTTCGGGTTGTAAAGCTCTTTTGTCAGGGAAGAAACGGTAAGGGCTAATATCCTTTACTAATGACGGTACCTGAAGAATAAGCACCGGCTAACTACGTGCCAGCAGCCGCGGTAATACGTAGGGTGCAAGCGTTAATCGGAATTACTGGGCGTAAAGCGTGCGCAGGCGGTTATGTAAGACAGATGTGAAATCCCCGGGCTCAACCTGGGAATTGCATTTGTGACTGCATGGCTAGAGTGTGTCAGAGGGGGGTAGAATTCCACGTGTAGCAGTGAAATGCGTAGATATGTGGAGGAATACCGATGGCGAAGGCAGCCCCCTGGGATAACACTGACGCTCATGCACGAAAGCGTGGGGAGCAAACAGGATTAGATACCCTGGTAGTCCACGCCCTAAACGATGTCTACTAGTTGTCGGGTCTTAATTGACTTGGTAACGCAGCTAACGCGTGAAGTAGACCGCCTGGGGAGTACGGTCGCAAGATTAAAACTCAAAGGAATTGACGGGGACCCGCACAAGCGGTGGATGATGTGGATTAATTCGATGCAACGCGAAAAACCTTACCTACCCTTGACATGGATGGAATCCTGAAGAGATTTAGGAGTGCTCGAAAGAGAACCATCACACAGGTGCTGCATGGCTGTCGTCAGCTCGTGTCGTGAGATGTTGGGTTAAGTCCCGCAACGAGCGCAACCCTTGTCATTAGTTGCTACGAAAGGGCACTCTAATGAGACTGCCGGTGACAAACCGGAGGAAGGTGGGGATGACGTCAAGTCCTCATGGCCCTTATGGGTAGGGCTTCACACGTCATACAATGGTACATACAGAGGGCCGCCAACCCGCGAGGGGGAGCTAATCCCAGAAAGTGTATCGTAGTCCGGATTGGAGTCTGCAACTCGACTCCATGAAGTTGGAATCGCTAGTAATCGCGGATCAGCATGTCGCGGTGAATACGTTCCCGGGTCTTGTACACACCGCCCGTCACACCATGGGAGCGGGTTCTGCCAGAAGTAGTTAGCCTAACCGTAAGGAGGGCGATTACCACGGCAGGGTTCGTGACTGGGGTGAAGTCGTAACAAGGTAGCCGTATCGGAAGGTGCGGCTGGATCACCTCCTTTCTAGAGTGCGCACAGATTTAAGCGTCCACACTTATCGGCTGTAAAACAAAGAACAGTTATTTGGTAGGAAGCGGTTTGAACGCGATTGCTGACAAACTGGCTACTGATACTGATCCAAGCGGGTCTGTAGCTCAGCTGGTTAGAGCACCGTGTTGATAACGCGGGGGTCGTTGGTTCGAGCCCAACCAGACCCACCAACGGTTTCGGGGGTTTAGCTCAGCTGGGAGAGCACCTGCTTTGCAAGCAGGGGGTCGTCGGTTCGATCCCGTCAACCTCCACCAAGATGTCAAACCTAAATCAACGTACAAAGTGCGTGGTGATTTAGGTTTGGTCTTTTAGATCAATAGCTGTTTTTGTTCTTTAACAATCTGGAAGAAGTAAAGAATTCGTCAACGACGAGTGCCAGGGTTTCGATCCTTGCATAAGAAGTTGATGGGTGTGATTGTATCAATCAAAGTATTACGAAGTGATCTTAGCAATTAGAAGACTTACTTTGGCAATACGGCAAACGCTAAACTCAAAAAATTCTATAGCGTCTCTGGCAACAGAGGCTAACGTTATAGGAACAAGTGAATAAGTGCACATGGTGGATGCCTTGGCGATTACAGGCGATGAAGGACGTAGTAGCTTGCGATAAGCTGCGGGGAGCTAGCAAACAAGCTTTGATCCGCAGATTTCCGAATGGGGAAACCCGACCGTAAGGTCATCACTCACTGAATACATAGGTGTGTGAAGCGAACGTGGCGAACTGAAACATCTAAGTAGCTACAGGAAAAGAAATCAACCGAGATTCCCAGAGTAGTGGCGAGCGAAATGGGACCAGCCTGCAAGATTTAGCATTTTTGATAGTAGAACGGAATGGAAAGTCCGGCCATAGAGGGTGATAGCCCCTTATACGAAATCATTAGTGTGGAACTAGGCTTGCGACAAGTAGGGCGGGACACGTGAAATCCTGTCTGAACATGGGGGGACCATCCTCCAAGGCTAAATACTCGTAATCGACCGATAGTGAACCAGTACCGTGAGGGAAAGGCGAAAAGAACCCCGGAAGGGGAGTGAAATAGATCCTGAAACCGTGTGCATACAAACAGTAGGAGCCTCGAAAGGGGTGACTGCGTACCTTTTGTATAATGGGTCAGCGACTTACATTCAGTGGCAAGGTTAACCGAATAGGGAAGCCGTAGAGAAATCGAGTCCGAATAGGGCGTTCAGTCGCTGGGTGTAGACCCGAAACCAAGTGATCTACCCATGGCCAGGTTGAAGGTGCGGTAACACGCACTGGAGGACCGAACCCACTAATGTTGAAAAATTAGGGGATGAGCTGTGGGTAGGGGTGAAAGGCTAAACAAACTTGGAAATAGCTGGTTCTCTCCGAAAACTATTTAGGTAGTGCCTCAAGTATCACCATCGGGGGTAGAGCACTGTTATGGCTAGGGGGTCATCGCGACTTACCAACCCATTGCAAACTCCGAATACCGATGAGTGCGAGCTTGGGAGACAGACGTCGGGTGCTAACGTCCGGCGTCAAGAGGGAAACAACCCAGACCGCCAGCTAAGGTCCCAAAGATTGGCTAAGTGGAAAACGAAGTGGGAAGGCTAAAACAGTCAGGAGGTTGGCTTAGAAGCAGCCATCCTTTAAAGAAAGCGTAATAGCTCACTGATCGAGTCGTCCTGCGCGGAAGATGTAACGGGGCTAAGCCAGTCACCGAAGCTGCGGATATATCTTCGGATATATGGTAGGAGAGCGTTCTGTAAGCCTGTGAAGGTGTCTTGTAAAGGATGCTGGAGGTATCAGAAGTGCGAATGCTGACATGAGTAGCGATAATGCGGGTGAAAAGCCCGCACGCCGTAAGCCCAAGGTTTCCTGTTCAACGTTCATCGGAGCAGGGTGAGTCGGCCCCTAAGGCGAGGCAGAGATGCGTAGCTGATGGGAAGCAGGTTAATATTCCTGCACCGTCGTTAGATGCGATGGGGGGACGGATCGCGGAAGGTTGTCCGGGTGTTGGATGTCCCGGTTTCTGTATCAGAGAAGGCTGTTAGGCAAATCCGGCAGCGTAATTCAAGGGTATGGGACGAGCGAACTTGTTCGCGAAGCAATCGGAAGTGGTTCCAAGAAAAGCCTCTAAGCTTCAGTCTAACGAGACCGTACCGCAAACCGACACAGGTGGGCGAGATGAGTATTCTAAGGCGCTTGAGAGAACTCGGGAGAAGGAACTCGGCAAATTGGTACCGTAACTTCGGGATAAGGTACGCCCTAGTAGTTTGACTGGCCTGCGCCAGGAGGACAAACGGGTTGCAATAAAATGGTGGCTGCGACTGTTTAATAAAAACACAGCACTCTGCAAACACGAAAGTGGACGTATAGGGTGTGACGCCTGCCCGGTGCTGGAAGATTAAATGATGGGGTGCAAGCTCTTGATTGAAGTCCCAGTAAACGGCGGCCGTAACTATAACGGTCCTAAGGTAGCGAAATTCCTTGTCGGGTAAGTTCCGACCTGCACGAATGGCGTAACGATGGCCACACTGTCTCCTCCCGAGACTCAGCGAAGTTGAAATGTTTGTGATGATGCAATCTACCCGCGGCTAGACGGAAAGACCCCATGAACCTTTACTGTAGCTTTGCATTGGACTTTGAACCAATCTGTGTAGGATAGGTGGGAGGCTTTGAAGCGGGGACGCTAGTTCTCGTGGAGCCAACCTTGAAATACCACCCTGGTTTGTTTGAGGTTCTAACCTTGGTCCGTTATCCGGATCGGGGACAGTGCATGGTAGGCAGTTTGACTGGGGCGGTCTCCTCCCAAAGTGTAACGGAGGAGTTCGAAGGTACGCTAGGTACGGTCGGACATCGTGCTAATAGTGCAATGGCATAAGCGTGCTTAACTGCGAGACTGACAAGTCGAGCAGGTACGAAAGTAGGACATAGTGATCCGGTGGTTCTGTATGGAAGGGCCATCGCTCAACGGATAAAAGGTACTCTGGGGATAACAGGCTGATTCCTCCCAAGAGTTCATATCGACGGGGGAGTTTGGCACCTCGATGTCGGCTCATCACATCCTGGGGCTGTAGCCGGTCCCAAGGGTATGGCTGTTCGCCATTTAAAGTGGTACGTGAGCTGGGTTTAAAACGTCGTGAGACAGTTTGGTCCCTATCTGCCGTGGGCGTTGGAAGTTTGAAGGGGGCTGCTCCTAGTACGAGAGGACCGGAGTGGACGAACCTCTGGTGTATCGGTTGTCACGCCAGTGGCATTGCCGAGTAGCTAAGTTCGGAAGAGATAACCGCTGAAAGCATCTAAGCGGGAAACTTGCCTTAAGATGATACTTCCCGGGAACTAGATTCCCCTAAAGGGTCGTTCGAGACCAGGACGTTGATAGGTCAGGTGTGGAAGCGCAGTAATGCGTTAAGCTAACTGATACTAATTGCCCGTGCGGCTTGTTCCTATAACATTAGTTTGTTGTAGATAATGAGCGTAGCGTTGTTTGCCAATTGTGCATCACGCCCAGCAGCTCGCGCATACCGAGCTGCAAAAATCAAAATTTACTTCTTCCCAGATTGCGTTGTTTGATCCTCCCAGCTTTAACGGGAATCAAGTGACACTACAAGTTATGCCTGATGACTATAGCAAGTTGGTACCACCCCTTCCCATCCCGAACAGGACCGTGAAACGACTTCGCGCCGATGATAGTGCTGCAACCAGTGTGAAAGTAGGTCATCGTCAGGCTATTATTTAGAAAACCCCCGTACCTCTTGGTGCGGGGGTTTTTGCTTTGCGCTCCGCATTTTAGATTTACGTGCTTTTTACGGGCACAGCCCCTGAAACTCAGGCTTCACTGCTCAAGATCACCGCGCACGCACACGAAAATGCCCCTCTCCCTTATCTTTTACGGGGGCAGCTTGAGCTCATCACCTGGCGCCGCGCACTATCCGCCCCTGTAAAAACCTCAGTCCAATCAGGCGACGCGACATGCCATCGATGCACGCCTGCGCCACACCACAACACCAAACGCACAACAAAAAGCCGGCTCGCGCCGGCTTCTTCGTTTAACTCTCTTCAACCACACCATTAACTCAGAACTTGTACGCCACCTTCAGCACCGCAAAGTTCACCCCGCCGTTCGGTTGCTTGATCCCTCCGTTCGAAAAATGCTGCAGCTTGATCCCCACATCCACGCCGTTGGTGAACACATAACCCGCACC
>NZ_JAQQFM010000023.1:0-2893 GCF_046025995.1 Herbaspirillum lusitanum
ATAGGAATTCCCGCCGAAAGTCGGGACGGCGAAACACGTGTGGCGGCCACGCCGGAAACGGTGAAGAAACTGGTGGCAGCGCGGCACGAAGTCACGATCGAATCGGGGGCGGGAGTCCGTTCCAGCATTCCCGATGAAGCCTATGTCGCGGTGGGCGCCAACATCGGCAAGGCCGAAGTGGTCTACGGCGCCGAGCTCATTCTCAAGGTGCGGGCGCCGGATGCCGCCGAGCGCGCGCAGATCAAGGCCGGCAGCGTCCTCATCGGCATGCTGAACCCTTTCGACGCCGACAATATCGCCGCCATGGCCGCCGCCGGGCTGACCGCCTTTGCGCTGGAAGCCGCGCCGCGCACCACGCGCGCGCAATCCATGGATGTGCTGTCCTCGCAGGCCAATATCGCCGGCTACAAGGCCGTGCTGATGGCCGCCAATACCTATCAGCGTTTCATGCCGATGCTCATGACCGCCGCCGGCACCGTCAAGGCCGCGCGCATGCTGATCATGGGTGCCGGTGTCGCCGGTCTGCAGGCGATTGCGACCGCCAAGCGCCTGGGCGCGGTGATCGAGGCCTCCGACGTGCGTCCTGCGGTGAAGGAGCAGATCGAGTCGCTGGGCGCCAAGTTTCTGGATGTGCCCTTCATCACCGAGGAAGAGAAAGAAATCGCGCAAGGCGTGGGCGGCTATGCGCGCCCCATGCCGCCCGACTGGATGCGGCGTCAGGCCGAGCTGGTGCACGAACGTGCGAAGCAAGCCGACATCATCATCTGTACCGCGCTGATTCCGGGCCGCAAGGCGCCGGTGCTCATCAGCGAAGACACCGTCAAGGCCATGAAGCCGGGTTCGGTGATTCTGGACATGGCGGTCGATCAGGGCGGCAACTGCCCGCTGTCGGAGCCCGGCAAGACCGTCATCAAACATGGCGTGCATATCATCGGCGAAGGGAATCTGGCGGCGCTGGTGGCGGCCGATGCCTCGGCCCTGTATGCGCGCAATGTGCTGGACTTCATGAAGCTGATCGTGGATGCCGAAGGCAAGCTGGTGATCAACCGCGAAGACGACATCGTGGCGGCCACCATGCTGTGCGCCGGTGGCGACGTGCTGCGTAAATAAAACACAAGAATCCGGAGAGAAGCAATCATGGAAGTCAGTCACACCCTCATCAACCTGATCATCTTCGTACTGGCGATCTACGTCGGCTACCACGTGGTCTGGACCGTTACCCCCGCCTTGCATACCCCGCTGATGGCGGTGACCAATGCCATCTCGGCCATCATCATCATCGGCGCCATGCTGGCCGCCGGCCTCACTGAAGGCCCGGTGGGCCAGATCGCCGGCACGCTGGCCGTAGCGCTGGCCGCGGTCAACGTCTTCGGCGGCTTCATGGTGACGCGCCGCATGCTGGAGATGTTCAAGAAGAAAGAGCCCAAGGCCAAGCCCGCAGCAGACAAGGGAGCCGCAGCATGAGCATGAATCTGGTGACCCTGCTGTATCTGATCGCGTCGATCTGCTTCATCCAGGCCCTGAAGGGCCTGTCGCATCCCTCCACCGCACGGCGCGGCAACAGCTTCGGCATGGCCGGCATGGCCATTGCGGTGCTGACTACGCTGGCGCTGATCATCAGGCTCAAGGGCGAGATGGCCACCAGCGGCATCGGCCTGTGGCTGGTGGCCGGCGGCGTGATCGTGGGCGGCGGCATCGGCGCCTATCTGGCCAGGAGCGTCGAGATGACCAAGATGCCTGAACTGGTGGCGGCGATGCACTCGCTGATCGGTCTGGCGGCGGTGTGTATCGCGGTGGCGGCCGTGGCCGAACCCTGGGCCTTCAACATTGCCGCGCACGGTGAAGCGATTCCGCTGGGCAACCGGGTCGAGTTGTTCATCGGCACCTTTGTGGGCGCCATTACCTTCTCGGGTTCGGTGATCGCCTTCGGCAAGCTCTCGGGCAAATACAAGTTCCGCCTGTTCCAGGGCGCGCCGGTCAACTTCTCCGGCCAGCACTTCCTGAACCTGCTGCTGGCGATCGCCATGATCGGCTTCGGCATCATCTTTGTGCTGACCCAGAACTGGCTGCCCTTCATCATCATGGCGGCGATTGCCTTCGTGCTGGGCGTGCTCATCATCATCCCCATCGGCGGCGCCGACATGCCGGTGGTGGTGTCGATGTTGAACAGCTACTCGGGCTGGGCCGCAGCCGGCATCGGCTTCTCGCTCAACAACGCCATGCTGATCATTGCCGGTTCGCTGGTCGGTTCTTCCGGCGCGATTCTGTCCTACATCATGTGCAAGGCCATGAACCGCTCCTTCTTCAACGTGATTCTGGGCGGCTTCGGCGGCGACCCTGCGGCGGCAACAGCCGGCGGCGCGCAGGCGCAGCGCAGCGTCAAGTCGGGTTCGGCCGACGACGCCTCCTTCCTGATGGGCAACGCTGAAACCGTGATCATCGTGCCCGGCTACGGCCTGGCGGTGGCGCGGGCCCAGCATGCCCTGAAAGAGCTGACCGAAAAACTGACGCACAAGGGCGTGACCGTGAAGTACGCGATTCACCCTGTTGCAGGCCGCATGCCGGGCCACATGAACGTGCTGCTGGCTGAAGCCGAAGTGCCGTACGACCAGGTGTTCGAGATGGAAGACATCAACAGCGAGTTCGCCCAGGCCGACGTGGTGCTGGTGCTGGGCGCCAACGACGTGGTCAACCCGGCCGCCAAGGATCCCAAGTCCTCGATTGCCGGCATGCCGATTCTGGAGGCCTACAAGGCCAAGACCGTGATCGTGAACAAGCGCTCCATGGCCGCCGGTTACGCCGGCCTGGACAACGAACTGTTCTACATGGACAAGACCATGATGGTCTTCGGTGATGCCAAGAAGGTCATTGAGGATATGGTCAAGGCTGTAGA
>NZ_JAQQFM010000024.1:0-2513 GCF_046025995.1 Herbaspirillum lusitanum
AGCCACCCACTTTTCTTTCTGACGATCAAACCTCACCCATCCTTCGTTAACCATTGAATCATCTGAGCTGTAGCACTCCATTCCTATTGGGTGCTTGCTCGTGAGATAGGTCAAATCATCCAGATCAGCATATCTGGAGTCCGTAAAGCGAATGTGGCAAGGAGCATAATGCACCAGGTTCACAGCTCTCATTTTCGCCACCATCTTTTCGGTATAAATAATGTCGCGCTTAATGCTTTTGTCTTCTTCTATCGCTTGCGCAGATATTGAAATAGAGAAAATTAGTGAGATCAGTAGTTGCTTGATGCTTGATTTGACTAGGGTTAGTTTCTTCAAACTAGTTGGATGCTTATCCATTCCTGGCTGCTGACAGATTCTTGAAGTTTGGGAGACCACGAGATCTAGCTCACATTGATTTTTGTGGCTAGTCATCAATAAACTCGACCGAACGCAGAATTTCCATGGCGAGAGGAAGGAAATCACTCTTGGGCTTACTCAGGCGCATCGCTCGTCCTTGCCCACAAATTGCCTTGGGCGGACGTACAAGACAGAAATACATTTCACGATCCCGTGTTTTTGGATCGCCGTTGATGTCATCTACGGTGACGACATAGCCTTGGCTGTTTATGGCTTGAAGCTGATAGACCTTGGTACCTTTTGATAGAAGTTCTCGGTTGCGCTCGTTTCCCGAAAAGTAGGCCTCCCACAATCTTTTCCCGCTATTGAACTTCGCCCATCCGTCATTGACGGTCGCCGCATCTGAGCTATAGCACTTCATTCTGATTGGATGATCGGTTACAAAATTATTCGGGTCCTCCAGGATGGCGCGCCGGGAATCTGAAAAACGAAAACGGCAAGCTACATAATGGATGCCGGTATATCCTCTTAGCTTGGAAGCCATCTCTTCGGTGTAGATGATTTCCCGATTAACAATTTTGTCTTTTCCTGTTGCTTGTGCAGATAATGGAATGCTGAAAATGAGTAAGACCAGCAGTTGCTTGACGTTTGATTGGAGTGTAGTCAGTTTCTTCGTGTCAAGGGGATGCTCGCTCAATTTCAACACGTCGAAGATTCCAGGAATTTGAGGGCGAGTGGTCGTTGGAGCAGATTGATGCTTGTCCTCAATCATCAATGAACTCAACACTTTTCAGGACTTCTAGCACATAGGGTAAGGCATTGTTTTGGGGGGTGTTCAAGCGCATGACAGGTGCCTCTCCGCAAAGGGCCTTTGGTGGCCGAAGCAAGCAGAAGTGCATATTGCGATCTCTTGACTCCGGCGCTCCATACGTCTGGTCAATAGTGATCACGTACCCTCGGCTATTGATAGCCTGTATCTGATACACCTTCGTAACAGGGGCGAGCAATCTGCGATCTTCATCATCGCCAGAAAAATAAGCTTCCCATCTATTTTTATATTCATCAAATCTAGCCCAGCCGTTATTAACACGTCCGTTATCAACGTCTACACATTCAATATTGATCGGCAGTTCTTCAATCTGGTTTTTTTGAAAGCGATATTTCACCTTGAATCCACCGCCATTGATTTTTGTTTGATCGTTATAGCTTCCATCCAATGTTCCTGCGGACGGGATGTGGGCTTGTATGTGACAACCGACTCCCAAATTGGCTCTGTGAGAAAGGGCATTGCCTGCTTGTTCTGCATTTGGAGCGCAGGGTAAAACGCCAAGGATAAAAATAATGATTGAAAGAGCTATGGTGATCCAGTCTGGACGATTTCGAGTTATTTGATCTGCGCGTCGGGCTTCAGTCATCAATAAACTCGACTGAGCGGAGAAGCTCGAAAAGCTGAGGGAGAATGTTTGTTTCTGGTTTGCTCAGGCGCATTGAGCGGGCACGCCCACAGACTGCTATAGGAGGGCGTAAAAGGCAAAAATACATTCGGCGATCTCGCATTTTGGGATCGCCGTTGATGTCATCTACGGTTATTGCATAGCCTTGGCTGTTTACTGCTTTTATCTGATAGACCTTTGTTACTTTATCGAGCAGCTTGTGATCGCGTTTACTTCCTGAAAAATAGGCCTCCCAAATACCTGTCTGATTATTCAGCTTCGCCCAACTTTCATTGACAAGTTCTTCATCAGAACTATAACAATCCATCTTAAATGGATACTTGGAGAGTAGATAAGATGAATTGTCCAATTTGACATATGTGGAGTCCGTGAATTGGATGTGACAAGGTGCGAAGTTGGTTCCGGTAAGCGTTTTCATTTCGTTTGCTGCTCGCTCATTGCGAATGATTTCGCGCTTGATGCTTTTGGAGGATGCCGCCTGTACCGAGACTAGTAGTAAGAAAATCGATGAAATGCAGAAACGTAAAATGTCCGTTCTCATGACTTTTCGTAGTTAGAGAAAACTGGTGTCTATAAACAGGCAGCTTTGATAAGACTGAAAATAGATACGCTAATTTTTCTGTATGCCGAGTTTCAGTCATCAATAAACTCGACTGAGCGAAGAATTTCCATTGCGAATGGAAGAACATCGGATTTTGGCTT
>NZ_JAQQFM010000025.1:0-1788 GCF_046025995.1 Herbaspirillum lusitanum
CCGCAAACAGCTTCATGCCCAGCTTGTGCGCGCATAGCGAGATCGCTTCGCCGGCTGCAATCGTGAATTTCCTGAAGACGCTGATGTCGGCATGGCCGCCGGCCGTGACGATCAGATTGTTCTGCGCCGATACTTGCAGATGCTGGCCGCTGGTCAAGGCCATGCCTGCCGGAGCGCTGGCCAGCAGTACCGCTTGTTTGAGTTCTTTGATGCGCTGATCCAGCAGTTGCTTTTGCTCGCTCACTTCAGCGATATGCGCCTGCGCCGCCTTGGTCGCATCGGCCAGGGCCTGACTCAGATTCAGCGCAGCGTTGAGCTGCGCGTTGGCTTCCCTCATGTCCAGTTGCTTGCCCAGCGCCTTGGGCTGCGCATCGGCCGACAGCAACAGGCCCTTGCCGGCGCGCACGCTGCCCCAGCCGTCGGTGCGCAGTTCCAGTCCTTCACCACGCGGCTCTTTGGATGCATTGACCAGATGGCCGAGGTTGAGCTGGCTCTTGCCGTGCTCAGTCGCCAGCTTGATGTGCTCCTGGCCTTGCCAGTCCTCCAGCCGCAGCTTGTTGTTGCTCTGGGTGCGGATTTCATTGCGGCTCATCCAGCGATCGCGATGGGTGATCAGGTCGCTGTTGTGGCTGTCGTGCAGTGCATGGGCGATATACGGCGCATCCGGATGGCCGTTGTGGAAGGCGATGGCAACCTCGGTGCCTTCGATCAGCGGGAAGTGGAAACCGGTCTGCAGCGCCCCCGCAAAAGGCTTGGCCAGTCGCAGCCAGCAACTGCTGTGGCCGCTCTGGCGTTCTTCGCGATCGAAGTCGAACTGCACGCGGTAGTCGCCATCCTGATTCAGGTAAGCGTAGGGATAGCGATCCGGCGAGACGATGCGGGCGCTGACCGTGCCGCCGATGCGCGGCCAATTGTCTTCTTCCAGCGGCAGCCGATACAGGCGATCCGAGGGTATCGCCGTATAGCGATTGGTATAGGCCGCATCGCGCGCGCCGGCGTGTTCGACACGGGTAATCAATTGACCGTGCTCCGCATCCGGCAGCGACTTGCCGCTGAGATTGAAGACACTGCCGGGAGCCAGACCGAGGACATTGCCCCGGCCGTGATACACCACCTGCTCGCACAAGAGCGCTTCATGGCGCAATTGCGCCTCCCATTCGGCTTGTTCTGCATCCAGATGCAGACTGCCCCAGCGATAGACCTGACCGAAGGCGGTCCGGTCTTGCGTGCGCAGCGCGTGTTCTTCGTCGATGCACGCCGGCGCCGCGAGGCGGTTGTAATCGCGCACGAAGACCGATGCCGGAATGGTTTTAGTATGCGTCTCCAATGCAAACACGGCCTCGGCGCCGATGCTCTCCAGTCCGGCATGCGCCTTGAACGGCGCGCTCAAGGCCGGCTGGCGCTGATAGTGAGTGAAGTCGTCCGCGAACACGATCTGCTCACCGAATTCGCCTTCGGCCATCCTGAACCAGATGCCGCAGCGCCGGCACAGGCGCTGGATGAAGGCCAGATCGCTTTCTTGCCACTGCATCACGGTCGGCAAGCGGGGATAACTGCGATAAAGCGTGAAGCGGTAATAGTGGGTGTCGCTGGTGAAGCCCTTGTCGTCGAGGACTTGCGCAATGATGTCGGGAATGCCCTGATCGATGAACAGGCGACAGTGCGAGCCCAGTCCCAATTGCGCCAGATGCGATTCGAGCACCAGCTCGTAGGTGGTGACGTCTCTGGCGCTGTCGATCTGGCTGAAGCCGGTGATCACACCCTGGAAGCGGCGCTGTGAAGAGGCCG
>NZ_JAQQFM010000026.1:0-1059 GCF_046025995.1 Herbaspirillum lusitanum
TCTCACCCTCTGATCCCATGTACGTAGTAGTTCATACACTGCAAAAATCCACATTTGCGATTGGGCCAGAAGAAAATATGTTCCTTGAGGCGTTCGCTCCTCATCGATAAGATTGCGAAGATTTTGATATTCAAGCTCTGTTAAAAATTTATCGACGAGAGCGACATTGTTTGCTTGTGACCGTAGGAACATGTCGTCCCAGAAGAAATGAAGCTTAGCCAGCGCAGTTGGAAGGGCCATGAAGTCGATGTCTTCAGGCCGCTCATATTGCGGCTGATCATGACTGCTGTCTTCATACTCAAAATCGTCTTCTTGGAACATGTTTTTGTATTCAACCTTTCGGAATTCTCGTTCTCCACTGTAGCTTTATGATCCGGTGCTACTCGGCGCGAAAGGAGATATGTCGCACAGAGTTTAGCAGCCCCTTTCATAGCGGAGCATTTCGCTCACAAGGCTAAATTCCGGGGAGGTTTTCCGCCAACTTGCATAATAGAGCTGATAGGCAGGAAGGTCGGCATCCAACTTTTCGTGACGCGATTAAGTGCACCGGCTTCGACATGCATATCTTTCTCATCACCATTCATTTGACGATCACGTATCGTCCCGACGAATCTCCAAACGATTCATCTTCATGAGCCCGATCTATACGGACGCATGGCTTGTCCGGCCCGCCATTGCGAGGGGAACACGTTGAGTATTTAAGCTTAAGTTGACTGATTTTCTCTTCTGTATCTGTCAATTCCTGTCTTCGCTCCTTAATGGTGTCGATTGTTGGCGTAAGTCCATAGCAAATGCCTCCAATGACTAATGCGCAGGCCGTTAAGGCAACAACCGTCCATATCGGCTGACGTGTTAGTGCCGATTGATAGGCTGAGGCGGCCTTCTGAGCGTTGCCCGTGGCAATGCTCATTGCATCAGTCATCCCTTCTGAGCAGGCCTTTGCCCCTTTGAGCATTGCCTCATCGACTCGCTCCTGTGTTAACTCCGGAATGCTTTCCACGACGCTAGTAAGTCGAATAACCTCCTGCTGTAGCCGATCAACGTGCATAGACATCAAGC
>NZ_JAQQFM010000027.1:0-869 GCF_046025995.1 Herbaspirillum lusitanum
AGCATGTACGCGCTGATCGCACTGGGTTACACGATGGTGTACGGGGTATTGAACCTGATCAATTTTGCGCACGGCGACATTTTGATGGTGGGGGCGATGGTGGGTTTGTCGCTGCTCAAACTGGTGCAGAACGCGGCGCCGCAGTTGCCGGGGATCGTGCAGTTGATCATCGCGATTGTGGGAGCAGTGCCGATCTGCATCCTGGTGAGCCTGTTCATCGAGCGGGTGGCGTATCGTCCGCTGCGCAATGCGCCGCGTCTGGCGCCCCTGATCACGGCCATCGGCATTTCGATTCTGCTGCAGACGATCGCCATGATGATCTGGGGCCGCAGTCCGCTGCCGTTCCCGCAGGTGATGCCGTCGGATCCGATTCATATCGCCGGCGCGCTGATTTCGCCGACGCAGATCATGCTGCTGGTGCTGGCGGTGCTGGCCATGGTGGGTCTGGTGCTGGTGGTGGAGAAGACCAAGATGGGCCGCGCCATGCGCGCCACGGCGGAGAATCCGCGCATCGCCGGTCTGATGGGGGTGGACGCCAACAAGGTGATCGTGGTGACCTTTGCCATCGGCGCCGGTCTGGCGGCCATTGCCGGCGTGATGTGGGCGGCCAATTATTCGACCGCACAATTTGCGATGGGCTTCGTGCCGGGGCTGAAGGCCTTCTCGGCGGCGGTGCTGGGCGGCATCGGCAATATCTACGGCGCCATGCTGGGCGGGATTCTGCTGGGCCTGATCGAAAGCCTGGGCGCCGGTTACATCGGCGACCTGACCGGCGATTTCCTGGGCAGCAATTATCAGGACATCTTCGCCTTCATCGTGCTGATCATCGTGCTGACCCTCCGTCCTTCGGGAATTATGGGTGAGCGCGT
>NZ_JAQQFM010000028.1:0-857 GCF_046025995.1 Herbaspirillum lusitanum
GCGGCGAACATGGCGCCGGCCACACCGCCGAAGGAGGCGCCCATGCCGAAGGCCAGCAGCTTGACGTTGCGGGTGTTGATGCCCATCGCCTTGGCGGCGATTTCGTCTTCGCGGATCGCCACCCAGGCCCGGCCCAGACGCGAATCCTGCAGCCGCACCGAGAAGAAGACCACGGCGATGCACAGCACCAGGAACAGGAAGTAGTAGGCGTTGACCGAGGGCATGCTCATGCCCAGGAACTTCACCGTCGAGCCGGAGCCCGGTTCACCGGCCAGCGAGACGCCGAAGATGCGGATCGGGTCGATCAGGTTGATCCCCTGCGGGCCGTTGGTGATGTTCACCGGCGCGTTCAGGTTGTTCATGAAGATGCGGATGATTTCACCGAAACCCAAGGTGACGATGGCGAGGTAGTCGCCGCGCAGCTTCAGGGTCGGCGCGCCCAGCAAGGCGCCGAACAGCGCCGCCACCATCGCCGACAGCGGCACGATCACCCACAGCGACAGGTGAATGCCGTTCTGCACGATCTCCGGGCCGCACACCATCACCAGGAAGTTGCCCACCAGCGGATAGGTGTTGACGAAGGATTCCAGCACCGCCGCGAACTGCGGCGAAGCCAGCAAGCCGGCGGTGTAGGCGCCGATGGCATAGAACGCGATATAGCCCAGATCGAGCAGACCGGCAAAGCCGACCACCACGTTCAGGCCCAGCGCCAGCATGATGTAGAGCAAGGCGACGTCCATGATGCGCACCCAGGAATTGCCGAACTGCTGGGCAATGAAGGGAAACACGATCATCAGCACCAGCAGCAGCGCCAGGCTGATGCGCGCCTGCTGCGGGTTGCGTTTCATGTCGAAAGA
>NZ_JAQQFM010000029.1:0-757 GCF_046025995.1 Herbaspirillum lusitanum
GTTACGACCAGCATATTGACTACTCTGCGGCATGCCTCCTGCACCCGCGCAGCAGGCGTAGCGGGCGCGCGCAGTAGCCTGATGCGCCCATTAATGGCCGGCGCCTAAATAGGCTTCGATCACTGCGGGATTCTTTTGTACGTCGGCCGGCACGCCTTCGGCAATCGGCTTGCCGTAGTCCAGCACCGTGATGCGGTTGCACAGGCCCATCATGAGTTTGACGTCGTGTTCGATCAGCAGGATGGTCTTGCCTTCGGCCTGGATCTTGACCAGCAATTCGCGCAGGCCCAGCTTTTCGGTGGCGTTCATGCCGGCCGCCGGTTCATCCAGCGCCAGCAGTTGCGGTTCCGTCGCCAGCGCGCGGGCGATTTCCAGACGGCGCTGGTCGCCGTAGGAGAGGTGGCGCGCCGTGCGCTTGGAGAATTTGCCGATGCCCACGAAGTCGAGCAGCTGTTGCGACTTCTCGCGGATCTGCGCTTCTTCTTCGCGCGCGGCCTTGTGGCGGAACACGGCGCCGAACACGTTTTGCTTGGTGCGCACGTGGCAGCCGACCATGACGTTTTCCAGCACGCTCATTTCGCCGAACAGGCGGATGTTCTGGAAGGTGCGCGCGATGCCGGCCTTGGCCACTTCATGCGGCGCGCTCGGCGAATAGGGCTTGCCGGCCAGTTCGAAGTCGCCGGTGTCGGGCTGATACAGGCCGGTGATGACGTTGAAGAAGGTGGTCTTGCCGGCGCCGTTGGGGCCGATCAGGCCG
>NZ_JAQQFM010000030.1:0-757 GCF_046025995.1 Herbaspirillum lusitanum
ATTACGACCAGCATATTGACTACTCTGTGGCATGTCTCGAACGCCGTCGCAGCAGGCGTAGCGGGCGCGCGCAGTAGCCTGATGCGCCCATTAATGGCCGGCGCCCAGGTAGGCTTCGATCACTGCCGGATTTTTCTGCACATCGGCCGGCACGCCTTCGGCAATCGGCTTGCCGTAATCCAGCACCGTGATGCGGTTGCACAGGCCCATCATGAGTTTGACGTCGTGCTCGATCAGCAGGATGGTTTTGCCTTCGGCCTGGATCTTGACCAGCAATTCGCGCAGGCCCAGCTTTTCGGTGGCGTTCATGCCGGCCGCCGGTTCGTCCAGCGCCAGCAGTTGCGGCTCCGTCGCCAGCGCCCGGGCGATTTCCAGACGGCGCTGGTCGCCGTAGGAGAGGTGGCGCGCCGTGCGCTTGGAGAACTTGCCGATGCCCACGAAGTCGAGCAGCTGTTGCGACTTCTCGCGGATCTGCGCTTCTTCTTCGCGCGCAGCCTTGTGGCGGAACACGGCGCCGAACACGTTTTGCTTGGTGCGCACGTGGCAGCCGACCATCACGTTTTCCAGCACGCTCATCTCGCCGAACAGGCGGATGTTCTGGAAGGTGCGCGCGATGCCGGCCTTGGCCACTTCATGCGGGGCGCTCGGCGAATAGGGCTTGCCGGCCAGTTCGAAGTCGCCGGTGTCGGGCTGATACAGGCCGGTGATGACGTTGAAGAAGGTGGTCTTGCCGGCGCCGTTGGGGCCGATCAGGCCA
>NZ_JAQQFM010000031.1:0-650 GCF_046025995.1 Herbaspirillum lusitanum
CCCTCAGGCGTGACCCACACGATATTCTGCGTCGGGTCCTTGATGTCGCAGGTCTTGCAATGCACGCAGTTCTGCGCGTTGATCTGCAGGCGCTCGGTGTTGTCGTCGTTCTTCACGAATTCATACACACCGGCCGGGCAGTAACGCGCCTCAGGGCCCGCATACTCCGCCAGATTCACCTTCACCGGCACGCTCTTGTCTTTCAGCGTCAGGTGAATCGGCTGGTCTTCAGCATGATTGGTGTTGGAGATGAACACCGACGACAGGCGATCGAAAGTCAGCTTGCCGTCCGGTTTCGGATACGCAATCGGTGTGCATTGCGCTGCCGGCTTCAGGCATTCGTGATCGGCATGCGTGTGATGCATGGTCCACGGCGCCTTGCCGCCCAGCAGCACCTGATCGATGCCGACCAGCAAGGTACCGGTCAGCAGACCCTTGCTCATCGATGGCTTGAAGTTGCGTGCCCGGTGCAGTTCTTCGTGCAGCCAGGATTGTTCAAAGGCCTGCGGATAGCTGCTCAGTTCGTCGAACTGGCGGTTTTCATTCAAGGCGGCAAACACCGATTCGGCCGCCATCATGCCGGACTTGATCGCCGCGTGGCTGCCCTTGATGCGGCTGGCGTTGAGGAAGCCGGCTTCGCAGCCGATCAG
>NZ_JAQQFM010000032.1:0-644 GCF_046025995.1 Herbaspirillum lusitanum
TGATAGCCGGTGATTCACTGACGTGAAGAATTGAAAGACAACATGACAACAAACATACTGAAGATTGAACAACTGAGCGTGGCCTACGGCGGCATTCAGGCGGTCAAGGGCATCAGCCTGGAAGTCAACGACGGCGAGCTGGTGACGCTGATCGGCGCCAACGGCGCGGGCAAGACCACCACCCTTAAAGCGGTGACCGGCACGCTGCCCAACTGCAAGGTCGAGGGCCACATCAGCTACATGAGCGAACCGCTCAAAGGGCTGAGCTCCTTCCACCTGGTGCAGAAGAAACTGGCGATGGTGCCGGAAGGGCGCGGCGTGTTTACACGCATGAGCATTCTGGAAAATTTGCTGATGGGCGCCTACACCAGCAATGACAAAGCGCAGATCGACGCCGATGTGGAAAAGTGGTTCGGCGTCTTCCCGCGCCTGAAGGAGCGCGCGGCGCAGATGGCCGGCACCTTGTCGGGCGGCGAACAGCAGATGCTGGCGATGGCGCGCGCGCTGATGAGCCACCCCAAACTGCTGCTGCTGGACGAACCCTCGATGGGCCTGTCGCCGATCATGGTGGAAAAGATCTTCGAAGTGATCCGCAATGTATCGGCGCAAGGCATCACGATCCTGCTGGTGGAGCAGAACGCCAA
>NZ_JAQQFM010000033.1:0-554 GCF_046025995.1 Herbaspirillum lusitanum
GTGCGCGGCGCCGGCAATCAATGGGGCACCAGCATGATCGGCTTCAAGGGCCGTGAAGATCTGGGCAGCGGACTGAGTTCCTTCTTCCTGCTGGAATCCGGCTTCGATGCCACCAAGGGCAAGACCAACGGCGACGCGCTCTTCAATCGCCGCTCCTACGTCGGCCTGGAAGGCAGCTACGGCTCGCTGAAAGTGGGTAAGAACCTGTTCATCAACAATGACGTCTGGTTCCTCGATCCGACCGGTCAGCAGTTCATCGGCACCGCCAATCTGGTGCACGGTCGCAACTGGCCCGGCGCCAACAACGTGATCGAATATCAGACCCCGACCTGGGGCGGCTTCAACGCTACCGTCCAGACCAGCCTGGGTGAACAGGCCGGTTCGACCACCAAGGGCCGCAAGGACGGCGTCTCGCTGGTCTACACCAATGCCGGTCTGGAACTGCGCGCGATCTACGATCTGGTGCGCGACGCCAACGGCAAGTACGGCAGCGTGAACTCCACCGGCGGCGCCGGCAGCGTGTTCGACTCGTCCAAGGAACTGATCCTGGGCGG
>NZ_JAQQFM010000034.1:0-475 GCF_046025995.1 Herbaspirillum lusitanum
TGTTCCTTTGCTTGCAGAATTGACCCTATCTAACTGATCCACCTTCCATTGGCGAGCGAACGCGGCAACGCGGTCATATGAGCCTTCGAACCCGAGCGCGCACAGGTCTGCGTGCATCTGCTTGAGGCTGCGTTTTTGCTTTCTAGATTTGGTGGATTCCGTTTTTAGCCACGTTGAAAGCTTGAATGCGTATGCATCCAAAGCACTGGCCGAACGTCGGTCTGCGTAGGCTGGCTCTACAGTTTCAGAGCGCAGGTGACGTCTAACGGTGTTCCTTGAAATGCCAAGTCGCTTGGCGATCTCTCTTAGCGATATCTGGTCTCGTAGGTGCCAGCGCCGAATAATTCCTAGTAATGCCACGTCGATCACTCCAATCTCCCACCTGATTGCCTAGGTAGGATTGTGTCTCAAACGTGGGTCAATTTTCGATGCAAAAATCCCAGCAAAGTGGGTCAGTTTTCGATGCAAATCTACA
>NZ_JAQQFM010000035.1:0-334 GCF_046025995.1 Herbaspirillum lusitanum
GCCGGTGGCGCCGCCGCCTTGCGGGTGGTCGGCTTCGGGACGGTCTTCATGGCGCGGCGAGGGCCACAGGCCCGCCGGACGCGTCAGCATGATGATCACCATGGCCAGGCCATAGAGCAGCTGGCGCAGCACTTCGGCATCGATCCAGACTTTGCCGAACAGACTCATCTGCACCGGCTCCACCACGTGGCGCAGCACTTCCGGCAAGGCCGCCAGGATCACGCCGCCCAGCACCACGCCGGGGATGTGGCCAATGCCGCCCAGCACTACCATGGCCAGCACCGCAATCGATTCGGTCAGGGAGAAGGATTCCGGCGAGACGAAGCCCTGGAAT
>NZ_JAQQFM010000036.1:0-334 GCF_046025995.1 Herbaspirillum lusitanum
GTTCCAGGGCTTTGTGTCGCCGGAATCCTTCTCGCTGACCGAATCGATTGCGGTGCTGGCCATGGTAGTGCTGGGCGGCATTGGCCACATCCCCGGCGTGGTACTGGGCGGCGTGATCCTGGCGGCCTTGCCGGAAGTGCTGCGCCACGTGGTGGAGCCGGTGCAGATGAGCCTGTTCGGCAAAGTCTGGATCGACGCCGAAGTGCTGCGCCAGCTGCTCTACGGCCTGGCCATGGTGATCATCATGCTGACGCGTCCGGCGGGCCTGTGGCCCTCGCCGCGCCATGAAGACCGTCCCGAAGCCGACCACCCGCAAGGCGGCGGCGCCACCGGT
>NZ_JAQQFM010000037.1:0-334 GCF_046025995.1 Herbaspirillum lusitanum
CGCGCCGCCCGGGAACACCAGTTTCGGCAGCGACTGCAAGCCGCCGGCTGCAATCGCGCGCGCGCCGTAGGCCAGACGCTTGCCGCCTTCAAAGAATTTGCGAATCTCGGGATGGGTCTTGTAGCGCTGGAATTCTTCGTAGGGCGAGAGGTAGGGATTTTCGTAACCGAGGCCGACCACGTAACCGACCGCCACCTGATTATTCTCCAGGTGATACAGGAAGGAGCCGCCGTAAGTCTTGCCATCCAGCGGCCAGCCGGCGGTGTGCACCACCAGGCCAGGCTGATGCAGCTTGGGATTGATTTCCCAGATTTCCTTGATGCCGAGGCCGTAG
>NZ_JAQQFM010000038.1:0-334 GCF_046025995.1 Herbaspirillum lusitanum
TTACGGCCTCGGCATCAAGGAAATCTGGGAAATCGATCCCAAGATGCATCAGCCTGGCCTGGTGGTGCACACCGCCGGCTGGCCGCTGGATGGCAAGACTTACGGCGGCTCCTTCCTGTATCACCTGGAGAATAATCAGGTGGCGGTGGGTTACGTGGTCGGCCTGGGCTATGAGAATCCCTACCTCTCGCCTTACGAAGAATTCCAGCGCTACAAGACCCATCCCGAGATTCGCAAATTCTTTGAAGGCGGCAAGCGTCTGGCCTATGGCGCGCGCGCGATTGCGGCCGGCGGTTTGCAATCGCTGCCGAAACTGGTGTTCCCGGGCGGCGCC
>NZ_JAQQFM010000039.1:0-322 GCF_046025995.1 Herbaspirillum lusitanum
GCTGCCGGTGACATCCTGGATGTTGACATAGGTGTCGCCGTTGGCGTAACTGACTTGCCCCGTCACCGCATCGCCGCCGACATTATTGAACAGGTCAACCTTGACGCCGTTGACCGAATACGAATAGTTGACGCGGTTATGCAGCGTGCCGCTGCCTCCATCGAACTTGTTGGCTACGACATTGGCAAAGAACGTATCGTCGTATTGCGTACCGGTCACGTTCTCGATGCCATTGAACTTGTCGCCGGCAGCAAACCCGCCGCTGGTGCCGGTGCCGTCGGTGTGATTCAGATCGATCGTGACGCCGTTGCCGTCGTTGGCA
>NZ_JAQQFM010000040.1:0-298 GCF_046025995.1 Herbaspirillum lusitanum
GGCGTCCAGACTCGCGATGAAGGTGTCGTTGTTGGCGGTGCCGATCGCGTTTTCAATGCTGTCGTACGTATCGCCGTCGGCAAAGCCGCCGGTGCCGGTCTTGGCGACCAGATCCACCGTCACCCCGACCCCGTCACTCGAACGCTCATAGCTGACCGTATCGACACCCGCACCGCCAAAGAAATTATTGTGCGCCGCGCTGGCGTAGAAGAGATCGTTGCCGCTGCCGCCGGTCACATCCTGGATGTTGGTGTAGGTATCGCCATTGGCCAGACTGCCAGTGCCGCCGGTACCCACG
>NZ_JAQQFM010000041.1:0-298 GCF_046025995.1 Herbaspirillum lusitanum
CGCATCCAGACTCGCGATGAAGGTGTCGTTGTTGGCGGTGCCGATGGCGTTTTCAATGCTGTCGTACGTATCGCCGTCGGCAAAGCCGCCGGTGCCGGTCTTGGCGACCAGATCTACCGTCACCCCGACCCCGTCACTCGAACGCTCGTAGCTGACCGTATCGACACCCGCGCCGCCAAAGAAATTATTGTGCGCCGCGCTGGCGTAGAAGAGATCGTTGCCGCTGCCGCCGGTCACGTCCTGGATGTTGGTGTAGGTATCGCCATTGGCCAGACTGCCAGTGCCGCCGGTACCCACA
>NZ_JAQQFM010000042.1:0-269 GCF_046025995.1 Herbaspirillum lusitanum
GTCTGCGGATCACGGCCGGCGTCGAGCTTGTATTTTGAAATCAGTTGCTTGCCCAGATGGCCGCGCGCGCCTTCGGCAAAGAAGGTGTATTTGGCGTGCAGTTCCATGCCGAGCTGGAAGGCGCCGGTCGGCTCGCCTTCGCGGTTGATGCCCATGTTGCCGGTGGCGACGCCCTTGACCGAGCCGTCCTCGTTATAAAGAATTTCAGCGGCGGCGAAGCCGGGGAAGATTTCCACGCCCAGCGCCTCGGCCTGCTGGCCCAGCCAGCG
>NZ_JAQQFM010000043.1:0-236 GCF_046025995.1 Herbaspirillum lusitanum
AATCGCTTCGACGGTGGCGCCGGTGTCGATACGGTCAGCTATGCCAAGGCCAACGACGGCAATGGCGTGACCGTCAATCTGGCTGCCGGCACCGGCAGTGGTGGATTCGCTGCAGGCGATACCTACTTCAACATCGAAAACGTCATCGGTACGGATTACAACGACACCTTCATCGCCAGCGCCGTGGCGAACAGTTTTACCGGCGGTCTTGGCATCGACACGGTGGACTATTCGGG
>NZ_JAQQFM010000044.1:0-231 GCF_046025995.1 Herbaspirillum lusitanum
ATCGGCGGTTACTGGGATTTATCTGTAGCGCAGTGGAAGATGAATCACTACAACAATACGAACGACAGCGGGACGTTGACGGATATTGGACTGACGCCGGTGTTTCGCTTCCAGGGAGACGACGGCAAGGGTTTTTACGGAGAAGCGGGCGTTGGAGTGCATTTGTTCTCGAAGCTGTACCGCAACAACGACAAGGTGCTGTCGACGGCGTTCCAGTTTGGGGATCACATC
>NZ_JAQQFM010000045.1:0-225 GCF_046025995.1 Herbaspirillum lusitanum
GAGCAGAGCCATGTTTGGTTCTTTCCGATTGAGTAGGTTGATTCTTTTAATTTACGTCTTCAGATCAAAATTGGCGCAGGTTCCGTCGCGAGCCCGCGTCAGCGTCTGACGACCGGAGCGCCGCCACCGCAGTGTGCTGGTGCACACGAGGATGGCGAGCACCGGTCGGCAGGCGATCACGCGGGCGCAGTAGGAACATGCGTCAATTTTCAAGCTCTGTCGGCA
>NZ_JAQQFM010000046.1:0-204 GCF_046025995.1 Herbaspirillum lusitanum
GCTCAGGCGCCTCGCTCGTCCTTGTCCACAAACTGCCTTGGGCGGACGGATAAGGCAGTAGTACATTTCGCGATCCCGTGTTTTTGGATCGCCGTTGATGTCATCTACGGTGACGACATAGCCTTGGCTATTTAAGGCTTTAAGCTGGTAGACCTTGGTCCCTTTGGAGTGCAGTTTTTTATCTCGTTCATCACCGGAAAAATA